>NZ_JAPFQA010000009.1 GCF_027563465.1 Mesorhizobium qingshengii | reverse complement strand
CGAATGCTGCGGTCATCGAGTTCAGGGAGGTCCCTCTCACTCAACCAAGATTGCATCCGCTATGGCTCGAAGAGGTTTGTGTGCGCAAGCTGTTTGAACGATCCCTGCCACTACGTCTATTCGCCCAGTGGCATTTCATCCTTCGTCGCCATTCGGGATTTCGGAGGCCGTGCAACTACCACTTAGTGCGCGGATGTTCAGATCAGGTCGGGTAGGCACCCTCCCCGAAATGATAAGGTCGGCCTCATTTCAATCGCTCATACTCTACCACCGGGAACAAGCGCCTGCATAAATATGCGGCACGACATCCCAAGCAACGGCTTGCCGCGTCAGCACTTACCATGCCCGACATGCGGAGTTCATCAGTATAATGTCGGCACGAAGGTCAACAGGCAGCTACAGCCAAAAGTGGAGCCATGCCCGACAGAATAGGTTGGTTGAGCCTCGATAGCATCTCGCGCAGTACCCTTGGATGAGTTCTGCGCAACGCCAAACCAACGTAATAATAAGGCGCTGGCCGGATATCGATCGGGGAGAGGGAGGAAATGAAGCACATTTCAAAGGAACTGATGGAGCTGGCCGAACACATTCGTCCGGCGCGGGAAGCGTTCGCGGAAGCGGACAAAAGAAGGATCGAATCCGCCTTGGAGGCAGGGCGACTTCTGTGCCAGGCCAAGGATGACTGCCCGCACCAGCAATGGCTGGCTTTCCTGACATTGGCTGGTATTTACGAGCAACAGGCCAGAGAGCTGATGCAGCTCGCCCGCTCGGGATTGACGGCACACGCCGTTTCGGAAATCGGAGGCATCGATGCGGCACTGGCCTATCTGGTGAAGGCAAGATTGCCCGAGCCAGGTGAATGCCTGACCGTGGGACGGATAGGCTGGCCTGAAAAGAACACGCCCTTCGCCATCATCAAGCCAAACGCCGCCCATCCTGGCTACTACGACGTGGCGATTGCCGACATGTGGGCCAATCCCGCGACGGTTTTCTCGTCCACGAAGCCGCTGAAGGGGGGGAGCTTGCGGCTCGCCGACGGGTCGTTCTTCGATAACCTCTGGCATATCGTCGACAGGGAATTGGATGTACCGCATTCGCTGCGCGAATTCCAGATGATGCCGGCGGATCTGGTCTCCAGGGATGGGGCTTTCCTCTTCGCAAAACCAGCTGCCGCTGCAGGTGACGGTCCGAAGACAAACCGTGCGGCCAACTACGCACTTTGATTATCCGGCATTCCCGCCGCAATGGAGCCCCGCTCGATGGCGGGTTCCATTGCGGCCACTGGCAATGAGGGTACAGCTACAACCGATATAGCCGGAGCGGAGAGAGAGATGGAAAGTCGCCGTGCGGGCGTCGCCGCGTTCTGCCTAGCGCTTTTGGCGATGTCGGAGCGCTCCGTTGCGCAGTCCCAGGTGAATCAAGCAGAAATCTATCAAGCCCAGGCAAAGCTATTCGAGGGTAATTTCCTGTCTCGCATTCCGGATGGCAAGATTGATCAGCGAACACTGGACGCCTTAGGGGCATGGCAAAGACAGACGAAGCGGCCGCAGACCAATGCCTTGACGAAGAAAGAGTTCAATCAATTGATGCGGTTTGATCCTGGCAAACACGCCTGGGAAGCCATATCCGGATCAATTGATGGGAGTTGGACCGCAGTTTGGGGGCACCGCTCCGGCGTAGAGGCAGCCCAAAAAGCTCTGGCAGGATGCCAGAAGAAATCGTCTCGGCCCGACGATTGTTCGTACGTGTCCAATTCGGTTGATCGGAGCGGCCCAGGTTGGTCGGCTGCCGTCTTTTGCGAGCGGCGAGGTCTGTTTCGAAAAAAAGGGCAAATGTTCCTGCACAATGGCATGACCCGGAAATCAGCCGTAGATCAAGCGTTTGCTGCCGCAGCCGCAGCGAAATTTCCCTCGTCTCAATGCAGCCTCGTAAAGGCGTTGGACGGAAATGGGGCCCAGTGAGCACCTTCCTTCAGCGCTCGCCGACAAGGGCTGAAGGTATCCGAGCACATATCCTTCGTTGAGGTTCTGGCGCGAGGTGTCGCGCGGGCCTACCCCTTTGGAATGCTATCCGCATTTGGCGCAATCAAATGGCGCCGGCCGGGGGTTTTGGATCGCGACGGTCTCGGAAGAGGTAATGCCATATCCGATTTCGCGCTCCAATTTCTTGATCGCTGCTGGCTTAATCGAAGAATGTCATCATCAGAGTGGCGAGCTCATGCGTATTGCAATCGTTGGTTCAGGTTACGTCGGTCTTGTGTCTGGGGCATGCTTGGCTGACTTTGGTCACAAAGTCGTCTGCATCGACAAGGCAGAGGCCAAAATTGTCGATCTTCAAGCCGGAAGAATGCCGATTTACGAGCCAGGTCTCGAAGACCTTGTCTGCAAGAATTCCGCGACAGGGCAGCTCGCTTTTACAAGCGCGCTCGCGCCGGCGGTCGCAGACGCGGATGTGGTGTTCATTGCCGTCGGGACGCCTTCGAGGCGTGGCGACGGTCATGCCGACCTTTCCTATATTTACGAGGCGGCGCGGGAAATAGCGGCAGCGGTTCGCGGTTTTACGGTGGTCGCGGTCAAATCCACGGTGCCGGTGGGAACCGGAGATGAAGTCGAACGGATTATTCGCGGCTGTAATCCGGCGGCGGATGTGGCAGTCGTGTCGAACCCGGAATTCCTTCGCGAAGGAGCTGCTATCGACGACTTCAAACGTCCGGACAGGATCGTTATCGGTCTGCCGTCGGACGAACGCAGCCGCGAAGTGATGGCGGAAGTCTACCGGCCGCTCTATCTCAACCAAGCGCCGATCATGTTCACCGGACGTCGCACCTCGGAACTGATAAAGTATGCGGCCAACGCCTTCTTGGCGCTCAAGATTACATTCATCAACGAGATTGCAGACCTCTGCGAGAACGTGGGCGCGAACGTGCAGGAGGTGGCGCGGGGCATCGGGCTCGACAACCGCATTGGTCCGAAATTCCTGCATGCTGGCCCTGGTTATGGCGGGTCCTGTTTTCCGAAGGATACGCTGGCTCTCGTCAAGACGGCGCAAGACAGCGGCGCGCCGCTGCGGCTAATCGAAACGACGGTCGCCGTGAACGACCAGCGAAAACGCACCATGGCCCGCAGGATCGTACTCGCCTGCGGCGGCAATGTGCGCGCCAAGACAGTGGCCGTACTCGGCCTCACATTCAAACCCAACACAGATGATGTCCGGGACGCGCCTTCCCTCTCGATTATTCAGGCTTTGATCGATTTCGGGGCGCATGTTCGAGTGTATGACCCCGAAGGCATGGAACAAGCACGGCTCATGCTTGGCGCGAGCGTCGAGTATGCGAAGGGAGCATATGAATGCGCCAAGGGTGCCGATGCCCTGGTGATCGTCACCGAGTGGAACCAGTTTCGTGCCCTGGATTTTGCACGGCTGTCACGCACCATGTCAAAGCAGGTCGTGGTCGATCTTCGCAACATCTACAGGCGGGAAGATATCTGCAAGCATGGATTCGAATACGTGAACGTCGGCGAGGGAGTGGCAGGGGATAGTCCTGTTTTTGCCGCGGCCGCCGAATGAGGTATCTCGTCACCGGAACCGCGGGATTTATCGGATTCCATCTGGCGCGCCGCCTGCTGGACGAAGGTCACTCCGTGACCGGCTTCGACGGGATGACGCCATACTATGACGTTGCCTTGAAGCACTCCCGACATGCCTTGCTTCAGCGGTACGACGCCTTCCGCTTCCACATCGGACAGTTGGAAAACATGGACGCCCTCCGGCGGGCGGCGGACTTGGCCATGCCCGATGTGATTGTCCATCTGGCCGCGCAGGCTGGCGTGCGGTACTCGATCGACAATCCGCGAAGCTACACCGACAGCAATCTGGTCGGTTCCTTCAACGTCCTTGAGCTTGCCCGTGATCTGAAGCCAAGACATCTGCTGCTTGCCTCCACCAGTTCGGTCTATGGCGCGAATGAACAAATCCCGTTCGTCGAGACTGACAAGACCGATTGGCCGCTGACGTTCTACGCGGCCACCAAGAAGGCGGTCGAGGCGATGTCACACTCCTATTCGCATCTTTTCCATATCCCAACGACATCTTTCCGCTTCTTCACCGTGTATGGCCCCTGGGGTCGACCCGACATGGCGCTCTTCAAGTTTGTCGACGCCATCGAGAACGAGCGTCCGATCGAAGTCTATGGCGAAGGTGGGATGAAACGCGATTTCACCTATGTCGACGATCTTGTCGAAGCCATCGTCCGGCTCATCGGATGCGTGCCGGTGGCTGGCCGGCCGGTGTCTGGCCCGGATGTCGTCGACACGCTGTCACCCGTGGCACCGTGGCGTGTTGTCAATATCGGCGTTGGCCAGCCGGTGGAGCTGTTGTCCTTCATCGAGACCATCGAGAATTGTCTCGGCAAACGTGCCGTCCGCAAGATGTTGCCGATGCAATCAGGCGACATGCAGGCGACTTATGCCGACCCTCGCCTCCTGGAGGCCCTTACCGGCTTTCGCCCCAAGACCAGCGTCGAGGAGGGGGTGGCTGCCTTCATACGTTGGTATCTGGAAGAATGGCCATCGCGGCCGACAATCGCCGCCTAGGGACTGTCGCCAAACGGAATCGCCAGGCGCCTAAGTGCGCTGCTTTGGATTACGCGCCTCTGACCGTGGCACAGGCAAAGGGCCAATGTGGGACCCTCTTAGGCCGACACCAGCTTGGCGTGGATCCTGGGCCTGGCGCCGCGCCAGGATGTCACCTCAATGGTTGCTCCGTCGCCGCAAAGCACGGCAAAGCCGCTGTCGGTATGCGTTTGCACCTGGCCAGTCAGCCCTATGTAGCGCCCTCGCCCCGCAAACATGCATGCCCTGTCGACCACGATTTTGGCCCCATCATCAAGGGTGAAGGCGCCCGGATAGGGATCGCCAATAGCGCGGACAAAACGCAGAATACTTTCGGCCGTCTGCGTCCAGTCGATTATCCCGTCATCCGCCGAACGCTTGGCACAGTAGCTGGCGAGGGAGTCGTCCTGCGCAACACCCGCTCTATTGTCACGGGCGATCGCTGACACAACGAGAGGTGTCATCTCCAACAGGGCCTGCTTGTGCTTTTCGTAGAGCGAACGCGCGGTCTCGTCCGGCGCGACGGCAAAAAGCTTCTGCAGGACAATCGGACCGCTGTCGACGCCTTCATCGAGCCGGAAGAATGTCGACCCAGTCTCCTTCTCGTTCGCGATGATCGTCCAGGGGATCACCGCCCTGCCTCGGAAGCGCGGCAACGGCGCCGGATGGAAGCCTACCGAGCCGAAGCGGGCGACAGAGCGAAACTCGGCGCGGCAGATCTGCGACCAGCCGACCACCAGCGTCAAATCGGGTTGCCCTTCTTGGAGCTTCGCGATTGTATCGGGCGCGTTGATGTTCTTGGTCAGGTGGACTTCTACTCCCGCTGCGCGCGCTGGACCCGCCAAATCGACGAAATCGGAGTGGCGTGCGGAAGCGTCGACCGCAACGGTAACGAGCAGCGACGGCGTCATACCCGCTGCGACGAGGGCGTCGAAAGCAACACGCGATCCTTCCACCGCGCCGACAAAGGCTATGCGCATGAAATCCTGACTCCAATTCACGGCCGCAAGCGGCAGCGGACGCCGCCCTTTTCTATTGTTCGCTTCGCTTCTACGCCCAAGTCCACCTTTAGAGGTAACCGATCCTCTTCGAGGCATCCCAATGTCCAACTCTTCCGAGAGACAAAAGGCCGGATAGTAAGGGGATCAGGGCTTTGGGATTGGAACGGTCGATGGACTATGGCGTCGGCTTGGCACTTCTGGATGGCGATGCCGTTGTGGCCGAACGCCTGCGCATTGGCTCGCGCCGGCCGCATGTGTTGATCGTGCTGCCTGGACTGGGCGCCGGCGGCACCGAACATGTCGTCAATGTCCTCGCCAACCAGTGGGCCGCAAGAGGCTGGCTCGTGACTCTGGTTACATTCGAGCCACCCGGTCCCCCACCCTACTATCGTTTCGATCCCGCGGTCAGGATAGAGCGGTTGGGATTGCCACAGGTGAAAAGATCGAAGCTAGGGGCAATTGTCGCAAGCGCGCGTCGGGTATTTCTTCTGCGCCAAGCGCTCAAGAGGCTGGCCCCGGATGTGACCCTGAGCTTTCTCACGCGCACCAACGTGATGTCGCTGGCAGCAAGCCGGGGGCTCGGCCTTAGCGTTGTGGTTTCGGAGCGCAACAATCCTGCCCTGCAGGACGTGGGCCCGATCTGGCGCTTTCTTCGGGCGAAGCTTTATCCATCCGCCTTCGGATTGGTCACCATGACCAATGGAGCGCTGAATTACTTCAGCCCTGCCATGCGCAAGCGAAGCTGGGTCATTCCCAATCCGGTCGATCTTCCCGCGACAGGCAAACCGCGCCGGGGCGGAAACTTGCTCGTCGCCGTCGGCCGGCTGGTCCCGCAGAAAGGGTTCGACCTTCTGCTAAAGGCATTCGAGAACGTCCGCCGCGATTTCCCCGAATGGAAATTGGTGATTTGGGGCGAGGGTCCTGACCGCGCCGAGCTTGAGGCCGAGCGTGATCGCCTGGGCCTGCACGACTGCGTTGAAATGCCCGGGATAACCAGCCAGCCCGGCATCTGGGTGGAGACCGCCGATGCCTTCGTGCTTTCGTCCCGCTACGAAGGTTGGGGGATCGTGCTGCTGGAGGCCATGGCAGCCGGCCTGCCCGTCATATCCTTCGACTGTCAGTGGGGGCCTCGGGAGATGGTTGAAAATGAGAAGAATGGACTTCTCGTCGAAAGCGGAAATGTCGATGCGCTCGCGGCGGGCCTAAGACGGCTGCTTGGCGATGAAAACCTGCGCCAGAGGCTAGGCGCGGCGGCGGGGGTAAGTGCTGCCAGGTTCACTCCCGAATATGTAATGCAGAACTGGGACCAAGTCATTCGCGCTGCCCTGGCGTCGCGCGGCAATGAAGAGCTCTCGCCATGCTGACCACCGGTCGCGCTTTGCGCAAGATGGAAACACGCATCAAGATGACCTGGGCTGGCTCCGGGGCAGATGCATTCCTTGTTTCCTATCCTAAATCGGGGCGAACCTGGTTCAGGCATATCCTATCGGATTATTTCAGCCGGACAGCGCACGACGGGAACGTCGATCTCTTCCGCATGTTCGAAGTTCTTCCGAACTTCGACCTTGATCCGGAGCGCGGGATTCCTGCTTTCCGCTACGCTGAACAGCGCCCTCGGGTGCCGCTCATCCTCGTTTCGCATCTTGACTACAGGCGAACGCTGTTCTTTCGCCGGCCAGTCATTTTCATGGTTCGCGATCCGCGCGACGTGGTCGTATCGGCCTATTTCCACGCAACGCGCCACAAGCATCGCTTCGAGGGCGACATGGATGCCTTCATCTACGATTACCGGCAAGGTCTGCCCGCCCTCATTGTCTATCTGAACAGCTGGGCGAAGGGCCTGACGCATCACAGGCATGCCGTGTTGAGCTATGAAGAACTGACGGACGACCCTGTCGGCACATCCTCGCGCATTCTGCGGTTTCTCGGGCACGTCCCGTGCGCGCCGGACCTCGAGGAGGCCATCGAGGCTTCCCGTTTTGAAGCGATGCGTGAACATGAGGTGGCGGGGGGCCTGCCGGCGCATGTGTATGACCGGGGCGATGCGGAAAGCCGTCGCATGCGTCGCGGGAAGGTCGGCGGCTTCGCCGACTACCTCACTGACGCGCAGGCCGAGCTGATTGAGCGAACCTGCACCGAATGGTTGACCCCGGCGGCGAAGGAGCTGCTTTGCCGCGGCGGAACCCATTTCTCGCGGTACAATTGAAGGCTTGCCATCGGATTGAAACCTGGGGGGCGGTCCGCGCGCGCAGCCTCGATCATCCTGGCAATCCGGCGCGAGGGGGCAGACCCGCGGCGCGAGTGACAAAAGCGGTTGAATTCAGATGCATGACCGGGTCCAGCGGGCCGTGAATCCCTTACCGCTAATGGGCTAGGCCATCAGTCGTAGCAATGTTCGGCTCCTGACTGATTGAGGTTGCAACAGAGCCGAACTTGGTTGTGGCGGGTTCTTCTTTTCCGCCGATGATGGAAGACGTCAGCAGTGCTCTGGCGTGGACCTGGGATCTGTGTGCTCCGCAAGGACGGGGTGTGGGGTGAGTTTGACAACGATTGCGATGATCAGAGGACTGGCTCGGCGTGTGATGGAGGCCCTCAAACACAGGAGCGCCGGCCGCACGCGCCTGGCCAACATCGCACACCTTTTGACGGGCAATTTTCTCGGCTCATTGCTCGGGCTTGTGGCCTTTACGCTTTCGGCGCGAGCACTTGGCGTGGCAAACTATGGCCAGCTTGCATTGATTATCGCGTTCACGCGGGTCGTCGAGCGCGTTGTCAGTTTCCAATCGTGGCAGCCAATCATCAAATATGCGGCGGGCCTGAACGCGTCCGAAGACCGCGATGGCCTGCGCATTCTCATGAAATTCGGCCTGCTTATCGACGTTGGCGCCGCCGTTTGCGCCTGGGTCATCGCCGTGGGCGTCGCTCTTCTCGTCGCACCATTCTTCGGCTGGTCTGCAGAAATCGTGCATCTGCTTGTTCTGTATTCCAGCGTCCTGCTGTTCCAGATATCAGGCGTTCCGGTCGCGGTGCAGCGCATGGCCGGCAACTTCCGCCTCCTGGCCTATGGGCAGCTGCTCAACGCGGTTTTGCGGGTCCTGCTGTGCCTCCTCGGCGTGCTGCTCAAAGCTGATCTCGCCTATTTCGCCGCGGTTTGGGGAGGAACCCAGATACTGGGCTCCCTGACGCTGTTGACGTTGACGATGCGGGCGCTGCACTGGCAGGGCGTCCACAATATCCTGCGCGCGCCTCTGGCCGGGATCACAAGCCGCTTTCCCGGCATCTGGAATTTCGCGTGGTCTTCGAACATTTCGCTCACCTTGCGCGTGAGCGCGCAGGAACTCGATACGTTGCTGGTCGGATTCCTCGCCGACCCGGCTTCAGCCGGCCTGTACCAAATCGCCAAGCGCATAGGACGCGTCGGCCAGCAAGTCGGCCCCCAGGTGCAGAATGTCCTCTACCCTGATGTAGCCCGCCTTTGGGCGAAGGGAAGCATCAAGGAATTCAAGCGGGCGATCTTTCAGGCCGAAGCCATGCTGCTCGCCTTTGGAATCCTCTGCATACTGGTTGTCGCGGCGCTGATTCGCCCGCTGCTCATCTGGACCGCAGGGCCCGATTTTCTCGGCGCGGCCAACCTCGTCATCGTGCAGATGGTGGCGGTCGCCTTCGTGCTTTCCGGCTCTGCCGCCCGATCCGCGCTGCTGGCGATGGGCAAGCAGCGCGACGTATTGCGGATCGTTGTCCTAGCGACAGTCGCCTTCCACGTGACGGCACTGCTGCTGATCCCGCGGATCGGTGCAATGGGCGGCAACATCGCCCACATCGTCTTGGGCATACTGTGGACCACAGGTTTGGCGCTTTCATTGCAGAACGCTTTCAAGACTATCCACACCGACAGGCAGATACGGCCAGCGGACGGCCTCAATCCGGCAAGTCTTTCCTCCTCAAAGGCAATCTAGATGACTCTTGCACCTCAAGCTTTAGCCACTTTGCCCAGAGCGCAGCGACGCGCCGGTCCCTCGTCGCCGTCCCTTACTCATCTGCAGCGGCTCGAGGCAGAATCGATCCATATTATTCGAGAGGTGGCGGCCGAGTTGCGCAACCCCGTGATGTTGTATTCCGTGGGCAAGGATTCCGCGGTGATGCTGCACCTTGCGATGAAGGCCTTCTACCCCTCGCAATTGCCGTTTCCCCTGCTCCACATCGATACGACCTGGAAGTTCAAGGAAATGATCCGCTTCCGCGACGAGACCGTTGCGCGGCTTGGTTTGAATCTGCTGGTGCGTCGCAACGAAGCCGGTCTCGCCGAGGGCATCACGCCTTTTACCCACAACTCATCGATCTACACGCAGATCATGAAGACGGAAGCGTTGAAATCGGCATTGTCCTCGTTCGGCTTCGATGCCGCTTTCGGCGGGGCGCGGCGAGATGAGGAAAAAAGCCGCGCGAAAGAGAGAGTGTTTTCGCTTCGCAGCGACAGCCATGGCTGGGATCCAAAGAACCAGCGTCCGGAATTGTGGACCCTCTACAACGGCCGGCTGAAGGCTGGGGAATCTGTTCGCGTCTTCCCCCTCTCGAACTGGACCGAAACCGATATCTGGCAATATATCATGAGGGAGCGCATCCCCCTCGTGTCGCTCTACTTTGCGGCAAAGCGCCCGGTCGTGGAGCGCGACGGACAGTGGATCATGGTGGATGACGATCGTCTGCCGCTACGTCCGGGCGAAGTGCCCGAAATGCGCTCTGTCCGCTTCCGCACCCTTGGTTGCTACCCACTCACCGCGGCCACCGAAAGCACTGCCGCGACTGTTCCCGATGTGCTCCAGGAAATGCTTGTCGCGAGGACTTCCGAGCGATCGGGCCGCCTGATCGATCATGATGAGGCGGCGTCAATGGAAAAGAAAAAGCGCGAGGGGTACTTCTGATGCTGGGTTTTGCTCAAACCGAGGAACTCGAAGTTTCGTCGAAATGCGAGACCGTCTCGGACTACCTTCATGCCCATGAGCGGAAGAGCCTGTTGCGGTTCCTCACCTGCGGCAGCGTGGACGACGGCAAGTCGACACTGATCGGCAGGCTGCTCTACGACACCCAGTTGCTGATGGAAGATCAACTTGCGGCACTTGCGGCTGATTCCCGCCGGCACGGCACGACTGGCGACGATCTCGACTTTGCCCTTCTGGTAGACGGCCTTGCCAGTGAGCGCGAACAAGGCATCACGATCGATGTGGCCTATCGTTTCTTCGCCACCGAGCAACGCAAGTTCATCGTCGCCGACACCCCCGGTCATGAGCAATATACCCGCAACATGGCTACCGGCGCCTCCAACGCCGACCTTGCGATCATCCTTGTCGATGCAAGGCAGGGAATCCTCGACCAGACCCGCCGACATTCCTTCATCGTTTCCCTGCTCGGAATCCGGCACGTCGTTCTTGCGATCAACAAGATCGACCTGGTTGACTATTCGCAGGCCGTATTCGACGAGATCGAGACGGCCTATCGAAGTTTTGCGGAGCCGCTCGGCTTCGTTTCGCTGCAGGCCATCCCCCTGTCCGCCCGTTATGGGGACAATGTTCTTACCAGAAGTGCCAAACTCCCCTGGTATCAAGGCCCGACACTCATCGAGTACCTGGAGTCCATCGAGGTGGAGAGCGACCGTCGCGCCGCCCCATTCCGCATGCCGGTGCAATGGGTCAATCGTCCCAACCTCGACTTTCGCGGATTTGCCGGCACCATTGTAGCCGGCGTGGTAAGGCCGGGAGACCGCGTGGCGGTGGCGCGCTCAGGCGTGACGACCTTGGTGAAGCGTATTGTCACCCAGGATGGAGACCTGCCCGAGGCAGGTGCCGGCGAGGCGGTCACACTGATGCTCGAGGACGAGATCGACGTCTCCCGCGGCGACGTTCTGGCAGCCGCGGCCGAACGCCCGGAAGTGTCCGATCAGTTTGCGGCGCATGTGCTTTGGATGCATGACGATCCATTGATGCCCGGCCGTCCGTATCTTATCAAGCTCGCCACCAGCACCGTAGGTGCGAGCGTCACCCATATAAAACACAGGGTGGACATCAATAATTTCGCGAAGCTCGCCACCAAAACCCTTGAAAAGAACGAAGTCGGCTTCGTCAATATAATGACACAGGCGCCGCTTGCTTTCGATCCTTTCTGCCGAGTGCATGACACCGGCGCATTCATCATCATCGACCGGATAACCAATCACACGGTCGGGGCTGGCATGATCGACTTCAGTCTGCGCAGGGCAAGCAATATCCATTGGCAGGCGCTGGACGTGGACATGAACGCGCGAGCGATCGCCAAAGGCCAAAAACCGGCGCTGCTGTGGTTCACGGGCCTCTCGGGTGCCGGCAAGTCGACGATCGCCAATCTCGTGGAGAAGCGTCTTCACGCAATCGGCAAGCACACATATCTTCTGGATGGAGACAATGTTCGCCACGGCCTGAACAGGGACCTTGGCTTTACCGACGCCGACCGTGTCGAGAACATTCGTCGTGTGGCCGAAGCCGCCAAGCTGATGGTCGATGCCGGGTTGATAGTGCTGGCTTCGTTCATTTCACCATTCCGGGCGGAACGCCGGATGGCGCGCGACCTCTTTGCCGCCGGACAGTTTGTCGAGATCTTCATCGATACGCCGCTGGAGGTGGCGGAAGGTCGTGACCCGAAGGGCCTGTATCAACGCGCCCGAAACGGGTTGATCCAGAATTTCACTGGCATTGGCAGTCCCTATGAGCGCCCCGAAGCTCCGCACATAACGATTACGCCAGATATCAGCGCCGATGAGGCCGCGGAGCTGATCGTCAGCCATCTTGACCGAGGCTGTTATCTTGGAACAGCAACCGGGTAGCGGGCGATGAGCGATGGGGCTGGCCAGGAGCCGATACGGGTTTGCTTTCCATTTGTCGGTGACGATGTCGGGGGCAGCCACATCTCGGCACTGAAGCTGATCCAGAATCTGGACAGATCGAGGGTCGAGCCGGTCTTGGTGCTGCAGGAGCCGACCGGGCCCCTGGCGACCTTTCTGCAACGACAAGGCCAACCCTTCACAGGGCTCCCGCTGTCGAAAACGCTGCCGGCGAAAGGAACGACCCTAGGCGACATCGCAAACTACCTGACCACCACGCTCCCCTGCATGCGCCGTTTCATCAGGGAGCAACGGTTCGACATCGTCCATACCAACGACGGCAGAACGCATGTCAACTGGGGCATTGCCGCACGGCTGGCGGGCGCAAGGCTGGTTTGGCATCATCGCGGCGATCCCGATGCGAAGGGCGCCAATGTTCTTGGGCCGCTGATCGCGGATCGTATGGTCACAGTGTCCCGTTTTTCGCGGCCGAAACACCCGATCAGGTCCCTGAATGGACGATTGAGCGTCATCCACAGCCCCTTCGATCACCCATCGACAATTCCTGACAGGGTTGCCGCCAAGACCGCGCTCCTGGACGAGCTTGGCCTCGAGCCGGGCACGCGAGTCCTGAGCTTCATCGGCGGCCTGATCGAGCGAAAGAGGCCCCTTCTCTTCATCGACATCATTGAACGGTTCGCGCGCGAGTATCCTCAAATCCCGATTGTCGGTTGCGTGTTCGGGATTTCGCCGGCTGGCTCGCAGGATTTTGAATCTGCCGCCATGGCACGTTGCGCCGAGCGCGGGCTCGGTCGAACGGTCCGCCTCATGGGTTTTCGCAGCCCGATCGAGCCTTTCCTGGCGGCCACGGATGTTCTCGTCGTTCCCGCCGTTGGAGAGCCTTTTGGGAGGACCCTGATCGAGGCGATGTTTCTTGGCACGCCGGTGGTCGCGACCGACCATGGAGGCAATCCGGAGGCAATCGAGAATGGACGGACAGGGTTCCTGGTCGCCCCCGAAGACACCGGTGGGTTCATGCAGCCGCTATGGCGGTTGCTTTCGGACACGCTCCTTTGGACCAGGATCAGCCAGACAGCACGAGACCAGGCCTTCGTCTCCTACGGCACCGACCGGCATGTCGAGAGTGTCACGGAAATCTACGAAGGGGTGCTTCACTCCCCTTCGCGGCACCGGCCTGGCGCGTGACGTTGCAAGTCAAGATCGGCACATAAGGGTTTGACAAATGCAGGCGCAAGACATCGACTTTCTTATTATCGGCGCGGCAAAAAGTGCCACGACCTGGCTGCAGCAATCTCTGCAGGCAGATCCGGCCGTCTGCATGCCAGATCCCGAGTTGCACTATTTCAGCCGCTTCTATGATCGAGGTGACGACTGGTACTTTAGCCAGTTTCCGGAGATTCAAGCCGGACAACTCGTAGGCGAAAAGTCGAATTCCTACCTGGATACCCCCTCGGCTCCTCAAAGGGTTCACGACCTGCTGCCGCATGTCAGGCTAATCGTACAGCTTCGCAACCCGGTCGAACGCGCCTATTCAGATTATTGCATGCTCTATCGCCGCGGCGAGGTCGGTCGTGACATAGATTCCTATCTCGATGCGGGCATGGGCTCCCTGGGGCGCTTTCTTGTCGGCGGCCTCTACTGCGCGCAGTTGCAGGCTTACCTCGATCTCTATCCGAAGGATCGGGTGCTGGTTCTCTTTTTCGAGGAGATGGTGGCAAGGCCTGTGGAGCATTTGAGCAAGGTCAGGCAGTTTCTGGGCCTCCCGGCGGCCGAACTGGCGGTGCCCGTGGCGAAAAAGGTGAAAGACCGCAGGGAACCAATGATTGGGCCGCGGCTGCGCAAGATCATGAAGCCATTGAAGCCGCTGGTTCGTCCTTTCAGGGACAGTTCAGTTTTCGCGGCCGCACGGGGCGCCCTGGCCGGCCAGATTGCCTATCCGCCGTTTACCCCGAGGCTGCGATCCCGACTTGTCAATTTTTATGCGGCCGATGTCGAGAAGTTGGGTGCGCTGGTGCAGCGGGACCTGTCGGGCTGGCTGGGTCAGGCTGGTGGAAGTACCTCTTTGGATTGAGCCCGTTAAAGTCTCTCTTGCGACCTGGGGTATTTTCTCCATGCACAAAAGCAGGTATTGCGCCGGAAGCCCGCAAGGCTTTCCATAGCAACCATAAAGTCGTTTGCCTCGGAGCCAGATGACCTCGGGCCAGCTTGTTCTTGAATGAACAAGAGTTGGCACGCGTGGATCTGTGTCCGCGAATTCAACAGCCGTTCATCTTAACGCGCTCTCTTGACGCGCGGCGGCGAAGCTTTGTCGAGGTCCTGGTAATGAGCCAGTTAGATCAGCCACTGGAAACAGTCGGTCCGCTCGGGGGGCCATCCCTTTTGATAGCCTCCGCAATCGCCCTAGGCCGTCTTGTCAGCAAACCGCGGACAATCCTTCATGTCCTTTCATATTTCCGTCGACGTCTGACCGGGCGCGCCAAGGCCGTTGGCAAGAACCTTCCTCTCTACGTCATCGATCTGTCGATGGCTCTCGCGGCGCTGTCATTCGCTTCTTTCATGCGGTTGGGCCTCGATGGCGAAGTCAACAATCCTGAGAGCTTCCAGTCCCTGCTTTTCGCGCTCCCTTGCTTCTTTCTGACCTGTGCCGTCGTCTTTCCGGTGACTTGCCTCTACACTCGCAACTGGCGATACGCGTCTATCGGCGACATGTTCGGCATTGTTCGCGCGGTGCTCGTTGCATCGCTGGCATTCGTGTTCCTGATGTTTGTAGCGACACGGCTCGATTCAATTCCCCGCTCGGTGATTGTGATCGAGGCACTCTTGCTGGTGCCGATGCTCATTTCGGTTCGAATCCGCTCCAAGCTCCTCGAGGTGCGCCGATTTGGTCCGGCAGCGGGTAGAGCAGGGAATGGACGCGATATGGTGCCGGTGTTGCTGATCGGCGCAAGCGATGCGGCGGACCTCTACATTCGTGCCCTACAGCGGGACCAGGATGCACGCCACTGGCCAGTCGGCCTGCTCGAAAGGGGGGCGACGACAGAAGGCTATTTCTTGCGGGGCGTGCCGGTTCTGGGCAGCATTGAAGACTTCGACGCGGTCGTCGGCGATCTTGAGGCTCGCGGCATCAAGCCCCGGCACGTGATCTTCACCGAAAGGATGCCTGGTCTCGTCGACCCGGCTCTCGACGCGCTGATCGACCGGGCCGAACGGCTGGGCATCGCTGTTTCTCGCCCAGCCCCCGTCCTGGAACTGCGCAATCCCAAACACGAGAGTCGCTTCGAACTGCGCCCCATCGAACTTACCGACCTGCTGGAGAGGCCGCAGGCGGTGCTCGATAAAGGCGCGCTGTCCAGAATGATCGAAAACAGTCGCATCGTTGTCACCGGCGCCGGGGGCTCGATCGGCGGCGAGCTTACACAGCAGATTGCCGCGCTTGGTCCTGCCGAAGTGATCCTGATCGATAACAGCGAGTACAATCTCTACGCAATCGATCTGGAACTGGCAGAGAAATTCCCGGGGGTGAGCCGGAAGCCGTATATCTGTGACGTACGCGACGCAGTTCGCCTAGGCGAGATTTTCCAACGGCATAGCATCGACCTAGTCTTCCATGCGGCGGCGCTCAAACATGTGCCGATGGTCGAGTTGAACCCCTGCGAGGGCATTCTTACCAACGTCATTGGCACGATGAACGTGGCGGAAGCGACCCGCCTCTGCGGCGCCAAGGCAATGGTCCAGATATCGACGGACAAGGTGGTGAACACGACAAACGTCATGGGCGCCACCAAGCGTTTGGCCGAACTTTATTGCCAGTCCCTGGACCTCGCCTTTGTCGCGAGCGAAACCCCGGTCCGCTTCATGACTGTTCGCTTCGGCAATGTTCTGGGTTCAAGCGGGTCGCTGATCCCGCTGTTCAAGCGCCAGCTCGCCCGCGGCGGTCCGCTGACCGTGACCGATATGGAGATGAAGCGCTTCTTCATGACGATAAGGGAGGCAGTCGAGCTGACCTTGCAGGCATCGGCCCACGGCTTGGAGAAGAAACTTGGTCAAGGCGAGATCTTCGTTCTCGACATGGGCGCGCCGATCAAGATCATCGACATGGCGCGCCGCATGATCAAGCTCGCGGGGTATCGGCCGGATGAGGACATCAAGATCGAAATTGTCGGTTGCAGGCCTGGAGAAAAGCTGTTCGAGGAGCTTTTTGACGAGAGGGAAAGACGTGTCGACGTCCCGATTTCCGGGGTCTTGGGGGCCGTGCCCAATCCTGTGCCGCTTGACACGCTTCGCAAGGCATTTTCGCAATTGCGCCGCTCGGCCAGGGCTGGCGACACCGCGGGAGTTTTGGACCTTGTTGCCGAGCTCCTCCCCAGTTACCGGAGAGCGGAGGCAAAAAACGCGGCGGCCGCCTCGGCGTCGTTCGTGCCTCATGTGATACGCGTTTCGGCCAAGGCAGCCATGCCTCCACGCGACGCTGCCGCTTGATGCCCGGCGGGAGCGCTGCCGTGCCAAGACATATCGCCTTGGTTCTGGCTGTCGCGCTGTCGTGCGGTACCGCACTCGCCGGAGAACCTCAACCGACCGTCGCCGAGGCGCGAGGCGCGATCGAGCGCGCGGGCACCTACTTCCGCGATCATCTCGGTGTAGCGGGAACCTATGTATGGAAATACTCGCTTGATGGTCTAAAAAGGGTGGGCGAAGGCGGTGCCGTGCCCGCGAGCGTTGGCTGGGTGCAGCCGCCTGGCACGCCGGCCGTCGGGGCTGCCTTCCTGCGTATTTTCGAAGTTACCGGCGACAAGCAATGGCTTCAGTCTGCCCAGGTCGTTGCAACGGCCCTGGTGAATACGCAGTTGGACTCCGGCGGATGGTTTTACAAGATCGAGACCGACCCGCAAAAGGCGGCGACGTGGTGCTACCGCGCACTGAAGGCGAGCGGGAAGTCTTGTCACGATATCAAGGACAATCCACATCGCAACGAGACCGTACTCGACGACAACAACACACAGAGCGTGCTGAATTTTCTGATGTGGTTCGACCGGGCGAGCGGCGGTTCGGATCCGGACGTCCGTACCTGCATCGACAAGGCGCTCCATCGACTGATGAAAGTGCAGTACCCGAATGGGGCCTTTCCAGTCTTCTTCACGGGATCCGCGCCTGGTGCGGACGTGGAGACGGCAGCCAAGGCGAGTATCCCCGCCAGTTGGCCTCACGAATGGCAGAAGCCTGACCGTCCGCCCTACTTCATCGTCAATGACAACCTTCCTCGCGATATGGGTCGTCTCTTTCTCAACGCCTACCGCACATATCATGATCCCAAATATCTCAAGACAGCGGAGAAGGTCGGTGATTTTCTCCTTGCGGCCCAGCTGCCTGAGCCACAACAGGGCTGGGCTCAGGGTTACGATCGTTCGATGCAGCCAGTATGGGGCCGCAAGTTCGAGCCGCCAGGCGTCGTCTCGCGCGAAACCGCTGGCAATATCGATTACCTGATCGAGTTGAACGAACAAGACAAGGATGCGCGGTTGCTTGACGCGGCAGTGTCCGCGGCCATTTGGCTGAAGGCGGCGCGTCTGCCCGATGGCAAATGGGCACGCTTCTACGAAATCAACACCAATCGGCCGCTTTACATTGATGATGGCGGCCAGGTGACCTTCGAGTACAAGAACCTCTGGCAACACTACGGCATGAAAACCGGTGCCGAGATTGAGCCGGTTTTCGCCCGGCTGGAGCTTGCCAAGCGTGGCTTGACAGTTTCCCATCAGCAGCTGTGGATCAGTGCCGCCGATGAGTTGAGCGCTGACGAACTGAGTTCGAAGGTGCGTCAACTCATCGATAGCCAGGATGACCAGGGACGCTGGGTTGAGGATCGGCTTATCAAGGGAGAAGACTTTGTCGACGGCGTGTTCGCTCTCGCTCGTTTTATCTCCCCGGAAGCGTCATCATCGGGCAAGTAGTTCCTGCACGTCGCTCACTCTTGCAGATCCTCGATCGGGCCTTGTGAGGTTTGGCAAGCTCAGTTCAGTTGCTGTGCCTCAGGTCGGTCTGCGTTGGGGCTGCAAACGAACCCGCTCGGGGCGAGCACGACGAAGGAAGCGGGCGACCGATCTTGGAGCTGGGCCGTCGCGCAAGATTGCAACACTGGGCGCCATCCCAAGCAGAAGAGGCACGACAAAAAAACGACCGTAAATATGCGGCAGCGCATTGGCCAACGCCGCGAAGAGGAGGACCGTCGCCAGCGTGCAAATGGCGGCTATTCGTCCTTTACGAAGCCGCGCAGCGAGCATCCCGACCATAATGCCGGCTACCAGCAGGAGCAGGAAGCCGATGAAACCGGTCAGCCCTGCCTCGACCCATATCAAGAGAAAGCAGTTGTGGACCGGCGCGTGCATCGCACTGACCTGTCGATACTGGTCGGCACCGATGCCAATCAGCCAGTTGTTGTCGGCTTTTCCAATGGCCTCCTTGATAAGCCGCATACGGTCTTCAAACGTGCCAGCCTCATCGATGTTGCCATTCTGCAACGCAGTCAGCACACGGTGCTGGAAGACGGCTGGCAGGAAGTCTTGGCCCCATGTGACGGCGATAGAGAAAACGGCGAGTGACGACACCGTCAGCAGGATGATCCGGCGCCACGAGCCCGTCATGGCAACGAACACGGTGAGCGCGAAGACGAGGCCAATCAGGCCGGTATTGGATCCGGTCAGAACAATGCCATACGCGAAGAGCGGCACTCCGATCCAGGCCCAGCGAGGCCGCGCGCATCCCGAGGACACCAGCCACAACAACAGGGGAACTGCGAGTGCAATCAGCGCAGCGCACTCATTTTCGCGTTCGACCCAGCCGACAAAACGACCGTTGCCGCTGACGAAGATCGAGCCATGTCCCTCCTTGAGGACGTTGATCACCATTATGCCCTGAAGGCACATCAAGCCGATCGAAACCGTAAACGCCTTTATCAAGAGAACGGTTTCAGCCCAGGGGCGCGACATGAGTATGAAGCTCAGCAGCAAGTAGGCGTACAGATATTGCGCCGAGACGACGAACCCCCGCTGCGGATCTCCAACGAGCAGGCTGCTTAGCAGCAGCATGCCGCACAACATCGCAATTCCCGTGTTCCACAGAAACGTCCCGGCGGCGAGCGGGGCGGTCGGAAAGGATCTTCCGAGCAGAATTGCAAAAACAGCCGCGAGAGCAAAGGCATCGCTGGCGGTAAAATAGAATGCGTTGAGGCGAAGGATGTTGAAGGGAGTGAGAAAGACGGAGGCCATGGCCAGCCAGAATTCAATTCTTCTGGTCGCCATTGAAAACGGCGCAACAGCCGGCCTGCGGTCCGGCTTTGGCCAGTACGCGTGAGGAACCGCGGCGAGATTCATCCTCACTCCTAAAGTCTGCTTAAGAGTTACTTTTCACTAACCCCCATCGACAGGCAGTTCGGTGTATCTGCCAAGATGGGTGCCCGGCCAAGCGGGCTATCCTTTCGGACTATGGCGTTGCGGCGACTAAGCCTCTTGAACGCGCTGGCGTCCGCGCATCCATGATAAATACTTGTTGCTTGGGTTGGGTCTCAAAAGCGGCTTGAAGACCCGCGAGACCGACAAGGATAAACCTCAGGGGCGCGATCAGTGAGCTTGATAGACGAAAACAGTGTGTGGAACCGACTGGGGCCATCTATCCAGGATTCGCCTGAGCTATTGGAAGAACGATCATTCGGCGTTCGTGAGCTCTACGACCTGTTCCGAAGACGCCTCCGGTTCATAGTCACGATCGTCATTGCCGGCACCGCACTTGCGCTTGTCGCCGCCCTCACACTTCCCAAGACGTATACGGCTAGTTCCATGATCGTCGTCGAAACCGGCGATGCGAACCCTCTCGACACCACGCAGGCGCCGACGAACTCGCAGCCCGACAAGTCGCGAATGGATACCGAGCAGGATCTGATCACCTCTCGGGTATTTGCCGGCCGGGTCGTCGACAGGCTGGACTTGATCGAGGATTCGGACTTCAACACCTATCTGCCGCCAACCCGCGACAACTCTCCCGCAGTGCTGCCACAGGTGGCAGGCTGGATCGTCTGGGTACCGAAAAAGGTTTTCGCTCTTGTCACCGGCGGCGGCGCGCCGACACCTCTCCCGCCCAGGTCTGTTCAACTTGACCGCGCGATTACCTCCTATCTGGCAAGCCTGTCACTCACGCGTACCGGCGATAGCGCGGCGATGACAATCTCGTTTGTCAATGATGACGCGGTGAAGGCAGCGAATGTGGCCAATGCGACGGCCAGGCTGTTTGTGGAATGGTCCCATGACAACAAGCAGCTGGAGATCAAGGACGCCGTCGCCTTCTTGAGAACGCAATCGACCGAGATTGGGTCGCGGATAGCCGCGATCGAAGGTCAGATCGCCAAATACGCCAATGAGCATGGCGTTTCCAGCGATCCGCGCGACGATCTGCTGCGCGCCTCGATCGAGCAGGCCAACGGTCAGCTCAGCACCGCCAGAGGTGAGTACACGCAAGCGCAAGCGCGCCTCGCCCAGGTCAAGCTTGCCGCCAAGAACGGCGATACAGGGGCCAACGTCGATCCCTTGCTCTCATCGGACTTCCTGACGACCCTGCGCAACGACGAAGCGGCGGCAATGAGGGATCGCGCGCAACTTGCCGGCAATTACGGTCGAAATCATCCCTTGGTGCAAGAGGCCGATGCAAAGATTGCCGCCGTCCATGCGATGATTTCTCAAGAGATGCTGCGCACGATCGCAATCCTGGAAAATGAAGTGCGCGTCGATGAAGGGCGGGTGGAACAGCTTGCCAAGAGCTTGCAGGCTTCCAACGATGAGCTGCATCAAAGGAGCCTGGCTGAAGCCAAATTGCGTGAAATGAACAACGACCTGACGGCCGAACAAAAGCTCAACGACCTTGTGTCCGGTAAGCTTGGCAGTCTCGACCCTTTTTCCGACGCGGTCGAGCCCGGCGTGCGAACCGTCTCCGCTGCTGAGATCCCGACGTCCCCCACCTTTCCCAAGCTTCGCTTGATGCTGGCAGGCGGTTTCGCCGCGTCGCTTGTTCTGGCCTTCATCCTTGTTGTGACACTCGAAAGCATGGATGTGCGGGTACGCGATCCGCGACGGGTAGCCAAGCAGATCCGCGCTCCCCTGCTGGCGTCAATTCCGCAGTTGCCCCAGAAATTCCTGCGACGCGCCCTGCCGCCTCTTGAAACCTTGTTGTCACAACCGCGGTCGGCTTTTTCCGACGCGTTCCGATCGCTTTACGGTGGCTGCACCCGGATGAACGGTGGGCGAGGCAAACATGTTATCCTGGTCAGCTCCGGCTTGCCGCAGGAAGGCAAGACAACGACGGCCATGGGTCTTGCCATGGCAGCAGGAATGGACGGCGCCCTGACAGCGCTGATCGATCTGGATTTGCGAACCCGCAGCCTCCACGGCGCCATGAGGCTTGGCTCCGCCAGCAAGACACTCAACGACTATCTGAACGGTGATTGCGCTCTGGCGGAAATCGTTCAGACGCTCCCTGAAATTCCGCAACTTGATGTGCTGGCACCATCGGCCGACGACCGGACTTCGCCTGAATTTCTCAACTCCGGCCAACTCGCCAAGGTGCTGGAGGCGTTCCGGCTCGAGTACGACGTGGTGATCATCGATGCACCGCCAGTGCTCGTCGTTGAAGACGCAATCGGGATTGCTGCCTCGGTGGACACTGTCGTGGTCGTGGCCGCGAGCGACAGCACCACGCAAGAGGCCCTCTCCCAGGTTGTCGAGCGCCTGCGGTTCGCCGGCGGTCCATCGATCGGCTGGGTGTTGAACCGGGTCGACCCTTTCCAACAGGCTCGTGGTGCGTTGCGGAAAGCCTATTTGAGGCGGCAGCAGATTCGGCGTTATTTCCCCGTTTGACGGTCGGTGACACCGCGTAGCCGACCGCGCTCGACCGGCTATATGCCCATAGCCTCGAGCAAGGTATGGTTTACCTTGTGAACGTCGAAGCGTTCTTCCGCGAGCTTTCTTGAATTGGCGCCCATTCTTACGGCGAGGTCCTCGTCTTCAAGAAAAGCCCGCTGCGCCGAGGCGAGAGCATCTACGTCTCGTGGCTCGACCCGAAAACCGTTCTCGCCGTCGATGACCGTTTCCTGACAGCCAGGCGCGTTGGTCGTGATTATTGGCCGGCCTGTCGACAAGGCCTCCAGCGCGCTGCGGGGGATGCCCTCCCGGTAGTAGGAAGGCAACACAAACACCGTGGATGCAGTCAGATAGGGGCCGACATCGTGTGTCTCGCCGAGATATTCCACGGCGCCTTCCCTGGTCCATTCGTCCATTTCGGCCTTCGAGATGGAGAGCGGGCTGGGATCGAACGGCCCGAGAATCTGGAAACGGGCGGTACGGTACCTGGTCTTCAGCATGCGCGCGGCGGCGGCAAACTCGGCAATCCCCTTTTCGCGAAGCAGGCGGGCAATCAGCAGGAAGACGGGAGGTCCCGACGGTGGACGGCTGGCGGCAAACAGCGTCAGGTCCACTCCTGAACCTGAAACCATGATCACCGGCGTCGCCGCAGAGACCATCCCATGGCGCCTGATGTCGGAAGCGTCGGCATCATTGTAAGCGAAAACAGCTTCGCAGCCGACCAAGGCCGAGCGGTAGAGACCAATGCTCAACCGGCGCAAAACAGCTGCGCGCAGTCCCGTCATGCTGCCGCTGAATATGAAGCCGAATCCGGTAAAGAGTGCGAACCGCCGAGGTACCCCGGCAAGGCGGGCAGCCAGCCCACCGTAGATGATCGGCTTCATCGTGTAGGCCAGGACGATGTCCGGGGCCAGGCGGCGCATCAGCCTATAAAGCGCCTTGAGCGTTCGCAGATCGGCCAGCGGATTTGTGCCTGTCCTGGCCATCGGTATTTGCCGGAAGGCCACCCCAATTTCCTGGAGCTTGGCGATCGCTTGCTCATCCGCATCGGGGGCCAGCGCGATGACGTCATGCCCCGCGGCGACCATGGCTTTCAGCAGCTCGATGCGAAAGTTGACAAGCGAACGCGTCAGGCTCGCCACCACCACGATCCGCTTGCGGCGCATCGCATTGTCCGCGGCGGACGGCGGATGATCTCGGCCATTCATATGCACAGCAACCACCAATCGCTCCTATCGATCCTGGATACGGCGACGGCGCGCCAGAGCCGCTTCGTAGAGTTCCAGGTGCCGACCGACGTAAAGCGGAAGAGAGAAGTTCTCCATGACGCGGCGACGGGCTTGTTGACCCAAGGCGCGGCGGTCGGCCGGCTCAAGGCTGGCAAGCCTGATCAATCCCGCGGCCAGTGCGTCACTATCCCCCGGCGGAACGACCACTCCGCTGTCGCCGACCAGCCAGCCACAGTCGCCGACCTCGGTAACCACCGCCGGCACGCCACTCGCCATCGCCTCGCCGACTGCAAGGGAAAAAGCCTCGCCCCAAGCCGAGCAAAGCGCGTAGATGTCAAAGCCCGGCATGAGGTCGGCGATGTCACCGCGGATGCCCGGCGTTGTGATGCGGTCGTCTATGCCGAGTTCGCGGGCGGAGAGCCGCACCGGGCCGTCGGCATGTCCGTCTCCGATAAACACGCCCTGAACGTCGTGCCCCAGCGCCAACAGACGGCTGATGGCCCGGACCAGGCTGACCTGGTCCTTCATGGGATGAAACCGTGCCACATGTCCGATTATCAACCGTCCGGGCGGCAAGCCGAACAGGCGCCGCAGTCTCGTACCGGCGTCGGCCGAGGGAGAAAATTGGTCACAATCGATCCCGTTTGGGATAACCACCCTGCGGCGCGGATCGAAGCCCAAGCGCTCGTGATCATCGGCGGCGACGCGTGAGCAGTACGAGATCGCGCTGGTGCGGCTCGACAGACGGGCCGAAAGCCGGATCATGCGGCGCGACATTGGTTTCTCGTCGGCGAGATCGCGAACTGTGTGGTGAATGCTCCAGATTACCGGCGCGAAATTGAGCCCCAGCACCGAACCGAGCGATGCCGCGACATTGCCGTGATACATCCATCCGTGCAGGAGATCGGGCGCGGCCCCGCTTATCGAACGCGCCAGCCGCACGACATCTCGTGGACGTGGCCGTTCCGTCATGCCGAGCGACATGAGCCTCGAATTCGTGCTCTTCACCTGTGCACCCAACGGCCCCGGCGAAAGCAGCGATAAAACCGTTGACGGGAAGCGATCTCGGTCGAGCTTGCCCAGAAAACGGGCAAGCATGATCTCGGCGCCGCCGACGTTGAGACCGGTTATAGTGTGAAGAACACTCGTGTGCACGCAAGCTTCCCAGCTGTCTGCAACGCTACGCCACGAGGAAGCGTTCAATCGGCCGACAGTATCCAGCCGCACCATACGTTGGTTGCGGCCCACATCCAGTTAGCCAAATTGGGTGGGCACGAGACCGAAGGTTGTCACTGCTCCACCAAAGGTATGACTCATTGTGCTCGCGCAGGTGTCGCTAGGGTCTTCGCAGAAAATTTCTGTGGCGGGCTGCTATGGCGTTTTGTTGCAATACCGGGTGGAGCGGGCGATCGATAGGCGCCTGGACCAGTACATTCGTTGCGAAAGGTTTGTGGCACGCAACTATTGCGGTTTTCGCGATTGCGGCGATCCTGGCTGGTTCCCAGATTGCCGCCCGGGCCGCCGCTGGCGACGACTACAAGCTTTCGGTCGGCGACGTGGTGTCGTTTGATTTCATTGACGATTCGCTTCCTGCCGAACCGCTGACCGTGGCCAGCGATGGCGCCGTCATCATTCCGCTGATCGGCAGTTTCGAGGTTGCCGGCCTGACAGTGCCCGAGGCCCTGGGTCAGATTCGCAAAACCTTCATTGACCGTCAGTTCTTCAACGATCCCCGGATCTCCTTGGCGGTGGTGAGCTTCCGTCCGATTTTTGTCCTTGGAGATGTCAAGTCGCCGGGCTCGTTTCATTACCAGCCAGCACTGAATGTGGAGCAGGCGGTGGCGCTTGCCGGGGGCCAATCGACAGGCGGAGCCACTGCCGAGGACCGCGTGGTGACGCGCGCGCGGCTGCGCGGGACCCTTGATGAAAGCGTGGTGCAAATCGGCAAGGAAGCGATCGCCGCGGCGCGCATCAAGGCTCAATTGGCGAACAGCGACAAGATCTCGGAACAGGACCTGCCACCCAAGATCAAAGGTCTCCTGACTCCCAGTTTGATCGCAACGTTGCTTCCTACGGACCAGCGTCTACTTGAAACAGACCAACACGCGCTGAGCACACGTCGCAAGCAGCTCACGGCGGGGATCGACGAAGTGAACGTCGCCCTCGCCAACATTCAACAGCTTTCGGAAATCCAGAAGACGGTGATCGCTTCGGCGCAAGCCGATCTCGATCGCATCAGGGCCCTCAACAAAAAAGGTCTCGTCACAATTACAGACCTGTCGAACGCCGAGCGGGAGGCGACCACGCAGCAGTCGCATCTGCTCGAAATCTACAATCAGGCGTCGACGACGCGTCGGGAATTGAGCCAGTTGCAACGTGACCTGGACGATGCCACCCTGACCTGGACCCACACGGCGCTGACGGAGCTCCAAACCCACAACTCCGAGATCGAGCGCCTGATCACGGTTCGCGAGTCCACCGAGGAACAGATCCTGCTGTTGAGTTCGCTGGCCTTGGACCAGCCACGCACCAACAACACCATCGCGTTCACGTACCAGATCCGCCGCAAGGTAAATGGCCAGACCACCACAAAGGTCGTGACCCTCGACGATCCGGTCGCGGCCGGAGACACGATCCTGGTGTCAATAAACCGTTTGGACGATGCCTTGAACATGGCAAACCGTCCAGTCGCAACCTTGGCGGCTACCCCTCCCACCGTCCAGGTCGGTCCGTCGCAATGATCGGCCTGAGCAACCCGATAGGCCGCTCCGCCGACTGGGCTGCGCGAGTGCCGCTCGGCCGGGCTCTGCCTAGCCGGATCGCTTCGGTGGTGCTTTTGGTCCTCAGCCTGCCGCTATGGATCGTGGCTGCCGCGATTGTCTGGGCGAGTCTGGGCCGTCCACTGTTTTTCCGCCAGTCTCGCAGCGGACTGGGGGCTCGCCCCTTCGTGATCTGCAAGTTTCGCACGATGCATGAGGGGCGAGATGTGGATGGCGCGCTGCTTCCAGACGCCTTGCGCGAGACTCCAGCCACGCGGCTGATGCGCTCCATACGCATCGACGAGCTGCCGCAACTTCTCTCGATAGCCAGAGGCGACATGGCCTTCATAGGGCCGCGCCCGTTGCTCCCGGCCACGATCGCCGAGTTCGGCGAGCTGGGGCGTATTCGTGGCACGGTCCGTCCCGGCTTGTCCGGATGGGCACAGGTGAACGGCAATACCCGTCTCACCAACAGCGAGAAGCTGGCGCTTGACCTCTGGTATGTGCGCAACCGCAGCCTGTGGCTCGATCTGCGCATACTGGTTCTGACCGTGCAAGTCGCGCTTTTGGGCGAACGCGTCGACCGCCGCCATGTCGACCACGCTGTGAAGGCGATGCCCGCCGGGACGGTTCGGTCATGAGCCCTGCCCTCGGTCGAGTTCTGGTGATCGCGCCGCATCCGGACGATGAGGTCCTGGGGTGTGGCGGCACGATAGCCCGGGTGGCCGCACAAGGCGGGGAAGTCCATGTTGCCGTGGTTACGCGAGGCTGCCCACCGGCTTTCACCGAGGAGATGACGCAACGGGTTCGCTGTGAGGCGAAGGCGGCCCATGCCTGTTTGGGCGTACGCCAGACGCACTGGCTTGATCTGCCGGCAGCCCAGATCGCCGAGACGCCGCACACGACCCTCAACACGGCGCTGCAGACCCTGTTGCGGGAGGTCATGCCGGACACGCTGCTTATCCCCTTCGTCGGCGATGTGCATATGGACCACCAGCTGATCTTCCTGTCGTCACTGGTGGCGGCTCGTCCCGTCCAAGCCCAATACCCGCGGACGATCATGGCTTACGAGACCGTGTCCGAGACGAACTGGAATGCACCCTATGTGACGCCGAGTTTTGTGCCGAATGTCTTCATGGACATCGAAGCGACGCTCGCCCGCAAACTCGAAGCCGCGTCGATGTTCGCCTCGCAGATAAAGGCCTTCCCGCACGAGCGCTCGATCGAAACCTTGCGGGCGCTGGCGATTGTCAGGGGCACCGCCGTCCACTTGAGGGCGGCCGAGGCCTTCGTCCTTCTGAGAAATGTCATCTAAGTTCTAGCTGGAGTGTTCCGAGATGAAACGCTGGCCAATCTATGACGAAGAGCAGATAGCCGATGTGGTCGAGGTTCTGCGATCGGGCCGGGTGAACGCCTGGACAGGCGACCATGTGAAGACCTTCGAACGAGCGTATGCGCGCAGCCTCGGCCGACGTCATGCCGTGGCGCTGGCCAATGGCTCGCTCGCGCTGGATCTTGCCATGAAAATTCTCCACATCGGCCCTGGCGACGAGGTCATCGTGACGCCCCGCAGTTTCGTCGCGTCCGCTGCTTGCGTCATGTTTGCCGGCGCAACACCTGTTTTCGCGGATGTCGATCCGATCTCGGGCAACCTCTCCGCTGAAACGATCGCGCCGAAGATAACGGCGCGAACAAAGGCTGTCATCGTCGTGCATATCGCCGGCTGGCCATGCGACATGGCGCCGATCATGGCCCTTGCAAAGCGCAGCGGCATCAAGGTCATCGAGGATTGCGCCCAGGCGCATGGAGCCGAATACAACGGACGACCCATCGGCTCCTTCGGTGACATTGCGGCGTTTTCGTTCTGCCAGGACAAGATCATCACGACCGGCGGTGAGGGTGGGCTTGTCGCAATGGACGACAGGAAATTGTGGCTCGCCGCCTGGAGCCTCAAGGACCACGGCAAGAACTACAATCTGGTCTTTGCCCCACATCGGGCGACCGGGTTTCGCTGGCTGCATGACAGTATCGGCACCAACTGGCGCATGACATCGATCCAGGCCGTGCTCGGCTTGCGGCAGCTCGAACGCCTACCCGACTGGGTTCGTCAGCGCGAGCAAAATGCCGACATCTGGATAAGGACGCTTGCTGATTTGCCGATGCTGCGCGCGCCCCGGCTCGATCCGGCGCACCGGCATGCCTGGTATCGATGCTATTTCTACATCAACCCGGAGATGCTCTCCTCGGGATGGTCGCGTGACGAGCTGATCGCGGCCATCAATGCGGCAGGCGTTCCATGCTTCTCGGGAAGCTGCTCCGAGATCTATCTGGAACATGCCTTCGCGGATGCCGGCGTGGCACCTCCCGAACGTCTTCCAGTCGCGCGGCAACTTGGTGAAACAAGCATAGCCTTCCTGGTCGACCCGTCCTGGACGGCCGAGGAGACGACGGCGGCGGCATCGACGACGCGATCCATCCTGGTGGCGGCCGCTCGCCAGCTCGAGGCGGCATGATGAACGAGCATGCGGTCAGGAAAGACAGAGACGTTCCAGCGTCTTCCTTTGGAGAGCTGAGAATCGTGACGTCTTCGGCATTGCAGAACCTTACCCTTCCCCAGGCAAGCAATACGCTGCTCGGGTTCGAATTGCCGATCGAGGTCCGGCTTTATCAGCAGATGATGCTCATCCGGCTCGTCGAGGAGCGCCTGCTCGATCTTTTTTCCCAGGGGCTCCTTTTCGGCACGACGCACACGTCCATTGGACAGGAAGCCAATGCGGTGGGGGTGGTGAACGCCCTTGACCGGGATCGCGACATTATTTGGAGCAACCACCGCTGCCATGGTCATTTCATTGCCTATTCGGGCGAAGTCGAAGGCCTGTTCGCCGAGATCATGGGGCGTGTAACCGGCATTTGCGGGGGACGCGGCGGCAGTCAACATCTGTGCTTCCGCAACTTTCACTCAAACGGCATCCAGGGGGGCATAGCGCCCGTGGCGGTTGGCAGCGCGCTGGCGCGAAAGGACGAGGGCGCGGTCGCGGTGGTCTTCCTGGGCGATGGCACGATGGGTGAGGGAGCCGTATACGAGAGCTTGAACCTCGCCGCCATTTTCGGCGCCCCTGTCCTTTTTGTGATCGAGGACAACGAGATCGCGCAAACGACGCCCAAGAATCTGACCGTCTCCGGTTCGATCGTCGCCAGGGCCGAACCGTTCGGTATCCGCACATTCGCCTATGATGGCAACGATCCAGTCGAGATATGCGAGCTTGCCCAAGAGGCGGTAAGCTATGTCCGCGCCGAATCCCGCCCCTGCTGGCTCTACTTGCGAACCGAACGGATTGGCCCCCACAGCAAGGGAGATGATACTCGGCCAGCCTTGCGTCTTGAGCAAGCTCGAGCCAGGGATCCGATCCCCCCGATGCGCCGGCGCGTCGCGAACTTCGAGGAGATCGACGACTTTTGTCGATCTGTCGTGGACCGCGCGGTCGAATCCGCCGCCGCGGCTGCCATGGCGCGAGGCTGACCCATGCGTGTCGTCGAATCGATCAATCGCGCGCTTCACGATCTCATGGAAGCCAACCTGCGCCTGGTGATCCTGGGCGAGGACATTATCGATCCCTATGGCGGCGCATTCAAAGTCACCAAGGGACTTTCCTCGGCCTATCAGGATCGGGTCTGGACCACGCCGATCAGCGAGGGTAGCATCGTCGGCATGGCGGCGGGACTGGCCCTCAAAGGCAGGCCTGCGATCGTTGAGCTCATGTTCGGAGACTTCATCGCCCTTGCCGCCGACCAGATCATCAACCACGCTGCCAAGTTCCGCTGGATGTATAACGATCAGGTTGAGGTCCCCATCATTATTCGCGCACCCATGGGTGGGCGGCGCGGCTATGGGCCGACGCACTCGCAAAGTCTGGAAAAGCATTTTTGCGGTGTGCCCGGCCTTACAGTGCTTGCCACGCATGAGTATGCGGATCCGGGCGCGCTGTTGCATCGGGCCTTCGCTTCCCGATCCCCTCACCTGATCATCGAAAACAAGGTCATGTATTCGAGGCCCGTGCTCGGCGCGGCCGCGCTTCCATGTCCGCCGGATGCAGACATCGTGATCCTGACATATGGGGGTTGCGTCGAGCACGCGGTTGCGGCCGCAAACAAGCTCGCCGAAGAGGAGGAAATCGCGACCGCCGTGGTGGCGGTTGAACAGCTGTCGCCATTTCCCGGCGAGGATATCCTGAGCCAGGTTGGCAACTGCAGCCGTGTTATCGCCGTGGAGGAAGGCTCTCCCGGCTGGGGCTTCGCATCCGAATGCGCCCGAGCCCTGATCGGTCGGGTCAAGCACTTCAGCGCATTGGCCGGGCCGGATCACCCCATTCCCTCCAGCCGCGAATGGGAGGACGATCTGCTGCCGGGTGTGAACGCCATCCAGGCGGCCTGCATCGATCTGTTCACGAGAGGCTAAGCGTTCATGAGTGTGCTTGTCGAAGCCCCGCGGGTTAACGCCAACGAGGACAATCTTCAGCTGATCGAAATCAGGGTCGTGCAAGGTGAGAGGGTCGAGCAAGGGGCTATTCTCTTTGTCCTCGAGACCACCAAGGCCGCGGTTGAGGTTTATGCTCCGGAGGCAGGGATTGTCGGCCGGCTCGACAGCAAGGTCGGTGACTTCGTCACCGTCGGTGCGGCGCTGTGCGAAATCATCGACGAAAATGCGGATGCCGCGTCCGCAACGGCCAGCGCGGCCAATGTCGGCGTCAACGAGATCGCGATAACGGCCAAAGCCCGCAAGGCCGCGTCCGAGCTTGGGATCGACCTTGCGGATGTCAGTCCCTCCAACGGCCGCATCGGCGAAGCCGAGGTGCGCGCGGCAGCCAGCCGCCGATCCGGGCCCACGATGGCAAGACCGGACGAGTTCCAGCCCGTCATTCCTTCCGGGCCCATGCGGCGGGCCGTCATCATCGGTGGCGGCGGCCACGCCGCCTGCTTGATCGATGCTCTCGATGGATCCGGATACGACATCCTCGGCTGCACCGATCAAGCTCTGCCCGTTGGGCAGCACGTCTGCGGCGGTATTTCGGTGATCGGTACGGAAGAGTCCCTGGAGCGTTTGCTCGCCGAGGGCACGCGCTACGCCTTCATCGGCATCGGGGGTGCGCAGTCAAGCGAGGTGAGGCGGGCGATGTTTGAACGCGCCCTGGCCATGGGCTTCGTTCTGCCGCCGGTGATCCACCCTTCCGCGATCGTTTCCAAGGCAACCAGGATTGGACATGGCTGTCATATTCTGGCCGGAGCGAGCATCGGTCCGCGCTGTACGGTCGGCAACAACGTTATCGTCAACCAGGGGAGTATAGTCTGCCACGACAGCATCGTGCACGACAATGCGCACCTGACTCCGGGCGCCATCCTCGCCGGCGGAGTGAGCGTCGGAGCGATGACTGTCGTGGGAATGGGTGCAACCGTGCTGCTGGGCGTCCAGATCGGCGCTGGCTGCCTTATCCACAACGGCGCGCACATCAGCGCCAACGTCGGAGACAATACCATCGTTGACGCTCAGGGGCGCCGACACCTCCGCTAGTGCCTGTCGAGGCGTCAGGCGCCTCGCCGCAAAGCTCTTGCAAACAACGGCACGAGTATCCTGGAACCCGGAATGCTGAGGTGGTGGCTGTCAAAGTACAGCGGCTTCCCATCCATTATGGCAACACACCGGTCCTGCGGACAAAGCACTTGCGTCGGATAAACGCGAATGAGGCCGACATGTCGGCCCAGCCTGTCCAGAATACCAAATGCGATCCGTTGTCTTTCCCGATAGAGGCTCTCTGGTATGCTGAAGCTGGACAGGGTATCTCCCGGCAGGGCATGGCCCTGCGCAACGAGCCGAGCAGCCGTGGAGGGCACGTCATAACCCACCTCCGGGACGGGGTAGACGATGACCACCTTTTTCCCTGCTTGCAGGAGCCGGCTCACGGTTCTCCTGAGCGATGTTTCGAACGCGTGACGCGCCTCGATGGAGAAGCGGTCGAATTGAACGCCATCCCGGTCCTGCAACTGCGGAAGATTGCCGTTTCGTTCCGCTGGTCCAAGTTCGATCGCGCGGCCCTCGAGATAGAGGGACCACCTGGCAGCGATTATGACGGTCTTCATCTCCGGGTGGCTGAGTGCGTATCTCAGCCGCAAATCGTTTCCTCGGATGCAATTTCGGTCCGTTCCGACGCCCAGGAGAGGGGGACAGCGGGGGGTCGCGCCGTAGACCGTGCTTGCGCCATGCGCTGCCAGCTCCGACATTGCACCGAACATCGCCCCCGCATGAGAATCTCCCCATAGAAAGATCCGGGCATTCGCGGAGGAGCCTATTGTACAGGGGGAATTCGCAGCGAGCTGAAGAGACACGTTTGCGCATTCATCCGCTTCAGGGTTGGCGGACAAGGCATAGCTGGACAACACATTCACATCCTTGGAGAAGCGGGTCGGCCAGCCATTGTCCAGGTAGATGATCGAACCGGTCACTGCCACGGCGACGATGGCCAAAGCGCCTCCAGCCAAGACGGGCACTGGGCGCGTTACCCGCGACGGGACCCGCAACGGGCGCTCGATGTATCGCCAAGACATGAACGCCAGCGTGAATGAAGCGGCCACCAGGGCGGCAGACTGAAGCGAACTGAGCTGATCGATTGCCAGATAACCAACCAGAACAATCAGCGGCCAATGCCAAAGATACAGGGAGTAGCTTATCAGACCCACGCCGACGAACGGCCTTGTTGAAATCAGTCGCGTGACCGAGCAATTCGCACCACTTCCTCCGTGAATGACAAGGGCAGCGCCGATGCATGGAAGGAGTGCCGCGACGCCGGGGAATGAAGTCACATCGGAATAGCGCAGCACGGCGGCAAGGATCATCAGCAATCCGACCCCTGTCGCCACCTCGCACTGCCAGCGCCTGGCGAGGCGTGGGAAGGTTCCAAGCGCCAGGAGGCTGCCCAACAGCAACTCCCACGCCCTGAACGGGGTGAGGTAAAAGGCGGCAGTAGCGTCGTACTGCATCACCATCACAGTCACGAGGAACGAAATTCCTGCCACGCCCGCCAGGAGGATGCGAACATTGCGAACTCCCAGCCACCAGATGGATATCAAAAACAATGGAAATAGGATGTAGAACTGCTCCTCCACCGCCAGTGACCATGTGTGGATGAGTGGCTGGTCGTAAGTTTCCCCTTCAAAATAACCCGTCTTCAGCCAAAACCCGATGTTGGACGAGAAGAGGGCCGTGGCGACGGAGTTGCGACCGAAGCGCCTGAAGTCATCGGGCAGGAAGATGAAGGCGCATGCCAACGTACAGACCGCCAGCATGGCGAACAGCGCCGGAAAAATGCGGCGTATACGCCGCTCATAGAAATGCCAGACCGAGAACTCGCCTGCTCGCAAGTCCCTGGCGATCAATTGGGTTATCAGGTAGCCGGAGATGACAAAGAAGATATCGACGCCAACATATCCGCCGCTGGATACGGTGAAACCGGCGTGGAACAGCACAACCGAAACGACAGCGATGGCGCGTAAACCATCGATGTCGGCTCGGTAGGCTGGAGCCGCCAGGGCCGCATGCCGCGATGCCGACCCCGGGGATTTCCCAGAGTCCAACATCACGCCAGCAGCGGGGCTGGGCCTATGACCTTGGTAGCTTGGCATACTGGTCCTGTATAGCGCGCCTACGCGCTGATGCCGGCCCGCAATAAAGGGGTAGTCCATGCCTTAAATCGGACTAGCGGGCGAAGCCGCGGTTGGGCACCGTCCACATCCGGCGGCTGCAGCGCATCCCCTCTCGCGACAGCTCCCGACGACCGCCATCGGGCATGCCGCGATCACCACGCTGGACGATCTTGATCCGTGTCGCGACCTGATCTTCCGTCGAAGGCCGCCGCAGTCCGCCCAGGCTAACCAATCCGGTCAACTGTTCCTGGGTGACCCCCACTTTTGGGCTGGGGGTATCCGCCTATTTCCCCAAGGATTGCAGGACATGGACTTGCTGTAGGGTGAAACGATCTGCCAAGGTCAGGTTTGAAAGCTCAAGATGGCTGCCACCCATTCCAGCCCTGTGAGACTATCGGATAGCCAGCATTTGACCGCTGAAGCGTCAGCGAAGCCATCAGCGAAGCCAATTGGCGACAATTCGTTCAATATAGCCGCGCATGGGCTGCGCGGCATCGCTTCGCTCATGGTGTTCTTCGCGCATCTCCTGGGTGGCACGGCAGAGCACGTCTACGCGTCCAATTCGGCCTATGTCGACGGCATCACGCCGTTCTGGAATTTCGGCACCTTCGGGGTTTGCCTTTTCTTCGTCATCAGCGGCTTCGTTATCCTGCCGAGCGCGATACGCTACAGTCCAACTGAATTTGCCGCCCGACGCTTCATGCGCCTCTACCCCCTGTTTTTCGCGTTCAGCGTGCTTTTCATCCTGCTGAACGCCACGACGAACCTTTATCCCGAAACCAACAATCTCACATCGGTTCTGGCCGGATTGACCTTCCTGAATCTTCTCTCCCGCACCGAGCAGCTGACTCCGAATGCATGGAGCCTGACTTTCGAAGTCTGGTTCTATGTGTTCATGGCAGCGTTCGTGTTTGTGGCTGTCCGTCGCCCTAGCAGGCTCGGCCTGGTCGTCCTAAGCCTCCTTGCCGCGCTCTTTATCGCCAGGTATCCGATCGCCCTGTATTTTGTCGCGGGGGGCCTGATCCGCCTCGCCCACGACCGATATGAATGGGTAAGTCGCGGTCACCACCGCCTTGCCGAGAGCGCGGCCCTGGCAGCCTGCGTCTTTCTTTCGACCCGCGGCCACTACGACTATCATTGGTCCGATTTCCAGAATGCCGAGGTACCCTTGCTGGTTGCGGCGACGGCGCTTTACTTCTGCCTCGCGGTATCACGGAACAGCTTGACGGCGCTGTTGCTCGGCAACCGGCTCCTTCGCTACTTCGGGACGGTCAGCTACAGCCTTTATCTGGTGCATCCCTACACGTATTTCTTATCCCGCGCGGCCTTCTCGCACGCTCATCTCTTCACCGCCAACGTCCCAGTCTCGATGGGCGCCTTCATTGTTGTGACAGGCGCGATCACCTGGATCCTCACGCATTTCGCGAACCGTACCCTCGAACTGTGGCCCTATGAGTTCGTCTATCATCAGAAGATCTACCGCTCGACATCGCAACCCAGTGCCGCGCGGCTGTGGCTGGCCTTAAACACCAAACGATCTGCCTGGCTGCGGGGATAAGTGCGCCGCCACGGCACTGGTTTGAAGCCGTCATAGCCGATTTGATTAATCGTCGGACCTTGCCAGCAAGTCCGTCAGGCGGGACACATCGGGCACAAGAAGCTCTTTTGCGCGGCGCAGGACTATTCCGACACTCTGCAGGTAGCTGAGTTCGCGGGCCACGGCTTCACGATGCGTGCCGATGCGATTGGCCAAATCCGTGTGTGTGGGAATGGGAGAGATGACGGCCGAACCGCCGGTTTCGATATTTTCAGCACACAAACGCAGCAATTCGCTATGAACGCGCGATCGCACGCTGAGTGTCGAGAGTTCAACGATATGCTCGACAATCAGGCGCTGGCGCTCGACCAACATTTGAACGAGGGCCTGAAGCGCCTCGGGATCGTTCTTGATTATGTCCAGGAAGGTCCGACTTCCGATGGAAGCGATCGTGCACGGTCCCGCCGCCTCAATCGAATACGGCATCAGGGGAAGTTCGCCGCTCAAAGCAGCCCCGTTGACGAGTGATCCCTGGTGCGCCGATGGGAGCCACACGATCTTGCCCGTGCGGGTATAAACAGGGAAGCGGAGTTCGCCATCCAGAAGAAAGAAAACCCGATCGACTTTTTCGCCGGCCGGGATCAAGACATCACCGTCATCGAGATGGAACCAATGACAGCGACGGTTCATCTCGGCCAGCGTGGATGCCCGAACCGCGCGGAAATGTTCGATACCGTTCAAATCCAGGCTTTGTAACGTGTTCCGATCAGCCGCGGGAGCGGCCTCCCTCTCAGTCCGCGGAACGGAATATCGCTCAGGCGGCTGTTTCACCTATCCTCGCCCCTCGCAAAATGTCGACCCCCCCTGCAGGCCCTCTAGGTCGAGGGCCCGATAAAGCCATCCAGCATGGTTGCCGCGGGCAAAAAGACATCACTCTTTGACCGAGGCGGCAGCCATACCTCAGTTTCGCATGGTAACACCATCATATGGCGTGGTGTTAAGGATATAAGCTACCTCGGTACGATTTCTGGCACGCAGCTTTTTCATCACATTGCGGATGTGCACCTTGACTGTGCTTTCGCACATGTTGAGTTCGTATGCGATAACCTTGTTTGCCTTGCCCCGACGCAATGCTTCGATCACCGACATCTGGCGTGACGTGAAAACATTGTCGCCCTGCGGTTGCTTGGCTGGCTGGCTGTCCTTGATTGCCTGGCCCGAACTGAAGAGAACACTGGGCGGTATGAAGGTCCCGCCCGCCGCGACAAGCTGGATCGCCTTTGCCGCAACCTGCAAGCTGACGCTCGTGGGAATGTAGCCACGCGTCCCGCTTTCCACCGCTTTGACAATATCGTCAAAGTTCTCGATATCCGACAGCATCACGATTCCGAGAGACGGTCTGGTTGCCTTGAGATGGGCAATCCGCGAAAGATGATAGTCCGCGTGAGAATTCGACCACATGACGCACAGCAAGACCGTCGAAACCCGTTCGGTCTCCTCCGGACTAGCGGCGTCGAACGCTTCGACGGTCGCATAGCGTTGGATGCGAAATGACGGCTCGATGAGCTCGAGGCTTCTGGCGAAGCAGTCGCACATCAGCGGCCTGTCATCGATGATCGCTATCTCCATCCCCTCCCGTAAGGGAGAAGGTCCTATATGATTGGTATTGGCAACAGCTGAATAGAGAGCCAGATCGGTATTGATCGGCTGATCGTTGTTCGACAGAATCGTCATGGCTTACCCCCAACCCGAATTTTCACTGCGACGTAGAATTCACCCCAACGTAGAATTCGACTTCGAAACACACCTCCTTAATGCATTAGGAACCCACCTTCTTAATGCATTAGTAATAACTTGTGGATTGGGAGCGCGGTGTGACAAAACGCACAGCGTGAATATAATCGCGTATTTGTGAGCGTCTGTACCGAGGCGGGACAGGTGTCGAAGCGTCGAGTCGGCCCCACCAAAAGGCGTACCCATCAACAGGATGGATAGCCGGCTACGCCGGATGCAGTCTATGCCCCATACTGCAAACCGATATTTGACGCATTGCCACTTTCAAAGCTGCAACGCCCGCCGCCTTATCCAAAGGGCGCAAGCAAAGCTGCAAATTTACCATTGTGAAGCGAAGTGGCAACTTCAGAAATGCTCGCGGTCCGATCTCCAGACAACCGTCGCCCCATGTCAATCGGGCGCTCCGCCAACGAGGAATTGCTCTTTACTCAAGCCATTGTTGGAGATTCTGGCCCAATTTAATGGCGAGTGCCACAATGGTCAGGGTGGGCATATCGTTTCCCCCGGTTGGGAAGACCGAGCTGCCGGCGATAAAAAGGTTCGCGAGGCCGTGCACTTGGCATTTGCCGTCGACCACACCCGTTCGCGGATCGTTGCTCATCCTCGTTGTACCCATGTGGTGCCTGACCCAGCGGTATGGGATGTCTTCCCCGCCGGTCGGGGTTTCGTCGGTGCCGGCCTGGACGTCGCTTCTATGGCCCAGCAGCCGCATCTCTTCCGTGATGATGGACTGCATCCGCTCAAGTGTGCGCCGAACCAGAGGTCCCACCTTCCATTCCAGCTTCACGCGCGGGAGATTGAATTCGTCACGCTTTGTATCCAGGGTAACCCGGCTTTCCGGGTCCGGCTCCTGTTCGAGGATGGTGTCAAAGTGAAAATGCCTGGCGCGGTGGCGTGAGTGCCAGATGCGTTCGATGCCTGACGAGATTGATCCCGCGGGATGGCGAAAGATCGTACAGCCACTCTTGATAAGGTCGCGATGCAGGCGACCCCTGCGCAGCCAGAAGGCAAGATACTGCAGGGCCTCGGAGCCATCCATATCGTTGACGCAAGGCCCCGGCTTGATCCACGTCCGGGAGCCGAGAAGGCCTTCGCTTGCGCGGATCTCTGGGCGCAGAACAAGCCCGAATGCATCATTGATGCCGCCGCCCGCGGGCCCCGGCAAATCAACCATGCGGGTCGCGACCGAGGGTACGTGAAGGGCGACGGTTTTGTCAGGTCGACTGACCTGCAAACTGCCCCATCTTACTCGTGGATGCTCCATGAAATAGCGTCCAACCAGGTCATGCTGGTTGCCGATCCCATTCGGCATCTGTCGGTTTGAAACCAAAAGGAGGCGCGCGTTTTCGATCCCGCCACAGGCCAGCACAAAGAAACGCGCTTCTATCTGGAATCGATTGTTCGGTGCGCTGGCTACCTCGATGGAGCGAACCCGTCTCCCAGAAACGTCGGTGTCAAGCCGAAGGGCGGTGGCGTGCAGGATAACCTGCACGTTCCTTGCCGTGCGTAATCTCGCATGCATCGTTGCCCCGAGATCCGGGACGGGGCTGAGAAAGCAGCGTTCGGAAAAAAGCGGTCCATTCGTGCGAAGGGCCGCGGAGGCCGGCTCATCAGCCAGCAGGTTCTTGATCCCCAGCAAGTCGGCGGCCGATTCGTAGTGGGGAAGCAGCGACTTGCGATCGACAGGCCACCCGCTCATCGGGATCCAATGCCGATGCTCGAAATCGACGCTATCAAGCATCTTGCACCATCCGCCCCAACCAGCCTTGCCGGTGCTGCCGCCAAACTGGCGGATTCGGCAAAGGTCCAGCGCCTCATAGGGCCTGCCTACAGATTGACCCCGCGACAGTCGCTGACGCCGATGCTCATAGTTGAGGCCGCCGCTTTCAATGACGCAGACGCGATGCCGCGTTTCCGCCAACTGCGAGGCCATCGCAAGACCAGCCGCGCCCGCTCCGACTATGCACAAATCCGTCTCCAGCCGGACGCCTTCTGGAAAGTCCTTGCAGTCTTCAATCATGGCGGTGCCGATCGGAAGGAAACAGCAACAGGCTTACGAGACAGTGGGCGGCCATCTTCACATTTCCGCCACCCCCGATCCAGCTGTTTGCTGACATTGCATCGGACAGCGGAGCGAATGTAATTCGCATGAGACAGTTGCACCAATACGACCGAAGCTGTCATAGCCGTCGAGGCCTGAGGCGGGAGCCCATTTGCTCAGGTTGCGGAAGTCTGATCACTGGCATTCCGCTGTCCAAGCCTGATCCTCTTGGCCGCTTGCGAACGCAATTGGGTGAAATTCGGCGCGACCAATGGGTAGTCCGGCGGCAAACCCCATTTCCTGCGATAATCCGCCGGTGTCATTCCCATCGAAGCCAGGTACCGCTTCAATGATTTCATCCTGCGTCCGTCCTCCAGGCTGATGATGAAATCGGGGGTCACCGACTTGCTGATCGGCACGGCGGGAACGAGTTTTGGTTTGGGTTTTTCCGCGCCTGCCGAGAGGGCCTGCAACGTGCGGCCGACATTCTGGACCAGATCCACCAGATCAGAACGGGAGGCCTGATTCCTGCTGACAAAGGCCGAAACGATCTTGACGGTTAATTCCAGATGATCGACGGGGTCAGGATCCATAATCCGCTCTCGACTGACGTTGGCTGTCGTCCGTGGCAAATGCGGAGCAGGTTTTGGATCACTCGTTTGCCGAATTATCCAAACATCAAATCGGGAGCATATGCTCCCGATCCCCCCGCGTTTAGAGCCTCCAATGGCATCCCTGGGTGCCACTTCTGTCAATTGCCCTTGGTGGTATTGAATCCACCCAAAAGTGGTAACCCGTCGTGATGGTCAAGCTACACCGTCCGCTGGTGGCTGAGCGCGTCGTGCTGCGCTTGCTCGACGTTTTCTTGGAAATTGCTGCTCAAAACACGCCTTATACGCGAAAAAACATCAAATATTCCATATATGTTTGGCCTTTTGAAAGCGTCAAAGTTGCCACTTTCGCCGACTGCTACACAAATACCAGAAACATATGATAAATCATGTCTTTTGATTACTCAATCAAATCGGCATGATGGCAAAAATAAGCTTGTATCATACTGTCATTAAATGTGTCCAATTCGATCAAGGTTTTGAATAACCTTCACGAGAGAATCCTATTAGTAATTATGTGGGGGGCTCGGATATCAGGAGATGATATGACCATTAAAATTGCATCTACGGCGAAGTTGCTGGTGGGGGCATTCTTTGCTCTGGGAACGGTCGGGATTTCTCATGCCGGCGCCGTTGGCGAGTCCAGTGTCAAGGTCAGTTCGTCCGGTGAGACCGGCGGCAAGGCTGGAGGCGCTGGCGAGACCGGCGGCAAGGCCGGAGGCGCTGGCGAGACCGGTGGCAAGGCCGGAGGCGCTGGCGAGACCGGTGGCAAGGCCGGAGGCACTGGCGAGACCAGCGGCAAGGCCGGCGAGACCGGCGGCGGCGCCACCCTTAGCACGGCCGCTACGTTGAGCGAGACCGGAGGTGCTGGCGAGACCGGTGGCAAGGCTGGAGGCGCTGGCGAAACCGGCGGCAAGGCCGGCGGCGCTGGCGAGACCGGTGGCAAGGCTGGAGGCGCTGGCGAAACCGGCGGCAAGGCCGGAGGCGCTGGCGAGAGCGGCGGCAAGACCGGCGGCGCTGGCTAGACCGACAAAATCCGAAGCTTATCGGATGCCGGCGCGCGGATACCCGCCCGCCGGCATCCGTTGCCGAACTCGACAGTCAGGCAGCTTCACCAGAACAAAATGGGTTCGCGAGCGATACCAGGTGAATTTGATTTCGAGCGGGGCGCGGGATAACCGTCCCTGCATTGTTTGCCCCGTTCCGAACTACCTGTCCGAGCCGGCGTAACGCGCTGCTTCCTTCCACAAAGCCAGCGCAATTGTTGGCGACCGGCCTTTCACTTCGATATCTCGGCCTCGGTAGCGTCCGGCCGCGATCCACACGGTCTTTGAACGCTGGTAGACAGTAACGCCAAGAGCGTTAGCTAGCATCCGCCATTCTTCATAATTTCGAGGCATTCATTCGGGCTCCGTTGCAGGGCGTCGTCAACTCGATCGGACATCCGGTCCGAGCCCCGCCCACCCCTCAGGCTGCCCATACCCATTGGCCCGTCATCATTCGGCCCCCCTCGGGCGAGGCCGCAACTGGAACCGTTTTCTTCGGCCCCAGCCACAACAGCTATTGCGGCAACAGCCAGCGACAACCCCCCGCTGCGAAAACACCGCGCAAGGTGAACATGAAACCACGCAGTTGAGATTGGTTACATCATACTGTCACATCGATCACGCGGCCGTGGCCTTTGACCCAAATCGAGATGAATCGGACACCACCCGCCAGAATTGCCCCCGGCTTGGCCAGCGTCACCCGCCTTGCCGCCGCGACATCGACCTGACTGCTCAAGGCTCTCTGACGGTCACCACCATTTTGTAACGCGTAGCCGCCGAAAACCTTTGCCACGCGGATCTGAGGCCTTCGGCGTTGGACACGAGCCAGTCGCCCACTCGACATAGGGTGCGCCGAAGCCTTGAAGCAGGGATATCCTTCGCCCCTACCCGAAAGTTTAGCGAGGACGCCCAGAGGCCTATCTGGAATCACGTCGCCTAATCGCGGTACCGTTCATGTCATGATCTGCACGCAGCAGGCACCCACCCCCGCTTGATGCGCAACGCTTGATCGCCCGCCGCACCAGACTGTGCGGCGGGTCTCTTTAGCGAGATGGCACCGATGCGCGAGCCGACACAGACATGGTTACCTTGCTGTATGACCGTGTGTAGGTAAGATCCTGGCATGCAAGCATTGTCGCGAAGAACGTTTGCGCAGGGAACCCTCCTAAGCCTGTTACACTGGCTGGGCGTTTGCGGGCCAGCTGGCGCGCACGATCAACCAGCCGGCGCGCACGATCAGCCAGGCGATGGCGTGACATTGGTGGCAAGAGGCAGACCGGCCTTCACACTTGTCACATCGGACAGGCCGAATGATTCCGTACGGTATGCCGCCGTGGAACTCGGCTGGCATATTCAGAAAGCGACCGGCTTCCAACCTGCGATAGTGACCGAGAGCAAGGTGAGGTCGGCCAGCCTGGACAAAGCCCACGTCTTTCTGGGCGATACCCATTTTGCCCGAAAGGCCGGAATCAATTTCGACGCTTTGGGGCCGGAGTCGTGCGCTATTCGGACCATCGGCCGCCACCTGTGCATCGCAGGGCACGACACGCCCGGCAGCCCTCTCGATGAAAACACGTCCGCGGGAACACTTTTCGGCGCATACGAGCTTCTCGATCGCTACTTCGCGGTTCGGTGGCTGTGGCCAGGCGAACTGGGAACGTTTGTTCCAAGAGCAGAGTCCGTAGTCGTCCCTGCTCAGGATTGCGTCGTAACGCCCCGGCTCGTGCAGCGTCACGTGCGCTCAGCCGCGGGCTTGAGGGCTAAAGATCATCCAGAAATGGGCTTCACCGCCGCTGCGGCTGAAGAATACATGAGCGCACAGGCTGCATTTCTGCGCCGCAACCGCATGGGCCGCCGAATCCCGGCGAACTACGGACATGCCTTCGTCGACTGGTGGCAACAGTATGGCGGAGAGCATCCCGAGTGGTTTCAGTTGGTCAACGGCAAACGGGGACCTTCGAGGCCCGGCGGGCGCTTCTCGATGTGCATTTCCAATCCGGGCTTGCACGAAGAGATTGTCTCACAGTGGCGCCAGCATGGAAACGGATCCCAGGAACACCCTCCAATTTTCGTGAACGCGGTTGAAAATGACATCCCTGGCCAATGCGAATGCGACGTGTGCAAGGCGCTGGATGGTCCTGAGCCGTCGAACTATCGAAAGTTCATTCCGTCGAAGTCGAAGATCGCTGGCAAGCCTTTCGTGTCGGACCGGTACGCGCGTTCATGGCAAGCGATCCAGCAGATCGCCGCGAAATACAATTCGAACGCGGTCGTCGTGGGCTACGCCTATATGAACTACTTCGCCGCGCCGACCTCGGGCGTAAAGCTGGGCTCGAATATCATAATCGGCTTTTGCCCGTCATCGTGGTTTTATCCAAGAAGCGATGAAGATCAAGGATGGATCAAGGATCAGTGGCAAGGATGGGCGAAAACGGATGCAAGCCTTCTTATGAGGACGAACTACTTTCTTGATGGCTATTGCATGCCGCATATCTTTACAAATCAGTTCTCTGATGAGTTTCAAAAAGCATCCAGTAACGGAATGATCGGAACTGATTTTGACTCACTAACAGGTCATTGGGCGACACAAGGTCCAAATATCTACCTATTGATGCGCCTGCAGATGCATCCAGACGTATCCGCCAGCTCGATCTTGTCAGAATATTATTCGGCCTTCGGACCCGCGGCGGATGACGTGAAGAAATATTTCGATTTCTGGGAGGCGTATACGTCGAATGGGCGCACACGGCTGCATGACACGTTCGAGGCCCTCGGGGCCTCCCGTTGGCGAAGCTGGGCGAAAGCGGCGCATGCGATCTATCCGGAGGAGAGCTTCGCGCCAGCCGAAGCCCTGCTCGACCGCGCGGTCTCCTCTGCGAAGGGGGACCAGGAAGCCTCCATGCGGGTGAAGTTCCTTCAATTGGGACTGCAGCACGCGAAGCTGTGCTCGCAAGCTGCCAGCAAACTTACGCTCGGCGATCCGGACTCCAGCTACGAGCGGGGCAAGCCGGAATTGCAGGCGTTGCTGGAATTTCGACGCGCGCATGAGCGTATGTGGATATCCAATTTGAATCACTGTGCGTGGGTCGAGAGCACTAGCTGGACCCTTCCAGGCGCCGCGGTTCAATCGCAGGATCCCGGTCCAGAATGATCTTCGTCAGTGAATTGGAGTTGGCAACAGGCGTTCGGCGCAGTGTCGGCCGCGCTGATCGGCCCAGCCTGCCGCACCGCGCCACGACAATCACCGGTCGATTGGGACCCCAATCCTGGGGCGCCAGCCCTGGATCGTGCGCGGCGGGACTCTCGCACGCTGTGAAAACACCCCCGCCAGCATTCACGCCAGCAGGGGTGCGCTTCTTGTCCTGGCAGGAACTACAAGGGCTATCAGCCGCCCTTGCCGCCCTTGCCGCCACCTTCTCCAGCGCCGCCGGCCTTGCCGCCGGACTCACCGGCTCCGCCGGCCTTGCCGCCGGTTTCGCCAGCACCACCAGCTTTACCACCGGTTTCGCCGGCGCCACCCGACTTACCCGCCTCGACAGACTTAACCTTGACCGAAGACTCAGCAAAGCTGGCCGTCGAGAAGGATGCGACAGACGCGGCAAGAGAAATTGCGATAAGAATGCGAATGATCACGATAGGCCTCCATAACTGGGCGACAATCAGCCCCGAGAAGCTTGTGGTGTATTTTTTGGGGAAGATCGAGTCTTGCTCGATGTCGAGGTTATCAGACCGTTTTATAATTGATGAAACAAATTTTAGACGAAAATTTATTTACTTCCTCTTCGAAATATGAATATTAGCTGCATCTGAGATAACGGCTTGGAATTTGCCAATCAATGTGGCTGGCGGCAACAGTCGTCTGCATCGACAGCGATGGTCAGAGGTCTAGCGCGCCCCACCGTAAAGTAGAAACTGGCCTATCTATTATGAATTTCCGAGACTTCGGTCACCAGGGTGGCCTGACTGTTCGGCACATTCTTGCCCCTCGGCTGACAACGCCTTGAGTTCACCTGCAACGATTTGTTAACTATCGGACAAGGTGTCGGTCCATGCCTAGCCACGCAGCGCTCGATCAGCCGGTTCCGCCAGGACGCAAGCGCAATTGCGGGCGTATGGCTCCGAAAGGAGCGCGCCCGATAACTGTGGGATGATCGGGATTGATCTCGCCAGCCCGTCGATGGCCGCGCGCCGTCATCGACGAAGCCGGCATCAAATATCCGCTTGTGGCTGACCATCGCCGGGGCGCGAAGGCGGTTGAGTTCTCGCTGATTTGCCCTGCCACCTGCCCTCGATTCCTATCGAGATCAGCACGTGGATCACGGCCAAGGTTGCCTGACAATGTGAAGTTCTTCATAGGCGGGAGAAGCCGCGCGCTGCATCCTTGCAGGAGTTTTGGGGTGGAACAGGAAAAATGGTGGCAGCGAGGAAAGACCAAGAGCGCATCGCTTGCGTGGCGGCGGAGTGTGGTTTTTGCCAAACTGTGAAGCGGCATTGCCGGTTCGAGGGGCACCGAGCTGGGCCGGCGCTATAATGTATCGAAAGGGCGAAGAACTGTGTGATTGGGCGAGTGCCCAGGGCATAACGATCTACCAACGTTCAAAGACGGTGTGGATCGCGGCAGGAAGCTATCGGGGCCGCGACTTCGAAGTGAAGGGACGGTCCCCCGCAATCGCGCTTGCATTGTGGATGGAAGCCGCCCGATATGTAGGTCCACGGCTCTAGGACACCCATGAGCTCAGAAAACTTGCCACCCAAGAAGAATTGAGCCTGCCACGATCCGGCGCACCGCGCGTGACCCGGTTGCGCTCTGGCATCAATGACGTGCGCCGATCTTCTTGCTTTCTCGCAGATGACTTTTCGCCCATGGCTTCCGAAGAAGGCGAAGAGCCGCTGGCGGCCAGCGCGGTACCTATGGACAGTTGCCTGAAACCCGCGCTGGCCTTCGGCGGGATTGGGGCCCCGCCGTTCTCTAAAATTAGCCGATTCTAAATAAAAGGGAAAATAGTGCGATCGCGGAATGACCGCGCCAACCGCACGTCGCGCCATTGCCGGTGGCAGCCAGCGTCAGCCGGGTCGAGAATGCGCTATCCCTGATATGCGAACGGCAAGCGCATCCAATCCGTTGTCATAGATTCGCGTCAGCACGCTTTCCGCAACGTTTGCCCGCTGGGATGTGCAACCAAGCAGGTCACGCCCTCCCAAGCTTGCCGGGGCATCGGTAATGCGGTCCCAAACCGCCCAGGTTCCGCCTGTCTCCATGTGACAATAAAATCTGTGTTGGTGATTTGCCATGATCGAGAAACGTTCAACACCCGCTTTGGGTCCCATGCACATGGCGACATGGTTAACCTCGCAACGACGTTTTCGACAGGGTGTAGTCCAAAGTGGGTCTGCCGACGGGGATGACGTGTTGCGTCTCCTTGTTGTCTTCCCCATCCTGTCGGGCGGCGATATTTGCAGAGAGCTTGAGAGGTCGGATCCTCGAAGCGCCGCCTCAAAACACATTTGCTTTGATCGGTCGCGCCGTTGCCCTACAGTTGTCCATGTCACAACAACACCGGGAAGCCGCATGCCAACCGCCAGCGCGAACGACAGAAATGATCTGCCGCGCCCGGCGCGGATCGATCCGCGCCAGTTCGATCTCCTTTTCGCTGGCTGCAAACTCGAACGCTACGCCGCCGGCCAGCATTTGTTCGTCCAGGAAGATGCCGCCGACCGCATCTACGGTGTGATGAAGGGCACGGTGGAAATCTCGCTCTATTCGCCTGGCGGCCAAAAACTGGTGGCCAATATCGAGCTGTCGCGCAGCCTGGTCGGAGAGATCGGGGCGCTTGACGGGCGCCCACGCACGGCCACCGCGATCTGTCTTACCGCATGTGAGCTGGTCTCGCTCAGCCGAACACAACTGTTTGATCGAATTGAGAAAAACCCATCCCTGGCGCGGGCCATGATCGAACTTCTGTGCGCGCGGCTGCGCTGGGTCAGCGGCGAACTCGGGGATCAGGCCTTCTTCGGCATCGAAGCAAGGCTGGCGAAACGGCTGGGCTTTCTGGGCGGCATCTTGGCCGACGGCGCGGGCTGGATACCGATCTCGCAGTCAGAACTGGGTGAGTTCCTTGGCGCCACGCGCGAGTCGGTCAACAAGACGCTCAACGACTGGCGCAACCGGCAGATCATCGCCATCAAGCGCGGGGGCTTGCGCATAGCCGATGCCGGCGCGCTTCGCCATATCGCCGAGTCGCAGGACGACGACTGACAGCGGAGGCGCCGGGGCGAATCAGAGTCGCGAAATCAGAAAGCGCAGTGCCGACCGGCTCGGCATGAAGAAATATCCGCCTCCCCGGGTGGTAACGAATTGCGGGATGCCTTTCAGCACCGTGACCTTTTCCCAGGATGGTATGGTGAACCTGCCGGCGCTGTCGCGCGAACCGATCGTCGGGTCCTTTTCGGCAACAAGTCCCTGGAATGCGGTCGACGACACCCAGGTTTGCTGGATGAATTCATACTGCCGCTCGATATCGGCGTTGAGACACATGAAGAGCAGTCCCTTTTCGACCTTGCCGCCCTTCCTGTCTTGCTTCTGGTAGCTGCGACCCACCCGGATGATCCGGTGGCGCTTGCCGATCCTGATCTGCGTTTCACGGTCCTCGCCCAGCGAATCGCGGGGATTCGACCGCCGGACATGGGCGCCAAGCGGGCAGCGATGCCCTTGGGGGTCCTCGACGCCAAAAGCAAAATCATTATCGGCACTGCGACCCGGGCGGCCGTCGGGATTGCGCACCAGCGAGGTGCCGTCGGGCCAGCGGCCGAGCATCTTGGCGGCGACCCAGCGCGGGGTAATCGCCGGGTCGTCGGTTTCGCTGGCCGCCTGCATGGCCGCCGCTTTGCAATAGTCGTGGAAGGTGTCGACGTGTTGCTCGAACTGTCGCACGACGAGGAAGGTGCCGTTGCGGCCAAAGTCGCGCGGCGGCGGCGGCAGACCTGGTATCTGCCGGTTGCGGCGCACTGGCGACAGGATGCCGGTCCGGTCGAGCGACGCGTCGACGGAGGGCGACGACGGATAGAAACCATGCTCGTCGCGATAGCCGAACAGAAACTCGCCGGGCGCGACAAGATGCATGGGCGCCGCACCGATGTTGGCGCGGGCGGTTCCCCTGACGATCGGCTGCGAGACGCCGTCGACGAAGCCGAAATGCTCAACCGCGCGCTTGCCGTCTCGGTTTACCGCCAGCGGCAATTCCGAGACGAGGTTCATGCCCGCGGCCGTCATTTTTCTCTTTGCGGTACCGATCTCGGTCTTCAGCTTCTCCGGACTCTCGGCATAGCAAACAACCACCACATCGACTGGTTTCTGCGGCGAACCCCATTGCCACTTTTGAGGCACGCTTTCGCCGAGATCGTCCAGAATGCGACTGCGCTCGGGATTGCCCATGCCATGGCGAAAGGCGACGGGGAATGTGTCAAGCGGATTGCCGTCGACATCGCCTTCCAACCCGAGGCGGCGAAGGCCATCGGGACCGAACGCAACGGTCATCGCCCGTGCAGGCGGCACGCCGTCCCCGAAGCTGGTCTGCTCGACGATGAATTCCAACCAGGCCTTGCGCCTGGCCCTGGAAAGGCTTTCCGGCACGGCGATCGCCAGCATATGGGCATGACCCAGTGATCCGAACGGACCGAAGAACAAGGACTGGATCTCGCCGGTTTCCAATTGTTCGACGGGCAACGGCGCGGGCGCCGCGGGGCCGACGGCCTCCGCCTTCCTGGCCTGCGGGCGCGGCAACGATCCGAACAGGCTCAACCAGTCGCGCGCCTCATTGCCCGTTGCAGTGGCGATCCCGCGCCTGATCCTCGAATTGGCCCGGATGCGCGTGGTGTTGAGACCAGGGTAGGCCGAATACCAGAACAGGGTCGGTATCTGCTGCCGGCGCGCCCAGCGCTTGAAACGGTCGCCGTCGCGGGCGCCGTCGAGGAAGAGCCAGCGCGTGCGCGGATAGCCCTCGGTGTTGCTCCATACGCCAGTCAGGCCGGCAGCGGCCTTGGCGATGAAATCCTCGAGATAGCTTTCCCAGCTGCCACCATAATTGGAGAAGAACATCAGCCTATTGGTGCCGGGCAACAGGACCCAGCGGGCGAAATGGATGGTGTTGATGGTGGCAAGGAACCCCGGCTTGAAGACCTTCTGTGCCGAGATCGAGATCAGGTAGAACGACAGCCTGAGCGCCAGCCTCCGCAAGATTCCAACTTTCATCGTCGAGATCGCCGTCAGATGGTTCTGGGCTTGTCCTGGCTGGTCTTCGTGGACCAGGATCTTGTCGAGGGCGCCGAGGTCGACCGGCGTGCTGTGCGGGCGATCAATGTCTTCCATGCGCCGCAAGGCGAGAAAGCACAGGCCAAGGATCAGCGCCGCCAGCGCCAGAATTCCAAGCACGGTCAACAGAAGCGCCGTGCCGGCTATGACAATGGTGCCAAAGGTGATGCCGGCCGGATTGCCGAACACCAGCACATAGGTCATCCGCCAGCAGGCGAGCACCAGCAAGGCGACCGTGGCCAGCACGGCAGGCGCCAGCAGCGTTGTCGTTATGGCTTGCCACCATTTTCCGGGTGGCCGTTCGAGCAGGCTTTCGGCGGGCTGGAATGCCCAGTCGAACTTTCCCAGGGACCGGACGTGCCGGCGGGCTTCGTCAAGCACGGCGGCCGCCCCGCCATTGGTGGCGCGCGGCTGCTCGACCACGGGCCGAACCGCGTCGGCAAGCTCGGCTTCTGCCAGGATGCGCTGCACGGAATGGCCCGGCGTGCCGGAAAAGACCAGTCCGGCGTTGCTGCCGAAAGACGGTGATATCTCGACACTGTGCTTGCGCAGGAAATTGTCCAGCGCATCGCCGTCACGTAGGTCGCACACGTCCTTGAAGATAGGCTGCAGCCTATGTCCGATGGCATGCGTCATGGCGCTGATGACGTCCCCGGTGCTGCCGTCGCCAGAGATTTCGAGAACAAGCGCTCCTTTCTCACCGCCGGAGACGTCGTTGGACTCACCTGTGGCAACAACAGCCAGGCTGGCGAAATGGATGATGCCGGCGGTATCGAGCGCGGCGCGGACCTCGTCGCTGGCCGGGTTGCCGAGCCCGGTAACCCTGTCGCGGATGGCGTCCAGCGACGCAGCCTGGGTGATCGGGCAGACCACGGTCACCATCGAATGGGTTACCGTGCTGCAAAGCGCGGGCCGATCGAAATCGACCTTGAGGCTTTCCGGGTAAGCGCCGACCTGCGTCATCCTCCCGGCTTTGCCGCGCGCGCGGCGGACATTGTGCTTCTGGAACAGGGCGCGAAGACTTTCGCCAATCTGGATCCTGGCGATTTCGGCGCCGATGCACTGATGAATACCGTAGCCGAAGACCAGGTAGTCGCGATGCGGGCGCGACGTGTCGAAGTGGTTGGGCCTTTGCACGGCCTCGGGATCGAACATCGCCGACAGCGTTGACGGCATGACCACGGTTCCGGCCTTCACCAAGCGCTCGCGGCGCGTGCCCCTGGCTATGGTTGCGTCGCGCGCGGTGTAGCGCCAGGGACCAACCCAGATCGGCTTGAAGCGCATGGCCTCCAAAATCGCCTTGTCCAGCCTGCCTGTGTCGTTGTTGGCCAGGGCCGCATCGACAGCTTGCCGCGCATCGGACCGGGACAGGATCACGTCGAGGCAGTTGCTGCCGGCGAGCACATTGGTTGGAACAAAGCCGGCGACCATGCCGAGCATGATCGAATGAATGTCGGGCAGCGACAGGCGATCCTGGTCCAGCAGGCGGACCAGCCTTGCCAGCGGCTGCTCATCCTTGGCTCCCTTCTCCCGGATCGCGCCGATGGAGCGGTCGATGACCTTGATCAGGCGGTCGCCAGCCACCACCGCGAGCTGGCGCGTGGCGGGGCTCGCCGTCGGATCCGAAAAAAACAGCGCGCTCAATGCTATGGCCCAATCGGCAAACTCGGATTCGTCGTCGATCTCGAGACCGAAATAATCGCGGCAGATGCGCACCGGAACGATCTTCATCAGGTCCGCGATCGCGTCGAAGCCGGGGCTGGCGCGCGTCATGATTTCTTGTGAATGCCGCGCGGCGATCGGTCTGACCAGGGCCTCGATTTCTGCCGGTGGGAAAGCGCTCAGCACCGACGATTTCATGCGCCGGTAATCGGCGCCGTCTTGCATGCCGAGAATGAAGTTCGATCCGCGCGCCAGTTCGGTCATCTCCGGCCCGTAAGGCGTCTCGAATTCATCGCCGCGCTCCAATATGTCGCGAACGTCGGCATTCCTGGTCACGAGCAGGAAATTGCCTATGGCGAGATTGGGCCAGAACCGGCGCAGCAGCGCCAGCGCCCAGCGCGGATCATTGAAGAGAAAACCAGCGATACGCGACGCAACGCCCTTGGCGCGGAGACGTCCCAGGTCGAATGGCGGCATTTCAGACAGCGGACGCTGGCTTTTCTCTGCCGCGCGGATGGCGTCGAAGTACTTTATCCTGATCATGCGCGTTCAGGCCCCCCGGCTGTCCACGTCATTGCGATGCCGGCTACCCATGGCCTAGGTTTGCAGCCGTCCCGCGTATGTGAATATTTTCACAGTTATCGGTCTTCGGCCACCTCGATTGCGCATCGCTCGCGACGCATTATCTGGCCAGTTCGAAATTGGCCAAGAGAAATTCGTTTGCCGCCTTGTCCGCGAACGGTATCCAGCGCACTCTTTGCTCCGAAAAATCCGGATGTCTCGTCGTGAATATGGTCAGTTCCCGCCTGGCCTCTTCCTTGCGCCCGCTTCTGGCCAAGGCGCCGATCTTCAGGAACCGGGCATAGAAATAGCCGGGCGACAGATCGAGCGATCGGTCCGCTGTGGAGATCGCGGATGGCCAATCCTCGACGAAGCTGTAAGCGGCGGCCAATTCCCCCAGATTGTGGAACCGGTAGAGGTCGAAGGGGCTCAGCCGCTCCGTGTCGATAAAGAACGGTATCGCGCCGGCGGCATCGCCGAGCAGCAGGCGCGCACTGCCCATCGCCGAGCGCGCAAAGGCGAAGCTCGGATTGATATGGAGCGCTTCCTCGAGATGATCGACCGCCGATCCGGGCTGTCCCCTCATGATGTCGGTGACGCCGAGATGAGCGTGCGGGCGGGCATCCAGGCTGTCCATCAGCAAGGCCTTGCGCGCATATTGCTGGACCTTGTCCAGATCGTCGCTGTCGCCGAACCGCAGCCAGGCCCGCCAGAAATACCACCATGCCAGTTCATTCAGCACCGCGCTCGAGTTCGGGTCTTCCCGGTAGGCCTTTTCGAAGAACTCCAGCGCGATTTCGGTGTCGCCGCGCGTGCGCCGGTTCATATGCCAGCGTCCGCGCCGCACCAATTGCCATGTTTCCAGGCTTTCCCACGGCACCTGGAAGGTCCGCGCCTGTTCGGCGCGGTCGACCTCCTTGTCGAGGATCGAGACGATCTCCTCGCCGATCTGGTCGCGCAGGCTGAAGATGTCGACCAGGTCGCGATCGAAGCGCTGCGACCACACCAATCGCCCGTTTGAGACGTCGGCAAGCGAGGTGCTCAGGCGGATATGCCCGCCATTGCGCATCAGCGTGCCGCTGACGATGTAGCGCGCACCAAGGGCGTTGCCGATTACCCGCGTTCCCAAGGTGTCATCGCGAAACTGGAAGCTGGAGCTCTTGGCGATCACCGAGAGCCATCTGCTGTTGGAAAGGCCATAGATGATGTCTTCGGCTATGCCGTCGGCCATATAACCGACATCGCGCTCGCCTCCATCGCCCTGGAACGGCAGTACGGCGATCGCGGGCGGACCTTTGGACGACAGCTTCTGCTGACCATTGACGGGGGGCACGGCCGCGACCAACGGCGCGGGCGACAACCCGCTCCCAATGCGCCCCGCGATCAGAACGCGCACCGGCAGCGCGATGTTCTTGAGCATGAATTCGCCAAGATCGATGAATTCGGCCGCCGTGTGGTCCTTCACGTGGTGCCAGGTCGTTTCCGAGACGGTGAGACCACCGTGCGGCGCGAACTCCTGGATCCTGGCGGCGATGTTGACGTCGTCACCGTAGAGCCGGCCGTCCCGAACGATGACGTCACCGGTGTTGATGCCGACGCGAAACGGCATGCGCATGGCTTCGGCGACCGATGAATTGAGCGCGACAATGCGGTCCTGAAAATCGAACGCCGCGCGCAACGCCTCGATTGGACTGCCGAATTCAGCCATGATGCTGTCGCCGGCATCACCGAAAGTGCGGCCGCCAAAGGTGCTGCAGCTGTCGGCGATGATGTCGCGCCGTTCCTCGAATGCGGCGACAGCCGATTCATCGTCAAGACCCATCAGCCGCGAGAATCCGACGGCATCGATAGAAATGATTGTCGCCAGCTGACGGGTGTAATTCCGTTCAGCCATGTTCGTGCCCCCGGTCCCTTCTGGTTCTGCCCCAGCCCAGGCAACTACCCGCTCCTGAACATTTCGCCGCTTTGCTGGGAGAAGATCCTCGGCAGGTGCGACGCGATGCCGTCCTGTCGTGCCGGGAACTCTAACAGGGTCTCGGCAAAAGCTCTACCACGATCAGCGGCAGATCGCAGGCCGCGGCATCGTCCACGCCTGACTGCCAGTTGTCGATGATGGACCATTGTTGCTGACCCGCCAAGCCCATGAGACCCCCGCCGAAAGAACAAGCAAGGGGGCCACGGCACCCATGCTGCGGTTTCAAGCCAACATGGATCCCGTTTCGATGAACCGCTGGTGCCAGGAAAGCGCTTCGCCGGGCAGCGACGGTGACTGCTGACCGTAGGAATGCTCCCTGGCCCTCCGATAATAGTCGGACAATGCCGGCCTGTAGTCAGGATGCGCGCAATTGGCGATGATGACCTCGGCGCGCTGCTTGGGCGAGAGACCGCGCAGGTCGGCGAGGCCCTGTTCGGTCACGATCACCTGCACATCCTGGGTGATGTGATCCACGTGGCTCGCTTGCGGCACGATGGCGGATATCTTCCCGCCCTTGGCCGTCGAGGGAGTCATGAAGACGGAAACATAGGCGTTGCGCGCGAAATCACCTGACCCGCCAATGCCGTTCTGGATCCGCGACCCCATGATGTGCGTGGAATTGACGTTGCCGTAGATGTCGGCCTCGATCAGCCCGTTCATCGCGATGCAGCCCAGACGCCGGATCAGTTCCGGATGATTGCTGATTTCCTGGGGCCGGAGGATCATCTTGTCGCGAAAGCGCGCCATGTCGGCATTGAGCCGTGCTGCAGCCTCGGGGCTCAGCGAAAACGCCGTGGCGGAAGCCATGCGAAGCTTGCCGGACTCGAGCAGGTCCAGCATGCCGTCCTGGATCACCTCGGTATAGGCGGTCATGTCCTCAAAGGCCGCATCGACGAGACCGCCAAGCACGGCATTGGCAATGTTGCCGACACCCGACTGGATCGGAAGCAGGGATGCGGGAAGTCTTCCCTTCGCCACCTCATGACGGAAGAACTCCAGGAGATGCCCGGCGATGGACCGAGCCGTCTCGTCCGGCGGCGCGAAAGGAAGGTTGCGGTCTGGCGCCTGGGTCTCGACGATTGCGACGATCTTTTCGGGGTCACAGCGGAAGTAAGGCTCGCCGATGCGCTGGTCGGGGCGAACGAGTGGGATGGGGAGGCGGTGGGGCGGCAATGCGGTGCCGTAGTAAATGTCGTGCATGCCTTCGAGGGCGGCATTCTGCCAATTGTTGACCTCCAGGATCACCTGCCGTGCGCGGTCGAGCCAAGTCTTGTTGTTGCCGACCGAGGAGGATGGAATAAGCGAGCCATCGGGCCTGATCCCGGCGACTTCGATGACTGCCGTATCGAGCGGCCCGAGAAAGCCCTGCCACGCCATCGGCGCGACCTGGCTCAGATGCATGTCGAAATACTCCATCTCGCCGCGGTTGATCATCTCGCGGGCGACCGGATCGGAATTGTAAGGCAGGCGGAATTCTATGCCGTCCGCCTTGGCCAGGGCGCCATCGAGTTCCGGCCCGGTCGAGGCGCCGGTCCACACGCGAATACGAAACGGGTTCCCGGCCGCGTGCTCGGCCTTGATCCGGGTGGCAAGCGCGAGCGGAACGGCTTTGGGATAGCCGGACCCCGTGAACCCGCTCATTCCGACCGTGGTGCCGGATTCGATAAACGAGGCCGCGTGTTCCGCGCTCGTTATCTTGCCGCGTAGTTCGTCACACCCAATGCGCTCGTGATTCAACGTGCCGCCTCCTCGTACTTCGATTTCATCCTCTCGGTTGCCATTGCGGTCGAACGACGGCCTAATCGCTCGAGAACCTCGGTTCCGATGGAGGCGAGCGCCTGATCCATGCGGACGGAAATGCCGGCCGAGCTCAACCAGGCAACGATCTCCCGGGTATCGAGATCGACGAGGACTATGTCAAGGAGCGCGCCAGGGAAGGACGCCACTGACGTAACCCGATCCGGCGCCACAAGGACGGCTCCTTCGCCGAGGGGTGATCCCATGGCGGAGCCGGCTGGAGTCGAATTGCAGTCAAAGGTGGTCTGGCCGGAAAATGCGGGCGTATTGACGATCCTTGCCGCGGTCTGATCACGATTTCCAGAGTGGCTGGCCGCTTGAGTGTTTCCCCAGGAGATCGCCTCCCATCTATCCTGCCACAAGCTTCGAGTTCGGCTTTTCGAGCTGGCCGTCAGTCTTCGTCATCTCGCGGCAGCTAGGTCAGTCGTGCCCGTGTCGTGCGCGGCGTGGCAAGGAGCAGGCTCGTTTCGCTGCCCGTTATGCCGGCTATGAGCCGGATGCGCCGTAGCACGGCATCGAAATCCGTCAGCGAGGCGGTCCCGAGTTCGACCACCAGGTCCCAGCGGCCATTGGTGGTATGGATGGTCGAGACTTCGGGGAAGCCGCCCAGCGCCCGAACCACGCGGTCGGCGGCATGACCCTCTATCTCGATCAGCATGATCCCGCGGATGCGCTGATCGACGGCGTCGGCGCGCAGAACCACCGTGTAGCCGATGATCTCGCCAGATCGTTCCAGCCGCTCCATACGCGCCCTGACCGTGGCGCGCGAGACGCCGAGATCGACGGCGAGGTCCGACACGCTGCGACGCGCATCATGCCGCAGCAAGGTCACGAGACGTTCGTCCAGCGCATCCATAGTCTTGCCAATCTGATCAACTTGAGTGCCATTATGATAAAGTATGCTTTTCGAATTGCCAATTGTGCCTGTTCATATCGCCGGCTCGCCATGGTTCCCTTGCGGCCATTCGAACTTGAACCGCGGAAAAAACAATGCGTTGCAGAATCGTCGGAGCGCCGGTGCAGGACGGCGCTGGCAGAATGGGATGCGAGATGGGGCCAAGTGCCCTGAGGACCGCCGGACTCGCCGAGGTGCTGTCCGGCCTCGGCCACTCCGTCGAGGATATGGGCGCCGTCCAGGCAATTCCGGTGCGGCGCGTTGTGCATGGCAATTTGGCGCTGAAGGCCCTGCCTGAGGTATCGGCCTGGACATCGGCCATTGCGGAGGCCGCCTACGCGGCCAGCAAGGACTGCATGCCGATCTTTCTCGGCGGTGATCATTCGATCTCGGCCGGGACCTTGTCGGGCCTCGCCCGCCGCGCCACCGAGACCGGACGCCCGCTGTTCGTGCTGTGGCTCGACGCGCATCCGGACTTCCATACGCTCGACACCACCGCCAGCGGCAACCTGCACGGTGTCCCGCTCGCTTATGCCAGCGGCCAGCCAGGTTTTAGCGGCTATTTCCCGGATCTGCCGGCAGCGGTCGACCCCAAGCGTATCTGCGCCATGGGCCTGCGCAGCGTCGACCCGGCCGAGCGTAGCGCGCTCAACCAGGCGGGGGTCACCGTGCACGACATGCGCGCCATCGACGAGCATGGCATCGCGCCGCTGCTGCGCGCCTTCCTGGCGCGCGTGTCGGATGAAGACGGGCTGCTGCATGTCAGTCTCGACGTCGACTTCCTCGACCCGTCGATCGCGCCCGCAGTCGGCACCACGGTTCCCGGCGGCGCGACGTTCCGTGAGGCGCATCTGGTGATGGAGATGCTGTCCGACAGCGGCCTCGTCTCCAGCCTCGACCTGGTCGAGTTGAACCCGTTCCTCGACGAGCGCGGCCGAACCGCGACGCTGATGGTCGACCTGACGGCGAGCCTGATGGGTCGCCGCATCATGGACCGCCCGACTCGCAGCCACTCCGGGAGCTTTTGACAATGACCACGGCAAAACTGAACATCGTCCCCTTCGTCAGCGTCGACCGCATGATGAAGCTGGTGATCGCCATCGGCGTGGAGCGCTTCCTGACTGAACTCGCCGGCTACATCGAGGAAGACTTCCGCCGCTGGGAACTCTTCGACAAGACGCCTCGCATCGCCTCTCACAGCCACGACGGCGTCATCGAACTGATGCCGACAAGCGACGGGCGCCTCTATGGCTTCAAATATGTCAACGGCCACCCCAAGAACATGCGCCAGGGTTTGCAGACGGTCACCGCCTTCGGCGTGCTCGCCGATGTTGGGAGCGGCTACCCGATGCTGCTCACCGAGATGACCATCCTGACCGCGCTTCGCACCGCCGCTACGTCAGCTGTCGCGGCCAAGTATCTGGCGCCGAGCGGCGCGCGAACCATGGCCATCATCGGCAACGGCGCCCAGTCGGAATTCCAGGCGATCGCCTTCAAGGCGTTGACCGGCATCGATCGGCTCAGGCTCTACGACATCGACCGTTCCGCCTCGCTGAAATGCGCGAGGAACCTGGCCGGCATGGGGTTCGACATCACCATCTGCGGGACCGCGCAGGAGGCGGTTGAAGGGGCCGGGATCATCACGACCGTTACCGCCGACAAGCAGTGCGCCACCATCCTCACCGACAACATGGTCGGCTCCGGCGTCCACATCAACGCCGTCGGCGGCGACTGTCCCGGCAAGACCGAACTGCACAAAGACATCCTGCTGCGCTCGGACATTTTCGTCGAGTTCCCGCCACAGACACGCATTGAGGGCGAGATCCAGCAGCTGGATGCCAACCATCCGGTGACCGAGCTCTGGGAAGTGATCGTCGCCAAAGCCCAAGGACGCCGGGACGCCAAGCAGATCACGCTGTTCGATTCAGTCGGTTTCGCGATCGAGGATTTTTCGGCGCTGCGCTATGTGCGCGACCAGCTGCAGGCGACCGGCCTCTATGAGGAACTCGATCTGCTCGCTGACCCCGACGAGCCTCGAGACCTGTTCGGCATGCTGCTGAGGGCGGCCATGCAGCCTGCTGCATGAGGATTCAACGGGATGTCCCCTCGGGCATATACATCACCGGAGATGGACCTTCGCAGGCAGGACAAGACACGAGGCGGTCGGCAATCGCATCACCGTTCGGTCGCGCTCCGTCACCTCGGCCTTCTTCGAGGACGTTACCAAGCATGGACAGCGATCCGCACTGAAGGACGTTTATTCGCGGACAACCCCGGAGCTCGGCCGAGCGAGAACCATGAGATCACCAGAGTTTTTTTGATCGGCAAGCGTCCACAGCGTACGGGCAAGTGGAGCCACGCCGAGCGTCGGACAGCCGTAACGCGCGAGGGCGGCAAATTTCTCTCGGAGTGCTGAGTCAGACATAGGTCGAGCGAGGCTGCCAGTAGCAGCTTTTTCGGACACGACCAGTGAAGAGCCATCCGCAAACCGGATCGAGACATGAGCGGCCTCAACCGCCGTGTTGGCATCGATCTCAACAGGGCGAACCTTGGCGCGCAGGCCCCTGACAAGCGGATCGTTGACCGCCGCATCACTGAATTCTTCAGCGCCGGCATGACCGCGCAGCAGACTGACAGCCACCGCATGCTGGGCGCTCACCTGCGCCTCGCGCCCCGTGGTGACTTCCGGTCGGTCGGCACGAGCCTTGAGCAAGGGGGCACCGCGCACGACAACCTCGGCAATCTGATTGGCGGAGAAATTGGGGGTGGCACGAGCAGCAAGGCAAGCATCAATTACGGGGTTCAACACCACTCCACAGGGATAGGGCTTGAACATAGTGCGCAGAATTTCCCAGTCCCTCCCCAGTCCGCCCTCGATCAGTTCAGGCCTTGGGTGATCCGAGCAGACTTTGAGGAAGCCGCGCGGTCCCTCGAGCGGCTGTGGCGGCCCTTCGACGCCGCACTGCGCCATCAGGGCCGAGATGAGACCGCCGCGGGCCGCATTGCCGACGCCAGTGCTCTTGGCCATGAAGCCGAGGGTCTCGACGAGACCTGAAGCTTGCGCGGAAGCATTGCCGAGCGCCCACAGTATCTCGTTCTCGCCGAGCTTGAGGAGCTTCGCGGCGGCCACGGCGGCACCGAAGATTCCACATGTGGACGTGATATGCCAGCCGCGGTCATAATGGCCAGGGGAGACTGCATTGCCGATGCGGCAAGCGACTTCCACTCCAAGAGTAAAAGCGTGAAGGAGTTCCGCACCACTGGTCGGCCGCGTTTCAGCCAGCGCGAGCACGACGGGCGCAACGGGCGCGGTGGGATGGATGATAGTGCCAGCATGGGTATCGTCGAAGTCGAAGACATTCATGGCCGCTGCGTTCAGGAAAGCGGCCGTCAATGCGTCCCGCCGCTGGGCATGGCCGATCACGGTCGCGTTCTCGCCAGCCGAAAAAGGCGCGAGGCTTTTGGTCAGCCGCAGCACCGCCTGATCGGACGACCCGCCGAGCGCTGTTCCGAAGCCATTGAAGATCGCCCTCATCGCGTGCGCGCGGACTGGCTCCGGGACATCCTCCCACCGGGAGCGATGCACGAAGGCGGCGAGCCGGCGCGACAGGCCTGCCGCGAAAGGCTGTGATACATCGCCGGTCATGAGCGAGCCTCCGATCTGCAAGTTGCCAGGAATCAGCCCCTCGCCTTCCTGCCGGCGACCGTCACGCCGGCCCAGTTCTCTATCGGCTTGATGATTTCGGTAAGGTCCGCATCCGCGCCAAGATCGCTCTTTGCCACCGTCAGAAGCTGCCTGACCGCGCCGCCCACGATCATGGGCACGCCGAGCGCGTCGCTCTCCTCGAGGCAGAGACGAATATCCTTCGCCGACAGACCAATCGAGAAGCCGAAATCGAAGCTGCGGGGCAGGACAAATTTCGGAATCTTGGTCATCGTTGCATTGGAGCTTCCGCTGCCCGAATTGACAACTTCGATCAGGACATCGGGATCGAGCCCGGCCTTGGTGGCGAGCACCAGCGCTTCGGAGGCAATGGACAGCGCCGTGACCGACATCAGGTTGTTGATCACTTTGACCATTTGCCCCATGCCCGGCTCGGCGCCGACGTGGATAGGCTTCCCGAGCGTCTCGAGAATTGGTCGCACCGTCTCCATCATCGAAACATCGCAGGCAACCATCATGGCGAGCGTGCCCTTCCCGGCGCCGCCGACGCCACCGCTTACCGGACAGTCGACTGTCGTAATGCCGGCGGCCCTCAAGCCTTCCGCCACCTGCCGCTCGGCGCGCGGGCCGGTGGTCGACAGATCGATGACGATTTTCGCTCCCTTGCCCGAGGCAAGCCCATCGGGGCCGAGCGCCACGGCGTACACAATCTCAGGCGTCGGAAGCGACAAAAGGACCACGTCGGACAGGCCCATGAGCTCCGCCGGCGTCTTGGCCCTTCCCGCTCCCTCTCTTGTCAACGCCGAAACAGCGACGTCGTTGGTGTCGTAAACGCTTACTGTGTACCCGGCCGCCATGAGCCGTTTCACCATCGGCGTTCCCATGCGTCCAATACCGGCAAAACCCAGTCTGAGGTTGGTCATCGTGAACTCCTTTAAAGGTCGAGTGCTGCTCGGGTCCGCGCGCTCAGGGCGCTTCCGCGATCGGATTGAGATCCAGGCGCACGATATCGTCGACCCCCGGCAATGCGGCCGGATAGCGCGTCAGGACGAGCGGGTCATGGCCGGGAATGACATGCTTGGGCGAACTCGCGAGCTTGCGCATCGTGGCATAGCCTTCCAGCATATCGGTCGCGCTCTCCAGCACCGGGAAGGGTCGGTTCTGCTCGAAATTGGCATAGAAGTGCGAAGCGTCTGAGCCGAGCACCACCCAGCCGCGCGCTGTCTTCACCCGGACGACCTGCAATCCCTTCGAGTGGCCACCGACGCGATGCACCGTGAGATTGGGAGCGATCTCACTGACCCCGTCATGGAAGGTTACCCGCCCGGCGAAGAGTTTGGCTACCATGCTGGCCACGTCCTCGTAGGCGAAGGGGTGGCGCAGATAGTCGTGGCACATGCAACGCCCGGTGCAATAGGCCATCTCCACGTCCTGGACGTGGTAGCGGGCATTCGGAAACAGGTCGTGGTTGCCCGCGTGATCGAAATGCATATGCGACAGGATGACGTCCTCGACCTTATCAGGTTCGATCCCGATCATCTTCAGACCCTCGCCGACCGGCCGCAGCAAATGCCGTTGCCGCTTCTGCGCCACCTTGGCGTCAAAGCCGGTGTCGAACACAAAGGTCCGCGTCTTGCCGACGATGGCCCAGACAAAGTAGTCGAGAGGCATCGGGCCATCATGCGGATCGCCGCCGATAAAATTCGCGGCTGCATTGCGGTCGTGGTGACCGTAGCGAACCGCGTAGAGTTCATAAGTATCATCCATGCGTGGCTCCTTTCGCTGCCAAGCCGGTATGGCGCCAAATCACGTCGATCGGGTCCGCTTAGCTGGCAAGCCATCCTCCCTCGACCGGAAGCATGGCTCCCGTCATGTCACGGGCAATCGGCCCGCAGAGAAAAACCAGGAGATCGGAGACGCTCTGCGGTGAGACGAAGCTGCCGCCGGGCTGCTTGCCTTCCAGGAAGAGGCGCTCTGCCGCACCGCGGTCAATGCGTCGATCCGCCATCAATTCTTCCACCCGGCTCTCGGTACCGGGTGTCAGAACCGAACCCGGGCAGAGACTATGGCAGGTGACGTCAACGTCCAGGTTCTCCAACGCCACTGCCCGGGTAAGGCCCAGTATGGCCGATTTCGTCGTCACATAGCCGACTCGGCCTGGTGTGCCGCGCAGACCGTAGACGGAGGTTATGTTGAAGATGCGCCCGAAGTTCTGCGCCCGCATCCGTGGCAGCAACAGCCGGACGGCATGGAAAATGGCCGAAAGGTTCACGGCCAGCGCCAAATCCCATTGCTCGGGTGGAAAATCCATGATCGACGCAAAATGCCGTACGACCGCGTTGTTGATAAGAATATCCACCCCGCCAAGTTCGGCGCTCGCGGCTGCAACAAGCGTCTCGACACCGGCGGGCGTGGACAGATCAGCCCTGTGATAGGCAACCTGCGCGCCTGTCCTTTGGGCCAGTGCTTGACGCTGCGACTCGACCGCGTCGGGCGCTTCGAGCCCATGCAGCATCACGCTGCAGCCGGCCTCGGCAAGCCGAGCGGCGATTGCTTGTCCCAACCCCGCCGTGGAGCCGGTGATCAGCGCGCGGCGTTCGCTCAGGACCTTTGTCGGAACAGGAAGCATCGGCTGTGCTGTTTCCTTCGACACGCTCATACCTTGCCCCGCTGCTTTTGTGAGCATCACCAAGGTCCTCGCCCTGGCCCGATTGTCGGGCTAATGCAGCGACCTCATTCTGTTACCGGTAACAGATTTTAAGTCTAGAGCAGCGACGTCAGCGATGCAACGGGTGATACCGGATATCTGAGGTCAGGTGCTCTCGCGCTGGATCAATTCGAATTTCAGGTCGATCACGCTGCCGCGCAGATGCTCAGCGCCGTCCATGATTCGGCTCAGCAGGATTCGCGCCGTCCGCTCGCCGATGTCATAGCGAGGCAGCCTTAGGGTGCTGACGGATGGGCTGACGTGGCGCAGAAGGTCCACATCGTCGAAGCTTGCCAGAGCAAGCCGGCCGGGGACCGGCCAGCCGCGTTTCTGGCATTCAAAGAGGGCGCCAACCGCCAGCACGTCTCCCGCACAAAACAGGGCGTCGACTTCTGGTACGCTCTGCACCACGCGTGCCACCACTTCCGCCCCGGCGGCGAGGCCTCGCTCGGTCTCCAGCACGATACGAGGGTCGGGATCCAGTCCAAGCTGCTTCAGCGCGGCTTGATAACCTTGCAGCCGGTCTTTCGAGCGGTCGTTATGCACCGAGTAAAGACTGGCGAAAGCAATCTTGCGGTATCCAAGCCGGCCGAGATGCATCGTCATCGCGTAGGATGCATCGTGGTTGGAAAAACTGACCACCATATCCAGTGGTTCTTCCGGTATATTGCCGTTTTCGACGACGGGAATGCCAGATTTCCGGATCTTCTCCGCGGCTTGCGGTGTATGCTCGGTGCTGTGCAGGACCAAGCCACTCACACGCTGACTGAGGAAGATCGTAATCAGTTCTTCCTCTTCGTTGGGGTCATAGCCAGACTCTGCGATCATCAGCTGGAAGCCCGAGCGCTTGAGCACTTCCGAAAGGCCTTTGACCGTTTGCGTATAGATAGAATTGTCGATGCTCGGGACGATAAGGCCGATCGTCGTGGAGCGGCTCGACGAGAGGTTGCCTGCCAGGTGGTTCGGCAGATAGCCGATCTCGCGAACCACACGGAGCACCCTTTCGCGCATCTCCTCGGAGACTTTGCCGGGCTCGTTCAGCACTCGTGAAACGGTCATGGTGGAGACGCCGGCGCGGACCGCCACGTCGCGCATCCTTGCGCTCCCACCGTGCGTGTTTCCGTCTCCAGATGATTTTTTCGGCATTCCTGTCACAGTCCGACGTGGCGGCAGAAATCAAATCATTGCGCGCGCGCACAAACAAGCCTTCACCGCAGAATTTCGAGATTCTATTGTTACCGCTACCAAAAACAGCTATTGCTAACAGGTGCGCGCCTTCAGAATGCCGGGGAGATCGCAATGGACAAAACAGCGAACAGCCGGGCGGACCAGGTGGTGCTGCGCTATGTGGCGGCCGCCCGTCCAGTCCAGCAGCTTATCAGCGATACGCTGACGCAGGTCGCCGGCTTTGCGCTGCTTCTGATGACCTCGCGCAACCGTGCCTCGCTCGCCGAAGGCGCGCTCGCCAGTGCCCGGGAGGCAGCAATGCGAGCATCCGAGGAGGCGCGCGCGCTTGTGGTCCCTGAGATTGCTGCACATCATCATCATCACCTGCGCGCTGCCGCCGCCGCACTCCTCCAAGCCTGCGTCGCGACCTTGGATTGCCTCCGGGTCGACGCCTCCGGGCAAAGCGATGCGCTTGTGCGGACGTTGCGGTCGTCGAGCGATCACCTTCGAACGACGGCACACCTGTTGCCGGGATTTGAACTTGTCGATTTCGGGCAGGCGTGCTGCGCGGCCCACGCACCGCGGCGCCTGCCGCAGGACGTCACTTAGGCCAATGGTACCAGGGAGGACAGTATGGCGGACTACTCGATTTGGGTGCTCGAATACGCGGCGGTGGAGAAGTTCCCCTTCAGCGTCATGATGTATGGGCCCCAGCACCAAGGCACACGCAAGCTGCCTTATGCCTATGTGCTGCTTAAGGGAAAAGGCGAGACGATCCTGATCGACACCGGCTACGACCACGTTGCCTATGGCGAACAATTGGCGACCGCCTATGGTGTCTCGAACTATCACGGGCCGCGCGAGGTTCTGGCCGAGTGCGGCGTCAGCCCGGAAGACGTGACCAGCGTGTTCATTACGCATGCCCATTTCGACCACATGGGTGCCATCCATCTGTTTCCAAACGCAAAATTCTATGTTCAGAAGAGTGAACTGGACAAATGGGTCTGGGCTCTGACCTTGAGCCCGGAATATCGTTTCCTGACTGGCGGCGGCGATCCGGCGGATATCGTTCGCGCCGTCGAGGCAGCGAAGGAAGGGCGGATGATCTGCATCGACGGCGACCAGGCGGATGTCCTGCCGGGCATCGACGTCCATCTGGCGGCAGATACCCACACCTACGGCAGCATGTACGTCACCGTGCGCAACGACGGTGTCACGGAAGGTGAGGACAAGTGGATCTTTGCGGGCGACCTCATCTATACGTACGACAATCTGACTGGCCTTGATCCCGAGGCGCCGCAGATCGTGCCGATCGGCCTGGCGGTCGGAAGCCAGCACAATTTGATATTCTCCAGCGCGCAAATGCTGAAGTCGGTGGGTGGCGAGGTGCGGCGGGTGATTCCTGTCCACGAGGATCGGCTGCGCACCACATTTCCTTCACGGCTCACCGACAAGGGTTTGCAGGTGGTGGAGATCGCGCTTGCAAAGGGCGAGAAAAGCAGGGTCGACTGAGCCTGAGCGGGGGCCGCTCAGGCCCCCGCGCAACCGGTGCCAGATCTCAAACGAAGCCGCGCTGCCAGGCCCCAGACCACGTATGGGCCTGAAGTCCGGCAGTTGCATAGCCTCGAACTGGATCCTTGCTTGCCATATTCAAAGTTGGTCCGCGCCAGCGACGAAGCCGCCACCATCGATCACGATGGCCTGGCCGGTGATGAATGAGGCCGCGTCCGAGGCGAGGAACAGCACAAGCTGTGCGATCTCCGACGGATCGCTGATACGTCCCATGGGAATCATCGGCAAGACGGTGTCTTTCGCGCCCTGCTCGCTGCCGAACATGCCGCTCAACAGCGGAGTCATCACCGAGCCGGGCGCGATGGCGTTGACACGGATGTTCTTGCGAGCCACTTCCAGCGCTACCGAATTGGTCAGCCCGATCACGCCCCACTTGCTTGCGCAGTAGACGGCGGTGGTGGCGAAACCCATGACACCGAACAGCGAAGACGTGTTGACGATTGCGCCGCCACCCTTTGCAATCATATGCGGGATCTGATGCCTTAGCCCATTGAAAATCCCACGCAAATTGACGTCCATCAGCAGATCGTAGTCCGCGTCGTCGAGTTCGTGCACGGGCGCCGTCTTGCCTGGCACGCCCGCATTGTTGAAGGCGACATCGATCCTGCCAAAGCGATCGAAGGCCTTCTGGTGCAACACGGCCATCGCTTTGCTGTCGCGTACATCGGTTTCCAGGAACTCGATCTCGACGCCCAGCGGCCTCACCTCTTTTTTGAGGCTCTCTCCGAGTTCGGCGCCAATGCCCGAAACATAGAGATTTGCGCCCGCCCCGGCGAAGGCCAGCGCGGTGGCGCGGCCAATGCCGGTGGTTGCGCCGATCAAGATGACGTTCTTGCCGGAGAAATCGTACTTCACTTGCATGGTTGGTCCTCCTGTAGCCACGACCGCAAGATATTCGCGGCAAAATTCATCTGCGCCCTCGCCATCCATAGCCTTGACGTGATACCGCTAACAAGCAAAAATAAGGAAAGATGCAAAGAAGGTGACAGCGGTTGTTCGTTCTGGGCGAAAGGTGGGTTTTCGAGCGATTTCAGGCCATCTGGCTGCCGAACTTCCGAATGCGAACGTGATACCGCTATCAAACACGTGAGGTCCAGACCCTGAGCAAAACCGCAGAACCTGATCCGCCGGCGCTGCTCGACCTCTGGATAGACTACCCGTACGAGGCTCTTTGGCCGCTGGGCGGGTCTTTAGGATGCGAGGACAAACGAATTCACTGAACCTCGTACAAGGAAGGCGCCGGCTCCGTCGTGGGGACGGCCTGAAACGAAAGGGAGGAGTTTCCAAATGTACAAACTGCTGCTTGCCGCCTTGACGGCCAGCGCCATGATGGTTGCGACCGTCGCCGAGGCGAAAACGCTTGGCGTCGTTGCACTTCTGGCCAACGATGCTCTCAATATAGCCGTTATTGGCGGTGCGACCGAGGCCGCCAAGGCTGCCGGCTGGGATGTCAAGGTGACTGATACCCAGGCCAGCGCCGACCAGGCCAACGCGGCAATGAATTCTTTCGCCGCACAACACGTCGACGCGATCTTCGTGCTTGCCTTCGCCAGCAGTTCCATTGGCTCTGGTCTCGCCGCAGCGCGCGACGCAGGCATTCCCGTCGCAACGTGGGGCGGCGAAATCGTTCCCGGCATCGTGGTGACGACCAGCGGCCGCCAGGTCGGCGACGACTCGGTGAAGTTCTTGACCGATAAAATTGGCGAGAAGGCCAACGTCCTGGCGATGACCTTCCACCCGGGAAAGCTCTGCATCGATCGTGGTATTGCGTTCGACGAGGGCGTGAAGGGCAAGTCCGACGTCAAGGTCGACTACAGCGAAGTGACTGCGCCGGGACAGGTCCAGTTTGGAAACGCAACCGCCGCGGCCTGGCTCACCGCACATCCCGCCGGCGGGGATAAGCCACTGGCCATCTGGGCCTGCTGGGACGAGCCGATGCAGGGGGCGGTGGCTGCCATGCGCCAGGCCGGCCGCACCGACGTCACCACCGTCTCGATCAACGGCAGCCCGCAAGCGCTGCAACTGGTCAAGGAAGGAGACCTGACGGCGACCGTCTGGCAGCCGGCCTTCCAGGAGGGCAAGGAAGTGTTCCAGGCGGTCCTCGATTCGATCAAGGCCGGCGCGTCCTGGCAGCCGAAGGACATCCAGATCCCCGGGATCGTCGTCACCAAGGACAACGTCGACAAATTCATGGCCGAACATCCCAATGGAATGTGAGACCAGTTTGAAGCACCTGGCGGGTTGGCACTGCTAGATGCCGTCCGCCGCATCAGTCGGGCCCTGGATGCGCATCCGCGGCCTGACCAAATCCTTCGCTGGAGAACTCGCTCTCGACCACGCCGATCTCGACATCGAGCGCGGCAAGGTGCATGGCCTGGTCGGCGCCAACGGCGCCGGCAAGTCCACGCTGATACGCTGTCTCGCCGGGGTAACGGTGGCTGACGAGGGCAGCGTGACGATTGCCGGCGAAGATCTGCAAAAGGGGTCGCCGCGGGCTTCGGAACAGGCCGGCCTTGCCTTCATCCATCAGGAACTGAACCTGATCCCGCATTTCAACGCGCTGCAGAACATATTGCTGGGCGCACCCAAGGTCACTCGTTTCGGCATGATCGACTGGCGGCGCTCCGGCGTCGCCGCCCGCGCCGCCGCCGAACGTGTCGGCATTCGCTTTCCACTCGAGACGAAGGTCTCCGAACTCTCGGTGGCCCAGCGCTGGCTCGTCATGATCAGCAAGGCTCTCGTGCGCGACGCCAGCATGATCGCGATGGATGAGCCCACGGCGTCGCTCTCTGGTCCGGAGAGCGAGCAACTCTTCGCCATCATCCGCGATCTCTCCACCCAGGGCGTTGCCATCCTCTATGTCTCTCACCGGCTGGAAGAGGTGCTTCAGCTCTGCGACAGGATCACGGTGTTGCGCGACGGGCGGATCGTCGATGCCGCGGAGCGCGGAGCGCTCAACAAGAAGGGCCTGGTCAGAGCCATCATCGGCCATGACATGCGCCCACCGGATGAGCGCGACCGCTTCGCGACCGACCGTAGCCAGCAGCCGATCTTCTCTGTCCGCGACATTGCCTGGAAGAGCGCCGTGAAGGGCGTGAGCTTCGATCTCTACCAGGGTGAAGTCCTTGCGCTCGGCGGCCTTGTCGGGGCCGGACGGACCGAACTTGCCCATCTCATGGCCGGTGTGACCCGGCCGGATGCCGGTCATTTCGAGCTCGACGGCAAACGGCTCGATATCGCCAACGAGGCTCAGGCGGTTCGCGCCGGTATAGCGCTGGTTCCGGAGGAACGCCGCTCCCAGGGGGTGATGCTGCAGCAGTCGGTAGCCTTCAACATCAACATATCCACCTTGAAGAAGCTGCGCGCCATTCCAGGTCTCCCGTTTGTCTCCGACAAGAAGGCCCGCCGGCAGGCGGAGGGACTCGTGGCTCGGTTGGGGATCAAAACACCCAGCGTCGAGGCGAAGATCGGCGGCCTTTCAGGCGGCAACCAGCAAAAGGCGCTGATCGGCCGCTGGCTAAATGCCGGAACCAAGCTCCTCATTCTCGACGAGCCGTCGCGAGGGGTCGATGTGGGCGCGCGTGAAGAGATACACGATGCAATCCGCGCACTCGCCCGGTCAGGCGTCGGCATCCTTGCGATCTCATCGGACGTCGAGGAACTCACGCTTCTCGCCGACCGCGTCCTTGTCATGCGCGAAGGCCGCATTACCGGCGAGTTGACTGGCGCCGATATCACCGAGGCCCGGATCATCGAACTCAGCTACCATGATAGCAATGACGAAGAAGGAGACATCGCATGATGGCCCAGGCCGGAACCGCGGCGAAGGACGCGGCATCGCTCCGAAAGTCCTCGTGGAAGCGGACCGCGTTGATCTGGCTCTCTCGCTACGGCACGATCGTCGGGCTCCTGCTGATGGTGGTTTTTTTCTCGGCGAACGCACCTGGAATCTTCCTTTCCCGCGCCAACTTCCTCAATATCCTTAGCCAGGCGTCCCTGACCGCGATCATTGCCTCCGGGCTGACCTATACGCTCGTCGTGGGCGAGTTCGACCTGAGCATCGGCTATGTGGCGAGCTTCGTCGGCCTGATCGTTACCGGCCTGATGGCTTACCAGGGTTTTCCGATCTGGCTCAGCATTGTCTGCGCACTGCTCCTCGGGGCCGCGATCGGCGCCTTCAACGGCGTGCTCGTGACGAAGGTGAGGATCAATGCCGTGATCTCTACGTTGGGCGTCGGAACAATGCTGACGGGAATAGGGTTCACCTACAGTTCCTTCCCGATCGCGACCGGAATTCCTCGTGCCTTCACCGATATTGCCCTCGGCCGCCTCGTCTTCGGCCTTCCCAATCCGGTAATCATCATGGTGATCGTGCTGATTGCGCTTTGGGTCATCCTGAACAAGACCGATATCGGCCAGAAGATGCAGGCCGTCGGCGGCAATCTGGAGGCAGCGAGGCTCTCCGGCATCCGGGTGGACCGCATCAAGATCTTTTCCTTTGCCACTGCCGGCTTCTGCGCCGCATTGACCGGAACGCTGCTGTCCTCGCTGCTCGGCAGCGGAACATTGGCGGCGGCCGACGGCTATCTCCTTGATGCCTTCGCCGCCGTTTTCCTGGGCTCCGCCACGTTAAGGGAAGGCGAATTCCATATCTCCGGGACTTTGATCGGCGTGCTCATCCTGGCAGTGGGATTCAACGGGCTCAGTATCTTCGGCGCGCCCACCCATTTCCAGCCAATCTTCAAGGGTGGGATACTCGTGCTCGCGGTCGGGATGTCCGCGCTCGCGCGGCGCTATGCCGCTTCGGCCTGACCGAAAGCCCGGCGCCGCGACGTTTCAGACTGCGCCCGGATTCTAGCCGAGATATTTGTTGAGTATCGACATACCGCCGGAACGGACGATTTCCGGCGTCATTTCCTCGACGATCTCGCCATGCGCCATGACATAGAGCCGGTCGCAGACCCGGGTCGCCACATCGATGCGCTGTTCGACGAGCAGCAGCGATGCGCCGCGCTTGCGCAATTCCAGCATCGCTTTGACCACGATGTCGACGGCGACAGGCGAAAGCGCGACGGAGGGTTCGTCGAGCAGCATAATCTCGGGATCGCTCATCAGCATGCGGCCGATGGCAACCATCTGCTGCTCTCCCCCGCTGAGGAATGACGACAGCCGATGACGATAATTCCTGAGCACCGGGAAAAGATCGTAGACCGAGGTCAGCAGCCTCTCGACTCTGGTCCGGTCATGCCGCAAGTGCAGCGCGCCCAGCAGCAGATTGTCTTCCACCGACTGGTCGAGAAACAGGCGCCGTCCCTCCGGCGCAATGGCGGCGAGGCCGCGCGCTATGCGATGGGTTGGCAGATCCGACACGTCGGTGTCGCCGATGCGGATCAGGCCGCGCCGCTGTTTGACCAGGCCCATGATCGCGCGCAGCACCGTGGTCTTGCCAGCGCCGTTAGGGCCAAGCAATGCGACCGCCTCACCCTTGCCAACCGAGAGCCCGATGTCGCGCACGACGTCGAAGCGGCCGTAGCCTGCACTCAGCGAGCTGATCTCCAGTACGGGGGACGATTGTTCGTTCATTCGCCGAGATAAACCTGTCTGACCACGGGATCGGCACGCACCTCGTCGGCCGAACCGGTTAGGATCACTTCGCCGGCGTTGAGCACGGTGACGCGATCGCACAGCGGAAAAAGAAAGCGCGTCTGATGCTCGATGATGATCATCGTGACGCCCTGGGTCTTGAGATTGGCGAGGATCGTTGCCAGATGCCTCACCTCCTTCGCGGAGAGGCCGGTTGCCGGTTCATCGAGAACGATGACATCCGGCCCCGCCACACAGACCGACGCGAGTTGGGTGAGTTGTTCGATGCCATGCGGAACGTCCCCGACCTGCCGGGACGTCCATTCGCCCGCCCCGACAAGGGCAAGTGTTTCGGCAGAGCGACGATGCATCGCCGCCAGATCGCGGCGCCCGGACGCAAGCATCGGCCAGAGCGCGGCACGGCTCACAATGCGCGGCACCCGATCGAACAGGCCGACCATCACGTTCTGCGTCAGTGTCAATTCCTTGACCAGTTGCGCGGCCTGGAAGGTCCGCCGAAGCCCGAGTTTCGAGCGGCTGCTCGCAGGCATGCCGTCGGCACGTGTCCCTTTGACCAGAACCTGGCCGGCATGAGGGGTTAGACGGCCTGAAATGACGTTGGCGAGCGTGCTCTTTCCGGAGCCGTTCGGACCTATGAGGCCGTGGATGTGGCCGCGCTGAACCGCGAGATCGACATTGCGCAGTACCTTCGGTCCGAGCCCGTAGCCGAATTCGATGCCGCGACATTCGACGATGATCTCCGACCCGGTGGCTAAAGCCGAGGGAGCAGGAAGCGTTGCCGCGGCGGTCGCCACATCAACAGCGACGATGTCGGTTTTCGGATCCAGACTTCCAACCAGCGGCGCCAGGACACGCTTGGCGATACCGACGACGCCATTCGGCAAAAGAGTAATGGCGAGGATGGAGAGTGCGCCGTAGACGATCTCCTGCAGCCATGGATTGATGTTGACGACGTTGGGGAACATCGAGACGAACATCGCGCCAATCACGGGACCGATGGTGGTGTTGATGCCGCCGATAAGCACCATCACCAGCACGTTGAGCGACACCGACCAGTCGAACTGGCCCGGAGATACGACGCCAAGGAAAGAAAACAGCCAGCCCGCTCCTCCTGCCATCGCGGCCGAGACGCCGAAGACACCGATCTTGATCGCGGCTGTCCGCACGCCTGCGGCCTCTGCAAACGGCTCGGCATCGCGGATTGAAAGGAGGATCGGATAGAACGGCGAATGCCTGACGTTCCAGACCAGCGTGAGACTGAGGAAAAGCCCGGCCATGGTGCACCAGACCAGCGGCGTGCCGAGCCATTGCAAGCCGCCCGGAAAATCTGGAAAGGCCGGGCCAAGCCAGCCCTGGAGGCCGCCTGTGACATCGACCATATCGGTCGCGAGGACGGTCAGCACCAGCGTGAAGATGAAGGTGGTGATGGCGAAGTAAAGGCCGCTGACGCGCAAGGACATGGCGCCCACCGCCACGCCGACGAGGCCGGTCGCGACGAGGACGAAGACAAGCAGCCCGAAGACATTCCAGCCATAGTCATTGGCAAGGATTGTCGTCATATAGGCGCCGATCCCGAAAAAGCCGCCTTGGCCAAGGGAATACAGCCCCAGCATGCCGGCGACGAGGTCGAGGCTGATGGCGAGGATGCCGAAGACGGCGGCCACCAGCACGAGGTTCTGAAGGCCGAGATCAGATTGTGCCACATAGCCCGTCGCCGCCAGGTAGGCGAGAACGACGACAAGAAACATCACGGCGCGCCAGCCGCCGGCTCGCGACGCCGGGATGGCGGCCGATGCCTGGTGATCGGTCGTGGACTTCATCCCCAGACCTCAGCGGCTCGCCGCGGCCGGGCGGCGCGGGCGGAAAAGAGGATTGCTGGCGCTGAACAATCCCTTGGGCGAGACGATCAGGATGACGACGAGCACGATGAAGGGAAACCAGTCCGAAGCCTGCGAGTTGATGAGCCCGTTTGCGCCTTCGGCACAGACGCCCAACACCAAACCGCCGAACATGGCAGCGATCGGCCGTTCCGTGCCGCCGCCAATCATCATGGCGATGAAGCCGTAGGTGCCGAACGTATCGCCCAGATAGGGGTTGGCAAAGGTCGTCGGTCCGATAAGCAATCCGGCAATGCCGGCAAAGGCGGCCGAGACCGCGAAAGCGACGATGGCGACCACGGTGGTGTTGGCGCCGATGGCCGACGCCATTTCGGGATCGGCCGCCGTCGCCATGCCGAGCTTGCCGAACAGCGTATGCCGCCGCACGATTTCGAAGCCAGCCGCAAGAATGGTGGCAGCGACGATCGAGAGAAGCTGCTGGCCTGTGAGTACGGCACTGCCGATCGGCACGCTGATATTGTTCAGGATTGGCGGGAAGGCCTGCGAAGTCGGGCCCCATATGTAGGCGGCCGCGTTCTCGACGATCACCGCGAAACCCAGCGTTGATACCAGCCAACCGAAACTGGAACGGTTTGACAGCAGAATTGGCCGCACGGCGATAAGGTAGGACAGAATGCCGATCACGCATGATGAGACCAGGCCGGCAGCCGCGGCCAGACAGACAGGATAGCCGGACGATACCAGCTCGGCGGTGATCATCACCGTCACCATCATCAGCTGTCCTTGAGCGAAATTGATGATGCGGGTGACATAGAACGAAATAGCCAATGCCATACCGATGAGACCGTATATCGATCCTATGGCAATGCCACTCAGCAAGAACTGCAGCACTGTTGGCTTCCCCCATCATCCGGCCGTCGCCGGGTATTTTTGCCGCTTCAACGGTTCCCCGGAAATCGCGTCCGTCGGGTCGACGCTAGCATGTTTCGCAGGAACTGTTGGGCCGGGCTTTCCTGTCGCAACATCCGGATTTGGCACGTTGCGCCGATACCGAACACCTAGTCGAAAAAGCCCGTGGGGAAATAGCTTGTGCGGGTGACATAACAGCTATGAGGAACGCGACGAACGGCGCCCTGGCCTGCCCCGTGGCGCCGGCCACAGGCCCATCGGCACCGCGAGGCGGGCTCTCCAAAGCCCCATCGAATTGGAATAAAAATCCATTTTATATCAATAGTTTAGTGAACAGGAAAGAGATGTCGTGGCGGAACCTCCGAGGTTGCGATGGCGTCTGCAAATCCGCTTCGTGGCCGCATTTGAGGGAGCTGTTGGGCATGCCCTCGGGGGGCTGACCTCGCGTTGACAAGAAGGGGGTCGTGGGTGGCAAATTCAAAGCGAAGACACGCGCGTCCCGGTGAAGCGCAGGGCTAAAAAGCAGCGATCGGATTGTCGAAGATAAGCCCCCGATCGCAGGGAGGGAACGAATATGAGAAAGCTCGCGACGACGTCCACCTTGCTGTTGGCCGCAACGGCCTTGTGCGGTGCGACCATCCAGACGAATGCTGCCGACGACTATCTTATCGGTCTGATTGCCGGCACAACTGGCGCCTATGGATCGACAGGTATTGCCACCGTCAACGGCTCGCAGATGGCGGTCGATGAGATCAACGCCGCTGGAGGCGTCGACGGCCACATGCTCAAGCTCGACGCGCATAACGACAACGCGTCGGCGACACTGTCCGGCCAGCTCTACCAAAAGCTGATGTCGGCCGGCGCCATCGTCATCGCGGGTTCGCCCGATACGGGTCCGGTGACCGCGCAGCTTGCCGAGCGCCACAGGTTCCCGACCATCGGCGTCGTCGACGACGGCGGCCTTACCGTCAACCCGAACGGACCGACGAGCCCGCCCAATCCGTGGGTGTTCGACTTCGGGCTCAACACCTTTGCCTGGGGAGAGAAGATCGGCGAGCATGCCCTGAAACATTGCCCCGACGGGCTTGCCGTGCTGCACGATCCCTCGACCTACGGACAGGGCGGACTTTTCGGCATACAATTGGCCTATGACAAGGCTGGCAAGAAGATCGCGATGGATCACACCATCACCGAGAACTGGTCGACAGGCGCCACCGCCGGCCTGATGCCCGAAGTCAACGCCATCAAGGCGGCAGGCATCAAATGCGTGGATGTGTGGCTGACGCCGCAGGACCAGGCCGCCTTCATGCAGGACCTTCATTCGATAGGCTATGAAGCGATCGTGTACGGCAATGACGAGACGAACGCCGACGACACCTTTTCAAGCCTGGCGGGCGACCTGTCCGACGGCATGATCACGGCCATGCTGACCACCGAGCTTCATCCCAGCCCGGAACTTCTGGCTTTCCGCGACGCCTACAAGAAGAAATTCAGTGTCGATGCCACACCCTTCTCGGCAGGCGCCTATGACAGCATCAAAATGCTGGCGCAGGTGATCAAGGACGTGAAGTCAACGAAGCCGGAAGACTTGCAGAAAGGCTTCAACGCCGTGAAGGACTTCAAGGGCATGACGGGCAACATCGGCTTCTCGGAGACAAGCCACATCACCATCACCGCGGCCCAGGTTACTCTCGTCAAGCACGACGCCAAGAGCAAGACCTGGGTCGAAGTCACCGACTGATCGTTCTGTCGCCCCTCCCAAGCGCGTACAGAAAAGGGCCGGCCCCATTGGAGCCGGCCCTCGGCATTTTCAGCAATCGCCGCCGCTCTAGAGTTCGACCCGCCAGGTCTCCGGGACAAGTCGGAAGCCGTCACCAGCTTTCACGACATGGGCAAAACCCGGCAGGTGCAGGTGGCCGCCGGTGACGAGCAGACGTTCACTTGCGACATGGTTGAAAATCTTGCGACGGTTGGCAGCCGCAAGCGTCTCGTCGACATCGAATTCGCTGGTGATCTGCGGCCGAGGAATCTGGAGCTCCGGAACATGCACTGTGTCGCCCCACATCACCAGTGTCTCGCCGGCAGAATCGAGCTGATAGCCGCTGTGGCCTGGCGTATGGCCGGGAAGCGGCAACTGGGTGATGCCCGGCATGACTTCGCCTCCCTCCGTGGGGCGGAAGCGGCCGTGGTGGCTTGAAAGCAGGGCGTCGGCGGAACCCGTGTAGGGTACCGCAGCCGCCGAGCGGCCGCGCCGTTCGGGATCGGACCAGAAGTCGAAGTCATCCTTGTGGATGATGATATCGGCGCGCGGGAAGAGTGGCTTGCCGGATTCGTCCATCAGTCCACTCGAATGATCAGGGTGGATATGTGTCAGGAGAACAGTGTCGAAGTCCGAGGGATCGAAGCCCGCAGCGGACAAGTTGCGCGGCAGTTGCCCCATCGAATACACCGTCGTCGACCCGCCGCCGGCGTCGACGAGTATCGTGTTGCCGCCGGTCTCGATGACAAATGCATTGACCGTGAGACGGGGCCCGCCCTCGTGGAAGTGCTCCCGCATCAATCCTTCCATGTCACCGCGCTCGGTCCCGCGCAGAATGGCCAGCGGGATATCGAGAAAGCCATCGTTGATCACAGTCACCATCGCGTCGCCCACTCTTCGTCGGTAGACGCCAGGACTCTGCTTTCTTGGCTCTTCGGTCATGGTTCTCCTCCTCCAGCAGGCGACGTGCGCACGCGGGTCCTCCTCGCGCTTCGCCATAATGTGACGCTCAGATATGGCCAAGTGAAGCGAACTCACTGTTCGCGTTCGGGATAACAGATATATCGCTTCCGGCATGAAGGGCGACCGATGACCAGGAGACGATTGGCCGCGCTTACGCTTTCGGCTCCCAGATTCCCATTTTGCGCAGAGCGCGCACCTCATCCCTTATCAGGGTCGTCAGCGCCCGGATGACGGTGGTTGTTGGCCGCTGACTCGACGTCGCGAGCAGCAGCTCCCTTTCTATCGACGGATTCTGGATGCGCCAGTAGCTGATCCTGCCTTCCGCAACCAAGTCGTGGCAGCTCGAATAGGACAGGATCGTATAGCCCATTCCTGCCTCCACGAGGCGCAGCGTCGAAGGCATCGCCTCGACCTCGACCTCGATCTTGGGCTCGATGCCGACCGAGCCGAAGATTTGGTCCAGCAGCACCCGCAGTCCATGCGGTCGGGCTGGAAGGATCATCGGTATCTTCGAGACGACGGCAGCATCGACCGGCGACGAACCGAGCTTGCAGGGATCGTCCTTGGCGCCGAGCAGGAACAATTCGTCGCGCAGGATAGGCTCTGCAAGAAGGTTGTTCATGCGCGGCGCGTTGTAAAGCACCGCCACGTCGATCTTTCCCATGACAAGCCATTCGAGAAGATGGCCGCTAAATCCTTCGACCACCCGCATGCTTACCTGCGGGAACTGCTCGCGAAAGTGTTGGACGAGCGGCGCAGTCAGGACAACTCCCACGGATGGAGGCATTCCAAGCACGATCGCACCGCGCGGGTTCGATCGCAGCGCTCCGAGTTCGCTCGCCGCGCGCGAGGACTGCTCGAGGATTGCGGTCGCATAGCTTTGCAGAAGCTTGCCCGCCTCCGTCAGGACAATTCCACGACCGTTGCGGTAAAGAAGCGCGATCCCGACGCTCTCCTCCAGCGACTTGATTTGCCTGCTGAGAACCGGCTGGCTGACCGACAGTGCAACGGCGGCCCGCGAAAAGCTCCCGAATTCGGCCACTGCCGTGAACAGTTGTAGCTGCCTTAGGTCGAACATGGACTTTGCCTCGTCGCACAACGCGGAAGAGCGTATTTCCGTTGGCATGCAACGAAGGCAGGAGTTTGGGATACATCGAAGCCGTTGACAAGCGTTTGGCTGGCCCTTGGCAAAGCTGTTATGCGCGCGGCGAGCATTATCCCGCGTGCAGGAATTGGCCTAGTCTGGGCCGATCCGAAAACTGCCCAAATCCAATATCGATTCGAGAGGAAAAGTCGTGCAGCGTCAAACGCTTGGGTTCATCGGCCTCGGCCGCATGGGTGCGCCGATGGTACGCCGACTGACCGAGGCCGGCCACCATGTGGTCGTCTACGACACGCGGCGGGACGCCGCGCGGGAACTGCCTGCGGAACACACGACATTTGCTGTATCTCCCAAGGCGGTCGCGGATGAAGCCAGCATCGTATTCTGCAGCCTGCCGACGCCCCCCGTCGTCAAGGAAGTGGTTTTGGGTGCGGACGGAATCGCGGCCGGCTCCAAGGTCAAGATCGTGGTCGACGTGTCGACCACCGGACCGACCATGGCCAAGATCATCGCGGAGTCCCTGGCGAGCAAAAGCATTGCATGGGTCGACGCACCGATATCGGGTGGGATCGCAGGCGCGCGCAACGGCACGCTGGCCGTGATGATCTCCTGCCCCAGGCAGACTTATGAGGAAATCGAGCCGGTCCTGGCCAATTTTGGCCGCAGGTTTTATTGCGGAGAAACGCCAGGAAGCGCGCAGGTCGCCAAGCTCGGAAACAACATGATCGCCGCGGGCGTCATTCTGCTGTCGGCCGAGGCTCTCGCAATGGGCGTCAAGGCTGGCTTGGATCCCCAGGTCATGTGCGACATCATCAATGCTTCGAGCGGCCGAAACAGTGCGACGCAGGACAAATTCCCTCGTGCCGTCTTGCCGGGAACCTTCGATTTCGGTTTCTCCACTGCCCTGTCGTACAAGGACGTACGCATGTGTGTCGATGAAAGCGAGAATTTGGGTGTGCCCATGATCGGCGGCTCTGTTGTCCGGCAGATGCTTGCGGCTACCAATGCGCGCTTCGGACCGGATTCGGATTTCACTTCGATGGTTCGCATCATCGAGGAATGGGCTGGCGTGGAGATACGCGCCTAGAGCCCACCTTGTGGAGAGCAGCATATGACGACGCGCTCGATGGAATTGGCAGTTGCGTTGACGAACCTCGCCCCGCCGGTTTTTAGTCCGGCAGCCATCGGCAAGGCCAAGCTGTGCCTGCTCGATTTCCTCGGCTGTGCGTTTGAGGCTTCCGAACTGGAGCCCAGCCAGCAGGCGGTCTCCGCAGTGTCGGCAGCGCCTGGCGGCCACATGATCGGCGAAAGCGCGACGGCGACACCAGCAGATGCCGCCTTTGTGAATGCCGTGAAGGGGCACGGCCTCGTCAGGGAAGACATGCACGCCGCATCGGTCTGCCACCATGGCGTGGTCGTCTGGCCGCTGCTGCTGGCTTTGGCGGAGACGGATACGGTTTCCGGCATGGACCTGCTCCGGTCAGCGGTGGTCGCCTATGAGGTCGGCGGACGCCTTGGAAGAATGCTGATCGATCCGACGCTGTCGTCACTTTTCAGGCCGACAGGACTGGTCGCGCCCATCGGATCGGCATGCGGCGGCGCCTGGATGCTGAAGCTTGGCCCACAGCAGATAGAGGCGGCGATTGCTCTCGCTGCGAACACCGCCTCCGGGCTGAACCAGTGGCCGCAAAGCGGTGGCTCCGACATGTTCTTCCATCCAGGCTTTGCCGTCCGGAATGCCTGGATGGCCGTCCGGCTGGCCGAATCCGGAGCCTTCGGCAGTCCTGACATACTTGAAGGCAGGTCGGGATATTTTGCCGCGCTCGCACGGCGGCCGATGCCTGGCCGGATCGAACTCTTCCCCAACGGAGAGGCGGACATTTTCAATGTCTACCACAAGGCGGCGCCAGCCTGCAATTTTGCCCAGACGGCCTGCCAGACCGCACTGAAGCTCGTCGAGATGATCGGCTCGGATGCCGCACCGGTCGAGCGCATCCGCATCAGCGTACCCGCCGCCGCCGCCGCATATCCAGGATGCGATCGGACAGGACCGTTCGATAGAGCCCTGCAGGCGAAGATGAGCATTCCGTTCGGTGTGGGAGCCGTGTTTGCACACGGCCGGCTGTCCGAGGACATCTACAGCAACCTCGCCGATCCCGAAACGCTGCGCCTGATCAGTGTGAGCGAACTGATTGCCAGCCCGGATCTGACCGCGCTGTTTCCTGGCCAGCAGGGTGCGGCGATCAATGTGGTTCTCGGCGACGGCCGCCAGCTCTCGATGGGACTGCCCGATGTCGTGCCCGCCACCGAGGCGCAGGTGCGCGAGCGCTTCCGCTTGGCGGCGGCGAGTACCCTCGGCGTCGCCGATGCCGAGGCCATCGAAGAATTTGTCGACAGGCTGGACACCAAGAAAGATGCCAGTCGGCTGCTGTCGCTCTGCGCGGCTAAGCGGGTAGCCAGAAGACAAGCAACGCGAACGCCGGCACAAGGGGCTGGCAAACGCACGCGTCTGTCGTCAAGGCAGAGTTTATAAACATTCCCAAACAGGAGCAGTTCATATGTCTAAGGAAGTCTTCGAACGCGGCATGGCGATCCGCAAGGAAGTGCTGGGCAAGGAGTTCGTCGAGAAGTCGTTTGCCGCGGCGGACGACTTCAACCGCCCCATGCAGGAACTCGTCACAGAGTACTGCTGGGGTGCGGTCTGGGGCCGCGAAGAGCTGCCGCGCAAGACGCGCTCAATGTTGAACCTAGCCATGCTCAGCTGCCTCAACAGGCCCCACGAGCTTAAGATGCACACCAAAGGCGCCCTGCGGAATGGTGTCAGCCGCGACGAGATCCGCGAAGTCCTCTTGCAGGTGGCGATCTACGCCGGCGTGCCCGCGGGGGTGGACTCGTTCCGCATCGCGCGCGAGGCCTTTGCCGAGTTCGATGCTGAAAAGGCCTGACCAACGTCTTCTTGGCCGTTGGAGCGGCAGACGGGATCAACATGAAAAAATATCAGATGCTGATCGGCGGCCAATGGGTGGATGCGCTGGATGATCGGACGTTTGACACCGAAAATCCCTTCACCGGCACGGCCTGGGCTCAAATCCCACGCGCCGGTGCGAGGGACGTCGACCGTGCGGTCGCGGCCGCCGCGCAAGCCTTCAACGCGCCGTCATGGTCGGCGTTGAGCGCAAGCGCCCGCGGTGCCTTGATCCGGCGTTTCGCCGATCTTCTCACCACCAATGCCGACCGTCTGGCCGACATCGAAACCCGCGACAATGGCAAGCTGATCGCAGAGATGCGCGGCCAGCTCAGATACATGCCGCAATGGTACTATTATTTCGCCGGGCTGGCCGACAAGGTCGAGGGACGCGTCATCCCGATCGACAAGCCCGGCGTGTTCAACTTTACCCGCGAAGAGCCGCTGGGCGTGGTGGCCGCCATCACCCCGTGGAATTCGCCGTTGATGCTGGCGACATGGAAATTGGCCCCGGCGCTGGCGGCCGGCAACACCATCGTCTGGAAGCCCTCCGAGTTCTCGTCCGCTTCGGCGCTCGAGTTCGGAGCGCTTTTCGAGGAGGCCGGCTTCCCACCCGGGGTCGTCAACATCGTCACCGGCTTCGGCAACGAGATTGGCGAGCACCTGGTGTCTCACCCGGGCGTGGACAAGATTGCGTTCACGGGCGGCGATCGCACCGGCCAGAGCGTCTACCAGATCGCGGCGCGCTCGATAAAGCCCGTCACCCTGGAACTCGGCGGAAAATCCGCCAACATCGTCTTCGAGGACGCGGTGCTGGACGATGCCGTCAAGGGCGTTGTCTCAGGCATTTTCGCGGCCAGCGGCCAGACCTGCATCGCGGGATCGCGGGCGCTCGTTCACCGCTCGATCTATCCGGCTTTCGTCGATGCGCTGGTTGCTTTCGCCAGGACCGCCCGGATCGGCGATCCCTCGCGCGACGACACGCAGGTCGGGCCGATCACGACGCGGCCGCAACTCGCCAAGATCCTTGAATATATCGAGATCGCCAATGCAGAAGGCGCCAAGCTGGCGCTTGGCGGCAAGCGGGCCACCGATCCGGCCTGCGGCGAAGGCTGGTTCGTCGAGCCAACGATCTTCACCGATGTCGGCCCCAAGATGCGCATCGCGCAGGAGGAGGTTTTCGGTCCTGTCCTGGCCATCATCCCCTTCGAAAGCGACGAAGAGGCTATCGAGATCGCCAACGGCACGATCTATGGACTGGCCGCAGGCGTGTGGACGCAAAGCATAACGCGTGCTTTGACCATGTCGCAGAAGCTCAAGGCGGGCACCGTGTGGATCAACACCTACCGGGCGGTGAGCTACATGTCGCCGTTCGGCGGTTTCAAGCGTTCCGGCATCGGCCGCGAAAGCGGCCTGTCCGCGATTCGGGAATATCTGCAGGAGAAGAGCGTCTGGATCGACATCAGTGGCAGCGTGCCCAATCCGTTCGTGCAGCGCTGAAGCCCCGACCATGAACGACGATCGCCACGGCATCCCGTTGATCGGCCAAAGCGTGACCGCCTGGCGCTGCGTGCCATGATAGCCAGGCCGGGCGGATGACATGACGGATCGCCAAAGGATCGCTTTCGTCACCGGTGCCGCGAGCGGCATCGGACGCGCGATTTGCGTGAGCCTGCATGGCAAGGGTTGCCGTATCGTGCTGGCGGATCGTCAGGAAGACCGCCTCGCCGTCCTGGCTGGCGAGCTCGGCGCCGACGTCTTCCCGCTTGCCCTCGACATTACCGACGGCGCGGCCGTTGCCAACTGCCTCGGCCGGCTGCCGCCTGAATTCCGCGACATCGACATACTGGTGAACAATGCCGGTCATGACATCGGCGGGCGTACGCGCTTCGACATCGGATCGGCGGACGACTGGTCGGCGATCATCGAGACCAATCTGATCGGCCTCATGCGCGTGACGCGGGCGATCCTGCCTGGAATGATCGAACGCGGCGTTGGCGACGTCGTCAACATGAGTTCCATCAGCGCGATCCGTATGGTGCCGGACCAGGCACCATACTCTGCCAGCAAGGCTGGCGTACACATGCTGAGCGATATCATTCGCGCCGAACTGGCGGAGACGCCGATACGCGTGATCGAGATCCTGCCAGGGCTTACCCGTACGAACATAGTCGCGTCGCGCCATCGCGGCGACGAGGAGGCGGCTCGAAAATACTTCGAGCGGTTCGGCATGGCGCTCGACCCCGAAGACATCGCCCGGTGCGTCTTGTTCGCGTTGGATCAGCCGCCTCACGTCCAGATCGCGCAGATGTTCGTCCTGCCCACGAACAGGGGATAGCAACTGGCGAACCGGCGCGTCAGTGTCGCGCTGGGGCCAATCTCGCCTGACGATCAGTCTTGGTCGAAGCCAATAGCTGGCCGCCCGCGGGCCGGCCGGTTCCGGCAGGCTGCGACGCTCTCAGTGAACCGCCGCATACATGATCCGGCTTTCGGTTGCCTCGGCGACGTCCATCTCCTCGACGATCCGTCCCTGCCTCGCCACCAGGATGCGGTCTGAAAGCGTCATGATCTCGGGCAGGTAGGACGAAATGACGACGACGGCCATGCCGCTGTCGGCAAGCTCGTTGATGAAGTTGTGAATCTCCACGATCGTTCCAACATCGACGCCACGTGTCGGTTCGTCGAGGATGACCAGCTTGGGTTTCTGGACCAGCGCCTTGGCCAGAACCACCTTCTGCTGGTTGCCGCCGGAAAGTTCGATGACGCGGGCGTCGGCGTCGATCGCCTTGACCCCCAGCCGCTTCGTCCATTCGACGGCCAGCTCCCGGCCCTGCCGGGGGGCTACCGGCGTCAGCGGATTGTCGCCGTTGGCGAGGTCTCCAAGCTGGATGTTGCCGGCAATCGTCATGGTTTCGAAGAAACCTTCGATCTTGCGGTCCTCGGTGACATAGACGATGCCGTCACGCACCGCCGGCCGCGGCGTACGGTAGCGGACGGGCCGGTCTTCAAAGCGCACCGTGCCGCCGTGGAAGTAATCGCGCTTCAGCACCCCGGCAACGATCTTCATCGTTTCAGTGCGTCCCGCGCCGACAAGGCCGAACAGGCCCGTCACCTGTCCGGCGAACACGGAAAACGACGTGTTGCGTACCGTATTGCCCATCGACAGGTTTTCGACGCTGAGAATCTTTCTGCCCATCGGGCGCGCCACGCGCGCCTGGCCGGAATAGAGTTCGCCGGAAAGACTGCGGCCGACCATCGCCTGCACGATCCGCTCGCGATCGAACTTGCTCGTTTCGTCGGTCACGACCACTTTGGCGTCGCGCATCACGGTGATGCGGTCCGACAGATGCAATGCCTCCTCGAGCGCATGGCTGATGAAAATGATCGCGATCCCCTCTTCCTTCAGGCGGCGGGCAAGGTTGAAGAAGTGGAACTTCTCCTCGGGGGTCAGCGTGGCGGTCGGCTCGTCGAAGATGATGAGCCGCGCATTGTGGTGGACGGCGCGCGCGATCTCGACCAATTGCTTTTTTCCGGCCCCCAGGAAGGAGACCTGCGCAGTGGGATCGACGTAAAAATTGAGCGACAGCAGGTAGCGCTGCGCCTGGATGTTCAATCCGCGCAGCCGGTTGAACAGCTTTTCGTCGCCCAGGTAGATATTCTGGGCCACCGACATGGATGGCACCAGATTGGTCTCCTGGAAGACCATCGCTATGCCGCGGTTCAGCGCGTCGGACGGGGAATTCAGTGTTGCCGGCTGGCCGTCCAGCAGCATTTCGCCGGAGCTCGGCTGGTAAACGCCGGCGAGCACTTTCATCAGCGTCGATTTTCCCGCTCCGTTCTCGCCCAAAATGGCGTGTATCTCGCCGGGACGGATTTCGAAATCCACGTTCGAAATCGCCAGGACGCCCCGGAAGTCCTTCGAAACGCCGCGCAATTGGACAAGGGGTGTCATGCTACGTGCCCTGCCAGTTCATGGATCGCCACGATCTTTCCCGATCCCTTTGCCCCAACGAGAAGCCGGCCACCGGCTTCGCACATGGAGGTCACGCCGTGCACGTCGCCATCGGCGCGGCTTTGATAGTTTCGCACCATGGCCATGTCCCTGTCGCAGCGCACGACGAGGCCTGTCGACCAGGTCGGCGACCAGGGCTTCAGCATGTTGAGCTTCTTGCGTGCGCCGCCCTGTATGGGCTCGAGGAAACTTCTCCCGGTGGCCAGCGAGGGCGCGATCCAATAGTCCGGGTCGATCGTTTCGATCATGCGCCTGCGATACTCGTCCTCCTTCAGGACGAATTCGACAAGTGGATTGCGCGGCGCAAACATGGCCAGCCAGAAGCCGCCTTCCGATGCCGGTGCGATGCGACCCGGATAGGCGGGGAGCGAGCCGAGGGCGATCTGTTGGCGTGAGCCGTCGATGCCCATCGAAATCACACGGTGGCGCCACGCCTCCGAGACGAAGAGCCGGTCCTTCGATACGACAATCCCGGACGGAAACGCGAGCCCCGACGCGATCGAAACGGCAGTGCGCGAGCCAATGTCGATACGCCAGATCGACCCCGCCGCCGTCTTCGTCATCAGATCGCGCTTCCAACCGAGCGCTGGATTGCGGTCGGATCCCACCGCGACGAGCAAGGTGGAGCTGTCGGCGAAAGCCATCGCCGTCACACACTGCGCATCGAGCGCCCCGAGCCTGATCAGTTCCGAGGATGCGCCGTCCGGGCTCTCGATGCGGATACCCTCGCCTTCGACGGCGACAGCCAGCAGCTCTGCGCCCGCCGCCATGCTGGTCACGGGTTTGCCCATGCCTCTTGCCCGGCTGATGGAAAGCCCCTGCCCTTCATGGCCAGCCGTCGGCGCCAGCATGTGGATCTCATCAGCGACCGAGCAGAGTATCTGTTGCCCGCAGAGCACGAGATTGTCGACGTCGGCGAGATCCAGCAGCACCGGAGCCGCGTCGAGCTTCGCGTTCGGCCGCAGCGGGCCGTCCATCGGCGGCACGGTGCTGCCTGTCAGATCGAAGCCACGGAAGTTCGCCCAGGCGCGCTTGATGGCACCGATCATGGGCGCGGCCCCCAATAGGCATCCTGCGCGCACCAGTCAGGGTCGGCATCGGGCAGCTTGTAGCGGCCTATCCGGTTGTTTGAAACGCCGCCCAGATACAGCCATCCCCTGTGCTCGCGCATCGAGGTGATCATCGGGTGGTTGCGGCCTCCGAGATCCCACAGATTGTCGAGGATTTCTCCCTTTTCATTGAACTTCACCACGCAGCCGGTGTTGATGTTCGGATAGAGCCATTGATCGGGCGCGACGCGTCGGGCCATGCGCTTGCGGAAGCCGGGCATGCGCATCGCAAGATCGAGAGCTGGCCCGCGCATGCCGAGCAGCGCCAGCCAGTAATTGCCGTCCGAAGACCGGTTGATGTTGTCGGGGTAGCCGGGCAGGCTGGAGATGACACTTTCAGTCTTGCCCTTCTTGGGTCCGTCGAACCAATATCTGCTGATGGAACAGGTCCAGCTCTCGGCGAACATGAAAGACTGTCCGTCGGGACACATCGTGACGCCGTTCGCGAAGACCAGTTTCGGGATCTCGGTGTGCGTCTTGCCCGTCCTCGGATCGTAGCAGATCATGCGTCCGCTCGGCCGGCTTTCCAGCGCGTCGGTCGCCCAGTCCTCCTGCTCGTAACGGATCGTCGCCTCGCTGAAGTAGATGCGGCCGTCGGGCGCGACATCGACGTCATCGGCCAGGCGAAGACGCGAATCGTCGACGACCGACGTCCAGCTCCTGTTCGTCTCGTCGGTGAGCTTGGTAACGGTTCTGTCGGGTGCGACCTGGAACAGGCCCATGCCGCCGATGCAGACGAGCAGGTTTCCGCTGCGGTCGAATGCCATGCCGAGCGGATGGCCGCCGATATGCGCGAACACCTCGGAGCGTTTGTGGTCGGGACCGAAGAAACGGACAATATCGCCATGCCGGGTACCGCAATAGAGATTGTCGTCGCGATCGAGGATGACGTCTTCGGGGCCCTCGATTTGTCCGAGCCCGATGATCTCCACGGAGCGCAAGCGGTCGTTCAGCACATAGGGCGAGCCGGGCGCGTCGACCTTCGGCGCCGGCGGCAGGGAAAGGTAGGCGGGCGAGACATAGACCTTGGCGAGAATGCGGTGGCGGTGCTTCTGCCAGCGCATATCGACGAAGACGGCGGTGAGCAGGATCACTCCAAGGATGGTCGAGGTGATCGGGCCGCTGATGCCGAGGTTGATCAGGCCGTTGGTGAGCATCAGCACCAGCAGGCTGCCGATGATCGCCTTCGCCACCGAGCCCCGGCCGCCGCCGATCGCCGTGCCGCCGAGGACGGCCGCGGTGAGCGCCTGCACTTCGAGCCCGACGCCGGTGTCGGACCCGGTGCTGCCCAGCCGCGCGGCGAACAGGAAGCCGGCCAGCGCGCACATCGTGCTGGAGGCGACATAGGTGAGGAACACCATGAAGCGCACGTCGATGCCGGCGTTGAATGCCGAGCGTCGAGCCCCGCCGACGGCGGTGAGCCGCCACCCGGGGCGCATCCGTGAGAGGACGAGGTGCCAGGAAAGGGCGATAACCAGCGTGATCACCAGCGAGGTCGGAACCCCGAACACCGTGCCTTCGCCGATGAACAGCCAGAGGTCGGACATCGAGAAGCCCGACATCATCGAGGTGGACATCTTCACGAACACGATTTCATAGATCGAGCGGAAGATGATCAGGCTGACCAAGGTGGTCAGGAAGGCGCGCAGGCGCAGGTAGCCGACCAGAACGCCGTTGATGGCGCCGCAACACATGCCCAGGATCAGGATGCCGGCCAGGACGGCCGGTATCGGCAATGCGTAGACGTTCACCCCGATCAGAGAGAACAGGACCGCCAAAGAGAAGACGGAAGCGACCGAAAGGTCGATGCCGCCTGAAATCATCACGACTGTCAGGGCAAGCACCACGAGCCCGAATTCCGCGAACTGCCGGGCGAGGTCGGAAAGGCTCGACAGGGAGAGAAAGTCTGGAATGATCGAGCCCAGCACCACGATCGTGAGCACGAGGGCGGAAAAAGGGATCGCATTGTCGATCCAGCGCTTCGACAGGATCTCCCCGATCAGGTGATCGGGGAGATAGCGCGAACGCAGATAGGCAAGTGTGTCGCTGCTGGCCATGATGATCTTTGATATTCCTCGGTTGGCCTACTTCAGCTGGTCAAGCTGCCAGCAGGTACGCGCACCGATATTGTCCTTCGTCAGCAGCGTGAGCGGCGTGTAGTACGAGGTCTTGCTCTCTCCGGCCTTGGCCGGCGACAGCAGCGACTGCACGATCTGCTGGTTGATCGCATTGCCCTGGAGTGGGACATCGTAGCTGATGATCAGGTCGAGCAGGCCTTTGCTGATGTTGTCGCAACCGATCTGGTTGCCGCCGCCGGACGTGACGACATAGACGTCGTCGGCCTTCCCGGCCGCCTGGATCGCGGCACCCGCGCCCACGTCCTGGTTGTCCCAGTTTCCGACGACGCCACAAAGATCGGGATGCTGCTGCAACACCGTCTCCATGATCGCGCGGGCCTTCGCGGGGTCGTACTGAGCGGCCTGTTCCGACACGATCTTGATCGACGGATCCTTGGCGAAGGTTTGCTTGTAGGCATAAAGTTCATAAAGGTCGGAGGCCGCTGTAGGCTGGCCCCGGATAATGGCGATCTTGCCGGATTTGCCTGACCCCGCGCCGCACTGCTTCACCAGCGCGTCTGCCTCGATATAGCCGACCCGGGACCAGTCGGCGCCGACATAGGCGTCGGTCGGAACGACGGATTCGAGATTGAGCTGGATCACTTTGATGCCGGCGTCCATGGCCCGCTTCAGCAAGCGGGCGTAGGACTGAACGTCGGGATTGTGCGCTATGATGAGGTCGGGCTTTTCGGCGATCAGGGCGGTCAGCGCTCGCGTACCCGCATCCGTGCTCCAGTTCGGATCGCGGATTTCGAGCGTATAGCCGAGATCGGCCGCCTGCTTGCGCATGATCGCGGCCCACCCCTCGGTAAGGTCGAAACCCATCGCCAGGGGGATGAAGACGACGCGCTTTCCCTTCAGCCCGTCGTAGAATGGATTGCGTGACGGGTTATCCAACCCGTCATCGGCATGCGTGGCGCCAACAAGCCCGAGGGCCATCAGGCCTGCGGCGAGAATAGTGCGGATCTTCATGGTTTCCTCCCGTTGAATCGCAAACAAAAGATGTAGTCAGATGTCCCCTTGGCTCTGTTGCGAGGTCTGCTCGTCCCTGGGGTTGATGAAACTGTCCACCATGATCGCGAGCAGAAGGATCAGGCTCTTGATCAGGTTTTGCGTGGTGTAGGTGATGTCGAGGATGGTCATGCCGTTGAGCAGCACGCCGACCAGCAGCGTTCCCACCAGCACGTTGCGCACGCCGCCGCGTCCGCCGCTCAGACTGATTCCACCCAGCACCACGACGAGCAGAACGTCGTAGATCATGGTGGAGTTGTAGACGCGGGTGCTCATGCCGGACACGGCCGCCGCCATGACGATGCCGGCAAGGAAGGCGATCAGCGAACTCACGACATACTGCACCACGATCAGTGGTCGCAGTGGCAAACCGGTGATGCGGGCCGCCAGCGGATTGTCTCCGGCCGCATAGATGAACCGGCCGAAGCGTGTGCGCAAAAGCAGCAGGGCAATCAGCGCAGCAAGCACGGCGAAGGCGGCGATCGGCATCGGCAGCCCGAACAACAAGCCGCGTCCGAGAAAATCAAACCAGGCGACGCCCGCCGGGGTGTTCTGCACGTCGATCTGAAACAGGAAGGCGCGCCCGGATCCGTAGATCACCAGCCCCATGGCCAGGGTCGTGAAGATCGCCGGGATGTCCGCATAGGCAATCAGGATGCCGCTCGCCAAGCCAATGGCGACAGCCAGCAGGAAGCCATATGCCAGGGCGGTTTCGAACGGCGTGCCGGCCTGCGCCATGGACAAGACCCACGACAGCGAGACCACCATCGTGGCCACCATTGCAAGGTCTATTCCCCGGCCGATGACCACCAGCCCCATGCCGAGCCCGAGGATGCCGAGGATCGAGACGCTGCGCACGAGCGCGATGAGGTTGCCGGCGGTCAGGAAATTGTTGAGCGTGAGCGCGAAGATCGCGAACATCGCAACGGCCAGCGCGAACACCACGCCCTCTTGCGACAATCGCATCTTCCCCATCTCGGACCTCCCAGACCGGCCGATGTCGATCCGTGGATGCGAACCTGCGCGATCGGCATCGGGCTGGGACGAACATCCCTTTTTTGGAGAGGCCGAGACAGACCTGTCCATGGAATATCAGTTATGTTGGCTAGCGGCTCTACCGCGAGGGAAGACCGGTCGCGCAGCCAACCCGCGTCATGCCCATTTCAAACGCCGCGTCGAAGACGTGAGGCGTGGTATGCTGCAAGCGCGCGGTTTCCCATGGGCTTCCGGCGCTCTCGCTGTCGGAAGCCCTCGTCAAGCTGACGGGCATAAATCTTCCTCGCCATGGAGGCAGAGGAGCTTCCGCTTCCGCTTCCGCTTCCGCTTCCGCTTCCGCTTCCGCTTCCGCTTCCGCTTCCGCTTCCGCGCCCGCGTTCGGCCGGCGGGCGGTGCTGATGGGCGATTGCGACAAGACCAAGCCGGACATCACGGCCATTCGCATGAATCCCGACAACCATGCGGTTCTTCACTACCTGCGCGGCCAAGCACACGAGGGATTGCATCCCTGTTAGATTGGCGCTCTGTCATGCCGAGGACAAATTGTAACCTTCGCGGAATTCATGCAACCTCGGTCCGGGCCTCGCTCAAGGGCGGCCAATACGACAGCAGGCGTTCCGCTGCCGTGAACGGATCGGATTCGACCTGGGACAGGTCGATTTCTCGTGCGAGATCGGCTGAGAATTCTCGAAATGGTGTGAGATTAATGAGGGGAACGCCGACCAGGACGGGAACGGAAAGTTCGAGCGCCTTGGCGATCAGGCTCCTGAACCCGCCGCCTTCAACCTCGGTCTTTCCGAATTTGCAGAGGACCAGAAGATCGGTTTGAGTTGACAACTGCACTTCGGCGGCCGTGCAGGCGCGGAGCAGCCGGTCGGTATTCAATACGCAGCCTCGTGCGTGAGGACCTCGATCGTCCGATATCGCGTGAAGCACGCCTGTGGCGAGGTCCCGCAGAAACATGTCGCATTTTACGCGACCCGGTTTCCGCTCGCTACGCTGTATGAGGCCGGCCAATTGCATGCCTTGCTCGGACATGGCTGCGGTGAATTCCTGCAAAAAAGCCTCGAACCTGGGACCGTCTGAATAAACGATCGCGGTGATTGGATAACCAGGGCGGCCGGTCTGCATGCGGAGTTCCCTTCCCGTAAGAATCTGCGTCAGTTAACCTCGAACCGCGGCTGGTCGAACGGAAGCACCTCGAGGCGTGTGCCAACGTCGACACGCATTGATGCTCCGGGCACGACGGCAACGGCGTCGGCGAACACCATGGGCATCATTCTGTGCGAGCCGCCCGGCCCGCTGCGATGTGCGGTCAATCGCCCCTGCTTGACGTTCAGGCGGACCGGCAGCAGTTCCGTGCGATCCGGCTTGCGGCTGTGTGTAAAGCTCATTTCGGCCGTGACGCGGGTTGCTGGAGCTTGACCAAGAAGGGCCTTCATCATCGGGCGCACGAAGGCGAGCGCGCCAAAAGCCGCAGCTTGCGGGTTGCCGGGCAGGCCGACGAAATACGCGCGTCCAAGCGTGCCGAACGCCAGCGGCTTGCCAGGCTTCATCGCCACCTTGACGATGTCGAGTTGGCCCCCCGCACGTATGACGGCTTCGCGCACATGATCTTTTTCTCCTACCGACATGCCGGCGGTGACGATCACAAGGTCGGCCGAGCCCGCGATGCTTTCGAGCGCATGCGTGATGGCGGTCAGGTCGTCACGAACGGTCAGCGTCGAGACATGGGCGTTGGGTGCTTCCAGCATCGCGGCGAGCATGGGGCCATTGGAGTCGTAAATGGCGCCGGAGGGAAGTGGCTCGCCTGCATGGCGCAGCTCTGAACCGGTCACGACGACCACGATCCGCAGGGGGCAGGCAACCGAAACCGTCGCAATGCCAAGCGCAGTTAGAAGCGCAACTTCGGTCCAGCCGATCACGCGGCCCGGACGAAGGATAGTCGTGCCCTGTTTTACATCCTCGCCAACCCGACGAATATGGGTGCCGGCTTCGACGTCGAGCCCGAACTGCAGGAGATCACCCCTGCGGGTCGCGTGCTCCTGCATGACGACGGTATCCGCGCCGCTTGGCAATGCGGCACCGGTCATAACGCGATGGGCTGTCCCCGGTGCCAACACGTCCGGTTTGTCGCCAGCGCAGGTGCGTCCGGAAATCGGCAGGACCAAAGGCACGCCGTTCTTGCCTGAAAGGCGGATCGCATATCCATCCATTGCCGCCTGGTCGAATGGCGGAAGTGCACGCGGAGCTTCGATCGTGTCGGCCAGAATGCGTCCTACGGCATGCGCCAACGACACGTCTTCCTTCTGATAGAGCGGCTGAGCGAGTGCAACGGCCGCCTGTCGCGCGGTCTCGAAGGACACCATCTGGATGCCCTGACCGAAGCAGCCATTGCGTAGTGCACGCATCGTCAGGCCGCCTTCGTCCCCGGTAGGGACTTCTCGAGAATTGCGCGCATGGCCGCGAGGCCAGGATCTTCCGCCCGGTTCATGAGACCAATGAGCTGGGTCCAATGTTCATCGGACGCGGTGTCCACGAAATTACGAACGGCGGAGCCGACGATCTCGGCTGGCAAGCGACCGGACGCATCAGCCGCCGCAGCCAAACGGGCCAGCAAGGCGGGCTCGTCGAATGCCGCGACGAGACCCATGGCGACATTCGGGTCATCCAGCGAGGCAATCAGGTTCCCCAGCATCGCATCGTCCTCACTGCACCAACGGCGAAGATGAGCCGTCGAGATCAATCCCGCGTATATCCGCCTGGCCGACGAGCAGGGACACGTATTGCGCTGCCGCTTGTCGATTGACGTGCTCGGTCAAGTAGGCGGCGATCCGCTCCCGCACGGCCTCGAACGGGAGCTGGCGGCCATCGATCCGCCGCGTCAGGCGGATGAGGTGGAAGCCGTAACGCGTCTCCACCGGAGGCGAGATGTCGCCGGGGACGAGATTGATCAGAGCGGCTTCGAATTCCGGGGTCGTGTCGCCCGGTCCGATCTGACCGAGGCTGCCACCGATGGCCCCCGATGGGCAATCCGAGCAGTCCTGCGCCAGGGCCGTGAAACGCTCCGGTGCAATTGCCAGCGCCGCTCTGAGCGATAGCGCCTTTTCTCGCGCCGCGGCGAAGGCTTCGCTTTCATCGCGGCGGGCGCCGATGAGAATGTGATCGGCCTCGTAGAGCGATGGCGTCACGAAGCGGTGAAGGTTGTTCTCATAGAAGCGGCGCAGCGTTTCTTCGTCTGCTTCCGGAACACGAACTTCGTGTTCGATGAGGCTGCGCACCTGGGCGTCCTCCACCGTTTCCTGGCGCCCGTCCTCATCGGTCTTCTGCTCGACGCCGACATCGAGCCGCCGCGCTTCCTGCAGCAGCAATTCGCGAATGACCAGCGCTCGGGTCGCCGCCTTCCAGCCCTCGCCGGGGTTGCGCGCGGGAAAGTTCTGCACCTCGGCGGCAATCGCCTTACGCGAGATCGTCACACCATTGACCGTTACTGGCGGCATCGCCACGCGCTCGCGCGACGGAGTCGTGTCGGGTGTCGCGGGCCCGTGCTCGTGCGGATGTTCGCAGGATGGTGCGCGGCTGGCGGCGTGATCGATGATGAGAGCGGTCATGACTTACTCCGCAGGTTGGCGGGTGGGACGAGCAACTGCAGGCCGCACCGACGCAGGAGACCGAGCTGGCGACATGGGGGTGGGCACCCGCCGCCCCGCAAAACGCGTGCGCACCACCTGGTAGCCGGGGCGCCCGAGATACCAGATCGGAGCACTCCATACGTGAACCAGCCTTGTGAACGGGAACACCAGGAAGATGGTCATACCGAGCAGGAGATGCGCCTTGAAGATCGGGTTGACGTCGGCGACATAGGCCGCGGCCGCTGGCTGCAAAGTGAGAATGCCCTGCGCCCAGTTCATGAATTTCACCATCTCGTGGCCATCCATGTGACCGAGCGAAACGAAGATGGTGGAGAGGCCAAGAGTGAGTTGCAGCCAGAGCAGCAACAGAATGGCGATGTCGCCGGGGGCGGACGTGTTGCGGATGCGGGCATCGAACAGCCGACGATGGGCGAGAAGCGCGATACCGATAAAACAGGCAATGCCGGCAATGCCGCCGACCGTGATGGCGAGCCCCTGCTTGAAGCTATGAGAGATGCCGAGCGCATCGAATACCCAGATCGGCGTCAGCAGACCGACGAAATGCCCGCCAAAAATCGCCAGGATGCCCACATGGAAGAGATTGGAGCCCCAGCGGAGCTGTCGCCGCCGCAGAAGCTGGGACGAACCCGTCTTCCACGTATATTGCTCGCGGTCGAAACGGATCAGGCTCCCAAGCAGGAAGACGGTCAGGCAGAGATAGGGATACCAGCCAAAAAGCGCGTCGTTGATTGCGGTGGACATCGCTTGCCTCCAGGTCAGGTCACGTTGTGCCGCGCGTCGCGGTTCGCGGCGCGCATCTGGATTCTCAGCCGATCGACGGAACAGCCGTCGGTCGCATTTCCCGGGCCGAAAGTGACGGCTGTTTCTTCCCAGGCGGCATCGATGGACGCCAGGTCGTCGGGCTCGTCATTGATCTCGACTGTGTCGGCGACAACAGCCGTTTCGTTGACGATCGAGAGCGCGGCCGCGAACACAGCAGCATAGCCTCCGTTTCGCTTGGCCAGCCTTTCCTCGAGCAGCGAGAAGATATGAGCGGTCTCCTTGAGCAGCCCGCGCGCCTCATCGAGCGGGCGAGCGGACAGAAACTCCAGGAAAAGCGGGATGAAATCGGGCAATTCATTCGCCGCGATGAGCAGCCCCCCGCGCCGATAATGTTCGACCAGATCGACCATTGCCTGGCCGCGATCGCGGCTCTCGCCGTGGATATGTTCAAACAGATGCAGGGAGTGGCGGCGCGTCTTGTCGAACAACTCCACATAGCGCTCCTGGAGATCGTACAGATCCAGAGTGGCCAGATCGGTAAGCAGAGGGCGCAGTTGCTCCCTTGCTTCGTCCGATATCAGCCCTTCGGCCTCGATCGCCGAGGTAATTTCGGGGATCGCCGGGGAAAGGTCCTCCGACGGATAGGCAAGGAGCGCCGAGAGCGCCCTGAAGGTCCTGTTCGAAACCGGGGCGGTCATCACGCGATCTCCATCGGGTTCGTTGGCCGCTTGGTCTGCTTGGTGCCAAAAAGGTTCGTCTCACTGGAGCCGCCCGAGCAGCCGTTTCCGAAGGAGAAGCCACAGGAGCCGCGCATGTCCTGCGCGTCTTCACTCCATTCGCGATGCGCCGTCGGGATGACAAAACGATCCTCGTAATTCGCGATCGCCATCACCTTGTACATTTCGTCGATAGCCGTTCCCGTCAGGCCGACCCGCGCCGCGATCGACTCGTCGAGGCGGCCGTCGATCGTCTTCGCCCGCATGTAGCTACGCATCGCGAGCATGCGCTCGAGCGCGAGAGCAACAGGCTCCTCCTTGCCCGCCGTCAGCAGATTGGCGAGATACTGGAGCGGGATGCGCAGGCTGCGCACATCAGGCATGTCGCCGTCGACGCCCATCTTGCCAGCGGCGGCCGCCGACTGGATGGGTGACAGCGGCGGTACGTACCAGACCATCGGCAGGGTGCGGTATTCCGGATGGAGCGGGAAGGCGATTTTCCATTCCATCGCCATCTTCCAGACGGGCGACAGTTTGGCCGCTTCCAGCCAATTGTCGGGAACCCCGTCAGCGCGGGCCTGGGCGATAACGGCCGGGTCGTTCGGATTGAGGAAAACGTCGAGCTGCGCCTGATAGAGATCCTTCTCATCGGGAGTGCTGGCGGCCGCCTCGATACGATCCGCATCGTAAAGGATCACGCCGAGATAGCGGATGCGCCCGACGCAGGTTTCCGAACACACCGTCGGCTGCCCCGCCTCGATACGGGGATAGCAGAAGATGCACTTCTCCGATTTTCCCGACGACCAGTTGTAGTAGATCTTCTTGTAGGGGCAGCCGGAGACGCACATGCGCCATCCCCGGCATTTGTCCTGGTCGATCAGGACGATGCCGTCCTCCTCGCGTTTGTAGATGGCACCCGAGGGACATACAGCCGCGCAGGTCGGATTGAGGCAGTGCTCGCACAGCCGCGGCAGATACATCATGAAGGTGTTTTCGAACTGGCCGTATATGTCCTTCTGGACGCCCTCGAAGTTCACGTCCTTCGAACGCTTCTCGAACTCGCCGCCGAGGATCTCCTCCCAGTTCGGGCCCCATTCGATCTTTTCCATGCGCTCGCCGGTGATCGCCGAACGCGGACGAGCGGTCGGGAAGGCCTTCGATTCTTTCGCCGTATGCAGGTGTTCGTAGTCAAAAGTGAACGGCTCGTAATAGTCGTCGATCTCCGGCAGGTCCGGGTTGGCGAAGATGTTGGCGAGGATTCGCCATTTGGCACCCATCTTCGGCTCAATGCGGCCGTTCTTCTTGCGCCGCCAACCGCCATTCCATTTCTTCTGGTTCTCCCATTCCTTGGGATAGCCGACGCCGGGCTTGGTCTCGACATTGTTGAACCAGGCGTATTCGACGCCTTCCCGGTTGGTCCAGACGTTCTTGCAGGTGACGGAGCAGGTGTGGCACCCGATGCATTTGTCGAGATTCAGCACCATCGCGATCTGAGCGCGGATTTTCATTCTGCAGCCTCCTTCGGCGCTTCGGACTCGAGCGGCCCTTCCAGCCAATCGACATTGGCCATCTTGCGGACGACGATGAATTCATCGCGGTTGGAACCCACGGTGCCGTAGTAGTTGAAGCCATAGGATTGCTGGGCGTAGCCGCCGATCATGTGGGTGGGTTTCAGCACCGTCCTGGTGACCGAGTTGTGGATGCCGCCCCGGTTGCCGGTCATCTCCGATCCGGGCGTATTCACGATCTTTTCCTGGGCGTGATACATCATCATCATGCCCGGCTTGATGCGCTGGGAGACGACGGCACGCGCGGTCAGCGCGCCGTTGATGTTGAAGACCTCGACCCAGTCATTGTCGACCAGGCCCGCCGACTTGGCGTCGGTCTCGGAGATCCACACCACCGGGCCACCGCGGTTGAGCGTCAGCATCAGCAGGTTGTCCGTATAGGTGGAATGGATGCCCCACTTCTGGTGTGGCGTGATGAAGTTGAGGACGATTTCCTTATGCCCGTTGGGTCGGACATCCTTGATGCCCGGGATCGTCTTGAGATCGACTGGAGGCTTCCAGGTGACTAGCCCCTCGCCGAAGGCCCGCATCCAGAGGTGATCCTGGTAGAGCTGCTGGCGGCCGGTCAATGTCCGCCACGGGATCAATTCATGGACGTTGGTATAGCCGGCGTTGTAGCAGACCTTCTCGCTTTCGATGCCGGACCAGGTTGGCGAAGAGATGATCTTGCGCGGCTGCGCCTGGATATCGCGAAAGCGTATCTTCTCGTCTTCCTTCGGCAAGGCAAGGTGTGCATGCTCCCGGCCGGTGATTGCCGACAGGGCTTCCCATGCCTTGATCGCGACCTCGCCATTGGTCTCCGGCGCGAGCATGAGAATCACCTCGGCGGCGTCGATGTCGGTCTCGATCTTCGGCAAGCCCTTGGCCGCACCCTCGATGTGCACGCCGTTCAGCGCTCCGAGCGCCTCGACTTCGTGCTTGGTGTCCCAGGAAATGCCTTTGCCCCCGTTGCCCACTTTCGCCATCAGCGGTCCCACCGCCGTGAACTGGGCGTAGAGATTGGGATAATCACGGGTGACGAGCGCCACTGACGGCATTGTCTTGCCCGGGATCGGCTCGACTTCGCCGAGCTTCCAGTCCTTGACGTCGAGGGCCTGGGCCATCTCGGCCGGGCTGTCATGCTGGATCGGAGTGAGAACCACATCCTGCTCGATGCCCAGCACCTCGGGCGACACTTCCGAGAAAGCCTTGGCGAGGCCCTTGTAAATCTCCCAGTCGGAGCGCGACTCCCATGCCGGATCCACCGCCGCCGACAGCGGATGGATGAAGGGATGCATGTCGGACGTGTTGAGGTCGTTCTTCTCGTACCAGGTCGCTGTTGGCAGCACGATGTCGGAGTAGACGCAGGTGGTCGACATGCGGAAGTCCAGCGTGACCAGGAGGTCGAGCTTTCCCTGCGGCGCCGTCTCGTGCCAGACGACTTCGGTGTTGCGGACCGCGCCTTCCGGACCGAGGTCCTTACCCATCACACCGTGGGTGGTGCCGAGCAGATGCTTGAGGAAATACTCATGTCCCTTGCCGGATGAACCGAGCAGGTTCGAACGCCAGACGAACATGTTGCGCGGCCAGTTGGCGGGATCATCGGGGTCGTGGCAGGACAGTTCCAGTTCGCCGGATTTCAGCGCCTTGGCGACATAGTCCTTCGGCTCGAGGCCGGCGGCCTTGGCCTTGGCGGCGATCGCCAGCGGGTTCTGCTTCAGCTGGGGCGCCGAGGGCAGCCAGCCCATGCGTTCGGCGCGGACATTGTAGTCGATAAAGCTCTTGTTCCAGTCGCCCTCGGGCGCGGTCGGCGACAGTATTTCGGCGGCCGTCAGGGTCTCGTAGCGCCACTGGTCGGTCTGCGCATAGAAGAAGGAGGTCGAGTTCATGTGCCGGGGCGGCCGGTTCCAATCGAGCGCGAAAGCAAGCGGCGTCCAGCCGGTCTGCGGTCGCAGCTTCTCCTGCCCGACGTAATGCGACCAACCGCCACCTGACTGGCCTATGGCTCCGCAGAAAACCAGGAGATTGATGATCCCCCGGTAGGTCATGTCCATGTGGTACCAGTGATTGACGCCCGCGCCGAGGATCACCATCGAGCGGCCGTTGGTCTTTTCCGCATTGGTGGCGAACTCACGCGCAACCGTGATGATCGCATCGCGGTTCACGCCAGTGATACGCTCCGCCCAAGCGGGCGTGAACGGCACATCCTCGTCATAGCTCTTGGCCGCGTGATCGCCGCCGAAGCCCCGGTCGAGGCCGTAATTGGCCATCATCAGGTCGTGCACGGTGGCGACTGCCACCTGGGAGCCGTCGCTCAGCTTGATCCGCCGGACCGGAAGGTTGCGGGTGAGAATTTCACCATGATCGGTCGAGACGAAATGCTCGGTGGCGCGCCCGCCAAAATACGGAAAATCGACAGGTACGATCTTGGATTTCTTACCAGCAAGCGTCAGCCTGAGCCGAATGTCCTGGCCATTGCCGTCCTTCTCCTCGAGGTTCCATTTGGCGCCCTCGCCCCAGCGATAGCCGATCGAACCGCGCGGCGAGACGAGGGCGTCCGTGGCCTCGTCGATCGCGACCGTTTTCCATTCCGGATTGTTGCTCTCGCCCAGACCACCAGCGATCTCCGAAGCCCGCAGGAGCCGTTCTGGAACAAACCGGCCATCGCGTTCCGTGAGGCGAACCAGGAACGGCAAGTCGGTGTATTTGCGGGCGTAATCGTCGAAATACGGAACCGTGCGATCGAGGTAATATTCGCGCAGGATGACGTGGCCCATGGCAAGTGCCAGCGCGGCGTCGGTCCCCTGCTTCGGGTTGAGCCAGATGTCGGCGAACTTGGTCGCCTCGGCGTAGTCCGGGCTGACGACCGCGCTCTTCGTGCCCTTGTATCGAACTTCGGTATAGAAGTGCGCATCGGGCGTGCGTGTCTGCGGCACGTTGGAACCCCAGACGATGATGAAGCCGGCATTGTACCAGTCGGCGCTTTCAGGAACGTCGGTCTGCTCGCCCCAGGTCTGGGGGCTCGCCGGCGGCAGGTCGCAATACCAATCATAGAACGACATGCACACGCCGCCCATCAGCGACAGGTAGCGCGAGCCCGCCGCGTAGGAGACCATCGACATGGCCGGGATCGGCGAGAAGCCGATGACACGGTCGGGACCATGAGCCTTTACCGTATAGGCATTGGCCGCCGCGATGAGTTCGTTCACCTCGTCCCAGGTCGCGCGCACGAAACCGCCATGGCCGCGGATAGAGATGTAGGATTTCCGCTTGTCCGCATTCTCGACGATCGAGGCCCAGGCGGCGACGGGCGGCATGGTGGCGCGCGCGGCACGCCACAGCTTCAGCAGCCGGCCGCGGATCATCGGGTATTTCACCCGCGCGCCGGAATAAAGGTACCAGCTGTAGGAGGCGCCGCGCGCGCAGCCGCGCGGTTCGTGGTTGGGAAGATCGGGCCGCGTGCGCGGATAGTCGGTCTGCTGCGTCTCCCAAGTGACGATGCCGCCTTTGACATAGATCTTCCACGAGCAGGAGCCGGTGCAGTTCACGCCATGGGTGGAGCGCACGATCTTGTCGTGCTGCCAGCGTTTGCGGTAGCCGTCCTCCCAGGAGCGATCCTCGTTCGTGACGATGCCGTGGCCGTCCGAGAAGCTGTCAACGGTCTTGCGGAAGAAGGTTAGCCGGTCGAGAAAATGCGACATTGCTTTTGCCTCTTGATTATTCGGCTACGCCGGATGGACGGACGCACCGCGCTTGGCACGCTCGATGTCGTGAAGAAGGCCGCCCTTACGGGTATAGACGGCCCAGGTGATAGCCAGGCAGCTCACGTAGAAGATCAAGAAACCCCAGAGCGCGGCGTCCGGCCCGCCCGTCAAGGCGATCGAGGTGCCATAGCTCTTCGGGATGAAGAAGGCGCCGAAGGCAGCAATAGCCGAGGTGAAGCCGGTGATGGCGGCGGACTCCTTCTCCGCTTGCTTGCGACGCGTTTCCGCGTCGGCCGCGGGCATCAAGCGGCCCATTTCCTTGGCCATGATCACTGGGATCATCTGGAAGGTGGAGGCGTTGCCGACACCGGTGGCGAAGAACAGCAGCAGGAACGCGGCGAAGAACCCAAGGAATGCACCGGGTTGATCCTTGATGCCGATGAACCACAAAACACTCGCAACACCCGCGATCATCAGGACGAAGGCCCAGAAGGTGACACGCGCACCGCCGTATTTATCAGCCAGCCAGCCGCTGCCCGAGCGAGACAGGGCGCCCACGAGCGGGCCGAGGAAGGCGAACTGAAGCGCGTTGACGTCCGGGAACAGCATCTTCGTGAGCAGCGGAAAACCAGCCGAATAGCCGATGAAGGAGCCAAAGGTACCGGTGTAGAGCCAGCACATGATCCAGTTGTGCCGGCGCTGGAAGATCACGGCCTGCTCGGTGAAGGATGCCTTGGCCGAAGCGATGTCGTTCATGCCGAACCAGGTCGCAAAGGCAGAGACCGCTATAAACGGCACGAATACGAACCCGGCATTCTGCAACCATAACGGCGCCTCGCCCGCCGGTCCCTTGACCATGGCCGGATCGCCGCCGAACCAACCGAAGATCCCAGCCGTGATCGCCAGCGGAACCACAAACTGGACAACGCTGACGCCGAGATTGCCAAGGCCAGCGTTGAGCGCTAGGGCGTTTCCCTTTTCCGCCTTCGGGAAGAAGAACGAGATGTTGGCCATGGAAGAGGCGAAGTTGCCGCCGCCCAGGCCGCAAAGCAACGCCAGCATCAACAGCACGACATAGGGCGTGTCAGGATTCTGCACCGCATAGCCGATCCCGACCGCCGGGATGAGGAGCGACCAGGTCGTGAGGGTCGTCCAGAGCCTGCCGCCAAAGATCGGCACCATGAACGAATAGAAAATACGCAGTGTCGCGCCCGAGATTCCGGGCAGGGCCGCGAGCCAGAAGAGCTGGTCGGTGGTGAAGGTGAAGCCGACGAGCGGAAGCTTGGCGACGACGACGGACCATACCTGCCAGATTGCAAACGAAAGGAGAAGCGCCGGGATCGAAAGCCACAGGTTGCGCTGTGCGATGCGGCGGCCGGTTTCAACCCAGAAGGTTCTATCCTCCGGACGCCAGTCGGTAAGTGCACCGCCCGTCCGGGTTTTGGCCACAGGCGCGGGCATGTCCTGCATTTCGGGGAAGGGCGGGAGCTTGGCGAGGGCTTCGCCAACGGCTCCGCGTTCCATCTGGCGGATGGCCATATGCATCCACAGCAGCGCGCCGGAAACCAGCACGAAGAGCGCCATGAAGCAGCTCGTCCAGAGGCCGGTCAGGTCCAGCAGCAAGCCGAACAGGATCGGCAGGACGAAACCGCCGAGGCCGCCGATCATGCCAACGAGTCCGCCGACCGAACCGACATGGTCGGGATAGTAGACAGGGATGTGCTTGTAGACAGCGGCCTTGCCGAGGGCCATGAAGAAGCCGAGCACAAAGATTGCGATGATGAAGCCGACGAGGCTCATCTCTAGGTGGAAGGAGATCGTGCCATTGATGCCGTGGACCACGTAGTCGGTCGGCGGATAGGCCAGAATGAACGTCGCCACGACCGAGACCAAGAAGGTCCAGTAGAGCACGCGCCGCGCGCCAAAGCTGTCGGACAGGTGTCCGCCATAGGCCCGAAAGAGGCTCGCCGGAACCGAGAAGAAGGCTGCGATCATGCCGGCCGTCTTGATGTCGAGGCCGTAGACATTGATGAGATATTGCGGCAGCCAGAGCGCGAGCGCGACGAAGGCGCCAAAAACGAAGAAATAATAGAGCGCGAAGCGCCAGATCTGCACATTCTTCAGGGGCTCGAGCTCGAGCCACGCACTTTTCGGCTTGATCCCGGATCGCCGCCGCTCGACGATAATGGGGTCGTCCTGCGTCGTAAGCCAGAAGATGACGGCCATGACGACCAGGGCCGCTGCCCAGACTTGCGCCACGGTTTGCCATCCGAAGGCGACGAGCACGAAGGGAGCGAGGAATTTGGTGACCGCGGCGCCGACATTGCCGGCACCAAAGATGCCAAGCGCCGTACCCTGCCTCTCCGGCGGGAACCAGCGCGACACATAGGCAACACCAACTGCAAAGGAGCCGCCGGCTATACCGACGCCGAGGGCAGCCACCAGCATTTGCGGATAAGTGTGGGCATAAGACAGCAGAAAGGTCGCGACAGCGGCGGCGAGCATGTTCGCCGTGAAGACCATCCGGCCGCCATAGCGGTCGGTCCAGATGCCAAGCGCGACTCTGAGCAGAGACCCCGTCAGGATCGGCGTGCCGACGAGCAGGCCGAACTGGGTCTCGCTGAGGCCGAGTTCCTGGCGGATGCGAATGCCGATGATGGAGAAAATGGTCCAGACCGCGAAGCAGACCGTAAATGCTGCCGTGCTGGCGCCCAGGATTTGACCGGACTTCGGATACACGGGCGTTTTCATTGTCAGCTGCCCCTTCGACAGTTGGCCTCAAGGATCGGACTCTCGCCCGCTCACGGGCCAAGATGGCCAAGGCGCCGTCATCCAGCATTGATCCAAATCAAGGCGCGACGTGACATTTGTCACGGACCATGCGGAGACGACGGCAAGCCTCAAATCGGAGAAGATAAATTTTGTTGGGGGACATGACGTATGAGGAACTGGCACCGGAAGCGCTCCCGGTGTTTCGGGGGCTACCCGCGTCCCGGCGGACCGACCTGCTGCAAAATGCAATGGTGCACAGCGTGTCCTCAGGCACTGTCTTGTTCGAACAAGGCGACGTGCCGAATTTCCAACTGATCGTGCTGGCGGGATCGGCGCAATTATTTGGACGATCGGCCGAAGGTGGTGAAGTCTTGATCGAGGCTGTTCGGGCGCCGGATCTCATTATCCCTGCCGCTGTGCTGACCGGTGCGCCTTATCTCATGCAGGCCAGGGTGCCCGAGCCTTCGCGGTTTCTGTTGATTCATGCGGCAGCGTTTCGCTCGGCCGTCGACGCAGATCCGTTGCTGGCGCATGCCGTGATCGGCAGCCTCGCACAACAGTTCCGACGCATGGTTCGGCAGATCAAGAATCTCAAGCTGAGGACCGCGATACAGCGTGTCGGATGTTACCTCTTGGCCCTGTCACAGAGGCAGCGCACTCCAGACAAAGCAGTCCTGCCGTTTGAGAAGATGCTGATCGCCTCCGAACTTGGTATAACTCGTGAATCCTTTTCGCGTGCATTGTCCAGCCTGAGCAACTCAGGCATTCAAGTCCATGGCCAAATCGTCCTGATTCATGACGCTCCTCGGCTGGCCGCCGAATGCGGGTACGATCCCGTTACCGACGGGCCAGACGCCGATGACTTCGTAGTCTGATTGACCGAAGTCGCGGCAATCACTGCCTTTGGTTGATCCAGGTCAACGCCTGTCCGTCACTCTTGCCATCACCTCAACCAGTTGAGGAAGGAGAACAGGTGTGCCAACGGACAGCTCGACGATCACTGTCTTGGTGCTGGATGTCTTTGCCTTCCTCGCCGTGCTGGCGTACGCCTCTTTCGAATCGCGTCATAGATTGCGCGGGCAACGCCCCGCGCCGATCAAAACGCATTTAGACGAGAAACCTCGCCAGAATTCAGTCAAGCCGAAAGCCTGAAGCGCCGAACATGAGATGGCGACCTGTTCTCAGGGGAATCTCGAGGACAGGACCTTCCTTGCACGAATGCCTCTTCAAGGTGGGTTGCCAGCCACCGATGCCGGCTGGCTCCTGCCTTTCTGGCTCCGGCAATCCGGCGTTGCCTTAAATTTGCGGTAAGAGCATTCGACGGAAAGCCATGAGAAACAGGCCGTAGGCGACAACCCACAACGTGCCTGAAAGACCCGTTAAAACCGCGCCGTAGACGGGCAGTAATTCGACCAGGAGGCGCGACAGGCAGCAAATTGTCATCGTCACGAAGGCGCCTGTCGCCGGAACCGAGGTCTCGAAGGCGCGGCGGCTGTGCTTGCGGATCATGCTCGCCATGATGGCGAGAGCCATCGTGCCGATGGCGCCGATCGTCCAGGCATGAACGGCAGCCGCCTGCCCCAGCCTTGCAGGCGCGAAAATGTGGATCGCCAGAAGCCCGAAACCGACGGTGATCCAGCCGTACCCGATATGAAGAGCGAGAACTGACGACGACGCCACCATTCGCCACCCTTTCCACTGGGCGACTCGCATCACCTGAGTGCAGGCGGCAAGGGCGCAGGCAAGGCCAGTGAGTTGTGCCTGCGGCGCGACAACCCACGAACCAAGGGCGCATGCCGCCACGACGGCTGCCGCGTACTCCAAAACAGCAGAGCGATCGATGAAGATCCGGCCGCCGGCGCTTTCGATATAAGCCATGGTCAAAGCCGGCACGACCCGTCCTCCAATGATCATGAGGAGGCCGATGATCGAAGCCAGGGCCAGTCGCAGTGCAAATTCTACCTGGCAGGACGCTGCCGTGAGCACGTTGCCGCCACAAAAGACAAGCAGCAGAAACACTATCTTCAGGTTGCGACGGTCCCGGCTGGCTATCACATGTCCCGCCGCGATCAAGAGGAGTGTCAGGACCAACAGCGCCGAGAGGGCAAGTCCGGCCGAAAGCGACAGAAACAGGAAAGTGCCCCGGCTGCACAGCCATAGAGCGACCAGCAAACGCGTGGTGAGGGGCGACACCGCACGACGTCCTGTCCATCGGGGCAGCGCCGTCAACAGAAAACCAGTCAGGATGGCTGGAACCATCCCGAACAGAAGCACGTCACGATGCCAATCGCCGGGAGAAATCCCGGTTGGGCCGATGGCCTGTATTCCGAACGCCGAGGGCAGCCAGACCGCCGCGCCTACGATCGCGTCCAGACCGGCGATGAGAAAAAATGGCCGAAACGGCGCCGGCATCCGCCTCGCATCGACAGCGAGCGCGCTCCCGTCAGTAGCCATGCAACAATTCCTCCACGGCGATGGCCGATGCGAGATCCTCGTTCTGCTTCGCCGTTCGCAAGGTCGGTGGTCGAAAAAAGCCGACCCGAAGGCAATACCGCCGGTGATCGATCCCCGTATTTGCTCAAACGCAAACAGGTTTCAAAACGGGTGACTATAATCAAACCAGTTTTCGAGACCGGATCGGTGGATAAGAAGGCACCGCTCCGTCCGTTGTGCGATCGGCCGCGAAACGTTTCCCCTCGCGCCGCGCCAACGGTTCGATCGGACGCCAGCAAGGTTGTGATTGACCTTGCAACAGGAGCGAACAAGATATGAAATGGAACGTTCCATCGAGTGGCATTGACGATGGCATCCGGCGATTTGCCGACATGGCCGTTTTCGGCCGGCTGGCAATCTTGATCAAGGACGCCCAGCTGGATTGTAAGTGCCACTCCAGGCTCGACGAGATGTTGGCGCGATTTGCAGCTCTGGAGATCCGACGAACCGCCCGCGAACATCTTGCCAATGCCCGCAGCCAACGCGAACGCATCGAAGCCATTCTTTTCTTCCTGCAGGACCTTGACGAAATGGGGGCTACCGAACGGGACCGTAGCGTCTACCTGGATGTCGCACTCCTGTTCGACGACATCGCGAACACCGCGAAGGAAGGCGCATTTTCGATGCGGCAACTCAGTTTGTCCCCGGTGCAGACCGGGCCATAGCTGCTCGGCCGCAACGGTCGGCGAGGACTGCAGCTGCCCCTGCCGGTCCGGTTCAGGTGATCGCCGATCGCGGTCCGAACAGAGCTGGCGGGCACCTCCGGCATCCGACGGGAGAGAGGATCCCAAGGCTGCCCGCTTCATCCTTTCGTGCCTCGATCTGCCCAGCACGCGCGTCGATGGATACGCCCATGGCAAGCCCGGCTGGCAAGCAGCCACTTCGATCTGAAGATGGATTTCGAACGGAAAAAATGACCCAGATTGCAATCGTGACGGTCTCGGACCGTGCAAGCCGCGGCGACTACGAGGACCTTGGCGGTCCAGCAATCGAGCGTTGGCTTCGTCGTGTCGTAGCATCGCCGTGCGTCTTCATCCGTCGCATAGTCCCTGACGGCGTGGAAAGTGTCCGGGATGTGCTCATCGAGCTTTGCGACCAATGCGGCGTTGATCTGATCCTGACGACTGGAGGGACCGGTCCATCTCCGAGAGACCTTACCCCAGAGGCCATGCAGCAGGTTATCACCAAGGAGCTTCCCGGCTTTGGCGAACTCATGCGGCAGGCCAGCCTGCGCCAGGTCCGCACCGCAATCCTTTCACGTCAGACCGCTGGAGTGCGCGGCCGTTCGCTGATTATAAATCTGCCCGGCAAGCCGGCATCTATCGACGTGTGCCTGAATGCTGTTTTCCCCGCCGTGCCGTACTGTCTCGAGCTGATCGGCGCAGTTCCGATTGTCGCGGACCCGGCGATGTTTGATTAAGGCATGCACCTAGAAGCTGATGCAGGGACAGCAGAGGCCTCGTTTGCAATTCCTATTGCACTACGAGATTTTAGCGGGCCAGGTAGCCGCCATCGACCGCAAGCACATGGCCGGTAACCACCTTCGCGGCAGGTGAAGCCAGATACAAGACCGCAGCGGCGACATCGATTGTATCGGCGAATTTTCGAAGCGGCATCAGGTCGAGCAGCGTTTTCGACATTTCCGGATCGTCGAGCAGCGCCTTGGTGAACTCAGTTCGGACCCATGTCGGCGCGACAGCGTTGACGCGAATACCCCGCGATGCCCATTCGACAGCCAGGCCGCGCGTCAGGTTGACAAGGCCGCCCTTGCTCGCATGATAGGAAGCGATCGGATAGATGCCTCCTCCGGAGATGCCCATGATCGATGCGATGTTGACGATAGCGCCGCCGCCGGCCGCTGTCATTGGCTCGGCCGCGGCGCATGAACAGAAAAAGGCCGCATTCAGGTTGACGTCCATCACTTCGCGCCAGACGTCGATGCTGGTCTCCAGTGCTGGAATGCGTCTCACCAGAGCCGCGTTGTTGACGAGGATATCCAACCGGCCGAAGCGGTCGAGCGCGGTGGCGAACGCCTGCTTGATCTGTTCGGGCTTGGAAACATCCGCCACCAGAACGACCGCTTCGCCACCCGCCGAGACAATCGCGTCTACCGCGTCTTTCGCGGCGCTTTCGTCACGATCTAGAACGGCTACCTTTGCCCCGGCCTGACTGAGCATCAGCGCCGTTTCCTGGCCAATGCCACGCCCCCCACCGGTGATCAGGGCAACTTTGCCGTAGAGGGAAAAAAGCTGTTCCAGCATCTTCGACATGGCCTTGACCTCAGTGGATTGCGGCGTACATGATTTTTTCTTCGGTCGCTTCGGCGGCTGAGAATTCCTCAACGATGCGGCCCTGCCTTGCGACGAGAATGCGGTCGGAGAGGCTGAGTATCTCGGGGAGATAGGACGAGATGACGACGACCGCGATGCCTTGCGCGGCGAGCGAGCGGATGAAGTCGTGGATCTCCTGGATGGCGCCGACATCGACGCCGCGGGTAGGCTCGTCGAAGAAGACGACCTTAGGATTTTGAACGAGCGATTTCGCCACCACAACTTTCTGCTGGTTTCCGCCCGACAACTCGACAATCTTGGCGCGGCTGTTGATGGCGCGGATCTTCATGCGCTGAACCCACTCGGTCCCGACCCGGGTCTGCTCGCGGCGCGACAGCAATGTTGAACGCCCTTCCGGTGTCGCCAATCGTCCGACATAGATGTTCTCGTCGATCCGCATGGTCTCGAAGAAGCCGTTCAGCTTGCGGTCCTCGGTGACATAGACGATGCCGTCGGCGATCGCCTGGCGGGGTATGCGATATCGTATCGGCTTGCCGTTCAGGTAGATCATGCCGCCATAGATGAAGTTGCGCTTCAGCGCTCCGGCCACGACCTTGGCGATCTCGGTGCGGCCTGAGCCGATCAGCCCCGAAATCCCGGTAATCTCTCCGGCGTAGACCGAGAACGACATGTTGCGGACCATCTTGCCCATGATGACGTTCTGGACCGAAAGGACTTTCTTCCGTCGCGTCTGCTTGATGTCGGGCTTGCGCGCATCCGCGTAGTAGGTCTGCGACAGGTCGCGACCGACCATATGCCTCACGAGGATTTCACGGGTGAGATCCTTCGTCGGTCCCGTGTGAACACACTCGCCATCGCGCAGCACGGTGACACGGTCCGTCAGTTCCAGCGCTTCTTCAAGGGCATGTGAAATGAAGATGATAGCGACGCCTTCGGCCTTGAGCCTATGGATGAGGTCGAAGAAATGCAGCTTTTCTTCGGGCGTCAGCGTTGCGGTTGGCTCATCGAAGATGATGAGCCGGGCGCGATGGTGGACGGCGCGCGCGATCTCTACCATCTGCTTTTGCGCCGCGCCGAGGGTCGAGACCATTGCTGTCGGGTCGACATGGAAATTCATCGACTGGAGCAACTGCTGGGCGGCGATATACATGCCGCGCAGCCGGGTCATGTACTTTTCGCGACCCAGAATGATGTTCTGCGCCACGGTCATGGTCGGGATCAGGCTGGTTTCCTGATAGACCATGACGATGCCAGCCTTGAGCGCGTCGGCCGGAGTGGCGAAGACCTGTCTCTGTTCGTCGAGCAGGATCTCACCCGATGATAGCGTGATCGCGCCGGCCAACGCCTTGCAGAGCGTCGATTTGCCTGCGCCGTTTTCACCGACAAGGCCATGGATCTCACCACGCCCGATGTCGAAATCGACATCGGTGATCGCCCGCGCGCCTCCGTAGACCTTGGTGCCCTTGACCACGCGCAGCATCGGTTCTTCATGTCTTTCCGTCGTCATTGCTTCGGACCTGCTGTCACCTGGATGATCTTGCCGTTGCCCTTCGAGGTCACGAACACCGAGCCGCCTTCGGTGGCTACCCCGGTAATGCCGTGACGGGCGCCGCCGACGCGGCTATGAAGGCTCGCTTCAGGCTCGAATTCGTCGTCGAGGAAGACCACCAGTCCGTAGGATCGCGGCGGCGCCCATGCCTTGAGGCTGCCGTGTTTCTTGAGGCCGCCGCCTTGCACCGGCTCCAGATAGTGGCCCTCCGAGCGTAGCGCAGGCGCGATCCAGAAGGCCGGATCGATGCGCTCAATCATCTTGCGGCGGTAAGCGTCCTCCGTCAGCACGAAATCCACCAGCTGCGTGCGCAACGCGAACATGGTCAGGCAGTAGCCGGATCCATGGGTAGCGATTCGCGCCGGATAACCCGGCAGGTTCTGCATCATTGCCTGAGCACTGCCGCGGCCGCCCGCCCGAAGCGGCAACCTTGACACGCCATGCGTCCAGGCTTCCGTGACGACCAGGGCTTGTCCGTCGAGACTGAAGCAGATGCCGTTCGGATAGGCGAGCTGCTCGGCGATCACCTCTACCTGTCCGGTATCGCCGTCGATGCGCAGCACCCGGCCTGAACGGCGCTTTTCCATCAGGTCAAAGGCCCAGCGGTCGGGGGTATTGTCCCGCGAACCATCGCAGACATAGAGATCGCCTTGCGCGCCGGCGACGATCGCGGTCGGGCATCGGAGCCCGTGCTGTCCCTCGATCCTGAGCATGCGGCCTTCGTCGGGCCCACCCAGGAAGGCAATGCCTTGCCCAGCAATGCAAACCACGACGCCGCCCTTCGGATGCGAGGCGATACCGGTTGCAAGACCGTCAAACTCGGCGACGGCAAGCGGGTTTGAGAAATCGGAATTTTCGAAACGAAAGACCGTGCGACCGGCCGTGACATAGGCTCTGCCGTCGGCGGCAAACGCGATGTCGTCCGGTTCCCGCAGGGCGTTGCTAAGCACCGGGCACTCGTCGAGACCGGAGTTCGGCCGCATCGGACCGTCAAGCACCGGATTGGCGCGCCGGTCGCGGTTGCGGAACAGCAATTCCTTCAGGATGTCGACGACCACGCTGCTCATAGAGATGCCCCTTGTGCCGCACTCATGTCCGCTCGCCCCAGTAGGCTGCAGGTCCGTTCCACTGCTCGTCGACACCCGAAAGCTTGACGCGCCCGATCCGGTCATTGGAAAGGCCGCCGATATAGAGATAGCCGCGCTCCTCGCGCATCGAGGTGACGGAGGGGTGTGACTTGCCGCCGATGTCGCCGAGCGTCTCGATGATCTTGCCGCTCTCATCGAACTTCACGACGCAGCCATTGTTGATGTTGGGATAAAGCCATTCGTCGTTGGGAATGCGCTTGATCATCCGAGTGCGGAATCCCGGATCCTCCATGGCGAGGTCGTAGGCCGGCGTCCGCAGACCGACCAGCGCCAGCCAATAGCTGCCGTCGGATGCCCTGTTGATGTTGTCGGGCATGCCCGGCAGGTCGGCGATCAGCGTTTCCAGCTTGCCGGCCTTCGGTCCGGCGATCCAGTAGCGTTCAATACGGCAAGCCCAGGTGAGAGCGAAAAGCACCGACTGCCCGTCGTGAGAGACGCAGACGCCATTGGGAAAGATCTGATCGCGCAAAAGCGTCCTGGTCTTGCCGGTCGACGGATCGAAGACGATGATTCGCCCGTTGCCGCGGCCCTCGAGCGCGTCCGTTGCCCAGGTCTGGGCGGTGTAGCGCAGCGTTGCCTCACTGAAGTAGATCTTGCCGTCCGGCGCGATATCGAGATCGTCGGCAAGCACGAGGCGGGAATCGTCGATCACCTTGCCGAAGGTGCGCGTCGTCTCGTCGGTGAGCTTGTAGACCGACCGGTCGGGACGCACGCCGTAGACCCCCATGCCCGCCACGCAGATGATGAGGTTGTCGTCGCGGTCGAATGCCATGCCGAGCGGCCGGCCGCCGGTCCGCGCAAAGATCTCCTGCGTCTCCAGGTCCTTGCCGCTGAAGCGCCAGATGAATCCTTCGCGTGTCCCGCAATAGAGATTGCCTTCGCGGTCGAAGATGACGTCCTCCGGACCGTCGAGCTTGCCAAGACCGATGGCTTCGGCATCGCGCAGCCGGTTGTTCAGCGCGTAGGCCGAACCGCTGTCGGGCGCGATGTCGTGCCGCGCGCCAAGCTTGAAGTAGCTGGGCACGACATAGATCTTTTCGATCGCCTTGTTGCGGTTGCGCGACCATTTGACGTCGACGCCGACGGCCAGCAGCATCATGAACCCGAGGAATGCCGACGTGGCACCGCCGACCAAGCCGAAGCGAACCAGTCCGTTGATGAGCACCAGGACGATGGTGGTGCCGATCAGCGACTGGCCAATGGAGCCCTTGCCCCCGGAAAGGTTGACACCGCCCAGCACGACGGCGGTCAGCGCCAACACTTCCATGCCGACGCCTGTGTCGGAACTCGGGCTGTTCAGGCGTGCGGCATAGAACACACCGCCAAGGGCAGTGAGCACGCCCGAGATGACATAGGTGAGGAAGAGGTGCCGTTCGACCGGGATGCCCGCGTGGCGGGCGGCCTTGCGATTGGCTCCGATGGCGGCAATGTACCAGCCAGGCCGGCCCCGGCTCAGGAAAATGTGGCCGACGATCGCCACCAGCGCCAACGCCAGGATGTTGGCCGGCACGCCGAGCAGGTCGCCGCCGCCGAGCCAGTCCCAGAAACGGCTGTCGCCCGTCGAGATAGCCATTTCCATGGAATAACGCAGAATGAGCAGGTTCAAGATCGCGCGGAAGATCAGCATGGTGACGAGCGTCGTCAGGAAAGCACCAAGGCCTATATAACCGATCAACATGCCGTTGACCGCGCCCATAAGGGCGCCGGCGCCAAGCGTCACGGCGATCGAAAGCGGCGCCGACAGCTCGTACATGTTGAACATCATCAGCGCGATGAAATTGGCCATGGCAAAGATCGAGCCGACGGACAAATCGATGCCGCCTGAGATGATGACAACCGCGATGGCGATGGCGACAAAGCCGAATTCGCCGAACTGACGCGCTGTCGAAACGATGTTGCCGACCGACAGGTAACCGGGGATCAGGAATGCAAAGGCCAGTATCACCAGCACGGCCGCGGTGAACGGCACCACGGGCTCCATCCATCGTTTTTGCAGAAGTTCGGCCACGAACTGCTGGAATGACCATTTGTAGCGAAGACGGATCAGTGTCTCCCTGAAGCTGGTGTCGGCCATCCGATCCCTCCCTAGGTTGGCTTCGCGGGCGACATCGCGGCCGCCCGCTCTGTTTTATCGTGTGCCTTCAGCTCTTCTTGGGAATGTCGGTGCAGCGCGCCTGGTCGACATTGTCCTTCGTCACCCAGAAGAAGCTGGAGAACGAAGCGACATTGTGCGAGCCCGGCTTTTCACCGGCCATCAACAGGTTCTTGGCCATGACCATGACCTCGCGACCCTGGTTCCAGGCATCCCAGTCCATGTACCTGTCGATCAGGCCGGCCCGGACTGCGTCACAGCCTTCCTTGTAGCCGCCGCCATTCGAGTAGACGAGGACCTTGCCGGTCAGCCCGGCCTTCTTGACGGCCTGCGCGCCGCCGATGGTCATGATGTCGTAAGGGCCGAAGATGGCGCAGACATCGGGATGCTGCTGCAGCACCGCCGTGGTGATGTCATAGGCCTTGGTAGCGTCCCAATTGGTCGCCTGGCTGGAGACGACCTGGATGGCGGTGTCCTTAGCAAACTCCTTCATTAGGGCGTTGGTCATGTAGACGTTTTGCGCCGAGGTGAGTTCGCCTTGCAGGATGACGACCTTGCCCGACTTGCCACTGCCCGTGCCGCACTCCTTGACGATATCCTTGCCGGTGACTTCCGCCTGCTCGGTCCAGTCACCGCCGACATAGCCGTCGCTCAACGTGTTCGACATCATGCTGAGCTGGATGACGTAGATGCCGGCTTCCTGCGCCTGCTTGATCTGCTTGACCAGCAGCTGGACGTTCGGGTTCTGCACGATGATGACGTCTGGCTTGTCGGCAATGGCGCCTTCAAAAGCCTGCGCCAGCGCGGTGCTGTTCCATGCTGGATCCTTGACGGAATACTTCATGTTACTGCGTTCGGCTTCCGTGCGGATCACATATTCCCATGTGTCCATCAGCGGTGCGCCCAACGTCATCGGCAGGAATGCGATGGTCTTCCCTTCGATCGACTTGGTGTATATTTCCTTCAATTGAGCGCCGCCGTCAGCCGCGCTGGCAGGCAGCGTCGAGATGCACAGCATGGCACCCAGAGTCAGCGCAATCGGCTTCACCAGCCGTCTGCAGTGGTTGATCAACGTCATCTTCTCCTCCCGAGATAGCGCGCCTTGATTGTTTCAATCTTGTCGAGGAAGACGCCTCCCCTAAAGATCTCCTTGCCGGGCCGTCTCCTCGTCCCGGGGATGCAGTTTGCGATCGAGCGTGATCGCGCCAAGCAGCACGACGCTCTTGACGATGTTCTGGACGTCGCCCTGGACGTCCAGCAGGATCATCGCGTTGAGCAAGGTTCCGATCAGCGCCGTTCCGGCCAGCACGCTGGCAATCGAGCCACGGCCGCCGCTCAGGCTGACGCCGCCCAGAACAACGATCAGCAGGACATCGAAGATCAGGCTCGAACTGAACACGTTAGTGTTGATCGACGCGACGGATCCTGCCGTGACCAGACCTGCCAGGAATGCCACCGCCGATGAAAACGCATACTGGCTGATGGTCAGCACGCGGACCGAGACGCCGGTGAGCCGGGCCGCTTCCGCGTTGTCGCCGAAGGCGTAGACGAAGCGTCCGGCTGTGGTGCGCGACAGTACCAAATGGCCGACAAGCGCGACGGCCGCGAAGATCACCAGCGGAATCGGAATGCCGAGGAGTTCGCCTTGACCGAGTGCAAGGAGCAGCGGCTGGTTTTCCGGGGCATAGGTGATGATCCCATCCAACATCAGCCATCGGCCGATGCCGTAGACCAGGGTTCCGGAAGCGAGTGTGGTGAACAGTGCCGGAATGCCGATGATCGAAATGGCAAAACCATTGAAAGCGCCGACCGCGATCGCAAATCCAAGGCCCATGGCCAGCCCGGCCGCGAGGCCGTAACCGAGGCCTATCAATTTGAGCGACCATGCCGCGCAAATCGCCAGCACGGCGACCTGCGACAGGTCGAGGCCACGGCCGATGACCACAACAGTCATGCCAACGCCAAGGATACCGAGCACGGAGACACTGCGCGCGAGTGTCGAAATGTTCGCCAATGTGAAGAACCCGCTAACAAGAATCGCACACAGGCTGAAGATCAGGACGGTGGTGGCCACCACCAGCGTCTCCTGGCCGACATTCTTCAGGGCAAACGTCGCCGGCCCCCTGGCCGTGGAAGAACCGTCCTTGACTGATGCCATTGCGACTACCTCTGTCATTGGCCGCTGCCTCTTGACGTGTGAAACGTTAGCCATGTCTCTATACAAGCATGGTCATCGGTTGTTCGATCAATACCTTGAACGCGGAGAGCAACTCTGCGCCCGTTGCCCCATCGATGGCGCGATGGTCGACTGACAGCGTCACTGTCATCACCGTGCCCACCGCCGGCATGCCGTCGCGAATGACCACGCGCTGCTCCCCGGCGCCCACCGCCAGGATCGATGCCTGGGGCGGATTGACGATCGCGGCGAAGTTCCTGACCCCGTACATGCCCAGGTTCGAAACACTCGCCGTGCCGCCTTGATATTCTTCCGGCTTGAGCCTGCGGGCCTTGGCGCGGGCGGCAAGCTCCTTGATCTCATTCGAGATGGTGGCGAGGCTCTTCGTTTCCGCGCGCCGCACGATCGGCGTCATCAAGCCGCCCGCGATAGCGACAGCGACACCTATGTCGGCATGGCGATGTTGCAGCAGCGCGGCTTCTGAGAACGACACGTTGGCATCGGGAACCTGATGAAGCGCCAGCGCCAACGCCCGCACCACGAAATCGTTCACCGACAGGCGGTAGGCGCGCTCGCCGTCGCGCCCCGAAGGCGCCGCCTCGTTGAACTGCTGCCGCAGCGACAACAGTGGATCGATCATGCAATCGGCGGACAGATAGAAATGCGGCACCGTCCGCTTGGATTCGGACAAACGACGCGCAATCGTCAGCCGTATGGAATCGTGGGGAACCTCCACGAAACTGCCGGCCTCGAACAACGCCTTGATCCTGTCGTCGCCGGTCGCCTCTGCCACCGGCGCCGTGGCCGGGAGACCCGGCATCTGCGTTTGGGCTGCTGCTTCTCGATTCGCTTTTGCGTCGACCTCGCGGGCGGCCAGAGCGGCACCCACGTCCCGTTCGAGAATCCGGCCATGCGGCCCCGTGCCGGTAATCGACTCTGCATCGAGGCCGGCCTCTGACATCAGTCGGCGTGCGATCGGGGAGGCAAAGACACGGCCGGCGTCATTACCATTGGCCATGGGCGACGGCTCGGCCAGTGGTGGGGCCGCCAGCGCTTGCCGGGCGACCGTCGGTGTTGGAACAGGGGCTGAAGCAGCTGCGGTTGGCATTTCCACCTGACGGGGATCCGGACTCTCCGGGCGGGCGTCATCCTCGGTGGTCATCGAACCTATGATCTGGCTGACCGGCACATCCTGGGTGCCCGCCGCGACGAGAATTCGCGACAGAACGCCGTCTGCCGCAGCCTCGACCTCCATCGTGGCCTTGTCCGTCTCTATTTCGGCGAGTACGTCGCCGGAACGTACCGGATCGCCGACGGCCTTCAGCCACTGGATCAGGTTACCCTTCTCCATCGTCGGCGAAAGCGCTGGCATCACTATGTCGATCGGCATCAGAGCCCCGGTTTTCCTGGCGTTGCCTGTCTCATCTCAACGGTAACAGACGCGACGGATCGCATCGGCGATCGCGTTCTGGCTGGGAATGACCGCACGTTCGAGTTTATCATTGTAGGGCATCGGCACTTCCATCGCGCCGAGGCGCTCGACCGGGGCGTCTAGCCAATCGAAGGCAAGCTCGTTGATCTGCGCCGCAATCTCGCCACCAAGTCCTCCCGTTCGCCAGGCCTCGTGCACCACGACGCATCGATGCGTCTTCTTCACACTGTTGATGAAGCAATCCATGTCGAGGGGGCGCAAGGTGCGCGGATCGATCACCTCGACGGAAATGTTTTCGCGCGCCAGAACCTCAGCCGCGGACAAGGCGCGCTCGACCATCACTTGCGTCGCGATGACCGTGACATCGGTGCCGGCACGCTTGATGTCAGCCTTGCCGATTGGAATTTGATAGGGCGCTTCTGGAACCGGTGCTGTCTGGCCGAGATAGAGAAGCTTGTGTTCCAGGAACATGACCGGATTGTCGTCACGGATCGACGAGATCAGAAGCCCTTTGGCGTCGTAGGGTGTCGACGGCGCCACCACGATCAGGCCGGGCACGTGAGCGAACCACGCTTCCAGTGATTGCGAGTGCTGCGCGGCGAGCCGGATACCGCCGCCCTGCGGGCCGCGAAACACCACCGGAACAGTTGGCGTTCCACCCAGCATGTAGCGCAATTTCGCCGCCTGATTGACGATCATGTCCATCATGAAGGTAACGAAGTCGAAGATCTGTATTTCGGCGATCGGCCTGCGCCCGCAGATCGCCGAACCGACCGCGGCGCCGGCGATTGCCATCTCCGATATCGGCGTGTTGATGAGCCTATCCTTGCCGAAGCGCTGGAACAGCCCCCGCGTTACGCCGAACGTGCCGCCGATATGGCCAACGTCCTCGCCGATGACGAAGACGCTTTCATCGCGCTCCATCTCCTGCGCCATCGCTTCCTTGAGCGCTTCGAGATAGGTGAGTTCGCGCGTGCCCGGCGCCGGCTCGATCGCATTCGCCGAGTTCGAGGGAGCCGATACGGCGGGCATGAGCATGTCGAGATCGGGCTCCGGCGAGTTCTTGGCGAACTCGACGGCCGCATTAATCGTTGCTTCGGCTTCTGCCACCATGTCGGCAAATTCGGCGTCCGTCAGCGCACCCCGATCCTTCATCAGCTTGGCGCAACGCGTGATTGGGTCCATCGCCTTCCATCGCTCGACTTCCTCGTCTTCGCGATAACCAGGAAGATTCGCCCGCATCGAATGGTCGCCATGCCTATAGGTTATGGCTTCGATCAGCGTCGGCCCTTCACCGGCACGGGCGCGGGCGATGGCTTCGTCGACAGCGGCATAGACTGCGACCACGTCGTTGCCGTCGATCGTTTCGCCCGGCACGCCATAGCCCGCGGCACGCGCGGAGATCGAACCACCGGCCGTCGCCTCCGCGAATGACGTCGAAAGTCCGTATTGGTTATTCTCGCACAGGAAGACGATGGGCAGCTTCCAGAGCGCCGCCATGTTGAGTGCCTCGTGGAAAATGCCTTCGTTGGCACCACCGTCCCCGAAGATGGCGATGCCTGCGTCGGTTGACTTGCGCTGCTTGGCCGCCAGGGCCGCGCCGACACCGAGGCCCATGCTGGCGCCGACGATGCCGTTGGCACCGATGATGTTAAGACCGATGTCGGCGATGTGCATGGAGCCACCGAGGCCGCCACAGATGCCATCGCGGCGACCAAGAAGCTCGGCCATCATGCGGGAAACATCGGCGCCCTTGGCAATGCAGTGGCCGTGTCCGCGATGATGCGTGGCGATGAAGTCGCTGCGTAGCAATGGATAACCGCCTCCCGCCGCGACCGCCTCTTGTCCAACCGACGAATGCGCCGTGCCCTTCACGAGACCGCTCTGGAACAGCGCGCTCGTGGTTGTCTCGAAGGAGCGGATGACCAGCATCGTTTTGAGAAGCTGCTTCAGTTCGGCATCATCGAGCTTCGGCGCATTGCGCGTCGCCAGCGGATAGGGTGCGCCATCATTGGCGGCCACGCCCTTCGGCTTGCTCGGAGCCTTGGCTCTCGTTTTGCCAATCTCGCGGCGGAGACCGACGGCCTGAACTGATTCAGTATTTTTATTTTTCATCATGCCCCATCCACTGCCATACGCAGTGCCGCCCGGCTGGAGAAGCCTCGGTCTCTGCACGCGCGATGCGATTGGCGTTCTTCCCGATTCCGGCATCTCTTTGTCATTTCATCGGATGCCTTGATCGGAGACTTCCACGATAGGGATCTCAAAACAAACACAAATAGCATATGGCAGAAATGCCTTTTGGTTATGGATTGTCTCGTCATTGTCCACTCTACCCATATCGAGAAATCATTCCCTTCCGGTGTGCCTGGCCATGCTTTGCAATACCGATCAAGCAGCCAACCCAGTCGCACCAACCCGCGCGATTTGCCGGGCTTTGCCTGGTGCCGCGAGGCTTTTCTCGTCAGGCAGGCCTCTCGATCAGTTCGATGGTGATCTTGTCGGGAGTGCGCAGGTAGGAGACGCGAACGCCCGCATTCGGTCCTCCCGTCTTGTTGACGTAAGGGGGCGAGATCGGGACAGCGCCGAACACGGCGAGGTGCGTGATGACGGAGTCGATGTCGCGAACATCGAAGGCGATATGCGCAAACCCGACATCGCAGGGCCGTGCGTGCACGGTGACCCGATTGGCGGGAGCGCTGTACTCGATCAGTTCGACGGTCTGGTCGGGCCTGTGGAGATAGGCTATCTCGACTTCGGCGCCATCAACTCCGGTTATCGTTTGGATGGATGCGGGATCGCGCCCGGCCCGCGACGTCAAGGTGAAGCCCAAACCGTCGCGGAAGAGTGCGATCGCCCTGCCGAGGTCGGCGACCGTGAAGCTCGTATGGTTCGTAGCGGTTATCTCGTGTTGCATGTCCAACCCCTCTTCCAAGAGCTCATGACGGCAAGCCGGTCATCAACTCAGTAATCGGAACGGCCGCCGGAGAGATCGAATGTTGCACCGGTACTGAAGGACGCTTCGGGCGAGGCGATCCAGGCAACAAGCGCGGCCAGTTCATCTGGCATTCCGAACCGGCCCATCGGTATCTTCGCCAGCAGCGTGGCGACATAGTCGGCTGGCCATCTGTCGAAAATCGCCGTTTTGATGGCAGCGGGCGTGACGCAGTTGACGGTGATCTTCGTCCCCGACAATTCACGCCCGAGCGTCTTGGTGAACCCGATGACGCCGGCCTTCGACGCGGCGTAGGCGCTGATTGACGGGCTTGCTTCCTTGCCGGCGACCGAGGCTATGTTGATGATGCGGCCGTAACCGCTCGCTAGCATGGTAGGCGTGATGGCGCGGCAGCAGAGAAAGACACCGGTCATGTTGACGTCGATGACCCGTTGCCAGTCGGATAGCGACAGGTCCCATGCTTGCGCGTGAGGGCCTGACACGCCGGCGTTGTTGACAAGGATGGACACGGTTCCGAACCGGTCGACCGTCGCGTCTCGCGCCGCTTCGACCAGCTTTTCGGAAGACACGTCGACGACCGAGGTGTGTATGCGTTTGCTGTCGCCGAGCGCGCTCACGGCGCGATGGAGATTTTCCTCCTCGACGTCCCAGAGGCTGAGGTTGGCGCCATCGGCCAACAATCTTTGCGCAATTGCCAGGCCGAGCCCTTGCGAGCCGCCGGTCACCACGGCGGTTTGGCCGCTCAAATCACGTCCCAAAGGCCCCTCCCATGGCTTTCGCCGCTAACTGCTGCCAGCCTAACGACTGCGCGATGCATTGTGGCGTTTTGGTATCGGAGGCATTACTAGCGCGCGACAGATATCAACACTAAGACAAAAGCCACATAGCAGCCATTAGATTTGTGTATGGCTGAAGAGGCTTCCAGACAGGAGAAGAATCGTGGACGTTCGGCAACTCGAGTATTTCCTGCACGTTGCGAACACTCTCAACATCACACACGCCGCCATGCGGGCTCACGTGTCGCAGCCGGCACTCAGCCGACAGATCAGGCTTCTTGAACAGGAACTCGGAACCAGGCTGTTCAAACGCAAGGCACGCGGGGTCGTCCTTACGGAAACAGGCCAGCGGCTGGTCGAGAGGACACGTGTCCTTCTTGCCAGCGTCGGCAGGATCAAGAGCGAAATCATGTCGTCCGCCGACGAGCCGGTCGGAACCGTGCGGCTGGCGGCATCGAATTCGCTAAGCGGACTGCTGACCGCTCGGGTGGTCGCGCGATATCGCCGCACTTATCCAGACGTGCGCGTGCACGTAACCGAGAACACCTCGATGATGGTGCGGGAATCGATCGTAAATGATGGCGCTGACGTGGCTCTTCTTTCCGACAGGGAGTCTTTCACTGCTCTCACAAAGATGCCGCTCGTCACCGAAAGCCTGCTTTTGATCGCCCCTCTGGACGTTGGTCTGGATCTGTCCCGGCCGGTGTCCGCAAAATCCCTTACAGGGCACAACCTGATCCTGACGCCCTTTCCCAACGGCTTGCGTCGTGCTGTGGATGAAATCCTGGTGCGAGCCGGCCGCGTGTCTGAGCCAAAGTTGGAAGTCGACACCAACTCGTTGATGACCAGCCTTACGAAATACGGCACGGGTTACTGCGTACTCCCTTACAGCGGTGTCCATGAACTGCTCCAACGCAACGAGGTATCCGCAGCACCTATTCGAAATGCCAGATGGGGCTGGGTAACCGCAGTTTCGCGCGAACGCGCCATGTCGACGGCGACGAAAAAGCTCATAGAGATGATCGCAGAGGATGCCCGCGCACTGACAGAGGACGGAACCTGGAAAACCGCTTCATTGGATTTAGGCAGCAAACTCATAAACTGACTAGTGGTTGCGGACCCGCCTCCGCTCTGCATCCATGCTCGTGGGGATCGAATCGCCAAATTGACGCGGCCGCTGTCTCGAGCTTCCGTTCGGCTGCGTTGAGCGTCCTGCCCGCCCGGCCGAGCAGTTCCTCGGCTGCCCAGAGCTTGACGGCTAGTTCGCCGAAACGATGCATGACGAGCGGCTCTTCGGCGGGTGTGGCCAAACCGCTTTCGAGAGCGGGAGGATTATGCGGTAAAAAGTCCGGAAGAAACCGGCGCCATCTATAGCCGCCGACTAAACCAGCTCGAACATTCCTCAGTTGGCCCATATGGCCGACATCGCGCCGAGTTGCCCAGCGAACCGCGTTGCGCAGCCAGCAGCTAACGGGAAGTCCTGCGGGCACGCAAGCGATCCACTATGACTTGATAATCTACGTTCATCAGATCTTCGACGATATGCGCGCGCAGGGCCGCTTTCGCCTTCACGCGATCCCCGCTGGCAAACAGGTCGAGAAGCTCGACATGGCTCCTATGAAGAGCCATCAGGTCCATATCCCTGATACACAGTCCGAGGACGACCATCAGACGCAGCGACAGCGACTCCCACAATTGCGACAGGACCTCGTTACCGGAGGCAAGGCAAAGCTGTCGATGGAACTCCATGTCATGACGTGCAACGGCAAAGCTCTCGCCGGCTTGGGCCGCCTGCCCCATTTTTTGAACAGCCAGCCTGACGCCATCAAGCACCGTGCCGTCCTTGGATGAGCGATCCAGAACCTCCGAGAGCGCCAATAATTCCAGACTTGCCCGAACCGATGCTATGTTGCGGAGCTGCCGATCATCAAATTCAACGAGTCGCATGCCCTTGTAGGGCGCGCTTACCGCTAGTTTGTGGCTCTCGAGGACGAGCAACGCTTCTCTAACTGGAACGCGGCTGACATTCAGCTCCCTCCCAATCTCCGCCTCCTTTAGCCGGTCACCAGGAAGAAAGCGGCCTTCGGCGGCAGCCTGCACGATTGAATCGACGACCTGATCAACCAGAACGACGGTTGTCAGCGCCTGCATTCGCGCTGACACGCTATCAGCCATAAAGCGCGCTCCTCGGATGCGGCCTCGGATACTCTATACCGCCACGAGGCCTGTCCGCGTCAGGTAGCATAGTCGGCACCCTCGCGATCCAGCAGACGTTTCCGGGCGTCGAAATGGAGTTGAGCTTCCCTGCCGAGATAGACATCTCGAACGATCGGAGCCATTTTTGCAGCCAGATCATCGCCGATCTCCTGAATCTCGCGACCAGTTGACATGGCCTTTAGCTGAACGGCGGCTATGCGATCAAGATAGTAGAGCGTTTGGAAAGTTTGCGCGATCGTGTGGCCGACGACCATCGGACCGTGATTGGCCATCAGGAGGACAAACGCTTCGTTCATGGCGTCCGCCACCATCTCGCCAGCCGTGCCGTCGAGAGGCAGATCTCCATAAGTTTCAACATAGGCGACGATGCCGTGGAACAGCGTGGCGTCCTGATGTACCATCAGCAGCCTTTGGTCACGCAGCGCCGTTAGTGCAGTGAGGTTGGGCTGGTGCGTGTGTAGAACGCACCGCGCCTGGGGCAGTCGTCGATGCATCGGGCCATGCAGTGAAATAGCCGAGACTTCGGCCTCGCCCGTCCCACTTACGATCTTGCCTTCCATATCGACGATCAAGAAGTCGGACGCTTTGACTTCATCCCAGTGAAGGCCATAGGGGATGATCAAATACTGATCGGAACGACCCGGAACCATGAAGGTCATGTGGTTCACGACCGATTCGTTCCATTGATGAGTGTGCGCTATTCGATGCAGGGCCGCCAGGTCAATTCGGGCTTGGAGAAGCCCGGTGTCGTTGGAATGCAGGTCCATTTCTCAACTCTCATAGTCTTGATGTGGCTAGGACGAGACGTTCATGTTGCCGCGCGCCGCAAGACGCGCGAAATGACGGTTGTCGGCGTCCGGCGGACGGATTCGGCGGGCCAGTTCGGCCGATGACCGAATGTATCTGGCTCCCTCCTCAGAGACGCCCGCGGGTGCCAAGCCGATCGCCGCGATTCCTTTCGCAATTAACTTATTGCAGATGGTATACGATCTGCTATGTTTGGATGTCAAGTTCACGCAGGGGTAATTCGATGCCCAGTTGCTTCGCGACAAAGCGGGCAAAACAAGGATCGAGAGTCTGTATGGCTTGACTCTTTCCGAATATGAATTCATGTTCATTTTTGGATGAAAAGAGCAATCTACAATAGGGGAACCGTAATGAAGTTAGCTCTGACAGCATCAATCGGCGTGGCGCTTTTGTCCGCCAATGCGGCGCAAGCCGAAGACGCAGCCCTTTCGGGCAAGACGGTCTGTGTAAACCGCTTCGCTTCGGCAGCGGTGATCGACGACATATTGAGGGGCATGAGCGCCGGGTTCACGAAGGTCGGCGGCGAGAAAATCAATCAGAACATCCAGAACCCCGAGGCCGATGCCGCGACCCAGCAGACGATCGCTCAGCAGTTTGCCGGCGGCGGGTGCGATGTCATTGTCGCCATCGGTACAGCGGCGGCCCAATCCATACAGCAAGCCACCAAAACTGTTCCGGTCGTCTTCGTCGCGGTGTCGACCCCTCTCGAAGCCGGCCTCGTAGCCTCACTGGACAATCCCGGCGGCAATATGACCGGCGTCTCAGATCCGCTGCCCGTCGAAGCAGAAGTCGATGGTATGGTCCGTATACTTCCCTCGATCGAAACCATCGGCTTGATCTACAAGGTCGGCGACCCGGGGGGCGATCCGCTCGCTGCCAAGGAGAAGGCTCATATCGAGGCCAAGGGCCTTAAGTATGTGGTTGCCGGCATAGCCAATGCCGGAGAGACAACGCAGGCCGCGCAATCCCTTGTCGGGCGTGTCCAGGCAATCGGGTTGCCTTGCGATACGACGACGCTCTCCGGCGTGGCTGGCGCCCTCAAGGTGGCGAAGGATGCCAAATTGCCGGTTTTTGGATGCACTTCCGACGGCGTCAAGGGCGGCGCCCTGCTGGCGGGAAGCTACAGTTACGAAAACGTCGGAATTATCGCGTCGGACCTCATAGTCAAAGTTCTGAAGGGCGCCGATCCCGCAACGATGCCTGTCGTGTTTCCAAAGATCGCGGGTTTCGAAGTAAACAAGACCGCGGCAGGTGAACTCGGGCTGACCATTCCAGCTGATATGCTGTCTTCAGCGGTTCATGTTTATTGAGGGAAGCAGATGATTCGCGACGTTCTGTTTCTCGGCCTCCAGATCGGGCTTCTGTATGGTCCGTTGGCGCTCGGTGTCTATCTTGCGATCAACGTGCTTAGCCTGCCCGATCTGACGCTCGAAGGGTCTTTCGGACTTGGCGGAGCCGCGTCGGCGACTGGCCTGGTACTCGGGCTCGACCCTGTCAGCGCCCTGCTGCTTGGAATGTGCGCGGGAGCCCTAGCCGGTCTGACGACGGCGATCTTGCATGTCGTACTACAGATGAATGTGCTGCTCGCCGGGATCCTCATGACAACGGCAGCCTGGTCCGTCTCCATCATCGTGATGGGGACGGGCAACATTTCGCTCGTCCGCGCCGAGACATTGTTTGTCTGGGCCGAGGCAATTCCGCTCGGCAACCAGGCCGCGACGATTCTTGTCGGCGGTGTCGTGACGCTGCTCTTCGGCCTGTTCCTGACCTGGCTGCTGGGAACGGGTTTCGGGCTGGCCACCAGGGTCACCGGGCTCAACATCCAGACCGCCCGAAGCATGGGCATTCGCACTGAAATGCATCAGGTGATCGGACTGATGCTCGCGAACGCCCTCGCAGCCGCGTCAGGCGCTCTCGTGGCGCAGAGCCAGGGATTCATGGATGTCTCGATCCAGGGCGGCGTCATCGTGGTCGGTCTGGCCGCCTTAACGATAGGAATGAGCGTGATGCGCAGTGACCGCATAGCCGCTGGCGTCCTGTCGGTGGTTGCCGGCGTCGTGATCTATCGATGCATCGTCGCGCTCAGCCTGCGCATGGGCATACCACCCAACGCGGTCAAGCTCATCACCGCCATCTTGGTGTTTGCGTTCGTCGCCGCCCGCATCCACGGCAAGGGCATCTTCACCGTCACGAGTTTTGTCGGCTGGCAGGCTCGCCGGCGCAAGCATATGCAGTTCCTGGAGAATGATCGTGTTGCACCACTCTTCTGATTCCAGCGCTGCAGGAATGCACCCTTCCCTATCGGCTGTCCGTCTGCGCGGTGCAACGAAACGATTTGTGGGGCTGGGCAAAAAGGAGGTTCTGACGGCGCTCGACTCGATCGATCTCGACGTTGAGGAAAGCAGTTGCGTGGCGCTCATTGGGTCCAATGGCGCAGGTAAATCCACGCTACTTTCAATCCTCATGGGCACGCTGTTGCTCGATGAGGGGGTGCTGCAACTCGACCATCAGGACGTCGGCGAACAGCCGTCTTGGAAGCGCGCCGACAAGATCGCGCTTGTGCGTCAGAACCCCGAGCACAACGTGCTCTCCGCGCTGAGTATCGAGGAGAACTTCGCATTGGCGATCATGGGACGAGAACGGGCGTTCGGGCTGCGTCGCTACGACCGCGACGCGGTGCGACACGCGGCCACACAAGCGCTGGCCAAATTTGGAATGGGGATCGAAAGCCGCCTTTCGGAAGCGGCCGGAACCCTTTCGGGTGGGCAGCGGCAAGCAGTCGCCGTAGCCATGGCGGCCGTCCGAAATCCGAGATTGCTGCTGCTGGACGAGCATGTCTCCGCGCTTGATCCGAAACGCGCGAAGGTCGTCGCCGAGGTTACCGAAGACATCGTTCGCGCGCAGTCCATCACCACTGTTATGGTAACCCACGATCTGAGCCACGCGCTCAAACATTCCGATCGTGTGCTGATGATGCACCGCGGGCGGATCGTCATGGACCTGTCGGGAGACGAAAAGAACGCGATCGGTTTCACCGAACTGGCCAGCCGCTTCGAACACCTCGTTGGCGAGGCGTTGCCGGATCGCACATTGCTTGCGGTTTGATCGATGAGCCCCTCAGCCACCCCCCGAAGCCAATCAACTCAAGCCGACGATTCGGCTCTTGAGCGGATTCCTCTTGGCGACCGCCTGGCGACCGAATTGAAGGCCGCCGTCAATGGAGAGCGCGGATTGCGCCGTGCCGCGCGCACGCGAGCTGCATTGAAGCTCGCCGCGCTGGAAATCCTGTCCGAAGATGATCTGTCGTCACTGACCATCGCGGCCGTCACAGGCCGGGCGGGCGTTGCCGTGGGAACGTTCTATGTGCATTTCAACGGTACGCGCGATCTCGCACTGGAAGTCTTTTCCGAATTCGCCGCCGTGGACATTGCCCCTGCAATGCCGGAAGGTGGAACACTTCCAGATCTCTACACCGGTATGAAAGCCACTTTCGTCGAGATCGTCCGCACATTCCGACGGCGCAGGAAGCTCTTCCGCTCATTGTTCCAGATGAAACGCCAGGACGACGCGGCCAATGCCGTGTGGCTCGGGCTTACAGCGTCGTGGGCGGACGCGCTTTCGGCAATCGCCAGGAAGCACGATCCGGGCCCAATGCCCCAAGGCTTCAACAGCTTCGTCGGTCATGCGACGACCGCTTTCGCCGACGAAATCATGACACGCATCTATATCGATGAGATTTTCGGTCCGGAGTTCCCCGGCGATCCATCGAACGACGAGGTGGTCGCCGAGTGGCTTGCCTTCGCGCGCCATCGCATGCTGTTCGGAATGGACCCCGACCCGAAACTGCTGGCCGCCCCACCGCCGCCGGCCGTGCGCTGACCGGCTAACCGATCTTTCAGAAAAGGCGTCCAATGACCCTCCGCTACCAACACTTCATCACGCCGCACGGAACCGTCGAGTTCCCCAAAGTTGTTCGGGGCGAGGGTGTGTATATCTGGGACAGCACCGGGCGACGCCTGCTTGACGGCTCGTCGGGAGCCATATCCGTCAATGTGGGCCACGCGCATCCCCGTGTTCTGGACGCGATGCGCGACCAGATGGGCAAGATCATCTATGCCCACAGCATGCGCTGGGACAACGATCCCAACGAACGGCTTGCCGCCCGCCTGGAACGCATGAGCGACTGGGGCTACGGCGCCGCATTCTTCGTTTCCGGTGGCTCCGAGGCCAACGAGGCGGCGATCAAGTTAGCCAGGCAAGTCGCCGTGTCGCGGGGCCAGGACTCACGATACAAGATCGTCAGCCGCATCCCTTCCTACCACGGTGCCACAACCGCCCTGCTGGGGATTACCGGCGACCCCGACTATGCGGCCGCCTACAGACCGATGTTCGTCGACATGCCGAAGGTCGACGTTCCTATGATCTACCGCCGTCCTGCCGGCGAGACTGCGGAAGATGTCGTCGACCGCTGCCTGAGCCAGCTCGAGGACACGATCCTGCGCGAGGGGCCGGAGACGGTCCTCGCGTTCATGATCGAGCCTGTCGGCGGCGTCTCCACCGGCGCGCTTGTCTCCCCCGCAAGCTACTCGACGCGTGTCCGCCAAGTCTGCGACCGCTACGGTGTCATGCTCATCTATGATGAAATCATGAGCGGCGCAGGACGTACAGGCAAATTTCTCGCCGGGCATCATTGGCCGGATTGCCGGCCCGATATCGTCACGCTGGCGAAGGGCGTTAGCGGATCGTATGCGCCGCTTGGCGCGGTGCTGGCGTCGGCCGACATGGTTTCCGACGTTCGGCGTGCCGGCGGCTTCAAGCATGGCCATACCTATTCCGCCAATCCCGTTAGTTGCGCAGCGTCCGATATGGTCCTGCGTGTCGTGGAGGACGACGGTCTGATGGCAAGGGCTACCAGCCTTGGCGCAATCATCAAGGCACGGCTCGAAGCAATGAAGGGGCGGTCCACCATAATCGGAGATGTACGCGGGCTAGGCCTGCACATGGCGGTCGAGATCGTTGCCGACAATTCCTCGAAGGAACCTTTCCCGGCGGCAATGCGCGCGGCCGAGCGCATCGGGATGCTGTGCCGGGATCATGGCCTGCTCCTGTTTTCCCGCCGCACCGCAGGCGGCTCTTTCGGAGAATGGTTGATGATATGCCCGCCGCTTACCATCAACGAGGCGGAGATCGAGGAAATGCTCACATCATTCGAGGCAGGCTTGCACGAATTCGAGCGCGAGGCTGCCGGCACTGCGTTGAAAGCGACCGCATGAGCGTCAATCGGGGCCCTATCCGCAATGCGTAAAGCGCAGATTGTCGGCTGGCATCACTCCCCTTTCGGCAGGAGCGCTGCGCCGGACACCGAGGCACTGATGGCCGAGGTCGCCATTCCCGCACTTGACCACGCCGGCGTTTCAGCAAGCGACGTCGACGCAATTTTCGTCGGCGTCTACAACAACGGGTTCTCGCGTCAAGATTTCCAGGCCGCGCTGGTCGGCATGGGAACCCCCGAGCTTTGTGCAGTGCCAGCCACGCGACACGAAAATGCGTGCGCGACCGGCAGTGCAGCTGTTTACGCCGCCCTGGATTTCGTCGAAGCCGGCCGTGGACGCATCGCACTGATTGTCGGCGCGGAAAAGATGACCGCCCTTCCCGCCAGGGACATTGGCAATATCCTGTTGTCGGGGTGTTACCGGAAAGAAGAAGCGGAGACCGAGGCCGGATTTGCCGGCGTCTTCGCGCAGATCGCCAAGGGCTACTTTCGTCGCTACGGGGACAGGTCAGAAGAGCTCGCGCACATCGCCGCAAAGAACCACCGCAATGCGCTGGACAATCCTTATGCGCATATGCGCACTGACCTCGGCTTCGATTTCTGCAACAAAGTCTCGGAGCGCAACCCGCTGGTTGCCCCTCCGCTGCGGCGTACCGACTGTTCGCCGGTGTCCGACGGAGCGGCTGCGCTGGTCATCGCCGATGATCAAACTGCCGCCAGCCTGCGCCGCGCAGTCGGCTTCCGGAGCCGCAGCCATGCCAACGACCACATGGCGCTGAGCAGGCGCGATCCGACCGAATTCGCGGGCGCGCGGCGGGCATGGGCGAAAGCGCTCGCCGATGCGAAGCTTGGGCTTGCCGACATCGACCTCATCGAGACGCATGACTGTTTCACCATCGCCGAACTCATAGAATATGAAGCGATGGGCCTTGCCGAGCAGGGGCAAGGATGGCGGATCGTCCGGGAGGGCACCGCTCATAGATCCGGCCGACTTCCCGTCAACCCGTCCGGCGGCCTGAAAGCGCGCGGACACCCGCTCGGGGCCACCGGGGTGTCTATGCACATCATGGCGGCCATGCAGCTTGTGGGCGAAGCCGGCGGCATGCAAGTCGGTGGCGCCGAAATCGCTGGCGTGTTCAACATGGGCGGCGCAGCCGTGACCAACTACGCATCGATCCTGGAGCGGGTGAAATGACCCATGGCCCGATGGTGCCGAAATCACTTCGCGTCATGAACCTGGCCGGCTTCGTTGACCAGGCAGCGGATCGGCATGCCGGCCGAATCGCCTTCATCTGGGGCGAAAGAACGTGGACCTGGGCCGAACTCAATCGCCGCATCTGCGCCATCGCTTATGCGCTGAAGACCCGGTTCGGGGTGCAGAAAGGCGACCGAATCCTTGTTCAGTCCAAGAACTGCAACCAGATGTTCGAATCGATGTTCGCCTGCTTTCGCCTTGGCGCGGTCTGGGTGCCAACCAACTTCCGACAGACCCCTGAAGAAGTCGCATACCAGGCTGAGGTGAGCGGCGCCATCGGCATGATCTGCTCGGCGGATTTTCCGGATCATCAGGCGGCCTGTGAGAGTGTGGTGGCCATCCGCTTCTGGATTTCGATTGGCGCAGCATCGTTCGGGCCTGACTTCGACGCGCTTGCTGACGACCATATGGGCCAACGCGTCGAGGTGGCAGCCGTCGAGCGCGATGATCCGTGCTGGTTCCTGTTCACGTCCGGCACCACGGGTCGGCCGAAGGCAGCTGTTCTGACTCACGGCCAGATGACTTTCGTAGTCAACAACCATCTTTGCGACCTGATGCCGGGCACCACGGAAGCGGACGCCTCCCTGGTCGCGGCGCCGTTGTCGCATGGCGCCGGCGTTCATCAACTGACGCAGGTGGCGCGCGGCGCGGCGACGGTGCTGCTTTCCTCTGACCGTCTCGACATCGAGGAAGCTTGGTCGCTGGTTCAGACCTGGCGTATTTCGAACCTATTCACGGTACCCACTATTCTGAAGATGATGATCGAACATCCGGCGGTCGACCGGTACGATCATTCCAGCCTTCGCTACGTCATCTATGCCGGCGCGCCAATGTATCGCGTCGACCAGACGGCCGCGCTGCAGAAGCTCGGGCCGGTACTCGTTCAGTACTACGGCCTGGGTGAGGTCACCGGCAACATCACTGTCCTGCCCCCGAGCCAGCATATGCCGGACGGCCCCTTGGAGGCCCGGAGCGGCACCTGCGGATTTGCACGCACTGGAATGCAGATCTGCATCATGACCCCAGAAGGCGTCGAACTGCCGGCCGGACAGACAGGTGAGATATGCGTGGTCGGCCCCGCAGTATTCGCGGGTTATTACAACAATCCGGAGGCAAACGAAAATGCGTTCCGCGATGGCTGGTTCAGGACCGGCGATATAGGCCATCTCGACCGCGACGGTTTCCTCTATATTACCGGCCGGGCGTCAGACATGTATATTTCCGGCGGCTCGAACATCTATCCAAGGGAAATCGAGGAGAAGCTGCTGGCGCACCCTGACATTCGGGAGGTTGCGGTGGTCGGCGTGCCCGATCCGCTCTGGGGAGAAATTGGTGTCGCAGTGTGCGTATTCGCGGAAGGCGGACGGATGAGTGTCCAGCAACTCGGCGAATGGCTCGACGGAAAAATCGCGCGCTATAAGCTGCCAAAGCGATACGAATTCTGGTCGGAATTGCCGAAGTCGGGTTATGGCAAAGTTGCGAAGGGCCTGATCAGGAACAGACTCTTGGTCGATTCCGCGGCACTGCCGCCCTCGAGTGGAGGCACAAGGGAAGGCGGGGAGCCTAAGCCATAGGATCGAATGTCCGCCTCAGCAGGCGTGGTGAGCCCTCGCGCGCGCGTCCGAATTTCGGATCGTCACCTGGCCCGTGTCGACACGCGCTCCAGACACCACTTTAGAAAATTGGAGACTGTGGGAATCCGTCGTCCTGGTGTGACGATATAATAGCCCTCGTTTGTGAGAGACGCGATGTCGGACAGAACGATGAGGTCGCCATGTTCTATTCCTGGCGGAAAACCTCGACCGGGCAGAGCGCTACGCCATTGGCCTGCCAAGACCGCGGTGAAAAGGAAATTGAAGTCTGGACAAACCGGACCATGGGTAACACGCGAAGGTCGAAATCCGGCTAAGGTGAACCAATCTTCCCACGCCTGCATCGCGGCGTCGTGAAGGAGTCGCGCTCCTTCGAGCATTTTGCGCGACATTCTCAAATTAAATCAATGATTTACGGAATCAGCCAATGGTACCGTTGGCTGGGATCGAACCAGCGACCTCCGGATCCACAATCCGGCGCTCTAACCATCTGAGCTACAACGGCACGTTTGCCGAGCCAGACCAAGGTGCAAAGTTCGCTCTCCGTGATCCGCTCTGTCGTTCGGCGATGCGTCCTTACGGGCTAATGGATCTTAATTCAAGACTTTTGCTCGGCAAAGGTCGCTTCCCCACAACGCCGTCGACTTTTCGTCGGACAAAGAAAAAGGCCGGCGGGAGGAGGTGCCGGCCTTTTCCTGTTACGAGCCAGCGGGAGGAGGTGCTGGCTGGTCACCCCGGGGAGCAGAGGGAGGAGGTTCCACTCGCCGGGTATTCCTTGATGGCTACCTTCATACACCTGACCGTTTTTAAGAAAATGCGACCTTTTGTTGCATCTTCCGGTCATGCGCAAATATTAGGCAACCTTGATTTCCTTCATCGCCTTCTCGAAGGCTGTCTTGATCGGCTTGGAGACATCCTCGGCCGCCTTGCTGGCAACGGTCTGGAAGTCCTTGGCCTGCTCGACGGTCATCTCGACGCGCTTGCGCAGGAACGCGGTCTGCAGTTCTACGACTTCCGACAGCGACTTGGCGCCGATCAGGGCTTCGAGATGCGAGAAGCCGGCCTCGGCATTGGCGCGCAGGGCGGAAATGGTCTTGAGCGACAGATCGTTGGAAACGGTCTTGGCGGTCTCGTAGCTCGACTCCAGAGCCTTCTGGGTCTCTTCGGCACCGGTCTTCAGCTTGGCATAGGCCTCTTTCGACTGCTCAACGCCCTTTTCGGCGAAAGCGCGGATCTGGTCGGTGGCCTTGGAAGCGTCGAAGCTCGGGAATTCAACGTTTTCGATGGTCTCGGCGGTCTTGGTCCTGGACATTTTCCATCCTTTTCAGCGGCAGCGGCTTTGACAGAAAGCCGTCTCGTTCATGTATGATGGCAATATAAAGGCAATTTTTGTGCATTGCAATATCTTTGTTGCAGTGCACCATAAATTTCTTTTGGGCCGTTAACCAAGAGCCCAAATTCCAGCCTTTGCACGTTCTGGCTTGTGGACCTTCGCGCCGCCGGCTTTTATTAACAAAGTGTTAACTGCAAATTCGCCGCTCCGTGAGGGTTCACCAAGCGCATGCCGTCCGAATATTCCTTCCTCGACGTCGCCGTGCTCGATGCAGTCCGCCAGCGCTTTGCCGCCGGCGACGCGATCGCGATCCTGTCGGAGGATCTGGAGCAGGTAATCTGGGCCAACGGGCCAGGTGCGGCGGTGTTCGGCTATCCCGAAATCGAGGCCATCATCGGTGCCTCGGCGCGGTTGCCGTTGATCGCCAGACGCCAGATCATGGCGACAAGCGGATTTCCCGAGATCGGCCGCGACCGCGCCATCATGGTGCGGCTGGCAACCGGCATGACCAGCCGCGCGGTCGGCTTCCTGGCCAGCGCGGTGACCATGCCGGACGCCGAGAAAGCGATCATGCTGGCGGTGCCGGCGGCACAGACAGGTTCGCGCAGTGCCGGCGAGATCGCCGCTCGCGCCATCAGCGGCTTCACCGAAGACGGCCATTTCATCGCCTTCATCGATGCCAAGGGCAACATCGAGGCGGCATCGGAAGGGTTTTCGGCCCTGGGCATCTTGCCCGGGACGCTGACTGCGCTCGTCGCTGACGTCGCAGCGGAGAGCGACCGCATCGTCAAGCGCCTCGTTCCCGGCCGCACGGCGTCCTTTCCGGCTGGTCTGGCAAGATTGACCGAGGAACGGCATCTGCTGGTGGTGATCGACGAGGACCAACTCGACGAAAGGACCACAACCGGCGAACGCCCCGAACCCATTGCCGAGGCCGCGCCGGCTGGCGACGCTGTTGTCCAGTCGGAGCCGAGCCAGCACACCGAGACAGCGACGGACGAACCGGGCGCCACGCAACCGGCCGAAGCTGTCCCGGCATCGGAACTGCATGAGATCGTCGCCGCGGCCGGGCAAGCTCCGGCGGCAGGGAGCACGCCGGCGCAACACGATCATTGGTACTTCAACACCGACGAGGACGAGGGGCAACAGGCGCGCCAACCGGCCGCGCCCGAACCCAAAGCGCCGGCTGGATCGGCCGTCCCGGAGCGCCCCGAGGAAAGCACGAGACGGAATGATGTCCAAGCCCCCTCGCCGATCGCGACCCCGGCCGCCCCGGCGATAGACCGCACCGCGGCGCCGATACGCTTCGTCTGGCGCACCGATGCCGACGGCAAGTTCAGCGCGCTGTCGCCGGAATTCGCCGAGATCGTCGGCAAGCCCGCAGCCGACGTCATCGGCCGGCGTTTCAAGGATGTCGCTGCAGCCTTCGGCCTCGATGCCTCCGGCGAGATCGCCGGTCTGCTGGAGCGGCGCGACACCTGGTCCGGACGCTCCGTGCTTTGGCCGGTCGTCGGCACCGATCTCAAGATCCCTGTCGACCTGGCCGCCCTGCCCGTCTATGGCCGCAGCCGTGCCTTCGAGGGTTTCCGCGGCTTCGGCGTTGCCCGCACCGGCGACGCGGTCGTCGATCCCGAGGCCATCGGCATGGCGCTCGTTCCCAATGGCCAGACGCCGGCGGCGCCGGAAGCCGTCAAATCCGCGCCGGAGGCGCCGAAAGCTGAAGAGCCGAGGGCATCGGATCCCTTCAAGGGCGAGGTGCCGGCGCTGACCATCGTGCCGAAACCAGAACGGCGCTTTGCCGACAAGGTGATCCGGCTGGCCGAACATCGCCAGCCAGCCAACGACAAGGGCCTGTCGACACTCGAACGCAGTGCGTTCCGCGAGATCGGCGAACGGCTGAAGAAGGACAGTTCCCCGGTCGAACCGCCGGAAGCCGAAAAGCCTGGGCCGGCAGGGCAAGCGGAGCTGCCATCCGAAGCGGCCGGCACGAGCCTGTCGACGCAAGATGGTGGTCCCATAGAGGACGCCGCCGCCCCGAATGCTGGACCAGTGGATGCGGACCTCGAGCCGGCGACTGACGCCGCGGACGAGGCAAGCGCAGCCGAGCCCGCCGATATCGATGCCGAGGACGAAAAGGATCTGGCACGGCTCGACGGCGCACATCCAGATGAGACGGCGGGAGAGGAAACAGTCCGGTCCAATCCTTCGGGCTCGCTGCTCGACCTTGCCGACCGCGACGATGAACCGACCTATGTCGCCGACAACAGCGACGATGAGCCGGTATCCGCGGAAGAGAAGGCGGGTCCAGCCAAAGCCGGGGCTCGCGACACTGAAGCGCAACCGGCGGCCGGCGGCACACCACAGGTGAACGGCCCGGCAGCGGACGACGACAGCATGACGTCGGCGGATTTTCGCGACGCCGAGGACAATGAGGATTGGGCGCAGTCCGACGAGGACGCCGCCTCGCCTGACAAACCGGCCGTTGCGTCCGCCGACGAGACTGACAACGCGAGCGATGCCCTGGAGGCACGCGTCGAGCGGCCACGCCTGCAGGTGCCGCCGCTCAAGGTCGAAGGGTTCGTGCCGTCGGCGTTTTCGGCCGGGGATGAAAACCGGGACCCTGATACCTCGCTTCTCAGCAAGTTGCCGGTGCCGCTGCTGATCCATTCGGGCGATCAGCTGCACTATGCGAACGAGGAATTCCTCGACCTGACCGGCTACGAGGCGCTCGATGACCTGGCGGATGCTGGTGGCCTCGGCGCACTGTTTGCCGACCCCTACGCCGACGACGGCGCTTCCGACGGCACCGATCGCGCGCTTCGGCTGAAGACCCGTGGCGGACAGGAATTCCCGATCGAGGCCATCCTGCGCTCGGTTCCCTGGCGCGACGGCAAGGCGCTGATGCTGGTCGTGCGCCGCTCCGGCGAGGATGACACGCCGGCGGCCCTGCATGCCGTTGGCGACGAGCAGACACAGCCGGACGTTTCGGAGCTCAAGGCACGCATCGCCGAGATGCGCACCATCATCGACACCGCGACCGACGGCGTCGTGCTTATCGCTCGCGACGGCACCATCCGCTCGATCAGCCGTCCGGCCGAAGCGCTGTTCGGCTTCGACAGCGACGAGGTGACCGGCAAGCCGTTCGCCTCGCTGTTTGCCATCGAAAGCCAGCGCGCGGCGCGCGACTATCTCAACGGACTGTCCGAGCCCGGCGTGGCGAGTGTGATGAATGACGGCCGCGAGGTGATCGGGCGCGAGGCGCAAGGGCGCTTCATTCCGCTGTTCATGACCATCGGCCGGCTGCCCAGCGACAGCGGCTTCTGCGCCGTCGTGCGCGACATCACGCAGTGGAAGCGGGCCGAAGAGGACCTCACGCAGGCACGCGCGGTGGCCGAACGCGCGTCGTCGCAGAAGACCGATTTCCTGGCTCGCATCAGCCACGAAATCCGCACGCCGCTCAATGCCATCATCGGGTTTTCCGAATTGATGGTCGACGAGAAGTTCGGCCCTGTCGCCAACGACCGCTACCGCGACTATCTGCGCGACATTAACCGCTCGGGCAATCATGTGCTCGACCTTGTCAACGACCTGCTCGACATCTCGAAAATCGAGGCCGGCCAGCAGGAGATGGCTTACGAGGCGGTGTCGCTCAACGACACGCTGGCCGAGACGGTGGCAATGATGCAGCCGCAGGCCAATCGCGAACGTGTCATCATCCGCTCCAGCTTCGCTTCGCGGCTGCCGGAAGTGGTGGCGGACCTGCGCAGCGTGCGCCAGATCGCGCTCAACATCCTGTCGAATGCCATCCGTTACACCCAGGCTGGCGGCCAGGTGATCGTCTCGACCGCCTATGAGACGTCGGGCGACGTCGTCATGCGGGTGCGCGACACCGGCATCGGCATGAGCCAGGCCGAGATCGAGCAGGCACTGAAGCCGTTCAAGCAGATCAACGCCCTGAAGCGCGGACGCGGCGACGGAACCGGGCTTGGATTGCCGCTGACCAAGGCGATGGTGGAGGCCAACCGCGCCCGGTTCACCATCAATTCGACGCCGGGGGAAGGCACCCTGGTCGAGGTCGCGTTTCCGTCGACCCGCGTGCTCGCGGAATAACCGCGCCCACGCAATTCCGGACGGAAGACCGTTTCGCACTTTCCCGGAATTGCCCCGGCAAAAGAAAAGGCGCCCAAAGGACGCCTTAAGAGATGGGATTGCTGTCACAACGGGGGCTTGAGCGAATTCAGATCCTCCGGGGATGTGGAGGAACGGGATTTCTCCCTCAAGTTACATGCGACTATCGACGCCGGGCCTTAACAACTCCTTACCGGCGCGGCGAAAAGTTTACGAATGTGTACCACTCATGAAATCTAGGTAAATTCCAACGACAGATTTCGTTAACCATGACGCCTGCCCGGTCACTCGGCCAGCTGTGGCAGGTTCTTGAACAGCTCCAGCGCTTCGGGATTGGCCAGCGCCTCCTTGTTCTTGATGGCGCGGCCATGCACCACGTCGCGCACCGCCAGCTCGGTGATCTTGCCTGATTTGGTACGCGGGATGTCGGTAACGGCGACGATCCTGGCCGGCACGTGGCGGGGGCTCGCCCCCGTGCGGATTTTCGCCCGTATGCTTTTTTCCAGATCCGCGTCGAGCCGCACGCCCGCGGCCAGCCGCACGAACAGCACGACGCGTACGTCATTGTCGAAATCCTGGCCGATACACAGCGCCTCCAGAATCTCGGGTATCTGTTCGACCTGATTGTAGATCTCCGCCGTGCCGATGCGCACGCCGCCCGGATTGAGCGTGGCATCGGAACGGCCGTGGATGATCAGGCCGCCATGGTCGGTCCATTCGGCGAAATCGCCGTGACACCAGACATTGTCGAAGCGCTCGAAATAGGCCGCCTGGTACTTCTTGCCCTCAGGGTCGTTCCAGAAGCCGATCGGCATCGCCGGAAAGGCCCTGGTGCAGACCAGTTCGCCCTTCTGCTGCCTGACGGGCTTGCCGTCGTCATCCCAGACATCGACGGCGAGGCCGAGGCCGGGACCCTGGATCTCGCCGGTCCACACCGGTTGCGTCGGCACGCCGAGCACGAAGCAGGAGACGATGTCGGTGCCGCCGGAGACCGAGGCCAGGTGGACATCCTTCTTGATGCCGTCATAGACGAAGCGGAAACCCTCCGGCGACAGCGGCGAGCCGGTGGAGGAAATCGCACGCACGGTCGACAGATCATGCGTGCGGATCGGCTCGAGACCGGCCTTGCGCACGGAATCGATGAATTTGGCCGAGGTGCCGAAAAAGGTCATCTTCTCGGCATCGGCGAAGTCGAACAGCACATTGCCGTCGGGATAGAAGGGCGAGCCATCGTAGAGTAGCAGCGTGGTGCCTGAAGCGAGGCCCGACACCAGCCAGTTCCACATCATCCAGCCGCAGGTGGTGAAGTAGAAGAAGCGGTCGCCCTCGATCAGCCCGGCATGCAGCCGGTGTTCCTTGACATGCTGGATCAGCGTTCCGCCGGCCGAATGGACGATGCATTTGGGAATGCCGGTCGTTCCGGAAGAAAACAGGATGTAGAGCGGGTGCGCGAACGGCAGCCGCTCGAAGCCGACGGGCCTGGCGGCAAACGGCGACAGTGCCTCTTCCAGCGCCACCGCCTTGTCGATGGTTGCGGCAACATCGGTCGAGGTGCCGAGATAGTCGACGACCAGAACCTTGCGGACCGTGCCAAGCTTGGCCGCAACCGCGGCGATCTTGTCGGCGACCTCGATCGCCTTGCCATTGTACCAGTAGCCGTCGGGCGCGATGAAGATGACAGGCTCGATCTGACCGAACCGGTCGAGCACGCCCTGCTCGCCGAAATCGGGAGAGCAGGACGACCAGACGGCGCCAATCGAGGCGGCGGCCAGCATGGCGGCAACCGTCTCCGGCATGTTGGGCATCATCGCCGCGATGCGATCACCTTTTTTCACCTTGAGCGACAGGAAAAGCTGCTGCAAACGCGAGGTCAGCGCATGCAACTCGTTCCACGACAGCCGGCGTTCGACCTTGTCCTCGCCGCGAAAGACGATTGCGTCACCAGGCCCGGTCTTCTTCAACAGGTTCTCGGCGAAGTTCAGCGTTGCGTCAGGGAAGAAGGAGGCGCCGGGCATCTTGTCGCCGTCGACGAGCACGAGCTCACCCTTGTCGCCGACAATGCCGCAGAAATCCCACAGCAGGCTCCAGAATGCCTCGCGATCGTCGACCGACCAGCGGTGAAGGTCGGCGTAGGAGGGGAAGGGCAAGCCGGCTTTCGCCATGGCGGCCTTCATGAAAGCGGTCAGCGGCGCGGCGTCAATCTGGTCTTGCGTCGGGGTCCAGAGCGGGGCGTCGGCAGCCATGATCGTTCCTCCTTAAAGCGTGTCGCGTCCGAGAGAATCCATGCAACACGCTTTAAACTCTGCTTATGCACGCCGCTGTCCCAAAACCGCCGCGAACCCTCTCGGCGCAGGCTTTGGGCCACATGCATCAGGCTGCATCGCTTATGCATATCGCAGCGCAGCAGAGCAAGATTTTGTGCAAGATTTTGTTCGGCCGATACGGCGAGATGTGCGCAAATGCCATCGCCGGGCCATAAAGACTTGAAATGCGTCAGCCCTAAGTCGTAGTGACGACTGGGGTTACACCCGTCAGGCGATTTTGTCGGAATGAAAGCATACGAGGCGAGATGCCATCCCCTTTGATCCGGCGCGGCGTATGGGCGATCGGCACCGCCGTGATCGTCATCGCGCTGATCGTCGCCGCCCTGCCGCTGATCGCTTCCACCCGTATCGTGCGCGACCGCATCGCCTGGGAAATGAGTGCGTGGAGCGGCTTCCGGGTCGCCATCGAAGGCTCGCCGCGCATCGAGGTCTGGCCGAATTTCCGGGCGATCCTGACCGATGTGACGCTTTCGCAATGGACGGACACCGACGCACCGCCGGTCGTCGAGGCCGAACGGGTCGAGGTCGATCTCTCCGCGATGGCGGCACTGCGTGGCGATGTGGTGTTTTCGACGGCGCGGCTGGTGCGGCCGACGATCCGGGTCCAGCGTATGGCGACCGGCCTCTTCCTGCCCGCCGTCCCGACCGGTGGACGCATTGCGCGTTCCATCGACACGGCGCGCGGCGTGGTCAATGCCGACCCCGCCAAGCCGGACCTGGACAAGCTGCCGGCCGACACTTTCGGCACGGTGGAGTTCCGTGACGGCCGCATGGTGGCTTCCGTCGGCGGCAAGGATGTCGAGGTGCTGAGCAGCCTGACCGGCCAGGCGACCTGGGCGGCGATGAACAGCAATGCGACGCTGTCGGCGACCGGGATCTGGCGCGGCGAAAGCGTCGCCCTGGACGTTGCCTCGGCGAAGCCGCTGGTGCTGTTTGCCGGCGGCACGGCACCGCTCACGCTGTCCTTCAAGGCAGCGCCCGCGACCTTCTCTTTCGACGGCACCGCCAGCATGTCCGAAAACGCCTATTTCGATGGTCAGGCGAAGTTCTCGGCGCCGTCCTTGCGCCGGGTTCTGGAATGGGCGCAGGCCGGCATCGCTCCGGGCGCCGCGATCGGCTCCGTCAGCATTTCGAGCAAGGTCACGGCGACGGCCGGGCGCGTCAAGTTCGATAACACCGCGATCTCCCTGGACAACAATCCGGGGATGGGGGCGCTGGACCTCTCGCTCGGCGAGGCACAACCGGTGATCTCCGGCACGCTCGCCTTCGATACACTGGACCTCAGGTCGTTCCTGTCCGCCTTCACGCCGCTGGCGCCAACCGCAGGGACCGGCCCGGCCGAAATCGACACAAGTTTCGCCGACCGGATCAACCTTGATCTCAGATTGTCGGCGGCGCACGCCACGGCGGGCACCATTCAGCTCGCCGACGTCGCCGCCACCGCCCAGGTCAAGGACGGACTTTCCGTCTTCGATATCTCCGATGCATCGGCCTTCGGCGGCAACATCCAGAGCAGCCTTCGTTTCGACCGCAAACCGGAAGGCACGCAGGTCGAGATCCGGCTGCTGGCCTCCGACATAGACGGCGGTGCTTTCGCCACCGCGGCGGGGATGACGCGGCTGGTGCCGGTCGGCACGGGAACCGTCTCGGTCATCCTAAAGGGACCCGGCAGAACCTGGGACTCCATCTTCGACAATGCCGACGGCTCGGTCACGGCAACCTTCGGACCCGGTGCGTTGAGCAGGTTCAATCTGCCGGCCTTCCTCAAGCACACCGAACAAGGCGGCTTCTTCGCGCTCGACGACGTCTCCGACGGAACGCTGCCGATCGACGGCGCCGAGATCAAGGCCAGCATTTCGAAAGGCGTGGCGCGGATCGACAAGGCCGAAGCCAATTCGGCGAAGCACAAGATCTGGCTGTCCGGGATCGCGTCCTACGCGGGACGGGGACTGGCCCTGTCCGGCGGTGTCATTCAGGCGGACCAGGCGGCAGGGCAGACCAACGGCCAGCAAGGCCCCAACCAGTCATCGTTCTTTGTCGGCGGGACCTGGAGCACGCCGTTCATTTCCCCGATCAGCCGCGGCGTTTCGGGGGAATAGACCGCATCACCCGCGTTGCGCGGCCTGTTCGTCGAGCTGACGCTGCACCTCGCGCCGCTTGTTGGCGATCGAAGCGATGATGACGCCGACCGCGACAACGGCGATCAGGATGGTGCAGGCGGCGTTGATCTCCGGCGTCACGCCGAGGCGGACCTGGCTGTAGATCTTCATCGGCAGCGTGGTGGCCCCAGGCCCGGAGGTGAAGCTGGCGATGACCAGATCGTCGAGCGAAAGCGTAAAGGCCAGCATCCAGCCGGACACGATCGCCGGCATGATGACGGGCAGCGTGATCTGGAAGAAGGTCTTCACCGGCGTTGCGCCAAGATCCATCGCGGCTTCTTCCAGCGAGCGGTCGAAGCTGATCAGGCGCGACTGCACGACGACGGCGACGAAGCACATGGTCAAGGTGATGTGGGCGAGCGTGACGGTGAGGAAGCCGCGGTCGAGACCGACGGCCACGAAGAGCAGCAGCAGCGACAGGCCGGTGATGACTTCCGGCATGACCAGCGGCGCAAAAACCATGCCGGAAAACAGCACCCTGCCCCTGAACCGCGTGTAGCGCGTCAAGGTCAGCGCCGCCAGCGTGCCGAGCACGGTCGCCACCGTGGCCGAAATGACGCCGACGCGTGCCGTGACCCAGGTGGCGTCCATCAGGCCCTGGTTGTGGAACAGCGACACGTACCATTTGGTCGAGAAGCCGCCCCAGACGGTGACCAGTTTCGACTCGTTGAAAGAAAAGACGATAAGCAGGACGATCGGCAGGTACAGAAAGGCAAAGCCCAGCACGATCGAGGTGACGTTGAAGCGGCTCCAGGTGGTGTTCATTTGTCCTGCTCCTGGGCACGTGCCTGGGCTTGCTGGAAGAGCATGATCGGCACGGTCAGCAACAGCAAAAGGATGACGGCAACGGCCGACGACACCGGCCAGTCGCGATTGGCGAAGAACTCGTTCCACAGCGTCTTGCCGATCATCAGCGTCTGCGATCCACCAAGCAGGTCGGGAATGACGAACTCGCCGACGGCAGGGATGAACACCAGCAGACAGCCGGCGATGACGCCGGGCAGTGACAGCGGGAAGGTGATCTTCCAGAACGCGCTGGTCGGCGGACAGCCAAGATCCTTGGCCGCCTCGATCAGCGAATAATCCATCTTTTCGAGCGACGAATAGAGCGGCAGCACCATGAAGGGCAGGTAGGAATAGACGATGCCGATGAAGATCGCCGTATAGGTGTTGAGGATGATCAGCGGCTGGCTGATGATGCCGGTGGCGAGCAGCAGCTGGTTGAGCAGGCCCTCGGGCTTGAGGATACCGATCCAGGCATAGACCCGGATCAGGAACGAGGTCCAGAACGGCAGGATGACAAGCATCAGCAAGGTCGGGCGGATGGTGGCCGGGGCGCGCGCCATGCCATAGGCGATTGGGTAGCCGACGAGCAGCGTCAGGACTGTCGAGATCGCGGCAATGATAAGGCTTGTCACATAGGCATTGAAATACAACGCGTCCTGCGTCAACCACACGTAGTTATCGATGCTGAGCTGCCTCAGCTGGCCGAAGAAACCGGAAATGCCGCCACTGAAATCAAGCACCGGTGTATAGGGCGGCATGGCGATCGCCGTCTGCGACAGCGAAATCTTGAAGACGATGATGAAGGGGATGAGAAAGAAGAACAGCAGCCAGACATAGGGGATGATGATGACCAGACGGCCGACGAAGGCCGCCCCCAACCTGGCCAGAATGGATTTTCCGGCACTGGTTGCCGGGGAGGCTGATGCGGCGGTAACGGCGGCGTTCGACATGATCGCCCCCTATCGCGTCAGCACGACGCCGGCGTCGGGCCGGAAAGAAACCCAGGCCCGGTCGTTCCAGCTCAGCGGATCCTCGGTGATGCGTGCCGCGTTCATCGTGCTCGCCCGCACCATCTGCCCGTCGTCGAGCCTGACGTGGTAGACGGTCATGTCGCCGAGATAGGCGATGTCGTAGACTTCGCCCTCCAGCGCATTGACGGCATCGACCGGCTTCTTGGACGAAATCTTGATCTTCTCCGGCCGGATGGCGAAGACGATGTCGGCGCCCGGGGCGGTGTCGACGGCGTTGTCGACGACGATCTGGGCTCCGCTGGCGCCGGCGATGCGCGTTGTCTTTGCCGTCCGCTCGGCAACCTTGCCCTCGAACATGTTCACGTTGCCGACGAAGTGGGCGACAAAGCGCGAGGTCGGGGCTTCATAAACTTCGGCCGGCGTTGCCACCTGCATCACCTCGCCCTTGTCGATGATGGCGATGCGATCGGCCATGGTCATGGCTTCCTCCTGGTCGTGGGTGACGACGACGAAGGTCAGGCCGAGATTCTGCTGCAGGTCCATCAGTTCGAACTGCGTTTCCTCGCGCAGCTTCTTGTCGAGAGCGCCAAGCGGCTCATCGAGCAGCAGCACCTTCGGCCGCTTGGCGACCGAGCGGGCAAGCGCGACACGCTGGCGCTGTCCGCCGGACAGTTGATGCGGCTTGCGCTTGGCGAACTGCTCTAGCTTGACCAGCCTGAGCATTTCGGCGACGCGCTTTTCGATATCGGGCGCGGACATGCCTTCCTGCTTGAGGCCAAAGGCGATGTTCTTCTCGACGGTCATATGCGGAAACAGGGCATAGGACTGGAACATCATGTTGACCGGCCGCCGATAGGGCGGGATGCCGCGCAAATCCTGGCCATCGAGCAGGATGCGGCCGGACGTCGGTTCCTCGAAGCCGGCGAGCATGCGCAGCAGCGTCGATTTTCCGCAACCGGAGGCACCGAGCAAAGCGAAAAACTCGCGCTCGAAGATGGTCAGCGACAGATTGTTGACGGCGGTGAAGTCCCCGAACTTCTTGGTGACGTTGTCGAACTGGATGTATGGCTTGGCGTTCGGATCATTCCATGGCGCGAAATCCCTGCGGATGCTGCCAAGCGATTTCATGTCCCACTCCGTCCTGGTTCTTGCTTCTTGCCCCGGAAAAGAATCGGTCCCGGCAGGGGGCTGCCGGGACCGTGTCGGATTGCCTACTGGCCAGTGACGATCTTGGTCCAGGTGCGTGTGATGACGCGCTGGGTCTTGGGGTCGTAGGGAGAGACCGTATAGAGCTTCTTTATGGTCTCGGCATCGGGATAAACCGAAGGATCATCCAACAGTGCCTTGTCGATGAATTGCTGCGAGGCCTTGTTGCCGTTTGCGTAAAGCACGTAGTTCGACGATTTGGCGATAACTTCCGGCTTCATCATGTAGTTGATGAACTCGAGCGCCTCGGCGACATGTGGCGCATCGGCAGGGATCGCCATCTGATCGAACCACATCTGCGCGCCTTCCTTCGGCACGGAATAGCCGATCTCGACGCCCTGCTTGGCCTCGACCGCGCGGTTGCGGGCCTGGAAGACGTCACCCGACCAGCCGACCGCCAGGCAGATATCACCGTTGGCAAGTGCGTTGATGTATTCGGAAGAATGGAACTTTCTGATGTAAGGCCGGACCTTCAGCAAGGCCTCCTCGGCCTTGGCGATATCGTCGGGCGAGGTGCTGTTCGGGTCGAGGCCGAGATATTTCAATGCCGCCGGAATGATGTCGGCAGGCGAGTCCAGCACGTAGACGCCGCAGTCCTTCAACTTGGCCAGGCTGTCGGGATTGAAGAACACGTCCCAGCTGTCGATCTTGTCGGTGCCGAGCGCTGTCTGCACTTTCTTGATGTTGTAGCCGATACCAACCGTGCCCCACATGTAGTTGATCGAGTATTCGTTGCCGGGGTCGTATTTGGCGGTTCGCTCCGAAACCGTGTCCCACATGTTGGAAATGTTCGGCAGTTTCGACTTGTCTAGCTTCTGGAACACGCCGGCCTGGATCTGGCGCGCGAGGAAGTTGCCGCTGGGCACGACGACGTCGTAGCCGCTGCCGCCGGCGAGCAGCTTGGTTTCAAGGATTTCGTTGGAATCGAAGGTGTCGTAGACGACCTTGATGCCGGTTGCCTTGGTGAAATCGTCGATGATCGAGCTGTCGATGTAATCCGACCAGTTGAAGACGTTGACGACACGGTCCTCCGCGTGACTACCGACAGCGAAGAGTGTCAGAAATGCCGAGGTCGCCGAAAGCCAGAGCGCTTTGCGGATCATGCTATTCTCCTTTGATGAGTGTTCCTTCGCCGGCTCGTCGCGGACCCCGCGCGACCGGGCATTTGTTTCAGACTATTGGGCTTTCCAGGGGGCGACAAGCGCGAACTGCCGGCACCATGGGGGTGGTTCGATGCGCGGCAGGTGATGGCTCCGTGTCCCTGTCTCGGCCTGGGTGGCGTGCCGATGCCGTCAGAGGCTTTCGCCGTGGCGTGGGCAGAGATACGACGATGTGGTCCGGTCTCGATCTGACCGGCATGGAGACTTGGCAAGATACGCCTGTCTTGTTGTTGCCGTATTCCCAGCCTGCCCGCGCGGCAACGACGTTGTCAATGGCAAAGCTGCAGGCCGCGTCAATTAGGCGATGGCACCCCGGTGACCCCCGCGCGCTGGGGCCGTGTCTGGCGCTTGAACTCGAGCCCGATATGGACGAGCAGCGCCGTGACCACCACCGCGCCGCCAATGATGGTGCGCCCGGATGGCACCTCGGAATGAATGAGCCAGACCCATATCGGCCCGAGGATCGGCTCGAACGTGCCGAGCAGCGCCGCGATGGCCGCCGGGATCAGCCGTGCGCCGGTGGCGAAGAAGGCGAGGCCGAGGCCGAGATTGACCACGCCGAAGGCGAAGAGAAAGCCCATGTCGCCGGCCGATACAGTAAAGGTCGAGGCCCGCGAGGCGGCAAAGCCCGCCGCCAGGATCGTGCCGAGACAGGTCGCCGGCGTCATGCGCACGCTGGAAAACCGCCGCGTGATGACGGTGGCGATCGAGAACATGAACGCGATCAGCAGCGCCAGCCCGTCGCCGATCGGCGAGACGGCGCCGTCAAGGGATTCCGACACCATGATGGCGACGCCTGCGATGACGGCGGCAATTGCCAGCCAGGTCGAAACAGTCACCCTTTCGCGAAACAATGCCCAGGCAAAGAGCGCCGCCAGAAGCGGCACGCCGGCCTGCATCAACAGGATGTTGGCGACGGTGGTGTAGGCAAGCGCCACGACGAACGCGGTCGATGCGGTGGCGAAGCAGAACCCCACGGCAAGGCCTGGAAGGCCCATGTCGCGGAACAATTTCAGCGTGCCGCGCCAGCCGTCGCGCCAGACCATGAAGCAGAGCAGGAAGGCGGCAGCCCACACGGAGCGCCAGAACACCACGGTCCAGCTGTCGTCGACGCTGATGAAGCGGGCGATGGTGCCGCCAAAACTCCACATCAGCGCCGACAGGAACACCAGCAGGAAGCCGATCCGCTCCTCCCGCTGCGGGGCGGGCGATGAAACAAGGCTCGGCGATGATGCTGTGTCGGTCATGGGCGCGACTGTCGAGCTTTTGTGGACGGGACGATGCGCAAGGGACGACAGAAAAGTACCCTGTTCGCGTAACGCAAAGGCGAAGGCCAGGGGTGAGCCAGAGACCGGCGATAATTGTGGCACCTTGCCACAGCGTCACTGAAAGTCGAAGGCACTCAAGCCCGTCACCATCTCGTCGAGGCCGAGCGGACGGGTCACCGGCGGTTCGGCGCGCGCCAGACAGCCGACACGCTCGCAAAGCCGGCAGGCAGGTCCGACCGGCGTCGCCGCAACGTTGCCGACCTTTGCGGTGGTTGCCGCGCCGGGAAGTGCCGCGCCGTAGACGATGTCGTCACGAAAGCCGATGTCGCAACCGAGCAGCAGCGCCGTGCGGCGCGGACGCTCGGAGAAGGCGCCTTGCGGTCCCTCCAGCGTGCGGGCAATGCACAGGAACTCGGCGCCGTCGGGCAGTTCCACCGCCTCGACGAAAATCTGGCCGGGCTGGGTGAAGGCGACGTGCACGGGGAGCTTGGGACAGCCGCCGCCGAAGCGGCTTTGCGGAAAGCCCTGGCTACCGGCCTTGCGAAAGCGGTTGCCGGCATTGTCGACCTCCAGCATGAAGAACGGCACCCCGAGCGCGCCTTGCCGCTGCAGCATGGTCAGCCGGTTCGCCGCCTGCTCGAAGGAGACGCCGAAACGCGAACGCAGGACGTCGATGTCGTAGTGGGCGCGCACGGCAGCCGCATGGAAGGCCTGGTAGGGCATCATCAGCGCATGCGCCGCATAGCGGCCAAGTTCGAAGCGGGCGAGGCGGCGGGCCTCGTCCGTGCTCAGCTTGAGCGCCTGGATCTCGCCGGCGACCGCGACCGTCATGCGGATCAGGCAGGCTTCCATCGCGACCTCGCGCAGCTGGTCGAACGGCGACAGGCGTTCGGACAGGAACAGGCGCTGCGAATGGCGATCATAGCGACGGCGCCAGTTCGGCATGGTGGCGACAGGCAGCACCTTGACCACGATGCCGTATTCGCGCTTCAGCCAGGCCTTCAGCGCACCGAACAGGTCGTCACCGGGATCGAGCACTGAGGTGAACGCCGCGGCTTCTTCTTCAAGCGCCGCGAAATGGTTCGGCCGCCGCTCGAATATCTCGTGCACCTCGTCGATCGGCAGGCGGGCACCGGAAAGCGCCGTCGCCCGCCCCTCGCGCGCCAGCAACTCGTTGAGGTCGGACAGGCGGTCGGCCTGTTCGCGATAGGCACGAAACAGCTTTATCACAGCCGCCGACGCATTGGGCGCCGCCTCGGCAAGCTCGATCAGTTCCTGATCGCCCGGCAATTCGCCAACCAAAAGGGGATCGGTGAACACTTCCTTCAGGGCGGCGACAGACCCCCTTGCCTCGCCCTGCAGTTCGTGCGGATCGACCTTGTAGACGGACGCCAGCTTGAGGATCAGCTGCACGGTCAAAGGCCGCTGGTTGCGCTCGATCAGGTTGAGATAGGACGGCGAGATGCCGAGCCCCTCGGCCATCGCCGTCTGGGTCAGGCCCTTGGCGTTGCGGATGCGGCGGATGCGCGGCCCAGCGAATATCTTCTGATCAGCCATCGACTGCCCTTGACAGGAATTTACACGACTTTCGCGGCAATTTCGCTCCGTCGCCCTTTTACAACAATGACAGATTTACAGCAGCTCCCTGTCAAACACAACACAGGTTTTCCCTTATATTCGGCCGTTTTCTTTGAATTCTCTGGCTCATTTCGCGCCGCAATGTAAATTCAGTCACATCCCGAGGCCCAGACAACTGGCGCCCGGACACATCGCAGCAATCCTTCGGAGTGACCAATGACTGATTTTTACAACCTCGTCCCATCGGCGCCGGAAGGTCGCTTCGACGGCATTGAACGCCCCTATTCGCCGGAGGATGTGAAGCGGCTGCGCGGTTCGGTGCAGATCCGCCAGAGCCTCGCCGAAATGGGCGCCAACCGGCTGTGGAAGCTCATCCACGAGGAGGACTTCGTCAACGCGCTCGGCGCCATGTCCGGCAACCAGGCGATGCAGCAGGTGCGCGCCGGACTGAAGGCGATCTACCTGTCGGGCTGGCAGGTTGCCGCCGACGCCAACACCGCCTCGGCGATGTATCCTGACCAGTCGCTTTATCCGGCCAATGCGGCACCGGAACTGGTCAAGCGCATCAACCGCACGCTGCAGCGCGCCGACCAGATCGAAACCTCCGAAGGCAACGGGCTTTCAGTCGACACCTGGTTCGCGCCGATTGTCGCCGATGCGGAAGCCGGCTTCGGCGGGCCGCTCAACGCCTTCGAGATCATGAAGGCATTCATCGAGGCGGGCGCTGCCGGCGTTCACTACGAGGATCAGCTGGCATCGGAAAAGAAGTGCGGCCATCTCGGCGGCAAGGTGCTGATCCCGACGGCGGCGCATATCCGCAACCTCAACGCCGCGCGCCTGGCAGCGGACGTGATGGGCACGCCGACCCTGGTCGTCGCGCGCACCGATGCGGAAGCCGCCAAGCTGCTGACCTCCGACATCGACGAACGCGACCAGCCTTTCGTCGACTACGGCGCCGGGCGCACCGTGGAAGGCTTCTATCATGTCAGGAACGGCATCGAGCCCTGCATCGCCCGCGCCATCGCCTATGCGCCTCACGCGGACCTGATCTGGTGCGAGACCTCGAAGCCAGACCTGGCGCAGGCCAAGAAATTCGCCGAGGGCGTGCGCAAGCATCACCCGGACAAGCTGCTTGCCTACAATTGCTCGCCATCGTTCAACTGGAAGAAGAATCTCGACGACGCGACGATCGCCAAGTTCCAGAAGGAGCTCGGCAGCATGGGCTACAAGTTCCAGTTCATCACGCTCGCCGGCTTCCACCAGCTCAACTACGGCATGTTCGAACTCGCCTGTGGCTACAAGGCGCGACAGATGGCGGCCTATTCCGAGTTGCAGGAAGCGGAGTTCGCCGCCGAAGCCAACGGCTACACCGCGACCAAGCATCAGCGCGAGGTCGGCACCGGCTACTTCGACGCCGTCTCGATGGCGATCACCGGCGGCCAGTCGTCGACCACCGCCATGCATGAATCGACCGAGCACGCGCAATTCAAGCCGGCCGCCGAATAGCGAAAGAGAACACCGAGGAAACGCCCAGCAGGGCTGAGATACAGGAGAAGAACAATGGCATCGATAAGCCGCGTCAAGGAACGCGCCGAAGAGCAGTCCACCACGATGAGCGTCGACCAGCAAGCGACGATCCGCATGCTGGCCAACGATCTGCACCGCCTCAACCAGTCCGTGATGAAGGCGGTCGAGGCAGGCGTCTCGGTCGAGCTCGTGCGCTCGGCACGGCATCACGGCGGTGACGGCAACTGGGGTGACTTGCTGATCCCGGTTATCGTCACGCAGCAGAGCCAAGGCTGACCGAAATCCGCTCAACCCGCCCTTCACCTGCGCAGTCTCTGCGCAGGTGAATTTTCTTTTTACGCAACGCATCGCGTGGACAGGTCAGTACAGTCGCGTTGCTTGAATTCGCTGCCCCGGGGGTCGGTTCCAAGCTCTTTTATTTCAACTTGACATGGGCCGCGATCTCACGCCAATTGCGCTCCAGATTTCAACTCTGCATTGAAATGGGGGCGAGCTTCTTGGTTGACTTGGGTGCCCAGTGAATCGTGAAGGCGAGACTCCAAAACGCCCGAATTTGGTGACCCGCGACTCAAGGACCGAGACGATCCGCGATCCCTCGCAGGTGCTTGTCGTCGGAAGATCGCCAATCAATCGGGTGGTGATTTCGAAGATCGTCGAGCGATCCGGGCTCAAGCCAATCTCGGAATCTCCCGACACGGCGGCAAAGGTCTTGCGATCCCTCATTCCGGGTGCCGTTGTCCTTGATGGCGGCGCCGACAACAAGGACTGCGACAACCTGATGTCCGGCATCGATGCGTTGCGTCGGGCCTCCGGCAAACCGGTTCCACCGGTGATCCTGCTTTCAACCAAGAATGGCACGCCGGAAAGCCTGGGCCTGTCGAGCGTCATCGACGTTGTGGTCGCCAAGCCGATTACACCCGAACGGTTGCAGCCGGTGATCGATCGCCTGATCAGCCGGTAGGGTAATTCCAGCAAAAGTGTGTGGTGGTTCTCCGTCCGGAATTGTGCAAAAACAAATAGCTGAGGCCCACGGTCAGCCTGGGTTCATGATGCTGTCGACCAGCCCGGGCAGTTGTCCGAGATCGGATATCAGGCGGAACCTCGGCTCGGCAACCGGAGCCTCGACATGCTCCAGCACCCAGGTCAGTTCATGTGGCACATGGACACCCCAGCCGCCGGCCTCGATGGCCGGCACGACGTCCGATTTCAGCGAATTGCCGACCATCATGCTTCTTGCGGGACCATCGCCGTGGCGGCTGAAGAGGCGGGCATAGGTGGCGGCATTCTTGTCACTGACGATCTCGACCGCGTCGAACAGATCCCCCAGCCCGGATTGCGCCAGCTTGCGCTCCTGGTCGAAGAGGTCGCCCTTGGTGATCAGCACAAGGCGGAATGCGCCGGCAAGCTTCTCGACAGCCTCGCGCGCATGCGGCAAGGCCTCGATCGGATGGCTCAGCATCTCGCGGCCGGCATCGAGAATTGCCGATATGACCGAGGCCGGCACGTGGCCTTGCGTGACCTCGATCGCTGTTTCGATCATCGACAGCGTGAACCCCTTGATGCCGAAGCCATAGACGGCAAGGTTGCGCCTTTCGGCCTCCAGCAATCGTGCCGAGATATGTCCCGCCTCGCCATGGTCGGCAAGCATGGCGGCAAAGTGCTTCTCCGTCATACGGAAGAACTGCTCGTTCTGCCAGAGCGTGTCGTCGGCATCGAAGCCGATGGTGGTCAGTCCGCTGTTGTTTCGCATCGATGCCTTCCGGGCTGGGGAGCGCCTAAACCTAAGCCGACCGGCGCGCGATTTTCAACCAGAACAGGAATGCCTGCCATGGCTCCCCTTCCCTTCCATAGGGGGGCACGGCTATACTCCGAAATCCGCAACCCAATCTGGTGAATGATGCCGCCTGCAAAAAAGGAAGTCCGTCCGTCGAGCCGCGGAGGACGCGCCCGTACGCCTGCCTTCGTGAAAAACCAACGTGGCGTCAAGAACTGGAAGGAAGTCAGCGCCTGGCTGGAATGGCGCGGCATCGAGGATATCGAATGCATCACACCTGATCAGGCCGGCGTCGCGCGCGGCAAGATGATGCCGTCGAAGAAATTCACCTCCAACACGTCGCTGGCATTGCCGTCGGCCGTCTTCATGACGACGATATCCGGCGGCTATCCCGAGGATGGCAACGGCTTTCACTATCCCGAGGACGACGGCGACCTCAAGCTGATGCCCGATCTGTCGACGCTGACGGTAGTGCCTTGGGAGGAAGACCCGACGGCCGCGGTCATCTGCGACCTCGTCCACCAGGACGGCCGCTCGGTCGAGTTCACGCCACGCAACGTCCTGAAGCGCGTGGTTGCCGCTTACGACAAGCGCGGCCTGAAGCCGGTGGTGGCGCCCGAGATCGAATTCTACCTCGTGCGCAAGAACCCGGATCCGGACTATCCCCTGACCCCGCCTGTCGGCCGTTCGGGGCGCGCAATCGGCGGTGGTGCCGGCTATTCGATCGCCGGCGTCAACGAGTTCGATGAGCTGATCGACGACATCTACCATTTCTCCGAAAGCCAGGGCCTGGAGATCGACACGCTGATCCATGAAGAGGGTGCCGGTCAGCTCGAGATCAATCTGCGCCACGGCGACCCGATCGAACTGGCCGACCAGGTTTTCATGTTCAAGCGCACCATTCGCGAGGCGGCGCTCAAGCACGAGATCTACGCCACCTTCATGGCCAAGCCGATCCAGGGGCAGCCGGGCTCCGCCATGCATATCCATCAGTCGATCATCGACAAGAAGACCGGACAGAACATCTTTTCGGCGGAGGACGGGTCCGAAACCGAAGACTTTTTCCATTTCATCGGCGGCATGCAGAAGCATGTGCCGAACGCGCTGGTGATGTTCGCGCCTTATGTGAATTCCTACCGCCGGCTGACGCAGGCGGCGTCGGCTCCGGTCAACAACAAATGGGGCTATGACAACCGCACCACGGCGTTTCGCGTGCCACGCTCGGATCCGGCGGCACGGCGCGTCGAAAACCGCATTCCCTCCTCCGATGCCAATCCCTATCTGGCGCTGGCGGCATCGCTGGCCTGCGGGCTGATCGGCATCACCAACAAGATCAAGGCCGAGCCTCCCGTGCTGACCACCGCCAACGCGGCCGAGATCGACCTGCCGCGCAGCCTGCTCGAGGCCGTCGACCTGTTCGAGGGCGACGGGGAACTCTGCGCGCTGCTGGGCAAGTCCTTCGCCGCGACCTATGCGGCGATCAAGCGGGCGGAATTCGAGACGTTCATGGAAGTGATCAGCCCTTGGGAGAGGGAATATCTGCTGCTGAATGTGTGATGCCATGAGCGAATAGCGAATAGAAACGATGGGACAGGCGGGCACAGCCTCGATCAACATCTTCAATCTTTCCCTATTCGCTCTCTCACCCTCTTTCAAAACCCCGAGTCTTTGCCGATCATGCCCTACCAATCCCCCATCTCTCCCGGCCGTTCCTGGTACGAAGACGCCGTCGGCCCGCGGCCGGAGTACCCGACGCTCGACGGCAACCTGACATGCGACGTCGTCATTATCGGCGGCGGCTTTACCGGCCTGTCGGCAGCCGCCCACCTTGCCAAGGCAGGCACCAATGTGGTGCTGATCGAGGCCCACCGCTTCGGTGATGGCGCATCGGGCCGCAATGGCGGCCAGCTCGGCACCGGCCAGCGCGCCTGGGTCGAAGAACTGGAAGCCGAGTACGGCTTCACCCGCGCCAAGGCGCTGTTCGATCTTGCCGAAGAGGCGAAGACGCATCTCGTCGAATTCGCCGCCGCCAACCAGATCGATATCGAGTATATGCCCGGCCAGATGTCCGTGGCGCACAAGCCGCGTTATGTCGATGACTACAAGGCGCATGCCGAGATCATGGCGAGCCGGTTTTCTTACCCGCATATCTCGTTCATGGATGCGAAGGAGACGGCGGAGCGGCTGGGCTCGACGCACTATTTCGGCGGAACGCGCGACACTGGCACCGGCCACATCCACCCGATGAAGCTGGTGATCGGCACGGCGCGGGTGGCGGCGCAAGCGGGCGCGCAGCTGTTCGAAAGGACGCCATCGACCGCCATCATTTCCAGCGGCGGCAAGGTGAAGGTTTCGACGCCGAGAGGCACGGTGTCGGCGCAGAAATGCCTGATCGCGGTCAACGCCCATGGCGGCACGCTCGAGCCGGTGAGTGCCGCGCACATCATGCCGATCGGTTCGTTCATGGGTGCGACAGTGCCGCTGGGAGCGGATTCGAAAGTGCTGCCTGGCGGCGAGGCCGTCGACGATTCCCGCTTCGTCGTGCGCTATTTTCGCAGATCGAAGGACGGGCGGCTGCTGTTCGGCGGACGCGAGATCTACGGCGTCAACGATCCAAAGGATATCCACATCCACATCCGCCGTCAGATCACGGAGCTCTACCCGGCACTCAGGGATGTCGAGATCACGCATGGCTGGGGCGGCTATGTCGGCATCACGGTGCCGAGAAAGCCGTTCGTGCGCGAAGTGATGCCCAATGTCATCTCGGCCGGCGGCTATTCCGGCCACGGTGTCATGCTGTCGAACTTCTTCGGCAAGCTCTATGCCGAAACCGTTGCCGGCAACCGCGACCGGCTGAAACTGATCGAGGACCTGAAAATTCCGCCGTTCCCCGGCGGCCGTCGCTTCCGCACGCCGCTGCTTTTCCTCGCCCTCAACTGGTTCGCGCTGCGGGATCGGATTTAGCCGCTCCGGTCTAATGTAATATTGTAATATTTGTTGCCCAACCGACGCATTGCGCAATCCCCGGCAAAGGCGCAGAATCCTTAACGTCGGCGCACTGATGCCACAATCGCGGGCGAAAGATGCCCGTTCTGGGCGATTGTTCGGGGATTGCTGCGGGCCTGCCCGCGTTGATTTTTTGGGACCGATGCCGATCAGACGCCGGACTTCCGGCACCGATCGAAAGAACATCGGCCCGCTTATGGAGGTGGCAAGAGTGAGAGAGCCCTTCAGTTTCGGTACGCCGGAACGTCGGCGCTTTGCCATGCAGTTCGGATACGACATGCGGCCGTCCTTCTGGCAGGAAGTCCGTTCCAACTCGCACCTGGTGATCGCCGCGATCGGAACCGCAGCACTGCTTGGCGTTGCCGCGGTGGCGTTGTGGCTGGCATTGCCGGCCAGTGAGAGGCAAGCGGCAGCGAGCCCCGAGCAGACCATTCCGACCATTCCGGTGAAGACGACGAAAATCGCTCCTGTCGGGCCCGCTGTGGCCACGGCAGCCGTGCCGCAGGCGGCACGCAAGTCCGATAAGGTTTCACCGACGGTGGCGGGAGCGGAAGCCACCATGCAAGCGCTCGCGGCCAATGATCCCCGTTGGACCAATTCGCAGTCGAAGGCCGCCTCCGCCCCCAGCCAGGTGACGAACCAGGCCGAACAGGCGCCGGACAAACCGGCGGCGGCTTTCGCGCAGCCGGCAGCCGATACCGACGCCACCACCGAACTTGCCAAGGTTGCCGCCCCCACCAGCGCGGCGGGCGGCGATCCCGATGGCGCGCAAACCGCCGCCATCCCGGCGGCGCAACCGCAAGCGCCGGAGCAGCAGCCCGAGGCAACCCAGAACGACACCAGTCAAACCAAGGCAAAGCCACGGAAAGTGGTGGCCGCCGGAACCGGCCGCATCCTGAGGGCCGTGACCATGCGCAGCGGCCCGAAGAAGAACGCGGCCGCCATCAGCACGGTGCCCGCCAGAGCCTCGGTGCAGGTGATGGGCTGCCAGAAATGGTGCCAGATCGTCTACAACGGAAAGACCGGCTGGATCTACAAGAGCTACATCAAGACCGGCGCCTGAGGCTTAAACCGCCAAGCAACCACCCAAAGCGGCCCCGGAAACGTTGCAGGCGGCGCGCCGATTTGCGTTGCCTTACAAACTCCCGATGTTGTTCGAAGGGCACTTCATAGAGGCCGCACTGCTGGCATCCCTCGGTTTTGCCGCATACCGGAACCCAGCACTGAACATCGTGAGTCCAGGCAAGCGGGACACGTTCCAGATGGAGATTGGAAGAACTCTTCAACAGGATCAACTCGCCAGGCACTGCTGTCCGCCTGATGTAATCCGAGACCTCTTTCGGCGTGCGCAATTCGACGAAGCGGCCAGTGTCGCGATCGGCCTGGCTGGCCTTCGAGCGATGCGCATGCTCGCCAACATATATCACCTGGTTCGCGATCTCACGCGCGCTCTTATAGGCGCGGGCATACTTTGCGTTCGAATCGGTAAAGTCCGACAACTGGCCAAGCACGATCCGCTTTTCGCTGAGGGTAGATTTTGCCATCATATCCAAGGCAAGGGGTAGCGAATGCCAAGGCGCCTTGACGGAGTCCACGATGAAGTGCGGCCCGCCCTCCGGGATAATCACCTGGCACCGGTTTTCCACAGGCTCAAACGTTTCGATCCGGTCCTTAACTGTCTGCGAAGGTACTCCAAGTTCGAGGGCCGCAGCCGCGGCTGCGACAGTCGGCAGCCAGAAATGCTCACCTGGGAAGGGGGTCTTGAGGTCAAGCTCGCCGCCGCGCCAGTGTAACTTGAAGCTGAGCATGCGAGGATACCCGGCACTGACCTCGGTGACACGGTAGTCGGCCGATTCTGACTCGCCGAATGTGACAAAGCGTTGCGCCTTCCCGGATGCCATGGCCAGCACATTCGGATCATCGGCATTGAGCAAGGCGAGGCCGCCCGGTTCCAGAGCCTCGACGAGTGCGCCTTTTTCGTGAGCGACATTCTCCAAGGTTCTGAAACTGGAGACATGCTCAAGCCGGACCATTGTGACGACAGCCACATGCGGCCGCAACATTTCCGCCATCGGCTTGATGGAATTGATCGCCGACACTGACACCTCAACCACGACGTAGTTCACGCCGCCGATCCGGCGCGAAAGCATCCTCGACAGCATCTTCAGCGAATGGAAAAGAAGTTGAATATGAACCGAACCATGGCCGGCCAATATGTGCCCAAGCAGCGCCGTTGCGGTCGATTTGCCGGAGCTACCGGTTATGCCGATGAAGGTCGCCTTGCTTTTCGAGCGGGCGCGCCTTGCATTGTAGCCCCTGACATACTGCCGCAGGTCTTCGTGAACTTTCCGCAGTCTGGCGTTCCTCACGGCACGGCCCCAAAGCCCGAAGAAGGCTTTATGCCGCCTGCCCGTCGGCCAAGTCAAATCGACGCCGGATGGCGAGCGCTCTCAGATGCAGCGTCCGCCGTCGACCTCCAGCGCTACACCGGTGATGAAGGCGGCTTCATCCGAAGCCAGCCAGAGTGCGGCGTTGGCGATATCGAGCGGCGTCGAAAGCCGGCCAAGCGGGATCGATGCGCGGAACTTTTGACGGATCTCCGGCGTGTCGGCGCCCATGAATTTTTCCAGCATGCCGGTCTCGCCGGCGACAGGACAGAGGCAGTTGACGCGGATGTTCTTCGGCGCCAGTTCCACCGCCATCGATTTGGTGGCGGTGATCGCCCAGCCCTTCGACGCATTGTACCAGGTGAGGCCGGGCCGGGGCCGGATGCCGGCGGTGGAAGCCGTGGTCAGGATGACGCCGCCGCCTTGCCGGTCCATGATCGGCACCACGGCAAGTGCCGCGTGATAGATCGCCTTCATGTTGACAGCGGTGATCAGGTCGAAGGTTTCCTCGTCGACCTTGAGCATGTCGCCATTGCGATGGGTAAACCCGGCATTGTTGACCATGATGTCGATGCGGCCAAAGGCGCTTTTCGCGGCATAGACCATCTCGTCGAACTCGGACCGCAGCGAAACATCCGTCTGGGTCCAGATCGCCGCTTCGCCGATCTCTCGGGCAACACGTTCGGCGCCCTTGGCGTTCAAGTCGGCGACAACGACCCTGGCGCCTTCCTTGGCAAAGCACCTGGCGATACCCTCACCGAAGCCCGACGCGGCACCGGTGATGACGGCAACCTTGTTTTGCAGACGCATGCTTTTTCCCGCTCATGATTGGTGACGATAGACCAGCGCGCTGGCGACGCATATCGGCGCAAAGCCAAGGCTTCCGGCCAAGGTGGTCGGAAGATGCGCGGCCATCGCCGATTTCTCCTTTGGCTTTCGCCTCGATCCCGCTCTATGTTGCAACTGCGAAGGCTTCCGGAACCGCGCTATCGACAAGCCTCCGGGGTCTCGGACTGTCAAGGGGCAGGTGCGAACACTCAGATGTGACACCATGGCACTGGAATATTTAAATCGATTAGATTATATCAGCCGCGTTCTTGCGACCGGCGTCAAAGCGGACAGACCATGACCAGCCAGATCATCCCCGTCGAACCGTTCGACTTCATCATTTTCGGCGGCACCGGCGATCTGTCGGAGCGCAAGCTTCTGCCGTCGCTCTACCATCGCCAGCGCGACCATCAATTCTCCGAACCGACGCGCATCATCGGCACGTCGCGCTCGAAAATGAGTGACGAGGAATTCCAGGCTTTCGCCAAACAGGCGATCTCCGAGCACGTCAAGGCGGCCGATATCGACGCCAAGGAGTTGAAGACCTTCCTGGCACGGCTCTCCTACGTCTCGGCCGATGCAACGAGCGGTGCGGGATTCGACAAACTCAAGAAAGCGATTGGCGACAGCGATCGCATCCGTGCCTTCTACCTGGCGGTGGCGCCGGCGCTGTTCGGCGACATTTCGCACAAGCTGAAAGAGCACAATCTGATCACGCCGAACTCGCGCATCGTGCTGGAGAAGCCGATCGGCCGCGACCTTGCCTCGGCGCGTACGCTCAACGATCTGGTCGGCGACGACTTCCACGAAAGCCAGATCTTCCGCATCGACCACTATCTCGGCAAGGAGACGGTGCAGAACCTGATGGCGCTGCGCTTTGCCAACGCGCTCTACGAGCCGCTCTGGAACTCCGCCCATATCGACCATGTGCAGATCACCGTGGCCGAGACCGTGGGGCTGGAAGACCGCGTCACCTATTACGACAAGGCTGGCGCTCTGCGCGACATGGTGCAGAACCACATGCTGCAGCTCTTGTGCCTCGTCGCCATGGAGGCGCCGTCGTCGATGGACGCCGACGCGGTGCGCGACGAGAAACTGAAGGTGCTGCGCGCGCTGAAGCGCATCAATGGCAACGAAGCGCCGAAGCAAACCGTGCGCGGGCAATATCGCGCCGGGGCCTCGGCCGGTGGGCCGGTCAAGGGCTATGTCGAGGAACTGGGCCACGACAGCAACACCGAGACCTTCGTCGCCATCAAGGCCGAGATCGGCAACTGGCGCTGGTCGGGCGTTCCGTTCTACCTCAGGACCGGCAAGCGGCTGGCGACCCGTGTTTCGGAAATAGCCATCGAGTTCAAGCCGATCCCGCATTCCATCTTCGGCGACAGCGCCGGACCGATCTTCGCAAACCAGCTGGTCATCCGGTTGCAGCCGGACGAGGGCGTCAAGCAGTTCATCATGATCAAGGATCCGGGCCCGGGCGGCATGCGGCTGCGCCAGATCCCGCTCGACATGAGTTTCGCGCAGTCGTTCCAAGGCCGCGCGCCGGACGCTTATGAGCGGCTGATCATGGATGTCATCCGCGGCAACCAGACCCTGTTCATGCGCCGCGACGAGGTCGAGGCGGCGTGGAAGTGGATCGACCCCATCCAGCACGCCTGGGAAAGCGCCAGGCAAGAGGCGCAGGGCTATACGGCCGGCACCTGGGGGCCATCGGCCTCCATTGCACTGATCGAACGTGACGGGCGGACATGGCACGAGAGCAACTGAACGGCGCCGCCTACAATTGGCATGCCTTTTCCGGCCGTCCGGAACTGGCCACTGCCCTGGCCGGCCGCGTTGCCGATCGCCTGAGCAAGGCGATTGCCGAGCGCGCCACGGCGCTGTTGGCGGTTTCCGGCGGCACGACGCCGGCAAAGTTCTTCGCGGCGCTTTCGGCCACACCGATCGCCTGGGACAAGGTGATCGTGACGCTGGTCGACGAGCGTTTCGTGCCCGCCTCCTCGCCGCGCTCCAACGCAGGCCTGGTGGCCGCCAATCTGTTGCAGAACGCGGCCAAGGCGGCACGTTTCGTGCCGCTATATCATGAGGCCGTCGGCATCGAGGACGCCGCCGCATCCGACGATGCGGCGCTCCTGTCGCTGCCCTGGCCGCTCGATGTCGTCGTGCTCGGCATGGGACCGGACGGCCACACCGCCTCGTTCTTTCCCGACGCCGACGATTTGCCAAAGCTGCTCGATCCAGCCTCCGACCGGATCGTGCTGCCGGTTCACGCGGCCAGCGCCGGCGAGCCGCGGCTGACCCTGTCGCTGGCTCGCATCGTCGATGCCGGCTTCATCGCACTTCACATAGAGGGCGAAGACAAGCGAACCGCCTTCGACGGCGCGGTCGCGCCCGGACCGCGAAAGCCAATTCGCGCCGTGCTCGATGCCGCACCGAAGCCCGTAGAGGTTTTCTGGGCCCCCTGACTTGAACTTGCTGTGGGTCCCGGCAGACAGCCGGATTGTGTTCCGGGACCTCGCCTGAAAGGACCGACACCATGACCGCCAGACGCGACATAGAAGCCATCACCGAGCGCATCCGCCAGCGCTCCAGACCGGGCCGCGAGCGCTATCTTGGCCGCATCGCCGAAGCGTCGAACCGCACCGCCAACCGGGCCGTGCTGTCCTGCGGCAACCTCGCCCATGGCTTTGCGGTCTGCAGCCCCTCGGAAAAGCTGGCGCTGGGCGCCGACAAGGTGCCGAACCTTGGCATCATCACCTCCTACAACGACATGCTGTCGGCGCATCAGCCGTTCGAGACCTTTCCGGCGCTGATCAAGGACGCGGCGCGCGAGGCTGGCGGCATTGCCCAGGTGGCTGGCGGCGTGCCGGCAATGTGCGATGGCGTCACGCAGGGCCAGCCCGGCATGGAGCTGTCGCTGTTTTCGCGCGACGTGATCGCCATGGCCGCCGCGATCGGCCTTTCGCACAACATGTTCGACGCCGCCGTCTATCTCGGCGTCTGCGACAAGATCGTGCCGGGGCTGGTGATAGCGGCACTGACCTTCGGCCATCTGCCGGCGGTGTTCATTCCGGCTGGACCGATGACCACCGGCCTGCCAAACGACGAAAAGGCCAAGGTCCGCCAGCTCTATGCCGAAGGCAAGGCCGGGCGGGCCGAACTGCTCGAGGCCGAGTCCAGGTCTTACCATGGGCCGGGGACCTGCACCTTCTACGGCACGGCGAACTCCAACCAGATGCTGATGGAGATCATGGGCCTGCACACGCCAGGCGCTTCCTTCGTCAATCCCGGCACGCCGCTGCGCGACGCGTTGACCCGGGAAGCGACCAAGCGGGCGCTGGCGATCACCGCGCTCGGCAATGCCTATACGCCGGTCGGCCGGATGATCGACGAGCGTTCGATCGTCAATGGCGTCGTCGGCCTGCACGCCACCGGTGGGTCGACGAACCACACCATCCACCTGATCGCCATGGCGGCGGCCGCCGGCATCGCGATCACATGGCAGGACATTTCGGATCTCTCGGAAGCGGTGCCGCTGCTGGCCCGGGTCTACCCGAACGGTCTTGCCGACGTGAACCATTTCCACGCCGCCGGCGGCCTCGGATTCCTGATTCGCGAACTGCTCGACGAAGGCATCCTGCATGAGGACGTGCAGACCGTGTGGGGCGAAGGATTGCGACCCTATGCCGTCGAGGCAAAGCTTGGCGCCGATGGCGGTGTGGTGCGCGAGGCCTCGCCGCGGACAAGCGGAGACGAGAAGGTGCTGGCGCCATTCAGCAAGGCGTTCCAGGCCACCGGCGGTCTGAAAGTGCTGTCGGGCAATCTCGGCCACGCCGTGATCAAGACCTCGGCGGTGAAGCCGGAGCGGCGCCTAATCGAGGCGCCGGCCAAGGTGTTCGACAGCCAGCAAGGGCTGAACGAGGCGTTCAAGGCAGGCACGCTGACAGGCGATTTCATCGCCGTCATCCGCTTCCAGGGTCCGAAGGCCAACGGCATGCCGGAGTTGCACAAGCTGACCACGGTGCTCGGCATCTTGCAGGATCGCGGCCAGCGCGTGGCGCTGGTCACCGACGGGCGCATGTCGGGTGCGTCCGGCAAGGTGCCGGCGGCGATCCATGTGACGCCAGAGGCGGTAGAGGACGGGCCGATCGCCAGGATCCATGAGGGTGACATCATCAGGCTCGACGCCGACGCCGGAACGCTGGAAGTGCTGGTGCCGGCCGGGGATTTCGCGCTGCGCCGGACAGCGGACGCCGACCTCATCGGCAATGAATTCGGTTTCGGTCGCGAACTGTTCGCCGGATTCCGGCAGCTGGTCGGCCGTGCCGACCATGGCGCCAGCGCGTTTGGAACGGCGTGACGGCAGTTTTGCGCAATTCATGAAAAAGGGCGGCTCATGGCCGCCCTTTTGCGGTCGTGCATGCGATTCTATTGCACAGTCAGTTCGGCTCGCTCGCCGGCCTTGACCGTCACGGTGCCTTCCTTCGAGCTGTTGTCCGATTTCTCCGACACGACGGCATAGTCGCCCGCCGGTATCGCCGCCTGATACTTCTGGTCGTACGCGTAGCCAAGCGACTTGCGGTTGCCGTTGATGTCCTTCTTGGCCTCGAAAATCTCGATTTTCGAGGCTCCAGGCGCGGTGATCGCCAGCACGCCGGCATTCATGGCGATCTTCACATCCTGAAATTCGCCGACCTTGACGGTGAACGGCTGCTCGACCACGGCGAGATCGACCGTCGCAATCAACACATAGTCGTCGGGCGGCAGATCGAACTTGCTGTCGGGCCCATAGGCATAGGTCACCTCGTCCCTGGTTCCGTCGATCTTCTTCTTCGCCTTCACGATCTTGAAGCCGATACCCGAACCGTCCGCCTTGTCGCCACCGGCGGTATAATAGGCATTGGCAACGACATGGCCGACGCCGGCGATCATATCCTTTTCCACGGTCTTGCCGGCAGCAAGCGGTATCGTCTCGGTGACCACGCCCTGCCCGATCGTGACAGTCACCTTCTCGTCGCCTGCCGGCAACACGGCTTTCGTGGTCCCATAATAGGTCGCGGGCATGTCAGCGCCGGGATAATCGACCACGACGGACGCGCCATCGACAACATCCGCCCCTTCGCTGGGTCGCGGATGGATGATGAGCGTGCCGGCGTTCAGGATGAAGAGAGGCTTGTAGACCTGGCCTGCCTCGATCTTGATCTTCTGCTCAAGCTTGGCCTCGCCGTCGCGCGCGACGATGATGTAGTCGCCCGGTTCCAGATTGGCTTTGTAGGCTCCGTATTCGGTGGTGACGTTGTCGCCCCGCGTGCCATCGGATTTCGCCTTGTAGACTTCCCAGGCATTGCCGTCGGTGACCGGATCGCCACCCTCTGCCAGCAGCGCGGTCGGCAGAAAATTGAATTCCGGTTTTTCCGGTGCAGGCGCCGGGGCGGGAGCAGGCGCCGGTTCGGGCGCTGGCGCGGGAGCCGCCACCGTCTCGACAAGCGCGTCCTGCAGCGCCTTCTCGTCGGACGCCTGGATATATTTGCCGCCGGTGTTGTCGGCAAGGCAGGCGATCTGCTTGCCTTCGTCGGCGGTAAGGCCAAAACCGACCACGTCGGCAGTGAAATCGACGCCGGACGCTTCGAGCTCCTTGCCGAGCGCGCAAGGATCTCCGCCGCACGTCTCCAGCCCATCGGTGATGAGAACGACGGTGGCCTTGTCCTCGGTGTATTTCAACGCTTCGGCGGCCTGCTTGACGGCCGCCGTCAGCGGTGTCTTGCCGAGGAACTTCAAACTGTCGGCGGCGGCCGAAATGGCGCTGGCCGAACCGGCCTGGGGCGGCACGATCAACTGGATGTCGTCACAGCTGCCTTTTTCGCGATGGCCATACGCCATGAAGCCGATTTCGTCATCGGCGGGGGTCGATTGAAGCACGGTTCTCAGCGACTCGCGGGCGATTTCAAGCTTGGGCTTGCCGTCGATCTGCGCCCACATCGAGCCGGAGGCATCGAGAATGATGATGACCTTGTTCGCGGCGAAGCCGAACGTCGTCATCGACAAAAGGAAAATCGCCGCAGCGACGCTCCGTGCAAGTCCCGCCATCGCAATCTCCTGAGTCCGCCCCTGGTTCAGCGAGGCAAGCTATTTGACGCCGCGTCAGGACACAAGCCGGGACAAGGAGCAGGGAGGACAGGCATCAGCGGCGGGCGAAAACCCAATTCAATAAGTCGTGCGGCGCTCTTCGGAAGGCGGCCGGCCGAACTGCAGCCGGTAGCTCTGGGCAAAATAGGAATGCGAGGTGAAGCCCGTCGCGATCGCCACGTCGAGGATCGGCATGTTGGTCTGGCGCAGCAATTCGCGCGCACGCTCCAGCCTCAGCCGCATGTAGTAGCGGCCGGGCGTGACGCTGAGATGGCGCAGGAACAGGCGCTCGACCTGGCGCACGGACAGGCCGGCGGATTTGGCGAGTTGCACCGCCGATAGCGGCTCGTCGAGGTGGTCGGCCATCAGTTCGACGATGCGCCTGAGCTTCTCCGACTTGCCGGTCAGGTCGCGTTCCGGGCCGACGCGCTGGCGGTCTCCGGCCGAGCGGATGCGTTCGTGCTGGAACTGGTTGGCGACACCATTGGCGAGGTTGGAACCGAAATCGCCACGCACGATCTCCAGCATCAGGTCGATCGAGGTGGTGCCACCGGCGCAGGTGTAGCGCTTGCGGTCGATCTCGAAAACGTTGCCTGTGCAGTTGATGTCGGGAAAGCGCTCGACGAAGCCGGCGCGGTTCTCCCAATGGATGGTGCAGCGATAACCTTCGAGCTGGCCGGCCTCGGCCAGCAGGTAGGATCCGACCGAAAGCGCACCCAGCGCATTGCCGCGCCGGCCCCAGCTGCGCAGCGCCGCCAGCACCTTGCTCTTGCCGGGAAACTCCGTCGTCAGGCCGACCGAAACGAAAAGGATGTCGACCGGCGGCAGGTCGGCGACAGCGTAGTCGATCTTGAGCGGCAGGCCGTTGGAGGCCATCACCGGATCGCCGTCGGCCGACACCGTGGTCCAGCCGTAGAAGTCGCGGCCGAGCAGCCGGTTTGCCGACCGGAACGTGTCGATCGCGGCGGCCAGGGAGAACATCGAGAACTTGTCGACCAGCAGGAAAGCGAACTGCCGGCCGCCTTGAACGGGATCATTCATGACCGGCCGTTCTACAGGAACAGGAGGGTTCGGCAAAGCTGGCGCTCTCAGAAGGAGGTCAGAAGGAGGGCCGTTTCAATCCGGCCGCAAGGTAGGCCGAGGCTAACGTATTGGCCATCAGCATGGCAATGGTCATCGGCCCGACGCCGCCGGGCACTGGCGTGATAGCGCCGGCCGCCTTGGCCGCTTCGGCATAGGCGACATCGCCGACGAGGCGGGACTTGCCCTCGCCCTTCTCCGGTGCCGGAATGCGGTTGATGCCGACATCGATGACGGTGGCGCCTGGCTTGACCCAATCCCCCCTGATCATCTCCGGCCGGCCGACGGCGGCGACAAGAATATCGGCGGTGCGGGCAAGCGCGGGCAGATCCCTGGTGCGGCTGTGGGCGATGGTGACGGTGCAGTTGGCGGCGAGCAGAAGATTGGCCATCGGCTTGCCGACGATGTTGGAACGGCCGACGACGACCGCATTGAGGCCGGACAGGTCCTTGCCGCGCACGCGCTCGATCAAGAGCATCGAGCCGGCCGGCGTGCAGGGAACGAAGGCGGTGTCGAGTTCGCCGGTGCCGAGCTTGCCGACATTGATGAAGTGGAAGCCATCGACATCCTTCTCGGGCGCGATGGCCTGGATGATCTTGCCGGCATCGATATGGGCAGGCAGCGGAAGCTGCACCAGGATGCCGTTGATGGCCGGATCTGCGTTGAGCTCGCCGATGATCTTCAGCAACGCTGCTTGGGAGGTCTCGGCCGGCAGCGTGTGCTGGAGCGAGTGAAAGCCGCATTCCTTGGCGGTGCGGGACTTGGAAGCGACATAGACCTGGCTCGCCGGATCCTCGCCGACGATGACCACGGCAAGACCGGGCTTGGCCCTGCCTTTGGCAACGAGTTCGGCCGTCAGGGTCTTGACCGTCCGCACCACGTCTTCGGCGACGCTTTTTCCGTCAATCACTTCAGCCATGAACCACCTTCAACACCACAATGCCCAAGCGCGTCGCTTCTGGAAGCGGCGCGCTCCGGATCTTTCCCAGCGCGGCATTTTCACGAAAATTCGGCCGGGCAATCTCGTCAAAGCGCCGTCCCATGCCGTTAACTCGAAACCGGCGACTTTTATTCGATGTTCAGAAATAGCGCCGGCGAGCACGGCTTTCGGTGAGTTCGCGGACCGCTTCGCGGAATTCGCGCAGGCTGGCGCGGATTTCCTCGATCGGAGCCTGCTGCTCGACGTCCTCCGGGGAGTGCGGTGCCTCCGCCGATGGCGCATGAGGCTGCGCGGCCTGCTGCGGCGAGGCGGGCGGCTGGGGATAGGGCACGGCGGCGGACTGAGGTGGATAAAGCATCTGCCCGGCATAGGGCGCCATCGCCCGCGCATAGGGGTAGCCAGCCGGCGGCTGCGTCTGCGGCTGCCAGGGCTGCTGCGCCTGCGGGTAGCCCATCGGCTGCGCATAGGGATACGGGGCCGAGTGCGGCCGCTGCTGCGGATAGGGGAGCTGGGCGCCATGCTGGAAAGGCGACGGCGGATAGCCTGCCGAACCTGGCTGCCGAGGGGCAAAGGCAGGCGCCGGCTGGGAATAGACGGGGTACCCCGGATCTTCGGTGGGTTTGCCGTTTTCGGCGGGGGGCAAGACCCACTCGCCGGTATCGACAAACTCCTCCGAGGACGGTTTGCGGGACAAGGCCTTGCGCACCTTCGACAGCAACGCACCAATGCGACCGGGACCTTCGGTTGGCGCGGTCTCAGCCTGATCAACAGGCGGTGGCGCCGCGGGCGGTGGCGGCGCAGGCGGTTGCGGTGCGGATGGTGGGGGTGCTGGTGGCTGCGGCGCCGGCGGGGGTGCGGCCTGATGCGCCTTGTCTTCGTAAGGTGTGCGGCGGTCGCCCATCCTGGGGGTGCGGCGCGGCCGCGACGTTGCGGTCTCGCGCAGGCTCTCATAGGCACCGCGCATGGCACCAAGGCCGACACCGGAGGCAAAGCCCAGCAGCAGGCCGGCCAACGCGACCAAGGCTCGCGACGGCCCGTTTGGTTCGAGTGGGGGTTGGGCGGGGGAGATCACATTGATGTTGGCGGTGTTGATGTCCTTCTGTTCGCCAGTCTCCTTGGCGCGCAGAAGATATTGTTCGTAGACGGAACGCTTGGCGGTGGCATCGCGCTCCAGTTCGCGCAAAGTAACCAGGTCGCTGTTGACGTCGCCGCTTTGGACCTTCGCCTGCGCCAGCCGAGAAGCGAGGTCCTGTTCGAGCTGAACCGCGCGCTTCAGGTCGACCTGCAGCGAAGAGGCGATGCGGCGCAGTTCGGCGGCGATGCGCTCGCGCGCGCCGGCGAGCTGGGCGTCGAGAGCCTGGAGTTCGGGATGACGCGGCCCGAGCCGAATCGCGGCGCGGTCGGCCTCCTGCTTCAGCGCCGCATATTGCGAGCGCAGGTCGCTCATGGTGTTGGAGTTGATCTCTTCCGGCAAGGTGCCGGTGAGAACCGAATTGACGTCTATCGAACGCGCCGACGCTGCCCGCGCATTGAGTTCCAGCGTGCGGGCGCGGGCGACGGAAAGCTGCTCGCTAAGCTTCAGCATCTGGTCGTCACTGATCAAATGGCCTTGCGCGTCGACAAGGTCATGCGTGGCCCTGAAATCCTCGACCTTGCGCTCGGCCGCCTCGACACCCTTGCGCAATTCGTCGAGCTTGGACGTCAGTTCGCCCGTCGCGCGGCCGGCCATGTCGGACTGGTACTGACCAGTCTCCTGCTGGAAGACAGCCGTGGTCGTATTGGCGATGAGAGCCGACTTCTCGCCATTCTGGGTGGTGGCGCTGACGGAGATGACAAAGGTCTTGCCGGTGCGCTCGACCGACAGGCTCTCGGCCAGATTGCCAACCGCCAGCGCCTGGCGGCGGACTTGATCGACGCCGCCCGGCCCATCATGGCGCGACAGTATCGAGCGGATGAGTGACATGACGCCGAGGCCGCCGGAACCCTGGCCGTTGAACTCGGGATCGTTGACGAGATTGAGCTTGTCGACGACCTTGTTGAGAACATTGCCGGACGTAAGCATCTTGATCCGGGTTTCGACGACAGCCAAAGCGGCATCGGGCTGACCCACCGATTGGGTGAGATCGCGATCGGAAAGCTTCAGGTCGCCCGGCTCGATGATCAGCTCGGTGGTGGCTTCGTATTTCTTCGGTGTCGACAGCGCGATGGCGACGCCGAGCCCGGCGCCCAATATCGTCGTGGTGATGATCAGCAGCTTCGACCTGGCGACGCCGCGAACCACCTGCATCGGATCGATCAGCGGCTTCCATTGCTGGCTGTCCGCGCCATCGCCGACGGATGCATCGGCTTCGTCCGCATAGCGAGACCCGGGCGCGTCATGAGGGCGACCGATGCCGGGAAGCTCTTCGGGGGCCGTCCTTGCGCGCGGCGCGGCTGGCGGCAAATCGCCAGCACCGGCCCCCTCCCGCGAGCGCCAGGCGTCGCCTTGCGCGGTCGCGGCCAGTTGCTCGCCTGGCTGGAACCGCTCTGCTCCGGCGGCGGCAGACGGTATCGGGTTCGTGCGCGCCTCGCGCCGTGAACGGGCAAGACGATGGCGCGTGGCGGCATCCTCGCGCCATGACGAGTTTGCCCGGTCCCCTATCGAGACAAGGGAAGGCTCGGAATCGTCCTCGCCGCGCACAGCCTGACCAAGTGCGAGCAGCGATCGCTCGCGCTTCCAGTCCTCGCGGTTTTCCCTGTCGACCATTGTTCTGGAGCTTTACCCTTGGCGGCCTCGAACGGCGGTTGGCCATTCGTTAAGCCACGCTAAACAGGCATGGAAAACAAAAGGTTAATTTTTCCCGGCCGACCGTGCACTTTCCCTCTTCGGTTGCATGGTTTTCTCAACACATCCAGAAGGTTCCAAAACGGCACGTTAAGCTTTCCCGCCTATGCTTTCACGCGACACATGACGCAGGCCAGTGACATACCGCAAAGGCGGCCCCTCGCCCGGATCGGCAGCTTTTTGGCCGAACGACGGGGGCTGCTTCGCGACTATTTCTCGGCGATCAGCGGCGCCGGCGGGCGACTGGTGTTTTCACTCGCCTATTTCATCGCTCTCGCCAACACGCTGTCGATTTCCGAATTCGGCATGTTCGCCACCGCCTCGGCGGCCGGCGTCATGCTGTCGCGCATCCTCGCCTTCGGTTTCATCTCGGCACTCTATCGCACGGCCACCATCCGCCCCAATTTGATCGGCACCTTCACCGCCGGCTTCCTGCTGCTCGGCGCACTGTCGCTGCCGCTGCTGGCCGCGGCCTCGTTCGGCGTCTATCTGATCTTCTTCGCCGACACCGTGCCGCTGTCGGTGTTTGCGGCGATCGTCTTTGCCGAGGCGCTGTTGTGGCGACCGGTGGAGGTGGCGCTGATCGTCAACAACGGTCTGGGCAAGTTCGGCCGTGCCGCTCTGCTGGCGATCCTGGCGACGGCGTTGCGGGCGCTTGGCGCGGTGCTGTTCATGTTCTGGGCGCAACACAGCGTCTGGATATGGTCGTGGTTCTATATCGGCGCCAATGCCGCCTCGCTGCTGATCGCTTTCGGTTTCTTCTATCCGCGCCAGCGGCTGCGGCTGCGTGTCGAGCTCTATTTGCGGCGACTGGCCGATTCGATCTACGTCGCCGGCGCCGAGGTGCTGTTCTACCTGCAGATGGAGTTCGACAAACTTCTGGTTCTGGCAATCGGCGGACCGCATCTGGCCGGCATCTACGCCATCATCATGCGGTTGGTCGACCTGACGGCGATTCCAATCCGCACCTTCTCCATGATGCTGGTGCAGCGCATGATGCGCGCCCCCGAACTGCTGTCACGGCTGGCGGTGAAGAGCGGCATCGAAGGCGGCGTGTTCGCGGTCTCGACACTGGCGCTGGCGACGCTTGGCATCGTGCTGCATTTCTTCCCCAACGCGCTCGGCAAGAATGTCGCCGAGGCCGCCCCGCTGGTGGCCCTGGCGATCTGCGTTCCGGGCTTGCGCAATCTGGTCGAATACCAGGCCGAGCTCCTGTTCGCGCGCGGCCAGACGCTGGTGCGGGCGCTCAATCTGGGACTGCTCGCCGGGCTCAAGGCGGTGTTGCTGACCTATGTGCTGACGACCATCCTCGACACGCCGAACCTGGTTCTGTCGCTCAACGTCGTGTTCCTGCTTTTGTATCTCGCCTCGACGCTGCTCACCTATTCGGCGATGCGCAAGCCGGCCAAACCGGTCTAGGATCCGTCATTTGAGCATGGTCTTTTCCGAGACCGGTTCCCACTTTCGGGGATCACGCCTTAGTCGAGCCCGATCAGGCGGCGGATGCGGCCGATATCGGTGCCGATGAACGATTGCATGCCGATCGCCACCTGCTCCGGCGCCATGGCACCAATGAAGCGGCGGAATTCATCGTCCGACAGCGCTTCGCCCGTCCAGTGGACGCGGCAGAACTCTTGCGAACCGTGGAAGTGGCCAGCCCCCGACAGCAGATCGTCGACGTAGCGGCCGTAGATCATGCATTCGGAGAATTTGCGCGCCGAACCGACGACCTCGACCCAGCCGCGCGCATGGACCTTCTCGATCTCGCCGCACACGGCCAGCACGGTGTCGCGCCGCCATGCGATCAACGTCGAAATGTAGTCGTGGGTGGATGTCCGCGACGGGTCGATGCCGAGTGCCGCCCCCGCGTTGCGCGACCAGATGCGGTGCTGCTCATGACCTTCGTCCGCCAGCACGCCGTCGCGGCGGAACAGTCGCACCTTGCCGTCGTGCCAGAAGGCGCCGCAATCGAAAGGCTTGAGGAAGGCGACGTCGGAATCACAGAAGATCAGCACGTCCTCCCTGGCGTGTGCGGCGATGGCGATGCGGCGCAACTGCTGCACATGCCAGCCGCGCAATGGCTGGGTCTTCAGGCTGAGCCAGATGCGCCGCCGGAACAGGCTGAGCGGATCGTCGAAGGCGCGCAGCCAGTGCGGCAGCAGCTCGCGCTCATCGACGACGGTGCGGCGGCTGGTCTCCAGCCGACGGAAAAGCGCCACGTCACGATGTTCGACCAGAAGGTAATGGTGCGCAGCACCTGAAACATGCCGGTCAAGGGTTTCGCACAACAGGCGGCAACGCTCGAAATCCGGCGCATAGCTTGCCGTCACCACCGCCGCCGTCGGCGTCTCGCGAAGCGGGCTGGGGGCGATAGCGGCGCCTGGCACGAACCGGCTGTTCACTCGGCATCTCCGGCAGGCGCACGCGAGAATTTCTGCCTGGCAACGCGCCACAGGAACAAGGGATTGCCGACCATGTAGCGGCGCCACAGGCGGCCCGGTTCGACAGCCAACCGAAACAGCCATTCGAGGCGCAGCCGGCGCATCCACAAGGGCGCCCGTGGCACGGCGCCGCTCAGGAAATCGAGCAATGCGCCGACCGCGATCGGCAGCGTGCAATGGCGTGCATCGATGTGGCGCGCGATCCACAATTCCTGGCGCGGTACACCCATGGCGACGAGCAGCACATCCGGCCGCAATTCTTCGATCCGGTCGACTATTCCCGCCTCCTCGGCAGCCGAAAAATAGCCATCATGAATGACCACGAAATTGTGCTGCACGGCAATCGCCGCCAGTTTCCTGGACGCCGCTTCGGCGTTGAGGCGCGTCGCACCGAGCAGCCCGACGGTCAGCGGCTTTGTCGAGGCCTGCAGGAAGGCCGGCACGAAATCGGTGCCGTTGAGGTTGTCCGGAAACGGCGCGCCATAGAGCAGCTTCGCGGCGAGATCGACGCCGATGCCATCCGGCAGGATGAGAAAATCGTCGAGCGCCTCGGCAAAGACCGGATCGGTGTAGGCGAGGTTGGCATTGTGGGCGTTGAGGAAACTGACCTTGGTGAAGCGCCGCTCGGCAATCAGGCGGTTCAGCAAGGCGATCGCATCGTCCCAACGGATGGCGAGCACCGGGATGCCGAGAATCGTCCTCAGCGTATCGAGACCGGACGCGGCGCGGGCGGCATGCATGTTCATGCGAACGCCTCCTGCCTGGCGGGCACAAGCTTTTCGAGACCGAGCCGGATGGCGGCGTCGAGCGCCTTGACCTGCCGGCGGTGGAACGCGCTGCCGTCAACGTCGCGAACGTCGGCCGCCGCCGCCTCCAGCGCTTTGGCAAAGTCGACCGGATCGTCGGTGACGACGCAATTGGCCGGGCGGTGGTCGATGCCGCGCAGCGAGCGGCTGGTGGCGACGGAAGGCAGGCCCAGCTCGAAGGTCTCGATGGTCTTCAACTGGACGCCGCTGCCGGCGGTGCTGATCAGCGGGATGACGGCGGCGCTGCGCACGAAGGCCCTTGCATCCGGCACGCGGCCGACAAATTCGACACCCGGATGCGTGGAGGTGACGCCCGATGGCATCCGCCCGGCGATGCGGATGCGGAAACCGGGCCGCAGATGCGGCACCACCCTGCCCAGGAACCAGTCGAGGCCGATGCGGTTCGGCTGCCAGGTCCAGGTGCCGATCAGGGCTGCGTCGCAGTCGATATGGCGCACGCCTTCATGCGCTGGCGCTTTGGCGCCGGTAACCAATGGCAGCACCGCCGAGCGATCGTTGGAGGCGACACCGAGTGCCGCGCGATCTTCCTCGGCCAGCGTGAAGACGAAGCGCGCGCGGCGGCAGAGCCGCTCTTCCATGGTCTCGAGCAGTCTCGCCTCGCGGCGAAACAGCAGACGCTGGAAAAAGCTGGCGGCGGCGGCGTTCTCCCGCGCCGAAAGATGCTCGACATTGTGGGCGACGAAGATCGAAGGCCGGTCACCGAACAGCTTTTCGAAGGCGCCGGCGAACTGCACGGAGTTCAACACGTAGCCGTCGAAGGGACCGGCGCGTTCGATGGCGGCGAGAACATCGCTGTCGGACACCGCGCGCAGCTTGACCGACGCGAAAGTGAGGCCCGAAAGCAACGCCTTGCCGACCCAGGCAAGCTTTTGCCGTGCGGACGCATTTTCCGTGCGCACGTCGATGGCACCCAGAACCACGGTGTTTTCGGGATCGGCCGCGGCTTTCCCCGGCCAGGTGAAACCGATGACGGTGACGCGCGCGCCGGCGCGCCGCAAGGCGGCTATGATCGCAGCATTGGCGATCTCGTAGCCCGAGGCGAGTGCGCCGTCGGGCACGATCGATGTGGCGAACAGCAGATGCATCTCACCTATCCTGTGGTGTAGCCGGTAGCAAAGCGCGGTGAACCCTTGATTAAGCGAGCACAATCGACGGCCGAAAGCCCCTGCCTGGCGGGCTTCTCCGTGCAAGGTGATTAACGAAACGTTATCACCGGTGGTGCTACCAGAACCCAACTCACCATGTGGCTGGACACGGATGATCCCTTTGCCATCGGACGGTTCGGTATCGATCGCGGGACGGTCTCCCCGGCTTGACGTGGAGGCCGTCGAAGCCGTCGTCACCTTGCCGACCTTCAAGCGCCCGGAGCAGCTCCTGGAAACGCTGGCGTCGCTACGGGCGCAGCAAACCACCAGGCGCTTTGCCGTCATCGTCATGGAAAACGAAGCCGAGGCGCGCGCGGGCGCCAAGGCGGCGCTGCCGCTGTTCGAGCACGGCGAGATGTCGGGCATGGTGATCATCGCGCATGCGCGCGGCAATTGCAGCGCCTACAATGCCGGCTGGCAGACGGCGATCCTGCAATTCCCGAACTTCAGGCATTTGCTGGTCATCGACGATGACGAGATCGCCGATCCGCAGTGGCTGGAACGGATGTGCGGGGCGGCGGAGGCGCTCGGCGCCGATATCGTCGGCGGCCCGCAGGTGCCTGTGTTTGCCGATCCCACTCATGCGAGATGGGCCGAACATCCGGTCTTCGCGCCTCCCTACCGGATGACAGGACGGGTGCCGGCGCTTTATTCGTCAGGCAATCTTCTGGTCGGCCGCAACGTGCTCACCGCCATGGGGCCGCCTTTTCTCGACCTGAAATTCAACTTCATGGGCGGCGGCGATTCCGACTTTCTCAGCCGATCGGCGCAGAAGGGCTTTGTGCTCGGCTGGTGCGCCGAGGCCAAGGTGCAGGAAACCGTTCCGGCCCGGCGCGTGGAAGCCGACTGGATCCGTGCCCGCAGCCTGCGCAACGGCGTGATCTCGACGCTGGTCGAAAAGAAGAAGCGCGCTGGCACGCCGCTGGCCGGCGCCAAGGTGCTGCTGAAGAGCCTGGCGCTGCTAGCCGCCTCGCCGTTTCGCGGCATGGCCCGGCTGGCGCGAACAGGATCGCCGGCGATCGCCATCTACCCTGTCCATGTGGCGCTCGGCCGCGTGATGGCCGAATTCGGATATGCCAATGAGCAGTACCGCCAGCCTGAGAAAAACTGAGCGCGCACCGCTCAGCGCCGTGTTCACGCGCGAAGGCGTGGCGACCGCGATCGCGGCGCTTCTGTTCACTGTCATCATGGTGTCCTTCCGCCCGTTCCAGCCGGCCGGCGCCGAACTGACCGGTCAAGGCGGCGACATCGTCAACCAGCTCGGTTTCAGCTCGCTCGGTGCCGTTTCGATCTTCTCGCTGATGGCTTTCGCCGATCCGCGCATCGTGCGTTCGCTGCTCAGCCCGTCCTGGATGCTGATGCTGGGCTTTTTCTTCCTGTCGGTGGTGATGGCAACCGATCCGCCGTCGGCCATGCGCGCGGCCTCGTTCACACTGATCGGCATTTTGACGATGGCGACGATCCTGGTGTTGCCGCGCGACGCCGAAGCCTTCTCAAAAGTCATTATCTTCACCGCCGTCGTGGTCATGGGACTGTCCTATCTCGGCCTCATCGTCTTTCCGCACGAGGCGATGCACACGGCCGACTCACAGGAACCCGAGCATGCGGGCCTGTGGCGCGGCGTGTTCACCCACAAGAACATCGCCGGGCCGATCATGGCCTGTTTCAGCTTCGCCGGACTCTATCTCTACCGGCGCGGGCAGCGGTTCTGGGGCGCGGGGATCTTCTGCGCGGCGATGATCTTCATGCTGCACACCGGCTCCAAGACGACGGCCGGCCTGGTGCCGTTCTCGATCCTGATCGTCATGTTTCCGAGCCTGATGGGCATGCGGCTCGGCACCCCGATCCTGTTCGCGCTGGCGATCATGGCCACGGCGGTCGGCACGTTGGGGATCGTCTTCCTGCCGCCGGTGAAACAGCTGGCGGCGACCTATTTCCCCGACCTCACCTATACCGGCCGCACGACGCTGTGGGAGTTCGCCGGCTCCATGCTGGCGAAGAAGCCATGGACCGGTTACGGCTACGAGAGCTTCTGGGGCACGCCGCTGCTGCTCAACCAGGACCAGCCCTTCGACCGGCCCTGGGACATCCGAACCATCGTGCACGGCCATGACGGCTATCTCGACATCGCCGTGCTGATGGGCATTCCGGCACTTTGCGTCGCGGTCTATGCCTTCCTCATCGCGCCGCTGCGCGACTACATGCGCATTCCGTTGCGCAAGGAAAACATCTATCTCGGCGACTTTTTCATGATGGTGGTGCTGTTCACCGCGCTCAACGCTTTCCTCGAGAGCTTCTTCTTCCATCGCGGCGACCCGGTCTGGCTGTTCTTCGTGCTCGGCGTGCTTGGCCTCAGGCAAGTCTCGCTGCGGCCGATCGCGGTGCGCAACCCAGATCGCGGGGAGCGATTTTCCCCTCCGTCCTGACGGGGCTTCCCCACGGATGCGCGAGCGTCTATGTGATGGCCTTCCTTCGGAGGGGTTTCCATGACGATCAGGCTTGTTCTCGCCGGCTGCGGCAATATGGGTTACGCCATGCTTGCCGGCTGGCTGAAATCCGGCAAGCTTCATCCATCGGCGGTTTTCGTGGTCGAGCCCAATGCAGACCTTCGCAATCGCGCGGCAGCGCTCGGCTGCGGCGCCGCCGCGGATGCCAGCGATATTCCAGCCGATGCCGTGCCTGATCTCGTCGTCATCGCGGTGAAGCCGCAGGTGATCCGCGACGTTACCGCCAGCTACAAGCGTTTCGGCGATGGCCGCACCACCTTCGTCAGCATCGCCGCCGGCACGCCCGTCGCCACCTTCGAGGCGATCCTGGGCAACCGCGCGCCGATCGTGCGCTGCATGCCCAACACGCCCGCGGCGATCGGCAAGGGCATGATGGTGGTGTTTTCCAACAGGCTGGTCTCGGATGAGACCAAGCGTTTCGTCGCCGATCTGCTTTCGGCGAGCGGTCAAGTGGCCACCATCGAAGACGAGGGCCTGATGGATGCGGTCACCGCCGTGTCGGGATCGGGGCCGGCCTACATCTTCCATTTCATCGAAGCGCTGACCGTCGCCGCCGAGAAAGCCGGGCTGCCGACAACGACCGCCAAGCTGCTCGCCATGCAGACCGTCTACGGCGCTGCCTCGCTCGCCGCCGAAAGTGGTGAGGAACCAGGTGTCCTGCGCCAGCAGGTGACCAGCCCCAACGGGACGACGGCAGCGGCCCTTGGCGTGCTGATGGGCGAGGACCGGCTGACAAATCTGCTGACCGAAGCGATCGAAGCGGCGCGGCTGCGGTCGATCGAACTGGGGAAATAGAGCCTCAGTTCGCTCCGTACAGCATCGCGTCCTGCAATCGGCGCAGGGCGAACAGCCTCGTCGTCGGGTCGGGCGCGGCATTGTCGGCGGTCAGCAATTCGCCTTTCCTGACCGCTTTCAGCACCGTGCCGCCCTCGAGCAGGCCGACCGGCACGGCGCGCTGGGCGCGGGCTTCGCCGACGGTCATCGTCCACGAGCGATAGCAGGTCTCGCCGATCGAATCGAAGGTCTCGCCGGCGGCGAGATCGCGCTTGGCGACCGCGCACACCTCGGCCACCGGCCGCGGCAGCGGCACCATGTCGGGCTTGCCGAAAAGCACGATGCGAGCGGCGGTCAACGGCACCTCCAGCGAGGTCAAATGATAGGGCCTGAAGAGGCTGTAGTAGGGTCCGTGGCCGATATGCAGATCGTCCATGCGCTCGATGACGCGCGGATGCGTCGCCTCGACGATAACGAAGACACCGGGCGCGACGCCCTTGCCGACCGTGTAATCGACGACGCCCTTCTTCGTGAGCAGACCGCCATCCTCGCGCGGAATCAGCACCTTGGCGAGGTCGTCGCGATCGGCCTTCGGGCCGTGCATGCCGGGCACATCAGGCACCAGCCCGGTGGCATTGGCGATGGCGCACATCTCGACCATGGTCTTGGAGCCGTCGACGAATTCGACCAGCATGCGCGGGTTCATGTTGCGGCGTAGCGCTTCCTCGCGATAGTCGTCCGGTACGGCATCGTGGTTGAGGGGGTTGTTCTTGCCTTTGCCGGCCGAGACGATGGTCAGCCCAAGCGCGGACGCGAACTCGATCAGTTCCATGCAGCTTGACGGTTCGTCGCCGGCGCCGACCGAATAGACGACGCCAAGCCGGTCGGCCTGCTGCTTGAGATAGCAGCCGATGGTGACGTCGGCCTCGACATTCATCATCACCAGATGCTTGCCGTGCTCCATCGCCATCAGGTCGAAATCGGCGGCGACGCCCGGCTTGCCGGTGGCGTCGATGACGACATCGATCAGCGGATTGGTGACCAGCATCTCGTTGGAGGTGATGGCGATCTTGCCGCTCTCGATGGCGCCGGTGACTTTCGATGCGGAGTCGGCTTCGACCGCCATGGCTTCGTCACCATAGGCAATGCGGATGGCCGCGCGCGCGGTGTGCGGGCGCCGTGTCGAGACCGCGCAAACCGAAATGCCAGGCATCAGCATGCCTTGCGTGACCAGGTCGGTACCCATCTCGCCGGAACCGATGACGCCAATGCGCACGGGACGGCCCTCGGCCGCACGCCTGGCGAGATCGTGGGCAAGCCCGGTCAGGGCGACATTGGTCATGCGAGGATGTCCACAGCTTCTTGATGTGTGGCCGGATTAGCAGGGAACGAGCCCCATTTGCCAACAAAACCGGTCGCGGGCGGCAATTTCCAGCGAAATCGCCGGGGAAAGGCGCGTTCGCCGAGGTTCGATTGGCCCAAAGGGTTGCCGATTGACATTGTCGTGAACAGCCCCAATAAAACATTCGTTTGCTGACAAAGGCAAATGTTCATCCCGGTACATGAATCGGGGGAGCATTCCGCCGCACGGCAGATTGGGGAGTGCCTTTGCGCAAGGCTTGGCGGCAAAGGCGTTGGATGAGATCAACGGAGCATCATTGCGAAGCGCCGGGCGTAGGGCCCGGTGCTCCAGGGGAGGAAGAATGGACACTGTTCTCGCTGGCCTCAAGGGGGCCATCGACACGCTCGGCGCTACGATCCTGCTGCCGATCGTCATTTTCATCATTGCCGTGGTTCTGGGAGCAAAGGTCAGCAAGGCCTTTCGCGCCGCCGTCACCATCGGCGTCGCCTTTATCGGCATCAATCTGGTGCTCGGCCTCATGTTCACGTCGATCGGCGACGTTGCCAAGGCCATCGTCACCAACACCGGAATCCATCGCGACATCATCGATGTCGGCTGGCCCTCGGCGGCCGCGATCGCCTTCGGCTCGTCGGTCGGCCTTTGGGTCATCCCGGTCGGCATCCTGGTCAATATCGTGCTGTTGCTGACCCGCATGACGCGCACGCTCAATGTCGACGTCTGGAATTTCTGGCACTTCGCCTTTGTCGGCTCGCTCGTCGTCGCCGCAACCGACAATCTGGCCTATGGCATTGCCATCGCGGCACTTGTGGCGGCGCTGTCGCTGCTCTTCGCCGACTGGTCGGCGCGCGCCGTGCAGCAGTTCTACGGCGTGCCTGGCATTTCAGTGCCGCACCTTGCCTCGGCGCAGATCCTGCCGATCGCCATCATCCTGAACTGGATCATGGACCGCATTCCCGGCATCAACCGCATCAACATCAACACGGAAACCATCGAGCGCCGGTTTGGCGTGTTCGGCGAACCCGTGGTGCTGGGCCTGATCATCGGCCTCGTGCTCGGCGCCATCGCCTTCTACAACGCCGGCGATCTCGGCACGGTGCTCGCCAAGGTGCTCGGCACCGGCATGACGCTGGCCGCGGTCATGCTGCTCTTGCCGCGCATGGTCAAGATCCTGATGGAAGGGCTGATCCCGGTTTCCGACGCGGCACAGGAATTCGTGCGCAAGCGCACCGGTGACCGCGAGCTTCTCGTCGGCCTCGATTCGGCGATCCTGATCGGCCACCCGGCGGCGATCTCGTCGTCGCTGATCCTCGTGCCGATCGCGATCATCCTGTCGGTGATCCTGCCAGGCAACCGCGTCATCCTGTTCGCCGACCTGGCGGTCATCCCCTTCATCGTCGCCATGACCGCGCCTTTGGTCAAAGGCAACGTGTTCCGCATGGTGGTGATCGGCACGGTGACATTGGCCATCGGCTTCTACGTCGCCAACGCGCTGGCGCCGCTGTTCACCAGTGCCGCCGTCGCATCGGGCTTCAAGCTGCCGGCGGATGCGCTGCAGATCACTTCGGTCGTCGACGGCTTCCTGTGGGTGCCTTACGTGATCATCGAGGCAATCCAGGGGCTTGGGCTTGTCGGCATTATCGCGATCGCGGTGGTCATCGCGGCACTGTTTGTCCTCTACCGCCGCAATACGCTCGGCTGGGAGCGGGCGGCAGGCGCCGAGGACGAGCCGGCCGAAGGCACGGCCTGAAGCTGACTGTCGTCTTGAATTAGAGGCGATCGTGCGCCCCTCGAGGGGCGCACGACTTTTGTGGATGGAACGAAATCATGTCGAATGGCCTCATGCAGCTTCTGGACCCGCAAGCGATCGTGCTCGGATCCGATGCATCGACCAATGAGGAGATCATCCGCATCCTGGCGGGCCGGCTGGAGGCCCTTGGCTATGTCAAAAGCTCCTATGCCGACGCGGTCGTGCGCCGCGAATTGACCATCCCGACAGGACTGCCGCTGGAGCGCGCCGACAATGTCGCGGTGCCGCACACCGATCCGGAGCATGTGCTGAAACCGGGCATCGCGATGGGCACGCTGAAGCAACCGGTGACCTTCGCCAACATGGAAGACCCCGACGAGAAGCTGCCGGTCGGCTTCGTCTTCCTGCTTGCCATCAATGACAAGGACAAGCAGATTGAAGCGCTGCAGTCCGTCATGGCCACCATCCAGAATCCAGACGCATTGGACGGCTTGAGGTCGGCCAGGACGCTCGAAGACGTGCGTGCCGTGCTCGGCTGATAACCAGGGAGAAGCAGATGTCCAGACAGAAAACGATCCTCTTTGCCTGCGGCACGGGCATCGCCACCTCGACTGCGGTCAACGTCGCCGTCACCGAGGAAATGAAGAAACGCGGCCTCACCTTCAATGCCCAGCAGGCAAAAGCCACCGAGGTGCCTGGACTGGCCGACAATGTCGACTTTATCGTCGCCACCACCCCGATCTCCGCTTCGGTGACCAAGCCGGTGATCAAGGGCCTCGCCTTCCTCACCGGCATCGGCAAGGACAAGGTGCTCGACGAGATCGAGGCGCAACTGCGCAAGTGACGGTCACGAGGCATCACGAAGGCTGATGCCGTCTTGATCGCACGGCGCGGATTCACGGCCTGACGACTTCGCTGCGCGGCTTCAAACCACTCTAAAGTAGCTCGTCATACCCGATTTCTGGTGCTCGATGATGTGGCAATGCAGCAGCCAGTCGCCAGGACTGTCGGCGACGAAGCCCAGGCTCACCTTCTCGTTGGGCTGGATGAGATAGGTATCGGAAATCAGTGGCTGAACCGGGCGCGTCGAGGACGACAACACCTTGAAGCTCATGCCGTGCAAGTGCATCGGATGGGATTGCGGCGTCAGGTTCTCCATGTCGATGACATAGCTGCCTCCGAGCTTCAATTCGGCCAGCGGCGCGGTCGGATCTGATGTATCGCCTGACCACGGCACCTTGTTGATGGCCCAGAAGCTGTAGCCAAGTGAACCGCAGATGCCATCACTCGGGATGTTTTCCGCCGTGGCGCTGAGCGCCAGCGAAATATGCTGGGCGGCGGTGAGATCGACCTCGGCGACTGGATTGGCCTCCAGCGGAGCAAGATCACGAATGTCACGCTTGAGCGAGCTGCCAGTCGCGCGCAGGGTCGCCAGCACCTTGGGCTTGGTGCCCCTGACGTCTCGCAGGCTGACGATCGCGCCCTCGTCGTCGGGCATGCGTATGGCGAGTTCCATGCGCTGTCCCGGCCCAAGCAGCAAGGCATCGGGTGAAAAACGCCGCGGCACCGGATTGCCGTCCAGCGCCATGACTGTCGCCTCGCTGCCGTCGACGCGAAAGGCATAGATCCGCGTGACGTCGGTGATCGCGACCCGCAGCCGCACCAGCCCGCCGGCCGGCGCGTCATATTGCGGCTGATCGAGCCAGTTGGCCGTGCGCACCGTGCCGTACGTGCCGGTTCTCGCGGCATCACGCGGCCGGAACTGCTCGATGAACTGGCCGTCGTCGCCGAGACGCCAGTCGCGCAGATTGAGGACCACCTCGGAATCGAATTTCGGATCGCCCGGATTCTCGACCACGATCACGCCCGTCAGGCCGTGACCGATCTGGGTCAGCGTGTTGCAATGCGGATGATACCAGAAGGTGCCAGCGTCGGGCGGCGTGAACGCATAGTCGAAATGATCGCCGGTGTAGACGTAAGGCTGGACCAGGAACGGAACACCGTCCATCTTGTTTGGAACGCGAATGCCGTGCCAGTGGATCGTCGTCGGATCGTCGATCGCGTTGACAAGGCGCGCGGCGAAGGGCTCGCCTTTTCTCATTCTGAGCACAGGCGGCATTCCGGCGTCGCCATAAGTCAGCACGTCCCTGGTCTGGCCGACATCCATAAGCTTCGCTTGGATCCTCGCTGTGCGCAGCACCACCGGCTCAGGCCTGGCAGCGGCCCAGCCGCCAAACTTCATGGCCGAGAGCCCGATCCCGCTCGCTCCAGCAACCGCGGCAGTTTTCAAAAGTCCGCGGCGTGTGAGTACGGTCATCTAGCGCTCCAACTGCAAAGAAGGCTGCGCCGGACTCTATCGCCGCCTTGGACCATGGGCGGGCAACCAGCGCAGATGAAATTGGGGTCGAGCGCAATCCAAGCTCGGCAACTCGTCCTCCAATGGCTCAAACGCACCTCGCACAAGAAGATGCCGAGGGACGAGTTCGGCGAAGGCGCCTGGGAGGCGGAAGGCGAAGACCCAGGTCCGCCATCGCAGTATTCCTTAATATTTTAGAATCAGCTAAATTAATGCGGCGGCGGGACCCCAACCCCGCCGAGGCCGGCGCTCGATGGAGCCACCAATCCCGAGGGCGTCGGCCGCACCTGGCCGATTGGCCTATATCCCCGAACCTCGGTACTGTACAGCCTCCTTCCACAATGTCAGGGCTGTTGTCGGCGAGCGCCCCTTCACTTGAACATCTCGATCTCTGTACTTTCCAGAAGCGATCCACACTGTCTTCGAACGCTGGTATATGGTGATGCCTCGCGCGGTCGCGCGAGCGCAGAGTTCTGGATCATTTCGATACATTAAAGCACCCCCCGGTTGCCCCATCAAACGCAACACGAAAGCGAGAAAATGCCAGCAATGAATGAGCCATGATTTGGAACCCTTTACTTCAAAGTCTGGAGCGAACTCGCCGGGGGTTGACCCCAACCCCAACTGTCCCCGGCGAGCCAAACCTGATTCGTGTCCCAAATCAGGACCGGGATTAGCCGGCGCAGCGGCAGTTGCAAGACGAGTGCCAGTCCTGTTTTCGAAAATGACCATCGACCGCAGTGGGCGTTGGCCTCACCTTGGCGCTCGACCTGACCTCGTCGCAGATCATTTTTGCCACCCGGTCCGCCGAACAACACATGTCGGGCATCCAGGATGGAGCTGGGCTTGAACTGATGCATCTCCGGACAACCGCCGGGGCGCCACGCGGCCAAATCATCGCGACGTCGGCGGGCGAGCTTGCGCCACGCTCATGCCTGCGCGCCCGTAGGGTGCTGATGAGCGACGCCTTCGGTCATCGATGCTGCGGCAGGTCGAATGCCTTCGAGCCTGGTTCGCTTGAGCAGCAGGGCGTTGACGGCCACGAGCGCCGAACTGCCCGACATTGCCAGCGCCGCAAGCTCGGGGCTCAGCAGGAACGGGTAAAACACGCCCGCCGCGATCGGGAAGGCGATGAGATTGTATCCGACCGCCCACCAGAGGTTCTGGTGCATCTTGCGCAGTGTCGCGCGCGAGAGCGTCATTGCACCGACCACATCATAAGGGTCGCTCTTCATCAGCACGATGTCGGCGCTTTCAATGGCGACATCGGTGCCCGCGCCGATCGCAAACCCGACGTCGGCTTGCGTCAGGGCTGGCGCGTCGTTGACGCCATCGCCGACCATGCCGACCTTCAGGCCTTGCCCTTGCAGTTCCCTGATCTTCTCGGCCTTCTGCCCTGGCAAGACATCGGCCAGGACGATGTCGATGCCGAGTTCGTCAGCGATGCGCTTGGCGGTGCCAGCGTTGTCTCCCGTGAGCATTGCCACACGAACACCCTGGTCGTGCAATTTGGCAATCGTTGCGATGGCCGTCGGGCGCGGCGTGTCGGCAATCGCGATCAGTCCGAGCAGCTTGCCGGACCGCGCGACATGGATGACGGTGCGGCCTTCGCCCTTCAGCGTCTCGGCTTTCTCACCGAGCGCCAGGAGATCGATCTTCTGCTCGTCCATAAGCCGTCGGTTGCCGACGAAAACCTGGTCTCCGCCGATCGTGGCACTGGTGCCCTTGCCTTCGATATTCAGAAAGCCCGACACTTTGAGAAGCTCTAGATCCTTGGCCCGCTCGACGATGGCAACGGCCAGCGGGTGATCCGACCCTTGATCCACGGCAGCTGCGACCTGCAGAACCTCGTCGGGGGAAACGCCGGCAGCCGGAACGATTTCGACGACCTTGGGCTGGCCCATGGTGAGCGTGCCGGTCTTGTCGAAGACGATCACGTTGAGCTTGGTCGCCTCCTCGAGAGCAGCGGCATTCTTGAACAGGATGCCGTTTGAAGCGCCAAGGCCGGTGCCGACCATGACAGCCATCGGCGTAGCGAGGCCGAGCGCGTCGGGACAAGCGATGACGAAGACGGTTATCGTCAAGGTCATCGCGAACAGCAGAGGCTGGCCGAGCCACCAGAACCAGACGGCGAAGGTCGCAAGCCCGATGAGGATCGCGGCAAGCACCAGCCATTGCGAAGCGCGATCGGCGAGAAGCTGCGCCGGGGCCTTCGAGTTCTGGGCCTCCTGGACCAGCTTGACGATCTGGGCCAGCGCAGTGTCGGCACCCACCTTGGTGGAGCGGTAGCGCAGCGTGCCGCTCTTGTTGATGGTCGCCCCGATGACCTTGTCGCCGACCTTCTTGGTCACCGGCATCGACTCGCCAGTGAGCATCGATTCGTCGATCGTCGACGTGCCCTCGATCACCTCGCCGTCGACCGGAAGCTTGTTGCCGGGCCGCAAGACCACGATGTCGCCGAGCACGATGTCCGCGGTCGCAACCTCGACCTCCTTGCCATCGCGGAAAACGGAGGCCCTTGGCGGAGCGAGGTTGAGCAGGGCCCTGATCGCGGCCGACGCCCCGGCACGGGCGCGCATCTCCAGCCAATGGCCGAGCAGGATGAACACCAGCAGCACGCTCGCCGCCTCGTAGAATTGCTCCCCCTCGAAGAAGAAGGTCGCGCCGACGCTGAACAGGTAGCCGGTGCCGACGCTCAGCACCACCAGCACCGCCATGTTGAGGACACCGTTGCGCAAGGCTCGCCAGGCAGCCACCAGGAACGGCCAGACCGGGTAGAGGATCGCGGCGCTGGCGAGGAAAAACATCGCGACGTCTTCGCTCAGTCCGAAGGGCGGGCGCAGCCAGGGCTCGCCCAGGCCCATCGGCTCCATCGCGAAAATCGGCAGCGCGAAGACCAGGCTGACGAGGAACCGGTTGCGCATGTCCTTGACCATGCCCTGCATGTCCATGCCGGCGCCGTGTCCCATCTCGTGGGCCATGGCGTCGCGCGGCGCCTTGGCCGCAGCCCTACTCTCGCCCGCCGGAGCCGGCTCGATCATGGCCACATGCCGGCCATGATGTTGCTCGGCGTGATCATGCCCCGCGTACCCGGAGGTCGCTTGTCGATGCCCCGGAGGAATCGTCATCCTGTCAGGAATGCACAGATGCCGCGGCACGACCTCGCCGCGGCAATGAAAGCCACAAGCCTCGATTTCCCGAGCAAGGGTCTCCGGGGTCGTGCGCCCCTCGTCGAATTCGACGGTTGCGGTGGTCGACCCCGCGTTCATCGCGACACTGACGACACCCGGCAAAGCCGCGAGACGTTTTTCGACCGCGGCGAAATCCATCATGCCGACAAGGTCGCGCACTTCCAGATTGACCTTTTTCATCATCGTTCTCCGTGCCGCGGCTCGTGACGGCATTCGCGCTGGCTGTGTTTCTCAGGTTCGGTAGGCAAAGGTCGACATCATGCCGCTCGCCATGTGGTAGAGATGGTGACAGTGGAACGCCCATTTACCGGGATTGACGGCATCGACGGCGATGGTGATCGAGCGCATCGGCGGCACCAGCACGGTGTCGCGAACCGCACCCTGGAAGCGCTGTCCGTCAATCGCGACCACCTGGAAACGATGGCCATGAAGGTGCATCGGGTGCGCCATCATGGTGTCGTTGCGCAGCGTGACCTCAACGCGATCGCCTGGATCCACGACGATCGGGGAGTTGGTCAGCAAGCCCCAGCGGTAGGCGGCCATATCGCCCGTCAGCGCCATTTCGAACGTCTTGTCGGCAGGGCGCGATGCAAGGGGCGCGATTGCTCGAAGTTGCGCCTCGAGCGGCAGGTCCAAAATCGGGGCGTCGACATCAGCCGCCGTTCCGAGCTTGGCCACCGCCGCCCCCGCGGGACGCAGGACGATTCCGGTCCGTTCCTTGCTCCCCTCGCGCAGCGCCAGGATCGGAAAGGAAGAGCTGATGTCGCGCGGCAACCGCAGGCGCACGTCGATTCGCTGGCCCATCGTCATTGGAAACCGCCGTCCCCTGACCGGTTCGACAGGCTGACCGTCGACCGCGATCAGTTCGCCTTCAAGTTCCCCGAAATCGATTGTAAACGCCGTCGCCGTGGCGCCGTTGATGATCCGCACCCGCACGCGTCCGCCCCGTTCGACCGGCACGATCTCGGGGTCGTTCAGGGACCGGTCATTGGCCAGATAGGCGTCATACTCGATATCGTTGATATCGGTCGCCATGCCGCCATGGTTCATCCCTGCCATGGCGTCGGTTTGCGCTCCCGACATGTCCATACCGTCCATCGGCATGGAGCCGCCGGTGTTCTTACTCTGCAACCCGGCCAGCAGTTCCTCCGGCGATGAGAACGAGAAATCGTGGAGCAGGATGACAAGCTCCTGCTCATCCCTCGCGTCATCGGCGGGATCGGCGACGATGAGCGGAGCCGCGAGCAGCAATTGCTCCTGCAAGGTATGCGCGTGCATCCAGAAAGTGCCGGGCCCGCCGACCGGAAAATCGAAACTGCGATCGGCCCTGGCGCCGATGAGCGGCAGTGGCGCGTCGCCGACTCCGTCGCTCGGCCATGGCGGCGTCAACCCGTGCCAATGTATGATCGTCGGCTCGGCAGTCTCGTTTCGAAGCAGCACGTTGAAGGCTTCGCCCGCCCGCAAGCGCAGACCAGGCGCGCCGTCGGCCCTTTGCAGGCCGAAGACGCTTGCAGCTTTACCGTTCACCTCGATCGTGCGGCGCGAGATGCCAAGCGGCTGGCCGCCCGACTGATTGGCGAAGGCTGCCGCAAGATAGCTCGATGGGATCGCAAAAGCTGCGGCGCCTGTCACTGCGGCGGCCTTCAGAATATCCCGGCGTTTCATGATCGTTTCCTTGCTTTAGGGTTCAGGTTTCGGAATTTCGTTTGTTTCGTCAGTACACGAGGTTCAGGTCCCAACGGGCCTCCTTCACGGCGCACGGCGCTCGCCGGCGGAATCGAACAGCTTGGCCAGATGCGGAAAAAAGGCGGGCACACGGGCCGCATAACGGTCATATGCGTCGCCGAATTCCCGTGTCTGTCATCGATTGTCATTGCGGGAGCTTTCGAGCCCATACGCGATGAGGCTTACGGCCCAGACCATCGCGCAGGCGAACAGCGGCCACCTGAAGTCGGAGCCGATCGTGAAGTTTACCACCGACATCAAGCCGATGGACGACGCTCCTCCGACCAGGGCGCCGGCCACCGCGACCGGATGGCGCGCGCGGAACGCGGTGATTGCCAGCGCAACCAGGAGAACGCCGGTGGCCAGGGCGTAGCCACCGAGCACCCGGAAGACCTGGGTGAGCCACATCGCAAACCGTGGACCGACGGCTTCGAGCTCGGCGACCGAGAGGTTCATATAGCGGACGTCCTCGGGCAGCAGGGGTGGCCTGAGGGCGATGAAATACAGTCCGATCCCGGCGATGATTATCCCCGCCAAAGCAAGAGTGAGGGACGACGTCGTCCATGGATTGACGGTGGCTTTCATGGGCTGAACCTTGACTTGCTTGACCGGCGCCACGTGGCGACGACATTGTAGATCGAGGCGTAAACGACACCCGCCAGCAGCCCGACGATGCCAAGCCCGACAACGCCATAGAGAACTCGGCCAGGGCTTGTCGGCGCCGTAGACCTGACCGCGCTGAGGTCGAGCCCGTGCATGATGGCACCGAAGAAATCGAGTGTTGCCTCTGGCCAGATAGCGACCGCCAAAGCGCAGAGCATGCTCGTCAGGGCCGACGTCACGCCCAGCGCAATGCCGACGGACAGCACACTGAGTTTGTCCATGTTTTCCTCCTGTCACTTCGCGTGTTGCTTGAGCCATTCCTGCATGGCGGCGATCTCAGACTGCTGAGCCGTGATGATCTGATTGGCCCAGACCTTGACCTGATCATCCTTGCCGAATTGCAGGACCGTCCGTGCCATATCGATGGCGCCCTGGTGGTGGGGGATCATCGCCTGGACGAAGGCGACATCGGGATCGGCGGCCTGGACACCCTGCATCATCGGCGCGTCCATTCGCTTCATCGCCTGCATATAATTTCTGGAGGCCTCGGACATGTTGGCGGTGTCCATCGGCATGTTCGTCATGCCGCCGCCCTGCGTCATGCCGCCCTGATCCCGCATCATCCCGCCTTGCATTCCGCCTTGCCCACCCTGCATCATGCCGCCCTGCATCATCTGCTGCATCATCGGCATCATTTGCTGCATCATGGGAGCCATCTTCTCCATCATGGGCATCATCTTCTGCATCGTGGACATCATCGCCGCGCACTGCTCGGGCGACCCGCCCGGCATCGCCTGTGCGGACGGAGCCGCGGCTTGCGGCGCATCAGCCGCCGGATGATGCGGGTCGGTCTGGGCAAATGCCGCGCCCGAAAGAGTTGTGAATGCTGCTAGAGCTATCAATTGAAGGTGAGTTTTCATGACAAGTTTCCTTCGTTGGTGTGAAGGCACAGGCGAACCCTGAAATGGGTGCGCAAGGGACCGGGATGGTTATGGTTTCGCGGATCGTTCGCGCGTTATGGGGCCTTGACGGGCACTGCTGGATTCAACAGTCCCAAGCACCGCGACGGCGCGATATCAGGCGAAGGTCCGGGGAGGTTGCAGGAGCGCTTCGGGGTCGATGCCCGTTGGCAGGAACGCCTTGCCCGCCATGAACCGGGCGGCAATCGGCGCCTCATGAAGAACGTCGCATTCGCCGGCGGAAATGCCCGCGGCACAACAGCTGGAGCCGGTCGAGTGCACGCAATTCAGACAGTCATCACAAGGGGCGCGATAATTGTCCTGGTCTGTGGAGGCGACATGACCTATCGCCTGGTGCGAGGCACTCGCCGAGAGTGTCGCAACGCTAGCTGTGACACCGCTTAGAGAGCCCGTTGCGGAAGCCTGACCGACAACACCGGCAACTGCCCCGCCCGCGATCAGGAGGATCACGGCCAGCAATAACCGAAGCTGAGCCAACGCTACTTTCATGATCTCATCATAACCCAAGCTCACGCCAGCACTTTGACGCAAATCAATGTCCACGAACCGGTGAAATCCCATATCTGGCAAGGTTTCATGGGATCCGGATTAGATGCCATTTACGGGCCATTCGAGTTTGGCCAAAACAGCAGCCGGGATCGAGGAGATACGCTCATGCTTACGGTCTCCAGCGTGGTGGATTTGAGCACGTCCCTGTCGACGCGGCTCAACCGCAAATGCTTCTGCATAACGCTCGACCGGACAGCGCTTCGGGACGCGCTGGATCGCGAAGCCGGAGAGCCCGGCTTCTGCGAAGCCTTGATGGCGTCGCGTCCGCATCTGTTTTCCAATGTCCCGGTCTTCCTCGCAGCGCCCGCCCTTGAGGAGATGCAGGCAATCGTCGTCGCCATCGAGGCGACAGCAAAGTTGCCAGCTTACCGCGAAACGGCCCTCTCCTGGGCTCCCGAAATCGCGCAGAGGGATTTTGGACCCGTCGGCGCCCTGATGGGCTACGACTTCCACCTCGACGATCAGGGTCCCAAGCTGATTGAGGTCAACACCAATGCCGGTGGGGCTTTCCTCAATGCCTTGCTGGCCAGAGCGCAGAAGGCCTGCTGCTCGGAAGTCGATCGGGCGTTGATCGGTGCCAGGGACGATCACTTCGAAACCAGTGTCATCGCGATGTTCGAGAACGAATGGCGCCGCCAGCGCGGAGCCGGCTCGCCGCGAAGGATTGCGATTGTCGATGATCAGCCTGGGGAGCAGTATCTCTATCCTGAATTCGTGCTGGCCCGGCAGCTATTGCTGAAGCACGGCGTGGACGCGATGATCGGGGACGCGAGTGGGCTGAAGTATGATGGCGGCAGGCTTCGGCTCGGCGGACAGGAGATTGACCTCGTCTACAACCGCTTGGTCGATTTCACACTCGATCGCCCGGAACATGCCGCGCTCAGGGCGGCTTACCAGGACGGTGCCGTGGTGCTCACGCCCAATCCACACAACCACGCGCTCTTTGCAAGCAAGCGCAATCTGACATTGCTGTCCGATCCGGCGGCACTCGAAGCATTCGGCCTTCCTCCGGAGATGCGCTCGCGGCTCGCCGGCGTTCCGCGCACCACACTGGTCACGCCCGACAATTCGGATGCCGCCTGGCAATCCCGCAAGGACATGTTCTTCAAGCCGGTCTCAGGCCACGGCAGCAAGGCGGTCTACCGAGGCGACAAGGTGACAAAAGGGGTTTGGGCAGAGATCGCCCGTGGTGGCTATGTGGCCCAGGCATTCGCCGCACCGGGGCAGCGTATGATCGAGATCGATGGCGCACCCGCACCGCGCAAGATGGACGTGCGGCTTTATACGTATGATGGCCAGGTGCTGCTCGCGGCCGCGCGCCTCTACCAAGGCCAGACTACAAATTTCCGCACACCCGGCGGCGGCTTTGCTCCGGTCTTGGTCATCTGAACGTGGAAGGTGGTATCAGCAAGATAGCTGAGGTGAAGTGACGAAGCACTGCACGCCATGGATCGGCGAGCGACGGTTGGAGGGTCATAACCTCAATTCGAAGCCCGTTCAAAGCTCGTTGGTGAACTGGTGCCGCCTGATCGGATCTTGACGAAGCCTGAACCAGCATTCGAACTTTTTCGCCGGTTGATGCATCTTAAGTCCATGGGCTACGAAACTCATATCCTGCCGAATGATGCCGAACTGGCCCTTGCCGCTCAAGGTGGCGATTGTCGTTGCCTCGGCCTGCTGCTGGAACGCCATCGCGCGCGGCTCTACGCGACAGCGCTGAACATGCTCGGTTATGGGTCGGACGCCGAAGATGCTGTGCATGAGACTTTCCTGATCGCGCTGAGGCGCATCGGTGAACTCAAGGATCCGCAAGCCGTCGGCGGCTGGCTTCGCACCGTGCTGCACCGCTGTTGCCTGCAACAATTGCGTCGAAGACGACGCGAGGTCTTGACCGCCGACATTCCCGATCGCCCGGACGAACGCGCGAGCATCGAGGAGCGGCTGGAGAAGATCGCGCTTCGCGAGTGGGTTTGGGATGCCTTGCGCAAACTTCCCGAGCCGCTCCAGGCTACCGCCATGTTGCGCTATTTCGGAAGCTACCAGTCCTATGAGGAACTGGCCGCCATTCTGGCTGTCCCGATCGGGACGGTTCGCAGCCGGTTGTCAGAAGCCAAACGCAAGCTGGCCGAGATGCTGCTCGAAACGGCAGGCCTGGTCGACGCGGACGCTCGCTCGCAGTCTCACTCGCGCCAACAATTTTACTCCGAAATTTTCAGTGGCCTTAACCGGCATGGCGAGCGTGACCGCTTCCTCGGGCACTTTGCGGAAGACCTTCACCTGGTCCGTGGATCAAGCGAACCGGTGTTGGGCCGCTCATTCCTTGCTGGGGAAATCGACTCCGACACGGAAGCCGGCGTCCGCCTCGAACCGCAGCGCATTCTCAGCGCCAGCCACGTCACCGTCATCGAGGGACTGTTCATCAATCCGCCCGAAGACCCATTCCACTGCCCGCCGGGCGTCGTCCTGGTGATCTTTCAGCGAGACGGCAAGGCCCGACGCTTGCATCTTCATCTTTCGCCGCGTCCGCCCAGAAACGAGGATGATTGATCGAACCTTTTCTCCCCTCCGTGACTCCTTAGAGCACGCGGCCATCACAGGGCGCCAACTCGAATGGTTCCATAGAGGAGAGAGATCATGTCCACCTTCGTAGTTCCCCATGTTGCTTCCAACGCGCACCACGGCAAGCTCGGACCGCGCCGGTCGCGAGGCTTCCTTCAAACGGCGTTCGCATCGACGGTCGTCTGCGCCACCTTCTTATCATCGGGCTCGGGCTGGGCCGGTCAGGCTGAGGTCGACGCCACCTACAAGGATGTCGAACGGACGCTCGGCTCGGTGCCCAGCTTTCTCCATCAGGTTTCGAAAGCAGCACTGCCGGGCGCCTGGGCCGAGGTGAAGGCCATGCAGTTCTCGAGCGAAACCGCCCTGCCGCCGAAGGTCAAGGCCTTGATCTCGCTCGCCGTCTCCGCCCAGATTCCCTGCCAGTATTGCATCTGGGAAGACACCGAGAGCGCAAAACAGGCGGGCGCAACGGAGGACGAGATCGAGGAGGCAGTCGCTATCGCCGCTCTGTCACGCCACTGGAGCACCATCTTCAACGGCATGCAGGTCGATTTCGAAACCTTCAAGAAAGATCTCGGCGGCGAAGCCCAGGCGGCCGCGCCTGCCAAGTAGGGCGAACCTTATCGGCACATTATCGGGATTGGGGTCAGGCGGCCGCAACTGTCGTCGGCATCTTCGGTCCCGATACAGTGAGTGGAATTCCGACTTTATAGGGAGGCAGAGATGCCAATAGTCTTCGGAGAACCCGTCAGCACAGTCAAAGATATCGTATCCGTTCTAAAGAAACACGGTGACGAAGTGCGTGGCACCTATCGTGCCCGCTACCGCTTCGACCCGCAATCGAGCGACCCTTACACGACACCGCTCCTGGAGCGACCCGCGAGCCTCAAGGACAATTCGCCGACCGCCGTCTTTCCCTGGGAGCAGATCTTTGCCGCGGCGGCCGTGTGTGCCGGCTCGGACTATCCGATGCTGGCAGCGCATGCGGGGGTCGATCTGCGTTCAGTCGATTTCGTCGCGGAAGGCGTGTTCGACCCGCGCGGCGAGTTCGACGGGCTCGACGGGCTCAAGGCGCCCGCCGACGCGCGCCATTGCTATGTGTCCCTGCACCTCAGCGCGACCGTGTGCTCTTCGGCGCCGCGCGCCGATCTGGAGAAGATTCATGAGCGCGCGATCTCCCACAACATGGTGCTTGGCGCCCTCAGGGGAATCCCCATGACAAGCGAACTGGTGGTTCATTCAACGTGAAAGGGCGGTGAACCGCCGCAGCCAGATCGAGTCCTGCTTGGCGCATTGGCGGTCACGTGTTCGTGATGGCGTAACGATACGGCCAGAATTTGCGAACTCAAAAAGGGCGTTTGTGCCCAAAACGGGAGTAAGTGAATGAACTCGATCAAGCTCGTTGCCATTGTCGGTCTCCTCGGTCTTTCCGCCTCGCAAGCTCTTGCCGAAGACGCGATGGGCAAAATGTCGATGATGAAGGGTGGTGAAGTGACGGCAATCATGCCCGATGGGCACATGGGAACGATGATGCCGGATGCGAAGATGAGCGCCGAAATGATGAAGATGGCCAAGCCAATCAAGCACTGCATGATGATGATGACTGACGCCAAGGGCAAAGCCTACATGATCGATACGTCCACCAAGAAGGCTCAGGCTGAATGTGAAAAAATGGCGATGTGACAGTAGTCGCGCTGACGAACCCGCCGGTTGGAGCCGGCGGGCATCGTGAGGGCCTCGTGCCCCGGGTCTGTGCTGCCACCACCCTTCCGCCTTTGCCTAGGCCTCCTCTTGCGTTAGCATACGCACAAATTAGCTATGCCTGACGAATCGGATTTCGCTGAGGGGGCGAAAATTCATGGAAATGCAGCAGGTCCGCTATTTTCTGGCCCTGTCCAGCACGCTGAACTTCACCAGGGCGGCCGAAGAGTGCAACGTCACTCAACCTGCCCTGACGCGCGCGATCAAGACGCTCGAGGAAGAGTTGGGTGGAGAGCTCCTTCGGCGCGAACGCCAGCACTCACACCTGACCGAACTCGGGCGGCGCATGCTGCCCCTGCTGCAGCAATGCTACGATGCCGCCACTTCCGCCAAGTCGCTCGCCAAGGCTGTCCAAAGCAGCGACGTGGCGCCTCTCAACGTCACCATTTCCAACAGCGTCAACATTGCACTGCTGGTATCACCGTTCACGGAGCTTTTCCGGGCCTATCCCGGAGTCCATCTCAAGATCAACCGCGGCTCGCCGAGTGCTGTCGTCGAGGCCCTCAAGAATGGCGAGGTCGAGCTTGCCGTTGCCGGACCCCTGGGGCAGGCTTGGGACCGGCTCGACACATGGCCGCTCTTCCAGGAGGGCATCGAGCTGGTCGTGAACAACGATCATCCGCTCGCCCGTCGTAACGAGGCCGATGTCGCGCTGAGCCAGCTGGCCGCGGAACCTGTGCTAAGCAGGATCGATTGGGAAACGAGCGAAGACCTGTCGCGTTGTCTTTCCGCGAAAGGCCTGACGCCGCGGACCGCGCATGAGGTTGAGACCGACCAGGATCTCCTCGCGTTGCTGGAAGCCAACGCCGGAGTTGGCTTCGTCTCGCTGACGGCGCCTCGGTCGCAGAACACTCGCCGGCTCAAGCTTCGTGATCTGGAAGTTTCGCGGATCGTCTCCGTCTATGCGGTAGCGGGTCGGCATCGGTCGCCCGTCGCTACGACCTTGCTCAATCTGTTGCGATCGACCGACTGGTCTTCCTTTGGCGTCAGCGAGCCCGCCTGAGCGCTGAGATCAGGTCGTCGATCTCCATGCGCCGGCGGTAGTCGGGATCGACGAAGCGATCGGTGATGATCCCGTCGGTGCCAACGATGAAGGTCGCGGGGATCGGCAGAAACCAGCTGGCGTTGCCTTGGTAGTTGGGAAGATCATAGGCAACGCCCATCAACCGCTCCATCTCGGCCCCGATCCAGATCGCAAGGTTGAGGGACAGGGCGTAGCCATTGTCCATGTCGGTCAGGAAGGGGAACTTCGCACCGACCGCGGCCTTCATCGCCTTCGCGTATCTACGCCGCTCGGGCATGATCGCCACGACGTGGCCGCCCAACACGGCAATTTCCTGCTGCGCCTCGACAATGCCAATCGCATTCAAGCGGCAATAGGGACACCAATGCCCGCGCTGGAAGGTGATCACGGCCGGGCCCTTCAAAAGGATTTCGGCCAAGCCAACCAGCCTGCCCTCGTCGTCTGGCAACAGGAATGGCGGCATCACATCACCGGGAGCCGGCGCCATGGCTCCTGCTCCCTGTTTTTCCAGGCGTGCGACCAGCCGGTCAACCGCATCGGCGAAATCCGCGTTTAGGCGACGCACCGCCGCGGCAATAACCGCCAACCGCTCATTGAGAGGCGCATCAAGTTCTATGGCAGCCTGGACGGACTGTTCAAATGTCATTGCCTGGTCGTCGGCGGCCATGTCTGGACTTTCATGGATTGCGTGCACCCTACCATTGGAGCCCCTCGGGCAGGGCCATGCTTTCCTTGCATCGTTTCGATGCCCAAGATGCATCCAAGCGCGCGGGGTTCGTATTCTGTTCGCAACCTTCCCTCAATTCGTTACATCATGTTCCTGATATCCGACGAGAAGGTCGGGAAGCCGTATACCATTTCGGACAGCTGCGATGCCGTGATGCCGTGCTTCATGGCAAGCGCGAACAGATGGATCAGCTCTTCGCCGGCATGGCCCACCATGTGGGCGCCAACGATCCTGTCGGTCGCTTCCTCGACGATGATCTTCGACCACGCCACTGTCTCGGCATAAGTCCTGGCGGACAGCCAGCCCCGCATGTCGTTCACGTGGACCTTTATGCCAGCGCCTTGCTCTTTCGCCTTGGCCTCGGTCAGCCCGACGCTGGCCAAGGCGGGGACCGTGTAGAGCCCCGCTGGGATCTGGCCATAATCCGGCCGGTGTCTCGGTCCATCGACGATATTGCGGCCAACGATGCCTCCCTCGTAGGTCGCGACAGGTGAAAGCTGCGGAGAATTCCACACCGCGTCGCCGCAGACATAGACGTCCGGGTTAGACCGGGAACGCAGATGATCGTCGATTTCGACCCGGCCTTCACGATGCACGATAACGCCAGCACCAAGATCGAGCGCCTCGACATTGGCCACGCGCCCGGCGCAATTCACAACCCTGTCCGCTTCCACGGCATGCTCGACGCCATCCGCCACAAAGGTTACGCGCAATCGTCCTTCAGCCTTCTCGATCTTCTTGACCCAGGCAAGCGTGCGGACTTGAATGCCTATTCGTTCGCTCTCGCTACGGATCTGGGCCACGGCATCGGCGTCGAATGCTCCCAGCAGATGTGGCAATGCTTCGAGAATCGTCACGTCAACGCCGGCGCGCGCGTAAACGTGGCTCAGTTCGAAGGCAATCACGCCGCCGCCGACGAAGACGACCCCGCGAGGCAGCACCGGGTCATTCAGGACATCGTCGGAAATCGTCAGGTGCTCGGCGCCAGGAATTGATAGTGATCGCGGCTTCGAACCGGTGGCGATGACAATGTTCCTGGCTTCAAGCTCGAGGCCGTCGACACCGATGGCATTGCTGCCGATGAACGAGGCCTCGCCGACGATGACATCGACACCGCGCTTGGCCATCAATCCGGACAGCCGGGACGGAATGTCATCGATAATGTCTCTTTCCCGTTCGATCAGGGCTCGCCAGTCGAGCTTCGCCTTGCCGATCATGATCCCGTGCTGGTCAGCCCGTCCGATTTCATGGAGCGCATGGGCCGCCGCAACGAGCACTTTCTTCGGCGTGCACCCACGATTGGGGCAAGTGCCTCCGAGGTCGCGTGGTTCAATCATGGCCACTGACAGCCCCGCAGCACGAGTAGCCACCGTCACGCCCATCCCGGCATTGCCGCCGCCGAGGATCACGACATCATACTTTTTCATAGCGCTGCCCCTATATGTTCAATGGAGCTTGATCCGAGGCCTGGTGCTCCTCGCCATCATCTCGCCAATCGAATCCAAGGTGGTCTTCGCAAGGCCGTGCACCGCCTTGAGATGCAGCTTGTGGAGAGAGCGATACATCAGCCTGGCGAGCAGACCTTCGATCTTCAATCCACCGATCAGGCTGCCGAACGAGCCGTAGTCGGCGAGCGAAACAAGGGAGCCGTAGTCGCGGTAACGGAAAGCCGGTGCGGCCCGTCCCTCGAGACGCGCGGCAATCACCTTTACCAGGTGATCGGCCTGCTGATGGGCCGTCTGGGCGCGCGGCGGCAATGGGTTGCCCTCGCCGGGCAGAACACAGCTCGCGCAGTCGCCGATCGCAAACACGTTTTCGTCCCCGCTGGCTTGCAGTGTCTCGTCCACGACCAAGCGGTTGATGCGGTCCGTCTCCAGGCCATCGAGCTTTTTCAGGAAATCCGGCGCCTTGATCCCAGCGGACCAGACGACGAGTTCGGCGGGCACAAACAATTTCTCGCCAAGCTTGACGCCGTCCTCGGTCACTTCGGTGACTTTGATCCCGCACCGTATCTGGACGCCCAGATCAACAAGCAGACGTGCTGAAGCGCGTGCGAGGTGTTCGGGCAAGGCCGGCAAGATGCGCGGCCCCGCCTCAATGAGGGTGATGCGGATCAGCCTTTCAAAATCGATGTTGTCGAGGTTGTGCGATGCGATCTCCCGCATCGACTTATGCAATTCAGCAGCCAGTTCGACGCCGGTGGCGCCCGCGCCAACGATGACGCAATGGAGCTGGCCTGGCGACAGCTGCTCGTATTGCGCATTGGCGCGCAGGCACGCGTCTATCATGCGCTTGTTGAACCGGGCGGCCTGTTCGGCCGTATCGAGCGCGATCGCGTGGCGTGCCGCCCCTGGCGTGCCGAAGTCGTTGCTGACACTGCCTACGGCCAGCACCAGCGTGTCATAGCCCAGCACACGCGGCGGGATGATCTGCCTGCCATCGTCGTCGAAGCTGGGTGCGACAAAGACCTGGCGCCTGGAGCGATCAATGCCGACGACTTCACCGATGCGATACCGATAATGGTGGCGGCTGGCATGGGCGATGTACTCCACCGCATCGTTCGACGCACTCAAGGCACCGGACGCCACCTCGTGCAGAAGCGGCTTCCAGATGTGGGTGCGATTGCGGTCAACAAGCGTGACGGAAAGTTGCCGTTCGCCGAACTTGCGGCCGAGGCGCGTTGCCAATTCCAATCCGCCCGCGCCGCCACCGACGACGACCACACGATGAAGCGAGCTGTCCGCATGCGATGGGGTTTCCGGTATCGTGCGGAAAAGCGCGGCGTTGTTGGCGAGCACGGCTTCTGGAACCAGCCGCATCCCCGCAGTGATGATCTGCATCGGTATTCTCCGTTTCCTCGGCCTCGCCGCGCTCGAACAATTCACTCTTGCGATTCGTGGATGACGATGCCCTGCAGCATGTCGACGTCGCATTCCCAGGGCTTCTCCGCGAGGACGCGCTGCCCATGCTCGTATCCCGCCTGCCAGCGTGTGCGGATGCCTGAGCGGGTGAAGTCGATGTCCTTGGTGTGGTCCTCGCCGTCGAGGCGTGGTGAAAGCAGCCGAACAAGGTGCATGACCGAGGGACAGCCATAGGACGCGAGTTCCTTGAACATTGGATCCTCGCGCCGCTCCTCGGGAACCAGCCTTCCCATTTCGCGCACGACGTGGCGCAGGCGATGCAGCTGCTCCTGCCGCGCCACGTGGCTCCGGCCCCGGCTGGCGTATTGAAGGTCCTTCTGCCGCCCCATCACCTGCCAGATCGATTTCGGCTCGGTGGCACGGGGCTGCCACATGTTCACGGCAAAGATCAGCGCGTCGCGCCGCGGACGCGCGTCCAGCACCACCTCGATCGGTGTGTTCGAATAGATGCCGCCATCCCAGTAGGGCTCGCCATCGATACAGACCGCCGGAAACGCCGGCGGCAAGGCGCCCGAGGCCATGATATGCGCCGCTGACAGCGTCATCTCAAGGGTATCGAAGTATTTGAGTTCGCTGGTGTTGACGTTGACCGCTCCGACCGTCAGCCGCGTATGGCGCCGGTTGAGATAGTCGAAATCGATCAGGTCATTCAGCGTCCTCTTGAGAGGGTCGGTGGTGTAGTAGGAGGCGTTCTCGACACCCACTTCGCGGTTCACCCCAAACATGGCGCTTGGGTTCGGCTCAAAGAAGCCGGGTATGCCGTGCATCACCGTGCCCATGTTGGCAAAGATGTTGCTTGGAACCATCATCCGGAAAAACTCGTCGAGCGGACTGCTCCGGCTGACGCTGTCCCAGAATTCCTCAAGCCTCGGCAATCGATCCTTCGGCTCGTTTCCCGCGATCAGCGCGGCGTTGATGGCGCCGATCGACGTGCCAATGACCCAATCCGGTTCAATCCCACCTTCGACGAGCGCCTTGTAGACACCGGCCTGGTAGGCTCCGAGGGCACCACCACCCTGCAGCACCAATACGGTCTGGCGATGGACCGAACCATCGGCCTGATGGCCGGTCTCTGGCATGGGGTCCGAAGCTGAGGGATTTCGGGTGATCTTGTTCATGGCCTTTGGCTCCTCGTTGCCGGATTCAATGGGCTGTCCAGCCGCCTTCGATCGGCATGATGGCGCCGGTGATCGATGCTGCATCGTCTGAAGCCAGGAACAGGCAGAGCGCCGCAACCTGGGCAACGGTCACAAACTGCTTGGTCGGTTGGGCGGCCAGGAGCACATCCTTGATCACCTGCTGTTCGGTGATCCCACGGGCCCTGGCAGTGTCCGGTATCTGCTTCTCGACAAGCGGGGTCAGCACATATCCGGGACAAACCGCATTGACGGTGATGCCCTGCTCGGCGACCTCCAGCGCGACTGTCTTGGTCAGGCCGGCAACCCCGTGCTTGGCGGCGACGTAGGCGGATTTGTAGGGCGAGGCGACAAGGGCGTGGGCCGAGGCCACATTGATGATGCGACCCCATTTGCGCGCTTTCATAGCCTGCAAGGCGCGCCGGATCGTGTAGAACGACGACATCAGATCGATCGCCACGACCGCTTCCCATTTCTCGATCGGAAAGTCGTCGATCGGCGCGACATGCTGAATGCCTGCATTGTTGACGAGGATGTCGACCGCGCCGAACTCGGCGATAGCCTTGTCCATCATCGCGGTGATCGCGCCGCCCTTGCTCATGTCTGCATTGTCGTAGCGAACAGTGACCCCATGGTCGGTGGCAAGCTTCGCGCGCAGGAGCTCAATCTCATCGGCATCGCCGAAACCGTTCAGGACGATGTTGCAGCCCCTCGCCGCGAATGCTTCGGCGATGCCTTGACCGATGCCACTGGTCGATCCTGTGATGAGTGCCGTCTTTCCTCTGAGCATCGTTGTTTCCTTCGGTTGGAGCCGTGGCCGGAATGGCCGGCAACGGCCGAGCGACGGGCTTCCGCGCCCAGGTCTCGAGTTCTGGACCAAGTATGGCGACCGGCTCGAAGCAGCGGAAATGCCGTTGAGACATGGATTCGATAGCCGACGGTCAGATTCGTCAGCTCGGGGCCGGCGAAGCCCTCGAACCGTCCGCCTTGGCTTGTTTGACGTTGGGGCACCTAGTAAGATCACGCCGCAACACGGGTTGTGCCGTATGCATGCCCGCTGGGGGAGCGTGCAGTGGAGATCAGCCAGGTCAGATATTTCTTGGCCGTCGCGAAGGAATTGAACTTCACCCGGGCGGCGGAGGAGTGCAACGTCACGCAGCCAGCGCTTTCACGCGCCATCAAGCTGCTCGAGGACGAATTTGGCGGCGCGCTTTTTCATCGTGAGCGACGCTTCACCCACCTCACTGAACTCGGCCGCATGGTCGAAACCTATCTCGAGGGTGTTTTCGAGAACTCTCGCCAGGCAAAGCAGATAGCCGAGCAGTATGTGCATATGAAGAAGACCCCGCTCAGGGTCGGCATCATGAGCACAATAGCTCCGGACGAGATCATCGAGCTCATCTCGTCCGTCCGCGCCCATCACCCGGGTGTGGAGCTTCATCTGTGTGACGCCGACGCGCCGAGTTTGCGGCGGCGACTGCTCGAGGGTGATCTCGAGGCCGCCATCTACGCATTGCCGTCGAACGTGCCCGACCAAGAGGTCCACTCCCTGCCGCTCTTTCGCGAGCAGATGGTGATGGCCGTCCACCTGACACATCGCCTCGCCAACCAGCGCAGTGTGCGCGTGAAGGACATGAGCAATGAAAGCTACATCCACCGCAACAACTGTGAATTTGCCGGCTATGCCGATGCCATTCTTTCCGAGCAGGGCGTCACCGTCAGCCCTGTTTACTGGAGCGATAGGGACGATTGGACGCTCGCGATGATCGCTGCCGGGCTTGGTTTCGGTTTCATGCCCGAGCATACCGCCAAACATCCGGGAGTGGTGGCCTTGCCGATCACCGACCCGGAATTCTGGCGCGAGGTCAATCTCGTGACCGTGCGCGGCCGCAGGCATTCGCCAGCGGTTGGCGCGCTGGTGCGAGAAGCCACGCAGAAGAGGTGGTTCGGCGAGCGGGCAAAGGCATTGTCCGCCGCCGAGTAGGCTTGTCGCGAGAAGCGACCCGCCTCGTATGCCCAGGCGGCGGATCTTCCGAGCTCAGTTCTTTCTGATCGTCGAGGTCACGGACTGGATGACTTCGGTCGCCATCTTGAACTGCGCCTCGCGGTCGGTAATTCCATGCCGCTTGGCAATCCAGCCGAAATCGCTGTAGGCGGCATAAACCGCACCATCCGCGGTCTGGTAGACCAGCACACGCACCGGCCAGTCGAGGCCGGCTTCGGGATTGGACGTAATGAAGGTCGTGCCCAGTGCCGGATTGCCGAACATCACCAGCCGCGACGGCCTGACATCGTTGCCGGCATCCTTGCCAAGCCTTGCCTGGTCGATGACGCCAAAGAACTTGATGCCCTTCTTGAGAACATCCTTCTTGATGCGGGCGACGGTTTCGGCGACGGAATAGTCGCTCTTCACCGTGACGACACCCTCCGAGGCGACGGCAGGGAGCGCGATCGCCATCAACATGGCGCCGCTGGCAATCATGGTTTTCAGGGTGTTGATCATCTCAGTCTCCTTTGTTGGATAGCCAAATTCTCGGTCGTCAGATCTCATGCCTTTGGAGTTTGCAGCACGCGCGCGACCGCGATCGCGCCGGCCAGGACCGCGACGAGCACGGCCACACATGCGGTCCAGCTGATCCGGTCGTAGATTTGTCCGATGACGAAACTGCCGGCGAGCCCACCCGCATAGTAAGAGGCTAGGTAGATGCCGCTTGCAGCGGCGCGGTCTTGCGAGGCAGTTCGGCTGACATGGCCTGTCGCTATCGCCTGCGCCAGGAAGGTGCCAATGGCGACCAGGGCCATCCCGCCGAGAACAATGGGAAGGTGGGTGGTGAGCAGCAAAAGCAGACCCAGGATCGCCAGCGCAAGCGTTGCACCAATGCCGATCCTTGGGCCGAGGCCCGCAGCGACGCGCCCAGCGAGCGGCGTGGTCAGCATGGAAGGCAGAAAGACGAAATACACCAGCCCCAGCGCCATGGGAGAAAGCGATAGCGGCGCCGCGACGAGCTGGAAGTTCACATAGGTGAAGGTGCCTATGAAGACGAAGAGGATCAGGAAGCCGATTGCGAAGCAGGCGCGCAGCTCGGCGTCTCTCAGTGGACCCTTCCAGGCCGCGCGAGCGGGTTCGCCCATCGCGTCGGCGCGCATCATTTCGGATGCCTTCTGCAGCGTGAACCAGACAAGAGCTGCGCCAATCAGGTTGAGGGCGGCGAATGTAAGGAAATTGGTGGAGATGCCGAACGTATCGGCGACAGCGGCCGACATCAGCCGCCCGAAAAAGTTGCTGGCAACGTTCCCGGTCACATAGGCCGCAAGCGCACCCGTCGTTTGCCGCGCGGAAAAGTGCTCAGCCAGATAGGCCATCGTCAGCGTGAACGCCGTCGACATGCACAAGCCCTGGACGACACGCAGCAGGGCGAACACCACGATACTGTCGGTCTGCGACAGCAATGTTGTCGGGATCGCCAGCACCGCAAGGCTGATCCAGATGCCGTTGCGCCGATCGAGGGTTCCGCCAAAGAGCGCAACCGCGATCCCGGCCACGGCCATGCCGAACGTACTGGCATTGACGGCAAAACCCATTGTCGCGCGGCTGACGCCGAATTTGATCACCAGCGAAGGCAGGATGGCCTGTGTGGCGAACAGATCGACAAGCGTGAGAAACGCGATCAGGGCAATCAGGCCGAAGCGCCAGCTGTCCGCGGCAACCATACGGAGCCGCGTCGGTTCAGTCTGTTCACTGGTCGTCATGACAGGGCTCCGTGTCAGACGTCCCCAGGCGATCGCCTGAGGACGCACTTTCAGTTGCGGGTGCTGGAATGTGCTCACCGCGAAGCGCGGGTTACATCATGTGGTCGTCGTGCATTGCCGGCGGCAGGACGTCGGCCGAATAGAGCACCGCGGGCACCTTGCCGTTGTTCTTCCACCAGTGGGCGAGTTGGCCGAACTCGGCGGTGACGTCTCCTGCCGGATGCTCGATGCCGACCTTGCAGGTGCTGCGATATTCGGTGATCGAGCCTTCAACGATGAGGATGTTGGCTGGACGAGCGTTGTGCTCGTGCCACGGGACGACACCGCCGGGCTGAACGACGAGCTTGCGAAGACGCAGCATGTTGCCTTTCCACGCTTCGCCCTTGCTGCTCAGATCGATCGCGGAGAGAACCGTGTCGACAACGCCAACTGGCTTGCCGGGATGTTCCTGGATGTCGGTCGTTGCCGCCTGGCCGACAGGGCAGTCGCCAGCGAAGGCCGGAGCAGCGGAAAACGCGGCAGTCGCGGCCAGCAGCCCGACCGCAAACGCGAGGTTGAGTTTCTTGGTAGCCATCTTGTATTTCTCCATTGTCGGTGCCCAAACGCGGGAGGCGGGGCATGACAAGGAGAGTGATCTGAGCGGCAGGAAAAGAGAAATGCTGACTGGCTCTCAAATCGATACCTGAAAACTATCGTGGATCACTTCAGCTGCGCAAGAGTGCGTGACACTATATGTCGCGCAGAACCGGATTTTCTTCTATTTTTTTTCAGGCCGCGGTCTTGCGGATCGCTTGAGGGATGGCGCTTTCCGGCCAGCCATGCGCCTTGACGCTGCTGACGAAGGCCGATGCCGCTGGCGAGAACCTGCGCCCCGCGACAACGACCAGGGACACTTCCCGCCAGACCTCGGGATCGATGACGGGCCGGACCTGCAGGCCCGGGATCACAGCGCTGAACTCCGGGATGAAGCAGATTCCCAATCCGCCTGAAACCATGTTCTGGATCCAGTCCTCGCGCTCACTGGCGTAGGAGATCCTAAGCTTCACGCCGCGGTCGGTGCACAGCCCGGCGAGGTGATCGCGATACTCACAGTTGAGACGCCTGAGATAGTTTTCACCGTCGAGTTCGGAGATGGCGACGTTGTCGTTGCGAGCCAGCCGATGACCGTTCGGAAAGGCCAGGACAAAGCGTTCGCGATAAAGCGGGGTCACATCGAACCGGTCTGGAAAGCTGTTGCTCGACGCCATGATGGCGACGTCGATTTCCCCTGATTCAAGCAGTTGGGACAGCGACGCCGGCACGCCCTCGACCAGCTGAAGCTGGATGCCCTGCTGACGTCGGTTGAAGTCGGCCAGCAGGCCCGTAAAGCGGCGCGGACCGATGGTGCACATGACGCCAACCTTGAGGTTGGCGTTTTCCAGGCACAAGAACCTCGACGCTTCCTGTCGCACACCGGTCAGCTCGTCGAGTATCTGCTGGAAACGCGGTCGCAGCAGCACGCCCAAGTCGGTCAGATGCGTCAGGTTTCGTTCACGGCGAAACAGCAGGCCGCCAACCTCATCCTCGAGTTGCTGGATGGCGCGCGACAGTGCCGGTTGGGTGACGTTGCACTTTTCGCCAGCGCGCGTGAAGTTGCGCGTCTCGCATACGGCAAGGAAGTAGCGGATGTGATGAATGTCCATGCCGATTTGTCCCAAAGTCCGAGGCTTCTCGTAGCTTCGGAGCCTGCCGCAACGCTTGTCTCGGCGCCAATGCACAGCGGCTATAAAGTCGATAGCGGTCCGTCATGGTCACGAGGATCGCGCGTTGCGGACATCGTGTGCAACATGGGCACTAGACTAGGACGCCGCCGAAAACAGGATGGCGAGCAAGCTGCTCGCCATCCTATTTGTGCCGGTGTTGTCCGGGGCGTCAGGGCAGTTTAGTTGGCGCCGCCGAGCGCCTGCAGATTGGCGCAGAATTCGGCGTGCGGCTTGCTCATCGCCGCATCCTGGCATTCCTTCATCATGGCGCCCTGCTTGTCCTTCGCCATCGAGTCCCAGGCGGCCTTGAATTCAGCCTTGGGCTTCATCGTCTTCATGCTGGCGTCCGTGAAGAAGGGCTGCATGTTGGACGGCTCGTCCAGCGCGCCGGCGAACGCAACGCCGCTCAGAACGGAAAGTGCGAAGGCGCCGAGGCAGATAGCTTTGATATTCATGGTATGATCCTTCTCTGGAGTTGAGCAATCGTCCCATCGACGACTGCAGTAATTATCGGCAGCAATTTAAAACTCTGCGGTTCCTCCTTGCCGGGATGGACTTTGCTGCAATCGGTGTGGGAGTTGCCAATGCCATCTGCGTATGGAGTTTATGCCGGTTCTGCATCCAGCCACCGGTGGCCTGGACTTGCGGCTAGTTGGCGCCACCGAGCGCCAGCACGTTTGCGCAGAACGGCGCATGTGCCTTGCTCATCGCCGGGTCGTTGCACGCCTTCCTCATTGCAGCCCGATCTTTCTTTGGCGTGGCACGCCAGGCCTTCTTGAACTCGGCCATCGGCTTCATCGTCGTCATCCCGGCATCTGCGTAGAACGACGGGAAAGATGCCAGATCACTAAGGGGGTCGGCGGATGCGCCTCCTGCAAGAAAGCCGAGAGCAGTCGCCGCCCCCAGATACAAGGTTCGTATTCTCATGGTGCGTTCCTTTGGCTGTTGAACGATTGCCCACACGACAGTCGTGGTGCTGGTGAGAGCGACCGACCAT
>NZ_JAPFQA010000008.1 GCF_027563465.1 Mesorhizobium qingshengii | reverse complement strand
ACCTTATGTTGAACTGCACATAAGACCGACGCCGCCACCGGCGAGCATGGCGATTTGCTCGATGTCATCCGTGAATCCCTCGGGCTAGCCGACTTCAAGGAGGTAGCTGACCAGGCACGCGCCTTCCTCGCCATGCCGGATGGAGAGTCCGAGCTACGGCCGACGACGAAGCCGCCTCCGGCTCGCACCGGTTCTCGGGAAGCAGCCCGACGACTTGTCGCCATGTCGAAGCCCATCATCGGCACCGTCGTGGAAACGTATTTGCGTGGACGCGGCGTTACGACTTTGTACGGCACCGGATCGCTGCGGTTCCATCCGCGCTGCTACTACCGGCCCGACGATACTGGACCGACGGAGACCTGGCCGGCGATGATTGCCGCCGTTACCGACCTGGATGGGCATCTGACCGGCGCGCACCGCACCTGGCTCGCACCGGACGGCGCCGGCAAGGCACTCGTCGACACACCGCGTCGGGCAATGGGTGACCTTCTCGGTCACGCCGTCCGCTTCGGCGTACCCGGCAGCGTCATGGCGGCAGGCGAAGGCATCGAGACGACGCTGTCGCTCAGATGCGCCTTGCCCGACATGGCGATGGCTGCGGCACTCTCGGCAGCCCATCTTGCCGCCATCCTGTTCCCTCCGAACCTGCGGCGGCTCTATGTCATCCGCGACAACGATCCGGCCGGTGACGGTGCCCGAGACAGCCTGCTCGAGCGCGCGACGGACGCCGGAATCGAGGCAGTCGTGCTGTCGCCGGAGACGGAGGACTTCAACGAAGACCTCCGCCATTTCGGACTGGCCGCTTTCCGAGCCTCGATTGCGGACCAGCTCATGCGCAGGGATCGTCACCGCTATCTGACACAGGCGGCATGAGCCGGAGGGGAAGCGTGCGGCGCACGGTGGCCGCATCGCATGGATGGAAGCCCGCCGGTAGAGAACCGCGACCCGGCCTTCAAGAGGGCGATCGGGCCCACAGTCGTGCCGGTCAGGCAATGGCGGCGGCCGACTATTTTCCGGCGACGCGCGATTGCTGGCGAAAGCCAGCGATAGGGTGCGACGCCTTTCCATCGCGAGGCAAAATAGCCGGCCGCCGCCATCCTCCGCTGCGCTCCGGCCCTCCGCTTCGCTGCGGGTGTCGGACCGTCCCGCCCGTGGGCTCTCGTCGCCATGAAGGCCGCGGGGGTCGCGGTCAAACCGACGGGAGCATCGCAATGAGCGAGCACGACGACACCGAACCGCACCACGCCGCTTCTCCGACCGATCATATCCTCACCGAACTCCAGCTCTATGGCTGGCGTCCCTATGCGGACGAGCCAGATCCGCGACCGCTCCCCGCTGGTGACCAAGTGGCCGGAGCCGTGGCCGACATTTTTGACGCCCTCATCGCCACCTTCGCTGACACGCGCCTCGAACCCGACCTCGATGACCTCCTCTGGTCCGTCACCAATGTCTTCCACCGCGCTGTACAACGGATCGAGCGGCAACTGGACGACAACGAGCAGGCCCAGCGCCGCCTGCAGCGCGAACAGGACGGCAGCGAGATCAAGGCGGTTGAACTCGAGACACTCACCGCCCAGGGCCAGACCATGATCGAACGGCGCGACGCCTTCGAGCTCATGCGTGACCAGGCCGCCGACCACTACGATCAGTACACCGGCTCGGCCTGGCGACCCCGCACGGGGTCGATGGTCAACCACCACCATCTCACCGCCGCAATGATCGATAGCCGCGACTTCCTCGCGGCCAGGCGGCGCGCGGAAACCGAAATCATGTTACCCGCCGGCCCCAGGATCGCCTTCTCCGGCGGCGATACCGCCGATCACGAGCTGATCTGGGCAAAGCTCGACCAAATCCGCGCCAAGCACCCCGACATGGTGCTGCTGCACGGCGGATCACCGAAAGGCGCCGAAAAGATCGCCGCTCGCTGGGCCGATCATCGCAAGGTGCCGCAGGTCGCCTTCAAGCCTGACTGGAGCAAACATGCCAAGGCCGCTCCCTTCAAGCGCAACGACCAGATGTTGGCGGTCATGCCGATCGGCGTCGTCATCTTCTCGGGCACCGGCATTCAGGAGAACCTCGCGGACAAGGCCCGCAAGCTCGGCATCCCGGTCTATCGGCTCGGCAACGGCGGCGCGTAAGCGCCGTCGGAACCTAAGCCCCCCTATAAATAGCCGGGGAGGCACGGCATTCTTCAAGCCATGTCGCTCGTATCCTTTCCCGAAAGCTTCACGCCGGACATCACGCTTGCCGACACCTTCTTGCGCAATGCCGCCGTCCACCTTGATGGCGCTGACTGGGCGGCGGATCGAGACAGGGACAATGCGGCCCTTCACGCCATCGCCATCGCCATTGAATTGCTCCTGAAGTCGCATCTTCTCAGAGTTGCGACCGATGATCACTGGAACCGCCGCAATATCGGGCACGATCTCGATAAGGCGGCTCGTTACGCCGAGAGAGCTGGATTGGACCTGCCACCGCGACTGCACAGCGTCATCGCCCAGCTTCATCCTCATTTTCAGCGAGGCGGCTTCCAACGGGATCCGTCGCGATCATGGCCGTCCGGTTTCTCCCTCGACGCCCGCCACATCGCGCGGCAGCTCGCTCAGACGCTCCTGGAGCAAGAGCGTCGCGTCAACAGCGCCCGCTGCTCCTGACTTGAAGATGACCGCACCCCCGCGATCCATTGCGCTGATCCTTGGTCCAGCCGATGGCCTGAAGCCATCAACCCGCAAGGGGTCGGACTACGCGAAGCGTGCCGCCGCTCCGGCTTCGCCTTCGCGGTGATTGCGGCCATCGGCCGAACACATCGGGCGCCTGTCAGCGGGGGAGGGTCCTCCGCTTCAAACAGGAGCCGGGTCGATGTCCTTCGCCGACGCACATGCCTTCGCCTTCAGCCTCGCCGCCACCCTCATGGTCACCATCGTCATCTTTCGTGCTGGCGACGGCACTCTCTCGGTCGTGCCGGCAAACGAGTATGACGGCGACGACACCGCCATCATCGGCGAAATCGACCCGTTCGCCCCATGACGGGGCGGACATCGCGCCTGGCGATGCAAGAACACCGGCGGGTTTCGCCCGCGCTTTTCCTTTGCTATGCTGTGCACTGCGCCAGGTGGTGGTGGAAGGCGCAATCGCCAGAGCTATTCTCTCGGAGACACCACCATGATCATCCTCGGCATTCTCCTTTGCATCGCGGCCATCGGCATCTTGTGCTGGTTGCTCTTCACGCTTGCTATCGTCGCCCTCCCGTTGTTCGTCGGCGTCAACGCAAGTACATGGGCATTCAACACCGGCGCCGGCTGGCTTGGCGCGATCCTTGTCGGCATTCTCGCAGCCGGGTTGACGCTCGGCGTCGGCCGAATCCTCCTCGGCTTCGTTCGCCCCATGTGGGCGAAGCAGGCGATCGCGCTGGTCTTCGTCGCTCGCGCGATCGTTGCCGGCTACCATGCCACCCATGGCATCGCGAAGCACATGATGCCTTCGGAAACCTGGCAGATTGTCTTTTCCGTCATTGGCGCGGTCGCCGTCGGCGTCACGGCATTTCTGCGGGTCGCGGGCATGGCCGCCGCCGACCAATCCGGCAGGGACATGGTTCAAGCTTAAACCCGCGCGAGCGAGGCGGGTGGACCAGACCGACGAAGGCCTAGCTTCCTCATCATCGGTGGTTGGAGCAATCGGGTTGCATGTCAATGATCGAGCATTGGGCAGTCCCGGCGCGGCCTCGTTTGTGGACTTGGACTTTCTTCGGTCGACCCCGCAAGGCAGGCCGACCAGTCGGTGGCAGGACGGCAGCGCGACCGGTCGCCGCGTCGTTGGAGGTGCGCGGGATCCGATGCCTGGCATGCGTGGACGACGCCAGTGAACTCGTAGCGATCTGCTGGAGGCGCGTTGGACGCCACCGTCTCCGTTGCCAATCTGTCCCAAGAGCGCTCCAAACGGCCTCTTCAATTGGCTGATCTGCCCGAAGGACGGCTGAAGCCTCGACCGCCTGAGCCGCAACGGCGCGTCTCGACTTTCTTCCCCTGCCGGCTCCCACCCCATGCCGCAAGCGCATGGGGACCCCGAGCGCCGCCATTCCTCGCGAGACAAGAAAGTCGTTCCTGCGCCGTCCTCCGCGTTGCTCCGGTCGCAAGCGATGCGTCGTCGCTCGCCTCCGGCCAAGTGATCGCCATCGAGGCCGCATGGTGCGGGCTCGGGAACAGAAAATGGAGACTTACAATGGCTACCATCGGCACCTTCAAGAAGTCCGCCTCGAACGAGTTCACCGGTGAAATCGTCACCCTCAGCGTCCAGGCCAAGAACGTGCGCATCGTCCCAGACACCCGCGCCACTGGCGAGAACGCTCCCAGCCACCGGGTGCTGGTCGGTCGCGCCGAGATCGGCGCCGCCTGGTCGAAGACCTCCAACGAGGGCCGCGACTACCTCGGTCTCAAGCTCGACGATCCGAGCTTCAACGCCCCGATCTACGCCAACCTCTTTGACGATGAGGAAGGTGAGGGCTTCTCGCTCATCTGGTCCCGCCCGAACGCGCGGCGGGGCGACTAAGGACCCGCGCAGGCCCCGGCCGGAAGGCCGGGGCCTTCTTCCGCGGACGGCCGGTCCGGTTCACTCGAGCCGAGAGCGATGCTGAAACCGCATCGCCTGATGCTGATCAACCATCCTCCGTCGGTGCTGTTGTTTCTATAGAATGCAAGTTTTCACTCTGGTGAAGAGGAGGGCAAGCGATGATCGAGCCGTTTGACGAAACCGCGCCGACCGGTGACGAACTCACCGAATACGATCGGGAACACGTCAAGCTCTATGTGCGCCTGCTTGACGCCGCCGACGACGGCGCGGACTGGCGCGAGGTGGTCGAAATTCTCTTCGGGATCGACCTGACGAAGGAGCCACAACGCGCCCGGCGTATCCATGACAGCCATCTGGCGCGAGCGCGCTGGATGGCGCGTGCTGGCTACCGCCATCTCTTGCGTCAACCCGGCAACTAGCACCACCGCTCCTGTGGTTCCCGGGTGATGCCGAAACGGCATCACCCGATGCCCGGCGAGGGTCTTCCGCCAATCGCCACAACCCGGAATTGTTTTGAGGCGGGGTCTACGCGTTTCTTGCGAGGAGCTCTTGGATGAGGCCGGATACGTCGCATTGGCGAGACAATGCCAGCTATGATTATTTCGATACATTACCCATCGAAGGGCTCGCCTGGGAGTGCCTGCGGCGTCACGAACCCTATCAGCGGCACTACCAAGCGCTCCTGACCACAAGAGCCGAAAAAGCACCCTTCCACCCTGAGACACAGCGGCTGTGGGGGTTACGATTTCCCGGCCAGGCCGGATTTGTCCGCCTTGGCGCAAGACGTTCTGTGGGCGCCTGACGTCGATCCAGCCGTGGTTTCCCTCGTGCCGGCGCCGGAATTCCTGTCGTCGTTGCGATCGGCGCCTTTGACCGGTCTGGGGGCGGTCCACAACACCCCGGAAGGACGTCACATCGTCCACAGTGCAGGTGTCTCCACCCAACTTCTGCTTCTGCCCGGTAGTGAGCCGCACGGCCCTTTGGCGGCGTTGATCCCTTTGGATGCAGAGACGTTGGGACGGATCGAAGCACTCACCCGTTTCTGGCGTTCCTGGCAGGAGCGCCCCACACCTTCGGACACGCGGATGACCCCGCAGCAGCGCCGCCGCTTTCGACTGATGATACAGGCCGCTGACGGCCACTCGAATGGCGCGAGCTACCGCGACATTGCCGTCGCCCTTTACGGGTTTAAGCGCGTCGCCGCCGATCCTTGGAAAACGTCCGCGCTGCGCGATGCGGTGATCGGTCTCGTCGAAGGCGCCACCGCCATGATCGGCGGCGGCTATTTGCAGATCCTGCGTCATCGCCGTCGACCGTAGCGGTTCTGGCCCCGGACGAGGGGGTGGGATTTTAGCCTCCCTCAACTTCCCCATCCCTTGCGAAGCCCATTCTCCGCCACCGTGGTCGCCGTCCACCGCTGAACGCCAGCGGCCGTCCAAAACCCCACGGAGGCCCGATCCATGCGACCCGATATCGCCGTTTTGCCGCCGCGCTTCCTGCGCACCAAGGAAGCCGCGGATTTCCTCAGCCTGTCCGCCCGCACGCTCGAAAAGCACCGTACCTATGGCACTGGCCCTTCCTACCGCAAGCTCGGCGGCCGTGTCGTCTATGCCGTCGACGATCTTCAGGCTTGGGCCGAACGCGGCGCTGTCACCTCTACATCCGATCCGCGTGGATCGGTCCTGCCGGCCAAGCGTCACACACCGACGCCGCCGGCGCATGGCGGACGATACGCACGCTGACCGCGCGCGGATTTCAAATGGTTTCGCGAAACCAATCCCTTTCGGAGCGCGGGCAACTCGACCTGTTCCGGGCGCTGCCTGGCGACTTCGCCCCACGAGACGCGCAGGATCTCATGGCCTATCCGTTCTTCTCCCTTTCCAAGACCCATCGTGTCACCCCGATCGATTTTGCCGCGGGCAACGTCACGATCCGGGTCGAAGCCGTACCCGATCATGGGATGGCGACCATCTGGGATGCCGACATCCTGATCTGGGCCGCGAGCCAGATCGTCGAGGCGCGCGACGCCGGGCTTCGCACCTCGCGCCTGATGGCCGCCACGCCCTATGAGATCCTCACCTTCGTCGGCCGAGGCAAGAGCCTGCGCGACTATCAACGCCTGAAGGCGGCGCTTGACCGGCTGCAGTCGACCACCGTCTCGACGACGATCCGTCAGCCCGCCGAAGGCCGGCGTCACCGCTTCTCATGGATCAACGAGTGGCAGGAACGCATCGATCGCCATGGCAAACCCGCGGGGGTCGAGTTGATCGTCCCCGACTGGTTTTACCAGGCAGTCCTCGATGACGCGCTCGTGCTGACGATCGATCGCGCCTATTTCGACCTGACTGGCGGGCTGGAGCGCTGGCTCTATCGGCTGGTGCGCAAGCATGGCGGACGCCAGCGCGACGGCTGGCGCTTCGACTTCCGTCACCTTCACCTGAAATCCGGCAGCCTGTCGCCCTACAAGCGCTTTGCCTTCGAGCTGCGCGACATCATCCGCCGCCAGCCGCTGCCCGGCTACACGGTCTTCCTCGAAGTGGAGATGGGCGGCCGGACGCTGCTCGCCTTCGAGCGGATCGCCTCCCGTGGAAGGCCTGTGGACGGCCTCGTGCTATCAGGAACCGGAACTATCGTGCCATCGGGAACCGCAGGCTCGTGCTATCAGGAACCCAAACAGGCTCTAACCCTCGGAAAGCAAAGCCGAAATCGCGCCCTTAACTTAGAGTCTAACCCAGATTCTAACTTTGAAGAGCGCGCGCGCTATGTGCAGAGGCTCATCCGACGAACCAGCGACGCACGCAGCATAGACACCGACAAGACCTCGAATGCGCCATCGGTTTCTGACGGCAGCAGCACGGCAACCAGCGTCTCCGAAGCCCCGAATCCGCCTCTTGATCCGCGCTCGGGAGCCACCCGATGATTGCTGCCACCCGCCACGCCCCCGACGATCTCGTCCATGTCGAACTGACCTGGCTCGAGAAGAGGCAAGAGAACTGGATACGGTTCGGCACCCACGCTCAGGAACAGATCGTTGATCGTCACCGGCGCATCTTGTCCTATCGCCCCGGCACGGTCTTTGCGTTCGTTCGCTGGGCCGCGAACGACTTCGGAACGATCATCTCACGCATCGATATCGTGCGTGCGATCGCACGTGGCGAAGCCTATCAGACACTGCCCTTCGTACGCCCCGGCGGCGACATCCTTCTGAAGGTCGAGAGCTGGCCCAAGGTCGAACGCGTGCTACAGGCGATCGACGCCGTCCAGCGCCTCGACATCGAGCCTGAGTTGGTGTCGCCCGATCATTGGCGACACATCCACAACCGGATAACCGCCGGCCACGCGCCGCGCGCCTACACGCTCGACCAACATCGCGCCTTTCTGCTGCGCAAGAGGATCGAGCCGTGAGCCGCGCCGGGATCATCCTCGCTAGCGTTCTCGCAACCATGGGCGTCGGCTATCCCGGCCTCTCTTCGATTCCCACGAAGCTCATCTGGAATGCGTCAGCCAGCGCACCGATCGGCTTCTACACGATCGACTTCGACGGACCGTTCGAGGTCACCGATCTTGTCGCCGTCGACGCGCCCGAGCCACTCGCCGCGTTCCTGGCTGATCGCGGCTATCTGCCGAGGGGCGTGCCACTCTTGAAGCGCATCGTTGGCCTTGCCGGGCAACGGGTCTGTCGCTTTAACCTCACCATCACCGTCGATGGCGTCGAGGCGGGTGTGGCGCTCGAGCGTGATCGGGCCGGCCGTGACTTGCCTGTTTGGCAGGGCTGCCGCCGCATCCCGACCGGCGAAGTCTTCCTGATGAACCGGCAGGTCCGCGACAGCCTCGACGGCCGTTACTTCGGCCTCCTCTCCACCAGCCAGATTATCGGCCGCGCCGTCCCGCTGTGGACGGATGAGAACGGCGAGGGCCGCTTCGAATGGCGCGCGTCAACGCGGTGAGCGCGCGACCGGCGGCGCGCGTCGTGCCGCCAGCCTTCATCACCGCACCACTCCAAAACAGGAGCCTGACATGCAACAGATCGGGGAATTCACGCGCCAGACGACTGGCTATAGCGGGCGCATCCACACGCTCAGCCTCAACCTGGATATCGCCATTGTGGCGGCAGAGGCGAGCGAAACGGAGAATGCGCCTGACTACCGCGTTCACGCCGGAAGCGAGGACGGCCCCGAGATTGGTGCCGGCTGGAAACGCTCCAGCGAAAAGGCCGGAGACTATGTCTCGATACAGCTCGACGACCCCACCTTCGCGCAGCCGATACGCGCGAACCTCTTTCGCAATGGCGACGACAAGACGTCCTGGTCGCTGCACTGGGCGCGCCCGCGCGACCGCAGCGAGAAGGATTGAACGATGCGCGCTCGCCGTCCGTCGACGAGCCATCGCGGTGCGCCCGGGCCGCTTCGCGCTGCCCGGCGCATGGCTCTGCTCCTGCTTTGCGGCCTGTCCGTTGCGACCGTCATGCCGGCGGCGACCTTGGCGCAGGACTTGGCCATCGCGCGATCGTCCCAGCGCGATCCGTTCGGCGCGCACATCAGCGAAGCCTCGCAGCGCTTCGGCGTTCCGACCGCGTTGATACGCGCCATCATGCGCAAGGAGAGTGCGGGCGATGCGCGCGCCGTGTCCAGCGCAGGCGCCCGCGGCTTGATGCAGATCATGCCCGGCACATGGGATTATCTGCGCGCCCGCTGGTCGCTCGGCCACGATCCGTTCGATGCCCGGGACAACATCCTGGCAGGAACGGCGTACCTACGCGAACTGCACGATCGCTTCGGCTCGCCGGGGTTTCTGGCCGCCTACAACGCGGGGCCTGCACGCTACGAAGCCTACCTCGCCGGGCGTCCGTTACCGGCCGAGACCCGCACCTATGTCGCGACGCTCGCCCCCCTGATCGGTGAAAGCGAGGGTATGCGCCCTTTCGTCGTTATGCCTGTCGAGGCCGTTCCCTGGAAGCACGGCTCGCTCTTCGTAGGTCAGCCGGATCGCAACCAAGCTGTCGGTCTCGTGCCGACCGAGCGACCACCAAATGACGTGAGCTCTGCACCCAGCGTGCGCGATGTCTCCGCCATCGTGCCGCTGTCCGAAGGCCTCTTCGTGGCGCGAGCGGGCGAAGGGATCCAGCCATGAGCGCATATGGGCGTTCTCGCGCAACCGCAAGCTCCAGAGCACCGTGGCGTGGATGGAGGCGGAGGGTGGGCAGAATGACCGGAAGATGGCGAGATAAAAGGCCGCGAGGTGCGGCGTCGATCGGTTGTGTTGTTTCAATAGGTTATGCAGCATTCCCGCGAGGTGCGAAGATTTGGCGCACCGCGCCAGAACGCTGTTGTCACTGTGATTTCCGTGCCTTGGCACGATGTGTGGATCTGTTTAGATGACAGGCGAGGACAATCTTCGTATCCGGCCAGGCCGGATCCGCTCGTCTGGCGCCCAGCGCGCCAGGCCCTTCATCGCGCAGGCGCTTGCCGCCGCGCAGAAGGCCGGCGCCCGCATCTCCCGCTCCGGCCGGATCAGTCCGGGCAATCGCTCGACCTTCGGACGTGGCCGCTCGGCGAGCGTGCGCGCCAATCGTCTCCTCACCAGCCGCTCGCGCACCGTGATCATCAAGACACGGCTGGTGCGCCATCACGCGCGCGGCGCCCCGCTTGCCGCCCATCTCACCTATCTGCGCCGCGAGGGCGTCACCCGTGACGGGGAGAAGGCAAGGCTGTTCGGGCCTGAAGGCGGGGAGGTGGATGGCGGTGCTTTCGCCGCGCGGTGCGGCGATGATCGGCACCACTTCCGCTTCATCGTCTCGCCGGAAGATGCCACCGACATGGCGGACCTCAAAGCCTTCGCCCGCGATCTGATGAGCCAGATGGAAAAGGACCTCGGCACGAAACTCGATTGGGCGGGCGTCGATCACTGGAACACCGACAACCCGCACCTTCACATCATCCTGCGTGGCCACGCTGATGACGGGCAGGATCTCGTGATCTCGCGCGATTACATCAAGGAGGGGATGCGCGCGCGCGCGGCCGATCTTGTTACTCAAGAGCTCGGCCCGCGCACCGATCTCGACATCCGCCGCAATCTGCAGCGCCAGGTCGAAGCCGAGCGTTGGACCCAGCTTGACCGGCAACTTGTTCGCGACGGCCGCGACACAGGCGTCATCGACCTTGCCTCCGCCCCGAACGCCCAGCCCGACGAGTACCACGTGTTTAAGGTCGGACGGGTGCGCAACCTCGAAACCCTTGGCCTTGCAGAACAGGTCGGCCCGGGCCAATGGATGATCGACGACAAGGCCGAGGCGACGCTGCGCGAGCTTGGCGAACGCGGTGACATCATCAAGCGGATGCATCGCGCCCTGACAGAACAGGGCATCGAGCGCGGCGCGGCGAACTATGTGCTGGCGGCGGAGCGCCTCGACACGCCGATCGTCGGTCGGCTGGTCGACCGCGGTCTCGATGATGAGCTGAAGGGCAGCGCCTACGCCGTGGTCGATGGCACCGACGGCCGCACACATCACATCAAGCTGTCCGACCTCGACGCCGCCGGCGACAGCGCTCCGGGTTCGATCGTTCAGTTGCGCAAGTTCCAGGACGCGCAGGGACATCCGCGCGCAGCACTCGCTGTCCGTTCCGATCTCGATATTGAGCAGCAGATTACCGCCGCCGGCGCAACCTGGCTTGACCGTCAGAATATCGCCCGCGAACCGATTGCGTTGTCGGAAGGCGGCTTTGGGGCCGAGGTGCGGCAGGCGATGCAGCGCCGTGCCGACCATCTCGTCGAACAGGGCCTCGGCGAGCGGCAGGGTCAACGCACAACCTTCACCCGCAACCTGATCGACACGCTGCGTCGCCGCGAACTGGAGGCGCTCGGCGAAAAGCTCTCGGCCGAAACCGGCCAGCCCTTCAACCGCGCCCGCGGCGGCGAGTACGTCACCGGTTCTTACCGGCAGCGCTTCACGCTCGCGTCCGGCCGTTTCGCCATGATCGATGACGGCCTCGGTTTCCAACTGGTGCCTTGGACGCCGTCCCTGGAAAAACATCTTGGCCGCCACGTCTCTGGCGTCGCTCGCAATGACGACGGCATCGACTGGAGCTTCGCCCGCAAGCGGGGCCTCGGCCTCTAACCTCATGTTGAAGAAAGGACCGCTTCTATGTCCGCCACCAAGATACTCTGGGGCCAGATCCTCGCGGTTGTTGCGATCGTACTTTTCACGACCTGGGGCGCGACGGAGTGGGTGGCCTGGCGCCTGGCATTCCAGCCCGAACTCGGCAGGCCGTGGTTCCGTATCCTGGGCTTTCCATTTTACCTTCCGCCGTCCTTCTTCTGGTGGTGGTATGGCTTCGATGCCTACGCGCCGTCGATCTTCGTGGAGGGAGCCTTTATCGCGGCTTCTGGCGGTTTCGCCTGCGTCGCCGTCGCCGTAGGCATGTCGGTTTGGCGGGCGCGCGAGGCCAAGAAGGTCGAGACCTACGGCTCCGCCCGCTGGGCCGACAAGCAGGAGGTCAAGGCAACTGGCCTTCTCGACGCCGATGGTGTGGTGCTTGGGCGATATGACAGCGCCTATCTGCGCCATGACGGGCCGGAGCATGTGCTGTGCTTTGCGCCCACACGTTCAGGCAAGGGCGTCGGCCTTGTCGTCCCGACACTGCTGACCTGGCCGAGTTCGGCCGTCGTCCACGACATCAAGGGCGAGAACTGGCAGCTCACCGCGGGCTTCCGCGCCAGGCATGGCCGGGTCCTGCTGTTCGATCCCACCAATCCGAAATCCTCCTCCTACAACCCGCTGCTCGAGGTGCGCCGCGGCGAATGGGAAGTCCGTGACGTTCAAAACATCGCTGACATCCTTGTCGATCCCGAAGGCTCGCTCGAGCGGCGAAATCATTGGGAGAAAACCAGCCATGCCCTGCTGGTCGGCGCGATCTTGCATGTCCTCTACGCCGAGCCGGACAAGACGCTTGCCGGCGTTGCCGGTTTCCTCTCCGATCCAAAGCGTCCGATCGAATCGACGCTGTCCGCGATGATGAAAACAGCGCATCTGGGTGAGGGCGGTCCGCACCCGGTCATCGCCAGCGCCGCGCGGGAGCTCTTGAACAAATCCGACAACGAGCGCTCTGGCGTGCTCTCCACCGCCATGTCGTTCCTTGGCCTCTATCGCGATCCTGTCGTGGCAGAGGTGACCCGCCGCTGCGACTGGCGCATCACCGATCTTGTCGACGACAAGCATCCGACGACACTCTACCTCGTCGTGCCGCCGTCCGACATCAACCGGACCAAGCCGCTCATTCGCCTGATCCTCAATCAGATCGGTCGCCGTTTGACCGAAGATCTGCAGGTGAGGGCGAAAGGGCACCGGCTGCTCCTGATGCTCGACGAGTTCCCGGCGCTTGGCCGCCTCGACTTCTTCGAGTCGGCACTCGCCTTCATGGCCGGCTACGGGCTGAAAAGCTTCCTGATCGCTCAATCCCTCAATCAGATCGAGAGGGCGTACGGCGCCAACAACTCAATCCTCGACAACTGTCACGTCCGGGTAAGCTTTGCCACCAATGACGAGCGCACCGCCAAGCGCGTGTCCGACGCTCTGGGAACAGCGACCGAGATGAGGGCCATGAGGAACTATGCCGGCCACAGGCTGTCGCCGTGGCTCGGTCATCTCATGGTCTCTCGTTCGGAGACGGCTCGCCCGCTGCTCACGCCTGGTGAAGTGATGCAACTGCCGGCCACCGACGAGATTGTCATGCTCTCGGGTGCGCCGCCGATCCGCGCCAAGAAGGCCCGCTATCATGAGGATGCTCGCTTCCGGGAACGTATCCTGCCGCCTCCGGCGTTGGTGGCGGCAGTGGAGGGGAGACATGACGACTGGACCAGCCTGCCTCTGCCTTCCCGTCCCCGGATTGCGGAAGCCACGTCGGCGCCGTCGGCCGCGGATGAGGACCAAACTGATTCCGAACGTCGTCGGCAACCTGAGCTCAGTCGCGTCGAACCGGTCGTGACGCCATCGACCGAGAACGAATTCGAGATCGATCACCTGGATGACGTGGAGGACAGTGTTGCCCGCAATCGTCGACTGACGCGCCTCATGCAGGGCATTGCGCGGCAGGCGTCCCTCGACCCCGGCGACGGCGTGGATATGTGAGGCTCCGATGGCAAAGACACCCCGCAAAAAACGCCTGTCCGTCTATCTCGATCCGAGGGTCATGAGCAGGCTTGCCGAACATGCGGCGCGCCGTGATTTTTCACGGTCGCTCGTCGCGGAGGCGGCCATCGAGTCGTTCCTTTCACCCGATGCCGCCGAGCGACAGGAGGCGGCGATCACCAAGCGGCTCGACCAGCTCGATCGCCGCATGGCACGCCAGGAGCGCGATGTTGGAATTGCGGTGGAGACGGTCGCCGTTTTCGTCCGCTTCTGGCTGGCGACAACACCAGCGTTGCCCGAGCCCGCGGCGCAGGCCGCCCACGCCAAGGCGGGCGAGCGCTATGATGCCTTCGTCACCGCGCTCGGCCGGCGCCTGGCGAAAGGTCCAAAGCTTCGACAGGAAATCTCCGAGGACATCGATGGCGGCCTGGACACACTCCAGCCCGGCAGGCCCTTGGGCTAAATGGACGGGCAGACTGAGATTTTGCAAGCATCGATATGTCAAAACATATCAAAGCGTTGGAATGATATGTTATCATGGAGAGTTTGGCGGAAGAGAACTAGACAGCAGGGTAAGTCGCTTCACGGGGAACCACGTTGATTCATCGCTGCGGCAATCACGGGACAGATCTGGCGCGAAATCCGCAATTTAAGATCCGTGGCTACATGAAGGACCACGCCTTCAAGAGTGGCTAAGCGGTGTCAGGATTCGTCGTTGAAAATTATAGTCTGTATGCTATAAGGCAAGGGAGAATGAAAAACCAAAAGCCCGCTGTATGGATGGGGTCGTCGAAGGCCGACCTGCGCGAGTTTCCGGTCGATGTTCGCCGGTTGATGGGTGTCGCAATCAACGACGCCCAGAATGGTGAGGAGCATCCGGCTGTCAAAGCCCTGAAAGGGTTTGGGGGCCGCAGCATCCTCGAGGTGGTCGACGACTTCGACGGAGATACCTACCGGGCCGTCTATGCCGTGCGCTTTGCCGGGGTGATCTACGTGCTTCATTGCTTCCAGAAGAAGTCGAAGAAGGGCAGGGAGACACCTAAGCACGAAATCGATCTCGTGACAGTGCGATTGAAGGCGGCCGAGGCGCACTACCGCGAAAACTATGGGAAAGGAACAAAGTCATGACAGAAGACATCACCGCCGAAGTGAGCAGCGGCAACGTGTTTGCGGACCTCGGCTTTGACAATCCCGAAGAGGAATTGCTCAAGGCCAAGCTGGCCCGCGAGATCCGCGCCATTATCAAGCGCCGGCGCCTGACCCAGGCGAAGTCGGCTGAACTGCTCGGAATGAAACAGCCCGACGTCTCCGCTATCGCCACCGGGCGTACGGGTAAGTTTTCAATAGACAGGCTGGTTCGCTGTCTGGACCGGCTCGACTACAAGGTTGACGTGGTGGTTCGCCACAAGCCTCGACGGTCAACTCGTGCTGAAGCCGCTTGATCAGACGGCTTTGCCGACCATATGCACATGGTTGCGCTGTACACCGTCTGGTACAACTTCATCCGCATTCACAAGACGCTGAAAATGTCTCTGGCAATGGCCACTGGCGTGTCGCAGACGCTTTGGTCGATGGACGGTCTTCGCGGGAAGATGGACGCCGTAGCGCCGAAGCCCAGCAAGCGCGGTCCGTACAAAATCAAGGTCGCTTAAGCGAATCCTTGCGGACTATCGAGAGCTTCGGCTGGTGGGCTTCCCGGATGATCTTGGCGGCTTCGTCTCTGGTGATGCCGACCTTGCGGGCATAGTAGGCGGCTTCCGCTTCAAGCCCGCCCTCTAGTGGCGCATCAATCGCTTGCTTGGCCTTCTGCTTCGCCTTCTTGCCCATAAGACGAATCATAGCACATCGCGAGGCTTGGCTGAATGGTCGCTTCTGAGGCCGCTGAAATTTCAAACTGAAACACTACCCGCCTTTTTTATGGTTTTGACAGATCCACCAGATACGATCCTGATATCCTCACCCAGCGCGTCGAGCATGGCGAGATAGGGGACCGGGCAACCCATGGTGCCGGCCGTCCTCGCGCAGGATTTTTCTGCCGCTCGGCTACATAGGTCTGCGTTTCAATGGCACGCCATCTATAGTCACCAACGTCGTCATCCGGTTATGGCGGTTCTCGCCCGCGTGACGGCTAAGCCCGTTATGCGCCCAGTGGTCATTCGGATTGGAGAGGGATGCCGGATTGGCAAGGTAGCCCCGAAGCTTTTGTAAAGTTGCATCATCCGGTGTTTGGTGAAGGTTGGCGCGGAGTTTTCTAACGGCGAGCGCCGCCCCTTGCCTGAAGATCGTCAGCCTTGATTGCTGGTCGGCACCGCCAATCTCCTGTATTTGCACGCTACGCCACTACGCCTCGATATAGGTGTTGAAACCACTCGAGATGCGGCTCTCTTAATCATCCCCGTCCAGGGGCCGCCCATGTTCCCCGGATCGAAACGGGGACAGGATGGCAGCTTCGCCTCACAATTCAGAAGGTCTCGCGCGCGGTGCACGCATGTTGCGCACGGCGCTCGGACCTGCGATCGCGAGCTATCTCGGCGATGCGGGCGTCATCGAAGTGATGCTCAACCCCGATGGGCGTTTGTGGATCGACCGCCTGTCCGAGGGGTTGTCCGATACCGGCGAACGTTTGTCGGCAGCGGACGGCGAGCGCATCGTTCGCCTCGTTGCTCATCATGTCGGTGCCGAAGTCCATGCCGGTGCCCCGCGCGTCTCGGCCGAGCTGCCCGAGACGGGCGAGCGGTTCGAGGGGCTTCTTCCTCCCGTCGTCGCGGCGCCCGCCTTCGCGATCCGCAAGCCCGCCGTCGCCATCTTCACCCTCGAAGATTATGTCGCGACCGGAATCATGTCGACGCAGCAGGCGGACGCGCTGCGCCAGGGCGTTGCCAGTCGCGCGAACATTCTCGTCGCTGGCGGCACATCCACAGGCAAAACCACGCTGATCAACGCGCTGCTCGCTGAAGTGGCCAAGACCACCGATCGCGTCGTCATCATCGAGGATACGCGCGAGCTGCAATGCGCCGCGCCAAATCTCGTTGCGATGCGAACGAAAGACGGCGTCGCGTCTCTATCTGATCTTGTTCGCTCATCGCTGCGCTTGCGCCCCGACCGCATTCCGGTCGGCGAGGTGCGCGGGGCCGAGGCGCTCGAACTGCTCAAGGCCTGGGGCACCGGCCACCCCGGCGGCCTCGGCACGATCCACGCCGGCAGCGCCATTGGCGCGCTCCGCCGCATGGAACAGCTCATCCAGGAAGCCGTCGTCACCGTCCCGCGCGCGCTGATCGCCGAAACGATCGATCTGGTTGCCGTCCTTTCCGGCCGCGGATCCGCGCGCCGGCTGTCCGAACTCGCCCGTGTCGATGGCCTTCGCCCGGACGGCGATTACCGGGTCGCGCCAGCCGTCCTTGAGGGCGACGACAGCCCGACCTTGCCCATCCAAAGCCCTGAAGGAGAAAATCCGTGATCCAACGCCTGCGCCTTGCGCCCCATCGTCGTGCCATCACCGTTTCCGTTGCCACGCTCTTCCTGGCCATGGCCGCGCCCGCCCATGCCTCCGGCTCGTCGATGCCGTGGGAACAGCCGCTGCAACAGATCCTCCAGTCGATCGAAGGCCCCGTCGCCAAGATCATGGCGGTGATTATCATCATCGTCACCGGCCTGACGCTCGCCTTCGGCGACACGTCGGGCGGCTTCCGCCGGCTCATCCAGATCGTGTTCGGCCTGTCCATCGCCTTCGCGGCGTCGAGCTTCTTCCTTTCGTTCTTCTCGTTCGGCGGCGGAGCGCTGATCTGATGGCGGGGTCGGTCGAACAGAGCGTGTCAATGCCGGACTACGCAGTGCCGGGTTATGCGGTCCTCGTGCACCGGGCGCTGACCGAGCCGATCCTGCTCGGTGGCGCCCCGCGCGCCATTGCGATCATGAACGGGACTCTCGCCGGCGCCGTGGGGCTGGGACTGCGTCTCTGGCTCGTCGGCCTCGCAATCTGGGCGATCGGCCATGTTGCCGCCGTCTGGGCCGCCAAGCGCGATCCGCTTTTCGTCGACGTCGTTCGCCGTCATCTGCGCATCCCGGCGCATCTCACGGTCTGAGGGGGGGCCATCGGATGATGAATCTTGCCGAATATCGTAATCGTAGCAGCCGGCTCGCTGACTTCCTGCCCTGGGTGGCATTGGTCGGCGCCGGCATCATCTTAAACAAGGACGGCAGCTTCCAGCGCACCGCGCGCTTTCGCGGTCCCGATCTCGACAGCGCCGTGCCGGCCGAACTGGTCGCCGTCGCCGGCCGGCTCAACAATGCCTTGCGCCGCCTCGGCTCCGGCTGGGCGATCTTCGTGGAGGCGCAGCGCCATGCCTCGACCCGCTATCCCGACAGCCACTTTCCGGATGCGGCCTCCACGCTGGTCGATGCGGAGCGAAAGGCGGGCTTTGAAGAGGCCGGCGCGCATTTCGAGTCCAGCTACTTCCTGACGCTCACCTATCTTGCGCCCGCCGAAGACACCGCGCGAGCGGAAAGCTGGCTCTACGAAGGCCGAGAGAACAAGGGGCTCGACCCCAACGCGGTGCTGACCGGATTCGCCGATCGCAGCGACCGCGTCCTGCGCCTTGTCGAAGCCTTCATGCCGGAGTGCCGCTGGCTCGATGACGCCGAGACGCTGACTTACCTGCATGGCTGCGTCTCGACCAATCGTCACCGTGTCCGCGTTCCCGAAACGCCGATGTATCTCGATGCCATGCTGGCTGACCAGCCGCTGACCGGCGGGCTTGAGCCGCGGCTTGGCGCGGCGCATCTGCGCATTCTCACGGTCACGGGTTTCCCGACGGCGACCACGCCGGGTCTGCTCGACGAACTGAACCGACTGGCCTTTCCGTATCGCTGGTCGACGCGCGCGATCCTGCTCGACAAGACCGATGCGACCAGGCTGCTGACAAAGATCCGGCGTCAATGGTTCGCCAAGCGCAAATCGGTCGCCGCGATCCTCAAGGAGGTGATGACCAACGAGGCGTCCGTCCTCGTGGACACCGACGCCGCAAACAAGGCCGCCGACGCCGACATGGCACTGCAGGAACTCGGTGCCGACTATGCCGGCATGGCCTATGTCACCGCGACGGTGACGGTGTGGGACGATGATCCCGGCATCGCCGACGAAAAACTGCGCCGGGTCGAAAAGGTCATCCAGGGCCGCGATTTCACGGCAATGATCGAAACCATCAACGCCGTCGACGCCTGGCTCGGCAGCCTGCCGGGTCATGTTTACGCCAACGTCCGTCAACCTCCCATCTCCACCCTTAATCTCGCCCACATCATCCCGCTTTCCGCGGTGTGGGCGGGCGAGGTGCGCGACGAGCATTTTGCAGCGCCCCCTCTGCTCTTCGGCAAGACCGAAGGCTCGACCCCGTTCCGGCTTTCGCTACACGTCGGCGACGTCGGCCATACACTGATCGTCGGCCCGACCGGCGCCGGCAAGTCCGTGCTGCTGGCGCTGATGGCGCTGCAGTTCCGCCGCTATGCGGGATCACAGGTTTTCGCCTTCGATTTCGGCGGCTCGATCCGCGCGGCGGCACTCGCCATGGGCGGCGACTGGCACGATCTCGGCGGCGATCTCAGCGATGGGGCGATCGACAGCGTCAGCCTTCAGCCGTTCGCCCGCATTCATGATGTCCCCGAGCGAGCCTGGGCCGCCGACTGGATCGTGGCGATCCTGACGCGCGAGAATGTGACGATCACCCCTGAGGTCAAGGAGCATATCTGGACGGCGTTGAGCTCTCTGGCGTCCGCGCCTGTCGAGGAGCGCACCATCACCGGTCTGGTCGTGCTGCTTCAATCAAACGATCTCAAGCAGGCATTGCGCCCCTATTGCGTCGGGGGTCCCTACGGCCGGTTGCTCGATGCCGAGCGCGAGCATCTCGGATCGGCGTCGGTCCAGGCATTCGAAACCGAAGGGCTGATCGGAACGGGTGCTGCGCCCGCGGTCCTGTCCTATCTCTTCCATCGCATCGAGGACCGGCTCGATGGCTCGCCAACCCTTCTCATCATCGACGAAGGCTGGCTTGCGCTGGATGATGAGGGTTTTGCCGGCCAGCTCCGCGAATGGCTGAAGACGCTGCGCAAGAAGAACGCCAGTGTCATCTTCGCCACGCAGTCGCTGAGCGACATCGATGGTTCGGCAATCGCGCCCGCGATCATCGAAAGCTGCCAGACCCGGCTTCTCCTCCCGAACGAGCGCGCCATCGAGCCGCAGATCACGGCGATCTATCGCCGCTTCGGCCTCAACGACCGGCAGATCGAGATCATCGCCCGGGCGATGCCGAAGCGCGACTACTACTGCCAGTCCCGTCGTGGCAACCGGCTGTTCGAGCTCGGCTTGTCGGATGTGGCGCTCGCGCTCTGCGCTGTATCCGCGAAGACCGACCAGGCCGCGATCGCCGGCATCGTCTCCGAGCATGGCCGCGACGGTTTCCTCGCTGCCTGGCTCAACCACCGTGGCGTCGCCTGGGCCGCTGAACTCGTTCCCGCCCTAACCAGCCCCGCCCTCACCAACAAGGAGAAGTCCCCATGAAAATGCGCCGTTCACTTGCCATGCGGTTCGTCGCCGCCCTGCTTGCCGCTCCCGCCGCGCTCTCGCCGATGCTGGCGACGCCGGCACACGCCTTCATCGTTTTCGATCCCTCGAACTATTCGCAAAACGTCCTGACGGCAGCGCGCTCGCTTGAGCAGATCACCAACCAGATCACCTCGCTTCAGAATGAAGCGCAGATGCTCATCAACCAGGCCCGTAATCTCGCAAGCCTGCCATTCTCCTCGCTGCAACAGCTCCAGCAGTCCGTGCAGCGTACGCAGCAATTGCTCGGTCAAGCGCAGAACGTTGCCTATGACGTCCAGCAGATCGATCAGGCCTTCCAGCAGAAATACGGCAACGTCTCGCTGTCGGCTTCAGATCAGCAACTCGTCACTGACGCGCGCTCGCGCTGGGGCAACACGGTTGGTGGCCTTCAGGATGCCATGCGTGTGCAGGCGGGCGTCGTCGGCAACATCGACACCAATCGCAGTGAGATGTCGGCGCTGGTCGGCCAGAGCCAGGGTGCGACCGGCGCGCTTCAGGCAACACAGGCCGGCAACCAGCTCCTCGCGCTTCAGGCGCAGCAACTCGCCGATCTCACCGCTGTCGTTGCCGCGAACGGTCGGGCGCAGGCGTTGCAATCGGCCGAGCAGGCCACCGCCGCCGACCAGGGCCGCGAGCAGCGCCGCCGCTTCCTGACGCAGGGCTCGGGCTACCAGCCCGGCAGTGCGCAGATGTTCTATGGCAAGAACTGAGGCCGGCGCGATGGATGGCAAGATCCTCGCTCGTGTCAGTGCGGTCGTCTTCATCGCGGTCGCTTTGACAGTGACCGCGATCGAGAGCAAGGACGATGAGCCTGACGCCCTGGCGACACGGGACCGTTCCATCGCGTCACAAGACCCACTTGCGGCCGAATTGCGCCGCTGTTCCGGGATCGGCGAGGCCGGTCCTCGCGATCCCGGTTGTCTGAAGGCGTGGGCAGACAGCCGGCACCGGTTTCTCGGTCAACGTGGCTCGGCTACCGCGCCTGCTCCGGTAGCGCCGACAACGCTGTTTCCGAACGTAGCGGCGTCAGCCGACCGGAAAAAAGGGCAGGGGACGGATGTGACCGCTCCCGCGATGCAGGTCGAGCCGCCCCGGCCGGAGGTTCGCTGACATGGGCGGCATGGGCGTCATTGACCATTTCCTCGAAGTCTTCACGCGCTACATAGACAGCGGCTTCGGCCTGCTCGGCGGCGAGGTCGGCTTCATCGCCACAACCCTGATCGTCATTGACGTGACGTTGGCTGCGCTCTTCTGGTCCTGGGGCGCGGACGACGACATCATGGCGCGCCTCGTTAAGAAGACCCTGTTCGTCGGCGTTTTTGCCTATCTCATCTCCAACTGGAACAATCTCGCCCGCATCGTCTTCGAAAGCTTCGCTGGGCTTGGCCTGAAGGCCTCGGGTACGGGTTTTACCGTCAACGATCTCATGCGCCCGGGCAAGGTGGCGCAGACCGGGCTCGACGCCGGCCGGCCGTTGCTGGACTCGATCTCGAACCTGATGGGCTATTGGTCCTTCTTCGAGAACTTCATCCAGATCGCCTGCATGTTCTTCGCCTGGGCGCTGGTGCTGCTGGCCTTCTTCATCCTGGCGATCCAGCTCTTCGTCACGCTGATCGAGTTCAAGCTGACGACGCTCGCCGGTTTCGTGCTGATCCCCTTCGGCCTGTTCGGCAAATCCGCCTTCATGGCCGAGCGCGTGCTTGGCAACGTCATCTCGTCCGGCATCAAGGTGCTGGTGCTCGCCGTCATCATCGGCATCGGTTCGACCCTCTTTTCCGAGTTCACCGCAGGTTTCAACGGCAACACGCCGTCGATCGACGATGCCATGGCGATCGTGCTGGCAGCGCTGTCGCTGCTCGGCCTTGGCATCTTTGGACCGGGCATTGCCAACGGTCTCGTCTCCGGCGGCCCGCAGCTCGGCGCGGGAGCGGCTGTCGGTACCGGGCTTGCCGCCGGTGGCATGGCAGCAGTGGGCGCCGCGGCTGCCGGCGCCGTCATGTCCGGCGGCGCGGCTGTCAGCGGCGGTGCTGCAGCGGCGGCCCGTGGCGGTGCCGCGACTGCGGGCAGGGCATCCACAGCCTACAATCTCGGCGCGGCCGGACAGTCTGGTTTTTCCGGCGTCGCATCCGGGCTCGGCGGTGTCATCAACGCTGGCGCCCAGGGCGCCATCTCACCGCTGAAGCGCGCGGCCAATAATGCGGCAGGCAGCATGAAGCACAGCTACCAGTTGGGCGCTCGCGCTGCCTTCGAGACGACGGGTGGATCTTCCACCGCTGGCACGATCGGCGCGAACGTCGCCGAAGCCGGCTCCGCTCCCTTCGCGTCCTCCGCAACCGAAAGTCAGCCCGCCTGGGCGAAGCGCATGAAGCGCTCGCAACAGATGACCCATGGCGTCCAGGCCGCCGCCCACGCCGTTCGCAGTGGCGACAGCCATGGCGGCGGCTCCTCGATCAACCTCTCTGAAAGAGACTGAGCATGTTCAAACGACCGTCCACGCACTACGGCAAATCCCCTCAACCCGAGACGCCCTACCAGCGCGCTGCCCAGGTCTGGGACGATCGCATCGGTTCCGCTCGCGTGCAGGCGCGCAACTGGCGTTACATGGCCTTCGGTTGCCTGGCTCTCGCCGCCGGGTTCTCCGCCGCGCTCGTCTGGCAATCCGCCAACGGCTCGATCGTGCCGTGGGTGGTGCAGGTCGATCGTCTCGGCCAGGCGCAGGCTGTCGCCCCCGCGGTCGGCGACTATCAGCCAAACGATCCGCAGATCGCCTTCTACCTGGCGCATTTCATCGAACAGGTGAGGTCGATCCCCGCCGATCCGGTCATCGTGCGGCAGAACTGGCTGCGCGCCTATGACTTCGCAACGCAGGGCGGGGCGCTTGCTCTCAACGACTATGCGCGCGCCAATGACCCGTTCACCAAGGTCGGCAAACAACAGGTCGCCGTCGACGTGTCGTCGGTCATCCGCGCATCGCCGGTGAGCTTCCGCATCGCCTGGGTCGAACGCCGCTATCAGGACGGTTCCCTCGCTTCCACGGAGCGTTGGTCTGCGATCCTCACAATTGTCGTGCAGCCCCCGCGTGACGCCGACGCGCTGAGGAAGAACCCGCTCGGCATCTACATCAACGCCATCAACTGGTCGAAGGAGCTTGGACAATGACGCCCGCACTCTTCAAGGCCGCCCGCTGGGGGTGTCCAACTTTCCTCATCCACGCAGTGCCGGCTTTCCGCAAGATAGCCTTTCCAGTACTTCTGCTTTGCACTTCGGCGCTTGCAGGCTGTGCCACCAGGCAGAAGCCGCCGGAGATTTCCTATGATGATCCGCTCCCGGCCGTGCAGGCCGTCGATCCGCCCCCGCCCGTCAAGGTGGTCGAGTTGTCAAAGCCGCTGCCGCTTCCAGGCCAGTTGAAGCCGGTCGGCAAGGTCGCAAAGCCCGAGCCGGAACCGACCGATCCGACCGCGCGCGTGAACCTGGCCAACGCCGCAGCGCGCGTCCAGCCTGTGCGCAACGGCTTCATCAACTCGATGCAGGTCTATCCGTTCGTCGATGGCGCGCTCTATCAGGTCTATGCCTCGCCGGGGCAGATCACCGACATCGCGCTCCAGCCCGGCGAGCAGCTCGTCGGCTCCGGTCCCGTCGCCGCCGGCGACACCGTGCGCTGGATCATCGGCGATACCGAGAGCGGTGCGGGCGGAGCCAAGCAAGTCCACATCCTCGTCAAGCCGACGCGCGCCGACCTTCTCACCAATCTCGTCATCAATACCGATCGGCGCACCTATCACATGGAACTGCGCTCGACGCCGTCCACCTATATGGCATCGGTTTCCTGGCAGTACCCGCAGGACCAACTCATTGCCTTGCGCCGTCAGAACCAAGAGGCCGAAGCCGCACAGCCGGTCTCGACCGGCATCGATCTCTCTCGTGTGAATTTCCGGTACGACGTCACGGGCGATCGCGCACCTTGGCGGCCATTGCGCGCCTTCGACGATGGCAAGCAGGTGTTCATCGAGTTCCCGCGAGGCATCGGCCAGGGCGAGATGCCGCCACTCTTCGTGATCGGGCCGGAAGGCGACACGTCCGAGTTGGTCAACTATCGCGTGCGCGGCAACTACATCATCGTCGATCGGCTGTTTGCCGCCGCCGAGTTGCGCTTCGGCGCCGGCAAGAACCAGAAGCGCGTCCGCGTCTCCCGCACCGATGGGGTGAAGAGCAGTCGATTTTCATGGATGCGTGGCCCTGGTGAGACCCCGCCAGCGACGTACCTCCGAACAGACAGGGCAGGGTCGTCATCATGAGCGACAAGATGGGTCCCGGGAAGGAAGAAGGCCGGGGGCCGGCGAATGACGCCCGGCCGGAGGCACCGGTCGAGGATGACGCCCGGCCGTTGACAGGTGAGCCGGCCGCGGCCATGCGGCTGCGCGCCGAGCCACCGCGCGTGACGCGTCTGTCCCGCAAGGTCCTGGCCGGATTGGGGCTTGCCGCAAGCCTCGGCGTTGGCGGGGCACTGATCTACGCGCTTCAGACCCGCCAACAGGGCCAGGGGCAGGAGCTTTATTCAACCAACAATCGTTCGACGCCGGATGGGCTTGCCGGTTTGCCGAAGGACTATTCGGGCGTTCCGAAACTTGGCCCACCGCTTCCCGGCGATCTCGGCCGTCCGATCCTCAATGCGCAAAACGGCGCCGTCTCGGCGATTGGAGCGCCGGCAATGGGACCGGACCCTGAGGAGCAGCGCCGGGAGCAGGAACTGGAAGCGGCCAGGACCGCGCGTCTGTTTGCGTCCACGCAAACGCGGCCCGCAAGTGACGCGACGGTCGCTCAGCCTGCGACAGACGCCATGCCGCGAGCCGACCTCACCAGCCTTGGTCTCGCGCCGCAGCCAGCGACGCCATCGGCGCAGGACCGCCAACTTGCGTTCCTCAATCAGCCGCCGGACAAGCGCACCGTCTCGTCGGATCGTGTTGCGGCGCCGGCGTCGAAGAACGTCCTGCAGGCGGGCGCGGTCATCGCAGCCGCCCTCATCACCGGCATTCGTTCCGACCTGCCGGGCCAGATTACCGCGCAGGTCACGGAGAATGTCTATGACAGCCCCTCCGGCCACATCCTTCTCATTCCGCAGGGGACGCGCCTCATCGGCCAGTATGACAATGATGTCGGCTTCGGCCAGCGTCGCGTTTTGCTGGTCTGGACCAGGCTGATTTTTCCAGACGGCCGCTCCATCGTTCTGGAACGTGAGTCTGGCGCGGACGCCGAGGGCTATGCTGGCCTGGAGGACGGCGTCGACTATCACTGGGGCGAGTTGTTCAAGGCTGCCGCGCTTTCCACGGTTCTGAGCATCGGGGCGCAAGCAGGCTCATCGGGCCAGGAGAGCGACATCATGCGCGCTCTTCGCCAGGGCGCCTCGGACAGCATCAGCCAGACAGGCCAGCAGATCGTCCAGCGGCAGCTCAACATAGCGCCGACGCTCACCATCCGACCGGGATTCCCGGTGCGCATAATCGTCACTCGCGATCTCGTACTCGAACCTTACGGAGGCTGAAATGGCCAAGCTGAAACTGGGGCCGATTGCCGATGACAAACCTGTCAAGGTCGTGGTGGAACTCCCTGCGGCACTGCACCGTGATCTGACCGCCTATGCCGATTACCTGAACAGTCCACATGTCTTTTGTCTCACACGCAGGAGGTGAACCATGCCGGATCTGAGGCTCGGTCGGCTGCCGAAGGTCGGCGTCGTCCGCATGACCATCATCCTGCCGGAGCCGCTCAAGGAGGAACTCGACCAGTATGCAGCCGAACACAGCCGGCTATACGAGCCCGTGGACACCGCAGCGCTGATCCCGCACATGCTGGAAGTCTTCGTCCGTTCGGACCGCGGTTGGCGCAGCCGTAAGGCGAAGGCCGGCCGTGCCCGTCAGCGAGGGGCGTCTCCAGCCACCAGTACGACGCGGACTGGTGCCGAAGGCGATGGCTCCGCGTGAAGCTGTCCTAGTGTGAAAATCTAACGCTTGGTACCCTAGGCGCATACCGGATCGGACACTCTAGCGGAAGTTCGTTCGCCCCGGCCGAATTCACGCCTATGACCCGTTGCGGCCAGTCGCGATGCTCAATCTGAACGTCGAAAATCGGGTGTTTCGCTACCGTTCCGGCCGACGATTCGGAACTCATCGAGCAGCCGACCCGTACTGCAGCACCTGAACCTTCTCCAGCGTCACCAGGCCGCTGCTCATGATCGTTTCGAGCACCGGCAAGAAAGCGTTGATCTTGTCTTCGCTGTCGACAATCTCGACGACAAGCGGCAAGTCTTCCGAAAGCCGGAGGATCTTTGTCGTGTGTAGCCGGCTCGAATGGCCGAATCCCATGCCGCCGCGCAACACCGTCGCGCCCGCCAGATGCATTTCGCGGGCCTTGAGCACGATCGATTCATAGAGCGGACGGCCATTGTCCCGGTCGTCCTCGCCGATGAAAATGCGCAGAAGCATCGCCTGTCTTGGTATCTGCATGATTCAGACTCCTCCCAACCTGTTGAGGCGCGATGCGACCATGTGGCCGAGCCACACTGCAACGAGCCAGGTCACAATCGAGACGCCGACGTTCAACCCTGCCATTGGCCAGTGGCCTCCCTGAAAGAGACGGAACGTTTCGAGGCTGAAAGTCGAAAACGTTGTGAACCCACCGCAGATCCCGGTCATGACGAACTGACGCCACCGCGTTCCGGCAAGCACGCGTCCATCCGGGCCGGTCAGCGTCGCATAAAAGCCGATGACGAACGAACCCAGGACGTTCACGAACAAGGTGCCCCAGGGAAAACCCGGGCCAAGCCAGGCAAGGGCGCCGATCGAGGCAAGAGCGCGCAAGACGCTGCCGATGACCGCGCCTGCCGAAACGGCAAGATAGAGTTGCGCTATCTCGGGGATCGCCTGCCGTCGGACCTTGGCCGGGCTTTCGGATCGCAACGGGGGTTGCTCGTCAGCCTCGACTTCCTCCAACTGGTTCATGCGTTCGCACCCAACATGGCAGAGCCGACCGCGTATCCGAGCGCCACCGCCGACAGGCAGAGAAGAAGCGACAAGGTCACATTGGCGCCTGCACGCAGGAACTGGCCGTCACGGACGAGCGCCAGTGTCTGCAGACTGAACGACGAAACGGTGGTGTAGCTGCCAAGGAATCCAGTGGCAGCGAATTGCCAGGCGACAGGCATCGGCAACATTCCCCCTATCGCAGCGGCGGCCGCGAGCACGCCCATGAAGAACGCTCCGCTGACATTGATGACCATCGTGCCCAAGGGAAACGTCTCGCCGATGTGGCGGCCAACGAGACCGGACACGAAATACCGTGTCGGGCCGCCGATAGCGCTGCCCAGAATGACCCATATCAATCCCTGGAGAACGTCCTTCATGCTCTGAGGCCCGGTTCGCTATGGTTGATCTGCTGGCGGCTTGTCGCCGCGCTTTGATCGGGCGTCGAGGTCCATTCCCTCGATCAGCATATGCACACGCGCAACGCCAAGGCCGACCGCCTGCCAAATAGCCGTGGCCAGTATGATGGTGCCCATCAAGATGAGGGCACCCGTCCGCTCGGCTCCATCCATGCCGGCTTGATCGTAGAGCACATAGGTCCCTGTGAAGAGCACGAGGATCAGCAGCAGGGTTAGCAGCGTGTAGCCGTCCGCCCATCTCTTGTGCAGCCGGACGATCCGGACGAAATCAGTTTCCCTACTCATGTTCGCCTCGCTTGTTGTGTTCTACTGGCGGAGTTCGTGGCCCGTAGAAGGAGTCTCGAATATCCTATGATACAAATCTTCGCCGTAGCTTGTCTGCAACGGCTCGCCTTCGTTTAATCTGAAAGTTCGCGTTCCATCGGCCTGCCTTTCGGCGCGCAGGAATTTCACGTCGGGCCGTTCCGTATTGTGAAGATCGTGCGCAAATTCATACAGATGCGTGACGAAGAAGACTTTGATCCCCGCCTCGGTCAGCGCGTTCACGATTTGAGTTGCAATCTGCGACCCCTCTCTTTCGTTGGTGGCGGCAAACGACTCGTTGAACAAGACCATCGAGCCGCACGTCGCATGATCCACGATATCGCTCATTCTGGTGAGTTCCTCGTCCAGCTTGCCGCTCTTCATCGTGGCATCTTCCTCGCGCCTGTAGTGCGTGATGACGCTGTCGCAGACGCTGGCGCGAAGGGATTGCGCCGGCGCGAACATGCCACATTGCATCATCAATTGGGCAAGACCGACGCCGCGGAGAAATGTCGACTTGCCGCCCTGGTTGGCGCCGGTGATGACGACCATGTCCTTCCCGTTCGCATCCAGATCATTGCCGACCACCCGCTGCCCTTTGGTCAGGGCAAGGCAGATGTCGTACAGGCCGGCGACAATGTGGCGATGTTCCGTCTGGGCGACCGGCTCCGGGAAGCAGACCGGCTCGTCGAGCTCGGAAAGCCGCTTGTTCAGGTTGAGGCAGCCCAGATAGAACGCAAGTTCGGCCCGCAACTGCCTGAAGAAACTGAGAATGTGATCGTTGGATTGCGCGAGCGCGTTGGCTGCGAGGTTGAGGCCTCGGTCCCGCAACTCCGAAAGCGCCCTGGCGCCATTTTCATCGCGAGAAGCAAGTTGGTAGCTGTAGCTGGGAACTTTCCTCGCGAAAATACGCCTTATCCACCCGCGGTCGATGTCGAGCGGCTTGCGCAGGACGTAGTTTACACCCTTGTTGCCCGCTCCCAGCTCCGCGCTGACCAGGACCCCGTTCCAGAATTTCAGCTCTTTCAGATGCTCCTGCACCTCGGCGAAATAGTCATCGCCGAGTTCGCTTGCCAGCATGGCAAAAAACGTCCTGAACCCCGCTGAGCTGAAGTTGCCGGCATGGCTTTCGCCGAAGGCGCGAAGTTTCTTCAGGGACACGATGAACAGGCCCATCACATCGACCGACCGGCGCAGGACTGAGTCGGGATATCCCATGACGAGTCCCCAGTGGTTCTTCCTTTCGCCCTCTATGGCATCGACCGCGATCTCATAGATGGCATGGACGACGGCCGGTTTGTCCAGGCAGTCCTTCAGAACGTCCTGGCGGTAGACGATGGACGACGGATCAGTCGCGGATGCCAGGATGCCCCGTCTTGCCATGTCCTTCAGAAATGCATCGCCGTGCGCCATGGTCTCGAACAGCGTGCCGAGTTCGAGGTCCTGCGTCAGATCCTGCTCGTTCCACGGCAAGGCACCCTGCAGATCAAAATCACGATCCCTGTGCATGAGAAGCGGCTTCATGTCCGCAGCCTTTCCTTCAAGTCGTCGTAGGCAAGGCGATGTCGCCTTGCGATCGCCATGGCGTAGGCCCGACCATCCGCCGGCTTTCTGACGATCTTGTACGTGCGCTCTGTCGAATTGGCCGTGCCGACCGTGCTCACCAGGCTGACAGTTTTCTCATTAAGGGATGCCAACTCATCGACGAATGTCACGCAGACGCACAGCGCGTCGAGAGCGGCAATGCTTCCCACCACCTTCTTGCCCAGGAAAAGGGCATCGTGCAGCGTGGTCGAGGTGAATATCTCGTTCATGATCACGATGCTGTTCGGGGTTGCCCGTCCGAGACTGTCGTGAATCCTGATCAGGTCCTCCTCAAGCTTGCCGTGTTGCGTGTGGATGTCCTCCTCTTTCTCGAAATGCGTGAACAGCTTGTCGAACAGGAACAAACTGGCTTCCCTGCCGGGAACCGGACATCCGACGCTCGCCAGGAAATGCAGCTGCCCGAAGGTCCGGGCAAAGGTGGTTTTTCCCCCCTGGTTCGGCCCTGTCACCACGAAAATGCATTCGGGGTTCTGAAGGTGGAAGTCGTTGCAGACGATCGAAGTGTTCTCCGCGATCAGTTTTCCGGCAAGCGCCAGATCGAAGCCGTCGACGCTGCGGATCGCTTTGTCGGTGATCGAGAGCCGTGGATAGCAGAAACTGAGCCCGGCCTGCTTGAAGCGTTCGATGTATTGGAGATAGCCGACGTAAAACTGAACCTCGCGGTCGAAAGCGGAGACTTTCGGATCAAGATAGGCTGCATTGCGAGCACAGAAATCGCTAAGCGCGATAAACACGTTCGGGTACAGTTTCGCGACTAGGTACAGCACCGCCGCCTCGATATGGTTCATGTCCAGCGAGTCACGGAATTCGACCAGATAGCTTTTCACCGCCCCGCGTTTGAATTTCTCGAAGGTTCTTTCCACCTCGGCGCTGTAATCGATCTCGGATTCCGGTTTGCGGACCCTGATGCGAGTACCTTTGATGTTCATGCAATACTTTACGGTCGAAAGACCGTCATAAAGGGCTTTGGCTTCGTCCCGAAGCGAGGTGAAGGAGGCAGAGTCTATGTAGCCGGCCAGGAATTCGCGAAACGCGACAAAGCCGCGCGAGCGCAGATCGGCGGTGCCCAGATCTCTCGCCACGCAGGCTACGGCCTCGCAGTAGGTCGAGACTGCGTCCAGAAGCAATCTTTCCTTCTGGTATTTGTAGTAAAGCTTGCCGGATTTTGTGATCTGCTCGCGCATCTGTCGCATCTTGCGCGTGAACTCCGCGACGCATTCAAAGACCGTCTCGCTTTCGAGATCGCGAAACACCTCGTGGCGATAGTGGACCGCGTCGACGGTGTGCAGGGACGCGTGAAAGAACGGCCGCGATTCGTACTCTTCCCGGCCAGCCGTGACGGCCGCGATGATCTGGTCGAGATTGAGGTCCCCGAAGCAGGCTGGCGTTTCGGGAATTTCCTCAGGCGCTTCACCCAGTATGCTTTGGAAAACCTTGGGTCCGAGCTTCGGATGCGGCGGACGCGCCTCGGTATCCTTTGCAGGGATCGGGCGGCCGGGCGATGCGCCGTTTCGCTTCGCTTCCCGCTCATCGACCGAAGCGGACTGCCCCGAGATTTGACGGCCGTCGTTCATTTCACCACCAGCACGTGGCAGGGTGCTAGTTCGACCAGACGATCGGTGGTGCCCCCGATCAATCGGTTGTAAAGGGCGGAGTGGCCCATGAAGCCAACGACCAGCAGGTCGTATCCGCCGCGCTCGATGAATTCGACGATGCTCGACACCGCATGACCGGAGACGACGTGAGTCTCGATCTTCACGCGGGCGGCCGTTGCCTGGGACCGGGCTTGTCCGATCACCCTTTCGTAGCGGTGATTTTCCTCGAGCTGTTCTTCGACTATCTCGTCGATGGTTGCCGGGGCGATCGGCATTTCCTCGACGCAGATCATGTCCAGCCTTGCCTTGAGCCGATGCGCCAGCTTGATAGCGACAGACAGCGCCCTTGCGCCTCCCTCGGAGCCGTCATTGGCGATCAAGATCTTCTTGTACATGTCAGGCCTCCTCTTCCGAGGACAGTGCCGGGTCCCTGCCGATCGGCTTGAACACGGGCTGGAACCAGCGCTGGGCAATCAGCGTCGGCACCAGGGCGCTGCCTATCACGGCCGTCACCAGGATCGTGTACTGGTGCTGGTCTATGATGTGGTTGGTGAGGCCGAAAAGGGCCGAGATCGTGCCGAAGGTCAGTCCGGTCGACATCAGAAGCGTCGTGTACATGCCTTCGCGCGCCTCGAACCGGAACACCTTGGTGAGCGGCAGGATACCGACGAACTTGGTTGCCATCTTAATGGCGAGAAAGACCGCGATCAGTCCGGCTGCGGAAACGACGGCGTGGAAGTCAACGAGCGACCCGGCTTTCAGGAAGTAGAAGGGGGTCAGGATGGTGAAGGCGATGATGCGCATGCGGTGGGGCAATTCTGGATCGGCAAGGAAAGCGGGGGCCAACGCCATGCCGACTAGGTAGGCCGGCAGCACCGCCTCGCTGCCAGCGATCGAGGCAAGTCCGCCGAGGCCGAGCAGCACCAGCGAGATGAATTTTGTTTCCGGTTCGCTGACCCGGTGACCAACCTTGGTGAAGAACCACGGTGCGAAGCGCGGCAGCATCCAGAGCGCGGCAGCAGTGACAGCCCCGAACAGCGCCAGCCAATAGTCGAAATGCGCGAAGACGATGCCAAGCGCGAGCACCGTGCCGAGATCGTTGATGAAGCAGGCGGCAAGGATGATCTTGCCCATCTCGGACTTGTTGAAGCCCGTCTCCACCATCACCGCGTAGACCACCGCGACCGAAGTCGTCGAGAGCGATATGCCGGCGATCTGCGCCTGCGGCCACGGCCAGCCGATGACGTGGTGTGCGTAAAGCAGAACTCCCAGATAGGGCGCGATAAAACCAACGACGCCGATCGTCATGCTCGACCAGAAATGCTTGCGGACGACACGACTGTCGATTTCGGTGCCCGCGAGGAAGGTGAGCAGGATTGCGCCGAAGCCGGCGAGGAAGTTTACCCACTCGGTCAGGTGAAGGCCGATGGTGTTGCCTGCGACAGCGCCGACGATGATCTCGATCAGGGCGACCGATATCGCCACCCGGATGGAGATGATCGACGCAAGCAGGGCCAGCCCCAACCAGACCGCCGAAACCAGCCAGACGTTTTCCATCGCACGCTCCTTCCGGCCGGACGGGCCGGCACCCTCGGGTACGTGGAATTCGGGCAACAAAAAACCCGCATCGCGGCGGGTCGGTCGGGCACTCGTCCGGCTCCCACCGCGCGTCTCCACGCGGCAGGAGTCATCAGCCCTCGCGGGCGGTTTTGGGGGACTCCATCCCCTTGCAATTCAACATAAGGAGGTTGTGGAGAATCGGCAAGGCCGGTCCTCAGTGATCTCGCACATTGGCCAGCCACAAGGTGCCGGCGGCCATCAGGACGGCGGCAAGGCCGAAGCTGAACACAGGCGAGATCACGGTCCACAGCAGTCCGACTGCTGCGCTGGAAACGAATTTTGACGCACCGTTGACAGTGCCGAGGGCACCGTAGCTCGTCGAGAGGGTGGCCTGGTCGACCATCTCGGCGGTAACGGTCGGCTCCAGCGCTTCCTGAATGGCGACATAGAGACCGGCGACGAAGAAAATCGCTGCAAGGACGGCAAGGCTCTCGGCAGCAAATGCGAAGGCGAGCGCTGTGAGCGCGGCGGTGAGCACACCTAGAGCGTAGCCGGCGACCAGGACAGCGCGCTGGCCGTACCTGTCCGCCAGCACCCCGACCGGATAGGACGTGGCGACCTGGACGACATTGCGCCAAACGTAGAGCAGACCTGCGACCTGCGCGGCGTGGACGACGCCCATCTTCGGTGTCAGCAACTGCGTTGCAGCCAGTACGAGCAGGGTATGCGAGAAATCACCGACCCCGAAAATGCCGACGGCCGCGAGATAATCCCTGAAGCGGGCCGGGAGGCCACGCAGGGTCGAGAAGAATTTCAGTTCAGGGTTAGCCGATTGCTCGGGGTCCTTGACCAGCGTCAGGAACGCCAGGACCGCGAGTGCCCCGGGGATGAGGGTCATCCAGAATACCATGCGAAAAGGTCCGGCCGCATTCTCCCAGGTCAATCCTTGTGCCCAGCCGAGCAGCGCGACGCCGAGCAGCGGTCCTGCCACCGCGCCGGTCGTATCCATCGCGCGGTGAAAGCCAAAGGCCCTGCCCCGCGTTTCCGGCGTGATCGACTGCACCACGATCGCATCCCGCAACGGGCCTCGCAGGCCTTTTCCGAACCAGGAGACGATCCGCCCGACGAGGACCAGCGGCCAGCCCAATGCAAGAGCGATGAGCACCTGGCCGACAGGCGTCAGCCCGTAGCCGATCATAACCAGCACCTTGCGATGGCCGAACCTGTCGGCGACGTACCCGGCCGCCATTTTTGTGAAGCTCATGATCGCGTCGGCGATCCCCTCGATGATGCCGAGAGCTGCCGCTGGCACTCCAAGCACCGCGAGGAAGCCTGGCAAGATGACGGTTGTCGTCTCGTAGCAGAAATCGCCGAGCGCGCTCGTGAGGCCAGCGCCGAGGACCGTCCGGTTGAGCCAACCTTGGGGCTTTGCCGACATTCGGTCGGCCTTCCGCTTGCTGGTCGAAGGAGGGTTCATGTCCGGTGATTTCCACTCGAGTTGAGCACGCTGAACACGACCACCGTGACGCAACCGACGAGCAGAACCCCGCCGACAAGGAGCGGTGGCGCCGCCAGCCAGCTCGCAAGCCCTGCAGCAACGGCTACGACGGCCAACACGGCCAGTGCCAAGAATTCGTCGTCGACAAACATGCCGGCCAGTTCGCGCAGAATGAGCGAGACGACGTTCATGACGAAACCTCCAAGGAGCGACGCGCCGCCAGTTTGGCGGTCGCAAAGCCCGCTACCAGGAAGATCACGGCAAAGGCCAGGATCGCCAGATCCTGACCCGGCCAATCGACCCCTAATCCTTCACCGGTCCAGAACACACCGAAGGCCGAAAGCATAACGCCGACGCCGAACTTGAGCGTGTTCTCGGGCACGCGGGCCAGCGGCCGATGTACCAGGATGCCGATCAGCAGCACCAGCAGGCAGGCCGCGAGAGCGCCGATGGCGGCGGGAACAAGCAATCCTCGGCCGGCCCCAACCGCGATGACGATGAACACGACCTCAAGCCCCTCCAGCATAACGGCCTTGAAGGAAGTGACGCCGGCCAACCAATCGAGATGCGTTTCCTTGCGGCCTTCGGCCTGACGAAGATTTTCCTCTTCCTTCTCGAACGCTTTGGCCTCGTCGTGTAGAGGGATGATCCCGGCAGCCCGCAGTATGGCCTTTCGCAGCCAGCGCAGGCCGAACAGCAGCAGTAGGACGCCGATGACTAACTGCAGCGCGCGCAGGGGCACCCGGTTGAGCAGCGGCCCGAGCGCCAGCACCAGCAGCGCCAGCAATGTCAACCCGGCCCCGGTTCCGATCAGGGCCGGGCGCCAGCCGCGCACAGTGGCCACCGCCAGCACGATGGTAAGGGCTTCGACTGCCTCCACCAGAGAGGCCAGAAAAGCCGCAGTGACGGCAGGCGCGGCAGTTGCCCAGGAGCCCATCTTCTATCCCCCTACGCCCGAATGGCTTTCAATGCGTGCCGACCGGGTCGTGGTGGTCGGGCTGGCAATCCATGGTCAATCCTGCCATGGGTATCATCGTACAGTTCGAAAGCCGCAGGTGCGTTGCAACGATGGCGTGACGATATATGTTACGGCGGTAACAGGCAAGATGATCCATGAAAGCACTTGAGTGGCTGTTGCTGACGTACAAGATGCCGCCTGAACCAGCGCGCAAGCGCATCTCGGTGTGGCGCAAGCTCAAAGGGATGGGGGCCGTGTACATGCAAGGGGGCGTGTGCCTGCTGCCGAAATCCGACGACCATCTGCGCCGCCTCAAGATGCTGGAGAACGAAATCGCGGAGATGGAGGGCGAGGCCGTATTGTTCACTGCGGCGGGACTTGATCCCAGGCAGGAGGAAAAGATCATCCGGCGCTTCAATTCCGACCGGGACGAGGAATACGGCGAACTGATCAGCAAGTGCGAAGCCTACGAGCAGGAGATCGCCGAGGAAACCCGTGTGCGGCATTTCACGTATGCCGAGCTGGAGGAAAACGAACAGGAGTTCGCGAAATTCAAGACCTGGTTCGCCAAGATCGAGAAGAACGATTTTTACACTGCCCCTCGCGCCAACGAGGCCCGCGACTGGCTGGTCAGATGCGAAGGGATTCTGGATGCCTACGCGCACAACGTGTTCGCCGCTCAGGAGGAAAACGTTGGCGGCGTTGCCCGGAAGTCCGATGGTGCATGAATTAGACGGGCCGGATCTGGGCAGATGACCGCGGAGAGCGGCATGAGATAGGGGTATGCCTATTCGCCTATGGCTGGATGCCGGGTAGTAGCTTGTCCCGCTGCCTAACATTGTGAAAGGTCGCCTTGGCAGAGGCAGCTAAGAGTTGCCGGCAGTGGACAGCCCTCAGTTAGCTCGCATCCCAGAACGATTCAATTCACGAAGAACGGCCGGAATGGCCGAACCCGGTCATAGGTCGATCAGGCGGAGAATGGCAGCTTCCGGCGCAACCGGCTCGATCCGGTGGCCGATGCCAAGGTACAAGACCCCAGCCTTTGCGGCGGTTAGTTTAGGGTACCTAGCGTTAGATTTTGACCACCAGCCTGCGCTGTTGGTCTTGCACGAGCAGACTGAGCACCTGGATGTGCTGAGCCATATGCCGGTTCGCCGCCCTGAGTTCGCGCAGCTCGTCGGATTCACGACCCTTCAGCGCTAAGACCAGGGCCTCGAGCTCACGAATGCGATCTGCAGCCGTTCGAGGCTCTGCGACATCGGCAACGTCCAAGCGCGGAGCCGGCGCAAGAGCTCAGGCGCGCGATAAAGGGTGGCGCGAGACACTCCAGCCTCTGCGGCAAGACGCGCCGCGGTGAGCCTACCGCTTCCCGGGTTCGCCGCAAGGCGAGCGAGCGCCTCTTCGATGGCTTGGGTGGCATTCTTGCCGATCGGCTTCATGCGTCAGGTCCTTCCAGCAGGGGTGGGATCAGGCGGCGCATGCGTTCGATGTCCCGCTCAAGCGCGATGCGCTGGAGGCGTGAGAGCCGGCGGTCAGCGAGCAGCCGTTCCGCGTCGGCGATGGATGCTTGCCACAGCGGCAGATGGGAGCGCGTGATGCAGGCATTGGGGCAGCGATCGGGGCGACACTGCGACAGCGCCGGCGCCGTGTGGTCGAGATCGTCCTTGCCGTGGTCGAGGCACAGCGCCGTCTCGGGGTCGAAGAAGCAGTCTGCGAGCATCCCGGTATGCAGCGTGCGTCCGAGACGGGCCGGCATGGCGCGCAGCCGTTGCGGATCGACGATCCGGCCCGGCAGATCGCCCAGCTCGTACCGGATTCTTGCGAACTCCGTCTTCAGCCGCGCTGCCGCCGGGCCTGCGGGAGCAAGGTCATGCCTCACGGCCTGCTCATAGCGCTCAACAACGTCGTCGAGTTGACCGAGCGCACGTTCCTGCTCGACCTCACGGCGGATGCCCGACGGACTGCCGCCGGAATATCCCTCAACGGCCTGCCGATGCGCCGCGCCTCATCGTTGCGATGCTGGAGAGGTTCATTGCGACGGATCGGGGTTTTGCCAGTGCAAAGCGTTCGGAGGGTGGTTAGAGGCCGGACCACTAAGGCGAACGCGGTTCAGTCGCGCCGCCCAGTCATGGCGTGACTTCAGAAATCGCACCACGCCGTTCCGTGCTTCCCGCATTGACGGGGGCAGGCCCGGGTCGCGCTCCTGTCACCATGTTTCTTGCGGTCCCAACCAGCCGCAAAAGCGCGCGCTTTGGATTCGATTCCAGCCATACTGCCTTGATCGAACTGATGCTGCTCTGGCCACGGATCGGTTTCCACACCGTGGCGTCGATGGCAACTGTCCTGGCAAAGCCTTCGCCCGCGAGAGTCACGCCTTGCCCGAGTTGCACCTTGAGGATGACCGTTGCTTCGCTGGCGCGACATATCTGGACAGTGGGGCCACCATTCGCGGCGATATGCTGCAGCAAACCCGGATCCTGCGGCGATGCGACTGAAACCAGCAGGCACGTATCTGCGAGATCTGCCCATGTGACCGCAGGCCTTTCAGCAAGCGGATGGTGACAGGGCAGGAGAACGAACAAGCGCTCGTGCGCAAATATCTCGCTACGGCACAGGGCGGCGTTCTCAAGCCCATGCGTGAAGACGATATCGAGGCGCCGGCGGCGTATAGCCGCCAGGCACTGTTCGACTGGAACGTCTTCGATCGCGACGCACACGTCCGGATGCAAACGGCCAAAACGATCGATGAGACGTGCTACGAACGTGCGCCCCATCTGGGCGCATAACCCTATCCTGACCGTTCTCGCATCCTGGTGACCGCGACTACTTCCGGCCAGGGCATCGCGCAAGCCTTCATAATGAGCGCGGACAAGGTCGACCCAGGCCCGGCCCGCCTCGGTCAGCCGAACGCCACGGACGTCGCGGTCAAACAACTGCATGTCCAGCAATTGCTCGAGGGCAACGATGTTGCGGCTGACACAGGATTCCCTCACTCTGAGAGCTCTGGCAGCCTGCCTGAGGCTGCCATGGTCGACAGCTGCGAAGACATGGTCCAAACGGCGGAGCGTGTTGTTGACCTGTCCCAAGGCTTAAGCGCCTATTCCTGCGCGGCGGCGCGGCTCACCGGCAGGGTCGGATACAAGCTGGTTTCGTAGACGTACTCGTGCGGAATGGCTGGCGTAGCCATCTGGGAAAGGTACCGGTTCAGGTTTTCCTCGCTGTTGCTCGCAGCCAGGCTGCAGAAATTTCCGCTGTTCCACGTCAGGGAGCAGTAGCTGAAATGCGCGCGTATCGCGTCAGCCATCTGCGCCAAAGTGACCTCACTGCCGAACATCGTATCCAGAACGAGGGTTTGCTTCTTCTCGATTTCGTCTGGGGGAAAATAGCGCGCCTTGAAGCCGAAATCCTTCTGGTATTCGCGACGCCTGTAGTCCGGCTCCTCGACAGCCCGGAACTTCTCGACGAAGACGAAGATTCCGTCCTGCTTGAGGTGCTGGGTCACGAACTCGATCTGGCTTGCTCTGTTTGGCGAGTACATCTGAAAGGTCGTATCTTCCAGAATAATATCGAAGCCGTGGGCGAAATTTGCCAGTCGCGGATCCGAGCTCAGGACGTCCTTGGTCAACTTATGGAAGGGACCAATGAAGAAGTCGGCGTGCGGCGGTTCGCCATAGGCCATGAAGCTTGTGTAATTCTCCGCGTTCGGGCTGCACGACAGCGTGCGTATCTGTCCCTCGGACAGTTCCGACAACGTTCTCGCCATCGTGCCTTCCGCAGTTCCAAGGCTGTATAGCGAAAGCGGAGCGCCACGTTGGCGGGCATATTTCAGCACTGCATAGGCCATCCGGCACTCTTCCTCCAGTCTGTAGGGAATGCTGCCGTGGTAGTGCTGGTCGAAAAAACCTTGTCGTGCCGCATGCAGGCTGACCAGGCCGCGCAGCAGTTCATCGCTCGGCAGAAGGCGGGCGTCGGCGACTGGCTTGCGGATTGGCATCCCGCTCTTTCCGGCCGCGGTCGCCGCGAAAAAGCCGGCTAGTCCGTTGATCCGTGGGCCATGGTCGCACTCAGCCAGAAAGTCGTCGAGTCCACGCATCGCAGTATGCCTCCAGCACCGTTCCATTGGTGAGATGCCGATACGTCGATGGGCGAAATTCCACTAAGATAAGAGTGGTCTAATATTTCACCGGGCTCAAGTATTGGCTGAGCCAACTGGTAGACCTGCCGGATACAGGCGGCTTTCACTCGCTTGCCATTTTTTCGCTAAAGTCACATCTTCTACCAATCCAGAGTTATTTGCGTGTTGTTCAGCAACCCATGGTTCGCCACATCACGCAACGACTGGCCACTCGCCAGTAAGGAGACTGTGGATACGTGAATACTCTTGCCCTCGACCCGACCGAGAACCGCCGTTCACGCCACCAATCGCTTGCCCACAAGTATGAGAATTGGGGGAGCGTGCGGGCGGACGTAGTCAAAAGAACCGGGCTTGAGCGCCAGGAGACAAGAATCCTCCAGCCAAACCATGTGTTCTTGATGAACCTGAAGGGCACGGCGTGCCGCGGAGAAGACGTTGTGGACGGGCGCCGGATTGCCTTTTTGCCGCGCCGGGCCGGTTCGATAATCTTCATGCCCGCCGGCAGTGATTGGAATGGGTGGGACGAGGGGGACGCGACCGCTTCCTACCTGCTGGTCTCGATTGAAAAGGGGTTCGCCGACGACGTGTTTGCGGGAATGGCTCGCAATCGCGCGGCAGTGCTGCCGCCTTCGATCGGATTCCGGGACACCACTGTAGAGTTGGCGTTGCAGAGGATTGTCTTGGAGCTCAAGCAGCCTGACCCCATCAGCGCAACGATGGTGGAGTGCCAGGCCACGCAATTGCTCGGGCAAATGTTCAGGTTGAACGGCGTCCATCAGGAACCGGCAAAAGGCGGTTTGTCATCGTTCGATCTCAAGCGCGCGGTGGGAATGATCGAGGCCTTGTCGGGCGGCAGACCTACGCTCGCTGATTTGGCAAAAGAGGTTGGGGTTAGCCGGTTCCATTTCTGGAGGGCCTTCAAGCAGTCGACAGGCATGACACCGCACGCATTCATTGCGCAGCGCAGATTGGAGCACTCCGCGGATATGCTGCGATCGACCAATTTGTCGGCGACAGAAATCGCGATGGAATGTGGCTTCGGCAGCTCGAGCCATTTCACGACCGCCTTTAAGCGAGCCTTCGCCTCGGCCCCCACGGAATTTCGTCGCAAGTGTAGAATCTAGGCCGCCGCTTGTCGGTTCTCAGCAAGTATCGGAAAACCCCAACATCACAGTAAAGCAGGCTCGGCGGAAGAAGGTATCCATCGGCGGTCAGCCCGGATACGCCGCTCATGTCAAACCTGGTTCGCATTCATCATGCCAAGGGACGGGCCGACCCGTCCAATCCCCGCTTCGGATTCCTGGCCAGCACGCTATCGGCGGCTGTCGCCCGAAACGGCTACTACATCGCCTCCGCCTGGATTCTCGTCGAGCGAGGGTACGGAACCGCCGGCGTGGCGACGTTCCTTGCGATCGCAAGCATTGTCGAATTCATCGCCAGCCCTTTGGCCGGCCTGGCGGCGGATCGATTTGACAGGCGACGCTTGAACGTTGCGGCAGACCTCGGCCGCTTCGTCGTTTTGCTGGCGACCGCTTGCGCGCTCCTCTACATGGACGTGGTTCTGATTATCTGCCTTTCAGCAGCCCTGTTTTCGTTTTGCGACCGTGTCGCGCTTACGAGCTCTCAATCAATGATCCCCGTGATAGCTGACGGCCGCGATCTTGTAGCTTCGAATTCCACCGTCTTCTTCGTCATGCAGGTCGGTAACCTGGGCGCAGCTCTGCTTGCAGGGCCTTTGCTGCATCAGCGCTCCCCAGCCTTGCCATTCACCGTTCTTGCTGCCTTCTTCCTATTTTCAGCGGGCTGTCTTGCCTTGATGCGGCTGGAACCGGTTTCGCGCGATCTCCGCATCGCCAAGATCTCTGCAGCACTAATCGATCCGAGCCTGCGTCGTCTCATCGTCGTCTACGCGCTTCTCTATACAAGCGCGGTGCTTGTCAGCGTCATGGGATCGAGCTTCGTCTTCCAGGAGCAGAAGGGTACTGCCGTGGATTTCGGCTACCTCGAGGCTGCATGGTCGGCGGGCTCGCTGATCGGCACTGTCTCTCTGTTCCGAATTGAAAGAGCGATGAGTACCCATGCGCGGCATCTCATGCTTCTGGGCTTAACGGCGCTGGTACTCATGGCGCTGGCATATCTGCGCACGCCCTGGCCAGTGATCCTTTTTGCCGCGCTCGGATTTCTATACAATCTTGGACGCGTCAGCGTTGAAGTCACATTGCAGTCGTATGTGTCCATTTATCTGTTGGGCCGGGCCAAAGGCATTATGCACAGTGTGGCCGTGGCGCTCGGGTTACTCGTCTTCGGCATCGGCGCCGCTGTAGGAGATCGAGCATTTCCTTCGACGATCTTCTTCAGCTTCGGAGTGGTGCTCCTCATCAGTATTTTGTGTTTGAGCGTCGGTGCCGGTCAGCCACAAGAAAAAGGTGAATCGTGAGGTGGAAGAGCTAGCAGCAGGTGCCGATGCGAAACAGGCAGTCCTGGGGTCGTTGACGGCACTCTACCCCTGGATGAGACCATATCATTCCCGGCCGATACGCGATTATGCGTTTCGCCTGTTTACAGCTCCGGCTTCGGGTTCCATGCCAGAAATCCGACTCCGAGCCTTCACCAAACTACTCGCCATCATCAGGAAGGCTGCGACACGAAACGGGTTGTCTGCCGACACCGCCTCGGAAATCTGCAGGGATTTCGAAAGGCGCCGTGTGATGCAGACAGGGCCTCATTTGTTTCTCCTCATGGAGCCGGAAGCCTTTTACACACACGTCTTCAGCCTTCTCGGCCTCGCCGCGCATGGCTGTTCGACCTACGTTTCCTATGCCGTTTCGACGGTGAATCTCGTCGAAAAGCCACGCAAGGGACCAGGCTGGCTCACCGTTGACGGGAAGCCGGTCAACGTCTTCGGCCTCAGCCGAAGCCGGATGATCGGATACAGCCTGTTAGCCGGGCAGGGACCCTATAGGTTCGAGTTGTTGCCGACGGAGCCAAACACTGAGGGAGACGCGCTCACGCTGCTTCGTAGCTTTCTGCCGAAGACGCAATTCGAGCGGCCCTCGCATGCCATCAAGGCAGCCAATCTCATCCTTTGGCCAAAAATGTTCGGAGGCCGCTTTGCCTTCCTGCAGATCGACGACGAGGATGTTGCCGACCTGGTGGCGGACCATCTGTCGGACGAAAATTCCTGGCTACGCATGAGACTGCTGGAAGACCCGAAGTTCGCTTCCAACATCCTTGCCGGCCTCGACGGGCTCGCGTCTGGCCCCTGGAGTGGCTGGCTCGCTCGGGGTACTGATTTCTTCTGGTTCTATGAAAATGGCAAACGCCGTCCGCTGCGTCTGATCGCCGGCGAACTCATCGATCCTGCGACCGGTATGAAGGTGGCGTGCTTCACAGCCCCCGACATCCTCGAGCGGCTGGCAAACCGTAGCCTTGTCCCGAATCTCCTGCTGATGTTTCTGGTTTTGTCGATCCTGCCCGGCGTGCGCGCGCTTGGAGGCAGCTATCAGCCGATCTACTACCCCCTGATGCGCTATGTCGTCTGCCGGGCGCTCGAGGCCGCAGGCGTGGATGGAGATCTTCGGCAGGCTCTCGCAACCGACGACGTACCGGGCGCTTGGGGACATCGGGCAATTGAGTGTGATGATGATCCGCTCGAACTGTTCCTAAATGGCATGAACGGCGGGATGAGTGATCTTATCGACCGTTTGGGCGACATTTCCTTCGCCGAGGCATGTGGAAGCATGAAAGGCTTCGTGACTGACCCGTCATGGAATGAACTTCACAGCCGGCTGCGGCAGGGGTTGGTCACGCCGGCCGATGCGGAATGGGCTTTTTCCTGAAATGTTTTATGCGCTTCCAGCAACTGGGAAGTGTACGCCTGGTTGCGAATGGCTGCTTCGCGCCTCACTGGCCATAGTCGACTGGTTCGCCGCCTTGCTTACGCACCACTGGGGCTATCAAGGCGGAAACTCGGCACGTCTACACGAGTTCATCAAGAATTACGACGAGGACGCGACGAACTACCTCGACCTTTCACGTCACGCCAACTCTACATGAGCAGGGGACCGCCAGCTCGACTTCCGCTTTGCTCAACTAAGGCCGCAGCTTAGCCACGGGAGAGCGACACCGCCTGGCCCTCGATGGAACCCACTAGGCGGTGTGGACTCTTAGGATTCCCTTTTTGATCGCAGCGTGATTCAAGACTGCTTTTTGGAGGCAGCCTTGGGTGTGATGGATCGGTTGGTATTGAGTGACGCGGCGTGGGAGCGGATGGCGCCGCTTATCATCGGGCGCCCTGATCAGAAGGGATCGACGGGCCGCGATAACCGGATGTTCGTCGAGGCGGTGCTGTGGATTGTGCGAACAGGTTCCCCCTGGCGCGATCTTCCCGATGTATTCGGCGATTGGAACAGCGTCTTCCGTCGCTTCAGTCGATGGAGCAGCAAGGGTGTCTGGTGGCGCATCTTCGAGTCGATGTCGGATGATCCGGACTTCGAATATCTCATCATCGATTCCACCATCGTGCGGGCCCATCAACATGCGGCCGGCGCCAAAAAAGGGGGTCTGAAGATCAAGCCCTTGGTCGCTCCCGCGGCGGCCTGAGCACCAAGATACACATGGCCGTACGCGGCTTGGGCTGCCCTGTGCGGTTCACCCTTACCGCAGGTCAAAAGGGCGATGCGCCGCAAGCCGCCGCCTTGATCGAAGGACTGCCCGCCAAGGTGGTCATGGCCGACACCGCCTATGACGCCGACTATCTACGCCAAGCTATCGCCGCCAAAGATGCGATCGCTGTCATACCCAACAACCCATCGCGCTCGATCAAATATCCGCTCGACAAGCACCTCTATGCTCAGCGTCATCTCGTCGAATGCTGCTTCTCAAAGCTCAAGCAGTTCCGCCGAGTTGCAACGCGCTTCGAGAAAACCGCCCGCAACTACCGCGCCGTTGTCACTCTCGCAGCAATCGTCCTATGGCTCAGGTAAATGTCCACACCGCCTAGCCCGCTACCTCACCACCAGACTGGGCCGCGACGGCTTCCTCGAAGACGGCGGTCTCCGCTATTTGCGCGGAGACGTTGGCGGCGATGAATATCGAATCGTGTTCCACCGTTATGAGTACTCCGCCGTTCTGGTTATTTTGCTTTGCCTCTGGGTTTCTGGTGATAAAACCCAAAAGCGGAGGTTTTGTGCCGTCCGCGGGTTTCTCGTGGGAGCGGATCTCGCCATATCCGCCAGCCAGCTTGCCGAGTGGCAGGCCCCTTTGCAGAAGCCGGGCTAAAGTGTCGGTTGTTTTGAGAGCTTTGAGCGGGTCCTTTCCCTTCGGAATGACCTTGTCGTCAGGAATTGCCGCAACCGCGGCCATCAGTTCATCGATAGCGGCTTCAGTCATGACGAGGCGGGCATTCTCGGCATTATCCTCGTCACGTCCGAGGTAGCAGACGGCTCCATCTTGAGCGAGCGTCGGCAGGTTGAGAGTCTGCAGGGTCTTTGTGTCGTCGAAATACGAGACGGTGACCGTCACAGGAAACGTCGCCGGCATTTTGGCGGGTAATCCCACCCGACCAAGGCGCGTTAACAGCGATTGTTGCAGGTCGAGCGCGTAGTTTTCCCGCATTCGCTGAAACAGGAAATAAGGTCCGTCAGCCGCAAGCAGTTTTCCAATTGCAGCGCGATTCTCGGATCGCAAGTCTTTAGCATCCCATTCCAGTCGAATGGCGCTGCCGTCCTCTAAGCGGCCCAGAGGCGTCGTCAGGGAATTGCCGTAGTCCCACGACGTGTGTGTCAACGGGCTGACGTCGCCGGCAAGCAGCAGAATTCGTTTCGTACCCTCTTCGCGCACGAGATCGCATGCCGGCGTCATCACGATGAATGCGTCGCGAAGGTCTTTCTCCTGGCTGTTTGCGGGATAGTCGCGGCGCAGGAAAACATCGCCGAAAGCAATTGAGGGTTCGAGTTTGTTGGTGGCCACGCCAAGACGCGCGCGATGCTGCCAGACGGTCTGGTGAACGAGATGCTGGAGGTCACTGGTTCCGGCAATATGGGGAGCGGGATAGAGACTAAGGTCGACCTCCTCGAGTGCGCGGGCCGCCTCGATGGTCGGGCCATCAGCCTCGATCTCAAACTGGAGGGCGCTATCAAACACGTCGACAAGGTAGCTGCCCAGCGGCTGCCCTTCGAAGTTCAAGAGCAACTGACTGATCTCACCATAGTCGGAGAGATCGAGCCGTCTTACGGTCTTGAAGAAACGAGCCGCCGCCTCTTTGAGGCTCCCTTCGTAATTCGATAGGAAAGTTGCGATCTTTACCGCATCAACAAGGTGCGTCGCTAAGCGCTCAAGCGTACGTGGAAGATTGTCCGCCTTAAGCAAATCGTCCTTACGGTAAAACCTAAACAGGGCCCCAAGGAGCTTCGCTTGGTCCCGGAAGTCGGCTCGCTTGTCATTTAGTAAATGGCTGCGTGACATGAGCACCACGGGCGGCGGCGAGGCTTGGCGTGCAACCATCAGCTCCTTCACCAGCGTGATTGACTGCGCAATGTCATCAGGCTCCTGGAGGTTTCCAAGGAAGAGATCGGCGAAGATGAGATCGGCAGTCTTGGCGGCCTCGACAACGGTCCGTCCCATGCGGATCGGGGTAATTCCAAAAGTACCCAGCGCGACTTCGAGGTCAGCGAGAAATTTGGTGTCGGCCTTCTTGTTGTTTTCGTAATCCGTGAAGAGTTCGCTCGCGAGCGCCGCCAGCCCCTCCTTCCCCTTCCATACCGCCGTCACGAAAGCATCACTATGGATCAGCTGGGACCCGTCGATGTTCTCGTAATCTGGGAAGAGCTCCACCAAGACGTCTTCGTACGCACCGGCATCAGCAAAGAAGGTCGACCATGCGTCCGCATCGATGTCGCTTGCCTTAGGCACCTCGTCATAGGCGTCATCGATGATGACCGCGGTCTGGATGCCCTTGTCCTTAAGAAGCGCATTAAGTGTCATGGGACGAACGCCGCTTCCGGTAGCTCAAGAACAAACTCGTTATGCCGACGTGTCTGTGAATCCTGCTTGTCTGATATCGACAAGGTGCCGCCGAGATGTTCGGCGTTCTCTTTCGCAATATAGAGCCCGAGACCGCGCCGCTTCGACTTTTCCTTCAGCGACCAAAAAGGTCGGAAGATCTTTTCGATGTGATCGTGCGCGATGCCGCTGCCATTGTCCTCGAACGTGATAGTGGGCGGGTTGCTTTCGATGGTGACGGTTATGGTGGGAACGAGCCGCGGCTCCCGGTTTTGCCGCATCTGAATCCAATAGAGAGAGTTGGAAAGCAGGTTCTCAATGATCTGAATCACCATGCCTTTTACAAGTCGCACGCGAATGGGATTTTTGGGCTTGTTGATCTTGAGCAACACGCCATGGCGCGCAAATTGCGCCGCGTGGCCCTCTTGAATGTCGTCGAAGAGCTCTGCGAGATCGAATGTTTCGGAGCGCTGGCGACCGGAAACGCTGAGCTGATCAAGTACGCGAAGCCGCTTGGACACACTTTTCATTTCGGAGCGCAAGGTGTCGAGGCGCGCCTTGAGCTCGGATGGCAGGTCTCGGCCTTTTAGGGCCTCCAGAGCTTGGAGTGCGCCCTCGGTTGCGCGCGCGAGCTCATGAGCCACGACCTCGACCATCAGGCCCACGCCGGCCATTTGAATCATTTGCTTGCCATCCGCTTCGACTTCTTCGATGCGTTTCTGAGCTCGTGCTGTGAGATCTTGGAACTCGACGAGTGCATGCTGAAGGTCATCGACGACATCTTGTTCGTCCTTGGGAACCAGCCTCCGAACTCGGGCAACCGCGGCAGAAGCGCGCGATTTCAGCTCGTTGATTTGCGATTTCATGTCGCCGAGCTCAACTGGGGTGAGCTTGTGTCGCCTGTCTACGTCCTTGAAGAAGCCCCAGAGTAGGTCCTTGATGACATGGCCCAGGACTTGAACGAAGGCAGCTTGTTCTGGGTTGACCCGGAGACCTTCGCGATTGGTTTGATCGAGCAGGTGGGGGTTGCCTGCCCGCGTGATCTGAACGTGTCCGACAAACTGGTTTTTGTTCAGGACATATCCGGTGCGGCCGAGCGCGCGCCTGTCTAGCCCGAGCCAGTCATCCTCCTCATCGCCATAGGGAAAAACGCGGAAGCCATCGCGAAAGAGCAGAATTCCACTCCAAGTTTTCTGCAGGTCGCGAACGTCATTGCGAGTACCGATGCCGTCGATTGCGGTGAAGTGGCGGCGATTGTACCAGTAACCTTCGAAGTAGAAGGGCCCAACGGAGACAAGCGCAGTCGATGGAATTTCTCCCGAAGTTCCGGTGAGGAGACCCTCAAGATCGGGCTCCGTGAGTGTCAAGACGTCCGACTCCCGCGGATGGGAGTAGCCGAGGTTGACCGCGTCCATTCGGATAAACAGCTCGGGCTTCCCCTCCTTGACCTCATATCGGCCCGTAAACGAGGCGTGGGCGGCTTCCAGAAGCGTCTTGTCCATAAAGTCGATAGGGATACGCGTTCCATTCCAAGAAAGGACAATGCGGGGTCGCTTTTTTGGGTCAAGGAAGGGATCAGTAAGTCGCGCGAAGTCGTACCGAGCGAATTGCAGTAGGCGCGCCTCGGTCCAGTCCTCCCGAAGGTCACCAATGGTTAGACGTGTGCCGCTCCAAGCCCCATCCGGCTTAGAGCCGCCAGTACGGGGTTCGAACTTCACGTCCTCGATCATGGCATCAAGATCAGCGAACGCCTTCCAGTTGATGTCTAGAACGTTGACAGTGCGATCGTCGGACTTCGCAGTCTCAACTCTTAGGCGCTCACCCAGCCGCATGGCGGAAAGACGCCCGATGCCCTTCTCACCCAAATAGGGCGTCGTCGCCCGGCCGGTGGCTATCGAGCTGTCGACCTCGTGTTTGCGCGAAGGGGTTCCGATAGTCAGGTAGTAGCGTTTCAGTTCGTCCATCGACATACCGTCCCCTGTATCGGAGACGGTTATGGTGTTGGCTTCGGCGTAACCGTCATCAAGGTTGGCAATGAAGTCTTCGATGGACTTGCTCGCCAGAGCTGGCGCGAATGATGCGCGAGCGTTGGTGGCGGTAGGGTCGAGGCGACTCTCGAGATCGCTGCGAAGGTCACTGAGCGCCTCGGCGCTGCTCGCCTCAAGAGCACGAGCACGGATCTTAAGATAGGAGTTGCGCCGAAGCGGGACATTGAATGCCAGCTCCACCCCTTTCCGAGAATGGGCGTCGATGGCATTCTTGATGAGTTCGTAGAAGGCAATGATATCCGAGCTAATTAGCTCGGCGCCCAGCTCCAAGACTGTGCGGGCAGATATTTTGAACAAGTGGCCCCCTCGGTCGGCAATATCCAGGCAGAACTGACTGCTCTAAGTCCCCAGCAGCTTAGCATCAAGCGAAGGTGTCAAGAACCTCCCTCTGACTTCCGGCCCAATGCCGGTGACTTTGCCGTCTACAGCTCTTTTGGCAGTGGCAATGCAAGGGTTGCCCGGGCGGTTACGCGACACCTCATCCTGTCACTTGTGGCAGATCACACATCCTGCCGCGGTCTCGTCAATTCCGTAGACGTCATCGATCGTAGGCACCACATTGCCGGCGAGCGGGTTCACGCGGCGCCGCGCCAATAGTCGCGCGCGGCGCTGCTCGAACTCCCGCTCGATCTCGTCGACCCGCGCCGGGGCGCTGAGCTCATCTAGGCCCTCTCCCTGGCTCCAGGTGAAGGGTGAGCCGTGATCGCGGGCGGTCTTCTCATATCCCTTGGCCTCGTCGAACGCGTCGGGGTGCTCGCGCATCAATCGCACCCACTCGATTTTTTGCTGGAAGAAACAGAATGTGCAGCCCGAACGAGTCCGCCAGCGATAGTACTCGGGTTCGCCTAGGCCGGCGCTCTCGAGCGTTTCGATCACACCGGCCCTACTGATGCCGTCCTCTCTCAGAGGGAAGTGCACCTGCATGTTGCCATGGGTCGCCTGATAGCCCTCGCGACTGGGTTCATCAGCCCGGATGGCCACGTAGGAATGTACGACAACCCCGGCATCGAGGTCTTCACGCAGCCACTGCTCGAGCGGACGGAGCTTGAGCTGCCGCGTGCACCACCGAGTTTTGGGGGAGGGCAGGAAGTGATTGTATTCCTTAAGCCAGAAGTCGAAATCCCGGTCCGGATTAAGCCGGGTGATCGGTTTTCCCAGGAACCCCTCAAGCTTGTCGAGGAACGAATACACCTCTTCCAGCTCCTTGCCGGTGTCGGTGAAGAAGTATTCGAGATCGACCTCTGGCCGGGTCTGCCGCATATGGACGGCAAGGGCCGCGCTATCGCGCCCCCCTGATATCCCAAGGATATGACGCTCACGCACCGCAATCGTCATGCTGGCTCCAATCCCTTGCCTTCGGAAAGGCGTTCTACGATGCGCGCGAGAGCGGCAAGCTCTACGGCCGGCCTCATGCCCTTTAGCCGAAGCTGCGCCATCAAGTCGTCTGCCGCTTTGTCTGCAGTAGCAAGCTCCTGTTTCGACACCTGGAAGGCATGGAAGAGTGGCTTCTCCTTGGGGTCCAACCCTACCATGACCGAAATGGCTTGGGAGGTTGGGGAGCGGCCGCGAACCGCGGCGAATGTCTCTGCCTCGCGAAAGCGCAGGCAGAGCTTAGCCATTTCGAACATGGCCTGCTCTTGCTCGCGGTCGGACCAGTTCCGCGGCGGCTTGTGAACGAGCAGGCTCGCCAATCCTTCGATGTCGCCGCTGTTTCCCTCGAAAGCGCCGGCGCGCATGATGAAGGCGTCGACGCGCAACTCTGCTGACACCCCCGACGCCGTAGAGGAGCGCGGCCCAATGCCCTCAAATGTCTTCGTGTCGACCCCAAGATGCTCGGCGAGATCCTTGCGGAGTTCCTCCAGCATTTTCGGATAGGCGGACTCTGCCTTGTTCAGTGCGGCGACCACGCTGACCCCGGGATCGGGTTCTCCCTCAAGCGCGGACGCGAGGTCTGAAAACAGCAGCGCTTCAGGGTCACTGGCTTTCAACACGATGTCCCTAACCTTACGAACATTTTCGGCCAGCGTCTGAGTGCGCTGCGCCCACAGCGGAAGAGCATGAAAGCGCTGATAGAGCGCCGATGCGACTGGCAGCGCCTTCGCTTCAACGGGATTTGCCTCGGTCGAAAGAAGTGCGGCGAGCTGCTGGACGAACGCGTCATCCCGCTTGGAGCGCGAAATTCGGCGAAACTCGATGGCTGCCGGATCCTGCAGAATGCGGTCGGCGATGATATCGTCGATGGCGGGCTGGAAAGCGCCGTCGACATAAACCGCGACCGCGTTTCTATGCGCCAGCAGATAGGACAATACCAGCACAGGCATGACCCCGCGCTTGATGCCATATGGCCGCGCGGCCCAGGTGTCGAAGAGTTCGGCCAGATTGACCAGCTTCTCACCCAACACCGTCCAGGCAGGCTTGAGTGTCTTGCCCGCCCCGTCACCGGCAGGATCGGCGAAGCGCCACACGCCCTTTTCGTCCTGCCGATGCAGCCCCAACGGCTGAACAATCGTCAGATAGAGCCCACGCTCGACAGGGAAGTTCTCAATCCCAAGGTCTGCCACATCCGACTTCGAAACCATGGCATGCATCAAGGTCCTCAGGCCTGCCATGGCGGCAGTCGAGGGCTTGTCCCGATAGAGCAACTCCGATTGGATGACGGGTGCGCTGCTGAAAGCGGCCGTTGCAAGCGCCGACGCCAAGACGGTCAGTTCCCCGCCATCGAGTTTCTTGCCGGCTGCATCCTTTGCCCTGTCACCGAATGCCCACCAGCGAGCCAAAGAGAAGGCCTTCAGCAAGTCGCTGCGAACAATTTCGGCGATCAACGATTTGCGTGCCGACAACTCTCGGCGGGCGATCCGATCACCCTCGAGCTGCGGATGCGTCTCTTCGATGCGGTCCAAGGCATAGAGGTCGCTCGCATGATCCCTTAGCAGATAGACCTGCTCGCTGGCGGCAACGCCAGCCAAGACGCCCAGATTTTCCAATTCGACGCTGAGCTGTTTGGCGGCGACCTTGACCGGCGCTTCAAAGCTTCGCGCATCGGGCAGCAGCATAATGAGAAGACCCGCCGACCGTCGCTTCGTCTTGGCCAATGACGCGGCGGTCCTTTTAGCCCACGCAGCGGGACTTTGTGGGCTCTCGTCGGCAAACTGAATGACGACATCGAATGTGCGCAGTGCACCGGTCGCGAAGTAGTGGCTCTTGGCTGCGATCGGTCCCACGCCAAGCCGTGAAGGCAAATCAGCCAGGACATCTGCGTCGAGCTTCAGCGCGACCTTGGAGATGGCCTCGTCGAGGTCGAAATCGCTGCCGGCGAAGAGGGCATATCCGCCAAGCCGCGGCTGCCGAATGAGGATAGCCCGGTTGACCAGCTCGTCGATGGCCGCAGCGACGTCGGCCTTCTTCACTTCTGGTACGCAAAGGGAGAGGATGTCGTCGGCAACCGCGAGTCCGGACCCGTTCCTGAACAACTCGACGACCGCTGCGGCCTTGGCGAGCTTGGCAGCCAGCGAGCCGTAGAGTGCAGCCTTCTCCACGGCCTCCATAGCAAGTGTCATCCGATTGCTTTCAGGACCAACAGAAAGCGCGCTGCCGAAATTTGCGACCAGGTAGTCCCAAAGCTTATCCGGCCCATACCAAGCGTTTCCGCCGACCTCGGTCCGAGCCAAGTGCGCCTGAAATCCGTTCGGTTCAGATGATGATAGAAAGCCGAAAACGCTTCGTTCGTTTTGTGCGAACCGTTGGCGTGACACCGGCCCCAACAAGAGCGCCGAAACCGGGTGCAATGGCCACGTTTGGGTGAGGATTTCCGTCAGCACCGTAACATCGACCGGTCGACGGTGCGAGATCGCCTCCGCCGTCAGTCTAGCGATCGCTTTGGCGCTGGCAGGAGCTTGGTCGCTGCCAATGGCGCGAGCGATGAGCGCCGCGACCTCATCGGCTTGCGCAACGAAGGGCACGTTCTGGTATCGGCCCTGAACCTTTGCCCATTCGTTCCGGCCAGTCCGGCTCAGCCGGTTGGCGTACTGCTCAAAAGACTGATGCAGGATGCCGACAACCACCAGCCTACCGTCAGAGCGTGCTGCTCGCTCGGCGAGATCCTGCAAAATATGCACGTCGCCGGCAGAACTCGTCGCATGCTCGAGGAACTTGCCGAGCTCGTCGATAACGATCAGCAAACCGCCCTTTTGACGAGCACGCGCTTCTAATTGGTCGATAAGAGCTCGTTCGTCGCGCGCTGCATCCCGCGCCGCCTGAGTCCACTCAAATTGCTCTGCGGCCGTGTCCGCCAACGCGCCCGCCAGGCTCGTGCGCCGACCGGTCAGTGCAACCACATCCCACGAGCGTCCTCGGCCAGGAAACGCCGAGGAAAACTGCTCCGCCAAATCTTGCCCAACGATCCCTTCGGCGAGAGCACGCTGTTTCTTGTTGCCGGCGACCAGATTGGCAACAAGCAGCGCCGCACAAGATTTGCCGCCGCCATACGGGCCGGTCCAGGTGAAGGCGAACTGCGACCCATCGGCGATCCCCGCCAGCATGGCCAATAGCGACTTGCGGACGCTCGCCTGCAACACATACCCGGTGAGCGGCGGTGTTCCGTTGAGATCGGTGTCGATCCGAGCGGACAGCGCGAACCGGCGTTCGACCTTGACGATGTCGGCAAGCTTGGTCATGCCGCTCTCCGCCCACGGTAACCGGCTTTGACTAGATCGATCTCGTCGATTTCCTCGAGACGGCCAGCCAGAGCGACCTGACGGAGTCCCGCCGTATCGGTCCACACCATTTTCCCGCCGGTGGCGTCCCCGATGCTCATCAGCCGTGCCACTAGGCTATCCTCGTCAAGCTTGAAGACGCGCCCGGGAGACCCGGGGTCATACTGCACCTGCTCTACGGAGAGGGTGGGGGACAATGAGTGCTGACGCTCCCAGAACTGCCTTAACACGAGCGCAAATATGCTGTTGTCCAGTGAGGGCTTCTGCCCACGGACAAATTCGAGTTGGCCTGTCGACCGCTGCTCCCGCAACAGGCCGAGCTCAACTAGCAACGGTTCTGCGGCGTCTTCCCCTGCATCGGAGTGACGGGGCGCATAGCTGCGTACGAACACTTCAACGTCGCGCTTGAGGGTCTCGGCGGTTGCCCTTGCGGTTGCACGGGCTTCGATGATCGCTGCCATGGCCCTAACGAGATCGTCCCTGGTAAAGGCAATCTGATTGAGCAGGTTGAACGCGTAGTAGAATGTCGTTGCGGCGCGCGGCTCACTCACGAGGTGTGCATGCATCAACCACAGAGTGGACGGATGCTCGAGGTATGGGTCGAGCCCGGTGCCGTCGGTGAAGATCAACCGCCCTAAATCAGTGGCGTGAAGATGGGTGGGGCTGTCTCTCAGAATCTTCGTCGCCAACGCCCAATGACGCATCGAGAGCGCCATGTTCTTGCCGACACCGAAAGTGGCAATTGCGTTTTGTTCCTGAAATGTTCTACGATCGACTCCATCCGGGTCGGATGCATGGTCGAACGCCTTCTTCAGCCAAAGGAGCCGAAGCGGGAAGGTCTCGTGGCCCGAAACGCGAATCGCGGTCGCCGGATCATGAAGGTCGTTCAACATGGAGGGGATGCTACTGGAGAGCGTCGCCAGTTGGCAATCCCTAGCGCGCCACTATTGCTGATAGCACCGCGGCCGCCTCCATGGCGTCCGCCTCCCTATTGTAGCGGGAGAAGTATAAACGGATAGTTTCCGTAGCCTCTTGATGAGTAAATCCCATCTCAAGTAGGACGTGCGATGCGGTGATCTGCCCACTCGTGCAAGCTGATCCTTCGGAAATCGAGATCCGATCACTGGCCTTCACTATTATAGACATGGCTTCATTACCAGGAAATCTCAGACTCAAACTTCCGGGTACCCGACTCGGCGCGGAAACATTCTCGATGAATTGCACTTGCCTGCTGCGCAACTCTTCGAGGAACAGAGCCGACAGCCGCCCTGAATGGGCGGCGTCCGCGACGAGCCGCGTCCTGGAGACCTTGGCGGCCGCGCCAAACCCGACCACGAGCGGCGTCGGTACGGTTCCAGGGCGCACGCCAGCCTCCTGACCGCCGCCGAACAACACCGGCAACGGCCGGAGAGAAGCGGCCGATGATATGAACAGCGCACCGATGCCCATTGGGCCGTAAATTTTGTGCGATGAAAGGCTCGCTAAATCGAACTCCGCACAGTCGAGAGGAAGTTTGCCCGCGCCCTGTGCAGCATCGACATGCACGAGCGCCCCCGCGGCACGGGCAATACGAATGACATCGGCAAGCGGTTGAATGGATCCCACCTCGTTGTTGACCGCCATCACCGACACCAAGAGTGTCTCAATGCCGACCAACCGTTCCAGAGCTGAAATATCGATGATGCCGTTCACATCAACCGGCGCTTCGATGATGCGGAAGCCGGCACTCCGCAGCGAACTCGCGGACGACAGCACACTCTTGTGCTCGATGGCCGATACGACAATGTCACGCCGCCCGATGCCACCTTCAAGCGCGGCGAGAGCAATGCCCCTTATCGCGATGTTGTTTGCCTCGGTCGCCCCGGACGTGAAGACGAGTTCCTGTGGATCAGAGCCGATGAGGGACGCGAGTTCCGAGCGCGCAGTCTCAACGGCCTGTGACGCCAACATACCGCTCAGGTGAGGTGAGTGCGGATTTCCGACCTGAGCATGCCACCAAGGTGCCATCGCTTCCATCGCCTCTGGCGCCAATGGTGTTGTCGAGTGACCATCAAGATATATCGGCATGGGCGCGTGTGACTCTGTCTTCGGATCAAGCTCGACCTTATCCGGAACGGGAAAAATTCTAAATCGGCCCACGGTCGAGGCCCAGGCGATTTGCTGATAGAGTACTGGCGGAACAGGAGATGCGCATCCCCATGCCCGAAGGCAACGACGTCAGCGTCAAAGAAATCTACAAAGAGCAATACGCCCACTTCAGAGCGATGAACGACATCCTCTACAAGATTCCCCCGCTGTTCTCGGTGGCGATCGGCGGGTTGTGGTACTTCGCGGCATCCCAGCTCAAGACCGATCGGCTCATTGCCGTCGCAATTTTCTTGTTCGCGGCCGTCGTGAGTATCGCCAGCGTTTTCATCATGGGTCGCTTCAGCCAGGCCTTCAGCCTCTACATTACCAATTTGAACAAGCTCGACGGCGATTATGCGGTCTCGATCAAGAACAAGGACAAGAAATGGCCGCCCTCGACGGTGAAGATCATTCAGTTCCTGTTGTGGGTCGCGGCGGCGATTTCGTGCGCCGGGGTCATTTACGCCCTCGCCCCCCTGTTTTGTCCTCCCGCGCCTCCGGTTTTGCCAGCTCAACCGTCCTGAGCCGCGATCGCCGACACCACGTCTTCTATGTCCTCGTCGGACAGAAATGGTGCCTGAGCGAAGACGGTCGAGGCCTCGCCGCTCAGCCGAGCCGCCAGATGCCCAAGGCCGAGCAGGTTCTCGGCACCCTTCGTCCCGAGTGCGATCTCTGAGGTTCCGACGCTCGCGACCTTGAGGATCAGCCGATTACCGAGATTGTCACGCAGCTGAACGGGCATGACCCCGGCATCTGGCCGTTGTGCCGCAAAGACCAGGTGGATGCCGGCGGCTCGCGCCTTTACCCCGAGTCTGGAAACAATAGAGGTGACGGCGCCCTTGTAATCCTCGGTCAGCATCCATTCGGCGAACTCGTCGTGGATGAGAAACTTCATCGGCAGCCGTGCTTCTGGCGCGGCCTTGATGTTGAAAGATCGGATGTCGCGAGCCCCACTTTGCCTGAAGAGCTCGTATCGCCTGTCCATCTCGATGACGAGCCCTTCCATCATTTCGATGGCGGCCGGTTGGTCAATGATTATCCCACCCTTCACATGCGGCAGCCGCTCTATCGCGGAGTAGTCGACGCCCATTTTTGGATCGATCAGGTGAATGTGCACCAGGGCGCTAGGATTGGTCGCGGCGATGTCGAGGATCAGCGCCTGGATCAGCACTGATTTGCCACTGCCCGTCGCGCCCGCGATGAGCGTGTGCGGGTCGTGTTGAGATACGCCAGCGAACGGCCCACCCAAGTTGAGATAGAGAATTTCGCCATCCAGCTCGCGCAGACCGAGGAGGAAGCTCGTGTTGAGACCGGCGGCATTGCGGTTCAGGGCGCGGCGTTCCCAGAGATCCCACATCGAGACAATCTGCCGCTTTGCTCTTGCCACGCCCACCACGATCTCGCCGGGCAGCGGCGAAATGGAGATCACCCTCAGGCCATGCGTGGTCAGAAGGGCGGACTGTTTCGCCTCGATGTCTTCGACGCGCAGCCGGTCGCTGCCGACAAATCGCACCAAGGCGGCGTTTGGCGTCAATCGCATCCCAGCGATCTTGGCCTGTAGGTTGTAACCCATAAGCGCGGTACGCAGCCGGCCGGCTGTGGCCTCGAGCCATTGTTCGTCCTCGCCAGCCGCCTCCTGCACCTGCCCCGCTCTCCGAGACACCATGCCGGCGAAGCTCTCGTTGTCCCCTGAGATCGGTCCGGCCGCCTCCTGTTCCTCCCGATCAGGCGCGGCGGAGCGGGCAGCTGCATTAGGCTCAGCCTCGCCGGCATCGGCAGCAGGCGCTGTTCCCGCGTTCACGTTGGGATCGGGCGAAAGCGGCGCGGGTGTCGTTGGCGGAGGGCTCGGCCGAGGGGCGCCCCGCTCGGGGCCGGTACCACTGGCTGGGGCACTCTTGGTCCACCGAACGCGCGGTGCCGGCGCGCGAAACTCAGATGTTTCCCACGGCCTGCGATCTCCCAGGGCGCTTCTGATCGGCATCAACGTTTCCGAGGCCTCATATGCCTTTATCAGTTGCCGCAGACCTTCGCGCGTGTAGATCTCCTGCAGTCCTCGAACCTCGGTCACTTCGTCCTGGTCGCCAGGGGAGCCACCGGCGTCTGCGGGGCCCGAAACAAAAATGTGGGAATAGCCCTTTAGATCGATCTCCACCGTGCCGTTGCGGATGCCATTCCTCACCTCCTCGAGTGCAAAGCATTCGGTCAGAGCCGAGGGTTCGTCGAGCAGGATGTCGGCAAGACGCGAAAGCCATAGGTCACGGTCAAGCCGCCCCGGATCGCCGAAGAGCGCGTCCTCAATCCGGCGCATTGTCTGTCGCAACTGCTGGCTAGAATGACGTTTGGCTTCCGCCAGACCACTGGACTCGACATACTTCGCTTCCGTCACAACCGCACGGAGCCTGGGGCGCCCATCGGGCCCCGGGTCGACGCTGAGCGCAAGGATGTCGGCGATCCCTTCCTCTCGCTGGCCCAGCCATTGCGCGTAGTCGTCGAGAAGGAACCACGATGCCGGACGCTTCAAAAGCTCCTCAGCAACAAGTGCACGACTGAGGACCAGGCCTATCAACTCCCCAGCTGATACGCCGCGCTTGGCCGCACGCAGTATGACATCTCCAGAGATGGCCGTCGCGTCGGCGATCATCCTCTCGGCAAGCGCCGATAGACGGTCGTCGCTAAGCCCCAGGCTGAGTTGATCGAGACGTCGACGGACAAGTACCGGCAGGACGCGCAGGTCCGAGGTCGAGGATACGACCATGTTGCGACCGTGCGTCCGTTCGCGCCGATATCGGATGACCTTGATGCCTTGCGCCATGAGCTGCCGCTTGTCGAGAAGGTCGTCATAAGTGGCGACCCACTCGGCCAAGCCGTGAACATCCTTGAACATGGCCTCCAGGCCATGGTCCTGCAGCGAAATCTGACGCGCGGGCAGGTAATGCTCGTTGTCGCGATGCGACTGTTTGCGGATCACGGCCGCCAGAGCGTCGAGATAGGACCAGCCGACCCGAGGTTGGCGGGGCGAAACCAGGTAGCTTGTTGCGGTGAGTTGTTCTTCCCCCACGACCCGGCGATACGACCAGCGAGGCGGCACGTGATCGGCGATCGACGGGTTTGTGTCGTCGTTGCGAGGAACGGAAAACCAGGCCTCCCTGGCCTGACGCGATACGACATCATGCAGGAACGCCACGTCCACGCTGCGCTCGTCAGGTGCGCGCCGCCCCGTACTGCCCTCAAGCATCACCCCAATTCTGAGCTTCGACATGAAGTTGAGCGACGTTTCACTGACGACGATGGCGTCGGGGTCGTTGCCTGACTGATCTAGGAGATCGGTATAGACCTTGTTGAGCTTCGAGCGGTCTCGATGGCGGACGAGGACGTTGCAGTGGACCTCGTCTTCGTGAACTGACCCCAACGCGTTGACCGTGGCCAATGGCAGGCCAGCAGCATCGCAGTTGTAGAGCATGATGCTGAGATTGGCGCGCTCATGCGGCTGCAAGTCGAGATAACGGCCGATCAGCCCGCGGATCTCACGAGCAGCCTCTGCCGGATCCACATCGGTGGACGCTTCCGAGGGATCGCGAACCGGCCGTTCCATAAAGCTGTAATCGTTGAGTGTGCTCGTCTCAGTCAGGAGAACCGCTTCACCTCCGTTGAAACCCGGTACTGCCTCCGGATAGTAAGGGTGAGCGAGCTCGGACCGGAGATCGACAAAAAAGAGCCGCTGGTCGCCGAAATTGACTTCTTCCGCCTTAAGAAGGTGATCAATCAGGCCGCAGAGAGATCGCATCTTTACGGCGGTGGCGGCCATCCGCATCGGGTGCCAAGGTGCTACGATCGCAGCCGGCGTCGAACCGGCAATCTGAACCGTCCCGATCCTGAGTATCGGTTCCCACAGGTCCCGCCGGTTTAAGTCACCTGGCGCCGAGCTACGAAGTTGCTCAAGTAGCCTTGCATACAAATCGGCCTGTTCGAGCTGGGGTGTTCCCCCCATGCCGTTCGCCCGCCAATCTTCGATGGCAGCCGAGTAGCCCGCGACGAAGGTAGTCCATGTCTCTCCAAGGTCCGCGCCGGCAGGCGGCGTCATGCGACCGCCCGCGACGGCTGCCTTGATGGTCCTGGGCAGGGCCTTGCTTAGGTCTTCGACATTGGTCGATCGTGGAACCAACGATCCGGCATCCTGGCGGAAGGAGGGTTGCAAAGTGCCTACGTCGGCGAGGGACACCGACTGCATCGCTCCCTTCTTGCTGACCAGCATGCGCGACACTTCGGCAATGCCGAATGGGTTCTTTTCGAGCCTGGCCAGGTCATCGGGCAACGCCAATCCGATCGCGTTTGGCTCGGCCCGCCAGATCAACTGAACCGTGTTTTTCTCCGCACCGGGGCCGCTTCCCACAGTCAGAGTGAGATCGAACTTGATCTGAATGTTTGCGCGCGACGTCGAGACATTCTCGCGGAATTTCCGGCTCTTGTTTGCGGCTTCGAGGAGCCTTTCGAACTCGAAAATGTGCGGCGTGTCCCAACTGACCGCTGGTGGGAGAACCTGACGCAGCGCCTTATACTTGAGGCTGAAGGCGCGGGCCACGTCGACATTCATGTCCAACCACTGCGTCTTGGTCCGGCGTGAAGACCTGATCTCGATCCCGCGTGGCATCTTGAGCGTACCAAGCTGGGCAAAGAGCCGCTCAATGCTGCGGACCAAGCCATCGAGGAAATCCGTGCACTCAATCGGGCGTCCGTAGACGAACTTTTCCCATTTGGCGCGCAACTGCCTGTTGGCCGCGAGATCCTCCCGATGGGCTTCGAAGAACTCTCGGTCGTCCTCTCGTGATTCCTTGAGGGATCGACCCTTGAGATCGCCGAGATAGGCCTTGTCCGGGTCGCTGAGGCGATCGGGACGCTCATAGTCGAAAAACCGAGCGGTCTCTTCCGGAAGCTTCAGCTTTTTGAGCTTGAGGCCCGAGAAGATGAGAAGAATGTTGTCCTGTTCCCACTCCAGCTCAGCGAGCTTTTCGGTCGCCTCGCGCCACCCGGCCGGCGAGTCGACGAAAGCCTCGATCACCGGGTGCAGCTCGGCGGCAATCTCGTCTCGAACCGTCTCGAATTGATCCCGCAGCTCGTCGGATTCGATCGGCTGGCGATTGGGCCGCTGCTTGGAAAGCAGTGGCCTACGGTCAGTGATGAGTTTGTCGTAGAGGCGCCTCCAGCGGCCTTGCTGCTGCAGGTCCTTTGGCCGCTGCGATCGAAAGTATCCTGTGTCGCGCGGCAATTGCAGTGCCGGCAGCGCCCAGCCAAGTGCGTCCGCCACGGGTAGCGACATGCTGTCGATCGCGGCCCGCGTCATGGCAACATAGTTGCTGAGCTGAGCGAGTGGCCAATCATCGACACTGGACAGGGCCTTGAGGGCAATGTGCCATGCTTCGATGTGCTCTACCGGTAACCCCAGACCGTCGGACGCGGGGAGAACCCAATAGGCGGGCCCTTCTTTGAGTTCCTTGGCGCCGATCAGCGCCACATCGTGCAGTGAAGCGCCCTGATCATCGTCGGTGTTCGCGATAAGGAGAGCGGGACGGTCGCACTCGGCATGACGCCACGCCACGGTCCTCTCATCGGTGATCACGGAATCGGGCAGACCCTGGCCATCGACGAGTGCGCGGGGAACAGCAATCTTGACTTGCGACTGGATCGAAAGGTCAGAAACCAATTGCCTGACGATCGCGGCAACCTGCGGTCCGGTGAGGCGATCGAGCATGAAACGAGCGGTGCCGCTGTCCGCCCCGAGGCCCTGCAGGCGCTCTTGGAGCGCCGCAGCGCCTGCCGTGCCGATCAGATCGAGAGCGTTCATGCTCGCACCTCGCGGCGAAACGGATTTTCTACATAGGCTGCCGAATCCGATAGCCGGTTGAGCAGCCCGAGGCTAATCAGCCGTTCCTCCAGCCGACGTGCATTGTCGGAGAAGTCCTCCTGATCGGCTTTTCCGGCGCCGACGATGCTCGCGGCCTGTTGATCTCCGATCACAAAGCCGTAGCGATCGTGGAGGGCGGCAAGGAAGTCCTTGAACTCCATCCGCTCGCTCACGCAGCAGACAACAAGGGTTTTGAGCAGGCGGTCGGTCGGTGCGTAGCGCACGCGCCGGCTTGAGCGACGCGAACTCAATCCGATCTGCCGCGCCCAGGTCGAATGAACCTTGCCCACATGTTGCGCGTGCCTTGTCTTCGCCCTGCCGACGAGCTCATCGATCAAGTCTCGAGGATTGCTCATCCCGGTCGGTAGGTCGTCAGGGTCGGGCCAGTCAAATTGGCGGCCAAGGACCTCTGCGGCGCTGAGAACGGCATCGTCCGATGCAACGGCGAGCTGCCACTCATGAGAGGTTTCGGCACTGCGGACGTAATGCTCAATGGCAAGACCGGGCAGCGCATTGTTCGCTTGGAAAGAGTCCGCCGCAAGGTCACGGATCACGGTCTTTTTTGGCGATACGATCTCGCAGATCATCGTAATGGGCACCGAGTCGAGCAGCTCACGCGCCCGGTCAAGCTGGTATCGAACAAGATTGAGCCCGGTGATGGTTACGATGTGCGGCAGAGCGTCGAACACCGAAATCGGGCTATCCAGAATGGCGATCCAATCCTCGGCGAGCTGATCGAACATCGGGTGGGTCGAGCAGGGCAGGTAGGCGCCTGGCCGATCCCGCTCGGCAAGTTGTGGCTCGCCTTGCAGTGCAGCGACCAGCCGATCATAAACGGTTGGCTGTTCGAAGAGTTTTCCGACCAGTCGTTCCTTGAGCTCCGCAGCTCGTTTGGACCGGCACAGCATCAGATAGAGAACTTCGCCGGTCCGAGCAAAAAACCGCCTATCGGTTGAAACACCAGACGCCGTCACCGCCGCATCCTCATACAGCGCGCTGGGACCGAAGGGGAAAACGAACTTTGAACTCCAGCGTTTATTGCTGGCGCCTTCGATGGCGGACGACTGCAAGAACCCCACCACAGAGGCAAAATCGTCGAATGAGTCGAAGCGGCCGCGGAGATAACTGAAGTCCCGGCTCTCGAGGCCGCCGGCGTTCTGTTCCATTAACTCCAGCCATTTGGTCCAGGCTGCATCGTCGGAGAGCCCCTCTGCCCCGATGGTCAAAAGGTAGGGATTATTGAAGATGAGATTGCGCAGTCGCAATTGTGTCTGCGGACGATAGGAAAGTGCATTGAACTCCCCTTCCGCAAAAGCGCGGCCGGCGACTTGCTCGGATCGGAGCACGCCAAGGAATTCAAGCAGGATCAGCCAGGGCGTCTGTTCGTCATGCAGGCGATGCCCCCAGATCGCTTCGTCGACCCAGAACGCTGGTCCTGTGCGATCCTCATGGGAAATAGGGCGTTTCAGGATCTCCATCATCAGAGCCTCACCGTGACGCTACGCGATGATGCACGGCCGTCAGAATTGAGGTCGATGAACTTGAGGACGATCCCGTCACTGCGATCGTCTCCATCAAGGAATCGCCGCCGTTCGACGGCGCTCAGCAGCCGTGCCTTGAAGGCAAGAAGGTCCTCGTGGCACTCGAGCGAAAAACTCGTTGGGAGTGCACCCTCGGCCACACGTCCCAAGAACTCAAAGCGCGTCGTCGACAGTTGCAGCGTGACTTCAGGCGGATCATCACGCGCAAGCCGAACCACCAGCTTCATGTCTCCATCCCCGTCACCGAGCAGCGCCACTTCCTCGCCGGCTCTGCGGGCGACGGACACGAATTCCTCCAGCAGAGGACTGGTCCTCGACTGCGACTGGCTTCCTGAACTTGCAAGGACCAGCTCGTCCTGGTTCTGGATCAGCATGCCGGTGAACACCCGGTTCAGCCCGCGCACGAGCATGGGCATCACCTGCCGCGGCAATGCTCGTTTCTCTGCCAACGCACGACTAGTCTCGAGATAGAGCCCGGCGTACCGAAAGACGGTCAGGTCCCAGAGGTCCAGCGTGTCTGCCAACTCATCTGAGATGGTAAAGAACAACCGCTGACGCTGCCCGCGAAGTAGCCCGAGAAAACGGGCGACAGCGCTCGGATCGTCGCCCTCGAGGTAGGACTGTTGCGCCCGTTTATAGGCTGGCGTCTCGCCGTAGACCTGATCGGTTTGCACCAGGGTTCTGTAGGTTTCCACCAGTGCCGGATCGTCGGCGCCGTAGACCAGCAAATTGTCGACTTTGTTGCTCGTTTCCGAGCCGATGCCGAACAGGTTGAGCTTGCGAAAGGGCTCGGTTCTTTCTGCTCGGCTTGGTTTCAAGTTGCCGCCGAACACGTTGCGGTAGGGACTGGCTCGCTCCGCGGTTCCCGCAGCTGCCAATTCGACGACATCGGTGCACGCCATTAGTCCGTCGCGTGCGTCGGGATGGCCAAGAATGATGTTCGTGACGAGGGATAGAACCTGCCGGATGGTAAAGTGACCACCATTCTGTTCGCTGGCTTCGACCAGATTGCAGAGCCGTCGCCGGAAGAGACCCTTGTCGTGGGTTCCGACCAGCCGTTCGCGGTTCTCGCGGATCGGACAGGTTGCCCCATTCAGCGCCGGACAATCCGCGCAGCCGTCCCAACCGGGGTGCAGCGTCACCGCATCGATGACCTGATCGATCATCACGGCGGCGGCAGACCGACTGAGATCCCTCAAATCGAGCTTAATCGCTGAATTTCCGCTGCGGCCAACGACCAGGAGATTCTCCACCACCTCGACAAGAGCGCTTGTCGTCTTGTCGCTGCCGGCGGTCTTCATCTTTTCTAAAAGCTGGCCATGATTGGCCGCCATCAGATAGACCCTAGGGGAATTGGGGTCTGCGACATCCCACGCCATCTGCTCGATCAGCGGTTTACTCTCGTCGGAGCGAAGCTCGCTTAGGTCCTTGACGACAATGAGTTGGCGAGACCCCAAGCTGAGGCGCTGGATCTTCTCTCCGCCATTCCAATCTTCAATCGTGCCTCCAAGCTCAAGCCACACGCGTCGGCAGTGATAGGTCTTTCCGTCGCCGGCGGTGCCCGTGAGGATGATGGACTGGCATTCTTCTGACCTGAAATTGTCGACCAACCATGCGAGATGTTGGGCTGGCAGCTCGATTGGCTGCATCTTCAAGCGAGCCAACGCCCGCTGAATGGTCTCGTCGTACATATTATCATTGGTCGGAATGGGTCCGTAGTTCCGAAGAAACCGGATCCAGTTGTTGGTCGGCATGCACTACCCCCCACGACTGCCGTCTTGTGCTGACGACCGTCCTGGAATTCCAGCGCAGCCTCATGAAAATCCGTCAGTTGCAGACTACTGTAGAACTGGTGAGCCGCAACAATACAAGCCGAAGCTGCCACGCGCACGCGACATTTCTACCAAGCCGCACCTATTTTGACGCTAGACCAGCCTCTACCAATCGCCGGAACGCTTCCGATCTGGTGGGAAGATCTGGCTGGGTGCGACGCCATTCGTCTACGCGAGCAAGTAAGTCGGTCGAGAGCCGCAACTCGAAGCGTTCAGTTTTGTTGTCGATCGGGTCAGGAACGTTTGACAATGGCGGTGTCCGTAATGTACGGTATGTACGTAAAATGTGGTTCGCTCTTCGTTGCTGAACGACGTGCTCCAACACGTCGTTCGGTCTAGCCACACCCCAAAGCTTTCTGGAGCTCGGATCATGACTGATTCCGACAATATCACGACTTTGCCTCTCGTCACCCGCAGGAGAGCAATTCTGGGAACGGTAATTGCAGATGCGAGACCAAGCCTAAGCGCGTTTGCTTGCAACGATCTGGGCGCGAGCCAATCACGTGATCCTGGGGTAGTGGCGTGGTGCGAAATCTCGGCTGACACTTGTGCCGGTGTGGCAGCTAAACCTGAGGCAGTGCCTAGGGAAGGGCAGTCGCCAAAGGACGATCCGGAATTTCCCTGGCCGCAGATTCGCTCTGTCGCTATCAAACCAGAGGATCTAAGAGCCGTACACCTTCACCCTTTTGACCAGCGGACAAGAATTCGACACCCGCCTTTATCAAAGCCGCCTCAATGGCCTGCAAAGTGCTGATCCGGGAATCTACCTTGCCATTTTCCAACCGGGCCAGCGCATTCAGTGACACAATTGCCTTGTCGGCAAGCTCCTGCTGCGACCAACCAAGCAAAGCTCGTGCGGCTCGAATCTGTCGTGGACTGACCATGAGTCCACAATCGGCAGGCAGATTTTCTTTGCCACCTATAGGGTTATTTTGCACCCCGTAAGGTATATTATATGGCGATTCGACCAGAATAAAATCGGTGCGAAGAGGCCGGAGCGTACGCGACAGACTCTTAATCCGACGGATTTGTGGAGGATCAAAAGGCCTTGTTGAAACCGCAACGCTCCGTCCTCTTTCGGACGGGGCCGGAGCCAAAGATCGAAAATGACCCACATCCCGCCGATCAGCATGTCGGCAGGCAGATTGCTACCGTTCGCGTCCAGTCCGACGTCTCGCAGGCACAGCTAGCTCGATCCATCGGCATCAGTTTCCAGCAGCTCCAGAAATACGAGAACGCGCGGAATCGCGTGAGCGCGTCGATGCTCTACGAGATCGGCAGCTCGCTCGGCGTTCCTGTCGGCCGCTTCTTCGAAGGCCTGCCGGGAAACGATGAGACCCGCGTCGAGGCGCGGCCCCTGCCGGTCGACGAGCGCCTGGATTTCATTGCCAGCGCGGAGGGTCGGCGCCTGATTGAGGGGCTGGTGAACCTTCCGCCGCGTGTGCGCGGTCGCGTCTCGTCCCTGATCGCAGCGTTAGGAGAAGAACTGGCCCTGCGAGACACAGAGGCGGATAGCGAAACGGCCGGCGAATCCGCGCCGGCCGAATGCAAGACCGTCTGACGGCCGGTCGGGCCTGTCAGCCGAATTTTCGTGCAGCGGGCAGGGCGATGCGGCCGCAAGCCGAGGACACTTCGATTTCGACGCCGAACGCCCGCGAGCGGGTCGCGAATCCCTCAAGGATGTCTCGCGCTGCGCTTCCAGTGACGGTGACCGGTACCAATCTGCCCGTTGCTGATCCGAGAGACTGGGGGTCCGCGCCGATCACGACGGGCAGGAGATCTATTTCTGCGAGGTTTCCGCCCGCATCATAGCGGCAGGCGGCGACGATGCTTTGCCAGACTTCCGGTGGATCCCATTCGGTTTCGTCGGGGTGGACGTGGAAAAGAAAGTTTCCGAGGCCGTAGAAGATCGGCGAGCCATTGTAGATTTCCACGGCCTGCAGCACAGGAGCGCCGTGGCTGACGAATAGGTTCGCGCCGGCGTCGATGCACGCCCGGGCAAAGGTCTGCACCCATCGCGGCACGTCCTGCCAACCTGGTTCCCAATGATGGTGGTGCAGATAGGCAATGACGAAATCGCCTTGTGCCGCTGCGTGCTGGATGGCGGACAGATGGACACGCGCGCTGCGCTGATCGACTTCGATCAGACGGCCGAAATCGGAGGCTTGCGTGAACACGGTGCCGTAGAAATTAATCTCGTTGCCGGCTGCCACCTCTACAGGGTCCTCCGGTTGCGCATAGTTGGCCAGTTCAAAGGGCGAGCTTTGCAAATGAGCGCCCAGTCTTGCCAGTCTGCTGAAATGTCCGTCCGGCACCTCCATCTTGCGAACGGTGTTCAGACGATTGACGCCGGGCCGAGCCGGCCGGAAGGCCGTGCGGTCTTCGGCATACATGTTGGTCGGGCCTGGGCCTGCATCCAGCGCGAGAAGCGCGACCTCTCGCGCGCCCAGCCGGCGGCGGCCCGGTTTCCTCGCATTCGTCTCGTCGGCCCCGATGCCGGCATGGAGGAAGCCCCGCGCTTCCACCTCCTCGAGCGTCGAGAGGATGCCGCCAGCGCCGAGATCGAAGGCGTGGTTGTTTGCGAGCGCAAGCGCGTTGAAACCGATGGCCTGCAATGCGTCGAGCACTTCAGCCCTGGAATATCCGAAGTATTTGCCCTTGGTCGGCCACCCGCCGTGCTTGCCGAGGATCGTCGATTCGAAGTTGGTGAAGACGACGTCGCCTTGGCGCAGGAAGTCCGTAACTGCGATGAAGCGTTCGTCTTTGACGCCACGAATGTCGTGCTTGATCAGGGATTGGCCGGTAACGACCGCGCAGAACTGGTCTTTCATGGAACTCGCCTTGAAGGAGGGGAGGGCGCTGGCGTTCCGGCCGGCGCCACATCGGTGACGGAACTGGTGCCCGGCTATTGCGAGAGGGCCGGTGAGATATCGCTCTTGAACCATTTCAGGCTCAGCGCCTTGATCGTTCCGTCCTTGGTGGCCGCGTCGATGGCCGCGTTGAACTTGGCGAGCAACTCGCCATCGTCCTTGCGCATGCCGGCGCCCACGCCTGGCCCCCACAGCCCGCCCTTTAGTTCCGGCCCGAAAAACACCACACCCGAACCGGCAGGCGTCTCCAGGAAATCCCGCCAGGTGAAATAGTCGGCGAGGCCGCCGTCGATGCGACCCGCGGCAAGATCGAGCTTCATGTTGTCCTGGCTGTCATAACTGCGGATGGTCACGACATCGCCCAGCATTTCCTTCACGACTGCTTCCGAATTCGACGAGCGCAGGGCCCCGATCGCCCTGCCGGCGAGTGTCGATCTGAGGCGTTCGATCGTCGCCTTCTCCTTGTCGCCGATGGTCGAGAGGTTGACCTTCTGCTTGATGTCGCCAGGATCGAGACCCAGGTCCTTGCGCACCACGAACTGGTTGAAGCCGGTGGCGTAGGGAACGGAGAACGCGATCTTCTGCTTGCGTTTTTCCGTGATCGCCATGCCGGACATGATCACGTCGAACTTGCCGACAAGCAGTGCCGGAATGATCCCGTCCCAATCCTGCGGGACAAAGGTACATTTGATCTCGATGCGACGGCACAACTCCTGTCCGACATCAATATCGTAACCGTAGAGCTGACCGTTCGCGTCGGTGCTGTCCCAAGGCGGCGAAGCACCTTCGGAGGCGATCGAAATGACGCGCTCGCTTTGCGCGCTCGCCGGGAATGCCGACATCAGGGATGCGATAGAAACAGCAATAGCCAGGGGTATGCGCATTATGCACCTCTTCGTTGGTTTGGATGGAATGGGCTGCCGAAAAAACCCGCGGGTTAGGGCAGGGGCGTCGTCGTGATCTCGTGATCAGGTAGGGCGGGGCGCAATCGCGCCCTTCGTCGACGCACAGGATGGCCGTCGGTCGAAAGCCATCGCTCCAGGAGTTGGATCGCTTTGACGGCAATCGAGGTGAGCGATAGGTAGATCGCTCCGGCGACGATGAAGATCTCGTACGGTGCGAACGTGGTGGACACCATCTGTCGCGCCATGCCGGTGATCTCGAGCAGCGTTACGGTGCTCGCCAGCGACGAGCCCTTGATCATCCCCACGACCTCGTTCCCGTAGGCCGGAAGCGATATCCTGAAAGCGATCGGGAAGGTGACCAGGCGAGCGATCTGGAAGCGTTTCAAGCCGAGAGACGTCGCTGCCTCGGTGACACCTTTGGGCACGGACTGGAGGCCGCGGCACAGGATCTCGGTGGTGTGTGCCGCGCTGTTCAGCGAGAATGTCAAAAGGGCGCACCAGAAAGGGTCGCGCAGGATCACCCAAAAGATGCTGGCTCGCACCGCCTCGATCTGAGCGAGGCCGTAGTAGAGCAGGAAGAGCTGAACGAGCATCGGCGTTCCGCGGATGACATAGGTGTATGCCAGCACCGCGAGCGAGAGGCCGGGACGTCCAAACGCGCGGATGAAGGCCAGCGGCACGGACAGAAGAAATCCGGCCGCCAGCGACAAGACCGTGAGGGTCAAGGTGAGACCAACACCCGAAGGCAGGACAACCAGTGCGTCAAACATCAAGCCGAGGTTCATGGTCGCTCCCTCCTACCGGCCGAGTGCCGGATAGCGCCGCTCAGCCAGCCGGATCGACAGCAGCGTGACGGTGGTCAGCGAGAGGTAGAGAGCGGCGGCCGCAAGGTAGAAGGTCAATGGTGCGCGCAAGGATCCGGCCCCCACATACGCGACGCGCATGATGTCGGTCAGGCCAACGATCGAAACCAGCGCGGTATCCTTGAAGAGCGAAATCCAGAGATTGCCATAGGCCGGCAGCGCCAACCGCAGCATCTGCGGTCCGATGATGAACACCCAGCGCTGCCAGGCGTTCAGTCCAAGCGACTTTGCCGCTTCAGTTTGACCCGCTGGCACTGCCGCAATCGCGCCGCGAAACACTTCGGTCGCATATCCGCTGAAGACGACGGAGAGCGCGATGACCCCTGCGGTGAATGCGTTCACCTCCACGTAGCGGCCGGCGATCTTGCTGGCGAGGGTCGTTCCGCCGAAGTAGATGAGCAGGATAATGAGAAGTTCTGGTACACCTCGGACGACCGTCGTGTAGGCCGTCACGACTGCGTTGACGCGGGGTAGGGCCGTGCCCTTCGAAATGGCCAGAAACAGCCCAAATACCGTACCCAGGCAGCCGCTGACAAGAGCCAGGCTTATGGTCACGGTGAGTGCGACAACAAACTGAGTAGTAAAACCACCCATGGGGCGCGTTCCTTGGTTCGCAATACCGCGAGATACGACGGTCCGTGTCACTCAGACCAAGTCGTATAACCCAAGGTTGCGAATTGTTATATTGGTAATTTGGAGTTAATTGGAGATATTGCCCAATTCTAAACGCTTGAAATTACACACTCAATCTATAATTTTTATTATTTTATCTATAACGCACCGTTATATACTGAGGCGGTTCGTTGCTCCCCGGTTTGGCGGTATCTGCTTCCCGGGTGGGCGTTATCAGGGAAAGGAGCGCAGGGATGGAGTTGCTGCAGAGCGACCTGAAGCTCCGTCAACTGAAGGTTTTCCGAGAAGTGTTGCGGGCCGGTTCGACAAGGCGAGCGGCGGCAGCGCTCGGGATAAGCCAGCCGGCCGTCAGTCAACATGTGAAGCAACTCGAGACCACGCTCGGCATCACACTCTTCAAGAGATCAGCCAACCGCATCGTCCCCTTGCAGGAAGCCTGGGAACTCCTGCGAAACGTGGAACTTGCCTTGACGTCGCTGGGTCGGCTGGAAGCGTCGATCTTCGCGATGAAGAACGACGAAAAGCAGCGGATTGCGATTGCCGCGCCGTCTGTTTTCGGCTTCGTGACCTTGCCCAAGGTCGTGGCGATTATCCACGCAAAGACCGCTTCGAATGTCCGGTCACTTTCGGGAAGCTACGAGCAGATCGGCGAGCACATTCTGGCAGGGCGTGCCGAACTCGGAATCTCGAGGCTGCCCCTGGATCCAAGTCTCTTTGAGTGGGCGCCGCTTGGGTCGGCGCGAAACGTATGCATCTTCCATCCCGACCACCGCTTTTCAAAACAGACCTGTATCGAGGCACAAGACCTGGCGGGTGAAACGATCGTCGATATCGATCCCCAGTTCGCCGCCCATCAAATGAACTTCAATGCCATGCGTTTCGCCGGCGTTGAGCCGAACATACTGGTGGAATTCGATTGCAACGGTCACGAAGCCGGATACGTTTCCGCTGGCCTGGGCATTTCAATCACCAACGAGATCATCGCGCGTGAATACGCGGCGTTTCACTTGGGAATAAAGCCGGTGGAACCATCCGCGCTGTATCATTACGTGGCGATTTGGCAGAAGGGCAGGACCTTTTCCAAAGCCCTGGATGTCTCGCTCAAGGCGATCATCGCTGCCTTTTCCACGGAACTGCCTGCGAGAGGATGATTGGTATTCCTCTGGAAGCGCCAACGTTTGAAATTTTAAGGATGCCCTCCCAACTCGGATCGTGTTCGACGTTTCCGGCTTGCGAGGCGCATATCGACGCTACATCGACGCCGGGTACGCGGGGCCGAAGAATTGGTCGCCGAGATGGATGTAGCGTTCCTCTGCGCGAAACTTGGAATCGAGGCGGAACCGCGCGCGGATCACGCCAAGTACTTAGCCACTGGATTAAGCTCCTGAAAGATGACTACAGGGCCGTCATCACCGCCGCTAGCAAATGGCGGAAGCCAGCGGCTACCTGTGGGCTTCGGGATCTGCAACGTAGAGGAGGTAAGCTGACGGTTGCCTTTCCTGAGCCAAGCTTGCCTTGGCCGATGTTCACCGGGGCTCGCAAACCAGGCTTAGGTAGGTCGGGTCAAACTCCGCCAACTCCGCCAGCCGGTCCCAGTCAAGGATCTTGATGGTATGATTGACCCAGGTAATGAGATCAGCTCGGCGAACCTCGCCGATTACCCTGTTCATATGCACGACGGAAAGACCCAGGACGTCCGCGACCTCGGCTTGAGACAATGGAAAATGGAAGCTCATCCCATTGGTGTGCTTCACCACCTGCAATCGCAAAAACAGCTCGCAAATGAGATGGGCAAGATGTGAAGTCTTGGAGCGGCGGCCCATGGCCACGATCCATTCGCGGTGAATGGCTCCGTCGATCAGCGTGTCGAGCCACAGGTGGCGCGTGAGGTGGGGTGCCTGTTCCGTGACCATGCGCAGGCGTGCATGATCCGCAAACAGAACACGGCAAGGCGACAGCGCTATGATGCCATGGTCCATAGTCTTGAGCAGAAAGGCATGGAGGTCGACGAAATCGCCCGCCACCTGCAGCGATGTAAACTGCCGGCCGCCGTCTTCCAGCACTTTGTAGCGGGCTGCCAAGCCCTCAAGCAGCAGGGTGCTGTACGCGGGTCGTGAGCCCTCCGAAACGAGGTCCTGCCCCGCCGCAAAATCACGCCCTGGAGACAGGATGTCGGCCAGGAGAGCTTTCTCTTCGTCGCAGAGTTTATCGTGCTGGCCAAGCTGCAAGTAGAGAGGTTCAAGCATGTTAGGGCTCGCCGTATCCGGATCCGGGTGCCGGTCGCCGAGCCTTTGTGGGGCGGGGCGAGGGTTTAATTGCCCTTAAGAACGGGCCCGTCGCTGGAGGGGAAAAATGCCCGCTTTTACGATGAAATGCCAGCGTGAACAGGAACCAAGGCCGTTGACGGGAATTGACCCAAATCCCTGATGCAAATGGCTCGACATGAATCGGTATTTTTTCGACGTTTATAACAGCAATGGCCATGTCCTCGACGACGAAGGCCAACTGCTGGAATCACGGGAACGTGCGCGGATTGAGGCGGTGCGGATTCTGCATGATGTCACCCGTGAGGAGATGCCGGACCACGAACTGGTGAAACTCACCGTCAAAGTGCGTAGCGATACAGGGGCACAAGTTTTCGAGGCGTCACTCATCCTGACGTCAGGATGGAGCGCCTAGTCATCAGTCGGACGGACCGCCTTCCGGCTGGATCGGCGGCTGGTTCAATAGCTGCGAAAGCGCCGTTGTAGAACGACGTGCATGCATGGTCTGTCCCCGCCCCATGTTCCAGGCGGGTAACAATGCGTTTCAGCAATTTAAGTTCCAGTCATGCGCCCTGCGCACGCAAAAGTTAGATCCGTAGATACTCCTTGAGCTTCAACCGCGAACACTGGCCCTCGGCGTAATTCAGCGCGAAAGCCTCGATGTCAAACGACCGCGTATGGTCTCGGCCGTCCTCGACAACATGAACGAACCACTCGCCGCAGGCTTCGACCACCTCGACGCGTGTAGACAGGAGAGGATCGGACTCTGCGATGCGTTGGACAGTTGGCATGGCATGTTCCTCTGAGCGGAGCGTCATCAATGGCTGATGGCCCAGCAAGCCGCATTTAACTTTGATGTAGTGTCGGCAATTTTATCGATGGCAACCTCGGCGAGGTCTCACCGCCGGCGTGACCTCCGCGAGGGCATCAGCACCACCTGCTTCGTGGCCGAGCAGGTGAAAGAATAAAATTTTCAGCAGGGCTCTTGAAGGCGTTTTGGTCGGCTCCTAAGTCATCCGCCGTCGAGGCTGTATATGGCTCGACAAAACGGCGGCGCCGCACTGGGGCGGCGTCCCTTGTACCCATGTTGCTTCAAGGAGAATGTGGCTATGAGAAGCTTTGACTCTCTGTATCGCACCACCGTCGGTTTTGACCGTCTCTTTGACATGCTCGATAGCGGCACGCGAACCGACTGGCCGCCCTATAACATCGAGAAGGTCGGCGAGAACGACTATCGCATCGCTATGGCGATTGCGGGGTTCAGTCCGGACGAGGTTGAACTGACCCAGCATGGCCCCGAACTGGTTGTCGTGGGCCAAAAGGCCGATGACCAGAGCGGACGTCAATTGCTCCACCAGGGGATCGCCTATCGCAGCTTCAGGCAGACGTTCAGACTGGCCGATCACATGAAGATCAAAGGGGCAACCCTTGAGAACGGCCTCCTCGCGATCGACATCGTCAGGGAGATTCCCGAGGAGCTGAAGCCGCGCCGCATCAGCATCGGGGCCGGCGATGCTGCGGTCAGCAAGCAGATCTCGCAGGACACGGAGCGCGCGCGCAAAGCCGCGTGATCATCGCGTCCATTAGCCCATAACACTGCGGTCCGCCTCCCGGTCTCGGCCGGGAGGCCCAGATTGCGGAGAACGGAGATGGACACCCAGAACCAGACTTCGATAAATGCTTTCCAACGCTTGCCACGAATGGAAGCGGCTTTGTACTTGCTCGGCGATCCTGAGCAGGTCATCCGCCATCCACGTGTCAGCCGTGCCGAGAAGCGGGCTTTGCTCGCCTCGTGGGCCTCCGACGCATATGTGGTGGAAAATCAGCCGACGCTGCGCCGGCTGGACAATGGAACCGTCATCCCTGTCGAACGGATTATAAGTGCCTTGAAGGCCTTGGATGAGATGCCCGAAGCAGGGGAAAGATTTTCGGCCCGCGTTCTGCCTTGGCGGTCCTCTGCACGTCGTGGTGCGTCCTGGCGACGGACCGGCCGGTTCTTCGGCCCCGACGATGACGACGACCCGCCGCCATGCCCGGTATCAGCTGCGCCGCGCCCGCGCCCCCTGGGTGGAAGGGGCGCAACGGTCAGCCGCGACCTCGCGTATGCCTAAGTTTCCGTATACTCATTCATGCGGCTGCCCCGGGCGGGGCAGCCGATCCGCTGCCGCGCGGAAGAGGGCCGAGGTCACCGAATGAGATCGCTAAAACGGCAGCAGGAGAGCGGATGACAATTCCAAAGCGCACTTATCGTCTCCAGATCATGCTCAATTCCGAAGAACTCGCGGTTCTCGACGCGTGGCGCTTCGATCGAAGAATGCCGAGCCGTTCCGATGCGGTGCGGGAGTTGCTTCGACTTGGTCAAAATGCTTCTGGCCACGGCAGAGACCGCTCCGCAAAATCCGTGGATTATGGGGTTATCGATTCGACGGTCGACTGATCTCGCGCGGGCGTCTAGCGCAGGCGCTGGCCATATATCAGGCGTGCTTCGCGCAGCAGCGAATTGCGATCAGTCCCAAGCATGTTGATGAGGTCACGTGCCTGCGCTTCGGAGATTCCGGTTTCCTTGGCCAGACTGATTGCCAGCCGATCACGCTCCGCCGTGCGGGCGTCGTCTTCGTCTTTGCCCATGGATTATCCCCGTTCCCTGCTTCAAGCTGCAGACGCAACGGCGGGCCGCGCAATTCGTTCCGGCGATACTTACCGACCTCCGGTTGTGGAAGAGGGCCCTGCGCACCCCGCGTAATGGACCTCGCCTTTGGGGTGGCGAAACCTCACGAAGCCGTGAGGTCTAGCTACGTGCGCCCCCAAAACGCAGGTGGGTAATCGCACAAAACTGTGCTACGGACCGCTTGCCTCCCCATCCGGAAGGTCCGAGACCGTGCAAAGCGCCGCCAGGTGAGTGCGTCGCAGAACACGATCCTATTTCCTGCGCTCATCAATCGCTTCCCATGCCACCCGTCCAAGGCGTGTTTGAAAGCGAAGAAGGTATTCACATGGACGAAACCAAAGCCAATGCGCGAGAGCATATTTTCGCGGCGATACGCACCCTTGCGGCGTCGTCTGACAGCATCCAGACCCGCCTGATCAACGCCACAGAGAGCATCCTGCAGGTCACCATCAACGAGTTCGAAAGGGACCGGGAGCTCAAGATCAGGTTCGCCCGGATCCTCGATCTTTTGGCCGTCGATCAGGACGACCTGGAACGGACGGCGGTGGAAACAGCCGCCCATATGACGGATTTCGAAGCGGTCAAGGTTGCGGACCTGATCTGCGACTTTTTCATCGACCTTCATTGACCTTCGGTTAGTCTGCCCAGTGTTTCAACTTCGAAGCCGTTTCCTGCTCTTCCGAGATTCTTGCGAGTCGCAATGACAACCACCGCTGAACATCTCAAGCCGCTCCTTTGGGAACCCAAGAACCTCATCCGGGCTGTCGAGGCCGCAGGGGTGACCCTCTGGTCGTGGAATGTCGACACCGATGCGCTGGCGATGGATGACCGGGCTTATGACCTGTGGGGCATTCCGCGCACCAAAGACGTCAAGTTTGAAGACCTGTCCGCACACATCCATCCGGCCGACCGCGATCGGGTGCGTGCCGCCTTCAACGCCACCCGGTCGATCGTCGGCACCTACGAGATTGATTTCAGGATCATGATCGGCGACGAGCTCAAGTGGATCTCCGCCCGGGGCCAGGGCGACGACGAAGGAATGGTCCAGCGGCTGATGTTCGGCATTTTCATTGACGTGACCGGCCGCAAGCAGGCCGAGGAGGGCCGTGAGCTTCTCGCCGGCGAAATGAGCCACCGCGTCAAGAACCTGCTCACCATCGCCTCCGGTCTTACGGCCATCACGTCCCGTTCCACGACCACGACCAACGACATGGCGCGCGAGCTCACCCAGCGGCTGACGGCCTTGGGGCGCGCCCATGATCTTGTACGGCCGGTGCCCGGCCAGACCAAGGCCGCCTCGGCGCTGCTAGGCGACCTGCTCACGGTCCTACTGGCCCCTTATGACGACCTGGGGGCGTTTAGCGGGCGCATCCGGGTGTCGGTGCCCCGGATGAGCGTCGGTGAATCCTCGGCAACCATCCTTGCGCTTATCATCCATGAACTTGCCACCAATTCTCTCAAATATGGTGCCCTGTCGGCCGAGGCGGGAACGCTGGATGTTTCTTGCTCGGCGCAGGACGAAAAGGTGACCATCGTCTGGACAGAAAGTGGGGGCCCGCTCGTCGAGACACCTTCGGCTGCGCCCGGCTACGGCAGCAGGCTGGTTGAGCGCAGCGTCACAGGACATCTGCGTGGTTCGATCGACTACGATTGGTCAAAACAGGGCTTGATCGTCACGCTTAACGTCCAGCCGGAGCGCCTCGCGCAATAGCCGGTTCACCCGCCGTAGCGTCCTCCATGAATTTTACTGGACCCTAGGCATCGAGGGCGCTAAAGCGAGCTGACAGGAGGCCCAGGCCCAATGGACCCCAAGAGGCTCGACCACAAGCTCGACTGCAAGGCGTGCGGGACAGTCCAGTTGGACATCCCCGATGACGCCACTGACAGTACGCCCATCCATTGCAGCAACTGCGGCCGCTACCTAGGCGACTGGGGGGAACTGCAGGACGACTTCCACAGGCAAGCCGGCGATGCCCAGGCTTTCGACCTGAACCATGGCAACATCATCAAAAAGTAGCCCTGAGAAGGCAAAGTCTCTTGTCGGTCAATGCGGCTCTCGGCCCCGGTGACACCTCGGCCAAGTCGAGGAGCGCGTCCAGGGCACCGGTCATGTCGCGCACCACCTCCACGGAATTCCTTCGCAGCACCGTTACGTCAGTTTCCATGCCCTCGGTGGCATGCCGATAAAGTTGCTGGGCAATGCCGGACAGGCGCCCCATGTTATGGGCGATGGTCTTGCACAGTTGCATGGCGTCGTCGTGTGTCACGCGGATATCCTCTCCATGGGATAATTTCGGCCTGCAATTGGTGCGGAGCGGCCGCTGTCTCATCGCCTTGACAGGACGCTACGCTCGATAAGACATCTGAGCCGTTCGCGATCGAGAGCCGCGATGTTGCAATTGCCGAGATGTCTTTGGAGCATAGCGAGTGCCGCGGCCTTGGAGCGGCGAGGGGACGTGGTTGCGGATGTGGTTGTTGAAATAGCGGCCGTTAGCAAACGCAGACGTCGGTGAGCCGCCAATACGTCGAAGCGATCGAACAGCATCTCCCAAGCCGTGAGCGCCGTCAGCGGTAGAGCCGCAGCGGCACCCGCCGACAGCGACGCCGGGGCCGGTCCGACGATGCGTTCGTCAACCAGTTGCAGCTCGGCACTCGAGCGATGTCTGTTGAAGCCTCGCCGCGATCAGATGAAGTTGCTCCGGCCTCAAATGGGTATAGCGGCGTAGCATCTTCCAATCCTTGTGTCCGGTGACCATCGCGACCTGCTCGATGGTGAAGCCAGCTTCGAACAGGCGACTTGTGCCTTCGTGACGCAGGTCGTGGAAGTGCAGATCCTCGATCTTAAGTTCATGACAGGCACGTCGGAAGGCAGTTCCGGCCGATCTCCCATTGTAGGGGAAGATGTGTCCCTTTCCCTCAGTGGAAAAACGCTGCTCTTCGAGGATCGCGCGGGCGTCGTAACCACTCACATCGAGGAGCGGGATACGCATGTGATTGCCCTTCTTGTGGCGTGGGTCCTTGCGATCTCTTATCAGCAGGGTGTTGTTGCGGTCGTTGAGGTCCTCCCACGTAGCGTTGCAGATTTCCCCGAGCCGCATGGCGGTTGCGATCGCAAAGCGGATGATCTTGTCGACGGGGATAATCTGGAAGTTGTTTCCTCTGAAGTATCGGATCAGGGCCTCTATCTCGTCAAGCGTCGGTCGCCGATCGCGCTCGTTACCCTTGCCAACAAGACCCAAGCGGGTGAGGGCGACACGACCAAGTTCCACCGGCTCCGCTGAATAAGGCAGTCCATGCACAGCCGCGCCGTGCACCAGCAATGTCCGGATGTATCCGATGTCTATTCCAACGGTGACAGGTCCGGCGCCTTCCTCGGCTCGTTCCTTGCCGAACTTTATGACCTGTTCGCGATTGAGATCCGCGATGTTGAGCCTTCCGAGCCTGGCTCGTAGCAGGTCCAGGCTGAATGCCTTCGAACGCCCGGTCGCCTTGCCAACTTCCGCCATATCGGCGATATGCAGGTCGATCAGGTCGGAGACCGTTTTGATCCCGTCCTTGTGCTTGGGAGCAGGTTTCTGACCCAGGTCGATTTCTCGCTCAATTCGGCGCGCCCACATCTCGGCGTCCTTGCGGAGCGAGAAGCTGGTGCTGAGGTAGTGACCCTTGCAGCGAACCTGCACACGCCACTTGCCGGAAGCCAACTTGTTGATGGATGCCATGGGTGGTCTCTTTTTCGTGCACGCTGTGTGCACAGGGAGGAGTACAAAATGCGAAAACTGACGGATATCGTGTCGTACAAACGGCGAACGTGTGCACGTTTTAAGGCCCTGAAAATACGAGAAAAAGCGTGATAAATCAAGCTCATAGGATTTCCGTTGCGCCTATGATGGACTGGACAGATCGGCATTGCCGGTTCTTCCATCGCCAGTTGACGAGCCGTGCGCTGCTCTACACCGAGATGGTGGTGGCCGACGCGATCATCCACGGCGCGCGCGAGCGGTTGCTTGGCTTCGACGCGGCGGAACATCCGGTCGCGCTTCAGCTCGGCGGCTCCGATCCACGCAAGCTTGCCGAGGCGGCGCGCATTGGCGAAGCCTTCGGTTATGATGAGATCAACCTCAATGTCGGCTGTCCGTCGGACCGCGTCCAGTCGGGCACGTTCGGCGCCTGCCTGATGAAGGTGCCTGACCTCGTCGCCGACTGCGTCGCGGCGATGAAAGCAGTGGTGACAATTCCCGTCACCGTCAAATGCCGCATCGGCGTCGACGAGCAGGATCCCGAGCCGGCGCTCGATGCGCTGGCGGACGGTGTCTTCGATGCCGGCGCCGACGCGTTGTGGGTGCATGCGCGCAAGGCATGGCTGGAAGGGCTGAGCCCCAAGGAAAACCGTGACATCCCGCCGCTCGACTATAGCCGCGTCTATCGGCTTAAGGCCAGAAAACCAAACGAATTCATTGGTATCAATGGCGGTATTCAATCCATTGAAGAGGCGCGGGCGCATCTCGATCATGTCGATGGCTCCATGCTTGGCCGCGCTGCCTACCATACGCCCGGCATTCTGGCCGGCGTCGATGCCGCCTTCTATGGCGTCAAGTCCGATGCGTTCGATTTCGCCGCGCTGATCGACAGGATGGCGGACTATGCGGCACGCCATATCGAGCAGGGCGGCCGGCTTGGTCATGTCACGCGCCATATGGTCGGGCTGTTCCACGGATTGCCCGGCGCGCGCCGCTACCGCCAGATCCTGTCCACCGACGCGACCCGGCCCGGCGCTGGACCGGACGTGCTGAAGACGGCTTTCGCCGCCGTTGAATTCAGTGGAGCGGCGGCCGAAGCGGCCTGACACGTCAAGGCTGGCTTCAATCCCTGAGGATCATGCGGTCGCCGCGCACGTCGAAGCCCGACAGCGAGCCGATGAAGTTCATACCGAGCAGACTCTGGCTGAGCATGCCCGGTGCCGCGACCATCACCGACATGTCCTTGCGCACGATGCCGCCGATCGCCACCTCGTCGGTTTTCACGGCGGCGGCGCGCGCCATGCCGTTGGCGGTCGAGACCGGTATGGTGTAGTTGAGCACCGCTGGATTGAACCCGGCGGCTTGCGCGTCCTCCGATGTCAGCACGGTGCTGGTCGCGCCGGTATCGACAACGGCCCGCACCGGGTTGCCGTTGACCAGGATTCTCGCTTCGAAATGACCATTGTCGGCCTTCTCGAGCGTCACCGTGGCGTGGCCATCGTCGATGCCCAGGGCGAGCGGACTGCCGGGAACAAGACCCGCGGTCACCCGGCTGGCAATATCCTGCAGTTCGTAACGATACTGGTAGCCGGCGATCAGCACGAGCACGATTGCCGCCCAGGCGCCGAGGTTGCGGGCCATGGCGCCCAACGGTCGACCCGAGCGGAGCAGACCGGCGCCGATAAGAGCGCCAAAGGCGCCAAGCCAGATCAACCGGCCGAAATCGTAATTCTCGACGCCGAGCGTGCTGCCGCCGGAATCGTTGAACATCAGCAGGACCGTTCCCACCCCGATCGCCGCCATCAGTATCCAGAACAACCGGTTCATCCGCGTGGCCGCCTCACGAAAGCGCGTCGCGTTCTCGCGCCATGCGTGTGCGGCGCGTTTCGCGACGTGGCCGGCGCTCGACCGTCTCCAGGCGGGCGGGCAATTCAGCCATGACACTGCGGCGCGTTTCCGGCGTCATCCCCACCCAGGCGCCGATTTCCTCGCGCGTGCGGCCGCAACCGAAACAGAAGCCGGTTTTCATGTCTATCGAACAGACGAGGATGCACGGGGATTCGATGGCCGTCATGACTTTCTCTTGAGGGCTTCCAGCCGGAATCCCTTGTTCCATCTCCACATGGTGCAACCGCAAAGCCAATGCAAGCCCTCGCGATTGCGCCCCCCGCGGTCACCTTTGCGGCAAATGCAGGAGCATGATCCGGGAGGTTGTGCCGACAACGCAACGCGGCTATGCCGCTCACCAACTCCATGGAATGATCGCCAACGACATGACCAGCACGCTGCCTTTCGATGATTTTCGCAACCTGCTGGCCAATTTGCCGGCAGCCGACACAACGGCCGAGGCCCGCGTGCGCACGTTGTTTGCCAAGGCCGACAAGCCCGGGAATTCACTTGGCCGCATCGAGGACATTGCCGCCTGGCTGGCCGCCTGGAGCGGCCGTGCTCCGCCCGCGGTGACGAGACCGTTGATGGCGGTCTTTGCCGGCAATCACGGCGTCACCCGCCACGGCATTTCGCCTCGGCCGGTCGCGGCGACCGCCAATGCGGTCGAGCTTTGCGCGGCGGGAGGTGCCGCGATTAACCAGATCTGCATCGCCAATGATCTCGGCTTGAAGGTTTTCGATCTTGCCCTGCATATCCCGACCGCTGACATCAGTGAGGATGCGGCACTCGATGAGCGGGGCTGCGCCGCCACCATGGCCTTCGGCATGGAAGCGATCGCGGGCGGCACTGATCTGCTTTGCCTCGGCGATCTCGGCGTTGGCAATTCCACCGTCGCCGCCGCCCTGTTCGCGGCGCTGTTCGGTGGCAGGGGCGTTGACTGGGTCGGTCCGGGGTCGGGCGCCGAGGCGGCGATGCAGGCACGCAAGGCTGACGTGGTCGATGCGGCGCTGGCCTTTCACGGCGGCCATCTCGGCGACCCGCTGGAGGTGCTGCGCCGGGTCGGCGGCCGCGAGTTCGCGGCGATAGCCGGCGCCATCCTCGCCGCACGGATGCAGAAAATTCCGGTTCTGCTCGACGGAGTCGCGGCAATGGCTGCCGCGGCGGTGCTGCATGCCGCCAACCCCGCAGCGCTCGACCATTGTCTTCTTGCCAGCCTGTCGCCAGAGCCCGCGCATGCCCGGGCCGCCGAACGCCTTGGTCTGCGGCCATTGCTCGACCTCGGCATAAGCCATGGCGAAGGAGCAGGGGCCGCTCTTGCCGCAGGTCTGGTCAAGGCGGCGGCTCTGACCAGTTCGGGCATGGCCGCGGCTGTTCGTGGCTAGGCACCAGACAAGGCTACGCCGGGACGATTTCCGTTACCGCCGGCGCGCCACCGCCGCGGTCGGCAGCGCGGGCAGCTCCTCCATCACCCGGCTCAGCGGGAAGATGGCGATCGCCTCGGTGCCCTCGCGCAGCTTGGAATGAAGCTCGAACTCGCCGCCATGCATGGCTAACAACCCTTGCACGATCGGCAGGCCAAGACCTGTGCCTTGCTCGGCACTCTTGATGGCGATCGAGCCCTGGCCGAAGGCCGAGAGCACAATCGGGATCTCATCCTCGGGTATGCCGGGACCATTGTCCTTGACCGAAATGTATTGACCGCCGCCGGCTGTCCAGCCGACGCGAACGCGAATTTCGCCGCCGGTGGCGGTGAACTTGATGGCATTCGACAGAAGGTTGAGCGTGATCTGCCGCACCGCCCGCTCATCGGCGAACAGGCGCGGCAACTCATGCTCGAAATCCTGGACAACGCGGATATCCTTGTTGCGTGCCTTCAGTTCCATCATGTGGCAGCAATCCTCGACGATGTTGAGCAGCATCACCGGCTCCTCGTTGAGCTGGTAGCGGCCGGCCTCGATGCGCGACAGATCGAGGATCTCGTTGATCAGGTCGAGCAGATGCTGGCCGGATTCGTGCACGTCATGGGCGTAGTCGCGATAGGTAGGGTTGCTCATCGGCCCCAGCACCTCGTTCGACATCACCTCGGAAAAACCGAGAATGGCGTTGAGCGGCGTGCGCAGCTCGTGGCTCATCGAGGCGAGGAACCGCGACTTCGCCAGATTGGCATCCTCCGCCCGCCGCCGCGCTTCGTCCGACATCGATTTCGCTGTTTCCAGTTCGGCGATCAGCGCATCCTTTTCGGAGCGGAAGGACAGCAGCATCAGGGAGGAGCGGTTGAGGTGGCGGGCCACATAGGCGAAGAAGGGCAGCGACACGACCAGCAGCCCGGCCATGATCGCCTCGACCGGCATCCACAGCTTGACCACGGCATAGGCGTAGAGCGCTACCGGAACCGCAAAGGTCGCCAACAACGCCCCGCGCAGAGATGAAGCCATGACCGCGGTCGCCGCCATGGCGAACAGCAGCACCACGGCCTTGACCACCTGGAACTGGTCGACCTGGCAGGCGTCGCAGCCAAGCCAGACGAACCAGCCCCAACCAAGGCCGCAAAGGAAGTGGCCGATCAGGAATTCCCGTCGTGTTTGCAAGGGGTTGAGATCGGAAGCTTCCGCGCGTTCAACGCGCCGCGCCATGAAGGCCACGATGGTGTAGCAGGTCAAAGTGAACAGCGCCCAGGGGCCGATCTCGTTGCCGACGCCGGCAAGCCGGCCGGCTGCCGCGATCGCGAGGACGAGAAGCGGAATGGCGATGGCGCCGCTTGTCATGGCGCGGGCGTGGAGCTTCAGCAGTTCGCGATCGAAATCGGGATTGCCGGCTTGCTGCGAAAGACGGTCGCGCGTCTTGCGCACCGCGCGCGCGACATCGCTGTTGCGATGGCGTTTCCTGCGGTCCACAATGAACTTGTCCGCTGTGTTCGAGCGTTGCAAGGGCATCAAAACTTCAATTTATGCGAGCAGCGGTTTCCGAGTGTTAAGCTACGTTCGAATGATTAACCAACCGTTTGCCATATGAGCCGTTCATGGGCCCCAGGGCCGCGCCGGCGATACGCCGCGCCGCGTCAAAGAGGCTTGTGGCACCGGCTGGCGGATTACGGCCTGACCGTCGTCATTCTCGGGTTGCTGATCCTTTTGGCGGCTCGCCTCGACCGGGTGGAGACCCGCAAGACGGAGGGAGCCGCGATCGTCAACGACGGCGATTCGATCACGCTCGGCACCGAGCGCATCCGCATGCGCGGAATCGACGCCCCGGAGTATTCGCAGACCTGCCGCAAGAATGGCGCCGACTATCCTTGCGGGACACTTGCGCGCCAATCGCTGGTGCGGCTGATCGCCGGCAAGCCCGTTTCCTGCACCGGCTGGCAGCGTGACCGCTACGGCCGGCTGCTTGGCGACTGCACCGCCGGCGGCAAGGATCTCAACCGTGCGCAGGTCGAGGCGGGCTGGGCGGTCGCCTATGGCGGCTACGAGAGCGAGGAAGCCAGCGCCCGCGCGGGAAAGGCCGGCATCTGGGCGGGCACATTCGACCAGCCGCAGGACTGGCGCTACAGCCATCACGGCGAAGTCGTCGAAAGAAAGCACGGCACGCTGGTGTCGATCGGCGATGCCGTGCGCGAGATTTTCCGCTTCTGGTGATCGCGCATCCTGTAACTGGACCGAGAACGGACGGGAGGATGGAATGAAGCTCTTCGACGGCGGCCGGGCGCCCAATCCCCGGCGGGTGCGCGTCTTCCTGGCCGAGAAAGGCATCGCGGTGCCGCTGGTGCCCGTCGACATGGGCGCGCTGGAGCACAGGGAGCAGGCGGTCAGCTCGCGCAACCCCCTGCGACGCCTGCCGGTGCTGGAGCTCGACGACGGCACCGTCATCACCGAATCCGTTGCCATCTGCCGCTATTTCGAGGAGCTGCATCCGGAGCCGGCCCTGTTCGGACGCGGCGCCCTCGGCAAGGCGCAGGTCGAGATGTGGCAGAGACGGATGGAGTTCAACCTGCTCAGCTGCGTCGCGCAGGCTTTTCGTCATATCCACCCGGCCATGAAGGAATGGGAAATCCCGCAGATTGCCAAATGGGGCGAGGCCAACAAGCCGAAGGCCGTGGAGTTCCTCAGGATTCTGGACAGTGAACTGGGCAGCCGGGAGTTCATAGCCGGCGACAGCTATTCGATAGCCGACATCACAGGCCTGATTGCTGTCGACTTCATGAAGCCGGCACGCATCAAGGTGCCGGAAGAATGCACCCATGTGTTGCGCTGGCATCAGGCGGTGTCGAGTCGACCGAGCGCAGCAGCCTGAAAATGAGTGCGGAACTCGATAGGTTTGCCGCGACGGTTCGGACTTGTCGCATCTGTGTCGAAAATCCGATCGGCAAGCCGCTGCCGCACGAGCCGCGACCGGTGCTGCGACCCTCGTCCAACGCCCGTATCCTGATCGCCAGCCAAGCGCCGGGAACCAAGGTGCATGTCACGGGCATGCCATTCACCGATGCCTCCGGTGACCGCTTGCGCAGCTGGCTCGGGGTAACGAGCGACGAATTCTACGACATCGAAAAATTCGCCATCGTGCCGATGGGCTTCTGCTTTCCCGGCCAGGACGCCAAGGGCGGGGACTTGCCGCCGAGGCGCGAATGCGCCCCGGCCTGGCGCGCGCCTTTGATGGCCTTGATGCCGCGGATCGATCTGGTGCTGACGATCGGCATCTATGCGCAGTCCTGGCACATGGGCGCCGCGCGCCGACCCTCGCTGACGGAAACGGTGATGGACTGGCGTGCCTTCTGGGAGACTTCCGCCGGCCCGAAAGTGCTGCCGCTGCCACATCCATCATGGCGAAACACCGGCTGGTTGAAGAAGAATCCCTGGTTTGAAATGGATTTGCTGCCTTTCCTGCGATCGGAAATCCGCTATCGCCTCGGTTGACCTTTCAGCAAGAAATCACTCGCTTTTCGGCCTACCGGCAGAATTTCTTTCTTGTGAAAGGCCTTGATAAGGCGGAGTATAGCCAATCTATTCCCTTGGGAGCACGACATGGACCGCCTTGATAGAAAAATTCTCCGCCTCTTGCAGGAGGATGCGACACTCGCGGTCGCCGACGTTGCCAAGAAGGTCGGGCTGTCGACGACGCCTTGCTGGCGGCGCATCCAGAAGCTCGAGGAGGAGGGCGTCATCAAGCGGCGCGTCGCTATCCTCGACCACGAAAAGGTCAATGTGCGGGTCACCGTCTTCGTGTCGATCCGCACCAACTCGCACAGCCATGAATGGCTGCGGCGCTTTTCCGAGGTCATCCAGGAGTTTCCCGAGGTGGTCGAGTTCTACCGCATGAGCGGCGATGTCGACTATCTCTTGCGCGTCGTGGTGCCCGATATTGCCGCCTATGACGCCTTTTACAAGCGGCTGATCGCCAAGATCGAGATCCGTGACGTGTCGTCGTCCTTCGCCATGGAGCAGATCAAGTACACCACCGAAATCCCGCTCGATTACATGGTGCTGGACAAGGAATCGGGCGCCAATGCAGCTTGAGCTGACCGGACCGCTCAGTTCTTCTTCCTGTTGAGGAAGGTCCAGGGCGAGTTCACCGGCAGCGTGATCGTATCGGGAACCATATCCACGCTCACCACGTCTGCTTTGCGTACGGCGTAGCCGGACTGGATGACGCTGACGCCGTCGAGGATGAACAGCTGGCTCTTCTCCATCCCGGGCATCAGCGTGCCGGTGACGGCAACCGGCTGATAAGCCTCCGACATCTTGTAGGGGTGTGCCGGCGTGACCAGCACGATCTGGTTGGGCGGCGGTGTCGGCATGTGGCTGCAGGCGCCCGTCCATGGCACCAGCAGGAACTGATAGACCAGGTCGCCGTCGCGATCGACTGGCAATGCATAGCCGGCCAACTGGATGGTCCTGTCCTGCAGGTTGGTGGAGAGCGTTTCGCCATGATCGGGCATCTTGGCCGCGATCATCGGAAGCCCGGCGTTTTCGGCCGCGGCTTGTGTCGCCGGGCGCAGATCCTTCCAGAAAATGTGCGCGGTCTCGGCCGAGGCATCGGCGGCGGCAACGCATACCAACAACGCGGCCGCGAGTGCCATGGTTGATTTGCGACGGTTGCTCATTGGCTGATCCGTTCCCGGCCGCTCCCTTTGAGGTCAAGTAAAGCCGCCGCTACCGACGACGTCAACGGACGAGCCGCATCACATGTCGGCGAGAACCGGCCATGCCGGTCTCGTGGAATCCGCGCGCGGCGAACATCGGCTTGAAGCCCATGAAGCGGAAGCTCGGCGAATCCGGATCGACCGGATAGGCCTCGACAGCGGATGCGCCGCTCTTGAAGGCGTGATCGACGGCGGCCTCAAGCAAACGAGGGCCGATGCCGACAGCACGGTGAGGGCGAGCGACGAAGAAGCAGACGATGGACCAGATGTCCTTCTCATTGTCGTTCTGATCCGGCGACAACTTTCTGAACGACTCGCGTGGCGCAACGGAGCACCAGCCGACGACTTCCTCACCGGCGCGCGCGATGATGCCCACTGGTGTTCCGGCCGCGATAGTCGATTCCATCGCCCGCTTCTTGTCGGCACCGCTGCTCGACTGACGGCCAGCAAGCTCACGCCAACTCATGCACCAGCAGTATTTCGGGCCACCGGACTGTTCGAACAGCTTCTCGAAGTCCGGCCATGTCTGCCTGGTGACAGGAACGAAATCCAGATCGATCATGTTTTGGGCATCGTCCTTGCCGACAGCCGCTCGAGCGTTTTGCGGGCGGTGAGTTCCTTGACGGCATCCTTGCCGATCCAGCGCGTCGTCTTGTTCGCTGAGGCTGTCAGCTTTTGCGCCAGGGCAAGGGCAGGGCCGTGCAGGTTCAAAGACCGCTTGCCGATCTGCCGCAGCGCCCAGTTCACCGCCTTCCTGACGAAGTTGCGCGGATCGCCGGCATGAGCCTCGATCAGCGGCAGATAGTTCAAGAAGGTTGTGTCAGGCTCCTTCTTCAAATGCACCGTTGCCCATGCCAGCATGGCAAACGCGGTTCGGCGGACGAATTCGCGCTCGTCCGTGGCGAACTCGTCGATCAGGTCGCGCCAGAAAGGCGTTGCGGCAAACAGGTCCGAGACGCTGTCTACGACCTCCCAGGAATCGAAGTCGCCCGCCCAGCGGCGGCATTCTTCGATGGTGATCTTTTTCGGCTCGCCGGTGAACGCTGCCATCAGCCGCGCCTCGCGGATGCCGCTGTCCCATAGCATCAGAGCCCGCTCGTGTTTGCGCTTCACCTTGCGCGCCAATGGCCGCAAATCCGAATTGCCGATGCCAAGCGCGGTCGCAATGTTGATGCCGAACCGCGCCATGCCGGAGAGATTTTCGGGAGCGCGCAATGCCTTTAGATGGGCAACGATGTCATCGGCCGTCCAATCCGGATCTGGCTGAGACATCGCAGCCAAGTGCTATTTCTCCAGCCGCGCCAGCAGCGATGACGTATCCCAGCGTTTGCCGCCCATCGCCTGCACATCCTTGTAGAACTGATCGACAAGTGCGGTCACCGGCAGCTTGGCGCCGTTGCGGTCAGCCTCGTCCAGGCAGATACCGAGATCCTTGCGCATCCAGTCGACGGCGAAGCCGAAATCATACTTTCCGGCATTCATCGTCTTGTGGCGGTTCTCCATCTGCCAGGATCCGGCAGCACCCTTGGAAAGCACCTCGATCACCTTCTCGATGTCGAGCCCGGCCTTCTTGCCGAAATGGATGCCCTCGGCCAGTCCCTGCACCAGTCCGGCGATACAGATCTGGTTGATCATCTTGGTGAGTTGGCCAGCGCCGGCGGAGCCCATCAAGCCAACCATGCGGGCAAAGGCATCGATGACGGGCCTGGCCTTGTCGAAGGCTTCCTGCTCGCCGCCGACCATGACAGTGAGAACGCCGTTCTCGGCACCGGCCTGGCCGCCCGAGACCGGAGCATCGAGGAATGAAAAGCCGCGCGCTTCCGCCGCCGCCGCCAGTTCACGCGCCACCTCGGCCGAGGCGGTGGTGTTGTCGATGAAAACCGAACCTTTCTTCATCGATTTGAAGGCGCCGTCCGGACCTGTCGTCACCGAACGCAAATCGTCGTCATTGCCGACGCAGGAAAAGACGAAATCCTTGCCCTCGGCCGCCTCCGCCGGTGTTGCGGCGAAGCCACCGCCATGCTGTCCAACCCATTGCTCGGCCTTGGCCTTGGTGCGGTTGTAGACGGTGACGTCGTGGCCGCCCTTGTTCCTGAGGTGCCCGGCCATTGGATAGCCCATCACGCCAAGACCGAGAAATGCCACAGATGCCATGAGCTTGCCCTTCAGAATGAAAACAGAATTTGCCGCGAAAGCTCTAGGCTCTGCGCTCAATTCGTCAAGACGCGTGCCGGCTGATCTACTGGTACAGCCGAATGAACGGTTCAGCGTTTCAAATGGATGGTAATCCGGCGCTCGATCCATTCGATCGCGTGGCGCAACAACTCGACCATCACGAGGTACACCAAGGCCACCCAGATATAGGCCTGGATGTCAAAGCTGTTGGCGAAGGCGAGCTTTGCGTTACCCATCAGGTCGTAGACGGTGATGATGGCGACGATCGCCGAAGCCTTGACCATAAGGATCAGCTCGTTGCCGTAGGGCCGCAAGGCGACGATCAAGGCCTGCGGCAGGATGATCTTGCGCAGCGTCTGCAGCTTGTGCAGGCCGAGCGAAGCTGCGCCTTCCCATTGGCCCTTGGGCACGCTCTCAATGGCGCCGCGCAGAATCTCGGCCTGGTAGGCGGCCGTGTTGAGCGCAAAGGCGAAGACACCGCAGTTGAAGGCGTCTTTGAAAAAATCCCAGAGCCCGACCATCTGGAGTTGCGGTCTGAACGAGCCCAGCCCGTAGTAGACCAGAAACGTCTGAACCAGCAGCGGCGTGCCGCGGAAGAAGTAGACGTAACAATAGGCGAGCCCGGACAGAATCCGGTTCCTGGACATGCGTCCATAGGCAACCGGCATAGACAGAACCGCGCCAAGCACCATCGAAATGGCAACCAGCGACAGGGTGACGCCGAGTCCCTGCAGATAGGCCGGCGCGTATTTGGCGAAGAAGGCGGCGTTCCAGGCAAGGAAAAGGTAGCTGACGATACCAAGGCCAAAGGCTACCCACAGGCAGACCAGCGCATAGCCGATGATGCGCCGGCGCGGCCAGCCGCGCGCTCGCGGTGGCGGCCGTTCGACCATGGCGGCTGTAGCACTCATCGTTGTGCCTCTCGTTTGCCGAGCGAGCGCAAAATGGCACCGGTGGCGAAGGACGACACAACTGCCAGACCGAGAAAGACCAGAGCCGCCAGGCTGTAGAACAGGAACGAGTGCTTGGTAACGCGAGCCGCCACACCGGCATTGCGCAACGTCTCCGCGAGACCGACGACCGAGACAAGCGAGGTGTCCTTGAGCAGGCTGAGCCAGCAGTTTTCCAGGCCGGGGAACGCGATGCGAAGCAATTGCGGCAAGATCACCTTGCGCATCGTCTGCCATTTGGACAGGCCAATGGAATAGCCACCCTCATATTGCCCCTTCGGGATCGCGCGAAAGGCCGAAAGGAAAACCTCGCTGGCGTAGGAAGAGAAGATCAGGGCGAGCACGATCATCCCGGCGAAGAAGCTGTTGACGTCGATGGTCGCTTCGGGGCGGAAATATCGGATGAGGTGTTGCAGCAGGATCGGCATGCCGAAGAAGAACAGGAAAAGCGTCACCAGTTCCGGCAGGCCACGAAAGACCGTGGTGTAGATGTTGGCGGCCAGCCGCAGCGAAGGCTCTTCGGACTGCTTGCCCAGCGCGACAAAAAAGCCAATCGTCAAACCGATGGGAAGCGTCGCCAGCGCAAGAAGAACCGTTACAATGACGCCATAAGCGATATCGTCAAGCCAGCCATCAGGTCCCCAACTGAGAAGTGTCCATATGCTTTGGGCTGGCATTGACAGGTCTTATCCCCACGGCGCTACCAAGATGAATGGAAAGACGGCGGGGAATTTCCCCGCCGTCTTGATCCTGTCTATCAGGACTCGGCGCCGAAGACGTCGAACTTGAAGTACTTGTCGTTGATTTCCTTGTATTTTCCGTTGGCGCGGATGGCGTCGATGGCGGCATTGAGCTTGTTGACCAGGTCGGTCTCGCCCTTGCGCACGGCAATGCCGGCGCCCGGCCCGAAGATCTCGACCGGTTGCGGCGACGGCTGGCCGAGAATCTTGCAGCAGGCGCCATCAGGCGAATCCAGCCACTGCTGCAGCACGACGATATCGTCCTCGATGGCGTCGAGGCGACCATTGGCAAGATCTGCCTGCTCTTCGGGGCTGCTCGGATATCCCTTCACGGTGCTGTCGGTGAAGGTCTTCGTGGCATAGTTGAAATGCGTGGTCGTGGTGGCGACGCCGACGGTCTTGCCGGCGAGATCTTCCTTGGTCACGCCCTTCAGCGTGCTGTCCTTCGGCACGGCGAGCGCCGACGGCGTGTTGTAGTATTTATGGGTGAAGTCGACCTTCTCCTTGCGCTCCGGCGTGATCGACATCGAGGCGACGATGGCGTCGAACTTGCCGGCCTGGAGCGCTGGAATGATGCCGTCCCAATCCTGGGCGACGAAGGTGCACTTGACCTTCATTTCATCGCAAAGCGCCTTGGCGATGTCGATGTCGAAGCCGACAAGCTGGCCATCGGAAGTCAGGTTGTTGAATGGCGGGTAGGCGCCTTCGGTACCGATCCTCAGGGTCTTCTCCTGGGCCTGGGCTACGCCGAGCGTCAGCAGCGCAGCCGATGCGGCAAGCGCGATACGCAGTGCAATACGCATGATAGTCCTCTCTTTATGTCCCGGCCGTCGTTCCGAAACGGCTCTGTGGGGCGGTGCTTTTGACCGCCCGCCGAGGCGATACTCCCACTCTTTCCAAGAAAAAAGCAACTGCAAAACCACAAAAATAGGCAATGCTATTCTGCCGCTGCGTTACCTCTCAAGCAACGAGACCGGTGGCGCGCTCGATGAAGTCGGCTATCGACTGTGTATCGTCGAGATCGAATACCGGCAGGCTTTCGCCCTCCGTCGTGAAGTCGGCTGCTACGGCGACGATGGCGGGATCACTTGCCGAAAGCGGTGTCCGGTCCTTCGCTTCCCGACGGCGGGTTTCTATCTTGCGGTGGGCCTCGCGCTTGTAGCCCTCGACCAGCACGATGTCGCACGGCGCGAGCCGCGACAGAACCGCCTCCAGCGTCGGCTCATCCTCGCCGCGCAGTTCGTGCATCAGCGCCCAGCGAACGCCGGAGACGATCGCGACTTCCATGGCTCCGGCCTGCCGGTGACGAAAGCTGTCGGCCCCAGGCTTGTCGATGTCGAAGTCATGATGGGCATGTTTCACCGTCGACACCTTCCAGCCGCGCCGGACAAGCTCGCTGACCAGTTTCTCGGTCAATGTCGTCTTGCCGGAGTTCTTCCAGCCGGTGATGCCGAAGACGCGTCTGTTCATGGTTTCATGCTCTGCAACAGACGCTCGGCCCGGACAAGATCATCAGGCTCGTTGATATTGAAGAAAGGGTCGATCGGTTGGCCGGCGGATTGCGGAACGGGGAATTTCACGTCCGCAAAATCATGCCGCTCGATGAAGGCCGAAACCCGCCTGTTGTCCTCGTCGACCAGAAAGCGCCGCAAGGCGTCGCGACAGCCCGTCGGCCAGAGCGTGAAGGTCGGGTGCCGCTTGCCGGCCGAGCAGGCAACGGCAATCGAACCGGGGCGTTGGTCGATGGCTGCCGCCAGCCGGTCGACAAGATCCGGCGGCAGGAACGGCGTGTCGCCGGCAGCGGTGACGATTGCCTCGCAAGCGGTGTTGGCGATGGCCCATTCGAGGCCGGTCAGGATCCCGGCAAGCGGCCCGGCAAAGCCGGTGACCGTGTCGGCAAGCACCGGCAGTCCAAAGCGGGAGAAGCGCGCCGGGTCGCCATTGGCGCTGAGTGCCAGCGGCCCCACCTGCGGGGCAAGACGCAAGATGACCTGGTCGAGCAGGCAGCCGCTGCCGAGCGGCAAAAGGCTCTTGTCGCCACCGCCCATCCGTCTTGATTGGCCACCGGCCAGAATGATCCCCACAATATCTCGCTTCATGCCATGGAGCCTGTACGCCAGCCGTCGGGAATCACAAGAACCTTCTAGGAGCCGGCTAGATTCCGTCCGGGACCATAGTCGGCCCGGTGCTTTCGGCGACGATCTTTCGCCGGCCGACGATCCGCTCGCGGTAGAGTGCATAAAGGCCGGAGCCGATGATGATGGTGGCGCCGATGACCATCGGCAGGTCCGGAATGTCGGCGAAGATGAAGAGGCCAAGCAGGATCGACCAGATCAGGGCGGTATAGCGGAACGGTGCGATGAAGGAGATGTCGCCCACCCGCATCGCCATGATGATGGACTGGTAGCCGATGAGCACGAGCACGGCGGCGAGCGCCAGCAAGGCCGTGCTTTTCCCTGCCATCGGTGTCCAGCCGCCCATCGGCGACAACAGCACCGCGCCGACGATGGTCATGGCAAGTGCGGTCGCGGTCGAAACCAGAAGGGTCGGGATAGCCTTGGGAATCCTCTTGGTGGCGAGATCGCGCACCGCGCAACATGCGACGCAGGCCAACGCGACCAGGGAATATGCGCTGAACCCTTCGAAGCCCGGCCGCACGATGACCAGAACGCCGACAAATCCGAGGGCGATGGCCAACCAGCGCCGCCAGCCGACATCTTCGCCGAAGACGAGCGCCGCGCCCATCGTCACCGCCAGCGGCAGCGCCTGCAGCACTGCCGAGACGCTGGCGATGGGCAGATGGGCGAGCGCGATCAGAAACGTCACCGTGCCGCCGGCTTCGCTGAGGACGCGCAGCGCCACCAGCGGGTCCAGCATCGAGCGCAACCGGACAAGAGCACCGCGCTGCCAGGCAAGCGAGCCGACGAAAAGGGTAGCAAATGCTCCTCTGACCAACATGACTTGCGCCATGTTCATCGATTGCGACGAGTATTTGGTAATGGCGTCGTTGAGGGTGAAGCCGGCCATCGCCACCACCATGAGCAATGCGCCGCGAAGATTTGGAGAAAGGGGCAAGACAACTACCGGTTCTGCTTTGCAGCAAGCCTGTAGCAGCCGGGCCTGAAACAGCAATGGCAAAGGACTGGGCCACGGACCTAGCCGCGGCCCACAAAACCCTTCGATAAGAGTAGAATTTACTTCTTTGGCGTCAGCACCTCGGTGCCATTGCCGTCCTTGCCGGCGATCGTCCACAGACCGTGCAGCGAACCGTCTTCCATCACCTTGTAGACGACGAGGCCGATGTCCTTGTCCATGACATAGCCGGCTGAGAAGGCATCATCGTTGCGCATGCAGATGCCGTCGGAAGACGAGCCGCCCGTCTCCCAGTGGATCGTGCAGGTCGTCTGGCTGGTCAGCGTGATGGTGGCTTCACCGCCATAGGTCGAGCCGTCGAAGTTGGTACCGGCGACCGTGTAGGTGCCGCCAATCGACTGGGCTGCGGCTGGCATGGCCGCGAGGCCAAGCAAGGCAAGAGAAAGAATGAGTTTGCGCATATTTTAATCCCCCGAGAAGCGAAAATCGCGACGGGCAGGCTTAGGGCGCAACAGGCCGACGGTAAATCCGGCCGGCGCCCGTGTTCGGCAATATTGTCGATGTGTGGCCGAAATGTTCAGTGCGCCTTGAGACTGCCCGCTATGGCCGCGACAAGCCGATCGTACTTCGACTTCACGGCAGGCGGGTATTCGAGCCATACGGTGCGAATGACACCATCCCTGCCGAAGAGGCGGCGCTCGTAAAAGATCTTTCCATCCTTCAAGCCCGACAGCACGGCCCAGTCCTTGCCGGCCTTGCTGTAGGTAATCTCGTAGCCCGGCTCCTTGCTGGCTTTCTCCGCCGCGACGAAACCCTTCGGCGTGTCGTCGTCGATGTTGAGGATGCCCGAACAGATCAGGCTGGCGCCATCGGCACTGAGCCATTCCTGCCCGTCGCCATTGTCGGGCTCAGGCTGGCGATCGGTGAAGACCTCGTCGGGAAAAGTGCAGACGGTGCCGAAGCGCTCATTCACATAGGTGAATGGGGCGGCGACTGCGGTGGTCGCCGCAATGATTGCTACAACCGCCAGGAATGAGGAACGCCTCTGCATATCTCGCCTCGGAGCCAATGACCGAGAGGCGATCTTGCATGAATTTCTCGAAAAGATCAGCCGCCCGTAACGCTCATATGCCGCGAAACGGAGGGGCGGCTGGTGCGGCGGTCGATGATGAAGTCATGGCCTTTCGGCTTGCGGCCGATGGCTTCGTCGATGGCGGCGGCGACCAGTTCGTTGCCTTCGGACGCGCGCAAGGGCGCGCGCAGGTCAGCCGCATCCTCCTGCCCGAGGCACATATAGAGCGTGCCCGTGCAGGTCAGCCGGACGCGGTTGCAGCTTTCGCAGAAATTGTGGGTCATCGGCGTGATGAAGCCGAGCCGGCCGCCGGTTTCGGCGACGTGGACATAGCGGGCCGGGCCGCCTGTCTTGAAGGGAATGTCGGTCAGCGTGAACTGGCGTTCAAGCGAAGCGCGCAGCAGCGACAGCGGCAAATACTGGTCGGTGCGGTCCGCGTCGATCTCGCCCATCGGCATGGTTTCGATGACCGTCAGATCCATGCCTCGGCCATGCGCCCAGCGCATCATGTCGGGCAGTTCGGCGTCGTTGAAATCCTTCAGCGCCACCGCGTTGAGCTTGACCTTCAGCCCGGCCGCCTGCGCGGCATCGATGCCCTCCAGGACCTTGCCGAGATGACCCCAGCGGGTGATCTTGTGGAACTTGTCGGCGTCAAGCGTGTCCAGCGAAACGTTGATGCGCTTGACCCCGAAATCGGCGAGCTCGGCTGCAAAGCGCGAAAGCTGCGAACCGTTGGTGGTCAGCGTCAGTTCTTCCAGCGCGCCGCTTTCGAGATGTCGCGACAACTGGCGCACGAGGTGCATAATGTTCTTGCGAACCAGCGGCTCACCACCGGTGAGGCGCAATTTCCTGACGCCCTTTTCGATGAAGACGCCGCACAGCCGGTCGAGCTCTTCCAGAGAAAGCAAGTCCTTTTTGGGCAGGAAGGCCATGTCCTCGGCCATGCAATAGGTGCAACGGAAATCGCAGCGGTCGGTGACCGACACCCTGAGATAACTGATCGTGCGACCGAAGGGGTCGATCATATCCATGCTTCAAGCGCTTCCCGTGGCCGTGAACGGCTTCGTTATATACCGCTATGTGATACGATCCGGCCCGCCATTCAAGATACCGTTTCTCGATCTTTGGTAACATTCCCTGGCCGACATCGCATGTCGGCTTACCTCAAACCGCCTTTTCCCGTTTGGCGAAGCAGCGTAGGGAAGGGTGGATTGCCAAGGGAACGAACATCATGACCGCCCCCAAGGAACTTCGGGTCTCAAAAGACCGCCGACTGCTCTCGGTGACCTTTCCCGATCATCATCCGTTCGAACTGCCGGCGGAACTGTTGCGCGTCGCCTCGCCCTCGGCCGAGGTGCAAGGCCATTCGCCCGAACAGCGCGTAACGGTTCCCGGCAAGCGCAATGTGGCGATCCTCAAGATCGAGCCGGTCGGCAACTACGCGGTGCGCATCACCTTCGATGACTTCCACGACACCGGCATCTTCACCTGGAACTACCTGCACACGCTCGGCCACGAGAAGGACGCGCGCTGGAATGCCTATCTCGCCGAGCTCGCGGAAAAAGGCTTGAGCCGGGATCGCTAGCTGCGGCAAGCCGGCGTCGTGAAAACGTCACCCATCGGGAGTAAGGGCGGCGGAAATGCGGAGACGAAAAGATGTCCGTCATCACCACGGTCGAAGAGCTCGAGGCCCTTTACGGATTGCCCGGCGAAACCTCGCTGGTCAAGGAACTCGACCATGTGATTCCCGAGTATGCCGCCTTCATCGAAGCCTCGCCCTTCGTCGCCCTGGCGACCAGTGGGCCGGAGGGGCTGGACTGTTCGCCGCGCGGCGATCTCGCCGGTTTCGTGCGCATCCTTGACTCGAAAACGCTGATGATGCCGGACCGGCGCGGCAACAACCGCGCCGATTCGCTGAAGAACATCATTCGCGATCCGCGCGTCGGCCTGCTGTTTCTGGTGCCGGGCTCGGGCACGACGCTGCGCATCAACGGTCGCGCCCATATCACCACGGATGCAGCGCTCTGCGCGTCGTTCACGGTCGATGGCAAGCCGGCGCGCTCGGTGACCGTCATCAGCGTCGATTCGGTTTATTTCCAGTGTGCCCGCGCCATCGTCCGTTCCGAGCTCTGGAACCCGGCGAGGCATGTCTATCCGAAGTCGTTGCCGACACCTGGACAAATCCTCGAAATAACCAGCCGCAAGAACATCAACGGCGAGACCTACGACAGGGAATGGCCGGAGCGGGCGAAAAAGACGATGTGGTAGGCTGACGGCGTGGCCGAGACTGAGGTCACGCCTCGTTCAGCACCTCATAGATCTTGCGCATCTGATCGCCGATCATATCGCATTGCTCCGGTGTCGACTGGCTCATCGCCTTTTCGATCAGCGCCATATGCACTTTCAGCGCCTGCATCAGCAGCGCCTCGCCGGCTTCCGTCAGGGCGAGCCGCAGGATGCGCTTGTCCTTCTCATCGCCTTCGCGACGCAGCAGGCCACGCGCCTCCAGCTGCGGCAGCAGCATGGTGATGTTGGAGCGGCCGACGAGCAGCTTGCGGGCAAGGTCGTGCTGCGACATGTCGGGGTGGCGATAGAGGTTCATCAGCACATCGAGCTGCGCCGGCTTCAGGTCGAGCGGCGCGAGCTTCACCGCCAGCGTGCGCTCCAGCACATGGCAGGCGCGCGCCACCGCGACCCAGTTGCGAAAACGCGGGTTGTCCCAGGGTAGGTCTTGTTTATTGTTCATCTTTGAACTATTATGTTCATGCTTGAACGTATGGATGGATTCCCACTATGGCATCAATCGGGCTGAAGGTCATCCGGGGGGTGTTTGGTGCGGCCGAACATATTGCGCCGCGCCTGACCGGCCGCGCGGCTTTCGAACTGTTCTGCCGCACGCCGAATGCCAAGGCGCTGACCGACGGCGAACGCCGCGCCGTCGACCGCGCCGCGGAATTCATGGCCGGGGCGCGGCATCATCGGCTGAAGACTGCCACCGGCTGCATCATGGTGCACGAGTTCCGGCCGGAACCGGGCAGGGCGGTTGCCGGCACCGTGCTTGTCGTCCACGGCTGGCGTTCGCGCACCGAATACATGCGTGCATTGATCGAAGGGTATCGCGCCGCCGGCTACAGGGTTGCTTCGCTTGATCTGCCGGGCCATGGCCAGTCGCTGGGCCGGCGGTTGAACATGGTCAATGCCGTGGATGCCGTGCGCGTTGCCGGCGAATGGTTCGGTCCGTTCGCCGCGGCGGTTGGCCATTCCTTCGGCGGCGCCGTCGCCGCCAACGCCATCGCTGGTTCAGTCAGGAACATCCCGCCGCTGGCGGCCGGACGGCTGGTCCTGATCGCGGCGCCGAGTTCGCTGCCGGCAATCTTCGCCGACTTCAGCCGCATGCTCAATGTCGGGCCGCGCTCGCAGGCCGCCATGGCGGACCGTGTCGAACACCTTTCCGGCCGGCCGCTGCATGAATTCACCGGCGACCGCCAGCTCGCCCATGCGCCGGTGCCGACCCTGGTCATCCACGCGCCGGACGACCGTGAGGTCTCGGCCGATCATGCCAAGCGCTATGCCGGCGCTGGCGGCCATGTGCGGCTCTACTGGGCCGACGGGCTCGGCCACCGCCGCATCCTCGCCGACAGGGGTGTGGTCGAACGTGCCGTCGGCTTCGTGGCTTCGCACCGCGAGCCGTCGCTGCTTCACTAGCGGCAATCAAGATTACTTCTTCTTGTCGCCGGGCTCGACCGGCAGTCCGGCCGCCTTCCAGGCCGTATAGCCGCCAAGGATGTGCTTGACCGGCGAAAGCCCCATGTCCTGCGCTGTCTTGGTGGCCAGCGCCGAGCGCCAGCCGCCGGCGCAGAAGAAAACGAAACTCTTTCCCGAAGCGAAGAACGGCTTGTGGTAGGGGCTTTCCGGATCGATCCAGAACTCCAGCATGCCGCGGGTGACATGCATGGCACCGGGAATCCTGCCGTCGCGATCCACTTCGCGCGGGTCGCGCAGATCAATGAAGATGGTGCCTTCGTCCTCGAGCAAACCCGCTGCTTCCTCGGGCGACACCACTTCGATCTCGGCGTTGGCCTCGTCCAGCAGTTCGCGATAACCCTTTTTCACCGTGTCGTCCCTCCCGGCCAGGTGGTTTGCTGGCAGGTCGAATTTCGAGCACAACAGCCGGCGTTTGTCACGGCCCGGGAGGCCGTTTCGTCACCGGCGCCGCGCTGACCGTCAACGGTGACGCCAACGCCTGATCGCCCATGGATTTCCCCCGCCGGAGCGTAACCGCATCCGTTCCGGCCGTCACGAGGTTGTGAAACCGTTCTGCAACAGGCGCTCCGAAATTTATGGAAGCTTAACGAAATCAGTATGAATCGGTATAGTCGCGTCTTACATCCGCCATGCGGTGAGCGAGATCGTCTAACGGTGCGGAACGGGAACCGGTTGCGACCGGAGCGGGTGATCCATGAAATTCCTCGGAAACAAAGCAGCCGTGATGCCGCTGATGGCGATTACGGCAACGCTAGCCCTCGGTGTGCCTCAGGCGGGAGCGCAAGGGCTTTTCGAGATGCTTTTCGGGGGCGGCATCCGACATGCGCCCCAAGGTGAGTTTCCACCACCTCCTCCGAAGCACAAGCCGAAAATACCTGCCGGTGGTGGCGGTGTGAAAATCAGCGGTCCGTCCTACTACACCTACAAGGCCGATCGCCTGGTCCGAATCGATTTCTCGGCGCTGACGGCAGCGCCGCAGCCGGCGGCACCGCAGGACGCCGCTTTCGTTCCATCAGCGACCGGCGCTGCTTTTCGTGATGCGATTGCCAGCCTGAGCGACTACGAACTCTACGCCGAGCCCGACATCGCCAAGGCGCTGATCGCCTACTACTCGGCCAATCCGGATTTCATCTGGGTAAGCGGAACCAGCCTCAACAGCCGCGCGCAGGATGCGGTGCGGGTGCTCGGCGAGGCAGCGAGCTACGGCCTTACGCCCGCCGACTATGCCGTCGACGTGCCCGCCGCCGACTCGTCAACGGCCGACGCCGCCGCGCGGCTGAAGGACCTCGTCCGTTTCGAAATGGCCCTGTCGGCGCGCGTGCTGCGCTATGCCCATGATGCCCAGAATGGCCGTGTCGAGCCCAACCGCATGACCGGCTACTATGATTTCCCGGCCAAGCCGCTCGACCTGCAAGGCGCGCTGAAAACGCTGGCTCACACCCAGGAAGTGCGCACCTACCTCGAATCGCGACATCCGCAGAATCCGGAGTACCAGGCGCTGCGCGTCGAACTGGAAGCCCTGCAGGCAAGCGCCGAGAACGAAATCGTCGTCGATCCCAAGCTGTTGCTGAAACCGGGCGAGACCAGCCCAGAACTGCCGAAGCTGCTGATGCTGATCGCGCGCAATCTCGATGACGAGATGGGCGGCGCCTATGGCGAGGTCCTGTCCAGGCTGGCGACCAGTGAAGTCTACGTTCCCGAACTGGTTCCGGTCATCAAGGCTGTGCAGCAGAAGGCAGGCATGAAGGGCGACGGCGTCATCGGGCCGCGCACCGTCGCGTCGCTGGCCGGGACATCCAAGGCCGACAGGCTATTGAAGGTGGAAGTGGCGCTGGAGGAACTGCGCTGGCTGCCTTCCGACCTCGGCAGTCCGCGCGTCTTCATCAACCAGCCGGCCTTCACCGCCAGCTATATCGACAATGGCGAGGAAAAGCTGAAGACACGTGTGGTCGTCGGTCGAACCACCAACCAGACCGCTTTCTTCTACGACCAGATCAAGCAGGTCGACTTTCATCCCTATTGGGGGGTGCCGCAGTCGATCATCGTCAACGAAATGCTGCCCAGATTGCGCAGCGATCCAGGCTATCTCGACCGGGCCGGCTACGAGGTGACCGACTCGCGCGGCAACCGCATCCCGTCGTCGGCGGTCAACTGGGGCGCCTATGGCGCCAACATTCCCTACAGCGTGCGCCAGCAGCCGAGCGAGGCCAATGCGCTGGGCGAACTGAAGATCCTGTTCCCCAACAAGCATGCAATCTACATGCACGACACGCCGCAGAAGTCGTTCTTCAAGCAGGACATGCGCGCGCTCAGCCATGGCTGCGTGCGGCTGCAGGATCCGCGCGGCATGGCGGCGGCGGTGCTCGGCACCTCGGTGGACTATATCGCGGAAAAGCTGAAGCATGGGCATTCGACAGAGAACGTGACACGCAAGATCCCGGTCTATGTCGCCTATTTCACCGCATGGCCGGACATGTCCGGCAAGGTCGAGTATTTCGGCGACGTCTACGACCGCGACTCGCGGCTGAAGCAGGCATTGGACGCCACCGAGGCAGTGCGTTCACCGTCGAGTTGAGCAAAGCAGTTTGCGGCATCCAGAGGCAGCGCAACGTCTGAACGTTTAGCCGCCTCAACTCCTTTATTGATCGGGTGACAGCGGCCGCCGGAAGCCGGCATCCCGCCCGGCGATCAGCCAGTAGACCAGTCCGGCGACAGGGCCGGCGCCAGCTATGATGCCGATGTCGGCCCAACGCCCGGCATCCATCTCTTCCGCCGTACTCGGCCAGATCAGGAAGAAGCCGCCCGCCGCGGCCGCGGCGGCGAAGAACATGTGCAACAGGGCGTTGCGCAGCGAGAAGAACTCGGCGATCAGCGCGAAGACAAGCGTCTGCGCTCCGGTCACGACAATCGTCAGGAAGTAGATGAACATGCCGAGCGGCGGCACCACCAGGGCCGCGATCGGCGTGACGCCCATGACATCGAAATACGCCGGCGCATTGGGCAAGGAACTGAGCGCGGCGTAGATCGCCGCCACGGCGACCAGGCCGACCAGTACGGCGACGAGATAGCCGGCAAGCATCATCAGGATACGCTTCACTATGTGCCTCGCCGTCGCCATGCCCATCCCCCATGCGGCGCAGTCAACCGTTCCAGTCAGCCATCAAAGCGGGGCTGATGCAAGCGCAGGCGGGGTATCTCGGCAGGGAGGCGGCTCAGGCGCCACCGCACAGATGCTGCGAATCAGGCAGCGCCCATGAACCTTTGATGGCGAGATCGATGCCGTAGTAGAGCCGGCCGCGATCGTCGCCCTCGGGGCAATCGCGCGGAATTGAGATCAGGCACATGATTGCCGCGTCGCCGACCTTCGAGGCGGCCAGGCCTGGCTCACGATCATAGGAGACGGCCGTGCCGCCATTCGTGAATGTCGCGGCGCTGCCGGCCTCGGGACTGGCCGTTTCCAGCGGATCGTCGCCAAGCCGCGCGGTAAGCGTCTTGATATGCGTGGAGGCGCATTGTCCGATTGCCGAGGGCAGGGGCTGATCCGTCCCTCCAGGGTTCCGCGAGGCGGCCTCCAGCGCCTTTTTGCCGATCAGCGCGATGTTGTAATCCTGCACCCATGACGGGGCATTGCCATAGGTCTGCAATGCGTTGTTCTGCGCGCTGACGATGCAGGCGGTGTCGCTCTTGCAGGCATTGCGGTCGGCGATCAGCCCGCGGGCGATCTTGCGCTTGTCGCCGCCGAACGCCGGCTCGAAACCCTTGAACGCCTTGGAGACCAGCAGATCGATGGCCGAGAGCTGCGGATCGGCGCAGATCGCCTTTTCCGCCGGTAGACTTGCCTTGGCGCAGTCGAAGGACGGCCCGTCGGCCCGTGCCGGAGCGGCCCCAAGCACGCCGCCGGCCAGCATGATGGCGAGCAACAGCAAGACATCGGTTCGAACGGAAGATCGCATGCGTGCCCCCAAGCCAACAGGATTGCACACATATCATATCCCAGGATGGACATTTTGGGTCCTATCCCAGGATGGACATTTCTGGGCGAGACGGTTGGTCATTGAGAACGCCCCGGGAAACGGGGCGCCGCCTCGAACCGCGGATGTCTCTGGAAAAACCCTATTTGGGCTCGGCCGTCACGGGATCGTAGGTGATTTCGACCTTGGCCTTGTCAGACGTGTAGTAGGTGACGGTGTAGGCGCCGCTGTCCCAGTCGATCTCCTTGATGTAACGGAAGCCATCGCGCTGCTCGACCTTGGCGATGATCTCCGACAGTTTCTTGGCATTGGCCGGCGGCAGCGGCTTCTCGTCCGCCGCCAGAGCCGGGCCGGCGGCTAGGAGAACGGCGACGCCGGTCGCCAGCAGAAATCTGGACATGGTTTTCCCTCAAGTTTCGACGGAAGGAAACTCGCTGGCGGGCTGATTTGTTCCGCCTTGCCGCAACACGTGCCCGACCCGGCTTGCACAGGCTGCGATTCGCAGGGCCGTCGCCAACTGGACGGCAAGGTGGAGGTAAGGATGAAAACCTTTGAGGAAAATGGTGGGCGATGCAGGGATTGAACCTGCGACCCCACCCGTGTGAAGGCTGGAATTGCGCGTTTCTGCGGATTTCTCGCGATCACCTCAAAGTATCTAAGTATCGCCTTTCATTGCGTTTTGTGTCACTCGCGGGTATGAGGAGGATACCCGCCGATCTTGCGATGGTGACGACCCGGTGGCGACCCGGAAATGAAAGGCACCCCGTGAAACTGAAGCTTACCAAAATGAGCGTCGACGGCCTCAAAGTGACCGATAAGCGCTACCGTGTCTTCGATACCGAGCTGCCGGGCTTTGCCATCCAAGTTTCGTCGGACGGCACAAAGCGCTGGCAAGTGGAGTACCGACCTCATCCGGGCGGACGCAACACGCCCAAGAAACGCGAGACGCTCGGTACCACGACCGCTCACACCGCGACCCAAGCTCGCGAGTGGGCGAAGGAGACGCTGGCCGACGTCGACAAGGGCAAAGACCCGGTAGCCGAGAAGAAGGCCAGGCGGGCCGAAAACAAGATCGCAGATCTTGTCGACCTATACGAGAAGGACGGCGGCACGATCCTGCGGGGCAAACGCCTCGGTCAGGTGCGCAACGCGCGTTCCAAGCAGTGGATGCTGAATGCGGTTCGCCATCATGTCGTGCCGCTGATCGGCCAGAAGCGCATTTCCGAGGTGACGCCAGCTGATGTCGAGACCATGGTCAAGGCTATCACGACAGGTAAGACCGCTAAGGACGAAAAGATCGGTCCGCGCCGCCGCGTCGTCGTAAGGGGCGGCGCGGGCGCAGCGCGCAAGGTGGCACGCGACCTCTCCACGCTCTTCACGTTCGCGATGAAGCGTGGGCTGGCCGCAAGCAATCCGGTGGCGACCGCTTCGATCAACAAAGTTGACAACAGACGCGACCGCTTTCTGTCGCTTGACGAAATCAAACGGTTCGGTGCTGCACTCGACGAACTGGAGAAAGAGGGCGTCAACCCCAAGGCTCTGAGCATAGCACGGTTGTGGGCCCTTACTGGTTGCCGGCGCGATGAGGTCGCCGGTCTCAAATGGTCAGAGGTTGACCTACAGCGGGGGTGCCTGATCCTCGATGCGACGAAGACCGGCAAGAGCGTGCGACCCCTCTCGTCGGCAGCGATGGCACTGCTTACTAGCCTGCCGCGCTACGCAGATAGCGATCAACCAGATCGATTGAGCCCCTGGGTGTTTCCGGCCACTTCCGGCAAAAGCTTCTTTCAGGGGACGAAGCGTATTTGGGCGAAAATCGTGAAGAAGGCGAAGCTGCCTGGCGTGACGCCGCACACATTGAGGCACACGTTGGGCTCAGCCGCCGTATCGTTCGGAGAGACGCTGGCGATGACCGGCGCGATCCTCGGGCATAAGGACCACCGCTCGACTGCGATCTATGCGCATTTCCAGCACGATCCGCTGCGGCAGGCGGCGGACCGCGCCGTGACGCCTATCGCTGCGGCGCTTGCTGGAAAGAAACCTGGCAAGGTGCTGCCTATGAGAAATCGAACCGAATGAGCGGGGATGAAGCGTACACGGGCCAATGGATATCCAGGGCGGGATTTCCCCGGTGGTCGAAGGACCAGTTAGAGGCCGTAGGTGCGGCACGGCTTCGGCTGCCTACCAGCAAGGTGGAAGACCAGCTGAAGTATCCAGCACACTTTTCGGCTGAAGCGGTCGACCGAATTGTTGCGGCGGTGGCGTCGTCTAAGTCAGCCGCCGTGCGGCTCGACCGGAGCAAACTGCGACACAAACTCGACCGCGCGCTGTTCTGGTATGGAATCTTTGAGGCGTTCAGTGGGCTTCGTGGACCGTATCGGACGCTAGGCAAACGTAGATGGCATAAGCTACCCCCCGCCCAAAGGCCATTGCGGTGGTTGCTCAACCCGCATGGACCGGAAAGCGCGACTGAGTGGCTGGTGGGCGAACACCTTGCGAAGATTTTCGCACGCCATTTTGGCATGCGAGCTACGGCCCGCCAGTATCAAACGGTGCGCAAAGGCGGTGAAATCCACCCTGGCAAATTGAGCCCGTATGTCGTTTTTGTGCTGGCTGTCTTGGAGGAAGCCGAAATCCGGAAGGGGAATAGCGACCCGATTACGGTGGAAACCATCATTGCATATCGCAAAAAAGCGCTTCGAACCAAAGGGTTAAAGTAAATTTCGCTTACCCACGTGCGGCGTACCCTGAAGTCATTTCAACATCACTCCCGATCATTTGTCGCAACCGAAGCGCCCTCCCCACGAGGGGCTCCAGTTAATACGGGAGTGAGCCATGACACTGCTGAACCCAAAGCAGGCGTCTCAGTACCTACGCGAAAAGGGGGTGACCCGCTCGCCGGTGACGCTGCGCAATTTGCGCGTCAAGGGCGGCGGCCCGCAGTTCCGCAAGCTGGGTAACAACGTCTACTACGAGCCCGAGCTGCTCGACGAATGGATCACGAACCGTCTGACAGCCCCTATGGCCTCGACCGCCGAACTGCCAACCCGCGCAGCCTAAAACCCGCCGGGCAAACCTCTGCTCGGCGGGCGAAGGTTGGTTTGAAGCCAGTAGGACGGCCCGAAACTACTCTCCGTTTGAAGCGCAGGTCAATTGCCCCCCTATGCAAGAGGGACGCGAACCATGCGCGCACCAGACGACCAACCTCTCCTTGGTCCTGATGATGGCGAGCCCCACCACGTCATTCATCGATCAACAGCGGCGAGCTTTTTCGCACTGAATGTTCGCCGTGCCGCGCTTGGTCTGGCGCCGGTGAACCCAGCGACATCGCTCACGCCTGTGGCGCGCGATGGGCGTCCTATCGAAGCTGCTGCAGTCCGCGCTTGGCGGCGCGACCATCGCCTTGTTGCCTTGCCGTCCGGTTTCGCCGTGCCGCAATGGAGGGTGCGATGAGCGGCCTGCCCGGCTATGCCGAATTGCGCGGGTTGATGCACGACCGTAACGTCGCCGATGTGGCCTGCCCGCTCTGCGGCCCACATTGCCGTGAACCGCGCAACAGGAGCCGTCCGGTCCTTCGGCTTTGGTCTGAGCCGGGTTTCATTTCGTACTATTGCGCCCGCTGTGGCGAACATGGCTACGTCCGCCAACACCAGAGGGTTGAAATCGATGCAGCCACACGGGCAGCGATGCTTCGCGCCCGTAAAGCATTCGCGGTTCACGACGCGGAAACGGCGATCAAGCAGCACCAGAAAGCCTTGTGGCTATGGTCCGTGCGACAGGCAATCGGAGGTACGCCAGCCGAACACTATCTGCGCAAGGTCCGTGCGATATCTTGTCCGCTGCCGCCGACACTCGGGTTCCTTCCGGCTCGCGGCCACTATCCGCCAGCCCTGATCGCCGCTTTCGGGATGGCCGAAGAACCCGAACCGGGTCGGCTCTATCTCGCCGAGAAAGGGCTAGCCGGCGTGCATCTAACGCGGCTCCGTCCAGACGGCAGCGGCAAGGCGGAAGAGCCGGCAAAAATCATGATCGGGCGCTCGAAGGGTGCACCACTCATCTTGGCGCCACCGAACGACTTGCTCGGGCTGATCCTTACCGAGGGGATCGAGGATGCGCTTTCGGCACATCAGGCGACCGGGCTTGGCGCATGGGCGGCTGGATCGGCGTCGCGGCTGCCGGCGTTGGCGGATCAGGTGCCCGGCCATACCGATTGCGTTACCGTGCTGGCGGATGACGATGCCGCCGGTCGGTGCCATGCGCCGGCCTTGGTCGAACGGCTAGTTCAACGCGGCATCCATGCCGAATTGAGCGTCCCCGGAACGGAGGCTCCGTGATGGCTCGTGATGCCAACGACATCCTGCGCGAAAATGGCGAGGCGAACCTGCGGGAGAGAATTGATGGGACGCGTCAGACGGGCGGCAGAGGTCGCGAGACCATACTCGGCGAATGGGACGCGGGCGATGATACTAACCCAGTTCCGCCCCGCCAATGGCTGCTCGGCAATGTCTTCTGCCGCCGCTTCGTAAGTTCCCTGATTGCCGACGGCGGAACGGGCAAGACCGCGTTGCGCGTTGCACAGGCGCTCGCGTTGGCCACAGGACGCAATCTTACAGGCGAGTATGTGTTTCAGCGCTGCCGCGTTCTCTTGGTCTCGCTCGAAGACGACAAGGACGAACTGCGCCGCCGGGTCAAGGCAGCGATGCTCCACCACGACGTTTCCGAGGCAGAGGTCAAGGGCTGGCTTTTCCTCGCCGCGCCCGGCGGCAAGGCGGGCAAGCTGATGACCCCCGGCGACAAAGGACGGGTTACAACCGCCGGGCTGGCCGCCGCACTGAAACAAACGGTCCAACGCCGCAAGGTCGACTTTGTCTGCCTAGACCCCTTCGTTAAGACACACGGCCTGAGCGAAAACGACAACAGCCTGATGGACCAAGTGATCGAGTTTCTTGCCAACCTTGCCATCGAAATGAATATTGCCCTTGATGTGCCGCACCATACCGCAAAGGGCAGCGCCAATCCCGGCAATGCAGATCGCGGTCGCGGCGCCAGCGCGATCAAGGACGGCGCACGTCTTGTCTATACTCTGACGACAATGAGCGACGACGAGGCCGCGACATTCGGGGTGCCCCCTGCTGACCGGCGGCTCTATGTTCGGGTGGATGCCGGCAAGGTGAACATCGCACCGCCTGCGGCCGCAGCGAAGTGGTTCAGGCTGGTCAACGTCGCGCTTGGCAACGGCAACGATCTTTATCCTGGCGGCGACAATGTGCAGACTGTCGAACCGTGGGCCGCGCCCGGCACGTGGGAAGGACTTACCGACGAACTCGTAAACCGGATACTCACTGACATCGACGCCGGCACGGGGGACGGCGAGCTCTACTCCGCCGCCAGCTCTGCCACGAGCCGGGCCGCTTGGAAGGTGGTCCAGAAGCACGCAGCGAAGAAGACGGAAAAGCAATGCCGCGACATGGTCGCCACATGGGTCAAGAGTGGCCTGCTCTTCAAGGAAACATACCGTAGTCCGGGGACTCGAAAGGACCAGGAAGGTCTCCACGTGGATGACATGAAACGACCCGGAAAGGTCGGCACATGAAGTGGGCTCAGGCCTCGCGCAATGGGCAAACTTCGATTGCGCACCAATTGCGCAAAACAGGGTGCGCAATCATCGAAGGTGCCCTAAGGAAAATCAATTGCGCATTGATGCGCGCAATTGTCTTTCCCCGATGGCGCACCGACGGCGCAATTGCGCAACGAGGCCCACTGGCCGTAGTCGATGTGGCGCCAACTTGGTCAATGTGGTACTTTCAACCGCCATGCCACACACCAAATTGAACACACGGCAGGAGCAGTTTTGCCACGGCCTCGTCGAAGGCCTCCCCCAGTCTCGGGCCTATATCAAGGCCGGCTACACAGCGCGCGGCAATGCGGCTGAAGTTGAGGCCTCGAAGATGGTCAGATTGCCTAAGGTGGCCGCCCGCATCGCTGAGTTGCGAGCCGACGCCGCAAGGCGGTCAGAAATCACGGTCGACGACTTGGTTGATGAGCTTAACCTCATGTTCAAGCTCGCGCTGGCAACGAAGAACCCTGCCGCTGGCGTTACGGCTGTCATGGGCAAAGCGAAGCTGCTCGGGCTGATCATTGACAAAGCCGAAGTCGCCACGACCCAGCGTAAGCCGATGCGGGAGCCGGGCTACGATGGTCAGCTGAGCCTTGAGGAATGGCAGGCAAAGTTCGCGCCGAAGCGCGACGGCGGCGGGACGCTGCAGTAGTACGTTTACAAAAGCCTCGCAGGCTTCCACAAAGGAGCGAGGGCGAGGCATATCGTTTCCCAGCCAGCCAAAGGCAATACGCGAGGAATGCCGTTTCCGCTCGTTTCCGTAGGCACTAGGAAGCCGCCGGACCAGGGGCGAAAACAATCCATCGAACTAAATTTATGAGATGGCATCGACAGGCAGCTGGAATGTGATGAACCTCGTTCAGATCAACGACGATCCGTCTCAATTTGCCGCGCGCATCCCTGATCTTGATCTGCCTGTCCGGCGGATATTTCCCCTCGCTCGGCTGCTCGATGCCATGAGGTCGAACGAAATGGCGCTGGTCGCACCACAGCTATGGGACGATCCGCGAGAAGACCCGACCGTGCTTTGCATGCTGGACGGAACCAATCTCGTCCAAAACAAGGGCCAGCGACAACTGGCGGACTATCTGGCTCCGGCATGGGCACAATGCTGGTCGCTTAACCCCGGCTCCGACACCTTGCTCAGGGCATACTCCCGTGTGAGGTTGGACCCACAAAGCCGGCGCAACACGGATCGGTTGGACGAAGGTGTGACCGTGACAACCACGGTGCGGCGTTTGTTGGCTGCTGGAGAAGGATGGCATGCTGACGGCGCGGACGGCCACATAGTGGTTGGCCGGGTCGAATATCTGGAGGACCAAGAAATCTCGCAACGCATTGTGAACGCATGCAACGGCGAGCAAGGTCCTAGGTTCTTCTGTACCGTGCAGGGTCGCGCGAACTCACTTTTATGGAAGCGAGACTATTTCGGGCATGAGCAGGAGGTACGTCTCCTTCTGATTGGGCGGTCATGGCGCCAGGACAAGCCATCGCCGACGCTCCGCCGTCTTAGGATTGATCCCAATTCCTTGTTCACGTCTATTAGCTTCGATCCAAGGCTCGTAGATTTCGAAGCTATTGAGCGGGAAGCCGAATTTCGGGAAGCCGGGTATACAGGCGAGGTCACCCGCGACCTCAGCTACCAGAAGACACTCTCCCTACTTATGATGACGCGGGACTGGCCTGATCCGTAGGCAGAGCAGTGTCACAGTCTGCGTCGGCTTCATCATTGCCGTCACCAAGCGGTCCACGGGTTTGGTCGGGATGGGGCGCGTTTGGTCAGCCAAGTCCTTGCTGCTGCCAGCCCAAATAGTTTTGTAAAAACTACAAACGAGCGTATACATTCCTTACATCAACAAGGAAGTCGCCGATGAAGCCCGCAATCACTTATCTTCGCGTCTCGACCGACCGTCAGGGCAAGAGCGGCCTCGGCCTTGATGCCCAGCGCCAGTCAATCGCCCGCTTCGTCGAGGCCGAGGGGTTTGAGGTCGTCGGCGAGTTCGTCGAGGTCGAAACCGGCAAGGGCTCCGACGCCCTCGACAGGCGACCGCAGCTCAAGGCGGCGCTTGCCACCGCTCGCAAAGCCGATGCCCCGGTGGTTGTCGCCAAATTGGACAGGCTCAGCCGCGATGTCCATTTCATCAGTGGCCTGATGGCCAAGCGGGTTCCGTTCATCGTTGCAGAGCTTGGCCCCAAGGTCGACAGCTTCATGTTGAACATCTATGCAGCGGTCGCCCAGCAGGAGCGTGAGCTGATCAGCCAGCGCACCAAGGAGGCCCTGGCGGCAGCAAAGGCGCGTGGCGTGAAGTTAGGTGGCCCGAACCTCCCAATGGCGCAGAAGAAATCACTCGCCGTTCGCATGCAGCAAGCGGACGCCTTTGCCGAGAATGTCATTCCGATCATCCGTGATATCCGCGCGACAGGAGCCTCGCTGCGCCAGACCGCTGCGGCGCTGAATGCTCGCGGCATCGCCACGGCACGAGGCGGAACGTGGACAGCCGTGCAGGTGACGGACATCGTCAATCGTGATGCTCGCTTGAGGTCCAGTCAGCGCGAGCCAGCCGCTGTTGAGCCCCAAGATGAAGTGGCAGAAGGCGCTACGTCTGGATCGCGGACCCCACTCGGCTCCCGCTGGTAGCCATGCGGGGGTGCCCGCCCCCCCCCGCCGGGTTTGCCGTTGGCGGGGCGGGGGGGCTCTGTGGGGGCCCCATGTTCCGGCGCGCAAAGCCGAAACAGCCGCGTCCACCTCCAACCTCGGACCACCCTATTGGCGAGTCGGCACTTCAATATGTTATCGACATCTCGGTGGGGCCCGAGGCTGACCTGATGAACGACGCTTTCAAGGAAGTAGCTGCGTTGGTGGACGATTTTGATCGTCGATTGAGGCGCATCGAAGATGACGTAGCCAACATTCTGGAATTACTGCAGAACAAAGCGAATCCTCCTGAGGCTGACAACGTTCGCCCAAATAAAAAACTTGCTTACACGCTGCGAGAGGCGAGCGAGACCACGGGTCTTTCAAGGACGAAATTTTACAGCTTGTTTAAGGAGGGGAAATTGCAACGGAGCAAGGCAGGTGGGCGCACCTTAGTCCTCGCGACCGAGTTGGAGCGGTATTTGCGGGAGGGGTCCTGATCAACGGGTGCCAACGGAGCAACTGCCTCGGGCTCATCGGCAAGCTCTGGACCAATTTCCCTGAACTCGCCATCTCTAGACCCCCAATTTGATGGCTCAGGGCGTTTATGTGCCCGACCACACATTCTCGGTTCCAATGGCCAACTGACCGCATTGTCAGCAGACAGCATCTGACCATCTCTGCGCCCTGGCACGGTGATGCTATGGTCGGCATGATCGGCAGCTAGGAGGACATCATCCATGCCCGCGATCACCCGCCGTACTCTTCTCGCGCTGACCGGCGCGGCGGCTGCTGTCGATCCCGTGTCCGCTGACGTAAGGACCTCGCCGAAGCTGCAGGCACTGATCGCTGCACATGAGGCGGCCTATGCCGAGTTCCATCGTGTTGTTCATCGGCTGGGGAGCCGCAGCGACGCCTGCGGCCGGGCCGACAAGGTCGAGCAAGAGGCACTGCTGGCCGTCTGCTCCTTTCCAGCAGTCAACCGAGATGAGCGCCGGGCCAAGTCGAAATATCTGCTTGCCGTCGAGGCTCGTGGCGAGCTTGATCTGGAAGAGCATATGCAGGCCATCCTGCGCTCGATCATGCGGGGCTGATGGACCGTGCGGCGCAGGCGGCAACCTTAACTGGCTAGGCTTTAGGATGGCCCACGGCGTCGACCCGGACCGATAGCCCGGCGGACCGAGTCCCGCCCGACCCTGCCCCCCCTAACGCGCTGAGGGCCCGATGTTGCTCCCGAATGGACTTTCGATGTGCATTCTGCTTCTCTCTATTTGTCGTCTATTCGGGGGGGTAACGAATGCGCCTGTTTCTTCTTGTTATTTCATTCGCAGCAATCGTTGGAACCAACGTCTCGGCACAGGACACGCAAGTGGAGAACGGTCCCGTTATTATACCAGAACGGCTACAGCAGCTTGCAACGGAGTTTCCTGTTGCTCGCAGGCTCGGCGTAGATTGGCAGAAGGCCAGCGCGGGTGACATCACAAAGTACGTGGGATTTCTGGCGTCTACTGCCGTCTTGGCTAATGAGGTGGCCAGTCGCAACAAGCGCAAAGCCCCGTCTGATGACGACTTTCTTGCGGCCCTCTCGATGCAATGCATCTGGCCGCCAAATAAGCCGCCGTTCGTCGAGCAGTATTGGCCCGCGCAGATCGTCGCGTTCTATGACGAGAAGGTTCGCGACGCTTTACGCAAGGCCATCGGCCCGGCCGGCTTTGGTATGCCCTCGGTTATCGAAAAGTACGGCAAGGATCAGTTCGCTGCCGAAGGTGGGTTCTTGCCCCAAAAGGAAGACGACTACTTCAAGCAAGTTTTCGACCCACGGCAATTGCCCGGGGCTCGGTGATGACGTCATTCCTGACGTCTCTGCTCGATGTAATACGGTGCTGGCCGGTGCTTGAGGCGATAGCGCTCATCATCTGGCTGAGAAGCCTTCTCGCCGCATGGCAAAATATGGGCAGCACCGCTTCTGATTGCCTTGACGAACGACAGCTCGGCGCAGAAGTCATACTCGCTCAGCTTAACGGTGTGATCACTGGTAGCTCGATCATCGTTGCCGGCGTAGGCGCCTTTGTCGCAATCAACAAGGGTGTATTGCCTCCGGCGTCCCGGCACTTCGAATTGGCTGCCATATTCTCCATTGTCGGGATGGGTCTGGCTATGTACACGCTCGGAACGCTTCCTTCTCGAACGCCTTCTGAAAATTTCGTCCGTTCGAAGCCTGTGGCCATCCTATGCTCAACAGCGCTGTTTTTCGCGTTGGTGGGCGGCATCAGGTTTGCATGCGGAGCGATTTCGTCAATAGTATAGGCGGGCGATTTTTGGATGGGACGGGGCATTCGCATTATGGAACGCATCAGGCTACCGGATCAGGTCGCGGCGATCTATCGGGCGGTCGCCGAGCTTGAGTCAGCTTATCCCGGCCGCCGGTTCACGCCTGACGGGCATCTGCTAGGCGCAATTGGCGAGGTTGTCGCTGCGGCCGCGCTTGGCCTCACCCTGTATCCCAATTCCCACCCCGGCCACGACGCCCATGACGGCAACGGCGGCGACGTACAAATAAAGATGGTAGGCACGGCTGCGAAAAGAGTCTCGCTTTACGCTTCCTGCGACCGGCTTGTGGTGCTCAAGGTAGTTTCGCCCGAAGAGGTTGAGATCGTCTACGATGGTCTTGGCGAGCCAGCGTGGGCGCGCGCCGGTAAGATGGCAAAGAACGGCCAGCGGTCGATCAGCCTCGGCGCCCTTCGCAGCCTCGCAATGCCGCGACAATCAGGCGGCCTGAATGGCGATCTTATCTGCAATGACTAGCATCATCCGGCGGGTACATCCTGTCGCTGTGTGGCTATAGTAGGTGGAAAGAATCGCGATATGAGGGATCGGAAATGGACGCTGCAGTCGGGTCGGCGCAAAAAGCGGGTGGGCAGGCGCCGCGCGAAATAGCTCTGCGCAGGAACCAGAACTCAAGCATGAAACTTACTCAACAACAACTCGAAACCCATCTCTGGGGAGCGGCCAACATCCTGCGCGGCAAGACCGCTGGCCAGGACTACAAAAACTATATCCTATCGCTAATGTTCTATAAGCGGCTCTGCGACCAATGGGAAAACGAGGCTGACGAGGCGATAGCCGAACTGGAGCGTCAGCAGGGCCGCGGGTTTACCGAGACGCAGAAGGCAGTGTTTCGCGCACGGGGCGAGCATCGCTATTCCATTCCCCAAGGCAGCCGCTGGGGCGACGTGTTGGCCGCGTCCACGAACCTCGGCGAGACGCTCACCTCGGCCATGCGCGCAGTGTCCAACGCCAATGAAGAACTGCGCGGCGTGTTCACCGTGGATTGGGCGCAGCCCGCTCCTGATGGCAGCGGTAAGCCGCTCATCGCGAATGAGGTCGTCCACGCACTCATTCAGCACTTCAACACGCACGACTTGTCCAACGCCAGCGTCGCGCCTGATGTGCTGGGCCATGCCTACGAATACCTCATCAAGCAGTTTGCTGATGACGCCGGCGCCAAGGCCGGCGAATTCTTTACCCCGCCGGAAGTGGTTGACACGCTGGTGCGCATCCTGGAGCCGCGCCCCGGCGACACCATCTACGATCCCACCGGCGGCAGCGGCGGCATGCTGGTACACTCGGCAGACTTCCTGCGCGAAGGCGGCCATCACGCCAACTCGGCCCAATACTTCGCCCAGGAAATGAATTGGGGCAACGCCGCCATTGGCAAGATCAACTCCGTGCTGCACGGACTGGAGGCTAACATTGCCGCCGGCGCCAGCACCATAACTGACCCGGCTTTCAAGGACGGTGCGGGCCAGCTGCGCAAATTCTCGCTGGTGCTCGCCAATTTTCCATTCTCCGACGAATTTTGGTGGCTCAAGCCCGAGCAGCAAACGGACGACAAGAAGAAGAAGGACAAGCTCAAGAAGGAAACCTTCGGCAAGGAAGGTTTCAAGGACAATTATGGCCGCTTCGGGCGCGGCACGCCATTCAAGGCGCCGCCTGCAGGCTATGGCGACTATGCTTTTATCCTGCACATCCTCGCCTCGCTTACTAACCAGGGCCGCGCAGGCATCGTCTGCCCGCAAGGGGTGCTGTTTCGTGGCCAGGCGGAGGTGGAGGAGGAAACTGGGGAGTTCGATGACGACGGCAACCCATTCATCAAGCGCCGCAAGGCGGACGACGAGCACCTGATCCGCAAGGCACTACTCGAATCGCGCCTGATTGACGCGGTGATATCGTTGCCGCTCAACGTGTTCTATGGTGCGGGCGTTCCAGCTTGTTTGCTGATCCTTCGCCGGCAGCGCTCGCCCGAGCGGCACGACAAGGTGCTGTTGGTCTATGCCGCGCGCCACTTCCGTGAGCTGTCCAACCAGAACGAACTCCGTCCTCAGGACGTGATGCGCATTCTCGTGCATGTGCAGGCATATGGGGACGCGACAAAGGTGCCGGATCTGGTGGCGCGCCACAGCGGGCGCATCCGTGAACAGATCAACGCACGCGAGCACGACGAAGTGGAACGACTGGAAGCCGAATACGCCGATGCCACGGTGCGACTGGCCAGGTTGGATGCGGAAGTCGCGGAAAGGCGAGCTGAATTGGCTACGCTCGCAGCGAAGACCGTCCGCGAGAAGGCCGAGGCCGCGCTCGTCAAGCTGGAAGGCCAGCGCGACAAGGCTGCGGCAAAGATTGCCGAGCGAGACGAGAAAATGAACGAAGCCCGACGCCGCGCCGACGACGACCGGCGCGATGTCGATGCCGTGGGACGGGAACTCGGTGCGCTCTACGGTGATGCCGACGAGCTGCTAAAGCACGCTCGCGTGGTGGACATCGCCGAGATCAAAGAGAACGATTTCAACCTCAACATCCCGCGCTATGTGGACACTTTTGAACCGGAGCCCCGGACGGAGGTCAGCGATGCCTTGCGCGACTTGGCGAATGCGGAACTCTCATTGCGAACCGCTGAAACCGAAATGCTGGCCTTACTTCGGAAGGCAGGCCATCCAGGGATACAAACGTGCTGACGCTCAAGCAAAGCACGATGCTCGGCAACGTCCCAGAGGATTGGGATGTGAAGCCATTGAAATCGATGCTTCAGTTCGATGCACCCGGGGACTGGGGCGATGACGGGGGGCCGCACATGGTTCGCGTGCTCCGCTCCACCAATCTAACGAACGAACGCCGACTTGACCTGTCAGATATCGCGATTCGTGCCTTGAAGCCTGAAAAGACCGAGAAACTGGCGCTGCGCAAAGGCGACATTCTGCTGGAGCGTTCAGGCGGTGGCCCCGACCAGCCGGTCGGGCGCGTTGGGTATGTTGCCGTTGATCTGCCGGAACACGCCTTTTCCAACTTTTTGCATCTGCTCCGCCCAGACGCAGCAATTGACCCGTCGTTTTTGAGTTGGGTGCTTTATCGCGTCAATCGAACCGGTCGCATCCTGCGTTTGGAACAGCAAACGACGCAGATGCGGAATCTAAACTTTCGCGACTATTTGGCGATGCCGCTTCCCGTGCCGTCGCCTGACGAGCAGGCTGCCATCGCTCGTGTCCTCGATGCGGTGGAGGCAGCGATTGATCGGGCGGGGGAAGCTGTCGAACAATCAAAGAAGGCACGGCTGGCTGTCATGCAGGCGGCGTTCCACTACGAAATGACTGATGAGCCCAAGCACGACACAGAAGCCGGAAGAATTCCGCAATCGTGGGAGGCTCTTAAGGGCAAGCAAGCCTTCTCCGTCCTGACTGGCGGCAGCAGTAGCGTCTACGCGCTGAAGCCTTTGCGAGGCGATGACAAAGCCGATGCGTGGTTCATGAAGGTTGATGATTTCAACCACCCTGCCAATGCCAGGCGTATCGCTACGACGCAAATCGGCTTTGTTTCGGCGAAGAACCCGAGTTTCAAGTTGCTGCCTTTAGGAACTGTCATTATCGCCAAGCGCGGGGCGGCCATCCTGAAGAACCGCGTGCGAACGACGGCTGTTCCCATTGCTCTTGATCCAAACTTGATGGCGCTCAAGGTGCGAGATGACATTTTGCCGGAGTTCTTTCGCTACCAGTTGGAATGGCGAAATCTAGCGCGCTATGTCGAAAGCTCAGGCGTGCCGCAACTGAACAACAAAGACCTGTATCCGCGCTGGTTTGTTCGCGCCCCTGATGAGCAGCAGAAAGAAATCGTCGCGATTGTCTCTGCTGCCGAGCAACGCGAGGATTCACTGCGTGGCAAGCTTCGTGCGTTGGAAACGCTGAAGAAATCACTGATGCACGAACTGCTCACCGGCGCCGTTCGCGTGAACCCCTCGCTGCTGCAAACGGACGCCACCATATGAGCGAAGCCGGCTACGTCGAATTGCCAATACTGCAATGGCTTTCCGGTCATGGCAGCGCCACGCCCGATGACAAGGGGCTGGGCTGGACGTATCGCGACGAGGCTGCGATGGCTGCCTTCGACCGCCCTCTAGAAGACCCGCTGGTAGCGAAGCTACTGGTCGAGGCCATCCTTCGTATCAACGATCACGTTAAAACACCGGAACAAGCGAAGCTTGCTATTAAGGCGCTGCGCACCACCATGGACGCGCCGGACAAACTCACCGCCAACCGCGAAACGCTCGACCGCCTCCGCGACGGCGTGAAAGTGGAACTCGTGCCCGGCGAAGACGCGCGCACGGTGTTCTTGGTCGCCTTTGAGCCGGAGCGCCAGCACCTCAACGACTACACCGCCACCAATCAGTACCGTGTCCAAGGCGTGAAGCAGTGCCGAGACGACACCGTGCTGCTGGTCAATGGCATTCCGCTGGTGATCGCGGAATACAAGAGTTATCTCTCCAGCGGCAAGGACTGGACGGAGGCGGTGCATCAATTGCACCGTTACCAGCGCCAAGCGCCGCTGATGCTCACGCCGAACGTTTTTTGTGTGACGGCGGACGAGGACGCATTCCGCTATGGCACAGTGCTGTTCCACGACGCTGCGAAGGACGACATTGAGCGCCACCTCGACACCTGGGGGCCTTGGCTGTCACGCTATCCGGAAGTTAAAGGCTGGTGGAACGAGCCCGATGCCGACAATCCGGATGACGCTCTGGAAATGCCGGTCAAGGGCCTGCTGCGCTTGGCGCCCGCACATGTGCTGGACTTCCTGCAGCACTTCACTGTTTTCGAAACTAAGAATGGCAAGACCGTCAAAAAGGTGGCTCGCTACCAGCAGTTCGAGGCGGTGAACGACATCGTGGATCGCACGCTGGGACTGGTTGGCAAATCGGTAAACGCGCAAGACCGCACGGGCTTGGTCTGGCACACGCAAGGCTCGGGCAAATCGCTCACGATGGTGTTCGCCGCCTACAAGCTGCGGCGGCAAACGGCGATGAAGAACCCGACGGTGCTGATCGTGGTGGACAGGCGCGACCTGAAAACTCAGATTTCTGACGATTTTGAGGCCTGTGATTACCCCAACGTGGAAAAGGCGCTGGGCGTCGATGACCTGAAGAGCAGGCTCCGCAATCTATGGCGCGGGACGCTTGTGACGACGGTGCAGTCATTCCAGAAGATGGGTGACCTTAAGCCGCTGAACGAGGACAACATCATCATGCTGATAGACGAAGCGCACCGCTCGCAAAAGGGCGACGGCGCTGAAAGCTATGCGATGACGATGCGCGTGAAACTCCCCAATGCCTTCCGCTTCGGCCTAACCGGAACGCCCATCGACCGCGCGATGGTCAATACCCATCGCGATTTCGGACCAGCGGTGAACGGCGAGCAGGAACGTTACCTCAGCTACTACGGTATCAAGCGCGCCATCAAGGACGGCGCGACACTGGAAGTGCATTACCTGCGCGACCGCGTGCCCTTCCTTGTCGATGAAAAGACGCTGAACATCGATTTTGAGAAGATGTGCGAGGAGATGGAGGTCGAGGACGAAGAGGCCAAGGACTTGATCCAGCGCCAGCGTTCGCAATGGAAGGAACTGGCGCGGCACCCCGACCGCGTGGAACTGGTGGTGGGCAAAATGTTGGAACACTTCCTGGCCTATCCCGACCCCGACGGCTTCAAGGCGCAACTGGTGGGAGTGGATCGCATCGGCTGCGCGCGCTTCAAAGATGCGCTGGACGCCAAGCTCAAGGAGAAGGGCCTGCCACCGGAATTATGTGATGTCATCATTTCTGAAGGTCAGAACGACGATCCAGACCTTGCTCGCTTTCACTACGGCAAGAAGAAACAGGACGATTTGATCGACTACTTCAAGCTCACACCGAGGCAGTGGGAGGCTTGGAACCGCGAGGCCTTCGGCGAAGACCGAGCCAAGTGGAGGCCTCCGCTGAAGATCCTGATCGTCTGCGACCGGCTGCTGACGGGCTTCGACGCGCCGGTCGAGCAGGTAATGTATCTGGACAAGCCGCTGCGGGACCACAACCTCCTACAGGCCATCGCGCGCACCAACCGCCCGCTGCCTGCTATGAATAAGCGTACCGGCGTGGTGGTGGATTACTTCGGCGTGTTCAGCAATCTGGCCAAAGCGCTAAACTTCGATGAGAACATCCGTGAAGAAGCGCTGATAGATTGGGACAAGCTCAAGGCCACGGTCCCGGGTGAGGTGACGCGCTGCATGGAGAGCTTCAAGGGCATCAAGATTGCGGACACGCGCGAATGCCTCCTGGCCGCGCTACGAGCGATCAAAGACCCGGACGCAGCGAAGATTTTCGAACACAACTTCAAGAGCCTGGAACGGCTATGGGAGGCGGTATCGCCCGACCCCGTGCTCTACGACCACCGCTACACCTACAACTGGCTGTGCAGCGTATATATTGCTTACCGCCGCAGACAGAGTGGTGCAGGCAAGCAGGGCACCTATGGAGAGCTTTCGGCCAAGACACGTGCCTTGATCGAAGAAAACACCACTTTCATGGACTTGGCCGACTCGTTGCCGGTGTTCAAGATCGACAAGGATTACGTCCACAAACTGGAAGACCTGCCCAGTGCAGCCGACAAGGCGGCGGCGCTCGAAGCGATCTTGACGGCAGAATTGGCCGAGGACGATGGTGGTGGCTTCACCTACCGGCAGCTGGGTGATCGGCTCGCACGCCTGAAGGCGAAGAAGGACGCGGCCGACAAGGCAGCCGAAACTCGTCTCAAGGAGTTGCAGGCCATCGCTGACGAAAAGGCACAGGCCGATGAGGAACCGGCGCGGCTTGGCCTGGTGCAGCCTGGCGAATATGGCCTGTTCACGGTTCTGCGCGAATATTCGGCCAGCAAGGACGAGGCTTATCTGGCCGAGTGTACACGGCGCATAATGGCGCACTTGCGCAGCAATCAGGTGCTTACGGCGGGGTGGAGCAATTCCAAGGGCGGCCGGATGCGGGTGGAACAATCCCTGCTGGCGGAAACATGGAATCCGGCCTATTTGGCGTTGGGCTTTGACACGGACGCTGCAAATCCGCCATTCCTCGCCACAGCGGTCGACGAACTGGTAGATAGCGATGGCCTCGGCTGAAACAGTCCGCAAGGTTGAGCCGCAGCGGCTTCTGCTCGAAGGGCAGGAGGTGGAGTGGCGGCTCGTGCGTTCGTCGACAGCTAAGAAACTGCGCATAAAGGTGGGGCTGGATGGCATCGTCGTTGTGTTGCCCGAGGGGCGCGACGACCGAGAGGCCGTGGCTTTTATCGGCAATCAGCGCGCATGGGTGGGAGCGCAACTGGCGCGGCTTCGTCAACTGCAAGACTTGCGCCGGCCGTTAGCGCGGGACGACGAACACATATTGTTCCGGGGTGAGACGGTCGCGGTGCGGGTTGTGCCTTCGCAAACTTGGCGCGCGCCAAACAAGGTCGTCCTCGAACACGACGCGATCACAGTGATTTGTAAGGTGAGTAGCAAGACTGCGCCTGCCCGCTCGCTGGAAAATTGGTTGCGCAAACAGGCGCGGGAGCGCATCGAGCAGTATATCGCGGATGTCGGCAAACGCCTGAAGCGCGCGCCAAACCGCATCTATGTGATGGGACAGCGCACCAAGTGGGGCAACTGCTCGTCGATGGGCAATCTGTCCTTTAACTGGCGGCTGGTGATGGCCCCCGACTTTGTGCTGCGCTACATCGTCACCCACGAGATGGTACATCTGGCCGTGCCCGATCATTCCCGAAAGTTCTGGCTGACGGTACAGAGCCTGTGCTCCGAGACAGAACGGGCTCGGCAATGGCTGGTGGCCAATGGACAGCGCATTCAGTTGATGGAACCGGCGGCAGCGACTGCCCAGTAGGACTCTAATGCGGCAACGAAACTATGCTGGCCTGGGTCAAGAGGGCGCATCGACGATCCGGAACTGATGGACAGCGGCGCCAGCGGGGCACGCAAACCGGCTTTCTCGTTCCGGTTTCTACGCCTATGTTTTTCACTCATGAAGCCCACCGCCTCGGACATCAAGAACTCCATTGGCCAATGGGCCCGCCTCCGGCGCTCTGGGTTTCGGATCGATCCGGACAGATCAGTCTGGTTCCGCAAAGCCGGCGCGGATTAGAATAAGGTCGCCGACGACGCCTAAGAGTATACCAAAGAGGTGTGGATGACCTGCGTCGATGATGCCGATGGCCTCGGCCTCCCTCAGATCGCGCGAACAGCGTGGACTTCTCAGTAACCTCTTCGGCACTGCCGGAAGGCAGGCTGCAGGTCTGTAGACTCCGGCAAGCCGTCGCGAGCCACCTCGCAAGCAGTGCGTCCGACGGCGATTCTAAAAAGGACTGAGGCTGCGGCAGGCTGTCGCACAATGGGAGTCCGGTGGCGACACGGTGGCGACCCGCTTGAAGGCCGAGACCTTTTACCGCGTTCGATCAATTGCGATATCTATTTGGTTTTATTGGGAAAATGTATGGTGGGCGATGCAGGGATTGAACCTGCGACCCCACCCGTGTGAAGGGTGTGCTCTCCCGCTGAGCTAATCGCCCGCTCGTTGCCCGAAGGCCAAGCGAGCCGCGATATAAGGGAGGCCAGCCGGTTAAGTCAAGGCAGTGTCGGGCGTTCTGGCAAGGATTGGATCGCCGCAGTTTCGAGCCTCTATCCGGCGCAGCCGGTGCCTTCCCGGTCAGCGTCCGGCAGCGGCGGCGATCAGTCTTTGCGCCAGGTCCAGCGTCAGCGCGTCGAAATGCGAAATCACCGCAGAAGGCTCGAATTCGCGCACATGACGATCGGTGTAGCCGAAATCGACCGCCACCACCGGAATGCCGGCGGCCTTCGCCGTGTCGATGTCGGTCTGCGAATCGCCCACCATCAGGGCGCGGTGCGGGTCGCCGCCGGCCCGCGCGATGGTCTCGGTCAGGTGGCGTGGATCGGGTTTGCGGAACGCGAACGTGTCCTGTCCGGCGATTGCGGCGAAATGTCTTGTCAGGCCGAGCGCATCGATCAGCGCCAGCGAATTGGCTTCGTACTTGTTGGTGCAGATGGCCAGCAGATAGCCGGCGTTCTCGAAGCGCGCGATCGCCTCGACGACGCCGGGGTAGGGGCGCGATTTGCCGGGGATGTTATCGGTGTAGTGATCGAGGAACAGTTTCAGCAGCCGGTCATGCTCGGCGACGTCAAGCGATCGCTGCTGGGCAGCATGCGCTCGTTCGATCATCACGCGGCCGCCATGGCCGACGAAGCGCTTGAAGCCTGCTTCATCGACGGCCGCGAGCTCGCTGGCGGCAAGGCTGTGGTTCAGGCTGTCGAGCAGGTCCGGCGCTGTATCGACCAGCGTACCGTCGAGGTCGAACACGATGATCGGGCGGGTCATGGTCTGTCCTGCGCAGGTTTGTACAACTGGCAGGCGATAGCGGCTGCGGCGCGCCAAGGCAAGCACGTCAGGGCAAGCAGGCCGGGGGATAGCGGCCAAGGGCTTTGACCAGACCGTCAAAAATGCTAGGAGCCCAACCGACAGGTTTCGGGGCAGCAAGCGGCATGGATGCAAGACAACTGAAGGTCGAGGCCGCGCGGGCGGCCCTTGCCCATGTTACGGACGGCATGCGGCTCGGCATCGGCACCGGCACCACCGCCGAGGAGTTCGTGCGGCTGCTTGCCGACAAGGTGGCCACCGGCATGACCGTCATCGGCGTACCGACGTCGGAGCGCACCGCGTTGCTGTGCCGCGAGCTCGGCGTGCCGCTGTCGACGCTGGAGGAAACGCCCGAGCTCGATCTGACCGTCGATGGCGCCGACGAAGTCGACCCGGAGCTGACCTTGATCAAGGGCGGCGGCGGGGCGCTGCTGCGCGAGAAGATCGTCGCCGCCGCTTCCCAGCGCATGATCGTCATTGCCGATCGCTCGAAGATGGTCGAGACGCTTGGCCGTTTTCCGCTGCCGATCGAAGTCAATCAGTTCGGCCTGCGCGCAACCGAACTCGCGATTGCCGCCGCGGCACAAAATCTCGGCCTTTCCGGTCCGGTTACATTGAGGATGACGGGGGCCCAGGCTTTTGTTACAGACGGCGGCCATTTTATCCTCGATGCATCTTTTGGCCGCATTCCGGATACAAGAGCGCTTTCGAATGCTCTCCACGCCATTCCAGGCGTGGTCGAGCATGGTCTTTTCATCGGGCTGGCGTCAGCTGCCATCATCGCCGGTGGCGACGGCATCCAAACCGTCCATGCCGCCCGAAAACCAGGGAGTTCTACCGATCATGATGTTGCATAACCGGGTTCGCAGCCTTTGCGCCGTTCTGGCGGCTTCGGCCATTTTCGCGTTCTCTTCGCCGGCGTTTTCGCAGGATGTCACGGAATCGCACCTGAAGGCTGCCCGGGCGGCGGTCGCGGCGATCCATGCGACCGACCCGTTTGACAACATCCTGCCGCAGGCGGCAGCCGCGCTCGAGTCGCAGCTCATCCAGAAGAACCCGGACATGCAGGAGCTGATCGGCAAGACGATCAACGAGAAGGCATTGGCGCTGGCCTCGCGCCGCGCCGACCTGGAAAAGGAAGCGGCGCTCGCCTATGCGAAAGTGTTTTCCGAGAAGGAGCTTACCGATATCGCGGCTTTCTACAGCTCGGACTCAGGCAAGAAGCTGCTCGACAGCGGCCCGACCGTGACGCGTGATCTGGTCAAGGCAGCCGACATCTGGCAGAACGGCCTCGCCCGAGATCTCGCCCAGCAGGTTGGCGAGACACTGGCCGCAGCCGCCAAGGCGAAGGCGCCGGCGGCGCCGGCCGATGCCACCGCTCCCGCGGATGGAGCCGCTCCGGCGGATGGCGCAGCGCCGGCCGATGGTTCGGCTCCCGCGGACGACACGCAGAACTGATCCTGCGTTTCCAACCGGCCTTGCGGCCATCTGTGAAGCCCGGCTTGTCCGGGCTTTTCTTTTGATGGTTTGCAGCCTACCTGTCTCTGGATTTTCCAAAGCTCGAGGAGCCACGTCATGGCCGGTTACGACTACGATCTTTTCGTCATCGGCGGCGGTTCGGGTGGGGTGAGGGCGGCGCGGGTCGCCGCCGCGCTCGGCAAGCGCGTCGGCATCGCCGAAGAATTCCGCTATGGCGGCACCTGCGTCATTCGCGGCTGCGTGCCGAAAAAACTCTATGTCTATGCATCGCAATTTCCCGAGCATTTCGCCGATGCCGCGGGCTATGGCTGGACGGTGCCGGAGGCCAGTTTCGACTGGCAGACGCTGGTCGCCAACAAGGATCGCGAGATCAGCCGGCTGGAGGCGATCTACGAGAAGAATGTACAAGGCGCCGGCGGCGATACGTTCCATTCGCGCGCCATGATCGTCGATCCGCATGTCGTGCATCTTCTGGGCGATGATCGCACCGTCACCGCCGATCAGATCCTGATTGCCACCGGCGGCCGGCCGGCCGCGCATCCGGCGTTGCCCGGTCACGAACTTTGCATCTTTTCCAACGAAGCCTTCGACCTCAAGCAACTGCCAAGAGCGATCATGATCGAAGGCGGCGGCTATATCGCCGTCGAGTTCGCCAACATCTTCCATGGCCTCGGCGTCGACACCACGCTGGTCTACCGGGGCAAGGAGATCCTCAGCCGCTTCGACATGGATCTGCGGCGCATGCTGCACGAGACGATGGAAAAGAAGGGGATAAAGATCCTCTGTCATTCCGTGTCCGAATGGGTCCGCAAGCGTCCTGACGGCCGGCTCGACGCAGTGGTCTCGGGCGGCAAGGTGCTGACGGTTGACCAGGTCATGCTCGCTATCGGCCGCATTCCCAACACCGAGAACATGGGCCTCGAAGGTATCGGGCTGGAGATGACCAAGACCGGTGCGATCGCTGTCGACAAATACTCCCGCACCAACATCGACAACATCTGGGCGATCGGCGACGTTACCAATCGCGTTCAGTTGACGCCGGTGGCGATCCACGAGGCGATGTGTTTCATCGAAACCGCCTTCAAGGGAAATCCGACCGCGCCCGACCATGAGACGATCGCTACCGCCGTCTTTTCGCAACCCGAGATCGGCACGGTCGGTCTGTCGGAGGATGATGCCGTCAAAAGCTTCCCCGACATCGAAATCTACCGCGCCACCTTCAGGCCGATGCGGAACACGCTGTCCGGCCGCGACGAGAAGATGCTGATGAAGCTGGTGGTCGATGGCGCGTCGAAGAAGGTGCTCGGCGCCCACATCCTGGGACCGGATGCCGGCGAGATGGCGCAGCTTCTCGGCATTCCGCTGAAAGCCGGCCTGACCAAGGACGATTTCGACCGCACGATGGCGGTGCATCCGACGGCGGCGGAAGAACTCGTCACCATGTACAAACCCACCTACCGCGTGAAGGATGGCCAGCGCGTCTGACCCTTCACCTTTCGCCAGCTCGCTTGTCGTCAAGGGGCAATCAATGACCGCAACCATCGGTTCCGTGCCGCTCGACCATGACTTTGGCGGACGCGTCGATCAAGTTGTCGACAGGGCCATCGAGGAGGAGCGCATTGTCGGCGCCGTGATCCTTGTCGCCCGACGCGGCGAAATCCTTTACAGCCGCGCCGCCGGCCTTGCCGACCGCGAGTCGAAAAAAACGATCACGGCGGACGCGATCTTCCGGCTCGCGTCGGTGACCAAGCCCGTCGTCGCGACCGCGGCTCTTGCCCTTGTCGAAGCAGGCGTGATCGGCCTCGATGATCCCCTGGCGAAGTTCATCCCTGAATTCCGGCCGAAGCTGACGGATGGCAGCGAGCCCGTCATTACCGTCCGACAGTTGCTGACGCACACCGCGGGCCTGTCCTACGGTTTCCGCCAGACGGCCGACGGACCCTATCATCACGCCGGGATCTCCGACGGTCTCGACCAGCCCGGCCTTTCCATGGCCGAGAACCTCCGACGCATCGCCTCGGTGCCGCTGTCCTACGCGCCGGGAACAGGCTGGGGCTATTCGGTGGCGATGGACGTGCTGGGCGAGGTCATGGCGAGGGCCGCCGGAGCCACCCTGCCGGAGCTGATCGACCGCCTGGTCGCCCAGCCGCTCGGCATGCATGACGCGGCCTTTATCGTGCGCGACCGATCACGGCTGGTGACGCCTTACGCCGATGGACCCGGCAAGGCCGTCGCGATGGGCGAGCATCATCGCGTTCCCTTCGGCGACGGCGCCATCTCCTTCTCGCCTGGGCGCGTCTTCGATCCCGCCTCCTTCGCCTCGGGCGGCACCGGCATGAACGGTACGGCTGGCGATGTCCTCAAGCTTCTCGAGGCGGTGCGTTCCGGGGGCGGACCCGTTATCCGCCCCGAGACAGCCGCGGCGATGACCACGGACGCGATATCGGGCCTGGAAACCACCATGCCCGGCTGGGGCTGGGGTCTTGGGTTTGGCATCCTGCGCGACCCGCTGGCCGCATCGACGCCTCAGGCCGCAGGCACCTGGCGCTGGGGTGGCGTCTACGGGCATTCCTGGTTCGTGGATCCGACATTGGACCTGACGGTGGTGGCGCTGACAAACACGGCGATCGCCGGCATGGTGGGCGCCTTCCCCGATGCGCTCCGAGACGCGGTCTATGGCAGGCAAGCCTAGGGCCGGAAGGGCGAAACCCGCCGCCGGCCATTTGCCGGCGGCGGAAAGAATTGACGCTAGAGCAGCGTCCCGCGCAGGATCAACTGCGCCACCGAGAAATAGATCACCAGCCCGGTGACATCGACCAGCGTGGCGACGAACGGGGCCGATGCGCTGGCCGGATCGAAGCCGATGCGTTTCAAGGCAAAGGGCAGCATCGACCCTGACAGCGAGCCGAAGGTGACGATGCCGACCAGTGCCGCGCCCACCGTCGCGGCGATCAGCGGCCAGTGCGATCCATAGTCGTAGAAGCCCATATATTGCCAAAGCGCGATGCGGCAGATGCCGACCACGCCCAGCATGGCGCCCAGCACGAGGCCGGTGGGCAGTTCGCGCAGCGCCACCCGCCACCAGTCGCCAAGACCGATCTCGCGCAGGGCCAGCGCCCGGATGACAAGCGACGTCGCCTGTGAGCCGGAATTGCCGCCGGAGCTCATGATCAGCGGGATGAACAGCGTCAGCACGATCGCCTTTTCCAGCTCGCCCTCGTAGCTCTGCATGGCGTTGGCCGTCAGCATCTCGCTGACGAAGAGCGCGCACAGCCAGCCGCCCCGCTTCCTGATCATGGCGAGAAAACTCATCTTCATATACGGCTCGTCGAGAGCCTCCATGCCGCCGAAGCGGTGCACGTCTTCCGTCGTCTCCTCGATCATCGTGTCGATGATGTCGTCGATGGTGACGATGCCCAGGATCTTGCCATGGTCGACGACCGGGACGGCGAGCAAATCGTATTTGGAAATGAGTTGAGCGACTTTCTCGCTGTCGGTCAGCGGTGAAACTGTCACCGGCACGCGGTCCGGTGCCACCGTCATGATCAGATCGTCCGGCTCACCGATGATGAGCCGACGCAGGCCGGTCGATCGCATCAGGAGATGCGTTTGCGGGTCAACGATATAGATCGCGTAGACGGTTTCGCGTGTCCGCTCGACCTTGCGGATATGGTCGAGCGTGCGGCCAATGGTCCAGTCCGAGGGAACACTGACAAACTCCGTCGTCATGATCGATGCGGCGCTGCCTTCGGGATAGCCCAGAATGGAAAGCAGTGTCGCGCGCAGCGGCGGCGCCAGGGCTCCGAGCAGCACGGAGCGGGCCGGCTCATCGAGATCGCGCAGGATGTCGGCGGCGCGGTCGACCGACATGGCCGTGAGCAGCCTGCCTGCCCTGGCACGCGGCAGCGTCTCCATGAGTTCGGACGCACCATCAAGTTCCGGCTGGTCGAAGATCTCGACCAGACGCTCGAACTGCACTTCGCAGAGCAGCTCCGCCGCGGTTTCTCGCGGCTCCCTGTTCAGCGCCTCGACAATGTCGGCGACATGATCATTGGCCAGGATACGAGCGATTGCGACAGCATCGTCGCCCGCTATCGGGGTAAATTCGTTCATGGTTCACTCCTTGCCATCCGGCAGGACATGAACCATTCAGGTCACGTCTAGGCGGACGGCGGTTGCGTTCGACTGTGACTGTCGCCAGGCATGGCGCGGTGACCTTTCCGCTTGCGGGTTCGCGTTTGAATGTCTGCAAGCCGGCGCAACATAGGGGTGCGCCTTGCCGAGTCAATCGTGGTGAGAAGGGAAAATGCCGGCGATCGAGCACGCTCGCGAGACTGTGATCGCCGGTCGCCACATGACGCGGTCGGCTCGTCTCACAGCCTCGTTATTTCTGCTTCAGCCGGCGCGAGAAACGCAGCCATTTGTCCTCGACGGGCCTCGGCTGCGCGAGAATGGTGGTGAGTTCGACAGGCAGGGTCGCAACCAAAGGCTTCTTGGTGGCGACGCCGTCGGCGATCGCGACGATGCTGTGATAGAATTCGCTGCCGGTCAGCGATCGCGGCGCCACCGCCTCGTGCATGACGCTGATCACCGTGACATCGGGACAGTTGTCCTTGATCGCCTGATGGAAGGCAACCTTGCCCTCCGGGTCGAGCGCGCCGGTGGCCTCATCCAGGAACAACAGCCCTGGCTGCTGCAATACGATGCGAGCCACCACCAGCTTCTGTTTCTGGCCACCCGACAGAACCTGATCCCAGCTTTTGCCTTCACGGCTGTTGTCGCCCATATGCTCGATGAAGTCGCCGAGACCGGCCTTGTGCAATGCCGAGGCGACCTGCGCGTCGCCATGGTCGTGCTCGGAGCCCGGCAGGCAGACCAGCTGCTTGAGCGACACTTGCTGCAGCTTGACCTCCTGGGCGGCATAGAAGCTCCTCACTCCCTCGGGGAAAACGATGGTGCCATGGCCATAGGGCCACAGACCGTTGATCGCCTTGATCAACGAAGTCTTGCCGCAACCGGATTCGCCTTTCAGGAACGTCCATTCGCCGCGCCGGAAGCGCAGATTGGCGGCACTGAGGAACGGCGTGGCGTCTTCGCCCTGATGCGCCAGCTCGAGCTTCTGGATGGTCAGGCCGAAAACCGGGTTCTGGCTGGCGTAGCGGAATTCGGAGCGACCGGTCTGGCTGTAGAACTCCTGTGGATGCTGGACATTCTCGATCGCCACCGCCAGTTCGGTGACGCGCTGGCTGTTGGCCCGCAGCGTGGCAATGGCGGGCATGACGTGGATGAACCACGAACATTGGCCGATCAGCGCATTGACGAGTTCGGAGCCGGTAATGTAGCCCTTGAGATCGAGACCGTTGTGGATAAACGGCACGAGGCCAGGCCCATAGGCGACAATGCGGGCGCCGACAAAATTGTAGATCAGCTCGAACGACATGTAGACGGTGTTGACGATGTTCAGCCGCGTCCAGGTGCCGTCGATGTCGACATAGAGCCGGCCGTGCATGGTCTTCTGCACGCCTTCGCCCTGAGAGGCGGCGACATGGAAACTGCGGCGCAGGAACGTCGTCAGCTCACCGCGGTAGCTGCCTTCAGCCTGCTGCATCCTGATGTTGAGACGCTCGAGCAGGCCGCCGAGCTTGACCGCTATCCAGGTGTTCAGCGGCACATAGGTGGCAACCGCCAGGAAGGCCAGGACGGCACTGCCATAGCTGCCGAGGAACTCCAGTCCCTTCACCTCGACAGAGGTTTCGAGCAGCTTCTGGCCGACAAAATAGAGTGAGGTGGCAACCCCCAGAACGCCCATGGCGAGGCCGATGGCGCCGCCGGTCATATCCTTGATGGATTCCTGGACACGCTGATCGATGTTGTCGGGAGCGGGCGCGCCCGTGCCGGTCGACGCGTGCTGGGCATGGAAATGCGTATGATTGGTGTCCAGCAGCGCTTCGTTGAAGCGGCTGTCCAGCCAGCCGCGCCATTTGCGGTGCAACGTCGCCGAGACAAGATTGCGGATGCCGGTAAAGCCGGCGTCCTTGAGCACGACCAGCAGAACGAGGATGCCGGCATTGACCAGCAGGGTGCGAAGCGGCGTGGTGTTGGCGGCGTCATGGAAGAAGGCGATCGAGTTTACGAGTTCTCCGGACGCTTCGGCGAACCAGACACCGGCCTTGCTCGACAGTGCCGTGAGCAGCGCGATGACCAATGTCAGCGTCCAGGCTTCCTTCCAGCGATCCGAGACCCAGTAAGCCCGCATCAGGCCCCAGAAGCTGCGCATCGAGGACACCGGCGTCAGAAGCGACCGCCTCGCGGCATCGCGGTGTAGTTCATCCGGTGCTGACTCTTGCGATCGTTTGCCGATCCGAATCACGATCCCGCCCAAACCTTTTTTGTTTTGTTACGGAGGGTAACACCAATTGATCATTTTCCATTAATTTTTGAACTTGGCCGAATGGATTACTCCCTGCGGCCGTTGCCGTGAGGCAACAGACCGCATGGCCTGAATGCCACCAATCCCACCAGCAAAAATCAGGATATCGCCATTGATTTCAAACCCTTGATCGACGCAGGCACGCCTTCATCGAAGCTTCCCATAGGGAAGATTTTCACACGGTTTTGTGAACTCGAAAATCGTGCGGAGGGATCGATTTTCTTACCGAGGACTGACCTGAACGCCTGAAAATACCGTTCGTGATTCCGACAGGCTTGCCTTCTTCGTCCTTGGCGGAGCCGCAAAAAAATGCCCGGCAGGGCCAGCCACACCGATCAAGAACCCGGGCGAGCAGGGCTGCGGCTGCGACGTCGAGCGACTACGGCAACGGCTGGAGCAAGAGGCCGCTCACTTGCCAGCCGTCGACCAAGGGGCTGAGCTGCACCGGCAGCAAACGGGTCACGGCTTCTCCATCGGCAAGGCAACGGCGACGGTGCAATAGCCAGCGTTGCTAGGTACAGCCAAGATCGTGCCTCAGCCGGCTTTTTCCAATTCGCCGCGCGCCTTCGCCGCCGCCACCTGACGAATGGCGTCGGCCAGCGTGTCGACATCCTGCGCACCCATGACCGCGTATTTGCCTTCGAGCAGGAAGCACGGCACGCCTGATATCCCCATGCGCGACGCGGTGGCGATCTCGGTGCGAACCGCCTCGACATCGGCGTCGGTAGGCAAGAGTGTGGCGGCCACGGATGCGTCCATGCCAGCCTCGCGCGCGGCTTCGATCAGGACCGCATGGTCGCCGATATTGGCGCCTTCCTCGAAATTCAGCTGGAACAGGCGGCGCACCAGCCGGTTCTGTACATCCTCGCCAACAGCTCCAGCCCAGCGGATCAGCCGGTGCGCATCCAGCGTGTTCGCCGCCACCTTGATGGCCCCGAAGGCGAAGGAAATGCCTTCGGCTTCGCCCAGCGGCTCGATGCGGGCATGAATTTCGCGGATGCGCTCGTCGCTGCCGAACTTGGCCAGCATATACTCGCGGCGATCCTTGCCTTGCGGCGGAATGGTCGGATCGAGCTGGAACGGCCGCCATCGAACATGCACTTCACCGCCGACAGCGGCGATCGCCTTGTCGAGCCGCTTCTGACCGATGAAGCACCAGGGGCAAACGACATCGGACACCACATCGACGGTGATGGCGTTGAGTACGCTCATCTCGATCTCCTGATCTTCAATTCGCCTTGCGCCACCAGGCTGGCAGTTGATAGCCGAATATGGGCGTCTTCCGCGGATGTTCCAAGTAGTTCCAATAGGCGATCCATTGCTGCGTGTTGTGCTGCATCGGCACCATGTAGTTGCCGGAGATCAACAGCCGATCGAGAACGCGAACGGCAGCGACATAGTCTTCCTTCGAGCGGGCGTGCAGCATCGCCTCGATCGCCGCGTCCACCGCCGGATCGGCAACGCCGGCGAGATTGAACGAGCCTTCCGCCCTGGCCGCGGCCGAACTCCAGCGTCCGGTCTGTTCGATGCCGGGCGACAGCGAATTGTTGAAGCCGCTCGAGCCGACCAGCACCTCGAAATCGAAACGCTGCTTGCGCGACTGGATCTGATCGCCATCGAGGCTGCGAATGCTGACATTGATGCCGATCTTCTCCAGCGTGCGCTGGTAGATGCCGGCAAGACGCTCCTCGTCCTGCGAGGCAGTCAGGATCTCGAAGCCGAAGGGTTTGCCCTCGGGATCGAGCATCGTCCCATCCTGCACGTGGTAACCGACGCTTTTCAGCAGGTCGAAGGCAGCCTTCAGCACCTTTCGATCCTGGCCTGACCCGTCGGTGACCGGCGGCCGGTAGGTGCCGTCCATGACATCGGCCGGCACGCGACCAGGGTAGGGCGCCAGAAGCGCTTTCTCCCTGTCGTCGGCCGGATGGCCGAGCGCGGAGAGCTCGGAATTCTGCCAATAGCTCATCGTGCGTGTGTATTTGCCGCCGAACAGGTTCTTGTTGGCCCATTCGAAGTCATAGAGCATGCCGAGCGCGCGCCGCACGACGGGGTCGGAGAATTTCTGCAGCCGGGTGTTGAACAGGAAACCAGTCACCACAGGTGGAATGCCGGTGTCGAAGGTCTCGGCAATCACTTCGCCCTTGTGGAAGGCCGGGAAATCCAGATCGCGCTCGCGCTTCACCGGATCGCTGTCGTCGTCGATGGCGCAAAGGCCTTTCTTGAACGCTTCCAGCTTGGCGTTGGCGTTGAGGAAGTACTCGATGGTGATCTGGTCGTAATTGTCGAAACCGCGCTTGGCCGGAACGTCCTTGCCCCAGTAATCCGGATTGCGCTTGAAGACGATGCGTTGGCCGGGCTGTACCTGCGCTATGGTGTAGGGGCCACTGCCGATCAGCGGCTTCAGCGTGGTCTTGTCGAAGGTTTCCTTGTCGAAAGCATGCTTGGGAATGATCGGCGTCAGCGCGATGATCAGCGGAAATTCGCGATCGGCCTTCTCATTGAAAGTGAAACGCACACTGTGGTCGCCGGTCTTTTCGAGCTTGGCGACCCTGGCCATGCGGTCGCTGTAGGGCGGGCGGCCCTTCTCCGTATAGGCATCATAGGTAAACAGCACATCCTCGGGCGTTACCGGCTCGCCATCCGACCACCTGGCCTTCGGGTTGAGATGGAATTCGATGCTCTTGCGCTCAGGATCCATGTCGGCGGTGTCCGCCAGCAACCCGTAGAGGGTGAAAGCCTCGTCGGCACTACGCTGCATCAACGGCTCGAAGACCAGATTGCCGAAGATCGTGTCCATCATACCGCGCGCCGTTGTGCGCAGGCTCTTGAGGATGAAGGGGTTGAGGTTGTCGAAGCTGCCGACGACGCAATAGGTGATGCTGCCACCCTTCGGCGCGTCGGGATTGACGTAGTCGAAATGCGTGTAGTCGGGCGGCAGCGCCGGTTCGCCCTGCATGGCGACCGCGTGCCTCGGCTCCGACGCCGCCGGCCGATGCGAAAGGGCGAGAAACGATATTGCGGTGATCAGCCAAACAAGAACGCGGCCCATGACCGTCTCCCTAACAGGTCGGCTTGATGATTCGGTGCTCACCCTAGCATGAGGCCAACCGCGCGACTGCCAATGGCGTGGTCAAGAATTACAAGTGGCGGGCTGGATTCGGCATCGCTTGCAGTGTAACACGCCGTCCGAAGTCATCCTGTTGCCTCATTTCGGCAACAGGTAGCTGGACCACACGGCGCGAAGAAGCCGGTCCCGGGATCATTTGAGAGGAAGTGCACGACATGACGAGCCTGAACAGCAACGCGTACCGCCTGTCGGTCATGGCCGCTGGCGTGATCGGCTTTCTAGGCGCAGGGCTTCCCGCTGCTTCCGCGCAGCAGCAACAGCAGATTCCGCAAGGCTGGTTCAAGGCCTGCACCAAGCAGGAAGACGTCGACATCTGCAACGTCCAGAATATCGTCACGGCCGGAAACGGCCAACTCGTCACCGGCGTGAGCCTGATCGAACTGAAGGGCAAGGTGAACCGCAAGGTGTTCCAGGTGACGGTCCCGACCGGTCGTCTGGTGCCTCCCGGCATTGGCCTGCAGATCGATACCGGCAAGGCCGTGAAGCTCGACTATGTGATCTGCTTCCCCGACCGTTGCGTGGCGGAAGTGCCGCTGACCGATCAACTCGTCGGAGCGTTCAAGAAGGGCCAGGCGATCACGCTGACCTCGGTCAATTTCCAGAACCAGCAGAACCCGATCAAGATTGCCCTGCAGGGCTTCAGCGGCGCCTATGACGGCCCGCCGCTGCAGCAGTCGGACATCGAGGACCGGCAGAAGAAGCTGCAGGACTTCGTCGCCAAGAACAATCAGGACTTCGCCAAGAAGCTCAAGGAAGAGCAGGACAAGGCCAAGACCGCCAACTGATCACCCGTCATCGGGTCATTCTCAAGCCAACGAAAAAGCGGGGTCATGCCCCGCTTTTTTTCGTTCCTGACCATACCGGCAAATCCCGGGCAATCAGTGTCTGGACTGCCGTTTGCGCTCGTAGCGACCGTCGGGCCTCTTGTCGAACATCTCCTTGATCTGCGGATGCCTGACCGGTTCACCCGACTGATCCTCGAGCAGATTCTGCTCGGACACATAGGCGATGTATTCGGTTTCCGAATTCTCGGCGAGCAGGTGGTAGAAAGGTTGATCCTTGCGCGGCCGCACATCGGCGGGGATGGCTTCGTACCATTCGTCGGTGTTGGCGAATTGCGGATCGACGTCGAAAATGATGCCCCTGAACGGAAACAGCCGGTGGCGAACCACTTGCCCGATTGCGAATTTGGCTGTTTTCATCGTACTCACCACTGAATTCCTTAGCTTTATTTGGCGCAGACCGCGTGTCAATTCAATCCTGCGGTGCTTGACGCGCCGTCAAGCACCGCAGGACACGGGGCACAGCTGCGCTACACGCGGGCGATATCGGCGATCGTCGATTACGCAGATCAGCAAGAATGTCCGGAAGGTCGTTACCGGCGCACCGTCCTTCGCAGGCCGCCCGCGAGCGCCGCGAAGCCGCTGCCGGGACGAAGTCCCTCGCGCATGAAGAAGGCGCGAAGCGGTGCGAAGCCGCCGAGCACGCCGAGCCCGGTAACGCGGGCAATCTGGGCCGGCAGCATGTCGGAGAGGAGCGACATGTTGAGCAGGTTGACCGCGCTGCTGCGTGCCAGAATATCGGGGCGGCGCTTGAAGTCGTAAGCCGCAAGGGTCGTAGGGGAACCTGGATCGCGACGATTTTCACAAGCAATCCCAATAAGATCTTCGATATCCCTGATGCCGAGATTGAGGCCTTGTGCACCGATAGGTGGAAACACGTGGGCGGCTTCGCCGACCAGCGCTATCCGGTTTCGCGCGAAACGCAGCGGGGTCACCGCCGAAAGCGGATAGATCTGGCGGTCCGGCTCGACAGTCACCCGGCCCAGCATCGACTGCATCCGCTGTTCGACCCGCAGCGAAAGCGTTGCATCGTCCAATGCGGCAAGCTCTGTCGCGGTCTGCGGTTTAACCACCCAGACGAGGCTCGAGCGATTGCCGGGCAGGGGAACCTGCGTGAACGGCCCAGTCTCGGTGTGGAATTCGGTCGAGGTGAAGGCATGGTCGCCAGTGTGACGGAAATTGAGGACAAGCGCTGCCTGCGGGTAGGAGCGAGCCGAGGTCGAGATGCCGGCCGCCTGGCGAGCCGGCGACAGCCGTCCGTCGGCGGCGACCGCCAGCGATGCCTCCACAGTGCTGCCGTCGGTCAGAATGGCACCGGCGTGCTCGGTATCGAGATGCCAGCTCGCCACCATGGACCTGCGCCACTCGATGCCGGCATGCGCGGCAGCCGTGCGGGCGAGCGTCGGATTGAGGGCGCTGTTGGGCAGGTTCAACCCGAACTGTTCCTCGTCGATCTCGCTGGCGCGGAAGGTGACGACCGGACTGCGGATCAGCCGGCTGGTCGCGTCGACGATGCGCATCACTTTCAAGGGCGCGGCACTGGGCTTGATGTCTTCGAGTACGCCCAGCCGCGCAAGAACTTTCAAGGCAGGGTTCATCAGCGCCGTCGTGCGGCTATCGGGTGCAGAAGCCTCAGGCCCGACGAGCGTCACCGGGAAACCGGCATCGGCGAAACCGAGCGCCGCGATCAGTCCTGCCGGCCCAGTGCCAGCAACCAGTATCCGCGCAGTTCCTTGATGCTCCAAGATCAGCTTCCAGCTTACAATGCGGGGCGGTCCACCCGACCTGCCAGTTGATGAGCATATAGGTCAGTTCATGCCGCTTGATCAACGCGGCGATTCGGCTCATTCGAATGTCATGACCGGCCAGCAAGACGACTTCAGCCATCTCGACCGCGCGGGCCGCGCCACGGCGAACATCGCACGCAGCCCGCGCGTCACGGTCAATGTGGTTGTTGGCGCCGGTATCCTGCTTGCCTGGCTGTTCCTTGCCGCGACGGCAATCCGTGGCGCTGAAGGACGGGGGGCAGGGGGCGGTGCTCCTGGTGACACGATCCTGCAGAACCTGCCGCGGCTGCCGCTGCCGGCTTTCCTGGACCGGTTCTTCGCCCTTTGCCTGTCGCCGGCGCCGCTGGACGGAAATGTCGGCCTGCTGGCCGGCGCGCTCGTTGCGATGTGGTTCCTGATGGCGATCGCGACGATGCTGCCGTCCGCCGCACCGATGATCCGTACCTATTGCGAAATCGCCGATACGGCACGAATCAAGGGCGAGCCGGTTGTCCATCCGCTGGTGCTGGTCGCCGGTTACCTCGGCGTCTGGCTTGCCGCCTCGGCGATGTTCGCGGTGCTGACCCTTGCCAGCCACGCGTTCGCCTCATCCGATGAGATGCTTGCACCGGCCCTTGGCATTACCGGTGCGCTCGCCCTGCTGGTTGCCGGCCTCTACCAGTTCAGCGGCCTGAAGGAAGCCTGCCTGAAGAAATGCCGAAACCCGTTCTCGATCCTGTTTTCGAACTGGAGCGCGAGACCCGCCCGCATCTTCCGGCTTGGCGTCGCGCAAGGCATATGGTGCCTCGGTTGCTGCTGGGCGCTGATGCTGGTGATGTTCGCCGTCGGCGTGATGAACGTCTTCTGGATGGCCTTGATCGGGCTGTTCACCCTGATTGAAAAACAAACAGCAAGCAGGGTTCCAACCCGGCTGGCCGGTGCGATACTGCTTGTCTGGGCAGCCGCCCTGCTAGTAGTCTCACTGTAGTGGGGGAAATTTCGATGGCAGATCAAGGCTGGGCGATGAAGGGAGAGCTCGTACTCTCCTGCAATTGCACGGTTTTTTGCCCTTGCGTGCTGTCTCTCGGCAGTCATCCACCGACCGAAGGCTATTGCCAGACCTGGGCGGGGTTTCGCATCGATGCCGGCCATTTCGGCGACGTCGACCTGTCCGGTCTCAATCTCGGGCTGATCATGGAAATCCCCGGCTACATGAGCCGTGGCAACTGGACCGCCGGCCTGTTCATCGACAAGCGCGCCTCTGTCTACGCGGTCAAGGCGCTGACAAGGATTTTCACCGGCAAGGCGGGCGGCACCACATCGTTGCTCTCCATCCTTGTCGGTAAGTTCCTCGGCGTCGAGCAGGCGCCGATCACCTATGAGACGCGCGACAAGACGCGCATCTTCCAGATACCGAAGATCATCGACGGGGCGGTGACGCCCATTCCCGGCAAGGACCGCGACAAGGATACGGTGATCAGCAATTCGGAATACTGGATCGCGCCGGAGATCATCGTGGCCAAGTCCGACAAGAGCAAGATGCGGGCTTTCGGCCGCAACTGGAATTTCGCTGGCCGTTCGGCCGAAATCTGCAAGCTGGATTGGCGGGGCCCGTGAGCAAAAACACAACGGCCAAGAAGATCCGGGATCGGATACCGCGACCGAAGAAGAAAGTCACCTGGCCGCAGGCAAGGGCGTTTTCCGCCCATCTGCTCACCGCGTCGGGCTCGTTCCTGGCTTTCCTTTCGCTGGTGGCGGCGAGCGAAGAGCGCTGGACGGCGATGTTCTGGTGGCTCGGTCTGGCGCTGTTCGTCGATGGTATCGATGGGCCGATCGCCAGAAAACTCGAGGTAAAGGAAATCCTGCCGACATGGTCTGGCGAACTCCTCGACAACATCATCGACTATGTGACCTACGTCCTGATCCCGGCCTTCGCGCTCTATCAGCGCGGCTTCATGGGGGAGGGCCTGTCATTCCTGTCGGCGGCGATCATCGTCGTCTCCAGCGCCATCTACTATGCCGACACCGGCATGAAGACGAAGGAAAACTTCTTCAAGGGCTTCCCCGTGGTCTGGAACATGGTGGTGTTCACACTGTTTGTCATTGAGCCGGGACAATGGGTTTCGCTCGCGGTGGTGGTGGTGGCCGGCATTTTGACTTTCGTGCCGATCAACTTCATCCATCCGGTGCGGGTGGTGCGGCTGCGGCCCATCAATCTTACGGTGACCCTTTTGTGGTGCGCCTTCGGCGCGCTTGCCCTGGCGCAGGCGGCTCTCGCCGCCTTCTACGATCAGATCGGCGTGTTGGGCGAGCAAGTCAGCACCTTCACCAAGATCGGCATCACCATTACCGGGCTCTACCTTGCCTGCATCGGCGGCATCATGCAGTTCTTTCCAAATCTCGGTGCCAAAAAGGGCTGATCAGCCAGAGGAAGCCTAGCCCATGTCCAAAGCGATCCGTATCCACGCCAATGGTGGTCCGGAAGTTCTGACCTACGAGGATGCAGATCCCGGCCGGCCGGGATCCGGGCAGATCCTGATCAGGCACACGGCGATCGGCCTCAATTTCATCGACGTCTATCATCGTTCGGGCCTCTATCCGCCGCCTGGCGGATTTCCGCTCGTGCCCGGCAGCGAAGCCGCCGGCGTGGTGCTGGAAGTCGGCCAGGGCGTCGACTGGCTGAAGCCGGGCGAACGCATCGCCTATGCCGTGACGACGGGCGCCTATGCGCAAGAGCGGGTTATCGATGCCAGCCGCGTCGTCAAGGTCCCGGATGGCATCAGCGACGAACAGGCGGCCGCGATGATGCTGAAAGGCATGACCGCCGAGTACCTGCTGCGGCGCACCTTCAAGGTGAAGGCAGGCGACACCATCCTGTTTCACGCCGCGGCCGGCGGCGTTGGATTGATCCTGGGCCAATGGGCGAAGCATCTCGGTGCGACTGTCATCGGCACGGCCAGCTCGACCGACAAGATCGAACTCGCCAAGGCGCATGGCTTCGACCATGTAATCAACTACAGGGAGCAGGATTTCGTCGCCGGCGTCGCCGCCATCACGGGCGGCGGAAAATGCGATGTCGTCTACGATTCGGTTGGCAACGACACGTTTCCGGCGTCGCTGGACTGCCTCAAGCCGCTCGGCATGTTCGTCAGCTTCGGCCAGTCCTCGGGTCCGATCCCGCCGTTCAGCATGTCATTGCTGGCACAGAAGGGCTCCTTGTTCGCCACAAGGCCAACATTGTTCGTCTACAACGCAAAACGTGAGGCTCTCGAGGCCTCCGCCGCAGCCTTGTTCGAGGTCGTGCTCAGCGGCGCGGTGAAGATCAAGATCAACCAGCGCTACGCGCTGAAGGATGCCGGCAAGGCGCATTCCGATCTCGAAGGCCGCAGAACAACCGGGACAACCATTCTTATCCCTTAGTCCCTTCTGGCCTTGCTATCCCTTGAATTTCCGCTGAAATTCTTGAAGCTCTTTCAAGACGCGTGCCGCTTTCCGATGGGAGCCGGCCGCGCCTACCATGCTTGCGGGAACACAGAACATATCTGGCTAACCAGATGGGAGGCACTGTGGGTGCAAATCAGGATGGCACGAACTTGCTCGAGGTTCGTGGCCTTACCAAGATATTTGGCGCGCTGACGGCGTGCGATCATATCGATCTCGACATCGCCAGGGGTGAAATCCACGCTTTGCTCGGCGAGAACGGCGCCGGCAAGTCGACGCTGGTCAAGATGCTGTTCGGATCCCTGGAGCCCAATTCCGGTGAGATTTTCTGGAACGGCCAGGCGGTCAGGATCACCAGCCCCGGCGTTGCGAAAAAGCTCGGCATCGGCATGGTGTTCCAGCATTTCTCGCTGTTCGAGGCATTGACCGCGGCGGAGAACATCGCCTTGTCGCTGGATGATGGTTCGCCGATCGGCAGCATCGCGGCCAAGGCGAGGGCGCTTTCCTACAGCTATGGCCTGCCGCTCGATCCTGAATCGATGGTCGGCGACCTGTCGGTCGGCGAGCGCCAGCGCATCGAGATCATCCGCTGCCTGCTGCAGACGCCGCAGCTCATCATCCTCGACGAGCCGACCTCGGTGCTTACGCCACAGGAAGCCGACAAGCTGTTCGAGACGCTGGAACGACTGCGCTCGGAAGGCAAATCGATCCTCTACATTTCGCACCGGCTCGAAGAGGTCAAACGCATCTGCGACCGCGCCACCGTGCTGCGACATGGCAAGGTGGTCGGCCACTGCAATCCACGCGAGGAAACCGCGGCCTCGCTGGCGCGCATGATGGTTGGCAACGAGGTGCAGGCCGTGGTGCGTGCGCCGGCCGAGGGGATCGAGACGGCGCAGCCGCTGCTCGAAATCCGCGGCCTCACTCGCAAGCCGGCAACGCCGTTCTCTATCCCGCTCAGGAACATCAGCCTGAATGTCCGCGCCGGCGAGGTGATCGGCATCGCAGGCGTCGCCGGCAACGGCCAGGGCGAGTTCTTCGAATCCGTCTCGGGCGAGGTGTTGCAGCAGGATGCCGCGTCCGTACGCATCCGCGGCAAGGACGCAGGTGGCCTTACCATCACCGGACGGCGTTTGCTGGGTGCCGCTTTCGTGCCCGAAGAACGTCTCGGCCACGGTGCGGCGCCACGCATGAAGCTCTCGGAAAACCTGCTGTTGTCGCGCCATGCCACCGACGGCAAGGCCTTTGTCGGCACCGGCGGGATGGTCAAGAGCGGCGCTATCTACGCCGCGTCCCAACGCATCATCGCGGCGATGGACGTGCGCAAGAGCGCACCGGATCCGGAGGCCGCGGCACTTTCGGGCGGCAATCTGCAGAAATTCATCGTCGGTCGCGAACTCGACCGCCGGCCCAGCGTCATGGTGGTGAACCAGCCGACCTGGGGCGTCGACGCCGGTGCCGCCGCCCGCATCCGCCAGACCTTGATCGAGCTGTCGCGCAGCGGATCGGCGGTGCTGGTGATCAGCCAGGATCTCGACGAACTGTTCGAGATATCGGATGCCATCGCGGTCATGCACAATGGCGAGCTGTCCAAACCCATGCCGATCGCCGAAGCGACCTTCGAGAAGGTCGGTCTGCTGATGGGCGGCGCCGAACCCGGTCACGCCGAACACACGCTGGAGACGGCATGATGCGCCTCGAACTCGTCAAACGTCCGCAGCGCTCGGCGCTGTTTTCGGCACTGTCGCCGTTCATTGCCTTCGCGCTGACGATCATCGCCGGCGCCATCATGTTCGCGCTGCTCGGCGTCAATCCGTTGACCGCTTTCCGGATCTATTTCATCGAGCCGATCAGCCAGGTCTGGCAGTTGCACGAACTGGCGATCAAGGCGGCGCCGCTCATCCTGATCGCGGTGGGCCTATCGGTCTGTTACAAGGCCAACATCTGGAACATCGGCGCCGAAGGCCAGTTCATCCTCGGCGGCATCTTCGGCTCGAGCATTCCGGTGCTGTTTCCGCAGTTCGAAGGCCCGCTGGTGCTGCCGCTGATGCTTTTGCTCGGCATGGTCGGCGGCGCGGCCTATGCGGCGATCCCTGCCTTGCTGAAGACGCGCTTCGGCACCAACGAGATCCTGACCAGCCTGATGCTGGTCTATGTCGCCCAGCTGTTCCTCGACTGGCTGGTGCGCGGGCCATGGCGAGATCCGCAGGGCCATGGTTTCCCGCAGACGATCCAGTTCGGCGACTCGGCTGTGTTGCCCGAGCTGATGCCGGACGCCGGGCGGGCGAACTGGGGCTTCGCCTTCGCGCTGATCGCCGCTGTGCTGATCTGGATCCTGATGAGCCGCATGCTGAAGGGCTTCGAGGTGCGCGTGCTGGGATCCAGCCCACGGGCAGGGCGCTTCGCCGGCTTCGGTCTCAACCGCATGGTGTTCTTCGCCTTCCTGCTGTCAGGTGCGCTTGCCGGCCTTGCCGGCATCTCGGAAGTCTCCGGTGCCATCGGCCAACTGCAGCCGGTGATTTCGCCCGGCTATGGCTTCACCGCCATCATCGTGGCGTTCCTTGGCCGGCTCAACCCGCTCGGCATCGTCGCCGCCGGCCTGGTGCTGGCGCTGACCTATCTCGGCGGCGAAGCCGTCCAAAGCGCGCTCGGCATTTCCGACAAGGTGGCGCGGGTGTTCCAGGGCATGCTGCTGTTCTTCGTGCTCGGCTGCGACACGCTCATTCACTATCGCATTCGTCTGATCGGCCTGGCGCTAACGAAACCGGACGGCGCGGCCAAGCTCGATGCCGCGCCGAAGTTGAAGGAAGCCCGCTGATGGACATCACCGTCAACATCCTGCTGACCATCGCCACGGCGGCGACGCCGCTTTTGATCGCCGCGATCGGCGAACTGGTGGTCGAACGCTCCGGCGTGCTCAATCTCGGCGTCGAAGGCATGATGATCATGGGCGCGGTCGGCGGCTTCGGGGCCGGCTACCTGACCGGATCGCCCTGGATCGGCCTTCTGGCGGCGATCGCCATGGGCGCGCTGTTCTCGCTGCTGTTCGCCGTCATGACGCTGTCGCTGGCCACCAACCAGGTGGCGACCGGCCTGTCGCTGACGCTGCTTGGCCTTGGCCTCTCCGGCATGATCGGAACGAGCTTTGTCGGCCAGCCTGGCGTCAGGCTGCCCAATCTCGACATTCCGGGCCTGACCTCGATCCCCGTCATTGGGAGGCTGTTGTTCGGCCAGGACCCGATCTTCTACATCTCGATCGCGCTGACCGCCGCCGTCATGTGGTTCCTGTTCAAGACCCGTACCGGACTGACGCTGCGCTCGATCGGCGACAGCCACGCATCGGCGCACGCACTCGGCATCAAGGTCATCCGCTACCGCTATCTCTCGGTCATCTTCGGCGGCGCCTGTGCCGGCCTCGCGGGTGGCCATCTGTCGCTGGTCTACACGCCGCAATGGGTCGAGAACATGACCGCGGGCCGCGGCTGGATCGCTCTGGCGCTGGTGGTGTTCGCGTCGTGGCGGCCGTGGCGGGTGCTGGCCGGCGCCTACATCTTCGGCGCTGTGTGGATCGGCCAGCTTCATGCACAGGCTTTTGGCATTCCCGTGCCCTCGCAGATGCTTTCTTCTCTGCCCTATCTGGCAACCGTCGTGGTTCTCGTTCTAATCTCCCGCAACAAGCGTCTGACGATGATGAACACGCCGGCATCCCTGGGGCAGCCATTCGTTCCGGATCGTTGACAATAATAACAAACGGGAAGCTCCAAGGCTTAACACAGAGAGGTAACACAATGAAAAAACTGCTTATTGCCCTGATGACCACGACAGCGACATTGTCGCTGGCCGCGTCCGCGGAGGCTGCCGACAAGTTGAAGGCCTGCTGGGTCTATACCGGCCCGATCGGCGATTTCGGCTACTCCTACCAGCACGACCAGGGCCGCCTTGAGGTCGAAAAAGCGCTCGGTGACAAGGTCGAAACCGCCTATCTGGAGAACGTCTCCGAAGGCCCCGATGCCGACCGCGCCTTCGAGCGCCTGGCACGCGAAGGCTGCAAGATCATCTTCGGCACGTCGTTTGGCTTCATGGACGCCGAAGTGAAGGTCGCCAAGAAATTCCCCAAGGTGATGTTCGAGCACGCGACCGGCTACAAGTCCGGCGACAATCTCGGCCTCTACAATGCGCGTTTCTATGAAGGCCGTTATGTGCTCGGCCAGATCGCCGCCAAGGAATCGAAGTCCGGCGTCGCCGGCTACATCGTTTCCTTCCCGATCCCCGAAGTGGTGATGGGCATCAACTCCTTCATGCTCGGCGCACAGTCGATCAACCCGAACTTCAAGGCCAAGATCGTCTGGGTGAACTCGTGGTTCGATCCCGGCAAGGAAGCCGACGCCGCCAAGGCGCTGTTCGACCAGGGTGCCGACATCATCGTCCAGCACACCGATTCGACCGCTGCCCTGCAAGTGGCCGAGGAGCGCAAGCTGCATGGCTTTGGCCAGTCGTCCGACATGATCAAGTTCGCGCCGAACGCGCAGCTGACCTCGCTGACCGACGAATGGGGCCCCTACTATATCAGCCGGGTCCAAGCGGCGCTGGACGGCACCTGGAAACCGGACAATGTCTGGCTTGGCATCAAGGACGGCGCGGTCAAGCTCGCGCCCTTCACCAACATGCCCGACGACGTGAAGGCGATGGCCGAGGCAACCTCGAAGAAGATCGCCGGCGGCTGGAACCCCTTCACCGGGCCGATCGCCAAGCAGGACGGCACGCCATGGCTGAAGGAAGGCGAGGTCGCCGACGACGGCACGCTGCTCGGCATGAACTTCTATGTGAAGGGTGTCGACGACAAGCTGCCGCAGTAAGGGGCGCGGATATTGAAATGAAGAGGGCGCCGCGAGGCGCCCTTTTCTTTTGCTTGCGTGAACGGAATGAAATCAGACTGCCGATCCGTAGAGATCGTAGGCATCGGCGCGGTCAATCTTGATGGTGACGATATCGCCAGCGCGCAGCGGACGGCGCGACTGGATGTGGACCGACCCGTCGATCTCGGGCGCGTCGTATTTGGTGCGGCCTTTTGCCGACGTGCCGTGCGCCTCGTCGATGAGCACCGGCAAACGCTTGCCGACCTTCTTGGCCAGCTGCGTCGCCGAAATCTTCTGCTGGCGCTGCATGAAGCGGTGCCAGCGCGCTTCCTTGATCTCCTGCGGGACCTGTTCGAGACCCAGGTCGTTGGAGCGGGCGCCCCGGACCGGCTCGTATTTGAAGCAGCCGGCACGGTCGATCTTGGCTTCATCCAGCCAGTCGAGCAGCATCTCGAAATCATCGTCCGTTTCGCCGGGGAAGCCGACGATGAAGGTCGAGCGTATGGCAAGATCCGGACACACCTCGCGCCAGCCGCGAATGCGCTCGAGCGTCTTTTCGCCATGCGCGGGCCGGCGCATGTTCTTCAGCACCTGCGGCGAGGCGTGCTGGAACGGGATGTCGAGATAGGGAAGGATCTTGCCTTCGGCCATCAGCGGGATGACGTCGGCGACATGCGGGTAGGGGTAGACATAGTGCATGCGCACCCAGATGCCGAGCTTGCCCAATTCCTCGGACAGATCGAGGAACTTCGCCCGGACCTCGCGGTCGCCGAACATGCTGGTCTGGTACTTGATGTCGATCCCGTAGGCGCTGGTGTCCTGCGAGATGACCAGGAGTTCCTTGACGCCGGCCTTGGCCAGTTTCTCGGCTTCGCGCAGCACATCGGCCGCCGGCCTCGAGACAAGATCGCCACGCAGCGCCGGTATGATGCAGAAGGTGCAGCGGTTGTTGCAGCCTTCCGAAATCTTGAGATAGGCATAGTGGCGCGGCGTCAGCTTGACGCCCTGCGGCGGCAGCAGATCGACATAGGGATCATGCGAAGGTGGCGCCGCTTCATGCACGGCGGCCATCACGCTCTCATAGGCCTGCGGGCCGGTGATGGCGAGAACGTTGGGGTGCTTCTCGCGGATTACGTCCGGCTCGGCGCCCAGGCAACCGGTGACGATGACCCTGCCATTTTCGGAAAGCGCGGAGCCAATGGCGTTGAGCGACTCGTCACGGGCGGAATCGAGAAAGCCGCAGGTGTTGACCACGACGAGATCGGCGCCGTCATGCTTGCGCGCGATCTCGTAGCCTTCGGCGCGCAGGCGCGTGATGATGCGCTCCGAATCCACCAAGGCCTTCGGGCATCCAAGACTGACAAAACTCACGCGGGGAGCGGACATATAGGGTTTTCCGGACTTTTCAGGATTGGCGGCGCCAGTACCACACTTATTGCGGCATTGGTATGGTGGAAGACATCCATGGCCAGAAGCGTGGCGATCGAGCACGAAACCTCAAGCCGGATCGCACGATCTGGAGACAGGCTTTTTCAGCTTACCGCATTGCTGACATGGGGCCACACTTCCATCGCCCCGCGATAGACCATGTCGACCGCGACATAGAGAATGATGAGCAGGCCGATATAGGCGATCCAGCGATGGCGGTGCAGCAGCTTGGCCATGAAACTTGCCGCCAGGCCCATCAGCGCGATCGACAGCACGAGGCCGATGACCAGCACCGGGAAATGATCGCGCGCGGCACCCGCGACAGCCAGTACATTGTCGAGCGACATCGAAACGTCGGCGACGACGATCTGCAATGCTGCCTGGCCGAGCGTCTTGCGCCTGGTCTTGCCGGCCACCGCCTTGTCGTTGTCGAGATCGGAATTCGACAGCGCCTCGGTCGCTTCCAGCTCATCGGCATGCGACGTGCGCAACTCGCGGTACATCTTCCAGCAGACCCACAGAAGCAAGATACCGCCGGCCAGCAGCAGGCCGACGACCGCCAGCAGCCTGATGGTCACCGCGGCAAAACCGATGCGCAGCACCGTAGCCGCCAGAACGCCGATGAGGATCGCCTTCTTGCGTTGTTCGGCCGGCAGGCCGGCGGCAGCAAGGCCGATGACGATCGCATTGTCGCCAGCGAGCACGAGGTCGATGGCGATGACCTGGAGCAGGGCCGTCAGGCTGGCAGCGCTGAAAATATCCATCGACCGGAAGCCCTTGCCTGTTTGCCGAGTGTTCGTCGATTATTCAGACGGGCCCTAACTTGGTGGTCCCTTGACGTCAAGGCTTCCGCCCATGGCGGCGTCACCAAACCACGTTCCTCCGAGGCCGGATCCAATGATCCGCGGCACTCGCTGACAGCCGGGAAAAGCCGCCACGGCCGAGAACAAATCAATCGTAGAGATTGTACTTTGCCCAATCGGCTTCCGGAATCTCATCGCCGATCCGGTAGCGGAGTTGCAAGACTTCCATATGGTCCGGCCCCGTCTGGCACTTGAACTTCAACCGGTACCATTGCCCCTTGCTGCGGAACGCGGCACCTGGGCTCCTGATTGCATCCGTGCCCATCTCGGGCGTCGCGAAGGCGTAGGCGACGACGCGATCAGCCTTGAATTTGCGATCGTCGTGAGTGATCCGGTCGAGCACTTCGGCGTCACAACGCTGTTCAAGGCGGGTTTGCGGATCGAGTTTCATGAGGCCGGCACGCAATGCACTGTCCATTGCGCTGGCCGGAAAACTCAGCGTCACAGACGCCAAGGCGGTCATGCAGAGCTTCTTCATGGGCGGGACAAGCAGCATGTTTTGTCGGAAAAATCAACATGACGGGGCATTCCGCACCGATCAGAAATCGATGATCGGAAAGTGATTGGCGACAGCCCGATCGGACACGCGCCCTCTTTCACCCGTTCGACACGTTCGTCTGCTCTGCCGCGTCAGGCAATTGCGGCCATCGAACCAGCGAAGCGCGGCCGGCGTCGGTGAGGTCGTAGAGGCCACGGTCGACGCGCACGAACCAGCCATAGACATTGTGCAGCAGGATCTTGGGCGCGATCGGCGTCAGCACCTTCAGGTCACGAGGGCGTTTGGGTCCGTCGGCCATCGCGGCGGCACAGGCGAGGGCGTTTTGCCGGTAGGCCGTCATGATCGGATTGCGCGACCCGCCTCCCGCGACGGGATCGCCGCGGCGGCGCTGGTGTTCGTCGACCAGCCGAGAGCGGCGGCGCGCATTCTTGCGCGGCGACAGCGCGACCGGGCTGAGAAGCACCTCGACCCGATCATTCGCGGCCACGCCAAGCAGGCCAAAGCCAAGCCGGCGGCAGAGATTGCGAAATCTGGCATCGCCCTCGCGTCCCTTGCCCCGCACCGACATGCGCGCGGCCAGCCACACCTCGTCGCAGACCGTCGCGCGATCGACGCCTTGCAGCACCAGTTCGAGATTGAACTGCAGCTTCAGTTCGCAGATGACGACGACCGGCGGCTCGCCCTCGCGCAACGCAACAATGTCGCAGCCGCCGATCTCGCCTTTCACGACGAAGTCGAGGCTTTCGAGGAACCGCTTCACCGGCACATAAAGTGAGGTCTCGTTCATGCCTCAAGGCTTAGCCGATTCGGGCGATAAAGCCTTCCGGCGGTGCGGGGGCTTTCGGCGCGCCCGCTGGATCAGCATTGGAAACACCATGAACTGGCGGAGGAAGTGTCCGCCGATTTAAACGACATAACACGTTGAAATATCAATACGATTTATTATTATCAACAGAAAAATACCCCGACAAGTACCCGACCGAGTATCTCCCTAGGATTCCAGTTCACCCATCTGGAAACAAAAAATAATTCTTGGCAACCCTTGCTGAAATTGGAAGAGATTCTTATATGCTAGGTAAGATCGTGCTTGTCGCGGCGACTGGCTTTTCCCGCCAAATTGAACGGCGGCCCTCACATTCGGCTTTTTTGGAGCGCGCTAAGGCGTGAGCATTTCCGTGCCATTTCGGCTCGGCAAGGGGAGATCTATGGACCATTCGAACGACAACGCACCTGGCGACCTTCTTATGGGTGCCGCTGCTATCGCTGGCGCGCTCGGCATCACGCGGCGGCAAGCATATAAACTGATTTACGCAGGCGACTTGCCTACTTTTAAACTGGGTGGGACTGTCTCCGCGCGCCGCTCTTCAATTCTGGCGACGATTGCCGCCAAAGAAGCGGCAGCGAACACAGCGAGGGCCGCATGAGCAAGCCATACAGCGAAATGTCCCTTCATGAACTCGCCGCCGAACTCGAGGCCGTTCGCGCCGTGCAGGCCTGGCGCAAGACGCAACGCGCCCGGTAGCCCCTATCGCGACCGCGGCCACCGTCCGGTCGCAACCCACTGGTCGTGCGCCGCGGGCGCGTCTCTCTATAAAAACCATCCGTGGATCCAACCGCGGCCAAAACTCTAGAACGGGAAGTTCCCAGCTTGAAAATATTGTCACTTCGACCGGAGCCACCGGGCGGCGGAGCTGTGCGCGCACGCTTCGACGTCGAGATGGATGATGGCATCCGACTATATGACCTGAAGCTCGTCCAAGCGCGCGCTGGCTGGCGCGTGTACGGGCCGCAGCATCACGGTGGCGCCGCCGTCACCTTTCCAATCGCTATTGCAGACATTATCGCAGCGGAGGCAGTCGCCCTTGTCCAGCACCAGCATTGAGGCCGCACCGCAGCCTGAACGACAGCACGAATTTTACATCGGCCATACCATCACTCATGGGAAATTTGGCGATGGCACTGTCACCGACATCGATGGCGATAAACTGACAGTGCAATTTGCACAGGTCGGCGAAAAGCGAATCCTTGCCAATTTTCTCGCATTAACTGCACAGCCGATTGTGGCAGACAATGACAATCTGCCTTCCGTTCCAGCGCCAGCAATGCACCCGGATCCGTTCCGCCCCGAAGCGGCTGGTGGGTTACTCTGCGATATATCGAAGTGGATCACGTCGACGGCAATCATTGCCTCGCCAGAGCTTTCTCTCGTTTCTTCCGTTGCATTGATCGCGGGTTTGTTCGGCAAGAAATGCCTTGGCCCGACATCGGCAGGCATCAACGTCTACCTCACAACTCTGCTTGCAACGGCAGGAGGTAAGGGCCACCCGCCCAAGGCTATCCGTGGGCTTGCTGATGCGGTGGGAGGCATTGGCGCAGTGACCAATGGCGATCCAACGTCTTACGCCGCGATTGAACGCATGCTGCGCAAGAACACGTCAACCGTCATTGTCATGGACGAATTTGGCATCACACTACAGGACGTCAACGCCAAGCACCGCAATGCCGTAGCGGCCAGCATCCGGAAATTCCTGCTTGCCGTTTACGACCAGGCGAACTCATCATTCGACGGTCGGATTTACGCATCGTCGGATACGAAGAAAGATGACGGCCCGATCCAAGGTCCGGCGTTGACCGTGCTCGGCATGACGACAGGCGACACGCTTTACCAAGGGCTGTCCGAGGCGTCGATATCGGACGGTTTTCTCAATCGCTTTCTCTTCATAACTGCAACGGCGCCGGCTGGACCTCCACTGCCTCCACGGCTGCACCGTGACGCAAAGCCACCGGCTACCCTGATTGAGGCACTACGCAGCGCCGTCACGGCATTCCCAAAAGCTGGCTTTGCGGGAATGGGTAAAGTCACCGTCACGTTCGACGGTGGCGAGGAAGGCGAGGCTTACAAACGGTGGGCAGAAGTCTTTCTGTGGCAGCATCATGCCGCCTGGTCAGAGGTGCAGCGGAATATAAATGGCCGCGCGGCTGAAAACACTATCCGGCTAGCCACCATCCGCGCCATTTCTAGGGAGCCTGCAAGTCCGTCCCTCAATGTCGATGACGTCGAGTGGGCATGGGCGATCGTGCACCAGTCAATTCTGCTCATCACGGAAGGAGTTTCCCGCCACATGTCGGCATCGCCGGCCGAAGCACTGCGCAAGGCTATTGTTGAGGCGTTGCGATCCGCTCCGTCCGAGACCTTGCCGTTCGCCCATCTGATGCAGCGGAAAGGCGTGTCTGGGGCCGACATGCGGGAATTGGAAGGTGCTTTGCACTGGCTGCTGGAGTCGGGAGAAATCACCGACATTGCCAGCCGGGCAAAGCCTGGACGCGGCTCGAAATTCCGTTGGAATCCCGTTGTGACGACTTAACAACGGCGCAAAAACGTAACAACGAAATTGGCATTTTCGTTGTTACCGTTGTTATCCGTTGTGATGTCATCAAAACGGGAATAACTGAGTAATATCAATATGATATTATATATATTTTTTGTCGTTGTTACGTTGTGAACATGCTTCTGAATCCGGTTCTTTATCCCTTATGATGGCCGTAGGGCGGCGGGCAAAGCATAATCACAACGCAACAACGGCGAGATTCAACCAGAGGAGAACACCATGAAAGCATTCCATGAGCAGCAACGTAATTCCTGTCACCGCATTCGAAGCAGAGTACCCAGTAAAGCAAATGGGCGGCAAGACCAACTGGTATCCCTGCCAGGTCGTGGGAGTAATTCACGACGGATCGTATGACCAGGGCCGATTTGTAGTGATAACCGAAGGCGAGGACGGCCAGATGTACACCAGCAATTTCCCGACAGTGCGGCGGGTTGACTAATGATGGGAGACGCCAATGGCAGACGAAACGAAACGATCGACCAGCGACAACACCGTTTCAGAAAGCGCCAAGCCCTACCGCGGCAGGCGTATGTCTTGGACGGAGTTTCGAAAGCTGATGCAAGAAGCCGCCAATGACAACCGGGAGGAGGCGGCATAGGGGGGGGTGCGTCGCGATCCACATCCTAGCCGCTTAGGACCGGTGCCCAAAGAAAAGTTTCGCATCCGCAAAATTCGAAACTTGGGCAGGGGGTGTCTGCCGTCCTGAAATGGCCGTCTCGCATGCACCCGCTGCCATCCCATTCGGACATTTAATTCCGGATTTTGATTAATTTAATCAGAACTACCGTCCCGCGCATTGCGGAAACGGACTGCCCGGCCTTGCCGGTTTCTCGAATGGGATGACCACCCAATGACCAAGACCACTCGAAAAGAAATCCTTGCCGAAACTGACGCCTTCCTGAAGGCAAATCCGGAGGAGAAGCGCGCCGCTGTCCGTATTCGCTACCGTGGCGGCAGGCCCGCCTGGAACTGGCTAAAGAAGCATGACGACAAGGGCGCCGCGGCTCTGTGGTTGGTGGCCAGACAGCGCTTGCCGCAAGCCGCGAACGATAATCTGCCGACGGAACCAGGGTTGAACGTCGACCGGAGCCGTAAGGACGGAAGGCCGCGTGGCAAGAACCCGGATCCGCGTTCTCTGGATGCCTATATCGCGCTGCCGTCTGTCCAACCGCGGCTTGGTGATCCTGAACCAGGGCCTGCACGAACTGGTAACTGGGATGCTGTGTCGCGTGGAGTCACGATCAAGCCGCAGCGGAAAGACTTCAAATTCAGCCCACATTGCCGCTTCAGCTTCCATCCTCCGGAAATAGCGGAAGGCGCAAGCTTCCTTGGCGCCATAGGTGGACTCGGCCAGCTTAAGATGGGCAAACGCCGCGGGGATGTACGTCTCTCATCAAATGCGGAAGCGACAAATCCACCGGCCGACATTGACACCGTTATCGAAGTCATCCTGGCCGGAGGCAACGTTGCTGACGTCGGCAAGGCTCTCGGGGCGAAGGGCGGCAATGCTGATCGACGCGGAGGTGCCGAACTGCTTGCTGCAGGCAGGTGGGCAAAACTGGCAGTGGCGAATGACACCCGCCGAATCCTGGCCGCTTAGTGGCTGAGTGCCAAATCGTGGCCCCGAAAACACTTTAGGGCAACAGCAACGAGTGGGGCGCTCCGGCGTCCATTTCCATTTGCGCCTGACGCCTCGTCATCGTCACGCGCAGCCCGCTCATTCTGCAAGAGCAGAGAGCGGGACCAATTCCGAGCAGCGCCGGAATAGCGGCCTTCGATTGAGCTTCGGTTCGTCGGAGGCTGCAACCCCCTTTGCGTAAGAACTAACCAATTTCGAAATAGGAAAACTCATCATGCCTTCAACAATGGAGGCCGTGGACGTGCTTGCTGCACGCGTCGGCTTCGACAAACCCAGGGTCCGCGCCGTTGCGCGCTCGCTCACCGACGCCGGGCGCCTGCCGCCTGGTGCTCCAGCTAAGTCACCGATGCTCGACATCAGCAATGTTGTGGACCTTCTAATCGGATGCGCAGTCGACGTGCCGTTGCGTGCCGTCGCTTACACCGTTGCGAAGATCAGGGAACTGACGCCCGCCGGCACGCCGATCAGTGCGCTTCCCGCGAGCCTTCAGTACTCAGCCGGCAACTACCTGGACTCGCTCTCTGAGCTGGCCGCCGAAGGCTCACTCGACGTGCGTAGGGTGAAACTGGAGTTCGTCAGCAACTGGAACGAACTGGCCGTCCACCAGCCCGACGGCACGATTAGCCGCTTTGTCGATCCTGGTGCCAACCCAGCCCATTGGCAGCAGTCCGGCCATCGGAAGTCGGTCATCGTCTCGGGCATGGCCTTCGCCGATGCCGTCACAGTTCTATTTAAGGGGAAATGAAAATGCTTATGAAGAAATCAGGGGCAACTAAGCCAGATGTCGTTCAGACTCCGCCTTTCGTCATGCCTACGCTGGAGGACAGCTCGGAAACTTACGCCGCGCTGATCGCGAAGAAGATCGAGATTACGGACCTTCGGTCAGCACTATCCGCGGAAGAACGGAAACTCCGCAAAGAAATCGAGGCTGACACTACGAAGTACCTCCGCACGGCAATTGCGAATCTGCTCGGGGATGATGAGGACACTAAGCCCCATCAGATGAAGCGTATTTCAGAAATCAGCCGCCAAATTCAGGACATTGATATCGCGCTCGACGTCCTGCGCGAACGCATCTCCGTTGAGCGCGGCAAGACCAGCTTGAAGATCACGGCGGCCTGCCGGCCGGAATACGCGCGTCGCGTGGCGGTGCTCGGCCAGGCTCTGCGTGCGGTTCAGGCCGCGCGAGCCGGCTATGACGAAATGGTCGATGAGTTCAGTCGTAATGAGATTTCATGGACAAGCCTCGTGCCGCTTCAACCGAACTTTTTGGGCGATGCTCGAGACGGCCACGTGCACCGTTGGTTCCGTGCAGCGAAGGACGCCGGTTATGACGCTTGAACGTACTGACACCTCCCGCGCCAGGACGTTGCGGTCGCGAAAGATCACGATGCCGGACGGCAAGGTCCGCTACGACTCGAAAGATCCTAAGGACATCGCCGCGGAGCTTAGGGCGAAGTCCAGCCTTGGCAAGCGCGAGGCAAAACTGAAGGCAGCGGAGGCTAAAATTGGCCGATAGCAACACCATCTCCGGTTATGCCGTGCGTTTCGGTGACGTCACAACGATCGGCAATTCCTTTCGCGAGAAGATTGCGCCCGGTGCATTCACCGAAACGCTAAAGCGCAATGACATTGTTGCCCTGATTGGCCACGATACCGGCCGTGTGCTCGGCCGTCAGAGTGCTGGCACGTTGACGCTCAGAGAAGATCGCATAGGACTCTGGTTCAGCTTGGACGTTGACACCTCGACGCCATCAGGCCAGGAGGCGCTCGGTACGGTGCGTCGACAGGATGTAAAAGGCTGCTCGTTTGCCGGGCAGTTTCTGGCTGAGGAGTGGCAGGACGGGGGCGACAGACTGCCGCTCCGCACCGTCACCGAGATTGATCTATACGAGATCACGCTGACAGCATTCCCGGCCTATGAAACGACCGATGCGAGTGTACGCGCAGCGAGCAACGCATCGGCCGCTCTCCGTCGCAAGGTTGAGGCGGCGCACCGGCTACGCGGTATCAGGTGAGAGGCTTATTCGGTCTTTGGCGGCACTTCTTTCTTGATCGTCTGAGTGTCGGCTGTGGTGTCAGCCTTCTCGACGCTCGCTGTCTTAGTCTGTGCGTCGACAGCCGCTGATGCCTTGGAGTGGAAGGCGCATTCGGCTGAAGCGGCGGACATGGACAGTCCAAGAGCGGCGACTACTGCGAGTAATGTCTTCATTTCGTTCACCCTTCGTTGCTGCCGTAGGGTAACCGATCTGCCGCCAACCGCAAAATCACGTTTGTGCCTCGTGCGGCGATGACGCCCTTGGGGGGGGTGTCGAAGGACTCGCCAAAATCGGTTTCCGCATACCGGGCGGCCCCCACAGTGTTGATGCGCATTGCCCCGAATAGTTCGGTGAACCTGCTGCTCCTTGCGCCGTAAGGCTTTTGGGCTGCTAGAAATGGAACAAAACATGGAAAAACATAAGATTCCTGGCCACCTTCGGCCCGAAACGCGCAAATGGCTGCGCGGAATCCTGGCTGACTTCGAACTAGAGTCTCAGGACTTTCGAGTGCTGGTGAAAACGGCCGAAGCCTTCGACCGGTCAGAGCAGGCGCGCGAGCAAATCGCAGCTGACGGCCTTACTGTGGTCGATCGATACGGTACGCCCAAGGCTCACCCTTGCGTCGCCATTGAACGAGACAGCCGAACGGCATTCTTCCGCGGTCTGCGCGAACTGGCGCTCGGTGTAGACGCACCGGATGCCCCGCGGATGGCCCGCACACGTGATTATGGAGGCCGCCGCTAATGCCAGTTCGCCGCAGAAATGACAGGCGCAAAGATGGCATGCCTGTTGAGGCGCTGAGACGTGTTCGGGAACTATGGCAGCGGACAGATACGACGCCAGCAGAGGATGCGGAATGCGCTCGTCTAGAGGCCGAATGCATGGCGGCTGGCTACGATCCGTTGCTGGCGTGGTGTTGAGGAGGACAGCCGATGCCCGTAAGACGCAGAAAGGCAAAAGCCAGGCCAGCCGAAGCTGAGGCGTGGTTGATGTACATGATGAGCGGCTTCGATTTCTTCAGTGATCTTGTCGAGGCGGGCGTAGTCGAGGACCGTCACGATGTGCCGCGCGAACTGGCCGAAGAGACTTGGCACCGGATCGGCGAAGACGTGCTTGACTACATGGCTGAATTTCACATCGGTTTCCGCCCGCCAGACCGCCCGATCTTTGCGGAACGCGAGTTTGGGCCGCCCGGTAAGAGGCGTCGTCGTGTCGGTTTATAACGGATTGACCAGGGAGGGCGCGTGACGACACATGACAAAGATATGGCGGAAGAAATTGCAGTTACAGCCACAATGATTGACGCCGGGATTTATGCAGCAAGAGAGCATATGCTCGGCCAGCCAATGAGCGAATTGGTGGTTAGCGTGTATTTGGCTATGTGTCTTGAACAACAAGACTCCGAGCCTCGGCAACCATCGCAATCATGTACTTGATCCCGAGTTCGGCGATAAGCTGGGGTGTGGGGACTTCGATGGCCTGACCTTGATGCTCAGTTGGGACGTCGCAGCGATCTCCGAATTTCTGATTCGTGACCGTTCGCAAAACTATGTTTGGGCCGCGAAGCGTGCCGTCCAATGGATCCCCCACTGGTGCGTTCGTGACCGGGTCAACCTTCCGGATTTGCAGGGGGATTTCCTTGCCAAAATGTTCCGGGCGAAAAACTATCGGTTTTCCGTCGATCGTAGGAACATCTCTGTGCGTAATATGTTCGATGCCGTGAACATCGCTATCTCGAGCAAAATGAAGATATCTTAGTAGCGCATCTCTCTTCCTTTGGTGCTTTTGGCGACCAAACCACGCATCACTCTTTCCGACTCCCTTTGCGCCTTGTTCCAACTTTGAATATACGGCCCCGACTGCAACTAGGAAATCAGCCCACGCCTGTTCTGCAGCCTCGTAACTGTTGGCGGTTTGCAGCCTAGCAAAGGCTTGCTGAGCTAGAGCCAATTTGTTCTGGGCCAAATCAACAGCAATTGCCTTCATCCTGCATCTCTCTGAGTGGCGTTCGTACTAGTCAAGTACACCAAGCCGCCCACCGAGACAGCCTTTTCATTGGGAAACCCCAACAAAATGACCACCACCAAACGCGCCTCGGCGCGAACGCATAGCCGTGGGTGCGCCCATGGCAGCTAGTAACGACGACCTGCTAATTTCGATAAGCACCGACCTTACGGCTGTCAAAAGGCAGCTTAAGCAACTCGGAACCGACATCGGCACCGCGACAAGCGGCATCCAAAAGCAATTCGACGGGATGGGTAAGGCCATCGACGCGTCGATGACACCAGTGCAGAAGCGCATTAACGCTATGATGGGCATTCCGGTGGCCTCCAAGGTCAAGGAGTGGAAGGGTGCTCTGGCCGACACAGGCCACGCAGCAGAGGGCGTAAGCACCTCTATGCAGGCCATGCTGCACTCCATCCGTTCGGTTGGTGAGCAGCTTGCGCTTGGCGTGCCGCCAGCGCAGGCGCTGACCGGGCAGTTATCGCATCTGTCCTACGTTGCCTCGCAGCCTGGCGGCATTACCGCTGCGCTTAAGGGCGTTGGCGATATGGCGCTTGGCATTGTGACCAAGTTTCCATGGGTTACGGCTGCTGTGGCTGCGGCGGGCGTCGCCTTTGTCGCCTATGAGATGATTGGTGGCAAAACGGTTAAGAGCATCGATGATGCTCTGGCGGAACACGCCAAGACGATTAAGGCCCTGCGGGAAGCTTACGGCATAGCTGGTGACGGTGCAGAAGATTATGCCCGCCGGTCTGTTTCGTCGCTTGAATCGGCCCAACGGCGCGCAGAGGCTGCCCTACGTGAGTCGGTTGCCGCTGCAGAGAAGGCCGCTAAAGCAGGTCTCTCAGATAGCGGCGGCTTCAGTGGTTTTGGACTGCTTCAGCAGATGGGCCTTTTGGGGGATAATGACCTCAATGCCGTGAAAGCGAAGTTTGCCGCCTTCGCCGAGCCTATCGACAAGCTGCGCGATCAAATCAAGGCCGGCAAGCCAGACTTTGATGCTTTCCAGCAGTCGCTAGACCAGATAGCGGCTACGGATCCTGGCCGGCTGCGGCCTGTTGCCGACCAAATCTCGGGCGTGATCGAAAAGGCCGCGAGCGGACGCGAAGAGTTGGACAACTTGAGCGTTGCGCTGGGGCAGCTAACGCAGCAACAGATTGATACGGCGCACATTGCCGCGCAGTTGGCGAACATCGAAGAGGCCGCACAGAATGCGCAAGGCGCAGTCGGCGCCTTGAAAGAGATGCTGGCCGGTATGTCGCGGCTAGGCGAAGGCGAAGGCGCCAGGGGCGACGCCATTGGCGGTAAGGGGTCGCTAGATAGGGCTCAGGGGTCTTTTGATGATCAACTGAATCTGTGGCGTCGGTTCGGACACGACAACGACAGCGGCGTGGATCCAAACACCCCCAAAAAGGTTCATGCCCCACACACTTCCGCACCCAAGAAAACCGCCGCAGATCAGTTCGAGGGTGACCTACAAGCCATCAAAGATCGCGGCGCTGCGTTGATGGAAGAAGTGGCCGCAATGGGCCTCTCGTACAAGGAACAACAACAGCGCCAGATTGCACTGCAGCTGGAACAGACGGCGCTGAAGCAGGTCCGTGAGGAGGCTCGCAAGAAGGGCGACGTCGACTGGCAGAATGCGCAGCTTTCACCAGCACAGGTCAAGGCTATCAACGACGTCTCAGCAGCCTACGCTGAACAGGCTGACCAGCTGAAGAAGGCCCAAGAGGCGCAACAACTCCAGCGCGACGTCTTGCAGGGTGTCTTTGATGACCTTCGCGGCGCATTGGATGACGGAAAGCTGGATTGGCAGGACTTTGGCAAGGTGGCGGAAGATGCGCTCGACAAGATCATTTCCAAAATTGAGAACGATCTTATCGACTCGATAATGCAGGCTAGTAGTGCGGGCGGCGGTGGAACCGCCGTGCTTGGTACGGTCGGCACTCTTGGCCTGCGCGCCGACAATGACAATCACAAACAATTTAGGAGCGCAGCATGAGCGCCTTTTACTCCGTAGCATTTCACGATCGGATCGAGATCCTCACTGACGGTGTTTTTTACCATCCGGACGGCACGCTGCTCGCCATCATGGAGAAGGTTTGGCGACATCCGAATCTGCCGGTGGCCATCGTTGGCCGCGGGTCCTTTGAGCTGCAGGCTTATGCCGAGACGGTTCTTGCCTGGGAAATTCCATCGGTCGATGACCTGCTAGTCCGCGCAACGGCGCTAATGCTGCGCATGCAGGAGTTCGAACGAAGCGACCAATTCGAAGCCCTGATAGCCGGGATCTCCGAAACTGGCGGCCCGCTCATGCTGTATTTTTCGACCGCAAAGGCTTATGCGGAACTGGAACCGTGGACCCCGTACTTCGTCGGCCCGGCGTTCGGTGGTGGTCCAGTTCCAGCCGCTGACGATTTGGTTGGTTTGGACCTCATGGCTGGCCTTGCGGCTTGCGGCGTTCAGCTTTTCGAGGCGATGCGCAAAGTACCGGGACCGAACCCTACCAAGCCAGGCCTGCCAGAAGTCTACGGCATCGGCGGTCATGTCGACCTGACCGTTGTCGACGCTAGCGGCGCCCGCACAACGCGGCTGCATGCCTGGCCGGAGGACGTGGTCGGCTATAAGATCGCCCCTGCTAGCGTGCTGCGGGAGGCTGCCTAATGGCGATCCATAACCAAGGCACCATCACGGTCAGCAACGGATCGTCCATCGTCATTGGCGATGGCACAACGTGGACGTCTGACATGTTCGGCGGCCAGTTCATGTGCGCTGGAATGTCTGAGGCAATCCTTCGCGTTGACGGCCCTGGCGCGATTGCGCTTGGCCGCCCTTGGGCTGGTGATGTCATTACCGATGCCGCCTATCAAATCGAATACCGCAATGACAGATCGCCGCTTGTCGACGCGATCAAAGAGGCGATGGGCGCAATAGCCCCGCACATCAAGGTTACTCAATGACCCAGATTTATTCGACCGGCACAGTGTCGGTCACCAACGGCAGTGCTGCCGTGGTCGGCACTGGTACGGCTTGGGCTGTTGCCCTTGTGACTGGCGGCGTGCTGAACATCGAGGCGCCCGGCAACCCTATGCCTATTGCATCCGTTACGGACGATACGCACCTAACCGGTGCCGTAAAATGGACCGGAACGACCGGCACATACTCATACGCCATTGTTCGTGAGAGTTCGGACGCAGCTAGTGTCGTGGATCTCCAGACAACCGTTTCGCGGCTTCTGGTTACGCTCAGCCTGGCCGGCATCCATCCTGACGCGTCCGGCAACCTTACTGACCGCGCAGCGCTTAGCCTGACCATGGGCGACAAGGGCTACCTGTTTCTGCACGCAGAGATTGGCGTCGCGTTCGCGTTCTATCGCTGGAATGGCACGTCTTGGGAAGGCCCGTTTGCGGTTGCCAACGCGGTTGCTGCGGGCGGCGTGTCGAGTCTGGTGGCTGGCGCGGGTGTTACGGTTAATAATACCAATCCGGCGATTCCGGTTGTGACGGCAACGCGGCCAGGAACAGCAAAGACTACTCCTGTTGATGCTGACGAAGTGTCACTGTTCGATAGTGCGGCATCATATGTCATTAAAAAGCTGACATGGGCGAACCTGAAGGCAACTCTAAAGTCTAATCTATCACTAAGAGAGGTGTTGACTGCCAATCGCACATACTACGTGCGGAAAGACGGCAGCGATAGCAACAACGGGTTGGCCGACACTGCTGGCGGAGCATTCCTAACCATACAGAACGCGATCAACGTTGCATCAGCTCTCGATCTGTCAATCTATACCGTCACGATCACTGTCCGCGTAGGGACATATACAGAAAATGTAACTCTGAAAACGTATGTAGGCGGAACCGGTAACGGAATTACGATTATTGGGGACACCACCACTCCATCAAATATACTTCTAAATGGTTCCGGCATATGTTTTAATGCTCCGAGTGTTCTCGGTGTTTACACGCTACAGGGGATGAAGTTAGCGTCCGTTGCGGCGAATAGCGGCCACGGAATCCAAGCTTCAAACGGCTCAATCGTCAACTACGGGCAAATGGATTTTGGCGCGCTGACGGGAACTGGTTCTCATATTGTTTGCTTTGGCGGGGCAATCGTAAACTGTGTAGGAAATTACACAATTTCAGGATCCGCATTCAGGCATTGGTGGAATGAAAGCGGAGGATTTGTCCAAGCAGCCGGACGTACCATCACGTTAACGGGAACCCCGGCGTTCAGCAACACATTTGCCTATGCAAACATGGCTGCAATAATTCAATGCAACGCTGATACGTTCACCGGAAGCGCAACCGGTCAGAGGTACCAAGTTGCGGCCAATTCGGTGATTTCATCGGCTGGTGGCGTTACATATCTTCCTGGCAGTTCCGCAGGCTCAGTTACAACTGGTGGGGTATACTCCTAATGGGTCAGTTAAAATCAGACGACCTTTCGGGGTTCTGGATCAAGGCTACCGTTTCTGGGGGAGTTCCGACGAATGCCGGAAGTTTCAATGTTGCGAGCATAACAGATACAGGTCTCGGCATTCTTACGGTAACGCTGACGACTGCTTTCACATCCGCCAATTGGTGCTGCAACTGCGCTGCCGAGATGACCGCAACGACATATGCCGTCGCCAACGCGCGAAGGCCGAATATACGAAACGGTGCTCAAGCGGCGGGAAGCGTAGCGATCGACTGCACGGATAATACAGCAACGACCAATCTTGCGGCCGATCCTGCTGCATGGCATGTGTCAGGATTTGGAGTGCAATAAATGGCGACTATCGTAGCTATCGCTTTTGACAACGGCTCAGTTGGTCGCATGCAAATATTCGAACCATCCGACCCGTCCGATGAGGACGTTCAGGCACAGGTTGACGCGAACAAGGAAACATGGGAAGCGATTGGGATAGCTGCGTCCGGCTGGCATCGTTGCCAGTTGGGGGATTTCCCGACCGAGCACCAGGACATGCGAAATGCATGGTCGGTGCTGGATGGGAAAATAATTGTCGACATGGACAAGGCGCGAGATATTACTCGCGATCGCTTGCGAGTAGAGCGTGCGCCTCTATTGGCGGCAAAAGATATAGAAGCGTTGCAGGCTATCGAGACCGGAGATCAGGGTAAGCTTGCAGCCGTCGCTGCCGATAAACAGCAATTGCGAGACGCAACGAAGATTGCCGAAATTGACGAAGCAAAAACTCCGGACGAATTGCGGGCGATCACCCTCATTTCTGAATAGGCAATCTTTCTTCTTCGGCCTCAGCCTTCCGGTATTCCGGATAGCCAGCCAAGTCACCCCATGCACCAACTCCTTGGTTGGCGGGCCTCATCTTTCCCACGATCGCGATGGCGATTTCCAGATCGGTGGCGAAGAGGGGGAGTTTATCGAGAGCGGCGTTGGTTACGGTTCGAGGTTCATGGGTCATTTCGCGTCCCCATTCAGCCTGGCTACGCGCTCATCACGCAGTCGGTTCTTTCTCTCGTCTGTCCAGTAGGCCGGATCTCGGTTGTTGAAGTCGAGAGGTTCGGTATCCACCGGCTTCCGCTTCGCCTCCAAAGCCGCGGCCCGCTTTAGCAGCTACCGCATCAAGCTTTGCGCGGGACGCTTGCCGCTTTATTTCGAGGCGGCGCTCGCGCTCTGCAGCCTCGCGTTCCTTACACAAGCGTCGCTTCTCCTCACGTTTTCGTTGGTCCGTGCGGAGAAGATCCTTGTAGGAGGCGTCAGATGTATAGAATGCGATTGCGCTGGCCGTGGCGCGCTTAGTCGCGGTAGCCGGAGCGCGCATGATCTGCCAGATGTCGAGCAAATCTTGCTCAGAAAACAGTGCGTTTCGCCCATTCATGGAGCAGCAACCGTACCGCTTGCCCAGCGTGATAACGCCTCGCTGCGTCATCTTGAGCCGGCTAGCCGCTTCTTTCGCGGTGTAAATGGTGCCTAGTTGTGTTGGCATAGGGATGTCCATGCGCTATCAAGGTCACGTAAGCGCAATGGAGTCAACCCACTGTAATTATTATGCTATTCGGTATATTTCTATACCGATCGGCATATTCAGATTCTGTCTCGCAATCTCACACCAGGGCCATTGCCGTTCTGATCGATAAAGATGATGCCAGCCGCATCGAGTGCTGCGCGGATAGCGGCGACTGTACGTGGCTTAAGTTCTTCGCCTTTCTCAAATCGGGTTATCGTGTTGGTCGAGACATCGGCAGCCGTCGACAACTCCCTGACGCCCAGCATTAGCGCTGCTCTAGCCATCCTACATTGTGCTGGTGACAAAATCGCTTCTCCGTATCGAAAACGCCTTGACGTGGCGATTTCCAGTAGTATTGTTTACATAGTAGCGAAAACGCCACTATGATGCAACGAGGAGCCACGCCATGAATGCCCACACGGTTAACACCCAAGCCGCCACCGAATGGCAATTCAAACTAGGACAGTGCATATCGCATAGAGACCAGCCAATGCCATCGCTGGTGCTAACCAGAGTAAGAACCACCAAAGGCGTCGAAATCTACGGCGTGCGGTCGTTTGCCGTAGCGGATCCACAAAGGGATAGGGTGATGCTTGGCGAGGTACTAATTGATGTAGCGCCAGGCGACAAGCCGTGTGAGCAGTGCTTGCTGTTTCGGACGGCGCTTTGTCCGGGTGGAATGCTCGCCTAGACGTCACGCACCACGAACGACAAAGCCCCGCTTCGGCGGGGTTTTTGTTGTCCTACCTTCGCGCACCAGCCAGTAAGTCTGTTGCCGGCCTAGCATCCGCCAAGATCAAATCGGCCCATACCTGCGCCAGTTCGCGACGGCGCGCTAGGTGTTCTGCACGATTGTAAGCCCGCTCGACACCATCTTTCGGTAAGTGGGAAAGCATCAAATCAATCACATATCTGTCGGCAGGAAAGCGCTCGTTCATGACCGTTGAGAAAGTCGAACGCCAGCCATGCGGAACGTGCTTGTGGTGGAAGCCAGCCCGGTTGAGCAGATAGCCGATTGCGTTCTCGCTCATGGGCTTGTGTGCGTGGCGCGTATTGGGGAAGGCGAGGGGGCCGCGCCCGCTGATTACGCGCAGGGCAGCAATCGCCTCGACGGCTTGCCGGGACAGCGGAACAATGTGGTCGCGCGCATCGTCTTCTTTGTGCTGCAGCCGCAACTTCATTCGTGCGGCTGGTATCTGCCAGACCGGCGCGTCTACATCGAGGCTCGCCCACTCCGCCCATGGCGTTGTCGTCAGCGTACCTGGCCGAACGGCAGTCAGAGCGAGGATGCGTAACGCAAGCTTGGTGACAGGATGCGCCGGTTCTCCCTCTGCCTTGGTCAGCATTTCACGCGCTCTGTCTAAGTCAGTGATTGCGGGCTGCTTACCCTTTTTCATAGGCGCCATCGCGCCCTTGACTGATGCCGCGGGATTGTCTGTCGCTCGACCCGAGGCGATTGCACGCTCAAACACCGCGCTCATGCGCTGACGGATTCGGCGTGCTGTTTCCTTTGCGCCACGCAACTCAATAGGGCGAAGCAATGAATAGACATCGGCGGCGGAAATATCCTTGATTGGAACATTTCCTAACGTCGGGAAAACATCGCGTTCAAGGCTGAACAGCACATCATGCGCGTGCCGCTCTGCCCATGTCGACTTGTGGATGTCGTGCCACTCGCGCGCTATTGCCTCGAATGTGTTTCCTGTGTCGGTGGTATGCGCCAGCTTGCGCAGCTTCTTTGCGATGCCGGGGTCGCGTCCGTCGCGTATCGTCTTCTTAGCATCGTCACGCGCCGCGCGTGCTTCCAAAAGCGAAACGTCCGGGTATGGCCCAAAAGACAGAAGCTTTTCCTTCCCGCCGAACTCGTATCGGAAACGCCATAGTTTGCCGCCCGCTGTGCTGACGAAAAGGTGCAGGCCGCTGCCGTCCGCCATCTTGTACGGCTTGTCGGCCGCCTTGGCTTTCTTGACTGCGATATCGGTCAGCATGGCTTCGATTCCCAAAAATACCCGGTAGGTTGAAAATCATACCCGGTTTCATACCCCGGTTTCAACCGGGTATAGCAATGTCAATCTTGGGATGAACGGGCAACGATGGGAAAAGAAGGTGGGCTTATTGCGTTGCTTTTACGTATCTTTTGGCAACAGCGGTAAACGTTGGTGAGGGTATCTGGCGGAGGAAGTGGGATTCGAACCCACGGTGAGCTTGCACCCACGCCGGTTTTCAAGACCGGTGCCTTAAACCGCTCGGCCATTCCTCCATGCCTGATTTCGTTAGGTTTTCTGGCTTTCGACAGGAGCCCAAGTGGCCGCTGCTACCATTTTGCTACCGAAAGGGCGTTCACGCCTTCGCCTTTACCGCGCTCCGGATCGCCACGTCAACTTGCTCGGCAGCGTCCGCCTGCATCCAAGCATGCCATGGGAATGCCGGACCCGGCGTCGACCTGCTGGCGACGCCACGGATGAGGAAACCGCCGTGGGCAGCAAACTCCATTTCCGGGTCCCTGAAAAACTGGCAAGCTGTGGCAGCTAGTCCGGCAGTCCGCTGCCCAGCTGGCGTTGAACCAGGACGAGGGTCGGATCGTCGGGGTACGCCGTGACGGTGAACCCCATGTCACGTTCGAGCTCGATGGCTGCACGGTTTTCGCGGTTCTCGATCGACTCGATTGTGTGGAGGCCCAAGCCTTCAGCATATCTCGCTATGTAAGCGAGCAGTTCCCAGCTGACGCCCATATGCTTGCGATCCGCTCTGATGCAAATCGCGACCTCTCCGTGCCGCCGAGCCTCATCGCACGCGAGTGTTCCGACCGCGATCAGCATTCCGTCGGTCGAGAAAGCCAGAAAATTGTGTATTCGCGCGTCATCGGACCGCGTCATTGCGACAAGCCGCTCGTGCGAAACTTCCTTCACTCCGCCGAGAAAGCGAAACCGCAGGTCGTCTGGCGTCACATGGGTGAAGAACTCCGCCAGGGTCGGTTCGTCTTCGGGCCGCGCACGGCGCACCTCAAAGTGAAATCCGGTACGTGTGGTAATCGCGCTGTTCTTGGTCATATGCGGCCTCTAATCCTGGGTTGTTGCGGAAGCAATGCGCTACCGTTGGTCATTCGCTCATATCTTGCAGGGCGTCGTGCTTGACGATTTCGACGCTGCGCAGGCTGGACAGGCGGATCACGCCCTTGTCCTTCAGCCTGCTGAAAACCCGCGACACGGTCTCGATGGTGAGGCCGAGATAGTCGCCGATGTCCATGCGCGACATCGGCAGCTCGATCGGCTGCAATCCACCCTGCCGCTCGGCCATGTCGAGGAGGAAGGCGGCGACGCGTTCGATGGCATTCTGGCGGCCGAGGACCAACAGGTGTTCCTGCGCCCTGGTCAGCCCTTTGAGCGCCAGCGGCAGCAACTGACGGGAGATGTCCGCACCGGTGGCGAAGCGGAAGACGCGGATGCCGGTGGCGTTGATTGCCTCGGCGAAGAAATGATGCGTGCTGTCGGCCTCGAAGCCGAATGTCTCGCCGGCCAGGTGAAAGGCACTGATCTGCCGGCGGCCATCGGCCAGCAGGCGGTAGATGCGGACGGCGCCGAATTCGACCTGATAGAAGGGCCCTGCCTTCTCGCCCTGGGCATAGATTTCCGCGCCGGCGGGAAAGAAGCTGAGCGGTTGCAGCAGCGCGGGCTCGAAAGCCTCTGGCAGGGCAGGCTGGGAGGACCGTGACGGCAGGGCAATTCTGGAGGTCGTGTAGGTGTGCATGGCTGTTTTCCCGGTTGATCCGCGACACAGCAATCGCGCGAATCCGCAGGTGGCGAAATTCGGTTATGTCCCTACGGGAAACTACCTAATCTGGTCGTCCGGCTTGTTGATTCATATCAAGCGGCCAGGCACTCCGGCCGCTAGAATGTTCCTTTGCGCTGGGCGATAGCAGTGGGGGACTTCGAACCCTTGCATCGGAACGGCTGGTGGGCAGCGATGTATCTTCCGCAATTTTTGGTGGGAATGTTTTTTTCGTCGGGCATCGTGGCCCTATGGGCCTACACGGCAACCGGTTCAATCTGGAGCGCACTAGGCTGGGCGATCGTCGACCTAGTCCTGCTGCAGGTCGGATACTTCGCCTTTGTCATACGCCTGGTTTACAAACGCGCCACGGTGGACGCCGCGGCAAACTCGGCGTCTCCCAGCCACGTTCGGCCATTCCATCACGACGGCACGCTTTTCTAGGGCGAGGCCGAACTGGGTGGCTCATCCGCCCGGCGCGCCTCAAAGGGAAGCGCCGGCTTCGAGCCATGTGCCGCGATTTCCCCTGACGATTTCGACGGCGTCATCGAGCTTGCCGATCGCGGCCGGCCTGCCGGTCGCTTCAACGAACTCGATTGCGGCGCTGACCTTCGGTCCCATGGAGCCAGCGGGGAAATTCCGTCCGGACATCTCCCTGGGCGTCACTCGCCGGAGCGCATGAGCGGCGGTGGTTCCAAAGTCGACATAGACGGCGTCGACATCGGTCAGCATCAGCAGCATGTCGGCTTTCAACTGGCGGCCAAGAAGCGAGCTTGCCAGATCCTTGTCGATAACGGCCTCCACGCCGTAAAGACTGCCATCGTCTCGCGCCACCACCGGAACGCCGCCGCCGCCGGTGCAGATGACGATGACATCGCGTTCGACAAGGAACGAGATCACGGATGCTTCCAGGATCGCCAGCGGCTTGGGCGAGGGCACGACGCGGCGCCATTTGTCGCCATCGGGCGCGATTTGCCAGCCGCGTTCGGTGGCAAGCCTGCGCGCCGTTGCCTCGTCGTAAACCGGGCCGATAGGCTTCGTCGGATGAGCGAAAGCCGGATCGTGCGGATCCACCTTCACCTGCGTCAGCAGGGTCGCAAACAGCCTCTGCCTGAGGAGGTTGCCGAGCTCCTGCTCGATCACATAGCCAATCATGCCGGCGCTCTCGGCGCCGAGCACGTCCAGTGGAAATGTGCCGCCATCCGAGGTCGCCGCCGCCTGGAGGGCCAGAAGCCCCACCTGCGGTCCGTTGCCGTGCGTGATCACGATCGAGTGCCCTTCGCCGACGAGTTCGGCGAGCACCGAGGCGGCGCGCACGATGTTGGCGCGCTGGTTCCCGGCCGTCATCGGCTCTCCACGACGCAGCAGTGCGTTTCCGCCGAGCGCTACGACGATACGCATCTCAGTTGCCGATCGTGGCGACGAGCAAGGCCTTGATGGTGTGCATGCGGTTTTCCGCCTGGTCGAAAACGATCGAGGCAGCCGATTCGAACACCTCGTCGGTGACCTCCATGCAGTCGATCCCGTATTCCTTCGCGACGAAGGCACCTACCTCTGTCTCGGTATCGTGGAACGCCGGCAGGCAATGCATGAACTTGACGTGGGGGTTGCCGGCGGCAGCCATCACCTCGCTGGTGACACGATATGGCTTCAAAAGGCGAATGCGCTCGGCCCAGCCCGATTTGTCCTCGCCCATCGACATCCATACGTCGGTGTAGATGAAATCGGCATCCTGGACGCAACTCACCACATCCTCGTCGAGCCGGAAGCGGCCGCCGCTACGCTCCACCAGCTCCCGGACATGGGCGCAGAATTTTTCATCCGGCCACAGCTCCTTTGGCGAGGCAATGCGCATGTCGATGCCGACCTTGGCGGCACCCAGCGCCAGCGACAGCGCAACGTTGTCGCGCCCTTCGCCAACGAATGTGACGGTCATGTCGGAGAGATGCTTGTGCGTGAATTCGCGCATGGTCATGAAATCGGCGAGTATCTGCGTCGGATGCGCTTCGTCGGTGAGGCCGTTGTAAACGGGCACGCCGGCATGCGCTGCAAGCAGTTCGGCCTGATGCTGGCCAAAGCCGCGATATTCGATCGCGTCGTACATGCGGCCGAGCACACGGGCGGTATCCTTCATCGATTCCTTGTGGCCGATATGGCTGCCAGTGGGGCCGAAATAGGTGACGTGGGCGCCCTGGTCATAGGCCGCCACTTCGAACCCCGTCCGTGTGCGCGTCGAATCCTTCTCGAAGATCAGCGCGATGTTCTTCCTGACAAGACGCGAAATCTCGTGCCCCGCGAGCTTGGCGGCCTTTAGGTCGGCGGCCAGTTTCAGAAGAAATCGGATCTCGTTGGCCGTGAGATCGTCCAGCGTGAGCACGGAGCGACCGTGAAGATTGATCGACATGGGAATTTCCTTTTCGGGTCAGATCGGGTCACGGGCAATCGGACAGGTCATGCAGTGCCCGCCGCCGCGACCGCGACTAAGCTCGGCGCCCTCGACCGTGATCACTTCAATTCCCGCGCGGCGCAGAAGCGTGTTGGTATAGACATTTCGGTCGTAGCCGATGACCACACCGGGTTCGACCGCAACGACATTGTTGCCATCGTCCCATTGCTCGCGCTCGGCCTCGTAGCGGTCGCCGCCCGTGGCGATGATCCGCAGGGACTTCAGCCCAAGTGCTTCCGCAACCACTTCGGTGAACGGTTTCTTCTCATCGGTGACCTCAACCGCGGACTTTCCGTCACCTGGCCGCAGCGAGAAGGTGCGCAGCCGCTCGACCACTGGCGGATACATGGTCACCAAATCGCGGTCGCAGAATGTGAAGACGGTATCGAGATGCATGAAACTGCGGTCCCGCGGCATCAGTGCGGCAATCACACGCGTGGCTTCGCCGGCTGCGAACAGGCTGCGCGCGAGGTCGCCCACGGCTTGCGGCGTGGTGCGCTCTCCCATGCCGATGAGAACCGTTCCGCCACCAATCGGCATGACATCACCGCCTTCGAGGCTGGTGCCCGTTCCCAAGTCCGGCGAAACAAAGGGGACGCCGCTGTCGCGGAAGCGAGGGTGGAAGCGATAGACGGCTTCGACATTGGCCGCTTCCGGGCGCCTGGCGGGCCAGTACATGGCGTTGACCGAAACCGAAGCGTAAATCCAGCATGAGCTGTCGCGGGTGAAAAGCTGGTTTGGCAGCGGCGGCAGCACGAAATCCTGGGGGGCGAGCGTCCTTCCCGTCAGGCCTTTGGGCTCGAAAGGAAGCTCCGCCCGGGCAATGCCGCCGACAAGGTAAGACGCCAGCTGCTCCGACGGCATCTCATTGAGCCATCCGCGCATCTCGTCGACCATGTCCAGCCCAACGACGCCGGGATGAACCCGGCGGTCGAGGAGCCAGTCGCGGGCCTTGGCCAGGCTCATTGTCTCTGTCAGCAGCTCCCCGAAGGAATGCACCAGAACGCCGCGTTCGCGCAAGGCATCGACGAAGACGTCGTGCTCCTGGCGGGCCCGCTTGACCCACAGCACGTCGTCGAACAGCAGCGCCTTGCAGTTCTCCGGCGTCAGCCTGCGCAGGCTGAGATCCGGACGATGGACCATCACCTCGCGCAGACGGCCGACTTCGGAATGGACACCCAAGCTTGTCATCGCGTCATTCCTCTCACAGCGGGCTGACAGCGCCGGTCCACATCTCGTAAACGGCGAGAATGGCGACGGCGACGAGGGCAGCGGCGAGTGCCGCTTCGGCGGGATGGAACACGCGCTGATTGGTTTCGCGGCGCGCCCAGATGTAGAAGAGGATGCCGGGCGCATAGAGGATCGCGCACATGAACAGATATGCGGGGCCTGCCGCGTAGACGAGCCACAGCCCATAGACCGTCGCCAGCAAGCCTGCGAAAAGCGGACCGGCGCGTTGCTCGCCGCCCTCGTAGCTCTCTCCGGTCAGCGCGAGCTTGGCAGCGTAGGCCCCTGAAAAGATGTAGGGTACCAGGATCGCGGCCGACGCGATGTAGAACAGCGCCTGGTAGGTGCTTTGTGCGAAAAGTGTGATTATCAGGAATGCCTGGACGAGCAGGTTGGTGATCAAGAGCGAGGTTGACGGCACACCACGGTCGCTTTCGCGGCCGAAGAATTTCGGCATCGTCCCGTCCTTGGCGGCGACATGCGGAATTTCGGCGGCAAGCAGGGTCCAGCTCAGGAAGGCGCCAACCACCGACACGACAAGCGCGATGTTGATGAGAATAGCGCCCCAGGGCCCGACAACGGCCTCCAGCACGCCTGCCATGGACGGGTTCTTAAGCACGGCGAGTTCAGGCTGGCTGAGGATGCCAAGCGACAGCAGCGACACCAGGGCGTAAAGCGCGAGACAAGTGAAGAAGCCGAGAACTGTCGCCGTGGCGATATCCTTGCGGCGCTCGGCCCGGCTGGAAAATACGCTGGCACCTTCGATGCCGATGAACACCCACAAGGTCACCAGCATCGTGCTTTTCACCTGCGCGGTGATCGAGCCGAGACTGGCGTTGCCCAGACCGGTGAAGTCGAGCGACCAGACCTGCAGTTTGAAGGCGACGGCAACAACCCCGACGAACAGGACGATCGGAGCGATCTTTGCCACCGTGACGATGAGGTTCACGACCGCCGCCTGCCGGATGCCGGCGAGAACCAGGATGTGGATCAGCCACAGCAGGATCGACGCGCCGAGCACTGCCTGCCAGGTGTTTCCGTCACCGAAGGCCGGAAAGAAATAGGACAGGGCGCTGAATACAATCACGGCGTAGGAGACGTTGCCAACCCAGGCACTGATCCAATAGCCCCAGGCGCTGTTGAAGCCGATGAAGGGACCAAAGCCGGCCTTGGCGTAGGCGTAGGGCCCGGCGTCGAGTTCGGGCTTGCGGGTGGCAAGCGATTGATAGACGAAGACCAGCGCCAGCATGCCGACCGCGGTGATGGCCCAGCCGATCAGGATGGCAAGAGGCCCGGCGCCGGCAGCCATGTTCTGCGGCAGGCTGAACACCCCGGAGCCGACCATCGAGCCGATCACCAGTGCGGTGAGGGAACCAAGTCGAAGCTTCGTCGATGCCGAGGTAGTGGCTCTAGGGACAGGGATGTTGATTCCGGCCGTGCTCATGATGCGCTCCCAAAATTCGAAGACCTTGATGGGAGGCATTGAACACGAAAAAGGAGCGGGAGCTTTGATGCGGGTCAAATCCATCCGCGCGGTGGCAAATGACGGTTTGCGTTGCCGTTCCGATTTCAAGGTCGCCGCGTAAACCGCTCGCTGATCCCGGCTCGCACATTTGTCCGGTCCACGTCGTCCGTGTGGCGTCGCCGGCTCCCGCGATCATGCCGAACAACGGGCGACCGACATGCGCCTGTTGTTCGGCGGGATGCGAATCGGGGCTGGCGCGTTGGCGGATCGTCAGGCGATGTCCGCCGGCTCGGCTGCGCGTTTTCGCCCCGTGATCATGGCCCTGACAAGGTTTTCACGATGTCGAAAGCTCGCCAGCGCGACGCCACCTATATGGAAAAAGACCAGCACAAGCAGGCCGTGCGCGGCAAGGCTGTGCGCCGCTTCGACCCACGACACGCCGAAATAGGCGTCCGTTGTCATCAGCCATCCGGTCAGCGCGGTTGAACCCATCGCCGCAATCAGCACGACGACCATTGCGCCGCCGGCCGGGTTATGGCCGATGTAGCGGGCTTCGCGACCGCTCAGCAACGCCAGGAGGTAGCGTAGCACTGTTGCCGGATCACGCACGAATTGCGAGAAGCGCGCATAGGGGGTACCAAGAACGCCCCACAAGAGCCGCATCGCGACCAGCCCGGCAGCGGCGAAGCCAGCCCAATGGTGAATGTCCTCCGAGGAATGGGAGGTGAGCCAGGCCGTGACGAAGCTGAGCACCAGCGCCCAGTGGAAGCTCCGCACGACCCGGTCCCAGACGCGCACCATCTCCGGAGATGGCTGCGCGTCCGCGGCTACCGATACGTTCCGATCAGTTTTCGCCGGCTTCGGCATTGTCGAGCTTTTCAAGGGTCTCGGCATTGTAGGCCAGGTTCACTTTCTTGCCGGCCTTGTCGACTGCGTAGACTTCGTAACAGCCCTTCTCGACCTTGATCTGGCGGACGGTAAGGCCTTCGCCGGTCAATTGCGCCTCGAGCGTTGCCTTGGGCTTGAACTGTGATTTCGGGGCGGTGCTGCAGCTGGCGCCAGCGGCGAGCGCCGGTCCTGCAGCAACCATGCCGGCGAGAGCGGCGAGAACGAGTGTGCGATACATGAAGGCTCCATTCGGGAGGTTGGGCGCGGTGATGCGCCTTGAGGGGTGGATTTCGATCGGTTCGGTCTGACGGCGATATGACGTCATTGATGCGGCATAACCAATTCAACCTGACAACTGGCTGACAGCTGCATCGGCGCCACCGATCGGGCTCGCCGCCGGTGAGTTTGATCTGGCGCAAGGACGGCGGGGGACGCCGCGAGCAGGATGGCGGTCGGGATGTGGAGCGCTTGTGCTGCCGTCCTGAAGGAGGATCGTCATGAAATCCATATCGAGGAGAGCAGCGCTCGGGCTTGCTGCCGCAATGCTCATGGCCGGCAGTGCTGGCGCTGCCCAGGCTGCCGCGGTTGTCCAGGTCTCGCTGTGGGACAAGGGCGCGAGTGCGGAGATGCCGACGGGTCTTGCCTATGCAACGCCAGGACTCGATCTCGCCAAGGCGACCATGGGCATCAAGGTCTCGCCCGGTGCGGTGAAGGCCGGGGAGGTCACATTCGATGTGACGAATGACTCCAAGGACACCGTTCACGAAATGATCGTGATGTACCTTGCCGATCCCGGCAAGCCACTTCCTTACGTTGAGGCCGAGAACCGGGTCGACGAAGACAAGGCTGGCGACAAGGGCGAAGTCTCGGAGCTCGATCCCGGCAAATCAGGCACATTGACCGTCGAACTGAAGGCTGGAAAATACCTGCTTATCTGCAACGTGCCGGGTCACTTTGGAGCCGGCATGTGGGCCGAGTTCACCGTCGATCCATAGGCCCTGAACCAGGCAGCCCTTTGGCCCGAGCCTGCGATTGTCGCGGCTTTTGAAAGCTTGCCGGGATCGCCATTGTTCTCGGGGGGGGGGGCCGCCGCACGACGCGCGACGGAACGGGCTGCGTGGGCAGTGTCCGGTGTTTCGCGTGGTTGAAGATCGCATCGCCGTCGCGTGATTTCGGGTCTGGCGGAAAGGGTGGATCGCAGTCCGCTTTCGTTTGTTTCCGGGCATCATGGAGCGCGTCATGAGAGCAATGGTGCTCGAAAGCATTGGCACCCCCCTGAAACTCCTCGACAGGCCCGATTCCATGCCTGGCGCGGGCGAGATCCGGCTGAAGGTCGAGGCATGCGCGGTCTGTCGGACCGATCTGCATGTGGTTGACGGTGATCTGCTTCATCCGAGACTGCCGCTCATCCCGGGGCACGAAATCGTCGGCATCATCGATTCGGTTGGCGATGGCGTCGCCCGTTCCAGGGTCGGGCGCAGAGTTGGCGTGCCTTGGCTCGGGCATACGTGCGGACATTGTCCCTACTGCGCCGCAGGGAGTGAAAATCTCTGTGACCAGCCAGACTTCACTGGCTATACACGCGATGGCGGTTTCGCCAGCCATGTCATTGCCGACGCGCGGTTCGCCTTCGATCTGGACCCGGATGCCGACCCCGTGTCGCTGGCGCCGTTGCTTTGCGCTGGCCTGATCGGCTGGCGATGCCTGAAGAAAGCCGGTGACGGCAAGCGGCTCGGGATCTACGGCTTCGGCGCCGCAGCGCATATCGTCGCCCAGATCGCGATCTGGCAAGGTCGTGAGATTTTCGCCGTCACCCGGCCGGGTGACAAGGAAGCACAGGAATTTGCACGCTCGCTCGGAGCGACCTGGGCGGGCGGTTCGGATGAACTTCCGCCCAGGCAGCTCGACGCCGCGATCATCTTCGCTCCTGTCGGTGACCTGGTGCCGATCGCGCTTCGTGCTGTCCGCAAGGGTGGCCGTGTGGTTTGCGGCGGCATTCACATGAGCGACATCCCGGCGATGCCTTACAAATTGCTTTGGGAAGAGCGTGAACTGGTGTCGGTAGCAAACCTGACGCGCCGCGACGCGGAAGAGTTCTTCCCCATTGCGAAGCGCGCGCAGGTTCGCACGCATACCAAGGTCTATCCGCTGGAACAGGCCAACCAGGCGTTGGACGATCTGAGGGAAGGGAGATTGAGCGGCGCCGCCGTCCTGGTGCCGTGATTGACACTCAACGATCGTTATCTGGCCCGTTCACCCAGCCCACGCATTTGCCTGATCCATTTCGCGCGGGTTGCGTCGCTGGCGGCGGCGACCATGCCGAACAAAGCCTCGCGCACCGCTTCGCCGCATGGCAAGATCGCGGCAGAACCGGTCCGGGGACGGGTCGGGATAACCGGCCACAATTGAGGGCGCGTCGCGGCATGGTTCACTTCCAGTGAGCCTTGCCCCTAGGCTTCAAGGCCGTTCGACCCGTGCCACCTGGTAGGTATGCATGGCGCCGTTGCGCTCGATCGACACATACTCACCGGTCACGAACCGTTCTTCGCCGAGATGAAAGCCGATCTCGTCGTCACGATCGCCTTCGGCATAGTCGAAATACCACTGTCCACCGGGCTTGCGGCGGAGCCGGCCGATCAGATCATCTTCGCCGGCGCGAAACCGGCGCACGCGGCAGGAGGCCTTGTGCGACTTCCATTCCTCGGCATCGATCCGGCCTTCGCCGGTCAACGGAGCGAGCACGTCATAGCCCTCCTCACGGTCGCCTTCCGGGTGGCCTTTCTCGCGGGCGAGCAGCAGCCGGACATTGCGGAATTTCGGGGTAAGGTCCTTCAAATCGGTCATGGAGAACTCCTTTCATGGAGTTCCATAGAACGGTGGCGGGCCTTGGCCCTTGATCCGCATCAAAGGAGGATCGAGAACCGCGCTTCCATCAAAGGCTGGTCAACAGCATGGCGCAGGTGCCCACGGTTACGGCGATCAGGGTTGCGCCAGCCAATGGCAACCAGAACCGGACCGGACCAGCGGAGATTGCGAGCAGCAGGCGGCCAATCGCATTTGCCGCCAGCGCAGCCAGCACCGCCTGGCCCACCGTATCGACAGGGACCGAGTGTTTGACGAGGCGCAACGCGCCAAGCACCGAGACATCGACATCGAACGTGGCTGCAAGTGCCGAACTCGCCAGCAAGCCGCGCCCGCCGAATTGAGCGGCCAGCGCGGCACTTGCGGTCGCGACGACAGCAAAGAGCAAGGCGAAGAGCAGCAACGGGCCAAGTTCGAATGGATTGCGCGCGATCGTGCCGCCTTCGCGATTCCCGCTGTCGCGAGCCAGCAGCAATGTTCCGCAGGCAGCGAAGGCGAGCGCCGCACCAATCGCCGGGACGCCGACGGAAGCGAACACGCTTGGCTCGATGATCAGAACCACGACGCAAACGCGCAGGACCGAAACCATTGCCGCCAGCGATGCCGCGCCCGCGAGCGGCAGTGGATTGCTTGCCGACGCTGCGTTACGGGCGAGCGCCACGGTTACGGCTGTGGAAGAGACCAGGGCACCAGCGAGTGAACTGACGAGCAGACCGCGCTTGGTGCCAAGCATGCGGACGGCGACATAGCCGGCGAACGATATCGAGGCCATCAGCACCGTGAGAAACCAGACCTCCCAGGGATTGAAACCGCCCCAGGGGTCCAACGTTCGGTTCGGCAGCAAGGGCAACACGATCGCCGTCATCACCGCCAGGATCAGCGCCGATCGCAGTTCGATCCACGTCAGTTGCCGCAGCAGGCTGTGCAAGATTTCGCGACTGGCAAGAATTGCCGCCAGCGCCGTTCCACCGGCAGCCGCGGCTCTGTAATCCCCTGCTACGGAAAGCGCGCCAAGCGCGAAAACACCGAGACCGGCGATCACGCTCGTGACGCTGAAATCCTCGTCATGGGCAGCCTCACGCGCCTTGTACCAGGCGAAGATCACCGCGAATGCGATGAACCCGCCGACCAGCACCGATACCGCATCGAGCGCTTCGGCGAGCGCGGCCAGAACCCCGCCGAGCAGGCCGGATATGCCAAAGGTGCGAATGCCGGCCGTGCGGCTGCGATCGGGCGCTTCCCGCTCACGCCAGCCGCGCTCCAGCCCGACGAGCAGGCCAATGGCCAGGGCCAGTCCGAGCCGGGCGATGAGCGGATCCACGGCGCGCCGGCTTTCAGGCGGCGACCGTCGGCAGGCGGTCGCGAACCCACCTGACGATCTGGCTTGCCGTCATTGCGCCGGACGCGCGCGCGATTTCGCGCCCGCCATGAAAGAGGATCATCGTCGGGATGCCGCGAATGCCGAGCCTTGTCGCCACAGCCTGCTCGTTGTCGGAATTGAGCTTGATCAGGCGAACAAGCGGCTCCAGTTCGTTCGCCGCCGCCTCATATGCCGGCGCCATCATCTTGCACGGACCGCACCATGGTGCCCAGACGTCGACGACAACGGGGACGCTGCTGCGCGTGATCTGCCGATCGAATATCTCCGCGTCGACGTCCTGGGGGTGCCCCGAAAACAATCTGGTCCCGCACTTCCCGCATTTAGCCTGTCCGGCATCGCGGCCCGGCGGCAGGCGGTTGACCCCGCCGCATTTGCTGCAAACCACCAGATTCTGCTGTGCCATGGCCGTTCCCCGATTTGCGGTCGCCTACTATGCGCGTCCGAGACGTCCATCGCCAAGGGTGCGCAACGCGTTGAGAATAACCGCTACGTCTATCCCCTCCTGAAGCAATGCGCCTGCCACCGGCGTGATCTGCCCCATGGCCGCCGCGACCATCGCCACGGCCGAGAGCGCGAGCCCGACAACGATGCTCTGCAGGGCGATCGCGCGCGTGCGTTGGGCGATCCGCACCGCCTCGGCAACAGGCTTCAGCCGGTCGGCGAGAACAACGACATCCGCCGCCTCGGAAGAGGCCGTCGCCCCGCGCGCGCCCATGGCGATGCCGACCGTCGCGGCGGCGAGGGCGGGGGCATCGTTGATGCCATCGCCGACCATCATTGTTGGCGCCGTTGCCTTCTCGGCCTCGACCGTCGCGACTTTGTCCGCGGGAACCGCATCGGAGACGATGACATCCAGATCCAGCATGGAAGAAATACGCTTTGCCGCGGCACCATCATCACCCGTCAGCATGACCATGCGCGTGATGCCGGCCGAGCGCAGATTGGCGAGCGCGTCGTGTGCATCGGCACGCAATGCATCACCGAAGGTGAAAACGCCGGCAAGGTGTTCGCCGAGCGTAACGAAAACCCTCAACACCGGCGCATCCCGATACCGATCTTCACCGTTTTTGGCCCAGTTGGGCAGGGGTTTGTCGGCGAGCGCGAAAGCCCGCGATCCCGCCGCGATCGACGTGTTTTCGACCCGGCCCTTCAGGCCCGCACCGCGATGCTCGCGGACATCATGTGGATGCGAAAGCACCAGTTGCCTGTCGCGCGCCGCCCGGATGATCGAGTCGGCAAGCACATGGTGCGAGGCCTGTTCCAAGGATGCCAACAGCTGCAGCAGATGGTCGGTGCCGCGCCCAGGCGCCGCTTCGATTTCGATGAGCTCGGCACCACCGATGGTCAAGGTGCCGGTCTTGTCGAAGATCGCGGTCCGAACCTGCGCAAGGGCCTCCAGCGCCGCCGAGCCCTTCATCAGGATGCCACCGCGCGCGGCGCGCGACACACCGCCGATGAAGGCAACGGGGGCGGCGAGAATGAGCGGGCAGGGCGTTGCGACAACCAGCACGGCTAGCGCCCGGATCGGATCACCGGAAATGAACCACGCGATGCCGGAAACAAGCAAGGTGGCCGGCAACAAGAACAGGGCGAAGCGATCGGCCATGCGAATAAAGGGCGCTTTGACGGTCTGCGCCGCCGCGACCATGCGCACGATCGCGGCATAAGTGCTCTGGTCCGCGAGGGCAGAAGCCCGCATACTGAAGGTCTCACCGGCATTGAGGGTACCGCTGCGCAACGTGTCGCCGGCACCGCGCCGTACCGGCAACGGCTCGCCGGTCACCGCCGACTCGTCGAGGGAGGCCGAAGCATCGAGAAGGATGCCGTCAACAGGCAACAACTCGCCGGCACGCACCAGAAGATCGTCGCCTACTCCCACCTCATCGACGGAGATGGTTTCTGTTCCTGACGCCGATTTGCGATTCGCGACGCGCGGGGACCGGTCGGTCAATGCCTTGAGGTTCCGCTCCGCGCGGCCGCGCGCGAAATCCTCGAGCACAGTGCCGCCAGCATACATGATAGCGACCACCACCGCGGCCAGCGGCTGGTCGAGCAGCAGCGCGGCGGACATTGACACCAGCGCAATCGCGTCGACCCCGAAACGACCGATCCAGAAATCGCGTAAAATGGAAATGGCGAGAGCCACCACCACGGGCAGGGTCGCCACCGTCCATATCGTGCCGGCGTCGAAGGGGCCGAATCCGGTTCTCCAGACTCCGAGCCCACCGGCCAGCCCCAAGAGAGCGATGACCAGCAATGTTCGCCGCAAGGCGGACTCGTTCATTCGATGCCCCTCGACCTTGATGATTCCTGCAACGCTAGAGCTCGCTGACCATCTCTTCCAGCAGACGCCGCACGTCATTCGCGATGCCGGCCAGTCCGGGGTTGTCGACAGCACCCATCGAGGCGACAGGATCGACTGCCGCGACCTCCACCTTCCCTGGGGAGATCTCCGTGACGATGACATTGCAGGGCAGCATGGTTCCGATCTTGTCCTCGGCCTGAAGCGCACGCCACGCGAAATGCGGATTGCACGCGCCAAGGATCACGTAGGGTTTGAAATCGGCGCCGAGCTTGGCCTTCATCACCTGCTGCACGTCGATCGACGTCAGGACGCCAAAACCCTTGTTTGCGAGCTTGCTGGTCACATGGTTGACTGCCGCGGTGAACGGCATGTCGACGGTCTTGCTGAAATAGTAGCTCATCCACTTTCCGATCTCTGATCATGACCGCTCGCCACTCCGCCAACGGCCGGCTCGAACCTCATGAGACAGTTAATCGCGATCCCGGAGAAGGCTTTGATCCAACGCAATGAACGGGCAAGATCGAATGGCGACTATCGCTGCGAACTGGAGGCACAGGGGTGACGATCCGAAATCTCGAATATGCGTTCGCCCCGAAGTCGGTTGCCGTCTTCGGTGCATCGGCGCGTGACGGCGCCGTCGGCCGTGTCGTGTTCGACAACATCGTCAACGGAGGCTTCGCAGGCGAAATCTGGCCGGTCAACCAGAAATACTCCGAGGTCGCCGGTCGACGATGCTATGCCAAGGCGGCCGACCTTCCCGGGGTCCCAGACCTTGGTGTCATCGTCACGCCGCCTGAGACAGTTCCCGCCATCGTGCGCGACCTTGCCGAAAAGGGTACGCGGGCGGCGGTTGTCATCACTGCCGGGCTGACGCGCGAAAACGGCTTGCGCCAGGCGATGCTTGATGCCGCCAAGCCCACTCTTTTCCGGATCATCGGGCCGAACACGGTCGGACTGATGATCCCGCCCGTCAAACTCAACGCCGGATTTGCGCATATGGCCGCCAAGCCCGGCAACATAGCGCTACTGTCGCAATCCGGCGCCATTGCCACGTCGCTGATCGACTGGGCCGGCAATAACAATGTCGGCTTCTCGCAGATCGTCTCTCTCGGCGACATGGCGGATGTCGACGTGGGAGACTGTCTCGACATGCTGGCGGGCGATATGCACACCCGCGCCATCGTGATGTATCTCGAGACCATTCCCAATCCACGCAAGTTCATGTCGGCGGCGCGCGCGGCCGCGCGCCTCAAGCCGGTGATCGCCATCAAGTCGGGCCGGCACGAGCAATCGGCCAAAGCAGCCGCGACCCACACCGGCGCGCTATCCGGCGCGGATCGTGTCGTCGATGCGGCATTGCTGCGCGCGGGCATCCTGCGCGTCAAAGGCCTGGCCGAGTTGTTCGATGCGGTTGAAACGACCGCCCGTTTCGCTCCGCTGGAACGAGCCCGCCTCGGCATTGTCACCAATGGCGGCGGCGCCGGCGTGCTTGCCGTCGATCAACTCATCGACTGCAACGGCGAACTGGCAGAGCTTTCGCCGGAAACGATAGCCCGCCTGGACGCCGTCCTGCCGGCCACATGGTCCCACGCCAATCCAGTCGACATCATTGGCGACGCTCCGCCCGAGCGCTACCGGGCCGCGGTCGAGGCTGTCGCGGCCGATGCCGGGACCGACGTTGTCCTGGTCATGAATTGCCCGACCGGGCTCGGCTCGCCGCTCGCGGCGGCAAGCGCCGTGACGACGCTCGCGCGGGACGGCAAGATCGGCGGCAAACCGGTCCTGACCTGCTGGCTTGGCGAACACACGGCGCGAGAAGGGCGTCGTGTTCTTCAAGATGCGGGCATTGCCAGCTTCGAGACGCCCGCCGACGCAGCGACCGCGGTCTCCTATCTCAGCGACTGGTCGCGCGCCCAACGGGCCCTGCTGCGCACGCCGTCGAGCCGCGACGAGGACGCCACGAGCGACCGAGAAGCAGTGCTTGCGATATTCAGGCAGGTCGCGAAGGAAGGTCGGCGAATGCTCACCGAGCCTGAAGCCAAGGCGGCGATTTCCGCTTACGGCATTCCGGTGCCCGAGACGATCATCGCCAGATCCCCGGCCGAAGCGGAGGCGGCGGCCGGCCGGCTTCTCAGAACGTGCGAGCAAGTCGTCGTCAAGCTGCTGTCAAAGGCGATCTCGCACAAGTCGGACATTGGCGGGGTGGTGCTCGGCATTACCGGCGCCGCCGCCGCCGGGGAGGCCGCGCGCTCAATCGAGGCTCGATTGCGCAAGCACGATCCTCAGGCCGATATCGAGGGCTACGCCGTCCAGCCGATGGTGGTGCGAAAACAGGCACAGGAACTGATCCTTGGTGTCAGCCGCGACCCGATTTTCGGCCCGGTTCTCCTGTTCGGGGCGGGAGGTGTCGCCGTTGAGGTGATGGACGATACCGCGATCGCGTTGCCGCCGCTCGACGACGTTCTTGCCGGCGACCTGATCGGACGAACGCGGATCGGCCGCCTGCTCGCCGGGTTCCGCGACCGCAAACCCGCGGATCGGCAGGCGATCGTCGCGGCGCTCAACGCTCTGTCGCAGATGATTGTCGACTTTCCGTGCCTCGTATCAATGGACATCAATCCGTTGCTCGCCGACACTGCCGGCGTGATCGCACTAGATGCTCGCATCGAGATCGAGCCGGAACGCGTGGAGGAGCCAGGGCCGAACCTGGCGCTCGCCATCAGGCCTTATCCGACAGGCTGGACCAGGGACTTTTCGGCAGGCGGCGCCCACTATCACATCCGGCCGATCAAACCGGCCGACGTCGAGCTCTATCCCGAATTCCTCGCCAAGATTTCACCGGACGATCTGCGCCTGCGTTTCCTGTCGCCGCGCAAGAGTTTCTCCGACCAGATGTTGAAGCGGCTTACTCAGCTCGACTACGACCGCAACATGGCTTTCGTCGCTCTGGAGACGGGCACCGGCGCACTGGCGGGTATCAGCCGGCTGTCCTGCGATCCGGACCATGTCAGCGCCGAATACGCACTGCTGGTGCGGACGGACTTGCAGGGCCATGGCCTGGGTTGGGAATTGCTCCGGCAGATCGTCGATTATGCAAAGGCCGATGGGATCGGTCGGATCGAAGGCATTGTACTCAGCGAGAACGCGAGGATGCTGGCAATGTGCCGCGAGTTCGGCTTCTCGATAGGGTATCTTCCGGACGAGCCCGGCCTCGTCGAGGCAAGGCTCGAACTCCGTTGAGGTCGACCTGCCTGCCGTACCAGTCAGGAGGCTGTGCGCAGGGTCTTGGAAGTATCGCTCTCGGAAAACCCTTTCAATTCCGCGACGATGTCGACGAGCTTTCGATCGGCGTTGATCTTGCGCCAGCCAACCTGCGTGGCATTTCGCTGCAACTGCCGTGAGAGGATATCGATGGTGGCGTCCGAAGGGCCGCCCTTGCGTTCACTGACCCGCTGCCAAAGCACGAGTGGGTCCGCTTCCAGCCAAAATCCGGAGAATGTGATACCCCGGTCGCGCGCCGCCTTCTCGATCCGCTCCCGATCCGCCGGCCTGTCGAAAACGGCATCGGCGACAACCGAGGCGCCCTCAGAAAGGATCAAGCCGGCGCGCCATGCCATTTCGTGGTAGACGCGGTCGGAGACCTCCGGCCGATAGGCCCGGTCCGGCAGCCTCGTCTCGGCGGGCACCCCATGCATGGCCTTGCGGATGCGGTCGCTTTCGACAATGCGGGCGCCGGGCGGCGCTCCGACCTGGGCGGCGAGCGCTTCGGCCACAGTCGTCTTGCCGGAACCACTCAGGCCGCCGACGGCAACGAGGCGCGGCGAGGTTTGCTGGAGAAATGCTCGAGCAAGTTCGAAATAGGATCTCGCCTGGGCAATCAGCTTGTCGGAATCGGCACTGCCTTCCTCGACCTGCGTTGCGGTGACGTGCGCGCGTACCGCGGCACGGACCGCCATGAAAAAGGGCAACAGGGCAAAGCCATCCTCGTCGTCGGCCTCGTCGAGGTAGCGGTTCATCACGAGATTGGCGAGTTGGGGAAAACCCCGGTGCCAAAGATCCATCAGCAGAAAGGAAAGATCGTAGAGCACGTCGATGCTGGCGATCTGGTCGTTGAATTCGATGCAATCAAAGAGGCGCGGCTCGCCGTCGAAAAGACAGATGTTGCGCAGGTGCAGGTCACCATGGCACCGACGGATCTTGCCCGCGGCTTCGCGACGGTCGAGCAATCCGGAATGCCGGGCGAGGGCGGTGCGAAAGGCGTCGGCCAAGGCCTTGACCTCTGCCTCTGTGAAAACATGGCTGGTGGCAAAGCCGGCCTCGTTGATGTCGAGCACACCCGCGATGTTGGACGACCCGCTGCCATCGTGGACTGTCGGCGCGGCACGGTGATATCCCACGATCATGCGTGCGACGGCGGTCATCAGTGCCGGCGTCAATTCTCCGTTGGTTGCCATCCGATCGAGGAGCCTCGACTGATCGAAGCGGACCATCTCGATCGCTGCGTCGACCATCTGGCCGGCGCCGTCAAAGGCCAGTTTGCCGTCGGCCTCGCGTGTGATGCGACACACACCCAGATAGAGGCCGGGTGCGGTCCTCGAGTTGAGTTCCACCTCTTTCTCGCAAGCGGCCAGCCTCAGTGCCGGCGTCGAGAAATCGACATAGGGCAGCTTCACTGCCCGCTTCATCTTGTAGGCGCGTTCGCCAGTCAGAAAAATACGCGAGATATGGGTCTCGATCGCCTCGACCGGCCCGGCAGCGGCGTATGAGGCAGGATCAAGCAGAAACGCGACGGCGGCTTGCTGGTCATCAACGATCATGGACCGCCTCCTTGATGCTTGTGTCTTGCGGAGACCGTTTCCGCCATGTGTTCTCATTGCTGCAGTGTCTCGACATAGCCAGCCAGATCATGGATCCGTTCCCTGGTGACGATTTCCCCTGCGTTCGGGCCATATTTCTTCACGTCACCGGGAAGGAACTGGCGCCCCCAGACCGGCATGTCGCGCTCGCCATGCGCCGGCACCATGGCGCGGCCGTCGATCACGGCAAAAACCCGCCAGTAGGGGAATTCGCCACCATTTCGCCTGGAGAGACGCGTCAGGTCGGCGGGGCGCTTCAACAGCTCGTCGCCCAAGGGGCCATCGCCCTTGCCTTCGGGGCCATGACAGACGGCACAGGAGTTCATGTATTCCGCCTTGCCGTTGCCCAGTTCCTGAGCGGCGGCCGGATTGAAGGCCAAGCCTGCGAACACCGCGGCGATCAGGAGTCTCACTTGCGTCTCCATCGGTTAATTGGCTGAAACCTACAGCCGCGCCCTGCAAGTACGTTGATGCGGATCAAATGCAGCCGCGAAAGCGTGTTTGATTCAGCGCAATGAGCGCGCCCGCGCCCCTCTGTATAGCGGCAACCACGATTGAACATTTCCTCGAGATCAGGAGTTGCCTCCGTGACATTCCGGACACTGCTTACGGTTACTGGGCTGAACCACGGTGAGGGCGATCTGAAGCTCGCGGCTGACCTTTGCGAACAGATCGACGCCCATCTCTCCGTACTCGTTGTCGCCATTGCGCCGCCGTTGCCTGTTGGCGAATACGCGGCTGTGGTCTCGGATACCTGGTCGAAGGAAAGATATGACGACCTGAAACGCCTGAAGAAGAGAACCGCCGCCGTGTCGGATTTCATCGTTGGCCGGGCGCTTTCCGCGGACATCGCCAACGCATATCCGGAACAAGGCTCCGCCGACGAAGCAATCGGCCGGCGCGCCCGCTACGCCGACATCACGGTAATCGGGCCGGAAATGCTTGCCGGCGAGGCGCTGAAGAACAAAGTGATCGAGGGCGCGCTGTTTTCATCGGGAAAGCCAGTATTACTGGTTCCCGGGAAGGCGCGGGCGACCCTGAAGCCCAAACGCGTTCTTGTCGCATGGGACGCCCGTCTCGAGTCGTCGCGCGCCGTTCGCGAGTCGCTGGACATGCTGAAAGGCGCTGATGAGGTGCGCCTGGTCATGGTCGATCCGATCGAGGGCGAACACTATCATGGTGCGGAACCCGGAGCAGACGCAGCAGTCTATCTTGCCCGGCATGGCGTGAAGGTCACGGTTGACCGGTTGCCGAGTTCGAACCACTCGGTCGCCGACGTGCTTCGCCAGCATGCCGTCGATGTTGCCGCCGAGCTGATGGTGATGGGCGCCTATGGCCATTCCCGGTTGCGCGAGCGCATCTTCGGCGGCGTCACGAAGTCGATGCTCGAGGATCAATCGCTGCCGGTCTTGATGGCACGATAACAGTTCAACGGCAGGAAAAAAAGAACGGGCCGGCAGGAGGTTGCGCCGGCCCGTTCTTTTTCTTGCAACGAACTGGTGGGACGAACTCACTCGCTGGCTTCGCGTCCGGACACCTGCTCGATCGATATCCGGAAGAAGACGTGCGGGGCGCTGTCGGCAACCGGGGGAATGGCCGGCTTGAGCGCGCCAGGTTCCCACCAGTCGGCGTGCTGGCTCAGGACCGACCACGCATGATCGCGCTGAAGCTTGTGGCCGATGCGGTCGGGCAGTTCTTCATAGCGGCCGTCGACGATCACGCTTCTCCATCCTCGTCCCTGGCCGTGTTCGCCAACCTGGACCGACACCCGCGGATTGGCCCGCATCCAGTCGATCTTCTTGCCCGGCAAGGAGAACGCATAGAGGTGATTGTCCGAATGGGCATAGTGCAGGGGCACGACATAGGGCTGGCCATCCTTCGCGCAAGCCAGGTGGCCCAGGCGGCTGGCGGACAGCAATTTGGTCGATTCCAGCACAGAAAGCGTCCGGACCAGCATCAATGCGATCTCCTGTTCTTCTCGGCCGTTGAGCCATCGCCAGCGACGTCGCGCCGGCGTATCTTGTGCAACTGGGCGGCTTCGTCCATGGCGGCAATCACTTCGCCGTCTGAGAGCTGCGGGAACCGCAGATAGTGATAACCCAACGCACGGAACCGCCCAGGCTGGCTAAGGCATACCACGCGGTCCGCCTCATGAGCCAGTTCGGCCACGGTATCCGGTGGAGAAACGGGCACGGCCACGACAATCTCCATGGGCGCGCGATGCCGCAGCGCACGGATGGCAACCTTCATCGTCGTGCCGGTCGCGGCGCCGTCGTCGACAAGGATCACGGTCTTCCCGGCGACTGACAACGACTTGCGGTTGCCCTTATAGGTGATGCGTCGACGTTCGAGTTCGGGGCGTTCGAGAGCCACCAGCGCGGCAAGATCGGCATCGTCGAGCGAATAGGCCTCGACGATCTCCCGGTTGAGCACGACGTCGGGCGGATTGCCCTCCACGACAGCGGCAACGGCCAGTTCCGGATTGCCCGGCGCACCGACCTTGCGGACGATGAGCAGGTCGAGCGGCGCACCGAGGGCTTTGGCGACCTCGGCGGCGACGGGAACCCCACCGCGCGGCAGCGCCAGCACAATTGGCTGGTAAAGGTCGAGCTCCGCCAATTCGATGCCGAGCCTTTCTCCAGCCTCCTTGCGGTCGCGGAACATCGGTCAATCCACCGGCCAGAGCTCACGAAGAGACTTCTTCATCGAGTTTCGCACCTGGATGATCTCACCATGTGAAATATGGCGATCGAGCAGCTTGAACACAGCGTTGATGGCGACATCGAAATCGACTTCGTCATCGCACCCGAAACTGGCTTCGACACGGACGATGAAATCGCGCTTCTTGCGTTCGCATGCGTTCGCAGCGGTTGGGGCCCAGCCTTCGAAAAAGACGCCGCGGATCAAGACCGGCAGCTGCGCCGAAAGATCGGCCATTTCGGCCGGCGACAACCAGTCGCGCACAGCGTGGAGAACGGTCTTGAGGAGCCGGTATGCGCTCGGCTCACTCCAGCAAAGATCCGTCGCAAGTTCGTTGACCCATTGCTGCGCCTGCTGGGCGGCGTGGGTGAAGCTGGCGAAGGAGGTGTGGGACATGTGGCTCATGACGTGCTCCCCTCTGAAGAACCACATCATTTTCGAGCTTCGCGAACGTTTGCGCATTGCGCCGGATCAATTGGCCTTCTCGACACACTGGTACGCATTCTCTCGATTCCAGACCAGCCGGTGGAACGATGCGGAAAACGTCATGCAGATGTTGATCCTGATCAACGACGCCATGGCCAATGGCGGTAGGTGTTTTCCTGCAGACGTCTTGTTTGCGACTGCCTCACAATGGAGCACCGATCATGCAAACTCATTCCGAGCCGTCGCAATTCGGCATGCAGCCCCTGCCGATGTTGGAAAATGGCCAAAAGTGGATCCTCGCCGCTGCATCCCTGCAGGCACACGCCTTCAAAACGATGATGCGCTATCAGATCGAAACGCTCGCGTTCTTGAAACATCGTTACGAGCAAGACGTTAAGCTGGCCGAAGATCTGGTCGCCGGTTCCGAGTTCAATGACGCGTTCGACGTCTTTTCGACCTTCCTGCAGAACGCGACATCGGAATATGTTACGGAAGCCGGCAAGGTCGCGGCGCTGACCTCGAAACTCACTTCGGAAACAGCCCGGCGCGTGCGCAAGGAAGCCGATACCGCGATCGAGGATATGGCAGCGAAAACAGTCGCGTAGACCGCAAAGCTTAACCGGCGTGGGACGGTTTGGTCCTCCCGCGTCGGCTGCTCGACTTCCCGATTGGATCTGGAGACGGTTCGATGGCGACCCGCAATGAAACTCGAAGGCGATCCCCGGATTCCGTCCCTGCTGCTTCGCATGGCGATGTCGCATTGAAGCCTGGCCATGCAGCACCCGGCCAGGGTGTAGCACCCGAGAGCCTGGACGAAACATTTCGCCAGGTGGACCGTCTCGTTCACGCCGGGATGGCGCAGGCGAGCTTTGGCATTTCACCGATCAGCCTTCTGCAGGCCTTGCAGGACTGGGGCGTGCATCTGGCGATCTCGCCGGGCAAGCAGTACGAGCTTTATGTAAAGGCGATCGAAAAATCGGCTCGCCTGGCGACATTCCTGGCCAGTTGCATCGAAAGGAAGGGGCTTTCCCAGCCTTGCATTTCACCCCTGCCACAGGACCGGCGCTTTGGCCATTCAGGCTGGCAGGTTTTTCCGTTCAGCGCTTATCAGCAATCCTTTCTGCTATGGCAGCAATGGTGGCATAACGCGACCAGCGACGTGCACGGCGTTTCGGCAAAGCACGAAAGACTGGTCGAGTTCTACAGCCGGCAATTCCTCGACATGCTGTCGCCGTCGAATTTCGTCGGCAGCAACCCCGAGGTTCTGTCAAAGACGATGGGCGAGGGCGGTTCGAACCTCTGGGCGGGGCTGGCGAATCTGGTCGACGATCTGGCGCGGCAATCGGCAGGCCGCCCGGCGGCCGGCACGGATCATTTCCGGCCAGGCCTGGAAGTGGCGGCGACGCCCGGCGACGTCGTGTATCGCAATGAGTTCATCGAACTGATCCAGTACCGGCCGGTCACGGAAACGGTGAAGTCGGAGCCGATCCTCATCGTGCCGGCCTGGATCATGAAATACTACATCCTCGATCTGTCACCGCACAATTCGCTCATCCGGTATCTGGTCGCCCAGGGCTTCACGGTGTTCTGTATTTCCTGGCGCAATCCCGGGCGCGAACAGCGGGAGTGGTCGATCGACCACTACCGCTCGCATGGCGTCATGGCGGCGATTGATGCGATCAGTGATGTCACCAGTGGCGCGAAGGTGCACGCGGTGGGTTACTGCCTGGGTGGAACGCTGCTTTCCATCGCGGCATCGGCGATGGCGCGCGACGGCGACGACCGGCTGAAGTCGCTTTCGCTGATAGCAGCCCAGATCGATTTCGAAGAACCAGGCGAACTCGGTCTGTTTATCGATGAAAGCCAGGTGTCCATGCTCGAGGATCTGATGTGGAGCGAGGGCTTTCTCGATCAGCGACGCATGGCTGGCACCTTTCAGATGCTGCACTCCCAGGATTTGATATGGTCACGCATCGTGCGCGAATACCTGATCGGCGAACGCCCGCCAATGTCGGACCTGATGGCATGGAACGCCGACGCGACGCGCATGCCATACCGGATGCAATCAGAATATCTGCGCCAGCTTTATCTCGGCAATGATCTCTCGCAAGGCCGTTTCCAAGTCGATGGCCGGCCGGTCCATGTCGAGGACATCAAGGTTCCGGTGTTCGCACTGGGAACGGTGACCGATCACGTCGCACCGTGGCGTTCCGTTTTCAAGCTGACGCACCTGCTCGACACGGACATCGACTTCGTCCTGACGAGCGGTGGCCACAATGCCGGCGTCGTGTCGGAGCCGGGTCACCCGGGCCGGAGCTACAAGCGGCTACAGCATGTGAGCGGGCAACCTCATCCGGACCCCGAAACCTGGTCGGCATCCGCCGCTGCCGTCGATGGTTCCTGGTGGCGGGAATGGGCGGACTGGCTGGCTCTCCATTCCGGCGCTGGTATTCCGCCGCTGCCCGCAGGCGGGGGCACCGGGCGTTACCGGCCAGTCTGTACAGCTCCTGGAACATACGTGCTTGAGCCCTGATACGGCGAAGATGGCTTGACGCCGATCAATGCCCTCTCGAGCGGCAAGGTGTTGGGATGGCGTTATCGGCAGACCGCCGCGAATCCACGAAATGCCTGGAGTACCAGCATGCTCAAGATGAATGTCGGCTTTGTCGATCGCGTTGTACGCGTGATCGTCGGCCTTGCGCTGCTTTCGCTTTTCTTCATCTATCCGGGCGCTGCCTGGCGCTATGGTTTGCTCGTGGGGCTGGTTCCACTGCTAACGGGATTGTTCGGAACGTGTCCCCTCTACACACTGCTCGGAATCTCGACCTGCCCGGCACGAAGCGCCTGAATTGACTTAGCTAAGTCATGCTGGCGCTTTTCAGCGCCGGCGGCTCGCCGCTTCAGGCGAACCTCGATCCCCCGAAAACGAAATCAACGCCTGATCCAGAATGGCTGCGAGATGAGGGACACTCTTGCGAGGACAGTTCGCGGCTATGTGCTGCTGCTGGTGACCATTGCGCTTGCGGGATGCATCCACCAGCCGGGGAAACCCACCTCCATGGGCGCAACCACATTCGCCGGCAACCTGTCGCAGTGCTGTCTCAATGCCGAGAAATATCCGGCTTGGCTGGTGGATCTGGTCGAACCAGCGGCGCCGCTCGTCGGGCGCACGATTGCGCATGTTGTCTGGAGGCAGGGTTATCTCGCCAATGACATGGCCCAGAAGACAATTCTGAGTGTGCTGAGACCCCTCGACATCCTTGTTTTGAGTTCAAAAGGCCGAATGTCCGGCCACACCATCCCCGGGCTTTTTGGCCATGCCGCTGTCTATCTCGGTACCGAGACGGAACTGCGCCAAATAGGCGCCTGGGATGATCCACACATCGTGCCGTACCGGGAGCGGATACGGGCAGGCGCGATTATGATCGAAGCCGATCAGGACGGGATTCATCTGTCGCCGGCGCGTGTCGTGCTCAATGCCGATCGGGTGGTGGTCCTGCGGCCACATCTGAGGAGCAATCGACGGCGCAGGGGGGTGATCGCCGGGCTCCTCGAGCATATGGGCCAGCGCTTCGATTTCCATTTCGACAACGCAAGTACGGAGCGGCTATACTGTACAGAACTGATCAATCACGTGATGCCGGAAGCCGGGCTGCCTGCCCGTCGCCTCTACGGTCGTCAGACCACTTTGCCCGACGAGGTCGTTGCCCTGGCCGCTGTTGGAAAATCAAATCTCGACCTGATTCTCTATGTCAGAAGTCTCTCGCCACAATGGGAAAGTGCATCACGCCGAACGCTGGCCGCCGACATTGCGTTGGCATGGCATGCCAACGCCGATTGATGGAAATCAAGGCAAGGGACGGCCATGAGCGCAGATTGCCGCAATGAACGCTTCCATCGTAGATAGCACCGTCCGACATCATTCCCTGCGGGCCCTTGTCCTCGCCCTCTCGCTGGTTTTGCCCGCTCTGCCGGCGCTGGCCGACAGCATGACGGAGCGCGGCAAGGCCCTGGTGGAGTTCAATTGTGCCCGCTGCCACGCTATTGGAAAAACCGACAAGAGCAGCCATCCGGACGCTCCCGCCTTTCGCACCCTGTCAAAGCGCTATCCGCTGACGGATCTTGAGGAGGCGCTCGCAGAAGGCATTTCGACCGGTCATCCGGACATGCCTGAATGGGTTGCCAGCCCCGAACAGATCGATGCGATCATCGCCTATATAGCCAGCGTCCAGCAGCCGTGACCGACGCCACCGACCAGGCGCACGGCCGGCCGCACCTGACGGGTGTTCGTGCGCAATCAGTCGGCATTTGATGGCGATCAAGTCCCCATCTCGCAGCGAGCCTAGAATGGCAACTTCTCGACGGAGCGAGATGATGAAGGATTTCAAGGATAAGATCGTGGCAGGGATCGGATCAGGAACCGACGCCGCTCTTGCGAGTGGGTTGACTGCACGCGGCGCGCATGTCGCCGCCGACGTCGAAATGGCGGCCTTTGGCCGCGTCAAGCGTTCGCTGGTTGAGGAAAGCGGCACCAACCGCTTCATGTCGCATTGATGGTGTCTCGCACCGTGCCGAGCGATGTTGAACAGCCAACGCGGCAGGACGGGCAAACAGGAATTGCGATGCAACCCGTCCCTGCATCGGCGGGCATTCCTGACGAAGATGCCTATTGGTCGATCGAGGCCAATGACCTCCTGCATCGTCTCGAGACATCGGGCTCGGGGCTTGCCACCTCCGAGGCCGCATCAAGGCTTGCAAAGTTCGGCCGAAACACGCCGGAGTCTCGATCCGGCACGTCGGCTTTGACCATATTTGTGGGGCAGTTCCGCAGTCCACTGGTCCTGATCCTCATTTTTGCGGCCGGCGTGTCGGCTTTCGTTGGTGAGGGCCAGGAGGCAGCGATCATCGGCGCGATCGTGCTGGCGAGCTGCGTCCTGAGCTTCACCCAGGAATATGGCGCGTCGCGAGCGACGGAAGCACTGAAACAGCGTGTTTCACACAAGGCTATTGTCCTGCGCGACGGTGCCGAATGCGCCATCAATGCCGAAGACATCGTGCCTGGGGACGTGATCCGGCTCTCGGCCGGAAACCTCATTCCCGCGGACGGTGTCATTCTGGATGCGCGCGATTTCAATGTCAGCGAGGCGGTGCTGACCGGTGAGACGTTTCCGGTTGTGAAAACACCGGGCCGATCCGCGCCAGAAGCTTCCATCGCGCAGCGCAGCAATGCCGTCTTCACCGGCACGTCGGTCCGCAGCGGCACCGCGACTGTACTGGCGGCGGCGACCGGTGAACGCACCGAGTTCGCTTCAATCGCCGCGGCCCTCGAGCGACGTATTCCCGAAACAGGCTTTGCCCAGGGCATCAGACGCTTTGGCTACCTGATGACGGAGATCATGCTGGTGATCGTCATCATCGTGTTCTTCGCCAATCTGCTGCTCCATCGGCCGCTGATTGAATCGCTGCTGTTCTCGCTGGCGCTGGCCGTGGGTCTCACGCCGGAACTGCTTCCAGCCATCATCAGCGTGACGCTGGCTCGAGGTGCCCGCGCTATGGCGGCCAACGGTGTCATCGTGCGCCGGCTCGATGCCATCGAGAATTTGGGCAGCATGGACCTGCTCTGTACCGACAAGACCGGAACGCTGACCGAAGGTGTCATCCACCTCGATGGATGGCTCGACGTCGACGGCCATCCCTCGACGGATGTCCTCCTTTGGGCACGCCTCAACGCCACCTTGCAGACCGGGTTGAAAAACCCGCTGGACGAAGCGATAGCCAGTGCCCAAGGCGACGACGGTGCAACATTGAGGTCCTTCACGAAGGTCGATGAGATTCCCTACGACTTCATCCGCAAGCGGCTGTCCATTGTTGTCCACCACAACGGCGCCGAAGACCTTCTGATCACCAAGGGTGCAGTGCAAAATGTCCTCGAAGTCTGCAGCTTCCTTCGAACTGCGAATGGGCTGGAACCCCTGGGTGACACGCATCGTGCCGCGATCGACGAGAAATTTAGACGCTGGAGTGCCGACGGCTATCGGGTCCTGGGCATGGCTATCCGCCGTTTCGAAAGCGGGGGTGCCCTATCCAGGAAGGACGAGACCGATCTCGCCTTCGCGGGCTTCCTGCTTTTCCTCGATCCGCCGAAGCAGGGGATCAAGGAGGCGCTTTCGGCGGCAACCCACAGGGGTATCGCGGTAAAGGTCATTTCGGGCGACAACCGCTATGTCACCGCGCATCTCGCCACGGCGGTTGGCTTGCGCGCCGAGAGGATCATGACCGGCGAGGATCTGTCGAAGCTGACAAAAAGCGCTCTCTTCGCAGCCGTGCGACACACCGACCTGTTTGTCGAAATCGACCCCAATCAAAAAGAACGCATTGTCGAGGCATTCCGAAGCCGGGGCCATGTCGTCGGCTATATGGGAGACGGCATCAATGATGCGCCCGCCCTGCACGAAGCTGATATCGGTATCTCGGTCGACACCGCGGTCGATGTCGCACGCGAGGCCGCCGACATCATTCTTCTCAAACAGGATCTGGGCGTTCTGGTGCGCGGCGTCGACGACGGCCGCAAGACCTTCGCCAACACGATGAAATACATCTCCATCACGACCAGCGCCAATTTCGGCAACATGATCAGCATGGCCGCCGCCTCGCTGTTCCTGCCTTTCCTGCCGCTACTGGCAACGCAGATCCTGCTCAACAACCTGCTGTCCAGCATTCCCTCGCTGGCGATCGCCACTGACAATGTCGATGCGGAGCAGTTGCACCGACCGCGCCGCTGGGACATTGGCTCCGTGCGGCGGTTTATGCTCAGCTTTGGGCCTATCAGTTCCCTGTTTGACTTTGCGACCTTCGCGTTCCTGCTGTTCATCGCCAACGCAGCGCCCGCCATGTTCCAAACCGCGTGGTTCGTCGAGTCGCTCACGACCCAACTGGCGATCGTGCTTATCGTGCGCACCCACAAGGCGTTCTGGGCGAGCCGTCCAAGCCCGCTGCTTGCCTGGCTTACGCTGGCTGTCGCGGTTATCGCGATCATCTCGCCCTATGCCCCCTTTGCGGCATGGTTCGGCTTTGTGCCGCTGCCGCTGTCCGTGCTTGTCGGGCTCGTCGCCATCACCGCGCTCTATCTGTTGGCCTCGGAGGTAACCAAGCGCTGGTTCTTCGATCACGAGAAGCATCATCATCATCGAATGCTTTCCGGCAAGACCGTCGACGGGTAGCAGAATGCCACAATCGGCCTGATGGGTGGCGCCAGATATGATCCAGAAGGGAATGGCGACAAGGAACATCCGCGCGGATGCACGTCAGCAAGCGCCTGCTGCGTGTCTGCAGGACATGGATCGCGTGGGCCAGTGTCAGTTCATCGAGAGGGCGAGGGCCTAGCCGGCAAGGATTTCGTTCCTCGGCCGGCCGAAATTGAACGGTTTTGTCCTGTTCAAGCCCCGACGGTCCAGCGCCATTCGCGGATCTCGGGCATGTCGATGCCGTGGGCGCGAATGTAGCGTTCGTGTTCGACGAGCTTGTCGCGCATGGCCTGCTTGACGTAGACGGCACTCGCGCCGAGCCCTGGCACGAGGTCGATGACGTCGGCCGCGAGATGGAAGCGGTCGAGCTTGTTGCGAACCACCATGTCGAACGTGGTCGTCGTCGACCCTTCCTCCTGATAGCCGCGCACATGGATGTTTTGGTGGTTGGTGCGCTTGTAGACCAGCCGGTGGATCAGCGTCGGATAGCCGTGATAGGCGAAGACGACGGGCTTGTCCTTGGTGAACAGTGCGTCGAAGTCACGATCGCTCAAGCCGTGCGGATGAGCCGTGTTCGGCTGCAGCGTCATCAAATCCACCACGTTGACCACCCGCACCTTCAATTCCGGAAGGTAGTGGCGCAGCAGATCCACCGCCGCGAGGGTCTCAAGGGTAGGCACATCCCCGGCGCAGGCTAGTACGACATCCGGCTCACCGCCCCGGTCGTTGCTGGCCCATTCCCAGATGCCGACGCCCTGGGTGCAGTGTTTGATCGCCGCGTCCATGTCGAGCCATTGTGGGGCAGGGGCCTTTCCCGCGACAATGACATTGATCCGCCCCCAGCTTCGGAGGCAGTGATCGGTGACGTAGAGCAGCGTATTGGCGTCCGGCGGCAGGTAGATGCGGACGATATCGGCCTTCTTGTTCGCGACATGGTCGATGAAGCCGGGATCCTGATGGCTGAAACCGTTGTGATCCTGCTGCCAGACATGGGATGTCAGCAGATAGTTCAGCGATGCAATCGGGCGCCGCCAGGCTACGTCCCGCGAAGTCTTGAGCCACTTCGCGTGCTGATTGAACATGGAATCGACGATGTGGATGAACGCTTCGTAACAGGAAAGCAGCCCGTGGCGGCCAGTCAGCAGATAGCCCTCGAGCCAGCCCTGGCACAGATGCTCGCTGAGGATTTCCATCACGCGGCCAGCCGGCGCCAGATGGTCGTCTTCGGCAATGGTCCGTGCATCCCAAGCCCTGTCCGTGACCTCGAACAGCGCCTGAAGCCGGTTTGACGCGGTCTCGTCCGGACCGAAGACGCGAAAGTTCCGGCTTGCCCCGTTCTCCCGCATCACGTCACGCAGGAACGTGCCCATGATCCGGGTCGCCTCCGCATTGGCTTCCCCGGGGTGCGCGACCGGAATGGCGTAGGACTCGAATCCGGGCAGCCGCAGCGGACGCATCAGCGCTCCGCCATTGGCATGTGGATTGGCGCTCATGCGCTGCTCGCCCGCTGGAGCGAGCGCGGCGATCTCGGTGCGTAGAGCGCCCGCTTCATCGAACAGCTCCTCGGGCTTGTAGCTTCGCAGCCAATCGTCCAGAAGTTGCAGATGACCGGGCTTGGTCATGTCGCTGAAGGGCACCTGATGCGAGCGCCAGAAACCCTCGGCCTTGAGGCCGTCGACCGTCTTCGGGCCGGTCCAGCCCTTTGGGCTGCGCAGCACGATCATCGGCCACTGAGGCCGCTGGGCCTGGCCGTCTCCGCGCGCGGCCGATTGAATAGCCTTGATGCGTGCGAAAGCCTCTTCCAGCGCACCGGCCATTTTCTGATGCATTGTCTGGGGCTCATCGCCTTCCACGAACAGGGGCGCATAGCCGTAGCCGCGCAACAGCGCCTCCAGTTCCTCGGGCGGGATGCGCGCCAGCACCGTGGGGTTCGCGATCTTATAGCCGTTCAGATGCAGGATCGGCAGAACGGCGCCATCGGCCGCGGGATTGAGAAACTTGTTGGCGTGCCATGATGTCGCCAGCGGTCCGGTTTCGGCTTCGCCATCGCCGATCACGCACGCGACGACGAGGTCGGGATTGTCGAGCACGGCGCCATAGGCATGCGCCAGCGAATAGCCGAGTTCGCCACCCTCGTGAATCGAACCGGGCGTTTCCGGCGCAGCATGGCTGGGTATGCCGCCAGGGAAAGAAAACTGGCGAAACAGCCGACAGAGGCCTTCCTCATCGCGAGATATGTCGGGATAGAGCTCGCTATAGGTTCCTTCGAGATAGGTATTGGCCACGACACCGGGAGCCCCGTGTCCCGGGCCGGCAACGAAAAGCACATTGGTGCCCCTGGTCCGGATGATGCGATTGAGATGCACGTAGACAAAGTTCAATCCGGGCGTGGTGCCCCAGTGGCCGAGAAGGCGCGGCTTGACGTGCTCGATCTTGAGCGGTTCTCGCAAGAGGGGATTGGCAAGCAGATAAACCTGACCGACGGACAGATAATTCGCCGCGCGCCACCATGCGTGCATGAGCTTCAATTCATCCGCCGTCAGGACCTGTCCTGTCGGCACCGCGTCCCGTTCCGTCGCGTCCATGGAAATGTTCCGTCTCTGGTTGTCAATTACGCGTACGCACGCCGCCGATTCAGTTCGCATCGCCGAACGGCTCGACATTGCTGCGGGCATGATCCCTTCACATTGATCCCGATCAACAACAAGCGTCCGCGCTCCAACAGGTTGCGTCCGCCGGCCCAAACCGCGGCGGGGAGTGTCGGCCTCAGATGATGGACAGGGCCTCCCGCGCGATCACCTGTTCCTCATCAGTCGGAACGATCATGACGACGACCTTGCTGCCTGCCGCCTCGATCCGCGTGGCGTTCCGAGCATTCGCCGCGGCATCGATGACCACGCCCAGCCATCCGAGGTGCTTGCAGATGGCTGCACGGATCTCCGGCTGATGCTCGCCGATGCCGGCGGTGAAGACGATGCCGTCGAGCCCGCCCAGCGCTACGGTGATGGCCGCCGTTTCCCGCGCAATGCGAAAGGCGAATAGTTCAAGCGCTTCGCGTGCTCTTGGATCCTTGCTGGAGATCAGGTCGCGGCTGTCGGCGCTGATGCCCGAAATGCCCAGCAGGCCGGAGCGGTGATAGAGCATGTCCTCGATATCCTCGACCCCCAGTCCGCGCTGCTTCAGCAGGTGGATGATGACGCCAGGGTCCAGTGCGCCGCAGCGCGTTGCCATCGGAATGCCGTCGAGCGTCGAAAAACTCATGCTGGTGTCGCGGCTGACGCCTGCGGCGAGCCCGCACAGGCTCGCGCCGCTGCCGAGATGGGCGACGATGACGCGTCCGGCGGCCGTGTCGGGCGCAAGCTCCTGTATCCTGGAAGCGATGAATTTGTAGGAGAGGCCATGGAAGCCGTAGTGCTTGATGCCCTGGTCGAACAGTTCGCGCGGCAGGGCAAAGCGGCGGACCAGATCGCTCTGGCTGCGATGGAAGGCGGTGTCGAAGGACGCAACCTGGCGTAGTCCCGGCCGCAAGTGGCTGACGGCGCGGATCAGGCGAATGCTTTGAGGCTGGTGGAGAGGAGCCAACGGCACCAAAGCTTCGATCGCGGCCAACACGTCGTCGCTGACCAATGCCGGCCCGTCAAAACGGTCGCCGCCATGCACCACCCGATGGCCGACCGCGCAGAGTTCGTTCACGGAGAAGTGGTTCTCGATCCACGCCAGGATTTCGTCGATCAGAGCGTGGAGATCGTCGCTCACCGTTGCCTTCAACACGACGTCGAATGCGCTGGTTTCCTCCTCGACGCGCAGCGTCAGGGGTAGGTGCCGCAGGTCGACGACTCCCTTGGCCAGGGGCCGCGGCCCGTGCGTCCCGATCGCGAACAAGGCAAGCTTGATGGTGGAAGAGCCGGGGTTGAACGTCAGCACGATCGGACCGCTCATGGTTTCGCCTTCTCCGTGCTTCGATCTGACCGGTCACCGACCGTCTTTCACGCGACCGCCTTGCAAGTCGGGAGTTACCCCTCGAACTGGTCCTGTGCCAACGCTTCAAATATCGCGACTTCGGAAAATCGTTCCCTGTCGCATCATTGCAATCGAACCGCCGCGGTCCCTTTCGGTGTCAGCTCGTCATGGCTCGACAGGATGACGATGCGTTGCCGCAGCCGGTGCAGTAGCGCATCGAGAACGCGCTTGCCCTGTTCGGTATCGAGATGCTCGGTCGGCTCGTCCAGAAGCACGACAGGCCGGTTGGACAGCCATGCACGGGCGAGGTTCAGCCTTTGCGCCTCGCCGAGCGATAGCACATCCTGCGTGATCCAGCCGTCCAGGCCGCCCGCCGCCCTTATCCGGTCCTGAAGTTCCACGCTGCTCAGTGCACTCCACAATTCGTCGTCACTGGCGTGCGGGGCAAACAGGTTCTCGCGCACGGTGTCGGCGAGAACCGTCGCATCGTGGGGGCAGAAGCAACTGATGGCGCGACGCGCATCCACATCGAGACCGATGCCGTCGCTCAAGACGCATCCGTCACCGACGTCCAGCCAGCCGGCGATCTGCTTCAACAAGGAGGTCTTGCCGCAGCCGCTGGCGCCATGCAGGACCGTTGGCCTGCCAGCGTTGAAGGTCACGCTGACCGGCCTTCCAATCAGCCGGCCATCCGGGGCATGGCGTGGCAACCGGTCTAGCGTCAATGAGGAGATACGCTCCGGGACATGCTTGCGCGACACGCCGTCCGGGGTATTCCACTTGGCCAGGGTCGACCGGGCCCGCTTCTCGCGCGCGAAGGCGACGACGATCTTCGATGCGCCCAGTACGGATTCCCCAACGGCCAGCCAGGCGAAGGCCAGCAGGGCGGGCACCAAAAGGGCCTCGCCGCGCAGGCCCGACAACCAGGCGGACACCAGGACGCTCAGCATGGCGCATGGCGCCACGCAGTTGGCCAGCGTATCGAACAAGGCCTGTCTGTGGCGAAGCGCCAACGCGCGCGTCTGGGCATTGGCGTAGCCATCGAACGGCGCTTCAAGCATGAGAGCCCAGCGGCGTTCGCCCTGCAATGGCACCACGGCCTGTATCGCGGCGCCAAGCCGGCGGGAGGCCTGCTGCCTGCCTTCGCGCATGGCCGCCAGATCGGCGTCGGCTCGGCTTGCCAGGAAATAGGCCCCGACCGTGTTTACCGTGATGAGCAGCAGGATTGGCACGACTGCCAGCGGCGCTATCCACAGGGTCGCGGCGACAAGCAAGAGAATGGCGACGCCAAGGGTCGCTGACGGCAGGCTGACGCGCAGGCGCGCATAATCCACGTCCTCGACGTCGTCGAGATAGTCGGCAAGGCGATCCTGGTTGCCAAGCTGCCAGCCGGCCTTGCGCACCGAGGGGGCCGCCGCCATCGCGGCGAACAGCGTCGAGCGGCGCCGGACCTGATCCGTGAGCGCCGCCCGATGGCCGACAACGCGCTCGCCATATTTTGCCGCCGTCCGCGTCAGGGCGAACAGGCGTATCAATGCGGCGGGGACATGGAAGTTGAACGTCAACGCGGCGGGCGTCAGGCCCGCCAGGGCGACCGCGCCGAGAAACCACACGGACACGCCGGTCAGCAGGATGCCGCCCGCCAGGGCGGCAAATGCCAGAACGAGGGCGAGGCGCCACGGTGCCCTGTTTCGCACAGGCTCTTGCGGTGGGCCGATCCGCGCTTGCGCGGAGATCGAGGACGCGGCAGCGTTCATGCGACTTTCTCCCGTGTCTGACGGTTGTCCGCGCCGAGGTCGATGGTTGTGCCGGCAAGCAGGGCCAGGCTTCTGTCATGCGTTGCCACCAGGACGAGCCGGCTGCACGCCGCATCCGCAAGCGCACGACGCACCATCGCGGCGTTGCCGGGATCAAGCTTGGCGGTCGGCTCGTCGGCAAAGATGGCCCGGCCCGAGATCAGCGCACGCGCCAGGCCAATGCGCACCCGTTGCCCGCCGGAGAGGTTCTCACCGCCGGCCTGGATCAGCGCGTCAAGCCCACCGGGCAGAAGCACATCGTCGAGAAGACCGACATTGCCCGCGGCAAGCAGCAGCCGGGTCCGGCAACATGGGTCGTTTTGCCAGGCGATGGCAGCGCCAAGCGTGCCTTCCGGCACATAGATGTCGGTGGAGCACCAAGCGATGCCTGGGCGGGTGTCGAAATCCGCATCGAAAGATGGCGCGGACCCGATCCCGGCAAGGTGGCGCAGCAGGGTCGACTTGCCCGATCCGCTCGGTCCGGTGATGGCTACCAGCCCGGTTCGGGGCAGAAGCGATGCGGCACCGGCCAGATCGCGGGTCACCATGGCGGCTTCGAAAGCCGGCGATTGCGGATGAGCGGCCAGAACGAGCGTGTCGAGCGCGGTGGCGGCGGCGAGGCCCTCGGCCTTGGCGTGATACTGCTCCGCGTAGCGCCGGAACGGGGCGAAATACTCCGGCGCGATCATCAGGATGAACAGGCTCTGCCAAAGCTGGAGGTCGGTAAAGCCGGGGATGCTGATCAGCTTGAGATGGCCGAGACCGAGCAACACGGCGAGCATCGCGATCGACAGCGACGAGAAGAAGTCGATGATGCCGGCGTTGAGGAAGGCGATCCTGAGCACGCCCATCGTGCCCGAGGCATAGGTATCCAGCCGCACCGCGAGCTTGCGCCTTTCCCGGCTCAGCGCGTGGTTTCCAAGAATGGTCGGCAAGGTGCGGATGCGATCGGCGAACTGTGCGGCGAGACGGCCGAACGCCTTTTCCTGAGCGTCGGCGCCGCTACGGATCGCACCGCCAATCAGAGCGAAAAAGACGATCATCACCGGGGTCAGCACGACGAGCGCCAGTGCCGCCTCCCACGAAACGGCGACAATCACGGTTGCGGCAAGCAGCGGGCCCAGCCCCAACATGGTCGACGCGAGGCGATGCCCGACCGCCAGGTCGGCCACGGCTTGCGGATAGCGTTGCAGTCCGGCGATCAATGTTCCGAGCGGCATCGCCTGGATGTCGCAGGGAAGAGCCGCGGCGAGGGCGCGACGCAGCGCCTCGAGCAGGCCGTTGGCGACCTTCAGTTCCGTATTGGCGACAGCTCGGTCGGCCACCAGGCCGACGACAGAACCGAGGATCAGGCTGACCAGCGTCGCGCCAAGCAGCAGCCAGCTTGCATTCCCCGAGATCATGCGGCCCACGAACATTGCCGCCAGACCTATGAAGGCAAGCCGCAGCATCGCGCGCGTCGCTTGCAATGCAAGGGCGGAACGCAAGCCGGGAGCGGCAAGGCCGCGCGCAACGCAGAGTGTCTTGCCGGGGGCGGGCGCCCCTGGATTGGCCGCCTGCGGCGGATTTGCCCCCGTTGGGCGTTTGCCGCGGTGTTTCAGAACGGTTTCGAGCATGACGGTTCAATCTCATGCCGGGGCCGTCAGCGAATTGACGCACATCAAAAGGCGCGACCGCCGAACACGCTATCGAAGGGAACGCCTTAACGGAGCTCTCCCATGACCAGCCCACTGCTTGTGGAGTTGTCGCGACTGCAATTCGCGCTGACCGCGATGTACCATTTCCTGTTCGTCCCGCTGACATTGGGCCTGTCCATCATGCTTGCGATGATGGAGACGGTCTATGTCATGACCGGCCGCACGATCTGGCGCGACATGGTCAAATTCTGGGGTGTGCTGTTCGGTATCAATTTCGCCCTCGGCGTCGCCACCGGCATCACCATGGAATTCCAGTTCGGCATGAACTGGGCCTATTATTCGCACTATGTCGGAGACGTGTTCGGCGCCCCTCTCGCGATCGAGGGCCTGATGGCGTTCTTCCTGGAGGCGACCTTCGTCGGGCTGTTCTTCTTCGGCTGGGAAAAGCTCTCGGCGCGCTCGCATCTGGTGGTCACCTGGCTTGTCGCGCTGGGTACCAATTTCTCGGCGCTATGGATCCTGATCGCCAATGGCTGGATGCAGAATCCTGTCGGCTCAGCCTTCAACCCGGACACGATGCGCATGGAGGTGACGGACTTCATGGCCGTCATCTTCAACCCGGTGGCGCAGGCGAAGTTCGTCCACACTGTTTCGGCGGGCTATGTCTGCGGCGCCGTCTTCGTGCTCGGCGTCTCGGCCTACTACATGCTGCGCGGGCGGCACATCGAACTCGCCAAGCGGTCTTTTGTTATCGCCTCGGCTTTCGGCATCGCCTCATCGCTGTCGGTCATCGTACTCGGTGACGAGAGCGGCTACGACATCACCGACAACCAGAAGATGAAGCTCGCCGCCATGGAGGCGATGTGGGAGACCGAGCCGGCTCCGGCCTCCTTCACAGCGTTCGGCGTTCCCAGCATGAGTGATCGCACGACCCGTTTCGCCGTGCGTATCCCTTGGGTCATGGGCCTTATCGGCACCCGTTCGATCGACAAGGAGATTCCCGGCATCTTCGAACTCGTCCAGAGGGCCGAGGGGCGGATCCGCAACGGGCTGACAGCCTACGACGCCCTGGAAAAGCTCAAGGTCAACCATGGCGACGCGGCGGCACGCGCCAGCTTCGACGCGACAAGCAAGGATCTTGGCTACGCCCTGCTGCTGAAGCGCTATATCGATGATCCACGCCAGGCCAATGACGATCAGATCAAGCAGGCGGCATGGTCGACCGTGCCGGAAGTGCCGGCGATCTTCTTCACCTTCCGGATCATGGTGCTGTGCGCCTTCCTGCTGCTTGCCGTCTTCGCGATCTCGCTCTGGCATACGATGCGCGAGACGCCGGCGCCGCGCTGGCTGCTTTGCATCGCGCTGATCGCGATGCCATTGCCATGGCTAGCCGCGGAGCTCGGTTGGTTCGTCTCCGAATTCGGCCGCCAGCCCTGGATCATCGAGGGCACGCTGCCGACGTTCCTGGCGACGTCCGAGCTCGGTATTCCCGACCTTCTGATTACCATCCTGGGCTTCACCCTCGTCTATGGCGTGCTGGCGGTGATCGAGGTGAAGCTGATGTTGCAGGCGATAGCGAAAGGGCCGGCTGTCGGCGCGGACATCGCGCCTCCCTTCGGCGAAGGCACACAAGTCCATCTGGCGGCCGCCCGATAAACCCGGGACCTGCAAGGAACAACGACGATGATCGATTTTCTCTTCAACTACGAAACGCTGCGGATCATATGGTGGGCGCTGCTTGGCGTTCTTTTGATGGGCTTCGCGGTGACCGACGGCTTTGACATGGGCGTGGGGGCACTGCTGCCGTTCGTCGCAAAAACCGATATCGAGCGGCGTGTTGCCATCAACACCGTCGGACCGGTCTGGGAAGGCAACCAGGTCTGGTTTATCCTGGGCGGCGGCGCCATCTTCGCTGCCTGGCCGGCGCTCTACGCAGTGAGCTTCTCGGGCTTCTACCTCGCCATGTTCCTGGTGCTGTTCGCGCTGATCCTGCGGCCGGTCGGCTTCAAATACCGCTCCAAGCGGGAGGATCCCCGCTGGCGCTCGAACTGGGACTGGGCGCTGTTCATCGGCGGCGCCGTGCCGGCGCTCATCTTCGGCGTGGCGGTGGGCAATGCGCTGAGAGGCGTGCCGTTCCACTTCTCCACCGACCTGCGGCCGTTCTATGAAGGCACCCTGTTCGGCCTGCTCAATCCGGTGGCGCTTTATTGCGGCCTGGTTTCACTGACCATGCTTGTCATGCACGGCGCGGCATGGCTGACATTCAAGGCGGAAGGGCCGGTGGCCGACCGCGCCCGCATCATCGGCGGCAAGGCCGCGCTTGCCGCGGCTGTCCTGTTTGCCGGCGGCGGCGTGCTTGTCTGGCTCGGGCTGCTCGGCGGCTATGAGGTGACCAGCGCCATCGTCTGGGATGGACCGTCCAATCCGCTTGGCAAGACAGTGATCGCGAATTCGAGCGCCTGGCTGCGCAACTTCAATGCCACGCCGGTCCTTTGCCTGGTGCCCGCGCTGGGCATCGTGGCGCCGCTGGTCGCCGCGGCCGGCTTCCGTACGCGTCGCGAAGGCCTCACCTTCCTCGCATCGAAGCTTGGCGTGCTCTGCATCATCGCGACTGTCGGCTTGGCGATGTTCCCGATCATCCTGCCGTCAAGCAGCAATCCGGGCCATTCGCTTGCCGTGTTCGACGCATCCTCGAGCCGGGCGACGCTGCGCAACATGCTGATCGCAACTGTCATCTTCCTACCGCTGATCCTTGCCTACACAGCCTGGGTCTACAGCGTGCTTTGGGGCAAGGTCAGCGAACGCTCGGTACGCGGGGCCGGTTCATCGGCGTACTGAAACGAGATTGGAGATTGCAACGATGTGGTATTTCGCCTGGATCCTCGGCCTCGGACTGGCCACCACGGTCGGCATCCTAAATGCCCTCTGGTACGAGTTGCGCGCGGTTCGCGCGCAACCGTCAGAAAGAAATGAGCATCTAAACACGCCATGACAGGGCGGCTTCAGCCCGGCGATTGTCTTGCAAACAAAGGACTATAGGCAAGACGGCAGGGCAGGACGCTAAGGCTGCAAGCGGATTTCAAGACCGGCGCCTTGAACTGCTCGGCTATTCCTTCGGCAATTTGCGATTGCTCGAGTGCCCGCTCTGATCCCGGGCGGGCCACCGACAATCCCGAGCCTGACCTTCGCCCGAACGAACGGAAAGCCGTTGCTCCTCAGGGCTGTCAACGCAGTGGAGGCGCCACAATCTTGCCCGGTTCCGGCCACAATCGATTAATACGGTGATAAACAATTCCTGCGCACAAAGGATCGGGGTTCAAGGCGTCGTTGGTATTCGTCGAGTGAGTGCTTTGGCTCCTCTGATGGTTAGGCAGCGGCGTCTCAGTCGAGACTGTAGGGGACTTCAGGAAAATGCAGGCTATGACGCACCCGCGTCTCCGTCGCGCTGCTACGGTCGCGTTGTTCGCCATGTCGGCTGCCTTGCTGGCGGCTTGCGCGTCGCAGCCTGAACCGAAAGCGATGGTCTACAAGAAGACCCGCTCCAAGGAATATTTCTCCGAATCCGAATATGGCGTGAAGGCAAGCCCGCGTGTCACCTTCAAGATGGCTGGCCTGCAACGTGGCGGCGGCCGTGACCAGCTCGGCAAGCCCTATCAGGTCCGCGGCAAGTGGTACTATCCCAAGGAAGACAAGCATTACGCCAAGGTTGGCCTAGCCTCCTGGTATGGCGATGCCTTCCATGGCCGGCTTACCGCCAATGGCGAAGTCTACGACATGACGCACCTGACGGCGGCGCACCCGACCATGCCGCTGCCAAGCTATGCCCGCGTCACCAATCTCAAGACCGGCAGTTCGGTCATCGTGCGCGTCAACGATCGCGGCCCTTATCACGAGGGTCGCATCATCGATGTGTCGGAGCGCGCCGCCCAGATGCTTGACTATGCCAACATCGGCACCGCCGAGGTAAAGGTCGAGTATGTCGGCCGTGCGCCGCTCGACGGCAATGACGACCAGTATCTGATGGCTTCCTATCACCCCGGCAACAGGGCGCCGGATCCGTCGGATGGATTGCCGACCGGCGTCATGGTCGCCATGAATGGACCGTCTCCGAGCCTCCCCGTCGGTGCCGCCGCCGTACCGTTTCCCGGTCAGTTGACTGATTCAGGGGCGGCTGAGCCGGTCCTGTCGGCGCAGTCGCCGGCCCTTGGCGATCTGGCGCTGCCCGATTCTGGCCCGATCGTGCCGGAGCGCCCGGAGATCAATCTGCCCCCGCAATCGCCGTTTGCCGTGGCCTCGCTGTCCTATGCGGATGAGCACGTGCAGCGCGCCGATGTCTTTGCCGCGCTGGACGACAACGGCATGTCGCCCGCCGATATCCTGCAGTCGTGGAAAAAATCAAATTCGCGGGCGTCATCGCCCGCTTCCGACTATGTCGCCGCCGGCTCCTTCGATGACGCAGCAGAAGCAAGGCGCCTGGCCGCAGCGCTTGAACCCTTTGGCAAGGCCGAAATCCAGCGTTCCGATCTGGATGGCAAGGATTGGTACTCGGTGAACCTCTATCCGGACGGCCACGGCAGCGTGGATGATTTGCTGCAAGCGGCTTGGGCGCATGGCGCGCCGGATGCACTGGCTGTGCGTAACTGAGCGGAAGCCGGCCTGGATTTTCCGCTATGCGGTTGATCAGTTGTAGAAAAAGCCTGATACTTTTTCCGGGCTTGCCGGACCTTCCGGCCAACGGGTCGAACATCATGTCATTTCGCTTGCTCCAGCCTTTCGTCGGGCTTCTGGCTTTTTGCCTGTTAGTGCTTTCCTTGGCTCCAGCCCGCGCGCAGCTTTTCGAGACCAAGGCCACGCAGGTCTTCATGATCGACGCCGAGACCGGCACGGTGCTGTTTTCCAAAGATGCCGACAAACCGATCCCGCCGGCCTCGATGGCCAAGCTGATGACCATGGAAGTGGTTTTCAACGCCATCAAGTCGGGACGGCTGAAGTTCGACGACACGTTTGTGGTGAGCGAGAATGCCTGGCGCAAAGGCGGTGCACCGTCGGGAACATCGACGATGTTTGCCAAGCTCAAGTCGTCGATCCGGCTCGAGGACCTCATTCAAGGGGTTACCGTGCAGGCGGCCAATGACGGCTGCATCGTCATCGCCGAAGGCATGGCCGGATCCGAGGACAATTTCGCCGCGCAGATGACCGAACGCGCCCGCCAGATCGGCCTCAAGACATCGACTTTCGTCAATTCGACCGGCCTGCCGGCCGACGGCCAGCAGACGACCGTGCGCGAACTGGCGCAGTTGGCCCTGCATCTGTGGCGCGATTATCCGGATTTCTATCGCTACTATGGCCAGAAGGATTTTGCCTGGAACAAGATCTCGCAGAGGAACCGCAATCCGCTCCTGACGATGGACATCGGCGCCGATGGCCTGGCCGTTGGCGCGAGCGAGGCGTCAGGGTTCGGCATCGTCGGTTCGGTCAGCCACAACGGCACGCGGGTGATCGCGGCAATGAGCGGGCTGGCCAGCGACAAGGAGCGCGCCGAGGAGGCGCGCAAGTTGCTCGACTGGGGTGTTCGCTCTTTCGAGAAGACCGAAATCTTCGCCAAGGACGAGGTTGTCGGCGAAGCCCAGGTTTTTGGCGGCGCGAAATCCGGGGTGATGCTGAAGGCCAAAGGGCCGATCGAGATCTTCCTGCCGATCACCAATCGCGACAAGCTGACAGCCAGGATCGTCTACACCGGCCCGGTTGCCGCGCCAGTGGAGGAGGGGCAGCCAGTGGGTGCGCTGCGCGTCTGGATCGGCGACACGCTCAGCCAGGAGACGCCGCTTTTCGCCGCCGAGTCGATCGGCGTCGGCACGCTGCCGCAGCGCGCTCTTGACGCTGCAAAGGAACTGGCGATCGGCTGGCTGCGATAGCACCGACGGCATGGACGTTTTCCCGGACGCGGACTATCTAGAGCGCTAAGATCAATCCACTCATGCATGGACAAAGGCCTTTCGATTGGCGCGAGGATTTTTCATCACCTTCGAAGGCGGCGAGGGAGCAGGCAAGTCGACGCAGATCGAGCGGCTGGCGACCAAGATGCGCGCCAAGAGATATGATGTCCTCCTCACCCGTGAGCCTGGCGGCTCGCCAGGCGCCGAAGCGGTCAGGCACGTGCTGCTTTCGGGCGCCGCCGAACCGTTCGGGCCAAAGATGGAAGCGCTGCTTTTCGCCGCCGCGCGCTCCGACCATGTCGAGCAGGTCATCCGGCCAGCGGTCGAGCGTGGCTCTATCGTGCTTTGTGATCGCTTCCTGGATTCTTCACGTGTCTATCAGGGTGTCACCGGGGGCATCGATCAGGCGTTCATGGACAGGCTGGAGCAGGTCGCCATCAACGGCATGATGCCAGACATGACGCTGATCTTCGACATAGACCCGGCCGAGGGCCTCAGGCGCGCCACGGCGCGCCGCGGCTCCGAAGCAGCAGCCGACCGCTTCGAAAAGGAGACGCTGGCCATCCATCAGGCCCGCCGGGCGGCATTTCTGGCAATTGCGGCGGCCGAGCCGGAACGCTGTATCGTCATCGACGCGGCCGCCGATCCCGATACGGTGGAGAATGTCGTTACCGCCGCCGTGTTCGCGGCGCTCGAGGCAAGAGCGCCAGCGCGCGACAGGCAGGTAACACCGGCATGATCTTCGAACGCATCGCACCGGAGCAGCACGACACGCTGGACGGCGTGCCCGAGCCGTCCGAAACGCCACGTCTGGTAGGACATGCCCAGGCGGCGAACATGCTGACCGCCGCCTATCGTTCCGGCAAGCTGCCGCATGCGCTGATCTTCGCCGGACCGGTCGGCATCGGCAAGGCGACGCTCGCTTTCCATCTTGCGCATCATCTGTTGAAGCACCCGGCCTTCGAGCAAGCGCCGGAAAGCCTTGCCGTTCCAGATCCGGCCTCGTCGCTGTTTCGCCAGATCGCCACCGGGGCGCACCCTTGCGTACTGCATTTGACCCGCCCGGCGAACGACAAGACCAAGAGCTTCAAGACCGTCGTCACGGTCGACGAGATCCGCAAGGTCAGCCGCTTCCTGTCGCTGACTTCGCATGACGGCAGCTACCGGGTCGTCATCGTCGATCCGGCCGACGACATGAACACCAATGCCGCCAATGCCTTGCTGAAGAATCTCGAGGAGCCGCCGGCACGAACCCTGTTCATTCTCATCGTCCATGCGCCGGGCAGCCTGCTGCCGACGATCCGGTCGCGCTGCCAAGTGGTGCGGTTGACGCCGCTCGGGGCCGACGACCTGATGGCGGTGCTGGAAACAGCCGAACCGCCGCCGCCGGTCGACCCGGCAGCGCGGGCGGCACTGGCCGAGCGGGCAGGGGGCAGCGCGCGCAGCGCCATCCTGTTGACGCAATATGGCGGGTTGGAAATCGCCGAGACGCTCGACGCCCTGGTGGCGGCAAGAAAGAGCGATGTCGGCGGAGCGTTTCGCCTTGCCGAGGCTGTCGCCGGCCGCGACCAGGCGATCCAGTTCGACATCTTCAACCGCCGGGCGCTGGAGCTGTTATCGAACGCCGCGAGCCAGGCAGCATTGGCAGGCGATCTCGCCCGGGCCAAAACGCTGTCGGACACTTGGCATGAAGCGCTGGACGCTATATCTGAGACCGACACCTATAATCTCGACAAGAAGCAGCACGCCCTGACCATGATCGACCGCCTGATTTCTGCAATGCGAATGTGACGGGGTTTCCGGCCCCGGGATGGCAATCGCCGCCCCGATGCGATATCCACCGCCACGCCTTCCATTCAGACATTCATGACGGTTCATTCATGTCACGCGACACATTCTACATCACGACCGCGATTTCCTATCCGAACGGCAAGCCGCATATCGGCCATGCCTACGAGTTGATCGCCACCGACGCGCTTGCGCGCTTCCAGCGGCTTGACGGCAAGCAGGTTTTCTTCCTTACCGGCACCGACGAGCACGGCATCAAGATGCTGCAGACGGCGAAGCGGGAAGGCATTTCGGCGCGCGAACTGGCCGACCGCAACTCGGCCGATTTCCAGCGCATGGCGATTGCGCTCAACGCTTCAAACGACGATTTCATCCGCACCACGGAAGAGCGTCACTATGCGGCGTCGCAGGCGATCTGGAAGGCGATGGCCGGCAATGGCGACATCTACAAGGGCGGCTATGCCGGCTGGTACTCGGTGCGCGACGAAGCCTACTACGGCGAGGAAGAGACAGAGGTCCGCCCCGACAATGTCCGCTACGGGCCGCAGGGAACGCCGGTCGAATGGGTCGAGGAAGAGAGCTATTTCTTCCGCCTCTCGGCCTATCAGGACAAGCTCATCTCGCTCTATGAAAGCCAGCCCGACTTCATCGGCCCGGCCGAGCGGCGCAACGAGGTGATGAGCTTCGTCAAGTCAGGCCTCAAGGACCTGTCGATCTCGCGCACCACCTTCGACTGGGGCGTGCCGGTGCCGGGCGACGACAAGCATGTGATGTATGTCTGGGTCGACGCCTTGACCAATTACATCACCGGTGTTGGCTATCCAGATGAAAATGCTGATAATTGGCGTTTCTGGCCCGCCGACGCGCACATCATCGGCAAGGACATCGTCCGCTTTCATGCCGTCTACTGGCCAGCCTTCCTGATGTCGGCCGGCATCGAACTGCCGAGGCGCGTCTTCGGCCACGGCTTCCTGTTCAACCGCGGCGAGAAGATGTCGAAGTCGGTCGGCAACGTCATCGACCCGTTCACCATGATCGAGCATTACGGTCTCGACCAGGTGCGCTATTTCTTCCTGCGCGAAGTGCCGTTCGGCCAGGACGGCAGCTACAGCCATGAAGCGATCGTCAACCGCACCAATGCCGACCTCGCCAACGGTCTCGGCAATCTGGCGCAGCGCTCACTGTCGATGATCGCCAAGAATTGTGGCGGCGTGGTTCCCAAACGCGGCGACCTCACGGACGCCGACAAGGCGATCCTCGATCAGGCGGTCAGCGCTCTTGCCATCGCGCGCAAGGCAATGGTCGAGCAGGGCATCCATCTGGCGCTGGCAGCGATCTTCGGCGTGGTGGCCGAAGCCGACCGGTATTTCGCCGGGCAGGAACCATGGGCGCTGAAGAAGACCAACCCGGCGCGCATGGAAACGGTGCTGTGGACGACCGCCGAAGTGGTGCGGCGCGTGGCGCTGCTGTGCCAGCCCTTCATTCCAGGGTCGGCCACCAAGCTGCTCGACCTGCTGGCGGTGCCGGCTGACAGGCGCGATTTCGTGCATGTCCACGCGGACCATGCGCTGGTGCCTGGCACTGCGTTGCCCGTGCCGGAGGGGGTGTTTCCGCGTTACGTCGAACAGCCGGACGCGAACAGCTGATGCTCGTCGACAGCCATTGCCATCTGGATTTTCCAGACTTCGCCGAGGAGCGGGCGGCCATTGTCGCCCGCGCCAAAGCGGCCGGAATTGGCCGCATGGTGACGATCTCGACGCGCGTCAAGCGGTTTCAGCAAATCCTTGAAATCGCAGAGACTTTCGACGAAGTCTATTGCTCGGTCGGCACCCATCCGCACAATGCCGCGGAAGAGCTCGACGTCACCGCCGCGGATCTTGTCCATCTGTCGGTTCATCCGAAAGTGGTGGCGATCGGCGAGGCGGGGCTGGATTACTTCTACGACAAAGCGCCGCGCGATGCGCAAGCGCGGGTGTTTCGCAATCACATCGCCGCTGCCCGTGAGACAGCGCTGCCACTGGTCATTCATGCGCGCGACGCCGATGACGATATGGCAGCCATTCTCGAGGACGAAACAGGGAAGGGCGCCTTCCCCTTCATCCTGCACTGTTTTTCCTCCGGAAGGCGGCTGGCCGAAATTGGCGTCGCGCTCGGCGGTTATGTGTCCTTCTCGGGCATCCTGACCTTCAAGAACTCGGCCGAATTGCGCGCCATTGCCGCCGACGTGCCGCATGACCGCCTGCTGGTCGAAACCGACGCACCCTACCTGGCGCCCATACCGTTTCGCGGCAAGCGCAACGAGCCGGCCTATGTCGCGCACACGGCCAAGGTGCTGGCGGAAACAATCGGCGTCAGCGAGGCCGAAATCGCGACGCTGACGACGAACAATTTCTTCCGTCTGTTCGGCAAGATGCCGCGACCTGCCGAGCAAAGCGCCTGAACGATGACCGACCGGCTGCGCGTTACCATTCTCGGCTGCGGCTCGTCGCCAGGTGCGCCGCGCATCACTGGCGACTGGGGCAATTGCGACCCGAACAACCCGAGGAACCGGCGCATGCGCACCGCTGTTCTGGTCGAACGGATCGCGGCGAACGGCGCTCGCACCACCGTTGTCATCGACACCGGACCTGACTTCCGCCAGCAGATGCTGCTGGCATCGGTCAAGCGTCTCGATGCGGTCGTCTATACCCATCCGCATGCCGATCATATCCACGGCATCGACGATCTGCGCGGTTTCGTCCTCGAGCAGCGCCAGCTGATCGACATCCATGCCGACGGGGTAACAATGCTTCGGCTGCGGCAAGCGTTCGGATACTGCTTCGAGACGCCGCAAGGCAGTTCCTATCCGCCGATCGTCAGGGCACATATCATCGACCATGTCAGACCGGTGGTCATCGAAGGAGAGGGGGGTGCCCTCACCCTTGAGCCATTGCCGCAGGTCCACGGGGACATCATCTCGCTCGGTTTTCGCATCGGCGGCATCGCCTATTGCCCTGATATCAGCGACTTTCCGGATGCCACCGTCGAGCGACTGCGCGACCTCGACGCACTGATCATCGACGCGCTGCAATACCGGTCGCACCCAAGTCATCTGTCGCTTGGCGAGGCACTTGGCTGGATCGAGCGGCTGGCGCCAAAACACGCCGTCCTGACGCATATGCATGTGCCGCTCGACTACGCCACGGTGATGGCCGAGACACCCGCGAACGTCGAGCCGGCCTATGACGGAATGGTGATTGAAACTCCTTATAGATCAGCGTGATAGGAACGGCTCTTCATTGCCGTCGGCATTGTCGCATTACAGCAACGGGCTTTTCCTGGTCTTGGTCTCCGACGCAAATCCAGTCGATCTGGCCAAGACCGCTGAAGCGAGCCAAGCCACGTCACCGGCATTCGCTGGCCAAGTCCTCCTGGGCCTTGAGCGCGTCCGGACCACTGCCGTTGCACATTACGCGGTGCTTGCAGCCGAACCACGTGGTTGGTTCAACGGCCAGTTTGCCAACCGTCAAGCCGATGAAAAACATCAGCATTTTCCAGTCTCAGCCCAACGCGTCAGTTCCATAATCTATCTTATGCGACTTTCGGATGGCGGCCAAGGGAGCCTGCGGGTCCGCCTCGTTCATTCGCTTAAACACGGCGGCAGACCAAGCAACGGACGTCGCAGCGTCGAACACCGTGCTGGACCTGGGGCGTGACAATCGGGCAGACCTAGATACGACGCTCGCGTGCGAGAAGCGGACCGAGCGCCCCCAACCAGCCATTAGCAAGGAGGCGCTGAGGAAATGCACAACAGCCGGTATGATGACAGCCGGCATTTGGATGTCTCGGCGAGAGCACAAGCGGCGACTACAATATCAAGCCGCGCGGGTTGTCCCGAGATCATGCGCGAGGCAACCTCCCTTCCCTATGGACCTTTCGACAAGCACCGCTCGGTGCACCGGTCGGCCTTGGGGGTGGCAAGCGGGCTTCAAGGGTTTCGCCTTATCGTTGCCAGAAGGGCTTGGCGATCTCTGCCTCGACCTGCCGTCTCGTCATGCCGATATCGTCGATCAAATGCGGATTGTCCTTCGACATTTGCTCGAGTTCCCAGCGAAAGCGTATCCGCTCGCGCCAGGTCCGCTCGCGCAAGGTCGCGATAATGCTTCGCAGGGTCGCCAAGTGCCGGACCGGCACGTCCGCCAGCCCCACCGGCGTTCCCGGCCGTGCTGCCTGATGCGGGGCCGACGCAAGGATATCGTTCATGGCAACCTCCATGTGGTTTAGGGGCCCAGGGCCCTCGACCTGAAAGAGGTTGAATTCTGCAGGATGCGAACAGCGCCGTAATTAAGCCTTCCCAAATAGTTCTCAAAACTTCCAAACGGGCTATAGATGCGCCCCATGCAGGGAGAGCGCTTTGCCTTTGGTCCATTCGTGCTTGATTCCGGTGCGGGAACGCTGCTTCGGAACGACGTGCCCGTTGCCGTTGGCTATCGTGGGCTAAAGCTGCTTGCGGCGCTCGTCGGACGACCCGGTGAAATCCTGGCCAAGGCCGACTTGATGGACGCGGCCTGGCCGGGCACGGCCGTCGAGGAAGGCAACCTCACCGTCCAGATCGCGCAGCTGCGCAAGCTGCTTGGCCCGGCCGCCGATGGCGGTGAATGGATCGCCACGGTTCCGCGCGTCGGCTACCGCTTCACGGGGGCCATCGAACAACTCGGTGGCGCGAAGCGAAAACCCCTGCCGCTGCCCGGCAAACCATCGATAGCCGTGCTGCCCTTCGTCAATTTCAGCAACGATCCCGAGCAGGACTCCTTTGCCGATGGGTTGACCGAAGACCTGATCACCGACCTGTCGAGAATCTCCGGCCTGTTCGTTATCGCGCGCAACTCGACCTTTGCCTACAAAGGCAAGGCGATGGACGTGCGTGCGATCGCTGAGGAGCTCGGCGTGCGCTATCTGCTGGAGGGTAGCGCACGACGCGCCGCGGGGCGCGTGCGCATCAACGCCCAGCTGGTCGACGCTGTGAGCGGCGAACATCTATGGGCGGAACGCTTTGATCGCAGCCTGGAAGATATCTTTGCCGTTCAGGACGAGGTAACGGCCAAGATCGTGGAGGCGTTGCTCGGCCGGCTGCGCGCACCGCCGCCGCGCAACCGGCCCAGAAATCTCGAGGCCTACGATCTCTGCGTGCGGGCGCGCAAGCTGATCGACGATTCGCCGCAGACGGCGCGGGAAGCGCATCTGATGCTCACGCGCGCGGTATCGCTCGATCCGGAATACGCCGAGGCCTATCGCTGGCTTGCCATGAACCACTGGATGGGATGGGTGCACTGGGGCGAACCCATTGAGCCAAACCGTCGCCTTGCCCTGGAACTGGCGCGCAAAGCCGTGGCGATCGACCCCAACGACGCTGGCTGCCACTGGGTCCTGGCCAACCTGCTTGCCTATGAGCGCAGCTTCGCCGAGGCGGATGCGGAATTCGCCAACGCGTTTCAGCTCGACCCGAACGAGGCCGACGCATGGGCGACATTGTCCGATATCGCGGTTCTGGCCGGGCGGGTCGAAGAGGGCCTCGAGCATATTCGCAAGGCGTTCCGGCTGAACCCGTTTCCGGCAAGCTGGTACTATCTGACGCTCGGCGCGGCACAATATGCGGCGCACGAATACGACGCCGCGGTCGAGACGCTGCGCAGGGACGAGACTTATCGCACCAGCTCACGCCGTTTCCTGGCGGCAAGCCTTGCGCAACTCGGCCGGCTCGACGAGGCGCGCGCGGAGGTCGAACTGTTCCTCGTCAGCAACCCGCATTTCACGACCCGCCACTGGGTCGCGACGGAGCCGTTCCGCGATGCGGCGACGCTCGAGCATTTCGTCGATGGCTTCCGCAAGGCCGGTCTTCCGGAGTGACGCGCCGGCGGGATCGAAGGTTTGATATCTCGATCAAGGCACAAATTTGGCCTTCGAACCGCTCGTCCCACCTACTCCTCAAAGCGACCCGTGGCGTCACGGTCGCGCTCGTATCGCCGCGTGAGCGGAAACGGCGGCAACCAGGACTCGCGACGGACGATCCAGCTTTCGTAGGTTGGCATCAGTTGGTCAGGGGCATCCAGGGCTCCCAGGTGCACTTCGATTTCGTCCGCGCTGCGGGCGAAAACCGACGACCCGCAGCGGGGACAGAAAAAACGCCCGGCGTAGTCGCGTGTTTCGCCCTCGATCGTCACCGCGTCCTGAGCGAACACCGCGGCAGCGTAGAAAAGCGCCCCATGATGCTTGCGGCAGTCGAGACAGTGACAAATGCCCACCCGGTATGGGCGTCCCGACGCGATAATCCGGACGTCGCCGCAAAGGCAGCCGCCCGTGAATCGGTCCATGTTGCGTCTCCTCTAAAATCAAGCGTCGGAATGTCCCGGCGCCGGCGTCCACGATGCTCTGCGCACCCGGTCCCGGGCTTCCTCTCCGCCCCGGTTTTCAAACCGATCCGATCAGCCGGATCTGATAGCTCAGCAGGCGCTTCGCTGCTGGCGCGATCAGCATAAGGCCAGGTTTGTCGATGAAGTCGCCATCGAAGTCCACCGGGCTCGCAATGCCATGCCAGGGTTCGATGCACAGGAACGGCGCGCCACCGGGCTTTGACCAGATGCCCAGTACAGGAAATCCCTGCCACGCCATCTCGATCGCCGGACCACGCCTGGCGGCGTAGCGCACGCTGGTGCTGGCGGGTTGATCGAGAATGACGGCGTCATCGTCGAACAGGCGTTCGGAGAGATCGAGGGTCATGCCTGCGACAGGTGTTGGCTCCAGCGTTGCCGTAAGCAGGCCGTCCTTCAGCCGGCGGATCTGCGCCCGCTCATCGTCGGCAAAAGTCAGCCGGTAATCGGTCTTGGCCAGATCCGGCAGCAACGGCCAATTGAACGCCGGATGCGCTCCGATTGACGCCGGCAGCGGCTCATCGCCGGTGTTGGTGATGTCGAAGGTCACGCCAAGCTGCTGGCGATCCAGCGTGTAGGTCACCGCCAGACGGAAGGCGAAGGGGTAGTGCGCACGGGTATCGGCGTCGTCGGTGAGAACCATCGTGCAGGATCGCGGCCCCCTCTCCGCCCAGGCAAATGGCTTGTCGCGGGCGAAGCCGTGCTGCGTCATCGGGTAGGTCCGGCCTCTATGGCGCAGTTGGTCTGCCTTCAACCGGCCGACGATCGGAAACAGCACCGGCGAATGGCGCCGCCAGGCCGGCCCGGCCTGCCAGAGGAACTCAAATCCCTGCGCATCTTGCAGCGAAACCAGTTCGGCGCCCTGCGCGACTATGATCGCCGAGATGCCGTCGCCATGAAGCGTTTGGCTGTCCTGTGCCACATGTCCTCGCGGGCCGTTGTTGAAGGCTGGTGCGGTGGGCAGACTAACAAAAGCTCTTGGGGACTCAAGGTGTGGCCGGGCCTCGCCAGAACGAATTGTGGCCGGAGGATCTCCCCGGCCACCTCTTTACATCCCGGGCGATATTCCTCGCCCTCACCCGCAACGGACAGTCGTTACTCGCGTTCGCCGGTGAAGTTCAGCAACAGCTGGAAGATATTGATGAAATTCAGATAGAGCGAGAAGGCGCCGAAGACGGCGAGCTTCTGGCGCGACTCCGCGTCGAAATTCTCCGCATACTGCTCCTTGATCGTCTGCGTATCCCACGCGGTCAGGCCGACGAACACGGCGATGCCGATCACCGAGATGGCGAACTGCAGCGCGGTCGAGCCGAGGAAGATGTTGACGATGCTGGCGATCACCACGCCGATCAGGCCCATGATCAGGAACGACGAGAACTGGGTCAGGTCGCGCCTGGTAGTATAGCCGTAGAGGCTGGTGGCGCCGAACATGGTGGCGGCGATGAAGAAGGTGCGCGCGATGCTGGTGCCGGTGAAGACCAGGAACACGGAGGCCAGCGACAGGCCCATGACCGCGCAGAAGGCCCAGAACATCGCCTGGGCGCTGGCCGCCGACATGGTCTGCATCTTGAACGAGAACAGCATGACAAAGGCAAGCGGCGCCAGCATCACCACCCATTTCAGCGGGCTGGAGAAGATCGGCACGTAAAGCGCGGGCGTCGACGACACCATGAAGGCGACCAGGCCGGTGACAACGAGGCCAAGGCCCATGTAGTTGTAAACGCGCAGCATGTGCTGGCGCAGGCCCTCGTCATAAATGGCTCCGGTTTGGGCGCCGGCGCCCGCGCGGTATCCCAGATTGGGAGTGTTCATTTGAATTCTCCTTTGTGGATCGGTCAGTAGAGCGTTCTGGCGAGCGTCTCGGCGGCGCGGTCGAGGTCATGGACCTCGCTTCGCGCCACCACCGCGTAGGCGACCTCGCCGATCTGGAAATAGGCCGAGGAAATGTCGCCAGAGGGCGCGACCGTCGGCTTGACGACATCGAAGTTTCCCGGCCGGATGGCAAACAGCGAGACTAGGCCCATGTCCTTGGTCTCGACCGCCATCTCGACGCTCGGGCCGAAACGCGAAGGATAGATCTGCACGTCGCGCACCTTCCATCCCTTGGGTAGCGACGGCATGACGATGGCGGTCGCGGCACGGATCTCGCCGGCGTTGTAGTTGGGCGCTTCCGGCTGCGATGGCATGCTCTCGCGTACCAGCGTCGTTCTGTGCGCGCTAATCGCCTCCTCCAGATAGGCCGGCGGCTGCGGCGAAGCGACCACCTTGGTCACCGACATTGGCCCGATGATCCCGTTCGCCAGCCAGCCGGCGGCAATGAAGGCGGCAATCGCAGCAGCGCGCTGCAACACGCCGAAGATGCGGCCCCGGGCAAGCCCCCTCTCCAGCCGCCGCGCGGCATCGGCGGTCGCCAGCCTCGCCATGCCCCTGGAGCCGGCAAGCGCCACGCGCAGCTCGTCGCGGGTCCTCAGATCCGACATCACGCGCGCCGCGGCCTCTGGACGGGTGGACAGAAACGCCTCGACCTCGATGCGGCGGCTGACGTCGAGCTGGTCGTCGACATAGGCATCGAGGTCGGCATCGGTCACGGGATCGACAGTTGCGATCATGACGGGTCTCCAACGATCCTGAGGTGGTTTTTGGCCTTTGAGGGCGTCGCGTCCTCCATCTCGCGCAGTGCGGCGCGCGCCCTGCTGATACGTGACATCAGCGTGCCCAACGGCACGCCGCTGGCATCGGCGGCTTGGCTGTAGGAAAGGCCTTCGATGGCGACGAGATGCAGTGCCGAACGCTGCTCTTCCGGCAGGCCGAGAAAGGCCTCGCGCACCTGCGCAAGGCGCACCGAATGTTCCTGTGGCGCCGGCGTGCTGCCATCGGCAAGGTATCCGGCCTGATCGAGGCGCGCTGCTTCCGAGCGACGCGCGCGCATGCGATCGACGAAGGCGTTGTGGACGATCGACAGTAGCCATGCGCGCAGGTTTCCGCTGGAGCGGAACGTGCCGCGACGCTCATAGGCGCGCACCAGCGCGTCATGCACGAGATCCTCGGCGTCCGTGCCGTCGCGCGTCAAGGAGCGTGCGTAACGGCGCAGCGACCCGAGTTGTCCAACAATATCGAAGCGTGGCATCGACCGTTTCATGCCCTGTTTACGGAGCATGTGGGGGTTTTAATCCCTGCCGTGCGATTTTTTTTCGATCGCTGGACGACATCGTTCGCAACTGCCCTCGCCTCACCGGCAAAGCCGGGCGATCCTGCGGTGCCGCCGGCGCCGATCTTTTCGACAGTCGGCCGGAATGCCGCTTTTTGGCTTGGTGTGACCGAAACCGCTGGTGAAGCGCGTTCGATTTGCGTATCACTCCGCCGCGCCAACGGAACCACAGCGATGTTCGAAGATCTCCAGCCAGCTCCCGCCGACAAGATCCTGGCCTTGATCGGCCTCTACCGCGCCGACCCGCGCCCCGACAAGGTCGACCTTGGCGTCGGCGTCTACAAGGACCGCGACGGCAAGACGCCTGTCATGCGCGCCGTGCGCGAGGCCGAAAAGCGGCTGCTGCAGAGCCAGGACACCAAGACCTATCTCGGGCTCGCCGGCGACACGGTCTTCAACACGGTCATGGCAAAGCTTGCCTTCGGTCAGGGTGCCGACATGACGCGCATCCGTGCGGCACAGGCGCCGGGCGGCTCCGGCGCGCTGCGGCTGGTGGCGGAATTGCTGAAGCGGACACGATCCGATGCCACAATCTGGCTGTCCGACCCGACCTGGCCGAACCACATGCCGGTGATGCGCGCCGCCGGTCTGCAGATCCGCGACTATCCCTATTTCGATGCTGCCTCGGGCGCCGTTCGTTTCGACGACATGCTGGCAGCGCTGCGGACGGCGAAGAGCGGCGACGTCGTGCTGCTGCATGGCTGCTGCCACAACCCGACCGGCGCCAATCTGGACGCGGCTCAGTGGGAGGCCGTTGCCGATCTGGTCGTCGAGCGCGGCCTGCTGCCGTTTGTCGACATCGCCTATCAGGGCTTTGGCGATGGCCTGGAGGCCGATGCCGTTGGCTTGCGCCTGCTGGCCGCGAAAGTTCCGGAAATGGTTGTTGCCTCCAGCTGCTCGAAGAACTTCGCCGTCTACCGCGACCGCGTCGGCGCCGCGATGATCCTGGCCAGGGACGGCGCACAGGCCGACGTGGCGATGAGCCAGATGCTGTCGGCGGCGCGCGCCATGTATTCGATGCCGCCGGACCATGGTGCAGCCGCCGTGCGCATCGTGCTCGAGGACGCTGCGTTGCGTGCGGACTGGGAAGCCGAGCTGGAGGAGATGCGCCTGCGCATGCTGAGACTCCGTGTCCAGTTCGCCGAGGCGCTGCGCCGGCAATCCAACTCCGACCGCTTCGATTTCGTCGCCAGCCATCGCGGCATGTTCTCCCGCCTTGGCCTCACGGAAGCGCAGGTCGAGCGGCTGCGTGCCGAGCACGGCGTCTATATGGTCGGCGACAGCCGCATCAACGTGGCCGGTCTGCCCGAGGATGGAATGGACAAGCTCGCCAAGGCAATCGTTTCGGTGCTCGACTGACAAAACAGGCACCGCGCAACTGTGGACAAGCCCCTCTTGCCGGCTGACAGTGTTGGCCGGGAGATCGGCCGCGCGATAGCATCCGCCGCATGACGCCATCGAAAGACATTTCGCGCCTGATCGAGATCATGGCTGCGCTGCGGGCACCGAAGACCGGCTGTCCGTGGGACATCGAACAGGATTTCTCGACCATCGCGCCCTACACGATCGAGGAAGCCTACGAGGTGGCGGACGCCATCGCGCGCGGCGACCTCGACGATCTGCGCGACGAGCTCGGCGATCTCCTGTTGCAGGTCGTCTACCACGCGCAAATGGCCGAGGAGGCCGGCGAGTTTGCCTTCGGTGACGTGGTTCAGGCCATCACCACCAAGATGATCCGCCGCCATCCGCACGTGTTCGGCGACGAGAAAGCCCGCAGCGCCGGCATGGCCAAGGGCATGTGGGAAAAGATCAAGGCCGAGGAGAAGGCGCAGAAGCGCAGCGCCCGCCTCGCTCGCGGCCTAGACCCGGAAGACAATGGCAAGGGGTTTCTGGACAGTGTGCCGGTCGCCCTGCCCGCCTTGACGCGCGCCTTGAAGCTTCAGGAGAAGGCGGCCCGCGTCGGGTTCGACTGGAGCGAGGCAGCCCCCATCCTCGACAAGATCGAGGAAGAGATCGGCGAGTTGCGCGAGGCACTGGCCAAGGGTGATACCGCCTCGATCAAGGACGAATTCGGCGACATGTTGTTTGCCGTCGTCAATCTCGGTCGTCACCTCAAGCTGGATTCAGAAGCAGCCCTGAGCGGCACCAACGAGAAGTTCCGCTCACGCTTCCACTATGTCGAGCAGGCCCTGGAAAAATCCGGCAATACGCTGGAAAAGGCTGACCTGGCCGAGATGGAAGCGCTCTGGCAGGAAGCAAAAACCGCGAAGTAATATCCACTACCCGTTGTTTTTTCGACGCAATCTGCTTTCGATCTCTTCGCGGGCACTTCGCGTGGCCTTGAGCGAGATGGTGGCGCTGCCGTCGTCATTGTCGGTGCGCGAGACGACATCGCCATTGCGGTAAAGCCAGTCGACAAGACCGAACTGGGCCGGCGCGATCGTCACCGTCAGGTCTTCCAGCTCGCCCGCCATCCGGGTTTCGATGATCGCCTTCAGCGCATCGATACCTTCGCCGGTCACGGCTGACACGGCAACCGGCGGCGCCTTGCTTGTGTCGGCGCCATCGGCAAGCAGCCGGCTCCGGTTGCCTTCGTCCAGCCGGTCAATCTTGTTCCAGACCTCGATGACCCGCTTTGTATCCCTGGCGTCGACGCCGAGGTCGGCCAGGATGCGTTCGACATCCTCGGCCTGGGCGGCAGTGTCGGGATCGGAAATATCGCGCAGGTGAAGGACGAGATCGGCCTCGACCACCTCTTCCAGGGTCGCGCGAAAAGCCGCGATCAGGTGCGTCGGCAGGTCCGAGATGAAACCGACCGTGTCCGAAAGGATGATCGGCGTGCCATGCGGCAGGCGCACGCGGCGAAGCGTCGGATCGAGCGTGGCGAACAGCATGTCCTGAGCCAGGACGCCGGCCCCTGTCAGCCTGTTGAACAGTGTCGACTTGCCGGCATTGGTGTAGCCGACGATCGCCACCACCGGAAACGGCACCTTCTTGCGCTTGGCGCGGTGCAGGTCGCGGGTGCGGCGCACGGTTTCCAGTTCGTGCTTCAGTTTTATGATCTTGTCCTGAAGGACGCGCCGGTCCGATTCGATCTGGGTTTCACCGGGGCCGCCGAGGAAGCCGGCGCCGCCGCGCTGGCGTTCCAGGTGGGTCCAGCTGCGCACGAGACGGCCCTTCTGGTAGTTGAGATGGGCGAGCTCGACCTGCAGCGTGCCTTCCTTGGTGCGGGCTCGTTCGCCAAAAATCTCGAGGATCAGCCCGGTGCGGTCCAGCACCTTGGCGTTCAGCTCTTTCTCGAGATTGCGCTGCTGCACCGGCGTCAGCGGGTGGTCGACGATGACCACTTCCGCATGACCCTCTTTGACGATTTCGGCGAACTCGGCGACCTTGCCACTCCCGAGCAAGGTTGCCGGGCGCGGATCGTTGAGGGTAACCACCGCGGTGTGGATCAGGTCAAGGTTGATGGCGCGGGCAAGGCCGACCGCTTCGTCGTGGCGGGCCTCGGCGGAGCGCGTCAGCCGCGGACGGTTGGTATCATCGTCGCCGCGCGGCTGGCGGGTAAGCACCGGCACGATGACAACAGCCCGGGTCGGGCCCTTGGCTTCCGTCCCGGGATGATGCGCTGGTTTTCCGCGAACCGTTTCGTCCGCGTCTTTCTCACGAGCCAATCAGGCGCCCTGGCTTTCCTCGCCATCGAACATCTGAACCGGCTGGCTCGGCATGATCGTGGAAATGGCGTGCTTGTAGACGAGCTGGGAGTGACCGTCACGGCGCAGCAGGACACAGAAATTGTCGAACGAAGTGACCACGCCGGTCAGCTTCACGCCGTTGATGAGAAAGATGGTGAGCGGGTTCTTGCTCTTGCGAACTGAATTCAGGAACAGGTCCTGAAGGTTTTGCGATCGTTCCGCCATTGTTCTTGTCTTTCGCCGATCCCCTTCGGTTTGCAAGCCAATGCGCCAAATTAACCGGCACATGTCAAGCGCGCAAACACCGTCTTGTCGTCAGTAACGACAAGCAGAACGAGATATATTGATGTTCATTCCACCTGTGCGGTTATCAGGCTGGACTTTTTTCCGCAATGTCAAAAAAGGCTTGACGCAACGAAAGTGTTATTGAGCCGGGGTGTCCATTGGCGACCGGATCGCCGTCGATCGACACGACGGGCATGGCAATCGTGGTCGCGGAACTGATAAAGGCCTCGCGCGCCGTCTTGGCCTCGGCAACGGAAAAACCGCGCTCCTCGATCTTCAGACCGAGCTTGGCCGCCACCTCAAACATGGTCGTGCGGGTGATGCCGCGCAGTATGCCATGATCGGCCGGCCTGGTGACCAGGACGCCGTCCCCGGTGACGATCCAGGCGTTCGACGATCCGCCTTCCTTGACGGTGCCGTCGCCATCGACAAACCAGGCCTCCTGCGCACCGGCTTCCTTGGCCTTCTGCTTGGCCAAGACATTGGGCAGCAGTCCGACGCTCTTGATATCGACCCGGTCCCAGCGATTTTCCGGCACGGTGATGACCGCGATACCGGTCTCGGCCCGCTTTGCCCCGGCAGCGGGATCGGCCTTCCTGGCGGTGACCACCAGGGACGGCTTGGTATCCGCCGACGGGAAGACAAAGTCGCGGCTGGCGACGCCGCGCGTGACCTGGACATAGACCAGGCCGTTAACGACGTGATTGCGGTTGACCACTTCGCGCAGGATGAGCGGCAGCACTCCGCGCGTGACCGGCCAAGCGATCGACAATTCGGTCAGGGAACGATTGAGCCGGGCAAGGTGGCGCGGCATGTCGACGATGAAGCCGCGCGCCACCTCGCAGACTTCGTAGACGCCGTCGGCGAACTGATAGCCGCGATCCTCGATATGCACGGAAGCGTCGGCGTGAGTGACGTAGCGCCCGTTGACATAGGCAATGCGCGGCATTGGCGACCCCTGGAAATCTATCGGGCTTTCTTATGCGATTCCGCCGCTTGCGTAACCGGCAAATGCTTGGCCCAGGCGCGGCCGGCTAGACGTCGCCCGTCAGACGCCCAGCGACTTCAGCTTGCGATGCAGGGCGGAGCGCTCCATGCCGATGAACTCGGCGGTCTTCGAGATGTTGCCACCAAACCGGTTGATCTGCGCGATCAGATAGTCCTTCTCGAACTGCTCACGCGCCTCGCGCAGAGGCAGCGCCATGATGTGCTGGTCGGATTGATTCGGCGTGCGCGGCATGACGTCGCCGATCTCGGATGGCAACAGGTCCGCGGTGATCGGCGCATCGACATCGTCGCCGCGCGCCAGGATCATCAGACGCTCGACATTGTTGCGCAGTTGGCGGACGTTGCCCGGCCAGTTGTGCGCCTGCAGCACGGCCAGCGCGTCGTCGCCTATGCGGCGCGGCTTGATACCGGCCTGGCGGGCGATCTGCTTCATGAAATTGTCGACGAGATAGGGAATATCCTCGCGCCGCTCGGCCAATCCCGGCACCATGACCGGAACCACCGCCAGGCGGTGATAGAGATCCTCGCGGAAACGCCCGTCGGCAATCATCGCCTCCAAGTTCTGCGAGGTCGAGGAAATGATGCGGACATCGACCTTGACCCGCTTCGTGCCCCCTACCCGCTCGAACTGCTGCTCGACCAGCACGCGCAGGATCTTGTTCTGCGTCTCGCGCGGCATGTCGGCCACCTCGTCGATGTAGAGGATGCCGCGATGGGCCTCCTCGAGCGCGCCGACCTTTCGCTCGACGCCGTTCGATTCGGTGCCGAACAGCTCGATCTCCATGCGTTCGGGGGTGATGTTGGCGGCGCTCAGCGTCACGAACGGCCCGCCCTTGCGCGCCGACAGCGTGTGGATGGCGCGCGCGGCCAGTTCCTTGCCCGAGCCGGAGGGGCCGATGATCATCACGCGGCTGTTGGTCGGCGCGACGCGCTCGATGGTCTGGCGCAACTGGCTCATCGCCGACGACATGCCGATCAGGTCGAAGGTCTCGCCGCTGCGCAGCTTGAGGTCGGAAACCTCGCGCTTCAGTTTCGAGGTCTCGAGCGCACGCTCGGCGATCAGGATCAGCCTGTCGGCCTTGAATGGCTTCTCGATGAAGTCGTAAGCGCCGCGACGGATGGCGGAGACCGCCGTTTCGATGTTGCCATGGCCCGAAATCATCACCACCGGCAATGTCGGGTGCATCGTCTTGATCTCGTCGAGCAGCGCCAGCCCGTCCAGGCGCGAGCCCTGCAGCCAGATGTCGAGGAAAATCAGCCGCGGCGCGCGATCAGCTATAGCAGCGAGCGCGCTGTCGGCGTCGAATGCCGTACGGGTTTCGTGACCCTCGTCGCTCAGGATGCCCGCGACGAGTTCACGGATGTCTTCCTCGTCATCGACGATGAGAATATCAGACGCCATTACCGACCTTTTCAGTTTCTCTTTCGTTTTCCGTCCTGCTTTCGCCGCGCGGCGGCGTGGCTGTGGCAGCCGGGGGCAGGATGATGCTGATCATCGCGCCCCGCCCATTGTGGAAATCCGCGGGCGCGTCATGAAGTTCCAGCCTGCCACCATGGTCCTCCACTATCTTCTTGACGATAGCGAGACCGAGCCCGGTGCCCTTCTCGCGTGTTGTCATATAGGGCTCGAGCAGCCGTTGACGATTCTCGCGCGGCAGGCCCTTGCCATTGTCGATGACGTCGATGCGAATCGCGCCATTCTGGCGCCCGGCTTGAATCCGGATTATGCCGTGCGAACCGTCCTTCTGTTCCAGTCCATCGATCGCTTCGGCGGCGTTCTTGATCACATTGCCGAAGGCCTGCGCCATCAAGCGGCTGTCGAACGTGCCCTTGAGCGGCTCGTTGCCAAACACGCGTTCGAAAGCAATGTCGGCGCGGCTGACTTCCACCAGGAACGAAGCCTCGCGCAGCGATTCGCGCAGGTCGATGACTTTCATCTCGGGCTTTGGCATGCGCGCGAAAGCCGAGAATTCGTCGACCATGCGGCCGATATCCTCCACCTGCCGGATGATTGTGTCGGTGCACTGATCGAAAATCTCGCGATCCTCGGTGATGACCTTTCCGAAGCGTCGCTTGATGCGCTCGGCGGAAAGCTGGATCGGCGTCAGCGGATTCTTGATCTCGTGCGCGATGCGCCGCGCCACGTCTGCCCATGCAGAGGAGCGCTGAGCCTGAACCAGATCAGTGATGTCGTCCACCGTCACGACATAGGATTTTTCCTCCGTGCCATCGTCGCCGGCCTCGATGGTGATCTGCACGTTGAAGGTCCGCTCGGCGCCGGCGCGATAGAAGGTCACCTGTTCCCGGTAGACAGGCTTGCCGGACTTGCGGCCGATCTCGAAGACGCGGCCGACATGTGGCAACACGGCGGACAGGTTCTGCCCAAGCGCGGCGCTGGCGGACAATGCCAGCATCGCCTCGGCCGAGCGGTTGACGATGGTGACGATGCCATAGGGATCGACACCGATGACACCGGCGGTGACGCCGGCAAGCACGGCCTCCGAGAAGCGGCGCCGTTCATCGATCAGGTCCTTGGCGGACAGGATCTCATTGCGCTGTGATTTCAGTTCCAGAAGCATCTTGTTGAACGTGTCGCCGAGCGAGGCGACATCGCCATCCGAAGGCCTGACGGGAACCGCAACGTCGAGATTGCCGGTCGCGACCTCATCGGCAGCGCCTATCAGCTGACGAATGGGCCGCACCAGACGGTCGGCGACGGCGATACCGGTCCAGATGGCCGACAGGATGATGATCAGCGTCAGCGACAGATAGGGCAACGCGAAGGCCACCTGCGAGGTGCGCCTGTTGTCTTCGAGACCGCGATACTCATCGGTATTGGATCTGACGATCTGCCGCGCCTTGATCACTTCGGGGTCGACGAGGCGAATGGTGTAGAGATAGAGCCCCTCGATCTCGCGCAGCTTGACGATGGCGCCCATTATGTTGCGCGTTTTCGGCTCGATCAGCACCGGCTTGCCGTCGGCGGCGCTGGCCACGGCGCCTTCCGGTGGCTCAGGCATGGCGAAATCCGTGTCGGTCTTGGCGCTCATGACAAAGGAACCGTCCGGCTTGATCAGCGCGGCGTGGGCCAGCGACCGGCCCACGGCTTCCTTGTTCATCAGATCGAGAAAGCCAGTGCGATCAAGGCCGTAGAGCGTACGCGACGCATCGAGATCATAGGCCATCGACAGCGTCGTGCCCTGGAGGTTACGGGCATTTTCCTGGACATAGGCGTCGGCGATCGACAGCGACGAATTGACGATCGTCTTGGTGCGGATCTCGAACCAGCGGTCGAGGCCGATATCGAGCGTGATCGAGGCGATGATCGCCACCATGATGGCGGGAATTGCGGCGACCAGCGCAAACATGGCGACGATGCGCACATGCAGCCGCGAAGCTGCCTTGCCGTGTCGGCGCGCCATCAGAATGCGATGTACTTCGCGTCCGACCAGCGCGATGAGGAAGAGGACGAAAGCGGCATTGAGGGCAATCAGCGCCAGCGTCGTCGACTCGTTCGGCGTGATCGGCGTGGCGCCAACGAGGATGGTGAACGAGATCGCCGCCGTGGCCAACGCGCCCGCGACCGCGACAATGCCGGGCAACGCAAGCAGCCGGCGCCCGTCGCGCGCGCCGGGTTCGCTGAAAAGCGGTTCGTTGAGGGTCGGTGCCTGCGGAGCCATGTCGCCGTCTGGAGCCAGTGATTGCGTCGGATGTATGCAACGCATTGTGGCGATTATGCAACAAGTGGGGCCGAGACGGAAATCTTTCGCGAGCCGTCCCCTGAAAAGAGCCTGGGTTCGGATCCAGGCTGCTCAGGACTGCCGCGACGATTTGTAGACGTTGACGCCGAGTTCGCGAATCTTCTTGCGCAGCGTGTTGCGGTTGAGCCCCAGCAGTTCGGCAGCCTTGATCTGGTTGCCGCGGGTTGCCGTCATCGAGGCCAGAACCAGCGGGTATTCGACCTCGGACAGAATGCGCTGATAGAGGCCCGCAGGCGGCAATTCGCCGGCAAACGATGCGAAATAGCGTTGCAGGAAGTGCTCGACCGCCTGGCCGATGGACAGGTCGTCGGGAATGAGGTTGCCGCCGCCCGGCACCACGGGGCGTTCGCCGGTCTTGAGCTCCGCCTCGATGATCTCGGCGGAAATCTCGTCCTGCGAATAGAGCGCGGCCAGCCTGCGAACGAGGTTTTCCAGCTCGCGCACATTGCCTGGCCACGGATAGCGCTTCATCAATTCGATACCGCCGGAAGAGATGCGCTTGGTCTGCAGACCTTCCATCTCACCCAGCTTGAAGAAGTGGCGGACGAGATCGGGCACGTCCTCGGAGCGCTCGCGCAGGGCCGGCAGCCTGAGCGGCACGACGTTGAGGCGATAGAAAAGATCCTCGCGGAAAAGCCCCTGATTGATCAGCGTGCGCAGATCCTTGTTGGTGGCGGCGACGATGCGCACGTCGGTCTTGATCGGCGTGCGTCCGCCGACCGTCGTGTACTCGCCCTGCTGCAGGACGCGCAGCAGCCGCGTCTGCGCCTCCATCGGCATGTCGCCGATCTCGTCGAGGAACAATGTGCCACCCTCGGCCTGCTCGAAGCGGCCGGTGGAACGGTTCTGCGCGCCGGTGAAAGCGCCCTTTTCGTGACCGAACAGTTCCGATTCGATCAGATCGCGTGGGATCGCCGCCATGTTGATGGCGACGAACGGCCCACCACGACGGCGGCCATATTCATGCAGCGCGCGCGCCACCAGTTCCTTGCCGGTGCCGGATTCGCCCGAGATCATCACCGTCAGATCGGTCTGCATCATGCGCGCCAGCATGCGATAGATGTCCTGCATGGCCGCCGAGCGACCGACCAACGGCATCGCGTCAGGCTGTTCTTCCGGCCGTGCATCGATCTTCGGCCGCCGCGGCTCGGAAAGCGCCCGGTTGACGATGTTGAGGAGTTCGGTGAGGTCGAACGGCTTCGGCAGATATTCGTAGGCGCCGGTTTCGGAGGCGCGAATCGCCGTCATGAAGGTGTTCTGGGCGCTCATGACAATGACCGGCAGCTCCGGCCGGGCCTTCTTGATGCGCGGCAGCATGTCGAAAGCGTTCTCGTCCGGCATCACCACGTCGGTGATGACCAGATCGCCCTCGCCCGCCGCCACCCAGCGCCACAATGTCGAGGCGTTGGAGGTGACGCGCACCTCATGGCCGACACGCGACAGGGCCTGGTTGAGGACTGTGCGGATCGCCGCATCGTCGTCGGCGACGAGAATATTGCCGCGAACCGTCATTTGCGGTCTCCTTCACCATCTTCATCGGCACCGAATGGTGTTTCCTTCCAGGCCGGCATCAGGATGCGGAAGGTGGTTCCGCGCGGCGTCGATTCGCATTCGATGATGCCGCCATGCTCGCCGACGATCTTGGCGACCAGCGCAAGCCCCAACCCAGAGCCGTTCGGCTTGGTGGTGATGAAGGGGTCGAAGAGGATCGGCAAGATGTCTTCCGAGACGCCGGAGCCATTGTCGCGCACGCAGAATTCCAGCGGCAGCGATACGCGGTCCTGCGTGCCCGGAACGGAAACGCGGATGCCTGGCCGGAAGGCGGTCGACAAGACGATTTCGCCATGCGGGTCGCTGCCGATCGCCTCGGCTGCGTTCTTGACCAGGTTGAGGAACACCTGGATGAGCTGATCGCGGTTGGCAAACACTGGAGGCAATGATGGATCATAGTCCTCCAGGATCTTGATCCTTTTTGCAAAACCGTTCTTGGCAATTGCCTTCACATGATCGAGCACGACATGGATGTTGACGGGGTAGCGATCGATCGGCCGCTCGTCGGAAAACACCTCCATGCGATCGACCAGCGACACGATGCGATCCGTCTCGTCGGTGATTAGCCGCGTCAGCGCGCGATCCTCGTCGGAGGCGGACAGTTCGAGCAACTGGGCGGCGCCCCGGATGCCGGAGAGCGGGTTCTTGATCTCATGGGCAAGCATCGCCGCCAGGCCGGTCACCGAGCGCGCGGCGCCGCGATGCGTCATCTGCCGGTCGATCTTGTCGGCCATCGACCGCTCCTGGAACATCACCACGACGGAGCCCGGAAATTCCGGCACAGGCGCGACGTAGAGATCGACGACCTTCTCAATGCCAAGACGCGGCGACGACACGTCGACCCGATACTCGTTGACCGGAGCCCGACGCTCGCGCACCTGATCGACCAGTGTCAGCAGCGGGCTGCCGAAGGGAATGAGTTTGGACAGTGTGTTGCGGGCGAGCATTGTCGCGCTCGAGCGAAAGAAGTCCTCCGCATCGGCGTTGGCGAACGTGATGAACCCTTCCTCGCTGATCATGATCACCGGGCGACGGATGGTGTTGAGCACGATCTGGGCGGCATCCGCCATTTCAGCGCCCTGGCCAGCGGCGGCGTTCATGCGGCGCTCCGCAGGGTCAATGGTTGCGGATCGCGCGAAAACACATCACGCAGCATGGCAATGACGCGGGCAGGCTCGAACGCGGTCAGTATCGCCTTTCGGCTATCGTCAGCGACAGCGCCGGCATGGCGATCGAGATACCAGCCGAGATGCTTGCGCGCCTGGCGCAGGCCGCTTTCGACGCCGTAGAGCGTCAGCATGTCCTCGTAGTGGGAGATGACATAGGCGGCCAGCGCCGTCGGGTTCTGCGGAACGTTGGGCGCCGCCTCGCCTGTCGCGGCCGCCGCGATGCTGCCCGCGACCCAGGGTGCCCCGTAGTGAGCGCGGCCGACCATCACCGCGTCGGCGCCGGACTGATCGAGGATAGCAGCCGCTTCCGCCGGGGAGCAGACATCGCCATTGGCAATCACGGGGATGGACACGGCTTCCTTGACGCGGGCTATGGCGCACCAGTCGGCCTTGCCCTGATAGAACTGGCAGCGCGTGCGGCCGTGCACAGTCACCATCTTCACACCTGCCTGCTCGGCGCGGCGCGCCAGCATCGGCGCGTTGAGCGCGCCTTCGTCCCAGCCCAAACGCATCTTGACCGTCACCGGCACGTCGACCGAACCGACCACGGCTTCAATCAGCGACAATGCATGATCGAGATCCAGCATCAGTGCCGAGCCGGCATAGCCGCCCGTCACCTTCTTGGCCGGGCAGCCCATGTTGATGTCGATGATGTCGGCGCCCTCGCCGGCAGCGATTCGCGCGCCCTCGGCCATGTGCGACGCTTCGCGGCCGGCAAGCTGCACCATATGGACAGGCAGGCCGGAGTGACGGATGCGCAGATCGAAACCGGCCCTGCCCTTTGCGAGCTCGCCACTGGCCACCATTTCGGACACGACAAGACCCGCGCCATGCGCATGGGCGCGCTGCCGGAACGGCTCATCTGATATCCCCGACATCGGAGCGAGGAATACGCGATTGCGGATTCTCATGCCGCCGACGTCGAGAGGCGCGGCCAATTTGTTCAAGTTAACCATGCACAAAAACCAAGCATGTTCATTCGCTGCACATTCTCTAGCCAGAACCGCCGCAATGTGCAACGCGGAATGACGCCACATTAAGGCGCAATTGGGAAAATACCGGCCTTCGGCTTTGGCCGCGGCCAAGGCGCCGCGCGTTCCCTCATGAGGCGTAAAGGACGCCTTGGATTTTCATATTTGGCGCACGATCTTTTCGGAAAACCGATTACACTTTTCCGGATCGTGCGCTAAGCCAAACGGCATGACTGACGCAAGTGAAAATCACGCTTCGGGCGCGGGTGATAAAGTCGCGGTGGTGATCGTCGCGGCCGGCCGCGGCGCGCGCGCCGGCCAGGAGAATGGACCGAAGCAATATCAAGGCATTGGCAGCCAAGCCGTCATCGCGCACACGCTGGAGATTTTTCTGGCGCACCCGCGAACCGGCAAGGTTGTCGTCGCCATCCATGCCGACGACCACGACTTGTTCCAACAAGCGGTGGGCGTCAACGCTGAGCGGGTCAGCGTCGTCATTGGCGGGGCGACAAGGCAGGCATCGGTCCGGCTCGGGCTGCTTGCGCTGAGAAGCCACGCGCCAATGCGGGTTTTGATCCACGATGCCGTCCGTCCGTTCGTCGACGCGGACCTGATAGAGCGCACGATCGCCGCCATCGGCGAACGCGAGGGAGCGCTGCCCGCCCTGCCCGTCGCCGATACGCTGAAGCGCGAGTCGGCCACTGGCGTGGTTGAAGAAACCGTTTCCCGCAGCGGGCTTCACGCAGCGCAGACGCCACAAGGTTTTCCGTTCTGGCCAATCCTCGCCGCCCACGAAAAAGCTCATCAGTTGGGGAAAGGGGACTTCACCGACGACGCGGCGATCGCCGAGTGGGCGCATATTCCGGTAAAGATCGTCCCGGGCTCGCCGGACAATGTCAAACTCACCTGGGCACGGGACATAGCCATGGCGCACCACCGACTTTCGAGCGAGCGGGCACGCTTTCCTGATATCCGGACCGGCAATGGCTACGATGTCCACGCCTTCGAACCGGGCGACCACGTCACCCTGTGCGGCGTCGCCATTCCGCACGGCAAGAAACTGTCCGGCCACTCCGACGCCGATGTCGGGTTGCACGCCTTGACCGACGCGCTGCTGGCGACCTGTGGCGCTGGCGATATCGGCACGCATTTCCCGCCTTCCGATCCGCAGTGGAAAGGGGCCGCGTCGCGGATATTCGTCGAACACGCGGCAAAACTGGTGCGTGCGCGCGGTGGCCGTATCGCCAATGCCGACATCACGCTGATCTGCGAGGCGCCGCGCGTCGGCCCCCATCGCGAAGCGATGACGGCCGCCTTGTCGCAGATGCTGGGAATTTCCGCGGACCGCATCTCGATCAAGGCAACAACCAACGAGAAGCTTGGCTTTGTCGGCCGCGAGGAAGGCATAGCGGCGATCGCCACCGCAAGCGTGGTTTTTCCCGGCGAGGTGCCGGAGTGAGCAACAACGATCTGGCAAATGCCCTGCTGCAGGCCTGCCAGAAGCGCGGCATCATGCTGGCGACGGCGGAAAGCTGCACGGGCGGCATGATCATCGCCGCGCTGACCGATATCGCCGGCTCCTCCGCCGTGGTCGATCGCGGCTTCATCACTTATTCGAACGAAGCCAAGATGGACATGCTCGGCGTTTCCGCCGCCACGCTTGAGGCTCATGGCGCGGTTTCCCGCGAGACGGCGATCGAGATGGCCGCTGGCGCCCTCGCCCGCTCACGCGCTGGCCTGAGCCTCGCCGTCACCGGCATCGCAGGGCCAGGCGGCGGTTCGGCGGAAAAGCCGGTCGGCCTGGTCTGGTTCGGCGTCGGCCTGGACGGCTGGACCGTGACTGCTGACCACAGGCAGTTCGCCGACAAGGGTCGCGACTTCATCCGCCACGAAACGGTCAGGCACGCGCTGGAACTCGGCTTGCGCGCGCTTGGCCAGCATCAGCCCGACGGCGCAACGCCATAGATGACGTCGGCACGCTTCTCGAAGGCCTCGGCGAACATGCGGAAGGCGCGATCGAACATGGTTCCCATCACCGCGCCCAGAATGCGGCTCTTGAACTCGTAGTCGATGAAGAAGCGGACCGCGCAGCCACCGCCGTCGGGTTCGAAACGCCACACATTGCTCAGATATTTGAACGGGCCGTCGATGTACTTCACGTCGATGGTGTTCTCGTCGGGCTTCAGCAGCACCTGCGTCGTGAAGGTTTCGCGGATCGCCTTGTAGCCGATGCTCATGTCGGCGACGAGAACGGTGCGTCCGTCGCGCTCCTTGCGCGAGCGAACCGTCAGCGCTTCGCAAAGCGGCAGGAATTGCGGATAGGCCTCGACATCGGCAACCAGTGCAAACATCTGTTGCGGCGTATGGGCAACGCGGCGGGTGGCTTCAAATTTCGGCATGAAACCAGCGAGTTAAGCCGATTTCGCGAGCAACGCTTCGCGCGCCGCGCGCAGCCGGGCGAAATCGTCGCCGGCGTGATGCGACGAGCGCGTCAACGGGCTTGACGCGACCAGCAGGAAGCCCTTGGTCCGGCCGATCGTTTCGAAGGACTTGAATTCCTCCGGGGTGACGAAGCGGATCACAGGATGATGCTTCTTCGACGGCTGCAAATACTGGCCGATGGTCATGAAGTCGACATTGGCCGAACGCAGATCATCCATGAGCTGCAGGATTTCGTTCCGCTCTTCACCCAACCCCACCATGATGCCGGACTTGGTGAAGATCGACGGATCGATTTCCTTGACCCGCTGCAGCAGCCTGATCGAGTGGAAGTAGCGGGCGCCTGGCCGAACCGTCAGATAGTTCGACGGCACGGTCTCCAGATTGTGGTTGAAGACGTCGGGCTTGGCCGCCACGACGATCTCCAGCGCGCCTTCCTTGCGCAAAAAGTCTGGCGTCAGGATTTCGATGGTCGTCGATGGCGTCGCCGCCCTGATGGCGCGAATGACTTCGGCGAAATGTTGGGCGCCGCCATCGGCGAGATCGTCGCGGTCGACCGAAGTAATGACGACATGGGTCAGGCCCATCTGCTTGACCGCATGGGCAACGCGGGCCGGTTCATCGGGGTCTAGCGCGGTCGGAATGCCGGTGGCGACATTGCAGAACGCGCAGGCGCGCGTGCAGATCTCGCCCATGATCATGAAGGTGGCGTGCTTCTTGTCCCAGCACTCGCCGATGTTCGGGCAACCGGCCTCTTCGCAGACAGTCACCAGCTTGTTCGATTTCACGATCTCGCGCGTCTCGGCATAGCCTTTCGAGACCGGTGCCTTGACGCGGATCCAGTCTGGCTTGCGCAGCACATCCTGGTCAGGCTTGTGCGCCTTCTCTGGATGCCGCAGCCGCGGCGCATTGGCGATCGTGTCGAGGACAGTGACCATCAGAACCCTGGCTTTTCTCGCGACCGCCCGCCGGCGATCGTCACTCCAATGTCATCTAGGACTTTTCAGCACAAAGAAAAAGGCTGCGGCGGCGCATGCCGCTACAACCGTTTTCGCATAGCCGGAACGATATCGACTAGCGGCGCACCAGGCGACCGACCCAGATCAGCAGGCAGGCGCCGATGAAGCCGGTGATCAGATAGGCGGTCCAGCCGACACCGAATGGGCCGAAATTGAGAGCCTGCAGGATGGCGTTCAACACGACCGCGCCAACGATGCCCATGATAATGTTCATGAAGATGCCGGTATTGCTCTTCATGACCATTTCGGCGAACCAGCCTGCCAGGCCGCCGATGATGATGGCTGCAATCCAGCCGACGCCGTTCAAGTGCATATGCCCTCTCCTTGTCTGATGGGTGAAAATGCATCCGCAAACGAGCACCCTTGCCGCCGAGCTCCCGCAGCTTGCGTGTTTGAGTCTCGTTCGACAAATCTATCATGCGTTCAGCGCGCGGCCATAGGCGTCGAGCACGCTTTCCTTCATCATCTCCGACAGCGTCGGATGCGGGAAGATCGTGTGCATCAGCTCTTCCTCGGTCGTTTCGAGGTTCATCGCCACGACAAAGCCCTGGATCAATTCGGTCACTTCCGCGCCGACCATGTGTGCGCCGAGCAACTGACCGGTCTTCTTGTCGAAGATGGTCTTGATGAAGCCCTGGTCCTCGCCGAGCGCGATAGCCTTGCCATTGGCGGCGAACTGGAAGCGCCCGACGCGGATATCCTTGCCCTCCGCCTTGGCCTTGGCTTCCGTCAGGCCGACGGAGGCGACCTGCGGATTGCAGTAGGTGCAGCCGGGAATCTTGAGCTTGTCGATGGCATGCACGCCGGGGAAGCTGGCGATCTTTTCCACGCAGACCACGCCCTCATGCTCGGCCTTGTGGGCAAGCATCGGCGGGCCCGCGACATCGCCAATGGCGTAGATGCCGGGCACATTGGTCTTGCCATAACCGTCGACGACAACGCAGCCGCGGTCGGTCTTCACGCCAAGCGCTTCAAGGCCGAGATTCTCGATGTTGCCCTGCACGCCGACGGCCGAGATCATGCGATCGGCGGTGATCTTCTCGACCTTGCCGTCCTTCATCTCGACATGCGCGGTGACCGAGTTCGCGCCTTTCTCGACCTTGGTCACCTTGGCTTCGAGAATGATTTTCATGCCTTGCTTCTCGAACTGCTTCTGCGCGAACTTCGACACTTCAGCGTCCTCGACCGGCATCACCGCCGGCAGCAGTTCGACGACTGTCACCTCAGCACCCATGGTGCGGTAGAAGGAGGCGAATTCGATGCCGATGGCGCCCGATCCCATCACCAGCAACGATTTCGGCATCTCCGTCGGCACCATGGCTTCAAAGTAGGTCCAGATCAGCTTGCCGTCGGGCTCGATGCCGGGCAGCGCGCGCGGCCGGGCGCCGGTCGCCAGGATGATGTGCTTGGCGGTGTAGGTGCCCTCGCCCTTGACGCCTTTCGGCACCGGCGGTTGCGGCTCCATCGGCTTTTTGGCGGTCTTGGACACAACGATCTCGCCGGGCTTGGACAGCTTGGCTTCACCCCAGATGACATCGACCTTGTTTTTCTTCATCAGGAAGGCAACGCCGCCGTTCAACCGCAGCGAGACTTTGCGCGAGCGGTCGACGACGGCGGATGTGTCGACGCTGACCTTGCCGTCGAGCTTCAGCCCATAGTCCTTGAGATGATCGGAATAATGCATGATCTCGGCCGAGCGCAGCAGCGCCTTTGTCGGGATGCAGCCCCAGTTTAGGCAGATGCCGCCAAGATGCTCACGCTCGACGATCGCCGTCTTGAAACCAAGCTGGGCTGAACGCACCGCCGTGACATAGCCGCCGGGGCCGGAGCCGATGATGATGACGTCGTAGTTCTCAGCCACGGTTTTTCTCCTTGATTCACAATTCCAGCATGACGCGCACGACCGATGTCAGCGCCTTGCCGATGTTTCGCGTGTTTTCGGCATCGAGATGGACGCCGTCGAGCGGGGTGGTTTGCGCCACGCTACCGGCGTCGAAGAAGCCGCATCCGGCTTCGTCGGCAAGCGCCGCAAATTGGGGTGCAAGCTGTTGCGACGCCGCGTCACCGCCGGCAAACATTTCCTTGAAGTCGGCGTTCTCGGTGCGGCTGACGACAGGTGGCGCAACGACGAGGATCTGCGGCGCCGGCCAGTCGAACGGATAGTCATGGCCGCGCACGATGTCGATCAGCCTCGATATGCCTTGCTTGGCCGCGACCGGATTGCCGTGAATCCACGGTTTCATGTCGTTGGCGCCAAGCATGATGACGATCAGGTCGATCGGCGCGTGCGTCGTCAGCACCGTCGGCAGAAGCCTGGCGCCGTTGCGATCGGCTCCGGCCAGATGGTCGTCAAAGGCCGTTGTGCGGCCATTGAGGCCGTCAGCGATGATCTGGACGCCGCCGCCGAGGCCGGCCTGCAACACGCTCGGCCAGCGGTCCTGCAGCGCATGCCGGCCACCTTCGGCGTTGTAACCCCAGGTCAGCGAATCGCCGTAGCAAAGAACCGTCTTCATCCGTTCAACCCGTCCTTGCTTCAATCAAACCGCGCTCCACTCGCCAGCGCACGAAAAGCCATCGCTCAACGAAAAGAAGAGGGTGAAGACAACTGTTACCAATGCTGAGAGCAAGAACACTAGGGTGTACTCCTCCTGTGCGTTGGTGATGACAGCCGGTTGCTGTGCCACCAACGCCGCCGGCGAATCCAGAAAGGATGAAGGCGAAAAGGCTGGTGAAGAATTTCCGCACCGCCTCTCCCCTTGCCTAGACCAGCATGCCCATCGGGTTCTCGATCAGCCGCTTGAAGGCGACCAGCAGTTCGGCGCCCAGCGCACCGTCGACGGCACGATGGTCGGTCGACAGCGTCACCGACATCACGGTGGCTATCTTGATCTCACCGTTCTTGACCACCGCCCGCTCCTCGCCGGCACCCACC
>NZ_JAPFQA010000007.1 GCF_027563465.1 Mesorhizobium qingshengii | reverse complement strand
GCAATCAATGTTGCCTTTTTCGCCCTCTTGAAGAAAATTCTCGACGAGATTTCGCCATGTTGGGAAATATTTACCTCGGCATGCCCTGTGCGACGAATCCGTGCCGCCACTTTGGCCTATCTAGAAATAAGGAGTGTTGAGGCAAGGTCGCATGGGACTGGTCCAGCGATTTACTCGGCGGTAACAGGGAAATCGAAGCGCTCTTTCGCAAACGGCTCATTCACAAGTGTGAAGTGCCACCATTCGCGGGCATAGTTCACGAAGCCGCCGGCGCGCATGGCATCGACAAGCATTTTGCGGCTTGCCGCCGCTTCCTTGCCGAGGGGGCGGTAGGCGGTTTCGCTCATCGGGTCAAAGCAGTCGAAGCCGGTGCCGAAATCGAGCGTGTCGGCATCGACAGTGCCACAGGCCGGTTTCGGTATGGACCCACGAACTCTTTGGGCGATGGCAAGATCGACAGTCGAGCCGCGCGAATGCGCCGACAGGCGGGCGACATAGCCCTTGGCGAGGAGATCGCCGCGCCTGGCTTTCGGATACCAGTGCGGATCGGGTGGTCCGCCTTTTCCAGTCCATTCGCCCATGTCGGCCACGGCGCGGGCAGGGCGATAGCAGTCGAACACAACCAGCGTGAGGCCACGGGCGGCAATGGCCTTCTGAACGCCGGAGAGGGCTTCCGCCGCCTGTCGGGTGAGGATGCAGACCGGCGCGTCGTAGGCGGTCACCTTGCGGTGCAGGAAATTGTCGGATCCGGCGTAGCGGATGTCCTGGCGGATCGAGGCATCGATATCGGCAAGGCGAACAAAGCCGGCGGGCAAGGCGTCGGCCTGTGCCGGCAGAACGAAGGCTGCAACCGTCAGAGCGCAAAAGCCAATGCGCTGAATCGCCTGGCGCATTCTATTCAAGCAGCGCTTTCACTCGACAAAGACCTTCACACTGGCCGCCCGTCCCGCGGCGTCGATCACGGTCAGGGTCGAATAGCCGGCGCCGTCCGGCTGCCAGGTCGCGGTGCGGCGGCGGTCGATGCCGGTGAGCGGCTTGCCATTGGCCAGCCAGCGGAACGGCGCGCGGCCGCCTTGCAGCTTGAGCACCAGCGGCGAGGCATCGGCCGAGTTGGTGGCGAGATCGACGCGGGCGCCGTCAGGCGGAAAGATGATGGTCGGCGCGGGTTCGGTCACCGTTGCCTGCACCAGGCCGTCCGCGCCGGCGCCGAAGCGGGCGAGCGTTACCGGCAGGTCCTCCCGCTTGGGACTGAACACACCTGGCGGCTTGCCCGGCAACGGCACGGTGGCCAGGCCCGAGCGGACGAAGCCCTCGAACAGGATGGGGGCGGCCGAAACATAACCGGACAGGCCCGGCACCGCGCCGGCATCGGGGCGGCCAACCCAGACGCCCAGCACATAGCGGCCGTCGAAGCCGACCGACCAGGCGTCACGGTAGCCGTAAGAGGTGCCGGTCTTGTAGGCGATGCCGCGCTGCGAGGCACCCTCGGGCGGCTTGACGCCCGACAGGATGTCGATGATCTGCCAGTTCGCCTGATCGTCGAGGATGGTGGCGGTGGTGCGCTCGGCGGTTGCCGGCTCGGTGCCGTCATGCAGCGTGTGTGTCTTGCCGCCATTGGCGAGCCCTGTGTAGAGCTGGACGAGATCGCGCAATGTGACGCCGACGCCGCCAAGGCCGATGGCGAGGCCGGGCGCCTCGTTGACCGGCAGTATGGGGTTTACACCGGCCTGGCGGAAACGTGCGGTCAGGCGTGCCGGGCCGACCGCGTCGAGCACGCGGATCGCCGGCACGTTGAGCGACAGTTGCAGCGCCTGGCGGATGCTGACATCGCCCTGGTAGCCCATGTCGAAATTCTTCGGCCGGTAGCCGCCGAAATCGACCGGGCTGTCCTCGATCAGCGTTTCCTGCGCCACCAGGCCTTGTTCGAAGGCAAGCCCGTAGATAAAGGGCTTCAGCGTCGAGCCGGGCGAGCGCACGATCTTGGTCATGTCGATCCAGCCGGAGCGGCTGGCGTCGAAGAAATTGGCCGAGCCGACCTCGCCAAGGATATCGCCAGTGCGGGCGTCGGCCAGCACTATGGCGACGGACAGGCGCGGTCCAAGCTTGGTGGCGGCATCCCTCGCCACCTGTTCCAGCCCTTCCTGGACACTTTTGCGGATGGTCAATCGCAAGGGCTGGCCGGGCACCGCCCTGGGCAGCATCGCATAGGCGGCGTGGGCGGCGAGCGCAGGCAGCGTGCGGCGCAGGCCAGACACATCATCGAGCGCGGCGCGCGCCGCCTCGCGTTCGCCGAGCAGGCCGGAGGACACCATGCGGGTCAGCACCCGGTCGCGGGCGGCATGCGCAATCTGCAGATTGCGGTCGGGCCGGCGCTTTTCCGGCAGCTGCGGCAGAGCGACGAGCAGGGCGGCTTCCGAAACAGTCAGCCGCTTCGGCTCCTTGCCGAAATAGGCAAGCGAGGCAGCGCGCGCGCCTTCGAGATTGCCGCCATAGGGCGCTAGTGTCAGGTAGCGTTCGAGAATCTCGCGCTTGGACAGCCGCCGCTCGATCTGGATGGCGCGCAGCATCTGCTTGATCTTGGAGCCGAGGCTGCGGCTTTCGCGCGGTTCGATCAGCCGGGCCAATTGCATCGACAGCGTCGAGCCGCCGGAGACAATATGGCCGCTGGCGGCGAACTGGCCGGCGGCACGGGCCAGCGCCAGCACGTCGACGCCCTCATGATCCCAGAAGCGCTTGTCCTCATAGGTGACCAGCATGTCGACGAACTGTTTGTCGACCTGGTCGAGCCGGGTTTCGAGCCGCCAGTAACCGTCCGGCGTGGCGAAGGCGCGCAACAGCTGGCCGTCTCGGTCCTGGACCTCGGTGGAGACGGTGAGTTCCGCCTGGAGCGGGGGCGGGAAGGCGCGGTCGAGTTCCCAGAGGCCAGCGGTGGCGATTGCCGTGAGGCCGGCCAGGGAGGCTCCAGCAATGGCCGTGCGACGCAGGAATTTCTTGGGAAGCATGGCGCCACCCCTCATTGCCCTGCCGGGCATTTCTCCCCGTATAGAGACGGGGAGAAAGAAGCCTGCGCAGAGGCTTTCGCCAATTTCCAAAATTGCAGAATAGATGCTGATGATCGCGACAGCCACCTTCTCCCCGTCTCTATACGGGGAGAAGGTGCCGGCAGGCGGATGAGGGGCAGCGCAATCGTCCTGTTCATGATCGCCACCATCGGGCCTTACGGCGCCTTGATCTCCATCATGCCGGTGGCGGTGCGGGCCGAATATTGCGGCCGGTACATGTCCTCCACCGTTGCCGCCGGATGGGCATAGGTGCCCGGCGTCACCGCGCGCACCACATAGGCAAGCGTGATGTTGCGGTCGCCGTCGCCATCATTGGGGTTGAAGGCCGCGACGAAACGGTCGTCGCGGAATTCGAGGTGGGCGGCATCGGTCTGCGCCAGCCAGGAGAAGTTCGACAATTGCGCGCTGGAGACCAGGCCCGGATTGTCGATCTCGAAACCTGCCGGCAACAGGTCGGTGATCAGCAGGCGCGAAGGCCAGCTGTTCTGCTCGTAGATCTTGAGCACGACGACATAGCGTTCGTTCTGGGTCGCCTCGGTGACGTTGGCTTCGGTGCCGTCGAGCTTGTAGTAGGTGCGGTCGATGGTGAAGCCGTCGCCGCTGGCCGGCAAGGGCTGGATCGGCGACGCCACCGTGGTGACGACGGCCTGCAGCGGGGTCTTACCAGTGTTGGCGATGGTGAGCGGGCTGTCGACCAGGTCACTGCCGTTGATCTGGTCGGAATAGCCGCCGGCATGCGGCGCGCCATTGACGGTCAGCGTGATCGAATCATTGCCTTCCTTCAGCGCACGGGCCGCCAGCAGCATCCAGGAATCGTCCTGGGTGCTGGTCCAGCGGGCTTCGGCGCGTTCCCTGGTCACCAGCTTGATCAGCTCCGGCACGATCGTCGGCACCGGCTTCGATTCCGCCGCCAGCGCCAGCATCGCCGCGCCGTCACGCAGCGGCGAGCCATAGTCGGAGCGGTAGTAGTCATACTCGGTGGTCGATTTGGCGAGCTGCAGGGCTGTCCGGAACGTCGCTTCCGAGCGCTGGGTGTCGCCGTAGAGCGCCAGGCTCGCCGCCAGCTGGGCAACCGCCATCGGGCTCGAGAAGGCTTCGAGCTGGGTGTCGGCATAGTAGCGCAGATCGCCGATCGAGGCCTTCTTGTTGCGGGCCAGCACGTAGAGGGCGTAGGCAATCTCGCTGCCGCGGTCCTGTACGCTCTGGTCGTAGCCGAGCGAGTTCTGCAAATTGCCCAGCGCCTGGTTCATGGCCAGGCTCGGCACATCGTATTTCTGCTCGCGCGCCCTGGTCAGGAAGTCGGTGACGTAGGCGTCGAGCCACAAATCGCCAGAGCCCGGACCCCACAGGCCGAAGCTGCCGGCCGCGGCCTGGTAGCTCAGCACCTTGTAGATGGCGTCCTGGACACGGCCATGCAGGTCGGGGTCGCTGGCCATGCCGATGCCGGATGCCATCTCGTTGACGTAGAGAAGGGGCATGGCGCGGCTGGTGGTCTGCTCGGCGCAACCATAGGGGTAGCGGTCGAGCGTCATCAAGAGCGACGGCACGTCGAAGGCTGCCGCCTGCGAGACGCCGACGCTGACCGAGGCGCCGTCAAGCAGGCTTGCCGCCAAGAGCTCCTTGTCGACGCGCAGCGCGCCGCCATTGCCCTTGAGGTCGACGACCAGACGGGTGGTGACCGGCAACTGCGCCGGGCGCACCGGCACATAGAGCGTCTGTTCGACAGCGGTGCCGTCGGCGTGGGCAAGCTTGATGGTGATCGAGGCATTGCCCGCCGTATGGGCAACCAGCGGCACGGTCAGCGTCTGGCGTTTGCCTTTTGCGAGCGTCAGCTTTTCGGGCAGCGGCTTGTCGCCGGTGGACAGATCGCCCGTCGTATCGATCGAAAGCTTGTAGTCGCCGGCCGGGCCGTCGGTATCGGCGACGTCGAGGCGCATGACGGCGGCGTCGCCAGGCGAAAGGAAGCGTGGCAGGCCGGCGGTGATCACTATGGGATCACGCACGATGACGTCGGACTGGGCATGGCCGACCGCTTCCTTCGTCCAGGCGACGGCCATGACGCGCACGGTGCCGTTGAACTGCGGGATGTCGAAGTCGATCCGCGCCTTGCCGTCGGCGTCAAGCTGGACGGGGCCGGAGAAGAAGGCGACCAGCTTTTCGGTCGGCGGGCTGCCTTGCGTCTGCATGTTAGCGCCGTCACCGCCGGTCCTGAGCTTGCCGGTATTGCCCAGCGCGCCGTCGATCAGGCGGCCGTAGATGTCGCGGATCTCCATGCCCAGCATGCGCTGGCCGAAGAACCAGTTCTCCGGATCCGGCACCTTGTAGTTGGTCAGGTTGAGGATGCCGACATCGACGGCGGCAACCATGACATAGGCGTTGCTGCCCGGCTGCACACCGGCCACGGAAACCGGGATCGACAGTTGCTGGCGCGGCATGGTCTTGTCCGGCGGCGTCAAGGTGACGGCGAGCTTCTTCGAGCCCGGATCGACCTTCAGCCATTTCACGCCGATGGCGCGGGCCGGCATGCGCGTTTCCTGCGCATCGCCTGGCCGGAACAGGGTTGCAGTGACATAGGCGCCGGCGCCCCAATCATCGCCAACCGGGATGTCGACGGTGCTGCCGCCAGCCGGCACGGTCGCCGTGACGGTCTTCAACAGCTTGTCGGCGCCGATGTTGATCAGCAGTTCGCCGGCAAAATGCGGCGAGACCTTGAGCTTGGCCACTTCGCCGGCGGCATAGGTATCCTTGTCGAGGGCGATTTCCAGGCCATCGGGCGTTTCGGTGGTGGTCGAGGCGACATACCAGCCGGCATCGAACTCGTAGCTGGTCGCCGGTCCATCGGGATCGGATGTTTCGACCTCCAGCCGATACTGGCCCCAGTCGACCGGCACGGAGACGGTTGCGTCGCCATCGGCGCCGAGGTCGACCTGGCCGTTGGCGATCGACTTGGTGAAGGTGACCGGCTCGTAGTTCCAGGAGTTGTTGGAGCGGTACCATTGGTAATTGCGTTCGACCTTGACCAGCGTCCACTGCGCGCCCTTCAGCGCTTCGCGCTTGCCGTCGGGGTCGACGGCAATCAGGCTGAACTTGGCCGTGCCGCCCTGCGGCACTTCATTGTCGGCGAAATCCGGACGGATGCCGATCATATGGCCTTGCGGACGGATGCCGATGTTGAGCGAACGCTCGATGGCGCGGCCGCCGGTTTCGCGCATGCGCACCGTCACCTTGGCGTCGACCAGCTTGGTGGTCGAGGGCAGTTGCTCGACCGAGATCGGGAAGGTCACCTTGCCGTCGTCGCCAACCACCGGCAGACCGGTGAGGGGGGTGACCGAGGGTTCGGCCGACTGCTCGTCGGCGAGGCCGAAGGAAAAGCCCTGGAAGCGGTCCCAATCGCGGGACGTCGACAGCGTCAACTCGCCTTCCAGCGCGAGGCCCGCCGCCGGAGCGCCATAGAGGAAGCGGCCGTCAATGTTGATATTGGCGGTCTCGCCCTGCGCGATCTCCTTTTTGTCGGCGGTCATGTCGAATTCGATGCGATCCGGCACGAAATCCTCGACCAGGAACATCTGGCTGGCCACCGCCGGCTGCTTGGGGTCGGTGTAGATAGACACCGACCAGGTGCCGCGCATGGCGTTGGGCTCGAGCGGCAGGTCGACGGCATGGCCGCCGGCCGATGCGCCGTCACTGACGATGCGGCGGTCCTCGACGCCGTCGGGGCGCGAGAAGATGAAGGTCAGAGGCAGGTTCTCGACCGCCTTGGCGGCACCGTCGCGGGCAAGGGCGGCGACATGAACATCCTCGCCGGCGCGGTAGATGCCGCGTTCGGTCCAGGCATAGACGTCGAGCGCGCCGGGCGCCGCGCGTCCGGTGACGCCACGGTCGGACAGGTCGAAGCCGGCTTTGGACATGTCGAGGAAGACAAAATCATTGTCTCCCTGCTTCGCCATCAAAACGGCCGGAACCATGCCGCCATCGCCGCGCGTCAGGCCGGGGTTGAAGACGGCGTGGCCGTCGGCATCCGATGTCGCGGTGCCGAGAACCTCATTGTTCCGGGCAACCAGCGTCAGTTCGGCGCCCGCTATCGGCTTGGCGCTGCCCAGCGAACGGGCAAAGACGTTGAGCCCGTCCTGGCCGGTATAGGTCGACAGGCCGATGTCGGAGACGACGAACCACTGCGTGGCCATCGAGTTGTAGTCGTCGCTCTTTGCGTTGACGGCCTGGGCGGTCAGCACATAGACGCCCGGCTTGCGCTGCGGCAGCGCTTCGTCGACCGGGAAGGAGGTGGTGACCTCCTTGTTGAGGTCATTGACGATGTCGAGCTGGCCCTGCCAGACCGGCGCGCCCATCTGCTCGGAAATGTTGGAGATGTCATAGCCGTCGAGCTGGTGGAGGAACTGGTAGCCAGACAGAAGCTGGGCCAGCGAGCGGTCGCCGATGCGGTAGAGCTTCATCTCGGCGGCGTTCATGTTGACGGTGACGACCGGAATGCCGCGGCGCGCGCCGGCCGGCAGCACGAAGCTGTCGCCTGTGAAGCGGGCCGAGGGCGCCCGGTCCTGCACATAGATCGACAGCACCACAGGTGCGGCGGTCACTTCGCCGATGGCCGCCGGCAGGCCGGCGCGGAAGGTGACGTCGTAATGCTGGCCGTGCTCCAGTCCCTCGACGCAGATCTGCTTGTCCTTCGCCTCGACGCCCTTGGGCGGCGCGTTGTCGACCGTGACGAACTGCGCGTAGTCGACGCCGGTCTTGACCAGGTCCTCGGAGAATTGCGCGCAGATGCGCGGCGCGCTGGTGTCGGCGTCGACGGTGTGGTCGATGACGCGGAAACCCTTGCGGGCTTTCAGATCGGCATAGTCGGCCTGGACGGCCGGCGAGGGCACCAGCGCAAGGCTCGCCTCATAGGCCTGCAATGCCGGCCGGTAAAGGTCGCGCTTGTCGAGGCCGTTGCCGAGCAAAGCCAGTACCTCGGCGCGCGTCTTGGTGGTGCGCAGCAGCTTGTAGGCGTTGTAGGCGGCCGAAGTGCCGTTTGCCGGCAAAGTGGAGGCATCGGATGTGTTGGCGGCGGGCTGCACGGCCAGCGTTTCACGCGCCAGGGCAAGCCAGAGCTGGCCATCATCGGGCATGACCGACACGGCGCCTTCGTATCTGAGCATGGCGGAGCGGTGGTCGCCGGTAAGCACGGACTGCTCGGCCGCGCTCATCAGCGCCGCCAGCCCGTCGGTCGGCTTGATATAGGCCGGGCCGAGCAGCTTGTTGCGGTATTGCTGGGCCTGATCGGCCATCCAGTTGGGGAAGAAGGCGAGTTCCGGCGGTGCGCCGATGTCGGGGTCGCCGTCGATTTTGACGACCTTGCCGGCGACCGCCCCGTTGAAGGGTTTGAGCTGGTTGTAGTCGGATTTGAGGAAACACCATTTGGCCTTGGTATTGTACGTGAATGCGCGGCAGGCCGGATCGCCCAGACATGTCGTCTTGCACTGATCGAGCGTGACATTCTGGTCGGACCTGAGGTCAAAGCCAAAATAGTCGGAATTGACGGTCGTCGCGATTCGCCGGGCTTCGGCCGCTTGCGCGACGCCACTCCAGGCGAAGACATTAGCCCAGGCGAAAAACAGAAGGATCAGGATCGACAGACCACGAGCCGCGCGCATTGTCATAACACCCTCCAGACACTGCTGACGTCCGGGCATGATCAAGCTTCAGTCAAGCTTGTCAACACAGGGACGCGGCAGGGTTCCGCCTGCCAACGGTTTCCTTTCCGGCCAATGGCCGGTAGTACCTCCATAGGACAGGGGATCACGCTTTCTTGCGGCAAGCAAAGAGGTGTGAATTCCAAGCCCGTGCTATTTCAGACAATTGGATTGTGGCCCCTTTACGAGCGCTTCAGAACTTCATTCCAATTTTAGTTTTGTAACCTAGGTTGTCTTAATGCCGGCGCATGAAGAGCAGATGTCAGGAGGTACCGCGCCAGGGCGTGTGCTTTCGCGCGCCCTGCTTTTGGCCGTGATTTGCTCGACCGCGCTTGTCACCGAATCGAGGCCGGCGGCCGCTTTCGAGCTTTTCGGCATCAAGCTGTGGGGTTCCTCCAGCGACGCGGATGCCGACATCGTCGATCCGCTGCACTATGCCGTGACCATCAATGCGCCCGATGCCGACAAGGATCTGGTCAAGAGGCTCGAAAACGCCTCGGCGCTCAAGGGCGACGAGGGGCACCCGGTTTCCGGGTCGCTGGGGCTGCTGGCCAAGGCGCGCAGCGATCGCGAACAGCTTGTCGCCGCCCTTTATGCCGATGCGCGCTACGAAGGCGTCGTCACCATCACCATCGACGGCAAGCTGCTTGACGATTTGCCGCCGGATGCCGAATTCAAGGGCCCGCAGCCGGTCCCGGTGGTCGTCGACATCGCCAGCGGCCCCAAATTCACCCTCGGCAATATAAGGCTGGAAGGCGATGCGGCGGGGCTGATGGGCGCCGATTACGGCCTGATCGCCGGCGGCGACGCCGGGTCCGGCGCGGTGCTCAAGGCCGAGGCGCTGATCGTGCGGGCGCTGAAGCAGGAGGGCAGGCCGCTGGCCAAGGTGACCGATCGTCAGATCGTCGCCGACCATGCGACCTCGACGCTCGACGTGACGCTGACGGTCGCCGCCGGGCCGGTCGCCGGCTACGGTGACACCACGGTTGAGGGCACCGAGAAGGTCGATCGCGACTTCACCGAATACATGACCGGCCTCAAGCGCGGCCGGCAATACTCGCCACAGGAGATCAGCGACGCGCGCGACAGGCTGCTGGCGCTCGAGGTCTTCAACAGCGTGACGTTCAAGGAAGCCGACAAGCTCGACGCCGACGGCAACATTCCGATCGGCGTCCAGGTCAGCGAGCGCAAGCCGCGTTATTTCGGGCTTGGCGGGACCGTTTCCAACACCGAGGGGCTCGGCCTGGAAGGCTATTGGGGCCACCGCAACCTGTTCGGCCGGGCCGAAAAGCTGCGCATCGACGGCGCCATTAGCGGCATCGGCAGCAATGATCTCTCCAAGCTCAACTACAATGCCGGCGTCATGTTCGAAAAGCCGGGCGTGATCGGCCCGGCGTCGAAATTCTTCGCCCGCTTCAAGACCGTGCTCGAGCATCCGGACGCCTACGATCGTTTCTCGGTCAAGGGCAGCACCGGCCTGTCCTACGAACTGACCAAGAAACAGACGGTGTCGGCTGAGGTCGCGCTCGACTATTCACGGATCCATGACGCCTTCGGCAAGCACAGATATCTGATCGCCAGCATTCCGCTGCAATATGTCTATGACAACAGGGACAATCGGCTGAACCCAACCAGCGGCTTCCGGGTGCTGGCCTATGCCGAACCGAGCTACGACATCCTGAGCGGCGCGGCCTTCCTCAAGCTCAAGGGCGAGGGATCGGCCTATCAGTCGCTGGATACGGCTTCGAAATTCGTTCTGGCCGAACGTGTTACGGTTGGCTCGATCGTCGGCACCGGGCTTGCGAACGTTCCGGCCGATCGACGCTTCTACTCCGGCGGCGGCGGTTCGGTGCGCGGCTACGCCTATCAGGGCATCGGCCCCAAGGATTCCACCGGCCAGCCGATCGGCGGCCTGTCCTTCTTCGAGACCTCGGTCGAGATGCGTATTGCCGTCACCGACACGATCGGCATCGTGCCGTTCGTCGATGCCGGCACGGTGTCAACCAGATCGGTGCCCAACTTCTCCGACGTCAAGGTCGGCGCCGGTGTCGGCCTGCGCTATGTCACGCCGTTCGGGCCGCTGCGCATCGACGCCGCCGTACCGCTCAACCGGGATCCAGGCGATCCGCATTTCGGCATCTATGCCGGCATCGGACAGGCGTTCTGAGCGATGAAGATATTCAAGCGCATCCTTCGCATTGTCCTTTACACGTTGCTCATCGTGGTCGCCGGGACGATCGGCGCGCTCGTCGTGCTGACCAAGACCGAGCGCGGCCGCGACAATCTCGCCGGCATCGTTTCGCGGCTGGCCTCGAGCGACGACCGCAAGATCACGGTCAGCGGCATAAACGGTATCTGGTCGGGCGCCTTGACGGTGGATGATGTCGTGCTGGAGGACCGGGAGGGTGCCTGGCTGGTGGCCCGCAAGGTCGCCGTCGACTGGTCACCGCTGGCGCTGCTGTCGAAGAATTTCAGTGCTGACCGCATTGCCGCCGACCGTATCGAACTGGCGCGGCTGCCGGTGGCCGGTACCCAACAGCCGGCGCAGAGCGGTACGACGACGCTGCCTGTTTCCATCGACATCAAGCAGATCGACCTGCCCGAAATCGCGCTTGGCCAGCAGCTGGCCGGCAGCGGCATCGCCGAACTTGCCGCCAAAGGGATGCTCAAGGCCGACGCCGCGCCGCTGGCGGTCGAAACGACACTCAACATCGCCCGCCATGACGGCAAGCAGGGCAATGTCGATGCCAAAATCCACTTTGCGCCAGCGGACAACAGGCTCGACCTCGACCTGAAGGCCTCGGAGCCGGCAGGCGGTATCATCGCCAATCTGCTCGAGCTGCCCGATACGCCGCCAGTCGACATAACCGTCTCGGGCACGGGACCGCTCGCCAACTGGAACGGCATCGCCACGTTCACGGTCGACGGCAAGATCGTCACTCAGCTGACGGGCCGCCACCAGTCGACCGACAAGGGCAGCCATGTCGAGGCCAAGGGCGACGGTAAGTTCGAGCATTTCCTGCCCGAAAATCTGAGGCCGCTGTTTGCCGGCAAGACCAGCTTCGATGTCGCGGGCACCGCGACATCAGCTGGCGGCATCAGCATCGATCGGGCCAGCATCGACACTGATGCCGTGCATGGCACCGCGACCGGCATCGCCGATCCTGCCGGCGCCAGCGATCTCTCGGTTGAACTCGCCGCCAAGGGCGCGCCCGTGCAGATCACCGTGGGAAGCGCCGCGCAGCCGATCGGGCTGGCGATCAGGAATGCCACCGCCCGTGCGTTCGGCGACGGCAAGGCGCCGATCGTCGATATCAGTGCCTCGCTGGCTTCGGTGGTGGCGGGTGGCACCCAGCTGAACGACCTGGCGGCGCAGATACACTCCGACGGCTTCGATATCCAGAACCGTGCCGGGCCGGTTGCCGTCAGGCTGCAGGCGGGCGGCCTGAAGACCGATGTCGCGACGCTGGCGCCGCTGGTTACCGGCAAGGTCGATGTCGACCTGGCCGGATCGGTCAGCAAGGACGCCATCGCCATCGACCAGGGCACGTTGCGCTCCGACGCGCTCAACGCCTCGCTCACCATGACGGTCGCGCTTGCCGATCTGTCGATGCAGCTCAAGATGAATGCCGACGCCGTGTCGACGGCCTTGCCACCGCAGATCAGCTCGGTGCTCGGCGAGCGGGTGAAGTTCTCGGCCGCCGCGACGCGCGATCCGCAGGGGGCTTTTGCCGCCAATTCGATCTCATTCACCTCCGGTTCGCTCAGCGCCAGCGGCACTGCCAGCGTGCAAGGCACCGACATCCAGGCCGATATCAAAGGCAGGCTGGGCGACGTCTCGGTGCTGTCGCCGATGGTCGGCGTGCCGGTTGCCGGCGGCGTCGATTTCGCACTGTCGGCCAGCGGACCCAGGACGGCGCCGGATTTCACGGTTTCCGCCGACAGCGACAGCCTGACGGCGTCCGGACGAACGTTGAAGGCGATCAAGCTCACCGCGAGCGGCAAGGCCGACATATCAAGCCCTTCCGCCAACGTCTCGCTGACCGGCTCCGTCAACAACCAGCCGCTCGACGTCAAGGCTGCGCTGGTGACCAGCGAGGGCAGGCGTTCGATCAATGGCTTCCTGGTTTCGCTGGGCGACAACAAGGTTTCGGGCGACCTGGCGCTGGACGACAAGTTCACGCCATTGGGCACGCTGACGCTCGACGCGCCAGCCATCGACCAGTTGGCGGCACTTGCCGGCCAGGCGGTGACGGGCGACATCAATGGCACCATCCGCTTTGCCAAGGAGGGCGACGCGCCCTCCGTCGCCATCGATGCGAAGAGCACGTCGATCGCGCGCGGCGAGGTGACGGCCAAGGCCATCACCGTCAACGCGCTGATTGCCAACTATCTCAAGGCGCCGGCGATCTCCGGCACCATCAAGGCCGACACCGTCACTTCGGGCACCACCGAAATCGGCGGCATCGGCGTCGACCTGAAACGCGATGGCTACTGGACCAATTTCGCCGGCGGCGCCACCATATCAGGCATTCCAGCGACCGTGGCCGGCCGGGTCAAGATCGCCCAGGGCACCACCAGTGTCGAGATCGTCTCGGGCGAGGCCACGGTTCGCGGCATCAAGGCGGCAATCGCGGCACCGTCGAGGCTGACCATCGCCAACGGCACGACCAGCGTCGAAAAACTGGCGCTCGACGTCGGCGGCGGCTCGGTGGCCTTGTCCGGCACCGCCGGCCAGACGCTCGATCTGGCAGTGGAATTCTCCGCGCTGCCGGCAGCGCTTGCCAATGATTTTTCGCCCGGCCTCGATGCCGTGGGCACACTCGGCGGCACCGCACAGGTTACCGGTTCGCCGTCCGCTCCCGAGGTTCGGTTCAACGCGCAAGTGGCTGGTGTCGAGACCAGCCAGACCCGCCAGGCCGGGCTCGGGCCGCTCGCGGTCGACGCGGCCGGCAGCTACACCATGGCCGGCGGCGTCGTTCTCGACCATGCGACGCTCTCCGGCGACAAGATTTCAGGCAAGGCAGCCGGTACCATCAATCCGAACGGCACCAGCGATTTCGCCGTCGATCTTACCTCGTCCGGTCCCAGCCTGCCGCTGACGTTCGGCAGTGCCGCGAGCCCGGTGAAGATCGAGATCCAGTCCCTGTCGGCAAAGGTTGCGGGCGAAAGCACGAAGGCCCGCCTGGATGTCTCCGCAATCCTGCCGTCAGTCACCACCAGCCCGGCCAAGGTGGACGGGCTTGTCCTGGCATTGCATTCGGACGCGTTCGATCTCAAGAGCCGCGCCGGACCGGTTTCCGGCACGGTGTCTGTGGACAAGGTTGGTCTCGACAACGCCGCCATCGCGCCGCTGATCGCCGGCAAGGTCACGGCAGCGCTCAACGCCCGGCTGACATCGGACGCCGTCGCCATCGACAGCGGTTCGCTCAAGAGCGATGCGCTCAACAGCCAGGTCGCCGGCCAGGTATCCCTCAGCGACGGCGCCATCGACCTCCAGCTGAGCGCGGATGCCCCGTCATCGGCCTTGCCGGCGGCGGCGCGGGGTATGCTTGGCGAACGCGCGCAGATCAGCGCCACGCTGAAGCGCGACCCGAACGGCGGCATCAATGTCGATGGGCTGAAGCTGGTCTCGGGCGCACTGACCGCACAGGGGCAGGCGAGCCTTGCCGACAACAAGCTGGCCGCTGATATCACCGGCTCTCTTGCCGATATCTCGTTGCTGTCCAAAGACGCCAAGGGCGCCATTGCCTTTGCGCTGAACGCCCAGGGGCCGGCCATCGCACCGGATTTGTCGCTGACGGTCAACAGCGATCGGCTGCTGGTGGCGGAGCGCGAAATCACCGGGCTGAAGCTCACCGCCACCGGCAAGGCCGATGCGGCCAACCCGGCGGCGAACGTGCAGCTGACCGGCAATGTTGCCGGCCAGGCGCTGCAGGGCAGCGCGGTGCTGGCGACGGCGGACGGCAAGAGCGCCATCAACGGCCTGCTGCTGTCGCTCGGCAAGAACAGGATTTCCGGCGATCTGGCGCTGGATGAGAAGTTCGTGCCCGTCGGCACCGTCTCGCTCGATCTGCCCGATATCGGACCGCTTGCGGCACTGGCGCTGGAAAAGGCCGAAGGCGACGTGCGCGGCACGATCGCCTTCTCGAAGAATGGCACAGCACCCCAAGTCGCGATCAAGGCGGCGGCGGCCTCGATCACGCGCGGCGACCTCCAGGCGAAAGCCGTCTCGGTCGATGCGCTGATCGCCAACTATCTGGCGGCACCGGTGATCTCCGGAAAGATCCGCGCCGACACCGTCATCTCGGGCGGCACCGTGATCAGCGGCATCGACGTCGATCTGAAGCGGGACGGCGACTGGACCGGCTTTTCCGGCGGCGCCACCGTCAAGGGCATTCCGGCCAGGGCCACGGGCCGGGTGAAGGTTGTCAACGGCACCACCACCATCGAGCTTGCATCTGGCCAGGCCACCGTCCAGGGCATCAAGGCGGCCATCGCCCAGGCCTCGACGATCAGCATCGTCAATGGCACGACGACCCTGGACAGGCTGGTGCTCAACCTCGGGGGCGGTACGGCGACGGTGACCGGCAAGGTCGGTCAGGCGCTCGACATCAACGCGACGCTGGCGCGCGTGCCGATGTCGCTCGCCAACAGTTTCTCGCCGGGGCTCTATGCCGCCGGTTCGATTTCGGGCACGGTAAAGGTGACGGGCCCACCGGCAAGCCCCTCCGTTGCCTTCAATATCGACGCGGCCGGCGTGCAGACGTCGCAGACCCGCGCCGCGGGCCTCGCCGCGCTGAGCGTTTCCTCTTCCGGTACCTTTGCCGCCAACAAGCTGACCTTCAATGCCAATATAGGCGACGGCGCCGGCCTTGGCCTCAAGGGCGGCGGCACGGTGACGACGTCGGGCACGCCGGCGCTGGTGCTCGACTTCAATGGCGGCGTGCCGTTCGGCATCCTGAGCCAGAAGCTCGCGGCACAGGGCCTGTCGCTGAGCGGGACGGCCAATGTCAACGTGCAGGTGCGCGGTCCAGCGACATCGCCTGTCATCGGCGGCAGCGTCAGCACGTCCGGCGCGCGCCTGATCGATGCGCGCTCGGGGCTTGCCGTCAACAACATCGCCGCCGACGTGTCGATCGGCGGCGGCGTCGCCAGGATCAACCGGCTGACCGGAACGCTGTCGACGCGCGGCAGCCTGTCGGCCAGCGGCACGGTCGGCATCAATCCGGCGCAGGGTTTCCCGGCCGACCTGTCGATCAAGCTGGTCGACGGCCGCTATACGGACGGCCGGGTGGTGACAGCCAATCTCGGTGGGGACCTGACGATCAAGGGACCGCTGACGTCGGCGCCGCTGATTGCCGGAACCATCAATCTCGCCAAAACCGTGATCACGGTTCCAGACAAGCTGCCGGGCTCGCTGGCGGCGCTTGACGTCAAGCACAAGAACGCGCCGGGTGCCGTGCGGGCGCAGGACAAGGCGTTGCGCCCGGCGACGACCAGCGGCGGTGGCGGCGGCAGCGGTCTCGCCCTTGATGTCACGGTCAACGCGCCGAACCAGATCTTCATTCAGGGCAGGGGCGTCGATGCCGAGCTCGGCGGCTCGCTCAGGCTGACCGGCCCGGCCTCGTCGCCGCAAGCGGTCGGCACCTTCACCCTGCAGCGCGGCCGGCTTTCGATCCTCGGCAAGCGGCTGACCTTCACTGAAGGCACGGTCGGCTTTTCCGGCTCGCTGGTGCCTTATCTCAACCTGACGGCGACAACCACGACGACCAGCGCCACCGTCACCATTGTCGTTTCGGGTGAGGCGACCAATCCGAAATTCACTTTCTCCTCGGTGCCGGCATTGCCGGAGGACGAGGTGCTGGCGCAATTGATCTTCGGTCGCTCGATGTCGAACCTGTCGCCGCTGCAGATCGCCCAGCTCGCCGAAGCGGCCGGGCAGTTGGCCGGCGTCGGCGGCTCGACGTCGCTGCTCGAAAACCTGCGCAGCGCCATCGGCGTCGACGATCTCGACGTTACCACCGACGACAAGGGCGGCACCGCCGTTTCGGCCGGCAAGTATCTGAACGACCGCACCTACGTGACGATCCAGAAAGGCGACAAGCCGGGTTCGGGCAAGGCGACCATCGACCTCAATGTCGGGCGCGGCGTCAAGCTGCGCGGCGAGGCCAACGACGCCGGCGAAGCCAAGGGCGGCATCTTCTACGAGAAGGAATATTGATGTTTCGGCCGGGTTTTGGCCTTATCGCGGCTTGAGACTGGTGCTGTCCGGGCCTGGGTAAATGCCTCAGTTTAATCAACTATCGAGATTCCAGCGGAATCCGTCGGGCAGTAGCAATTTTGCGTCAAGACTGTCGTTATCACGCGAACCGCCCCCCTTCCAAAAGTTGCACATTCCTGGACATGTTCCCAATCCATGTCGTCTTTGACATCGGGGCCTGGATGCGGAATGTTAAAAGGCGGAAAGCCAACAATGGGAGTTAAGTCATGACGATCTACAAGAGTAATGGCGATCGCGTTCCGGATCACATCCTGGCCATGGCCGAAGAAGCCAAGGCAGGCAAGGTCGATCGCCGCGAATTCCTGGCCATGGCCAGCGTCTTCGGTGCATCGACGGCAATGGCGTACGGCCTGCTCGGCCTCGCCGACCCGACGCCGGCCAAGGCCGAGGAGGTAAAAGGCAAGAAGGGCGGCACGCTCAAGGTCGCGCAGTGGATCAAGGATCCGAAGGACCCGCGCAAGTCCGACTGGTCGGAAATCGCCAATGCCGAGCGCCAGGCGCTCGAGCCGCTGGTCAAGTACACCACCGAATACACGTTCCGCCCCTATCTGCTGGAAAGCTGGGACGTGAACGACGACGCCACCGAATACACGCTGCATGTGCGCAAGGGCGTGACGTGGTCGAACGGCGATGCATTCACCGCCGACGACGTCATCTTCAACCTGAAGCGCTGGGGCGACAAGAAAGCCGAAGGCAATTCCATGCCCGGCCGTCTCGGCTCGCTGGTCAAGGACGACAAGCTCGACGAAAGCGCAGTGACCAAGAAGGACGATCACACGGTCGTGCTGAAGCTCACCAAGCCTGACATCGCGCTCATCCCGAACATGTGCGACTATCCCGGCCTCATCGTCCACAAGAGCTTCGACGAGAAGGGTGGCGACTTCAAATCCTGCCCGATCGGAACCGGGCCGTTCGAGCTCGTCTCCTACGATGTCGGCCAGAAGGTGGTCTACAAGCGCCGCGCCGACGACAAGTGGTGGGATGGCGAGGTGTTCCTCGACGGCATCGAGTTCATCGACTACGGCACCGATCCGGCGGCCATGGTCAGCGCCTTCGAAGCCGGCGAAGTGCACACCAACTTCGAAACCTCGGCCGATTATGTGTCGATCCTCGACGGCATGAACCTGGTGAAGTCGGAAGTGGTGACCGCGGCGACCATCGTGTGCCGCACCAACGTCAAGAACAAGCCCTATGACGACCAGAAGGTGCGCAACGCGTTGCAGCTCGGTGTCGACAACAATGTCGTCCTCCAGCTTGGTTACGGCAATGCCGGCACCGTCGCCGAGAACCACCATGTCTGCGCGATCCATCCGGAATATTTCGAACTGCCGAAGATCAAGCGTGACCCGGCCAAGGCGAAGGCCCTGATGGCGGAAGCCGGCCAGGCCGATTTCGAGCACGAGCTGATCACCGTGGACGAGGACTGGCACAAGAACACCGGCGACGCGATCGCCGCCCAGCTGCGCGACGCCGGCATCAAGGTAAAGCGCACCGTGCTCCCGGGTTCCACGTTCTGGAACGACTGGACGAAGTATCCGCTGTCGATGACCAACTGGAACATGCGCCCGCTCGGCGTCCAGGTTCTGGCCATCGCCTACCGGACCGGCGAAGCCTGGAACGAGGCGGCCTGGTCGAATCCCGACTGGGATGCCAAGCTCAACGCCGCGCTTTCGGTCGCCGACGCTGCCAAGCGCAAGGAGATGATGAAGGATATCGAGCAGGTGCTGCAGGATTCCGGCATCATCATCCAGCCGTACTGGCGCAAGCTCTTCAGCCACTCGGTCAAGGCGGTGCAGAACTACAAGATGCACCCGACCTACGAGCATGACTACGGCAAGGTCTGGCTCGACCAGGCCTGATCCGGATCGAAGGGGGAAGGGGGCGTTGCCCCTTTCCCCTCACTCTTTAGCAGCGATCTGAAGCCGTGAGTGTGCACTGCAAAAAATTGCGGACTCCCCGGACAAGGCCGTGCAATAAATCAAGAGCTGATCGCATCCGAGGGCCTGTTTGACAGCCGCCCCGCCGGTAACGGCAGGCAGGGCTTTGGAGCCGGCTCAAACCCCAACCCCATCGGCAGGGGGCCGCCATGCTTTCTTTCGTTATCAGGCGTCTCGGCACCATGGCATTGACGATGCTGTGCCTGACGATGATCGTCTTCTTCCTGATCAATCTCGAGCCCAATCTGAAGAAGCTGGCGATCAGCCAGACGGAAATGCATACGTCGGCCGAGCAACTCGAAGGATGGCTGGCCAACCACGGCTACCGGCAGAACTTCTTTGTCCGCTACGGGCAGTGGCTGGGCGTCCTGCCCAAGCAGCCGGTGACCGATCCGACGACAGGCAAGCCGGCGCAGCGTTTCACCTTCTGCAACGATCCGGTGGTGCCGACCTTCTCCGGCGTTATCGAAGGCGATTTCGGCTGCTCGACCAAGTTCAAGGCGACGGTCGCCTCGAAGCTGTTCCCCGCTCTTGGCGCCACCGGCATCCTGATGTTCTGGGTGCTGGCGGTAATGGTGCCGATCTCGCTCCTGATCGGCATCCTGGCCGGCATGCGCGAGGGCTCGCGAACCGACCGTGTGCTTTCGGTGGCCTCGATCGCCTCGACGGCGACACCTGAATATGTGTCGGGCGTCATCTTCACCGTCATCTTCGCCTCATGGCTCGGCTGGCTGAACGGTTCGGCCGCTTCGGCCAGCCAGGGCATCACCTTCTATAATTTCACGCTGCCCGTCATGACGCTGGCGATCTACGGCATCGGCTATATCGCCCGCATGACGCGCGCTTCGATGGTCGAAGTGATGACGCAGCAATATATCCGCACGGCCCGATTGAAGGGTCTTTCCTTTGGCAGCGTGGTGGTGAAACATGCGTTGCGCAATGCGTTGATCGCGCCCTTCACCGTCATCATGCTGCAGTTTCCGTGGCTGCTCACCGGCGTCGTCATCGTCGAGGTGATGTTCCGCTACCAGGGCTTCGGCTACACGCTGGTCGAGGCGGCCGGCAACAACGATATCGATCTGCTGCTCGGCTGCTCGCTGGTCTCGGTGTTCATCGTCCTGATCACGCAGCTCATTTCCGATGTCGGCTACGCGTTTCTCAATCCGCGTATCAGAGTCCAGTAGGAGAACGGGCGGATGCAGGTCGAATATATCAGCGCCGTCAATGTCGTACTGGGAGTGCTGTCGCGCTTCTGGCCGGTCTGGATCGCGCTCGTCATCGTCATGGGGGCAAGCTTCGCCTACAAGAAGAAGCTGGCGCTCTACGGGCAGCTGTTCGACAGCGGCGTCGGCATCGTCGGCGTCGGCATCTGCCTGTTCTGGCTGTTCACGGCCATCTTCGCGTCAACCATCTCGCCCTTCGATCCGCTCGCCCAGGTGCCGATCATGAAGGACGTGTTGCCGGGCGGGATCGAGCCGCAGTCGGGGCTGGTCTATCTCTTCGGCGGTGACAAGCTGGCGCGCGACGTGTTTTCGCGCATGGTCTATGGCAGCCAGATCGTGCTGATCATCGCCCCCGCCGCGACCGGTTTCGCGCTGATGGTGGGCATCACGCTCGGCCTGCCTGCCGGCTACTATGGCGGCAAGATCGATACCGTGCTGTCGTTCCTGGCCAACCTCGTGCTCGCCTTCCCGGTCATCCTTTTGTTCTACCTGCTGGTGACCCCGGGCATCATGGACACGCCGATCCCTTATGCGCTGGCTGGCGTCTTCTTCCTGTTCCCGATCATCTTCTTCAGCGTGCTGTTCTGGACGCGCTACAAGAACCGGCCTGACCGGATCTACATCCTGCTCGGCCTGACCCTGGTGATCGGCGGCTGGATATATCTCGGCCTCGTGTTCGACAAGGATCCGCTGCACATCGTCCACATCGATCCCAACCAGCTCAACATATTCGTGGCGGTGGTGTTCGCCTCCAGCCCCGGCGTGTTCCGCATCGTGCGCGGCCTGACCATGGACATCAAGACGCGCGACTACGTGGCGGCGGCGCAGACGCGCGGTGAATCGCCCTGGTACATCATGCTGTGGGAGATCCTGCCCAATGCGCGCGGGCCGCTGATCGTCGATGCCTGCCTGCGCATCGGCTACACCACCATCCTGCTCGGCACACTCGGCTATTTCGGCCTCGGCCTGGCGCCGGAAAGTCCGGACTGGGGCACCGCGATCAAGGACGCCAGCCGTCTGCTGCGCTCCTTCATCCACCCGGCGCTGCCGCCGACGATCGCGCTGATGTCGTTCGTGCTGGGCCTCAACCTGCTCGCGGACTCATTGCGTGAACAATCGATGAAAGACTGATGGACGGGCCTTCGACCCCAAGTGAGAAGAGCCCGGCCTGAGAACCAAGGATTGGAGCGACCCATGAATGAGGCAGTTCGAAATCCCGCCAAGCCGACCCCTGGGCCGACCAATGGGCCGATCATCGAGATCGAGAACCTGTCGATCTCCTTCTTCACCCGCAAGGGCGAGATACCGGCGGTCATGGATTTTTCCTGCACCGTCATGCCGGGCGAGGCGATGGGCATCGTCGGCGAATCCGGCTGCGGCAAGTCAACCGTGTCGCTCGGCATCATGCGCGACCTCTCCAACATCGGCAAGATCGTCGGCGGCAAGATCAAGTTCCAGGGCAAGGACATGGGCGAGCTCTCCGACGAGGAGCTGCGCGCCATCCGCGGCAACAAGATCGCGATGATCTACCAGGAACCGATGGCGAGCCTCAATCCGGCGATGAAGGTCGGCCAGCAACTGATGGAAGTGCCGCTGATCCACGACAAGGTGTCGAAGGAAGAGGCCTACAAACGGGCGCTCGAAATGGTGCGCTCGGTCAAGCTTCCCGACCCCGAGCGCATGATGCGTTCCTATCCGCATCAGCTTTCGGGCGGTCAGCAGCAGCGCATCGTCATCGCCATGGCGCTGCTCTCGAAGCCGGCGCTGTTGCTGCTCGACGAACCGACGACGGCTCTCGACGTGACGGTGGAGGCGGGCATCGTCGATCTGGTCAAGGGGCTGGGCGAAAAGTTCGGCACCTCGATGATCTTCGTGTCGCACAATCTGGGTCTCATCCTGGAGACCTGCGACCGCATCACGGTGATGTATTCGGGCGAGGCGGTGGAAACCGGCAAGATCAAGGACGTGTTCGACCGGATGCGCCATCCCTACACGCAAGGGCTGTTCCGCTCGATCCCGCTGCCCGGCGCCGACAAGAATTCGCGGCCGCTGATCTCCATCCCCGGGCAATTGCCGCTGCCGCACGAACGGCCGAAGGGCTGCAATTTCGGCCCGCGCTGCCACCATTTCGTCGAGGGCGTCTGCAACGCCGCCGAAATTCCGATGATCGAGGTCGCGGGCCATGAGGGCCATTTCTCGCGCTGCGTGCGCTTCAACGAGATCGACTGGGAAGCGCTGCCGCCCGGCGCCAAGAAGGTCAATGAGCGCGTCGTGCCCGGCGCGCCGGTGCTGAAGATCGAGGACCTCCGGAAGTACTACAAGGTCGGCGGTAACGAGGTGTTCGGCTCGAGCGAGGGGCGTGTCGTCAAGGCCAACGAGACGATCTCGTTCATGGCGCGCGAATCCGAGACCGTCGCCATCGTCGGCGAATCCGGTTGCGGAAAGTCGACGCTGGCCAAGGTGCTGCTGGGACTGGAGACGGCAAGCTCGGGCACTGTCACGCTGGGCAACAAGGAAATCCAGTCGACCGGCATCGAGAGCCGCAGCGTCGACACCGTGTCGTCGATCCAGATGGTGTTCCAGAACCCGTTCGACACGCTCAACCCCAGCCATTCGGTCGGCTCGCAGATCATCCGCACGCTGGAGAAATTCAAGGTCGGCAAGACGGTTGCCGACCGCCGCAAGCGGATGCTGGAACTGCTCGACCTGGTGAAGCTGCCGCGGGCCTTCGAGACCCGCAAGCCGCGCCAGCTTTCGGGCGGCCAGAAGCAGCGCATCGGCGTGGCGCGCGCCTTTGCCGGCGACGCCAAGGTGGTGGTGGCCGACGAGCCGGTCTCGGCGCTCGACGTGTCGGTGCAGGCCGCCGTGACCGAATTGCTGATGGACATCCAGCGCAAGAACAAGACGACGATGCTGTTCATCAGCCACGATCTGTCCGTCGTGCGCTACATCGCCGACCGCGTCGTTGTCATGTATCTCGGCTATATCGTCGAGCAGGGCACGACCGACCAGATCTTCGCGCCGCCCTATCACCCCTATACCGAGGCACTGCTTTCGGCGATCCCGATCGCCGACACCAGCGTGGTGAAGCGGCACATCGTGCTGGAGGGCGACATTCCCTCGGCGATGAACCCGCCATCCGGCTGCCCGTTCCAGACACGCTGCGGCTACAAGAAGCTGGTGCCGGACAATCTGTGCGAAACCAAGGTGCCGCCGGTCAAGCATCTCGGCAACGGCCATATGAGCCTGTGCTGGCTGGCCGACGACGTGCTGGCCAAGATGGAGCCGGTGATCAAGTTCGACAAGGAGCACGCCGCGCGTGAGGGTGTTCCAGAGGACGCGCCGCATGTGACGGATACGGGCCCGACGGCCGCCGCGCCCAAGCGCCCGCGCGGCAAGAAGCCGAACTGACCGATCGAGGTCAGCGGCGCGGCGCGTTCAGTTGCCGCACTGGCTTAGCTGCTGAGCATAGTCCCGCGCCATCTTTTCGGTGGCCCGGGCATAGCCCTGGACGCCGGCGTCGCCGCGGTTGCCGCGGCCATAGGCGGTCCAGCCGAGATAGTAGGCGAGATAGAGATTGTAGGTGTCGTTGCGGGCGACACCGTACGTGTCGGCGGTCTTGGAATGGTACCAGCCGACGAAGTCGACGGCATCGGCGAATTTCGTCCGCCGCGCCGCCCAGTTGCCGGTTTCGCTCTGATATTGCGACCAGGTGCCGTCCAGCGCCTGCGAGAAGCCGGTGGCCGACGAGACATGTGTCCACGGAATGAAGCCGAGCAGCTTGGTGCGCGGCGGCCGGGCATTGCTCTTGAAGCCGGATTCCTTGCGCACCGTCGCCATGAGAACGGGAACCGGCACGCCGTATTTCTGCTGCGTGCGCTCAGCCGCCGACTGCCAGTTGTCGAACCAGCCGTCGTTCTGATCGAAGACGGCGCAGACATTGTTGATGTGGCTGGGTGCCGTGGCGCAGGCCGAAAGTGCCAGCAGCGCGCCAACCGCTACAATTTTACTAAAACTCGACCTACGCATTGGCAGAGCAATAGGCCGAAATCATAAACGAAATCTTGCCGCCGTCGTTAACCGCTCGCCAGCGCATTTGCCCGGGAAGATACCGTATCGACAATCCGACGCATTTCGTCGTTTTTTCTAAACAGATATTGCATAAATGCCGCCTTGGCTAAAATCGCGCCCGCAAACGGCGTATTTCTGACAGCTTGGCTGGTTTGCCGGGGCTTTGATGCCGGGCATGAACGAGCCAAGACGCAAACGCGGCGCCGAGCGCACCAGCAACAGGGGCCCATCGCCCATTCCGCAATTGCCGTTGCGGCGGGTAACCAATCCCTATCCGCCGATGGCCCTGCTGTCGCCCGACCAGATCGAGCAGATCCACCAGGCGTCGATGCATATATTGGAGAATTTCGGCATCGAGGTGATGAGCCCGCGCGCGCTGTCGCTGTTCGAGAAGGCAGGGGCCACAGTCGATCATGCGGCTGCGAATGTGCGCATCGACAGGGGCATGGTCGCCGAGGCGCTGAAGACGACGCGGTCCAGCTATGTGTTGACGCCGCGCAACCCGGCGCATGCCATTCATCTCGGCGGCAACACCATCAACTTCACGCTCGTTGCCGGGCCGCCCAATGTGCACGACATGGAGCGCGGCCGCCGCGCCGGCAATCTGCGCGACTACTCGGACCTCACCCGTCTGGCGCAGCATTTCAACTGCATCCACATGCTCGGCAACCAGGTCTGCGCGCCGGTGGAACTGCCGGCGAATTCCCGTCATCTCGACACCTATTTCACCAATCTGACGCTGACCGACAAGAGCTTCCATGTCTCGGCGATCGGCCGGGGCAGGGCGCTGGACGGCATCGAGATGATGGCGATCGCACGCGGGCTGACTCTGGACCAGATGCGCGACGATCCCGGCATCACCACCATCATCTCGGTCAACTCGCCGCGCCGTTTCGACGAGATGATGGCGGAGGGGCTGATGACGATGGCCGAGTTCGGCCAGTCGGTGGCGGTGACGCCGTTCACGCTGATGGGGGCGATGAGCCCGGTGACACTGGCCGGCGCGCTGGCGCAGCAGAATGCCGAGGCGTTGTTCGGCGTGGTGCTGACGCAGCTGGTGCGTCCCGGTGCGCCTGTCATGTATGGCGCCTTCACCTCCAATGTCGACATGAAGTCCGGCGCGCCGGCCTTCGGCACGCCGGAGAACACCAAGGCCAACATCGCGTCGGGGCAGCTGGCGCGGCGCTACGGGCTGCCCTACCGCACGACGCCGGGCTCGGCCTCCAACGCCGCCGACGCGCAAGGCGCCTATGAGACGCTGATGGCGCTGTGGGGCGCGGTGCTCGGCCACGGCAACCTCGTCTATCACGCCGCCGGATGGCAGGAGGGCGGGCTGACGGCATCGTTCGAGAAGTTCATCATCGATGTCGAGATGATCCAGCACATGATGGAGTTCTTGCGCCCGATCGAGGTCAACGAGGCCGAGCTTGCCGTCGAGGCGCTGGGCGCGGTGCCGACCGGCGGCCATTTCTTCGGCGAGCCGCATACGCTGGAGCGCTATGCCACCGCCTTCTACCAGCCGATGCTCTCCAACTGGCAGAATTACGAAGCCTGGCAGGAGGCCGGCGGGCTCGACGCCACGGCGCGCGCGACGCGGCTGTGGAAGAAGGCGCTGGAAGAGTACGCCGAGCCGGTGATGGATGTCGCTGTGCGCGAGGCGCTTGAGGCCTATATGGCCAGGCGCAAGGAAGCGATCGGGCAGGGCGAGCCGTGATGCGCCAGTCTTCCTGCCTTGATTCACTTCATTCATCCAACTCCGTGAAATAACGAGAAAATCCATGAAATCGCATGCAAAGGTCGTGGTCATTGGCGGTGGCGTCGTCGGGTGCTCCGTGCTGTTCCATCTCGCCCGCCACGGCTGGACCGACGTCGTGTTGCTGGAGCGCGATGAGTTGACCTCCGGCTCGACCTGGCACGCGGCCGGCGGCATGCACACGATCAATGGCGACCCCAACGTTGCCAAGCTGCAGAAATACACGATCAGCCTCTACAAGGAGATCGAGGAGCTTTCCGGCCAGGCAACCGGCGTCCACCTGACCGGCGGCGTGCTTCTGGCGGCGACCGAGGCGCGGCTGGACTGGCTGCGCGGTGTCGTCGCCAAAGGCCGCTATCTCGGCATCGACCTGGAGGTGATCTCGCCGAAAGAAGCAGCCGAGCTGATGCCGCTGCTTGATCCCAGGCAGTTCGTCGGCGCCGTCCGCAACAAGGAGGACGGCCATCTCGACCCCTCCGGCGTCACCCATGCCTATGCCAAGGCCGCGCGCAAGCTCGGCGCCGAGGTCGAGCGCTTCACCAAGGTCGAGGACATCGTGCGGCGTGCCGACGGGATGTGGCGCGTCATCACCAACAAGGGCGAGGTGGTGGCCGAGCATGTCGTCAATGCCGGCGGCCTGTGGGCGCGCGAGGTCGGCCGCATGGTTGGCCTCGAACTGCCGGTGCTGGCGATGGAGCACATGTACCTGATCACCGAGGACATGCCCGAGGTCGCCGCCTGGAACGCCAGGACCGGCACCGAGATCATGCATGCGGTCGACTTCGACGGCGAGCTCTATCTGCGCCAGGAGCGCGGCGGCATGCTGATGGGCACCTATGAGAAGGCCAACAAGCCGTGGTCCGAATTCCAGACGCCATGGAATTTCGGCCATGAACTGCTGGCGCCCGACATCGACCGCATCGCGCCGTCGCTGGAGGTCGGCTTCCGGCACTTCCCGGCCTTTGAGAAGACCGGCATCAAGCAGATCATCAACGGCCCGTTCACCTTCGCGCCGGACGGCAATCCGCTGGTTGGGCCGGTGCGGGGGCTGCCGGGCTTCTGGGTCGCCTGCGGTGTCATGGCCGGCTTTTCACAAGGGGGCGGCGTTGGCCTGGCGCTGTCCAACTGGATGATCGAGGGCGATCCCGGCGCCGACATCTGGGCGATGGATGTCGCGCGCTATGGCGACTGGGCGACGATGGCCTACACCAACGCCAAAGTGCGCGAGAATTATTCGCGCCGTTTCTCGATCCGCTTCCCCAACGAGGAACTGCCCGCCGGTCGGCCGCTGAAGACGACACCGGTCTATGATCTGTTGTCGGCCAAGGGCGCGCAGTGGGGGGTCGCCTATGGGTTGGAGGTGCCGCTCTGGTACGCACCGGCAGGCGTCGAGGACGAGTTCTCCTGGCGCCGCTCGAGCGATTTCACGCATGTGGCCAACGAGGTGAAGACCGTTCGCACCGGTGTCGGCCTGTCGGAGATTTCGAGCTTCGCCAAATACAGGGTGACGGGTGAGGGGGCAGCGGCGTGGCTCGACCGCCTGCTTGCCTGCAAACTGCCGAAGCCCGGCCGCATGACGCTGGCGCCGATGCTGAAGGAAGATGGCAGGCTGATCGGCGACTTCACGCTGGCCAATCTCGGCGGCGACGGCTGGTTCCTCGCCGGCTCGGGTGTTGCCGAGCAATACCACATGCGCTGGTTCGAAAAGCACCTGCCTGACGAAGGCTCTGTCCGGATCGAGGCGCTGGGCCAGAAGCTCACAGGCCTTTCGATCGCGGGGCCGAAGGCGCGCGACGTGCTGGCAAAAGCCACGCGCTGGGACGTGTCGAATGCGGCGTTTCCATTCATGGCCATCGCCAGGATGGATATGGGCATGGCGCCGTGCCTGGTCGGCCGCGTCAGCTACACTGGCGATCTCGGTTACGAGATGTGGGTGGCGCCGGAATATCAGCGCGCCGCATTCCAGACCCTGATGGCGGCCGGCGAGGAATTCGGCATCGGCCTGTTCGGTTCGCGCGCGCTCAACGCACTCAGGCTGGAGAAGAATTACGGCTCATGGGCGCGCGAATACCGGCCGATTTACGGGCCGCTGGAAGCCGGGCTCGACCGCTTCGTCGCCTATGGCAAGGAGGCCGATTTCATCGGCAAGGCGGGAGCGCTGGCCGAGCGCAAACAAGGCGGCAAGCTGCGCCTGCGTGCCTTCATCGTCGATGCCGACGACGCCGATGTCATCGGCGACGAGCCGATCTGGTTCGGCGGCGCCGTGCGCGGCTGGGTCACCTCGGGCGGCTACGCGCATCATTCGAAAAAGTCCGTCGCCGTCGGCTATGTGCCGAAGGAGATCGCCGAGGAGAGCGACGGCTTCGAAATCGAATTGCTCGGCAAGCGCCATGCGGCGCGCATCCAGGCAGCGCCGCTGTTCGATGCGAATTTCGAACGGATGCGGGGGTGAAGGTTCACCCCCGCTTGCGACATCAGGCCTTGCCGCGGTTGTCCAGCGCGAAGGCGCCGGCGCCGGCGAAGACCAGATAGAGGAAGATGAAGCAGAACGAGATTGCCGCATCGCCGCTGTTGTTGACGGGGAAGAAATCGCGCGGGTAGTGCGCCATGAAATAGGCGATCGCCATTTCACCAGCCAGAAGGAACGCCACCGGCCGGGTGAACAGGCCAAGCGCCAGCAGGATGCCGCCGGCGAATTCGAGGATGGCGGCGGTGAGCGTCAGCCCGGAGAGGGCGTGGGGGTCGGCACTTACGGGGAAATTGAACAGTTTCTGGCTGCCATGTTCGATGAACTGCAGCGCGGTCATGATGCGCAGCACGCCGAGTGCTTGCGGCTGATATCTGGCGAGGTTTTCGAAAAGCTTCATTTGAACTCCAATTGCCTCTCCCGCACCGGCCATAGCGTATCGCCCGGCCATGGACCATTCACTTCCCACCGCGTGCCATCAACACTCGGTGAGTGGAATTGTCCGAGGTATGACCTTCATAATTTTCTCGCCATGGTTGCATTCGTATCGCTATGGTTGTATGGATATGGACACTTTCAACATCTGGGTCCCTTCGCCATGAATAAAGTCATCATCAGCCTATTCGCCCTCCTTGCGGGCACCAGCTTGGCCATGGCCGAGGACGCCGGCTGTGAGGCCTTCAAATGGCCTGTGACGCGGGAACAGGCGCTGTTTGCCGCGGCGCCCGCGACGCCGGCTGGAGCGGAGCTGGCGGTGGGTGCTGCCGCGGATCTGGCACTGGTTCCAGCGGAGAAAGCCGGTTTTGCGCTGTCGCCCGAGCGCGCGCCGGCGGAGGGCACGTTCGGTGCCGTCGCCAGCGTGGACGTGCCGGCCGAGGGAGCCATTCAGATCAGCCTGTCGGACGAGGCCTGGATCGATGTCATCCAGGACGGCAAGGCCATCAAGTCGGCGGGCTATAGCGGTGTGAAAACCTGCCCCGGCATCCGCAAGAGCGTGCGCTTCAAGCTCGCGGCCGGCCCGGCCACTGTCCAGTTCAGCGGCGCGAAAAAGGTTGAGCTGAAGGTCGCGGTGCTGACGCCGGAATAAGTCGGGCAGGCAGAGCAATGCGGCCTTTCATCCGTGGTGCGGTGAAAGGCCGTCGCTTCGTGCCAGCGGTGTTTGTTGCCGTCAGCGCACCGGCGCCATCAGCGCGAAATGCGCGCCTTGCGGGTCCTGGCATTGCACGATCCAGCTGCCGCCGGGAACTTCCATTGGTCCCATCAGGATATTGCCGCCATTGTCGGTGACGCGTTTTGCGGCGGCGTCGATGGCCGGGACGTTGAAATAGAACTGCCAGACCGGCACCGGGATCTGTTCGGGCTTGTTCATGATGCCGCCGCCGGATTCCGGGCCGGCCGTAAAGGTCTGGTAGATGCCCATCGGCCCCATGTCGAAGTCACCCGCATTGGCCCAGCCGAACTGGTCGGAATAGAAGTCGAACGCGGCCTTCCAATCGCTGGTGTAAAGCTCGTGCCAGCCAATATGGCCAGGCGTGCTGGCCGGCACGACGGCCTGGTCGGGGCCGTTGGGCTGCAGGAACATGAAGGTCGCGCCTTGCGGATCGGCGACGACGGCAAAGCGGCCGACACCGGGGATGTCGTCGGGCTCGCGGTGGACAGCTCCGCCGGCAGCCTTCAGTGCCTTGGTCGAGGCATCGACATCCCTGGTGTGGATATAGCCGAGCCAGGCGGGCGGCATGCCCATCCTGGCGGCCTCCTCGGGCATCGTCATCAGGCCGCCAACGCCACGCTCGCCGACATTTATGACGATATAGCGCGGCATTCCGGGGGCCTTGTCGAAAGGCTGAGCCGTCCAGCCGACAACCTTGGTGTAGAACGCCTCGGCGGCGTCAATGTCTGATGTCATCAATTCGTACCAGAAGAAGGGCATCGGGGATTTTGGCATTGTCGGTCTCCTCACCTTTTATGCATCGATCGTCGTCCGATCGATCCTAGGACGATCTTCACGACGGAAATCCGACACCCGCCCGGACAATAGTGGTCGACCTGGAGCAAATGTTCCCAGGCTTGCGCGCGCCGTGGTTTTCGATTTCTCTGCGATAAAAACAAAGGGGATTGTCGTTTCATGCGCCGGATGTCGCTCACGCCCGAGCTTGTCGCACTGTGCCATCGGGAGGAGGCCGACCCCGGCCCGGACCCGAGCTGGACGGCTTTGGACGACGAGGATTTCCGGACCCTTGCCTCGCGGCTGTCCGATGAAGCCGACGCGGGGCCGCTATGGGTGTTCGCCTACGGGTCGCTGATCTGGAAGCCGGAATTCGAGTCGGTCGAGCAACAGCTCGCCACCGCCTTCGGCTGGCACCGCTCCTTCTGTCTCGACATGGTGCGTTGGCGCGGCAGCGCCGAGCAGCCGGGGCTGATGATGGCACTCGAACGGGGCGGACGCTGCAACGGCGTGATCTACCGCTTGCCGGAGGGCGAAAAACCGGCCCAGATCGAAAGGCTGCTGCGGCGCGAGATCAGCGACCACGAAAGCATCGACTCGGTCAGGTGGCTGCCGGTGCATGCGGGCCAGGGCGCGCTGCGAGCGCTTGGCTTCTGGGTCGGCGTCAAGGGCAGGGGAACGTCCCTGAGCCAGCCGCTGGAGCGGGTGGCCGGCGTGCTGGCCAGGGCCTGCGGGCATATCGGATCCGGCGCCGAATATCTCTACAACACGGTCAGTCATCTCGAAGCGTTCGGCATCCACGACCGCAATCTGTGGCGGCTGCAGGAACTGGTTGCCGACGAGGTCCGGGCCATTCATGGCCACGCGCTCGATTTCGGTCGCCCGCCGGCGCTGTAAAACCAACCGATCGAGCAATAACATGAGTAAATGTATCATGTTATTGCATAGTCTTTTCAGTACCTTGCGCCGAAAATTGACCAATTGATAAAAAAATAAAACGTGCTAGCCTTTCCCAAAACGAAAACATGGGGAACTGAGAATGCCAGAAGGCCAGTTCAGGGAAGGCATTGCAGGCGGCAGGCTCTCGGCCGACCAGTACGCGGACAATTTTTCCGACCTGCACCCGCCGCTCGATCACCACGAGGCGCTGGTCGAATCCGACCGCTGCTATTTCTGCTACGACGCGCCGTGCATGAATGCGTGCCCGACCTCGATCGACATTCCTCTGTTCATCCGCCAGATCTCGACGGGCAATCCGATCGGTTCGGCCAAGACGATCTTCGACCAGAACATCCTGGGCGGCATGTGCGCCCGGGTCTGCCCGACCGAGACTCTCTGCGAGGAGGTCTGTGTGCGCGAGGTGGCGGAGGGCAAGCCGGTGCAGATCGGCCGTCTGCAGCGCTACGCCACCGATATCGCCATGGCCGAGAACAAGCAGTTTTATCCGCGCGCCACGCCGACCGGCAAGACTGTGGCCGTGGTCGGCGCGGGGCCGGCCGGCCTTGCCGCCGCGCACAGGCTGGCCCGCCATGGCCATGACGTCACCATCCTGGAAGCGCGGCCAAAGGCCGGCGGCCTCAACGAATACGGCATCGCAGCCTACAAAAGCGTCGACAATTTCGCCCAGGCCGAAGTCGAATACGTGACCGCCATCGGCGGCATCGACATCCAGAACGGCAAGGCGCTCGGCCGCGACTACCAGCTGTCCGATCTGATCCGCAATTACGACGCGGTGTTTCTCGGCATGGGGCTTGGCGGCGTCAACGCGCTGCGCGCCGATGGCGAGGACGCCGACGGCGTCACCAATGCGGTGGAGTTCATTGCCGAACTGCGCCAGGCAAGCGATCTCGCCAGCCTGCCGGTTGGCCGCCGCGTCGTTGTCATCGGCGGCGGCATGACGGCGATCGACGCCGCCGTGCAGTCGAAACTGCTTGGCGCCGAGGAGGTGACGATCTGCTACCGGCGTGGCCAGGAGCACATGAACGCTTCCGAATTCGAACAGGATCTGGCCGCCGCCAACGGCGTCACCATCCGCCACTGGCTGCAGCCGAAGCGGGTCATTGCCGAAGGCGGCAAGGTGTCGGGCATCGAGCTCGAATACACCGCGCTCACCGGCGACAAGCTTGCCGGCACCGGCGAGACGCTGACGCTTACCGCCGACCAAGTGTTCAAGGCGATCGGCCAGAGCTTTGTGCCGGCTGCGCTCAACGGCAGCAGTGCGGCGATCGAGCTCGAAGCCGGCCGCATCAAGGTCGATGCGGAAGGTCGTACTTCGCTGGCCAATGTCTGGGCCGGCGGCGACTGCATCTTCGGGGGCGACGACCTCACCGTCTCGGCGGTGGCGCAAGGCCGTGACGCGGCGGAGAGCATGCACAGGAGCCTCATGCAGGGATAGGGATCATGGCCACGGTGGAACCGGGCATTGCCCGTCACTACGACATATCGGGCCTGGAGGAACGGATCCTCGCCGCGCTCGCCGATACTGGCGTGGACGTTGCCCATCTGCGCGCCGGCGATCTCGAAGCGGCTGACGAATTCCACATCGGCGGCGTGGCCGCCACCAAAGAACTCGTCGATCAGATGGACCTCAAGCCCGCGGCCAAGCTTCTCGACATCGGATCCGGCATCGGCGGTCCGGCCCGCTTCGTCGCGAACAGCGCCGGCGCCGAAGTCACCGGCATCGACCTGACGCAGAACTATGTCGATATCGCGACAAGCCTGTCGAAGCGAACCGGAATGGCCGGCAAGACGCGCTTCGTGCAGGGCAGCGCGCTGGACATGCCATTCGCAGACGACAGCTTCGATGCGGCTGTCATCCTGCATGTCGGCATGAACCTTCCCGACAAGCCGAGGCTGATGAGCGAGACTGCCCGCGTGCTCAAGCCGGGCGGCGTGTTTGCCGTCTACGACGTGATGCGCCTGAAGAGCGGAGCGCTATCCTATCCATTGCCCTGGGCATCCGATGAAACGATGTCCTTCGTCGCCACGCCCGAAGACTATCGCGCGGCTGCCGCCGCGGCGGGTTTCTCGGTGATCGCCGAGCGGCCACGTGGCGCTTTCGCCGTCGAATTCTTCGCCACGATGCGTGCCCGGATGGCCGCCGCGCAAGCGGAGGGCAGGAAGCCGCCGCCGGGCGTCGGCCTCGTCATGGGCGAGAACGCCCGCACCAAGATCGCCAACCTTACCGCCGCGCTTGAAGGCGGCATTCTCGCGCCCGTCGAATTGATCCTTCGTCTCGGCTGAAAGGGACCTGTCATGGCAGACATCCGCAACAATTTCGTCGGCATCAAGTCGCCAAATCCGTTCTGGCTGGCCTCGGCGCCGCCGACCGACAAGGCCTACAACGTCATCCGCGCCTTCAAGGCCGGCTGGGGCGGCGTGGTGTGGAAGACGCTGGGCGAGGAAGGCCCTCCGGTGGTCAATGTCAACGGCCCGCGCTACGGCGCGATCTGGGGCGCCGACCGCCGCCTTCTCGGCCTCAACAACATCGAGCTGATCACCGACCGCGACCTGCAGGTCAATCTTCGCGAGATCAAGCAGGTCAAGAAGGACTGGCCCGACCGCGCCATCGTTGTCTCGCTGATGGTGCCTTGCGTCGAGGAGGCCTGGAATGCGATCCTGCCGGTGGTCGAGGAGACGGAGGCCGACGGCATCGAGCTCAATTTCGGCTGCCCGCACGGCATGTCGGAACGCGGCATGGGCGCCGCCGTCGGCCAGGTGCCGGAATACATCGAAATGGTGGTGCGCTGGTGCAAGCAGAACACCCGCATGCCGGTCATCACCAAGCTGACGCCCAACATCACCGATGTGCGCAAGCCGGCGAGGGCTGCACTTGCCGGCGGCACCGACGCGGTGTCGCTGATCAACACCATCAATTCGATCACTGGCGTCGACCTCGACAGTTTCGCACCACAGCCGACCATCGACGGCAAGGGCTCGCATGGCGGCTATTGCGGCCCGGCGGTGAAGCCGATCGCCATGAACATGGTGGCCGAGATCGCGCGCGATCCCGAAACGCATGGGCTGCCGATCTCCGGCATCGGCGGCATCACCACCTGGCGTGACGCGGCCGAATTCATGGCGCTCGGCGCCGGCAATGTGCAGGTGTGCACGGCGGCGATGACCTACGGCTTCAAGATCGTGCAGGAGATGATCGCCGGCCTGGAAAACTGGATGGACGAGAAGGGCCATGCCTCGCTCGACGACATTGTCGGCCGCGCCACGCCAAACGTCACCGACTGGCAGTATCTCAACCTCAACTATGTCGCCAAGGCGCATATCGACCAGGACGCCTGCATCAAGTGCGGCCGCTGCCACATCGCCTGCGAGGACACCTCGCACCAGGCGATCACCAGCATGGTCGACGGCGTCAGGCACTTCGAGGTGATCGAGGCCGAATGCGTCGGCTGCAATCTGTGCGTCAATGTCTGCCCGGTCGAGAACTGCATCACCATGGAGCCGCTGGCGGCGGGCGTGATGGACCAGCGCACCGGCAAGCCGGTGTCGCCGATCTACGCCAACTGGACGACGCATCCGAACAACCCGATGGCCAAGGTGGCCGCGGAGTAGGGCTGCCTTCGCGGAATTTGGGTTCCTCTCCCCACGCAATGGGGAGCGGTGGCCCGGCGAAGCCGGGACGGAGAGGGGGCCTTCGGGACGACTGGGAGCCTGCACCAGGCTCCTGATCGCCTTTTATCTTGCCTGCGCTTCCTGTATCACCGGTTCCGACTTCGTAGAGGTCGTCCCCCTCTCCGTCCCGGCTTAGCCGGGCCACCTCTCCCCCGCTTCGCGGGGTGCGAGGAACCCAAACCCTGTGAGGCCATCGCGAACATGTGGATTTCCGCATTTCCCTATTGCGGATGAAAATTATCCACGATAAAAACTATCCATGAATTGGAGATCGACACCATGAAGCTGGGTGAGGGCGTTGAAGCGGCCATCCACTGCGCGGCCACGCTGGCAAGCGTCGACGGCAACAGCACCATGCCGGGCGCGGCGCTCGCCGAGGCCTTCGGCCTATCGCCGAGCTATCTGCTGAAGCATCTCAACATGCTGACCGCGTCGGGCATCCTGGAATCGGTCTCGGGACCGGCGGGCGGTTACCGGCTTGCACAACCGGCCGAGCGCATCACGCTGCTCGACATCGTGCTGGCGGTTGAAGGGCGCGAGCCGGCGTTTCGCTGCGGCGAAATCCGTCGCAACGGTCCGGTCAAGATCGACCCTTCAGCCTACGTCAAACCCTGCGGCATCAATGCCGCGATGCTGAAAGCCGAGCGCGCCTATCGCGCAGCGCTCGCCGAAACAAAGCTGTCCGACATCGTGGCGGATTACGCGGCGGAGGGCGATCCGAGGTCCTTCGCCGCCAGCTGCGCCTTCGTCGCGCGTCATCAACGGCCGCAGAAATCCAGTTCCACCCCACAAAATCCAAAGATGTGAAAGGACATCAAGATGAAACAGAGGATGCAATTTTTCGCCAAGGCGCCCGAGATCATGAAGGCGGTGTCGGCGCTCAACAAGGCGGTCGACGAATGCGGCCTGGAAGTGAGCCTGCTGCACCTGATTAAGCTCAGGGCTTCGCAGATCAATGGCTGCTCCTTTTGTGTCGAGATGCACAGCCGCGAGGCGCGGCGCGATGGCGAAAGCGAACAGCGGCTCTATCTCGTCGCGGCCTGGAAGGAATCGCCGCTGTTTTCCCCGCGTGAGCGCGCAGCCTTCGCTTGGACCGAAGCGGTGACCCTGATCGCCAACAATGGCGTGCCGGACGAACTCTATGCACGTACACTCGAGCATTTCTCGGAAGAGGAACTGGTCAAGCTGTCGGTGGCGCTCGGCATGATCAACACCTGGAACCGGCTGTGCATCCCGTTCCAGGCCATTCATCCGATGCCGGCCGCCAAGGCGGCCTGATTTTTCCATCGTCGTGGGAGCGCCGTCGAGGAGGCGGCGCTCCAACTGTTTTCAAAGGGAGCGTTTGATGCCCGCCGATTTGCCTTTGACCGTGTTGTTTCTTGGCCGCCTGTTGCTTGGCGGCGCCTTTGTTTTTGCCGGCCTGCGCAACATCCAGAACGCAGCCTTCCTGACGGGGCTTATGGCCGCTCGTGGTGTGCCGCAGGCGCGGCTGGCGCTGTGGGCAGGCATCGTCTTGCAGATCGTTGCCAGCGTGTTGGTGATGGCGGGTCTCTGGACCGCGATTGCCTGCGCGGTGCTGGTGCTGTTCCTGATCGTCGCGACGCCGATGTTCCACAATTTCTGGGACCATCAGGGTCTGGACCGTGCGTCCCGCATCAATGGCTTTGTCGGCAATGTCGCGCTGGGCGGAGGTTTCCTGACACTGATCGCGCAGTCGCTTTAGGGACAGTGGCGGGCCGGGCGCTGTTTGACTTCGGCACCGGACATTCTAACCTGTACCGGCGGCTTCTTTCCTAGAGGTGGCCCATGTCAGTCGTCTATCGACCTGCCCGCGCGCAAGATCTGGAACGGGCTGATGAGCTTGTCGTTGCCAGCATCAACGAGCTTACCGAGCGCCATGGCTTTGGACCCATGGCTGTTTCGCGCCCCACCAATTTCCAATCGTTTTCGCTGAAGGACGATGCCGGTGGTTTGTGGGTGGCGCAAGACGCCGACGAAATCCTTGGCTTTGCCTGGAGTTGGGTTTGCGGCGATCTGTGGTTTCTTGCCCAGCTGTTCGTATCCCCTGGTCGTCAGGGCAGCGGGATAGGCAATGAACTGCTGAAACGAACGCTCGACCATGCCCGGCAGTCCGGTGCTACCAGCAAGGCCTTGATCACCTTCAGTTTCAATACCGTATCGCAGGGTCTCTATATCCGGCACGGATTGTTCCCGCGATTTCCGATCTACAATCTTGGCGTCGCCAGGGATGTCCTGACAGGTCGATTGCGGTATGCGCCGCTTCGATGCCTGCCGCTCAAGGAAACAGCCTCGCATTTGCGCGATCTTGTCCGGATCGACCGCCGGGCCCTGCGCGTCTCTCGTGAGAAACATCACCGATATCTGATCAATGACGATGCAACGGCAGGTGTCGGTCTCTACGATGGGGGTGATTGCGTCGGCTACGCCTATATCGGTACCAACGGTCACATCGGACCGCTTGCCGTCATGGAACCTGACATTCTTGATGCGGCCTTCAGGACCGCACTGAGCCTTGCGGCGGAGACACAGTCTTCGTCGGTGTCGGCTTTCCTCCCTGGCACGGTGGACAGGGTTCTAAGCACCGCTGTCTACCATGGGATGCGCATCACACTCCCCATGGTCCTGATGTCAACGCGAGATCTGGGCGACTGGTCCCAGTATCTGCCCCGGAATCCCGGTTTCATGTGATTGCTGCCGTGCCGGCATTTGACCTGCCGCCTATGCCGCGAACCGCAGACCACCGTCACAGGTCAAGACCTGGCCGGTCATGAAGCCGTTGGAGACGAGGAAGGCTATCGCCGAGGCGACGTCCTCGGCGCGGCCGATGCGGCCGACCGGGGTCTTGCCGGCATAGTCGGCAAAGACCACCTGCCGCTGCTCGTCGGCCAGAAAGTCCCACCAAGGTGTGTCGATGACGCCCGGCGCCACGACGTTAACGCGCAGCGGCTTCAGCTCGACAGCCAGGATCGGCACCACGGTCAGCAACATGCCGTTGATGGCGCCTATGCCGGCGACGCCAGGCATGGCGACCTGGGCCGACACTGCCGATATGAAGGTCACGGATCCCGATTTGTTCAGCGTCGGCAAGGCGGCCTGCAGGCAGGACAGTTGCGGCCGCACCTTCTCGTCGACGCCGCTGCCGATGTCGGCAAGGTCGAGTGTCTCGAACGGACCGAGGCCCTTGCCGCCGCTCGCCGCCAGCACGAGGTGATCGAACGGACCGAGGCTGTCGAAGAACTGGCGGACCTCATCCGGCTTTGAAGCGTCGAATGCCGACTTCTCGGCGGCGCCGCCAAGGCTCTTCCACGCGGTGTTGAGCTTGTCCTGGTTGCGCCCGGTGATCGTCACCTTCATGCCTGGCCCAAGCAGCTTGCGCGCGGTCGCGAGGCCAATGCCGGAAGAACCGCCGATGATGACTGTGTGTTGGATTGTCTCGGTCATGAATGCTGTTCCTTGGATTTCGGGGAGGCCGGGCCGACGAGGTCGAGGCTCAAGGCTCGCAATTGCTGTCTTGCCCTGGCGTCGTAGGCCTGCGCGTCGGCGCGGGATTCGCGCAAGCCGTCGAAATAGAGGCCGCTGCGCCCTTCGAGGGTCGGGGAGGTCGCCAGATTGACGATGGCGTCGGCGCCAGTCTCGACCGAACTCCATGGCGTCACGCCGGCCTGCCGGACCATGGTGGTGTTCATGTAGCTGGCCGGATGCAGCGCGTTGACGGTGACGCCGCTGCCTTTCAGCTGCTCCGCCAGATCGACGGTGAACAGGATCTGCGCCAGCTTGCTCTGGCAGTAGGCGCGCACGCCGTCATAGGAACGGGTCAGCATGACGTCGCTGAAATCGATCGCCTGCTGTCCAGCCGAGGCGACGTTGACGACGCGCGCCGGTGTGCTTGCCTTCAGCAACGGCAGAAGCTCCGAGGTGAGCAGGAAGCCGGCGAGATAGTTGACGGCGAAGCGCAGTTCGTAGCCGTCGGCGCTGACCTGTCGTCTGGCGCCTTGGCCTGCCGTGCCGATGCCGGCATTGTTGATGAGGATGTCGAGCCGGTCGGTCCTGGCGCGCACGGCCTCGGCGAGGCGGCGAACCTCGGCCAGCGAGGCGAGGTCGGCGACCAGAAACTCGGCCTTGCCGCCGGCGGCTTCGATCTCGGCAACCGCTGCCTTGCCGCGCGCCGCATCGCGGCCGTGCACCAGGATACGGGCTCCGGCGGCACCCAGCCTTTGCGCCACGACGCGACCGACGCCGTCGGTCGAGCCGGTGATGAGGATTGTCTTGTCTTTCAGTTCCATGTTCGGAGCCTCCATTTCGTCGCTCCGAACCAAAGATGGGACAGCTGGCGCAGGCCAAACAGTTCAAACTTTATCCTGGTATCAATACTGCTATAATAAGCCCCATGGACTCCCGATCCCCCAATCAGTCCGCTGAAGACAGCCGCCGACGTGAGCTCGGCGCTTTCCTGCGTTCGCGCCGTGAAAGGCTGACGCCCTCGGCAACCGGCATCGCGACCGGCCTCAGGCGGCGCACGCCCGGGCTTCGGCGCGAGGAGGTGGCGATGATCGCCGGCGTCGGCACCACCTGGTACACCTGGCTGGAGCAGGGGCGGGACGTTAGGCCCTCCGTGGAAGTTCTGACGGCCCTCGGCGAGGCGTTGCGCCTCGACATCGCCGAAAAACAGCATCTGTTCATCCTCGCCGGCCGCCAGCAGCCGGAGCGTCGTGCCGTGGCGCCGGAAAAGGTCGACGGCCCCTTGCTGCACATGCTGCAAAGCCTGGTCCTGCAGCCGGCCTATGTGATCGGCCGGCGCTGGGATGTTCTGGCCTGGAACCCGGCGGCGGTGGCGGTGTTCGGCGATTATGGTCTGCTGGAGGGGGACGCCCGCAACATCGTCCACATGGTCTTCACCAGTCCGCATCACCGGCGCCTGCTGGTCGACTGGGAGCAGCTGGCGCGCACCGTGCTGGCCTCGTTCCGGGCCGCAAGCGCCAGATATGTCGGCGATCCGGATTTCGAGCGGCTGATCGAGTTGATGACGCGATCAAGCCCGGAGTTCCGCAGTTGGTGGCCGCAGCGCGACGTCGCGCGCCGATTGTCGGGGGTGAAGCATGTCAGGCATCCGATCGCTGGCGCGATGACGTTCGAGCATATGAGCTTTTCGATCGACGACGGCTCCGACATGAAGCTGATCGCCTATATGCCGCTTGCCGAGCAGAACTCGGTCGCCAAGCTGCAGACATTGCTGGATGCATTGCCGGCCGAGCGGCGCAGCGCGTGAGCCCCTCGGACGGGGTCAGCTTTTCGGCTTCAGCCCCTCGAGGAACAATTGCTCCAGGAAGCGGGCGGCGTCCTCGAAACGGCCGTCGCCGCCACGGTTCGGCCCAAGCACGGCGCGGACCTGGACGTCGAAATCGGCATAGTGCTGGGTCGTTGCCCAGATCGAGAAGATCAGGTGCCAGGGGTCGGTCCTGGCGATCTTGCCGGCGCGCATCCAGCCCTTGATGACGGCTGCCTTCTCGTCGACCAGCGTTTTCAGCTCGCCGGCCAGCAGCGGCATGATGCGCGGCGCCCCTTGCAGGATCTCATTGGCGAACAACCGGCTCTCGCGTGGAAAATCGCGTGCCATTTCCAGCTTGCGCCTGATGTAGCTGCGCAATTCGGTCAGGGGATCGCCAATGTCGTCCAGTTCGCGCAGCGGCGCCAGCCAGGTATCGAGCAGCCGCTGCATCAGCGCCTCGTGAATGTCCTCCTTGCGGCGGAAGTAGTAGAGCAGGTTCGGCTTCGACATGCCGGCGGCTTCGGCGATCTGGTCGATGGTCGAGCCGCGAAAGCCATGGGTGGAGAACACCTCGAGCGCGGCTTCGAGTATGAGTTCACGCTTTTCCTGCTGGATGCGGGTGCGGCGGGGGGCGTCCATGCTGGTGTTCACCGTTGCGAGCCCTCGCGTTGACGGTCATCTGGACCAATTCTCTGGACCAGTTTTTCCTTAGGCTGTGGAGCGCGCTTCCGATGCCGCATTTCCGCTAGTAATCCCTTGACCGCCGACAGGGCGGTGCTAACGTTTGTCCAATCGGTCAAAAATTTGCGTAGCATGAAAACGCAACCAAGACCAAGCGTTGGACGCACCGAAACAGTTACAAGGGGAAGTCTTGGTCATGTCCAACCGGCTGAAAGTCACGCCGAACGATCTCAGCGCATTCTGGATGCCGTTCACGGCAAACCGGCAGTTCAAGCAGGCGCCGCGCATGATGGTGTCCGCCAAGGACATGCACTACACGACGAGCGATGGCCGCAAGGTGCTGGACGGTACCGCTGGCCTGTGGTGCGTCAACGCCGGCCACTGCCGGCCCAAGATCACCGAGGCGATCCAGCATCAGGCCGCCGAGCTCGACTATGCGCCGGCCTTCCAGATGGGCCATCCGATCGTCTTCGAACTGGCCAACCGCCTGGTCGATCTCGCGCCGAAGGGCATGGACCACGTGTTCTTCACCAATTCCGGCTCGGAATCGGTCGAGACCGCGTTGAAGATGGCGATCGCCTATCATCGCGCCAGGGGCGAGGGCTCGCGCACCCGCCTGATCGGCCGTGAGCGCGGCTATCACGGCGTCAATTTCGGCGGCATCTCGGTGGGCGGCATCGTCACCAACCGCAAGATGTTCGGCACCTTGCTGGGCGGCGTCGATCACATGCCGCACACGCACCTGCCGGAGAAGAACGCGTTCACCAAGGGTGTGCCGGAACATGGCGCGGAACTGGCCAACGAGCTGGAGCGCATCGTCGCCCTGCATGACGCCTCGACCATCGCCGCCGTCATCGTCGAACCGGTCGCCGGCTCCACCGGCGTCATCTTGCCGCCCAAGGGTTACCTGCAGAAGCTGCGCGAAATCTGCACCAAGCATGGCATCCTGTTGATCTTCGATGAGGTCATCACCGGTTTTGGCCGCCTCGGTACGCCGTTCGCCGCCGACTATTTTGGCGTCACGCCCGACATCATGACCACCGCCAAGGGCGTCTCCAACGGCGTCATCCCGATGGGCGCGGTTTTCGTGAAGAAGGAAATCCACGACGCCTTCATGACCGGCCCCGAGCACATGATCGAGTTCTTCCACGGCTACACCTATTCGGGCAACCCGATCGCCTGCGCGGCCGCACTCGGCACGCTCGACACCTACAAGGAAGAGGGTCTGTTGACCCGTGGCGAGGAACTGGCGCCCTATTGGGAAGACGCGCTGCATTCGCTGAAGGGCGAGCCGAACGTCATCGATATCAGGAATATCGGCCTGATCGGCGCGATCGAGCTGGCGCCGATCGCCGGCCAGCCGACCAAGCGTGCCTTCTCGGCCTTCGTCAAGGCGTTCGAGCGCGGTGCGCTGATCCGCACCACCGGCGACATTATCGCGCTGTCGCCGCCGTTGATCATCACCAAGGGCCAGATCAACGAATTGATCGACCATGTGCGGGATGTTCTGCGCTCGATAGACTAGATCTGGCTTACCTGGACGGGTGGCGGCGGGAACCGCCGCCCGCCCAGGATATGAAATGGAAGGACCTTGAATGGCCGCGCCCGGCGAGAATCTGCGAATCAATTCAGACCGTTTGTGGGATTCGATAATGGAGATGGCGAAGATTGGCCCCGGCATTGCCGGCGGCAACAATCGCCAGACCGTGACCGACGAGGACGGCGAGGGCCGGCATCTGTTCAAGCGCTGGTGCGATGTGGCCGGGCTCGAAATGGGCGTCGACGAAATGGGCACCATGTTTGCCCGCCGCGAAGGCACCGACCCCAGCCTGCCACCTGTCTATGTCGGCAGCCATCTCGATACGCAGCCGACCGGCGGCAAGTATGACGGCGTGCTCGGCGTGCTCGGCGGGCTGGAAGTGGTGCGCTCGCTCAACGATCTCGGCATCAAGACCAAGCATCCGATCGTCGTCACCAACTGGACCAACGAGGAGGGCGCGCGCTTTGCGCCGGCGATGATGGCGTCCGGCGTGTTCGCCGGCGTGCTCGACCAGGCCGATGTCTACGAACATGTCGACAAGGACGGCAAGAAATTCGGCGAGGAACTGGAGCGCATTGGCTGGAAGGGCACCGAGAAGGTGGGCGCGCGCCAAATCCACGCCTTCTTCGAACTGCATATCGAGCAGGGGCCGATCCTCGAGGACGAAGGCATCGACATCGGCGTCGTCACCCATGGCCAGGGGCTGAAATGGCTGCAGGTGACGCTGACCGGCAAGGAGGCGCACACAGGTTCGACACCGATGCCCAAGCGCCGCAATGCCGGGCTTGGCATGGCGCGGGTGATCGAGCTGGTGCACGAGATCGCCATGGACTACCAGCCCGACGCCGTCGGCGCGGTTGGCCACATGGAGGTCTATCCGAACTCGCGCAACATCATCGCCGGCCGCACCGTCTTTACCATCGACATCCGCTCGCCAGAGAAGGAAGTGCTGGATGCGATGGATGGCCGCATCCGCGAAGGCATCGACACGATCTGCGAGGCGCTGGACATCCAGTACAAGATCGAGCAGGTCGGCCATTTCGATCCGGTGACCTTCGACAAGGGCTGCGTCAAGGCCATTCGCGATGCCGCCGAACGGCTCGGTTACACGCACCGCAACATCGTCTCCGGCGCCGGCCATGATGCCTGCTGGATCAGCCGCGTCGCGCCGACCGCGATGGTGATGTGCCCCTGCGTCGACGGCCTGTCTCACAACGAGGCCGAGGAGATCTCCAAGGAGTGGGCCTCGGCGGGTGCCGACGTGCTGTTCCACGCGGTGGTGGAGACAGCTGTCATCGTGGAGTGAGCCTAGAAATCTGCATTCCAAACGCCGCTCACAAAGAAGCGCGAAGAGAACAAGGGAACAAGAAAAATGACCAAAGTCATCAAGAACGGCACCATCGTCACCGCCGATCGCACCTGGAAGGCCGACGTGCTGTTCAGCCACGGCAAGATCGTCGCCATCGGTTCGGATCTGCACGGTGACCACGAGTTCGATGCCACTGGCTGTTACATCATGCCGGGCGGCATCGACCCGCACACCCATCTCGAAATGCCGTTCATGGGCACCTATTCGGCCGATGATTTCGAATCCGGCACGCGTGCGGCGCTTGCCGGCGGCACGACGATGGTCGTCGATTTCTGCCTGCCGGCGCCGCAGCAATCGCTGTTAGAGGCCTTGCAGATGTGGGACAACAAGACCTCGAAGGCGTCCTGTGACTACTCCTTCCACATGGCGATCACCTGGTGGGGCAAGCAGGTGTTCGACGAGATGGCCACCGTCGTCGACAAGGGCATCACCTCGTTCAAGCACTTCATGGCCTACAAGGGTGCGCTGATGGTCGACGACGACGAGATGTATGCGTCGTTCCAGCGCTGCGCCGACCTTGGCGCGCTTCCCTTGGTGCATGCCGAGAATGGCGACGTGGTCGCAGCCCTGTCGCAGAAACTGCTCGCCGCCGGCAACAACGGTCCGGAGGGGCACGCCTATTCGCGTCCGCCGGAGGTGGAAGGCGAGGCGACCAATCGCGCCATCATGATCGCCGACATGGCCGGCGTGCCGCTCTATGTCGTGCATGTTTCGTGCGAGCAGAGCCATGAGGCCATCCGCCGGGCGCGCCAGAAGGGCATGCGGGTGTTCGGCGAACCGCTGATCCAGCACCTGACGCTGGATGAGAGCGAATATTTCAACAAGGATTGGGACCATGCGGCGCGCCGCGTGATGAGCCCGCCCTTCCGCAACAAATTGCATCAGGATTCGCTGTGGGCGGGCCTGCAGGCGGGGTCGCTGCAAGTGGTGGCGACCGACCATTGCGCCTTCACCACCAGCCAGAAGCGCAACGGTGTCGGCGATTTCACCAAGATCCCCAACGGCACAGGCGGCCTGGAAGACCGTTTGCCGGTGCTGTGGACCACGGGCGTCAACACCGGCCGGCTGACGATGAACGAGTTCGTCGCGGTGACCTCGACCAACATCGCCAAGATCCTCAACATGTATCCGAAGAAGGGCGCCATCGTCGAAGGTGCCGATGCCGACATCATCGTCTGGGATCCGAAGCGCAAGAAGAAGATCTCGGCCAAGAAGCAGCAGTCGGTGATCGACTACAATGTCTTCGAAGGGTTCGAGGTCACCGGCCTGCCGCGCTTCGTCTTCTCGCGCGGCGAACTGTCGATCCAGGAAGCCGAGGTCAAGGCCAAGCCCGGTCATGGCGAATTCGTCGGCCGCGAACCCAATGCGGCGGTCAACCGGGCGCTGTCGACGTGGAAGGACATCACCGCGCCGCGCAAGGTGGAACGCACCGGCATTCCGGCGACCGGGGTTTGATGATGAGGCGCGCGGGGCTCTTATCAACAGCTCTTCTTGTCCTGGCCGCCGGCCATGCGTCGGCTGCCGGCATCGATCTGTCCAAGCCCTATGGCAACAAGTCCGGCTGCATCAACAAGAACGGCCAGCAGGTCTATGCCGAGGACATGCTGCTTCTGACCAGCGAGGCATTCGTCACGGTGGCGAGCGCTTGCACCTTCACCGAAAAGAAGGTCCAGGCCGACGGGTCGCTGGTGGTGAAGGCCAGTTGCCAGGCGGAGGGCGAGGAGGGTGAGACGCCCGGCCAGTTCACCATCAGGAAGAGCGCCAAGAACGCCAAGAGATTGGTGATCGCCGATGAGGACGGCAACGTCATGGGCGAAGTCTCTCGGTGCAAATGACGGCTCGAGCCTTTGCGTCGACCTCAGGCGACCAGCGCATCCAGTTCCGGCAGCAGGACGACGCTTTCCTGTTCGTTGGGATCGGTGCGGGCAATGACGGCCGAAGACGGGGCGTTGCTCAGATTGGCCGGCAAATGCGGGACGCCGGCAGGAATGTAGAAGAGGTCACCGGCCTTGACGACGATGTGGTGCTCGAGCCGGTCGCCATACCAGGTATGGACCTCGCCGGAGAGCACATAGATCGCCGTTTCATGGTTCTCGTGCAGATGCGCCTTGGCGCGGGCGCCGGGCGGCATGGTGAGCACGTGCATGCAGATGCCGGAGGAGCCGACCGATTCCGTGGCGATGCCGGCGAAATAGGTCAAACCCTGTTTGCCTTCATAAGTGCTTTCAGGGCGGATAAGATGACAAGTGGGTTTGGGCGACATCGGGGAACTCCGGGCGTCGATTCGAGTGGGACAAGACCAATGGGACTGGGCGAGTGGAAAACAACATCGCTATAAAAGCAATCGGAATCCGGACGGCGCCGCAGGGGCGGGAACGGGCAGGCGGCAGCCGATGACTGGAATTTCGCCAGCCGTCGTCGCGGCAAGCAGACTTGGCCTCACCTTCCAGACCAATGACGGGCCGGTACAGGCGCTGTCCAATGTCGATCTGACCATCGGCAAGGGTGAGTTCGTCTCCTTCATCGGGCCTTCGGGCTGCGGCAAGACCACCTTGCTGCGCGTCATCGCGGATCTGGAGAAGCCGACCTCGGGGACGATTTCGGTCAACGGCATGACACCCGAACAGGCGCGCGAGAAGCGCGCCTATGGCTATGTCTTCCAGGCCGCGGCCCTGTTTCCCTGGCGCACCATCGAACGCAATGTCGGGCTGCCGCTCGAGATCATGGGCCTGTCCAAGGCCGAGCGGGCGGAGCGCATCAAACGCACGCTCGACCTCGTGAACCTGTCCGGCTTCGAGAAGAAATATCCCTGGCAGCTGTCGGGCGGCATGCAGCAGCGCGCCTCGATCGCCCGCGCGCTGGCCTTCGACGCCGACCTCCTGCTGATGGACGAGCCGTTCGGCGCCTTGGACGAGATCGTGCGCGACCATCTCAACGAGCAATTGCTGGAACTGTGGGGACGAACGAACAAGACGATCTGCTTCGTTACCCACTCCATTCCCGAAGCCGTCTATCTCTCGACGCGGATCGTCGTCATGTCACCGCGGCCGGGCCGGGTCAGCGACATCATCGAATCGACGCTGCCGAAGGAGCGGCCGCTCGACATCCGCGAGACGCCGGAGTTCCTGGCGATCGCGGCGCGGGTGCGTGATGGCCTCAGGGCAGGGCACAGCTACGATGATTGAGGGATGGAAGGACGAAGTTCCTCCTCTCCCCAACGGGGAGAGGGTGGCCGGAGCGAAGCGGAGGTCGGGTGAGGGGGCGGCGCCGACAGATCCGACCAAAAGAAATGTCGGGGCAACCGCTCGCGCCCGAAAACTGGGGTTTGACGAGACCGAAGCTGAGTATCGGCTTTGGGGGGAACTGAGAGGACGTCATCTCAACGGCTACAAATTTGTGAGGCAAGTGCCGCTCGGATCTTTCATCGCGGATTTCGTTTGTCGCGAGAAGGGCCTGATTGTCGAACTTGATGGCAGTCAGCACACAGATTCTCCTACCGACCCTGCCAGGACAGCTTGGCTGAACGGACAAGGTTATTCGGTTCTCCAGTTCTGGAACCATGAGGTTTTGGCCGAACGTCGAGCGGTCCTGGATACGATGTTGGCTTGCCTCGACGGAAAGATTTCTACCCCCTCACCCGACCTCCGCTTCGCTCCGGCCACCCTCTCCCCGTTGGGGAGAGGAGGGCGCCTCGCCGGCGAGGCCTGCTGATGGACTCCTTCCGCGACAAGCTCATTCCCGTTACCTCGATTCTCGCTGGCGTGGTCGTCCTCTGGTACGTTTTCGCCGTCATTCTCAACACGCCGTTCCAACGCGATCTCGACCGTCGCGCCAATGAAACGCCTGCCTTGAGCGAATTCATCGGCAAGACGCTGTCGCAGCCGAAGCCGACGCTGCCGGCGCCTCACCAGGTGGCGGTGAACTTCTTCGAAAACACCTTCCTGCGCAGCGTCACCTCGAACCGCAGCCTCGTCTACAACGCCTGGGTGACGCTGTCGTCGACGCTGCTCGGCTTTGCTTTCGGCACGGCGCTGGGCATCATCATTGCAGTGGGCATCGTGCATGTTGCGACGCTCGACCGCAGCCTGATGCCGTGGATCATCGCCTCGCAGACCATTCCCATCCTGGCGGTGGCGCCGATGATCATCGTCGTGCTGGCGGCGATCGGCATCACCGGCCTGATCCCGAAAGCGATGATCTCGACCTATCTGTCGTTCTTCCCGGTGACGGTGGGCATGGTGAAGGGCCTGCGCTCGCCCGAGATCATGCATCTCGACCTGATGCATACCTACAATGCCAGCGGCGCGCAGACCTTCTGGAAGTTGCGCGTGCCGGCCTCGGTGCCATTCCTGTTCACCTCGATGAAGGTGGCGGTGGCGGCGAGCCTCGTCGGCGCCATTGTCGGCGAACTGCCGACCGGCGCGGTCGCCGGCATCGGCGCCAAGCTGCTGGCCGGCGCCTATTACAGCCAGTCCATCGACATCTGGTCGGCTCTGGTTGCAGGCTCGGTGGTGGCGGCACTTCTGGTCATGGTGGTCGGCATTGCCGGCCGCATCGTCGATCGCGCCATGGGCGGGAGGCCGGCATGAGCTGGTTGAAACCCTCCTGGCAAGCGGTGTTGGCAATCGTGCTGTGCGTGGCCGGACTAGCGCTTGGCGCGATCGCGGCGCCAAAGGTGGATCCGCTGGCGCAGCCCGCGGGGACGTTGATATATCCTTATGCGGCGACGAACTGGCTGATCTTCGGCGCACTGCTTCTCGCGGCCTTGATCTCGATGGCCAGAATACCGTCCGTCGTCGAAGCTGTCGTGCTTTTCATCGGCGCGCATCTGGTAGCCTGGCTGCTGATTGGTGGCATCACCGGCTTCGAAGGTCTGGCGCGGGCACCGTATTTCCTGCTGCTTACGGCTGCCTGGCTGCTTGGCTGGCGCTGCGTGGCCGTGCTGTCGGGGCTTCGGCCGATGGCGAGCTGGGCCCGGAGCGCGCTGCGCCTGGTCATCCCGACCATCTTCGGCGCCTGGATCCTGATCCTCTGGGAAGCGATGACGCGCGGCGCTGGCATCCCCTTCATCCTGTTGCCGCCGCCAAGCGCCATCGGCGCGCGCATCGCCAGTTCGCTGCCGGTGCTCGGCGCCGATGTCCGGCAGACCATCTTCAAGGCTGTGATCTTCGGCTACATCGTCGGCAGCGGCGCCGGCTTCATCACAGCCGTGCTCGCCGACCGCGTGCCGTTCCTGCGGCGGGGGCTTTTGCCGATCGGCAACATGGTCTCGGCGCTGCCGATCATCGGCGTGGCGCCCATCATGGTCATGTGGTTCGGCTTCGACTGGCAGTCCAAGGCGGCGGTGGTCATCATCATGACCTTCTTCCCGATGCTGGTGAACACGGTCGCCGGGCTTGCCGCTTCCGGCCATATGGAGCGCGACCTGATGCGCACCTATGCGTCGGGCTACTGGCAGACGCTGCTGAAGCTCAGGCTGCCGGCCGCCGCCCCTTTCATCTTCAACGCGCTGAAGATCAACTCGACGCTGGCGCTGATCGGCGCCATCGTCGCCGAGTTCTTCGGCACGCCTGTCGTCGGCATGGGCTTCCGCATCTCGACCGAGGTCGGGCGGATGAACATCGACATGGTCTGGGCCGAAATCGCAGTTGCAGCACTTGCGGGTTCGGTCTTTTATGGCGTGGTCGCTCTCGTCGAAAGAGCCGTCACGTTTTGGCATCCCTCTGTCCGTGGTGGATAGGGGCGGTGGGTTTAAGGGTGCTAACTTCAGAGGGTAAAAACATGAAAAGACTTGTTATTCCTGTTCTGGCCGGCGCGATGTCGCTTGCCGCGTTCCAGGCGATGGCCGCCGACAAGGTGACGTTGCAGCTGAAATGGGTCACGCAGGCCCAGTTTGCCGGCTACTACGTCGCCAAGGCCAAGGGTTTCTATGAGGCCGAGGGTCTCGACGTCGACATCAAGCCGGGCGGCCCCGATATCGCGCCCGAGCAGGTGATCGCCGGCGGCGGCGCCGATGTCATCGTCGACTGGATGGGCGGCGCGCTGGCCGCGCGCGAAAAGGGCGTGCCGCTGGTCAACATCGCCCAGCCGTTCAAGAAGGCCGGCATGGAGCTGGTCTGCCCGAAGGACGGCCCGATCAAGACCGAAGCCGACTTCAAGGGCCACACACTCGGTGTCTGGTTCTTCGGCAACGAATATCCGTTCTACGCCTGGATGAACAAGCTTGGCCTCAAGACCGATGGCGGCCCGGATGGCGTCACCGTTCTCAAGCAGAGCTTCGACGTGCAGCCGCTGATCCAGAAGCAGGCGGATTGCATCTCGGTCATGACCTACAACGAGTACTGGCAGCTGATCGATGCCGGCTACAAGCCGGAACAGCTGACCGTGTTCAACTATTCGGCGATGGGCAACGACCTGCTCGAGGACGGGCTCTATGCGTCGGAAGACAAGCTCAAGGATCCGGCCTTCGAGGACAAGATGGTGCGTTTCGTACGTGCCTCGATGAAGGGCTGGAAATACGCCATCGACAACAATGACGAGGCAGCAGGCATCGTCATGGACGGTGGCGGCCAGGACGAGAACCATCAGAAGCGCATGATGAGCGAAGTCGCCAAGCTGATCGACAATGCCGACGGCAAGCTCGACCCGGTGACCTACGAGCGCACCGCCAAGGCGTTGCTCGACCAGAAGATCATCACCAAGGAGCCGAAGGGCGCTTATACCACCGCCATCACCGACAAGGCAGTCAAGTAAGCCTGACAGGCAACATCTCGATCTTGAGAACGGCGCCTCTGGCCAAGTGTCAGAGGCGCCGTTCCTTTATGGTGTTCATGACGAAGCTGGTTTCGATCGAGGCGACGCATTTCAGGCGCGCGATCTTTTCCTTGATGAAGCGCTCGTATTGTTCGAGGCTGCCTGTCACCACTTTCAGCACATAGTCGCGCGAACCGGTGACGAGGTGGCATTCCAGCACTTCTTCCCAGCCGCGGATCGCGTCCTCGAACATGACGATCTCGTCCTCGTTCTGGCGACCGAGCCGGATGGTGGCGATGGCGACCATGCTCCAGCCGAAGGCGGCCGGATCGACCAGCGTGGTGTAGCCCCTGATCACGCCCGTCTCCTCCAGCCGCCGCACGCGCCTCAGGCAGGGCGACGGCGACAGGCCGATGCGCTCGGCAAGCTCGTTGTTGGTGATGCGGGCGTCGGCCTGCAGTTCACGCAGGATCTTGCGGTCGAAATCGTCGGCTATCTTCTGCTGCACTTTCGGTCTCTCCAGGCAATTTGTTGCGAGAATGCAGCCATGCGAGCCCAAGAATAGCAAGGACTGGCTGATCGGGATCGCATAAATTGCCACGCGACACTCCTCGAAAGGCAGGAAAACCATGACCGCGCCACGCCCGTCGAAAACCCATATCGGCAACCACAAGCTCCATCCGGAGACGCTGATGCTGAGCTATGGCTTCGATCCGCAGCTTTCGGAGGGCGCGGTCAAGCCGCCGGTGTTCCTGACCTCGACCTTCGTGTTCAAATCGGCCGAAGAGGGACGCGACTTCTTCGACTACACGTCCGGCCGCAAGGAGCCTCCAACTGGCACCGCCTCCGGTCTGGTCTATTCGCGCTTCAACCATCCCAACAGCGAGATCGTCGAGGACCGGCTGGCGATCTACGAGGGGACGGATGCCTGCATCCTGTTTTCATCCGGCATGTCGGCGATCGCGACGACGCTGCTCGCCTATGCTCGCCCGGGCGACGTCATCCTGCATTCGCAGCCGCTTTATGGCGGCACCGAGACGCTTTTGACGCGCACGCTTTCCGGCTTCGGCATCGGCGCTGCCGGCTTCGCGGACGGTGTCGATGAGACGGCGGTGCGCGCGGCCGCCGACGCCGCCATCGCGAAGGGCCGCGTTTCGGTCATCCTGATCGAGACGCCGTCAAATCCGACCAACAGCCTGGTCGATATCGCGCTGATGCGCAGGATCGCCGACGAGATCGGCGCGGGCCAAGGTTCGACGCCGATTGTCGTCTGCGACAACACGCTGCTCGGCCCGGTATTCCAGCGGCCCATCGAGCACGGCGCCGATGTCTCCGTCTATTCGCTGACCAAATATGTCGGCGGTCATTCCGACCTGATCGCCGGCGCCGCCATGGGAAGCAAGGCGGTCACCAAGCCGATCAAGGCGCTGCGCGGCGCGATCGGGACGCAACTCGACCCGCATTCCTGCTGGATGCTCGGCCGCTCGCTGGAGACGTTGTCGATCCGCATGGAGCGGGCCAACGACAATGCGCGCCTCGTCGCCGAATTCCTGCGCGATCATGCCAAGGTCGAGAAGGTGCATTATCTGCCGTTCCTGGGCGCGGATACACCGGCGGGTCGCGTTTACCGGATGCAATGCAGCGGCGCCGGCTCGACATTCTCTTTCGATATCAGGGGCGGGCAGAAGGCGGCTTTCGCCTTTCTCAACGGATTGCAGATCTTCAAGCTGGCGGTGAGCCTCGGCGGAACGGAATCGCTGGCCAGTCACCCGGCGGCCATGACCCATTCGGGCATTCCCTTCGACGTGCGCCAGCGCATCGGCGTGCTTGAGACCACGGTCAGGCTGTCCATCGGCGTCGAACACCCCGACGACCTGATCGCTGATCTCACGCAGGCGCTGGCCGCCGTCTGACCACGGCCTTTCGCTAGTCAAGTCGAGGCGTTGATGGATGATCTCGGGAGAGGCGGGCGACCGTCTCTTTATTCCATTGGTCATCACATATGCGTGCGCCCACGGATACTTTTGGCCAGCCGCCCGTTGTGCTGATACATCCTTGCGGCTGGGGGGCCGCAAGGGTGTCACATCCAACGGAGGTTTCTAAAATGCGCATGCATTCCTTTTCGCCGATCGTTTCGGCACTTGCCGTCTCTGCTGCCATCTTCCTTGCCTCGCCGGCCTTGGCCGACATGGAAAAATTCAAGGCGACGCTCGACGGGAGCCAGCAAAACCCGCCCGTCACCACGAAAGGCAAGGGAACAGCCACATTCACGTTCGACACCGCCAAGAAGAAGCTCAGCTGGAACGTCAAATATTCCGGTCTAAGCGGGCCGGCGGTGGCTGGGCACATTCACGGCCCGGCGGCGGTGGGTGAGAACGCCGGACCGGTAATCCCGTTCAAGAAGATCAAGAGCCCGATCAAGGGTTCGGCTGTCTTGACCGATGCGCAGGCGGCTGACCTGGAGGCCGGCAAATATTACGTCAACGTTCACACCGCCGCCAACAAGGACGGCGAGATCCGCGGCCAGATCGAAAAGGCGATGTAGGGAAGCCACAACGCAAGGGGCGGGCAACCGCCCCTTTTTCTTACGCTTTGTCGCGAATCTGCGTCATCGTCCGGGTTGGCGTGATCGCCTCCGGGTCGAGCCTGATCTCGACGATCGCAGGCTTGCCACTGGCGCGGGCGCGCTCGAAGGCCGGAGCGAAGTCCGCCGTCTTCTCGACCGTTTCGCCATGGCCGCCATAGGCGCGGGCCAAGGCCGCGAAGTCGGGGTTCTTGAGATCGGTGGCGACGACGCGGCCGGGATACTCGCGCTCCTGGTGCATGCGGATAGTGCCGTAGATGCCGTTGTTGACGACGACAACGATGATCGGCAGGTCATATTGCACGGCGGTGGCGAATTCCTGCCCGTTCATCAGGAAGCAACCGTCGCCGGCGAAGGCGACCACGGTCCGGTCCGGAAACAGTCCTTTCGCGGCGACCGCGGCAGGGGTGCCATAGCCCATCGAGCCCGAGGTCGGCGCTCCTTGGGTGGCGAAGCGGCGGAAGCGATGGAAACGATGGACCCAGGTGGCGTAGTTGCCGGCGCCATTGGTGAGGATGGCGTCGTCGGGCAGCATCTTTTCCAGATAGTTCATGATCGGCCCCATCTGGACTGAACCTGGACCGCTTTCCGGCGGCGTCGACCAGTCGAGATAGGCGGCATGCAGCCTTGGCGTCTCGGCCGCCCAGACGGGTGCCGAGGCCGGCTTGCGCCTGGCGAAGGCTTCGACGAAAGCGGCGGGCGAGGCGTTGATCGCCAGTGCCGGCCGATAGACACGGCCGAGCTCGCCGGCGTCGGCATGGATATGGACCAGCGCCTGGTCGGGGTAGGGGCTCTTCAGGAGCGTGTAGTCGGAGGACGGCATCTCGCCCATGCGGCCACCGATGAGCAGCACGAGATCGGCCTGCTTGATCGCCGTCGCCAGTTTCGGATTGATGCCGATGCCGACATCGCCGGCATAATTCGGATGCAGATGGTCGAACAGCATCTGGCGGCGGAAGGAACAGCCGACGGGCAGGGACCACGCCTCGGCAATCGTTCGCATCCGTGCCACGGCCTCGGCGTCCCAGCGCGTGCCGCCAAGGATGACGAAAGGCCGCTTGGCCTTGCCGAGCAGCTTTTCCAGCGCATCGAGTTCAGCTTCGCCCGGCCGTGTTTCGACCGGCGTGTGCGGCAGGGCAGCGGGCGCTTCGACGACACTGGTCAGCATGTCTTCTGGCAGCGAGATGACCACGGGACCGGGACGGCCCGATGTCGCCACCGCGAAGGCGCGGGTGACGAATTCAGGGATACGCGAGGCGTCGTCGATCTCGACCACCCATTTCGCGATGTCGCCGAAAAAGCGCTTGTAGTCGACCTCCTGGAAGGCTTCGCGCTCCTTGGCGTGGCTGGCAACCTGGCCGATGAACAGGATGACCGGAATCGAATCCTGCATGGCGATGTGGATGCCGGCCGACGCGTTGGTCGCGCCGGGGCCGCGCGTGACGAAGCAGATGCCGGGCTTGCCGGTCAGGCGGCCATGACAGTCGGCCATCATCGCCGCACCGCCTTCCTGGCGGCAGACGATGGTGCGGATCGGTGAGTCGTGCAGCGCGTCGAGCACCGCGAGGTAGGATTCTCCGGGCACGCAATAGATACGGTCGCTGCCATTGGCTTCGAGTGCGTCGACGATCAGCTGTCCGCCGGTCTTCATTTCTTGGACCTCTCCAGTTCGGCAAGGATTTCTTCGGTGTGTTCGCCCAGGCGCGGCGAGGGGCGCTCATAGACCAGCGGCGTGCCCGACATGACCATCGGCGCGCGCACCGAAGGCAGGAGATTGCCGTGGCCGTCGTCGAGGTCGAGCCGCATGCCGCGCGCGATCGTCTGCGGGTCGGCGAACATCTGGCCGATCGTGTTGATCGGGCTCGCCGGCACGCCTGCCGCCTCCAGTCTTGCCAGCAGCGGATCACGATCGATAGTCTTCAGCGCCTCGATCACGTGTTCGCGCAGCTTTACCCGGTTGGCGACCCGGGCCGGATTGGTGGCGAAATCGGGATTGGCCGGCAAATCGTCCAACCCGACGGCAGCGCAGAATTTGGCGAACTGGCCGTCATTGCCGACCGCCAGGATGATGTGGCCATCCCTGACCGGCACCACCTCGTAAGGCGCGATGTTCATGTGCGCGTTGCCCATCTGGACCGGCGACTTGCCGGAGACGAGATAATTCAGGTTCTGGTTGCCGAGCGCCGAGATCTGGGTGTCGAACAGCGCCATGTCGATGTGCTGACCCTCGCCGGTCCGTTCGGCATGGCGCAACGCGGCCTGGATGGCGATGACGGAATAAAGACCGGTGAAGATATCCGAAATGGCGACGCCGGCCTTTTGCGGCTCGCGGCCGACCTCGCCGGTGATCGACATCATGCCGGCCATGGCCTGGATGATGAAGTCGTAGCCGGCGCGCGGCGCGTAGGGCCCATCCTGGCCGAAGCCGGTGATCGAGCAATAGACGAGGCGCGGGTTGATCTTGCGCAGGCTGTCGTAGTCGAGCCCGTATTTCTTCAGACCGCCGAGCTTGAAGTTCTCGATCAGCACATCCGACGTGGCGACCAGCCGGCGCACCGTCTCGGCGCCCTCCGGCGTCGAGAAATCGATGGCGATGGAGCGCTTGCCGCGGTTGCAGGAATGGTAATAGGCGGCCGACAGGTTCTCGCCGTCCTTGCCGATGACGAAGGGTGGCCCCCATTTGCGGGTGTCGTCGCCGCCATCGGGACTTTCGACCTTGATGACGTCGGCGCCGAGATCGGCAAGCAATTGCCCGGCCCACGGCCCGGCAAGGATGCGGGCGAGTTCGACGACGCGGACGCCTTTCAGCGGGGGTTCGGCCATAAATCACCGTGGTTGCCGCAATCACCGTGATTGCTGCGAAAGCAGAGCCTCTATCAAGCCCGGCAGTGGCTGTCACGGCCCTTGCGATAGGCCAACGTACCGGCTCGAAGAAGAGACGCGCCGCGTGACCGGGTCACGATTTCAGCACACCGTCGGCCCAGGCGGCGAAATCGGCCATGATGACGTCGCGATTCACCTCGTTCAGGCTTTCGTGGCGGGTGTCGGCGTAAACCTTTGAAACGAGATTCGAAAAGCCCATCGCGCGCATGCGTTTCGCGAGGTGGCCGATCGCCTTGCCGTAATCCGAAGCGGGGTCCTTCTCGCCGCCGACGATGCCGACAGGCAGATCGCGCCGCATCCCGGCAAAGCCGGCATCCTTGCCGCCGTTGAGCGCCATACCGACGACATCGCGCCACATCGATACCGAGGCATCCCAGCCGCACAGCGGATCGGCGATGTATTTCGCCACTTCGGCCTCGTCGCGCGACAGCCAGTCGAACAATGTGCGGTGGTTGGGCACCGCCTTGCCCCAGGCCTGAAAGGTCAGCCTGGGCAGTATGCGCGACGGGACGTCGGAGCCGAGCCGGAACCGCTCCCAGGCGAGGATGCCGAGCGCTACCTGTCCGAGCAGGCCGGCCGAGAAATTGCCGTTCCAGATGGCGGCGGCGTGGACGCGAGCAGAGTGGCGCAACAGGAAGTTCAGCGCCACGGACGCACCCATCGAATGGCCGAAAAGGATGACCGGCAGGTTTGGCTGTTCGTTGGCGATCAGATCATGAATGGCATCGACATCGGCGATCACCTTGGCAGGGCCGTCCTTGTCGGCGAACCTGCCGAGCGGTGCGTCGGGAGCCTTTGTAGCGCCATGGCCACGGTGGTCGTGCGCATAGACATGGAAGCCGCGTTCCCCAAGGAAATCAGCAAAGCGGGCGTAGCGCGCGGCGTGTTCGGCCAATCCGTGATTGATCTGGATGACCGCGCGTGGGCGGCCATCGGCCAGCTTGACGAAAAGATTGAGATCGGCACCGGTCGGCGAGCGAACCACGCGCTGCTGGCTGAATGACATGCCGCTCGGTCTCCAGGTTCCGCCGACCTTCGCGGCGCAGGCATTGTTTGCGCCGGCGCCGGTTTTGCGTCAATCCGCCACGGTTGCTTTTGCGCGACGATGTTTCTTGCGTTTGACCGGCGAAATATCGCAATTCTGACACGGAGACAGCTTCAGTCTGTCGCCCACTTCTTCAGCCGGGGATTCCATATGCGCATTGGTTTTGTTTTCGGATTGGCCATGCTGGCGGCATCGCTGGCCAGTGCTGCGCATGCCGACGTCAAGCTGAGCGGCACCTTCGTTGCCGACGCTGCCTGTCCGGCAACGCAAGCCATCAAGAACGGCAAGAATCCAGGCAATGTCTCGACCGATGCCGGGCAGGGCTATCAGCTGCTCGCCGGCAACAAGGATGCGCCGACGCACTATCTCATCCTGGTGCCGGGCGCCAATCCGGAGCGCCGCTGGGTGAAGGTCAGTTGCGGCCATGTGTCCGGCAGCAGCGCCGCGACAGTGCCGGCCGCGCCGGGCGGGCAGGGCAAGCCGGCGACATCCGCCTCGGGCAAGCCCGACTATGTCTTCGCCCTGAGCTGGCAACCGGCCTTTTGCGAGACCAAGTCGAGCAAGACAGAATGCAGGGCGCAGAGCGCGAACGATTTCGACGCGACGCATTTCACCCTGCACGGCCTGTGGCCGCAACCGAGCGGCAATTTCTATTGCCAGGTGACGGCAGGCGACAAGGCCAACGACAATCCCGCCCACTGGAAGGATCTGCCGCCGGTCAACCTGGATGCCAACACCCGCAAGGAACTCGACCAGGTGATGCCGGGTACGGCTTCCCAGCTCGAGCGGCATGAATGGATCAAGCACGGCACCTGCTACGGCAAGAGCCAGCAGGAATACTTCTCCGACGCGCTCAACCTGATGCGTGCGGTGAACAGCTCGCCGGTGCGTGACCTCTTTGCCAAGAACATCGGCGGCAAGCTGACGGCGGACCAGATCCGCGGTGCCTTTGACGCTGCCTTCGGCGCTGGGGCAGGCGACCGCGTGCGCGTGTCCTGCGTCATCGATCCGTCGAGCGGCCGGCGGCTGATCGGCGAACTGACGCTCGGCCTTGCCGGCCCGATCGGCCCCGACAGTTCGCTCAAGGACCTGTTGCTGGCTTCGGTGCCGACCAACAAGGCCGGTTGCCCGACAGGCACCGTCGACGCGATCGGGTTCCAGTAGGTACGGGGCGTGGAGTCCAGCAAGCCGGCAGGGACTGTCGTCTCGCTTGCGAGGGGGGTGCTATCCTGCGTCGCGCATCATTCGGCGAGGGCGCCAGGCATTCGGCGGCAAATGAAGTCGTAGCAAGAACAACACTTACAGTCGCGCGGGCTTCGCCCATGCAACAGCAGTATCGGCCTCATGGCCAACGGGTTCGCCGACCACGCGATCGCGTCCGGTCGACTTGGCCTTGTAGAGGCGCTGGTCGGCGAGCGCGAAGATATCGGCAAGGCTACGGGTCGTTTCGCTGACGCTGGAAACGCCGGCACTGACGGTCAGCTCGAAGCGGCTGGTGGTGGCTGACGTCTTGATCGCGTTGCGGATGCTTTCGCCAAACAGCCTGGCGACCGAGTGCGGACGCGAGCAGAGGATGGCGAATTCCTCGCCGCCGATCCGGAACACCTGGTCCTCGGCACCAGCCATTTCGCCAAGCAATGCCGCAACGGCTTTCAGCACCTTGTCGCCTTCGGCATGGCCGAAACGGTCGTTGATCGACTTGAAGTGGTCGACATCGATGATCAGCAGGCTGAGTGGCCTGGCCGTGCGCAGGCTGGCCTGAACCGCGGCTTCACCGTCGCTGTCGAAGCGCCCCCGATGCAGCAGGCCGGTGAGGCCGTCACGGCCGACATGTTCGACCAGGGCTTCGTAGCGCTCGCGATAGGTCAGCGTGTCGAAGATGTCGGTCAGCCCGCGCGGCACCGAAATCTCCCGGGCTTCGAACCATCTGAGATAGGCCACGAGCATGCCGCTGAAGGCCAGCGCCGCCGCCATCTTGGCAAACCAGCCACCGAAAAAGACCGCGATCGGCGCGCCGGCAACGAAATGCAGCGCGGTGAAGAACCCGACCTGATCGAAGGTGAGCACGCAAGCGACCGAAATCAGGATGCGCGCGAACCGTGCCCTGCGCAGGTAGCGCCCAAGCTTTTCATAGAGCAGGATGATCAGGATGGCGTCGACGAAGAGCAGCGTCGTGCCCCACACCATCAGCCAGCCCATCTCGTCGATGAAGCCGATGTCGGGGAGCCTGCCATCGGGAAGCGCGGCGATGGCGTGCAGGCGTAGCAGCAGCACCAGCCCGATCATCAGCGCGTTGCCGAGCAGCAGGCCATAGATCGGCTGACGCACTGTCGCGGCGTCTTCCTTAATATAGAGTAGCAAGAGCATGACCAGCTTGCCGGAAAACAGCACCGCCGAGCCCGGTGACACCATGCCGAACGGCAAGGCGACATAGAAGACGCTGGCGAGATAGGACTCGAGGAAGTGCATGACGCCGAGTGCGCAGACGAACACGCCGAGGCCGATGCGATTTCTGAAGCGGAAGAGCGTCACCATGACGCTGAAGTAGACGACCGCTTCGGCAAGGAGCAGGAAACTGTTCAGCAATGCCGTCGATCCGATCTCGCTCTCGAAATCGCGGCCAGCCAGCGATTCCATCCCATCCCTGTTTTGACGCGGAAGGGTTAACCGGAGCTTTCAGCGCGTTCGGTGACCGGTCGAAAACTGCTGGGTTCGGCGGACACTTCCTCGTGTGACCGGACCGAAGCGGCGAAAGCGATTGCCGTTCGCCGCTGCATCGCCTACATAGCGGCCAACCTCCATTCAATTTGACAATCCAGTCAGTTTTTCAGGGAAAGCGCGCGTGGCACGCCAGTTCATCTATCACATGGCCGGCCTGAACAAGGCCTATGGCACCAAGAAGGTGCTCGAGAACATCCATCTGTCCTTCTATCCAGATGCCAAGATCGGCATTCTCGGCCCCAACGGCTCGGGCAAGTCGACGATCCTCAAGATCATGGCCGGGCTCGACAAGGAGTGGAACGGCGAGGCATGGCTGGCGGAAGGCGCCACCGTTGGCTACCTGGCGCAGGAGCCGGCGCTCGACCCGAAAAAGACGGTGTTCGAGAACATCATGGAAGGCGTCGCCGCCAAGACCGCCATCATCGAGCGCTACAATGAATTGATGATGAACTATTCCGACGAGACGGCCGACGAGTCGGCCAAGCTCCAGGACGAGATGGACCGGCTGAACCTGTGGGACCTCGAACAGCAGGTCGAGATGGCGATGGAAGCACTGGGCTGCCCGCCCAAGGATGCCGACGTGACCAAGCTGTCGGGCGGCGAGCGCCGCCGCGTCGCGCTCTGCCAGCTTCTGCTGCGCCAGCCCGACCTTCTGCTACTCGACGAACCGACCAACCATCTCGACGCCGAGACGACCGCGTGGCTGGAAAAGCATCTGCGCGCCTATCCGGGTGCTGTGATGATCATCACCCACGATCGCTACTTCCTCGACAATGTCACCGGCTGGATCCTCGAGCTCGACCGTGGCCGCGGCATTCCTTACGAGGGCAACTACACCAAGTACCTCGAAGCCAAGGCCAAGCGCCTCAAGCAGGAAGGCCGCGAGGACGACGCCCGCCAGCGCGCGATCGGCCGCGAGCGCGAGTGGATCCAGTCCAGCCCCAAGGCCCGCCAGACCAAGTCCAAGGCACGTATCCAGGCATTCCAGGATCTGCTCGATGCCGCCGACAAGCGGCGTCCGAGCGACACGCAGATCGTCATTCCGCATGGCGAGCGGCTCGGCAATGTGGTGATCGAGGCGGAAGGCCTGTCGAAGGGCTTTGGCGACACGCTGCTGATCGACAATCTGTCCTTCAAGCTGCCGCCCGGCGGCATCGTCGGCGTCATCGGCCCGAACGGCGCCGGCAAGACGACGCTGTTCCGCATGATCACCGGTCAGGAAAAGCCGGACGCCGGCACGATTCGCGTCGGCGAAACGGTCAAGCTCGGCTATGTCGACCAGAGCCGCGACCAGCTCGATCCGTCAAAGACAGTGTGGGAAGAGATTTCGGGCGGCGCCGAAGTGGTCAAGCTTGGCAAGTTCGAGGCCAACACGCGCGCCTATTGCGCGTCGTTCAACTTCCGCGGCGGCGACCAGCAGCAGAAGGTCGGCAATCTCTCCGGCGGCCAGCGCAACCGCGTGCATCTGGCCAAGATGCTGAAGACCGGCGGCAATGTGCTGCTGCTCGACGAGCCGACCAACGATCTCGACACGGAAACGCTGGCGGCGCTTGAAGACGCGCTGGAGAACTTCGGTGGCTGCGCCGTCATCATCTCGCACGATCGCATGTTCCTCGACCGTCTGGCGACGCACATCCTCGCCTTCGAGGGCGACAGCCATGTCGAATGGTTCGAGGGCAATTTCGAGGACTATGAGCAGGACAAGATCCGCCGGCTCGGCCCCGATGCCGTCAACCCGCACCGCATGACCTACAAGAGGCTGACGCGGTAGGGGATCACTCTGAAGCGGTAAGGGCATTGGGGCGGCGAATTCTCACAACGTCATGAGGAGTTCAAATGCCTGATTGGTCCGCCGCCCAATATCTGAAATTCGAGGACGAGCGCACGCGGCCTGCGCGTGATCTCGTCGCGCAAGTGCCGGTGGACTTTCCGCGCAGGGTCGTCGACATCGGCTGCGGGCCGGGCAACTCGACCGAACTCCTGGTCGAGCGCTGGCCGGACGCCGAGGTGAGCGGCTTCGACACCTCTCCCGACATGATCGAAAAGGCGAGGGCGCGGCTGCCGGGCGTCACCTTCGACCTCGCCGATGCGTCCAGATGGCAGCCGGCGGAGCCGGTCAACGTGATCTTCGCCAATGCGGTGTTCCAGTGGCTGCCCGAGCACCCGGCGGTGTTCCAGCGGCTGATGGGCTTTCTGGCGCAAGGCGGCGCGCTTGCCATCCAGATGCCCGACAATATGGGCGAGGACTCCCACCGCCTGATGCGGGAGACCGCCGCCGAAATGCCGTTTGCCGCAAAGATGAATGGGTCGGCGCGCGCGCCGTTGCCGCCAGTGTCGTTCTACTATGACCTCCTGTCGCCGCTCAGCGGTCGGCTGGACATATGGCACACCATCTACAATCATCCTCTGGCCAGTGCCGAGGCGATCGTCGAATGGGTGAAATCGACCGGCCTGAAGCCTTTCCTGGATCCGCTGGAAGCCGACGAGCGCAAGATGTTCCTCGACAGCTACACGGCCAAGATCGCCAGGGCCTACCCGAGGACGGCGAATGGCAAGGTGCTGCTGCGCTTCCCTCGTATCTTCATCGTCGCCAAGCGGGCCGGCTAGGAAAGAATTATCTACATCGCCAGCAGCCAATCGCGGCTGCTTGACCCGGTTTCGCCACCGTGCGCATTTCATTGCCGTGGGAATTCGGTCAAGCTTGCGGGGCAGGGGTGGATGATGACACTGGGAAAATTGCTTTTCGGCGGCAGCGTGTGCGCGGCGACATTTCTGGCCCTGTCGGTGTCGGCCGAGGCCAAGCGGGCGCGCTGCTTCACCAGCGATGACGGTTATTTTCCGTGCAGCTATCGCGCGATCGACGGTGCCGGCAGCTTCCGCATCTCGGCGCCGGGCTATCCGACCTATGTGCTGGAGGTCGACGGGCCAGGCTTCGCCTACGGCTATGTCAATCTCGGCCGCCGCAACGTGCCGCTGCCGGGACAGTTCGTGCGCAGCCGCGACGATGGCGCCTGCTGGAACAACCCGCAGACCAACACCAAGCTCTGCACCTGGTGAAGTCACGTTTAAGTTGGCGTAAACCGCCTCAGTGAGAAAAGTGTTGCGCCGGAGCGTTACGGCGCCCACATGAAGCCGCAACGCTGCGGATGGGACAGACTGGAAAATGCATCGCGTCATCATCAGCGGCATCGGCGTTGAAATTCCTGAACCTTCGATCACCAATGAAGAACTGGTCGCCAGCTTCAATGCCTGGGTCGACATGGAGAATGCGCGCCGCCAGGGCACCGACGAGCCGCCGCTGCAGAAATCGGACAGCGATTTCATCGTCCACGCCTCGGGCGTGCGCACCCGCCATGTGATCGAGCGCGAAGGCATTCTCGATCCGACCCGCATGACGCCGCGCATTCCAGCGCGTCCCGACGATGCGCTGTCGCTCGAAGCCGAGTTCGGCATCGCCTCGGCCAGGAAAGCGCTCGACCATGCCGGGCTGCAGCCATCCGACATCGATCTGATCATCTGCTCGGCCTCGCACCACCAGCGCCCCTATCCGGCGATCGCCATCGAAATGCAGGAGGCGCTGGGCACAAAGGGCGCCGGCTTCGACATGGGGCTTGGTTGTTCGTCAGCGGCGGCAGCACTTCACATGGCGGTCAACCTGGTGCGCTCGGGCGCGCACAAGCGCATTCTGGTGACGACGCCGGAAATCATCACCGGCCATCTCAATTTCCGCGACCGGCAGACGCATTTCATCTTTGGGGATGCCTCGGTGTCGATGGTGGTCGAGGGGCTCGCCCTGGGCGAGAGGCGACCGGGACGCTTCGAGGTGCTCGACACGCGGATCTGGACCCAGATGTCGAACAACATCCGCACCAATCTTGGCTACTACACCCGCACCGCCCAGGATGATCCCTATATGATCAACCTGGAAGGCAACCTGATCAAGCAGGTCGGCAACAAGGTGTTCAAGGAAGTCACCGTCGCCGGGCACAAATTCATTGTCGAATTCCTCGCCGAGCACGGGCTGACGCCGCAGGCGGTCAGGCGCTTCTGGTTGCATCAGGCCAATGCCCGCATGAATGCCATGATCCTGAAGCTGTCGTTCGGCCACGAGGTCGACCATGACCGCGCGCCGATGGTGCTGGAAAAGCTTGGCAACACGGCGGGCGCCGGCGCCATCGTCGCGCTGTCGCAGAACCATGCCGACATGAAGCCAGGTGACCACGGCCTGATCTGCGCCTTTGGGGCAGGGTATTCGATTGGCGGCGCTTTGTTGAGAATGCTATGAGCTTGCACGCCTTGCCGCGTCAGGCCGGCGCGAACGGCACCAGCATCGGCACGCGCCTGGCGTAGTCGTCATAGGCGCTGCCCAGCTCGCCGCGCAGGAAGCGCTCTTCCAGTCTTGCCTTCATGACGATGCCGATGGTCAGCAGAATGGCGCCGGCAACACCCCAGACAGTGCCTTTCGCCGCCATGGTGGCGAGAATCGCCAGCAGCAGTCCGGTGTAGATCGGGTGGCGGACGAGGCCGTATGGGCCGGTGTCGACGACATGGTGCTCGGCCTTGGCGGTGACCGTGCCTGACCACAATCGGCCAAGATGCAGGCGTGCCCACCAGCAGAAGGCCAGCCCGACGGCAATCAACGCGACGCAGATCCAGGCCTCGGCCAGGTTGGGAAACCACAGCCTGAGCCGTCCGGCATAGCCGTGCGCCGGAATGAAGAACAGGATGGTGCCAAGCACCAGGACCACCCGGTAAGGCGCCTCGGCCTGAAAGCCGGCGCGCTTCTCGACCCGATCCGCCCAGAAGGCCGCTGCGGCCCATGACGCGGCCCAGAACAGCCAAAGCAGTGTGATTGCCGTCACCGGACGCATGATGAGCTCCCTCCTGTCTGGGCGGCATCATCAAACCGGCGTGGCGCGGCGGCAATGCGGCGCGGTCCGGAAACAGGTCAGTTTGGGGTAAGAAGGTCGTGATCGAATCCCGAGGCGTTCGCGCGGCCGGGGCATTAGCCCGCCTATCCCCAGATAAGGATCACCGGGGAGGCCAGGAACAGAATGCCGGCAAGGATCCACCTGCTGCTGCCGTAAGATTGCACCTCCGAAAGCGGCAGCCACCAGCGTACCAGCGCATAGCCGACGGCGATGGCCATGCTGTAGATCAACGCCCACAGGAATATGTGCCACCCCCCACCAAAAAGGCCGATGGCCAAGCCGAAGCCCGTCAAGGCGCCAAGAATGCCATAGCCAACGTCGAACATCAGCGTCGTGGTCATGGAGAGCGGTCGCCAGATCACGGGAAATGCAATCGCGACGGCAGCTGTCAGAAGCCAGATGCTGATGATCGCCTGAAGCGTGGCGGAACTCGCTATCGAGGCGGCAACGCCGGTAAGGTGATCGGGAGTGGAAAGGCGCACAATCTGCGCAATCCGATCAATGAGCGCGGCCCATATCCATAGCAGGAACGCGCAAGCCGCAAAGATCAAGAAGTTGCCGGCTGATCGTTTTATGACTTCACTTTGTTCCATTGCCGCCTCCTGCTGTTTCGAAAGCTAGCACCGAAACCGACGCACTGGAACTTGGATGGCTGAAGCCCTCCTGATGGAACTGGCTGGCAATATCAGCCGCCAGAACAGCTGAACATCCATTGCACGCCAAATGCGTCCACGATCATGCCGAAGCTGGTTCCCCAGTTTTGCGGCGCCAACGGCACGGTGATCCGGCCACCCGCCGCCATACGATCGAAAAGAGCCTGCATGGCGGTGAGGTCGTCGAAGTCCAGCATCAATGCCGAGCCTTTCATCGGCTCGGCGTCATCATTGTCGGAAGCATGAAACAGCACCCCCGGACCTTCGAACCGCGCATGCAACACCTTTCCACGCATGGCTTCGGTCCGCACCGGCATGTTGTTGTCGCCCCAGCGCAGCAGGATCGTTCCCCGGCCAAGGCCGCACTGTTCATAGAAGGCCAGCGCCGGCTCGCAATTGGTGGTGAAGAACAGCGAAGGGGAGAGCCGCATCGGTTCGCTTCCGTTCATCGCCAGATCAGTGCGAGGCTGCGGTGGCGGCAGCGACAAGCGCGTCACCGGTATATTGCCTGTTGCCGATACCCCAGCCGCCGTCGGGCGCGTTGACGATGTTGATCCAGGTGTTTTCGGGGCGGTGGCCGGGCACGCAGAGCCCTGCGACAATACCGGAAGCAGCGGTGATGAAGTCCTTGCGGGCTTCGATCGAGCCAAGGCCGATGTTGGGCAATTTCAGTTCCACCATGACGACCGGCCGATTGGCGCCGCCGGCATAGATGTGGTGAGGCGGCAGGACGTGGACCGTGCCGCCGACAATCGCGGTGAAGAACGGATTGCCGGTGGCGCCAGAGGCTTCGATGAGGGCGGCGCTAAGACGCGGCAGGATTTCGCGCTCTCCCGCTGGGGTCAGTACGCCTTCCGGCGCGGTCACGGTGATTGGCATTTGACTCTCCTTTGCCTTTGGTTGCACGGCCTCGCCAGCAGGGTTTTCATTCTGCTTGCCATGTTTCGTAGCAATTGTTACGTTATGCGGGGAAGGCGAGTCAACGGGTTTCGTATCGATCGCTATGAATAAATTGGAAAAGCCGCGCGGCGGCCGGCCGCGCGCATTCGACCCCGATCGGGCGCTGGACGCGGCGATGCATCTGTTCTGGGAGCATGGCTACGAGGCAACGTCGCTGGCCATGCTGCGCGAGGCGATGGGGCTGACGCCGCCACAGATCTACAACGCCTTCACCGACAAGGAGACTTTGTTTCGCAAGGCGCTGACGCGCTACCACCAGACCGAGATAGGGTTTGCGCTCGATGCATTGAGCGCGCCGGTGCCGACGCGGGAGGCGATCCGGCGGTTGCTGCTGGGCGCGGCGGAGGCCTATTCCCGGCCCGGCAAGCCCGGCGGATGCCTGTTCGTCAGCGGTGCGCTGGCAACCTCGCCGCAGGCGCAGGCCATTGCCGATGAGCTCAAGGCCTATCGCAAGGCAAGTGAGGCGGCGATCGCGGGCCGGCTGGCCAAGGGCAAGGCGGTGGGCGACCTGCCGGAAAACCTCTCGGTCGAGGGCTTCGCCAAATACCTGGCAGGTGTCATGAACGGCATGTCGATCCAGGCGCGGGATGGCGCTTCGGTCGAAGAGTTGCGCGTTTTGGCCCAAACCGCCCTTGCGGCCTTGCCGGCCGAGGGGCAAAACCAGGTGGCATCATCCAAGGAACGAAGCCATGCTGGATCTCTTCCCCGAGGCTGAAAAGCCGGTCGAAATCATCCCGGCGCGAAAGCTTGCCGCCAAGGCGGCAGCGCTTTACCTCGCGCCGTCGGATCATTTCGAGACATGCCCGGTGGACGAGTTGCGCCTGGGCTTCGACGGCATATCAGGCGATTTCCATGCCGGATCGACGCGGCGTTCGGGCGGGCGCGAGCCCTGGTATCCGCGCGGCACGGAAATGCGCAACGAACGGCAGTTGTCTGTCGTGGCGGCGGATGAACTGGCCATCGTCGCCGAGCGGATGGGTCTCGCCGAAATCAAGCCGGAGTGGATCGGCGCCAATCTGGTGATCGAAGGCGTGCCGCATTTGTCCATGCTGCCGGCCGGGACGCTGCTGTTCTTCAAGGGCGGTGTGACCATCAAGGTCGACGCGCAGAACGGACCTTGCCGCATCTCCGGCCGTTCGATCGCTGAAAATGCAGGCATGGCCGACGTTGAAGCCGGCGCGCTGTTGTTCCCGAAGGCCGCCAAGCGGCTTCGCGGCCTCGTCGCCTGGGTCGAGAAGCCGGGTACAATCAGGGCAGGCGAAGAAATCTCGGTGCGCGTGCCGGAGCAGTGGATCTACTGATCCAGACGCCCGCCCTCAGCGGAATGAACATTGCCGCATTGGGCGGAGGCTACGCCGCCAGGGCGGCGTAGCGATATTCCCGAATCGTCTCAACCCTTGCGGTTCTTCCTGGCGCCTTGCGCCATGATGGACACGTGGTCCCATTTTTCCCAGGTGGCGAGACGGTTGGCGTATTCCTGTTTGATCATCGGCAGGCCGCCATCGCCGAAGAAGACCCTGAGCGGCGGCTCGGCCGCATCGACAATGGCCAGCATCGCCGGGCCAGTGGCCTCGGGATCGCCGGCGACCGAATTGGCGCGGCGCTCGGCCATCTTGGCGCGCGCGGGGGCGTAGGCTTCGATCGGTTGGGAGACCTTGGCCGACGGGCCGGCCCAGTCGGTGGAGAAGCCGCCGGGCTCGACCAGCGTGACATGGATGCCGAATTCCGCGACCTCGATGCTCAGCGACTGGCTGAAGGCTTCCAGCGCCCATTTCGAGGCGTGGTAAAGGCCGAGCGAGGCAAAGGCATTGACGCCGCCGATCGACGAGATCTGGATGATGTGGCCGGAGCGCTGCGCCCGCATGATCGGCAGCGCGGCCTGGGTCACCCAGAGAGCGCCGAACACATTGGTTTCGATCTGGTCGCGGGCTTCCTGTTCGCTGACTTCCTCGATGGCGCCGAAATGGCCATAGCCGGCATTGTTGATGACGACGTCGAGCCGGCCAAAGCGCCTGTGCGCCTCGGCGACAGCGGCGTCGACGGCTTTCTTGTCGGTGACGTCGAGCTTTATCGCGGCGATCTTGTCGCCATATGTCTCGACGAGATCGGCGAGCGTGCCGGCATCGCGGGCGGTCGCGGCGACGCGGTCGCCTCGCGCCAGTGCGGCCTCGGCCCAGACGCGGCCAAAACCCTTCGACGATCCGGTGATGAACCAAACCTTGTTTGTCATGATAGGAATCCTTGCCCCTGCGGGCGCGATTTTTCTGATGAAAGCGGAGGCTTCTCCGCTTTCGGGCATATACGGCGTATCCCGGGATTTTCCAGAGGTGAGGGGAAATCTTTTTTGGACAGCCATCCGTTGGATCAGGGATAGCGCACCGGGCTCGACCATGCCGGATCGTCATGCTTCTCCCAGTAACGCGCCATCAGCCGGCTGGTGATCGCGCCGACCTTGCCGTCCGCCACCGGGGCGCCGTCGATCCGCGTCACCGGCATGATGCCGCCGGCGGTCGAGGTGATGAAGACTTCGTCGGACGCCTTGAGCGCGGCGACGCTGACATCGGCGGTCGTGGCGGCAAGTCCGGCCTCGGCGCAGAGATCGAAAACGGTGCGGCGGGTGATACCGGGCAGCACGCCGATGGCCGGCGTCGACAGTTTGCCGTGCTTGACGCAGAAGACGTTGAAGCCCGGACCTTCGGCGACATTGCCGTTGAAATCGAGGATGAGCGCGGTCTCGGCACCACGGTCGTAGGCATCATAGAGGCCGCGCACGAGGTCGAGCCAGTGGTAGTTCTTGATCGCCGGGTCGATCGAGGCCGGCGGAATGCGCACCTTGTCGCTGACCGCGACATGCAGGCCGCGCCGCAATTGCTCGGCATTGGCGACCGAGCCGAACGGTACCGCGAAGGCCATGAAGCGGTTGACCGCCTGGCGCGGGTCACGGCTGAAGGTCGGCGAGGCGCCGCGCGTGCACAGCATTTCGACATAGGCTGCGCGATGGCCCGACAGCGCGACGCAATTGTGCAGGATCTCAGTCACGCCTTCGCGGTCGAAGGGGATCGTCATCCGCAGCTTTTCCAGCCCGCCGAAGAAGCGCTCGAGATGCAGATCGAGGCGGAAGAAGCGGCCGTTCCAGACATGCACCGTGTCGTAGGTTGCGTCGGAATGGAGGAAACCCCAGTCCAGCACCGAAATCCTGGCTTGCGACATCGGCAGGTACTGGCCGTCCAGGAAGGCGATGCCCTGGGGATAGGAATGCGGGTCGACGTGGCGGTCGCTGACCGCAGGCAGCAGCTTGGCGGCCTGTATTGCCGTCGTCTGGCTCATCGGGGGCTCCTCTCGCAAGGCGGAATCCGCAGGCTATCGGCCCCAGGCGGAAGCGATAGAGCCACCCGTCCGGCGCTGTTCGTCCTCCATGGCGAACTGGCCGATACACTGGACTGGAATTGCCATACAATCGTGGGGGGCTCTGAACGGGAGGGGACATGGGCAGGCTTGGGACCGTCATTGCAGCCATGATGATTTTCGCCGCCGCGGGCGAAGCCAGTGCGCAGTGCGCGAAAGAAGGCGAGGAACTGTGCCAGGGCGGCCAGACCTATCGCTGCGAGAAGACAGGCAGCGAACTGACGCCGATCTTCCAGAACGTTCCTTGCGGGGTGGATGTACCGACGCTGACCGGCACCTGGGTAGGCAAGGGCCACCAGAGTCCGGCTGGTGACGCCGGCGCCGACTGGTCGATCGCCATGACGATTGGGGATGGTGTCGCGTCGATAGACTATCCATCGCTCGGCTGCGGCGGATCGCTGTCGCAGACGTCCAGGGACGAAACATCGGCGCAATACCATGAGAGCATCACTTACGGCCAGGACAAGTGCATCGACGGCGGCGACATCACCGTCAGGTTTTTCAAGGGGAACCTGTCCTGGACGTGGGTCGGCCAGGCGGACGGCCAGCCCTACAATGCGGTCGCCGTCCTGACGCGGCAATAAGCGGACTTACCGCCTTATTCATCCTCGTCATCAGCGTCGAGCAGCCGTGTCGCGCGCCAGCGGGTGAGCACGATGTTGGTCTGCTCGATGACGAAGAAACGCGCCGAGTCGCGGTCATAGCCATCGCTCAGCAGCTTTTCGTAGTCGGTATGGGCATGACGGACATGGGCAATGGTCGCCAGCCACACGGCGATGGAAGGCGGCAAGGTCTTCATATGAACCGCGCCGGCGTCGGTACGGATCTTCTCCATGTCGGCATAGGGCGCCAGCGGCAGAAGCGCGGTCAGCGCCTTGGCGATGGCGCGACGTCGGCCGGTCGTCGCCTTCATCGCTCGTCGCGCCCTTCAATGGTCGCCTCTGATATGGCGTCGGTCGACGCGAAATAGGGCTTGATGTCGATGGCCGGCGTGCCGTCGAGCACGTCGATGGCGTCAAGGTCGATGCGCCCGGTGCCGATGTCGAGCCCGACGAGCCTGGCCACATGCAGGCCGACCGGGTTCGGCCGGGCAGGGGAGCGCAGGCCGAATACGCCTTTCGCTTCAGCCGCATGGCGGGGTTTCTGCACAATCAGATTCCGCGGCGCGTGGTGCAGCCAGGACAGGATGATGACGTGGCTGGCTCGTTCCAGTCCCCGCAGGCCTTCACGGTAAGGCGCGTCGATGGTCAGCACCGCCGGCCGCCCGGTTTCGCGCGCGGCGCGCATGTTCTTCGGGCAGGTCTCCCGCGTCTTCCATGGCGAGGCGATGCGGCCGATGAAGACGATCCCGCCATCCGGCGGCATCGTTGCCGGGTCGGTTTGCAGTCTCTGCTCGCCTTCGCGCGCCTCGAACATTTCACGCGGTGCGGTCATTCTGCCCATCTTCCTGTTGGCGCATGTCCTTGTCCCCAGATCGCTACACCGTTTTGGGAGGCATGGAGCGGGAAATCACGCATGCGGCATTTTGTTGTCCGGAAGCGACATAGCGCTTGCAAGGTTTGGAAAATCGACATAAACATATGTTTATATCTTTTTCAAAGAGAATACGCTGATGCATGTTTCGCTCGACACCATGGTGGACACACTGAAGGCGGCGGCCGAATCCAGCCGGCTGCGCATATTGGCACTGTTGTCGCGCGGCGACCTCACCGTTTCCGATCTTACCGAAATTCTCGGCCAGTCGCAGCCGCGCGTTTCGCGGCATCTGAAGCTGCTGCTGGAGGCGGGGCTGATCGGCCGCTACCAGGAAGGGTCGTGGGCCTTCTTCCGCCTGTCGGACGCCGATTCCGCACGCGATTTCGTGATGGGGCTGGTTTCCGGCATTCGCGGTGCCGACCCGCAGGTCGAGCGCGACCTTGAGCGGCTGGCCTCGGTCAAGCGCAAGCGTCAGGACCGCGCCACCGAATATTTTTCGGTGAACGCGGCGAGCTGGGACCATATCCGTTCGCTGCATGTGCCGGACCGCGCCGTCGAAGCCGCGATGTTGAAGCTGGTCGGCAAGCGGCCATTCCAGTCGATGCTTGATCTCGGCACGGGCACCGGGCGGCTGCTGGAGATATTCTCGCCGCTCTACCGGCGCGGTGTCGGCATCGACATGTCGCGTGAGATGCTGACCGTGGCGCGCGCCAATCTCGACAAGGCAGGCATTTCGAATGCGCAGGTGCGGCAGGGCGACATCTTCGCGCCGCCGGTCGAGCGCGATGCCTTCGATCTCGTCACCATCCACCAGGTGCTGCACTATCTCGACGACCCCGCCCGCGCCATCCACGAGGCCGCGCGGCTTTTGCGCCCGGCCGGGCGGCTGGTCATCGTCGATTTCGCGCCGCATGCGCTGGAGTTCCTGCGTGACGAACACGCGCATATGCGGCTCGGCTTTTCGGACCGGCAGATCAAGGAGTGGTTTTCCGAAGCCGGCCTCGATCTCGAGGATGCCCAAGAGTTCGAGCCGCGCGGCGGCAATGAGGCCAAGCTCACCGTCAAGCTTTGGCTTGGCCGCGACCGGCGGCTGCTGATCGCCGATCCTTCCAATGAAAGCCGCCAGGCCAAAGTTAGCTCGATAGGGGAAATCGCCTGATGAACCAGTTCCGTTTTTCCCGCCGCCCGGACATTGGCGACAAGGTCAGCGTGTCCTTTGAATTCTTCCCTCCGAAGACCGACGAGATGGAATCGAGGCTGTGGGACACGGTCACCCGGCTGGAGCCGCTAAAGCCGAAATTCGTCTCGGTGACCTATGGCGCCGGCGGCTCGACGCGTGAGCGCACCGCACGCACCATCGGCCGTATCCTGAAAGAGACCAGCCTGACACCGGCGGCGCACATGACCTGTGTGGACGCCGCCCGCCATGAGGTCGACGCGGTGATCCAGGAATTCGCCGATATGGGCGTGAAGCGCTTCGTCGCCTTGCGGGGCGATCCAGCCGCCGGCGTCGGAACCGCCTATCGTCCGCATCCGGACGGCTACGCCAACGGCGCCGAGCTGGTGGGGGCGCTGAAGGATGCCGGCGATTTCGACATCTCGGTTTCGGCCTATCCGGAGAAGCACCCGGAAAGCCCTGACTTCGCCACCGACATCGACATGCTGAAGCGCAAGGTCGACAATGGCGCGACGCGGGCGATCACCCAGTTCTTCTTCGACAATGATCTCTATGAGCGCTATGTCGAGCGCGCGCGCCGCGCCGGTATCTACATCCCGATCGTGCCCGGCATCCTGCCGGTGCACAATTTCACCCAGGTCGCCAATTTCTCGGCGCGCTGCGGCGCGCTGGTGCCGGCTTGGCTGGCCGAGCGCTTCGACGGTTTGCAGAACGATCCGCAAACGCATGCGCTGGTGGCTTCGGCGGTGGCGGCCGAACAGGTGCTGGACCTGGTCGAGCGCGGGGTGGGCGACTTCCACTTCTACACCATGAACCGGGCTGACCTTGTCTTCGCGGTCTGCCACATGATCGGCATTCGCTCGCATGAAGTGGAGGCAGCCGGGTCAGCCGCGGCATGAACAGGCAGAAAAAGCGAAAGGCCGGGCAAAAACCCGGCCTTTCGAATCGGTTGGACTATTGGGTGCTGGTCTTCCCAGGTTGGCGGGTCAGGGAAGAAAGCCCATAATAAGGGCTCCGATGAAGGCGAACGCAGCACAGATCATCAATGCGTTGATTGGCCTCGTAAGTCCCATGGCATAGCCTCCTCTTAAAGAGCTATGCACTGGAGTCTAGGTTCATTTGTGCCACAGGCAAGCAGAAAATATGCTGCATTGCGACGTGATTGTGGAATTTGCGACTTCGATTCTGCCATTAGGTGTTGAAACTCCTAGGCAAAAACCGGCTTCGGACCTGTGAATAAATTATGGCGGCGGTGTGTCGCTGGCGTGTCATGGCAGCGCTACCGCATCGCCCCCGAAAGTCGAATTCGACTTCCGGAAAGCACGATAAGGCGATTCAGCTGGAGCGTCCTTTGCACGTCCAGTTGGACGCGCGGCGCTCTAACCTCTACCGAACACTCGCCCGTCGATGGTGACGAGGCCAAGCGCGATCAGCACCACGCCGCCGATTTCGAACAGTTCGAGCCGCTCGCCGAGGAACAGGAAACCAAGCAGCATGGCGCTGGCCGGCACGATGAGCGTGACCAGCGAGGCGTTGGTGGCGCCCGCCGAGGCGACGAGGTTGAAATAGAGGATGTAGGCGAAGGCGGTGGACAGCAGCGCCAGCGCCAGCACCGCCGCCCAGACCGGGGGCGAGGCCGAGAACAGGCCAGCCGGACCATAGGTGAAGAGCACGATCGGGATCATGATGATGGTCGAGGCGGTCAGCTGTCCGGTGGCGATGACCGGCGAGGGCACGCCCTTGAAGCGGCGGGCGACCATCAGGGCAATCCCATAGGACAGCGAAGCGCCGATCAGCGCGAATTTGGCCCAGACCGGGCCGCCGAGCCCGGCAAGCAGGCCGGGACCGATCATCACCGCCGTGCCGGCGACACCAAGGGCGATGCCGGCGAGCTTGTTCCAGGAGAGTTTTTCGTCTGATGTCAGCGCGTTGGCGAGGATCAGCGTCCAGAACGGCGTCGTCGCGTTGAGCACCGAGGCGACACCGGCGCCAAGCTGGGTCTGGCCGGCGAAGATCAGCGAGAAGGGGACGACGTTGTTGGTGAGCGCCAGCAGCAAGAACAGGCCGGCGTGAGGAAAAGCGAGCCGGAAAGACGGTCCGCGCAGACCGAGATAGACCTGCAGCGCGATCGCGGCGATGGCGACGCGAAACAGCACCAGCACCAGCGGGTGAAGCTCAGCCACCGCGATGCGGGCGAAGAAGAACGAGCCGCCCCAGATCGCGCCGAGCAGTAGGAGCTGTCCCCAGTCCTTGAGCACCATCGGCCCGCGTGGCGTGGATGTCGCGGCTATTGCCATGTCTATCGTCCTCCCAGACGGCCTGAATGCCAGCCAGTCAGGCGGAAGGAATATCGGGTTCGGCGACAAGGGCCACCCGAAACCTGATTGATGGCAGACGTTGCCGCCAAAGACCTAGCGCCGCCGCATCGGGGCCGCGAGACACAGAATTGTTTTCATTAGCCGCTAGGTTGGATTAATTGTGCGCAGCCGAGAGGTGAGGATTCGTCCATGCAGCGATTCGAGAATGCCCGCGAGGCGGCACTGGCGCTTCGCCCGGACGATCCGATCTATTGCTTCCGCCCGCAGGTGCTGAAGGCCGATGCGCGGCAGTTCATGGGCATGTTCCCGGGCAAGACCGCCTATGCGGTCAAGACCAATGGCGAGCAGATCGTGCTGAAGACCCTGGTCGAGGCCGGCGTCAATGCCTTCGACGTCGCTTCGCCCGGCGAGTTCGCCGCCGTGCGCGCCGTCTCCGCCGATGCCGAGATGCTCTATATGCACCCGGTCAAGGCGCAGTCGGACATCAAGCTGGCGCTGGAGAAGTATGGCATCCGCGTCATTTCGCTCGACCATGAGGACGAGATCACCAAGCTGACGCGGGTGGTCCGCGCGCTTGACATCGATCCGGGCTCGATCAGCGTGTTCGTGCGGGTGCAGACCAAGGGCCTCGCCGCCTACGAATTGTCGAAGAAGTTCGGCGCCGGGCCTGCCTATGCCGTCGAGCTGGCGGAGCGGCTTAACCGCACCGGCTACAAGGTCGGCCTGTGCTTTCATGTCGGCAGCCAGATCGAGGACCCCGACACTTATGAGCGGGCGCTGGCCTCGGCCGACTGGGTGCGCAACCGGCTGACCTTCGACATTGCCGGGCTCGATGTTGGCGGCGGTTTTCCGGCCGAATACGGGCACGATCCCAACCGCAAGCAGATCGAGATGCCGTCGCTCGGCCAGATCATGTCGCGGCTCTCCGGAGACCTGAAGGAATACCAGTTCGACCAGATGCCGTTGGTCGCGGAGCCGGGCCGGGTGATCGTTGCGCGCTGCCTGTCGCTGATCGTGCGGGTGCTGCTGCGCAAGGGCAAGCGGCTCTACATCAATGACGGCATCTGGGCGTCGCTGTCGGATTCATGGACCGGCAAGATCACGCTGCCGGCACGCTTCATTCCCGACCCGGCGATCCGCTCGCGCAATGGCGAGGAAAAGAACATCGTGCCGTTCAAGGTCTGCGGGGCGACCTGCGATTCCGTCGACATCCTGTCACGGCCGTTCTGGCTGCCGGAAACGGTCGACACAGGCGACTGGATCGAGATCGGCCATATCGGCGCCTATTCGCTGTCGCTCAGGACCCGCTTCAACGGCTTTTATCCCGACACTTTCGTCGAGGTGACGACGCCGTTCGACGAGGGCGACGCGCCACAAGGCTTTGCGAGTTTGGAGACGATGGCTGATTAGTGAGTAGGAAATAGGCAGTAGCGAATAGGGGAATTATCTTCTTCGCTACTCGCTACTCGCTACTCGCTAAAGCCTCGCGAGCAGATCCGGCGTTGGCCAGCCATCCACCGGCAGGCCAAGCCGCATCTGCTCCTTGCGGATCGCTTCACGGGTGTTGGTGCCCAGGATGCCGTCGACCGTGCCGACGTCGTAGCCACTGGCTTCCAGCTTGGTCTGCAAAGCCTTCATCTGCTCGTTGTCGAGGCCGGTCTCGGGATTGCGGGGATCGAACTGCGGCGCGCCTGCCAGCCTGTTGGCGAGATTGGCCGCGGTCAGCGCGTAGGTAAAGGACTGGTTCCACTCGAGATAGACATCGAAATTGTCGTAGGTGAGGAAGGCAGGACCCTTGCGCCCCATCGGCAAGGCCAGGCCGGCCTTCAGGCCGTTGTCGACCAGCGGCGTGCCGTTCGGGTTGGTGACCCCCCACAGCGCCCATTGCGACAGCGGCAATTTGTTGGTGCGTCCGGTCTGGTCCCACGGCATGTCGTCGGGCACGCGGACTTCCTCGATCCAGGGCTGGTCGCGCTTCCAGCCGCGCGACAGCACCTTGTTGGCCGTGGTCATGATGACGTCGGGGACACTGTTGCGCAGGTCGACCTTGCCGTCACCGTCGCCGTCGACGCCGCGCGCCAGATAGTCCGAAGGCAGGATCTGCGTCTGGCCGATCTCGCCGGCCCAGGCGCCCGTGACGTTCTCCGGCAGCACACCGCGATCGATCAGCGTCAAAAGAGGGATGAGCTGCGGCCGGAAAAGCTGTGGGCGGCGGCAATCATGGGAGAGCGTCACCAGGGCGCTCAGCGTGTGGAAATCGCCCTGCACTGCGCCGAAATCGGTTTCCAGCGCCCAGAAGGCGGCGATGATCGGTGCCTGGACGCCGAACTGCTGGTCGGCGCGGGCGAAGACGTCGGCGTATTTCTTCAGGTTTGCGGCACCTTGCTTCAGCCGGTAGGCCGAGATCATGCGGTTGGAGAATTCGATGAAGGTCTGGGTGAAGACGCCCTGGGCGCGGTCGCGCGCCAGAACCTTGTCGTCGATGGTCGCATCCTCCAGCGCGTCGAGGCCGGCGGCGCCGACGCCAGCCGCCCTGGCTTCCGCCGCCACGCCCTGCTTCCAGGCTTCGAAGTCGCCGCCGCATTCCTGCGCCACCGCCGGCAAGGCCGTGGCGCACAAGAACAGCGCCGCGAGGGCTTTCGAACGCAGTCGCATCGGCTTCCTTTCGACATTCAGAATTCCAAGGCGTCCTTGCGCAACCATCGGGCGCAGAGCTCTGGAGTACCGGCGGTTGCAGACTTTACCGCTGGCTGTGTCGAAAAGCAGGCGGCAGGCCCGGTGTCAACGGGTGTTCTGCCACAGCCACTTGTTCCTGGCTGCTCGCTGCCGTTGAACCCTGGTATCAACGGCACTTCTGCTGGAGCGACATGATTCAAGCGGTTTGCCGCCGTTGAACCCGGTTCAACGGCAATTCTGCTGGAATGATTTGTCCAAGGTGGAGCTGCCGTTGAACCCGGTTCAACGGCAATTCTGCTGGAATGATTTGATCCAAGGTGGTGCTGTTGACCCCGGTTCAACGGGTGTTCTGCCGCAGCCACTTGTTCCAGGCGGCTTCACTGCCGTTGAAGACGTTGATGTCGGACTTGCCGGTCATGCCGGGAACGATGCCGGTTCCGGTATACTGCCAGAAGGTGAAGGGAAGGCTGCCGTATTTCTCGCGCGGATGGCCGGCGACGGAGCGCAGCCAGTAGGGATAGCCGCGGAAGGTCGACAGCTGGTTGTCGTCGAAGAAATCGACCGAGGTGTAGATGATCGGCTTCTTGCCGTAGTGCCGCTCGACGATTTCGAGGAAGGTGGTCATCTCCGCGCGCACCGTGGCGGCGTCGGGGCGCAGCCTGCAGGTCGGCGATTTCGGGTTCCATTCCATGTCGAGGACTGGCGGCATCGCCGAGCGATCGACAGGGACATTCTGGATGAACCAGCGCGCCTGCTGGGCCGCGGGGGTGCAGAAATAGAAGAAATGATAGGCCGCGCGCGGAACACCGTTGGCTTTCGTGCGGGCCCAATGCTCGTTGAAATATTCATCGAAGCGGTCGCCGCCCTCGGTCGCCTTGATGAAGGCGAACGAGATGCCGCTGGCCTTGGCCGCCGGCCAGTCGACCGAGGTCTGGTATTTGGAGACGTCGGTGCCATGGACGGCATAGTTCCACGGCGCGCCGCTGTCCCATTCATGCGGCTTGGAATCGGCAAAGCGGGGCGCACGCACGGCAACCGTCTGGCTGCTGGAGGGCGACAGCGGCGAGAGATCGTCCACGGTCGAGCAGGCGCCGAGCAGCGTCAGCATGAAAAGGGCCGCAAGACGGCGCATCGCAATTCCCGAGCCGGATTCAGCCGGTCGCTGATGGGTCTGTGATTCGATGGCCGCCGCCTGGTCCGGCCCCCTCCGAGCGATTGCCCCACAGCATCGCCCAGCATCTTCATTTTCCTGCATGTCGTTGTCCAAAACCGCTGCGCACTTTTGGGCGACATGCATCCTGTGATCGCCGATCATGGTTGATAATCAGTTGACGGCGCTCGACAAGCACCACGATTTGCGGAAGCAATGGCGGCAAATCGATGACATAAGGCGCAGGCGAGAGCCTGGGAGGAAATAAATGCGGTTCGTCGTCAAGCTCATCAAATGGCTTCTAGGCCTGATCGCGCTGGCGGTCGCCGCTCTGTTTGCCTGGCTTTACATCGCGCCGCCCGAATTGATCCGCGTCGGCTCAGGCTACTCGGCCAAGATCGTCTGCTCGAACGTCTTCATCGCCGGCCGCGATCCCAACGAGGTGCTTGCCGTCGACGTGCAGGCGCCCGGGCATCCTTTGCTGCGGCTGATGCTGGTCTCGGTGGACAAGAACCGGGGCACGGTCTCGGCGGGGCTGCTTGGCTTCCTCGGCAAGAGCGTCGCCGTCGCCCGCGACGGGCTGGGCTGCGCCTCGGTTCCCGATGGCGATGTCGGCAAGGCGCGGCACACGGTGATCCATAGCGAGCCGTCGGCGGTTATCCAGGATGCACTGTGGCCGGAAGGCGAGCGGGTCGATGCATCGCAGGATCCGGTGATTGCGAAACTGCTCGACGATGCGGCGCTGACCGGCACAGGCATGCGCGCGGTGGTGGTGGTCAAGAATGGCCGCGTCGTCACCGAGCGCTACGGCGCCGGGTTTTCGGAAAAGACGCCGCTGCTGGGCTGGTCGATGACCAAGACGGTGAATGCCGCGCTCATCGGCACGCTGGTCAAGGATGGCAAGATGGCTGTCACCGACAAGGGGCTGTTCGCGCCGTGGAAGGCCGACGGCCGTGCCGCGATCAGCCTTGCCGACATGATGGCGATGTCGAGCGGGCTGGAGTTCAACGAGGACTATGGCGATGTCGCGGATGTCACGCGCATGCTCTATCTCGAGCCCGACATGGCGGGCTTCGCCGAAGCCAAGCCGCTGGCAGCCGAGGTCGGCAAGGTGTTTTCCTATTCGAGCGGCACGGCGGTGATGCTGTCGCGTCTGTGGCAGGCCGCGATCGGCGACAAGGCCAAGGCGCTGACGTGGCCGCGCACGGCGCTGTTCGAGCCGCTCGGCATGCACAGCGCGGTGCTCGAGACCGACGAGCAGGGCACCTTCGTCGGCTCGTCCTATCTCTACGCCACGGCGCATGACTGGGCGCGCTTCGGCCAGTTCCTGTTGCAGGGTGGTGTCTGGAACGGCAACCAGGTGCTGCCAGCCGGTTTCGTCGACTGGATGCGGGAGCCTGCGCCCGCCTCGAAAGTCTACGGCAAGGGCCAACTGTGGATCGAGGCACCTGGCGATGAGGACAGCCCCGGCGCAGGCGTGGCCGCCGGCCTGCCCAAGGACACCTACTGGATGGAAGGGCATGACGGGCAGACGGTCACCATCATTCCATCAGAACAGCTGGTGGTGGTGCGGCTTGGCCTGACGCCGACCAAGCTCGGCTACCGCCCGCAGACGATGGTGGGGGCGCTGGTGAAGGCGCTGCATTAGCAGCCTATCGGGGCAATCCTACCACGCCCAGCCAGGCATAGCCGCGATAAAGCGTGCGGAAACGGAAGCTTGCGCCGGTTCGCCGAGATTCCGATTCCAGGACCTCGCGCAGGGTCGAGCGCGGTGCGACGTGGAATTTCCTCAGCCAGCCGCGCAGCATCGCCCGGAACCAGCGCGGCAGGCCCTCCTGCTGGCCGAAGTCGACGACGTGCAGCGAACCGCTGGGGGCGAGGGCGGCAAGTGCCGCCGACACCGTCTTCTCCCAGCCGGGGATCATCGACAGCGAATAGGACACGAAGACGCGATCAAAGCCACTGTGCCCGAACAGTGCCCTGGCATCGAACGCCGTGGCGTCGCCCTGGGCGAGCGTGACACGATCGACAAGGCCCTCGCGGGCAATCGCGGCACCGGCCGTCTCCAGCATTTCGGCTGAAATATCGAGGCCGAAGAAGCGGGCGTCTGGGTAGCGGCGGGCGGCGAGGACGATGTTGCGGCCGGTGCCGCAGCCGAGTTCGAGCACGGTGCCGCCAGCCGGTACATCCAGCCCGTCGATCAACCGGTCACGGCCGAGCAGATAGTATTTGCGGGTCAGGTCATAGATGTGGCGCTGCCAGCGGTAGACGCCGTCCATCAGTTCGGCATGGCTGGCCGGCAGCTCGGTGGTGCTCATGCGGCGCGCTTCACATGGAGGTGGAAGCCGCCATAGATGGCCGAACGGTCGCGGGCCGAGAATTCGCGCGAGGCCTCGTCCTGGTAGTCCCATTGGTCGAGCAGCGAGGTCGAGACGCGGCCGGGCAACAGGCTGGGTTCGGCGGCGGTGCGGAAGATGACGCGGGCGCCAGTGGAAGCGGTGCGGGTGATTTCGGACCACAGCGCATTGAGCTGGTCATCGGTCATCCAGTCTTGCGCGTCGAGCAGGACGAAGCGGTCGACCGAGCCGGCATCCTTGCCGGCGAGGAACTCGATCAGATTGGCATGGTGGATGGCGACGCGGTCGATGTTGCCGCGGATGGTGTCGTAATTCCGCTTTTCCAGATAAGCGGGCAGGGCAGCCTCGCCGGGTTCGGGATAGCGGCGGGCGAAGGCCTGCCAGGCGAAGTAATTATTCTGCAATGGGAAATCGCAGGCGAGCTTTTCCAGGCGGGCCTTCAGCACGCTGGCCATGGTGCCGTCACCCGAGGTGATCAGCGAATCGTACTGCGCCGGCGGAATGCCGAGGCCGAACAGCGAAGCCTTGCGCGAGGTCGCCCATTTCAGCAGCGGCTTGTCGAAGACCGGCGCCAGCTCCTCGTTGAAGAAGCGCCGCTGCTCGCCGATGTTGCGGGCCTGCATGATGCCGGCTGGGTCGACGCCGAAGAACTTCGCCGTGCGATGGCCCATGGCGATGAACAGGCCGAGCAGGCCGGTCTGGTAGAAGTTGCTGTCGAAGACGGCGATGCGCCGGCGGCCGCGCCAGTTGCGGCGCTCCCAATAATGACGGCTGACCGGATCGAGATGCGGCGCGATGAAACGGTCGTAGGCTTGCGAATTGTGGCTGGTGTCGGCGGCGCCGAAGAAGCGGAACAGGTCGCCCTGCGACGGCAGGTGGCGCACAGCCTCCAGCTTCATGCGGTTCAGCGCGATATGCGCGGCGTTGAGGTCGACCGCGTCGACCCGTGCCGGCGAGCGGGTGAGGTAGGCCAGGATGTTGCAGCCGCCAGAGGCGATGGTGACGACGCGGTGGCCCTGGCCAAGCTGCATCGCTTCCATGTCGACATCAGGATCTTCCCAGATCTGCGGATAGACGAGGCCGGAAAACAGGAAGGCGAACAGCCGTTCGGAAATGCCGGCTTTCGACAGCGGGCGGTTCTGGTAGACGGCTTTTCCAACTTCCTTGCCGCGGCGAAAAACCAGATCTGCGGAAACGTCCGTCATGGCAAGCTGATTCCCCGTTTGCTTTGGCGCAAGCGGGTAGCGCAGGGTCATGACAGGCCGGTGACAGCCTGTTGACGTCAGTTCAGGCCTTGCCAAACCCGCCCGGCGTCGGCGTCGTCAGAATGACGGCGTCGCCCGCCTGAAGCACGGTCTGGTCGCAGGCCTTCAGCATTTCGACCGTGCCGTTCTTGCGACGGATCCTGGTCGAGCCGACCTCGCCGTCGCCGCCGCCGTCCAGGCCTTGCGGCGGCCGGTTGCGATGCGAGGACAGGATCGCGCATTCCATCTTTTGGAGGAAGCGGATGGTGCGTTTGGTGCCGTCGCCGGCGCTCCATTTGCCCTTGCCGCCGGATCCCTCGCGGATGTGGAAGTCCTCGAGCAGGACCGGGAAACGCAGCTCGAGCACTTCCGGGTCGGTGAGGCGCGAATTGGTCATGTGGGTGTGGACGCCGGAGGTGCCGGCAAAGCCGCGGCCGGAGTTCATGTGCCCGGCCGGTGAGCCGGAGCAGATCGTTTCGTAATACTGGTACTGCTTGTTGCCGAAGGTGAGGTTGTTCATCGTCCCCTGTGCATTGGCCATGGCTCCCATGGCGCCGAACAGCGCGTTGGTGACATGCTGCGAGGTCTCGACATTGCCGGCGACGACTGCCGCCGGATAGGAGGGTTTGAGCATGCAGCCGTCGGGGATGATGATGTTGATGGGCCGCAGACACCCGGCATTCATCGGGATCATGTCCTCGACCATGACGCGGAAGGCGTAGAGCACCGCGGCGCGGGCGACCGGCTCGGGCGCGTTGAAATTGTTCTTCATCACCGGCGATGTGCCGGTGAAGTCGACGGTCGCCTCGCGCTTTTGCCGGTCGACCGTGATCTTCACCCTGATGACCTGGCCGGTGTCGGTCGGGTACTCATATTGCGAGGAATCCGGCAGCCGTTCCAGCACCCGGCGCACGCTTTCGGCGGCATTGTCCTGGACATGACCCATATAGGCCTCGACGACATCGAGGCCGAAATGCGCGACCATCTTGCGCAGTTCGGCGACACCCTTCTCGTTGGCGGCGATCTGTGCCTTGAGGTCGGCAATGTTCTGGTGCGGGTTTCGGGCCGGGTAGCGGTGGTCCGTGAGCAGCGTATGCAATTCCTTCTCGCGGAATTTTCCACGATCGACGATGCGGAAATTGTCGAACAAGACACCTTCCTCGTCGACCGTGGTGGCGAGCGGCGTCATCGAGCCGGGCGCCGTGCCGCCGATGTCGGCATGATGGCCGCGCGAGGCCGCCCAGAAGAGGATCTTCTGCTTGATGTCGTCGAAGACCGGCGTCACCACGGTGATATCGGGCAGATGCGTGCCGCCATTGTAGGGGGCATTGAGGGCAAAGACGTCGCCGGGGTGGATGTCGCCGGAATTGAGCCGGATGATGGTTTCAACCGAACGATCCATGGAGCCCAGATGCACCGGCATGTGCGGCGCATTGGCGACCAAGGCGCCGCTGTGGTCGAAGACGGCACAGGAAAAATCCAGCCTTTCCTTGATGTTGACGGAATAGGCGGTGTTCTGCAGCGTCACGCCCATCTGTTCGGCGATCGACATGAACAGGTTGTTGAAGACTTCCAGCATGACCGGGTTGGCTTCGGTGCCGAGCGCCGCCTGGCGGCGCTTTTTCTCGACGCGGCGCAAGAGCACATGGTTCCTCGCGGTGATCTGGGCCTGCCAGCCCGGCTCGACGACCACGGTCTGGTTCGGCTCGATAATCAAGGCAGGACCGGCAATCCTGTTGCCCGGCTTCAGCGCGTCGCGAAGGAAGACGCCGGAAGCTCGCCACGCCCCTTCGGTGAAGATCTCGCGGGTCTGCGAAGGGCTCAAGGTGAGATCTTCGGTTTCTGAATGATGTTCGTCGCGGCGGGCGCCGCCGGTGTCAGTGCCTTCGATGCCGACTGTCTCGACGATCATCGGTTTGTCGTCATAGACGAAACCGAACTGCGCCTTGTGGGCGATCTCGAAATCGCGCTTGGCCTGGAAAATCGAGTCCGCCTCGAAACCCACCGGCAGTGTCGTGTCAGTGCCGTCATAGCGGATGTGCAGCACGGGCTTCGCGGCAACGGCATCCTCGGCGATGCCTTGCGCCGCGAGCTCGGCGATGACGGCTTTTCTCAAGGCGGCAATGAGGGTGCCGATCTCGGTTCTGGACTCGTCGGCAAGAGGCTTGAGCAGTGCCTGCTGGCGTGAGGCAAAGACCGAGGCCAAACCGATGCCATAGGCTGAAAGCAGACCGGAGAACGGGTGGATCAGCACCGCTTCCATGCCGAGTGCGTCAGCGACCAGGCAGGCATGCTGGCCGCCGGCGCCACCGAAGCAGTTCAGGAGATATTCGGTGACGTCGTAGCCGCGCTGCACGGAAATCTTCTTGATGGCGTTGGCCATGTTCTCGACGGCGATGGTGATGAAGCCTTCGGCAACCGCTTCCGGCGGCCGGCCGTCGCCGATCTCGGCAGCGAGCGCCGCGAATTTCTCGCGCACGATCCCGACATCGAGCGGCTCGTTCTGGCCGGGGCCGAAGATCGCGGGGAAGAATTCCGGCTGCAGCTTGCCCAGCATGACGTTGGCGTCGGTGACGGCCAGGGGGCCGCCGCGCCGGTAAGCGGCCGGGCCTGGATTGGCGCCGGCGGAGTCCGGCCCGGCACGGAAGCGGCCTGCCTCATAGTGCAGGATCGAGCCGCCGCCGGCGGCAACGGTGTGGATGCGCATCATCGGGGCCCGAACGCGCACGCCGGCGACTTCGGTATCGAAGGCGCGCTCATACTCGCCGTCATAGTGGGCGACGTCGGTGGACGTGCCGCCCATGTCGAAGCCGATGACCTTCTCGAAGCCGGCGAGCTTCGCCGTCTCGACCATGCCGACAACGCCGCCGGCCGGCCCGGACAGCAGCGCGTCCTTGCCCTGGAACATGTCGGCGGCGGTGAGGCCGCCCGACGACATCATGAACATGAGATGCGGGGATTGGCCGCTGTCTCCCGCCGTGACGCCGAGCTCCCCCGCCACCCTTTGCACATAGCGCGACAGGATCGGTGACAGATAGGCATCGACCACCGTGGTGTCGCCGCGCCCGACCAGCTTGATCAGCGGCGACACCTCATGGCTGACCGAGACCTGGCCGAATCCAAGCTTGCGGCAGATTTTTGCCACCGCCTTCTCATGATCGGGATATTTCCAGGCATGCATGAAGACGATGGCCACCGCGTCGATGCCATCGGCTTTCGCCTGCTCGATCGCCGGCCGGCAGGCGGCGACGTCGAGCAACCGTTCGACGCAGCCGTCGGCGAGCACGCGCTCGTCGACCTCGATGACGCGCTCGTAGAGCTGTTCGGGAAGGATGATCTCCTTGGCGAAGATGTCGGGCCGCGCTTGGTAGGCAATCCTGAGCGCATCGCGAAACCCCTTGGTGATGAGCAACAGGACGCGGTCGCCCTTGCGCTCCAGCAACGCGTTGGTGGCGACCGTGGTGCCCATCTTGATGTCGCCGATCAGGCCGGGCGGGATCGCGGCGCCGGAACCCAGGCCGAGAAGGTCGCGAATGCCCTGGATGGCGGCATCGGCGTAGGCTTCGGGGTTTTCGGATAGAAGCTTGCGCGGATGCAGCCCGCCTTGCGGATCACGACCGATGACATCGGTGAAGGTGCCGCCGCGGTCGATCCAGAAATCCCACTTCGCGGTCATGCGGCATGCTCCGGCATTCTTGTCGATGCAATCTGTTAGTTCGCAATGGCTTGACCTGCAACGGCCATGCGCATGATGTTACATGCGGACACGCAACGTTACGAAACCCATATCCGTCTGATGCATTTTCTCTTCGACCGCCCGCCGGCAACGGGGGTGTTACTAGAGGAGAGATATCATGAAGAAACTTATTCTTGCTTCAGTTTCGGCTGTTGCCTTGCTTGGCGTCGCGGCCTGCAGCGACAGCGGCAAGGGCACCGACAACACCACCACCCAGAGCACCAACCCGCCGGCCGCCGAACAGCCGATGAAGCCCGCTGCTCCGGCCGATAATTCCACCAAGCCAGCCGAGCCGGCTCCGGCAACGCCTGCTCCTGCCCCCGCGCAGTAGTTTGTATCGGTAAGTGTGTCTTGGGAGAAAAGGCCGGCCTCGCGCCGGCCCTTTCTTGCCAGTCCTTCACAACCCCGACACCGGCCGTTATTGGCTTGATAGCGGGGACCGGTTGGCTCTATGAAGCGGGCCATGTCGATTTGGGATCGCCTCGGCGACTTCATCACGCGGGTTTCGTCTTCAGCCACGTCGGGCGTCGCCGACGTCGTCGAGGCCGTGCGCACGGTTTTCTCCGGCGATGCCGACCTGCGCCGCCGCGTCGCCTTCTCGGTGGCAATGATCGCGCTCTCGGCCAAGATGGCCAAGGCCGACGGCATCGTGACCCAGGATGAGGTGCGTGCCTTCCAGGAAATATTCGAAGTGCCGCCGAAGGAAGCGCGCAACGTGGCGCGGCTGTTCGATCTCGCCCAGCGCGACGTGGCCGGTTTCGAGACCTATGCCGAGCGGATGGCGCAGCTTTGCGGCTCTGGCCATTCGAACTGCGTGATGCTGGAGGACATACTCGACGGCCTGTTCCACATCGCCAAGGCCGACGGGCTGGTGCATGAGCGCGAAGGCGTTTTCCTGCACCGTATTGCCGAGATTTTCCGCATCGACGAGGCGCATTACGAAAGCATCATGGCGCGGCACGTCAATCTCGGCGCCGGGGATCCCTATATTGTGCTCGGCATCGAGCGCGGCAAGCCGTTCGAGGAAGTCAGGAAGCGGTATCGCAAGCTGGTGTCCGACAACCATCCCGACAGGCTGATCGCGCGCGGCCTGCCGCAGGAGTTCATCAAGATCGCAACGACCAGGGTCGCTGCGATCAATGCGGCCTATGAGATGATCGAGCGGGGCCTGCGGCACGCATGAGCGGCTTCCTGCCCGACGAGCCCAGCGCCGAGGTCAGGGTATCGCCGAATTTCGGTCCGCGGCGCGACACGCTCAAGCCTGACATGATCGTGCTGCACTATACCGGCATGGCGACAGGCGCTGGAGCGGAAGCATGGCTGTGCGATCCGGCCAGCGAGGTCTCGTCGCATTATCTCGTCCATGAGAATGGCCACATCGTGCAGATGGTCAGGGAAAGCGACCGCGCCTGGCACGCCGGCAAGAGTTCGTGGTTCGGACGCACCGACATCAATTCCTGTTCGGTAGGCATCGAGATCGTCAATCCGGGACATTCGCTCGGCTATTCCGGCTTTCCCAGGCGGCAGGTCGACGCCGTGATCGGCCTGTGCAAGGGAATCGCCTGGCGGCATTCGATCGCCGCCGAGCGGGTGCTTGCGCATTCCGATGTGGCGCCGGGGCGCAAGATCGATCCGGGCGAGAAATTTCCGTGGAAAGCCCTGTTCGAAGCCGGTGTCGGCCATCTCGTGCCGGCGGCCCCGGTCAGGCGAGGGGCCGCGCTCAAGGCCGGCGCCGCGGGCGCCGAGGTCGAGGCGCTGCAGTCGATGCTGGCGCTCTATGGTTATGGTGTCGAGATATCGGGCGTTTTCGACCGGCGGACGGAGATCGTCGTCGAGGCGTTTCAGCGGCATTTCCGGCCGCGCAAAGTGGATGGCGTTGCCGATGGCTCGACACTGCGGACGCTGCAGAGGCTGCTTGCTTCCGTGAGACTCTGACCCAGAGGAAGGTCACGGCGAAGTAATTCTTTCCAGGTCCTTAAATTACAATGTGTCACGCAAAGTGACTTGCCTGGCCTTGTTTGGCACCAATTCGAGCGTCAAACGGCTGACGTGCAGATATCGGACCCCCAGCCCCCCGGATGTTCCGATATTAATTGAGCGTTGCTGCGTGAATGTCTTCGCGCGGTTCAGACAGAACAGGATCACATGCAGAAATTGACCGTTGTAACGGCAGCTCTTGCTGCCGGCGTAATGACTTTTGCCTTCAGCGCCGCGAATGCCGCGTCACTCAGCCCGCGGGCTGATCAAGGGGTCATCGCGGTATCCGCGAAAAGCGGCAAGGCCACGCTGGCCAGAGGCGGCAAGACGCAGGCAAGCCACGGCGCGAAGCGGGTTTCCGCCAAAGCGGAAAAGGTAAGCTGGACAAAGAAGTCCACCGCCAAAAGGCAGACGAAGCGAGGCCGCAAGACCATCGACATGACGACAACGGCATCGATTGGTCTCAGGAACGCGGCGGCGTCAACGGCCGCGGTGGCCAGCGGCGGTCAGTATTCGGCGATCGTCGCCCGCTATGCCGCGAGCTACGGCGTACCGGTTTCGCTCGCGCATGCGGTCATCAGGATCGAGAGCAACTACCGGCCCAACATGGTCGGCAGCGCCGGCGAGATCGGCCTGATGCAGATCAAGCCGGCAACGGCACGGATGATGGGTTACAACGGTTCGGCCAAGGGGCTCTTCGATCCGGATACCAACATCAAATACGGAATGAAGTATCTCGCCATGGCGCAGGATCTCGGCGGTGGCACCACCTGCGGCACGATCCTGAAATACAATGCCGGCCATGCCGCGACGCGGATGAACCCGGTGTCGGCCGCCTATTGCAGCAAGGTCAAGGTGCAGATGGCGGCGCTGTAGTCGACCGCCGGTGAGAAGCCGACCGCAAGGCCGGCTTTTTCGTTTGCGTTTTCGGACGTGAACCCCTTTATACGCCTTGCCAGCTGGCCGGGCGGCCGCACCCACAAATGCCGAAAGGCTGTGGGTGAGGAAAGTCCGGGCTCCATGGAAACACGGTGCCGGTTAATGGCCGGCGGGGGCGACCCCAGGGAAAGTGCCACAGAAAGCAAACCGCCACGGTTTACCGTGGCAAGGGTGAAAGGGTGGGGTAAGAGCCCACCGCGCGCCTGGCAACAGGAGCGGCACGGTAAACCCCACCGGGAGCAAGACCGAATAGGGGCGGTGCGGGGGGAAACCCTCGAGGGCTGTTTCCGGCTCACCGTCCGGGTAGGTTGCGTGAGGCGCATGGCAACATGCGCCCAAGATGAATGGCCGCCACGTCCTCGCCCGCAAGGGCGGGGGCCATACAGAACCCGGCTTACAGGCCAGCTGGCAGTTTTCTCCCACGATATCGAACGGAAACCTTTTGAGATCAGCAGGTTGCGCCCTCGGGCGCGGCTGTTGATTCAACTTGTTCGAAGTCCCTGCCGGCCTGTAGCGTCCCAGCCTTTCCGGATCAGGTCAGCCGCTAATTTTATCCAGCGACGCCTCGATCGCCTTCCAGAGTTCTTCCACGGGTTCGCAGCCGACCGACAGGCGAACGAAACCGGCGGGTACCGCATCGCCTCTTTTTGAGCGGCGTTCGGCGGAAGTGTGGACGCCGCCGAAGGATGTCGCGGCCTGCATCAGGTCGCAGTTGTTGATGAAATCCTCGGCCTTGTCCTCCGAGGCGAGTTCGAAAGAGACCAGGAAGCCGAAGCGCTCCATCTGGGCGCGGGCAAGGTTGTGCGACGGATCGCTTTCCAGTCCGGGAAAACGCAGGCCGCTGACCGCCCGGTGGCCTTTCAGCCGCCGTGCGATCACTTCCGCCGACGAGCACATGCGGTCGAAGCGCACATCCAGTGTTTCGAGGCCGCGATGCACCAGCCAGGCTTCGAACGGCCCGGGAATGCTGCCGGAAACTTCGCGCCAGCCGGTCACGGCGCTGATGATATCGGCATTGCGGCTGGCGACATGGCCGAACAGCACGTCGGAATGGCCGTTGGGCGCCTTGGTGTCGGCGGCAACGACGATATCGGCGCCATGGTCGAGCGGCCGCTGGCCGAAAGGCGTCATCGTCGTGTTGTCGACAACAAGGAGCGCGCCCGCGCTGTGAGCGGCTTCGGCGACGGCCGCTATGTCGCAGATGTCCAGCCCCGGATTGGCGGGGGTTTCGACAAACGCCAGGCGGTAGCCCTCGAAGCCGCCATCGAGGAAGGTCGAGGTCGGCCTGACATCGTGGGCGATGCCGAGCGGCTCGAGGAAGCGGTCGGCCAGCGCCCTTGTCGTGTGATAGCCGTCCGAAGGCAGCAGGATACGGTCACCGGCTTTGAGCACGGCAAAAAACGCCGCCGAGATTGCCGCCATTCCCGAAGGAAAGGCGACGCAGGGCGCGTCTTCGAGGTGTGCCAGCATATGTTCAACCGCGTCCCAGGTCGGGTTGCTGAAACGGCCGTACTGGTTGAAACCGGTGGCATCGCCAGGCGCGTGAAAAATGGCGGCCATGGTCAGGGGCAGCGGGATGGAATCGCCTATGGCAAGCCCATCGCGACGCAGATGAGGAAGTGCCGCAGCGCGTGACCTTGCTGTTTCAGACATCGAATTTCTAACCCTGTTGGCGGCCGACGAGATGTGGCGCGACGCTATGCCCGGCCGCGGCTCGCGGCAAGCCGCGTCCGGTTGGGCCAGGCGGCTCTAAACGCTTCGTTAGGCTTAATGGACCATAAAGACGGGACGTGCCGTAAAGGCTGCTCTCATTGGCCACGGCGCGCATGTTTGTGAAGCCTATTCCCGTTGACGCCCATAGTGCCCCATGATATCCCATTTCGACATCAAAGCCTTCGTTCCGCGTCAGGGTAAAGCGTACGCCAATCGGGCAGCCGCGGCGGCTGTGCGTTTGCCGGGTTTTGCCCATGCGGATGAGGCTGAGACGGGGCAGGGAACGCGCCGCGGCGGCGCGTTTGACAAGATGGAGAGGGGTGCGGCGGCGCAAGCGGCTGTAACGCGTGATGGACCGGTTTCTGTCAAACACGGTGAGCAGGATCGATGCGAAGGGACGGGTGTCCGTTCCGGCGCATTTCCGCGCCGTCGTGCAGAAGCGCGGCTATTCGGAGCTCTACGCGCTGCGCTGCCTGGACCTGCCGGCGATGGATGTCGGGGGGCTGGACCTGCTCGACCGCTACGAGCAGCGTATCGCGCTCGAGGATCCCTTCTTGCAGACGGCGGACGACATGTCGTTCTTTTGCCATGGCGACGGCACCTTCCTGAAGCTCGATCAGGACGGTCGCATCACGATGAGCGATTTCATTCGCGAGCACACCGGCATTTCGGCGGAAGTGGCCTTTGTCGGACGCGGCAATTTCTTTCAGATCTGGGAGCCGGGACGGCTTGCTGCCTATGGCGCGCAGGCGCGGGCCCGGCTTTTGCAGCTTCGGCAGGGGACGAAGCCTGGGGAGCGACCGGAATGACGGTGGGCCACGGCGATGACCTTCACGCCGTTGGCGGATCGGCCCGCCACATTCCGGTCCTCCTTGGCGAAGTGCTCGAGGCACTGGCGCCGGCGGCGGGCGACATCATCGTCGACGGCACATTCGGCGCCGGCGGCTACACCAGGGCTATCCTGGCCACCGGGGCCTCCGTGGTGGCCATCGACCGCGACCCTGACGCCATCGCCGCCGGGCGCGATCTCGAGGCGCAATCGGGCGGCAGGCTGAGGCTGGTGCAGGCGCCGTTCTCGACGCTGGACGAGCATGTCGAGAGCGCCGACGGCGTCGTGCTCGACATCGGTGTGTCCTCGATGCAGCTCGATCAGGCCGAGCGCGGCTTTTCGTTCCGCGCCGATGGACCACTCGACATGCGCATGGCGCAAGCGGGTCTCAGCGCCGCCGATGTCGTCAACAGCTTCAAGCCGGGCGACCTTGCCCGCATCTTCGGCTTCCTCGGCGAGGAGCGTCATGCCGGGCGCATTGCCCGCATGATCGAGGCGCGCCGTGAAAAGCGTCCGTTCGAGCGCACGCTGGAACTCGCCGATGCGATCGAGACGCATGTCGGCCGCGCACCGAAGGACAAGATCCATCCGGCCACGCGCGTCTTCCAGGCGCTGCGCATCTTCGTCAATGACGAGCTCGGCGAACTGGCCAAGGCCTTGTTCGCGGCCGAACGCGCGCTGAAGCCGGGCGGGCGGCTCGCCGTAGTAACGTTCCATTCGCTGGAAGACCGGATCGTCAAGCGCTTCATCGCCGACCGGGCCGACGTCGCGACCGGCTCGCGTCACCTGCCCGAGGCTCATGCGCGCACCGCGACCTTCCGCAAGGCGGGTGGCGGCGTGACTGCCGGCGACGCCGAGGTCGCGGCCAATCCGCGCGCCCGTTCGGCCAGGCTGCGCGCGGCGATCCGCACCGAGGCGCCGGCGCGCAGCAGCGACTTTTCGATCTTCGGCCTTCCAAAGCTTCCTGGCCCAAAACTTCCCGGTACAGACCGGCCGGGAGAGAGGTGAGCACGTGTTCCGTACCAGCGACATTGTCCTGATCGCCGTCATGGTTTCGGCGGCGGCCCTGACCTACAAGGCCAAGCGCGAGGCCGAGGACCAACTGGCGGCGGTGCAGAAGATCCATGCCCAGATACGCTATGAGGAGGACACGATCGACCTGCTCAAGGCCGACTGGAGCCTGCTCACGCAGCCGTCGCGGCTGCAGAAGCTGGCCGAACTCTACAAGGCGCAACTCGCACTCGAGCCGGTCAGCGCCCGCCAGATCGTGGGCTTGAGCGACTTGCCGGCCAAAGCCCTGGACATCCAGGACATCCTGAAAGGACGCCAGGACACCACCGCTGGCAATTCCGACAAGGCGCCTTTGGGCAAGGATCCCGTCGTGACCGGAGGCATCGCGCAATGATCGGGAAACTGCTGAAGCGTCGCACCAGGACGGGTGAGGACGGATCGATCGTCGTCGAGGGCGCCCGCAAGGCGACCGGCGGCAAAGGCAAGGCACGCATCGCGATGACGATGGCGGTGTTCTTCGGCATCTTCTCGGTCATTTCCGGGCGGCTGGTCTATCTCGGCTTCCAGACCCCCGACCTGTCGGGCGGCCCGCAGAGCCGGGTGACCGCCTCGCGGCCCGATATTGTCGATCGCAACGGTGAGGTGCTGGCGACCGACATCAAGACGGCGTCGCTGTTCGCCGAGCCGCGCCGCATCGTCGATGCCGACGAGGCGATCGAGAAGCTGTCGACGGTGCTGCCCGAGATCGATTACGAGCAGACCTACCACAAGCTGAAGAGCGGCGCCGGCTTCGTCTGGCTGCAGCGGCAGCTGACGCCCAAGCAGCAGGCCGACATCATGCAGCTCGGCATTCCCGGCTTCGGCTTCCGCACCGAGAAGCGCCGGTTCTATCCCAGTGGCGAGACCTCGTCCTACATTGTCGGCCTCACCAACATCGACAACCAGGGCATCTCCGGCATGGAGAAGTATGTCGACGAGCAAGGCTTGAGCGATCTGCAGGCATCGGGTCTGGCAGTGGCCAAGGACCTGAAACCGGTCAAGCTTTCGATCGATCTGCGCGTCCAGCATGTCGTGCGCGACGAGATCGCCGCCGGCCTCGAGCGCTATCGCGCCATCGGCGCTGGCGCCGTTGTGCTCAACGTCAAGACCGGCGAAGTGGTGGCCATGGCCTCGGTGCCGGATTTCGATCCGAACAATCCTTACAATGCACAGGAAAAGGACCGGCTGAATCGGATGTCGGCGGGCCTCTATGAGATGGGCTCGACCTTCAAGAGCTTCACCTCGGCCATGGCGCTCGATTCCGGCAAGGCGACGATGGCGAGCCGCTTCGACGCCTCGCATCCAATCCGGGTCGGTCATCAGGCCATTCACGATTTCCACGGCAAGAACCGTGTGCTGTCGTTGCCGGAGGTGTTCCTCTATTCGTCCAATATCGGGTCGGCCAGGGAGGCCGAGCTGGTCGGCATCGAGGGACACCGCGAATTCCTGCATCGCCTTGGAATTTTGGACAGGATGCAGACCGAACTGCCGGAAGTCGCCCGCCCGACTGAACCGAAAATCTGGAAGCAGGTCAATTCGTTCACCATCGCCTTTGGCCATGGCGTGTCGACGACGCCGCTGCAGGCGGCCGTCGGCTGTGCGGCGCTGATGAATGGCGGCTACCTGATCGAGCCGACATTCCTGGTCCGCAGCGAGCAGGATGCGATGGCGGTGGCCAAGAAAGTGGTCGGCGAAAAGACGGTCGAAGGCATGCGTTACCTCTATTCGCTCAACGCCGAGAAGGGCTCGGCCAGAAACGCCAGAGTCCCCGGCTACCGCGTTGGCGGCAAGACCGGAACAGCCGAGAAGGTCATCAATGGCCGCTACTCGAAGGACTTGAATTTCAATACCTTCGTCGCCGCCTTCCCGATGGACGATCCGCAATACCTCGTGTTCACGATTGCCGACGCCCCGCACCCGGAAAAGCCTGGCATGACAGACGTCGCGGCCGCGAATGCGGGGGTCATGGCGGGAAACATCATCAGACGTACGGCCGCCATGCTTGGCGTGAAGCCAGATTTCAGCCATGAAAATGGTGCAACGCTGGTTTCCTATCAGTGATTCTTGGGGCGCGCCGGCAACTGCGCGCTATTTTGTTGCGGTGAACGGAACTCGATGAAGCTCAGAGATCTAGCCGGTATCCTGCCAGTCGAAGGAACAGCTTCCGCCGATCTGGAGGTTACCGGGATTTCGTCGGATTCCCGCCAGGTAAGACCGGGCGTCGTCTTTTTTGCGCTCGCCGGCACCAAGGCGGATGGCGCGGCCTACGCCGCCGACGCGGCCGGGCGCGGTGCGGCCGCGATCGTTGCAGGCAAGGGCAGTGTCCCTGCCGGGCTACAGGTTCCAGTGCTGGCGGTCGATGATCCGCGCCTGGCGCTGGCGCTGAGTGCGGCCCGCTATTTCGGCAAGCAGCCACAGACCATGGTCGCGGTGACCGGCACCAGCGGCAAGACGTCCGTCGCTGCCTTCACCAGGCAGATATGGGAACAGGCCGGCCATGCCGCCGCTTCGATCGGCACGACGGGCGTGGTGGCGCCGGGTCGCAACGACTATGGCTCGCTGACCACGCCCGATCCGGTCGCCTTGCACCAGTTGCTCAGGGAACTGGCGGATGCCGGCGTCACCCACGCCTCCATGGAAGCCTCCAGCCATGGGCTCGACCAGCGCCGCCTCGACGGCGTGAAGCTGGCCGCCGGCGGCTTCACCAATCTCGGCCGCGATCATATGGACTATCATCCGACGGTCGAGGACTATCACCGCGCCAAGCTGCGCCTGTTCGACACGCTGCTGCCGAAGGGCGCGCCGGCCGTCATCTTCGCAGACGATCCGTGGTCGGCGCCGACGATCCAGGCGGCGCAGGCGGCCGGGCTCGATGTGCTGACGGTTGGCCGCCATGGCGATTTCCTCAAGCTGAAGCGGGTCGAGCACGAGCGTCATCGCCAGCGCGCCGAGGTCGAGGCCGACGGCGTGCTTTACGAGATCGACCTGCCGCTTGCCGGCGATTTCCAGATTTCGAACGCGCTGGTTTCGGCGGGACTTGCCATTTCTACCGGAACACCTGTCGCCAAGGCCTTGATGTCCTTGGAGAAACTGAAGGGCGCGCCGGGCCGGCTCGATCTTGTCGGCACCACCGCCAACGGTGCGCCGGTGTATGTCGATTACGCCCACAAGCCCGACGCGCTGGAAAATGTGCTGGCCTCGGTGCGCCCGTTCACCACCGGCCGTGTCATGGTCGTGTTCGGCTGCGGCGGGGACCGCGACCGCGGCAAGCGGCCGATCATGGGCGAGATCGCGACGCGGCTCGCCGATGTCGTCATCGTCACCGACGACAATCCGCGCTCGGAAGTGCCTGAAACGATCCGCGCCGCCATTCTTGCCGCCGCACCCGGGGCGATCGAGATCGGCGACCGGCGCCAGGCGATCCACGAGGCGGTCGGCATGCTGCATGCCGGCGACACGCTGATCGTGGCCGGCAAGGGCCACGAGGAAGGCCAGACGATCGGCTCCGAGACCTTGCATTTCTCCGATCATGAAGAAGTGCGCGCGGCGCTGCGGGAGCGTGCCGCATGAGTTTGCTTTGGACCTCCGAGGCTCTGGTTGCCGCCATGGACGGACGGCCGCTCGGGCCGATGCCGGACGGCATATCGGGCATTTCGATCGACAGCCGCAGCCTGCAGCCGGGCGATGCCTTCTTTGCCATCAAGGGCGAGGCGATGGACGGTCATGACTTCGCCACGGCAGCCATCAAGGCCGGCGCCGGCGTGCTGGTGGTGGCCGAAGGCAAGCTGCCGTCGCTCGGCCGGCTGACGGCGCCGATCATCGTCGTCGAGGACGTGCTGGCGGCGCTGGAAAAGCTCGGCGTGGCCTCCCGAGCACGCTCCCGGGCCAAGATCATCGCGGTGACCGGTTCGGCCGGCAAGACCACCACCAAGGAAGCGCTGCGCCACGTGCTGTCGGCGGTCGGCAAGGTGCATGCCTCGGCACAGTCCTTCAACAATCATTGGGGTGTGCCGCTGACGCTCGCGCGCATGCCCGATGATTGCGATTATGCCGTGTTCGAGATCGGCATGAACCATCCCGACGAGATCCGGCCGTTGGTGAAGATGGTGCGGCCGCATGTCGCCATCGTCACCATGATCGCGGCGGCGCATCTCGGCTTTTTCCGCAATCTGGACGAGATCGCGAAGGCCAAGGCCGAGATTTTCGAAGGGCTGGAGCCCGATGGCGCTGCGGTCCTCAACCGCGACGATGCGCGCTTCAAGCTTCTCGACAAGATGGCGCATGCCGCCGGCGTCGAGCATGTCTACGGTTTCGGCGAGAATGCACGCTCGACCTTCAAGCTCACCAAATGCGAATTGCACGCCGACCATTCCGACATCGCGGCCAGGATCGGCGGCCATGACATGATTGCCCGTATCGGCGCGCCCGGCCGCCACATGGTGCAGAACGTGCTGGCGGTCCTGGGCGCGGCGCAGCTGGTTGGCGCCGATCTCGACAAGGTGGCAATCGCGCTGAACGATCTCTCGGCCGAGCGCGGTCGTGGCAAGCGCCACGTGCTGCGTCATCCCGGTGGCTCGACTTCGAGCCACCCCGGCGGGCCGATCACGCTCATCGACGAGAGCTACAATGCCAATCCGGCGTCGATGGCTGCTGCCATGGCGCTGCTCAACGCGACGCCGGTGACGGGCGAGGGCCGGCGCATCGCCGTGCTCGGCGACATGCTGGAGCTGGGCGACCATTCGGCCAAGCTGCATGCCGCTCTCGCCGATCTCATCGTCGGCACCGGGACGCAGACCGTCTTTCTCGGTGGCCCGGAGATGCGGGCATTGGCCGAGGCATTGCCAAGCGAGGTCAAGACGGAATACCGCGCCGGCGTCGAGGACCTGAAGCCGGTGCTGCTTGCCGCCCTGCAGCCGGGCGACGTGGTGATGATCAAATCGTCGAAGGGTATCGGTTTTGCAAAACTGGTCGATGCGCTGCTGGGCAAATTCCCGGCGGAACCCACAACCAGCAAACAGACCTAGGTCAAGTCGGGGGACGAAAAGCGCATGTTCACACTGCTCGTCGATTTTGCGGACAAGATCTCGGTCTTCAATGTCTTCCGCTACATCACCTTCCGCACCGGCGGGGCGCTGATCACATCGGCGCTGATCGTCTTCATCTTCGGACCGACGATCATCAATTCGCTGCGGCTGCGGCAAGGCAAGGGCCAGCCGATCCGCGCCGACGGGCCGCAGACGCATTTCAAGAAGGCCGGTACGCCGACCATGGGCGGGCTGATGATCCTGTCTGGCATCATCGGCTCGTCACTGCTGTGGGCGAACCTGTCGAGCATCTATGTCTGGGTGGTGCTGCTGGTCACGCTGGGTTTCGGCTCGATCGGCTTCTACGACGACTATCTTAAGGTGACCAAGCAATCGCATCTGGGCTTCTCCGGCAAGGCGCGGCTGGGGCTCGAATTCATCATCGCGGGCATCGCCGCCTGGGTGATCATGCACAATGGCCAGGCGCCGTTCTCGTCGTCGCTGACATTTCCCTTCGCCAAGGAATTCATCATCAATCTCGGCTGGTTCTTCATTCCGTTCTCCTGCTTCGTCATTGTCGGCGCCGGCAATGCGGTGAACCTGACCGATGGCCTCGACGGGCTGGCGATCGTGCCGATCATGATCGCGGCGGCCTCCTTCGGCGTCATCGCCTATCTGTCCGGCAACGCCGTGTTCGCCGAATATCTGCAGATCCATTTCGTGCCCGGCACCGGTGAACTGGCTGTCGTGCTCGGCTCGGTCATCGGCGCCGGCCTCGGCTTCCTCTGGTTCAATGCGCCGCCGGCGGCGATCTTCATGGGCGATACCGGATCGCTGGCCATGGGCGGCCTGATCGGCACGGTCGCCGTCGCCACCAAGCACGAGATCGTGCTGGTTATCGTCGGCGGCCTGTTCGTGGTCGAAATCCTGTCGGTGATCATCCAGGTCGGCTACTTCAAGATGACCGGCAAGCGGGTGTTCCTGATGGCGCCGATCCACCATCATTTCGAAAAGCTCGGCTGGACTGAAAGCCAGGTGGTGATCCGCTTCTGGATCATCGCCGTCATCCTGGCGCTGGTCGGCCTGTCCACCCTGAAACTGAGATAGGAAAATCCTTTGATCCCCGCCGCATCCTTCGCAGGCAAGCGCGTTTCACTCTTCGGGCTCGGTGGCTCGGGGATCGCGACGGCGCGCGCGCTGATTGCCGGCGGCGCGGAGGTGCTGGCCTGGGACGACAATCCCGACAGCGTCTCCAAGGCGGCGGATGTCGGAATCGCGACCGCCGATTTGCGTGGCGCCGACTGGGCAAGGTTCTCGGCTTTCGTGCTGTCGCCAGGCGTGCCGCTGACCCATCCCAAGCCGCACTGGACGGTGGAGCTGGCACGCGGTTCCGGCGTCGAGATCATCGGCGACATCGAGCTGTTCTGCCGCGAGCGGATGCTCGGCGCGCCAATGTCGCCCTTCATCGCCATCACCGGCACCAACGGCAAGTCGACGACGACCGCGCTGGCCGCGCATATCCTGAAAGCCGCGGGACGCGATACCCAGATGGGCGGCAATATCGGCCGCGCGGTGATGACGCTCGATCCGCCGCAGCCCGGTCGGCACTATGTGGTCGAGTGCTCGTCCTACCAGATCGACCTCGCGCCCTCGATCAACCCGACGGCCGGCATCCTGCTCAATCTGACGCCCGACCATCTCGACCGCCACGGCACCATGCAGCACTACGCTTCGATCAAGGAGCGGCTGGTGGCCGGCAGCGAGACGGCCATCATCGGCATCGACGATTCCTGGTGCGCGCAGATCGCCGAGCGTCTGGAGCGGGCGGGGCGGCATGTGATCCGCATTTCCAAGCGCCTGCCGCTGACCGATGGCTATTTCGCCGACTCCGGTAATCTGATGGAAGCGGTGCACGGCCGCTACAGCCGCGTCGCCTTCCTCGAAGGCATCGGCTCGCTGCGCGGCCAGCACAATGCGCAGAACGCGCTGGCGGCGGTTGCCGCTTGCCTCAGGGTCGGGCTGGACCTCGGCGAGATCCAGTCGGGACTGGAGAGCTTTCCCGGCCTCGCGCATCGCATGGAACAGGTCGGCCGCAAGGATCATGTGCTGTTCATCAACGATTCCAAGGCGACCAATGCCGATGCGGCGGCCCCGGCGCTGTCGAGCTTTCCGCGCATCTACTGGATTGCCGGCGGCCTGCCCAAGGAAGGCGGCATCGAGCCGTTGCGCGGCTTCTTCCCGCGCATCGCCAAGGCCTATCTGATCGGCGAGGCGGCGCCTGCCTTCTCGGCGACCCTGGGTGAGGCCGTGCCCTACGAGATATCAGGCACGCTGGCCGCGGCGGTCGAGCACGCCGCGCATGACGCGGCTCGAGACGACAGCGGCGAGGTGGTGGTGCTGTTGTCGCCGGCCTGCGCCAGTTTCGACCAGTTCAAGAATTTCGAAGTTCGCGGCGAAGCCTTCAGGCAAGCCGCGAATGCTATCGAGGGTGTGAAACCCATCGGAGGGGCACGATAATGCAGAGCCGTCTCGACAAAAGCCCGGTTGCGACATGGTGGTGGACGATCGATCGCTGGTTCCTGGCGGCGTTCCTGTCGCTGATGGGGCTCGGCATCGTGCTTTCCTTCGCGGCCAGCCCGGCGGTGGCCGAACGCATCGGCCTCGACAGTTTCCATTTCGCCACCAGGCAGATCATCTTCACAGTTCCGGCTCTCGGCGTGATGCTGGCCGTCTCGTTCCTTGAGTCGCGGCAGATCCGGCGCATGGCGCTGATCATGCTGTGCCTCATGCTGGTGCTGATGGTGGCGGTGCTCTACATCGGTGTCGAGGTCAAGGGCGCGCGCCGTTGGGTATCGCTTGCCGGCCTGTCGATCCAGCCCTCGGAGTTCCTCAAACCCGCCTTCGTCATCATGTGCGCCTGGCTGTTCGCCGAGCACAAGCGCCAGCCCGACATTCCGGGCAACCTGTTCGCCATGCTGCTGCTTGCCCTGGTCGTCTCGCTGCTGGTCGCGCAGCCCGATCTCGGCCAGACCATGCTGGTGACCGGCACCTGGGGCGTGATGTTCTTCATGGCGGGGCTGCCATGGTTGTGGATCATCGCACTCGGCGGCGCCGGCGTTGGCGGTGTGTTCGCCGCCTATTCGGTGTTTCCGCACGTTGCCCTGCGCATCGACAAGTTCCTCACCGGCGAAGGCGACACTTTCCAGGTCGACATGGGACGCGAGGCGCTGATCAATGGCGGCTGGTTCGGCGTCGGGCCGGGCGAGGGTACCGTCAAGCGGGTCATTCCGGACAGCCATGCCGACTTCGTCTTCTCGGTCGCCGGCGAGGAGTTCGGGCTGATCATGTGCTTCTTCATCATGTCAATCTTCGCCTTCATCGTTCTGCGCGGTCTCAATACGGCGCTGAAGGAGCATGACGATTTTACCCGCTATGCGGTCGGCGGGCTCGTGACCGTCTTTGGTCTGCAGGCTGTCATCAACATGTGCGTCAACCTGCAGCTGGTGCCGGCCAAGGGCATGACGCTGCCTTTCATCTCCTATGGCGGCTCCTCGCAGATCGCCATCGCCATCTCGATGGGCATGGTGCTGGCGCTGACGCGCAAGCGGCCGGAAAAGCGCAAGCAGATGGGCTTTGCCCTGTCGCAACGCGCCGTGCCGGCGGAATGAGGCCGGATGCCCAAGGGTGTTATCCTTCTCGCGGCGGGCGGAACCGGCGGACATCTCTTTCCGGCCGAGGCGTTGGCGCATGAGCTGAACGAGCGCGGCTGGAAAGTGCATCTGGCGACGGATGACCGCGCCGAGCGTTTTGCCGGCCACTTCCCGGCCGCCGCCGTCCATCCTATCCAGTCGGCGACGATGGGCTCCAAAAATCCTTTCGCCCTGCTTGGCGCCTTCTGGAAAATCTGGCGCGGCGTGCGCCAGGCCTCGGCCATCATTGCCAGGATCAAGCCGGATGCCGTTGTTGGTTTCGGCGGTTATCCGACCCTGCCGCCGCTCTATGCGGCGACGCGGCGCAAGGTGCCGACGCTGATTCACGAGCAGAACGCGGTGATGGGCCGCGCCAACCGGGCGCTGGCCGGCCGCGTCGACGCGATCGCCGGCGGCTTCCTGCCGCAGGACACGAGCGCGGCCGGCGTCAAGACGGTGACGACCGGCAACCCGGTTCGCCCGCAAGTGCTGGAAGCGGCCAGGACGCCTTATGCGGCGTCGACCGGGGAACAGCCGTTCCGCCTGCTGGTGTTCGGCGGCAGCCAGGGCGCCCAGTTCTTTTCCTATGCGGTGCCGGCGGCCATCGCGCTGCTTTCCGATGCCCAGCGCAAACGGCTGGTGATCACGCAACAAGCGCGCGCCGACGACGTGGCGCGGGTGAAGGCGGCCTATGCAGCCCTTGGTGTCGGTGTCGAGGTCTCGCCCTTTTTCACCGACATGGCGGCGCGCATCGCGGCGGCGCATCTGGTCATCTCGCGCTCCGGCGCCTCGACCGTTTCGGAGATCGCCGTCATCGGCCGGCCGGCGCTGCTGGTGCCTTATCCCTATGCGCTCGACCACGACCAGGCGGCCAACGCGGCGGCCCTTGCCGCCGCCGGCGGTGGCGAAGTGCACCCGCAATCCTCGCTTTCGCCCGAGCGCATCGCAGCGCTCGTCGGCGGACTGATGGACGATCCCGAGCGGCTTGCGGCAATGGCCGCGGGAGCGAAATCGGCCGGCAGGCCGGACGCGGCACGGTTGCTCGCCGATCTCACAGAGGCTATTGCGTCGAAAAAAACCGTTTCGGATTTCAGGAAGGGGACGCACGCATGAAGATGCCGCAGACGATCGGCCTTGTGCATTTCATCGGCATTGGCGGCATCGGCATGAGCGGCATTGCCGAAGTGCTGCACAATCTCGGCTACAGGGTGCAAGGGTCCGACCAGGCCGAGAGCGCCAATGTACAGCGGCTGCGCGACAAGGGCATCGAATGCTTCGTCGGCCACAAGCCCGAGAATCTCGGCGATGCCGAGGTCGTGGTCGTCTCGACGGCGATCAAGAAATCCAACCCCGAGCTGAAGGCCGCGCGCGAGAAGCTGCTGCCGATCGTGCGCCGTGCCGAGATGCTGGCCGAGCTGATGCGCTTCCGCCAGGCGGTGGCGATCGGCGGCACGCATGGCAAGACGACGACGACCTCGATGGTGGCGACCTTGCTCGAGGCCGGCGGACTCGACCCGACCGTCATCAATGGCGGCATCATCAATGCCTATGGCACCAACGCGCGCATGGGCGATGGCGAGTGGATGGTGGTCGAGGCCGACGAGAGTGACGGCACGTTCCTGAAGCTGCCGGCTGAGATCGCCGTCGTCACCAACATCGATCCCGAGCATCTCGATCACTATGGCAGCTTCGACAAGGTGCGCGAGGCGTTCCGCCAGTTCGTCGAGAACGTGCCGTTCTATGGCTTCGGGGTGATGTGCACGGACCATCCCGAAGTGCAGGCGCTGGTCGGCCGCATCGAGGACCGCCGCGTCATCACCTATGGCGAGAACGCGCAGGCCGATGTGCGTTTCACCAACCATCGCATGGCCGGTGCTGTTTCGGAATTCGACGTCGTGATCCGCGACCGCAAGACCGGCGGCCAGACGACGATTTCGGGCCTGCGCCTGCCGATGCCCGGCCGTCACAACGTCTCCAACGCGACGGCGGCGATCGCTGTGGCGCATGAGCTCGGCCTGTCCGCCGAGGCGATCAAGAAGGGCCTGTCTTCGTTCGCCGGCGTCAAGCGCCGCTTCACCCATACCGGCTCCTGGAACGGCGTCGACATCTTCGACGACTATGGTCATCATCCGGTCGAGATCGCGGCGGTGCTGAAGGCGGCGCGCAGTGCCACCAAGGGACGCGTCATCGCCATTGCCCAGCCGCATCGCTTCACCCGGCTGCATGATCTGTTCAACGAGTTTTCCACCTGCTTCAACGACGCCGACACGGTGATGGTGGCGCCGGTTTACGCCGCCGGCGAAGAGCCGATCGACGGGGTGACCTCGGACGCGCTGGTGTCGCGCATCCGCGCCGGCGGCCATCGCGACGCCCGCTACATCGACGGTCCGGCAGCAATCGCGCCGATCATCCGCGACCTGGCCAAGCCCGGCGACTTCGTCGTCTTCCTCGGCGCCGGCAACATCACCCAATGGGCCTATGCGCTGCCCAAGGAGCTTGGCGGGACCGTCTCATGATGCACGGCCAGGCTTTGATCGACAGACTTGGCGACCGGCTTGCCGGCCTGCGCGGCCGCCTCACGCCGAATGCCGAGATGGACAAGATCACCTGGTTCCGCGCCGGAGGGCAGGCTGAAGTCCTGTTCCAGCCTGCCGACGAGGAGGACCTCGCCGCGTTCCTGCGCGCGGTTCCCGAAGAGATTCCGCTGACCGTCGTCGGCATCGGCTCGAACCTCCTGGTCAGGGATGGCGGCATTCCGGGCTTCGTCATCCGGCTTTCGGCCAAGGGTTTTGGCGAAGCCGAGGTGATTGGCCCTACCACGATCAAGGCGGGGGCCGCGACGCCGGACAAGCGTGTTGCGGCTGTCGCCTATGAGGCGGGTATTGGCGGCTTTCATTTCTATCATGGCATTCCGGGCGCCATCGGCGGCGCGCTTGTCATGAATGCTGGCGCCAACGGCGTCGAAACGCGCGAGCGCGTCGTCGAACTGCGGGCGCTCGACCGCAAGGGCAATATCCAGACCCTGAGCAATGCCGAAATGGGCTACGCCTATCGTCATTCGTCGGCACCTTCCGGGCTGATCTTCACCTCGGCCATCTTCGAAGGTTTTTCCGAGGACAAGGCGGCGATCAAGGCGGCGATGGATGCGGTGCAGAGCCACCGCGAGACCGTGCAGCCGATCCGCGAGAAGACCGGCGGCTCGACCTTCAAGAATCCCGAAGGCACGTCGGCCTGGAAGGAGATCGACAAGGCGGGCTGCCGCGGTCTGATGATTGGCGGCGCGCAGATGTCGCCGATGCACTGCAACTTCATGATCAACACCGGAACCGCGACCGGCTACGACCTTGAATATCTCGGCGAGACGGTGCGCACGCGGGTGCTGGAGAATTCGGGCATCCGGCTGCAGTGGGAAATCAAGCGCATCGGCAATTTCCGGCCGGGCCATGCTGTCCAGGAGTTTCTTGGGCAGCTACTTTAGCACGGTTGAAGTTCAAGTGATGCATGAACTTCAACGAGATCAAAACAGCCGTGTGACCGTTGCTGTAATGGCTCAACGACACGGTTTTCGCATCCGTTTTCTCAGAAAGTGAATCTCTCGGAATCGTAAGCACTTGCCAGTGAATCAACTCTCTGATTCTCTGCTGGAAAGCGTTTCCTGATTTGAGTCGTTCGACGCGTTACCCGCGTTTTCCGTCTGGGGGGTAACCTGCCGGGAGACTCGGACTCAATGTTGCGGAAAATCTTGGTTTTTGGTCCGCCGTGAGAGGGGATGCCGGGGAATGAAAAGCAAGCATGTGGCCGTCCTGCTGGGTGGTTTTTCGTCCGAGCGGCCCGTGTCTCTGTCCTCGGGAAAGGCTTGCGCCGATGAACTCGAGAAGGAAGGCTACCAGGTCACGCGCGTCGATGTCGGGCGCGATGTCGGGTCGGTGCTCGCCGAGCTCAAGCCCGATGTCGCCTTCAATGCGCTGCATGGCCCGTTCGGCGAGGATGGCACCATCCAGGGTATCCTTGAATATCTCGGCATTCCCTACACCCATTCCGGCGTGCTCGCCTCGGCGCTGGCCATGAACAAGGAGCAGGCCAAGCGGATTGCCAAATCAGTCGGCGTCCCGGTCGCCGAATCGAAGGTTGCCAGCCGCTTCGCCATCCAGAGCAAGCATCCGATGAAGCCGCCCTATGTGGTCAAGCCGGTCAATGAGGGTTCGAGCTTCGGCGTCGTCATCGTGCATGAGGGGCAGTCACATCCGCCGCAGGTCATCGGCTCGTCGGAGTGGAAATATGGCGATACCGTCATGGTCGAGCGCTACGTCCACGGGCGGGAGCTGACCTGCGCGGTGATGGGCGATGTGGCGCTCGGGGTCTGCGAGATCATCCCGACCGGCCATTCCTTCTACGACTATGATTCAAAATATGTCGCTGGCGGATCAAAGCACGAATGCCCCGCAAAAGTTTCACCGAATATTTACCAAAAAATACAAACACTGGCGCTCAAGGCTCACCAAGCGATCGGCTGTCGGGGCGTTTCCCGGTCGGACTTCCGTTATGACGATCGGCATTCCGAAAACGGCGAGGTTGTCTGGCTCGAGGTCAACACCCAGCCGGGTATGACGCCGACGTCCTTGGTGCCTGAAATCGCCGCCCAGGCCGGGCACTCGTTTGGCGATTTGTTGAGTTGGATGGTGGAGGACGCTTCGTGTCTGCGTTGAAATGGGGACAAGGCAAGGAGAGGGGCGCGGCCGGGCCGGCGCTGTTCGGCCTGCCGTTGTCACCGGGCCATTTCGTGCTGCCGCGTGTGCTTCGCCGCCCGGTGCGCGTTCTGGCGCGCCTGGGCGTGGGCGAATTCCAGGCGCCGCGCTTCTCCGCCGCGATTCTGTCGGGTGTGCTGATCGCCTCGAGCAGTGCCTATGGCGCCTATCTCGGCGGTGACGTCGAGGGTATCGTTCAGAGCATCACGGCTCGCACCGGCTTCGCCGTCGATCAGGTCAAGGTGGTCGGCAATCGCCAGACTTCCGAGATCGATATCCTCGACAGGCTGGAACTCGACGGCTGGACGTCGCTGATCGGCTTCAATGCCGAGGCGGCACGCGAGCGGATCTCCGGCCTGCCGTGGATCGAGGTTGCCGCGGTCCGCAAGGTCTATCCGCATACGCTGGAGGTGCGCGTCGAGGAGCGCGAGCCCTTCGCGCTCTGGCAGCAAGGCAATGATCTCTCTGTCATCGAGAAGGATGGCGCCGTGATCGCGCCGTTCTCGGGGGGCACGCAGGTGCTGTTGCCGTTGCTGATCGGCGCCGGCGCGCCGGCCAAGGCGCCGGATTTCCTGGCCAAGATCGAAAAATATCCCGAGCTCGCGAGCCGGGTCAAAGGCTATGTCCGCGTTGGCGAGCGGCGCTGGGACCTGAAGCTGGACAACGGCATCACCGTCAAGCTTCCCGAGGATGGCGAGGATCAGGCGATCGCCGAGCTCGTCGGCATGGATCATGACAAGGGGCTGTTGTCGCGCGATATCGCCGCCGTCGACATGCGCCTGACCGATCGGCTGGTCGTGCAGCTGACGCCGGAGGCGGCGACGCAGCGCGAAGCCGCGCTCAGCGAGAAACCGAAGAGCCTGAAGCGCAAGCCGGAGACGAAGATATGAGCTGGCTTGGCGGTCATGGCGATGCCTCGTCGCGCCGGTCCGGCACCCTGACGGTGCTGGATGTCGGTTCGAGCAAGGTCTGCTGCATGGTGGCGAAGCTGAAGCCGCGCGATGACGGCAAGTTGCTGCGCGGCCGTTCGCACCGCATCCAGGTGATCGGCATCGGCCATCAGAAGTCGCAGGGCGTGAAGTCGGGCGTCGTCATCGATCTCGACCGGGCCGAGCATGCCATCCGTCTTGCCGTCGATGCGGCCGAGCGCATGGCGGGGCTGACGGTCGATTCGCTGATCGTCAACATGACGGCCGGCCGGCTGAAGAGCGAAGCCTTCGCGGCCACCATCAACCTTGGCGGCCACGAGGCCGACGAGGCCGACATCAAGCGCGTGCTTGGCGCCGGCGCAAAGCAGGCGATGAAGGCCGAGCGCGAGGTGGTCCATTCGCTGCCCGTGGGCTTCTCGCTGGATGCCGAACGCGGCGTGCGCGATCCGCGCGGCATGGTCGGCGACGCGCTCGGTGTCGACATGCATGTGCTGACGGGTGACGCGGCACCGATGCGCAATCTGGAGCTTTCCATCAACCGTTCGCACCTTTCGGTGGAACGCATGGTGGCGACGCCTTATGCCAGCGGGCTGGCGGCCCTGGTCGACGACGAGCTGGAAATGGGCGCTGCCTGCATCGACATGGGCGGCGGCACGACGACGATCTCGGTGTTTTCGGAAGGCAAGTTCGTCCATGGCGACGCCATCGCCATCGGCGGCAACCATGTCACGCTGGACATGGCCAAGGGGCTTTCGACCTCGCTCGATGCCGCCGAGCGGCTGAAAGTGATGCATGGTTCGGCGCTGCCGGGCAGCGCCGACGACCGCGACCTGGTTTCGATCCATCCGATCGGCGACGATGGTGACGTGCCTTTGCAGATCCCGCGTTCGGTGATGACGCGCATCGTGCGCGCCCGCATCGACGAGACGCTCGAACTGTTGCGCGACCGGCTGAACAAGTCCGGCTACGGCAATGCGGTTGGCAAGCGCGTCGTGCTGACCGGCGGCGCCAGCCAGCTTGCCGGCCTGCCGGAGGCGGCGCGGCGCATCCTGGGACGCAATGTACGCATCGGCCGTCCGCTCGGCGTGGCTGGCCTGCCGGAAGCGGCGAAGGGGCCGGCCTTCTCGGCCGCGGTGGGGCTTCTGATCTATCCGCAGATGGCGAGCTTCGAGAGCCATCCGGCGAAAGGAATTTCCGGTCTCAGGATGACCGGGACGGGCGGAAAACTGCATCGCATGAGTCAGTGGTTGAGAGACAGTTTCTAATTGACGGGGACAGCCCCATAGGCGGCCGCGGCGGCGAAGCGGCGTGAAAGGCAAAGGACGGAGACAATGACCATCAATCTGCAGAAGCCGGACATCACCGAGCTTAAGCCGCGCATCACCGTGTTCGGTGTCGGCGGCGGCGGCGGCAATGCCGTCAACAACATGATCACCGCCGGCTTGCGCGGTGTCGAGTTCGTGGTGGCCAACACCGACGCGCAGGCGCTGACCATGTCGAAGGCCGATCGGCTTATCCAGCTCGGCGCGCATGTCACCGAGGGCCTCGGCGCCGGATCGCAACCCGAAGTCGGCCGTGCGGCGGCGGAAGAGTGCATCGACGAGATCATCGATCATCTGTCCAACACCCATATGTGCTTCGTCACCGCCGGCATGGGCGGCGGCACCGGCACCGGTGCTGCTCCGGTCGTGGCGCGCGCTGCCCGTGAGAAGGGGATCCTCACCGTCGGTGTCGTCACCAAGCCGTTCCACTTCGAAGGCCAGCGCCGCATGAAGACGGCCGACCTGGGCATCGAGGAACTGCAGAAATGCGTCGATACCCTGATCGTCATCCCCAACCAGAACCTGTTCCGGCTGGCCAATGACAAGACCACCTTCGCCGACGCCTTCGCCATGGCCGACCAGGTGCTCTATTCCGGTGTTGCCTGCATCACCGACCTAATGGTCAAGGAAGGCCTGATCAATCTCGACTTCGCCGACGTGCGTTCGGTCATGCGCGAGATGGGCAAGGCGATGATGGGCACCGGCGAGGCATCCGGCGAGGGTCGCGCGATGGCCGCCGCCGAAGCGGCGATTGCCAACCCGTTGCTCGACGAGACCTCGATGAAGGGCGCCAAGGGCCTGCTGATCTCGATCACCGGCGGCCGCGACCTGACGCTGTTCGAAGTCGACGAGGCGGCGACCCGTATCCGCGAGGAGGTCGACCAGGACGCCAACATCATCCTGGGCGCGACCTTCGACGAAGAACTCGAAGGCGTCATCCGCGTCTCGGTGGTCGCCACCGGCATCGACAAGTCGGCGGCTGAGATCGCCGCCGCGCCGATCTCGATCCGCACGGCGCCGCCGAAGCCGGCCAGCCGTCCGGCCGTTGCCGCGGTGGAAAGCCGCCCGGCGCCGGTCCAGCAGGCAGCATACGAACCGCGCGGTATCGACCCGGTCGCCGAAGCCATCCATCTGGCCGAAGCCAATGCCGCGGCCATGGCCCAGGCCCGCCCGGCTCCCGTCGCCCAGGCGGACGATTTCCGCCCGCAGAGCAAGATCTTCCAGGCGCCGCCCGCACAGCCGCAGCCGGTGGTCCAGCAGATGATGCAGCCGGCTCCGCAGCCGCGTGAAATGCTGCAGCGCGAAGCCCCGCAGCCGGTTGCGATGGCACCGCAGCGGATGCCTCGCGTCGAGGACTTCCCGCCCGTCGTGAAGGCCGAGGTGGATGCCAAGAGCCGTCCGGCCGACCATGAGAACAACAGCGGACCGATGGGCCTGCTGAAGCGCCTGACCAACGGCCTGACCCGCCGCGAAGAAGAGCCTGCAAGGCTGCAGCCGGCGCAGCCGCGTGAACCCAAGCTGCGCCAGGCCGCACCCGAAGTGCGCCGTCTCGCCAGCCAGGACGCGCAGCTCTACGCACCGCGCCGCGGCCAACTGGACGACCAGGGCCGCCTGACGCCGCAGACCAGGGCGACTCAGGACGACGATCAGCTGGAGATTCCGGCGTTCCTGCGCCGCCAGGCCAACTGATTGGTAAACGGGTTGTAACAATTGTTAACAGGCAAGCAAGGAATTGCTTGCCTGTTAACGTTTAAAATGATGTAATTTCAATTAGTTATAAAGCCGTACATGTTCCAGCTCGCGGTTACAAAGGGTAAGAAACCGTGATTTGGAGTCTCCCTCCCGGGACACTATCTTCGCTGCCTACCATAGTCGGTTTGCCGGGATTTCGGGGGAAGTAGCCCTGCCTGCCGATTTCAAACAAGAGCCGCGCCCTCGGGCTGGAGAAGCGGACCTAGGCATTACGGGCTTATGGGGATTGTCTTGCACGACTATCAGACGACATTGAAGACGCGCGCGTCGCTTACCGGCACCGGCGTCCACAGCGGCAAGGAAGTTTCCATCAGCTTCGTGCCGGCGGATGCCGACACCGGCATCGTTTTCCAGCTTTTCAGGGGTGGCGAACAGGGCCGCGAGTTCCGCGCCCTGGTCTCCGAGGTCGGCGCCACCGACCTGTGCACCATGCTTGGCGATCCCGCCGGCGAGCACATCGCCACGGTCGAGCACATCATGGCCGCGCTGTTCGGGCTTGGCATCGACAATGTCGCCATCGAGATCGATGGCCACGAGGTTCCCATCCTGGATGGCAGCGCCATGGCGTTTGTCGAGGCCGTCGACCAGGCCGGGGTTGAGACGCTGCCGATCAAGCGGCGCTACATCAGGGTCATGAAGCCGGTCCGCATCGAGAACGGCGCCTCCTGGGCGGAATTCAGGCCCTATGACGGCACCCGCTTCGAGATCGAGATCGACTTCGAAAGCCCGGCAATCGGCCGTCAGCTGTTCGCTTCCGACCTCAATGCCGATATCTTCCGCCGCGACATCGCGCGCGCCCGTACCTTCGGCTTCATGAAGGACGTCGAGCGGTTGTGGGCCGCCGGCTACGCGCTCGGCTCATCACTCGAGAACTCGCTGGTGATCGGTGACGACAACCGCGTCATCAACATGGGAGGCTTGCGATATCCCAACGAATTCGTGCGCCACAAGACGCTTGACGCCATGGGCGACCTGGCGCTGGCCGGCGCCCGCTTCATCGGCTGCTTCCGCTCCTATCGCGGCGGCCACAGGTTGAATGCCGCCGCATTGCGCCGTCTGCTCTCGGACCGTGCGGCGTTCGAGATCGTCGAGACGACGCGCCGCGAGCGTGGCCGCGCGGCCGAGATGAATGCCGTCAACGCGCCCCTCTATGCGCCCTGGATGATCTGATTTTCCAGATTTTTCCGGATCCCACGGCGTGGAGCGAGTGTTGCATGAATGCACCACCCGCCAGCGAAACAGCATGGATGTTCAAGCTGCGTCCGACCGCCACAAAAATGTGCGATTGGCCGGAGATAGCGTTGCCGGGTAAGGCGATTATGGTTTATGGCTGCTGCCGTTGACTGGTGCATGTCGCCCGAAAGTGGGAGCCGGTTTTGGGACAACGACATGCAAAGCGCATCAAAGTAACGCCGAAAGGGCGGAATCCAATCATGTTCTTCAAGCGAGTTGGTCAATCGAAAGCACCGCGGCGGGCTGTTTTGCTGGCGCTTTCGGTGGTTGTTCCATCGCTCTTCCTGTCGGCCTGCATGTCGTCGGAGAAAGATATCGACCTGTCGACCTATGTCGACCAGACCGAACCGGCCGATGTTCTCTACAATCAGGGCCTCGCCAATCTGAATGCCGGGCGCCTGCAAGAGGCGAGCCGCAAGTTCGACGCGGTCGACCGCCAGCATCCCTATTCGGAATTCGCTCGCAAATCGATGGTGATGGGGGCCTTCGCCGATTATCGCCAGGGCAACTACGATGAGGCTATCGGTGCGGCCAAGCGCTATCTCACGCTCTACCCGTCGACCGATGATGCCGCCTATGCGCAATACATCATCGGCCTGAGCTATTATCGCCAGATCAAGGACGTGACGCAGGACCAGAAGGAAGCGCGCCTGACCATGCAGACAATGCAGGATCTGGTGACGCGCTGGCCGACATCGGAATATGTCGACGACGCCAAGGAAAAGATCCGCTTCGCCAACGATCAGTTGGCCGGCAAGGAAATGCAGATCGGCCGCTACTATCTCGAGCGCCGCGAATACATCGCCGCGGTCAAGCGCTTCCGCACCGTGGTGGAGAACTATTCCAACACGCGCCATGTCGAGGAAGCGCTGGCTCGCCTGACCGAAAGCTATTACGCGATGGGGCTGACCTCGGAGGCGCAGACCGCCGCCGCCGTGCTCGGCACCAACTACCCCGACAGCCCGTGGTACAAGGATTCCTACAAGCTGCTGCAGAGCAATGGGCTTGCGCCACGCGAGAATGCCGGGTCGTGGATTTCCAAGGCCGGGAAGCTGATCACCGGCGCCTGAAGCAGGCGTAGAGATGCTTTCCAGACTGTCGATCCGCGATATCGTCCTGATCGAGAAGCTGGACATTGATTTTGCGCCCGGTCTTTCGGTGCTGACCGGCGAAACCGGTGCCGGCAAATCCATCCTGCTCGATGCCTTGTCGCTGGCGCTCGGCGCGCGCGGCGATGCCTCGCTGGTTCGCCATGGCGCGGCGCAAGGCCAGGTCATTGCCGTTTTCGACGTGCCGCGCAATCATCCCGCCCGAGCCCTGCTTGCCGACAACGCGATCGACGATGACGGCGACATCATCCTGCGCCGGCTGCAGACGGCCGATGGCCGCACCCGCGTCTTCGTCAATGATCAGCCATCCAGCGTGACCTTGATGCGCGATGTCGGACGCGCGCTGGTCGAAATCCACGGCCAGCACGATGAACGCGCCCTGGTCGATCCCGGCGCCCATCGCGAGGTGCTCGATGCTTTTGGCGGCCATCTCGGCGCCGTTCGTTCAACCGGCGAGGCATGGCGGCACTGGCGCGGCTGCGAGCAGGAGCTTTCCCGACATCGCGCCAAGGTGGCGGCAGCAGCGCGCGAGGCCGACTATCTGCGCGCGGCGGTCGCGGAGCTGACAAAGCTCGACCCGCAGCCGGGTGAGGAGACCGATCTTGCCGAGGTGCGCGCGTCGATGATGCGGGCCGAGAAGATCGCATCGGAAATCCATGATGCGCAGGATGTGCTTTCCGGCCCGTCCTCGCCCCTGCCGCAACTGGCGAGCCTGCTGCGCCGGCTGCAACGCAAGGTGACGGAAGCGCCCGGCCTGCTCGACGACGTGGTCAAGTCGCTCGACGAGGCGATGCTGTCGCTCGACGCGGCGCAATCGGGCGTCGAGGCAGCACTGCGCGCCGCCGAATATGATCCGCAGCGGCTGGAGAAGGCCGAGGAGCGGCTGTTTTCATTGCGCGCTGCATCCCGCAAGCACAGCGTCGCCGTCGATGACCTGGCGCAGTTGCGCGATAGCATGTCTGCCGATCTCGCCGATCTCGATGCCGGCGAGGAGCGCCTGCACGGGCTGGAGAAGCAGGCCGCCGCGGCGCGCGAGACCTACGACATTGCCGCCGCGCGGCTGTCCTCGCTGCGGCACGCCGCCGCGGTCGGCCTAACCAAGGCCGTGATGGCCGAACTGCCAGCGCTGAAACTCGAGCGCGCCGCCTTCATCGTCGAGATGAAGACCGAGGCCGAGAGCCGCATGGAAGAGGGCATCGACCAGATCGAGTTCTGGGTGCGCACCAATCCCGGCACACGGCCCGGGCCGATGATGAAGGTGGCGTCGGGCGGCGAGCTCTCGCGCTTCCTTTTGGCGCTGAAAGTGGCGCTGGCCGATCGTGGCTCGGCCCCGACGCTGGTGTTCGATGAAATCGACACCGGCGTGGGCGGCGCCGTCGCGGACGCCATCGGCCAGCGGCTGGCGCGATTGTCGAAGCGCGTCCAGGTGCTTTCGGTGACCCACGCGCCACAAGTGGCGGCGCGCGCGGCGACGCATTTCCTGATCTCCAAGTCGGGCAGCGCCGATCGCGTCGCGACCGGCATTGCCGAGATGGATCGGCCGGCGCGGCAGGAAGAGATCGCGCGCATGCTGGCTGGTGCCACCATCACCGACGAGGCGCGCGCCGCGGCCGAGCGCCTGCTGCGCGAGAACACGGCGGCTTCCTGAGCGCGTGATCGCCTGGCTGGCATGATCCGGGCTTTGGCACAGAGTCAGCTTGTGGCGCCATCCTGCTGTTTCAGCGCGGTTTTATCAGAATTTGGCTCCCTTGAATCCGAAAGCTGATCTATGGTCGCGGACCACCAAAGTGCGCCGCGTCTGAACGGATTCGGGCGACGCGCTTTGGGTCTTTGTTTTTTGCATGTCGTTCTCCCAAAACCGGAGCCACTTTTGGGCGACATGCACTGGGAGCCGGGTCTGAAACCATGTCGGAAAAACCAGTCGATGCCCTGACGGAAAGCGAGGCCGAAGCCGAGCTGAAGCGCCTGGCGGAGGAGATCGCCGAGCACGACCGGCACTACCATACCGAGGACGCGCCTGTTATCACCGACGCGGAATATGATGCGCTGACGCGGCGCAACCTCGCCATCGAACAGCGCTTCCCCGCGCTCGTGCGCGAGGATTCGCCATCGCGCAGGGTCGGTGCAGCGCCGGCGGAAGGCTTTGCCAAGGTGCGCCATGCGGTGCCGATGCTCAGCCTCGCCAAGGCCTATACCGATGAGGATGTCGCGGACTTCATCGAACGTGGCCGGCGATTCTTCGATCGCGACAAGGATCTCGACATCGCCTTCACGGCCGAGCCGAAGATCGACGGGCTGTCGGCTTCGCTGCGTTATGAAGGCGGCGTGTTCGTGCAGGGTGCAACGCGCGGCGACGGCACGGTCGGCGAGGACATCACCGCCAATCTCAGGACCATCGCCGACATCCCCAAGACCTTGAAGGGCTCGGGCTGGCCGGAGGTCATCGAGATACGCGGCGAGGTCTACATGACCTACGCGGAATTCGAGGCGCTGAAGGAACGGTCGGCGGCGGCCGGCGGTCAGGATTACGTCAATCCGCGCAACACGGCGGCAGGGTCGCTGCGGCAGAAGGATCCATCCGTCACCGCCAGCCGCAACCTCAAATTCTTTGCCTATGCCTGGGGCTATACAACGGAGGACCCCGCTCCGACCCAATATGAATCGGTGCAGAGATTCGCCGATTGGGGGTTCAAGATCAGTCCGCTGATGGTGCGGGCGAAGTCGGCCGACGAGCTGATCGAGCACTATCATCGGATCGAGGAACAGCGCTCGTCGCTGGGCTATGACATCGATGGCGTCGTCTACAAGGTCGACCAGCTGGAGCTGCAGCGCAGATGGGGTTTTGTCACCGGCGAACCGCGCTGGGCCGTCGCGCACAAATTCCCGGCCGAACAGGCGATGACGATCGTGCAGAAGATCGACATCCAGGTCGGCCGCACCGGCACGCTGGCACCGGTTGCGCGGCTTGCACCTGTCACGGTCGGCGGCGTCGTGGTCGAAAATGTCACGCTTCACAACGAAGACTATATCAAGGGTCTGGACAGCACCGGCCAGCCGATCCGCGACGGCATTGACGTGCGCGTCGGCGACACGGTCGTGATCCAGCGGGCAGGGGACGTCATTCCGCAGATCGTCAGCGTCGTCATCGACCGGCGTCCACCTGGCGCCATGCCCTACGAATTCCCGCACACCTGTCCGATCTGTGGCTCGCCCGCGACGCGCGAGATCAACGAGAAGACCGGCAAGGAAGATTCGCGCCGACGCTGTACCGGCGAACTGATCTGCCCGGCGCAGGCCGTGGAAGGACTGCGCCATTTCGTGTCGCGCGGCGCCATGGATATCGAAGGCCTGGGCGCCGAGAACATCGATCTCTTCTTCAATGCCGGACTGATCAAGACAGCTGCCGATATCTTCACGCTCAGGGATCGTCGCCCCGCCGTCACCAAGGCGCTGGCCGAGCGGCGTGAGGAGCAGGCCAGGCAGCGCGAGGCCACCTCGGGCAAGACGCGCAAGAATGTGCGCAGTGTCGAGGAACGCAACTACGAAGGCCTCGACAAGCTCTTCGCCGCCATCGACTCTCGCCGCGAGCCCGAACTCGATCGTTTCATCTTCGCGCTGGGCATCCGCCATATCGGCGAAACGACGGCCGCCGTGCTTGCCCGAACCTTTTCGACCATCGAAGAGTTGATCCGTGTTGGCAAGGAGACAGCGGCAGCAGCCGATCCACACACCGTTTTCCCATCGGTCAACGGCATCGGCGACACGGTGATCGGCGCGCTGCGCGATTTCTTCGGCAACGAACGCAACGATGATGTGCTCGAGGCGCTGCTCGCGCAGGTCAAGCCGAAGCCGTACATCGTGAACGTCTCGGCTGACAGCGTGGTCGCCGGCAAGACAATCGTGTTCACGGGCTCGCTGGAAAAGATGACGCGCTCCGAAGCCAAGGCGATGGCCGAACGTCTCGGCGCCAAGGTCGCTGGGTCGGTTTCGGCGAAGACCGATCTTGTCGTGGCCGGGCCGGGCGCCGGCTCCAAGCTCAAGCTTGCCAGCGAGCTCGGCATCGAGGTGATCGACGAGGACGCCTGGCTGGTGCGGATCGGCAAGGCGTGATGGAAGGTGCATTCAAAGGGTTCGGCCAAAAGGCCATTCCGTTCCTGAAGGCGCTCGATTTCCACCAGAGCAGGGAGTGGTTCCTGGAAAATCGCGACCTGTTCGAAAGGGAATTGCGCGAGCCGTTTGGCGATCTGGTCGAAACGCTGACGGAGCGTTTCGCGGCAGCGGGGCTCGGCCTGCGCGGCGACCGCAAGAAGTCGCTGTTCCGGATCAACCGCGACGTGCGCTTCGCCAAGGACAAGCGGCCGTACAACAGGCATTTGTCGGCGATCCTTTCGCCCGACGGCACCAAGATGGAGCAGGGCGTGTTTTACGCCCATATCGGGCTTGAAGGTTGCTTTGCCGGCGTCGCCTGGTGGCAGCCGGGGGCCGTACTGCTGTTGGCGATGCGCAGGGCCATCGCGACGCAGCCCGACAAGTTTCGCGCCATGGTGAAGGCGTTGAAGAAAAACGGGCTCGAACTCGACACCGAAGGCTGCATGAAGCGCACGCCGCGCGGCTTCGAGCATGTCACCGACGCGGGTCTTGTCGCCGCCATTCGCAATCGGCATTTTGTCGTTCGGCACGCAATCGATCCGGCTGGAATCCATGGTCCGGCACTGGTCGATGAACTCGTCGATTTTACCTTGCGCGCCAGGCCGTTGCTCGACTGGGGCAGGGCGATCGAGGGCAGAGCCCTTGCGGGCTAGCCATTCGACAGGGCGCTGTGACGATCATTTCCGCTGATCGTTTGGCTCAAGCGAATTCGTGTGACAAGGGCGGCGGTGCTTCCTACATCAGGCCCTTGCCCAGGGAGTGGCCATGTCCGCAGAAGCAATTTCCGAAAGCCGCGCGAAGAGCGATTTCTGGCAGGGCGTGCGGCTCTCGATGCCTGTTGTCGTGGCTTCGGCGCCGTTCGCGGTGCTGTTCGGGGCGCTTGCCGTCGACAACGGATTTTCCGTGCTCGAGGCCTTTCTGATGAGCGCGCTGGTTTTTGGCGGCGCCAGCCAGATGGTCGGCATCCAGCTGTTCGGCCAGCATGTCGCGCCGTGGCTGATCGTGCTGTCGATCTTTGCCGTCAACTTCCGCCATGTGCTCTATTCCGCCGGCATCGGCCGGCGCATCGCGCACTGGCCTGTCATCCAGCAGGCGCTTGGCTATTTCATCCTCACCGATCCGCAATACGCGGTGGCCGAGGCGAGGGCGGCGTCCGGCCGGACGGTCGGCTTCGCCTGGTATCTGGGGCTTGGCCTGCCGGTCTATGTGTTCTGGGTGATCGAAAGCGCGCTCGGGGCGGTGTTCGGCAAGCTCATTCCCGACACGCATGCGCTGGGTATCGATTTCCTGCTGCCGATCTATTTTCTTGGCCTCGTGATGGGCTTCCGCAAGCGGCCGCTGTGGCTGCCGGTGGTCGTCGCCAGTGCCGCCGCCTCCATCATCGCCTACAAGACGGTGGGCTCGCCCTGGCACGTCTCGATCGGCGCGATTGCCGGTGTGCTGCTTGCCGTCATCCTGCCTCCCCACCATAGCGGCGTGAAGGCACGGCCATGAGCGCGACATTCTGGATCATCATTGCCGGCGCGGTCGCGACCTATCTCACGCGCATCGGCGGGCATCTGGTCATCTCGCGCTTCGACAACATCCATCCGCGCGTCGAGGCGGGCCTCAACGCCGTGCCGGCGGCGGTGCTGACGACGCTGGTGGCGCCGGAGCTTTTGAATGCCGGGCCGGCGGAATGGGCGGCGCTGGTGGTCACTGCCGTTGTTTCGCTGCGCGGCGGGCTGATGTCCATGTTCCTGGCCGGTGCGGCGGTGCTGATCATCGCGCGGCAATTTGTGGGGTGATCTTCCAGGCGCGATCGGTTTGGACCGTTGGCGCTGCCCCTCATCGCCCTGCCGGGCACTTCTCCCCGTATAGTGACGGGGAGAAGGACGCCCTCATTCCCGATTTCGCCAATCGTCAACGCTGCAGAAAAAGCACCAAGGCAGCTCCCTTCTCCCCGCCACTATACGGGGAGAAGGTGCCGGCAGGCGGATGAGGGGCGGCGCAGCAGTCTTCCAAGCTGAATATCGGCCACCTCAAATCTTCGCGTCGTGCGGCAGCGGCGCGGTCGCCTTCTCCAGCCAGGCCAGTGTTTCGCCGTCGAGCATCGGCCCGATCTCGGTCAGCACGCGCGCATGGTATGCGTCGAGCCATTGCAGTTCGTCGCGCGTCAGCAGGTCTGACCGCACCAGGCGGGTGTCGATCGGCGCCAGCGTCAGCGTCTCGAAGCCGTGCATGGCGATGTCGCCGTCTTCGATCTGTTGAGTTGGCGTCACCAGGATCAGGTTCTCGATGCGGATGCCGTAAGCGCCCTCCTTGTAGTAGCCCGGCTCGTTGGACAGCATCATGCCCTCAAGCAGCTTTTCGGTTCCGGTGCGAGCGATGCGCTGCGGGCCTTCATGCACGGCTAGGTAGGAACCGACGCCATGGCCGGTGCCGTGAGCGAAGTCGCAGCCGTGCTTCCAAAGCGCCATCCGCGCGACGGCATCGATTTCCGAACCGCGCGTGCCGGCGGGGAAGCGCAGCGTGGAAATGCCGATCATGCCTTTCAGCACCAGCGTGAAGCGCTCGCGCATCTCCTCGGTCGGCTGGCCGATCGGCACGGTGCGGGTGATGTCGGTGGTGCCGTCCTGATACTGCGCGCCGGAATCGAGCAGGAACAGCTCGCCGGCCTGCAGCTTGCGGCTCGTGGCGCGCGACACGCGGTAATGCATGATGGCGCCGTTCGGACCGGCGCCGGAAATGGTGTCGAAGGAGACGTCGCGCAGCGGCATCTGCGTTTCCTCGCCGGTCTGCCGGCGGCTCTCTTCCAGCCTGGTGACGACCGCGATCTCATCAAGCGAGCCCGGTTCCTGGCGTTCCAGCCAGCACAACAGCTTCGCCACCGCGGCGCCGTCGCGGCGATGCGCGGCGCGGGAACCGTTGATCTCGGCCTGATTCTTGGTGGCGCGCGGGATGCGGGCGGGATCGGGTGCGGCAATCACGGCGCCGCCATTGTCCTCGACCAGCATGCGCAGCCTGTCGGCGGCCAGCACAGGGTCGAGCGCGATTTTCGCGCCACCCTTGGCGAGAGCCACGATCGCCGCTTCGAATTCGCCGGGCTCGTGCAGATCGGCGAGCTGGGTGAGGTAGGCCGCGACCTGGCGCGAGAACTTGCGCCGATCCATGAAAAGCTGGTGCGATCCGTCGGCGGCAAGGATGGCGAAGCCAAGCGCCAGCGGCGTGTGCGGCACGTCGCCGCCACGGATGTTGAAAGCCCAGGCGATGGAGGAGGGGTCGGTGAGCACCGCATGGGTGGCGCCGTCCTTGCCGATCGCCGTTGCCAGCCGCGCCAGCTTGTCCTTGGCGAGTTCGCCGGCAAAGCCGATCGGGTGAAGCTCGACCGGGGTCACGGGTGCGGCGGGCTGATCCTTCCAGATGATGTCGATCGGGTTCTTCTCGAGTGGCACCAGCACCGCGCCGGACTTGTCGGCCGAGGCCTGCAACGCCTTGACTTCGCTGAGGGTGTGCAGCCAGGGATCGAAGCCGAGCCGCGCACCTTTGCCGATGTTATCCGGGAGCCAGACAGCCGGCGGGTTGTCGACCAGGCTTTCGATCGAAAAGATATCGAGATCGACTTCGCCTCGCACCTGCAGCGTGTAGCGCCCGTCGACGAAGACGAAGGCGCGGTCGCGCAGAACGATGGCGACACCGGCCGAGCCGCTGAAGCCGGTCAGCCATTTCAGCCGCGCCGAACGGTCGGCGACGTATTCCCCTTGGTGCTCGTCGGCGCGCGGCACGATGAAGCCATCCAGCCCGTTGGCCGCCAGCCATTGGCGCAGCAGCGCCACGCGCGGCTTGCCGACTGCCGGGTCGCCGGCGGAATCGAAGGTTTGGAACATGGTGGGCCTCCTTGTACTCGCGCGACCGTAGCGTATGACCCTGGAAAGCGGAATCGATTTCCAGCCGGCGCAAACTGCTACGGCGCCGCATGGCTGACAACCAAGCGCGCTTGGTCCAGCCGCGGCGCAAAAAGGCGATCGGCAAAAGCCGTGCCTTTTGCTTTCGACATGTGACGTGGCCAACTATTCATGATGCAAATTCGCAACGGATCTGATCCAAATTCTTTCCGACTCCTGGGCTGCCTGGTTCCGGAGTCTTTGCGGCCTTGTCTCCTGGCGACGTGTCTCGTAGCGTCGCGACGGGCTCAAGGGTCGATCCAGTCACTGGATGGCTGGTCGGGGGATTTGCATGCGACATTTGGTTTTCACGGCGCGCGCCGAAGGCGAGGGGAACGCGCGGCCTGCATGCTCGCTGTTCGCGTCGACATCGCTCCCGGCTTTGCTGACGGCCGGGCTCGTCGCGGTAGCCATGACGCCGATTGTGTCTGGTGTCGCCTCGGCTGCAGATTTCGTTCACGGCAGCGGCAACTGGGGTACGGCTGCGAACTGGACTCCCGCAACGGTTCCCAACGGTGTCGATGCGGTCGCGAACTTCGACCATGATGCGCCGGACCAGGGGCTCGGCTATGGCGTTGACCTGTCAGGAGGGCCCTACACGGTAGGCACGTTGAACTTGAATGCCACGAGCACCTCCGGCGGCTACCGGTTTACAAACGGTGTTTTGAATTTCGAGGCCTCCGGGCAGGCCGCGATCAACGTGCAAACCAACAATCTCATTCCCGATCTGGACGCCGGCGCCAGCTTCAATCTCATCTCCGACACCGTTTTCACGGTTGATGCCGGTGCTCATTTTACGGCGGATGGTGTGATCTCGGGCGCGGGCGGCCTGACCAAGAATGGCGATGGCTTGCTTACCTTGAATGGGGCAAACACCTATGCGGGCGGCACTAATCTTTATGGCGGCACGCTCAGCCTTGGCAACAATGACGCCCTTGGAACCGGCTCGCTCGCCGCTTTCAGCGGAACCGTGATCGACCTCCAGGATGGCGTCACGATCAACAACAACCTGACCATCGATCTCAGCCAGAATATCAATGTCGCCTCGGGGGCAACCGGAACGTACGCCGGTCAGATTTCCGAGTTCAGCGATCCGTCCACGATCGTCAAGACCGGGGCGGGCACGCTTGTGCTGACCAACAACAGCAACAGTTTCAGCTCGGGCGCCAGGATCGAGGAGGGAACGATCCGGGTTACGGCCGATCATGCCTTGGGCTCGGGTCCGATCACGCTGGATAGCGGCACGTTGCAGGCGGGTGCAAACCTCACCCTTGCCAATGTTTCGATCCTGTTTGGCGCTGCTGGCGGCACTATCGACACGAACGGGTTCGACGTCAGCACGACCGCCAGCATGGGTGACAATGACACGCCAAGCGGGACGTTCACCAAGACAGGAGCCGGAACGCTGACGGTGGACGGTTTCGCTGGCAATAACACCTATGCCACGGCCACCGACGTTGCCCAGGGCACGTTGAAAGCGGGCGCTACCAACATCTTCAGCGCGAACAGCGCCTACACGGTCGACAGTGGCGCCACGCTGGCCCTCAACAATTTCAGCCAGGTGATCGGTTCACTAGCCGGCGCGGGAACGGTTGATGGCGGAACAGGCAAGCTGACGACCGGAGGCAACAATGGCTCGACGGTCTTTTCGGGCGGCATCACCGGTACCGGCGGGTTGATCAAGGACGGAACGGGAACGTTCGAGCTGTCGGGTTCGAGCACCTTGTCCGGCGCGACAGAGGTGAAGGCCGGCACCTTGCTGGTCTCGGGCTCGCTGGCCGGTTCGGCGGTTTCGGTCGACAGTGGCGCCACGCTCGCCGGCGGCGGCACGGTTGGCTCGCTCGATGCTTCCGGCACGGTCGCGCCCGGCAACGACGCGATCGGCACGCTGGCTGTCAACGGCACCGCCAAGTTCGAGTCCGGCTCGACTTATGCGGTGGAACTCAATTCGGCTGGTCTTTCGGATCTGATCGACGCGTCCGGTGCGGCGACCATCGACAACGGTGCCGGCTTGACGGTCACCAACATTGGGCTGGGTGGCCTGGTGGCGGGCACCCGTTACACCGTGCTGGTGGCCAGCAGCGTCACCGGCACCTTCACCCTGGTGGGCGATCCGCAGGTCTCCGCCTTTGCCAGCCTGAGCACCACATCCGATGCAACGCATGCTTATGTCGACGTCACCCAGACAAAGACCTTCGGCTCGGCCGGCCTGACGCCGAACCAGATCGCCACCGGTCAAGGGCTGGACAGCGCCGCCGGCAGTGCCTTGGTCAGCGCGGTGCTTGCCTTGCCGAGCGACGCGGCGGCGCAAGCCGCTTTCGATCAGCTTTCGGGCGAAATCCATGCCTCGGCCAAGGGCATGCTCCTCCAGGACAGCCACTTCCTGCAGGATGCGGTGACGGCTCGCCTGCGTGGCGCCTTCGGCGACAGCGGCAAGACTGCGTCGCTGCCGGTCATGGCCTATGGCGAGGAGGGCGTTCAGCCCGTGGTCGCCGACACGGATCGCTTCGCCGTCTGGGCGCAGGGATTTGGCTCCTGGGGCGGTACCGACAGCGACGGCAATGCGGCGGCCTTCGACCGTTCCACCGGCGGGCTGCTGATGGGCGCCGACGGCCTGGCCGGCGCCTGGCGGGTCGGCGTGGTCGGCGGCTACAGCCGCACCAGCTTCAATGCGGACGACGGGCGCTCGTCGGGCGACAGCGACAATTATCATCTCGGCCTCTATGGCGGGACCAATTGGGGCGCTGTCGCGTTGCGCACCGGCGCCGCCTACACCTGGCATCGGATCTCGACATCGCGGTCGGTCGCTTTGCAAGGCTTCACCGACAGTCTGTCGGCCGACTACGACGCCGCGACCGCGCAGGCTTTCGGCGAACTGGCCTACAAGACCGATGCCGGACCATTTGCCTTCGAGCCGTTCGCCAATCTCGCCTATGTCAATCTGCACACCGATGGTTTCACGGAGAGCGGCGGCGCCGCGGCGCTGACCAGCGGCAGCACGACCACGGATGCGACCTTCACCACGCTCGGCGTCAGGGCGTCGACCGACGTCACTGTCGGCGGCGTGACGGCGACCGCGCGCGGCATGTTCGGCTGGCGCCATGCCTTCGGTGACGTGACGCCGCTGTCGACCTTCGCCTTCGCCGGCGGCGGCGACTTCACCATTGCCGGCGTGCCGATCTCAAGGGATGCGATGCTGGTCGAAGCCGGCTTCGACGTGCAGCTGGCGCAGAATGCCACGCTTGGCCTGTCCTATGCCGGACAGTTCGGGCCGGATGCCTTCGACAATGGCTTCAAGGCCAATCTGGGCGTGAAATTCTAGGAATTGCAGCCATCGAGGACCGGCAACTGCCTTGCCGGTCTCAATGCTTGAGATGGATTGTCACCCAGCCTTCGCGGTGCAAGGTGCGCACGTGGCGGAAGTTCTGGCCGACATAGGCCGAGACGACGGCATCGCGCTGGCGTTCGAGGATGCCTGACAGCACGATCGAGCCGCCAAGCGCGATGTGATCAGCCATTTGCGGCGCAAGCCGCATCAGCGGCCGCGCCAATATGTTGGCGACGATGAGATCGAAAGGCGCGCGCTTGCCGAAGATCGGGTGATGAAAGCCCGGCGCGGTCACCGTTTCGACCAGCGCCTTGACGTGATTGAGCCGCGCATTGGCGGCGGCGACCCTCACCGCCACCGGATCGATGTCGGTCGCCAGCACCGGAATATGCGCAAGCTTGGCGACGGCAATGGCCAGCACCGCGCTGCCGGTGCCGAGATCGAGCGCATTGCGCGGATGTTCGCGCCGCACAACCCTTTCCAGCATTTCCAGGCAGCCGGCGGTGGTGCCGTGGTGGCCGGTGCCGAAGGCAAGGCCGGCCTCGATCTCGATGGCGAGTTCGCCGCTGTGGCGCTTTCTGCGGTCATGCGCGCCGTGAACGAAGAAGCGCCCCGCGCGCACCGGCTTCAACCCTTCCAGCGAGCGCGCCACCCAGTCGATGTCGGGCAGGGCCTCACGTTCGACCGGCCTGGACAGCGCGAGGCTGGCAAGAATGTCCTTCACCCGCGCCTCGACCGCGTCGACATCGCCATCGGCATAGAGCGACACTTCGTGGATGTCCTGGTCCTCATCGACCTCGAGCACGGCGATCGGCAGGCCTTCGTCCTCGAACGCCGCCTCGAACGCCGCGAAAATGAGGTCTGCCTCGATCTTTCCGGTGATGAAATGAAGCCGCGTCTGGGTCATGAATGCGTTTCTTGTTTGAGCACGATCTCTGGACAAACGGAACCGTTTGTCCGCGAAAACCGGTTCCCGCTTTTGGGGATCATGCTCTAGCCCTTCGCCGCCAGCCGCTTCAATTTGGCGATTGCCGTATCCGCGCTTTCGCCATAGGCGATCGTGCCGGCAAATTCGCCCTTGGCGTTGAGCAGCAGCACCGAGGCGGTGTGGTCCATCGTGTAGTCGCCGTCGCCGGTGTCGACCTTCTTCCAGTAGATGCCGAACGACTTGGCCATGGCATGGACCTTGTCCGGGTCGCCGGTGATGCCGGTGATGCGGTCGGAAAAATTGCTGACATAGGCATTCATCACTTCCGGCGTGTCGCGCTCCGGATCGACAGAGACGAAATAGGCATGCAGGTTCTTGCCGTCGTCGCCGAGCGTCTTCAGCCAGCCGGCCAGTTCGAACAGCGTCGTCGGGCAGACCTCCGGGCAATGGGTGAAACCGAAGAAGACGACGCTGGGCTGGCCCCTGAACGCGCCTTCGGTGATCGGCGCGCCCTTCTGGTCGACCAGGGTGAAGGCGGTGCCGAAAGGCTCGCCGCCAAAGTGGCCGCGGTACCAGTCGAAGGTCAGCCAGCCGATGCCGGCCGCCATCAGGACGAGAATGCCGACCAGGATAGAACGCATCATCAGTAAGGTCCGTCTGCAGAAATCATCGGTGGCGCCGGCTTCGTGCCGCGCCAGCGCGACAGTCTTAGCGGTTCGACCCCGTCCAGGCAAAGTGCCGCGTTGCCGCAACAGCATATGGTGTTTACGTATCTGCTTGCAAAGCCAAGCTGTTCGCCCCACCTGAGACCGGAAAACTCGAACCGCGGGAGACTCCCTTGCGAAAACTGATCGGCGGCGCGCTGGCCGCATTTGTTGTCCTGGGCGCCGGTGCGGCCGTCGCCGAGGAAGTCGGCAAGGTCGGCGTCGACTGGCTCGGCAACGACATCATCGTGGAGGCGATCAAGGATCCGAAGGTGGAGGGCGTGACCTGCCACGTCTCCTATTTCGATCGCGGCATCATCGACCGCCTGCACAAGGGCAACTGGTTCGAGGATCCTTCCGATTCCTCGATTTCCTGCCGCCAGACCGGACCGATCACCATCGGCGACATCGACATGAGCGAGGCCGGCGAGGAAGTGTTCAAGCAAGGCATCAGCCTGATCTGGAAGAAGCAGGTGGTGAACCGCATCTACGACAAGGCCAACGAGACGCTGATCTACCTGTCGCACTCGCGCCAGGTGCAGAACGGCTCGGCGAAAATGTCGGTCACCACCGTGCCGCTCTACGGCCAGAACGTTGTGTGGACCAACGGCAAGCCAAAGTAGGTGGATCGAGCTCTTTCCCGGAACTGGTCTGACGGACGGTTGGTCCCGCTTGCGGGACCAATTGCTCTGACGTAAAGCCGCCGGCATGGATCGTTCAGAACATCTCGTCCCGAAGGACCCCGAGCCGCGCATCCATCCGACCGCGGAATTGAAGGGGTGCAAACTCGGCCGCTATGCCTCGATCGGCGAGCGGGTGGTGCTGCGCGAAGTGACGGTCGGCGATTTCTCCTATTTTGAGCGCCATTCGGAAGCGATCTACGCGACGATCGGCAAATTCTGCTCGATCGCCGCCAACAGCCGCGTCAACGCGCTGGACCATCCCATCGAGCGGCTGACCCAGCACAAGGTCAGCTATCGGCCGAACGAGTATTTTCGCTGGCTGGGCGTCGATGCCTCGTTCCGCGAGCGACGGCAAGCGCAAGCCGTAACCATCGGTCATGACGTCTGGATCGGCCACGGCGCGGTGATCATGCCGGGCCTGCATATCGGCAATGGCGCCGTCATTGGTGCCAATGCGGTGGTGACGCATGATGTGCCGCCCTACACGATCGCCACCGGTGTGCCGGCCAGACCGCTCAGGCTTCGTTTCGCCGCCGACATCGCGGCGCGTATCGAGCGCCTCGCCTGGTGGGACTGGCCGGTCGAAAAGCTCGCGAGGGCGGTTCCTGACATGCAGGCCATGCCAATCGAGGCCTTCCTCGATCGCTGGGAAGACAGCGCGGTCTAAGCCGTACACGAGCGCTTGGGCGTGCCGGGCTTCGGCGGGCGCCATGCCCCGCGCTCTCCGGACTGAAACCCCTTCCGCCATGCGGGGGTGGCGCGGCGGAAGGGGCTGGAGGCAAACCGCTGTGAAGCGGAAGGAACAGGCTCTCTGCCCGCGCGGTTACAGTGGCACTGAACCCATAAGGTGTGTTTTCAGACTTATGCACGCAATGCATGTATTTGATTGTGCCGGTTGTTTTGTTGCCGGCGGGAACCTGAAGAGCCGCCAGTTGTTTCTCGTCGCGCGGCAGCCATTGAGGGATCTCGATAATGGAAAAGCTCTTCAATAGGATCGCCAACACGGTCGCCCATCTTGCCGGCCTGCCGCTGACATTTGCCGCCTGCTGCCTGATCGTTATCGTCTGGGCGCTCAGTGGGCCGCTGTTCGGCTTTTCGGACACCTGGCAGTTGGTCATCAACACCGGCACGACCATCATCACCTTCCTGATGGTGTTTCTCATCCAGAACACCCAGAACCGAGATGGCGCGGCGATCCAGGCCAAGCTGGATGAGTTGATCCGCGTCAGCGAGGGCCACAACCGCTTTATCGGGATCGAGCACCTGACCGAAGCCGAGGTCGAGGAAATCCGCGACAGATGCGAGCGGGCGGCGAAGCGGCATGACGAGAAGATCGCGGCGATGGCGGCAAAAAAAGCGGTGGCGCGGAAGCGCGGGCCGAAAAAGCAGGCGGCCTGAAGCGTCAGGGACTTAATTCGAAACGAGCATCGGTCCTTGTTTGAACATGACCTCTCCAAACCGAAGGTCAGTGCATGCGGTCATGTTCATTGCTTCATGAAGGCAGCGAAAGGCTCCTTGTAGTCCGGATGCCAGCGCGACAGAGCGGGCCGGTTCTCGATGATATCGCCGATCGCCCATGCCATGCGCTTTTCATCCAGCGGCCGTGCCGCCTCATTGTCCGGGCACAGGATGTAGAAGTCGCCCCTGGTCAGGGATTCCAGCATGAAATCAACAACCTGTTCGCCGGTCCAGGCGCCGGCCGGCTTTTCCGTCGCGCCTTCGGTCAGGCCGGTATAGGTGAAGCCGGGGATGAGCAGATGGGCGGCGACATGGGCGCCGGGTTCGTTGCGCAAGGCATGCGCCAGGCCTTCGGTGAAGGTCTTCACCCCGGCCTTGGAAACATTGTAGGCAAGGTTGCCAGGCGGCGTGGTGATGCCTTGCTTGGAGCCGGTGTTGATGATCAGGCCGGGCTTGGCCGATGCCAGCATGCGCGGCGCGAAGGCCTCGACGCCCTGCACGACGCCCCAGAAGTTGATGTCCAGCAGCCGTTTCCAGGCGTCGCGGTTTTCCCACGGCTTTCCCGGGTTGTTGCCGACGCCGGCATTGTTCATCAGCAGCGACACCTCACCGAAGGCGCCGAACGCCCTGTCGGCGAGACGGTCCACTTCTTCCGCCTTCGAGACGTCGGCGGCGACAGCGAGCACCGCATCGTCTCCGGCAATGGCTGCCACCGCGCGCGAGGCATCGTCAAGGCGCGCGCCGCCAACATCGGCGAGGACGATCTTCATGCCCATCAGCGCAAGCCGCTTGGCGGCCGCAAGACCAATACCGCTGGCCGCGCCGGTGATGACGGCGGTGTTGCCTGGGCCAAGCGCGGGCAGGGCGGTCTGGATATCGGCGTCGGCGATCATGGGCTATCGGTTCCTTCTTTCAGTGACGCCGAACTTAGCGCTGGAGCGGGCTTGCGCAAGCCCGTCTCCACCCTTGTTCGGTTCCACGGTTGTCCGGGTTGACCAGTCCGGCCGAGGCTGCGCATGCTGCCTTGGCAAACGAAGGTTTTTGCCGGGGCGAAACGGAGATTTCCTGATTGACGGACTGGGTCGAAATTCTGAAGCAACAGACCGCCACCGGCGACCAGATGGGCCGCGAGGTACCGCAGATGCTGGCCAACCCCGATATCAGCGAAGCACAGGTGAAGACGCTGTTTTCCGCCCTGGAGAAACAAGCCGAGTTCGTCGAGAAGCTGCGCATGGCGCTGGAAAAGTTCGGCCATGATTTCTCGATCATCAAGGCGGCGGAACGGCTGGAGGAACGCTATGCCGATCTTGCCGCTTCGGTGGCGGAAAAGCTGAAAGCGATGCGCACGTAGAGCAATTCCAGGAAAGTGTGGAGCGATTTTCCGTCCGGAATTGCGTCAAACAAAAGAGCTATTTTTCGACGACCCGAGCGAAACGCGTATCCGGCACGAGCCATATGGTCGCGACCAGCACATAGATCGCGACGCCAATCCACTGGCTGACGAAGGTGAGCGGGATCGCCGCGAGGTAGAAGGCGAGCGAGATCTTGCCCTTGCGGTCGTTGCCCAGTGCCCTGGCAAAGGCGCTGTCGCCGCCGTGAAGCCGGTGCAGAGCGCTGGTCAGGATGTTGAAGGCGACAGCGCATAGCGCAAGGTCGGCGCCATAGACGGCGACCGGCACCGGCGCGAAATGATTCTCGCCCATGAAGGCCGTCGTTGCCGGCATCAGCGACAGCCAGAACAACAGATTGAGATTCGCCCACAGCACGCGGCCGTCGACGCGCTGCACGGTGTGGAACATGTTGTGCAGATTGTTCCAGTAGATGCCGACATTGATGAAGGACAAGACGTAGCTGAGGAAGACAGGCCACAGTGGCACCAGGGCCGAAAGGTCTTCGCCATGCGGAACCTTCAGTTCAAGCACCATGATGGTGATGATGATGGCCACCACGCCGTCGGTGAATGCCTCGACCCTGCCTTTGCCCACATGGATTCTCCCTGCCGCCGGGTCGCCAGTCTAGATGAGCTGAACCGCATCGGAAAAGGCCTGGAAGCCGGTTCTCAACCGTTTGGCGTCCCGGGCGCCATATTCGCGCGCTGGCGCGGCACGCCAAGCCCTGTGTCCGGCGGCTCGCCGGCGGCCGGCCTGTCCTCGATCATGTGCATGGTGCGCCAGCGGCCGAAACGGTAGTAGGCGGCGGCCAGCATCAGCGACGTGATCGAACCGGCCGGAAAACTCCACCACAGCGCTTCCTCGCCGATCACGCCGCGCATGAAATAGGCAAAGCCGGTGCGCACGACCAGCACAGAGATCACCAGGATGATCAGCGGCGGCATCACAGCACCCGTGGCGCGCACCGTGGCGAACAGCACGATGGTGATGCCGAACAGGATGAACGACCAGGAGGCGGCCTTGTTGATGTGGGCGGCGATGTCGATCGCCGTGCTGTCGCTGCTCAGGAACAGGCTGAGGATCGGGCGGTCGAAGACCCATAGCAGCGCGACGAGAGCGCCGGTCAGGACCAGGTTGAAACCGACGCCGGAGGCGGCGATGCGGCCGATCCGGTCCCAGCGCTTGGCGCCGACATTCTGCGCCGCCATGGAGGAGACCGCCGCACCAATGGCGAGCGCCGGCATCTGGATGTAGGTCCACAGCTGGGCGGCGATGCCATAGGCGGCTGCGACCTGCGAGCCGTAGGAATTGACGATGCCCATCACGGTCAGTGCCGCCGCCGAGATGACGATCATCTGCAGGCCCATCGGCACGCCCTTGAAGACGACGATGCGCAGCAATGCGGGGGCGGGCCGCAGCAAAGCGAGATTGGCGCCGGCCAGCCGCAGCGGATGCTTGCGCGCATAGAGCACGACGAGGATTGCGATCACGCTCACCGTCTGGCCGATCAGTGTCGCGGTGGCCGATCCGGCGATGCCGAGTTCGGGAAACGGACCGATGCCGCGGATGAGCAGCGGGTTGAGCACGATGTCGAGGACGACGGCGAGCGCCATGAAGATGAAGGGTGTCCGCGAATCACCGGCGCCGCGCAGCACGGTCATGACGAAGGACAGAAGGTTCATCATCGGCACGGCGACGAAGATGATGCGCAGGTAGGAGCGGGCGAGCTGCAAGGCGTCGGCCGGCGTGCCGAGCGTGTTGAGGATGCCGTCGACCCAGATCCAGCCGCAGACGGCGAAGACGACCGAGACGAGGAAGAAGAAGGTGGCGCTGGTGCCGACGATGCGGCGGGCTTCGGGCAGGTCGCGGGCGCCGACCGACTGTGCCACCAGGATGGTCGCCGCCATGCCGATGCCGAACACCGTGCCGAGGATCAGGAACAGCACGAGGTTGGCATTGGAGGTGGCGGTCAGCGCCGCTTCACCAAGGAAGCGGCCGACCCAGACGGCGTTGATCGAACCGTTGAGCGACTGCAGCACGTTGGAGCCGAGCACTGGCAGGGCGAACAGCAGAAGTGTGCGCGGGATTGGACCGCTGGTCAGGTCACCGGTGCGCCGGCGCGCGGGCATTTTTTCGTCCATGGCTGGCAACTCGGCGAAGTTTGCGTGGGTCCGGTTCGTGATGATCGCCGATTCAACGAGACAGGTCGATGCGGCATCGGAAAAGATCGGCCTGAGATGTTCTGGCGTGCCGTGATCCAATCATGTTCTCAAAGCCTCCGGAATAGGATATTGATCGTCGCCGCGTGGGGCCGCATATCTTTGTTCGAGCATGATCTTTTCCGAAAACCGGTTTCCACTTTTCAGGATCATGCTCTAAAATCTGATGGATAGACCGGGGGGTTCATGTCCGATATTCCGCTTTTTTCTGAGCGCCTGAGCCGGCGCGCGTTTCTCGGCGCGTCCGCTTTGGGCGCGGCCGCCGTCGCTCTTTCGGCGTGCACCACGACGGACGTGGTGACGCCTCCGGTGGCAGCGCCGCCAAGCGAGCCGGCTTTCGGCGATGCCGCAAGCATGTATGCTGCGCGCGTCGACGAGGGCTATCAACTGCCGGCAATCCCGGTAGCCAAGATCGATCCGAAGTTCGTTCGCCAGATCGTGTCCGACCCGACCGGGGAAAAGCCCGGCACGATCGTCGTCGATACCTCCGAGCACTTCCTCTATCTGGTGCGCGACGGCGGCAAGGCTATCCGATACGGCGTCAGCCTCGGCAAGGCCGGTTTCGGATGGACCGGCAGCGCCGTGGTTCAGGCGAGGAAGAAGTGGCCGGTCTGGACGCCGCCGCCGGAAATGATCCAGCGCCGGCCTGAGCTTGCGAAATACAAGGATGGCATGCCGCCCGGCCCGCAGAGCCCGCTAGGCGCCCGCGCGCTCTATCTCTTCCGCGACGGCAAGGACACGATGTACCGGCTGCACGGCACGCCGGAGTGGGATTCCATTGGCAAGAACGCTTCGTCCGGCTGTGTGCGCTTCATGAACCAGGACATCATCGACCTCTACAGCCGGGTCAACGGTCCCGTGCCGGTCTTCGTACGTCCCAACCTGTCGCCTGCCGGCAAGATCATGGCCGTGTCGAGCAGGACGGCCGAGCCGATCGATGCGGGTGTGCCGAAGGACGCGGAGTTCCTGAAGTAAATGTCCTCAAGATCGGCCATTCGACCGTGATGGCTCAGGCGGACGCGTCGAGCGCGTCCGCCTGGATGGTGGCGATTACTTCCTGGCGAGGCCGGGAAGCGTGACCTGATAGACCAGGAACATGGTGTCGACATTGGCGCCGTCATCAGCCTTGTAGCCCGCGCCGACCTGGAAACCGTCCTGGTTGAGGAAGTCGTTGTCGTTGGCGACGAACAGGAAATAGTCGTCGGGCAGTTTTGGATCGAGCACGCTGGCGAGCGACATCGCTTCCCATTTCTCGGAGAGGTTGTTGTGGTCGTTCGGCGCGCCATTGTGCAGGCCGAAGCGGCCAAGCTCGGCGTTGTCGTTGATGTCGATGAACGGCGTCAGCTTGGCCGGCGTCACCGACGGATCGACGACGCCCTTGGGCGCGACCGGCTTGTCGGCGGCGTCGAAAGGACCGCCAGCGATGTCGGTTGCGCCGGAAAGATCGACGATGTTGATCTCGCGGTAGAGCGACGTGTCGCCTTTCAGGCCCTGGCCGTTGCCGCTGTCGCGCATCAGCATCAGGAACGTCTGGTCAGACAGCGCCACGATCTCGCTTTGCGCGGCGACCTTGGTCTTTCCCTTGGCATCCTTGAACACCGGCAGCGGCACGACATATTCATGCGCCAGCTTGAGATGGGCGAGGTCAGAAGCATCATAGACCAGCGCCCTGGTGTTCTGCCGGGTTGCAGGGGAATCGCCGCCATCCTGCCTCGCCGCTGATTGCAGCACGGCGATCAGGAACTTGCCGTCCGGCGTCATCGCCATGCCTTCGAGGCCCTGGTTGTTCTGGCGGCCGGTGTCGGGATCCTTGGGATCGGGGTCGGCGGCACCGGGGCCGGGGTTGTCCGAGGAGAAATTCGGCGCACCCTTGCGCATCGGAACCAGGGCTGCCGGCGGCTGGGTCGCCGACATCAGGCGGCCTTCGGCGGAAAACCGGTAGATGTTCGGGCCATATTCGTCCGAGATAAACATCGAGCCGTCGGGCAGCCGCACGATCGCCTCGTTGTCGAGGGCGAGCTTGCCATTGGTGGCGGCGGGCAGCATCGGCATGTCGCCGCTTGCCGCGCGCACATCCGACAACGGATCGAGCCCGGTGGTGTCCGCGCCCTTGTCGTCGGTGAGAAGCAGGCTGTCGGCCAGCGTCGCCTTGACGCCGGTCTGTTCCTGGCCGGCAGCAGGAGCGGTACCGGGCGCGACGGGGGAGAACTCGATGCCGATGGTGTTGAGGCGCGGCCGGTAGTCAGTGGTGCCGGCGACATTGTAGCCGCGATCCGGCAGCAGCCAGAGCGAACCCTTGTAGCCAGCCGCATCATGCGTCCAGCCTGATGTGTCGATCGCCATGCCGGAGCCCGAGCCGAACGTCTCGCCGAACTTGTCGCGCTGACCGGCCGGGATGCGGCCGACGCCGACCAGGCCCTTGTTGGCGAAGCTGGTGCCGCCGACGGTCGCGGTGCTGTCGGCGAGCGCCGGCGTCAAGGCGGTGAACAAGGCCAACGCGACGCCAAGCGACGCGGTTCGGTACAGGTGTTTCATGGATGATCCTCTTGTGACAAAGCGAGCCGGAGCGGCCGAAGGATGAAAGCTGAAAGAGGCGCCACATCGACGATGCCGCGCGCCTCTCCAAAAGCGGTCTACGGCGCGAACGTGATGCTTGCGTGACAGCGCGCCGTGCATGTCCGCCGGCTTTTTCATGCGCCGATCAAAACGTGTGGTTGCGCGAAAGAACTGGTCACCCCGTCACGCATCGGCTCGACCAGGCATGATGTATTCGCGCCGCACTGGACACTTATGTCCAGTGCGTATATGGTGCTGCTTCTGACAGGGAGGGGGATGCCTTGAAGTCGCGCTACCGTGCAGTCGTCATCGGAGGTGGCGTGGTCGGCGCCTCGGTGCTCTATCACCTGACGCGGTTCGGCTGGAGCGATGTGGCGCTGATCGAGCGTGCGGAGCTGACGGCCGGTTCGACCTGGCACGCCGCGGCCGGTTTCCATGCGCTCAACGCCGACCCCAACGTCGCGGCGCTGCAGGACTACACCATCAACCTCTACCGCGAGATCGAGGCCGAGTCCGGCCAGGACATCGGCCTGCACATGACTGGCGGCGTCAACATCGCCAGCGATCCCGCGCGTTGGGAATGGCTGAAATCGGCCTGGGCGGTGTTCCAGTCGGTCGGCATCGAGACAGCCCGGCTGGTGACGCCCGACGAGATCAAGGAAATCTGCCCAATCGTCGATGTCACGGGTGTGCTCGGCGGCCTGCATGATTCCAACGAAGGTCATCTCGATCCCTACGGAACGACGCATGCCTATGCGGGCGCCGCGAAGAAGCGCGGCGCCGACATCATCCTACGCAACCGGGTCGTCGAGCTGAAGGCGCGCGCCGACGGAAGCTGGGACGTCGTCACCGAACAGGGCACCATCGTCGCCGAGCATGTCGTCAATGCGGGCGGGCTGTGGGCAAAGCAGCTCGGCCGCATGGCCGGGGTCGACCTGCCGGTGACGCCGATGGAGCATCATTATTTCATCACCGAGGACATTCCGGAGATCGCGGCGCTCGACCGGGAGATCGGCATCGCCGTCGACCTCGACGGCTTCTCCTACCTGCGGCAAGAGCGCAAGGGTGTGCTGCTCGGCGTCTATGAGCAGAATCCAAGACACTGGAACATGGATGGCGCGCCATGGGACTACGGCATCGAGCTGATCCCGGAGGACATCGACCGCATCAGCCCGGAACTCGCCAAGGCGCATGAGCGCTTTCCCTGCCTGGCGAGCGCGGGCATCCGCAAATGGGTCAACGGCGCCTTCACCTTCACGCCGGACGGCAACCCGATCGTCGGACCGGTGCGTGGCTTGAGGAACTACTGGGTCGCCTGCGGCGTCATGGCCGGCTTCAGCCAGGGCGGCGGTGTCGGCAAGTCGTTGGCCGAATGGATGATTTTCGGCGAGCCGCAGGCCGACATCTTCGGCATGGACATTGCCCGCTACGGCGCCTTCGCCGCCAACCGCGAGTATCTGCGGCAGACAACACGCCAGTTCTATTCGCGCCGCTTCGTCATGACCTTTCCCAATGAGCGGCTGCCCGCCGGCCGGCCGCTGAAACGCCCTGGTGCCTATGACGGCATGACAGCGGCGGGCTGCGAATGGACGGCGTCGTGGGGGTTGGAAATTCCGGCCTATTTCGCGCCGATGGGGTTTGCCGAGAACACGACGTTGCGGCGCTCCAACGCCTTCGAAATTGTCCGCGACGAGGCGCTGCAGGTGCGGCGCGCCGCCGGCCTTGTCGATATCTCGGCCTATGCTCGCTATGCGGTGTCCGGGCCGGGCGCTGGGGCATGGCTCGACCGGCTGCTCGCCTGCAGGCTACCAAAGCCGGGGCAGGCGAGGCTGGCGCCGATGCTCGGCCATGACGGGCGGCTGAAGGGCGACCTCACCGTCTTCAACTGGGGTGGCGGCGGCTATTGGCAGATGGGCTCCTACTATCTCAGAGAATTCCACATGCGCTGGTTCGAGAGCCACGCGGCGGCGGGCGTCACCGTCACCGACCTTTCCGACACGATGAGCGGCTTCCTGCTGACTGGACCGAACGCGCGCAAGATCCTGGAACGCACGACGCATCAGGATGTGTCCGGCGCGGCACTGCCCTTCATGGCCTGCGGCGCATTCGACATCGGCATGGTTCAGGCTCGCGTGGCGCGGCTGTCGATCGCCGGCGAACTCGGCTTCGAGATCAGTTGCCCGGTGACCATGCATGCCAGCCTGCGCGAGACGCTGCTTGCCGCCGGCGAGGATCTCGGCCTTGCCGAGATCGGCTACCATGCGCTCAATGCGCTGCGGTTGGAGAAAGGCTTCGGCATCTGGTCGCGCGAATTCACGCAGGGCTACACGCCCGGCCAGGCCGGTCTCGACCGCTTCATCGCTTTCGACAAGGGCGACTTCATCGGCCGCGCAGCGGCATTGAAGGAGCGCAAGGCGGGCGACACCCCTCAATGCCTGGTGACCTTGGAAGTTGATGCCATCGACGCCGACGCCGGCGGCTTCGAGCCGGTCTGGAATCAGGGCCGGCGCGTCGGCTTCGTCACCTCGGGCGGCTACGGCCATGCGGTTGGCAAAAGCCTGGCGCTGGCGCTTGTCGACCGCGATTTCGCGGGCGAGGGCACCGCGCTCTCGGTGCATATCGTGGGTGAGGAGCGGCCGACGCGCGTCATCGCGGCCTCGCCCTACGATCCCTCGGGCAAGGCGATGCGGCAATGAGGAGGATTTCCGATGGTCGATGACGCGGTACGTGACAGCAGGCGCGAACGCCGGCGTGGACGGGTGGGCGAGGCGGGCAGCGAAAGCAGCCGCCGGCCCAATTACCATTCGCTGAAGAACCCGTTCCTGCCGCAGCCGATCTTTTCGGATGATCAGGTCGCCGCGATCCACGACACCGCATTGCGCGTGCTGGAAGAGCTCGGCATCAAGGTGCTGCTGCCGCGGGCGCGGGCGTATTTCGCCGACGCCGGCGCCTTGGTTGACCCTGACACCGACATGGTGCGCATCGGCAGCGATTTGGTGACGGCGGCACTGGCCTCGGCGCCGAAGTCGATCCATGCCCATGCCGGTTCTCGTGCCCGCGATCTCACGCTCGAACTCGGCTCGATGACGTTCCTGGCCGGGTGCGGGGCGCCGAACGTCACCGATCTCGAGCGCGGCCGGCGGCCGGGGACGCTGGCCGATTTCGAGGACCTGATCCGGCTGGTGCAGCATTTCGACGTGCTGCATATGCTGGGACCCTGCATCGAGCCGCAGGATGTCGACAACCGCTTTCGCCACTATGCCGTCAACCGCGCGCAGCTGACGCTGTCCGACAAGTTTCCGTTCATCTTCGCGCGCGGCACGCCGCAGGTCGAGGACGGCTTCGAGATGCTGCGGCTGGCGCGCGGCCTGTCGGAGGACGAGTTTCTCGCAAATGCCCATTGCTACACCGTCATCAACACCAACTCGCCGCGCCAGCTCGACATACCGATGGCGCAAGGCATCATCGATTTCGCCAGGGCGGGTCAGGTGTCCGTCATCACGCCGTTCTGCCTGGCGGGCGCCATGGCGCCGATCACGGTCGCCGGCGCGCTGACGCTGCAGCATGCGGAAGCGCTGGCCGGGCTGACGCTGGCGCAGATCGTGCGGCCCGGTGCGCCGGTCGTCTACGGCTCCTTTTCCTCCAATGTCGACATGAAATCGGGCGCGCCCGCCTTCGGCACGCCGGAGCATGTCAAGGCGACGCTGGGGGCCGGCCAGCTGGCGCGCTTCACCGGCCTGCCGTGGCGGTCGGGCGGCGGCAGCGCGGCCAACATCTCGGACGCGCAGGCGGCGCACGAGACGCAGTTCGCGCTGTGGGGCTCGGTGCTGGCCGGGGCGACGATGTGCATTCATGCCGCCGGCTGGCTGGAGGGGGGCCTGAGTGTCTCCTTCGAGAAGCTGATCACCGACATCGAGGCGCTGCAGACGGTGGCTGAACTGTGCGCCGCGACGCCCGGCGATACCGATACGATCGGCTTCGAGGCGATCGCCGAAGTGCAGCCGGGCGGCCATTTCTTCTCGGCTGGCCACACAATGGCGCGCTACCGCACGGCTTTCTATGAGCCGCTGGTGGCCGACTGGTCGAACTTCGGCAACTGGACGCAGAGCGGCTCGAAGACGGCAAGCGAACGCGCCACCGGTGTCTGGAGACGCACACTTGCCGATTTCGTGCCGCCGGCAACGGCTGTCGCCACATCAGGCGTGCTCGACGAGTTCATCGCGCGGCGCACCGCGGAGGGCGGAGCGGCACCGGTGTCGTGAGCGCTGGCGGAATCGCAGCCATGATGCGGAACCGGCGTCCTTCCCAGGCATTCATGGGAATGAACCACGGAGGACGACATGGGTTTCGACCAGTATCACGAACCGCCTGAAGAACTGTCGCAGAAGGTACGGACCTTTGCCCGCATGATCACCTCGCTGATCGAGGAGGCTGAAGCGATCGGCTGGTACGAACAGCGCATGTCGGTGGAGAAGGACCCGCAGGCGCGCGCCATCATGAAGAACGCGCAGGGCGAGGAGTTCAAGCATTTCGGCATGGACCTCGAATTCCTGCTGCGCCAGAAGAAGGAGTGGCGGGCGGAACTGAAGGAAATCCTGTTCACGTCAGGCGATATCGTCAAGGCCGGCGAGAGAGGCGAGAAGAAGGTGGATTGAAGCCGCCGGCCTTTGACGCAGCAGCCGCTGCGTCAAATCAATCGCTGTCGCGCGCAACCAGTTCCAATGGCCAGACCTCGCGGATGATCCGCGGACCTTCCGGACCGGCGAAGGCCGGGATCGAAGCCAGCAGCATTTCGGCCAGCCGCTGTCCCATCGGCTCCAGCGCCGGGCGGAAGGCGGTCAGCGCCGGCGAGAAGTAGCGGCAGAGCGGCGTGTCGACGATGACGGTCACCGCGATGTCGTGACCGGGCCTGATCCCCATCTCGGCCAGCGCCTTGCAGCCGCCGAGCGCCATCGCGTCATTGTTGAAGATAATGGCGGTCGGCGGGTCCTCGGAGCGCATGACCAGCGGTGTCACCGCGTGGCCACCGGCCTCGTTGTGGCGAGGGCTTGAGCGGCTTCCACTTCAACGGCCTGATCATCATCCTGTCGCTGCTCGGCCACAAATGGAACCAGGCGCGCTATCGGTGAACAGCTGCTGCGAAGGCACCGGCCCTCAGGCTGCCCCTTCGGAAAGCAGGAGCGGCTTTCGCCCGCCAAGGATATAGGCGACGGCCTCGAGGATGATGCCGTTGGTGTTGATGTCCGTCACGGGGATGGCCTTGCCCGTCTTTTCCGAAATGCCGGAGGAGAATCCCATGCCGGGCATTTTCGCCTTGTTCCTGATCAGGTCGACGAGGGTGCCCGAATAGTCACCGGGACGCGCCGCATGCCAGAGATATGCACCCTTGGCGCTGACCAGGCGCAATGAATCAGCAAGCTTGGCTGCCTTGTCGGGCGCCGAAGTTTTCTGCGTATCGACGGTGAAGGTCCCTCCATTGTCGGTCAGCTGATAGCCCTGGTAGGTGAAGTAGGGCGCGCCGGCCATGGCGGATTCGGTGACGCAGGTGGCTATTCCGGTTTCGCGATAGCGCTTGAGCTGAGCCGCGTAGAGGATATCGGCCATCAGGCGGCCATGCGGCGAACCGCCGAGCTCGATCTCCTCGGTGACATGCGGTTCGGTGGCGATGCGGCCCCGACGCTGGATTTCCGTCAGCGCGAGAACCGCGTCGTCCATGCTGTGGCCGGGATCCGTCGTGCCGAAGACTGGCTTGATCTCTTCGCCCCAGAGGCTGTAGCCGCGACCGGCATAGCCGGCATAGCTGTTGGCATGGACCGACGAGATCCGGCCGTTGTCATTCACGACATGCATCTCGCCGCCCTTGAGTACGGGCTTGAAGGACCAGCCGGACACGAGATCGAAAACAGGGAATGCGCCGGCCGTGTAGTTGTCGAGAATCTTGAGGGCAATCAGCAAGCGTCCGGTGTCGGCGCTGTCGAAGCCGTCGCGCTGGCCGTCTTGCGGTTTCAGCGCCCGCTCGGTGTATGGCAATTTTCCGCCTGCATAACGGAAGTTCGTCTCCCCCAGGAACGCAATGATGCGGCTGATGGTCGTCTCGAATTCCGGTTGGCCGATGATGCCCAGGCGTTCGGCCGACAAGGCGGCGAGAATATGCGACCCCACGTCCCACATCGTCGTGAACGGATAACCCGTCTGCTTGCCGAACTCGATCCATGACGTGGCTGGGACCATGCCGTTGTAGTTCTTCGCGCCCCAGTCGAAATAGCTCCAGGCCAGGGCCGCGTCCGCCTTCAGCACGCCGTCGTCCAGCGGATACGGATCCGGTTTCTTCCAGTCGCGCACGGATACGTCGGCGCGCGCGCTTCGAATGAGATCGACCTTGGGCATCGCCGGAGCGACGGCGCGGTAATATTCGTCGAAGTTCACGAGTTTCGTGCCGCGCTGGCTGGAAAGCTCGGCCAGCATGTCCAGGATCAATGCCTGCTTTTCAGGCGTATTGGCGGTGCCGGGATGGATGCAGAACACCGCATCGTTCTCGGTGCCAAAATAGTCGAGCACCTGCTGCTTGGTGAAATAGGGAAGGTCGGGGGTCCAGGCTTTCTCGAATTTCATCGTGTTCGAGACATGCAGGATGCCGCGTCTGTCGAGGCCGCTGAACCGGCGCAGATCGCCTTTTTCGGCGCTGAAAACAGGCGTCCCGGTGGCAGCCAGCGCATTCAGCGTGCTGTCGTCGAAGGCGTCGTTGGGCGGGATGTAGGAGGTCGGGAACTTGCCTGTCGAGCGATAGACCTCGCTTATGCCGTCCCTGATCAGGTCGAAATCCTTTTGCGACGAATTGCCGAGCAGTTCCTGCGGCGTGTGGTTCCAGCCATGCGCGGCGATGTCGTAGTGCTTTTCCGGCAGCATGGCGCGCAGAAAGGCCTTGCTCTTTTCATCCTTGGACAAAAGGCCCGACCGCGGCGACGGGATTATCGCATCGGTAACGGGGTAGCCGTCCTCGATCAGCCCGTAGACAAAAGCCATGTGGCTCGGGTCGGTGTCGGTGTCCAGCCTGAGATCATCGACCCGGACGACGATGAGGCGGCTGGTCTGCTTGCTCTGGACGTAGAGTTTCTTCGGCAGAATGCCACGCACCTTGCCCGTCGAAATGGCGGAGAGAACTGCTTGTGCGACATTGGCCGCGTAATCCGCGAGATCGCCGTCGCCGAGGCCTGCCAGCGCCGCGAATGGGACATCGACAACGATCGGATTGCCGCCGGCAGCCAAGCCGGCGATGTTCGCGCCGAGGGTTGGCGCGTCCATTGGTCCTGCACCCGCGACCGCCGGTCTGGTCGAGGTCAGGGCGGAGGCGAAGATGTTGACCAGGTCGGTGGTGGTGCTCCAGTAGCCGCCATCCTCGGGCTGCAGCCTGACCTTGTCCTCGAGCCCGCCACGCAGCCTGATGAGCGAACGGATTCCGGCCGCGCGCAGCGACGACGCGTCCTGGTGCGAGCGCAGCGGCGAATTGGTTGTCATCGTCAAAGCCGTGATCACGGCCTTCGACTGATATCTCTGGTATTCGTTGGCCAGATAGGAAAAAGCGGCCTGGATATCGCTGGCCTGCCGTGCCTGGAAGTACGGATCGTCCGACGTGATGATGTTTGTGTGCGCGCCGAATTCGATACCGTCCGTATTGAGCAACGCCGTCCGGCGCAGCCATTTGGCCACTTCGGAATTGTAATCGAGAAAATTGCCCGCGGGATCGATCGGCGCGATCGTGACAAGGATCGGCACCTTGCGGGTCAGGAACGCATCGGTAAGCGCAGCAAGCCGGGCAGGCGTTGCCGTGGCATCGAGTCCGCTGATCGCGACGATCAGCGGGTTGGGCAATTTCTCGGCGGCCTCGGTTCGCGAAATGCCCTTGCCCGCCAATGCCAGCAGCGGCATCGCCAGGCCACCAAGAACAGCGGTGCGACGGGTTATGTTCATCTCTACCTCCCTGCCGGAACGACCGCCGTGTATCGTTCCGGACTGACCCAGCGGCCATCGGATTGCACGGAGAATGACTTGAACAGCGCGCGCAGGAAGAGCGCCGCGTCGAGAAGCCGAATGACCGGGAACGCGATGCCGTAGAGGAGCATGCTCGGCCGGCATTCGATGACCGCCACGACAAATGTGAGCGCGTAATCGACGGCGAGAAACAGTGCCAGGAGGCCAAGCGGCGATACGGGGTGCACGGCAAGTTCGCTTAGCGAGAGGGCCGGCGTTTCGACGCCCGTCACCAGATAGACGATAGCGGCCACCGGCAGTGCCAGCGCAAACAGCGAGATGACGAGCAGTTCCGCAAGCAGACCGCCAAGCGACAGCCAGAAGCGGCTCGGCCAGATGCCGTGGCGCCGCACTGTCTGCCAGAAACCGAGATACCAGCGCTGAACCTGCTTGCGGTAGTCGTTGAGGGTGAACGGATCTTCCGACGAACACCGCGCCTTGGGCGAGTACGCGACGCGACCCAGCCCTTTGCGCTGGACCTCGAAGGTCATGTTGAAATCCTCGATGACGAGGCCGGGCGCCGTGATATCGATCTGGCGCAGCGCGCTCGCGCGGTAGATGCTGGCGAAGCCGGGCGCGATGTAGCTGACATTCGTCCATTTCCAGGACTGCCCGTACTGAAACGCCGTCTGCAGGATCCGGTAGAGGCGCGTCCTGTACGCCGCATAGAGCATATCCATGCTCGGCCAGCGCTGCTCGCGCCAGCGCGACAACACGTGGCCCGCCACTGCCGCCACGTCCGGATCATCGAACAACGGCAAGGCATGTTCGAAATAGTGCCGGTCGATTTCCGAATCCGCGTCCTGGATCAGCACGGCCTGGTAACGATCGCACAGCCGATAGTGGTTGATCGCCTTGTCGATCGCCTTGGCCTTGCCGCCATTCGGCTGGATGTCGAGCGCCCTGCAGCCGGCGGCGCGCGCGATGGCGACGGTGGCGTCGCGAGACCCGTCGCTGGCGACGAAGATCTGTCTTGCCGGAATGATCGCCGTCAGGGCCGCAATGCATTTCGGCAGCGCGATTTCCTCGTTGTGGGCCGGGATGACGACGGCGACGTCGGCAACGCCGATGGTAGTCGGATTTTCGAAACGCCTTGCCGAGCCGATCTCGGCGACGAACCTGACGAGGCCGACAGCGCACCAGAACGCGATGTTGATGCCGAGCGACGCGCTCAGCACCATCATCAGGACGTTGGCCGCGGCGACGTCGGTCATGGCAAGGTCTGCCACTGCTGATCGGGACCGGCGGGGCGACGTTCGACCAGGGCAGGGCGTTTCACCTGGGGGGCGGTTTTCGTGACCCGCCGGGCCTCGATGGAAGCCAGCAGATCCCGGTGGCTTTGGCGGATGCCGTCCGCGAGTGCCACCTGCTGGCGCCAGCCCAGCGCCTGTATCTTGGTCGTGTCAGGCCAGCGGCCACGATGATCGGCGATGAAATGTTTTTCGAAGACGGCCTTGCCGAGAAGACCGGTTGCTGTTTTCACCAGCTCGAACAACTCGCGGATGGTGATCTGCGTGGCGCCGCCGATGTTGTAGACCTCGGCGCCTTCGCCTTTTTCCATCACGGTCAGCAGGCCACGCACGAGATCGTCGACATGCAGGAAGGTGCGGGTCTGGCTGCCATCGCCATAGATCGGTACCGGCTTGCCGGCGATCAGCCGCGACAGCATCTGCGGGACGACACGCTGGTCGTCCGGCGACATTGCGGGACCGTAGGTGTTGAAGATGCGCACGATGCGAACATCGACATTGTGCTTGCGCCCCCAGAAGCGGGTCAGGGCTTCGCCGAAGCGTTTTCCCTCCTCATAGGGACTGCGCGGGCCGACCGGATCGACCTTTCCGACATAGCTTTCCGGCTGCGGGAAAATCTCGGGGTCGCCATAGGCCTCCGCCGTGCTGGCAAAGAGATATTTGGCCTTCGAACGGCGAGCCACCTTTAGCAGGTTCAGCGAACCGAGGGACGAGGCCATCAGCATTTCTTCGCCGAGCAGCGCAATGTTGGGAACGCCCGTCGGACAGGCCAGGTTGTAGACGTGGCTGTAACGGCGACGCAACAGGCGATTGCATGAAGCGGCATCGGCGATGTCGAGCTTCAGGAAACGGAATTTCGGATACCGCGCGAGATCCGCGACATTGGATTTTCGACCTGTCGAAAAGTTGTCGGCACAGTCGACGGAGGCGCCCTGTTCGAGAAGGCGGCGGGCAAGGTTGGTTCCCACAAATCCGGCTCCGCCAGCGATCAGGCACTTGAGCTCTTTGGTTTTGTTCATATGAGCAATCCAGCATTGAGTGCAGGGGAAATCGCACCTGGTCGTTGTGCGCTTTTCACATGGAATGAACATTTCCACAGGCAATGCAACTAATCGTTAACGATATGGTCAACGGCTTTGGTTAATTACGCCTCTGTAATCATTATGTTTTTTTGAGTAGCCGGCATTGCATGCGCTATCTTGCAACAAGAGTGTCCGAAAATGGAACACCGGTGAAGCTTGACAAGCCGATGCTTCCGTAGCAGCCGAAAAGCTCGTTTCCCCACCTCCTGCGCCGTTCCCAAGGCGGGATCCGTCCCGGAATTCAAACTGGCACAAAGGTTGCGCTTTGCCCTGTGGGCGCGAACCGCGACGCCAGGCAGCTTGTCCAGCTTCCCCAGCATAACGGCTCGCAAAATTCAGGATACAGCGTCGAAACACGTCGCTGTATGAGCAGGAGGCGTGACATGACCGTACTGGTCGGGCAATCGCGAGGAGCGGTGCTCCTTTCAAAACTGGAAATGCGTACAGCCACGATCGGCGTCGTGGGTCTCGGCTATGTCGGCCTGCCGTTGGCGGCGGCGACGGCGCGCGCCGGCTTCAAGGTGATCGGCTTCGACGTCGACAACAGCAAGGTCGAAAAGCTGAAGACCGGCCGCTCCTATATCGGCGCGGTCACGGACGAGACGCTGCAGTCCGTCATGTCGGACGGATCGTTCAGGCCGACATCCGACTTTGCGGCTTTCGCTGAATGCGATGTCGTTTCGATATGCGTGCCGACGCCGCTGACCAAGCAGCGCGAGCCCGACCTGTCCTTTGTCGAGAACACCACGCGCGCCATCGCCGCGTATTTGAGAAAGGACCAGCTGATCGTTCTTGAATCCACCACCTATCCCGGAACCACGGATGAGGTGATGAAGCCGATCCTCGAAGCGGGGGGCTATCGATCGGGGCGTGACTTCTTTCTCGGCTATTCTCCCGAACGCGAAGATCCGGGCAGCGCCGGATACGAAACCACGACCATTCCCAAGGTCGTCGCCGGCGATGGCCCGGTCGCGGCCGCGCTGGTCGCGCAGTTCTATGGCTCGATCGTCGACAAGGTCGTGCCTGTTTCAAGCATCAAGGTCGCCGAAGTGGTGAAGCTCACCGAGAACATTTTCCGGGCGGTCAATATCGCCCTGGTCAATGAGCTCAAGGTGATCTACGGCGCCATGGGCATCGACATCTGGGAAGTGATCGAGGCGGCAAAGACCAAGCCGTTCGGCTACATGCCTTTCTACCCCGGACCCGGGCTTGGTGGCCACTGCATCCCGATCGACCCGTTCTATCTGACCTGGAAGTCGCGTGAATTCGAAGTGTCGACGAAATTCATCGAGCTCGCCGGCGAGATCAATGTCTCCATGCCACATTACGTGATGTCGAAGCTGACGGAAGCACTCGACACGCATCTCGGCCTGCCGCTCAGCCAGGCGTCCATCCTCATCGTCGGCGTCGCCTACAAGAAGAACGTTTCGGACGTTCGCGAAAGCCCGGCGCTGAAGCTGATCGAATTGCTGGAAACGCGCGCTGCCGACATCGCCTATCACGACCCTCACGTTGCGCGCATCCCAAAGACGCGCAAACACCCGACACTTGCCGGCAAGAACTGCATCCGGCTCAGCCGTGATTCCATCGGCGCCTATGACGCCGTGGTCATCGTCACCGATCATGACGGGATCGATTACGGCTTGTTGGCCAATCATTCGCGGCTGATCATCGACACGCGCAACGCCATGCAGCGCAACGGCATTGTCTGCGATCGGGTGGTCAAGGCCTAGTTCTGCGGCGGTTAAGCCCTCTCAGCGTGGTGGTGCGCTCAGCAATGCGCGCACCACCGCGTCAAAAGCCGGCTTCGGCTGAAGCCGTTCGTCGAAGAGGGCTGGGCGTGCCTTGCCGGATCGACGCCTTTCCCGCGTCTGGCGCCGAACCACCCAATTGTCGAAATCCGAGATGCCCCAGAATACCAGGCGCTTGACGGCCGGTCGGCTCAATACCGCTGTCAGGAACTCTTCGTAGTAGGCCGCGACTTCAATGTCGCGAACCGCAATATCGGCGGGCATGGTGGAGTCGTTGACGTCGAGTTCCGAAATGAAGACGTCGAGACCGAGATCCGCCAACCGGTCGATGAAGCGCACGGTGGATTCGGCCGACGCCTTGTGGATTGACGACAGGTGGCCCTGGATGCCGATCGCATGCAGCGGGCCGCCCATGGCCTTGATCTGCTCGATCAGCCGCAACATGTTGTCCCGCTTGGTCCGGGACCAGTCGGTGGCGCATTCCAGATTGTAATCGTTGAGGGCGAGGCGCGCGGCCGGGGCACAGTCCCCGGCGAGGCGCAGGCAGTAATCGATGAACCGCAGCCCGAAGGTCTGGACGAAAAATTCGTCGCGCAACGGTGCCTGCTCCCCGACGACCTCGTTGAAGACATCCCACGAGACCGCCTGCGGGTAGTGTTGCATGACATCGCCGATGAAGCCGCCATAGCTGCGCTTCACCCGCTCGAAGTTTTCACCTTGCGCCCAGCGGATCGGCTCTTCGTGCCAGAACAGCGTATGGCCGTGGAACGCCATGGCGTTGGACGCCGCGAAGCTGGCGATCGCATCCGCGGGACCGAAATTGTATGGCGCGGCACGGCGAGGGCGCAGAAATCGCGGCTTCAACTGCCATTCCGGCACGGTCAGCCGGCAGTGATGCGCAAGCAGCCGGCGATACCGCGGATCGGCATGTCCGGAAAACGCGCAGCCGATCTCCAGTCCGCGGGACTTTCCCAATTCGCCAAGCGACAGGCCGGAACAATCCAGAGCCGTTGTTCGCTGGGCTTCGATATCCGGGGGCGGGGAGGCATCATGGAGCACCGCCCGTTTCACACCGCCGCCACGAACCCGTCCAGCACGCGCTTCTGGCCGGCCTTGTCGAAGTCGATGGTCAGCTTGTTGCCTTCGATGGCGGAAATGTTGCCGTTGCCGAATTTCTGGTGGAAGACGCGGTCGCCGACGCTGAAGGCCGATGGCTTGTCAGCGACGGATTTGGCGACCAGTTCGCCGTCGATGGTGCGGCCCTTGACCGAGGTTCGGCCGGCGCCGTAGCCGGAATCGGTCTCGCCATAGCCGATGCGTTCGACCTGATGGCCGGAGCGCGAGCCCCAGTTGCGGTCGGTCGCCTCGGTGCGGTTGGCCTGCGCGCGCTGCCAGCCCGGCGTCGCGTAGGTGTTGGAGAAGGCGCCGGACTTTTCCGCGCCGCCATTGTTGCCGCCGACGCTGTCGAAGCGCGAGGCGCCGTAAGGGTTCTGCCTGCCTGCACCCTGGCCGCCACGGCCCGGGGCGAATGAGCCGCCGCCATAGGAATTGCCGTAGCCGCCGTAGGAGTTGCCGCTTTCGGCGACCTCGACATGGGCTTCCGGCAGTTCGTCGAGGAAGCGCGACGGTATGGTCGACTGCCAGAGGCCGTGGATGCGGCGGTTGGAGACGAACCACAGATGCAGGTTCTTCTTGGCGCGGGTCAGGCCGACATAGGCAAGCCTGCGCTCTTCCTCCAGCCCGGAACGGCCACCTTCATCGAGCGCGCGCTGATGCGGGAACAGGCCTTCTTCCCAGCCGGGCAGGAAGACGGTCTCGAATTCGAGGCCCTTGGCCGAATGCAGCGTCATGATGTTGACGGCGTCGAGCTCGGCGTTCTGCTCGGCGTCCATCACCAGCGCGACATGCTCGAGGAAGGAGCGCAGCGATTCGTATTCCTCCATGGAGCGGATCAGTTCCTTGAGGTTCTCCAGCCGGCCTGGAGCTTCGACCGAGCGGTCGTTCTTCCACATGTCGGTATAGCCGCTCTCTTCGAGGATGGTCTCGGCCAGCTCGGTGTGCGGCGTGGTCTCCAGCGCCTTCTGCCAGCGTTCGAAATTGGCCGATACCTCGCGCAATGCTGCGCGCGGCTTCGGCTTCAATTCATCGCTTTCGGCCAGCTTGGCGGCGGCTTCCAGCATCGGCACGCGGAGCGCGCGGGCCGTATCATGGATCTGGCGGATGGTGGCTTCGCCCAGCCCGCGCTTGGGCACGTTGACGATACGCTCGAAGGCAAGGTCGTCGGCGCCTTGCGCGACGACGCGGAAGAAGGCCAGCGCGTCGCGGATTTCGAGGCGCTCATAGAAGCGCGGTCCGCCAATGACGCGGTAGTTGAGGCCGAGCGTGACGAAGCGGTCCTCGAACTCGCGCATCTGGAAGGACGCGCGCACCAGGATGGCCATGTCGTTGAGATTGTGCTTCTGGCGCTGGTAGGCCTCGATGGTCTCGCCGACGGCGCGGGCTTCCTCCTCGGAATCCCAGGCGGCGTGGACATGCACCTTGCCGTCCTCCGGCTCGTCGCGGTCGGTGAACAGCGTCTTGCCGAAGCGGCCCTCATTGTGGGCGATGAGATGGGAGGCGGCGCCTAGTATGTGCGCGGTCGAGCGGTAATTGCGCTCCAGGCGGATGATGGTGGCGCCGGGAAAATCCTTGTCGAAGCGCAGGATGTTGTCGATCTCCGCGCCGCGCCAGCCATAGATCGATTGATCGTCGTCGCCGACGCAGCAGATATTGACCTTGTTATCGATCACGGCCGTACGCGAGTTTCGCTCGCTGGCCTCCGTGGGGGCAGCCTGGCCGGCCGACGCCCGGTCGGGCTTGCGGCCTTCGGCCGGTCGCAGATCTGTCGATGTCGAGGCGCGTCCGGCATCGGGCCGCTGGGCCAGCAGGCGCAGCCACATGTACTGGGCGGTGTTGGTGTCCTGATACTCGTCGACGAGGATGTATTTGAAGCGCTTGTGATACTCTTTCAGCACATCCGGATTGGCGCGGAAAATGCGGATCGGGTGGCAGAGCAGATCGCCGAAGTCGCAGGCGTTCAGCGTCTGCAGCCGCGCCTGATAGGCCTTGTAGAGTTCACGGCCCTTGCCGTTGGCGAAGGCGCGGGCGTCGCCCTCGGCGATGTCGGCCGGCCCTTGCCCCTTGTTCTTCCAGCCGTCGATCATCTGGGCGAACTGCTTGGCCGGCCAGCGCTTGTCGTCGAGCCCCTCGGCCTGGATCAGCTGCTTGATCAGCCGCACGACGTCGTCGGTGTCGAGGATGGTGAAATCGGAGCGCAAACCCGCCAGTTCGGCGTGGCGGCGCAGCAGCTTGACACCGATCGAGTGGAAGGTGCCGAGCCACGGCATGCCCTCGACCGCTTCGCCGACCAGATGACCGATGCGGGTCTTCATTTCGCGCGCGGCCTTGTTGGTGAAGGTCACGGCGAGGATCTGCGAGGGGAAGGCCTTGCCGGTGGCGAGGATGTGGGCGATGCGGGTGGTCAAGACACGGGTCTTGCCGGTGCCGGCGCCTGCCAGCACCAGAACCGGGCCTTCGGTGGTTTCCACCGCCAGCCGCTGCTCGGGGTTCAGACCCTTAAGATAGTCGGGCGCGTTGATGTGGCCGCTGCGGGCAGCCATGGCGCGCGCGGCAATGCCCGACGGTGCCGTGGGCCGCGCATTGGGTTCGTCGAAAAAGGGCATGTCTTCGGAAAAGCCGGACATCTTCCCCCCGAATGTAGTGATTCGGCGGCGAAAGGCCAGAAGTGTCTACGTTTTGTTCCGCTTTAGAAGCCAGATTGCCGATCGGTGTCCGAATATTATCGCCCCAGCGCTCGACAGTTCGACCAAAAGCGCTCCGCCAGGCTTTACCTGGCTGCCGCCCGCAGCCGTTCGCCGATCCTGTCGGCCACATAGCCTGCATCGCGTGCCGCACCATGGATCATCGTCGAGGACGTCGAGTGCTGGAAATGCAGGCCGCAGACATAGAGGCCGGGTTCGCCGTCCACAGCGCCGCGATACTGTTTCACCCGGCCGGTTTCGTCGAATATCGGCAGCCTGATCCAATCCAGCCCCGCCCGGAAACCCGTGCACCAGATGATGTTGGCGACATCGAGAACCTGGCTGTCGTCGAGCATCGGTTTGCCATCCTGGACGCCGGCGACGCGGGACACCCGGCGGACGCCGGCAGCGTCCAGGTCCCGAGGCTTGACCCGGATCAGCGGCAAGCCATGGGAAAGTTGCTCAGGCTTGGCCTTCCGGCCCATTGGCGTATCGACGGTGAGCAGTCGGTGGAAAACAAGACGGAAGACGACCGGGAGGACCAGACGCATGGCGAAATAGCCATTGTAGGCGACCGGGATGTTGCCCGGATGCCGGCCAGCCAGCCAGACCTGGTGCGTAGGCGCGAGATCCATGGCGATTTCCGCGCCGGAATTGCCGGCTCCGACCAGCAGCACACCGCCCGGATTGAGCTGAGAAGGATTCCTGTAGGCGCTCGAAGGCAATTGCCGGATCGACGGATCGAGCAGCGCGGCAAAATCGGGGATCTTCGGCTTCTGGTAGCTCGAGGCCGCGGCCACGACATGGCTCGCGACGTAGCGGGTCCGACCGGATGTGACGATGTAGCGGTCGCCTGAACGGGTCACCTCGTCGACCTTGACGCCGGTGCGCACCGGCAGGGAGAATTTTATCGCATAGGCCTCAAGATAATCGGCCATGTCATCCTTGCTCGGGAACGAATAGCGGTCACTGGGGAAGGGCATGCCGATCAGCCCGTCAAAGCGTGCCGGCGTGAACAGGCGCAGCGAATCCCAGCGTGAACGCCATATGTCGCCAACGCGTTCGCGTGCCTCCAGGATGACGAACTTCAGGCCCCTGCGGGCGAGATGATAGCCGACGGACAGGCCGTTCTGGCCGGCGCCTATGACGACGACATCGACATGTTCTTCCCTGAGCGCTGGCCGCGTTTTGTCGTCTGATGGCGCCTGGCCACCCGCTGCCTGCAGTGCGTCAGCCTCAAGTCGCGTGAACGCCGCCCCTTGCTCCAGCAGTGAGCCGGCACGTGCCTTGGTCTCGGCGATGCCGATGTTGCGACTGCCACGTGGCTTCATTGCGCGCATTGAAGTCGGGCCAAGTGTCGAAGTCGGATTCATGATCGTCTCCTGGTTTTCGTCAACCGCGGAGCAAAATAGCGAATCGGCGCACCGGCGCTTCGGGGAGACACCCCATCAGAAAAAGAAATGGCATGGGGACTTTTACCCATGCCCCGCGTCGCCCTAAAGCAGGCCGTTCTGGAAAGCGTAGGCTGTCGCCGCAGCGCGAGAGTTGACCGCCAGCTTGTCGAATATGTTGCTGACATGCCGGTCTACGGTCTTTTCGCTGAGACCCAACTCGGTCGCTATCAGCCTGTTGGTCTTGCCGGTGGCGACAAGGCCGAGGACTTCGATCTCGCGCCGGGTCAGGCCGTGCGGACGCGAGTTTGTCGGCGCGATCAGCGCGGTGACACGGTCGCGGTCGGGCGTGGCGCCAAGTTCCGTGAAAACCGCCCGGGCGGCATCGAATTCAAGCTCGGCGCTGTCCTCGTCGCCAAGCTCCCGGCAGGCCTGCCCGGCCAGGACCCGCAACCGCGCCTCGAGATAGGGAGCGCCGGCGTGCTGCCAGGTGGTCAGCGCGGCACGGAAGTGGCCGAGCGCCGCCGCCGGATTGGCTGCACTCAGCTCGATTTCACCTGTCGCCTGGGATGCCATTGCAGCAAGAATGTCGGTCGCGAAACGATCGGCGATCACCTGCAATTCCTCGCAGGCGTCGCGCGCCTCCCCGACCGCACCCGCAGCGATCATGATCTCGATCAGCGCCGGCAGCAGGCGGGCGCGGCTCAGCGGAGCCTTGGTCATGCCAAGCACGCGGCGAATGGTTGCCGCCGCCTGTCCTGCCCGGCCTTGCATGAGACGCAGCAGGGCCATGCCGGGCTGCGGTTCGAGCCCGAGCCGGCTGGCGGCGCGGTAAAGCTCCTCGGCGGCGGCGAATTCACCGCGCAGCCGATGGATTTCGGCCTCCTGATAGGCCGCGCCTGCCGTCGTCTCGTTGCCGATCGCGTGGGCCAGCGACCGGGCCGCGCGCCGAGCTTCGGCAATTGACTCCTGCCAGGCGCCGTTCAATTCCATGATTTCAGCGCGGTGCAGCAGACAAATGCCGTTGAACTGGACCAGCTGTGGCTGCGACCCGCACCAGTTCGACAGCGCCTCGGTCCACTCGCGCGAGCGGTCGAGCGCATAGACCTGCCGGCAGGAGGCGATGAGGTTGCAATAGATGAGGCCGGTGATGATCGGCGAAAGCTTGCCGTCGGCGGCTGGCAGCATGGCCTCGTCGAGCAGGGCGATGCCTTCCTCGATCCTGCCTTGCCGCACCAATGCGCGGCCGAGATAGCATCTGGCGAAGGCGATCAGGTCGGTATCGCAACAACGTTCGCCGATCGCCAGCGCGTGCCTTGCCAACCCCTCCGATGCCGGATCATTGCCGGTCATGAGCTCCTTCTGGGCCCCCAGCAACACCAGGTAGCCATGCGCGGCACATTCGCGGCCGAAACCATCCGCCAGGCGTTGCGCCTGCTGTATCCAGGCGGTTGCGTGGCCTTCCTCGCCCAATGCAAAAAGCCGGAAGCCACGGAAGAATGCCCAATACGCCGCCCTATCGCCACGGCCGTCTTCGATGTGCATGTCGAAGAGGCGCGAGCCGGTGGCGAAGCTGTCCTCATCGCGGTCCAGCATGCCGGCCGTCCAGAGCAGTCGCTCCAGGTCTTCCGCGCCCAGCGGCGCGATCTCGTCCGTTGCCCGGAAAAGCTCGAATGCATCCGCCCATGCCCGCTGTCCGTAGGCATGGCGGGCCTGTTCGAGCAACGAGGCGGCATCGGCTTTCATAGGCAAAGCATAGCATTACCTGAAGGCCGGCAGAAGAATGGCGAATGCCAGCGCCCCGTCAGTTCGGAATGAGCGGCGCCAGGACCAGAGGCAGGGCGGAGTGACGCGCACTTATCCAAGCGCCCCCTGATTTGACACCGCGCACGGGCGGGCGGAAAACTGCAGCAACGAGATGAAACAGAATCGAAAGCGGGCTAGTTTCCATTTCGTGACGGCGGTTTTCGGCCGCCCGCCTGCTGCGCTTGAAGGAGTGTCGTTGTGGCAACCGTCCTTACCGCCGTGATCCTTCTCCTCATCGGTCTGGTGCTTGGCGGCGGCGGTATCCGCCTCGCGATGCTGGGCGGCAGCTGGTACTATGTTATCGTCGGTCTTGCCTTCCTGATCACCGCCTGGCTGCTCTATCGGCGCAGATCCACCGCGTTGTGGTTGTACGCGGCGATCGTGCTCGGCACGCTGGCCTGGGCGGTGTGGGAAACCGGCTTCGATTGGTGGGAATTGGGTCCACGCGGCGGCATCATCGTGCTGGTGGCGCTGTGGCTGCTGACGCCGTGGGCGAGGCGTGGCCTTGCCGGGCCCGACGGCCGGGCGCCGCTCATCCTTGCCGTGCTGGCGTCACTGGCGGTGGCCGGCTATTCGATGACGACGGACCCCAAGGACATTGCCGGCGAACTCGACACCGACAAGGTGATCCCGACCGCCAATCTCGGCGGCGATGTGCCAGCCGGCGAATGGCACTTCTACGGCCGCACGCCGTTCGGCCAGCGCTACTCGCCGCTCGACCAGATCACGCCGGACAATGTCGCCAGCCTGCAGCCGGCCTGGACCTACCGCACCGGCGATGTGAAGGGACCCGACGACATTGGCGAGACCACCTATCAGGTGACGCCGCTGAAGATCGGCGACACGCTCTATATCTGCACGCCGCACAATTTCGCCATCGCCATCGACGCCGCGACCGGCAAGGAGAAATGGCGCTACAATCCCAAGATCAAGCTCGACAAGGACCGCCAGCACCAGACCTGCCGCGGCGTTTCCTACTATGCCGATCCAGCCATCGCCGCCGGCCAGCCTTGCGCGACCCGCGTCTACCTGCCGACCTCGGACGCGCGGCTGATCGCGCTCGACGCCGCCAACGGGCAGGTCTGTCCCGCCTTCGCCGAAGGCGGCACGCTGAACCTCTTGACCAACATGCCCTATCCGAAGTCGGGCTATTATTACTCGACCTCGGCGCCGCTGATCGTGGGTGGCAAGATCATCGTCGGCGGCGCGGTCAACGACAATTATTCGACGCAGGAGCCATCCGGCGTCATCCGCGCCTATGACGCCGCCACCGGCAAGCTGGTGTGGAACTGGGATTCCGGCAATCCGGACCAGACGACGCCGCTGCCGGCCGGGCAGACCTACACCGCCAACTCGCCCAACATGTGGTCGACGCCGAGTGCCGACGAGAAGCTTGGCCTGCTCTATGTGCCGCTCGGCAACCAGACGCCGGACCAGCTCGGCGCCGGACGCAGCGCCAATGTCGAGAAGTTCTCCTCCTCGATCACCGCGCTCGACCTCAACACCGGGCAGTTGAAATGGGTGCGGCAGACGGTGCACCACGACCTCTGGGACATGGACGTGCCGGCGCAGCCGAGCCTGATCGACATCACCAGGGCTGATGGCACCGTGGTGCCGGCATTGGTCGGACCGACCAAGCAGGGCGATCTCTATGTGCTCGACCGGCGCACCGGTGAGCCGGTGATGGCGGTCAAGGAAGTGCCGGCGCCGGGCGGCGCCATCGAGGGGGACAAGGCTTCACCGACGCAGCCTTCCTCCGACCTCAGCTTCAACCCCAGGCCGCTGACCGATGCCGACATGTGGGGCATCACCATGTTCGACCAGCTGGCCTGCCGGATCGCCTTCCACAAGCTGCGCTATGAAGGGCGTTATACCCCGCCGTCACTGCAGGGATCGTTGATCTATCCCGGCAATTTCGGCGTCTTCAACTGGGGCGGCGTGGCGGTCGATCCGGTGCGGCAGGTGTTGTTCGGCATGCCGACCTATCTCGCATTCACGTCCAGGCTTGTTCCCCGCGCTGACGTACCGCCGCCCGGTGACAACACCAAGGGCAGCGAGCAGGGGCTCAACCGCAATGAGGGCGCTCCCTATGCGGTGGTGATGGGACCGTTCCTGTCGCCGCTCGGCGTTCCCTGCCAGGCGCCGCCCTGGGGCTATGTCGCCGGCGTGGATCTGAGGACTGGCGCGATCGCCTACAAGCATCGCAACGGCACCGTCTACGACATGACGCCGCTGCCGCTGCCGCTGAAGGTCGGCGTGCCGGGCATTGGCGGGCCGATGATCACCGCCGGCGGCGTCGCCTTCCTGGGCGCAGCGGTCGACGACTATCTGCGCGCTTATGACCTGACATCGGGCAAGCAGCTGTGGCAGGCGCGGCTGCCGGCCGGCGGACAGTCGACGCCGATGACCTATACGGTGGTCGACGGACGCCAGTTCGTGGTCATCGTCGCCGGTGGCCACGGCTCGGTCGGCACCAAGCCGGGAGACTATGTGATGGCTTACGCGCTGCCGAAGTAGGAGAAAGCTTCTGGCTGGATGAGTGATCCGGCAGCCGGATGAGGGGCGGCGCTAGCCTTGGCCCGCAAAGCGCCGCAATGCGGCACGCCCAGCCTGCCGGTTGGCCGTGCCCTTCTAGCCAAGCCCGAGATGGCTCTTCAGGCTGGGCACCGAGCCGAGCACCTGGTTGGTCAGGTCGGGGCCGGCGGCCGCTTCGGCCTGCTGGATCAGCGTCGTGCCGGCTTTCTGGATCTGTGCAAAATCGAGCCCGGACGCCTTGAGCGCGGCGAGGCCGTTGACCAGCGCGCCCGCCTTTTCACCGAGAACGCCGCCAAGCGCGCCCTGCAGCGATGACAGGAAGCCACCACCACTGGCCGGAGCGACCGCCATGACGTCATACTGGTGGGCAAGGTCGTCGGCGCCGGGGATCTTGGCGAAAAATGACGAGGCGCTGGTGCCTTCCGCCTCGTGTTCGAGCACCGAGAAAATGGTGCCGACGACTTTCTCCGTCGTCGCCTGGTCGAGACCCGCTTTTTGCGAGACTGTGTTGACGATATCCTGGACATTCATGGTCTCACCTCAACCTTGGGTTTTCATATGTACTGCGGTTCCCGTTGCTGCGGACCCTGACCAACGATCGCCTGCCTGCATCCACAACCATCGAGCGAAGTGCCAGGGCGGCTGCCGCGGCAAGGACGAATGCGCTGGCGAGGATCGGGGAGGGCAAGGTCATCGGTTCGCTCCTTCCGGGGCGGGACGTGAAGGCACGCGGTAAGGTGCCATCGCCAGCAGACAGCTTCTCTCACTATTGTAGCAGCGCCAGCAGGATTTATTGCCGATGACCAAAAAGTGATGATCTCGCGGCCCGCAGGCCGATCGCGGGCGCAGATAACACAGGAAGCGGTGTCACCGACCCGTGACTGGACGATGAGGGGCTCGCTCCTATCTTGCGAACGGCGAAGATATCAAAGTCGAGATACCGAGATCGAAGGAGCGCGCCCATGACGAAACCTGCCATCACCCAGGCGATGATCGATGCCTATGACGAATACACGCATCTGACGCTCGATCGCCGCCGCTTCATGGAGCAGTTGACCCGGCTTGCCGGATCGGGCGCGGCGGCGGCCGCGATCGCGCCGCTTTTGGCGGCGAACTCCGCCCAGGCGGCTATCGTCGCCGAAGACGATGCCCGCGTGAAGGGCGAGGACATCACTTATCCCGGCGGCAGCGGCGAGATGAAGGGCTATCTGGTCAAGCCGGCTGACAGGTCAGGCAAGCTCGGCACAGTCATCGTCATCCATGAGAACAGAGGGCTCAACCCGCATATTCGCGACGTGGCGCGGCGGGTGGCGCTGGAGGGGTTCGTGGCGCTCGCCCCCGATTTCCTGTCGCCGCTGGGCGGCACGCCGAGTGATGAAGACAAGGCGCGCGACATGTTCACCAAACTGGATCCCACGCAAACGGTCGCCAACGGCGTGGCGACCGTCGCCTTCCTGAAGGCCGACAAGGACGGCAACGGCAAGGTCGGCGCCGTCGGCTTCTGCTGGGGTGGCGGCACGGCAAACATGCTGGCCGTCAACGCGCCCGATCTCAGTGCGTCCGTTGCCTATTACGGGATGCAGCCGAAGGCCGCCGACGTGGCGAAGATCAAGGCGGCTTTGCTGCTGCACTATGCCGGGCTCGATGAGCGCACCAACGCCGGCATCGACGCCTTCAAGAAAGCGCTCGACGCGGCGCATGTCGAATACGCGGTCTATGTCTATGAAGGCGCAAACCACGCCTTCAACAATGACACCTCGGCGGCGCGCTACGACAAGAAGGCGGCCGACCTCGCCTGGGGCAGAACCATCGCTTTTCTCAAGCAGAAGCTGGCGTAGCGATCAGCGTCAGGGCACCGGCGCCCAGACCGTCTCGAAGGCTGGCGACAGGGTGAAGCCGGCCGGCAGTACGGATTTGGGGGGCGGCCGGCGCACGCCTTCCTGCAGGTAGCGCAACGCGCAGATCAGCCCGTTCATCGTATAGGGCTTGGCGATGACGCCGATCGCGCCGGCGAAATGATCGGGAATCCGCTTCGGGTTCGCGGTCATGAAAACGACCATCGAGTTCTTCTTCTCGCCAATATATTCGGCGACGTCGACGCCGGTCGGACCATCGGTCAGGTGGATGTCGACAAAGGCGATGTCGGCTTCTGTCGAGTCCACCATGGCCTTGGCTTCGGCCGAGGAGGTTGCCCAGCCCACGACGCTGTGCCCGGCTTCCTCGACAAGGCTTTCCAGCTCCATCGCCAGCAGCGCTTCGTCCTCGACGATCAGGACCTTGAGGGGCTCAATCATGACACATTCCCTTTTTGCTGCGGTTCGTTCGGCATCGAGATGACGACCTTCGTGCCAGGGCCGGCGTCGCGCCATTCGATATCGGCATGCAACTGTCGGGCAAGCGACTTGATCAGCCGCATGCCGAACGACGCGTCGCCACTGGCATCGGCCATGCCGACACCGTCGTCGGACACCTCGATGTTGAAGTGGCCGTCGGGTTGGCTCATCTTGATGCCAATGCGGCCAGCCGTGGTGCCGTCGGGCTTTTCCTTGAAGGCATGCTTCAGCGCGTTGGTGACGAGTTCGTTGACCATCAGGGCAACGGGGGTCGCCTTCTCCGCCGAAATGACGATCGGTTCGAGATCAAGCGTCGACTTGATTTCGGAGCGCCCCGAAGCCGTCAACAGGTCGGTTACAAGATCCCTGGCAAAATCGGCGACATCGAACCTGCTGACGTCCTTCGACTGGTACAGCCGGCGATGCACGGTGCTCAACGCCTCGATGCGCTCCAGCATGGTGGCCAGCGATTTCCTGGTCGCTGCATCCTTGATGGTGCGGCTCTGCATGACGATGAGCGAGGAGATCATCTGCAGGTTGTTCTTCACCCGATGATCGACTTCGTGCAGCAGCGTCGTCTGCGCTTCGAGCGCGGCTTCGAGTTCCCTGGTGCGCTCCTTCACAGCCTTTTCGAAACGATCCTTGTCCGCCGTGATGCGATGCTCGGACCGCTTGCGGTCCGAGACGTCGAGCTGCGAGGCAAAGAAGAACAGGAGTTCGCCGCGATCATTCGAGACCGGGCTGATGTAGAGCGCATTCCAGAAGGTCGAGCCGTCCTTGCGATAGTTCAGGATGTCGACGCTGACGTCGACCTTCTCGGCGATCGCCTCGCGCAGCTGGTCGACCGTCGCCTTGTCGGTTTTAGGGCCCTGCAGGAACCGACAATTCTTGCCCAGCACCTCTTGCCGCTCATAGCCGGACAGACGCAGGAAGGCGTCGTTGACGAAGACGATCGGGTTGTCGGGCTGCCGCGGATCGGTGATGATCATCGACATGCGTGTGGCACGGATACTGCCGCGAAAGGGTCACCCTTGCCGTGCTCGACATGAAGATCGTCCGTCATGTGCCAGGCGTCGGCGGGTTCCCTGGTTCGTTTCCAGTCCATCTTGTCACTCCAAGCCGTGTTCGTGGGGACAACGGCGCAGATGCGCGATTGGTTCAATCTTGAGCTTGTTGTCGCAGTCAGTCGTAGTGGGGAACCAGCGCGTGACTTCTGTAAGCAATTGAAATTGTTTTATTTATCGCGCTCAGTTGGCGGATGCCGGCTTGTGGAAAGCGACGCCGGCGACCACGAGCGCAATGCCGAGGCAATCGGTCAGGCCCGGAATCTGATGGAGCACGATGACGCCGATCAGTGTCGCGGTGACCGGCAAAAGCGACAGCATCAGGGCAAAGCTTGCACGCGGCAGCCGGGACATGGCGAGTTGGTCGCAGATGTAGGGGATGACCGACGAGCATATGCCGACGCCGATGGCCGCGAGCAACAGCAGCGGTGAGAAAAAGGCGGGCAGAGCGTCAGTGAAGCCGATCGGCAGCACGACAAGGAAGGCGACCACCATCGCCGCGCCAAGGCCGGCGATGCCGTCGCCCGCCCCCGAGCGGGCGACGCGGTGGCCGAGCACGATATAGCCGACGAACAGTGCGCCGTTGAGGAAGGCCGAGAACAGCCCGAAGGGATCATCGGACCATTTGACGTCGATGAGCAGCAAGGTTCCGATGACGGCAACGGCCAGGGCGGCGAGATTGCGAAGGCTCCTGAGGCCGATGAGTGCAACGCCGATGGTGCCGACGAACTCGATTGCCGCCACCAGCGAGATCGGCAAGCGGTCAAGCGCCAGGTAGAACGAACAGTTCATCACCGCCAGACAGGCGCCGAAGGCCAGCAACAACAGCCGCGTTGGGCGATCGGCGCGGGCGAAGGTTTGCCATGGGCTGGTCAGCGGCGTGAAGATCAGGGCGGCGGTGGCGATGCGCAGCCATGCCATGCCGAGCACGCCGACATGCTGGAAAAGCAGCACGGCGAATGCCGGCCCGAGATAATGGAAGATGGCGCTGATACCGAACCAGACATGCGGCGGCAGTTTTGTCGCCAGCCTGCCGAGGGCAAGGCCGGCAAGGGCAGGGCCTGCCGGAGGAGCTTGCGTTTGATCATCCATCGGATCAGTATCGCAGGTGAATCTTCCGACTTATATGGATGATGATTGGTTTAAATGGTCATCTTTCTCCTGAAAGCAAGGAGTTTTCCTTGAAACACCTTCGGAACGAAAAAACCGACCTCGATGCGGCGGATATGAAGATCCTGCGTCTGCTGGAGAAGGATGCGCGCACCAGCACTGCGGAACTTGCGCGTTCGGTCGGCCTGTCGGCGCCGAGCGTGGCCGAACGCATCAAGCGGCTGCAGGAAAGCGGCATCATCGAAGCCTATTCGGTTCGGATCAACCCCGCGGCACTTGGGCTGCCGGTGTCGGCATGGCTGCGCATTCGGCCGGTGCCGGGGCAACTGGCTGTCGTGGCCGAGATCATCCGCGAGCTGCCGGAGATCGCGCAATGCGACCGGGTGACCGGCGAGGACTGTTTCATCGCGCTGGCGCATGTCGGCTCTGTTGCCGAGCTTGAACGGGTGATCGACCGCATCATTCCCTATGCGATGACCAACACGGCCATCATCCAGTCGTCACCGGTGGTGGCGCGCTCACCGCTGGCGGCGGTGAAGCGCCCGGTCTGAGGACGAAGGGCTTGTCGATACGAATGTGCTAGACGTGGCCGCGCTTCATCCGCGCCTGTTTCAGGATGGCGCGCCAGCGGATCATGTCGAACGGGATCGGCTCGTTGTTGTTGGCGATGTGGAAGATCTCGTTGTTGACGTTCTTGAGCGAGCGCCAGAAATCATAGTCGGTGATGCGCGGATCGGCGGCCAGCCTGTCCACCTCGACCTTGATGTCGGTTTTCATGCACGTCCCTCGAACCGGCTTCGCCCCGCCGCCCGTATGGCAACCCATGCGGATCGTTTTCGACCGCTCCGCTGAGTCGTTCAACGGCTCAATTGGCTTGTTCCCGTTAAAACCCCGGTAAGGTTAACGCGGTCGGTCGATGGCTTCAAGCGGTCTTGCGACGAATCCCGATCGAACGGCCGGCGCGCTCCGGCATTGGCAGCACCGAATGGGCGGCGCGCATGGCTTCGACCTTGGCCAGCACATCGGCGGGGAAGGGCGCCACCTTCGGCCCGGACATGTCGACATGCAGCGACAGCGTTTCGGAGGTGGCGGCGAGCCAGCCGTCGACATGGCGGATTTCCTGGTAGGCCCGCAGCCGCTTGTCGTCGTGGTCGATGAGCTGGAAGGAGACGGTGACCTTGTGGTCGAGATGCAGTTCCTGCACATAACAGACATGGACTTCGGCCGTGTAGATGGTCAGCCGCCGCTGTCTCACATAGTCCAGCCCCATGCCCATCGCCTCGAAGGCCTCGTCCGAGCAGCGGTCGAACAGCACGTTGTAATAGGCCATGTTGAGATGGCCGTTGTAATCGATCCAGTCCTTCTCGATGTCCATGGGCTTGGAAACGAACGGGGCGGGGATGGACATCGAAACTTCCTTGTTCTGGTGCTGCACACGGCGTGGCCGATGAGGGTCTCTTTGTTTTGACGCAATTCCGGACCGGAATCTGCTTCACACTTTTCCTGGAATTGCGTTAGGCATCATCCATAGCTGCATAACAAGCGTGGACACTGGTCCATTCGCGGAGGAATTCATGGCTCTGAGCGACCTCAATCCGGTCGAACGCAACGAGGAAGGCATCGCGGCGGTGCTCGGGATCCTCAAGCAGCGGCTGGGCGAGCGCTTCCAGACCGGCGAGGCCATCCGCTCCCAGCACGCGCACACCACCACCTATATCCCGACGCAGGCGCCCGACGGCGTCGCCTTCCCGGAAACGACGGCCGAGGTGCAGGAGATCGTGCGCGCCTGCGCCGCGCACCGCGTGCCGGTGATCGCCTTCGGCGTCGGCTCCTCGCTCGAAGGTCACACCAACGCACCCGGCGGGGGCATATCGGTCGACACCTCGCGCATGCACCGTATCCTCGCGGTCAATCCGCAGGATCTCGACTGCACGGTCGAACCCGGTGTCACCCGCGAGGACCTGAACCGGCATCTGCGCGACACCGGCCTGTTCTTTCCGATCGACCCCGGCGCCAATGCCTCGCTCGGCGGCATGGCGGCGACACGGGCGTCCGGCACCAATGCGGTGCGCTACGGCACGATGCGCGAGAATGTGCTGTCGCTGACGGCCGTCATGGCCGATGGCGAGACGGTGACGACCGGCAAGCGCGCGAAAAAGAGCTCGGCCGGCTACGATTTGACGCGACTGCTGATCGGCTCGGAAGGCACGCTCGGCATCATCACGTCGCTGACACTGAAGCTGCAAGGCATCCCGCAGGCGATCTCCGGCGGCGTTTGTCCGTTTCCGAGCGTCGAGGCCGCTTGCAACGCGGTCATCGCGACGATCCAGATGGGCGTTCCGGTGGCGCGCATCGAACTGGTCAACGCGCTGCAGATGCGGGCGATGAAGAACTATTCGAAACTCGACTATCCCGAGAGCCCGTGCCTGTTCGTCGAATTCCATGGCAGCGATGCGGGTGTTGCCGAGCAGGCCGAGACCTTCGGCATGATCGCCGAAGAGAATGGCGGCGGGCCATTCCTGTGGACCAGCGTTGCCGAGGAACGGACAAAACTGTGGAAGGCCAGGCACGATGCCTACTGGTCTTCGCTGACGCTGCGGCCGGGCGCCAAGGGCCTGTCGACCGATGTCTGCGTGCCGATCTCGCGCTTTGCCGAATGCGTCACCGAGACCGAAGCCGACATCGCCGAGATGGGCTTGATCGCGCCGATCGTCGGTCATGCCGGCGACGGCAATTTTCATGTGCTGGTGCTGATGGATGTGAACGATCCGAAGGAGATCGCGCTGTCGGAGAAATTCGTCGCGCGGCTGAACATGCGGGCGATCGGCATGGACGGCACCTGCACCGGCGAGCACGGCATCGGCCAGGGCAAGATCGGCTTCATGCGCCATGAACTCGGCCACGGCGTCGATATCATGCGCACGATCAAGCAAGCGCTCGATCCGCAGAACATCATGAACCCTGGCAAGATACTGCCTGGAAACCAGGCCAGTCTGTGACGTCAGGTTCGCAGACGGCTCGTCTTGACCGTGCCGCCATTCGAGCCGAGACTCGGTCGGCAGCGAGGCCTGAAACAGACAGGCGCGCCAACTGAGGAGGACTGTCATGGCGATTTCGCGCAAGGAAGAAGCGCGCGCGCTCAGCACCGATGAAAAGGACCTGGTGGAGAAATCGCACCATCCGGCGGTGCAGGAGCTTTCCGACGCCGACCTTTCCGGACTGGTCAAGCTGTTGCGCGAGCGACGCGACAAGGCACAGGCCGAAGCGCACCGCCGCAGGCGTGAAATACGCGGCAAGGGCGCGCCGAAAGGCGCCACGCCGTCAAAGGCCGATGGCGGCTCGCAGGTGAAGCTGGCGGTGCTTGCGACCGCGATGCGGCGGCTGAACGGCGAGGCCGAACGGCGGCGCCAACTGGCGGCTCGCATTTCGCTGGTCGGGAATGCACGCAAGGCGCTGGCCATGAAGCAAGGCGCGTCGGCGGACGGTCCCGCACACAATTCGCGCACGGCTCACAAGGGCATGCGAGCCGTTGCCAACGAGCGGGCGCCGAAGCTGGTCCGGCCGGCGGAACTCGGCCGGCAGCGCAAGGCGGGCAAGGTGTCGCAAGCGAAGCGCGACGCACGCTGAGGTCGTGCAAATTGTGGCCGTCATGCCGTCGCCCTACCGTGCGGCGGGAAGCTGCTGCACGCCCTCGACAAGGGCTTGCAGCAGCGGGCGGGTCGGCGCGAAGAATGTCGTGCCGGTCTGCGGTGTCGAGACGTCGAGCAGCCGGTCGTAGGCTCCCGGCGGGTCGCCGACATACATGCGCTGCAGCATCTTCTCGATGACCCAAAGATACCTGCTATAGCCGATGAAGTAGGTGCCGAATTCGCGTTGCCCCGGCCGCCCGAACGGCATGTTGTCTCGCAAAATGTCGTATTCATTGCCGTCGGCATCGACGATGGTGGCCAGCGACTTGTGCGATTTGCGCGGGGCGTCGTCATCGTCAATTTCGATGTTGTCGATCTTGGTGCGGCCGATGATCACCTCCTGCAGTGGCGTTGGAATGCGCGCCCAGGCAGCGAGATCGTGCAGATATTTCTGGACTACGACATAGCTGCCGCCGGCGAAGTCGGCATCCTCGTCGCCGACGAGCGCCGAGGCGGGCAGGTCGAGGCCGGTCGGGTTGGCGGTGCCGTCGACAAAGCCGAGCAGGTCGCGGGCATCGAAATAGCGAAAGCCCGAGACTTCGTCGACGACCGTCACGGCGTCCCCGAGGTTGTCGAGCAGAATGCGCTCGAACTCGAAACACATGTCGGGACGTTCGGAGCGGATGTGGAAGAGAAGGTCGCCCGCTGTCGACGGGGCCGAATGAACCGCTCCCTTGATCGGCACGAACGGCTTCAGCTCCAGGGGTCGCCGGCCGGAAGAGAGACGATCCCAGAAGTCGCGGCCGATGCCGGCAATGCACGACAGCCGGCCGGAAAGATCGCGGAACCCGACAGTCTTGACGAGATCGTCAAGCCCGCCAAGCACCGAGGCGACCCTGGCGAGAGCATTCCGTTCGCTGGCGACGGTGACAACCAGAAAGACCGCCGATAGCGACAGCGGCGCGTCGACGCTCTGCGCATCGATCGGCACCCGGTCCCAATTCTTGCCCGACATCCGAAATTCTCCGCATTTTCCTGGATTTGTTTCAGATCACCAGGGATGACGCAACAGCGGATGAATTGCCTCTTTATCGACACGCGGATGCGGGTAGAGTGCGGCTGAATTTCAATCAACCCGTTCGGAGCTGATGCTCGCACGCCTGTTCGTGATCTTTGGTGGCCTGTTCGTGCTGGTGCTGTGTGCGGCGCTGGTGGGGCCGTATTTTGTCGACTGGACCGGCTATCGCGCCGAGTTCGAGCGCGAGGCGAGCGCCATTCTCGGCCGCAAGGTGACCGTACAAGGGGATGCCACGGCGCGGCTGTTGCCGTTCCCCTCGGTGACCTTCTCCAACGTCGCCGTCGCCGGCGGCCCGAATGGCCAGCCGGCGATGACCGTCGAGACGTTTTCGATGGATGCGGAATTGGCACCCTTCCTGCGCGGCGAGGTGCTGATCTTCGACATGCGGCTGGTGCGGCCGAAAGCGACCATCGACATCGCCAATGACGGCACCGTCGACTGGGCGATGCGGCCGTCCTCGCCCTTTGACCTCAACCAGATCTCGATCGAGAAGCTGACGGTGACGGAAGGGCAGATCGAACTGCGCCATGCCGCCGGCGGGCGCAGCCATCTCATGTCCGAGATCAATTCGACCATCTCGGCCAAGTCACTGGCCGGGCCGTGGCGCATGGACGGCACGCTGCGGCTGGACGGGTTGCGCACCAGCATCGCCGCGTCGACCGGCAAGGCCGAAGGCAACGGGCAGATGCGGTTGCGGCTTAAGGCCGATCCCGATGCCTATCCGCTGGTCATCGAGACCGACGGCAATGCCGGCATCGTCAACGGTGCCGCCGTCTATTCCGGCCAGTTCAAAATCTCCGGCACCGACAAGAACAGCGCCGACAGGAACAGCGCGGAGCTGCGCGGTACCGATGGCGAGACGGTAAAGGTCAGCGCCGGCAAGCCTGATCCGGGCTTTAGGCTGAACGGCAAGTTCTCGCTCGACCACCAGAAGCTCGGCGTCGATGAATTCCGTTTCGAGACGGGACCGCTGGACAATCCCTACACCGCCGATGGCAAGGCTTCTGTCGATCTCGGGCTGAAGCCGAGCTTCGCCATCGAGGCCAGTGGCGCACAGGTGCAGTTCGACGAGGCGGTGGGGGCCGAGGCCGGCGCCGGGCTGACATTGGATCAGCGCATCGCCGGACTGGAGCAAGCGTTGCTCGACCTGCCGAAGCCGACCATACCCGGCACTGTCGAGGTCAAGCTGCCGGCGGTGGTGGCCGGCGACACCACGGTGCGCGACGTGCATCTTTCCGCCGAGCCGACCGATGGCGGCTGGTCGGTGAAATCGCTCGCCGCGACCTTGCCCGGCCGAACCACGCTGGAGGCCGACGGCATGCTCAGCGTCGAGGATCATTTCGGTTTCACCGGCTCGCTGCTGCTGGCGGTGGCGCAACCTTCCGGCTTTGCCGCCTGGCTGTCGAAGGATGTCGACGAGGCGATCCGCCGTTTGCCCGCCGCCGGCTTCAAGGCCAAGGTCGACCTGTCGGAAAAGCGTCAGGCCTTCAGCGATCTCGAGCTGATCCTGGGCAAGGCGAAGTTCTCCGGCCGCATTGATTCCAGCCAGCCCGACGACGCCAAGCCGTCGGTGCTGATGCGGCTCGAAGGCGGCGAGCTCGATGTCGACGGGCTGGCGGCTTTTGCCTCGATCTTCGTCAGCGACAAGGGCGCCAACCGCTTTTCCGACCGCGACCTCGATTTCCAGATCAAGGCCGGGCCGGTCAGCGCCGGTGGCCTGACCGCCGACACGGTCGACACGGCGCTCAGGCTGCGCGGCGGGCTGCTCGAAATCGACCGGCTTTCGGTGGGCGGGCTGGCCGGCGCCTCGATCAGCGCCACCGGCAGGGTCAAGGATTTTCCAGCGAGCCCGACCGGCAAGCTCGACGCATCGGTGGTCGCCGTCGATCTGAAGCCGCTGATCGACGTCGCTGCCCAGCATTATCCCGACAATGCCGTGCTGAAGGGGCTGGCGAGTCGGGCTTCCGCCTATCCCGAGCTTTTCCAGGATGCGCGCGTCGATCTCGTGGCGAGTGCCGCCGACAATGGCGATGGCACCACGGGCCTGGCGGTGAGCGGCCAGGGCAAGGCCGGCGGCTCGGCATTTTCGGCGTCGCTGTCGGGGAAGGGAGCGCTGGACAGGCTCATCGAAGCTCCGGTGGCGCTGACCTTCAATGCCAAGAATCCTGACGCCACCGCGCTGCTGGCGCTCTACGGCCTGCCGGCGCTGCCGCTCGGCATGCTGGGCGAGGCAAGCACGGATGTTTCGGCCAAGGGTACGCTTGGCGGCGGCCTTGCGACGAGTTTCAGCCTCTCCGGCAACGACTTCAAGGCCGGTTTCGAAGGGACGATCGCCGATACGCCGCAAGGACCGACCGCCAAGGGCAAGCTCAGCCTCGATGCAGCCGATATCGAGCCGTGGCTGATGACGACCGGCATCGGGCTTCCCGGCATGGGGGCGGGCATGTCGGCATCACTGGCGGCGCAGGGTGACTATGGCAACGGCCTGCTGGTGCTGGATGGCCTCAGCGGCGCCATCAACGAGGCGGCGGTGTCCGGTGACGTCAATGTCGATGTCAAGGATGGCGTGCCGCATCTGGCCGGCGCGCTGGCGCTCGACGAACTCGATTTCGATCCGATGGCGGTGGCGCTGTTCGGCGATTCGGCTTTCCTCGCCGACAAGGGGGCCGGTGACAAGGGTGGCGCGTGGCCAGCCGCCCCCTTCAGCCAGAAATCCAGCCTGCCGTTCACCGCCGACCTCGATCTGACGACGGCGGCGCTTGCCACCGGGCCGTTCGCCACCGCCTATGACGCCGCGTTTTCGCTCAAGCTCGACCAGGAAGGCATCCGCGTTTCGGATCTGAAGGCGAAATTCCTTGGCGGTGCCCTGACCGGCCTGTTCGAGCTGAAGAACACCGACGGCACCGGACTTTTCACCGGCCAGATGAAACTGGCGGGCGCCGATCTAGCGAACGTGCTGCCGGATGCCGGCATCAGCGGCAACGGCGATTTCTCGACGGCGCTGTCGACCAGCGGCAAGTCGGTCGATGCGATGGTGGCGGCCTTGTCCGGCTCCGGCACGGCGACGCTGAAGAGCTTGCGGGTCGCCGGCGTCAATCCCGATGCGTTCAGCGCGTTCCTTGCCAAGGCGGATGCGATCGGGCGCGACATCGACGCGGCAAAGACCGCCGGCTTCGCGCCGCAGATCGCCGCCGATGGCAGCTTCGCCGCGAAGGATATCGACGTTGCCTTCACGGTTGCCGGCGGCACGCTGAGGGTGCCGCCGATCAGCCTGGAGAATCCGGCGGCGACCTTGTCCGCCGACATCACGGCGGATCTCAACACCAGCACGGTTTCGGCCAAGGGAGCAGTCACCTATCGGCCCGGCGACGAGGCGTTGGTCGGCTCCGAGCCGATCGTGAATTTCACCGCCGAGGGGCCGTTCGGCGCCGTGAGACGGCAGTTCGACAGCGAGCCGCTGGCGCAGTTCCTGACCCAGCGCGCGCTGGAAAAGGAGCAACAGCGCGTCGAAGCGATGCAGGCAGCATTGCTTGAGAAGCAGCGGCTGCGGCGTGAGGTGCGCTACTACGCGGCGCTGCAGGACGCGCGCGACAAGGCCGCCGAGGAACTGCGCAAGCAGGAGGAAGCGGCGCGCCTGAAGGCCGAAGCCGACGCCAAGGCGAAGGCCGAAGAGGAAGCGAAGGCCCAGGCTGAAGCGGATGCAAAGGCAAAGGCCGATGCGGAAGCCAAGGCCAAGGCGGACGCGGATGCCAAGGCAAAGGCGGATGCGGACGCGAAGGCCGCGGCCGAGCAACAAGCCGCCGACGAAGCGGCCAAGGCGCAGGCCGAGCAGGATCGCCAGAAGGCGGAAGAGGCGATGCGCGCCGCCTCGCAGGAAAAGGCAAGGCTCGAGGCCGAGCGCAAGGCGGCGGAACAGGCAGCGAAGGTCGAGCGAGCGCCGCTGCCGGAAGCCAACGACAATCCGCCGCCGGCCAAGCCGAAGCCCAATCCGTTCACGATCGACAATCTGTTGAAGTCGTTGCAGTAGCGGACTGCGGCCGTCGGGCAGAACAATCGCCTCAGAGGATGGACATTTCGGCGCCGTCCGCGACGTAGCGGGCGTGTCGAAAGTCGCGGATGGTCAACAGCTTGCCGGCCTGCCATCCCAGCAGCACGAAATAGGATGGCCGCGCCGCCGGATCGTCGCGATCGCGGACAAGGACCGCCGGCCTGTCTTCGACAAACCCCGGCACGAAACGCCAATCCCGCACCCTGGAATAATTGTGGAAGTAGGTGCCGACTTCCTTGCGCCCGGCGAGCCGCGTCCTGGCCACCAGTTCCAGCCGCACTTCATCCGCCAGCATGTCGCGCACCGCATCGAAGTCGCGGGCGTTGAAGCGATCGACATAGGCGTCGAGCAACAGGCGTTCAGCCGCGCTGAGCCTGGGCGGCGGACGGTCGTCGGGCTCATCGGCGAGTTGACGCAGCCGGCCGCGGCCTCGGTGCAGCGCCGCCTTGATGGTGGGGATGCTGGTGTCGAGGATAGTGCCGATCTCCTGCAGCGAATAGCCCAGAACGTCCATCATGATGACGCTGCTTCGCTGCGTGACGGGAAGGCGCATGAAGATATGCAGGCCGGCGGCCGCGGCCTGACGGTCGACGGTGGGGTTTGCCGGGTCGACGATCATGTCCCGGTCCTCATCGGAAAAGGCCTTTTCGCGGGCGCGACGGCGCAGGAAGTCGAGCGCCGCATTGTGCGCGATGCGGAACAGCCAGCCTTCCGGATTGGCGATCGGGCCGGCGTTGGGCAAAGCCTCGACCGCCTTGGCCAGCGCCTCCTGCAACACATCCTCGCCATCGACGACCGAGCCCGTCATGCGGGCGCAGTAGCGGTGCAATCTGGGGCGTATTTCGCCGAACAGGCGATCAAAAGGCTCGCGGATTTCGCCGGGAATGTTCATGCGCCTGCCGTTTCGTGACGTGGTTCTACCCGGGACTACTCGTCCAACATCCGATAGTGGCCCACCACGGTCATCTCCTCGCGATGCGGACGTTCGCTGCAGCGATCCCTGATGCCGTCCTGAAAAGCCTCGAATGCCGCCAGTCCAGTGATGATATCGGCATGGGCGTCGGTTTCCGTCTCGACCAGATGCACAAAAGTGCCGTCGTCGGATCGCCAGGTCATATAGCGAACGCCGTCCGGCGATTTGGCCCGCAGCTCCTGGAAGACGGCCTTGACCAGCCCCTCGTTCTCGTCGGCCCGCTCCGGCTTCGTCTTGTAGCGTATCAGGTGGTGTTTCATCTCAGTTGTTCCCTTGGGTGCCCTGCGCCTTGGAGGCCGCTCATGTCCGAGACGTTGCAGCGAAGCCAAAGGATTCAGGTGCCGGGAAGAATTTTTGGGTGACGGCCCGGGATCGGCCCGGCTACGGTGTGGTCAGATGTCCGCGCCGCGCTTGGCCCAGTCCAGCACATGGAGCCTCAGCGCCGAGGACAGGTTGGTGTCGCGAGGCCGCGCTTCGTCCACTTCGGCGACAAGGGCGGCGAGCGTCAGCTTCCTGGCCGCCGCGATCGCCACGAGATCGTCATAGAAGGGTTTCTCGAGCGAATAGCTGGTGCGGTGGCCGCGAATGGTCACCGAGCGCTTTTCGACCGCGCTCACTGTTCGCTCGGTTCGCCGGGAGTTTCACGGCGGTGGCCGGCAACGAATTTGTCGCTCTTGTCGGCGATCAGGCGGTCGCGTTGCTTCTCTGCCTTGGAACGGCCATGCAAGGCCCGGTTCTGCTCGGCGACGCGCACCTTCTCGTCCCGCGCCTTCTGCTTGCGGGCCTGGCGAAGATTGACGATGTCGGCCACAGCGCGAACCCGCGGGCCTATTTCTTGCGGAAGGCGTCGAGCGAGACCACATCGGCGCCCTTGGTGGCGGCGTCGGTGGCGGCGGGCTTCTTCTCGGCCTCGGCGGCGGCCTTCTTCTCGGCTTTCGGCTTTTTCTCGGAAACGATGGTCAGCGGCTCGGGCGGGGCTTGAGCAGCTGGCTCGTCGGCTGCCACCACATCGGTCTTGACGTCGAACTCGAGCTCGAAATTGACCGACGGATCGTAGAAACCGCGCACGGCCGAGAACGGGATTTCGAGTTTCTCCGGCACGTCGGAGAAGGACAGGCCCACTTCGAAGCCGGTGTCGGTCACCTTGAGGTCCCAATACTGGAACTGGATGACGATGGTCATCTGCTCCGGATAGCGCTCGCGCAGCCGCGAAGACACGCGCACGCCCGGCGCACCGGTCAGAAAGGTGATGAAGAAGTGATGGTTGCCGGGGAGGCCGGTGCGCGCGACCTCGGCCAGGACCTTGCGCATGACGCCGCGCAACGCCTCCTGGGCCAGAATGTCGTAGCGGATGTGGTCGTCGGCCATGTGGCGGTAGGGTTCCGTTGAATCGTCCGCATAGCTGTAATCAAGCTTGAGGGCGGCGTAAACCTGATATAGATCACCGCCGCGCCGAAGCGAGGACTATTGCCAACGATTTGATCGCTCAAACGCCGGCCAGCGCGCTTTGCTTTTCCACTGATGCGGCGGACCGGCGCTTGCCGAAGGCGCGCAGGAAGGTGCGCACGCCATTTGTCGCGGATTGCAGCACTTCGTCCTCGCGCGGCGTGCCGCCGAGCATGAACGTGGTCTGCAGTTCGGCATTGACGAGGCCGAGGAACTGGCGCGCCGCCACGTCTGGATCCTCGATCGCGAGGTAGCCGCCATAGGCGAGGCGGGCGAAGCGGGCGGCGATTGCCGGCCATGTTCGGCCTGGCCCCTGTTCACGCCATTCGGCAAACAGTTCTGGATAGCGTTCGCCTTCCGTCTGGATCAGCTTGCGCAGGAATTTTCCATCGCGGTTGCAGATGCAGTTCTGGTTCAGACGCACGGCAAAGCCGATCAGATCAGCCTCGAGATCCTTCGGCTGGTCGGGGAAGGTGGCGATGGTGGCGAAGATCCCGGCATTGCAGCGCTCGGTGAGGTCGCGCACCACGGCAACGAACAGTTTTTCCTTGTCGCCATGATGGTTGTAGATGGTCTGGCGCGAGACCCCGGCTTCGGCGGCGATCAGATCGATGTTGGCGCCGGCGAAGCCTTCGCGGCAGAATACCCCGGCGGCGGCGTCGACGATCGACAGGCGCTTGGCCTCGTGGCCGCGTGGCGGGAAAGTGTCAGGAGAAACGCTCAGTCTCATGAAAAACTATATAGAGGTGATTGACGATTTGGACAAGAGTGTCTAAATTTGTGGACACGATATAAAGAGATTTCGGCCCAGAGACGAATGGAATTCGCTCCTGGAGAGTCGGAACCTCATGGGATGGAACGTCCTAGGGTTAGACGTCGCCTGGCGGCGGCAACCAGATTCGAAAGAAGCCTTTATCATGAGTCCCAAATTCCTCCGCATTGCGGTCGTGCTCGGCCTGTTGTCCGCCATCGGCCCGTTCGCAATCGACATGTATCTTCCCGCATTGCCGTCGATCGGCGCGGATCTGCATGCCGGCACCGCTGCCGTGCAGATGAGCCTGTTGATCTTCTTCCTGTCGATGGGCTTCGGTCAGATCGTCGTGGGGCCGATCTCCGACATGGTCGGCCGCAAGCTGCCGCTCTATGGCGGTCTTGCGCTGTTCATGGCTGGCGGCATCGGTTCGGCAATGGCGCCGACCATCGAATGGCTGATTGCTTTCCGCTTCCTGCAAGGCCTTGGCGCCAGCGCCGGCATGGCCGTTCCGCGCGCCATCGTGCGTGACCTGCATACTGGCACCGAAGCCGCCAAGCTGATGTCGCTCTTGATGCTGGTGTTTTCGGTGTCGCCGATCCTGGCGCCGCTGACCGGCAGCCAGATCATCGAGAATTTCGGCTGGCGCGCCGTGTTCTGGACGGTGACCGGTGCGGCGGCCCTTGCCACCATCCTGCTCGCGACCTCGCTCAAGGAGACGCGGCCGGCGGAAGAACGCGTCGGTTCTTCCTTCGGAACTGCACTTGCCGGCTACCGCTTCCTGATGGGGGACCGCAATTTCCTTGGCCTCGTGGCGATCGCCGGCTTCGGGATTGCGAGCTTCTTCGTCTATCTGTCGAGTTCGTCCTTCATCCTGATCGGCCACTACGGGCTGTCGCCTTCGGTCTACAGCGTGTTCTTCTCGATCAACGCGGTGGCCTTCATCGGCATGTCGCAGCTGACGGGGCTGCTGGCCGAACGGTTCGGACTGCGGCGCGTGGTGCGCGTCGCGGTGACCGGCTACGCGACGACGATGGTGGTGCTGTTCGCGGTGATGGCGACGGGCATCGACCGGCTCGATGTGATGGCGGTGCTGCTGTTCATCGGCTATGGCTTCCTCGGTCTGGTCATCCCGACCACCTCGGTGCTGGCGATGGAGGAGCATGGCGAGATCGCCGGTACGGCCTCGGCGCTGATGGGCACGCTGCACTTTGCCATCGGCGCGGTCGCCATGGGTGTCGCCGGCCTGTTCTTCGACGGCACGCCGCTGCCGATGGTGGCGGGCATCACGCTCTGCGCGGTGATCTCGTTCACGCTGGCCAAGTTCACGCTCGGCCGTTCTCGCGAAGCCGTCGAAGCGCCGGCGGAATAGCAATCGCCCTTTGGATACCAAAAGGCCGGGCATGCCCGGCCTTTTTCATGCAGCATCCGCTCGGCGAACAGCGCGCGATGGCACGGGGGCAGGGCGCTCCCACCTATGGCGGCCTGGTCGCGGATCATGCCGTTTCCGGCTTCGAGCGAGGTGACGAAGCCCGGGGTCGCCGGTCAGCACCAAGAAACGACCGGGATCATTTTTCACTTTTGTCCATGGAGAAGCGCGCGCAGCGCGGCGCCTTCGCGGCCACAGGCCGAACGAAGCTCTGATCAGCCGGAGCTGCCCTTGCTTGACGCATATTGGAGAGAGGAGAAGTGGAGGTTTCTGTTGCCAGGTACCTCCGAACCCCGCCTAGAAGTGCGAACCCCTAGGGCTTGAATTGAAGCTATCGCACCGCTTACGCGGCGAGACGTGCTTCCGCATAGTTGTCATTTGCAACTACAGGTTTAGCCCGATGACGGTGGTACCATGCCGGGCAAAAGTACGATCTTTACACCTTCGTCGATCCTATTTCGCCCCCAGCAAAAACCGCCCTGTCGTGAACAGCGGCTTTTGGTGGAGGCGCCGGGTACCGCCCCCGGGTCCGAACGGCTTATTTCATCGCCCATTTATCGCCATAGTCGGTCAAGCCGACAAACCGAATATAGGGGGGCATCGCAAGAAATGAAAGGCCGCAATGGCACTTTCTCCCCGTGTCAAAACGGCAGCTCCCAAGGGTTGACTCGGGCGCGGTCTCAACCGAAGCTTTGTGTGCGGTGAGGAGTCATGACCTAGCGCACAAGTTGCAGCAGCGCGCCACAGCCCTCATCGATCGGATTCGTGGCGCCGACGAGGGGAATTTTGATGGCCGATTATCTTGCAGACGTGAAGAAATACGACGCCGCGGCAAGCGCCGACGTGGTCGACAAGATCGTGAAGCATCTGGGTATTGCGCTCAGAAACCGCGATTCTTCGCTGGTGTCGTGCACGGACCCGAAGGAACTCGAGCGCGTCAAGGAAAGCTGGGCCGCCAAGAAACTCGGTGTCAGCGACGCGGCGAAAGCCGATGCCGCGATCCAGAAGACCTGCAAGGCGATGGCGGCGGACAACACCAAGAGCCGGGTGACCTTCTACTATCTGGTGGCCAAGGATCTGGGCAAACTCGGCTCCCTCTGACGAGCATCCTCTCCCCGTATAGCACGGGAGAGGGACGCTATCGCTGATGGTTTCGCCAACTGCAGGAAGGGCGCGCCGCGACTGCGGCCAGCCTCTTTCCTCCCCGTCACTATACGGGGAGGATGTCCGGGCAGGGCAATGAGGGGCGGCGCGAACGCCCGGAAAGAGTGATCGGGCAAGCGCCGCTTGCGCCGCTTTATTGTGTTCGGCAGCCCGTCCGTCGGCTATGATGGCTATACAACCGAATCGAGCCGGAACCGATGCGCCAATATCTCGACCTCTTGCAGCATGTGCTGGAAAACGGCGCCGATCGCGGCGACCGCACCGGCACCGGCACGCGCTCGGTGTTCGGCTACCAGATGCGCTTCGATCTTGGGCGCGGCTTTCCGGTCACCACCACCAAGAAGCTGCATCTCAAGTCGATCATCCATGAACTCCTGTGGTTCCTGGCCGGCGACACCAACATCAAATATCTGACCGACCATGGCGTTTCGATCTGGGACGAATGGGCGGACGAGAATGGCGATCTTGGCCCGGTCTATGGCAAGCAGTGGCGCTCCTGGCCCGATGGCCATGGCGGCTCGATCGATCAGATCGCGAATCTTCTCAAGGAGATACGCCGGAATCCTCAATCGCGGCGGCTTATCGTTTCGGCATGGAACCCGGCCGAGGTGGAAGCCATGGCGCTGCCGCCGTGCCACTGCCTGTTCCAGTTTTACGTCTCCGAGGGCCGGCTTTCGTGCCAGCTCTACCAGCGTTCGGCCGATATCTTCCTCGGCGTGCCATTCAACATTGCCTCCTACGCTTTGCTGACACTGATGGTGGCGCAAGTGAGTGGACTGAAGCCCGGTGACTTTGTCCATACGCTTGGCGACGCGCATCTCTACTCGAACCATTTCGAACAGGCGCGCGAACAGCTGCAACGCACGCCGAGGGCGCTGCCGACGATGTGGATCAACCCGGAGGTGAAGGACCTGTTCGCTTTCCGCTTCGAGGACTTCCGGCTGGAAAACTACGTCGCCGACGCATCGATCAAGGCGCCGATCGCCGTCTGAGCCCGCGGGGCTGGCCCGCTCCTCGAAATCGGGCACCGATCAATCGATGCCGACCATCACGTCAGAGGCCTTGACGACGGCATAGGCCTGCCTTCCCTTTTCGAGCTTGAGGTCGGCGACGGCCTCGTTGGTGATCGACGCGGTGACGACGGCGCCGCCGATGTCGATCCTGACATGCGAGGTGGTGGCTCCCTTGACGATCTCGACGATGGTCCCTTTCAGGATGTTGCGGGCGCTGATCTTCATTGGACGTCTCCTTTTGCATTTCGCTGTATCCAGCCTGGTCCATCGTAGGCCGTGATGGCATGCCGATTCAATGCAGGTGTCAGGCAAAAAGCCTTCCGTTGTTATGTTCATGCGGATATATCGGTTGACAGGCTTCGAGCCAATCGGATTTCAAACCCAGGGAGAACTTCATGCTGATGCGCAAAGGTTTCGGATTGAGGGCGATCGCGATCGGTGGTCTTGCGGCGACCCTGATGGCCGCGGCGCCGGCCGCGCATGCGCAAGACAAGGTGGTCGTGTTCGCCGCGGCCAGCCTCAAGGATGCGCTCGATGCGGTGAACAAGGCCTGCGAGGCCGATGTCGGCGAGGCCGCGACCGTTTCCTATGCCGCGAGTTCGGCGCTGGCCAAGCAGATCGAAAGCGGGGCACCGGCCGACGTCTTCATCTCCGCTGACCTCGACTGGATGAAGTATCTCTCCGACAAGAAGCTGACCAAGCCGGACACGGAGGCGAGGCTGCTCGGCAACGAGATCGTGCTGGTGGCGCCGAAGGACTCGACAGTTGAAACCAAGATCGAGAAGGGCTTCGATCTGGCCAAGCTGATCGGCGACGGCAAGCTCGCCATGGGCGACTTCAAGGCGGTGCCGGCCGGCAAATACGGCAAGGCGGCGCTTGAATCGCTCGGTGTCTGGTCCTCGGTCGAAGGCAAGGTGGCGCAGGCGGAGAACGTGCGTGCGGCACTCAAGCTGGTGTCCACGGGCGAAGCGGCCCTCGGCATCGTCTACGCCACCGACGCGCATGCCGAAAAAGGCGTCAAGGTGGTCGATACTTTTCCGGAGGATTCGCATCCGCCGATCATCTATCCGGTTGCCCAGACCGCCGATTCGAAGGACAAGGATACGCCGGCCTTCCTGAAATGCCTGCAGTCGGCCAAGGCCGGCGCGCTGTTCAAGGATCAGGGTTTCACTGTGCTCACGCCAAGCAACTGAGTTCGAAAAGGGCCTGATTTCGCAATATGAACTGGCTGCTGGACCTCACTCCCGACGAATGGAATGCGGTCCGGCTGTCCATCAAGGTGGCGACGGTGGCAATGCTTTTCAGCCTGCCGCCGGGCATATTGATCGCGCTGCTGCTTGCCCGAGGTCAGTTCTGGGGCAAGACGCTGCTCAATGGACTGGTGCATCTGCCGCTGATCCTGCCGCCGGTGGTGACGGGGTATCTGTTGTTGCTGACCTTCGGCAAGCGCGGCCCGGCCGGCGCCTTCCTGGCCGAGCATTTCGGCATCGTCTTCTCGTTTCGCTGGACAGGTGCGGCTCTCGCTTGCGGCGTCATGGGCTTTCCCCTGATGGTGCGGGCGATCCGGCTGTCGATCGAGGCGGTGGACCGCAGGATGGAGGCGGCGGCCGGAACGCTCGGCGCCAACCCGCTGTGGGTGTTCGCCACCATCACGCTGCCGCTGATCCTGCCCGGCCTGATCGCCGGCGCCATCCTGTCCTTCGCCAAGGCGATGGGCGAGTTCGGCGCGACGATCACCTTCGTTTCCAACATCCCCAACGAGACGCAGACGCTGCCGTCGGCGATCTACACCTTCACGCAGGTGCCGGGGGGCGATGAAGGCGCGCTCCGGCTGACGCTGATCTCCATTGTCATCTCGATGGGCGCGCTGGTCGCCTCCGAAGTGCTGGCGCGGCGTGTCGGCCGGCGCATGGACATGGAATGACGGTCCTCGTCGACATCAGCCATCGCCTCGGCGACTTCAGCCTCGATGTTCGCTTCGAGAGCGCAGGGCGGCTGACGGCGCTGTTCGGACCTTCGGGATCGGGCAAGACGACGCTGATCAACATGATCGCCGGGCTGATCCGGCCCGACAAGGGTCGCATCGAGGCCGATGGCCGCGTGCTGGTCGACACCGGCGCGGGCATTTTCGTGCCGAAGCACAGGCGCCGCATCGGCATGGTGTTCCAGGACGCGCGCCTGTTTCCACATATGAGCGTGGCCGGCAATCTGCGTTACGGCCGCTGGTTCACGCCGGCGGCGGAGCGCTACGCGGACATGGACGCCGTGGTCGAACTGCTCGGCATCGGCCCACTCATGGACAGGCGACCGGCAAAGCTGTCGGGCGGCGAGAGACAGCGCGTGGCCATCGGTCGGGCGCTGCTTGCCAGTCCTCGGCTTCTGCTGATGGACGAGCCGCTGGCCTCGCTGGACGAGGCGCGCAAGGCCGAGATCCTGCCCTATATCGAGCGGCTGCGCGACGAGACGAAGATCCCGATCGTCTATGTCAGCCATTCGGTCGCCGAGGTGGCGCGGCTGGCGAGAGACGTGGTGATGCTGGCGCAAGGCAATGTCATCGCCAGCGGACCGACCGAGGCGGTGATGCAAAGGCTCGACCTGTTGCCGGCGGAGGAGCGCGGCGAGGGCGGAGCCGTGCTGGACACCAGGGTGCTGCGTCACGACGAGAATTTCGGCATGACCGTGCTGGGCTCCGCCGCCGGTGAGATTCGGGTGCCGCGGCTGGCGGCTGCGGCGGGAGCGCCGGTCCGCATTCGCATCCGCGCCCGCGACGTGATGATCGCCACCGAACAACCGGCGGGCCTCAGCGCGCTCAACATCCTGCCCGGCACCATTGTTGCGATCAGCCCAGGCGAGGGGCCGGCGGTCGAGGTTGGCATCGACTGCAATGGCGCGACCGTGCTGGCCCGCATCACCGAACAATCGCGGCATGCGCTGAAGCTGCGGCTCGGGGGGCATGTCTTTGCCGTGATCAAGACGGTGAGCTTCGACCGGGCCAACACCGGCGCCGGTCTGCCCGCCGAGGCGGATGGATGATCATCGCTATGTTTTTTTGGAATAGCGGTATGGCCGGGGAGCTTCTAGTATGGCGTCGGGCGTGACCGCGGAGGAGCAAAAATGCCGTCGCTGAGCTTGCGGATAAATCTCGATCCAGACGGGCGCATCGGACCGGGCAAGATCGAACTGCTGGAGCAGATCGCCGCCTTCGGCTCGATCTCGGCCGCCGCGCGCGGCATGGAGATGTCCTACAAGCACGCCTGGGACCTGGTCGAGGACATGAACCGGGTGTTCGGCAAGCCGCTGGTCGCGGCGCAGACCGGCGGCCGCAAGGGTGGCGGCGCGCAACTGACGGCGGTCGGCCTGGCGGTGGTCAGCCGTTTCCGAGCCATCGAGCGCGCAGCGACAGCTGCAGCGGCGACGCATATGGATGCGCTGCAGGCGGAGATCGATGCCGGATAATTTGGGCCGGATAATTTGGCTGAGCGCTGCCGGTGGGCGGCGCTGATGGACACTTGAGGCGATCCCTCGCCAATGGATACGAGGAGTGATCCCGGATCACTCCTCGTCGTTTTTTATTCCGAGAGCGTGAACGGAGCCGTATACTTGTCGACATTGTCCTTGGTGATCAGGAGGCAGTCGAACAGCTGCTTTTCGGTCGCGGCGCCAGTCTTGCCGGTCTTGATGAAGGAGTCCGCCTGCTGCACGGCTTTCGCCGAGTAGACGGCCACCGGCTGCAGCACGGTGTATTGCAGGTCGCCGGCCTTGATGGCGGCGACAGCGTCCGGTGAGCCGTCGAAGCCGCCGACCTTGATGCTCGCCAGTTTTCCGGCCTCTTTCAGAGCCGCGATCGCGCCGAGCGCCATCTCGTCATTGCCGCTGGTCACGCCGATGATGTCGGGATGGGCTTGCAGCAGGCTCTGCATCTTGTCGTGGCCCTGGGTGCGATCCCAGTTGGCGACTTCCGAGCCGACCTTCTTGAGGTCCGGATACTGGCTGATCACGGTCTCGTAGCCGTTCGACCGAGTCGCGGCGTTGTTATCGGACGGGGCGCCCAACAGTTCAACATAGTTGCCCTTCTCGCCGATGGCCGTCACCCATTGCTGGCCACCGAGCGCTGCGCCCTGGGCGTTGTTCGAGACGAGCTGCGCCTTGGCGAGGCCCTCCTGGTTGATCTCGGCATTGACAAGGAAGACCGGGATGTTGGCGGCGATCGCCTTCTTCACCGCGCCGATCGAGCCGCTGGCATCGGCCGGGTCAAGGATGATGGCCACGGATTTGTTGGTGATCGCCGTGTCGATCAGCTTGCTCTCGGTGTTGGTGTCGGCCTTGGAGGCGCCGACAGTCGCGGTATAGCCGAGCTTCTCGGCCTCGGCCTTGGCGACATTGCCTTCGGTGAGCCAGTAGGGGTTGGCGGGATCGATGACGATGACCGAGATGAGGCCGCCGGCCGACGCCGCGCTTGCCGCGACGATCGGTGCGGCTAGGGCGAAGGCCGAGAGCATCAGAATTCTGGCACTGCGATACATAGAGTTCCTCCTTTGGTTAGCAATCGCGCCGGTCAACCGGCGGTCTTCTCGAGGGCGGGATCGGCCGTTGTGGCCTTGTCCTTTTGTGGAGAAGTGGGCGAGCCGCCGGCCGGGCTCGGAAGCTTGACGCGGCGGCGATACTGGATGGCGTTGAGCAGCACCGCCAACACGATGACCGCGCCGGTGAACACTGTTTGCCAATATGCGGAGACGCCGATGATCACCAGACCATCGGACAGGAAGCCGATAACGAAGGCACCGACCAGCGTGCCGCGGATGTTCCCCCGGCCACCGGTCAGTGCGGCGCCGCCGATGACGACGGCGGCAATGGCAGTGAGCTCGTATGACGTGCCGGCGGTCGGGCCCGCCGAAGTCAGCTCGGAGGACAGGATGAGGCCGGCCACCGCGGCGCAGATACCCGAGAGCATATAGACCGAAACCTGCACCTGCTTGACCGGCACGCCGGAGAGCTCGGCGGCGCGCTCGTTGCCGCCGGACGCATAGAGCCAACGGCCGAAGGCGGTGCGGTTGAGGATGATGCTGCCGATGATGGCGATGACTGCCATGACCAGCACGCCGATCGGGATGTCGAGCAGGCGGTTGAAGCCCAGCCATTCGAAGCCGGTGTTGCCGAGCTCCGGCTTGCCGCCGAGGTCGTTGTAGGTCAGGCCGTTGGTCATCAGCAGGGCTGCACCGCGCACGACATAGAGCATGCCGAGCGTGGCGACGAAGGCGGGCACCTTCAGCCAGGCGATGAGGACGCCGTTGACCAGGCCAACCAGCGCGCCGAGCACGCATACCAGCACCGCGACGACCCAGACCGGCGGGTAGAGGATGACGCCGAACGTGGTCAGCTGCACGCCCTGCATCAGGAAGCCGGCGATCACGCCGGAGAAGCCCAGCGTCGAGCCGACCGACAGGTCGATGCCGCCATTGAGGATGACCAGCAGCATGCCGACCGCCAGTATGCCGAAGATGGCGACATGCGAGGCCATGGTCAGGAAATTGCCGACCGAGAAGTAATAGGGAGACAGAAGCGAGAAGACGATGATGATCGCGATCAGTGCGAAGAACGCGCGGCCCTCCAGCAAAAGCTTGGCCAGGCTGAAGCCGTCGGCCGAAACCCTTGGACGGGAGCGGCTGCGATCGGGGCTAGCGTCGGTCACGGTGGTGGCTCCTGTGTTCCTCATGGTCGGTGACCACGGCCTCGCCCGAAGCGGCCATGATCTCCTCCTTCGTGGCATCGCCACCGAACTCGGCCGAGATCCTGCCGCGATGCATGACGATGATCCGGTGCGCGATGCTCAGGCACTCGGCGACTTCCGAGGTCGAGAAGACGACGGCGAGCCCACGTGCCGCCCGTTCGCTGAGCAGGCGGAAGACCTCCGCCTTGGCGCCGATGTCGATGCCACGGCTCGGCTCGTCCAGCAGCATGACCTTGGGATTGGTGGTCAGCATCTTGCCGATGACGACCTTTTGCTGGTTGCCGCCGGACAGCGATCCGATCGGGGCGCTGCCGCCCGCGGTCTTGACGTGCACGTCGCGGATCGAGGCTTCGACCAGCAACCGCTCCCGCGACCGGGACAAGAGCATTCCCCTGACGAAGGAGCCGATGCTGGCGAGCGACAGGTTGGCGCCCACTGACATCGTCTGAACCAGGCCGTCGCGCTGGCGGTCCTCGGGCACCAGGACAAGCCCCCTTGCGATGCGCTCGGCGATGCCGAGGCGGGAGATGTCTTTGCCCCCGAGCAAAATGCGTCCGCCCGAGGGCTGCAGGCGCCCGGCGATGCATTCCAGCAATTCGGTGCGCCCGGCGCCCATCAGCCCGTAGATGCAGACGATCTCGCCGCTGCGCACATCGAGCGACAGCCTGTCGACCACCGAGCGTTCCGAACTCGAGGCATCGGCGACGCTGACGTCCTCGACCGACAAGGCGACCTCGCCGAAGGCGTATCCGGTGGGTGGCGAACCCAAATCGAAGTTCTCGCCCACCATGTTGCGGACGATCCATTCGAGGTTGATGTGCCTGGCGTTGGCCGTCGCGGTGATCGCTCCGTCCCTCAGCACCACGGCGTGGTCGGTGATCTGCAACGCCTCCTCGAGGTGGTGCGAGATGTAAACGATCGAGACGCCGCGGGCCGTCAGGTCGCGGATCACCCTGAACAGCACCTCCACCTCGGTCGCGCTCAGCGCCGAGGTCGGCTCATCCATGATCAGGATCCGCGAATCCACCGAGAGCGCGCGGGCGATCTCGACGATCTGCTGCTGCCCCAGGCGCAGGTCCTGGACCAGCGTCAGCGGATCGATGTCTTCCTCGAGGTCGGCCATCAGCAACCGCGTCTGGCGGGCTTCTTCGGCGAAATCGACGCCGGTCGCGCCGGGTATTTCCCGGCCCATGAAGATGTTGTCACGTACGCTCAGATTGGGGGCGAGGCTGAGTTCCTGATGGATGATCGAGATGCCGCGGTCGCGGGCGTCGGAGGCCGAGGAGAAAGTAACGGACTGGCCGTCGAGCTCGATGCTTCCCGATGTCGGCGTCGTCACGCCGGACAGGATCTTCATCAATGTCGATTTGCCGGCGCCGTTTTCGCCAAACAGCGTCGTGACCTTACCGCGACGGATGTCGAAATTGACGCCTTTCAGCGCATGCGTGCCGCCATAGGTCTTTACGATGTGGCGGGCCGCGAGCACGGTGTCGCCGGGCGCGGGCTCGAATTCGGGCGCCGCATTCATTGGACGCTCAGCTTCACCGGCGCGACCAGCCAGCCTTTGGGATTGATCAGTTTGAAGACGCCGACGACCGAGATGGTCTTTCCGGTGAGCTGGGTGTTGTCGATGGCCGACAGCACCTGCTTCTTCATCTCGTTGTTCAGGGCCGAGCCCGCGTTCTGGTACTCGATCTGGTTGGTGAACTGGCCGAAGGTGATCGCGCCGGTGGCGTCGCGCAGATCTGTGCCGTTGATCGCCGGCCCGGTCTGGACGCGAATGACCAGATTGTCCGGGACGTCAGCGACCTTGACGGTGTAGATGCCCGACTTTCCCTCGCCAACCACACCGGTGAACTTGACCGAGAATTCGGTGCCGACATTGGCCGGCACGCCATATTGTTTCTCCGCGGCCGCCTTGTCCTTGGCGATGGCGGCGGCGAGCGTCGGCGCATCGACGGCGCGCTGCTCCACGGCGGATTGCACGTTCGGAAATTCAGCCTTGCCGAACGCCTCCGGCGAAAACGCCGCCTTGCGGGTGTCCTCGGCCGAGCCGATCATGACGATCTTGGTGTCGAGGATCATCGCGCCGAGCAGCACCAGGATCGCGACCGCAGCGGCCACCCAGCGGACGCCTGGCGATCCTCGCCGGTTCATCGTGGTGGTTGCTGGCTGCGAACTCATGCTGTTACGACCTGTGTAGTGGCGGCGATGAGGGGTGGCATTTCGTTTTGTTGGCGCGAAGCGCCGCATAAGCCGCTGTACGGCAGTCCACTTGCATCGACCCCTCCCGCAGCGTGCTCCTCCAGCGCAATCGACCATACATCGATGTGAAGTTACCGTCAATGACTGTGATACTTTGCCGATAATGTAACATTCATGTGACCGTTCGACTGGTATGAATCGAGCAATGCATTTGATTTTGTTGAATTTTTAAAAATCAATAACACCTCACAAGCGCTGTGATACGCTTGCTTTCAAATCGGCGAGGAGGCTGTGCCGTGCTCAAGCCAGTTTGGCGCGATCGCTCGTGGTTCGCGGGAGGCGCTCCGATAGCAGCCCCATCAAATTGGTGCCGTTGAGCTGCGCGACAACCGCGTCGATCTCCTCGCCGATCCTCTGCGGTTTCCAGCCGAGCGCCCGGCCAGCAATCATGGCGATCTGCCGCAAGTCGCCTGTTGTCAGGGAACCGCTGATGGCCAGGGTCGTGCGCCGCATGACGATATCGGCGAGATGTTCGACGAATTCGTTGCGAGCGATGTAGTCGATCTCCGACACGCTGTAGTCATGCGAGTCCGGCAAGCGATCTTCGGTGCCCGATGCACCCTGGTAACGGGCTATCGGTAATGCCTTGGTGCCATAGCGCGACAAGAGTTGATCGAGCCGGGCCTCGTCGATGCCTGAGGCCGATGCGGCATTGGCCAGCCAGCTTGACCGAGCCGCTGTGTCGGCCGGAAAGTCCTTGCCGCCGCCGATCGGCATCGAGCGCGTCGTCACCTCGCGGGTGCGGCCGAGACGATCGAGCACGGTGTCGGCGACTTCCTCGGCGAAACCGCGAAACGTCGTCCATTTGCCGCCGATCAGCGAGATGATGGGGAAGGGGCGCGACGGCTCCGGCTCCGCCACCGGCGCCGAATGATCGCGGCTGATCAGGCCGGGAACGGCGGCGTCGGATGAGGGCAGGGGCCTGATGCCGCTATAGGCATAGACGATCTGGTCGCGTTCGAAATTCATGCCGGGCAACAGCGTGCGCACGCTTTCCAGCAGATAGTCGATTTCCGCCGGCTCGCAGCGGACCGAATCCGGATTGTCGGCCGCAAGATCCGTCGAGCCGACGAGCGCCTTGCCGAGATAGTCGTAGACAAGGCAGATGCGGCCATCATCGGCTTCGAAATAGAGCATGCGCCCGGCCAGGCTTTGCACCAGCGCGTCGTGCCTCAGGAGTATGTGCGAGCCCTTGGTGCCGCCGATCATCTTCGACGGCGCGCCGAGTGCTGCGTTGACATGGTCGATCCATGGGCCGGCGGCGTTGACGACCAGTCTCGGCCGCAGCGAGAACTCGCCGCCGTTCTGTCGCCTGAAGGCCAGCACTCCGTTCGAGGAAGAGACCAGCGAGGTGTAGTTGGCCGCGCTGGAGCCGGGGCTGGCCTCCAGCCCATCGGCGATCAACTCGAGCACCAGCCGTTCGGGATGTGTGATCTTGGCGTCGTAGTAGGTGCCGGTGGCGACGATCGAGCCGGTCAGCGCCGGCATGTCGCGAAGCGCCTGACGGCGCCCGACGAGCCGATGGCGCGGCATCACCCGGTGCCGCGAGCCGTAGAAATCATAGATCATCAGGCCGATCTTGATGAGGATCGCGCCACGGCTGCGCGGCGCGCTGGTCGAGCCCAGGAGCGTGCGGAGCGCCGCCCACATGCCCTTGCCCCAGGAGAAGATCGGGATGACCGTCGGCAGCGGGCTGACATAGTGCGGTGCGTTCTTGAGCAGCAGGTTGCGCTCCAGCGTCGACTGCGCCACCAGCCCGAATTCGCCGGTCTCCAGATATTTCAGCCCGCCATGGATCAGGCGCGAGGGGGCCGCGCTCGTGCCGGAGCCGAAATCCGCCTTGTCGACGATGCAGCAGCTGACGCCCTGTGCGCAGAGATCGCGAAACAGGCCGGCTCCATTGATCCCGGCGCCGAGGATGACGACATCGACATCGCCGTCCCGGGGAACGCCGGCGCGCCGTTCGGAGCCGTGATGGCTTTCGGCAGTTGGCGTCATGGCCTCGCCGTCTTGACGACGCGCAACTGTACCCCGGCCTGCTCCAGCTTTTGCGCATGCTTGTCGCTGATGCCGTCGGTGACCAGGACCGCCTCGAAGCTGATCAGGTCGTCGAGCACGTGCAGAGCCACCTTGTCGAACTTGGAATGGTCGACAAGAAGGATGCGCTTGATCGCCGCCGCCATCATCGCCTGCTTGACCCGCACCACATGCTGGTCCTGGATGAAGGCCGTGGTGCCGCTGATCGCGGAGGCCGAGCAAATCAAGAGATTGGCGCGCAGGCGCGAGATCGCATTCTCGCAGACGATGCCGATATAAGCGTTGTAGGTGCGATGGTACTGGCCGCCGAGGCAGATGAAGTCGATGTCGTCGACATTGGTCAGCAATGCAGCCGTCGACACGCTGTTGGTGATGACGGTCAGGGGCGTGACCTCGAGCAGCAGCGGCGCAACGGCGTTGGCCGTGGTCGAATCATCCAGGATTACCGCCTGTCCCGGCTCGACATAGTCCATCGCGGCGCGGGCCAGCGCGTCCTTCTCCGCCCGCCCAACCGTCACCCGGTAGCGGAAGGCACTTTCGTAGAGGCCGGATGGCTGCACGGTGACGGCGCCATGCAGTTTGCGCAGCACGCCTTGATGCGCCAGCTGGTCGATGTGCCGGTGGATGGTCATGCGCGACACGCCGAAATGCTCGACCAGATCGTCGATGCGCACCTGGCCGAGCTTTATCACGTATTCGGCGATCTCTTCGCGCCGTTCGTCGGCCTTGATCATGCTGTGCCCCCCATTTCTTGCCTTGCAAGGCTTTCGATTTCCGCCCATTTCGGCCTGAGCTGTTCGGCAATGCGGCCATAGATGGAATAGCGCTCGTCGAAGACGGCGCTGCGTACCGGGTCCGGGCGGTATTCGCGGCTAACCGTGCAGGTGGCGCCCGCGCCTTCCTGCGGCGAAGCGAACAGGCCGACTGTCGCACCGGCGCAAAGGGCGGCGCCGTAGGCGGCCGCCTCGTCGGTCGAGGTGACGATGACCGGCACGTTGAGCACGTCGGCGAACATCTGCGCGAAGGCCGGATTGCGCGAGCCGCCGCCGGTCAGCCGCACCTCGTGGACGGCAAAGCCGTCGCGCAGGGCTTCGACATGGCCGCGGTGGTTGAAGGCGATGCCTTCCAGCACTGCCTTCAGCATGTCGCCGCGGTCGTGCCAGCCACGCAAGCCGACAAAGCTGGCGCTGGCGGCATTGCCGTAGGGCGAACCGAACAGGTAGGGGTGGAAGAGCAAGGTCGACGGCTTCTTCAGCGCGGTGTCTATCTCCGCTGCCAGTATCTCGTGGATCGAGCCGCCGGTCTTTTTGGCTTCTTCGTGCTCGGCGCGGCAGAGCGTGTCGAGGAACCAGTCGTAGTTCGCCGTCGAGGCCGGCGAGATCGACATGTTGTTCCAGCGGCCGAGGTCGATGGCGTTGCGGCAGAACCAGCGCGGGTCGGTACGCGGTTCGGTGGAGACCACTTCGTTGATCGAGTAGGTACCGGCGACGATGCTGACCACGCCATCCTCGTGGCCACCGATGCCAAGCGCCGAGGCGGTGACATCATGCAGGCCGCAGGCAACCGGGGTGCCTTCCGCAAGCCCTGCCAGTGCGGCCGCTTCGGCGGTGACGTAGCCGACGATGTCGGCCGAACGCGCAACCGGGGGCAAAGCCGCGAACAGCTCTTCCAGGCCAAAGATGCGCATCGCCTCAGGCGCGTAGGCTTGCGTGCGTACGTCGGTGAACGAGGTGCTCGCCTCGGTCAGATCGGTGCCGACGGTGCCCGTAAGGCAGAAGCGCAGCCAGTCCTTGCAGCCGACGATATGGCCGATCTGGCTGAAGCGTTCCGGGGCATGCTTTTTCAGCCAGGCCAGTATCGCCGAGGGCGCCGAAGCGTGCGGAACCTGTCCGGTCAGGGCGAGGGCTTCGGCAAAAACCGAACCCTTTGCCCATTCATCGACGATCTCGCCCGCGCGGCTGTCGAGCGACAGGATTCCGGGGCCGAGCGGCAGGCGGTTCCTGTCGAGCAGATATAGCCCGTCGCCATGCGCGGTCGCCGCCACGGCCTTGATGTCGCCAGGTGACCGACCGCTTAGGGCGATGGCTTCCCTGATCGCCTCGGCGGTCGCCTGCCAGAGGCCCAGCATGTCGCGTTCCACCCAGCGGGGATGCGGCATCGATTGCGGCACGCGGCGCCTGGCCACCGACAATTGCGAGCCGTCGGCATCGAAGATTACTGCCTTCGTCACCGTCAGGCCGTTGTCGATCCCAAGCAGGAGGCTGGACATGATAATCCCGTTCAGCGTGAGCCGGTACGCGTTGCGAATTGATCCCGAACAAGGGTGGCGCTGAACATCATGGAAATCATCCTCGCCGGGATCCGCCATTGCCGATTGCGGGCCGCCGATGACACAGCGGCAGGATTCGAACCGGCCAAGTGATCATACAATTCTGTGAATTTAACGTCAATATGTGAGATATACGCCAAGCGAATGGGCTCCGCCAGGCAGTGCTTGATTATCAAATTAGCATAAAACGCTGTTTTTTCTAACTCTTGCGGGTTGCCAATCCGTCTCGCCGGTCTTGTTACCCGCTTGCCGTGGCGACTGCAGGCCAGTGGCTATATATCTTCGGGCCCGCCAGGCTTGCGCAGCAGATATGTGTCCATGATCCAGCCCTTTTGCCGGCGGGCTTCCTCGCGGGTTTGTTCGATCCTCGCGCCGACATCGCCCACGCGGCCGGAGATGATGATCTCGTCCGGCGTACCGAGATAGGCGCCCCAATGGATGACGACATCCTTGTCATCCAACGTGTTGAACGCGCATTTGCCATCCAGCATGACGACTGTGCTGCCGGCATTGCCAGCCAAACCCTCCTCGGCAAGCCTGCGGCCGGTGGTAATCAGGATGGAATCGCCGATGCGGTTCAGCGCCGTTTTGTGGCTGGCGGCAAGCGCCTGGACAGCGGTGATGCCGGGTATCACTTCAAGCTCGAAGGCGACATTGCCTCGCTGGCGCACGCGCTCGAGGATGCGCAGCGCGCTGTCGTAAAGCGAAGGATCACCCCAGATCAGGAAGGCGCCGCAGCCGTCCTCCGCAATCTCGTCGCGGATCAGGCTCTCATAGATGGCGGCGATCGCTTCGTGCCAGTCGTCGACCGTCGAGCGGTAGGAGGGCGCCGGCTCGGCGCGTACCGGGACGTCGAATTCGACGCGGCGTGATTTCGGGTTGGTGACGAAGCGGTCGCAGATCTGGCGCCGCAGTCCGGCAAGATCGTTCTTCTTCTCGCCCTTGTCGGGGATGAACAGCACGTCGGCACGGTTCAGGCCTGATATGGCCTGCACGGTCATGTGGTCGGGGTTGCCGGCGCCGATGCCGATGACGAGAAGCTTGCGCATGCGCGGACTCCTGCCCGATCGGAACGTCGGTGTCCAGACAAGCGCGGCATGTGGGCAAGCGTTGAGGCGCGTGGAAGGGCTTTGAAACGCCACATTGAAACCGCTAGGGTCATGCCGATATTGTCGCCGAGGGGGGCTTCCATGTTTCGACACGTCCTGATTGCCGCGCTGACGCTGTGCGCCACGCCCGCGCTTGCCAATGATTCGATCGCGGAGCTCGGCACCGGCGGCCTGATCCTGTCGCGCAGCGATGCCGTGGCGATGCAAAGCGAGGACCTCACCATCTCGCCGGAAAAGGTGACGGTCGACTACGTCTTCCACAACAACACCGACAAGGATGTCGACGCGATCGTCGCCTTCCCGATGCCTGACATCTCGGGCGATCCCGAAGAGATGCCGGCGATCCCGGAAAACCAGAGCGACAATTTCCTCGGCTTCGAGGTGACGATCGACGGTGTCGCGGCAAAGCCGCAGCTCGAGCAGAAGGTGTTCGCGCTCGGCATCGATATCGGTGCCGACCTGAAGGCGCAGAATGTGCCGTTCAACCCGTTCGGCGACGCGGCCAAGGCGGCACTGGCGAAGCTGCCGCAGGCGGTGGCCGACGACTGGGTCAACCGCGGCATCATCATCGAGGACACCGCCGATGACGGCAGCGGCATGAAATCCACCTATGTGCCGTTCTGGCAATTGCGCTCGACCTATTGGTGGCGCTCAACCTTTCCGGCCAACAAGGACGTTCACGTCTCCCACCGCTACAAGCCGAGCGTCGGCGCCACTTCATCGATAAGCTTCTTCTATGACGGCCAGTTCCAGGGGCAGTATGCCGCCTACAAGTCCCGCTACTGCATGGATGGCACGTTCGAGAATGCCGTGCGCAAGGCGGCCAAGGACGATCCCGACGGCTATCCGAAATATTATGAAAGCCGCATTGCCTATATCCTGACCACTGGTGGCAACTGGGCGGCGGGCAGCATCGGCAAGTTCAAGCTGACCGTCGACAAAGGCAATCCGAAGGCCCTGGTTTCGTTCTGCGGCGACAATGTCAAGAAGATCGGGCCGACGACCTTCCAGATGACCGCGGACGATTTCTATCCCGAGCACGACATCGACATCCTGATCCTCGATCCGTCGGACAGGAATGGCGGGAACGGCAACTGATGCACGTCGCCATCTATGTCGCCATCGCCGAGAACGGCGTCATCGGGCGGGACTGTTTTTGTTGCGGCGCTTCGTCACTGGCGCAATTGGATTTGATAAGACATAGAAGCCTGATCGCATCGAAGTTGATGGCATTTACCCAAGCCTACAACTGCTGAGCGTGGGAGGCGGGCGATTGGTCGCGAATAAATTACAAATGCCTTCTGCGACATCGATCGTGGCGAGGAGCTATCCCGATCACGTCATAGGAATCGAGAATAAGCTGCCTTGGCATCTGGCAACAGATCTTCGTCATTTCAGGAAAAGAACTGAAGGGCACGCCATAATTATGGGGAGGCGTACATTCGAGTCGATTGGCCGGCCACTTCCTAAACGCGAAAATATTGTGCTCTCTAGAACCCCTTTGGAAGATGCTCGTGGAATAAAGTGGGCAAAAGATATTGAGACGGCGCTTCTTCTGGCGGACGTTTATTCTATTTGCAATTTTCAAAAGCAATTTTTCGTAATTGGCGGCGAAAGAATATATGGCGAATTTCGTAAATATATCAATAAAGTTTATTTAACTGAGGTCTTTGCAAGAATTAATGGCGATGCCAAATTTGACTGGGAATTTGATAGGAAGCAATGGAGGTACTACAAGGAAAAGGAGTATGTAAAATCTGATGTGGACGATTATCCGTTTCGGATCACCACTTTGGTGCGGTTGAAACCAGAGCATCGATTTGAGGCGACAGATCGCCTTTTGCGTGCAGACCCTCAAGTGGCTTCCTTTTTAAACAAATATTCCTCGATGATCGCCACGGCGCAAACGCATACCGCCGAAGAAGAGCAATTGTCGCTCCTCTGACGTCAATAGGAAGCGGATCGCGTTGAAAGCGCCGCGTGGCGTCCCTATAGAAGGACAACACTGGTTTTTGCGCCGTAGTACCGGCGCTTGAGGGAATTCCAAGCGAAAGGACATTCATGCCCTGGAACGACAAGAGCGGCGGCGGCGGCCCGTGGGGCGGCGGCGGCAACAATCAGGGACCCTGGGGGCAGGGACCAAAGGGACCGAGCGGTCCGCAGGGCTCGCCTCCCGATCTCGAAGACATCATTCGCCGCGGCCAGGATCGGCTGCGGCGCGTTCTGCCGGGCGGCGGCGGCGCCAGCCCGGCCGTGTTCGGATTGATCGCGGCAGCCCTTGTCGTGCTGTGGGCGTTCCAGGCGGTTTATACCGTGCAACCCGACGAGGTCGCGGTTGAATTGCGCTTCGGCAAGCCGAAGGCGGAGCTGTCGCAGCCCGGCCTGCATTTCCATTGGTGGCCGCTTGAAACCGTCGAGACGGCCAAGATTTCCGAGCAGCTCGTCGACATTGGCGGTGGCAACACCAGCGGCAACGGCCTGATGCTCTCGGGCGACCAGAACATCGTCAATGTCCAGTTCTCGGTGGCCTATCAGGTCTCCGATCCCAGGGCCTATCTGTTCGACGTGTCCGATCCCGACGGCATGCTGCGGCAGGTTGCCGAAAGCGCCATGCGCGAAGCCGTCGGCCGCAGGCCGGCGCAGGACATCTTCCGCGATGACCGCCAGGGCATCGCGGCTTCGGTTCGCGAAATCATCCAGACGACACTGGACGGCTACAAGGCTGGCCTCAACGTCAACGCCATCTCGATCGAGGACGCGGCACCGCCGCGCGAAGTCGCCGATGCGTTCGACGAGGTGCAGCGCGCCGAACAGGACGAGGACAAGTTCGTCGAGCAGGCCAACCAGTATTCCAACCAGAAGCTCGGCCAGGCGCGCGGCGAGGCCGCACAGGTCCGCGAAGACGCGGCCGCCTACAAGAACCGGGTGGTGCAGGAAGCCGAAGGCGAGGCCCAGCGCTTCATCTCCGTCTATGACGAATATGCCAAGGCGCCCGACGTGACGCGCAAGCGCCTCTATCTGGAAACCATGGAGAAGGTGCTGAAGGACTCGAACAAGGTGATCGTCGAGCAAGGCAACGGGCAAGGGGTCGTTCCCTATCTGCCACTGCCGGCATTGCAACAGAAAGCGCCGGCACCAGCCGCCCTTGGTGGCGTTACGGGAGGGAACCAGTGATGGCCAACCGTCTTCCCATCTTCGTCGTCATCGCCGCTGTCATCCTGTTCCTGATCTATTCGTCGGTCTTCGTGGTCAATGCGCGCCAGCAGGCGCTGGTGCTCAGGTTCGGCGAGATCGTCGACGTCAAGACCGAACCCGGCATCTACTTCAAGGCGCCGTTCTCGTTCTTCGACGCAGACACGGTGCAGTTGATCGAGAACCGGGTGCTGCGCTTCGACCTCGACAACATCCGTGTCCAGGTGTCGGGCGGCAAGTTCTACGAGGTCGATGCCTTCATCGCCTATCGCATCTCGGATCCGCGCGTCTTCCGCGCCGCGGTGTCCGGCCAGATCGAACTGGCCGAGGCGCGGCTCAGGACACGCCTCGACGCTGCCTTGCGCCGCGTCTACGGCCTGCGCGACTTCGAGGCGGCGCTCTCGGAAGAGCGCGCCGTGATGATGCGCGAAGTGCGCGATCAGCTTCGGCCGGACGCCACGTCGCTCGGCCTGCAGATCGAGGATGTCCGCATCCGCAGGACCGATCTCACCGCCGAGGTGTCGCAGCAGACCTTCGATCGCATGAAGGCCGAACGCCTGGCGGAGGCCGAGCGGCTGAGGGCACGCGGCAACGAGGCGGCGCAGCGTATCAGGGCTCGCGCCGACCGCGAGGTCGTCGAGATCATCGCCGAGGCGCAAAAGGAGTCCGAGATTCTGCGTGGCGAGGGCGAAGCCCAGCGCAGCGCCACCTTCGCGGGAGCCTATCAGCGCGATCCGGCCTTCTTCGACTTCTACCGGTCGATGAATGCCTATGGCACGGCGCTGGACAACACCGGGACGACAATGGTGCTGTCGCCGAATTCGGAGTTCTTCCGCTTCTTCCGCGATCCCGACGGCAAGGAGGGACCGGCGAAGCCGGCTTCGCCGCCGACGGCACCTGCTGCGCAGGCGGCACAGCCCAGCACCGGCCAGTAACGGCCGGTGCAGGATTTTCTTGCCGCCATGGGCCTCGTCCTCGTGATAGAAGGTCTGGTCTATGGCGGCTTTCCCGGCCTTGCCAGGAAGTTGGCCACCGAAGTGCTGTCGATGCCCGAGAACGCGTTGCGGATCGCCGGGCTGGCGGCGATCGCCATCGGGGTCGGCATCGTCTGGCTGGTGCGAGGCGGATGAAGGCGGCCGGCTTCGGTTTTCGGGATACGACTTTCGATCCCTGGGATACGAGCTTCGAGCTTCGATCCCTGGGATACGAGCTTCGATCCCTGGGATACGAGCTTCGATCCATGGGATAACGGATGATTTATCCTCTGCCGATGGTCATAGCCGCAAACGTGCCGTATTTTTTGCCAACATGGCGCGACGCGGCGTTTTCGTCGAAGCGCGTTTCTCTTTCAGACATACCGGGAGGCTTCTCGATGACATCCAATACCCTTTTGCGCGTGGCTCGGCGGACGTTCATCGCCGGCGCCGCGGCGCTTCTTGTCGGCGCCGCCGCTGTCCCGTCCTTCGTGACGCCGACAATTGCTGCTGACGGGCCAGCTTCGGTCGCCGATCTGGCGGAAGGCCTGCTTGGCGCAGTGGTCAACATCTCGACCTCGCAGACGGTCAAGGGCACGGAAGGTCCGGGCGCGGTGCCGATGCCGCAGTTACCAGAGGGCTCGCCCTTCCAGGATTTCTTCGACGATTTCTTCAAGAACCGTGGTGGCAACAAGGACAATGGCGCGCAGAAGGTGCAGTCGCTGGGATCTGGCTTCGTCATCGACGCCGAGCAAGGCATCGTCGTCACCAACAACCACGTCATCGCCGACGCCGACGACATCGAGGTCAATTTCTCGGACGGCGTGACGCTGAAGGCAACGCTTGTCGGCACCGACACCAAGACCGACGTTGCCGTGCTGAAGGTCGATCCGAAGGGTCACAAGCTGACGGCGGTGAAGTTCGGCGATTCCACCAAGATGCGCGTCGGCGACTGGGTGATGGCGATCGGCAATCCATTCGGCCTCGGCGGCACGGTGACGGTCGGCATCGTCTCGGCCCGCAATCGCGACATCAATTCCGGCCCCTATGACGATTTCATCCAGACTGATGCCGCGATCAACCGCGGCAATTCCGGTGGTCCGCTGTTCAACAGCTCAGGCGAGGTCATCGGCATCAACACCGCGATCATTTCACCGTCCGGCGGCTCGATCGGCATCGGCTTCTCCATTCCCTCGCAGCTTGCCTCGGGCGTCGTCGACCAGTTGCGCCAGTTCGGCGAGACGCGGCGCGGCTGGCTCGGCGTGCGCATCCAGCCGGTGACGGACGATATCGCCGAGAGCCTCGGCATGGCGACCGCCAAGGGCGCGCTGGTCGCCGGCGTCATCAAGGGCGGTCCTGTCGACAATGGCACCATCCAGGCGGGCGACGTCATCCTCAAGTTCGATGGCAAGGACATCCATGAAATGCGCGACCTGCCGCGTGTCGTCGCCGAAAGCCCGGTCGGCAAGGCGGTCGATGTGCTGATCGTGCGCAAGGGCGTCGAACAGACGGTAAAGGTGACGCTCGGCCGGCTCGAGGATGGCGAGAAGCTCGCCAGCGGCGAAGAGGGTGGCAACACCGACCAGAACAAGGGTGACAAGGCTCCGGCCGTTTCGACCGCTTCGGTGCTCGGCATGACCGTCGGCGAACTCAACGACGAGACACGCAAGAAGTTCAGCATCGCCGCCGATGTTTCCGGCGTCGTCATCACCGACGTCACCAAGGACTCGGCCGCCGCCGAACGCGGCATTCAGCCCGGCGAGGTGATCACGGAGATCGCGCAGGAATCGGTCGCCACGCCCAAGGACGTCATGGACCGGATCGGCGCACTGAAGGAGCAGGGCCGCAAGAACGCGCTCTTGATGCTGGCGTCCAAGACCGGCGAGTTGAGGTTCGTGACGATCCGGATGGACTGACGTCCGGAAAATCCGGCGACACTATGATCTGAAGGAAGACGGGCGGCTAGCGAGCCGCCCTTTTCTGTGTCTGTTGCTGCCAGTCAGCGCGCCCGAGCCTATAGAAGACGTGCCGCTTGAGCGCGGCGTGGCTGTCTGGAATGCCGGGATGATCGAAGTCCGCCGATGGGTCGGCGGTCATGCCGAGGCGTTCCATGACGGCAGTGGAGCGCCGGTTGTTCTCGACGGCAAAGGAGACGATCTCGCCAAGGCCGAGTGTTTCAAAGCCGAAGGCCAGCCAGGCTTCCGAGGCTTCGGTGACATAGCCCTTGCCCCAGAATTCGGGCGCCAGCCGCCAGCCGATCTCGACGGTGCCGGCCGGCAGGAACGGCAGATGGTCGGTTCGCGTGATGCCGACAAAGCCGATGCACTGGCCGGTTGCGGCGACCTCGGCCGCCGCAAAGCCGAAGCCGTCGCGGTCGATCACGCCTCGCAACTCGTCCATCTTGGCATCCGCCTGGACGCGGTCGCGGCGGAACGGGAAGAACTCCATGACCCGTTCATCGGAATTGATCCGGTGGAACAGCTCGCGGTCGCGATCCTGCCAGTTGCGCAGGACAAGGCGCCCGGTACGCATTGGTTTCATTGCGCGAACTCTTCCTGCCTGTAGCCCTGCAAATAGAGCAACGCGGTCAGGTCGCCATGGTCGATGCGAACCTTTGCCTGCGCCGCCACGGTCGGCTTGGCATGAAGCGCGACGCCCGTCCCGGCCAGGCGGATCATGTCGAGATCATTGGCGCCGTCGCCGACCGCGATGGCGTCGGCGGGCGTCAGGCCAAGGCGCGCCGAAATTTCGATCAGCGCGTCGGCCTTGGCGGCGCGGCCGAGGATAGGTTCGCCGACCAGCCCGGTGAAGCGGCCGTCCTGCTCGAGCAGGCGGTTGGCGCGGTTCTCCTGGAAGCCAAGCATGGCCGCGATGCGTGTGGTGAAGACCTCGAACCCGCCGGACACAAGCGCCGTGCAGGCGCCATTGGCCCGCATGGTCTGAACCAAGGCGCGGCCGCCAGAGGCCAAAGTCAGGCGATTGGCGACGATGCGGTCGACCACGGCGGCGTCGAGACCTTTCAGCAGCGCCACCCGCTCGCGCAGGGCCGGTTCGAAAGCGATCTCGCCGTTCATCGAACGCGCAGTAATGATGGCAACGCGATCCTTGACGCCGATCTCGTCGGCCAGTTCGTCGATGCATTCCTGGTCGATCATGGTTGAATCCATGTCGGCGATGAGGATCTTCTTGCGGCGCGTTTCAGCCTGCTGGACGATCACGTCGACCGGTTCGCCGGCAAGCGAGGCGCGCAAGGCGGCTGTCGCATCGGCGGCGTCGGCCTGGCTCGGCAGGGCAAGATCGCAGGCAATCCCTTCGGCCAGCCAGACAACAGCGCTTGCGCCGACCGACCGCGACGCCATATTCGCAAGCGACAGCGACAGAGCGTGGTCGGCGGGACGGGAAACAAGCGTGGCGACGAGCGGCATGGAACATTCCGACGGACAAGCGGGCGAGGGCCGCGTGAAGAACGCGATCCTGATAGCCGGGCCGACCGCGAGCGGCAAGTCGGCCTTCGCGCTCGATCTGGCCGAGCGCAAGGGCGGCGTCATCGTCAATACCGATTCCATGCAGGGCTATTCGGTACTCGACGTGCTGACGGCCCGGCCAGGGGCAGCCGATCTGGCCCGCGCGCCGCATTTTCTCTACGGGCACGTCCACCCGGCCACCGCCTATTCCACCGGCGCCTGGCTGCGCGATGTGATGAAGCTGATCGACGAAGGCACGCTCTCCGCGCGGCCGGATGGCACGTTCTTCGAACGGCCGGGTGATGGCTCGCTCTTGGAGCGGCCAGTGATTTTCGTCGGTGGCACCGGGCTCTACTTTCGCGCGCTTGCCGAGGGCATTTCAGAAATACCCAACATTCCACAGCGGATCCGTGACCGCTGGCGCTACGAACTGAAGGAACAGGGCGCCGTCAAGCTGCACAGCCTGCTGCTGCGCGAGGATTCGGCGGCCGCCATGACGCTGAAGCCGACCGACAGCCAACGCATCGTGCGGGCGCTGGAGGTGCTCGATGCGTCGGGCCGCTCGATCCTGGAATGGCAAGCGCAACGCGGCCGGCCGCTCATCGACAGGCAGAGCGCGCGTTTCCTCGTGATCGAGCCGGACCGGGCAGCTTTGGTCCGCCGCATCGAAGCGCGCTTCGACAAGATGCTGGACATGGGCGCGCTGGATGAGGTCAAGCGACTTGTGGCGCTCAACCTCAATCCAGACTTGCCGGCGATGAAGGCGATCGGCGTTCGCGAACTACAGGCGGCGATGGCAGGAAAGATCGGCTTTCCCGAGGCGATCGAGCTCGCCAAGATCGCGACCCGGCAATATGCCAAGCGGCAGGCGACCTGGTTCAGGAATCAACTGGGGCCGGAATGGCAAAGATTACGTCCCGGTGACGATCTGGAAACCACGATCCGACAGCTTGTTTCCACTACAACCTGAAAAGTTGACCTGCAACGAAAGGTTCCCGTTGCGGTTGTCCGAATTAACCCTCCGTAAGGCCCACCATGCCATAAGGTCGGTGGGCATTTTTCCAACGGGGAGCAGATGCGTTTCCACAAGGCGGAATCAGCATTTTTCGTCTTTATTTTTGTGATCCTGGCCGCCGGTCTGGTGACGCTGCATGCCTATGGGCTTCTGCAATCCTTCGCCACCGAGCTGCATACGGCTTCCGGCCAAGAGAAGATCATCTACCTCAACAAGCTCTTGTTCGCGACTGGCGTGCTTTTGGCCACGGCGTTGTTTTTCGGCATCTTCTTCATCTATCCGCTGATCCGCAAACAGGCGACGGAAGAAGGCAAGCTGCGCGCCATGACGGTTTCGCTCAGCGCCCGTTCGGAAACGCTGGAGCACGCCGCCCTGACCGATGGTCTGACCGGCATGCAGAACCGGCGCTATTTCGACGATGCGCTGAAGGAATATCTCGAGGAGTTCAGGCGCATCGAAAAGCCCGTCGGGCTGATGATTCTCGACCTCGACCATTTCAAGCAGGTCAACGACACCCATGGCCACGATGTCGGCGACGAGGTGCTCAAGGCCGTCGCCAATTGCCTCAAGGACATGACGCGCTATCACGACGTGGTGGCGCGGTTGGGCGGCGAGGAATTCGCCGTGGTCACGCCCAACATGGACGCCGCACTTCTGGGCAAGTTTGCCGAGCGCATCCGCAAGGCGATCGCCAACATGTCGGTGCTCTCCGGCAATGTCCGCCTCAAGATCACCACCAGCGTTGGGCTTGCCGTCTGGGACCGCAAGGAGACAGCGGAGGAGTTTTACCGCCGCGCCGACCGCCAGCTCTATGAGGCGAAGAGGCAAGGCCGCAACCGCGTCTGCGCCTGAAATCCCATCGCTGAATTCGTGAGGCAGGCCGTCTGCCGCCGTCTTCTCCGCTTCCGGTGCTCACGGACTGACTGTCCGCTCCGCTCCGGTTCTCGAAAACAGCACCATCCGGCTCAGCCTGACGAATTCCCCGACGGGATTTACCAGGCTGGCCAACGAGGCAGACTCAATGGAAACTTGATGCGGCTTCTCAATCGGTCGGTAGAACGACGTACCCTGCCGGTTCAATCGTTCTGGGGGCGCAGGCCGAAAGTCGCTGGCTTGAGACCATAGCGCATGTCGAAATCGTCGTCCGATTGCACGCGGGTGGCCGGCGGCTTGCGGTAGTCGGGGTCGCCGGCCTGGCGGCCCGAGTCGACGACTTCGGCGAAGGCCATCGCCTGCTGCTGCGGTTTCGGCACGTTGCGCAGCCGCTCGACGATCGCCACCAGATCGACATCATCGCCGACTTTCGACGATTTGGCGTCTTCGCGCTTGGTCGTGCCCGGGATCAATTCCGCAGGCAGTTTTTCGAACTTCAGTCGCATGGTCGTCGCTACGCCTTCACCAAAGGCAATGGCTTCGCGCTGCCCCATGGACGACAGGAAGGCAAGTGTCGATGCCGAGGAGTCGGCAATCGCCGAGCGGATGATCGCCTGGTCCTGCTCGTTGGCAAGCCGCATGGCAAAGAAGGTCGAGCATTGCGACAGAATGGTCGGATCGAGCTCTCCCGGGCGCTGGGTGACGACGCCGAGATAGCAGCCATACTTGCGGCCTTCCTTGGCGATGCGCGACAGCGCGTGCCTTGTCGGCGCGAAGCCGAGGCGGGCGTCGGCCGGCATATAGCGATGCGCTTCTTCGCACAGCAACAGAAGCTGCAGCTTGCCCTCGCTCCACAAAGCGAGATCGAAGGCCAGGCGCGCCAGAACCGAACAGACGGAATTGACCACTTCGGACGGCATGCCGGCCATCTCGAAGCAGGTCACCGGGCGGCCGTGATGCGGCACGCGGAAGATGTTGCCGATCGTCTCGTGGATGGTGTCCTCGATCAGGCGCGAGTTGAACATGAAACGGTAACGCGGATCGGCCGCCGCCGATTCGATGCGTGTCTTCAACGATTTGAGCGTCGGGCGATCGTTCTTGCTTTCGAGCAGGCCCATGCGCTCGTCGATCTGCTTGATGAGGTCGGCGATGCGGTAAGGGACCGGCGTGTCGGCGGTCAGCGCATCGCTGCCGCGCCGCAGATAGGTGCCCGAATTCGGATTGCGGTACAGATTCTTGGCGGCCGGGATGAGGTCGCGCAAGGCGTCGATTTCTTCCGGCACGGTCTCACGCCCGCGGAACAGCACCTCGGCGAATTCCTCCAGCCGGAACATCCAGAACGGAAGATCGAGCGTCTTGGAATCGACCCTGACGCAATATTCGGGCAGCGACGCCGCGAACTCGTTGTGCGGATCGAGGATCAGGATGCGCAGGTCGGGCCGCGCCGCGATCGACTTGCGCAGCAGCAACGAGACGGCGGTGGATTTGCCGACGCCGGTGGTGCCGACAATGGCGAAGTGGCGCGCCAGCGTATCGTCGATGGCGATGTTGGCAGCGATCGACTCGTCCTGCGAGAGCGTGCCGATGGTGATGGAATGACGCCCGGCGAGATCATAGACCGCCTGCAGGTCACGGGTGCGGATGCGGTGGGCGATGGCACCGATATGCGGATAGGTGGTGATGCCGCGATCGAAGATCGGCTTGGCGCTTGGGTCAGCTCCGTCACGGACTTCGCCGATCAGCTCTATGCTGACTTCGATCGGGTTCTGGCCCTCGTTGCTCCAGGCGCGATCCGACTTGCCGATCCCGTAGACCAGGCCGACGGTTCGCGTGGATCCGAGATTGATGGAAATCATCTTGCCGACCGTCCACAGGCCGGTCACCGCGCCGTCGATATCGTCGGCGTAGGCGCTGATGGTGGCGCGCGCGCCGTCGCATTGCACGACATTGCCCAGGACGCGCCTGTCGTTCTGCTCTGCATTACGGCGCTCCTGCGATGTCGGTTCTCCGCCGGGAGCTTCGCGTTCGACAAACATGGACAGGCCAATCCCAATTTCCCTGGAGCGTCGACCCTACAGGAATGGGGTTAAAGCGGGATGAGGTCGGATGGTGTAGAGAGGATTAAGCGGTTCGTGCAAATTGTCGCGAGACGGCTCTTCTCCAATCCCGGTATTTCGCTATAATGGACGCATGGATGATATAGCGAACGATATTTCCTCGACCATCGGCAGAAGGATTCACGCCGAGAGGATCATTCGGGACTGGTCGCTGGCCGAGCTGGCGGAGCGGTCTGGCGTGTCGAAAGCGATGCTGAGCACGATCGAGCGCGGCAAGACCAGCCCGACGGCGGCCCTTCTGGTGCGGATCGCGTCGGCGTTCGGCATGACGCTGTCGACCCTCATCGCGCGCGCCGAATTGCAGGGCGGCGGGTTGCTGCGCGAGAGCGATCAACCGGTGTGGCGCGATCCCGATCCCGGTTATGTCAGGCGGCATCTCTCGCCATCTTGCGACATGCCGCTCGAACTGATCAGGGTGCAACTGCCGGCGGGCGCCAAGGTCAGTTTTCCCGCCGCGTCCTATGCCTTCATCAAGCAACAGATATGGCTGATCTCAGGGCGGCTCGAATTCGTCGAAGGCGATGTGGTGCACAGGCTTGAGCCCGGCGACTGCCTGGCGCTTGGTGCGCCGGCGGACTGCACCTTCCATGCCTTGGGACCGGGCGCCGACTATCTCGTCGCGCTGGTCAGGGGCTGACATCATGGCGAGACGACCAAAGCGCTCCCACAATGGGGGGCCGCCTCTTGATGAGTACAAGGGGCCGCCATGGGGCAAGGGTGACCCCTACATCTTCCTTGCCTGGCAGGCGGCCCACGCCAAGGCGTGGAAGGCGCCGAGCCGCGAGGTCATGCTGCTGCGCATGGACAAGGCCGAACGGCTGGGCCTGACCTATGAGGAGTACACGCTCGAGATTCTGGAGCGGGGGCGGCATCTCCGGGAAGAAGACACCGAACGCATTGCCGCGATCAAGGCGGCACGCAAGCGACGCCGCGCGCGCCATCTCGATTGACGGCGGTGAATCCGCAACGACCCATTTCACCACAATTACAGGACGCACGGATGAGTTTCCTCGAAATCAGAGCCCTGACCCCGACGATGGAAACGCGGGACAGGCTGGCTGGTCTGCTGATCGAAACGGTTGCTGCCGGGGGTTCGGTGAGCTTCATGCATCCGCTGGCGCCAGAAGCGGCAAGCGCGTTCTGGGAGAAGTCGCTGGCTGCGGCGGCAAGAGGCGAAAGAGCGGTGCTTGGCGCCTGGGACGGCGAGGTTCTGGTCGGCACCGTGACCCTGCTGCTCGACTGCCCGCCCAACGAGCCGCACCGGGCCGAGATCGCCAAGCTGATGACGCGCGTCGATCATCGGGGCAGGGGCGTGGGAACGCACCTGATGCGCGCTGCCGAAAGGGTTGCCGTTGAGAAGGGCCGCACGCTGCTGGTTCTGGACACTGCGACGGAGGAGGGCGCTTCAGGCCTCTACGAAAAACTCGGTTTCACGCTGGCCGGCGAAATACCGGACTATGCCTTCAAGCCGCATGGCGGGCTGACCGGTACGCTGATCTACTGGAAGCGTATCGGCACGCCATCCCCGTAACTCATGCCGGTCCCGGTCACGTCGACGCCGCACCGGAGAGGCGCGACAGCAGCCAGTCGCGGAAATCCTGCTCGGCGCCGGTCAGGCGCGCGGTCGATGCCCTGGTCAGAAAATGCCCCGAGGTGCTGGAAAGTTCGAAGTCTGAAAGCCTGACCAGCGCCCTGCTGTCGAGCGCCGCATCAATGAGCGGCCGCGACCCCAGCAGTACTCCAGCGCCGGCGCTCGCCGCTTCCATGGCGGCGACGAAACTGTCGAAGCGGTGCGATCGCCTGGGATGGCCGGCCAAGCCCGCGGCGGTGAACCATTCCCCCCACATCTCGCGCGCGCCGGCAACCAGAAGCAACGGCAGGGATGTCCAGTCGGCGCCACCGGCCAGGGCCGGAGCCGCCACCGGCACCAGCCGCTCGCCAGTCAACCTGTCGGCTTCCCGCGCGGGAAAGGATCCGTTGCCGAAACGGATGTCGAGCACCGAGCCGGGCAGGTCGTAGTCGGTGGGGCGATGGATCGTCACCAGGTCGAGCTGGACGCGCGGCAGCGCTTTCGCAAGATCGGGCAGCGCCGGAACCAGCATCAGCAAGGCAAAGGAGATCGGCGCCCTGATGGAGACAGTCTGGACGGCGCGCGGCTCGAACAGTTCCGCGGTGCTGTTGCCGATGGTGGCAAAGGCCGACTGGATGTGCGGCAGGTAGGCCGCGCCCTCCGGCGACAGCGCGACGCCGCGCGCCAGCCGCAAGAACAGACGTGTCTTCAGCCGCTCCTCGAGATGCCGGATATGCTGGCTGACGGCCGCCTGGGTCAGGCCAAGCTCGGCTGCCGCCGCGGTGAAATTCGACAGCCGCGCCGCGGCCTCGAAACTGCGCAGCCAGTCGAGGGGAGGCAAGGCCGGGATGGTTCTTCGAGCCATTAGCTGGTTGTGGTCATTGCCTAAAAAATGATAATTTGAGTTATGCCTTTCGCGCGGTCAACATGCAATCGAAACCCTGCGGACCGGGCCGCGGGGGCGTAGCGGACAGGAACGGATTTCCATGCTTACCCACGCGCTGATTGGCGACGAAGGCAGAACAATCGAACTTGGCTGGAAGGACGGGACGCGCACCCGCTTTCATGCGATGTGGCTGCGCGACAACGCGCTGGACGACAAGACGCGCAGCGCCGGCAACGGTCAGCGGCTCATCACCATCCTCGACATACCGGCCGAGACGCGGATCAGTGGCGCACTGATCAAGGCAAGCGCCCTCGAGATCAGCTTCGTGCCCGAGCAGAAGACGGTGCGATTTCCGACGGCATGGCTGAACGCCAACGCCTATGATCGTGGCGAGGCGCGCCAAACCGGCTGGACGGATGTCGGGATCAAGCGATGGACCGGGGCAACGATGCAGGGTTCCGTGCCGCGCGCCGACTATGCGACCGCCAGCCGCGACCGTGACGTCCTGCGGCGGTGGCTGTCGGCGGTGCGAGCCTATGGCTTTGCCGTGATGGATGGCTTGCCGGCCGAATCCGGTGCCCTGTGCAAGGTGTCGGACCTGTTCGGCTATATCAGGGAAACCAATTACGGCCGCTGGTTCGAAGTGCGCGCCGAGGTCAATCCCAGCAATCTCGCCTACACCAATCTCGGCCTCCAGGCGCATACCGACAATCCCTATCGCGATCCGGTGCCGACGCTGCAGATCCTGTCCTGCATCGAGAATACGGTGGAGGGTGGCGAGTCGAGCGTCGTCGACGGTTTCGCCGTCGCGGCCGCGCTGCGGGCTGAAAACCCCGAAGGCTTCCGGCTCCTGAGTTCATGGCCGGCACGCTTCGAATATGCCGGCTCGTCGGGCGTGCGACTTCAGGCGAAGCGGCCGATGATCGAACTCGGGCCCGATGGCGAGCTGATCTGCATCCGCTTCAACAACCGCTCGCTTGCGCCGACAGTCGACGTGCCGTTCGCCGACATGGACGCCTACTACGCCGCCTATCGCCGGTTCGCCGAATTGATCGAGGATCCCTCCTTCGAAGTCACGTTCAAGCTCGAAGCAGGCCAGGCCTTCATTGTCGACAACACGCGCGTCATGCATGCGCGCAAGGCGTTTTCCGGTACAGGCAAGCGCTGGCTGCAGGGTTGCTATGCCGACAAGGACGGCCTGCTGTCGACGCTGGCGGCGATCGAACACGGGTTCAAGGAGGCGGCGGAATGAGCGGCCAGGACCTGAACGCGGACAATATCGTCGAATTCATCGCCGACATTTTTGAACGCCGGGGCGCGGAATCCTATCTCGGCGAACCCGTCACCATGTCCGAGCATATGCTGCAGGGCGCGTGGTTCGCCGAGCAGGACAGCGCGCCGGACGAACTGGTGGCGGCGGCCCTGCTGCACGACATCGGCCACTATACCAGCGAGTTCGGCACCTATTCGCCCGACGATGTCGAGGACAAGCATCATGACGAGGCCGGTGGCGAGGTGCTGGCGCCGTTCTTTCCGCCCGTCATCGTCGAATGCGTCAGGCTGCATGTAGCGGCCAAGCGCTATCTCTGCGCCACGGATCCGACCTATTTCGGCAAGCTTTCGCCGGCCTCGATTCACACGCTGTCGCTTCAGGGTGGACCGATGAGCGCCGAGGAGGTGGCGGAGTTCCGCAAGAATCCCTTCCACGAGGAAGCGGTCCGGGTCCGTATCTGGGATGAGAGTGGCAAGATCGCCAACATGAAGACGCGAACGTTTCGCGACTATGTCCCGCTGCTGCAGCAGGTGGTGACCAGGTTCGCGGCCGACAAGGCGGCGTAGCCATTCGCGATCGAACAAGAGGGAGGCACGGTCTGCACCGTGCCTCCCTCTTTTTTCGTTTCGCCGGATGGTCTTGAGACTATCCCTTGTGATGGACCTGCTGCAGCCCGTAGACCGGCGTCGGCAGGCCGACCTGCCGGGCCTTCAACTGCAGGGCCAGGAACTGCGAATAGTGGCGCGACTGGTGCAGATTGCCGCCATGGAACCACAACGCCTCCTGCTGCGTCGGTTTCCACATGTTGCGCTGTTCGCCTTCCCAGGGGCCGGGATCCTTGGTGGTGTTCGAGCCGAGACCCCAGCATTTGCCGACCTTGTCGGCGACCTCCTTGGAGATCAGCTCCGCCGCCCAGCCATTCATCGAGCCGTAGCCGGTGGCGTAGACGATGACATCGGCCGGCAGTTCGGTGCCGTCGCTGAGCAGGACGGAATGTTCCTTGATCTCCTTCACGTCGACGCCGCTCTTCAGCTTGATGGCGCCGTCTATGATCAGCTGCGAGGCACCGATATCGATGTAGTAGCCGGAGCCGCGCCGGAGATACTTCATGAACAGGCCCGAACCGTCATCGCCCCAGTCGAGCATGAAGCCAGCCTTTTCCAGCCCCTTGTAGAAGTCGGCATCGCGCTCCTTCATCTTTTCATAGAGCGGGATCTGGAACTCGTGCAGGATCTTGTAGGGCAGGGAGGCGAAGATGAGGTCGGCCTTGGCCGTGGTCATGCCGTTCTGCACCGCCTGTTCCGAATAAAGCGCGCCAAGGCCGATATCCATCAGCGTGTCGGACTTGACGATGTGTGTGGTGGAGCGCTGCACCATGGTGACGTCGACGCCAGTCTCCCACAGCGCTGCGCAGATGTCGTGGGCGGAATTGTTCGAGCCGATGACGACCACCTTCTTGCCGACATATTTGTCGGGACCGGGATGCTTCGAGGAATGGTGCTGCTCGCCCTTGAAGTTCTCCATCCCCTTGAACTTCGGCAGATTGGGCCGGCCCGACATGCCCGTGGCCAGCACCAGCTGCTTGGGCTTCAGGGTGATGTCCTTGCCGTCGCGGTGGACCACGACGGTCCACTCCTTCTTCTTGTCGTCGTAGGACGCGCTCTTGGCCTCGGTCGAGGACCAGTAGTTCAGCTCCATGACCTTGGTGTACATTTCCAGCCAGTCGCCGATCTTGTCCTTGGGCGAGAAGACCGGCCAGTTCTTCGGGAAATCGATATAGGGCAGATGGTCGTACCAGACGGGATCGTGCAAGCAGAGCGACTTGTAGCGCTTGCGCCAGCTGTCGCCGGCCCGCTCGTTCTTCTCGATGATGATGGTCGGCACGCCGAGCTGCCGCAGCCGCGCGCCGAGCGCGATGCCGCCCTGGCCGCCGCCGATGATCACCGTGTAGGGCTGCGTCTTGAAGCCGAGTTCGGCGGCTTCCTTTTCGCGCTCCTCCTTCCATGTCAGGCGGTTCTTGCCCGAACCATGCTTGGCGCCCATTGGCCGCGCGAAGCCCGCCGGCTCCTCGTGGCCTTTCAATTCGACCATGGTGGTCAGCAGCGTCCAGATCTTGCCGTCCTTCAGCCTGATATGGCCAAAGCCGCGCGCCACCCCGGTCTCGAAACTGATCCAGCTTTCGATCAGCCCGCCGCTTTCTGTCGCGTCCTCGCCCTTGGCGATGGCAAAATGTGACGGCTTGATCTTCGACAGCTGGCTTTCCAGCATGTCGCGGACCTGATCGCGGCCTTCCATGGTCTTGATATTCCAGGTGAAGGTGACGAGGTCGCGCCAGTAACAATCCTCCTGAAAGCAGCTGACGGCTTTGTCTATCTCGTTGGCGGCAAGGGCGGCGCCGAATTGATCGAGCAGGTCGGACAGTTTCTTGTTTGGGGCCTTGTCGAGCATCAGCGTTCCTCCCGTAAAATCCAAATCGTCATGGTGGCTCCTCCCGACTTGCAAGCCGGACGATCAAGTATCGGCAGAGATGGCGGCCTTCGTCACGCCCCACCATAGTTTCCAGTGATTTCAACGACTTGCCCAAAACAAGTCGAGGGAGAGCCGTTCACCGTCCGCCGGCAACGATGCAGGCGAAGACGATATCCAAGTGCGATCCGCCCGTTCCCGCTGCAAGGTGCCGGGCTGACCGCCCGGCGCTGAGGCCGGACGAAACCCGGATAAGCGGCGCGGGCGGCTCACCCGGGAGCCAGGCAACGCAGCTGCGCGCCGACTGCCGGTTCGATTTTTCCCGTTGACAGGCTGCCTTTCCCGCCCTTAGTGTCCGCCACCATGAAAACGGCACTCATTCTCGTAGGAAGGCGCGTGGGCAAGGCGGTGTAACCGCCGGGCGAAAACCTCCCATGCGCAACACACAGGCTCCCTCGGGGGCCTTTTTTATTGCCTGAAACACGACTAAACGACCAGTAACACCCAAATGGCAACGCCCAAAGGGCGACAGTACGGGACCAGACCGATGAGCAACGGACAGAGCGAGCGGCGCGAGATGACAGGCGCCGAAATGGTGGTGCAGGCGCTGAAGGACAATGGCGTCAAGCATGTCTTCGGCTATCCGGGCGGTGCCGTCCTTCCGATCTACGACGAGATCTTCCAGCAGGACGAGGTCGAGCACATCCTGGTGCGCCACGAGCAGGGCGCGGGTCACGCGGCCGAGGGCTATGCCCGCTCGACCGGCAAGGCCGGCGTCATGCTGGTGACCTCAGGCCCGGGCGCCACCAACGCGGTGACGCCGCTGCAGGACGCGCTGATGGATTCGATCCCGCTGGTCTGCCTGACCGGGCAGGTGCCGACCTCGCTGATCGGTTCGGATGCGTTCCAGGAATGCGATACGGTCGGCATCACGCGCCCCTGCACCAAGCACAACTGGCTGGTGAAGGACGTCAACGAGCTCGCCGCGACTATTCACGAGGCCTTCCATGTCGCGACGACCGGTCGTCCTGGTCCGGTGGTCGTCGACATCCCGAAGGACGTGCAGTTCGCCAAGGGCTTCTACGTTCCACCACAGATGGCGCCGCGCACCAGCTACCAGCCCAAGGTCCAGGGCGATCTGGAAAGGATCAAGGCGGCGGTCGAGCTGATGGCCACCGCCAGGAAGCCGATCATCTACAGCGGCGGCGGCGTGATCAATTCCGGCCCCGAGGCGAGCCATCTGCTGCGCGAACTGGTCGATCTCACCGGTTTCCCGATCACCTCGACGCTGATGGGGCTCGGCGCCTATCCGGCATCGGGCAAGAACTGGCTGGGCATGCTCGGCATGCACGGCACCTATGAAGCCAACATGGCCATGCATGATTGCGACGTGATGATCTGCATCGGCGCGCGCTTCGACGACCGCATCACCGGCAGGCTGACCGCCTTCTCGCCGAACTCGAAGAAGATCCACATCGACATCGACCCGTCGTCGATCAACAAGAACGTCCACACCGAAGTGCCGATCATCGGCGACGTCGGCCGGGTGCTGGAGGATATGGTGCGGCTGTGGCGGGCGACCGCCAAGACCGACAAGAAGGCGCTCTATCCCTGGTGGGAGCAGATCGCCAAATGGCGCGCGCGCGACTCGCTCGCCTATAAGATGAACAACGACGTGATCATGCCGCAATACGCCATCCAGCGGCTCTACGAACTGACCAAGGGCATGGACACCTACATCACCACCGAGGTCGGCCAGCACCAGATGTGGGCCGCGCAGCACTATCATTTCGAGAAGCCGAACCGCTGGATGACCTCAGGCGGGTTGGGCACGATGGGCTACGGCCTACCGGCGGCACTCGGCGTGCAGATCGCGCATCCCGACGCGCTGGTCATCGACATCGCCGGCGACGCTTCGGTGCAGATGACGATGCAGGAGATGAGCGCTGCGGTGCAGCATGACGCGCCGATCAAGATCTTCATCCTCAACAACCAGTATATGGGCATGGTGCGGCAGTGGCAGCAGCTGCTGCACGGCAACCGGCTGTCGCATTCCTATACCGAAGCGATGCCGGACTTCGTCAAGCTGGCGGAAGCCTATGGCGGCCACGGCATTCGTTGCGAGAAGCCGGACGAGCTGGACGACGCGATCAAGGAGATGATCTCGGTCAGGAAGCCGGTGCTGTTCGACTGTCGCGTGGCGACGCTCGCCAACTGCTTCCCGATGATCCCTTCGGGCAAGGCGCACAACGAGATGCTGCTGCCCGACGAAGCGACCGACGAGGCGGTGGCCAATGCCATCGACGCCAAGGGCAGGGAACTGGTGTAGTCCGGCCGAGCCGAGGCAGGGCTGTCGCGAGAAGCCGTGCGCAAACAGAGAATTAGATCAAGAGTTTGAAATCGAGATTCATGTCATGAACGCACAGCTACAGCCGACCGGCTCTGCCTACTTCATCGCCAAGGAAACGGAAAAGCCCGAGAACCACACGCTCTCGGTGCTGGTCGACAACGAGCCGGGCGTGCTTGCCCGGGTCATCGGCCTGTTTTCCGGGCGCGGCTACAACATCGAGAGCCTGACCGTCTCCGAGACCGAGCACGAGAAGCATCTGTCGCGGATCACCATCGTGACGCGCGGCACGCCGCATGTGCTGGAGCAGATCAAGCATCAGCTCGAGCGCATCGTGCCGGTGCACCGCGTGGTCGATCTCACCGTGCGCTCGCATGAGTTCGGCCAGGAGCGGCCGCTGGAGCGGGAACTGGCGCTGGTCAAGGTTGCCGGCACCGGCGAAGCCCGCGTCGAGGCGCTGCGGCTGGCCGACGCGTTCCGCGCCAGCGTGATCGACGCCAACACCGAGCATTTCATCTTCGAGATCACCGGCAAGGGCTCCAAGATCGACCAGTTCATCGCCATCATGAAGCCGCTCGGCCTGGTCGAAATCTGCCGCACCGGCGTGGCGGCGCTGAACCGCGGCCCGCAGGGCATGTAGGGCCGGCCAGGCCGAACCGGATATTCCGCACGCGCCAAAGCCTGGCTCGGCCACAGGCCGGCCACTGGCCTTTGCGCGGCCGCCGGAAAGAGACAATAGAGCTGACGTATCTGGGAGGATATCATGTCGCTTGACGCATTCCTCGCCTTGTTGGTCTACGCCTTCGTGACCTCGATCACGCCGGGGCCGAACAACCTCATGCTCCTGGCATCGGGGGTGAATTTCGGCATCGTCAGGACCGTGCCGCACATGTTCGGCATCAGCATCGGTTTCCTGGTGCTGCTGGTGGCGGTCGGGCTTGGTCTTGGCGCGGTGCTGGCGGCGTTTCCGGCACTGCATACCGCACTCAAGATCGCCGGCGGCGCCTATCTGCTCTACCTTGCCTGGAAGATCGCCATGTCGCGTTCGCTTGCCGGCAAGGGCGAGGCGAAGGGGCAACCGATGCGCTTCATCGACGCGGCTGCGTTCCAGTGGGTCAACCCCAAGGCCTGGGTAATGGCGATCACCGCCATGGCCGTCTATACCAATCCGCAGCATCCGTTCCTCTCGGTGGTGCTGATCTCGGTCGCCTTCACCATCGTCAATTTGCCGAGCGTCTCGGTGTGGGCGGGTTTCGGCACCGCGCTGCGCGGTTTCCTGTCGGACCCGGTGCGGCTCAAGTGGTTCAACATCGCCATGGGCGTGCTGCTGGCGGCGACGCTCTGGCCGATGCTGCGTTAGGTCGCTGGCTGTTCCGCTGGGAAGAAAGGCCGGAGTGCACAGCTATTGTGCAGTGCACATTAAATCTTCGTAATGCCGTGCTTTGGCCCTTTTCCGCCCAAGGCGTGTCCTATCTATTCGGCGAAATCGCGGCAAGAGGCCGTGATTTGCGCTAGAATAAGACCATCAGGCCACGGCGTGTCGGATGGAGAGGGCCTTTTGATCATGCGTGGAAAAGCCATCCTTTCGATGCTTGCGGTCGCCTGCATAGGCGCTGCCTGGCTTTACCTTTCGCCCGACACGATGGGCAAGGTTCAGCAGATCTTCGGCGGAAAGCCGGTCGCGGCGTCGGACAAGGCGGCCGGCAAGCAGGCTGCCGGCGGCAACGGCGCTCGCTCGACCTCGATCGTTTCCGCGACAGCAACGACGGCTGATTTCCCGATCCGGCGCTATGCGATCGGCTTCGTCTCCTCTCCGGCCGTGGTCAACATCAATGCGCGTGTATCCAGCCAGATCGTGTCGATCGACGTCAAGGACGGGCAGATGGTGAAGGCCGGCGATCTTCTGCTCTCGCTCGATGACCGCGCGCTGAAGGCGCAGCTCGCCAAGGACCAGGCGACGCTCGCCAAGGACCAGGCGCTGCTCGCCAGCTCGCAGTCCGATCTTCAGCGCGCCAAGGACCTGGTCGCCAAGCAGGCCGGCACGCAGCAAACCTACGATCAGGCGATAGCGGCGCAGAAGGCCGCGGCGGCGACCGTCGATGCCGACAGGGCGACAATCGACGCCGACAACGTCCAGCTTGGCTTTGCCGCGATCAGGGCACCGATTTCCGGCAGGCTGGGCGCCGTCAGTGTCGCGGTCGGCGACCTCGTCACCACAAGCAATGGCAACAGCAGCACGGCGACCCCGCTGGTGACGATCACCCAGATGGACCCGCTGCAGGTCAACTTCAACCTTCCCGAAAGCAATCTGGCCCTTCTGCACAGGGCGTTGGCGACGCCGCAGCAAGGTGCCGTGACGCTTATCAAGGACGGCGATCCGACGCCGGTCGGCAAGGGCACGCTCGATTTCGTCGATTCCAGCGTCGATACCGCCTCCGGAACGATCGCGACGCGGGCGAGCGTGCCGAACTCCGATCTCTCCTTGTGGCCGGGGCAATATGTCAACGTCGTGCTCGATGCCGGCATCATGCCGCAAATGACATCGGTTCCCACGGTCGCGGTGCAGCCCAGCCAGAAGGGGCCGTTCGTCTATGTGGTCAAGCAGGACAACACGGTCGAGATGCGGCCGGTGCAGGTGGCGCTGACCGAGGGTGAAAACAGTGCCATCGCCGAAGGTCTGAAAAGTGGCGAGAAGGTTGTCGTCGAAGGCCAGACAAGGCTGAAGGAGGGTGCCGCGGTGCATGAAGGCAAGGCTTCAGCCGGCGCCGATGGCCAGGCCGCTCCCAAGGTGGCCGAGGCCGACAAGGCCGGCGAGGCACGCCAATGATTTCCGAATTCTGCATCCGCAGGCCGGTCGCCACACTGCTCATGTCGTTCGCCCTCGTGCTGGGCGGGCTTTTTGCCTACAAATTCCTGCCGGTGGCCGCACTGCCGAGCGCCGAGTTTCCGGTGGTCAATGTCTCGGCTTCGCTGCCGGGCGCTTCGCCGGAAACCATGGCGACCTCGGTGGCGACGCCGCTGATCAAGCAGTTCGCCACCATTGCCGGCATCGACTCGATCTCGACGACCAACTCGCTCGGCTCGACCTCGATCGCCATCCAGTTCGTGCTCAACCGGGATATCGACGCGGCAGCGGCCGACGTGCAGGCGGCGATCGCGCGCACGCAGCGCCAGTTGCCGCCGGAGATGACTTCGCCGCCGAGCTACCGCAAAGTCAATCCGGCCGACGCGCCGATCCTGTTGATGTCCCTGGTCAGCGACACGGTTCCACTGACCGATCTCGATGCCTTTGCCGAGAATGTCCTCTCGCCGTCGCTGTCGACAATCGACGGCGTGGCGCAGGTCTCGATCTTCGGCCAGCAGAAATACGCCGTGCGCGTCCAGATCGATCCGACGGCGCTTGCCGCGCGTGGCATCTCGATCGACCAGCTGCAGACGGCGATTGCCTCGGCCAACAGCAACACGCCGCTCGGCGTGCTGCAGAACAACCAGCAGCAGCTGACCATCACGGCCAACACGCAGCTGACCAACGCGGCGGGATTTTCCAATCTCATCATCGCCACCAAGAACGGGCATCCGGTGCGGCTGGGGGAGGTGACCCGCGTCATCGACTCGGTCGAGACCTCGACGACGGCGAGCTGGTATGACGGCACGCGCGCCATCATTCTGGCGGTGCAGCGTCAGCCCGACGCCAACACCGTCGACGTCGTCGACCGCGTCAAGGCGATGCTGCCGTCCTTCCAGGACCAGATGCCGGCGGCGGCCAGCATCAAGCTGCTCAACGACCGCTCGACCTCGATCCGAGCCGCCGTCGACGACGTGCAGTTCACCCTGCTGCTCACCATCGCCCTGGTGATCATGGTGATCTTCCTGTTCCTGCGCCGGGTGACGGCGACGATCATCCCGGCGGTGGCGGTGCCGATCTCGCTGATCGCCACGCTCGGCGTGATGTTCCTGTTCGGCTTCTCCATCGACAACATCTCGCTGATGGGCCTGACGCTGGCGGTCGGCCTCGTCGTCGACGACGCCATCGTCATGCTGGAAAACATCTTCCGCCACATGGAGGAGGACGGGCTCTCGGCCTTCGAGGCATCGCTGAAAGGCGCGCGCGAGATCGGCTTCACCATCATCTCGATCTCGATCTCGCTGGTCGCCGTGTTCATCCCCGTGCTCCTGATGGGGGGCGTCATCGGGCGCATCTTCAACGAGTTCGCTGTGGTGGTCACGGTCGCCATCCTGGCGTCGATGTTCGTGTCGCTGACGCTCACTCCGATGCTTTGCTCCAGGCTGCTGTCGGTGTCGAGGGCCGAGCGGGAAGCCGCGCACAGCGAGGGCCAGAAGCATAATTTCTTCATGCGCGGCTATGACTGGCTGCTGACCTTCTGCCTGCGCCACACATTCCTGGTTTTCCTGGTCTTCATCGGAACGGCGGCGGCGTCGGTCTGGCTGATCCAGATTTCGCCGAAGGGCTTCTTCCCGCAGGAGGATATCGGCCAGGTCTCGGTGACGACCATTGCGCGCCAGGACATCTCGTTCGACGCGATGGTGAAGCTGCAGGGGCAGGTGGCAAATGTCTTTTCCCACTCGCCCTATGTCTCGCATGTCGCCTATTCGGCGGGCGGTGGCGGCAGGGCGCTCAACCAGGGTCAGCTCTATGTCCAGCTGAAGGACAAGGACCAGCGCCCCGACATCGACAAGGTGCTGTCGGACCTGCGCAAGCAACTGGCCAACGTGCCAGGCATCGAAACCTATATGCAGCCGGTGCAGAACCTCAGGCTCGGCTCGCGCTCTTCGGCAAGCGCCTATCAGCTGGTGGTCCAGGGCCTCGATACCGGCCAGACCGACCTCTGGGCGCAGAAGCTGAACGACGCCATGGCGGCCGATCACACGACCTTCACCGACGTCACCGACGATCTGCAGAACAATGCCCTGCAGGCGACGCTGGTGGTCGACCGCGACAAGGCGGCGACGCTTGGCATCGATACCGACACGTTGCGCTCGAGCCTCTATGGCGGTTTCGGCACCCAGCAGGTCTCGACCATCTTCGGCTCGGCCGACAGCTACGAGGTCGTCATGGAACTCGATCCGAAGATCGAGTGGTCGCCCGAGCGGATGCTGGCCATCCAGGTGAGGACGGCCAGCGGCAGCCTGGTACCGCTCGGCGCCTTTGCCCGTGTCGACCGAACCGCCGGCGCCTTGACCGTCAATCAGCTTGGCCAGCTTCCCGCGGTGACGATCTCCTACAACCTGCCGCAAGGCGTGGCGCTCGGCGATAGCGTGACCCGCATCGACGCGTTGAAAGAGCAGATCGGCATGCCGAAGGCGATCTCGACCACCTTCGCCGGCACGGCCAAGACCTTCCAGGATTCACTCGCGAACCAGGGCCTGCTGATCGGCGGTGCGATCCTCACCATCTACATCGTGCTTGGCATCCTCTACGAGAGCTTCATCCATCCGCTCACCATCCTGACCGGCCTGCCTTCGGCCGTGCTGGGCGCACTGGTTGCGCTCAGGCTCGCGGGGATGGACCTGTCGGTCATTGCCGTCATCGGCATCCTGATGCTGATCGGCATCGTCAAGAAGAACGGCATCATGATGATCGACGTCGCGCTCGAATTGCGACGAGACGGCATGTCGCCGATCGAGTCCATCCACAAGGCCTGCATCATGCGCTTCCGCCCGATCATGATGACGACGCTGGCGGCGCTGATGGGCACGATCCCGATCGCGCTTGGCACCGGCGCCAGCGCCGAACTGCGCCAGCCGCTCGGCGTGGCGGTGGTCGGCGGCCTCGTCGCCTCGCAGGCGCTGACCCTGTTCGTGACGCCGGTGATCTATGTCTACATGGAGCGTTTCTCCGGCTGGCTTGTCGGGCTGTGGCCGAAGCGCGAAGGCGAACCGCGTCCAATCGAAGCTCCTGCCCAGCCGTCATTGTTCGATGTCGATGAGGAGCCGCTGGTCGAGCCTCAGAAGGCGGCGGCCGAATAGCGCCGCCCGGCCGCGAACGCGCTGGCCCAAGCCGTCGCGCTTGCGGCCTTGTGTCTGGGATCGTAGTTTGCCGTCATGTCACACGATCACGACCACCACGACAACGAACTCGATCCTTTTGCCGCGCGCGTGCGCGCGCTGGAGACGATCCTCACCCGCAAGGGGCTGATCGACCCGGCCGCGATCGACGTCATCGTCGACACCTACGAGACCAAGATCGGCCCGCGCAACGGCGCCAGGGTGGTGGCCAAGGCGTGGGTGGACCCGGAATTCGCGGCGTGGCTGAAGCGTGACGCGACGGCGGCGATCGGCTCGCTCGGCTATAGCGGCCGCCAGGGCGAGCACATGCAGGCGGTGTTCAACACGAAGGACACCCACAACCTCGTGGTCTGCACCCTGTGCTCCTGCTACCCGTGGTCGGTGCTCGGCCTGCCGCCGGTCTGGTACAAGGCGCCGCCCTATCGTTCGCGCGCGGTCATCGATCCGCGCGGGGTGCTGGAGGAATTCGGGCTGACGCTGCCGGCGGCCAGGAAGATCCGCGTCTGGGATTCGACAGCCGAACTGCGGTATCTCGTGGTGCCGATGCGGCCCGAGGGCACCGAGGGCTGGAGCGAGGAGCGGCTGGCCGACCTGGTGACGCGTGATGCGATGATCGGCACTGCCCTGGCGCGAGAGCCAGCATGAACGGGCCGCAGGATCTCGGCGGGCAGATGGGCTTCGGGCCGGTGGCGCCGGAGAAAGACGAACCGTATTTTCATGCCGAATGGGAAAAGCGGGCGCTCGGCGTGAGCCTGTGCGCCGGTGCCATGGGTGCCTGGACCATAGACGAGAGCCGCCATGCGCGGGAATCGCTGCATCCGGCGGACTATTACGCCTCCAGCTATTATCAGATCTGGATCAAGGCGCTGGAGGTGCTGCTCAAGCGCCATGGCTTCGTCAGCGAGCGCGATCTGGCGGCAGGCAAGGCGCTCGACGCGGCAGTGACGCCCAAAAGGGTGCTGAAGGCGGAAAACGTGCCGGCGGTGCTGGCCAAGGGCGGTCCCTGCGATCGGCCGGTCGCCACGCCGGCGCGGTTCAAGGCCGGCCAGCATGTGCGGACGAAGAATTTCAATCCCACCGGTCACACGCGGCTGCCGCGCTATGCGCGCGGCAAGCAGGGAGTAGTCGAGGCGGTGCGCGACGGCTTCGTGTTTCCCGACAGCAACGCTCATGGCCACGGCGAGAATCCGCAATGGGTCTATACCGTCGTTTTCGAAGGGGCTGAGATCTGGGGCGAGGGGGCCGATCCGACGCTCACCGTGTCGATCGACGCCTGGGAGAGCTATCTTGAACCGGCGTGAGGCAAACGGACACGCCGCCGATTTGCCGGCGGGCGTCGATGCGCCGGTCTTTGCCGAGCCTTGGCAGGCGCAAGCCTTCGCGATGACGGTCGCGCTGCACGACAAGGGCCTGTTTTCGTGGAGCGATTGGGCAGAGGCGCTGTCGACCGAGGTGAAGAAGCCGGGCGCCGCGGCTGATGGTCATGATTATTATGAGCATTGGCTGGCGGCGCTGGAGGGCTTGCTTGCATCCAAGGGGTTGGCCGCCAAACCCGATGTCGATGCCATGACCGAAGCTTGGGAGCGCGCCGCACACGCTACGCCTCACGGCAAGCCGATCCTGCTGGAGAACGATCCCGGACCGGCCGAATAAGTCTTCGCGGCTTGCCCCGCCTGTTCCGCGCGTTCACTTTACGTTCCAGTTTGAGCCTGATAGGCTGACCCTTGCCGCCAAGGATTGATCGTGGTGGCCGCCGAGCTTGTCTTTCCCTCGCGAATCCGGTCTGTCGCACTGATGGAATTCTCTCCCCAACAGGACGAGGCGCTGCAAGCGGTTGCCCGCTGGTTGAAGACCGGCAAGCCGCAGCTGTTCCGGCTGTTCGGCTATGCCGGCACCGGCAAGACGACGCTGGCGCGCTATTTCGCCGAACATGTCGACGGCCAGGTGCCGTTCGCCGCCTTCACCGGCAAGGCGGCGCAGGTATTGCGCTCCAAGGGCGCGGTCAACGCCCGCACCATCCATTCGCTGATCTACCGACCAAAGGGCGAGGAATCGGTATCGGACGAGGTCACCGGCAAGACCTCGATGTCGCCGACCTTTTCGCTCAACCGGCAGAGCCCGATCTCGCGCGCCAAGCTCGTCGTCATCGACGAATGCTCGATGGTCGACGAGCAGCTTGGCCGCGACCTGATGAGCTTCGGCACGCCGATCCTGGTGCTCGGCGACCCCGGCCAGCTGCCGCCGATCTCGGGCGGCGGCTTCTTCACCGACCACGAGCCGGATTTCCTGCTCACTGAAATCCATCGGCAGGCGCGCGACAATCCGATCCTGAGGCTGGCGCTCGATGTGCGCGAGGGCCGTGAATTCATGCGGGGCGATTACGGCACGGCGCAGGTGATCGGCAAGGAAGACGTCACCCAGGAGCTGGTGCTGAAGGCGGATCAGGTGCTGGTCGGCACCAACCGCACCCGTCGCCGCTACAACCAGCGTCTGCGCGAACTGAAAGGGTTCAACGCCGACTACCCGCAAGCCGGCGACAAGCTGGTCTGCCTGCGCAACGACCCGGCCAAGGGGCTGCTCAACGGTTCGCTGTGGAAGGTGATGACCTCGTCGCGCGAGACGGTGAAGCCGGGCATCAACCTTCTGGTCTCGCCGGAAGAGGACGATCCCGATCGTGGCGTCGCCAAGATCAAGCTGCTCAAGGCGGCATTCGAGGATCCGGACGCCGATATTCCCTGGCAGCAGAAGAAGCGCTTCGACGATTTCGACTATGGCTACGCGCTGACCGTGCACAAGGCGCAGGGCTCGCAGTGGAACGAGATCGTGCTGTTCGACGAGAGCTGGGCCTTCAAGGAAACCCGCCAGCGCTGGCTCTATACCGCGATCACCCGCGCGGCTGAGCGGCTGACGATCGTCAGGTAAGTGTTTGCCGGGACTTTCGGACAAAGTGTTCCATTCGACGGCCGCCTTTTTCCGCCCGCGCTATTGCCCCCCGATCGGTTCGGCGTCGAGCCATTGCCAGGCCATGGCTTCCTCCTCGGCGCTGAAGTGCCTGAGCTCGACAGGGGCTGGAACCGGCATGAAACGCCGTGCGTCCGCCGTCCAGTCCGGTTCGCCGATCGCCGCGCAACGGCCGACATGCTCCAGGGCACGGATCGTGCCCTGTTTCAACGTGTCGTCCGAAATGTCGGCCCAGTCGACGCCCTCGTGGTCGACCAGGCGTACGGCCACATCGATTCGTGGGTGGAGGGCATAGGCCGCCTCCAGCAGGCCGAACAGGTTTTCGGCGTCCGCGGCTGAAACATAACCGACGACATCGATGGCAAAAAGGTCGTCGCGATCGGTGTCGATGCGGCGGATCGCCGGCACTGTGTCGAGAAAATTCATGGGTGCTTCCTTTCGCGGGACCAGTTCGTCTCCCTGGAACACCCGAAACCCCCTGTCTGTTCCCGCCAAAGGCATTATAGGTGGCGCGTCGAACGAATTCCGAGGCCGCTCCATGCCCGCAAAGCTCTCCGTCAATCTCAACGCCATCGCCATGCTGCGCAACCGGCGCGACCTGCCGTGGCCGAGCGTGATCGGTCTCGGCCGCATCGCGCTCGCAGCCGGGGCGCATGGCTTGACCGTGCATCCGCGCCCCGACGAGCGCCACACAAGACACTCCGATCTGCCGGAGATACGGTCCCTGATCGACGACGAGTTCCCGAAGGCGGAATTCAACATCGAGGGCTATCCGACCGAGGATTTCCTGGCGCTGGTGGAAAAGCACCAGCCGGAACAGGTGACGCTGGTGCCCGACGATCCGGCCCAGGCGACTTCCGACCATGGCTGGAATTTCGCCGCCGAGGCCGCCTTCCTGACACCGATCGTCAAGCGCCTGAAGAAGGGGGGCTTCCGCGTGTCGTTGTTTTCCGATCCGGACCCCGATTGCGTGACCGCCGCGCGTGACACCGGCGCCGACCGTATCGAACTCTATACGGGTCCATATGGCAGCTATCATTCCGATCCTGCCAGAGCGGCCAAGGAACTGGAAAGACTGGGAAAAACCGCCGACGCAGCTTTCACTGTCGGCCTTCAGGTCAATGCCGGGCACGATCTGGTGGTGAGCAATCTGCCCGCGCTGGTCAAGCGCATTCCGGCCTTGGCCGAAGTGTCGATCGGACATGGGTTGACAGCCGACGCGTTGGAGTATGGCATGGCCGGTACGGTGGGGCGATTTCTGAAGGCTTGCGGATGGTAGAAACAGGAGCCTCGCGTTGCAGGTATGGCAGCCGTCGTGTGCAATTGATATCGTAGCGCAGCATGAATAAAGCATCGCACGCTTATCGGGGATTGGTCGATGGCCCTTGCCAGCAGCGGTAGCGAGGCTGAAACCGTCGAACCATCGAGTCATTCCGCCGTCGAACAGCACAGCATCAAGGTCCTGATGCTCGGTGCACTTGGCGTCGTCTATGGCGATATCGGCACCAGCCCGATCTACGCCTTCCGCGAGGCGCTTCATGCGTCGCCCGGCACCGATACGCGCACCGATGTCCTGGGCGTGTTGTCGCTGATCGTCTGGGCGCTAACGATCATCGTGACCATAAAGTATGTCGCTTTCGTGCTTCGTGCCGACAACAAGGGCGAGGGTGGCACGCTGTCGCTCATGTCGCTTGCACGCACCGCCTATCCCAAAGGCGCCCGCCTGATCCTGGCGATCGGGCTATGCGGCGCGGCATTGTTCTTCGGCGATGCGATCATAACCCCGGCCATCTCCGTGCTGTCCGCGGTCGAAGGCCTTGAGGTGGTGACGCCAACGTTGGACGCCTTTGTCGTTCCCATTACGCTGATCATCCTGGCCTTTTTGTTCTCGGTGCAACGCTTCGGCACCGGCAAGGTGGCGGCCGTATTCGGACCGGTGACGGCTCTGTGGTTCCTGGCGATAGGCGTCGCCGGACTCTATCACCTGATGGACGATCCTTCGGTCCTGCTGGCGATCAATCCCTATTATGCCGTCGCCTATCTTGTCAGCACGCCGACCGCTGCTTTCGTCACCGTCGGCGCTGTGTTCCTGGCCGTGACGGGGGCCGAAGCGCTCTATGTCGACCTCGGCCATTTTGGGCGCAAGCCAATCGTATTGGCGTGGTTTTGCGTGGTATTTCCGTGCCTGCTGCTCAACTATTTCGGGCAGGGCGCCTTTGTCCTTGCCAATGGCGGCAGGCCGACCAATCCATTCTTTCAGATGCTGCCGGACTGGGCGCTCATGCCGATGGTGGGCCTGGCAACGGCAGCGACCGTTATCGCCAGCCAGGCGGTCATCTCGGGTGCGTTTTCACTGACCCGTCAAGCGGTTCAGCTCAACCTTTTGCCGCGCATCGAGGTGCAGCATACGTCCGAAATGCAGCTCGGTCAGATCTATATGCCGCGTGTCAACCTGCTTATCGCGATGGGGGTGATGGTGCTGGTTGTCGGTTTCGGCAGCTCGAGTTCGCTGGCTTCCGCCTACGGAATTTCCGTGACCGGCGAAATGCTGATGACGACCATCCTGCTGTTCGTGGTGATGCGCAAGCTGTGGAAATGGAAGCTGGCGCTCGCACTGGGACTGGCACTGCTGTTTGGCGTTATCGACACCGGTTTCTTCCTGGCCAATGTCGTGAAGATCGTCGAAGGCGGATGGGTGTCGATCACAGTTGCCTGCTTCATGGGGCTGATCATGTCGACATGGATCCGGGGCAGCCGCTATCTGTTCGACAAGACCCGCCGCAACGAAATCCCGCTCGATTTCCTCGCCGGCAATCTGTTGAAGAAGAAACCGCAGCTGGTGTCCGGCACCGCCGTGTTCCTGACCAGCGATCCGCTCAGCGCGCCAACCGCGCTGATGCACAGCCTGAAGCACTACAAGGTGCTGCATGAGCAGAACGTCATCCTTTCGGTGGTGACCGCGCCGCAGCCGGTGGTGCCCGACAGCGACCGGGTCAAGATGGAGACGGTCAACGAGCTGTTCATGCGGGTGACGCTGACCTTCGGCTACATGGAACAGCCCAACATCCCGCGGGCGCTGGCGATCTGCCGCAAGCAGGGCTGGAAGTTCGACATCATGACGACGTCGTTCTTCCTGTCGCGACGCTCGCTCAAGGCCTCGCCCAATTCCGGCATGCCGGTGTGGCAGGACCGGCTGTTCATCGGGCTGGCGCGCACGGCGGCCGACGCGACGGAGTATTTCCAGATTCCGACCGGACGCGTCGTCGAAATCGGCACGCAAGTAGCTATCTAAGGCACATACGGCAGGTATTGTGGGTGTACGCCGTGCCGGTCGTGGCGGCAGATTCAGCCCACGAACATCGGATGATCAGCCATTTGCCTGAGCAGCCCAACGCGGCAGGCATGGCAGCCATCACGCAACGGCACTTGATATTGCATCGCAGCAAGCGTAGAGCACCGCGCGCTTATCGGAGTGTCGTCCATGGCCCTTGCCAATACTGGTAGTGAGGCAGAACCCGTCGAACAATCGAGCCATCCAGAAATCGAACAGCACAGCACCAAGGTGCTGATGCTGGGCGCGCTCGGTGTTGTCTATGGCGATATCGGCACCAGTCCAATCTACGCCTTTCGCGAGGCGCTGGTGGCATCGTCCCACGGCGCCGTCGCTGATCGCGGCGATATTCTCGGTGTGCTGTCGCTGATCATCTGGTCGCTGACGATCATCGTGACGATCAAATACATCATGTTCGTGCTGCGCGCCGACAACCGCGGCGAGGGCGGCGTGCTGTCGCTGATGGCGTTGGCGCGCGGCAGTTTTCCGACGCGCTCGGCGGTGATCCTGGGCATCGGCATCGTCGGCGCCTCGCTGTTTTTCGGCGATGCCGTCATCACGCCGGCGATTTCGGTGCTTTCGGCGGTCGAAGGCATGAACGTCGTCACCCCTGCCTTCCAGCCCTACGTCGTGCCTTTGACGCTGGTCATTCTTGCAATGGTGTTCGCGGTGCAACGCTTCGGCACGGGCGGGGTTGGATTGGTGTTCGGCCCGGTGACCGCGGTATGGTTCCTAGCGATAGGCCTGTCAGGCCTCAACCACATCATCGCCGATCCGGAAATCCTGTGGGCGATCAGCCCGCACTACATTGTCGCGTTCCTGATCCATTCGCCCGACGTCGCCTTCGTGACGATCGGCGCCATCTTCCTGGCCGTCACAGGTGCCGAGGCACTCTATGCCGATCTCGGTCATTTCGGACGCAAGCCGATCGTGCTCGCCTGGCTGTCGATCGTGTTTCCCTGCCTGCTGTTGAACTATGCCGGGCAGGGCGCTTTCGTGCTGGCGAAGAACGGTGTCGTCGGCCATCCGTTCTTCGAGATGAACGAGGGCTGGACGCTGATCCCGATGGTCGTGCTGGCGACCGCCGCGACGGTCATCGCCAGCCAGGCGGTGATTTCCGGTGCCTTCTCGCTGACCAGGCAGGCAGTGCAGCTCAACATGCTGCCGCGCCTGCAAATCCTGCACACGTCGGAACGACAGTCCGGCCAGATCTACATGCCGCGCGTCAACCTGTTGCTGGCGTTGGTGGTGATGCTGCTGGTCGTCGGCTTCGGCGAATCCAGCAAGCTCGCCTCGGCCTACGGCATCTCGGTGACCGGCAACATGCTGGTGACGACGGTGCTGCTCTATGTCGTGATGACGCGCATCTGGAAATGGCAGCTCTGGCTGGCAATCTCGCTGACGGCGCTGTTTGCCTTCATCGATATCGGTTTCTTCGCCTCCAACATCGTCAAGGTGTTCGAAGGCGGCTGGGCCTCGCTGGCGGTTGCTTTCACCATCGTGCTGGCCATGTGGACATGGGTGCGCGGCAGCCGCTATCTGTTCGACAAGACCCGCCGCAACGAAATCCCGCTCGATTTCCTCGCCGGCAATCTGTTGAAGAAGAAACCGCAGCTGGTGTCCGGCACCGCCGTGTTCCTGACCAGCGATCCGCTCAGCGCGCCAACCGCGCTGATGCACAGCCTGAAGCACTACAAGGTGCTGCATGAGCAGAACGTCATCCTTTCGGTGGTGACCGCGCCGCAGCCGGTGGTGCCCGACAGCGACCGGGTCAAGATGGAGACGGTCAACGAGCTGTTCATGCGGGTGACGCTGACCTTCGGCTACATGGAACAGCCCAACATCCCGCGGGCGCTGGCGATCTGCCGCAAGCAGGGCTGGAAGTTCGACATCATGACGACGTCGTTCTTCCTGTCGCGACGCTCGCTCAAGGCCTCGCCCAATTCCGGCATGCCGGTGTGGCAGGACCGGCTGTTCATCGGGCTGGCGCGCACGGCGGCCGACGCGACGGAGTATTTCCAGATTCCGACCGGACGCGTCGTCGAAATCGGCACCCAGGTCGCCATTTAAGGGTGTAGAACAGCCAGATAGCCGAGGAGGCGGGAATGAGTGGCGAATTGGTGCTTGTCACCGGCGGATCCGGCTTCCTTGGCGCTCATTGTATTCTCGACCTGCTGAAGGCCGGCTACCGCGTGCGCACGACCGTGCGGTCCGCCAAGCGTGAAGCCGATGTGCTCGCCATGCTCAAGGCCGGCGGCGCTGAGCCCGGAGCGGTACCCTCGTTCGCCATCGCCGATCTCATGGCCGATGCCGGCTGGCCGCGAGCCGTCGCCGGCTGCGACTATGTCCTGCATGTCGCCTCGCCCTTTCCACCCGGTGTTCCGAAGCATGAAGATGAATTGATCATACCGGCCCGCGAGGGCGCGCTGCGGGTGTTGCGGTCGGCGCGGGACGCAGGGGTGAAGCGCGTCGTGCTCACCTCGTCCTTCGCGGCCATCGGCTATGGCAGGCTGCCGAGTGGCGGCAGGCCGTTCACCGAGGAGAACTGGACCGATCCGGCGGGCAAGGTCAGCGCATACGTGAAATCGAAGACCCTGGCAGAGCGCGCGGCGTGGGATTTCATTGCCGCAGAGGGCGGGGCGCTGGAGCTTGCGGTCGTCAATCCGGTCGGTATCTTCGGACCGGTTCTGGGGGCCGACCATTCGACCTCCACCGAATTCATCCAGCGCATGATGGACGGCGCCATGCCTGGCTTGCCGCGCCTGTCCTTCGGCGTCGTCGACGTGCGCGACGTGGTGGATCTGCATCTGCGCGCGATGACCAACCCCGCCGCCAGGGGCGAACGGTTCCTGGCGGTTGCCGGTGACTTCATGACCGTGCGGGAGATGGCCGAAACCTTGAGGGCACGGCTGGGCGATGCGGCGGCGCGCGTCTCGACGAGGATGCTTCCCGACTGGCTGGTCCGCTTCGTCGGGCTGTTCAGCGCGGAAGCCGCGCAGATCGTGCCGGAACTGGGCAAGGCCAAGAACGCCAGCAACGAGAAGGCGGTGCGCATGCTCGGCTGGGCACCGCGACCACGCGAAGATGCGCTGGTTGCAACTGGCGAAAGCTTGATCGGGCTTGGATTGCTGAAGACATCGAAGCAACGCGGCGGGAAGCCGAGATAGGGCTCCCCGCCGCGCCGATCGTCAGGCAGCCAAAGCGGCCTTGTTGGTCTCCAGGAACTGCTTCAGCGACACCGATTTGCGGCCGGAGAGCTTTTCCACGGAGTCCGTTACCATGCCAAGGCCACCGACCCGCGTGGCGGCGTCGAACGACACGAGAAGCCGGGCGATGGGTTCGGGAAGGCCGGCCGACTTCATCCCCTCGGTCAATGCTTCGTCGGAAAGCTGGATGACCTGGATGGGCTTGCCGGTGACTTCGGTGACCAGCGCCGCGACCTCATCGACAGTGTAGGCCTTGGGGCCAGTCAGCGTGTAGGTCTTGCTGTCGTCGGCGCCGGAGGCGAGCCCGGCGGCGATCGCCGCCGCCAGGTCGTCGCGCGCGCCATAGGAAATGCGGCCATCGCCCGCCGACGTATACCAGTGACCCGACGCCAGGGTCTGCGGCAGGGACATGAACAGGTTCTCGTCATACCAGCTGTTGCGGAAGATCGTATGGGGGATGCCGCTCGCCTTGATCGCCTGTTCGGTGCCGTGGTGGTCGGGCGCAAAAAGGACCGGCGAACCGGGCTCGGGGTCGGGCATCGAGGTGTAGAGCAGATGGGCGACGCCTGCCTGTTTCGCCGCAGCGACCGCAGCGAGCTGCTGCTCGCGCCGCTTTCCCTGGATCGCCAGTTCGTTGGTCGAAATGATGAGCACCCGGTCGGCGCCCTGAAAGGCCTCGGCGAGCGAAGCCGGATCGTCGAAGTCGGCCGCCCGAACGGTGACACCGCGCGCTGCCAGGTCGGCAAGGTTGGCCGGCGTGCGGGTGGTGGCGATGATCCGCGCCGCCGGCACCTTGAATGTGTCCAGCAGGTGGTTGATGACGCTGCGGCCAAGCTGGCCGGAAGCGCCGGTGACGAGGAGAGTTTTGCTCATTGGTGATCCTGGCATGGGTCGGAGGGAAGGGGCAGGTGCTGGTCTCAAAAAGAGACCAGCACTAAAATAGGAATTGACCCCTGGCCGTAAAGAAGGCAGTTTTTCGGGAGGTAGGCACAGGCAAGGAACCATCCGTGGACAACACGATCGTCAATCTGAGATCCAAGCTCGAGATCTACAAAGCCATGAGCGATGGCGGAAACCTTGCCGATTGCCCGGTTCGCGATGTGATGCAGGGTCTCAGCGGCAAATGGAGTTCGCTTTTGATGGGGGCCCTGGCCGAGCAGCCATATCGCTTCGGCGAGTTGCGGCGGCTGGTGCCCGACATTTCGCAGCGCATGCTCACCCAGACGCTCCACGATTTGCAGCGCGACGGCTATGTGCATCGCGAGGTGTTCCCGACCAAGCCGCCGAGCGTCGAGTACAGTCTAACCGACCTCGGGCGGTCGATGTTCGGCGCCTTGCACCAGCTGATCCTGTGGGCCGAACTCAACCATGACGCGGTGCGCGAGGCGCGTGCCGGTTTTGATGCCGCCCAGGTTTGAACGGCGGCTAGTGCCAAGGGAGGCGGCTTGATTTAGTCCGGCCGCTGAAGGATTGTCCCGACCAATCCGGCTTTGGGGGCTTTGGCATTTCCTACGATATCGCAATTGCGGGCGCCGGGCCGGCAGGGCTGGCGATGGCGCTCTATCTCAGGCGTGCCGGGCATCGGGTCACCGTGTTCGAGCGCTTCGAGGAGCCGAAGCCGGTCGGCTCCGGGTTGATCCTGCAGCCGACCGGGCTGACGGTGCTGGCCGATCTCGGCCTGCTCGATGACATACTGGCGCTGGGCAGCCGCATCGATCGGCTGCATGGCGCCGACGCCACGACCGGCCGCACCGTGCTCGATGTCCGCTATGACGCCCAGCGCGGTCGCCGTTTTGGCCTGGCTGTGCACCGGGCGGCCTTGTTCGGCGTGCTCTTTCGCGCCGCACAGCGCGAAGCGGTCACCATTGAAACCGGCGTGGAGATCGAGACCGCGGAAACCGGCGAACGGGCGAGCCTGATCCGGAGCGACGGGCGAAGGGCGGGGCCGTTCGACCTGGTCGTCGACGCCAGCGGCTCGCGCTCGAAACTGCGGCAGTGCGCGGGCAATGCCGGCGCGCCGCGTCCACTCACCTATGGCGCGTTCTGGGCGTCGCTCGGCTGGCGTGGCGACGGCTTCGACGAGCATGCGTTGCTGCAGCGCTACGACCGGGCCAGCGTGATGATCGGCGTGCTGCCGATCGGCCGGCCGGAGCCGGGCGCCGAAAAGATGGCGGCCTTCTTCTGGAGCCTCAAGCCGGCGGACGCCGACGCGGTGCGCGCCCGGGGCCTCGGGGCCTGGAAGGAGAGGGTGGTCCGGCTGTGGCCGCGGAGTGAGGCGTTCACCAGCCAGATCGACAGTTTCGACCAGCTTTCGCTGGCACGCTACGGCCACCACACGATGAGGCGCCCGATAGGCCGGCGGCTGGCCGTCATCGGCGACGCCGCGCATTCGACCAGCCCGCAACTTGGGCAAGGGGCGAACATGGCGCTGCTCGACGCTGCGGCGCTCAGCCATGCGCTGGCGCGGACGGACAGTGTCGAAGCGGCGCTCGAAGCCTATGCGGCAGCGCGGCGCTGGCATGTGCGTGTCTTCCAGGCGCTGTCGCTGGCATTCACGCCATTCTACCAGTCGGACTCCGTGGCGCTGCCCTTCATCCGTGACAGGCTGGTGGCGACGGTGGCGAAAATCCCGCCGGCGCCACAGTTTCTCGCCTCGATGGTGGCCGGAACCGTGATCGATCCGTTCAGGCGGATTGGGCTTGCCGAAGCGCGGTGGCCGGATCGTTTTGGCGGATGAGGTTCGAAAGGCAGGACCCCTTCGCCCGCAGAAAGGCGTGCAGGCGCTGCGGATAGTCCGGCGCCACGGCGTGCCTGATCGACGGGCGTCCGCTCAACGCCTGGCGCCAGGCGTTGACAAGCGGCTTGCCATCCAGAATGCCGAAATCGCCGATCCGGTCGAAAGCGTCGAAGTAGCGGAAGACCGGTCCGTAAACCGCGTCGACGAGCGAGAAGCGCTCGCCGGCGAACCATGGTCCGTTCCGTTCGGATTCCGCCAGCTCGGCCTCAAGGCGACCGAACATCGCCGAAAGACACTCGCTTTCCGCAAGGAAGCCAGCCTCGGTCGAGGCGGAATAGAACCGGCCGATGGCGTTGAGGGTGGCCGAGCCGAACTCGATCCAGGCGCGATGCCGGGCGCGGCCGTAAGGATCGGCAGGGTGGAGGGGGTTGGTTTGTGTTTCCTCTAGGAATTCGAGGATGACCGCGGACTCGAAGATTGCCGTCTCCTCGCCATTTCGCTTCACACGCAGCAGCGGCACCTTGCCGAGCGGCGAGATCGCCTTGAACCAGTCCGGCTTGTCGGCGAGGTCGATGTCGACGCGCTCGAACGGCACGCCTTTCTCTGCCAGCGAGATCGCCGCGCGCTGGACATAGGGGCAGAGATGGTGACTGACGAGAATGAGCTTGTAGGCCATCTCACTCTCCCCAGACATAATTCAACGCGCCGTCCTCGACGCGTGTCGACAGGAACATCAGGCGAGAACCCTTTGGCGCCGGACCGTCGAGCCGATCACCGCTTGCCATGTCGAAGGAGGCGCCGTGCCACTGGCAGACCAGCCTGCCGTCCTTGCAGTCGAGCGGTCCGCCGAAATGCAGACAGACATTGGCGGCGGCTCGGATGCGCTCGCCGCTGCGCCAGACATGGATCTCACGGCCGAAGAACGACGCGATCATGCTGCCCGTTGGTGGAATGTCGTCAACCTTGCAGATTTCATGTTTCATGGGATTCGCCTTCCAGGTTAATGCAATTGCATCTATATAGATGCGGATGCATTAATCGTCAAGCTTGATGCATTTGCATCTATCGCATAGGATGCAGTCATGACAGAGCAAGCCATACCTTCGCCCGAAGCCATCAAGGCCTGGGCCCGCCTGATGCGGGTTTCGCGCCATCTGGTGGAGAGCGCCGAAGAGGCGTTGAAGAAGGGTGGCCTGCCGCCGCTTGCCTGGTACGACGTGCTGCATGAACTGGCCGAAGCGGGCGAGGGCGGGCTGCGGCCATTCCAGTTGATCGAGCGCACCCTGTTTGCGCAGTACAATATCTCCCGGCTGCTGGCGCGGCTCGAGGCCGACGGGCTGGTCGAGAAACTGCCGGTGGCCGATGACGGCCGCGGTCAGACCATCCGCATCACGGCCAAGGGTCGCGACACGCGCCGTCGGATGTGGTCCGTCTATGGACGGTCGATCGCCGAACTGGTCGGCGCCAAACTCTCGGCGGATGAGCTGGGCATGATGTCGGCGCTGCTTGGCCGGCTGCGCCATCCGCCTGCCAGCGATTGAGCAAACTCGCCGCACGGCATTGTGCGGCTGCTTCGAGATATTTTTCAGTGCGACCTCTTGCGCCAATCATCGGATTGCGCAATATGCCGAACCGTAACGTACGGTACGGCTGCCGTTTGCCCCGCGCTGCCGCCACCATCAAACGGGAACAAAGCGTGTTGCTGGCAAACGCCGACATCGACAACAGCCAGGCGCTGACGGAGCGGCAGAAGGCCGTTCTGGATGCGGCGTTGCGGTTGCTGGTCGAGGAGGGCGATCACCTGACCATGACCGCCGTGGCGCGCCGCGCGAGCTGTTCCAAGGAAACCCTCTACAAATGGTTCGGCGACCGTGACGGGCTGCTGACGGCGACGGTCCAGTGGCAAGCCTCGAAAGTGCGGGTGGCTCCGGTCGACGGCAAGGGGCTCGATCTTGCCTCGCTGACGGCAAGCCTCGAGCGCTTCGCCTCGGACTGGCTGAAGGTGATTTCGAGCGACACCTCGATCGCGCTCAACCGCGTGGCCGTCAGCCATGCCGGATCGGGCAAGGACGATCTCGGCGCCGTCGTGCTGGAGAATGGCCGTTTCGCGCTGGCGAAACGGCTGAAGCCGGTGCTTGAGGCAGGCCGGCAGGCCGGGCTTCTCGATTTCGCGGATGCCGAGACGGCGTTCCGTACCTTTTTCGGGCTGGTCGCCCGCGACGTGCAGATCCGTCTGCTGCTTGGCGACCGGCTGGAATTGACTGAGGCGGCGATTGGCGGCGATGCCGCACGGGCGACGCAGCAGTTTCTCGCTCTTCATGGAGCAAAACCGGGCCGCAAGGCCTCTGATTCATAAAACGGGAAGGAAGACAAAATGCGTGTCTATTACGATCGTGATGCCGATCTCAACCTGATCAAGGGCAAGAAGGTCGCCATCATCGGCTATGGCAGCCAGGGCAGGGCGCATGCGCTCAACCTCAAGGATTCCGGCGTCAAGGACATCGCCATCGGCCTCAAGGCTGGTTCGGCGACCGCCAAGAAGGTCGAGGCCGACGGGCTCAAGGTGATGAGCGTGGCCGACGCCGCCAAATGGGCCGACTTGATGATGATGGCGACGCCCGACGAACTGCAGGCAGACATCTACAAGAACGAGATCGCGCCGAACATCCGCGACGGCGCGGCGATCGCCTTCGCGCACGGCCTCAACGTGCATTTCGGCCTGATCGAGCCAAAGGCTTCGGTCGATGTCGTCATGATCGCGCCAAAGGGTCCGGGCCACACGGTGCGCGGCGAATACCAGAAGGGTGGCGGCGTGCCGTGCCTGGTCGCCGTCAACCAGGACGCCTCGGGCAACGCACTTGATCTGGCTCTGTCCTATGCCTGCGGCGTCGGCGGTGGCCGTTCGGGCATCATCGAGACCAATTTCCGCGAGGAATGCGAGACCGATCTGTTCGGCGAGCAGGTGGTGCTGTGCGGCGGCCTGGTCGAACTGATCCGCGCCGGGTTCGAGACGCTGGTGGAAGCCGGCTATGCACCGGAAATGGCCTATTTCGAATGCCTGCACGAGGTCAAGCTGATCGTCGACCTGATCTATGAAGGCGGCATCGCCAACATGAACTATTCGATCTCGAACACCGCCGAATGGGGCGAGTATGTCTCGGGCCCGCGCATCATCACCGCCGAGACCAAGGCCGAGATGAAGCGCGTGCTGAAGGATATCCAGACCGGCAAGTTCACCTCGGAGTGGATGCAGGAATACCGCGCCGGCATGTCTCGGTTCAAGGGCATCCGCCGCATGAACGACAGCCACCAGATCGAGGAAGTCGGCGCCAAGCTGCGCGCGATGATGCCGTGGATTTCGAAGAACAAGCTGGTCGACAAGGCCAAGAACTGACCGAAATCCAGAGGCTCGAAGCCAGTAGCTTCGAACAGCAGAATCAAAAACGGCGCCACGTGGCGCCGTTTTTTCATTGTGTCTCAGCTACGGGATAGCTCAGCTATAGGGCGACCAGCATTGCTGGCGCGGGCCGTTGTAAGGCTGGAACGTGTTGTCCCAGGCGCGATACGAGCGGTAGCGGTTGTAGCACCACTGGACATGGGCGCTCGAAAGCCGGCCCGCGCGGTAGTAGCGGCGCGGCGGCGGCGCGTCGTAGTAATCGTAGTTGTTGTACATGCTGCCAAGGCCAAGCCCGAGGCCAAGGCCCAGGATCGCGGCGTCCGCACCATCATCATAGTAGCGGTCGTGATAGTGGCGGTGACGCCAACGCCAGTTGCCTCCACCGTTCCAGTTTCCGCCGTTCCAGTTTCCACCGTTCCAGTGCCGGTTTCCATTCCAATGGCCCGACCGGCGCCATCTCCAATTCTCGTTGTAGAGCTGGCGGTCATTGCCGCCCGCCCAACTGTCGCGGACTGGCGTGATCGTCGGCGCCGCCGTGCTTGTGGGAATCGACAGGTCCGGCTGCAGGATCGGGCCGGCCGCCGACGGTGCCGTGATGCCCGAGAGGATGCCGAGCGCTATCAGCCCGGATTTGACCGAGGAAGAAAAGAGCGAATTCATTGCACTCTCCAAGAGATACAGGCCCCACGCCAACCTTGGGAATGGGGCCAATGTGGACCTTTGCGTCTGAACGGCGGATGAACGGAAAGGTTCCGTCAACCATGGCGCGTGCGCCGTCAGGACCAATCGATATCGACAGGTGGTCCTGCGACCTTGTTTTCTCCCGCGCTTGTGGGCAAAGGTCAGGACATGTCGCTGCGCCTCGCCACCTTCAATGTCGAGAACCTGATGAGCAGGTTCGATTTTTCCGGGTATCGCAACCAGCTCAACGAGGATCGCACGCTGGCGCTTTTCGATATCCAGAGCGAAGCCGAATACAAGATGCTGGAGCAGGCCCGCGCCATCGCGCAGTCCGACGACACGCGCCAGCTGACGGCGCTGGCGATCGCGGCGACCCGCGCCGACATCATCTGCATGCAGGAGGTCGACAATATCGAGGCGCTGAAGGCCTTCGAATACGGCTATCTGTTCAAGATGGTGGGGGAGGGTTACCGGCAGAAATACACCACTGCCGGCAACGATTCGCGTGGCATCGATGTGGCCGTGATGATGCGCGCCGAGACCGCGCGGGGCCAGCCGATCGAATTCGTGCGCATGACCAGCCACGCCTATGTCACCTTCGAGCAGTTCGGCCTGCATACGCCGGAGCTGGAAGCTCTTGGCAATCAAGCCAATGAGCGCATCTTCCGCCGCGACTGCCTGGAAATCGATGTGACTGTCGGCGGCGTGCCGCTGACGCTCTATCTCGTGCATTTCAAATCGATGGGCTCGCCGCGCAACGGGCTCGACGGACGCGAGGCGACGATGCCGCTGCGCATCGCCGAGGCGCAAGCGGTGCGCCGCATCATCGAGGAGCGCTTCGGCAAGGATCATGCAGCCGACAAAAGCTGGGCGATCTGCGGCGACATGAACGATTATCGGCAGCGCGTGAAGATCGCCGGCGATGCCGTCGACGGCTACCGCTTCGAGGTGGTCGATGAAAACCAGTCCTGCATCAACGTGCTGACGGCCGGTGGCTTCTGCGAGAACGTCGTCGAGCGGCGGCCGGAAATGAACCGCTGGAGCTTCTACCACACGCGTGGACCGGAAGAGCGGCACCTGTGCCAACTCGACTACATCCTGCTCTCCAAGGGGCTGGCGGAGAAAAACGCCACGGCCATTCCCGACATCATTCGCAACGGCCAGCCCTGGCGCACCATCTTTCCGCCGGGCCAGGAGGTGGAGCGCTTTCCGCGCGCCGGCTGGGACCGGCCGAAGGCATCCGACCACTGCCCGGTGGCGATCACCCTGGACATGGCTTGACACGCTCATGCGCTTCGATCTGCCGCGCAATGTCATCCTGCCGGTCGACGCCGTCGACGTCCGGCTCGATCCTGGCCCGCACCCCTTCGCGCTGGATAACGCCGAGGCGATCGCCGAGAACTGGCAGCGCGAGATATCAGCCAATCCGGCGCTGTTCGACGGCACGGTGGTGCTGCTGTCGCAACTCGCCTGGCGCGACAATAGCCTCGTCGGGCGCTGCCACGCGGTCAACTACTCCACGTTCATGCTATGGCGTAAGCGGCGCGAGAATTCGGGCGCCGAGCATGCCTATGCCCATGCCATGCTGGTGGCCGGCGACAACGCGCTGGTGGCGATCCGCATGGGGCCCCACACGGTCAATGCCGGTCGCGTCTACTTCGCCGCCGGCTCGTTCGAGCCGATCGATTTCCGCGATGGGCTGGTCGATGTCGATTTCAACATGATCCGTGAAGTGCGCGAAGAGACCGGCCTGGACCTGTCGATTGCTGAACGCGGCCATCGCTATCACGCTTTGTCGACGAACAGCGGCACGGTGATCTTCCGCCGCTATCATGAGCCGGCGCCAGCCGACGAGATCGCCCGGCGTATCTCGGCCTTTGTCGCGGCCGAGACCGATCCGGAGATCGAGGGGCCGGTGATCATCCGCCATGCCGCCGACCTGCCGGACGGGCTGTCGGCGCACATGAAGCCGCTGATCGAGTGGCATTTCGCGGGCAAGGGTTAGCGGCGCGCCTTGTTCTGCGCCGCCTTGCGATCGTTGCGGGCAAGGACAGCTTCGATGATCCCCATCACCAGGATCAGTCGCGTCATCACGCCATTCCTCGATCGGAGATGCCTTGCCCTGACACCGCGAAACCGCAGCGCGACAGTGGAGGCAGGGCGGAAACGTCAAAAGTTGTGCAAAATCAGATCGGGTGCCGGATGCAGGGCCTGTCCTACTCGTGGCGCAGCGCGTCGATCGGATCGAGCCTGGCGCCGCGCAGCGCCGGGAAGAAGCCGAACACCATGCCGATCAGCGCCGAAAAACCGACGGCGAGCAGGATGACCGCCGGGCTCGGCGCGAACGGGATGGTCAGTGTCACCGAGGCGAGGCCGGCCAGCGCCAGGCCGATCAGGATGCCGATGATGCCGCCGAGCAGCGACAGCACCGTCGCCTCGACCAGGAACTGGATGAGGATGTGCTTTTCATGCGCGCCGATGGCCAGCCTGATGCCGATCTCGCGGGTGCGCTCGGTGACCGACACCAGCATGATGTTCATGATGCCGATGCCGCCGACCAGCAGGCTGACGCCGGCGACCGCGCCCAGCATGCCGGTCATGGTGGCGGTGGCGCTGGCCATGGCGTCGGCGATCTGGGTCATGTCGCGAATGGCGAAATCGCTTTCGCGGTCGGGCGTGATGCGGCGCGCATCGCGCAAAATGTCCTCGACGCGTGGCTGCAGTTCGCTGGTCGGCGTGCGGTCGTCGGCGGCGATGTAGATGCTGTCGATGTCGCGGTTGCCGGCGATGCGGCGCTGATAGGCGTGCAGCGGCATCAGCACGACATTGTCCTGGTCCTGGCCGAAGCCGGTATAGCCCTTGGGCTCGAGCAGGCCGACGATCTTGCAGGAGGTTCGGTTGACGCGGATGATCTCGCCCTCGGGGTCGCCGGCGCCGAAGAATTGTTGACGCACCGTTTCGCCGATCAGGCACACGCCGGTGCCCGAGCGGGTTTCGGAATCGCTGAACGGGCGGCCGGATACCAGCTTCCAGTCGCGCGCATCGAGATAGGCGCTGTCGGTGCCGGTGACGCCCGAGGTCAGGCTCTCGGTGCCGAAGATGACACGAACCTGTTTCTGCGAGGCCGGCGAGATGGCACGCGCGCCGGTGAGATGCGCAACCAGCGCCGCAAGATCCTTCTCGGCCAGTGGACGCACCACCTGTTCGAGCCCGCCCGGGCCACCGGGACCGGCCGGGCGGCCGGAACGGACGACCAGGAGGTTGCTGCCGAGCTTGGAGATGTCGGCCTTGACCTTTTCGGTGGTGCCGGAGCCGATGGTGAGCATGGCAATGACGGCGGCGACGCCGATGACGATGCCGAGCAATGTCAGGAACGAGCGCAGCACGTTGCGGCGGATCGAGCGGAGCGAGAGGCGGACGGTTTCCCAGATCATGGTCAGAGCCCTCCATCCCGATAGAACCGGGATGGGGCTCTATTTTCCGGTTTGGCCATGATCTTCTCCGAAGACCGGAGTCCACTTTTCGGGGTCATGGCTGGGCCACTTCCAGCTTCGCGGTGTCCGAGGCGACGCGGCCGTCGACGAAGCGGATGGTGCGCTTGGCATATTCGGCGACATCGGCCTCGTGGGTGACCATGGTGATGGTCAGGCCTAGCTCCTCGTTCAGCTTCGTCAGCAGTTCCATGATTTCATGGGTGCGGGCGGTGTCGAGATTGCCGGTCGGCTCGTCGGCGACGAGCAGCGTCGGTCTTGTGACGATGGCGCGTGCGATCGCCACGCGCTGCTGCTGGCCGCCGGACAACTCGGCTGGCGTATGGTGCTCGCGGCCGACAAGGCCGACCTGGGCCAGCGCCTGCATGGCGAGGTCGCGGCGCTCGCGGCTGGCCACGCCACGATAGATCAGCGGCAGCTCGACATTCTCCGCGGCGGTGGTGCGGGCCAGCAGATTGTAGCCCTGGAAGACGAAACCGACATAGAGGTTGCGCAGCATTGCGCGGCGGTTGCGGTCGAGCCGGCCGGCATCGATGCCCATGAAGGAGTAGGTTCCGGCCGTCGGCGTGTCGAGGCAGCCGATGATGTTCATTGCCGTCGACTTGCCGGAGCCGGACGGGCCCATGATGGCGACGAATTCGCCACGCCTTATGGCAAGGTCGACGCCGGCCAGCGCATGGATCCGAGCCTCGCCCTGACCATAACTCTTCCAGACCTTGTCGAAGGTGATGAGGTGCGCGCCCGAAGCCACGGCCTCAGCTCCGCTGCTGCGACGCGGTGATGACCTGAGCGCCTTCCTCCAGGCCCGAGGTGATCTCGGTCAGTTCGCCGTCGGTCGAGCCGATCTTGACGTTGACCGGACGGGGCCGACCGTTCTCCAGCACGTAGAGCGTGCGCGAGCCGTCGGTGGGCGGCGCGACTTGGCGCTGGCGATTGCCGCCTGGACGACCCATGCGGCCGGTGAACAGGTCGCTCAGGCTCCACGCGCGGGCGACAGGCGCCGCGGGCCGGTAGCGGAAGGCGGTGGCCGGGACGGTGAGCACACCCTTGGCCTGCCGGGTGACGACCGAAACGGTCGCGGTCATGCCGGGCCGCAACAACAGCTCGTTGTTGTCGACCTCGAGCCGCGCGTTGTAGGTGACGACGCCATCGGTGGTGACCGAGGCATAGGAGATGTCGCGGATCTCGGCATCGAACGGCCGCTCCGGGAAGGCGTCGACGGTGAAGCGGGCATGCTGGCCGGTCTTCACCGCGCCGATGTCGGCCTCGTCGATCGCCGCCACCAGTTCCATGTTCCTCAGGTCGGCGGCGATGATGAACAGCACCGGCGCCTGCAGCGACGACGCGACCGTCTGGCCGGGGTCGACCGAGCGCGTCAGCACGATGCCGTCGATCGGCGCATAGATGGTGCTGTTGGCGAGGTCGGTCTGCTGCGATTTCAGATCGGCATTGGCGATGGCGAGATTGGCCCAGGCGCTGTCGAGGGCCGCCTTGGAACGGTCGCGCGTCGCGGTCGCCGCTTCGAGCGACTGGTCGGTCGCCATGCCGCGCCTGGTCAATGCCGCCGCGCGGACAAGCGCGCTTTCGTTCTCGGCAAGCGTTACCGTGGCGTCCTCGACATTGGCGGCCGCCGCCTTGGCGGACGCCTGCGCCCGCTCGATCTGGACCTGCAGCTTGGTGGTGTCGAGTGCGGCCAGCACATCGCCCTTCCTGACCTGCTGGTTCTCCTCGACGGATACCGAACGGATAATGCCCGAGAGCTGGCTGGAAATATCGACCTGGGTGAGGGGCTGCAGCGTGCCTGTCGCGGACACCTGGACAGTGAGGTCGGCCTTGGCGGCCGGCACTGTGGTGTAGTCGATCCTGGTGGGCGAGCCAGCATACCACTGATAGACGCCGAGGCCGGCGGCGAGCACGATCAGCACCAGTAGCGCATAGAGCCAGCCACGCCGGCGCGACTTGCGCAAACCTTGTCTGTCAAGTCCGAGCGCGGTCTCGATGGCGGAATCCGATTCCGTCTTTGGCAGATTGACAATCTGGTCCACGCCGGACCCCTATAATGCGCAGTGTCCCTATCTGTGCACAGATCAGGCTTACTGGTTCGAATATCAAATTAAATTTCGCCCATGTTTGGATTGAGGCAGGAATGAAAACCCGAAACTACTTGCTTTACGATGTGTTTACGACCGAGCGGCTGGCAGGCAATCCGCTGGCCGTCGTGCTGGATTGCAAAGGCCTGGACACGCGCGCCATGCAGGCAATCGCGCGCGAATTCAACCTGTCCGAATCCGTCTTCGTGCTGCCACCGGACAATCCCAAGCATAAAAACCGCATCCGCATCTTCACGCCCGACTATGAAATGCCGTTCGCCGGCCATCCGACCGTCGGATCGGCGATCGCATTGGCCGAACTGGCCGAAGAGGGCGGCGCCGGCATCTTCGTATTGGAGGAGAACATTGGCCCGGTGCGCTGTGCCGTCAGCAAGCACGATGGCGCCACCTTCGCCGAGTTCGATCTGGCCAAATTGCCGGAGCCGTTGAAGCTCGAGGCCGATCCGCAGGCGATTGGCGCGGCCCTTGGCCTGGCGCCGCACGAAATCGGCTTCGAGAATCACCGCGTCGCGTTCTGGTCGGCGGGCGTGCCCTATGTGACCATCCCGGTTGCCAATCTCGAGGCGGCGGGCCGCATTCGGCTGGACAACCAGGCCTGGTCGGAACTGGCGCCGCGCAAGAGCGACTGGGCCTTCGCCAGCCCCTATGTCTATTGCCGCGAGACGGTGAACCACGAAAGCGCATTCCATGTGCGCATGATCGTGCCGGGCACGCCTTCCTATGAGGACCCGGCGACCGGCTCGGCGGCTGCCGCCTTTGCCGGCGCCATCATGCATTTCGATGGCCCGACCGACGGCATTTCGCAGCTGTGGATCGAGCAGGGGCTGGAGATGGGCCGGCCGTCGCGCATCCGCCTCGAACTGAATGTCGAAGGCGGAAAACTGGCCTCGGCGCGCATTGGCGGCAACGCGGTCAAGGTGGCGGAAGGCAAGCTGTTCGTCTGATCGCAAGCGGGGTTTGTCGATTTGTCGGGAAATGATTCCGGCAGGGCTGGACAGGACCGATGGTGGCGGCTATATGCCCGCCAACGCCGGTTTCTGCCGGCCGAGTGGGTGCGTAGCTCAGTTGGTAGAGCAGCTGACTCTTAATCAGCGGGTCCACAGTTCAATCCTGTGCGCACCCACCATTTTTCCGCTGATATTTTCCTTTTCTCGTGTGCGGCGAGCCTTCGCGGCGAAATGAGCCGCTAGGGGCTACGAGGCGGAGCGATCGCCAATTGGGCCGCTTCTCTTAGCGCCAAGCCCAACTGGCGAATGCCGGATCAGACCGCTGCTGCCAACGCTACACCAAGTGACAGTGATGTCCGCTACGCTTGGACGAATTGTTCGATGTCATCCAAAACGGTGATGGTTACAACTATGTCCAGCGGGCTGTTCCAGTCGACGTGAAGAAGGAATTCAACGCCCCCTGCTTCAACGCCAGCTCGGCCGTGGGGCCCAACATTGGTCACGTAGACATTGGCCAGGCCAAGGTTAGGGCGCCCGAGTGTCTTGGGTCCGCCGCCAAGGCCACCGAAGGCAGGTGTAAATTCCGCAGCTGTTATGATTACCGTGGAGTCCAGATTGATTGGATCCCAATTGAAATTCTTGCGAATTGTACCATGTTGACCCCTGTAGAGGATTCGAATTGAGCGAGCCATGTCTTCCTCCTTCTTTATTACTATTTCCATGATAAAAATAGTGACTCAATGTAATTGGCATGGTTGTTGTATTTGATATGTGAAGTAAATCACAAATCATGAACAATTCTTGCTGATTGTCGCGGCGCTTCGTTTGGCTGGTCCATGTCCATGGATCAGCCTCGTCGTCAAATCAGACGATCTCAGGAGCCAGTTACCAGAACCGGAGATTTGACTGAAGGGCAGGCCATGCCGATGGGCTGTCTCGTTACTTCTCCGAAACGCCAGCCTCGGCAAAACTTGCCATACGGGCATGGCACTCCAGCGCCGAGCGGACGATGTTGACGGCGAGGCAGGCGCCGGAGCCTTCGCCGAGCCGCATGCCGAGATCGAGCAGCGGCGGCAGGCCGAGGGCTTCGAGCAAGCCGCGATGACCCGATTCGGCCGAGACGTGGGCAGCGATCGTGTGGGCGAGGCCGGCCGGGTGCAGCCTGGCCAGCGGCGCGGCGGCGGCGGTGCAGACGAAGCCGTCTAGCAGAACTGGCACGCCCAGATGGCGGGCTGCGAGGGTGGCGCCGAAGATGGCGGCGAGTTCGCGTCCGCCGAGTGCCGCAGCAACGCCCAGCGGATCGGCAAGGGCGGCGGCGTGGCGCTTCAGGCCGGCCTCGATGGCGACCACCTTGCGCCTCAGGCCGGCGTCATCGACCCCGGTGCCGCGCCCGGTCCATTTTTCCGCACCGCCGCCGAACAGGGCGGCTGAAATGGCAGCCGCCGGCGTGGTGTTGCCGATGCCCATCTCGCCGAAGCAGATGAGGTCGAGCTCCTTGGTCACCGCGTCGTAGCCAGCCGAGACGGCGGCAAGAAAGGCGCTGTCATCCATTGCCGGCACTTGCGTGAAGTCGCCCGTGGGATGATCGAGGTCGAGCGGGATGACGTCGAGTTCGGCGCCGGCGATGCGGGCAAGCTGGTTGATGGCGGCGCCGCCACCGGCGAAATTCGCCACCATCTGCACGGTGACTTCCGAAGGATAGGCCGATACGCCTTGCGCGGTGACGCCATGGTTGCCGGCGAAGACGAAGACCTTCACCCGGTCGAGCCTGGGCATATCGCGGCCCTGCCAGCGCGCCAGCCATGCGGCGATTGTTTCCAGCCGGCCGAGGCTGCCTTGCGGCTTGGTCAGCGTGTCCTGGCGGCGAGCGACCGCATTGGCGGCGGCATCGCTGCCGGCGGGCAGGTCGAGGCAGGCGGCGCGCAGTTCATCGAGTGATTTGAAGGGCATGGGGGCAAAGTCTCCGAAAGGGAATCAGGACAAAGGGAATCAAGAAAGGGCTACGGAAGCGACGAGCAGCACGGCGATTTCGCTCACCTGCTGCAAGGCGCCGATCGTGTCGCCGGTCTGGCCGCCGATCTGGGTGAGGCAAAGGGCGCGGAAGGCGGCAAACAGCAGGCCAAGCAGGATGAGCGCGAAAACCGCACCACCGAGCCCCAGCAGGAGGAGCGGGATCGCACCGAGCACAGCGCCAGCGATAGCGGTTTCAGCAGAGACGGCGCCGGCGCCGGCAGAGAGGCCTTCGGACCGCGCGGGGGGCAAGAGATGCATGAAGGCGCCTAGCACGCCGCGCGAGGCCGCGTGTGCGGCCACGAGGGCGAACAGCGCCTGTGTGGGGTCGACGAATTCCGAAAGCGCGCTCCAGCGGATCAGCAGCGACAGGGCCAGCGCCGCGGCACCATAGGCGCCGATGCGGCTGTCGCGCATGATCTCGAGTTTGCGGCCGCGCGAGTTGCCGCCGCCGAAACCGTCCGCGACATCGGAAAGACCGTCTTCATGCAGGCAGCCGGTGGTGAGCAGAGTTGCCGCAAGGGCAAGGGCGGCCGCCGGGCCCATGGCAAGGCCAAACCTCTCCGCCGTGGCATAGACGATCGCGCCGATCAGCCCGATGGCGAGGCCAGCGACCGGTGCGGCCCAGATCGCGGCGGCAAGGCTGCGGCCGCGAAAATCGAAGACGGGCAACGGCAGGCGGGTGAAGAAGACCAGGCAGAGCGCGATATCATCGAGGATATGCCTGGGCGAAAGGCTCATGTTCTGGAACATGAGCCGGATTTTTTCCGAAAACCGATTGCCACTTTTCGGGATCATGCTCTAGCCCCTCGCAATGGCGTGGAAGAAGGTGCCGCTGACATGGCCACGCCGGTAGCCGGAGGCACCGATCGGATTGCCCTGGCCATCGGCCAGGTCGGCCAGCGGGTCGTCGTTCCCAGTGCCGGTCATCTGCGCATAGTGGAATTCGTGGCCGCGGATCAGTGCACCTTGCGCACCGAGCGGGCAATCGGCACGCAGCCGTGCCTCGCGATAACCAAGATTCATTTTTCGTTTGGCAAAGCTGGTGGAATGGCCGAGCAGGCCGAGCATCTTGTGCGTCTCGGAAGCCGCATCCTCCAGCGCTTCGCCGAGTACCATGAAGCCACCGCACTCGCCATGGATGGGCTTCGCCGCGGCGAAACTTGCCATACCGGTTTTGAAAGTCTCGGCTGCCGCAAGGCGGCCTGCATGAAGCTCTGGATAGCCGCCCGGCAGCCAGCAGACATCGCAGTCCTCGTCCGGTGCCTCGTTGGCGAGCGGCGAGAACGGGACGATCTCGGCGCCGGCCTTGCGCCAATAGGCCGCGACATGCGGATAGAGAAAGGTGAAGGCGGCATCCTCGGCCAGGGCAATCCGCTGGCCGGGCGGCGCCAGGGCATAGTCGAAGCCGCCGGGCGCCGGGGTGAGGGGGCTCGCCAGGGACATGATGGCGTCGAGGTCGAGTGATTTTTCGGCCATGTCGGCCAGCCGGTCGAGATGCGCCATCAGGTCATCATATTCGCCGGCCTGGACGAGGCCCAGGTGGCGCTCGGGCAGGTTCAGCGAAGGATCGCGCAGGATGGCGCCGACGACCGGCAGGCCGAGCGCCTCGATGGCGTCGCCCGAGAGCCGGCGGTGGCGCTCGCTGCCCAGCCGGTTGAGCACCACGCCGGCCATGCGGACGTCCGGATCGTAGGTGGCAAAGCCCTTGGCGACGGCCGCCGCCGTGGTCGACTGGCCGGAAACATCAAGCACCAGCAGCACCGGCAGGCCGTAGAGCCGGGCGAGATCGGCGGCGGAGCCGGTGCGCCCCGGCGCGGCCGGAATGCCGTCGAACAGGCCCATGGCGCTTTCGAGGATGACGAAATCCGTATCGTCGGCCGCCTGCGCGGCGAGCGCGTTGAGCAGCGACGGCGGCATCGCCCAGCTGTCGAGATTGACGCCGGAAAGCCCCGTGGCGGCGGTGTGGAAACCGGGATCGATATAATCCGGGCCGGATTTGGCGCCGCGCACTTTCAGGCCGCGCCGGGTGAGCGCGCGCAAGATGCCGATGGTGACGCTGGTCTTGCCCGAGCCGGAGCGCGGCGCGCCGATGATGATGGCACGGGCCGTCATGCCTGCCCCGCCAGTGCCGCGCGCATGGCAACGATGCCGCCGACGACAATCAGCGCCGGCGAGGCCAGCCCGGCTGCTGCTGCTTGCTCGGCAATGGTTGCGAGCGTGGCGACGACGGTTCGTTCCTGCGGCGTCGTCGCGGCGACGATCACCGCCGCCGGCGTCGATGGCGCCAAGCCGCCATCGAGCAGGGCGGCGGCGATCAGGGGCAAATTGGCCATGCCCATATAGACCACGACAGGCTGGCCGGTGCGGGCGATTGCGCCCCAGTCGATGTCGTCATCGGTGCCGGCGGCATGGCCGGTGGCCAGGATCACCGCCTTGTTGATGCCGCGCATGGTGGCCGGGATGCCGGTGGCGGCGAGCGCGCTGAGGCCCGAGGTCAGGCCGGGCAGGACGCGGAACGGGATATTTTCGCGCGCCAGCGCCAGGGCTTCTTCGCCGCCACGGCCGAAAATATAGGGATCGCCACCCTTCAGCCTGACGACGCGGCGGCCGTCGCGCGCCAGCCGCACCAGCAGTGCGGTGATGTCGTCCTGTTTCATCGACGGTTTGCCGCCGCGCTTGCCGGCAAAGAAAAGCTCTGCATTCCCGGCGACGGCGACGACATCGGGGGAGACCAGCGCGTCGTAGACCAGCGCATCAGCCTCGGCCAAGGCTGCCAGCACTTCCAGGGTCAGGCAGCCTGGGTCGCCGGGGCCGGCGCCGGCCAGCCAGACATGGCCCGGCTCGAGCCGGCGCGGCTTGAAGTTCAGCCGGGCGAGCGCCTGTTCGAGCGTGGCGTTCTCGCCGTTTTTTTTGATACCGCCGCTCACAATCCGTCCCGTCCGCGAAAACGCCGCTGGTAGTGGGCGTCGTACAATGAACTCTCGCCAAAACCCTCCGCCGCCAGCGAGCGGCCGACGAAGATGATCGCTGTGCGCTCCATCGGATCGGCGGCGAGCTGCGCCTCGATGGTCGCAAGTGTTCCGGTCAGCACGCGCTCGTCCGGCCAGGAGGCGCGAAAGACGATCGCCACCGGGCAATCGTCGCCATAGAACGGCGTCAGCTCGGCGACGACGCGATCAATGGCGTGGATGGCCAGATGAATGGCAAGCGTGGCGCCGGTGCGGCCGAAACCGGCCAGCGTCTCGCCAGGCGGCATCTTTGACGCGCGGCCGGAAATGCGGGTCAGCACCAGGCTCTGCGCCACTTCGGGGATGGTCAGTTCGCGCCGAAGCGCCGCTGCTGCCGCGGCGAAGGAGGGCACGCCCGGCGTCAGCGTGTAGGGAATGCCATGCTTTTCCAGCCGGCGGATCTGCTCGGCAACGGCGCTCCACACCGACAGGTCGCCGGAATGCAGGCGCGCCACATCATGGCCGGCTCGGTGAGCGTCGAGATACGCGGCCTCGATCTCGTCCAGCGACATCGGCGCGGTGTCGATCAGTTTGGTTCCCGGCGCGCAGTGCTGCAAAAGCTCGGGCGCGACGATCGAACCGGCATGGAGGCAGACCGGGCAGCTTGCCAGCAGCTTCGCGCCGCGCAACGTGATGAGGTCGGCCGCGCCCGGACCGGCGCCGATGAAATGAACGGTCATGGCGCATCTCCGCTGATGGCGATGGCGCAGGTGACCGGACCGAGCACCGTGCGGGGGCCGAGCAGCCTGGCGCCTTTGCCGGCAACGGCAAGGGCGGATGCCTCGGAAACCGATGGTGTTCCGGACAAATCCTGCGACAGGCTGGAGCGGCTGATTGTGGCTGATGCGGAAGCCGCGATCGCGGCCGCATCGGCGACGATGACCGGCAGATCGAGCTGATGTCCGGCGGCAAGGATGGCCTTTTCGTCCTGTTTCAGAGGAACGGTCGCCAAGGCAGACAGCGCCGTCATCGTCAGGCCATGCGCTTCGACAGCGGTTTCTATCGCCGCAAGCACGTCCTCGACGCTCACGCCCTTTCGGCTGCCGATGCCCGCGACCATCATGGCTTCACCCAGCTCCATTGCGTGACCGGCATCGCCGGCCGCCATGCCTGCATCGTGCCGACCGGTGAAGCGCGGGATATGTTTATGCGGATGAGATCGCCGCCCAGCGAGACATGGCGGGCAAGAAGCAAGGTTTCCATCTCCAGCGTCACCGCGTTGGCGACGAGGCGACCGCCAGTACGCAAAGCCTTGATGGCGGCGTTCAACACGCCGGCATCGCTGCCGCCGCCGCCGATGAAGATCGCGTCCGGCGTGTCCAGCCTGGCAAGCGCCTTGGGCGCGCTGCCTTCCACCACGACGAGACCGGGAACGCCACAAGCGGCGGCGTTGCGGCCAATGCGGGCGGCGCGCGTGGGGTCGGCTTCGATGGCGATGGCGCGCATCGAGGGATGGGCAAGCATCCATTCGATGCCGATGGAGCCGGAGCCGGCACCGATGTCCCACAACAGTTCGCCGCGCCTCGGCGCCAGCGCCGACAGGGTGACGGCGCGGACTTCGCGTTTGGTGATTTGGCCGTCATGGTCAAACAAGTGGTCGGCAAGGCCGGACGCCAGCGGCAGAATGCGAGCATCCGGACCGGATTCAATTTCGATGGCCAGAACGTTGAGCGGATTGATGTTTCCGAGATCGAAGGCGTCGGCGCTGGCCGAGCGCTGATTCTCGTTCGGCCCGCCCAAAGCCTCCAGAACCGTCAGTCGCGACGCGCCGAAGTCGAGTTCGGCGAGCAGGTGGGCGATTGCCGCCGGTGCTTCCGCATCCGACGTCAGCGCCAGGATGCGTGCGTTCGGCTGCAGCAGCGGCCGGATCAGGTCGAGCGGCCGGCCATGCAGCGAGACGGTCTCGATGTCCTGCAGCGCCCAGCCCAGTCGCGCGGCGGCCAGCGAAACGGCCGACGGTGCGGGAATGACACGCATCTGCCGCGGCTTGACCTTGCGGGCGAGGGTAGCGCCGACGCCATGGAAGAACGGATCGCCGGAGGCGAGTACGCAGACGCGCCTGCCGGCAAGCGCCAGCACGTCAGCCATCCCGGCATCGAAGGGAACCGGCCAGGGGCGCGGCTCGCCCTTGGCGAAGGAAGCGACGAGGGCCAGGTGCCGCTTGCCGCCGAAGATGACTTCCGCCTTGGCAATCAGTTGCTTGGCCTCGTCGCCGAGACCCGCTAAACCGTCCTCGCCGATGCCGACGACCGTCAGCCATCGTGAGTTGAATTTGGCACCGCGCGGACCCTCAGCAGGCATGATGACCCACCGCATTCTGATCCTCGGCGGAACCACGGAAGCCCGGCAGCTGGCTGGAAAACTGGCAGCGTGTGCAGATCTCTCCGTCACGCTGTCGCTGGCCGGCCGTACCGAAAGCCCGGTTGCGCAAGGCGTGCCTGTGCGAAGCGGAGGATTTGGCGGCGCCGATGGTCTGGCCGTCCATCTCCGGGAAACGGGCACCGATCTGCTGATCGACGCCACGCACCCCTATGCGGCGCAAATCTCCGCCAATGCCGCGCAAGCCGCGCGCGCTACCGGCGTGCCCATCCTTGCCCTGCGGCGCCCCGGCTGGGCGCCTGTCGAAGGCGACCGCTGGACGCCGGTCGATACGGTTGGCGATGCCGTGCGAGCGCTTGGGCCGGCACCGCGCCGTGTCTTCCTGGCGCTTGGCCGACAGGAGGTCGTGGCCTTCGAAGCCGCGCCCCAGCACCATTACCTCGTCCGCAGCGTCGACCCGGTCGAACCGAAGCTCACGGTTCCCGATGCTGATTATCTCCTGGCTCGGGGACCGTTTGGGAAAGCCGATGAACGCGCGCTGCTCGAAAAGCACCACATCGATGTCGTCGTGTCCAAGAACAGCGGTGGTGAGGCGACCTACGGCAAGATCGCCGCTGCGCGGGCGCTTGGCATCGATGTGATCATGGTCCGCAGGCCAATGCTGCCGGACGTGCCTTCGGCTGAAACCGTCGAAGCGCTGGGCGCGCTTATTGATCAACTTGGGGCCGATCATTTTGTCGAGCCCGCTGCCGAACGCGGTGTGTAGACCAGCGCCGGCTTGTCGCCGCGCTTGATGATCCGGGTTTCCGGCGAACCGATGATGATGCAGGTCGCCATGTCGGCCTTCCGCGCATCGGCGTCGGCCAGCAGATAGACCTCGATGCGCTCGTCCGGGCGGCCGGCAGCGCGGCCGAAAATCACCGGCGTGGTGCCCGGCAGGATCGCGGTCAGGCATTCGAAGGCGCGGCCAAGCTGCCAGGGGCGCGCCTTGCTGATTGGGTTGTAGAGCGCGATGACGAAGCCGGCGCCGGCCGCGGCCAGCAGGCGCAGTTCGATCAGTTCCCAGGGCTTCAAATTGTCGGAGAGCGAGATGGCGCAGAAATCATGGCCGAGCGGCGCGCCGATGCGCGCGGCGACGGCCAGCATGGCGGTGATTCCGGGCACCACGGCGACATCGACCGCGCGCCATTCGGCCGGGCCGGCCTCGATCGCCTCGCAGATGGCGGCAGCCATGGCGAACACGCCGGGATCGCCACCAGAAACCACGGCGACGTCATGGCCCTCGGCCGCCTTGGTCAAGGCATCCTTGGAGCGGGCGAGTTCCTCGCGGTTGTCGGAGGCGACGCGGGTCTGGTCCGGGCGTAGCTCCAGCCGGTCGAGATAGGGCTTGTAGCCATAGAAGAACTCTGCCTGCGCCACGGCGCGGCTGGCTTCAGGGGTGACCTGATCGGAATTGCCGGGCCCAAGCCCGATGACGGTGAGACGGCCACTCATGCCTCGGCTCCCACGGCGCCGGGCCTGCCGGACCAGCCGGCGACCAGCACGATCGCGAAATAGGGGGCCTTGTCGTCCTTTTTGTCGGCAAGCTTCATCGAGATGCTGCCCGGCATCGTGCCGCGCTCGACATAGACGGCACGCGTCAGCTTGCCGGTCGCCTCCAGCGCACGCCTGATCTTGGGCAGGTTGCGGCCGACCTTCATGATGACGGCGGCATCGGTGTCGGCAAGCCGGCGCGTCAGCTCGAACTCGCTCATCGTGCCGGGCAGCACGGTCAGCACGTCGTCGCCCTGGACGATCGGCAGGCCGGTCGCCGACCAGCAGCCAGACATTGCGGTGATGCCGGGAATGACCTCGGTCGGAAAACGATGAGCCAGGCGCACATGCAGATGCATGTAGGACCCGTAGAAAAGCGGATCGCCCTCGGAAAGAACGGCGACCATTCGGCCTGCTTCGAGGTGCTCGGCGACCTTTTCGGCCGACGCCTCATAGAAACCCGTGATCTGCGACCGGTAGTCGTCGTGATCCTTGTCGATTTCGGTGGTGACGGGATAGAGCAGCGGCAGTTCCGTCATGCCGGGGCGGAACCGCGCTTCGACGATGGCGCGCGCGTTGCTGTTGTTGCCGCGCTTGGCGAAATAGGCCACGACATCGGCCTCGGCCAAGGCCCGCGCGGCCTTCAGCGTCAACAGTTCGGGGTCGCCGGGACCAGTGCCGACGCCGACGAGACGGCCTTTGGAAAGCGCGTTCACAGGCCAGCCCTCGCCAATGAATTGAGCGCGGCGGCGGTCATGGCGCTGCCGCCAAGCCTGCCGCGCACAATGGCATAGGGCACGCCGTAGGAATTGTCGGCCAGCGCATCCTTGGATTCCGCGGCCCCGACAAAGCCGACCGGCATGCCGATGATGGCCGCCGGCTTCGGCGCGCCGTCGCGCAGTTTTTCCAGCAGATAGAAGAGCGCGGTCGGTGCATTGCCGATGGCGACCACCGAACCGGCCATGCGCTCGCCCCACAGGTCGATCGCGGCGGCCGAACGGGTGTTGCCGATCTCCCTGGCGATTTCGTGTGTGCGCGGGTCGCGCAAGGTGCAGATCACCTCGTTGCCGGCAGGCAGCCGGGCGCGGGTGACGCCGTGGGAGACCATTTCCGCATCGCAGAAGATCGGTGCGCCGGTCGAAATTGCCTTGCGCGCCGCGGCCACGAAATCGGTGGAAAAAACAAAATGCCTGGCGGCTTCGACCTGGCCGCAGGCATGGATCATGCGGATGGCGACATCGGCCTCGGCTTCGGAGAAGCGTGACAGGTCCGCCTCGGCGCGAATGATGGCGAAGGAGCACTCGTAGATCGCCGTGCCGTCGTGGATGTAGTCGTAGGCGGCCATGCTCATTTCCGTTTTTTAGTTTGGGCCTGTCGGTAAGCCTCGGCGATGCCCGCCGCGCCAAGCCTTGTCAGGCAAGCGGCGGCTGTTTCGCCTGGAAGTCGTGCGCTGCGGATCATCGCCGCGACGCGGCTGATGCCGCGCGCGGCGTCATAGCCCGGCCTGTACCCGGCAGGAAGGGCCTTTGCCGTCGCGTTCACGACAAGTCCGGCTCCGTTTTCGTCGCCGACGACGGTCAGCGCCGCCGGGCCGGGGTGGGCGCAGCCCTTGGCGCAGCCGGAAATGTGCAGGATGAAGTCGAGGATGTCGGCATTTTCAGCGGCGATCGTCTCGGCAATGTCGCGCGTGGCGATCCGGCCGGATGCGCAGGCCGGCGCGCCGGGACAAGCGGCAATGCGCGTGCGCGGATCGGAGGCGTCGGTGACGAAGCCGAGGCTGGCGGCTGTGTCCCTGAGGGGCAGGTTGGCGGCTGCCGGCTGACCGAGGAAAAGCAGGGCGCGACACGGGGCGAGGCGGATTTCGGTTGTGCCGAGTGCGAGGGCGCGTTGCGCGAGGCCGATGATCTTGTCCGCGGGCATGCTGCCATAGGGTAGGGCGATGCCGATGGCGGTGCCGTTGTTCAGATCGAAGAGGCCGATTGACGGGCGATTGTGCTCTATGGCGTCCCGCTCTGTCCTGCCGGAGGGGGGCGCGAAGGAATGCCAACCTGCGAGCGAGGCCAACTGTCGACCCGACAAATCCCGCGTGTGCGCTTCGCGGCCTTTTTCAGCGACCATCCTCAGTGCAGCGACGGCTATGTCTCTCGCGGCATCCGCATCGACCTTTGCCAAAACCTTCGCGTTTCGGCCGTCGCCGGCAACCGATACGCTCCAAATGATGTCGTTGTCGGCTCGTACCGCCTTTAGCCGCACATCGGCCGTCAACGTATCCATCATCAGCTGCCCACCGCCGTCCACAACGAGCGCAACCTTTGGGCCGAGCCGTGGCGTGAGCCCAGCTTCTTCAACCGCTACCCGAATTCGTTCAGCCAGCGGGCGCGGGTCGGCAATTTCATAGGGATCGATGCCAGCCAGCGGTCCGATCTCGACCGGCACGCCGGTGCGCACTGCAATGCCCAGCGCATCAACCTCAATCGCCAGAAGTCGCGCGCCATCCGGTGTCAGGCCGCGTATCTGCAAACTGCCGCGCGCGGTGACTTCCATGATGCCGTTGCCGTGCCGCAGGGCGGATTCGGCTAACCCGATCAAAGACTTCGGTGACAATCCTCCAGCGACAGGGTTAAGCCGCACCAGCAGGCCGTCGCCGGTCTGCATGGGAGCTGCCAAAGCGGGGCAGGCGCCACGGCGCGAAAAGGCGTTCATGCTGCCACCCCAAGCGCCTCGGCCTCGGCAATCAGCGCGGCCAGATCGTCGTCGATGGAATTGCGCAAGGGATGCCACAGACCGCGCCGGCGCGCCGACAGGAAGCGCTCGGCAATGACCTTCGCGGCGGCAGGGTTTTCGCGCAGGATGAAGGCGCGGACCTCGGGATCACCGACATAGGCATCATGAACGGCCTCGATCAGCGTGCCCGCAATGGCGTGGGTGGTTTCGGCGAAGCCGACCAGCCGGTCGACCGTCTCGGCGAATTCGGAAGCGCCGCGTGGGCCGTGGCGCATCTGGCCTGATATGAAGCGGGGATTGACGGCGCGGGCACGCACGGTGCGGGCCACCGCCTCGCTAATCGAGCGCGGCTTCGGCTTCTGCGGATCCGTGGTGTCGAGCACGATGACGTCGGCATTCCTGCCGAGGGCCGCAAGCGCTGCCGAAAAGCCGCCGATGAAGGCGACGTCGGCGGAACCTTCAAGAATGTCACGGCCGGGGTCGTCGCCGGTGTGGACGAGAAGATCGGCCTCGGCGATGCGTCCCTCGAAGGCGCCGGGCGTCGAGACGCCTTCGCCGCCTTCGCCACCATAGGCATGCGAGGTGGCGTCGAGATAGGCGCGGCCGATCTCCTCGCGCGCCGCCCAGTCGCCGCTCGACAGCAAATCCTCGACGCCGGCGCCGTAGGTGCCGGGCGAGGTGCCGAAAATGCGCGGGCTGATCTTGCCGTCAGCGCGGGTTCTCGCCGCGAGCGGATTTTCGGAATCCTCCTCATCACGGGCGGCAACCGCGTTGGCGGCGGCATCGATCAGCGCGATCTGGGTCGGGAACATATCGCGGAACAGGCCTGAGATGCGCCAGGTGACGTCGACGCGCGGGCGGCCAAGCGTGGCCGGCGGCAACACTTCGATGCCGGTGATGCGGCCGGTCGCGGCGTCCCACTGCGGCCGGCATCCCATCAGCGCCAACCCTTGAGCGATCTCCTCGCCGCCGGTGCGCAGCGATGCCGAGCCCCACAGGTCGATGACCAGCGAACGCGGCCAGTCGCCATGCGATTGCATGTAGCCGCGCACCACTTCTTCCGCCGCCGCTCGGCCGAGATCATAGGCGGTTGGGGTCGGCATGGTGCGCGGGTCCGAGGTGAACAGGTTGCGGCCGGTGGGCAGAACGTCGGAACGGCCGCGCGCGGGCGCACCGGCCGGACCGGCCTTGACGTGGCGGCCATCGAGCGCGGCAAGCAGCGCCGTCTTTTCGGCTGCCGCACTTTGGCGGCGCGTGGCGTCTGGCTCGTCGTCAGAGGCGCGGCCATAAATGTGCAACCCATCCTTGATGGCGAAATCCTTGAGGTCGCATAGCCAGGCGTCGATGCGGCGCAGCGCCTCGTCGGGCGCGTCGGTCCTGGCAACGCCGGCTTCTGAGGCGAGGCCGGTCTTTTGCGCCGTGTCAACGATCAGCTTGGCCAGGCGGTCGCGCCGGCGGCGGTCGAGGCCGTCTGCCTGGGCATATTCGTCGACCAGGCGCTCAAGCCTGTGCTGGTTTTCGTCCAGTCCGGCGCCGGTCAGCGGCGGTGGCAGATGGCCAAGGGTGACGGCGGCGATGCGCCGCTTGGCCTGCGCCGCCTCGCCGGGGTTGGAAACGATGAAGGGATAGATGACGGGCAGGGGACCGGTGACGATCTCTGGAAAACAGTTTTGCGAGAGGGCAACCGTCTTGCCCGGCAGCCATTCCAGCGTGCCATGGGCGCCGACATGGATAAGCGCATGGACGCCGAGCGACTTGCGCAGCCAGAGGCCGAAGGCGATCAGCGCATGGCGCGGGGGGAGCGTCGGATCGTGATAGTCGGCGCGGCGGTCGGCGGAACGGCCGCGATCGGGGGCGAGCGCGACGGTGATGTTGCCGAAGGTCGCGGCGCGGAAGGGAAACGCGCTCTTACCCTCCCCCTTGTGGTGAGGGTGGCCCGCAGGGCCGGATGGGGGCGGTGCGCCGCTACCCCCACCCCGTTTCGCGCCATCCGTTTTGCGAATGTCGCGAACCGACCCTCCCCACAAGGGGGAGGGTGAAGTATCGGCAGCGCCCCACGCAGCCTCGACCGCAGCTATTGCCTCAACCGGAAGGCCCTTTGAGAAGTCCAGATAGTCCCACAGCCCCAGCCCGTCATTGCCGCGTTCCAGCAAATCCAGCAGCTCGCGCGACGTTTGCGGAATCCCCTCAACGGCGTAGCCCTGTTCCCTCAGATCGTGCAGCATCGCCAGCACGCTGGACGGCACGTCGAGGCCGACGGCATAGCCGGTGCGACCAGGAGCGCTTGGATAGTCCGGGATGAGAATGGCGAGCTTGCGTTCGGCGCGAGGGGCCTGCTGCAGCCTGATGAAGGCCGCGACGCGGTTCGCCACTTGCGCTACGCGATCCGCTTCTGGCCGGTTGGCGAAGGCGCGGTGACCAAGCGCGGGATCAGTCTCGCTCTCGCCCTTGAAGGAAATCGCGCCGGCAAGGATGCGGCCGTCCAACTCGGGCAGCACGACATGCATGGCGAGGTCGGCGGGTGCCAGTCCACGCTGGTTGGTCTCCCAGATGTCGCGGCGGGTGGTGGCGACGATGACCTGGAAGACTGGCACGCCGGTGCGGTCGAACAGGGTTTCGATGCCGGGTTCGGCGCCGGAGGCGAAAGCGGTCGCGGTGATGATGGCGGCGGGTTTCAGCGCGGCGAGCGCGGTCTCGACGAACGCCAGCGAGGCCGGGTCTTTCAGGCTGGAGACGAAAATGGGGGCCGGGCGCATGCCGCGCTGCCGCAGCGCTTCAAAAAGGGCATCGATGGGCGCGACATCGGCGGCGAGCAGCATCGAGCGATAGAACAGGATGGGCACGACGTTTCCCTCTCCCTCGAAGGGGAGGGGTAGGCCGGGCTCCATGACGCCATGTCCCGGCGCGTAAAACCCAGCCTTCGGAACCGCGACTGGTTCGGCGACAGCCGCATCCGATCCCGCCAACCGTGCAAGCCGGTGCACCAGCGCGCTCATATTCGCCGGGCCGCCCTCGCGAAAATAGTCGAGCAGGCCGTCAAGCTCGTCGCGCGGCAGCGTCGAGGCCTCGATCAGGCGAAGATCCTCGTCGCGGCACTCGCCGGGCAGCAGCGCCAGTTTTATGCCGCGGTCGCGGGCTATCGAGGCAAGCTGGTCGCAGCCATAGCGCCACCAGTCGTAGCCGCCGAGAATGCGAACGAGGATGACCTTGGCGTGGCGGGCGACGCTGTCGACCCAGAGGTCGACGGACATCGGATGGCGCAGGTCGCGCAGTGCGGCCAGCCGCATCGCAGGCAGGCGACCGGCGTCGGACTTCCACGCTGCCGCCAATCCGGCGAGATCGCTGTCGGTGAAGGACAGTGCCACGACATCCGCCGGCGTCTGCCGCAGATCGACCGGCTCGGCGAGGTCGTCGAGCGAGGCGGAGGTCGTGGTGAGGATGTGCATCGCGGCTCGTGTCCGAAATCAGCCGGCGAGGATACGCTCGATCGCCGGGCGGTTCAGCCCCTTCAGGCCGATGACGACGAGGCGCGAGCGGCGGTCGTCCGCGACGGTCCAGGCGCGGTCATAGTAGTGATTGACGCGCGGCCCGACGGCCTGAAGCAAAAGCCGCATCGGCTTGCCGCCGACCTCGACGAAACCTTTCACGCGCAGCACGTTTTCTTCCTCGGCAGCGGTGGCGACGCGCTTGGCCAGCTCGTCCGGATTGGCAATCGAGGGAATGTCGACGATGAACGTATCGAAGTCGTCATGCTCGTGGTCGAATGCACCGTCATGATGGGACTTGCGGTTCTCGATGTCGTCCTCGACGGCGAGACCGAGCCCGAGCAGTATGGAGGGATCGACCTTGCCGTGAGACGCCGGCAGGATTTTCACGGCACGGGCGGCGTGCTCGTTGACGATGGCGTTGGCGCGGGCCGAACCGGCGGCGTCCATCAGGTCGCTTTTCGACAGGATGATGAGGTCAGCGCAGGCGATCTGGTCCTCGAACACTTCCTCGACCGGGTCGTCGTGGTCGAGCGTCTCGTCCTTGGCGCGCTGCGCCTGCAAGGCGTCCATGTCGTTGGCGACGCGGCCTTCGGCCAGCGCCGGGCCGTCGACCACCGCGATGACGCCATCGACGGTCACGCGGCTCTTGACCGACGGCCACTGGAAGGCCTGGACCAGCGGCTTGGGCAAAGCCAGGCCGGAGGTCTCGATCAGGATGTGGTCCACCTTCGGCGTCAGCGACAGGATCTGGTCGAGCGCCGGCACGAAATCGTCGGCGACGGTGCAGCAGATGCAGCCATTGGCCAATTCGACGATGTTTTCCTCCGGGCAGGTGTCGATGCCGCAGCCCTTCAGGATCTCGCCGTCGATGCCGATGTCGCCGAACTCGTTGACGATGATGGCGATACGCTTGCCGCCGGCGTTTTCCAGGAGATGGCGGATCAGCGTCGTCTTGCCGGCGCCGAGGAAGCCGGTGACGACAGTGCAGGGAACGCGGGAGACGGAGGCTGTCATATCTGGTCCTTCAGCGTGTCGAGGGGAGGAATGCGGGCCACGAGGCCGCGCTTGAGGGAATCGGGACGGCCTCGCCATGGGATGAGGCCATCCGTCGAGGTGGCGAAGAGTTTCGCGCCGGTGATGAGGTCGGCGCCGCTGGTCGTGGTCAGGTCGCCGAAGACGTAACTCCAGCAGCCGTCGCGCAGGATCGCGGCGCTCAGCCGGCGCTTGCAATTGCCGAGGCATTCGACGCTGCGGATGCGGATATCTTCGCCAGAGGCGGCGCGGCGCGTGTCCTGCGCGAGCATCTCGCCGGCACGGGGATGGGCGTCGGAACCGGTTTCGTCGCGACAGGAGGCGCAGACGATCACGGTAACGCCGGTCAAGGCGTCACCGGACAATATGTCCGCTGTCTCAGCCGAAAAACTGCTGTCGCGTTCCAAATCAGGCTCCTTGCCCGGAAAACCCGCCAGGCGATCGGATTCTTTATCTCTCAGACGGCAGGTCTCCTGGCTCGCGGGTCATCGCCTCGGGTGCCGCCTTCCCGGGAACATCCCAGTGGTTTTCGGCCCAGGCTCGTCGCTTACAGTTGCGGGGACAGCCGCGGATTTGAAATCTTGCGATCCCGCACCGCATTCCCTCTTGGCTCCTCCCTTTGCCGAGAGGAGACCGTCTGGACCGGATTTAGGCTTGTAGGGACAGCCGTGTCAACGCACGTCTACGACGCGGCAATGTCGGCAAGTGGCTGTCCGAGGTCGCCCGCCGGCGTCACTTCGATGCGTTCGAGGCCTAGCCAGCCCTGCATCTGCTTCAGCTCTTCGAACAGTTCGGCGGCGGTTTGCGGCGGCGCGCCTGGTTCCGCATAAGCGGCATGGACGCGCAGTATGCTTGCCGGCCGGTCAGCCTTGAGGTCGACGCGGGCGACGATCCTGTCGCCGAGCAGGAACGGCAGGACATAGTAGCCGTATTGGCGCTTGTCTGCCGGCGTGTAGATCTCGATGCGGTAGCGGAAATCGAACAGCCGCTCGGTGCGCGCGCGCTCGAAGACGACCGGATCGAACGGCGCCAGCAGCGCGCGCGCCTCGATTTTTCGGGGGATGCGGGCATCCTTGTGAAGGTAAGCCGGCTTGTCCCAGCCTTGGACACGCACCGGCAGCAACTCGCCCGTTTCAACCAGCTCCTCCAGCCGGCCCTTCATGTCGGCCGGCGACAGGCGGAAATAGTCGCGCAAATCGCCTGATGTCGCGATGCCATGGGCACGAGCGGAAATGCGCAGCAGTTCGCGGTGTGCGTCCTCGGCGGCCGGCACCGGCAGATCGAGGATCGCCTGCGGCAGCACGCGCTCGGGCAGGTCATAGAAGCGCTCGAAGCCACGGCGGTGCGCAGTGGTGATGCGGCCGGCCCAGAACAGCCATTCGAAGGCGTGCTTGGCATGGCTCCAGCCCCACCAGCCGCCCGAGCCTTTCTGGCCTTCCAGTGCCGAAGCGGCGATCGGGCCGCGCTCGAGGACCGCACGGTAGATCTCTTCTATATAGGCGGCGTGCTCGCGGCCCCATTTGGCCAGGCCCGAATACATCTCGTCGCCGCGTTCGGCCCGCTGCATGCGCCAGCGCATCAGCGGGTAGGTCTCGACCGGCAGGAATGAGGCCTCATGCGCCCAATATTCGAAGACCGTGCGCTTGCGGGTCACGGCGGCGTTGTCCAGCAGAGCGAGCGGGTAGGGGCCAAGGCGCGAATAGAGCGGCATATAATGAGCGCGCACGACAGCGCTGACGGAATCGATCTGCAGCAAGCCGGTGCGGGCAAGCACGCGGGCGAAGTGGCGGCGGTCGGGCGTGCCATTTGGGCGGGGATCGAGAAAACCCTGAGCGGCGAGTGCGATACGCCGGGCTGTGGCGAGCGAGATATTTTCCTTCATGCAGGTATTACTCTGAGGGCGTTTCAGCCGAGGGTCCGATGGGTGATTCCAGCCCATGCTAGCAGGGATTTGGCGGCAACCATGTCAGGAGAGAAAAGTGGAGTAAAAAATGAAGGAAATCAAACAGGAGCGGATCGGACCAGTTTCCCCGTATATGCCATCCAGCACCACGTTTTGAACAAGGTTTGACTTGCTTCGCCGGAAGTGCTGCGCTAACCCTCGCCGCGTTGCAGCATAGGCCCTTAAAACGGTTCAGCGGTTAAACTGTCACGCTTCCGCATTAGGGTCCGGTGCTGTAATCAGAATGGATTGGCGCCAACGGAAAGCCGCTGCATGAACGCACTTATCAGTTCGTACCTGCCCATCGTCCTGTTCATCGGCGTGGCGCTGGTTGTCGGCCTGGCGCTGCTGGCCGCACCCTTCCTGGTGGCCTACCGCAATCCCGATCCCGAAAAGCTATCCGCCTACGAGTGCGGCTTCAACTCGTTCGACGACGCCCGCATGAAATTCGACATCCGTTTCTACCTGGTGTCGATCCTGTTCATCATCTTCGATCTGGAAGTCGCCTTCCTGTTTCCCTGGGCGGTGTCGTTCTCGAAGATCGGCATGCTCGGTTTCTGGTCGATGATGGTCTTTTTGGCGGTGCTGACCATCGGCTTTGCCTATGAATGGAAAAAAGGAGCGCTGGAATGGGATTGAACGACAGTTCCGGCACGCTCATCGCGCCGAAGCCCAAGGGCCTGATCGATCCCAACACCGGCAGGCCGGTTGGGGAGGACGATCCCTTTTTCCTCGAGATCAACAACGAGCTGGCCGACAAGGGCTTTCTCGTCACCTCGACCGAGGCGCTGATCACCTGGGCGCGCAGCGGCTCGCTGATGTTCATGACCTTCGGCCTTGCCTGCTGCGCGGTCGAGATGATCCACACCTCGATGCCGCGCTACGATTCGGAGCGGTTCGGTGTCGCGCCGCGCGCGTCTCCGCGCCAGTCCGACATCATGATAGTCGCCGGTACGCTGACCAACAAGATGGCGCCGGCGCTGCGCAAGGTCTACGACCAGATGCCGGAGCCGCGCTACGTTATTTCGATGGGCTCCTGCGCCAATGGCGGCGGCTACTACCATTATTCCTATTCGGTGGTGCGCGGCTGCGACCGCATCGTGCCGGTCGACATCTATGTGCCCGGCTGTCCGCCGAGCGCCGAAGCGCTGCTCTACGGCATTCTTCTGCTGCAGAAGAAGATCCGCCGCACCGGCACGATCGAACGGTAAATCCATGACCGCATCCCTGAGCGAACTGTCGACCTATCTCGGCGAGAAGCTGATCGGCCGCGTGAATGACACGGCGATCGCCTATGGCGAACTCACCGTCCATGTCGAGCCGCGCGACCTGGTCGAGGTGATGACCTTCCTGCGCGACGATGCGCGCTGCCAGTTCATCTCGATCATCGACGTCTGCGGCGCCGACTATCCGTCGCGGGCCAAGCGCTTCGATGTCGTCTATCACCTGTTGTCGCCGAAGCAGAATGTGCGCATCCGGGTCAAGGTGCAGGCCGACGAGGAGACGATGGTGCCGTCGATCACCGGCGTCTATCCCGGCGCCGACTGGTTCGAGCGCGAGACCTACGATCTCTATGGGGTGCTGTTCTCGGGCCATCCCGACCTGCGCCGCCTGTTGACCGATTACGGTTTCGAAGGCCATCCGCTGCGCAAGGATTTCCCGCTCACCGGCTTCGTCGAGGTGCGCTACGACGACGAGTCCAAGCGCGTCATCTACGAGCCGGTCGAGCTCAAGCAGGAATTCCGCAATTTCGATTTTCTCTCGCCATGGGAAGGGACGGATTACGTCCTGCCGGGCGATGAAAAAGCCAAGACGAATTGAGGCGCCAGAATGGCTGAAACCTCCGTCCGCAACTTCAACATCAATTTCGGTCCGCAACATCCGGCGGCGCATGGCGTTTTGCGCCTCGTGCTGGAGCTCGACGGCGAAGTCGTCGATCGTGTCGATCCGCATATCGGGCTGCTGCATCGCGGTACGGAAAAGCTGATCGAGGCCAAGACCTATCTGCAGGCGGTGCCCTATCTTGACCGGCTCGATTATTGCGCGCCGATGAACCAGGAGCATGCCTTCGCGCTGGCGGCCGAGCGTCTGCTCGGCATCGAAGTGCCGAAGCGCGGCCAGCTGATCCGCGTGCTCTACTGCGAAATCGGCCGCATCATGTCGCACATCCTCAATGTGACGACGCAGGCGATGGACGTCGGTGCGCTGACGCCGCCGCTGTGGGGCTTCGTCGAGCGCGAAAAGCTGATGGTGTTCTATGAGCGCGCCTCCGGCTCGCGCATGCACGCCGCCTATTTCCGTCCCGGCGGCGTCCACCAGGACCTGCCGCAGAAGCTGGTCGAGGACATCGGCAAGTGGATCGACCCATTCCTGAAGTCGATCGACGACCTCGACGCGCTTTTGACCGGCAATCGCATCTTCAAGCAGCGCAATGTCGATATCGGCATCGTTTCGCTGGCCGATGCCTGGGCCTGGGGCTTTTCGGGCGTCATGGTGCGTGGTTCGGGCGCCCCTTGGGACCTGCGCAAGTCGCAGCCCTACGAATGCTATTCGGAAATGGACTTCGACATTCCGATCGGCAAGAACGGCGACTGCTTCGACCGCTACCTCGTGCGCATGGAAGAAATGCGCCAGTCGGCCAAGATCATGCGCCAGTGCGTCGATCTTTTGCTCGGCAAGGAAAGCACCGGCCCGGTTTCGAACCTCGACGGCAAGGTCGTGCCGCCGAAGCGTGTGGCGATGAAGCGCTCGATGGAAGCGCTGATCCATCATTTCAAGCTCTACACCGAGGGCTACCGCGTGCCGGCCGGCGAGGTCTATGCCGCCGTCGAGGCGCCGAAGGGCGAGTTCGGCGTCTATCTGGTCTCCGACGGCTCCAACAAGCCCTACCGCTGCAAGCTGCGCGCGCCAGGCTTCGCGCATCTGCAAGCCATGGATTTCCTCTGCCGCGGCCACATGCTGGCCGACGTCACCGCCGTTCTCGGCTCCCTCGACATCGTGTTTGGTGAGGTCGATCGCTAAATGTCAGTCCGCCGTCTCGCAGAAGCCAGTGTCCAGCCAGCCTCCTTCGCCTTCAACCGGGCGAACGCGGCAGCGGCGAAGCAATGGATCAAGAAGTACCCGAAGGGCCGTGAGCAGTCTGCGATCATCCCGCTGCTGATGCTGGCGCAGGAGCAGGAAGGCTGGGTGACGAAGGCGGCGATCGAGACGATTTCGGACATGCTCGGCATGCCTCGGATTCGCGGGCTCGAGGTCGCGACTTTCTACACGCAGTATCAGCTGAACCCGGTCGGCACGCGCGCCCATATCCAGGTCTGCGGAACCACGCCCTGCATGCTGCGCGGCTCCGAAGCGCTGATGGATGTGTGCCGCACGAAGATCCATCACGACCAGTTCCACACCAACGACAAGGGCACCTTGTCGTGGGAAGAGGTCGAATGCCTCGGCGCCTGCGTCAACGCGCCGATGGTGATGATCTTCAAGGACACATTCGAGGATCTGACGCCGGAACGGCTTGCCGAAATCATCGATCTCTACGGCGCCGGCAAGGGTGCCTCGGTGGCTCCGGGACCACAGAACGGCCGCACCGGCTCGGAGCCGGCCTCTGGCCTGACGACGTTGAAGAGCGAAAAGGCGATCCTCAAGTCGACCCGCGACAAGGAAGCCAAGGCAGCCACCAAGGCCGCCAAGGACGCGGCGCCAGCTGCTGCCACCGCTTCGGCCGCAGCCGCACCGGTGGCGCCTTCGAATGCCAGCAAGCCGAAGACGGATGCTCCTGAAACCAGCCCGGCCTTGAAGACGCCATCAAAGACCAAGGTCGCGCCGGCGGCTGAAAAGGCGGCGAGTGTGGCCGCACCGCTGCATTCGGCCGCCAATGCCAACACGTCCGCTCCAGAGGTCGAGCAGGTCTCCAAGCAGCGCAACGGTCCCAAGACCAAGGCCGAGCCTGCCGCTGCTTACAAGGCCCCGGAAACCAAGGCGCCAGCCGCGAAGGCTGCGGCCAAGCCGTCGCTGGAAGACAAGAACCGTCCGGCTGGTGTAGACAGACCGGCGCTGGTCGACGATCTCAAGCTGATCTCCGGCGTAGGCCCGAAGATCGAGGGCATCCTGCATACGCTGGGCATCTTCACCTTCGCGCAGGTCGCGTCGTGGAAGAAGGCCGAGCGCGAGTGGGTGGATGGCTACCTCTCTTTCCAAGGCCGTATCGAGCGCGACGACTGGGTCAAGCAGGCCAAGGCGCTCGCCAAGGGTGGCGTCGCCGAATACATCCGCGTCTTCGGCAAGAAGCCGGTCTGAGGGACGAAAAATGCTCCAGGACAAAGACCGTATCTTCACCAACATCTACGGCCTCTTCGACAAGTCGCTGGCCGGCGCGATGGCGCGCGGCGCCTGGGACAACACGCCCGGCATCGTTGCCAAGGGGCGCGACTGGATCGTCAACGAGATGAAGGCGTCTGGCCTGCGCGGACGCGGCGGCGCCGGCTTCCCGACGGGCCTGAAATGGTCGTTCATGCCCAAGCAGAGCGACGGCCGGCCGAGCTACCTCGTCATCAATGCCGACGAATCCGAGCCCGGCACCTGCAAGGACCGCGACATCCTGCGCAATGATCCGCACACGCTGGTCGAGGGTGCGCTGCTCGCCGGTTTCGCGATGGGCGCGATTGCCGCCTACATCTATGTGCGCGGCGAGTTCATCCGCGAGCGCGAGGCACTGCAGCGGGCCATCGACGAGGCTTACGAAGCCAAGCTGATCGGCAAGAACAACACGTCCGGCTACGACTTCGACATCTACATGCATCACGGCGCCGGCGCCTATATCTGCGGCGAGGAGACGGCGCTGCTCGAAAGCCTGGAAGGCAAGAAGGGCCAGCCCCGGCTGAAGCCGCCATTCCCGGCCAATGTCGGCCTCTATGGCTGCCCGACCACCGTCAACAATGTCGAATCGATCGCGGTGGCGCCGACTATCCTGCGTCGCGGGGCCGCCTGGTTCTCGTCCTTCGGCCGGCCGAACAATGTCGGCACCAAGCTGTTCTGCGTCTCCGGCCACGTCAACAACCCGTGCACCGTCGAAGAGGCGATGTCGATCCCGTTCCGCGAGCTGATCGAGACGCATTGCGGCGGCATTCGCGGCGGCTGGGACAATCTGCTCGCGGTCATCCCGGGCGGCGCCTCGGTGCCGCTGGTGCCGGCCGAGCAGATCATCGACACGCCGATGGATTTCGACGCGTTGCGCGACCTCAAGTCCGGCCTCGGCACGGCGGCTGTCATTGTCATGGACAAGTCGACCGATGTCGTGAAGGCGATCGCGCGGCTTTCCTATTTCTACAAGCATGAGAGCTGCGGCCAGTGCACGCCGTGCCGCGAAGGCACCGGCTGGATGTGGCGGGTTATGGAGCGGCTGGTGCGCGGTGAGGCGCAGAAGCGCGAGATCGACATGCTGCTCGACGTCACCAAGCAGGTCGAAGGCCACACGATCTGCGCGCTGGGCGACGCGGCGGCCTGGCCGATCCAGGGCCTGATGCGGCATTTCCGCGGCGAGGTGGAGCGGCGGATCGACGAGTTTTCGCGCAACGCGCATCGGGCCGAGCCGGTGATGGTGGCGGCGGAATAGACGAATTCGGGAATGCGGGCGAAAGCCTGAAGCGAGAAAGCCGGGGCGGGCGAACGAACAAACGACCAGGAGATATCTATGGCGCCGTATTCGACACCCCACCCATTGATGCCCAATTTGGACCAGCTCGAGAAGATGAACCAGGACCTGACCAGGATGATGCCGAAGGAGATGGCGAGCGCCGTCAACCTTCTCGCGCACCCTGTCGCTGGCGTTGCGGCCATGTCGGCGCTCGGCATTGGGCTCGCCAACCACGCTTTCGGCGTCTGGATGGGCGCGCTTTCGGGCGCGGCCGAAGCCTCGCAGCGGCTGCTGCAGCCGATTGTCGACGACTTCGAGGCGCGCACCGAGCGCTTGTCGGAGATGGAAAGAAACGACTCCAAGGCGCGCGCGGCGACCAAGACCTTGATCGCCGAAGCCCAGTCCTTCGCGCAGGATGTGACCGACATGGTCGCCAGGGAGGCAGCCGACACGGCGCCAGTCGTCGATGCCGGCCCAATGGCGGGCGCGGTTCCGGCCGGGTTGATGCCGGAGGATTACAGGCAGCCCAAGGCCATGGACAAGCCGGCGAAGCCGTCGGACCTCAAGGCGATATCGGGCGTCGGCCCGAAGCTGGAGAAGGTGCTGAACGGCCTCGGCATCTGGACGTATGCCCAGATCGCGGCATGGACGCAGGAAGAGGTTGCCTGGGTCGAGGACTATCTGTCGCTCTCCGGCCGCATCGGCCGCGACGATTGGACTGCCCAGGCGGCGGCGCTCGCCGTCAAGAAGTGAATGAAATGCGGGACGCGGTTTCGATCGCGCCCGGAAAAAGAGATTGCGGGAAATCCGCAGGGGTTTGAGGCGAATGGCAAAGCTCAAGGTCGACGGGAAAGAGATCACTGTACCCGACCACTATACGCTGCTGCAGGCGGCCGAGGACGCAGGCGCGGAAGTGCCGCGCTTCTGCTTCCATGAGCGGCTGTCGATCGCCGGCAACTGCCGCATGTGCCTGGTCGAGGTGAAGGGCGGGCCGCCCAAGCCGCAGGCCTCCTGCGCCATGGGCGTGCGCGACCTGCGTCCCGGCCCAAATGGCGAGCCGCCGGAAATCTTCACCAACACGCCGATGGTCAAGAAGGCCCGCGAAGGCGTGATGGAATTCCTGCTGATCAACCATCCGCTGGATTGCCCGATCTGCGACCAGGGCGGCGAGTGCGACCTGCAGGACCAGGCGATGGCCTTTGGCGTCGATTCCTCGCGCTATAAAGAGAACAAGCGCGCTGTCGAAGACAAGTATATCGGCCCGTTGGTCAAGACGGTGATGAACCGCTGCATCCATTGCACGCGCTGCGTCCGCTTCACCACCGAGGTCGCCGGCATCTCCGAGCTCGGCCTGATCGGCCGCGGCGAGGATGCCGAGATCACCACCTACCTCGAACAGGCGATGACCTCGGAGCTGCAGGGCAACGTCATCGACCTTTGCCCCGTCGGCGCGCTGACCTCGAAGCCGTTCGCCTTCCAGGCGCGGCCGTGGGAGCTGAGCAAGACCGAATCCATCGACGTGATGGACGCCGTCGGCTCGGCGATCCGTGTCGACAGCCGGGGCCGCGAAGTGATGCGCATCCTGCCGCGCGTTAACGAGCAGGTGAACGAGGAGTGGATCTCCGACAAGACCCGCTTCATCTGGGACGGTCTGCGCACGCAGCGCCTCGACCGCCCCTATGTGCGCAAGGACGGCAAGCTGGTTCCCGCGAGCTGGGCCGAGGCTTTTTCGGCGATCAAGGACGCGGTATCGAAGGCGGCACCCGACAAGATCGGCGCCATATCCGGCGATCTCGCCGCGGTCGAGGAAATCTACGCGCTGAAGCTGCTGATGGCTTCGCTTGGTTCGAAGAACACCGACTGTCGTCAGGACGGGGCGGCACTCGATCCGGCGCTCGGCCGGGCCAGCTACATCTTCAACCCGACCATCGAAGGCATCGAGCAGGCCGACGCGGTGCTGATCATCGGCGCCAATCCGCGCTATGAAGCCTCCGTGCTCAATGCCCGCATCCGCAAGCGCTGGCGGGTTGGCAACCTGCCGGTCGGCGTCATCGGCGATATCGGCGACACGCGCTACGAGTATGAACAGCTGGGTGCCGGGCCGGATTCGCTCAAGGATCTGGCCGACGGCAATGGCAAGTTCTTCCAGACGCTGAAGAAGGCGACGCATCCGCTGATCATCGTCGGCCAGGGCGCGTTGGCACGCGCCGATGGTGCCGCCGTGCTCGGCCAGGCGGCGAAGCTTAGCACGGCCGTCAACGCCGCAAGGGCGGACTGGAACGGCTTTGCCGTGCTGCACAACGCGGCTGGGCGCGTCGGCGGTCTTGATCTCGGCTTCGTGCCGGGCGAGGGCGGCAAGAGCGTTGCCGGCATGCTGGGCGAGATGGACGTGCTGTTCCTGCTCGGCGCCGACGAGATCGACATGGGCAAGACCGGTGGCGCCTTCGTGGTCTATATCGGCACCCATGGCGACGCCGGAGCGCACCGCGCCAACGTCATCCTGCCGGGCGCTGCCTACACCGAAAAGTCGGGCACTTATGTCAACACCGAAGGCCGCGTGCAGCAGACCAACCGCGCTGGCTTCGCACCCGGCGATGCCCGCGAAGACTGGGCGATCGTCAGGGCGCTGTCGGATGTGCTGGGCAAGAAGCTGCCGTTCGATTCGCTGCCGCAGCTGCGCGCCAAGCTCTACGGCGAGTATCCGCATCTGGCCCGCATCGACCAGGTCGCGGCCGGCAATGCCGAGGACATCGCCAGGGTGGCGAAGCTCGGCGGGCGGCTGAACAAGGGCACCTTCACCTCGCCGGTCAAGGATTTCTACCTGACCAACCCGATCGCGCGGGCATCGGCCGTGATGGCGGAATGCTCGGCGCTGGCCAAGAGCGGCTTCAAGCAGGCGGCGGAATAAGCATGGACACCTTCTTCTCCTTCTACGTGCTGCCGGCGCTGCTGATCCTTCTCAAGTCGGTCGTGCTGATCGTCGTGCTGCTGGTCTTCGTCGCCTACATCCTCTACGCCGACCGCAAGATATGGGCGGCGGTGCAGCTGCGCCGCGGTCCGAACGTCGTCGGCCCCTGGGGCACGCTGCAAGCCTTCGCCGACCTGCTGAAGTTCGTCTTCAAGGAACCGATCATCCCGTCCGGCGCCAACAAGGGCGTCTTCCTGCTGGCACCGCTGGTGTCCGCGGTGCTGGCGATCTCGGCCTGGGCGGTCATTCCGGTCAGTCAGGGCTGGGCGATCGCCAACATCAATGTCGGCATTCTTTATGTTTTCGCCATCTCCTCGCTCGAGGTCTATGGCGTGATCATGGGCGGCTGGGCGTCCAATTCGAAATATCCATTCCTCGGCGCGCTGCGTTCCGCGGCGCAGATGGTGTCCTACGAAGTCTCGATTGGCTTCGTCATCGTCACCGTGCTGCTCACCGCCGGCTCGCTCAACCTGTCCGACATCGTGCTGTCGCAGCATGACGGGCTCGGCACGCGGCTTGGCCTGCCCAACACCTTCCTCGACTGGAACTGGCTGGCATTGTTCCCGATGTTCATCATCTTCTTCATCTCGGCGCTGGCCGAGACGAATCGCCCGCCTTTCGACCTTGTCGAAGCCGAATCGGAACTGGTCGCCGGCCACATGGTCGAATATTCATCGACGCCGTTCCTGCTGTTCTTCCTCGGCGAGTATGTCGCCATCGTGCTGATGTGTGCGCTGGCCACCATCCTGTTCCTCGGCGGCTGGCTGCCGCCCTTCGACTTCGCGCCGTTCACCTGGGTGCCGGGCGTCATCTGGTTCGTGCTGAAAGTCTGCTTCGTGTTCTTCGGCATCTCCATGGTGAAGGCGTTCGTGCCGCGCTACCGCTACGACCAGCTGATGCGGCTCGGCTGGAAAGTGTTCCTGCCGATTTCGCTGTTCATGGTGGTCGCCACCGCAGCCTTCCTCAAGATCACGGGGTTTGCGTGATGTCCGCTCTGTCCCAGGCCGCAAAATCGCTGCTGCTGCAGGATTTCGTCAGCGCCTTCTTCCTGTCGATGCGCCAGTTCTTCGCGCCAAAGGAAACGATCAACTATCCGCACGAGAAGGGGCCGACCAGCCCGCGCTTTCGTGGCGAGCACGCCTTGCGCCGCTACCCCAACGGCGAGGAACGTTGCATTGCCTGCAAATTGTGCGAGGCGATCTGCCCGGCCCAAGCGATCACCATCGAGGCCGGCCCGCGCCGCAATGACGGCACGCGCCGCACGGTGCGTTACGACATCGACATGGTGAAGTGCATCTATTGCGGCTTCTGCCAGGAGGCCTGCCCGGTCGACGCCATCGTCGAAGGGCCGAATTTCGAATTCGCGACGGAGACGCGCGAGGAACTCTACTACGACAAGGACAGGCTGTTGGCGAATGGCGACCGGTGGGAGCGCGAACTGGCGCGCAACATCTCGCTGGACTCGCCGTATCGCTGATATTTGACGCATGGACGGGGCGAGGGGCCTCGTCCAGAGGATGATCCCGAAAGTTGCAGACTTTTCGGACCAGATCATCCTCCGGAATTCACAGTGGCCCATGTTTCTGTCGATCGGGTCTTTCAACCCGATCGGAACATGGGCTAGGACACAACGAAACTTGCCGACCGGAGGCGGCGGCAAGCAAGATCGGGCAGGACGCGAGCGTCATGTTCGGACAGGAACCCGGGGGAACCCCATGTTGAGTGGACTAGAGGCGGCCTTTTTCTACCTCTTCGCCTTTATCGCGGTGGCGTCGGCGTTCATGGTCATTTCGTCGCGCAACCCCGTGCATTCGGTGCTGTTCCTGATCCTGACCTTCTTCAACGCCGCCGGCCTGTTCATGCTGACGGGCGCCGAGTTCCTGGCGATGATCCTGCTCGTCGTCTATGTCGGCGCGGTGATGGTGCTGTTCCTGTTCGTCGTCATGATGCTCGACGTCGATTTCGCCGAACTGAAGAGCGGCGCCCTGCAATACGCGCCGGTCGGTGCGCTGGTGGGGCTGATCCTGGCGGCGGAACTGATCATCGTGCTCGGCGGCTACACATTCGCGCCGCAGCTTGCCTCGACGGTCTCGAAACCCATCCCGGATCTCGCTACGCGTTCGAACACGGCCGCACTCGGCGACATCCTCTATACGGACTACCTCTACTACTTCCAGATTTCGGGCCTCATCCTGCTGGTCGCCATGATCGGCGCCATCGTGCTGACGCTGCGCCACAAGGAAGGGGTCAAGCGGCAGTCGATCGCAGCCCAGGTCGGCCGCACGCCGGCGACCGGCATGGAAATCCGCAAGGTCAAGACGGGCGAGGGACTCTGAGATGGTTGTCGGCATCGCGCATTATCTGACCGTATCGGCGATCCTGTTCACGCTCGGCGTGTTCGGCATCTTCCTTAACCGCAAGAACGTCATCGTCATCCTGATGTCGATCGAGCTGATCCTGCTTGCGGTCAACATCAACTTCGTCGCCTTCTCGGCCTCGCTCGGCGATCTGGTCGGCCAGGTGTTCGCGCTGTTCGTGCTGACGGTCGCGGCCGCCGAGGCTGCCATCGGACTTGCCATTCTCGTCGTCTTCTTCCGCAACCGCGGCTCGATCGCGGTCGAAGACGTGAACATGATGAAGGGTTGACGGAACCACCATGTACCAGGCCATCGTCTTCCTTCCACTGCTCGGCTTCCTGATCGTCGGCCTGTTCGGCACGTCGCTCGGCGCCAAGGCGTCCGAATACATCACCTCCGGTTTCCTGGTGATCGCGGCGGTGCTGTCGTGGATCGCCTTCTTCAGCGTCGGCTTCGGCCATGGCGAGGTGTTCACCGTACCGGTGCTGCGCTGGATCCAGTCCGGCGGGCTCGAAGCATCCTGGGCGCTGAGGATCGACACGCTGACGGTGGTGATGCTGGTGGTGGTCAACACCGTGTCGGCGCTGGTTCACATCTATTCGATCGGCTACATGCACCACGATCCGAACCGGCCGCGCTTCTTCGCCTATCTGTCGCTGTTCACCTTCGCCATGCTGATGCTGGTGACGGCCGACAATCTGGTGCAGATGTTCTTCGGCTGGGAAGGGGTGGGCCTCGCTTCTTACCTGCTGATTGGTTTCTGGTACAAGAAGCCGTCGGCCAACGCCGCCGCCATCAAGGCCTTCGTCGTCAACCGCGTCGGCGATTTCGGCTTCGCGCTCGGCATATTCGGCCTGTTCGTGCTGTTCGGCTCGGTCAATCTCGGCACCATCTTCGCCAATGCGGCGACGTTCATCCCCGCCGAAGGCGCCCCGCAGGGTGCTGCCGTGCTGACCTTCCTCGGCCATGCGCTGGACAAGCAGGCGGCAATGACCGTCGTCTGCCTGCTGCTGTTCATGGGCGCGATGGGCAAGTCGGCGCAGGTGCCGCTGCACACCTGGCTGCCGGACGCCATGGAGGGCCCGACGCCGGTGTCCGCGCTGATCCATGCCGCCACCATGGTGACGGCTGGCGTGTTCATGCTGGCGCGCCTGTCGCCGCTGTTCGAGCTGTCGCATTCGGCGCTGACGGTCGTGACCTTCATCGGCGCCTTCACCGCCTTCTTCGCGGCGACCGTCGGTCTCGTCCAGAACGACATCAAGCGCGTCATCGCCTATTCGACCTGCTCGCAGCTCGGCTACATGTTCGTCGCGCTCGGCGTCGGCGCCTATGGCGCGGCGATCTTCCACCTGTTCACGCATGCCTTCTTCAAGGCGCTGCTGTTCCTCGGCTCGGGCTCGGTGATCCATGCCGTCTCCGACGAGCAGGACATGCGCAAGATGGGCGGCCTGCGGAAGCTGATCCCGACCACCTACTGGATGATGGTGATCGGCACGCTGGCGCTGACCGGCGTCGGCATTCCGGTGACGGTCATCGGCACCGCCGGCTTCTTCTCCAAGGATGCCATCATCGGGAGCGCCTTTGCCGGCCACAATTCGGTTGCCGGCCTCGCCTTCGTGGCCCTGGTCATCGCCGCCTGTTTCACCTCCTTCTACTCCTGGCGGCTGATCTTCATGACCTTCCACGGCAAGCCGCGGGCAAGCCACGAGGTGATGCACCATGTCCACGAATCGCCGCCGGTGATGCTGGTGCCGCTGTTCATCCTGGCCGCCGGCGCGCTGTTTGCCGGCATCATCTTCCACGGCGCCTTCATCGGCGAGGGCTATGCCGAGTTCTGGAAGGCGTCGCTGTTCACGCTGCCGGACAACCACATCCTGCACGAGATCCACGAACTGCCGCTGTGGGTCGAGCTGTCGCCCTTCATCGCCATGCTGATCGGCTTCGCGCTGGCCTGGAAGTTCTACATCCGCTCGCCGGAAATGCCGGTGAACCTCGCCGCGCAGCATCGCGGGCTCTACGCCTTCCTGCTCAACAAATGGTATTTCGACGAGCTCTACGACTTCCTGTTCGTGCGGCCCGCAAAGCGCCTCGGCCATTTCCTGTGGAAGACCGGCGATGGCACCGTCATTGACGGTCTTGGTCCGGATGGCATTTCGGCACGTGTCGTCGATGTCACCAACCGCGTCGTCAAGCTGCAGACCGGCTACCTTTACCACTATGCCTTCGCCATGCTGATCGGCGTTGCCGCACTCGTCACCTGGATGATGCTCTGATGACCGCCTGGCCAATCCTCTCGCTGGTCACCTTCCTGCCGTTGGTTGGTGTGCTGCTCATCCTGTTCATCAACGATGACAGCGAAAACGCGCGCCGCAACATCCGCGCCATCGCGCTGTTGACGACGACGTTCACCTTCATCATCTCGCTGTTCATCTGGACCGGCTTCGACAATTCGCAGCCCGGCTTCCAGTTCGTCGAGAAGGTCGCCTGGCTCGACTCCGGCATCTCCTACCACATGGGCGTCGACGGCATTTCCATGCTGTTCGTCATCCTGACGACGTTCCTGATGCCGCTCTGCATCCTGGCGTCGTGGGAATCGATCGAGAAGCGCGTCAAGGCCTACATGATCGCCTTCCTGCTGCTCGAGACGCTGATGATCGGCGTGTTCTGCGCGCTGGATATCGTGCTGTTCTACGTCTTCTTCGAAGCCGGCCTGATCCCGATGTTCATCATCATCGGCGTCTGGGGCGGCAAGCGGCGCGTCTATGCCTCGTTCAAGTTCTTCCTCTATACGCTGGCCGGTTCGGTGCTGATGCTGCTCGCCATCATGGCGATGTTCTATCAGTCCGGAACGACGGATATCCCGACGCTTCTGACGCACAACTTCCCGGCCAACATGCAGACATGGCTGTGGCTCGCCTTCTTCGCCTCCTTCGCGGTGAAGATGCCGATGTGGCCGGTGCACACCTGGCTGCCGGACGCGCACGTCGAGGCGCCGACGGCCGGTTCGGTCATTCTGGCCGCCATCCTCTTGAAGATGGGAGGGTACGGCTTCCTGCGCTTCTCGCTGCCGATGTTCCCGCTGGCGTCCGAAATGTTCGCGCCGCTGGTCTTCGCGCTGTCGGTCGTCGCCATCATCTACACCTCGCTGGTGGCGCTGATGCAGGAGGACATGAAGAAGCTGATCGCCTATTCGTCGGTGGCCCATATGGGCTTCGTCACCATGGGCATCTTCGCCATGAACCAGGAAGGCGTGCAGGGCGCCATCTTCCAGATGCTCAGCCACGGCCTCGTCTCCGGCGCGCTGTTCCTGTGCGTCGGCGTCATCTATGACCGCATGCACACGCGTGAGATCGCCGCCTATGGCGGCCTGGTCAACAACATGCCGAAATACGCCACCGTGTTCCTGATCTTCACCATGGCCAATGTCGGTCTGCCCGGCACCAGCGGCTTCATCGGCGAGTTCCTGACCATGCTCGGCGTGTTCCGGGTCAACACCTGGGTGGCGTTCTTCGCCGCCACCGGCGTCATCCTGTCGGCCGCCTACGCGTTGTGGCTCTATCGCCGGGTGATCTTCGGCGCGTTGACCAAGGACAGCCTGAAGGGCCTGCTCGACCTGTCGACGCGCGAGAAGGTCATCATCTATCCGCTGGTCGTGCTGGTCATCTTCTTCGGCGTCTATCCCGCACCGGTCTTCGACGCGACGGCCGAATCGGTCAAGTCGCTCGTCACCAATGTCACTGCATCCATCGGCGCCGCGCAGACCGCGGCGGCGAACTGACCAGGGGTTTTGCGAACCATGACGCCGGACCTTCTCTCCAGCCTGTCGCTTTCGACGCCAGAGCTGATCCTTGCCATCGGCGCGCTGGCGCTGCTGATGGTCGGTGCCTATTCGCGCGCCAACACCGCCAACACCGTGACCGGCCTTGCCGTCGCCGTGCTGGTGATCGCTGGCGCCTGGCTGATCTTTTACACGGGGCAGGGCAGCGCCTATGGCAACGCCTTCATCCAGGATTCCTTCGCCCGTTTCATGAAGGTGCTGGCGCTGATCGGTTCGGCTGTGACGCTGGTCATGTCGATGCGCTTTGCCAAGTCGGAGCATTTCGACAAGTTCGAATACCCGGTGCTGATCCTGCTCTGCACGCTCGGCATGATGCTGATGATCTCGGCCAACGGCATGATCGGGCTCTATCTCGGCCTCGAACTGCAATCGCTGGCAATCTATGTGCTGGCGGCGATCAACCGCGACAATCTGCGTTCGACCGAGGCCGGCCTGAAGTACTTCGTTCTCGGCGCGCTGTCGTCGGGCATGCTGCTCTATGGCATCAGCCTGGTCTATGGTTACACCGGCAACACCGGTTTCCAAGAGATCGCCACGGCGCTGGGCAGCGGCGAGCGCCAGCTTGGTCTTGTCTTCGGCCTCGTCTTCGTGCTGGCCGGCCTTGCCTTCAAGATCTCGGCGGTGCCGTTCCATATGTGGACGCCCGACGTCTATGAGGGCGCGCCGACGCCGGTAACGGCCTTCCTGGCGGCGGCACCCAAGATGGCGGCGATGGCGCTGATCGTGCGCGTCACCATGGGCGCGTTCAAGCCGATCGCCGCCGACTGGCAGCAGATCATCGTCTTCATCTCCATCGCCTCGATGGCGCTCGGCGCTTTCGCCGCCATCGGCCAGACCAACATCAAGCGGCTGATGGCCTATTCCTCCATCGGCCATATGGGCTACGCGCTGGTCGGTCTTGCCGCCAACAGCCAGGCCGGCGTGCGTGGCGTTGCCATCTACATGCTGATCTACCTGGTGATGACGCTCGGCACTTTCGCCTTCATCCTCGCCATGCGGCGCAAGGAAGGCAATGTCGAGCAGATCAGCGATCTGGCCGGCCTGTCGTCGACCAATCCGATCATGGCGACGATCCTCACCATCCTGATGTTCTCGCTGGCCGGCATTCCGCCGCTCGCCGGCTTCTGGGGGAAATGGTACGTGTTCCTCGCCGCCATCAATGCCAACCTCTACGCGCTGGCGATCATTGGCGTGCTGGCCTCGGTGGTGGGCGCCTACTACTATCTGCGCATCATCAAGATCATGTGGTTCGACGAACCGGTCGGCGGTTTCGTGCCGATGGCCAGTGAACTGCGCCTCGTGCTCGGCGTCTCCGGCGCCTTCGTGCTGTTCTACGTGCTGATCGGCGGTCCGATCGGCACCTATGCCGAAGCCGCCGCCAAGACCTTTTTCTAGCCGGCATGGCATTTCGGCTGGCCCCAACCTCGGCGTCGGAAGGGTTCCGGCTCGAGGCGCATGACAGCGTCGGCTCCACCAATGCGCTGGCGCTGGATCACGCCCGGGCAGGCGACCCGGGCAAATTGTGGGTCGTTTCCAAGAGGCAGGAAAGCGGGCGCGGCCGCCGCGGCCGTGTGTGGGCGACGCCCGAAGGCAATCTGGCGGCGACGCTGCTTGTCATCACCAATGCCGAGCTTCGCCTTGCCGCGACGCTCGGCTTTGTCGCCGGCCTGGCGCTTGCCGATGCACTCGACGCCGTCGTACCGAAGGGCCGGATCGCCATTGGCCTCGACGGTGCAGGCGCGGGCAAAAACCGTTTCGAGCTGAAATGGCCGAATGACGTGCTTGCCTCGGGCGCCAAGCTGGCCGGCATCCTGCTGGAATCGGCGATACTGGAAGGCGGCCGCTTCGCGGTTGCGGTTGGCATCGGCGTCAATGTGGTGGCTTATCCCGAGGATTTGCCGTATCCGGCGACTTCGCTCAGTGCATTGGGCGCGACATGCGACGCCGAAACGCTGTTCCTGGCGCTGTCGGATGCCTGGAGCGAGAATGCCCGGCTGTGGGATGAGGGGCGCGGACTTGCCGCTGTAAGACGACGCTGGCTGGCTCGTGCGGCGGGGCTCGGCGGCGAGGTTGCCGTCAGAATTGACGGTAATGTGGTGCGTGGGGTGTTTGAAACCATTGACGAGGACTGCCGTTTCGTGATCCGCGACGATGAAGGTTCGGTTCTGACGATCGCCGCCGGCGACGTGCATTTTGGCGCGGTCGCGTCTGCCCGGATCTAACGGGCTTGGCCTGAGGGCCAGGAAGGGAAAAATCATGGCGAAAGCGGAAAACGCCGAACTCGTCTTCGTGCCGCTCGGCGGCGTCGGCGAGATCGGTATGAACTTCGCTCTCTACGGCTACGGCCCGCCGAGCGCGCGCGAGTGGATCGTCATCGATGTCGGCGTCACCTTTCCTGATGCCAGCCTGCCTGGCGTCGATCTGGTGCTGCCCGACACGCGTTTCATCGAAGAGAATCTCGCCAATCTGCGCGGCATCATCATCACCCATGCGCACGAAGACCACTATGGCGCGCTGCTCGACACCTGGCCGAAGCTGAAGGCGCCGGTGTGGATGACGCCGTTCAGCGCCGGCTTGCTGGAAGCCAAGCGCCAGGGCGAGCAGGGCGCGCCGAAGATCCCGCTGACGATCTATCGGGCAGGGGAGAAATTCACTGTCGGCCCCTTCGAGATCGAAGCCATTCCTGTCGCGCACTCGATCCCTGAGCCGATGTCGCTGGCGATCACCACGCCTGCCGGCACTGTCATCCACACCGGCGACTGGAAGATCGATCCGGAACCGACGATCGGCCCGAAGACCGACGAGGCGCGCTTCCGCGCCTATGGCGACAAGGGCGTCCTTGCCCTGATCTGCGATTCGACCAATGCGATGAGGGAAGGCGAGTCGCCTTCGGAAGTGGCCGTCGGCGAAGGCCTCAAGGGTGTCATCCAGGCCGCCAAGGGCCGCGTCGCCGTCACCACATTCTCCTCCAATGTCGGGCGCATCGTCTCCATTGCCAAGGCGGCGCGCGATGCTGGCCGCCAGTGCCTGGTGCTTGGCCGCTCGCTGAAGCGAGTCATCGATGTGGCCGACGAACTCGGCTACATGGACGGCTTGCCGGAGTTCATCGCCGAAGAGGATTTCGGCTTCATCCCGCGCGAAAACCTCGTCATCATCTGCACCGGCAGCCAGGGCGAGCCGCTGGCGGCCCTTGCCAAGCTGTCACGCGACGAGATGAAATCGGTGTCGCTGACGGCTGGCGACACGGTGGTGTTTTCCTCGCGCACCATTCCCGGCAACGAGAAGGCGATCCTCGAGATCAAGAACCGCCTGATCGATCTCGGCATCAAGATCATCGAGGATGGCGACGCATTGGTGCATGTCTCCGGCCATCCGCGCCGCAGCGAATTGCGCAAGATGTATGAGTGGGTGCGGCCACGGATCGGCGTGCCGGTGCATGGCGAAGCGGCGCATCTGGTGGCGCAGGGGTCGCTGATGTCGACCTCAGGCATAGGCCAGGTGGCGCAAGTGCGCGACGGCGACATGCTGAGGCTTGCCCCTGGCCCTGCCACCATCATCGACCAGGTGCCGTTCGGCCGCATCTACAAGGACGGCAGGCTGATCGGCACCGACCAGGCGATGGGCATTCGCGACCGGCGCAAGCTCTCCTTTGCCGGCCACGTCGCGGTCAATGTCGTGCTTGACGAGAAGTACGAGCTCGCCGGCGATCCCGATCTGGTGGCCATTGGCGTTGCCGAGGCCGACGCCGGTGGCGAGACGCTCGAGGACCTGATGATCGATGCGGCAATCGGCGCGGTGGACTCGATCCCCCGTCAGCGCCGAAAAGACCTCGACCTCGTGCAAGAAGCCGTACGGCGCGCGGTGCGCGGTGCGGCCAACGAAGCCTGGGGCAAGAAACCACTGGTGACGGTGTTCGTCACCAGGTGAGGAATAGGGGAGCAGGCCCTGCTCCTCCCCTGACTTTCGACGGAGCACCCTATGCTCGGACGCCTGAATCATGTCGCGCTTGCCGTGCCGGACCTGGCCGCGGCGGTTGCCGCCTATCGCAACACGCTCGGCGCCGAAGTGACCGAGCCGCAGGCGCTGCCGGAGCATGGCGTCACGGTGGTTTTCGTCAATGTCGGCAACACCAAGATCGAACTTCTCGAGCCGTTGGGCGAGGGCTCGCCGATCGCCACCTTCCTCGACAAGAACCCTTCCGGCGGCATGCATCATCTTTGCTACGAGGTCGCCGATATCCTGGCCGCGCGCGACCAGCTCAAGGCTTCCGGCGCCCGCGTGCTGGGCGACGGAAATCCGAAGACCGGCGCCCATGGCAAGCCGGTGTTGTTCCTGCACCCGAAGGATTTCTTCGGCACGCTGATCGAACTGGAGCAATCATGAGCTGGGTTTCGTTCACCGCGCTGTTCTTCGCGACCTGGTGGGTGGTGCTGTTTGCCGTGCTGCCGTTCAGCATGAGGACGCAGGATGACGATCATGACGTGACGCTGGGCACGGTTCCAAGCGCGCCGCGCGGCCCCCATATGCTGCGCGCCGTGGTGCGCACCACCATCGCCACGGCGGTTCTGATGGGCATTTTCTACGGCCTGACGCATGGGCTGGGATACAGCCTCAACGACATCCCGCACATCGTGCCGGACTTCGGCCAGACTCCAGCAAAATAGACCGTCTGACGACTGCATTTCTGTATGGTGGAGCCGAGGGCTTCGCTTTGAGGCGCCGTACCGTTCTTCCGGTTCGACGGGCGCTGACGCAGGGTAAAGCGGTTTGGCAACTCGTTGCGCTAAGCAGGTGATTGCACAAAAAAAATGCAAGGCACGAGGCCTTGCAATTTAAACGCGTCCGATCTGTTTCCGGTTTCCGGCGGCAGCGAGTAACCGCGCCTAGATCGCATCCTCCCAAGACTTTGACCGCGTAGGAGAGCAGATTTTTCTCTACCCTCTCGGTTATCCGGGCACATTAGCCTAACGCGAATGAAAATGTCACGAAGAATTTTGCCTTGAAACGGGCATTCTCGTGCTGCACTGCACAATAGTGCGGCAGGCGTTGCTTGGGAAACGACCAATAGGATCGGCGGAGCTTTTAACCCTTCCTGAATTGGCGCGCGTAAAGAACTGGAGCGCCGAACCCGAAGAGGTTGGGCTCTGTCTCACAGTCGGCTGGAACCTACTTTGCGAAGCCAGCCCCAGCCATCGCTTTCTCGATCATGCCGATCCAGCCTTCGTTGGCACCCGGCAGGCGTCCCTGCGATTTCAGGCCGGTCAGCATGGCCAGCGCGGCCTTGAGATTTGTCGACGGATCAACGCCAGCTACTGCCAGCTTATAGCGGCTGTAGGCGGCATCGACCGTGCGCTGTGCATTGCCCGGGTCGGCTTGCAACTGCGCGTTGGCGATGGCGAAACCGGCCTGGTATTCCGCCGCCGCGTCCACTTTGGCCCCCTTGCTCATCAGCGCGTCGCCGATGCGGTTGTGGCCGACCGCGAGGTCGCGCTGCCATTCGGCATTGTCGGGGTCGAGTTCGGCCAGATAGTCCGCGATGGCCTGCGCGGAGCGATGGTTGGCGAGTGCACCATCGAGGTCGCCGGCCTCGTTTCGGGCGTCGGCCACCTTGCCCAGCGCAAGCTCGAGGTCACGCCGCCACAATGTGTTTCCAGGGTCCCGCGACACCAGCTTGCGCCCGATCTCGACGCTGCGCTGGTAGAGCTCGAAAGCCTTTTCGTTGTGCCCGGTCAGCCGCTGCAGGTCTCCGATTGCGTTGAGGCTGACGCTTATGTCGCGCTGCAATTCCGCGTCGTCTGGGGTCTTCTTCGCCAGCGCCTCGGTGATCTGCAAGGACACGTCATATTCGGCGATCGAGCTTTGCAGATCGTTCGTCAGCCTGAGCGCCAATCCGACCTTCGAATGGCTGACGGAAAGGTCGCGCCGAAAGCCATCATCATCCGTCGCTTTCTCCACCAGGAATTCGGCGACCTTGAGCGCCGAACGGTAGTTCGCCAGCGCGCCGGGTCCGTCGCCCGAAATCCGCATGGCGTCGCCGATACGGTTGAAGCAGACGGCGTAGTCGCGCAGATAGCCAAGCGTAGGCTGCTTTTCGACGATAGCCTTCATTGTGGCGAGCGCCTGCTCGTAAAGCGCGATCGCGCCGGCGCTATCTCCCATCGTCTTCTTGACGTCGGCGACCTTGTTCTGTGCCACGACAAGATCGCGCTGGTGGTCGATCTTGTCAGGCTCGGCAGCCGCGCGTTTCTCAGCGGATCGGACCATGGAATCGTATGCCTTGCCGGCTTCCTGCAAATGGCCGACGGTCGTTTCCAGCGTGCCGATCAGTTCCCATGACAGTGTCTGCTGGTAGCGGGCGTCGTCCGGTATGTGGAAACCCTCGACATCGGCGTAGAGCGCCACGGCCTTGCGGTAGTCCTCGATGGCGAGGTCGTAACGCAATTGCGCCTGCGACGCGCCGCCAGCGAGATAATGCGTCGTTGCCTCCGACAGCGTACGCTCGATGAAACGGGTTTTCAGATCGTCGCGCGACTTGCCGTCGATATCCGCCGCCTTGCCAAGCAGCGCACGTGCCTCGTCGAATGAGCCAAGCGCCAATTGCGCTTCGGCCTGTTGGCGCAGCGCCGTCACCTGCGGATCGGAGGAGGCGAAGTTGCGCAAATCGGTCCGGACCTTCGTGAAAGCGTCGGCCGCTTCCTGGAGTTTCTGCTGGCGCTGCCTTGGCGCCATCGCCTTGCCGCCGGAGGTGATAAGCGCGGCGTATAGCGGCGCTAGCGGCATGTCGGCCTTGGCCGCCACGGCCTCGACCTCGACGCGCAAGTCCGGCGTGACGTCGGCCATGGCGAGCAGTAGCCGGTCGCGCTCGGGCAGGGCGTCCTTGCTGGCCTGTGCGGCGAAGAAAAGCTGAGGCAAGCCGCTCTCTACATAGGGAAGCTGTTTGCCGCGCGACAGGTCGTAGACCTGTTGCTGCACCAGCGTCAGCACGGATCGTATTTCCAGCCCGTCCGTGGGCAGGAACCTGGCCAATGCGGCGGAAAATTCGGAGTTGCCGGATGCGCCGTCAGACGCCGTCTGTCCGGGCGCCGCGGAGAAGGCGAACAGCACGTTTTCCGCCCGGCCCATGCGTCCGAGCCCCGGCTTGGCCTCGCCTTTCACCTCCGGCGCGATGGACACCACGCCGCGCCCTTCGCCAGATTTGCTGTCGCCGGATTCGCTGCCCCCAGATTGGCCGAAAGGATCGTTGCGGCACGCATCGAGCACCACGAGGCCGATCTTGCCGACCGCAGTCACTGTCTCACGCACCTCTTCAAGCAGAAGGGTTGTGGCCTTCAATCGATCCAGCGAAGACGGATCGGCATCGACCGGCAGAAGCCGGTTGTCGCCCGCGATCTCGACGCCATGACCGGAGAAATAGATCAGCGCGACATCCGCGCCGGCCGCATCGTCGCGAAAGTCCTCCAGCGCCCGGCGCATACGCTTCAAGTCACGGTTCGCTTCGGTGGTGACGTCGAAGCCGAGCTTTTTCAGCGCGGATTCGATCGTTCGGCTGTCGTTTACCGCGTTCTTCAGTGGACGCACATTCCGGTAGTCGTCGGCCGCCAGAATGAGCGCGACCCGCCGCTCGGCGTGGGCCGCCGAGACGAAAAAGATCGCTAGGATGACTGCCAGGTAAAACCGCAATGACCCAATCCACCCGCAACTGACAGACTCCCACGGCTTGTCAGCGCAAGCAAGCCGGCGCGACAAGATCCAGGAACCGGACGATTGCGGGCGCGAAGGCATCGATGTGCCGCCTTCGCCGGGTTTCCATTCCGTCATGAAATGGCTATGAAGCCGGGGCAAGCAGCCTGCGTCGCGCCGATTCCGGCGGGGCCATACTCTCTCACGGAACAGTCCATGCGTTTGTCGCGCTATTTCCTGCCTATCCTCAAAGAAAATCCGCGAGAGGCCGAAATTGTCTCGCACCGGTTGATGCTTCGCGCCGGCATGATCCGCCAGCAGGGGCAAGGCAGTTTTTCGTGGCTGCCGCTCGGCAAGCGGGTGCTGGACAAGGTCTGCCGCATCATCCGCGAGGAGCAGGACCGCGCCGGTGCGCTGGAAATCCTGATGCCGACCATTCAATCGGCCGATCTGTGGCGCGAAAGCGGTCGCTATGACGACTATGGCAAGGAGATGCTGCGCATCAAGGATCGCCAGGACCGCGACATGCTTTACGGTCCGACCAATGAGGAAGTGGTCACCGAGATCGTCCGCGCCTACGTGAAATCCTACAAGGACCTGCCGCTCAATCTCTACCACATCCAGTGGAAGTTCCGCGACGAAGTGCGGCCGCGCTTCGGCGTCATGCGCAGCAGAGAATTCCTGATGAAGGACGCCTATTCCTTCGATCTCGACTTCGAGGGCGCAAAGGCGGCCTATAACCGCATGTTCGTGTCCTATCTCAGGACTTTTACGCGCATGGGGCTGCAGGCGATTCCGATGCGGGCCGACACGGGGCCGATCGGCGGCGATCTCAGCCACGAATTCATCATTCTCGCCGACACTGGCGAGAGTCAGGTCTTCTGCCATCGCGACTATCTTTCGCTCGATGTGCCCGGCGAGAATACCGACTTCGCCAACGACGCCGAGATCGGCGACATCGTCAAGACGTGGACGACGCCCTACGCCGCCACCGACGAGATGCATGACGAGGCGGCCTGGGAAGAGATCGGCGAAAACGACAAGGTTTCGGCGCGCGGCATCGAGGTCGGCCATATCTTCCATTTCGGCGACAAATATTCCAAGCCGATGGGAGCCAAGGTGACCGGACCCGACGGCAAGGATCATTTCGTTTCCGGGGGCTCCTACGGCATCGGGCCGTCGCGGCTGGTGGCGGCGATCATCGAAGCCAGCCATGACGACAACGGCATCATCTGGCCGGAAGCGGTGGCGCCGTTCGACATCGGGCTGATCAACATGAAGGCGGGCGATGCCGAGTGCGACCGCGTCTGCGATGAACTGCATGCCGCTTTCGTCGCCGCCGGCAAGGACGTGCTCTACGACGACACCGACCAACGGCCTGGCGGCAAGTTCGCCACCGCCGATCTGATCGGCCTGCCATGGCAAGTGATTGTCGGCCCGCGCGGCGTCGCCGCCGGCGAGATCGAGATCAAGAATCGCAAGACCGGCGAGCGCGAGACGCTGCCGGTCGCCGCCGCGAAAAAGCGCTTCGGTGCCGCCGCATGAGCGAGGCGGTGGCGGCAAGATCGGCGGGCGCCGGACCCTTTTCCATCTTCGAGCGCATGGTTGCATGGCGCTATCTGCGCTCACGGCGCAAGGAGACGGTGATTTCGGTGATCGCCTCGATCTCCTTCCTCGGCATCATGCTGGGGGTCGCCACGCTGATCGTGGTCATGGCGGTGATGAATGGCTTCAGGGCGGAGCTGTTGACGCGCATCCTCGGCGTCAACGGCCATCTGATCGTGCAGCCGCTCGATTCGCCGCTCGAGGACTTTGCGCAGGTCGCCGGCCGCATCAACGGCGTGCCCGGCGTCAAATACGCCATCCCGCTGATCGACGGCCAGGTGCTGGCGCAAGGCAATGTCGGTGGCGGCACCGGCGCGCTGGTGCGCGGCATACGCGGCGAGGATCTGGGCAAAATCGCCATCGTCGCCGGCAACATCAAGCAGGGCTCGATCGCCGGTTTCGATACGGGCGAGGGCGTCGCCATCGGCAAGCGCATGGCCGAGAATCTCGGCCTGGCGCTCGGCGACACCATCACCTTGATATCGCCCGACGGCGACGTGACGCCGCTCGGCACGACGCCGCGCATGAAGGGCTATCCGATCACCGCGATCTTCGAAGTCGGCATGTCGGAGTATGACAGTTCGATCGTCTACATGCCGTTTTCGGAAGCGCAGCTCTATTTCAACATGGACGGCCGGGCGCAGACGATCGAGATCTATGTCGACAATCCCGACAACGTCGACGCGCTGAAGCCGAAGGTGGAGGAGGCCGCGCAGCGGCCGATCGACCTCGTCGACTGGCGCCAACGCAACGAGACCTTCTTTTCCGCCCTGCAGGTCGAGCGCAACGTCATGTTCATGATCCTGACGCTGATCGTGCTGGTGGCGGCGCTCAACATCATCTCCGGCCTGATCATGCTAGTGAAGGACAAGGGGCACGACATCGCCATCCTGCGCACCATGGGCGCTACCCGAGGGGCCATCCTGCGCATCTTCCTGATGACGGGGGCTGCGATCGGCGTGACCGGTACGCTCGCCGGCGTCCTGCTAGGCATCGTCATCTGCACCAACATCGAATCGATCCGCCAGTTCTTCTCCTGGATGACCGGCAAGGTGCTGTTCAACCCAGAGCTTTACTTCCTCAGCCAGTTACCGGCGAAGATGGATCCACGCGAGACCACCTACGTCGTCATCATGGCGCTCGGGTTGTCTTTCCTGGCAACGGTGTTTCCCGCGTGGCGGGCCGCCCGGCTCGATCCCGTCGAAGCCTTGAGGTATGAATGATGGCCGAGGCCATTATCGAGTTGAAGAGCGTTGAGCGGCACTACGTCCAGGGTCCGCGCAAGCTCACCATTCTCAACGGCGCCGATTTCTCGCTGAAGCGCGGCGAGATGGTGGCGCTGGTGGCGCCGTCCGGTAGCGGCAAGTCGACGCTGCTGCACACCGCGGGCCTGCTGGAGCGCCCCGACGCCGGCGACGTGATTCTGGCCGGTCGTGCCTGCGGACGGCTCTCCGACGACGAACGCACGTCGATCCGTCGCAACGATGTCGGCTTCGTCTACCAGTTCCATCACCTGCTGCCGGAGTTCACGGCGCTGGAAAACATCATGATGCCGCAGCTCATCAAGGGGCTGCCGCGCAAGGAGGCGGCAGAGCGCGCGGCGCAGCTGCTCGACTACATGCAGATCGGCAAGCGCGCGTCGCACCGGCCATCCGAACTCTCCGGTGGTGAGCAGCAACGCGTTGCCATCGCGCGTGCGGTTGCCAACGCGCCGCTGGTGCTGCTGGCGGACGAGCCGACAGGCAATCTCGACCCGGTCACCGCCTCCTATGTGTTCGATGCGCTGGGCGCACTGGTCAGGCAATCGGGCCTCGCCGCGCTGATCGCCACCCACAATCACGAACTGGCAGCGCGCATGGACCGGCGCGTCACGCTCGCCGACGGCAAGGTGGTGCCTCTCGGCTCGGGCTGATCTTCAGTCTCGCCATAGCCTGGCGGGCTCACCGATAGTCCGCCACCAGAGCGTGCCTGCACTCCACCATTTGCTCGCCGCACGCTCGTCAACCTTTCCTTAACCCTGCCGATCTGATCGCTGGAAATTCCGGATGCGGTCGGATTCTGGTCGTTGACAATAGCACAAAATTAGAACAAATTGAGAACATATCAACAACAGGAGAGAGTTATGACCGATCTGGTTCAGGATGTCGTCTCGCTGGTCTGCATGAGCACCTTTCTCATTTCCATGGCGATCTGGATCGGAGCCATGTGAGCTGAAGGCATCAGCCGCCGCTGTTGCCGCGCAATTCCAGGAAATGTGTGAAACGGTTTTCCCGGAAAAAGCGCATAGCGCTTTCCGTTGGCAATTGAGCCAGAACAAAGGGACAAAGCAGTTCCGCGTTTCCGTGAAACGATGAACTGCTCGGGCAGGCAAAGACCGCTCCGCCGTTAAGCTTTTCTTGCCCGCCGTGACGTTAGGGTATCCCTGCTAAGGCAAGGAGCAATCTCACGTGCCGCCCATCGTTACGGCCATCCTCGTGGCCAGCAATCTCGGGTTGATCTTTCTTTTGATGACCGTGCCGCTTGGTTTGCGCACGGTCAGGCTGAGCCGCCTGGTTGCGATGGACCGTCACAGCCTCTGGCAGGCGCTGTGGCCGCTGGGCAGCGATGCCGGCTGGTCCGGCGAGATCCTTTCCGCCGAGGCGTTGGATGGGAAGGGCCTGGCCCGCATCGTGCTGTCCTGGGAAGGCCGCGACGGCGAGCCGATCGAGCGCAGGTCGCAGTTCGAGGAGGTTGTCGAGGGCAGCCATTTCTCAATGCGCGTCATCGAGGACACGGCGCTCGATGCCTCGTTCTGGGCGAACTACCGCGAAAGCGTCGAACTCGTTTCCGAGGGCGGCAGCACGCGGGTGACGTTCAGGCAGACCGATCGCTATCGTGGCGTTGCCTTCCTGGTGTTTCGCTATTTCGCCATGCGCCGCGAACTCGGCAAGCTGCAGCGCTGGGCCAGGACCGGACAGTATCGCAAGGGCGGCTGGTTCGAGCATCCGCTGAGCCAGGTCGGCTTCGCGGGTCTTTCGGCACTGATTCTGTGGCCATTCTTCGGCCTTCACCTCGGCGGGCTGGCTCTGGCCGCGATCCTGACGTCGGTCGTGGCCTTGCACGAGCTCGGCCACATGGCGGCGTTTCGCCTGATGGGGCACAGCAAGGCGCGGATGATCTTCATCCCGCTGCTCGGTGGCATCGCCATTGGCGGCCGGCCCTATGACAGCCGGTTCGAGGTGGCCTTCGTGGCGTTGATGGGCGCCGGCTTTTCCGCCTTCCTGGTGCCGGTCGTCATCGCCGCCAGTACCTTGGCCGGCGCGGAAGGACATCGGCTGGCGGCGATGCTGCTGGCAACGCTGGCTGGCTGCGTCGCGTTGTTCAACATCGGCAATCTTGTGCCGGTCTGGAAGTTCGACGGCGGCCAGGTGCTGCGCCAGATCTGCCCGGGGCCGATCGTGCTGGCGCTGGCCTCTTTCTTCCTGCTCTCGGCCTTCCTGGTGCTTGGCCGGCAGGCCGGCTTCTCCTCTGGCTTTCTGCTCGCGGCCGGAGCGATCTTTTCAATCCTCAGCCTGTTGACCGTGGGCAGCGGGGTAAAGCCGCGCCACGAGCTGAAGCCAATCCGCACCATCGATCGCCTCGCCATGGCGGCAGCGCTGCTGGCGGTATTCGCCATCCATGGCTATGGCGTCTTGTGGGCGTCGGCGCAGTTGACCTGATCAGCCCCGGACCGGAAGCGTCAACCGGCCTTGCGGGCCACTTCCAGATGCGAAGCCGTGGCGGGACCGAAGACGTCCTCGAAGGCGGATTTCAGCGCCAGGTCGAGATCGGCCATTGTCAGGGGAAGGCCGAGGTCGACGAGGCTGGTGACGCCGTGGTCCTGCACGCCACAGGGCACGATTCCGCCGAAATGGTCGAGATCGGGTTCGACATTGATGGCGATGCCATGAAAACTCACCCAGCGCCGCAGCCTGATGCCGATGGCGGCGATCTTGTCCTCGGCCGGCGAGCCGTCCGGCAGGGCAGGGCGATCCGGCCGCACCACCCAGACGCCGACGCGGTCTTCGCGGCGCTCCCCGCGCACGTTGAAGGCGGCGAGCGTGCCGATGATCCACTGTTCGAGCGCGGCGACAAAGGCGCGGACATCCTCGCGCCGGCTTTTCAGGTCGAGCATGACATAGGCGACCCGCTGGCCCGGCCCATGGTAGGTGTATTCGCCGCCGCGCCCCGCCGCGAACACCGGGAAGCGGTTGGCGTCGATCAGGTCCTCGATGCGGGCGCTGGTGCCGGCGGTGTAGAGCGGTGGGTGCTCGACCAGCCAGACCATTTCGCCGGCGGTGCCGCTTCGGATCGCCTCGGCGCGAGCCTCCATGAAGGCGAGCGCATCGGGATAGGCGGTCAGGCCAGGCTCGATGCGCCATTCGACCGGCGCTGAACCGGGCAACGGCAGGAACGACGTGGCGATCTGGCTGCGTTCTGGCATGGCGTGTCGCTTTTTGCTTATGCATATCGTACCCCAAAACCGCCTTGCACTTCTGGGCGATATGCATTTGCCCACCATATGGCGATATCAGGCCGAAACGTCCAGTTCCGGCCGTGTTTTCCAATCCTGTGGAGTGTTATGCCAATCGCTGGAGATTATTGCTTGCCGTGCACTTGTTTCGCCGGAAACGATTTGCTACACGCCGCGAGCCGGTCGGTTCCGGCTCCTACCACGTGCGGTCGTGGCGGAATTGGTAGACGCGCAGCGTTGAGGTCGCTGTGGGGCAACCCGTGGAAGTTCGAGTCTTCTCGACCGCACCATTCTCTCTTCCCAGACTCCGATCTGTGTCAGCCTCCGGCTCAATGGGGCGGGGCTCACCCCGTTTGATATTCCCGCGCGTTTCGCAGCTTTCTTTTTGAGCATCGGATTTTCCCCAAACCGGTTTCCACTTTTGAGTCCGATGCTTTAGACCTCAGAGGCACCTTTTCCGGGATCGCGAAGGCGGGAGGCGCTGGTGGAAGAAGGCCAGGACGAACGGACGACCGGCGCCAGGGCCGCCGACGAGCACCACGCCGACATCTATGGCGAGGACGGCGTCGTCCTTTCGTCCTTCCTGGCCCAGATCGGCGCGGCGATCGCCGATCGCGACACGCTCACGCTCAAGCATGAAGTCGACGATCTGCACCAGTCGGAGCTTGGCGACCTGCTCGAGGCGCTGCATCCCGAACAGCGCCGCCTGCTGGTTGAGTTGTTGGGCGCCGACTTCGATTTCTCCTCGCTGACCGAGGTCGACGAGGCGATCCGCATGGAGATCGTCGACAACCTGCCCAACGCGCAGATCGCGCAGGCGGTGCAGGATCTCGATTCCGACGACGCCGTCTACATTCTCGAAGACCTCGAAAAGGAAGACCAGGACGAGATCCTGTCTCAACTGCCGTTCACCGAGCGGATCAGGCTGCGCCGCTCGCTCGACTATCCGGAAGAGACGGCCGGGCGGCGCATGCAGACCGAATTCGTCGCGGTGCCGCCGTTCTGGACGATCGGCCAGACCATCGACTACATGCGCGAGGACAGGAACTTGCCTGAGCGCTTCAGCCAGATCTTCGTCATCGATCCGACCTTCAAGCTGCTCGGCGCCATCGACCTCGACCAGATCCTGCGCACCAAGCGCGCGGTCAAGGTCGAGGAGGTCATGCATGAGACGCGGCACGCCATTCCGGCCACCATGGACCAGGAAGAGGCGGCGCGGGAATTCGAGCAATATGACCTGTTGTCGGCCGCCGTCGTCGACGAGAACGAGCGGCTGGTTGGCGTGCTGACCATCGACGACGTCGTCGACGTCATCCAGCAGGAAGCGGAAGAAGACCTCCTGCGCATGGGCGGTGTCGGCGACGAAGAGCTTTCCGACAGTATTTTTTCGACCTCGCGTTCGCGCGTTCCCTGGCTGCTGGTCAATCTTCTGACCGCCTTCCTGGCGGCTTCGGTGATCGGCCTGTTCGACCGCACGATCGAGCATATCGTGGCGCTGGCGGTGCTGATGCCGATCGTGGCCGGCATGGGCGGCAATGCCGGCTCGCAGACGATGACGGTGACGGTGCGCGCGCTGGCGACGAAGGATCTCGATATCTACAATGCCGGCCGCATCATCCGCCGCGAGATGGGCGTCGGTTTCATCAACGGTATCGTGTTCGCCATCCTGATCGGCATCGTCGCCGCGACCTGGTTCCACGACAACAATCTGGGCGGCATCATTGCCGCGGCGATGATCATCAACATGTTCGCGGCCGCCTTGGCCGGCATTCTGATCCCGCTGCTGCTTGACCGTTTCAAGATCGACCCGGCGGTCGCCTCGGCGGTCTTCGTCACCACGGTCACCGATGTCGTCGGCTTCTTCGCCTTCCTTGGCATTGCCACGTGGTGGTTCGGGGTGTCCTGAAGCATGCGTCGCGCCGTCAATTGACTTTTACGTAAATGCCGTGCGAGGCTTGCGCGGGGTGCTGCGACGATTCCGGCATGTCATGGGTTTGGTTCGGGACAGAAGGGAACGCCGCATTGCGATCGCCCGGGATTCCGGCATTTGGAGTGACAATGCGGGAATACTATACGATCACCGAGCTGACCCGCGAATTCGAGGTGTCGACGCGGACGCTGCGCTTCTATGAGGACGAGGGGCTGGTGCAGCCGGTGCGGCGTGGCCGCACGCGGCTGTTTCGCCCATCCGATCGCCACCTCATCCGCCAGATCATGCGCGGCAAGAGGCTCGGCTTCTCGATCAACGAGATCCGCGAAATCATCCAGATGTACAAGGAGCCGCCGGGCGAGGTCGGTCAACTCAAGCTGATGATCAGGCGGATCGAGGAAAAGCGAGAGGATCTGCGGCAGAAGCGCCGCGACCTCGAGGAGACGCTGGCCGAACTCGACCAGGCCGAAGAGTCCTGCGTCGAGCGGCTGGTGGAGCTCGGCGTCAACACCTGACCGGTGCGGTTGCTCCGATATCCCGCCGCCAGGAACCGTGAAGGCTTGAACCGGCGATCGATCACGTCATGTTCATCACTCTCGCCTGGCTGTTTGCCGCCGCTGTCACCGTCCACAATCTGGAGGAGGCGGTTTTCCTGCCCGCCTGGTCCGAGCAGTCGGGCCGCTGGCACCGCCCCGTCGGAGCCAACGAATTCCGGTTCGCGGTGGTCGTTCTGGTTGTTCTTGCTGTCGTTGCGGCTTTGCTCGCCACCGTGCAGGGACGGGAGAGTTTCGGCGCCTACGTCCTGTCGGGTTATGCGCTTGCGATGCTGCTCAACGTGGCTTTTCCACATCTCCTCGTCACAATGGTCACGCGCCGCTATATGCCGGGGACCGCGACCGCTCTTGCACTGAACCTGCCTGTCACCGCGGCTCTGCTGCATCGGGCATTTCGCGAGGGATATATTTCGGCGACCGGCTTCGCCTTGACAGCGCCCGCCATTGTCCTGGCCATCGTGCTGCTGATCCCGGTGCTGTTTCATGTCGGCCGGAAACTGCTTCCGGACACGGCAGGCGCGCCAGGCAAGGCTTCGGACTGATCCTGCCGCTCCTCAGATCCAGCGCCGCACGCGTTTGGCGTAGTCCCGGTATTTCTTGCCGAACTTCGCCGCCAGGATCTTTTCCTCCCCCTCGATCGCGACCTTCTGCGTGGCGAAGGCGGCGATGAAGGCAAACGGCAGGAACCATGCGATCCCCGAAACAAAGCCGACGCCGATCAACAGCAGCGTGTTGGCCAGATACATCGGATTGCGGGTGATGCCGAAGGGACCTGTGGTGACGAGGTGATTGGGCACCGCGTTGGGGTTGAGCGTTGTCTTGGCCCGGGTCATGGTGCGGATCGCGGTGAACCAGAGTGCCGCGACGCCGAACAGCGCCACCCAGCCGGCGGCGAACAGGATGTCGCCGAGCAGGTCGCCGATCCAGGGCAGGGGATAGAAAAGACCGAGGGCGACGCTGATGACGATGGCGGCGATGTAGATCAGCGGCGGCCAAGGGATCACCCCAGGCTTGGGTTGGCTGTCGGTCATTGTGCCCCTCCCTCCGTCATCTTGTCTTCGGTCTTGGCGGTGCACATTCCGGCAAGGTCGGACAGATGCGCCTTCCAGTTTGCAGTCTGGTCGTTGTTGTAGAGCCGATCAAGAGAGGCCTCGCCCTCGAGCGTATCGAGCATGCATACACAATAGCTCGCACAGAATTCGGTGTCGCGCGACTGCTCGCACGACAACTGGCAGGTCTTCAGGAAATTCACCTGCGGGGTTTCGACCTTGGCCGGCATCACCTGCGAAAACAGCCAGACAGAGCCGATCAGCAGCGGCTGGTGGATCAGGTAGAAAGCGAGGCTGTGCCGGCCGATGAAGACCAGCGGATTGGCCCAGCGACCCGGCGTGAGGCTCGCCAGGCGCGCCCGTACACCGGAGGCGGAGGCGAGTTTCGCCGCGGCGATGCCGAGGAGCACCGCGCCGAACCATGGGAACAGCGGAACGTAGTCATTGGAGCGCGGGCTGGTTGCCGAGAGGCCGACCCACCACAGCCACGGATGGTCGAAGGCCTCGAGGCGCAGATAGACGGGCGCCGCGATGACGAGAGCGGCAACGACAAGCGTCAGCAAAGCCGGCAGCCGAAGGAACAGCAGGCCAAGCAGGCTGGCGAGTGCAATTTCGTGCAGGATGCCGAAGAAGATGAAACCGTCCGGCGTGGCGATGCGGGTGACGACCGAAATGGCGACCGCCGCTCCGGCGACCATGGCGAAACGCTTCCAGAAGCCGTTCCAGCGGATTCGCCGGCCATGGGCGAGGTACAGGCTGACGCCGACCAGGAACAGGAAGGTCGAGGCGATGCAGCGCGCGTAGATCTTCCACCAGCCGAAGGCGGTCAGGCCAGGATCGGTGTAGCCGAAGAATTCCAGATCCCAGGTGAAATGGTAGCTCGCCATGGCGATGAGCGCGATGCCGCGCACGATGTCGATGGCGATGATACGCTTCGGTTGATCCTGGACGGGTGCGGTCGGCGTATGGATGCTCATGGTCTCGCGATCTGATTCAGCCCCGCAAGACGACTATCACGGTTGCACCTGACAAAAGAAGGTCGGGAGCTTCGGCATGGACGGCGCAATGGACGCTGGATCACGCGCGGCTTTAGGCCAGTGCCGGAAAGCCTTTGACCGATTTCGCATTTTACCGGGAAGGCGTCGGTTTCCTGTTACCGGGGAATGGATCGCGGCGGCAGATTCGATGCCGCGATTCTGCTTTGGGGAAGCAATGTCCACCCATGTGCGCCATCCGATCTGGCTTCCGGCCCTCAAGGCCGCGGATGCGCGTACCTTCGCTTCGCTGTATGCCGTCGAATCCTTCGCGCGCGCCACGGTCTCGAGCGTCATCCCGATCCAGGCGTACGAGATCCTCCACAACGAACAGATCGTCTCGATCCTCTACACCATCGTGGCGCTGCTTGGCCTGTCGGTGACGCTGTTCATGCCGATGCTGATCCGCCGCTTTGCCAGACGCTGGGTCTACACCGCCGGTGCGTGCCTGCTGGCCATCGGCTCGCTGTTCTTCGTCACGCACACGCTTGCCGGGCAACTGGCCGGCATGCTGTGCCGCGTGATGGGCGCCAGCGCGCTGTCGATCACGCTCAACCTCTACATCATGGACAACATCCGCAAGACCGACTTCATGCAGGCCGAATCGCTGCGCATGGCGTGGTCGATGTTCGCCTGGACGGGCGGGCCGACGCTCGGCATCTTCCTTTACACGCGCTTCGGCATCTATGCCGCGCATGGTGCCGTGGCTGTGTTCGCCATGGCCTTGCTGGCGCTGTTCTGGACCTACCGGCTTGGCGACAACCCCTCGATCCGCCCGGGCAAGACCCGGCCCGCCAACCCGCTCGCCAATATCGGCCGCTTCGTCGCGCAACCAAGGTTGAGGCTGGCCTGGCTGATCGCCTTCGGCCGTTCCTGCTTCTGGACGACGTTCTTCGTCTATGGGCCGCTGTTCATGGTGATCACCGGCGAGGGCAAGCTGGCCGGTGGTCTCCTGGTTTCGGCCGGCAATGCACTGTTGTTCATGGCTATCTTCTGGGGCAAGGCGGGAAAGCGCTTCGGTGGCCGCAAGACCATGACATTCGCCTATTTCGCTATGTCGGCGATGCTTATGGCGGCGGGCGCGGTGGGCGAAACCGCGCCGCTGCTTACCGGTGCCTTCCTGCTGTGCGGCGCCTTCTTCACCATTGCGCTCGACGCGCTCGGCTCGACCGCCTTCATGCGCTCGGTGCGCTCCTACGAGCGGGCGCAGATGGCGGCGGTCTACCGCACCTATCTCGACTTTTCCGAGCTGACGCCGCCGCTGGTCTATTCGGTGGTGCTGGCCTTCTTCGGCCTTGGCTCGGTGTTCGTCACGCTCGGCCTGCTGGCCGCGGTTTGCGGCTTGGTGACCTGGCGGTATCTGCCGAAGTCGCTTTAGTCGACCTTGATAATTCTAATCCGGCGGACATCTGTCGCGATTTTCTCCGCTTCCGGTGCTCTCGGACCCAAACGTCCGTTGCGCGCCGGTTCTCCAAAACCACTCCATATGCCTCGCCGGAGCGAATTCTGAAGGCCGACTAGCCGGTTGCATCGCGCGCCGCGTGCCGCTCGCGCACCCAGTTGTGGAAGCGGTGCAGATCATACTCCTCGGGCATCAGCACGCCGGCCTTGTGGCGCATCGAGCGCAGGCCCTTCTGGTTGACCTCGCAGATTGCCGCATCCTCTTCCAGCACTTGGCGGCCAAAGGCGATGATGTTGTCCATATCGGTCGCTGGGAGCGCCTCGGGTGCAAACAGCCACTCGGCGACAAGCTCGGTCTGCTCGGGGCCAAGCGGCACCAGCCGCACGGTCCTGACATAGTCGACATGGCCGACAATGAACATCGACGGCAGGTTGGTGGCATAGGTCTGGCCGGCGGCGCGTTCGGCGGGAGACAGGCCGGCAAAGACCGGCCCGTGCGCCTGGCCGTCACGCGACCATGTCTGCGCGCCGGCGCGCAGGCCGCCGGAAAACTCCGGCGCGTCATTGTCGGCGTGGCGGGCCCATTCGGGGTCGTCGTGCCGGCTCATCAGGCCGCGGCCATAGATCGGCACCAGCCGCGACAGGTCCTTGTGAACGCCCGGGCAATGCAGGCATTCGTTGAAGTTCTCCCAAAAAATCTTCCAGTTGCAGTTCATCACCTTGCGCAGCACATGGCCGCTCACCAGTGTCTCCAGCGGCCAGTTGCCGAGATCGCCGGAGGCGGGGTCGAAGGATGCCTGCGCCGCGCCGGCGGCGTCCTCCTGCAAATTGACGAAGACGAAGCCGCGCCACACTGACATCGCGACGCGATAGAGCGGATGGTTGGCCTTGTCGAAGCCGTCCGGCAGCGATTTCGACGGCACGCGCACGAGATCGCCACGCAACGAGTAGGACCAGGCATGATAGGGGCAGGTGATTAGCCGCGCCTTCAGCCGCCCCTCGCTTTCCTGGCAAAGCTGCGAGCCACGATGTCGGCACGTGTTGTGGAAGGCGCGCAGTTCGCCGGTCTCGTCCCGCAACAGGACGATTTCCTGCGTGCCGATGCGGAAGGTGCGGAAGCAAAGCGGTTGGGCCAGGTCGGCTTCGCGGCAGACGAGCAGCCAGCTTCTGTACCAGATCGCATCGAGGTCGCGCTGATAGCTGTCCGCGTCCCAGTAGGCTGACGATGGCAGCGTCGGTTCGGTCCGGGTGAGGCCGTTATAGGGATCGTGCTGGCTCGGGCTGGGCATGGCTGGCGTCCTGTGACGCGGCAGCCGACACCCGGCCAGGAAAATTGTCAATTACCGCACCGGTGGACCGCCTGGTGGCACGACGCATTCACAATGGTTGGCGGCGGAATTTGGTTTGCCGGAGGCGACGATTCTGCCTATAGTCGCTGATGTCGTCGGTTCCATTTTGGAGCCAAGAGGGAATGCGGTGCGGGCGAGTTTCGCCCAATGCCGTGGCTGCCCCCGCAACTGTGTGCGGTAGTCCTCTCCATATGCCACTGAAGATTTCTCTTCGGGAAGGTGGGGAAGGGCGCTGAACCGCGAGCCAGGAGACCTGCCGGCGACAGGAAACTGACTTCGATGCCCTCGGGTGGAGGGCGAAAGGACAAGATATGAATACCGCTTCCGTCTCGCTCGGCGCTTCCGTCTCCTCGCAGTCGCGCTTCATGCAGCTGGCTCTTGCTGCGTTTCTCGGCATTTTCGTGATGGGCTTTGTCGGCTTCTCGCATATCGATGCGGTCCACAATGCCGCCCACGACTATCGCCACTCGATGGCCTTTCCCTGCCACTGACAAGGGTCTGACATCATGAACCTGTTTCGCAACGTCGTGTTCATCGCGGCGATCGCAGGGCTCGTGGCCGGCGTCGTTCTCGCCAGCATGCAGGCCTACGCCACCGTGCCGCTGATCCTGAAGGCGGAAGTCTACGAACAGGCCGGCGGCGGCCATCACCATGACGATGCCGCACCGGCCGCAACGGATACCAATGCCATGAGCACGGCCGCCCCGGCGGGGAATGCCATGAGTTCCGCCGCGCCGGCGCCGGCGCAAGCAGCTGCTCCGGCGGCGGAAGACGAAGGCTGGTCTCCGGCCGACGGTTTCGAGCGTTTCGCTTTCAGCGTGCTTGCCAATATCGTCACCGGAATCGGCTTCGCCCTGATCCTGGTCGCGGTTTCCGAATTCGCCGGGGGAATCGGCAACTGGCGTCAGGGCGTATTCTGGGGACTGGCCGGCTTTGCCGTGTTCACGCTGGCGCCCGGCCTCGGCCTGCCGCCGGAACTGCCGGCCATGCCGGCGGCCGATCTCACCCAGCGCCAGATCTGGTGGTGGGCAACGGTTGCGGCGACCGCGGCCGGCCTTGGCCTGATCGCCTTCCGCAAGTCGCTGCCGCTGGCGATCCTGGGTGTGGCCTTGATCGTGGCACCGCATGTCGTCGGCGCGCCACAGCCCGACAGCTTCGAGACAGCGATCCCGGAGGGCTTGCACCACCAGTTCGTGGTGGCGGTGACGCTCACCAATCTGGTGTTCTGGCTGGTGCTTGGCGTGGTTGTCGGGGTGGTGCGCGGCCGCTTCACCGGCACCGCGACCAGCCTGCGCGACAGCTTTGCCTGATCGCAGCAAGCTGACCTTCATCATCGGCGGTGCGCGCTCCGGCAAGAGCGCGCACGCCGAAACGCTGGCGACGGCCTGGCGCTCGCCATGGACCTATATCGCCACGGCGCAAGCCTATGATGACGAGATGCGTGAACGCATCGCGCTGCACCGGTCGCGACGCGGCGAAGGCTGGACGACCCTCGACGCGCCGCTCGATCTGACTGGCGCGCTCGGGGCCGTGCCGGACAATCAGCCGGTGCTTGTCGACTGCCTGACGCTGTGGTTGACCAATCACATGCTGGCCGAACATGATCTCGACCTCGAATGTCGGCGGCTGGCGGCTCTGCTGTCGCGGCCACGCGGGCCGTGGTTCGTGGTTTCCAATGAAGTCGGGCAAGGCATCGTGCCGGACAATGCACTGGCGCGCCGTTTCCGCGATGCCGCCGGCCGGCTCAACCAGCAGGTCGCCGCGGTCGCCGATACGGTGCTGCTGATGGTGGCGGGGCTGCCGCTCAAGGTGAAATGACATGACCGAGATCGACCAAAAGGAAGAAGAACGCCATCGCGCCAAGATGGCCAAGCGCAAGGCGGTGCAGGATGCCGAGGTCGCGGCCAAGACCATCGAGAAGGGCCTGCTTATCGTCAACACCGGCCCAGGCAAGGGCAAGACGACAGCCGCCTTTGGTCTTGCGCTGCGGATGCTCGGCTATGGCAAGCGCGTCGGCGTCGTCCAGTTCATCAAGGGCAAATGGCATACCGGCGAGAAAGACGCCTTTGCCGCCTTCGGCGACCGCGTCGTCTGGCATGCGATGGGCGAGGGATTTACCTGGGAGACACAGGATCTGAAGCGCGACATTGCCGCCGCCGAAGCTGCGTGGGCCAAGGTGCTCGAACTGATGGCCGATCCGTCGATCAGCCTGCTGGTGCTCGACGAACTGAACATCGCGCTGCGCTACGACTACCTCGATCTCGACAAGGTGGTTGCGGCGCTTAAGGCTCGTCGCGAGGGTCTGCATATCGTCGTCACCGGCCGCAATGCCAAGCCGGCACTGGTCGAGGCTGCCGACCTCGTCACCGAAATGGGCGTGACCAAGCACCATTTCTCGGCCGGCGTGAAGGCGCAGCAGGGGATCGAGTTCTGAACTTCTTACCCTCCCCCTTGTGGGGAGGGTCGATCCGCGAAGCGGAGCGGGGTGGGGGTGCTCGCCGCCGCCCCCCACCCCGGCGCCGCGCGCCGACCCTCCCCACAAGGGGGAGGGTGAGATCACGCCACAATGACAATCACCGAGATCAGTCCGAACAGCCCGATCAGCAGATAGTCGGCGACGCGATAGAGCTTCAGCGCCCGCCTGATGTCGATGCTGTCTGCGTCGCGCCGGCCGCCTTCGCCCATGAAGGCGTCGTCGACCAGCACGCCGCCATAGCTGCGCGGCCCGGCGAGCGCCAGACCGAGCGCACCGGCCATCGCCGCCTCCGGCCAGCCGGCATTGGGTGAGCGGTGTTTCTTCGCGTCGCGCCACACCGCGTGCCAGGCGGTGCGGGGATCGGCGCCCCTTACCAGGAAAGCCGCCAGCACGATCAGCAGCGCCGTTAGCCGCGATGCCGGCAGGTTGATCCAATCGTCGAAGCGCGCCGCCGCCCAGCCGAAAGCCTCGTGGCGCGGCGTGCGGTGGCCGATCATCGAATCGGCGGTGTTGGCGGCTTTGTAGGCGGCGCCGCCGGCGAGGCCGCCGACGCCGGTCCAGAAGGCGGGCGCGACGATGCCGTCGGAAAAATTCTCGGCCAGGCTCTCGATCGCCGCGCGGCAGACGCCGGCCCGGTCGAGCGCTTCCGGATCGCGGCCGACGATCCGCGAGACGGCAACACGACCCAAAGCCAAGCCACCGGTGTCGAGCGCGTCGGCCACGGCCTCGACATGCTCGTAAAGGCTCTTCTGCGACAAAAGCGACGTCGCCAGAATGGCGGCAACGAACAATCCCATGGGCATGAACCAGAGCAGGATCTGCACGCCGAGGCCGATCACCGCCGGCACCAGGACGATGACCAGCAGCGCCTGGATACCACGCCGGCGACGCAGCGCGTCGGGATCAGTCGCACGGTTGAGCCTGCGGTCGAGAAAGGATATCAGCCTGCCAAACCACGTCACCGGATGGCCGATGGCGCGAAACAACCAGTCCGGGTAGCCCAGGACGAATTCGACGGCCAATGACAGGAAAGCGATCAGGACTGACATGAAGCTTCTTGATGGAGCGGTGGCGGCGGTGGATCACGGCGGAAGCCTTGGCCGGGCGAGGGCGCTTTTCCCCAGCGCCGTGCTGCCTTTCGTCGACCTCTCGACCGGTATCAATCCGCACTCCTATCCGCTTTTCGACCTGCCCGCCACCATCCTGTTGCGGCTGCCGGAAGCGGCGCGAACCCGCGACCTTGTTGAGGTCGCGGCCAGCGCCTATGGCGCGCCTTCGCCGGACAACATCGTGGCAGCCCCCGGCACGCAGATCCTGTTGCCGCGCGTCGCATCGCTGATCGCGCCCGGCAAGGCGCTGGTGCTGGGGCCGACCTATGCCGAACATGCGCGGGCAGCGGCGATCGCCGGGCACGCGGTGACGGAAGTCGACGATTTCGCGGCTCTGGCGGGAGCCGATCTTGCCATCGTCGTCAATCCCAACAATCCGGATGGACGGGTCATCGAGCGCGACAGGCTGCTGGCGCTGGCCGCCGGAATGCACGCCAAGGGCGGGCTGCTCGTCGTCGACGAGGCGTTCATGGATGTCGGCCCGCGTCAGCACAGCCTCGCCGGCGATGTCGACCAGGGCGGCATCGTCGTGCTGCGCTCGTTCGGCAAGTTCTTTGGCCTGGCCGGTTTGCGGCTCGGATTCGCGTTTTCCGATGCGCCGACGGTCCGACGGCTGGACATGCAATTCGGACCATGGGCCGTCGCCGGCCCGGCGCTGGAATACGGCATCCGCGCGCTTGCCGATATCGGCTGGCAGGACGCGATGCGGTCATCCCTGGCGGATGCAGCGGCGCGGCTCGATGGGCTGTTTGGCCGCTTCGGCGTTCCCGTCGCGGGCGGTACCACGCTGTTCCGCTATGTCAGTCTGCCGGATGCCGCCGGCCTGTTTTCCGCGCTTGGCGAGCGCGGCATCCTGCTTCGGCATTTCCCTGGCCGACCAAACGTGCTGCGCGCCGGCCTGCCGGGGAGTCAGGAGGAATGGCAGCGGCTCGAATCCGCTCTTGCCGGCTGGGCGTCACGGCGCGACGATGACGCCAGGGAGATCGCGTGATGATGATCCATGTCTGTTCGCTGGCAAAAGTCGAGGAAACGGTTGCGAGGACCGGCGCTGAGAGGCTGTTGTCCCTGCTGGCAGCGGGAACTGAGGTGGTGCGCCCAGCCTCGATCGCCAGGGAAAATCATCTGCATCTGGTCATGCATGACATCGCGGTGGCGCAGGACGGCATGACCATGCCGGGCGAGGAGCATGTCCGCAACCTGCTCGATTTCGGGCGCCGCTGGGACCGGGCAAGGCCGATGGTCGTGCATTGCTATGCCGGCATCAGCCGCTCGACCGCCTCGGCCTACATCATAGCGGCCGCGCTGGCGCCGAAACGCGACGAGGCCGAACTGGCACGGACGTTGCGGGCGCTGTCGCCATCGGCGACACCCAATCCGCGGCTGATCGCGGTCGCCGACGCGCTGCTCGGTCGCGACGGCCGCATGATCGAGGCGATCCAGGCGATCGGGCGCGGCGCCGACGCGTTCGAAGGCACACCCTTCGCGCTGAGTATCGATATGTAGCCGACTACTTCAGCCAATCGGCGAGCTTTGCCTTGCGCACATCCCGCAGCAGGCTGATGAAGCCATCGGCTTGATGCTCCGCGGTCAATCGGCCTTTCTCGGCTGTCGCGATGCTGGCGTCGCCGACCACGCCATTCGCGTTGAGATCGCTGGCGATCCAGGCAAAGGCATGGGTGCCGGTGTGGCGCAGCAAGGAGAATTCCTTCTCGGCCCTGGCAACGTTGGAAACGAAATTGTCGGCCTTGGCCATGTCGACGAGATCCGGCCGGAAATGCAGCATCAGCGAGGTCTCAACATCGCCACCATGGATACCGTGGCGGTCCTCGAGCTCGGTATACATGCCGGCCGGCCGGCCAAAACGTTGCCAGCTGGTCTTCACCGCCAGCATCTTTTCGCGCACGCGCAATTCACGCGTGACGATGCCCATGATCTCCTCGTTTCCGCCATGCGAGTTGACGACGATCAGCTTGCGCACGCCGGCACGTGCGATCGACTGGCCCAGTTCGGTCCAGGCCTCGATCAATGTCGGTGCCGGCAGAGTGAGGGTGCCCCGTGCGTGAAGATGCTCGTTCGACTTGCCCACCGCCTGGACCGGCAGGATGCGGATGTCGAGATCGTCGGGCAAGCGGGCGATGACCGTGTCGAGCATGCCGTTCATGATCGAGGTGTCGGTCGAAACCGGCAGATGCGGACCATGCTGTTCGATCGCCGCCAGCGGCAGCACGGCGATCGTCGCCTCCGGGTCGATCGAGGCATATTCGGTGGTCCGGTAGTCGCCCCACCAGACGCGTCTTTTTGTTTCGTTCATTTCGGGCCTCGACGGAACTGATCCTGCGTTGGCGCCGCCCCCCACCCTTACCTTCTCCCCGTCACTATACGGGGCGAAGGTGCTGGCGGGCGGATGAGGGCAGCGCGAACTTTTCGTAACTCTAGACTATTGGTCGGTCGATTCGTAGCGTCCCGCCGAGACCTTTTACCCAGCCGCGATGGTCTCGACCTCGACCTTGAATTCCGGCCGGGCAAAACCGGAGACGATCATCAGCGTCGAGGCCGGCGCGGGATCGGAGAACAGCCTGTTGCGAACATCCATATAGGATTGCAGATAGGTGCGATCGGAGACGAAGGCATTGATGCGCACGATGTCCTTCAAGCCCAATCCGGCCTCGGCCAGAATCGCGCTGATGTTGGCAAAGCAAAGCTCGGTTTGAGCGCCGGCATCTTCCGGGACGAAGTCGTCGGACCGGATGCCGAGCTGGCCGGAACACATGACCAGGCGTTTTCCGGGCGGCACCTCGACGCCGTGGCTGTAGCGGGCGAAGGGCGGCTTGATCGACGCTGGCTTCAGAAATTTGAACATGGCAATCTCCTGTCTCCGGGCAGCCTAAGACCGGATGCGTTACACCTTCAAGATGGCAATGCATGTCGCTGGGGCGATTGTGGACAGGCGTTCAAAAAATAGGCACGATGCCTTCCGTACAGCATGACCCGTCCGCCTCCGGCATGGCAATGTCGTTCACGCGGGCGGTCCCGGTGCGAGGCGCCGGTGGCATGTGTCTTGCTTCTTGAATCTTTGGTGTCGAGCCCGGCGCGTGGCGCGCCGGAGCAAACAAAGGGTGGTGTCGATGTACGGAAAACAGAAGATCTCGGTGGCGGTGGTGGCCCTGCTTGCGGCCAGCACGTTCGGCGCGGCGGCGAATGAAAAAGTCACCTTCGGCACCAACTGGTTGGCCGAGCCGGAACATGGCGGATATTATCAGGCCGTGGCGGACGGCACCTACGCCGCTTGCGGCCTCGACGTCACCATCATGCAGGGCGGCCCGCAGGTCAGCGGGCGGCCGATGCTGCTTGCCGGCAAGATCGATTTCTACATGGGCGGCAATTTGCTGTCGGCTTTCGATGCCGTCCAGCAAGGCATTCCGATGCGGGTGGTGGCGGCCGACTTCCAGAAGGATCCGCAGGTCATCATGTCCCACCCCGGCGAGGGGCTCGACAAATGGGAGGATCTGAAGAACGCCGACCAGTACATATTGGGCGACGAGGGTGCGCAGACCTTCTTCCAGTGGATGGTCATCGAGCTCGGCTTCGACGCCGCCAAGCGCGCGCCCTACACCTACAACACCGCGCCTTTCCTCGCCAACAAGAAGTCGATCCAGCAGGGTTACGTCACCTCCGAGCCGTTCGCGGTCAAGAAGGAAGGCGGCTTCGTGCCGAACCAGTTCCTGCTCGCCGACTATGGCTGGGACACCTACTCGACGACGGTCGAAGTGATGCAGGATACGATCGACAAGAAGCCCGAGGTGGTCCAGTGCTTCGTCGATGGCTCGGCCAAGGGCTGGTACAAATATCTCTACGGCGACAACAAGGCCGCCAACGACATGATCAAGAAAGACAATCCTGACATGACGGACGACCAGATCGCCTTCTCGATCGAGCAGATGAAGAAGTTCGGCCTTGCCGATTCCGGCGACACCGACAAGCTCGGTATCGGCGCCATGACCGACGAACGGATCAAGAGCTTCTACGACAAGATGGTCAAGGCCAAGGTCACGCCTGAAGGCATCGACATCAAGAAGGCCTACACACTGACCTTCGTCAACAAGGGTGTCGGGCTCGAGCTGAAGAAATAGGCCGGTCCAGGCATGATGAGGGAAAAGGTGGCGCAAGCGCCGGCAAGTGTGTCGGACGTCGCTCCGACATTGCTGGCGCTGCGCGGCGTCGGCAAGGTCTTTTCCAATGGCGTGACGGCGCTCAGCGACGTCAACCTGACGATCCGGGAAGGCGATTTCCTCAGCCTGCTCGGACCGTCCGGCTGCGGCAAGTCGACGGCGTTGCGGCTGATTGCCGGCCTGTCGACGCCGACCTCCGGCGTGCTCGACTGGCGCGCCGAGGGCTCGCTCGATCGCTCGAACATCGGCTTCGTCTTCCAGGAGCCGACGCTGCTGCCCTGGGCCAGTGTCTTCGACAATGTCTGGCTGCCGCTCCGGCTGAAGGGCGTCAGCCGCGCCAAGGCGGCCCCGGCGGTGATGGAGATGCTGGCGCGGGTGCACCTGACCGGCGTCGAGGACGCGGTGCCGCGCGAACTCTCCGGCGGCATGAAGATGCGCGTCTCGATCGCGCGCGCCATGGTGACGAAACCGCGGGTGCTGTTGATGGACGAGCCGTTCGCGGCACTCGATGAGATCACGCGCTTCAAGCTGAACAACGATCTGCTCGAATTGTGGCAGGACGAGCGCTTCACCGTCGTCTTCGTCACGCACAGCGTCTTTGAAAGCGTCTTTCTCTCCAACCGCGTCGTCGTCATGGCGGCGCGGCCGGGCCGGGTGTTCGACGAACTCGCGATCGAGGCGTCCTATCCACGCGACGAGGCGTTTCGCACCTCGCCCGACTATGCGGCGCTTTGCCGGCAGACCTCCGATGTGCTGGTCAACGCCATCAAATCAACAGCAGGCGCGCATCATGACGGCCATTGACGAGGGGGTTCTCAAACTCGATCCCGAGGAAGCGCGTCGGGTGCGCCAGGAGCGGCTCGAGCGGATCGGCCGATGGGTTCTGCCGCTGGCGATCATGATCCTGGCGATCTGGTCGTGGGATCGCATCTGCGTGTGGAACGCGATCCCGCAATACATCCTGCCGCGCCCCGGCGTCGTGTTGTCGACGCTCTACATCGATGCCGGCCTGCTGTTCTCCTCTCTGCTGGTCACCTTGCGCATCACCTTCCTCAGCCTGCTTCTCGCTGTCGTTGGCGGAGTCGGGCTGGCGGTGCTGTTCGCGCAATCAAAATGGGTGGAGATGTCGTTCTTCCCGTTCGCCATCGTGCTGCAGGTGACGCCGATCGTGGCGATCTTTCCGCTGATCAACATCTATGTCGACAACCAGACGACCAAGCTTCTGCTGTGCGCCTGGATCGTCGCCTTCTTTCCGATCCTCTCCAACACAACGCTCGGCCTCAACTCCGTCGACCGCAATCTGCGCGACATGTTCAAGCTCAATGGCGCGACGCGCTGGCAGCAGTTGCGGTATCTGCGCCTGCCGGCGGCGATGCCGTATTTCCTGGGCGGGTTGAAGATCGCCGGCGGCCTGTCGCTGATCGGCGCGGTGGTGGCCGAGTTCGTCGCTGGCGCCACCGGCCAGTCGTCGGGGCTCGCCTCGCGTATCATCGAGGCTGGCTACCGGCTGAATGCACCACGGCTGTTCGCGGCGCTGTTCCTGATCTCGCTCACCGGCATCCTAATCTTCCTGGTGCTGTCGCTGATTTCGCATCTCATTCTCCGGCGCTGGCACGAAAGCGCGCTGAAGCAGGAGCGCTAGTGCCTTGATCCCGAACACAGGTTCATACCGGCTCGCCAACGCCCGGCTTCATGCGTCCCTGACACCGGAATTTGGCGCTGCTTTCGACCGCGACGGCTTCGGGCTTGCCGACATCGCCGTCGCCGACGGCAAGATTTCCAGCATCACCGCGCATGGCCGATCGAAAGCGCCTGCCGATGCTATCGACCTCGCGGGCCGCATCGTTCTGCCGTGCTTCATCGACTGCCACACGCATATAGACAAGGGCCATATCTGGCCGCGAAAACCCAATCCCGATGGCACGTTCATGGGAGCGCTGAATGCCACCGGCGCCGATCGCGCTGCCCGCTGGAGCGCCGAGGACGTGGCGCGGCGCATGGATTTTTCCCTGCGCTCGGCCTACGCGCACGGCACCAGGGCGCTGCGCACCCATCTCGACAGCGTCGCGCCGCAGGAGGAGATCTCCTGGCCGGTGTTCGAGACGATGCGCGAGACATGGCGCGGCCGCATCGAACTGCAGGGCGCGTGCCTGCTCGGCATCGAGGGCGTGCGCGACAGGAGGTGGTTCGACAGCTTGGCGAAAAGGGTTGCCGCCGCCAAGGGTGTTCTCGGTGTCGTCACCTATATGGTGCCGGACCTGGAAGAGCTGCTCGACCACGTCTTCGCGCAAGCCATCCAGCATGGCCTCGATCTCGATTTCCATGCGGACGAGACCGACGACGTTGCCGCGATCTCGCTCAAGAAGATCGCCGAGGCCGCTCTGTGGAGCGGCTTCGAGGGCAACATCCTCGTCGGCCATTGCTGCTCGCTGGCGCGCCAGCCGGACCTCGATGTGCTGGACACGCTGGACAAGGTGGCGAAAGCGGGATTGGCAGTCGTTTCTCTACCGATGTGCAATCTATATCTGCAGGATCGACGCGGCGATCATACCACGCCGCGCTGGCGTGGCGTGACGCTGCTGCACGAGATGAAGGCGAGGGGCATTCCGGTCGCCGTCGCCTCCGACAACACACGCGATCCCTTCTATGCCTATGGCGACCTAGACATGCTCGAGGTCTACCGCATGGCGACGCGCATCCTGCATTTCGATCATCCGGTCGCCGACTGGCCGCAAGCGGTCGCCGCGACGCCGGCCAGGGTGATGCGGCTCGATGGTTTCGGCACGCTTGCGGCTGGTGGCGATGCCGACTTCATCCTGTTCAAAGGTCGAAGCTGGACCGAATTGCTGTCGCGCCCCGAATCGGATCGCATCGTCGTGCGCGGCGGTCGTGCTATCGATCGGCAATTGCCCGACTATGCCGAACTCGACGAACTGATGGTGGAATGATGGATGTTTCGGCGCTCAAACGTGATCTCGAAGGCCTGAAGCTCGACGACAATCCAGCCATCGTCCAGCAGAAGAGCCGCGACTTCTACTGGTACAGCCCGGTGCTGAAGCAGCAGCTCGACCACGTCACCGGCGACCTGATCGTGACGCCGAAGAGCGAGGCCGAGGTGATCCGCGTGCTTGCCGCCTGTCATCGCCATGGCGTGCCGGTAACGCCGCGCGGCAGCGGCACCGGCAATTACGGCCAGGCGATGCCGCTTTCAGGCGGTGTCGTGCTCAACCTCGCCGAGATGAACGAGATCAAGTCGATCGCGCCGGGGCGCGTGGTGACCGGGCCGGGCGCGGTGCTGGCCGATATCGACAAGGCGACGCGGGCGCATTCCGGCCAGGAGTTGCGCATCTCGCCATCGACCTACAACACGGCCTCGATCGGCGGCTTTGTCGCCGGCGGTTCGGGCGGTGTCGGCTCGATCCGCTGGGGTGGCTTGCGTGATCTCGGCAATGTCATCCGGCTGAGGACCGTGACGATGGAGGCCGCGCCGCGCGTCATGGATCTCGCCGGCGAGGACGTGCTGAAGGTCATGCACGCCTACGGCACCAACGGCATCATCACCGAGGTCGAGATGCCGCTGACCGCCAGCTACGACTGGATCGATGTCATCGTCGGCTTTGACGATTTCATGGACGCGGCAGTCTTCGGCAACGACCTCGCCGTCCAGGACGGCATACTGGCGAAGTTGATCACACCGATTGCCGCACCTGTCCCTTACGACTATTTCAAGCGGCACCAGCGGTTTTTCCGGCGCGAACAGAGCATCGTCGTGTGCATGATCGCGCCACACGCGATGGATGCCTTTGTCGCCTTCACGGCACGCAGCAAGGGCGAGATGGTCTTCCGCGCTGACCGGGAGGCCGACCTCAAGGGGCTGCCGCCGGCCTATGAGCTGACGTGGAACCACACGACGTTGCGCGCCATCAGGGTCGACCCTGATATCACCTATTTGCAGGCGCGCTATCCGTCGCCGGATCATCTCGCCCATGTCAAGGCGATGGTCGATCGCTTTGGCGACGAGGTGCCGGCACATCTCGAATTCATCCGCTTTGACGGCGCGATCGGTGTCGCGGGGTTGCCACTGGTGCGCTTCACCACGGCGGAACGGCTGGACGAGATCATCCGCATCCACGAGGACAATGGCTGTTGGATCTTCAACCCGCACCGCTACACGCTGGAAGAGGGTGGCATGAAGCAGACCGACGAGGTGCAACTCGCCTTCAAGCGCGAGACCGATCCGCAAGGTCTGCTCAACCCCGGCAAGATGATCGCCTGGGAGAACCCGGACTACGACTACCGCTCGGGCAAGTCGTTTCTGTTCAAGGGGCTGCAGAAGGCAGGCTGATGAACATCCTCGTGCTCTACGCCCATCCGGTCGAGACCAGCTTCAATGCCGGCCTGCACCGGATGATCGTCGAGCGATTGACGGCGGCGGGCCATACGGTCGACGACTGCGATCTCTACGCCGAGGATTTCGACCCGCGGCTGACGCGCCAGGAGCGGCTGGACTATCACAATCGGCGCGGTCCCGCCGATGCCGTGGCGCCTTATGTCGAGCGCCTGCTGCGGGCCGATGCGCTGGTGCTTTCCTATCCTGTCTGGAACTACGGCTTTCCGGCGATCCTGAAGGGTTTTTTCGACCGCGTCTTCTTGCCCGGCGTGTCCTTCAAGCTGGTCGACGGCAAGGTGCAGCCATCGCTGCACAAAATTGGCAAGGTCGCCGCGGTCACCACCTATGGCGGCAGCCGGTTCCGCGCTGCGTTGATGGGCGATCCGCCACGCAGATTGATCAAGCGAATGCTGCGCGCCACCGTAAAACCGGGCGCGCCGGTGACCTATCTCGCTCACTATGCAATGAACCTGTCGACCGACCAAACGCGCGAGGCCTTCACGGCCAAGGTCGCGGCCAACATGGACGCATTCTGATGCGCGCGCTGGTGGTTTACTGCCATCCGGTGCCGGAGAGTTTCTGCGCGTCCATTCGCGACAGCGCCGTCGAGGTGTTGAAGGCGAGGGGCTGGGAGGTGCGTTTGCTCGACCTCTATGCCGAGAACTTCAATCCGGTAATGGGTTGCGACGAGCGGCGCTCCTACAATGACCAGGCGCCGCAGGACCCGGCGTTGAAGCCGCATTTCGAGTTGCTCAACTGGGCCGAAGCGATCCTGTTTGTCTATCCGACCTGGTGGTACGGGCTGCCGGCGATGCTGAAGGGCTGGCTCGACCGTGTGTGGGCGACCGATGTCGCCTTCAAGCTGCCGGCTGGCAAGGGACGGATCAAGTCGCTGATGACGCATGTGACCAAGGTTGGTGTCATCACCACCTGCGGCGCGCCGACCTGGTGGAGCGTCGTCGTCGGACAGCCCGGCCGCAAGACCCTGCTGCGCGGTATGCGGGCGCTGTGCGCGACGCGTTGCCGGACCTTCTTCCTGGCGCACTATCTGATGGATTCCTCGACGCCAGGGAGCCGGGCCGCGTTTTTGGCGAAGGTGAGGGCGAAGCTGGAGCGGTTTTGAGGGACTTTACCCTCCCCCTTGTGGGGAGGGTCGCGCAGCAAATGCCGCTTGGGGCGGCTTTTGCGAAGCGGGGTGGGGGTCTCGTAGGGCGCTACCCCCCACCCCGTCTCGCAATCTCCGCTTTGCTCCGACTGCGAGCCGACCCTCCCCACCAGGGGGAGGGTAAGGCGCTACATCCTGGTCCGCTCCGCCTTCGGATCATACATCGGCTTCAACGATGCTTCGGCGGCAAAGCGCTCACCGGCGATCTCGATCTCGTAGGATGAGGCCAGCACCTCCGCCTCGCTCTCGCCCTGGCACGGCACATAGCCCAGCCCGATGGCGCCGCCGAGGTGATGGCCGTAATTGCCCGAGGTGATCGGGCCGACGATCTTGCCGTCGCGCAGGATCGCCTCGTTGTGGAAAAGCAGCGGTTGCGGGTCCTTCAGGCGGAACTGGACCAGCCTGCGGTTCAATCCGGCTTCCTTCTTCCGCAGCACGGCATCACGGCCAATGAAATCGCCCTTCGCCGTTTTCACCGCGAAGCCCAGGCCGGCTTCCAGCACATCGTCCTCGTCGGTGATGTCGTGGCCGAAATGCCGGAAGGCCTTTTCGATGCGGCAGGAATCCAGCGTGTGCAGGCCGCAAAGCTTCAGGCCGACATCCGCCCCCGCCTCGTCGATCGCCTCGAAGACATGGGCGGCCTGGTCGGTCGAGACATAGAGCTCCCAGCCGAGTTCGCCGACATAGGTGACGCGGTGCGCACGGGCCATGCCCATGCCGATCTCGATTTCCTGGAACGTGCCGAACGGGTTGGCTTCGTTGGAGAAATCGTTCGGGCTGACCTTCTGGATCAGCTTCCGCGCGTCCGGTCCCATCAGGCACAGCACGCTTTCGGCCGCCGTCACATCGGTGATGACAACAAATTCGTCGGCCAGGTGCTTGCGCAGCCATGCCAGATCGCGCCGCAGCGTGGCACCCGGCACGACGAGGAAGTAGGCGGTTTCCGACAGCCGCGAGACCGTCAGGTCGCTCTCGATACCGCCGCGCCGGTTGAGCATCTGGGTGTAGACGATCTTGCCCGGCGCAACGTCCATGTCGTTGGCGCACAGTCTTTGCAGGAAGGCGCAGGCATCGCGGCCCTCGACGCGGATCTTGCCGAACGAGGTCATGTCGAACAGGCCGACGCCGTTCCTGACCGCAAGGTGTTCCTCGCGCTGGTTGTCGAACCAGTTCTGCCGTTTCCACGAGTAGCGGTATTCGCGCTCTTGTCCCTCACGAGCGAACCAGTTGGCGCGCTCCCAGCCGGCGACCTCGCCGAACACGGCGCCACGGGCCTTCAAATGCTCATGCAGGGGCGAACGCCTGACATTCCTCGACGTCGCCATCTGGCGATAGGGGAAATGGTCGGCATAGAGCAGTCCGAGCGTCTCCGAGACGCGCTCCTTGAGATAGCGGCGGTTTTTCTGGAACGGCTGGGCGCGGCGGATGTCGACTTCCCACAGGTCGAAGGGCGCTTCGCCGTCATTGATCCACTGCGCCAGCGCCATGCCGGCGCCGCCGGAAGAGACGATGCCGATCGAATTGTAGCCGGTCGCCATCCAGTAGCCGGACAGCTCGGGCGCTTCGCCGAGATAGTAGCGGTCGTCCGGCGTAAAGCTTTCGGGGCCGTTGAAGAAGGTATGGATGCCGGCTGTCGCCAGCATCGGCATACGGTTGACGCCCATTTCGAGGATGGGTTCGAAGTGGTCCATGTCTTCGGGCAACTGGTCGAAGCAGAAATCCTCGCGGATGCCGTCCATGCCCCATGGTTTCGCCACCGGCTCGAAGGCGCCGAGCATCATCTTGCCGGCATCTTCCTTGTAGTAGGCGCACTCGTCGGGAACGCGCAGGACGGGCAAGCGGGAGAGGCCGGGGATCGGCTCGGTGACGAGATAGAAATGCTCGCAGGCATGCAGCGGGATGGTGACGCCGTTCTGGGCGCCGAGTTCGCGCGCCCACATGCCGGCGCAGTTGACGACGATATCGGCCTCGATCATGCCTTGGTCTTCACCTTGCGCCCACGACACGCCGGTGACGCGGCCGGCCTTGGTATGGACCTTGGTGACCTTCACATTCTCGACGATGGTGGCGCCGCGCTGGCGTGCGCCCTTGGCCAGCGCCATGGCGATGTTGGCGGGGTCGCATTGTCCGTCGAGCGGCAGATGCACGGCGCCGACCACGTCGGACACATTGAGATGCGGGTACATCTGCTTGACTTCATTGGGCGAAATCTCGCGCACGTCGACATTGAAGGCACGGGCGAGAGACGCCTGCCTATAGATCTCGTGCTTGCGCTCCTCGGTCAGCGCCACGGTGATCGAGCCGACCTGGCGCATGCCGGTGCCGACTTCTGTCTCGGCTTCCAGCTTGACGTAGAGGTCTGCCGAATATTTCGCCAGCCGCGTCATGTTCTGCGAGCCGCGCAACTGGCCGATCAGGCCGGCGGCGTGCCATGTCGTGCCCGAGGTCAGCTGCTTGCGTTCCAGCAGCACGATGTCGGTCCAGCCGAGCTTGGCGAGGTGATAGGCGACCGAACAGCCGGAGACGCCGCCGCCGATGATGACGGCGCGGGCTTTGGTGGGGATGGTTTTGGGGGCAGGGGTGTTCATGCGGCCTCGCGGCGATAGCTGGAAACAAAGCGTCGCAGCCGCAGCGCTGCTTCCCGCAGCACGGGCTCGGGCTGACAGAGGCTGACGCGGATGTGGCCGGCGGCCGCCTCGCCGAAACTCGAGCCGGGCATCACGCCGACCTTTTCCTTGTCGAGCAAGGCGAAGGCGAATTTCTCGTCGTCGGATTCGACGGCTGATATATCGAGCATGACATACATGCCGCCCTCGGAACCGCGAACGCTGACATTGTTCATGCCGCGCACGGCATCGAGGAAGACGGTGCGGCGCGCCGCATAGCGTTCGGCGATCTCCTTGACGCCATAGCCATTCTCCAGCGCCTCGGCACAGGCGATCGAAATGAAGGCCGGCAGGCCGTAGGTGGTCACAAGATTGAGATTGACCAGTAGCGTGATCATCTCCTCCGGACCCGTCAGCCAGCCCATGCGCCAGCCGGTCATGCCGTGGCTCTTGGACATCGAATTGATGACCAGCGTGCGCTCGGCCATGCCGGGCAGCGAGCGCGGCGAGACATGCTCGCCGCCGCCCAGCGTCCAGTAGACCTCGTCAGAAAGCAGCCAGAGATCGTACTCCCTGCAGATTTGCGCCAGCTCTTCCAGCCGCTGGCGCGAATAGACCGCGCCCGTCGGGTTGTTCGGCGTGTTGATCAGGATGGCGCGGGTGTTCGGCCGAATTGCCGCGCGGATCATGTCGGCGCGCGGCTGGAAGCCGTCCTCGGCGGGCGTCTCGACCACGGTGAAATCGGCGCCGGCCGCACTGAAGGTGTTGGGATAGGTAGCGTAGTAAGGCGCCACCACGATGGCGTGGTCGCCCTGGTCGAGCACGGCCTGCACGGCGGCATAGAGCGCGGCCTGCCCACCCGGCGTGGCGATCACCTGGTTGGGGTTGGTCGCAACGCCGGTGCAAGCGGTCGAGGCTGCCGCCATCGCCTTGCGCAGGCGCGGCAGGCCGGGAAGCGGGGTGTAGTGGTGATTGCTGCCGCGAACCGCGGTCACGCAGGCTTCGATCGTTTCCGCAGGCGTGTCGAAGTCGTGGTCGCCGACCGAGAGCATGATGATGTCCTCGCCGGCTTCCTTGCGGGTCCAGGCTTCGAAATGGACTTCCCAGCCATCCTTGCCCGAGGGCACGATGCCGGAAATGCGCGATGATGGTTTTGGCATCAGGCTCTCAGCCTCTCGTTCTTGGGATCCCACAAAGGTTCATCCTTCTGCACGACCGCCTTGAAACGGTCGCCGAAGATTTCGACCTCGACTGATGTGCCGGGCTCGGTCAAATCCATGCGCAACATGCCGAGCGCGATCGACTTGTCGATGCGATGCCCCCAGCCGCCGGACGTCGTCTCGCCAACAATCTGTCCGCCATGCCACAGCGTCGACATGTAGGGCGCGTCGCAATCGCCGGGATTTTCGACAACCAGCGTGACGAAACGCTTCTTCACACCTTGCTGTTTCTCGTTCTGGAGCGCCGCCTTGCCTCGGAACTCGGGCTTGTCCCATTTGACGAAGCGCTCCAGCCCGCCCTGCAGGATCGAATAGTCGGTTGAGAGGTCGCCCTTCCAGGTGCGGTAGCCTTTTTCGAGCCTGAGTGAGTCCAGCGCGTACATGCCGAACGGTTTCAGCCCGTGCTTCTGGCCAGCGGCGCAGACAGCGTCGAAGATGGCGGCGGTGTCGTCGACCCTGGTGTGGATCTCCCAACCGAGTTCGCCGGCGAAGGACACGCGCACAAGCTTCGCCCAGCGGCCGGCGATCTTCGTTTCCTGATGCGTCAGCCATGGCAAAGCGAGGTCGGCTTCGCAGACGTCGGCGAGGATTTTTCGCGAGTTTGGACCGGCCAGGATCTGGGTGGAGAATTCCTCGGTCCGGTCGATCAGCTTGAAGGCCGCATCCCTGGGCATGCGCGATTTCAGCCATTCGAAATCGTGCCATTGCGCGACCGCGGCGGTGATCAGCGTCATCACATTCTCGTCGTGGCGCACGACGGACATTTCGGTGACGATGCGGCCCTTGTCGTCGGCGAAATAGACGAGGCCAATGCGGCCGGGCTTGGGCACCAGGCCGGTGACCTGCAGGCCCAGCCATTCGGCGGCACCCGGACCCTCGAGGTTGAAGCGCGAAAAGCCCGGCAGGTCCAAAATGCCGGCCGCGTCGCGCACGGCGAGGCACTCTTCGCGCACGCGATGGTGCCACGGCCCCTCGCGGCGGAAGGTCAGCGTGGCTTCCTCGGAGATGTCGTCGCCGTCCTGCGCGTACCAGGTGGCGCGCTCCCAGCCATTATAGGCGTCGAAGCGGGCGCCGAGCGCCTTGATGCGGTCGTGGATCGGCGACAGTTTGCGGTCGCGACCCTCCGGCCAGGCGTGGCGTGGAAACTGGATGGCATATTCGTTGCCGTAGATCTCCATGCCCTTGGCGACGCAGTAATCGGGAGCCGATGCAAACGAGGTGAAGCGGCGCGGATCGCACGACCACATGTCCCATTCGGTCTGGCCTTGCGTCACCCATTCGGCCAGCACCTTGCCGGCGCCGCCGCCCTGGGCAATGCCGAAGGTGAAGACGCAGGCCTCGAAGGCGTTGGGGACGCCCGGCATCGGGCCGATCAGCGGATTGCCGTCCGGCGTGTAGGGGATCGGGCCGTTGATGACCTTGGACAGGCCTGCCGTGCCCAGGATCGGCACGCGGGCGACAGCGTCGGCCAGATAATGCTCCAGCCGGTCGAGATCGTCGGGGAATAGCTGGAAGGAAAAGTCCTCCGGCATCGGATCGTTGTGGGTTGCCCAATGCGCGCGGCAATTGCGCTCATAGGGGCCGAGATTCATGCCGTTCTTTTCCTGGCGCAGGTAGTAGGAGGTGTCGACATCGCGCAGCAGCGGCAGTTTTTGGCCCTGTTCCCTGGACCAGGCGGCCAGCTCGGGGATCTCCTCGAACAAGATGTACTGATGGCTCATCACCATCATCGGCACGTCGCGGCCGAACATTCGGCCTACTTCGGCGGCGCGGTAACCGGCGGCATTGACGACGATCTCGCAGCGGATCTCGCCTTGTGCCGTCTCGACCACCCATTCGTCGGCCTCGCGGCGCACGCCGGTGACCGGGCAGAAGCGGATGATCCTGGCGCCCATGTCGCGCGCGCCCTTGGCCAATGCCTGGGTGAGCTGCGCCGGATCGATGTCGCCGTCGCTCGGATCGTACAGCGCGCCTTTCAAATCATGGGTTTCGATAAAGGGATAGCGGCGCTTGATCTCGTCGACGCCGACGACGTCGATGTCCATGCCCTGATAGCGGCCCATGCCCTTGGCGCGCTGGAATTCCTGCATGCGCTCGACCGAGTGGGCGAGCCGCAGCGAGCCGGTGACGTGATAGTTCATGGGATAGTCGACCGCTTCGGCCAGGCCGCGATAAAGCTCGGTCGAATAGCGCTGCATGTTCATCAGCGACCAGGACGAGGAGAAGGTCGGCACATTGCCGGCGGCATGCCAGGTCGAGCCGGAGGTCAGCTCGTTTTTTTCCAGGAGCACGCAGTCGGTCCAGCCCGCCTTGGCGAGATGATAGAGCGAGGACGCGCCGACGGCACCGCCTCCGATGATCACCACGCGCGCCGTGCTCGGCAAACCGGCCATGTTCTTCTCCCATACCTTCAGCGCGCTGCGCTTTCTTTTTTGTTTTGATGCATATCGTTGGCCAAAACCGCCGCGCGCTTTTGGGCGACATGCATTCAATAAACCGGCGGCGAAACCACCCAGATGACAACCGCCGGATCGGCACCCGGATTGCGCCAGCGGAAAGGCTTGCCCTCGAAGCGAAAGGAGTCGCCTTCGCCGAGCCGATGCCAGATGCCGGCAATTTCGATGTCGAACGTTCCGGACGCGACGTATCCGGCCTCCTCGGTCGGCCGGCGTGCCTCGATCTTCAGCTCCGCGCCCGGTGCGAAGACCGAACGCAGCATCTCGAAGCTACCGCCGAGATCGGGCGACAGAAGCTCCTCCACCAGTCCGGATTCGCTTGTGCCAAGCGTGCGCCGGCTGCCGGCGCGCACGACCACGCCGCGCTCGCTTTCGACAGGCACGTCATGGCTGAAGAACAGGCTGACCGGCACGCCGAACAGTTCGGCGAAGGCTCTGAGGTCGCTGAGCGATGGCGCCGAGAGGCCACGCTCGACCTGGCTGACCCAGCCGACCGAACGGCCGAGCTTCAGGCCGATCTCCGCAAGCGTCAGCCCGCGCGCCTTGCGCAGTGCCCTGATATCGCCGGCCAGCACACGTTCGTCAGGCCCCTGCAATGTTCGCGCGGTAGGTGAAGGCAAAACGCTCACTTCATGAAAAAGAACGGTCAAATTTCATGAGAAATCAAGCTCATGAAAAAATCAAGTAGATTTTCACAGATGCTCAAGATTTGCTTGCACGATTTTGATGGTTCATGCAAAGGCTCGGCCGCGAGCGGCGAGTGGGGACGTCCGATCGAGACAAAGGGTAAGGGACGGCCCATGCTGGAGAATAACCCCGGAATCGCGGGTGATGCCGAGATCGTCGACGAAGCGATCCTGTCGCGCCGCTCGGTGCGGGCATTCCTGCCCGACATGGTCGATGACGATACCATCCGAAACATTCTGTCGGTTGCGGCCCGGGCTCCATCGGGCACCAACATGCAGCCGTGGAAGGTCTATGTCACCAAGGGCGAGACCAAGCAGCGGATCACCGACGCCATTCTCAATTCCGGCATTCGCGCCGAAAAGGCCGACTGGGACGAGTACCGCTACTATCCCACCCAGTTCTTCGAGCCCTATCTGACCCGCCGGCGCGCCAACGGGTTCGGCCTCTATGGCGCGCTCGGCATCGGCCGCAGGGAGGTCGACAAGATGCGCGCCCAGCACGACCGCAACTTCGTCTTCTTCGACGCGCCGGTCGGCATGATCTTCACCATCGACCGCCGGCTCAACCAGGGCTCATGGATCGACTACGGCATGTTCCTGCAGAACATCATGGTGGCGGCGCGGGGCAGGGGCCTGCACACGTGCCCGCAAGCGGCATTCGCGCCCTATCACCGGCAGATCAGGCCGGTGCTCAACATTCCCGACGAGGAGATCGTCGTTTGCGGCATGGCGCTTGGCCATGAGGACACGTCCAAGCCCGAAAACGCCTTCCGCACCGATCGCGTGCCGCTGGAAGAGTGGGTGTCGTTCAGCGAGTAGCCAGCTTGAAGTAGCACCGGCCTGACGGACCAAGTCTGGCTGCTCTACTCCGTGTTCATCTGCGCGCCATGGCCGCTGACATGCGCGCCGTCCTGCGGTGTCAGCTTGAGGTAGGCGAGCAGCGCGCACAGCGTGATGACACCCTCGATCCCGAACAGGATCCTGAAGTCATTGGCCACGGCCGGGCCGCCTCCGGCCAGGAACGACAGTGCGGCGGCAGCGAGGCCGACGCTTATCGCGACCGCCAGTTGCCACAATATGTAATAGAGCGCGCTGAAGCGGGCGAGTTGCTCGGGAGCGATGTCGGAATAGGCGAGGTTGCCGGTCGAGGCCCATTGCGCGGAGCGGAAGACGCCGAAGACGAAGATGTAGGCAAGCACGATCCAGACCGGTGTGGTCGCCTGCATCAAGGCGAAGCCGGCCACCATGGCGGCGACGATCGGCGTGTTGAAGACCAGCACGCGGCGAAAACCGAACCGGTTGAGGACGCGCGGCATGAAGAAACGCATGATCACCGAGCCGACTGCCGCCACGAAGGTGAGCGATCCCGCCTGCACCGCGCTCATGCCGAAGCCGAGCTGGAACATCAGCGGCAGCAGGAAGACGACGGAGCTGAGGCCGATCGTGTCCAGCCCGCCGCCGGTGAGGAAGGAGATGCGGAAGGTGCGGATGCGCAGCAGCTTGAGGTCGAGCAGGGGATTGCGGGCGCGCAAGCAGTAGAACGAGGCGGCCGTCAGGATGAGGATCGCCAGCGCAAGTTCAGCCGCGATCATGCCGCCAGCCGCGTCCTTCGCGGCGAGTGAGTCCATGCCGAAGACCAGCAGCACCATGCCGCCTCCGACCAGCAGGAAGCCCGGAAAATCGAACGGCGTGCGCACGGGCTTGGTCATCGTCGGAAACAGCGAGGCGGCAAGCACAGCCGCAGTCAGCGCGAAGGGCACGTTGATGAAGAAGATCCAGCGCCAGGAGATGTACGTGGTCAGCGCGCCGCCGACGAGCGGGCCGACCAATGGCCCGGACTGGCCGGCCAGCGAGATGTACATGTTGATCCTGAGCGTGCGGCTGCGCGGAAAGGTCGACAGGATGACGACCTGGCCGAGCGTGCCCATCAGCGCGCCGCCGAAGCCTTGCAGCGCGCGGGCGCCGACCAGCATCCAGATGTTGTCGGACAGCCCGCACAGGGCCGACGAGGTGGCGAACACCAGCAAGGCGAAGCAGTAGACGTTGCGCAGGCCGAAGCGGTCGGCGGCCCAGCCGCCAAGCGGCATCGAGATGATCAGGCTGGCGACATAGACGGTGATCAAGAGGCCGAGCTGGCTGGGCGGGCGGCCGAGACTTTCGCCGATGCCGGGCAGCGCCGTCACCACGACATTCTGGTCGAGGCTGGTCATGAAGACGCCGCAGGCAACCGTCAGCGGCAGCAGGAACATGGCTCTGGCCGACACATCGGCGCGATCCGTGGCGCCGGCGGATATTTCTGCAGTCATGGAGATGTTCGAACCAAACGAATGTGCCGACGCTGAGACGGGATTTATCCCTTGGGCCGGCTAGACGGCCACGCTTTGCCACCATGGTCGTCCGCGGCGGAATTCTCTAGCGGCAGAACCGGTTGGCCTTGATGCCAGAGGCAGAGGCGACGCGACCATCCGGCCGCGCCAGTTAGAGCATTTCAGGGAAGCGGTGAGTTGCTCCAACTCCTTGTCTTGACGCAATTCCCAAGGGAAAGCGCTGTGCGCTTTTCCCGGGAAAGCCCGTTTCACACTTTTCCTGGAATTGCTCTATTGCACCTCATAGCCGACTTCCTCGCTGGCATGGCAGAGCGCCTTCCAGAACGAGCGGGCGAACGAGCGAAAGACATAGATGTCGAACTGGTCGGCGCTGGTGCGCTGGATCTGGGCGAAGACGTCGTGATGGGTGGTCGAGCGGCCGGCGCCAACCGGAAAGGCCGGCAGCGCGAAGTCGATGGCGAAGAACTTCGCCAGCACCCATTCGGCCTTCGGCCCGGCAATGCGAATGGCGGTGCGGCCATGTGAAAGATCGGTCACCGTGCCGATGGCCGGGGTTACCACCCTGGCGAATGCCGCGGCCAGTCCTTCGGCTTCGTCGGCGACAGTGAATTTTCCCGGCGCGAAGCCGAACACCGACTTCACACCGTCGCTCAGGCCGCCGCCAGCGCCATCGGGCAGCGCAAGCCCGGTGACGGTGCGAATGCCTGATATCAGTTTCTTCTCCTCGCCCGGCCAGGCGGCAAGTTGCACAATCGAGCCTGGCCGCGTCTCGGTCAGGATGATCTCGACCCCATGCTCGAAATTGCCGTGCGAGCCGACGTGAAACTCCGGCTCAAGGGGGGATTGGCGCTCAACCATGCATGCGGGTCCCTTCCGGATCGAAGAAGTGGTTGGAGACGATCTCGACCGGCCCGAAGCGGTTGCGCAAGGGATCGGAGACATGGGCGCGCGTGCCGCGCCGCGCCTTGCCGCCCTTGACCAGGGCGAGCGCGATATGCTTGCCCAGCGCCGGCGAATAGCAGCAAGCGGTGATGTGGCCGATGGAGCCGTGCGGATTGGCCTCGTCAACCTCCTCGACGATGTGCGCGCCGCCGTTGAGCGGCCGATTGTCGAGTGCGATCAGGCCGACCAGTTCCAGACGGTCAGAAGCGATCAGGCCCTCGCGGTCCATCATCGCCGAACCGATGAACGGCTTCTTCTTCGACAGCATCCAGTCGAGATGCAGATCGCGCGCCGTGGTGCGGCCGTCGATCTCGGCGCCGGTGACATGGCCCTTCTCGATGCGCATGGTGCCCAGCGCCTCGAGCCCGTAGGTAACCAGCCCGAACGGCTTGCCGGCCTCGATCAGTGCTTCCCAGACATGGGTGCCGTGGCCGGCGCCGGAATAAACCTCGAACGCCATTTCGCCGGAGAAGGAGAGCCGGCAGATCATCACCGGCACATCAGCTATCTCGCCGCGCACGATGCCCATGAAGGGCAAGGTGGCGTTGTCGACTGCCGTGCTTGTGACACAGGCGGCAAGGATCTGCCTGGCCTTCGGCCCGCCAATCGCGGCGCCCGCCCATTCGTCGGTCACCGAGGTGACGTGGACTTTCAGCTCTGGCCAGATGACGTCGAGGAAATACTCGAGATGCTGCATCACCTTGCCGGCGTTCGCAGTGGTGGTGGTCATCAGGAAATCCTGCTCGCCAAGCCGCCAGGTGGTGCCGTCGTCGAAGGCGAGGCCGTCCTCGCGCAGCATCAAACCGTAGCGCGCCTTGCCGACGGCGAGTGTCGAAAACATGTTGGTGTAGACGCGGTCGAGGAATGCAGCGGCATCGGGGCCCTGTACGGCAATCTTGCCCAATGTCGAGACGTCGACAATGCCGGCGCTTTCGCGCGTCGCCTTGGCCTCGCGCACATAGGCCTGCTCAACCGTCTCACCGGCATCGCCATAGATCATCGGCCGATACCAGAGGCCGGCGGAATACATGGTCGCGCCATTGGCGACATGCCAGTCATGCATCGGCGTCAGCCGCTCGGGCTTCAGGTCGCCGAAGCGCTCCGCCGCCAGCGAGCCGATCGACACCGGTGCAAAAGGTGGCCGGAAGCGCGTCGTGCCGACCTCGGGGATCGGCTTGCCCAGCGCTTCGGCCATGATGGCAAGGCCGGGGATATTGGAACTCTTGCCCTGGTCGGTCGCCATGCCTAGCGTGGTGTAGCGCTTCAGATGCTCGACCGAGACGAAGCCTTCCCGATGCGCCAGCCGGACATCCTCCGCCGTCACGTCGTGCTGGAAGTCGACAAAGCTCTTGCCCTTGGCCCTGATTTCGAAAACCGGCGCCGGATCGGGATCTCCGGGTACGGCTTCGACGGTGGGCAACGCAGTCGGCGTGCCCGTTGCACCAGCCGCGGCAAGGCCGGCGGCGCGGCCCTCGGCAATGGCCTCAGCCGTCGAAAAGCTGCCGGTGAAGGCGCCGGCGCCAATCCATTGCTGTGTCGGCCATTGCTGCGTCGGCTTCGGCGGCAGGAAGGCCTGACGCGCGGCATTCCATTGCGCCTTTGCGCCGGCCTGGCTGGCCAGGTGGATTGTCGGCGACCAGCCGCCCGACATCAGCAGGCAATCGGCGTGGATGCTGCGCGCATCGCCGGTGAGGGTGCCATTGGCCATGTCGAAGCGCTGCAGCTTGAGGCCGGACAGCGCCCTGCCACCCTCGGTGGCGACGACGGCATGGCCGGCCAGGATCTCGGCGTCGACTTCCTCGGCCAGCTTGCGCATCTCGGCCGAAAGCTCCGGCCGGACGTCGGCGATGGCGACGACCGCCGCACCCGCTTTCTTCAAGGCGACGGCCACCCGATAGGCGCTGTCATTGTTGGTGAACAGCGCGATCCGCTCGCCCGGCAGCACGCCGAACTCGTTGGCATAACGCTCCGCCGCATGCGCCAGCATCACGCCCGGCCTGTCATTGCCCGGGAAGACCAGCGGCCGCTCGAAAGCGCCCGTGGCCAAAACAACAGACTTGGCGCGGATTGCCCAGTAGCGATGGCGCGGCTCGCCCTTGCCGGGCTGCTCCTTGTGGTCGGTGACCCGTTCGAGCGCGGCAAGCGTGTTGTTGTCGTAATAGCCCCAGACCGTGGTGCGCGGCAAAAGCCGGACATTGTCGCGTCCTTCGAGCTGGGCGACGGTGCGCCGGGCCCAGTCGGAGGCTGGCGCGCCATCGATCGTCTCGCCCGACCAGTTGGCCGAGCCGCCGAAACGCGGCTCGAGATCGGCCAGCATGACGCGAGCGCCCTGATCGGCGGCGGCCTTGGCGGCCATCAGCCCGGCGGGGCCGGAACCGACCACAAGCACGTCGCAAAAGGCATTCATGCGCTCGTAGCGGGCCGGGTCCTTCGCCGATCCGGCGCTGCCGAGACCGGCGGCGCGGCGGATGAAACGCTCGCAGACCATCCAGAAGCGTGTGCCTTTGAGCGGGCCGACCACCGGTCCCATGAAGGTCTTGTAGTAGAAGCCGGCCGACAGGAGCTTGCCGCCGAGCTGGTTCACGGCGTTGATGTCCCAGGCAAGCGACGGAAAACGGTTCTGGCTGATGGCCACCAACCCGTCATGGATCTCGACCATGGTCGCCGGGATGTTGGGCTCGCGGACCTCGCCCTTCAGCACCGTCACCAGGGCGTTGGGTTCCTCGACACCCGCCGTCAGCAGGCCGCGCGGGCGGTGGTATTTGAACGAGCGCCCGAAAAGGGTGACGCCCTTGGCCAGCAGGGCCGATGCCAGCGTGTCGCCCGCATGGCCAGTATAGGCCACACCGTCAAAGGTGAAGCGGATGGTTTTCAGCCTGTCGATGCGGCCGCCGGTGTCGGTGCGGCGCGGGCTCACGATTTGCCCTCGGCCTTGCGACGCGGGGTCGAGGTGTGCTCGCCGCGCACGAAGGCGACACTGGAAATCTCATGCGTGAGTGTGTTGCGCACGACCCGCAGATGCGCGCGGCAACCGCCGGAATGCTGCCAGATCTCGTTGTGGTCGCCGGCCGGGTTCAGCCGGTCGTAGACATAGGCGTTCCACGCTTCGAAATTCTGCGAGGCGGGGTCGGGGCGCTCGCGATTGCCGTCACCCTGATAGGTGAACTCGATGACATCGCGAGGGCCGCAATACGGACAGGTGATCAACATTGAATTCTATCTTCTTGTTTGACCGTCATCCGGTCGGAAAGCCGGTTTTCCACTTTCGCTAGGGCGGGTCTTCGGTTCCGGACCATGGTCTAATGCAGCCGCGGATTCGCGCCCTGGCCCTTGTCGTCGATCACCAGACCGCGGTGGAAGCGGTCGAGCGTGAAGGGGGCGTTGAAGTCGTGCGGCTGATCCTTGGCGATGGTCCAGGCAAAGCACCAGCCGGAAGCCGGCGTCGCCTTGAAGCCGCCATAGCACCAGCCGCAGTTGAGATACATGCCGGGCAGGGGACCGGTGGTGATGATCGGCGAGCCATCCATCGACATGTCGCAGACGCCGCCCCATGAGCGCAGCATGCGCACGCGGGCAAGGCCTGGGAACAGCGCCAGCATCTCGCTCATCACTTCGTCGACGATGGGCAGATTGCCGCGCTGGGCGTAGCTGTTGTAGCCGTCGAGGTCGCCGCCATAGACAAGGCCGCCCTTGTCCGACTGCGACATGTAGAAATGGCCCATGCCGAACGTCACGACGGTGTCGATGAAGGGCTTCAGCGATTCCGTGACGAAGGCCTGCAGCACGTGGCTCTCGATCGGCATCGTCTCGATGCCGGCCAGTTGCATGACGCGTCCGGTGCTGCCAGCCACCGCGACGGCCACTTTCTTGGCACGGATGTCGCCGCGCGAGGTTGACACGCCGGTGACGCGGTCGCCATCGCGCAGGAAGCCGGTGACCTCGCAATTTTCGATGATGTCGACGCCACGACGGTCGGCGCCGCGCGCGTAGCCCCAGGCCACCGCATCGTGGCGGGCGGTGCCGGCGCGCCGTTGCATCAGGCCGCCGACCACCGGGAAGCGTGCGCTGTCGGAGATATCGAGCGCCGGGATCAGACGCTTGATCTGCGCTGGCGTCATCAGCTCGGCGTCGACGCCGAGATGGCGCATGGCATTGCCGCGCCTTGCATAGTCGTCGAACTGGGCGGGCGTGTGCGCGAGATTAAGGCAGCCGCGCTGCGAGAACATGACGTTGTAGTTGAGCTCGTGCGACAGGTTCTCCCACAGCTTCATCGAGTGTTCGTAGAAGCGGGTGTTGGCCGGCAGCAGATAGTTCGAGCGCACAGCGGTCGTGTTGCGGCCAACATTGCCGGAGCCGAGCCAGCCTTTTTCCAGCACGGCGACATTGGTGATGCCGTGTTCCTTGGCGAGATAATAAGCGGTCGCCAGCCCATGGCCGCCGCCACCGATGATGATGACATCGTAGGACGCCTTCGGATCCGGCTTGCGCCAGGCCGGCTTCCAGTCCTTGTTTCCCTTGAGCGCGTTCGCGAGCAGCGAAAAGGCCGAGTACTCTGCCATCATTGTCATCCGGTTCGGGCGATGCGGCAGACTATAGGGCAGGCCGCATCCGCAAAGCCAGTATTGCGCCATCGCCTTTCGACTGGCCGACGCCTTTGGCAACGACCCGATGCGACGGCTTGCCCCATGATATGGCCGTCTTTATCAAGGACAGGCTTTTAGACTGTTTTTTGCGCCCGTGAGTCGCCGACAAATCATGCTTTTGAGATTGCTTCGCCTCATTTTGGTTTTGACGCTCGTCGTTTCGGCGTCGCCTTCGTTTGACGCGATGGCGCAAGCGCTCGGCCAGGGCGCGGCCGGATTGATCACCGATCAACAGAAAGTCATCCAGGGCCTGACGGCCAAGACCGACGATCTCGAGAAGAAAATACAGCAGGACGGTGATGACGATGCCACTCTCGTGGATATCCGTCTGCAACTGGAGGATCTGTCGCGGGCGGCACTGACGAGTGCACTGGCGTTCCGTTCGCGCCTCACCGACATCAACAATCGCATCGAGGTGCTGGGCCCGCCGCCGGCGGCGGGCCAGCCTCAGGAGCCCGACATAGTGACGGGCGAACGCCAGGCGCTGGCGTCGGAAAAGGCCGAGATCAACGCGGTCGTCGCCGCCGCGCAGAACCTGTCGATCCGCATCAGCGGGCTGATCGACAAGATCGGCAACATGCGCAGCGAGCTGTTCCGCAATCTGCTCACCAAGCGCTACGTGCTGTCCGATGCGCTAAGCCCGCAGGTCTTTTCGGATGCCCTCGATGAGTTCGGCAATTTCTACAAGGCGGTGTCGTCCTGGCTGAGCTTCGCCTTCAAGTTCAAGTTCCAGGCCATCCTCGCGGCAACCTTCGTGGCACTCGGGTTGGCGCTGGTGCTGCTGGTCGGCGGCCGGCGCCTGTTCGGGCGGGTGTTCGAAGCCGATCCCGCCAACGAAGACCCGTCTTATCTCAGCCGCCTGTCGGTGGCCTTCTGGTCGACATTGCTGCCGACGCTGGCAGTCGGAGCCTTTCTTGGCTCGACCATCTTCTTCTTCAATTATTACAATGTGTTGCGCGGCGACATTGGCCTCTTCCTCAATGCGTTGGCGACGGTCATCGGGGTGGTGTTCTGCGTCAACCGGCTGACCAATGCGGCACTTTCGCCGCGGTTGCCAAACTGGCGTCTTATCCCGGTCGAAACGGGGCCGGCGCGCTGGCTGGTTCGCCTGGCTACCGCCATGGCCGTGGTCATCAGCGTCAACACTTTCCTGTCGGTCATCAACGACAAGATGGGCTCGCCGCTGTCGCTGACCATTGCCCGCAGTTTCGTCGCCACGATCATCGTCGGGATCATCCTGATCCTGATGGCGATGCTGCGACCGTTCAAGGCACACGACGGAAGCTGGCGGCCATGGCCGGCATGGCTGCGTTACCTGTCGCTGGCGCTTGGTCTGTTCACCATCATAACGGCCTTGCTTGGCTATATTGGCCTCGCCCTGTTCGTGTCGCTGCAGGTCGTGGTCACCGGCACCGCCCTGATCACGGCCTATATCGGCTTCCTGTCGGCGCGGGCGATCGGCGAGGAGGGGGCTTTCGCCAACACCTCGGTAGGGCGCTGGCTGTCGGCCAATTCCAGCTACGAGGACACGGCACTCGACCAGCTCGGCCTCGTCGTCAGCGTCGCCATCAATCTGATGATCGTGCTGGTGTTCCTGCCGCTGATCCTGCTGATGTGGGGGTTCCAGCCAGGCGACATCCAGGCGTGGGCCTACAAGCTGGCAACCGGGATCAACATCGGGTCGGTGACGATTTCGGTCACCGGCATCCTGTCCGGCATCGTCGTCTTCATCATCGGCTATTTCCTCACGCGCTGGTTCCAGGGCTGGCTCGACGGGTCGGTGATGGCGCGCGGCAAGGTCGATACCGGGGTGCGCAACTCGATCCGGCTGGCGGTCGGCTATGCCGGCGTTGCCCTTGCGGCGCTCGTCGGCATCTCGGCGGCGGGCATCGACCTGTCCAGTCTTGCGCTCGTCGCCGGTGCTCTTTCCCTCGGTATCGGCTTTGGCCTGCAGAATGTGGTGTCCAATTTCGTCTCCGGCCTGATCCTGCTGGCCGAGCGGCCGTTCAAGGTCGGTGACTGGATCGTGGCCGGCGATGTCAGCGGCACGGTCAAGAAGATCAGCGTGCGCGCGACCGAGATCGAGACCTTCCAGCGCCAGTCGGTGATCCTGCCCAATTCGAACCTGATCAACAATTCTGTCGGCAACTGGACGCATCGCAACAAGCTCGGCCGCATCGACATCAAGGTCGGCGTCGCCTATGGCAGCGACGTCAAGCAGGTCCATACCATCCTGCTGGAGATCGCGCGCAACCATCCGCTGGTGCTGAAGAACCCCGAACCCTTCGTGCTGTTTTCCAATTTTGGCGCGGCCGCGCTCGAATTCGAGATCAGGGTCTTCCTGGCCGATGTGATGAACGGCAACATCGTACAGAACGACGTCCGCTTCGCCGTCCTTGAAAAATTCAACGAGGAGCACATCGAAATTCCCTCGACGCCGCGCGCCGTGGTCGAGATCAAGAAGCCCAAGGCCTGGCCGATCGACGACGACAAGATCGAGGCCGACTTCGCCGAACAGGAACAGGTGAAGGCCGAAGCCGAGGCGGAGAAGAAGCGACTGGCGAAGACGGGGCGCAAGGTGCGCAAGCCCGATCCCGACTAGGCTTCCTGTTGCCTTTTCAGCCATTCGCCATCGGCGCGGATAGCGCGGTGCGAAGGCCGGTCCCGCCGCGCCTTGACCGGCATTGGAGAAGCCAAAGCCGATTGCGGCATGAATGCGGCATTCAGTTGCGGTTCAGCTTCCATCTCATATAAGCTCCCATGCAAAGGCGAAAATGCCTTGCGAAATGCAACAGAGGCGGTGGGAACACCGATATTGCAACATGTGGAAGTCTCTCGTCGCTGCCGTCGCCCTGGTCGCTGCCATCGGCTCGGCCAATGCCGCGAGCGCGGTCAACAAGGACGCCGAGACCCGCACGCTGGTCGTGACGGAGGGCGGCAGCAAGACCGACCTTGCGCTGGCCGCTGGTGAAACCGTCGAGTTCTGCCCCAATGGCTGCTTCGTCACCTTGCCCAACGGCGACCTCGAAGCCCTGACGGGTTCTGAAACGGTCGAGATCTCGGGCGGTGTCGCCCGCATCAAGTAAGTCTCGATGGTATGACAGGAAAGGCCGGGCATTCGCTCGGCCTTTTATCGTTTCCGGTAGCGGTTGTTTAACAATGACGCCGGAAAAACAGCCGCGGCAGCCGCCTGCAACCGGGCGTTTTAACGTTCGCTACGCCATCCCTCGCTATACCAGCTTTCAAGACGCCGAAACGCGGCGCGCAACGAGATTCCGGTTTCCGGATCATACGCTGGCAGGGCAGGACGGACATGGATGCGCGCTCGGACAGGAACGCAATACCGCTTGCGGTCGATCTCGACGGCACGCTGATCGCGACCGATCTGTTGTGGGAAGGACTGTTCATCCTTCTCAAGAAGAATCCGCTCTATATATTCCTCGTGCCTTTCTGGGCCGCCAGCGGACCGGCGCGGCTGAAGCAGGCGATCGCCCAACGCATCGACATCGATCCGGCGTCGCTGCCCTATCGCGAGCCGCTGCTCGAGCGCATTCGCGCCGAGCACGCCGAAGGCCGCAGGATCGTGCTGGCGACCGGCACGCCACGCAAGTTCGCCGACGCCATCGCTACCCATCTCGGCATTTTCGACCGGGTGCTGGCAACCGACGGTCTCGACAATCTCACTTCGGGCAAGAAGCGCGCCTCGCTGATCGCGGCCTATGGCGACGGCGGGTTCGACTATGCCGGCAACAGCCGCCACGACCTCCAGGTCTTCGATGCCGCGCGCGCGGCGATCGTCGTGGCGCCAGACCGTCATGCCGCTCGCTGGCAAGCGACACACGGCGCCGAGACCATGCCGGTGCCGAAGCCGACATTGCGGACCATCATCAAGATGCTGCGCGTCCATCAGTGGTTGAAGAACTCGCTGATCGCGGTGCCGATGGTGCTCTCGCACGAATATTTCAACTCCGACATGATCTGGCAATGCCTGCTGGCGTTCATCTCGTTCAGCGCGGTGGCGTCGGCCATCTATATCCTCAACGATTTCTTCGACCTCGCGCTCGACCGCAAGCACGTCACCAAACGCAACAGGCCGTTTGCGAGCGGCGCCCTGTCGATCCCGTTCGGCCTTGGCTCGATCGTTGTGCTTCTGGCGATCGGCATCGGCACCGGGCTGCTCTTGCCGGTGGAATTCCTGGCCGTGCTCGGCGGCTACATGGTCGTCACCACGGCCTATTCGCTGTCGCTCAAGCGCATGCTGCTGGTCGACGTGCTGACGCTCGCCGGCCTCTACACGATCCGCGTCCTGGCGGGTGCGGCCGCGACCGGCGTCGACGTCTCGTTCTGGCTGCTTGCCTTCTCAATCTTCTTCTTCCTGTCGCTGGCGCTGGTGAAGCGCTTTGTCGAATTGCGCACCACCGCCATTCCGCCTGGCGAGCGCATTGCCGGCCGCGGCTATCGCACCGAGGACCAGGAGATCGTCGCCCAGGCCGGTATGGCCTCGGCCTTCTCCTCGGCGCTGGTTCTGGCGCTCTACATGGACAGTGTTTCGGTGCGCGAGCTTTATCCGCATCCGTGGCTGATCTGGCCGCTGGCGCCGATCGTGCTCTATCTCACCATGCGCGTCTGGATCCTCGCCCGCCGCGACGAGATGCATGACGACCCGGTCGTCTTCATCATCCGTGACTGGCGCAGCCAGATCGTCGTGCTGATCGGCGCGGTGCTGCTGGTCATCGGGGGCTGGTAGGCATGGCTGGCGAACGGCTCCGGAGTTTTGGCCTCGCCACGCCGCCAGCGCCACGGGCGATCGGCGCCGAGGATGGCATTGCGCTGCTGAGGGCAGGCCAGGCCAAGCCGGCGTCGCTGCTGGCTTATGGCAATGGGCGCTCCTACGGCGATTCCTGCCAGAACGAGGCCGGCACGGTCGTCGACATGCGGCCGTTGAACCGTATCCGGGCCTTCAACGCCGAGACGGGTCTTCTCGAGGCGGACTCCGGCGTGCTCCTGTCCGACATCATCGCCCATGCCGCGCCTTACGGCTTCTTCCCGGCGGTTGTTCCGGGCACGCAATTCGTCACGCTCGGCGGCGCCATCGCCAATGACGTCCATGGCAAGAACCATCATCGGCGCGGCACCTTCGGCTGCCACGTCGAGACCTTCACGCTGCTCAGGTCCGACGGAAAAAGCCATCGCTGCTCGGCAACGGACAATCCACGGCTGTTTCGGGCGACGATCGGCGGCATGGGACTGACCGGCCTCATCCTGTCGGCCTCGATCCGGTTGATGCGGGTCCCCTCACTCGACATCGTCGAGAAGGCGACGCCGTTTCGCGATCTTGGCGAGTTCTTCGGCCTGGCCGAGGCCGCCGATCAGGCCAATGAATACGCGGTCGCCTGGATCGACCAGCTTGCCGGCGGCCGCAACAGCGGCCGCGGGTTGCTGTTCACCGGCAATCATGCCGAGCACGGCTCGCATGCCGCCTCGCGCGCCGGCGGCAATCTCTCGATACCGGTCCAGCCGCCGTTCAATGTGCTCAATCGACCGTTCCTGACCGCATTCAACGCCGTCTACCGTTGGAAGAAGGGGCGGTCGACGGCGCCGCGACAGGTCGGTTACCACAGTTTCTTCTTTCCGCTTGACGGCGTGGGCGACTGGAACCGGCTTTACGGGCCGAGAGGGCTTTTCCAGCACCAGAGCGTGATACCGGAAGCGGCCGCGCGCACCGTCGTGCCGGAGCTTCTCGCTGCCGCCAGGCGAGCCGGGCAGGGGTCGTTCCTCACCGTGTTGAAACGCTTCGGCAGCGTCCGCTCGCCGGCGCTGCTTTCATTCCCGCGTCCCGGGTACACACTGACGCTTGATTTCCCCAACAAGGGAGCGGCGACGCTGGCCTTGCTGCGGGAACTCGACCGCATCACGGTCGAGGCCGGCGGCGCGGTCAATCCTTACAAGGACGCGCGCATGCCCGCAGATATCTTCGCTTCGTCCTTTCCCGAATGGCCACGGCTGGAGGCGCTTCGCGATCCCGCTTTCATGTCAAGCTTCTGGGCGCGGACGGCAAAGAAGCTCGACACGCGGCGTGGTGCCGTCGAAGCCGCGGAATAGTTAGAATTTGAAATAATCTTGGTTAGCGTAACGACAATCCTGCGGTTCATTCAAAACATTCTTTTGACTTCACGAAATATTCGCGGGTTTGTAATAGGAAGCGTGAAGGGGTGGCTTGGAAAACATGAAATACATCGTCTTCATTCTCTTTACGGTCATGACCAATGCCGCCGCGCAGCTGATGCTGAAGCAAGGCATGATGTCGCTCGGGCCGATCTCGTTCGAGGGCGTCAACCCGCTCATCAAGCTGTTGCAGATCGTCTTCAGCCCCTGGGTGTTCCTTGGCCTGTGCACCTTCGTCATCTCGATGGCCTCGCACCTCTATGTACTGTCCAAGGTCGAGCTTTCCTTCGCCTATCCGTTCCTCAGCCTTGCCTATGTCGCCGTCGCCATCTTCGCCTATTTCGTCTTCCGCGAGGATCTCAATGGCTGGCGCATCGCCGGCATCGCCTGCATCTGCGTTGGCACGGTGCTGATCGCGCAAAGTGACCGCGGGCATGACGAGGAAACGGCTTCCCTTTCGTCCGACAAGATTCACAGCGAGACCGTTCGATGAGACATGTGATTTTCGGCGGCGACGGTTTCGTCGGCCGCCACCTTGCCCCGAAGCTTGTGGCCGATGGAGAAGAGGTTGTCGTCGCCGACATCGTCAAGAGCGACCTGCCGCACTACCGCAACGTCCGTTTCGTCCAGTGCGACGTGACCGATCCGGCGTCGGTCGCCTCGGTTGGGCTGAAGGCCGACGACATGGTCCACAATCTGTCGGCCAAGATGCTGTCGCCGATCCAGGTGCGCGCCAAGCGGCACGATTTCTTCTTTCCGGTCAACTTCCACGGCACCGAGCACATCATGCTGGCCATGGACAGGGCTGGCGCACCCAAGCTCGTCCACTATACGACCGACATGATCTACGGCCATACGGTCACCCAGCCGATGACCGAAGAGCACCCGGTCGCGCCGCTTGGCGAGTATGGCTGGTCGAAGCAGAAGACAGAGGAACTGGCCGCCGAATGGCGCAAGCGCGGCATGTCGATCTCGCTGTTTCGCCCGCGCCTCATTATCGGCCCGGGCCGGCTCGGCATTCTCGAGAAACTGTTCAAGCTGATCGACTGGAATCTGCCCGTGCCGATGATCGGTTCGGGCAGGAACCCGTATCAGTTCATTTCGGTGTTCGACTGCGCCGAGGCCGCGCGCGCCGCCTGGAAGGCCGGTGTGCCTGATGAGGCCTACAATCTGGGCTCGCTCAACCCGCCGCCGGTGAAGAAATTGCTCGGCGACCTGATCCGGCATGCCGGATCGAAGTCGATCCTGCTGCCTACGCCAGGCTGGGCGGTCAAGCGCACGCTCGACCTGCTCGATCTCATGAACATGCCGATCATGGACCCGGAGCAATATCTGATCGCCGACGAGGAGTGCGTGCTCGACGTCTCCAAGGCCGAACGCCAGCTCGGCTGGGTGCCGCAGTATCGCGACGAGGACATGCTGATCGCCGCCTACAGCGAGTACCGCGCCAAGAAGGCCGGTCACGCCGTCGCCACCCAACATGTGCCCGCCGAATAGCGGGCTCGCAAACAGTTTCGTTGCGCACGATCCTGCTCGTGCGCGCAGACAGGAGATTGAAATGACCGTCATGGCCAAGCCCGAGCAGACGAATGCGCGCACCATGGTCAGCGCGCCGGCGCTGTCGCCCGCCACCATCGCCAAGCCCGACCTGATCAGCGTCGAGCAGGCCAAGTCGATGGATGTCGCGCGCATGACCGACCTGTTCAAGGCGCATCTCAATCCTGGCCAGCTGCATTTCATGAAGCTGCTCGGCTTCCACAAGATCAAGATCGAGCGCGCCGAAGGCATGTTCTACATCGACCAGAATGGCCGCAAGATCCTCGACTTCTTCGGCGGTTTCGGTTCGCTGGCCTTCGGCCACAACCATCCGCGTATCCTGGAAGCGCGGAAGAAATTCCAGGAGGAGAAGCGGCAGGAAATCGCCATCGCCTTCATGTCGCAATATGCGGCGGCACTTGCGCACAACATTGCCAAATGCTCGCCGGGCGATCTCGACATGGTGTTCCTCGGTTCGTCCGGCTCCGAAGCCATGGAAGCCGCGGTGAAGCTCGCCGAGCGCGCCGCCGGCCCGAAGCGGCCGAAGGTCGTCTATGCCGAGAATTCCTTCCACGGGAAGACCAAGGGCGTGCTGGGCATTACCGACGGCCAGCTCTATCGCGCCGACTTCAGGATGGCGGACAACACGGTCCGCATTCCCTTTGCCGACATCGAAGCGGTCGAGCGCCTGTTCCGCTCCGACCCGGAGGTCGGCGTCATCGTGCTCGAAACCATCCAGGGCGGCGGTGGCATCATCCAGGCGGCTGCCGAATACTGGCAGAAGCTGCGCGCACTGTGCGACCAGTATGGCGTGCTGTGGGTCGCCGACGAAGTGCAGTGCGGCTATGGCCGCTCGGGCCGCTTCTATGCCTTTGAGCATTACGGCGTCATCCCCGATGTGACGGCGCTGGCCAAGTCGCTTGGCGGCGGCAAGGCGGCGGTCGGCGCGATGATCGCCCGGCGCGAGGTCTACATGAAGGCCTATGGCACGCCGAAGACGGCGATGATCCATGCCATGGCCACTTTCGGAGGCATGGGCGAGGCCTGCGTCACCTCGATCGAGGCGCTCAACGTGCTCTATGACGAGGGGCTGATCGACAACGCCGCCGTCACTGGCGACTATCTGCTGCAGCGGCTGCAGGCGCTCAAGGACAAATATCCCAAGATCATCAAGGACGTGCGCGGCAAGGGTTTCATGGTCGGCCTGGAGTTCCATGACTTCTCGCAGACCTTGCCGATGGTGCTGCGCCCGATCGTCAGCGTGCTCGACGACAAGTTGAAGGGCTCCCTGTCGGGTTTTGTCGGCGCGCTGCTGCTGCGCGATTACGACGTGCTCGTCGCCTTCACCGAATACAACCGCAACGTCATCCGGCTCGAGCCGCCGCTGATCTGCCAGCGCGAGCATGTCGACCGTTTCGTCGATGCTCTCGACAGCCTGTTGTCGCGCGGCATCGTGTCGATCGTGAAGGATTTCGTCAAAAGCCAAGTCCGTTAAAGCGAAGTTCGCCGAGCAAGGCCATGCTGACCAAGTCTCCCACCGCGAAAAACCCGCTCGACCGGCTCACCGAGGCCGGTCTGGCATGGGGCCAGGGGACTTATGCGCGGCTGGCCGCGCCGATCGGCGCAGCGGCCTTCGCGCTCTATATCCTTTTGACGGCGTTTACGGCATGGGCGATGCCCGACGCCAACTGGGACATGCTGCCCTATCTCGCGGTCGCCGAGGAGGGAACCTATCCCGATGCGCAGGCGCTGCATGACTACGCCTACAGCACCGTCAAATCAGGTGTTTCGGCAGGCGACTACAAGACCCTGACCGACGATGGCGGCGGTTTCCGCAGCCACATGGCGGACAATGCCGCCGACTTCCACTCGCTGCTTGGCATGTACCGGATCAAGTTCCTCTACGCCGAGATCCTGTCGACGATGAGTTCGGTGATGTCGCCGGTCGAAGCGATGCGGCTCGTCTCCGTGTTCTCCGTCCTGCTGTTCGGCGCGACCGCATTGCTCTGGCTGCGCTCACAGAAGGCGTTGGCGTTGGCGCCGGTGGTCGGCGCTGTGCTGATCATGGCCGATTTCGGCGATGCGGCGCGTGCCTCGACGCCTGACCTGTTGTGTTCGGCGCTGTTTCTCGGCGGGCTCTACGCCTATGTCCGGGGTCGCGAGGCCGCAACCGCGATCTTGCTCTTCCTCGCCTTCATGGCGCGGCCGGACAACATTGTTTTCCTCGCTATTTTCGCGGTGCTGCTGGTCGCGTTCCGGCAGAAGGCTTGGGGTGCGCTGGCCGGCTTTGCCGCTTCCTTCGTCGCCTATTTCGCCATCTCGCACTGGGCCCATCACCCCGGCTGGTGGCCGCATTTGTGGTTCTCCAGCATCGAACAGCACTACAATATGGACGGGTTCGAGCCACCATTCTCGGTCACGGCCTATCTCCGGGCGTTTGCCACATCGCTGCTGCGCGCCGTCAGCCTCAACAGCTGGGTCGGCGTGTCGGTTCTGGCACTGGCCGGCTGGTATGCGGCCGGCCGCGCCGGCTTCCGCCTCGACTGTCGTGCCGGCATCCTGTTTGCGGCGCTGGTGCTCGGCGCGCTGGCGAAGTTCGCCGTCTTCCCGATCCACGACACGCGCATCTATTTCCCGCATCTGATCCCGCCCTTCCTGCTGCTGGCGACCCCGCTGATGGCACTATGGGCAACAGTGGCCCGTGGCCAGCAGCGCGCCGCTTTGCACGTCATTCCTGGAGAGAAGTCATGATTTCCGTATCCAGCCTGGCGCGCATCGCCCTGTCGCTTGGTCTTCCCGAGGGCATACTCGATCGTGGGCCGTCGCTGCGCGGGACAAAGTTCTTGGCCAAGGCGGCGCTGAAGGCGCGCCTCAATGGGGCGGGACGGCCGTTCCAGATGGTCAATGTCGGGGCCTGCGACGGTGCGCTGTTCGACGACGTCACGCCATGGCTGCACCGGATTGCCGGCGCGCGCGCAATGCTGGTCGAGCCAATCCCCTACAATCAGAAACGGCTGCGCGCCAACTATCCCGACACGAGCCGGTTTATCATCGAGCCGGTGGCTGTCACCAAGACGAAGGGGACGATCACCGTCCATACCTTCGATGCCGCCGCGCTCGAGGCGGGTACGCTGCCCATCGAGTTCATAGGCTGCTCGTCGGTCACCGACACCAATCTGATGTCGGGCAAGAATGCCTGGGGCGAGGCCGACGCCAACTTCAACAAGTTCGCGCCGCATCTCAGGGATATCGAGGTGCCATCCGAGACCTTGCAGACCCTTCTTGACCGAAACGGCATCACCCGCATCGACGCCTTCCTCGTCGATTGCGAGGGCGCCGACTGGATCGTCTTCGAACAGCTCGACCTCAAGCGCTATCGTCCCGGCATGATCAAGGTCGAGGTCGGCGCGCTGCCGGCGGTCGAAATCGGCCAGGTCGTGGTCAAGTTGAAGACCGCCGGCTACCAGGTCGGCTTCCAGGCCGAGGACATCTGGGCCTTCGCCTGACAAGCAGCGATTTTTCCGGATCCATATCGGGTCGCGCCGCATCTGCGGCGTGTCGCAAACAGGCGGTAGCGTCGTGCCCGTCGCCTGCATATTGTGCGCCGATCAAACGGGCGCCGACGCTGCCCGCAATAGCACTTTGGAGTCGCGGGCATGGCAGAGTTTCCGAAAAAGGCGAAGGTCGTCATCGTCGGCCTGGGCGGTATTGTCGGCGCGTCGATCGCCCATCATCTGATCGAGCGCGGCTGGGACGACATTGTCGGCATCGACAAGTCGGGCATCCCGACCGACATCGGCTCGACGGCGCACGCCTCCGACTTCTGCTACACGACCAGCCATGATTTCCTGTCCTGCTGGACGACGCTCTATTCCATCGATTTCTACGAGAAGATGGGCCACTACGCCCGCATCGGCGGCCTTGAGGTCGCGCGCGTCGGCGACGACGGCCGCATGGACGAGATCAAGCGCAAGATCGCCTCGGCGAAAGCTTTTGGCACACGCGCCCGCCTGATCGAACCGGCCGAGATCAAGGAAAGATTTCCGCTGATCGAACAGGACATGGTGCAGGGCGGCCTGTGGGATCCGGACGCCGGCCTCGTCATTCCGCGCTCGCAGACCGTTGCCGGCAAGCTGGTCGACCAGGCGGAGGCGTCGGGGAAGCTGAAATCCTTCGCCAACACGCCCGCCAAGTCGCTCGTGGTCAAGGACGGTCGCATCGGCGCCGTGGTGACAGACCGCGGTACCATCGAGGCCGACTATGTCATCGTCTGCGCCGGCATCTGGGGCCGGCTGATCGCGGAGATGGTTGGAGAGGACCTTCCGGTCATGCCGATCGACCATCCGCTGACTTTCTTCGGGCCCTATAATGAGTTCGCCGGCACCGGCAAGGAGATCGGCTGGCCGCTGCTGCGCGACCAGGGCAACTCGGCCTATATGCGCGACACCGGCGATCCCAAGACCGCCGAGGGCGGCCAGATCGAATGGGGCTATTACGAAGAGACCAACCCGCGCCTTTGCCATCCTCGCGACCTGCTGGAGAAGGACCAGGCGCGGCTTTCGCCGTCGCAGCGCGACCTCGACATGGAGCAGATCCTGGCGCCGCTCGAGCGCGCCATGGAGCTGACGCCGATCCTGGGCGAACTCGGCTACAACGAAAGCCATTCCTTCAACGGCCTGCTGCAAGTGACGGCGGATGGCGGCCCGTCGATGGGCGAGAGCCAGAAGGTGAGGGGCCTGTGGTATGCCGTCGCCATCTGGGTCAAGGACGGCCCCGGCATGGGCAAGCTCATCGCCGACTGGATGACCGACGGCCGCACGGCGATCGACCACCACGCCATCGACTATGCACGCTTCTATCCGCACCAGACGAAGGAGCAGTTCATCTGGGATCGCTGCACCGAGACGGCGATGAAGGTCTACAATCCGGCGGTGCACCCGCGCGAGCCGTTCTCCAAGGGCCGCAACATCAGGCGCTCGCCGTTCTGGGAGCGCGAGAAGGAACTCGGCGGCTATTTCATGGAACTGGGCGGCTGGGAGCGTGCGCACGGCTATGCCGCCAACGAGCACCTGCTGGAGAAATACGGCAACCGGGTGCCGGTGCGTGAGAACGAGTGGGACAACCGCCATTTCTGGCGCGTCTCCAATGCCGAACACCTCGCCATGAGCGAGGATGTTGGCATCGTCAACCTGTCGCACTTCGCCATGTATGACATCGAAGGCCCCGACCATGTCGCGCTGCTGGAATGGCTGTGCGCGGCCAAGATCGGTGGCGACAACAACATCGGCAAGGGCATCTACACCCACTTCCTCGACGAAGAGGGCATGGTGCGCGCCGACTTCACCGTCATCCGCATGGCTGACCGCTGCCGTTTGATCGACGGGGCGGATGCCGGCCCGCGCGACTTCCAGTATATGCGCCGCACCGCGCAGGACAAAGGTTTCGACGTCACGATCACCGACGTGACCGAGAAATTCGTCACCATCGGCATCTGGGGTCCGAACGCGCGGGCAACTCTGCAGAAGGTGGTCGAGAATCCTGACGGGTTGTCGCCGGAGAACTTCCCCTTCGCGGCGATCAAGCCGGTGCGGATCGGCGGCAAGGACGTCACCGCCTTCCGCATCTCCTATGTCGGCGAGCAGGGCTGGGAACTGCATATGCGCTACGAGGACGGCCTCGCCGTCTGGGACGCGCTGCGTTCGACCGGGGTGATGCCGTTCGGTGTCGAGACCTATGCCAACACCCGCCGCATGGAAAAGAGCCTGCGCCTGCAGAACGCCGACCTGCTGACCGAATACAATCTGCTCGAAGCCGATCTCGCCCGACCGAAGGTCAAGGAGAACGATTTCTGCGGCAAGGCCAGGCATGTGGAGTATCGCGCCCGTGAGCATCAGCCCGCCATGCTGTGCACGCTGGTGATGACCGACAATGTCGATGCGAAAGGCGTTGCCCGCTATCCGGTCGGCACGATGCCGGTGATGGACCCGAAGACGGGCGAGACGCTGGTCGACGAGCTCGGCCGCCGGTCCTTCACCACCTCGATGGCCTACGGCCCGACCATCGGCAAGAACATCGGACTCGCCTACCTGCCGTGGGCGTATGCCCAGGAAGGCCGCAAGCTTGCCATCGAGTATTTCGGCGAGACCTATCCGGTCGAAGTGGCGGCAGTCGGCTACAAGCCGCTCTACGACCCGGAGAACCTCAAGCCGCGCAGCTGATTGCCGGGTGGGGCAACGGACTGATGGCAAAAGCCTGGCCTTCCGCCGGGCTTTTGTCTTTTTAACGGGGCTGTTTTCGCTTAACCTTGGGGAATGTCTGCTTTCCGGTGCGCAAGACATTTCCTTTTCGGCGGCGCCGCGTTCGCGCTGATGCTCTGGCTGGTGCCTGCGTCCCTGGCCGACGAGCCGGTCGATGTCGAGCTGGTGCTGGCGGTCGATGTTTCGCTGTCGATGTCGGCGGACGAGCTCGAGATCCAGCGTCACGGCTACGCGGCGGCGCTGACGCACGACAACGTGCTGCAAGCCATCGCCGACGGCGCCCATGGCAAGATCGCCGTCACCTATGTCGAGTGGGCCGGCACCACCTGGCAGCGCGTCATCGTGCCGTGGACGGTGATCGCCAACCGTGCCGACGCCGAGCGGGTGGTTGCGCGATTGTCCGCCCAGCCGCCCAACAGCGCGCGGCGCACCTCGATCTCCGGCGCGCTGGAGTTCGGCAGCGATCTCTTCGCCGAAAGCGGCTACCGGGGGACGAAGCGGGTGATCGACATTTCGGGCGACGGTCCCAACAACCAGGGCGCGCCGGTCAACCTGATCCGCGATGGAGTAGTCAGGCAGGGCATCGTCATCAATGGCCTGCCGCTGATGACCCGAGGCGGCTTCACCGGTGCCTACGACGTCAACGATCTCGATCGCTACTACAGCGACTGCGTCATCGGCGGTCCCGGAGCCTTCATGATCCCGGTCAACGATTGGACGCAATTTCCCGAAGCCATCCGCCGCAAGCTGGTGCTGGAGCTTGCTGGTCCAGCCTCGCCGCAATGGGCGGCCGAGGAGGTGGATCATCCGCCGGTGGTGCTGGCGCAGGACAGGCCGGCCACCGACTGCCTGGTCGGCGAGAAGATGTGGCGTAACCGCAGCTGGATGTTCGACAGCCGCTAGGCCCGATCTCGTGTTGCCACAGGCTTGCCTCGTCGCCCGAAGCAGTGGCAAACTGGCGCCATCCGCGCGAAGGTCGGGGCGTCGCGGTCAAAACCGAGGAAACACCAGAATGAAACGTCTTGTCATCCTGACTGCGGTCGCATCCGTGCTTTATGCCGACGGCGCCAGCGCCCAATACAACGATCAGCCCGCCTGCGTCATGTTCGAGCATGTGAATTTCCGCGGACGGTCGATCGAGATGGAGGCCGACGATGCCGTCAGTTTTCGCGGCGGCCAGTTCTGGAACGACCGCGTGTCGTCGGTGTTCGTGCGCCGCGGCTGCACGCTCGTCGCCTATGAGCACACTGGCATGAGGGGGGAGTCGATCGAGATCCGGCGCAGGGCCCGCGAGCTCGGAGGCGACTGGAACGACCGCATCTCGTCGGCGGAGTGCTATTGCGACGGCTACTGATACTGGATTGCACGCGGCCGGGTGCCGTTTCGGCGGCCGGACGCCAACCGGCAGCATGTCGCCGCCCGGTCCACGTGCCTCACCAAGCTGTTGATTGACAAGCCGATTGGCGTCTGTGAACTATTCCCCATCCAGGAAAACAAAAGGGGAACCGAGATGATCAGGATCGCCGTTTTTGCCGCAACATTGACGCTCGCCGCCGGTCTGTCCGCACCGGTGATGGCCGCAACATCGCTCACCATCGGCATCAGCGGATGGACCGGCTTCGCGCCGCTGACGCTTGCCAAGCAGGCCGGTATCTTCGAGAAACACGGCCTCGACGTGACCTTGAAGAAAGTGCCGCAAGCGAGCCGGCCGCTTGCCATCGCCAGCGGCGACCTGCAATGCGCCGCCACCACGGTCGAGACCTGGCTGGTGTGGAACGCCAGTGGGGTGACCACCAAGCAGATATTCCAGCTCGACAAATCCTATGGCGCCGACGGCATCGTCGCCCGCAATGACATCAAGACCGTCGCCGATCTCAAGGGCAAGAATGTCGCGTCCTCGGCACCGGGAACGTCGCCCTATTTCATGCTGGCCTGGGTGCTGAACAAGAACGGCATGTCGACCAAGGACGTGACCGTCGTCAACCTGGAGCCGGACGCCGCGGCGCAGGCCTTCCTGGCCGGCCAGAACGACGCCGCTGTCACCTATGAGCCGTTCATCTCGGCCGTGCGCGACAAGTCCGATCAGGGCCACATCCTGGCGACCACGCTCGACTATCCGATGGTTCTCGACACGGTCGGCTGCACGCCCGAATTCCTCAAGGCCAATCCCGACGCGGCCAAGGCGCTCGCCGACAGCTATTTCGACGCGCTCGACCTGATCAAGAAGGACCCGCAGAAATCCTACGAGATCATGGGTGCCGACGTGAAGCAGTCGGCCAAGGAGTTCGAGGATTCGGCGAAGTACCTGAAATGGGCCGACCGGGCGGAGAACAAGCAGTTCTTCACCAAGGAATTCCAGGACTTTTCCAAGACCGCTGGCGAGCTGCTGCTGCAGATGGGGCTGATCAAGGAAGCGCCCGACGTTTCCGCGCTGGCCGACACCAGCGCCGTGTCTAACTGACGGTCCAGCCTCTGACCATAATGCGGCGGCGCCCGGCGCCGCCGTTTTCTCCTGGACAAAGCCGATCTGAGCATGGGGACGATTTGAAGATGGGGACGATTTGACGATGCGCCCCTTGCATCCGGTCCCGCCAGGCATCCGAACCGTGCTCGGCATTTCCTTCTTCGTGCTGTTCGTTGCCTTCTGGGCGTGGATCACGCTTGGCGGCCATGTCAACCGCATCTTCCTCGCCGATCCGCTGTCGATGCTCCGGGACGGTTGGCGGCTGCTCGTCGAGGATCGTTTCTGGCTCGACATACTGATCACCATCTGGCGGGTCTTCGGCGGCTTCCTGCTGGCGTCCGTCGTCGCGGTGCCGCTCGGCATCGCGATGGGGGCCTGGAAGCCGGTGGAAGCGTTTCTGGAGCCATTCGTCTCCTTCGCCCGCTACCTGCCGGCCTCCGCCTTCATTCCGCTGCTGATCCTGTGGGCCGGCATCGGCGAACTGGAAAAGCTGCTCGTCATCTTCGTCGGCTCGGTGTTCCAGATCATCCTGATCATCGCGGTCAAGGTCGGCTCCACGCGGCGCGACCTGGTCGAGGCCGCCTATACGCTGGGTTCCACGAACAATGGCATCGTCAGCCGTGTGATCATGCCGGCCAACGCGCCGGAGATCGCCGAGACGCTGCGGCTGGTGCTCGGCTGGGCCTGGACTTATGTCATCGTCGCCGAACTGATCGGCTCGTCTTCCGGCATCGGCTACATGATCATCAACAGCCAGTCGCGGCTGGCGACGGGCCAGATCATCTTCGGCATCATCGTCATCGGGCTGATCGGGCTTTTGTCCGATTTCGCCTTCAAGGCCTTCAACCGCTGGCTCTTTCCATGGAGCCTGGCGTGAGCAAGCTGCTGATCGAAAATGTCAGCCGCACCTTTGCGGGCGTACGCGGCGGTCAACCGGTCAGGGCGTTGATGCCGATCGACTTGGCGGTCGCCGCCAACGACTTCATCACCATCCTTGGGCCGTCCGGCTGCGGAAAGTCGACATTGTTGAGGATCGTCGCCGGCCTGGAAGCGCCGAGCGAAGGCCGTGTGCTGCTCGACGGCAAGGCGGTCAACCGGCCAGGCCCGGATCGCGGCATGGTCTTCCAGTCCTACACGCTGTTTCCCTGGCTGACGGTCGCCGAGAACATCGCCTTCGGCCTGCGCGAACGCGGCATGGCCGAAAAGGAGCGGGACGGGATCGTCGCTTCCTATGTCGACCTCGTCGGCCTGAAGGGGTTCGAGAACCATTGGCCGAAGCAGCTTTCCGGCGGCATGCAACAGCGCACGGCGATCGCCAGGGCGCTTGCCAACGATCCCGAGATCCTCTTGCTGGACGAGCCGTTCGGCGCGCTCGACAACCAGACGCGCGGGCTGATGCAGGAACTGCTGCTCGGCATCTGGGAACGGCGCAAGAAAACGGTGCTGTTCGTCACCCACGACATCGAGGAGGCCATCTTCATGGCCTCGCGTGTGATCGTGATGACGGCGCGCCCTGGCCGCATCAAGTCGGATGTCGCCGTCGGCCTGCCGCATCCACGCCACTACACGCTGAAGACCAGCCCGGAATTCTCGGCGCTGAAGGCGCGGCTTACCGAGGACATCCGCGTCGAGGCGATGCGCACGGCGCAGGCGGCCTAGGGTCGTGGATTACCGGATCAGGCCGCCAGTAACTGCTTGCGGTCGACGCGCTCCTGTTGCGGCGAGCGGGCGTAGAGCTCGCGGTAGCATTTTGAGAAATGCGAGGCCGAGACGAAGCCACAGGCGACCGCCACCTCGACCACGGGCATCGAAGACTGGATCAGCAGATGCCTGGCGCGGTCGAGCCGGATTTCCAGATAGTAGCGGGCAGGGGAGCGTCCCATCTCGGTGCGGAACAGCCGCTCGATCTGGCGGCGCGACAGATCGACATGGTCGGCGATCTCGATCAGCGACAGCGGCTCGGACAGGTTGCCCTCCATCAACTCGATGATGGTCAGCACTTTCGAGTTCTGCACGCCGAGGCGCGCGCGCAGCGGCAGGCGCTGGCGGTCGGTCGGGCTGCGCACGCGGTCGGTCAGCACCTGCTCGCACACGCGGTTGACGAGGTTTTCGTCGAAATCGTCACCGATCAGCTTCAGCATCATGTCGAGCGCGGCCGTGCCGCCGGCGCAGGTGTAGACGTTCTGGTCGATCTCGAAGAGATCGGCAAAGACGTTGGCCTTCGGGAATGCCTCGGAAAAGCCCGGCAGGTTCTCCCAGTGGATGGCGCAGCGCTTGTTGGACAGAAGCCCGGCGGCCGCCAGTATGTGCGCGCCGGTGCACAGGCCGCCGACGGCGACGCCGCGATTGTATTCCTCGCGCAGCCAGGCGAAGGCCGACTTGTTCTGATAGCGCTCGACATTGATGCCGCTGCAGACGATGGCGATGTTTGGCCGCTCGGGGCCGGCCATCTTCTTGCGCTCTTCTTCCAGCGAGGTGTTGACCGCGCATTCGACGCCGTTCGAGGCGCGCACCGGCTTGCCGTCGATGCTGGCGAGGCGCCAGCGATAGGCCTCATAGCCAAGCATGCGGTTGGCCGAGCGCAGCGGGTCGAGCGCGGTCGCAAAGGCGATCATGGTGAAATCGGGGACAAGGAAGAATACAAACGATCGCTTGATCGGATGCTTTACGGCGTTCAAGGGGACCTCACGCAGCGATGGCGCGAACAGGATGTCGCGAATAGCATAGCGACATCAGGAAAAACCATTCCTGTCAATTGGCTACGCCGTCCGGACGCGATTAAATTTGCGACATGGGTCGCAAATGGGCAATTGGCGCGCGGCGATGCCCGGGAAACGGCTCCAATTGTCCAATGGACGAGCAAGAACGTGCGGCGGCGAAACAAAAACGCCGCCTCGGCCAGAGCCGGGCGGCGTTACAGTTTTAAAGCAGCGGCAGGGAAGCGCTGCCTGGAAAAATCCTCAGGCGACGAAGCCGAGGCGGGCCGCGGCCATCGCGCCGGTCTGGCCGGGCATGGTGTTGGCAAGGCGCTGACGCTCGAGAGCGGTGGTCAGGTTCATTTCGCGGCGGGCAAAGAGGCGGGCAAAAAGCTTCATGATCATCTCCATTTGTTGCTCAGACGGGTCGCCTTCGCTTTATGGAGTGGGGCAGCTCGCTTGCTGGCGTTGATATAGGCTTGTGCCGCGCAAAACTAAATCGCAAAAGCGAAGCGCTTGATATGAAATGCGACACCGAATGCGAAAAATTTGGGCAGGGTGCCTGAAATTTGCGATTATTTACAAGGCATTAATTGGGAATGTGAGCCGTTATGCGGCTTGCTCATATGCGCCATGCAGCCGTCGCATGGCTCCAAAATTCATTTGAATACAAATTAAATAGAGAAGGCCTGCCGGGCTGGTCCGCGCGGCAGGCCTTCAGCACTTGGTACACACGATCTACTTTGCTCCAGCCCAGGATCCGACGCCATTGCGGATACCGGTCTTGCTATCGGAAGTCTCAGGCCAACCGATGTCCTTCTGCAGTTCGATCGGCAGGGAGCGGATAGCGCGTTCGGTCTGGTAGCGGGCACGGGCCGCGCTGAATTCGGTCGCGATGCGACCGAGGGATGACAGGATAGACATTTCATTCTCCTTGGCTGCCGGGCTGGAACTGTTCCAGCGCTGGATGAGTGAGGTGTTACGCATGGTGTGTTTCAGCTTCATTTCATGTCGATTGCAGGTTTGTGTCGTGGCTGTTTCGCGGCCACTGCCAGTACGTCCTGCCTCGATGGTGTTGACTATCCTCCCTAACTGATGTTCAATCAAACGAAATGGAATGATGTTTGGCATCAGAAAAATTGAAGGTTGATCGCCATGAACGCCCCACTCAATCATCCGCTGCCGCTGCTTGACCTCGATGTCCTGCGCACCTTCGTGGCGATCGCCGAGACCGGCAGCTTCACCACAGCCGCCAACGCCGTCTTCCGCACGCCGTCGGCCGTTTCCATGCAGATCAAGAAGCTGGAGGACATTCTTGGCCGTTCGGTGTTCGCGCGCGACGCGCGATCGGTGACGCTGACCACGGATGGCGAGATGCTGCTCGGCTATGCCCGCCGGCTGCTGTCGATCAACCGCGAGGTGGTGTCGAAGTTCATCATTCCCGACATCGTCGGCGTTGTCCGGCTCGGCTCGCCGGATGACTATGGCGAGCGCGTGCTGCCGCATGTGCTGAAGCGTTTCGCGCAGTCGCATCCGTCGATCGCCGTCGACGTCACCATCGACCAGAGCATCAATCTGCGCCGGCGCATGGACGACCGGGCGCTCGACATCACGCTCCTGACCAATTCCTACAAGACCAGCGCGCTCGGCGCCGAGGTGCTGTTGACCGAGCCGATCGTCTGGGCTGGCGCCAAGGGCGGCTGCGCGCATCTGCGCGAACCCTTGCCGGTGTCGCTGTGGGAAGAGGGCTGCGCCTGGCGGGCCGGGGCGCTCGACGCGCTCGGCCGCGAGGGCCGCAATTACCGCATCGCCTATATGAGCGCCCACACAGCCGGCCAACGTGCGGCGATCATGTCCGACCTTGCGGTGGCGCCGCTGCCGAAGTCGTTCCTCGGCAACGACATGGTCGAACTCAGCCCGAAGGACGGCATGCCCGACATCGGGACCTATAATCTGGCCATGGTGGTGGCGCCGGACGCCAGCGCGCCGGTCAAGGCCGTCGCCGACCATATCCGGGCGACCTTCGAAGTGTTCCGGGAAACCGGAAAATTCTGATCCGCCGATAGTGCCGGATCCAAAGTAGAGGCGCTACTCCGCCGCCTCGGCGGAGGAGGGCGCCTCAAATCTTGTTCTCGTGTCCTGCCTGATCGGCGAGCGGCTCTCGCCGAGGAACGCGACGATGTGCTGGCGCGCGCGGCGTGATTCCGGCATGTCGATCAACGGCCAGACGTGGAACATGCCTTCCTCGTGAACGACATCGACCTCGACACCGGCGGCACGCGCCTTTTCGGCGAAGATCAGATTGTCGGGGGTCAACAGATCGCGCGAGCCAGTCAGAAGCAGCGTTTTCGGCAGCACCGACAGATCGCCATAGATCGGGCTGATGTGCCAGTCGCTGCGGTCGATGCCGGCACTGTACATGCGGATCGCCTCGAGGCCGCCGGGGACGCCGAGCCACGGATCGTTGCGTTCGGCCTCGAAGAGCTTTGGGTTGGAAAGCGACATATCGAGGCCGGGCGAAATCAGCACATGGTGCGACGGCAGGGGCAAGGCCTCTTCCGCGGCCATCATGGTCAGGACGACAGCCATGTTGCCGCCGGCGGAATCGCCCATGAAGATGATGTCCTCCGCCTCTGTCTCGTCGAGCATTTGCCGGTAGACATCGCCGACCATGCCGAACATGGCATGGAAGTCATGTTCGGGGGCGATGGGATAGATCGGCACGGTGATGCCATAGCCGAGCCGGTCGGCCATCTCGGCAATCAGGTGCCAATGATAGGGTGTGATTTCAAAGACATAGGCGCCGCCATGCAAGTAGAGAATCCGCTTCCGCTCGCCGGCTCTGGGTGCGATTTCGTAGACCGGAAAGCCGTCGACGGTTCGCGTTTCGATGTCGAAGCGCTGGTGCAGCGAGGCCGGCGGATGGTGGTCTTCCGTCTTGCGCGCGGCAGCGATCCAGCGCTGCAGGTTTTCCGGGCTGGAAAACGCCTTCTTGCGGCTGTGCCTGAGCACGAAGGAAACGACGTGGCTTTTGAGACTTGGCATGCGGATACACGAACTTCGGCCAAAGCCGACTAAGAGAACCCCACTTGTCTCCGAAGATCGTCCCCTGGCCCGAAATGTCAAGATTTACGCCGTGTCTACACGCTGGTGTGATCCGCGCCGTGGCGCCGCACGGTGGCTGTCAGCGCCGTGGCAGAAGAGCGGCGCGCAGCCCGGCGTTGCCCGGCGCCGAGGCCGCATGGGGCTCCGGCGCCTGGCGAGCAGCTTGCATTTGTCGGCGAATGTCATCAGCGCGGCGTGCCCAGAAGCAGCGCGGCAAGCGCGGCCTGCGGGTCGCTGGGCGGCGATGCCGGCCAGCCGATGTCCTTCTGGACATGCGCCGGCAGGTTGTTCATGGCCCGGATCGACTTCTTCCTGTCATGGGCAATCTTGATGGCCACACCATAGCGGCCGAGGCTTTCGAACATCGACATTGCTGCCTCCCTTGGAGCGTTGCGGCGAAAGAAGGCTATCTTCTGCCCGCCGTTCGATGCCGGTTAGATGCGCCACGCATGTATCGGATGGATTTCGCGAAAACAGCGGTTCGGTTTCCGGATCGGTGCGATCCGGAAACATTTGCATGCAAATGAAATGAGGGCGCGGCTTGCCCGCGAAAGTCAGGCTACTCCCGGCCGCGCCGGGCGGCGTGGCCTTCGCGCGAACGCCGTCGCGGGGCGGCGTCGCCGGCGACGCCATCCTCGCTGACAGTCTTGCGCGGCGGCAGTTTCACCGCCGCCGACAGCTTCGGGAACGGATCGACCTTGTTCGGCAACGCCATGGCGTAGACGAAATGCTCCTGGAATTTCGGTTCCAGCGCCGTCTCGATCTTTTCGATCTTGCTGACCGTGTCCTCGATCTCGCGACGATAACCGCGATTGAGCAGCGCCATGCGGGCGCCGGCACCGGCAGCGTTGCCGACCGCCGAGACCTTGTCGAGGTCGCAATCTGGGATCAGGCCCAGCACCATGGCGTATTTCGGATCGATGAAGGAGCCGAAGGCACCGGCAAAATGGATGCGGTCGACATGGTCCGTATGCTGTTTTTCCATCAAAAGCTTGGTGCCGGCATAAAGCGCTGCCTTGGCGAGCTGGATGGCGCGCACGTCGGTCTGGGTGATGGTGATCTTCGGCTCGCCTTCCTTCAGCACGTAGGAGAAGGTGCGGCCGTTGGCGGTGACGCGCGGCGAGCGGGCGGATAGCCCGCCGTCGATGACGCCGTCCTCGGAGATGATGCCGGCGAGATACATTTCCGCCACCACCTCGATGATGCCGGAACCGCAGATGCCAGTGACGCCGGTCGCCTGCACGCTGTCGAGGAAGCCCGGCTCGTCGGACCACAATTCCGAGCCGATGACGCGGTATTTCGGCTCCAGCGTGTCGGGATCGATGCGCACGCGCTCGATGGCGCCGGGCGCCGCGCGCTGGCCGCCGGAGATTTCCGCGCCCTCGAAGGCCGGGCCGGTGGGCGAGGAGGCCGCCACCACGCGCGTACGGTTGCCAAGCACGATTTCGGCATTGGTGCCGACATCGACGATCAGCATCATCTCGTCCTGGCGGTGCGGGCCTTCCGACAGCGTCACCGCCGCCGCATCGGCGCCGACATGGCCGGCGATGCAAGGCAGCATGTAGAGCCGGGCGCCCTGGTTCAGCTTGAGGCCGATGTCGGATGCCTTGATGTGCACCGCGCCGGAGACGGCCAGTGCGAAGGGCGCGCCGCCGAGCTCGGTCGGGTCGATGCCGAGGAACAGATGGTGCATGATCGGATTGCCGACGAAGACGGAATCCAGGATGTCGTTGCGCTGGACATTGCCCTCGGCGCAAACCTTGTCGACCAGGCCCGAGATGGCCTCGCGCACGGCGACCGTCATGCCTTCGCGGCCGTCCGGGTTCATCATCACATAGGAGACGCGGCTCATCAGATCCTCGCCGAAGCGGATCTGCGGGTTCGACGTGCCGGACGAGGCGGCGACGCGGCCCGACAGCAGCGACACCAGATGCATGGCGATGGTGGTCGAGCCGATGTCGCAGGCAAGGCCATAGGCCTCGTTCTTGAGCCCAGGCCACAGCGCAACGACGCGCGCGGTCTCGGTGTCGGCATCCTTGTAGATGGCGGCGGTCGCGGTCCAGTTGCCCTTGCGCAAGATGCCTTGCACCTGCGGCAGAAGATGAAAATCGAAATCGAGGCTTTTCAGACCCCAGTCGTGCATCAGCGCTATCTTCAGCCGGTCGAGATCGCCTGATGGATTGTGCATGTCGGGCTCTTCGATTTCGACATAGCACATGCGGATCGCCGAATCGCGGGCGATCACCCTTGTGTCGGCATCCTTGCGGATGGTCTGCGCATTGATGACCGTATCCTGCGGCACGTCGATAACGAGGTCGCCCAGGATCTGCGCCGAGCAGGAGAGGCGGCGCCGCTCAGGCAGGCCGCGGACGCGCTCATAGCGCTCTTCCTTGGGGCCCTTGGGCGTGATGTGGTCGTTGGAGGAGACGATCTTGTGCTTGGCGAAATTGCCTTCCTGCACTTCGATCTGGCAGCGCCCGCAAGTGGCGCGCCCACCGCAGACGCTTTCGACATAGACGCCGAGCTGGCGCGCGGCATCGAGCACCGGCGTGCCGACCGGAAACCGCCCGCGCTTGCCGGACGGCATGAACAGCACGAGCGGATCGGTGATGTTTGCGGGTGAATTCACGATTGCGCGCTTATCCCCGACCCATCCGGGCTTCACGGCCGCCACGGCGACGACCGCCGTTGCCGGCGCCATCGCCCGGCGCATTGACCTGCGTCGGTGCGGCAACCGCCTGGCCGCCTTCGGCCGGCTTGTAGTCCTTGTAGGTCCTGATCCAGTTGGTGCAGTTCTCGTCGGTGCCGTTGAGCACATTGGCGCCGCGCACGGCTTCCATTTCCTGCGGGCGCACCGGGTTCATGATGGCGCTCGTCATGCCGGCGCCGATCACCATTGGGATGAACGCGGCGTTGATGCCATGGCGGTGCGGCAGGCCGAAGGAGATGTTGGACAGGCCGCAGGTGGTGTTGACCTTGAGCTCTTCGCGCAGGCGGCGCAGCAGCGCGAACACCTGGCGGCCGGCGTCGCCCAGCGCGCCGATCGGCATGACCAGCGGATCGACGACGACGTCGTGCGCGGGAATGCCGAAATCGGCACAGCGCTGCACGATCTTCTTGGCGACCGCGAAGCGCACGTCCGGGTCCATGGAAATGCCGGTCTCGTCGTTGGAAATGGCGACGACCGGCACGTTGTATTTCTTGACCAGCGGCAGGATGGCTTCGAGCTTTTCTTCCTCGCCGGTGACGGAGTTGACCAGCGGGCGGCCCTTGGCGACCTTCAGCGCCGCCTCGATCGCGGCGGTCACGGAACTGTCGATCGACAGCGGCAGGTCGACCAACCCTTGCACGATTTCCAGCGTCTGCACCAAAAGGCCAGGTTCGGTTTCATTCGGGTTGACCGAGGTGACGCCGGCATTGACGTCGAGCATGGTGGCGCCACAGGCTGCCTGCTCAAGCGCGTCCCGGATCACCGTCTCGAAGTTCCCCGCGATCATCTCCGCGGCCAGTTTCTTGCGGCCGGTCGGGTTGATGCGCTCGCCGATCACGCAGAAGGGCTGGTCGAAGCCGATGATGATTTCTCGTGTCGCCGAGGCGACGATGGTACGGGTCATGAATTTTCTCCGCCGTGATATAAAGAGTTCTTTATATCGTTATCTGATTTCGATCAAGCGATTGGTGACTGTTCGCGCCATCAATGCGCGGTCTTCACCATGTCCACCTGGGTTTCGGTAATCTCATCGTGCAGTATGTGGTCGAGCCGGTCGGCGACAAGCTGATCGTCGCGACGGATTTCGCGTTTCCAGGGCTGGCGGCCCTTGAGCACGCCCGATTCATCGACGATCTCGGCGACATATTCCTCCTGGCGGTAGGCCATCACATGGACGCCGGAAACGCCGGGGATTTCCTTGACCTCGTTGATGATGTCGATGCAGAGCTGCTTGCCTTCCTTCTTCTGATCCTGGGCGCCTTCCAGCCGCTTGATGACCGAATCGGGGATGTGGATGCCCGGCACGTTCGAGCGGATCCATTTGGCCGTCTTGGCCGATGCCAGAGGGCCGACGCCGCACAGGATAAAGCACTGTTCGGTGTAGCCGAGGTCGCGAACCTTCTGCATGTAGGCGCGGAACATCGGCACGTCGAAACAGTACTGGCTCTGCACGAATTGCGCGCCGGAGGCGATCTTCTTGCCCAGGCGATGCGGGCGGAAGTCGATGGGCGGCGCGAACGGGTTGATTGCAGCGCCGAGGAAAAGCTGCGGCGGCGTCGTCAGCTTGCGGCCAGACAGGAACTTGCCGTTGTCGCGCATGATGCGGCAGGTCTCGAGCAGCGACATGCAGTCGAGGTCGAAAACCGGCTTGGCGCCGGGCTGGTCGCCGGCCTGCACACCGTCGCCGGTGAGGCACAGCATGTTGGCGACGCCCATCGCCGCGCCACCCAGCACGTCGCCCTGGATGGCGATGCGGTTCTTGTCGCGGCAGGCGATCTGCATGATCGGCGCATAACCCATGCGGGTCAGCAATGCACAGATACCGACCGACGACATGTGGCAGTTGGCGCCCGACGCGTCGACGGCGTTGATGGCGTCGACCCAGCCGTCGAAGATCCTGGCACGGTTGTAGACGTCTTCGGGGTCGGCGCTGTCGGGCGGGTTGAGCTCCGTCGTCACCGCGAACTCGCCACGCCGAAGCACGCGCTCCAGCCGGCCGCGCGAAGTGTGGCCGGGCAGGGGATCGAGTGGCAGATGGATGCCGGCCGGGTTCTCGTCGCGCTGGCGTCCGATCATGCCGATGCCCCGGTCTTGGTGGCGGCGGCTTCGCGCGCGGCGGCCGCCTGCGCGGTCACCCGCAGCCATGCCGAGGTTTCCCGCAGCGACTGGTCGACCGGCTTCTGCACGGTGAGGATCCTGTCGCCATGCACCATGTTCTGCGAGCCTTCCCAGGCCTTGACCCATACGCACGGCATGTCGGGCTCGACCTCGCAATTTCCGTTGGCGCGCACGCCGCCGCAAGGGCCGTTGCGCAATTGCTTGGGGCAGTTCATCGGGCACGACATGCCCGTCGAGGACAGAATGCACTGGCCGCACATGCGGCAGTCGAACATGAAGCCCTTGACGCGCTTTTCGACGAATTTGATCGGCCCCTCGACCCTGTTATAGCCGAGGCCTTTCCACAAGGGATGCAGCAGCAGGAACGTGTCGGCGAATTTGGCATAGAACCATTCGAGCAGCTTCGAGTGCCGCACCGACCAGAGCCGCACCGCGAAGGAACGCTGAACGCGCCGCTGCGGCGACACATCGGCCGGCTTGTAGTCGGATTTCGGGGCTGCCTTCTTGTTAAGAGTGGCCTGCGTAACCGTCGGGCCATCCTTGGCAGGGGTGGTTTCAGACATTTTCTTTCCCGCCGGCTTTGACGAGAGCGACCAGCCGCTCGCGGTCGTATTTCGTGTCGAGGTCCTGAAAGGCCTTTTCGACCTCGGCTTCGAGGTCGTCGCCAACCGGAATAGGATCAGCCTTGCGCCATTCGGCCAGATAGTCGTCGGTGCCGCCGGCGCCGGTGCGCATGGCGCACATGTCGATCGCCTCGGTGAAGCGCAGCGGCAGTTCGCGCTTGGCGTTCTGCCGGCCCTTCTTGACGATGATCTGGGCGGGGATGTCGCGCCAGTAGACGACGATCAGATCGGCCATGAATTCTCACTCCCGTAGAGCGCCGTGCGTCCAATTGGATGCACAAAGGACGCTCTACCACTTTACTCTGCTGCGCCGTGCTTTCCGAAGATCGACTCCGATTTTCCGGCCGATGCAATGTATCGAGCATTGCCGCATGCGCTGTGAGGCCGCTTGTTATGGGACGACGCGCGCGCATTCAAAAACGACGCATTTGGATGTCGTAAAATGAAAGGCGCGTTTATTCGTTCGCGGCTTCTGCCGGCGGCGGGTTCGTCGCGCCAGGAAAGCCGGCGCCCGGCCCCGGCTTTCGGGCGAAAAACGCGTCACCAGATGCCGGTTCTCAGGCCTGTCCAGAGATAAAACCAGATCGTCGGGTGATACCATTGCTGCGATGGCAGTCCCGGGTCGATGGTGACGAGTTTCCCGGCCAGTGCTTCGCTGATCGCTTCGATGCAGATCCCACGCGAGAACGCCGCCTGGCGCAGCGCGTAGCTCGAAATGCTGTCGCCGGGTTCGGGCTTGCCGCGCGCCTGCCGCAGCACGCCGCCAGTGTCGACGCCCGCATCGACCAGCAGCACGGTGGTGCCGAAATTTTCCGCGTCACCGCCCGCCAACGCCCAGTAGCCGCCGTTCATGCCGCGGTATTTGGGGGTGATGCCGGCGTGGTAATTGATGACGGGGCAAGGAATTTTCGACAGCGTTTCCCGCGTCAGCATACGGCAGCCGGCGAGAAACACGACGCCCGGCTGGAGCCTCGCGATCGCCTCCAGGCATTCCGGCGCATTGGCCGAGGGAACATGGATGATCGACTGGCCCGGCTTTGGTTCGGTCTGCAGCTTCTGCTCAGCGATCATATGCGCGGCGTGGCCGGCGAAGAAACTTTTGCCGAGCCGCGTCAGCACCATCGTGCCCAATTGACCAATGACGGAGATCCAACCTTGGCGCCGGGCACGCCTGAGCAGCAATTGCTTTTTGGATTCAGGCGTTTCGAGGATGGCGCTGACAGGCCCCAACCGATCTGCGATGGCGTTGATGACCGCCCAGATGTGCGGCCCGCCTTCGGTGACGACGACAATATTGGATTTCGGGGATTCCATGCTCCGCGACGCACCGCTGGACAAGATGCGGCCGGTACCGGCCTTGGCTGGCGGGATGCTAGGGCGTCCGGGTTAATCCTTGATGATCAGGTCTTCGATGCCGGTCAGCGCTTGAATTCGATGATATCGAGCTTGGATTCGTAGTAGGGCGCGGGAAACTCAATGCGCCATTCCTTGGCGCTGTTGCGGAAGGCATAGCCGACCTGGTCGGTTTGCGGGCCACTGCCATAGGGCTTTGCCGGGTCGTTGTTGACGTAGGCGGAGCCGAGATAGATCGCGCGTTTCTCGCCGTCATCGAAGAAGCGGCCCTTGGTGCGCTGCGAGCCGCTGATCTTTTCCAACCGCCAGCCCGAACCGTCATCAGTCACCTTGCACTTGAACCAGCCGTAGATGACGAGCGGCGACGGTCCGCCGGCCTTGATTGTGCGGCAACGCCAGTTGCCGGTCAGGTCCTTGTCGGAGAAGGACACCAGCGGCTTCGCCAGCAAGGCATCGAGCTGCTTGACTTCGGCGGGAGCGCCCGCTCTGGCCTCGGCAAGAGCCGCCTTGCGCGTCTCGCCATATTTGTCGAGCCGCGCCTTGTCGGCGGCGGTGATCAGTTTCTGCACCTCGCCGTCGGCAAGCGCGGGCAAGGTGCAGCAGAGCAGGCCGGCAAGGGCGAAAAGCGGGCGAAGGGTCATGGCAGGCCTCCCTGTTGATATCTTGCAGCAGCACCGCTGCTCCCCTGGCGCACAACTTACCGGGTCGCTGGCGCCTGTCATCCGTGCTTAACAGCGTCACGGTCAAAAATCATGGTGCGACGAATGCGAATCTTGCTCACGGGGTCGTCGGGTTGGCTGGGCAGCGCGCTGGCGCCCCGCCTGCGTGCCCTTGGCCACCATGTGATCGGCCTCGACCCCGTTCCATCAGCGGAGACCCAGATTGTCGGCTCGATCGCCGACCGCGACCTTGTCATGCGCAGGGTCCGCGACAACCGGATCGAGGCGATCATCCACAGTGGCGCGTTGCACAAGCCGAACATCGAAAGCCGCGCCAACAGCGATTTCGTCGCCACCAATGTGCAGGGCACACTGAACCTGCTCGATGCCGCGGTGGTGGCCGGCGTGCAGCGCTTCGTCTTCACCTCGACGACCTCGCTGATGATTTCGCAAGCGATACGCGACGGGTTCAGCGGCGGTGCGCGCAGGGCGGCCTGGCTGACGGAGGAGATGGCGCCCGAGCCGCGCAACATCTACGGCGTCACCAAGCTCTCGGCCGAGCATCTCTGCCGCCTCTATCACATCCAGCACGGGCTGTCGGTGGTGGTATTGCGCACGGCGCGCTTCTTTCCCGAAGCCGATGACATGGCGCATGCGATCGAGCAGTCGGACGCCAACACCAAGGCCAATGAACTGCTGTTCCGCCGGCTGACGGTGGAGGACGCGGCCGATGCCCACATCCTTGCCCTCGAAAAGGCGCCCCGGCTCGGTTTCGACACCTTCATCGTCTGCGCGCCGACGCCATTCCGGCGCGATGACTGCGCGGCACTGATCGCCGACGCGCCATCGGTTGTTGCACGCTATTTTCCGGAATTTCCGGCGCTCTACGCGCGAAAAGGCTGGACGATGTTTTCCTCCATCGATCGCGTCTACGACGCGTCGCGGGCGAAGGACAGGCTGGGTTTCGTCTGCAAGACGAGCTTCGCCGACGTGCTTGCCGGGCTTGCGGGCGAGGAGGGTAGGGCCTAGTCCGCGCGCGTCAGGAATGCGCCGCGGCCTGCGCCATTCCGGCCGTCAGGTCGCCATAGCCGGTCGGGCGGCGTTCATAGACGAGGCCGAGCATTTTCGCGGCCTTTTCGGCAACCTTGTCGAGCTCCGGATCGTCGGTCTGCGCCAGATAGATCAGCTTCTCATAATTGCCGAAATAGTCCTTGATCAGCTCCGGGTGCTTGTCGAGGCCGAGCGGCTTCATGAAGAAGGCGTCGAACTGGCGGCACAGGAAGTCGGTCATATAGAAGGACATCATGTCGCCATCGGCGACCTTCGCATAGGCCTCCATGCCCTGATAGAAGGCGAAGCAATGCGGGCCGGCCATGCGCTCGACGCCATGCTTCTCGCAGATCCGGTCGAGCAGGCCGCCGGTGCCGCAATCGGCATAGCCGACGAAGATGTTGCTGAAACCGTCCGCCTTGGCCTTTTCGATCGCCTTGTCCATGGCCGGCGCAATGCGGTCCGGATAGAAATGGAATTCCGCCGGCAGGCAGGTCAATTCGAGGTGATCCAGCCCGAGCTGTTCCTTGACGGCCAACACCTCGCGCGCAATCATCCCGCAGGCGATGACCAGCACCCTGTCGTCTTGATTCGGTTTCGTTTTCTGTGTCTTGGCCATGGAACCAGTCGAGCCGGCTTTTGTTGCTGTGGGCTAATTTATCTATTGAGGGAGACACCGTCCATGAAACTGCTACGCACCGCGCCTGTTGCCATTCTTGCCTGTGCCCTGGCTCTTACGGCTTGCGCGAACACCGTCCGTGGCGTCGGCAAGGACGTCAAATCGACGGCCAGGGCGGTCAAGGACACTGTCGCCAACTGATCGGCAGCCTCATCCGTCATCTGGGAACAAAAAAGCCGCGCTGCAAGGCGCGGCTTTTCTTGTTGGTCCATCCTGATGGCCTTGGGTCAGGCTGACGCGCGCACGTTGTGCTTACGCTTCATGTAGTCCTTGGCGGTCTCGACCGCCACCGCGGCGTCGCGGCAATAGGCATCGGCACCGACGGCCTTGCCGAATTCCTCGTTGAGAGGCGCGCCGCCGACCAGCACGACATAGTCGTCGCGGATGCCCTTTTCCTTCATCGTGTCGATGACA
>NZ_JAPFQA010000063.1 GCF_027563465.1 Mesorhizobium qingshengii | reverse complement strand
ATGCCATTTTTCACGATTGGTTCGGGGTGCAGGCGAGGGGTGACGCTGGAGCCCCTACTCGGAACTACTGGCGTTAATGACGCTTCCTGGGCAACTTCATCGAACATTAGGTATTGCTGTTTCTAGTTGGAAGCCGACAAGTTCTGTCCTGGCGTCCAATGACCAGGGCCACAGCTTGCGGAGATTTCGATTGGCGGGCCTCGTGAGGAATTGCGCCAAAGTGGCTTTTTTCACTCACGCGATCCAAGATTCTGACTTAGTGGATAGCTTAGTCCAGACATATCTGCAGCGCGACTTACGGATTCGTATTGTTGGG
>NZ_JAPFQA010000062.1 GCF_027563465.1 Mesorhizobium qingshengii | reverse complement strand
GAATCCTGCCCGATCTGGCCCGGCCAGCCGATGACGGCACATTGGGGCGTGCCCGATCCCGCAGCCGTGGAAGGCACCGATGCGGAGAAGCATCTCGCCTTTGCAGACACCTACCGCATGCTCAACAACCGTATTTCAATCTTCGTCAGTCTGCCAATGAACATGGTCGACAAGCTCGCCTTGCAGAAGCGGCTGGACGAGATCGGCCGCAAGCTGCCGAAGGCTGGCTAGGCGCTATGGCTGACCTTTCCCGTCGCATCGCCGCTGAGGCGCTTGGCACAGCCTTGCTCGTCGCGACCGTGGTAGGCTCCGGTATCATGGCCGCCCGCCTCACGCACGACACCGCGCTAGCGCTGCTGGGGAACACCCTTCCTACAGGCGCCATCTTGGTGGTGCTGATCACGATATTCGGGCCGATCTCAGGTGCCCAC
>NZ_JAPFQA010000061.1 GCF_027563465.1 Mesorhizobium qingshengii | reverse complement strand
ACCTTCATGTAGGGCATGGTCGTGGTCAGCAGTGCCGACATGCCGATGATGTCGGGCTGATGCTGCTCGATCGCATCGAGATATTTTTCGACCGCATTGTTGATGCCGAGGTCGATGACGTCGAAGCCGGCACCTTCCATCATCATGCCGACGAGGTTCTTGCCGATGTCGTGGATGTCGCCCTTGACGGTGCCGATCACCATCTTGCCCTGCTTGGGCGCGCCGGTGGCGGCAAGCAGCGGGCGCAGGATGAACATGCCGGCCTTCATGGCATTGGCCGAAAGCAGCACTTCCGGCACGAACAGGATGCCGTCGCGAAAATCCTCGCCGACGATGCGCATGCCTTCGACCAGCGCCTCGGTCAGCACCTTGTAGGGCACCCAACCGCGCTCGAGCAGGATCTGCGTGCCTTCCTCGATCTCTTCCTTCAGCCCGTCATAAAGATCGTCGTGCATCTGCTGCACCAACTCGTCGTCGGAAAGTTCGGAAAGGATGATCTCGTCGTCGGACATTT
>NZ_JAPFQA010000060.1 GCF_027563465.1 Mesorhizobium qingshengii | reverse complement strand
AAGAAGTCCTCTAGTCCTTTCCGATCAAATGTCTGCTGGGTTTCAGGGCCGATGAACTGCAACCACCTCATGGAGGAGCAATCCGTCGCATAGATCGACATTGCTCCGCCGGGGCGTAGAACCCTGCGCGCTTCTGCCAGGGCTGTTCCGTCTGGTGAACAGAAATAGATCACGTTGACGGCTAGAACCTTGTCAACGGATGCGCTTTCCAGCGACAGGCACTCGAAGGTGCCCTGTATCAGTTTCAGTTTTCCATGTTGAATTGCTGTTCTGTTTCGCGCCTGGGCCTGACGAAACATTGTAGGCGACCGATCTACCCCGGTAATCCTGCCGCTCCGCACAAGTTGCGACATTTTCCTGAGCGCTAAACCAGGCCCAAAACCTATTTCGAGTACGTCATCCTGTTCCGAGATATCCAATAGTTCGATGGCCCGCTTGTTGGGTAAAAGATTTATCAGGCCCATGACCGCTCCGGTCAAACGTCCGAATAGGCCTTCCGGCATGGAAAACTGTTGCGAGATAAAGTTATGCAGGCCCAGGGCACCC
>NZ_JAPFQA010000006.1 GCF_027563465.1 Mesorhizobium qingshengii | reverse complement strand
GATTGCGGTGTTTCCCGTCACGGTTCGCCTTGTCGACGAACGGTTCTTCCGTTTCGTGGCCAGCGAGTTCATTCGACGGCATCCGCCCGTGGAGTCGCGGCTGGCGCGCTATGGCGCCGGCTTCCCGCGCTTCCTGAAGACGATCGACACGCTTTCCGACATGCCGATCGTGGCCGAAACGGCACGTCTCGAATGGACCATTGCCGAAGCGCTCGACGCGGCTTGCCTGCCGCCGCGGACCCTGGCTGAATATGACAGCACCAATCTCGGACCTTCGCCCGATATCCTGCTGCAGCCATCGCTGCGGCTGATCGTTTCGCACTGGTCGATCCTGTCCGTTTGGACGGCGCACCAGCAAGAGGCTGTTGTCAACCAGCACAGTGCCTGGACAAGGCGCCCTCAACGCGTGGCGTTGTGGCGGGCCGGGGACAGCGTTCGTCTGGTTCTTCTCGACCGTGCGAATTTCGCGTTCCGGCATTCACTCAAGCACGGCCTCGGCCTGGAACACGCCACAGGCCGTGCCCTCGCTCTCGATCCGGCGTTCGATCTCGTGTCCGCGCTCGTGCGCCTGTTCAATGACGGGCTCGTTACGGATGTGCGGATCCCGAGGCATCCCCTCTCAAACTGATGGAGACAGTCATGACCGCGATACCAGAATATTCCTCGTCCGCCCCGGCAGGCCTTTTCGGCCTCTACAGGCGCGTCATCAAGCTACCCGAACGCATTCCGTTTTCGCTGATCCAACTCGCCGCCCGCATCGCGATATCGCATGTCTTCTGGCAGTCCGCTCAGACGAAGCTGGCATCCTGGCCGGTTACACTGCAGCTGTTTGCCAACGAATACAATCTGCCCTTCATCGATCCGTCGATCGCGGCGCCGCTGGCGACGACCGCCGAAATCTCGGGGTCGGTCCTGCTTTTCCTGGGGCTTTTCTCTCGCCTCGGCGCACTGATGCTGCTCGGTGTCGTATCGGTAATCCAGATCTTCGTTTTCCCGGAGAACTGGGCCGAGCATCTGCTGTGGGCTTCGCTGCTGCTGCTCGTGCTGACCCGGGGCGCCGGCGTCTTCTCGCTCGACCATGTCGCCGAGCGGACCTTTTCGGCGTCCAGAAAATGAACATCTCGACCAGCGGGGAAGCACGGTGCGCATCTTCATCGTTCATGCCCACCCGGAGCCCAACAGCTTCAACGGCGCCCTAACCCGGGCGGCGCAGGATGCACTGTCCGCGGCGGGGCACGAGGTCGTTGTCTCCGATCTCTACGCCATGAGCTTCAATCCGGTATCAGATCGGCGCAACTTCACGACCATTCGGGACGCGAACTACTACCGCCAGCAGTCCGAGGAGGCGAATGCGGCTGCCCACGACGGATTCGCTCCAGACATCCAGGCCGAAATGGACAAGCTTTTCTGGTGCGACGCTTTGATCCTGCAGTTTCCGCTCTGGTGGTTCGGGCTGCCGGCAATCCTCAAGGGCTGGGTTGACCGAGTGTTCGCGTCGGGTGGCCGCATCTATGGCGGCGGCAGATGGTATGATCGCGGCGTCCTGGCAGGAAAGCGCGCGATGTGTTCCGTCACAATCGGCGGGCCTCCGCCGATCTATTCCGGCCGCGGACTAAACGGCCCAATCGCCGAGATCCTGTTCCCGATCAACCACGGGATGCTCTACTTCGTCGGCTTCACCGTGATCGAGCCATTCCTCGTGCATGCACCAGCGCGCATCAGCGACAGCGAGCGCCAGCAGTGCCTGGTTCGTTACCGCGAACGCGTCCTCGGGCTCCTGCATGCCCCGACGATCGCGTATCCGAAGCTTGCCGACTTCGACGACACCTATGTCTTGAAATCGATGTGAATGAAGCCTCGTGCAGTTGACCGGGACAGAGCATATGGAGCTCCGACAAACGCATCGGAGCTCCGGCTCTTGTTCGGGAACCGCCAGCAGGACATGACGGCCCCCCGCGAAGTCGATCAATTGATCTTCGGCAATCGCGATAGGAACTCGAGCGAGGTTGCGGCGATCTCGTCACCATAGGTTTCGAGCGCGAAATGACCGGCGTCGTAGAGATGGACCTCCGCACCCGGAACCAGCCCCTTGAGATAGTCCACGCCCTTCAGCGTGAAATATGGGTCGTTCCTGCCCCAGACGATGAGGAGCGGCGGCTGTGCCGATTTCAGAAATTCACCCCACTCAGGATAGAGAGCGACGTTGGTCTGGTAGTCGTGGAAATACTGGAGTTGAATGTCGACATTGCCCGGCCGGTCGAGGCCCGCCTGATCGACGGTCCAAGCATCTGGCGACAGTTTGTCCGGTCGCGTGGTGCCGTGCGTGTATTCGAATTTGGTGGCATCGGGCGTGAGAATGTCGCGGATTGGCTTTTCCGTCTCTGCGTTGCGTTTCACCCAGAAAGGCGAAAGCTGCTTCACCACGTCAGGGTTCCAGCCTTCGACGTTTGCGACTGCGTTCTGTATGATCAGGCCACGCAGACGCTCCGGATGCTTGAGCGCCAGTCGGAAGCCGACGGGGCCACCATAGTCCTGCATGAAGAGCACATAATTCTTCGCTCCGACCGCCTGGGTAAAGTGGTCGACGATGTCGGTCACAGCGCCAAACGTATAGGCGAAATGGTCAAGTGTTGGCGCCGAACTATAGCCAAAGCCTGGATAGTCGGGCGCGATGACCCGGTAGTGTGTCGCCAGCCGGGGGATCAGGTTGCGATACATGTGCGAGGAAGAGGGAAAACCGTGCAACAGCAAGACGACTGGCGCGTCCTTTGGCCCGGCCTCGCGATAGAAGATGTCGAGCCCATCCACCTTCACTGTCTTCGAAAGTGTCTCGACGTTGGCCGCTTGCCCGGCAAAGACGGATGGAATCGAAGCCACGGCAGCGATTAGCGCGCCGGTCAAGCCGCCGCGCCAGGAGCGGGAAAGGGCGGAACCACCCGGGAGAGATGACGTCTGGAACATGTTGCGAGCCTTTGTAACCGTTAACTTTACGCTTTAATGGTGTCGATCCTATCGAAACCTGTCAACGGCATTTTTAATGGTTACAGAACGGGACGCGTCACGATACCGTGACGCATCACCCGGTGCGCGATCGCCCGTTTGTTTCTCGGATGGCCCTGACGGAGCCAGTTCACAGCTCGAAGAGAGTCGATTGGTGCCTAGTCGCAGACGAGCTTCCTCGCGCGGTGCGTCTTGACCTTGTGGCGGTTGCCACACAGGGCCATGGAGCACCAGCGCCGGGTCGCGTTGCGAGCCGTGTCGTAGAAGGCCAGCGTGCAGTCCGGTCCGCTGCAGTAGCGCAGACGATGTGGTTCGAAATCAGCGGCAAAGTCGGCAAAATCCTGCGCGATAGCAGCCAGGACATCACTGCCACCCATGGTCGCGGCACCAATGGCCAGCACGCCGTCGCGAATCTGGAGTTGCTTGCGGACGGCCACTGCCCCCAGATGGCGGTTGACGGCGTCGATGGCTTGCTGGGGCGGTATGGTTTGCCGGATCAGATGCGCCAACAAGGTTGCCAGGGCCGTGCGCAGGTCACGCGCGGGTCCGACATCCGGCATTTCCCCTGTTGACTCTGGCGGCAAGTCCGCGGCCGCAATCCAACGGCGCCATCCGTCGGGTGTCTCAAGGAAATCCCCCATTGTTGCGGTCGCCGAATTGACGAAGTCGATCCAGAGCCTGCCCCCAACGAAGGGCATACCGTCGCGAAGTTCGCCGATCGCTTGCTCACCCATCTTCGGCTCTCTTCCAATCATTTCAGCGATGGCGATTGTAACCCTTTAATAAGCATTAGAATGGTGTCGAACAAGGTCGCTATGAGCCGCATCCGCGGTTCGAACGCGAACCCAGGGAGATTAGCTTGTGCGTCAATCACGGATTGGCCATCCGTCATGCTTCGGCGGCAGAAGGGTTTTGCGCAAACGCGGGGCCACAAAATCAAGACAGGATCGCATCTTGAGGGGCAAAAGCCCCTGACCTGCATGGAGAAGGCTGACCGGCATGGGTTCCGGCTCGAACTCTTCAAGAACGGCCACCAGCTTTCCTTGCTCGATCGCCTTTGCCGCTTGATAGGAGAGCACCCTGGTGACGCCTACGCCTGCGACGGCCGCGTCGATCGCGGCTTCCGCGGTATTCACTGAAAGGCGCGAGTGAATGGCTACGGTCTGCTCAGCATTCGAGCCTGGCGTGGCAAAACTCCAGGATGTGGCGGACGCCAGGACATCGAATGTGACGCAAGAGACTGCGGAAAGATCGGCCGGGGCGTTTGGCAAGCCATGGTCGGCAAAATAGGCCGGACTGCCGCAGACGACACGGCGCACGGATCCTACCCGCGTCGCCACCATGCTGCTGTCTGGCAAAGGGCCGATTCGAACGGCCATATCGACATGGTCGTCGATGAGATTCACATTGCGGTCTGACAGCACCAACCGCACGTTGATGTCCGGAAAGTGCGACAAGAAATCATTTATCGCCGGCAGCACATGCAGTCGTCCGAATACGACGGGAGCCGTAATGATCAGATCGCCCTTTGGCGCGTTGTATTCGCCGGATGCGGTCCGCTCCGCCTCGCCCACCTGCTCCAGGATTCGCTTGCAGGCGGCGACATAGGCGGCTCCGCTGTCGGTCAGGGTAAGTCGGCGTGTCGATCGGACGAGCAAGCGAGTGTGAAGATAGGCCTCCAATTCGGCAACCTTGCGACTGATGGTTGGAAGGGGTGTTCCGAGTTTGCGCCCTGCTGCCGACAGACTGCCGGTTTCGACCGCGGCGATCAAAATTGACATGGCTTCGAGACGGTCCATGAAGTATCGCCTTCCAAATAATGAGAGGTTATATCTTGTATGTATCCAATATTCTCGCCTGATGGAAGATAATAGGTAGCTCCCGTCGCACCGACATCATCGAACAGGAGATATCTGAATGTCCCGCATTGCCATCCCAACCCGCGAAGCAGCCCCGGTTGCCTCGCAACCCATTCTAGACGCCGTGAACAAGCAGCTTGGCGTCGTTCCCAATCTTTTCCGTCTCGTTTCGACAAGTCCGGCTGCTCTGGCGGGCATGACCAGCTTGTCCGGTGCGCTGACCAGAGCATTGGACGTAAAGACCCGCGAGCGCATTGCATTGGCCGTTGCCCAAGTGAACGGCTGCGATTATTGCCTGTCGGCTCATACCTATCTCGGCCTCAACCTGGCAAAGATCAGTGCCGAGGAGATCGCCCTCAACCGCAAGGGCGCGTCGGGCGATGCGAAGGCTGACGCGGCGGTGCGTTTCGCGGCCAGGGTGGCGGAGACCCGCGGCAAGGTGAAGGGCGCCGACATTGCCGCCGTGAAACTGGCGGGCTTTACCGAGGCTCAAGTCATCGAGATTGTCGCCGTCGTCGCGGAGAACTTCCTGACCAACCTCATCAACAATGTGGCCGAGACCGATATCGACTTTCCCGTCGTTCGCGCCGCTGAAGCCGCCTGATCGACCGTGCCTCCACCACTACGCCCGGTCTACCGCGTGAGGTTGGCCGGGCGATGTCGGTTCTGCTCTCGCCGAGCCCATCCCCAAGCGGCGGTAACGTTGCTGTGAGGCCGTAACGGTCAGTCACCATGGGCGAATAACGGATTGTCGCTCAGTCCGTCATGTCCGGCTTTTTCAGGTGGTGCCCCAACTTCAGGCACACCGCACACAGAAAAGGGTATGCCGGCAATGCATTTCCGCAGCCAATGCCGGGGTCAGGCAATCTGTCCGGAGCCGATCTGGTGACCGCACGACGCAGCCAGGCGATGCCCGGATAGAGCAGGCATTCCCATCACAGCCAAGACAGGCCGCTTCCAGGCAGTCACCCGCTGTCGCGTGGAATGTATCAGGCCAAATGTGCCTCGACGTGGTCGATGGCCATGTCGAGGGCGAGTTCGAGGGCACGTGTGGAACGGGTGGTCTGGGCGAGCAGCAGGCCGCCCTGCAGCGCCGCCAGCACCACGGTGGCAAGTTCGGTCAGGTCGCAGTCCCGCCTCGTTCCCGATCGCGCCTGTATTGCCCTGAACCCCGCGACCAGAAGCGCTTCCCACCGTGCGAAGCTCTCGGCGAGCAGTTCGCGAGGGCGCGGTGACTCGGCTAGTTCGGAAACCAACGAACCAAGCGGGCAGCCACCCGCGCAGTCGGTCTGCCGAGACAACTCGACCACTGCATCCCGCCAGCGGCGCAGCCCCGCCAACGAGTGCAACTTGCGCAGATGGGACTCGTGCGTTGCGAGAACACACTCGGTCTGGCGCTGGATGACCGCGAGCACCAGATCGTCCTTGTCCGCGAAGTAGTGATAGAGTTGCGACTTGCTGGTGTCACTTGCCGCCAGCACCGCATCGAGGCTGGTGTTGGCGACACCGTGGGCACGCACCAGCTCGGTCGCTGCCTCGACGATGCGAGCGCGCGTCGCTTTCCCCCGGGCGGTCAGAGGTTGTCCGATTTCGATGCTTGCCATGGCCAGTATCCTAATTGACAGGCGGAGATTTAGCAACTAGGACTGGACTGATTAGTCCACTCTTTAGGAGAACCCATGCCTGTGCTGTCCAACGGCGATATCTTCCCCGCTCTCAAGATTAATGCCGTCGGCGGCGGCACGATCCTTGCCCGGCGATCTTGCGGGGTCTTTCGGAGTCGTGCTGCTCTACCGAGGTTCTTAGTGCCCATATTGCAACGCGCAACTCGCGGCGTTTTCGCGCGCCGCCAACACGCTCGCCGAGCTCGGCGTCAAGGTCGTTGCCCTGTCAGTCGATGACGAGGCCGACTCCCTGGTCCTTGTCGAAAAGCACCGCCTTGGATTTCCGATCGGATACGGCGCGGATGCGGACGAAATCGCCGCGGCCACCGGTGCATACACCAATGACAGTCCGCGCTACCTGCAGTCCACTGGTTTCGTTCTGGATCCAGGCGGCAAGGTTCTCACCGCAGTGTATTCCAGCGGAGCCATTGGCAGGCTTGTCGCCGACGACGTCGCGGGCTTCGTTCGCTACGTCAAATCCCACAAATGACCGTTCTTGCCGTCGAAGGAAGAAGATCGATGACCGAAAGAGAAGTCGCCATCGTGGTTGGAGCCGGGCCGGGACTTGGGAACGCGTTGGTCCGGCGTTTTGCCGAAGCCGGCATGAGCGTGGCCGCGATCTCCCGCAAGGGCAGCGCCCCTGAGGCGCCGGAATACCGCGACCTTGTTCACGGCTACGCATGTGACGCCACGATCGGCGACCAGGTCACGGCGATGTTCGCGCAGGTGACGAAAGACCTCGGTCATCCCAATCTTATGGCGTTCAATGTCGGAACGTGGGATCGCGCGGGCATTCTCGACATCTCCGACAAGCTCTTCGAAGAGGCATGGCGCACCGGTTGCTTTGGCGGATTCCTGGTTGGCCGGGCGGCAGCAGCGTCGATGTTCCCGCTGGGCCGAGGCACGATCATTTTTACCGGTGCCACCGGGTCCATCCGTGGCGGCGCAGGCTTTGCAGCCTTCGCGGTGCCCAAGTTCGGCCTTCGCGCCCTGGCCCAGAGCATGGCGCGCGAACTCGGCCCAAAAGGCCTCCACGTAGCCCATGTCATCATCGATGGCATGATCGACGAGGATGGCGAAGCACAATCGGGAGGCGGCCTGGCGCCGACGGCTATCGCGGAAGCTTACTATCAGCTCCACCGCCAACAGCGTAGCGCCTGGACGCACGAGCTTGACCTGCGGCCAGCCGGTGAAAAATTCTGATCGCGTCTTCCTGCGCCACCATCTTCCAAGCGCTGATCGGCAGGCTGATCTCCAATATATAGGAATCGACAAGTATGGTTGCTCAAAGCGCCGAAGCGAGCGGTTTCGGCCATCGCTGGCTCCTGGTTTTGCTTGTCTTGACCTGGGCCATCAGCTGGCCGATCATCAAGATCGGAATCACGACCGTCCCGCCGATCTGGTATGGCTGTTTTCGCTACATCATCGCAGCCTGCTGCCTCTTTGGTCTCCTGGCTGCGCGGCGTGAGCTTGTCTTTCCGCCACGACCGGATTGGCCGCTCGTCGTTGTTTCCGGGGCGTTGCAGATGGCCGCCTATTCGGCCCTGACCGGTCTTGCCTTGACGGTTCTTCCGCCCGGCCGCGCTTCCGTCCTGGCCTTTTCGACCCCAATCTGGGTCGTCCCGCTCGCGGGATGGTGGCTTCATGAGCATGTTTCAAGGCAGGCCATGTTTGGCGTAGGTCTTGGGATTTTGGGTGTGTTGGCGATTGCTCTCCCCTCGCTTCATCCGGATCGCGTAGAGCAGGTTTTGGCTTACGTCATGCTGATGGGTGCGGCTGCCGCATGGGCGATTTCGATCGTCTTCGTGCGCTCGCATCGCTTCACGGTGTCCGCTCTTGCACTGGCGCCTTGGCAGACACTTGTCGCAGCGGGCTTGCTGTTTCCGCTGGCAATTCTGGTCGAGGGCTCCCCTCGGACGATCGGAGAGAGCGGGGTTGCGTCGCTTGTCTATGTTGGTCCGGTTGCGACGGCATTCGCTTATTGGGCGGTCGTGGAAGCCGGTCGTCATTTTCGGGCGAGCACAATGTCGATGACGCTGCTGGCGGCTCCGAGTCTCGGCATCCTAGTCTCCGCCCTGACTCTCGGCGAGCCAATCGGCGCTTCATTGATTGCAGGGGTCGTTTTGACCGGCGCCGGGATCCGACTGGCAACAAGTGCTCCCCAACACAGCCCCATTGTGGCATCAGCCGAGAGAGAAAATTGAAACAACCGACCCGCGCCCACCCGCTGTGCGCCCAGGGCCGCGTCCGATCGGGTGCGGATAAGCCCAAGGGCCGGGCTGTAGCTTTAAGTGAGGAGATTGAAAATGACCCGATGGGTAGTGATCTTCGATGACAAACCGGAAATGCTCGATGTCAGGCGGAAGTTCGGGACGCAGCACCTCGACTACCTGCGGGCCAATTCGACCAAGATCCTGATCGGTGGCGGCCTGAGAAACGCCCCGGGGGAGCCGTTCGTAGGCGGGCTGTGGGTTGTTGAGGCTGACGGCCGAGACGAGGTTGTCAAGCTGGTTGAGAACGACCCCTACTACCATCCCGAATTTCGGCGTTTCAAGATTCTGACATGGGGCAAGGCGTTGGAGGACAGGACCACCACGTTGTGATCGACCGCAAACTCCGCCACGGACAGGCTACCGATCCTGTCCGCAGCGTAACCCGCCAGCAAGAGGCGGCGATCGACCAGCAGAGCGCCTGGAACAAATACTTCGGCACGTGGCGTTGTGGCTTCTATCGAAAGCAAGGACCTATTCCTTGTCATTGCGACCCGGGGCAGATAGCTGTTTCACTTTCAAAGAACGGTCCCGAACGTGCCCATCGGCAGTGTGTTCCGCTCGAAACTACCCACTTCTGGCCCTTGAGAATCTTGCCGGAGCCAGAGGTAGGTTTAGAGGCTGATCCGACAGCCATCGCCCTGGGGCTTTTCGTTTCAAGGAAGAGAGTCCTCCCGTCGTTCGGCCCGGTGGCCGACTTCGATCGCCCGCGCACGGCACAGTGGCGGTCAGGCCATCTTTGCCATGATCTTGGCCATATCCGCCGTGTCGAACGCCCTCAATGTCTGGGTTCTGATGTTGCCTAGCGATGCGATTGACAAGGCTAGAGCGGTCGCAGCAATGTCGTCGTCGGCTTCGGCAATCGCCACGACATCATGTTGACCAAGCGTCCACAATAAGGTGTGAACCTTGATACCGCTTTTGCTGGCTGTCGCCTTGAAGGCTTCAGCACGCTTCTGCGTATCCTTGATGGTCTTGATGCCTTGATCTGTGAAATTCGAGAGCAATACGTAATACGCCATTGGTTCCTCCCACAATAGGGAGCGGGCGGGCGCTCACGGCGCGTCCGCCGTCTCCCCAGATTACTATAACACGAGTCAGGTGGGCGAACCACTTGCGGCAACGAAGGCCATCGAGCGCCGTTGTCGTTCAATAAAACCAAGACAGAAGTGGAGTTCGTCGAGATTCCTCGAGGAGGCCAATTCCGTGGCCACGATCTTGATGCACGAACCCTTGCCGTCGGCGTCAACGCATCGACTATTTCAATGGGATATCTGGTGCTGCGAGAGAGGATTGAACTCTCGACCTCTCCCTTACCAAGGGAGTGCTCTACCACTGAGCTACCGCAGCCGCCGATGGCGGGGCTTCTGCCATATCGAACCGGCAAGCGCAAGGCCAAGAACCACGCATCTGTGAAAGCCTTTGCCGGATACCTTTTAATGACATGGCGGTGCCACAATGTTGGCTATGCCTGAAATGACAGGCTGGCCGGACGCTGGCCGGACGCTGGCCGGGGCGGGACGATGAGCGATAGGACAATTCCACCGAAAAAGGGCGGCACGGACCGCAAGGACCGGCTCGCCGAGCAATTGCGCGCCAATCTGCAGAAGCGCAAGGCGCAATCGCGCTCACGCCGCACCGGTGACGCCGACCAGCGGCCGGATGGGTTGGGCGCATCGAAGGAAATGCAAAAAGATTAACTCAAATCAGCCACGCTTGGCCAAGGGTGGTCGAAATCCTAAATTCTTGAACCAGACCGGCCAATGGTCTAGACGGGCCGATACTCAAACGATTGAACCGGCTTTTTCGGCCGAGAGGGACGTTCTTCCATGGATCGCATCAGAATTGTCGGCGGCAACAAGCTCGCCGGAAGCATTCCGATCTCGGGCGCGAAAAATGCGGCCCTGCCCCTGATGATCGCCTCGCTTCTGACCGACGACACGCTAACGCTGGAAAACGTGCCGCATCTGGCCGACGTCGAGCAGCTGATCCGCATTCTTGGCAATCACGGCGTCGACTATTCGGTCAATGGCCGCCGCGAGAAACAGAATGAGGGCTATTCGCGCACCATCAATTTCTCCGCCCGCAACATCGTCGACACGACGGCGCCTTACGAGCTGGTGTCGAAAATGCGCGCGTCGTTCTGGGTGATCGGCCCGCTGCTTGCCCGCATGGGCGAGGCCAAGGTGTCGCTGCCCGGCGGCTGCGCCATCGGCACGCGCCCGGTCGATCTGTTCCTCGAAGGCCTGGAGGCGCTGGGCGCCGACATCGACGTCGACACCGGCTATGTCATCGCCAAGACCAGGAATGGCCGGCTTGTCGGCAACCGCTACGTGTTCCCGAAAGTCTCGGTCGGCGCCACTCACGTGCTGATGATGGCGGCTTCGATGGCCAAGGGCGAGACGGTACTGGAAAATGCCGCCTGCGAGCCCGAGATCGTAAACCTTGCCGAATGCCTCAACGCCATGGGCGCGAAGATCCATGGCGCTGGCACGCCGACCATCACCATCGACGGCGTCGAATCGCTGTCGGGCGCCCGCGTCCGGGTGATCCCCGACCGCATCGAGACCGGCACCTATGCCATGGCGGTGGCGATGACCGGCGGCGACGTCGTGCTCGAAGGCGCGCGGCCAGAGCTGCTGCAGACCGCGCTGGACGTGATTTCGCAGACTGGCGCCGAGATCACGCAGACCAATTCCGGCATTCGCGTGAAGCGCAACGGCGCCGGTATTTCGCCGGTGGACGTGACGACGGCGCCGTTCCCGGGCTTTCCGACCGACCTGCAGGCGCAGTTCATGGGCCTGATGACCATGGCCAAGGGCAAGTCGCGCATCACCGAAACGATCTTCGAGAACCGCTTCATGCATGTGCAGGAGCTGGCCCGGCTCGGCGCTCACATCACGCTGTCCGGCCAGACGGCGATCGTCGACGGCGTGCCGAAGCTCAAGGGCGCGCCGGTCATGGCGACCGATCTTCGCGCCTCGGTGTCGCTGGTCATCGCCGGTCTCGCCGCGGAAGGCGAGACCACGGTCAACCGGGTCTACCATCTCGACCGCGGCTTCGAACGGCTGGAGGAAAAGCTGTCCAACTGCGGTGCGGTGATCGAGCGGATTTCGGCTTAACAATCGCTACCGGCAAGGACCAATCGCCGAAGTCAGCGCTGCCCCTCATCTGCCTGCCGGCATCTTCTCCCCGTATAGTGACGGCGAGAAGGGGCTGACCGCAACGTCGGCTCGCTTTCTGCAACGTCTGGATATTGGCGAAATCCTCAGTGAAGGCGTCCTTCTCCCGTCACTATACGGGGAGAAGGGCCCGGCAGGGCGATGAGGGGCAGCGCCAACCGAAGTTGCTGGCGCGGTCGCACCGACCGGAAAGACCGCCAATTTCCCTGTTTGAGCATGATCTTTTCCGAAAACCGGTTTCCACTTTTCGGGATCATGCTCTAACAGAAGGCTGAACAGTCAACTTTCAGGTGCGAAATCCGCATGAATGCCCTCAAGCTTATCGCACTCGACGATCAGGATCTGAGCATCGTCTCGGCCCATGTCCAGGACGCCGTGATGAAGATCCGTGACCTCGAATACCTGCCCGCGGCCAAGCGTTTCGTGCTGACCATGAACCGCTTCGTCTGGGAGGCCAGGACCGGCCTGTTTCGCCAGCACAATGAGCGACGGCAGGCCGTGCTGCATTTCGACCGCGTGCTTGGCGTCAAGACCAACGGCATCGCCCGTGACAAGCCGGCCGAGATCCTGTCTCTGCTGGCGATCAGCTTCATCGAGATCAGCAAGCCGGCCGGCATCGTCGAGCTGATCTTTTCGGGCGGCGGCACCATCATGCTCGACGTCGAGTGCATCGAGGCCCGCCTTGCCGATATCGGCGGCGCCTGGGAAGCCACGTCGCGTCCCGTCCACAAGGCTTGAGCGTCCGATGGCCATTACGCTTCGTCAGTCCGACGCCGATTTCGAGCAGCGTTTCGCCGCCTTCCTCCTGACCAAGCGGGAAGTGTCGGCCGATGTCGACGCCGCGGTACGCGACATCATCGCGCGCGTGCGCGCCGAGGGCGACGCGGCGCTGATCGACTATTCCAGGAGATTCGACCGCGTCGACCTGGAAAACGTCGGTATCGCCGTATCGAAGGACGAGATCGCCAATGCCTATGATGGCGCCGATGCGCGAACGATCGAGGCGCTCAAATTCGCGCGCGACCGTATCCGCGCCCATCATGAGCGACAGCTGCCGAAGGACGATCGCTACACCGATGCCGCCGGGGTCGAGCTTGGCTGGCGCTGGACGGCGATCGAGGCCGTCGGGCTCTACGTGCCGGGCGGCACGGCAAGCTATCCGAGTTCGGTGCTGATGAATGCCATACCGGCCAAGGTTGCCGGCGTCGAACGCATCGCGATATGCGTGCCGGCCTCGGGCGGTGCCATACCGCCGCTGGTGCTGGTCGCGGCCGACATCGCGGGCGTTTCCGAAATCTATCGCGTCGGCGGCGCGCAGGCGATCGCCGCCCTTGCCTATGGCACCAGAACGATCAGGCCGGTGGCCAAGATCGTCGGCCCCGGCAATGCCTATGTCGCAGCCGCCAAGCGACAGGTGTTCGGCACCGTCGGCATCGACATGATCGCCGGGCCGTCGGAGGTGCTTGTCGTGGCAGACGGCAACAACGATCCGGACTGGATCGCCGCCGACCTGCTGGCCCAGGCCGAGCACGATGCGTCGGCGCAGTCGATCCTGATCACCGACGATCCGGCTTTCGGCTCGGCGGTCGAACAAGCCGTCGAGCGTCAGCTGCAAAGCCTGTCGCGCGGCGCGACGGCGGCCCAGAGCTGGCGCGATTTCGGCGCGGTCATCCTGGTGCCGACGATCGAGGCGTCGCTGCCGCTGGTCGACCGCATCGCCGCCGAGCATGTCGAACTCGCCATCGACGATGCCGAGGGCTTCCTGTCGCGGATGCGCAATGCCGGTGCCGTCTTTCTCGGCCGCCATACGCCGGAAGCCATCGGCGACTATGTCGGCGGCTCCAACCACGTGCTGCCGACGGCACGCTCGGCGCGCTTCTCGTCGGGCTTGTCCGTCCTCGACTTCGTCAAGCGCACCTCCATCCTCAAGCTTGGACCGGAGCAACTGCGAATTTTGGCGCCGGCGGCGATCGCGCTGGCCAAGGCGGAAGGCCTTGACGCGCACGGACGCTCCGTCGCCATACGGTTGAACATGTAGGCCACTATGTCGGACTACGATCGAACCCGCGCCAGGCTGATCGATGTCGAACTCGACGAATCGATCGGCCGCTCGACGCCCGATGTCGAGCATGAACGCGCGGTGGCGATCTTCGACCTGATCGAGGAGAACAGCTTCCAGCCCGTCAATGACAGTGGCGCCGGCCCCTACCGGCTGAAACTGTCGCTGGCCGAGCAGCGCCTTGTCTTTGCCGTGTCGCGCGAGGACGGCACTCCGGTCGTCACCCACATCCTGTCGCTGACGCCGCTGCGGCGCATCGTCAAGGACTACTACATGATCTGCGAAAGCTACTATGACGCCATCCGCTCCTCGACGCCGAGCCATATCGAGGCGATCGACATGGGGCGCCGCGGTTTGCACAATGAGGGCTCGCAGACACTGATGGACCGGCTGGCCGGCAAGATCGACATCGACTTCGACACGGCGCGCCGGCTGTTCACGCTGGTCTGCGTGCTGCACTGGCGAGGCTAGTCCTGGCACCCGGCGCCCTGCCTCGCTCCATCCTGTTCGTGTGCGGCATGAATGCCGTACGCTCCCCGATGGCGGAGCAGTTGGCGCGCCGGGTGCTGCCCGCCACCGTCTTCGTCGCCTCGGCCGGCGTTCGCGCCGGCGAGCGCGACCCGTTCGTCGATGCGGTGCTCGCCGAGGAGGGCCTGTCGCTGGGCGAGCGTCACCCAAGGACGATGGACGATCTCGAGGACGACTATTTCGACCTCATCGTCACGCTGGCGCCGGAAGCGCACCACGCCGCGCTCGAGCTCACCCGCTCGCTCGCGGTCGAAGTCGAATACTGGCCGACGCCGGACCCGACCAATGCCGCCGGCACGCGCGAACAGATCATGGCTAGTTATCGCGACGTGCGCGAACGGCTGAAGTTGCGCATAGGTCGACGTTTTTTGCTTCCTGAAGCAAAAAACACGACGGATTAAGCGTGTTCACAAGCGCACGATTATCATATAGGTTCCGCCGAAATTCCGGCTAGAGTCGGATGATTTCAGGTCTGTTCGACCTGAAATCTGAATCCGCCTCTAAACCAAGAAGTAGAGCATGATGTCGTCCGAAAACCGCTTCACACTTTTCGGCATCATGCTCTAGGCGCTGGAACTGCCATCCAAGCAAAGGTATCGAATGCCGAAGGAAGAAGTCCTCGAGTTTCCGGGTGTCGTGACGGAACTGCTGCCCAACGCGATGTTCCGGGTGAAGCTCGAAAACGAACACGAGATCATCGCCCATACGGCCGGCCGCATGCGCAAGAACCGCATCCGCGTGCTGACCGGCGACAAGGTTCTGGTCGAGATGACGCCATACGACCTGACCAAGGGCCGCATCACCTATCGTTTCAAGTAAGCGAAGCCCGGCCGGAGCGCGATGAGCATTTTGCAGAAGCTCGTGCTTGCCTCGGGTTCGCCGCGCCGGATCGAACTGCTGCAGCAGGCAGGCATCGAGCCCGATCGCGTGCTGCCGGCCGATGTCGACGAGACGCCATTGCGCGCCGAGCATCCCCGCTCGCTGGCCAAGCGGCTGTCGAAGGAAAAGGCCGAGAAGGCATTCGCGTCGCTGAAGGCCGAGGCCGACTATGCGCCAGGCTTCGTGCTGGCCGCTGACACGGTGGTCGCGGTCGGGCGGCGCATCCTGCCCAAGGCCGAAACCCTCGACGATGCCGCCAACTGCCTCGGGCTGTTGTCCGGCCGCTCGCACCGGGTCTATTCCGGCATCTGCCTGATCACGCCGGGTGGCAAGTTGCGCCAGCGGCTGGTCGAGACGCGGGTGCGCTTTAAGCGGCTGCCGCGTGAGGAGATCGACGCCTATGTCGCCTCGGGTGAATGGCGCGGCAAGGCCGGCGGCTACGCCGTCCAGGGTCTCGCCGGCTCGTTCGTCGTGAAGCTGGTCGGCTCCTACACCAACATCGTCGGCCTGCCGCTCTATGAGACCGTCGCCCTGCTTTCCGGCGAAGGCTTCAAGATCCATCAGGGCTGGCTGTCCGCGCGGCCATGAATTCCGACTCCAAAGTCACGCCGCTGCGCCCAAAGCGCCCTTGTCCCGAATGCGGCAAACCGTCGGCGCGCGACACCTTTCCGTTCTGCTCGGCACGCTGCAAGGACATCGACCTCAACCGCTGGCTGAAGGGCGCCTATGTCATCAGCGCCCGCGACGACGAGGAAGAGCCGGACAACGACGGTCCGAAGTAGGCCACCGTCAAGCGGCCTCGTTCTTCCGGTTGACCCGCGCCCAGGCCGGCAGCCAGTCGCCATGAGCAGCCAGGAGATCATCGACCAGTGACCAGATCTGGTCGAGATCGAGCTCTGCCGCCGTGTGCGGGTCCATCATCGCCGCATGGTAGATGTGCTCGCGGTTCTCGCTCATCAGCGCCCGCACGGTCAGTTCCTGTACGTTGATGTTGGTGCGGATCAGTGCGGTCAATTGCGGCGGCAGCTCGCCGATATAGGTCGGCTGGATGCCGGAGGCATCGACCAGGCACGGCACTTCGGCGGCGCAATCCCGGGGTAACGAGGTGATACAGCCATTGTTGCGGACATTGCCGTAGATCACCGAGGGCTCGCCGGTCCAGACCGAGTTCATGATCGAGGAAGCATATTCCTTCGACTGCTCGACCTCGATGCGGTCGGCCGAGCGATAGGCCTGCGCCTGCCCCTTCCAGCGCTCGATCTGTTCGATGCAGCGCTTGGGATATTCATCGAGCGGGATGCCGTATTTCTCGATCAGGTCCGGGCGCCCCTCCTTGATGAAATAGGGCGTGTACTCAGCGAAATGTTCGGAGCTTTCGGTGACGAAATAGCCCAGCCGCCTCAGCATCTCGTAGCGCACCTTGTTGGGGCAGCGCGGGTTCCAGCCGGGTTTGGGCGCGCGGCCTTCGCGATAGGCGCGCACGAGCTCCGGATAGAGGTCACGGTAGGAACCGTCCGGCTGGCGATGCTCGAACTTCAGGTAGAAGGCCATGTGGTTGATGCCGGCCGAGCGGTAGCGGATCTCCTCGTAGGGAAGGTCGAGGTCTTCAGCCAGTTCCATCGCCGTGCCCTGCACCGAATGGCAGAGGCCGACCTGCCTGATGTCAGGATATTTCTCCGATATCGCCCAGGTGTTGATCGCCATCGGGTTGACATATTGCAGCATGATCGCCTGCGGGCAGACGGCGAGCATGTCCTCGCAGATCTTCCACAGATGCGGCACGGTCCTGAGGCCCCGCATGATGCCGCCGACGCCCAATGTGTCGGCGATCGTCTGGCGCAGGCCGTATTTCTTCGGCACTTCGAAGTCGGTGACCGTGCAGGGCTCATAGCCGCCGATCTGGAAGGCGACGACGACGAAGTCGGCGCCCGCCAGAGCCTTGCGCTGGTCGGAGTAGGTCTCGGCCTTCGCCTTGACGCCGAGCGTCGCGATCAACTTGCCGACGACGATGGCGCTCTCTTCCAGCCGCTGCGGATCGATGTCCATCAGCGCGATCGTCGCGCCCGAAAGCGACGGCCGCTGCAGCACGTCGCCGACAATGTTCTTCATGAACACCGTCGAGCCGGCGCCGATGAAAGTGATCCTTGGATTTCTTGCCATGCTAACCTCCGGCATATGGTCAGGCCACGTCGAAAGCGGCCCTGACGAGCCGTTCGGTGTAGGCGGTCTTGGGATGGCACAGGACGTCATCGACGGGACCCTGCTCGACGATCTTGCCGTTCTGCATGACGATGACGCGGTGGCACAGCGCGCGCACCACCTTGAGATCGTGCGAAATGAAGAGATAGCTCAAGCCCCGCTCGTCCTGCAGCTTGCGCAGGAGGTCGATGATCTGCGCCTGGACGGAGAGGTCGAGTGCCGATGTCGGTTCGTCGAGCAGGATGAATTCGGGTTCCAATGCGATGGCACGGGCGATCGCAATGCGCTGGCGCTGGCCGCCGGAGAATTCGTGCGGAAAGCGCGACAGTATATCGCCGGGCATGCCGGCGCTGACCAGCGCGTCGCGCACCCGTTCGACCCGCTCACGCCGCGTCGCCCCGATGCTGTTGACGATCAGCCCTTCCTCGATGATCTGGCCGATGGTCATGCGCGGGTTGAGCGAGGAAAACGGATCCTGGAAGACGATCTGCATGCGCGAACGCAGCGGCCGCATCTCGGCCCGCGACAAGCCGTGGATCGGCTTGCCGTCGAAACGTATCTCGCCGCGCTTGGCGTCGATCAATCTCAGCAGGGTCTGGCCGAAGGTGGTCTTGCCGGAGCCGGACTCGCCGACAAGCCCCAGCGTCTCATGGCGGCGCAGGCTGAGGTCGAGGTCGGCGACGGCGACCAGTTCGCGCCAGTCCGGTTTCAGGAAGGTGCCGTGGCGAAGCATGAAGCAGACGCGCACGCCGCTCGCCTCGAGAATGGTGCCGCAACCTTCCGGCAGCGGTTGCGGCCGGCCGCGCGGCTCGGAGGCTAAAAGCCGCCGCGTATAGGCATGCCGCGGATCGGCGAACAGCCGCTCGGTGACGTTGTGCTCGCACATTTCGCCGTGCTGCATGACATAGACGTAGTCGGAGAATTTACGCACCACGGTCAGGTCGTGCGTGATCAGGATCACCGCCATGCGCAGCTCTTTCTGCAGGCTGCGGATCAGGTTCAGGATCTGCGCCTGGACGGTGACGTCGAGGGCCGTGGTCGGCTCGTCGGCGATCAGCACGTCGGGATTGTTGGCCAGCGCCATGGCGATCATCACGCGCTGGCGCTGACCGCCAGAGAGCTGGTGCGGGTATTGCCTGAGCCGCGCGACAGGGTCGGGAATCTGCACGTGCTGCAAGAGTTCGAGCGCCCGCGCCTGTGCCTGCCTGCGGCCCATCTTGCGATGCACCCTGATCGCCTCGACGATCTGGCTGCCGACCGTGTAGATCGGGTTGAGCGAGCTCATCGGCTCCTGGAAGATCATCGAGATGCGGTTGCCGCGCAGCTTGCGCCGCTCGCGCTCGGGGAATTTCAGGATGTTCTGGCCGTCATAACAGATGCTCGACCGGGGCGACACCGTGGCCCGCCGCGACAGCAGCCCCATGACGGCGCGTGCCGTCACCGACTTGCCGGAACCGGATTCGCCGACGATCGCGATCGTTTCGCCGCGATAGAGCTGGAACGAGATGTCCTTGACCGCTTCGACGACGCCGTGCTCGACCTTGAAGGCGACCTCGATGTTGCGGGCGTCGATGATGGGCTGGCCCTGGCGTCCGTCATGGTCGTGGCGGACGGCGGGTGCGAAGGATTCGGCGAGCGCGACGGTCATCCCAGCCACCTCAATAGGGGTCGACGGCGTCGCGCAGGCCATCGCCCAGCGCGTTGAAGGCAAAGACGGTGACGAGCACGAAACCGACCGGCGACAGGATCCAGGGATAGGTGCCGATGACGGAATAGGTCGCGGTGTCCTGCAGCATGAGCCCCCACGAGATCAGCGGCGGCTTGACGGCAAAGCCGAGGAAACCGAGGAAGGATTCCAGCAGCACCACCGTCGGGATCGCCAGCGTCACGGCGACGATCACATGGCTCATCACATTGGGGAAGATGTGCTGCATGATGATGCGACGGTCGGTGGCGCCGACCGCCATGGCGGCGCGCACATACTCGATCCGCGCCAACGCCAGCGTCTTGCCGCGCACCTCGCGCGACATCTGCGCCCAGCCCAGTGCCGACATGACGATGATGACGAAGGCGAGGAAGACGTTGGTGGGAGCGGTAACCGGGATCAGCGTCGTCAGCGCCAGATAGAGCGGCAGCTGCGGAAAGGCGAGCACCAGTTCGACGAAGCGCTGCATCCAGACGTCGAACCTGCCGCCGAAATAGCCGGAAACCATGCCGACGGTGGTGCCAATGACGGTGATGATGAAGACGACCGTCAGCGCGATCATCAGCGAGACGCGCGAGCCGTGGATGGCGCGCGACAGCACGTCGCGGCCGAACTTGTCGGTGCCGAGGAAATGCACCGGCTGACCGTCCAACGAGCCGAAGAAATGCCGGTCCGCCGGGATGAGCCCGAACAGCTTGTAGGGCGCGCCATGCACGAAGAAGCCAAGCAGCCTCGGATGGTCATAGTCGGGGCCGACGACGGGCTGGAAGGTGACCGGATCGAGGTCCGCCGAATCGGACAGCGCATAGACCCGCGGCCATGCGACAAAATTGCCGTCCTTGTCGTGGAAACTTGGCACTTGCGGCGGCGCGAAGCCGACATCGGTGGCCTTTGGGTCCATCGGTGCCATGAACTCGGCGAACACGGCCATCACCAGCAGAAGCACGACGAGCCAGAAACCGGCCATGCCGGTCCAGGAGCGCTTCAGCCGGCGCCAGACAAGCGCGATATAGCTCTCATTGCCGCGCGCCGGTTTGGTCACGGCGGTTCCCTCGGCAGGCGGCGGTGGCAGCGATGTGTCGCGGGCCAGCATCTAGCCCTCCCCGTACTGGCGGATGCGCGGATCGAGCAGGACGAGCAGCATGTCGGCAATGATGTTGCCGACGATCAGCGTCGCCGACAGAACCATCATGAAGGTGGCAGTGACATAAACGTCGCCGACTGCCATGGAGCCGACGATTGCCGGACCGACGGTCGGCAGCGCGAAGATGATCGCCGTCTCGATCTCGCCGGTGAGCATATAGGGCAGCACCACGCCCTGATACATGACGAGCGGATGCAGCGCATTGGGCACGGCGTGGCGCATGACGACGGCGGCGCCGGTCAGGCCCTTGGCCCTGGCCGTTTCTACATATTGGGCGTTCAGCGTGTCGAGCAGATTGCCGCGCATGACGCGCATGTTGTGGCGAGGCCGCCAAAGGTGGCGATCGCCACCACCGGCCAGACATGCTTGACCAGGTCGGCGAACTTGGCCCACGACCATGGCGCGCCGCCATATTGCGGCGAGAAGAAGCTGCCGATCTCCGAGACGTTGAACCGGAAGACCAGGAGATAGACGATGATCAGCGCCATCAGGAAGCGCGGCACCGTCATGCCGAGGAAGGAGATGGCCGACAGCGTCGAATCGATCCAGGTGTATTGCCGAGTCGCGGCCCATATGCCGAAAGTGATGCCGAGCACCGAGGCAAGCAGATGGCAGACCAGCGCCAGAATGAGCGTGCGCGGCAGGCGCTCGCCGACCACGTCGGCGACCGGCTTGTTGTAGTAGAGGCTGTAACCGAAATCGCCGCGGGTGATGATGCCGCCGATCCAGTTGAGGTACTGGACGGGCAGCGGCTTATCGAGGCCGTGCTCGACGCGATAGGCCTGGGCCTGGGCATCTGCTTCGGCGAAGGAAGCGCCACCCTGGTTGATCAACTGCGAACGGATATAGTCGGCGTAGTCGCCCGGCGGGGCCTGGATGATGGCAAAGGTGACGAGGCTCAGGATTGCTAGGACCGGTATCGCCGACGCTACGCGCATGAGCAGGAATCGCAACATGGACGGTCCGCTTCCTCATCTCGCCGATCGCGCCCTTTGGTGCGTCCGGAGGTTGACTTTGACCGGCCGCGCCAGCGGCGCGACCGGAGTTGTCTTGGTCAGGGGAGGTAAACCTTAGTCCATCGGGCCTTTGTCTCCAGGCTTGCCGGGAAGCTCTTGCGGGAACAGTTCGTATTTCGCCTGCTTGTCGGCCGCCACAAAGACCCGTTCGCGGACGATGGAATCCTCGGCCCAGTTGAACATGAAGATCGGCGTGCCCTGCGGAATGTTCGAGAAGCGCTTGTTGACGATCAGCGCGCCAGGATATTCCGTCAGGCCGACATTGTAGACATGTTCCGTCGAGATCTTCTGGAACTGTTTCATCAGGCTGGCGCGCTTGTCATTGTCCTCCGACGCGACAAACTTGTTGACGATGTCGACCAGATCTTTCTCGAAGGGCATCAGGTCGACCTCGCCGCTTTCCGGGGCGCGGTGGTTCCAGCTGGTCTTCGGGCCAACGGGAGCAAGCTGTTCGGTGTTCTGCACGACGGAGGTCAGTTCCTGGTCGTTGCGCCGGATCAGCCAGTCGAAGCGGCCGGAGTACTGGGAGGCATCGCGCTGGGTGCCGTTGAGGCCGTTGAGCACGACCCGAAGCCCGAGCTTTTCCATTTGCGCGACGACGCCTTCGGCGAGGCTCTTGTCCGTGCCGTAGTCGTTGTTGACCAGCATCACGATCTCGACGTTCTTGCCGCCGGCGGTGCCGGCCGGGAAGTTCACGAAGCCGTCGCCGTCGGTATCCTTGAGGCCGGCTTTGGCGAGTTCCGCTTTGGCGCCCGCGAGATCGAACGGATAATAGACGGTCGACTTGCGGTCATAGAAGCTGGTGCCCGAGGAGAAGCCGCCGGGATAGATGGCGGTGAACGGCCCCTTGACCAGCGAGTCGCCAAGCGCCTTGCGGTCGAGCGCCATGGTGACGGCCTTGCGGAAGTCCTCGTTGCGGTTGAGTTCACGCATCGCCTGGCCGCGCTCATCCGGGTTTCCCCAGCCATTGGCGGAGAAATTCATGCGCAGATTGTAACCGATGAGCCGCGGACCGAAGGCCAGGCGCGCGGGCGCATTCGCTTCCGCCGCGCGCTTCAGCGAGGCGACGAAGTTTTCCGGCTGCTCGAGGTTCGAGAAATCGCCGGAGCCGGCGACCGCCTGGACGTCGCGGTCGGCCCAAGTCGACAGCTTGTACTGCAGTTCGTCGAGGTAAGGCAGCTGGTTGCCCTTCTCGTCTACCTTCCAGTAGTAGGGGTTGCGGCGCATGACGATGATGTCGTCAGGCCGATATTCGACCGGCACCCAGGCGCCCATGACAGGCATGTTCATATATTCCGGCGGGAAGGCGTTCTTGAACTGCTCGTAGGTGTTCTTCGAATATTTCGGGTGCTGCGGCTTCAATATGTGCGCGGGGCCGGGACAGAAGGTGCCGTAGGCCATCGCGTAGAGATATTGTTTGGGAAACGCCTCCTTGAAGGTCCACTCGACGGTGTAGTCGTCGATCTTCTTCAGCGTCGTGCCGACGCCAAAGGTTTCCTGCGTTGCGCCGTTCAGCGGCGAGACATTCGGATCGACCACCTCGTCGTCCCAGTAGAACATGACATCGTCGGCATTGAAGGGGACGCCGTCCGACCATTTCGCACCCTCGACGAGGTGCATCGTCAGTGTGTGGCCGTCCTTCGACCAGTCCCAGCTCCTGGCCAGGTTCGGCAGAGGCTCGGTGTCTTTCGCTTCGACCTGGAACAGCGGCGCCGTGCGTGTCAGGCATTCGGAAAGGCCGATATCGATGCCGCCCCATCCTTGAGTCTGGCCGGCGCCATAGTTCCAGCCTTCCGGCCGGCCGCCGATGACATGACGCATCGTATCGCCATAGACACCGATGCCGTCAGGCATATTGGCGGTCTTGAAGACCAGCGGCTCCTTCGGCAGCCTGTCCTTCACCGGCGGCAGCTTGCCGGCCTTGACGTATTTCTCGGTAACCCAGTCCGGCTCGTGATATTGCGGCAGCGCCTTGAACTCCAGGATGGAGTCGCGCGCCACATAGTGGATCTTGCCCTCGGCCGGAAAGGTTGCCGGCGCCGGCGGGACGGTGGGCTCGGAAGCGTATGCGTTCAGTGCCGCAGCCGAGACGCTCAGCGCCAGTCCGGCAGCAAGGCCGATATTGCCTAAATTCCTCACTGTCTCTCTCCCTCTTGTTTGTTCCGGAGCGTTTGCACCTGCTCCGCTTCTCCTCGAATTCGAAACGGCTTCGTCGCGGCGAACCTGCCTCCCGCAGGCCCGTCGCCGCGCATGAGATTTCAGCCCGCCTGTTTCAGCGCCTTTTCGGCGCGCAATTCGTCGATCGAGCGAACGCTGCGCCGCGCCGCGCCCGCCCACTCGCGGGTCTTCACCGCCGATGTCGACAGCCGCTCCCTGGCGGCCGGAACCGCATGGGCATATTGCGGCAGCCATGCTGCCTGGGCGACGACCATTTCGTCGACCATCTGCCAGACCTCCTCCGGGGTCGAAACCGCGCCGACCAGCGGGTCATGCAGCACGGCAAGCTTCAAGAGATCGATGTCGCCTGATATCGCGGCATGCACCGACATGCGCTGCACATTGATCGAGGCGGTGCAGGTGGCGGCGCAGGCTTCCGGCAGCGTGATGCCGGCAGCCATATTGATGCCGAAACGGTCGACGAAACCGGGCGACTCGATGATGGCGTCCTGCGGCAGATTGGTGATCACGCCATTGTTCCTGACGTTGAAGTGCCCCCGATAGACGCGGTTGGTCTCCAGCGCCTCCAATATGTGGCTGGCATGCTCGTTCGAGCGCCTCGAAGGATCGATCGGCTTCGATGCCGCTTCGAGGAATTGCGGATATTCCGTCTCGAACCAGTTGCGGGTTTCCGTGGAGTAGCGGAGATAGCCGCCCGTCTCGCCATGGATCCAGTCGGACATGTCGATCCAGCGCGTGATCTCGTCGGGGCGTTTGCGGTACCAGGGCAGATACTCGGAAAGATGGCCGTTGCTTTCGGTCGAATAGACGCCGAAGCGCTTCAAGACGTCGATGCGCAGCTTTTCCTGCTGCGAGTAAACCGGATGCGCCTCGAAGGCCGCAACCAGCTCGTCCTTGCCGATCTTGCGGCCGTTGAGCCGCAGGTCGATGAACCAGGTCTGGTGGTTGATGCCGGAACAGACATAGTCGAGCTCCCGCCTGGACTTCGCGCCCAGAACCTCCGCGATCTGCTCGGCGCCGTGCTGGACGCCGTGGCAGAGGCCCACCGTGTCGACCTTGCCGTATTCGATCGCCGCCCAGGTGTTCATCGCCATCGGGTTGGCATAGTTGAGGAATTTGGCGTTCGTCTCGGCGACCTCGCGTATGTCCTTGCAGAAATCCAGGATCACCGGAATGTTGCGCTGGCCATAGAGAATGCCGCCGGCGCAGATCGTGTCGCCGACGCATTGGTCGATGCCATATTTGAGGGGAATGCGGATGTCGTCCGCATAGGCTTCGAGGCCGCCGACCCGCACGCAGCTGATGACATAGCGTGCGCCTTCGAGCGCCTTGCGGCGCTCAGTCGTCGCCGTCACCCTGGTCGGCAATGCGTTTGCCTCGACGATCCTGTCGAGGATCGCCTTGATCATCTGAAGATTGTGCTCGCTGACGTCGGTGAGCGCGAATTCGATATCCTTGAATTCGGGCACGCACAGAATGTCGGTGAACAGCTTCTTGGTGAAGCCGACGCTGCCGGCACCGATGATAGCGATTTTGAAACTCATCAGCCGCACCTCATTTTGTTCGAATGACAGGCAGGAAATGACAGGAGTGGATTGCAGCCCCATGCGATGACATGTGTGCGGGACAAGCCTGATTCCGGCCTGCCAACCTCCCTATCCGCTCCTCGCCTGCGGATCTCTCTCGCTTTTCGTGGGCGATTATGCGCTTATTCGTGAGCGCGACCAGAGAAGGATTATGCTTTCAAGGGTAATTTTGTGCTGCAGGATTTGATAGCCAACGGACAATCCATGCGAACGATCTCGCTGCCACGCGGCGGCCAGCGACTGCATGCCATGCCGACGAGCACGGGCTATGAGGTGCGCGAGGACGAAACCTATGACTGGGACGGACGCAGGCGCGGCCAGACACCGTTCACCGTGCTCCAGCACACGATCAGCGGAACCGGCCGGCTGCGCTACGAGAATCGCGATTATCGCCTGCAGAAGAACGACACCCTGCTTGTGCTGGTGCCGCACAACCACCGCTACTGGCTGGCCAGGGACGAGCGCTGGGAATATTTCTGGATCTCGATGAACGGCGAGGAGGCGCTGCGCATCCACAAATCGATCCTCGGCACCTCGGGTCCGGTGTTTCGGCTGCAGCCGGCGACGATCGATCATCTTGCCGATTGCAGCCTGCGCCTCATCAAGGGAGCCGCTTCGCCGGGTGCTGCTTCCGCCGTTGCCTACGAGGCTGCCATGGCGCTCTATGACGATGTGTTCGGCTCACATGCCTTTGCCGATAAACAGAGCGCCATGCAGCCGGTCATCGATCACATCAATGCCAATCTCGACGGGCCGCTGCCGGTGGCGGACCTCGTCCAGATCAGTGGCCTGAGCCGAGCCCATTTCTCACGCTGTTTCGCCGAAAGCGAAGGGCTGCCGCCGGCTGAGTTCGTGCTGCAGCAGCGCCTGCAGCGCGCGGCGAAGCTGCTGACCAAGGCCGATTTCCTGCCGGTGAAGGAAGTCGCCATCCTTTGCGGTTTCGAGGACGCGAACTATTTTTCGAAGGTCTTCCGACGCTGCTACGGCATCACGCCCAGCCAGTTCCGCACCACCGGCATGTACGCCAGCATGAGAACCCCGGCCAGGCGCGGCGCCAAGGTGTCGGGCGAAGACGATCCGAAGTGAAGCCTCCCGCCTGGCGAACTTCCGTTGCCCAGGCATTCACTCGATATGTCGTCGAAATTCGCGCGGCCGAGTTGGCTGATGATCACGCCATTCTGGATACGGTCGGCACCGGAGAAGATCCGGACGCCATCGCCGGGGATTTTGCCAAAGATGTGGTCTTCGAAAGACAGGGGGACGATGGGGTGCTACCGTGGATCGGCAAGCAAAAGGGTCGCCAGAGCGTCGCGGATTTCTTCCGTGGCACGCGAGAGCTGATCAACCAAGGAGAGCGTGGACATCGAGGACGTGATGGCCAGCGGTCAGAGGGCCGCGGTCGTGGGTCGTCTGGCATCGGTTGTCAAACGCACCAACAAGCGCATCGAAACCGACTATCAGCCAGTCGACAGGAAGTCGCCATGCCCAACTCAATTGAGACACTTGCCAAGCGAAATCTCCACGAAGTCTTTGGAGAGCGCGACAAAACGCGCCGCCTGGCCGCGATCCAGCAGATTTTCTCCCCCGACTGCGTTTTCTCGGATTCTCACGCCCGCCACGTCGGCTGGCTGGCGCTCGATCGGGCCGTGAGTGCTCTGCTCGAGATGATGCCAGACTTCGAGTTTGCCGAACTCGGCGAATGCCAGGTCCTTCTGGACGCGGGACGTCTTGCTTGGAGCTTCGGCCCCCAGAACGATTCGAAACGTATTACAGGTCTCGACGTCATCGTTGTTAGTGAGGGACGAATTTCGGCGCTGTACACATTCCTCGATTGACGGTCGGCATTGCAGTCCCACTGCACCAACAGCAGCGCGGCGCCGGCGTGTGGCCGTCCGTACGGTGACCTTCCTTTACTCAGGTATCCGCGCCTTTACTCAGGTATCCGCGCTTTGCCCAAGTATCTGCGCCTTCCGGCATGATCGTTGCCGAAATGGCCCTAGCCGGCTCCGTCCAGCCATTTCAGGTCGTCGGGTGAGAGCACGACATCTAGTGCTTGCAGGCTGTCGTCGAGCTCATCCAGCGTGCGTGGTCCGATCAGCGGAATGGATGGGAAGGGCTGATTGAGCACATAGGCCAGTGCAATATGGATCGGGCTCTTGCCCAGCTTCGCGGCAAGTTCGATTGCCCGGTCACGGCGGCCGAAATTGCGCTCCGAATACCAGACCCGCACCAGCTCCTCGCTGTCGCGCCGGTCGCGCCCGGCGCGGTCGGTGAAGAAGCCTCGGCCTTGGCTCGACCAGGCGAAATTCGGCATCTGCCGGGCGGCCAGCCAGGCCTTCCAGTCATCGGTGGACGAGGTGACACAACCCGGCCAGATCGGCTCCAGCATTTCGGCCAGCGAAAAATTGTTGGAGAGCGCGCCGGGCTTCTGCTTGCCGGTGCGCTCGGCATAGGCAATCGCCTCGTCCATGCGCTGCATCGTCCAGTTCGAGCCGCCGAACGGACCCCGGATGCGACCCGCCTTGACCTCGCGATCCATCGCATCGACGAATTCGCCGACCGGCACGTCCGGATTGTCGCGATGCATGAAATAGATATCGACATGATCGGTTTGCAGCCGGTCGAGCGACTGGGCAAGCTGCTTGCCGATCACGTCGGGATAGCAGAGCGGCGTATGCGCGCCCTTGGCGATGATCACCGACTGCTCGCGCACGCCACGGTTCTTCAACCACCCGCCAAGCAGCGTCTCGGTATAGCCGGCGCCATAGACATAGCCGGTGTCGAACAGATTGCCGCCGGCCTCGAAGAAGGCATCGAGCAGGATCGACCCCGAGGAGAAGGTGCGGAAATCCTCGAAGCCGAGCGCCACCACCGACGCCGGCTTCGGCAGGCCCGGAATCGTGCGCTTGCCGATCGCCGCGCCGCCGGACCGCAAAGGCCGGCCAGAGATGGTGTTGGTGCGCAGCGGGGCCTTCTCGATCTCGTACTCCAGCCCCACCGCCGCGCGCCATCGGTCGAGCACACGCAAGGTGCCGAGACTGTCGGCCCACGCCATGCCCGGCCAGGCGAACTCCTGCCGCCCGGCGAGGATGGCATCTCCGGCGGCGTCGACCTCGAAAGAATAGACATGGCGCTTCTCGTTGACGCTGATGGTCTCGCGGTTGCCGTCGGCGCCGATCACGTCGATCCGGCCGAGGCCGACATCGCGGTCGCCGCCGGCGAACCAGAAGTCCGGCACCTCGATGCGGCCCTTGGTGCCGAGGATGCGCAGCACATTGTCCTGGTTGAGCGAAATGCTGCAGGAGACCTCGGCGACGATGCCTCCGGTAAAGTGCAGCAGCGCCGAGGCCCATTCATCGACGCCGGACTGGCCGAGATGGGCCGCGCCAACCACCTTGTCCGGCTCGGCGAAGGGAAGTCCCGCCGCCGCCCCGGCAATCAGCCGCGCCATCGACACGGGATAACCGCCAACGTCGAGAATGCCGCCGCCGGCGAGATCGTTGGCATAGAGCCGGTGCTCCGGCATGACGCCCGGCATGGCAAAGCCGAAGCTCGACTTGATCATCCTGATGTCGCCGATGATGCCGGACCTGATCAATTCCACCAGCTTCAGCGTCTGTGGATGCAGCCGGTACATGAAGGCCTCGCCGAGAAAGGTGCCGGCCTTGCGCGCCGCATGGATCATGGCGTCGGCCTCGAAGGCGGTCAGCCCAAGCGGCTTTTCGCACAGCACATGCTTTCCCGCTTCCGCCGCCCTGATCGCCCATTGCGCATGGCCGGGATGCGGAATCGAGATGTAGACGGCATCGATGTCGGGATCGGCGAGCAGCGCATCATAACCGTTGAGGATGCGTGCGCCAGGGAAGGCCTCGGCGAGGCCTGATTTGCCGGGGTTGCGCGCGCCAATGGCGGCGAGCACGCCGTTGCGCGAGCCAGCGACGCCGCCCGCGAAGGCCTTGGCGATGCCGCCCGGTCCGAGGATGCCCCAGCGGATTTTTCCTGGTTCGGAATTCATTTGGATCTCCCTGAATCGCCACGACGCATTGCGACCGGGCAAAGAAAAGTTTGGGTTTCATGCATGTCGTTGCCCCAGAACCGCTGCGCACTTTTGGGCGACATGCGTCCTGGTTCATGCATGTCGTTGCCCCAGAACCGCTGTGCACTTTTGGGCGACATGCATCAGCGTATCCGTGCACCTGATGTGTCGAAGAGAAGCGACCGGCCGGCCTTGATCGAGACCACCAGATGATCGCCGCTCGCCCGCTGCCGCGAGGCCTCGCGCTCGATGATCAGTTCCTCCGGTCCGGCATTGGCATAGACATAGCTTACCGAGCCGAGATGCTCGGCAACGTCGGCCCGGACCGGTATGTCGCAGTCGCCCTCGCCGGCCTCGCAGAAATGCTCCGGCCGCACGCCGAGAACGACATCCGCGCCGACAGCAGGCGGCGCGCTCGAAAGCGATTTGCGCAGCCGGGCTCCGCCGTGGTTGAGAAGCTCGACCACCGCCGCGTCCTTCTCCGTTGCGACGACCTTAGCCGCCATGAAATTCATCTTCGGCGAGCCGACAAAGCCGGCGACGAAGCGGTTGGCCGGATCGTCGTAGAGATCGAGCGGGGCGCCGATCTGCTCGATGTTGCCGGCATTGAGCACGACGATCCTGTCGGCCAGCGTCATCGCCTCGGTCTGGTCGTGCGTGACATAGATCATCGTGACGCCGAGCTCCTTGTGCAGCCGCGCGATCTCGATCCGCATCTGCACCCTCAGCTCGGCGTCGAGATTGGAGAGCGGCTCGTCGAACAGGAACACCTGCGGCTCGCGCACGATGGCGCGGCCGATGGCGACACGCTGGCGCTGGCCGCCGGAGAGTTTTCGCGGACGCCGGTCCATCAATTCGCTGATGCGCAGGATCTCGGCCGCGCGCTTCACGCGCCGTTCGGTGTCGGCCTTGGGATTGCCGGTCATGCGCAGCCCGAAAGAGAGGTTCTGCTCGACGCTCATGTGCGGATAGAGCGCGTAGGACTGGAAGACCATGGCGATGCCGCGGTCGGCCGGCTCGACATCGTTCACCACCTTGCCGCCAATGGCGATTTCGCCGCCGCTGATATCCTCGAGCCCGGCGATCATCCTGAGCAGGGTGGACTTGCCGCAGCCGGAGGGGCCTACGAAGACGACGAACTCGCCGTCCTTGACGTCTATATTGGCGCCATGGACGACCTCGAAGGCGCCGAAGCGCTTGACGACTTTGTTGAGCGTGACAGTCGCCATGCTAGAGCGAGATGAGGTTAGATTGGATCATTCTGTTTCCCGATCGGCGAGGCAATCCGCCAGGAGAGGTGCGATGAGCGATGGGGTTCCATCGCTCAAGCGGCTCGACGCAGCGGGTGCCCGCCGACGGGAAACCCGAAGGGCCGGGCGGAATGTTCCAATCTAACCTCATCTCGTTCTATCCTACTTGATGGCGCCGGCGGCGATGCCGGCGATGAAATGACGCTGCAAGAGCACGAAGACGATCAGCATCGGCACCGTCAGCATCACCGCGCCCGCCATGATGCCGCCCCACGACACCTTGGTGAGGCCGATCAGCGTGCCGAGCGCCACCGGCGCCGTCATCGAACCGGGCTGGCTGTTGATCAAAAGCGGCCACAGGTAATTGTTCCAGGAGGCGAGGAACAGGATGATGGCAAGCGCCGCCAGCATCGGCCGCGCCAGGGGCAGCGCGACGAACAGGAAGATGCGCCACTCCTTCACCCCCTCGACGCGCGCCGCGTCGAACAGATCGTCCGGCATCATCGAGAAGCTCTGCCGCATGAACAGCACGCCGAGCGAATTGAACAGCGGCGGCACGATCAGCGCCACCCAGGTGTTGGCGAGCTTGAAGTCGCGCGCCACCATGATGAATTGCGGGATCAGCACCACCGCGTAGGGAAGCGTGATGGTGCCGAGAATGATGGCGACAACCGCGCCCTTGCCGAAGAACTGGTAACGGGCCAGCGCCCACCCGGCCATCGACGTCAGCAGCACCGACAGGAAGGTATAGGTCACCGCCACCGAGACCGAAATGCCGATGGCGCCGACGAAGTCAGTGTCATGCTGCAGATTGTTGAAATTGTCGATGAAATTGCCATGCGGCAAAAGCTCGATGCCGGGGCTGAAGATGCCATTGTCCGGCATGGTGGAGAACACCACCATCATCCACAGCGGAAACAGCCAGATCAGCGCCAGCGGCGTGAGGAAGAGATGCAGCGCGATGCTGCGTCTTAGGCGGGCGGCGGACAGCGAACTCATTGCTTTTCCCTCGTCAGCCACAGTTGCACCAGCGTTATCGCGATCGCCAGCCCCGCCATGGTGTAGGCAACGGCCGAGGCGTAGCCGAAATTGAGCGACCGAAAACCCTGGCGGTAGAGCAGCAGGCCGAGCGTTTCGGTGCCGCCACCCGGTCCGCCGCGCTCGGTGATCAGGAACGGCTCGGTGAACAGCTGCATGGTGCCGATGATCGACAGCACGAGGCAGAACACGATGACCGGCTTCAAGAGCGGCAGGGTGATGAAGAAGAATTGCTTGAGCTTGGAGACACGGTCGAGTGTTGCCGCCTCGTAGACATCTTCGGGAATGGACTGCATGCCGGCGAGCAGGATGATGGCGTTGTAGCCGGCCCAGCGCCAGGTCACCGCGATCATGATCAATGCCATCGCCGGCGTGACGTTGGAGAACCAGTCGATGCTGGGCAGGCCGACGCTGTTCAGGAGCTTGTTGATGATGCCGAAATTGAGATTGAACATCAGCCGGAACACCGCCGAATAGGCAACCTCGCCGACCACGACCGGGGCGAAGAAGGCGAAGCGGTAGAGGCCCCTCGCCTTCAGCAGCGGCGAATTCAGAAGCACCGCCATCACCATGGCCAGCGCGATCATCACCGGAACCTGGATGACGAGGATGAGCAGCGTGTTCTTCAGCGCGTTGAAGAAGGCCGGATCGCCGATCAGCCGGCCCCAGTTGAAGGCGGGCGCGAACCGCCATGGCACGGTGCGCGTCGCCTGGAAGGAGATCAGGAACGAGCTGATGATCGGCCAGACCCAGAAAACGGCAAAGATCAGCAGATAGGGCGTGAGGAAGCGATAGGCCGTGGCGTTGCGGTTGCGCATCTTCCTCCTCCTTCTTCTCTGCTTGTTGTGCTTTCAGATTTGTGTCTGTTGAGAGTACCGTGTCGATGCCCCAGCCAATGCAGGGCTGCGGATTCTGCATCAACTGTTGATCTCGGCGCTGCCCCTCATCCGCCTGCCGGCACCTTCTCTCCGTATGGTGACGGGGAGAAGGGAGATGGCCGCAACGCCTGCGCCTTTCCTGCAACATTGGGATTGGCGAAGCCATTGATGAGAGCGCCCCTCTCCCCGTCCCGATCCGGGGAGAGGAACCTCCGGATCACGACTTGACCGGCAGTCCGGTCGCCGCGGCGATCTGGTTCGCGGCATCGTCGAGCGCTGCCTTGGCGTCGGCATAGCCACCAGCAAGATATTTGGTCTGCACCGCGCGAACGATGATCTCGGCATCGCTCTGGAACTGGGTGCCACGGCTGGGGACGACTTTGGGCAAGGTGCCGAGAATGTCCTTCCACACCGCCTGGCCACCCCAGTAGGGCAGACCTTGCGAGACGTAGGGGTCATTGAGCGCCGATACCAGCGAGGGCACGAGGCCGAATTCCTTCAGCATGGTGATCTGGCCTTCATTGGTTCCGAGCGTGTATTTCAAATAGGCGTAGGCGGCTTCCTTGTTCTTCGACGCCGACGTGATGGCCAGCGAGGATCCACCCAGATTGGCGGCGCGCGGCCCGTCGGCGGTGAGGCTCGGCATCAGATAGACGCCCCATTTGCCGCTCTCACCGGCCGATTCGGTGCGAATGGTGCCTTCATACCAGCCGCCATAGATCTGGGTGGCGACGGTGCCGGCCGTGTTGTTGGTGATCTTGGTGCCCCAGTCGGCGGAAGAAACGATGCCTGCATCCTTCATCTCCTTGACCTTGGTCATGGCATCGACGCATTTGGGCTGGTTGACCGTGATCGACTGTCCATCGGCGGCGAAATAGGCGCAGCCCTGTTCGTTGGAGATCATGCGGAAGAATTCCGAGTCGCCGTTGAAATCGGCGTTGGTCATCGAGACGCCCGGATTGGCGGCCTGGATCTTCTTGCCGGCAGCGATGAAATCATCCCAGGTCTTGATCGAGGCCGGGTCGACGCCGGCCTTTTCGTAGAAGTCGCGGCGATAGAACGCGGCAACCGGCCCCGAATCCCATGGCATCGCATAGGCCTTGTCGCCGACTTCGAGCTCGGTGCGCTTGAAATCGGGGAATTTCGCCTGATCCTGTGCGGTATAGCCCAGCGTATGCAGGTCGACGAAGCAGTCCGGGAACTGGCTCCAGTAGTTCTCGGCCTCACCGTTCTCGATGGAGACGATGTCAGGCAGGCCGACGCCGCCGGCGGCGCAGCCGGCGATCGACTTGTCATAGGTCGGCTGGTTGCCGAGGTCCTGGACCGTCACCTTGACGTCGGGGAATTGCTTGTTGAAGCCGGCAATGGTCGCCTTCAGCGATGAGGCGGCGATGTTCCAGCTCCAGATGGTGATTTCGCCGGATTGCGCAAAGGCCGGGGCTGAGCCCAGGGCAAGCGCGAGCGCGGCGCAGGTCATTGTGATGCGCATTGAAATCCTCCCATTTCATTTGCTCTCTCACTGTGAGCGTGGCTAGACTATGCAGTGGGCAGGGCCTGTCGCCGTCAAAGGGAATATGAAATTGGCGGAAAGTAAGATGCCGGAACGGCCGTTTTACCAGCCTGGCGCCAGCAGCGTGGAAGGCCTGCCGCTGCTGTTGCAGATGTTTCACACCGCTCCTCTGGTGATGCTCAAACCGCATTGGCACGCCCAGGTCGAGGTGAATTTCATTGTGCGCGGCAGCGTGCATTACCGCATGAACGACCACGAGATTTCGCTTTCAGCCGGCGAGATGTGCCTGTTCTGGGGCGGTCTGCCGCACCAGATGGACGATCTGTCCGACGACGCCATCTACGCTGGAGCGCATCTGCCGCTGGTGCATTTCTTCCGGCTGCACCTGCCCACGGATATAAGGCATCGGCTGATGACGGGCGCAACGCTGGTGAGCGGCGCCACCGACCAATCCGACCACAATAATTTCGAGCGCTGGAACCGCTACGCCCGGTCTGGTGACCAGGCCAAGGCAGAACACGCCGTCAACGAATTGCTGCTGCGGCTGGAGCGGGTGCGGTTCGAACCTTATCGGCTGGTACCGGAAACCGCGGCCGGGCAGGAAACGGGCAGTCCCTTCGATCAGCAGTCGTCGCGCAATGTCGGGCGCATGTGCGATTTCATCGCCGAGAACTTCCTCTACGACATCGATTGCATGAACATCGCGGCCGCCGCCGACATCCATCCCAAATACGCCATGAGCCTGTTCAAGAAATCGACCGGCATGACGCTGAACGAATATGTCAACCTGTTGCGGCTGAGCTACGCGCAGGCGATGCTGATGCATCAGGACGCCAATGTGCTGCGCGTCGCCATGGACTCAGGCTTCGGCTCGCTCAGCGCCTTCAACAAATCGTTCCGCAAGCTGGCCGGCATGTCGCCGTCCGATTTTCGCAGAGGCGTGTCCGGCGCCAGATAGCTCGATGACCATGCGCTTGCCCGGCAGCGCGAACGGGACGCCTCAATCGTCGGCCAAGAGACCGGCCACGTCATTGCGGGCCGCGATGGCGGCACCGGAAAAGGACGCCAATGGCCGAAATACCACCATGCCGCGCGCCTTTCCGACTGGAGAAGCAGCATGGAACCGGCCCGCTGCACCGCATCTCTTTTCCTGTCTGAAATCGCCACCTAAGCGCTGGACAGGCCGAATTCCCGTGCTATAACCCACGCGCTTTCAAGGGGCGCCGACGGCGATCCCATGAAATCCGGTGCACGAAATTTCGTTTGCCGGAACAGGCCCAGATAGCTCAGTTGGTAGAGCAGCGGATTGAAAATCCGCGTGTCGGTGGTTCGAATCCGCCTCTGGGCACCATCACCCTCCGGGTCCATTCTGGACACATGGGTTACGGTTCATACCGGAGACAGGGGTCACAGTCATGCAGCGGCATGTCTGGCGCGTTGCCGTTGATTTCCGGGCGTTTCCTGCGACTATCGGCGAGTCCACGTAACCCGGACGCAGCGGGGAGATCGAAACAATGTCCCCCGAGCATTCAGATCACGTTCTCATCGACCTCGTGCCGGAGCAGTTTGGCCCGTCGGAAACGGTCGTCGCGCGATATGCCGGCCTCGTCGCCAGGGCCTTTCGCTTCCGGTCTGGCGTCGCCGGTCTTCGGATCAGCAGCGAAAAGGGCGAAATCGTCATGCTGCCGTTCCAGGGGCAGCAAATCTGGGACGCGACGTTCCTCGGCCGCTCCTTGACCATGCGCTCGATGTTCGACGAGCCGGTCGCCACCCGCGACTATCTCTCCAACTACGGCGCGTTCTTCCTTCACTGCGGTGCGACAGCGATGGGAAACCCGGGGCCGAACGACAGCCACCCGCTTCACGGCGACCTGCCCAATGCGCCCTACACAGATGTGCAACTCATAGTCGGGGACAATTCCGAAGGGCCGTTCATGGCCCTGACCGGGCGCTGCCGCCAGACCGTCGCCTTCAGCCACGATTATGTGATGAAGCCGACCGTGCTGCTGCAGCGCGATGCCACCAGCGTGGCTGTCGACATCGTCATCGAGAACCGGAAGCGCTCGCCCATGGAACTGATGTACCTAGCGCACATCAATTTCAGGCCGGCGGATGGCGGACTTCTGGTGGACAGCGTGGCCGACGATCGCGCCGACATCGTCGTGCGCCAGGTGCTTCCAGCCTTTTTCAAACCGAGCGAAAGCTACCTTGCCTACCGCGACGCCATTGTCGCCGACCCGTCGCGGCATCGCATGCTGACCAAAGGCGAGCCCATAGACCCCGAACTCGTGCTGACGATGAAAGCGGGGGCGGACGCCGAGGGTTGGGCGCACGCCTTGCAGGTCCATCCGGACCAGACCGCGGATTTCGTCAGCTTTCGCCCGGCGGAACTCAACTATGCCGTTCGCTGGATCACGCGCGGCGCCGACCAGGACGCACTCGGCCTCGTGCTGCCGGCGACCGCCGAACCCGACGGCTATCTCGCGGCGAAGCAAAGAGGCCGCCTGGTTCACGTCGCGCCGGGGGGAATATTTCGCTGCGCCCTGCGCTTTGGCGCAATGACCGCGGATAGGGCCGCGAGGCAGGAACGGGTGATTTCAGAGCTTCGGGCCGGAGGCGCCTAGCCCGAGCCATGTACCGCAATCGCTGCCCTGGACCGCGTGGTTGTCACCGGCAGGATCGACATATGGTTTTCGCCGGCATGCCACGACGACGCTATGCGTCCTGGGCAGCGATCAGGCGCGGCCCGGTACGCTATCGACGCTTGTCGCAAGGGCGATTCGGCCCGTCACGGCCCCTGTGCGACGTCACGCCTCACCGAAAATCTCCATCGGGGCAGCCGAACCCACCCGGCATCATCTTTCTTCCACGAACAGGCGCCATGATAGTGGTGTACGGTCGCCTTCAGGCAGGCGCGCCCTGGCGTTGCCTGAGTCTAAAAGACGATCGGGCACGGATCAAAAAGCAGGCGGCAGGCTTCCGTCGGAAGATGTTGAAGACCGCGCCGAACGCATCGCGGGCAGCGCGATCGGGTTGCGCTCGGCAAGGCTTGATGATTTGTTGCCGCTATACGGAGAACGAATGATGCGAGAGCCTGTCGGTCAAGACGAATATGGGTCGACCAGCCCCTTCGACCCGGACGACCTTTCGACGTTGAACGCGATCGGTCCAAGCATGGGAAGCGGCAACGATTTCGAGAAGTACGCCGTCGCGGTGATCATCGTGTTCGGCGCGCTCATCATTGGCGGGCTGATGGCGGCATCGATGAGCTTCGGGCACCGTAACGGCTTCCTCTATGCACTTGGCGGCGCCACATCAGCCTGGATATCCGGAAACGCGCTGCTGCTCGACCGGCCACGCATCTATGCGCTGTTCGTCGGCATCGCGGCCCTGATGCTGGTTGCGTCGACCATCACGCTGGTCTTGTGACGATCCGCTGGAGCAGCGGGCGATCAACCCGAATCGCCGCGCTCCAGCTTTTCCGATCCTAATATCCCAGCGCCTCGCCGGATGCGGCGCGGCTGTCGATGGCGCCGTTGTAACGGGCGCCGCCACCCTTCTCGATTTCAGCCAGGCTCTTGCCGCCGACCAAAATGCCGGCCGCCTGGCCCCAGGTCGTGCTGCTTGGATCGAGGTGGTAGCCCATGCCGGCGAGCAGCTTTTCGGTGTCGGGCGAAAGTCCAAACGGCTCGATGTAAACCGTGTCAGGCAACCACTGGTGGTGGATGCGCGGCGCGTCGATCGCCTCCTGGATGTTCATGCCGTGGTCGATGACGTTGACGATGGCTTCCAGCGTGATGGTGATGATGCGCGAGCCCCCCGGGCTGCCTATGACCATGAACGGCTTGCCATCCTTTGCCACGACTGTCGGGCTCATCGATGACAGGGGCGTCTTTTTCGGCTGGATGGCGTTGGCCTCGCCCTGAACCAGACCATAGAGGTTGGGCACGCCGGGCTTCTGGGTGAAGTCGTCCATCTCGTTGTTGAGCAGGATGCCGGTGCCATCGGCAACGACGCCGGCGCCGAAGGAACCATTCAGCGTATAGGTGACGGCGACCGCGTTGCCGTCATTGTCGATGATCGAATAATGCGTGGTCTCCTTCGACTCGCCAAAACCCTTCGGCATCAGATCCTGCGACACGCCAGCCCGGAACGGGTCGATCCTGTCGCGAATGTCCTTGGCATAGGTCTTGTCCAGAAGTTTCGAGACCGGATTGTCGACGAAATCGGGATCGCCGAGCGCCGAATTGCGGTCGACATAGGCATGGCGCATCGCCTCGACCATGACATGGACGGTCTCGGCCGAACCGGCGCCGAGATAGGACAACGGATAGCCCTCCAGCACGTTGAGGATTTCGCAGATGATGACGCCACCGGAGCTCGGCGGCGGCGAGGATGTGACCTCGTAGCCGCGATAGAAGCAGGTCACGGGTTTCAGTTCGCGCACCGCGTATTGCTCGAAATCCTGCCTGGCCAGGATGCCGCCCTTGGCGCCGCTCGCCTTGACGATGGCGTCCGCAATGGCGCCTTTGTAGAACGCATCAGGGCCTTTTTCTGAAATGGCGGCGAGCGAGGCGGCAAGGTCGGGCTGGATGAGGCGATCGCCAATGGCGTAGCTCTTCCCGTCCGGCTTCAGGAAGATAGCGGCTGCGGCGGGATCCTTGGCCAGCCGAGCGGCGCTGCCAGAAAAGGAGGCTGTGTCACCCTGATCGAGGATGAACCCGTCCTTGGCATAGTTGATCGCCGGCGCCATCAGGTCTTGTCTGGACAAGGTGCCATATTTTTCGCGCGCCGTCTCGAAACCAGCCACCGAACCAGGCACGCCGACGGCGAGATAGCCATCCAGGCTGGCGCCCTTCACCGGGTTGCCGTCCTTGTCGAGATACATGGTTTTGGTCGCCGCCAGTGGCGCGCGCTCGCGAAAATCGAGGAAGGTCGATTTGCCATCCTTGAAACGGATGGTCATGAAGCCGCCGCCGCCGATATTGCCTGCGTTGGGGTAAACGACGGCCAGTGCATAGCCGACGGCGACCGCCGCATCGACGGCATTGCCGCCCTTCTTCAGGACCTCGACGCCGACTTCCGACGCCAGATGCTGGGCCGTCACCACCATGCCATGCTCGCCCTTCACCGGCGCGGGTGAAGCCGCGAAGATGCTCGTCAATGGCGCGAGGGCAAAGGCGATGGAAAGACTGGCGGCGATCAATGTCCGACGGGTGGGATGCATGGCGGGTTCTCCGGGCGGGGGACGCCTAGAAGACCCTCTCGGTCCAATCGAGTCCATTCACAAAATGGCCACCTCACGAAGCAGACCGGTGAGGCAATATCGGATCAGAGTTTGCCTACACAATGCCGCCGGAGCCGCCGGCGACCGCCGGGCGTTCCGCCGCGACCTTGGCGCGGTAGCCCGCCGCGCGGTAAGCGGCGATCGGATCGATGGCGGCACCACGCTTCAGCCGCGCCATGGCCAGGATCGGCTCCACATCGGTGCGGTAGGCGGCTTTCAGCGTCTGCGTCGCCATCAACGCGTCATTGCCGTCCTGGAAGCCTTCCAGCGCCTTGCGGTCGACCAGCAGCGCCTGTGCATAGGCGCGCTGCACCTCGACCGCCGACAGCATCAGGCTTTCGATCGGATCGGTGACGTTGTGGCTCTGGTCGAGCATGTGCGCCGGATCAAAACCCTCGGCGTCCGACAGTTCGGCATCGACCAGTTCGTTGAAGACGAGGAACAGCCGGTAAGGATCGATCGAACCGGCGTCGAGATCGTCGTCGCCATATTTCGAATCGTTGAAATGGAAGCCGCCGAGTTTTTTGAACTGGATCAGCCGCGACACGATCATCTCGATGTTGACGTTGGGCGCATGGTGGCCAAGGTCGACCAGGCAGAATGCCTTGTCGCCCAGTTCCTTCGCAATCAGGTAATTGGTGCCCCAGTCCTGCACGACGGTGGAATAGAAGGCCGGCTCGTACATCTTGTGCTCGGTGAACAGCTTCCAGTCGGCGGGCAGTCCGGCATAGATCTCCTTCATGGCGTCGAGATAGCGCTCGAAAGCCCTGGCGAAATTGACCTGGCCGGGGAAGTTCGAGCCGTCGCCGATCCATACCGTCAGCGCCTTGGAGCCCAGGGTCCTGCCGATCTCGATGCATTCGAGATTGTGCTCGACCGCTTGCCGGCGCGTGCCGGCGTCGGCATGCGACAGCGAGCCGAATTTGTAGGAGAGTTTCTGGTCCCTGGCATCCGAGAAAGTGTTGGAGTTCATGGCGTCGAAGCCGAGGCCGAAACGCGAGGCGGCCTGCTTCAGCCGGTTCGGATCGGCCTTGTCCCACGGAATGTGCAGCGAGACGGTCGGCGTCGCCTGGGTCAATTGCTGGATGACGGCGCAGTCCTCGATCTTGTCGAAGATGTCGCGCGGCTCGCCGGCGCCGGGAAAGCGGGCAAAGCGGGTGCCGCCGGTACCGACGCCCCAGGACGGGATGGCAACCGCGAATTTTTCGACCTTGTCGCGGATGGCATCGATGGCGATGCCGCGACGGTCGAGCCGTTCGCCAAGGGAGGCGTAGTCGCGCTCGAGGTTGGCCTTGCGCGCGGCATTGTTCTTATCCACGACGTCGGCGGAGATAATGGCTTCGGACACTCAGGTTTCCTCCCAAAATGCAGCTTTACCCTCCCCCTTGTGGGGAGGGTGGCCCGCAGGGCCGGGTGGGGGGACCCCCGCCCCGGCAAGCAATCACCGCTTCGCGGCGACTGCCTGCCGACCCTCCCCAAAAGGGGGAGGGTAAGATACTACCGCGTAAAGCTCTGCGCGTTGCCGGCGTCGACATTGATGATGTTGCCGGTGGACTTGGCCGACATGTCGGAAGCGAAGAAATAGATCGCTTCGGCGATGTCTTCGGGAAACACCGAACGCTTCAGCATCGAGCGTGAGCGGTAGTGCTCCTCCAGATCGTCGGTCGACATCTTGTAGGCGGCGGCGCGCTGTTCCTTCCATTCGCCGGTCCAGATCTTCGAGCCGCGCAGGACGGCGTCCGGATTGACGACATTGACCCTGATCTGCGCTTCCGCCCCTTCCAGTGCCAGGCAGCGCGCCAGATGGATCTCGGCGGCCTTGGCCGTGCAATAGGCGGCGGCGTTGGGCGATGCGGCGAGGCCGTTCTTGGAGGCGACGAAGACGACGTTGCCGCCGATCTTCTGCACCCGGAACAGCCGGAACGCTTCCCGCGAGACCAGGAAATAGCCGGTCGACAGGATGTCCATGTTCTTGTTCCACAGCGCCAGCGTCGTCTCCTCGATCGGCGCCGAGGAGGCGAGACCCGCATTCGACACCAGAATGTCGATGCCGCCGAACTCGACCGCCGTGTCGGCGAAGCCGGAGATGACCTGGTCCTCCGATGTGACGTTGATCACCACCGGCCGCACGAAATCCTTGCCGTAGGCCTTGGCCAGTTCGTCATTTGCGCTGGCGAGCGCTGCCTCGTCGATATCGGCCAGCACGACGCAGGCGCCCTCGCGCAGCAGCCGGTTGGCCGTCGCGCGGCCGATGCCGCCGGCGCCGCCGGTGACCAGCGCGATCTGGCCGGCGAGCGTCTTCGGCTTCGGCATGCGCTGCAGCTTCAAATCCTCGAGCAGCCAGTATTCGATGTCGAAGGCTTCCTGCGCGGGCAGGCCGACATAGGACGAGACGGTGGAAGCGCCGCGCATGACGTTGATGGCGTTGACGTAGAATTCGCCCGAGATGCGCGCCGTCGCCTTGTCGCCGGCGAAGGTGAACATGCCGACGCCGGGCATCAGATAGACCACGGCATTGGGATCGCGGATGGCGGGCGAGTCCGCATGCCTGCAGCTGTCGTAGTAGGCCTGATAGCCAACACGATAGGCGGCAATGTCGTCGGCGAGCCGGGCAATGACCGCATCGACATCAGGCTTTGCCGGATCGAACTCGATGACCAGCGGCCGGATCTTGGTGCGCAGGAAATGGTCCGGGCACGACGTGCCGAGTGCCGCCAACGGGCGTAAATCCTTGGAGTTGACGAATTCGAGCACGGCGGGCTGGTCGTCGAAATGACCAAGCTTGTGGCTCTTTTCCGAGATCAGGCCGCGAATCCTGGGCATCAGCTTGGCGGCGATGGCCCGGCGTGCCGCGACATCGAGCGACTTGACCACCTCGCCACCAAAAATGGGGAGGCCCTCTGACCGGCGCTCGAACCATTCGATCGCCTGATTGATCACCGAGATCGTCGTCTCGTAGCATTCCCGAGGGGTGTCGCCCCAGGTGAACAAGCCGTGGCTTTCGAGAATGACACCCTTGGCGGCGGGATGTTCGAGACAGAATTTCTCCAGCCACAGGCCGAGTTCGAAGCCCGGACGCTTCCATGGCAGCCAGCCGATGGCGTCGCCGAAGATCTCCCTGGTCAGCGCCTTGGAATCCTTGGCGGCTGCAATGGCGATGATGGCGTCGGGATGCATGTGATCGACAAAAGGCTTCGGCACGAAGGCATGCAGCGGGGTGTCGATCGAGGCCGCGCGCGGATTGAGGTTGAAGGTGCAGTGCGGCAGGAAGCCGACCATCTCGTCTTCATGCGCCAGGCCGCGATAAAGCTTCTTCAGCGCGCGCAATTTGTCCATGTACAGCGTGGCAAAGCCGTCGAGCTTGATCGAGGCGCTGTCGCCGCCCGAGCCCTTGACCCAAAGCACTTCGACGTTGTCGCCGGTGAGCGGGTCTTTTTGCCATATCTTCGAGGACGTGTTGCCGCCGCCATAGTTGGTGACGCGCTTGTCGGAGCCAAGCACATTCGAGCGGTAGACGAGCCGTTCCGGCTCGTTCATCGCTTGAGCCTTGGCCTCGTCCCACAGATTGGCGAGGCGCGCGCCGGTGCGCTTGTCGAGCATAGGTAATCCTCCCGAAGGCACGCAAACGGTGCGGCCCATTTGGCCTCGAATTTCCACGGAAGCGCCCAGCTTGTCAATCACAAACGATCAATATCGATCATATTGCACTGCACAATGAAATTATATGATCGGAAATGATTGACACTGCGCGTTTTGGGTGCCTAGATGCTCAGGCAGGGAGGAACCATGCACGAAAAAGAGCGCCACAGGATCATCTTGTCCGCCGTCCAGGAAAAGCCTGTGGTGACGGTGCAGGAGATGGTCGACCTGACGGAGTCCTCCGAGGCGACGATCCGGCGCGACATCGCGGCTCTCCACGTCCAGAAGCGCCTGCGCAGGGTGCGCGGTGGCGCCGAAGCAATCTCGCCGCCGCAGTTCATCGGCCTCGCCGGACGGCCCTTTTCCGTCAATGAGACAATCAATGCTTCGCAGAAGCGGGCGATCGCCCGCGAAGCGGTCGAGCTTTGCAAGGATGGCGAGCCGATCATCATCAATGGCGGCACCACCACGTTCCAGATGGTGCATTTCCTGACCGGCCGCCGCATGCCGATCTTTACCAATTCCTTCCCGATCGCCGAGCATTTGCTCAAGCACTCCAAGAACACGGTGATGCTGTCGGGCGGCACGATCTACCGCGAGCAGAACATCATCCTGTCGCCCTTCGACAATGACGTGACGCGCAATTTCTACGCCCGCCGCATGTTCATGGGTGCGCAAGGGCTCGGACCGCTCGGCCTGATGGAAGGCGACCCGCTGCTGATCCAGGCGGAGCAGAAACTGATCGACCAGGCCGACGAACTGGTGGTGCTGGTCGATTCCTCGAAATTCCGCAAACGCTCCAGCCTGATCCTGTGCGGCCTGTCGCGCATCGCCACCGTCATCACCGATGACGGCATCGAGGATCGCGAAGCCAAGATGCTGGAGACCGCGGGCGTGACGCTGATCGTCGCCCGCAAGTCGGCAACCAACAAGGAAGAATCTTCACTGCAGGCCTGAGGCCAACTCACGCCCGCAGCGGCGATGGAATGCAACGCTCAAGGGAGGATATTCGATGAGCTTCTTGAAGAAATTGATGGTTACGGCGGCGTTTTCGGCCGCCGTGTTCGTGAATGCCGCCTATGCCGAGAACGTCAAGATCGCGCTGGTGGTGAAGTCGCTCGGCAACGGCTTCTTCGATGCCGCCAACAAGGGCGCCGAAGAGGCGGCCAAGGAACTCGGCGATGTCGACATCATCTACACCGGCCCGACCAAGGCGACAGCCGAAGCGCAGATCGAAGTGGTCAATTCGCTGATCGCCCAGAAGGTCAACGCCATCGCCATTTCGGCCAATGACGCCGACGCGCTGGTGCCGGTGCTGAAGAAGGCCATGGAGCGCGGCATCACCGTCATCTCCTGGGATTCGGGTGTCGCCAAGGAAGGCCGGCAGCTGCATCTCAACCCATCCGACACCGGCCTGATCGGCGAGACCATCATCAAGCTCGCCGCCGACTACCTGCCGGAAGGCGGCGACGTCGCCATCCTGTCGGCCTCCTCCACCGCGACCAACCAGAACGCCTGGATCGACGCGGCCAAGAAAATCCTGCCGGAGAAGTTCCCCAAGATCAAACTCGTCGCCACCGTCTACGGCGATGACGATTCGGCCAAGAGCACGGACGAAGCCAAGGGCCTGTTGAAGTCCTATCCGAACCTCAAGGCGATCATCGCGCCGACCACCGTCGGCGTCGTTGCCGCTGCCCAGGTCGTCACCGACGAGAACCTGATCGGCAAGGTCAATGTCACCGGCCTGGCGCTGCCGTCCGAGTTCAAGAAGTTCATCGACAACGGCGCCAGCCAGGCCGTGGCCCTGTGGAACCCGATCGACCTCGGTTACTCCGCCGTCTACCTCGCCCACGATTTGGCGGTGAAGAAGGAAGAGGCCAAGCCCGGCGCGACGCTGTCGATCGGCCGCGTCGGCAAGGTGACGCTCGACGACACCAACTCGGCTGCGATGGCTCCGCCCTTCCAGTTCGACAAGACCAACATCGAGAAGTTCTCCAAGATCTATTGATCTAGGGCGCTTGCACCCTCCCCCTTGCGGGGAGGGTCGGCGAGGCGGTCTTGCGAAGCAAAACCGGCGAGACGGGGTGGGGGTGGCGACATCTTCACGCACCAGGACCTTGATATGCTAGACAACCCCCACCCCGCTCACGATGTTCGCGATCCTCCCCACAAGGGGGAGGGTAAGACGGCTCCACGCCTGACGCTGTCCGGCATCTCGAAGAGCTTTCCCGGCGTGCGCGCACTGCACAATGTCAGCCTGTCGCTCTATCCGGGGCAGGTGACGGCACTCATCGGCGAAAACGGTGCCGGCAAGTCGACGCTGGTCAAGATCATGACCGGCATCTACCAGCCCGACGCGGGCACCATCAGCATCGACGGCCAGGCCGTCACCTTGCCCAGCGCGCACGCCGCCTTCGGCCATGGCGTCACCGCCATCCATCAGGAAACCGTGCTGTTCGATGATTTGACGGTCGCCGAAAACATCTTTCTAGGCCACGCGCCGCGCACGCGCTTCGGCACCATCGACTGGCGCACGATGCGCAAAGATGCGCGCGAAGTTCTCGACACCATGCATGCCGGCCACATCGGCGCCGACGCGCGGTTGAAGGACCTGGGCATCGCCAACAAGCATCTGGTCGCCGTCGCACGCGCCATGTCGATCGATGCGCAGATCGTCATCATGGACGAGCCGACCGCCGCCCTTTCGATGAAGGAGATCGAGGAGCTTTTCCTGCTCATCGAATTCCTCAAGAGCGAAGGCAAGGCGATCCTGTTCATCAGCCACAAGTTCGACGAGATCTACCGCATCGCCGACCGCTACACGGTGTTCCGTGACGGCGAGATGGTCGGCGAAGGCCTGATCAGGGATGCCGGCCAGAGCCAGATCGTGCGCATGATGGTCGGCCGCTCGGTCGATCACATCTTTCCGCAACGCAAGGCCGAGATCGGCGCGCCGGTGCTCACCGTCTCCGGCCTGTCGCATCCGACCGAGTTCAACGACATCGGTTTCGAACTGCACAAGGGCGAAATCCTCGGTTTCTACGGCCTTGTCGGCGCCGGGCGCAGCGAGGTCATGCAGGCAATATCGGGCATCACCCGCACGTCAGGCGGCACGATCACGCTGGAAGGCAAGACCATCGCGCCGAAATCGGCGGCGGATTCCATCGATGCCGGCATCGTCTATGTGCCCGAGGAGCGCGGCAAGCAGGGCGTGGTGATCGGCCTGCCGATCTTCCAGAATGTCTCGCTGCCCTCGCTCAAGCGCACCTCCAGATCGGGCCTGTTGCGGCTGGCGGAGGAGTTTTCGCTCGCCCGCTCCTACACCGAGCGGCTCGATCTGCGGGCCTCTTCGCTGAGCCAGGATGTCGGCACGCTGTCGGGCGGCAACCAGCAGAAGATCGTCATCGCCAAATGGCTGGCGACGGCGCCCAAGGTGATCATCTTGGACGAACCGACCAAGGGTATCGACATCGGCTCCAAGGCCGCCGTGCACGGCTTCATGGCCGAGTTGGTGGCGCAAGGCCTGTCGGTGATCATGGTGTCGTCGGAACTGCCTGAAATCCTCGGCATGTCCGACCGCGTCGTCGTCATGCGCGAAGGCCTCGTCGCGGCGGTCTACGACAACAAAGAACTGGATGCCGAGACACTGGTCAGGACGGCAGCGGGGATCGCGGCATGAAGGCTTTCTTGAAATACCGCGAAATCTGGCTGCTCGCGGCCATCGTCGTGCTGATCGGATTGATCTCGACGCGCTTCCCGGCCTTTGCCGACCCCGGCAATCTGCGTCAGGTGTTCAACGACACCTCGATCCTGATGATCCTGGCGCTGGGCCAGATGGTTGTCATCCTGACCCGTTCGATCGATCTGTCGATGGCGTCCAACCTCTGCTTCACCGGCATGGTGGTGGCGATGCTGAACGCGGCGCATCCGGCAATCCCGATCCCGCTGCTGATCGTCATCGCGCTGGTCGTCGGCCTGGTGCTCGGGGCCATCAACGGCCTGCTGGTTTGGCGGCTGAACATCCCTTCGATCGTGGTGACATTGGGCACGCTCACCATCTACCGCGGCGCCACCTTCGTCATATCAGGCGGCGCCTGGGTGAATGCCGACAAGATGAGCCCGGACTTCATCGGCTTTCAGCGTGCGGCCTTCCTCGGCATTCCGGTGCTGTCGTGGATCGCCATCCTGGTCATCGCGCTGTTCTTCATCCTGATGACACGCACCGCGCTCGGCCGCTCGATCTACGCCATCGGCGTCAACCCGACGGCGTCGGTCTATGCGGGCATCGATGTTGGCCGGACGAAATTCATCGTCTTCTGCATCTCCGGCATGATCGGCGGCCTGTCTGGCTATCTCTGGATCTCGCGTTATGTGATCGCCTCGGTCGAGGTCGCCAACGGCTATGAGCTCAACATCATCGCCGCGTGCGTTATCGGCGGTATCTCGATCGCCGGCGGCATCGGCTCGGTCGGCGGCGCGGTGCTCGGCGCGCTGTTCCTCGGCATCATCTCCAACGCGCTGCCGGTCATCAACATCTCGCCCTTCTGGCAGATGGCGATTTCGGGCAGCGCCATCATCCTCGCTGTCGTGCTCAACGCGCGCGGCGAACGCCAGCAGGGCCGCATCATCCTGAGAAAGATGGAGGCGGCATGACCGAGCGTCTTCTCCATTTTACGAAGATGGTCGGCTTGTTGCCGCTCGCAACAAGCCTGCCTGCAACGTTTGTGCCGCCCCTCATCCGCCTGCCGGCACCTTCTCCCCGTATAGTGACGGGGAGGATGGCCGCAACGCTGGCGACCCGCTCTCGGCGCCAAAGTTCGAAGGGTGTCGAAGCATGACCGACATCACCAGCACCCCTGCCCCGCGCCACATTCCTGACCGACTCGACAGACCGTTCAGTTCGGCGATCTTTTCCTGGGAAGCGTTGCTGGTCGTGGTGGCGGTCGCCATCTTCGCCATCAACAGTTTCGCTTCGCCCTACTTCCTCGACCCTTATTCGCTGTCCGATCTCACCTTCAATTTCACCGAGAAGGGTCTGATAGCCTTCGCCATGGCGCTGCTGATCATCTCGGGCGAGATCGACCTGTCGGTCGCCGCGATCATCGCACTTGCCTCGACCATGATGGGAATGGCGGTGCAGGCCGGCGCCGGCACACCAGTGCTGGTGCTGATCGGCATCGTCGTCGGGCTCGGCTGCGGCGCCTTCAACGGGCTGCTCGTCACGAGGCTTGGCCTGCCATCCATCGTCGTCACCATCGGCACGATGAGCCTGTTTCGCGGCATCGCCTTCATCATCCTCGGCGACCAGGCCTACAAGGGCTATCCCGAAAGCTTTGCCTTCTTTGGCCAGGGCTATGTCTGGTGGGTGGTGTCGTTCGAACTGGTGCTCTTCCTGGTCGCGGCGGTCGTCTACTGGTTCGTGCTGCACCGGACGAGTTTCGGGCGCCGCGTCTTTGCCATCGGCAACAACCCGGTGGCGGCACAGTTTTCCGGCGTGCGCGTCGGCCGCATCAAATTCACCCTGTTCTGCCTGACCGGGCTGATGTCAGGCATCGCCTCGGTGCTGATCACCTCGCGGCTCGGCTCGACGCGACCGTCGATCGCGCAGGGCTATGAACTCGAAGTCATCACCATGGTGGTGCTCGGCGGTGTCAGCATTCTCGGCGGGGCCGGCAGCATCCTCGGCGTCGTGCTCGCCGCCTTCATCATGGGGCTGGTGACTTTCGGGCTCGGCCTGCTCAACGTGCCCGGCATCGTCATGTCGATCTTCATCGGCCTGCTCCTGATCATCGTCATCGCGCTGCCGATCGTCTGGCGGCGGCTGCGCGGAGGACGCTGATGCCGCAGAAATACGCGTTCAAGATGATGCTCAAGCCCGGCATGAAGGCCGAGTACAAAAAGCGCCACGACGAGATCTGGCCGTCGCTGGTCGCATTGCTCAAGCAGGCCGGCGTCTCCGACTACTCCATCCATCTCGACGAAGAGACCGGCACTCTGTTCGGCGTGCTGTGGCGGCGGGACGACCGTGGCATGGACGATCTGCCGAAGCATCCGGTGATGCAGCGCTGGTGGGCACACATGGCCGACCTCATGGAGACCAAGCCGGACAACGAGCCGGTGGCCGTGCCGCTGGAAACCGTGTTCCACATGGCATGAGCGCGATGCGCCACATCGCCGTCATCGACATCGGCAAGACCAACGCCAAGGTGGCGCTGGTCGACCTCGCCACGTCGAGCGAGGTGGCGCTGCGCCGCATGGCGAATGCGCCGGTTCGGCAGGCACCTTACCCGCATCACGATGTCGAGGCCTTGTGGACGTTCATCCTTGACAGCCTTGCCGGCCTCAACCGCGAACAGCGCATCGACGCCATATCGATCACCACCCATGGCGCGACGGGGGCGCTGATCGGTGCCTCGGGCGAGCTGGTGCTGCCGGTCCTCGATTACGAATTCGATGGTCCCGACAGGCTGGCGGCGGACTATGACGCGATCCGTCCGCCTTTTGCCGAGACCGGCACGCCGCGCCTGCCGCTCGGCCTCAATCTCGGCGCGCAATTCTTCTGGCAGCAGAAAACCTTTCCGGCCGAGTTCGCCAAGGCCGCCGCGGTGCTGATGTATCCGCAATACTGGGCCCTGCGGCTGACCGGCGTCGCCGTCAACGAGGTGACATCGCTCGGTTGCCACACCGATCTGTGGAACCCGTGGGCAGCGGATTTTTCATCATTGGTCGACAGCCTGGAGTGGCGCCGTCTGATGGCGCCGGTACGACCGGCCAAGGACCGGCTCGGCCCGATCCTGCCCGCGCTTGCCGCGCGAACCGGCCTTGATCCGCAAACGCCGGTCTTCTGTGGCCTGCACGATTCCAACGCCTCGCTGCTGCCGCATCTCCTCTCCGACACGCCGCCCTTCTCTGTGGTCTCGACCGGCACCTGGGTGGTGTCGATGGCGGTCGGCGGCAAACAGATTGTTCTGGATGCCGCGCGCGACACGCTGGTCAATGTCAACGCACTCGGCAATCCCGTCCCCTCGGCCCGCTTCATGGGCGGCCGCGAGTTCTCCGTGCTGACCGAAGGCCAGCCGGAGACGTGGACCGAAGATGACGTCGGCGCCTTGCTGGCGCGAAAGACGTTGCTGCTGCCATCGACCCAGCAAGGTTCCGGGCCGTTCCCGCATCGGGCCGCGACTTGGCTCAACGCTGACAACATGAATAGCGGCCAGCGCTTTGCCGCCATCTCGTTCTATCTGGCGCTGATGACGGCGACCTGCCTTGACCTGATCGGCGCCGACGGTCCGACCATTGTCGAAGGTCCCTTTGCCCGCAACCGGCTCTTTGTCGGCATGCTGGCGGCAGCGACAGTGCGCGCCGTTGTCGCTTCGGAGGCCGCCACCGGCACCAGCATCGGTGCCGCGCTGCTCGCATCGGGCCCGGTAGCGGCACGAGGCGAAGGCCAAAGAACCGAACCGCCGATCGATCCGACATGGGCGAGCTATTCGCGCTCGTGGCAACAGGCCTTCTAGACTTCTATTATCTAATTAAACTGCCGAATTTCCAAAGGGCAATCGAGAAAGAAGTGTGAAGCCGATCATATAATGGTCTCATGTACAGGCTCAGTACTTGTATCGCCGCTCAATTCAGGTGGCGATCGGCGCTAACCCGCCCTTACAAGGAGGCTGAAATGACATCCACATTCAAGCCTACGCATATTGACTTCGCCGACGGCAAGAAGCGTGTCGATGAAGCACTTGCAAAAGTCGGACACAAGATGAACTCTCGGATACTCACTTCAAGAGACAAGGAGGCCGTTGCACTGTGCAATCTCCTTGGCGTCCCGCGCGAGCAACTTCCTAGCGGTTTCACGAAGTGGCAGCTGCCATTCTACCTGGACGGCGGCCAGTTCTTCATCACCGCCACCGCGCCAAATGCGGAAGTGGGGGAACATTCGCACGACAACGACGGCGTTCGTTTCATCATGTCCGGTTCGGTCTACTACGATGGCATCGAACTGAACGCGGGAGATTGGATGTATATCCCGAAGGACAAGCGCTACTCTCTTAAGATCGGGCCGCTTGGAGCAAGCATGTGCTATTGCTACTGCTGCTGCTGCGCCGGTCGTGAGCTCAACCCAAACGATTTAATCGACCCCGCGCCATTCGTGCGCGTTCGAAAATCTCTGCAGCGATAGGCTGCCGGGAAATGCATCGCGGCGATGAAGCTGCGTCATCGCCGCGATGGGATGAGATTTGCCTAGACTTGGCGAGCGGCCGATCAAAGGATCCGCTTGCCGAAAGCCGACATGACGAAGTTGATCACGTCGGCGCCGATCCGGGGCTCGAGATCCGTTGCCAGGCCCGAAACATCCATCGACAGCAGACCGCCGGAGAGCGCGATCGCTTCCATCGCCTGGTGCGTTTCGCGCACCGTCAGCCCGCCGGAGCCCGCGGCCCAGCCGGCGAATTCGGTCGCCGTCGGCGAATAACTGACATGAAAACCCTGCGTGCCCGAGGTGGCGATGCGGATCGCCTCGTGCATCAGATCGCGCATGCCCATGGCGTCGATATCGGTCATGGTGAAGGCCGAAACGCGCGAATCCTTCAGCACCCTCGCCTCGGCTGGATCGGCGTGGCGCAGGCCGACGATGACGACATTTTCCGGTGACAGCTGCGGCTGCAGCGCGCCTGGCTTGTGATCGAGGCCGAGCGTGCGGGCCAGCACCGAGCCTTCCGGCAGGTCGATGCCGTCCTCGTCCTCGGGCATGAGGGCTGCGATGGAATCGATCCAGATCAGACCGAAGGAATGTGACGCGCGTGCCGTGGCGGTCAGCGCCCCGTGGGCGATGCGACGGTCAGCGCCGGCGCTCAGCCGGATCAGCCCTGAAGGCGGCCGTTCGACATCGGCGAGTTCCACCACGTCGAAATTCATCGCTTCCAACCGCGCGCCGGTGCGCTCCCGAGCCAGGATGCCGGCGGCTTCCTGTTCGGCGGTGATCTGCACCATCTTGCGGCCGGAAAAATCCTCGACGTCATGCATCGGGGCCTTCTCGACATATTCCGAAGTCATCGCCAGAAGCATGGCGCCGTAGCTCATGCGGAAGGCGACGCGATCGCCGACGGCGGGCGGCGGATCAGCGTCGGCGACATCCAGCAGCAGGTGATCGCTGGAGGCGCCGAGCACCCTTATCCCCTTGGCAATCGGCGTCAGCCCCTCGACCAGCACGTCCTCGCGGCCGATATTGGCGATGGCGCGCAGCCTGTCGCCCTCGTCGGGGAAGACCGGCTGGTTGCCGAAGGCATCGTAGCCGGACTGGCCGATCGGGCGTGACGGCTTGAGCTTGACCTCGATGATGTCGCTGGTCAGCCGGCAGGCGTCGGGCTCGAGTTCGGCCCATGGCGTGTCGCGGAAGGTCTCGACGCCGCCTTGCAGGATCGCCTCGCCGACGCGCAGATTGTTGATGCCGGCCGGCAGCTTGCCTTTGAGCAGCAGCGGCAGCGACGACGAGGCGCCGCCCGATATCCAGTCGAGGCTTTTGCCGGACAGGCGCTCGGTCTTGTAGGCATGGGCGACCAATTGCCCAAGGTTTTCCTCGGTCGGCATGATGGCGCCGAAGCAGCCGAGGTTGGTGCCGATGCCGGCGATGCGCACGCCCTTCAGCTGCAGTATCTGCTCGACCGTCGGGATCAGGTCGCTCGGCCAGATGCCTTCGCGGAGGTCGCCAAGGTCGATCATCAGCATGATGTCGTGGACGCGGCCCATGCGCCCGGCGATGCGCGATATCTCGCGAATGGTGCTCAACTCCGACTGCAGGCTGATGTCGACCGTGCGCACCACCTCCTCGACGCGCGCCATCGGCGGGCTGCGCAGCAGCATGATCGGCGCGTTGATGCCACTGTCGCGCAGCCGGCGGATGTTCTCGAAGCGGGATTCGGCGATGCCGGCGACACCGCCGCGCAGCATGGCGCGCGCCACCTGCGGCATGCCGCAGGTGCCCTTGGTGACGCCGAAGACCTTGATGCCCGAGAGTGCGCAGCGCTGGACGATGGTGCGGGCGTTGCGCTCGATGCGGCCAAGGTCGATGGCGACTTGCGGTCCCGACATCCTATCCCCCGTAGACCAGCCCTTGCGGGTCGATCTCCGGCTTGCGGCCGGCGACGAGGTCGGCAAGGAACTTCCCCGAGCCGCAGGCCATGGTCCAGCCGACATGGCCATGGCCGGTGTCGAGATAGAGGTTCTCATAGCGCGCCTTGCCGATTACCGGCACCGAGTTCGGCATCATCGGCCGCAGACCCGCCCACAGCTCGGCCTTCTTCTCGTCGAAGGCGCCTGGGAACAGGTCCTTGCCGGTCCTGAACATGGCGGCGAAATCGCTCCGCCGGAACGTACGGTCGAAACCGGTGAACTCGGCGGTCGAAGCGAGCCGCAGCCGGTTGCCCAGCCTGGAATAGGCGATGAGCTGGTCCTCGTCGGCGCCGCCCATGGTCGGCCCCTTGCTCTCGTCCTCCAGCGGAATGGTCGCGGTGTAGCCCTTCACCGGATAGACAGGCAGGTCGATGCCGTAGCGCCGCCCGAGCAGGCCGCTTTCCGGCCCCATCGAGATGACCACGGCATCGCCGAGAACCGGTCCGGCCGAGGTCATCACCGCGCGCACCCGGTCACCCTCCATGTCGAGGCCCTCGACCGTCGTGCCATAGAGAAACCTCACGCCGAGTTTCTCGGCGGCATAAGCGGCGAGCTTTTCCACGAACTGCCGGGAATCTCCGGTCTGGTCGATCGGCGAATAGACGCCGCCGGCGATCTTTTCCTTCACTCCGGCAAGACCCGGCTCGAGCTCGATCAGCCTGTCGCGGCCGACGATCTCGATCGGCAGGCCATGCTCGGCCAGATAGCGGTAGTTGTCGGTGCCGGTGTCGAGACTGTGCTGCGAGCGAAAGAAATAGAGGATGCCCTTCTTGCGCTCGTCATAGCCGATGCCCGTGTCGGCGGAGATGGCGTTGATGCAGTCGCGCGAATAAAGCGCCAGGCGCAGCTTGACCCGGCTGTTGGCGCGCAGGCGCTCTTTTGTGCACTGTCGCAAGAAGCGCAGGCTCCAGGCGAGGAAATAGGGATCGAAGCGCAGCCGCACCTTGATGCCGAGGTCGTGATTGTAGAGCCCGCGCAGGAACGTCTTCAGCGCCGCCGGTGAAGCCCAGGCGGTAGCATCGCCGGGTGACACCAGGCCGGCATTCGACTGGCTGGTGCCGCGCGCCGGCGCAGGATGGCGCTCGATCACGGTGACCTCGTGGCCGTCGCTGGCCAGGTAATAGGCGGCCGCCGTACCGACGACGCCGGCTCCGAGCACCGTGATTTTCATGCCATCCCCCAAGAATTCCCCGCGGCGCGGCGCCTTGCGAATGCCTTCAATAGCGCTTCGCCGGGCGCCTTGCGAGCCCTGGGGAGAAAAGCCGCCGGCTCAGCTCCGTGCGGAGTTCTTGCCGGTCAGGATACGCTCCCAGGCGAGCGCATCGGCAACGATCTGGTCGAGATCGTCGCGTTGCGGGGTCCAGCCGAGTTCCGCGCGGGCGAGATCCGAATTGGCAACCACCGCCGCGGCGTCGCCTGGGCGGCGATCGCCCATCTTCACCTCGAAATCATGGCCGAAGGCCCGGCGCACGCTGTCGATGACCTCGAGCACCGAATAGCCATGGCTGTAGCCGCAATTGGCGACAAGGCTCGCTCCCCCCGCGCGCAGCCGCTGCAAGGCCAGGCGATGCGCCGCCACCAGGTCGCTGACATGGATATAGTCGCGCATGCAGGTGCCGTCCGGCGTCGGATAGTCAGTGCCGAATACCTGCATGAAGGGGCGCTTGCCGAGCGCCGTCTCGCAGGCGACCTTGATCAGATGGGTGGCGCCTGGCGTCGACTGGCCGGTGCGACCCTTCGGGTCGGCGCCGGCCACGTTGAAGTAGCGCAGCGCGGTATAGCGCAGGCCGTGCGCGATCGCCGCATCGCGCAGCATCCATTCGCTCATCAGCTTGGACAGGCCATAGGGCGATTCCGGCGCCAGGCGGGCATCCTCGCGCACCGGCTCCAGTCCGGCGCCGCCATAGACGGCGGCGGTCGAGGAAAAGATGAAGTTGGGCACGCCTTCGCGCACCGCGGTTTCGATCAGAGTGCGCGTCTTGCAGGTGTTGTTCTCATAATAACCGAGCGGGTCGGCGACCGATTCCGGAACCACGATGGAACCGGCGAAATGGATGATCGCATCGACCTTGTTGTCCCTGATGATCGAACCGACCAACTCACGGTCGGCGATATCGCCGACGACCAGCTTCGCCTCCGGCGCCACCGCCCATTCGAAACCGGTCGAAAGGCGGTCGAGAACGACCACGCTCTCACCGGCATCCAGCAACTCCCAGACCATGTGGCTGCCGATGTAACCGGCACCGCCTGTCACCAAAACCGTCATCCGCTTCCTCGCATCTCAAGATTTATCGGAAACTGTCTCAACCACCGCCTTACTGGAAAGCCTGCCGGATGGCCACTACAAGCCGCGGTAACCGGCATGGTCGGCATGTGGCATCATCCTGAAACAAAGTTGATCCACATCAAGGGAATAGGCCACGATCCGTGGTCGTTAGGAACCGGTCCGGGGCGTGGCATTTTGACCAAAAAGGCCCGGTGGACGACCAATAGGGCAATGATTATGATCCCGCGCAAAAATTGGGAAGCCGACATGAACTATCAGCGGTTCTTCGAGGAAGCGATCGACCAGCTCCATGCAGAGCGTCGCTACCGCGTCTTCGCCGACCTGGAGCGTATCGCAGGCAAATTTCCGCGCGCCATCTGGCGTGCCAATGGCCGCGCCGAGGAAATCACCGTCTGGTGCTCCAACGACTATCTCGGCATGGGCCAGCATCCCGACGTCATCGCCGCGTTCCAGAACGCGGCCGGCAAAATGGGGTCGGGCGCCGGCGGCACCCGCAACATTTCGGGCACCAGCAACCCGCTGGTCGAGCTCGAAGTGGAGCTTGCCGACCTGCACGACAAGGAAGCCGCACTCGTCTTCACCTCCGGTTTTGTCTCCAACGAGGCCTCGATCTCGACCATTGCCCGGCTTTTGCCCAACTGCCTGATCATTTCGGACGAACTGAACCACGCCTCGATGATCGAAGGCGTGCGGCGCTCCGGCGCCGAGAAGAAGATCTTTCGCCACAATGATGTCGCGCATCTGGAAAGCCTGCTGCAGGCGGCGGGCCGCGAACGCGCCAAGCTGATCGTCTTCGAGAGCGTCTATTCGATGGATGGCGACATCGCGCCGATAAAGCAGATCGTCGAGCTCGCCGAGCGCTACAACGCCATGACCTATATCGACGAGGTCCATGCCGTCGGCATGTACGGACCGCGAGGCGGCGGCATCACCGAGCGCGAGGGACTGGCCGACCGGATCGATATCATCCAGGGCACGCTGGCCAAGGCGTTCGGCACGCTGGGCGGATACATCACCGGCACAAGCGCGGTGATCGACGCGGTGCGCTCCTATGCGCCGGGCTTCATCTTCACCACGGCGCTGCCGCCGGCGATCGCTGCCGCCACCACCGCCTCGATCCGCCACCTCAAACGCTCGCAGGCCGAGCGCGATGCCCAGCAACAGCAGGCGACGCGAACCAAGCAGGTCCTTTCCGCCGCCGGCCTGCCGGTGATGGAATCGCCAACCCACATCGTGCCGCTGCTGGTTGGCGATCCGGAACTTTGCAAGATGGCGAGCGATCGCCTGCTTGGCGTGCACGGCATCTACATCCAGCCGATCAACTATCCGACCGTGCCGCGCGGCACCGAGCGGCTGCGCATCACGCCGACGCCCTTCCATACCGACGCTTTGATCGCGGCACTGCAGGATGCGCTGATCGAGACCTGGGATGCGCTGGGCATCCCCTATGGTTCTGCAGGCCGGCCCTCGGTGGCCGAAAGCGACCGCGTCATTCCGCTGCTGGTGCCCAAATCAGGCGGCTAAAGCCCGTTTGAAACTCTACTCCGACGGCTATCCGGTGCGGGTTTCTGCGCTTTCTACAGCGCCGCGCGTCCATTCGGACGCGCAAAGGACGCCGTAGCAACTCCAAATTTGCGCATGATCCTTGCCGAAGATCGATCCCGATCTTCGGGGTCATGCGCGTGCCCACGGCCCTGAATGTCCGCTGCGCTCCGGTTCTCGAAACCCACGCCAGCTGACTCGCCGGAGCGATTTTCAATCCGGGTTTCGTCGGCGGTTTAGCTAGACAGCCTTCATCCACTTCGCCAGCCGGTGCGCGGCTTCCTCGACCTGGTCGAGGCGGCGGTGGAAGCACAGCCTGAGGAAGGCTTCGCCACCTGGGCCGAAGGCCGTCCCGGGCGCCAGGCCGACATTGGCCTTGTCGACGATCTCGAAAGCGGCGGCGCGTGAATCGGTAATGCCGTCGACAGTGAAGAACAAGTAGAACGCGCCTTGCGGCGCGGTGAACCGGGCGCGGCCAGTGGCACCGAGGATGCCGCAGACCAGGTCACGCGCCGCACGCGCCCGCTCCACCTGTTCGGCAATGAAGGCGTCGCCCTCATCGAGGGCGGCGATCGCACCGCGCTGCATGAACTGGGCTACGCCGGAGTTCGAATACTGGATCAGGTTCTCGAACACCTGCTGCAAGGCGGGATGGGTCTTGATCCAGCCGACACGCCAGCCAGTCATCGCCCAGTTCTTGGAGAAGCTGTTGACGAACAGGATGCGGTCTTCCGCCGACGCGATGTCGAGGAAGGACGGCGCACGACCATGGCCATAGTGAAACAGGGAATAAATCTCGTCGGCGATGATCCAAAGGTTCTTCGCGCGGGCAAGATCGAGGATCGCCTGCAAGGTCTCATGATCGGCGGTCCAGCCGGTTGGGTTCGACGGTGTGTTGATGAACAGTGCCTTGGTGCGTGGCGTGATCGCGGCTGCAATCTTCTCGACATCGCAGGACCAGCCATTGCCGGACTGGTCGAGCGTGACCGGCACCGGCACGGCTCCCGCTATCGCCGTGGCGGCATCGAAATTCGGCCAGGCCGGCGACAGATAGACAACCTCGTCGCCGGCGCCGGCGACAGCGTCGAGGGCCAGCTGGATGGCGTGCATGCCCGATCCGGTGACGATGAATTCCTCTTCGGGGAAGGTCTTGCCGAAGTGCCTGGCGTAGTAGCGGGCGAGCGCTTGCCTGAGCTCCGGAATGCCTTTCTGCCAGGTGTAGAATGTCTCGCCGCTGGCCAGTCCCCGGGCGGCCGCGTCGCTGATGAAGGCGGGCGTCGGCAGGTCGCCCTCGCCGGCCCAGAGCGGGATCAGGCCCTCGCGCAGGCGGCCGTGGTTGACAACGGCGACAATGCCGCTTTCTGGCGCCGCGCGGGCTTCGGCGCGCAAACTTTCGATCAAGGTCATGGGCGGATCCGTTCCGGTCTCAAATGTTCGTCAGCGCTCCTTACCAGAAGCGAAAAAAGAAAACCCCGGCCGCGAACGGCCGGGGTTTTGGTCCAGTAATGCCACCAATGGTTAGCGCTTGGCGAGCAGATCGCGAATCTCGGTGAGCAGTGCGACATCAGCCGGCGGCGGAGCAGCGGGGGCAGCAGGCTTCTCGCGCTCGAGCCGCTTGCGCAGATTGTTCACCGCCTTGACCATCAGGAAGATGATGAAGGCGAGGATGATGAAATTCAATGCCACGGTGATGAAGCTGCCGTAGGCAAAAACGGCGCCTTGTTTCTTGGCCTCCGCCAGCGAAGTGGCGTTGACGGCCGAGGAAAGCCCGACGTAGTAGTTGTTAAAGTCCAAGCCGCCGAAAATCGCGCCGACGATCGGCATGATGATGTCGTTGACAAGGGAAGTAACGATCGTGCTGAAGGCGCCGCCGATGATGACGCCGACGGCCAAGTCCATCACGTTGCCCTTGGAAATGAATTCCTGGAATTCTTTCAGCATTCGACCCTCCTGTCATGACAAGCCGCGCTACCGCTCCGCCCCTTCGTTCGGCGCCGACCAATAAGGAGCATAGCAAAAACCTGCGGTTGCAAAATGGGTAAAAGCGGAAAACAATCGGTTTCTCGTCGTCGCCACCGCTTGATGCTCCGGTGGTCCTGCTTCCAAAGCCGCGATGGACTCGGACGCCAAGCTGTGATTGCGTTCGGGCAAGCCGGATAAAAAGACGGCAAAGGGAGGAAATTGCAGGCGTGCAGGGCTTGTTCATCGTCATCGTCGCTATCGCCTATGTGACGCTGCTGTTCGCCATTGCCAGCCTGGGCGACCGCCGCTCGGCGATATCCGGGCCTGGCCGAGCCCGGCCCTTCATCTACGCGCTCAGCCTTGCCATCTACTGCACGTCCTGGACCTTCTTCGGTTCGGTCGGCCTCTCCTCCGAACGCGGCCTCGAATTCCTCGGCATCTATACCGGCCCGGTGCTGGTGTTCGTGTTCGGCTTTCCGCTGCTCAACCGCATCGTTCGGCTGGCCAAAACCGAGAAGATCACCTCGATCGCCGACTTCCTTGGCGCCCGCTATGGCAAGAGCTTCACCGTCTCGGCGATCGCCACGCTGATCGCCACGATCGGCGCGGTGCCCTATATCGCGCTGCAGTTGAAGGCGATTTCCGGTTCGGTCAGCCTGATGGTCGAGCACTACACCGGCTCGCCGCCCTCCTTCGATCCGTTCGTCAGCGACATCTCGCTGGTCGTCGCCATGCTGCTGGCGCTGTTTGCGGTGCTGTTCGGCACTCGCCACGCCGACGCCACCGAACACCAGGACGGGCTGGTGCTGGCGGTGGCGGTCGAAACCGTGGTCAAGCTCGCCGCCTTCCTGGCGATCGGCCTGATGGTCACCTTCCTGATCTTCGGCGGGCTCGGCGACATGTTCGACAAGCTCGCCCAGAACGCGCAGGTCCGGCAAGCGATGAGCTACAACACGTCGCTCGCCACCTGGCTGGTGCTGACGGGCTTGAGCGGCTTTGCCATCATCATGCTGCCGCGGCAGTTCTACGTCACCATCGTCGAGAACCGCGGCGAGGCCGAGTTGCGCACCGCGACATGGGTGTTTCCGCTCTACCTCGTGGCGATCAACCTGTTCGTGCTGCCGATCGCCTTTGCCGGCCTGTCGCTGGTCGGCACCGGAACCAGCAGCGATCTCTACGTGCTGTCGCTGCCCCTGTTCAGCGGCCACGACGTGCTGGCGATGGCGGCTTTCATCGGCGGTCTGTCGGCGGCAACGGCGATGGTGATCGTCGAAAGCGTGGCGCTGTCGATCATGATCTCCAACGACCTCGTCATTCCGCTGTTCGTGCGCCGCCTGCTCAAGACCTCGACCTCCGAGACCGAAGACTGGTCGACGCTCATCCTCAATGTGCGGCGCGGGGCGATCTTCATCCTGCTGTTCATCGCCTTCCTCTACTACCGCCAGAGCACCAACAGCGCGCGCCTGTCGTCGATCGGCCTGATGTCCTTCGCGGCCATCGCGCAGTTCGCGCCGGCGCTGATTGGCGGGCTGATCTGGCGCGGCGCCAACGGCAGGGGTGCAGCACTTGGCATGATCGCCGGTATCCTCGTCTGGGGCTACACACTGCTGTTGCCCTCGCTCGTCGCGCCCGATACCGACATCATCCTGCAGGGGCTGTTCGGCTTCGAGGCGCTGCGGCCGCAGGCGCTGTTCGGCACCGTCGCCGAACCTTTGAACCACGGCGTGCTGTGGAGCCTGTCGATCAACGCGGTGTTCTTCGTTCTGGGCTCCCTCTCCCGTGCGTCGGTGCCGCTGGAGCGCATCCAGGCGTCGATCTTCGTGCCGCGCGATGCCGGCCCGATGCCCAGCCTGCGCCGCTTCCGCACCGCCATCACCGTCAATGACCTCAAGGACACGATCGCGCGCTATCTCGGGGTCGAACGCACCGAGCGCTCCTTCCAGTCGTTCGAGAAGACCAACGGCACGTCGCTGCACGGCAACGAACAGGCGAGCATGGACATCATCCGCTTCTCCGAGCAGCTGCTGGCCAGCGCCGTCGGCTCTTCCTCGGCACGGCTGATCCTGTCGCTGTTGTTCCGGCGCCATGACCGCGAATCACGGGATGCCTTCCGCTTGCTCGACGACGCCACCGAGGCGCTGCAGCACAACCGCGACCTCTTGCAGATCGCACTCGACCAGATGGAGCAAGGCATCACCGTCTTCGACCGGGATTTCCGCCTGATCTGCTGGAACCGCCAGTACCGGGCACTCTTCGACCTGCCCGACGAGATGGGCCAGGTCGGCGTCTCGCTCGACCGCATCCTGCGCCATCTGGCCGAGCGCGGCGACATTCCCGCCGATCAGCGCGTCGCCATGCTCAACCGGCTGACCAGTTTCGTCAGCCCTTGGCAGATGGAGTTGAAGACCAGCGGCCGCATCCTGGAACTGCGGTCCAACCCGATGCCGGACGGCGGCATCGTTGCCACCTATGCCGACATTTCCGGGCGCGTCGAACAGGACCTGGCGCTGAAGCGCGCCAATGAATCACTGGAGCAGCGCGTCAAGACCCGCACCATCGAGCTGACCCGGGTCAACGAGGAACTGGCGCAGGCGCAGATGCTGGCCGAAGAGGCCAATCTGGGCAAGACGCGCTTCCTCGCCGCCGCCGGCCACGACATCCTGCAGCCGCTGAACGCCGCCCGGCTCTATTGTTCGTCGCTGATCGAAAAGGCAGGCAAGGGGCCTGCCGGCAAGGCAGCGGTCAACATCGAATCCTCGCTGGAATCGGTCGAGACCATTCTCGGCGCCGTGCTCGACATCTCCCGCCTTGATGCCGGCGCGATGAAGCCGGACGATACAGCCTTCAGCCTTGACGGGTTGCTGCGCCAGATCGGCAATGACTTCCAGCCGCTCGCCGCCAAGAAGAAGCTCGGCCTGACGATCATGCCATCGTCGGTGACGGTGATGACGGATCGCAACCTGCTGCGCCGCCTGATCCAGAACCTCGTCTCCAACGCCATCAAATACACGCGCCACGGCCGCGTGCTGGTCGGCGTGCGACGGCGTGGCGAACTGGCCGAGATCCAGGTGATCGACACCGGCATCGGCATTGCCGGCGACAAGCTGAACACCGTCTTCCACGAATTCACCCGGCTGGACGAAGGTGCCCGTGAAGCGGAGGGACTTGGCCTTGGCCTCTCCATCGTCGACCGCATCGCACGGGTTCTGCGCCTGGAAATCCGGATCTTTTCAAATCCGGGCAAGGGCACACGTTTTTCCGTCATACTGCCCGTGGCGGCCGTGCAGGAGCCGCGCCGCGAGATCGAGAGCAGAGCCCCTGCGCGTGCAACAGCTTCGCTGGCCGGGCTGCACGTGCTTTGCATCGACAACGACGCCCGCATCCTCGAAGGCATGCGGCTGCTGCTCGAAGGCTGGGGGTGCAACGTCGATACAGTGTCCGGCTCAAGGGATCTGGACGGAGCCGCGATGCACCGCCCGGACATCGTCCTTGCCGATTATCATCTCGACGGCGAAACCGGTCTCGACATCATCATGAGGCTGCGCGCGATCCATGGCGACGATCTGCCGGCCGTGCTGGTCACCGCCGACCGCTCCAACGAGGTGCGCACGGCCGCGGGCGGGCTCGAGGTACCGGTGATCAACAAGCCGCTGAAGCCGGCAGTGCTGCGTTCGATGATGGCCAGGGTCAGGCCGCTGGCTTCGGCCGCCGAATAGTCAGCCGGTTGCCTGTAGCGGGTCGCTGCCGATCTTGGACAGGAGGATCACCGCCTGGGTGCGGCTGTCGACACCGAGCTTCTGCAGGATGGCGGAGACATGTGCCTTGATGGTGGCCTCGGAAACACCGAGTTCATAGGCGATCTGCTTGTTGAGCAGGCCCTCTGCCAGCATGCCGAGCACGCGGGTCTGTTGCGGGGTCAGCGCCTGCAGCCGCTTGATCAGGTCGGAAATCTCGGGATCGCGCTCGACGCCGAGATCGATACCGACGGGTGCCGCAATGTCACCGGCAAGCACCGACTGCACGGCATCGCGGATTTCTTCCATGCTGGCCGACTTGGAGATGAAACCGGACGCGCCGAGATCGAGCGCTCGCCTGATGGTCGCCGGATCGTCATGCGCCGACACCACGACCAGCGGCACCGCCGGATGGATACCGCGCAGCGAGATCAGGCCTGAGAGGCCGCTGGCGCCCGGCATCGACAGGTCGAGCAACACCAGGTCGACATCCTCGTTGGCCACGAGCAGCGCCTTGGCGCTCTCGAAATCACCGGCCTCGTGGATCGCGGCGACGTCGCCGATGCCAGCAAGCGCTTCACGCAACGCACCGCGAAACAGCGGGTGATCGTCGGCGATGACGAAAGAATAGCCTGACGGCAAATGTCCCTCCCCGAATCCCCCGATGATTTTCTGCTTTTTTTCGGGATCAGATGAACGATTATGAGGGGCTGCGCGCTGTTTTCAAGCGGCAAAGCCAGCGCGCCGCGTTTTCCCTGCTTTAGACGCTCATGTCTTCTGCGAGTTGAGCTGGGCGCCGCCGCCATTGTCCTTGTCCATATCCTTGACGATGCCCATGAAGCCGCGCAGGAAGCGCTCCATGTAGTTCATGGTCTTGTTGAAATCCTCCTCGCTCGGCAGTTTCGATTCGAGGCGGGCGGAGAGCGAATTCTCGAGCTTGGTGACGCGCTCGTCCATGGCCTTCATCGAGGTCTGCAGGCGATCGACCTCGTCCTGGAAAGCGGCGCGTTCGTCGGCCGCCATCTTGCAGACGAGCTGACCGGAACGCTCCTCGCAGATCGACATCGCACCTGTCCGCGTATCCATGCGGACATAGCCGTTATCCGACTTTTCCAGGCGATAGCGGTCGGTTTCTTCGGAAAAGGCGGATGCCGCGACCAGCGAAACGAGTGCGGCGGGGATCAAGATGTGCTGCAGACGCATGTTGTCCTCCATGGCCAAAGCCTGAAATATCGCATGTTTGCGCCGGAAATGGGGAAGACCCTTGGCGTGGCCTTTCCCGCGTGGCTGGTTCAGACTATAGCGCAACCATGTCTCAGATTATCTACAAGATAACCCCGGAAGCGCCTTGGCGCGAGGCCGAAACAGATGGCCGCTTCACCGGCGCACCGATCGATGTCGCGGACGGCTTCATCCATTTCTCCACGGCGGCGCAGGTCAAGGAAACGGCGACAAAGCACTTCGCCGGCCAGACCGGCCTTCTGCTGGTCGCCATCGACGGCGCCAAGCTGGGCGCCGCGCTGAAATACGAGGTTTCGCGCGGCGGTGCGCTGTTTCCGCATCTTTACGGCGTGCTGGACCTGAAAGCCGTGCGGTGGGTCCGACCATTACCGCTTGGCGCCGACGGCGCGCACCAGTTCCCGGCGCTGGAGGGCGAATGAGCGTGCTCGACCGGCTTGGCCAGAAGCTGCTGTTCACATTCGATCCGGAAACCGCGCATGGCCTGTCGATCGCGGCGCTGCGATGCGGCCTGCCGGTGACCGGGCGGCCGACGCGCGACGACAGGCTGAAGGTCAGCGTCCGCGGCATCGACTTCCCCAATCCGCTCGGCATGGCGGCCGGGTACGACAAGAACGCCGAGGTGCCCGACGCACTGCTTGGCCTTGGCTTCGGCTTTGCCGAGGTCGGCACGATCACGCCGCTGCCGCAGGCCGGCAACCCGAAGCCACGCATCTTCCGTCTGACGGCGGACGAAGCGGTGATCAACCGGCTGGGCTTCAACAATGAAGGTCATGCGGCCGCCGAAAGACGCCTTGCCGCGCGCAAGGGGCGTTCCGGCATCGTCGGCGTCAACATCGGCGCCAACAAGGACAGCACCGACCGCATCGGCGACTATGAGCGCGGCGTGGCGCGCCTTGCACCCTACGCCAGCTATCTGGCGGTCAACATCTCCTCGCCCAACACGCCCGGCTTGCGCAACATGCAGGCGCGCGAGCAACTCGGCGAATTGCTGTCGCGCGTCATGGCCGCACGCGCCTCGGCAACCGCGCAGCCGCCGGTCTTCCTCAAGATCGCGCCGGACCTGGTCGAGGCCGAACTGGAGGACATCGCCGCCGAGGTCACCGAGAAGCGGATCGACGGCGTGATCGTCTCCAACACCACCATCTCCCGTCCAGCGCTGCGCAGCGGCGACACCGCGCGCGAGACCGGCGGGCTCTCCGGCAAGCCGCTGTTCGAACGCTCGACCATCGTACTGGCCAGGATGCGCAAATTGCTCGGACCCGAGCTTGCCATCATCGGCGTCGGTGGCGTCGATTCCGCCGATACGGCGCTTGAAAAAATCCTTGCCGGAGCCGATCTCGTCCAGCTTTACACCAGCATGATCTATGCCGGCCCTGCACTGCCGGGCCGGATCGTCGCCGGAATGGCACGCATTGTCGAAACGTCGCGGCTCAAGTCAATTCGCGAATTGCGCGACGGCCACCTCGATCAATGGGCGACGAAGCCACTCAGCTGAACACCGTCCGCAGCCGCAGCCGCAGAATGGCCAGCAGGCTGAAGCCGCGCGCGAGCAGGAAGACGTGCAGCGCCGCCCACAGGCCGTGATTGCCGAATGCGGGCGCAAGGGTGAGCAGCGCGGCCACGAAAGCCAGGAACGACAGCAGCATCATGTTGCGCATGTCGCGCGACCAGGTCGCACCGATGAAGACGCCATCCATCTGGAACGCCAACACACCGCTCAGCGCGGTGAACGCCGCCCACGGCAGGTAGATGTCGGCCACTGACCGGACCTCCTCCGACGTCGTGACGAGGGCGACCAGATTGGCCCCGGCCATCAGCAGCACGAGGGTCGCAGTCCCGGCCAGCCCGAACCCCCAGAACAAGGTCAGCCTGACGGCCTGACGGAAGGGGATGGCCGCACGAGCGCCGACGGCACGGCCGGCGAGCTGTTCGGCGGCCGTGGCAAAGCCGTCGAGGAAATAGCCGGCGACGAGGAAGAAATTCATCAGCACGGCATTGGCGGCCAGCGTCACCGTGCCGAACTGCGCACCCTGGCGGGTGAACAGCGCGAAGGCGGCAAGCAGCGAGAACGAGCGGATCATGATGTCGCGGTTGAGCGACAGCATGCGCAGGAAGGCGGCCACATCGAGCAGGCGATGGCGCGGCAAGGGCGGCGTCGCCCGGAACCGTCTGACAACGATGGCGAGACCAAGCAGCATGGCAAGGAACTCGCCGGTGACGGTCGCCCAGGCGACGCCGGCGACACCCCAGCCGAGTTCCAGGCCGAGCAGGAAGCAGAGCGCGATGTTGATGCCGTTGAGGACCAATTGCAGGACCAGTCCGAGCCCGCCTTCGCCGCGCCCCAAGACATAGCCGAGGATGGCATAGTTGATCAGCGAGAAGGGTGCCGCGAGCAGCCTGATGCGGATGTAGACGGCCATCGCCTCGCTGACGCGCGGTTCGGCACCCATGAATTTTTGTCCGGCGATGGCGACCAGAGGAGCAAGCGCGGCGAGTATGATGCCAGCGACGACCGCGATCAGCACGGCGCGCCAGAACACCGCCTGTTCCTCCAGGGCGTCGCCGCGCCCGAAAGCCTGCGCGACAAGGCCGGTGGTTCCCGAACGCAGGAAATTGAAGGTGGTAAAGACCACGTCGAAAACAAGCGCGCCGGCCGCCAGGCCGCCGAGCAAGGCGGCGTCGCCGAACTGTCCCACAACCGCCGTATCGACCAGGCCGAGCAGCGGCGTCGTCAGATAGGCAAGCGTCATCGGCACCGCGATGGCGAGCACGGAACGGTTGGTGACGACAAAGGATCTCGCGTCGGCTGGGATTGCACCCTCGTCCAAAGGTCTTCTGCCTTGCTGTTTGCGGCTTGATCGGGCACCCGATGTGCCCCACTTTGCTCGCATCGCGCAATCATTCATCCGATAACGGCCAATCGATTCCCTGACCCTGGCGCGAGCTCTCATGCCTCTGCAGATCGTCCATCACCCCGACTATGACGCCGGCTTCGCCGTCAACCATCGCTTTCCGATGAGCAAGTACCCGTTGCTGATGGACGCCTTGCGCGCACGCGGACTGGCCGAACCCAACGCGCTCAACAGCGCCGAAGCCGCACCAGCGCCATGGCTGAAGCTTGCCCACGCGGCGGACTATGTCGATCAGGTGCTGGCCTGCACGGTACCCGAAAAGATCGAACGCGAGATTGGTTTCCCGGTCAGTCCCCGCGTCTCGCTGCGCGCGCGGCTTGCCACCGGCGGCACGATGCTGGCGGCGCGGCTCGCCTTGCGGCACGGCATCGCCTGCAACACCGCCGGCGGCAGCCACCATGCGCGGCGCGCGCAAGGCGCGGGCTTCTGCACCTTCAACGATGTCGCCGTCGCCGCGTTGATGTTGCTGTCCGAAGGCACGGCACAAAAAATCCTGGTCGTCGATCTCGACGTGCATCAGGGCGACGGCACGGCGGATATTCTGAGCGATGAGCCACGCGCGCTCACCTTTTCCATGCATGGCGACCGCAACTACCCCGTGCGCAAGATCGCCTCCGACCTCGACATCGCACTGCCCGACGGCACCGGTGACGCCGCCTATCTCGAGAGGCTTGGCGGTATCCTGCCGGAGCTGGCCGCCAAAGCGCGCTGGGATATCGTGTTCTACAATGCCGGCGTCGACGTCCATGCCGAGGACCGGCTGGGCAGGCTGTCGCTGTCGGATGACGGTCTTCGCGCCCGCGACGAGATGGTTATCCGCCACTTTCGCGCGCTCGGCATTCCTGTCTGCGGCGTCATTGGCGGGGGCTATTCGACCGATGTGGCCGCGCTTGCGGCGCGGCACGCCATCCTGTTCGAGGTGGCTTCGGGTTATGCCTGACGGTTCATTTGCGGTAGTTGGCGATCCTGAGCAGGATAAAGGCCGGCACCACGATTGCCGCACCCAGCAGGATGTAGCCAAGGAAGCGATCAAGGGCGTGGAAGCCCAGGTTCCATAGGTCGATGAAGAACTTCTGGATGCCGTAGAGCACGTCCATCGGCGACCAGCCGAAAGCGTTCATGACCAGACCGACGAGGAAGGACACCACGAGCAGCTTCAGGATAACCCTGAGCGGCGAATCGCCGAGAAAGCGCGTCAGTGCGGACAAGGCCCGTCTCCAGCTTCGGTCGCCCCGATTCGGGGAACAGGCCCCAGAGATACGCACTCGCCGGCCATCCATCAAGCCGGCGCGGCCTTCGCGTGGAACCAGGCACGTCGAGCCAGGAGCGTTGCTACGCTGTGACTGCCGCGGGAAGTCCGCACCGCTCGAGCATCTGACCGAGCGGCGAGCTCGCCGGAATGGCGCGGCCCTTCATCCACTGGCTGAGCGTATGGTCGAACAGGTGAATGCATAGGGTGCGCGGCGTTCCGATGTCCGCAAGCGAGAGGTCCGGATCCAGCAACATCGCGACCTGATGATGACTGATCGGGTAGAAGACGTCGATCGGCGCCGCAAGGTGAATGGTGCCGGCCTTGCGGGTGAAATAGGTAATCGCCTCGGGTCCCAGCTTGCCCCAGCTGTAGTTGGAGATATGGATCGGAAGGCCTATGGATTTCCGGAACTTGTAGCGCAGGAGTTTCGAGCGGACGAGCCACGGCACGATGTAGTAGGGATCTTCCGCGATGCTGAGCGCTTCCATCAGCGTCCGGCTGCCAACCGGCAATTTCAGCACGGCTCCATTGAGCTGGTCACTTGTCTGGTAGCCGAAGATGTAATCCTGTTTCGGGATCGGTCTGACACAAAACACGTCGCAATCGACATACAGCCCCAGCCCGGCTTGCAGGATCTTCAAGCGATAGAGGTTCGAAAAAAGCGACGGGCTTCCGTTCGACCGGTAATAGACGATCCGGTCCCTTGGCATCAGGTTCGAGGCATCGACTATCTCCACGCCGGGGGGAACGTTGCGTGGAATGTCGTAGCAATGAAGAAGCATCCGGTGACCCGCCAGCACGAAAGAGCGCAGGCAAGCTGCATGCAGATTGTCGAGGGAAGCGCCTATCCATACCGCATTGACGACTGGTTCAATGGGCGCCATTTGGCCTTCCTCTGGTAGCCCCGGATTCTTGGAGGTCATCCAGGCCCGATGCTCCTGATCTCAGCCACAAGATCGCGGACGATCCGGGCGGGCGCCCTCAATTCACGCATCGCGGCCCTGTACCCTGCCGCTCGCTCCTCAAGGGTCGGCATTGCCTGGCAAACATCCCTGAGGAGATCGAACCCGCGGGCGGTGTACGGTCGAAAGTACTGTCCCGCAGTCGCGCTCAGTGACGTCGCAGGCACGCCGACAGGCACGCAGCCGGCATAGGCACATTCGACATATTTCATCAGCTCGACATTGTAGCGCGCGCCGCAAAGGAAGAAGTGCGTGAACTGCGCCGCAAAGTTCACGAACCGCGCATGCGTAATGCCGTGTCGCGGTGGCTGCCCGTCCTCTGGATAGCCCGGATGATTCAAGTCAACGATGACCAGTCTCAGCCAGGGCAACCGGGAACGGCTGCGGCGCAAAGCGTATCGAAGTGGATACAAGGTTCTGGAGTTGCTTCCCGACAAAAAGATCCTGCGGCGGCGGCCCGCAAGGGGAATGTCGATCTCCCGCGAAGAATCGTAGGCATAGGGAAGGCGGACCACGCGAGAAACCCGAAGAAGCCGCATAAACGCCAGCACCGGACCTTCGGGATCGTAGGTCGTGGCGTAGTGAACACCGGGATGGTCGGCGCAGTCAAAAATGAACCTGGTGCAGGGATTGGTCGTTGCCGGCATATCCGGATCGCTGACCCGAAAGAAAAGAGGCGGCCTGCGGCTTGGAGGAAGTGCCAGATGCCTCGTCAACTGCTCGATATCGCCGGGTTCGAGACGATTGTCGACGATGGCGCAGTCGCAATCGCCCTTGCTGATCCGGCTGATCGGCCGGGACTCCCAGGAGAACGGCCTGGCGAAGGCGGGGCCGACACCGGGATAGATCGCCTTGTCGTACGCATGGGTGTCCGAATGGAAATAGACGATCCGCAAAAGCAAATTCCCCCGAATTGCCCTGGGCACCGCGAACCGCAGCCTTCGTTGTGAGGCCGATTGCCCGCGGATTTTGTACGCTGTTTCGCGAGAGCTGGGCAACTGGCGAGCCCGACATCTCGAACAAATGATCGGGGAGCGGGGCCTCCGGCTGAGCGTAATTGTTAAATATGGGTAAACAGAACTGCTTTAATTTATTGAAAATAAAGCAGAAAACCTTCGGTTTTCGGTTTCCCGCAATGTGCGTGCAATTTTCGACTGCGAGATAATCCACGTCTTTCAGGTGACTGGCCGTGCGGAGCTCTGGCCCCCACCGCAGCTGGCGAGAGCCAGTTTCCAGGACCGTGCAACCATCCCTGAGAGACACCAAATCGGAACCTGACCGCCCCAGGGGTCAGGCTCCACGGGAGTTAACCTGCGTATCGATTGCCGGATGCGCGTGCGTGTTGGAGTAATGCAATGTCCCCCAAAGCAATGATCCTGCTGACGGCAAATGCCCTTGCCGTGTGTCTTGTCGGGCCGGCGATGGCAGCCGACCTTTCGCCCACCTATAACGATCCCCCCGCCTTCCAGTGGAGCGGCGCCTATGTCGGTGTCCATGGCGGCACGGCGTTCACTGGAATGCCAAACCCGTTTGCCGGCAGGAATGGTCTCAGCGGCGGTATCCAGGCCGGCTACAACCAGCAAGTAGGCCCAGGGGTGCTGGGTGCCGAAATCGAAGGCTCCTATCTGGGCGGTGCCGAACACGACGTCCAGGGCGGCAGGATCAAGGAAAAATGGCGCGGTGCCGCCAAGGCCAAGGCAGGATTGAGCTTCGACCAGACGCTGCTGTTTGGAACCGGTGGCGTTGCCCTCACCAAATTCGACAAGGGCGACAACGTCAGCAGCGCCGATGGATGGAAGCTCGGCTACCTGGTCGGCGCCGGCATCGAGCAGGGTTTCGCCGGCGGCCTCTCGGCCAAGGTCGAATATGACTATGTCCGGACGCCCGGCGTCGAAACGACGTCGACCCTTGGCAAATCCAAGGAGACGATCGGCAGCCATGAACTGAAGGCCGGCATCAACTATCGGTTCTAGAAAGCAGACCTTGCGCGGCACCATAGGGGAACGGGTGCCGCGCAATTGCGTGCCTCTATCCGAGCTGGCGCTGACGCGCATCAACAGACCGTCTCCACCACGTCGTCCGTAATGTCGATGCAACCTTCGCACCCTAGGTGCCGTGGATGACCTTCATGATGGGAATCAGATATGTCCATGCCCGGCACAAATCGTCTTATGTGGATCTCAAAGGCGTTCTTCGTCGCCATCGTGCTGGCACTGACGGGGTGTGCCTCCGACATCATGAAGAACTACATCGGGCAGCCGGTCGAATCGGTCATTCTGGACTATGGTCCGCCAACCGCTGTTGTTGACCTCGGCCAAGGCGAGCGGGCCTATCAGTGGCGCAAGATCTCCACCAACGCGGTTTCCGGAACCTCCAGTGGCGAGGTTCGCCACACAAAACACGGAACGGTCTACGAAGAGACCGAAACGCCTGGCTATGTCGAGCGTCAGGAATGCTTTTACACGTTCTACGCCCGCGCCTCGGGCGGCCGCTGGTTCATCACCAATTTTCGCCAACCGAAGCTGGAATGCGAATGAATTGCCAGAGCCCGGGATCCCGTCCGGTTGCCTGTGCCCGTCTGGTTGCCCATGAAAGGGAATGCGCATGCGCATCCTGCTGATCGAGGACGAACCGGAAATGGCCTCGGTGCTGAAGACGGCGCTCGAGCGCCAGGACATCATCGTCGACCACGCCGCGACACTGGCCGATGCCGAGGCCGTGGCGCGGCTCGGCTATCATGACGCCGTGGTGCTGGACCGCCGCCTGCCGGATGGCGACGGCCTCAGCCTGATACCGCGCCTGCGGGCCCTGCATCTGGATGTGCCGGTGATAGCGCTGACCGCGCTCAGCGGCCTCGACGACCGCGTGGCCGGGCTCGACGCCGGCGCCGACGACTACATGGTCAAGCCGTTCGCCACGGTGGAACTGGTTGCCAGGCTCAATGCCTTGCACCGGCGCTCGTTCACCACACGCGCCAACCAGACGGTGGTCGGCCGCCTCACCTATGATTTCCGCCATCGCGAGGCGCTGGTCGAGGACCAGGCGCTGGAACTGCCACGGCGAGAACGGCTGGTGCTGGAAACGCTCATCCGCAGGCCGGGCCGGACCATCATGCGCGGCGCCTTGGAAGAAGCCGTCTACGCCCTCGACGACGAGATCGGCTCCAATGCGCTGGATGCGCATATTTCGCGGCTGCGCCGCAAGCTTGACGATGTCGCAGCCGGCATCGAGATCAGGGCGATCCGCAACCTCGGTTATCTCTTGCGGGCAGCCTCGTGAAGAAGGTGCGCGCGCGCTCGCTGCAGTGGGTCCTGGTGCGGCGGTTGATCCTGCTGCAGGCGGCGACACTTCTCATCTTCATCGTGCTGTCCGCGGCCGCGCTTTGGATCGCCAATCCGCGGCTGCTGATCGACAACGAGGCCGCCGTTGCCGCCATCAGGGGGGCGGTCGACCGTGATGGCAACGGCAGACTGATCGTCCATGAAACCGGCGAATTGGCGGCCTTTCGCCAGGGTTTCCCCAATGTCTGGTACATCGTTCGTGACGGCAGCGGCCAGAGCGTCCGCTTCGGCAACATCCCTGATGTCTACGCCAGGAATTTTGGTGACCTGCTGGGCGAGGCCGATCATGCCACCATCGGATTTTCCGAAGACGATTTGAGGCCCGAGGCCTATCTCGAAAAGGTTTCGACCAAGGCCGGCACGGTCCAGATCCTCGCCGCGACACGGTCGTCGCGGAACGAAACCGATGGCCTCGAAGTCAACATTTCAGCCACTGTCGACGTCGCCAGGAATCCCGACGGCAGCAGGAACTGGGAGAAAGCGCTTCCAGCACTTGCGGTCATCATCATCATCCTTTTGTTGCCGATTGTGCTTGTCATGGGAACCACGACCCTGGTGACGACACCTGCGGTGGTGCGCCGGTCCTTTGCCGGGCTTGTCGAAACCGCCCGCCAGGCAGCGCGCATCGATATCGGTACCCGCGCCATGCAGTTGCCGGTCAAGAACGTGCCTCAGGAAATCGCGCCGCTGGTGCATGCCTTCAACCAGGCGCTGGCCCGCCTTGCGCAAGGTTACGACCGGCACAACCGCTTCCTCACCGACGCGGCACATGAACTGCGCACGCCGATCGCCATCCTGCGCACGCGCGCCGAATTGCTGAAGCAGGAGCCGCAGAGCGCGCGCCTGCTGCACGACATCGAACGCCTGTCGCATCTTGCGCAACAACTGCTCGATCACCAGTTGCTCGACCGCCCGGCGGACCAGTGCCGGATCATCGATCTCACCGACCTCGGCAGCCGGGTCGCCGCCGACTTCGCCCCACTCGCCATCGAGGCCGGCTACGACCTTGCCTTCGAACCCGCGCCCAACACGGCCCGTGTCGAGGTCAACGTCCTGCAGATCGAACGTGCGCTCGCAAATCTTGTCCGCAATGCCATCGACCATGGCGGTGGCAGCGGCACGATCACGATAGCGGTCGACGCCGCCGGCGGTGTCGAAGTCCGCGATGAAGGCCCGGGTATTCCGGTGGAGGAGCACGAGAATGTCTTCGAGCCCTTTTACCGTTTGCAGCCGCAGTCGCGCGGAGCGGGTCTGGGATTGAACCTTGCCAGGCAGATCGCCCTTCTGCATGACGGCACCATCCGGATATTGGCGGGGTCTTGGCGTGGCGCCCGCATCCGCATGGAGCTGCCGGTTCGTTCGTGACGGGCTCATGGCGTCAAAACGCATGGCGGAAAAGGGCACGCAGCCCGCGGCCACGGTCGATGCCGCCGGCTTATCTGTTTTCTAACCAATTGCCGCTATCCCCAGTCGAATAGCGGGAGCCAGGCTTTTGGTGGAAACGCAGAACATCACCACGCGACGCGCCGTCATGTTGTCGGTGGTCGTCCCGTGCTACAATGAACTGGATGGGGTAGCCGAACTTCATCGGCGGGTGACGGCCGCATGCCTGGAACACGGCCCTTCCTACGAGGTCGTGCTGGTCATCGATGGCGCGACCGACGGCACGCGCGAAGCCATTTTCCAGCTGGCCGAAAAGGACGACCATGTCGTCGCCATCGACCTTGCCCGCAACTACGGCCACCAGATCGCGTTGAGCGCGGGGCTCGAATTCTGCCGCGGCCAGCGCATTCTCATTCTCGATGCCGACCTGCAGGATCCGCCGGAACTGCTCGGCGCGATGATGGCGAAGATGAATGAAGGCTTCGATGTCGTTTACGGCCAACGGCTGACGCGCGACGGTGAGAGCTGGTTCAAGCTGGCCTCGGCCTCGATGTTCTATCGCTTGCTGGGGCGAATGGTCGACGTCGACATAGCGCCGAATTCCGGCGATTTCCGGCTGATGAGCCGCCGCGCTTTGGACCATCTCAACGCAATGCCTGAACGCTACAGGTTCATTCGCGGCATGGTGAGCTGGATCGGGCTGAAACAGGTGGCCTTTCCCTATGAAAGACACCGGCGCTTTGCCGGCACCACCCACTATCCGCTGAAGAAGATGGTTCTCCTGGCGATCGACGCGATGACCAGCTTCTCCATCGCACCGCTGCGGTTCGCCTCGCTGCTCGGCATGATGTTCGGACTTCTGGGGCTGGTCGTGCTCGGCTACACCCTGTTCGAATGGACCGCCGGAAACGTGTTGCCCGGCTGGACGAGCCTTGCCGCGATCATGCTGATCCTCGGCAGCGTCCAGCTCATGGTGCTTGGCATCTTCGGCGAGTATCTCGGGCGCATGTACATGGAGACAAAGCGGCGGCCGCTCTACTTCGTCAACGAGATTGTTTCGCGCGGCCAGGCAGCCGAGGACAACGACTTGCCAGTCCATCGCCTGCAGGAGATGGCAAAGAGGGCCGCGCGTGCTTGAGGCGGAGTTCGACCAGTTTGCGCGCGAGTATCAGGAACAGCATGCCGCGAGCATAAGGCTGAGCGGCGAAACGCCAGACTTCTTCGCCAAGTACAAGATCGACGACGTTGCCGCGACGCTGCGGCGGGCCGGTGTGAAACCGCGACGGATACTCGACTTCGGCGCTGGCGTCGGCAATTCGCTCGGCCATATGCGCAAGGCGTTTCCAGACAGCGAGATCGTCTTGCTCGATCCTTCGCGGGAATCGCTCGACATCGCCCGCAAGCGCTTTCCCGGCCAGGCCTCGTTCACGCATTTCGACGGCAAGACAATTCCGTTTGCCGACGGCAGCTTCGACCTGGCCTTCGCGGCTTGCGTCTTCCATCATATTCCCGAGGACCTGCAGATTGGATTGCTCGCGGAGATCGGCAGAGTGCTGGCCGATGGCGGCAGCTTCTTTCTTTTCGAACACAATCCGTGGAACCCGCTGACCACCCACGCGGTGAGAAATTGCGCTTTCGACGAGAACGCGGTCTTGATCGACTCCCGCGAGATGCGCAAGCGGATGGCCGCAGCGGGCCTTTCCAACACCCGCATCATCTACCGGATTTTCTTTCCCCGGCTGCTTGCCAGGCTGAGGCCGTTCGAGCGCTTCCTCACCAAGATTCCTGTCGGAGCCCAGTATTTTGCGCATGCGGTCAAGCCTGCCGTTTGACGATCCGAGGATGCTGCGATCTGGCGCCGTCGGGTTGTTGAACACGGCGCTGGGATACGCGGTCATCCTGGCCGGACTCGCGCCGGGCCTTGGCGACATCGTTTCCAATGCTGCTGGCCTTGTCCCCGGCTTCTTCCTCAACCGCCAAGGGACCTTCATCGAAAACCCGTTTGTCCATCTGGCGGGAAATGATCCCGAGTCCTCGACCGCAGTGAACGCGAAATGGCCTGGAGCCGCCATATGAGCCAGGCGGAAGCAATCGTGCCGGCAACGCCGTCGCTCGAGGACGCACAGCGGGCCAGGTTGATATTCTGCCTGTTGGTTGCCTGCGTCATAGCGGCGGTACTGGCTGCCTTTGCCAGCGCCCTCCTGCAGGATCCCGACAATTGGTGGCAAGTGAAGGTCGGACTGGATTTCCTGGCAAACCGGACGTTTCCGACGGCTGACCCCTACTCCCACACTTTTGCCGGCCAGCCATGGATCGCCAAGGAATGGCTTGGGCAGGTCCTGCTGGCGCTTGCCTACCGGGCGGGAGGCTGGAACGGGGTGGTCACGCTGATCATCGCCACGGTCGGCCTGACGGTCTTCCTGATGGGATGGTTTCTCAGCGCCTGGCTGAAGCCTATATTGGCGATAGCGCTGGCGTTCGTCGTGGCCTTCCTGATCGACCCGATCTATACGGCGCGCCCCCACGTCTTCACCTTGCCGATCATCGTCATCTGGACGGCGATGCTGTTTCGTGCGGCGCAAGAAGAGAAAACCCCGCCCTGGTGGCTGCTTGTGCTTGTCGTGCTGTGGGCGAACCTACACGCCACCTTCACCTTGGGCTTCGTCATCGCCGCCTTTGCCGGTCTCGATCTGCTGGCGCGCATCGGCCTGTCGAAACCCGTCCTCCTGGCGAAATGGGTCGCGTTCGGCCTGCTCTGCCCACTGGTCAGCCTGTTGCATCCCTATGGCGTGAAATCGATCCTGGCCACGCTCACCGTCGCCTATGGCAATGAGGCCGTGCCACTGATCCTCGAGTGGCGGCCCTTCAATGCTCAGGAACAGCCTTTTCAGGAAGTCGCGATGCTGGTGGCGCTTTTCGGGCTTTTGGTATCGCGGTTGCGGATTGGCTGGCCCAAGGCCCTGTTCATCATCTTCACCCTGCATATGTTCCTCGGCCACATGCGCTTCGTGTATCTGTTCTTCCTGCTGGTTCCGCTCGTGATCGCGGTCGAGGTGGCGCGGCAATACCCCTCGCTTTCAGCGACCGCATGGCTGGCGGAAAAGCGCGACGGGCTGGAAGAATTCTTCGCCAGGCGGTTCTACCCGATCTGCGGCGCGGCAACCGTCCTGCTGGTCGGTGCGGCCCTGGTGCTTGGCAGCGTGTATCAGGTCGCGCCGAGCCAGAAGACGTCGGCCAGCGGCGCGCTGGCATTCGCCGAAAACCATCATCTGTCCGGCAACGTGCTGAATTCCTACAATTTCGGCGGCACGCTGATTTTCCACGGGATCAAGACCTACATCGACGGACGGACGGACCAGTTGTTCCTGGGCGGCTTCACGAAGACCGATGACGAGATGGGGCACAGCGACGGCAAGCCGCTGCTGGAGGCCCAGCTGAAGAAATACGCCATAGGCTGGGCGCTGCTGTCGGCCGGCGACAGCCGCATTCCCTTCTTCGACGAACTGGGCTGGAAGCGCGCCTATTCGGACGATTATGCGGTGATCTACCTGCCCGGGGCCTGATCCCGCAGCGCCAGCGCGAATGCCGCTTTGGCGATTGCCCCAAGGCATGCCGTCATGATAACGAGGGCTCACGCGGGTATGATGTAATGGTAGCCTGTCAGCTTCCCAAGCTGAACGCGCGGGTTCGATTCCCGCTACCCGCTCCAGCTTATCCTACAAGGGATCGATGTTGATCCGGCACCTTTGGCCGAGAGCCGGTTTTACAGGCTAGGTTCTCCTTCTGCCCCCGTCGAGCTTGCGGCGCGCAGAAAGTCGAAATCGCATCCGAGCGTGGCAGGCAGCACCGAGCGGCGGTAGAGCGCCTGGTAACCCCGCGCCGGGACATCCGCGTCCGGTCGGAATTCGACCTTGCGCCGAGCGAGTTCGGCTTCGTCGACAAGCAGATCGATCCGTTTGTCCCTGGCCGAGAGCCGGATACGATCGCCGTTGCATACAAGCGCGAGAGGACCGCCCAAAGCTGCCTCCGGCGTGACATGCAGCACGATCGTGCCGAAGGCGGTGCCGCTCATTCTCGCGTCCGAGATTCGCACCATGTCCTTGACACCCTGCCGTGCGAGCTTTTTCGGAATCGGCAGATAGCCGGCTTCCGGCATCCCGGAAGGGCTTTTCGGGCCGGCGTTCTGCAGGACCAGTATGTCGTCGGCGTTCACATCGAGATCGGGATCGTCGATCCTGGCCGCGAGATCATCCAGCGATGAGAACACAACTGCGCGGCCCTCGTGTTCGAGCAGTCCAGGCGTTGCTGCGGCACGTTTCAGCACGGCACCACCCGGCGCCAGTGATCCATTGAGCGCGATAAGTCCGCCCGCCCGCTCAATGGGATCCTCGGCGGAACGGATATAGGTCCGGTCGATCGGGTCGGACAACGGCTTCGCCAGCCGCTCCGCCATCGATTGCCCGGTAATGTCGACCGCATTGAGATCAAGCAGTGGTGCAATCGCGCGCAACACGCCCTCGAGCCCGCCCGCCGTGTGGAAGTCTTCCATGTAACCTTGCCCGACGGGCTTGAGGTTGACCACGACCGGCGTCTCGTCGGAGAGCCTGTTGAAATGGTCGAGATCGACATCGATCCCCAACCGGCCGGCTATTGCGGTCAGATGAATCAGCGCGTTTGTCGAACCTGACACCGCCAGCAGCACCCGCATCGCGTTTTCCACGGAAGCCGCGGTTACGATCTTGTCCGGCGTCTGATTCGAGCCGACGAGCCGCGCGGCAAGCGCGCCGGTCTCCTCAGCAGCCCGCAGCCGATCGGCATGCACGGCTGGGATGGCCGCCGTATCTGGCAAGCACATGCCGAGCGTTTCGCCGATCAGCGCCATGGTGCTGGCTGTTCCCATCACAGCGCAGGTGCCGGCCGTCACGGCGAGACGTCCCTCGACCTGGTTGATCTCGGCCTCATCGATGGTGCCACCACGATACTGCCCCCAGAAGCGGCGGCAATCTGTGCAGGCACCCAGCCTTTCACCTTTGTGCCGCCCAGTCATCATCGGACCTGCCACCAGAAGAACCGCAGGCTTGCCGGCCGAGGCCGCGCCCATCAGCAGCGCCGGCACGGTCTTGTCGCAACCTCCCATCAGGATGACCGAATCCATCGGCTGGGCGCGGATCATTTCCTCGACATCCATGGCCATTAGATTGCGAAACTGCATGCTGGTCGGACTGAGGAAAACTTCGCCGAGTGAAATCACTGGAAACGGCACCGGCAGGGCGCCGGCAGCGAGCACGCCCCGTTTCACCGCCTCCAGGAGCTCGGGAAAATGGCGGTGGCAGTTGTTGAAGCCGCTTTCCGTATAGCAGATGCCGACAATCGGCTTGTCGAGCGACGCGTCGGTGTAGCCCATCGATTTCGCGAAGGAACGGCGCAGATAGCGGGCAAATTCCCGGTCGCCGTAGTTGGTGAGGCCGCCGGTAAGGCCTTCATGCCTGTCGACCATCAGACGGCACCCCTCACTGCCAGCCGGTGCCGGATATATTTCGGCTCGAGATAGTCCATGATTCCGAGCGAGCCGCCTTCCCGGCCGAAGCCGCTCTCCTTGATGCCGCCGAACGGCGCCTCCGCGGTTGCCAGCATGGTTTCGTTCACGCCAACCATGCCTGCATCGATGCCCTCTGCCGTGAGCGCCGCGAGCGCATCATCATGCGTAAAGACATAGGAAGCGAGGCCGAAAGGCACGCTGTTGGCGCGACAGATCACGTCTTCGAGCCGGGAGAACCCGGCAATCGGAGCGACCGGCGCAAACGGTTCCTCCTGCATGATCCGCGCCTCGTCGGGCACGTCCGTCAGTACCGTCGGCTCCAGGAAGTTGCCCTTGTTGAACTGGCTTGGCCGGCGCCCGCCGGTCAGGAGCTTCGCCCCGTGCTTAACGGCGTCCTCGACAAGTCCAAGCGACTGTTCGACCGCGTTAGGGCGGATGAGCGGCCCCATGGTGACGCCTTCCGAAAGTCCGTCGCCGATGACGAGTTTCTCGGCAAATGATTTGAAAGCGGCTTCGAATTCGCGCTTGATCTTCACATGCACGTAGAAGCGGCTGGGTGAAATGCACACCTGCCCGCCGTTGCGGAATTTCGCCGCAGCAACCCGTTCCGCCGTCGCGACCGGATCGGCGTCCGCATGGACGATCACCGGCGCATGGCCGCCAAGCTCCATCGTGACCTTCTTCATGCCCGCAGCGCAGAGCGACAGGATATGCTTGCCAACCCGGACGGATCCCGTCAGCGAGACCTTGCGGACAACAGGCGAAGCGATCAGCCGTTCGGAGATCGGCCCTGGATCGCCAGTCAGGATCGTCAGGACGCCGGAGGGAAGGCCGGCATCCATCAGCGCCTGTGCGATGGCAAAGCATGCGCCTGGCGCTTCCGACGCCGGCCTCGCAACAACCGAACATCCCGCAGCAAGTGCCGCGGCGATCTTTCGGCCCGGGAGCAGAGCAGGAAAATTCCAGGCAGACAATGAAAGGCAGACACCGACCGGCTGGTATGTCACCGACATGCGGTCGGTGGCGTTGCGGCCCGGAATGATCTGGCCATAGATGCGCTTGGCTTCCTCACCATACCATTCGAACTGGTCGGCCGTGGCGTTGATTTCACCCATCGACTCGGCGAGAGGTTTTCCCGTTTCGGTGCTGATCATCCGAGCGATCGCATCGGCGCGCATGCGGATCAGCGATGACGCCTTGGCGAGAGTGCGGCCACGCTCCCAGGCCGGAACGGCGCGCCAGACGCTGAAAGCAACCTCTGCGCCCGCCAGCGCCGTGTCGATGTCTCCTGCGGCGGCGTTCGGCACGTGACCGACCGGTTCGCCGGTGACGGGGCTGACGACCGCGCGGGTTTCGCCGGAACCGGCGGGCCGCCATCGGTTCTCGATAAAAAGGCCATAGTTCTCGTACATGGGGGAAGTTCCTATATCGTCGCCACCCGGTAGGCTTCTTCGACGTCGGCAACCCAGTTGCCGACGTTCCAGGAACCATGGGCGCCCAGGGAGGCGACCGGATCGTCGCCGAAATAAACGGGCACATGCACCACGCTCAGTCCCCGATAAGCATGTGCCCGCCTCAATGCGTCCAGCAGGCTGTCGGGTGAATTGCCGCCGTCGAGCGCCAGCACGCCTTCAATCGCACCGGCGAACCGGACATAATCGACCGCAACGCTGTCATTGGTGCGGAATTCGCGGCCATACTGGGCAAGCTGCAGGGAGGTGATCGCCGCCATCCGACGATTGTCGAACAGGACGATCGTGGCATGCAGGCCATGTTCGACACCGTCGACCAGGATCTGCGGGTTCATCATGAACGATCCGTCGCCGGTAAAGGCGACCGTGTAACGCGGCTTGTCCGCCACGGCGGCGGCGAGCAATCCCGAGACTGCAAAGCCCATGTAGGACGCACCGCTTTCGGTGATCGTGTCCTCAGGCCGTTCGTCCTCGACGACCTGAAAACCGTTCGCCTGGACATCGCCGGCGTCGAACAGCTTGAGCGCGCCATTGGCCTTGCAAAAATCGGCGACCACTTTGATGGCGCGCGGCTGGGTCAACACCGGCCGTCCCCAGACTGCGTCGATGATCGGGGCCGCTTCGTAGCGCACCCTCTTGAAAGCGCCCCACCGCCGCTTTTCGGCCAGGCAATCGGCGAGCCAGGCCTGCCGAGCGTGGTCCACCAACAACCCTGCACTGTCGAGGCGTGCCGTAAGCGCTGCGAGAATGGCGCCGATGTCGCCGTGCAGCGCTGTCGTGTTGTTGTAGTGCTGAACGTCGTCGAGATCGGCATTGACGTTGATGACATTGGTGACCCGGGGATAGCCAATTCCAGAGCAATCGGACTGGCAGACGCCGCGCGAGCCGACGACGACCAACAGTTCGGCATGCTCCATGGCCCAGTTACCACTGATCGAACCCTTCGACCCGCCAACATGCATGTTCTGCGGATGATCGTCCGGCACGACGCCGGTTGATCCGGGGCTCAGCACGACGGCGGCACCGGAAGCTTCGGCGAAGCGCCGCACAGCTTCGGCATGGCCGCGGCTGCCGCCACCGGCCTTGACGACAATGCGTGCGGTCGCGCGGATCAGCTCCGCGGCTCGGTCGAGCGAGGCCGCTGCGGCCGGGGCCGAAGGCGTGATCGGCGTCACCGCCGGCAGCGTCTCTATCCGGATGTCGACTTCCTTCGGCTGCGTGTTGATCGGCAGCAGCAGGTAGAACGGGCCAGCCTTGAAATCATGGAACACGGTCGCCGCGCCGCGGCGCAAGGCGTCGCGCAACGCGTCGGGCGTATGCAGCACATAGGAGCGTCCCATCAGCGCGGTGATCCGGCCGTAGAGCATCTGCTCCTGTTTCGGCACCTGCTGCATATTGTAGCCTTCGCCATGTGTCGTCTCGTCACCATAGAGGTGATAGACGCCAATCCCATTCGAGGCGGCAGCGAGCGACCCGGCCATGGCCTGTAATGCGCCGGGCCCGATGGAGGTCACGACGGCCGAGGGTTCGCCATAGGCCCACCGAAGCACGGTGGCGGCATGCGCCATCTCGACCTCGTTGCGGCATTGCCAGACGCTGACAAGTCCATGGATTTCATAGACGCGCAAGGTCTCGGCAAGCGCGGTCGAACCGTGGCCGAAGATAGCAAAATATTTGCTCACCCCCTGCTTGAGAAGGCCGAGCACGAGTGCCTCGCTCAACGTGATCCGGTGAGGTGTCGAGAACAGGCCGGCGGCAAGCGCTTGCTCAAAGCCGCCGGTGGCAGCGATGCGCCCTGCCAGGCGCGCTGCGGAAATATCGGAGCCTGAGTTGGCCTCGGTCTGCAGCACGGCCATCCCTCACCTGAGCTCGACTGTCTTGCCGGTGCGCGCCGACTCTTCAGCTGCCAGCGCGAACCGGAGCACCTGACGGCCTTCGCCAGCGGTCAGAGAAGGAGCCGTGCCGCTGCGCAACGCCTCGATGAAATGCCGTGTCGAGTGCACGAAGCTCGCCTCCCAGCCGGTTTCCATGCCGTGGAAAGTGCGGAGTTCGCCGTCCCGATAGAGGGCGAGCGGCGGGGGATCGCCAAGGCGGCCGTGACCGCAATTGATCCACATGACGCCCTTGGTGCCGGTGATCTCGACACGATCGTCTTGGGCATAGTGGCGGGTGATGATGTCGAGTTCAGGTGAATAGACTACTTCGAGATTGCCCATGCGGTTGCCGGGGAACCGGAACGAGACCATGGCCGGGGCATCGAAACAGAACCCGTCCTGCCGCTGCGTCTCGCCGATGAAGGCATGCACCTCTTCCGGATTGCCCATGAAGTGCCAGGCGAGCGCGAACTTGTGATGGCCGTCGTCGAACACCAGCGGCCCGCCGCCAGACTGCGACCGCTCCTGCCGCCAGGCGTCCGCGGCATGCGGGACGTTCCAGGCTGTCTGCGACCGGCCGGGATTGCTCTTGATACGGATGGTGAGAGGGGTGCCGATCGCGCCTTCATCCACGAGCGACTTCGCCTTCATCACGGGAGGATAGAAGATGAAATTTTCGAACACCTTGACCGGTGCGCGGGCGTTCGCGGCAGCCTCCACCACTTTATCCGCTTCGGCGAGATCGACACACATCGGCTTCTGCAGCGACACGACCTTTCCCGCCTCGATCGCCGCGAGCGTCACCGAGCAATGCAGGTGGTGCGGCAGCAGGATTTCGACCAGGTCGATTTCCGGGTCGGCCAGGATGGTCCTGTAATCTTCGACGATCCGTGCATTCTCGACGCCCCAGGCTGATGCCCGGCTTCTTGCCGATTCCGTATCCCGATCGCAGAGCGCGACGATCTCCGCGTGAGGGTTCTGGCAATATTCGATTGCGTGCAGGTCGGAAATCCGGCCCGTGCCGATCATGGCCACGCGCAAGCGGTCATAAAACATTCAATACCCCAGGTTTGATCTTGTCGATTTGTGCCAACACGGTCTGGCCGAGTTCGGCGAAACGAATATCGTCGATACGTGCGGTGGGACCGGACACGCCAATCGCCGCCACCATCTGTCCACGCGTGTTGTAGATCGGCACGGCGGCGCAACGTATGCCGAGCGTGTATTCCTCGTCATCAAGCGCAAAGCCTCGCTTACGGGTCGCGGCGACCTCGGCATTCAGCGCAAGCTGGGTAACGATCGATTTTGGCGTGTGCTGCTCGAACTTTGACGGCGGATTTGCACCGCCAAAGGCGAGAAACGCCTTACCCAGGGCCGTGCAGTGCAGGGGCGCAAGGGACCCGATCGGATGGTCAACCTTCAACGGCAGCGGCGAGGCGATCTGGTCGATATACCAGACGCGGCTGCCGACCAGCACAGCCACATGGGCGCATTCGCGGGTTTCCTCGACGAGCGCGGCCAGCGCCGGACGCAGTCGATCGCGAACGTCGATGATGTCCTCGAGGGAAGGCGACGGATCGGTTGCCACCTTGGCCGAGGCCTGGTAGCGCCGACCTTCGACCTGGTCGGCATAGCCGCCCGCCACAAGGGTCTGAAGCAGATGCGAGGCGTTGGATTTGTCGACGCCGAGCGCCGAAGCAAGCTCGGTCAACCTGACCGGTCCGCCTTGGGCGACCAGGTAGTCGAGGGCTTCCAATCCACGCGCCAATGATTTCAGCAATCTCATTTTTTCGTCTCGGGATCTTTTGTTGCCACACCCTTGTTTAACATATGCAAACCACAAGTTAAACATAGGGCAACAAATAATCGACAATCGCTTCGTATGAGAGTGATAATTCAGAAAAAATAGCCGTATGCAACACTTTTTATTGACAGGATGGCAAATCCCTGACTTTCATATTCTCGTGCTGCGCACATAGTTTAACATTGTCAAACTTTTAGTTTGGCGGTCCGAGGGAGGAACAGATGTTCAAAACAACACGACGCGCCTTGATGGTCTCGGTGCTGGCGTCCGGCCTCATGGCCGCGCTGCCGGTTCAGCAGGTCCTTGCAGGCGGAGAAGTCACCATCAGCCACTATTTCACCGGCGATCTCGGCCTCGACGGCCTCAAGCAGATCTTCGCCGAATTCAACAAGGAAACCGGCATCACGGTGAAGGACAGCCCGATCGGACACGAGGACTTCAAGACCGGCATCCTGGTGCGGGCAGCCGGTGGCAACCTGCCCGACGTGTTCAGCTACTGGGCGGGCGCAAAGACACAGTTCATCATCAATTCGAAGAGCCTGCATCCGATCGACGACATGTGGAAGGCCGCCGATCTCGACGCGATTGTCGCCAAGCCGATCGCCGACGGCGCGACCCTCTATAACGGCCACCGTTACCTGATCCCGTTTGGCTATCACTATGCCGGCATCTTCTACAACAAGAAGATCCTGCAAAAGGCCGGTATCACCGAAATGCCGAAGACCTGGGACGAGTTCAAGGCGATGTGCGACAAGCTGAAGGCAGCCGGCGTCACGCCGATCGCGCTCGGCTCGAAGAACCGTTGGCCGGCGCAGTTCTGGTTCGACTACCTGCTGCTCAGGACCGCCGGACCGGAGTATCGCGCAAAGCTAATGGCCGGCACCGCCTCCTATACCGACCCTGAAGTCGCGCAGGCCATGGAACTCTGGAAGCAGTTGCTGGAGGCCGGCGACTTCACCAAGACTCCCAACGCCTATGACTGGACGGACGCCGCCGACCAGGTGCAACGCGGCGAGGCGGCGATGACCCTGATGGGCACCTGGATCACCGGCTACTGGAACACCAACAAGTTCACCGATGCCGACTATGACTTCTTCGAGTTCCCGACCGTCAAGGAAGGTGTTCCGCGCGCTGCCGTCGGTCCTGTCGACGGCCTGGTAATCGCGGCGAATGCCAAGAACATGGAGGGAGCCGAGAAGCTCCTCGCATTCATGATCTCCAAGCCCGACGTTCAGGCGAAGTGGGCCTCGATCCAAGGAGCCTTGTCGGCCAATGAGAAGGTCAATCCCAAGACCTACACCCCAGTGATGCAGCACGCGCTCGATGTGGTGAAGCATGCACCGGCCTTCGCCTTCAATTACGACCTTGCCACGCCTCCGGCGGTCTCTGAAGTGGGCCTCTCAATGTTCTCCCAGTTTCTTGACAATCCTGGCGAGGTCCAGTCGATGCTCGACCAGACGCAAACTGCCGCAGCCGCAGCATTCAAGCAGTAAGCGACGTCTCGTCATAAAGGGGCCGGCCGATTCAATGATATCGGCCGGCACTGACGGTTGAAGGAAGATGAATTTGGAGAAGGACAAGACGCTGTGGCGGGTGGCGATGCTGATCCCGCCGCTTGCCGTGTTCGGGATCCTCGTGGTCTGGCCACTGTTCAGCTCGTTCTACTACAGCATCACCAACTGGAACGGTTTCAGCGCCGACTATCGGTATGTGGGATTCGACAACTTCCTGCAGATCTTTCACGATCCGCTTTTCACGAGAGCGGCGGTGAACACCGTGATCTGGATGCTGGCTGCCGTAATCGTGCCGACGGGCCTTGGCCTTGTCCTGGCCCTGCTGATCGACTCGCAGGTTCCCGGCGCTTCGGTCTTCAAGTCGATCTTCTATCTACCGATCTGCCTCTCGGCGATTGTCGTGGGACAGATCTGGGTATGGATTTACCAACCGGACTGGGGCCTGCTCAATACGGCGATCAACTTGGTCACCGGCGGCAACAGCCATTTCGCCTGGCTCGCCAAGCCCGGGACAGCCCTTTACGCGGTGATTGCAGCCTGGTCCTGGCAGCAGACCGGCCTCGCCATGGTGATTTTCCTTGCCGGCCTGACCGCCATTCCGCCTGACCTCATCGAGGTCTGCCATATCGAAGGCGCCAGCTCCGGTCAGCGCATCCGGCAAGTCGTCCTGCCGCTGCTGCGTCCGGCCACCGTGGTGGTGGTGGCACTCGGCGTCATCAACTCGCTAAAGGGCTTCGACATCCTCTACATCATGACCGGCGGTGGCCCTTTCAACAGCTCCGACACGCTCGCCATGCACATGTATAACGAGTCCTTCAAGAAATATCACATGGGCTACGGCAGTGCGATTTCAGTCGTTCTGTTCCTCATCGCGCTCGCTATCATCTTCGCCTATTTCCGCCAGTTGAGGAAAGTCGACGAAATCTATGAATGATCGCCTTGCCTCCGCCGCCATGCCCTCCTTCAACCCGTGGCAAGCGGCAATCTTCGTATGTCTGGCAGTGCTCGCGCTGCTCTTCCTTGCCCCGACGATCGGCGTGCTCCTATCGTCGCTGAAGACCACCGAGGACATCGCTCTCGGCAAACTCTGGAGCTTCCCGACCAGCCTCTATCTCGACAACTTCAGGACCGTGCTCGCCGACCCGGCGATCCACACCTATTTCCTAAACACGCTGTTGATCGCCGTCCCGGCGACAGCAGGCTCTATCGTGCTCGGAATCCTCTCCGGCTACGTCTTCGCTAAGCTGCCGTTCCGCGGCAGCGACGTCCTGTTCCTGGCGATCGTTGCCGGCATGTTCTTCCCGCCGCAAGTGATCTTGATCCCGCTCTTCCGCCTCTTCAACGGACTTGGCCTGCTCGACACGCTCTGGCCGATGATCTTCGTGCACATCGCCATGGGCATCCCGATCTGCACGCTGATGATGCGCAACTTCTTCGCCACCGTGCCGGCGGCGCTCCGGGAAGCCGCCATCATTGAAGGCGCCAGCGAATGGCAGGTGTTGACCAAGGTCGCCCTGCCACTCAGCCTGCCGGCGCTGGCAGTGCTGTCGACACTACAGTTCACCTGGATCTGGAACGACTTCCTTTGGCCGCTGATCTTCACGCAATCCGACGACAAGCGCACGATCATGCTCGGCCTGGTGTTCCTGCAGGGGCAGTACAGCGTCGCTTGGGGCATCCAAGGCGCATTGTCGCTGATAGCCAGCCTGCCGACTCTGATCGTTTTCCTTTTCTTCCAGCGCTATTTCATAAAAGGCATGACCATGGGGGCCGTCAAAGGCTGACCCGGAAAGATCGCATGAGCACCCTTACTCTCAAGAATATCCGTAAATCCTTCGGCGATGTCCACATCATCAAAGGTATCGAACTCGACATCCAGTCGGGCGAGTTTGTCGTCTTCGTAGGACCGTCAGGCTGCGGCAAGTCCACGCTGCTCCGCATGATCTCGGGCCTAGAGACGACGAGTTCTGGCATGATCTCGATCCGTGACCGTGATGTCACCCATGTCCCGCCGGCTCGGCGCGGCATCGCCATGGTATTCCAGTCCTATGCGCTCTTCCCCCATATGAGCGTCGCCGACAACATCACCTTCGGTCTTCGATTGTCGCATGCCGGCAAAGATGAGGTTACAAAAAAGCTCGCCGAGGTCGCCGATATCCTGCAGCTGACGCCGCTTCTCGATCGCCGGCCCAAGCAACTGTCAGGCGGGCAGCGCCAGCGCGTCGCGATCGGCCGCGCGATCATCCGCAACCCGGACGTGTTCCTGTTCGACGAGCCCCTCTCCAACCTCGATGCGGCACTTCGCGTGCAGATGCGGCTCGAGATCGCACGCCTGCACCAGCGCCTGAAGGCGACGATGATCTACGTGACCCATGACCAGGTCGAGGCGATGACGCTGGCCGACCGGATCGTGGTTCTGAATGCAGGCCGCATCGAACAGGTCGGGGCGCCGATAGACCTCTATGAACACCCTGCAAATCGCTTCGTCGCCCAGTTTATCGGTTCGCCGAAGATGAATTTCCTCGCTGCAAAGATAGACGTCGTCGAAGGGCGGCAGATGGCGGTGGCCGGTGGGATAGCCGTGCAGCTCGGCGATGAAGTGCCGGCTCAACCGGGAGAGGACGTGACGGTCGGCATCCGGCCGGAAAGTCTGGCCATCGGTGGCGAAGGTCGGCAGATTTGCCAGGCGAGGATTGCAGTCGTTGAGCGGCTTGGAAGCGAAACCATCGCCTATGCTGGCGTTGATGGCCAGGAAGAATTGTTGTCGATCAAGCTGCCGGCCAATCCGCAGGTCCGTCCCGGCGACCTCGTGCCCGTAACCATGACTGGACAGCGTGTCCACGTCTTCGGACGAGACGGGATCTCCATACGATCGCAGATTTAGAACTTTGCAGGCCATGCCCGGGAGCGCTTGCTGATGATCGCCTTAGCGTCGGGGGTGTTGACGGCCGCCCCGGCCAGCTTCCCAAGCTGAACGCGCGGGTTCGATTCTCGCTACCCGCTCCAGCACCCACATTCCGGAAGGTCCGAACAGGCTGTCTACGCTTGGCTGATTCGCATCTGCTTCTTCAGAAGGAAGCGAGCGAGATTGTCGATGTTGCGCGGCGCCACGTTTTCGGGGAGATGGGCCAATGGGCTCGTGGATCTGGCGTCATTTTGGAACCGCTCTACCCAGTCTTCGGTGTATGTGTCCCGCTGCAACCGTAAGTTCGTCTTGAACTCTCCGTCTGGCATTTCAACCGACAACTGCCGGGCCATCGATTCGACATAAGGACGAGGATCGTCCAACAGGTCTTCATAGAAGAAATGGTCGTAAGGCAGATTGATTATGCGCAAATAGGCCTCCCAGAAGGCATAGCTCTGTTCGATCAGGAAGTAGGCCTGGCAGATGCCCGCGAAGTCGTATTGCGGAACCAAATCCGCGCCGATCATCGTGCTTTTCCAATGGCCGGTTGCCTTCGCCCGACAATGGGAAATTGCTTGACGAAGGCGGTCCCTCCGTTCCAGCAGGACCAATCCCATATCATGGCGACTGACGCATTCGGCGAGGAAGTCGGCTCCATATTTCGCCTGCGACCAGTGAAGATGCCGTGGGAATAACTTTACCGCGAACCTGCCATTCGCCGTCCCGCCGCGATCGATCACAGCGGAAAGAAGTTCGTCGAACGATTTCGGCTTGAATCCCAGATTGATGGTATCGAGCCATTCGGCCGAATTGCCAAGTGTGCCGGTGCTGTTGGTGAGACTGCCAAGCCATTCGGAGCCGCTACGAGCCTCGGTTAATATCGCCACGCCTTTCATGTGTCCCCATTGCTCGTTGTTTGAAAGGTTCATTGGCTAAGGAACATATGGCGCTCTCGAGGAATGTATAGTCCCTCACCTTAGGTTGCAGAGGTCGGGACCGACTGGCTCCGGGGCCGAGGTTATCGCCGGCGATGGCATCGCCGTTGGCGGTCGGACCTGGGAGCGACCTCGTGCGTCAGGCAGGATGCCCGAAGTGGCCGCTATCCCACCTCCCGCAGGATGAAGTCGTGCAGCATCTTGGCGGCCGGCGACAGCACGCGGTTTTTCACGGTGATCAGGCTGTAGGGCCTGACCTCGATGTCGAATTCGGTGTGGACGACGTCGATGGCGCCGGCCAGCCCGTCGGGATTCTGGATGAATTTCGCGACCTGGACCGAGACCGGCGCGATGGCGTCGGACTGCGCGACCATGACCAGGGTCAAGAGCAGCGAGCTGGTGTTGAGGATGCGGTCTGGCAGGGCGATGTTGCGGTTGAGGAAATTGCTCTCCATCGCCTGGCGCAAGGGCGAACCGCCCGACTGGAAGACCCAGTCATAGCCGGCGGTCTCCTCCAGACGCACCACCTTGCCCTTGGTGAGCGGATGGCCCCGGCGCACGATCAGGCAGGCCTTCTCGACGCCGATGACGCGCGACTCGAACAGGCGTGGATTGAGATCGTCGGGGATGCGCGCGATGATGAAGTCATGGCGCATGGCGATCAGTTCGCGCGCCAGCACGTTGGAGGTCTCGACCTGCATGGTGATCTCGATGCGCGGATAGATGCGGCGGATCTCGCGAATCGCCGGCACCGCCAGTTCGATCGCCGGCGCCGTCACGGCACCCAGGAACACCGAACCGCCCTTGCCCGCCTTGAGCTCGGAAATCTCGCGGTCGACCTCGCGCATCTCCAGCAGGATCGAGCGCGCGCGCCTAGCCAGCGCCTTTCCGTACGGCGTCAACGTGATGCCGCGCGGCAGCCTTTCACACAGCTTGACCTCGAGCACGGCCTCCATCTCACCGATCATGCGCGAGGCCGCTGGCTGCGAGATGTTCATGACCTGGGCTGCCGCGCTCACCCGGCCATGATCGTCGAGCGCAACGATCATGCGCATGTGACGCAGGCTGAGACCGCTGCGCAGCAGGGTTTCGCCGTCGCCCGGCATTTCGCTGTAACCATTTGAAACCGCTGTCGGATTCCGTAGCGCCACCATGGCTTTTTCGCCGCCTCCGCTCGCCGCCGGCCGGGATTGCCGGCGGTCCCGCGACGTCTCATAGCACATACCAATAGTGATATAGCAACCATCAAAGATCGCATTTGACAGTTATGGCAAAGGGCCACACCCTTCGCGCGTTCCGAGACGCCACGGTCGCTGACGAGAAAAATCGTATCGATTGAAATCAGCGGCTCGGAGCCATGGGAGGATACCGGAGATCGATATGACGGCAGCAGTGCCTTGGCGCTTCTGCACGATTGCGCGGCCCGCGACCCCCGGGGTGCCGCGTCCATCAACCAGGGAGAGTTAAGTGAAAATCATCAAGACATTAGTCGCCGCCTTGGCGGTCAGCATCGCGGCCATGTCGGCCACCGCCTACGCGGCCGACAAAGGTCTGGTAGGCGTGCTGATGCCCACCAAGACCTCGCAGCGCTGGATCAACGACGGCGACGCCGTCAAGTCCCAGCTCGAGGCTCTCGGCTACACCGTAGACCTGCAATACGCGCAGGATGACATCCCCAACCAGCTCAGCCAGCTGGAAAACGAAATCACCAAGGGTCCGAAGGCACTGATCATCGCCTCCATCGACGGCACCACGCTGTCGGACGCGCTGCAGAAGGCCGCTGACGCCGGTGTCGTCGTCGTCGCCTATGACCGCCTGATCAAGAAGACCGCAAATGTCGACTACTACACCACCTTCGACAATTTCGGCGTCGGCGTCATCCAGGCCAATTCGCTGCTCAAGGGCCTGGGCTACCCGGACAAGAAGGGTCCGTTCAACATCGAACTGTTCGGCGGTTCGCCCGACGATAACAACGCCTTCTTCTTCTACAACGGCGCCATGTCCGTTCTTCAGCCGCTGATCGACAGCAAGGTGCTGGTCGTGAAGTCCGGCCAGATGGGCATGGACAAGGTCGGCACGCTGCGCTGGCTGGCGGCAACCGCCCAGGCCCGCATGGACAATCTGCTCTCCGCCAACTACTCGGACGGCAGCCGCGTCGATGGCGTTCTGTCGCCTTATGACGGCCTGTCGCGTGGTATCACCGCCTCGCTGCGCGCCGTGGGCTACGGCACGGCCGCTCAGCCCTGGCCTGTTGTGACCGGCCAGGACGCCGAGACCGCTTCGGTCAAGCTGATCATCTCGGGCGAGCAGTACTCGACCGTGTTCAAGGACACCCGCGAACTGGCCAAGGCCACTGTCGGCCTGGTCGACAAGGTGCTCTCGGGCGGCAAGCCGGAAGGCCTCGACACCAAGACCTACAACAACGACGTCAAGGTCGTTCCCTCGATCCTGCTGACGCCGCATGAAGTCGACAAGTCGAACTACCAGGCACTGGTGGTCGACTCCGGCTATATCAAGGCCGAAGACCTGAAGTAATCGCATTTGCAAAGCCTGGGGTCCCGCGCACAGCGGGGCCCCTTTTTGCTAGCGCGGCGAATCCAAAATTCGCATACTAGCCCCCCGGCATTGTTCCGGACCTCGGAGGAGCGGTATTCCTGATGGCCTCGACGATTTTGGAGATGCGCGACATCACCAAGACGTTCCCCGGCGTGAAGGCGCTGTCGAACGTCAACCTCAGCGTCGAGGAAGGCGAGATCCATGCCGTGGTCGGCGAGAACGGCGCCGGCAAATCGACGCTGATGAAGGTGCTGTCAGGCGTTTATGCGTCCGGCACCTATGATGGCGCGATCGTCTACCGTGGCGAGGAATGCCATTTCAAAGGCATTCACGACAGCGAACACAAGGGCATCGTCATCATCCACCAGGAGCTTGCGCTGGTGCCGATGCTGTCGATCGCCGAAAACATTTTCCTTGGCAATGAACACGCCAGATTTGGCATCATCGACTGGAATGCCAACGAGACACGCACCAGCGCCTTGCTGAAGAAGGTGGGCCTCAAGGAGGACCCCAAGACGCTGATCACCAACATCGGCGTCGGCAAGCAGCAGCTGGTCGAGATCGCCAAGGCGCTCAGCAAGGAAGTGAAGCTGCTGATCCTCGACGAGCCGACGGCGAGCCTGTCGGAAAAGGACAGCCAGGCGCTGCTCGACCTGCTGCTCGAGTTCAAGCGGCAAGGCATCACCTCGATCCTGATCTCGCACAAGCTCAACGAGGTGAACCGGGTCGCCGACAAGGTCACCATCATCCGCGACGGGCGAACCATCGAGACGCTGGCCAAGAAAGACATATCGGAAGACCGCATCATCACCTCGATGGTCGGCCGCTCGCTTGACGACCGCTATCCGCCGCGCGAGCCGAAGATCGGTGATGTCGTGCTCCAGGTGAAGAACTGGTCGGTCTATCACCCGATCCATGCCGAGCGGCAGGTGATCAAGGGCATCGATATCAATGTCCGCAAGGGCGAGGTGGTGGGTATCGCCGGGCTGATGGGGGCCGGGCGCACCGAATTCGCGATGAGCCTGTTTGGCCGCTCCTATGGCCGCCGCATCACTGGCGAGGTGCTGCTCAAGGGCAAGCCGATCGATGTCTCTTCGGTGAGCAAGGCGGTGGAACACGGCATTGCCTACGTCACCGAGGACCGCAAGACCTACGGTCTCAACCTCATCGATCACATCAAGCACAACATTACGCTGGCCAACCTTCCCGGCGTGTCGCGTCACGCCGTGATCGACGACCTGCGCGAACTCGCCGTCGCCAACGACTACAAGGCCAAGACCAACATCCGCTCGTCCAGCGTCTATCAGATGACCGGCAATCTGTCGGGCGGCAATCAACAGAAGGTCGTGCTGTCGAAATGGCTGTTTGCCAATCCGGAAGTGCTGATCCTCGACGAGCCGACGCGCGGCATCGACGTCGGCGCCAAGTACGAAATCTACACCATCATCGCCCGCCTCGCCTCCGAGGGTAAGGCGATCATCGTCATCTCGTCGGAGATGCCGGAACTGCTCGGCATCACCGACCGCATCTACGTCATGAATGAAGGCCGTATGGTCGGCGAAATGGCAGCGAGCGACGCCAGCCAGGAAAAGATCATGCGGGCCATCGTTCGGGGAGAAGGAAAAGCATCATGAGCACCGAAAGCGCTCCCGCGCCGAAAAGCGGCGTCGCCGAGGATGTGCAGCAGGGACCGCGCGTCGCCGTCTCGGCGCTGATCACCAATTTGCGCGAATATGGCCTGATCCTGGCGCTGATCGCCATCATGGTGTTCTTCCAGTTCACCACCTCCGGCACACTGTTCAAGCCGGTGAACCTGAGCAACCTCGTCCAGCAGAATTCCTTCATCATCGTGATGGCGCTGGGCATGCTTTTGGTGATTGTTTCGGGTCATATCGACCTCAGTGTCGGCTCCGTGGCCGGTTTCATCGGCGCGCTGGCGGCGATGATGATGGTCATTTGGCCGCTCGGCCCATTCAGCAATCCGCTGGTTGTGTCGATCATCTGCCTCATCATCGGCGGCGGCATCGGCGCGGCTCAGGGCTACTGGATTGCCTATCACCGAATACCGAGCTTCATCGTCACGCTGGCGGGAATGCTGATCTTCCGCGGCATCTGCCAGGCGCTGCTGGGCGGCGGGTCTTCGGTGGGGCCGCTTCCGGACGGCTTCAAGGCACTCAGTTCCGGCTTCATTCCCGATGTGATCGGCCCCTTGACGCTGATCCCGCCGACCGTGAACGCCGCCGGCAAGACCATCATCGGCAGCGGCCTGACGCTGCATATGACGACGATCCTGATCGGCGTCGTCGCCGTGCTCGCCTATGCCTATTTCGGGCTCAGGGCACGGCGCACCCGCGAGCAGCATGGCTATGAAGCCGAGCCCTTCGCCCTGTTCGTCGTGAAGACCCTGGTGACCAGTGCGCTCGCGCTGTTCCTGGTCTACCAATTCGCCACCTACAAGGGCTTGCCGATCGTTCTCATGGTGATGGGCGTGCTGATCGCGCTGTTCGTCTTCGTCACCAAACGCATGACGATCGGCCGCCGCATCTACGCCATGGGCGGCAATGCCAAGGCGGCGCAGCTGTCGGGCATCAAGACCGAACGGCTGACCCTTATGGTGTTCGTCAACATGGGCGTGCTGTCGGCGCTTGGCGGCCTGATCATCGCGGCACGCCTTGGGCAGGCCGTGCCGGCGGCGGGCCTCGGCAGCGAGCTCGACGTCATCGCCGCGGTGTTCATCGGCGGCGCTTCGGCCATGGGCGGCGTCGGCCAGGTCATCGGCGCGGTGGTCGGCGGCTTCATCATGGGCGTCATGAACAACGGCATGTCGATCATGGGCGTCAACGTGGATTGGCAACAGGTGGTGAAAGGCCTGGTGCTGCTCGGCGCCGTGGTGTTCGACGTCTACAACAAGAACAAGGGTTGAGGAAACAGGAAGGCATACGGGTCACATCGCGGCACTGCCGGGCGGCACGAAGAAGTCGCCCGAGGGACCGGGCCCGCGAGCGCAATCCGAACGGAGAATTTCAACCGTGGCATGGACAACGTCCCGGCCGCGCTTGGGAAGGTTTGCCGCGCCGGCAGCCATGCCAAGGCAAATGAGAGAGGATTCATCATGCTGATCTCCCAGATTCTCGATGACGCCGAGACCATCCGCGTCGTTGCCCGCAATGGCGGCAAGACCCGGATCATCAACGGGGCGCGCAGCGTCTATTCGCTGGCCATGGAGGCCGCCCGCACCGGCGTCGGCCTCGTCGCGCTGATCGAACGCAAGGGCTTCGGTGAAACCATCGACCTCGACGCCGCCTACAAGAAGGGGCGGCTGGTGTCGCCGATCAACCATCCCGACCCCGCGCATCTCCACCTCACCGGCACGGGCTTGACGCATCTCGGCTCAGCGGCGACGCGCGATTCCATGCACAAGAAGCTCAGCACCGACGGCGAGGAGCAGCTCACCGATTCCATGAAGATGTTCCGCATGGGGCTGGAGGGCGGCAAACCCGCGAAAGGCCAGGTCGGCGTGCAGCCGGAATGGTTCTACAAGGGCAACGGCACGATGGCGGTGGCGCCAGGTGCAGCCCTGATGTCGCCGGCTTTCGCCATGGATGCCGGCGAGGAGCCCGAGATCGCCGGCATCTATGTGATCGGCGACGACGGCGCGCCATTCCGCGTCGGCTTCACGCTGTCGAACGAGTTTTCCGATCACGTGACCGAGCGCGTGAACTATCTCTTCCTCGCCCATTCCAAGCTGCGCAACGCGTCGTTCGGACCGGAGATCCTGATCGGCGACCTGCCGTCCGACATCCGCGGCACCTCGCGCATCGTGCGCGACGGCAAGACGCTGTGGGAAAAGCCGTTCCTGTCGGGCGAAGCGAACATGTCGCACACCATCGCCAATCTCGAACATCACCATTTCAAATACTCAGCCTTCCGCCAGCCCGGCGACGTGCACGTGCACATGTTCGGAACGGCGACGCTGTCCTTCGCCGACGGCATCAGGACCGAGGCCGGCGACGTGTTCGAGATAGAGGCCAGGGATTTCGGCCTGCCGCTGCGCAATCCTCTCGAGATCGAGCAGCCAGTCAACGTGGCGGTGAAGGCGCTTTGATGTAGTGCCCCTACCCTTCTCCCCCTGTGGGAGAAGGTGGATCGGCGCGCAGCGCCGAGACGGATGAGGGGTGTTCCAGTGGAGTGAGGCGTTGGCGTTCCCTGGAACACCCCTCATCCGTCGCCTGCGGCGACACCTTCTCCCACAAGGGGAGAAGGAAGAGACGCTCTTCACCCTCAATAGATATCGAAGTCGAAATACTTGGCCTGGATCTTCTTGTAGGTGCCGTCGGCGACGATGGCGTCGATTGCCGCGTTGAGCTTGTCGCGCAATGCCGTGTCTTCCAGGCGAACGGCGATGCCGGCTTGCGTCTCGGTGCCCTTGACGTCGCCGACCAGCTTGCAGCAGCCGTCGCTCGCCTTCTTCAGCCAGTCCACCAGCACGAACTTGTCCGAGATCACGGCATCAAGCCGGCCGTTGGTCAGGTCGGTGATCGCCTCTTCCTGCGTCGGGTAAAGCTTCGCCTCCGCGCCCGCCTTGCCATAGGTATTCTGGGCATAGTCGGCCTGCGTGGTCGAAGCCTGGGCGCCAACCGTCTTGCCGGCAAGCGCCGCCGGTTCGGTCGAGGTGAGATCGCTGTCCTTCGGCGCCACCAAAGCAAGCGGCGTCGTATAGTATTTGTTGGTGAAGGAGACCTGCTTCTTGCGCTCCTCGGTGATGCTCATCGACGCGATGATGGCATCGAACTTCTTGGCCTGCAGGGCGGGAATGATGCCATCCCAATCCTGGGTGACGATTTCGCACTCGACCTTCATCTGGGCACACAGCGCATTGGCGATGTCGATATCGAAGCCGACCACCTTGCCGTCCGAGGTGATGGTGTTGAACGGCGGATAGGCGCCCTCGGTGCCGATTTTCAGTTTCTCCGCGGCCTGCGCCGACAAAGAGCCAGCCGCCACAACCAGCATGGCAGCGCCCGCTGCCGATACGATCCATTTTGAAATCCGCATTTTCTTGGTTCCCCTTGAACGCTGGCATCCTGAAGACCAGCAAAGCAGCCAAGCATGATGAGCCAGCACAGGCAAGGTATCTTGCCTGATGGCAATGTGGTTCAGCGCGCGGGGCGGAAATGCTTGGACAGCTTCAGGCCCTGCGCCTGGTAGTTTGAGCCGAGGTCGGTGCCGTAGAGCGCCTGCGGCCGCTTCAGCATATGCTCATAGACCAGCCGGCCGACGATCTGGCCATGATCGAGGATGAACGGCACTTCGTGGCTGCGCACTTCGAGCACCGCCCGGCTGCCGGTGCCACCGGCCGCGGAATGACCGAAGCCCGGATCGAAGAAACCGGCATAGTGGACGCGGAACTCGCCGACCAGCGGATCGAAGGGTGTCATCTCGGCGGCATAGAGCGGCGGCACATGCACCGCCTCCTGGCTGACGAGGATGTAGAACTCGTCGGGATCAAGCACCAGCTCGCCGGCGCCACTCTTGTGGATCGGCTCCCAGAAATCGACAACCTCCTGCGCGGCGCGCTTGTCGACGTCGACGAGACCGGTGTGATGCTTGCCGCGATAGCCGACCAGGCCATTCTCATCGCCATTGAGGTCGATCGACAGTGCGATGCCGCCACCGGAAATGTTCGGCGGCTCGGTGGCGACCAGCATCTCGGCGCGATGCAATTCATGCAGCTCGGCTTCCGACAGCAGCGCATTGCCGGTGCGGAAGCGAATCTGCGACAGCCGCGAGCCGGTGCGCACAACAATCGGGAAGGTGCGCGGGCTGACTTCCAGGTAGAGCGGCCCGTGATAGCCGGCCGCGATCTTGTCGAACTCGTGGCCACGGTCGGTCATGACACGGGTGAAGATGTCGAGCCGCCCGGTCGAGCTCTTCGGATTGGCCGAAGCCGAAATCTCCGCCGGCAGCGCAAGGCTTTCGAGCAATGGTACGATGTAGACGCAGCCGGTTTCCAGCACCGCGCCGTCGGCAAGATCAATCTCGTGCAGCTTCAGCCGGTCGAGCTTTTCCGAAACCTTGTGGCTGGGGCCGGGCAGGAAGGAGGCCCGCACCCGCCATGCCTTGTCGCCGAGCCTCAGATCAAGGCTGGCCGGCTGGATCTGGTCGGCATCCAGCGCGCGCGACGACTTCAGCGCACCGGACTGGAACAGCGCCGAAATGTCCTGATCGGGAAGAATGCCTGTCTGCCGCAAGGCTCCACTCCTAGGCCAGACGTTTTTCTTGTCGCAGGTTCTTGCCGCAAAACCGTGGAACACTTTCGCGGAACCTGCCTGGTACAAACCTCTTAATCAAGCCGGCAATTGACGCAAGCGTGGCGCGGGTCTAAAGGGTCGTTATCCCGTGGTGATTTGGCCGGTCGGCTTGCAGCCACGTTAAACAAGTCGCTAAAGGACCGTCGGGCCGCAAGGCCGTATGGACCGGTTGCGACTTTCGCGGCCGGTTTTTTTGTGTCTGGAACAAGAGCGATGAGCACCAAGAAGCGCAACTGGAAGCCTCAGACGGCACTCGTACACGCCGGAACCCTGCGTTCCCAATTCGGCGAAACCTCCGAGGCGATGTACCTCACCCAGGGCTATGTCTATGAGACGGCGCAGGCCGCCGAAGCCCGCTTCAAGGGCGAGGAGCCGGGCTTCATCTATTCACGCTACGCCAATCCGACGGTCGACATGTTCGAAAAGCGCATGTGCGCGCTGGAAGGCGCCGAGGATGCACGCGCCACCGCGTCGGGCATGGCGGCGGTGACCGCCGCCCTTCTGTGCAGCGTCAAGGCCGGCGACCATATCGTGGCGGCGCGCGCGCTGTTCGGCTCCTGCCGCTGGGTGGTCGAGACCCTGGCGCCTCGATACGGCATCGAGGCAACGCTGGTCGACGGCACCGACATCGCCAACTGGGAAAAAGCGGTCAGGCCGAACACCAAGCTGTTCTTCCTGGAAAGCCCGACCAACCCGACGCTGGAAGTCGTCGACATCGCCGCGGTTGCCTCACTCGCCAATTCGATCGGCGCGCGGCTCGTCGTCGACAATGTCTTTGCCACCCCCTTGCAGCAGAAACCCTTGCAGCTTGGCGCGCATATCGTCGTCTATTCGGCGACCAAGCACATTGACGGCCAAGGACGGTGCCTTGGCGGCGTCATCCTGTCGGACAAGAAGTGGATCGACGAGAACCTGCACGACTATTTCCGCCACACCGGCCCCAGCCTGTCGCCCTTCAACGCCTGGACGTTGCTGAAGGGCCTGGAAACGCTGCCGCTGCGCGTGCGGCAGCAGACGGAGAGCGCCGGCAAGATCGCCGACTTCCTCGCCGAGCAGCCACAGATCGCCCGCGTCATCTATCCCGGCCGTGCTGATCACCCGCAGGCGGCGATCGTCAAGAAGCAGATGTCGGGCGGCTCAACGCTGATCTGCCTCGATGTGAAGGGCGGCAAGCAGGCGGCCTTCGCCTTGCAGAACGCGCTCGATATCGTGCTGATCTCCAACAATCTCGGCGACGCCAAGAGCCTGATCACCCATCCGGCGACAACGACGCACAAGAATTTGACCGACGAGGCCCGCGCGGAACTCGGCATCGGGCCGGGCACGCTCAGGCTTTCGGTCGGCTTGGAGGATACCGACGATCTGCTCAAGGATATCGCGCAGGCGCTGAAGGCCAAATAACAGAGGTTTTGGCCGTCAGGCGCTCGACGGCGTCTCTTCCAGTTCGGCCGCCTTGGTGCCGATGGTCATCGCGTTGCCGCGCCAGTCGACGGCGCCGCCGAGCCAGCCGCGTGCCCACGTCACCGGCAGGATCATGTCGCGCACCACCATCGCCGCGATCATGCGGGGCGACAGATGCCAGCCCTTGGCCGAGGCCAGGGCGCATTCCGGAAGATAGAAGGCTGCCAGCACGGCGAGGAGGGTCAGCGGCAGACTGGAGCCGGCGCTTGCCGCCGCGACCAGCGCAAGCATCAGCGGCACCGCCGCGCCGGTCAGGATCTCGGGCGCGAAGAACAGCGGGAAGGTGACACGGCGCAGGCGCGCCCAACGCGCCTGGCGCGACCAGATCTCGCCGAGCGAGCGCCGGCCGAGCGGCTGCTCGAAGGGCGAGGCGACGAGATTGACGCGCAGGCCGAGGCCGTTGACCAGCTTGGTCGCGGCAGCGTCCTCGGCGATCTCGGCGGCCAGCGCGCGGATGCCGCCGCTGGCGTCGAGCATCGGTTTGTTCCACAACATGCTCTTGCCCTGGGCAAAGCCAAGGCCAAGCGCCTCGCCGGCATATTGCCAGCGCGCCTGCAGCGTGTTGAGGAAGGCACATTCGACTTCGGCCCAGAAGCCGTCCGGCCGCGAGCCGATCGGCGTCGAGCAGACAAGGCCGGTGTCCGGCCGCCAGGCCGCCATCAGGTGCTGGACGTAATCTTCAGGCATCAACACGTTGGAATCGGCCAGGACGACCCAGTCGTGGCGCGCCGCTTCCCAACCCTTGACGCAATTGTTGAGCTTCGGATTCGCGCTGATGCGGTCGTCGCCGAGCAACAGGCGGGCCGGCACTGCCGGAAAACGGGCGATGGCGGCGCGGATCAATCTGACCACCGGATCATCGGCATGGGCGACGCAGAAGATCAGTTCGTAGCGCGGCCAGTCGAGCGAGAAGGCGCGCTCCAGCGTCTCATGCGTGAACGGCTCGACGCCACGCGACGGCACGACGATCGACACCGGCTGCGACTTGCCGGTCGGCGGCGCGATGATGCGGCGTCGCTTCAGACGCGAAGCGGCGAGCACGATGCTGGCGAGGTTTGAGACAATGAGAACAGTCGAAAGCAAGGCGGCTATGAGAGTGAGTTCCATCGAGATCCGGTCACTCCAGGGAAAGCCGGTCTCCATGGCGACCGCTTTCGACAGTTCGACAGAGCGCCCGAGTCGCCAGGCACTGGTTGGAGCACACCATCATTGTCATGTGTCACTTAAATGACATTCTTTGTCGGCACCTGCCTATCAGGTCGGAATGACGGGGCGCACCGTTGACCAGCCCGCGAGGAGCGCCGAAGGTTGCCGGGACTGTTTTGGAGTCGCTTATGTACCGCGCCGTGACGCGCAACATCGAAGTGCAGGTCAGGCCGTTCTATCTGGAGGATCGCTCGGATCCGTCCGAGAACCGCTATGTCTGGGGCTATCAGATAACGATCGACAACCAGTCGGACGAGTTCGTGCAGCTGTTGTCGCGCTATTGGCACATCACCGACGGCACCGGCCGGGTCGAGGAAGTGCGCGGCGCCGGCGTCGTCGGCGACCAGCCCGAACTCAATCCCGGCGACAGCTATCAATACACGTCCGGCTGCCCACTTTCGACACCGTCAGGGATCATGGTCGGGCACTACACGATGCGCAACAAGCGGGGCGAGGCGTTCGACATCGCCATCCCCGCCTTCTCGCTCGACCTGCCGGACACGCGGCGCACGGTGAATTAGGACAGTCGGGCGATTGGCGAAATCCTCCGCGACAGCGTCTTTCTCCCCGTCACGGGGAGAAATGCCCGGCAGGGCAATGAGGGGCGGCGTCAGACTGGTGAGATTGTCTCCCATGCATACAGCAGCGGATGTGCGCGGCCATTCGCCAAAGTTCGCGCTGCCCCTCATCCGCCCTTCGGGCACCTTCTCCCCGTGAATAGGGAGAAGGAAGGCATTTCACTGAGCCGCCGCGAATTCCGCCGGGTCGAAGTCATATTGCTTCGAGCAGAATTCGCAGGCGACGTGGATGCCGCCATCCTCGGTGCTGTCCTTGATCTCCTGCGCGGAGAAGCCCTCGAGGATGCCGCGGATCTTGTCTCGCGAACACGAACACTGATCGGCGACCGGAACACCGCCGAAGACGCGCACGCCATGCTCGTGGAACAGCCTGTAGAGCAGCCGCTCGGCACCGATCGTCGGGTCAATCAGCTCGGTCGGCTCGATGGTGCCGAGCAACGCCAGCAGTTCCTGCCAGGAATTGTCGGCCGGATCGTGGATTTCGTCGCGCGGATCGCCATCGCCACCCGGCAGGTCCGGCACACGCATGCGCTCGGGCGACTGCGGCAGGAACTGCGCCAGGATACCACCGGCGCGCCACTGTTCGCGTGCGCCACCGATGCCGGGCGTCAACAGCTTGGCCACCGAAAGCCTGAGATCGGTCGGAATCTGCTCCGACTGGCGGAAATAGGTACGTGCCGCGTCTTCGAGCGTTTCGCCGTCGAGCTGGACAATGCCCTGATAGCGCTGCGTGTGAGCACCCTGGTCGATGGTCAGCGCCAGCACGCCGCTGCCGAGCAGCGTCTGCTGAGACGTTTCGCCCGCCGCGACCAGCGCCTCAAGCCGGTCGGCATCGAAACGCGCATAGGCCCGCAGTGCCGTAGGCGTGGAAAAATCCGCGACTAGCATATCGACCGGACCATCGGTGCGGGTCTGCAGGATGAATTTGCCCTCGAACTTGAGCGATGTGCCGAGCAGCACCGTCAGCACACAGGTTTCCGCCAGCAGGCGGGCAACCGGCTCGGGATAGTCGTGGCGGCTCAGGATGGCGTCGAGCATCGGCCCGAGCTGAACGGTGCGGCCGCGTACGTCGAGCGGACCGACCTCGAAGGGAACGACGTGATCGTCGCCGGCGTAGCCGAATTCGCCGAGTTTGGGGTGATGTTCAGTCACTTGATGGGTTTCCAACATGACAAAGCTCCAGGGCGCGGCCGTGCCGCCCTCTCGGAAGCATGCCTCGAAACGCGCTTGATTTGCGTGATGCGGCGCAAATAGGCATCACGCCCCCAGAGATCAAGCTTCCAGACACTTCAGGCGCCAAGACGCTTCAAGCACCAAGACACTTCAAGCACCAAGACACCAGGCGAGCACGGCCTTCTGGGCATGGAGCCGGTTCTCGGCCTCGTCGAAGACCACCGAATGCGGCCCGTCGATGACCTCGTCGGTCACTTCCTCGCCGCGATGCGCCGGCAGGCAATGCATGAACAGAGCGTCCGGCTTAGCCTGGGCCATCAGCTTGGCATTGACCTGATAGGGCGAGAACACGTTGTGACCGCGGGCACGGTGCTCCTGGCCCATCGACACCCAGCAATCGGTGACGACGCAGTCGACCTGATCGACGGCTTCCTCGGCCGAGCGGGTGAAATGCAGCTTGCCGCCATGCGCTTGCGACCAGTCGACATGCTTGCGTGCCGGTTCGCTGCCCTCGGGAACGGCGACGTTGAGGTTGAAGCGGAACCGCGCCGAGGCCTCGAGCAGCGAATGCAGCACATTGTTGCCGTCGCCGGTCCAGGCAAACGTCTTGCCGGCAACCGGACCGCGATGCTCCTCGAAGGTCATGATGTCGGCCATCAGCTGGCAGGGATGGGTGTCGTCGGTCAGCCCGTTGATCACCGGCACGGTGGCGTTCTCGGTCAGCTCGAGCAGCCGCTCATGCGAGGTGGTGCGGATCATGATCGCGTCGACATAGCGCGACAGCACCTTGGCGGTGTCGGCGATGGTCTCGGAGCGGCCGAGCTGCATCTCGGTGCCGGTCAGCATGATGGTCTCGCCGCCGAGCTGGCGCATGCCGACGTCGAAGGAGACCCGCGTGCGCGTCGACGGCTTGTCGAAGATCATCGCCAGCACCTTGCCCTCGAGCGGCTTAGTCCGCTCGCCAGCCTTGAGGCGAGCCTTTCGCACCACCGCATCGTCGAGCATGAAGCGCAGGTCGCCTTCGGAAACGGCTGAAAGATCGGTGAAATGACGAGGGCTCATCAGGATCTTTCGAATTACTTCGCGGCAGCGGAGGCGATCGCCTCCGCCAGGCCCTTGGCGGCGGCGCGGATGCGGTTGAGCGCTTCGTGGATTTCGGCGTCGGTGACGGTGAGCGGCGGCAGCAGCCGAATGACATTGTCACCGGCCGGAACCGCCAGCAGGTGCTGATCGCGCAGCGCCATGTTCACCTTGGTGTTGGGCATGGCGCATTTGAGGCCGAGCATCAGCCCAACGCCCCTGATGTCCTCAATGACTTCGGGAAACTCGTCGGCGACCGCCGCCAGCCCCTGCTTCATCAGCAACGCCTTGCGCTGGACCTCTTCGAGGAAGCCGTCTTCCAGCACGACGTCGAGCACGGCGTTGCCGACGGCCATGGCCAGCGGGTTGCCGCCGAAAGTGGTGCCGTGAACGCCCGCGGTCATGCCGACCACTGCTTCATCGGTGGCGAGGCAGGCGCCCATCGGGAAACCGCCGCCAATGCCCTTGGCGATCGCCATGATGTCGGGTGTGACGCCGGACCATTCGTGCGCGAACAGCTTGCCGGTGCGGCCGATGCCGCACTGGACCTCGTCGTAGATCAGCAACAGGCCATGCTGGTCGCAGAGCTGACGCAGCCGCTTCAGCGATTGCGCCGGCACCGGACGGATACCACCCTCGCCCTGCACCGGTTCGATCAGGATCGCGGCGGTTTCCGGCGTAATCGCCTTTTCTGCGGCGTCGATGTCGTCGAAGCCTACCTGGTCGAAGCCTTCGACCTTGGGTCCGAACCCTTCAAGATATTTGTACTGGCCGCCGGCCGCGATGGTTGCCAGCGTGCGGCCATGGAAAGCGCCTTCGAAGGTAATGACGCGGAAGCGCTCGGGATGTCCCTTGACGAAGTGGTAACGCCGCGCCGTCTTGATCGCGCATTCCAGCGCCTCGGCGCCGGAATTGGTGAAGAACACCTTGTCGGCGAAGGTAGCATCGGCCAACCGCTCGCCAAGCCGGCTCTGCGCGGGAATCTCGTAGAGATTGGAGACGTGCCAAAGCTTTGCTGCCTGCTCGGTGAGCGCGGCGACAAGATGCGGATGGCTGTGGCCCAGCGAATTGACGGCGATGCCGCCGGCGAAATCGAGATATCGCTCGCCCTTGTCGGTAACCAGCCAGGTGCCCTCCCCATGGTCGAAAGCCAGGGGTGCGCGAGAAAAGGTCTCGAAAAGCGCCGAACCGCTCATTATATGCGTCTCCGGTACCGGAAAATCAAAAAAGCCGCCAAAGCGGCGGCCTGTGCGGCTTATCGTGTTTTTCGGCCATGAAGTCAACGAAAACGTCGCGCATAGGCCCGCGGCAAGCCTCCTGACGAGACGCCGGCTCATAAGCGACCGGGCAAGTTGGGGAAAACCGAAAAAACCGATTCGTGTTGCACTTGGGACTCTTGTCACCGAGTCAGCGCATAGAGTAGTTGTAGTCGAGAAATAACTAGATTTCGTGCGGCGGACCTAATCACCAGATATATGTGGTGTCTGCCCCAGCAATTTTGCTGGGTCGGGAATGGATTCCGATTGCCGCACGCTTAGCAGGAGCGCGGTCTCATGAACTGGACTGACGAGCGAGTTGAACTTCTCAGGAAACTGTGGTCGGAGGGTCTGAGCGCAAGCCAGATTGCTGCCCAGCTTGGTGGGGTCAGCCGCAATGCGGTCATCGGCAAGGTACATCGGCTGAAGCTGTCGGGCCGCGGACGCGCAACGGCGACGCCGGCACGCCAGAAGAAGACGGCGCAAGGATCGACGGTTCAGAAATCGGTGTCGCGCGCCGCGAGCGCGACGCGCCACGTCACGACATCGATCGGCGCGACGGCCCTGCAGACGCAGTTCGACGCCGAACCGGTGGCCCGCCACTACATCCGCCCGGTCGAAAATGTCGTGCTGCCGATCTCACGGCATCTGCAGCTCGTCGAGCTGACGGAGCGGACCTGCAAATGGCCGAATGGCGATCCGCTTTCGGAAGACTTCCATTTCTGCGGCAACGAGGCCGCCGAAACCGGCCCCTACTGCAAGTACCACGCCCGCGTGGCGTTCCAGCCCGCGTCGGAACGGAGGCGCAGTCGCTGAGCGAATAGCTAACAGATACAGCGTCGTATCACTGGCCGAGCAAGCCTTTCTACGCCACTCGTGACTCCCTATTCGCTGCTCGCTTTATTCACAGCCAGCCATTCTTGCGGAAACGCCAGTACAGGAACGAGCAGATCAAGGCGATCACCGCCAAGACCATGGGATAGCCATATTCCATCTTCAGTTCCGGCATGTCGCTGAAATTCATGCCGTATATGCCGGCGAATGCCGTCGGCACCGCCAGAATGGCGGCCCACGAAGCGAGCTTCTTGGAGATTGCCGTTTCCTGGCTCTGGCCAACCAGCAGGCTCGCCTCGAAAGCGAATGCCAGCACTTCGCGCAGACTGTCGATCTTTTCCTGCACGGTGCGGATGTGATCGGTCACGTCGCGGAACAACGGGTGCATGGCCGTATGGATCTGCGGCAGGTCGGCACTGGTCAGCCGGCGACAGACTTCGACCAGCGGCAGCGCCGCATTGCGCAAGCGCAAGAGGTCGCGGCGCAGCATATAAAGCCGCTCGATGTCGCGGCCGGTCATCGGCTTCAGCAGGACCTTGTCCTCGATCGCCTCGACCTCGTCCTCGATCTGCTCGAGCACGGGCATGTAGTTGTCGACGATGAAATCGAGAATGGCATAGAGGACGAAATCCTCGCCCTTGGCGAGTGAATGCGGGCAGCTTTCCCAGTGCTGGCGTACCGCGGCATAGGATGTCGAGGGGCCGTGCCTGACGCTGACGATGTAGCCGCTGCCGACGAAAAGATGCGTCTCGCCGAAGGTGACGCGGCCGTCGATGAGCTGGGCGGTGCGGGCAACGATGAACAGCGCATCGCCATATTGCTCGATCTTCGGCCGCTGGTGCGGGTGCTCGGCATCTTCGATTGCCAGCTCATGCAGATGGAATTGCGCCTTGACGCGCAGCAGCAGGTTGCGGTCGGGCTCGAGCAGGCCAATCCAGACGACATGACCGGACTTTTTTGCCCATTCGCCGGCCTCCTCGATTGGAATGTCGGCAATGCGACGGCCGGCCGTGTAGACGCTGGAGGCGACAATGCCGGAGGTTGGCGGCGGCGCCGGCGTCAGGTTCCGAACATTTTCCATCACGACCTCCTGAAGGGCGGACCTAGGTCCATGGCCAGGAAAGTTCGCGGAGCTTAACGCAATTCTCGAAAGCCTTCGAGTGGCGGCCGTTCACTTCACCGGTAGCGTGCCGGAAAGGCCTATCTTGTCCGTCTTGTCGCCCTTCGGCCGTTCGGCCGGCATCTGGTCGCCGGTGACGATGTAGTAGATGGTCTCGGCGATGTTGGTGGCGTGATCGCCGATACGCTCGATATTCTTGGCGCAAAACAGCAGATGCGTGCAAGGCGTGATGTTGCGCGGATCTTCCATCATGTAGGTCAGCAATTCGCGAAACAGCGATGTGTACATGGCGTCGATCTGGTCGTCGCGGTCGCGCACGAAGCCGATCTTGTCCACCGAGCGCGACGCGTAGACGTCGAGCACTTCCTTGAGCTGGGTCAGCGCCAGATTGGCCAAAGCCTCGAGGCCGCGGAACAGGCTGGTCGGCTGGCGTCCATCAATAACGGCGACCACCCGCTTGGCAACGTTCTTGCCGAGATCCCCGACCCGTTCGAGGTCGGCGGAGATGCGGATGGCGCCGATGATCTCGCGTAGATCAGTCGCCATCGGCTGCCGCTTGGCGATGATGATGATCGCCTTGTCGTCGATCTCGCGCTGGCCTTCGTCCAGCACGGCGTCATCGCGGATGACCTTCTGGGCCAGCCCCGGATCGGCATTGACCAGTGCGGCGATCGCCTGCTCGACCATGCGCTCGGCATGGCCACCCATCGCGGCGATGCGCTTTGACAGGTACTTCAGCTCCTCGTCATAGGCGCTGATGATGTGCACGGACTGCATGGACCAAATGCCTTCCCAAGGGGGGTTGACTTGAGTCGTTCCTCGAATCCCCACCGATACGCTAGCCGGATGACAGAAAAAAGAAACGGTCTTCTGGAAAACTAGGGCGGTATCAGTGCGTCGGCAAATGAACCGAGAATGCCGCTCCCTTACCGACTTCGGACTTGATCGAGAGCCGGGCGTTGTGGCGCGTCAGGATATGCTTGACGATCGACAGGCCAAGGCCGGTGCCTTTCTGGGTCCGGCTGCTCTCGACATCGACGCGATAGAAGCGCTCGGTGATGCGCGGAATGTGTTCCTCGGGAATGCCGGGGCCGAAATCCCTGATGGTCACGTCGATGCCCGGTTCGGAATCGGCATCGCCGCGCGCGATCGACACCACGACGCGCCCGCCCGACTGCCCGTATTTGCAGGCGTTTTCCAGCAGATTCTCAAAAACCTGGAAAAGCTCGTCGCGATCCCCCGGCACATCGAGCGGCCCGTCGGCGAAATCCCGCTCGATGACAACGCTGTTTTCCCTGGCCAGCGGACCGAGTGAATCGATGACGCTGTCGACGGTCTGGCGCAGGTCGACCTCGGTTCCCGGCTTCAGATAGGGCTTCATCTCGAGCCGCGACAGCGACAACAGGTCGTCGATCAGACGCGCCATGCGGCCGGTCTGGCTCTGCATGATCTGCAGGAACTGATCGCGTGCCGCCGGGTCGTTGCGCGCCGGGCCGCGCAGTGTTTCGATGAAGCCGGCGATCGAGGCGAGCGGCGTGCGCAGCTCGTGGCTGGCATTGGCGATGAAGTCGGCGCGCATGCGGTCGATCCTGCGCGTTTCGCTCTGGTCCTTGAACACCAGCACATAGAGATCGGTGCCGTGGCCGACCGAGGACGCGCTCACCCGGTAAGCCCGTTCGACCGGCAGCTTCTCGGTGTAGTCGACGACATCCGAGGCGACATCGCCCGACAGCACACTGTCCAGCAGAGCCTGCATTTCCGGCGCCCGGAATTTCAGCGACAGCGACATGCCCGGCGCGATCCCCCCGAAAGCGGCGAAGGCGGCGGCATTGGCATGGACGATGGTGGCGGTACGGTCGAAAATGATCAGCGGATCGGCGACGGCCGCCGCCAGATACTCGCCGGAGAGCCGCTGCAACCCGATCGCCTCGATGGCAGCGCCGTTCTCGCCGGACTGGCGCGTGGCACCGGCCGGCAACAGCGCCGCCGCTGGCAGCATGGCCAGTGCCAGCAGCAGCACGTAGGCGGAGATACCGGCAAGGGTATAGACCGCGAGAACCGCAACGAGGCTCGCCGCGAGCAGCCAGCGGCTGTTCCACAGCCGCGTGGCAATGGCTTGCACCATGCCCCTGTCATCCGCGCCCCGGTCAGCCATACGCGCGCCCCGCATTCTTGCGCTTCGCCGGCCGGTCCCCTGGCAACTTCGCGCTGGACCGGCTTCGCGCATGACCCCGAAAATCGGGATCGATTTTCGGAAAGGATCATGCGCAAATTAAAAAGTGCTACAGCGTCCTTTGCGCGTCCAAACGGACGCGCGGCGCTGTAGAGGCTCCCAATAGCATGAGTCCGGAAGCTGGAAAGGTTCGTCTCCATGAAAAAAGCCAAGGAAAACTCCGCCGCTCCGACATCGGGACCGCAGAAGATCAGGATCGACGGCAAGGAGCGGGAGTTTGATATCGAGAATCCGACCCTTCCAAGCTGGGTTGAGGAGCGCAAGCTGACCGCCGGCGGCTATCCCTACGACAAGAAGATGAACAGCGACGAGTATGACGCGATGCTCGAGCAACTGCAGATCGAGCTGGTCAAGGCGCAGGCGTGGCTGCAATCGACCGGCAAACGGGTGATGGCGCTGTTCGAGGGCCGTGACGCCGCCGGCAAGGGCGGCACGATCTTCGTCCTGCACCAGTACATGAACCCTCGAACCGCACGCAACGTGGCTCTGACCAAGCCGACCGAACCGGAGCGCGGTCAGTGGTATTTCCAGCGCTATGTCGAGCACTTCCCGACATCCGGCGAATTCGTCACCTTCGACCGCTCCTGGTACAACCGCGCCGGCGTCGAGCCGGTGATGGGTTTCTGCACGCCGCAGCAGCACGAGCAGTTTCTCGACGAAACGCCCCATTTCGAGCGGATGATCTGCAACGAAGGCATCCACTTCTTCAAGTTCTGGCTGAATATCGGCCAGGAAACGCAGCTCGAGCGCTTCCATGATCGCCGCTACAGCCCGCTGAAGAGCTGGAAGTTCTCGCCCATCGACATAGCCGGCATCACCAAGTGGGACGACTATACCAAAGCGCGCGACACCATGTTCAAGCGCACCCACAAACAGTTCGCGCCCTGGATCATCGTGCGGGCCAATGACAAGCGGCGCGCGCGGCTGGCGGTCATGCGGCGCATCCTTTTGTCGCTGCCCTATGATGGCCGCGATCTCGGCATCCTCGGCAAGGAGGACAAGAAGATCATCGGCGAAGGGCCGTCATTTTTGAAAGAATAGGACGGCCCGCAGGCCGTGGCCTGTGAAACCAGGACAGACGCTTCTTCGCGCCGCGCAGCCAGGAGGCCGCGCGGCGCGCCATCATCGAGGCCTTTCGGCAGAGCCGTTCAGGCGGCCAGCCGGGCAATCCGCTGCAAGCGCCGCAGCGTGGTGTCATCCTGCAGAGCCTGCTGGAAAAGCGAAATCTCCTGATCGATGCGCTCGCACAGCTCGCCGGTGTTGCCCTTGAGCAGGCCGCGCGTCTGCAGCAAGGCGGCGACCGGCTTCTTGACAAGCTGTCTCGCCCGGCCGAGAGCCGCTTCCTCGACGCTGCCGCCCGGCACGATCTCGGCGACGAGGCCGAGCGCCCTAGCGTCCTCGGCGCGAAGCGTGTCGCCGAGGCAGAAGAAGCGGAAAGCACCGGCATAGCCGAGCTTCTGCGGAGCCAGGATGCTGGTCGCCGCATCCGGGACCAGGCCGAAATCGACGAACGGCACCCTAAAAGTGCTTTGGCTCGACGCAATCACCATGTCGCAATGGAACAGGATGGTGCAGCCGACGCCGACGGCATCGCCATCCACGCAGGCAAGGATGGGTTTGGGAAACGTCGCCAACGTGCGAAACAGATCGGTGACGGCGGCGATCAGCTTCTGGTGCTTGGTGGCGTCGAGGAATTCGGAGAAGTCGCCGCCGAGACAGAAGCAGCCTGCCAGGCCGCGCAGCACGACGACGCGAACCTCCTCATTGTCGGCAGCTTCATGGAAAGTCTTGGCCAGGCTTTCATAAGCTCTTCTGTCCAGCACCGGTCGGCCGTCATTCGACGATACGGTAACGACCAGCGTGTGGTTGCGGAGTTCGGGTTGTGGATGTGTGTTCATGACTGTCTCCGATCTCACGACGCACGCCTTTGTCCGAGCATGTCGGGGTATCCCCTGGCCAGAACGGGGGCGAAATGATTGCGGCGCGAACGCACCACATCGAGCGTGTGCTCGTTGAAGGAAAGCAAGGTTGCAACGACCTGCTGGTTGCCATAGGTGCGCTGATAGCCAAGCGGTGTCGCCAGGAAATGCAGTTGCAATGCGCGCAGGACCCACATCGGCTCGAACTCGATGATCATCTGGTGGACATTGCGCTTCAGCCCCCACTCGACGAAGCCGGCAATCAGCTCGGTGCCGACAGTCGACACGCCGCGACGGCCGTCCCGATAACCGGGAGCAACCGCGTAGCGGGTCAATTCGTAGATGTTCGGACCGGAGGGTGGCGTTCCCTCGAAGAGGTCGGTCAGCACCTCGGTCAGGAGATGCCCGCGCGTCGTCGGCAACAGCCTCTGGTAGCCTGCGACTTCGTCGCCCCTGATGACGATCTGGTGGACGGCCTCGTCATGATCGAACTGGTCGCGCTCGAGTCCGTCGGGGCGCCTGAGATCATCCCATCCCATCTCCTCGACAAATATCTTGTAGCGTAGCCGATGGACGGCCTCCCAAAGGTCAGGACGTTCCATCAATTCTTGGGTTGTAAGGGAATAAAGCATTCTGCCGTCTCCTGGGTTCAGAGGAAGATACGGCCGTGCTTCGACGAGAAAATTGCGTGATCACGTAGGCAAGAATTTCTAGGCCGGCACGGCCGACCTAACTAATGTAGCCGCGCCTTATCGCCTCCGCGACGGCCTGCACCCGGTTGACGGCACCGAGTTTACCTTTGGCGTTAAGAAGGTGTTTCTCCGAGGTATGTTCGGAGATGCCAAGGATTTGCGAAATCTCCCATTCGGACTTGCCGACGGCGGCCCATTGCAGGCATTCGCGCTCGCGCGGCGTCAGTTCGATATGGTCGATGGTCTTGTTTGCCATGGTGTGGAGCTGCATGGCGCGGCCAACCGCGTAGGTCGACACCAGCGACACCTGGCCGAACTCCGCCGCCGACAACTCCACAGCCTCGCCGCCCAGCGACACCATGACGATCTGGCCGTCGAGCGTGATCAGCGGGAAGGCCAGCCCGTCGCGCAACTTGAACACGCCGGCATCGCCCATCACTTCGCCGCTGCTCTTGTCGATGCTGATGCCCTGCGAGGCCTCGCGCCACTGGAACGGCGCCTGCAACTGTTTCATATGGCTGACGACCGGGTCGTGATCGACATAGTTGCGCGCGACATAGCGCTCCAGCCATTCAACGGGCCAGTCGCAGAGAAGCACGTGCTGTTTCTGCAGGCCGGCCGGCGTGCCTGGCTGCGGGACGGTTCCCGCCATCAGCGCGGTGAGACCGAAATCCGACGTTATGCCCAGAAGCTTTTCGCAGACCGCGGCCGCCGTTCCGGCGTGCTGCAGCTGATCTATGAATTCCAGCGTGCGATCGAACTGACTCATCGCAACATCAATCCCATGTTGCCTCATGCATTTCGATCAATGGTCCGTGCCTGAATTGCACTTCGCCACTAACCATGAATTGCAAAGCACTCGCTCCCGGTTGTGGTTCTCGACCCTGATCCTCCACCAAGGCAACCACCGCTGTTTGCAAACTCGCTAAATCATATCCCGAAATCGACAGGTTGAAATCAAAAACCATTGTACCTGTACCATTTTCGTACCAAAACCCTGCGAGCACGACCGTGGCGGAGTTTTATCGTGGCGTTCCAGTGGAGGTCCTTCGTTCTTGCGTCGATGCTGGTCGCGGCGCTGTTGGCCGCCAATGGCGGGCGCGCCGCGGAGCCGCAGGTTCCGGTGCTGTGGGATACCAAGGAGCGATTGCCCAAGCCGGACCTTTCGGCTCTGCCGCGACTGAGATTCCTGACGACCACGGACTTCCCGCCCTTCAATTTCCTCGATGGCGCGGGAAAACTGTCCGGGTTTCACATCGATCTGGCGCGCGCCATATGCGCCGAGCTCAGCATCGTCGAGAAATGCCAGATCCAGGCATTGCCTTGGGTCGAGCTGGAAGGCGCGCTGCAGAAAGGCGAAGGCGAGGCAATCATCGCCGGCATAGCCGCAACGCCGCAATCGCGCTCGACATACGCCTTCTCGCGCTCTTACCTGCAGTTTCCGGCGCGCTTCGTCATGGCGAAGGGTACGGCGCTGACCGATCCGGTCTTCGACAAATTGCGCGGCAAGCGTGTCGGCGTGATCGCCGGCTCGGCGCATGAGCGCATGCTGCGCGACTATTTCAACACCGTTCAGGTCGTTCCCTTCGACAGACCGGAAGACCTCTACAACGATCTCAAGACTGGCAAGATCGACGCCGCCTTCGGCGACGGCATGCGCCTGGCCTTCTGGCTGGGCGGCTCGGATGCAGCGGGATGCTGCCGCTTTGCCGGCGGTCCCTACCTGGCGCCCGAATATCTGGGCTCGGGCATGGCCATCGCCACCAAGGCGGACAATCCGGCGCTGGCCGCCGCGCTCGACTACGCACTGCAGGAAATTTCGATGAAAGGGACGTTTGCGGAATTCTACCTGCGCTATTTCCCGGTCAGCTTTTACTGATCCGGCCCGGTCGGCTTTTTCTAGGGAACCCGGAGGCGATCAGGTCAAGGTGCGCAGCCTCGCCTTGGCCGCGCGCGCGATTGCCGCGACGGTCAGCGTGTCGAGATCGAGCTGGCGGCGGATCAGCTGCAGCACCCGCACCTCTTCCAGCCGCATTTCGAGATCGACGGCGGCCACTTCGAAGGCGGCGGCATAGGCGGTGTCGCGCAAGCGCTCCGGCAGGGCCTCGGCGACGTGCGCCAGAACGCCTTCCAGCCCATCCTTTTCATGCAGCATCTTCTGGCAGGCCTGGGCGACTGAAACCAGCCGGTCTTGATTGAAATCCTCGAACACCGGCCAGGAGCGGACGACGTCGCCGATCCGCGCCAGTTCGACATCGGTCATGTCGCGATCGGACGCCGAGGTGATGACCATCAGGTAGATCAGGGCTTCGTGCGGCGTCGGCAGAGGCATTTCTTACTCCTTGAACAGGCCCCGAAGGTAGGAGCGCGGTACCCGTGCCGCAAGGAAAAAGCGCCGCACTCGTTGACGCTCCGGCCACGCGCGCCTAGAGACCGATTGAAAAAAACCAGCCTCGGCGATGCCGGCGAATGATTTGGAAGACTGTACCATGGCGGGATCAAACATCATCGATCTCAATCCCGAGCTGCTCTCGGCCGCGGCCGAGAGCAAGGCATGGCCGTTCGAGGAAGCCAAAAAGATCATCGAGCGCTACAAAGGCGCCGACTTTCCAGAAACAATCCTGTTCGAGACCGGCTACGGACCGTCCGGCCTGCCGCATATCGGCACGTTCGGCGAAGTGGCGCGCACGTCGATGGTGCGCCATGCCTTTCGCGTCCTGACGCAGGACAAGGTCGCGACCAAGCTGCTCTGCTTTTCCGACGACATGGACGGCATGCGCAAGATACCCGACAGCGTGCCGGATCGCTCGGCACTGGAGCCGCACCTGCACAAGCCGCTGTCATCGGTTCCCAATCCCTTCGGCGGCGACTATGCGAGCTTTGCCGATCACAACAACGCGATGCTTTGCCGCTTCCTGGACACGTTTGGCTTCGACTACGAGTTCGCCAGCGCGACGCGATATTACAAGTCAGGCCGTTTCGATGCGATGCTGCTGCGCGCCGCCGAACGCTATGACCAGATCATGGCGGTGATGCTGCCGACGCTCGGCTCCGAGCGGCAGGCGACCTACAGCCCGTTCCTGCCGATTTCGCCGAAGAGCGGCCGCGTGCTTTACGTTCCCATGAAGCATGTCGACGCCAAGGCCGGCACCATCACCTTCGACGACGAGGGCACCGAGACGACGCTTTCGATCACCGGCGGCAGAGTGAAGCTGCAGTGGAAGCCTGATTTCGGCATGCGCTGGGCGGCGCTTGGCGTCGATTTCGAAATGTTCGGCAAGGACCACCAGACCAACGCGGTGGTCTATGACCGCATCTGCAACATTCTGGGCGGGCGGGCGCCGGAACATTTCGTCTATGAACTGTTCCTCGACGAGAACGGCCAGAAGATCTCGAAATCCAAGGGCAACGGCCTGACCATCGACGAGTGGCTGACCTATGCGCCGACCGAGAGCCTCGGGCTCTACATGTACCAGCGGCCGCGGCAGGCCAAGAAGCTGTATTTCGACGTCATCCCGAGAGCGGTGGACGAATACTATGCATTCCTCGCCGCGTATCCCCGGCAGGATTGGAAGGAGCGGCTGGGCAACCCGGTCTGGCATATGCATGATGGCAATCCGCCGGCCATAGACATGCCGGTGCCGTTCTCGCTGTTGCTCAATCTGGTCAGCGCCTCCAACGCGCAAAACAAGGATGTGCTGTGGGGCTTCATCTCGCGCCATACGCAGGGCGTGACGCCGCAGACGCATCCCGAGCTCGACCAGCTGGTCGGCCATGCGATCCGCTATTTCGACGACTTCGTGAAGCCGACGAAAACCTTCCGCCCAGCCGACGACGTCGAGCGCGCTGCGCTGGAAGACCTCGACAAGGCGCTTGGCGCCCTGCCGGCGGGCGCCAATGGCGAAGCGATCCAGAATGCTTCGCTCAACGTCGCGCGCAAGATCGAGCGCTATCAGGACCATTCCAAGCAAAGCCCGGAGGGCGGCCCTGGCGTTTCGGGTGCCTTCTTCCAGATGATCTATCAGGTGCTGATCGGCCAGGAACGCGGCCCGCGCTTCGGATCGTTCGCCGCGCTCTACGGCATTGCCGAAACGCGAGCGCTCATTGAGCGGGCGCTGGCTGGTCAGCTGGCTTGAGAACGCCGTCGACCTCTTCCAGGATCGAACTCGGCGCCTGAGGCGCCGGGCTCGGTGCGGCCGGCATCGACGGCATACCGGAAAGGTTCGGCGCCGATCCGAAAATGCCTTTCCTTTCGGTGCGTGCCTTTTCGCCGGCCTCGACATAGGGCCCGCCCCTGGTGGCGCGCGCCCAGCCGTTCTCGACCAGCCATTGACCGACATCCTGCTTGCCGATCCGGCATTCGGCGGCGATCAGGTCACGGCCACCCTCGGGCGGCACGGTACATGCCACCGCGCGGCCGCGCAGGAAGGCGCGGAACGCCGACCGCGCCCGGACGCCGCACGGCCAGGATTTGCCCTCATCGCCACAGGTCTCATCCTGCCTGACGACGTCGATGCCAGAAACCGCGACCGAATAACCCTTCGCTTCGATAAGGCCGGCGGCCGGCGCGACCGGCTGGAACAGTTTCGTCCCGTTCCAGTCGTCGGGCATTTTCGGCTTCGGCGGCACGGCCAGCGCCAGCTTGCTCAGCGGCGCGCGCGGCTCGACCCGTTCAAGCCCCTCGGGCGGAAGCTCCGGCGGCGCGATGACGTCGGGATCGATCGCCCTCGAATGCGGTGCCGGCTTTGGCGGCTGCGGGGCGGGTATGGCGGAAGTGGCTGGTTCTTCGGGCACCGTGTCGGCGCCCTGCTGCGGGATCGTGTCGGCGCTCGGATCGACCTGATCCACCGTCACGACGCTGTCGCTTCGCTTCAGCGTGCGACCGCCGGCGACGACCAGGGCCGCCATAACCGGGACCATCAGAACCGCCAAGGCAAGATGAGGGAGCCGCAACGGCATGGCCTACTGGCTTGCCCAGACAATCCGCGCCACCCATTCGACATCGCGCATGGGAATGTCGCGGTCGGGATGATCGGGATTGAGCGAGACCAGCGCGATCGACTTGACGGTCTGGCGGTCCAGCACCTTGGCCATCACCTCGCCGGCTGTTGTCTTGACGACGACGCGATCGCCCTTGCGGGTGATGGCGCCCGGCTCGACGATGAGGACATCGCCATTGCGGTAGAGCGGAAGCATGGAATCGCCCTGCACCTGCAACGCGTAGGAGCTATCGGTGGATTGCGCCGGCAACTCGACCAGATCCCAGCCCTGCCCGACCGGAAAGCCGGCATCGTCGAAGAAGCCACCGGCACCGGCCTGGGCAAAGCCGAGCAATGGCACGGAGCGCTTGCGCGCGACCGATGCGCCATGGGAGGATTCGGCCCGGCCTTCGATCAGCCCGGTGAATTCGTCGAGCGAAGCGCCGGTCGCCTCGATGATCTTGGCCAGCGATTCGGTCGAGGGCCAACGCGGCCGGCCATCCGACGACAGACGTTTCGACTTGTTGAAGGCGGTCGAATCGAGGCCCGCGCGCCTTGCCAGACCCGAGGCCGAAAGCGAATAGCGCTCGGCAAGAGCATCGATGGCAGCCCAGACGCGGTCATGCGAGAGCAATCTCGCTCTCCTTCAGGACAGGAAAAAATACCTTTCCTTTCTACCGCGCAGACATCTCAATGTCCACCGGGGCGGCCGGCGGATCGCGAACAAAGCCAAGGCCCTTCCGGGCCGGGCGTGAGCCTATGCGGCCATGCCTGCCATCGCCTTGGGCAGCCCTTTCTTGAGCTCTTCGGCATTCATCACGGGGACGAAGTCGACAGCGGCGTTGAAGGCGAAGAAGAACCGCTCGCCGAGGTAAGGCATGTCGGAATTCTCTTTCATGTCCACGAACAGATAGGCCGTTCGCTGACCCTTCTCGGCGGTGAAATAGGCCGCCTCCGGCTTCAGTTCCGACAGCGCGTGCTCAATGAACTTCCCCATGCTGCCGTCCTTGATCGCCTTGTTGCCCTCAACGGTCGGAACAGAAACTTTCAGCATCATGCGCATGACGATTTCTCCCTCCGCCAACGTTTTGTTAGCGATGTCTAATTTAACACTCGCGCTTCGCCTGGAAAAGCCGATAGGAGCCCGCTCCCGAAAGCTTGATCAGCCGGATGACTTGGCCAGCCCGCGCAGCCCCTGGTGGGAGATCATGAACGCCCGCTCGGTTTCTGTAAGCGGGCGGGGCCGAACGGCACGGCCAAGTGCTGCGACGACCTCGTCAATGCCGAGAAAGCGGCCAGCCGCGCGATCGTAGACGCCGGCCGTCGTCATGATCAATGCGGCCGTTTCGCCATTGTCGAGGACGAAGCGGTGTTTGCCGATAACCTGGGTGCCTTCCCAGGTCTCGATCGAAGACACAACCTCAAAACGCCGCCACAGCCTGATCTCGCGTGCGTAGACCGACTGCAGCCCGCCCATCATCGGCGCCCAGCCATTCTTCCTCGCCAGCCTGATGAGGCCGGCGCGCATAAACAGGTCGATGCGGCCGAGGTCGGCCAGCATCATGTAGCGCGCATTGTTGAGATGGATGTTGAAATCGATGTCGGTCGGCAGGCAGCGAAAGGCCAGCCGGCTCTCGCCGCCCATCACATAGGGGCCACGGCTTCGTGCCGTGGCCATCATGCGCGCCATGCGCGCCCAGACATACATTACAGCGCCGCGCGTCCTCTTGGACGCGCAAAGGACGCTGCAAGACCCTTGATCTTACCCATGCGTCAGGCCGCCTGCTTCACGTCGCCCTTGGCGTAGGGATCGAAGCGCTGGTAGAAGGTCTCACCCTTTTCGGCCATGTCGAGCAGCAGCTTGGGCGCCTTGAACTCGGCGCCGTATTTCTTCTGCAGGCCCTTGGCGATCTTGACGAACGCCTTGGCGCCAATGCCGTCGATATAGGACAGCGCGCCGCCGGTGTAGGGCGCGAAGCCGAAGGCCAGGATCGAGCCGACATCGGCCTCGCGCGGATCGGTGACGATGCCCTCTTCCATCACCCGCGCTGCCTCCAGCGCGATGGTGACGAGCAGCCGCTGCTGCAGTCCCTCATAGTCGACCTTCTCCGGCGCCAGCTGCGGATAGAGGTCCTTGAGGCCTGGCCACAGCTTCTTCTTGGCCGGCTTGGCGGGGTAGTCGTAGAAACCCTTGCCGTTCTTGCGGCCGAAGCGGCCGTGCGTGTCGACCATGGTGTTGATCAGCGCCATCTGCTTCGGGTCGACGGCCTTGTCGCCGAGGTCCCTGATGGTCTGCTTCATGATCTTCTGGGCAAGGTCGATGGCCGTCTCGTCGGTCAGCGCCAAGGGCCCGACCGGCATGCCGGCGGCCTTCGCCGCATTCTCGATCATCGGGGCAGGCACGCCTTCGATCAGCATCTTGTAGGCTTCCGACATATAGCGCAGCACGCAGCGGTTGACGTAGAAGCCGCGCGTGTCGTTGACGACGATCGGCGTCTTCTTGATGGCGCGCACGAAGTCGATTGCCGTGGCAAGTGCCTTGTCGCCGGTCTTCTTGCCCAGAATGATCTCGACCAGCATCATCTTGTCGACCGGCGAGAAGAAGTGGATGCCGATGAAGTTCTTCGGCCGCGCCGAATTCTTCGCCAGACCGGTGATCGGAATGGTCGAGGTGTTGGAGGCGAAGATCGCCGACGATTTCAGCACGGCTTCCGCCTTTTCGGTAGCGCTTTTCTTGACGGCCGAATCCTCGAACACCGCCTCGACCACCAGGTCGCAACCGGCGAGGTCGGCATAGTCGGCCGTCGGCGTGATCAGCGACAGAAGCCTGTCCTTCTCCTCGGGCTTGGCGCGGCCCTTCTTCACCTGATCCGAGACCAGGCTGTCGGAATGTGCCTTGCCCCTGGCGGCGGACTCCATGTCGCGATCGAGCAGCACCACCGGGATGCCGGCCTTGGCCGTGACATAGGCGATGCCGGCGCCCATGAAGCCGGCGCCAAGGACGCCGATCTTCTTGAACCTGGTTTCCGGCACGCCGGCCGGACGGCGCGCGCCCTTGTTCAGTTCCTGCAGCGAGACGAACAGCGAGCGGATCATCGCCGCCGCTTCCCTGGTCTGCATGATCTCGGTGAAATAGCGCTGCTCGATGCGCAGACCGGTGTCGAACGGCACCAGCAGGCCTTCATAGACGCATTTGAGGATCGCGGCGGCGGCCGGATAATTGCCATGGGTCTCGCGGCGCAGGATGGCGATGGCTGGTGGCCACAGATTGGCGCCCGCCGCCGAATAGATCGGGCCGCCGGGCAACTTGAAGCCCTTCTCATCCCACGGCGCCACAGGCTTCAAGCCGTTCTTGATCATCGCCTTGGCCGCTTCGACCAGCCTGGCCGGCTCGGCGATCTCATGGATCAGGCCCATCGACTTGGCCTTCTGCGGCGACAGCGTCTGGCCGGAGGTAAGCATCTGCAGCGCCTGCTGCTGATCGGTCAGCCGCGGCACGCGCTGAGTGCCGCCGGCGCCCGGGAAGATGCCGATCTTCACTTCGGGAAGCGCCATTCTGACCTTGTCCGAGTCGGCCGCGACACGGCCGTGGCACGCAAGCGACAATTCGAAGGCGCCACCCATGCAGGTGCCGTTGATCGCCGAAACCCACGGCTTTCCGCAAGTCTCCAGCTTGCGGAACAGGCCCGTCATAGTGCCGGCATTGTCGAACAGCGCCTTGGTCGCCTTTTCGACATCCTTGGCCTTTTCAGCGGCGAAGGTCGTCAGCATCTTCTGCAGCAAGGTGATGTCGGCACCGCCGGAGAACGTATCCTTGCCGGAGGTGATCACCGCGCCCTTGATGGCCGCATCGCCAGCCACCTTGTCGACGATGGCGTTCAGCTCCCGCATCGCCTCTTCTGTAAAGACGTTCATCGAGCGGCCCGGCATGTCCCAGGTGACCAGCGCAATGCCGTCGGCGTCGATATCGAGGGTGAAATTGGTGTAGCTCATCGTTTCTCTCCCCGTCAGACGCGTTCGATGATCGTGGCGGTGCCCATGCCGGCGCCGATGCACAGCGTCACCAGCGCGGTGTTCAGGTCCCGGCGTTCGAGCTCGTCCAGCACCGTGCCCAGGATCATCGCACCAGTGGCGCCGAGCGGATGGCCCATGGCGATGGCGCCGCCATTGACGTTGATCTTGCCGTGCTCGATATCAAAGGCCTGCATGTAGCGCAGCACCACCGAGGCAAAGGCCTCGTTGAGTTCGAACAGATCGATGTCGGACAGCTTCATCTTGGCGCGCTTCAACAGTTTCTCGGTGACGTCGACCGGACCGGTCAGCATCAGCACCGGTTCGGAACCGATGTTGGCGAAGGTACGGATGCGGGCCCGCGGCTTCAGGCCCATGGCCTTGCCGGCCCGCTTCGAGCCGAGCAGCACGGCGGCGGCGCCATCGACGATGCCGGACGAGTTGCCGGCGTGGTGGACGTGGTTGACCTCTTCAACCTCGGGGTGCTTCTGCACTGCAACGGCATCGAAGCCGCCCATTTCGCCAGGCATGACGAAGGACGGGTTGAGTGCGGCCAGCGACTGCATGTCGGTCGAGGGCCGCATGTGCTCGTCATGGTCGAGGATGGTCAGGCCGTTCTGGTCCTTGATCGGGATGACGGACTTCTTGAAACGGCCATCGGCCCAGGATTTGGCGGCGCGCTTCTGGCTCTCGACCGCATAGGCGTCGACGTCGTCGCGGGAGAAGCCGTATTTGGTGGCGATCAGGTCGGCCGAGATGCCTTGCGGCACGAACCAGCCGGGCAAGCCGACCGAGGGATCCATGAACCAGGCACCGCCGGAGGCGCCCATGCCGACGCGCGACATCGATTCGACGCCGCCGGCAATGACGATCTCGTCGGCGCCCTGGGCGATCTTGGCGGCGCCGAAATTGATTGCGTCGAGACCGGAAGCACAAAAGCGCGAGATCTGCATGCCTGGCGCCTTGGTGTCGTAACCGGCCTCGAAGGCGGCGGCGCGCGGTATGACCGAGCCCGCCTCGCCGACCGGATCGACGCAGCCGAAGATGATGTCGTCGACGTTGCCGGTGTCGAGTCCATTGCGATCGCGCAACGCCTCGAGCGTCTTGGCGGCAAGCCGCACCGCCGGCACCTCGTGCAACGATCCGTCCTTCCTGCCCTTGCCGCGCGGCGTGCGCACGGCATCATAGACATAAGCGTCAGTCATTTTCTTGCTCCTTGGGTTTATCGGACGCAGCTCAGAGCGAGCGTCCGATCAGCAATTTCATGATCTCGTTGGTGCCGCCGTAGATGCGCTGGACGCGAGCGTCGCGGAACATGCGGGCGATCGGATATTCATTCATGTAGCCATAGCCGCCATGCAATTGAAGGCATTCGTCGACGACCTTTCCCTGCAGGTCGCTGAGCCAGTACTTGGCCATCGAGGCCGTCACCGGATCGAGACCGCCGGCGATGTGGCGGGTGACGCAGTCATTGTAGAAGACACGGCCGATGGTCGCTTCGGTCTTGAGTTCGGCCAGCTTGAACTGGGTGTTCTGGAAATCGATGATCGCCTTGCCGAAGGCCTTGCGGTCCTTGACGTAGTCGATGGTCAGCGCCAGCGCCCGCTCGATCATGGCGATGGCACCGGTGCCGATCTGCAGCCGCTCCTGCGGCAATTGCTGCATCAGTTGGACGAAGCCTTGTCCCTCTTCGTGGCCGAGGAGGTTGGAGGTCGGCACACGCACATCATTGAAGAACAGCTCCGATGTGTCGTTGGCCTTCAGCCCGATCTTGTCGAGGTTGCGGCCGCGCTCGAAGCCTTCCACCTGATCGGTCTCGACGACGATCAGCGAGGTGCCCTTGGCGCCCTTCTCCGGATCGGTCTTGGTGACGACGATGATGAAGTTGGCCAACTGGCCGTTGGTGATGAAGGTCTTGGAGCCGTTGATCTTGTACTGGTTGCCATCCTTCTGCGCCCGCGTCTTGACGCCCTGCAGGTCGGAACCGGCGCCGGGCTCGGTCATGGCGATGGCGCCGATCAGTTCGCCGGTGGCCAGCTTCGGCAGCCACTTCTTCTTCTGCTCTTCCGAACCATAATGAAGAACGTAGGGCGCAACGATCGAGTTGTGCAGGCCGATGCCGAAACCATCGACACCGACATGGCCGATGGCCTCGATGATGGCGCTCTCATGGGCGAAGGTGCCACCCGAGCCGCCATATTCCTCCGGCATCGAAGCGCAGAGCAGACCGGCCGCACCGGCCTTCAACCAGCTCTCGCGGTCGACCATCTCGTTCTTCTCGAATTCGTCGTAACGCGGCGCGATCTCTTCCGACATGAAGCGATGCGCCATGTCGTAGAGCATACCGACTTCATCCGCTGCCCAGGCGGGCTTCGGCAACGAGAGCACTTCGGCGGGATTTGTCGCCACGATTTCCTCCGCGTATCGACAGACAGGGCCGGCCGCGCCGGCGGTCGAGCTTAGAACGCTTCCGCCGGCAGAGCCATCAACGTATCGGCGCCGCTCGAAATGCGGGCGAGGTGCGCCGAGGTCTCCGGCATGATCCGCTCCATGAAGAAGCGGGCCGTCACGACCTTGTTGTCGTAGAAGGACTGGGAACCGTTGACGCCCGTCTTGCCAAGGGCCGCCTTGGCCATCTGCGCCCACATGTAACCCAGCGCGACAAGGCCGAAGAGATGCATGTAGTCGGTCGAGGCGGCACCTGCATTGTCGGGCCTGGCCATGCCGTTCTGCACCAGCCACATGGTCGCCGCCTGCAGGTCGTTGAGACCCTTCTTCAGTGCCTTGGTGAAGGACGCCATCTTCTCGTCGGAGCGGTTTTCCTCGCAGAACTCACCGACCTCCTTGAAGAAGGCCTGCACGGCGCGACCGCCATTCAAACCAAGCTTGCGGCCGACAAGGTCGAGCGCCTGGATGCCGTTGGCGCCTTCATAGATCATGGCGATGCGGGCATCGCGCACGAACTGGCTCATGCCATGCTCTTCGATGTAACCGTGACCGCCGAACACCTGCTGCGCCATCACGGCGTGGTCGAAACCCTTGTCGGTGAGCACGCCCTTGACCACCGGCGTCATCAGGCCGGTGTAGTCGTCGGCGGCCTGGCGATCCTTGTCGTCGCCGGAGCGATGGGCGATGTCGGACTTGATGGCGGTCCACAGCGCCAGCGCGCGGCCGGCCTCGTTGAAGGCCTTCATGGTCATCAGGCTGCGGCGGATGTCGGGATGGACGATGATCGGGTCGGCCTTCTTGTCCGGCGCCTTGGCCCCCGACAGCGATCGACCCTGCAAACGGTCCTTGGCGTAGGCGACAGCATTCTGGTAGGCGATCTCCGACAGCGACAACCCCTGCAGACCGACACCGAGCCGCGCCTCGTTCATCATCGTGAACATCGCCTTGAGGCCGCCATTGGCCTCGCCGAGCAGCGTGCCTTCGGCCTCGTCATAGTTCATGACGCAAGTCGAATTGCCGTGGATGCCCATCTTCTCCTCGATCGAGCCGCATGAGACGGTGTTCCTCTTGCCCGGATTGCCCGATGCGTCGAGCTTGAGCTTCGGCACGATGAACAGCGAAATGCCCTTGACGCCTTCAGGCGCGCCCTCGATGCGGGCCAGCACCAGATGGACGATGTTGTCGGACATGTCGTGCTCGCCGGCCGAGATGAAGATCTTCTGGCCTGAAATCTTGTAGGTGCCGTCGCCGTTCGGCACCGCCTTGGTGCGCAGCAGGCCGAGATCGGTGCCGCAATGCGGCTCGGTCAGGTTCATGGTGCCGGTCCAGGCACCCTCGACCATCCTCGGCAACCATTTGGCCTTCTGCTCGTCGGTGCCGTGAGTGATGATCGCCGCGATCGCGCCCTGTGTCAGGCCCGGATACATCATCAGCGACATGTTGGCCGAGACCAAGTATTCGGAAACCGCCGTATGCACGGCATAGGGCAGGCCCTGGCCACCGAACTCGACAGGTGCCGCCAGCCCCATCCAGCCACCTTCGCGATACTGGTCGAAGGCCTCCTTGAAGCCTTTCGGCGTCGTCACCGAACCATCGTCGTGACGGACGCAGCCTTCCATGTCGCCGACACGGTTGAGCGGATGCATGACGTTCTCGGCGAGCTTGGCGCCTTCGGCGAGGATCGCCTCCAGCACATCGGGCGTGGCGTCGGAAAATCCGGGAAGGTTCGAATAGCGCTGATAGCCCAGCACCTCGTTGAGCACGAACAGCGTGTCCTGGACCGGAGCCCTGTATGTCGGCATGCTTTTTCTCCACCCTGCAAACCTGATCCGAAAGCCCCCGAAATCAAGCCAGGGCGGCATGCGGACCTGTGTTGGGGCCGGGATAGCAAAAATTGACGTTTGCGTAAACGTCAATTTTTTCGATGCGACAAGATTTCCCGCCCCTGAGCGCAAGGAGCCTAGCGGCGCGGCATCGCGCAAGCCAGCGCGAAACAACCAGAAGGGCTACATGGCGGGCGCAGACAGCGAAAAGCCGCGCGGCGGAGCCACGCGGCTTTGATGGTCAGGAGTCCGACGGCGTCGGAATCAGCAGATGGCCTAGCTTGCCGCGCTCGCCTGTGGCACCGAACGCTCGGCCAGCATCTGGCGTACTGCCGACATCGAGCCGCTCAGCTCGTTGATGGCGTCGTCGATCAGCGCCCGCTGCTTCTGCAGGCGTGAAAGCTGCTTTTCCGACTTGTCCAGCGCAAGCCGCAGTTGCTTGGTGTTGGAACCGGTCGGATCGTAGAGGTCCATCATCTGCTTGACGTCGCGCAGCGAGAACCCGACCTTGCGCCCAAGCAGGATCAGCTTCAGCCGCGCCCTGTCGCGACGCGTGTAGAGACGGGTCGAACCGTCGCGCTGCGGGTTGAGCAGGCCCTTGTCTTCGTAGAAACGCAGCGTGCGCAGCGTTACTCCATATTTCTTCGCCATCTCGCCGATGCGGACAAGGTCCTCGCCGGCTTCAACAGACATATTGGTATTGGCCGCGGTCTCGCCGGCCGAGATAAGCTTCATGGTCACTGGCTTTCCCCGTCTGGTGGCGTCGCGGTCCTGGACCGTGCGTCGCCTGACTGGAAGCGGGGGCGTGCTTCCAGTCGTGGTTTCAACAAACAAATCGCAAACAGCACGCTCAATGCGCCTTTTACGTTTACGTCAATTCTATACCGATAGCCGCCTCATGACGCAAGGGCGTTCTGCGAGCGGAGCTTTATGCCGCACCGTCAGGCCCGAAGCCAACATGATTGCAACTTCTTAAGTTTGGTTAACGCGTTGTTTACCACGTTGGGCGAAATGTGGGCGCGTCGGCTACCCGTGTTTATCCTGTATCGAATTTTTCACGGTTTTTCGGAGCGCGGGTGAGAACCCGGGAAGCTTGTCTTCCACCGCGGCAAAGCCGTCCGGTCGCCTCGTTCCGACAGGGACTTGGGGGAGTTGGCCACAAGCCAGCCATTCTGAAAGACGGACGCACAGATGAACAGCAAGCGGTCCTATCTCGATACACTCAACGCCGGCAGGCAGCGCAGGCCGCAGACCACGCTCGAGCAGTTGAACCGCTCGCTGGAGACGCTGGAACAGCGACTGGAGCGAACCCGCGAGGATCCGATGGGTCGTCCCGATCCGCGCCAATATGGCGCCGACGCCCGCTATCCCGCCGCCCGGCCCGCCGGCCAGCAGCGCTGGTACGAGGATCCGCAGCCGGCGCCGCGCCCGCAGAGCCCGATACAGCCCGCCGCCGCTTTCGAGCAGAATTACCAGGCCATTGCGCGCGACATCGATCGCGTGCGGGGACAGGAAGACGGCGTTGCCATGGTCGGCAAGATCGCCGGCGAATTGCGCGGCATGCGTGAGGAACTGCGCCACCAGATGACCGCCGGGCTGCAGCGTGAATTCGAAGCGCTGCGCAAGGACATCGAGCGGGCCTTCCAGTCGAGCGCGACACCAGGCGGCCCGTCCGGCGCCATGGCCAAGGGCAGCGCCGAACTCGGCCTTGAGTTCGAGAGGCTTTCCGGCGCCATCCAGACGCTGGCCGAGAAGAGCGACGACAGAAGCGTCAACATGCTGCGGCTCGAACTCGAGCAGGTCAAGGCGGCGCTCGACACGCTGGCGCGCGAGGAGAGTGTGCAGAAAGTCGATCGCCGCTGGGACGATTTCGATCGCCGCTGGACGGCTTTCGAGGATCGCGTCGATGCCGACCAGCGCAAGCGCTCGGACGGCCCCGGCCTGTCGATGCTGACCGACCGGCTGGAGCAGATCAGCAACGCCGTCAACAATCTGCCGGAATCGCTGTCGCTGCGCTCGCTCGAGGACAAGGTACGCACGCTTGCCGGCGCCGTCGACCACTTCGCCAGCCAGCAGGACAATCGCGGCAGCGACACGCTTGGCATGATCGATGAGCGGCTGGACGAGATTTCCCGCGCCATCGTTGCATCGACCGTCGCGGCGCAAGCCAATTCATTCGACCATGAGGCTTTCGAGCGCATCGAGAAGCGGATCGACTCGCTTGCCGGACAGATCGAGGAAGTGGCGCAGGATCGCCCCGGCAACGCGGTCATGGACCGCCTGAACACGCTGTCGAGCCGGGTCGACGAGCTCGCCGGCCGCGCCGATCTGCCCGAGCAGGCGATGGAGCGCCTGGCCAACCAGATCGCACTCATCGCCGACAAGATCGACCAGGCGCCTGCCATGCCTGATGCCGACTACATCTTCCATGGGCTGGAGCAGCGCTTCGACGTGCTGTCCGGCATGATGGAACGCCGCCAGGGTGACGCCATCGAACAGGGCAACATGCTGTTCCGCGATCTCGAGCGCCGGCTGGACGAAGTTGCCGACAGGCTGGACGAGCGCATGCCGCAAGTCGACAGCGCCGGCATCATGGACGCCATCGACGCCCGCTTCACCGCTCTGGCCCAGCGCATCGAAACGCGTGTTCCAGATCCCGCCGGCGAAGCAGCGATCCGCGGCCTGGAAAGCCGGCTCGAAGACATTTCAAGCCGGCTGGACGCGTCCGCCGCGCAAGTGGCCGGCATCGATCCAGCGCTGATCCGAAGCCTGGAAGCACAGGTCGCCGGCCTGTCCGCCCATCTTTCCAAGCCCAGCACGCCGCTGCCGGAATTCGAGGACATCAGCCCGCGCCTCGACGAAATCGAAAAGTCGCTGGCCGGAACCCGCGATTCCATTCTCGGCGCGGCACGCGAAGCGGCTGAGAACGCGGTGCGATCGCTGGCCGGTTCGAGCGCCAACACGACGGCGGTTTCCGGCCTCGCTCAGGACCTGAAGACGCTCGAAGCGCTGACGCGGCGCTCAGACGAGCGCAATTCGAGAACGTTCGAGGCCATCCACGACACGCTGCTCAAGATCGTCGACAGGCTTGGCTCGCTGGAACCCGGCGAGCCGGTCGAGGCGGTCAGCGAACTCCTGGACGCGCGACCGGATGAGTCGGTCGGCAGGCGCCGCGCGCGGCAGTCCAAGATCTCCGTCGACGCACCGTCGATGGACATCGACGAGCCAATGCCATTGACCGGAGACATGGCCGATCTCGATGGCCGCGTCGCCGCCATCATGCGCGGCGACCTGGGTACGCGGAGCGACCTGGGTACGCGTGGCGACCTGGGTACGCGCGACCTGGGCACGCGTACGCCGGCCGAGGCCGCCGCTGCCGCGGCCATGGCAGCCCTTGGTTCCGACACGATCGCCGACAGTGGCGAGCCGGCGGGTCGCCGCAAATCGATGTTCGGCGGGCTGGCGCGCGCATTCAGGGGCAGGAAGGAGGCGGACGTACCACTGGCCGGCTCGGCGCCGAGCGCTCCGACCCCGAGTGTGGACCTCGACGAGCCGCTCGATCCGAAAATGGCCAACCGGCCGCTGGAGCCCGGCTCTGGCGCACCGGACCTCAACGCCATCATGAAGCGCGTGCGTGACGAGCGCGGCCAACCGGCCAAGCCCAGCGACACCGATGCCGCCAAATCGGATTTCATCGCCGCGGCGCGGCGCGCGGCGCAGGCCGCCGCCGCCGAGGCCGATGCCCTGAAACGTCAGTCGACGATGACCGGACCGGTCAAGGCGCTGCGGATCGGTGACCTGCTCAAGGCGCGACGCAAGCCGATCCTGATGGGGTCAACCGCGATCTTGCTGGCGCTTGCCGGCCTGCAACTGGGCAAGGCTTTCTTCGCCGATCCCGCGCAAGTTGCGAGCAACGACGCCGCACCGATCGCGGCTTCCCAACCGGTGCAAACCGCCTCGCTCGACACCGCAAGCCAGGCAAAGGCGGATGCGCGGCCCCCGGCACTGGAAACCGCGCCGGCCCGTGCCGTCAGGCAGGCCGAGCCATCCGAACCGGCAACCAAGGACGACATGGCGACGCAAGCCACGATGGCAGCGCCACCGGGCGTCGAGCCGTCGATGGATGCGGCACCGACAGCCGAGCCCGCTCCGATGCCTGTTGCTTCGGCCATGCCCACCGATGCTGGCCCGGCGGCATCCGGCACGACAGCCTCGGCTGCGGCGCCGATAGCGCCGGCCCCGGTCGCCGCGCCGGCCGCGGAAGCAACCGATGCCGACACCGGCGCTCAGCCGATCGCGGCCGCGCCAGCCACGGATACCACAGGCGCGGTTCCGCCAGCGGACGCACCCCCGGCGACGGCCGCGGCCAAGATCGACATTCCCGCCAATGCCGGCCCGGCCGCCTTGCGTGACGCAGCCGCCAATGGCGACGCCAAGGCGCTGTTCGAGATCGGCTCGCGCTACGCCGAGTCGCGCGGCGTCAAGGAAGACATGGCGGCGGCCGCCAAATGGTACGAGAAGGCGGCGGAACTCGGCTTTGCGCCGGCCGAATACCGCATCGGCAATTTCTACGAAAAGGGCATCGGCGTCGCCCGCGACATCAAGAAAGCCAAGACCTGGTACCAGCTCGCCGCCGAGCAGGGCAACGCCAGCGCCATGCACAATCTGGCCGTGCTGTTCGCCATGGCGGCGGACGGCGTGACCGACAATGAGTCGGCCGCCCACTGGTTCCAGGCGGCCGCCGATGTCGGCGTCAAGGACAGCCAGTTCAATCTCGGTATCCTCGCCGCCAAGGGCGTCGGCATGAAGCAGAACCTCGAGGAATCCTACAAATGGTTCGCTCTCGTCGCCAAGACAGGCGACAAGGATGCGGCGGCCAAGCGCGACGAGATCGCCAATGCGCTGCGGCCCGAGCAGCTCGAACGCGCCCGCGCCGCTGCCGAACTGTGGAAGGCCAAGCCGCTGGATCCGGCGTCCAATTCGGCGGACATTCCCGAATCCTGGCAGAACGACACTCCGCAGACGACCGCCAGCATCGACATGACGAAGGCCATCCAGAACATCCAGCGCATTCTCAACAAGAATGGCTACGATGCCGGCGGCGCCGACGGCAAGATGGGCCAGAAGACAAAGACCGCTATCATGGCTTTCCAGACCGACAACAAGATGCCGGCGACCGGCACGATCGATGAAAAACTGGTCAAGGCCCTGCTGGCGCGCAAATAACGGCGGATGCGTCGCTTCCACGACGCCCTTGCCACACATTTGCCTGTTAACTGATTGAGATGTTTTTTGTTTCGGCGGTGCGGCGTGGTTTGACTTCGTAGCACCTCCGGCGCAAGAACAAATTGGCTTGTCGGGGCAAGATGCCCGCAACGGTTGCATTCGCCGGCAGGCAGAACTGATCGAGACTGACGGGTGGGCATCTATCTCCCGATCGCGGAAATTTCCGTCAACGTCTTCGTGCTGCTGGCCATGGGTGCGGCAGTGGGTTTCCTGTCGGGCATGTTCGGCGTCGGCGGCGGCTTCCTCATCACGCCGCTGCTGATCTTCTACAACATACCCCCGGCGATCGCGGTCGCCACCGGCGCCAACCAGGTCATCGCCTCCTCCTTCTCCGGCGTGCTTTCGCACATGAAGCGAGGGACGCTCGACTTCAAGCTCGGCGGCGTGTTGCTGGCCGGCGGCATCGTCGGCTCAACCGGCGGTATCTACGTCTTCGCCTTCCTGCGCAGGCTCGGCCAGCTCGACCTGTTCATCTCGCTGCTTTACGTCGTGCTGCTCGGCACCGTCGGCGGGCTGATGCTGGTCGAAAGCGTCAATGCGCTGCGTGCCACGCGCAGTGGCGCGGCACCGGTGCTGAAGAAATCCGGCCAGCACAACTGGATCCACCGCTTGCCGCTGAAGATGCGATTCAGGGCCTCGAAACTGTTCGTCAGCGTCATCCCGGTGCTTGGTCTCGGAGCCGGCATCGGCTTCCTGTCGTCGATCATGGGCGTCGGCGGCGGCTTCATCATGGTGCCGGCGCTGATCTATCTGCTGAAAGTGCCAACCAACGTCGTCATCGGCACCTCGCTGTTCCAGATCATCTTCACCTCCGCCTACACGACGCTGGTCCACGCCACCACCAACCAGACGGTTGATGTCGTGCTGGCTTTCCTGTTGATGGCGGGCGGCGTGGCCGGGGCGCAATATGGTGCCAAGGCCGGCCAGAGGCTGCGTGGCGAGCAGCTCAGGGCGTTGCTGGCGCTGCTTGTGCTGGCGGTGGCGATCCGGCTTGCCATCGATCTCTTCGTCACCCCGCCCAATCTCTATTCGCTGTCCGGCGTGGGCCTCAACTGATGCCGGCACCAAAAGCGATCGCAACCGTAATACTCCTGTCGTTGCTTGCCGCCGCCGTGCCGGCGAAGGCGCAGACGCCTTTGCCAACGGAAGGCATCCAGATCGGGCTCTCCACCGACAATGTGTCGATCACCGCCGGCTTTTCCGGCGCAGACCTGACGATCTTCGGTTCCCTGGAAAACCCCGATCCGCTCGTTGCCCGTCAGGGCCGCTACGATGTCATTGTCGTGCTCGAAGGCCCGCCGCGAACGGTGGTGGTGCGCCGCAAGGACCGGGTGCTCGGTGTCTGGGTCAATCTGGACTCCGCGACTTTCGAGAACGTGCCGATGTCCTATTCGGTGGCGACGACGCGGCCGCTGCAGGACATTACCGAACCGAACAGCTACAAGCAGCTGTCGCTCGGCGCCTCCAACCTCTACATGCAGCCCGCCGATGTCGGCGACAGCCCGGCGACCATCGAGGAATTCACGGCGGCACTGCGCGAGCGCAAATCGGCGACCGGCCTCTTCAGCGAGAATGTCGGCGGCGTGCAATTCCTGTCACAGAACCTGTTTCGCGCCACTGTCAGGCTGGCGCCGAATGTTCCGGTCGGCACCCACAAGGCGCGTGCCTTCCTGTTCAAGAGCGGCCTGTTCATCAAGGAAAGCTCGGCCCAGCTCGAAATCCGCAAATCCGGTTTCGAACAATCGATCTTCCGCGTCGCCCACGACTACTCCTTCCTCTACGGCGTCTTCGCGATATCGCTGGCCATGATAACGGGCTGGCTCGGAAGGCTGATCTTCAGAAAAGACTAGATCCTGTTTCATCCCGATTGAATCGGGACCGGGCTCTATCTGTTTGTTTGAGCACGATCCTGTCCGAAACCGGTTTCCACTTTTCGGGATCATGCTCTTGAAAGGGGTTTCCCTTTCCCGGGCCATGCGATAGACCGCCGCCTCCCGGCGCGGCGAACGCGCACGATTTCAGTTCGGCAGGATGGTTCGGTCACCCCGGACAACGGCGCGCATGCGAAGACGCCGATCCGCTGCCCCAAGGACAATGACAGGACGTTGCGATGCGACCAGCATTCGGCGGTATCGACTTCGGCACTTCGAATTCCACCGTGGGCGTGGTCCGCAACGGGCAGCCTCGCCTTGTCGCTCTGGAAGATGGCCAGGTCACGCTGCCAAGTGCCGTCTTCTTCAACTTCGAGGACAACCGCACCTGTTTTGGCCGCAACGCCATCGCCAACTACACCGACAGCATCGAGGGCCGCTTGATGCGCTCGCTGAAGAGCGTGCTCGGCAGTTCGCTCGCGCACGAAAAGACGCGCATCAAGGCGCGCTCGATCGGCTTCATGGAGATCATCGGCCTGTTCCTCGGCCATCTCAGGAAGAAGCTGGAGGAAGACGCCGGCGATGCGGTCGAGACCGTGGTGCTCGGGCGCCCGGTCCAGTTCGTCGACGACGATGCCCAAGCCGATGCGAATGCCCAGGGCGAACTCGAAAAGGCGGCGCAGGCCCAGGGCTTCAAGCATATCGCTTTCCAGTTCGAGCCGATCGCGGCGGCGCTCGACTATGAGCAGAAGGTGACGCGCGAGGAACTGGCGCTGATCATCGACATGGGCGGCGGCACGTCCGACTTCTCGATCGTGCGCGTCTCACCGGAGCGCACCCGCTCGCTCGACCGCAAGGACGACATCCTGGCCAGCCGAGGCATCCATATCGGCGGCACCGATTTCGACCGGCTCTTGAGCATCGCTCATGTGATGCCGCAACTCGGCTACCTGACCCCGACCAAGGACGGCAAGCGCAATCTGCCGGCCAGCTACTTCATCGATCTCGCGACCTGGCAGCGCATAAACCTAGTCTACACCGCCAAGGCGATGACGCATCTGCGCCAGATCCGCTACGAGGCCGAGCGCGCCGACCTGGTCGACCGCTTCATCCACATCGTCGAGCACCGCTACGGACACGCGCTGGCGGCACTGGTCGAAAAGGCCAAGATAGAGCTGACCGACAGATCATCCGCCGAGGTCGCGGTGAAGCTGCCGGGCGTGGAGTTCGCCGCCAACATCACGCGCGCCGGGCTGGAAGCCACGATTGCCAGGGACATCGAGCGGGTCACCGCGACGGTCGGGCAGACCATCCGCGATGCCCAGGTCAAGCCGTCCGACATCACCGCGGTGTTCCTGACCGGCGGATCGACCGCGATCCCGCTGGCGAGACGGGAGATCCTGTCGCTGGTGCCGCGGGCTTCCGTCATCGAAGGCGACATGTTCGGCTCGGTCGGGCTTGGCCTGGCTTTGGATGCCCAACGGAAGTTCGGCTGATCCAGGTCCATTGATATTCAGGTGACGCCGGCCTGACCTGAATCTCTGCGGACCCTTAGTCATGGTCCGCAGACGTGCCGAGATGCGCCTTGAGCGCCATCTGCGCCAGGCTTGCCTGGCGATCGCGGTGGGTGATCATGGCGAAGTCGCGTTTCGGCAAATCGAGCGGCACGGCTCTGAGACTGCCCTCGGCGACGGCGCGCGCGACGACGAGCTCCGAAATGATGGTGGCGCCGGCGCCCGCCTCGACCGCCTGGCGAACGGCCTCGTTGCTCGGCAGCACCAGGAAGATGCGCAGGTCGGCGAGCGAAATCCCCTCGCGGCGCGCCAAATCCTCCAGCACCTCGCGCGTGCCTGAACCACCTTCGCGGATGATCCAGCGCAGCCCCCTGATATCAGGACGGCCGGGCGACAGTTCGGCGATCTCCGGATGCGAGCTGGCGACGACCAGCATCAGCCGGTCGACGTCGACCTTGGCGCGGCGCAGGATGTCGGATTCCGTGCGCCCCTCGACCAGGCCGAGATCCGCGGCGCCATCGAGGACATTCGCCTCGACCTGTCTGGTGTTGCCGATGGTGACGCTCAGCCGGACGGCGGGATAGGCCTCGTGGAAGGACGCCAGCCGGCGCGGCAGCCAATAGCTGGCGATGGTCTGGCTGGCGGCGATCGAAAGGCTGCCGGTGACCGTCTGCGAAACATGTTCCAGCACGTTGCGCGCCGCGGCGGCTCGTTCCAGTACAGCCTTGGCTTCTGGCAGGAACCGGTGTCCGGTCTGGGCAAGCTCGATGTTGCGGCCGACGCGGTTGAACAGGTGGACGCCGTGCTGCTCCTCAAGCGCGCGTATGGCCGCCGACGCCGCCGACTGGGAAATGCCCAGCAGCTCCGCCGCCTTGGTCATGTGGCAGCGCTCGGCGACGGCGACGAAAATGCGTAACTGGTCCAGGGTCATGCGCGCATTAAGAAACAATATCGATCGAATTTACAAGAACAACTGATTAGACGGATCGATATCTTTATTCTACGTTTTCGAGTGAAGTTAGAAAAAATTCGCCAGCGGATCGCAGAGACTAAAATGATCGGGCGGTTCAGATCCTTGTTTGCGCATTGGACCCGGTGCATCCGGCGGCGGCTGGCCGGCGATGGCTATCACCCGGAAGAGCATTACATGCGTGGCCCCGGGCCGAAGACGCGAGCCAAATCCGCCGGCCGCGCGGGCACCACCGGATCATGATGCAAGGACCGCCGCGCGGCGCGAATTCGGCACCATCGCAACGCCCGCTTGCCGACACGCGCGCGCCCGACGAAGGCGACGGCGTCGACACCTCGCCCGATATCTCGGACAGCATCGCCAAGACGACCTGCTACATGTGCGCTTGCCGCTGCGGCATCGATGTTCACATCAAGGACGGCAAGGTCCGCTACATCAACGGCAACAAGGACCATCCGGTCAATCGCGGCGTGATCTGCGGCAAGGGCAGTTCCGGTATCATGCAGCATTACAGCCCTGCCAGGCTGAAGAAGCCGCTGCTACGCACCGGGCCGCGCGGCTCGGGCGAGTTCCGCGAGATCGAGTGGGAGGAAGCGTTTTCGATCGCCACCGAACGGCTCTCCGCCATCCGCCGGACCGATCCGAAGAAGCTCGCCTTCTTCACCGGGCGCGACCAGTCGCAATCCTTGACCGGCTGGTGGGCGAGCCAGTTCGGTACACCGAACTTTGCCGCCCATGGCGGCTTCTGTTCGGTGAACATGGCGGCGGGGGGCCTCTATACGATCGGCGGTTCGTTCTGGGAGTTCGGCGAGCCCGACTGGGACAACACCCGATATTTCATGCTGTTCGGCGTCGCCGAGGATCATGACTCCAACCCGATCAAGATCGGCTTGGGCAAGCTCAAGGCGCGCGGCGCCAAGGTGGTTTCGATCAACCCGTGCCGGACCGGCTACAACGCCATTGCCGACGACTGGATCGGCATCCGGCCCGGCACGGACGGCCTGTTCGTGTTCGCGCTGATCCATGAATTGCTGAAAGCCGGCCGCGTCGATCTCGACTATCTGCTGCGCTACACCAATGCCCATGTGCTCGTCATCCAGGAGCCGGGTGCCGCCGATGACGGGCTGTTTGTGCGAGACGACACTCGCAATCCCTTGGCCTGGGACAGGGTGGCGAAGACGCCTGTCAGCGCCACCGATGCCAGCGCCAAGCCGGCGCTGACCGGTAGTTACACCGTCGATGGCCGCCGCTGCACGCCAGTGTTCCAGCTCATCGCCGACCGTTACCTCGATGAGAGCTATGCACCCGATGCGGTCGCCGGGCGTTGCGGTATTCCCGCCGATACGATCCGCAGGATCGCTGCCGAACTTGCCCATGTCGCCTTCGAACAGACGATCGAACTGCCGGTTGCGTGGACCGACTGGGCCGGGCGCCGGCACCAGACGATCAAGGGCCGGCCTGTTTCGATGCACGCCATGCGCGGCATCTCCGCTCACTCAAACGGTTTTCATACGTGCCGCGCCATCCATCTGCTTCAGGTGCTCTTGGGGACAGTGGATGTTCCCGGCGGCTTCCGCTTCAAGCCGCCCTATCCACGCTCGGCGCCGCCAGGTCCAAAGCCTTCAGGCCGGACCATCAAGCCGATGACGCCGCTCGACGGCATGCCACTCGGCTTCGTCTGTGGGCCGGACGATCTGCTGGTCGACGAGGCCGGCACGCCAACCCGCATCGACAAGGCCTATTCCTGGGACGCGCCGCTGGCCGCGCACGGCCTGATGCACACCGTCATCCGCAATGCCTGGGCTAGCGATCCATACCCGATCGACACGCTGATGATGTACATGTCGAACATGGCGTGGAATTCCTCGATGAACACCGTCGAGACCATCGCGATGCTGACCGACCACGACGAAGCCGGCAACTACAAAATCCCCTTCATTATCTATTCCGACGCCTATTATTCCGAGACCGTGCCGTTCGCAGACCTCGTCCTGCCCGACACGACCTATCTTGAGCGCCATGACTGCATCAGCCTGCTCGACCGGCCGATCAGCCATGCCGACGGACCCGGCGACGCCATCCGCCATCCCGTCGTCGAGCCGGACCGCGACGTCAGGCCGTTCCAGTCGGTGCTGATCGAGCTCGGCGCCCGGCTTGGCCTGCCCGGTTTCGTGGATGAGGACGGCTCGGCCAAATATGGCGACTATGCCGACTACATCGTCAATCATGAGCGGACGCCCGGCATCGGGCCGCTTGCCGGCTGGCGCGGCAAGGATGGGACGTCGATCGGCAAAGGCGAGATCAATCCGGACCAGCTACAGCGCTACATCGACAATGGCGGCTTCTGGCATCACGATTTCGCGGACGACCAGCGCTACTACAAGATGGCCAACCGCTCCTATCTCGACTTCGCCGAGAGCATGGGCTTCATCCCCAAGGCGGAGCCGATCGTCTTCCAGCTCTATTCCGAGCCCTTGCAGCGCTTCCGCCTGGCCGCGCGCGGCCATGGCCGCGTGCTGCCGCCACAGGGTGATCGCCAGCGCATCGAGACCTACATGGACCCGCTGCCTTTCTGGTACACGCCCTTCGAGGAAGCGGCCGTCGACCTCGAGAAATATCCGCTGCATGCGCTGACGCAGCGGCCGATGCATATGTATCATTCCTGGGGCTCGCAGAATGCCTGGCTGCGGCAGATCACCAGCCAGAACCGGCTGTTCGTGCATCACCGGACCGGCGCCAGCCTCGGCCTGGTCGATGACGACTGGGTGTGGATCGAGAGCATCAACGGCAGGGTGAAGGGGCAGATCAAACTGGTCGACGGGGTGAACGAAAGCACGGTCTGGACCTGGAATGCGATCGGCAAACGACGCGGCAGCTGGGGGCTTAAGGACGGTGCGGCCGAATCCACTCGCGGCTTCCTGCTCAACCACATCATCGGCGACCAGACCACGGCCGACGCCAACGGCAAGCGCTATTCGAATTCCGATCCTGTCACCGGCCAGGCGGCATGGTTCGACCTGCGGGTGCGCATCGTCAAATGCGCGGCGGAAGAGGCTGGCTTCACCGAGCCGCAGTTCGAGCGCTTCCAGCAGCCGCCGCATTTCGAGCCTTCGCCGCAGAAGCTGACTTTCGGCGCAGAATTCCGGCGGGCAAGAGAGGCGGCCGAATGACCTGTCTTCCAAGTCAAGGCGGCAAGAAACTCGGCCTCGTCATCGATCTCGACACATGCGTTGGCTGCCAGGCCTGCGCCACCGCCTGCAAGGAATGGAACACCGGCGGCCACATGGCGCCGCTGACCGACATCGACCCCTATGGCGGCACTGTCGACGGCGTCTGGTTCAACCGCGTGCACGCTTATGAGCACACCACCGAGATGGGCGGGCGCACGGTCAATTTCCCGCGTTCCTGCCTGCATTGCGAGACGCCGGCCTGCGTCACCGTCTGCCCGACCGGCGCCTCCTACAAGCGAGCCTCGGATGGCATCGTGCTGATCGACGAGGACAAGTGCATCGGCTGCAAATTGTGCAGCTGGGCCTGCCCCTATGGGGCGCGCGAATTCGACACCGATGTCGGGGTGATGAAGAAGTGCACACTTTGCGTCGACCGCATCTACAATGACAATCTGACCGAGGAAGACCGTGTGCCGGCCTGCGTCGCCGCCTGCCCGACCAGTGCGCGGCATTTCGGCGATCTCGGCGATCCCAGGTCGGCTGTGTCGCAACTGGTGGCGGAACGTGGCGGCGTCGACCTGATGCCAGAACTCGGCTATCACCCGACCAACAAATATCTTCCGCCGCGTGCCCATACCAGGCGTGCCGCATCGGTGCCTGCGAAGGCGTTGGAGCCGGTGCGGGCCGAAGGCGGTTTCCTTGGCTGGGTCGACCGCATGCTTTCGAACTGACCATGCATCCAGCCTTCTCCGTCGTCTTCTTCACCACCGCCACCGGTGCCGGCTATGGGCTGCTGGCGCTGCTGGGTGTGCTCGGAGGAGCCCAGATCATCCCGCCCGATTTCTGGCTGGGCTTCATCGGCATGGGGCTGGCGCTCGGCCTGATCGCCGCCGGGCTGTTGTCCTCGACCGGTCATCTCGGCAGGCCCGAACGCGCCTGGCGCGCCTTCTCGCAGTGGCGAAGCTCGTGGCTGTCCCGCGAAGGCGTCGCCTCGGTCGCCACCTTCGTGCCGGCAGGACTGTTCTGCATCGGCTGGGTATTCTTCGATCGCACCGGTGGCTGGGTGGCCATTGCCGGATTGCTGGCGGCCATTGGCGCGATCGTCACCGTCTGCACCACGGGCATGATCTATGCGTCGCTGAAGCCGATTGCCCAATGGCACAGCCGCTACACTTTGCCCGCCTACCTCATCTTCTCGGCGATGACCGGCAGTGTGCTCTTGAACGCGCTGCTGCAGGGTTTTGCACTGGGTTCGAGAATGCTTCTGGCGGCTTCGATGCTGCTGACCTTGCTCGGCTGGGGCTGGAAACTGGCGACCTGGCGATACAACGACGCGCTGGAGATCGCGACCAACGCGAACACCGCGACTGGACTGGTGGGCGGCACGGTGCGGTCGTTGGAATGGCCGCATACCGAGGAGAACTACCTGCTCAAGGAAATGGGGTTCCGCATCGCTCGCAAGCACAGCGCGCGGCTGCGCCAGATCACGCAGGTTCTGGCCTTCGCCTTGCCCGTCCTGCTGCTTGCCGCCACCCTCGCCCTGCCGTGGCCCTTCGCGGCGGTGCTTTCGGTTCTTGCCGCGATCGCTCAGCTCTCCGGCATGCTGGTCGAACGCTGGCTGTTCTTCGCCGAGGCGAAGCACACGGTTAGCCTGTACTACGGACGTTAAGGTCAGCCGGGCCGCAGCATCGAGCGGGAGATGGCAAAGATGCGGTCGGCGCCGAGCATATAGGCCATCAGCGTGTCCAGGCGGAACAGGCCGGCATAGGCGCGGTCGAGCACGTTGAGCGAGCCTGTATAGGCACCGAATGCCGGCATGATCATGCGGCCGCCGTCACCGGCAAAGCAGCGCCGCCGCACCGAACGGCCGCGCTGCACGATGCGGGCGCCGGGATGCAGATGGCCTGAAATCTCGCCTTCGATGCGCAGCTTCGATGGCTCGTGCCGGAACAGCAGCGAGCCGATGGCAAGTTCACGCACAGTCTCGCCGGGCAGGTCGGCCGGTGCTTCCGGGTCGTGATTGCCGGCGACCCAGAACCAGTCGCGTCCTGCCATCAGCGCTTCCAGCCGTTCGCGGAAGCTCGCATGCATGCGCTCGGCGCCACCACCATCATGAAAGCTGTCGCCCAGGCTGATGACGATCGACGGCTGGTAGTCTGATATGACCGCCTGCAATCTGAGCAAGGTCGCGCCGGTGTCGTAGGGCGGGATCAGCGCACCGCGCCGCGCCAGCGACGAACCTTTTTCCAGATGCAGGTCGGACACTGCCAGAAGCCTGAACTCCGGAAAATAGAGCACGCCGCGCGGGTCGCAGACCGCGCGCTCGCCGGCGATGCCGACCAGATCGGCCTGGGCTATCAGCGATGTGCGCGCCAGCGAAAAATTCATCTCGAAACCAGACTCATCTTTGGCCCATGGCCTCCTCGACCAGATCCGCGGCTTCCATGAGCAGAGACTCGTTGGCGCCGCCATTCACCGATTCCTTGCCGATCTCCAGCATGATCGGCACCGCGAGCGGCGAAATCTGGTCGAGATGCTTATGCATGATTCGACCACGCACACGCGAGAGCATCTCGGCAAGTCTGCTGACATCGAGCAACCCGGCCGACGCGTCGGTTCGCGTCGCCTGCAGCAGGATATGGTCCGGTTCATGGCTGCGCAGCACGTCATAGATGAGGTCGGCCGACACCGTCACCTGCCGGCCGCTCTTCTCTTGCCCCGGAAAGCGCTTCTCGATCAGCCCGGCAATGACGGCACAGGTCCGGAAGGTGCGCTTCAGCATCCAGCTGTCGTTCAGCCAGGCCTCGAGGTCATCGCCGAGCATGTCCTCGTCGAACAGCGCGGCCAGCGACGGCTTCTTCGCCTTGAACAGGGCCGCCATGTCGTCCAGCGCCCATACGGCCAGCGAATAGTCGGTGGCGACGAAACCGAGCGGGCGGGCATTGGCGCGTTCCAGCCGCCGCGTCAAAAGCATGCCGAGCGTCTGGTGCGCCAGCCGGCCCTCGAAGGGATAGGCGACCATGTAGTGGCGGTTGCCGCGCGGAAAGGTCTCGACCAGAAGATCGCCGCGCTTCGGCAGCACCGACTTCTCCTTCTGCAGCCGCAGCCAGTCGGCGACCTGTTCGGGCAACGCCTGCCAGCGATCGCTGTCGGCCAGCATGCCGCGCACCTGGTCGGCGAGATAGGTCGACAGCGGAAACTTGCCGCCGGCGTAGGACGGCACGATGATGTTGGCGCCGACGCCGTTGGAGACGACGCATTCGTTCTCGCGGATACCCTCGAAGCGCAGCACCTTGCCGGCGAACAGGAAATTGTCGCCGGGCCGCAGCGTCTCGGCGAAGTACTCCTCGACCTTGCCCAGCACCGGCCCGCCGCGCCCGGCCATGCCACGGCCCTGCCTGACATAGCGGACATTGAGCTCCGGCATCTCGACGATGGTGCCGACATTCAGCCGGTATTGCTGGGCGACACGCGGATGCGAGACCCGCCACAGCCCATCCCTGGTCTTGCGGATGCGAGCGTAACGCTCATAGTTCTTCAGCGCGTAGCCGCCGGTGGCGACGAAATCGACGACACGGTCGAAGGTCTCGCGTTCCAGCCCGGCATAGGGCGCGGCGCCACGCACCTCTTCGAACAGCCGGTCGGCGTCGAAAGGCGCACCGCAGGCGACGCCGAGCACATGCTGCGACAGCACGTCGAGTGCGCCGGTGATCAGCGGTGGCGTGTCCTGCGCCCCGAGATAGTTGGCGTCGAGCGCGGCCCGGCATTCCAGAACCTCGAAACGGTTGGCCGGAATGAGGATCGCCTTGGACGGCTCGTCCATGCGGTGGTTGGCGCGTCCAATGCGCTGCGCCAGCCGGCTGGCGCCCTTCGGCGCGCCGACATGCACGACCAGATCGACATCGCCCCAGTCGATGCCGAGGTCGAGCGTCGAGGTGGCGACGATGGCGCGCAGAGCGTTCTCGCCCATCGCCTTTTCGACCCGCCGGCGCTGGCCGACCTCAAGCGAGCCATGGTGCAAGGCGATCGGCAACGAATCCTCATTCGCCCGCCACAGTTCCTGGAACAGCAGTTCGGCCTGGCTGCGGGTGTTGACGAACAGGATCGTCGTGCGGTGCCGTTTGATCGCCTCGTAGATTTCGGGAATGGCATAGCGGGCTGAGTGCCCGGACCACGGCACACGCTCGCGCGAGTCGAGGATCGAAATATCGGGCTTGGCGCCGCCAGCGACGGTGATCAGCCCGGCCATCGCGCCAAGTGGATTCTGGCTGACCAGCCAGCGCCGTAATTCGTCCGGCTCGGCCACGGTCGCCGACAAGCCAATCGTCTGCAGGCCAGGAACAAAGCCGCGCAGCCTCGCCAACCCAAGCGCCAGCAGATGTCCGCGTTTCGACGTCACCAGCGAGTGCAGTTCGTCGAGAACGACATAGCGCAGGTCTTCGAAGAAGCGCCCGGCATCGCCTGCCGCAATCAGCAGCGCCAGTTGCTCGGGCGTGGTGAGCAGAATGTCGGGCGGGACCAACTTCTGGCGCTGGCGCTTATGCGCGGGCGTGTCACCGGTGCGCGTCTCGATGGTGACGGGCAGCCCGATCTCTTCCACCGGCTTGCCGAGATTGCGCTCGATGTCGACGGCCAGCGCCTTGAGCGGTGAGATATAGAGCGTGTGGATGCCGCGATGCGCCTGGCCCGGTTTTCGCCTTGGCCGATTGGCCAGTTCGGTCAGCGAAGGCAGGAAGCCGGCCAGCGTCTTGCCGGCGCCGGTCGGCGCGATCAGCAACACCGATTGCCCGCCCTGAGCCCTCGCCAGCAACTCGATCTGGTGGGCGCGCGGCGACCAGCCCTTTTCGCCGAACCATTTGATGAATGGTTCGGGCAGGGTCACAGTGGCATTCTGTTCGGCAAGGCGCGGCTCAACTGTCACGCGCCAGAGGTAGCGCGACGGCGGTCAATCGCCAAGAAGAATCGGAACAAAAGGGGATCGAGGAGAGCGCTCTTCTCCCCGTCACTATACGGGGAGAAGGAAGAAGCTACGGCCGCCGAAACCCGGTCGGGCCGCCATAGAGGTAGCCGATGCGGGCAACCGCATCCTTCAGCCCCTCGCGTGACACCAGCATGGTGTGGCCGTTGGCATGGATCATGGCGTCGGCGTCGGTCATGACAGCGACATGGCCTTTCCAGAACACCAGGTCGCCGCGGCGCAGCCCCGAGAAATCAGGGCCCCGCTCGAGCGGCTCGCCGAGCGTCGCCGCCTGCATGTCGGAATCGCGCAGTACGTTTTTGCCGGCCATCCGCATCGCCAGTTGCACCAGGCCCGAACAATCGATGCCGAAGCCGGAAGTGCCACCCCACAGATAGGGTGTTCCAAGAAACGTCTCGGCAACCGCGACGTAGTCAGCAGCAACTTCGCCGATTGGCCGCAGATGACCTGCGATCAGCGCTTCGCCGGTAGACAGAACGGCATAGTGCGTGCCGCGTGTTTCGGCAGACCCCGTCACCGTCACAGTCGATCCCATCGATAGCTGTCCCGCGATCGGGAAGCGCAGATCCGGACCTGGATAGAGGAAGGTGCGCGGCACCGAGACGATGTGAGTGGGTGCATGGTCCCGCCCGCCCAGCATGGTGTCGGCGACATAGCCGACATAACCATCGCGCTCGGCCTGTATCCAGGCCCAGCCCTCGGAGACCTCGAAGACGAGGACATCGTCGCCGAACAGGAGTTGCGTGTTGACGCCGGCATCCGGTCGCGGCGCCTTGCGCATATCGGCCACGGATGCGGTGATCCGCGCCGGGCGACCGGCGACGAAGCGGTCGGCGACAACCTCGCCCCTCAGCCGTGCATCGGCAAGATCGGAACGGAAGGCGTGAAGGCGTGCATCCCTGGCGGTCAAATCGGCAACTCTGTTATGGACAACTGTTAGAATGGAAAATTCGCTCAAATCGGCAGTTCGTGGGCCTTGGCGATGATACCATCGCCGAAGCGCTCGACAAAGAGCGCGCCCTCGACGGTGCGCTTGATCAGAACATTGCGCTTGTCGAGCTCGTCGCGATGGCGCGACACCAGTTTCAATGCGCCCATCGTATCGAGCGCGCGGGTGATCACCGGCTTGGTGACATTGAGGCGAGCGGCGAGCCCGCGCACCGTGTGCGGCGGCGGATCGAGATAGATGGTGAACAGGATCGCCGTCTGGCGCATGGTCAGATCGGGCGCGTCCTCGCGCACCTGCGACAGCATCACTTGCTGCCACAGTCGCAAGGCCTGGCTCGGGCGCATCGCAATCGACATCGCGCCAGCATGACGGCAAATTGTTTCGGTTCCGTTTCAGTCATGACTTTAAAACGGCGGAAACCTCAGCCAAAGCGTGTCGAGATGATCCGCTCCAATGTGCGAATGCCCTGCGCCTCGCCGCCGGCGGGGCCATGCGAACGATCGGCGGGGTTCCAGGCGAAGATGTCGAAATGCGCCCAACTCGTGGTCTTCTCGACAAAGCGCTTGAGGAACAGCGCCGCGGTGATCGAGCCGGCGAAACCATCCGTGGTGACATTGTTGATGTCGGCGATCCTCGACGACAGTTTCGCGTCGTAGGGCCGCCACAGCGGCATGCGCCACAGCGGATCCTCGACCGTCAGCGATGCCAAGGCCAGTTCCGAGGCCAGCGCCTCATCACCAGTGTAGAACGGCGGCAGGTCGGGGCCTAGCGCGACACGGGCAGCTCCGGTCAGCGTCGCCATGTCGACCAGCAGTTGCGGTTCCTCCTCGTCGGCCAGCGCCAGGGCGTCCGCCAGCACCAGCCGCCCCTCGGCGTCCGTATTGCCGATCTCGACGGTGATGCCCTTGCGGCTCGTCAGCACGTCGCCGGGCCGGAAGGCGTTGCCGGCGATCGAATTCTCGACCGCGGGAATGAGCACGCGCAGCCGCACGTTCAGCCCGGCGGCCATGATCATCGAAGCCAGACCGAGCACATTGGCGGCACCGCCCATGTCCTTCTTCATCAACAGCATGCCGGAGGACGGCTTGATGTCGAGACCGCCAGTGTCGAAGCAGACGCCCTTGCCGACCAGCGTCACCTTCGGCGCGCTTCGCGGCCCCCATCTCATGTCGATCAGGCGCGGCGCGCCGGCGGATGCACGGCCGACGGCATGGATCATCGGGAAATTCTGCTTGAGCAGATCGTCGCCCTTGATCACGGAGACATCGGCCTTGTGGGCTCCGGCCAGGGTCCGCACCGCCTTCTCCAGATCCTCCGGCCCCATGTCGCTGGTCGGTGTGTTGACCAGATCGCGCGTCAGGAAGACGCCGTCGGCGATGCGGCGAACACGCCCCGCATCGACCCCGGCCGGCAGCTCGAAACGCAGCGCCTTGCCAGGCTTCTTGCCGTATCGGGTAAAGACATAGCCGCCGAGCGCCAACGCGATTGCCGCGAGTTCCGGCTCGGCCGGTGCCGAAGCGAAATGCCAGTCGCCTTCCGGCAGGGCTTTCGACAGAGCGCCGAGAGCGAGTGCACCCTCGCCCTCACCGACACCGAACAAGGCACCGCCGAGCGCCCCATTTTCACCGGGTATGACCAACGTCCTGCCCACCTCGCCTGAAAAGCCATTCGCCTTGGCCCAGGCGACGGCGGATGGCGCCAGACCGGCGGTCTCCAGACCGTCCCTGGCGACCAGGTGGACCGGCAGCGCACCCTGCATTTTCTTTTCGACGAGTTCGACAGGCATTCAATGTTCTCCGTCCGACGGGATTCCGAGTCGGCGTTCTTAACCATCCGTTAGGGTTAACAGAATATTTCTGCGGGAGGAAAGACGGCCACGCAATGGCCGCGCATAATGGAGGCCCGGTGCCGATGCCGACCAACCGCACGATCAACGCCACGGGAAAGCGGCTCATCACCACGGCCCTCATGCTGGCGCTCGCGGCTGGCGTTGCCGGCTGTGGAACCAGCAAGCTCACCACCGGCTCGATCGGGCGCACCAGCGGCAAGCCGCTGGAAACCATGTCGGCCGGAGAACTGCACAACGCCACCGCGTCGCTTGGCCAGTCCTACGCCAGGAACCCCAACGACAAGCGAATCGCGACAAACTTCGCCGCCGCGCTGCAAATGGATGGCGACGCCGACCAGTCGCTCGCCGTCATGCGCAAGCTGGCGATCACCTTGCCGAAGGATCGCGACGTGCTCGCCGCCTATGGCAAGGCGCTGGCCGCCAATGGCCAGTTCGAAGCCGCGCTGGACGCCGTACGCCGCGCCCAGACGCCGGAATATCCCGACTGGAGGCTGGTGTCGGCCGAGGCGGCCATTCTCGACCAGATCGGCCAGAAAGCTGACGCCCGCCAGCTTTACCGCAAGGCGCTCGAACTCAAGCCGAACGAGCCTTCCGTGCTCTCCAATCTCGGCATGTCCTATGTGCTGGAAGGCGACCTGCGCACGGCTGAAACCTATATGCGCTCCGCCGCGCAGCAGCCGAACGCCGACAGCCGGGTCCGTCAGAACCTGGCGCTCGTCGTTGGCCTGCAAGGCCGTTTCGACGAAGCCGAGAAGATCGCCTCGCAGGAACTGTCGCCCGAACAGGCGCAGGCAAACGTCGCCTATCTGCGCCAGATGCTGGCTCAGCAAAATGCCTGGACCCAACTCAAGGATCAGGACAAGCCCAAGTCGGCGACCAACTGAGGCGACGATCTGCAACGACCCTGAATGAACGAAGAAGCCGCGCTGCGTTCAGCGCGGCTTCTTCGTCTTTTCGTGGAGGGACGTGCCTCGCCGCTACTTGGCGGATGACGCCGATCCCGAATGATCGCCGAAGATGCCGCGCTGGCTGACCTGGATACCGGCAGGGCCCAGGATGATGGCGAAAAGCACCGGCAGGAAGAACAGGATCATCGGCACGGTGAGCTTTGGCGGCAAGGCAGCGGCCTTCTTCTCGGCCGCGTTCATACGCATGTCGCGGCTTTCGGCGGCAAGCACGCGCAATGCAAGCGCCACCGGCGTGCCGTAACGCTCTGCCTGAACGAGCGCCTGCGAGACCGACTTGACCGATTCCAGGCCGGTGCGGCTTGCCAGGTTCTCGTAAGCCTGCTTGCGCTCCTGCAAATAGGAAAGCTCGGCGTTGGTGAGGATGAATTCTTCCGCCAGCGGCACCGATTGCGCGCCGATCTCGTCGGCGACCTTGCGCAGGGCCGCTTCCACCGACATGCCCGATTCGACGCAGATCAGCATCAGGTCGAGCGCGTCCGGCCATGCCATCTGGATCGACTGCTTGCGCTTGGTGGCACGGTTGTTGACATAGACGACCGGTGCGTAGAAGCCGCCATAGGCAACCAGGATACAAACGAAAAGCTTGATGACGAGCGGCTTGTCGGGCAAGCCGCCGAGCACGAACAGGTAGACAAGCGCCAACCCGAAGCCAACAAAAGGAAGCACGAGGCGGAAGAAAAGAAACCGCGTCAGCGGATTCTGCCCGCGAAACCCCGCCACCTTGAGCTTCTGCAAGGTGCCCTCGTCGGCCAGTGCGCGCCGCAGGTCCAGCCGGTCGACAATGTTGCGCATGCCAACCGACTGTTCCTCGCGCAGGCCCTTGCGGCGGCGATCCGCCTCGACGGCAAGCCGGGCGCGCTGCTTGGCACGCAGTTCGTCACGTTCCAGCGCAACCGATTTCATGCGTGACTTGAGCTGGTTTCCGCCAAACGCCGGCAGCAAGGTGAAGACGGTCGCAAACACCGCTATACCGACCAGCAACGCTATCAGGAAGCTCGGATCCGTCAGGGATTTGACGACTTGGTCGGTCATGCTGACATCCTAGACATCGAAGTTCATCATCTTGCGCATCACGAGGATGCCGATCGACATCCAGACCGCCGCGCACCCAAGGATCAGGTTTCCAACGCTGGTGTTGAACAGCGGCATCAGGTAGGTCGGGCTCGACAGGTAGACGAGGAATGCGACGATGAAAGGCAGCGCGCCAATAATGGCGGCGGACGCCTTCGCCTCCATCGACAGTGCCTGGACCTTGGCTTTCATCTTCTTGCGATCGCGCAGCACGCGCGAAAGATTGCCCAGCGCCTCGGAGAGATTGCCGCCGGCCTGAGACTGAATCTGGATGACGATGCCGAAGAAGCTTGCCTCCGTGCAGGGCATGGTCTCGGGCATGCGCAATGTCGCTTCGGGGATCGACAGGCCCATCTGTTGCGAATCGACGACGCGGCGAAACTCGGTCTTCACGGGCTCTGGAGATTCGTTGGCGATCAGGCGCACGGCATCGTTCAGCGGCAGGCCGGATTTGACCGCGCGCACGATGATATCGAGCGCGTTTGGAAATTCGTTGAGGAACGCCTTGACCCGTCGGGCGCGACGAAACGAGACGAACCAGCGCGGCAGGCCGAGGGCGCCGGCCAGCAAAACACCTGGCAAGAGGAACAACGGTGCTCCGGCCACAAAGGCGACAATCGTCAAGGCGAGGCCGCATATGGCGGAGTAGATATAGAAGCGCTCGACGGTGGTTTTCAGGCCGGCCTGACGAAGCAGGGCTTTCAGCGGCGGTTTCCTGACGGCGCTGTCCTTGGACTTCTGCTTCGCATCGAGCTCGTTCAGCGAATCCTGAACCGATTTGCGCCGCTTGGCGGCTTCCGCAACGCGGTCACGTGAGGCCTTGACGACGGAACGGTCCGTCTCGGCGCTCTTGATCGTTTCAAGCCGCTTGCCGACCTGTTTCTCGTTGCTGATCCGGGTGAACAGGAATGCATAGGCGACCGCGCCGGCGCTGAGGCCGGCGAGCACGACAAACGCCAGTACGGTGCCGTCAATTCCGAACATTGGCCAGAACCTTCACGCCTCCAGATGCGTCAGTCAGCGCGTTTCTCCATCGCCTCGAGCGCGATGGCGAGGCGCTGCTCCTCGCCATAGTAGCGAGCCCGCTCCCAGAAATGCGGGCGGCCGATGCCGGTCGATACATGTTCTCCCAGCAGCCTGCCATTGGCGTCCTCGCCCTTGATGTTGTAGAGGATGATGTCCTGCGTGATGATGACGTCGCCCTCCATCCCGATCACCTCGGTGATGTGGGTGATGCGACGCGATCCGTCGCGCAGGCGCGCCGCCTGGATGATCACGTCGATGGAGCCGACAACGATTTCGCGCACGGTCTTCTGCGGCAGCGAATAGCCGCCCATTGCGATCATGGATTCCATACGGTTCAGGCATTCGCGCGGACTGTTCGAGTGGATCGTTCCCATCGAGCCGTCATGGCCGGTATTCATCGCCTGCAGAAGGTCGAACACTTCAGGTCCGCGCACTTCGCCGACGATGATGCGCTCGGGCCGCATGCGCAGGCAGTTCTTCACGAGGTCGCGCATCGTCACCTCACCCTCGCCCTCGAGGTTGGGTGGACGGGTTTCAAGGCGCACGACATGCGGCTGTTGCAATTGCAACTCGGCCGAGTCCTCGCAGGTGATGACGCGTTCGTCGCGATCGATATAGTTGGTCAGGCAGTTGAGCAGCGTCGTCTTGCCGGAACCGGTACCGCCCGAGATGACGATGTTGCAGCGAACACGACTGATGATCTTGAGAACCTCGGCTCCCTGCGGTGAAATGGCGCCGAACTTGACCAGTTGATCGAGCGTCAGCTTGTCCTTCTTGAACTTGCGGATGGTGAGCGCGGCGCCGTCGATGGAGAGCGGCGGCGCGATGACGTTGACACGGGAGCCGTCGGGAAGACGCGCGTCGCAGATCGGGCTGGATTCGTCGACACGGCGGCCAACCTGGCTGACGATGCGTTGGCAGATGTTGAGAAGCTGCTGGTTGTCACGGAAGCGGATGCCGGTCTGCTCGACCTTGCCGTTGACTTCGATGTAGACGTTCTTGGATCCGTTGACCATGATGTCGGCGATGTCGTCGCGTGCAAGCAACGGCTCGAGCGGCCCATAGCCAAGCACGTCGTTGCAGATGTCCTCAAGCAGTTCTTCCTGCTCGGCGATGGTCATCGCGAAATTCTTGATCGCGATGATGTCGTTGACGATGTCGCGGATTTCCTCGCGGGCGCTTTCGGGATCAAGCTTGGCAAGCTGCGACAGATCGATCGTATCGATGAGCGCGGAGAAGACCTGGCTCTTGGTGTCGTAGTAGGTTTCGCTCTTTTCGCGCTGTATCCGCTTCGGCTCCGGCGCCAATGGCGGCGCCTCCACGGCGCGGCGGGCCGGCGGCGCGACAAATGCGCTTGGCGCCGGAGCCGTGGGCCGGGCTAGAACAGCCGTGTCCACGGAACTTGCAGCCGCCGGCGCGACAGGCGCCGGTGCTGGCTGGCGAAATTCCGGCTTGAACCGGTTTCCGTCGTCGCTGCCTCTTTTACCAAACATGATCGGCTACCGATTCCACCGCTGAAATGTCACTTCTTGTTGCGCGAGAGTTTGCCGAGCAGAGTGCCAAGCCCGGCTTTCTTCTTCGCCTTGATCTCACTGCGCCCGGTCAGCACATGCGCAATTTCGTTGATCATTGCGACGACCGGGTTCTTGGCATCCATTTCACCGAGCATGCGTCCGTTGTTGGCGGCATTGCCGAACAGCAGCGGATCGAAACCGATCACCGACATCGGCGACAAGCCCAGCGGCTCGGCGAAATCGGATGGCGAAATCTCCGGGCGTTTGGGGACGCCAGCCTGGTTGATGATCAGCTTCGGCGGCGGGTCGTTGGGACGTAGCCGCTTGAGCATGTCGACCAGGTTCTTGGTGTTGCGCAGATTGGCCAGTTCCGGCGTCGCGGTGATGACGATCTCGTCGGCCTTGATCAGGGTGTTCTTGGCCCAGCCCGTCCAGACATGCGGAATATCGAGGACCAGGAGCGGCACGCTGCGCTGTGCGGTGTCGATGAGCTGGGCGAAGGCCTCGGGATCGAAGTCATAGACCCGTTCCAGGGTCGAAGGTGCTGCCAGAAGCGACAGGTGCTCGGCGCACTGGGTCAGCAGCCGGTCGAGATAGACTTCATCGATGCGTTCGGGTGAAAACACCGCCTCGGCGATGCCCTGAGCCGGGTCCTGATCGAAATTGATGTTGGCCGTGCCGAAGGCGAGATCGAGGTCGGCGACGACCACTTCGGATTTGAACAGCGAGGACATCGCCCAGGCCACATTGTGGGCAATCGTCGAGGAGCCAACGCCGCCCTTGGCGCCGACGAAAGCGATCGAGCGGCCGAGCGGCTCGGCTTCCGGATCGACGAAGATCGACGACACCACGCTGACGATGTCGGCCATCGAAACCGGCGCGATCACATATTCGGAAATGCCGTTGCGGATGAGCTCGCGATAGAGACCGACGTCGTTGTAATGACCGATCACCACCACTTTCGAGGTCGGATCGCAATATTCGGAGAGCTGGGCGAGCTGCTCCAGCAGTTGCTTCGGTTCGCTGCGCGATTCCAGCAGGATCAGGTTGGGTGTCGGCGCCGACTGGTAGAATTCGATGGCGGTGGGGACGCCCCCCATATGGACCTTGAGGTGCGCCTTCGCCATGCGGCGATCCTCGCCGGCGCGCTCGACCGGATTGGCAACGCCCTCGGTCTCGCAGAATGCCTGGATCGAGATGCGCGGAATCGGCCGCAATGCCTGCATCGCAGCGATGTCCTGCTGCGAGGTGTCGCCGCCATCCACCGAAGCGTCGTAGGCAAGGTTGCTCATGGTCATGCTCTTTCCCGTGGCCTGTTCTGTCCGAGACTGGCGTGGCTCAATACGTCACTTCCGAATTGCCGAGGAACTCGCCCGAAATGCCTCTCGTACGGTAGATATCGATCACCGCGCCGCGATTTTCGGCATCGATGGTGGAAGGCTTCCGCGGGCCGAGCAGATCGGCCGGGTTGGCCATCTGGGCGGCAAGATTGTTCTGATAGGAGCAGCCGAAGTCGGCGTAGTGCTTGTTTTCCGACGTATCGCCCAGGTCAGCGGGCCAGCGTCCGCATTTGTCGGTCTGGGCTCTCACCGAGACATAGGCGACGCGAACCGGTGCGGATGCCTCGCTCGAGGCGGCCTGGTAGGAGGTGACGACGATCCGGTTCCGCTTGACGCCGCTGGCGACCGCGAGACGGGCAAAGTCGCGGGCGGCGGCCGTCGCGGCAACCTCGTTGGCCGAACCGCTCGGGACCTGGATCGTCAATGCCGGAGCGGCACTCTTGTCGTAGCCTTCTAGGAAACCCAGGAGCGTATCGCGCTGGGAGCCGGTCATGCCGCGGTCGCCGGCGCCGACCGGCAGGTCGATCTTCAGATTCTTCTCCGCGATCACGATTGGATGGTTCGTGCGATAGTCGTCCGGAATGGCGCCGACAGTAATGCTGTCCCTTTGGGCGCAGCCGGCCAGCAGCGCCGCGACCGCCACCGCCAGGACCGGAACGGCTCGCCGGTGCAAACGACCGACGCGCATCGTTGTGGCGATGGCCCCTGCCTTCAATGCTGACTCGAACATGTGCGCTTCCCCGCTCACTTGTAGATGAAGCCGACAACGCCGTGGTAACGGCCGTTGGGCTTGTCGGTTTGCATGGTGCCGTAGACACGATTGACGCGGCCAAGGAACATGCCGGCGCCATCGCTGGCAGCGTTGAAATTGTCGTCCGGTTTGGCAAGGTCGTTGCGCGCCACCGGCTTCACCAGATAAGGCGTGATGATGACGACCAGCTCGGTCTCGTTGCGCACGAAGTCCCGGCTGCGGAAGAGCGCGCCGAGCACGGGAATCTTCGTCAGTCCGGGCAACCCGTTGACGGCTTGCCTGACATCGTCGCGAACCAGGCCGGCGATCATCATGGAGCCGCCCGAGGGCAGTTCGACCGTCGTATCGGCAAGACGCTTGCGCAGCGACAGCGCATTCATGCCGGGGCTCGTCACGCCCTCGGACAACGACACCGACCCTTCGGTCGTCGGCTCGGAAACCGAGGTCCTGACTTTCAGGCTTATGCGGCCGGGGGACAACACCACCGGCTGGAATTCCAGGCCTATGCCGTACTCGATTTTGTCGACGGTATAGGTCTTCAAGCCAGTCTGATTGTCGGTGGATACGTTCTGGGAGACACCGCTCACCATGTTGTATTCGCCGCCGACCTTGAAGGTCGCCTTCTCGCCGGATACGGCGGTCAAGGTCGGCTCGGCCAAGGTCTTCATGACCCCGGACTGCTCCATGGCGTTGATATAGGCCTGCAGACCCGAGGCGCCGATGTTGAAGCCCGAATTCGACAGCTGCTTGCCGAGGCCGGTGAAATTGTCGCTGAGCGCGCCGTAGCTGATGCCGTTGCTGCCGCCGCTGCCGACCATGTTGACGCCGAGCTGCTTCATGACGGAGCGGCTGACTTCGGCGACCGTCACCTTCAGCGTGACCTGATCGTCGCCGATGATCTGCAGCAGGTTGACGATCTTGCTGACGCGGCGCTCCTGGTCGGGATTGTTGATGTCGACACCGCCCTGGGCAGAGCCGCCGGACGCCGTTTGCGAATATTGTCCCGTCGTCGCTTCACCACCCGAGACGAAGATCGTCGCCAGGTCGACCGCCCGTTTCGCGTCCAGAGGCGTGTCGACCGTTCCCGTCAGGACGACGTTGTCGTTCAGCAGTTCCACCTTGATCGTCGACGTCGGAAGGAAGCGCTTGATATAACCCTCAAGGCCGGCGACATCGCGTTCGACGGCCAGATCCAGGCTGACGATCTGTTCGCCATTCGGACCGAAGACGAAGATGTTCGTCTCGCCGACCGCCTTGCCGAACAGATAGATGCGCCTTGCGGTGCGGGTCACCGCATCGGCGACCGCCGGGTTGGCGACAAGAATGTCGTAGGCATCGTTCGGCAGGTCGATGACCACCGATTTGTTGAGGCCGAGCTTGACGCGCTGGGTGGCCGTCGATGCAGTGACCTGCGCGTTCTTTGCCTCGACAACGCCTTGCACATTCGTTCCGACCAGCAGCAGGCCGAATGCCGCGGCTACAATCGCCGGCAGTTTACCATTTAGCCTCATTTCCTTGCCCCTACTTCGGAAACTTCGCCCGACTTGATCAGCCTCACCGTTCCCCTCCGGCCATTACCGGAAACGAGATAGTCGGCCTCGTCGACATTCTTTTCCTGGGTGTCCGAGATCGCCCGCAGCGCCAGGGTCAGGCGATCCGCCATCTGCTGGGCAACCGTGATGATCTCCGCCTGCCGCGGTGTCAGCTCCAGCGTAGCGGTCTGACCCACCCTGGTCTTCTTGCCTTCCTCATCTTCCTGGATGGTCTGGTCGATTGCCAGGACGCGGATGTTCTTGAGGATGGTTTCGGTGTTGAAGCCGGTGCCGCCACCGCTGGCATCAGCCTTGCGGGTCATGATGACATCGACGAAATCGTTCGGGAGAATGAAGCCGCCGGCCGACGTGTCGGCCGAGATGGCCGTGGCGACCGCCCGCATGCCGGAAGGAAGGATCGACGACATGAAGCTCTGCCCCTCGCCGATCAGCTTGGAGCGGCGCAGCGGCTCCCCGGTATACATCGTCATACGGGCAACGGAACCCTTCAGCTTCTCCAACGCTTCGGGTTCGGCTGCGCGGGTGATGAAGTTCGCGTTGATGCCGTCGGCCGGCCAGGATTGCCAGGCAATGTTGTTTTCGAGCGGGTTGCCCATCGGAACATCGCCCGAAAGCACGAGCACATCCTGCAGAGCCACCGCCGGGGCCTTTGGGCCGGATTCGACGGTGACCTGCGGGGGCGGTGCCGCCACCATGTTTTTCGCGACATAGCCAGCGCCACCCGCCGCGGCAACCGCCACGCTCAGAATAATCAATCGCGATGCTGGCATCTGTCCGAACCCTCGCCCTGGCAAACCACGTAGCCAAGCCGGACTTTGCAGCGGCAATCGTCAAAACAAGGTTAATGCAATGCTTACGATCGTGATTAATTTAAGGTTTACATAAATTAGCTGAAATGTGTGCGGACCGGACAAGATCGCGGCCCCGACCTTGTTGAAGGCCGGCCGCGACAGCGCAGGTGGTCATGGAAATCAGGCGCGTTCAGGTCGCCAGCTTCGTCAGCGCCCACACCATCAAGGGCGAATCCGGATAGGTCACCAACCCGCCAAGGCCAAGCGCGATGCCATAGGGAACGCCCGTCGTCTCGTCGGCGAAATGGCGCAGAAACGGGTTTCGGCCGGTAACGGTCGAAAGCGGCGATTTCCGGTAAAGGAGGACAGCCAGCGTCAGCAGGCCGCCGATGAGTGTCGAGGCCACGAGATACTCGACGAGATGCACGTTGAGCCCCATCCACACCGCGGTGGCGGCCAGCAGTTTGGCGTCGCCGCCACCCATGCCACCCATCGCGAACAGGCCGAACGTCACGGCCAGGACGAGGGCGCCGGCGGCGAAGTGCCCGCCATAGGCAGCCCAGCCCATATCGGTCAGGGGGGCGACCAAAGCAAAGACAACGACAAGCAGCACCGACACGCGATTGGCGATCGTCATCGACAGCATGTCGGAGATCGCGGCAAACAGCATGCAGAACGGAAAGACGACGAAGATCAGGGCTTCAAGCATCGGCGCTATACCTATTGTCCGATTCCACGGGGTCCAATCTAGGCATCTTCGATTAACGATTGATGAGGCTCGGACCAAAAAGACGACTGGTATTGGCTGCGGCAAAGAACAAGGGCCGCCATGTGGCGGCCCTTGTCCAGAACCCAATCCGAACGCTCAGGCTTGAGCGCTCGGCACTATGACAGATCAGCCGCCGCTGCTGTTCAGGGTGGTTCCGATAGAAGTGAACTTGGCGTTGATTGCATTGCCGAGCGCGCCGGCGCCGACGATGATGGCAAGCGCGATAAGAGCGGCGATCAGACCATATTCGATAGCGGTCGCGCCGGATTCGTCCTTCACAAAACGTGCAACGAGTTTAGACATTCGAGAGCTCCTACTCCACGTGTTACAGCACTTCCGTCAACTTCTGTGATGGTTGATCGGATACTGCCAATCTAGGGAGAAGCTCTTTCGATCGGCTTAATAAACAGCCTTACCGATTCCTTTCCCGGTTCGAACCTATTGCGTGGTTAATCCCGAGCTAAGTGCTGGCCGACCCTTCCGTTTCCCGGGTCGCTGGCGCTTGCGATCCGGACCCGACCTCGTCACGCATGCACTCATGTCGGCCAAGGCAATCATCGGCAAGAGCGCCCGCTTAACCGTTGGTTCACCAATCTCGTTCATGTTCCGTTGAACAGTCTGCATGCGTGGAGCGCCACAATGGCCGAGCCGAGATCATCAATTCTGGTTGCAGTGCTTCTTGCCGCCACGACCTTCGCCATGCCCGCCATGGCCGGCCCCGGCATCGAGGTCACGATGAACCAGGCCAAGATCGTCAAACTGTCGCGTCCCGCCGACACGATCGTGGTCGGCAACCCGGCAATCGCCGACGCTTCCGTACAGGACGCCTCGACGATCGTGCTGACCGGCAAGGGCTTCGGCGTTACCAATCTGGTCGTGCTCGATCCGGACGGCAGCCCGATCGTCGACGAGCAGGTTACCGTCGTGCGGCAGGCCGCCTCGTCCGTCCGTATCTATCGGCGCGCCGAAATCCAGACCATGTCCTGCACGCCCTATTGCGAAAGCTCTTACAAGAGCGACGCGGAGAAATCCTCCGAAGCCGAGATGAGTGTCAGCCGGTAGGATAGCGCGGCTGAGTGCAGTTCCGGTTATCGTCTGGTTAAGACGCCAACGCCGACTTTAACGATCATTCAAACCGGACTTCAATTGGTTTCCGCTAATACTCCTTCCGAGACCCTTTAGAGATCGGCAGGACCGGGACATGAGCAAGGAAATCGAGTCCGCGGGCGAGCGCAAGGCGAAACACCCACGGTTTTTCGCTCGCTTTATCCGCGACCGGCGCGGCAGCACGGCATTGGAATTCGCAATCCTTGCAATCCCATTCGCGCTGCTTGTCTTTGCGATTCTGGAAAGCTGCATTTCATTTGCCGGCCAGGAAGTGATGGCCAACATCACCGACGATATCGCGCGCCAGTTGCGCACCGGCCAGTTAAGGGCGGCCGACGTCGCCGGAAACAATTTGAGGGACAAGATCTGCGTAAAACTGGAGATCATCGTCTCCCAGGATTGTCCCAATCAGCTGCTGGTGGATCTTCGCCAATACGCGACGTTCGCCGACGCGGCGTTGGCCGGCTTCAAGATCCAGAACAACGACGTCGTGCTGACGCAAGGCGCTGCCGCACAGTCCTTTACTGTTGCGCCGGGCCCGGCGGAATCGAGGAACATGCTGCGGGTCTTCTACAAATGGCCGATCATGACCGATCTGTTGGCGCAGTCGATGGGCGGTAACAAGACCCTGCATTTCGCATCGGTGACTTGGCAGAATGAACCGTTCGGCAACTGAGGTCGCGGCGGATGCACGTACGGCAAAAGAAGAAAGGGTGATGGGCATGATGCGTGCGGGGGCACATCCGGGGATTACGGGAACTTGGCGCAAAGCGATCCGGTTCTGTTCCGATCGCCGTGGCATCGCGGCGGTCGAATTCGCCTTGATCATGCCTATCCTGCTGATCATGTATTTCATCACCATGGAGGCGTCACAAGCCATCGAGACCAGCAAGAAGGTCAGCCGTGTCGGCAGCATGGTGGCTGATCTCGTCACGCAGCAGACGACCATCGTCAAGGCGGATCTCGACGCCATCATGAAGATCGGCACCGTCACCCTTCAGCCCTACAACCGCTCGACGCCAAGCATCACGATCACGGCAATACAAGTTACGACCGATGCAACGCCGAAGGTGCTGGTGGTATGGTCACGCAAGCTGGTCAATGGCACCACGAGCGTCGGCGCTGCCGCGAACTCGGCCACGACGGTCCCGGCAACGCTCAAGGTCGCCGGCACCTTCCTCATCCGCGTCGAAAGCAATCTCGACTACAAGCCGGTCATCACCTGGTCGGCGGGCGGTCAACAGCAGCTTGGGTTGACCTCGGCTTTCAATGCCATATCGATGGGCGAGACCTATTATCTGCGTCCCCGCAGAAGCGTGACGATCCCTTGCGGCGACTGCTGACGGCCTTTATCGCCGCGAGCCGCCATTCGAGACCAGACGCACTATGGCTTGCGCCATCTCGTAGTCCTTGGCGGCCGCGACGGTGAAGCCGCCGGAATGCTTCGATTCCAGAAGATCGTAAACGTCCGGCGTCATCGACTTGAGGTTGGTGAGGAACACGGTGAGCCGGCGCTTCGCTTCCGGGTCGAGATCGCTACGGACGGCATGGGGACCGTATCTCAACAGGCCCGACGTCCATAAGACCTGAAGTGCCGTTGCCGAAAGCCCTGCCGTTTCGAGCCTCGCCTGCGTGCCCGATGCTTCCGGCTGGCCGTCGGCAGCGGCCGTCACCCAGCCGAACAAGGCATCGGCCTTGCCGTCGACCAGCATCGTTTCCGCTGCCGCGGCCGAATCGGCATGGACCAGAAATGGTGCATCTTCCGCGACCTTGCGGCCTTCCGCGGCCAACGCCGCCAGCGGCAGGAGAGAACCGCCGACGCTGCTCGAAGGCGCCATGGCGATGCGATGGTTCTCCATTGCCGCCAGGTCAGGCAGCTTGCCGTCCCGCGTCAGCAGAACGGAGCGGATGCCGATCGCGCCGTCGGAATCAACCGGAGCCACAAGTGGCTCGACACATCCACAGCGCTGCGAGGCCGTCGCGTAGGCAGTCGCCGAATAGATCGCATATTCGATGCGGGCATTGGCCTGCGCCTCGATCAGCGCGCCATAGTCGCGGGCGACGACGAACTCGACCTTCATGCCCAAGGCCTTGGTGTAGGCATCGGTCAACAGCGCCAGCCCCGGAACGGTGTTGACGGCGCCGGGTTCGGCGACGATACCTATGCGAAACGTGCCGATATCTTCGCGCCAGTCGGCCCGCGCCGGATCAGACCAGACCACGCCCTGCGCGACCATGAGGGCAGCACACGCCTTCAGGGCAGCTTTCATGACAAGACATCTGTCATGACAAGAGGGTCCTCTGTTTTCTTCGATCCATGTCGTCCCATGCCCGGCGTGTCGCGATACTGTAGTCTTCTGTATTGCGCATGTCTGTATTGTGCATGTCGCTGTCCCAAAACCGCTCGGCGCTTTTGGGTGACATGCACCAGACTGTCGTGCCAAGCCATTGCCGTTTGGTTTCCGAATTGCCAATGCGGCCGGCGAACCCTATGTCTGGGCGTCCAAACTGGCAACAATGGCTCCAATGGCGCGTGCTTTCCTCTTCGTTCTGGACTCCTTTGGTATCGGCGGCGCTGCCGACGCCGAGCGCTACGGTGACGCCGGCGCCAATACATTGGGGCACATCGCGGAAGCCTGCACGGAAGGCCGCGCCGATCGCGAGGGACTCCGCAACGGGCCTCTCTTCGTCCCGCACATGGCCTCGCTCGGGCTTGGCAAGGCTGCCGAAACCGCCACGGGGCTAGGCTTCGACACCGGTAGGACGGATCTGCTCGCGACTGCCTTCCACGGCGCGGCGCAGGAGGTTTCGAGCGGTAAGGATACGCCGTCCGGCCACTGGGAGATCGCCGCCCTGCCGGTGCGCTTCGACTGGGGCTATTTCCCTGATACGGTTCCCGCCTTTCCGGCCGATCTGACCGAGGCCATGATCCGCATCGGCAAGGTGCCGGGCATTCTCGGCAATTGTCACGCGCCGGGCACCGAGATTATCGAGCGGTTCGGCGAGGAGCACATCCGAACCGGCAAGCCGATCTGCTACACATCGGTCGACTCCGTCCTGCAAATCGCGGCGCATGAAGTTCATTTCGGCCTGGAGCGGCTTTATGAATTCTGCAAGGTGGTGCGCAAGCTGGTTGACCCACTGAGGATCGGACGGGTGATCGCGCGGCCGTTCATCGGGGAAACCGCCGCAACTTTCGAGCGAACCTACAACCGCCATGACTACGCCGTGCCACCACCGGAGCCGACCCTGCTCGACCGGCTGACGGCGCGTGGAAGCCGCGTCATCGCGGTCGGCAAGATCGGCGACATATTCGCCCATCGTGGAATCTCGGAAGTGCGCAAGGCGGCGGGCAACATGGCCATGTTCGATGAGGCGCTGGGGGCAATGGACGATGCCGGCGACGGCGACCTGGTCTTCGCCAATTTCGTCGACTTCGACACCGAGTTCGGACATCGCCGCGATGTCGCCGGCTATGCCGCCGCGCTCGAGGCCTTCGACCGGCGGCTGCCGGAGGCGCTGGCAAGATTGAAGCAAGGCGATCTTCTCATCCTGACGGCCGATCACGGCAACGATCCGACCTGGCGCGGCACCGATCATACGCGTGAACGTATCCCGGTGATCGGCACCGGACCAGGTTTCAAAGGCGGCGATATCGGGCTGAGGGCAACATTTGCCGACATCGGTGAAACCGTGGCCGAGCATCTTGGGCTGGCGCGCGGCCGGCACGGCACTTCCTTCTATAGATCGATTGGCGGTCATGCCTGAATTGCCCGAGGTCGAAACGGTCCGCCGAGGGTTGCAGCCGGTCCTGGAAGGCGCCACCATTACCCGTATCGAGGCGCGCCGGCCGGATCTGCGCTTTCCATTTCCTGAGAAATTCTCGCAACGGCTGACCGGCAGGACGATCACCGCGCTCGGCCGCCGGGCCAAGTATCTGACGATGGATATCGAAGGCGGCCCGGCGCTGATCTGCCATCTCGGCATGTCGGGCTCATTCCGTATCGAGACGGCGAATGACAGTGAAATGCCTGGCGTGTTCCATCATGAGCGCTCGAAGAGCACGGCACACGACCATGTTGTGTTCGATGTGGCGTCCCCGGCCGGCGCCAGGTCCCGCGTGATCTTCAATGACCCGCGCCGCTTCGGCTTCATGCTGTTTTCGGAAGGGCCGCCCGACACGCATCCGATGCTGAGCGGGCTGGGTGTAGAGCCTACGGGCAATACACTGGACGGTGCGCTGCTTGCATCGTTGATGAAAGGGCGGCGATCGCCGCTGAAGGCAGCACTTCTCGACCAGAGGTTGATCGCCGGGCTCGGCAATATCTATGTCTCCGAGGCCCTGTGGCGCGCCGGCCTGTCGCCGCTGCGCGAGGCCGGCACGATAGCCAAGCCGGGAAAGAAGGCCCAGGCTCAAAGCGAACGCCTTGCCGAAGCCATCCGCTCGGTCATCGCCGATGCGATCGCGGCCGGCGGATCCTCGCTCAGGGATTACATGCGGACCGACGGATCGCTGGGATACTTCCAGCATTCCTTCGCCGTCTATGACCGCGAAGGCGAACCCTGTTCCAAGCCTGGCTGCGGTGGTCACATCGAGCGCGTCGTGCAGAGCGGCCGCTCGACCTTCTATTGCCGGACGTGTCAGCGGTGAGTTAGACGATGGGTCGAGCGAGGAGACGCAGCCATGACTTATGAGACAATCATCACCGAGACGCGCGGCAAGGTCGGGCTGATCATCTTGAACAGGCCGAAGGCACTCAACGCGCTGAATTCCCAGATCCTCGCCGAACTGGTGGCGGCCGTGAACGGTTTCAGCGCCGATGCCGGTATCGGCGCCATGGTCATCACCGGTTCCGAAAAGGCCTTCGCCGCCGGCGCCGACATCAAGGAGATGCAGTCGATCTCCTATGTGGACGCCTACAGCCAGGACTTCTTCGTCGGCTGGGAAGAATTCACGCGGGTGCGAAAGCCGATCATCGCGGCGGTGGCCGGCTATGCGCTCGGCGGAGGCTGCGAGCTGGCGATGATGTGCGATTTCATCATCGCCGCCGACAACGCCAAGTTCGGCCAGCCGGAGATCACGCTCGGCGTTATTCCAGGCATGGGCGGATCGCAGCGGCTGACCCGCTTCGTCGGCAAGTCGAAGGCAATGGACATGTGCCTGACCGGGCGGATGATGGACGCGGCCGAGGCCGAACGCTCGGGCCTGGTGTCGCGGGTCGTGCCCGCGGGCGAACTCGTCGAGGAGGCACTCAAGGCGGCAGCCAAGATCGCCGATTTCTCGCTGCCATCGGTGATGATGGCAAAGGAGGCCGTCAACCGCGCCTTCGAGACGACGCTTGCCGAGGGATTGCGGTTCGAACGACGGCTGTTTCACTCGCTGTTCGCGCTCGAAGACCAGAAGGAAGGCATGGCGGCTTTTGCGGAGAAGCGGAAGCCGAATTTCACCAACCGTTGACGCCCGCCCGATGGCCGCCAAAAAGAAGGCCAGGCAGCGTTGACGCGCCGGAAAAGCTGAACTATAAGCCGCACCAACCGAGGCGGCCCCGTGGCTGCCCGTTTGTTTTTTGCGCCCTGCGGCATGCCGCATGCGCCGACCAGATCAGAAGAGAGGCATCATGGCCAACACATCCTCGGCCAAAAAGGCAACGCGCAAGATCGTACGCCGCGCAGCGATCAACAAGAACCGCCGTTCGCGCGTCCGCACCTATGTGCGCCAGGTCGAGGAGGCACTTGCCTCCGGCGACAAGGCCGCCGCACAGGCTGCCTTCAAGATCGCGGAGCCCGAATTGATGCGCGCCGCAACCAAGGGCGTGATCCACAAGAACACGGCATCCCGCAAGGTCTCGCGGCTGGCCCAGCGGGTCAAGGTATTGTCGGCCTGACATTACTTTCCTAGACTGACGTTCTTCGAACCCGGCCAATTGCGCCGGGTTTTTTCGTTTGCCGGCAAGTACTTAAAAAGAATAATCGGAAATGGTGTCCGGTACGGATTCCGCCGTTCGAAATACTTTGCCGGCACAGCCTTGCTGGCAGATAGTCGATATCCCCGAAAAGCGACTGCTGAAATAAAGTCGGCACTCAGAAATAATCTTTATTATTCAGATAGTTACAGACAGTCATCCACAGCTTGTTCACATCGAGCCGGGGCGATGGGGGACAAGTGGCTGTCAAGCGAATTATTTCAGAAAATTTCGTGCCGCGCCGGCTTTTTCATATTCGCCGGAAAAGGGTTTGAATCACAATGGCTTTGTCAAAATATACCGTTGCGGCACCTCTCTGCGGTAAGCAGATTCATTAAAAATCGGTTAGTCGTGGCCTTGCCCTATCCACAGCGATTTCGGTAATGTCGACGTATTGAAAGGGACGGGCCCGTAGCCCCCACCCCAGCCTGAATCGGCCAGCTTAAATTGGCGGGATTTGCAACGCGGATCAAGTCTGCGGATGGGTTGGTTTGTCCTTTTCGATGTGGGTAAGGGGACTGGCGTAACGAGACATGGCAGGTAGACAGCGCGCCGGCGCCTTTACGCCGGACGATGTTGTATTGCCTTGACATACCCAAAACGCGGACTGGCTTCCATGGGCCGGCTCCGGTTTCCCCTGGATAGTGGGCGACGTTCATTGCCGGCGGCGGCAAAGGGCATCGTAGCGAAGACGCAGTCGCTGGAACAAGGATGCAGGAGGCGCATCCCCAGCGGAAAACAGGTACAGAAAGGCAAGGATCATGCAGAGCGGCATCGAAAGGGAGCTTACGAGCGACCTCCCATTCCCAGGAACTTTGATCGGAGCAAGCGACATGGCTGTTTCCAGCGACGCGGAGCAGAAGTTCGACCGGGTCAAGGCCCAGTTGAAGGCGCGCCTGGGAACCGAAGTCTATTCGAGCTGGTTCGGACGCATGAAGGTCGCGGAGGCTTCCAAGGGCATCGTCCGCATCTCGGTGCCAACCGCCTTCCTGCGCTCATGGATCAACGGGCACTATCTCGACCTCATTTCCGAACTGTGGAAGCAGGAGGATCCCGATATCCTCAAGATCGAAATCGTCGTGCGCACGGCCACTCGCCAGGGGCGCAGCCAGGCCGAGCCTGAGGTAACCCCGGCACGCAAGATGACGCGGCAGACGCAGACGGCGCTCGCCGCCGGCACTGTCAGCCCCGGCAGGGCGGATCGTGCACCGGCTCCGCGTCCGGGCACACCGGTCGAGAGCGAGTTCAGGCACAACGTGCTCGGCTCGCCGCTTGATCCGCGCTACACATTCGGCTCCTTCATCGAGGGGCCGTCGAACCGGGTGGCATTCGCCGCTGCCAAGGCGGTAGCGGAATCGCAGTCAAGCGCGGTGCGCTTCAATCCGCTTTTCCTTCACGCAACCGTCGGGCTCGGCAAGACCCACCTTTTGCAGGCCATCGCCGCGGAATCGCTGAAGCAGAACCCAAAATCGCGCGTCGTCTATCTGACGGCCGAGTATTTCATGTGGCGCTTTGCCACCGCGATCCGCGACAACAATGCGCTGACGCTCAAGGAGCAGCTGCGCGACATCGACCTGCTCATCATCGACGACATGCAGTTCTTGCAGGGCAAGTCGATCCAGCATGAATTCTGCCACCTGATCAACATGTTGCTGGACAGCGCCAAGCAAGTCGTTGTTGCCGCCGACCGGCCGCCATCGGAACTGGAATCGCTCGAACCGCGGGTCCGGTCGCGTCTCAATGGCGGCGTCGCGCTCGAAATGTCGGCGCCCGATTTCGCCATGCGCATTGGCATGCTCAAATTGCGCCTTGCGACCGCCAGGGTCGATGACGCGTCGCTCGACATCTCGGAGGAAATCCTCAACCACGTCGCCCGCACCGTGACCGGCAGCGGACGCGAGCTGGAAGGCGCATTCAATCAGCTGCTGTTCCGCCAGTCCTTCGAACCGCAGATCACCATCGACCGTATCGACGAGATACTCGGCCACATCTATCGCACGGGCGAGCCGAAGCGGGTCCGTATCGAGGATATCCAGCGTATCGTCGCGCGCCACTACAACGTGTCGAAAACCGAATTGCTGTCCAACCGGCGCACGCGCACCATCGTCAAGCCGCGGCAGGTCGCCATGTACCTGTCGAAGGTGATGACGCCGCGCTCGCTGCCCGAGATCGGACGGCGCTTCGGCGGTCGCGATCACACCACCGTGCTGCACGCCGTGCGCAAGATCGAGGACCTTTCCGGCAACGACAACACGCTGGCGCAGGAACTCGAGCTGTTAAGAAGGCTGATCAACGACCAGGCCTGACCGGCCCGGGAAGTGCGAAGCGGAACAACACCGGAATTCAAGGGCTTACCTGCGCAGCCTTGAACCCGAAATGGGTTCGTTGGGCGGGCCGGAAGCGGTCCGGATTTCGGATTTCCCACACCGGCTCACGGAGTTCTTGCCGTTTATCCCCAGAAAGCCCGCGCAGCCGGCCCGAACCGGTGGCGCGGGCTTGCCTTTGCTGGTTTTTTCCTGTCAGTTTACGCAGATTCTGAGCCTGTTCAGACCTTTCGCGGGACGCCGCTTGCCGGAGCCCGTCATTCATTCAAGCGAGCCTGTTTCGTCATGCGTGTTATCCTGGAACGGTCAAATCTCCTGAAGTCGCTCAACCACGTCCACCGCGTGGTCGAACGGCGCAACACCATTCCGATCCTGTCCAACGTGCTGCTCAGCGCCGAGGGCGCCAGCCTGGAGATGAAGGCGACCGATCTCGACCTGGAGGTGACGGAGGCGACGCCCGCCAAGGTTGAGCGCGGCGGGGCGACGACGGTTCCGGCGCATCTTTTGTACGACATCGTGCGCAAGCTCTCCGACGGCGCCGAAGTGATGCTCAAGACAGACGAGGACGGCAATGCCATGACGGTGACGTCCGGCCGCTCGAGCTTCCGTCTCCAGTGCTTGCCGCAATCCGACTTCCCCGAACTTTCGGCCGGATCCTTCTCGCATATCTTCCGTCTCGACTCGGTTGCCCTGAAGGGCTTGATCGAGAAGACCCAGTTCGCCATCTCCACCGAAGAGACGCGCTACTATCTCAACGGCATCTACCTGCACACGCATGAGGTCGGCGGCAAGCTGAAGCTGCGTTCGGTGGCGACCGACGGCCACCGTCTGGCACGCGCCGAGATCGACGCGCCGGCGGGCTCGGAGGGCATGCCGGGCATCATCATTCCGCGCAAGACGGTGAGCGAGCTGCAGAAGCTTGTCGATGACCCGGACGTTGCCGTGACCACCGAACTGTCCGACACCAAGATCCGCTTCACCATCGGCAGCGTCGTTTTGACCTCGAAGCTGATCGACGGCACCTTCCCGGACTATCAGCGGGTCATTCCGACCGGCAACGACAAGAAACTGATCATCGACCGCCAGAGTTTCGCTGCCGCGGTCGATCGCGTCTCGACCATTTCCTCCGAACGCGGCCGCGCGGTGAAGCTTTCGATCAGCGAGGGGCAAGTGACGCTGGCGGTCAACAATCCGGATTCCGGCAGCGCCACCGAGGAACTGGCCGCCGATTACTCATCCGATCCGATCGAAATCGGCTTCAACGCCAAGTACCTGCTTGACGTTGCCGCGCAGTTGACCGGCACGGAGGCCAAGTTCATGCTGGCCGACGCCGGTTCGCCGACATTGATCCACGACATGGCCGACGAAACCGCGCTTTATGTGCTGATGCCGATGCGGGTGTAGCTGGCGCTGCGTCATCAACCCGGGCCTGCCAAGAAACCGGCAACGAGAACGATGGTTGCGGCGACTTCTGGAGCAATTCCAGGAAACGTGTGAAACGATTTTCCCGGGAAAAGCGCGTAGCGCTTTCCCTTGGGAATTGCGTGAAAAAAGAGATAGGGCTGTTCCGCGTTTCCGTGAAACGACGAGCCGCTCTATAGGCGGATAGCGGTTGCCGGTACAAACTCATATAAGTAAGCTTACACTTACTAATTTTCGCAACTACGCTGCGCTGGCGATCGATCTCGCTCCAGGCGCCGTGGTTTTTTCCGGCGACAACGGCGCCGGCAAGACCAATCTTCTCGAAGCGATTTCCTTTCTGACGCCGGGACGCGGCTTGCGCCGCGCGCCTTACGCGGATGTCGCGCGCGAGGGCGGCGACGGCGGCTTTGCCCTGCATGCCCGGCTCGATGGACCCGACGGCCCGGTCGAGATCGGTACCGGCATTTCAGGCGGCGACAGTGCCGGCGAGGGTGGCAGACGGGTGCGTATCAACGGGGCTGCGGCGCGTTCGACCGAGGACATGCTGGAATGGCTGCGCGTGGTGTGGCTGACGCCGGCCATGGATGCGTTGTTTACCGGACCGGCTGCGGATCGCCGGCGCTTTCTCGACCGGCTGGTGCTGGCGATCGATCCCGGCCACGGGCAGCGGGCGCTCGACTACGAGAAGGCGATGCGTGGCCGTAATCGGCTGCTTACTGAAGGCTCCCGGAACGACCGCTGGTTCGACGCGATCGAGACACAGATGGCCGAAACCGGTGTGGCGATCGCCGCCGCACGTGCCGAGATGGTGCGCCTGCTGGCCGCGATGATCGACAAGCTGCCCGACACAGGGCCGTTTCCGCAGGCCGACATCGGCCTTTCGGGCGAACTGGAAGCCGCGGTTGCCGCCGCGCCGGCGGTCGATGTCGAGGAGCGATTCCGCCGGACGCTCGTCGAGGGTCGCGACCGCGACCGCGCCGCCGGGCGCACGCTCGAAGGCCCGCACCGTTCGGATCTCGTGGTTCGACACCGTCCCAAGGCGATGCCGGCCGAGCTCTGTTCGACGGGTGAACAGAAAGCGCTGCTGGTCGGCATTGTCCTGTCGCACGCGCGGCTGACTGGCGAGATGTCGGGCATGACGCCGATCCTGCTGCTCGACGAAATCGCCGCGCATCTCGATGGCGGCAGGCGCGCGGCGCTGTTTTCCATTCTGGAAGAGGTGAACTGCCAGGTGTTCATGACCGGCACCGACGCGGCGCTGTTTTCCAGCCTCAAGGGGCGCGCGCAGTTCCTTACCGTCGACCACGGTACGGTTGGGCCAACCGTCTAGATTTTTGTTGCATGCATGTCGTTATCCCAGAACCGCTCCACACTTTTGCGCGACATGCATGAAGGCCTGACAAGATTTTCCAGCCACTATATGGTCCGGTGATGACCAGTTCCGCCCTGACCGCCGACGAGATCGAACGCTATGCCCGCCACATCGTGCTGCCCGAAATCGGTGGCGCCGGCCAGCAGAGATTGAAGCGGGCGCGGGTTCTGGTGATCGGCGCGGGCGGGCTGGGCGCACCGGTACTCGAGTACCTTGCCGCCGCCGGCGTCGGCACGCTCGGCGTGGTCGACGACGATACCGTGTCGCTCTCCAACCTGCAGCGCCAGGTGATTCACGGCACGGATACTGTCGGCATGCTGAAAACCCACAGTGCGCAGGCGGCAATCGCCCGCATCAATCCCAACACCATTGTCGAAACCCACACATTCAGGCTGACCCCGGACAACACCGCCGCCCTCGTCGCCCGCTATGACATCGTCGTTGACGGTTCCGACAATTTCGAAACCCGCTATGCGGTGGCCGATGCCTGTGCGAGCGAAAGGAAACCGCTGGTGCACGCCGCCGTCGGGCGCTTCGACGGCTCCGTGACCGTGCTGAAGCCATTCGAGGACGGCAAGGACGGCAAGCCCAACCCGGGCTACCGCGACCTGTTTCCGGAACCGCCGCCTCCCGGCGTGGTGCCGTCCTGTGCCGAGGCCGGGGTGCTTGGTGCGCTGACTGGTGTCGTCGGCACGCTGCAGGCGATGGAGGCGATCAAGTTGATCACCGGCATCGGCGAGCCGCTGGTTGGCCGGCTGCTGCTCTACGATGCGCTGGCCGCGCGCTTTGAAACGATCCGCTACAAGAGAAACTGACCCGTGGACCGGACAGAAGCCGTTTCCGTTGCCCGGATCCCGGCCGATTTCGATCGTTGGAACGATGTGCTCGCACTGATCATGCGTGCCTTCGCTTCGATGGACGGTGTCATCGACCCGCCCTCCTCGGCGCACCTGCTGACCGCCGACAATCTGCGCGACAAGGCGCGGCGGGAAGCCGGTTTCGTGGCGTTCAAGGGCGACAGGATCGTCGGCTGCGTCTTTGCTCTTGATCGGGTGGCGGAGGTCTATGTCGGCAAGCTCGCCGTCGCGCCGGACTGTCAGGGGCAAGGCATCGGCCGCCGGCTGATGCAGGCGGTCGAAGATCTTGCCCGCAGGCGCGGCAAGGCCGCCCTCGAGCTTCAGACCCGGATCGAGTTGACCGGAAACCATGCGGCCTTTGCACGCTTCGGTTTTCACGAGACAGAACGGACGGCACATGAGGGCTATCTCAGGCCGACCTCTATCACCATGCGCAAGGTTCTTGCGTAAGCCCGGGCTTTCATTTGAAAGGCCGCGAAATGTCGCTTCGACAGGATCAGGTTCTGAGCGGCAGCACGCGGTCCGGCGGGCGGTGGCCGTCGACGAACGCCTTTATGTTGATGATGACCTTTTCGCCCATGTCGATGCGGCCCTCGAGCGTCGCCGAGCCCATATGCGGCAACAGCACGACCTTGCCCTTGGCGGCGAGCCTGAGCAGCTTGCTGTTCAACGCCGGCTCGTGCTCGTAGACGTCGAGGCCGGCGCCGGCGATCTTGCCGTCCTGGATCAGCTTGACCAGCGCTTCCTCGTCGATGATATCGCCGCGGGCGGTGTTGACGATATAGGCCGAGGGCTGCAGCAGCGCCAGCCGCCGCGCCGAAAGCAGGTGAAAGGTCGCCGGCGTCGACGGACAATTGACAGAGATGATGTCCATGCGGGCCAGCATCTGGTCGAGGCTTTCCCAATAGGTCGCCTCCAGCCCGTCCTCGACCGCCGGCAGCACGCGATGGCGGTTGTGGTAGTGGATGGAAAGGCCAAACGCCTTGGCCCGCCTGGCGACCGCGGTTCCAATGCGCCCCATGCCGACAATGCCGAGCCGCTTGCCCCAGATGCGCCGTCCAAGCATCCAGGTCGGCGACCAACCGGCCCATTTCTTGTCTCCGGTGAGCACATTGGCGCCTTCCACCAGCCGCCGCGGCACCGCCAGCATCAGCGCCATGGTCATGTCGGCGGTATCTTCGGTCAGCACATTCGGCGTGTTGGTGACGGTGATGCCCCGCTTCGCAGCAGCAGCCACGTCGATCTTGTCGACGCCGTTGCCAAAGTTGGCGATCAGCTTGAGATTGTCGCCGGCCTGGGCGATCAGCGCCGCGTCGATCTGGTCGGTCACGGTCGGGACGAGGACATCGGCTTCCTTGACCGCCGCAACCAGTTCCGGCTGCGTCATCGGCCTGTCCTCAACATTCAGCCGGGCATCGAACAGCTCGCGCATGCGGGTCTCGACCGGGTCGGGCAACTTTCGCGTGATGACCACGAGAGGCTTCTTTTTGCCTACCATTGTTTCCCTCGTTGAGACCTCTTTAACCAAGACCGGCGAAACTGGGAGCCGGTCGCGGTGCCGATTACCCATGTAACAAGCGGTGCCGCCGAAGACAAAGAAAAAGGGGCGCCGACGCCGGCAGGCAAGCGCCGAAAGGAATGAAAGTGTCTGGTTTCGCGTCGCTTCGCCTGACCCTCAGCGCAGCATTTCTCGGCGCTCTCCTTTATTCCCCGCAACTGGCCGCACAAGGCGCGGCAGCACCCGCCCAGAGCGTCGTCACGCTCGGGCCGAGCGGCCTGCCGCTGCCGCGATTCGTCAGCCTGAAATCCGGCCGCGTCAACTCGCGCGTCGGCCCCGGCGCCAACTACTCGGTCGACTGGATGTATATGAAGGCCGGCCTGCCGATGGAGATCATCCAGGAATTCGACACATGGCGCCGCGTGCGCGATGCCGACGGTTCGGAAGGCTGGATCAACCAGTCGCTGCTTTCGGGCCGGCGCACGGCGATCGTCGCGCCGTGGCAACGCGGCAAGGGTGGTCAGATCAACATGGTCAACAGCCCTGACAAAGACGCAAGGGTGGTCGCGCTCGTCGAGCCGGGTGTCATGGGCACGCTCAAATCCTGCGACGGCCAGTGGTGCGAAATGACGCTCGACGGCCACACCGGCTGGCTCGCCCAGTCGCTTGTCTGGGGTGCTTATCCCGGCGAACGGGTCAAGGACTGACTTTCTGACTGTTTGACGCCGATCTAGCGCCCGATACGACCGAGATGAGTGTCCTGAAACCCGGTTGACAGCTTCAGGCCGTAGCCCAGCGCCCGGTCGACGGCGATGTGGGCGATCCAGATCAATGCAAACGCCATCGCGGCCGCATTGCCGGACAGGTGCCCTGCAAGCAGCAGCAGCACCGGTACAACAAGGATGTGGAAAGCGTTATAGGCGATGGCGCCGACGCGCGACCCGCCAAGATAGCCCAACATCGACAGGTCCGGCGCCAGGATGAGCGCCGCAAAGAGCCACCAGGAAACGCCGACCGATCCGTAGAATACGACGGCGGCGACCGCCACGATGGCCCATTCGAGCCGAATTGTCGGATCGAGAGGTTTCATTCCTCGCGGATCATTCCGGGCGTTTGGGGCGCAGTCTCACCACGATGTCGACATTGGCGATCTCCATCCCCTCCGGCGGCTGCGGCAGGTTGGCAACAGTCACGGGACCGCCGGCGATGTCGAATATCCGGTTTTCGCCTTCGACATAGAAATGGTGGTGGTCGGAAGTGTTGGTGTCGAAATAGGTCTTGGCGCCCTCGACCGCCAGGATGCGCAACAGTCCGGCCTGGGTGAACTGGTGAAGGGCGTTGTAGACGGTGGCCAGCGACACCGGCACGCCGGCGGCAACCGCCTCCTCGTGCAGTTCCTCGGCCGACAGATGGCGGTCGCCCTTGGCGAAAAGCAGGTCGGCCAGCGCAATGCGCTGGCGTGTCGGCCTCAGGCCGGCTTCACGGACCCGCTTGTCCACAGCGACATTTTCCTTCCGGCAGCCCAGGTCCATCTATCCGCCCACGCTCACAGTTCCGCCCCAAGACGCGCCCAGAATGGCAAAAAAATGAACGCCTGCCGCAACCGGACCCCTACCGACATATATTCTGTCGTCCGAATGCGATCAATAGCGCGCATTGACCCAGGCAGACGGGCGGGTTAAGCGCAAGCGCCGGTTTCCGGCCTGAAACGGATTGTGTTAGGAAACCAACGACAAGGGCGCGCTATAGCCCGAGACGACATGGGGACGAGATTGATGGCGGGTTCGAAATCCAGCTACGATTACGATGAATTGCTGGCCTGCGCCCGCGGCGAACTGTTCGGACCGGGCAATGCCCAACTCCCCTATCCGCCCATGCTGATGTTCGACCGCATCACCGAGATCAGCGAGACGGGCGGTGCCTTCGAAAAGGGCTTCATCCGTGCCGAATTCGACATCAAGCCGGACCTGTGGTTCTTTGCCTGCCATTTCATCGGCAATCCGATCATGCCGGGATGCCTCGGCCTCGATGCGATGTGGCAGTTGACGGGCTTCTACCTCGGCTGGCTTGGCGAGCCGGGCAAGGGAATGGCGCTGTCAACCGGTGAGGTCAAGTTCAAAGGCATGGTGACGCCCGCTGTGAAGAAGGTCGAGTATGGCATCGACTTCAAGCGCGTGATGCGCGGCCGGTTGGTGCTCGGCATTGCCGATGGCTGGCTGAAAGCGGATGGCGAGCCCATATACACGGCAACGGATTTGAAGGTCGGTCTGTCCAAGCAATCGGCGGCCGGCTGACCGGTCGCTGACCGGCCCCTTGGAAGGAGTTGCGAATGAGACGTGTCGTAGTCACAGGCCTCGGCATTGTGTCGTCGATCGGCAACAATGCCAACGAGGTGCAGGCCTCGCTGCATGACGCCAGATCCGGCATCAGCTTCTCCGATTCCTTCGCCGAGCATGGCTTTCGGTGCCAGGTCTGGGGCGCGCCGACGCTCGACCCATCCGCCATGATCGATCGCCGTGCGATGCGTTTCCTGTCGCAAGGGGCGGCCTGGAACCACGTCGCCATGGATCAGGCGATCGCGGACGCTGGCCTTGGAGAGAGCGACATCACCAATGAACGCACCGGCATCGTCATGGGATCGGGCGGGCCATCCACCCGCACCATTGTCGAAGCGGCTGAAATCACGCTGAAGAACGGCAGCCCCAAGCGCATCGGCCCATTCGCGGTGCCGAAAGCGATGTCGTCGACCGCATCGGCAACGCTTGCCACGTGGTTCAAGATCCACGGCGTCAACTATTCGATCTCGTCGGCCTGCTCGACCTCGGCCCACTGCATCGGCAATGGCTACGAATTGATCCAGTGGGGCAAGCAGGACATGGTCTTTGCCGGCGGCCACGAGGACCTCGACTGGACGATGTCGGACCTGTTCGACGCCATGGGCGCCATGTCGTCGAAATTCAACGACAAGGCATCGACTGCTTCGCGCGCCTATGACGCCAATCGCGATGGTTTCGTCATCGCTGGCGGCGCCGGCGTGCTGGTGCTCGAAGAGCTGGAGCATGCCAAGGCGCGCGGCGCCAAGATCTACGCCGAGATTGTCGGCTATGGCGCGACCTCGGACGGTTACGACATGGTGGCGCCGTCGGGCGAAGGCGCGATCCGCTGCATGCGCCAGGCGCTGTCGACCGTCGCCACCCCGATCGACTACATCAACACGCATGGTACGTCGACGCCGGTTGGAGATTCCAAGGAGATGGGCGCGATCCGCGAGGTGTTCGGCGAGAAGATGCCGTACATCACCTCGACGAAATCGCTGACCGGCCATTCGCTGGGGGCCGCCGGCGTGCAGGAATCGATCTACTCGATCCTGATGATGCAAGGCGGCTTCATCGGCGAAAGCGCCCATATCGAGAACCTCGATCCGGAATTCGAGGGCATGCCGATCGTGCGAAAGCGCATCGACAACGCCAGGATCGACACCGTTTTGTCAAATTCGTTCGGTTTCGGTGGCACCAACGCAACGCTCGTTTTCCAGCGCTATTCCGCATAAGGACCGCCGACCATGGACGGATTGATGAAGGGCAAGCGCGGGCTTGTCATGGGTGTCGCTAACGACCATTCGATCGCCTGGGGCATCGCGCGGAAATTGTCCGAACATGGGGCGGAACTCGCCTTCACCTACCAGGGCGACGCCTTTGGGCGCCGGGTCAAGCCACTCGCCGACAAGCTCGGCGCCTCGCTGGTCGTTCCGTGCGATGTCGAGGACAGCGCTTCGGTCGCCGCCACGTTCGAGACCCTGGGCAAGGCCTGGGGCGGGTTGGACTTCATCGTCCACGCCATCGGCTTTTCCGACAAGAATGAGCTGAAGGGCCTTTACGCCGACACCAGCCGGGACAATTTCGTCCGCACCATGGTGATCTCCTGCTACTCCTTCACCGAGATCGCCCGCCACGCCGCGGCGTTGATGCAAGACGGCGGATCGATGATCACGCTGACTTACGCGGGCTCCGTGCGCGTCATGCCGAACTACAACGTCATGGGCGTCGCCAAGGCCGGACTGGAAGCCAGTGTGCGCTACCTCGCCAACGACTACGGTCCGCGCGGCATCAGGGTGAACGGCATATCGGCTGGACCGGTGCGCACGCTTGCCGGCGCCGGGATTTCCGACGCGCGCCACATGTTTTCCTACCAGCAGCGCAACTCGCCGCTGCGCCGCACCGTGACCATCGACGAGGTCGGCGGCTCCGCGCTTTATCTGTTGTCCGATCTCGCCTCCGGCGTCACCGGTGAAATCCACTATGTCGATTCCGGCTATCACATCGTCTCGATGCCGACGCTCGACGAATTGAAGCAGACCGACGGCGCGCGAGAATAGGCCGCTCCTGGAAATAGTCTCTCCAGTAAAGAGACGATTCCTTCCAGTAAAATTGGACGCATTCGCGGAAACTCATTTTAAGGAGGTATCTGCTAGAAAGCCCCGCACTCTGGGGACCTTAGAATGCCCGCTGTCAGCAACCCGAAGCGAACACCGGTGTTCCGGCTTCTTACCATAGCAAGCTCGGGCATTGGCAGTTTCGTCCTCGGCATCTGGGGCCTGAAGCTCGGTCTCGGCGATGGTTTTGCCGGCATACCGGCGGCCATGATGGTCGCGATCATGGCCGCCCTTTGCGCCCTGGCGGCGGCGGGAGCCGCGATGTCCTTCTTCGCCGGTGTCGATGAATCGGCGGATTTCGTCTTCAAGGAAACCCACTTCGACAAGCTGACCGGCCTGCTGGCACGCCCGGCGATGGTTGGCAAGATTGCCGAGGCGGCATGCACGACCAGCCGCACCGGCGAGCCGATGTTCCTCATCGACATCGACATCGATCGGTTCAAGCAGGTCAACGACGCGATCGGCTATAGCCAGGGCGACGAACTGATCCGCGCCTTCACCAAGCGACTGAAGGCTTGCGTGCCGCCGCGAGCGCTGATCGGGCGGATCGGCGCCGGTGAGTTCGCGGTGCTGCTCCCCGACAATCAGGTGCAGGGGACGCTGGAAAGTTTCATCGAGAGGCTCATCGACGAGATGATGGAGCCCTATGAGCTCAGCACCCACATGCAATCGGTCAGCCTGTCGGTGGGCATCGTGGCGACGCCAAAGGATGGCATCGATCCCGTCCTCATCCTGCGGCGCTCCAATCTGGCGCTGCAGCATGCGCGCGCCAGCGGGGTCGGCAACTGGTCTGTCTTCCATGCCGAAATGGGCAGGGTCGCCGACCATCGCCAATGGATCGAATCCGAGTTGCATACAGCCTTCGAGCGCGGTGACTTCGATCTTCACTACCAGCCACAACTCGATCTCCCGACGGGCCGCATCATCGGTTACGAAGCGCTGATCCGCTGGCGGCATCCAGAACGTGGGATGATCCCGCCAATGGATTTCATACTGATCGCCGAGGAAACAGGCATGATTGGTCCGATCGGCGAATGGGTGCTGCGCAAGGCCTGCAGCGACGCCCGCCATCTGCCCGACGATTGCTTCGTCGCGGTCAACATCTCGCCCGTGCAGTTCATGACCAAGGACTTCGTCGGCATCGTGCGTGACACCATGACGAGCACCGGTATCAAGCCGTCGCGGCTGGAGCTGGAAGTGACCGAGACGGCGATGATGCAGGACCGCGACCGCGCCGCCATCATCCTGAAGCAGCTTGCCGACATGGGCATCTCGGTCGCTGTCGACGATTTCGGCACCGGCTATTCCAACCTGAGCTACCTGATCGATTTCTCGTTCGGCAAGCTGAAGATCGACCGCTCCTTCGTCAGCCGCATCGACACCGATTCCAGCTCCGGCGCGGTCGTCTCGACCATCGTCGGGCTTTCGCGCGCGCTCGGCGTCAGCATCATTGCCGAAGGCGTCGAGACCGAAAACCAGGCGACGATGCTGAGGGCAGCCGGCTGCGAAGTGGTGCAGGGTTACCTGTTCGGCAGGCCGGCGCCACTCAAGTTCAGGACTGGCGACGGGTATGCCACCGACGAGGTCCGACGCGTCGCCAATCTGCATTGAGCACGGCGCGCATCCGCTTACGCTGACCGTCCGTTCGGATCAATGCTTCAGCGACGTGCCGAAAGCACCTTGAACATGCCGTCGCGGGCAAGCTCGGCATGGCTCGAGAAGGCGGCCGACAGTATTGGCTCATAAGGAAGCTGACGGTTGGCCACCATGAACAGCCGCCCTCCAGGCTTCAAGGCCTTGGCTGCCGCGCGGATCATGCCGGCCCCGATCTCAGGCTCGGCCGCGCGGCTGCGGTGAAACGGCGGGTTCATGACGATCGCGTCGTAGCGCCGTTCTACCGGCTCGCTCAGCAGATCGGTCCAGAAGAAATTCCGTGTGATCGACTGGCCAACCCCCGCCAGATTAAGCTTTGCAGCTTCGAGCGAGGCGAAGTCCGCCTCATGAAGGTCGAGCGCCAGAATGCCGGGGGAGCGCGCGACGAGCTCGGCCGCCAGATAGCCCCAGCCGGCGCAGAAATCGGCTACGCTGCCACGCAGGTCATTGGGCAAGTTTTCGACCAGCAATCTCGAGCCGGTATCGATCCGGTCAAAGGAAAACATGCCCGGTGCGGTATGGAAACGGCCTTCCACCAGCAAGGCTGGATTGGCGGCGCGCAGTTTTTGCGCCGCTGCCAGATCGGCGGGACGGCGGAGCCAGAAGGCAATGCCGTGATATTTCGGCAGATGGCCGTCGAGCGGCACAAGCTCGTCAATGCGCTTGCGCAGGCTGGCGATACCATCATCCTTGCCGCCGGCAATGACGATCAACCCACCCGGCGCCACGCTCTCGAGCGCCTGGGCGATACGCAATTCGTTCAGGCCGCGATGGCGGCCGGCAAACACGAGCGCCATACCAAAGCCATCGCCTTCCGCTTGCGGAGTGACGACGACACCGGGAGCCTGCAGCGCGCGAAAGTACGGCCGGAAGCCCTGTACGACGTGAAGCTCGGCCTCGAAACCGTCAGGCAGGCGAAAGCCCGGTTCGGCGCCGAGAAAGAGAACGCGCTCGCCCGTTCGCGGCAAGGCGACAGCCTCGGCCTCGAATGGGTGAAAAAGCGTCTTCAGCGCCTCAGCCGGCATTCCGATGTCCCTTCAAATGAAAACGGGCGCGACCTACCGGCGCGCCCGTCTTGATCTACTGGCCGGACCGATCAGGCGGCGTTTTCTTCGCCTTCGGTCTTCTTGTCGCGAGCGAGTTCCTTGCCGGTGGCCTGATCGACCACCTTCATCGACAGGCGGACCTTGCCGCGCTCGTCGAAGCCCATCAGCTTGACCCAGACCTTGTCGCCCTCCTTGACAACGTCCGAGGTCTTGGCGACCCGGTCGTTGGCAAGCTGCGAGATGTGGACGAGGCCGTCACGCGGACCGAAGAAGTTGACGAAAGCGCCGAAGTCGGCGGTCTTGACGACCGTGCCTTCGTAGATCTCGCCGACTTCCGGCTCGGCGACGATGGTGTGGATCCACTTCTTGGCCGCCTCGATCTCCTTGGCGTTGGACGAAGCGATCTTGACCGTGCCGTCATCCTCGATGTTGATCTTGGCGCCGGTCTTCTCGACGATCTCGCGGATGACCTTGCCGCCCGAACCAATCACGTCGCGGATCTTGTCGGTCGGGATATGCATGACCTCGATGCGCGGCGCGAACTCGCCGAGTTCGGGGCGGGCGCCGGTCAGGGCATGCGCCATTTCGCCGAGGATATGCTGGCGGCCATCCTTGGCCTGGTCCAGCGCGATCTTCATGATCTCCTCGGTGATGCCCTCGATCTTGATGTCCATCTGCAGCGAGGTGATGCCGTTGGCGGTGCCGGCGACCTTGAAGTCCATGTCGCCGAGGTGATCCTCGTCGCCAAGGATGTCGGAGAGCACGGCGAAGCGCTCGCCTTCCTTGATCAGGCCCATGGCGATGCCGGCGACCGGCTTGGCCAGTGGAACGCCCGCATCCATCAGCGCCAGCGAGGTGCCGCAGACCGTGGCCATCGACGACGAACCGTTGGACTCGGTGATCTCCGAGACAACGCGCAGCGTGTAGGGGAACTGGTCAGCGCTCGGCAGCATCGGGCGGATGGCGCGCCAGGCGAGCTTGCCGTGGCCGATTTCGCGGCGGCCCGGCGATCCCATGCGGCCGGTCTCGCCGACGGAATAGGGAGGGAAGTTGTAGTGAAGGAGGAACTTCTCCTTGTACATGCCGGTCAGCGAATCGACATACTGCTCGTCCTCGCCGGTGCCGAGCGTGGCAACGACCAGTGCCTGGGTCTCGCCGCGGGTGAACAGCGCCGAACCATGGGTACGAGGCAGGACGCCGACTTCCGAGACGATCTTGCGGACCGTCTTGAGATCGCGGCCATCGATGCGCGAGCCGGTGTCGAGGATGTTCCAGCGCACGACCTTGGCCTGGAGTTCCTTGAACACGGTGCCGATCTGCTCGGAGGTGTATTTGGCCTCTTCGCCTTCAGCCGGCGCGAACGCGGCCTTGACCTTGGCCTTGACGGCGTCAACGGCGGCGTAACGCTTCTGCTTGTCTACGTTCTTGTAAGCGTCGCGAAGTTCGCCCTCGACGATCTTCAGCATCTCGGCCTCAAGCGCGGAATAGTCCGGCGCGGTGAAGTCGCGCGGCTCCTTGGCGGCAACTTCGGCCAGCTTGATGATGGCGTCGATGACCGGCTGGAAGCCCTTGTGGCCGAACATGACGGCGCCGAGCATCAGCTCTTCGCCAAGTTCCTTGGCTTCGGACTCGACCATCAGCACGGCGTCGGCGGTGCCGGCGACGACGAGGTCGAGTTTCGATTCCTGCATCTCATCGACATGCGGGTTGAGCACGTATTCGCCGTTGATGTAACCGACGCGGGCACCGCCGACAGGGCCCATGAAGGGCACGCCCGACAGGGTCAGCGCCGCCGAGGTGGCGACGATCGACAGGATGTCCGGATCGTTCTCGAGGTCATGCTGGACGACGGTGACGACGATCTGGGTGTCGTTCTTGTAGCCTTCGGCAAAGAGCGGGCGGATCGGGCGGTCGATCAGGCGGGAAACCAGCGTTTCCTTTTCGCTCGGACGGCCTTCGCGCTTGAAATAGCCACCCGGGATCTTGCCGGCGGCGTAGGTCTTTTCCTGGTAGTTGACGGTCAGCGGGAAGAAATCAAGGCCGGGCTTCGGCTCCTTCATCGAAACGACGGTGGCGAGAACCTTGGTCTCGCCATAGGTGGCGAGCACCGCGCCGTCAGCCTGGCGCGCGATCTTGCCGGTTTCGAGGATGAGCGGACGGCCGCCCCATTCGATTTCCACTTTGTGGTGATTGAACATGTCTTGTCCTTAATAAGCGGAAAGGGCCGCGCCGTTTCACGGTGCGCGGATGCCCTTTCCCTGGCTTCCTTTCTCGGGCAGCCACGGGCAAGACAACGGGAAGCTCGGGTAATTTCGGCGCGGCGAGCGCGCGAGCGTCCTGCAATCCTGCCCCATGACCGTCCATGGGCGGTTTCGAGTGGCCCTCTGCACGCTCGAAACCGGGTCTGGCCAATCGATACGACTGGCAGAATGCGCGACCGGCGGGCTCTCCGAGGAAAGCCCGCCGGTCAATTCGTCAACGGCGCAGACCGAGCTTCTCGATCAGCGTCTGATAGCGCGCGTCGTCCTTGCGCTTGAGATAATCAAGCAGGCTGCGGCGCTGGGAGACGAGAGCGAGCAGACCACGGCGGGAATGGTTATCCTTCTTGTGGTCCTTGAAATGGTCGGTCAGGTTCTTGATGCGCTCGGAAAGGATGGCCACCTGGACTTCCGGAGACCCGGTATCGCCCTTGGCGGTTGCGAATTCACCCATCAATTCCTTTTTGCGCTCGGCAGTAATCGACATCGTGTTTTTCCTTATCTGTTTGAGGAAACGGGTCGCCCTCAGCCGGGATGTCGTCCAGCAGGGGCCGGTGCAGGCAACGCGTCAGGGCGCGATGCTGCGGCGCATATAGTGCAATTCCCCGGAAAACACCAGCCCAATTCACAAGCCGGCTTCGTCGCAGCTTTTGTGACCCAAAAGAGGACTTTCGCCGCGGCTAAAGCCACTTCTTCCATCTGAAGAACGAGATCAGCCCGATCGCGACAAGCAGCATGAAGACGAGTGCGGCCGGATAACCGTAGTAGGATCGCAGTTCCGGCATGTTCCATGGCGAGGCGTCGGGACTGAAGTTCATGCCCCAGACGCCGACCAGGAAGGTCAGCGGCATGAAGATGACGGAGACGATGGTCAGGTAGCTGATGACGTCATTGGTGCGCGCCTGGCTCAGCGACAGATGCATCTCGATCAGGCCGGTCAGCATGTCGCGCTGGGTTTCCACCAATTCGATCAGCCGCAGCGAATGATCGAGCGTGTCGTTGAGGAAGACCTTGGTCTCGGCCTTCACATAGGGCACGTCGTTGCGGATCAGGGTCGCCAGCGCATCGCGCATCGGCCACAGCACGCCCTTGAGCACATTGGCGTCGCGCCGCAATTCGTGCAACTGCCGCATCTGATGCTTGTGCGGCGTGTTCATCATCTCGTCCTCGATGCTGTCGACCAGGTCGCCGGCAGTCTCGATCGGCGGGAAATAGCTGTCGACGATGGCATCGATCAGCGCATAGGCAAGGTAATCGGCGCCACGCGCGCGCAGCCGGTTGGGCGCCGAGCTCTCGATGCGCTTGCGCACCGGATCGAACGGATCGCCTTCACGTTCCTGGAACGTGACGACGAAACCCTTGCCGAAGAAAACGGCGATCTGCTCGTAGCGGTGCGCGGTGACGTCGTCGATCATCCTGACGACGACGAAGGCATGGTCCTCGAAGAAATCCACCTTCGGCCGCTGGCCCGTGTTGACGACGTCTTCCAGCGCCAGCGGGTGCAGGCTGAAAATGCGGCCGATCTCCTCGATCAGCGAAATGTTGGCCAGTCCGGTACAATCGAGCCAGATGATCGGCCATTTTTCGCAATTGGCGGCGACGTCGTCGATGCTGGCATTGTCGATGGTCATGAACTTTTGCGGCGAGATCAGGGTCAGCCGCAGTTCCGAGCGCCGCGCCGCCGGGTCGGCGATGAGCGTGCCGGGCGACGCGCCGACCGGTGGCCGCCGCATCCTCGCCGTCGCCCGCCTCTTGACCGTCCCAGCCTTTGCCATGGAGCCCCCTCGCGCGTCGTGTCGAAAGAAACTAGACGAGCGCCGTCACCCGGCAAAGACCCGCTTGGGCTTGAACATGCCTTGTTCGATCGCGCCGATGGCGACCAGCTTGCCACGTGCCGTGGCGCAGGCTTCTTCCGCTTCCACCGGCGCGTCGCGCCCGCGGATGATGACCGGATTGCCGAGGCGGATCTTTGTCGCCGCGTCGTCGCTGATGGCGATCTGCGGCAGACAGTCGAGCGCGGCCGACGTGTCGACCAGCAGCGCGTCGATCGCACCGAAATCGGCCGGCTTTTCCGCCTCATCAACCGTTTCCGAACCTTCGTCGCCCTTTTCGCCGAAGCGAGCGGCTTCCAGTTCGGCGATGGTGACAAAGTCTTCCGGCGTGAACGGCTCGACCTCGACACGGCGCAGTTCCGAAATATGGCCGAAACAGCCGAGGTCGCGGCCCATGTCGCGGGCCAATGAACGCACATACGTGCCCTTGCCGCACTCGACCTCGAAAACGGTGTGGTCGGCATGGTGCTCGACAAGGTCGAGACGGCCTATCTCCACTTCGCGTGGCGGGATGTCGACCGTTTCGCCCTCGCGGGCCAGATCGTAGGCGCGCTCGCCGGCGATCTTGATGGCCGAGAATTGCGGCGGCGTCTGCATGATGACACCGGTGTATTTCGGCAGCAGCGCCAGCACCTCTGCCTCCGACGGACGCTGGTCGGAATCCTTGGTTACCGGACCCTCGAGGTCGTCGGTCGAACGCTCCTGCCCCCAGGCAACGGTGAAACGATAGATCTTGGCGCCGTCCTGCACATAGGGCACGGTCTTGGTGGCTTCGCCGAGTGCGATCGGCAGCATGCCGGAAGCCAGTGGATCGAGCGTGCCGGCATGGCCGGCCTTTTCCGCCTGGAACAGCCACTTGATCTTGGAGACGGCTTCGGTCGAACCCATGCCGACCGGCTTGTCCAGCACCAGCCAGCCCGAGATCGGCCGGCCCTTCTTCTTGCCGCGACGCGCCACTATTCGGTGTCCTTGTTGTCGTCTTTGTTTTGGTCGGCTTTATTTTGGTCGTCTGGGCCCAGATCGCGCGCCACTTCGGGCGACTTGAGGAGATCGTTGATCCTGGCGAAATTGTCGAAGGAAGTGTCGAGCTTGAAGCGGAACTCCGGCATGAACTTCATCTGCCGCAGCGCCCCGGAAACGCGGCCACGCACGAATTTCGCATGCTTGTTGAGCGCCTCGACCACCGCGTCGGTATCCTTGGCTCCAAGTGGCGAAACGAAAGCGGTGGCGACCTTCAGGTCGGGCGACATGCGCACTTCCGAGACCGAAACCACGGTATTCTCGATCAGCGGATCGATGATCTCGCCGCGCTGCAAGGTTTCGGACAGCGCATGGCGCACCTGTTCGGCGACGCGCAGCATGCGCTGGGATGGACTTGAAGTGGTTGGACGGGGCATTTCTCTCAATCCTGAAAGCGTGGGGCGCGGGATGGGACCGTGCCGCATGTCTCATATGTGTTGGGCGGCGGTCTTTCGACCACCGCCCGGTATGGACAAGTCACTCGAACTCAGAGCGTCCGGGTCACCATCTCGACGCGGAAGCACTCGATGACGTCGCCGACACGCATGTCCTCGTAGTTCTGGAAGGCCATGCCGCACTCCTGGCCGCCGGGGACTTCCGAAACCTCGTCCTTGAAGCGCTTCAGCGTCTTCAGCGTGCCTTCGTGGATGACGACGTTGTCGCGGATCAGGCGCACGCCCGCGCCACGCTCGACCTTGCCTTCGGTGACACGGCAGCCGGCGATCTTGCCGACCTTGGTGATGTCGAAGATCTCGAGGATCTGCGCATTGCCGATGAAGGTCTCGCGACGCTCCGGCGACAACAGGCCCGACAGAGCCGCCTTCACGTCATCCACGAGATTGTAGATGATCGAGTAGTAGCGGATCTCGATGCCCGCGGCCGCCGCGGCGGCACGCGCCTGGGCGTTGGCGCGGACATTGAAGCCGATGATCGCCGCACCCGAAGTCTCCGCCAGCGACACGTCGCTTTCGGTGATGGCGCCGGCGCCGGCATGAACGATGCGCGCACGCACCTCGTCGGTGCCGAGCTTGTCCAGCGCCGCGTTGATCGCCTCGATAGAGCCCTGCACGTCGCCCTTGATGACCAGCGGGAATTCCTTCAGTCCGCTCGTCTGCAACTGCGACATCATCTGCTCGAGCGACCCGCGCTGGCCGGCATGCTTGGCAACCGCCTTCTCACGCGCCAGACGCTGGCGGTACTCGGTGATTTCGCGGGCGCGGGCCTCGTTGTTGACCACGGCAAAGCGGTCGCCAGCCTGCGGCGTGCCTTGCAGACCAAGCACTTCGACCGGCATCGCCGGCGGCGCTTCCTTGATCTGCACGCCACGATCGTTGACCAGCGCACGCACCCGGCCCCATTCGTTGCCGGCGACAAGGATATCACCCGGCATCAGCGTGCCGGTCTGCACCAGCACGGTGGCAACCGGGCCACGACCCTTGTCGAGCTGAGCTTCGATGACAACACCCTCGGCGGTGCGGTCCGGATTGGCCTTCAGGTCGAGAATTTCGGCCTGCAGCAGGATCGCCTCGAGCAGCTTGTCGAGATTGGTGCCCTTGGTCGCCGACACTTCGACGTCCAGCACTTCACCGCCCATCGATTCGACGAAGACCTCGTGGCGCAACAGTTCCGAACGCACCTTCTGCGGATCGGCATCATGCTTGTCGATCTTGTTGATCGCCACGATGATCGGAACGCCGGCCGCCTTGGCGTGGCTGATGGACTCGATCGTCTGCGGCATCACGCTGTCGTCGGCCGCCACCACCAGGATGGCGATGTCGGTTGCCTGGGCGCCGCGGGCACGCATCGCCGTGAAGGCGGCATGGCCGGGCGTGTCGATGAAGGTGATCTTGTTGCCGTTCTTCTCGACCTGGTAGGCGCCGATATGCTGGGTGATGCCGCCGGCCTCGCCGGACACGACATTGGCGTTGCGGATGGCGTCGAGCAGCGAGGTCTTGCCGTGATCGACATGGCCCATGATCGTCACCACAGGCGGACGCGACACCAGGTCCTCGGCATTGTCGGCGATGTTGAACAGGCCTTCCTCGATGTCGGACTCGGCGACGCGGCGAACCGTGTGGCCGAATTCGGTGGCGACCAGCTCGGCCGTGTCGGCGTCGATGACGTCGCCCGGCTTCAGGATCTGGCCCTGCTTCATGAAGAACTTGACCAGGTCGACGGCGCGCTCGGACATGCGTTGCGCAAGTTCCTGGATGGTAATGGTTTCGGGCAGGATCACTTCGCGCATGACTTTCTCGCGCGGCTCATTGTGCATCGCGCGCTTGAATTTCTCCTGGCGGCGACGCATCGACGACAGCGACCGAGCCCGCGCGTCCTCGTCGGACAATGCCGAATTCAGCGTCAGCTTGCCACGGCGGCGGTCTTCCTCGCTCTTGGTCGGCTTGGCCGGGCGCGCCACTTCGGGCGTGACCAGACGGCGCACCGGCGCACCGGCGCCAGTCCGCTTCGGCTTGACCTCTTCCTCTTCGTCGACCGTTGCCAGTTCAGCGGCCAGCGGCGCGCGGCGACGTGCCTCTTCCTCGGCCCGGCGGCGCGACTCGGCCTCGGTCTGCAACCGCGCCTCTTCCTCGGCCTGGCGGCGCGCGGATTCCTCGCGTTCGCGCTTGCGGCGCTCTTCGTCCTCGGCGCGGCGCTTGGCATCCTCGGCGGCGCGCTGACGGTCCTCGACCTCGCGCACCTTCGAGCCTTCGAGCGCCCTGCGGCGCGCTTCCATTTCGCTGCGCGACAATTCGTTCAGCACCATGCCGCCGCGCTCGACCGGAGGCGGTGGTGGTGGTGGTGGCGGCGGCGCCTTGGGCGCTTCCTGCACGACGGGAGCGGCCACGACCGGCGGCTTCGGCGTGAACACAGGTGCGGCAACAGGCTCCGGCTTGTCGCCGGGCATCGAGAACTTGCGCTTCTTGGTTTCGACGACGACCTGCTTGGTGCGGCCGTGCGAGAAGTTCTGGCGCACAGTGCCCTGTTCCATACCGGGGCGCTTCAGCGTCAAGGTCTTCTTCGGCGTCACACTCAGCGTATTGTCGTCACCCGATTTCGTATCGCTCATTCCATATCCTCTGCGGCATCATCTTCGTCAGCAACAGCCGCAAGCATTGCCAGATCGTCCGGGGAACCGCCCCGATACCGGTCGAGCGCAACCATGCGCTTCTGGACCGCCCTGCCCGCGTCTCCCGCGAGAACGGCAGCATGTATCACATTTGTACCCCCCAATGCCAAGCTCAACTCGGCCTCGGAGAAAAGTTTGTAGGCAAGGATGGCAGGCCCGCCGAGATGGACTGTCGCCCGCCGCGCCTGGCTGATCTTGCGTACGCCGTCGTCGGACGCCTCGGTCGCATGGAGCACGAAAAGCGCCAGCCCGCCGCGCACCGCGCTCTCAACCTTGGTGGCGCCAAGAGAAATTGCGCCCGCCTTGCGTGCAAGCCCCAGCATGCCCAGAGCAGATCTGGAAAGCAGCCCGTCGACCATGCCGCCAAAGTCGGGCGGCACTGTCACCTGCGCCTTGAAGGCACGGGCAAACAGGTTTTTGGCCGCCGCCTTGTCGACATGTAGGCGGTCGGCCGTCACCCAGCAACCACGGCCAGGCAGATTTCTCTTGATGTCGGGAACGACGGCCGAATCCGGGCCGACGACGAACCGGATCAGTTCATCCGGTTCGGCCTGCCTGCGGGTGACGATGCAGGTGCGATCGTTCATCTCGTCCAAGGGCGGGTTCGGTGCGATGCGGTTTCACCTCACGCACCAACGGCTTCGTCAGCCGGTTCTTCTTCGGCTGCAAGCTCGTCTTCGGTGATCCAGCCAGCCTTGAGGCGGGCAGCCAGAACCATCTGCTCGGCATCGGCGCGCGTCACGCCATGGCTGGCGAGCACACCCGGAAATACCTTTGTCTCGCCGTCCTTGCGTTCCTTCCACCCGGTCAGATCGTCGGCCGCGTAACCAGCGAAATCCTCGATCGTCTTGATGCCGTCCTCACCGAGCGTCACCATCATGGCGGTGGTGATGCCGGGGATTTCGCGCAGCTCGTCCTTGACGCCCAGCGCCTTGCGCTTGTCGTCGTGCTCGGCCTCGATCTTCTCCAGATACTCGCGGGCGCGGGTCTGGATCTCCGAAGCAGTGTCGTCGTCGAAGCCATCGATCGAGGCGATTTCGCCGGCGTCGACATAAGCGACTTCCTCGACGCTGGTGAAGCCTTCGGAGGCCAGCACCTGGCCGACCATCTCGTCGACATCGAGGGCTTCCATGAACAGCGAGGAGCGCTCGACGAATTCCTTCTGGCGGCGCTCGGATTCTTCAGCCTCGGTCAGGATGTCGATATCCCAGCCGGTGAGCTGCGAGGCGAGCCGCACGTTCTGGCCGCGGCGGCCGATGGCCAGCGACAGCTGGTCGTCGGGAACCACGACCTCAATGCGTTCGGCATCCTCGTCGAGCACGACCTTGGCGACTTCGGCCGGCTGCAGCGCGTTGACGATGAAGGACGCGGCCGAAGGCGACCACGGAATGATGTCGATCTTCTCGCCCTGCAATTCGCCGACGACCGCCTGGACGCGGCTGCCGCGCATACCGACGCAGGCGCCGACGGGATCGATCGAGGAGTCCCGCGAGATGACGGCGATCTTGGCGCGCGAGCCCGGGTCGCGGGCAACCGACTTGATCTCGATGATGCCGTCATAGATCTCCGGCACTTCCATGGTGAACAGCTTCGCCATGAACTGCGGATGGGTGCGCGACAGGAATATCTGCGGGCCGCGCTGCTCGCGGCGCACGTCGTAGACATAGGCGCGGACGCGATCGCCATATTTGTAGTTCTCGCGCGGGATCAGCTCGTCGCGGCGGATGATGGCCTCGCCACGGCCGAGATCGACAATGACATTGCCGTATTCGACGCGCTTGACCGTGCCGTTGACGATTTCGCCGATGCGGTCCTTGTATTCGTCGTACTGGCGGTCGCGCTCGGCCTCGCGCACCTTCTGCACGATGACCTGCTTGGCCGACTGGGCGGCGATGCGGCCGAAATCCATCGGCGGCAGCTGTTCGGCGATGAAGTCGCCGAGCTGGGCGTCGGGATTGCGCTCACGCGCCGAGGATATGGCGATCTGCGTGGCGTAGTCATCGACCTTCTCGACCACTTCCATCAGCCGCTGCAGCTTCATCTCGCCGGTGTTGGGATTGATGTCGGCACGGATGTTGGTCTCCTGGCCGTAACGCGAGCGCGCCGCCTTCTGGATCGCATCGGCCATGGCGGCGATGACGATCGACTTGTCGATCGACTTTTCACGCGCGACCGCATCGGCGATCTGCAGCAGTTCAAGCCTGTTGGCGCTTACAACCATGTTTTTTCTCCCGAGCTTGTTGCCGAGCCTTTGCGCCCGGCAGCCCAATCACATTTCCTGTTCGGTTTCGTTTTCCGCGCCCTCTGGCGCCTCGTCTTCCGGCTCGCCGCGGCGTTTCTTCGCTTCCTTGCGCGCCCTGTTGTCCTTCGACAGCGCGTCACGGATGAGATCGTCGGTCAGGATCAACCGGGTTTCGGCGATCGCATCGTAGGGTACGCGCACCGTCGGCTCTTCGCCATAGGCGGCCTTGTCGCGCTCGATCAGCACGTCATTTTCACCGGCTTCGACGATCTTGCCCTTGAACCGCTTGCGATCGGCGACAACGATCGATGTTTCCATCTTGACCAAGTGACCCGTCCACGTCGCGAAATCAGACTTGCGGACCAATGGCCGGTCGATGCCGGGCGACGAGACTTCGAGATGATAGGCCTTTTCGATCGGATCATCGACATCGAGCGCCGGCGACACCGCGCGGCTGACCTCTTCGCAATCCTCGACGGTCATGGTGCCGTCCTCGCGCTCGGCCATGATCTGCAGCGTCAGCCCGTTCTGGCCCGACAGATGCACCCGCACGAGGCGGAAGCCGATCGCGCGCAGCACCGGCTGGACGATCAACGCGATGCGCGCATCGATGCCGCTCTCGCGGATGATGCGATCGTCGCCCTCGCTTGCCGTTGCAGTCATTCGATTCCTGTCGTTCGATTCGAAGCTATCGGCAGGTAATAAAAAAGAGCGGGACCGGGTGGACCCACTCTTCGTCATACCGACCAAGAATTTGAGGCTGATATAAACGATCGCGGCCGGTGTTTCAAGCCCGCTATGCCCGACCGGACAAAAGCCGTGGCGGCGCCAGCGTTGCGCCAGGCGCATGGCGTCCATGCGGCGACGCCTCTGTGAGCCTCAGAGCCGCACCCCCATCTATGTTGCATTGCACAAAGATGAATGAACGTCACAGCAGCGAAAGGGGTTTGACATGACCAACCGCAAGATCTTATCCGCCATAGGCGATCTCTTCACGACATTTGGCGGCGCGGTCGCCGCTTCGCGTACCGTGGAAGCCGGCCGCAAGCCACGCGCGGATGACCTGCGCAACCTCGGCATGGATCCTGCCATCTTCAACAGGATCGGCCGTTTCTGAAATTTGGCGGGCGGATGACGCTCGCCTTTGCCGGGGTGAACGCCGGACACAATGCGCTGTGTGAGCGCGCTGCGCTGTGTGAGCGCGCTTACGTCCTGATGAAGGTGAGATAGGCCGGCCGCCGGCCCTCACGAATGGCCTTCGCCTCGTAGCGGGTGCCGGGCCAGCCGTCATAGGGACGATGCCAGTCCGCCGCCTCCGAAGCCTGCCAGGCGAACCCGCCATGCGCCCGGCAATGCAGCAAGGTCCAGTTTACATACGTGTCGATGTCGGAGGCGAAACGGAATTTTGAACCCGGCTTCAGGACGCGCGCGAAACGGTCGAGATTGACCGGGCTGACGAAACGGCGCTTCCAGTGCTTCTTCTTCGGCCAGGGATCCGGATAGAGAAGGTCGATGCCGTCGAGTGAAGCTTGCGGCAGCCAGTCAAGCAGCCGGGTGGCGTCGTCGTCATAAACCCGAAGATTGGCGAGTGGCTTTTCCTTGACCGCCATCATCATCTTGGCCATGCCGTTGACGAAGGGTTCGACACCGATAAAGCCGATCGTTGGCGCCTCGGTCGCGCGATGCAGCAGATGTTCGCCGCCGCCAAAGCCAATCTCGAGGCGAACTGCCGAAACATCCGCTTCAAACAGAGTGCGCGGATCAGCCGGCGGTTCAGCCGTCAGATCGAGCCTATATGTCCCGAAACCGCTCTCCAATGCGGCCGCCTGCTGCGGTCGCATGGTCTTGCCGCGCCGGCGACCGAAAAATGCTTCGGTCGCGCGGCGTGGTCTGTCCTTCGGTTCCACAGCGAGGCCTTGGCGCCGCTATCAGGCGGCAACCGCGTCCTTGAGTGCCTTGGCGAGATCGGTCTTTTCCCAGGAGAAAGACCCATCTCGGCCGGCCTTGCGGCCGAAATGGCCGTAGGAGGACGTCTTGGCATAGATCGGCTTGTTGAGATCCAGATGGCGACGGATGCCGGACGGCGAGAGATCCATGACGGTGCGCAGCGCTTCCTCGAGCTTGGCCTCGTCGACCTTGCCGGTGCCGTGCAGGTCGACATAGACCGACAGCGGCTGGGCGACGCCAATGGCGTAGGAAAGCTGGATCGTGCAACGGTCGGCGAGTTTCGCCGCGACGACATTCTTGGCCAGATAGCGGGCCGCGTAGGCCGCGGAACGGTCGACCTTGGTGGTGTCCTTGCCGGAGAAGGCGCCGCCGCCATGGGGTGCCGCACCACCATAGGTGTCGACGATGATCTTGCGGCCAGTGAGACCGGCGTCGCCGTCAGGGCCACCAATGACGAACTTGCCGGTCGGGTTGATGTACCACATGCAATTGTCGGCGATCTTGAGGTCGCCCAGCGCCTCGCGGATATAGGGCTCGACAACCTGGCGCACCTTCTTGGAGTCCCAGCTTGCATCGAGGTGCTGGGTGGAGAGCACGATCTGCGTCGCTTCCGCCGCCTTGCCGTCGACATAGCGAACGGTGACCTGGCTCTTGGCGTCCGGCCCGAGCTTACCGGCCTCGCCGCTGCCTTCGTGGCGCGCGGCGGCCAGCAGTTCGAGGATCTTGTGGCTGTAGTAGATCGGCGCCGGCATCAGGTCCGGCGTCTCGCGGCAGGCATAACCGAACATGATGCCCTGGTCGCCGGCACCTTCCTCGCCCTGACGGTCGGAAGCGTTGTCGACGCCCTGGCCGATATCGGGCGACTGGCCGTGCAGCAGGACCTCGATTTTCGCCGTCTTCCAGTGGAAGCCGGCCTGCTCGTAGCCGATTTCACGGATCGCCTTGCGGGCGACCGACTTGAACTTGGCCGGATTGACGATCGGATGACCTGCGGCATCCTTGAGGATGTTGCCTTCCTTGTCCTTCTTCAGCAGCGTCTCGGGAACGCGCACCTCACCGGCGATGACGACGCGGTTGGTGGTTGCCAGCGTCTCGCAGGCGACGCGGACTTTCCACGGATCCATGCCGGTCTTCTTGGCTTCGCGATAGACCAGATCGACGATCTCGTCGGAGATCCGGTCACAGACTTTGTCGGGATGGCCCTCGGAAACGGATTCCGAGGTAAAGAAGTAATTCTGCCGCGTCACGGGTGTCCCCTCTTGAAAAACGATCGGCAGGCTGCCGATTTTGGCGCGCCACGTGTTAGCGGGGCGGAGCGCCGCTCGTCAAGCGGTGCCGCCGTCCTGGCATGAATGTCAATGCAGTTATCTTGTGCCACCGGCGGCAAGTCGCCGCCGGTGCAACGGGATTGCGGATCAGTCGGGATCGTCGGCGGAGAGGGACTTGACCAGATCTATGATCCTGCGGCGCACCTTGGCGTCGGCGATCTTGACAAAGGCCCGGTTGAGCTGAAGACCTTCGGGACTGCCGCAGAATTCGACGGCGAAAGCCATCGACGCATCTTCGGCAAAGCCACGGCCGGCAACAGGCTCCTGGCCCGGCGCATCCTCGAAAAAGAAGGCAACAGGCACGCCGAGTATGGAAGCGATCGCCTGCAGGCGGCTGGCGCCGACGCGGTTGGTGCCCTTTTCATATTTCTGAATTTGTTGAAATGTGATGCCGAGATTCTCGCCCAGTTTCTCCTGGCTCATCCCCAGCATATTGCGGCGAAGCCGGATGCGGCTCCCAACATGGATATCGATCGGATTCGGTTTCTTCTTGTTGTCTTCTGCCATTTTTTCCTCGCCGAATTTTTTCGGCTTTCTCTATTTTTTTCCTGCCCAAATGGAGCCGGAGGCAACTGCCCCAACAGAACGATCAACCGACTTCGAGAAATTTCAGGCGTTACAGTATGAGTTTCTAATGTGCGGGCTGTCAATTCGCCCGTAGCCTTTGCCTTACGTTCAACAGCGCCGCTGCAACGGCAAACAACAACATGATCAGCATTCCGTTAATCCGCCGCTGGCCGGACGATACGATACTCTGTTCGGAAATCGGCACATGTGCATCGATGGCGCCGCGCGCGTCGATCGCCAGCGCATCGACGATGCGTCCGCGTGGATCGACAACGGCCGAGATGCCGTTGTTGGCAGCACGCAACAATGGCAATCCATTCTCCACCGCGCGGATTTGAGCCTGCCTGAAATGCTGGTACGGACCTGGCGTGTCGCCGAACCAGGCATCATTTGTGACGTTCACAATAAGCTGTGCTGACGTTGCGTCAACTGCCACCAGATCGGGAAAAATCACCTCATAACAAATAAATGGCAGCGCGCGGATGCCGCCCGGCAGCGTGAGGGCGTGCCGCTCGTTGCCGGCGGTAAACGTCATCGGCCCGGCAACCAGCTGCTCGATGCCGAAACGCTCGAGCAGATCGGCGAACGGCAGGTATTCGCCGAACGGCACCAGATGAACCTTGTCCACGGCATCAGTGATTTCACCCTTGTCGTTGATCGCCACCACAGAGTTGTAGTAGCGGCTGTCGGCGTTGGCGGCCGAGCCGCCTTCCTCGCGCACGACGCCGGCTATCAGCGTCTGGCCATCGCCCAGCATGTCACCCAGCGCCGTCAACGCGTCGGGCCGCTCGGTGAACAGGAACGGCACCGAGGTTTCCGGCCACAGGATCAGTTGCGGCTTTGCATGGCCGGGGTCCGGGGCCTTGGCCGAAAGGCCCATCAGGACCGCGAAGATGCGGTCGCGGACCGAAGCGTCCCATTTTTCCGACAGGTCGACGGCCGGCTGGACGATGCGGACATCCAGGCTGTGCGTCGCCGGCTTCTCGGGAGCTGCAAGCCTGACATAGCCGAAGCCGGCATGGGCCGCGGCGAGGATGACAAACAGCGCCGCGCCGAGGCGAAGATGCCGGCGCGCCGCCAGCAGCGCCGGCAGCGCAAAGAGGAACACCGCGAGCACGTTCATGCCGACCATGCCGGTGACCGAGACGCTCTGCATCAGCAAGGGAACCGGCATTGCGGCGTAGCCGATCGCATTCCAGGGGAAACCGGTGAACAGGAAGCCGCGCAGCCACTCCGCCAGCCCGAAGCCGAAGGCAAGGGCGGCAATACGGCCTATGTCGCTGCTCCAAAAAAGCCGCGCCACCATCGCCGCGAAGCCATAGAAAAAGGCGAGCGCGAAGGGAATGCCGACCACCGCGAAGGGAAGCGCCCAGGCAAAGCTGTCGGCCTCGACCAGCAGCGCCGAACCGATCCACCACAGGCCGGCGAGGAAATAGCCGAAGCCGAACCACCAGCCGACGGCAAAGGCAGGCCGCAGGCGCCGGAACAGGCTGCCGGACGCTTCGCCGGTGGCGCCGTCGAGCAGCCAGACCAGCAAGGGAAACGAGATGAAACAGGCGGCGAAGAAATCGTAAGGTGCCTGGCCAAGCACCGCCAGCGCCCCCACGAGAAACGCGACGAGCGCACGCCGCCAACCCCAAAGCAGAATTATCCGGCCGGCAAGGCGCTCCATGCATACTTCCGAGTCGCGCGAATCAGGAAGCAAGATTTAACAGGCTGTGGTCCGCGCTCCAAACGGCAGCGATCTGGCGGGAAGCGCGCCCGGGCCGAGCCTAGCGATGCCAGCCGTCGATGCGCAGACCGCCCAATCGCTCCGCCTCCTCGCGCGGAACCAGGCGAATGGGTTGCGTGAAGGTCCAGACATGACCCTCGGGATCACGGGCGCGATACTGACGTTCGCCATAGAACTGATCGGCGGGCTCCTGGATGATCTCCGCGCCGTTTGCCCTGGCTTGTTCGCAATGGGCGTCCAGTCCATCCTTCAGGCGCACATAGACGCACTGCGTGTTCCTGCCGCCGACCGAAGCCGGACTGGCGACGTGGTCGGCCCATTCGGAATCGACGATGATGTAGCTGTCGCCGAACCGCATCTCAGAATGGACGAGCTTTCCCTCTGCATCGCCGACCACCATGCTGCGCACGAAGCCGAAAGCCGCCTCAAGCCAGTCCAGCGCGGCACGAGGATCCTTGTAGAAGACACCGGAGCCCAGGCTTGAGTGCTTGAACGGGTCGTCGAGTGTCATCGGGGAGCGAAACGCTCACGCCTGCTCGGCACGGGCGGTGGCGCGCCGGCGGCGTTCAGCCTTCTGGATTTGCACGATGCGCACGCGCTTCACGCGGCGCGGATCTGCATCAAGCACGTGGAACTCGAAGCCGGGAATGGCCTGCACCACCTCGCCCCGGGCCGGAACGCGGCCGAGCGTGTTGAAGATCATGCCGCCGATGGTGTCGACATATTCGCCGTGTTCGCCGGCGGCGAAATCCCCACCGATCATCTTGGCGACATCGTCGATCTCGGCCTTGCCGTCGACGATGAAAACGCCGTCACCGCTCTGGGTGATCATCGGCTCGTCGTCGTCATGCTCGTCCTCGATGTCGCCAACGACCATCTCGACGATGTCTTCCAGCGAGGCGAGGCCATCGGTGCCGCCATATTCGTCGATCACCAGAGCCATCTGCGTGCGCGTCGTCTGCATGCGGCCCATCAGGTCGGAGGCAAGCATCGACGGCGGCACGAACAACACCGGGCGGATCAGGCTGAGCTCGCCAATGGTGCGCGCGAGGTCGACCTGCGCGAGATCGAGAACCGTGGCGGCAGGGGTTTTCCTGCTCGTGCGGCCCTTCTTGACCCGCGCGATCTTGGTGATGTGGGCCAGCACGTCGCGAATATGGACCATGCCGCGCGGATCGTCGAGGGTCTCGGAATAGACCGGCATGCGGGAATGGCCGGATTGCTCGAAGGTGCCCAAGAGATCGCCAAGCGTCGTCGTGATCTCGACCGCCTCGATGTCGGCGCGCGGCACCATGACGTCCTCGACGCGCACTTCGCGCAGCCGCAGGATGTTGTTGAGCATGGCGCGTTCGCCGGGCGAGAAGGCGCCGGCATCGCTCGTCGTCTCGGCAAGCGCACCGGCGATTTCCTCACGCAGGCTGGTGCCGTTGCGTTGCCGGAACAAGCCCAAAACGCGTTCGAACAGGGAGGGACCGGCAGGCGAAGACTCGCTGGCAGCGCTGCCGGTAACGGTACTCGGACTTGATCCCTCTTCCGACGTATCGGAAGCCTTGGTAGCACTGCCGGCGTCGGGGCGGGCGGCAGTCTCTGGTTTGTCGTTCATCGTCGTCCGGTCAATTGGTCTTTTGTAGTTACGCGTAGGGATCGGGAATGGCAAGCCTTGCGAGCGCTGCGCGTTCGATGGCCTCCATCTCCTCGGCCTCGGCGTCGGTCTCGTGATCATAGCCCAGGAGATGCAGCAGGCCATGGATGACGAGATGGGAGATATGGTTCTCCAAGGGCTTCTCTTCCAGTGCCGCTTCGCGCGCGACCGTTTCAGCGGCCAGCACGATATCGCCCAGCATCGGCGGCAGCGGGCCACCCTTGGGAAACGGAAAAGCCGGGAAAGACAGGACGTTGGTTGGCTTGTCCTTGCCGCGCCAGCCGGCATTGAGCGTGCGTATCTGGGCATCGTCGGAAAAAACGACGCTGAGTTCGGAGCGTCCCGCCGCGCCGGTTTCGGCGAAGGCGGCACCGGCAGCCCGTTCGACCAGCCGCAAAAGTACGGCCTCTTCAGGCCAGTTTCCCGCTTCGACGGCCAAGTCGATGTCGACGGGAAGCGAAATCTCCCCACCGACTGGTTTTATGTCCTCAGGCATGACGCCGCATCGTCAAAATCAATTCTCGGCGCCGAGGCCGCGCGCCAGCTTGGCATCCCGGTCGTACGCCCTGACGATTTCCGCCACCAGCGGATGGCGAACCACGTCGACATCGTTGAAGCGCACGGTCACCGCGCCCGCCACGCCGTCGAGGACACGCAAGGCTTCGACCAGGCCGGATTTGGTGCTCGGGGGAAGGTCGATCTGGGTTGGATCGCCGGTGACGATCATGCGCGAGTTCTCGCCCAGACGCGTCAGGAACATCTTCATCTGCATCGGCGTGGTGTTCTGCGCTTCGTCGAGAATGACCGCGGCATGCGCCAGCGTGCGGCCGCGCATGAAGGCGAGCGGCGCGATCTCGATCACCTCGGCGGCAATGGCCCGCTCGACCTTGTCGGCCGGCATCATGTCGTAGAGCGCATCATAGAGCGGACGCAGGTAGGGATCGACCTTCTCCTTCATGTCACCCGGCAGGAAGCCCAGCCGCTCACCGGCCTCGACCGCCGGCCGCGAGAGAATGATGCGTTCGACCATGCCGCGTTCGAGCAGCATCGCCGCATGCGCCACCGCCAGATAGGTCTTGCCGGTGCCGGCCGGACCGATGCCGAACACGAGTTCCGATCGCTCCAGCGCCCGCATGTAGGCGTCCTGGTTCAGCGAGCGGGCATAGATGGTCTTCTTGCGGGTGGCGATCTGGGCGGCGGAGACCTTGCCCTTGCGCTCCAGCGTCGGCAGGGTCAGCTGATCATCGGCGGCGACAGCCATGCGCACGGCGCCGTCGACGTCGGACTGACCGATATCCACGCCCTTCTGCAGAATGCCGTAGAGATTATCCAGGGCGCGGCGCGCCTGCTCGGCGGCCGAGGCGGACCCCTTGATGGTCAGCTGGTTGCCGCGCGAGCGGATGTCGACGCCGAGCTTCTGCTCGAGCCTGGCAAGATTTTCGTCGAACTGACCGTAAAGGGCGCTGGCAAGCTTGTTGTTGTCGAAAGTCAGAACGATGTGCGCCATGTCAGAAGCCCCAGATGCCGGTACCGGGGGCAGGTTCTTCAGCTCTGCTGCGCTCAACCGTCTCTCCTCATCTGCCGAGACCCTCAGGCCAATTCGGCGAACAGGCTGTTGTAGCCCGTCTTCGTGATTCGCACCTGGATAATGTCACCGATTTCGCCGGCCTTTTCATCAACAATAACCGGCTGCAGCCAAGGCGAGCGGCCAACCTTCTGGCCGGCCTGGCGGCCGGGCTTCTCGATCAGCGTGTCGATGGTGCTGCCGACGAGGCTCAAGCCAAAGTCCTGCTGCTGTTTCACGAGCAGTGCCTGCAGCCGCTGCAAGCGTTCATCCTTGACGGTCTCCGGCACGTGATCGGCCATCTCGGCGCCCGGCGTGCCGGGACGCGGCGAATATTTGAACGAAAAGGCCGAGGCGTAATTCACCTGGCGCACCAGTTCCATGGTCGCCTCGAAATCCGCTTCGGTCTCGCCGGGGAAACCGACGATGAAGTCGCCGGAAAGCGCGATATCCGGCCGGGCGGCACGGATGCGGTCGAGCAGCGCCAGATAGTCCTTCGCCGTATGCCGGCGATTCATCGCCTTGAGGATGCGGTCGGACCCCGATTGCACCGGCAGATGCAAATAAGGCATCAACGCCGGCAGATCGCGGTGGGCGGCGATCAGTTCATCGTCCATGTCGCGCGGGTGGCTGGTGGTGTAGCGCAAGCGCGCCAGCCCGGGGATTTCGGCGAGCCTGGACAGCAGCCGGCCAAGGCCCCATTCCTCGCCATTTTCGCCCTGTCCATGCCACGCATTGACGTTCTGGCCGAGCAGCGTCACCTCGCGCACGCCGGCTTCCGCCAGACGCTGCGCCTCCGCGACGATCTGCGCCACCGGCCGCGACACTTCGGAGCCCCTGGTATAGGGCACGACGCAGAAGGTGCAGAACTTGTCGCAGCCTTCCTGCACGGTGAGGAATGCGGTGACGCCGCGCTTGATGAGCTCGGCTCGCTTCGGCTGCGGCAGATGCTCGAACTTGTCCTCGATGGCGTAGTCGGTTTCGACGATCTTTTCGCCGCCGCGCACCCGCGCCAGCACATCGGGCAGCCGGTGATAGGTCTGCGGGCCGATGACCAGATCGACGGCCGGCGAACGGCGGATGATCTCGGCCCCTTCGGCCTGCGCCACGCAGCCGGCGACGCCGACCAGCATTTCGCGCCCGGTGCCGGCGCGTTCTGCCTTCATCTCGCGGATACGGCCGAGCTCGGAATAGACCTTTTCGGCTGCTTTCTCCCTGATATGGCAGGTGTTGAGCAGCACCAGATCGGCCTCGCCGATGGTGTCGGTCGCGGTGTAGCCGTCGGCGGCCAGCGCATCGGTCATGCGCTGGGAATCATAGACGTTCATCTGGCAGCCATAGGTCTTGATGAAGACCTTCCTGGTCGCTCCTGCCGGCGCGGCCATCCCTTCGGCGGTGGCGTCGATGTCGTCACGCTCTATCGTGTTCAAGTCCATCCGGCGGCTTCTAACGCCTTTCCGTGACAAAAAACAGACGATTCTCCGCTGCCGCCGTCATGCTTGCCGGCGAACGCGCGGCCGGCTAACGGCTGGAGCGCGGATCGGCAAGCGCCGCCTGCATCATCTCGCGAACCCTGCTTTCCATAAGCTTCGACGTTTCCTTGCGGTTCGAGCCCTTGGAAAAGGCGATCGGCTCGCCGAAATGCACCTCGACATCGAGGGCGCCCTCCGCCAGCAGCACCCTGAGATGCGGCATCAGGTCCTCATCGCCGATCCAGGCGGCAAGCGGCCGGTGCCGGCGGCCGAGCGGCACGCCATGCAGGCGCGTGTAAGCGATCGCCACCGGCTGGATGAACACCTGTTCCGCCGCGCCTTCCGAAATCGCCATCGAGGCGGCGCCAAAAAGCGTGCTCTTGAAGGGCAAGATGACGTTGCCGTCGCCGGTCGAGCCTTCGGCGAACAGCACCATGGCGTCGCCCTTGGCCATGCGGCTGGCGATTTCGCTTGCCTGGTCGCCAGACGAACGCTTGCGCTCGCGCTCGATGAAAACGGTGCGCTGCAGCTTCGACAGCATGCCGATCAGCGGCCAGCCTTCCATATCCGCCCTGGCGATGAACTTCACATCGGCAAAAGAGCCGAGCACCATGATATCGGTCCAGGAGATGTGATTGGCCGCCACCAGCAAAGGGCGCCTGGTCGAAAGCGCGCCGTGGACGTGGACGCGCATGCCGAGCGCCCTGATGATCAGCCTGTGCCAGATCTTCAAGATGAACGTTTCCGGCCACCAGCCGGTCTTCATCGACAGGATCTGCAACGGCACGAGGATCAGGGAACCTGCGACGACGAGGCCCAGCGCCAGGAAAATCCTGATTTTCTTGATCATCGCCCCTACCCAGGCCTCTGGCTAGCGAAGATCGCGGCGCATGACAAGCGCACCGGTCGGGCCGCGCTCGGGCGACTTGTAATAATTCGGACGCTTGCCGACCTCGCGGAAGCCGAGCCGCCGATAGAGCGCGATCGCGGCGACATTGGTCTCGTCGACTTCGAGGAAGAGCGCCTCGGCGCGCTGCGCGTGCAGTTCGCGCAGCACCGCGTCCATCAACTGCCAGCCAAGCCCCTGCCGGCGATGGGACCGCGCCACCGCGACGGTCAGGATCTCGCCCTCGCCGGCGGCCAGCCTGGCCAGCACGAAGCCGACCGGCGGCTTGGAGCCGTGCCCGGTCTCGCGCGCGGCATAGCCGAACACGGTGTCCTGTTCGAGCAAGGCGGCGAATTCGCCATCGGTCCACGGGCGGACAAAGTCCTCGCGGTGCAGCAGCGAGACCGCCGGGCTGTCGGCGATCTTCAGCGGCTCGAGCGCATAGTCCCGGCGCCGCGGCTGGAGAAAAGGTATGCGCATTAATTTCCGTTTTCTTGTTTGACCACGATCTTTTCCGAAAACCGGCTTCCACTTTTCGCTACCGCGTTCCTTCGGTTCGGGATCACGGTCTGAGCCTCGCCAGTATGAACCCGGCCTGCGGCTTGGCGTCCGCACCGCGCAGATAGAGTGGTTTCGGCCTTTCGCCTTCCCCCTTGGCGGCAGCCAGCCGAGCGTATGTGAGAATGTCGGCGGTAGCCGTCCGAGGGCCGATATCGAAGGCGCGCCCGGCCGATGCGGCAATCTGCGCTGCCGCGGTGCCGGCCAGCACCGGAGAGCTTTCCGTCGCCATGGTGGTGGCATCCGCCAGCGTGGTCACCGCCGGTCCGTAAGTCAAAACCGACATTTCATCGTAAAGGGCGGCATGGATTTCCTCGCGCCCGGCATCGAGCGCCGCCAGCACGGCGCGACCGGGAAATGTCACGGCCGCTTCAGCCGCCAGTGCCTCGAGCGTTGTCACCCCGATCGCCGGAATCTTCAACGCCAGCGCCAGACCGCGCGCGGCCGAGACGCCGACACGCAGACCGGTGAAGGAACCGGGGCCGACGGAAACCGCGATGGCGCCCAGACCGGCATAGTCGGTTGCGCTCGCCTTCAGCGCCTCGGCAATGACTGCCATCAGGTGCTCGGCGTGGCCCTTACCCAGGTCGATCACCGAGCGGCCGAGTTCCTGCTTCGCCTCCGCGTCATAGACGCAAGCGGCGCAGAGATTGGCGGCACAGTCGATGGCGAGCAATTTCATGAAACGACCGGTTCGAGAACAGTTTCCCTGTGCCCGCCACGGCGCGCCACCGCAAGGGGATAGTGCATAATTTGTTAAGCGGCTTCGCTTCGGCCTTGCCGGAAAAGCATCTACGCGACTGGCTCGATACGCAGCATATGGTTGTCCCAGACATAGTCCGGCTCGGACCGTGTCGCACCACTGCCCGCGACGATCTCGCCGGCGCCGGTGGTGGCCATGAAGCCGGTTCCGTCGGGCGCCACGCCGCAGACCTCGACCAGTGCGCTGGCCGAGACGACCTTGCCGCTCGCCGCGTCGATCACGGCAAGCGAATTGCCCTCCGGCGACGAGACGGCGACGGTGCCGGCAACCGGATTGGCGGCGACGGAGCCGATATAGTTGCGGAAGCCGGTCAGCACGTCCCGCGGCATGTCGAGCAGTTGCAAGTCCTTGCCCCGCCCGGCGCGGCCGACCAGCAGCGGGCGATCGGTGCCCGGCCCCCTGTACTGGCAACCGAACCAGACCGTTCCGGACCGATCGGTGTCCATGTGGCGGATCGACAGCTGGTGCAGTGCGGCCGGCAGTTCGTGCTTCTCGACGAGGTCGCCGGTGACGCGGTCGATGAGCACATAGGATGGCTTCATGGTCGCGATGTTGAGCTCGGCGCGGCCGTAGTCCGGGTGGGTCTCGATGCCGCCATTGGCGACGGCAATCGTCCTGCCGTCCCCCATGAGCAGAAGCTCGTGCGGCCCCATTCCATAGGTCGGGAACTCGCCGATACGGTTGAATTTCGCGCGCGCATCATAGACCCCGACCATGCCGGCGGCATTGTCGAAGTCGTTCTCGGTGGCGTAAAGCAGCGCGCCGTCGGTCGAGAACACCCCATGGCCGAAGAAATGCCGGCCGGCGATGCTGGCGATGGTCAGCGGCGCGTCGCGTCCGGTGTGATCGAAAACGATCGCGAAGGTACCGGGCTGGCGGGCGAAGACCACCGAGCGCTTCGAGACCGGATCGAAGGTGACGTCATGGCCGCGATCGGGCAGGTCGATCGCATGCAGGACCTTGCCGGCCTCGGACAGCACGGCGGCGCCATAACTGCCATCGCGCTTGACGAAAGCGGTGGCGAAGACGGCGTCGGCGGCAAGCGTCTTCGCCCATGCCGACGGCGCCATTGCGGCCATGAAGCCTGCCCCGGCGGCCCTGAGGAAATCACGGCGATCTATGAGTGGCGTTTTCAAGGATCAGTCTCTCTTTTTGAGCATGATCTCTTCCGAAAACCGGATTCCGTTTTTCGGGATCATGCTCAGTCCCCATCCAGCGACGAGAAGCCGGCGGTCAGGCCGAATTCGGCGGTCAGCCTGGTTCCGAACAGGGTCGACAGGCTGGAGGTGATCAGCGCGAAATGGTCGAGTTTGTCACGCAGCACCGGATCGGCGAGCGCCTTGTCGATCGGACCTTTGACGGCCTTGGCGGTGGCAACGCCGTTGACCAGCTGGATATGGATCGATTCCGCCATCCAGCGCGCATCGGGCGGCAATGCGTCGCCAAGCTTCGAAGCCTGGAACAGCGTATCGATGCCGGCGAGGTTTCCAGCCAGTGAATTGGTGGTGTTTTGCGAGCGCCAGTAGATCGCCTGTTTCGGCTTGTCCGCATCCGGCTTGCCGCCGAAAAAGCCCTTCAGGCGGACATCGCGGACCATTTCCAGCTCATTGATGAAGACGCCGACCAGTTCCGTCACCGCTTCGTTGCCATCGCGGTATAGCGGGTTCTGCGGTCCCGGATTGGCCCACAGCGCGGCAAACCCGTCCGGCTTGTTCCAGGCATCGCTGACGTCGCCGGCCATGGTTTCGATGTTGCCGGCAAGCGCAGCGCCATAGGCGCAGCGATAGGAACCGCCTTTGCCGGTCAGCGCATCGGCGCCATCGCCATAAAGGACGAATTCCAGCGCGCCCAACCCTTGCATGGCAACGCTCTTGCCGGCCAGTTGAGCGGGATCGGTGGCGGTCGGGTCCTTGTCCGCCAAGGCAGCCTGCACCTGCTTCAGGCCGATGCCCTTGCGATCCGGCCAGAACAGCATGCGTTCCAGCCGGTTGTTTTCCTTGATCGGCCCGAAGCCGATGATTTCGGCTGACGACCAGGCATCGACCGCGGCTGAAAATTCGGCACGCGCCGCATCAAGCTCCCCTTGCGAGGGCGCGGTGCAGAGCTTGCGCACGGATCCGGTCAAGGTTTCCGCATGCTCGTGCAGGCTTGCATAGGCCGGGCGGACAAACCCATCGATCGCTCGCTGGATGATGTCGGAGGCTTTCACCGCCGCCGACGCCGGGAAGACACCCAGCAGAGCCAGAGGCAGAACGAGAACCAGTGCGGAACGCTTCGGCATCAGAGTGACTCCAGGAATTTGACCAGGGCATCTCGGTCCGTGGCGCTGGCGGCGGCAAAACGGTCACGCGCCTTCTGCGCCTCGCCACCATGCCAAAGGATCGCCTCGGCCAATGTGCGCGCTCGGCCATCATGCAGGAAGAAGGAGTTGCCGTTGACCGTTTCAGTGAGGCCGATGCCCCACAGCGGCGGCGTGCGCCACTCATTGCCCGCCGCTTCCCCCACGGCCTGACCATCGGCCAGATCAGGTCCCATGTCGTGCAGCAGAAAATCGGAATAGGGCCAGATCAGCTGGAACGCCTGCGCCTTGTTGGGCGTGTCGCGACGGGTGACGAATTTCGGCGTGTGACAGGCAATGCAGCCGATCTCGTAGAAGACCTTCTTGCCGGCCAGCACCTGCCTTGTGTCGAGGCCGCGGCGTGCCGGCACGGCCAGATTCTGCGAATAGAAGGTGACGAGATCCATCACCGGCGGCGGTGCCTCGGCCGGGCCAAGCCGCTCCTGCACGCCGTTCGGCATGGCGAGACATTTTGGCTGCGCGGCGGTGCAGTCGCCCCAGTGTTTCGGCACTTCGGGCGTCGAGATGCCGATATCGCCGGCAAAGGCATCCGCTGCCTGCTGTCGGATCGACGCGGTCTGTGCCTTCCAGCCGAAACGGCCAAGCGCCAGCTCGCCGCTCTGGCCGTCGCGCACGATGTTCGGCCGGCCGGAAATGCCGTCGCCGTTGCGGTCGTCCGGGTCGGCGTTGGCAAGGATGTCCGCCGGCGCAATCTGTTCGATCAGGCCAAGGCCGATCATCGGTGGGGTCAGGCGCGGCGACAGCGTGGTGCGCGGATCAAGCGGCCCATAGGCGGGATCGGCGACCGAATAGGCAGGTTTGCGCAGCCAAACCACGCTGCCGTCCGCCAGCATCACCTTCCGTTCCTGATAGTCGACATGCATCCTGCCTTCGCCACGCAGGCCGGGCACGGCCAGTTCCTGCAACTGCGTGCCATAGGCCGGGTCGGGGAAATTGAGCACCTTGTGGTCGGCAAGCGCGGCTCTCTCCTGCGCGCTGCTCGCCTCGCGCGCCAGCCGCAGGAACATCGACGTGGTGCCGGCCTCGCCTTCCGGCGGATGGCCGCGGCCATCCTTCAGATGGCAGTTCTGGCAGGCGCGTTCGTTGAACAGGGGGCCAAGTCCGTCCGACGCCTGCGTCGAGGATGGCGACGACACCCAATTCTTGCGGAACAGGGCGTTGCCAAGCTTGAAGGTGCCCTCTTCCTCGAAGGTGATGTTGGCCGAGGATTGCGAGAAGGAATCGCGGCTGACGTCCTTTCTGGACGTGCCGGCGCCGCCTTGCATCAGTTCGAATTGCTCGGGTTTGGAAAAATCAGTGGTCGGCCTGATGATGGTGGTGACGCGCGCCTGATCCTTCGCACTGAGGTCGGTGCGCGTGATGGCGAGGCCGGGAGGCCGAGGGTCGCCGGCCATCGCGCAAGAGGTGAACGCCACCACGAAGAGGACGCAGCGCCTGCCGACCAATCCGGCTGGTGTTTTCTGACGGAGCGGCGAGCCGGCGGCCCGCCGCAAGCGGCGCACGAATTCTAGCAGGCGCCGCATTCCAGCATGCCTCAATCCGCCTCGTCCGCCGATGCGGCGTTGAGCTGGCCGTATTTTTCCTCGCCGATCGAGGCGAGCAAGTCGAGCTGCGTCTCGAGGAAGTCGATGTGACCCTCTTCGTCAGCCAGCAATTCCTCGAACAGCTTCATTGTCACGTAGTCGCCCGCTTCCTCGCAGATCTCGCGCGACCGCTTGTATGCCGTGCGCGCGTCATACTCGCCGGCGAGATCGGATTCGAGCACTTCCTTCACATTCTGCCCGATGCGCAGCGGCGCCACGGACTGCAGGTTCGGGTGGCCTTCGAGGAAGATGATGCGGGCCACGAGCCGATCGGCATGGTGCATCTCCTCGATCGATTCCGCGCGTTCCTTTTTCGCCAGCTTGGCATATCCCCAGTCTTCAAGCAGACGGAAATGCACCCAGTATTGATTGACCGCACCGAGCTCCAGAAACAGAGCCTCATTAAGCCGCTCGATGACCTGCTTTTCGCCTTTCATGGGTTCCGCTCCCGTATTGGACGCGCAGCCCTCTGACGCGATCCAGGTGTGAAACAACATCCATGCCGCTCGCCTCCGAGCGGGCGTGGTAATTTTCGGTGACCCGAATGATCGTTTCGACCACATTTGGAAAGCAGCCGCAACAACGACCGCGCTTCTGCATGGCGTGATAGACCTTGGCCGGCACGATCAGTTGCCAGGGATCCTGATCCAGCAGCCCGACGATCGTCTGCTCGATCTCCTTCTCGGTGATGATGTTGCAATGGCAGATCAGCATTATGTTGCTCTGGCTGACGGCGCCCCGGCACCGTTTGGCTGGTATTTCCTGGTCGGCATGACCTTTTCCGAAAATCGGTTTCCACTTTTCGCAGACGCGGACCTCCGGTCCGGGGTCATGCCAAGACGACTCTTACTTGAACACCTTGTCCGGCGCGTCGAGACTGTCGGAGCCCTCGAAGGCAATGTCGTTGAGCTTCAGCGAGCCGACAGCGCGCTCGATCGACTTGGTCTGGTCGACCAGTGCGTCGATCGCTGCCTGCACGGTGGCGTTGCCTTGCGTATTGCCCTCGGCGATCTGCTGGTCATAGGCCTCGCCGGCCAGTGCCCGCGCCTTGATCGCCTCCATCCTGGCGACGCTGACGTCGAGCTTGTCCGACAGCTCCTTGTCGATCGCCGGATCGGCCGCTTTCACCATATCCGACACCGAAGGACCCGAAACAACGGTGCCGTCGAGCCTGACATAGCTGGCATGATAGGCGGCGCGAATGCCGATGGCGTCGTAGAGATGCGAGTTGTGGGTGTTGTCGGAAAAGCAGTCATGCTCCTCTTCCGGATCATGCAGCAGCAGACCAAGCTTCATGCGCTCGCCGGCCAGTTCGCCATAGGACAGCGAGCCCATGCCGGTGAAGATGATCGAGACGGCGGTGTTCGGTTCGCCATCGACGAGGTTCTTGCGCGCGGCGCCGTCCTCTTTCCAATCGTTGACCATCTTCTGCAGGTCGGAGACCAGAAGGTCACTGGCCGACTTCAGGTACTGGGCGCGGCGGTCGCAATTGCCGCCGGTGCAGTTTTTGAGGTCGTAGTCGGTATAAGGGCGCTCGCCGGCGCCCGGACCGGTGCCATGCAGGTCCTGGCCCCAGAGCAGGAACTCGATGGCGTGATAGCCAGTGGCGACGTTGGCCTCGATGCCGCCGGCCTCCTGCAGCGTGCCGGAGAGGAATTCCGGCGTCAGGTTCGAGGCGTCGACCTTCTTGCCGTTGATCTCGATCTCCTTGTTGGCGATCACATTGGCCGTATAGAGCGAATTCGCGTCCGACTCGGCGCCGTAGCTCTTGGCGACATAGTCGATCAGGCCTTCGTCCAGCGGCCAGGAATTCACCTCGCCTTCCCAGTCGTCGACGATCTTGTTGCCGAACCGGTAGACTTCGGTCTGCTGGTAGGGAACGCGGGCCGCCTTCCAGGCGTCGCGAGCCGCATTGAGCGTTTCGACCGAGGGGGTGGCGAGCAGCGCGTCGACGGCCTTGTCGAGCGCCTGCGCCGTGGTCAGCGCGTCCTGATATTTGGCGAGCCCAATATCGGCATAGGTCTTGATGACCGCCTTCACGTCGGTTTCCGCCTTGGCCGGCAACACAAATACCGCCGCCGTCAGCAGTGCCGTGGCGCCGATCGCTGCAAGCCTGCCGCCATACCGTGCCGTGATCATCGCTCTCATGACTGCTATCTCCTCGAAGTTCGGTGAAAAGCCGGCGCCAATGGCGCGGCAACGGACGGCCCACGCCAGGGCATGTGCATGCAACCGGAGGGGATAGGGACCGCGCGACGACGCGGCTGGCGTAAGAAAGACACCGAAATGCCTCCAATCGAAAGGGTTCAAGGCCCAGACATCAAAGGGATGCGCTTGATGCGCGAGCCCTCCATAAAGCGTCGGAGCAGCTGGAAGTCAACTGGCGAAAGAGATAAAATTCAATTAAAACAACAGTTTAGAATTATTCTAAACTACAACTGTCAACTTTAACCACGCCTCCTGCGTCACGCGCGCCGTGGAACCGCATGATTGACAGACGCCATTCCGGGTGCGACCCGAACGCATACGCTCGCGACGGTGTCAGGCAGATGCCATCTGGCGAGACGTCCTAGAATCTGTCGAGGAATTTGGGCTGCGATGAAGAACGGTGTGGTCATTGTCGGTGCTGGTCATGCGGGCGTGCAAGCGGCCGCCAGCCTGCGCGAGGAAGGGTATGACGGGCCGGTGATCCTCGTCGGCGACGAGAACGAGCTGCCTTATCACAAGCCGCCGCTGTCCAAGACCTTCATCAAGGATGCCGAGGCGAAACCCCAGCCCTTGCGCGGCGAAGCCTTCTACAGCGGCAGCGCGATCGACTATCGGCCGGGCGTCAAGGTCGACCGGATCGACGCCGGCGGTCGGCTCCTGGACCTTGCCGGCGGCGGCGCGCTCGCCTTCGACCACCTGATCCTGGCGACTGGCTCGCGCCCGCGCACCCTGCCGCTGCCAGGCTCCGATCTGTCCGGTGTGGTGTCGTTGCGCTCGCTCGCCGATGCGCGGCTGATCCGCGACCTCAGCGCGCAGAGCGACGAGGTCGTCATCCTCGGTGGCGGCTTCATCGGGCTGGAAATCGCCGCGACGCTGCGTGCGGCCGGCCGCACGGTGACTGTTGTCGAGGCGGTCGACCGGCTGCTTGGCCGCGCCGTTGCCCCTGTGGTGGCAAGCCATGTCCGCCAAAGGCTGGAAGCGACCGGCGTGCGCATCCTTACCGGGACCAGCGTTGCAAGGCTTGAAGGCGAAAACGGCAGTGTCGTGGCCGCTATCACCTCGTCAGGCGAAAGGCTGCCCGCACGCATGGTCATTGTCGGCATCGGCGCCGTGCCGAACGTCGAACTGGCGCAGCAAGCCGGCCTTGCCATCGCCAACGGCATTCGTGTCGATCACCAGATGCGCACCTCGGCGCCTGAAATCCTCGCAATCGGCGACGCCGCTTCCTACCGGCACTGGTTCACCGGCGGCGACGTGCGGCTGGAATCGGTGCAGAACGCCACCGACCAGGCGCGGCTTGCCGCACGCACGATCGCCAGCCATGCGGACGCCTATTCGGCGGTGCCGTGGTTCTGGTCCGACATTGGCGACATGAAGCTGCAGATGGTCGGCCTGACCGCCGGCGGCGACAGCCACGTCGTGCTGGGCGACCTGCCCGACAACAAGTTCTCGATCTACCACTATGCCGGCGACCGGCTGCTCGGCATCGAATCGGTCAACCGCCCCGGCGACCACATGCTTGGCCGCAAGATGCTCGGCGCCGGCTTCTCGCCGTCGCCGCAGACGATTGCCGATGGCCCCGAGGGCCTGAAAGCGGCACTGGCCGCTTTCCTTGAAAAGGAACCGGCCAGAGCGGCGGGATAATCCCGCCCCTCCGGGTCGGCACGCCCTCAATCAGGCGGCGCAGACTTCGCGGATCGAGCTTTCCAGAATATCGAGCGCCTCGTTCATGACGCCGTCCTGGATGGTGATCGGAGCGAGGAAGCGGATGACATTGCCGTAGACGCCGCAGGTCAACAGGATCAGGCCCTTGTCGAGCGCCTTCAACCTGACCGCGTTGGCGATCTCGGCCGACGGCAGGCCTTTCTTGACGTCGTTGAACTCGACCGCGTTCATGAAGCCAGGGCCTCTGATATCGACGATTTCGGGTACCTCGTCGCGGATCGACTGCAGCCGCTGCTTCAATCGCCCGCCCAGCGCATTGGCCCGGTCACAGAGCTTTTCTTCCTCGATCACGTCGAGCACGGCGTGCGCCGCGGCGACGCCGATCGGGCTGCCGCCATAAGTGCCGCCGAGCCCGCCGGGGCCGGGTGCATCCATGATCTCGGCTCGGCCGGTGACCGCGGCGAGCGGGAAACCGCCGGCCAGGCTCTTGGCCATCGTGGTGATGTCGGCCGCCACGTCGTGGTGGTCCATCGCGAACATCTTGCCGGTGCGGGCAAAGCCTGTCTGCACCTCGTCGGCGATCAAGAGCATGCCGTGCTGGTCGCAGAGCTTGCGCAGCGCCACCATGAAATCGCGCGGCACTTCATAGAACCCGCCCTCGCCCTGCACCGGCTCGACGATGATGGCGGCAACGCGGGCCGGATCGACATCGGCCTTGAACAGGCGGTCGAGCGCGGCCAGCGAATCGGCAACCGATACACCATGCAGCGGCACCGGGAACGGCGCGTGATAGACGTCGCCCGGCATGGCGCCGAAGCCGACCTTGTAGGGAACGACCTTGCCGGTCAGCGCCATGCCCATGAAGGTGCGGCCGTGGAAGCCGCCGGCGAAGGCGATGACCGCCGGGCGCCCGGTGGCGTTGCGGGCGATCTTCACGGCGTTCTCGACCGCCTCGGCGCCGGTGGTGACGAAGATCGTCTTCTTCTCGAACTTGCCTGGCAGCATGGCGTTCAGCCGTTCGGCCAGCCGCACATAGCTCTCATAGGGCACCACCTGATGGCAGGTGTGGGTGAAGCGGTCGAGCTGTGCCTTGACCGCATCGATCACCTTGGGGTGGCGGTGTCCGGTATTGACGACGGCGATGCCCGACGAGAAGTCGATATAGCGGCGACCCTCGACATCCCAGATCTCCGAGTTTTCAGCCCGGTCGGCGTAAATCTGCGTGGTCATGCCGACGCCGCGTGAAATCGACTGGTTCTTGCGTTCGGAAATGGCTGAATTCTTCATGATATCCCTCATCGGGCTGGCGCCCGTTCTCGTTTGATCACCGTCTTCTGACCTTATTTCACGTTTTCCTCAAGCCGGCACCACCGGCGGTCGATTGGGCCTGCGGCGCAGGCATGCCCTTAACAGTCGGGCGCTACGCGTCCAAGACCGGTTTTCTTTTTCCAAGGATCGATTATCCTCCTAATTGTCCGCGAGGTATCGCGATCGGCCCGCGGCTGAGGGAGCCCATGAGCAGGAACGCGACATCGTCCGTCTCGCCGCCATCGGTCAAAGCCTCCAGCCTTTTGCCTTTTCCAGCCGCCTTGGCGATTCTTGCCTGCACGGCCGCGATGCTGCTGACTGGCTGCCAGAAGCAGGAGGCCGTGGCAAAGAGGCTGCCGGTGATGGTGCGCACGGAGACGGTGGAGATCGCCAACTTTGCGCCGCGGACCTCGCTGACCGGGGTGATCGCCGCGCGCACGCTGAACAATCTGTCGTTCCGGGTCGGCGGCCGCGTCGCCGAGCGGCTTGTCGATGTCGGCCAGCATGTCGATCAAGGTACCGTTCTCGCCCGCATCGATCCGCAGGAGCAGGAGTCCGATCTGCGCTCGGCGCAGGCCGACCTCGACGCCGCGCAGGCGCAGTTGACCCAGTCCGCCGCCGCCTTCGAGCGGCAGAAGACGCTTCTGGCCCAGGGTTTCACCACCAGGCGCGACTATGACGCGGCCGACCAGGCGCTGAAGGTGGCGCAAGGCAGCGTCGATGCCGCGCGGAGCGCGTTCGCCAACGCCCAGCAGAACCTGTCCTTCACCGAACTCAAGGCAGGCGCCGCGGGCGTGATCACCGCCCGCCAGGTCGAAACCGGGCAAGTGGTGCAAGCAGCGCAAACTGTCTTCACCGTCGCCGAGGACGGCGACCGCGACGCGGTATTCAACGTCCAGGAAACTCTGGTCGCCAGGACGCCGGCCTCTCCGGTGGTGACGATCACGCTGTTGTCCGACCCCCAGATCAAGGCGACGGGCGAGGTGCGCGAAATCTCGCCGGTGGTTGATCCGGCTTCGGGTTCGATCCGGGTCAAGGTCAGCATTCCCGACACGCCCGCCGGCATGCCGCTGGGGGCGGCGGTCATCGGCTCGGTCAGCGCCAAGCCGACGAAGGCTGTCCTGCTGCCCTGGCAGGCGCTGACGTCGAGCGCCGGCAATCCGGCGGTATGGGTGGTCGACCCCGCGACCAAGGCGGTGACCACGACGCCGGTCGAGGTGCTGGCTTTCGAATCGGGCACGGTCGTGATCGCCAAGGGGCTGGACGAAGGCCAAAGCGTTGTCACATCAGGCGGACAGTTGCTCAGCCCTGGACAGACGGTCGAGATATCGGGAGCGGGCCAATGAACCGGCTGCCGCGCATCCTGCTTGGCCTGTTTGCGCTTGGCGCGCTCGCTGGCTGCTCGAAGCCGGATGAAAAGCCGCCGGAGATCGTCCGGCCGGTGCTGTCGGTCGTGGTCGAACCGCGCACCACCCAGACCTTCGGCTTCGCCGGCTCGGTCGAGCCGCAGTACAGCGCCGACCTTGCCTTCCGCCTGCTTGGCCGGGTCGTCTCGCGCGACGTCAAGGTCGGCGACATCGTCAGCAAGGGAACGACGATCGCCGCGCTCGATCCGACCGCGCTGGAGCTGGCCGTCCAGGCGGCCAAGGCCGAACTCTCCAATGCCGAGGCGCAGTTCGCCAACGCCGCCGCCAGCGAGGAACGCCAACGCCAGCTGCTTGCCGCCGCCAACACCTCGCAAGCCGTCTTCGATGCCGCACAACAGGCGCGCAAGGCAGCCGAGGCCGGTGTCGAGCGGGCCAAGGCCGCGCTTGCCAAGTCGCAGGAGCAGCTTGGCTATGCCAGATTGTTCTCGGACTTCGACGGCGTCGTCACCGCTACCGGCGCCGAGGTCGGCCAGACGGTTTCGCCCGGGCAGACCGTGGTCACGGTGGCACGCTCTGACCTGCGCGAAGCGGTGGTCGACATTCCCGACCAGTTGACCGGCGATCTGACAGCCGGCACGCCGTTCCAGGTCATCCTGCAATCGCTGCCGACGATCGAGACCCAGGCCAAGCTGCGCGAGATCGCGCCGCAGGCCGAGGGTTCGACCCGCACCCGCCGCGTCCGGCTGACGCTCACCGATCCGCCGCAGGCCTTCAGGCTCGGCTCGACGGTGACCGCGACGCGCATGACCAAGGTGGCGCCGACGATCGAACTGCCGCTGTCGGCGCTGCTCGAAAAGGACGGTTCCGACAGAGTGTGGATCGTCGATCCGCAGACATCGAGTGTGAGCGCGCACGAGATCAAGGTTGCCGCCAAAGGCGCCGCCACCTTTACCGTCGCCGAAGGGCTGGAGGCCGGCATGCGCGTCGTCACCGCCGGCGTACATAGCCTGGCCGAGGGACAGAAAGTCAGGATTCTCGAAGGAGGGGCCACGTGAAAGGCTTCAACCTCTCCGACTGGGCGCTCAGCCACCGCTCCATGGTCTGGTATTTCATGCTGGTCTTCGTCGTCGCCGGTGTGTTCTCCTACCTTAATCTCGGCCGTGAGGAAGACCCCAACTTCACCATCAAGACGATGATCATCCAGGCCAACTGGCCGGGCGCCTCGGTCAAGGAGACCCTGCAGCAGGTGACCGACCGCATCGAGAAGAAGCTCGAGGAGCTCGACAGCCTCGACTTCACCAGATCCATCACCACCGCCGGCCAGACCGTCATCTTCGTCAACCTGAAGGACACCACCAGGGCGCGCGATGTCGTGCCGAACTGGATCCAGGTGCGCAACATGGTCAACGATATCAAGGGGCAGTTTCCGCAAGGCGTGCAGGGACCGTTCTTCAACGACCGCTTCGGCGATGTCTACGGCAACATCTACGCCTTCACGTCGGACGGGCTGACCCCGCGCCAATTGCGCGACTATGTCGAGGATGTCCGCACAAAAATCCTGACCGTGCCCAATGCCGGCAAGGTCGATCTCGTCGGCGCGCAGGACGAGGCGATCTATCTCGAATTCTCGACCCGCCAGATCGCGGCCCTTGGCCTCAACCAGCAGGCGATCGTGGCCAGCCTGCAGGCGCAGAACGCGATAACGCCGTCCGGCGTCATCCAGTCCGGCCCGGAGCGCATCAGCGTGCGCGTCGGCGGCCACTTCACTTCCGAAGAGAGCCTGCGTGCCATCAATCTGCGCGTCAACGACCGCTTCTTCCGGCTGAGCGACGTGGCGACGATCACACGTGGCTATGTCGATCCGCCGACGGCACTGTTTCGTTTCAACGGCCAGGACGCCATCGCGCTCGCCATCGGCATGAGGCCCAACGCCAATCTGCTCGAATTCGGCGCGGCGCTGCACAGGGAGATGGACAAGGTGCTGGCTGACCTGCCGGTCGGCGTCGGCGTGCACCTGGTCGCCGATCAGCCGGTGATCGTCGAGGAAGCGGTCTCGGGCTTCACCCGCGCCCTGTTCGAGGCGGTGGCCATCGTGCTTGCTGTCTCATTCATCAGCCTTGGCATGCGCGCCGGCTTCGTGGTGGCGCTGTCGATCCCGCTGGTGCTGGCCATCACCTTCACGGTCATGGCCTATCTCGGCATCTCGCTGCAGCGCATTTCGCTCGGCGCGCTGATCATCGCGCTCGGCCTTCTGGTCGACGACGCCATGATCGCGGTCGAAATGATGGTGGCGCGACTGGAGGTCGGCGACAGTCTGCGCAAGGCGGCGACCTATGTCTACACCTCGACCGCCTTCCCGATGCTGACCGGCACGCTGGTGACGGTCGCCGGCTTCATTCCGATCGGCCTCAACAACAGCGCCGCCGGCGAATACACCTTCACGCTGTTCGTCGTCATCGCCGTGTCGCTCCTGGTGTCATGGATCGTGGCGGTGCTGTTCGCGCCGCTGCTCGGCGTCACCATCCTGCCGGCGACCATGAAGCAGCAACATCACGACCAGCCCGGCCGTTTCACATCGCTGTTCCGGCGTGTCCTGGTCGGCTCCGTGCGCCATCACTGGCTGACCATCATCGCCACGGTGCTGTTGTTTGCCGCCTCGATCGCCGGCTTCGGCCTTGTCCAGCAGCAGTTTTTCCCGCCCTCCGACCGGCCGGAGCTGATCGTCGACTGGAACCTGCCGCAGAACTCGTCGATCGCCGAGACCCGCGACCAGATGGAACGCTTCGAGCAGCGGGCGCTGGTCGGCAATCCCGACATCGACCATTTCAGCTCCTATATCGGCCAGGGCGCGGTGCGCTTCGTGCTGGCCTATGACGTGCAGCCGGCCAATCCTTATTTCGGCCAGACCGTGATCGTCACCAGGAGCATCGAGGCGCGCAACCGGGTCAAGCCGGCGCTGGAAAAGCTGCTGCGCGAGGAGTTCGTCGGCACGGACGCCTTCGTCAAGCCGCTCGAACTCGGGCCGCCGGTCGGGCGTCCGGTGCAGTACCGCGTCAGCGGCCCCGATATCCAGACTGTGCGGGAGCTGGCACAGCAGTTCTCCGGCGTGATTTCCGCGAATCCAAAGCTGGCAGCACCCACCTTCGACTGGAACGAGCCGCAGCGTGTGCTCAGGGTCGAAGTGCTGCAGGACAAGGCGCGCCAGCTCGGCATCACCTCTTCCGACATTGCCAGCGCGCTGAACAGCACGGTCGGCGGCGCCACCATCACCCAGGTGCGCGACGCCACCTACCTGATCAATGTGGTGGCCCGTTCGCGCGAGGCCGAGCGCGGCTCGATCGGAACGCTGCAGAACATGCAACTGCCGACCGGCACGGGCGAATCCATCCCGCTCGCCGCGGTGGCCAATTTCCGCTACGAGCTCGAACAGCCAACGGTGTGGCGGCGCGACCGCATTCCGACGATCACCGTGCGCGCCGGGCTGGTCGGCGACGTGCTGCCGGCAACCGTGGTCAACGAGCTGAAGCCCTCGGTCGACGCCTTCATCGCCAAGCTGCCGCCGCGCTATTCGATCGCCACCGCCGGCTCGGTCGAGGAAAGCGCCAAAAGCCAAGGGCCGATCGCGGCGGTGGTGCCGCTCATGCTGTTCATCATGGCGACCATCCTGATGGTGCAGTTGCAGAGCTTCCAGCGCCTGTTCCTGGTCGTGGCGGTGGCGCCGCTCGGGCTGATTGGCGTGGTGGCGGCACTGGTGCCGAGCGGCGCGCCGCTCGGCTTCGTCGCCATCCTCGGCGTGCTGGCGCTGATCGGCATCCTGATCCGCAATTCGGTCATCCTGATCGTGCAGATCGAGGACCTCGTGCGCGAGGGCAAGGACCGCTGGGCGGCCGTCATCGAAGCGACCGAGCACCGCATGCGGCCGATCGCGCTGACGGCAGCGGCCGCCAGCCTGGCGCTGATCCCGATCGCCCGCGAAGTGTTCTGGGGCCCGATGGCCTATGCCATGATGGGCGGCATCATCGCCGGCACCGCGATCACGCTTTTGTTCCTGCCGGCGCTTTATGTGACGTGGTTCCGGATCAAGGAGCCGAAGGGCAGAGAAGAACCGCCCGTTCTGGAGAATGGCGAGCCAGTGCAAGGCCCAGCTTAAGGTTTTGACGGGTCATTCGTTATCGTTGGAGGGTACAGGGCGCGACCTGGCGCGCTGCCACGGTGACGATTTTGAAGTGCGCCAGGCGTGCCAGCCTTCTGGCAAGTCGGCCAACGCCAGGATGCTTTCATCTCGCTGCACAACGTTTTGCAAGCTGACGATCATTATGTCGCCTTCGTCAACAGGTCCAGTTTCGCTGTTGTGGAATTGCCAACTGCCGTCGTCATCGTCGTGCGAGACGTATGCGATCCAGTCGCCGCGAGTAATAATGCCCCTATCCAGAAACACCGCGACGTTGGGTGGGTCCGCAAACTTCCATTTCTCCATGGGAATTCCCCAAGACGACTGTTCTGCACAGAGCAAGAAACGAATTCAGGCTGTCCTCACAAACCCCTCGCTGGCCCTGAGCAGATTGCGCGTGTAATCCTCTGTCACGCGGTGCGCGACAAGTTGGGCCGCCGTGAGATTCTCCACCGCCTCGCCGCCCTGCATGACCATCAGCCGTTCGCACATATGGGTGACGATGGCGAGGTCGTGGCTGACCATCAGGAAGGTCAGCTTGCGCCGCCGGCGGACTTCTTCCAGCAGGTTGAGCACTTCCGCCTGCACCGAGGCATCGAGCGCCGAGGTCGGCTCGTCGAGCAACAGGATCGAGGGTTCGAGGATCAGCGCCCGCGCGATCGCCACACGCTGGCGCTGGCCACCCGACAATTGATGCGAATAGCGGAAGCGGAAACCGCTGCCGAGACCGACCTCATCGAGAGCCCGCTGGATACGTTTTTCGCCGTCGGCAAAACCATGGATGGCAAGCGGTTCCTGCAGCAGGCGGTCGACGGTCTGGCGCGGGTGCAGCGACCCATACGGATCCTGGAAGACCATCTGCACTTCTCGGTAAAAGGCCTTGTCGCGGCGTGGCCCGAGTTTCTTGCCATTGACGGTGATGCTGCCCGAGGCGACCGGCGCCAGGCCGGCGATGGCCCGCAGCAGCGTCGATTTTCCGGAGCCGGATTCGCCGACAAGGCCGAAGGATTCACCTGACCTGACTTCGAGGCTGACGCCTTTCAGCGCGCGAAACCGGTCGAAGATCACTTCCAACCCGTCGATGGCAATCGCTGCTGTCATGCCGCCCACTCCGGCTTGCGGTCGAGCACCGGCAGCGGATGCCGTTCGAAGCCGATCCTGGGCATGCAGTTGAGCAGGCCGCGCGTGTAGGGGTGCTGGGCCCGGCCGAGTTCCGACGCCTTGAGCTGCTCGACCACCTTGCCGGCATACATGACGATGACGCGGTCGCAGAAGGACGAGACCAGGCGCAGATCGTGCGAGATGAAGATCAGCCCCATGCCGCGCTCGCTGACCAGCCGGTCCAAGATGCCGAGCACGTCGAGCTGCACGGTGACGTCGAGCGCCGAGGTCGGCTCGTCGGCGATCATCATTTCCGGCCCGGCGATCAGCATCATGGCGATCATGGCGCGCTGGCCCATGCCTCCCGACACCTCATGCGGATGCAGGTCGAAGACACGGGCGGGGTCGCGGATCTGCACCGCCTCCAGCATGGCCAGCGCGCGGTCGCGCGCCTCGGCCTTGCCGACCTTCTCATGCGTTCGCAGCGTCTCGACGATCTGACGGCCGATGCTCATCACCGGGTCGAGCGAATATTTCGGATCCTGCAGGATCATGGCGATGCGTTTTCCCCGCAGCGCCCGGCGTTCGCGTGGCGACACGGCGAGCAGGTCGATGCCGTCGAAGGCGAGCTTGTTTGCCGATATCCTGGCCTGCGGCGGCGTCAGGCCCATGATGGCGCGGCCGGTCTGCGATTTGCCCGAGCCGGATTCGCCGACAATGCCGAGCCGCTCGCGGCCGAGCGAAAAGGAGACGCCACGCACCGCCTCGATCAGCCCGGAGCGGGTCGGAAAGGTGACGCGCAGATCGTCGACATCGAGAAGCGCGCTCATTGACCGCTGCTGATTGGGGCCACCACTCATTGGTCACCACTGCGCGGATCGAGCGCGTCGCGCAGGCCATCGCCAAGCAGGTTGAACCCGAGGCTGACGATCAGGATGGCGAAACCCGGCGCACCGGCCACCCACCACTGGTCGAGCACGAAGCGGCGGCCCGAGGCGATCATCGTGCCCCACTCGGGCAGTGGCGGCTGCGCGCCGAGGCCAAGGAAGCCGAGGCCCGCCGCGGTGAGGATGATGCCGGCCATGTCGAGCGTCACCCTGATGATCAGCGAGGAGATACAGAGCGGCATGATGTGGCGCAGCACGATACGGAAAGGCGAGGCGCCCATCAGCTGCACGGCCTTGATGTAATCCGAGTTGCGCACGGTCAGCGTTTCCGCGCGCGCGATGCGGGCATAGGGCGGCCAGGAGGTGATGGCGATGGCAAGCACCGCATTCTCGATGCCCGGGCCAAGGGCGGCGACGAAGGCCAATGCCAGGATCAGCTTGGGGAAGGCGAGGAAGATGTCGGTGATGCGCATCAGGATGGCATCGGTCCAGCCGCCGGCATAGCCGGCCACGGTGCCGACGAGCAGGCCAATGGGTGCGGCGATGATGGCGACCAGGATGACCACGTAAAGCGTCCAGCGCGAGCCGTAGAGAATGCGCGAAAGGATATCGCGGCCAAGATCGTCGGTGCCGAACCAGTGCTCGGCGCCCGGCGCCAGCAGGCGCGACCCCTTGAGGTCGCCGAATGTCGGCGAATAGGGCGCCAGCACACCGGCAAGGGCGGCAACGACCAGCAGGGCGATGATGATGAGCAGGCCGAGAAAGGCCAGCCGGTTGGCGGAAAAGCGCCGCCACGCGACATAGGCGCGGCCGAGCCTTGCCTGCATGCGCGACGCCGGCCGCTCGCTGAGCAGCCAGTCGCGACGGCTCTGGATGGTCTCGGCGCTCATCCTGTCTTGGTCCTCGGATCGAGCACGCGGTAAAGCAGGTCGGACAAGAGATTGATGCCGATGAAAACCGAACCAATGACGATGGTGCCGCCGAGCACGGCATTCATGTCGGCGTTCTGCAGCGAATTGGTGATGTAGAGGCCGATGCCCGGCCACGAGAAGACGGTCTCGGTCAGCACCGAGCCCTCGAGCAGCCCGGCATAGGACAGCGCGATCACCGTCACCATCGGCACGGCGGCGTTGCGCAGCGCGTGGCCCCAGATGATGCGGGTTTCCGACAGGCCCTTGGCGCGCGCCGCGACGATGTACTCCTGGGTGAGTTCGTTGAGCATGAACGAGCGCGTCATGCGGCTGATGTAGGCGAGCGAGAAATAGCCGAGCAGCGAGGCCGGCAGGATGATGTGGCGGAAGGCATCGTAAAAGACGTCCCACTGTCCCTGCATCGCAGAGTCGAGCAGATAGAAGCCGGTGATCGGCGTGAAGGTGTATTCGTAGACGACGTCGAGCCGCGCCGGGAAGGCGACCCATTGCAGCTTGGCGTAGAACAGCACCAGCGCCAGCAGCCCGAGCCAGAAGATCGGCACGGAATAACCGATCAGGCCAATGATGCGCACGATCTGGTCGATGAGGCTGCCGCGTTTGACCGCAGCCAGTACGCCAAGCGGCACGCCGAACAGCGCACCGATCAATGTCCCCAGCGTCGCCAGTTCCGTCGTTGCCGGAAGGGCACGGCGAATGTCGGTCATGACCGGATTGGTGGTCAGCACCGATGTGCCGAAATCACCGCTCAGCGCACTTTTCACATAGATGTAGAACTGCTCGACCAGCGGCAGGTCCAGACCCATTTCGCGACGCGTGCGCTCGACGACATTGGCTGGCGCCCGGTCGCCGAGCACCGCCAGCACCGGATCGATCGGGATGACCCGGCCGATGAAGAAGGTGACCGCGAGAAGACCAAGATAGGTCGTGATCGCGATGACCAGGAAACGGCCGATGAAGGATGCAAGGGCGACGGCGCGGGCGCTGCCGCGCCCGCCCTCGTTTTCAACCGCACTCATGCGGCGCGTCCGCGGGCGTTACTCTTTCGAGACCGGCCCGACGAAGTTGCTGTCGAAGCTCGGGCCGAGCGCAAAGCCCTTGAGGTTCTTGCGCAGCCCGGCAACTTCCAGCTGCTGATGGATAACGACGAAGGGACTGGTGTCGAGGATCTTCTTCTCGAGGTCCTGGTACGTCGCAGCGCGCTTGGCCGAATCCTTCTCGAGCAGAGCCGCTTCCGTCTCCTTGGTCAGGTCCGGAATGTCCCATGCATTGCGCCAGGCGAGCGTCTTGGTCTTGCCTTCATCCGAATTGTCCGGGTTCGAGGCAAAGGTCTGGGCGTTGGAGTTCGGATCGAAATAATCCTGGCCCCACTGGCCGATATAGATGTCGTGGTTGCGGGCGCGGTATTTGGTCAGCGTCTGCTTGCCGTCGCCGGGGATGATCTCCAGCTTGATGCCGGCCTGTCCCAGTGTCTGCTGGATCGATTCCGCCATGCCGGTCGTCGGCTGGCCGGTGCGTACGTCCATGGTTACGCTGAAGCCGTCAGCGAGACCGGCCTTGGCCAGCAATTCCTTGGCTTTGGCGACATCGAGCTTGAACGGATTCTCGTCCAGTTCACCCAGAACGCCCTTGGGCAGGAAGGTCTGGTGGATCTCGCCGATGCCCTTGAGGATGGTCGAGCTCAACGCATCATAGTCGACCAGATACTTGAACGCCTGGCGAACCTCGGGCTTGGCCAGGTTCGGGTTCTTCTGGTTGAGGCTGATGTAGTAGACCGTGCCCTTCGGCGCGCTGGTGGTGGTGAGATCGGCCTTCTTGGCGATGGCATCGAGGTCGTTCGGCTCGAGGTTGCGGGCAACGTCGATGTCGCCGGCTTCAAGCGCCAGGCGCTGGGCCGAGCTTTCCTTCATGTTGCGATAGATGACGCGGGCAAGCTTGGCCTTCTCGCCATGGTAATTGTCGTTGCGCTCCATGACGACGGCTTCATTGGCACGCCATTCGCGCAGCTTGAAGACGCCGGAGCCGGCATAGCCGGTCTTCAGCCAGGCATTGCCGAAATCATTGTCCCATTTGTAGTCGGCGCTCGGCGTGACTGCCGCGACATGTTCCTTGACCAGCTTGGCATCGACCACCGAAGCAACGGTTGCCGAGAGGCAATTCAGCACGAAGCTCGGCGCATAGGCCTTGTCGACGACGAACTGGAAGGTGGTGTCGTCGACGGCCTTGGCTTTTTCGGTGACGTTGTCGCCGCTGATGCCGAACTGGTCGATGATGAAGGCCGGGCTCTTGTCCAGCTTGACGGCGCGCTCGAACGAATAGGCGACGTCGGCCGCCGTGATCGGATTGCCCGAAGCGAATTTCAGGCCGGGCTTGAGCTTGAACGTGTAGGTCAGGCCGTCGTCGGAGACGCTCCAGCTATCGGCGAGATCGCCCTTGACCTTGGAGGTGTCGGTGAGGTCGAGTCGGACAAGCAGATCGTAGGTGTTGCCGGTGACCTCTGCGGTCGACAGTTCGAACGCTTCGCCCGGATCCATGGAGATGATGTCGTCGATGGCGAAGCCCTCGACCAGCGTGTCGGCGGGCGTGACAGCGAAGGCAGGTGCCGCGCCAATGAGCAGCGCCGACATCGCCGCACCCGCAAGCAAGGTGCGCGAGCGAAGAGCAAACTTTTCCATCATCATGGTGATCGTTCCCTGTTTTGTTGGTTTGTTGACCTGAGTTCCCGGCTCAGGGTTGTAGAATTCTTGTCGGAGCCAGACGATGGCCCTCCAGCCCCTTACCGTCGTGGTTTTTGTCCAATTGGTCAACACCCTATCCGGCGGCCTGCCAGCCGGCAACGGGCATTCGCGGGACAGTGCATTGGACCAGAATGGGCCATGGCGTGTCGATGCACGCGCCAGCCAATTGCGGCCGCCGATCGGGAAAAATCTGCTAATTTCGGAGCTATTTCAGCACCGCGACCAGGCTTGCGTCCGGGAAGCAGGTGGCGGCCTGACCATTCTTTGCCTGCCATTCGCCGATCGACCGGCGGGTCTTGAAGCCGGGCAGGCCGTCGGCGCTGCCGACATCGTAGCCCTTGGCTTCCAGCGCCCGCTGCAGGGCTGCGATGTCCGACCGGTAAAGCCCGCCGACCGCGCCCCAGCTGCCGGCAAAATTGCTGTCGCCATGGGCGATGCGATCGGCGCCATGGCCGATGAACAGCGCGTAGAGGTCGCTGGTGTTGTATTCCTTCAGCACGTAGAAATTGGGCGTCGCGATAAAGGCCGGCCCGCTGCGCCCGGCCGGCATCAGCAGAAAACCCTCGGCCTTCAGTTCGCCCGCCGGAAACGCTTTTCCGCCGACGCGCTTGATGCCCATCGCCGCCCACTGCGAAATCTTCTTGCCCTGGTCCGGACCTTCGAGCGAACAGGAGACGGTCTCCGGCACCGTGACCTCGAAGCCCCAGCCGCGCCCCCTCACCCAGCCATAGTGGACGAGGTAGTTGGCGATCGAAGCCAGCACGTCCGGCGTGGAGTTCCAGATGTCGGCTCGGCCGTCGCCATCGAAATCCACCGCATGCTTCAGGAACGACGTCGGCATGAACTGCGGCTGACCGAGCGCACCGGCCCAGGACGATTTCATCGCACCGACCGGAGCCAGCCCGCGTTCGACGATTTCCAGCGCGGCCAGAAGCTCGGTGCGAAAGAAATCCTTCTTGGTCGACATGAACGCCTTGGTGCCCAGCACCTCGAAGGCGTCGTAGGGCATCTTTGCCGCGCCGAAGCCGGTCTCGCGGCCCCATATCGCCAGCAACACCTCGCCCGGCACGCCATAGCGCTTTTCGATGGCGGCAAGTGTCCTGGCATTGGTGGCTTCGCGCGCGCGGCCGCCCGCGGTGACGGCGCCAATGGTCTTTTCGGCGAAGTAGGCGCCGGGTGAGCCGAACTCAGCCTGGTGTTGCTTCTGCGGCGTCGTCGCCTTCTCGCCCGGCTTCACCAGATCGGGCAGCTTCAGATTGGGCTTGATGCCATCGAAAGCGGCATCGAAGGTCTTTTTGGAAATGCCTTTCGCCTTGGCTTGCGGCCACAGGTCGTTCTGCAGCCAGGCGCTGAACTGGTCGTCGATCCTGGCGGCTGACGCCGGAGTGGTCGAGACCGTCAGCGCGAAGGCGAGGCAGAGAAAGACGAGGGTCGATTTCACAAAAGCAGGAACCATCTGCATCCCCCTGCCCGCCAATTGCGTCAAAACGCCGTCCGCGAGCGCAGCGCCGCCGCCAGCGTGCCCTCGTCGAGATAGTCGAGTTCACCACCAACCGGCACGCCATGCGCGAGACGAGTGACCTTGATGTCGAAGCCGGACAGCTGGTCGGTAAGGTAGTGCGCGGTCGTCTGGCCCTCCACCGTCGCGTTGACGGCGATGATGACCTCCTTGACCTCGCCACCGGCGACGCGGTCGATCAGCGAACGGATGTTGAGCTGGTCGGGGCCGATGCCGTCGAGCGGCGACAGCGTGCCGCCGAGCACGTGGTAGCGCACATTCATCGCCGCCGCCCGTTCGAGCGCCCAAAGGTCGGAGACGTCCTCGACGACGATGATGGTAGCCGCGTCACGGCGCGGATCGGTGCAGATCATGCAAGGGTCCGCCGTATCGACATTGCCGCAGGTGGAGCAGATGCGCACCTTTTCGGCCGCCTCGCCCATGGCGGCGGCGAGCGGCGACAAGAGCTGCTCCTTCTTCTTGATCAGATGAAGTGCGGCGCGCCTGGCCGAACGGGGACCCAACCCCGGTACCTTGGCCAGGAGCTGGATCAGGCGTTCGATCTCGGGACCGGCGATTCGCTTGGACATCGCTCTGATCTAGGATTTTTCAGAGCGCTTTGGAACATCCAGAGTCGGCAAGACCCGCCATATCGCCCTGGCGGACCCTGGGGTGCGGATCAGTTGGCTTCGAGCGGCCGGGTCTGGCTGACGATCATCGCGCCGATGGCGTCGGTGTCGTCCGGCGTCGACTGGAATCCCATCGACGCCTCCTGCGGCGCGTTCTGGACCGAGCTGATGACCCTTTTGGTCAACGTTCCGCCAAAACGGGCGGCATCCGGTTCTTCCATCGGCTCCTGCATCGCCACCACTATCGGCTTGGCCGAGACGCGCGCCGACTTTGCCGTCGGCGCCGCGGATGCGGTCACATAGGCCTGCTGGGCAGGGGCGGTGCGGGCGGTCGCCGTCTTGGGCTGATGTGCCGGTTCGACCGAGGCAGTCATAAAGGCCTGTTGCGCCGGAGCGGTACGGACAGACGTCTTGGCCGGACGCGCCGGGTCCGCGGAAGCGACAAGCACGGCCGGAACAGGGGCTGGCGTTTCGGCCGAGGCGATGGCGACCGTCGGCTCGTCCGGCAGCGGCTGCCAGTTGCGGCCGCGCTTCTCGTAGAAGGCATTGCCGCCGGCAACCATGGTGTAGTGCATGTTCTTGTAGGGGAACCGCAGCCCGGCGGTGTGGAAATACATCGTGTTCTTGAGCTTGGCCTTGCGCTCGCCCTTGAGCACTGCGTCGGCGGCTTCCTCGACATCGGGCATCGCCCGCGAATTCATTGGCCGGGTCATGACGCCCGGCGCGAACTGCCCGTGCTCGCCCACCACCTCGCAGATGGTGCTGCCGTGGTTGCCGGAGCGCAGCCGATTCATCACCACCGTGCCGACCGCGATCATGCCGTCGCGGCTCGACCGGTTGGACTCGAAGAACATCGCCCTCTCCAGGCATTCCTTGTCCTTCGGCGTGTGGCTGTAGGCCTTCGAGCTCAGGAAACTCGGCGTTATGGCGTCAGTCAGGCTTGCCACGGACATGCCGTGCGAAGTGGTCTGACTGCAAGCGGCCAAGAACAGGGGAGACGTAACGACGCCGAGCAACAGCGGCGTCTTCCATCGCGTGGCAATCAACAGGTAACCCTCTCACTTCGATGCCCGCCCCCAGGCTGCGGCAAGAATGAGACACTTTCAGGCAAAATGATGGCTAAAACGTTATTAATGAGGCACTGTTGCCAAATGGGCACAAATGCATGGTTTTTCCCGGCTGAGCGGTTCAGCGTTTCACGGAACCGCTGAACCGCTCAATCTCTTTGTCTTGACGCAATTCCCAAGGGCAAGCGCTATGCGCTTTTCCCGGGAAAACCGTTCACACTTTTCCCGGAATTGCTTTATCGCGCGGCCGGCATCACGGCCGGCTGGCCAGGCTCGACCTCTTCGACTTTCTCGGAAAACAGCCCTCTGTGGAGGAACAATTCCCGCGCGTTCCTGGCCGTTGGGGCGATCTTTCCCGGCCAGTCGCTTTCGATGAACTCAGCCTTGGTGAAGTCCGCATTTGTCTCGCAGGCCGCCTCGAGGAATTCAGCGATCTCCAGCACGATGACGCGTTCGTCCCTCGAAAGCGCCGACGTGCCGGCCTCGATCGCGGGGCGATGCACGAAATCCTCGAACAGATCGAAATAACCCTTGATGCCGACGAGATCGACGCCCGCATCGCAATCGGCCAGGATTTCCAGAATCTCGTAGATCCGGTTGCGGATACGCTGCTCGATCAGTCTCTCGGACGGCTCTTCGGTCATGGCGTGCCGCCACTGAACGCTAGAAGGGCAGTTTCATTCCTGGCGGGATCGGCAGCCCGGCAGTCAGCGCCTTGGTCTTTTCCTGCATGATCTGCTCGACCTTGGTCTTGGCGTCATTGTGGGCGGCAAGAATCAGGTCCTCCAGGATCTCGACGTCGTCCTCCTTGAACAAGGACGGGTCGATCTTCAGCGACTTCAACTCGAATTTTCCGGTCAGCGTCACGTTAACCAGGCCGCCGCCGGCCTGGCCGGATGCTTCCAGCGTGGCGATCTCGTCCTGCATGGCCTGGAACTTGGCCTGCATTTCCTTCGCCTTGCCCATCAGGCCGAGAAGATCTTTCATGGTCGGGTCCTTTGCGAATACTTGCTGGGATCAGGTCTCGTCGTCGTCCGTCGGCGGTTCGACCGGCACGTCGGCTTCAGCCGTCTCGGCTTCCGGCGCGTCGGGAATGCGCACGTCGATGACTTTCGCACCGGGAAAGCGCGCCAGGATGGCGGCGACGGTCGGGTCGCTCTTGGCATCGAGGAAGGCATTCTCGCGCTTGGTCGATTCCATTTCGGCGAGGGTCTGGCCGCCCTCCTCCTTCGACAGCGAGACCAGCCAGCTGCGCCCGGTCCAGGCGCGCAACTTTGTCGTCAGGTCGTTGAGCAGCATCTTGGGCGCGTCGCTGGTCAAGCCGACATCGATACGGCCGGGCTCGATACGTACGAGACGGATGCAGCTCTTGACCAACACCTTGAAGGCGATGTCACGCTGCGCATCGGCAAGGGCAACGATGTCGGCCAGCGATTTCAGCGGTACCTGCTGCGTCTCCAGCACCGGTTGCGGGGGCGCGACGAAGGCGACGGGAGCAGGCGCGGCCTCGACCAGCCGCATGGTCTGCGCACCGCCCGGTCCGGCAGGCATGCGCGTCTGCGCCACCGCGCTGGCGCTGGCGCCATTGCCATTACCGGAAGGTGCCGGCGCTCCATTCGGCCGCGTCGCGCCATTTTGAACCGGTGCCGTGCCGTCAAGCGATCTCAGCGCCTCGTCCAGCGTCGGCAGGTCGGCGGCATGCGCCAGCCGGATCAACACCATCTCGGCGGCACTGACCGGCCGGTTGGAAGACTGCACCTCGGGGATGCCCTTGAGCAGCATCTGCCATGTCCGCGACAACACCCTGACCGACAGCGTCCTGGCGAAATCGGCGCCGCGCTGCCGCTCGCCCTCGGACAGCGAAGCATCCTCGATTGCCGTCGGCACGAAACGCAGCCGGGTGACGAGGTGGTTGAACTCGGCGAGATCGGTCAGCACGGCGGCCGGATCGGCGCCAGTGTCGTATTGCGTGCGGAATTCGGCCAATGCCGCCGCCACGTCGCCCTTCATCACATGTTCGAACAGGTCGACGATGCGGGCGCGATCGGCAAGCCCCAGCATCGCCCGTACGGCATCGGCACTGACGGAGCCGGCGCCGTGCGCGATCGCCTGGTCGAGGATGGAGAGCGAATCACGGGCCGAGCCTTCGGCCGCGCGCGCGATCATCGCCAGCGCGTCGTCGTCGACCGAAATGCCTTCCTTGGCCGAAATCGAGGAGAGGTGGGCGACCAGCGCACCGGCATCGATGCGCCTCAGGTCAAAGCGCTGGCAGCGCGACAGGACGGTGATCGGAACCTTGCGGATCTCGGTGGTGGCGAAGATGAACTTGACGTGCGGCGGCGGCTCTTCCAGCGTCTTCAGCAGGCCGTTGAAGGCCTGCGTGGAAAGCATGTGCACTTCGTCGATGATGTAGACCTTGTAGCGCGCCGAGACCGGTGCGTAGCGCACGCGCTCGATGATATCCCTGATGTCGTCGATGCCGGTGTGCGAGGCGGCATCCATCTCGATGACGTCGACATGGCGGCCTTCCATGATTGCCTGGCAATGCTCGCCGAGCACGGCAAGGTCGACCGAAGGCTGGTCCATATCGGCGGTTTTATAATTCAGGGCCCGCGCGAGTATGCGCGCCGTCGTGGTCTTGCCGACACCGCGCACGCCAGTCAGCATCCACGCTTGGGCTATGCGGCCGGTGGCGAAGGCGTTGGTAAGGGTGCGCACCATCGGCTCCTGGCCGACCAGTTCGGAGAAGTTCGAAGGACGGTATTTGCGCGCCAGCACGCGATAGGCGGCGGCCTTGCCATTCTCCAGGCTTTGTGGCCCCGAATTTCCGGCTTCGCTCATTCGCCCGTAAAGCTCCAAATGGCCGCGCCCGAAGGCGGCCGACTCCTGCGCATAGTCTCGCTCGCGCTGCAATGCGTCGTCAATGTCGCGAGAGGGGCCGTTGAGGTGGGAGGCTGGAACAATGACCCGTTCCGGGCTCGTTAGGGCTGCTTCCTTCCGGACCTGACCCGGTTGGCGAGTGGATCGTCCACCACCAACCTCCCGCTTCCCATATCGGCAATTCGGCGATGAAATGCAAGTGCGCACGAGAATTGGCACACCAAACCGTGAGGGGCATAATGATTCGCTTGCAGCCCCTGTGCCGCCGCTCTAGCGTTTATGAGTTCGAAAAAACACGAAATGCAAGGGAAACGCCGATGCTGCCGGGCCTGAAGGCCGGATTCACGCTGGATGCCCGGCTGGAGGCAGACAGCGAGCAGTTGATGTGGCTTGGGCTGTGCGAATTGCGGGTGATGAACGACCGCCGCTGGCCATGGCTGCTACTTGTGCCGCAGCGGCCTGGCGCGGAGGAAATCCACGACATGACGCCGCTCGACCAGGCAATGCTGACCTTCGAGACCAATATGGTGGCGCAAGCGCTGAAGAAGGCGAGCGGCTGCACCAAGATCAACACCGGCGCGCTCGGCAACATCGTGCGCCAGTTGCACATCCACGTCATCGCACGCTCGGAAGGCGATCCCGGCTGGCCCGGCCCGGTGTGGGGGCACGGCCTGCGCGAGCCCTACAAGCGTTCCGATCTGCGCCGGTTTGCCGAAACGATAAGGGCGGCGCTATAAGCCTTCCCTGTGTTCATCCCAAAACATGTCCATCCCAAACACCAGAGTCCGCATGAGCTTCCGCCTGTTTGACGCGCCCTTGCGCGAGCCGAGCCAGTTCGTCGGCTTCGCCGGCAACACGATCGACCGGCAGTCCGAGAACCGCGCCGACGATTCGGTCGACCAGGCTCTGGCCGATCCGACGACGCGGCTGCTTTTGATGAATGGCGGCCGGCTCTACCTGAAGCTCGGCAACAGCAGTCTCGACCCATGGTTCGGCGCCGCCGATAGCCAGCCCTTCAAGATTTCCCTTGCCGACGGCGTCCTGCTCGGCTTTTCCGAACGAGGACCCGTGCTGGCCGTGCCGGCCGGCGTCGATGCCGAACAGCTGCCCGAAACCATCAAGGCGATCGATTACCGCTCGGTCTACATGCAAGGGCTGATCGATGAAGAGGCCGCCGGCGCGATGGCGCAGGGTGCCGCCCTGCTCGCCTGGCATGCAAGCCATCGTTTCTGCAGCAAGTGCGGTACCGAATCGCAGATGCGGGCGGGCGGCTACAAGCGGCATTGCCCGAATTGCGGCACCGAGCATTTTCCGCGCACCGATCCGGTGGCGATCATGCTGACGACGACGCGGGAAAAATGCCTGCTTGGGCGCGGCCGGCACTTCGCGCCGGGCATGTACTCGGCCCTTGCCGGTTTCATCGAGCCGGGCGAAACGATCGAGGCGGCGGTGCGCCGCGAAACGCTGGAGGAGGCCGGCATAAGGCTGGGCCGTGTCGTTTACCATGCCAGCCAGCCCTGGCCGTTTCCCTATTCGCTGATGATCGGCTGCTTCGGCGAACCGCTCAATGAAGACATCCAGGCCGACCTCAACGAGTTGGAAGACTGCCGCTGGTTTGCCCGCGACGAAGTGCGCCTGATGCTTGCCAGGGAGCATCCCGGCAATCTGATCACGCCGCCGAAAGGCGCCATCGCGCACCATCTTATCCGCGCCTGGGTCGATGCCGAATAATGCCCGCGAATACTGAAAGACATTCCAGGAGAGACAAATGATCCGTCACACCGTCGTCTTCACGCTGAAGCATGCGCCACACTCGCTGGAGGAAAAGCGGTTTCTCGTCGACGCCAGGAAAATCCTCTCGGCGATCCGGGGCGTCACGCATTTCGAACAGTTGCGGCAGGTCAGCCCCAAGAACGACTATCAGTTCGGCTTCTCGATGGAGTTCGCCGACCAGGCCGCCTATACGAGGTACAACGACCATCCCGACCACGTCGCCTTCGTGCGCGATCGCTGGATTCCGGAAGTCGAGAAATTTCTCGAAATCGACTATGTGCCGCTCGGCGCGGTGATTTAGTCCGCCACCTTCCACTGCTCACGCGACTCGCTGGCCGGATAGACGCCAAGGATGCGCACCTCGCGCGAGAAGAAGCGAAGCTCGTCCAGCGCCAGCTTGACCAGCGGATCGTCGGGGTGGCCCTCGATGTCGGCGTAAAACAGCGTCGCGGTGAAAGCTCCCAGCTGGTAGCTCTCCAGCTTGGTCATGTTGATGCCGTTGGTGGCGAAGCCGCCCATCGCCTTGTAGAGCGCGGCCGGCACGTTGCGGACGCGGAAGATGAAGGTCGTCATCATCTTGGCGTCGGCCGAGGGGCGTTCGGCCCACTGCTTGTTCTTGGTCAGAACGACGAAGCGGGTGACGTTGCTGTCGGTGTCCTCGACATTCTCCTCGATGATGTCGAGCCCGTAGAGCGTCGCGGCCAGTGCCGGCGCCAGAGCGGCCATCGTGCGGTCCTTGACCTCGGAGACCAGCTTGGCGGCACCAGCCGTGTCGCCTGCGACGATCGCCTTCCAGCCGTTCTTGCGGATGTATTTGCGGCACTGGCCAAGCGCGTGGATGTGGCTGTGCACGGTCTTGATCTCGTCGCGCCTGACTCCCGGCAGCACCATCAGCTGGAAATGGATCGGCAGGAAGTACTCGCCGACGATGTGCAGCTTCGATTCCGGCAAAAGGTGATGGATGTCGGCGACGCGCCCGGCAATGGTGTTCTCGATCGGGATCATGGCGAGATCGGCCTTGCCCGTCTCGACGGCATTGAACGCATCCTCGAAGGTCGGGCATGGCAACGGCACCATCGAGGGATAGACGTTGCGGGAGGCGGTGTCGGAATTGGCGCCCGGCTCGCCCTGGAACGATATTCTGTTGGTCTTTTCAGGCATGGGCCAAGTCTCGATTCAAGGGGATCTCGGGTTCGAAGGGATTTCTCAGGTCGAAAGGATGGTTCTGGCGCGTTCTAGGTCTTCGGGTGTGTCGACGCCGAGCGGCAGCGAACGCACGATCTCGGCATCGATGCGCATGCCGGCTTCCAGCGCCCGCAGTTGTTCCAGCCGCTCGCGGCGTTCGAGCTGCGACGGCTTCAGCGCGACGAAGCGTTCGAGCGCGGCGCGGCGGTAGGCATAGAGGCCTACATGATGGTAGAGCGGCCCTTCGCCCCATGGCGCGGTGGCGCGGGTGAAATAAAGCGCCCTCAGCCGCGTGCCGGAGAGCGGCGAACCGACGATCTTGACGACGTTCGGGTTGGTCTTCTCCTCGTCGCGGACGATCTCTACGCCGAGCGTGGCGATGTCCACGGCCGCGTTCTCGAAAGGCCTGAGCGAAGCGCCGATTATATCGGGATCGATGGTCGGGAGGTCGCCCTGCACGTTGACGATCGTTTCGACCTTTTTTGCGGGATCGAGGATCGTCAGCGCTTCGAAGATGCGGTCGGAACCCGATTCGTGGTCCATGCGCGTCATCACGGCCTCGAAGCCATGCGCGCGCACCGCTTCCGCCACGCTTTGCGTGTCGGTCGCCACCACCACCCGGCCGAGGCCGGCCTCGGCGGCGCGGCGGGCGACATGGACGATCATCGGCGCGCCGGCGATGTCAGCCAGCGGCTTGCCCGGCAGGCGCGTCGAGGCCATGCGGGCCGGGATCAGGATCAACGTGGACATCGTAAGTGCGGGGCGTCTCGGAGAGGAAGGGAAAAGTGGCAAAAGGTCTCACTGGAAGCGCCCTTATAGGTGTTGCAACGCCCGAGCAAAAGACCTAGTTTCCGCCCGATTTGACCGGCTCTGGAGGGCAGGTCTCGATACCGACGGACGGAGTGGACGGTTCTGTCCGCCGGAAAAGGGAGCAAGGGGCGTATGGATTCCAACGAAGTCAACAAGCTGCTCGCCGGATTGCTCGGAACCGTTTTCGTGGTCTTCTCGGTCGGCCTTGTATCCAATGCGCTGTTTGCCTCGCCGCCCCCGGAAAAGCCCGGCTTTGCCATCGAAGCCGCCGAGCCGGCCGAAGGCGGCCCGGCCGCTCCGGCTGCCGAAGCCAAGCCGATCGCCGACCTGCTGGCGACCGCCAATGTCGAAGCGGGCGCGGCCGTCTTCAAGAAATGCCAGGCCTGCCATTCCGGTGAAAAGGGCGGCCCGAACAAGGTCGGCCCCGATCTGTGGGATCTCGTCGACCGCCCCGTCGCCGAACATGCAGGCTTCGCCTATTCGGCCGGCATGAAGGAATTCTCGAAGGGCGGTGCCGAGAAGTGGACCTACGACAACATCAACCACTTCATCACCTCGCCGAAGAAATTCGTGAAAGGCACGGCCATGGGCTTCGCCGGCCTGCCCAAGGACGAGGACCGCGCCAACGTCATCGCCTATCTGCGTACGCTTTCGGACAATCCCAAGCCGCTGCCGGCGCCAGGAGCCGCCGCCGACGCAACGGCGCCCGCCAAGCCGGCTGATGCAGCCGCCCCGGCAAAGCCGGCGGCGCCAGCCGCTCCCGCCGCACCGGCTCCCGCTGCACCGGCTCCGGCCGCACCGGCACCGGCGCCCGCCCAATAAACAGATGTGATTTCGACGACCTTGAAAAAGCCGGGTTCAGCCCGGCTTTTTCGTTAGGAAAGAGGCATATACGGCGACAAAGCCGCCCATGGCGGTTTTCACGAGCGCCAAATCATCTAGATTGCCTTTCTGGACTGATCCGGGACAGGCATCGCGAAGAGGATAGTGCATGACGGTTGGCCGAACGCTTCTCAAGTCGTTGCTGGCGGCGGCCCTTCTGGCGGCGGGACTGCAGACCACCCGTGCCGACGAATGGCGCACCACCTCATCGCTGATCGGCGAGTCCAAATACGGCGACAACTTCCAGCACTACGACTACGTCAACCCTGATGCGCCCAAGGGTGGCACGCTGAATTCGGTGGTGCTCGGCACCTTCGACAGCTTCAACCCCTATGTCGTCCAGGGATCGCCGGCGGCGGGCCTTGTCGGGTTCGGCGGTGGCCTGCTCTACGACACGCTGATGGAGCAGGCCACGGACGAAGGCAGCACCAGCCATCCGCTGATCGCCGATGCCTACAAATATCCGGCCGACTATTCCTCGGCGACCTACCGGCTCGACCCGCGCGCGAAATGGCACGACGGCCAGCCGATCACCGTCGATGACGTGATCTGGTCGTTTCAGGTGCTGAAGGCCAACAGCCCGCAATACAGCCGCTATTTCGAGAATGTCACCGACGCGGTGGCGGTCTCCGACCGCGAGGTCGAGTTCCATTTCGGCCAGAAGGGCAACCGCGAACTGCCCAAGATCATCGGCGATCTCGCCGTGCTGCCGAAACACTGGTGGGAAGGCACCGATGCCAGCGGCAAAAAGCGTGACGTCACCAAGCCGACGCTGGAAATTCCGCTCGGCTCGGCCGCCTACAAGATCGCCAGCTTCAAGCCGGGCTCGGAAATCATCTGGCAACGCGTGCCGGACTACTGGGCGGCCAAGCTGCCGGTAAAGATCGGTCGCGAGAATTTCGACAGGCGGCGCTACACCTATATCCTCGATGACAATGCCGCCTGGCTGGCCTTCACCAAGGGTGGGCTTGAAGACATCCACCGGGAGTACAGCTCGCGCAAATGGGCGACAGCCTATAATTTCCCGGCATTCCAGACTGGCGACGTCATCAAGAAGGACTTCCAGACCCAGTCGCCAGAACCGATGCAGGGCTTCGTCCTCAACCAGCGGCGGCCGCTGTTCCAGGACCGCCTGGTGCGGGAGGCGCTGACCATCCCGTTCGATTTCGAGAGCATGAACCGCACCCTGTTCTTCGGCTTCAACACCCGCACATCAAGCTACTTCCAGGGCACGAACCTGGCGTCGAGCGGATTGCCGCAAGGCAAGGAACTGGAGATCCTGGAAAAGTACCGCGACAAGCTGCCGCCCGAACTCTTCACCCAGGAATTCAAGCTGCCCGTCTACGATTCGCCGCAAGCGGAACGGAAGTACCTCAAGCAGGCGGTCGATCTTTTCGCCAAGGCCGGATGGGTCATCAAAGGTGGCAAGATGGTCAATGCCAAGACCGGCGCGCCGTTCAAGTTCGAGATCCTCGGCTGGAACGACACCGATCAGGTGATCGCCAGTCCCTACATCGCCAATCTGCGCAAGATCGGTGTCGCTGCCACTTTGCGCATCATCGACCAGACCCAGTATATCAACCGCGTCAACAATTTCGATTTCGATGTCGTCACGGGCCTGTTCGGCCAATCGGATTCGCCCGGCAATGAGCAACGCGATTTCTGGAGCTCGAAGGCCGCTGATGCGCCAGGTTCGCGCAATCTGATGGGCATCAAGGACCCGATCGTCGACGCGCTGGTCGACCGCATCATCTTCGCCACCGACCGCGATGACCTTGTCGCCGCCACCCACGCGCTCGACCGCGTCCTGCTGTGGAACTTCTACGTCCTGCCACAATATCACCGGTCCGCGGTCTGGCTGGCCTATTGGAACAAGTTCGGCTTCCCCGACAAGCAGCCTGCTTATGTCGGTGCCGATATCGACTCCTGGTGGATCGACCCCGACAAGGAGAAGGCGCTGGCGGCCAAATACAAGGGCGGCAATTGATGGCGGCCCTGCCCCGCCGCGACTTCCTGGCATTGGGCGGCGCGGCCGCGGCCGCCGCTCTTTTGCCCGGCCGGGCCTTCGCCAACATCGCGACCGGCACCAAGCTGCACGGCCTGTCTGCCTTCGGCGACCTCAAATACAAACCGGATTTCACACATTTCGACTATGTCAACGTCGACGCACCGACTGGCGGCATTTTCAATTTCGCCCCACCGAACTGGGGCTACAACCAGGACACGCAGACCTTCAACACGCTCAATTCCTTCGCCAACAAGGGCGATGCGCCGCCGCGCATGGAGATGTGCTTCGATGCGCTGATGGTGTCGGCGCTCGACGAGCCGGACGCCGTCTATGGCGAGATCGCCGACGGAGTGACGCTGTCGGACGACCGCAACGGCTTCACGTTCTCGCTTCGCCCGCAGGCCCGCTTCCACGACGGTACGCCGCTGACGGCACAAGACGCCGCCTTCACCTTCAAGCTCTACAAGGACAAGGGCCACCCCGACCTGTCGCTGTCGCTGACGCATATGGTCGACGCCGTCGCCGTCGACGACCGCACGCTGCGGCTGACTTTTTCCGGCAAGCAATCCGCCCGCACCGTTCTCAACATCGTGCAGTTCCCGATCCTGTCGAAGGCTTTCTACACGGCAAACCCGTTCGACAGTTCGCAATTGAACCCGCCACTTGGCTCCGGCGCCTACAAGGTCGGGAGCTTCTCGGCCGGCGCATGGATCGAGTATGAGCGTGTGGCGGACTATTGGGGACGCGACCTCCCGGTCAATCGCGGCCAGCAGAATTTCGATCGCATCCGCATCGAGTTCTATCAGAACCGCACGGCCGGCTTCGAAGCCTTCAAGAAGGGCGAGATCACCTATCGCGAAGAATTCACCTCGCGCGTCTGGGCCACGGCCTACGACTTCCCCGCATTGACCGCCGGCAAGGTGATCAAGCACGAATTTCCGGCCGAAAAGAAACCCGCCATGCAGGGGACCGCGGTCAATCAACGGCGCGAACAGTTTCGCGACGCGCGGGTGCGGCAGGCGATCGCACTGTGCTTCGACTTCGAATGGACGCGTCGCAATTTCTTCTACGGCTCCTACGAACGCTCGCAATCCTGCTTCGAGAAATCGGCCTTCCGCGCCGAAGGGCCGCCTTCGCCGGCAGAACTGGCCCTGCTGGAACCGCTGCGCAGCCAGCTTCCGGCGGAAGTCTTCGGCGAGGCCGTGGCGCAGCCCGCATCCGACGGCTCCGGCCGCGACCGCAAACTGCTTGGCCAGGCGGCAAAGCTTCTTGGCGCCGCGGGCTGGAAACGGTCGGGCGACTTTGTCGTCAACGACAAGGGCAGCAGACTCTCGGCCGAGTTCATGGTCGATGACGACACCTTTGTGCAGATCTATTCGCCCTGGGTCGCCAACATGAAGGCGATCGGCATCGATGCCACCATCCGACTGGTGGATTCGGCGCAATACCAGTCCAGACAAGCGACGTTCGATTTCGATCTGCTGTCGGCCGCCTTCTCGTTCAGCGCGACGCCGACGCGCGACGATCTCGAAGTCTTCTTCCACTCGAGCACCGCCAACGTCTCCGGCTCGCGCAATTTGCCGGGTGTCGCAGACCCGGCGATCGACACGCTGATCGATGCCGTGGGCGCCGCAAAGGATCGTGAAACCCTGACCGTGACGATGCGGGCGCTCGACCGGGTCTTGCGCGCGCGGCGCGATTGGATTCCTAGTTGGTTCCTGGCGAATCACCGAAGCGCCTATTGGGACATGTTCGGCTTTCCCGAACAGAAGCCCGATTTCGGCTTTCCGGTCGAGGCGCTGTGGTGGTTCGATAAGGGCAAGGCGGCAAAAATTGGCAAAGGCTGAGATATCAGTCCAACGAGGGCAGAAAGCCTGATGGGCGCCTATATCCTGCGCCGCATCCTTCTGATGATCCCGACCCTGTTCGGCATCATGGCGATATCCTTCGCCGTCATCCAGTTCGCACCCGGCGGTCCGGTCGAGCAGGTCATCGCCAAACTGACCAACCAGGGCGGCAGCGATCGCCTCGGCGGCGGCGGTGGCGACGTGGGCGGTGGCAATTTGGATGTCGCCGGCGACGTCGGTTCGAAATATCGCGGCGCGCAGGGCCTCGATCCGGAATTCATCAAGAAGCTGGAAAAGCAGTTCGGCTTCGACAAGCCACCGCTCGAGCGGTTTGGCATGATGCTGTGGAACTACGCCCGCTTCGATTTCGGCGACAGCTATTTCCGCGACATCTCGGTGCTCGACCTGATCCGGGAAAAAATGCCGGTGTCGATTTCGATCGGGCTTTGGATCACGCTTCTCTCCTACATGATCTCGATCCCGCTCGGCATCCGCAAGGCGGTCAAGGATGGCAGTCCGTTCGACGTCTGGACCAGCGGCGTCGTCATTATCGGCTATGCCATTCCAGGCTTCCTGTTCGGCATCCTGCTGATGGTGCTGTTTGCCGGCGGATCCTTCTGGGACTGGTTTCCGCTGCGCGGCCTGACCTCCGACAATTGGGATCAGCTGTCCTGGTGGGGCAAGATCGTCGACTATTTCTGGCACATGACCTTGCCGCTGACGGCGCTGGTGCTGTCGGCCTTCGCCACCACGACGCTGTTGACCAAGAACTCGTTCCTGGAAGAGATCCGCAAGCAGTATGTGGTGACCGCGCGCGCCAAGGGCCTGTCGGAACGGCAGGTGCTCTACGGCCACGTCTTCCGCAACGCCATGCTGATCGTCATCGCCGGTTTTCCGGGCGCCTTCATCTCGGCCTTCTTCACCGGCTCGCTGCTGATCGAGAACATCTTTTCGCTCGATGGCCTCGGCCTGCTCGGTTTCAGGTCGGTGGTCGAACGCGACTATCCCGTGGTGTTCGCCAATCTCTACATCTTCTCGCTTCTCGGCCTGTTCGTCGGATTGCTGTCCGACCTGCTCTACACCTGGGTCGATCCGCGCATCGATTTCGAGCGGAGAGACGTCTGATGTCGGAGGCCAGCGCCAGTGCGGAGACGGCGCCCGCGCGGATCAAGCGGCCCTTCCTGTCGCCGCTCAACAAGCGCCGCCTGCAGAATTTCAAGGCCAACCGGCGCGGTTTCTGGTCGCTGTGGATCTTCCTCGTCCTGTTCGTGCTGTCGCTGTTTGCCGAATTCATCGCCAACGACAAGCCGATCATCGCTTCCTACAAGGGCGAGATCCTGTTTCCGGTGCTGGTCGCCTACCCCGAGGAAAAGTTCGGCGGCTTCTATGCCGTCACCGACTATCGCGACCCGGTGATCCAGGACGAGATCAACGCCAATGGCTGGATGATCTGGCCGCCGGTGCGCTACTCCTACCAGACCGTCAACAACGCCATTCCGGAAGCCGCGCCCGCCAAGCCGTCCTGGGAGTACGACGCCAAGACACGCTGCAGCCAGTACCCGCAAGGCGCGGCCGACCCGGCCTGCATCGTCGGCAATTGGAACTGGCTTGGCACCGACGACCAGGCACGCGACGTGCTGGCGCGCGTCATCTACGGCTTCCGCATTTCGGTGCTGTTCGGCCTGATCCTGACCGCCGGCTCGGCATTGATCGGCGTCGCGGCAGGCGCCCTGCAAGGCTATTTCGGCGGCTGGACCGATCTGCTGTTCCAGCGCTTCATCGAAATCTGGTCGGCGATCCCGGTGCTCTATCTCCTGCTCATCGTCGCCGCCATCCTGCCGCCGGGCTTCTTCATCCTGCTCGGGCTGATGCTTCTGTTCTCCTGGGTGGCGCTGGTCGGCGTGGTGCGGGCCGAATTCCTGCGCGCCCGTAACTTCGAGTATGTCAACGCGGCCCGCTCGCTCGGCGTGCCCAACCTGACCATCATGTTCCGGCACCTCCTGCCCAACGCCATGGTGGCGACATTGACCTTCCTGCCGTTCCTGCTCAGCGGCTCGATCTCGACGCTGACCTCGCTCGACTATCTCGGCTTTGGCCTGCCGCCCGGCTCCGCCTCGCTCGGCGAGCTGCTCAAGCAGGCGCAGCGCAACCTCAACGCGCCGTGGCTCGGCATTTCCGGTTTCGTCGTCATTTCGCTGATGCTGTCGCTGCTGGTTTTCGTCGGCGAGGCGACGCGCGACGCCTTCGATCCGCGCAAGACGTTCCGATGAGCGAGGCGCCCCTGCTCAGCGTACAAGACCTCAGCGTCGCCTTCGGCCAGGGCGGCGGCCAGTCGATGGCGGTCGACCACATCTCCTTCGACATCGCCAGGGGCGAGACAGTGGCGCTCGTCGGCGAATCCGGCTCCGGCAAATCGGTGTCGGCACTGTCGGTGCTGAAGCTCTTGCCCTATCCGAGCGCCAGCCACCCATCGGGAAAAATCCTGTTCCGGGGCGCTGACCTGCTTGCGATGAGCGAGAAGCAGTTGCGGCAGGTGCGCGGCAACAAGATCACCATGATCTTCCAGGAGCCGATGACCTCGCTCAATCCGCTGCACACGATCGAGCATCAAATCGTCGAGATCCTGAAGCTGCATCAGGGCATGGCCGACCGCGCGGCCAAGGCGCGTACGCTGGAACTGCTCAACGAGGTCGGCATTCGCGATCCGCAGAAGCGGCTCGATGCCTATCCGCACCAGCTGTCCGGCGGTCAGCGCCAGCGCGTCATGATCGCCATGGCGCTGGCCAACGAACCCGAACTGCTGATCGCCGACGAGCCGACGACGGCGCTCGACGTCACCGTGCAGGCGCAGATCCTCGAACTGCTGGCCGGCTTGAAAAGCCGCAAGGGCATGTCGATGCTGTTCATCACCCACGATCTCGGCATCGTGCGCAAGATTGCCGACCGGGTCTGCGTGATGACCAAGGGCAAGATCGTCGAGACCGGACCGACCAAGGAGATCTTCGCCAATCCGCGGCACGCCTACACGCGGCATCTGCTGGCGGCGGAGCCGAAGGGCAAGCCGCCGGCGGCCAATGCCGCCGCCAAGCCGGTGATGACGGGCAAGGACATCAAGGTCTGGTTTCCGATCAAGCAGGGCTTCTTCCGCCGCACGGTCGACAATGTGAAGGCGGTCGACGGCATCGATGTCACCGTGCGTGCCGGCCAGACGCTCGGGGTGGTCGGCGAGTCCGGCTCGGGCAAGACGACGCTCGGCCTGGCGCTGGCGCGCATGATCTCGTCGACCGGGACCATCCAGTTCAACGGGCACGACATCAACCAATTGTCCTTCAACGCCATGCGGCCGCTCAGGCGCGAGTTGCAGATCGTCTTCCAGGACCCGTTCGGCTCGCTCAGCCCGCGCATGTCGATCGCCGAGATTATCGAGGAAGGCCTCAAGATCCATGAACCGAAGCTGTCGCCCGACCAGCGCGACGACAAAGTAGCCGCCGTGCTGAACGAGGTCGGCCTCGATCCGGCGACGCGCAACCGCTATCCGCACGAGTTTTCCGGCGGCCAGCGCCAGCGTGTCGCGATCGCCCGCGCCATGGTGCTCAACCCACGCTTCGTCATGCTGGACGAGCCGACGTCGGCGCTCGACATGAGCGTGCAGGCACAGGTCGTCGACCTGTTGCGCAGCCTGCAGGCCAAGCACGACCTCGCCTATCTCTTCATCAGCCACGACCTCAAGGTCATCCGGGCGCTGGCCAATGACGTCATCGTCATGCGCAACGGCAAGATCGTCGAAGCAGGCCCCTCAGAGCAGATTTTTGGAAATCCGCAAACCGACTATACTCGGGCGTTGATCTCGGCCGCCTTCAAGATAGAGACGGCCCCGGTCGGCATCGTCAGCCAGTGATTTGCGTAAAGAGGGACTAGAAGATCGCGATGGAAAAAGGCCGTATCTTGCTTGCCGTCACCGGCTTTCATCCGCAGCGCTGGCGCGAACTGTTGTCGGCGGAACGCGAGGTGGTGCTGGAGCCGGATGGCGCCAGAGACCCCTCGATCACCTATGCCGTGGTGTGGAAGCAGAAGCCGAACATTCTGGCGTCGCTGCCCAATCTGCGCGCCATCTTCTCGATCGGTGCCGGCGTCGACCATATCTTCGCCGATCCCGGCCTGCCCGATGTGCCGATCGTCAAGGTCGTCGCCGACAACCTTACCCAGTACATGACCGAATATGTCGTATGGCGGGTGCTCGATCACCATCGCCAGGGCCTGCTCTACCGGTCGCAGCAGCCGAAGAAAATCTGGCATGAGCCGCAGCAGAGGCCGGCCAGCGACATTTCCGTCGGCATCATGGGGCTCGGCAATCTCGGCCGCGCCGCAGCCTCGGTGCTCTTGTCGCTCGGCTTTGCCGTCAATGGCTGGTCGCGCGGCGACCGACCGATGGACGGGGTTGCGACCTATTCCGGCGAGGCCGGATTGATCCCTTTCCTCAAGGCGACCGATATCCTGGTGGTTCTGCTGCCCCTGACGCCAGACACCCGTGGCATCATCAACTACGGAGTGCTGAAGGAGTTGAGGAAACGCAACGGTCTTGGCGGCTCGGTGCTGATCAATGCCGGACGCGGCCGCCTGCAGAAGGACGCCGACATTTTGCGGGCGCTGGATGACGGCACGCTGAAGGAAGCGAGTCTGGACGTGTTCGAGGTCGAACCGCTGCCGAAGACCAGTCCGTTGTGGAGCCATCCCAAGGTGTTCGTGACGCCACACACGGCCGCGACCTCCGACCCCGTTCACCTGGCGCCGATCATGCTGCGCCAGATGGATGCTTTCGAACGGGGCGAAAAGCTCGACAATCTGGTGGATCGCAAAGCGGGGTATTAGAGCGCCGCGTCCGAAAACCGGATTCCACTTTTCGGGATCATGCCCTAGCCAGGCAGGGCCAACTTCTTCTGCTTGTCCGGGTGGCCGCAGTCGCGGCGGTCGATCGACCGGTTCATGGCATCGATCTCGCCGGTCGCCTGGTCGGCATCGCGCTTGGCCTTGGAGCGCATGTCAGGCGTGAACGGGCCGAAGCCCATCGCCGGGTTGGAGAATGTCGGCTTGGCTTCCGCCGACAGATGGTATTGCAGCGCCAATCCGTCGCGCTGCGCGAGCAACTGGTCGCACGGGACGCTGTCATATTGCAGGGAGGACTGTATGTTGGCATCCTGCCTCTCGGACATCGAATTGCCCACGCAGCCGGCGGTCGCCAGGCAAGATGCCAAGACAATCATGTTCCAGCGCATCTGATATGCTCCTCCTGATATCCCGCCCTGATGCGACCAGATCGCAAATATCAGTCGCGCACGCAAATCAGACTTTTTTCGCAGCGCCGATGCCTGCGAGGACGACGAAACAAGATTGCCATTCAACCCGCCGGCAGCCTGCCCGCCACAACGACCAACCCTTCGACCGGTTCCCGGCGATCCTGCCGGATCACGGTTGTTTCCAGCGACAGGACCGAAAACCCGTTGGCAGCCAGGACTTCACGCACATGATGTTGCGAATGGGCGTAGCGACGCGATGGCAGCAACACGAAATCGCCATTGCCGGCCAATTTCTCGACGGAAAAGGCGAACAGGCCATCCCCGGTCAGCAAGCCGGCAATCGTCTTCACCACGCCGTCCAGCGCGCCGACATAGATGAAGACATCGGCCACCGTCACCAGTTTGGCTTTCGGGCCGGCATAGGAAAAATCCCGCAAATCGGCCTTGCCCAGGAAATCGTAGACGCCCTTGGCACGCGCCTGCTTCAGCATCCTGGCCGAAATGTCGTAACCCTCCAGCCGGTCGGCGATCGGCCGCAGCCTTTGCCCCATCAGGCCGGTGCCGCAGCCGAGATCGAGCGCCAGCGGGAAGCGGCCCGGCCTTGCCGTCCGGATGGCCTGATCGAGCAACTGCGGCAGCCGGTAACCCAGCTTCTCGACCAGTGATTCATCGAAGCTCTCGGCGTAGTGGTCGAACAGCGTCTCGACGAAGGCACTGGGGAGCGCGGCGGCGGCCGGCGCCTTGCCGATCAATTGCAGGTTCAATGCAGCCCCCTGACGATCCGTCGGATCGAGTTGCAGCGACATCGTCCACGCCTGCGCAGCCAGGTCCGGCGCACCCGCAGCCTGCTGCATTTCGCCGAGGCGAAACCAGCCCATCGCCCATTGTGGCGTCAGCTCCAGTGCGCCGAGCAGCAATTCCGCCGCCGCCGCATGATCACCATCCGCGTGGAGCATCTCGGCATAATCGGCGCGGCGATCGGCGTTCAAGTCGCCTGACGAGGCCTGTAGCGGTTTCATGGCGATGGGTCCTGTCGGCAAATGCAGCCGGCGATGCCGTATGCGCGAGTCAGCAGTCTCTGACAACAGGCTTCCCGTGGCGGAATTATATCCTATCTTGGAGAAACATGCGCGCCAGAGACCTGCTTCATCCCCGGCCCGAAGGCCTCTATTGCCCGCCGGGCGACTTCTTCATCGACCCGGTGCGGCCGGTCGACCGGGCGCTGATCACGCACGGCCATTCCGACCATGCGCGTTCCGGCCACCGCTCGGTACTGGCGACGCAGCAGACGCTGGACATCATGGGCCTGCGCTATGGCGAGCATTTTGCCGACACGACGCAAGCAGCACGGCTCGGCGAGACGATTGCCCTCAACGGCGTCAGCGTCAGCTTCCATCCGGCCGGTCATGTGCTGGGCTCGGCGCAGATCGCCGTCGAGCACCAGGGCACGCGCATCGTCGCTTCCGGCGACTACAAGCGACAGAAGGACGCGACGTGTCGGCCATTCGAGCCGATCCGGTGCGACGTGTTCATCACCGAGGCAACCTTCGGCCTGCCGGTGTTCCGCCATCCGCCCGACACCGAGGAGATCGCGCGACTGCTGAAATCGGCGGCGCAGTTCCCCGAGCGCTCGCATCTAGTCGGCGCCTATGCGTTGGGGAAGGCGCAGCGGGTGATGCGGCTGTTGCGCGACGCCGGTTACGACAGGCCGATCTACATCCACGGCGCGCTGGCGAGACTCAGCGAGTACTACCAGGGCCAGGGCATCGACCTCGGGACGCTCGAACCGGCAACGGTGGAGGGCGGCAAGGATGATTTCGCCGGCGCCATCGTCGTTGGCCCGCCGTCGGCCTTCGCCGACCGCTGGGCGCGGCGCTTTCCCGATCCGATATCCTGCTTCGCGTCGGGCTGGATGCGCATCCGCCAGCGCGCCAAGCAAGGCGGCGTCGAACTGCCGCTGATCATCTCGGACCATGCCGACTGGGACGAGCTGACCGGCACCATCAAGGAGACCGGAGCCGAGGAGATCTGGGTGACGCATGGCCGCGAGGAAGCGCTGGTGCGCTGGTGCGAACTCGAAGGCATAGCCGCCCGGCCATTGCACCTTGTCGGCTATGAGGACGAGGGCGATTGATGGCATGAACCGCTTCGCCGAGCTTCTCGACCGCCTCGTGCTGACACCGTCGCGTAACGGCAAGCTGACCTTGCTGACCGACTATTTCCGCAGCGTCGAGGATCCCGACCGCGGCCTGGCGCTGGCCGCCATCACCGGTGACCTCAATATAGCCGCGGTCAAGCCGGCGATGCTGCGTGGTTTGGTCAGCGAACGCATGGACCCGGTGCTGTTCGGCTATTCCTACGACTATGTCGGCGATCTCGCAGAAACGGTATCGCTGGTCTGGCCGCAATCGCCCGGACACATTCCGAACCGTGAGCCGACGCTTGGCGAGGTCGTGGGGAAACTGCAGTCGGCAAGCCGCTCCGATGGACCGAAGGTGCTGGCCGGGCTGCTCGACAGCGCCGGCGTCTCGGCGCGCTTTGCCATCATCAAGCTGGTCACCGGGGGCCTGCGGATCGGCGTATCGGCGCGGCTTGCCAAACAGGCTCTGGCGGATTTCGGCAAGGTCGATGTCGCGGAGATCGAGGAGCTCTGGCACGGACTGTCGCCGCCTTACACGGCACTGTTCGCGTGGCTGGAAGGCAAGGCCGAAAAACCACAAAGCACGGCGATGGCGCTGTTCAAACCGGTGATGCTGTCGAACCCGGTCGGCGATGGCGATCTCGACAAGCTCGACCCCGCGGACTATGCGGCCGAGTGGAAATGGGACGGCATCCGTGTCCAGGCGGCAGCCGAAGGCGGCAGTCGCCGGCTCTATTCGCGCACCGGCGACGATGTCTCCGGCGCCTTTCCAGACCTCGCCGACGCCATGCATTTTTCCGCTGTCCTCGACGGCGAACTGCTGGTCGGCGATCCCCGAGAGACGACGGGAACCTTCTCGGATCTGCAGCAGCGGCTGAACCGCAAGACGGTGACCGCGAAGATGCAGCAACAGTACCCGGCGTTCATGCGCTGCTACGATTTGCTGCAGATCGGCGACGAGGATCTGCGCGCCTTGCCGTTTCGCGAGCGGCGCGGCCGTCTCGAAACCTTCGTGCAGACGCTCGATCCGAGCCGCTTCGATCTTTCGCCGTTCGTCCAGTTCGAGGATTGGCAAGCGCTGGAGGACCTGCGCCGGGCGCCGCCGCACCCGGTCATCGAAGGCGTGATGCTGAAGCGCTGGGACTCACCTTATGTCGCCGGCCGGCCGAAAGGTCCCTGGTTCAAGTGGAAACGCGATCCGCACACGGTGGATGCGGTGCTGATGTACGCCCAACGCGGCCATGGCAAGCGCTCGAGTTTCTACTCGGACTACACGTTCGGCGTCTGGTCCGGCGGGGAAGGCGAGGAGGAACTGGTGCCGGTCGGCAAGGCCTATTTCGGCTTCACCGATGAGGAGCTGAAGCAGATCGACAAATATGTCCGCGACAACACCATCGAACGCTTCGGACCGGTGCGTTCGGTGCGGGCCGACCGCGACAACGGCCTCGTGCTGGAAGTCGCCTTCGAGGGGCTCAACCGCTCGACCCGGCACAAATCCGGCGTCGCCATGCGCTTCCCCCGCATTTCGCGGCTGCGCTGGGACAAGCCGGCCAACGAGGCCGACCGTATCGAGACGCTGCGGGCGCTGCTCGACCGCTAGTCCACTTCGTCCGGCACCGGATGCTCTTACGGCTCAACCGAAACGCGGATTTCGTAGATGTCCGCGGCCTTGCCCTGCTTGTCGAAATCGGAATTGATGGCGATCGTGCCGGCCGAGCCCGGGTGCTTGTCGGGAAACTTCACGTCGAACAGATATTCGTTCTGCTGCTGGCCGACCGCATAGCGCTTGCGGCCGCAGTCGCCGAGTTCGCCGAAATTGCAGTCGACGGACATCTGCGTCTCCTTGCCTTCTTCGGAACGGGCGATGATGTCGAACACGGCATGCTTGCCGGCGAGCTTCTCCAGCACGCCTTGCCCGACATCGAAGCTGATCGCCGAACCGGAGGCGCCGGACTGGATGCGCAGGAACGACCCGGTGTCGTCCTTCATCACCTCGGCCTTGGCATCCGACGGGGCGCTGACATGCGTCGGGTCGGTCGGCGAGAACACATTGATCCAGTCACGCGACTGGTCCGCCGCACCCGGCTTTGCCGGTCCGGTTTCGCCATCGGCTGGCGTGAAATCGTCGTCCTCGACCGTCGGCGGCGCTTGCGGCGGCGCGGTGTCGAGTTGCGCCGGCGTCTTGAACACGCCGGTCTGCATGGCGAAGAACAGGCCGATGCCAATTGCGGCAAGCAGCGTCACGCCGAGGAAGATGCCGGTCAGCGGCAGGCGACGCCCCCTTATGCGCCGTTCATCGCGATCGGGCGCCACTTCGGCCGCGGCTTGCGCCGAGGCCGGCGCCGACATGTCGATGGCCGGCACGCCGGGAAGAGTCGTGTCCGGCATGATGTCGGGAACGACGGGCAGCACGCGCAAGTGCGGCGCATCGGAGCCGGATTGCACAGGTCCGTCGACAGCAGGCGATGGCGCCGCCCGGCCAGTCTCGACCGTGGGTGCGGCATCGGCCGCAAGCTCGACCGCCGGGGCATCGCCCCGCGGCGCGACATCCGGCACCGCCGGCAGGTACTCGGATTCGATTTCGGTGATTTTCGCCTGTATCGACTTGCGGCGATTGATGGCGACCTCGACTGTTACACCAGGGTTGGCCTGGAGCGCGCGGTCGAGCGCGGCGAAAGCCGATCGATAGACCTTTTCGCGGAACGCGCGGTCCTCGGCATTGCCCTTCTCCAAGGCGTTCCGGATCGCTTTTTCGATCGCGTCCAAGCGGGTCCCTCTGCACGTTTGCCCAACCTTGCCATGATCGTTAGCCGCAGGCGACCAATCAATCAACGGGCGAGCGGCGCATTCTGCCTTGCCGAGGTGTGCAAAGTCCATTCCGGCAGTGATCCGACAACGAAATCAGCATGTTTCATCTAATTTCCCGCGCATGGAGATATCAATCCTGCCGAGCCATCCCTTCGCGACCAATTGGCGAGGGTGCGGCGGCCGGCTTTCGACGGCGGCACGACACCCCGCATGAAATGGCAAGTCGCATCTTGAATTCGCGGCCGGTTGAGTCTATCACCCAGCCCATCCTGGAGGCCTTGGCTTCCCGGGGCCGCTTTAGCTCAGTTGGTAGAGCACCGCATTCGTAATGCGGGGGTCGCGTGTTCGAGTCACGCAAGCGGCACCATTTCCCTTCCATTCCTGTCATCTCGTCGCGTGCCGCATCGAGCATTCCCGCCGCTGCTGGAGCAAAGGATCGCGACGCCGGCGAAGGTCATCCGCCATTGTCGAGACCCCCGGTTTGGTGTGAAACTCGGGTCCTCAGAATGGGAGGTCGAAAATGTCCAACAGTTTCAGGACCGGGGACATCGTCAAGTTGAAGTCCGGAGGCCCCAGGATGACGGTAAGCGATGGCGCGGCCTCTGGCATGTATCTGTGCCACTGGTTCAATCGCGAAGGCGAGGTGTGGACCCCGCAACATGCCGCGTTCAAGCCCGAGCAGCTGGTGGTGGCCGACCAATCAAACTAGGCCACAGCGACGCGGCCTCGGCTGAGAGCAAAGGCGAGGCGCCGGGTTTGACGCGCGTCATCGCGGCGGCCGGCGGAACTCGCGCGGAAGCGGCGCGTCCGGCCGCGTGAAAGGATCAGCAGGCGCGACCGACGGATTTCGCTCGTCGCGGCGTTTAACGGTGGAAGCGTGACCACGGCACAAGCCGTCGGTACCGCGCCAACCGGAGACGCAAAGCATGATCCGCCGTTCGATACTTGCCGCTGCCTTGAGCCTGCAGACCGTTGCGGCTCTCGCCCAGACAACGACACAGCTCCCTGCCCCGACGCCGCCGACCACCGCCCCCACGCCGCCGGCTGCCGCCCCAACGCCGCCGGCTGCCGCGCCGGCTGCCCCGGCGAGGTCTGAGATCACGCTGGCCAAATTCCAGAAGCGGCGCGAGAAGGCGATCCTGGCGGCCGACACCGACGGCGACGGCAAGATCAGCCTGGCGGAATGGACAGCCTTCCAGGCCAAACGCACCGGCAAGGGCGACCCCGCCAAATCCTTCGCCCGTATCGATTCCAACCATGACGGCTTCATTGACCGCGCCGAACTCGATGCGTTCTTCGCCAAGCGCTTTGCCAAGCTGGACAAGAATGCCGACGGCGTTCTGACGGCCGATGAAATGCCAGGCCATAAAACCGCTCCCAAACAGGGGCAATGACCAAGAGGCAATGACGCGCGATGACCATCAGGAGTGCGCCAACTGATGAGCGCCGATCCGGACGAGGAGCTGGTTCGCCGTGTCGGCGCCGGCGACCCGGCAGCCGTGCAAAGCCTGGTTGCGCGCAAGCTGCCGCGCATCCTGGCGCTGGCCGCGCGCATGCTCGGCGATGCGGCGGAGGCCGAGGATGTCGCGCAGGAAGCCTTCGTGCGGATCTGGCGCCATGCTTCGAGCTGGCGGCGTGGCAATGCGCGTTTCGACACCTGGGTCCACCGGGTGACGCTAAACCTCTGCTACGACCGGCTGCGCCGCAGGCGCGAATGGGTAACCGACGATGTGCCGGACGTGGCCGATCCCGCAGCGCTTCCCGATTCCCATCCGCGGGAAGACGCGCAGCGGGTCGAACGGGCAATGCAAGGCATAGCGCCGCGCCAGCGCGAGGCGATCATCCTGGTCTATTATCAGGAGATGTCCAACATCGAGGCGGCAGCGACCTTGCAAATCAGCGTCGACGCCCTGGAGAGCCTGCTTTCGCGCGGCCGGCGGTCGCTGCAGGTAATCCTGGCCAGGGATGGCGCCGATGGGTGAGAACCGGGCGACCATGACCGCGCGGCGTTCATCCCGCCTTGCGGCCGCTGCCTGGTGGTCGGCTGCCGCCGTTCCGACACCGCACTGGGACGCGGCACCAACGGGCAAGGGGAAAACAGATGGCTGAAGACACCGAGGACGAACCGGCAATGGATGCCAGGCGCTTTGCGGCCCTGGCCGCAGCCTATGGCAGTGACTTGCGGCGATGGCCGGAGGCCGAACGGATGGCAGGCGCGACCTTTGCCCCAAGCGAGACGGGCGAGGCCATCTTGAGGCACGCCGGAAATCTTGACGCGCAGCTGGACAGCTATGCCGTCGAGGCGCCCGGCAAGGCCTTGCACGGCAGCATCCTGCAGGCCGCCGGCCGGCACCTCGTTCAGCGCCGGCGTCGGCTGTTCTGGCGGATGGGGCTGGCGCTTGCCGCTATTGGTCTGGCCGGCGCCGTCGCCGGACTGGCCCTGGTGACCGTCGTCACGCCCGAAGTCCAGCCCGATCATTATGTCCTGGATGCCAATGCGACGGCGTTCGGCGATGCCGGGCCCGACGGCGACACGATCGAGGAAGACCTATGAGCATGAGCCGCAACCTCATCATCGCGTCGCTGGTGCTCAACGTCTTCCTGGCTGGGGCGCTTGCAGGCGGTGCCGTCTGGATCCGAAACGGCAAGTCGGGCCAGGGCTATTTCCTGGAGGCGGCCGGTGGCCGGCTTCCCGAGCAGGATCGCACGACATTCCGCAAGGCCCTGCGCGAAGTTCGCCGTGAGTCGCGTCAGGTCATTCTCGACGGACAGCAGGCAAGGCGGGAAGCAGCGGACCTGCTGCAACAGCCGGTTCTGGACACGACCGCCCTGTCGGCGGCGCTGGAGCGGGCCCGCAATGCCGACGTCACCGTCCGCGCGCGGCTGGAACAGCGCATCGTCGAGTACGCGGCGGCTGGCTCCGCCGAGGGTCGTCGTGCACTGGCGGAGGGACTGATGCGGCGCGGCGGCCAGCAACCGTCCGCCACGCCAAAGAAATCGCCGTGACGAGCGACGGAAAATGCCAACGCCGCCGTTTAACCGGGAGAAGGGCAGACCTGCCGGACCTGTGTGGTTCGAACAGGTTTTCAACCTCGGAAACACTCGGAGCATGACATGAATCGTCTGACAAAATACGCGATCGCCGCCGCTCTCGCGGTGACCGGAACCGTTGCGACGGTTGCGGCATCCTCGGCAATGCCGATGGTGCCGCTCGCCCCTGCCGCGCCGGCGCTGGTCGAGCATGTCGCCTGGGGCTGCGGGCCTGGCTGGCATCCCAATCCCTGGGGACGCTGCGTCCCCAACCGTGTGGTGGTCTACCCTCGTTACCACTATCGGCATGGGCCGACCTTCTATGTCTGGCATCCGCACCGTCACTGGCACCGCTGGCATCGCTGGTGAGAATGCGCGGGCCGGCCACCGCGCCGGCCCGCCACCTTGCTCGTTGGTCTCGAGTTTAAACGCACGGCCCAGATCAATGGCACCCGGCACCGTGGTGTTGCTGGCCGATGGCGCGATCAAGGGCGGCCGCGCCATCGCCGACTGGCCGGGCTTGAAGCCGGCTCTGCTCCGGCGACAAAGTGTTTCCCGAGTCCAACGCGGTGAAGCCGATACGGGATCTTCTCGCGTGACGGCTGAAGAGCGGCACGACGCTAGCGGGCTGTGTTGTCGTCGAGCGACGCCACCGTCTTCAGAGCGCCGTCGAGCATGTCGCCCTTCTCGTCCTTCAGCGCCATCTCGCGCAGGCGCCGGATCCAGTCGGCGGCGTCCGTGCGGCCCTTGACCAGATCGAGCGCCGACAGCACCCGGTCGAATTTCGATTGCGCGCGGACATGGGTGTCGCTGTAGCCCTTGATAAGCCGGCGGCAGTTGAGGATCTCGACGGCCAGCGCGTAGTCAGCGGGCACATAGCCGAGCGCCAGCGCATACCAGCGGTCGAGATGGGCGATCTCGACCTTGTGGCGCAGCAGGCGGCGGCGCCAGCGGCGCAGGCCGCCGATGAACCACAGCGCGGCAAAGCCGGCGAAACTGTCGGTGCGGATGCGGCGGCCGTGGTTGATGCGGCGGTCGAGGAACGCGGCGAGCTTCGGCCGGTTCTCGATGTAGCTGCCCAGGCTTGCCGGCAGCGTGCCGCAAAACTCCTCGATGCGCGGATGGAAATATTCGGTCACCTGCAGGATCGAGCCGTCCCTGACGCCGACCTCGCGGCGCACCCGCCTGTCGCGCGTCGAGCGCGTCTTCAGGTCGGCAACGCGGATCATGTCGTCGTAGCACAGGGCGTTGGCCAGATGCTTCGCGGCCGCGATCGACAGCGCATAGCCATGGTCGGCGCTGTCCAGCGCGACGGCGCGGTCCAGACGGTCGAGATACTCGTCACCATAGGCGATGTCCTGATAGTCGACGACCTTTTTCAAGCCGCGAAGCGCCATGTCGCGCAGAGGCTCCGGCAGGGCGCCGACACGGGTGGCCAAGGCCTGCCAGCCTTTCAGCAGACTTTCCGGACCACTGACATTCCCGGCCGCATCAAGCCCGGGCACGACGGCTTTCGGCTTTGCCTCCTTTTGCGCCGGCACCGCCGTGCCGCGCGCGCGATCGTGGGCGGCGCCGAAGGCGGCAAGGCTGGCCCTGACGCCCCGGCCACCGGCACCGATCGCCTGCTCGTAGCTCTCACGAGAGAACGGCAGCGCGTCGGACCCCGCCAGCGCGCCAAGCAGGCTGGCCGAGATCATCGAGCCGTTGTCGGCGGCGATCTTTTCCATGTCGAAAGCGATGAAGCGCTTCGATGCGGCCTCCGCCGTCGCATGCACCTTGGAGGACGAGGCCCGGCCGTCACCCGGCTCGATCTTTTCCGACACGGCGGCGATGCGGTGCGACGAAGCGATCAGCGTGGTGCGCTCGGGCGTGACGAAGCCGCGGATGATGGCGCGGCCGGCTTCCATCAATTCCGCCGCGATCAGGATGTCGACATCGCCTTGCGAGGGTGACAGGGCGAAGACCGGCAACCGGCCGGTGTCGCGTGCCATCTCGACATAGTAGATGGTGGCGCCGGTGCGCTGGGCGACGCCGGCGACCGAGGTCGATTGCGCGACATAGCCATTGCGCTCGGCGACGTCGGTGATCCAGTCGGCCAGCACGCCGCCGCCCTGGCCACCGACCGCCAGCACGGCAAGCTTGATGACGCGCTCGTCACCCTGAGCGCCGGCGCGCGAGCGAAATGGAGGGACAGCGTCAAGCATCGGCGAAGGTCAGGCGCCGGCTTTCGCGGCGGCGCTGCAAGAGGCTGATGGCAGCGCGCCGTGCCGCTTCGAGAAAGCGGTCCCAGCGGCTCGGATTGTGCACGACGTCGGCGCGATAGAAGGACGGGCAGAGCACCGCCGCATCGGCGACCTCGCCGCAATTGCCGCAGCCGACGCAGCTCTGGTCGATATGCGCCACCGGATCGTCGCGCAGCGGATCGTCGAGCGACTTCACCGACAGCGAGGGGCAGCCGGACAGCCGCATGCAGGCGTGGTCGCCGGTGCAGATGTCCTCGTCGACGCCGAACTTCGGTTTCACCACCCGCTCGCCGCCCCTGATCGCCTTGTCGACCAGCGGCTTTTCGCGGCGCTGCCGGTTGAGCATGCATTCGGACGAGGCGACGATGACCTTCGGTCCCTTCTCGTCGGTGGTCAGCGCCTCGCGCAAAGTGTCCTGCATCCTGGTCACGTCATAAGTACGGTCGACATGGCGCAGCCATTTGACGCCCATGCCTTTCACCGCCTCGGTGATCGGATGCTTCGTCGACTTGGTCTTGTTGCCGGCGCGGGATGAGAGAATGTCCTGCCCGCCCGTGGCGGCCGAGTAGAAGTTGTCGACGATGACGATGACGCCGTCGTTCTTGTTGAACACCGCATTGCCGATCGAGGAGGTCAGGCCGTTGTGCCAGAAGCCGCCATCGCCGACGAAGGAGATCGAGCGGTGCCGGGCGTCCGGCGAATTGAACGCCGAGGCGGAAGCCGGCCCCAGCCCGTAGCCCATGGTGGTGGCGCCGAGTTCGAAAGGCGGCATGATCGAGAACAGATGACAGCCGATGTCGGAGGCGATGTGGTGCTTGCCGAGCTCCTGCTCGACCAGCTTGGTGGCGGCAAAGATCGGCCGCTCCGGGCAGCCGACGCAGAAACCCGGCGGGCGGCCGGGAACCACGTTGATCAGGTCCGCGGTGTCGACGCCATCGCCAACCTTGTTGGGGGCGCGCACCTCGCCCGGCAGCAGATGCGGTGCTTCAGCCCGCAAGAAAGCGCCGATGCCGTCGAGCATGACCTGGCCGGTATATTCGCCGGCCATCGGCAGATGCTCCTTGCCGACCAGCCTGGTGCCGCGCCCGGCCTTGTGCAGCATCGAAGCAAAGGCCTGCTCGATGTAGTTGGGCTGGCCTTCCTCGACGACGAGCACCGACTGCTGGCCCTCGCAGAAGGACAGGAACTCGTCGTCGACCAGGGGATAGACGGCGTTGAGCACGTAGAGCGGCACGTCGGTGTCGCCGTAGGTGTCGGCAAGGCCGAGACGCTGCAGCGCGCGGATGACCGAATTGTACATGCCGCCCTGCATGACGATGCCGACCGAGCCATGATCCGAGCCGAAGAATTCGTTGATCCGGTTCTTGCGGATGAAATCCACCGCCGCCGGCCAGCGCTTCTGCACCTTTTCCTTCTCGTGCAGGAAGGAGGCGGGCGGCAGCACGATGCGGCCGGTGTCGCGGCGCGGCGCGTCGAGCGCATCGGCCACCGTCATCGGCGGCCGCTTGTTGTCCTTGGCGATGAAATGGCCATGCACGTGGCAGCAGCGGATGCGCACCTGCAGCATCACCGGCGTGTTGGAAATCTCGGACAGCTCGAAACCGTCCTCCACTGCCTTGACGATCGACGGCAGGTTCGGGCGCGGATCGAGCAGCCAGACCTGGCTCTTCATGGCGAAGGCATGGCTGCGCTCCTGCATGATCGAGGAGCCCTCGCCATAATCCTCGCCGACAATGATCAGCGCGCCGCCGGTGACGCCGCCAGATGCGAGATTGGCGAGCGCATCGGAGGCGACATTGGTGCCGACGGTCGACTTGAAGGTTGCCGCACCGCGGATCGGGTAATGCACCGAGGCCGCCAGCATGGCGGTGGCGGTCGCTTCCGAGGCGCTCGCCTCGAAATGCACGCCGAGCTCGCCCAGGATGTCCTGCGCGTCGGCCAGCACGTCCATAAGATGGCTGATCGGCGCGCCCTGGTAGCCGCCGACATAGCCGACGCCGCATTGCAGCAGCGCCTTGGTGATGGCGAGGATGCCTTCACCGGCAAACTCCTCGCCGGCGCCGAGCCGGAGCTTCTCGACTTCCTTGGCAAAAGACCGTTCGGCCATGTCGGCCTCCTTCCGTTACCGCCGGGCGCGCCGGCGGTGCGTACATCTAGATGTCGTGCTTGCGAATGTTCTTCAGCATCTTCTGCAGCGTCGCGATCAGCGCCGCGTATTCGGCATCGTCGACATCGTCGAACATCGCCTCGAACGCGTCATGCATGGCCGGCCAGGCGCGCGCGAACTCGGCGCGGCCATCGTCGGTCAGGAACACATGGCGGATACGGCTGTCGGTGACCCCTTGCTCGCGCCGCACAAACCCTTGCCCCTCCAGCGTGTCGAGCGTCCGGCTCAAGGTCGACTGCTCGATGACCGTATAGACCGAGAGGTCGTTGACGGTGACGCCGTCGGTGACTGACAGCACGGCAAGCGTGCGCACCTGCGGAATGGTCAGGCCCTGCTTGCGAAAATCGTCGCGCAAGGTGGCGTTGTAGCGACCCATGATGCGGTTCATCAGATAGGGCGCGAATTGTTGCAGGCCGATCTGCCCCAGGGTCGAGATGCGCTGGCGCCTTTCCGCGACCTTCTGTTCCATCACAGCCTCCCCGCCAGGAGAAAGCCGGAGCCGCCGCCCAGGCCGGCGCCCGGATGGGTCGAGGCGCCGATGTGGTAAAGGCCCTTGATGCCGGTCTGGTGGTTGCGGCTGGCCTTGAACGGCCGCCACAGGAACGACTGGTCGAGGGTCGACGAGCCGCCATAGGGGTCGCCGCCGACCAGATTGATGTTCATCGCTTCCAGATCAGCCGGAGAATAGGCGCGGCGCGCAATCACACTGCCCTTGAAGCCGTCGATATGGTTGGCGAGGATCGCTTCGACACGATCGGCATAGGCCTCGCGCAGCGCTTCGGTCCATTGCCCGTCAGCGGGTGCCTGCAGCCTGCCGGCGGCGTCGCCCTTGATATGCCGGGGCGCCTCGGGGAGCTGCAGCCACAGGATCGCCTTGCCCTGCGGGCAGCGTGAGGGATCAAGCGCATGCGGCTGGCCGACACAGATGGTCGGCACCTCCGGCAGCATGCCGCGCGCCGCCTCGTTGCAGGCCTTCGACACGCCATCCAGTCCGGGCGTCAGGTGCAGCAAGGCCACCTTGTCCAGTCCTTCGCCCCGCCATGCCGGCGGCTTGTCGAGGGCGTAGTGGATCTGGAAATTGCCCTTGCCGTAGCGGTATTTCCGCGTCGCCTCGACATCGTCCCTGGGAGCCTCGCTGCCGAGCAGCCGACCGTAGAGCTGCGTCGGCGTCACCGAGCAGATGATGCTCTTCTTCGCGTGGACCGTTTCGCCCGACGCCAGCCGAACGCCGGTGGCGCGGCCTCCGGTCAGGATGATGGAGGCAACGTCCGCTTCGGTGGAAATGACGCCGCCGCGCTCGGTGATCAGCGCCTCGAAGGCCGACAGCAGGTTCTTCGCGCCGCCCTTGACGATCGGCGCGCCGGCGGCTTCCAGCGCAAAGGCGATGACCTTGGCGATCTGGCCGGAGAAAGCATCTTCCGGCCCAAGGCCGGCATGCAGCACCCAAGGCGCCCATAGCGCGCGGATGGTCTCCGACCGGTAGGTGCTTTCCAGCCAGCCGCGCGCCGGCACCAGGGCTTCGCCGAGAAAGGCGGCGAGATCGCGCGGCTTTCGCCGCCAGGCTTCGCCCGCCAGCAGCTTCGCCGTCGGGTAGGACCAAAGGCTGCCGCCGAGCAGGCCGAACAGCAGGCCGGCATTGCGTTCGATGCCGCCGACATCGCTAGCGTGCCGGTCGCCGTCACCCGCCGCGATCGCGTTCAGGGCGGCAATGTTGGCGGCACGGTCGGTGCCGAGCACGGCATGGCTGCCGTCTGGCCGCAGCACGCCGGTCGGCGTGCTCGTGTGGCAGAACTCCAGCCCGTGCCGGGCGAGGTCGGCGCCCAACGCTGCAAAGGCCGGCGAGGTGATGAAAAGCACAAAGGTGGTCGCCATCACGTCATGGATGAAGCCGGGCGCGGTGATCTCCTCGGTGCGCACGCAGCCGCCGATGCGGTCGTTGCGCTCGAGGACGAGCACCTTGGCGCCCTTGCCGCCGAGCATCGCCGCGCAGACCAGCGCGTTGATGCCGCTGCCGACGATGATGTGATCCGGCTGACTCACCTTGATCTGCCTTCGTTCAGCGTGTGTCATCCAGCTTGGGCACGATCTCTTGCAAAACCGGCCCTCGCCTTGGCGCGATCATGCTTTCGAGACGAGCGCCAGCGCGCGGATCGGGCTGCCGGTGCCATGCTCGATCTTGAGCGGCGCCGCGATCAGGATCGCACCCTTCGGCGGCAGCTGGTCGAGGTTGCACAGGCTGGCAAGCCCGTAGCGGTTGGCCTTGTGCATCAGGCTGTGCGCCGGGAATGGCGGCTCCATGCCGCCGGCCTTGCCGGCGTCGGTGCCGATGGTCTCGCTACCCCAGCCCTTGATGTTCTTGCTGATCAGGTACTGGATGGCTTCGGCCGTCGGGCCGGGCGTGTGCGGACCGGTCTCGTTGGCATTGAGGAATTCGGCTTCCGAACCGTTGCGCTTGTACCAGTCGGTACGCATCACCACCCACTCGCCGGCATTGATGGCGCCATGCTTGGCTTCCCAAGCCTTGATGTGGTCGACGGTGAGCAGGAAGTCATGATCGGCGGCGGCTTCCTTCGAACAGTCGATGACATTGACCGGGCCGACGAAGTTCTGCGCCGGAATGGTATCGGTGGCGCCGTCCGGATAGTCCTTGCCGGTGATCCAGTGCTTGGGCGCGTCGAAATGCGTGCCCGAATGCTCGCCGAGCTTCAGCCAGTTCCACGCCCACCACGGACCGTTCTTGTCATAGGCGGAGATGGTGTGGATCTCGACCTTCGGCGTGTCGACGGCGAGTTCCGGCGGCAGCTTGATCAACGGGGTGTCGGGCCCGAGCGGTGCCGACAGGTCGACCACCTTGATGGCGCCTGAAAGAAGCTGGCCGGCGACTTCGCCGAGGAGTTTTTGGGTGTCCATGGTCTCTGTTCCCTCTTTCGTGGTGATGATCAAGGCTCGTCGCGGCCCTTAATATCCTACTAGACGAAAACATATGCATCTGCAATTATCTTTAAGCATAAAGGAAATGGGAACGGGGCGTGAGCGAGTTCGACGCCATCTTTGTCGGGGCGGGCCACAACAGTCTGGCATGCGCCGCGCATTTGGCGCTCAAAGGCTGGAAAACCGGGATTTTCGAGCGCAGCGCAACAATCGGCGGCGCCGTCCAGACCCGCGAATTCACCCTTCCCGGCTTCCGCCATGACTTCGGCGCGATGAATCTGAGCCTGTTTGCCGGCTCGGCCTTCCATCGGAAATATGCAAATGAATTGAAAGCGCGGGGGTTGGAGTTCGCGCCTGTCGCCGACTGTTTCGCCAGCGCCTTTCCGGACGGCCGCTGGTTCGGCGTCAGCAGCGATCTCGAAAAGACCGCTGCGCGCATGGCCGCCTTCTCAGAAGCCGATGCCGCGACATGGCGCAGGCTGGTCGCCGCCTTCCCGGCGGAGGCCGAGCATCTGTTCCGGCTGCTGGGCTCGCCGATGAGCGCCCGCGCGCTGGCCGGCACCGCGTGGAACCTGTGGCGCAAGAAAGGTACTGCCGGCGCGCTCGACACCGGGCGATTGCTGCTGTCGTCGCCACGTGCCTGGCTGGAGGAGAATTTCGAGTCCGCGCATGTCAGGGCAACGCTCGCCACCTGGGGCATGCATCTCGACTTCGCACCCGACATCGCCGGCGGCGCCGTGTTCCCCTATCTGGAATCGATGGCCAACCAGAGTTTTGGCATGGTGCTGGGCAAGGGCGGCGCCGATACCATCATCCGCGCCTTGTCGGGGATGGTCACGGCCGCCGGCGGCAAGATCGTCACCGGAGCTGAAGTGGCCGAGATCACCGTTTCCGCCGGCAAGGCGACCGGCGTGCGGCTCGCTACCGGCGAGACGCATACCGCCACCAAGGCGGTCATCGCCGGCGTTGCGCCAAAGGCGCTGACCGGCACGTTGCTGCCCAACGGTTCCGGCGACGCCGGCTTCGACACGGCGATGCAGGAATTCCGCCACGCGCCGGGGACGATGATGATCCATCTGGCGCTCGACGATCTGCCGGACTGGCGCGCCGGCGCCGAGCTTCGGCAGTTCGCCTATGTGCATCTGTCGCCATCGCTCGACGCGATGTCGCGGACCTATCAGCAGGCGATGGCAGGCATGCTTCCGGACGAGCCGGTGCTGGTCGTCGGCCAGCCGACCGCGATCGATCCGTCTCGCGCGCCTGAAGGCAAGCATGTGCTGTGGGTGCAGGTGCGCATGCTGCCCGCCGAGATCCTCGGCGACGCCGCCGGCAAGGTCGCGCCGGACCACTGGGACAAGGTCAAGGACCGCTACGCCGACCGCGTCCTCGACATCATCGAAAGCTACGCGCCTGGCCTGCGAAGGAAGATCCTGGGCCGCGCGGTGTTTTCGCCCATAGACCTGGAACGCGAGAACCCGAACCTCGTCGGCGGCGACCAGGTCTGCGGCAGCCATCATCTGGCGCAGAATTTCCTGTTTCGCCCGGCGCGCGGTTTCGCCGGCTGGAATACGCCGGTGGCGCATCTGCATCTCACGGGTGCCGCGACGTGGCCGGGCGCCGGCACCGGCGCGGCTTCGGGCTACATGCTCGCGCAACAGCTTGGCGGGAGGTAGGAGCCGAAGATTTCTAGAGGTGCCGAAGATTTCTAGAGGTGAAGGAGGGCAAGGCGCTGCTGCCCAAGGAGCCTGAACCAATGAACTGACATTGCCGCGCAAAGAAAATACAACCAACAAGGGGAACGACCATGACAATCAACAGACGCGAATTGCTCGGATACAGTGCCGCGGCACTCGGGGTGGCCGCCGTCGGCCTGCCGCGGATCGCCAAGGCGGCAGCAGGCGAACTGACCATCGCCTACAACGTCAACCTGCCGTCCTGGGATCCGACCACCGGACCTTCGGCGGTCAACCCGACGATCCAGGGCCTCTACCAGTCGGTGTTCGACCAGTTCATCCCGCAGAAGCCGGACCTGTCCTTCGCACCGGGCCTGCTGACCGAGTGGGGCTGGAACGACGACCGCACCAAGATCATGATGACGGTGCGCGAAGGCGTGACCTGGCATGACGGTTCGCCGTTCACGGCCGAAGACGTGGTCTGGTCGCTGCAGCGGGCGGGTGACGAAAAGACCGGCAACCCGATCCAGTTCGTGTGGAAGAACGTCAACAACTTCAAGATCGACGGCAACAAGATCACCGGCGACGTCGTGCAGTTCGACCCGGTGTATTTCAAATGGATGTCGTTCCTGACCGGCTACATCCTGCCCAAGGCGTATTACGAGAAGGTCGGCGCCGAAGGCTTCGAGAAGGCGCCGATCGGCACCGGTCCCTACATGGTCGAGAAGTTCGAGCGCAACGCCTTCCTGCGGCTCAAGGCCAACCCGACCTACTGGGGCGGCAAGCCGGCCTTCGAGAATGTGACGATCAAGTTCGTCACCGATGCGGCGAGCCGCGTCGCCGAGATCGAATCCGGTTCCTCGCAGGTGACGCTCGAAATTCCCTATGAAGAGTATGACCGGCTGATCGCCAAGGACGGTCTTGCCGGCTCGTGCAAGAACGTTTCCGACATCGGCATGATCTTCTTCAACGACATCGAGGCGATGCTGGACAAGAATGTCCGCCAGGCTGCGGTGATGTCGATCGACAAGAAGCTGCTCGTCGACCGCCTGCTGCGCGGCTACGGCCAGCCCATCGATACACTGGAGACGCCGGAATACACGGCTTACGATGCGTCGATCAAGGTCGAGCACAATCCGGAAAAGGCCAAGGAATTGCTGGCCGCCTCCGGCTATTCGCCGGAAAAGCCGGTCAAGTTCACCATCCAGACGACCAAGGGCTTCAAGCCCAAGGACTATGAGATGATCCAGGCGATCGTCGGCATGTGGCGCAAGGTCGGCATCGAGGCGACGATCGAGGTCTACGAGATCGCCAAGCACTACGAGCTGCGCGCCGCCGACAAGCTGGCGCCGGCCGCCTTCTACAATTGGGGCAACGCCATCGGCGACCCGACCACCTCGACCGGCTTTGCCATGTACGGCCCGAGCCCGCATTCGGTGTGGGACAGCCAGGACCTGATCGACATGATCAACCCGCTGTGGGGCGAGAAGGACGAGGCCAAGCGCATTGCCGGCTGGAAGGCGGTCGACAAATACATCGCCGAGCAAGCCTATGTGCTGCCGCTGATGCAGTATGCGCAACCGATCGTGCATGCCAAGGGCGTCAATGTGGTCCAGCACGTGTCCGGCGCGCTGCTGCCGGCCCTGATGACCCCGGCCTGATATCGGCCCGGGATTGCCGCGCGCCGTCGACAGCGACGGCGCGCATTTTCCATCAGGCATACGAGCCCGCGGGCTCCTGCAAAGATTTACATGCTCCTGCAAAGATTCCTGATCCGCCTTCTGACGATGCTGGTCACGCTGTTCGGCGTGGCCGTCGTCGTCTTCGTGGTGATCCGCGTCGCGCCCGGCGACCCGATCGCGATGATGTTGCCGCCCGGCGCGACGGATGCCGACATCGCCCGGTTGCGCGCGCTTTATGGTCTCGACAAGACCATCCTGCAGCAATTCTTCATCTGGCTGTCCGGCGTCGTCAGGGGCGATTTCGGCACCTCGATCTCGCTGCGACAGGACGTGCTGGGGCTGGTCTTCAACCGGCTGCCGGCGACGCTCGAACTCGCCATCGTCGCGCTCATCATGGCGGTGGCGATCGGCGGTACGACGGCCATCCTCGGTGCCCGCGAACGCGGCACGGCTGTCGAAGCCGGCATCGATATCGCCAGTGGCACCGCCCTTTCCATTCCCGACTTCCTGTGGGGCCTGGTGCTGATCCTCCTGTTCGGCGTGCTGATCCCTGTCTTCGACATTTCCGGGCGGGTGTCGCCACAGCTCGACCTGCCCTTCGTCACCCAGTTCTATCTGTTCGAGAGCTTGCTTCGGCTGCGCTTTGACCTGACCTGGGATCTCTTGAAGCACATGCTGATGCCGGCGGTCGCGCTGGCGCTGCCGCTGGCGGCGATCATCGCGCAGCTGTTGAAACAGTCGCTGAAGGAAGTGCTCGACCTCGACTATGTCGTGCTGGCGCGGGTGAAGGGTTTTTCGGAAACGCAGGTCATCCTGCGCGAGGCGTTGAAGAACGCCGCGCTGCCGACGCTGACCCTGGTCGGGGTACAATTCACCTTCCTCATCGGCGGCACGGTCATCGTCGAGCGGCTGTTCTCCTATGAAGGCCTCGGCAACATGGCGATCGATGCCGTCATCAACCGCGACCTGCCGCTGATCCAGGGCATCGTGCTGGTCTTCGCGCTGTTGTTCGTGCTGATCAACCTCATCGTTGACATGATGTATGCGCTGCTCAATCCGAGGTTGCGCCATGGATGACGGCCGCATTTCAAGACATGGCTCGGGCGCGAAACTGTGGTTGGCCGGCGGCTGGCTGCTGCTCGCACTGCTTGCCGCGATCTTCGCGCCACTGGTCGCGCCGCAGGACCCGCTGGCGCAGGACCTGATGCTCGAGCGGCTGCCGCCGTTCTGGATGAGCGGCGCCGAACCCGGCTACTGGCTCGGCACCGACAGTCTCGGCCGCGATCTCCTGTCCCGGCTGATCTTCGGCGCCCGCATCGCCTTCATCGTCGCTTTCGCGGCAGCCACCGCCGCATGCCTGGTCGGCTCGACGCTTGGGCTGGTCGCCGGCTATTTCGGCGGCTGGGCCGACCGCATCATCTCGCGCATCGTCGATGTCTGGATGGCGTTTCCGCCGGTGTTGTTCGCCATCCTCCTGGTCGCCGTGCTCGGCACCGGTCTAAGTTCCGTCATCATCGCCATCGCCGTCATCGACTGGACGCGCTTTTGCCGGGTGATCCGCGCCGAGACCATGGGCCAGTCGCGCATGGACTATGTCGAGAATGCCCGCATCGCCGGCTATGGCCGCATCGGCATCATGCTGCGCGAAGTGCTGCCCAATGTGGTGCCGTCGATCGTCGCGTTGCTGTCGCTGGAAATGGGCATCGCCGTCATCGTCGAGGCGATCCTGTCCTTCGTCAACCTGTCGATCTCGACCGATGATCCGACATGGGGCGGCATCATCGCCGAGGGTCGGCTGTCGATCCATCAGGCCTGGTGGGTGCTGGTATTCCCGCTGATCACGCTGATCCTTACCGTGCTGTCGTTCAGCCAGTTCGGCGAAGGGCTGAAGGCGCGCTTCGACCCGGTGCTGCGATGAGCGCTTGCCTCGACATCAGGGATTTGAGCGCCGTGTTGCCCAACGGCCAGCGCGTGCTGCGCTCGGTATCGCTCGCGGTTCAGCCCGGCGAGGTGCGTGCGCTGGTCGGCGAGAGCGGCGCCGGCAAGACGATGATCGGCAAGGCGGTGCTCGGCGTCTTGCCTTCGAGCGTGCGCATTGTCGAAGGCGACATGCTGCTTGAAGGCGAAGACCTCGGCAAATTGCAGCCCAAGGCGCGCCGCACGCTGATTGGCGCCCGCACGGCTCTGATCCCGCAGGATCCGCTGACCGCGCTCAATCCATCGCGCCGCATCGGCCCGCAGATGACCGACCGGCTGGTGCGCATTCTCGGCTGGAGTGGCGAGAAGGCCGATCAGCGCATCCGCCAATTGCTGGACGAGGTGCAGATCCGCGACCCCGACCGCGTGCTGAAAAGCTATCCGCACGAGCTTTCGGGCGGCATGCGCCAGCGCGTGCTGATCGCGGCAGCCTTCGCCGCCGAGCCACGGCTGATCGTCGCCGACGAACCGACCACGGCGCTAGACGTCACCGTGCAGAAGCAGATCCTGCGGCTGATCGCACAGTTGCAGCGCGAGCATGGCACCGCGATCCTGTTTGTCACCCATGATCTCGGCGTCGTCGCCAAGATCAGCCAGAAAGTGTCGGTGCTCTATGCCGGCAAGGTGGTGGAAGAGGCCGAAACGGCTGCTCTCTTCGCCGCACCGCGGCACCCCTATACGCGAGCACTGATGGCCGCCACGCCGCGCTACGCCGACCCGCTCGCTTCGCTGAAGCCAGTGGACGAAACGGTACTGGCCGGGCTTGCCGCCGAGATCGCTTCCGCCGACCAGGGCTGGAGGCGACCGCATGGCTGAGCCGCTGTTTTCCGTGCGCGGGCTGAAGGTCGCGCTGCCCGACATGACGCGCAAGCCGCTGATCGGCCGCGCGCCATTGGCCGAAATCCTGAAAGGCCTGGATTTCGACCTGCCGAAAGGGTCGGTGACCGGCATCGTCGGCGAGTCCGGATCGGGAAAATCGACGCTCGGCCGCGCCCTGGTGCGCCTGCTGGAGCCCAGCGCCGGCAGCGTCACCTTCGACGGCCGCGACATCACCCATCTGCCGGAGGCGGAGCTGCGGCCGCTGCGCCGCAACCTGCAGATGATCTTCCAGGATCCGATGTCGTCGCTCAACCCGCGTCGCACCATTGCCAGCATCATCGCAGCGCCCCTCAAGCAGAACGGCCTTGGCGACAATCTCAGGGCACGCGTCGCCGAGGCGTTGCAGCGCGTCGGCCTGCCGCAGAGCTTCGCCAGCCGCTACCGCCACGAACTGTCGGGAGGCCAGCGCCAGCGCGTCGGCATTGCGCGGGCGCTGGCGCTGGCGCCGAAATTCGTGCTGGCCGATGAGATCGTCTCGGGGCTCGACGTGTCGACGCAGGCGCAGATCCTCACCCTTCTGGAGAAGCTGGCGGCGGAGATGGGCCTGACCGTCGCCTTCATCAGCCACGACCTTTCGGTGATCCGGCGGCTGTGCCGGCAAGTGATCGTCATGCGCGAAGGCATGATCGTCGAGGCGAGCGCCACCGACGCGTTGTTCGAAAACCCGCGGCAAAGCTACACGCGCGACCTGATCTCAGCCATCCCGCTGCCGGAAATCGATGCTGGCTGGCTGGACATCCCGCCTGCTGCCAGGGACCCGACATGAATGCATACGCACGCCGAAAAGCGGGCCTCGGACGTGCGGCCGGCATGACCCAAGTCCCGCCAATGGAGGAGGACTGACATGAAGACGATACTTCGAAACACAACGTTCGCGGCGGCTATCCTTGGCAGTGCCGGCATGGCCGTGGCCGGCTCGATCCCCGGCATGCGCGGGCACGATCACACCGGCATCACGGTTCCCGACATGAAGCAGGCGGTCGACTTCTTCACCGACGTGGTCGGCTGCAAGAAGGCGATGTCGTTCGGCCCGTTCGCCGACGACAAGGGCAGTTTCATGCAGGATCTGCTGGGGGTGGACCCCAAGGCGGTGATCGAAGAGATCACCATGGTCCGCTGCGGCTACGGATCGAACATCGAATTGTTCAAATACACCGCACCGGACCAGAAGGATTTGCAAGCCCGCAACAGCGACATCGGCGGCTTCCACATCGCCTTCTATGTCGACGATGTCGCGGCCGCCAAGGCGTATCTCGACGCCAAGGGCGTGAAGACCAGATTGGGACCGCTGCCGGTCAAGGAGGGGCCAGCCGCCGGCCAGACCATCCTCTACTTCCAGGCACCCTGGGGCCTGCAGCTGGAAGCGATCAGCTATCCGACCGGCATGGCTTACGAGAAAGGCGCCGAGACCGTGTTGTGGAGCCCAAAGAACCCGGAAAAGTGATCGGACGGCGCGCTTGCATGACGACACGCAAGCGCGCCTTCGCCATTGTCCGGATAATCGTTTCGATATGAAACTTTAAGCTTGAAATAATTTGCCACCGGCGCGATACTCAAATCAGCAAGCGAAGAGGAGATCGCACAGATGAAGGTTGCGGTTCTCGGCGGCGGACCAGCCGGCCTCTACTTTGCCATCTCGATGAAGCTCAGGGACGCCGCCCATGATGTGACGGTGTTCGAGCGCAACCGCGCCGATGACACGTTCGGCTGGGGCGTCGTGCTGTCGGCCGAGACACTCGAAAACCTGTCGAAGAACGATCCCGTCAGCGCCGTCTGGATCAAGAAGCATTTCGCCTACTGGGACGACATCGCTGTCATCCATGACGGCGTGCGCACGGTTTCGACCGGCCATGGCTTCTGCGGCATCGGCCGCAAGCGGCTGCTCATCCTGCTGCAGCGCCGCGCACGCGAACTCGGCGTCAAGCTGATGTTCGAGACCGACATCGCCGATCCCAAGCCCTATATGGAAACGCATGATCTGGTCGTCGCCGCCGACGGGCTGAACTCCAGGGCGCGCAACACCTTCGTCGACATCTTCAAGCCCGACATCGACACCCGCAAGTGCAAGTTCGTCTGGCTCGGCACCAAGCAGAAGTTCGACGATGCCTTCACCTTCATCTTCGAGAAGACCGAGCATGGCTGGGTATGGGCGCACGCCTACCAGTTCGACAGCGACACCGCGACGTTTATCGTCGAGTGCAGCGAACAGACATGGCAGGCTTTCGGCTTCGGCTCGATGTCGCAGCAGGAATCGATCGCCACCTGCGAGCGCATCTTCGCCAAGCATCTTGGCGGCCACGCGCTGATGACCAATGCCAACCACATCCGTGGCTCGGCCTGGATCAATTTTCCGCGCGTGCTGTGCGAGCGCTGGTCCTACAAGAACCTGGCGCTGATGGGCGACGCGGCGGCATCGGCGCATTTCTCGATCGGCTCCGGCACCAAGCTGGCGCTGGAAAGCGCGGTGGCGCTGGCCGACTATGTCGAGTCCGAACCGGACCTCGCCGCCGCATTCCGCAAATATGAGGATGCCCGCCGCACCGAGGTGCTGAAGCTGCAGTCGGCGGCGCGCAATTCGCTCGAATGGTTCGAGGAGGTCGAGCGCTATCTCGGCCTCGATCCGGTGCAGTTCAACTATTCGCTGCTGACACGCTCGCAGCGCATCAGCCACGAGAATCTGCGGCTGCGCGACGCCGAATGGCTGGGCGGCGCCGAGGAATGGTTCCAGCGCCAGGCGGGCGCCGCCGCCAGCAACCTTCGCCGCGCCCCGATGTTCGCGCCGTTCAGGCTGCGCGACATGAGGCTCGAGAACCGGATCGTCGTCTCCCCGATGGCGCAGTACAAGGCCGTCGACGGCTGTCCCACCGACTGGCATTTCACGCACTATGCCGAGCGCGCCAAGGGCGGCGCCGGACTGGTCTATATCGAGATGACCTGCGTCAGCCCCGAAGGCCGCATCACGCCCGGCTGCCCCGGGTTCTATGCGCCCGAACATGAAGTGGCGTGGAAGCGGCTGGTCGATTTCGTCCACACCGAGACCGAAGCCAAGATCTGCGCGCAGATCGGCCATTCCGGCGCCAAGGGCTCCACGCGGCTCGGCTGGGAAGGCACCGACGTGCCGCTGATATCCGGCAATTGGCCGGTGATGGCGGCGTCGCCCGTGGCGTGGTCACCGCAGAACCAGGTGCCGAAGGCGATGGACCGCGCCGACATGGACAAGGTGCGCGGCGAATTCGTGGCCTCGGCCGAGATGGCCGATCGCTGCGGTTTCGACATGCTCGAGATCCACGCCGCGCACGGCTATCTCCTGTCGTCCTTCATCACGCCGGTCACCAACCGGCGCACGGACGCCTATGGCGGTTCGCTGGAAAACCGCATGCGCTATCCCCTCGAGATCTTCCGCGCGGTGCGCGCCACCTGGCCGTCGGAGAAGCCGATCTCGATGCGCATTTCGGCCAATGACTGGGTCGGTATCGAAGGCGTGACGCCAGCCGACGCGGTCGAGATCGCGCGGCTGCTGCATGAGGCCGGTGTCGACATCTGCGACGTCTCGGCCGGGCAGACTTCGATTGCCGCGAAGCCGGTCTATGGCCGCATGTTCCAGACGCCGTTCTCCGACCGCATTCGCAACGAGGTCGGCATGGCGACGATGGCGGTCGGCAACATCTACGAGCCTGACCATGTCAATTCGATCCTGATGGCCGGCCGCGCCGACCTCGTCGCACTGGCAAGGCCGCACCTTGCCGACCCCTACTGGACGCTGCATGCGGCGGTCACGCTCGGCGATCGCGGCGTGAAGTGGCCGGATCCCTATCTGCCTGGCCGCGACCAGCTCTACAGGTTGGCCGAGCGTGATGCGGCCGCGGGGCTGAAAGTATGACGGCCGCGACAGCGATTGTCGGCAAGCATGCGCTCGTCACCGGCGGTGGCTCCGGCGTCGGCCGCGCAATCGCGCTGGCATTGGCCGGCGCCGGCATCGACGTGACCATCTGCGGGCGCCGGGAAGCGGAACTCGCCAAGGTGGCTGGCGAAAACGACCGCATCTTCGGCATCGCCGCCGATGTCGCCAATGAGGCGGCAATGATGTCCCTTTACGAGACGGCCGAAGCAGCGCGCGGGCCATTCGACATCGTCGTCGCCAACGCCGGCATGGCCGGCAGCACGCCGGCGCACAGGACGACGCTTGCCGATTGGCAGCGCACGCTCGACGTCAACCTGACCGGCGCCTTCCTGACGGTGAAGCCGGCGCTGGCCGGCATGGCGGAGCGAAAGGCCGGCCGGATCGTCTTCATCGCCTCGACCGCCGGACTGAAGGGCTATGCCTATGTCGCGCCTTATGTCGCCGCCAAGCACGGCGTCGTCGGCCTGATGCGGGCGCTGGCGGCCGAGACGGCGAAGTCCGGCGTGACCGTCAACGCGGTGTGCCCAGGCTTCGTGCAAACCGAAATGCTGGAAACATCCATCCAGCGCATCGTCGAAAAGACCGGCCGCTCGGCCGGTGAGGCACGGTCGAGCCTTGCCTCGACCAATCCGCAAGGCCGCTTCATCCAGCCGCAGGAGGTTGCCGCCGCCGTGCTGTGGCTGTGCGGCGATGCGGCCCGGTCGATCACCGGACAGACGATTTCCATTTCAGGAGGCGAAACATGGTAGCCGGCCCCCTGCCCGCGCCATCGGGACCCGGCAAGGACCGCTTGCGCCTGTGGATCAGGCTGCTGCGTGCCTCGCGCACGATCGAGGCCGAGCTGCGCGAGCGGCTGAAGAAGGAATTCAACACGACGTTGCCGCGCTTCGATGTGATGGCCGCGCTCTATCGGGCGCCGGAAGGCATGCTGATGAGCGACCTGTCGCGCTTCCTGCTGGTATCGAACGGCAATGTCACGGGCATTGTCGACCGGCTGGTTTCGGAAGGGCTGGTCGCCCGCGCCCGGCGCAATGGCGACCGCCGCACCTCGATGGTGCGGCTGACCGAGGAAGGCTCGCAGACCTTCGCCACCATCGCCGCGGTACATGAAGGCTGGATCGGAGAATTGCTGGGCAAGGTCAGCGAGGATGACGCGCGCCGGCTGACCGGCATGCTGACCTCGTTCCGCAGCAACTGGGAGGGACGCGAATGACCGCGATGGCCGGGCTTGAGCCGAAGCATTTCCTCTGGCAGGTCGAGGGCAGGATCGCAAAGGTCCGGCTCGACCGGCCGGAGCGCAAGAACCCGCTGACCTTCGACAGCTATGCAGAGCTGCGCGACACATTCCGCGACCTCGTCTATGCCGACGACGTCGATGCCGTGGTGTTCCTGTCCAATGGCGGCAATTTCTGCTCCGGCGGCGATGTCCACGACATTATCGGCCCGCTGGTCAAGATGGACATGAAGGAGCTCCTCGCCTTCACCCGCATGACCGGCGATTTCGTCAAGGCGATGCTCAATTGCGGCAAACCGATCATTGCGGCTGTCGATGGTGTCGCGGTTGGCGCCGGCGCCATTATCGCCATGAGTTCCGACATCCGCATCGCCACGCCGGAAGCCAAGACGGCTTTCCTGTTCACGCGCGTCGGTCTCGCCGGCTGCGACATGGGCGCCTGCGCGATCCTGCCACGCATCATCGGCCAGGGCCGCGCCGCCGAACTGCTCTACACCGGCCGCACGATGACGGCGGCGGAAGGCGAGCGCTGGGGATTCTACAACCGGCTGGTCGACGCCGCCGCCCTCGAGGCCGACGCGCTCGACATGGCGGCGCGCATCGTTTCCGGCCCGACCTTCGCCCACGGCATCACCAAGACGCAGCTCAACCAGGAATGGTCGATGGGTCTCGACCAGGCGATCGAGGCGGAAGCGCAGGCGCAAGCGATCTGCATGCAGACGCGCGATTTCGAGCGCGCCTACAAGGCGTTCGTGGCCAAGGAAAAGCCGGTATTCGAGGGCAATTGATGGCTGACAAGAGTTTCCTCTCCTGGCCTTTCTTCGAGGACCGCCATCGCCAGCTGGCCGAGCGGCTGGAGGCATGGTGCGCAAAGAACCTGCCGGTCGATCACCATGACGTCGATGCCGCCTGCCGCGAGCTGGTGCAAAAACTCGGCCGGGACGGCTGGCTGAAGGCCACGGCGTTCGACACCGACAATCCGGGACCGCTCGACGTGCGCACGCTGTGCATCACGCGCGAAACGCTTGCCCGCCATGACGGACTGGCCGATTTTGCCTTCGCCATGCAAGGGCTTGGCACCGGCGCGCTCAGCCTGTTCGGCACGCCCGAGCAGCAGCAATGGCTTTCGAAGACACGCGCCGGCAAGGCGATTTCCGCTTTCGCCCTGTCGGAACCACGCTCGGGATCGGATGTCGCCAACACCGAGATGACGGCGACCCGCGATGGCGACAGCTACGTCCTGTCCGGCGAGAAGACCTGGATCTCCAATGGCGGCATCGCCGACCTCTACGTCGTCTTTGCCCGCACCGGCGAGGCGCCGGGCGCCAAGGGGCTCTCCGCCTTCCTCGTGCCTGGCGACGCCAAGGGCCTTGGCATCGCCGAACGGCTTGAAGTGATCGCGCCGCATCCGCTGGCGCGCCTGTCGTTCGACCAGGTCCGCCTGCCTGCCTCGGCGCTGATCGGCAGACCGGGCGACGGTTTCCGCATCGCCATGTCGGTGCTCGACGTGTTTCGTTCGACCGTCGGTGCGGCCGCACTCGGCTTTGCCCGCCGCGCGCTGGATGAAAGCATCAAGAGGGTGGCCGAGCGCAAACTGTTCGGCGCGCCGATGGCCGAACTGCAGATGGTGCAGGGCCATATCGCCGACATGGCGCTCGACGTCGATGCGGCTGCCCTTCTGGTCTACCGTGCCGCCTGGACCAAGGACATGGGCGCGGCGCGGGTCACCCGCGAAGCGGCGATGGCCAAGCTGTTCGCCACCGACAAGGCGCAAGAGGTGATCGACAAGGCGGTGCAACTGCATGGCGGCGACGGTGTCCGCAAAGGCCACATCGTCGAAAGCCTGTATCGCGAGATCCGCGCGCTGCGCATCTACGAGGGCGCCTCGGACGTGCAGAAAGTGGTGATCGCGCGGCAAGTGATGGGCGCGGCCTGACGGCAAGAAATTTGACGGGCATTCGATTTTGAGACTTGGTTTTTTAGAATACCGGGAGGCTTGAAATGCACACGATCCTGCAGCCGGAAGGCTGGGCGAAGCCGGTCGGCTATGCCAATGGCGTCGCCGCGCGTGGGCAGTTGGTCTTCATCGGCGGACAGGTCGGTTGGAACGGCCAATGCCAGTTCGAAACCGACGACTTTGTCGGCCAGGTGCGGCAGACGCTCGAGAACATCGTGGCGGTGCTGGCCGAGGCCGGGGCGGAGCCGCGGCACATCACCTCCATGACCTGGTATTTTACCGACAAGGCCGAATACCTCGCCAATCTCAGGGGTATCGGCGAGGCCTATCGCGAGGTGATCGGCCGGCATTTTCCGGCGATGGCCGCCATGCAGGTGATGGCACTGGTCGAGGACCGCGCCAAGGTCGAAATCCAGGCCACCGCGGTTATCCCGGAATAACGAATTCGTTGTTCAGGAATAGCCAATCTCCTGAATAGTTGTCCGTGCGGAATTATTTATTCGCGAAGCCCAGCCTGCCTCAGCAGCGGCAGCGCGTGGTCGCAGAAATAGGGCAGTTCCTGCGTGTAGTTGACGAAAGACAGCGCGATGCCCTGATAGCCCTGCTCGGCAATGGCGACCATTTCGGCGGCAATCGTTTCCGGCGTTCCGATCAGCGGGTACGTGCCGGCGCCGCCGGCAAAGCGCTGCCGGTAGCGGTCGTAAGCGTGCGGGTCGTGCGATTGCGAGAATTCCTTTTTGCCCGCCATGTGGGCATCGACCGCGTCGTGGTCGGCCATCGCCAGGGCATAGCGGGTGTAATAGGCCTGCGCCTCTTCCATCGTCGGGCGGCATACGACATGCGCCACCGTATAGACGCCGACATCACGGCCCACTCTTTCGGCCCGCTCGCGGATATCGGCGACATGCTTGCCGGCATCGCTCAATTCGGAAAAGGTCGTGAACAGATAGTCGCATCGGGCGGCGGCGAAATCGCGGCCGGGCCCGCCGAACGCGGCGTTCATGGTCACCGGGCGCGGGACCTGCAGACTGGCCGGCCGGCTGACGGCTTCCTTGAGGCGATAATAGGTGCCTTCATAATCGAGCGGCTCGGCCGACGCATAAAGCTTTTCGAGGATTTCGATCCATTCGGCCGCCTGGTCGTAGCCCTTCTCGACCAGCGGCGTGCCGAACATGCCGAATTCCTTCGGGTTCCAGCCGCAGACGATGTTGAGCCCGGCGCGGCCCTGGCTGATATGGTCGACCGTCGCCAGCGCCTTGGCGGCATAGAGCGGATGCACGAGCGGCACATGCACGGTCATGAACAGGCCGATCCGTTCGGTGGCCACCGCAAGGGCCGCCGCCCAGGTGAAGGTCTCGAACGACCACTCGCGCACCTTGTTGCGGCCGCCAAAACCGCGCCAGCGTGCGATCGGCAGCATGAACTCCAGGCCTGCGCGGTCGGCGATCTGGGCCGCCGTCAGATTGTCCCGCCAGCTTGCCGTCCAGCGTTCCGGCACGTCGGTGATGGCAAGGCCACCATCCGCATTGGTCGAAAAGACGCCAAGCTTCAGTTTGTTGGAGCCGTGCAGGGGATGTGGTTTGTTCATGACGCGACCTCTCGGCGGGAGATGGCACGCTACGGCTCCGCGAAAATATTTCAAGCATGAAATAGCTTCGCCTCGCCATCGTTTGCGGATATGGATTTGGGCAGGACGAGAAAGAGGATCGGCATGAGCGAATTCCGCCAGAAATGCACCGGCAAGACGAGCCTCATCGGTTCCTTTGCCGCCATTCCCCATCCCGTCGCTGTCGAAGTGATGGCCCAGTCCGGCCTCGATTTCCTCTGCATCGACTGGGAACATGCCCAGATCTCGCGGGACATGATTGAGACCATGGTGCGCGCGGCAGACGTCCACCGCGTGCCGGCGATGGTGCGCGTTCCCGGCCATGCGCGGGAAGCAATCCAGGCGGTGCTGGACAGCGGGGCGCAGGGCGTACTCGTGCCACGCGTCTCGACCGCCGCCCAGGCCGCTATGGCCGTCAAGGCCTCGCGCTATCCGCCACTGGGCGAGCGCGGCGTCGGGCCCGGCCGTGCCGCCGGCTATGGCTATCGCATTCCCGAATATCTTGCCGAAGCCAACGACAGGATCGTCGTGGCGATACAGGTCGAGACGTCAGAAGGGCTGGCCAATATCGAAGCGATCACCGCCGTCGACGGCGTCGACGTGATCTTCGTTGGCCCCGGTGATCTTTCGGTGTCGATCGATGCGCTTGGCCCGAAGGGCGCCGACAAGCTCGCCGATGCGATCCGCAGGATTATCAGCGCGACGGTTGCCAACGGCAGAACCGCCGGCATCTTCTGCGCAAAGCCGCAGGATGTCGGGCAGTGGGCGGCCATCGGCGCCAGCTTCTTTGTGCTGGCCAGCGACACGATGTTTCTCGGTGCGGGTGCTGCGGCAGGCTATTCCGCCGCGCATGCCGAACTGGCGCGAAACGGGCGAAGCTAGCGCGAAAAGGCATGTCCGCCGGGCAACATGCCAGCCAAACTTTTTAAGCTTAAAACTTTTGCCTTGAAAAGTGTCGTGGTTTGGATAAGCATTCCAAAGTCGATGGCGCCTGCCGTGCCGGACGGGCTTGCCGGCCAGTCCATCGCGGTGCTCCGGGTGGGTTCAAAGGGTTCAGTCCTTGTCGTTCATGCTGCCCCAATCATCGTCCAGCGCGCGCTATGCTTTCGATGGCGTGCGCGCTCAAATCCGTGATCTGCATACCGAGAACATCGCCAACCTTGCCGTGCGTGCGCGCGAACTCGGCGACGTGATCGCGCTCTGGTATGGCGAAGGCGACATGGTGACGCCGGCCTTCATCCGCGACGCCGCCAAGGCAGCCTTCGATGAGGGCCTGACTTTCTACGTTCCCAACATGCGTGGCCACGGGCCCCTGAATGAAGCGCTGTCGGATTATCAGACGCGCCTGCACGGCCGGTCGATCCCCATCGCGCGCACCACCGTCACGCCGGGCGGCATGCAGGCCTTGTACCTGGCGCTTGAGCTGCTGGTCGATACCGGCACCAATGTCGTCTATGTCGCGCCGCAATGGCCCAACATCCACAACGCCATCCACCTGATCGGCGGCGAGCCGCGACCGTTTTCGCTCGACTTCAAGGGCGACTGGCATCTCGACCTCGACCGGCTGTTCGCCACCTGCGACGCACGCACGCGGGCAATCTTCCTGTCGACGCCTTCCAACCCGACGGGCTGGACTGCATCAGCTGAGGAGATGCAGGCCCTGCTCGACTTCAGCCGGCGCACCGGCATCTGGATCATCTCCGACGAGGTCTATGGCCGGCTCTACTTCGACGGCAACGTTGCCCCCTCCATCCTGCAGATCGCCGAGGACGGCGACCGGGTGCTGTCGGTCAACAGCTTCTCCAAGGCCTGGGCGATGACCGGCTGGCGCATTGGCTGGCTGACGCATCCATCCGGGGTGGCCGACCAGCTCGGCGCCATGACCCAGTATATCAACAGCGGCACGGCGGCGCCGATCCAGGCCGGCGCTGTTGCGGCCATCCGCCAGGGCGAACCGCTGGTCGAGGAGATCAGGCAGCGGATCAGGACCGGCCTCGACCTCGCCTATGAGAGGCTGGCGCAGATACCGGGCGTCATCCTGCCGACGAAACCGCGTGGCGGCATGTATGCCTTCTTTGCCATGGACGGTGAAAGCGACGCACGTCGTGCCTGCGCCAGGATTCTGGAGACGGCGCGTGTCGGGCTGGCGCCTGGCCATCTGTTCGGAAGTTCGGCAACGGCTTTCCTGCGGATGTGCGTCTGCCGTGAACGCGACCAGATAGCGACCGCGCTCGACCGCATGGTCGCTGCCATGAATTGACGCCCTGCCGGAGGTGGGGCGGCAAAAAACCGTGCGGGGCCAACCCGCCCGATCAACAACAGAGGGAACACAAATGAGCTTCACTCGCCGCAATCTGCTTCTTCTCGCTGTCGCCATCGGCATCGCCGCCGGACCCGCCACCGCCTATGCCGCCGACGTGCTGAATGTCGGCGCCTACCCGACCAATCCGCCCTTCGAGTACAAGAACGAGAGCGGCACCTTCGAGGGTTTTGAAGTCGACATCGTCAACGAAGCGGCCAAGCGCGTCGGCATGACCACCGATATCGCCGATCTCGGCTTCCAGGCGCTGTTCGCCGCCACGACGTCGAAGCGCATCGACGTCGCCATCTCGTCGATCACCATCACGCCGGAGCGGCTGAAGTCGCAGTCGTTCACGCAGCCCTACTATGATTCCGACATGGGCATCGCCACCAAGACCGACAGCCCGATCAAGGCCGAGGCCGACCTCAAGGGCAAGATCGTCGGCGTGCTGTCCGGATCGACCGGCGAAACCTGGGTCAAGGCGCATCAGGAGGCTGACGGCTTCAGCGACGTGAAGGGCTATGACACGCAGCAGAACCTGCTGCTCGACCTCAGCGCCGGCCGCGTCGATGCCGCCGTCAGCGACATTCCGGGCATGCAGTATTCCTTCACCAAGATGAAGGACCTGACCGTCAAGGAGCGCATCAAGACCGGCGAACAATACGGCCTGATGATGACCAAGGACCACCCGCTGCTCGGCAAGCTGAACGACGCCCTGACCGCGATGAAGAAGGACGGCACGCTGGCCGCCATCCACAAGAAGTGGTTCGGCAGCGACGCCCCCGCCGATTCCTCGACGGTCAAGGAAATGCCGCTGCCGAAGGCCTGAGCGGCAATGCACTGAAATCGTGCCGGCTTTCCAGGCCGGCACGATTCATTTGATGCTCCGACGCCAGCCTTCGCGCAAACCGTCTCGCCATCGGCGAGGCCAATTGATTTTAACTGGGCACACTTTGCTCTGGCGTCACGGGACGCAAAACGGTTCGGGAACGCTCCCATGTCGCTGCTGGACACCTTCTTCAACCCCGATGTCATCATGTCCAGCCTGCCAGCGCTGCTGCGCGGCTTCCTGAACACGCTGCTGCTCGGGCTGCTCAGCATCGGCATCGGCATCCCCATCGGCCTGTTGATCAGCCTGGTGCGGCTCTACGCGCCGAAGCCGCTGCGGTGGCTCGCGATCGGCTACACCGACATCTTCCGCGCCCTGCCGGTGCTGGTCGTGCTGATCCTGATCTACTACGCGCTGCCCTTCCTCGGCATACGCCTGTCGTCCTGGGCCTCCGCGGTGACTGCCTTCGCCTTCATCATGTCGGCCTATTCGAGCGAAGTGTTCCGCTCCGGCATCGAAAGCATTCCGCGCGGCCAGTTCGAGGCATCGCAGGCGCTTGGCCTGCCGTTCCTGCTGACCTTGCGCAAGGTGGTGCTGCCGCAGGCGGTCCGCGTGGTCATACCGCCGATGACCAGCAACTGCGTCTCGATGTTCAAGGACACTTCGCTCGCTTCGACCGTGGCGCTGCCGGAACTCTTGAAGGAAGCGACCAACGCGCAGTCGCTTTACGCCAACCCCTCGCCGCTGATCGGCGCAGCCCTTGTCTATCTCATCTTCCTCTGGCCGATGGTTCGCCTCGTCAGCCTGCTCGAGCGCCGCTTCAAGACCGAGAAGACGCGCTGACCTCGCCAATCGATCCCAACCGCCAAGTCCTTCGCAGGAGCGTATCCGTGAACAAGCATCAAACCGACAAAGCGAACAGCGCCTCCGGCGCATTCCCGGTCGAAACCATCCGCGCCATGTTTCCGGCCCTGCAGCAGGCCGGCGACTTCATCTTCCTGGACAACGCCGCCGGCGCGCAGATCCCGCGGAGCGTGCTCGACGCGGTGACCAACCATCTGGTCGCGCACAATGTGCAGCGCGGCGGCCGCTATGGCCGCAGCGTCGCCGTCGACCAGTCGGTCGCCGATGCGCGCGCGAGCGTGGCCTTGCTGATCAACGCCTACAGTCCGGCGGAAATCTGCTTCGGCATGAACGCCACCTCGTTCATCCGCCTGGTCAGCCTCGGCATCGGCCAGATGCTGTCCGAGCGCGACGAGATCGTCATCACCGACATGGACCATGATGCCAACATCGCCACATGGCTGGCACTGGAGCAGGCCGGCGCCAAGTTCAAATGGTGGCGGATGCGCGACGACGGCAACCTGCATGTCGACGATTTGCGCCCGCTGGTTTCCGACCGCACCCGCCTCGTCGCCTGCACGGTGACGGCGCATTCGATCGGCTCGATCGTGGACGTCGCCTCGGTGGCGAGGATCGCGCATGCGGCCGGCGCGGAAGTGTTCCTCGACTGCGTGCACTATGGGCCGCACGGGCTGATCGACGTGCAGGCCTGGGACTGCGACTATCTCGTCTGCTCCGGCTACAAGAATTTCTCGCCGCATATGGGCTTCCTGTGGGGCCGCTTCGAAACGCTGAAGCGGCTGCCGACGTTCCGCGAGGATTTCATCCCCGACGAGCCGCCCTACAAGGTCGAGGCCGGCACCTTCATCTACGAGAATGTCTCGGGCATGGATGCCGCCGTGCAGTATCTGGAGCTGATCGGCCGCAACCTTGCGCCATCCAACAACCGCTCGCGGCGCGAAAACATCGTTGCCGGCATGGGCGCCATCCGCGACTATGAGCTGGTGCTGGCGCGCGAGATGCTCGCCGTGCTCAAGGGTTGCGGTGCGACCATCTATGGCGTCGCCGACGAAGCCCGAATCAATGAACGCGTGCCGACCTTCTGTTTCAACATCGGCAAACTGTCGCCGCAGCGGATCGTCGAGGAGATGGCCGAAATGCAGATCGGCATCCGCGACGGCCACATGTACGCGCCGCGCCTGATGAAGCGCCTCAACCTCTCGATGGACAGCGGCGCCATCCGCGCTTCCCTCGTCCACTACAACACGGTGGAGGAAGTCCGACGGTTCGGCGAAGCGCTGCGCACCATCATCGCCAAGTTGTCTTGAAATGGCTGGTCCCGGCGACTCCGCTCCGAGCGCCAATGATGCGACACCTCTTGTTGTGCTCAGTGAACCCGCACCAGAGGACATCGTCGCGCTCGAGGATAGCCTCTACGGCTTCAACGTCGCCGCCACCGGCGTCGATGACGGCCGCTATCTGTCGATCCTCCTGAAGAGAGACGACGGGACGATCTATGCCGGTCTCCATGGGCACAGTTGGGCGGGCGTGTGCGAAATCAAAACGCTATGGATCGCTGACAGCGAGCGCGGCAAGGGCCTTGGCTCACGCCTCCTCGCCGAAGCTGAGCGGGAGGCGCGGCGGCGCGGATGCCATGTCATCCATCTTGCGTCCTTCACCTTCCAGGCGCCGAACTTCTACGAGAGGCATGGATTTCAGCGGCTGACGCAACTCGAGGACTTCCCGCGCGGTCACGCCAATGTCTTGCTCGCAAAAACACTGGTGCCCGCCACACCCGCCTAGTTTACCTCGTCAGATCGTGACAGCCGGGGTCAGGCGGCCTTCTTCTTCGCCAGTCTCGCCTTGATCGAGGCGATGTCGGCGCGCGGCGTCGCCGCGAACAGCGTCCTGGTGTAGCTGTGCTTGGGATCGGCGAAGACCTCCTCGCGCGAGCCGTATTCGACCGCCTCGCCGAAATACATCACCATCACATCGTCGGCGATATAGCGCACCACGGACAGGTCGTGGCTGATGAAAACGTAGGTCAGTTGGAACTCGTCCTGCAGGTCGGCGAGCAGGTTGAGCACCTGCGCCTGCACCGACAGGTCGAGCGCGGAGACGGGCTCGTCCAGCACCAGAAGGCTCGGGTTGAGCATCAGCGCGCGGGCAATGGCGATGCGCTGGCGCTGGCCGCCCGAGAACATGTGCGGGTAGCGGTTGTAGTGCTCGGGTCCGAGGCCGACCTTCTTCAGCATCTTCATGGCGAGGTCGCGCCGTTCCTCGGCCGGCTTGTTGGTGTTGATGAGCAGCGGCTCGCCGAGCACGTCGCCGATCTTCTGGCGCGGATTGAGCGACCCGTAGGGGTTCTGGAAGACGATCTGCACCTTGCGGCGCATCTCCTTGGTCAATCCGTTCCTGGCGATGTCGACCTTGTTGCCGTCGATGAACAGCTCACCCGACGTCGCCGGATCGATCAGCGTGATGATGCGGGCAAGCGTCGACTTGCCACAACCGCTTTCACCGACGATGGCCAGCGTCTTGCCCTTGTCGACGCTGAACGAAACGCCCTTGACCGCATGCACCGTGCGCTGGCCGCGAAACAGGCCGCCACCAATATGGTAGTCGCGCACGATGTTCTTGCCTTCGACGACCTTGATGCTCATGCGGCGGCTCCCGAGGGCGCCGGTTCGAACACCATGTCGGACACGGTCGGCAGCCGGTCGCCGACGGCATTCTCCGGCAGCGCCGACAAGAGCGCGCGGGTGTAATTGCTCTTCGGCGATTCAAACAGCGACAGCACGTCGGCCTCTTCCATCTTGCGGCCCTTGTACTGGACGATGACGCGGTCGGCGGTCTCGGCCACCACGCCCATATTGTGGGTGATCATGATCAGGCCCATGCCGTATTTGGCCTGCAGCGAGACCAGGAGATCGAGGATCTGCTTCTGGATGGTGACGTCGAGCGCCGTCGTCGGCTCATCGGCGATCAGAAGTTTCGGATTGCAGGCAATGGCTATGGCGATCATGACGCGCTGGCACTGGCCGCCCGACATCTGGTGCGGGAACGAGTTGAGCCGTTCCGCCGGCTCGGCAATACCGACCTGCGTCAGGAGTTCGATGGCGCGCGCCCGGCGTTGTGCACCGTCCATGCCCATATGGAAGCGCAGCACCTCCTCGATCTGGAAACCGACGGTGAAGCAGGGATTGAGGCTGGCCATAGGCTCCTGGAAGATCATCGATATGTCCTTGCCGATGATCTTGCGCCGCTCGGCCGGGCTCATCTTCAGAAGCTCGCGGCCATTGAAGCTCATGCGGTCGGCGGTGACCTTGGCGGTCCATGGCAGCAGTCCCATCACCGCCAGCATCGACACCGACTTGCCGGAGCCGGATTCGCCGACGATGGCCAGCACTTCGCGCTCGTCGACATGCAGCGAGACGCCGTCGACCGCCCGGAACGGACCAGACGCGGTCTGGAATTCGACGACGAGATTCTGGATCTCGAGCAGCGCCATCACGACCTCCTCAATTTCGGATCGAGCGCGTCCCGAAGACCGTCGCCGATCAGATTGATGGCAAGCACGGTGATCAGGATCGCCAGGCCGGGGAAGGTCACCACCCACCACGCGCGCAGGATGAACTCGCGCGCCGAAGCGAGCATCGTGCCCCATTCGGGCGTCGGCGGCTGGGCGCCGAGGCCGAGGAAGCCAAGAGCGGCCGCTTCGAGAATGGCGTTGGAGAATGACAAGGTACCCTGGACGATCAGCGGTCCCAGGCAATTCGGCAAGATGGTGCGAAGCATCAGCCTGATATGGCCGGCGCCGGCGACCTTCGCCGCCACGACATACTCGCGGCTCTTCTCCGCCATCACGGCGGCGCGCACCAGCCGCGCGAAATGCGGCTGCAGGACGAGCGCGATGGCCAGCATCGCGTTGAACAAGCCGGGGCCAAGAATGGTGACCAGGACAAGCGCCAGGAGCAGCGACGGGAACGCCAGGATGAGGTCCATCAATCGCATGATCGCCACGTCGACCCAGCCGCGGAAATAGCCGGCCAGCAGGCCGAGCGTGATGCCGCCGGTGAGCGCCAGCGTCACCACGACAGCGCCGATGAGCAGCGAGAAGCGCGCGCCGTAGAGCAGGCGCGAAAGGATGTCGCGGCCGACAGGATCGGTGCCAAGCAGGTATTGCGCGCTGCCGCCGGCCTGCCATGCTGGCGGTCTCAGAAACGCGGTCTTGTCCTGGATGTCGGGCGCATAGGGCGCGAGCAGCGGCGCAAACAAAGCCGCCAGCACCAGCAGGATGAAGACGAACAGGCCGATCACGGCGCCGCGGTTGACCGAGAAGTAGTGCCAGAAGGTCCTGAACCCGGTCAGGCGGTCAGGATTGCCGGCGGCGAGCGCGGTGACTTCGGTCGACTGGCTCATCACGCGGCCCGTATGCGCGGGTTGATGACGGCGTAGAGCACGTCGACAATGAGGTTCACGGCCATGACGATGAGGGCGATCAAAAGCAAACCTGACTGCACGACGACATAGTCGCGCTTGAAGATGGAATCGACCATCCACTTGCCGATGCCCGGCCAGGCGAAGATGGTCTCGGTGAGGATGGCGCCGGCGAGCAGCGTGCCGATCTGCAGGCCGATGGTGGTGACCACCGGGATGAGCGCATTGCGCAACGCATGCAGACCGACCACCCGCGACGGCGACAGGCCCTTGGCGCGCGCCGTGCGCACATAGTCCTCGCCCAGGACTTCCAGCATGGCCGAACGCGTCTGGCGGGCGATCACCGCCAGCGGGATGGTGCCGAGCACGATCGCCGGCAGGACCAGGTGGCTCAACGCCGAGCGGAACGCATCCCATTTGCCATAGAGCAGGGTATCAATGGTCATGAAGCCGGTGATCGGCTTGAAGAAGAACTGCAGGCCGATGCGGCCCGAAACCGGTGTCCAGCCGAGGTAGCCGGAGAAGAAGATGATCAGCAGCAGGCCCCACCAGAAGATCGGCATGGAATAGCCGACGAGCGCCGTGCCCATCAGCGACTGGTCGAACCACGAGCCGCGCTTGACCGCCGCGAAGATGCCGGCCGGGATGCCGAGCACCATGGCGAAAATCATGGCGAAGAACGACAGTTCCATTGTTGCCGGAAAGAGGGTCTTGAACTCCTCCATCACCGGGCGCTTGGACGAGATCGAGACGCCGAAATCACCGGTCGCGACCTCACCGACATAGCGGGCATATTGCTGCCAGATCGGCAGATTGTAACCGAACTGTTCCTTGAGCTCCTCGTAGCGGGCCGGCGCCACGCCGTGTTCACCGGCCATGGCAAGGATGGGATCGCCGGGCAGCAGCCTGACGAAGGCGAAGGCACAGATAGTGATGCCGACAAGCGTCGGAATCAAAAGTGCAATTCTGTGAAGAATATATTTGAGCATGGCGAAGGGGGCGGCGCTCTAGAGCGCCGCCCCACTCAATATCTTATTCGGCTTTGTCGACGCCGTCGAAGCGGTGAATGCCGAGCGGGTCCATCATGAAACCGCTGACATTCTTGCGAACGACCGCGTAGACTTGGCTATGCGCCAGCAGGAAGGCCGGAGCCTGCTTCTGGAAGACCACCTGCGCCTGTTCGTAAAGCTTGGTGCGTTCAGCCTGGTCGCTGGTCTTCTTGGCCTTCTGGATCAGGTCCTCGAAGTCCTTGTCGCACCAGCTCGAGTAGTTCGAGACGCCGATCGCGGAGCAGGCGAACAGCGTGGCGAAGAAGTTGTCCGGATCGCCATTGTCGCCGGTCCAGCCGATCTGGAAGGCGCCTGGACGATCCTTCTTCTTGCCCTCCGAGCGATACTTGGTCCACTCGTAGTTGACGATCTCGGCCTTGACGCCGACCTTGGCCCAGTCGGCCTGGATCAGTTCGGCGGCACGCTGGAAGTTCGGGTTGTAAGGACGAACGCGATCAGAAGCCCAGAGCTGGATTTCCGTGAGCCCGGCAGCGGCCAGCACCTTCTTGGCGGCTTCCGGATCATAGGCGTCGGACTTCACATCCTTGTTCCACGACCACATGGTCGGCGGGATCAGGTTTTCGGCCGGCGTGGCGCCGGCATCCTGGAACAGCGACTTGATCAGCGATTCCCGATCGATCGCCTGGTTGAGCGCATGGCGCACCTCGGGCTTGTCGAGCGGCGGGATGGTGGTGTTGTAGCTCATGTAGCCGATGTTCAGGCCGGCCTGATCCATCAGGGTCACGTCCTGGTTGGCCTTGATCGTGCCGATGTCGGCAGGATTCGGATAGGGCGCGATGTCGCATTCGCCGGCGAGCACCTTCTGGATGCGGGCGGTCGCGTCAGGGGTGATGGCGAAGACGAGATCGTCGATCTTCTCCTTGCCCTTGAAATAGTCCGGGTTGGCCGCATAGCGGATGACCGAATCCAGCTGGTAGTCAACGAACTGGAACGGACCGGTGCCGATCGGCTTGGTGGAGAAATCGGCCATCTTGCCGGACTTCTCCAGCTGGTCGGCATATTCCTTCGACACGATCGAGGCGAAGTCCATGCCGAGATTGGCCAGCATCGGTGCATTCGGCTCGGTCAGCGTCAGCTTGACGGTCAGGTCGTCGACCTTTTCCCACTTGGCGACGTATTTCGGCATGTCCATGCCGGTGTAGTAGTCCCAGGTCAGGTTGGGCAGATACTTGTCACCGTTCCAGGGATTCGCCTTGTTGAATTGGCGATCGAAAGAGAAGACCACGTCGTCCGCATTGAGGTCGCGGGTCGGCTTGAAAAAATCGGTGGTCTGGAACTTCACGCCCGGATGCAGGTGGAAGGTATAGACCAGGCCGTCGTCGGAGATTTCCCACTTGTCGGCGAGGCCGGGCTCGACCTCGGTGCCGCCATGCTTGAATTCGACCAGGCGCGAATAGACGGTACGCGACGAGGCATCGAAGTCGTTGCCGCCGGTCGTCGTACCTGGATCAAAATTGGCCGGCGACGCTTCCGAGCAATAGACAAGCGTCTTTGCATTGGCCATGCCGCCCAGGACGCTCGCGGCCAGCAACGCGGCCGCAAAAGCGAGTTTCTTTTTCATTGAGCACTCCCTGATGTTCTTCCAAGCCCTCTATCAGGCTCGCGAAGCGCGCATATAAGCACCGTTTTTCCGGCTTTGGAACACCCCGTTTGCTTACCCCGCGGGAAGCGGGAAAAAAATCCGCGATTTTGCCAAACGGCAGAAAAAATTAGCAGTTTTTTCCATTCACGCTATTATTAACGACCGCATTTTTTTATTGATCGCCAATCCGGCGATATTAGAGGCGCGCGCGCCTTCGCCCGGCCGCGAATACGGGAAGAGACCGGTTCGAAGTGTCGGCGGCGGGAAAGATTTTCGGCGGCAAATCTTTCCCGTCCTGCCGCAGGGGCAAGACTTGCACGGCCGCCAATAGAGGCAATACATAGATGACATACCGGCAGCAGCGGAGGATGTCCCTGTCAATTCAGGGGCGAGCGCGGCGCGGACGAACGAGAACGATCCAGGGAGGAACGGGTGGCAAAGACAGCAAAGAAGGCAGCGCCGGCGAAGGCACCGGCCAAGGCGGCCTCGGGACCGGCCGCCAGCCCTGACCGGCAGGGAGCGCCCGCCACCAAAGCAGCGACCGCGAAGGCAAAAGCGAAGCCAGCAACGAAATCGTCGCCGGCAAAAGCGGCAGCCAAGGCCACCCCGACAAAGACCGCGTCGCCAAAGGCGGCTCCGGCGAAGACTGGAGCTTCGAAAGCCGCGCCGGCCGCGAAGCCCGTCGCAACTGCCGCCAAGCGACTGCCGAAGGCGCTGACCGCGCTCGCCGCCGGGCTGCCGGAAAAGCCATGGCTCAAGAGCTATCCGAAGAACATGCCGGCCGAAATCGGCGTCCTGCCCTACAGCTCCATCGGTGACTTCCTGGTCGCCACCTGCAAGCAGTTTTCCGCGCAGCCCGCTTTCACCTGCATGGACAAGTCCATCAGCTACGCCGAGATCGAGCGGCTGTCGGCGGCCTTCGGCGCCTATCTGCAGTCGAAAGGGTTGCAGAAAGGCGCGCGCGTCGCCCTGATGATGCCGAACGTGCTGCAATATCCGGTGGCGATGATGGCCATCCTGCGCGCGGGATACGCCGTGGTGAACGTCAACCCGCTCTACACACCGCGCGAACTCGAACATCAGCTCAAGGATTCGGGCGCGCAGGCCATCGTCATCCTGGAGAACTTCGCCAGCACCTTGCAGGCCGTGGTCGCCAGGACCGCGGTCAAGCATGTCGTCGTCGCTGCGATGGGCGACATGCTTGGCGCCCTGAAGGGGACCATCGTCAATCTTGTCGTGCGCCGCGTGAAGAAGATGGTGCCGGCATGGTCGCTGCCCGGCCATGTCAAGTTCAACGCGGCCGTGAAGGCCGGTGCCGGCTTGCGTTTCACGCCAGCCACGGTGGCGGCCGACGATGTCGCCTTCCTGCAATATACCGGCGGCACCACGGGGATTTCGAAGGGCGCGGTGCTGCTGCACAGCAACGTGCTGGCCAATGTCGTTCAGAACGCGCTGTGGCTGGAAGACGCCTACACCAACAAGCCGAAGCCGGCGCATCCGAACTTCATCTGCGCGCTGCCGCTCTATCATATCTTCGCGCTGACGGTGAACGCGCTGATGGGCATGCAGCAAGGCGCCCGCAACGTGCTCATTCCCAATCCGCGCGACATCCCGGGTTTCGTCAAGGAACTGGCAAAATATCCGGTCCACATCTTTCCGGGTCTCAACACGCTGTTCAACGCGCTGCTCAACAACGAGGATTTCCGCAAGCTCGACTTCAAGCCGCTGATCCTGACGCTGGGTGGCGGCATGGCGGTGCAGAAGGGCGTTGCCGAACGCTGGAAGTCGCTGACCGGCTGTCCGGTCACCGAAGGCTATGGCCTCTCGGAAACTTCGCCGGTGGCCACCGCCAACAAGTTCAGCGCCAGCGATTTCACCGGCACGATCGGCCTGCCGCTGCCCTCGACGGAGATCGCCATTCGCGACGATGACGGCAACAACCTGCCGCTCGGCGAGGTCGGCGAGATCTGCATCAGGGGACCGCAAGTGATGGCGGGGTACTGGAACCGGCCGGACGAGACCGCCAAGGTGATGACCAAGGACGGCTATTTCAAATCCGGCGACATGGGCTTCATGGACGAGCGCGGCTACACCAAGATCGTCGACCGCAAGAAGGACATGATCCTCGTCTCGGGCTTCAATGTCTATCCGAACGAACTCGAGGAAGTCGTCGCCCAGCATCCGGGCGTGCTCGAAGTCGCGGCGGTCGGCGTGCCGGACGAGCATTCGGGCGAAGTGCCGAAGCTGTTCGTGGTCAAGAAGGATCCGGCGCTGACCGCCGAGGCGCTGACCGCCTATTGCCGCGAGAACCTGACCGGCTACAAGCGGCCCAAATACATCGAATTCAGGACCGAGCTGCCGAAGACGCCGGTCGGCAAGATCCTGCGGCGGGCGCTGCGGGAATAGGCAGGATCTTGGGTGACAAGCTCGCCACCGACGATGCGCCGGATCGGCGCTCGCGCCTCGACCCGGCGATGTTCATCAAGGCGAACATGCGCCTTGTTCCGGTACCTGCGCTTCCCGAGATCCAGTTCTACACGGCTCATCCCGGCAGCGGATTGAGGCGGCTCGTCGAGCCCGAGGACGAGAGCGGCGAGGAAGATTCGCCGGAGCCACAACCGCCCTACTGGGCCTATGCGTGGGCCGGTGGCACCGTGCTCGCGCGCTATGTCCTCGACCGTCCGACGACCGTGGCCGGGCGCCGCGTGCTCGACCTCGGAGCCGGCTCCGGCATTGTCGGCATTGCCGCCGCGAAAGCCGGGGCGCGCGAAGTGATCGCCGCCGAGATCGACCGCAACGGTGTCGCCGCGCTCGGCCTCAATGCAGCAGCCAACGGCGTCGCCATAACGGTGATCGGCAAGGATATCACCACGGGTTCGCCACCCGCGATCGACCTGGTGCTCGCCGGCGATGTGTTCTACGGGCAGGACGTCGCCTGGCGGGTCATTCCCTTCTTCAACCGCTGCCTCGCCGCCGGCATCGAAGTCCTGGTCGGCGACCCGGGTCGGGCCTACCTGCCACGATCGCGGCTGCGGCGGCTTGCCGAATACGAGGTGCCGGATTTCGGCCAGACGAAAGGCACAGCGCTGGAGCCGAGCGGCGTCTTTCGTTTCGAGGCGGATTTGGTCCCCGCCAGTGCTGCCGGTATCAGATCGTCTCCTTGACCCGCGCGGAAAGGAAATCCGGCAGATCGGCGACGGAATCGAGGACGACGTCGGCAATGCTGGCCAGCGATTCACGGGTGCCGGTGCCCGAGAGCACGCCGACCGCCAGGCCGCAGCCGCCGGCCCGCGCCATTTCGAGATCGTGGCGGTTGTCGCCAACCATGGCGATCGCCGACGGCTGCAGGCCGGTGAGATCGCAGAAAGCCAGGATCGTATCAGGCGCCGGTTTGGGATTGGCGACAGCGTCGTAGCCATAGGCCGCGTCGAACAGTTGGGCGACGCCGAGCGTGACCAGCGTCCTTTCCGCGCCGCTGGTCGAATCGTTGGTCGCCACACCAAGCCGGTAGGACTTCCTGTGCAGGACGCTGAGCGTCTCGACGATGCCAGGCAGTGCCACCGCCATCGCCGAGCCCTGCACCGAGGTGATCTCGTTGAAGCGGGCGACGGCCAGCATCTGGTCTTCGTTGGACAACCGCGGGAACCACAATTCGACAACGTCGAGATTGGTGCCGGAGGCAAAGATGGAGTCAGGCTTGAAGCGCCTGGTGGCGAAATCAAATCCGGCCGCGGCGAGCAGCCTGTCGGCTTTCCAGCGATCGCCCTCGGACGCGTCCATGGCCATGAAGTCGGCAACGCCAAGCCAGGTCGCGTTGAAATCGACAAGCGTCCCGTCCTTGTCGAACAATATTCCCTTGATTCCCTTGATGTCTGCCAAGCGCGTCACTCCGACCCACGCAAATGGTGGATGTATTCCACCAGACCAGCGGTCGAGGCATCCCGCTTTGCGGCACTTTCCTTGCCCTCCACGACAGGCAAAAGGCCAGTGGCCAGTTCCTTGCCGAGCTCGACGCCCCACTGGTCGAAGGAGTTGATGTTGAAGAGCGTTCCCTCGACGAAGACGCGGTGTTCGTAGAGCGCGATCAGCCGGCCGAAGGTGCGCGGGTCGAGTTTCCGGTAGAGGATGGTCATCGAGGGCCGGTTGCCGGAGAAGACGCGGTGCGGGGCGATCTTGTCGACCTCGGCGGGCTTCATGCCCTTGGCCAACATCTGGGCGCGCGCCTCCTCCAGCGTGCGGCCCTTCATCAACGCTTCCGACTGCGCCAGGCAGTTGGCGAGCAGCAGATCGTGCTGGTGCTTGAGCTCCGGCTCGTGGCCGACGGCCGCGGCAAGGAACTCGACCGGGATGAAATCGGTGCCCTGGTGCAGCAGCTGGAAGAAGGCGTGCTGGCCGTTGGTGCCGGGCTCGCCCCAGACCAGCGGCCCGGTCGGCGTCGTAGCCGCCGCGCCTTCGAGGGTGACGCTCTTGCCGTTCGATTCCATGTCGAGCTGCTGCAGATAGGCCGGCAGCCTGGACAGGCGCTGGTCGTAAGGGATGACAGCGCGAGCCTGATATCCGCAGATCACGCGATGCCACCAGCCGACCAGCCCCAGAAGCGCCGGCAGGTTCTCCTGGATGGGCGCGGTGCGGAAATGCTCGTCCATCTCGTGCGCGCCATCCAGGAAGGCGCGAAAATTTCTCGGGCCGACAGCGATCATCACCGGCAGGCCGATCGCGCCCCAGACCGAATAGCGGCCACCAACCCAGTCCCAGAAGCCGAAGACGCGGTCGGCGGCGATGCCGAACTTCGCCACCAGGTCGAGCGCGGTCGAGACGGCGGCAAAATGCTTGCCCACCGCATCCTTGCCGAGTGCTTCCTGCACCCATTTGCGCGCCGTCTCGGCATTGGTCATCGTCTCGACGGTGGTAAAGGTCTTGGATGCGATGATGAAAAGCGTGGTTTCGGCGGAAAGGCCCTTCAGCGTGTCGTGGATATGGGCGCCATCGATGTTGGAGACGTAATGGGCGCGCGGCCCGTCATGATAGGGCGCCAGCGCCAGCGTCGCCATGGCCGGACCGAGATCGGAACCGCCGATACCGATGTTGACGATGTCGGTGATCTTCCTGCCGGTGGCGCCGACCGCCTTGCCGGAACGCACGGCATCGGCAAAGGCGCCCATCGCGTCGAGTACGGCGATGACGTCCGCCTTGACATCCTGGCCATCGACCGTGACGCCCTTGCCGGTCAGGTTGCGCAGCGCCGTGTGCAGCACGGCACGATCCTCGGTCAGGTTGATCTTCTTGCCGGCGAACATCGCGGCGCGGCGGCCTTCGAGATCGGCGGCCTTGGCAAGCTTTTCCAGCAAGTCCATGGTCACCGCGTCGACAGCGCATTTCGACCAGTCGAGCAGAAGGTCGCCGTCGGTGGCGGAGAATTTCTCGAACCGCCGCGGATCAGCGGCGAAGGCCTGGCGCATGCTGGCAGCTGCGGCGGCGCGATGATCTCGCAACGCGGCAAGCTGTTTTTGAAAGGCTGACTGATCCACTGGCGGGGGGACTCCTGACGTTTTCGACGCACCATATCAGACCGGATGTTTCCGGCGCGTGTCGTCGCGCCAAAACTATTGAGCCGAATTCCATCCGGTTCAATACGCAGCGATGACGCACTGCATCATGCGGCGATGATGCAGTGCAACATGCGAGGCTGGATTTCGGCCGAAGGATCACTGGCATAAATCTCAACGATCAGAAAAATTGATTGGCGCAACACCTTGTGCCACCGTTACATTCGACTGGTCCAGCCAAGCGAAAAAAGCTGGCCATCGAGGAACATCTTTCATGCCACAGCGAAACGACACGGCGATATGGTCCGGCCTGTTCCGGATTTCGGCTGAATCCGGCCAGACCCTGCAGGCGCAGATTCGCCAGGCCATCGTTGCAGCCATTCTCGATCGCCAGATCGCCGCTTCGATGCCGCTTCCCTCTTGCCGGATCCTCGCCGAGAAACTCGGCGTGGCGCGCGGAACCGTCGTGCTGGCCTTCCAGCAGCTCGTCGACCAGGGATTCCTGGTGGCGCGCGAGCGGCGTGGCCATTTCGTCAATCCCGACGTGCTGGCGACACCAGCCAAGCCGCATCAGAAGGCGCCCGACCAGGCCAACGAGATCGACTGGAAGGCACGCCGACAGATCGCCGCCAGCGACATGCCGCCGCCGGCCAAGCACGAGAACTGGATCAAGTCGTCCTACCCCTTCGTCTACGGCCAGTTCGATCCGGCGCTGTTCCCGACCGCCGAGTGGCGCGAGTGCAACCGCATGGCGCTCGCGGTGCTCGAGATCCGCAACTGGGCGTCCGACATGGTCGATCGCGACGATCCGCTGCTGATCGAGCAGATCCAGGCGCGGCTCTTGCCCCGGCGCGGCATTTTCGCCAATCCCGACGAGATCATCGTCACGCTGGGCGCCCAGAACGCGCTCTACATGCTGGCGACGCTGCTGATGACCAAGGGCTCCAAGGTGGCGATGGAGGACCCCGGCTACCCCGACGCGCGCTCGATCTTCCGGCTTGCGGGCGCCGACATCCAGCCGGTGCCGGTCGACCAGTCCGGCATCGTAACCGCTTCTATTCCCAACGATTCCGGTTTCGTCTTCGTCACGCCCAGCCATCATTGCCCGACCATGGTGCCGCTGTCGGCGGAACGGCGGCAGGATCTCCTGGCACGTGCCAACCGCCACAACCAGATCATCATCGAGGACGGCTATGACAGCCAGCTGCTCGACGAAGCGCCGCAGCAGGCGCTGAAGAGCCTCGACCGCTCCGGCCGCGTCGTCTATGTCGGCTCGATGTCGAAGACGCTGGCTCCGGGGCTGCGGCTTGGCTACATCGTCGCTTCCGCTGGACTAATCTCCGAGCTCAGGGCCCTGCGCCGCTTCATGCTGCGCCATCCGCCAGCCAACAACCAGCGCGCCGTGGCACTCTTCCTGTCGCTCGGCCATCACGAGGCGCTTGTGCGGCGTTTGTCGAGCGCCTTCGACGAGCGGCGCAAGCGCCTGGTTCATGCGATTTCCGCCTTCCTGCCGGAATGGCGCTCGACCGATTCGGCCGGCGGCACGTCGCTGTGGCTCGAGGGGCCGCGCGGCACCGATGCGCGCGGGCTGGCCGAGGCAGCGGCCTCGCGCAGCGTCATCATCGAGCCGGGCGACCGCTTCTTCGACCGCACCGAAAAGCCTTCGCGCTTCATGCGCTTGGGCATCTCGTCGATCGCGCTGCAGCACATCGAGCCCGGCATCCGCGAACTGGCCACCGCGGCCGGACGCAGGCCTGCCGCCGCCTGATCCATCGACCAATCCCTTCAGAGCCGCGCATGCGCGGCCCTGGGTCTTTTAGCTCTGGCATATGCAACCAGACTGGCTGGCTCATAGGCTGTGCCAATGCCGGCGGCATAGTCGGGGCATAAGGGGAAGAAGCAGCCGATGGTGGGCCAACCGCCGCGCCCTGCTTTTCTGAAAGGTGGAGTGTCTGCATGTCTGTGGTTCTTGAAAAGCAGGAAGCGGCGGCGGATCAGCGTTCGCGCCGCTCCGGCGGACGCGAGGCGCGCCGCGCCATGCGGGCCGCGCCGCTGGCCGACGACATCAAGCCGGTACGCGCCGGTCTCGAAGGCGGCAGCTACGGACCGCTGACCGGGAACGACCAGGAGCGCATCCACGAGGCGGTGCTGACCCTTTTGGAGACGGTCGGATTCGCCAACGCCATTCCCTCCTGCATCGAAGCGCTGACCGAGGCCGGCGCCACCTACGCCGACGATGGCCGCATCCGGTTCCCGCGCGCGCTGGTGCTCGATACCATCAAGAAAGCGGCACGGAATTTCACCCTGCACGGCCAGGACCCCAAGCACGACATGCTGATCAAGGGCAAGCGTGTGCACTACGGCACGGCCGGAGCCGCCGTCCATCTGGTCGATGTCGAGAAGCGCGAATACCGCGAGTCGCTGCTGCAGGACATCTATGACGCCGCCCGCATCGTCGAGGGGCTCGACAACATCCATTTCTTCCAGCGGCCGATGGTGCCGCGCGACATTCCCGATCCGCTCGAAATGGACTTCAACACGCTCTATGCCTGCGTGATGGGCACGTCCAAGCATGTCGGCACCTCGTTCACCGTGCGCGAGAACGTGCAGCCGGCGCTCGAAATGCTCTATGCCATTGCCGGCGGCGAGGAGAATTTCCGCGCCCGCCCCTTCGTGTCGAACTCCAACTGCTTCGTCGTGCCGCCGATGAAATTCGCCGAGGACGCCTGCGGCGTGCTCGAAGCCTGCGTCGAGGGCGGCATCCCGATCCTCCTGCTGTCGGCCGGACAGGCCGGCGCCACGGCGCCGGCGGCGATTGCAGGTGCCGTGGTGCAAGCAGTGGCCGAAGTGCTGGCCGGCCTCGTCTATGTCAACGCCATCAAGCCGGGGCATCCGGCGATCTTCGGCACTTGGCCGTTCGTCTCCGACCTCAGGACCGGCGCCATGTCGGGCGGTTCCGCCGAGCAGGCGGTGCTGACCGCGGCCTGCGCGCAGATGGCGCAATTCTACGACCTGCCGGGCGGCTCGGCCGCCGGCATGACGGATTCGAAACTGCCCGACATCCAGTCCGGCTATGAAAAGGGCATTACTGATGTGATGGCCGGCCTGGCAGGGCTCAACCTGGTCTATGAATCGGCCGGCATGCATGCCTCGCTGCTCGGCTTCTGCCTGGAAAGCCTGATCATCGACAACGACATGCTCGGCCACTGCCTGCGCTGCGTGCGCGGCATCGAAGTGTCCGATGAATCGCTGTCGATCGACACCATCGCCGATGTCTGCCTGAAGGGACCGGGACATTATCTCGGCAACGAGCAGACGCTGCGGCTGATGCAGACCGAATATTTCTATCCGGCCGTGGGCGACCGGTTTTCGCCGAAGGAATGGAACGAGAAGGGCCGGCCCGACATCCTGCAGCGGGCGATCATCGAGAAGAAGCGTGTCCTTGCCGAGCGCTTCCCGCGCCATGTCCCCAAGTTGCTCGACGACAAACTGCGCGCCCGCTTTGGCGAGATGATCAAGCTTCCGCGCGGCAGCATGGGCGGATAAGCCCACCCTCCCTCGAAGCCGTCAGTCGGCGCTCAGCCCGTAGCGCTCGACGACCTCGGCACTGATCAGCTTGGCGTGCAGCGTCATCAGCACGATTTGCGCATCGAAGCTGTCGCCGATCTCAAGGGCTGTTTCGATCCGGCGCTCGGCGTCGAGCCTGCCCTGAAGGCCGTTGGATCGTTCGAAGGCTTCCGGTCCGGCAATGCAATAGCTGAACAGCCGCGCCACCTCTGGATAGGCTTGGCTGGGCGGCTCCTCGGGCCAGCGATCCTTCATCAGATTGACGATGGTGAGTTTCACCCCCTCCGGCACGAGGGCCGGATGAAGGTCGGCGCCACGCAAAGCGGTGTCGAGCTGCCTGAGGTCACCCGAGCGGCCGAACATTCCGAGGAAGCCGAGGGAAGAGCGTCGTCCCGCCATGATGGTCCAATCCGTTTCCAACCACTTAGGTGTTCGCAGGCGGAATACAAAGGCAGCGGCATCTAGCCACTCGCCGCCAACAGCAAAACACCGGCAAGGGCGGATCCGGCAAGTGTGGGCAGCATGCCGACTTTCAGCTTCAGGATGGCGATCATGGCGGCGCCGGAAAGCAGTGCCGCGCGCCAGTCGATCGACGAAAACACCGGCACATTCATACCAAGGCCCATGTTGCGAACCTCCCGGAAGATGACGTGCAAGGCAAACCACAAAGCGAGGTTCATGATGACGCCGACAACAGCGGCGGTGATCGCGCCCAGCGCGGCGGACAATGCCTTGTTGCCACGCAGCGCCTCGATATAGGGCCCGCCGAGGAATATCCAGAAGAAGCACGGCGTGAACGTCACCCACAAGGTCAGCAGCGCTCCAAGCGATCCGGCAAGCAACGGATCCAGCGACCCGGAATGGCGGAACGCGGCGATGAAGCCGACAAACTGCAACACCAGAATGAGCGGACCTGGCGTCGTTTCGGCAAGCCCAAGACCGTCGACCATTTCACCGGGGGCCAGCCAGCCGAAGGATTGGACGGCTGCCTGCGCGACATAGGCGAGCACCGCATAGGCGCCACCGAAGGTGACGACCGCCATCAGACTGAAAAACCTGCCTATCTCGGTCCAGACGCTGGCAGAGCCGGTCAACCACCAGATCACAAGGACAGGCCCGAGCCAAATCGGAAGCCAGATCGCGACGGTGCGCGGTGCATGCCACGTCGTCGGTTTGACATGGGTGAGTTCGCCGCGCTCGAACATCAGGTCGACCGCGCCCTTGATGTCGGCAACATCGCCCTTGCCATGCGCGGAGCCAGAAAACAGGCCGGGAGCAATGCGGTCCCCCAGCCATCCCGTCAGGCCCGCGAGCAGGATGATGAGCGGGAACGGCACATTCAACGCATAGATGGCGATGAAGGCCGCGACCGCGATCGGCACCATGGCCCGGTTCTTCAGGGCACGCCGGCCGATCCGGATCACCGCCTCGATGACAATGGCAAGCACCGCCGCCTTCACCCCGAAGAACAGCGCCTCGACGAGCGGTACGTCGCCATAGAGCGCGTAGAGGCTGCTCAAGATCAGCATGACAAGCGCGCCCGGCACGACGAACAGGATGCCGGCGACAAGGCCGCCGATCGTCCTGTGCAGCAGCCAGCCAATGTAGATGGCAAGTTGCTGGGCTTCCGGGCCAGGCAGCAGCATGCAGTAGTTCAGCGCATGCAGGAAACGCTGTTCGCCGATCCAGCGCCGCTCCTCGACCAGTTCCTTGTGCATCAAGGCGATCTGCCCGGCCGGTCCGCCGAAGCCGAGCAGCCCGATTTTCGCCCAGACCTTCACGGCTTCGGCGAAGGTCGGTGCAACCGGTGCCTGGACACTCCCTGCCTTATCTTGCGGGACCAAAACGCTCATGACGGTTTGCCGGCGCCTGCAGCGGGCCAGTTGTGGGTTTCTTCGGTGGCGTCGCGACACCAGCGGAAGAACGCATCGTAGAGCAGCATGCCTGCTTCCAGTTGTTCCAGATCGTCGCGGAACATACGCGACAGGCCAAGCGAGGCAGCCAGAAAGCCGGCCGCCTGGGGCACCAGGTCGAGGCTTGCGGTGTCGGCGGCGCGCACGATCACCGCAAGGCGGTCCAGCGCCTCGGATTTCAGCTCGAACTCCTCGATCATCGTGTCGAAGGTGCAGCGTTCGCCGCGATGGCTCCAGAACACATTGTCGATGTCGAAAGGCACGGCCTGAAAGCGGTCGGCCACGGCAGGCACTTCGGCGGCTTCGACAAAAAGGAAGACCGCGTGAGGATCGACAAAACGCCGGATCAGCCAGGGGCAGGCGATGCGGTCGACCTTCGGGCGGGACCGCGTCACCCATACGGTGCGGCCCTTTTCATCACGCGGAGGCAATTTGTCGGTGCGGACCAGAAGCCCCTTTGCATCGCGCCAGGCTTCGAAGCCACCTTCGAGGGATTCGGCGGGAATCCCTTCATGCCGCAGCCAGGCGGCGACGCCTTGCGAGAGCTTCTGCCCTCTTTGGCAGACGACGGCCACCGGCTTGCCGGCGAACGCGGCCGCCCAGGCCGAAACGGTTTTGAAATCGCGCCGGATCGAGGCCGGTAGCAGGCGCGGATCGGCGTCGAAATCGTCATCGATGCGAACATCGATGATTACCGGCGCGCCCGGCAGACCGACCAGACGGGATAGTTGCGATACGGTGATAGCGGTTGTTGACGGCATGGCGTCCACCTCCTGACAGAGAAGCTTGGACGCGAACGTTGGGCTGACGCCTCACGGGGTCGTCGCGATGCACCCCTTGCAATGATGGTGGATTTGTTGGGCGCGCTTGTCAAGGACTGCGGACGGCGGCTTGATCCATCCAAGCCGCCGTCTGCCGTTCACGCAAGCACCTGCCAACAGGTAATCCCTGACTATTCCCGGGAACAGTCAGTGATTATCCCTGGGGACACCGCTAGTGTGCGCGACGTCCTGGTATTTCACCGCCGGCTTCAGCACCATTCCCTCGGAGAACTGGTCGACCATGCCGCGCTGGATCTCTTGCCACGGCGTCTGGTGCTTCGGATAATGATAGCCGCCATTGTTCTGCAGCTCGGCGCGGCGCCGGGTGATCTCGTCGTCGGTGACGAGGATGTCTGCCGTGCCCTTCCTGAGATCGATGCGAACGCGGTCGCCGGTCTTGAGCAGCGCCAATCCACCGCCGATCGCGGCTTCCGGCGAGGCGTTGAGGATCGAAGGTGAGCCCGACGTGCCGGACTGGCGACCGTCGCCTATGCAGGCGAGCGCATGGATGCCCTTCTTGATCAGATAGGCTGGCGGCTGCATGTTGACGACCTCGGCACCGCCGGGATAGCCGATCGGGCCGGCGCCGCGCATGAACAGGATGGTGTGTTCGTCGATGCCTTGCGCCGGATCGTCGATGCGGGCGTGGTAATCCTCGGGCCCGTCGAAAACCATGGCATTGCCTTCGAAAGCCTCGGGATCCCTGGGATTGGAGAGATAACGCTCGCGGAACTCCGGCGAGATGCCGCTGGTCTTCATGATCGCCGAATCGAACAGATTGCCCCTGAGGTTGATGAAGCCGGCATTGGCCTTCAACGGTTCGGCAACGGTACGGATGACATCGGTGTTCTCGTTGGCGACCCCCTTGCAGTTGTCGCCGATCGATTTGCCATTGACGGTCACGGCTTCGGGATAAGGCAGCAGTCCCGCCTTCATCAGTTCGGCCACCACGGCCGGCACGCCGCCGGCATGGTGGTAGTCCTCGCCAAGATATTCGCCCGACGGCTGCAGGTTGACGATGAGCGGTATCTTGTGACCGATCTTCTGCCAGTCGTCATTGTCGAGCGGCACACCGAGATGGCGGGCGATGGCGTTGAGGTGGATCGGCGCATTGGTGGAGCCGCCAATGGCCGAATTGACGACGATGGCGTTCTCGAAGGCTTTCCGCGTCATGATATCGGACGGCTTCAAGTCTTCATGCACCATCTCGACGATGCGCTTGCCCGTCTCATAAGAAATCTGGCCGCGCTCGCGGTAGGGCGCCGGAATGGCGGCCGAGCCCGGCAACTGCATGCCGAGCGCCTCGGCCAGCGAATTCATCGTGGTGGCGGTGCCCATGGTGTTGCAATAGCCGGTGGACGGCGCCGAGGACGCGACAATGTCCATGAACTCGTCATAGTCGATCTCGCCAGCCGACAGGCGCTGGCGCGATTCCCAGACGATGGTGCCGGAGCCGGTGCGCTTGCCCTTGTGCCAGCCATTCAGCATCGGGCCAACCGACAGCGCGATGGCCGGAATGTTGACGGTTGCTGCCGCCATCAGCAGGGCTGGGGTCGTCTTGTCGCAGCCGATGGTCAGCACGACGCCGTCGAGCGGATAGCCATAGAGCACCTCGACCAGGCCGAGATAGGCAAGGTTGCGGTCAAGGGCGGCGGTCGGCCGCTTGCCCGTCTCCTGGATCGGATGGCACGGGAACTCGAAAGGAATGCCGCCCATCGACACGATGCCCTCGCGCACGCGCTTGGCCAGTTCGATATGATGGCGGTTGCAAGGCGAGAGATCCGAGCCGGTCTGGGCGATGCCGATCAGCGGCTTGCCGGACATCAGTTCGGCCCGTGTCAGGCCGTAATTCAGGTAGCGCTCCAGATAGAGCGCCGTCATCCCGGGATTGTCGGGATTGTCGAACCACTCCTGCGAGCGAAATTTTTTCTTCCTGGTGGGGGCGCCTGCCATCGTGGTCTCCGTATTTGTAAGACAAATCGATATGGCAACGCGCGAGAGCAGGCAAGAGGGACGCGCGGTCGCAACCGGACTTTGGTGCGATAGACATGCACCCAACCGTACGTTACGGCTTCGGGGTAGTCTTGTCTGGGAGGTTTTCATGGCTTTGGTGATCGAGGGCGAGGAACACATTGCCGCACCCCTGCAAAAAGTATGGGAAGCGCTGAACGATCCCGAGGTTTTGAAGGCGACCATTCCCGGCTGCCAGAGCCTCGAGATGAAGTCACCGACCGAGATGGCGGCGACCGTGGTGTTGAAGATCGGGCCGATCAAGGCGACGTTCAACGGTGAGGTAACGCTGAAGAACCTCAAGCCGCCGCATTCCTACACCATCCAGGGCGAAGGCAAGGGCGGCATCGCCGGCTTCGCCAAGGGCGGCGCCGACGTGACGCTGACATCGGATGGACCGGATGCCACGGTTTTGAAATACGCGGCCAAGGCCGATGTCGGCGGCAAGATCGCCCAGCTTGGCAGCCGGCTGATCGAATCGACCTCGAAGAAACTGGCCGGACAGTTTTTTTCGAAGTTCGGCGAGAAGGTAGGCGCGGCTTAGGCTGCCGCCTGAACAACGCTTGGCTTGATCGCGGGCTGGCGCTGTCCGCCGGCGATCCCCCTCTCCCCGTTCTTCAGGGGCTAAGGGTAAGGAGTGGCGCCCACCGAACGGAAAACCTACTCGAACACTATGCTCGGCACCGCGGCAGCCGCGGCACCGCGCTCTTCATTGACCCGGTCCCAGACTTTTCCGGCGATGTCGCGATAGATTTTCGCTTCGGCGCCATCGGGCTTCGAGACAACCACCGGCGTGCCGGCATCCGAACTTTCGCGGATACCCATCTCGAGCGGCACTTCGCCGAGGAAGGTGACGCCGAGACGCTCGGCCTCGCGGCGCGCGCCGCCATGGCCGAAGATGTCGTAGCGCTTGCCGGTGTCGGGAGCGATGAAATAGCTCATGTTCTCGACGATGCCGAGCAGCGGCACGTCGACCTTCTTGAACATGTTGAGCCCCTTGCGGGCATCGATCAAGGCCAGGTCCTGCGGCGTCGATACGATCACGGCGCCGGCCAACGGCACCTGCTGGGCCATGGTCAGCTGGGCGTCGCCGGTGCCGGGCGGCATGTCGACGACGAGCACGTCGAGCCGACCCCACTCGACCTCGCGCAGCATCTGCGTCAGCGCCGACATCACCATCGGCCCGCGCCAGATCATCGGCGTTTCCTCATCGACGAGGAAGCCCATCGACATGACCTTGAGGCCGTAATTCTCCATCGGCTTCAGGATCTTGCCGTCGACGGTCTGCGGCCGGCCATGGATGTCGAGCAGCCGCGGCATGGACGGGCCATATATGTCGGCGTCAAGCACGCCGACGCGCAAGCCGTTGGCGGCGAGGCCAAGCGCGATGTTGACGGCCGTGGTCGACTTGCCGACGCCGCCCTTGCCTGAAGCCACCGCGATGATCGCCTCGATGCCGGGCACGCCGCGCTTGCCGTGGCTTTGCGATGCAGGGGCGTGGGGAACTGGCCGCGAAGCCGCTGGAGCGGGCCTGGGAGCGGGGCGCGCCGGGACCGGCGCCTCCATGCCGCCGCCCTTCTTTTCCGCCGTCAGCGCGACGATGGCGCCGGCGACACCGGGGATCGCCTTGACGACGCGTTCGGCGGCGGCGCGCAGCGGCTCCATCTCCTGGGCGCGGGCAGCCGGAACGGTGATCGAGAAGAAAACCTTGCCGTCGGCGATGAAAATCTCGGAAACCATGCCGAGGTCGACGATATTGCCGGTGAAGTCCGGCCCGTTGACCGTTTTCAGGCGTTCGATGACGGAATCCTTGGTGACGGGCATGAACTGTTCCTCGAGGCGTTTGGCTGCGGCTCAGATAGTGCAGATTGGAGGCGACTCCAAGCGACAGAATGTCCGCGTCACCTTGCCAGGCCGACCGCGAGGTAGGTGAGAGCCGCGATCGCCGCCGTGGCCGGCAAGGTGATGACCCAGGCAATGACGATGTTGCCGGCAATGCCCCAGCGCACGGCGGAGACGCGGCGGGCGGCGCCGACGCCGATGATGGCGCCGGTGATGGTGTGCGTGGTCGACACGGGAACACCGAGCCAGGTGGCGGCGAACAGGGTGATGGCGCCGCCGGTCTCGGCGCAGAAGCCCTGCATCGGGTTCAGCCGGGTGATCTTCGAGCCCATCGTGTGGACGATGCGCCAGCCGCCGAGCAACGTGCCCAGCGCCAGCGCCGACTGGCAGGTGAGGACGACCCACAGCGGCACGTAGAAATTGGCGCCGAGCATGCCTTGCGAATAGAGCAGCACGGCAATGATGCCCATGGTCTTCTGGGCGTCATTGCCGCCGTGCCCGAGCGAATAGAGCGAGGCGGAAAAGAACTGCATGACGCGGAAGGTGCTGTCGACGGCGAACGGCGTCTGCCGCACGAACAGCCACGAAACGACAAGGATCAGGACGAGCGCCAGGACAAAACCGGTGGCCGGCGACACGACGATCGCGGCGACCGTCTTGCCAAGCCCCGCCCAGACGATGGCACTCAGTCCAGCCTTTGCAAGGCCGGCGCCGACCAGCCCGCCGATCAGCGCATGCGAGCTGCTTGACGGGATGCCGGCAATCCAGGTGACGATGTTCCAGACGATGGCGCCGACAAGGGCTGCGAAAATCACCGCCGGGGTGACGATGCTGACGTCGACGATGCCCTTTCCCACGGTCTCGGCGACATGAAGCCCGAAGAACATGAAGGCGATGAAATTGAAGAAGGCCGCCCACAGCACCGCATATTGCGGCCTCAGCACGCGCGTGGAGACGATGGTGGCGATGGAATTGGCCGCATCGTGCAGGCCGTTGAGAAAGTCGAAGAACAGCGCAACCGCGATGAGACCGGCGAGAACGGGAAAGGCTATGGTTGCTTCCATTACCTAGACATTCTCGATGACGATGCCGCTGATTTCGTTGGCGACATCCTCGAATCGATCGACCACCTTTTCCAGCTGGCCATAGATCTCGCTGCCGATCAGGTAGGCCATCGGGTCGCTGCGGCCATGCTTCCTGAACAGGTCCTTCAGCCCCTGCTCGTGCAGATCGTCGGCCCGGCTTTCGACGCGCATGACCTCTTCGGCAATGGCGTTGAGGCGCACCGTGTGCGCCCCGACCTTGTGGAGCAGGGGGATCGCCTCGGCGACCAGCTTGGCGGCGGCGACGATGACGCCGCCCATTTCCTGCATCAGCGGGTCGAATTCCTTCTTTTCGAACAACTTCACCGTCTTGACGGTCTTGTGCATCATGTCGATGGCGTCATCCATCGACTGGATCAGGTCCTTGATGTCGCCGCGATCGAAAGGCGTGATGAAAGAGCGCCGCACGGCCAGCAGGACTTCGGCGGTGATGTGATCGGCCTCGTCCTCGAGATCGATGATCTTCTGACACCAGCGATCGATGTCCTTGCCCTGGAGAAGCTGCTGGAGCGCCTCGGCGCCGCCGACCACGGTTCGGGAATGCCGTTCGAACAGGTCGAAGAAACGATCTTCGCGCGGCAGCAGCTTGCGGAACCAGCCCAGCATGTCCGACCTCCCCGTATTCTGTCCCACCACATAGCGCCACATTCCGCCGGGGGAAACAGGTAGCCGGCTCAAAGATGTGGATGCGGCCAATTGCGCATAGCGCTTGCGGCGAAACGCAATTTCCCCGACCTTGCACGCAAAGACCGGACAGATGGCATGATCGACAAGCTGGAATTCTTCATCGCATTGGCCAGGGAAGAGCATTTCGGCCGGGCGGCGGAGCTGTGCGGCGTCACCCAACCGACACTTTCTGCAGGGATCAAGCAGCTGGAGGGCCAGCTTGGCGTGATGCTGGTTCTGCGCGGCTCGCGCTTCCAGGGGCTTACACCGGAGGGCAAGCAGGTGCTGATATGGGCGCGGCGCATCGTCGGCGACACCCGCGCCATGCGCGAGGAAATGCGGGCGGCGCGCCACGGCCTTTCCGGACGCATCCGCATCGCCGCCATCCCGACGGCTCTGGCCATGGTGGCGCGGCTGACGACCCCCTTCCGGGCAAAACACCCCGGCGTCACCTTTTCGGTGCTGTCGCGGACCTCGATCGAGGTGCTGTCGCTGCTTGGCAATTTCGACATCGATGCCGGCATCACCTATCTCGACAACGAGCCGCTGGGACGGGTGACCAGCGTGCCACTCTATGACGAGCGCTATCAGCTGATCACCGCTGTCGGAAATCCCTATTCCGACCGCGACAAAGTGACGTGGGCCGAGCTCAGCCAGCTGCCGCTCTGCCTGTTGACGCCGGACATGCAGAACCGCCGCATCATCGACCAGCATCTGGCCGAGGCCGGCGTCCAGGTGCGGCCGACGCTGGAATCCAACTCGATGATCGTGCTGTTTTCCCACATCCGCACCGGCAAATGGTCGTCGATCATGCCGCTCAACCTGGCGGAAACATTCGGCTTTTCCGAACCGGTCCGGGCCATCCCGATCGTCGAACCGGATGCCAGCCACACCGTCGGGCTGGTGGCAACCCCGCGCGAACCGCACACACCGCTGGTCTCGGCGCTGTTGGACGAGGCGATGGCGCTGGCGGACGATTTCCACGCCCAGCGCTAGGCTAGACAATGCAGGCTGAACACGGTCGATAGAAGATTTCTATTGATCGACGGGACAGCTATATTGATTTCGCGGGTTTCCTCTGATTTCGTAAAGACTTAGCGAAAAAAGCTATCGACCAGGGAGGGCGCTGCATGACCATGCAGCCTGCAAGTACCGAGATCGCATCGCGCACGGCGGCGATCATCCAGGAGATGAGGGGGCTGGAAGGCCCGCTGCTGCCGATCCTCCACGGCATCCAGGAAGAGTTCGGCCATGTGCCGCAGGACGCGCTGCCGGTGATCGCCGAAGCGCTGAACATTTCCAAGGCCGAAGTGCACGGCGTCGTCACCTTCTATCACGACTACCGCAGCCATCCGGCCGGCCGGCATGTTCTCAAGGTCTGCCAGGCGGAGGCCTGCCAGTCGATGGGTTCGGACGCCGTCGCCGCCAAGCTCAAGCAATTGCTCGGCATCGGTTTCCACGAGACCACAAGCGACGGATCGGTTACACTTGAGCCGGTCTATTGCCTCGGGCTTTGCGCCTGTTCGCCGTCGGCGATGCTGGATGGCGAGGTGATCGGGCGGCTCGATGACGAAAAGATCGAAGAGATCGTTGCCGAGGTGCGCTCATGATCCCCCGCATCTACATTCCCGGCGATTCCGGCGCGCTGGCGCTGGGTGCCGAAAAAGTCGCCAAGGCAATCGCAAGTGAACTCGCCGAGCGCGGCATTGAAGCCAAGATCGTGCGCAACGGCTCGCGCGGCGCCTATTTCCTCGAACCGATGGTCGAAGTCGCGACGGCCAATGGCCGCGTCGCCTACGGTCCGGTGAAGCCTTCCGACGTCAAGAGCCTGTTCGACTGCGGCTTCCTCACCGGCGGTCACCACAAGCGCTGGCTGGGCGCGCCGGACAAGATCCCGTTCCTGGCCAGGCAGACGCGGCTGACCTTCGCCCGCTGCGGCATCAACGATCCGCTGTCGCTCGACGCCTACAAATCGCTCGGCGGGCTGAATGGCCTGCGGAACGCGGTGGCCATGGCTCCGGCCGATATCGTCAAACAGGTCACGGAGTCGGGCCTGCGTGGCCGCGGCGGCGCCGGCTTCCCGACCGGCATCAAGTGGAAGACGGTGCTCGATACGACAGCCGACAAGAAATACATCGTCTGCAATGCCGACGAGGGCGACAGCGCCACCTTCGCCGACCGCATGATCATGGAGGGTGATCCCTTCGTGCTGATTGAAGGCATGGCGATCGCCGGCATCGCCACCGGCGCCACCAAGGGTTTTGTCTATATCCGCTCGGAATATCCGCATGCGGTGACGATGATGAACAAGGCGGTCGAAGTCGCCCGCAAGGCCGGCGTTCTTGGCGCCAGTGTGCTGGGTTCGCCCAACGCCTTCGACATGGAGATCCGCGTCGGCGCCGGCGCCTATGTGTGCGGCGAGGAAACCGCGCTGTTGAACAGCCTGGAAGGCAAGCGCGGCGTGGTGCGCGCCAAGCCGCCGCTGCCGGCGATCCAGGGGTTGTTCGGCAAGCCGACGGTGATCAACAACGTCATCTCGCTGGCCTCGGTGCCTGTCATCATGGACAAGGGCGCGGCCTTCTACAAGGATTTCGGCATGGGCCGCTCGCGCGGCACCATCCCGATCCAGATCGCCGGCAACGTCAAACATGCAGGCCTGTTCGAGGCCGCCTTCGGCATGACGCTGGGCGAGATCGTCGACGATATCGGCGGTGGCACCGCGACCGGCCGGCCGGTGAAGGCTGTGCAGGTCGGCGGACCGCTCGGTGCTTATTTCCCACGCGCGCTGTTCGACACGCCGTTCGACTATGAAGCCTTCGCCGCCAAGGACGGGCTGATCGGCCATGCCGGCATCACTGTCTTCGACGACACCGCCGACATGCTGAAGCAGGCGCGCTTCGCCATGGAGTTCTGCGCCATCGAGAGCTGCGGCAAGTGCACGCCCTGCCGCATCGGCTCGACGCGCGGCGTCGAGACCATCGACAAGCTCGCTGCCGGCATCGAGCCAGAGAAGAACCTGGCCCTGGTCACCGACCTCTGCAACACGATGAAATTCGGTTCGCTCTGCGCACTGGGCGGCTTCACGCCTTACCCTGTGATGAGCTCGATCACCCATTTCCCCGACGACTTCAAGCCCGCGCCCGTGCGCGTGGCTGCTGAATAGGAGCTGGCAGATGAACATCAAGGCCGACTTCCCATCCCTCGTCGAAGAGATCGACTACGGAACCCCGCAATCGAAGGCCGAGAAGCAGGTCACGCTGAGCGTCGACGGCCGCAGCATCACCGTGCCGGAAGGCACGTCGATCATGCGTGCCGCGATGGAAGGCGGGGTCGAGATACCGAAGCTCTGTGCCACCGACATGCTGGACTCGTTCGGTTCGTGCCGCGTCTGCCTCGTCGAGATCGATGGACGCGGCGGCACGCCGGCATCCTGCACGACGCCCGTCGGTGAAGGCATGGTGGTGCATACGCAGTCCGAGCGGCTCGACGCCATTCGCCGCGGCGTCATGGAGCTCTACGTTTCCGACCATCCACTTGGCTGGAACGAGAAGGCCGGTACCGGCGCCAGCGAGTTCGACGCGGTGGCGAAGTCGGTCGGCTTGAGCGAGAACCGCTACGGCGTCGAGGGCCGCAACCACGTCAAGCAGGAGAACGGCGTGGCGCCCGGCCATGGCTCGCTGGCGGTCGACTACATCGCCCGCGATGAATCCAATCCCTATTTCACCTATGATCCCGCGCAATGCATCGTCTGCTCGCGCTGCGTGCGGGCCTGCGAGGAGGTGCAGGGCACCTTCGCGCTGACCATCGAGGGCCGCGGTTTCGAATCGCGCATGGTCGCCGGCATGCACGAGGATTTCATCGCCTCCGAATGCGTGTCCTGCGGCGCCTGCGTGCAGGCCTGTCCGACCGACGCGCTGCGCGAAAAAACGGTACTTGCCAAGGGCCTGCCGGAGCGCTCGGTCGTCACCACCTGCGCTTACTGCGGCGTCGGCTGCTCGTTCAAGGCCGAAGTGAAGGACGACGAGGTCATTCGCATGATGCCCTACAAGGAGGGCAAGGCGAACCACGGCCATTCCTGCGTGAAGGGCCGTTTCGCCTATGGCTACGCCACCCACAAGGACCGCATCCTGTCGCCAATGATCCGGGAAAAGGTCACCGATCCCTGGCGCGAGGTGACCTGGGAAGAGGCGATCGCCCATACGGCCAAGGAATTCCGGCGCATCCAGTATCAGTACGGGCGCACCGCGATAGGCGGCATCACCTCGTCGCGCTGCACCAACGAGGAAACCTACCTCGTGCAGAAGATGGTGCGGCAGGGCTTCCGCAACAACAATGTCGACACCTGCGCGCGCGTCTGCCACTCGCCGACGGGCTACGGGCTCGGCCAGACCTATGGCACCTCGGCCGGCACGCAGGATTTCGACTCCGTCGATTACACGGATGTCGCCGTCATCATCGGCGCCAATCCCGCTTCCGCCCATCCGGTGTTCGCCTCGCGGCTGAAGAAGCGGCTGCGCCAGGGCGCCAAGCTGATCGTGCTCGATCCGCGCCGCACCGAGATGGTCAAGTCGGCACATATCGAAGCGGCCTATCACCTGCCGCTGAAGCCCGGCACCAATGTGGCGGTGCTGACGGCACTGGCGCATGTCATCGTCACCGAAGGTCTTTTCAACGAAGCCTTCATCCGCGAACGTTGCGACTGGGCGGAGTTCCAGGACTGGGCGTCTTTCGTCGCCTTGCCGGAAAACAGCCCCGAAACCGTCGGCAAGTTGTCCGGCGTCGATCCCGAACTGATCCGCGGCGCGGCGCGTCTCTACGCCACCGGCGGCAACGGCGCGATCTACTACGGCCTCGGGGTGACGGAACACAGCCAGGGTTCGACCACGGTGATGGCGATCGCCAACCTCGCCATGGCCACCGGCAATATCGGCCGGCCGGGCGTCGGCGTGAACCCGTTGCGCGGCCAGAACAACGTGCAGGGCTCCTGTGACATGGGTTCGTTCCCGCATGAGCTTCCCGGTTATCGCCATATCTCCGGCGAAGCCGTGCGCGACATCTATGAGAGCCTGTGGGGCGTGAAGCTGGATGACGAACCCGGCCTGCGCATCCCCAACATGCTGGATGCGGCCGTCGACGGCAGCTTCAAGGGTATCTACATCCAGGGCGAGGACATTTTGCAGTCCGATCCGGACACCAAGCATGTCGCCGCCGGCCTCGCCGCGATGGAATGCGTCGTCGTGCACGACCTCTTCCTCAACGAGACCGCGAACTACGCGCATGTCTTCCTGCCGGGCTCGACCTTTCTCGAGAAGGACGGCACTTTCACCAACGCCGAGCGCCGCATCAACATGGTGCGCAAGGTTCTGGAGCCGAAGGCGCGCTACGCCGATTGGCAGGCGACGCAGGAGCTTGCCCGCGCGATCGGGCTGGACTGGAACTATCAGCATCCGTCCGAGATCATGGACGAGATCGCCAAGACGACGCCGAGCTTCGCCGGTGTCTCCTTCGATCTGCTCGACCGTGTCGGATCCGTGCAATGGCCCTGCAACGAGAAGGCGCCGCTCGGCACCCCGATCATGCATGTCGATGGTTTCGTGCGCGGCAAGGGCAAGTTCATCCGCACCGAATATGTGGCGACGGACGAGCGGACCGGGCCACGCTTTCCGCTGCTGCTCACCACCGGGCGCATCCTGTCGCAATACAATGTCGGCGCGCAGACCCGGCGCACCGACAACATCGTGTGGCACAGCGAGGACCGGCTGGAGATTCATCCGCACGATGCCGAGAACCGCGGACTGCGTGACGGCGACTGGGTACGGCTGACCAGCCGCTCTGGCGAAACGACGCTGCGCGCGCTGATCACGGACCGGGTATCGCCAGGCGTCGTCTACACGACATTCCATCACCCCGACACGCAGGCCAACGTCATCACCACCGACTTCTCCGACTGGGCGACCAACTGTCCGGAATACAAGGTGACAGCAGTGCAGGTCGGCGCCTCCAACGGGCCGTCGGAATGGCAGCGCGACTATGACGAGCAAGCGCGCAACAGCCGTCGAATCGCGAAGCTGGAAGCGGCGGAGTAGTCTTGAGCGCGCGCCGCAAAGCCACGACGCAGGTCTCGCGGCTGGCGCACCGCGCCAGCGGCACGGCGACGGCCAGCCGCATGGTGCCCGAGGAGACGCCAGTGGCGTTCTCCTTCGCCGGCACCACCCATGCGGTGATGATGGCAAGCCCGGCCGACTTCGAGGATTTCGCGGTCGGCTTCTCGCTGACCGAAGGCATCATCGCCGACCCGCAGGAAATCGAGGCCATCGAGGTCGAGGACCACGGCGAGGGCATCGACATCCAGATCCGGCTGAAGGATCAGGCCAACACGCGTTTCGAGGCGCGACGGCGCAGGCTCGCCGGCCCCGTCGGCTGCGGGCTGTGCGGCATCGAATCGATCGAGGAAGCGATGCGCTCGGTCGATGAGGTTGGTGCGTCAAAGCTTACACTCGATGCCGACGATATCATCCGCTCGGTCAAGCTCCTGTCGAAGGTGCAGCCGCTTCACGCCGAGACCGGAGCCGTACACGCCGCCGGTTTTTACGTTCCAGGCAGGGGCATCGTCATGGCGCGCGAGGATGTCGGCCGCCACAATGCGCTCGACAAGCTGGCTGGGGCGCTGGCCAGGGCCGGCCTCGGCGGCGCTTCCGGTGCCATCGTGGTGACCAGCCGCGTCTCGGTCGAGATGGTGCAGAAGACGGCGGCCATCGGCGCCGCCTTCATCATCGCCGTCTCGGCACCGACAGCACTGGCCATCCGCACCGCGGAGGAAGCCGGCATGACGCTGGTGGCGCTGGTGCGTGGCGATGATTTCGATATTTTCACCCACCCCGACCGGGTGGCTTCCGGAGTTGCCAAGCATGTCGCATGACGAAGAACACATCATGAGCACCAGCGAGAAGCTAGTGCGGATGGCAAACCAGATCGCCGACTTTTTCCATTCCAAACCGCGCGAGGAAGGGATCGCGGGCGTTGCCGAGCATATCAACAAGTTCTGGGAGCCAAGGATGCGGCGGCAGCTGTTCGAGATGCTGGAGGGCGGCACCGAGAACTTCAACGAGTTGGTGGTGGCCGCCTCCGCCAGGATCAAACGGCCGATCACGCCGGGCGAGGCCGACCTCAAACTCGGGCTCAAGGCCTTCCCGGCCGACGTCGCCGCCTCGCAGAAATAGCCGCCGAGCCGCGCCGGCTTATATTTCCTTTCGCTAAAGTTTAAGCTGCCGCAATCGGCACTGTTCTGCTATGGTTGACGATCAGAAATCGTCAGGCGGAAAACCTGGTGAGGCCGATCGAGACCCGATACGCCCTTAGCGGCGACGTGCGGATCGCCTACCAGGTGGTAGGCCAGGGGTCGTTCGATCTCGTCTTCGTGCCGGGCTTCATTTCCAATCTCGACCTGCATTGGGAGGACGAAGGCTACAGCCGGCTCTTGAAGCGGCTTTCGGCGTTCTCGCGGCTGATCCTGTTCGACAAGCGCGGCACGGGTCTTTCCGACCGTGTCGACGCGCACCACCTGCCCAGTCTCGAAACACGCATGGACGATGTACGCGCGGTGATGGACGCCGCGGGCAGCGGCCGCGCGGCGCTGCTCGGCGCCTCCGAAGGCGCGCCGATGGCGATGCTGTTCGCCGCCACCTATCCGGAACGGACGCGGGCGCTGGCGCTCTATGGCGGCTATGCGCATTTCCACAAATGGGTGATGCCGCCAGAACGCCTCGAGGCGTTCATCGAGGCGGCCGAGACAGCCTGGGGCACCGGCGCCACTTTGCCGAATTTCGCGCCAGGGCGGGTCGATGACGCGCATTTCGCCCAGTGGTGGGCGCGTTTCGAGCGGCTGTCGGCGAGCCCGACGGCAGCGGCGGCGCTGGCGCGTATGAACGCGGAGATCGACGTGCGTGACGTGCTGCCGGCAATCAGCGCGCCAACGCTTTTGATCCATCGCCGCAACGATGCGCGGGTCGACCCCGACGCCAGCCGTTATCTGGCGAGAAAGATCCCAAACGCCAAGCTGGTCGAAGTGCCCGGGCGTGACCATCCGATCTGGACCGGCGACGTGGACCGGGTGGCCGACGTCATCGAGGAATTTCTGACCGGCGAACGCGCCGTGACCGAGGTGGACCGCGTGCTGGCCGCGCTTTTGGTGACGCGCATCTACGATACGGCGCGGATGGGCGACCGCATGTGGAGCGAACGCAGCCAGCGCTTCCAGGAAATCTGGCGCCAGCAGGTCGGGCGCCATGGCGGCCGCCTGGCAGGCACGCAGGGCGAGATGATGATGTCGCGCTTCGACGGACCGGCGCGTGCCATACGCTGCGCGGCGGCGCTGCGCGAGGCGGCGCAAGGCATCGGCGTGGCCAGTGCGCAAGGGGCGCATGTCGGCGAGATCGAATTGCGGGGGCCGCCGGTGGGACTGACGGCGCGGGTGACGATGCAACTTGCCTCCCATGCCGGGCGCGGCGACATCCTCGCCTCGCGGCTGATCGCCGATCTGGCGGTCGGCTCGGGCCTGCATTTCGCCGATGCCGGGCGGATCACGCTGGACGACCTGGACGAGCCGCTGGCGCTGGTCCAGGCGATGTCCGAGCAGCATCTGGAGCCCGACTGCCGCGCCAGGACCCGAACGACCGAACCGGCCGTGCTGACGGCACGCGAAAGCGAGGTGGTGAGCCTGATTGCCGACGGCAAGAGCAATGCCGCGATTGCCGCCGAGCTCAGGCTGAGCGAACACACGGTCAAGCGCCACGTCGCCAACATACTGCTCAAGCTGGATCTGCCATCTCGAGCGGCGGCGGCGGCGTTCTCGGTCCGACACACTGGCCCGGACGGGCCATAGGGGCCATGGCGCTTTCGGGCGAAGCGGCCAAAGGCATGTAAGCGCTATCAATTCTCTCCATGCAGGCCAGGCGGATATCGTCGGGAAAGGCGCTGCGAACGGAGGATGAAATGCTGAAGTCAAACCGGACACTCAAATCGCTGGTGATAGCGGCAGGCGTTGGAGCACTGTTCGCTATCGCCCCGGCAAAGGCCGAGGATGCATCGGCAACGGCCGCCTACAAGGACATCCAGGCAACGCTCGGCTCGGTGCCGGACATGTTCAAGACCTTGCCTGACGTCGCCATCGCCGGCGCCTGGGCCGAGATCAAAGGGGTGCAACTCAACCCGAACACGGCGCTCGACGGCAAGACCAAGGAACTGATGGGCCTCGCGGTCGCGTCGCAGATTCCTTGCCAGTACTGCATCTACTTCCACACCGAGGCGGCCAAGCTCAACGGCGCGAGCGACGAGGAGATCAAGGAGGCGATCGCGATGGCGGCGATCGTGCGCCACTGGTCGACGATTCTCAACGGCAGCCAGGTCAATCTCGCGACATTCAAGAAGCAGACAGACGACGTGTTCGCCGCCGTCAAGGCGAAGTCGCAGTGAGAACCCCTGCCCGGCGATGAGCGCCGGACAGCACTTCTGATTATCAACCGCCCGATCGCGAAGACGGGCACATGGAGGATAAAATGCTGACCAAGACACAGGCCGTGGACGGCGCGGCGATCAAGAAGGCAATCGAAGGCCGTGACGGAAAACTCCTGTCGAGCTTTTATGCCGACGACGCGCTGGTGCGGGTGATCGACCGCAACAACCCACCGAGCAAGCCGCGCGAAATCCGCGGGCGCGCGGCGATCAGCACGTTCTGGGACGACATCTGCAGCCGGGCGATGACCCACAAGGTCGATACCACGATCGCCGATGGCGACAGCCTGGCCTTCACCCAGGCCTGCGCCTACCCGGACGGCACGAAAGTGTTCGCCGCGGCGATGCTGGAGCTGAAGAACGGGCGGATCGCACGGCAGACCGTCGTGCAGGCCTGGGACGAGTGAGGCGGCCATGTTCAGCGCCAGATGGCAGATCGATGCCAAGTTCGGGCACAAGCAGACCGTGCTTGAGCTGTTGAAGAAATGGGAGCGCGAGATCGGTTCGCAGGTCGGCATCGCCGACCTGAAGTTCCAGATCATGACCGGATCGATCGGCGCGCGGGAGGCGACGGTCGAGTCGCATCACCAGGTCGAGAGCCTGGCCCAGTTGGAGGCGGTCTTCGCCAAGATCGGCAAGATCGACGCCCACGCCAAATGGGGCAAGGAGATGGAGCCCTATGTCGTGTCGGGCACCAGCCTGTGGAACATCTATCGCATCGTCGAGTAGTGGCCGACGCCCTTCTCCCCGGCAACGGGGAGAAGGGAAGCAGGTGGCGCTGCTACATCAGGCCAAGCTGCTTGTAGAAGCCGAGCGCGTCGTAATAGTCGCTTTGGGTCGCGATCTTGCCGTCCTTGACCGAGAACATCGAGGCACCGGTGAAGGAGAACTTCTTGCCGGTGGCGGCGGTGCCGTCGGCCCAGGCGCCGGTGTTGGTGCCGGAAAACTCCCATTCGAACGAAACGCGGTCGCCCTCCACGACGGGCGCACCCTTCATCGTCCAGACGGCATCTGGAACAGCCTTGAGGAAATTGTCGATGACGCCGGTCTTGGCGGCCTCCTTGCCTTTGACCGGTTTGCCGACCGAGGCGTCGTAGTAGGTGACGTCGTCGGCGAAGTAGCCGGCGGCCTTGGCCGAATCATGGGCATTCCAGGCGGCGAGGTAGGCTTCGACCACCGATTGCGCGGTATCGGCGGCAAAGGATGGCGCCGCGACGAAGAGCGTGGCGGCGATGGCTGCGGTTGTCAGAAACTGGCGGCGATGCATGGTTCTTTCCTCCCTGGTTGAATGCTTGTATTGCGCGCTCAAGCGCTAGCCGTGGGCTACCATCACATGGCGGACGGCGGTGTAGTCCTCCAGCGCGTAGAGCGACATATCCTTGCCGTAGCCGGACTGCTTCAGCCCGCCATGCGGCATCTCGTTGGTCAGCATGAAGTGGGTGTTGATCCAGGTGCAGCCATATTGCAGGCGGGCGGCCGTCGCCATGGCGCGCGACACATCCTTTGTCCACACCGAGGATGCCAGGCCATAGTCGCTGTCATTGGCCCAGTTCACCGCTTCGTCGACTTCCGTGAAACGCGTGATTGAAACGACCGGCCCGAACACTTCGCGGCGCACGATCTCGTCTTCCTGCAAGGCACCCGCGACCACTGTCGGCTGGTAGTAGAAACCTGAGCCCTCGCCCGGCTTGCCGCCGGTGGTGATCTCGATGTGCCTCAGTTCCGAAGCGCGCTCGACGAAGCTCGAGACGCGGTCGCGCTGGCGGCGCGAAATCAGCGGCCCGATCTCGTTTTCGGTGTCGTCCGGACGATTGTACTTGATGGTCGAGACAGCCGAAGAGAGATCGGCGACGAGCTTGTCGTAGATCTTCTTGCCGGCATAGATGCGGCAGGCGGCGGTGCAGTCCTGGCCGGCATTGTAGTAGCCGAAGGCGCGCAGCCCGTTGACCACGGCACCGAGGTCGGCATCGTCGAAGACGATGACCGGCGCCTTGCCGCCGAGTTCGAGATGCGTGCGCTTGACCGACTTGGCGGCGGCCTGCAGCACCTTCTTGCCGGTGGCGACGTCACCGGTGATCGAGATCATGTTGACCTTGGGATGGTTGATCAGTGTGTTGCCGACGCTGTCGCCGCGGCCGAGCACGACGTTGACGACGCCTTCGGGCAGGATGTCGGCGAGAATTTTCGCCAGCTTGAGCGAAGTCAGCGGCGTCTGTTCCGACGGCTTGAAGACGACGGTGTTGCCGCCGGCGATCGCCGGCGCCAGCTTCCAGGCCATCATCATCAGCGGATAGTTCCACGGCGCGATCGAGGCGACGATGCCGATGGCATCCCGGCGCACCATCGACGTGTGGCCTGGAATGTACTCGCCTGCAACGACGCCCGGCATGGAGCGGACTGCACCGGCAAAGAAGCGGTAGCAATCGACGATCGCCGGGATCTCGTCATTGAGCACGGCATTGATCGGCTTGCCGCAGTTGAGCGCCTCGAGCGTGGCGAACTCCTTGGCATTGGCCTCGATGCGGTCTGCGATCTTCAGGAGATAGCCGGAGCGCTGAGCCGGCGTGGTGCGCGACCACAAGACGAACGCTTGTTCGGCGGCACTGACCGCCGCCTCGATCTGCGCCTGGCTGGCTTCGGGCAGGCTGAGGATGGTCGCTCCGGTCTTCGGATTGAGGATCGGCTCCTCGGTTTCGGTGCCTTTCTCGAATTTCGAGCCGATCAGCATCTGGGTGTCCATGGAAGTCTCTCCCTTATGAACTTTTGAGATCATTTGCCCGAACCGGCGATCTGGTCGCCGTCGCGGGTCAGGTAATAGGCGGCGAGGATCGGCAGCAGCGTCACCAGCACGACGACCATGGCCACGACGTTGGTGACCGGGCGCTGACGCGGTCGGATCAGTTCCTCCAGCATCCAGATCGGCAGCGTCTGCTGTTGTCCGGCGGTGAAGGTGGTGACGATGACCTCGTCGAAGGACAGGGCAAAGGCCAGCATGCCGCCGGCAAGCAAGGCGGTGGCGATGTTGGGCAGCACGACATGGCGGAAGGTCTGGAAGCCGTCGGCGCCAAGATCCATCGACGCTTCGATCATCGAACCGGAAGTGCGGCGGAAGCGGGCGACGGCGTTGTTGTAGACGACGACGACGCAGAAGGTGGCGTGGCCGAGCACGATCGTCCAGAACGAGAAGGGAATGTCGGCCAGCGAAAACGCCGAGCGCAGCGCAATGCCGGTGATGATACCGGGCAAAGCGATCGGCAGGATGACCAGCAGCGAGATGGTCTCCCGGCCGAAGAATCTTGTCCTGGAAACCGCCGCCGAACAGAGCGTGCCGAGGATCAGCGCGATCGCCGTCGAGATGGCCGCGACCCTGACCGACAGCGACAGCGCCTGCCAGACATCGGGCCGGTTCCAGGTGACGGCGAACCATTGCGTGGTCAGGCCGGGCGGCGGCCAGACGAAGCTCTTCTCCTCCGTCGTGAAGGCGTAGACGAAGATCAGCAGGAGCGGCAGGTGCAGGAACAGCAGGCCGCAGGCGGCGGCGGCCTTCAGGCTGCGCGGAGCGGATTGACCACGATCAGAGCGCATCGAAGGCCCCCATGCGCTTGGCGCCCCAGAGATAGAAGCCCATGATGACGATCGGCACGACGGTGAAGGCGGCGGCGAGCGGGATGTTGCCGGCGGTGCCTTGTTGCGAATAGACGGCCTGGCCGATGAACAGACGCGAGGTGCCGATGATCTGCGGGATGATGTAGTCGCCGAGCGTCAGCGAGAAGGTGAAGATCGAGCCGGCGACGATGCCCGGCAGTGCCAGCGGGAACAGCACGTTGCGAAAGGTCTGGCCGGGCGAGGCGCCGAGATCGGACGAAGCTTCGACCAGATTGCCCGGCACGCGCTCCAGTGCCGCCTGCACCGGCAGGATCATGAACGGCAGCCAGACGTAGACGAAGACGATGAAGGTGCCGGTGAACGACACCGACAGCGAGTTGCCGCCGACGATCGGCAGCGACAGCCAGGCGTCAATCAGCCATTGCAGATGCAACTTGCCGAACAGCCAGGTGAGGATGCCTTCCTTGGCCAAGATCAGCTTCCAGGCGTAGATCTTGACCAGGTAGCTCGACCACAGCGGCAGCATGATGCCGAGATAGAACAGCGCCTTCCAGCGGCCGCGCGCATAGCGCGCCGCATAATAGGCGATCGGGAAGGCGACGATCGCCGAGGCCAGCGTGACCAGAGCCGCCATCGTCACCGTGCGCAGGATGATGTCGAGATTGGCCGCCTGGAACAGGTCGCCATAGGTTTTCAAGGTGAACTGGCGGTTGATCAGGCCGGAGTACTCGTCGATCGAGAAAAAGCTCTGCGCCAGCAGCGCGAACAGCGAGCCGATATAGACGATGCCGAGCCACAGCACCGGCGGCAGCAGCATGAGCAACAGCAGGACCCTGGGCTTGCGCCAGAAAAGATCCGACAGCGCGCCGCGCAAGCCGCCGCTGCCGGGTAAGATGGCGGGCGCAGTGGCGCGCGGCATGGCGGCGTCGAGGCTCATGCCGGCTCGTCCATGAGATGCAGGTGCTCGCGGTTGAAGGTGAGGACGACCGCTTCGCCTTCCACCGGCAGCGCCGTGCCGGCCGGCACGATCGCGTGCAGTCGCAGCCCGTCGGCGTCGAGCGCCAGTTTCGTCGTGGCGCCGAGATAGTTGGTCGAGACGAGGCGAGCGGCAACGCCTTCGCCGCCCGCGCCGCGACCGACGCGAATGGATTCAGGGCGCAGGCTGCCCCAGCGGCGCTGGCCGGAATAACGCTCGACGAAATCCGGCGGCAGCACGTTGGAGGAGCCGACGAAATCGGCAACGAAGCGGGTCCTCGGCCGCTGGTAGATGTCCTCGGGCGTGCCGATCTGCATGATCTTGCCGTCGTTGAAGACGGCGACGCGGTCGGCCATCGACAGCGCCTCGCCCTGATCGTGGGTGACGAAGACGAAGGTGATGCCGAGCGCCTTCTGCAGCGATTTCAGCTCCTCCTGCATGTTCTCGCGCAATTTGAGATCGAGCGCGCCGAGCGGCTCGTCGAGCAACAGCACCTTGGGCTGGTTGACCAGCGCGCGGGCGAGCGCGACACGCTGGCGCTGGCCGCCCGAGAGCTGGCCGGGGCGGCGGGCGCCATAGCCGGGCAGCCGCACCAGCGACAGCGCTTCTTCAGCCGCCTTTTGCCGTTCCGGCTTGCCGACACCCTTGACCATCAGCCCGTAGGCGACATTGTCGAGCACGCTCAGGTGCGGGAACAGCGCATAGTCCTGGAACACGGTGTTGACGTTGCGGCGATAGGGCGGCACGCCCTCGGCGCGTTCGCCAAAGATCGAGATCGAGCCCGAGGTCGGCTGCTCGAAGCCGGCGATCAGGCGCAGGCAGGTGGTTTTGCCGGAACCGGACGGCCCGAGCATGGCGAAGAACTCGCCCGGCACGATGTCGAGATCGACCGCGTCTACGGCGCGAACGCTGCCGAAATGGCGCGAGACTTTCTGGAAGGAAACGGCTGATGTCATGGGTTGTCCTGATCTGTCAGGCTCGTCAAGTTCGGGCGTTGCGCTGCCCCTCATCCGCCTGCCGGCACCTTCTCCCCGTATAGTGACGGAGAGAAGGGACCTGGCGGAAACGCTGGCGACCCCCTCTCCCCGTTCTTCACGGGGAGAGGGTAAGGGTGAGGGGCCGCGCTATGCTCTCAGCGAGGCGGAATCACCGCCCGCCGATGACGCCGATATAGTCCGACACCCAGCGGTAGTAGGGCACGCACTGGTCGTTCTGGGTGGCGCATTTCGACACCGGCGTCTTCCAGAACTTGATCTTTTCGAAATTGTCGTAGCCGTTGGTCTTGCAGCCTTCGTCGGTCAACAGTTCGTTGCCCTTGCAGGCGGCGGGCACCACCGGCAGCGAACCGAACCAGGCCGAGACATCGCCCTGCACCTTCGGCGACAGCGAATGTTCGAGCCACATATAGGCGCAGTTGGGATTGGCCGAATCGGCTTCCATCATGGTGGTGTCGGCCCAGCCGGTGACGCCTTCTTCCGGAACGGTCGAGGCGACAGGCTTCTTGGCGGCGACCAGCGCGTTGACCTGATATGGCCACGAGCCCGAGGCGACGACGCCCTCGTTCTGGAAATCGTCGACCTGGATGGCCGCGTCGTGCCAGTAGCGACCGACCAGGGTGCGCTGGACGCGCAGCAGTTCGAGTGCTGCCTTGTACTGGTCCTCGTTCAGTTCATAAGGGTCCTTGATGCCGAGTTCCGGCTTGTGGAACATCAGGTAATTGGCGGCATCCGCAATGTGGATCGGCCCGTCATAGGCCTGGACGCGGCCCTTGTTGGACTTTCCGTCCGGCAGCTTCATTTCCTCGAAGACGACGTTCCAGCTCTTGGGCGCTTCCTTGAACACCTCGGTGTTGTACATCAGGATGTTCGGGCCCCACTGATAGGGAACGCCATAGTGAACGCCGCCGACGGTGAACCACGGGGCGTCCTTCAGCCGGTCGTCGACCGTCTTCCAGCTCGGGATGAGATCGGTGTTGATCGGCTGCACGCGCTTGCCGGCAACAAGGCGCAGCGAGGCATCGCCTGAGGCGGTGACGAGGTCGAAGCCGCCCTCGTTCATCAGCGAGACCATTTCATCCGAGGTGTTGGCGGTCTTGACGTTGACCTTGCAGCCGGTCTCCTTCTCGAAGGAGGTGACCCAGTCATAGCCCTTGTCGGTCTCGCCACGCTCGATATAGCCAGGCCAGGCAACGATGTTGACCTGCCCTTCGCCCTTGCCAAGCTCCTTGACCTGGGCGACGGCCTGACCCGAGAAGGTCAGCGCGACCGTCAAAGCAGTGCATGACTTCAGGAATGAATTCATCATCGATCTCCCATTTTGGCGCCTGACCCCGAAAGCCGGTTTCGGTCTTCGCTAGGGGGCACGCGCGGACTGAAAAAGTGTCAGTTCTTCCTTTGGACGCATGTCGCTCTGGTGGCGGCTTTGGTCCCTGAACCGAAAAGTGCTTTGAAAAATCCGGTTTCGCAAATTCATTTATCAGAAAGGCGATATCGGTTTTTCCGATGGATCAGCGACCAATCTTGTCGGGCCGCTGGCGGACCATACGCTGCGACTGGGCAAGGCCGATGAAATCGCGCGCCGCCTGCGGCAGGCCGGAGCCGCGCCGCCAGACCATGCCGACCTGCACCACGGGCAAGGAACCCGAAATGTCGCGCGATTCGATGCGGTCGCCTTCCAGCGACCATGGCCGGTAGACCAGATCGGGCAGCAGCGCCACGCCGGCACCGGTGGCAACGAGGCTGCGCACGGCTTCCACGGAACGCGTGCGGAAGGCGACATGCGGCTTGGCGCCGATCGCCGTCAGCAGCTTGCCGGTGTTCTCCTCGATCTCGTCGACGGTCAGCATGATCAGCGGTTCGGACGCGATGTCGCCAATGCTGATGATGTCGGCGCCGGCCAGCGGGTGGCCGAGCGGCAGCCACAGCCGGTAGGCCGAGACTTCGAGGATTTCCGACTGCAGCGCGGTGCGGTCGCGCAGGTTCGAGGTGACCATGACGGCAATGTCAAGCTTGCCGCCGATCAACAGATGTTCGAGGTAGTCGCCATTGTCCTCGATGGCCGAGACCTCGACGCCCGGATAGGCGCGGCGATAGCGGGCAAGCAAGTCCGACAGCACATAACCGGCGACCAGCGAGGTGACGCCGAGTTGCAGCCGGCCGCCGGAAGCGGCCTGTTCACTGGAAAAAGAGCGGCGCGCGTCGGACACGTCGGCGAGGATCTTCGTCGCGTGGCGCAGGAACTGGTGGCCCTTGTGGGTGATGTTCAGGCCGCGCGGATGGCGTTCGAACAGTTCGACGCCGAGATCGCTTTCCAGTTCCTTGATCGCTTCGGTGACCGAGGATTGCGAGATGGAGAGGTTCTGCGCGGCGCCCGACACCGTGCCTTGCTCGGCGACGGCAATGAAGAACTGCAGCTGGCGGATGGTGAAAGCCATGGCCCGACTAAACACCGGCGCGGAAGGGAAGGAAAGCCGACGCAGCGCTTATCCCATGACTGGAGGACCGGCGCTCAGCCGAGCACCAGCCTGATGCGCCGCCGGCATGCGGGGCCATAGCGCAACGCAAGCATGAATGCCGTCTCCAGAGCCACGACAATGACAATGATGCGCAAGCCCACCGTGAACGAATCCCGGCCGCTGCCGCGCATCAGATAGCCGGTGGTGAGAAATCCCGCATTCCAGATGGTGGCGCCGAGCAGTGTCGCGATCGCGAAGGGCAGAACAGGCAGACAGAGCGCACCGGCCGCGATCGGCAGGTAATTGCGCACCGTCGGGATGAACTGCGCCAGCAACGAGACCCGGACGTGATTGCGGCGATAGGCCTGGCCGAGCTTGCGGTAGGTCGCATGGCGAAGGAAGACATATCCGCCGAAACGTTCGACCAGCCTGTCGGCACGGTCAAACCCGATCCGGCGGCCGACCGCATACCAGACAAGACAGCCGCTGGAGGAGGCAAGCGTCGTCACCAGCAGCAGGATCGCCAGGATCGCAGCATCAGGGGCTGCCGTCATGCCAAGGAACAGCAGCAGCACATGCGACGGCGGCACCGGCAGGATCTTTTCGGTGAAGGCGAGGCAGAAGACGCCGAACAGACCGAAGCCGAGAATGGCCGACAGCGGCCCGGTCATGCGAAGCGCCAGTCATAGGAGTTGACCGTCTTGATCCTGGCGATGCGATAGACCGTAGCCGGCGGGAAATTGCGAAAGGTATGGCCGACCCGTGTGACCTCGAGATCGAGGCGATCCAGCAGCGACTGGTCGAACGGGCAGCGCCGGCCGTAGGTGAACTGATACAGTGCGCCGCCGGGCCGAAGATGGGCAAAGACACCTTCGAGAATAGCCTGGGTCTTACGCGGCGGTATCGACAGGAAGGGCAGGCCGCTAACCGCGGCGCCGACGACCGGGCCCTCGAAAAGCCGCAGGTGGCGCAAGCCCGTGGCATCCATTTCGAACGTGCGGGCCTTCGGAAAGCGCCGTTTGAGCAAGGCGGCGAAACCGGCACCGAACTCGATCAGCGTCAAATCCTCTTCCTTGACGCCGCGCGCCAACAGAGCTCGCGTGAACGGCCCGGTTCCCGGACCAAGCTCAAGCACGGGACCGGTGTCGGGGCCAATGTCGCGCGTCATCAGCGCCGCCAGGCTGGCGCTGGACGGTGTGACAGACGCAACGCGCAGCGGCGCGGCGACCCAAGCCAGGAGAAAAGACAGAGCATCACTTGCAGGCATGGCAACCTCAATCCTGGACAGCAGCACGCCAACCAGTCTGGTGTGGCCACTTGATTTCGTTTCAGCGTCGGACCCGAACCTGTTGCATATTCAGGCCCGACGCCTTGATGCCGGCACGGCGGTTCGTGCCGACCGGCGCTGTTTGCCGTGACTGGATTGCATAGACATTGCGCAATATCGCGGACGCAAGGAAAGCGCTTGTCGACCTCGGGCCGTTCGGCTTTGCCATGTTTGCGCAATGTTGGCGCGGTAGCGCCCGAAGTCATGTCGCTACCTGAGGACAATGGATGCGTATCTTGCTGGTCGAAGACGAGCCCGAGATGGTCTCGGCGCTGCGTGCCGCGCTGAAGCGCCACGACATGGTGGTCGATCACGCCGGCACATTGCTGGAGGCGGAGGGCTTCATTGCCATCGACAGTTACGACGCAATCCTGCTCGACCGCCAGCTGCCGGATGGCGACGGGTTGTCCCTGGTGCCCAGACTGCGGACGATGAAGAACACAACGCCCGTGCTGATATTGACGGCGCGGGGCGACACATCGGACAAGGTCGATGGGCTGGACATGGGCGCGGACGACTATCTGGCGAAGCCGTTCGCCTTCGAGGAATTGCTGGCGCGGCTGCGCGCGCTGCTCAGGCGCCCGGTGCCGATGCGATCGCAATTCATCCGCGCCGGCCATCTGGTGCTCGATGTCGGGCATCGCGAGGTGTCGATCCGTGGCGAGCCGCTCGGCCTGCCGCGTCGCGAGCTGCTGGTGCTGGAAGCGCTGATGCGGCGGACCGGCCGCATGGTGCAGCGCGAGGCGCTGATGGAAGCGGTGTTCGGCCTCGACGACGAGATCCAGTCCAACGCGCTCGACACCCATGTTTCGCGCCTGCGCCGCAAGCTCGCCGACGCGAACAGCGGCGCGACGATCAACGGCATTCGCGGCGTCGGCTATCTGCTGCGCGAGACGACATGAGCGTCAAGCGATGAGTATCAAGCGCCCGCGTTCGCTGAAATGGAGCCTGGTGCTGCGCATCGCCGTGCTGCAATGCGCGATGCTGACGCTGATCATCGTCGGCATCCTCGGCGCCATGCTGGCCACCGGCCTCATTCCACACGACTACGAGGACGGCACAATGGACGTGCTGGCGGATGCGGTGGCGCGCGATGCAAGCGGCAAGCTGGTGCTGCGCGAGACTTCTGATCTGACGAAGCTGCGATCAGATGTCCCCGACCTCTGGTTCATCATCCGCGACAAGCAAGGGCAGCGGCTGCTGGAAGGCACCGTGCCGTCCATCTTCCAGCCTTTCGCCGGACTGCTGGACAATATCAGCGACGCCCGTATCGACCGCGCAATCGGGCAAGCCGCGCCGCCCGAGGGGAAGATACGCTGGACCGATACGGCCGCTGGCAACGTCCAGATCTTCACCGGCACCAAGGGCGGGCTCTCGCTCATGCGCCTGCTCGGGCAGGCGCCGCAGTTCTTCCTGCAAGGGATATTGCCGCTGGCCGGACTGATGGCGCTGGCCACGCTGTTCGCGACGCCCTGGGTGGTGCGCGGCGCGCTTTCGGGGCTTGGCCATGCCGCCGCCGAGGCTGAGCTCATCGACATCGACAAGCGCGGCACGCAGCTGCCGCTGAAGGACGTGCCGACGGAAGTGACGCCACTGGTGAAGGCCGTGAATGCCGCCCTTGCCCGCCTCGACAAGGGCTACGAGCGCCACAAGCGTTTCCTGACCGACGCCGCACATGAGCTTAGAACACCGGTCGCCATCCTCAACACGCGCCTCGCCTCGCTGCCCGCGACACCGGAGCGGGCACGGCTGCTGCAGGACGCGGCCCGGCTTTCGACGCTGACCGACCAGCTGCTCGACCTGCAGCGCCTCGACCGGCAGGCCGCGCCCTTCGAGAAGGTCAACCTCGTGGCGATCGCGCGCGGCGTCATTGTCGACCTCGCGCCGATGGCGTTTTCGGCCGGATACGAGATGTCCTTCGAACCGGAAAGAGAAACAATCCTCGCCACTGGCGACCGCACCGCGATCGAACGCGCCGTGACCAATCTCGTCCAGAATGCCATCGAACATGGCGGCCGTGCCGGCAAGATCACCGTCGGCGTCACCACCCCCGCCGTCATCGAGGTGCGGGATGAAGGTGACGGCGTGCCACTGAGCGAGCGGGAGCGCGTCTTCGAGCCCTTCTACCGGCTGCGCCCGCAGGATCACGGTGCCGGGCTCGGCCTCAACCTGGTGCAGGAGATCATGCAGTTGCACGGCGGGCGCATCGAAATCCTCGACGGCAAGCCGGGCGGCGCCTGCTTCAGGATGATTTTTCGCGCTTTGCCCGCATAGGCGCGACGACCGGGCTGATGCCGCCGCGTAGACACCGCTCGTCCTTGGCTAGAACCCGGCGGCGCCGCCGGCAATGCTGAGCCGCGCGCCGGCCTGCGCAAGGGCGGCGGCAATATCGCGTGGCGGCGACCGATCGGTGGCGAGTTCGGAAAAGCTGTCGAAGCCGCAGACCTGAACCAGGCCAAGGCGGCCGAACTTGCTGTGATCGGTGATGACGAGCGAACGCTGGCCACGCGACAGCACCATGCGGGCGAACTCAGCCTCTTCCAGGTCATAGTCCATGACGCCCATCACCGCATCGATGGCGCCGGTGGAGATGATGGCGTGGCTGACCGAGAAGCGGCTGACGAACTCGATGGCCGAGACACCGAAGGCGGCGCCGGAATCGCTGCGCAGCTCGCCGCCGGCCATATAGACTTTATTGCCATTGACGGTGGCCAGCGTGCGGGCGATGTCCGACGAATTGGTGACGACCGTCAGGCGCCGGTGGGCGAGTAGTTCACGGGCAAGGAACGAGGTCGTCGTGCCGGTGTCGAGCATGATCGATTCACCGTCGCGGATGGTGGCGGCGACCATGCGGGCAATGGCGCGCTTGGCGTCGGCATTTTCGCGCATGCGCCGCTCGAACGGCGCTTCGCCAACCATCGACGGCAGGCCGATGGCGCCATGCATCTTGAGGACGGAGCCGTCGCTGGTGAGCGGCTTGACATCGCGGCGCACGGTCTCGAGCGACACGCCCAACCGGTCGGCCAGACTGGCGATGGTGACGGTTCCCTCTTCCTGCAGGAGCCGCAGGATCTCGCCGTGCCGTTTCGAGTGAGCCATTGGGTCGTTTTCCGGTCGCAGCGTTGCGCAATTGACCGCTTCTAAGGCAAATCTGCTGGATATTACAAGAAATCTCGAAACAAATCGGTCATAAAAGCAGAAAAAGCCACAGAATCCGATTGACATCCGGTATTGCGCGGCGTGACACTGCTCTGGTGACAGGCTCGGACTGCCACGGGAGAACGATGGCAGAGCCGTATCCAAACTTGCATGCCCAAAGGTCTGGAAACTGTCTGGCGCGAGGGCAAAGGAACCTATCGAATCCGCGGGGGCGGATGCCGGCCTCGAAGAGCCCGGCACATGGGACTCGTCGGTGCGGCGCAGGATACCGATCCCGGATGCCGCGCCGACGAGATCTTTGCCAAAATGAGCATCCGTCGAAACGGCACGCCGGCACCGCGGCGCCACCCTGTCGATGCCGTGTCGGACCAAGGGCCAATCCATGACCGCCGAAGACCGCATCCGCGCCCTGCCCTGCTGGACCGGCGACATCGAGATCGCACCGCTGCCAGGCGGACTGAGCAATGCGAACTATCTGGTCAAGGACGCGGCCGGAAAGCATGTCGTGCGCTTCGGCAAGGATTATCCGTTCCACCATGTCTTTCGCGAGCGCGAGGTGATGACCGCGCGGGCGGCCCATGCCGCCGGTTTCGCGCCAGCCGTCCGCCATGCCGAACCGGGCATCATGGTGACGGAGTTCCTTGGCGCGAAGACTTACCAGGCAGAGGATGTGCGCGCCAATTTAGGCCGTGTCGCGGCCCTGATGCGTGGCTTCCACCGCGAGATGCCCAACCATGTTTCCGGTGCCGGCTTCATGTTCTGGGTATTCCATGTCATTCGCGACTATGCACGCACGCTGGAAGAGGGCGGCAGCCGCAAGCGCAGCGAGTTGCCGCGCCTTCTGACGCTCGCCGACGAGCTGGAGCGCGCGCAGAAACTGCTGCCGATCGTCTTCGGCCACAATGATTTGTTGCCGGCCAACATTCTCGACGACGGCAACAGGCTGTGGCTGATCGACTTCGAATATGCCGGCTTCAACACGGCGATGTTCGACCTCGCCGGCGTCGCCTCGAACGCCGGCATGAGCGACGAGGAATCCTTCGCCTTCCTGACCGCCTATTTCATGAAGGAACCGGATGAGGCGATCCGCCGCTCGCACGCGGCGATGCAGTGCGCCTCTTTGCTGCGCGAGGCGATGTGGAGCATGGTGTCCGAGCTCTATCTCGACGCGCCCGGCATCGATTACGTCGCCTATACCGAGGAAAACCTGACGCGGCTCGAAGCCGCGCTGGAAAACTACAGAACAAAATACGGGATACAAAAACCATGACATTGCCAACCCATGCTGGCGTCGTCGTCATCGGCGGCGGCATCATCGGCTGTTCGACGGCCTATCATCTGGCGCGCGACCACAAGACCGATGTCGTGCTGCTGGAACAGGGCAAGCTGACCTCGGGCTCGACCTGGCACGCCGCGGGCCTCGTCGGGCAATTGCGCTCGTCAGCCTCGATCACCCGCGTGCTCAAATATTCCGTCGATCTCTACAAGGGACTGGAGGCCGAAACCGGTCTGGCCACCGGCTGGAAGATGACCGGTTGCTTGCGGCTGGCCACCAACGCCGACCGCTGGACGGAGTACAAGCGGCTGGCGACGACGGCGAAAAGCTTCGGCATGGACATGCAATTGCTGTCTCCGGCGGAGGTCAAGGCAATGTGGCCGCTGCTTGAGACCGGCGATCTTGTCGGCGCGTCATGGCTGCCCACCGACGGGCAAGCAAGCCCTTCCGACATCACGCAGTCGCTGGCCAAGGGCGCGCGCCTGCACGGCGCGAAACTGTTCGAGGATGTCCGCGTCACCGGCTTCGAGATGAAGGATGGCCGCATCACCGTGGTCAAGACCAGCAAGGGCGACATCGCCTGCGACAAGGTGGTCAACTGTGCCGGGCAATGGGCGCGGCAGGTGGGCGCGCTTGCCGGCATCAACGTGCCGCTGCAGCCGGTGAAACACCAGTATATCATCACCGAGAAGATCGACGGGCTGGCGACCGACGCGCCGACCATCCGCGACCCCGACCGGCGCACCTACTTCAAGGAAGAGGTCGGCGGGCTGGTGATGGGCGGCTACGAGCCGAACCCGCAGGCCTGGACGATGGGCGACGTGCCCAATGATTGGGAATTCCGGCTGTTCGACGACGACTACGACCATTTCGAGCAGCACATGACGCAAGCGATCGCGCGCGTGCCGGCGCTCGAAACCGTCGGCGTCAAGCAGATAATCAATGGGCCGGAAAGCTTTACGCCGGACGGCAATTTCATCCTCGGCACAGCACCCGAATGCGCCAACATGTTCGTCGGCGCCGGCTTCAACGCCTTCGGCATCGCGTCGGGTGGCGGCGCCGGCTGGGTGCTGGCGCAGTGGGTGGTCGATGGCGAGGCGCCGCTCGACCTCTGGGTCGTCGACATCAGGCGCTTTTCCAACCTGCACCGCGACCGGCAATGGGTCTGCGACCGCACGCTGGAGGCCTATGGCAAGCACTATACGATCGGCTTCCCGCACGAGGAGTACGCCAGCGGACGACCGCGCATCGTCTCGCCGCTTTACGAGCGGCTGAAACAGCAGCGCGCCGTGTTCGGCTCGAAGCTCGGCTGGGAACGGCCAAACTGGTTCGCACCGGAGGGCATCGAGCCGCAGGATGTCTATTCGATGGGCCGGCAGAACTGGTTCGCGGCGGTCGGCGACGAGCACCGCCACGTGCGCGAGAAGGTCGGCATCTTCGATCAGTCGTCCTTCGCCAAATACGAGCTGAGCGGGCCCGACGCGTTGAAGGCGCTGGACTGGATCTGCGCCAACGACGTCAGCAAGCCGGTCGGCCGGCTGACCTACACGCAGCTTCTCAACACACGTGGCGGCATCGAGGCCGATCTGACCGTGGCGCGGCTGGCCGAGGAGAAATTCTACATCGTCACCGGCACCGGGTTCCGCACGCATGATTCCTCGTGGATCAGCGACCATATCGGCGAGGGACTCGACGCCACGCTCGCCGATGTCACCGAGGATTTCGGCACGCTGTCGCTGATGGGTCCCCGGGCGCGTGATGTGCTTGCCGATGTGACAGACGCGGATGTGTCGAACGCTGGCTTCCCGTTCGGCCATGTGCGCGAGATTGCCATCGCCGGCCACGCAATTCGGGCGCTGCGTGTCACCTATGTCGGCGAACTCGGCTGGGAACTGCATGTGCCGATCGCGGCCACGGGTGAAGTCTTCGACGCGCTGATGGCGGCCGGGAAGAAGCACGACATCCGCCCGGTCGGCTACCGGGCACTGGAATCGTTGCGGCTGGAAAAGGGCTATCGCGCCTGGGGCTCCGACATCACGCCCAACGACACACCGCGGGAAGCCGGGCTGGGCTGGGCGGTCAAGTTGCGCAAGAACACGGATTTCGTCGGACGGCGCGCGCTCGAGAAGACCAACGGCGCGGCATTGAAGAAACGCTTTGCCGGCTTCACGGTTGACGATCCGGAGATCGTGCTGCTCGGCCGCGAGACGATCCTGCGCAATGGCGAACCGGTCGGCTACCTCACCAGCGGCGGTTATGGCTACACGGTGGGCAGGAACATCGGCTACGGCTATGTGCGCGACGCCGACGGGGTGAGTGACGATTTTCTCGCCTCGGGCGACTATGAACTGGTTGTGGCGATGGAGCGAACGCCGGCGAAAATCCATCTCGAGCCGCTGTATGATCCGTCGATGAGCAAGATCAAGGCGTAACGGTGCAGCGATGAGTTTCCATGCGGATCGTCACGTCCATATCCTGATCATCGGTGGCGGCGCCATCGGCACCTCGGTGGCCTATCATCTCGCCCGCGATGGCGCCAAGGACGTGTTGCTGGTCGAGAAATCCCTGCTCACCCACGGTTGCACATGGCATGCCGCCGGACTGGTCGGCCAGCTCCGGGGCAAACGGAACCTGACGCGGCTGATGCAGAATTCGGTCGCCGTCTTCGACCGGCTGGAAGCCGAGACCGGGCAAGCGATCTCGTGGAAGAAAGTCGGCTCGCTGCGGCTGGCCGGAAGTTCCGCCCGCTGGAGCGAAATCCGCCGGTCGATGAACCAAGCCAAGAGCTTTGGTGTCGAATGTCACTCGCTGTCGGCCGATGAGGCAGCCCAGCACTTCCCCTACATTGTCAAGGACGGCATCGAGGGCGCCGCCTACATTCCCGGTGACGGCTATATCGATCCCTATTCATTGACCATGGCCTATGCCAAGGGCGCGCGGCAGAATGGCGCCAGAATTGAGGAAGGCGTGACGGTCGAGGAGATCGTCATCGAGGGACGGCGCGCGGTCGGCGTCGTCACCAATGGCGGCTCGATCTCCTGCGACATTCTCGTCAACTGCGCCGGGCTGTGGGCCAAGCGCGTCGGCAGGATGGCCGGTGTGCCGCTGGCCGCAGGTGTCGTCGAACACCAGTATTTCCTCACCGAAAAGACGCTGACGCTCGATCCGAACCTGACCACGCTGCGCGACCCCGACCACAATTTCTACCTCAAGCCGGACACTGGCAGTTTTGCCATCGGCGGCTGGGAGGACGGCTCGAAAGGCTGCTGGCGCGGCATGCCGCCGCTCGATTTCGGCCGTGAGCTCTTCGCGCCCAACATGGAGCGCCTGGAACTGTTCGCGCTGCCCGCGGCGGAGCGGCTTCCAGTGCTCAATGAGATCGGTATCCAGACTGTCATCAACGGGCCTATCCCGGTGTCCTTCGACGGCGAGCCGATCATGGGGCTGGCGCCGGAACTCGACAATTTCTTCGTCGCCTGCGGATTTACCGCCGGTATCGCGGCGTCCGGCGGCGCCGGGCTGGCATTGTCCAACATGATCCTTCATGGCGATGCCGGTATGGATTTGTGGCCCTTCGACGTGCGCCGCTTCGGCGCGGTGCAGGCGCAAGGCCGCTATCTGGAAGCACGCGCCATCGAGGCCTATGGCGCCTACTACAAGATCCACTGGCCGGCGGAGGAATCCCACGCCGCGCGCGGTCTGCGCCTTTCGCCATTGCACGACACGCTGCGCGACAACGGCGCGGTTTTCGGCTCCAAATTCGGCTGGGAGCGGCCCAACTGGTTCTCTGTCGATGACGGCAAATCTGTCGAGATGGGCAGCTTCCAGGGCAAGCCCGGCTGGTTCACCGCTGTCGGCGACGAGGTGCGCGCAATCCGCGAGCGCGCCGCCCTGATCGACCAGACCTCGTTCTCCAAGTTCGAGATTACGGGCAGTGGGGCACAGGCAGCACTGCAGCGCATCGCCGCCAACGACCTTTCCGGCGCGCCGGGCAGGGCCGTCTACACCCAACTCTGCAACGAGAAGGGCGGCATCGAAGCTGACGTGACCATCGTTCATACCGGCGAGGATCGCTTCCTGCTGGTCACCGGCTCCGGCTTCGGTGTGCATGACCGGCATTGGATATCAAGGCATCTGCCGGCCGGCGTGTCGCTGCGCGACGTGACCAATCAGTATGCCACAATCAATTTGTGCGGCCCCCGCGCCCGGGACATCCTGCAGTCGGTCAGCGATGATGATGTTTCCAACGACGCGCTGCCCTTTCTGGCTGCGCGCACCATCGAGGTCGGCAACGCCACCGCACTCGCGGTACGTGTCGGCTATGTCGGCGAACTTGGCTACGAACTCTACGTACCTGAGGACTATGCCGTGCATGTCTACGAAACGCTGCGCGAGGCGGGCGAGCCGCACGGCATTGCCGATGCCGGTTACCGCGCAATCGACGCCTGCCGCATGGAGAAGGGTTATCTCTACTGGTCCGGTGACATCACCCCCGACTACAATCCCTACGAAGCTGGGCTCGGCTTTGCGGTGGCGTTGGACAAGGGTGAGTTCCTCGGTCGCGAGGCGCTGTCGCGGATCAAGGCCGAAGGCGTGACGCGAAAGCTGTGCTCCTTCACCGTCGACGGCTTCGCGCCGTTCCACGGCGGCGAGGCGATCCTGTTCGGCGGCAAGGTCGTCGGTTCGACCTCATCCACCGGCTATGGCTATACGCTCGGCAAGACCATTGCCTTCGGCTACCTTCCGGTGGAGCTGGCGGGCGAGGCCGCGTTCGAGATCGAGGCCTTCGGCAAGGCCTACAGAGCGACGCGCGGGCCGCGCACGCTTTATGATCCAAGGATGGAAAGGTTGCGGGCGTGAGTGACGATCTAGCCCTCGCCCGCCAGGCCATGGCAGCGATCCCGCTGTTCAAGGATTTCGCCGGCAAAGCAGAGCGGCTTGGCGGCCTCACCAATCTGGTCTTCAAGGCTGGCGAGTTCTGCCTGCGCATTCCCGGCAAGGGCACCGAGGAGTATATCAACCGCGCCAATGAAGCGGTGGCGGCGCGCGAAGCGGCAAAGGCGGGTGTCAGTCCCGAAGTGCTGCATGTCGATCCCGGTACCGGCGTGATGGTCACACGCTTCATCGCCGGCGCGGAGACCATGTCGCCGGAGAAATTCAAGGCTCGGCCGGGCAGTCCGGCGCGGGCCGGCGAGGCCTTCCGCAAGCTGCATGCTTCCGGCGCCACGTTTCCGTTCCGCTTCGAACTGTTCGCGATGATCGACGACTATCTCAAGGTGCTGTCGACCAGGGATGTCAGCCTGCCCGCCGGCTATCATGACGTGGTGCGCGAGGCCGGGAGCGTGCGGGCGGCGCTCGCCGCCCATCCGCTTCCCCTCGTCGCCTGCCATTGCGACCCGCTGTGCGAGAATTTCCTCGATACGGGGGACAGGATGTGGATCGTCGACTGGGAATATTCGGGCATGAACGACCCGCTCTGGGACCTTGGCGACCTCAGCGTGGAAGGAAAGTTCGACACGGCGCAGGACGAAGAGATGATGCGCGCCTATTTCGGTGGAGAGGCAAGGCCAGCGGAGCGCGGCCGCATCGTCATCTACAAGGCGATGTGCGACCTGCTGTGGACGCTGTGGGGACTGATCCAGCTCGCCAACAACAATCCGGCCGACGATTTCCGCGCCTATGCCGACGGCCGCTTCGCCCGCTGCAAGGCGCTGATGGAGACGCCGGAGTTTTCAAGGCACTTAGCGGCAATACGCCGGGGCTAAGACCAGAAACCTGGGGCTTAATTCACACCTTTCGGCACGTTTTCCGGCGGCACCGTGGTGTCGACCACCTTTTGGCGGTGGAAAATGAAGATGCCGGCCAGCACGACGATGCCGGAGCCGATCAGGATGCGCGGGCCGGGAACATCACCGAAGAACACCAGTCCGAACACCACGGCCCATAGCAGCAGCGTGTAGTGCAGCGGTGCCAGTGTCGAGGCCGGCGCCAGCTTCAATGCCCTGGTGATCATCAGATGGGCGGCACAGGAGACAATGCCAAGCAGGAGCATGGCGCCGAAATCGAGCGCCGAGGGTGTCTGCCACGCACCGATGGTCAGCGCGCCGCCGACCAGCAACGTGCCGATCGTCTGCCATGTCACAAGGTTGGTATCGCTGGTGCCGCGCAAACGCCGGTTGAGGATGATGGCGAAGGCAAAGGCGATGCTGCCGACGAGGGCGAAGGCCGAGGATAGCGAGAACGCCTCTGAGGACGGCTTCAGGATGATCAGCACGCCGCAGAAGCCGACCAGGATCGCCAGCCAGCGCCGCCAACCGACCTTTTCGCCCAGCAGCAGGTGCGACAACGCCGCAACGTAGATCGGTCCGGCCATGTAGAAGCTCATCACGTCGGCGAGCGGCAGATAGACGACCGCGGCATAGAACAGCCCGGTATCGGCCGTGGTCGCCACCACGCGCAGGAGTTGGAGGATAGGCCGCTCCAAGTGGAAAAGCTTTGCTGCGCCCTGGTTGGCGATCATCGGGCCCAGCACGATGAAGGCGCCGACAGAGCGGATCAGCACCACCTGGCCGACGGAGAAGCTTGCGACCAGCCATTTTCCCATCGCATCGTTCAGCGCAAACATGAAATCGCCGGCCAGCATCAGCAGAACACCGGCCAGAAGAACGTTCCTGATTGTGGAATTCTGCGCCACGGGCTGCGTCATGCCAATCCCGATTCCTCCCTTGCGTAAGCCGCGTCGTAGACGGAAGCAGCCGCTTTGACGAGGATAATTCGGGAAACCGGCGAGACCAGAACCGGAAATCGGCTGGGCCTACGTGGCTTTGTGCCTGCGGTTTACCGCAGCCGGCCTTCCATCGATCGAAAGCCGCGTATCCTGCCTCGTCCGCTCCGCCACCACCTTGCCCCTGGCGATGACGCAAATGCGCTCGGCGCGCAGGCGCAAGGCCTCGACCGGATTGCCGGCATCGAGAACGACCAGGCTGGCGCGCTTGCCGACCGCGAGGCCGAGATGATCGAGGCCCATGATCGATGCGTTGACATTGGTGACCATGTCGAAGCAGCGCGCCATGTCGGCCGGGCTCGACATCTGGGCGACGTGCAGGCCCATGAAGGCGACGTCGAGCATGTCGGCGGTACCCAGCGAATACCAGGGGTCGAGCACGCAATCCTGGCCCCAGCCGACGCGGATGCCGAGCGCCAGCATCTCCTTGACCCGGGTCAGGCCGCGGCGCTTCGGGAAGGTGTCGTGGCGGCCCTGCAGCATGATGTTGATCAGCGGGTTGGGGATCGCCGACACGCCAGCTTCGGCGATCAGCGGCAGCAGCTTCGAGACATAGTAATTGTCCATCGAATGCATCGAGGTGAGGTGCGAGCCGGCCACCCTGCCCTGCAGGCCAAGGCGCTGCGTCTCATAGGCCAACTGCTCGATGTGACGCGACAGCGGATCGTCGGTCTCGTCGCAATGCAGGTCGACCATCAGGCCGCGCCTGGCCGCGATCTCGCAGAGTTCTGTCACCGAGCGCGTGCCGTCGGCCATGGTGCGCTCGAAATGCGGAATGCCGCCGACGATATCGACGCCCAGGTCTAGCGCGCGGATGGTGTTTTCGCGTGCCGTCGGCGAGCGATAGAATCCGTCCTGTGGAAAGGCCACCAGTTGGAGATCGATGTAAGGCGCGATCGTCTTCTTGACGTCGAGCAGCGCCTCGACCGCCAGCAGCCTGTCGTCGCAGACATCGACATGGGTACGGATGGCGAGAAGGCCCATCGACACCGCCCAGTCGCAATAGGCAAGCGCGCGGTCGCGCACCGCTTCATGCGTCAAGAGCGGCTTCAACTCGCCCCACAGGGAAATGCCTTCGAGCAGCGTGCCCGACGCATTGATGCGCGGGATGCCGTAGGACAGCGTCGCGTCCATGTGGAAATGCGGATCGACGAAGGGCGGCGAAACCAGGTTGCCGCTGGCGTCGATTTCGGTCCGCGCCGAAGCCTGCAACCTCGGCTCTATCGCCGCGATCGTCTCGCCGCTGATGCCGATGTCGGCAACGGCGCCATCTGGCAACGTGCCGCCGCGAACGATAAGGTCGAAATCCATCTGTCATCATCCCGCTTGAAGAATCACCCGTTCCATCGTGTCGCAAAAGACAGCTTGCCGCAGCGGTTTCTTTGCCGCCGCTGCCGACGGTTCCATCTCGCCGCAACTCCCTCTATAAGCCGCCTTCATCGTCCCGTTTCAAGGATCAGCCGTTTGTTTCGTTTCTTCCGCTCGACGGAGAACCAGCGCCTCGTTGCGAGGTTGGTCAGGGAATCCTTCCGACAGCATATGTTCGGATATGGCGCCGCCATAGTGTCGATGCTGGTGGTGGCGGGCGCGACAGGTGCCAGCGCGTGGATCTTGAGTGAGATTACGAACGAATTCGTCATCTACAAGAGACTTGATCGCGTCAACTCAATAGCCGTCGCGGTCGCTGTAATCTTCATCTTCAAGGGCGTCGCCAACTTCGTCCAGGCCTATTTCATGAGCCGCGTCGGCAACGCCATCATCGCCGATCGACAGCGCAAGATCTACGACCGGGTCCTGGCGCAAGGCATCGAATTCTACCATTCGACCTCATCGTCCGACCTGATTACTCGCATGACCAACAATGCGCAGGCGGCACGCAGCGTCCTTGACCTCGTTGTCACGTCCTACGTTCGGGATCTGGTAACGCTGGTCGTGCTGGTTCTGGTGATGGTCTGGAAACAACCGGTACTCTCTCTGATCTGCTTCGTGATTGGGCCAATAGCCATCTACGGTGTCAACCGCATCCTGAAGCGTGTCCGTAAGTTCGCCGCGATGGAATTCCGCTCGGTCGGCCAGATCGTGCAGGTGATGCAGGAAACCGCGATCGGCGTGCGCGTGGTCAAATCCTTCAACCTCGAAGGTCTGATGCGCAAGCGCATGTACAAGGCGGTGGCGGACGTCGAGGACCGGGCCAACAACATTGCCGCGCTGGAAGCGGTGACCAGCCCGGTGATGGAGACGCTGGCCGGGCTGGCGATCTCGGGCGCCGTCTTTGTCAGTGGATTCCTGGTCCTGCAGGGTGGGCAGATGCCAGGCAACATCATGACCTTCATCGGAGCCCTGTTGCTCGCCTATGAGCCCGCAAAGCGGCTGGCCCGCGTGCGCATCTCACTGGAAACCGGCATTGTCGGCGTGCGCATGATGTTCCAGCTCGCCGACGAGCCGCTGACGCTGGCCGAGACGCCAGATGCAAGGCCGCTTCTGGCCGGACCGGGCGAGATCCGGTTCGACACTGTCAGCTTTGCCTACCAGAAAGGCCCGCCGGTGCTGGACCGGTTCGACCTGACCCTCGCGCCCGGCAAGATGACGGCGCTGGTCGGACCTTCCGGCAGCGGCAAGTCGACGATTTTGAACCTGATCATGCGCATGTACGACCCGCAGAGCGGCAAGGTGATGTTCGACGGCCAGGACATCTCTCACGCGACGCTCGCCTCGCTGCGGGAAAAGATCGCCTATGTCAGCCAGGACACGTTCCTGTTCGCCGGCACGATCATGCACAACATCCGGCTTGGTCGCCAGGACGCGACCGACGCCGAAGTGATCGCCGCCGCCAGGGCCGCCAACGCGCATGACTTCATCATGGCGCAGGCAAAGGGCTACGAGACGGATGTCGGCGAGAATGGCGGCCTGCTGTCCGGCGGCCAGCGCCAGCGCATTTCAATCGCGCGCGCCATGCTGCGCAATGCCGAGATCCTGCTTCTGGACGAAGCGACCAGCGCGCTCGACGCCGAATCGGAAGCGCTGTTTCGCGACGCGCTGCAGCAACTGACGGAGGGGCGTACGACGATCGTCATCGCGCATCGCCTGTCGACCGTGCATCAGGCCGACACGATCGTGGTGCTCGAAGCCGGCAAGGTGGTGGAGAGCGGCCCGCACCGGACCTTGCTCAAGCAGGGCGGGCTCTACCAGAAGCTTTATGAGTACCAGCTGATGCCGTAGAGGCAGAGCTTCTTCCTTCCTCCCGTGGGAGAAGGAAAAAACGCTACTCCGGCACGAACCTGACCGCGCCCTTGGCCGCGCTGGTCGCCATCGAAGCATAGGCGCGCAGCGCCGTCGTCACCTTGCGCTTGCGCTTTTCCTCGGGTTTCCAGGCCGCGGCGCCTTTTGCTTCCATCGCCGTACGGCGGGCGGCGAGTTCGGCGTCGCTGACGGCGAGGCGGATGGTGCGGTTGGGAATGTCGATCTCGATCGTGTCGCCTTCCTGCACCAGCCCGATCGTGCCGCCCTCGGCGGCTTCCGGCGACGCATGGCCGATCGACAGTCCCGACGTGCCGCCGGAGAAACGGCCATCGGTGACCAGAGCGCAGGCCTTGCCGAGGCCCTTCGACTTCAGATAGCTGGTCGGATAGAGCATTTCCTGCATGCCGGGCCCGCCGCGCGGCCCCTCGTAGCGGATGACGACGACATCGCCGGCCTTGATCTCGTTGGACAGGATCGCCTTGACGCTGGCGTCCTGGCTTTCGAACACGCGGGCCGGGCCGGTGAACTTCAGGATCGATTCATCGACGCCGGCGGTCTTCACGATGCAGCCGTCGAGCGCCAGATTGCCTTTCAAGACGGCGAGGCCACCGTCTTTCGAGAAAGGTGTTTTCGCCGAGCGGATGACACCTTTTTCCCGATCGAGGTCGAGCTCGTCCCAGCGGCGATCCTGGCTGAAGGCGACCTGCGTCGGCACGCCGCCGGGAGCGGCGAGGAAGAAGTCGCGGACATTCTGGCTGGTCGTGCGGGAAATGTCCCAATGGTCGAGCGCCTCACCCAGCGTTCGCGTATGCACGGTCGGCAAATCGCGGTTGATCAAGCCAGCATTGTCGAGCTGGCCGAGGATCGCCATGATGCCGCCGGCGCGGTGGACGTCCTCCATGTGCACATCCGCCTTGGCGGGAGCGACCTTGCACAGCACCGGCACCTTGCGGGACAGCGCGTCGATATCGTCCTGATCGAAGTCGACTTCGCCCTCATGCGCGGCGGCCAGGATGTGCAGCACGGTGTTGGTCGAGCCGCCCATGGCGATGTCGAGCGTCATGGCGTTCTCGAAGGCGCCCTTCGAGGCGATGTTGCGCGGCAGCGCCGTCTCGTCGTCCTGCTCGTAATAGCGCTGGGCCAGATCGACGATCAGGTGGCCGGCCTCGACGAACAGCCGCTTGCGGTCGGCATGCGTGGCCAGCGTCGAGCCATTGCCGGGCAGCGACAGCCCGAGCGCCTCGGTCAGGCAGTTCATGGAATTGGCGGTGAACATGCCCGAGCAGGAACCACAGGTCGGGCAGGCCGAGCGCTCGATGACTTTGACGTCCTCATCGGAGATCTTGTCATCGGCGGCCGCGACCATGGCATCGACCAGGTCGAGCGCCTGCGTCTTGCCGGCCAGCACCACCTTGCCGGCTTCCATCGGGCCGCCGGAAACGAAGACGGTCGGGATGTTGAGGCGCAGCGACGCCATCAGCATGCCGGGGGTGATCTTGTCGCAATTGGAGATGCAGACCATGGCGTCGGCGCAGTGGGCGTTGACCATGTATTCGACGGAATCGGCGATCAGCTCGCGCGACGGAAGCGAATAGAGCATGCCGTCATGGCCCATGGCGATGCCGTCATCGACGGCGATGGTGTTGAATTCCTTGGCGACGCCGCCGGCCTTTTCGATCTCGCGCGCGACCAGCTGGCCGAGGTCCTTGAGATGGACATGGCCCGGCACGAACTGGGTGAAGGAGTTGACCACAGCGATGATCGGCTTGCCGAAATCCGAGTCCTTCATGCCGGTGGCGCGCCAGAGGCCACGGGCGCCGGCCATGTTGCGGCCATGGGTGGTGGTGCGGGAGCGATAGGCAGGCATGATTTTTCCTTAGGTAGCTGGCCGCGCTCGATGGGAGCGTGACGGCGCTGAATTCGGACCGCAGGCGTTATAGACGCCGAAGCCTGGTCTGGCCACAATTTTGCAATGCGCCAGATTTGTCACAAAAAATCGCGGCCGCTGTCGGATCCCGCTCCGTCCCAACGTCCTTTGGCCGTAACCAGATCGACACCAACCGGAAATCCGCACCAAGGAGAGACGCATGCAAAAGATCACCACCTGCCTGTGGTTCGACGGCCAGGCCGAAGAGGCGATGAACCATTATGTATCCGTGTTCAAGAATTCCAAGGTGCGGAGCGTGATGCGATGGCCAAAGGGCCACGCTGACGAAGGCAAGGTGCTGGTGACCTCGTTCGAACTCGACGGCGTGCCGTTCCAGGCGCTCAATGGTGGACCGCAATACAAATTCACCGAGGCGATGTCGCAGTCGATCGACTGCAAGACCCAGGAAGAGGTGGACCATTTCTGGGAGAGGCTCACCGAGGGCGGCGGCGAACCCGGCCCCTGCGGCTGGCTGAAGGACAGGTTCGGCGTCTCCTGGCAGGTGGTGCCGGAGCAACTGCCCAGGTTGCTTCAGGATCCCGACCGGGCCAAGGCCAGCCGAGTGATGAATGCGATGATGCAGATGGGCAAGATCGACATCGCCAAGATCGAAGAGGCGGCCAGAGGGTGAGTGAAGGGCATCGCTGCAGCCAAGGTCTTTGTTCGAACGACTAATCGTTGAAGTCGGCGCCGCCCCTCATCGCCCTGCCGGGCACTTCTCCCCGTATGGGACGGGGAGAAGGGGCTGGCCGCAACCTCGGTGCCTTTCTTGCGACTCTGGTAGTTGGCGAAACCGGTGATGAGAGCGTCCCTCTCCCCGTCCCTATACGGGGAGAGGATGCCGGCAGGCTGGTGAGGGGCGGCGCTAACGCGCCCGGATAGGTGAAATTCAACCATACGCCGTCCGCGCTCAAGCCGCCTTCTCGCGGACCTGATAGTCCTTGATCGTGGCGAAGCGGATCGCCTTCCAGCGTTCCGCTTCATAGTTCAGCGAGAAGGCATGCTGGGCAAGGAACACCGGGTCGTTGTCGAGGTCGCGGGCGATGTCGCCGCGATGCGCCTCGATGAAGCGAAGCACCTCGGCCTTGTCGTCGGCCGAGATCCAGCGGCAGACCGAAAAGCGCGACATCTCGAATTCGACGGGCAGCGTGTATTCGAAGTTCAGCCGCTCCTTCAAGACGTCGAGCTGCAGCGCGCCGACGACGCCGACAATGGCCGGCGAGCCGTCCTCGGGCGAGAACAGCTGCACGACGCCCTCCTCGGCCATCTGGTGCAGCGCTTCCTTGAGTTTCTTGGCCTTCATCGCATCGCCCAAACGGACACGGCGCAGGATTTCCGGGGCGAAATTCGGCACGCCGCGGAACAGGATTTCCTCGCCCTCGGTCAGCGTGTCGCCGATGCGCAACGTGCCGTGGTTGGGAATGCCGACAACATCGCCCGCAAACGCCTCGTCAGCGGTGACGCGGGTGCGGGCAAAGAAGAACTGCGGCGCCGACAAGGACATCGGCTTGCCGGTGCGCACCAGCTTGGCCTTCATGCCGCGCTCGAGCTTGCCCGAGCAGACGCGTACGAAAGCGATGCGGTCGCGATGGTTGGGATCCATGTTGGCCTGGATCTTGAAGACGAAGGAGGTCATCTTGTCCTCGGTCGCCTCGACCTTGCGGGTGTCGGCCTCCTGCGCGCGCGGCGGCGGCCCATAGGCGCCGAGCGCCTCGATCAGGTCGCGCACGCCATAGTTGCGCAGCGCCGAGCCGAAATAGACCGGCGTCAGGTGGCCTTCGCGGAAGGCGTCGATGTCGAGCGGACGGCAGGCTTCGCGCGCCAGTTCCAGTTCCTCGATGAAGGCCTCGCGCTCGTTCTCCGGCAAAAGGCCGGCGACGCGGTTGGAATCGGGACCGTTGACCGGCGTGCGCTCCTTCTCGTCGTCGCCCTTGCGCACCGCGTTCAGCGCCAGGTGGTAGGTGCCGGAGAACGTCTTGCCGCGGCCGATCGGCCAGGTGATGGGTGCGGTATCGAGCGCCAGCTTCTGCTCGATTTCGTCGAGGATCTCGAACGGATCGCGGCTTTCGCGGTCCATCTTGTTGACGAAGGTGATGATCGGGATGTCGCGCAGCCGGCAGACCTCGAACAGTTTCAGCGTGCGTGGCTCGATGCCCTTGGCGGCGTCGATGACCATGACGGCCGAGTCGACCGCCGACAGCGTGCGATAGGTGTCGTCGGCGAAATCCTCGTGGCCGGGCGTGTCCAAGAGGTTGAAGACATTGTCCTCGTACTCGAAGGTCATCACCGAGGTGACGACTGAAATGCCGCGCTCGCGCTCGATCTTCATCCAGTCGGACCGGGTCTGGATCTTGTCCTTCTTGGCCTTGACCTCGCCGGCAAGCTGGATGGCGCCGCCGAACAGCAGCAGCTTCTCGGTGAGCGTCGTCTTCCCGGCGTCCGGGTGCGCAATGATCGCGAAGGTGCGGCGGCGGGATACCGCTTGTTCGATGTCTTCAGCCAATGTCTGGAATCCTGTCTGTGGCGCGGGCTTCTAGCAGCGCTTCTTGGGCCTGTCGAACAGTTTTGGGCAGATAGGCCTTGCCCAATATGGTAACGGCTCACAGAAATAGCACCCAAAATCCGGCGAAGGTCCAGCATGAGCACCGCGAAACAAGTGATCGTCATCGGCGCCGGCATCATCGGCGCGTCCATCGCCTGGCATCTGACCAAGGCGGGCGCGCTGGTGACGGTCATCGCCGACAGTGCTGCCGGCGGGGTCGCGACGCCGAACTCGTTTGCCTGGATCAATGCCAGCTGGGGCAATCCGGAGCCGTATTTCCGGCTGCGCACCCGCGCGATGGCCGAATGGACGCGACTGGCGAAAGACCTCCCCGGCCTGCCGCTCAGTTGGTGCGGCGGGCTGTGCTGGGATCTGCCGACGGCCGAGATGGAAACCTATGCCGCAGAACATTCTTCCTGGGGTTATGGCATAGAGCGTGTCGACCGCGCCAGCGCGGCGCGCATTGAGCCCAATCTCACGGAGCTTCCGGATTTCGCCTTGCATGTCGCCGAGGAGGGTGTCGCGGAGCCGGTCGCAGCCACGCAAGCGTTGCTGGCTGACGCCGAACGGCGCGGGACGCGGATCATCACCAGCACGGTCACGGCGCTGGTCCAGTCGGACGGCAAGATTACCGGCGTCGACACATCGCACGGCGTGATTGCCGCCGACGAGGTGGTGATCGCGGCCGGCGTCGGCTCGCCGGATATTGCCGCGACTGCCGGCATCAACCTGCCGATCGAGACACCGCCCGGGCTGATCGTCCATTCGCGGCCCAACGAAAAACTGCTCAACGGGCTGGTGCTGGCCGAACGGCTGCACATGCGCCAGACGGCGGAGGGCCGCATCATCGCCGGCTCGGATTTCGGCGGCGCCGACCCAGGCATCGATCCGCAAGCCACCGCTCGCGAGCTGTTCGCGGCCATGAAAGCCATGCTGCGCGGCGGCGACGGACTGGAGCTGGATTTCCACACGGTCGGTTACCGGCCGACGCCGATCGACGGCTTTCCGATCATCGGCCGAGCCGAGGGCATGGACGGTCTTTATGTCGCGGTCATGCATTCGGGCATCACGCTGGCGCCGGCGGTCGGCCTGTTCGCCGCCAGGGAAATCCTCGACGGCGAGCGCGACCCGCTGCTTGCCCCATACGGTTTGTCGCGCTTCGCTCAATAGGCTGGCGGACGGCGAAAACCGCCGGTGAGCGGCTCGATCGCCGCTGCAATGCCGAGCAGCCGCGACTCCGACCAGCGTTTGCCGACCAGTTGCAGTCCGATCGGCAGGCCGTCGCTGTCCTGCCCGCACGGCATGGAAAGCGCTGGATGGCCGCTGTAGTTGAAGACCGCGCCATAGGCCGGCAGCATCCAGTAGCTCTGCTCCTTGCCGTCGACCTTGATCGGCGTGCCAGGCTCGCAATGCGGGAAGGCCGTGGTCATGGAGACCGGGCAGAGCAAGGCGTCCCAGCTTTCGAAAAACCGGTCCCAGGCGAGAATGGATTGGTCGCGACGGGCGAGCGCCTCGAACCAGCGCGAGATGGGTGTCGGTTGCTCCGGCGGCTGCGCGGCCTCCATCATCATGCCGATCAACGCGCCGCCCTGCTCCAGATCGTCGTGCAGATCGGGCCTGGGCAGTTTCGCTTCCTCGACGGTCGCCCCTGCCGATCGCAACTGTGTTGCGAGGTTTTCGACCGCGGCGCTGATCTCGCCGGCCACCGGGAAGCCTGGAAAGGACGGCGCGACGGCGATGCGCAATGCCTTGAGGTCGAGCTTTCGCATGGCCTCGACCGGCACCGGCGCAAGGTCGGTATCGCTCCCGTCCGGCCCGGCGATGATTTGATAGATCAACGACAAATCTTCCACGCTGCGCGCCAGCGGCCCGAGGCAGGACATCAGCCGCACGCTGCGCGCGGCGCCTCCCGGATCGGGAAAGGCGCCGGCCAGCGAGATGCGGTGTTCCGTCGGCTTAAGGCCATAGACGCCGCAGAAGGCGGCCGGCAGCCGGATCGAATCCTGCATGTCGGTGCCGACATCGAAGGGCGTCATCCCGGCGCAAAGCGCCGCCGCGGCACCGCCGCTGGAGCCTCCCGCGGTGCGGTGGATATTCCAAGGGTTGCCGGTGCGGCCGAACAGCGGGTTGTTCGACTGCCAGTCCGACAGCATGGTCGCGACATTGGTCTTGGCCATCAGCACGCCGCCGGCCGCCTTCAGCCGGGCGACGACCGGACTGTCATGCCCGGCGACATAATCGGCGAAGGGCGGGAAGCCGACCGTGGTTTTCATGCCTGATGTCTCGTGCATGTCCTTCAGCGTGAACGGCACGCCGTGCAGCGGCCCGGGCGCCTCGCCGCGCGCCAGCGCAGTGTCCGCCTTCCTGGCGCGCTCGCGGGCCCCGTCCCTGTCGAGCGAAATGACGGCGTTGACCGCTCCATTGTGGCTGTCGATCTGCTCCAGATGCGCGTCGAGCACTTCCACGGCGGAGATTTTCCGCGCGGCGATCGCGGCGGCGAGATCGACGGTTGAGCAAAAGACGATGTCCATGATCAAGGCTCCGGCTTGGCGCACTCGCCCAGGTCAAGATGGCGGACAGCGGCGCGACTTCAAGCCAAGTCGAGCATTCGAGCATCGGCTGCGCTTGACCGGAATTGCGCAGCTGGAACTGTTGAAGTCTGCGCTTGCCGCAAAATCAGAAAGCTGAAGGCCTATCCCACCAGCGCCAGCTTCGCCGCGGCCGGGGCAAAGGGGCCAATGGTGATGCCGTCCCTGGTCATGGTGACGAAGCTCGACGGCGGGATCGCCTGCCAGTCGCCACCCTCGCGATCGAAGGGTTCGGAAACGATGCAGCGGCCGCCCCTGCGCAAGACGGAGGTGTAGAGCGTCGGCGCGTGATCGTCGGTCGCATAACGCACCGCATGCAGCGCCTGCCCGTCCGAGAAGGCGGCTGTGAGTTTCAGCGCCGGCTCGAGACCGGCGCGGCGCGAAGCTTCGAGCACACGGCTGGTGGCACGGGACACGGCGCCTTGCGGATCGGTGGCTAATCCTTCGTCGATCAGCAGCAGGAAGAACAATTCGGAATCCGTGGTGCCTTCGCGCTGGTCGAAGACCGCGTCGCAGAGCGAGTTCTCCAGCGCGCGTCGGATCTTTTCAAAGCCGCCAATCTGACCATTGTGCATGAACGACCAGGGACCTGAGATGAAGGGATGGCAGTTCATGCGGCTGGTGGCGCCGCCGGTCGACGCCCGCACATGGGCAAGGAACAGGCCGGACTTGATCTGCCGGCACAGGCTTTTCAGATTGGAGTCCGACCAGGCCGGCAGGATATCGCGGTAGTGCCCCGGTTCGGGCCGGTCGCCATACCAGGCGAGGCCAAAACCATCGCCATTGGTCGGCGATTTCGCTTCCTGGGCGCAATGGCTCTGGGCGATCAGCGAGTGACAGGGCGCCGTGAGGATGTCTTCGAGAAAGACCGCTTCACCAAGATAGGCCGCCCACCGGCACATCGCATCAACCGTTCTCTAGGCGCGATCCATGAGAGCCGCGGGCTCCTTGATCGCGTGTTTGCCTCTGTTGTGCGTCCGCTCGTAAAGCTCGCGAACGATTCGGCTGGCGGTAGTCTCAAACAGAAATGGCAAGAAAGCGTGAACGAGCGCGGCCCCCGCCGCCATCAGCAACCGCGACGAGACCCAGGCGGCAAAGGCCATATGGCCGAAATAGGTTTCGCCGACCTTGGCCGGATGAGAGGTGAAAATCCTTGCGAGCCTTGCCGACATGCCGGTCCCCTTCAGCGCTTGAGTTTCTGATGATGAGTATCCTGACACGCTTCGCAGGTTCATTGGTCTCAAAATGTCCTTGTATTTAGCCATTTCATGGGACAAAAATCCCACATGACGTTGGAAATCGACGAAATCGACCGAAAATTGCTGGCTGAATTGCAACGCGACGGCACGCTGTCGGTCGACCAGCTGTCGGAACGGGTGGCCCTGTCGCGCAATGCCTGCTGGCGCCGGGTCAAGCGGCTGGAGGAGGATGGCGTCATCACCGGGCGGGTGGCGCTGGTTGATGCCGACAAGCTCGGGCTTGGCCTTTCGGTGTTCATCCTGATCCGCACGTCCAACCACGATCCGGACTGGTTGCAGAAGTTCCGGGCGGCGGTAACCGGCCTTCCCGAGATCATCGGCGTCTATCGCATGTCCGGCGATCTCGACTATGTGCTGCGCGCCCGCGTCGCCGACGTGAAAGCCTACGACCGGCTCTACCAGCGGCTGATCGCCAAGGTGGCACTGTCGGACGTTTCCGCCTCCTTCGTGATGGAGGAGATCAAGGAGACGACCGTCGTTCCGATGGAACTGCGCTAGATCACGGTGATGCCACAAAGAAAGCCGTTGATAGCCTTGCGGGCGAATTGACCGAATCGGCATTCGCGCCGATAGGATCGGTTTTATGCGCGCAGCCCTCCACACTCCCTCCGTCATCGGTCCGACCGTCGGCTTCGTCAGGTTGCCGCACGGTGAAGGACTTCCCCTCCCCGCCTATGAAAGCACCGGCGCCGCCGGCATGGATTTGCGGGCCGCGGTGCCCGACGACCGGCCGCTGCTGATCCTGCCGGGAAAACGCGCTTTGGTGCCGACCGGGTTGATCCTTGAAATACCGGAAGGCATGGAAGGCCAGGTGCGGCCACGTTCGGGCCTTGCCTTCAAGCATGGCCTTACCGTTCTCAACACGCCCGGCACCATCGACAGCGACTATCGCGGCGAGGTGAAGGTGCTGCTGATCAATCTCGGCGACGAGGACTTTGCCGTGACGCGCGGCATGCGCATTGCCCAGATCGTCTTCGCGGCGGTGACGCAGGCAGCGGTGGAAGAGCGCACCCTGGCCGGCGGAACGGCACGCGGCTCGGGCGGGTTCGGATCGACCGGCACCGCCTGATGCATGGGGCGCTGCCAAAACTCGTTATCTTCGACTGCGACGGGATTCTGGTCGATACGGAGAACCTCGCCAATCGGCGCCTCGCCGAATGGCTGACCGCTGCCGGCTATCCGACAAGCTTCGAATATTGCCGCAAGAACTTCTCCGGCCGCAGCATGGCATCGGTGCAGAAGGAGATCGAGGAAGAGACCAGCGTCAGGCTCGGCGCCGATTTCGTCGATCGCTGGAATGCCGGCCTACCCGACCTGTTCGCCCACGGGGTCGAGGCCGTCCCTTACGTCCATGACTTCATCGAAGTGGTGCGCGCGGCCGGCATCGCCTATTGCGTCGCCACCTCGGCCAGGGTGTCGAAGATGCACATAACGCTTGGTCAGACCGGGCTGTTGCCGCTGTTCGAACACGCGCTGTTCAGTTCGACCATGGTTGGGCGCGGCAAGCCGTTTCCCGACCTGTTCCTGCATGCGGCGAAGACGATGGGCTTTCCGCCCGCCGACTGCATCGTCATCGAGGACAGCGTCGCCGGAACGCAGGCCGGCATCGCCGCCGGCATGCGGGTATTTTCCTATCATGGCGATCCCTGTTCCGACCGCGACGGGCTGGTCCAGGCCGGCGGCATCCTGTTCGACGACATGCGCGAACTCGCCGGACTGGTGCCGATCCACTGATCTGATCGTCAGCGCGCGGCTGTACGCCTCGATTGTCCGTGCTAGCTTGGCGCCGCCAACTCGAGGCCACGCATGAAACCCACCCTGCTTCGCTTCGTTCTCGCTCTTTTGCTGCCGCCGTTTCTCTGGACGGCAGCCAGCGCGCAGGCCGTCAGCTTCCCGGAACTCGGCAGCGCGCTGCCCGGCCACAAGGACGTCACCTATCTCGACCTGGCCAGGATGGTCATCCCTGACCTGAGCGCGGACGGTGACGGCTTCTACAAGGGTGGGTCGCCGATCGACATGCGCCACATCGAGGGACCCGATAGCGGCGGTTCGCCGCCCGACGCGTCGAGCCTCCCTAATGCAGCGGTGCTCGACATAAGGGCCGGCGGCAAGGATCGGCTGGCGATGCTGTTCGACCTCGGCGATTCTCCCGACAGCGCCGAGGGCTATGCGGTGCTGGCGCTCTACGACAGCACCGCCAAGCCGAGACTGCTCGACGCCGTCAATGTCGCCGTCGACCGCAGCACCTATTTCCGTGATCCGGGCAAGCTTTCCGTCAGCCCCAACGACGACGTGCTCATCACCATGAGCACGCATTTCAATTCGAATCAGGGCTATGTGAGCACGCCGCTGATCATGGTTCGCAACGACCGGTTCGAACTGATCGACATGATCCATACGTTCGACGAGAACCTGTGCGCCTACAAGCGCACGCAGGATATCGCCTTCCAGCCGATCACCGACAAACCTTATGCCGCGATCAAGGCGACGGTGACCGACGCCACCATGCCGAGCGGTGAAGACTGCGACGAGGCACCGCCGGGGGCTTCATCGCACGAGATTTCCGTCACCTATCGCTGGAACAAGAAGACATCGCGTTACGTCAAGGATTCCGACGCATTCGAACGTTTGTCAGCAGAGAACGCCAAACGCTTCTGAACCAATCGCATTCGTTTGCCCGGCCGAGGACGGCAGGATAAATTCCGCTCCACCACACCGCACATGATGGGGAACTACCATGGACAAGGGCAAGATCTTTCGCGACCTGCATGCCTCGACCTTCGTCATGCCCAACCCCTGGGACATCGGCACGACGAAGCTGCTGGGCTCGTTCGGCTTCAAGGCACTGGCGACAACCAGCGCCGGCTTTGCCTTTTCGCGCGGCCTGCCGGATGGCGCCGTGACCTTCGAGGCGATGATCCACCATTGCCGCGAGGTGACGGCAGCAACCAGCCTGCCGGTTTCCGCCGACCTCGAACGCGGCAAGGGCGACAGCGCCGAGCAGGCCGCCGAAACCATCTTCGCGGCGGAGGCCGCCGGCCTTGCCGGCTGTTCGATCGAGGACCACACCGGTGACCCGGACAAGCCGATCTATGATTTCTCGCACGCGGTCGAGCGCGTCGCGGCGGCGGTGGAGGCGGCACGGGCGCTGAAGCACGATTTCGTCTTCACGGCGCGCGCCGAGAATTTCCTGTGGGGCAAGTCCGACCTCGACGACACCATCAAGCGGCTGCAAGCCTTCGAGAAAGCCGGCGCCGACGTGCTCTATGCGCCAGGCATCGGCGACATCGAGATGGTCCGCACGGTCTGCTCGGCGGTCAGCAAGCCGGTCAACGTCATGGCGAGACCGGGCTTCACCATCGCCGATCTCGCCATGGCCGGGGTCAAGCGCATTTCGCTCGGGCCATGGCTGACCAATTTCGCCTATGGCATGCTGGAGACGGCGGCGCGCGAGATCCAGCAGGACGGCACGTTCGGCTTCACCCGCGCAGCCATGCCGTTCGGCAAATTGCAGGCGCTGTTCGCCAAATCTTCAGCTTGAATGGGGCCCGTCGCATGACGCTTACCGTCGTCGACATGCATACGGGCGGCGAGCCGCTCCGGATCGTCACCCGTGGCTACCCGGACATCCCCAGGGGCACCATCCTGGAAAAGCGCGCCTATGTGCGCGACCATCTCGACCATCTGCGCAAGATCCTGATGTTCGAGCCGCGCGGCCATTACGACATGTACGGCGCCTTGCTGGTCGAGCCTGACCTGCCGGGCGCCGACCTCGCCGTGCTGTTCATGCACAATGAGGGCTATTCGACGATGTGCGGCCACGCCATCGTCGCGCTCGGCCGCTACGCCGTCGATGAAGGATTGGTGGCGAAACGTGAACCGGTGACGACGGTCAACATCGAGGCGCCGTGCGGACTGGTCGTCGCCTCGGTGGAGGTGCGGGACGGCAAGGCTGGCGCGGTATCGTTCGAAAGCGTGCCGGCGTTCCTGTTCGCCGGCGGCCAGACGATCGAGCTGCCTGGCCATGGCACGATCAGGTTCGACATCGCCTATGGCGGCGCCTTCTACGCGCTGGCCGACTGCCACCAATTCGGGCTCGAATTCGGCCGCGACCGGGTGCGCGATTTCGTCGATGCGGCAACCGCGCTGACGAACAGGCTCAAGGCAGAATTTCCGCTGTCGCACCCGGATCATGCCGACCTCGCCTTTCTCTACGGCACCATCCTGACCGATGGCCGCGATGTGTTTTCTGGCGAGGTGACCAAGAACATCTGCGTCTTCGCCGAGGCCGAGGTCGACCGCTCGCCGACCGGCTCCGGCGTCACCGCCCGGTTGGCGGCAATGCATGCCAAGGGCGGGATCGCCATCGGGCAGACGCGCACCTTCGAAAGCATCGCCGGCTCGCGTTTCTCCGGAGCCGTGGTGCGGACGTCGCAGGCCGGCCCGCACGAGGCGATCATCGCCCGCGTCGGCGGCCGCGCCTATTATTCCGGCCGATCCGAATTCATCGTCGAGCCCGACGACGAACTCGGACGCGGATTTCTCTTGCGTTAGGTGGGCCGATATCCGGGTCGGGCCGCGTCCCGCGCGGATATCGCCTTGTGCAGATGCACCATCATGGCGGCGGCGAACAGTGGCGTCACCAGGTTGAGCAGCGGCACGGCAAGGAAGGCTGATATGACCAGCCCGGCGAGAAACACCGTGCCGGCATAGTGCCTGCGCAAGGCCCTGGCCTCTGCCTCCGGGCGAAAGCGCATGGCGGCGAATTCGAAGAACTCACGCCCGAGCAGATAGCCGTTGACGATGAAGAAGGCGGCGATGTTGACGCCGGGCACCAGCAGAAGCAGCAAGGCGACGATGTTGCCGAGGATGACGACGCCGAGGAATCGCATCGATAGCACCAGCGACCGCAGCGCCGGCATGGCGCGTCCCGGCCGATCGGCGGGATAGTCGGTGCGCTCGACCACTTCGGCGACATCGTCGAGAAACAGGCCGGCGACAATCGCCGTCACCGGCGCGATGAGCAACGCCATGCCGAAGGCAAGGGCGATGGCGGCGATGATGCCACCCAGCCAGCCGGCCCAGGAGGGCATGCCGGGCAACAAGGTGTGGAGCCATGGCAGGGCCAGCCACTCGACAAGACTGGTCAAACTGAACCACAGGGCGACCAGCGCCAGCAGGGTCAAACCCAACGTCTTGAGGAACACGGCACGAAACGGAGGCGAGAGCAGCTCAAGGGCCGCAGTGCGAGCAGCGTCGAAAATCACCGTGCTTGAACCCCAGGTCAACGGACGCCGCCGAGCGGGCGGCCGCTCCCGAGATAGGCAGCGCAAGCCGCGAGCACAAGCCAATAGCTATCGAGCGAGTACCGGCTTGCGAACGGGGATGGTCATCGCCGCGACGCCGGCCACGACAAAGGCCATGCCCAGCCACGCCGTCGAACCGAGGCTTTCGCCGAGGAAGAGGGCGCCGATGCCGACGCCGATCGGCACGCGCAGATAGGCTTGCGACGTCGTGCCGACCGAGCCCAGCGTGTGGATCAGGCGGAAATAGATGACGAAGGCCAATGCGGTCGAGAAGATGGACAGGCCGAGCAAGGCCAGGATCGACGCCGTCGACGGTGCCAGCGTCCATGGCTGGTCAACCACGAGACTGAGCGGCACGAGCATGACGGCGCCGCAGAGCATCGAGCCCGCGGCCGGAAGCATCGGATCGAGACCCTTGAAGCCGCGGCCGAAGATCGCCGCGCCGGCATAGCAGATCGTTGCCGCGACGATGGCAAGCTGCGCCCAGAGCTGGTGACCGAGACCACCCAGCGCCTCGGTGCCGATGATGAGGCAGATGCCGGCTATGCCGGCGCCGACGCCAAGCAGCTTGCGCAACGTCACCGGCTCATGGCGGGTGATGAGCGCGGTCAACAGGAAGGTGAAGATCGGCGAGGTCGCATTGAGTATGGTGGCAAGGCCGGCATCGACGGAGCGCTCGGCCGCGGCGATCAACGTGAACGGCACGACGCTGTTGAGGCATGCCTGGAAGGCGAAACGGCGCCAACTTGCGGCATCGCGCGGCATGGCGAGCCCACGCCAGCGGATGACGGCGAACAGGATACCACCCGCGATCAAGGTGCGGGCGGCAATGAACGTGACCGGCGGGATCGTCTCGACCCCGATCTTGATGAAGGTATACGAGGCGCCCCAGAGCACCGCCAGCACGGCAAGCAGTGCCAGCTCGGTCGCCATATCATTCCTTGTCGGCCCGTTCTTTGTAGACATGGGCTGGTTCGCCTTGCAGACGTGATCGGCTGAACCAGGCTTGTAAGCGACGCGGCGACGAAATGTTTCGGCCACGGTCGAATTGTCGTAGCGCCTGTCGCGCGCTCCGGGCAGGGCGCCGCCATTCGCGGACCGGCATCGCCTGAATATCAGCGCACCCTAGGCAAACCCGCTGCGAATCGCTACACCCGCGCCCGGCCGGCATGGCAAGAAGCCGGCTCGGGTTTTGGCGGAGACATTGATGCCGGAATATGACGTGCTTTGCATCGGCAATGCCATTGTCGACATCATCGCCCAGTGCGACGAGGAATTCCTCGAGACCAACGGCATCATCAAGGGCGCGATGAACCTCATCGACACCGAGCGCGCCGAACTGCTCTACAGCCGCATGGGCCCGGCGATCGAAGCGTCCGGCGGAAGCGCCGGCAACACGGCGGCCGGCGTCGCCAGCTTCGGCGGACGCGCCGCCTTCTTCGGCAAGGTCTCCAGCGACGCGCTCGGCGAAATCTATGCCCATGACATCCATGCACAGGGCGTCGCCTTCGACACCAGGCCGCTCAAGGGCGAGCCGCCGACGGCGCGCTCGATGATCTTCGTCACCCCAGACGGCGAGCGCTCGATGAACACCTATCTCGGCGCCTGCGTCGAGCTCGGGCCGGAAGATGTCGAGGCCGACAAGGCTTCTGGCGCCAAGGTCACCTATTTCGAGGGTTATCTGTGGGACCCGCCGCGCGCCAAGGAAGCGATCCGTCAGACGGCGAAACTGGCGCACGCGGCCGGCCGCGAAGTGTCGATGACGCTGTCGGATTCGTTCTGCGTCGACCGCTACCGCGACGAGTTCCTCGACCTGATGCGCTCCGGCACCGTCGACATCGTTTTCGCCAACAGCCACGAGATCAAGTCGCTCTACCAGACATCGTCGTTCGACGAGGCGCTGGCGCAGATCCGCAAGGATTGCAGGATCGCCGCCGTGACGCGCTCCGAAAAGGGCTCGGTGATCGTGCGCGGCGACGAGACCGTCGTCATCAAGGCGACCGCCATCAGGGAGCTGGTCGACACGACAGGCGCCGGCGACCTCTACGCCGCCGGTTTCCTGCACGGCTACACGCAAGGCCGCGACCTCAAGACCTGCGGTGACCTTGGCTCACTGGCGGCCGGATTGGTGATCCAGCAGATCGGCCCCAGGCCACGGCAGAACTTGCGCCGCGAGGCGGAACAGGCGGGGTTGCGGTTGCTTTAGTTTAGTGTCATCTAGCGAGAACCGGTGGTTGCCGGGTCCCCGCTGCTTCGCAGCGTCCCGGCGTTCGCCGGCCTTTCATCGTGCCACTGGCACGATGAATTCGCTTCGCGAACCGGCTGCTCACCGTCGCGCAGCTGTCACACATCGCACCTACACGCAATCGAGGCGCCCCCGCGACTGACATTCGGGACGCGCCCATAGCCAGTTGGGGTGTCAAAAAATGCAAGACAGCAAGCTGTCGGGCCGCTGCATCCGTTGCCGCCGCGATTTCCGCTTTCCGCACTAGCAGTTCAACATTCGGCCGCGGCTGGGGGAGGAGCGCGCGCGGCCCAAAAAGACAGATGCATGAACAGATTTCAGACCCAGTCGACCGGCATCAGGCAGGACGAATTCGCGGATATGGTCGCGGAGAGAGTCGAACGCGCGCTTGCCCACTATGACGAGGCTATCAACAAGCCCACCATGGTCTCGGTCGCCAAGATCGCCGGCAGCATTGCTTCCGCCGTCACCCTGCTGTCGCCAAAGCACCAGCGCGCCATCGACGCCATCCATGCCGACCTTCCCGGCCTGGCATCGAAGTTCGTGCGCGCGCTGGCGGCGGAAGCCGCGCGCCGCAGCGAAGCCGGCACCGCGACAAGCCTTCCGGCGGCATCGCTGGTGGATATCGATGGACCTGTTTCCTCATCCCCGCGCAGCCAGTCCGACGACCTCGAATCGATGCTGATCGAGGACTGGGCCGGGCGGGTCGCCGGCTCGACCTATCTGGAAGAGAACCTGCGCATCGCGCGATCGACCCTGCATCGCTGGCAGCGGCGGGGCGAAGTCGTCGCCTTGCGCAAGGGTGGCCGCAAGCACGTCTTCCCGCTGGCGCAGTTCGTCGACGGCAGGCCGGTGGCGGGTCTCCGCGAGGTGCTTTCCCTGATCAGCAATCCGAGGCTCGCGTGGTTGTGGCTGACCCGCCCCTCGGCGCAGCTCGACGGCCGCATCCCGATCGACCTGCTGCGTCAGGACCAGGTTGACGATGTGGTGCTGGCCGCGCGTGCGTTCGCGCCGGATTGAGTGCCTTGAGGCCTGAGCAGACGCGAAATCGCGATGGGGCTGGTTCAAGGGCTCTTGTGCATGCCCTTGATAGGGCTAGGCCGTCTTGCGAATCGGGTGGCGAGGCCGGGACGATGGCTGTCGCGGCGCCATTTCCCTGGCGGTGACCAGGCGGTTGCGGCCACTCTTTTTTCCGATGTACATCAGCCGGTCGGCGAGCGCGATCAGCGCTTCGGAATCGGCGGCTTCCGCCGGATACATGGCCACGCCAACGGTGCAGCCGACCTGGATGGCGCCATTCGGCGTCGGGACCTTGATCCGCAACCTTTCCAGGATACGTTCGGCGACGCGCACGGCCTTCTGCTGCGCCAGTTCGGTGTCGGCCGAGAACAGGAAGGCGAACTCGTCACCGCCAAGGCGGGCCACGAAATCGGCGCTGCGCAGGATCGAGCGAAGCTGGCTCGCCACGCGCTGCAGCAGTGCATCGCCGGCCTCGTGGCCGAGCGTGTCATTGACTTCCTTGAATCGGTCGAGGTCGATGAACAGGAGGCCGGCCGCCTCGCCGGTGGCGCCACAGCGGGCGACCACCGATTTGAGTTCGTCGTGGAAGGCGCGCCGGTTGGGCAGGGTCGGTCAAGGCATCGTGGTTGGCCGAATGGTCGCTCTGCTGCTTCGCCACCTCGATCTCGCGCTTTTGCGCCGAGAGTTCCTCGTTGGCTGCCTTCAGGTCCAGCAGCAGCTGGGCATTGAGGTCCTCGACAACCTTGCGGTCGCTGATGTCGACGACGAAGCCTTCCAGGAATTCGAGTTCGCCGGCATCGTCCCAGACACCGCCGCCGATCTCGCGAACCCAGAGCGGTTCGCCGACCCTCGGCACGATGCGGTAGTCGACGTTCCAGTTGCAACGCGCCTCGAGCGCGGCGTCGACGGCGGCATAGACCGCGGCGAGGTCGTCCGGGTGGATGGCCGAGACATAGTCGCGCACGGCGTTGTGCACGAAATCCGTGGGCGGAAAGCCGCTGACCGTGAGAACGCCATCGCTGATATAGAGCATGGTGTAGGAGGCATCGTTGCGGCAGCGGTAGAGATAACCGTCCATGCGGCCGGTGATGCTGAGCAGGGCGTCCAGCCGCTCGTCGTGGTAGGCACACAGGCCGACCGCGGATACAGGAATTCCGTCATGCTTCATGGCCGCACCCCCGTTTGGCGGTCTGAGCGCGCCGTAGATGCCGCCACGGCAAGTCGGCAAGAAGTCCCCTATACCAGCTGAATATTATCAATTTCTTATGGACTGAGGTCCGACGGCGATCTGGGCGCCGCCTGGTTCGAAAGCCAGATCGTTGGCTTTGGCCGGCCGTTCGTCCGCAGCACGGATCGTTCGTCAAGTCCCCGCCGAATACGCCGCGATCGCAGCCATGTTGACGATATCGCTGTCCTTGGCATTCAGCGAAACGATCTGCACCGGCTTGTTGAGGCCGACCAGCAGCGGGCCGATGACGGTGGAGCCGCCGAGTTCCTGCAGCATCTTGGTCGAGATCGAGGCCGAGTGGAACGCCGGCATGATCAGCACATTGGCCGGGCCGGTCAGGCGGATGAACGGATATTGCGCCATGGCGCGGGCGTTGAGCGCGACGTCGGCGGCCATTTCGCCGTCATATTCGAAATCGACGCGGCGCTTGTCGAGGATGCGCACGGCTTCCTGGACGCGCTCGGAGCGTTCGCCCTGCGGATGGCCGAAGGTGGAATAGGCGAGCATGGCGAGCCTCGGCTCGTAGCCCATGCGGCGGGCAAAGCCGGCCGCCTCCTCGGCGATGTCGGCGATCTGCTCGGCGTTGGGCATGTCGTGCACGGCGGTGTCGGCGACCAGCACGGTCCTGCCTCGCGCCAGCACGATCGAGACACCGATGACGCGATGGCCGGGCTTGGCGTCGATAACGCGGCGGATGTCGTCGAGCGCGGTGGAATAGTTGCGGGTGACGCCGGTGACGATGCCGTCGGCGTCGCCCAGCGCCACCATGCAGGCGGCAAAGTGATTGCGATCGTTGTTGATCAGGCGCTGGCAATCGCGGAACAGGAAGCCCCTCCGCTGCATGCGCTCGTAGAGGTAGTCGGTGTAGATCGCGTTGCGGCGCGACAGCCGGGCATTGATGATCTCGATGCCTTGCTTGTTGAGGTCGATGCCGGCGTTCTTGGCGTTCTCCTTGATGACGTCGTCGCGGCCGAGCAGGATGGCGGTGCCGAGCCGCTGGTTCACGTAGGAGACGGCGGCGCGCATCACCTGCTCCTCCTCGCCCTCGGCGAAGACGATGCGCTTGGGCTGGCGGCGCACACGGTCGTAGATGCGCTGCAGGGTCGAGGCGATCGGATCGCGGCGGGCGGACAGCTCCTGCGCATAGCGGTCGAGGTCGAGGATCGGCTTGCGAGCGACGCCCGAATCCATGGCCGCCTTGGCAACCGCGATCGGGATGGCCGAGATCAGGCGCGGGTCGAACGGCACCGGGATGATGTAGTTGGGACCGAATTTCGGCCGGTTGCCCTGATAGGCGGCGGCGACGTCATCGGGCACGTCCTGGCGCGCAAGCGCTGCCAGTGCGCGGGCGGCGGCGATCTTCATGTCGTCATTGATGGTGGTGGCCCGCACGTCCAGCGCGCCACGGAAGATGTAGGGGAAGCCGAGCACGTTGTTGACCTGGTTCGGATAGTCCGACCGGCCGGTGGCCATGATGGCGTCGGTGCGGATCTCGGCCACTTCCTCGGGCGTGATCTCCGGATCGGGATTGGCCATGGCGAAGATGATCGGGTTCTTGGCCATCGACTGCACCATGGCCGGGGTCAGCGCGCCCTTGGCGGAAAGGCCGAGGAAGACGTCGGCGCCGTCGAGCGCCTCGGCGAGGCTGCGCGCCTCGGTCTTGATCGCATGGGCCGACTTCCACTGGTTCATGCCTTCGGTGCGGCCCTGGAAGACGACGCCCTTGGTGTCGCACAAGGTGATGTTCTCGGGCGCGAAGCCCATCGCCTTCAGCAGCTCGATGCAGGCGATGCCGGCGGCGCCGGCGCCGTTGCAGACCATCCTGGTGGTCTTCATGTCGCGGCCGGTGATCTCCAGCGCATTGATCAGGCCGGCGGCCGAGATGATGGCGGTGCCGTGCTGGTCGTCGTGGAAGACCGGAATGTCCATCAGTTCGCGCAGGCGCTGCTCGATGATGAAGCACTCCGGCGCCTTGATGTCTTCCAGGTTGATGCCGCCGAAGGAGGGGCCGAGGTAGCGCACGCAGTTGATGAACTCGTCGGCATCCTCGGTGTCGACCTCGAGGTCGATGGAATCGACATCGGCGAAGCGCTTGAACAGCACCGCCTTGCCTTCCATCACCGGCTTGGAGGCCAGCGCGCCGAGATTGCCGAGGCCAAGGATGGCGGTGCCGTTGGAAATGACGGCGACCATGTTGCCGCGCGTCGTGTAGTCGAAGGCGCGGCTGGGGTCCTCGGCGATGGCGCGCACCGGCACGGCGACGCCCGGCGAATAGGCAAGGCTCAGGTCGCGCTGCGTGGCCATCGGCTTGGTGGCGACGATCTCCAGCTTGCCGGGGCGACCCATGGCATGGAATTCGAGCGCTTCCTGCGCGCTGACGGACGGACCGTTGTTCTCGGTTTTCCTGGCCATGATGTTCTTGATTTCCTCACCTTATGCAGCACCTCCTTGAAGCGGGTGCCTTGTGTCGTTCCGAATTAAGACCACGCGCCGCCGCGTGTAAACCGCCAGCGCTCGGGAATCGCAGACCGAAGGGCAAATGGAAGCAACCGACAGCCTCGGTCGTCCCCTGTTTTTCGACGCTCCGGCATTAAACCGCGCCATCACATCTGCTAGCGTGCCGCGCATGAACATGCACACCCCGAACGAGCCCGACGCTCCCGAGGCGATGACATCATTGCCAACGGCCACTGCCGCCGTCACGCCGATGATGGAGCAGTTCATCGAGATCAAGGCGGCGAACCCGGATTCGCTGCTGTTCTACCGCATGGGCGATTTCTACGAGCTGTTCTTCGACGACGCCGAGAAGGCGAGCCGGGCGCTGGGCATCGTCTTGACCAAGCGCGGCAAGCACCAGGGCCACGACATTCCGATGTGCGGCGTGCCGGTGCACGCGGCCGACGACTATCTGCAGAAGCTGATCGGCCAGGGATTCCGCGTTGCCGTCTGCGAGCAGATCGAGGATCCGGCCGAGGCCAAGAAACGCGGCGGCAAATCGGTGGTGCGCCGCGACGTGGTGCGGCTGGTGACGCCAGGCACCATCACCGAGGACAAGTTGCTGGCGCCGTCGGAATCGAGCTTCCTGATGGCGCTGGGGCGGGTGAAGGGCGGAGCCGACCCAAGAGGCGGGGAGCGCGGCAGCGCGACAGGGAACCAGGGAAGCTTCGCCCTGGCCTGGATCGACATTTCGACCGGGGCCTTCCGCGTCACCGACACCACCGCCGACCGGCTGCTCGCCGACATCTTCCGTGTCGACCCGCGCGAACTGATCGTCGCCGAGCCGGTGTTTTACGATGCGGAGCTGAAGCCGGTGTTCGACGTGCTCGGCCGCGTCGCCAACCCGCAGCCGCCCTCGCTGTTCGATTCGGCCTCCGCCACCGCGCGCATCGCGCGCTTCTTCGATGTGGCGACGCCGGACAGTTTTGGCGCCTTTTCGCGCGCCGAACTGTCGGCGATCTCGGGCGCCATTGCCTATGTCGAGAAGACGCAGAAGGCCGAGCGCCCGCCACTGTCGCGGCCGGAGCGCGAGGAACAGGGATCGACCCTGTTCATCGATCCGGCGACACGCGGCAATCTGGAGCTGCTGCGCACGCTGTCGGGCAGCCGCGAGGGTTCGCTGTTCAAGGCGATCGACCGCACGGTGACCGGCGGCGGCGCCAGGCTGCTCGCCGACCGGCTGATGGCGCCGCTGACCGACCCGGCGGCGATCGGCGCGCGCCTCGACTCGGTGTCGTTCTTCCGCTCCGAGACGCGGCTGTGCCAGGCGGTGCGGTCAAACCTGAAGAGCGTCGCCGACATGCCGCGCGCTTTGTCCAGGCTGGCATTGAACCGTGGCGGCCCGCGCGACCTCGGCGCACTGCGCGCCGGCTTCGAGGCGGCGGGCGCCATCGCTGAGATCTTTGCCGCGACCACCCTGCCCCAGGAACTCACGGCGGCGCTGGCCGCTATTCATGCGCTGCCCCGGGCGCTTGCCCAGCATCTGACACAGGCGCTTGGCGAGGAACTGCCGCTGCTCAGGCGCGACGGCGGTTTCGTGCGCGGCGGCTACCATGCCGATCTCGACGAGATGCGGGCGCTGCGCGACGAATCGCGAAAGGTGATCGCCGGGCTGGAGCGCTCGCTGATCGACGAGACCGGCATCCGCTCGTTGAAGATCCGGCACAACAATGTGCTTGGCTACTATATCGAGGTGACCGCCAACCATCATGCGGTGATGACCGGCAGCGATGGCGCCAAGGCGCGCTTCATCCACCGCCAGACCATGGCCAACGCCATGCGCTTCACCACGACCGAACTCGCCGAACTCGAGACCAAGATCGCCAATGCAGCCGACCGGGCGCTCAGCATCGAGCTGGCCGCCTTCGATGCGCTGACGGCGGAAGCGGTCGGCGAAGCGGAGAAGATCCGCGCCGGCGCCGATGCGCTCGCCATGCTCGACGTGTCGGCGGCGCTCGCGCTTTTGTCGGAGAGCGAGGCCTGGTGCCGGCCGGTGGTGGATTCCAGCCTCGCCTTCGAGATTGCCGGCGGGCGGCATCCGGTCGTCGAGCAGGCACTGCGCCGCTCCGGCGAAGGCCCGTTCGTGGCCAATGATTGCGACCTGTCGCCGGAAGGGAGCGCGAAAAACGGCGCGATCTGGCTTTTGACCGGCCCCAACATGGGCGGCAAGTCGACCTTCCTGCGGCAGAATGCGCTGATCGCCATCCTGGCCCAGACCGGTTCCTTCGTGCCGGCGACATCAGCCCATATCGGCGTCGTCGACCGGCTGTTCTCGCGCGTCGGGGCCTCGGACGATCTGGCGCGCGGCCGCTCCACCTTCATGGTCGAGATGGTCGAGACGGCGGCAATCCTCAACCAGGCCGGCGAACGGGCGCTGGTCATCCTCGACGAGATCGGCCGCGGCACCGCCACCTTCGACGGCCTGTCGATCGCCTGGGCGGCGGTCGAATACCTGCACGAGAAGAACCGCTGCCGGGCGATCTTTGCCACCCATTTCCACGAAATGACCTCGCTGGCCGGAAAGCTGGCGCGGCTGCACAACGTCACCATGCGGGTCAAGGAATGGGAAAACGACGTCGTCTTCCTGCACGAGGTCGGCAAAGGGGCGGCCGACCGCTCCTACGGCGTGCAGGTGGCGCGGCTGGCCGGCCTGCCGGAAGCGGTGGTCGACCGGGCCAAGGAAGTCCTGCACCAGCTGGAAGAAGGCGAGGTTTCCGGCAAGACCAACCGGCTGGTCGACGACCTGCCGCTGTTTTCGGTGGCGGTGAAGCGGGAAGCGCCGAAGCCGGTGAAGAGCGACGCGCTGGGCGAGGCGCTTGGCGACATCAATCCCGATGAGATGACGCCAAGGGAAGCGCTGGAAGCGCTGTACCGGCTGAAGGGGCTTGCGGGGAAGCCTTAGCTTCATTTCAGGCCTCTCGTCCCCAATAGAGACAACGATGGAAGCACAAATTCCGGAGCTGGATTTAGAAGAAATATTTGCGAGAATGATGCCGCCCGACATACCCGATAGTGTGTTCGTCGCGGAGAATGTTGAGCTGTGGAAAATCGCGAAATGGGATAAACAGCATGCAACCGCCGTTCTGTCTGGCCTATGCACTGTTCCAGAGTTTCACGCGAACGGGATAAGGCTCGACTGGCTTCAAAGACTTGTTCTGAGCAAGTCAAATGGCGATCACAAGCCAACTTCGGGCGATTTCGAACTGGCTCTAAATGAAGGTTTGTCGCAAGCGGGCGTAAATCGATTGGAGGATCCAAACGAGGATTTTCTTTGCGATCTGATTGCTACTAAGCGCGGCAATTTTCGAATTTTTCCTGGGCAATGGGAACAGGCGGCAGCATACACCCAAACGCTGATTGAAGCATTTGAAACACTCCCCGACGCGCCGCTGAAACGCGATGGATTACAGGCCGTGCATGCGCTTTTGACCCTAAGCGATGCCATGGCCGAGAAGGCTCAGGTCAATCGGGGCACCATTTCGGGGGGTAGCACCTTTGGAAATATTACGCTGCCAGACGATGCTGTCATAGCTGAACTCGCCCAGCGTGTGCGATTTACACATGAAGACCTCAAGCACCTGGGAATTGAACCCGATTCCCTCTTACCCTTTGTATTGGATGCGGACCTATTTCGCTTTGTCAGCGATGGCGAGGTTGGGAACACGCCTTTGGAGTTTCATCCGATCCTATCGCTTCGCGGCGAAGTGTTGGTTGTCAGCCCGAACAATATCTCGATCGCCGTAAGAAGCGTCCTCGTCAACACCGCGCTCAATGGTGGAATGGCGCCACGATTACAGTTTGCACTGATGCGTCGGCAGGAGATTCATGCGGAAGCGACGGCATTCTGGCCTACAACGCGGCTAAATTTGTCCGCGCCGATTAAGCATTCCCTGCGTGGTATGGTCACTCAGTATGATGAAGGCCGCTATTTGCATGTCTTGCAGATACCGACCACGTTCGAAGGATTCCCGAGGGCCGGATTTGCGACAGTCCGAGCGCTTCCTGAGGAAACGAACCAATTCATCGCGGATGATATTTCCCGCTTCTGGCGCTTTCTCGAGAAGCAAGGAGATTGCCGAAGAAGCGCAACGGTGTTGCTGTTGACAGGATGGGGCGCACCTCACAGCTTTGCGTCGCCGATCAAGCATGATGAGGCTCCGAAAAAATGGCAACTCATACCGCTCAGCTTCGCCGATGCAGCGGTGCTCGGGGCGTGTGACGGTGGCAACTTTACCGACATTCTCAGGTTGCTCGAACAGCATGATCGCCTAACGGCCGACGGATTCTCATTCATGAATCCAAACGGTCTTCTCAATCTGTTCGGCTTCTTCCGGACGACAGATGGCAATTTGATTCCCGAGCACTTCACAGACATTACACCCCCGACAATGATCGGTATGGGCACGGATGAGCTTCTTAAGCCACGGATAGAGGGAATTACCCGCCGTGACTATCGAGCCCTTGAAGCTCCCAACAACGAATACCGAGTGGTTCAGAGAACGGACTGGGGGAAAGACGGAACGCCTCCTATCTATGCGAGTGTTGACGATGTGAATGAAGGCCGCTTGTCGGGTGCCGTGGCTATCGCTGGGCGCACTTGGTGGATCGAGTCTAATACTGACGATGGCGAAAGCCGAGAATGGCGCTATCAAATCTGGAACGCCGTTCTGCAATGGGTAGGTACAATCGGAGCGCTCCTAATTGAGCGATTCCCCAACAGCTTTCCAAAACGACCAATGCGCGTGGTCTTGGAGATACCGAAATCCGATGCGTTCGAGCAGATACCAGCAGGGCTACCTAATGGCAGACCCGAGAATACCATTGCAATTCGCCGAGCTGCTGACGGTAGCGGCGGCGCAGTCGAAATCCTGGACAACTGGCTACCCTTCTTACAGTTCCCTGAGAATGTTGCAGAAGTTGCGCTGACAGCTTCGGTTGTCGAATTGCTGAGCGAAACAACCGAAGAGCCCATAACTAAAGCCGATTTTGCTCGGATTGTAACGGAAATCGTCGGCACCAAGGACTGGCGATGGCTCCATGCTTTCGAGGCAAAGACTCCTCTCGACCGGCTTGCGGGGCGTCAGCTTATCCGGCCATTCAAACGAATTCCGTTCTCTGCGTCTTCGCTCGTAAAATGTCAGTCGGTCTGGGAATTTCGAGACCGAGCAGAGGGATCGCAGATCGACGGCGAAGATCAGTGCAGGGAATTTCTCGCCGATTACAAGCAAGAAATTCTGAGTTCGGTTATCCAAGATATTCGCAGCTTCAATCGACTAGGCTTGGTCACCAAGGCAGCGCACGACTACCAGGCCGCCAGACGAGAGCAGGCAAGATGGCGTGGAACCATACGAGCGCTGAGAGCCATTCGGGGGGATCGGGCCAATCAAACGGCCTTTAAGCGCCAGAACGAGATAAATGCCGTTCTGCGCGCGGCGAAAGCCATACTCGAAATTGGCGCTTGCGAAGCACCCGAGGATGGCGGCGTCGAACCTAGTCGAGCTGACATGGAAGAGCTATACGCAAAAGTCCTTCTGCTTATAGGTAACAGTCAGCTCTTTTCAGCCATACGTGCTGGACTGATCCCTCCAAAAATCACGCTGAGTCCAGCCGGTGATATCCTGACCGAGAGAGCTATTTTCAGTAAGCTACTGGAACCAGGGGCTGTTTGGGCAACCAACAAAAACCTGAACTTTGCTTCTGATGAATATCTCAAGAAAAAGGAGCAGGACAATTGGAGACCGATTAATGAGCGAGCGGGATGGAACGCTGCCCTTAGGTCTGCGATCGAAGCGGAGTACGGGGTTCCCGCCGAAGCGTTTATCGATTTGCAATTTGCGCTTACCCAGTTTGCAGAAGTGAGTGAGCTTAGCATCATCCCTGCAAAGCATTCGGAACTTGCCGAGATTCTTACCAATAGTGAAGCCTTTCCAAAGGCTGATCCTATGCCTTTGCTAAGGCGTC
>NZ_JAPFQA010000059.1 GCF_027563465.1 Mesorhizobium qingshengii | reverse complement strand
GCCAGGATGGTCGCGTGCGGCGGGTTGATGACGGCGGCGAAGTCCCTGATGCCGAACATGCCGAGGTTCGACACCGCCGTGGTGCCGCCCTGGTACTCTTCCGGCTTCAGCTTGCGGCTGCGCGCCCGGCTGGCCAGATCCTTCATCTCGTTGGAGATTGTCGACAGCGTCTTTTCATCCGCCTTGCGGATGATCGGCGTGATCAGCCCACCGGGGATCGACACGGCAACGCCGACATCGGCATGCTTGTGCTTGACCATGGCGCTTTCGGTCCACGACGCATTGGCATCCGGCACCGCCATCAGCGCCATCGCCATCGCCTTGATCACCATGTCGTTGACCGACAGCTTGTAGGCCGGCACATCGCCCTTCTCGGTCTTCTTCATCGGCGCCGCCGCATTGATCTGTGTGCGCAATGCCAGCAGCGCATCGAGCTCGCAGTCGAGCGTCAGGTAGAAATGCGGGATGGTGGTCTTGGCCTCGACCAGGCGCCGGGCAATGGTCTTGCGCATATTGTCATGAGGAACGAGTTCGTAGGAGCCTTCCTCGAACAGTTTCAGCACCTGATCGTCCGACATCGCCCTTACTGGCGCGGCAGGAGCGGCGGCCGGAGCGCCAGTGGGCGC
>NZ_JAPFQA010000058.1 GCF_027563465.1 Mesorhizobium qingshengii | reverse complement strand
ACTCGAAATCGGCGGCGACCGCCAGCGGGTCGAGATCGAACTGCCCGTCGACCATCCCGCCGCACAGAAAAGCCGCGTCGCCTTCCGGCCAGGCCGATGGACGCTCTTCCCGGCCTCGTCGATTACGATCCAGAGCCGCAAGCTGGCGCTGGCGAGCTGCCAGAAACGGTTTTCGGAAAGAAGGCCCGAGCGGCTAAAGTCCACCACGCGCGCCGCCTGAATTGGGCCAGTCATCGCGTCGGCTTCAAAATCGACGCTTCTTGGTCTCCGGCGCCGGCGCCAGCATCGTGAATGCGCGTCCAATCTCGTGATCGCCCTCAGCCACGATGGTTGCGGAGATCAGGACATGTTCTTTTTGCAGCAAGACGGAATGGGTCATTGTCCCGGCGGCCATCATTGTCGTCGAATAGCCTGCGATGGACCAGCCTGAGGCAAGAAGACGAGTAAGCTTGTCGTTCGGTTGTTGTTCCGCAGCCATACAGTTCCTCCGGGAAGGCCGAGAATTACGGAGGTTCTGTGCAGATGAAAGCACTGCCTCGCTCCCGGACCGAGGCCAATACCACGTTACAATCGGGTCACCATTATGTTGATTCAACCGACAGCACGGGCATCGGGGGCGGAGAAGCTTGCTTGGAAGCTTCTCCTGTTCCCATCGGCAGGC
>NZ_JAPFQA010000057.1 GCF_027563465.1 Mesorhizobium qingshengii | reverse complement strand
ACGCTGCGGCGGCCGGCAACATCGACGTGACCGCCAACGGCTCGATCGACGCCCGCTTCGGCATCGACGCCGAGAACTTCGGCTCGGGCTCGACCAAGGTGACCACGGTCGGCCCGGTCAATGTGACCACCGGCAACGGCATCTTCGCGCTGTCGACCGGCGGCAACGTGACGGTCAACGCCGGCGATGTCACTTCCACCGGCAACACCGCCATCATCGCCCAGCAGACCAAGGGTGCCGGCACGGGCATTGTCGACGTGACCGTCGGCAACGTCTCCGGCACGACCGGCATCGATGCCCACAACTTCGGCACGGGTACGACCAGCGTCACCGCCAACGGCACGGTGACCGGCACCTTCGCCGAGGGCATCAAGGCGACCGGCAACGGCGCGGTGAGCGTATCGGTCGCCAACACGGTGACCGGCGCGACGCGCGGCCTCAGCCTTGTCGGCGGCACCGGCGGTTCGGGCGACATCTCGGTGACGGGCACCGGCGGGTTCGTCGGCGGCACCGGCGATGCGGCCAATATCCTCAACAACGGCACGGGCACGGTCACGGTCGACATCTCGGGCGCGAGCAGCTCGACCGGCGGCGAAGGCATCGTCGTGCGCGACACCGCGGCTGGCGGCAACATCAGCGTCACCACCGGCGCGGTGACCGCGCTGACGGCGGGCAAGGATACGATCGACGTCCAGAGCCAGTCGCTGACCGGCAACGTGACGGAGGTCGCCAACGGCAACCTCCAGGCCGGCAATGCCGCAATGGTCGCGGCGATCCTCA
>NZ_JAPFQA010000056.1 GCF_027563465.1 Mesorhizobium qingshengii | reverse complement strand
CTTACTGGGGCTTGTAGATGTGGTCGAATATACCACCGTCGCCGAAATGATAAGGCTGGGCCTTCTTCCATCCGCCGAAAAGCGGATCGTCGATGGTGATCAGCTTGATTGGCGGCAGCTTGGCGAGGTCCTCGGCGGGCACCAGGTCGGGCTTTGACGGACGATAGTGGTTCCTGGCGATGATCGTCTGCGCTTCCTTGGAATAGAGCCAGCCCAGATAGGCTTCGGCGACCTTGCGCGTGCCCTTGGCGTCGACATTGGCGTCGACCACCGCCACTGGCGGCTCGGCCAGGATCGAGGTCGGCGGGTAGACGATGTCGAATTTGTCGGCGCCGAACTCGTCGAGCGCCAGATAGGCCTCGTTCTCCCAGGCGATCAGCACGTCGCCGAGGCCTTTTTGCGCGAAGGTCACGGTCGAGCCGCGCGCACCGGTGTCGAGCACCGGAACATTGGCGTAGAGCTTGCCGACGAAGTCCTTGGTCTTGGCTTCGTCGCCGCCATCATTGGCGTTGGCGTAGGCCCAGGCGGCAAGATAGTTCCAGCGCGCGCCGCCCGAGGTCTTGGGGTTGGGGGTGATCACCTGGACGCCGTCCTTGACCAGGTCGCTCCAGTCGTGGATGGCCTTGGGATTGCCCTTGCGGACAAGGAAGATGATGGTCGAGGTGTAGGGCGCCGAGTTGTTGTCGAATTTGGTGCGCCAGTCCGGATTGATCTTCTTCGACTTGGCGACGATGGCGTTGATGTCGCCTTCGAGCGCCAGCGTCACCACATCGGCGTCGAGGCCGTCGATTACGGCGCGGGCCTGGGCGCCCGATCCGCCATGCGATTGCTGGATGGTGACCGTCTCGCCGGTCTCGGCCTTCCAGTGCGCGGCGAAGGCTTCGTCATAGGCCTTGTAGAGCTCGCGTGTCGGATCGTAGGACACGTTGAGGATGGTGGTGTCGGCAAACGCCAAACCGAGCGTGCCGAACTGGACAGACGTGGCGACCAGCGCGCCGAGCAGTTTCCGGAAATGAGGTTTGGTCATTTCTGCCTCCGTTGAACCCGCGCCAATCTACCGAATTGATAGAAATAAGAT
>NZ_JAPFQA010000055.1 GCF_027563465.1 Mesorhizobium qingshengii | reverse complement strand
ATCCTGCGGCATGAGCTGGATGCGCAATGTCCGCCGGAGCGCGCTGACGCCGAATGCACGTAGGTCCTCGTTGAAGTCGCCCATCCGTGGAGACAGGGCAAGCGCCTCAATGCCTGCTGCTTCGGCGCGCTCGATCAACGCCGCGAGTGCCGTGTCGCCTGCGGCGTCGGCGTCGCGGGCGATGTAGAGCCGACGCAGCGCCGGCGGGAGCACAAGAGCTGCTAGGTGGTTGGCCGAGAGCGCGGCCGCCATCGGCATGGCGGGCAGTGCACAGTGCAGCGACAGCATCGTCTCAATGCCTTCGCCGACAGCGAGGACATTATCGGCCGCACCAAAGCGGACGGCATGGCCGAGGAGGCCACCCATGGCCCGTCGTGGCGTGTCGACCCGCGCCTTGCCCGAACCGTCGCGGGCAAGCCAGGTACGATGCGCGCCGGTGATCCTCCCTTCGAGATCGGTGACAGCGGCGACCATCGCCGGCCATGTCTCGGTCGGGCCGTCGCCCTCAGGTCGATAGTAGCAGCGCGGATGGAATCGCAGGCTGCCCGCGTCGCGCAAGTTCCTGATGCCGCGGTTGCGTAGGTAGGTCTCGACGAGCGTCCGGCAGATCGGCTGCGACATGGCGAAGAGCCGTTGCGCCGCTTCGGGCGATCCGGCGGGGACGGGTATGCGAACGGGCTTTGAACTGCGGCCCGGTTCGGCGAGCGGCAGGCTCAGAAAGCGCCGTGCCTCATCGGCGACATCGCGGAAATCGACGAGACCGCAGCTCTCGCGGATGACGTCGAGGAGATCGCCATATTCGGCTGAGGCGGCATCAGTCCAATGCCCGGCGGCGCCGGGACCGGATTCCGGCCCGCTGAGCCGGACAAACATCGATCGGCCGGGCGCGTTGCGCACATCGCCAACCGTCCAGTAGCGGCCTCGGCGTCGACCATTGGACAGGTAGTGCCGGCAGACCGCCTCTGCGTGGCGTGCCAGGCGGCGAGACAGTTCGGAAGCGTCACGGGGCATCACGACACCTGCCGCGCGCTGACATTATGTTGCGCAAAAGCCGTCGATCGCCTGCGGGACAGCGCCCAATCGCGGGCGCGCAACATAACTCTCGGCGCAACATATTCG
>NZ_JAPFQA010000054.1 GCF_027563465.1 Mesorhizobium qingshengii | reverse complement strand
TGAGCGCCTCCCCGAAAATCGGACAGTGACGGAAGCTACGAACTGAAGTCTGCTGATCTCCAAGGACGAGGAGATCAGAATATGCGCAAACGCAGGAATCATGACGCGGGCTTCAAGGCTCGCGTGGCGCTAGAGGCCGTGAAGGGCGAGCGCACCGTGTCGGAGTTGGCCGCGGATTATGGCGTGCATCCGACGATGATCCACCAGTGGAAGAAGGCGCTGCTTGACGGGGCGGCGGACATCTTCGAGCGGGGCACGAAGAAGACCGCTGAGGTCGACGAGGACACTGTGCGTTCCTTGCATGCGAAGATCGGAGAGCTGGCCGTCGCCAACGATTTTTTGTCACGAAAGCTCAAGCCTTGGGGCGGGAAATGAGACGTGGGATGATCGAGCGGAACCATCCCGTGCTGTCGGTGGGCGCGCAGTGCCGCCTGCTGTCGATCTCGCGGTCCTCGTTCTATTACGAGCCGCAGGGTGAGGCAGAAATGAACCTCGCCCTCATGCTGCTGATCGACAAGCAGTTCCTGGAGACGCCCTTCTACGGCGTGCAGCAAATGACCTGGCACCTGCGGAATGAGGGCCATGCCGTGAACGTCAAGCGCATCCGGCGGTTGATGCGGCTTATGTGCCTGATGCCGATCTTCCAGAAGCCGGACACCAGCAGGCCCGCGAAGGGACACAAGACCTATCCCTATCTGCTGGGCGGGCTGCGGGTCGAGCGGCCCAATCAGGTCTGGTGCGCCGACATCACTTACCTGCCGATGCGCAGAGGCTTCCTCTATCTGGTCGCGATCATGGACTGGTTCACCCGCAAGGTACTGGCCTGGCGCATCTCGAACACGCTGGAGGCCGACTTCTGCGTCGAGGCCCTGAACGAGGCAATCCACCGCTTCGGCCCGCCCGAGATCATGAATACCGATCAGGGCTCGCAGTTCACGTCCTTCGCTTGGACCGACCGGCTGAAGCGGGTCGGGACCCGGATCTCCATGGACGGCAAGGGACGCTGTCTCGATAACATCTTCATCGAGCGCCTGTGGCGGTCGCTGAAGTATGAATGCGTCTACCTGCACGCCTGGGAGACTGGGTCGCAGGCCAAGGCAGGCGTCGGTCGCTGGATCACCTTCTACAACTACCAGCGGCCTCACGCAGCCCATGGCGGACAGCCGCCCGCCGTGGTCTACTTCAACAGCATCGAAACCGATCAGCAGGCGCGGAGAGTAGCTTAAACCACCCAGAAATCTGTCCGAAGATCGGGGAGTAGCTCA
>NZ_JAPFQA010000053.1 GCF_027563465.1 Mesorhizobium qingshengii | reverse complement strand
GAAGATCGCTCTTTTTTCGATTTCTCGTGGAGATCCCGACGGGGTCAAAAATGGTGAGCTGGCTTGGCCCGATTGTGAGCGGCGTTCTGTTGCCTGTCACTTCTATGATGCAGGCCATCACCTCGTCACCGGGAGGTGCGCCATCGGCCTGAAAATCGCCTGTCACGCTTAGCGGGGCATCGGTCGCCGCGCCTGCTCGAGCGGCGTTTTGGAATCGCTCTTCGAGCAATTCCGGCGTGATGTTGTGGCCGGCGTAAAATATGCCCAGGATCAGCACTCGCTCGCCCTCTACGGCGAAAGCGATGCTGACGGCGCGCCGGTAACCAACAATCCGCAGCCCGGGCATGATCTCAAGCCGCTCGGCGCCCCTTTGAGGAAACCTCGACAGGCCAAGACAATGGTCGCGGATACCGCAGCGAGCTTCCAGGCGACGGAAGGCGACGCGCGTTCCGCTATATCGTCACGCTTCCAGCTCGGACTCCGTCTTGGGATGGAAGACAATCCGATACTCCACCCCTACCCGGCTTTCACCTGCTTCGCACGATGACGCGCCTCCAGCCGTGAAAAGACTGTTTCGGCCGGGATACCTTTGGTTGGATCCCGCTGCAGTTCGACCAGGCGCGCCGGTATTTCCTCGCGCAGCCATTTCTCCCGCTCGGCCTCGAAATCCTCGAGCATGCGCAGGCCCGCGCGGACAACCTCGCTGGCATTGTTGTAGCAGCCTGATTCGAGCTGCTTACGGATGAAGCTCTCGTAGTGCTCATTCAAAGCGGAATTCGGCATGGCGACCTCCTGGCGGGATGACGGGATCGCACGACGCGAATGGCAAGAGATGTCAACTGTTAGCAGTCTCCGCTGATTCGGCCGCGATTCGGCTTTTGCCGCGGTTCTCCCCAAGAGAATCGCTTGTCGCGCGATTCGGCATGACCGCAATGTCACGTCGGTCACGGGGACGCCGGCGCGATCGAGATCGACGCGCGAGTCGATACCGCGGTCGCTTCTGGTGGCGGCCGCGCGCGAGACGATGGACGAAAAAAGCCGGCTGAGTAAAAACCCAACCGGCTAAATTCGTTTCGTGGTTGCGGGCTGGTCTTTGAGACTGCGTTCAGCCTGAGCCTGCAGGACGAGGAGCTGTTTGTGAGCTGTTTGTCCCAGCATCGGCATCGCCGAGGCAACGAGTTCATGGATGGGCTCTGTTCCGTGCTTTCGTGTTTGGCTGGTTGGTTTCGTCGGGCGTCGCAAAAGCAAAACAGCCCGGTCGGCTTTTTGGCTGACGGGCTGTTTTGATTTGGTTGCGGGGGAGAGGATTTGTTTTTTGTCTTTGTCCGCGGCGTCGGCTTTGCCTCCTTGCGGGGCCCTGATGACAGGTTAAAATCGGCCGGCCACCACAGCAAAATACAAAAGAGCCCGCACGAGG
>NZ_JAPFQA010000052.1 GCF_027563465.1 Mesorhizobium qingshengii | reverse complement strand
CTCACATGGGGATTACATGGTCAAGTGTGATTTTCCTCCTTCGCGTTTCGGTCCAAGGTCTGAGCCCGATCACGTGACGCGGCCCGGTCGCCGGGCCTCATCCACCTCACATGCGGTCGCCGCTCCTGGCGGCAGCACCAATATCCCGCTTGCGGCGGGCGCAGGCTCAGGAAGACGAAACCATTCTGCCGATCGGCTGTTGAGGCCATGCATATTTTCGGTTCGCCCACCTGGATCCGAAAGGCTGATCAGGCCTTTGCGGAATGGAGGAAAAGGGTGGTGGAAGCGGTCATGCGGTTTTCATGAGCGCTCCCTCGATGATGACGCCGGCGGTCGCGTATTTCCACAGCGCCACCAGCAGCTTGCGGGCGAGCGCGACGATCATCGCCTTCTTGAGGCGGCCGCCGTTGCGCGCCACCCGTTCGCTGAACCAGCGGGCCAGGCCCGAGGCCGGCTGATGGCGCAGCCACAGCCAGGCAAGCTCGACCATCGTCGTTCGCAGCCGCGGATTGCCGGCCTTCGACACGCCTTGTTCGTGATCGATCGTGCCGCTCTTCCATGGGGAAGGTGCCAGTCCCGCGTAGGCGGCCACCTGCCTGCGGTTGTTGAAATGCCGGAACAGCCCTTCGGCGTGGAGGATCGTCGCGAATTCCGGTCCGATGCCCTTCAGCTTGAGCAACATCGCCGCCGGCGTCGAGGCGTCCACCGCCGTCGCGGCGAGCAGCGCGTCGCGCTCGGCCTCCACCGCCTTGATCTGGCCGAGCAGCAATTCGAGACGGTCAAGCTCGCGGCCGATCTGGGCCTTCATGCGGGCCGGCAGGGCGCGGCCATCGCCGGTCCGCAGGTCTTCCAGGCGATCGCGCCGGTCGCGGCGCAAAGGCTCGTAGTCGCGGATGCCCTGGCTGAAGAGCAGGCCTTTGATGCGGTTGACGTGCTCGACCCGTTCGGCGACCAGCACCTTGCGCTCGCGGTTGGTCCGGCGGCGATCCTCATTCTCGGGCGTCGGCACCCGGACCATCGAGCAGACGCGCGGCTCACCCCGCTTGACGGCCAGCAGGGCGCGGATCAGCGCCTCGCCATCGAGCCGATCCGTCTTGGCGCGACGGTGGCGGCGCGACACCGCGATAGATGCCGCATCGACGATGTGACTTTCGATCCAGTCCTCGCGGTTCAGCACCCGGTCGATCCAGAAGCCGTCCAGCCCCGCCTCCTGGATCACCACCAACGGATAAAGCGTGCCCGTGCGCGCCTCGGCCTTGCTGCGCAGCCCGGTGAGGCAGACGAGCAGCCCGGCACTGTCACCGCCGGCGACCATGTGGCGCGACATCTTCTCGCTGCCCGGTGCAATCGAGGTGACTAGCCAGGTCGATCTGGACAGCTCCAGCGAGACGAAGATTGCGCCAAGATCCACGCGGACAGCGGCTTGTAGCTCGGATTGATCGGCGGTCGAAAAATGCATGAAGGGCCTCCAAAGAGCGAGTTGCGATGGCCCACTCTGCCAGAGCGCGGGCCACGATCCACTCCCCATGGGATCTGCCG
>NZ_JAPFQA010000051.1 GCF_027563465.1 Mesorhizobium qingshengii | reverse complement strand
ATCGCTTATCCCCTTCGCTCAGGGACACACCAGGTATAGAGGGGAAGTTTCGGGACTTCTGCGGAAGTCGCGACGATTGGAACGCAGGGGAGGTTGCCTCCGAGCGCCGCAGTCACAGGAATGGATCAGATTCGCGCAGCCATGTCTGCCGCTTAGGGCGCTAGTCCACAGGGGAACGGGACCGCTAGGCTGTCCGACCGCCACGGGGACTGTGTCGCTTTGCCTTCAGGCCAGCGTAATCGGGGAACCCGGCGGGATATGCCGCAGATATCCGAGTTGAAGCTCATCTCGCGACGGCCGAGGTGGATGTTGGTAACGCCCGCCGCGCAACCGTTCCTCGCCCGGTCTCCGCGGCGCCAGCACGGGACGTTCCGGCTCCCGGCGGTCGTAGCTGCGCGGATCATTGAATTCTGGCACTCCTTCGGTGCTCCACCCGAATTCGAGCCTGGCCTTGCGGTCCTCCTCCCGCAAGCGGTTCATCCACCAGACAAGATTCTCCATGACCTCGAGCCGGGGGGCGCGGTAATAGCTCGCGAGATCCTTTACGATCTGCTGCTTGTTCGGATGGCACATCGCCAGGATCTCGTCGATGTGCTCCTGCTTCCATTCCCGAGTGTCTCCGACTATTTCGCGGTAGGTGATTGGGCCAATGCGATGGCCGATTCCAAGCATCCTGTCCAAGGTGCCTCGGAAGCTCCGCCGCCTATTCCAGCGGAAGACGAATTCATTCAGGTAGGCATCGAGATGCTTCTCCCGGAATCCGTGAAATGTGCCAAGCGCCCACCTCTTCAGATTCGCGAAGACAACGTGGGGCCATTTCAGAAGGAGGTGTGCGGGGAGCTTGGATTTATTGATGTTCACCTTGGTCAAAGGACGGCCGGGTACCTTGTCGTAGGGCGCGTGATGGTCCGTCCGCAGCTTGGTTCCCAGCAGGGTGTTCGCCTCTACGAACGGCACTAGGCTCGCGGCCGAACGGTCCGCGATGCGCGCCAGCCGGACGCGGCCGACACCGAACCTGCCCACCGTCTCGACCGCTCCGGCGATCCAGATCTGGTTCGCCTTGCTGCTGCCGCCGCCTCTCTTCAGCGCGTCCTCTTTCCGTCTGTACGGAATGGATGACTCGTCGACATCGACGGTCCCCGAAAGGGGTGTCCGATCCGGATCGACCATTGCGCGCCGCAGCTTGTGCAGCAGCAGCCACGCCGTCTTGTAGGAAACGCCGAGCTTGGGCTGGAGCTGGAGCGCCGAGATACTGTTGGAATGGGTGGCCATCAGGTAAGCGGCCAGGAACCACTTGCGAAGCGGCAGATGCGTGCCCTGCATGACGGTGCCTGCGATCACCGAAGTTTGGCGCCGACACCTCCGATCACTGCCCTTGCCGGAGCACTCCCAAAGCCATGGGCGACATTCGAGGCGCCAAGCTTTCCTTGAACCGCAGTGCGGGCAGACGAAACCGTCAGGCCACCGCTTGCGGAACAAGTAGTCCGCACAGGCGTAATCGTCCTGGAAGTCCCTGACGAACGTCTCGATCGGCGGCGGTTTGTCGTACTTCCACCGGGTGGGAAATAGGGCTTCGGCCATACCGACGCCGCATAGACGCCTGGCGGCTGCCTGTCACGCACGAACTCCAGATATGGTTACCACCTGAGTGAACGGGATAAGCGAT
>NZ_JAPFQA010000050.1 GCF_027563465.1 Mesorhizobium qingshengii | reverse complement strand
AATGGCCAACTCCGTCGTGTCTCCGCCGAGCTGCTCCACGGCCATCATAAAGAGGAGGGCCGCATCGACCTCTAGCGCTTTAGCCAGAGCCGGGACGCGGTCAAGTGGAAGCTTGCTATTGCCGAGCTTGATGTTCGTGAGCATGTTGTGTTGCCCGAAACCGGCCTCGCTAGCGATAGTTGACTGCGTCTTTTTTGCTTTCAATTCAAGAATTCGTCTTTCAACGAATTGCGCAAGCCGCGTGCTGGAGTAGGGTTTTTTCTCAGAGTGTTTCAAAATCCACCTTCCTTGTATCGCTCAGATCTTCGATGATCTGTCTTGTGTCTTTATAGCGATCAGCAGACGGTGAAGTCGGAAGGGATCAAGGCGAAACGCTATACGCGCAATTTCGCCTAGTGGCGCGTTCCCCAATTGCGACGCGCTTCAATCCATGGAGCATCGGATCGGCTGCTTTACTGATTAGAAGTCGGTAGGCTGCAGCTCGTCTACGACGTGTTTTGAGACGGGCGGTAGCATGTAGCCTATCCGCCACAGGCGACAGGTTCGAATAGCCCCAGGCGCATCATCTAGGCGGCGGTAGTTGTGGCTGCACGTTATAAAGTGCCCGGCGCACGTGAAACGCGCTCAACCCTCTGTGTCCTTGATTTGAGAGCCTAGCCGCATGGCAACCGTTACCCGCACTTCCCTCCATGACCTAGTCTGGACGAAAACAATGGACGAGGTCGCCGCTGATCTCGGTAGTTCGGCCGGGACGATCGTCGCGATCTGCCGAGCAAACGATATACCAGTTCCGCCACCCCACTATTGGCGAAAGATCGCCAATGGTAGTCCACCGAAGCGCCGGGCGCTGCCGACAGATAGATTGAAGAGAAATCAGACCGTGCTCATAGGCGACCAAGTGGAACCGGTTATCAATGACCAGAGGCTTGCGAGCTTGGACGCCGGCTCCGAACAACTCCTCCGGGTCGCAGTTGCGGTCGAGGTAACCGACCCGGTTGCAGCTGCAATTCAGAAGGACTTGAGGCGTTCGTCGTCGGCTGGCGAAGTCCGGCAACGATCGGGCTTCATACGAGTAGACATAGGCCTGGATAGCCTCCCTCGTGCTGCGAATCTCATTGCCAGCATAAAGGCTGCCATTCTGGAGCGGTCATGGAGTGTCTCTGTAGATGCCAAGCGTGGTGCGGTAGTCGATGGTGAGAATGTCGAGTTGGCCTTATCCGAACGATACGCGTCGATCCCGCATACGCCTACCGCAGCAGATATCCGCGACTATCGGAGCTACGGTCGACCTATTCCCGAGCACGATCAAGTGCGCTCCGGACATTTGCAGCTATCGATCACCAATGCGACCTACCTAGGTGTCCGCCAAAAGTGGGCTGACGGCAAACGTCAACGGGTCGAGGATGTCTTAACGAGCTTTGTCGACGGGATCGAGCGCGCTGCCACAGCCTTGAAGCAACTGCGCATTGAGCGCGAGGAGCGAGCGCGTAAATGGGCGGAAGAGGAGAAGCGCCAACAGGAACGAGAGCGGCTAGAAGCGATTGATCGAGTTCGCGGAACGATCTTCAAAGAACAGGCATCCGCACATCAAGAGGCCCTGATGCTCCATGGTTACATCGAAGCCGTGAAGAGCCGGCTGGCTCGAGGGTCGGGGCAAGACGTTCAAACTCTAGGATGGATCGCTTGGGCAGAGAACTACGTTGCGCGAAAGGACCCGCTCAATGGTGAGTTGCCCGTCCTACTTAGCGAAGAAGACGCCCTCAGAATCAGGTGGCAGTATCCCGACAGGTAGACTTTCTGTGGCGGGATCGTGCCTAGAGGACACCTATCAAGCTCAGCTTGGAGCCGGGGCACCGGAAAATGAACGAGACGGCGAGCCAAACCGCTCACACCATCTTCGGGGAAGAGCGGCTGGCAGCATGCGGGATTGGCCCCTGCGCGTGGGCGGCCAGTTGTAGTCAATGAGGGACAAATCATGAACATCCGGTGTGATTTTCGGTGTGACTTTTGGTCTCGAAACCCACACCGAGACACCGTTTGTTCTAATTTCGCCGATTTTGTTCCGATAAGGCTCTTGCGCTACACCCCTTGAGATTATAGGGCTTTGCGCGGTCCGGAGTGTAGCGCAGCCCGGTAGCGCACTTGA
>NZ_JAPFQA010000005.1 GCF_027563465.1 Mesorhizobium qingshengii | reverse complement strand
AGCCTTCGCGGCAGGCTTGGCACCGCCGCCGGCAATCGCCGCGTCGACATCGGCCTTGACCACACGGCCATGCGGGCCGGTGCCAGTGACGGCGGACACATCGACGCCGGCTTCCTTGGCGACGCGCCGGGCCAGCGGCGAAGCGAAGGTGCGCTCGCCACCCGCATGACCGTTGGCAACCGGAGCCGCCTCTGCCTTGGGCGCGGCGGCGACAGGTTCAGCCTTTGGTGCCTCGGCCTTTGGTGCTTCAGCCTTGGGAGCCTCGGCTTTCGCTGGCGCAGCACCGCCACTGCTTTTCGCGGCAGCACCTGCATCTTCGCCTTCAGCCGCGAGCACGGCGATCAGCGCATTGACCTTGACGCCTTCGGTGCCGGCGGGAACGACGAGCTTTGCAACCGTTCCCTCATCGACAGCCTCGACCTCCATGGTCGCCTTGTCGGTTTCGATCTCGGCGATGACATCGCCCGGCGAAACCTTATCGCCTTCCTTCACGAGCCACTTTGACAGATTGCCTTCTTCCATCGTGGGCGACAGGGCCGGCATGGTGATGTTGATTGGCATTTTGTTCTCCCGCCCGGTTCAGCGATACGTGACGGCCTTGACCGCCTCGATGACCTCGCCGACGTTTGGCAAGGCCAGTTTCTCGAGGTTGGCCGCATAGGGCATCGGCACATCCTTGCCGGCAATGGTGATCACCGGAGCATCGAGGAAATCGAAGGCGCGCTGCGATACCTGGTTGGCGATATGGTCGCCGACCGAGCTCTGCGGGAAGCCTTCTTCCACCACGACCAGCCGATTGGTCTTCTTGACCGAAGCGATGACGGTGTCGAGGTCGAGCGGCCGGATCGTGCGCAGGTCGATGATCTCGGCATCGATGCCCAGGCCGCGCAGTTCCGCCTCCGCCTTGACCGCATAAGTCATGCCGATTCCGAAGGAAACGATGGTGACGTCCTTGCCGGTCTTGTGGATGCGCGCCTTGCCGATCGGCAGCACGAAATCATCCAGCTTCGGCACGTCGAAGGACTGACCGTAGAGGATTTCGTTCTCGAGGAAGATAACAGGGTTCGGGTCGCGGATCGCCGCCTTGAGCAAGCCCTTGGCGTCGGCGGCGGTGTAAGGCATCACAACCTTGAGGCCCGGAATGTGGCTGTACCAGGCGGCATAGCACTGCGAATGCTGGGCGGCGACGCGGGCTGCGGCGCCGTTCGGCCCGCGAAACACGATCGGCGCGCCCATCTGACCACCGGACATATAGAGCGTCTTGGCGGCCGAATTGATGATCTGGTCGATCGCCTGCATGGCGAAGTTGAAGGTCATGAACTCGACGATCGGCTTCAGGCCGGCCATCGCCGCACCAACACCAACACCGGCAAAGCCATGCTCGGTGATCGGCGTGTCGACGACGCGCCGCGGCCCGAATTCCTGCAGCAGCCCTTGCGTGATCTTGTAGGCGCCCTGATATTCGGCAACCTCCTCGCCCATGACGAAGACATCGCCATCGCGGCGCATTTCCTCGGCCATCGCGTCACGCAGAGCTTCGCGCACCGTGGTCGAGACCATTTCGGTGCCTACAGGAATGTCCGGATCGGCGGCGATTTCCGTTTTCGGGGCGGCGGCGACGGGTGCTGCTTTACCCTCCCCCTTGTGTGGAGGGTTGGCCGGCTCGCCGGCCGGGGCGGGGGTTGCAGCGGTGGGTTCACCCGCGCCTGCGGCGCGACCTCCCCCATCGGAGGGGGAGGTAAGGGAGCTGGCGCTTTCACCGTCCTGCAGCAAGACGGCAATCGGCGTGTTGACCTTGACGCCTTCGGTGCCGGCGGCAATCAGGATCTTGCCCAGCGTGCCTTCGTCAACGGCTTCGACTTCCATCGTCGCCTTGTCGGTTTCGATCTCGGCGATGACGTCGCCGGCGACGATCTTGTCGCCCTCGTTTTTCAACCACTTGGAAAGATTGCCCTCTTCCATGGTCGGCGAAAGGGCGGGCATGAGAATTTCGATCGGCATGTCCTTGCCCTCCCGTTACAGTACGATATCGGTCCAGAGCTCGGACGGATCCGGCTCCGCGTCGTTCTGGGCAAATTCGGCGGCGTCCGCGACGACGTCGCGAACCTCCTTGTCGATGGCTTTCAATTCGTCCTCGGTCGCCCACTTCTTCTCGATCAGCCGCGCCTTGACCTGCTCGATAGGGTCATGTTCGGAGCGCATCTTCTGCACTTCTTCCTTGGAGCGGTATTTGGCCGGGTCGGACATCGAGTGGCCGCGATAGCGGTAGGTCTGCATTTCGAGGATCAACGGCCCGTTGCCGGCGCGGCACCATTCGGTGGCGAGATCGCCGGCGGCCTTCACCGCGCGCACATCCATGCCGTCGACCTGGATACCGGGAATCTTGAAAGATGCGCCACGGTGAGAGAAATCGGTCTCGGCGGACGAGCGCGAAACCGACGTGCCCATGGCATAACGGTTGTTCTCGATGATGTAGATGACCGGCAGCTTCCACAGCGAGGCCATGTTGAAGCTTTCATAGACCTGGCCCTGGTTGGCCGCACCGTCACCGAAATAGGTCAGCGAGACGTTGTTGTTGTCGCGATAGCGGTTGGCAAAGGCGAGCCCGGTGCCAAGCGATACCTGCGCGCCGACGATGCCGTGACCGCCGTAAAAGTGCTTTTCCTTGGAGAACATGTGCATGGAGCCGCCCTTGCCCCTGGACAGACCACCGCGGCGGCCGGTCAGTTCGGCCATGACGCCCCGCGGTGAAAGCTCCATCGCCAGCATGTGGCCGTGGTCGCGATAGGCGGTGATCATCTGGTCGCCCTCGATCAGCGCCATCTTCATGCCGGTGACGACCGCTTCCTGACCGATATAGAGGTGGCAGAAGCCACCGATGAAACCCATGCCGTAAAGCTGGCCGGCCTTTTCCTCGAAGCGACGGATGAGCAGCATATGCCGGTAGGCGGCAAGCTCTTCATCCCTGGTGAATTCAGCGGGTTTGGGGGCGGAAAGCCCCGATTTGCCGTCGGATCTGGATTTGGCAGGCGCTTTTCTGGCTGCGGTGGCCATGCATCACTCCCTGTTGGCGTCTCTTCGCGGACATTAGAGCAGGATGAAATCTGCTCCGGGGAGATCAGCTCCTCCCCACCGATTTATGCAAGGCTAACACGCGCCAAAGCGTTGCGCCATGCCGAATTTGCATAGCTGGCATGCACCTAAGCGATTAAAAACATTGAAAATATTGGCGATTAACCTGATACCGGTTATTTCGCTGCGGCCGGCAACATGATGGTTATTTCGTCAGCCTGGGACAGATTGAGCGCCTTGCGCGCCTGCTCGTCGAGCATGTCCTTCTCCAGCGTGCCCTCATGCATGAGCCGGACGCGCCGCTCGAGTTCCATCCGGCGCGCCTTGATCGCATCGAGCTGACCTTGCAGCGCGACCGTCTGGGCTTCCAGCTGATATTTCGAGTAGATGCCGAATTCGCCGTGATAGGCGTGAAAGCCGAAATAGGCCAGGAAGGCCACGCAGAGCGAGGGGATGATCAGCCGGCCGGTGTTTCTCTGCTTGTGCTGACGCGTCCACATCGCTCGAATCCTCGCGGCCGCGAACTCAGGCGGCTCGCCATCTTTTTCGCCCGATTGTGCTTAACGGACGGTTACGGATGACCGGCTTGGCGGCGCCAAAATCAAAAAGGGACGGGAATGCTCCCGCCCCTTCATGCGATATTGGAGAATCCGAATGTTTTCGGATCAGCCCTTCAGCATCGACTTGCCGGCGTAGCGCGCCTGCTTGCCGAGTTCTTCCTCGATGCGGATCAGCTGGTTGTACTTTGCCATGCGGTCCGAGCGCGACAGCGAGCCGGTCTTGATCTGTCCGCAATTGGTGGCGACGGCGAGATCGGCAATGGTCGAATCCTCGGTTTCGCCCGAGCGGTGCGACATGACAGCGGTGTAGCCGGCCTTGTGCGCGGTCTCGACGGCGTCGAGCGTTTCCGTCAGCGAACCGATCTGGTTGACCTTGACCAGGATCGAATTGGCAACGCCCATGCGGATGCCGTCGCGCAGCCGTGCCGTGTTGGTGACGAACAGATCGTCGCCGACCAGCTGCGTCTTCTTGCCGATCAGGTCGGTGAGGTACTTCCAGCCTTCCCAGTCGTCCTCGGCCAGGCCGTCCTCGATCGTGATGATCGGGTAGTCCGCGGCAAGCTTGGCCAGGTATTTGGCCTGGGCCTTCGGGTCACGCGTCTTCTTCTCGCCCTCATAGACGTAGTTGCCGTCCTTGAAGAACTCGGTCGCCGCGCAATCGAGGCCGAGCGCGACCTCTTCGCCCGGCTTGAAGCCGGCCTGCTCGATCGATTCCATGATGAAGTCGAGCGCGACCGGCGCGCTCTTCAGGTTGGGGGCAAAGCCGCCCTCGTCGCCGACATTGGTGTTATGGCCGGCATCCTTCAGCTTCTTCTTCAGCGTGTGGAAGATTTCCGATCCCCAGCGAACGCCTTCGCGCAGCGTCGGCGCGCCGATCGGCAGGATCATGAATTCCTGGAAATCAATCGGGTTGTCGGCATGCGCGCCGCCATTGATGATGTTCATCATCGGCACCGGCAGGACATGCGCCTTGGTGCCGCCGACATAGCGGTAGAGCGGCAGGCCGGCGGCATCGGCCGCCGCCTTGGCCACCGCCAGCGACACGCCGAGGATGGCGTTGGCGCCAAGCCGGCTCTTGTTGGGCGTGCCGTCGAGCTCGATCATGGTCTGATCGATGTGGATCTGGTTTTCGGCTTCCATGCCGCCGATCGCCTCGAACAGCTCGCCATTCACCGCCTCGACGGCCTTGAGCACGCCCTTGCCGAGATAGCGGGCGCCGCCGTCGCGCAGTTCGACAGCCTCGTGGGCACCGGTCGAGGCGCCCGACGGCACCGCGGCGCGGCCCATCGAACCGTCTTCGAGAACGACATCGACCTCGACGGTCGGATTTCCACGGCTGTCCAGGATTTCACGCCCGACAATGTCGATGATGGCGGTCATTGCGATGTCCCCGATTGATCGATTGAAAGCGTCGCGCACGTCTTAGCCAAAGTGCCGCAAAAGGCAATCGGCCTGCCTGCAATTATTGCCGTGGCGTCAGGCCCGGCGATTCACGAAGCGCAAATCGCTGTCATCATAAGTCATGCCATCGGGCACGGATTTCGGGTATGGCTGTTGTCGCGCGGGGCGAAACATGAGGAGTTTCGCCATGTCTGAGTTGAGCGGTATCGTGAGTCTGTTCCTGATCGCGGCTGCGTTTCTGACGTCGTGCGACAATCAGCAGTCGCCACCCAAAGCCCTGGCGCCGCTGCCGGCCTTGCACATCAGCGAATAGGCAGCGACCTGAATCAAGAAAGGCCCCGCCTCGGCGGGGCCTTTCTTATTGCAGCCGTCAATGCCAGTAGGGCGTGACCTTGTAGTAGTCGTAAGATGCGTCACGCGCCGTCTCGCCATCCGCGCCGGCCAGCTCGTTAATCGAATAGGCAGGCGCCGCTTTCAGTTGCTCCTTGGAGAACGGCACGATGTAGCCGCCCTTGTGCTCATCATAGTCGAGACTCGCCCACGGGATGGCGTGATACTTCTCGCCGATGCCGAGAAAGCCGCCAAAGCCAATTACCGCGAACATGATGCCGTTCGACGTCTTGTCGAGCATGATATCCTCGATGCTGCCAATGCTTGTGCCTTCGGTATTGTAGACGGACGTGCCGATGACGCGCGAAGCAGCAATGGCTTCGGTATGGCCTGTCTGCGTTGTCATGGTGTGCTCCTCGTTGTCGTTGATCTGGACTTTGACAATGAGGGGCGGGAGCGAAAGTTCCCGACTTTTTCGGCTACGGGCAGCTACTCCGCGAGGATGAAGGTAACCTTCATGTTGACGCGATAGGCAGCGATCTTGCCTTCTTCGACGACGATCTTCTGGTCCTGTATCCAGGCGCCTTCGACGTTCTTGAGGGTCTTCGATGCGCGCGCAATTCCCTTTTCGATGGCGTCCTGAAAGCTCTTTTTCGACGACGATGTGATTTCGGTGACGCGGGCAACAGACATGGCTTCCTCCTGCCAAAACGCTCATTTGCCGGGCAAGCGTACAGCCGGCCTGTGCCTTCCACAAGCGCCGGCCGGATACGCCTGGCTCAGCGAGCCTTCGCCACGCGGTCGAAAGCCATCAGCCTTTCCAGGAGTGCCGGCATATCCTTCAGCGGCACCATGTTCGGGCCATCGGAAGAGGTCGAATTGTCCGGATCCTGATGGGTCTCGATGAACACGCCGGCAACGCCGACGGCGACAGCCGCGCGGGCCAGCGTCTCGACAAAGCGACGTTCGCCACCCGAGGAACCGCCCTGCCCGCCCGGCTGCTGCACCGAATGCGTGGCATCGAAGATCACCGGCGCGCCGATCTCGGCCATGATCGGCAAGGCCCGCATGTCGGACACCAGCGTGTTGTAGCCGAAAGACGCGCCGCGCTCGGTGGTCAGCACATTGGCGTTGCCGGAACCGGTGATCTTGGCGACCACGTTCTTCATGTCCCAGGGAGCAAGGAACTGCCCCTTCTTCACGTTGATGACCTTGCCGGTTTTCGCGGCGGCGACCAGCATGTCGGTCTGGCGCGACAGGAAAGCCGGAATCTGCAGGACATCGACATGCGGCGCGACGATCGCGCACTGTTCCTCGGTGTGGACATCGGTCAGCACCGGGAGCGAAAATTCCTTGCGCAGCTCGTCGAAGACGGGAAGTGCGGCGTCCATGCCGGCGCCGCGCGTCGCCGACAGCGAGGTGCGGTTGGCCTTGTCGTAGCTGGTCTTGTAGACGAGGCCGATCCCGAGCTTGCCGGTCAGTTCCTTCAGCGCGCCAGCCATGTCGAAGGCATGCTGGCGCGATTCAAACTGACAGGGGCCGGCGATCAGCGCCAGGGCCGCGTTGTTGTCGAAGACGACATTGCCGACGGTTACCGACGAATTGGGCGCCAGGGGCTTGCTCATTTGATCTCCCGGAAGATGAAAGCCGCGCCCTGTCCGGATGCCGGCTGCACGACGATATCATTGCCCGATATATCGTGTTTGATGGAATTGGCTGCAAGCAGCCTCGAGGTGACATCGGCGTGCCGGACCGAAAAGACCACCGCGGCGAAGCGAAGCTCAGTTGGCGCGCCGGCTGACAGGCCAAAACGCGAGGTGAAAGACGCAGGGTCAAGCACGTTCAAAGTCGCATTCGGCAAATGAAACGTGCCGCCTTGTTCACTGACGGTGGGATCGCCCACCGCTACCGAAATCAGCCGGTGCTGCTCGGCAGGCTGGCCGCTGACCGCCACCACTTCGACGATGCCGGTGGCCCCGTTGGCGTGAGCCTGCAACGCCGCGCGGTCCACTTTCGGAGCATTGACCCGCTCGCAGGCAAAGAGAAAGGCATCCGTAGCCTTGCTGCCAGAGGCAAAGGCGAGCTTGAACGATGCGATGTCGCTTTTGCCCGCTGTGTCGGTGAAGGCGCGCGAAAAGCTCAGCATATCTCCCGCCGAGATACCGGCTTCGACATAGCGTGCATGGTCGGCGTCGGCATTGCCGGTGGCAAGAACCATGGCGGAAAAGCCCTCGTCGCCGCGGCTGTCGCGATAGACGCGGTCGCGCGCGACGAACACATTGCCGTCGGCAATGGCCTTCGCCGCCGCCTGTTCATCGCCGACCGAGATCGGCTCGAGATAGGTGCCATCGGCGAGGAAAACACAGCAATTTTCCGTTCCGAAGGGATGGATGCCGGTCGGTGCGACGACGAAACCAAGCGCGGTGAGCCGGGCTCGCGCCACGTCGAGGCTGCGCACAGGCAGCACCAGATGATCGAGCGGATGAATGCCGGCGGCTGTTGTTCGGGTCATGCAGGCGCGATGTGCATCATTCCGCAAAGCGGTTCAAGGCTTGATCGCATCCCGACTGCATCCCCCCGCGCGGGGGATGTCGCGAATTCCGCCTTGGACGATTGTCACGGCGTCGTGATTCGGCATCGAACGGCGCGGCCCAGACGGTTCTGACCACCTCCCGCTGACCAATTCGACCGTCACCGTTCGCCGCGCGGCCTTTGCTGCGATCGGCGGCTACGATCCGACCCGCGCCGTCATCAGGATCGGGAACTGTTGCTGCGGCTGGCGAGGCAGTACCGCATCGCTTTCGGCATTTCGGCACCGCGCTGGCCGAAGTGAAGGCCTGGCGGAAGGCTGGCAACCTGCCCGGCGGCCTTCACGTGTTACCCAGCTATTTCGTGGGACGCCGAAAAAGGCACTCGTTGGAACAAGGCCTCGGTCAGCTGCCGGCCACGACATCGGCCGAATAGCGCAGTTCGCGCAACGGTTTGACCTTGCTGGTGGTCCGCGCATAGAGCGGGTGCGCCTTGTAGGCGGCAAGCGCGGCGTCATCGGCGAACTCTGCGTAGACGACCACATCGACCTCATCCGACAGCGGATCCACCTTGGTATTCAGCGTCACCTCGAAGAGACTGGAATGGGGAATATCGCCGAGCGCCAGCAGGCCTGTTCGCACCGCCTCCACATCCTCCTTGCGCCGCGCGCTGAAGAAAACAATGTGCCGGATCAACCCCGCCTCCTCGATCGAAATGCCGGGGTCTTTTGTGATGGCAGAACGGTCACGTCAACCGACAACGATGTCGCGGCGGCGGCCGTTCGGATGGGCGCTAGATCTTGCCGGTCACGTATCGCACGACGTGCGTTACGTCCCTGACCGTCGTGTCGAGATACCGGCCCTGATTGTAGAGGCCGTCCCAGATCAGGAGAAATGCGACGGCGGCAATGACGATTACATAACGCATGCCTAAAACTATCGCACAAGCGCGGTTGCAACCATAGGCGTTTTTGGTGCGTTCGGCCTGTGCTGTGCCAAAGGCAGATCCAAGCCGCTGATCGCCGGCTCCCTTGGCACAGCCCAGCTCGCAGCCTGCCTCTTGAAGTTCCCCCTCATGACGTAGAAGATCGTCGCGGGGATTCACTGGGAAGCGCTGAAGCTCTGGTTAAAGAACGCGCGCTTTCGTTCGAACCCGCCCGTCGCCGAACCGGCCAGCTACCGGGACCTGCAACGGCGTTCGAACCCGGCGAATGAACCGCGAGAAGAGGAGGTCGGCAATTTGTGCCGACACCGCGGAAGTCCGGGGGCATGCGATGGCTTACAAGGAACATCATGGCGCAGCGTCGGGCGACGCAGTCAAGCTGGACGAATTCAATTTCGCCGAGATCGTCAAGGGCCTGCCGGCCAAGGCGCGCATGGTGTTGTCGGCAGCGATGAACCTGCCGCGCGGTTCGCTGAAGGTCAGAATGCCGGACGGCCGTGCTGTCCTCGTCGGAGGCAAGGGGCCCGGCCCCGATGCCGAACTGGTGCTCAAGAACTGGCGCCTGCCCGGCCGGGCCTTTTCCGGCGGTACGATCGGCGTTGCCGAATCCTACATGGACGGTGATTGGGAAAGCCCTGACGTGACCAGCTTCCTGGAACTGTTCGTGATCAATTCGGCCATCGGCGAACGCGTCGCCGGCGGCGCCAGCTGGCTCATCAACACCGTTCAGCGCATTCGTCACTGGTTCAACGAGAACACACGCACCGGCTCGAAGCGCAATATTTCGGCGCATTACGACCTCGGCAACGCCTTCTACAAGGAATGGCTCGACCCGAGCATGACCTATTCGTCGGCACTCTACGCGACCGGCGCCAACGACCTGGAAAGCGCCCAGGCCGCCAAATATCGCGCACTGGCGAAGGACACGGGGATCGGGCCGAAAGACCACGTGCTGGAAATCGGCTGCGGCTGGGGCGGCTTCGCCGAATTCGCGGCGCGAGAGATAGGCTGCCGTGTGACAGGGCTGACGATCAGCCGCGAGCAGCACGACTTCGCCAAGGCACGCATCGAAAAGGCCGGGCTTGCAGACAAGGTCGACATCAAGCTGCAGGACTATCGCGACGAAACCGGCACCTACGACCGCATCGCGTCGATCGAGATGTTCGAGGCGGTCGGTGAGAAATACTGGCCGGTGTTCTTCGGCAAGATGAAGGCCTGCCTGAAACCCGGCGGCACCGCGGGCCTGCAGATCATCACCATCAACGAAGCCGCTTACGACACCTATCGCGCAAGGCCGGATTTCATCCAGCGCTACGTTTTCCCCGGCGGCATGCTGCCGACCCCGTCGATCCTGAAGGCGCTCGGCAAGGACCATGGCCTTGCCCATCTGCGCGAGCGCGTGTTTCCGGACGACTACGCACGCACGCTCGCCGAATGGCGCCATCGCTTCTGGGCGTCGTGGGAGAAGATCGTTCCGCTCGGCTTCGACGACCGCTTCAAGAAGCTCTGGGAATTTTACCTGCACTATTGCGAAGCCGGCTTCCGAGCCAGCTACATCGACGTGCGCCAGGTGGTCTACAAGGCGTAGTTTCACACCGCTGGCGCGGAACTGGTTTGCAGCGCCTGCCTGCCGGCTTGCTATGATTCCTGCTGGCAATGGTCACAGTAGAATACGATACCTCGCGAATCCTGCCTCGCCTTCACCCACCGGTTCGATCTTCAGCGATTTCACCTCGGCTATGAAATCCTTCGCCTTGGCGCCGGTTTCGAACAAAGCGCTGGTTCCAGGCAGCGGCGCGAATGACCAGTTATCGTCCGCCGACGGGTTGATCGTGCCCTGGCTTACGATGTAGCGAACGATGACGTCGCGATTGGTGTCCGGCGCCTCGTAGATGATCTTCGAGGCATTGATGTCAGGGAAATTGCCACCGCCGCCGGCACGGTAATTGTTGGTCGCGACGACGAATTTCTTTTTCATATCAATTGGTTTTCCATCGAACATCAAGTCGACGACACGGTTGGCGCCGGCATTCGCCAGCCCGCCCTTGGTATCGTATTTCGGCGGCTGCGAGAGATCGATCTTGTAGGTGACGCCGTCGATGACGTCGAAATTGTAGGATGGGAAGTCTGTGTTGATGAGCGCCTGGTCCGCCTTGCCCGGCTCGATCCTGTTGAAGATGCCGGCAGACATTTCCAACCATTCCTTGACTTGCGCCCCGGTGATTTCGACGGCCCGCACGGTGTTCGGATAGAGATAGAGATCGGCAACGTTCTTGATGGCGATGTCGCCCGCCGGCACATCGGTATAGTAGTCGGCGCCGTTGCGCCCGCCGGCCTTGAAGGGAGCGGCGGCCGACAGCAGCGGCACATCCTTCCACTGCGTGTTCTTGAGAATATCCCTGAGGTACCAGGTCTGCGCCTGGCTGACGACCTGCACCGACGGATCGTCGGCGACCAGCGCGAAATAGGAATAGAGCGGCGCGGAGGTCTTGCCGACTGGGCGGCGCACATAGGCCAAGGTCGCCTGGTGGTCCTGCTCGAGCGCCGCGATGATGCGCTTGTCGTCCGGGACGGTCGGCTTGTTCTTGTTGTCGACGCGTTCGAAGATCGGCCGCGCCTCGGAAGTCGCGGAAACGACCTTCCATTTCGATCCGTCACGCTCCAGCATCAGGTCGATCAGCCCCATATGCGAGCCCCAGAAACCGCCCATGACGGCGGGTTTGCCCTGCAGCGTGCCTTTCTGTGCATCGACGCCCTCGAGCGACTGGAAATCCTTCTTGCCGGGGAAAACCAGGTGCTGGTGACCGGTGAACACCGCATCGACGCCGTCGACGCCGGCCACGAAGAACGATGCGTTCTCCATCATGTCGCCCTGCTTCACGTCGATACCGGAATGCGAGAGCGCGATCACGATGTCGGCGCCCTCCTCCTTCATCTGCGGCACCCAGGCCCTAGCCGCCTCGACGATGCCGCGCGTCTTGACGTTACCCTCGAGATTCTTGAGGTCCCAGACCATGATCTGCGGCGGCACGAAGCCGATGATGCCGATCCTGATCGGTTGCTCGGCGCCCGAGCCGTCCTTGATCTTCTTGTCGAGGATGACATAGGGCTTGAGGTAGAGCTTGTCGTCGCGCGGGTTTGCTGCAAGCTCGGTGCCACGGATAAGGTTGGCGCAGACGAAGGGGAAATTGGCGCCGGCCAGCACCTTGTCCAGGAACGACAGGCCGTAATTGAACTCGTGGTTGCCAAGCGTCGAGCACTCGTAGCCGAGCAGGTTCATGCCTTTCATGATCGGATGGAGGTCGCCATCCTTCAAGCCCTTCTCGTAGGCTATGTAGTCGCCCATCGGGTTGCCCTGCAGCAAATCGCCATTGTCGATCAGCATCGCATTGGCGGATTCCTTGCGTACCGCGTCGATGAGGGAGGCCGTGCGCGACAGGCCCATCGTGTCGTTCGCTTTGTCGGCGTAGTAATCATAGGGCAGCACGTTCACATGGATGTCGGTGGTTTCCATGATCCGAAGATGCGCCTGGTTACCTTGAGCGCGGGCGGAGAAGGGATGAAGCATGATCAGCGCCCCTGCGGCGGAGGCCCCCGCAAGGAGATCGCGGCGGGAGACGGAATGGAGCAATCGGGACATTGTGTTCTCCTTCTTCGACGCACGACATGGCCCTGCCCGAAGTGAACTTCGCGCCGAAAGCAATTCGAGTCCATTCAACAAGTCGCGCGCATCGGCCGCCACTCGATCAGAAGCGGATGACGTGCGGATGAATGATCCGGACGGAGAAATCAGCCCTTGTCGTCGTCGCCTTGGGTGATCAGGCGGGCGCTGCGCTGGCCGGTCGCGTAGATCCATAGCCAGCTCAGTGAAACCGCAAGCCGGTTGCGAAAGCCGATCAGGAAATAGATGTGGGCGATCCCCCACAGCCACCAGGCCGCCCAGCCGGTCAGCTTGATCCAGCCGAAATCGATCACCGCGGCGCGCTTGCCGATCGTGGCGAGATCGCCGTCATGCCTGTAGCGGAATGGCCGCCGGCTTGCGTCTCCGGCAAGCCGCGCCCTCAGCGTCGCGGCAACATGCTTGCCCTGCTGCTTGGCAGCGGGCGCCACGCCGGGAACGGGTCGCCCATCCGGCCGCAGCACGTGCGCGGCGTCGCCGATGACGAAAATCTCCGGACTGCCGGGCACAGTCAGATCGGGTTCGACGAGCACCCTGCCCGCCCGATCCGCGGCTGCTCCGAGCCATTCGGCGGCTGGCGAAGCGGCAACGCCCGCGGCCCACAGGATGGTCCTCGCCGCCAGCTGCCTGTCGCCAAAGACGACGCCCTCGGCATCGCAACGCGTGACGGCCCGGCCGAGTTCGACCGTCACCCCGAGCCGTTCAAGCGCTTTTCTGGCATAGTCGGAGAGTTTCGGCGAAAAATTGGCAAGGATGCGATCGCCGGCCTCGATCAGCACCACGCGCGTCTGCCGTGTATCGATGTTGCGGAACTCACCGCGCAACGTGTCATGCGCCAGTTCGACGATGGTGCCGGCAAGCTCCACGCCGGTTGGCCCGCCACCGACGATCGCCAATGTCAGCAACGCCTGGCGTTTGGCGGGATCGGTTTCCCGCTCGGCCTGCTCGAAGGCCAGAAGAATACGGCGCCGGATCGTCGTGGCGTCCTCCAGCGTCTTCAGGCCCGGCGCGAAAGGCTCCCACTCGTCATGAGCGAAATAGGCGTGGCGCGCTCCGGTCGCGAGCAGCAGCGTGTCGTAGGCAACAGCACTGCCATCATCGAGCAGCACGCGCTTGCCGGCACGGTCGACGCCGGCGACATTGGCGAGCAGCGTCGTCACGTCCTTGCGCTTGCGCAGGAGGTGGCGGATCGGCCAGGCGACCTCGGACGTGGCCAGTGCCGTGGTTGCCACCTGGTAGAGCAGTGGCTGGAAAAGATGGTGGTTGCGCTTGTCGATCATGGTGATGCGCACCGGCGCTCCGCCAAGCGCGCGGGTGAATTCGAGACCGCCGAAACCCGCGCCGACAACGACGACATGATGGCTGGCCTGGCTCATCTCATTCACCCATGGAGAAAAACGCCTGACTTGATGTAGGGATTTTTGTGCACTGCAGCAATGCCCGGCCCCACCTCCCGCGTCGCCGCGCGTACCCCCGGGTCGCCCCGCGTACCCCAACGTCGCTCCGCGTACCCCAGGGTCGCCGCGCGTGCCCCGGAGTCGCCGCGCGATGTCGGGAACGCACATGCCATACGGCATGGCTGGGTATAGCCTCAAGGAAACAGCACGAGGTGAGGCATGGCTGAAGATCATGATGACCAAGGTCCGGCGCAATATTCTTCGCCGCCCTGCTTCATGCACGAACTCGACCCGGAATTCCGTGCGCCATTGAGCGACTGGACCGATGTGCGGCGCTGGCGCAAGGCCGAACGCGAGCGGCTGATCGCCGCCCGTCTTGCCGTTTCGGCCGACGCGCGAGCAGCCATGTCGCAGCGCATTGCCGAAGGCCTGGATGCTGTCGTCGGCGAGATCGCCGGCCGCATGGTCAGTCTCTACTGGCCGTTCCGCGGCGAGCCGGATCTGCGGCCATGGATGGCGTCCATCAATGAGCGTGGCGGCCGCACCGCGCTGCCCGTCGTTGTCGAGAAAGGGCAACCGCTGATCTTTCGCGCCTACGCACCGGGCGACCGGCTGGAAAAGGGCGTTTGGAACATCCCGATACCGGCCGAGGGCGACCCGGTTCTGCCGGACATCGTCATTTCGCCGATCGTGGGCATCGATCCCGGAAATTATCGCCTGGGCTATGGCGGCGGCTTCTTCGACCGCACGCTGGCCGCGATGCCGTTCAAGCCACTGGTCATCGGCGTCGGCTACGAACTGCAGCGCATCGCGACCATCTATCCGCAACCGCACGATATCCCGATGGACCGGATCGTCACCGAGGCCTAAGAACCTGTAGGGAAAATGAGACCGGTCGGATTTCTGTCTCGCCGATTCACCCTTGAAATGTGGACACGACAGCAGCGAGGCCGGTTGGCCGGGATCGCCTGACGTAAGAACACCTCAGGTACGGACCGACGCGTTTCAATCGATCCTAACTCCCGCCGTGCAGCAGCGCGATGTATCGTGACAAAAATCCGACTTGGTCGATAAATAATGATCTCTAAGGGGACCATGCCGCGGCGGACCGTTTCGGCATGCGCCCTGGGCGGACCCAACAGTGTCCGGTCGCTCTTTTGATCGGCTGTTTCACAACGGATGACAAGATGACCGAACGAACCATAGCGGTTGCCCTTGCAATTGCGTTCGCCTTTTCACCTTCGCATGCCCTACCACAGCATCGTTTGCCGAGCGGTTATAAATGGGGCCGCTGCCTGCTTGTTGTTAACGGTCAGACACGCATATCCGGAAGATGCTCCTATCAAATCGAGAGGGGCGGCGATTTTAATATCCAGGGGCCTCGGCAAGTTTTTGCAGGTATCGACTATCCTGATACGCATAGTGGGGCTGGTGAAATGTCCAAGGATTACTGGGCAGTTGTCTACAAGGACGGTGATGTTTGGGAAGGCTATGGGAACTCGGACATTCGCGAAACTCACGGTGAACCAGGAGATTGGGGAGAACTTCGCCGCGAAGGCGCATGCTATGTTGGGAAGGACGTCCGGGTTTGCCTCTGGCGTTAAGCCATTTCCGGCTTCATGCCCATCGCCGTGCGGTCGACGATCTCACGCAAGGCGAATGACGAGTTGATCTTCGTCACATGCGGCATGGCCGACAGCCACTCCTTATGGATGCGCTCGTAGTCGACGAGATCCTTTGCCGCGATGCGCAGGATGTAATCATATTCGCCAGACATCAAATGGCAGGATAGCACATTCGGGCAGCGCTTGATCGCCGCCTCGAAATCCGACAGCGTCTTCTCGAATTGCCCCGACAGCGATATGTGCACGATCGCCGTCATCTGATGACCAAGGGCCGCATTGGAGAGCCGGGCGTGGTAGCCGCGAATGGTTCCGGATTTCTCCAGATTGTCGAGCCGGCGCGAACACGCCGACTGCGACAGGCCAACCTTCTCGGCAAGCGCTGCGTTGGGTATCCGACCATCCTTCTGCAAAGCCTCGAGAATGGCGATATCAATCCTGTCGAGCGGCATTTTTCGTGAATCCTGCGAAAATCTGGCTGTTTCGCGCAACGATTATCGAAACTTGCCCGCGCTCGCAAGCGCATTCGCAAACACATGCGCAGCGATTCATGGTTCACTCCGCCAATACAGGGAACGAGCCCAAAAAGGGCCGGATCAGGAGAAGAAGATGCGCGTCGGCTGCCCCAAGGAAATCAAGAACCACGAATATCGCGTCGGCCTCACGCCCGGCTCGGTTCGCGAATATGTCGCTCATGGCCACGAAGTGCTGGTCGAGACCGGTGCCGGTGCTGGCATCGGCGCCGATGACAACGCCTACCGCGCCGCCGGCGCCACGATTGCCAAGACCGCTGCCGAGGTGTTCGCCAAGTCGGACATGATCGTCAAGGTCAAGGAGCCACAGCCCAATGAATGGGCGCAGCTCCGCGATGGCCAGATCCTTTATACCTATCTCCACCTGGCTCCGGATCCGGAGCAGACCAAGGGGCTGCTGGCTTCCGGCGTTACCGCGATTGCCTATGAAACCGTCACCGACGACCGTGGCGGCCTGCCGCTGCTGGCGCCGATGTCGGAAGTCGCCGGACGCCTGTCGATCCAGGCCGGCGCGACGGCGCTGCAGAAGGCCAATGGCGGCCGCGGCGTGCTGCTCGGCGGCGTGCCCGGCGTGCTGCCCGGCAAGGTGACCGTGCTCGGCGGCGGCGTCGTCGGCCTGCATGCCGCCAGAATGGCGGCGGGCCTTGGCGCCGACGTCACCATCATCGACCGCTCTATCCCGCGCTTGCGACAGCTCGACGACCTCTTCGCGGGCCGTGTCCACACTCGCTACTCGACCGTCGAGGCGCTCGAGGAAGAGTGCTTCTCGGCCGATATCGTCGTCGGCGCCGTGCTGATCCCGGGCGCCGCCGCGCCGAAGCTCGTCACCCGCGAAATGCTGTCCGGCATGAAGAAGGGGTCCGTGCTGGTCGATGTCGCCATCGATCAGGGCGGTTGCTTCGAGACTTCGCACGCGACGACTCACGCCGACCCCACCTACGAGGTCGATGGCGTCATCCACTATTGCGTCGCCAACATGCCTGGCGCGGTGCCGGTCACCTCGGCCCATGCGCTCAACAACGCGACGCTTCACTATGGTTTGCAGCTCGCCGACAAGGGTCTGAAGGCGCTGGTCGACGATCACCACCTGCGCAACGGCCTCAATGTGCACAAGGGCAAGATCACCAACCGCGCGGTGGCCGAAGCGCTCGGCTACGAACTGGTCGAGCCGAAGGCTGTCCTGGCCGCCTGATTCCACGAAAAGACAGATTCCCCCCATTCTAACTCGCCGGCCTATGCCGGCGACTTTTTTTGGGGGGATCGAAGGCAGAGAAGCCCGCTTTCCAGGCAAATCGGAAATGGAAACCTGAGGCGCACCAGCACTTTGCCTACCATTGTTGCATTTTTGTCATTCCTACATTTGCCACCCGCTGCTAGAGACACCCCGGGCTTATTATTGAGGGGTACGGGCTAATGTTCATTCGCAAGTCTGCGAAATCTATTCTCTTTTCCGCTGTTTCGATCGTGGCCTTGATGTCCGCTGCTCATGCGGCCGACGTGGTGCAACCTGTTGAAGCATCCGGTTTTAACTGGAGCGGCATCTATGTCGGCTTCGGTGTCGGCGCCGGCGCCAACGTGCACGAACTGGGCAGTGATTTTGCTCCTATCTCGCTGAACGGCATTGGTGGAGAAGGCGTCTATGGTGAATTGACGGTTGGCTACGACTATATGGTCTCGCCGCGCTTCCTGCTCGGCGGCCTGCTTGACGCTCACGTCGGCAACATCGAAACCTCGCTGGATGCTGGCGGATTAAGCGCTTCGATCCAGGAGACCTATGGTTTCGACGCCGGTTTGCGAGTGGGCTACCTCTTCACGCCGAACACTCTGGGCTACATGCTGGGTGGCTATTCCTGGCAGAAGTACAAGCTCGATACGAACGCTGGTTTCGGCTTCGATTGGGACCAGAGCGGGTATTTCGTCGGAGGTGGCATTGAAACGGCCATCAACAGCAATTGGACGATCAAGACCGAATATCGTTATACCCGCTTCGGCACCAAGGGGGATCTCCTTTCCGAGGCCGGCATCCCCTCGCCGGATGGCGCGCTCAACCTCGATACGTCGCGGCACACCTTCCAGGTTGCAGCCAATTATCGCTTTGGTGCGCGGAACGGCGCCGCCGCTTCGTTTGAAGCACCCGCATACAACTGGACTGGCTTCTATGTCGGTGGCGGCTTGGGCGCCGGTGCATCCGTGCACCAGATCGAAATCCCGCCGCTTGCCGGCGCCAAGTTCAACGGCCTCGGTGGCGAAGGCGTGTTTGGCGAGTTGAACGTCGGTTACGATCATGATTTCGGCAACTGGGTCGCAGGCGTCATGGTCGATGCCCGGTACTCCGGCATGACCTCGAAGCTGGACCTCGGCGGCGGATCGATCAATGTCGATACCGACTACGGTTTCGATGTGCTTGGCCGCGTCGGCATGAAGATGAACGAATCGACCCTTGCCTACGTGCTCGGCGGCTACAGCTGGCAGCATTTTGATCTGAACGCTTCCGACCCGATCGGCGAAATCCTCGACTGGGGCTCCAGCGGTTTCTCAGTTGGGGGCGGTTTGGAAACGGCTGTGTCTAGCAACGTCACCGTCGGTCTTGAGTACCGCTATTCGCAGTTCGCCAAGAAGGATTTCTCGTCGGAGTTGGGGCTGCCTGAGGACTCCATCACTTCCACGTCTTCTTTCCACACCGTGCGTCTCGGCGCGAAGTACAAGTTCAACTAAAAAGCCCTCCAGGCAAACAAGCTAAGCCCGTCGGCCACGCCGGCGGGCTTTTTTGTTGCGCGGAAGGCTTCTTGCGCAAAGCGCGGGCAACAAAAAAGCGGAGCCAAAGCCCCGCTTCCTCGGTATCGAGATTTCCCGCCGGTTCATCCGCGGTCGGCAAATCGATCGACAATCGCTTTCTATCGCGACTATGCGACGGGAGTAAGACAGGCTCTCCAGCCTGCTGTCTTCGCCTCACGCGCGCTCGATGCGGCACTGGTAGCAATTGTTGCGCGCCGAGCGGACATGCACGTAGGCGATGTCGTGGCGTTCGAACAAGGCCTCGGCTCGCGCGGCAATTGCTCCGGTCGGGATCACACCGCCGCTGCCATAGACGATGCGGTCGTCCCTGCCATAGCCGCGCACGATGTAGTCGGGGCTTTCGAGAACCTCGGGCAACACCTCGCTCTCGGCGGCGCGTTCGCATTCTTCGGCATGCAGGAAGATCGGCCCGGTTTCGGCATAGGGCTGAAGGTCCGGAAATGGCCGGTAAGCCAGAACGAGATAGGCGTCGCCAGCGGCAATGTTCTTCAGACAATGCCGGCAGGGCATTCCGTCACCGTCAGAAATCTGTCGCTCGGGCGTGTGGCCGTAGGCATCCGGGCCGCCAAGCTGCAGGGCCCTGACATCTTGGGTCGGCAGGGCTTTGAACTGAATGGCCATGGTGAGAATCTCCGGTGTCATTGACCAGAAATTATGCGCCAAGGCCGATGCTTCCCACCCGATTCCTGCCAAGTATCGCGGATCATCGACTTTCAACGATCGGCCCTTGTCCAACTCCGAACGGATCAACGACCTCCTCAATCCTGCTATGAATGAGCCGGCAAAGTAAGAACCATTGACGTTCGCGAGTCAGCGGATGAAATCGTCGAAGCGGCGCAACGTCACCCTGCGGTTCCGCCAATTCTCGTCTTGCGTCTGCACGAGCAGGAATTCCTCGCCATAGCCGACAGTATCGAGCGCATAAGCCGGCACGCCGAACTCGCGCACCAGCGTGTGCTTCAGCGAGGCGGCGCGCTGTTCGGACAGGATCTGGTTCGACTGGAACGATCCGACGGCGTCGGTATGCCCCTCGATCAGGACGCGGGCACCAGGGTCGCGGCGCAGGATGCGCCGCAGCGCGTCGGCGATGTTCTCGATCTTGTTATATTGCGAACTGGAAATGGCCGCCGAGCCGAAAGCGAAGTTGATCGACTGGATGTCGATCGAACGTGCCATGCGGCGCAAATCCGGCCGGCGCTTGAATTCGCGGACGGTAACGCGCTCGTTCGGCCGCAGCTTCACCCGGGGGGCCGCCTCGAGCTTTCGCTCGATCGTCGCGGCCGAAGGCGTTGTCGCCTGGGCAGCGGCAAGGCTCGGCATGGCAATTGCCGCGACCAGCGCGGCGGCAAGTATACGGTGGGTCAGCATGTCCTTGTTTCCTTCGGGCTCGGCCGCGTTGACGATGCGGCAACATGCCAGAGGCAGCCTGAAGCGCCGATGAACGGAGGGTTCAGATTGCGGCTGATGTCACGGCCGCATCACGCTGGCCGAACGCTCGGCGAAAGGCAGCGGATGCACGATCTCCTTCTTCTGCGCCACAGGCGCAAAGCCGAGCTTCTGGTAGAGCGGCAGGGCCGCCGGATGATCGAGTGTGCAGGTCTGCACCGCCACCCGCTTCGGTCCGTACGACCATGCGGCGGCAATCGCAGCACCGAGGAACCAGCGGCCGATGCCTTGCCCGGTCGCATGTTCCATCATGCCGAAGTAAGCGAGCTCCACCTCTTCCGGCAAATGTGGCTTGAGGTCGAAGAAGCCGGCCGGCGCGCCATCGAGATAGAGAACCCTGATATCGCGATCCTCGCGGTGGATGCCGGCCGCAAGCTCGTCGTCATCCAGCCTCAGTACATTGACCCAGTGCCATTTGCGCCCCACCCGGTCCATCAGGTAGCGGTAGAAATGCAAGGGAATGTCCTTGGTCTTCAGCAGTGCGATCTGACGGTTGTAGGGCACAGGCGGCGAATAGGCCGGCGGCACATGCATCTCGAGAAATGTCACGGTGACTTCGATGTCTTCCAGCACGCCGTTGTCCATCGTCGTCATTCCTTGCCGGTCACAGCAGGCGTGTCGGGGAGCCCGCCCCACTCCGCCCATGAGCCGTCGTAAAGCCTGTTGTCGGTATGGCCAAGCGTCTCCAGCGCCAGTGTGACCACCGCGGCGGTGACACCAGAGCCGCAAGATGTGACGACAGGCTTCGACAGGTCGATGCCGGCCTCCTCGATCACCTTGCGCAGACGGTCCTTTGACAACAGCACGCCGTTTTCCGACAGCGCCGAATAGGGCAGATTGCGCGCGCCCGGCATATGGCCGGAACGGACGCCGGCGCGGGGCTCGGGCTCGGTGCCGGCAAAGCGGCCCGGGCCACGGGCATCGGCGATCTGGCTTTCCCTGGTGTCGACGATCCGGCGCATGTCAGCGAGGCTGGCGACGCGACCAGCGTCGAAATCGGCATGGAATACGCTTGGCGCGATCTTCGTGGGTTCGGCCGTCACCGGCCAGCCAGCCGCTTTCCAGCCATCGAAGCCGCCGTCCAGAATATAGGTCTGGAAAACACCCATCACGCGGAACATCCACCACGCCCGGGGCGCGGAGAAGAAGCCCGGGCCATCATAGACGACGATGGTATCGTCGGCCGAAACCCCCATCGCACCGACATACTGTGCAAAATGCCGCGGCGACGGCAATGTGTGCGGCAGAGCGGAATCGGGATCGGAAACCGCGTCCTGATCCAGGAACCGAGCACCCGGAATGTGCGCCGCCTCGTATTCGGCGCGGGCGTCGCGTTTTTGCGCAGGCAGATACCAGGACGCATCGACGATCACCAGGCCCGGCTGGCCTAGGCGCGTCCGCAGCCAGTCCGCGTCGACAGTGAAGGGGCTATCCTCGGCCATTCTTGTTCTCTCTACTCTCGGCAAAAGCGTTGTGTATCAGGTTGCCGGCATCGGGCCAAAGCGGATGCGGAAGCGCCGGTTCTCGCGACCTTTCTTCTCGATCTTGCCGATGTGGATTTCTCCGACTTCACCGGTGCTTTTGACATGCGTGCCGCCGCAAGGCTGGCTGTCCACCGAGGCGTTCTCGCCGATGCAGACAAGGCGGATCCTGCCGGTCCCGACCGGCGGCCGGACGTTCTTGGACTTCACCAGGCCAGGGTTTGCAGCCAGTTCCTCATCGCTGATCAGCCTGGTGAAGATCGGGTGGTCGGCGCGCACCAGGTCCATCAGGCTCGCCGTCACCTCTTCCTTGCTGAAGCTGGCATCCGGAATGTCGAAATCGACACGGCTGTCGTCCTCGGAAACGGAAGCACCCGTGATCGGGAATGGGCAGACGACGGTAAGCAGGTGGCAGGCCGCATGCATGCGCATCAAGAGGTGCCGCCGCTCCCAGTCGATCGCCAGGCTTACGCGCTCGCCAACCGCCAGGGCCGCCTGCGAGGGAACCGGTATGTGGATGATCTCGTCCTTGGTCTCGCCGGTGATGGTTGTAGCAATCTCGATGCGGCTGCCGTCGGCACACCGCAACGTACCGGTATCGCCGGGTTGGCCGCCTGAGGTGGCGTAGAAGATCGTGCGGTCGAGAATTATGCCGCCACGATCGTTGACGGCGACGACCGTGGCGTCGGCCGTCTTCAGATAGGCGTCGTCGCGAAACAGCGCTTCCGTCTTGTACGCCATCACGCGACCTTTTCGAACGGCACCGAAATCCTGCTCTCCAGTTCCATCCAGCCTGGCACCGGCAGCTTCTTTTCGCGCAGGAATTCCGGGTTGAACAGCTTCGACTGGTAGCGCGTGCCGTAGTCGCAAAGAATGGTCACGATGGTGTGGCCGGGGCCCAATTCCCTGGCCAGCCGAATCGCGCCCGCAATGTTGATGCCGGTCGAGCCGCCGACGCAAAGGCCTTCTTCCTGGATCAGGTCGAAGACGATCGGCAGCGCATCCTCGTCCTTGATCTGGAAGGAGAAGTCAGGCGTGAACCCTTCGAGATTGGCGGTGATGCGCCCCTGCCCGATGCCTTCGGTGATCGAGCTGCCCTCGGACTTCAGTTCACCGCTGGTGTAGAAACTGTAGAGCGAGGCGCCCAGCGGATCGGCGAGTGCGATCTTGACGTCCTTGCTCTTTGCCTTCAGCCCGAAGGCGACGCCGGCCAGCGTCCCACCCGAACCGACAGCCGAGACAAAACCGTCGATCTTGCCTCCGGTCTGGTTCCAGATTTCCTGTGCCGTGGTGCGGATATGGCCGTCGCGGTTGGCGACATTGTCGAACTGGTTGGCCCATATCGCGCCGTTCGGCTCCGTCCTCGCCATCTGCTCGGCCAGCCGGCCCGACAGTTTCACGTAGTTGTTGGGATTCTTGTAAGGAACGGCAGGCACTTCGATCAGCTCGGCGCCGAGCAGCCTGATCGTGTCCTTCTTCTCCTGGCTCTGCGTGTCGGGAATGACGATGACGGTGCGGTAGCCGAGCGCCTTGGCGACCAGCGTCAGCCCGATGCCGGTATTGCCGGCGGTCCCCTCGACGATGACACCGCCGGGCTTCAACAACCCGCGCTGTTCGGCGTCGCGGATGATGAACAGACCGGCGCGATCCTTGACCGACTGACCCGGATTCATGAATTCGGCCTTGCCAAGGATCTCGCAGCCGGTTTCTTCGGAAGCTTTGTTGAGGCGGATCAGAGGCGTGTTGCCGATCACGTCGATCACAGAACGGGGCATTCAGGATTCCTTTGTGCGGTGCGCGGAAACCCTAGAAACCCGAAGCTTCGGTTTCAAGGCAAGAATTTGTCTGGTCCAGTCGCATTTGCGGCGCTGTTGTTGCAACAACGCTGCTGAGACCGACCTCATGCCCCACTGTTCATTTCCGCCTGGCGTTGAAAAGCAGCTTTTCATTCGATTTCTTCATCGCTAGAGCAAAGCAGGAACAAGTCGACAGGGCGCAGCATGACACTCTACCGGGCCAACCCGAAGCACGGCGTCGCCTGGATCACGGGCGGAAGCAGCGGTATCGGCCGCTCGCTTGCCAGGGATCTTGCGTCGCAGGGCTATGCCGTCGCCGTGACGGCGCTCGACGACGATCCGATCGACACGCTTGTCGTCGAGACCGCACAGATGCCGGGCAGTGTCACCGCTTTTCCCTGCGACGTCACCGACGAGCCGCGCATGGCCAGAACCGTGGCCGCGATCGAGAAGGAGCTCGGGCCCATCGTGCTCGCCGTCTTCAATGCCGGAAACTACATATCGACCCCGGGCGAAAACCTTGTCGTCAATGACTTTCGCCGGTCCTTCGAGGTCAACTATTTCGGCATCATCAACGGCTTGGTTCCGGTCATCGAGCGCATGCGTGTCAGGGCACGCGGCCACGTCGTGCTGGTCGGTTCGGTCACCGCCTATTTCGGATGGCCAACCACGGCCGCCTATGGCGGCACCAAGGCGGCGATCAACATCCTGGCGGAATCGCTGAAATATGATTTCGACAAGATGAATGTGCGCATCCAGGTGTTCAATCCGGGCTTCATCGACACGCCTCTGACCGAGAAGAACATGCTGCCGATGCCGGGGCTGATGCCAGTCAGCCGGGCGTCGCGCCGCATGGCGCGGGGCATCAAGTCCGGTGGCTTCGAAGTCACCTTCCCGCGCAGGACAAGCTGGCCCCTGAAACTGCTCAGCCTGCTGCCGAGGCCGCTGTGCAGAGGGGTGATCAGCCTGACGACCAACTGGAAGGCGCGGCCGCTGCACTACGACCGCAAGCCGCCAATCGAATAGAACGCCGTCGAGGATTGGCGGCTCCCTGCTGGCCGTTGCCTGTTTTTTGCCGCGACCATAGGTTGAGAATTGTAGCGTGGAGTCTGCGATGGGGCGACGGGTTGTGCTTGCTGTGCTGGTCCTTGTCGCCGTCCTCGCACTGGCCTTCGTGCTCGGCCCGCGTGTTGCTGTCGACACCACGATGCATTTCGATCCTTCGGCCATCGGCGACGATCCGCAGGCCTATGTGGCCAGAGTGGAAGCAGCCGTGCCCGGAATCCGCGATGGGCTGGATAAGGAGATCGTCTGGGCAAATCCTATGGTTCATGCCAGGACGCCGCTATCGATCGTCTATATTCACGGCTTTTCCGCATCGAAGGGTGAGGTCCGGCCGCTGCCTGACGACGTGGCCGACCGGCTCGACGCCAACCTCTTCTACACCCGCCTTACCGGTCACGGGCAGGATGGCGCTGCGATGAAGCAAGGCAGCGTCAATGCCTGGATCAACGATTATGAAGAGGCGCTCGCCATCGGCCGGGCGATCGGCGACAAGGTGATCGTCATCTCGACCTCGACCGGCGGCTCGCTGGCGGCATGGGCGGCAACGCAGCCGGGCGCATCGGACGGGGTGGCTGCGATCGCGTTCATCTCGCCGAACTTCGGCGTCAAGGCATCCGGCGCCGAGATCCTGACCATGCCGTGGGGCAAGCAGATCGCCGAACTCATCGCCGGCAAGGAGCGCAGCTTCGTGCCGCGCAACGCGCTGCATGAGAAATTCTGGACCTACCGCTACCCGGTCGAAGCGACCTTGCCGATGCAGGCGCTCACCGAACTTGCCTATGGCGCGCCAGTGGAGAAGGCGACCATCCCTGCCCTGTTCATCTTTTCGGATTCAGACAGAGTGGTGCGGCCCGACCGCACCCGCGAAATGGCCGGGCGCTGGGGTGGTGCGCACGAACTGGTGCCGGTCGACGACACCGGCGACCCTGACAACCATGTCATCGCCGGCGACGCGCTGTCGCCGTCGACCACGGCCTTCCTCGCGCAGAGGATCGTTGTCTGGATCGAAGCGGTGGTGAAGTAAGGTTCGGACGAAAAGGGCGGCCGAAGCATCGCTTCAGCCGCCCTTGTCTGTATCAGTCACGGGCAGGCAGCCAGCCCGAGGCTTGGCTGACTGCAACGCAAACTGGCTTACGCGGCCCGCGCCGCGGGGCGCTTGCCGCCGAAGCGGCGCTTGTTGTTGCCCTTGAAGGGTTTCGCGCCTTCCGGCTTGCGCTCGCCGGCAAAGGCCGGCTTGTCGCCGAAACGCTTCTTGCCAAAACCGTTGCTCGACTTCTCGCCGCCCGGCCGCCGGCCGTCGCGACGGCCATTGCGGTCGTTGGCGGGCTCGAAGCGCTCGTTCTTTTCAGCCGGATTGCGCTGCGGATCAGGGCTGCCGAGATGGTCGGCAACGATCGGCAGCTTGGTGCGGATGATGCGCTCGACCTGGCGCAGCTTGCTGTTTTCGGAAGGATCGCAGAGCGTGATGGCGATGCCGTCCATGCCGTTGCGGCCGGTGCGGCCGATGCGGTGGACATAGCTTTCCGCTTCGTCCGGCAGGTCGAAATTCACGACATGGCTGATGCCGGGCACGTCGATGCCGCGCGCCGCGATGTCGGTCGCGACCAGAATGCGTACCGAACCTTCACGGAAATCGTTCAGCGCCTTCTGACGGGCATTCTGAGACTTGTTGCCGTGGATGACGGCAGCCTTGAAGCCGTCGCGCTCGAGGTCCTTGGTCACCCGGTCGGCGCCATGCTTGGTGCGCGAAAAAATGATGACGGACTTCATCGCTTCGTCGGCGAGCATCGTCGACAGAACCTGGCGCTTCTGCTTGGTGCGGGCGAAGACGACGCCCTGCGCGATTTCGACCGCCGCGGTGCTTTGCGGCGAGACTTCGATGCGAACCGGATTCTTCAGCAGGCCCTTGGCCAGCTCGGCGATCTCATCCGGCATGGTGGCCGAGAACAGCGCCGTCTGGCGATCGGGCGCGGTCGCCTTGGCGATGCGCTTGACGTCGTTGATGAAGCCCATGTCGAGCATGCGGTCGCCCTCGTCCAGCACCAGCCATTTGGTGTCGGAGAGAATGAGGTCACCTTCGCGCACCAGGTCGGTCAACCGGCCGGGCGTGGCAATAAGGATGTCGACGCCGGGGGCTACCTTCTTCACCTGGCTGAAGCGCGAGACGCCGCCCAGCACGAGTGCGGTCGAGACATGCGCGCCCTTGGCGAGGATCTTGATGGTGTCCTCGATCTGCACGGCGAGTTCGCGCGTCGGTGCCAGAATCAGCGCGCGGGTCGTCTTGGCGCGCCGCTTGGTGCCGAGCGCGATGATCTTCGACAGGATCGGCAGTGCGAAAGCCGCGGTCTTGCCGGAGCCGGTCTGCGCAATGCCGAAAATGTCACGGCCTTCCAGCTGCGGCGGGATTGCCTGCGCCTGGATCGGCTTGGGCTCGGTGAAACCGGCGGCGTGGGTGGCCTTGAGCAGCGCACCCGTAATTCCCAGTGCTGCGAAACCGGAGAGTTCCCCAGAGTCCTTACCGGGCAAAGTGTTTTCGTTGGTCAAAATAATCTTCTTTCACGCGGCCTCTGGCCGCAAACATCAATGGCGGCAGGGCGCAACCTACCGTCGGATAACATTGTCATGGAACGACAAGGCGGCGGACGATTTCGTCCGCGCGGCTGCGCTGTCGTGCCCGCAGGCATCATGCCACGGGGCTTTTTCGCCACCTTGCCGATCAACCGGAAGAGGGAAAACAGACGCAACCAGTCTCATTCGTCGAGAAGGCCGGATAGTCCCGGCCCAAGCGCCTATGCCGCCGCATATGGCCCAGTTCGCCGCCAAATGCAAGAGGCGCCATGCTGCAGCGCAACAAAACGATGATCAAGGGGGTGCTTGCACTCGCCCGCGAGCATCATTACCACAAAATGCAGCCTGCGCGGGAGATCGGCCATGAAAGATGTACTCAAGGAACTCGAACGCCGTCGCGACATCGCCCGCATGGGCGGCGGCCAGCCCCGCATCGACGCCCAGCACAAGAAGGGCAAGCTTACCGCGCGGGAACGCATCGAGGTCTTTCTCGACGAAGGCTCGTTCGAGGAGTTCGATATGTATGTCGAGCATCGTTCGACCGATTTCGGCATGGAGAAGACGAAGATCGCCGGCGATGGCGTCGTCACCGGCTGGGGCACGGTCAATGGTCGCCCGGTCTACGTCTTCGCCAAGGATTTCACCGTATTCGGCGGTTCGTTGTCTGAAGCCCATGCCGAGAAGGTCATCAAGGTGCAGGAGATGGCATTGCGCAACCGTGCACCGATCATCGGCCTTTACGACGCCGGCGGGGCCCGCATCCAGGAAGGGGTGGCCGCGCTCGGCGGCTATGCCGAGATCTTTCAACGCAATGTGCTCGCCTCCGGTGTCATCCCGCAGATTTCGGTGATCATGGGCCCTTGTGCCGGCGGCGACGTCTATTCGCCGGCCATGACCGACTTCATCTTCATGGTGCGCGACACCTCCTACATGTTCGTCACCGGACCGGACGTGGTGAAGACCGTCACCAACGAGACGGTCACCGCCGAGAGCCTCGGCGGCGCCTCCGTCCACACCACGAAATCCTCGATCGCCGACGGCGCCTATGACAATGACGTCGAGGCGCTCCTGCAGATGCGCCGGCTGGTCGACCTGCTGCCCGCCTCCAACACATCGGAGCTTCCCGAGATCGAATGCTACCAGTCGGTCACCGACCATGATCTGTCGCTCGACCGGCTGATTCCCGACAATGCCAACAAGCCCTACGACATCAAGGAACTGATCCTGAAGGTCGCCGATGAGGGCGACTTCTTCGAGATCCAGCAGAATTTCGCCAAGAACATCGTCACCGGCTTCGGGCGGGTCGAGGGCCGCACGGTCGGTTTCGTCGCCAACCAGCCGATGGTGCTGGCCGGCGTGCTCGATTCGGACGCCAGCCGCAAGGCAGCACGCTTCGTGCGCTTCTGCGACTGCTTCTCGATCCCGATCGTCACCTTCGTCGATGTTCCGGGCTTCCTGCCCGGCACGGCGCAGGAATATGGCGGGCTGATCAAGCACGGTGCGAAACTCCTGTTCGCCTATGCCGAGGCAACCGTGCCGAAGATCACCGTCATCACCCGCAAGGCCTATGGCGGCGCCTATGACGTGATGGCGTCAAAACATCTGCGCGGCGACATGAACTATGCCTGGCCGACGGCGCAGATCGCGGTGATGGGTGCCCGGGGCGCGGTCGAGATCATCTACCGCAAGGACATCGGCGACGCTGAAAAGATCGCAGCCCATACAAAGACTTACGAGGATCGCTTCCTGTCGCCCTTCGTCGCCGCCGAGCGTGGCTATGTCGATGAAGTGATCATGCCGCACTCGACCCGCCGCCGTATCGCGCGGGCGCTCAGGATGCTGCGCAACAAGGACATGCAGAACCCTTGGAAGAAACACGACAACATTCCGCTGTGAGCTGAATGTCGCGAATGATCATCAGCGCAGGGCGGCGATTTGGCAGGTTTGCCGTGCTGTTTTTCGTGGTCCCCGCAGCAATCATCTTCTGTGTCTGGATGTCGCTGCTCGACAGCCATCCGGTCTGGTTTATCGCCGGTGGATTTGTCGCCATGCCGATCGCGACCACCGCGGCGGCGTTCCTGTTCGGCACATTGTTTGCCGGGTTTCGACGCAGCAAGGCCAAAGGTGTGAGCAAGGCGGAAGCGCCCGGGCTATGGGCGCAATGGGAAAAAATTGCCGGCGCGCGCAGGGCGGCGCGCACCATCATCGCGCTCGATCACAATCTAACTAAATGCAAGCGTGCGGGAAGAGCGTACGCTTCTTGGACTTCTTGGTCGCCGGCTGTTTTTGACCGTTGGCATTCCCCTCCTCGCGGTGACCGATGAAAAGGGACTTGCCGCAATTCTCGCCCATGAAGACGCGCATGTGCGCAACAAGGACACCAATGGTGGCCTCAATCTCGCTGAGTTCGAAAACAGTTTCGGATTTGTGTTCGAATACGCCCCTCCGGGGGTGACGATTTCCGGCAGCCTGCTCCACGCCGCAATCGGCTGGCTGTCGGAATCGTTCGAACGAGAAGATATTCGGCTGTCACGCGAAGCGGAGATCAGGGCGGATCGCCATGCAGCGGCATCCGGCAATGCCAAACAAGCCGCGCGCGCCCTTTTGCTTATTGCCGCAGCAGACGTTCACTTCAAGGAAAAGGTGTATGATCCTCTGCACCGGGAATTGATGGGAGCACTGCGCCCGCCGCGACCGCCACTCGAGCGGCTTATGGAAACGGCTGGGCAGCTATCGGAACATGCCTACCTGAACGCTTGCGCCCAAAAAGCGTGGGAACGTCCGGATGACAAAAAATCGACGCATCCATCGTGGGCACAGCGGCTGACCGCACTTGGCTATGCAGAAGCGCCCGACATCGAACCGATCACTGTGTCGGCGCTTTCGACGCTGCTTGGCTCGAACACGGCCGAACGGTACATTGCAGAATTCAACAAGGCATGGACCGAGCAGATGGAGGATTATCTTCAGCGCTAGCCAGCCGACGGTCGAACAAGAAAATCCTACCTCCGGCCGGCGACCAACTCCCGCAGTACAGGTACCAGCGCCAGCGGCAGATCCTCGGCGATCAGACCCGGTCCGAACCGGGCCCCGGCTTCGGCATGGATCCAGACCGCGGCGCAGGCCGCTTCGAAGGCTGGCATGTCTTGCGCAAGCAGCCCGGCGGTGATGCCGGACAGCACGTCACCCGAACCGGCGGTGGCAAGCCAGGGTGCGCCGTTGGAATTGATCGCAGCCCGGCCATCGGCAGCAGCGATCACCGTGTCGGCGCCCTTGTAGACGATGACGGCATTGGCACGCTTGGCCGCCGCGCGTGCCTTGTCCAGCTTGGACGCGACAGTGTCACCGGCGATGTCGGGAAACAGCCTGGCGAACTCCCCTTCATGCGGCGTCATCACCAGGGCCGGTGCGTTTGGTTGGCGAACTGCTTCGAACAAAGCGTCCGGTGCTTCGCGAAACGAGGTGATCGCGTCGGCGTCGAGGACCAGGCCGTCAATCCTGGTGGAGGCGTCCCTCGTTTGGCCGGCCAGTAACGTGAGCGCAAAGGTCCGCGTTCTTTCACCGACACCAAAGCCGGGGCCCAGAACAAAGGCCGACGGCCGGCGTTCGCCGACAAACGCCTTGATGTCCGCGATGTCGTCGGTCTTGCGCAGCATGATCGAGGTCAGATGCACGGCATTCGCTTGAATGGCGCTGTCGGGCGAAAGCACGGTCACCGCCCCTGCCCCGCTTCGGGCCGCGGCCAATGCCGACAACCGCGCCGCGCCGGTGGCGCTAGGGCCGCCGGAAAAGACGCCAACGTGGCCGCGCTTGTATTTGTGCGCGTCTATGGCCGGCACCGGAAAATCGTCCAGCCAAAGCGCCGGCTTGTTCTCGAACGTCCGGGGCTGAAGCCGTGCGATGATGCCGTCGCCGATACCAATATCGGCGAGCACGATCCCGCCGCATCGTTCACGGCCCGGCAAGAGCAGATGGCCGGGCTTCTTCCGCGCGAAGGTCACGGTGGTGTCGGCAAAAAACGCCTTGCCGAGCACTTTGCCGCTGTCACCGGAGACACCGGAAGGCAGGTCGACCGCGACGACCGGCAAATGCAGATCGGTGGCGATGTCGACCGCCCTGGCGGCATCGCCGGACAACGGCTTGGACAGCCCTGCCCCAAAAAGCGCGTCGACCACGATCGAGCCGGCCTCGGCGTCAAATCCAGACAGCGGCCGAGGCTTGATCGGACACTCGGCGGCAGCGAGCGCCGCATCGCTTCGCGGCCCCGGCGTGCCGGATGCCCAGATGGTGATGCCCAGGCCACTGCTGGCCAGGAGGCGGGCGACGACGTAGCCATCGCCGCCATTGTTGCCGGGACCGCAAAGCACATGCACGTGCGTCGCCGCCGGATAGCGCTTGAGGACCTCGGCCGCGACCGCTTCGCCGGCCTGGCGCATCAATCCGATGCCGTCGGCCGGGCCGTCGGAAATCGTCAGCCGGTCGGCCTCGCCCATCTCGGCGGAAGAAAGAAGTTCGTTGCTCATGGATTGCCGATCCGCATTCGATCAAGCATTGTCCGGTTTTCGATCCGAAGCAAAGAGGAGTTGTCGCGATCTGCGGCCATATCGTCGGGACGAGATGTGGCAGGCGCAAAACTGCACACCAAATGGGCGATATGCCCAACTATTATGCGGACGCAAGCGCTGGCGCTGTGTAAGCTCCAGCACCCCATGCCGTATCCGATGCAGCGAATGACGCGAATTTGCATCCGCGCGCGGCTCGGCTTTGAAATCGTATGAGACCGCTTCGAATCCATCCAATTGGCACAGTTCGTGCTTGATGGAGGCGCAAGCGGGGGCTCACAACCCGTTTTTTTGGCAGTGGAGGCCACTTTTTACATGAAAAAGATCGAAGCGATCATCAAGCCATTCAAGCTGGACGAAGTGAAGGAAGCGCTTCAGGAGGCCGGACTGCAAGGCATCACCGTTACCGAGGCCAAGGGTTTCGGCCGCCAGAAGGGTCATACCGAACTCTATCGCGGCGCCGAATATGTCGTCGATTTTCTGCCCAAGGTGAAGATCGAGGTGGTACTTGGCGACGACGCCGTCGAAGGCGCGATCGAAGCCATCCGCAAGGCGGCCCAGACCGGCCGTATCGGCGATGGCAAGATCTTCGTCTCCAACATCGAGGAAGTCGTGCGGATCCGCACCGGCGAAACAGGCATGGACGCGGTCTGAGCCGACCCCGCCATCCTTCGAAACGTCATCATCAAAAAACGTCATCACACAGGGATAAATGACATGACGACAGCCAAAGACATCATGAAGCAGATCAAGGACAACGACGTGAAATTCGTCGACCTGCGCTTCACCGATCCGAAGGGCAAGCTGCAACACGTGACGATGGATGTCATCGAGGTCGAGGAAGACATGTTCGCCGACGGCGTGATGTTCGACGGCTCTTCGATTGCCGGCTGGAAGGCCATCAACGAGTCCGACATGGTGCTGATGCCCGACCCGGAAACGGTCCACATGGACCCGTTCTTCGCGCAGTCGACCATGGTCATCCTGTGCGACATCCTCGATCCGGTTTCGGGCGAATCCTACAACCGCGACCCGCGCGGCACGGCCAAGAAGGCCGAGGCCTATATGAAGTCGGAAGGCATCGGCGACCAGATCTTCGTCGGCCCGGAAGCCGAGTTCTTCGTGTTCGACGATGTGAAGTACAAGGCCGATCCCTACAATACGGGCTTCAAGCTCGACTCGACCGAACTGCCGTCGAACGACGACACCGACTATGAAACCGGTAACCTCGGCCACCGTCCGCGCGTCAAGGGCGGTTATTTCCCGGTGCCGCCGATCGATTCCGCGCAGGACATGCGCTCCGAGATGCTGACGGTGCTCGCCGAAATGGGCGTGCGCGTCGAAAAGCATCACCACGAAGTGGCCGCCGCGCAGCACGAACTCGGCATCAAGTTCGATACGCTGGTCCGCAACGCCGACAAGATGCTGATCTACAAATATGTCGTTCACCAGGTTGCCAACGCCTATGGCAAGACGGCCACCTTCATGCCGAAGCCGATCTTCGGCGACAACGGCTCGGGCATGCACGTCCACCAATCGATCTGGAAGAATGGCAAGCCGACCTTCGCCGGCAATGAATATGCCGGCCTTTCGGAAAGCTGCCTGTTCTACATCGGCGGCATCATCAAGCACGCCAAGGCGATCAACGCGTTCACCAACCCGCTGACCAACTCCTACAAGCGCCTGGTGCCGGGCTACGAAGCGCCTGTGCTGCTTGCCTATTCGGCGCGCAACCGCTCGGCGTCCTGCCGCATCCCGTTCGGCTCGTCGCCGAAGGCCAAGCGCGTCGAGGTCCGCTTCCCCGATCCGGGCGCGAACCCCTACCTCGCTTTCGCCGCCATGCTGATGGCCGGCCTCGACGGCATCAAGAACAAGATCCATCCGGGTCAGCCGATGGACAAGGATCTCTATGATCTGCCGCCGAAGGAACTGAAGAAGATCCCGACCGTCTGCGGTTCGCTGCGTGAAGCCTTGCAGAGCCTCGACAAGGATCGTGGCTTCCTGAAAGCCGGTGGCGTCTTCGACGACGACCAGATTGACAGCTACATCGAGCTGAAGATGGCCGAAGTGATGCGCTTCGAAATGACCCCGCATCCAGTCGAGTACGACATGTACTACTCGGTCTAAGATTCGATTTAATACTCAAGCCCTTGAAGGAGTTTCCTCCTTCAAGGGCTTTTTGCTGACATCCGGCAGGCCACGCGTTTACCGACGGGCGCCCTCCCGTCGCGCGACCGTCGGACGTGAGCATCGCATCTGCTTTTTGAGCTTTCGACGATCGCATGCCTGTTGGGCTGACGAGCCTGTGGCCCACTGGCAGGCAATGCACGTCGCTCCAAAGACGCGAGCCTGGCCCGGCAGTGTTTGATCGATGATGGGGATGGTGTTCGACTACGAGAAATGAAGCCAGGAGCGAGCGGCGCACTGCCTCAGGCTACAGTGACCGCTCGTCCGGCGCCCCCGCCAATGCCGCCGTTCAAGAAAACCCCGCCCGTCCGAACAGCATCGCGTGACGTAACCCCAAGGCCTCCGAATACGCATGCTGCACTGCGATCTGTCAACGCCGCCAACCGGGCGGTGCATAGCCGATTTAACAGGCCGAACAGGCGCTTATGGCAGGGTCGCAGCCACTGAGAAATGCCTGAAAAAGGCGGTTTTCCGGGCTTTCTGACAAGCGCTGCTGGAACCGGGCATGGCAGCAGCCGAGGCTTTGGCAGGATTTGCGACCCCCTGAATTGTCTGACTTTTTCTGGGTCCTTTTGCCCGGATCCGACCTGTCGCGCAAAGGCAAAAAGGGACCCCGACACAAGCCGGGGTTGCTGCAAGAGCAGACCGTCAGAGGACGGCGGCGGCACGACCGCCAATCCGGACACGCTCGACGGCCGTTTTCCGAAGGGCTTGGCGGACAGGCAGGGCTACGGCCACATGGACTTCATTCCCCGGTGGCGCATGAACACCTTCTACGCCGCCGTGGTCAGGCGGCCGAGCGGGCGGTTGGAACAAAAAAACCCCGGCGACGAACGCCGGGGCTTTCTGTTTCTACCGACGCGACGCTTAGGCGGCAGCCGAGACCTCGGCGCTCGCCGCAACCGAAGCTATCGTCTTCAGGATCTGCGAGGCGATCTGGTAGGGGTCGCCCTGCGAGTTCGGACGGCGGTCTTCCAGATAGCCCTTGTAGTCGTTTTTGATGAAGGAATGCGGCACGCGGATCGAAGCACCGCGATCGGCGATGCCATAGCTGAACCTGTTCCACGGCGCGGTCTCATGCTTGCCGGTCAAACGCTTGTCGTTGTCCGGTCCGTAGACAGCGATGTGATCCATCAGGTTCTGGTCGAAGGCCGCCATCAGCGCTTCGAAATACGCCTTGCCGCCGACTTCGCGCATATAAGCGGTCGAGAAATTGGCGTGCATGCCCGATCCGTTCCAGTCGGTGTCGCCGAGCGGCTTGCAGTGGTATTCGATGTCGATGCCGTATTTCTCGGTCAGGCGCTGCATCAGGTAGCGGGCCATCCACATCTGGTCGGCGGCCTTCTTGGAGCCCTTACCGAAAATCTGGAATTCCCACTGGCCCTTGGCCACTTCGGCGTTGATGCCTTCGTGATTGATGCCCGCGGCAAGGCAGAGATCGAGATGCTCCTCGACGATCTGACGGGCGACAGAACCGACATTCGAATAGCCGACGCCGGTGTAGTACGGACCCTGCGGTGCGGGATAGCCGCTTTCGGGGAAGCCGAGCGGACGACCATCCTTGTAGAAGAAGTATTCCTGCTCGAAGCCGAACCAGGCGCCCTCGTCATCGAGGATGGTGGCGCGCTTGTTGGAGGCATGCGGCGTGACGCCATCGGGCATCATCACTTCGCACATGACGAGCACGCCGTTTGTACGCGCCGGATCCGGATAGACAGCGACCGGCTTCAGCACGCAGTCGGAGCTGTGCCCTTCGGCCTGCTGCGTCGAGGAACCGTCAAAGCCCCACAACGGAAGCTGCTCAAGCGTCGGGAATTCGGCGAACTCCTTGATCTGCGTCTTTCCGCGAAGGTTGGGGACCGGGGTATATCCATCGAGCCAAATGTACTCGAGCTTGTATTTCGTCATTCTAGCCTCTCGTTGCTTGATCACCGAACCCTGGGCGGCGCCGATATGTGGGAACCACCCAGCAGCCGACCTGCCGGATCACTAAAATGCAATTCGTGTGCCACTCTCGCCCCGGAGGGTGCGGCAAAATTGACGCCGTATTCGGTTGAAGTTGGCAAGCCGCCTAAGCAATGCGCCCGGATCAATCACAGCCGTAATTCGCACAAATAGTAGGCAAATACTGATCTTTTCGTAGGCATATTGCCTAACTTGTTCGCAGACCCTATCTTGAAAACAAGTTGAATCGACAAGGTTCGGCAGAAGAAAGGAGCCCGACAATGGAAATCATTTCCGCGCGTCCGTCGGCCAAAATTCTGATGTTCCCGGCGGCAGCGCGCGCTTCTGCCTCAAATTTGAGCGGAAAGGCTAAGTTTGCAGCAGAGCTTGCCTCGCTGCGCGGTGTTCGGACGGATTTCGGCGACGGCTGGTATCACGAGGCAGCCATCGAGAACGCGAAGCAGGATCGGCAGAGCTAGCCCCTGCCCTCCTCGCATCTCGACCACGCATTGAAAAACCCGGCGCGATCGCTCGCGCCGGGTTTTCGTTAGCCTACCGAGCTGTCAGCTATTGCTTGGCATGCAGGTCGGTTCCGAGCGTATCCCTGACGAAGATGACGCCGATGATCAGCGACATCGCCGCGACCGAGATCGGATACCACAGACCAAAGTAGATATCGCCCCTGGCTGCGCTCAGGGCGAAGACCGTCGCCGGCAGCAGGCCGCCAAACCAGCCATTGCCGATGTGGTAGGGCAGCGACATGCCGGTGTAGCGGATGCGGGTCGGGAACATCTCGACCAGGATCGCCGCGATCGGTCCGTAGACCATGGTCACGTAAAGGATCAGGATGAACAGGATCGCGACAATCCTTGTCCAGTTGACCTGCGCGGGATCGGCAAACATCGAGAAGGCCCCCGACGCGGGTATGCTGTAGACGGTCACCTCCTTGGCGCCGGCGGCTTCCTCGGACGTCAGCACCTTATCCTTGACTGCCTGCTCGAGCGGAACCGTTGCCTTCTCACCGGCGCGGATGGCCGCTGCATCGAGCTTCAGTTCGGGATTGGCCGCGACGAAGGCGTCGAGCTTCTGGTCGGCCACCTTGGACGCGGCACGCTTCAGCGGATAGCCACCATCCTTGAGTACCATGCTGACTGCCTTGGTGAAGGCAGCATCCTTGGCCTTGGCCTGATCGCCGGCGGCGATGGCGTCGTAGGATTCGACCGTCTCATTGCCGAGCTTCACCGTTGCCGGGGTCCCAGGCGCCGCTGTGGTGACGATGTCATACGGCACAGAACTCTTGGCAAGGAACGACGTGGCAATGTCGCACGACGTGGTGAACTTCGCCGTGCCGACCGGGTTGAACTGGAATTTGCAGTCGCCGGGCGCCACGGTAACCGTCGCACGCGTATTCTGCTGCGCGGCAGCCAATGCCGGATTGGCCGCCCAGGTCAATGCCTTGAACAGCGGGAAGTAGGTGAAGATCGCCAGAGCCAGCCCCGCCATGATGATCGGCTTGCGGCCGATCTTGTCGGAGAGCCAGCCGAACACGACGAAGAAGATGGAGCCGAGCCCCAAGGCGATGGCAATCAGGATGTTGACCGTCTGCAGGTCGACCTTGAGCACGTTCTGCAGGAAGAACAACGCATAGAACTGGCCGGAATACCAGACCACGGCCTGGCCGGCTGTCAGGCCGAGAAGAGCCAGGATGGCGATCTTGGCATTCTTCCACTGTCCGAAGGCCTCCGAAAGCGGAGCCTTGGAGCCTTTGCCCTCGTCCTTCATGCGCTGGAAGGTCGGCGATTCACTCAGCGTCAGGCGAATCCAGACAGAAATACCGAGCAGGATGACCGAGACGAGGAACGGAATACGCCAGCCCCAGGCGGCGAAGTCTTCCTTGCTCAACATCGCCTGAACGCCGAGGATGATGATCAGCGACAGGAACAGGCCGAGTGTTGCCGTTGTCTGAATCCACGAGGTGTAGAAACCACGGCGATCGTCCGGTGCGTGTTCGGCGACATAGGTTGCCGCACCGCCATACTCGCCGCCAAGCGCCAGACCCTGGAGCATGCGCAGCCCGACCAGGATGACCGGAGCTGCAATGCCCCAGGTCGCTGAACCAGGAAGCAGGCCGACCAGGAACGTCGAACTGCCCATGATCAGGATGGTGACAAGAAACGTATATTTGCGGCCGACGAGATCGCCGATGCGACCGAACACCAGCGCGCCGAACGGACGAACCAGGAAGCCCGCGGCGAAGGCCAGCAGGGCGAAGATGTTGCGCGTTGCTTCCGGATACTGGCTGAAGAAGGTCGCACCGATAAAGGCTGCAAGCGAGCCGTAGAGATAGAAGTCGTACCATTCAAAAACGGTGCCGAGCGAGGAAGCGAAGATGACCTTCTTCTCTTCCCGCGTCATGCCGCGGCTCGCTCCGCCGGCGGTCGATGCCAATGCCATTGCTGTGTCCTCCCGTGAGATCCTTGTCCTCGAAACTGCCCGTCATCGTCCGCGTTCTCCTCCGAACACGGACTCAAGGACAGCCGTCACGGAAAAATGACAGAAAGCGCCCCCCAACGGCAGAGCGCCTTTGGGATTATGACTTTGGTCTAATGTGCAGTGCGGGATGGGCGCTCGAACGAGCGGTGAAACCGTCAGCCCCTGAGCGCTTCGAGCAGGCCGGCGGCGGCCATCATGTCGCGCTTGCGGGCGGAGCGGCGCGCGACAGCCTCCGCGTCCTGACCCCACTGCCCGATCTGCCAGTCCTCGTCGACATGGCCGGCTGACCAGGCCGCCTCCGCGTCGAGTTCACCGCAATCGACAGCAAGCGCCAGCAGCGCCGAGCCGGTCAGCGACGTCATGACATGAATGGCGGCCAGCCGCAGCGGATCGGCACGCTGGCTGAGATGGACACCAAGCACTGCAATGGTCTCGCGCGGCTGCTCGACATGGATGATGCCCTGAGCGAGGTTGAAACGAGCCCCGAGTGTCGCCCTCGCCCAGTCGATCACCGGATCCCAATGCTGGTTCTGCCGCTCGACCAGCCCTTGCGGCGCATCAGCGCGGTAGCAGAGCAAGTCGGCGGAAGCGAAGCGCAGAATGTCTTCCAGCACCGCCTGCGGGTCGCTGGCGACGCCGTCGATGGCGGTGTTTACCAGGCGCATCACTGGCATCGTCACCGGATTGATGGTCTCACCCTGGGCAGCGAACTCGGCAGCGGCGAGCGCTGCTGCTCTCTCTGTCGGCAGCGCCAGCAGCGCCTTGCCCGGCGTGCGTACCGGCTTGCCGTCGAGATGCACGGCAAAGCCGTCTTCCGCCGGCGCGACCGTGGCCGTCTTGTAAAAGCGCTTCGGCAGATGTGTTTTCATCTGGATCTGGGCGCGGCGCACCGGGTCCGGATCGGAAAGATATTTGCCCGCTTCGAGGTCGTCGAGGATATCACGCATAAGAAGTCTTTCTCACATCGGCACCAGCTTTCGCGCCGGCCGGTTGACGATGATCAGTCCGGCGGCAATGAGGCCAAGTGCCAGAAAAATGCGAATGGTCAGCGGCTCATGCAAGAAGATAGCGCCGCACAGAACGCCGAAAACCGGTGACAGGACGGTGAAACTGGACAGGCCCGAGGCCGGATAGCGGCGCAGCAGCCAGAACCACAGCACATAGGTGAAGGCGACGATGTAGACCGCCTGGAAAAGCAGGGCCAATGTCGGCAGCACGGACGGGTCACGAACGGGCGGACCGGCGAGAGGCAGCACCAGCACGCCAACGATTGCCGCGCCGGCGAGTTGATACAGCAGCAGCTTTTCGGCGCTCGCGCCAACCAGCTTCGACCGTTTGATGAGGATGTTGGTCAGGGCCCAGAAAAATCCGGAGCCGAGGCTCAAGAGATCACCGAACAACATGTCGCCGCCACCACCAAGCTTGTCGGAGAAGACCGCGGCAAGGCCGGCAAAGGCAAGCAACAGACCGAGGAACTTGCGCAAGGTGATCTGCTCGCCGAGCAGGAAGTGGCCGCCGAGCAGCATCCAGAAAGGCATCGTGTTGACCAGCAGCGTGTTGCGGGCGACGGTGGTGTGCTCCAGGCCAACATAAAGGCAGAGGAACTCGATGCCGAAAAGCGCGCCCACGGCGATGCCGGCAAGCAGCGTCCCATCGCGGGTGAACAGCGCTATGCCGCGCCAGCGGCACCAGAGGAAAACGCAAAGACCGCCGATGATCGACCGGGCGATCGACAGGAAAACAGGATCGTAGCCGGCGTAGGATATCTTGGCGGCGACGTAGTTCAGCCCCCAGGAAAAGGTCAGGCCGACCATGATGGCGGCGGCGGCCATATCGACCGTGTCGCGCCGGTCTAGCGCGTCGGTGGCGCCGCTCAAGATCAGTCCTCCGCGCTGGCGTCGTCGAAGCCGATCAGGTTCCAGCTCTGGCGCATATGCGGCGGCATCGGCGCGGTGACGTCGATGACGCCCTTGTCCGGGTGGGGAATTATGATGCGGCGCGCGTGGAGATGCAGGCGGTTTTGAATGCCGCCGGGGAAATCCCAGTTGGTGTCGGCCTCGAAATATTTCGGATCGCCGATGATCGGGCAACCAATGTAGGCGGCATGGACACGAAGCTGGTGGGTGCGGCCCGTATAGGGCTCCATTTCCAGCCAGGTCATCGTCTGCGCCGCCTGCTCGATGATGCGGTAGTAGGAGACGGCGTGGTCGGCGCCCTTTTCGCCATGCGCGGCGACGCGCACCCGGTCACCGTCAGGCGTCGGCTCCTTGATCAGCCAGGTCGAGATCTTGTCCTCACGCTTGGGCGGTACGCCCTTGACCAGCGCCCAATACGTCTTCTTGGTCTCGCGGGCGCGAAACGCTTCGGACAGCTTCATGGCGGCAAGCCGGGTGCGAGCGACGACCAGCACGCCCGATGTGTCGCGGTCGAGCCGGTGCACGAGCCGCGGCTTCTCACCCTTCTGGTTGCGCCACGCCTCCAGCATGTCATCGACATTGCGGGTGACGCCCGAGCCGCCCTGCACGGCAAGGCCCGCCGGTTTGTTGAAGACGAAAACCTTCGGATCCTCGTGGATGAGCATTTTCGCCAGAACGTCGGCATCGCCCTGGTTGCGGATGGAATGACCGGTCAGCGCGCTCTCGCCCTTCTTGTCGACCTCGAGCGGTGGAACGCGCACCATCTGGCCGGGCTCGACACGGGTGTCGGCCTTGACACGGCCGCCATCGACGCGGATCTGGCCGGAGCGCAGCAGCTTCTGCAGATGGCCGAAGCCAAGGCCCGGGAAATGGGTCTTGAACCAGCGATCGAGCCGCATGCCCGCCTCGCCGGCCTCCACCGTGATCTGTTCAACACCTGCCATGGTTCTCGCTTTATCCGTTTTCCAAGCAGGACCGGGCCTGCTCTCGGCGCGGCAATAGCATTAAGGCAGGCTTCTTGCGAGCCAAAGACCAAAAAACAGGGCGAAGATCGCACCAGTGACGCTGGCCAGCGCGTATCCGAATGCCGGCAACGTCGCTCCCCGCTCCCATAATGTCGCGAAATCGAGCGAAAACGCGGAAAAGGTGGTGAAGCCGCCAAAGATGCCAGTGGCGACGAACAGCCGAAGCTCGTTCGACCCGCCGCGACGTGACAGGGCTGCGATGAACAGGCCCATGGCGAAAGAGCCGACGATGTTGATGGCCATCGTGCCCCACGGAAAATTCGGACCGATGAGCCGCAACGCGCCCATATTGGCCAGATGGCGGATGCCGGCGCCAATGCCGCCGCCCATAACAACGAGAAGGAGATTGAGCATCGCGGTTTTCTGCCCGCGCGGGGCGGCCCGGTCAATCCCCCGTGCGTGTCGGCGCTGGCACCGCACAAACAGTTGAACGCGTCAGGAATCGCCTCTCGCGTCCATTGTCGAGCGAGAACATGCCGCCCCTGCCCGGCACCACGTCGATGATGAGATCGGTGTGCTTCCACACCTCATGTTGCGAAGCGCTGATGTAGACCGGAGTCTCGCCGATTTCGCCGAGCATGACATCCTTGTCGCCTACGATGAAATCGCCCCGGGGATAGCACATCGGAGAGGATCCATCGCAGCAACCGCCCGACTGGTGGAACAGCACCGGGCCGTGATCGGCGATGATTTCGGCCAGGAATGCCCGGGCCGCCGGCGTGGCCGAGACCTTTCCAAGGGAAACCTTGTCGAGCATGCCGTCCTCCATCACGAAGCGTGCTCCTGCACGAAGGGCCGAGGCGCGGCGATGAAAGCCGCGCCTCTCGTGGAGATCGCGCATGATCCTTGTGACAGGATCATGCGCTGGCTGGGGAGGGATCAGAAGAAACCGAGCTTCTTCGGGCTGTAGCTGACCAGCATGTTCTTGGTCTGCTGATAATGGTCGAGCATCATCTTGTGGTTTTCGCGACCGATGCCCGATTGCTTGTAGCCGCCAAAAGCCGCATGCGCGGGATAGGCATGGTAGCAATTCGTCCAGACGCGGCCAGCCTGGATGGCGCGGCCGAAGCGGTAGCAGCGGTTCGCGTCACGGCTCCAGATGCCGGCGCCAAGGCCGTAGAGCGTGTCGTTGGCGATCGACAGTGCCTCATCGTCATCCTTGAAGGTCGCCACCGAGACCACAGGTCCGAAGATCTCCTCCTGGAAGACCCGCATCTTGTTGTGACCCTTGAATACGGTCGGCTTGACGTAATAGCCGCCCGCCAGATCGCCCGGCAGGTGGTTCTGCTCGCCACCGGTCAGCACTTCGGCACCTTCCTGACGGCCGATGTCGAAGTAGCTCAGGATCTTCTCCAACTGCTCGCCCGACGCCTGCGCACCGATCATCGTTGCCGGGTCAAGCGGATCGCCCTGGACGATCGCCTCGACGCGCTTCAGCGCACGTTCCATGAACTTGTCGTAGATCTTCTCATGCACCAACGCCCGGCTCGGGCAGGTGCAGACCTCGCCCTGGTTGAGGGCGAACATGACGAAGCCTTCGATCGCCTTGTCGAAGAAATCGTCGTCCCCGGCGGTCACGTCCTGGAAGAAGATGTTGGGCGACTTGCCGCCGAGCTCCAGCGTTACCGGGATGAGATTCTGGCTGGCATATTGCGAGATCAACCTGCCGGTCGTCGTCTCGCCGGTGAAGGCGATCTTGGCAATGCGGTTCGACGAGGCGAGCGGCTTGCCGGCCTCGAGGCCAAAGCCGTTGACGATGTTGAGCACGCCATCCGGCAACAGGTCGCCAACCAGATCCGCCCAAAGCATGATGGTGGCGGGCGTCTGTTCGGCCGGCTTCAGGACGACGCAATTGCCGGCGGCAAGGGCCGGCGCCAGCTTCCACACGGCCATCAGCAAGGGGAAGTTCCAGGGAATGATCTGGCCGACAACGCCAAGCGGCTCATGAAAATGGTAGGCGACGGTGTCGCTGTCGATCTCGGAGATGCCGCCCTCCTGGCTGCGTACCGCGCTGGCGAAATAGCGGAAATGATCGATGGCCAGAGGCAGATCGGCGGCGGTCGTCTCGCGGATCGGCTTGCCGTTGTCCCAGGTCTCGGCAAGTGCCAGCAGATCGAGATTGTCCTCCATGCGGTCGGCGATGCGGTTGAGGATCAGCGCACGGGCGGCGGCACTTGTCTTGCCCCAGGCATCCTTGGCCTTGTGCGCGGCGTCGAGCGCCGCCTCGATGTCACTGGCGTCGGACCGGGCAACCTCGCCCAGCGGCCGACCGTTCACCGGCGAGATGTTTTCAAAGTACTTTCCGGAAAGCGGGGCGACCCATTTGCCGCCAATGTAATTGTCGTAACGCTTGGCGAAGGGAACCTTGGCCATGCGGGAAAATTCTATCTTGTTCATCATCTTCCTCCCAAGAAGCAACGCCACGGGATGCGGCGTGTCACTGGGAAGAGTTGCCGATGGGGTCGGACTTGTCAGCCCGGGGCCAGCACTGGCCGACGCCGACTGTCGCAGAACTGCGACAGTCGCAGGCCTCGAAGGTCAATGTGGACGGCGGATGCCGAAGCGGGCAAGCTTGCGGTGCAACGTGGCCCGCGAAATTCCAAGATTGCTGGCGGCGGCCGAAACATTGCCTTCGGCGCGCGCGATGGCGCGCTGAACCACGCCGCGCTCCGCTTTATCCAGGTCTTCGTCGGTGTTGGCCGCGCCGCCAAGGATGTCGGCGGCCGGCAGCCCCTTAGCCAGCGCCTGTTGTGTGATGCCGAGGGCCAGCCGCGCCGAACGCGTTGCCCCAACCACGAGATCATCACCATTGACCGCGATCAGCGCGCCGGTGCTGCGCTCAGCCGCCGAGGCAAGCAGAATGCGGGCATTGGGAAAAGACAGGCGAAAATTCTCGGCCTCGATGCGGCGCGCGGCATCGCCGACCGCGATGGCGATCAGGCCGACAAAGCCTTCGGTCAGGTCCGACCTGCACGAGGAGACATCGAGCGCCGCCGCCAGATTGCCTTCGTGGTCGTAGATCGGCGCGGTGGTGCAGCTGAGCAGCGTGTTGCGTGAAAAGAAATGCTGATCTCGATGAATGGTCAGCGCACGCTGATCGGCAAGGCATGTACCGATGCCGTTGGTACCCTCGGAGTCCTCACTCCAGACGGTGCCCGTCCACAGTCCCCATTCGTCGAAGGTGTCGTCGTCCGCGACAGCGCCACGGCGTTCGACCGGGATGCCATTGCGATCGGCAACCAGCACGCAGCAACCAACACCGCCGACAGCCAGGTACAGCCGGTCGAGGCTCGCATCGGCGGCGCGACGCAATGGTTCCATGCGCTGCCGTGCTTCGTTCAGCTCGCCCTCGGTCAAGCGTCGCGGCGCCTTGCGCTCGGCCGGATCGAGACCATGCAATGCAAGCGAACGCCGCCAGGAAGCGACCAACGCCGAGCGAGCCGCATCGCGGCCGGCGATGGATGCCTGTACAAAATCCGCATGATGGACGGTCGGCTGCTGTCCCCTCACCTTATCCTCCCAAGGCGAATGTCGCTTCCAACTCACAGTAGCGTTATATCTATTGGGATACATCCGCTGCGTCGAGTTGTAGAGGAACAAGGCCCGATGGCGCTATAGGACGTTGGTTCAAGACCAGCCGCGGAGACCAGCCGGTCCGCGCTGCAATTCCCGCAAAGCGCCGAGAATTCTGCCGGCAAGGCCGGCAGCTTCGATGATCTTTCAGCTCAGGGGGTTCCGACCTTCTTCGGCTTGGTCGACCCGATCATCTTCCAGTTCTTGTAGAACATCGAATTGATGCGCTCGACGCTCACCGAGACGATGGCAAGAAGGCCCGCGATGAGCCCGGGGACCGGGGACGGGCGAATGATGTCCATGAACACGCAGTAGCGCCGCCCGTCATATTCGTTGACCGAGCGGTGCAGCAACGTGTCGTCGAAGATGAACAGCGGATTGTCATACCAGTAATTCTTGACGTTGCCGCATTCGATGAAGATCTCCGATTTCACCGGGATCAGGTTATAGAGAATGCGCAGGCTGAGCCGCAGCGGGCCGAAGTGCCAGGATGTCGATTCACGCTTGCTGAAGACGGAAACGGCGATGGTCTTGATGTATTTGAAATCCTTGTTGAACTCGGCGACATTGTCGATCTTGTGCTTGCCGTACCACTGATAGACGTACATGCCGCGCCGGCCGGCGCCAAAATTGGCGTCGATGTCGGCGATGATCTCATCCTTGCGCGCCTTGAAGACGTCCAGGACCTCGTTGACCTCGCGCTGGTAATCCTCCGGAAACTGCTCCAGCTTCCACACGCCCGGGTTCCTGTAGCACAAGAGATCGACCAGCAGGTTGACCGGCGATAGCAGCCAGGTGAACAGGCCGTTGCCAAGGAAATAGCCGCTGAACAGCGACATATCCTTGCGGTCGTTGCGCAGGACATCGATGAGGCCGAGGACGATGAAGATCGTCGTCAGGATCGGAATGAGATAGAAGCCGAGGGCAAGAATCGGAATAGCAATGGCGAATTTGCGAAGGGTTTTGCGAAGGGTTTTTGTCATTTTTCCACGCGCGGAGCGCGATCCTGTTGCGAAAGAGTAGCGCCAAGTCATAGTAACGACCACCACCCCGGCCGCGCGCCTTGATAAGGTTTTTTGGTTCGCCACACAACGCCCATGGCTTTGCGGGTCGGCAGCCGGTAGAGCCGATATCGGTCAATGCACCGCCGGCAAGCCGAGTTCGTCCCATTTTTCCCTGGCCACGGGATCACCAACCAGAAACCCAAAGCCGACGACGCTTTCGCCGTCATGCGCGAGTTGGCATCTGAACTTCAGGCCGTACCAGTTTCTGCGGCTGCGAAAGGCAGCGCCGTTGGCGGCGATCGTCGTGCCGGTGATCTTCTCCTCCGCCGTTGCATAAGGCACGACCTGCTCTGGCTGAAAATCCGCGCGCCATCGGCGAATCTGATCCATGGCCTCGAGATTGCACAATTGCACCATGCGCTCGTCGGAAGCGAAGGTCGCGAGATCGGCGCGCGCCTGGCGGCTGCGTGGATCGGCGAGCGTCTTGGCCGACAGCATTTCGGTCGGCCGGATCATGGCCGGTGCGCTGTGCGGTTGAGGTCGAGGCGGGCCCGAAGCCGGTGGCGGCTCTGCTGCCCGCGCCTTCGGCGCCACCGGGGCCGCTGGTGCCGGCGGCGGCCGGGTTGAAGCCTCGAACTGTTGCGGCGTCAGGATGTCGACCGACACCCGCTCCTCCTCCGGTCGGTTCGTGCGCTTCGGTATCGGCATCAAGGCCAGTATCGCGGCGAACAACGCGTGCAGAACGACCGAGGTTGAAATGCCCCAAGGCGAAGCCTCGTTTTGAAGCGTGACGACGACCGGGCCACGCAAGCCTGCTATTCCCGCTCTTTGCGCAGCTTTGCCCAATAGTCGAGACGCTTCCTGATGTCGCGCTCGAAACCGCGTTCAGGCGGATCGTAGAAGGTCTGGCGGCCCATCTTTTCGGGGAAATAGTCCTGGCCCGAAAAGGCATCCGGCTCGTCATGGTCGTAGCGATAGCCGGCGCCGTAGTCCTCCTCCTTCATCAGCTTGGTTGGAGCGTTGAGGATGTGCTTGGGCGGCAGCAGCGAGCCGTATTCCTTGGCGGCGCGCGTGGCCGCCTTGAAGGCGGTGTAGACGGCGTTGGATTTGGGCGCGGTGGCGAGATAGACGGTGGCCTCGGCAAAGGCGAGTTCGCCCTCGGGCGAGCCAAGATAGTCGTAAGCATCCTTGGCGGCGTTGGCGATGACCAGCGCCTGCGGATCGGCAAGGCCAATATCCTCCATCGCCATGCGCACCAGCCGGCGGCCGAGATAGAGCGGATCCTCGCCGGCATCGAACATGCGCGCGAGATAATAGAGCGCGGCGTCGGGATCGGAGCCGCGCACCGATTTGTGCAGCGCCGAGATCAGGTTGTAGTGACCGTCCTGGCCCTTGTCGTAGATCGGCGCGCGGCGCTGGACGATGCGCTGCAGCCCTTCGGCATTGAATATCTCGCCCGGCTTGGCGGCGCGCCAGACCTCTTCGGCGAGTGTCAGCGACGCGCGGCCGTCGCCATCGCTCATGCGGATGAGCATCGCCTTCGCCTCGTCATCGAGCGGCAGCGCCCTGCCCTCGATGTCCTCCGCCCGCGCCATAAGCTTGGCGATGCTCTCCTCGCCGAGCGAGTGAAAGACCAGCACGCGCGCGCGTGACAATAGAGCCGCGTTGAGCTCGAAGGACGGATTTTCGGTGGTGGCACCGACGAGTACCACGGTGCCATCTTCCATGACCGGCAGGAAGCCATCCTGCTGCGCGCGGTTGAAGCGATGGATCTCGTCGACGAACAACAAGGTCTGGCGGCCGTTGGCGCGGCGCAGCTTGGCTGCTTCGAACACCTTCTTCAGGTCTGCGACGCCGGAGAACACCGCCGATATCTGCTCGAAGGCAAGGCTGGTTTCACCGGCAAGCAACCGTGCCACCGTGGTCTTGCCGGTGCCGGGCGGTCCCCAGAAGATCATCGAGCCCAGCGAACCGGAGCCGATCAAGCGGGTCAGCGCGCCGTCAGGGCCGGTCAGATGTTCCTGGCCAACGACCTCACCGAGGTTTCTTGGCCGCAGCCTGTCGGCCAGCGGCCGCCCGGGCGGTGCCTTTTCCGGTTCGTCGACGCTGAACAGATCGGCCATGCACTTCTTTTTGGTTGGAGCATGAGCCCGATTGCACGGGCCCGTGCTCTAATAACGCAACACCTGACGTAGTATCTGCCCGCCGCGCTCGACGGTAAAGCGCCACCAGCGCGTATCCTGCTGAGCGACCTGCGCAAGCGTTGCCGCGGTATCGATGGTCGTGCCGTTCACCTCGCGCACGATGTCGCCGGGCTGGAAGCCGAAATCGGCGGCCGGCGAATCGCGGTTGATATCGATCACCGTCACGCCTTTGAGGTCGGTGCGCAGTCCAAGCTTCTGGGCTAGCCGCGGCGACAGTTCCGCGACCTTGGCGCCCGAGAACGGGCTGCGGCCATGCAGCGTCACTTCCGAGGCTTTCGCACCCTCCGGCGCGCGTTCCAGCGCGATGTCCATCGCCGCTTGTTGTCCCTTGGTCAGGATCGCGAAGTTGGCCTTGGTGCCGATCGACAGCGTCGCCATGCGATAGTCCAGCGCCTCGATGCTCTCGACAGGCTTGCCGTTGATCTGCAGCACGACATCGCCAGGCTTCAGCCCTGCCTTGCCCGCGGGGCCCGCCGCGTCGACCGAAGACACCAGCGCACCGGTCGGCTTCTCCATGGCAAGCGATTCGGCGATCTGCGGCGTCACCGCTTCGAACTCGGCGCCGATATAGGGCCGCTCGAAGAAATCGAGGCCGGCCTTGGCGGCATCGGCAAACGCCCGCACCATATTGGCGGGGATGGCAAAGCCGATGCCGATCGAGCCGCCGCTGCGGCTGTAGATGGCGGTGTTGATGCCGACCAACTGGCCACCCATGTTGATCAGCGCACCACCGGAATTGCCGGGATTGATGGCGGCGTCGGTCTGGATGAAATAGCCCGAATCCGAAACGCCGATATGGCTGCGGGCAAGTGCGGAAACGATACCGCTCGTCGTGGTCTGTCCGACGCCGAAGGGATTACCGATGGCCAACACCAGGTCGCCGACCTCGAGCGCATCTGAATCGCCAATAGCGATGACGGGGAACGGCTTGTCGGATTCGATCTTGAGCACGGCAAGATCGAGCGTCTCATCTTTCAGCATCACCTTGCTGGTGAATTCGCGCCCATCAGCGGTCGCCACCTTGACCTCGTCGGCGTCCTTGATGACGTGGAAATTGGTGACGATGACGCCGCTTGGATCGACAAGCACGCCCGAGCCCAGCGAAGACTGCGCCCGTGGCTGCGCGCGGCCGAAAAACTCCTCGAAGAACGGATCGCCTTCAAAAGGCGACGTGACCTTGGCCGTCTGTGAGGCATAGACATTGACCACGGCGGGCGCTGTCTGCTTGACCAGCGGCGCGAACGACAGTTGCACCTCCTCGCGGCCGAAGGGCACGCGCTTGTCAGGTCCCGAAGTGGTGTTCTCGCCTTCCACGCCATGCAGCAGGTCGGTCAGCACGTCTGAAAGTCCCGGATCTGCCTTGGGGGCATCCTCGGCAAGAGTCTGCCTGACTGCCGGCGCGGCTGCGAACGCCAGCATGGCGCAGAGCAGAACAAGGGACAGTCTTTTGGCGCGCATTCGCGAATCCTCCAAGGCGAGTTCGGGCGCATTGTCCCGACGATTGTGCAAAATGAAAGGCTAAGCCACTGAAATCCGATTATTTTAAGCAGCAAAAACAGCTACAGCTGATTTTGAAACGGAAACCTCGTCGGCCTCATGAAAAACAACTGGTGTCATTCCGTGACTTTTTGAAGACCGGCAAACTGGGCGCGATCTCTCCCGACATGACAATGACCGAGATTGTCACAGTGCTCGGGACGCCTGAGCATGCCGATCCAGATTACTGGACGTTTGGAAAACTCGAAATTTCCTTTGATGTCGAGGCGCCTCGCCAGATGAACTGGTTTCAAATCGAAGAGGCCGGTTACCTCAAAGGCGACCTGGAGGTTCTCACCAATCGCCTTGCGCTTTCGCTGGATGGGTTCAGCGGAAAGACAAAGCCATCGCAATTCCTGGATGCCGGCCTATGGGCTCCAAATCAGGTCAAAATTTTCTACGCAGCTTCCGGCGATGACATCTTGCTGAACATCTGCGCTGGACCGGTTCAGATACACTTTCGCGTCGATGCCAACTTGAAGGATGGCCAAGACGCCGAAACATATTTGAGCAATGTCCCCATGTCGCAACTGATCATGAAGATCGACTCTCAGGCTGTTCTCGACAGCATCTATTCCTATCCACACCCGAAGACCGAAGAGGTACCGGGAGCGTTCAATTGGAAGCTGTTAAGCGGAAGCCACTACCTGATCTTGGCGGGCAGACGCTAACCACCAGCAAACAAAAGGGGCCCGCAGGCCCCTTCAATTCATTCCGGAAAGACGGGGGCCTTATGCGGCCGCAGCTTCCTCGTCGGTGCCTTCCGCCTCGATGCGGGCGCGGTCGCCGGCGCCCTTGGCCGAGGTGTCGCGGTCGACGAACTCGATGACCGCCATCGCGGCATTGTCGCCGTGGCGGAAGCCAGCCTTCATGATACGCAGGTAGCCGCCGTTGCGGTTGGCGTAGCGCGGGGCGATGGTGTCGAACAGGCGCTTGACGACGCCTTCATTGCCGATCTGGGCAATGACCTGGCGGCGGGCGTGCAGGTCGCCGCGCTTGCCGAGCGTCACCAGCTTCTCGACGATCGGACGCAGGTCCTTCGCCTTCGGCAGGGTGGTGACGATCTGCTCATGCTCGAGCAGCGACACGGCGAGGTTGGCGAACATCGACTTGCGATGGCTAATGCTGCGGGCGAAGCGGCGGCCTTTAAAACCGTGGCGCATGGCTCTTTTCCTTCTTCAGTTGTTCAAGAGGCCGCGGCCTCTGATGGTTTTCCGCATGACCGTCGGATCGAGCGGCCCACGCCGCCGATCCTTGGAATTCATGCTCAATATTGGTCTTCGTAACGCTTGGCGAGGTCTTCGATGTTTTCCGGCGGCCAGTCCGGCACTTCCATGCCGAGGTGCAGGCCCATCGCCGCCAGCACTTCCTTGATCTCGTTCAGCGACTTGCGGCCGAAGTTCGGGGTGCGGAGCATCTCGGCTTCGGTCTTCTGGATCAGATCGCCGATATAGACGATGTTGTCGTTCTTCAGGCAGTTGGCCGAACGCACCGAAAGCTCGAGTTCGTCGACCTTCTTAAGCAGCGCCGGGTTGAAGGCGAGCTCGGTGACGGCTTCCGCCGCGACTTCCTTCTGCGGTTCGTCGAAGTTGACGAACAGGCCGAGCTGGTCCTGCAGGATGCGAGCGGCGAAAGCCACCGCGTCCTCGCCGGTGATCGAACCGTCGGTCTCGATCGTCATGGTCAGCTTGTCATAGTCGAGAACCTGGCCCTCGCGGGTGTTCTCGACCTTGTAGGAGACCTTCTTGACCGGCGAATAGAGGCTGTCGACCGGGATGAGGCCGATCGGCGCGTCCTCGGCGCGGTTGCGGTCCGCCGGCACGTAGCCCTTGCCGGTGTCGACGGTGAATTCCATGCGGATTTCAGCGCCTTCGTCCAGCGTGCAGATGACGTGGTCGGGGTTGAGGATCTCGACGTCGCCAACCGTCTGGATGTCGCCGGCGAGAACCGCACCCGGTCCCTGCTTGCGAACGACCATGCGCTTGGGGCCATCGCCTTCCATGCGGATGGCGATTTCCTTGATGTTCAAGACGATGTCGGTCACGTCCTCGCGCACACCGGCGATGGACGAGAATTCATGCAGAACACCGTCGATCTGCACGGCGGTAACAGCCGCACCGCGCAGCGAAGATAGAAGCACGCGACGCAGCGCGTTGCCCAGCGTGAGGCCAAAGCCGCGCTCGAGCGGCTCGGCGACCAGAGTGGTCAGTGTCTTCTTCTTCGACGAGAACTCGATCTTGTTCGGCTTGATCAGTTCCTGCCAATTTTTCTGGATCATGATGCTTTCCTTCCGTTGACCCGCCACCATCCAATCGTGGCGGGCGACCTGGAATACCGCGGAGGAACGCTCTTGGCGTTCGCGCGGCGTTCGGTAATTTTTTAGACGCGGCGCTTCTTGCGCGGGCGGCAACCATTGTGCGGGATCGGCGTCACATCACGGATCGAGGTGATGGTGAAGCCGGCCGCCTGCAGGGCGCGCAGCGCCGATTCACGACCGGAGCCGGGTCCGCAGACCTCAACTTCGAGCATGCGCATGCCGTGTTCCTGGGCCTTCTTGGCAACGTCCTCGGCAGCCATCTGGGCGGCAAACGGGGTCGACTTGCGCGAACCCTTGAAGCCCTGGGCACCGGCCGACGACCAGGCAATCGAATTGCCCTGCGCGTCGGTGATGGTGATCATCGTGTTGTTGAAGGTCGAATTGACGTGGGCAACGCCCGACGAGATATTCTTGCGTTCGCGACGGCGAACACGAGCGGCTTCCTTGGCCATGACAGTCCTTTCAGTTGATCTCTACACCGCCGTAATGCCAGCGGCTCCACCCTTCCCGTTTTTCAGTTGCCGGGAAAACGCAACCGGCAGCCGAAGCTGCCGGGCGAGACGGACAAGCCGTCCGAAACTTACTTCTTCTTGCCGGCGATCGACTTGGCCGGGCCCTTGCGGGTGCGCGCATTGGTATGCGTGCGCTGGCCGCGAACCGGCAGCGAGCGGCGGTGACGCAGGCCACGGTAGCAGCCGAGGTCCATGAGCCGCTTGATGTTCATCGACACTTCACGGCGCAGGTCGCCCTCGACCTGATAGTCGCGGTCGATCGTTTCGCGGATCTGCAGCACTTCCGCGTCGGTGAGCTGATTGACGCGACGTTCGGCCGGGATGCCGACCTTGTCGACAATCTCCTGGGCGAACTTCTTGCCGATGCCGTGAATGTACTGAAGCGCGATGACGACACGCTTGTTGGTCGGAATGTTAACGCCGGCTATACGAGCCATGTTCTTCTCTTCTCCATTTGGGCCGGCCAACCTTCAAGACAAGGAAGACCCGGCGCTATCTTAAGTTGCCCCGCGTCCGGTGGAGGCCGGCCCATGCGGGAGTTTCCAGTTCAAAGCGGCTGCCTTGCCCTTGCGGACAAGCAAAGCCCATGCCTGATAGGAAGACGGGCCGCCATACCGCAGCGAACCGCTCCCGTCAAGCGCAATCGTTAATTTCGCCGCGTTGCCGCCTTGAGCACTGCCTCGATCTGCTCCGTCACCTGATCGATGTCGGCCATGCCGTCGACGCTCCTGAGCTTGCCCTTGGCATAATAGTAGCCAATCAGCGGCGACGTCTTCTTGTAGTACTCTCGCAGGCGTTCCTCGAACACGGCCGGATTATCGTCCTTGCGTACGGGCAGACCGGCGGCCTGTGCCTCATCGGCGCGCTTGACGATTCGACCAACCAGCGCCTTGTCGTCGACGACAAGTTCGATGACGGCATCCAGGCCCTGGGAACGATCCGAGAGCATTGCTTCCACCGCGTCCGCCTGCACCAGGGTTCGCGGGTATCCGTCGAGGATGAACCCCTTCGCGCAATCGACCTGATCGATACGCTCGGCGACGATCGCATTGACGATGGCATCGGACACCAGTTCACCAGCATCCATCACCGCCTTGGCGCGCTTGCCGACTTCGGTACCGGCCTGGACGGCAGCACGCAGCATGTCGCCCGTCGAAAGCTGGGGTATGCCGTGTTTTTCTACCAGTCTTTGTGCTTGTGTCCCCTTGCCCGCCCCTGGCGGCCCAAGCAAAATCAACCTCATCTGGCTTTCTTCCCCCCGCGCAGCTTCGACTTCTTGATCAGGCCTTCATACTGGTGCGCGATCAGGTGTCCCTGAATCTGCGCAACCGTATCGAGCGTGACACTGACCACGATCAGAAGCGATGTGCCACCAAGGTAGAATGGTACGCCAGTCGCCGAGATCAGGAACTCCGGCAGCAGGCACACCAGCACCAGATAGATGGCGCCGACGACGGTGATGCGGGTGAGGACGTAATCGATGTAATCGGCGGTGCGCTCGCCCGGACGATAGCCCGGGATGAAGCCCGAATGCTTCTTGAGCTGATCGGCGGTGTCCTTCGGGTTGAAGACAATCGCAGTATAGAAGAAGGCGAAGAACACGATCATCGCCGCATAGAATGCCATGTAGAGCGGCTGACCGTGGCCGAGCGAAGCCAGGATGGTGCTCGCCCAGGCCGGCATGTTGGTCGTCTGCGAGAAGCCGGCGACGGTGGCCGGCAGCAACAGCAGCGAGGAGGCGAAGATCGGCGGAATAACGCCTGATGTGTTGAGCTTCAGCGGCAGATGCGAGGTGTCGCCCTGGAACATGCGGTTGCCGACCTGACGCTTCGGATACTGGATCAGCAGGCGGCGCTGGGCACGTTCGAAGAACACGATGAGGGCGATGACGACGATGGCCAGGACGATGATCGCCAGGATCAGGCCGGTCGACAAGGCGCCGGTGCGGCCAAGCTCCAGCGTGCCGGAAATGGCGCGCGGCAGGCCGGCGACGATGCCGGAGAAGATGATCAGCGAAATGCCGTTGCCGATGCCGCGCGCGGTGATCTGCTCGCCGAGCCACATCAGGAACATGGTGCCGCCGACCAGAGTGACGACGGTCGACAGGCGGAAGAACATGCCGGGATCATTGACGATGCCGTTGCCGTTCTCCAGGCCTACCGAAATGCCATAGGCCTGAACCAGCGCCAAAAGCACGGTGCCGTAGCGTGTGTACTGGTTGATGACCTTGCGGCCCTGCTCGCCTTCCTTCTTCAGCGCTTCCAGCGACGGTATGACCGAGGTCATCAGCTGCATGATGATGGAGGCGGAAATGTACGGCATGATGCCCAGCGCGAAGATCGCCATGCGCTGCACGGCACCGCCGGCGAACATGTTGAACATGCCGAGCACACCCTTGCTCTGCGAGGAGAAGGCCTGCGCGAAGGCGTCGGGATTGATGCCGGGAAGCGGAATATAAGTGCCGAGGCGATAGACGAGCAACGCGCCGATGGTGAACCAGATGCGTTTCTTCAGGTCCTCCGCCTTGGCGAAGGCCGAGAAATTCAGATTCGAGGCTAGTTGTTCAGCAGCCGAAGCCATGCCTGATTCTCCGCTTGGTAACGCTTGATGGCCCGAAGGTCAGGCGGTGCGTTTCACCGAAGCTCACGAGATAAGCTCCGGGCTCTAAACATGCAAGCGGCCGCGTTGACGCGGCCGCCTAATTGAGCAGATCAAAGCGCAATCGTGAGCAAAAACGGATCCCACTCTTGCCGATCGCGCTTCAAATTGCCGTTACTCGGCAGCTGCCTTTTCCGGCAGCTTGACCGAGCCGCCGGCCTTTTCGATCTTCTCGATCGCGGCCTTGGAGGCGCCGGCAACGTCAAAGGCGAGCTTCGCCTTGATCTCGCCGTCGGAGAGGATGCGCACGCCGTCCTTGACGCGGCGAATGACGCCGGCGGCAACGAGCGATTCAGCCGTCACGGTTGCCTTGGCATCAAGCTTCTTGGCGTCGATGGCGACCTGGATACGGGCAAGCGACACAACGGTGAAGCTCTTGGCGAAGATGTTGTTGAAGCCACGCTTCGGCAGACGCCGATAGAGCGGCATCTGGCCACCCTCGAAGCCGTTGATGGCAACGCCGGAGCGCGCCTTCTGGCCCTTGACGCCGCGACCACCGGTCTTGCCGGAGCCGGAGCCGATGCCGCGGCCGAGACGCTTCTTGGAGTGCGTCGCGCCGTCCTTGTCACGCAGATCGTTGAGTTTCATCTGGGTTCTCCTGCGCTTTAGCTCAGCCCTCGTCCACGACGCGGACGAGATGCTGGACGGCGGCGATCATGCCGCGCACGGAGGGCGTATCTTCCAGCGTGCGCTGCTTGTGCATCTTGTTGAGGCCGAGCCCGACCAGCGTCGCGCGCTGCTCCTTGGGACGGCGGATCGGCGAACCGATCTGCTCAACGGTGATGGTCTTGGTTGCTTTCTTGGCCATGGTCAAATTCCCTGGTCAGCGTCGACTATTCTTCAGCCGCAACGGCGGTGCCGCGGCGGGCCTGAAGGGTCGAATACTTGATGCCGCGCGCGGCAGCCACATCCTTGGGATGCATCTGGCTCTTCAGCGCGTCGAACGTGGCGCGAACCATGTTGTACGGGTTCGACGAACCCATCGACTTGGCGACCACGTCATGCATGCCGAGCGTCTCGAAGACAGCGCGCATCGGGCCACCGGCGATGATGCCGGTACCTTGCTTGGCGGCGCGCAGCAGGACACGGCCAGCGCCCCAACGTCCCTCGACGTCGTGGTGCAGCGTGCGGCCCGAGCGCAGCGGCACGAAAATCATGTCGCGCTTGGCCGATTCAGTTGCCTTGCGGATAGCTTCCGGCACTTCGCGCGCCTTGCCGTGACCAAAGCCGACACGGCCCTTCTGGTCGCCGACGACGACGAGTGCTGCAAAACCGAAGCGACGGCCGCCCTTGACGACCTTGGCGACGCGGTTGATGTGGACGAGCTTGTCCACCATGCCGTCATCGCGCTCTTCACGATCGCGGCCGCGGCCGCCATCCCTACGTTCCTGTGCCATATCCTGTTCCTTGTTTTTTTCCGGAAGCACGGTTGCTGATAAGATCCGGCGCCTCTGTGGGTCACCGGGGGCGAAAGTCATTTTTCCCTTCGCATGATCCTTATCCGAAAAGTCTGCAACTTTTCGGGATCATGCCTAGAAGCTCAGACCACCTTCACGGGCAGCCTCGGCGAGCGCCTTGACGCGGCCGTGATAGATGTAGGCGCCACGGTCGAAGACGACTTCCTTGACGCCGGCCTTGGTGGCGCGCTCGGCGATCAGCTTGCCGATCGCGGCGGCGGCGGCGGTGTCGGCGCCGGTCTTGAGCGAACCCTTGAGGTCCTTCTCGAGCGTCGAGGCCGCGACGATGGTGTGACCCTTGGCGTCGTCGATGACCTGCACATAGATGTTCTTCGACGTGCGGTGGACCGACAGACGTGGACGCTCACCGGCGACCTTCTTGATCTGACGACGGACGCGCTGCGCGCGGCGCTGGATGGATTCCTTGGTGGCCATGGTAGTTCCTTGCCTTCAAAAAACGGGGGCCGCCCTATGCGGTAGGCGAAAGCGCCTCCCGCGACCGCTCCCCGCGGCGTTGCATCTCTTTAGCTTGGTCCTTTCCGAAAAGTCTTCAACTTTCCGGGGCCAAGCCCACTACTTCTTCTTGCCTTCCTTGCGGACGATCTTCTCGCCAGCGTAGCGGACACCCTTGCCCTTGTAGGGCTCGGGACCGCGATATTCGCGGATCTCGGCGGCAACCTGGCCGACCTGCTGCTTGTCGATGCCGGTCACGGTGATTTCCGTCGGCTTCGGCACAGTGATCGTGATGCCGACCGGGGTCTCGTAAACGACATCATGGCTGAAGCCAAGGGCCAGCTGCAGGTTCTTGCCCTGCATCGCGGCGCGATAGCCGACGCCGGTGATCTCGAGCTTCTTCTCGAAGCCGTCCTTGACACCCTGCAGGATATTGACGATCTGCGTGCGCGACATGCCCCACTTGGAACGGGCCGTCTTGGTCTGGTCGCGCGGCTGGACAGCGATCTCGCTGCCTTCCATCTTGACCAGGACTTCTTCGTTCACCACGAACTTCAGCTCGCCCTTGGGGCCCTTCGCCGTCACGGTCTGGCCGTTGACGGTCGCGGTCACGCCCTGCGGCAGCGAAACGGGTTTCTTTCCAATACGAGACATTTTGTTGTCCTCGTCACTTCTCTTGTTTCAGGTCTCTGTCTTCGGGCATGATCCCGAAGACCGGATTCCGATTTTGCCGGTCACACGCCAGATCAGAAGATCTGGCAGAGGATTTCACCGCCGACGTTCTGTTCGCGCGCTTCGTGGTCGGCCATCACGCCCTTCGGTGTCGAAAGAATGGCGATGCCGAGGCCGTTGGCGACGTGCGGGATCGACTTGGCCGAAACATAGACGCGGCGGCCAGGCTTCGAGACGCGGGCGATTTCGCGCACGACCGGCGCACCGTCGAAATACTTCAGCTCGATTTCGATTTCGGACTTGCCGTTGTCGAAGTCGGTCTGGCTGTAGTCGCGGATGTAGCCTTCAGCCTTCAGCACGTCGAGGACGCGGGTGCGCAGACGCGAAGCCGGCGTCGAAACACTCGACTTCTTGCGGCCGTACGCGTTGCGGATGCGGGTCAGCATATCGCCGAGAGGATCGCTCAATGACATGTTATGTCCTCCTTACCAGCTCGACTTGACCAGGCCCGGGATCTGGCCGTTGTTGCCGAGATCACGAAGCGCGATGCGCGATACTTTGAGCTTGCGATAGTAGGCGCGCGGACGGCCGGTGACTTCGCAGCGGTTACGGATGCGGATCTTGGCCGAGTTGCGCGGCAAGGCAGCAAGCTTGAGCTGAGCGCGGAAGCGCTCCTCCATCGGCTTGGACTGATCCATGATGATCGCCTTGAGGGCTGCACGCTTGGGACCGTACTGGTCGGCAAGCTTGCGGCGCCTGTTATTCTTCTCGACTGAGCTGGTCTTTGCCATTTCAGATTTTTCCTTTTCTCGCTGCCGTTACTGGCGGAAGGGGAAGTTGAAGGCCTTGAGCAATGCCCTGGCTTCGTCGTCCGTCTTCGCAGTCGTACAAACGATGACGTCCATGCCCCAGATCTGATCAACCTTGTCGTAGTTGATCTCCGGGAACACGATGTGTTCCTTGATGCCCATGGCGTAGTTGCCACGGCCATCGAAGCTCTTCGGATTCAGCCCGCGGAAGTCGCGGACGCGTGGCAGTGCGATGTTCACGAGGCGGTCGAGGAACTCGTACATGCGTTCCTTGCGCAGCGTGACCTTGGCGCCGATCGGCATCTTCTCGCGGACCTTGAAGCCGGCGATCGAGTTGCGAGCGCGGGTGACGACGGCTTTCTGGCCGGCGATCATCGCCAGGTCCTCGGCGGCGATCGAAGGCTTCTTCGAATCGCCCGTCGCTTCGCCGACGCCCATGTTCAGCACGATCTTGTCGATGCGCGGAACCTGCATCTCGTTCTCGTAGCCGAACTGCTCCTGCAGCGCCTTGCGAATGGTCTCGTTGTAGACCTGCTTGAGACGCGGCGTGTTCTGGGCAGTCGCCTGCTTGGATTGAGCCTTAGCCATTGATGACTTCTCCCGAGCGCTTGGCGACGCGCACCTTCTTGCCGTCCTTCTGGAAGATGAAGCCGACGCGGGTCGGCTTTCCATCCTTGGGGTCGGCCAGCGCGATGTTCGACAGCTGGATCGGCGCTTCCTTGGTTATGATCCCGCCCTCTTGGGACTGGGATTGCTTCTGGTGACGACGGATCATGTTGACGCCGCGCACCAGCGCGGTGTCTTCCTTCGGCTGCACCGAGAGGACTTCGCCCGAACGGCCCTTGTCCTTGCCGGCCAGCACGACGACCTTGTCGCCTTTTCTAATCTTTTGCATTGGTCCGGCTCCTTACAGCACTTCAGGCGCGAGCGAGATGATCTTCATGTGGTTCTTGGCGCGGAGTTCGCGCGGAACCGGTCCGAAGATACGCGTGCCGATCGGCTCTTTCTTGTTGTCGACGAGAACGGCCGCGTTCTTGTCGAAACGGATCACGCTGCCGTCCGGGCGGCGGATGTCCTTGGCCGTGCGAACCACGACCGCCTTCATCACATCGCCCTTCTTCACGCGGCCGCGCGGAATGGCTTCCTTGATCGACACCACGATGATGTCGCCCACGGAAGCGTATTTCCGCTTCGAGCCGCCCAGCACCTTGATGCACATGACACGACGGGCGCCGGAATTATCCGCGACGTCGAGGTTTGTTTGCATCTGAATCATGACTGGCCGCCTTCTTCTTTTCTAACGGGACGGGCTCAAAGCCCCTCCCCGGTCTGTCCAAAATTCGTTTGTTTACGCCTGGTCCGAAGACACGACGATCCAGCGCTTATCCTTGGAAATCGGCTTCGATTCCTGGATGAACACCTGATCGCCAACCTTGTGGGCGTTGTTTTCGTCGTGCGCCTTGTACTTCTTGGTCATGCGCACGGTCTTCTTCATCACGGGATGCGTGAAGCGCCGTTCGACCTTGACGACAACCGTCTTCTCGTTCTTGTCGCTGACGACGGTGCCCTGCAGAATGCGCTTTGGCATGGTTTTCGTCCTTAAGCCTTCTTAGCCGCGGACTTTTCCGCAGCGATGGTCTTGATACGCGCGATGTCCTTGCGGACCTGCCTCACGCGTGCGGTCTTCTCGAGCTGGCCGGTGGCCTTCTGGAAGCGCAGGTTGAACTGCTCCTTCTTCAGGCTGGCCAGGTCGTCGGTCAGCTGGTCCTGGGTCTTGGTCCGGATGTCTTCGGCTTTCATGATCAGCCCGTCCTTATTCTGCGATGCGCTGCACGAAGCGCGTCTTGACCGAGAGCTTGGCCGCGCCGAGACGCAGTGCCTCACGGGCGGTTTCTTCATTGACGCCGTCGATCTCGAACATGATGCGGCCGGGCTTGACGCGCGCCGCCCAGTAGTCGACCGCGCCCTTGCCCTTACCCATACGAACTTCGGTCGGCTTCGAAGTGACCGGCACGTCCGGGAAAATACGGATCCAGACGCGACCAGCGCGCTTCATTTCGCGAGTGATCGCGCGGCGGGCCGCCTCGATCTCACGCGCGGTGACGCGGTTCGGCTCAAGCGCCTTCAGCCCGAAACCACCGAAATCCAGGTTGGTGCCGCCCTTTGCGGTACCATGGATACGGCCCTTGAACTGCTTGCGGAACTTTGTGCGCTTTGGCTGCAGCATCGTTCTAACTCCAAATTCCTAAATGTCTCAGGCGTTTTCGCGACGACGACCGCGTTCGCGATCACCACCACCGCCATGCGCATTGTCGCCTTCAGTGGCGCGACGCTCCGAAGCCATCGGGTCATGCTCGAGGATCTCGCCCTTGAACACCCAGACCTTGACGCCGCAGATGCCGTACGCCGTATGTGCTTCGGCCGTGCCGTAGTCGACATCGGCGCGCAGCGTATGCAGCGGCACGCGGCCCTCGCGGTACCATTCCATGCGCGCGATCTCGGCGCCGCCAAGACGGCCGGCGCAGTTGATGCGGATGCCCTCGGCACCGAGGCGCATCGCCGACTGAACGGCACGCTTCATGGCGCGGCGGAACGCGATGCGGCGCTCGAGCTGCTGGGCGATCGACTGGGCGACCAGGGTCGCGTCGATCTCCGGCTTGCGCACTTCGACGATGTTGAGGTGCGTCTCGGACTTCGTCATCTCCATCAGCTTCTTGCGAAGCTTCTCGATGTCAGCGCCCTTCTTGCCAATGATCAGGCCCGGACGCGCGGCGTGGATGGTGACGCGGCACTTCTTGTGCGGACGCTCGATCACGACCTTCGAGATCGCGGCCTGCTTGAGTTCCTTCTCAAGATACTTGCGGATCTTGATGTCCTCGTGGAGCAGCTTGCCGTACTCGCCGGTGTTCGCGAACCAGCGCGAATCCCAGGTGCGGTTGATGCCGAGGCGAAGACCGATCGGATTGACTTTCTGGCCCATTATGCGGCCTCCCCTTTTTCTTCGACTTCACGAACGACGATCGTGAGGTGCGAGAACGGCTTCTCGATACGGCTGGCGCGACCACGTCCACGGGCATGGAACCGCTTCATGACGATCGACTTGCCGACATAGGCTTCCGCCACGATCAGCGCATCGACGTCGAGGTCGTGGTTGTTTTCCGCGTTGGCGATCGCCGATTCCAGCGTCTTCTTGACCGTGCCGGAAATCCGCTTGGCCGAGAATTCGAGGTCGGATAGCGCTGTCGCGACCTTCTTGCCGCGGATGAGCGCGGCAACCAGGTTCAGCTTCTGCGGGCTGATACGGATCGTGCGCAACACGGCGCGCGCTTCGTTGTCAGCAAGCCTGCGCGGAGCTTTGGCCTTGCCCATGATTATTTCCTCTTCGCCTTCTTATCCGCGCCGTGACCGTAATAGGTCCGGGTCGGAGCGAATTCACCGAACTTGTGACCGACCATGTCCTCGTTCACCGAGACGGGAACATGCTTCTGGCCGTTGTAGACACCGAAGGTGAAGCCGACGAACTGCGGCAGGATGGTGGAGCGACGGCTCCACATCTTGATCACCTCATTGCGACCACCTTCACGAACCTTGTCCACCTTCTTGAGAAGGTAGCCGTCAATGAAGGGGCCTTTCCAAATCGAACGAGTCACTTGGCGTTACCTCTTCTTAGCTCTTGCGCTGATGGCGCGAGCGCAGGATGAACTTGTCGGTCGCCTTGTTGGACCGCGTCTTCTTGCCCTTGGTCGGCTTGCCCCAGGGGCTGACCGGATGACGGCCACCCGAGGTGCGGCCTTCACCACCGCCGTGCGGATGGTCGACCGGGTTCATGGTCACGCCGCGATTGTGCGGACGCTTGCCGCGCCAAACCGTGCGGCCGGCCTTGCCATCGTTGATGTTGCCATGGTCCGGATTGGACACGGCGCCGACGGTGGCCATGCAGGAGCCGTGAACGACACGCTGCTCGCCCGAGTTGAGGCGCAGGATCGCCATGCCCTGGTCGCGACCGACCAGCTGGCCATAACCGCCTGCCGAACGGGCAACCTGAGCGCCCTTGCCCGGCTTCAGCTCGATGTTGTGGACGATCGTGCCGACCGGCATCGATGCCAGCGGCATCGCATTGCCCGGCTTCACATCGACCGATTCACCGGACACGATCTTGTCGCCGGGAGCCAGACGCTGCGGAGCGATGATGTAGGACAGCTCGCCATCGTCGTACTTGATCAGCGCGATGAAGGCGGTGCGGTTCGGATCGTATTCAATGCGCTCGACCGTGCCGACGACGTCGAACTTGCGGCGCTTGAAGTCGATGATGCGGTACGAACGCTTGTGACCACCACCGATGAAGCGGGCGGTGATGCGACCGTGGTTGTTGCGGCCGCCCGACTTGGTCAGGCCTTCGGTCAGGCCCTTGACGGGCTTGCCCTTGTAGAGGCCCGAGCGGTCGACGATGACCAGCTGGCGGGTGCTCGGCGTTACCGGGTTGAATTTTTTCAGTGCCATTGTTCTGTCCTCGCGGCCTTGCTCAGAGACCCGTCGCGACGTCGATCGACTGGCCGTCGGCCAGCGTCACAATCGCCTTCTTGACGTCGCTCTGGCGGCCGATCGTGCCGCGGAAGCGCTTGATCTTGCCCTTGCGGACAAGCGTGTTCACGGCCATCACCTTGACGCCGAACAGCGCTTCGACGGCAGCCTTGATTTCCGGCTTCGACGCCTTCTTGGCGACGTTGAAGACGACCTGGTTCTGCTCGGAAGCCATGGTCGACTTTTCGGTGATCGCCGGGCTGACGATCACGTCGTAGTGACGAAGGTCGGTCATTTAAAGCGCTCCTCGAGAGCCTCGACGGCGGCCTTCGAAAGGACCAGCGTGCCGCGGCGCAGAATGTCGTAGACGTTGATGCCCTGGATGGGCAGCACGTCGATGTTCGGGATGTTCGTCGCGGCCAGCTTGAAGTTCTTGTCAAGCTCGGCGCCGCCGATCACCAGTGCGTTGCTCAGACCCAGCGTCGCGAAATTCGCGATCAGCGCCTTCGTCTTGGCCTCGGTCAGCTTCAGCTCGTCGATGATGATGATCGACGCGCTCTTGGCCTTGGCCGAGAGGGCATGCTTGAGGCCGAGCGCGCGAACCTTCTTCGGCAGATCGTGCTCGTGGCTGCGGACGACCGGGCCGTGGGCCTTGCCACCGCCGCGGAACTGCGGAGCGCGTGCCGAATGGTGGCGGGCGCGGCCCGTACCCTTCTGCTTGTACATCTTGGCGCCGGTACGCGCGATCTCGGCGCGGCCCTTGGCCTTGTGCGTGCCCTGCTGCTTCTTGGCGAGCTGCCAGCGCACGACGCGCTGCAGGATGTCCTCGCGCGGATCAAGGCCGAAAATCTCCTCGGAGAGTTTCACCTTGCCGGCGTCCTTGCCGCCAAGCGTTGTGATCTTGAGATCCATTATTCCGCTCCCTCTGTGGCCGGAGCCTCGTTCTTAGCAGCTGCCGCAACCGGGCGGATCGCGGCGGGCTTCGGCGCATTGGCCGGCAGTGCCACCTTGGCCGCATCGCGGACCAGGATCCAGGCGCCCTTCGATCCGGGAACCGCACCGCGGATCAGGATCAGGCCGCGGTCGGCGTCGGTCGATACGATCTCGACATTCTGCGTGGTGACGCGGGTGTCGCCCATGTGGCCAGCCATATGCTTGCCTTTGAACACCTTGCCGGGGTCCTGGCGCTGACCGGTCGAACCGTGCGTACGGTGCGATACCGAGTTACCGTGGGTCGCCCGGCCACCACCCATGTGGTGACGCTTGATGACGCCCTGGAAGCCCTTGCCGATCGTCGTGCCCGTCACATCGACCTTCTGGCCGGGAACGAAGTGCTCGACAGTGATCTCGGCGCCGACATCGATCATGTTGTCCGCGGAGACGCGGAACTCGGCGACCTTCGCCTTCGGCTCGACGGAAGCGGTCGCGAAATGGCCGCGCATCGCCTTCGACGTGTTCTTCACCTTGGCAAGGCCAACGCCGAGCTGAACGGCGGTGTAGCCATTCTTCTCCTGCGTGCGCTGCGCCACGACCTGGCAGTTCTCCATCTGGAGAACGGTGACGGGAACATGTTCCCCGGCATCGTTATAGATGCGGGTCATTCCCACCTTCTTTGCAATCACACCTGAACGCATCGGTTCAATTCCTTTAGAGTTCCGGGCCAGGGGCACCGCCCCTTACCGCGCTCTCATTCCCTTAGAGCTTGATCTCGACGTCCACACCGGCGGCCAGATCGAGCTTCATCAAAGCATCGACCGTCTGCGGGGTCGGATCGACGATGTCGAGCAGACGCTTGTGCGTGCGCATCTCGAACTGCTCGCGGCTCTTCTTGTCGACGTGAGGCGACCGGTTGACCGTGAACTTTTCGATCCGCGTCGGCAGCGGAATGGGGCCGCGAACGTTGGCACCGGTGCGCTTGGCCGTCGACACGATTTCCTTTGTCGAGGCGTCGAGCACGCGGTGATCAAACGCCTTCAGGCGGATGCGGATATTCTGTCCGTTCATGCGTCACTTCCTTGTTCTGGCGCGGCGCGGGCATATCCTGCGCCCGCGACAGATCGGTTTAAGTCCAAATTACTCTTTGATGGTGACGACGATGCCGGCACCGACGGTGCGGCCGCCTTCACGGATGGCGAAGCGCAGCTTCTCTTCCATGGCGATCGGCACGATCAGCTCGACATCGACCGTGATGTTGTCGCCCGGCATCACCATCTCGGTGCCTTCCGGCAGCGACACGATGCCGGTCACGTCCGTCGTGCGGAAATAGAACTGCGGACGGTAGTTGGTGAAGAACGGCGTGTGGCGGCCACCCTCGTCCTTGGTCAGGATGTAGGCTTCGGCCACGAACTTCTTGTGCGGCTTCACCGTGCCCGGCTTGGCCAGAACCTGGCCGCGCTCGACACCTTCACGGTCAACGCCGCGCAGCAGCGCGCCGATGTTGTCGCCAGCCTGGCCCTGGTCGAGCAGCTTGCGGAACATCTCGACGCCCGTGCAGGTCGTCTTGGTCGTCGGACGGATGCCGATGATCTCCAGCTCCTCGCCGACCTTGACCACGCCGCGCTCGACGCGGCCAGTCACCACCGTGCCACGGCCCGAGATCGAGAACACGTCCTCGATCGGCATCAGGAACGGCTTGTCGAGCGGACGAACCGGCGTCGGGATGTAGGCATCGACCGCCGCCATCAGCTCGCGGATCGCGTCCTCGCCGATCTTCTTGTCCGAATCTTCCAAGGCAGCCAGCGCCGAACCCTTGACGATCGGAATGTCGTCGCCGGGGAACTCGTTCTTGGTCAGAAGCTCGCGAACCTCGAGCTCGACCAGTTCGAGCAGCTCGGCGTCATCAACCTGGTCGACCTTGTTCAGGAACACCACGATCGACGGCACGCCGACCTGACGGGCAAGCAGGATGTGCTCGCGGGTCTGCGGCATCGGGCCGTCGGCTGCCGAAACAACCAGGATCGCGCCGTCCATCTGCGCGGCGCCGGTGATCATGTTCTTCACATAGTCGGCGTGGCCGGGGCAGTCGACGTGAGCGTAGTGGCGGTTGGCCGTCTCGTATTCAACGTGAGCCGTCGAGATCGTGATGCCGCGCGCCTTCTCTTCCGGCGCCGCATCGATCTGGTCATAGCGCTTGTATTCGCCAAAATACTTCGTGATCGCCGCCGTCAGCGACGTCTTGCCATGGTCAACGTGACCAATCGTGCCAATGTTCACATGAGGCTTGGTGCGCTCGAATTTACCTTTTGCCATGTGATGTCTCCAATCCTGCTCGCCCGTGCGGGCCTTGAATTAAGTTACTGCTGCAACCCGTTCGAGTTACGCGTATTTCTTCTGGACTTCCTGGGCGACCGCGGTCGGCACAGGCTCGTAATGATCGAACTGCATCGTGTAGGCCGCGCGGCCCTGGCTCATCGAGCGCAGGTTGTCGACGTACTTGAACATGTTGGCGAGCGGCACCATCGCGTTGATGACAACTGCAACGCCACGCGCTTCCTGGCCCTGGATCTGGCCGCGACGGCCGTTCAGGTCGCCGATGACGCTGCCGACGTAGTCTTCCGGCGTCACCACCTCGACCTTCATGATCGGCTCGAGCAGCTGCACGCCAAGCTTGGGTGCGGCTTCACGGAAGCAGGCGCGGCCAGCGATTTCGAAGGCCAGAACGCTGGAGTCCACATCGTGGTAGGCGCCGTCGATCAGCGTCGCCTTGACGCCGATCATCGGGAAGCCCGCGAACGGACCGGACGTCATGACGCTGTTGATGCCCTTTTCGACACCCGGGATGTATTCCTTCGGCACGGCGCCGCCGACGATCTTGGTCTCGAACTGGAATTCGCTGCTGTCCGGATTCGGCTCGAAGAGGATCTTGACGCGAGCGAACTGACCGGTACCGCCGGTCTGCTTCTTGTGCGTGTAGTCCTGCTCGTGCTTGCGGGTGATCGTCTCGCGATAGGCCACCTGCGGCGCGCCGACATTGGCCTCGACCTTGAACTCGCGACGCATGCGGTCGACGATGATGTCGAGGTGCAATTCGCCCATGCCGGAGATAATGGTCTGACCGCTTTCCTCGTCGGTCTTGACGCGGAAGGACGGATCCTCGGCGGCCAGACGGTGAAGGGCGAGGCCCATCTTTTCCTGGTCGTTCTTGGTCTTCGGCTCGATCGCGATCTGGATGACCGGGTCGGGGAATTCCATGCGCTCGAGAATGACCGGATGCAGCGGATCACTGAGCGTGTCGCCGGTGGTCGTGTCCTTGAGGCCAGCCAGGGCGACGATGTCGCCGGCGAAAGCCTCTTCGACGTCGGCGCGCGAATTCGCATGCATCTGCAACATGCGGCCGATGCGCTCCTTCTTGCCCTTGACGGTGTTGTCGACCGAGATGCCCTTGGTGAGCTTGCCCGAATAGATGCGGGCAAAGGTCAACGAACCGACGAACGGGTCGTTCATGATCTTGAAGGCGAGCATCGAGAGCGGCTCGTTGTCGTCGGCGTGACGCTCGATCTCGCCGTCGGTCTTGGCGTCGACGCCCTTGATGGCGGGAACATCGGCCGGCGACGGCAGATATTCGACGACGGCGTCGAGCAACGGCTGCACGCCCTTGTTCTTGAAGGCCGAGCCGCAGAACATCGGATAGAACTTCACCGCGATGGTGCCCTTGCGGATCAGCGCGCGGATCTCGTCATTCGACGGCATCTTGCCTTCGAGGTAGTTCTCGAGCGCCGTCTCGTCCATTTCGACGGCGGCCTCGATCATCTTCTCGCGGTATTCTTCCGCACGGGCCTTGAGGTCGGCGGGAATCTCGACGACGTCCCAGGCAGCGCCCAGCGTCTCGTCGCGCCAGACCAGCGCGTTCATTTCGACAAGGTCGACAACGCCCTTGAACTCGGTCTCGGCGCCGATCGGCAGCTGCATGACGACGGCATGCGCACCAAGGCGCGAACCGATCATCTCGACCGAGCGGTAGAAGTCAGCGCCGATCTTGTCCATCTTGTTGCAGAAGATCATGCGCGGCACGCGGTACTTGTCGGCCTGACGCCAGACGGTTTCCGTCTGCGGCTCGACACCGGCATTGGCATCGAGCAGCGCGATGGCGCCGTCGAGAACGCGCAGCGAACGCTCGACTTCAATGGTGAAGTCGACGTGTCCGGGGGTGTCGATGATGTTGAAGCGGTACATCTTGCCGCTGCGACCCTTCCAGAAGGTCGTGGTCGCGGCCGACGTGATGGTGATGCCGCGCTCCTGCTCCTGCTCCATCCAGTCCATGGTGGCAGCGCCGTCGTGGACTTCGCCGATCTTGTGCGACTTGCCCGTGTAATAGAGGACGCGCTCGGTGGTCGTCGTCTTGCCGGCGTCAATATGCGCCATGATACCGAAATTGCGGTAGTCTTCGATTTTGTATTCGCGGGCCATCGTAGCTGCCTCTCAGTCTCGTTCGCGCTTTACCAGCGGTAGTGCGCGAAAGCGCGGTTGGCTTCAGCCATCTTGTGGGTGTCTTCACGCTTCTTGACAGCCGTGCCGCGGTTGTTGGCCGCATCCATCAGCTCGCCGGAGAGGCGGTCGACCATGGTGGTCTCATTGCGGTTGCGGGCGGCAGCGATCAGCCAGCGGATGGCCAAGGCCTGACGGCGCTCGGGGCGCACATCGACCGGAACCTGGTAGGTGGCGCCGCCGACGCGGCGCGAACGCACTTCCACATGCGGCGCGACATTGTCGAGCGCCTGATGGAAGACGGTGACCGGCTCCTGCTTGGTCTTCGACTGAACCTGGTCGAGCGCGCCGTAGACGATGGTCTCGGCAACCGACTTCTTGCCGTCATACATGACGGCGTTCATGAACTTGGTGACGATCAGATCGCCGAACTTCGGGTCCGGATTGATCTCACGCTTTTCTGCACTGTGACGACGGGACATTTTTTCTCTGCCTCAATTATGCGTGGTGGCCTTGATCCCGGATCGTCGCTTCGCTGCGCCCGGGATGACCTTCGCTACGCTTCGGTCACTTCGGACGCTTGGCGCCGTACTTCGAACGACGCTGCTTGCGGTTCTTCACACCCTGCGTGTCGAGCACGCCGCGGATGATGTGGTAGCGAACGCCCGGAAGATCCTTGACGCGGCCGCCGCGGATCATGACCACGGAGTGTTCCTGAAGGTTGTGGCCTTCGCCGGGGATGTACCCGATCACTTCAAAACCATTGGTCAGGCGGATCTTGGCCACCTTGCGCAGCGCCGAGTTCGGCTTCTTCGGCGTCGTGGTGTAGACGCGCGTGCAGACGCCCCGCTTCTGCGGGTTCTGCTGCATGGCCGGGACCTTGTTGCGCTTCACCGGCGCTATGCGCGGCTTGCGGATCAGCTGGTTGACGGTAGGCATTAAACCCTCTTGTCTCTCAATTCCGTGTCTCGCCCGGTCAGGGCCGCTCAAAGCGTCATTTCCATACGCAAATTCGGGCCACAAACCGCGCCTCGCGGTCTTGCCCGAACAAATGGCAGAGGAAGCGGAAGCCGCTTCGTGCACGCCGGAAATGTCTTTTCGCTCGTAAAACGAACCCTGTTTGAAGCAAACTCCAAAGCGTGTCGCTTCGGAAAGGAGAGCCTCACATCGGTTCTGACTGGCCGGCTTCTACTCGCAAGCCCGCGAACCGTCAACCCCGGAGTGGCAAATATTGCATTGAAGCCGGGGCTTGGCAGCCATGCGAAAACCGCATGTAATTTTCTTTCGCCATTTTGCAAGGGCGAGGAAGAAAGTGACCGGCTTTGGGCTGTTGCGCGGCCCTGCTTTCATGCGAAAAAGCCGCATGAGCAGTCAGGATCCCCTCGACCGGAGGAATCGGCCCGTGAACGACAATGAAGAACGCCCGGTCACCATCATCACCGGCAGGGTGTGGAAGAGGAAGGGCGGCAAGCCGGAAGGCGTGCACGTGATGCTGGTCGCCCCCGATGACGATTCGGCGGTGCGCCGGGCACTCGAATCACTTGCGGCGGAAGGTTACGCCGAGGCCGAGCTCGACCAGATCGGCGATATGGACGGCGTGCCCGATGAGGAGCCGCATCTTTCCGCCTTCCAGGGCGCGCTCGAAGGCGAAGTGTCGATTGTTACTTTCGACGTGGCGCTCTGAAACCAGGACGCCGCGCCCTCGCCTTTCGAATCGAGGCCTTTCTGGCGGATGGAAAGCTGGGGCTGACCTTCCGGCTTCGGCTTGCCCGGGGCAAGTGTTCTGATAAGAAACGCTCACCATCATCCAACAGACGGAGCGGCCGTGTCCCAGCCCATCAAGATAGGCATCGTCGGCGTCGGCAAGATCGTCCGCGACCAGCACCTGCCGGCCCTGGCGAAAGACCAGAACTATCGCCTCATCGCGGCCGCCAGCCGGCATGGCAAGGTGGATGACATCCCGAATTTCCCCGATATCGAATCCATGCTCGACGCGGTGCCGGAGCTTGAGGCCGTAGCGCTCTGCATGCCGCCGCAGTTTCGTTATGACGCCGCGCGCACCGCGCTCGAAGCGAAGAAACATGTCTTCCTGGAAAAGCCGCCGGGCGCCACCGTCAGCGAGGTCGAGGACCTGAAGGCATTGGCGGTGAAAAACGGCGTCTCGCTGTTCGCCAGCTGGCACTCGCGCTATGCGCCGGCGGTCGAGGCCGCCCGCACCTTCCTAAGCTCAGCCCGCATCAACTCGGCCGCCATCAACTGGAAGGAAGATGTGCGCCGCTGGCATCCGAACCAGGAGTGGATCTGGGCCCCCGGCGGCTTCGGCGTCTTCGACCCCGGCATCAATGCGCTGTCGATCGTGACCCACATCCTGCCGGCACTGTTCATCACCTCGGCGGTTCTCGACTTTCCAGAGAACCGCGACGCTCCTGTCGCGGCACACGTCGCCTTCCGCACCTCGAACGGGTTGCCAGTGACGATGGAACTCGACTGGCTCCAGACCGGCCCGCAAAGCTGGGACATCCTGGCCGACACCGACAAGGGCGCGATGGTGCTGTCGGGCGGCGGCTCGAAACTCGCCGTCGACGGCCGCGTCGTCCATGACGAACCGGAAGCGGAATATCCGATGCTCTACAAGCGCTTCGCGGAGATTGTCCGTTCCGGCGCCTCGGATGTCGATCTCGCTCCGCTCCAGCATGTTGCCGATGCTTTCATGCTCGGCAAGCGCAATGTGATCGAGGCGTTTTTCGACTGAGCAACGAGGTTGCAGGAAGCGACCTTCGCTCCGATTCTCAGATCATCTCACGAGCGACGCACCACCCTCACTCCGTCGCCACTGTCATGAATTGGCGACTTCAACGCACAAAGAAAATAGGCCGCCGGGTTGCCCCGACGGCCCTGTTGCCTGAGATTTTTACCGTCGCGCTTACTGCGCGGCGGTGACCATGTCGGTCAGCATCGGCTCGGCGACTTCCACACCGGAGGCCTTGCGGCGCTCGTCGATGATCAGTTCGTCGCGCGAGGTGGCGATGCGCCGGATCTGGCTCATCGTGCCGCCGGTACCGGCCGGGATAAGCCGGCCGACGATGACGTTTTCCTTCAGCCCCTGCAGCATGTCGGTCTTGCCGGCAACCGCGGCTTCCGTCAGCACCCTGGTCGTCTCCTGGAAGGAGGCGGCCGAGATGAAGGACGGCGTCTGCAGCGAGGCCTTGGTGATGCCAAGCAGCACCGGCTGACCTTCGGCCGGCTTCTTGCCGTCCTCGATCAGGCGCTCGTTGACCTCTTCCAGTTCGATCACGTCGACGTGGTCGCCCGGAATGTAGGTCGAGTCGCCCTGCGTGGTGATCTCGACCTTCTGCAGCATCTGGCGAACGATCACCTCGATGTGCTTGTCGTTGATCGACACGCCCTGCAGGCGGTAGACTTCCTGGATTTCGTTGACGAGGTAGGAAGCAAGTGCCTCCACGCCCTTGATCGCCAGGATGTCGTGCGGCGCCGGATTGCCGTCGAGGATGTAGTCGCCCTTCTCGATGACGTCGCCGTCCTGGAGATGGAACGGCTTGCCCTTCGGGATCAGGTATTCGACCGGCTCAAGCGTCGAGTCATGCGGCTCGATGATGATGCGACGCTTGTTCTTGTAGTCGCGACCGAAGCGGATCGTGCCGTCGATCTCGGCGATGATGGCGTGATCCTTCGGACGACGTGCCTCGAACAGTTCGGCAACACGCGGCAGACCGCCGGTGATGTCCTTGGTCTTGGCGCTTTCCATCGGGATACGCGCCAGCACGTCGCCGGGGCGGACCTGCGCACCCGGCTCGACCGAAAGAATGGCCTCGACCGAGAGCAGGAAGCGGGCGTCACCACCCTTCGACAGTTTGCCGACCTTGCCCTTGGCGTCCTGGATGGCAATCGCCGGCTTCAGGTCATTGCCGCGTGGCGTCGAGCGCCAGTCGATGACCTCACGCTTGGTGATGCCGGTCGACTCGTCGGCCGTTTCCTGCACGGAAATGCCGTCGACCAGATCCTCGTACGACACCCTGCCCTCGATTTCGGTGAGGACCGGACGGGTATAGGGATCCCACTCGGCGATACGCTGGCCGCGCTTCACCTTGTCGCCATCGTCCACGAAGATACGCGAACCATAGGTGAGACGGTGCGTGGCGCGCTCCTTGCCGGCTTCATCGAGGATCAGCACCGCCATGTTGCGGCCCATGACCATCTGCTGGCCGTCGGAGTTGCGCACCACGTTGCGGTTGCGGATCTCGACCTTGCCCTCATACGAGGCTTCAAGGAACGATGAGTCCACCACCTGCGCGGTGCCGCCCATGTGGAAGGTACGCATGGTGAGCTGGGTACCCGGCTCGCCGATCGACTGCGCCGCGATGACGCCGACGGCTTCACCCTGGTTGACCGGAGTGCCGCGAGCCAGATCGCGACCGTAGCACACCGCGCAGACGCCAACCCTGACTTCGCAGGTCAGTGCCGAGCGAATGCGAACCGACTGGACGCCGGCCTTTTCGATCTGTTCGACGTCGCGCTCGTCCATCAGCGTTCCGGCCTTGACCAGGATCTCGCCCGACACCGGATGGGTGATGTCGTCGAGCGACGTACGACCCAGCACACGCTGGCCGACGGAAGCGACGACCTGGCCGGCATCGACGATCGGCTGCATGGTGAGGCCCTTGTCGGTGCCGCAGTCGACGGAGTTGACGATGCAGTCCTGCGCCACGTCGACCAGACGACGGGTGAGGTAACCCGAGTTCGCCGTCTTCAAGGCGGTGTCGGCCAGACCCTTGCGGGCGCCGTGGGTCGAGTTGAAGTACTCGAGCACGGTCAGGCCTTCCTTGAAGTTCGAGATGATCGGCGTCTCGATGATTTCACCCGACGGCTTGGCCATCAGGCCGCGCATGCCGGCGAGCTGGCGCATCTGGGTGGGCGAGCCACGCGCACCGGAGTGCGACATCATGTAGATCGAGTTCATCGGCTTCTGACGGCCATTGTCCTCGAACTCGACCGCCTTGATGCGGGCCATCATTTCGTCGGCGACCTTTTCCGAGCACTTGGCCCAGGCGTCGACGACCTTGTTGTACTTCTCGCCCTGGGTGATCAGACCGTCATTGTACTGCTGCTCGTATTCCTTGGCCAAAGCCTCGGTGTCCGAGACCAGCTTGATCTTGGCGTCCGGGATCAGCATGTCGTCCTTGCCGAACGAAATGCCGGCGCGGCAGGCATGAGCGAAGCCGAGTGCCATGATGCGGTCGCAGAAAATGACCGTCTCCTTCTGACCGCAATGGCGGTAGACGGTGTCGATCATCTTGGAGATGTTCTTCTTGGTCATCTCCTGGTTGGCGGTCTCGTAAGGCACGTTGACGTTCTTCGGCAGAAGCTCGCCGATGATCATGCGGCCGGGCGTGGTGTCATGGATCTTCGACACGACCTTGCCTTCGGCGTCGACCGTGCGGAAGCGACCCTTGATCTTGGCGTGCAGCGTCACCGCCTTGGTCTCGAGCGCGTGCTGGAGTTCGCCCATGTCGGCAAACACCATGCCTTCGCCCGGCTCGTTCTGGTTGACGATCGAGAGATAGTAGAGACCGAGAACCATGTCCTGCGACGGCACGATGATCGGCGCGCCGGAAGCCGGGTGCAGGATGTTGTTGGTCGACATCATCAGCACGCGGGCTTCAAGCTGCGCTTCCAGCGACAGCGGCACGTGAACGGCCATCTGATCGCCGTCGAAGTCGGCGTTGAAGGCCGTGCAGACCAGCGGATGCAGCTGGATCGCCTTGCCTTCGATCAGGATCGGCTCGAACGCCTGGATGCCGAGGCGGTGCAGCGTCGGCGCACGGTTCAAGAGCACAGGATGCTCGCGGATGACCTCGTCGAGGATATCCCAGACTTCCGGACGCTCCTTCTCGACCAGCTTCTTGGCCTGCTTGACGGTCGAGGAGTAACCCTTGGCGTCAAGACGGGCGTAGATGAAGGGCTTGAACAGCTCGAGCGCCATCTTCTTCGGCAGGCCGCACTGATGCAGCTTGAGCTCCGGACCGGTGACGATGACCGAACGGCCGGAATAGTCGACGCGCTTGCCGAGCAGGTTCTGGCGGAACCGGCCCTGCTTGCCCTTGAGCATGTCGGACAGCGACTTCAGCGGACGCTTGTTGGCGCCGGTGATGACGCGGCCGCGACGGCCGTTGTCGAACAGCGCATCGACGGCTTCCTGCAGCATGCGCTTTTCATTGCGCACGATGATGCCGGGGGCGCGCAGCTCGATCAGCCGCTTCAGACGGTTGTTACGGTTGATGACGCGGCGGTAGAGGTCGTTCAGGTCCGACGTGGCGAAGCGGCCGCCGTCCAGCGGGACGAGCGGGCGCAGATCCGGCGGGATCACCGGAACCACCTTCATGATCATCCATTCCGGACGGTTGCCGGATTCCATGAAGTTCTCGACGACCTTGAGCCGCTTCAGATACTTCTTCTGCTTGAGCTCGGACGTGGTCGAAGCCAGTTCCGAACGCAGGTCGCCTGCGATCTTCTCCAGATCCATGCCGGCCAGAAGGTCATGGATGGCCTCGGCGCCGATCATGGCGGTGAACGAATCCTCGCCATATTCGTCGACGGCGATCATGTACTCTTCCTCGCTGAGCAGCTGGTGCTCCTTCAGCGCGGTGAGGCCAGGCTCGGTGACGATGTAGTTCTCGAAGTAGAGGACGCGCTCGATGTCCTTCAAGGTCATGTCGAGCAGCGTGCCGATGCGCGACGGCAGCGACTTCAGGAACCAGATATGGGCGACGGGCGCGGCGAGCTCGATATGGCCCATGCGCTCGCGGCGGACGCGCGACAGCGTGACTTCGACGCCGCACTTCTCGCAGATGACGCCCTTGTACTTCATGCGCTTGTACTTGCCGCACAGGCATTCGTAGTCCTTGATCGGGCCAAAAATGCGCGCGCAGAACAGGCCGTCACGCTCCGGCTTGAAGGTGCGGTAGTTGATGGTCTCCGGCTTCTTGATCTCGCCGAACGACCAGGACAGAATCTTCTCAGGGCTGGCGAGCGATATCCGGATGGAATCGAACACCTGCGCCGGCGCCTGGGGATTGAAGAGATTCATGACCTCTTGGTTCATGCCGTTCTCCTTTTCGGGGTCCTCGAAAACCCCTTGCATCTAGCGCGGGCCAAACGCCCGCCGTCTTTTGTCGGCCACCGGCCGAAGAATTCGATAGGCGCGCCGCGGCTTTCCGCGGCGCGCCGTAGCCTTACTCGGCCGCGTCGGGCAGCCGGACAGGATTGTCGTCGAGCTTGGTGTTCTCCAGCTCGACATTGAGGCCGAGAGACCGCATTTCCTTGACGAGCACGTTGAAGCTCTCCGGGATGCCGGCCTCGAAGGTGTCGTCGCCACGGACGATCGCCTCGTAGACCTTGGTGCGGCCTGCGACGTCGTCGGACTTCACCGTCAGCATTTCCTGCAGCGTGTAGGCGGCGCCGTAGGCTTCCAGCGCCCAGACCTCCATTTCGCCGAAGCGCTGGCCACCGAACTGCGCCTTGCCGCCCAGCGGCTGCTGGGTAACGAGCGAGTACGGACCGATCGAACGCGCGTGGATCTTGTCGTCCACGAGATGGTGAAGCTTGAGCATGTAGATGTAGCCCATCGTCACCTTGCGATCGAACGGCTCGCCGGTGCGTCCGTCATAGAGCTGCGACTGACCGCTGGTGTGCAGGCCCGCCTGCTCCAGCATGATGTTGATGTCAGCCTCGTGCGCGCCGTCGAACACCGGTGTCGCGATCGAGACGCCGCGGCGCATCTGCTCGCTGAGGCGAACGATGCTCTCGTCGTCATACTCGCGAACCGGCTCGTTGCGGTCGTTGGCCGGCATGAAGCTCTCGAGCGTCTTGCGCAGCGGCTTGATGTCGCCAGCCGCCTTGTACGTGTCGATCAGCTCGCCGATCTTCTTGCCCATGCCCGCGCATGCCCAGCCCAGATGCGTTTCCAGGATCTGGCCGACATTCATGCGGCTCGGCACACCCAGCGGGTTGAGCACGATATCGGCATGCGTGCCGTCCTCGAGGAAAGGCATGTCCTCGACGGGAACGATCCGCGACACGACACCCTTGTTGCCGTGACGGCCGGCCATCTTGTCGCCGGGCTGCATCTTGCGCTTCACGGCCACGAAGACCTTGACCATCTTCATGACGCCGGGAGGCATCTCGTCGCCGCGCTGCACCTTCTCGACCTTGTCCATGAAGCGCTGTTCGAGCGCCTTCTTGGAGTCGTCGTACTGGCCACGCAGGGCTTCCAGTTCGCTCTGGAGCTTTTCGTTCTCCACGGCAAACTGCCACCACTGCGAACGCGGATACTCGTCGAGCGTATCCCTGGACAGCGTCGAGCCCTTCTTGAAGCCCTTCGGTCCAGCGATCGCTTCCTTGCCGACGAGCACGTCGGAAAGGCGCGCGTAGACGTTGCGGTCCAGAATCGCCTGCTCGTCGTCGCGGTCCTTGGCGAGGCGTTCGATCTCCTCGCGCTCGATCGCCATGGCGCGCTCGTCCTTCTCCACACCGTGGCGATTGAACACGCGCACCTCGACGACGGTGCCGAAGGTGCCCGGAGGCATGCGCATCGAGGTGTCGCGCACGTCCGAAGCCTTTTCGCCGAAGATGGCGCGCAGAAGTTTCTCTTCCGGCGTCATCGGGCTTTCGCCCTTCGGCGTGATCTTGCCGACCAGGATGTCACCCGGCTGAACTTCAGCACCGATATAGACAATGCCGGCTTCGTCGAGGTTCTTCAGCGCTTCTTCCGAGACATTTGGAATATCGCGCGTGATTTCTTCCGGTCCGAGCTTGGTATCGCGCGCCATGACCTCGAACTCCTCGATGTGGATCGAGGTGAAGACGTCGTCGGCGACGATGCGCTCGGACAGGAGGATCGAGTCCTCGTAGTTGTAGCCGTTCCACGGCATGAACGCGACCAGCACGTTACGGCCGAGCGCCAGATCACCGAGCTCAGTCGACGGACCGTCGGCAATGATGTCGCCCTTGTTGACCCGGTCGCCCATGCGTACCAGCGGACGCTGGTTGATGCAGGTGTTCTGGTTCGAACGCTGGAACTTCATCAGCCGGTAGATGTCGACGCCGGACTTGCCGGGATCGAGATCCTCGGTGGCGCGAATGACGATACGCGTCGCGTCCACCTGGTCGACGATGCCGCCGCGGCGGGCGCCGATCGCGGCGCCCGAGTCACGAGCAACGATCGGCTCCATGCCGGTGCCGACAAATGGCGCTTCGGCGCGCACCAGCGGCACGGCCTGACGCTGCATGTTCGAGCCCATCAGAGCGCGGTTGGCGTCGTCGTTCTCAAGGAACGGGATCAGCGCCGCGGCCACAGACACCATCTGCTTGGGCGACACGTCCATCAGATCGACGTTTTCGCGCGGCGCCATCATCACTTCGCCGGCGCTGCGGCAAATGACGAACTCGTCGACGAAACCGCCATTCTTGTCGAGCTCGGCGTTGGCCTGCGCGACATGGTGCTTGGCCTCTTCCATCGCCGACAGATAGACGACGTCATTGGTCAGCTTGCCATCGACGATCTTGCGGTACGGGCTCTCGATGAAGCCGTACTTGTTGACGCGTGCGAAGGTCGCCAGCGAGTTGATCAGACCGATATTCGGGCCTTCCGGCGTCTCGATCGGGCAGATGCGGCCGTAATGCGTCGGGTGCACGTCGCGCACCTCGAAGCCGGCGCGCTCGCGGGTCAGACCACCCGGTCCAAGCGCCGACAGACGGCGCTTGTGGGTGATTTCCGACAGCGGGTTGGTCTGGTCCATGAACTGCGACAACTGCGAGGAACCGAAGAACTCGCGCACGGCGGCAGCCGCCGGCTTGGCGTTGATCAGGTCCTGCGGCATCACCGTGTCGATCTCGATCGAGGACATACGCTCCTTGATCGCGCGCTCCATGCGCAGCAGGCCGACGCGGTACTGGTTTTCCATCAGCTCGCCGACCGAACGCACACGACGGTTGCCGAGATTGTCGATGTCGTCGATCTCGCCCTTGCCGTCGCGCAGTTCGACCAGCGTCCTGACCACGGCCAGGATGTCGTCCTTGCGCAGCACGCGCACGGTGTCCTCGGCCTTGAGCTCAAGGCGCATGTTCATCTTGACGCGGCCAACGGCCGACAGATCATAGCGCTCGCTGTCGAAGAACAGCGAGTTGAACATGGCTTCGGCGGTCTCGAGCGTCGGCGGCTCGCCGGGGCGCATGACACGATAGATGTCGAACAGCGCGTCCTGGCGGCTCTCGTTCTTGTCGACGTTGAGCGTGTTGCGGATATAGGCGCCGACATTGACATGGTCGATGTCGAGAACCTTGATCTCGTCTTCGCCGGTGCCGAGCAGCACTTTGAGCGTCTTTTCGTCGATCTCGTCGCCGGCCTCGAGGAAGATCTCGCCCGTGCCATAGTTGACGATGTCCTCGGCCAGGTAGTTGCCGAGCAGGTCCTCGTCGGTCGCCTTGATCGCCTTCAGACCCTTCTCGCCAAGCTGACGAGCCTGGCGGGCGGTGATCTTCTTGCCTGCTTCGACAACGATCTCGCCCGTATCGGCATCGACCAGGTCGCCGACGGCCTTGAGGCCGCGGAAGCGCTCGACGTTGAACGGAATGCGCCAGTGGTCACCGGCCCGCTTGTAGGTGATCTTGTTGTAGAAGGTCGACAGGATCTCTTCGCCGTCCATGCCGAGCGCCATCAGCAGCGACGTCACCGGAATCTTGCGGCGGCGGTCGATGCGGGCGTGCACGACGTCCTTGGAATCGAACTCGATGTCGAGCCACGAACCGCGATAGGGGATGACGCGCGCGGCGAACAGAAGCTTGCCCGACGAATGCGATTTGCCCTTGTCGTGGTCGAAGAAGACGCCCGGCGAACGGTGCATCTGCGAGACAATGACGCGCTCGGTACCATTGACGATAAAGGTTCCGTTCAAGGTCATGAGCGGCATGTCGCCCATGTAGACGTCCTGCTCCTTGATGTCCTTGATCGACTTGGCGCCGGTATCCTCGTCGATATCGAACACGATGAGGCGCAGCGTCACCTTCAGCGGCGCGGCATAGGTGAGGTCGCGCTGACGGCATTCGTCAACGTCGAATTTCGGTCCTTCGAACTCGTACTTCACGAACTCCAGCATCGAGGAGCCGGAAAAGTCCTGAATCGGGAAAACCGACTTGAAAACGGCCTGCAGTCCCTCGTCCGGACGCCCACCCTTGGGCTCCGCCACCATCAGGAACTGGTCATAGGATGCCTTCTGAACCTCGATCAGGTTCGGCATCTCCGCAACTTCCGGGATCTTTCCGAAGAACTTGCGTACGCGTCTGCGGCCATTGAAAGTCTGGGTCTGGGCCATCGTCGCTCCTTAGCTCTAAACTCGGGACGAGCCTCGCCGCGGCCCGCCTTGCATTCTGAGCCACCTCGGCGGCGGCCCTCTGTCTGTTCTCCGGCCGCCTGTCGGCGCCGGCTAAAACGGGAGAAAACCCGTTTCCTGAAGGCCGCTTAGGGGCCCTCAGGAAAGAGGTTCTCGTACGTCTCGCGCTACGCGTGCTCCCTTGGCGCCAAGGGAGTGGCGGACGGCGCGAGGCCGTCCGCCGCTTTTACGCTTACTTCAGGTCGACCTTGGCGCCAGCTGCTTCCAGCTGAGCCTTGAACTTGTCGGCGTCGGCCTTGGAAACGCCTTCCTTGACCGGCTTCGGAGCCGCTTCGACCAGATCCTTGGCTTCCTTGAGGCCAAGGCCGGTGATGGCGCGGACTTCCTTGATGACGTTGATCTTCTGAGCGCCGGCGTCGGTGAGGACGACGTCGAATTCCGTCTTTTCCTCGACCGGAGCGGCAGCAGCAGCACCACCACCAGCGGCGGCAACAGCCACCGGAGCAGCGGCGGAAACGCCCCACTTTTCTTCCAGAAGCTTCGACAGCTCGGCCGCCTCGAGGACGGTCAGCTTCGAAAGGTCGTCTACGATCTTTGCGAGATCAGCCATTGTTGTATTCCTTCATAAGGTTCGAACGTGTGTTTGTGATAGCGAGGAACGGCCTCATGCCGCCTCGTCCTTCCGGGCGTAAGCGCCGATGACGCGCGCGACCGAGGCCGCTGGCGCATTGACGATCTGGGCGATCCGGGTTGCCGGCGTGGCGATCATGCCAACCAGCCTGGCGCGCAGCTCATCGAGCGACGGGAGTGTGGCGAGTGCCTTCACACCGTCGGCGTTGAGCGAGGTGGTGCCCATTGCGCCGCCGAGAATGACGAGCTTGTCATTTCCCTTGGCGAAATCGGACGCGACCTTCGGCGCCGCAATCGGATCCTCCGAATAAGCGATCAGCGTCTGTCCCTTGAACAGGTCGATGATCGATGCGGAGTCCGTGCCCTGAAGAGCGATTTTGGCGAGACGGTTCTTCGCGACTTTGACGGTGCCACCGGCGGCGCGCATTTTCGACCGAAGGTCGTTCATTTGCGCGACGGTGATACCGGCGTAGTGGGCCACGACCACTGAACCTGCGTTCGAGAACGCACCGTTCAGGCCCGTGACGAGTTCGCGTTTTTCCGCTCTGTCCACTGCCTATCTCCAGTTGACCCCCATCCTGTTAACGGGAACATTCCCATTCACGAGGACAGGCGTCGGGTTGCCTTTTGTCGGCCGGGCCATCCAGTAACGGATCTCCCGAACGACGCTCGAGGATCCTGCCCCCTTTCGCCACACCGGCCGGCAAGCCGGACGATGCGCAGACAAAAGGCAAACACGGTTCGAACCTTTCATTGGAGCAATCGCTCCGTTGTCAGGTCTTCACCCGTCTCATGCAGGCCCACATGAATTAAGGCCCCCCTTTTCAAACCAAGGCTCGGGCCGCCTGCAATCTCGGACAGGATGTCCGGAAGCCTTTCGACTTCCGGCACCGGGCCCAGGATAAATCCGAGGCCCGGAATTCTTTGCGGATCAGCTATTCAGCAGCCGATCCGGATGGTCGTATCAGGACGCTGCGAGCGTCGCGACGTCGAGCTTGAGGCCCGGGCCCATCGTCGAGGTGACCGAAACCTTCTTGACGTAGTTGCCCTTGGCACCAGCCGGCTTTGCCTTGTTCACCGCGTCGGTGAAGGCGCGGATGTTCTCTTCCAGAGCCTTGACCTCGAACGAAACCTTGCCAACGCCGGCATGGACGATGCCAGCCTTTTCGACGCGGAACTCGACAGCGCCACCCTTCGATGCCTTGACGGCGGCGGCGACGTCGGTGGTGACGGTGCCAACCTTCGGGTTCGGCATCATGCCGCGCGGGCCGAGCACCTTGCCGAGACGGCCGACCAGCGGCATCATGTCCGGCGTGGCGATGCAGCGATCGAAATCGATCGTGCCCTTCTGGACGATGTCGACCAGATCCTCGGCACCGACGATGTCGGCGCCAGCAGCCTTGGCTTCCTCGGCCTTGTCGCCACGTGCGAACACGGCGACACGAACCGAGCGACCGGTGCCGTTCGGCAGATTGACCACGCCGCGGACCATCTGGTCGGCATGGCGAGGATCAACACCGAGGTTCATGGCGACTTCGATGGTCTCGTCGAACTTGACCGAAGAACGGTCCTTGAGCAGCTTCAGCGCTTCACCCAGGGCATAAGCCTTGTTGGGATCAATGCCTTCGCGGGTCTTCGATACACGCTTTGCAATCTTTGCCATGATCTTAGCCCACCACTTCCAGACCCATCGAACGGGCGGAGCCCTCGACCATGCGCATGGCCGCTTCGACGTCGTTTGCGTTCAGATCCTTCATCTTCTGCTCGGCGATGGCGCGCACCTTATCGCGGCCGATCGTGCCGGCCTTGATCTTGCCCGGCTCCTTCGAACCCGACGTCAGATTGGCCGCCTTCTTCAGGAAGTAGCTCACCGGCGGCGTCTTCATGACGAAGGTGAAGGACTTGTCCTGGTAGTAGGTGATGACGACCGGAATCGGCGATCCCTTTTCCATTTCCTGGGTCTGCGCGTTGAACGCCTTGCAGAATTCCATGATGTTGATGCCACGCTGACCAAGCGCCGGGCCGATCGGGGGAGACGGCGTGGCCGATCCCGCTTTCACCTGGAGCTTGAGCTGGCCCGCAATTTTCTTAGCCATCTCTTTTCCTGCCTTTGTCTATGCCGGCCCCACTATCTGGGAAAACCCGGCGGTTGCAGTCTGGTGGTGCGGTTCCCGCGGCCGGCTAAAGCCGCCTTCGCCTCCCACCGTTCTCAAGACCGCGCAATTGCTTGCGCCGTCTCCCCTGATCGCCGAACCGGCGCCAGGGGTTTCGGATCAGCCTTTTTCGACCTGTCCGAATTCCAGATCGACAGGCACGGCGCGCCCGAAGATCGAAACTTCCACCTTGAGCCGCGCCCGCTCCTCGTCCACTTCCTGGACGAAACCGTTGAACGACGCGAAGGGACCATCCGAAACGCGGATCGCCTCGCCGATCTCGAACGTGACCGAAGGCTTCGGCCGTTCGACGCCCTCCTGCACCTGGTTCAGGATGCGCTGCGCCTCGGCCTCGGTGATCGGCACCGGCTTGGAATCACCCAGGAAGCCGGTGACCTTCGGCGTGTTCTTCACCAGTGAGAACACAGCGTCGGTCAGGTTGGCCTTGATGAGCACATAACCCGGGAAGAACTTGCGCTCGGCATCGACCTTGCGGCCGCGACGAACCTCGACGACCTTCTCGGTCGGCACCACGATCTGCTCGATATCGGCGGACAGGCCCTTCTGCTTGGCCTTGTTGACGATGTCCTCGGCGACCTTCTTTTCAAAGTTCGAATAGGCGTGGACGATGTACCAGCGCGCGGTCATTTCAAGACTTCTCCGTAATCGCCGGACTTAGCGTCCGATGCCCAGAATCTGTTCGACCGCAAGGCCCATGAGCTGATCGGCGGTGAAGAAAAAGATCATCGCAATCACAGCGAAGGCCAGGACCATCACCGTCGAGATCATCGTTTCGCGCCGCGACGGCCAAGTCACCTTGGCGGTCTCCGCGCGGACCTGCTGGAGAAAGACGAAAGGATTTGTGGTTTTCGAAGCCATATGCCGCTCTGTCTTCAAGACCCGTTGGCCGGGTCTCCTGGATGATCCCGCTGGCCGGGACGTGCCGCCTGAGCCCAGTCTCGCGCCGAATCAGCGCAATCATTTCGCCCATGCAAATCAGACGCGTAAAGCCGGCTTCCCAGCTCCACGCGTCGCGTGTCTGTTTCGTCTACATAAAACCGATTCTTGATCCACGCAAGTGGCAAGTGTCCGCTTTATGACCAAACGCCGCCTCGGAACCATCCAGTCGTTCCGTCCCGGCTATGGGGCTCTTATGCCTCAGTCGGCCTAATATGGCAAGCGGGTCGCCAATTTTCAAAGGCGCGCCCGCAGAAATATCGTTTTGATGGCCATTTTCGAGAAATGGCACGGGCAGCAGGGCTCGAACCTACGACCTGCGGTTTTGGAGACCGCCGCTCTACCAACTGAGCTATGCCCGTATCGTGCGCGCATCTCGGCGCAGCAGGCGCTTCCTAAAAGCTTCCGCACGCTCTGTAAAGAGTGGTTTGCAAGCAAACGCGCCTTAACCGCTTTGCCGGAAATCCGGATAGCTGACGATCAGCCCTTCAAGCTCCCGCCTGAGTCGCTGGCGCGCGATTCATGGAGATATCGCATGCCTTCTTCGGTGCATGTCTAGCGCTGCGGGTTATACTCATCACGGTCAGCGCCGGGAAATCGACGAAGGCGCCGGGGCCGTCCCACTCGCGCCAGCGCACGATCTTCATATCTTCCAGCATCGCCCCCCCGTGGCGACTGCAAGCTATTTGGCGCCCGGTACTCGGTACGGCCCGCCGGGCACACCCCAACCCCAGACGGGCATCGGTTCCGTCTCGGGGTCGCAGGTCTCGCCGAGATTGGAATTCATCTTGGCCAGCCGCGATCCCCATTCGACATACCCCATGAAGGCCGATCGGAACTCAGGATCGTCGGGCAGGCCGACCGCGTCGGCGGCGTCGGCCAGAAGATTGATCCAGCGGCGGCGCTGCTCCTCCGTCAGATGCTTGCCCAGATGATGCATGACCATCTCGCGGTGGCCGCCAAATTTTTCGCTGTAGGTTTTCGGCCCGCCAAAAACCTCGCCGATGAATGCCGCGACGTGGGCGGGGTGATCGGGCGACATGGTCCGGAACACCGGCCCGACGATCGGGTCTTGCGCCACCTTGTCATAGAAAGTCTGGGTCAACCGGTTCAGGGCCTCGCTGCCGCCGGCCCATTCGTAGAGTGTCGGGATATCCTCCCTCATTCTCGATCCTCCGCCAGTCCCCGCCGCCAGCAGCGACGATAGCGGAAAAATCGAACATGACTCAACCTGCCTCGATGGCCAGTTGCCGCCACGTTCTACAATTTGGCGGACGCGGCAGCCTCGGCATCGGCGGATGGCAGGATCCGGCAATTTTTGGGCTTGGGAACAGCCTTGCAGATGGTGGCGCCGGTCAGCGCGTCGACCGATTGCGGTCCCGTTGTCAGTCCGACCTTCAGCATCATGTCGGGTTCAAGCTGACGCTCGACCGAGCGCTGCTCTATCACCGCGAACAGACCGGGATCGATCGCCATCTCCTCCAGATAGGCTTTAACTATCCGCTTCTGCCCCATTGCGTACATGCTGAGCCGCGCCTTGGGATCGACCAACCGCTTAACGCCGCCGGCAAGCATGAGCGCGCAGGCTGAATCGCACTCCACTCCAGAATCGCTAATCAGCCCGACATAGGCGCCGTTGTCGGCCAAGCAAGCTCCCCCTACCGGCTCACAGCCTGTAATATTGGTGCGGGCGACCGCGACGTCGAGCGTCCGTTCTCGGATGAGCCGACCCACGATCAAAGCGCTGAACAAGTCGCCTCCCCGTGAGCTGATCACAACGGGCAGCCGCCGGTTGCCAAGCATGGCGAGCAACTGGCTAAGCCTCTGCGGGGTCTGAGGCGTGATCGCGCCTTCGGCCGAGATCCATTCCGGGCAGTCGGGATTGCAGAGCGCGTCACTGCCACGAACAACCACGAAGCGCATCTCCGGCGCCCCATTTCCTGGCGCTGACCAGAACGGCTTGGTGGGCGGAGCCTTCGCAGGTTGAGATGGTGCTGCCTTGGCAGGCTGCGAAAGTGGGACTTGAGCCGGTTGGGAGGGTGAGGCCTTGGCCTCGATCGCCGCTACCTCGGCCGGCTTGGCGTTCGCAGGGATTTCCCTGCAGTTCGCCGGCGCAGGACTTCGTCGGCATATGCCCGCCCATACAAGTATATCGAGAGTGCCCTTGCTGGTGACCAGCTTCATCGTCGTCATGTCGTCGAGGGGGACCTGGCGGATGTCACCCGCGGGTGTGGCTTTCATGACGTCGAGAACGCCCTGTCCCACCCCCATTTCCCTGAGATAGGCCAACAGCCTTCTCTCAACCGCCTTGCTCATCTCGTAGGTCTTGTAGGTGCCGACGTTCGTACGGCTGACGACCTTGCTGCTGATAATCTTCTTCCTGCCATGCACAATTCTGTACATGGTACGGTAATAGATCTTTTGGCGTTGGAATGTCGTAGTGATCTGGTGGACGCCGAGATAAGCCCATCTGCCAACCAGGCGGTTGACACCTCCGGCAAACATCAGCGGACAGGCGGAATTACACATGGCACCGCCGTCGGACGCAATGCCGAAATAGGGGCCCTTGCCGGCCCGGCAAAGGTCCATCCCCGGCTGGCAGCCGGAGAATTTGGTGGCACCAACGGCTACATCGAGTTTGCTCTTGCGGATTATGCGGCCGAGCTGGAGCGCGGCGTCGACGCTGCCGCCGGGAGAATTGACGATGATGGGCAGGTGGCGGCGACCAAGCGTCTTCAATATTTGCCTGAGTTTGGCCGGCGTGCCGGCCTCAATGGTGCCTTCAGCCGAAATCCATTCCGGACAGTTTGGCTCGCAGCCAGCCGCGTTGCTGCGGACGACGGCAAATTGCATCTCCGGGAAACTATCGGACAGAAGGTGCTGAAGGTACCACTTATCGGGATTCCATGTTCTCGGGTCGGAGGGGTCATCGGCCCTCGTGACGGAGGCAGCTATTGCCATAGCGATCACCAGCGCCAGGCGGACGAGCCAACGCCGCGAGCCTGTTGTACTTTTTGAACATCCCAGAACCACGGTTGGCAAATGCCCTCCACCAACGCAACTCATAATAGTTACGGCGGGAATTCGTGCAACAGCCTAAACGGCAGCAATACTTGTTCAGCGGAGCCAAAAAACAAAGGGCGGCCCGAAGACCGCCCTTTTCTTCTCGATCCGGCGGATGCCGGCCTCGATTACTCTTTGATGGTGACGACGATGCCGGCACCGACGGTGCGGCCGCCTTCACGGATGGCGAAGCGCAGCTTCTCTTCCATGGCGATCGGCACGATCAGCTCGACATCGACCGTGATGTTGTCGCCCGGCATCACCATCTCGGTGCCTTCCGGCAGCGACACGATGCCGGTCACGTCCGTCGTGCGGAAATAGAACTGCGGACGGTAGTTGGTGAAGAACGGCGTGTGGCGGCCACCCTCGTCCTTGGTCAGGATGTAGGCTTCGGCCACGAACTTCTTGTGCGGCTTCACCGTGCCCGGCTTGGCCAGAACCTGGCCGCGCTCGACACCTTCACGGTCAACGCCGCGCAGCAGCGCGCCGATGTTGTCGCCAGCCTGGCCCTGGTCGAGCAGCTTGCGGAACATCTCGACGCCCGTGCAGGTCGTCTTGGTCGTCGGACGGATGCCGATGATCTCCAGCTCCTCGCCGACCTTGACCACGCCGCGCTCGACGCGGCCAGTCACCACCGTGCCACGGCCCGAGATCGAGAACACGTCCTCGATCGGCATCAGGAACGGCTTGTCGAGCGGACGAACCGGCGTCGGGATGTAGGCATCGACCGCCGCCATCAGCTCGCGGATCGCGTCCTCGCCGATCTTCTTGTCCGAATCTTCCAAGGCAGCCAGCGCCGAACCCTTGACGATCGGAATGTCGTCGCCGGGGAACTCGTTCTTGGTCAGAAGCTCGCGAACCTCGAGCTCGACCAGTTCGAGCAGCTCGGCGTCATCAACCTGGTCGACCTTGTTCAGGAACACCACGATCGACGGCACGCCGACCTGACGGGCAAGCAGGATGTGCTCGCGGGTCTGCGGCATCGGGCCGTCGGCTGCCGAAACAACCAGGATCGCGCCGTCCATCTGCGCGGCGCCGGTGATCATGTTCTTCACATAGTCGGCGTGGCCGGGGCAGTCGACGTGAGCGTAGTGGCGGTTGGCCGTCTCGTATTCAACGTGAGCCGTCGAGATCGTGATGCCGCGCGCCTTCTCTTCCGGCGCCGCATCGATCTGGTCATAGCGCTTGTATTCGCCAAAATACTTCGTGATCGCCGCCGTCAGCGACGTCTTGCCATGGTCAACGTGACCAATCGTGCCAATGTTCACATGAGGCTTGGTGCGCTCGAATTTACCTTTTGCCATAGTCTCTTTCCTTGGACGGCCTTGACCTTCAGTTCAGTCGAATGCGGGGCGATTAGCGACAAAGGCCAAAAAACACAAGCGTCTTTTGGCCGGGCGCCGTCTCACTCGGTCCGAACCCGAGATCCGGTTGCGGGGTGTGGCGCTGATATAGGAACACCCACGGGGGAATGAAATGGGCGAAAGACCGGTCGGACAAAGCCGGCATCGCACCCTCGTCCTTGCCCATCACTGTCTGATTCACGGCCAGCTCATGGCCCATTGCGGTCGTCATCGAGGTCTGATCTCCTGACCGGATGCATTTCATCCCCGCCTCAATCCGTGGCCCGCTGTTCATGATCGTTTCGACGGGATCGTACCTCGTCAACGACACGATGATGAAGCTCGCAACGTCAGGCCTGCCATCCTACGAAGTGCTGTTTTTGCGCGGCACGGCCGCAACGCTCTGGGGCTTCCCGCTGCTGTTCGCGCTGGGTTACCGCAAACAGATCCCGCTGATCCTCGACAAGCGCGTGCTGCGCAGGAACCTGCTCGAGCTGGCGGCGATCCTCTGTTACGTGGTGGCGCTCGCCAACATGCAGATCGCGGATTCGACCGCACTCGGGCAGATCACACCCCTCTTGATGCTGGTGGGCTCGTCGATCCTGTTTGGCGAGCGGATCGGCGGCCGGCGGATGGCTCTGATCGGGCTCGGCTTCATCGGCGCGCTGATGGTGGCGCAACCGACCGTGCAAGGCATTTCGGTCTACGCCTTGCTGGCGCTGGGCAACGCGGCGCTGGCGGCGGCGCGCGACCTTGCCGGCAGGCGGGTCTCGGCCGAGGTGCCCGGGATGATCGTGGCGATTTCCGCAGTCGTTGTGGTGCTGATCGGCGCAGGTGCCGCGCATCTGATTTCGGAGCGCTGGGTCATGCCCGAGACGCGTCACCTGCTGCTGATGGCCGGCGCCGGATTTTTCCTGATCTTCGGCCACTTCTTCATTTTCATGGCCTATCGCGTCGGGCCAACCAGTGCCGTGGCGCCCTTCTATTATTGCTTCACCGTCTGGGCGGTCATTTCGGGCCTGCTGGTGTTCGGGCAATTCCCCAATGCACTGGCCGTCTGCGGCATCCTGCTGGTTGTCGGCAGCGGACTGACCATCGTGTCGCTGGATCAGCGCCAGCGCAGGCTGGCCGTCGTCGCATAGGACCCGTCACCTCTGGAGCGGGTAGCGAACCCCCAAATATTCCGGCTGGGAGCCAACAGCCCGCCCTCGAAGCGTTCCCGCCCGTGTGCCGCAAGGGAATCGCTCGATTGAACGCTTTGGTGTTCAATCGGACGTCAGGTCAGAGGTAGTTGGCGTGGGCCTTTGGAGCGGGTAGCGGGAATCGAACCCGCACTGTGAGCTTGGAAGGCTCTTGTGATACCATTTCACCATACCCGCATACAGTGACCTAGCTAGTCGACGTTGTTGCGAAGGTCAAGTCCGTCAATCCGGCATTCGGGGCCAACAAATCCGCCAGCCCGTCCGAACACTTTCGGTCAACACGGTGCCAGACACGACCGCCGAGACTGCCGAACTTGCCCGCCGCGGCTGGGCGCCAGCAGTCTGCCGGCGAAACCTGCCGGTTCAACGCTCGAAAGCCGCCCAGGTTTGATTTCGCGCAAGGAAGGACGCAATTGCGATTTCTACCTTCCGCGCATGGTCCTCAATCTCCTCATCGGCACCGTCATCATAAGTCTGACAGTCCTGGTCCACACCTTTGGCCTCATCGCCATCACGCGTGCGATGGGATACCTTGTCGCGCGGTTTCGCATGCACGGGCGTCGCAGCCGCATTGTCGCTATGATCAGTGTGGTGATGGGGCTCTTCGCCGTCATGACCACCGAGGTCTGGCTCTGGGCCGGCCTATACCGGTTGCTCGATATCTTCGTCGACTTCGAAACCGCCCTGTACTTTTCAACCATCACCTTTTCGACGGTTGGCTATGGCGACGTCGTGCCTGCTCATGGATGGCGCATACTGGCGGCGCTCGAAGGCGTGAACGGGTTTCTGCTTATCGGCTGGTCCACCGCCTATCTGATCGCTGCCGGAACGCGCGTCGGCCCGTTCAAGGCGGGGGAGCATTTCTGAGCCGATCCACGCTCATACCGCCGCCGAATGCCTGGCTGTGCCGGTTTCGAGATATGTGTCGAACTTCGCCGCGATGCTCCTGACAAAGGGGCGGCTTTCCGCCGGCACGACGAAGCGGTCGCCGTCGAGCACAAGCAACCGGTCGGGATCCTTGAGAGCCATGGAACTTGCCTCGAGAAGGAGCCGTCGGCCGCACTCGCCGAAGCGTTCCACCAGGTCGATTGCCGAGAAGGCGAAATCGCACATCAGGCGCTCGATGATCCAGCCACGGACGCGATCGTCATCGGACAATACGATGCCGCGGATCGCGGCCAGTCCGCCGCCTGCGACCATGCGTCCATACTCGGCGGTTGAAGGCATGTTCTGCGCATAGCCTTGGCGAAATTGGCTGATGGATGACGGGCCGAGGCCGATCAGGGTTTCGCAGCGATCCTCGGTGTAGCCCTGGAAGTTTCGGTGCAATGTCCCCGAGCGGGACGCAACCGCCAGTGCATCGCCGGGCTTGGCGAAATGGTCGAGCCCGATGGCCTCGTATCCCTTGTCGACGATCGCCCGCGCGGCCAGTTGCGATTGCGCAAAACGCTCCACGGGACCGGGCAACCATGCCTCGTCGATCATCGTTTGATGCTTCTTGAACCACGGCACATGGGCGTAGCCAAAAAGCGCTATCCGGTCCGGCTCCAGGGTCAGCGCCTGCTCGACGGTGGAGGAGACGCTCTCCCTGGTCTGGTGCGGCAAGCCGTAGAGCAGATCGAGGTTCACGGACTCGACACCGCGTGAGCGAACCCCGTCGACGACAGCCTTGGTCAGCAGGAAGCTCTGCTCGCGGTTGATCGCCTTCTGCACCTTCGGATCGAAATCCTGTACGCCGAGGCTCGCTCGCGTCATGCCGATTTCAGCGAGCGCGTCGAGGCGTCCGTCGTCCATATCGTTGGGTTCGATTTCGACGCTGATCCTCGCGTCTGGAAGAAAATCAAAGCTGGCGCGCAATGCCGCACCCAGCGCCACCATGTCCTCGGGCTTCAGCATCGTCGGAGAACCGCCGCCGAGGTGGACAGCACGCACCCCGGCCTTGCCGGCGACGATACGGGCAACCGTGGCGATCTCCGCATGCAACGAACGGAGATAGGCGGTCACCGGTTCATAGTGACGTGTCTGCTTGGTATGGCAGGCGCAGAACCAGCAGAGCCTGTCGCAGTAGGGGATATGCAGATAGAGTGAAATCTCATCGCCGTTGCCGAGCGCCTCCATCCAGCCTCGACAGGCAGTGGCATCGACCCCCGGATGGAAATGCGGCGCGGTCGGATAACTGGTGTAGCGCGGCACGTTCTCGCCAAGTCTGGCAGCTAATTCCGGTCGCATGTCACGATCCCTGTGTTTGCATGGTCAAGGAAATGGCCGCATCGGCACGCCAATGCCTTGATTTCGGTCAAAGCCCTCTTCGACGGACAAACTGCCGCAAGGCATTTTCAATGGCCGATGCTATCTTGCCGGCATTCTGGATCCACGGACGACCGCGATGACAGTGCGTCAAGATGTTCACAGCGCCGGCATTCCCGTGCTTTGCCAATCCTGCGAGGCAAGGCATCGCGGCGTTTGCGGTGCGCTTGACCCCGACCAGTTGGTCGCGCTCTCCAAGACCTCATCGAGGTACACGATTGAACCAGGCGCAGAACTGATTGGCGATGCCGAGACCGTCAACAGCTATTCCAACGTGCTTTCCGGCGTGGTGAAGCTGACAAAGGGCCTTTCTGACGGACGTCAGCAAATCGTCGGCCTCCAGTTCGCCCCCGATTTCCTGGGGCGACCTTTCAAGGTTGAAAGCGAGATCAACGCCGAAGCGGCAACGGCCGTCTCCCTGTGTTCATTTCCAAAGGCGTCCATCGAAAGGATGATGAGGGAGTCACCGGAACTCGAGCATCGCCTGCTCAAGCAGACGCTGAAGGAGCTCGACGAAGCACGCGAGTGGATGGTGACGCTGGGACGCAAGACCGCTTCGGAGAAAGTGGCGAGCTTTCTGCTGATGATTGCCAGGAATATCGATCCTGCAACTGACCCAGCCACCAATTCGACGAGCTTCGATCTGCCGCTCACACGCGCCGACATCGCCGATTTTCTCGGTCTGACGATCGAGACGGTGAGCCGCCAGTTGACCAGAATGCGGACAGAGGGCGTAATCCGGATCGAAAACAATCGACATGTGACGGTGGAAAGCCTGAGCCGCCTGGAGCGCCGCTCCGGGGCCTAGCGCGCGTCCGCGATCCCGATCATCGGCAAGACATGCTCGCGTTCAAATGCGATGTGCCTGCGCATGCTTTCAAAGAAACCGCGCAGCATGAAGCCGATAGCTTCTGGATTCTCGACAGGCTCGCCATGACCGATCGCCAGCAGAATTTCGGTCACCTCGCCGGCAAAGCACTCGTCTTCCACGTGTTCGGCCCGCAATCGCCGGGTTGAGGCAAGGTTCGCATCGCTGCCGACCACCGCGTCTTCGTAAGCGGGGAAAATGACCGTCTCTTCATATTGATGAATGCTGCGCAAAAGCGGCAAGATCGCGTTAGCCGTGCTGAGACACATCAGGTGATCGACGCCTGGCAGCGCATCGGCGATTTTCTCCAGAGAATCGCAGAGCTGCAGTTTCTCGCCATGCGCGCGCCTCATCACGGCTGCGGGCACGGCCTCCCTGTCGAATCGCCCAGCCGGCGTGGAAATTTCGCGGCGGTTTTCAAACAGCGGCGATCCTCGCCCTTTCTCCGAGTTCAATGGCAACCTCCCCGGTCGTTTGCGAGGCCGACGCTGCCCAATCCGGGCGCGCCGAGCTTTGACATGGATCAAGGCGGCGACAAAGCCGCTGCTAAATGGTGCTGCCGCGGATCGACGTCCGCGAATCGGAATCTGAGGTCGGGGATATGTCATGAAATTCGGCACTGAAATCGTGGCTCTAGGCCTGTTTGCGTTTGCTGCCCTGGTGGCGGCCGGGTTTGGCGTGGACGAGCCCTTTCGCCAGCATATGTGGGTGCTGTTCATCGTGCTGGTGGGCTTTACCGCTGTTCTTCTTCGCAACACCAGTTTCGCGCGGGCAGCCGCGGTTGACCCATCGGCCTACATGGATGGGCCGATCCGCTACGGCGCCATAGCCACCATCTTCTGGGGTGTTGTCGGCATGCTGGTCGGCGTGATCATCGCGCTGCAGCTCGCTTATCCGGACCTCAATATCCAACCCTGGTTGAACTTCGGCCGGTTGCGGCCATTGCACACATCCGCCGTCGTCTTTGCCTTTGGCGGCAATGCGCTGCTTTGCACGTCCTTGTATGTGGTGCAGCGCACCAGCCGCGCGCGGCTGTTTGGCGGCGGCCTCGCCTGGTTCGTGTTCTGGGGATATCAGCTTTTCATCGTCATGGCCGCGACCGGCTATCTGCTCGGCATCACCGAGAGCCGCGAATACGCCGAACCCGAATGGTATGTGGACATCTGGCTGACCATCGTCTGGGTCGCCTATCTCATCCTGTTCCTTGGCACGATCCTGAAGCGCAAGGAGCCGCATATCTACGTCGCCAACTGGTTCTACCTCTCCTTCATCGTCACCATCGCGATGCTGCATGTGGTCAATAACCTGTCGATGCCAGCCTCATTCCTGGGCTCCAAGAGCTACTCCGCTTTTTCCGGCGTCCAGGATGCCCTGACGCAATGGTGGTACGGTCACAACGCGGTCGGCTTTTTCCTCACCGCCGGCTTCCTCGGCATGATGTATTACTTCGTGCCCAAGCAGGCGAACCGGCCGATCTATTCCTATCGTCTCTCAATCATCCACTTCTGGGCGCTGATCTTCCTCTACATCTGGGCCGGTCCGCACCATCTCCACTACACCGCCCTGCCCGACTGGGCGCAGACGCTCGGCATGGTGTTCTCGATCATGCTGTGGATGCCGTCATGGGGCGGCATGATCAACGGCCTGATGACGCTGTCCGGCGCCTGGGACAAGCTCCGCACCGATCCAATCATCCGCATGATGGTGATGGCCATCGCCTTCTACGGCATGTCGACCTTCGAGGGTCCGATGATGTCGATCAAGACGGTCAATTCGCTGTCGCACTATACCGACTGGACCATTGGCCACGTGCACTCCGGTGCGCTCGGCTGGGTGGGCATGATCTCGTTCGGCGCGATCTACTACATGGTGCCGAAGCTGTGGAACCGCGAACGGCTCTATTCGCTGCGGCTGGTCACCTGGCACTTCTGGCTGGCGACGCTCGGCATCGTCGTCTACGCGGCGGTGATGTGGGTGTCCGGCATCATGCAGGGCCTGATGTGGCGCGAATACGACGAGCAGGGCTTCCTGGTCTACTCCTTCGCTGAAACCGTCGCCGCCATGCACCCCTACTACGTCATGCGCGCCATCGGCGGGGCGATGTACCTCTCCGGCGCTCTGATCATGGCTTGGAACGTCACCATGACCATCCTCGGACACCAGCGCGAGGAGGAGCCAATGCCCGGCTCCGTTCCCGCCCTTCAGCCTGCCGAATAAGGAGCCAGAAAATGGGCTTGATGGACAGACACGCAATCATCGAGAAGAATGCCACGCTTCTTCTCGTTGGCTCTCTTCTTGTGGTGACCGTCGGCGGCATCGTCGAGATCGCACCGCTCTTCTATCTCGACAATACGATCGAAAAGGTCGAGGGCATGCGGCCCTACTCGCCGCTCGAACTCGCCGGACGCAACATCTATGTGCGCGAAGGCTGCTATCTCTGCCACAGCCAGATGATCAGGCCGTTCCGCGACGAAGTCGAACGCTATGGTCACTACAGCCTGGCGGCCGAGTCGATGTACGATCATCCTTTCCAGTGGGGGTCGAAGCGAACCGGGCCGGACCTTGCCCGGGTTGGCGACCGCTACTCGAATGGGTGGCACGTTCAGCACCTTACGGATCCGCGTTCGGTGGTGCCGGAATCGATCATGCCGAGCTACGCGTTCCTGAAGGACAACCCGATCGAGGTGAAGGATTTCTCGACACATCTGGTGGCCAACAGGCGGGTCGGCGTCCCCTACTCCGATGACATGATCGCTCACGCCAACGCCGACCTGATGGCGCAGGCCGATCCCAATGCCGATACATCCGGTCTTGAGACCCGCTACCCCAAGGCCAAGATCGGCGACTTCGACGGCAACCCGCAACAGGTCACCGAAATGGATGCCCTCGTCGCCTATCTGCAGATGCTCGGTACCTTGGTCGATTTCAAGAACTACGACGAAGCCGCCGGCTATCGCTGAGGAGTTTTATCGATGGATTACAATTTGATGCGAGAGTTTGCCGACAGCTGGGGCCTGGTTGCCATGGCGCTTTTCTTTGTCGGCGCAGTCGCCTTCGCATTCCGCCCCGGCAGCCGCGGCCAAGCGGACGAAGCCGCCCGTATTCCTCTCAAGGACGATTGACGATGAGCAACGAGCATATCGACGAGGTCACTGGCGTCTCGACCACCGGCCATGAGTGGGACGGCATCAGGGAGCTCAACAACCCGCTTCCGCGCTGGTGGATCATAACGTTCTACATCACCATCGTCTGGGCGATAGGCTACACCATTGCGTACCCGGCATGGCCGATGCTGACCTCGGCAACCAAGGGTGTGCTCGGCTATTCGAGCCGTAACGACGTCGGCAACGAGCTGGCGGCGGCCGAGGTTGCCAAGGGCAAGTATGTCGCGGCAATTCAATCGAAAACCGTGTCCGAGATCGCCTCCGACGATGCGTTGCGCGAATTCGCCATCGCCGCCGGTGGCGCCGCGTTCAAGGTCAATTGCGTGCAGTGCCACGGCTCCGGCGCCCAAGGATCCAAGGGCTTTCCCAACCTGAACGACGACGACTGGCTGTGGGGCGGCAAGGCCGAGCAGATCCAGCAAACGATCACGCACGGCATCCGTTTCGCGTCCGATACGGATACCCGCGTGTCGGAAATGCCGGCCTTTGGCGACGTCATAACCGCCGACCAGATCCAACAGGTCAGCGCCTACGTAGCCAGCCTGTCCGGCCCTGTCAGCGATCAGGCACTGGTCGCGCCCGGCGCCAAGGTCTTTGCCGAAAATTGCGTGGCCTGTCATGGCGACAACGCGAAAGGCAACAAGGAGCTCGGCGCTCCCGACCTGACCGATGCGATCTGGCTCTACGGACCCGGCGAAACGGCCATCGCCGCCCAGGTCCGCGCGCCGAAGCACGGCGTGATGCCGGCCTGGGGCGCGCGCCTGGGCGAAACCAAGGTCAAGGAACTGGCGGTCTACGTGCATTCGCTTGGCGGTGGAGAATAGGAAGCGGGGGTCCATTCTCTGACCCTCATCGCCCAGGCGACGAGGCCCGGCAGAGCCGGGCCTCGATTTGCATTCCGGCAACCGGTTTGACTTGCATCAACGCGGTGCGGCGTGCCATGCGGCAAAGCTTCGCCAACGCGCGGCACCCAGGACTCCAGGAGAATCGGGAATGTCCGGTTGCACCGCAAACCATCGGTTGCGCGATTGGAGATACTCGTGCTGGACAACACACAGGTAGAACGGCTCGAAGCCGAGGCGGTCAACTCCGCCAAGACCCGTCAGCCACTTTACGCTGCACGCAAGAAGATCTTCCCGAAACGCGCCTCAGGCAGCTTCCGCCGCTTCAAGTGGCTGGTGATGGCGATAACGCTGGGCATCTACTATCTGACGCCGTGGTTGCGATGGGACCGCGGCCCATTCGCCCCGGATCAGGCCGTGCTGCTCGATCTCGCCAACCGGCGCTTCTACTTCTTCTTTATCGAGATATGGCCGCAGGAGTTCTACTATGTGGCTGGCCTGCTGGTCATGGCCGGCGTCGGTCTTTTCCTGATCACGTCGACTGTCGGGCGTGCCTGGTGCGGCTACACATGCCCACAGACCGTATGGGTCGATCTGTTTCTCGTCGTCGAGCGGGCCATCGAGGGTGACCGCAACGCGCGCATGAAGCTCGACGCCGGGCCCTGGACCGTCCGCAAGCTCGTGCTGCGGGCATCGAAACACGCCATCTGGCTGGTCATAGGCGCGGCGACCGGCGGCGCCTGGATCTTCTATTTCGCCGATGCGCCGACGCTGTTTGTCGAACTCTTCACCGGCACCGCGGCACCCGTCGCCTACATCACCGTCGCCGTGCTGACGGCGACGACCTATACGTTCGGCGGGCTGATGCGCGAGCAAGTCTGCACCTATATGTGCCCGTGGCCGCGCATCCAGGCGGCCATGCTCGACGAGAATTCCCTCACCGTCACCTACAATGACTGGCGCGGCGAGCCGCGCTCGCGTCACGCCAAGAAGGTCGTTGCCGCAGGGCAGCCCGTCGGCGACTGCGTCGACTGCAATGCCTGCGTCGCGGTCTGCCCGATGGGAATCGACATTCGCGATGGCCAGCAGCTCGAATGCATCACCTGCGCGCTTTGCATCGACGCCTGCGACGGCGTCATGGACAAGCTCGGCAGGGAGCGCGGGCTGATCTCCTACGCGACGCTCTCCGACTACAACGCCAACATGATGCTGGCGACTGCGGACGGTTCCAGTTCCGTCAATCCGTCGCTGGTCCGGACGACAGATGGCACGTTCTCCGACAAGGTGGCCCATTTTCATATCCGAAAGATCTTCCGGCCGCGCACTTACGTCTACATGGCTGTGTGGTCGCTGATCGGCCTGGGCCTGCTCTATTCGCTGCTGACGCGCGACCGGCTCGAAATCAATGTGCTGCATGACCGCAATCCGCAGTTCGTCACGCTGTCCGACGGTTCGATCCGCAACGGTTACACCGTCAAACTGCTCAACATGATCCCCGAGCCAAGGACGATCGTCGTCACCATTCAAGGCTTGCAGGGAGCCGAGATGAGCGTCGTTGGCATCGATCTTCCCGTCGGCCGTTCCGTCCCGATTTCGGTCGAACCCGACCGGCTGAAGATGCTGAAGGTTTTCGTGCGCCAGCCGGCGGGTCAGATCCAGGGCACGGCGCAGACCTTCAAGTTCCGGGTCGAGGACAAGGCGAGTTTCGAGTCGGACGAGTACACCGCCACCTTCAACGCACCGGAGATCGCCAGATGACCGCCAAGGCGCAAAAGCCCCGCGAATTCACCGGCAAGCACATGCTGGCCGTCATCCTTGCCTTCTTCGGCGTGGTCGTCGCGGTCAATCTGACGCTGGCGACGCTCGCCAACACAAGCTGGACTGGCCTTGTCGTCGAGAACACCTACGTGGCGAGCCAGCAATTCAACAAGAAGGCCGAGGAAGGGCGCGCGCAGGCGGCCCTCGGCTGGACCGGCAAGCTGACCATCGCATGGGGCGAGGTCCGCTACAGCCTCACTGATGCCGCCGGCAAGCCGGTTCCCCTGCACGGCGTCAAGGTGCTGTTTCGCCATCCGGCCTACGAATCCGAGGACAAGTCCGTCGCGCTCGCCCTCGCCACGGGCCAGGAATTCGCCGCGAAGCACATGCCAAAGGACGGCGTCTGGATCGTCGAAGTGGACGCCGATGCCGGTCTCGCGGAGCCCTATCGCGAGGTCCGAAGGATCATGATCTCCCATGGAGCGCTGCAATGAGCTGTTGTGCGCCGGGCGCGGAAATGGCGCTGGATCTGGACAGCGGCACATCCGTCCTACCGTCGAGCCAGGAGATCAAGCTGGCGAGCCGATCGCTTGGCGATGGTCTCAGCCAGACCGACCTTTCAGTCCCCACCGTTCATTGCGCAGCCTGCATCCAATCAATCGAGACGGCGTTGCGGAAGCTCGATCGCGTGGAGAGCGCTCGCGTCAACCTGTCGACCAAACGGGTTTCGGTCCAGTGGCGGGGCGACGACGTTCCACCGCTCGTCGCCGCGCTTGGACGGCTCGGCTACCAGGCGCATCTGTTCGCCCCCGAGGTCGATGAAAAGGACAAGACGCTTTCGGAGCTGATCCGCGCCGTCGCGGTTGCCGGCTTTGCGGCCGGCAACATCATGCTGCTTTCGGTCTCGGTCTGGTCCGGTGCTGAAGGCCCGACCCGCGATCTGTTCCACTGGGTCTCGGCGCTGATCGCCATCCCGGCGCTTGCTTTCGCCGGCGGCATTTTCTTCCGCTCGGCCTGGAATGCGCTGCGCCACGGCCGCATGAACATGGACGTGCCGATCGCGGTCGGTGTCTCGCTCGCCTACGCCATGAGCCTCTACGAGACGATCAACCATGGCGACCATGCCTATTTCGATGCGTCGGTATCATTGCTGTTCTTCCTGTTGATCGGCCGCACGCTGGATCACGTGATGCGCGAACGAGCCCGGACCGCCGTGAAAGGCCTGTCACAACTGGCGGCGCGTGGCGCCATGGTGGTGCGCGGCGATGGCGCGCGCGACTACCTGCCGATCGGCGAGATCGAGCCAGGCATGCAGTTGCTGATCGCAGCCGGTGAAAGGATTCCCGTCGACGGAAAGATTATTCGGGGGTCGTCGGATCTCGACTGCTCTCTGGTTTCCGGCGAAAGCACCCCAAGAAACGCGGCGCCGGGCGAGCCCGTGCAGGCTGGCGTGCTCAACCTTACCGGTCCGCTGACAGTCCAGGCGACAGCCGCTGCGAAGGATTCTTTCCTGGCGGAAATGGTTCGGCTGATGGAAGCCGCCGAGGGCGGCCGCGCTCATTACCGCCGCATCGCCGACCGCGTTTCGGCGCTTTATGCTCCCGTCGTTCATCTCACCGCCTTCGCGACATTCCTTGGCTGGATGGCGGCGACCGGCGACTGGCATCGGGCGATGACCATCGCCATCGCCGTTCTCATCATCACATGCCCGTGCGCGCTCGGCCTCGCCGTACCGATCGTGCAGGTGGTCGCGGCGCGGCGCCTGTTCGAAAACGGCATCATGGTCAAGGACGGTTCGGCCATGGAACGCCTGGCAACGATCGATACGGCTGCGTTCGACAAGACCGGCACGCTCACGCTCGGACAGCCCCGTCTCATCAATGCGTCGTCGATCGATCCGGCCATGCTGGCCATCGCAGCCGACATGGCCGCGCATTCGCGTCACCCGTATTCAAGGGCGATAGCCGGCTTTGCGGGTCCTGCCGGGCGGCCGAAGCTCGAATCTGTCAGCGAGCACCCTGGTTTCGGGATTGAAGCCAGCGCGGCGGGCAGCACCTGGCGGTTGGGTCGACGCGGATGGGCTGGATGGAAGGCGCGAACCGGCGGAGAAGGCAGACATGGCCATGGCGGAACGGTTCTGACGAAAGACGGCATCATCGTCGCGACCTTCGACTTCGAGGATGCGCTGCGTGCCGACGCCAGGGCAGCCATACGGGAATTGAGGGATGCCGGGGTGGCGGTCGAGATGCTTTCGGGGGATACCGCCGGGGCTTGCGGCAAAGTCGCGGAGATGCTGGACATAGACAGCTTCGTCCCGGCCCTGCTGCCGTCCGGCAAGGTCGAGCACATCGAAACCCTGGCGAAAGCAGAACACAAGGTCCTGATGGTCGGCGATGGGCTCAACGATACGCCGGCACTGAGCGCGGCGCATGTCTCGATCGCTCCGGCCACCGCCGCAGACATCGGCCGCAGCGCGGCGGATTTCGTGTTCCTGCGCGAAAGCCTTCTGGCCGTGCCGCTTGCCGTGGACGTCTCGCGGAAGGCGGGAAGCCTGATCCGTCAGAACATCGCCATCGCGATCGTCTACAATGCCGTCGCGGTACCGATCGCCATCCTGGGCCACGTCACGCCGCTGATCGCGGCGATCGCCATGTCCGCCTCATCGCTGCTTGTGATTGGAAATGCGCTGCGCCTGCAAGGCTTTGTGGCAAACGCACCGGCGCAAGACGCGCGGCGGGACAGGCGCGCCGGGGTCGACCAGTTGGCACAATCCTCATGACGACTCTTGTCTACCTCATACCCGTGGCCCTCTTTCTCGGCGCGCTGGGCCTGGCCGGCTTCCTGTGGGCCTTGAGGAGCGGTCAATACGAGGATCTCGACGGAGCCGCCGAGCGGATCCTTATCGATCGGGACGACAAGCCGGACCTCTGATCTGGATGACTTTGCCGACAAGGGCACCGATGTCGCCCGTCGGCGCATTGCAGCGCTCCGCGCCATGTGACGCGCGCGGTTGCCCTTGGTCGGGGGCTCATGCCGAAAAACCAATGAAACTCAACCAGTTTGCGTCAACGCAAAGAGACGCTGCGTCATCTCAGATATCTTCTGCTCATCAGCAACGATTGAGAGACAGGAGACTAACATGTTCACGCGACGCGAAGCCCTCTTCGGAGCAGCCATTGGCGCTGCCGCCGTGGCGGCGATGCCGGCATTTTCCGCAACGGTCACACAAGCTGACATCAAGGCGCTTCCCCGCGAAAAGATCAAGCTCGTGTCGCCGCCTTTCGTCCATCCGCACGACCAAGTCGCCAAGACAGGACCGAAGATCGTCGAATTCACCATGACGATCGAGGAAAAGCCTGTTGTCATCGACGCCGACGGCACAAAGCTCAACGCGATGACCTACAACGGCTCGATTCCTGGCCCGCTCATGGTCGTGCATCAGGACGACTATGTCGAACTGACGCTCATCAATCCCGAAACCAACTCCCTCGCCCACAACATCGATTTCCACGCCGCGACCGGTGCGCTGGGCGGCGGCGGCCTCACCTTGATCAACCCCGGCGAACAGGTGACCTTGCGCTTCAAGGCAACCCGGACGGGAACGTTCGTCTATCACTGCGCGCCCGGTGGCCCGATGATTCCGTGGCACGTCGTCTCCGGCATGAACGGCGCGATCATGGTCCTGCCGCGCGACGGCCTGAGGAACGATCAGGGCAAGCCGGTCAAATACGACAGGATTTTCTACATCGGCGAGAGCGACTTCTACATCCCGCGCGACGAGAAGGGCAACTTCAAGAGCTACGAGTCGGCCGGCGACGGTTATGACGACATCGTCAAGGTGATGCGTGGGCTGATCCCGACGCATGTCGTGTTCAACGGCAAGGTCGGTTCGCTGACCGGCGACAACGCCATGAAGGCGAAGGTTGGTGAGACCGTGTTGATTGTCCATTCGCAGGCCAACCGCGATACGCGGCCGCATCTGATCGGCGGGCACGGCGACTATGTCTGGGAGCAGGGCAAATTCGCCAACCCGCCGGCCAAGGATCTGGAAACCTGGTTCATCCGTGGCGGCTCGGCGGGTTCGGCGCTCTATACGTTCCTGCAGCCGGGCATCTACGCCTACGTCAATCACAATCTGATCGAGGCCGTGGAACTCGGAGCGACCGCTCATTTCATGGTCGAGGGCACGTGGAATGACGACCTGATGACGCAGGTCGAGGCGCCGAAACCCATCGCCGTGAACTGACGATACCGGAAACCGCCCGGACAGCGGTGCTGTCCGGGCTTGGACAAAAGCCATGTCGCTTTCCATCTTGAAACTTGTGTCGGTCGCCATGGCGGCCGCAGTTGTGCCGGTAGGCGTGTCGATACAGGCAGTTGGCGGGCATCGGCAGTCCCGCCCCGTTGCCGTGACGACCTTGCTTCCGGGTTCTATCACCTACCCGATGCCCGGCGAGTTCCTGAAGGACGGACGCCCGCAAGGCAATCCCCGCCTCGAGCGGCAACTCGACAAGCCCCTTGAAATCATGACCTTTCAAGTCAGCGTGGGCGACTATGCGGCTTGTGTCGCGTCCGGCGGCTGCCAGCCACCACAGGAGACACGCGCGATCCCGAACGATGCTCCCGTGACCGGAGTGAGCTATCTCGACGCCAACGCCTATGCCCGGTGGTATTCGGAAGCGACCGGCGATCACTGGCGGCTGCCATCCGACGAGGAATGGGCGTTTGCCGCGGCTGAGCGGTTCGCAGGCGAATTCGAGGGCGTGGAAAACGACGCCAACAACCCCGCCAGGCGCTGGCTGACCAGCTACAAGGCCGAGGTGGAACTCAATATCAAACCGGACCCCCTGCCCAGGAGCCGTGGCTCCTTCGGAGTGAATTCCCGAGGCCTCTCAGACTTCTCCGGCAACGTCTGGGAGTGGACGTCGACCTGTTATGTCCGCACAACGTTGGCTGCCGATGGAACCGGTATTGCGAGTTCGGTGGACAATTGCGGCGTCCATGTCCTTGAAGGGCGTCACAGAGCCTACATGTCGAACTTCGTCAGCGACGGGAAAAGCGGAGGCTGTGCCGTCGGAAGGCCTCCCGACAATCTGGGTTTCAGATTGATCCGGGACCATGCGGGATGGGCGAACCGGATTTTCAGCTGGCTGGGCATCGTCTGAACAGCACATCAACGTCTTTTCGACCCGTCGCGAGCCGCCCGCCGGCGCGCCGTTCACCGTCGTTTTGGCGTCATCAACGCGGTTCCATAGATCAGCAGGAAGCCGGCAAATGCCGCCACCCACGCGCTGCCGGCAACGTCGATCATCACGCCATAGGGAACGAAAGTGGCCAGGATTCTCAGTGATCCCGCGAGAAGGATGGCTACGAAGACAAACGAGGCGCCTCTTCCAGCCTTGAGCTCACGTCCGGTATGCCCGAGTGTTGCGCGGATCATCACGGCGAGCGTCATCGAGCCGACCGCTCCGGTTCCGAGTGCGTGCAGTCCTGCCGCCGCCGGCACGGCGCCTGGGAAGAAGATCGCCGCCGAGACCAGGGCAAGGCCGACCGGCACAAAGGCGTATGCGAGATGAAGTACCAGCACGAGCGGATCCCGCAAGGTACGCTCGCCGGCCCACCGTGACAAACGCCATGCCTGGCCAATTGCGGCGGCCGCCAGCAGCAGCGCGGAGACGATGCTTTCCGGGGCGAACGTCCATGCTCCCAGCGCCATGGCCGAGATGGCTATCGATGCCATGTCAAAACGGTCGAAGGGCGCGGGAAGCCTGCCAGGATTTTCGCGGACGAGCCAATTGCGCGTGAAGCTCGGAATGATACGCCCGCCGATGAGCGAGATGAGCATGATCGCCGCAGCCATGCCGAGCCTTCGGCTGATGTCCGATGTGCCTTGGATATGGGCCTCGATATGAAACACGCCGTTGGCGCAAGCCAGAACCGCAAGCGGGAGCAGCACCTTGAGGTTGCGCCAGTTGCGTCCGGCGACAATTTCGCGTGCCGCCGCCGCGGTGACCGCGAGCAGAAACGCTCCGTCGATCAGGGCGGCTGCTTCCCAGCCGATATCCGCCGAGAAGAAAACAGCGGCGCGGCCGGCAATCCACAGGACAACCAATGCCAGCAATGGCAAGCCTTGCACAGGCAGCCGGCCGGTCCAGTTCGGGATGGCGGTCAGCAGGAATCCGGTAACGATCGCCGGCAGATAGCCGAACACCATCTCGTGGACATGCCAGTCGACGGGAACGAATGCGCTGTGGGCGTCGAGTTCGCCCGCGTAGATCGGCAGCCAAAGCAGAATGGACAGCCCGGCATAAAGCGACCCCAGGAAGAAGAAGGGCCTGAACCCGTAAGAAAGAAACGCCGGCCCAGTATAGGCCCGCAGGCGTGGAATTCCCATGACTTGCATCCTCAAATGAAAAGGGCCGGATGAACCGCCGCCCTCGGTCCGTCCGGCCCGAGCCTGCCAGTTGATACCGGCAGGCATGGCTGTATCGATTACCGGTCAGTTGGCCGGGATCTGGTTGAACAGGTCGGCGAACACCGTCTTCGCCTTGCCTGGATGCTTGACCGCCTTGGCTGCATCGAGGTTGACCGGCTTGCCGACAACGATCAGGGCGACCATGCCCATGCCATAGTGAGGTGCGCATCTGACACCGTAGACGCCCTCCTTCGTCAGTGTGACGGTGATTTCCTCGCTGGGCTTTCCCTTGAAGGGCTCAGCGCCATCCGGAAGCATGCCCTTGATCGACTCAGCGTCGTGCGTCTTGTCGGTCGGCACGAACTTGACGGTATCGCCGGGTGCGGCCTTGACAAAGGCCGGCTGGAAAACCATTGCGCCTTTTTCGCCTTTGTTGAGCATTTGCACCACGTGCTCTTCGGCGCTTGCGCCGCTGGCGAGCGCCAGGACGGAGATTGCGGCGGCAAGGATGGAGAGTTTCATCGATTTGTCCTTTGTTTCGTCTTCGCGGCATTGGCCGTTCCATGCCATTTAGCCACATATGCCCCGGCAGAATTTGCGCTGGCGCAAACTCGGGGTAGAAAGGGTCTCCCGCACGACTGATGCGGAATAGGGCCGTGGGGGATTCGCTTGGCTGCGCTGGACCGATCGCTGATATCGCGACTGCCGCTCTTCCGGGGACTGACGCCCGACGAGCAGAGCGAGCTTCTGCGAAGCGCGAGATCGTCACGCTATGCCAAGGACACGGCGATCTTCGAGCAGGAAACCGACGCCCATTCCTTTTTCGTTCTGATCGCGGGACACATACGCGTCGTCCGCACCACGCCGGACGGACAGCAGGTCATCGCCAGGTACATCAGCGAAGGCGAGATTTTCGGCGTGGCCGCCGCGCTTGGCCGGACGACCTATCCCGCCAGTGCAGTCGCCGCGGTGGACTGCGTGGTGCTGGCCTGGCCCAACGCGCTCTGGCCGGAGCTGGCGCGACGGTTCCCGGCGTTTGGGGCGACCACCTACAAGACGGTTGGGAACAGGCTGCAAGAAACCCAGACGCGGGTGATGGAAATGTCGACGGAGCAGGTGGAGCAGCGGGTCGCGCATGCGCTGCTGCGACTGGCGAACCAGACCGGCCGAAAGACCGACGGCGGCATCGAAATCGACTTCCCGATCTCGCGGCAGGACATTGCCGAGATGACTGGCACGACACTTCACACCGTCAGCCGTTTGCTCAGCAAGTGGGAAGAGAGGGGAATCATTGTCAGCGGGCGCCAGAAAGTCACGGTCAAGGACCCACATCGCCTGGTGGTCCTGGCCGAGAACCGGGACAAGGGCTGACGGTCACCGGTCTCCTCGAACAGCCGATTCCAATTCGACAAGAAAGTCGCGCTCGTCGATCTGATGTTCTCGGCATGCCTCCGCCACGGTATGGAAAGTGCCGATCGGACAGCCGACGCAAAGCATCCTGTACCTCAACAGCACTGCCACCGTTGCCGGCCATCGCCTCATGATCTCGTCGACGACCATGTCGGGATTGATAGAAGTGGCTTGCTTCACGGTCGAACTTTCGCCTCCACAAAACGCATTCATATGCCCAGCGCGTCCTGCCTTCGTTGCGCTTTCGCAACCTGACGAACAGTAGAAGCCGGAGCGGGCTCCCCGGACCAGACCCTACGAACTTGGGAAACGGTCGATGCGATGATCTTGGCGGGCCGCCGTGAAGCCGCCGCCGGGACCAGCACCCTTGCCAATGGCGTGGCCGCGCCCCTGACAGCCAATTGTCAGCTCTGGCGTGAGATATTGCGTTTGAAGCGATCCGAAACGGATTCGCCAGTGCAACCTGGAATGCAATGCAAATGAAGCAGATTGCCTTATCACTTTTCGTGATCGCCGCCTCTGGCGCCTATGTGTGGGAACAGGCCGGCAAGGCCCCTGCGGACGACATGCTGGGTTCGACGCTACCAGCCGATGCCGCCGAGGGAGGCGCCGCGCAGCCGGTCATCCCCATGGCGCCAGCCGACAACCCCTCCCTGCCGGCTCCGACCATGCCTGTGATTCGCCAGCAGAGCGCCCGGCTCGAGCCTCAGCTCAAAACTCCGCCCGCGATTGGCAGGGAAACAACAGCCGCCATCGCGGCGCCCACACCGAAGCTGGAACCCGTCGTAAAGCAGGCGCAGGTTTCGCGGGCACTCGCCCCGGCGCCAGTACCAACTGGGGCCGCAACCGTGTCGGCCGCCGCCGTTCCCGCGTCTGCAACGCCATCCTTCGTCATCACCCCGGCCGTTTACATACCCATTCCGCAACCGCGCCCGGATTACGCGCAAGCAGCGGCCCGCGTCATCCGCACGGGAATGAAGGCGACCGTGAATGCCGGCACGAAGCCGGCCGCGCATGGCTTCGTCGATGGCACCTACACCGGTCCCGTCACCGATGCCTATTACGGCCTCATCCAGATTCAGGCCTCCATCCAGGGGGGGCGCCTGACGGCGCTGAAAGTGCTGAAATACCCATCTGACCGCCGCACCTCCGTCAGCATCAACCGGCAGGCACTGCCGATGCTGCGCGACGAGGCGATCAGCGCACAAAGCGCCCGTGTCGATATCATTTCGGGCGCGACGCTGACCAGCAGGGCCTTCATCCAGTCACTCGGCGGCGCACTGAAGAAAGCTTCGTCGTAATTCATGCGCGAAACGCGGATTTTGATGGGCATGCCGGTCACCGTCGATGTTGGCGGCGCGTCGCAGGCGTTGATCGACAAGGTCTTCGATTATTTCGAGCACATCGATCGGCGCTTCAGCACGTACAGGACCGACAGCGAGATTTCCGCCATCAACCGAGGCGACGTTCCGGTCAGGGACTGGAGCGGCGAAATGATGGAAGTGATGGCGCTCGCCGAACGGACGAAAAACGAGACGGACGGATACTTCGACATCCGCAAGCCTGACGGTTCCCTTGATCCGTCCGGCATCGTCAAGGGCTGGGCCATCCGCAACGCGGCCGAAATCGTTCGCCAGGGCGGGGTCAGCGATTTCTTCATCGAGGCCGGAGGCGACATCCAGGCGTCCGGGAAAAACGGAGAAGGAAGGGACTGGAGCGTGGGCATCCGCAATCCCTTCAATGCCGATGAGGTCATCAAGGTCGTTTACCCGCGCGGGCGCGGCGTCGCGACGTCCGGCACCTATGTGCGCGGCCAGCATATCTACAATCCGCATGGGGCTGGCACCCCGATCGCCGACATCGTCAGCTTGACGGTGATCGGGGCGGATGTCCTCGAAGCGGATCGTTTCGCCACCGCGGCCTTCGCCATGGGACGGGACGGCATCTTTTTTCTCGAGCAAACGCCAGGTCTCGAAGGCTACGTCGTCGATATCGATGGCCGTGCCACGCCGACGAGCGGCTTCGGAGCACTTTGCGCGCCATGATCAAGACCATTGACAGATTTCTCGACCGGCTGACCATGTACAGGCTGATCCTGTATTATCTCATGGCTTTGGTGGCCGCGGCCCTGGTGTTCGGATTTGCCGGCCTGGTGCCGCACGATCCGGTGGCGCTCGCCTTCACCACGGCCCTGGCGCTGGCGGCATGCTGGATCGCCAACAGGGTCTTCGCCCGCATCTTCGAAGTGCCGGCCAACAGCGAGTCGGTCTATATCACCGCGCTTATCCTGGCGCTTATCCTGGACCCGGTGGCCGTCACCGATCTTGCGGGCATCGGTGCCGTGGCATTCGCTTCCGTCTGGGCGATCTCGTCCAAATTCATCTTTGCCGTCGGCAGAAAGCACCTGTTCAATCCGGCTGCCCTGGGCGTGGCATTGTCGGCGTTCCTGCTCGACAAGCCGGCAACCTGGTGGGTCGGCGGCAATTTGTGGCTGCTCCCCGTCGTGCTGGTTGGAGGTATCCTCATCGTCCGGAAGCTGCGCCGGCTGGATCTCTTCGCGACCTTCGTTGCCGTCGCGCTGGCGACTATCCTGGCGACCACCGAGCCCTCACAATATGGCGTCGCGCTCAAGGAAACCCTGACTTCGTCGCCGCTGCTGTTCTTTGCCTTCGTGATGCTGACCGAGCCCTTGACGGCGCCGACGACGCGTTTGCCGCGCATCGCCTTCGCTGCCATCGTCGGCTTCCTGTTCGCCCCTAACATCCATATCGGCTCGTTCTATTTCACGCCGGAGCTGGCGCTGCTGGCAGGCAATCTGTTTGCCTACGCAGCCGGCCCGAGGGGACGCTTCGTGCTGACATTGGAACGCATCGAGCGCTCGGCTGTCGACAGCTATGATTTCATCTTCAGGTCACAGCGGAAGCTGGCCTTCCAGGCTGGCCAGTATCTTGAATGGACACTTGGCCTCGACCGTTCCGACAATCGCGGCAACAGGCGCTACTTCACGATCGCCTCCGCACCCACGGAGGAAACGGTTCGCCTTGGCGTCAAGTTCTATCCCCAATCCAGCGCCTTCAAGCGCGAGCTTATGACCCTCAAGCCGGGCGACCGGATTCACGCCGCGCAACTGGCCGGAAGCTTCACGTTGCCCGCCAAGCCCGAAACCAAGATTGCCTTCCTTGCCGGAGGCATCGGCATCACCCCGTTCCGCTCCATGCTGCAACATCTTCTTGACCGGAAGGAAAGGCGGCCGATCGTCATTCTCTATGGGACCGAAGGCCAGCAGGATATCGCCTATCGCGACGTGCTCGGCGCCGCCAGGCGGGAACTCGGCATCCGGACGGTTCATGCCGTTGCCCGCGGTGGTGAGCGCGGCCAGTACCCCGGCTATATCGACGAGCGTCTGATCCGCCTGGCCATACCCGACTACCTTGAGCGGACATTCTACATCTCCGGCCCTCAGGCGATGGTCAAGGCGTTGCGCCAGAAGCTTCGCGCGATGGGCGTTCGCCGCTCGCGGATAAAGGTCGACTACTTCCCGGGGTTTGCCTGAAGCAGGGGTCAATGATGTCGTGGCAAGGAAATGCTCACGACCAGGCCGGGGTTGGCGTTGGCCATGTCAAGGCGTCCGCCGTAAGCTTCGACAATGTCCGAGACGATGGCAAGGCCAAGGCCGCTGCTGCCACCCTTGCTGTCCAGTTGGACACCACGCGACAGGGCGGATTGCCGATCCGCTTCAGGAATACCGGGGCCGTCGTCCGCGACGGCAATGACGACACCGCCGGAAGTCGCGGATGCAGCGACCCGCACCTCGGATTTTGCGTAGCGCACCGCATTCTCGACCAGATTGCCGAGGATTTCGGACAGGTCGCCTTCATCGATCGACGCCATCAGATCGTCGGCAATCTCCACCTTGAACGAAAGCTGCTCGCCGCCTGGCGTGCGTTTGACCACGGCAATGACGCCCGCCGCCGTTTCCCGAATGCGGCAAAAGGCCTTGGCCGATACGCCCGGCGCGAGGCGGGCGCGCGCGAGTTCCCGCTCGACGTGACGTCGGATCGCCGCCGTGCTCTTCTCGATTTCGTCGGCCAGGCTGGTCTCGCCCTTCTTGCGCAGGGCGCGGATGTCGGCCGACAAGACCTGCAGCGGTGTCTTGAGGCCATGCGCCAGATCTGTCGCGCGGGATCGGGCGCGCGCCAGCGCCTTCTCCTGGGCATCGAGCAGCCGATTTATCTCATCGGCAAGCGGCTGCACCTCGCTCGGCGCCGCTACATCCAATCGCGCGGCTCGCTGTGCAATCACGTTTCGAACCGCGACCCGCAGGCCTTCCAACGGAGCAAGACCGACGGTGATCTGGATGAAGAATGCTGCCATCAGAGCGAGGGCAAGAAGGATCAGGGCCGGTGCAAGATCGCGGACGTATTCACTGACCGCCAGTTCCACGCCGCGATGGTTTTCGGCGACGATGGCGCGAAACGATCGGCCGTCGGCATCGGTGACCATGCGCTCGACGGCGATGGCCAGCTCCCCGTCGGGCCCTTTGAATTCCTTGAATTCCCTGAGTTCGCCGCTGGTTCCGTGGGTCGGCAAGGCAAGGGTTGCATCCCATAGTGAACGCGAGCGGACAAGGGTGCCGGAGCCGACGTCCTCCACCTGCCAGTAATGACCGGACAAGGGAATGGAAAAGCGCGGGTCGGTCAGGGCTGCCTGAACTGAAAGGCGGCCGTCGGGGCCGTATGCGGTAGCGCCGATCAGGTCGTTGAGGTCGACGGTCAGCTCACTGACGACGCGCCGTTCGACATTCAACTCGAATAGATAGCGCAGCCCGACTCCCGCCACGGCAAGTGCGATGAGGATTGAGACCGTCGCCGCCAACCAGAGCCTGAAGCGGATCGAGTTGGCCATCAAGCGGGCTCATCGGGTATCAGATACCCGAAACCACGTCGCGTTTCGATGACGTCGCTGCCAAGCTTGCGTCGCAGGCGCGCGACAATGACCTCGATCGTGTTCGGATCGCGGTCATTGCCTGAATCATACAGGTGCTCGGCCAGTTCGGTGGGCGCCACCACGCTCCCGGCATGATGCATCAGAAACGCCAGGAGCCGATACTCCAGCGGCGAAAGCGAAACGGGAATGCCGCGCAGCGAGATACGCATCTGGCGCGTGTCCAGAAGCAAAGGCCCGGACTTCAGCACGGGCGCCGCCTGCCCCGTCGAGCGCCGCAGAATTGCCCGCAACCGGGCAAGCAGTTCTTCCATTTCGAAAGGCTTTGGGAGATAGTCATCGGCGCCGGAATTGATGCCTTCGACACGCTCCGTCCACATGCCCCTGGCCGTCAGGATGAGAACTGGAAACCGTCGGCCATTGGCCCGCCAGCGTTTCAGGACAGTGAGGCCGTCGAGCTTGGGCAATCCGAGATCCAGAATGGCCGCGTCGTAGGTTTCGACATCGCCGGAGAACCATGCAGCTTCGCCATCGCGCACGATATCGACCGCCATCCCGGATGCCTTGAGGGCAGCCGCGATGTCGGCCGCGATGCGCGGCTCGTCCTCAGCAAGGAGAATTTTCATCAGTCACCCTCCCCGCCTCCCATGATGACGCCGGCATCGGCGTCGACATCGACGATCTTGCGACGGCCATCCGCGACGATGATCTGGAACCGATAGACCCATTTGCCGCCGAGGCGGATGAGGTCGACCGCGACAACATCGCCGGGCGTTTTGGCGCGAACGATGTCCAGGATTTTGGCAAGGCCTTTGATTTCGCCGTGTTCGTAGAGGTCCCGCGCCCGATCGTGGTCGCCGTCATCATCCTCGTCGGCAAGCGCGGCAAGCGGCTGGACCAGGGCAAGCCCGATCAGGCCCATCACCATGAGACGCTTCAGCTTGGCTATCATCAACAAGGCATCTCGCACACGGAAGCTGTCAATCCGCTGTCAGCCATCCTCAGCCGGCAGCAAGCAAGAGTTCTCTATTGGGTTGTCATCGCGTCCAATCATGGCCGCGCTGAGAAGGATATCGAAATAATGCGCAATTCCATGTTCTTGCTTGTAGCACTTGGAGGCCTCACAATCCTTGCCCTGCCGGCGGCCGCTGAATCGAGCGAAGGGTCATGTGGAGCGCCAGCTGCCGTCGCCCCTGCCGGTCCAATCGATCTGGAGGCCATCCCGATGAAGGACGCCACCGGCCCCAAGGCAGTCAAAGGCGTCGGCGACGATGAGTGCGATGATCGGTCCGCCGGTGGTATCGCTGGCGAGAGTGAAGCATCAGACGACGACTAATCTCCCAATCGATGCCAGCGGCCCTTCAGTCTTGCCGAACCGGTCAATCATTCTGGGCAACCGCCTGCGATCGATCGGGAAAAGGGCCGCTGGTGTGCAAGCCACTCCTCCCCGTGCCGACGCCGCCAACGCTCACGATACGCGACGCTGCCCTTCGCTGAAAATGATTCAGATCAAGGCATGCCGCGGCCAGGATGTCGATGTATGGTAAGAACAGGTGTTTGAGGAGGCATCCATGCAAGCCGAAACCATAATGACCGCGCCAGTGATCGGAATAGTCCCGTCCGCATCTGTCGCCGAAGCGGCTCAGTTGATGCTCTCGAACAGGATCAGTGGCCTGCCCGTCATCCGCGGCGACGGCACGTTGGTTGGAATTGTCAGCGAGGGTGATTTCCTGCGGCGTGGAGAACTCGGCACCGAGCGCAAGCGCTCGCGTTGGCTGGAATTTTTCGTCAGCCCCGGAAAAGCCGCCGATGAATACGTCCGAGCCAACGGGCGACAGGTCGAAGAGGTGATGTCCGATGATGTCATCACGGCAACCCGCGACGCGTCGCTCGCGGAGATCGTCGAACTGATGGCACGTCACCGCATCAAACGCATACCGATCGTCGAAGCCGGCAAGGTTGTCGGTATCATAGCCCGCTCCGACCTTCTTCGGGCATTGCTCCCCCCGCAGTCAGCCATGGCCCCGACGTTCGTCGACGACGAACAGATCCGCCAGACTATCCTGGCCGAACTCGCTGCCCAGAAATGGGTTGCCAAGGACATGATAAATGTCACCGTCGACAACGGCGTGGTGAAACTGAGCGGCGCCATCTTCGATGAACGCGAGCGCCAGGCAGCAATTGTCGCGGCGGAAAACGCCGCCGGCGTCAAAGCCGTCAAGGATGATCTCTTCTGCGCCGACCCACTGTCCGTCATTCTGGTTTCGTAGCCTGAGGCTGGCAATACGATCCTGTCGACGCGAACTGTGTGTCCGCTCGGCGCTCTAACGGTGGCCGGGCGTATGTTGCAGCCGTGCGATCAAGTCACGGTTGCGGCAATAATCCGGCGGGCTATCGGCTTGCTGATGTTCGTCGAGCCAAATCGAGCATTCGTCCTGATGGCCACAGGAGCGGCAGCGGTCCACCGCCCGATTCGTGACGGCTATATGGTCCGGCACCATTTTCAATTGTTTGTCGACGCCCAGCTTGCGCATCATGCGGTCCATCAAGGCAGTCCTGGCGTCAACGGAAATCAGGTAGTCGAGAAGGCTCATGTCGATCACTCCTGCCAAGCTGGCATCATTGCCAAGCTGGCCGCCCACGACATTGATCTCGGTCAACAGGCGGAGCCGTTGCCAAGTCCGGGCGGCGAAGCGATGGATTGAAGCTCCCGAGCAACGAAAGCCGTCAAAACAAGAGGATTTTCAAGTCGGAGCCATGCCGCTGGCTAGATGGACGCCACGAGCCGGTCGAGAAAGGACCGCTGGCCGGCAAGCATCTTTTCCCGAGCCTGGGCAAGATCCAGCCACTCACCACGATCGATCTCGGGAAAGGACTGCACGCGGCCACTGCGCGGCGGCCATTCCATTTCGAACATGTTGCTGCGCAGCGTAGCGGTGTCGAAATCGCCTTCGACCGCGAAGGCCGTGATGAGCTTGCCTCCGCGCTGGCGCAAGTCTCGCAGGGGAAGCAGCGGTGCCGCCGCGAGCTCCCAGCCGGTTTCCTCGGCGAATTCGCGACGCGCCGCGGCCTCGGGCTGTTCGTCATCGCCATACTCGCCCTTGGCAATGGACCACGCGCCGAGATCGCGGCTCTGCCAGAACGGGCCGCCCGGGTGGACAAGCAGCACCTGCAGGCCGCTGTTAGACCTGCGATAAGGTAGGATGCCCGCACTTTTCTTGGCCATGACTTCACACCCTCGCCATGTTCGTCATCGAGGCAGGCCGAACAGTTCCGTTACCGATCACCTGCTGAACTCTCGGTCGCCGTGCGTCAAATCATCAATACGACATGAAGCGGCTGATGCCGCTTTCCTCAATCAGCGAGCGCGTGACGCCGCCGAACGCCCATTCCCGCAGACGGCTGTGACCATATGCACCGGAGACGATCAGGTCCGCATGGATCGACCGCGCAAATGTCAGCAACTGATCGCCGTCAGCCTCGCCGGCGATCGATTCGGTTCGTGCCATGATGCCGTGATGTTCGAGAAAGACTGCGACATCGGCGAGGCTGTCGCGAAGGCTTTCGTCGCGGTCGGTATCGATCGTGGCAACAACGACTTCGTTGGCCTTGGCCAGGAAAGGCAGGGCATCCGCTATCGCCCGGCGCGCTTCCCTGGTGTCCTTCCAGGCAACCAGCACGGTTTTTGCCATGACATGCTCGACATTGCTCGCGGCAACCAGAACCGGCCGGCCAGTACCGAGTACGAGGCTGCCGACATCCACTGCGCGAAAGACATTTTCCCCTTTCTCGCTGCCGGTAACGATAAGATCGGCCATGCGGGCCGAAACGCTCAGGAAACGAGTCGGGCTGGAAACGGATTGCCCCCATTCGCTGAAGATTGAAGCGGGGACCAGTCTCTCGAATTCGGCTCGCAGTTCGGCAAGCCGCTTTTCGATTTCCGTGCGCTGGATCTGCATGATCTCCCCTTCGTAGACCATACCGTTGCCTGTCGCGACCAGGGGCGGGACATCCGCAGCCGCCAGGCCGATGAGACGGGCTCCAAACCGCTCCGCAAGCTCGATCCCCAATTTCACCGTCGCTGCAGGAGGTGCATCCACGGCAAGATTCACGATGATTGACTTGTAGGACATGATGGGCGCCTCTCGTTGGACCGGTGGAACGCGAGGATGAAATGCATCCGCCGACGCTCGATGCCTTGATGCGGGTCAAAAAGACTTTTTCTCAATTGCCGGCCCACTCGATCACGAGCCTCTGGCATGATCGGTTTTGCGTGGGCAGAGAGGGCGATGAGTGATAACTAGGCCAAATTGCACGTCCCCACATCCAAGGACTTCATGTGAACGACAAGGAAACGCGCGCTTTGCCGACCGGCGAAACCATGCTGAACTCGGTGTCAGCGTTCGGTAGCGGCGAGATCGGCAGGCTGATCATGTCTTATAACTGGTCAACTTCACCGGTTGGCCCGATAGGGTCATGGTCTCAGACGCTGATCAACACCGTCTGCACCATGCTCCCGGCTCGCACACCGATCGCCCTGTTCTGGGGGGCCGACCATGTGGCGCTCTACAACGATGCCTGTGCCTCATTGCTGGCCGGAAAGCACCCGCTGGCGCTCGGTCGCCCGGCGTCGGCAAATCGAGCAAAGCTGTGGGACGACCTCGAACCATCGCTTAACAAGGTACGCACCTCCGGCGAGACTGTCTTTGCGCATGCGAAGCCACTGCAGAGTGATCGGCACGGCATTGCCGAAGAGGCCTATTTCGACATTTCATACTCGCCGGTCATCGAGGTGGACGGCACGGTCGGTGGCGTGCTGTGCATCCTGAGCGAAGTCACCAATCGAGTTCGCGGCGATCAGCGGACCATGGCCGAGCATGACCGGCTGGCCCTGATGTTCGAGCAAGCCCCGGGGTTCATGACGTTGATGCGCGAGCCGGGTCATGTCTTCGAGCTGACCAATGCCGCCTACCAACGGCTGATTGGCGATCGGCAAGTGATTGGAAAGTCGGTGCGCGACGCCCTGCCCGAACTCGAGGGCCAGGGTTTCTACGAACTGCTCGACAAGGTGTATGAAACCGGCGAGCCATACAGGGGGCGGGCAGTAAAAATCGCGCTTCGCAAGAAGGATGGCGAATCTGTCGAGGAGCGCATCCTCGATTTCGTCTATCAGCCGATCAAGGACGACGACGGGCGTATCGCGGCCATCTTTGTCGAGGGCACCGACGTCAGCGAACTTTCCTTCGCAAACGCTGCCCTTCAGTTGCGCGAAGATCACTTGCGTTCGATCCTGGCGACCGTCCCCGATGCCATGGTCGTCATCGACGAAAAGGGCCGGATCCAATCCTTCAGCACTGCGGCCGAAACCCTGTTTGGCTATCAGTCGAGCGAAGCCATTGGTCAAAACGTCAACATCTTGATGCCGGCGCCCTATCATGGCGAGCATGACGCCTATCTGCACCGCTACCTGACGACGGGTGAGCGCCGAATCATCGGGCTCGGCCGCACCGTGACCGGGATGCGCAAGGATGGCTCGACCTTTCCGATGGAGCTTTCCGTCGGCGAGATGCATCCGGGTACCGGCCGGTTCTTTACCGGCTTTTGCCGCGACCTGACCGAACGGCATAGGTCGGAAGCAAGAATACAGGAGCAGCAGCAGGAGCTGCTGCACATGGCGCGGTTTACCGCGCTTGGCGAAATGGCCTCGACATTGGCGCATGAGATCAACCAGCCTCTCACCGCCATCACGAACTACCTCAAAGGCAGCCGCCGACTGCTCGAGAAAAGCACGGAAGAGAATGCCCCGATGCTGCGTGAGGCTGTCGAAAAGGCAGCCGAACAGGCGCTGCGGGCCGGGAATGTTATACGACACCTCCGGGACTTCGTCGCGAGAGGCGAGAGCGAGCGTCAGGTCGAACGCTTGCCGACGCTGATCGAAGAGGCCTCGTCGCTGGCCCTGGTCGGCGCGAGAGAGATAAATGTCCGTGTCAGCTACAAGCTCGACCCGCTAGCCGAACTGGTCTTGACCGACCGCATCCAGATCCAGCAGGTTCTGCTGAATCTGATGCGCAACGCGGTGGAAGCCATGCAAGGTGTGCCACGCCGCGAATTGCACGTCATGACCGTCGCCCGGGATGACGGGATGGCCGAGGTAAGCGTGATCGATACGGGCACGGGGCTTGCGCCGGAGGTCTCGGCCCAGCTTTTCCAGCCATTTGTCACCACCAAGAAGCAGGGCATGGGCGTCGGTCTCTCGATTTGCCGTACTATCGTCGAATCGCATGGCGGCCACATCTGGGCGGAGCCCGCCCCTGGCGGAGGGACCGCTTTCCGCTTCACCTTGCGCATCGTTGAAAGGGGAGAGGTCGCCAATGACCGGTAATGATCTCGTGCACGTGGTCGATGACGACGTCGACGTCCGCAAGTCGCTTGGTTTTCTCCTGGCGACGGCCGACTTTGCCGTGCGCCTGCATGAATCGGCGACCGCCTTCCTGGCTACCGCGACGGGCGATCTCAACGGCTGTATCGTGACCGATGTGCGCATGCCCGGCATTGACGGCATCGAGTTCCTGCGCCAGCTCAGAGCCCGCGGGCAGGCGATTCCAGTCATTGTCATGACTGGTCATGCCGATGTGGCGCTGGCCGTTCAGGCGATGAAGGAGGGAGCTTCCGATTTCATTGAGAAGCCGTTCGACGACCAGGTTTTGATCGATGCGATCCGCTCAGCCTTGGACAACCGCAACCAGGCCGGTGCAACGCACCCACAATCAGCGGCAATCCATGGCCGCATGGCGGCACTCTCGGAGCGGGAGCGGCAAGTGCTGGACGGGCTGGTGGCGGGTCTGCCGAACAAGACGATCGCCTATGACCTGGGCATCAGCCCGCGCACGGTCGAGATTCATCGCGCCAATGTAATGAGCAAGATGGGCGCGGACAGCCTGTCGCATCTCGTGCGGATGGCCTTGATCGTGGAATCCAAACCCTAGGAAGCGTCACCCAGGGACGTGCCTCCTTCTGTCGGCATTGTCTTCGACTCCCAGTAGCGCCAATGGGTTGGGCGGATGTCGACGCGAACGCCGGTCGCGGCGTTCGTCCAACCCTGCCGCCCCCTTATGCAGGGAAATACGAGCGCATGTTCGCCGTCCTCGTCCAGGACGGCGAGTTCAAGGTCGCGACCAAACGGAGCGCTTAGGATTGGCTTCCACATTGCCATGTGATGCGCGGAAGCGGCAATTCCCGCTTTGATTTGAATCATATTCCGGCGAACCAAAGCGCCATCTAACTGGCAGTGATGCGCTGCCGCCGGCCCACGCCGGCGCGACGTCGCTGGTGGCGATGGCTCAACGGCCGAGAAGAACAGGAGATCGCATTGATGCTGGTCCGGACGCTTTCTGTGCTGGAATCGACCAAATTGTTGTCCGCCAGCCGCCTGGGCCACCTGGCTTGCGCGAAGGATGGGCAGCCCTATGTCGTGCCCCTGCACTATGCCCATTCCGACAATCACCTCTATGCGTTCTCCTTGCCGGGCAAGAAGATCGACTGGATGCGGGCCAATCCGCGGGTGTCGATCCAGGTTGGCGAACACGGCCAGGGACGAGGATGGAGAAGCGTGGTCGTCGACGGCCGCTATGAAGAACTGCCCGACCGCATCGGCCACAAGCTTCAGCGCGATCATGCGTGGTCGGTCCTGAGCCAGCACGCCGACTGGTGGGAACCTGGCGCGCTCAAGCCGGCCATTCCCCCGGTTGCCGATAGCGCCCCGCACGTTTTCTTCCGGATATCGATCGAGCAGGTGTCCGGACGCGAAGCCAGCGAGTGAGCCGCCGCGGCGACATCGACAGTATGCTGAAACGGTTCGGGTTCGGCAGCCGATCGGCCGCAACCCTGACGCCTTGCCGGCGGCTCCAGCGTCAGCCGCGCCCTCGATGGGACCCGCCGATTGCCGCGCTGTTCGTGTCCCGTTCGCCCATGATTTCGGCGATCGCTGTCTGCCCGCCGAAGAACTGGTCCTAGGTAGTTTCCCGTAGGGACATAACCGAATTTCGCCACCTGCGGATTCGCGCGATTGCTGTGTCGCGGATCAACCGGGAAAACAGCCATGCACACCTACACGACCTCCAGAATCGCCCTGCCGTCACGGTCCTCCCAGCCTGCCCTGCCAGAGGCTTTCGAGCCCGCATTGCTGCAACCGCTCAGCTTCTTTCCCGCCGGCGCGGAAATCTATGCCCAGGGCGAGAAGGCCGGGCCCTTCTATCAGGTCGAGTTTGGCGCCGTCCGCATCTACCGCCTGCTGGCCGATGGCCGCCGCCAGATCAGTGCCTTTCACCTGGCCGGCGAGACATTCGGCTTCGAGGCCGACAGCACGCATCATTTCTTCGCCGAGGCAATCAACGCCACCGGCATCCGCGTCTTCCGCTTCGCCACCGGTGCGGACATCTCCCGTCAGTTGCTGCCGCTGGCGCTCAAAGGGCTGACCAGGGCGCAGGAACACCTGTTGGTCCTCGGCCGCCAGAATGCCATCGAACGCGTCGCCGCCTTCCTCCTCGACATGGCCGAGCGGCAGGGTGGATTGCAGCCGATCGAGCTGCCGATGTCGCGCATGGACATCGGCGACTATCTCGGCCTCACCATCGAGACCGTGTCGCGGGTTTTCAGCAGGCTGAAGGACAAGGGCGTGATCCGCCTGTCCAGCCTGCGCAGCGTCGAAATCGTCAAGCACGACGCCCTGCAAGATATGAGCGAATGAGACCGCACCTGGCGATTTACGGAAGCGCCGCGGACTGGAGACGGTGAGCGGTACTGCCGTCGATCCGCCCCTCAGGGTTTCTTTGGCGGGCAAGCGTCCGCTTCCATGCCCGCCTCGCGTTTCAGGGCTTCCGGGCCGGCAGTGGTGGAGAGGGTTGGATTCGAACCAACGTAAGCTAAGCTAACGGATTTACAGTCCGTCCCCTTTAACCACTCGGGCACCTCTCCAGTCTGCCGCCGGAGCCATGCAACGAGGCATTCGCGCCAATTCGGACCCGAGTTGTATCTTCTCCGAAACCAGCGAAGCGCCTTATGGCGGCAAGGCTGGTGGGTGTCAACCGCGCAGCCAGGGTTTTTCGTTTCTGTTCGCCGGCTGCGGCGACGGGCCATATCCTTAGCCGTAGGAGAGGGCTATAGAAGCCGGTCATGAGCAACAACGCCAACACCCCGAAAGACACCCATTACGCCAAGCTTCGCCGCGCCTATCGCGACGAGAAAAGCGGCGGCGCACCGGCCTTCCGGCCACGCCAGCCCGTGCCGCCCGGCGAAAACGCCGCGGACGGCCTGGTGCGACTCTACGGCCTGCACACGGTGCGGGCGGCACTCGACAATCCGCGCCGCAAGATCAGGAAGATGCTGGTGACACGCAATGCGGCCGAGCGCCTGGAGATAACCGATCTCGCCGCCCTGCCCTTCAAGGCGGAACTGGTCGAACCCAGGGACATCGACAAGATCACCGGGTCGGATGCCGTGCATCAGGGCGTGCTGATCGAAGCAGAGCCGCTGAAGCCCAAGCGACTTGATGCACTTGGGGACGCAAAGTTGGTTCTGGTGCTCGACCAGGTCACCGATCCGCACAATGTCGGCGCCATCCTGCGCTCGGCGGTCGCCTTCGGCGCCGGCGCGCTGATCACCACGGCTCGCCACAGCCCGCAAGAATCGGGCGTGCTGGCAAAATCCGCCTCGGGTGCGCTGGAGCACATCGACCAGATCGAGGTGAAGAATTTGGCCGACGCTCTTGGCCAGTTGCACGAGGCCGGCTTCCGCACCATCGGGCTTGATTCGGATGGCCCGGCGGAACTCGAAAAGAGCTTTGCCGGAGAAAAGATCGCCCTTGTACTGGGTGCCGAGGGCAAGGGCCTGCGCCAGAAGACGCGCGAGACGGTGACGACCTTGGCGCGGCTCGACATGCCGGGCGCGATCCGTTCGCTCAACGTATCGAACGCCGCCGCGGTGAGCTTGTACGCGGCGCAAAGGTGGTTCGCGCACCACAGATCGGCCCGGTGAGTGCCGTTGGATTTTGCTGTCCTTGACGCGAAAGGCCATGTCGACCGATCTGTACCGATCGGCCCCTCAGCACATCATGAAATCATATCAATCGCGAGTGACAACACATTTGAATTCATACTGCAGTTCAAAGATTTCTATGAAGATGCGACCGTTCCGATCGAATCCCTCCCATCTTTGACCAGGCAAGTTGCGGAGCTTCAGCGCAATGAAGGAATTTCGGAAGAATCCAGAAGCTTTCTGACAAACTTGGCCGACCTCATCCGCTACGCGGTCGAGCAAAGTCGACCTATCGAGGCACTTGCGGACTAGCCGGCAGGCTGAAACGCCAAACGGGTTCCGGCGACAGACGCAGGAACCCGTTCTCCGACAGGGAAGAGTTGGCGGCTTGGGAACGTTGCGCCGCCCTCTCCTGACCTATGCCGCTTTGCCTTTGACTTCGGCAGCGTCGCCGCCGAACTCGAAATTGGCCATCCGCTCCAGCGCCCTGACCAGCGCCGAATGATCTTCCTTCGCGCCGCCATTGGCGGCGCAGGAATTGAACAGCTGCTGGGTGGTCGAAGTGTTGGGCAACGACACGCCGAGCGCTTTCGCCCCCTCCAGCGCGAGGTTAAGATCCTTCTGGTGCAGTTCGATGCGGAAGCCCGGCGCGAAGGTGCGCTTGACCATCCGCTCGCCATGCACTTCGAGAATGCGCGAGGCGGCCAGTCCGCCCATCAGCGCCTGCCTGACCTTGGCTGGATCGGCACCGGCTTTCGACGCAAAAACAAGCGCTTCGGCGACGGCTTCAATGGTGAGTGCAACGATGATCTGGTTGGCCACCTTGGTGGTCTGGCCAACCCCGTTCGGTCCGACCAGGGTGATGTTCTTGCCCATCTTTTCGAAGATGGGTTTGGCGCGCTCGAACGCCCTTTCCTCGCCGCCGACCATGATGGTCAGCGATGCCGCCTTGGCGCCAACCTCGCCGCCGGAGACCGGCGCGTCGAGATAGTCGCAGCCCAGCTCATTGATCCTTTTGGCGAAGGCCTTGGTCTCGATCGGCGAGATAGAGCTCATGTCGACGACCAGCTTGCCCTTGGACAGGCCGGACGCGACGCCGTTCTCGCCGAACAGCACATCGGCGACCTGTGGTGTGTCGGGCACCATGGTGATGATGATGTCCGCCGCTTTCGCCACGGCGGCATGGCCCGTGACTGACTTCAGGCCCTTGGCGACGAGATCCGCCGGCGGCTTTGAGCGATGATCGCTGGCGATGACCTTGTAGCCGGCATCCAGCAGATGCCCCGCCATCGGCGCGCCCATGATGCCGAGGCCGATGAAGCCGATAGTTTCCATGGTAATTCTCCTGAAAGTCTTTGCTCGAACTCGTCGAAGGTCGGCGCTGCCCCTCATCCGCCTGCCGGCACCTTCTCCCCGTATAGCGACGGGGAGAAGGGAAGCGCCCGTCTACGCCGCCGCGCTGCCCTGCCCGGCCAGGTCCCGGAACCAGCCCAGCCCGGCCTCGGTGCCCGCCTTCGGCTTGTACTCCGCTCCGACCCAGCCGGAGTAACCGATGCGGTCGATATGCTCGTAGAGGAAGGGATAGTTGATCTCGCCCGTCCCCGGCTCGTGACGGCCGGGATTGTCCGCAAGCTGGATGTGCGCGATGCGGCCGAGGTTTGCCTCGATGGTACGGGCGAGATCCCCCTCCATGATCTGCATGTGATAGATGTCGTATTGCAGGAACAGGTTCTTCGACCCGACACGGTCGATGAGCGCCAGCGCCTGATCCGAATAGTTGAGGAAGAAGCCCGGAATGTCGCGGGTGTTGATCGGCTCGATCAGCAGCCGGATGCCGGCTTGCTCCAGCTTCTCCGCCGCGAAGGCGAGGTTTTCGGCAAAGACATCCTCAAGCACCTTGCGGTCGACGCCCGCTGGCGCGATGCCGGCCAGGCAGTTGACCTGCTGGCAGCCGAGCGCCTGCGCGTAGGTGATCGCCTTGGCGATGCCCTGCCGGAATTCCGGCACGCGATCCGGCAGCACGGCGATGCCACGCTCGCCCTTGCCCCAGTCGCCGACGGGCAGATTGAACAGCACCTGCGTCAGGCCGTTCTTCTTCAACCGGGCGGCGACGACATCGGGCGCGTGATCATACGGGCCGATATATTCGACGCCCTTGAAGCCGGCGCGAGCGGCGGCATCGAAACGGTCGAGGAAGTCATGCTCGCCAAAGAGCATGGAAAGATTGGCTGAAAACCGTGGCATAATGCAATTTCCTCACAAAATGAATCAGTCGAGCATGACGATCGACGTCGGCGCATCTTCGTGGCTTTCGGCAAGTTCCTCGAATTCGGTGACCTTGTCGATCTCGGTGCCCATGGAGATGTTGGTGACGCGTTCGAGGATGAATTCGAGCACCACCGGAACCTGATGCTCTTTCATCAGCCGCTGCGCCTCCTTGAAGGCGGCGGCGAATTCCTCCGGCTTGCGCACCCTGACCGCTTTGCAGCCCATGGCTTCGGCCACCGCAATGTGGTCGACGCCATAGCCGGCCTCGGGATCGCCTGATCGGTTGATGTTCTCGAAAGCGAGACTGACCTCGAAATCCATCGAAAAGCCGCGCTGCGCCTGACGGATCAGGCCGAGATAGGCATTGTTCACGACGACATGGAGATAGGGCAGCTTGTGCTGCGCGCCGACCGCCAGTTCCTCGATCATGAACTGGAAATCATAGTCGCCCGACAGCGCCACGATGGTGCGATCGGGATCGGCGGCGCGAACGCCAAGGGCCGCCGGCAAGGTCCAGCCAAGCGGGCCGGCCTGGCCGCAATTGATCCAGTTGCGCGGCTTGTAGACGTGCAGGAACTGCGCGCCGGCGATCTGCGACAGGCCAATGGTGGTGACATAGGTGACGTCGCGGCCAAACGCCTTGTTCATCTCCTCGTAGACACGCTGCGGCTTCAGCGGCACCTGGTCGAAATGCGTCTTGCGCTTCATGGTTTTCTTGCGGCCCTGGCATTCCTTCGCCCAGCCGGACCAGTCGCGCAGCTTGCCCGCCGTCTTCCACTCGGTGGCGACGTCGAGCAGCATCTTAAGGGCCGCACCCGCGTCCGAAACGACGCCGAGGTCCGGCGCGAAGACGCGGCCGATCTGCGTCGGCTCGATGTCGACATGGATGAACTTCTTGCCCCTGGTGTAGACGTCCACGGAGCCGGTGTGGCGATTGGCCCAGCGGTTGCCGATGCCGAACACGAAGTCGGCTTCCAGCATCGTCGCATTGCCATAGCGATGCGAAGTCTGCAGCCCGCACATGCCGGCCATCAGCCGGTGGTCGTCGGGGATCGCGCCCCAGCCCATCAAGGTTGGAATGACCGGCACGCCGGAGATTTCGGCGAATTCGATGAGCAGATCCGACGCATCGGCATTGATGATGCCGCCGCCGGCGACGATCAGCGGCTTTTCGGCCGCGTTGAGCATCGCCAGCGCCTTTTCGGCCTGGGCGCGCGTCATCGCCGGCTTGAATGGCGTCAGCGGCTCATAGGCGTCGATGTCGAACTCGATCTCGGCCAGTTGGACATCGACCGGCAGGTCGATCAGGACCGGCCCCGGCCGCGACGAGCGCATCAGGTGGAATGCCTTCTGCAGCGCCATCGGCACCAGATAGGGTTCCATGACGGTGACCGCCCATTTGGCGACAGGCGAAGCGATGGCGGCGATGTCGACGGCCTGGAAATCCTCCTTGTTCAGCCGCGCGCGTGGCGCCTGGCCGGTGATGCACAGGATCGGAATCGAATCGGCCGCGGCCGAGTAAAGCCCGGTGATCATGTCGGTGCCGGCCGGACCCGAGGTGCCGATGCAGAGCCCGATATTGCCTGATCTGGCGCGGGTATAGCCTTCGGCCATGTGCGAGGCACCCTCGACATGACGGGCAAGGACATGGCGGATCGTGCCCCTCGCCTTCAGTGCCGAGTAGAGCGGATTGATCGCCGCGCCCGGCACGCCGAACGCGCAGGAAATACCTTCCTTTTCAAGAACGAGAACCGCCGCATCGACAGCGCGCATCCTGGCCATTTTCCGGCCCTCCACAGGGTTTGTCATTGTTGGATGGCCGATGATGTCAGCAAGCTCGCCATTTTTCAATTTTTTCAGAATATTTTTTCATTTCTAAAGAACGGTGCCTATGCCTTGATTTTATTCGGTTTTCGGTTTTCCAAGATTTTCCTCCTCGCCTAATTGAAAAACTTTTTCATTGCGCGTTCCATGAAATTTGCGAAACTGGCGCCATGGAAACGACCGAGAAACGACAGCGCGGCCGGCCGCGCGCTTTCAACGCGCCTTCCGAGGCCAGTCCGGTGCAGTCTCTCGATCGGGCCCTGCGCATCCTGGCCATTGTCGCGGAGGGCAGCGGCCTGTCGCTGAGCGAGATTGCGGCGCAAAGCGGCCTTGCCGCCTCCACCGCCTACCGCATGCTGACGACGCTGGAAAACCACGGCATGGTCGAATTCGACACGAGCGACCAGCTGTGGTCGATCGGCGTCGAGACCTACCGCATGGGCGCGGCGTTCCTGCGCCGCCGCAAGCTGGTCGACCGCGCCCGCATCGTCATGCAGGAACTGATGGAGAGGACCGGCGAAACCGCCAATCTCGGAGTCGCCGAGGACGATTGCGTGGTGTTTGTCAGCCAGGTCGAGACGCACCAGGCGATCCGCGCTTTCTTCCGGCCGGGCACGCGCAGCCCGTTCCACGCTTCCGGCATTGGCAAGGCGGTGCTGGCGCATCTCGAGCCGGAACGCGTCGGGACCATCCTGCGCAAGGCCGGGCTGCAGCGCTTCACCGACAAGACGCTTTCCGACATTTCCGCCCTCGCCCACGACCTGGCGACGATCAAGCTGCGCGGCTGGTCAGTGGACGACGAGGAACGGCACCCAGGCATGCGCTGCGTGGCAGCCGCCATTTTCAACGAATTCGGCGAACCGATCGGCGGCGTCTCGGTGTCGGGACCGACGGTGCGGGTGACGCCGGAGCGGCTGGCCGAGATCGGGCCGATGGTGCGCAGCGCCGCGGCCGAAGTCACAAGGATGATCGGCGGCGTGCAAGCCGGCTGATCAACCTGCCCCGGGCAGCGCGCTCTTTGTCGCAATATCGAAGAAATCCAGCAGAATCGCCAGCCCTACTCCGCAGGCGGTGAAGACGAGGCCGGCGATGAAGATACGGTTGGCGCGTTCATAGACGCGCCGCTGCAAGGATTTTACGGCGAGCAGCAACGACAGCGCCCGCATCTGCAAGGCGATGCCGACCAGGATCGGCAGGACGGCGACAAGATGGTAGGTCTGCCACGGGATCGGGTTGGCGGCCCAATGGGTGATGAAGCCCAGTGAAAACGCCAGCAGGATGCCGACAGTGGTGACGGTGCCGTTGCGGAAAACCGTCTCGATCAGGTCGTCCTTCGGGTCCTGATTGTCCAAGCCACCCTCCGTCAGTTGGCCATCGGGATAGACTAGACGCTCCGGAAATCGCCGTATAGCGCCCGCTACATGGGATTTCACCGTCTTGCCGTGGCGTTCGAATGCATGCGAAAGGGCACGAATGAGGAATACGGCTCAGCTTCTGCTTGCCGCTTCACTTTGCGGATGCGTAACGACAGCGCCCAAACCCGATCCCGGCGACCAGCGCGTGAACCCCATCCCGATCTCGCTCGCCTTGGAGGAGATCGTCACGACCGGCATTCGTCAGCGGCTACAGGACCCTGCGTCCACCAAGTTCGGAACGATGCTTGCCGGCGAGCGGACCCTCGGCGGCCGCCAGCAGATCGTGGTCTGCGGCCATGTCATCGTCAAGAAATCTTCCGGCGGCTATGGAACTGAAGAACCTTTCGCCGCCAAGATTTATCCAGATGCGGGAAGTACCTTCGAGCTCGTCGCGATAGGTGACGAGTCGCCGAAGACGAGCCTCCTCATTGGCGACACCTGCCGTGCGGCCGGATTGGCGATCCGGGACTCCAATCCGAAGGCTGATCTCTGAACGCGGTTTTCAGGCGTTCAAACGAAAGAAAAGGGGCTGCGTACAGCCCCTGTTTCCTGTGTTGGCGCCCCTCCGCTCAAAGCCGGCAGTAGTGGCGATAGCCGTCGTAGCCGATGTAGGTATCGGAGTCCGGGTCGTAGCTCGAATAGCGATCGAAGCAGCGGCGGACGTGCCAGGAGCCGCCGTCTTCGTCGACATAGACGGTGCGCGGCTGCTGCTGGGCGAGCAGGCTGCCCAGGACAAACCCGCCGACGCCGGCGGCGATGCCAATGCCGAGGTCGTGGTGATGCGAATGAGCCGACGAAGGCTGGACGGTGCCGACCAACGTGGTGGCGGCGACGGTGGTGGCGATGAGGCCGGAAACGAGTGTGCGCTTGAACATGACGATCTCCTTGCTTCGTTGACCGAGGCGATCCATCCGCCTCTTGATCATCTGTCGTTGCCGCGAAGAGAAAGGTTCGAATCTTTTTCTGATTTTTTTGGAGCGACCTTCCCGCCCGACATTTCCAACGTCGCCCCATCGATCGCGAAGGACGCATCAAACGCGAAAAAGGGCGACCGAAGCCGCCCTTTTTGGGAGAATGGGGTCCCTCCATCAAAGGAAAATGATCACCTTGCCATGGCCGTGGTGATGATGGTTGTGGTGCCACCACCAATGCTGCTTGAAATGGTGATGATGATGGTGGTGATGGAAGCCGTGAGCCGAGGACGACTGGACGGTGCCGGCGAGCGCGCCGGTGGCGACGAAAATGGCGACGAGGCCTGATGTCAGAGTGCGCTTGAACATGATGATCTCCTGGATCCTTGATCGAGGCGACCCATTCGCCTCTGGAGATCAGTCGGCGCGGCGGGAGGAAAGGTTCGAAAGGTCGAGGGGGATTTCTTGTGGCACGGCCTCGTGCCCAGGCGAGCAGCGAAAGGCAGGAACACCGGAGTGTCCGCTCCCTATTCCCTATTCCCTATTCCCTATTCCCTATTCCCTCTCTCACCCCATACCAGTGATATGGCGAAGCCAGAAGGCGAGCGCGATGAAGCCGATGATGGTGGTCACGCCGGTCCAGTCGACATTGGCCTTCTTCACATCGTTGATGAGCTTCACCAGCAGCATCCAGCCGATGACGACGATAGGGAGAATGATGACAAATCTGATCATGCGACACCCCGGTTCGAAGCGATTGCACCTTCCTTATATGTAGGAAGCCGGTTTGCGGATTTCAGCATGCGCATTCGCTCCGCCATCCACCACGGCGGGTAACCGAAAACGGAGTTTTGTCTTTACTGGCGCAACAAATATGCTAACCGGAGCGCCGTGCCCTTGTAGCTCAGCTGGTAGAGCAGCGGTTTTGTAAACCGAAGGTCGGCGGTTCGATTCCGTCCGGGGGCACCAGCAAAATCAAATACGCGAATATTTGGACTGCGGACGCCTCTTTCAGGCGCTCGCAACTTGTCCAGATGCGCTCGCCCTGTCGAACGTGTTCCTCACCCTGACCGACTTATAGACATAGGCGACCCAGACGCCGGTCACCACGAAGGAGGCTATGGGAGCCACCAGCGCATCGCCTGCGAGCACCTGGTTCAGCGGGACCCCCAGAATTGACGAAATCCAGATGGTGTCCAGGATAAACACGACAGGGATCGCAAACCACTGGCACAGAAACAACCGTGGGAAACGATGGCTTCGTCGCAGCATCGCAACCAGCACAACCAACTGAAGCACCAGAAATGCCAGATTGAGAGCGACCTCGCCATACCCCGCCAGCGGCCCATTTGGGAGGGTCATAAGTTGCTGGTAGCTGTCGGCTGAATTGGCAAAGTCGGCGAGTGTGCGCAGCGGCGACAATGCCTGACCGATCGCCAGCAACATCAGCCAGCCGCCGAAGCCCACAAGAGCCTCGGGAGTCTGTGACGGCTTCGCGGCTGATCGAACAGCAAAGAAGACAGGCACGCCGATCAACAGCAGCACTATCGCCCAATGCCAGATTGAAAACGTTCCCATTTACCCCTCCCCGCTTTTATACCCCTTTAGATTGTATCAGATTTCAAGCTCAACTCAAGAGTGAGCCTCGTGTGAAACGATGCCTGATGCTGAAGCGACGATTTCTCCTGTCTGCTCCTGACTCCCTCACACCCCGATCGCCGCCACCAGTATCCGGTTCTGCCGCCGTATCGCTGCGCGTAGCTCCGGTATCTTGGCCTCGTCGCGTTTCACGAATTCGATGAACATCATGTTCATGTTGTTGAAGATCAGTTCGCCGAGCGCCTGTCCGTCGATATCCTGCTTCACAAGGCCGATCGCCTGCAGGCGGGCGATCAGCGCGCGGATCTGTTCGGTCAATGAGCGGTCGAGCGCGGTGTAGGCCTGGCCGAACGGGCCGTCGGGCAGTTGCGTCGAGATCGCCATCGCCTGCCGCCACATCTCCTTGCTGAGATAGTGCAGCGAATGTTCGATATAGATGCCGAGCAGCGTATCCAGCGCGTCGCCGACATTGGCCGGCGGGTTGGCGACGACGCCGCGCCCGGCATTGAGCACCTCGTTGACCTCCAGCGAGACGATGGCGCCGAGGATGTCACCCTTATTCTGGTAGTAATTGTAGATGGTGCCGACCGAGACCTCGGCCTGGGCCGCGATCGCCTCGATCTTGGCGCCTTCATAGCCGGCCTCGCGGAACAGCTCCGCCGCCGCCTCGATGATGCGCCTGTGCCGGTCCGCCTTTTGCCTTGCCCGCAATCCGCTCATGAAAGCCTCTTGCCATAAAAACAGAATTGACTCAATTTTAGAATTGGTTCAATTTTTTGCAAGAAGCCACAAAGGCAAGGGAGAACACTCGATGTCCATGAAATCCGAATCCAGGAATCCGCTTTCCATCCTGAAGAGCCATCTGCACGCCGCGTGCGCCGCTGCGGCACTGCTGCTCGCGACGGGCGCCCAGGCCGCCGATCTCAATGCGCTGATCTGGTGCGACCACTCCGATCCGGCCTTGCTGCAGCCTTTCGAGGAGGCCAACAACGTCAAGGTCAACGTCAAGGAATTCGAGGGCACCGGCGCTGGCCTTGCCATCGTAGAGCAGTCGCAGCCCGGCGACTGGGACGTGATGGTGATCGACTCGATCGACGTGCCGCGCGGTGTCGAGAAAGGCCTGTTCGAGCCGCTGCCGGAAGACAAATTGCCCGTTGCCGACCTGTTTCCGCAGGTGAAGATGGACGGCTCCACCGTCGTCGGAGGCAAGCGATACGGCATCACCGAAAAGTTCGGCTACAACACGATCGGCTACAACAAGACCAAGGTCGACCCGGCCGACATGCAGTCGATGGCCGCGCTCACCGGCGACAAGTACAAGGGCAAGGTCGCCATCTACGACTATTACCTGCCGGTCATCGGCATGGCCGCGCTCGCCATCGGCAAGAAAACGGCTGACCTGACCGAAGCCGACCTGCCGGCCATCAAGGCCGAGCTTCTCAAGATGAAGGCCAACGCCAAGCTGGTCGGCGAAGTGACCGCCAGCCAGACGGCGCTCGCCACCGGCGAGGTCGACATACTGGTCGGCGGCGGCGAGTGGGTGACGGCGGGCCTGGCCAAGGAGAACCCGGCGCTGGACTTCTCCATTCCCAAGGAAGGTGCCGTGCTGTGGTCGCAGTCGCTGGCCATGTTCAAGGATTCCAAGAACAAGGACATGGCGCTGAAATTCATCCAGTACATCATGAGCCCGGAAGGCCAGGCGCGGCTTGCCACCTCGTCCTGCTATTGGGGCATGCCGTCCAACACCAAGGCGGCGCTGACCGACGACCAGAAGAAGATCCTGCGTTTCGACGAGCAGCCGGGCTTCCTCGCCCGCGCCCAGGCCTATCCGGCGCCGAACGCCGATCTCGACAAGAAGATGCAGGACATGTGGACCGAAATGCTGCAGGCGAAGTGAGCGACTGCCGCTCATGAGTTCCGCTGGTAACAATGGCCGTGCCCTGCCCCGGGCGGGCCGTGCCCTGCCCCGGGCGGGCCGCGCCCTGCCCTGGGCGCTGGTCACGCCGGCGCTCGGCTGGACGTTGCTGTTCTTCGTCCTGCCTTTCATCGCCATGGGGTTTTCCAGCCTCACGGCGCATGAGGGCGGCGGCTTCACGCTGACGAACTACAGCCAGTTCTTCACCAACCCCTCCTATTGGCAGGCGATGGAGAACTCGCTGCAGGTGACGGCGATCGTCACCGTGGTCTCGGTGCTGCTCGCCTATCCCTTCGCCTGGATTCTCGCCGAACAGGTGCCGGAACGCTGGCAGCGGCTGGCGCTGATGCTGGCCGTGCTGCCGTTCTGGACCTCCTATGTCGTGCGCTCCTACTCCTGGCTGCTGGTGCTGGCGCAGAACGGCGTCATCAACCGCGCGCTGACAGGCTCCGGCCTGTTCAGCGAACCTGTGCAACTCGCCAACACCCGTTTCGCCACCGTCACCGGCTTCGTGCATTTCTTCGTCATGCTTCTGACGCTGACGATCTTCGCCAACCTGAAGCAGTTGAGCCCGAGCTACCGCAAGGCCGCCGCCGATCTCGGCGCCGGGCCGGTGCGAACCTTCCTGCATGTCGTGCTGCCGCTGACCTTGCCCGGCATCATGGTCGGCGCCTTCCTGACCTTCGTGCTGTGCATCGGCGACTACATCACGCCGCAGATCCTGGGCGGCAACAACGAGCTTCTGATGCCGCAACTGGTGATGATGCAGATCGGCCGGCGCGGCGATTTTCCGCTGCCCTCGGCGCTGTCGATCATCCTGATGGCGGTGGTCACCATCGCCTACCTTGCCTGCGCCCGCTGGCTCAAGATCGAGCGGGCCTGAAATGCGCCAGATCGTCCGCGTCGCTTCCTGGCTCTATGCGCTTGCCGTCTACGGCTTCATCTTCCTGCCGGTGGTCGTGCTGGTGCTGTTCTCGCTGCAGGCGACGTCGTTTCCGATCCCGCCCTTCACCGGCCCGTCGCTGCGCTGGTACGACGCCGTTCTCTCAGACCCGCGACTGACTTCGGCGCTGGTCAATTCGTTGCTGGTGGCGTCCATCTCGTCGCTCACCGCCGTCACGCTCGGCTTCCTCTCCGCCTGGGTTTTCGCGCGCTTCGTCCTGCCGGGCTCCGGCCTGCTGCGCGGGCTGATCACCCTGCCGCTGACGGTCAGCTATCTCATCATCGGCATGGGGCTCCTGGTGCTGTTCAATTGGGCCGGCGTGCCGAAGTCGCTGCTTGCCGCAGGGATCGGCCATGTCGTGATCAACCTGCCGCTCTGCTTCGCCATTATCTACAGCCAGATGGGCGACCACCAGATCAACATCGAACGCGCCGCGCGCGACCTCGGCGCGCCTGAATGGAAGGTGCTGCTCCTGATCACCGTGCCGGTCATGGCGCCGGCCATCTTCGCCGGCTTCTTCCTGTCGATGACATTCTCCTGGGACGAGTTCGTGATTTCGTTCCTGCTGACGCGCTTCGACACAACGCTGCCGGTGGAAATCTGGAACCTGCTGCGTTCCGGCCTCAACCCCAAGACCAATGCGGTCGGCTCCCTGGTCTTTGCCGTCTCCATCATTCTGGTCGTGCTGTTTGAACTGACATTGCTGCGCAGGAGAAAAGCATGACCGCCCCCCTGGTCGACATCAGCTCCGTCTCGCATCGCTTCGGCCAGCAGACGGTGCTGAAGAACGTCTCGCTGCGGATCGAGCCCGGCAGCTACACCATCCTGCTCGGGCCATCCGGATCCGGCAAGACGACGCTGCTGTCCATTCTGGGCGGCTTCGTCACCCCGAGTGAAGGCAAGGTGTTCATCCGCGGCGAGGACTGCACATCGGTGCCGCCGGCAAAGCGGCCGACGACGACGGTGTTTCAGGACTATGCGCTGTTTCCGCATATGAGCGTCGGCAGCAATGTCGGCTTCGGCTTGCGCATGCAGGGCGTGGACGCGGCCACACGCGGCGCGCGGGCGCGCGAGGCTCTGGCCCTGGTTGGCCTCGCCGCCGCTTTCGACAAGAAGCCGCACCAGCTTTCCGGCGGCCAGCGGCAGCGCGTGGCGCTGGCGCGCGCGCTGGTCATCGAGCCGGCGGTGCTGCTGCTCGACGAGCCGCTCGGCGCACTCGACCTCAAGCTGCGCCGGCAAATGCAGGACGAGTTGAAAGCCATCCAGAAGCGCGTGGGTACCGCTTTCATCCATGTCACCCACGACCAGGAAGAGGCGATGGCGCTGGCCGACCACTGCGTGGTGATGAACGATGGGCGCATCGAGGATGAAGGACCGCCCGAGCGCGTTTATGCGCGGCCGGCGACACGCTTTTCCGCGACCTTCATGGGCGAAAGCACGATCCTTGCCGGCACGGTCACGGAGGCCAAGAACAGGACAAGCGCTGTCGCGACGGCGGTTGGGCAAGTGTCACTGCCCTGCGCGTTGCCAGTGGGCTCGGCTGTTGCGCTGGCCATCCGGCCGGAGCATCTCGTCCTCGGCGCGACCGCCGGCACGGCAAGGCTGGGCACTGCCAGGGTGAGCGACGTCGTCTTCCAGGGCAGCTTCAAGCGCGTGCTCGCGGCTTCCGTCGAAGACCCCTCGCTGCAGTTCATCGCCAGGCTGCCCGCGACAGCCACCGTCCGGCCGGGCGACACGGTCGCGGTTTCGTGCGATACCGATGAGATCATCCTGCTGACGGATTGAACATGGGCACGCTTCCGGTCATCGACGCTCCAGACTGGTACGAGACCGTCCGCATGGCCGACGGCGTGACGCTGATCCACGAGCCGTGGATCAAGCCGTTCTTCCGCTGCAACATGTGGCATGTGCGCGGCCGCGATCGCGATCTTCTCTTCGACACAGGCCTCGGCCATTTCAGCCTCAGGCGACACGTGGCGCTGCTGAGCGAGCGAAAACTCACCTGTATCGCCAGCCACACGCATTTCGATCATATCGGCTGCCATCACGAATTTCCCGACCGCTGCGTGCACCGCACCGAGGCGGAAATCCTCGCCGATCCGCGCAACGAATGGACCGTCGCCGACCGCTATGCGAACGACGACATGTTCGATCGATTGCCGCAAGGCTGGAACACCGCGCGCTACAGGATTCTGCCGGCGCCCGCCGGCCGGCTGCTCGAGCATGGCGACGTCGTCGATCTCGGCGACCGTGCCTTCGAGGTGATCCACACGCCCGGCCATTCGCCCGGCGGCATCGCGCTCTACGAGAAGAAGACCGGCATCCTGCTTTCCGGCGACATCATCTATGACGGCCCGCTGATCGACGACGTCTATCATTCGGACATTTCTGATTATGTCGCGACGTTGCTCGGCATGCGCGACCTCGATGTCTCAGTCGTGCATGGCGGCCATTTTCCGAGCTTCGGCAAGGTGCGCTACCGCCAGCTCGTCGACGAGTATCTGGCGCAAAGACGGCAGGCCGGCTGCCACCTGCGGCAGAGCCGGTAAGCGACGGCTGATAAGCGTCCTGTCACCGCCGACCTCGTCATGATATCCTCAAAAACGAGACCGTTGATGAATTTGGGGCAAGTCGAGGCATCACCGCCGCGACCTGCGGGGAGCTTGGATCAAGGTCATGCGCCTGTTTCTGGCGGCCGTGCTGCTGATGACCATGGCGCTCCTCTCCGTCGCGCGCGGCGAGGAGCGTTTCGCGCTCGTTGTCGCCAATCCGGCCTATGACAATGCGCCGGCCATCGCCAACGCCGAGATGAGCGCCGAACTCGTCGCGACATGCCTGCGGTCGCTTGGCTTCACCGTCCAGCAAGTGACGGACGGCGACCGCGCCGATGTGGCGCGTGCCATGTATGATTTCGCCAAGTCGCTCGCCGCGCCCGATGCCGTCGGCATCTTCTACTATGTCGGCCATACGGCCCGGGCCAATGACAGGAACTACCTGCTAACGCGCGGCACGCGGACCGATTCAAAGGAAGCGGTAGACCAGACGGCATTGCCTCTCGATCTGTTCACGCAAGCGCTCGAGGCCACACCGACATTGAAGGTGGTTTTGCTGGATGATCCCGGCGATGGATACAACCCCACCCCGGACGTGATGCAAGGTTTGGCGGCTGTTGATCCGCAGTCCAATGCCATTGTCGCCTTTTCCGCCAAGCCGGGAAGCGTCGCACTGAACGAAGCCGGACCGGTTACGGTGTTTGCCGATGCGCTCACGGCTGCGCTAACCAGGCGGGGCGTGGACATCGGCACCGTGCTCGCCTCGGCCGCGCAGACCGTCGCGGACAAGACATCCGGTGCGCAGTCGCCTTGGGTGGCATACGGCCCTTCGGCAGACAGGAATTTTGTGTCGATGGCGGATGTGCCGACGCCTGCTGCACCAGCGCCGACCGAAGCGCCGCCGGCGCCCGTCGAAGCACCGCCGGAAGCGGCCGCGCCCGAACCCACGCCGCTGCCACCGATGGCAAGCGGCGGCGGCAGCGGCTTCGACAGCCCACCGGGCAGCTATGATCCCTGGGGTAACGGCTCAAGCGTCGGCGGCAGTGACTATGGCACCGGCACCTTCGATGGCAGTGGCCAGGAGCCCGCTCCGATGGACGTCGCGCCAGGTTCCGGCAATCCGGATGCCTGGACGGGCGACAGCGCCGATGAGGCCGCCATGGCTGAGGAATACAAGCGCCAGGAACTGCAGCGCCAACAATATGAGGAACAGGCTCGGCGACAGTACGAAGAGCAAAGGAAATATCAGGAAGACGCAGCCAAGGCCGCGGCCGCGGCGCAGAACAATCTTGGCGACACCTATCCGAAGGACGCCGCTGGCACGGAGCCCGTCCCACCACCGGCCACTGAGCCACCTTCGCCTTTACCCGATGTGGCGGCCGATGCGCCGTTGGAGGCGCCTCCCGGCGCGATTTCCCCAGCCGTCGACAACAATGCGATCAAGGTCGTGCGCCATCCCACCATCGATGCCCCCGACGACGTCGTGGCCGGCGAGACGGTGACCGTTTCGATCGCGCTGACCGAAGAGCAATTGACGCCGGAGGTGAAGGTGAAGGCCGCTCCGGGCTCGTCGGTGACGGCCGACGGCGCCTTGGCCATGGCAATGCCGGCCGGGGCCGAGCAATGGCCAATCGATATCGATCTCTTCGCTTCCGGCTTTGACCTTGCCGATGGCGGCAAATGGAGCCGGCGGACGACGCTCTACCGCGAAGGCGATAGCGACGTTGTCCGCTTCGACCTCAAGGCGCGGCCAATTGCGAAAGACACCAAGCCCAGCCAGTTCATCGCCCGTATCTACAGCGCCGGACGGTTCCTGGGATCGGCATCGCGACCCGTCATTGTTCGTCAAACGGCGTCCGTTGAAGCTGGCGCCCAAGGTGCCACGGCCAACCGCGCTGCCGCGCCGCTGATGCTGGCCTCCCTGCCGCCGCAACCGGCGGTGACCGGCACTGTGCAACTCGGCGCAGCAACCTCCAACGCGGTGGCCGATCTCGATGTCACCATTCTTTATGACGACCCAAGCGGATTGGGTCCGGGCCAGATCATCATCCATTCGCCGCACCTGGCGGGCCCGGTGACCGATACCTTCTCGACGCCACCGCAGATGGCGGCATGGCTGGACTCCGAATACCGCCGCCTGTTGCAGCTCGGCATGAGCCTGCGCGGCGCGGTGTCGCTCCAGCAGCCTGCCGCAAGCAGCGATCCGGAAACGCAGAAACGTTTTGTCACGCTGGCCGCCGAGGGTTTTGGCGATGCGCTTTACCGGGATTACGTCCCCGAGGCGTTCAAGGATGTGTTCTGGTCGCTGCGCGACAAGGACGAACTGCATTCGATCCAGATCACCTCGAACAGCCCCACTCTGCCCTGGGAGCTGATCCGCCCGCAAAGCACCGACGGCGTCACCCGCGACGGCTTCCTTGGCATGAGCTACCGGCTGGCCCGTTGGGCGCCGCGCAGCACGTCCTCGCAAGTCGACAATCCGCTTGACCGGATGGCGTTCACCGGCGTCGCGGCTGTCGCGCCCTCCTATGTCGACAAGCAGTCGCTGCCGTTCCAGGAGGTCGAGATCGACGCGCTGAGCAAGCTCGCCGGCTACCGCCGCTTCGATGGTGATTTCGTCTCTTTCGAAAGATTGGTCGGCGAGGTCTCGACCGGCTTCATCCATTTTTCCGGCCACGGCGAGGTCAACCAGCCAAGCAGCGGCCGTCCGGTCTTTGCCATCGATCTCGTCGACCAGTCGCTCGATCCCGACACCTGGCGCGCGCTGGTCGCGGCCGCGCACGGCAAGGGCAATCCCTTCTATTTCTTCAATGCATGCGACACAGGCAAGTCCCAGATGCTCGGCGGCTTCGTCCAGGGCTGGGGTCCGGCGGTGCTTGCTGGCGGCGCGTCCGGCTTCATCGGCGGCATGTGGCCGCTGACCGACCGCGCCGCGGCCGCCTTCTCGAGCGATTTCTACGGCGGAATCAGCGCCCGACTCAAGGATGGGCCGGTTTACCTGGCCGACGTCCTTCAAGGTGTGCGCAAGCGCTTCTATGAGACCGGCGACCCGACCTACCTTGCCTACACGTTCTACGGCAATGCCAACCTGGAGGTGGTAGCGCAGTGAGCCGCAGGTCGGCGTGAGGGACCGGGCCGAAGCCTGGGCGTCAGCTGGTAGTGGCTGCCGGAAGAGAGATCGTGTAGCGCGGTGGTGTCGATGCCTTCCGGCCTCTTCTCCACTGCTTAAACCTGTCTCTCAAGCGGATTGGAGGTTTCTCGTAGATTGGCGGAGCCAGGCCGGTGAGCCCATAGTAGCCGTCGAGAATATTGGTGCGCAGCAATTGGCGTTCCTGCGGATAGAAGCTGAAATGCGCAACGATCAGGTCGCCAAAAATCTTGCCCGGTCGATCCAGTTTCATCGGCAGCGTTGCCGACAGCCACTCTTCCTCATCGCCTGACGGCGGGTGAAAGCGTTCCCCCAGGCTGACGATGTCCGATCCGAAAAACCCGAGGGCGTTGATCGAAAACCGCGACAGCCTGATCTCCCGGTCCGGCACACGAAAGTCATCAAGCCGGTTGGTTCGGACCGCTTCAATGAAGACCGGGTGAAGCGCCTGTGGAAAGCTGGCGTGGGCCCAAGAGAATTCGCATGTGGCCTGACAGGTGAGCGGGCCATCCACCAGAACCCTGGAAAGCTGCTTAATCAGTGAGTTGCAGATGGCGTTGTTGATGATCAACGGCGCGTACCAGATAGCCGAACCTCTCTCCGCCATGACCCTTGCCATGAACCGTTGAAAGAAGCCGTCCTCGACAAAAACCACATCGTCATCGAGGCGCAGGTAGAAAGCTTCGGCGTCATCGCAGAAACGATAGAAATCGCCGATGACATTGAACCCACCATCGGCATGTGGAAGTTTTTTGATCCTGCAGCGTGGATCGGAAGCGGCCAGTCGTTCGAGGTAAGCCCGGTCGACCTCGTTGCGGCAATTGTCCCACAGGTGCCATTCGTGCACATCAGGGCTTTTCAGAACATGATGGCTAAGCAAGCGAAGATATTTTTCGCGCCCAGCCGGCGTCACAACGATAAGCTTCATGGACATAAAACCCTGCGATGGCCGCGCTTTACTCGACCGATTGATCAACGATGAGCTAGATGCTCGAATTCTGAAGATTCGTCTAGGCTGTAAAAAAGACGATGCAGGTTAGCAGAAGATATCTTCATCCATTCATCCTGACACCTCGATTTCCAAACACTTCAACTGGATGTCGTTTTTTCGCTTGAATCATGGCCAGGAGCCGCGAATAACGCGCAGATGTGAACATCTGAATGGATCCGGCCCAATGGACAAGAACATGCTGACCGAAGCCGACATTCTCATCGTCGGCGCGGGCTTTTATGGCGCGACTCTCGCCGAGCGCATCGCCACGCAGCTCGGCCGGCGCGTGCTGGTGATCGACCGGCGCAAGCACATCGGCGGCAATGCCTATACCGAGCAAGACCCTGTCACCGGCGTCGAGATCCACCGTTACGGCCCGCACCTCTTCCACACCTCCAATGAAGAGGTCTGGAATTATTTGCGGAACTTCACCGGCTTTACGACTTATCGCCATCGTGCGTTCTCGTCCTATCGCGACAAGGTCTATCCGCTGCCGATCAACCTGGCCACGATCTGCCAGTTCTTCGGCAAGCGGCTGAGCCCGGACGAGGCGCGCGGCATGATCAGCGAGCAGGCGGCGGAACTCGGCGACCGCCCGCCCGCCAATCTCGAGGAGAAGGCGATCTCTCTCGTCGGGCGTCCGCTCTACGAGGCCTTCATCAAGGGCTACACCGCCAAGCAGTGGCAGACCGACCCGCGCGAATTGCCGGCGCAGATCATTGCCCGCCTGCCGGTCCGCTACACATTCGAGGACGGCTATTTCAACGACCGTTTCCAGGGCCAGCCTCTGGATGGCTACACGGCGATCTTCGAAAAGATGCTCGCGCACGAACGCATCGAAACGCGGCTCGGCATCGACTTCTTTGACATCAAGGCCTTGCTGCCAAAGGACCTGCCGGTCGTCTATACCGGTCCGATAGACCGTTATTTCGACTATTGCGAGGGCGAGCTTGGCTGGCGGACCATCGACATCGACCTCGAGGTCATGAACACGCCGGACTATCAGGGCACGGCGATCATGAACTATGCCGACGAGGCCGTGCCCTATACCCGCGTTGTCGAATACCGGCATTTCAACCCGGAACGCCAGCACAAGACCGAGAAGACACTCATCGGTCGCGAGTACTCCCGTTTCGCGCGCCGCGCCGACGAACCCTACTATCCGATAGACACGCGCAACGATCAGGCGATCTACCGCCGTTACCTAGACCGGGCCGCCAACGAGAAAATGCTGCATCTCGGCGGCAGGCTGGGCACGTACCGGTATCTCGACATGCATCAGGCGGTCGCCGCCGCCCTCAAGGCCTTCGAAACCGTCTTTGAACCCCATTTCGCGGGCAAGCCGGATTCTCTTTCGCGTTCGGCGTGAGCGGTTGATCCTGGAACACGCCGAGGGCCACCCGGCGTGTCAGCCTGTCGAAGCCACGCTGCTTGCCGTGGCAATCTGCTTGCTTGCGGTGGCAATCTGCCGGCGAAACCATTCGAAGGTGCGCTGGATGCCGTCCTGATAGCTGGTCCTTGCTTCCCAGCCTGGAAGAACACGCCTCGCCTGGGTCAGATCCGGACACCGGTTTGTCGGATCCTGGGGAATCGGGGGGTGGTGCTGGATGCGGCTGCCCGGGACAAGCGAGCTGACGAACCTGGCGGTCTGCAGAACCGAAACCTCGTGATTGTTGCCGATGTTCAGGGGACCACGGTGCGAGATGCTGTCGCGCCAGAAGAAACGTTCCAATCCATCGACGATGTCATCGACATAACCCCAGCTGCGCGATTGGGAGCCATCGCCGTAGACGGTGAGGACGCCTGTCGTCAGGGCCTGGCTGACAAAGTTCGAAATGGCGCGGCCGTCATCGATGCGAGTTCGCGGCCCATATGCGTTGAACAGCCTCACGACACGAACATCGAGCCCGCTGACGCGCTGCTGTTCGAACAGAAGCGCCTCGGTGCAGCGCTTGCTTTCGTCATAGGAGGATCGAGGACCGGTGCAGTCCACGGAACCCCTGTAGCTCTCGGGTTGCGGGGAAACCAACGGGTCGCCATAAACTTCCGAGGTCGAGGCAAAGCAGAAACGACCACCGGGCCTGAGCAACGCCAGAAGATTGAGCGCGCCTCCTATGTTGGCCTTGATCGTGCGCGCCGGCTCGCGCATGTACCACACCGGCGAAGCCGGCGATGCGAGATGTATGATCTCATCGAAGCGCTGACTGGATGCGAAGCTTTCGGCGTCGGCAATCTGCAGGCTGAAACGCGGGTCGGCGACATGCGCGATGTTGTCGCGCACCCCGGTCCACAGATTGTCGACGACGACCAGCTTCTCCACGTCGCTTCGCCGTAGCAGGCGGTCGACCAGATGTGAGCCCAGGAAACCGCAACCACCAGAAACCAACACGCTGCGCGACATGGAAAATTCCCCCTCCGGACACTCGGCTAGTCAACGAGCCGCAGGGCTTGTTTCCCAAGGACAGCGGATACGAGGCCATCGCCGCCGAATCCCAGAACCTTTCTGCCAGTCAATGCGCTCATCTACGCCGCGAAGGGCCACAAGCGCAACGAGCAAGCTTTGGCACACCATACGGACGGGCGGCGGCCTGCCGGCCTGAGCCAGGACCGTTGGGTTCCGGAGTGCCGCCGAAGCAATCATCGGGCAGACGATTGGTATCCTCTGGCGATCTACAGAGCCCTTTGCGGGCATGGCGTTCCGGCTGCATCACCGCAGCGCGACGCCGTGGGCTGTGGCCGGAAGCTCATCTCCCCGGACTGGCGCACCAATTCGGCGAAGACAAGAGCGAAACTTCCCAGCATCAGAAAGACGATGATCAGGCGTGTCACCGGCAACAGATTGGCCTCGACTGGCTAGGCCCCACGCCACCCGTCCAATGCCGGCTAACATGATCGGTCCACCTTTACGAGAGTTTAAGCTTCGCCTTAACCATCACTTTCACCTGTCTCTCGACACGAAACGCGAGCCACCGAGATAGCGCCCTTCCCGCTTCACCCGGACAAGGAGGCGGTCTCTCTTTGCAGACGTGCCCCGCCCATGCTACCCCGGCGCTGGCGCGGCCCGGCAAACTGCCGCAGCCAATCGCTCGCCATCGGGGAACCATGAGCACAGCCGCCAGCAGCATCGCCTTCGTCTCGTCCGACACAGCAGACGCCAAGGCGGCGCTGGAAAGCCTGTCGGCACGCTATGGCCAGTGTTCGGTCGCGGACGCCGGGGTTGTCGTTGCGTTGGGCGGCGATGGATTCCTGCTGCAGACCTTGCGCGACACGATGGGAACGGGAAAGAAGGTCTACGGCATGAACCGTGGCACCATCGGCTTCCTGATGAACGAGTACCGTTACGGTGGCCTCACCGAGCGTATCGCGGCCGCGGTCGCCGAAACGATCCGCCCGCTGGAGATGCTCGCCGTCACCTCCGAAGGCGAAACGATTTCGGCATTGGCGATCAACGAGGTGGCGCTGTGGCGCCAGTCCTATCAGACGGCCAAGATCCGCATCAGCGTCGATGAACAGATCCGGCTCGAGGAATTGAGCTGCGACGGCGTGATGATCGCGACGCCGGCGGGCTCCACGGCCTACAATCTTTCCGCGCATGGGCCGATCCTGCCGCTCGACGCGCCACTGCTGGCGCTCACCCCGGTCAGCCCGTTTCGTCCGCGCCGCTGGCGCGGCGCCCTGCTCTCCAACAAGGCGACCGTCCGCTTGGACATCCTCGAGCCGGAAAAGCGGCCGGTAAACGCCGCCGCCGACCATACCGAGGTCAAGGCCGTGACCTCGGTAACGGTGCGGGAATCGCCGACGGCGACGGCGACCTTGCTCTTCGATCCCAATCATTCCTGGAACGAGCGCATCCTGGCCGAACAATTCCGCTACTGAGCCGGCGGAGACAAGCGGCCGAATTAAGCATCGCGATTAAGGTTACAACTTCACAATCGTGCCAATCCCGCCCGTTTGTGTTGACAAATCGCGGACTTGCGCCTAATCGCAATACCAATCTTGCAGGCGCGTGGCGCTTGCCGCGACAGACGCCGTTGCGCTTCCCCGAACCAGCCAAAGACAACAACACTTGTCCTCAGACACCACGACCGCTCAAGAAGCGTTGACCTTCGCAGACCTCGGCCTGTCGCCGAAGGTCCTTTCCGCAGTTACCGATGCCGGCTACACCCAGCCGACGCCGATCCAGGCTGGTGCCATCCCGCACGCGCTTCTCGGCAAGGATGTGCTGGGCATCGCCCAGACCGGCACCGGCAAGACGGCATCTTTCGTGCTGCCGATGCTGACCCGGCTGGAAAAAGGACGTGCCCGCGCCCGCATGCCGCGCACGCTGATCCTCGAGCCGACGCGCGAGCTTGCCGCGCAGGTCGAGGAAAACTTCGTCAAATACGGCAAGAACCACAAGCTCAACATCGCATTGCTGATCGGCGGCGTTTCCTTCGATGAGCAGGACAAGAAGCTGGAGCGCGGCGCCGACGTGCTGATCGCGACCCCCGGTCGCCTGCTCGACCACCGCGAGCGCGGCAAGCTGCTGCTCAACGGCGTCGAGATCCTCGTCATCGACGAAGCCGACCGCATGCTCGACATGGGTTTCATCCCCGACATCGAGCGCATCTGCGAGATGATCCCGTTCACCCGGCAGACGCTGTTCTTCTCGGCGACGATGCCGCCGGAAATCACCAAGCTCACCGAGAAATTCCTGCACGCGCCGGTGCGCGTCGAGGTTTCGAAGGCGGCGTCCGCCGCAACCAACATCATCCAGAGACTGGTCAAGTCAGGCTCGAAGCCCTGGGACAAACGCGAGACGCTGCGTAATCTGATGAAGGCCGAAGATGCTGAGCTGAAGAACGCCATCATCTTCTGCAACCGCAAGGTCGAGGTGTCGGAGCTGTTCCGTTCGCTGCTGAAGTATGACTTCGACGCTGGGGCGCTTCATGGCGACATGGACCAGCGGGCGCGCATGCAGATGCTGGCCAATTTCCGCGATGGCAAACTTCGCTATCTGGTCGCCTCCGACGTCGCCGCGCGCGGCCTCGACATCCCCGACGTCAGCCATGTCTTCAATTACGACGTACCGATCCATGCCGAGGACTATGTCCACCGCATCGGCCGTACCGGCCGCGCGGGGCGCTCGGGCAAATCCTTCACCATCGCGACCAAAACGGACACCAAGTATATCGACGCCATCGAGCGGCTGATCGGCACCAAGATCGAGTGGCATGACGGCGACCTGTCGACGGTGGTCGCCAGCGAAGGCGAGGACGATGCTCCGCGCCGTGGCAAAGGCGCGCCGCGCCGCGCCGGCCGCAAGGACGACGATCGCAAGGACAGGGGCGAGCGCAAGAGGGGCGGCGAACACCGCGCCGGACGCAGCGAGGAAGTTGCCCCGGCCGTCGTTGCACAGCGGCACGAACAGCCCGATGTGGCTGAGGCCGCGGTCGCCGAGAACGGTGAGCGGCGCGCGCGCAAGGACGCGATCCGCTCGGACAACACAGAGCGCAAATCCTCCGATCGCAACGAGCAGCGCGCACCTGAACGTGGCGACACCAGGCCGCAGCGGGACAACAGCCGCCCTGCCCGCCAACGCCACCAGGAAGATAACGATGCCACCGTTGGCTTTGGCGACGATATGCCGGCCTTCATGCGGATCGTCGCCAAGGTCTGATCCCGACCGCCTTCGAAGGCAGCCGGCCACCGGCTTGCCTTCTCGGTAAGCTCCTGGCCTGGCTTGCCCGTTACATCGGCCCAGGCATCATCTTGGTCGGCTTCTCCAGCATTGGAAACTCGGCCTTGTTGCATTTCACGTTCGGGTTCGTCGGACTGAACATGCCGTTCGGATTGTCACTGAACAGCCAGGCGTGAAGATCGTAGTGGACGAACTCCCTTGGGATGAGCGGATAGTGTCCCTCCATCGGGCCCATGAAGGTCTGGCCAAACAGCTTCGGCGGCGCTTTGACGTCCGGCGTCAGCGGCACCAGCCATTCCACCCCGACCAACTTCAAGCCTTTCTTGGTCGGCTCGTAGATCAGGACGTTGGGCTTCATCGGGTCCAGTTTCTGACCGACACTTGGAACGTTGACGAAATGGATGCCCATGGCGCCTTTCGGGTATTCCATCGAGCCCGGTATCTTTTCACCGCTGTAGTAGACGCAGCCTACCGTCGACAGATAAAGGTCACGAACGGCGGCGGTGTAGTCCTCATATTTGGCGAGCGATTTTTTCAAGGCATCTATGTCGGCCTTGTTGACGTCCTCGGCCTGAGCCGTAGCGGCGCCCAACCATGCGCCTGCAAGACTTGCTAAAGCGAGGACGCCGCAGCGCCCAAGGCTGGCTGTACTTGTCATGCATTCCTCCCAGATTTTCTGATCTGGCCGTGCAAGACCGAGGCGAAAAATGCTGATTGCGCGGCCAATTGTACCGCCTCATCCCCTCCGGAACAGCGACGATGCTATTCCTTTCCAGGGTTGCCGGAAAGTAGTTATTTAGAACTAGCTAATCCTACGGAGCGCGGCAATCTGAAGAGCGCCGACATCCGCTCAGTCCAGGTCCGCTCAAACAAAAACGGCCCCACGTGGGGCCGTTTCGCGTTCGCTTGCCGGACAGTTCAGGTGAGCGGCGACAGCTGGATCTCGACGCGGCGGTTCTGGGCGCGGCCTTCGGCCGTCGCGTTGGATGCGACCGGACGTGTCTTGCCGAAACCAGTAACGGCGAAGCGGCGCGGATCGACGCCCTGGCCGGACAGATAATTGGCGACCGCCAGCGCGCGACGCTGCGACAGATCGAAATTGTGCTGGTCGCCGCCGGTCGAATCGGTGTGTCCGAAGACATCGACCGTGGTCTGTCTGAACTTCTTGAGCACCAGCGCGACCGAGTTCAGCACTTGGTAGAAGCCGGGCTTCACAGCATCCTGATCCGTGTTGAAGGTGATGTCGGACGGCATGTTGAGGATGATCTGGTCGCCGCTGCGGGTGACGCTGACACCGGTGCCCTCGAGCTGCCGGCGCAGTTCGGCCTCGTTCTGGTCCATTGTGGCGCCAATGGCGCCGCCGGCCAGCGCGCCGATGCCGGCGCCGATCAGTGCGTTGCGGCGGTCATTGCCACCGGCAAGCAGGCCAAGGCTGGCACCCGCCAGGGCGCCAAGGCCGGCACCGGCGGCCGTGTTGGAAATCTTCTGGTCCCCGGTATACGGATCGGTGGTGGTGCAGGCGCTCACCAACAGCGCCGTCGCCACAACGACGAGCACGGTCTTCTTCATAGGATGGTCCCTCTCCAAGTCGCGCCCTGAGACGGCGCCAATCAGCCCTTCCCGCGTCTTGTACATGAAATACGGCAAAAAGCGGAACGGCAAAAGCGACGCCCACGGCTTTTCCCGAGGGACAAAATTGATCCGCGAAGCGCGGCATTGCCGTGTTGGGCTACCAGAGATTCTTGCCGTCGATAATCACCACTTCGACCTTGTCGAGATCGAAATCATCGAACAGCCGCGAATTGACGCTGATCTTGGGATTGTCAAAATCCGGCTTGCCAGTCGACCAGTCCGGTGTCTCCGTAAACGTGCCGCAGCCGCAGATGGCGCAAAAACCATGCTTTACGGTTTTCGATCCCCATTTGTAGACAGAAACGTTCTCCGGCGGACTGGTGAGCTTGAATTGCGACGGCGTGTAGTAGGCCCACAGCGAGCCGCGTTTCGAGCAGAATGAACAGGTGCATTGCGTCACGGTCTGCGGTGCCTGCGAAACCTCGAATGTCGTCGCCTTGCAATGACAGCTTGCCTTGATGGTCATCAACGAACTTCCTCCTGTCGCCCGCCGCCTCGCGCGGCAAGGGCAGCATAAAGGGGCGCTCCTGACAACTGTCCGTCAGCAGACCTGGATCAGGCAGCGCGCACGACCTGGAAACAACGCACAGCCTGGCCCCTCTCTGGCCTGATCCAAACCCGACGAGGCCTAGTAAGACGATGGCGGCACGAACAGGCAAATGGTCTTGCCGGCATCGAGCCCGGCCTGATGCGCGCACCAATGGAATTCGCCGTCGGGCGAATCCTTGATCCGCCTGTCGCTGTAGGCCACCACCTCCCCCGTGTCCTTGATCACATAGCCCTCCGGGCGCTCGCTGATCGAGGTCTGCGACACCTCGCGGCAATCGTAGTTCGCGCAACAGGCGAACGGGTAACTCCAGCCTTGCGGCTTCGCCGCGGTCGGCTTGGCGTCATGCGCCAGGGCCGGCGCCATCAGCGCCAAGACCGCAAAGGCTGCGCACGAGGGGACGAGAAGCTGGCCAACCGACTGAACGGCAATGGCCGATCTGGACCTGGCGGCAAACATGGGAACGTTCCTTTCAAACGAGGTTCAAGCGTTTCGCTTGCCCGTTCCCGGAACGTGTCTTCCCAGCGGCCGATCGTCAGCTTGCAGATATGCCGCGCCCGGCCATAAATGCTTTTGTCTCCCCTCAATGCCGTGATGGTGAGCCGAAATGTGAGTCGGCGCAAGAAATCGCTGGTGGCATGGCCGACACTATTCGTCTTTGGCAGCCACGACATGCTCTTCATATTGCGGCAACTCATCGGTGATGGTGAACCAGCTCGCCTTCGAACCGACGAAGATATGGGCGGACGGACGAATGGACGGCTCGTCGACAAGGGTCCCCATGGCGACATGGAAGAAGGTTCCTTCGCGGACCAGCGAATAGAGCAGTGAACCACACAGCCCGCAGTGCGCGTCGTGGCCGCCTTGGTCGCCAAGGATCAGAAGGTTGCCCTCGCCTTGCGTCAAGACAAGCTTGTTGCGCTCGATACCGGCGAACGGCTTGAAGGCCGAGCCCGTCGCTCGTCGGCAATTGGAACAGTGGCAGTTGGCCGCGTAAGCGAATTCGTCCATCACGGCGTATTGCACAGCGCCGCAGAGGCATTTTCCGGCAAGCTTGCGAGCCATCGCCCAGCCCAGATCCATGTCAAGCCGCAGTCCCGAGGCCTAACGCGCGCCGCATTGAAGCGAAGTCATGCAACGCGCTTTAAGTCCTTGTTTTTATGCATCTCGTTGCCCCTAAACGCCGCGCGCATTTGGGCAACATGCATCAATCCAGGTCCGCCACAACCTCACCCGCGCCGCCCTCGATACGCTGCGACAACGAGGCTTCCATGAAATCGTCGAGGTCGCCATCGAGCACGCTCGACGGGCTGGTGCTCTCGACACCGGTGCGAAGATCCTTCACCAACTGATACGGTTGCAACACATAGGAGCGGATCTGGTGACCCCAGCCGATATCGCTCTTCGACGCTTCGGTGGCGTTCGCAACCGCTTCACGCTTCTTCAGCTCTTCTTCGTAGAGACGCGAGCGCAACATATCCCAGGCCTTGGCCTTGTTCTTGTGCTGCGAGCGTTCGGCCTGGCAAGCGACCGCGATGCCGGTGGCGAGATGGGTGATGCGCACCGCCGAATCGGTGGTGTTGACGTGCTGGCCGCCCGAGCCGGACGAGCGATAGGTGTCGATGCGGACATCGGATTCCGAAACATCGATCTCGATCGTGTCGTCGATGACCGGATAGACCCAGATGCTGGCAAATGAGGTGTGGCGGCGTGCATTGCTGTCGTAAGGCGAAATGCGCACCAGGCGATGGACGCCTGATTCCGTCTTCAGCCAGCCATAGGCATTGTGGCCCTTGATCAGCAGCGTGGCGGACTTGATGCCGGCTTCTTCGCCGTCATGCACTTCCAGAATCTCGACCTTGAAGCGGCGGCGCTCGGCCCAGCGCGTGTACATGCGCAGCAGCATCGAGGCCCAGTCCTGGCTCTCGGTGCCGCCAGCGCCTGCATGGACTTCGAGATAGGTGTCGTTGGCGTCGGCCTCACCCGACAGCAGCGTCTCGATCTGGCGGGCCTTTGCCTCGCCGCGCATCGAACGGATCGCGGCTTCGGCCTCGGCGATGACGCCTTCGTCGTGCTCTTCCTCACCGAGCTCAATCAGGCCGATATTGTCTTCCAGCGCCTGCGTCAGCCCCTTCACCGACGCGATGCCTTCCTCGAGGCCCTGGCGTTCGCGCATCAGTTTCTGCGCTTCCAGAGGTTCGTTCCAGAGGCTGGCGTCCTCGGCGCGCACATTGAGGTATTCAAGCCGCTTTATGGCCTGATCCCAGTCAAAGATGCCTCCTCAGCAGGGTTATCGCCTGCCTGATTTCGTCGACGATGTTTTGCGTTTCCGCGCGCATGGTTGGCTGTTCGTCCTGTTTGCTGAAATGGCGATCGGTCGGCGCGATACATAGGCAGGCCGCCGCCGGCTGTAAAGCAAAATGGGCTGGCGCAAGACCAGCCCATCCGCTCATGAAAATCGTCAGTAAAGGCCGCCGCCGCCGTCCTGGATGGCCTGGTTGGCCTGCGGCGACAGCGCGCCGCCGGAACCATTGGAGCCGTCGGCGCCCATGCCGATCACCCAATAGCTGTCGGCGGGACCGGTACCCGGCTTGAAGGCTTCGATGATGGTGCCTGGATCGCCCGACGCGGCACGCATGCCGGTCTTGCGATTGATGGCGACCAGATTCATGCCATCCGGAACCTTGAAGTCGACATTGGGTGTGCCGTCCAGCGCCACCCGCATGAAGTCCTTGAAGATCGGCGCGGCGAGACCACCACCGGTGGCGCCATGGCCAAGGCCACGCGGCGTGTCGTAACCCATGTAGAGACCGACGACGAGGTTGGGCGTGTAACCGATAAACCAGGCGTCTTTTTCGTCGTTCGTCGTTCCGGTCTTGCCCGCGATGTGGCGGCCAAGTTCGCCGATGGTGGCGCCGGTGCCGCGCTGGACCACACCTTCCATCATCGAGGTTATCTGATAGGCCGTCATCGGATCGAGCACCTGCTCGGAATTGTCCACCAGTTCCGGCTCAGGCTGGTTCTGCCACTCGGGCGCGTTGCAGCCTTCGCAGCCGCGTTCGTCCTGCTTGAACACCGTCTTGCCGTAGCGATCCTGGATGCGGTCGATCAGCGACGGCTTGATCGACTTGCCGCCATTGGCCATGATCGAGTAGGCTGACACCATGCGCATCACGGTCGTTTCGCCGGAGCCCAGCGCCATCGGCAGATACGGTGCCAGGTGGTCGTAGACACCGAAGCGCTCGGCGTATTCCACCACCAGCTTCATGCCCATGTCATTGGCAAGCCGCACCGTCATCAGGTTGCGCGACTTCTCGATGCCGGAGCGCAGGGTTGCCGGGCCCGCCACCGTGCCGTCGTAGTTCTTGGGCGTCCAGGTGGTGTTGCCGCTCTGGATGGTGATCGGCCCGTCCATGATGACCGAGGCCGGCGTATAGCCATTGTCGAGCGCGGCCGAATAAACGATCGGCTTGAACGAAGAACCCGGCTGACGCATGGCTTGCGTCGCACGATTGAATTCCGACTGTGCGTAGGAGAAGCCGCCGACCATGGCCAGCACGCGACCGGTATGAGGATCCATGGCGATCAGGCCGCCTTCCACCTCGGGAACCTGGCGCAGGCTGTAAGCGCCGTCGGCGCCGTCGTTCTTCTGCACAAAGATGACATCGCCCGGTTTCAACACGTCCGCCGGCGACTTGGCCTTGACGGTCTTGCCGTCGACCACATGGCGCATGGCGAAGCCCATGTCGTCCTTGCTGACGGTGCCTTCGACGCGTTCCTTGACGATCTCGCCCGACGCCTGGCGCGCGGGCTGCAGGCCAATCAACAGACCGGACGCCGAACTGTCGAGCACGACCGCGAGCGACCATTCGGGAACGTCTTCCAGTCCCTTGACGGCGCCCAATGGAGCGCCCCAGTCGCCGGACACGTCGATTGATGTCACCGGCCCGCGATAGCCGCGCAGCGTGTCGTATTTCGTCAGGCCGTTCTGCATCGCCTTGCGGGCGATGAGCTGAACCTTCGGGTCAAGGGTCGTGCGAATGGAAAGGCCGCCCTCATAAAGCGCATTCTCGCCATAACGGGCGATGATCTGGCGACGAACCTCTTCGGTGAAATACTCGCCGGCAAAAAGATAGGAGCCAGTGCGGCGCGGGACGACACCAAGCGGCTCGGCCTTCGCCTTCGCACCCTCTTCGGGGGTCACGTAACCGTTCTCGACCATCTGGCCGATGACCCAGTTTCGCCGCTCAAGCGCACGATCGGCGTGTTTGAAGGGATTGTAGTTGGCCGGACCCTTCGGCAGCGAAGCCAGATAGGCGGCCTCGGCCACGGTCAGTTCGTTCACCGATTTGTCGAAATAGGTCAGTGCGGCGCCGGCGACACCATAGGCGTTGAAGCCAAAGAAAATCTCATTGAGATAGAGCTCAAGTATACGATCCTTGGAATAGGCCTGTTCGATGCGGAACGAAAGGATGGCCTCCTTGGCCTTGCGTTCCAGGGAGCGCTCGTTGGTGAGAAGGAAGTTCTTGGCAACCTGTTGGGTGATGGTCGAACCACCCTGCATCGGCCCCCCCGAAACGTAAGTGAGCATGGCCCGGCCCAATCCCGTTATGTCCACGCCAGGGTGGGTATAGAAGTTCTTGTCCTCGGCGGACAAAAAGGCCGCCTTGACGCGATCCGGGATCGCCTGAATCGGCAGATACAGGCGCCGTTCGCGCGCATACTCCGCCATCAGCGAGCCATCCGAGGCATGGATGCGGGTGGTCACCGGCGGCTCGTACTTGGCCAGCACTTCGTAGTCAGGCAGATCCTTTGCTACATGGCTGATGTAAAGCGCAACGCCAGCCGCGACCAGAAGGGCCAGCGTCGTGCCGATGCCGAAAAAATAGCCAATGAGACGAATCATACCCGCTCCAGTCCTTGGTTCGGGAATTCCCTAAACGAAGCCGCCTTTCGCGCAAGCTTTCGAACCGGTCCCAAACCGCAATCGAAAACCCATGTCGCCACCATGTGGACAAAATACGGCAATGCCCGATTTCGTGACCGCAAGGCGGAAATAAAGGCACCAGGTGTTGTCGTCGCGCAACGCCGCCTCTGGTTGCAGGCGCCGCCGGGCATGTCAGCCTCCGGCACCCGCTGCGGTGCGGGCGGAGGCGAACAATGCAACGGCGTTGGTGATGCTTTGAGCCGCCTTGCCGCGCCAATCGGCGTCGAGCAACTGCGCCTCGTCCTTGGCGTTGGAGAGATAACCGAGTTCGACCAGAACGGATGGCACGTCCGGCGCTTTCAGCACCTTGAATCCCGCGGAACGCTGCGGATTGTTGATGAGGCCGACACTGGTCGAAAGCTGTCCGACCAGCGTGTGGGCGAAACTCATCGAGAAATTGTGCGTTTCGCGCCGGATCAGGTCGATCAGGATGTCGGTCACTTCCTTGTTGTCGTTCTTGATTTCCATGCCGGCGAACTGGTCGGAGAGGTTTTCGCGGTCGGCGAGCGCCTGAGCCTCGGGATCCGAAGCCTTGTCGGAGATGGTGTAGACGGTGGCGCCGCGGATGCCCTTGACGCTGATGGTGTCGGCATGGATGGAAATGAGCAGATCGGCCTCGTGCTGCCTGGCGATGCGCACGCGGTCGTCCAGGCGCAGGTACTCGTCGGTATCGCGCGTCATGAAGACATCGTATTTGTCGACGGCCGCGAGCTTGTCCCGCAACTCCGTGGCGAAGGCGAGCGTGACATTCTTCTCGATAGTGCCGTTCAGGCCCTCGGCGCCGCCGTCGATGCCGCCATGGCCGGGATCGATGACGACGGTGAAGCGGTGACCCGGATTGGAGACCGGCCCGGTGCCGACCCGCCCCCCCTTGTCGCTCGAAACCGTCGAGCCCGTGGTCAGCGCCTGATTGGCAAGGGCAGCATCAAACTCCCGTTCGGAGGCCGCCGACATGTCGATGGCGATGCGGTAGCCAGTCCCATCCTCGTTCTTGAGCACATCGAGCTTGTCGACGGCGAACGGTCCCTTGCCGGTGAGAATCAGCCGCGAAACGCCCTCGCCGAGCGCGCCCAGGCGCACGCCCCTGACCAGGCCGCGCGCCTTCAGGTCCTTGGCGCCGATTGCAAATCGCGTATTCGCAAGATCGATGACAAGGCGGTTGGGACCGCGCAGCAGGAACCATTTGACATCAGGCTCGCGATCGAAATCCATGACGATGCGCATCTTGGTTGCATCGCCCGCCATCTTGTAGCCGGTTGCCACGAGCGGTGCGTCGGCGGCATTGGCAATGGCGGAAAAAGCGGAAGCGATCGCCACGAGCAGCAGAAGACAAAAGACGCCGAGAATCTGGCCGCCAACACGACATCCCTTGTCTGTGAAGTCCGCCAGTCCCATCTCTTTCCAGTCGCTCCCCGGTTTGGCGCAGGCGCCCGATCATTTCGTCGAAGTGCCGGTTAGGCCGCGAACTCGATTAACGATTGGTATCCAGAGAAGGTTAACCAAGCCTTTTCGTGCAAGGATATGTACCTGTTCTTACGTTGCGGAACCGCTTTTTGCCGGCATCGGAAATCGGGGTTGCCTTCCACCCCGCCAAATCATAAAAGCGATGGTGGATCACTGCAATCCTGGAACCGCCCTCCTCCGCAGCTTCCTGCTACAGGGTCAGACGAAGGGCGGCTCCTTTCGCTTCACGCGAAAAGGCTTCAGGTGATCGCGACGAATTTCGCAGGTGTGCGCCCGTGGCGGGGGAATCGCCTGCGTGAGGAAAACGGCCGGGTTTGTTCCCGCGCCGGCTCTGTATGAGCAAACAAGCTGGTCCGGTTTGCCGGGCTTTGGTTCAAAAGGTTCTGCTGGTGACGATGGCTTCAAGCGCAATCATGGAAAGGTCCGCATCAAACCGCGCCATTATGGCTGCGGGCGGCACCGCCATGGCGCTCAAGCGGCGGCCGGCGGACATTCAGACATCCGGCACCCACACTCCAGACACGCAGCAGCAGGCTTTGCCTCGCAAGCTGCGGCTGATGGCTGCCGGGGGGAAACGAAATAATGCCCAACAAGATGCTGATAGACGCCTCCCACCCGGAGGAAACACGAGTTGTCGTCGTACGCGGTAACCGTATCGAAGAATTCGACTTTGAATCCCAGGACAAGAAGCAGCTCAAAGGAAATATCTACCTCGCACGCGTAACGCGCGTCGAACCCTCCCTTCAGGCAGCTTTTGTCGAATATGGCGGCAACCGTCACGGTTTCCTCGCCTTCAGTGAAATACACCCCGACTACTACCAGATTCCGGTCGCCGACCGTCAGGCGCTGCTGCGCGCGGAAGCGCAGGAGGCTGAGGACGAGGAGGACGAGGACGGCGAAGGCGACGATCGCCAGAGCCGCGATCGCGGACGGCGCGGGCGCCGGCGTGGCGGCAAGAGCCGCGACCGCGGTGAACACAAGCGCGATGCGGGCGCAGCCGATTCCGGCGAGGCAGGCGAAGACAACAATGCAGACGCGGTTGCCGAAGACGCCTCCTCCCACACCTCCGAGACTATCGAGCAAGCGGCCGACACGTCCGAGCATGATGAGGGTCCCGCCGATCAGGACGAAACCGAAACCCATGAAGGCGGCCCCACGTCGATCGCGGCCTCGGTCGAAGCCGATGTGATTTCCGAAGCCGTCCCGCAAGCCGAATCGGGAAGCGAAGCGACGTCCGGCGACAACGATCGCGGCATGCTGGAGGAGGTGCAGTCATCGCATCCGGATGATCATGAGATCGAATCGGTCGGCGCCGAGGACGCGCTGGAGGAAGTGCGCAACCGCCGCAAGCCGGTGCGCCGCCAGTACAAGATCCAGGAAGTGATCAAGCGCCGGCAGATCCTGCTGGTGCAGGTGGTCAAGGAAGAACGCGGCAACAAGGGCGCCGCACTGACCACCTACCTGTCGCTGGCCGGCCGCTATTCGGTGCTGATGCCGAACACGGCGCGCGGCGGCGGCATTTCACGCAAGATCACCAGCGCGGTCGACCGCAAGCGCCTCAAGGAGGTGGTTGCCGATCTCGAAGTGCCGCAGGGCATGGGCGTCATCCTGCGCACCGCCGGCGAGAGCCGCACCAAGGCCGAGATCAAGCGCGACTACGAATACCTGATGCGGCTTTGGGAGAACGTGCGCAGTCTCACGCTTCAGTCCACTGCCCCTGCCCTGGTCTATGAGGAAGGCAGCCTGATCAAGCGTTCGGTGCGCGACCTCTACAACAAGGATATCGACGAGATCCTCGTCTCCGGCGAGGAAGGCTACCGCGAGGCCAAGGACTTCATGCGCATGCTGATGCCCAGCCATGCCAAGGTCGTCCAGCCATTCCGCGACACGACGCCGATCTTCGTGCGCAGCGGCATCGAGGCACAGCTCGACCGCATGCTGCAGCCGCAAGTGACGCTGAAAAGTGGCGGCTACATCATCATCAACCAGACCGAGGCGCTGGTCGCCATCGACGTCAATTCGGGCCGCTCCACCAAGGAGCACTCGATCGAGGACACGGCGCTTCACACCAATCTGGAAGCGGCGGAGGAAGTCGCCCGCCAGCTCAGACTGCGCGATCTCGCCGGCCTGATCGTCATCGACTTCATCGACATGGAGGAGAACCGCAACAACCGCTCCGTCGAGAAGCGGTTGAAGGACCACCTCAAGAACGACCGCGCGCGCATCCAGGTCGGCCGCATCTCGCATTTCGGCCTGATGGAGATGTCGCGCCAGCGCATCCGCGCCAGCGTGCTGGAATCGACCATGAAGCCCTGCCCGCATTGCGGCGGCACCGGCCATGTGCGTTCCGATTCGTCCGTCGCGCTGATGGTGGTGCGGGCGATCGAGGAATTCCTGCTCAAGGATTCGCGCAGCCACATCACCGTGCGGACACCGGCGGCCACTGCGCTCTACGTGCTCAACCACAAGCGCGGTACATTGGTGGAACTCGAAAGCCGCTTCGGCCTGACCATCACCATCGAGGCCGATGATTCGGTCGGTGCGCAGCACTATGCGATCTTCCGCGGCGCGCTGGCTGAAAAGCCGGAAGGCTTTGTCGAGGCGCGGAGCTTCCCGGCCTATGTCGAGCCGGACGAGCCCGAGGACGAGATTGTCGTCGTGGAGGAAGACGACGAGGCACCGGCGCAGGCCGAGCAGCCCCGCCAGCAGCCGCAGCAACAACAGCCGCGTCCTGCCAACGGAGAAGAAGGCGAAGGCCGCGACCGCAAGCGTCGCAAACGCCGCAGGCGGCGCGGCGGCAAGGATCGCGATCGCGAACATGGCGCCGCTACGGACGGTGCTTCTGTCTCCGCTCCGGCGGGCGATTTCTCTGAATCGGCGAACCCGACAGGCGACGACACCGAAACCGGCGACACTGCTCCGCTCGGCACCGCCGAAACGGACGAAACGGTCCAGGCTTCGGATGAGGGCCAGGGCAAGAAGCGCCGGCGCGGCAAGCGAGGCGGCAAGCGCAACCGCCGTGAAGACGGTGAAGGCGAGACCGAGGCAAGTGCCGGCGAAACGACCGAACCTTCCGAAGGTGACGCTTCCGAAAGCGAGGCTGCATCGATCGAGCCGGCAATCGCCGCGCCCGTCGAAGAGCCAGTGGCTGCGGTGAGCGACGAGGTGCCGAGCGCCGAGAAGCCCAAGAAGCCGCGTCGTGCAGCCAAGCCGAAGAAAGCAGCGGCCGCGGCCGTCGCCGAGGCGACTTCTATCGAAGCCGCGGAGGAAGCACCTATCGAGGCTCCGGTTGCGGTGGCGGTTGCGGACGAAACAGTGGTCGCGGCCGTCGAGGAAAAGCCCTCGAAGGCCCGGCCGTCGCGGCGCAAGCCGGCGGTCGTCGATGCGCCGGTCGTGCCGGTGGTGTCTTCGATCGTTGTGGACGAGCCGGAAGCCAAAACCGAGGACAAGCCGAAGCGCGCAGGCTGGTGGCAGCGGAAGGGCTTTTTCTAAGCCTTTCAGTCGCTTGACTTGATTTTTTGACAAAAGAGAATCCCGCGCCGTTCGAAAAACGGCGCGGGATTTTTCATATCTGGCGTTCTGACAGGCGGCGATATGCTATGGCGCGAAGATCGACCAGTTCATCATCCTGGCCAGTTTTTCCAGCGCGATCGAACCCAGCTTGGAATTGCCGTTGGCGTTGAGGCCAGGCGACCAGACGGCGAGCGAGGCGACGCCCGGCACGATGCCCAGTATGCCGCCGCCGACGCCGCTCTTGCCGGGAATGCCGACGCGGAAGGCGAAATCGCCGGAGCCGTCATAGTGGCCGCAGGTCAGCATCATCGCGCCAATGCGGCGCGCGCGCTCGGCCGACACCACCGAATGCCCGGTCGCCGGGTTCTTGCCGCTATTGGCGAGGAAACGGCCGGCGAGCGCCAGTTGCCGGCAGCTCATGGCAATGGCGCAGTGATGGAAATAGACGCCCAGCGCCAATTCCGGCTCGTGATGGAGATTACCGAAGGATTTCATATAGTTGGCGAGCGCAAAATTGCGATAGCCGGTAGCCCTTTCGGAAGCGGCGACCTCGCGGTCGATGATAACAGTCTCGTCATCGGCCAGAAACTGGATGAAGCGGAGGATTTCGCCGATCGCCTCGCGCGGCTGGTGGCCGGCAAGCAGGATGTCGGAAACGACAATGGCGCCGGCATTGATGAACGGATTGCGCGGAATGCCGTTCTCCTGCTCGAGCTGCACGATCGAGTTGAACGGATTGCCCGACGGCTCGCGTCCGACCCGCTGCCATAACGCGTCGCCGACATTGCCGAGCGCCAAAGTCAGCGTGAACACTTTCGAGATGCTCTGGATAGAAAAGGCCTCGTCGGCATCGCCCGCCATCAGCACGCGGCCGTCATTGGTGACGGCCGCGATGCCGAACTTCCTAGGATCGACCTTGCCCAGTTGTGGAATGTAGGTGGCGACATCGCCACGATCGGTGCGCTCGGCCATTTCGGCGGCGACTTCGGCCAGCGCCTGCTCGAGTTCCGGCATGACGCTACCTCAACCAGCGTTCGATGCGCGCCATCGCCTCGACCATGTCGTCGTGGCTGCCGGCATAGGAGAAACGCATGGTGCGATGCCCCGCCCGGGTGTCGAAGTCGCGACCGGGCGTTGCCGCCACATGCGCTTCCGCCAGCATCTTTCGCGCGAAGACCATGCTGTCATTGGTGTGCCTGGTGACATCGCAAAAGGCATAGAAGGCGCCATCCATGGGTGCTGCCAGCGGAAAGCCGAGTTCAGGCAGACGTTTCATCAGGAGTTCGCGATTCCATGCGTAGCGGCCCTTGACCGCCTCCAGCTCCTCGGTTGCGGCGAAGGCCTCGATCGCGGCGATCTGCGACAGCTCCGGCGGCGAGATGTAGAGGCTCTGGGCGATGCGCTCGACAGGCCGCACCAACTCTTCCGGCAGCACCATCCAGCCGATGCGCCAGCCGGTCATGCAATAGTATTTCGAGAAGGAGTTGATCACCGTCACGCTGCTTCCATAGGCGAGAGCGGTGGTGTCGGGGGCAGCGTAGGCCAGCCGATGGTAGATCTCGTCGGAGATCACCGCGATGCCGAGATCTTCCGCCGTCTTCACCAACGCGGACAGTTCGGCGGCGGGAATGACGGCACCGGTTGGATTGGCCGGGCTTGCAAACAGCACGCCTTTCAGCGGTTTCTCGCGATGCGCGGTCTCGAGATGGCCGGCATGCAGGTAGGCCTCTTCGCCAAGCTCGATCTCGACCACCTCGATGCCGAGCGCCGCCATGATGTTGCGATAGGCGGGATAGCCGGGCGCTGCGATGGCGACGCGGTCGCCAGGATCGAACATTGCCAGAAAGGCGAGGTTGAAAGCGGCCGACGATCCGGTGGTCACCGCGATCCGGCTGGGTGGAACATCGAGGCCATAGTGATCGGCATAGTGTTCGGCGACCGCCTTGCGCAGCGCGGCGAGGCCAAGCGTGTCGGTGTAGCCGATGCGTCCGTCCTGCAAGGCCTTGCTCGCCGCCGCGCGAACACGGGCAGGTGCCGGATCGGAGGGCTGTCCGACGGCCATGGAGACAACCGGCACGCCCTGGGCCTTCAGCCGGTTTGCCTCGGCCAGGATGTCCATCGCGTGGAACGGCTCGACATTGCCACGGCGTGAGAGCGAAACGACCATTTAACCAATATTCCCGATGGCTGAGAGCGCCAACTTCTGGCGCATGCGCCGCACAAATGCCCGATTGATGTGAGGATCACAAGTTGAGGAAGTTTCCGGTGCCGACTTTTCATCCTTCGCCCGCTCGTCTACCAGTGGACACGTCATGTTGAGCCGACCCAGATCGACGATTGCCCAGGCAGCGCGCGTGTTCGCGACGCTTTCGCTCGGGGCTGTCGTTGCGGTGACGAGTTCGGTCAGCGCCTTCGCCCAGAACGTGCCCGTGATACGCGATGCCGAGATCGAGGCGCTGGTGCGCGACTATGCGCGGCCGATCTTCAAGGCGGCGGGACTGGCGAATGACGGGATCGACATTGTCCTGGTCAACGATCAGAGCTTCAATGCCTTCGTCACCGGACGCCGGTTGTTCATCAACACCGGCGCGCTGATGACGGCCGAAACACCCAACGAGATCATCGGCGTCATCGCGCACGAAGCCGGCCATATCGCCGGCGGCCACCAGCAGAAACTGCGCGACCAGCTCGAACGCGCCAAGACGATGGCAATCATCGCCACATTGCTTGGCGCCGGCGCCATCGCTGCCGGCGCCGCCACCAACAGCCGCGGCCTTGCCGGCGCTGGCATGGGCGTGGCGGCCGGCGGCGGCGAGATGGCACAGCGCAGCATCCTCGCCTATCAGCGCACCGAGGAAATGACCGCCGACCGCTCGGCGATCACCTATCTCAACGCCACAGGCCAGTCCGGCATGGGCATGCTGAAGACGTTCCACCGTTTCCAGACGGCGCTGTCGCTATCGGGCGCACAGGTCGATCCCTACCGGATCAGTCATCCGATGCCGCAGGATCGTATCGCCAATCTCGAAGTGCTGGTGAAGCAGAGCCCTTACGTCGACAAGATCGATCCGCCGGCGCTGCAGCAGCGGCACGACATGATGCGTGTGAAGATCGCCGTCTACATGGACGGCCAGGCGGCCGCGTCGCGGCTGATACGCAAGATGCCAGGCAGCCCTGCCGCGCAATATGGCGATGCCCAGGCGACCTACCTGTTCGGCGACATCGCCACCGCGCTCGCCAAGACCAATGCACTGATCAAGACCCAACCGAAGAACGCCTATTTCCAGGAATTGCGTGGCGATATCCTGATGAAGGCGAACAGGCCCAAGGATGCCGCCGACGCCTATGCCAAGGCGGTCAGCCTCGATCCCGCGCGGTCAGGCCTGCTGCCGGTTTCCTGGGGCCAGGCGCTGATGGCCATCGGCACGCCAGAATCCCTGAAAAAGGCAGTGGTGCAGATCAACAATGGTCTGGGGCGCGACAAGGAAAATTCCGCCGGATACCGTTACCTGGCACAGGCCTATGGCGAACTGGGTGACATCCCGGGCGCCGAACTTGCCACCGCCGAAGGTCACTTCTATTCCGGCAACTACAAGGAAGCGAAGATTTTCGCTATGCGGGCGCAGCAGCAGATGAAGCGCGGCGAGCCGCGCTGGCTGCGCGCTCAGGACATCATAAACTACACACCGTCAAACAAGATCAAGTGAACCTTCCGGCCACGCGCTGCGACATAGCCAGGCATACTGGGCCGGAACAACAAGCAGAAGGAAACAGGAACGATGACAAAAGCACTGCTGCTGGGCACCACGGGGATTGCGGTCGCCCTTGCCGTGCTGGCTTTCGGATTCGTGGCCGGCAGCCCACAGATCGCAAAGGCCGGCACGGCGCAGCCTGTCCAGATGGCGGGCGACACCAAGATCGACCGCGCCGAGGTCGAAGGCATCATCCGCGACTACCTTTTGAAGAACCCTGAAGTGCTTCTGGAGGTTCAGGACGCGCTTGAGGCCAAGCAGAAGGAAGAGCAGCGCATCGCCCATCTGGGCGTGATCAAGAACGCGAAGGACCAGATTTTCAACTCGGCTTTCGACGGCGTCGTCGGCAACCCGAACGGCAAGGTCACCATCGTCGAGTTCTACGACTACAATTGCGGCTTCTGCAAACGCGCCATCGACGACATGCGGGCGCTGACCAAGGCCGATCCGGACCTGCGCTTCGTGCTCAAGGAATTTCCCATCCTCGGACCGGATTCGCAGAAAGCGAGCGTCGTCTCGATGGCGTTCCACTTGATGATGCCGGAGAAGTACGGCGAATTCCACAACGCGCTGCTCGGCGGTCAGGGACGCGCCACGGAGGCAGCGGCCATCAAGATCGCGCTTTCGCTCGGCGCTGACGAGGCAACGCTGCGCGAGAAAATGAAGGACCCGTCGATCCCCGAGGCTTTCTCCAAGACCTATGATCTTGCCAACAAGCTGGCGATCACCGGCACGCCGTCCTATGTGGTCGGCAACGAGGTCGTGTTCGGGGCGCTCGGACAGGAAGTGCTGGCTGAAAAGATCGAGGCGGCGAAAGCCGCACTCTGATTTTGCTCGCGAGCACATTTCTCACGGGCACATTTCCGCCTGTTGTGGACAGTGAAAGAACGCACTTGCGCTCTTTTCGCGGACGTCTATGCCCATTATAGAGGGCCCAGCGCGCCGGCTTGATGTCGGCGCCGAAGAAGGTCGGCTTTTTTGAAAACGGTTTTCGTCCTGAACGGTCCCAATCTCAACGCGCTCGGCAAGCGCGAGCCAAGCATCTATGGCGGCAAGACGCTTGCCGCGATCGCCGACGACTGCAAACAGGCTGGCGCTTCGCTTGGCTTCGAGATCGATTTCCGTCAGTCGAACCACGAGGGCGACCTGGTCGACTGGATTCAGGAAGCCGGAGACAAGGCGGTCGGCATCGTCATCAATCCGGGCGCCTACAGCCACACCTCGATCGCGATCCACGACGCCATCCGCGCCGTCGCGCCGCTGCCGGTCGCCGAAGTTCATCTTTCCAACATCCATGCGCGGGAATCATTTCGCCACGTCTCCATGGTCGCGCCGGTTGCCGTCGGCATGATCTGTGGCTTTGGGCCGCTCGGCTACACGCTGGCGCTGCAGGCGCTGGCCGCACGCCTATGACCGGCCAACAAACAGAAGGCTCGAAAATGTCGATAAAGAAGACCGGTGTTGACCAGCAACTGATCCGCGATCTGGCGGGCATACTGAACGACACCAACCTGACCGAGATCGAGGTTGAACTGGGCGACCTGAAGGTGCGCGTCTCGCGGCAAGCACCTGCCGTCCATGCGATCGCGGCGCCGCCACCAGCCTATGCGCCGGCAGCAGCCCAGCCCACCGCCGCGGCCGGCCCGGCAACGATCGACGTGTCGAAGAACGCGGTGGCCTCGCCGATGGTCGGCACCGCCTATCTGGCGCCGTCGCCCGACGCCAAAGCGTTCATCGAAGTCGGCCAGAAGGTCAAGGAAGGCCAGACACTGCTGATCATCGAGGCTATGAAGACGATGAACCAGATCCCCTCGCCCCGCGCCGGCACGGTGACGGCGATCCTGTTCGAGGACGCGCAGCCGGTCGAGTACGGCATGCCGCTCGTCGTGATCGAGTAGAGCGGGCCGGATGTTTCAGAAGATTCTCATCGCCAATCGCGGCGAAATCGCGCTTCGGGTGCTGCGCGCCTGCAAGGAACTCGGCATCCAGACGGTGGTCGTGCATTCGACCGCCGACGCCGACGCCATGCATGTGCGGCTGGCCGACGAGAGCGTTTGCATCGGGCCACCGCCATCGCGCGACAGCTATCTCAACATCCATCAGATCGTCGCGGCCTGCGAGATCACCGGGGCCGACGCCGTGCATCCGGGATACGGCTTCCTGTCGGAGAACGCCAAGTTCGCCGACATCCTGGCCGCCCACAACATCACCTTCATCGGTCCCTCCGGCGACCATATCCGCATCATGGGCGACAAGATCGAGGCCAAGCGCACCGCAAAGCGCCTCGGCATTCCGGTGGTACCCGGCTCCGACGGCGCGGTCACCGAGGAAAAGGAAGCCAGGCGCATTGCCGCCGAGATCGGCTATCCCGTGATCATCAAGGCATCGGCCGGCGGCGGCGGACGCGGTATGAAGGTGGCGCACACGGAGGCCGATCTCGAAGTCGCGCTGCAGACGGCACGTACGGAAGCGGGCGCCGCCTTCGGCGACGATGCCGTCTACATCGAGAAATACCTGGAAAAGCCACGCCATATCGAGGTGCAGGTGTTCGGTGACGGTTTCGGTCGCGGCGTCCATTTCGGCGAGCGAGACTGCTCGCTGCAGCGCCGCCACCAGAAAGTCTGGGAGGAGGCGCCCTCGCCGGCACTCAATGCCGAGGAGCGCGCCCGCATCGGTGACATCTGCGCCAAGGCCATTGCCGACCTTGGCTATTCCGGCGCCGGCACGATCGAGTTTCTCTACGAGAATGGCGAGTTCTATTTCATTGAGATGAACACGCGCCTGCAGGTCGAACATCCGGTGACGGAAGCGATCACCGGTATCGATCTGGTGCATGAACAGATCCGCGTCGCTTCCGGCGGCGGCCTCTCGGTGAAACAGGAAGACATCAAGTTCAACGGCCACGCCATCGAATGCCGCATCAATGCAGAGGACCCGCGCACCTTCACCCCCTCGCCCGGCACCATCACCCACTTCCACACGCCTGGCGGCCTCGGCATCCGCGTCGATTCCGGCGTCTATTCCGGCTACAAGATCCCGCCCTACTACGACAGCCTGATCGGCAAGCTGATCGTGCACGGGCGCAACCGCGTCGAGTGCATGATGCGGCTGCGGCGGGCCCTGGATGAGTTCGTCGTCGACGGCATCAAGACGACGCTGCCGCTGTTTCGCGATCTCGTCGGCAATGCGGACATCGCCAATGGCGACTACGACATCCACTGGCTGGAAAAATACCTGGCCAAAGGCGAATAGCGCGGGAACGCGATGACCCGTCCCTACGCGCCAGGCTATCGCATCCCCACCGACCTGCTGCTCAAGGCCTATGCTTCGGGCGTCTTTCCGATGGCCGAAAGCGCCAGCGATCCCGAAGTGTTCTGGGTGCGGCCGGAAACGCGCGGAATCATCCCGCTCGAAGGTTTTCACACGCCAAAGAGCTTGAAGAAGACGATCCGAAAGCACCCGTTCGACATCCGTTTCGATTTCGATTTCGAAGCGACGATCGACGGCTGCGCCGAAAAGCGCGAGGAGCGCCGGTCGACCTGGATCAATGCGCCAATCCGCGAAGCCTATGTGCAACTGCACCGGTTGGGCCACTGCCATTCGGTCGAGGCCTGGCGCGAGGATCGGCTGGTCGGCGGCCTCTATGGCGTGTCCCTCGGCCGTGTGTTCTTTGGGGAGAGCATGTTCGCCAGGGAGACGGACGCCTCCAAAACCTGCCTGTTTTATCTGGTCGAGCGGTTGAAGGAACGGGGCTTCGCGTTGCTCGATACGCAGTTCACCACCGAGCACCTGAAGCGCTTCGGCGCGGTCGACGTGCCGCGCGGCAAGTATGAGAAGATGCTGGCCGAAGCGCTGAAAGGTGAGGCGATCTTTTTTCCCTGACGATCAAGCCTCTCACTTCCCGGTCGCGGTTTCCAACGGTGTCTGCGAATGGAACATCATCTTCCAGCCGTTGACGCGATGGACATAGCCGGTGCTGACCAACGCCGCGTAGGGTTCTCCGTTCTCGCGTGTCGCACGGGCCTCGTAGGTCAGCATGATGATATCGCTGCCCGGTTCGATTATTCCCTTGAGCTCAATATCGAGGTCACGCCAGCGGTTGGGCTTGGTCGCGGTCTTGGCGAGATCGGCATTGTCCATCGCCTTTGCCATCCGCGGAAAGGCAACCAGGCATTCGGTGTCGGCATTGGCCGCGTAGTAGGCCGCATCGCCCGTCCAGAACCCCTTTTCGAGTTCGAGCAGTTCTTTCTTGCTGGCGGTGATCCGCTTGTGGTCTGACATGGGAAAATCCTCCAGGCGCATTGATGCGCCGACGTTCGTGGCCCCAACGCATGATGGCGGCGACGGTTCCGGAGGATCAGTTGGCGTCGGTGGTGTCCGGCTGTGGGGGGTCGGGCTGCGCTACATCCGGAGTGGCTGCAGTCTCCGGCTTGGCAGCAGCGGGCTTGGTGGCGTCTGCTTTGGTCCCGTCGGCCTTGGCGGCGTCTGGCGCGGGTACATCCGACTTCTGCTTGCAGGCCTTCAGCCAGACGTCATAGACGGCATGTTCGACGGCGTTGAGGCCGGGGCTTTCGGCGAACATCCAGCCGGTGAAGATGCGGCGAATCTTGCGGTCGAGCGTGATCTCGTCCACCTCGACGAAGGAATCGGTCTTCGGCTCCTCGGTCTGCGGCCGCGAATAGCAGACGCGCGGCGTCACCTGCAAAGCACCGAACTGCACCGTCTCGTCGATGTATACATCGAAAGTGATGATGCGGCCGGTGATCTTGTCGATGCCCGCGAATTCGGCAACCGGATTGGTGATGCGATCCGATCCCGCGGGCACCGCTGGCGCGGGCACCGCCGGCGCGGGCGCGGCGGGCGTGGGCGAAGCGGCAAAGGCCGCGGTGCTGACGGCAAGGGCGGCGGCTACCGTCAGGCCGCCCATCGATGTCAGGCTGAAAAAGCTCATATAGGGATACCGGTGGTTCGCGCCCGGGTGATTCTGTCGATCGCCAAGGCTAGTCGCCGTTTTCTGATCAGCAAGCAGCTAAACACCAATTGTGGCGATAAAGGACCGGCCTGCGCTTTGCACAGTTACAAGCCGGGGCCGTTACGATCCGGGCGTCCAGGCGTCGTAGTCGCCAGTGACCTGCGGGCGATGCTGATTGGTCAGCACCGAGCCCTTCGGCCGATAGGCCGCCGGGCTGCCGGTCAAATTGGGCTTATGGGGCTTCTGCCAGTCGCGTGGCTTGTAGTCCTCGCTCGGCGGCGCGACATCGACACGATGATGAATCCAGCCGTGCCAGCCGGGCGGAATGGCCGAAGCTTCCGAATAGTTGCGATAGATGACCCAGCGGCGCGTGCGGCCTTCCGAATCGATGCCGCCCTCGTAATAGACGTTGCCCGTCTCGTCCTGGCCGACCTTCCTGCCATGCCGCCAGGTGTGCAGGCGCGTTCCCAGCGTCTGGCTGTTCCACCAGGTGAAAAACTGCGTAAGGAAAGTCTTCATCTCAGAACCCTCGCGCCGACGGCGCCTGTTTCCTGCTTATGGCGTCAGGCCTTCGGGAAGGCAAGGCTTTTGCCACAGGGAGCGCACAAATGGCTCGCCGGAGACCCGACAAAAGCCCGTGATCTTGTCCTTCGCAGGATGCGCGCTTGCCAAGCCTTTGCGGTCTTTCTAAAGCTCTGCGCGCCCGTGCGGGTATCCAGACCCGGCAGCGGCCGAAGGAGGTGACGATTGGCCCCGGAACTGCCGACCACCGACATTCGCATCAGCGCCGATCTGATTCGCCGCCGCAAGGGTGGCACGCCGATCGTCTGCCTGACCGCTTATACCTATCCCTTTGCCCGTTTGCTCGACGAGCATGTCGATCTGCTTCTGGTCGGCGACAGCGTCGCCATGGTCCTGCATGGCCACCAGACGACGCTGGGTGCCTCGCTCGAGATGATGATCGCGCATGGGCAAGCGGTGATGCGCGGTTCGGCCAGAGCCTGCGTCGTCGTCGACCTGCCGGCCGGCACCTATGAGGATTCGGCAGCGCAGGCGGTTGCCTCGGCGCGGCGGGTGGTCGACGAAACCGGCTGCCAAGCGGTGAAACTCGAAGGCGGCGTCGACATGGCCCGGCAGATCGCGGCGATCGTCGCCGCCGGCATTGCGGTCATGGGGCATATCGGCCTGCTGCCGCAATCGGTCGAGAAGGATGGCGGCTACAAGATCAAGGGCCGCACCGAGGAGAACGTGGCGGCATTGGTTCGCGACGCGCTCGCTGTCGAGGAAGCCGGTGCGTTCTCGGTGGTTATCGAAGGCACGGTCGAGACGGTTGCGGCCGACATTACCCACCGCATCGCCATTCCAACCATAGGCATCGGCGCCAGCCGCGATTGCGACGGCCAGATCCTGGTGATCGACGACATGGTGGGGCTGACCGTCGACCGGGTGCCGAAATTCGTCAAGGAATATGCCGATCTGCGCAGCGTTATCTCGCATGCCGCGGCAAGCTATGCATCGGAGGTGCGAAGCCGGGCATTCCCCGGCCTTGGCCATGTCTTTTCGGCCACAAACCGTAGGGATGACGCATGAGCCGGCCCGTCGTCGTCGACAGCGTTGCCGCACTCCGCGCGCAGGTTCATGGCTGGCGGCGCGATGGCCTTCGCATCGCCATGGTGCCGACCATGGGCGCGTTGCATGACGGGCACATCTCGCTGATCAGGATCGCGCTCGAGAAAGCTGAACGCTGCGTCGTGTCCATCTTCGTCAATCCGACACAGTTCGCACCGTCCGAAGATCTCGACAAATACCCGCGCCAGCTCGCCCGCGACCTCGACCGGCTGGGACTGGCTCGGGCCGACCTTGCCTTCACACCAACGGTCGGCGAGATGTATCCCGCCGGCTTTGCCACCAAAGTCTCCGTCGGCGGCCCCGCCGCCGGGCTCGAATCGGACTTTCGGCCGACCTTTTTCGATGGCGTCGCCACAGTGGTGGCAAAGCTCTTCCTGCAGGCAACGCCCGACTGCGCGGTCTTTGGCGAGAAGGACTATCAGCAGCTTTGCGTCGTCAGGCAGCTCTGCCGCGACCTGGACCTGCCTGTCGAAATCATCGGCGCACCGACGATCCGCGATCCGCACGGCCTCGCCATGTCGTCACGCAACGCCTATCTCGGCGAAGCCGAACTCAACATCGCCCGCCAATTGAACGCAATCCTGCGAAAGGCGGCAGCGGAGATGGCGGCCGGCGCCGACCAAAAAGACGCCACCGCGGAAGCCAGCCGTGCGCTCATCGCGGCCGGTTTCACGGAGGTCGACTATGTCGAGGCGCGCGAAAGCCTGACGCTTGCGCCATGGCGTCGCGACCGTGAAGGACGCCTGCTCGCGGCGACCTGGCTCGGCAAGACCAGGCTGATCGACAATGTGGAAGTCCCCTCCATCTAGGACGCAGCCTCGATCAGTCGCATTTCGCTTCCTGCCGGGCCTACCTTGGTCCTTTTCGTACACTGGTCCTGAGGAACAGTTGCCCCACGACGATCCCGATAACCCCGGCTGACGCTTTCACGAGTGCGTCGGCAAGGTGCGCGTGGCGGCCGGGATCAATGACCTGAAGCAGTTCCAGCATGCCGGCGGTCACGACAACAAAGACCAAGGCTTGATACAAGCGGCTGGGGAAGCCGAGCGCCAGGGCGAAGCCCAACAGCACATAGGCCAGGGCGCGTTCGACGTTCGCCTCGGCTATGTGGGGCCGCATCTGGATCGGCGACAAGGTCGCGAAAATGATGATAGCGAGCAGCGCCAGCGCTGTAATGCGGGACAGTTTGGTCATGCCCTTGCATATCCGTCGTGAGCCGGCACAGCAAACGCGAGGATGACGCATGGCCGCTTGCGACAACGGGGCGCGACCTGGCGCATCGGCACCTATTCCTCGGTCGGCATATGCAGATACATCGACTGGATGCCGACACGTCCCGGCCCAGTGAACCGGTTGACGATGAAATTCATGTTGGCGCCGAAGAAGCCGCTCGACAGGCGGTCGATCTTCGTTTCCATCTTGACCGAGGTATCCTTGAACAGCCATCCGCCCGGCTCGATGTCGATGGTCTCGCCCGCGGCGAGCGTCTTTTCAAAGACGTTGCCGTAACCATGCAGCCAGACGATGCCGTCGCCGGCATCGCCGCGAAAACGGTCGATGAAAAAGCCGCTTTGGCCGAACAGCATCGTCGCCAGGCCGCGCACGCGCTCGAAGGTGTAATCGACGTTGCCGGTGGCGGCGAGAAACTGGTGCTCACGCACCTGGATCTCGTCGCCGCGCCTGAGGTGGATCGGCACGATATGGCCGGGCCCATCGCGGCTGAAGGCAATGATGCCTGCTCCCGACGCCTCGGTGACGAATATCTGCATGCCGGCCATCATGCGCTTCAGCGCGCCCTTCAGCGATTTCAGGCCGATGGTGATGGTGGAGTTCTTCCACAGCAGGATGTGGTGCTCGAAATAGACTGGCATCCGCGTCACATCGACTGAAAGCACCGGCACCAGTTCGCCCGCGATATGATAGGTGACGCCACCAAAGGTTTCGTCCGACACCTGTGTCGGCAGCAGTTCCGGTAAGCTCGGCATGAATTCCCCCCTCGCGCCGGCGCGTCATTGGATACGGGCGCAGGCCGAGGCAGCGTTGATACGGCCGTGGGGGCCGGTCAAATCAAAAACGCGAGACAATTGCTGGCCGTGTATACCGGCGACGATCTATCCGAGCGGCTTTTCGAGACTCAGTGTCGCCGGCCTTGCGACGTCACGGGCGCCGGCAACACTGCCGGAAGGCAAAAACCCGCTCGCCCGATAGAAAGCAATGGCGCCGCGGTTGGCCTCCTCGACCTCGACGCGCAGCGTTCGCGCTTCCGGGAAACTGGCCTCGATCTCGTCCAGCAGCGCTTGCCCGATCCCTCGCCGCTGGCAGTCCGGATGAACGTAGAGCTGGTTCAACATGATGACCTTGCCATCGGCGGCAGCGGCCGCGAAAGCCATGCCGCCGATCCGCGTGCCATCATCGGCCACCAGGAATTCCGAGTTCGGCCGTGTCAGCCACGACCGGAGCGAGACAATCGAGTGCCAGTCGTCGGTGATCCCGGTGACGTTGGCAGCGCCATAGACAGCGTCGCAGGTCGCATGCCGGGTTTCGACCAGCAGCGCCCGCACGGCAACAAGATCGCGCTCCCCGGCGGTGCGGACGAACACCGCCTTACTCGATGCCCAGCTTGGCCTTGACCAGGTCATTGACCGCTTGCGGGTTGGCCTTGCCACCGGTCGCCTTCATCACCTGGCCAACGAACCAGCCCGCCATGCTCGGCTTGGCGCGTGCCTGCTCGACCTTGTCCGGGTTGGCGGCGATCACTTCGTCGACAGCCTTCTCGATGGCGCCGGTGTCGGTGACCTGCTTCATGCCGCGGCTCTCGACCAGCTGGCGTGGATCGCCGCCCTCGTTCCAGACGATCTCGAACAGATCCTTGGCGATCTTGCCGGAGATGGTGCCATCCTTGATCAGATCGATGACCGCGCCGAGCTGGTCGGGCGAAACCGGAGCATTTTCAATATCCTTGCCGGCCTTGTTCAATTGCCCGAGCAGATCGTTGATGACCCAGTTGGCGGCGAGCTTGCCGTCGCGGCCGGCGGCCACCTTTTCGAAATAGTCGGCGATCGGCTTTTCCGACACCAGGATCGACGCATCATAGGTCGACAGGCCGAGCGAGGAGATCAGCCGCGCCTTCTTGTCGTCGGGCAGTTCCGGCAATTCCTTCGCCAATGCGTCGACATAGGCCTGGTCGAATTCCAGCGGCAAGAGGTCGGGATCGGGGAAATAGCGGTAGTCGTGCGCCTCTTCCTTGGAGCGCATCGAGCGTGTCTCGCCCTTGACGGCGTCGAACAGCCGCGTTTCCTGGTCGATCTTGCCGCCATCCTCCAGAATGGCGATCTGCCGGCGGGCCTCGTAGTCGATGGCCTGGCCGATGAAGCGGATCGAGTTGACGTTCTTGATCTCGCAGCGTGTGCCGAACTCGCCGCCGGGCTTGCGCACCGAGACGTTGACGTCGGCGCGCATAGAGCCTTCGTCCATGTTGCCGTCGCAGGTGCCGAGATAGCGCACGATGGTGCGCAGCTTGGTGACATAGGCCTTGGCCTCATCGGCTGAGCGCATGTCGGGTTTCGAGACGATCTCCATCAGCGCTACGCCGGAGCGGTTGAGGTCGACATAGGACATCGTAGGATGCTGGTCGTGCATCGACTTGCCGGCATCCTGCTCCAGATGCAGCCGCTCGATGCCGACCTCGATGTCCTCGAATTCTCCCTGACGGTCGGGGCCGACCGAGACGATCACGGTGCCCTCGCCGACGATCGGCTGCTTGAACTGCGATATCTGGTAGCCCTGAGGCAGGTCGGGATAGAAGTAATTCTTCCGATCGAAGACGGACTTGTGGTTGATCTGCGCCTTCAGTCCGAGGCCGGTGCGGATCGCCTGCTTGACGCATTCCTCGTTGATGACCGGCAGCATGCCCGGCATTGCCGCATCGACCAGGCTGACATTGGCGTTGGGTGCGGCGCCGAAGGCGGTCGAGGCGCCGGAAAACAGCTTTGCCTCCGACGTCACCTGCGCATGCACCTCGAGACCGATGATGATCTCCCAGTCGCCGGTGGCACCCGGGATCAGGCGTTTCGCGTCGGGGGTACGGGTGTCGATGAGGGTCATGGCAGCCTGCGCTTCTGGCTCGCGAACATTGCGATTTTCGCGAATTTGGGTGTTGGCCTTCGCTATTGCAAACCGCTTCGCGAGACAAGCGCAAAGCCGCGGACTGGCCTTTTCAGCCGCTTTCGCCTATAGGACGCTCTTCCCAATGGAGAGTGGATGTCCACTTACGCTCAGTCCCGGTAAGGCCCTGACCTCCTAGCGAGGCAGGGCAGAAAACCTGAAACCCCGTGCCGCGAACCTTCGCGGCGGCGGCATTTTTTTGTTTTCCCGGAAACTCTCCCATGGATATTTCGCGAATAGAACAGCGCATCCTGCACCTGCTTGGGCAGGGCGGACGCATTGAAATCGAAAAGAACGAGAAAAAGCGGATCGCCTCCGTCAAGTGCCTGACCCGAGACGGCTGGCACTATCCGGGAGTCGATCTCGACCTGCTTCGAAAGCTGAAACGCAAGAAGGCGGTTTCGTCGTCAGGTGGCGGACCTTACCGCATCACCCGGCGCGGCCTCGAACTCGTCCGCTCCGAACTCGACAACCGGTAGCCCATGCTCCGCCGGTCGGCGCTCCGGCCGGCGGTTCCTTTTTCGCCGCTCAAGCGGTGGCGATGTAGGCCCTGATCTCGTCGGCCTCGCGCTCGACGTCCTCGATGCGGCGCTTGACCACGTCGCCGATGGAGATGATGCCATCGAGCATGCCGTCCTTTTCCACCGGCAGATGGCGGAAACGGTGCCTGGTCATGATTTCCATGACCTCGTTGACCGTATGGTTCTCGTTGCAGATCTTCACTTTCGGCGTCATCGCCGAACGCACGGCGATATCGAGCGCCGCCGCGCCTTCCTTGGCGACGACCCGCACGATGTCGCGTTCCGACAGAATGCCGACGATCTTGCGATCGCCATTGGTGATGACCAGCGCGCCGATCTTGTGTTCGGCCAGGATACGGATCGCTTCGCTCAGTTTTTCGTTCGGCCCGAGCGTCAACACGTCATGGCCTTTTCTTTCGAGAATTGCCTTAACCGTCATGGCGTCCTCCTCTGCTTTGCCTGCCGGTTCCTGCCCTGACCGGCTTTCACATAAGAGCGAACATCGTGCGCCGTGATCGGTTGCATTTCAAGTGCGGCGGTCGGTGGTCTCCCACTCAGGCGCCTGCCATCGCCTGTCGAACCAGCGCAGGCCGAAGAAGCCGGCGACGAAGCCGCCAATATGGGCCTCCCAGGCGATCTGCCCGTCTGTTCCCGAGGCAAAGCCGAGAAGGCCTGTGGCGAGGTTGATGATCATCCACATGGCGAGAAAGATCACCACGCCGCGCGAGCGCAGTACCGTTGCGATCGGCAGCACAGGGCCAGCGAAGGCAGCCTTGCCGGCCGAGCGGTCGGTGCGGAAGCCGAAACGCGCGGCAGCGCCCATCATGCCAGAAATAGCGCCCGATGCACCAACCAGAGGCGCCTCTCCGTACGGATGCATGGCCCAGAAAAGCGCAACCGAAGCCAACCCGGTCAGGGCGAAAAACAGCGCGAACCAGAGCGCGCCGAGACGGTTGGCCAACGGCGAGCCAAAGGCTGCGAGCCACACCATGTTGATGGCGATATGGGCAAAACCGCCATGCATGAAGGCATAGGTGAAGGGGCGAGAGAACAGGAACCAGTCGAAGCCATATTGCCCGGTGTAGAGAACGGGGATGAATGCCCCATCGTACAGCAGGGCCAGCTGTTGCGTTTCGGTCAGCACATACTGCTGCAGCAGATAGACCACGACGCAGATTCCGATTATCGCCAGCACGACCGGCGGCAGGTTGAACACCGGCTCTCGACGCGGCTCCGGCTGTTCCATTTCCGGTGGGCTTACGGGCTCGTTCATGGGTGCTAGCACTCAGTCCAGGGTTTTGAATCAGCTGAGCATCTAGACCACCGCCCGCCGACTCACAAACGGCGAATCGCCCCGGCGCGAATCAAAAAAAACCGTTCAAGGTTTCCCTTGAACGGTTGGTCGAGCCCCCTGCTCCCCTAAAACTCTTGACTGAAGTGCTGCCGATCGTTGCGAAACGACCGCTTCTGGAGTGGTTTTTATGTGCCATGGGGCCCGCCTCGGCGCAACGTAAACCACTTGTTAACCTTAACGGCCCCGACCCGTGAACAAGTGTTAACGACGCTGGCACGCTTCCTGCTCCGCAACGCATGTAAGTCATCGGAGGGCGCCCTTCTGTTCACCGATGGGACATCAGACGACAGATTGCGCGGAGCAGCATAGCATGAACCAGAACGGATCGATCACGCTGTTCCAATATTGGAATCGCCTGCGTGACGGACGCCCCGCTCCGAAGCGTTCGGAGGTCGAGCCGGCCGACATCAAGTCGCTTTTGGCCGATACGTTCATCCTGGAAAGGGACACTCGCGGGCAAGCCGTATTCCGGTTGGCTGGTACCAGGCTTTGCGCTTATTATGGCCGCGAGCTGAAGGGCTTTTCCTTTCCATCGCTGTGGCGCGAGAAGGACCAGCGGCTCGTCTCGCAGCTTATCCACGGCGTTTTCGACCAGAAATCCGTTGTCCTCATTGCCTTTGAGGGTTTCAGCCGTAGTGGCCGCTCCAACAGGTTCGAACTGCTTGCCTTGCCGCTTGACGGCGGTGTCGAAAGTCCGCGCTGCCTCGGCGTGATCAGTGCCGTGGAAAAGCCCTTCTGGCTGGGCGCCGACCCGATCACCGACGCATTGATCGATTCCATCCGCGTCGTCGATCCGGAGAAGGAGTTGCTGAACAACCGTCCGGCGATCAATGTTCCTTCGCTCGTTCCCGACGAACTCGAGGCACCCGAGACGATTTCGGCGCTCGGCCGGGTTCGTCGTATCCGTCATCTCGTCGTCTTCGACGGCGGGCGCGAGGAATAGTCCGCAATCTGGCGGCGTGGAGCGCCCGCTTTTCCCCTTTGTTAACCCGTTTTGTTGTACTTCTGCGATGAAGTTCCTCGCATCGACGCGTGGGATGCCAAACGGGGTGTAGGCAGTTATGAGGTCAGCGGCGGTCGACTACGCGCCGTCCCAAGCTGAAAGGCGTAACTTTCAGCGCGTCCGGGTCAAGATATACGGGCGCTTCATGCTGGAAGACCGCACCGAACACCCCTGCCAGGTGGTCGACATGTCACCCGGCAACGTAGCGCTTCGCACCGACCGCGTCGGCATGCCCGGCGAAAAGGTCATCGCCTACATCGACCATATCGGCCGCATCGAAGGTATCGTTACGCGCACCTTGCAGGACGGTTTCGCGATGACCGTCATCGCGTCGGACCGCAAGAAGGACAAGCTCGCGGCGCAATTGACCTGGCTTGCCAACAAGCACGAGCTCGACCTGCCCGAAGACCGTAGGCACGAGCGCGTCGCGCCACGCAACCCAACCAGCGTGCTGCAACTCACCGATGGCCGCCAGTATCAATGCCGGATCATCGACCTGTCGCTTTCCGGCGCGGCGATCGAAATCGACGTCAAGCCGGCGATCGGCGTTCAGGTCATGCTTGGCACCATGCGCGGGCAGATCGTTCGCCATTTCGAGGATGGTGTCGCCATCGAATTCGCCGTCATCCAGCGCCCGGAAACGCTCGATTCCGAATTCAATACGCCGCGCGCCTGACAAGACCCGACAGAAGCACGCGAACGAAACCGGCCGCTTGCTGCCGGTTTTTTTCGTTCACGGCATCGGCGATCGAGATGCTCCGGCAAGGTCCGACATCGAGGCTCGGAAGGATCGACCCTTCCGGAAATTCCAAACAATTCAATACTCAAATGAATCAAATTTTATGTTTATTCTACAGGCGTTTTACTTAAAATCTACTTCGCGCTTTTGCGGCAAATAAATCCACTTGTGGCAATGTCTCCCTCGAACGGGGAGACTACGACAATGACAAGAACGAGGGGCAGGCTGTTGCTGGTGGCAATGGCGATGCAGCTTTCCGCTTGGGGATCGGCATATGCGGCGGGACCCGCATTCATGCACACCGGCGGACGCACCACACAACCTGTTGGCCACTATGAATTCTGCCAGCGCATGCCTGGCGAATGCAGTGAAAGGACCCCCGGTGGGGCGCCGGTCGAACTGACCCGCAAATTATGGGCGGCGATCGTCAACATCAACAATTCGGTCAACACACGAATCAAGCCGCGCACCGACATGGAGAACTACGGTGTCGAGGAATACTGGGCCTATCCCGACAATGGCTATGGCGATTGCGAGGACTACGCGCTGGAAAAGCGTCGCGAACTGATGGATGCGGGCGTGCCGGCCGGCAATTTGCTGATGACGGTTGCGCGCCAGCCGAATGGCGACGGCCACGCGGTGCTGACCGTGCGCACCAGCCTGGGAGAATTCATCCTCGACAATCTGGACACCAAGGTGCTGTCCTGGACGGACACCGACTACACCTACCTCAAGCGCCAGTCAGACCAGAATTCGGGCGTTTGGGTGACGATCAACGACGGCCGCTCCGACGCGGTCGCCAGCGTCCGCTAAGGACGCCGACGCATGTCACCCAAAAGCGCGAGGCGGTTTTGGGATAACGACATGCAAAGAACAGAGGTCAGTCCCGTCGCGTGAATGCAGCGGGCTCAAGGAGAAACCCGGTCGAGTCCCCACCCTCCCCGTCCCCAACGACCGGGTCAAAGGAGCCGGCCCCGTCCCCGGGCCGGCTCCGCCAATTCTGGCGGTGCGTCATTGTTGCGTTGCGCGAGGACGACACCCGACCCTGATGCGACGAATGAACCAGGGCGAAGCTCAGACCTTCTTCAACCCCGCCTTGAAGCGCTTTCCGTTGGCGACGTAGTGCGCCGCCGAGCCGCGCAATCTTTCCACGGCAGCATCGTCCAGCACCCTGATCACCTTGGCCGGCGAGCCGACGATCAGCGAATTGTCCGGAAACTCCTTGCCTTCGGTGACCAGAGCACCGGCGCCGACCAGCGAGTTCTTGCCGATCCTCGCACCGTTCAGCACGATGGCGCCCATGCCGATCAGGCTGTTGTCACCGATCGTGCAGCCATGCAGCAAGGCGCGGTGGCCGATCGTGCAGCCCTGCCCGATCGTCAGCGGGAAGCCGGGATCGGTGTGCATGACCGTGTGTTCCTGCACATTGGTGTCGGCGCCGATGACGATGGGCTCATTGTCGCCGCGGATGACGACACCGAACCAGAAGCCAGCATTGCGGCCGACGCGCACATCGCCGATCAGTGTCGCATCGGGCGCGATCCAGTTCGAGTCCGCATCCGCGAAAGCGGGTTCTCTTCCATCAATCGCATAAAGCGGCATTTCGGTCTCCGAATCGTCTCAGGCTGGAATGCCGGACCCTAGGAGACCGGCCGTCCACGAGGCAATGGCAAGCACGACGACGCCCAGCGCCAACGCCCAGGCAACCGCCGCGCAGCCGCAGGACATCAGCGCCACTGTCGAAATGCGGCGCTCGCGCCGGGCATCGAGGGCGTCGTTGACCAACATGAAGGGCCCGGCACAAGCAGCAGCGACCAGCGAGCGCAGCACATGCGACGGCGACACGTAGGGCTCGGTGAAGGCGACCTTGCGCCCATAAACCAGCTCCATCGCAGATCCGACCAGCCCGCAGGTCGTGAGCCCGACGACAAAAGCGAACAGAGTGAGTTCCAGCTGGCCCATCTTTACTTTCCATTTACCATGAAATCGCACAGTCGTGCGTAGCGCGCTGCAAAAGCCATGCCGCGCGATGTGTGCCGCCCAAGGACACCCAGGGGCACAGCAGAGGCAGCCGAGGAACTGAGATGAAGCAGGCAGCGATTGCCGACGGCCCCGAACTCACCGTGGTCGATTCCACGCTGATGAAGCGGGTGTTCTACGTGTTCGCGGCGTTGGCCCTGCTGTCGATAGCGATCAGCCTAGGCGGCAAATGGTTCGGCCGTTCGATCGCGATGGCCGGATATACCGACGATGCAACGATCCACGAGGTGGTGATCGGTAACAATGTCATCGCCGTGCCGGCCAACGTCATCCGTTTCGCCCAGGCCCGTCGCGACGGCATCGCCTCGCGTCTCGACCTCTATCTGCGCTACCCCCAGATGGACGGCTACAGCGAGGCCGCGCGCGACGATTTCAACCACACGGGGGCGAGCGGGAACATCATCTTCCTGTCCTTCGAGCAACAGATGATGTCGCGTGACATGAGCGGCCGTTTCGCGCCGATCTACAGCGCGTTGATCACGCAGCCCGGCATTGCGGGACCTGGCGGCACGACGGTGTACGGCTTCAACGAAAAATCAGGCTATCTGAACGAGGTGCTGGTTGTCGGCAAGCGTCCCGGCAAGGACCCCTTCGTGGCCCGCTGCCTGAGCGGTCCGAGTGCCGACGAATCGCTGGCGCCTTGCGAGCGTGATATCCGGGTTGGCGACGAGCTCAGCCTCACCTATCGCTTCCCCAGGGAGTTTCTGGGCGATTGGCAGGCGCTTGACGTGTCGGTCGCCGCCGAAGCCGCGCGCATGCTGAAAACGGGACATTGAAAGATCAGGGTGGCAAGGCCGGCCGCCGTCCGTGCGGCGTGGCCAGCCTTGGCCCTGCAGGCTCAAGCCAGGTCGATGTCGAGGATCGCCATCGAGAAATTGTAGTCGCCGTCGTCCTCGTCCTTGAAGACGATGCCGAGGAACTCGTCACCGACATAGACCTCGGCCGAATCTTCCTTGCGCGGCCGTGCCTTGACCTCGATCTTGGGGTTCTGGAAGACGCGCTTGAAATAGGCGTCCAGCTTTCTGATTTCGTCCGGCTTCAACAGTCTTCTCCGATCATCGGGCTTGCTCGTTCGAACGCGCTTCTGGCACGTCGACAATGGCGATGTAAAGGCAAGCGGCCTGATAAGACGAGAACAACCGCCCACTCATACCCACGGCCGGAATCCGGCCGCGGCCCGCGGGTACGTGAAAATCAGATGTCGAAGCTGACGACCTGATCCATCGTCTGCGAAGGCAGAAGCTGGTCCATCTGACGCGACGGCTGATCGCAGCCGGTTTCGCCGACCACCCGGGCCGGAACGCCGGCAACCGTCTTGTTGTGCGGTACTGGCGACAGCACCACCGAGCCGGCCGCGATCTTCGAGCAATGACCGATTTCGATGTTGCCGAGGATCTTGGCGCCGGCACCGATCAGCACGCCATAGCGGATCTTGGGGTGACGGTCGCCACCGGCCTTGCCGGTGCCGCCCAGCGTCACGCCGTGCAGGATCGACACGTCGTCCTCGATCACCGCCGTCTCGCCGACCACAAGCCCGGTGGCATGATCGATGAAGATGCCCTTGCCGATGCGGGCGGCCGGATTGATATCGGTCTGGAAGACCGAGGATGAACGGCTTTGAAGGTAGAGCGCGAAATCCTTGCGACCCTGGTTCCACAGCCAATGCGCCAGCCGATGGGTCTGGATGGCGTGGAAACCCTTGAAATAGAGCACCGGCATGATGAAACGGTCGCAGGCCGGATCACGGTCGTAATAGGCCTGGATGTCGACACGCACGGTCGTCGGCCAGTCCTTGTCGTCGGCCAGCATGGTCTTGAAGGTCTGGCGGATGAGATCGGAGCCGATATCCTGATGGGCAAGCCGTTCCGCGATCCGGTGAATGACCGCCTCCTCCAGGCTGTCCTGGTTGAGGATCGTCGAATAGAGGAAGGCGGCGAGCAGCGGGTCGCGGTTGACCGCTTCCATCGCTTCGTCGCGGATAGAGCGCCAGATCGGATCGACCGGCTGCAACGCGCTGTGTCGGGAAATGCTGATGCTGTTCATCGACGTCTCGTCCTGCCGGCTTGCCTAGTATCCGGCCGCACATATAAGCCAGAACGTAGCACGATTGAACTCAATTTTCCTTAGTGCATTGTCAAATGGATTTGGTTCGCGGGAATTCAAGCCGCCATGGAAAACGAACCCTTGATCGACAACGCGCTGAAAAGCGCGCTTTCAGCGCTCTACAGCGCCGAGGGCCGCCACTACCACAACCTTGCCCATATCGAGGCGATGCTGGCGCTGGCCGGCGAGTATCGAGGTTTGCTCGGCGATTGCGAAGCCGTCGAAGCGGCGATCTGGTTCCACGATGCCGTCTATGACAGCAAGGCGAAGGACAACGAGGCGCAAAGTGCTGCGCTTGCCGAGAAGAAGCTGGCCGGCCGCGCCGGTCCTGCACGCCTCGACCGCATCAAGGCGATGATCGTCGCTACCGCCACGCACCAGCCGCCACGTTTCGACGACGCGACGGCGACACGGGACGCCAGTCTTTTCCTCGACATGGACCTGTCGATCCTGGGCGCCGCGCCGGCTGCCTTCGACGCTTATGAGCGCGCGATCCGCCGGGAATACGATTGGGTGGAAGAGCCAATGTGGCGCGCCGGCCGCGGCGCGGTGCTGAAGAACTTCCTTGCCCGACCCCAGATATTCCACAGCGAGGAATTTCGCCAGCGTTTCGAGCCGCAGGCCAGATTGAACATGGCGCGGTCGCTGGAGGCCCTGCAGAACCTCTCGTGATTTCGGCCGAGATCGGCAGCCCGGCGCGCTTGCGTCCAACCCTACCCTGCCACAGGCGCTGCATTGAACAGTGCTCCGAGAAACGCCTGAACAAGCGAGCGCTGGGCGTCGGTCTTGCGATAGGCGACGCGGTGTATGGAACTGAAGGCATAGGCCCTTGGCTTGATTGCCCGCATGTCTCCAGCCACGACCCAGGGGTCGGCGAAGTGGCACGGCAGAAAGCCGATAAAGTTGCCCGACAGGATCAGCATCAACTGCGCCTCCATGTGAACGACCGACGCGCTCGCACGCGGATGGCCGACAAGGTAGAGATCGTCGAAATGTCGATAGCTGCGCACCGAGAACCGCGCGGCGTCGATGGCGCTCTGGTCGATCCTTGAATCGGGGACCGCAAAAAGCGGGTGCTGGCGCCCGCAATAGAGAAGATGCGGTTCGCCGCAGTAATCCCGATAGACGACGCCGGGCGCCTTCTGCGACAGCGGCCCGATGACGACGTCGCGGCCACCATCGGCGACCTGTTGCTCAAGTTCGGACGGCGTGCCCACCGAAAGGTCAATGAAGACATCGGATTCTGGCCCCATGAAGCGGCTGAGGGCGTGCTGGATACCCAGTTCACCGCTCGTGAAGACCCCATCCGACGTACCGACCCGCAAGCGACCCGACAGACTGCCGCTGGCCGCGTTGATGCGGTGTCCGAAATCGTCAAGGTCGCGGAACAGCTTCTGCGCCGCATCATAGGTCGCCTGTCCGACCTCGGTCAGGCGGAATTGTTTGCGCCCACGATGGCAGAGCTGGGTACCGATGCGTTTCTCCAACTCCGCCAGATGCGTACTGAGCGTCGGCTGCGACAGGTTGAGCGTGATTTGCGCGGCGGCGAAACCGCCTGAATCGGCCAGTGCCACGAAAACGCGAAGCAGGCGGATATCGATATTGTCCAGCCGGCGCATGCCACTCCTCCATCGTCGATACAGCGATGCATCGATATTATTCGATGTATCGTTCTAAATAAACTCATTTACATCAATGTCAGAAATCGCGAGCCTGCGCGGAACAAAATTGGGGAACAATCATGAAACCGTTACTCGGCACCGCGTTGTCCGCAGCTCTTTTGCTCGCCAGTTCACAGTTGGCGCTCAGCGCCGACCAGATCCGCATCCTCGCGCCGACATGGCTGGGATTTGCGCCTGTCCATATCGCCAGCGATCTTGGCTGCTTCGCCGCCAAGGGCCTGGACGTCAGCATCAAGTTCGAGGACGACCTGACCAACGTCATGGCAGCGATGGCGCGCGGCGACATAGAGATGCAGATGCGCTCGGTCGGCGAGTATCAGGGCCGGCCGCGCGACGCCTCGACGCCTGGCATCATCATCGGCACGATCGATGAATCCGTTGGCGGCGACGGCGTCATCACCGATGACAAGATCAAGTCGGTGGCCGATCTCAAGGGCAAGGTCGTCGCGGCCGAGCCGAACATTCCATCACGCCTGCTGCTGCAGATGGAGCTCAAGCAGGCTGGCCTTTCGCTGAAGGATCTCCAGATCAAGGACATCGCGACGGCCGATACGGGCGCGGTGTTCGTCGACGAGTCCATTGCCGCGATCGCGACCTACGAACCGTTCATGTCGCAGGCGCTCAAGGCCTCGACCCGTCCGGGTGCCCGCATGCTGATCTCCTCGAAGGATCATCGCGGCATCATCATCGACGCGATCATCGCCCGCAACGACGACTTCAAGGCGAACCCGGACAAGTACACCAGGTTTCTCGGCTGCATCTATGATGCTGTCGATTTCATCAAGGCCGAGCCGGACAAATTCGCCGACATGGCCTCCAAGCATTTCGGCCTGACACCTGCCGAAGTGACCGACATCGTCAACTCCAGCCTGTCCTACACGACACTCGCCGAATCTCTTGCCTACATGGGCAAGCCGGGAGGAAAAGGCACGCTGCACGGGATCTTCGACACGGTCATGGATCTCAATCTGGAGAATGGCGCCGCCGACAACAAGCTCGTCGCGGCCGACCAGATCGACAATTCGGCGATCAGCAAGATCCCGGCAAAGTAGCGGCCACGCCGACCGAACCAGCAGCCTCCTGGCGGCTGCCGGCGGTCATTCCGGCTCGCCGTCGGTGACGGTAGTTGTTCAGCCATCCGGGGACAGTGATTTGTTCAGCAGCCTGTTTGTCTTCCGCGGCCGCGCGTCGCCGATGGTGGAGTTCGCCGTCAGTGTCGCGGCTGCCGTGATTGTCGTTGCCCTCTGGGAGTTGGCGGCGCGCGCGGGCATCATCGCGCCGCAGTTCCTGCCGTCGCCGAGCCGGGTCGTCATCGCCCTGTGGACGATGCTGACCGAGCAGAACCTGCTCTGGCACGTCGCGGTTTCGACCGCTCGTGTCTGGATCGCCTTCCTGCTCGCCGCCGTGATGGCGATCCCGATCGGCATCATGATGAGCAGCTACCGGATCGTTGGCGCCGCCCTGGAGCCGATGATCGATTTCATCCGCTACCTGCCGGTCCCCGCACTCGTGCCGCTGTCCATCATCTGGTTCGGCGTTGGAGAGGAGACCAAGATCTTCCTGCTCTGGCTAGGTACATTCTTCCAGCTCGTGCTGCTCGTTGCCGACGATATGCGGCGCGTGCCGCAGGAATTCGTCGAGGTTGCCCGCACCGTCGGCGCCAATTCGAGGCAGGTGATGATCGACGTCGCCTTGCGCTGGATGGGGCCGACGCTGCTCGACAACCTCCGCATCACGCTCGGCTGGTGCTGGACCTACCTGATCATCGCCGAGATCGTCGCCGCCGATTCCGGCATCGGCTACGTGATCTGGACGGCTCGTCGCTTCGTCAAGACGCCCGAGGTCATGGCCGGCGTCGTCGTCATTGGCTTGATCGGCCTGGTCACCGACCAGCTTCTGCGCCTGCTTCACCGCCGGCTGTTCCGGTATCTGTGAGGGGCATGACAATGACCGGATATGTTCAATTCGTCGACACGGCAAAGTCCTTCGGCCCTGTCAATGTCGTGCGCAAGACCAGTCTTGGGCTGGACCGCAATTCGCTGGTCGTCTTCCTCGGCCCATCGGGCTGCGGCAAGACCACCTTGATGCGCATGGTCGGAGGGCTTGACGAACCGAGCTCGGGCTCGATCCTGCTTGGCGGCGAAAAGGTCGTCAGGCCGGACCGGCGACGTGGCATGGTGTTCCAGTCCTATTCGTCTTTTCCCTGGCTGACCGTCGAGAAGAACATCGCTTTCGGGATGCGCTATCGCAAGGATCTCGACGGCGCGGAAAAGGCCGAGCGTATCGGTCACTATCTCGACCTGTTCGGGCTTGCCGACTTCGCCGGCTCCTATCCGAACCGGATCTCGGGCGGCATGCGCCAACGCGTGGCCATAGCGCGCACGCTGGCTGCCGGCTCGGATGTGCTGTTGATGGACGAACCCTTCGGCGCACTCGACGCGTTGACGCGCGAGCGCCTGCAGGTCGAGCTGCGGCAGATCCAGATCCGCGAGGAGAAGACCGTCATCTTCGTCACCCATGATGTCGAGGAGGCGGTGTTCCTTGCCGACCGCATCATCCTGTTCTCGCGCCGGCCGGCCTCGATCGTCGCCGACATCGACGTGGCGGCCGAGCTTGGGCCGGACCGGCCGCTGGAGATCCGCGAAACCCAGAAATTCTTCGAGCTCCGCAACAAGGTCCTGCATCTGATCCGCAATGAGACCGGAGCGGTCGTATGAGCCTCTCCTTCTCCGGGAAGACGGTGGTGATCACCGGGGCCAGCCGCGGCATCGGGCTCGGCATCGCCAAGGGCTTCGCGCAGGCTGGCGCCAGCCTGCACCTCATCGCGAACGACCCTGCCGTGCACGAACGGGCGCGTGAACTGGGCGCCAGCAGCGCGGAGGCCGATATTGCCGATCGTGCGGCTATCGCGGCGGCACTCGAACCGATCGCTCGCATCGACGTGCTCATCAACAATGCCGGCCTCGAACTGATGACGCCGATCACCGACAGCAGCGATGAGACGGAAGCCGCCTTCCGGCGCATCATCGAGATCAACATCATCGGCACGGCGCTGGTCACCGCGCGCGCGCTGCCGCGCATGCGGGCCGGTGCGTCGATCATAAACACCGCATCGATCTGGGGCCGCGTCGCCGAAGCACGGTTCGGCGCCTATGTCGCCTCCAAGCACGCCATCATCGGCCTGACCAAAACCTGGGCCAAGGAACTTGGATCCAAGGGCATCCGCGTCAACGCGGTCTGTCCCGGATGGGTCCGCACGCAGGCGTCGATGCGCTCGCTTGGCCGCATGGCCGAGCAAGGCGCCGTCAGCGAGGCGACGCTGCTCGAGAGCATCGTCGGCGCGCAGGCCCTGCCGGGCCTGATGGAGCCGGCCGACATGGCCGGGACCTATCTGTTCCTGGCGTCGGACCTGGCGGCCGACATCACCGGGCAGTCGCTCGGCGTAGACAGGGGAGAAGTGCCTTGGTAACCCCGCTCCAGGGAAAACGCGCGCTGGTCACCGGCGCGGCCAGCGGCATCGGCCGCGCCACCGCGCTCGCTTTGCGAGACGCGGGGGCCAGCGTTCTCGGCTTCGATCTCAAGGCATCCGGCGGCGATATCCCGATCCTTGCCTGCGACCTCTCCATCGAGGCCGACATCATTGCCGCGGTCAGGCAGGGCGCGGAGCGGATCGGCGGCTATGACATCCTCGTCAACAATGCCGGCATTCTCCAGGAAGCGCCGCTTGGCGCGATTTCGGTCGACCACGTCGACCGCATGTTCGCCGTCAATGTGCGCGGCGCCATCATCGTGGCGCGGGAAGTCCTGCCATATCTTCCCGATGGCAGCCGCATCATCAACATCGCCTCCGAACTCGCCTATCTCGGCCGGGCGAGCGCCTCTGTCTATTGCGCCACGAAGGCAGCATTGCTCGGCCTGACCCGCTCCTGGGCGCGCGAGCTTGCCCCTCGCATCCTGGTCAATGCCGTGGCGCCGGGGCCAACCGACACGCCGCTTCTCGGCTTCGAGGCGCTGAGCGAGAGCCAGCGCGCGCTGGAAACGACACACCCGCTGGGGCGGATCGGCCGACCGGACGAAATCGCCTCCGCGGTGGTCTTCCTGGCTGGCCCCGGCGCCACCTTCTTCACCGGACAATGCCTGGGCGCCAATGGTGGCGCGGCGATGCTTTGAAATGAGATGTTCATGAAAGACCGCATTCTCCTCGCTGAACTGCCGTGGCCCGAAGCCGAGAAACGGATCGCCGCCGGCGCTCCTGTCTTCCTGCCGCTCGGCGCGACCGAACAGCACGGCCACCACATGGCGATGAATGTCGACGTCGTCATCCCGACCGCCATTGCCGAGAAGGTGGCGAGGCAGGTCGGCGGTCTGGTGGCGCCGACCATCGCCTACGGCAATCGCTCACAGCCGAGGACAGGCGGCGGTCCGGCTTTTCCCGGTACGATCAATATCACGGCGCATACGTTCTCGCTGCTGGTCAAGGATGTGATCTGCGACCTCTATCGCCAGAAGGTCCGGCGCATCGTCGTGCTCAATGGCCACTATGAGAATATCGGCCCGTCGATCGAGGGCATCGAACTCGCGCTCGACGCCATCGGCCGCGAGCGTGCGACGGATCTGACGATCCTGCGCATCGACCATTGGGACATGGTGCGCGCCGAAACGCTGGCGAAAGTGTTCCCCCACGGTTACCCCGGCATCGAGCTCGAGCACGCTAGCGTGATCGAGACCTCGATGATGCTGGCGCTGCGTCCGGAACTCGTCGACCTGGGCAAGGCGCTGCATGACGGTCCCGCACAGTTCAAGCCCTATGACCGCTATCCGAGGCCTACCGAGGAAGTACCGCCGTCCGGCGTGCTATCGCTGACCGAGGGCTCATCGGCGGAAAAAGGCCGATGGTTGCTCGGCGACTGCGAGACCCGCATTGCGGATATTGTCAAACGTGAATTCTCCTGAGGTGTCGATACCATGAGCAGCAATTTCTTCCAGCCGATCGACGCTTCCGCCGTTCCTCGCTTCGCCGGGCTCTCGACCTTCATGAGACTGCCGGCCGTGGCAAGCGCCAGGGGGCTCGACATCGCGCTCGTCGGTATCCCATGGGACGGCGGCACGACCAACCGCGCCGGCGCGCGGCACGGCCCGCGCGAGATCCGCAACCAGTCGAGCCTGATGCGGCGTGCCCATCACGTCTCCGGAACCGAGCCATTCAGCATCGCCAATGTCGCCGATGTCGGCGATCTGTCGGTCAATCCGATCAACCTTCTCGACGGGCTGAAGCGCATCGAGGACGGCATCGCGGCGATCGTCGCGGCGGGCGCCATTCCGCTGGCCGCTGGCGGCGATCACCTGACGACGTTGCCGGTGTTGCGCGCCATTGCGAGGAATGCGCCGGTCGGCATGATCCACTTCGACGCGCATTCCGACACCAATGACCGATATTTCGGCGACAATCCCTACACGCATGGCACACCCTTCCGCCGCGCCATCGAAGAGGGCCTGCTCGATCCGAAGCGCATCGTCCAGATCGGCATTCGTGGCTCGATCTACGAACCAGGCGAACATGACTGGGCGGTCGCCCAGGGCATCCGCATCATCTACATGGAGGAGTTCGTCAGGCGAGGCGCGGCCAGCGTCATGGAAGAGGCGCGCACCATCGTCGGAAACGCCCCCCTTTATGTGACCTTCGACATCGACTGCATCGACCCATCGATGGCCCCCGGCACCGGCACGCCCGAGCTCGGCGGCTTCACCACACGCGAGGCGCAGGAGATGGTCCGCCTGCTCGACGGATTGAACATTGTCGGCGCCGACGTCGTGGAGGTGGCGCCGCCATTCGATCTTGCCGGCATGACGGCGCTCGCCGGCGCAACGATGATGTTCGAGCTGCTGTGCGTGATGGCGAAGTCGGTTCAAGCAGCAAGAGCCTCGGACTGAGCGCGAGCCACCCGCCTGTCGAAGGTCGCGCCGAAACCGGCTTGATCCGGGCCGGCGCTGGATTGGGGTCGCGCATTTCCATGCGTCACAAGAAGGTCAACCGCCGCCGAGCCGGCTCAAAGCGGATTTTCGGCGTAGAACTCCAGCACCCGCTGCTTGAAGGTCTTGTCCCCGACGGCCAGCATATGGTCGCGACCCTCGATGGGAAAGGCCCTGGCGTTCGGCATCAAGGCCGCCAGTTCACCGGGCGAGCCGCCAATGTCGTCCGTTGTGCCGACAGCGATCAGCGTCGGCTGTGCGATACGGGCAACTTCTTCCTCGCTCAGCAGCTCCCGCGAGGCGACTATGCAGGCGGCCAGCGCCCGGCGGTCACTGCGGGTCTGGTCGGCAAAGGCGCGAAACGATCGGCCGCGCGGATGGCCGGTCGTGGCGGGATCATCGGCAAGCAGGGCCGCGGCGATCGGATCCCAATCGCCGACACCGTCGATCATACTGATGCCGAGGCCACCAAAGACGAGCGTCGCCACCTTGTCCGGATCGGACAGCGCCAGGAACGCCGCTATGCGCGCTCCCATCGAATAGCCCATGACATGGGCGCGCTGGATGCCGAGATGGTCCAGCAAGGCTGCGGCATCCGAGGCCATCTTGAGCGGCGTGTAGTCAGCCTCGTCATAACTCTTGGACGACGAACCGTGGCCGCGATTGTCGAAGGCGATGGCGCGGTAACCAGCATCGTTCAGCGTCTTGAACCAGCCGGGCGATACCCAGTTGACATAATGGGTGGAGGCGAAGCCGTGGATCATGAGCACAGGATCGCCCTCGCCCGAGGCCGGCTGGCGGTCGAGGAAGGCAAGATCGAAACCGTCATGGGAAAAAAACTGCATCGAAAGGCGATCCTTCGCGCTCAGTCGGAATCGACGTTCGGCGAATCGCCCTTGTCGGCCGGCGGCATGCCGGGAGATGACGCTGTGCCGATTGCCGGATGACGCAAGAGATCGTCATCGGCGATCCCATCCCTGGCAGCTGTGCCGGCCTTGAGTTCGAGCACGAAGCGGACCGGCACACCGGGTGAGATGATCGCCTCGGATTGCGGTTCGCCTGGCTTGATCGCGCGGATCCTGCCGTCCTGGCCGACGAATATCAGGTCCAGCGGCATCGGCGTATTCTTCATCCAGAAATTGACGTCGCGTGTCTCCTCGAAGACGAACAGCATGCCATGATCGCCCGCCATGTCTTCGCGAAACATCAGGCCGGCCTCGCGCTCGGCCTCGGTATCCGCGACTTCGATCGAGAAGGAGCGTTCGCCGCCTTTCGTCACCGCGACCAGCGGCGTCGGGTCGACAGGAAGGATCATCGCCCGGCCATCGGCCGCGCTGGACTCCGCGGAATGGAAGAAGGCGCCTGCGGCGACGATAACGGCAACTACGGCGCACATCACGCCCGCCGTCAGCCAGTTCCTGTGATTCATATGAAGTCCTCGCCCGGAACCGCCCTAGTGCGAGACCGGCAAGGTCCCCATATCGGGGTGAATTTCGGCGGCCATAAGGCCTTTGTCGCCGCGCCCGAAACGAACAAGCACGACCTGCCCGGGCCGAAGCTCGGTGATGCCGTAACGGCGCAAGGTTTCCATGTGGACGAAGATATCCTCGGTGCCCTCGCCACGGGTGAGAAAACCAAATCCCTTGGTGCGGTTGAACCATTTCACCAAAGCGCGTTCGAGGCCACTCTCCGGCGTCACCGAAACATGGGTGCGCTGCTCTTGCATCTCGGCCGGATGGACCGCGGTGGTGACATCCATGGAGAGCACTCGAAAGGCCTGCAATCCGCGATCGCCATGCTTGACGAGGCAGACCACGCGCGCGCCCTCCAGGGCCGTCTGGAAGCCGTCCTTTCGAAGACATGTCACATGGAGGAGGATGTCGCCCGAAATACCATCATCCGGGAGGATGAAACCATAGCCCTTGGCCACATCGAACCACTTGATGGCGCCGGCTATTTCGAGCAGGTCAGCGGCATCGCCGCCTTCGTCGCGCGTCAAGGCGTCGCCAAGGGTTCCGTTCCGCCCCGTCAAAGAGGCCTTTTCCCCCATAAGAATGCCCCCTTTGTTCAAGAACACCGCAACTGATTCTTGACATCAGATTAACACCGCCGCTTCCGGTGTGTGCAAGACCTGCCGTGCCTTTTTTCACGGTTCATTGCGGCAATACCGGATTTGTTCTTTGCCGGCATTGCCAGCCGCCGGGCGATTGCCCTTTGACCGGGCCAACCCTATGTTGCGCCGCAACGCAATCTGTCGAGGAAATCACATGCGCTATCTGCACACCATGGTCCGCATCGCCGATGTCGATGCCTCGCTCGATTTCTACTGCGCCAAGCTCGGTCTCAAGGAGGTGCGCCGCTACGAAAACGAGCAAGGCCGCTTCACGCTGATCTTCCTCGCCGCACCGGACGACGAGGCGAGTGGCGTCAACGAAAAGGCACCCCTGGTCGAGCTGACCTACAATTGGGACCCGGAGGACTACAAGGGCGGGCGCAATTTCGGCCACCTCGCCTATGAGGTCGACGATATCTACGCCACATGCCAGCGGCTGATGGACAGCGGCGTCACCATCAATCGCCCGCCGCGCGACGGCAACATGGCCTTCATCAAGTCGCCGGACGGCATCTCGATCGAGCTTTTGCAGAAGGGCCCGGCGAAGGCCAAGGCCGAACCCTGGGCTTCGATGGCGAATACCGGAAGCTGGTAGGCATCGACCCGCCGCGGGGCGAAAATTGCCCAACAGGCTTTGGCGTTCGGCAAGACGACGCCTATCTGTCAGGCCATCGGCCCGGCGTCGCAGCGCCGGCCCATGGTTATGTAAAAGGGCGCCTGTCCCTCCCCTGGAGAATTCACTTATGCCGACCAGCCATGCCGACGTCACCACCGAACATGCCAGCCGCTACCTGCAGCAGCTCTGCAAACACTGGGCGCACAAATTCCCCGTCGAGTTCGATCCCACCCATGGCACCATCGATCTCTCGCTCGGCCGCACTGTCTTGGATGCCGATGCGAGCGCGCTCCACATCGCGGTGACGACCGACGAAGCCGGATCGCTCGAGCGCCTTGAAGGCGTCGTCGCCGATCACATCAAGCGCTTTGCTTTCCGCGAAGAGCTGACCTTCGACTGGAAACCGGCCTCGGCGGCATAGGTATCTTACTTGCTGCCAGCCTGACCGGCTATCTCCAGCAGCGCCAGCACCGAGCGCCAGTTGCGCGCGGTGCCGGGCACCTTCAGGGTGCGCGGGATCAGCCCGGCAAACACCGATTTGCCAAGCCCATCCGGCGCATGCAGGTAGAGCACATCGCCCTTGATCTCGAAGCTCTCAGGGCCGGTGCACTTTTCAGCCAGCCTCGCCGCCTCGTCGGCGGTCGGCGCGCGCTCCAGCACATAGGCGTGCAGCTTCGTGTGCTCCGCTGCCACGTCCGGATAGGGATTTTCGCTCACCAGCCGCTCGAACCAGCCGAGATCACGCACCATGATGCGCGAATGGAAACCCCATTTCTTCTCGAAGGCTGCTTCGATCTGTTTCGTCAACGCGGCCGCGTCGCCCTTCTTCGCCCGGAACACGGCGTTGCCGCTCTGCACATAGGTGGCGACATCGGCAAAGCCGAGATCCTCGAAGAACGACCTCAACTCCGCCATCTTGACGATGCGATTGCCGCCGACATTGATGCCGGAAAACAGCGCGATGAAGACTTTTCCCGCACCGCTCATATGATGAACCCCGCCAACGTCTCGTTGTCGGTGATGTCCTGATACTGGACGCCCTCGGCCTCGAAATTCGCCTTGAGCAGGTCGAAATTGCGACGGTCCTTGGTTTCGATGCCGATCAGCACGGAACCGAAATTGCGCGCCGATTTCTTCAGATATTCGAACCGGGCGATGTCGTCGTCGGGCCCCAGCATTTCAAGGAAGTCGCGCAGTGCGCCCGGCCGCTGCGGGAAGCGGATGATGAAGTACTTCTTCAGCCCCTCGAAGCGCAGCGCCCGCTCCTTCACGTCCGGCAGCCGCTCGAAATCGAAATTGCCGCCCGAAACCACGGCAACGATGGTCTTGCCTCGGATCTCCTTCTTCGAAAAATCCTTCAACGCATCGATCGCCAGGGCGCCGGCCGGCTCCAGCACGACGCCTTCGACGTTGAGCATTTCGATCATGGTGGCGCAGAGCCGGTTCTCCGGGATCAGCCGCACGGTGTCGGCCGGAAAATCCTTGAGATGCCGCAGCGGTTCGCGGCCGATCTCGGCCACCGCCGCGCCATCGACGAAATTGTCGACCTTGGCGAGCTTGAGCCGCTTTCCCGCAGCCAGACTCTCGCGCAGGCTTGGCGCGCCGGCCGGCTCGCAGAAGACAAAGCGGGTTTCCCGGCCCTGATCAGCGAAATAATGCGTGACGCCGGCGGCAAGTCCGCCACCGCCGACCGGCAGCATGATGATGTCGGGCATGCGCGCGCCCGGCATCTGGCCTGATATCTCGTAGGCAACAGTCGCCTGGCCCTCGATGATGTCCTTGTGGTCGAAGGGCGGCACCATGTGGGCGCCCGAGCTTTCGGTGAATTCGAAGGCGGCGCGATAGCAATCGTCGAAGAAATCGCCGACCAGCCTGATCTCGACGAAATCGCCGCCGAACAGCCTGGTCTTGTCGATCTTCTGCTGCGGCGTCGTCACCGGCATGAACACCACGCCCTTCTTGCCGAAATGGCGGCAGACGAAAGCAAATCCCTGCGCATGGTTGCCGGCGGAAGCGCAGACGAACAATTCGGCCTCGTTGCCCGCCGCGAGCGTCTTGCGAAAGAAATTGAAGGCGCCACGGATCTTGTAGGAGCGCACCGGCGACAGGTCCTCGCGCTTCAACAGCACCCGCGCACCGGTCTTTTTCGACAGATAGTCGTTCTCCTGCAGCGGTGTCTCCGGGAAGATCTGGCGGATCGCGGCGGCGGCGGCAGCGACTCGGGCAGAAAAACTGTTCATCGGAAAACCACCTTGCACCGCATGTCTCGTGCCGACCTCTATCATCGATCAGGCCGCACACCCTCTGTTTGTTGCACGCGCTCGCCTCGTGCAGCCAATCCTGCCTATTGCATATCCGGCCCCTCGACGCCATTGCCCGGCCATTCATGCCCCTCTGCAACGGTATTCGCAGAATCCTCGCAAGCACTTGGCGGCGTTTGTTCATGCCTGTTGCATCGGTCGCCCTCAAAATCATGCCGCTGCTGGAATTCGGCGAGCCGACGGTGCCGCTGGTTGAGCGAACCACCGCGAGGCCCGCATACCGGCATTTCTCCCGCCGTTCGGCTTTCACGCAACAGTGCGATGGCCGTCGCAAGGCGCTGATCACATTTCGACCGGAGATGACTTACTTCCGCCGCACTTAAACTGTCCGGGAGGTGTCGCGGGGGTAGACAGGCCTTTTGGCCGGAGTGGAATTTCAGACGTGCCTTTGAAGAAGATTTTTGCGGTTGTCCTTGTCCTGCTCGTTGCCGGCTGCGCCGGCCAGCAAACACAGGAATTGCTTGGCAGTGCCGTCGTCGCGACGCAGGTGACGGAGATTGCCGGCAATCACAGCATCTTCATCGCCACGACACGCAAGAAGTCCGACGATCCAAACAAGGTTTTCGACGGCGAGCGCTCAGCCACGCTGAACTACGCCCGCGTCAGCGTCACCGTGCCCGGAATCCATCAGACTGGCCAGATAGAGCGGCGCTCGCGCGGCAAGTCGGATGACCCGGCCAAATATTTCATGGCTTCCGAGGTCGTCGGCTACGACACACAGCCGAAATTCTCCAGCGCGATCAACGCCGACATCGCGGCACGCGGCGGTCGTGTCATGGTCTTCGTGCACGGCTACAACACCGGCTTCGACGACGCAGTCTATCGCCTGACACAGATCGTCCATGATTCCGGTTATCCGGGTACACCGGTGCTGTTTTCCTGGGCATCGGGCGCCAAGACAACCGACTATGTGTATGACAAGGAAAGCGCCAGCGCGGCCCGCGACCAGTTGGAAGTAACGTTGAGGATGCTGCAGCAGTCCGGGGCGCGGCGCATCGACATTGTCGCGCATTCGCTTGGAACCTGGGTCACCATGGAAACGCTGCGCCAGTTGGCCATCACCGGCGACCGCGACCTCGGCGGCAAACTTGGCGACGTCGTGCTGGCCTCGCCCGACATCGATGTCGACGTGTTCAAGAGCCAGATGCGGCGCTACGGCAAGCCCGACAAGCCGTTCATCCTGCTGTTGTCGGATGACGATCGTGCGCTGAGGCTTTCCGGCCTGATCGCCGGCTCACGGCCACGCGTCGGCGACTACAAGGATGCCGCCGATCTTGCCTCCTACGGCGTGACGGTCGTCGACCTCTCCAAGGTCAAGGGAACGGATAGCTTCAACCACACGAAATTCGCCGACAATCCGGTACTGGTGAAGATGATCGGCCAGCGGCTGCGCGAGGATGACGGCTTTGCCAGCGACCGTGACGTGACCGATCGCATTGGCCTGCTCGGACAATAGATGCACTCGCGAGGCTTTCGCCCCGCCCGTTCACCATTGCGGAAGCCTCGGCGCACTTTGAACTGGACCGCGCCGGCCTATGGCTTTATCGGAGTAGCCAGCGACGTCATGCGTTTGACGTCCCCCTTTGCGGGAGCCGGCGTGTGACCGTGCGTCTGAAAAGCTTAGTCATCGTCGTGTTCGCGCTCGCTGTCACCGGCTGCGCCGGTCAGAACACGCATGCCCTGCTCAACAGGACGACGGTCGCCGTCCCTGCTTCGGACATTGCGGCCACGCACGAGATTTTCGTTGCCACGACACGCCGCAAGGCAACGAAGGACCCGCGGCAGGTCTTCGACGGCGATCGCTCGCTGACCACCAGCTACGCCCGCGTCGACGTGACTGTTCCCAAAGCCCACCAGGTGGGAGCGATCGAGCGGGCCAAGGGATCCGCCAACAGCAATCCGGCCAAGCATTTCACGGCGAAGGACGTCACCTTCTATGACGGCGCGCCGCAATTCGCCAAGGCGGTCGGCGCCGACATCGCCATGCGCGGCGACCGGGCGCTGGTTTTCGTGCACGGCTTCAACAATGGTTTCGATGACGGCATCTACCGCCTGACACAGATCGCGCACGACACCAAGTTTCCCGGCACACCGGTGCTGTTCTCATGGGCGTCCAGCGGCAAGACGACCGGCTATATCTACGACAAGGAAAGCGCCAACGCCGCTCGCGACGACCTTGAAGCGACGCTCAGGATGCTGGCCAAGACCCGGGTCAAGAGCATCGACATCATCGCCCATTCGATGGGAACCTGGGTGACGATGGAGGCGCTGCGCCAGCTCGCCATCACCGGCGATCGCGATCTCGGCGGCAAGCTCGGCTATGTCATCCTGGCCTCGCCCGACATCGATGTCGACGTGTTCAAGAAGCAGATGATCCGCTACGGCAAACCCGATAAGCCGTTTGCGATCCTGCTCTCCGCGGATGATCGGGCCCTCAAGCTCTCTTCCCTGATCTCAGGCGACAAGCCGCGTGTCGGCGACTACGGCAATGCCGCTGATCTCGCCAGTTATGGCGTGTCGGTCGTCGACCTTTCCCAAGCCAAGGGCGGTGATCGCCTGAATCATGCCAAATTCGCCGACAATCCGATCCTGGTGCAATTGCTCGGCGACCGGCTGCGCACGCCGGCCGGCCTTGCCTCGGACGAGACACCGCCCGCGCGGCTCGACAATCTTGGCCAGGGCCTCGGCAAGGCCGTCGGCTCGGTCGCCGAAATCGTCATCACCACGCCATTCAAGGTGCTGACCATCGCCACCGGTGGGTAAGCAACGAAGCGCGGACGGCCGATCTCAGACGAACAGATCGACCTTCTGGAAAGTCGTCACGTCGATCAGGCCGACATCGGAAATCCTCAGCTCCGGGATGACGACCAGCGCCAGCAGCGAGTGCTGCATGTAGGCGTTGTTCAGTGAACAGCCCATCTTGCGCATCGCCTCTGTCAGTTTCTCCGCCTTGGCCGCCACGATTTCGGCGCGCTCGTCCGACATCAACCCGGCGATCGGCATCTCGACCAGCGCCAGTTCCTTGCCCTTGGAGAACAGCACGACACCGCCACCGACCTCGCCCAGCCGGTTGACCGCCAACGCCATGTCCTGCTTGTTGGTGCCGACGACGATGATGTGGTGGCTGTCATGCGCGACGCTGGAGGCCATGGCGCAGTCGCCCATGTAGCCGAAACCGGACACGAAGGCGTTGGTGACGCCGCCCGTGCCCCTGTGGCGTTCGACCAGCGCGATCTGGCAGACGTCGTTGCGGCGATCCATGGCGACCAGCCCGTCCTCGACAGGAAGGTCGGCCTCGAGCGCGCGCGTTGGCGCCTGGTTCTCGATGACGCCGATGACGCGCACCCGCACTTCGTTGGCGCCCTTGGGGGCAACGATGTCGAAGTCGCCGGCCTTTAGCCTCTTGCCGAGCTTGACGGTGTTCTTCGCCGTCCGGGGATAGTCATAGGCCGGAATGTCGATTTCGAGCTTGCCGCTCTTGGCCAGCCTGACACCACGCGCATAGACCTCGTCGATGGCCATCGCGGCCAGATCCGAGACGATCAGCAGGTCGGCAAGCCGCCCCGGCGCGATCGAGCCGATCTCGCGCTCCAGCTTGAAATGCTGGGCGGTGTTGAGTGTCGCCATCTGGATCGCCGTCACCGGCTTCAACCCCTGTTGGATGGCGTGGCGCACCACCCGGTCCATATGGCCTTCGTGGACCAGCGTGCCGGAATGGCTGTCATCGGTGCACAGGATGAAGTTGCGCGGATCGATGCCGCCTTCCGTGACCGCCTTGATTTGCGAGGCGACGTCGTACCACGCCGAACCCAGGCGCAGCATCGCCTTCATGCCCTGGCGCACACGAGCGATGGCGTCCTCGGCGCGCGTGCCTTCGTGGTCGTCCTCCGGGCCACCCGCGACATAGCCATGGAACGGCAGGCCGAGATCACGCGACGCGTAGTGACCGCCAACCGTCTTGCCCGCTTTCACCGTGGCGGCGATCTCGCCCGACATCACCGGATCGTTGGCGGCGACGCCGGGGAAGTTCATCACTTCGCCGAGGCCGATGATGTTCTCCCAGGTCATCGCTTCCGCGACATCGGCGACCGTCAGCTCGGCGCCGGCATGTTCCAGCCCCGGTGCCGAGGGCACGCAGGACGGCATCTGCACATGCACGTTGATGGGCATGGCGACGGCCTCGTCATGCATCAGCCGCACACCAGGCAAGCCCAGCACATTGGCAATCTCGTGCGGATCGATGAACATCGAGGTGGTGCCGTGCGGAATGACCGCACGGCAGAACTCGGTCACCGTCACCATGCCGCTCTCGACATGCATATGCGCGTCGCAGAGGCCGGGCACCAGATAGCGGCCGCCAGCGTCGACCACCTTGGTGCCCTGGCCGATGGCGTGGCTGGCGTTCGGCCCGCAATAGGCGAAGCGACCGCCGGCAATGGCGATGTCGGTGCCGGCGATGACCTCACCCGAATGAACGTTCACCCAGCGCCCGTTGCGGATGACCAGATCGGCGGGTTTCCGGCCCATGGCGACGTCGACCAGATGCGTCGCCATCTCGGTCCACGGTTTGGGTTTCGTCGCATGCGCCGACGGCTTCTTTGCCATGAAGGACTCCTGTTTGCCCGACTGTGCCAAGCCAGCGTGGTTTTGGCCAGCGTCAAACGGTGGATCGCTTGAGGCCTACTCCATCTTCATCCCACAAAGCTCACCCGGCCTTCACGAAGGCCAATCAGCCTTCACGAAGACTATTCAGCCTTCACGCCGACCGTGACTTCCGCCTTTCCGGCCGAAATCCGTTCCGCGAGACGCCTGAGTTCACCCTCGGCGAACCTGCCGCTGACCATGACCTCGCCGCCGAGTATGGGTTCGACCAGCCGCGGCGACATCACCACGGCGCCGCCCACGCTGAGATCGAGCAGCTTCCCGACATTCGCCTTGGTCAAGGTGGCGAACGCCTTTGCGCTGTCCGGCGTCATCTGGAGGTTGAGCGCCACTTGTCCTGGCGCTGGATCGGGTACGACCACGGCCCTGGCAATGGCGAGCGTCAACGGCTCGGCGATGGCGAGGCCGCGGGCAAGCAGCACGATGGCTACTGCGGCGATCAGGCGAAACAGCATCTGGATTTCCTCCCGCAAGCCGCCGATCTTGCATGGCGCGGATGCCACGACAACACCACCTGTCCTCGCCTTGCCGATGCAGGCGCGGCGAGTGATATTTACCAGAGTCAGAAATAGAATTCCGTTTTATCACAAATGGGGATACCTTTCCTTGCAAGGATTTTTCAGACTCTTCCTTCGGGGAGTTCGATGCGTCGCCTGATGGTCGCAAGTGCTGGTTTTCTTGCCGCTCTGGCCGTGCCGGCTTTCGCGGCGGACCCGGCGGTCGATGTGCCGATGACCGCGCCCGGCTTCGACTGGACCGGCTATTACGCCGGTCTGCAGGCCGGTTATGGCTGGGGCCGATCCGATATATCAGGGACAGATGGCGGGCCATTTTCCGTCTCGCCCGACATTGACGGCGGTTTCGTCGGCGGCCATGTCGCCGGCCTGTGGCAGTTCGACCAGGCGGTGCTCGGCGCCGAGGCAGAGCTCAACTATTCGTCGATCAACGGCGCGGCCGAAATAAGCCCGGGAAACAATTTCGGCACCGACATCAAATGGTTCGGATCGGTCAACGCCAAGGCCGGATACGCGATGGATCGGCTGCTGGTCTATGGCATTGGCGGCATCGCCTTTGCCGGTATCGAAACCTCGCAAGCCGTGGGTTCGGCGTTCTCCAGCACACGCACGAATGTCGGCTGGACCGTGGGCGCCGGCGTCGACTACGCGCTGACCGACAAGTTCGTCGTCGGCGCGCAATATCGCTACTACGATTTCGGCTCCGAGCATTACGACACGCCGGATCCCTTCGTCGACCGCGATCAGAATGTGAAGCTGAACACGGTCGGCATCAACCTGAGCTACAAGTTCTGAACCTCACCGGCAGCGTGACGCCACCGGCCACGGCCGTGGCTCGATGGGCCATCTCGGCGGAAGGGAGCGGCCGACGCCCCCAGTGGGCGGGGGGATTGGGTTGGGCCTGAGAAGCGCCGGCCTTGGCGGGTCCGATCCGCCAAGCGACATCTTAGCGGTGCCTGCGGCGCGCGTAATTCCGTGATCACGCCAGCATAACCACGCCACCCGGTCTGGTTTGCGCGTTCAGGCGTGGCCAGGAGGTAGTGGGTCAGTTTGAATTTATTGCGGTTGCCTTAAGTGCTCGTTGCGCAAAAGCGAGAAATGCTGCTGAGATACGCAGCATGACCATACCGATGAATCCCGACGACCCAAAAGACGCATGGCAGATGCGCGTTTCGACGACCATCTGCGATTTCGGCATCGTTTTACGTGAGCTGCACGACAGCAATCCTTGGCCTGACCTTCCCTTGCTACCTTTTGCCATGAATTACCTGATGACCGAGTTATGGGATCATTACTTTAGCCAGACAGAGATACGAGAAGCCTTCGAGGCAGCCGTAGCAGACTTGGCGAGATATGCAGGCGGCGACGAGATCAGGCCCTAGCGAGCACTAGCGTCGCGCTTTCCATAGGTGTCGCGACCCACTACCGGCCAAGATCACGACTTGACGGCCTCTGTCAGGCGTCTGAAAAGCGGTGGTCTGCGGACGTGGCGGAATTGGTAGACGCAAGGGACTTAAAAAATAGACCGGCGCATCGTCAATAAAATCAATACCTTAACGTGCCAAATTGTTGCTCCAAAACCGCTCGGTTGAGCCGGCAATTTCGGCCACCTAAAGTTGTGCAGTCAACCCGCTGTTTTTGCTACGTTTGTTATATGCAGTGGTGCAACGATCCCGCACAAGCGACTGTTGCGGCGCGCAAGGGATCATGTGGGGAATTGTGTGGGAGAAGTATGTGAGCCGGCTTTCCTTTTCGGCTCCGGCAACGGGTTCGACCGGCCTGCTAATAGACTGCAGTGTCCACGATTGACGAATTTCCCATCGTTCCACGAGACGGAAGGACGCTAACATCAAGTCGTGTCATGTACTCCACTCCCTCCAAGGTGCGAAGGAGCCTATGGCGCTTGACCGTTAGCTCCCAAATGAGCCGGTCGTCCTCCATGAGGCAGTAGTGTGGCTGCAGCCCTGGAGGGATATGTTTGGGGTTATCGGGTATTCTCAGAAGGTCGAACAGCACTTTGACCCTGTTGTCGACATCGGCAACGTCGCTTGCCACCGACAACACGCCGGCGGGTTCATAAAAATGGACGTCCATCCTGATGAACAACGACGCGCGCTGACTTGCCACTACCACGAAGTCCAGCCCGTGTCGCTCGAAGGTCGCGACGCCGTCCCACGTGCTTTCGTTGTACGGCTTAGACACCCAATGCTTGTGATCAAGGAGGGGGTTAGTTTGCCAGAGGCGAACAAGCTGGTGGTGCATTTGGGTTCGGAAGTCGACGGCAAAGTTCAGGTGCGGGCCACCTTTGTTGCCTGATGGTATCCGGCCCAAGAAGAACAATTCAAAACGCATAGAGCAGATACCTATTGGTGCGGGCGGCGGGACTTGAACCCGCATGGCCGAAGCCTCCGGATTTTAAGTCCGGTGTGTATACCAATTTCACCACGCCCGCAGAGCACGCACATGTACGTGTGGTTTGAGATTTTGCAAAGAGCATGGGACATGCAGGCGCGCTAGATCGTGTGGGAATATCGTGGGAATTTCCCAGCTATGTGTGAAAAAACGGTCTTCAATAACTAGTCGAAGGCCCAGCTTTCCGGGCTTTTGACCCGGAGGGGAACCGCCGACCAATAGACCTAAAATCCCTCGATCTCTGATCGTACGGGTTCGATTCCCGTCGTCCGCACCACCGCTGCGATTTGCGACATGTCGGTTCGACTTTCAGGCAGCCTGGAAGCGACGGTGTTTTTGGGCGCTGCCATCACATGTCGAGCATTGCGACACGAACAGGGTGTGCGCGCGATTGCCGCGCGCTCCGTGAGTTGGAAGGGCGCAACGCCGGTCACGAAGACATCGGACACGATGGCCGTTCAATCAGCGGGGTCCCGCTCACTGAGGCAGCATGCCGACCAGGGTTTGCGCGTGAGCATGGAGCTCGCGGGCAGCCCGCCGGTATTCGATCTCGTCGCCGCTGCAAACGACCATGAACTGCGCCGCGAACTCAAGGGTGGTTGTGGCCGGGGTTGCGAACATGGTTTCCACGATCTCGGACATGCTCCTGTGGACACGCTTCAGATCGCTGTCGGAGATGCCAAAAGAGATCGAATTCCTGAGCGCTTCCCAGCGCCGAAAGCCGGCCAGGATCGGGCTTTCGTTCAAGTTTGCGGCAGAGGCCCTTTCCACTGGAGCGGATCCCATGGCTGGAATGGAGACGACCGTGCCGAGCGCGGCGCTTCTGGTCGTTGCATGAAAAATCATGTCCACGTCCCTACGGTTGAACCCAATCTCTACGGCCGGCGACCCGATGCTGCATTGCTCTAAGTCAAATCGTCGGCGACGGGCCGAAAGCCGGGAGCGTGGAACAATCCGGGGATTCAGGCAGGGATCGGGTTCAGCTTCAGATGCTGGATCAGGATGATGGTCTTGGCATCGATGATGCGGCCGTCGGCAATACCGGCCAGCGCTTCGTCGAGCGGCATTTCCAGCACCTCGATGTCCTCGCCCTCTTCCGGCGCACCGCCGCCAGCCGAGATGCGGTCGGCCGGTGAATAGCGGGCAACGAAGAACCACAGCCGTTCGGTGACGCTGCCCGGGCTCATATAGGGCGAAAACAACCGTTCGACGTTGTTCAGCCGGTAGCCCAGCTCTTCCTCCGCTTCCTTGCGGATGCAGGTTTCCGGATCGTTTTCGTCCAACAGGCCGGCACAGGCCTCGATCAGCGGCTCACGGTGGCCAGTGACGTAGGCGGGATAACGGAACTGGCGCACCAGAAGCACGGTCGACCGCGACGGATCGTAGGGCAGGATCACCGCGCCGTCGCCACGATCATAGGTCTGGCGAATCTGCGTTTCCCACTGCCCGTCCCGCCGGCGATAGTCGAGGACGGTTTTCTTCAGGACGGCCCAGTCGTCGGAGAGAACCTCCTCGGAACGGATGCGAATGCGATCTTCCATCATGGTCTCCATGCTGTTGGCCGAGGCGTAGCCGCGAACCGGCATTTGCGCAATGCAGGCAATCGGTCCAAAAAGGGCGTCTCACCGTCTCGTGTCTGGCGCGCCTTCGATCCATTGCCTAGATAACGGCTTACCCCTCCCGGAGCCTCACTTCATGACAGCATCGCTCTTCCAGCCGATCACCCTTGACGGCCTCACCTTCCCCAATCGCATCGCCGTCGCGCCGATGTGCCAGTATTCCGCCGAGGACGGCTCGGCCAGCGACTGGCACCTCTACCACTGGATGAACCTTGCCATGTCCGGCGCCGGCATGGTCACGGTCGAGATGACCGACGTCGAGCGGCGCGGACGCATCACGCATGGCTGCCTCGGCCTTTACTCCGAGGACAACGAGGCGGGCGCCCGCCGGGCGCTGGACGCGGCCAGGCGCGTCGCTGCTCCCGGCACAAGGTTCGGCACCCAGCTTGCCCATGCGGGCCGCAAGGCCTCGAACCGCAAGCCGTGGGAAGGCGGCGGGCCGCTGCAGCCGAACGAGGATCCCTGGCAGACCGTCTCGGCCTCGGCCATCGCTTACGACACCGGCTGGAATGTGCCGCGCGCGCTGGAGGACGAGGAAATCCTGCAGCTCATCGAACGGTTCGCCGAGGCGGCAAGGCGGGCCGAGCGCGCCGGCTTCGACTTCATCGAACTGCACGCCGCGCATGGCTACCTGATCTTCCAGTTCCTGTCGCCCCTGTCCAACCAGCGCACCGACCGCTGGGGCGGTTCGCTGGAGAACCGCATGCGCCTGGTCGTCGAGATCGCCAAAGCGGTCAGGAAGGCAACGCCAAAGCTGATGCTCGGCGCGCGGCTGTCGGTGAAGGATTGGGTCGACGGCGGCTTCGACGTCGAAGACGCGATCGAGGTGGCAAAGGCGTTGAAGGCCGTCGGCGTCGCCTATCTCTGTTGCTCGAGCGGCGGCAATTCGCCGTTGCAGAAATTGCCCACCGGCCCCGGCTACCAGGTGCATCTGGCGGAAGCCGTGCGCAAGGGCGCGGGCATTCCGACCCGCGCGGTGGGCCTGATCGATGACCCGAAGCAGGCCGAGGCAATCGTCGCCGAAGGCCGCGCCGACATGGTGGGGCTGGCGCGTGCCTTCCTGGCCGACCCGCGCTGGGGATGGCGCGCGGCCGCCACGTTCAGCGAGACAATCCACCCGGCGCCGCAGCTAGCCCGTTCGGTGACCACGATGCAGCACTGGATGAAGGCGGCGGGCTGACCGGCCCGGCCTCCCGACGCCAGCGCGGCCCTGCCCGCAGTTCTGGATAGTTTGCACAGCTTCAATTTTGTCCGCGAACTGTTACGTTGGGTGAGGCCGCGGCGGGCGCGGCCAGGCTTGGGAGGAGATCATGTCGTTCAGGACATTCTTGCCGGTTGCAGCGCTGACGGCCGTGGCTGGGCTTTGGATCGGCGCGGCGACGCCGGCCGGCGCGCAATATTGCGAAGGCACGGTGCACGGCCTTTCCGGCCGCTACAATCTGGCCACTGGCAGCGGTTTTCTCGCCGTGCGGGCACGGCCGAATTCGTCGTCGCGGATGATCGGACAGCTGTTCAATGGCGATCATACCGAGATCTTCGACAGGCGCGGCAACTGGTATCAAGTCGAGATCGGCGGCACGACCGGTTGGGCAAACGCACGCTGGCTGCGCAACGATTGCGGCTACTGAGACGTTTGGGCGCAGGCTGAAGGACATGGTTGCAACCAAATTGGCTGCTTTGCGTTGCGGCCATGATGGACAAAAAGCCCTTTGAAACGCCAGTCGTGGTCGAGCTCGGCCATGTCGGCAAATATCGCCATATACGCAGCACCCAGGAGGCGGCGGAGTGCCTGATGACGGTGTGGCCGCTCAATCGTGGCCAGCGACATCGTGATGCCCTCGACACTTGCCTCAAAGTGCTGGAAGGTTATCGTTCCACAGCGGATGCGCGCCGGGCGCTGATTGAAGCCGCCAAGGAATCCGAAGTGCTGGTGCCCGACGACAGACTGCCCGACGACCGGCTGCATTGAGCAGACGGACCTTTCAACCGGAGGTTTTCATGGCGAAGCTGACTTACAAGATCGTCGAGCATGACGGCGGCTGGGCCTACAAGGTCGGAGCGACTTTCTCGGAGACGTTTCCCACCCATCACGACGCATTGCGCGCCGCCGAAATCGCTTCGGCCGAGCAGCAGGTCGCCGGGGCCACTGACGGCATCCAGTACGAGGATGCGGACGGCAAATGGCACGACGAACTGGCCGATGGCCGGGACCGCCCGCAGACAGAGATCTCCGACTGAATCCGAGATCCGCGACCGGTTTCGGCGACGGACAGGCAGGGCGCCGACAACACGGCAATCAGCCGAGTGGTTCAGTGAAATTGTCGTGAGGCCGTGTCCGCGCGGAAAACGCGCGGGCCGCAATGCGCTCTATGAAGGCAATGACCCGTTCCGGCCAGACGAATTGTGGCATGTGGCCGAGACCGTCGACAGCTTCGAAATCGAGCCCTTCGATCTTGTCCTGCATCGGCTCGCCATGGATGCGGATGTCGATGACGCGATCGGCCGCCCCGAAGAGAATGCCGGCCGGCATGGCGATCTCACCATAGCGGCCCTCGATGCGGCCGAGATCGCGTTCGATCGCCACGACATCGGAGGACGTGGCATAGAAATGGGCCGGCCTGAGCCCGAGCCACCCGCCTGCCGCGACCATGTAGTCGGCGGGCGGCACTTGCGGCGCGAAGATGAATTCCATGGTCGGCCGCGCATATCTGAGGCCTGTCGGGACCGCCATCGTATGGGCCATGACCCGGCGCAGCAGGCGTGAGGGAATGTAGAGCGGGCCGAACTTTTCGCGCGCGCCATCTTCCAGATGGGTCAATGGCGCCAGCAGGGCGATGCCGGAAATCGCCTCGGGGTGTTCCACGGCCAGGGTCAGCGCGATGGCGCCGCCGAGGGAATGACCGACCACCAGCGGCTTTTCCAGCCGCAGCGTTTCGATGAAGCGCCGCACGATCTCGGCCTGTTCCGGCAGCCGGCCCGTGGCGCCGCTCGCCCGCACCGAATAGCCCGACCCCGGACGATCGAGCGCGATCAACCGGTAGCCCGGGTCGAACCGCCCGAACAGGGTGGACGTGAAGTGATGAAGTTGGGCGCCGAGCCCGTGCAGGAAGACGATCGGCCGCCCCTCGCCCACATCGACATAGTGGATGCGGTTGCCGTCTATCTCGATGAATTTTCCGACCGGCGGCACCAGTCTTTCGGCCTTCGCCGCGATCCACCGCGTCGCCAGCACCAGAGCGGCGATCCCAAGGACCGCCAGCAGGAAGAGCACGGCCAGCAGCCACGACAGAATCGAAAACAGCATTGTTCACCCGGGCCAGAACCGGCGTCAGCTTAGCCGCATCCGGTCGTGCCGCAACCTTGCATCGAAACGGGCGGCATTGCGGCCGCCGCCTTGGCGCGCTATCTGACTTGGACCGTCCCTCCGGAGCCTTCCATGCCCGAAATCGTTACCGCCGCCATGCTCGTCATCGGTGACGAGATTCTGTCCGGCCGCACCAAGGACAGGAACATCGGCCATCTTGCCGACATCATGACGGCGATCGGTATCGACCTGAAGGAGGTGCGCATCGTTCCGGACGAGGAAGACGAGATCGTCGCGGCGGTGAATGCCGTGCGCGCACGCTACACTTATGTGTTCACCACCGGCGGCATCGGCCCGACCCACGACGACATCACCGCCGATTCGATTTCCAAGGCCTTCGGCGTGCCTTGCGAGTACCATGCCAAGGCCTATGCCTTGCTGGAGGCAAGCTACGCCGCGCGCGGCATCGAATACACCGAGGCCCGCAAGCGCATGGCGCGGATGCCGCGCGGCGCCGATCTCATCGTCAATCCGGTGTCCGTCGCGCCCGGTTTCCGGATCGGCAACGTCCATGTCATGGCCGGCGTGCCGTCGATTTTCCAGGCCATGCTCGACAATGTCGTGCCGACGCTGAAGGCCGGCACCAAGATGCTGTCGGCAACCGTGCACTGTCCGTTCGGCGAAGGCCTCATCGGCGGGCCGCTGGGCGACATCCAGAAGGCGCATCCGGACACGATCATCGGCTCCTACCCGAAATATGGCGATGGCAAGTTCTGGACCGAACTGGTCGTGCGTGCCCGCAGCCAGGACGCGCTGGACGCGGCGCGCGCCGATGTCGAGGCAATGGTGGCCGGCTTCGCAAGCAATCCCGGCTGATCAGCCCGGAACCAAGCCCGACGCCGCAACGTTTCGTCCGCGCGAGTTCTATCGCCGTAAACCGAGGGATTACCATGCGATTCAAAACCATCGTCGCCATTCTGCAGAACGAACAGGATGCGGAGCGCGTGCTGGACTGCGCCATTCCGCTCGCCAGCCGGTTCGAGAGCCACCTGATCGGCATCCATGCCGAAACGCTTCCGGTGCCCTACACTTCGGCCACGGGCTTTCCGGACACCGAGTTCCTGCAGGTCTCGGCCGACATGAACCGGGAGCGAGCCGAGAAGCTGCAGGCCGTTTTTCTCAGATATATCGAGAATTCCGGCCTTTCCTTCGAGTGGCGCAGCCTGGAGAGTTTTTCGGGCGACAGCGCGCTGACCGGCATTTCGACCGTCCGCGCCGCCGATCTGATCATCGCCGCGCAGCGCGAGACGGGCGGTGACCCGAGCGCGGATGTCGACACGCTGGTCTACGACGCAGGCAGGCCGGTGCTGGTGGTGCCGCATGCGGGCCCGCTGGTCACCACCTACAAGCGCGTGCTGCTCGCCTGGAACGGCAGCAAGGAAGCGGCCCGCGCCGCCTTCGACGCCCTGCCCTTCATCATCGAAGCAGAAAAAACCGACATACTGGTCATTGGCCCACCCGACACGCTCGAAGACAGCCCGGAGGCCGCCGGCGCCGAGATCGCTTCCGCCCTGTCGCGCCACGGCGCCACCGTCAGCGTCTCCGTGCAGAGATCGGGGGGCAGTTCGGTCGATGACATCATCCAGACCCGGATCACCGAGACCGGCGCCGATCTGCTGGTGCTCGGCGCCTACAGCCACTCATGGCTGCGCCAGCTTCTGTTCGGCGGGGTAACGCGCACTGTGCTGCGCACGGCGCCGATAGCAGCCTTCCTGTCGCGCTAAGTCCACAGCGATCGCTCAGGCCGGCCTTGCCAAGGCCGAGGCTTTCCAGTTAATTCCGCGCGCATTCCCCTGTTTTCTCGCGCGCGGCCCTCTCGCGCGGTGCGGAGTGCGCGAAATGTCCCTTCCCGAAAAAGCCTTTCCGGTCTCCTGGGACCAGTTCCACCGCGACGCCCGAGCGCTCGCCTGGCGGCTTGCGGGCACCAACAAGGGGCAATGGAAAGCGATCGTCTGCATCACCCGCGGCGGCCTGGTTCCCGCGGCGATCATCTCGCGCGAGCTTGGCATCCGCATCATCGAGACGGTCTGTGTCGCCTCCTACCACGACTATACCAGCCAGGGGCAGCTTCAGGTGCTGAAGGAGGTGACGCCGGCATTGCTGGCTGACGACGGCGCCGGCGTGCTGATCATCGACGACCTGACCGATACCGGCAAGACAGCGGCAATCGTGCGCGCGATGATGCCGAAGGCGCATTTCGCCACCGTCTACGCCAAGCCGAAGGGCCGGCCACTGGTCGATACTTTCGTCACCGAAGTCAGCCAGGACACCTGGATCTATTTTCCATGGGACATGGGCTTCACCTATCAGAAGCCGATCGCCGACGACCACCCTGGCTGATTCGTAGCCCCCTGCCTGTTCCAGATCAGCTGCCGCCGTTGGGCATCATTTGCTTTCGCAAACGGCCCCGGCAGGCCAGATATTTTGCGAAATCGACGTCTATTGGCGGTATTCGGCGAGATAAGTGAAAGTTTTTACTTTTATTGCCGACAATTGGCCGTAAGATTCGTGAGACGGCAAACGATTCTGGAGGCTGGGGCTAGCTTCTCCGATGTTGACCAGGCCAACGACGCACAATCATCTGGCCGAAAGGGTCCGACGGCTCTTCGGCACGGCGCCGTGCCGCCTGCAGGTTGCCGCCCTGCCTTGGCGCGATACCGGGAACGGCGTCGAGGTCATGCTGATCACCAGCCGCGATACCGGTCGCTGGGTGCTTCCCAAGGGTTGGCCGGAGGCCAGGGAGCCGCTCTGCGAGGCCGCGGCGCGCGAGGCCGGCGAGGAAGCCGGACTGCGCGGAAGTGTCTCCCATCTCGAGGCCGGCCGCTATTTCTATGCCAAGGTGTTGGCCTCCGGCGAACAAGTCCCCTGTGAAGTTCTTGTGTTTCCCCTGCAGGTCGACAGGATCGCCGACCGCTGGAAGGAAAAGCGCTCCCGCACCCGCAAATGGGTGAGTTCCAGCGAAGCGGTGCGCATGATCAACGAACCCGACCTTTGCCAGATCATCGCCTATTTTTGCGCCGATCCGCACGGCTTTCCCTGACCGCACGCCAGGCGGTCGCGCCGCGCTGCATTGCGAGGAAAAACACCCATCAACGTGAATGCCTTGCTAACGAATCGAGAATATGACTCGGCTGCTTTGGCAAAGTCATCGATGGTAACCCCTGCAAAACCAATTCCCGACGATTCCGATGAGCACCGGCGCGAGCACCGCCAGCGTGTCCTCAAGGGCGGCGCCATCATCACCGGAATTTCGAATTCGGAAGTCAGCTGCACGCTGCGCAATCAGCATGAAGACGGTGCCGAACTGAAGATCACGGTCGAAGCCCGGGTGCCGGATCGCTTTCTGCTCTATGTGCCGGTCGACGGCATTGCCTATCGCTGCGAGGTTCGCTGGCGCCGCAATGACCGGATCGGGGTGCGGTTCACCGGCACCGAACCAAAACCCAGGCTGCATTACGGCTGAGCGCGGCGGTCGGGCTTGGCAAGCTCGCGCTCGGCCGGATCGTCGGCCGCGCAGGCGGCAAATCGCCATCGCCGCACCGCAATTCTTTCCCCGTTATCCACATATGTGACACACAAGATGTTGGGGTCACAAAACCTACGCAAACGAATCCTTGACGGCGCAAAACGAGTCGCCTTTTATAGGCCATGTGCTCCTGTTGAGAGTGCGACCGGAAAGTTCTGAGCCCGGTCTTTTTTCCCGGATTATGTGTGTTTTTGCCCGCATTTCCGCCTGTTTACGAGGCCGGCGGAAGCGTTGGAATTGTGGCGGCTTGGGGGACGATAGGGAGAATTGTCGGACTGGAATAAATTGTCTGTTAATACTATATTTAGTGTTTGCAGCTAGGTTCGACGCTAGATAGTGTGAATTTCCCTCGGTCGAGGGAATCGGAAAAAATTCAGTTTTGAGGGACCCGCGGGGTTCGTCGGCGAGTTGGACAGGCGCTTCGCAAGGAGTTTGACCAGCAGGGCGGACGAAGGCTGCGAAATGGAGAGCCGGCCGTTTTCGAACGCCGGCGGACGGCGGACATGCGCGTTTCGCATTGGGGGCAGAAATCCCCGGGGAAAAGCGCTATATATAGACAAAAGGGACAGGACCAATGCGCATCGAGCGGCGTTTCACCAAGCAGGGGCAATCGGCTTACGCGGAGATCGAATTCCGCAAGGCGCTTTCGGAGATCAAGAATCCGGATGGCTCGGTGGTGTTCCGCTTGGACAATATCGATGTGCCGGCGCAGTTCTCCCAGGTCGCCGCCGACATCCTGGCGCAGAAGTATTTCCGCAAGGCCGGTGTCCCCGCGCGCCTGAAGAAGGTCGAGGAGAACGACGTCCCCTCCTTCCTGTGGCGCTCCGTCGCCGACGAGGCCGAACTGGCCAAGCTGCCGGAAGCCGAGCGCTACGGCTCCGAGATCGACGCCCGCCAGGTCTTCGACCGGCTGGCCGGCACCTGGACCTATTGGGGCTGGAAGGGCGGCTACTTCAAGTCATCGGAGGAAGACGCGCGCGCCTTCCGCGACGAGCTTGCCTACATGCTGGCCACCCAGCGCGTGGCGCCGAACTCGCCGCAATGGTTCAACACCGGCCTGCACTGGGCCTACGGCATCGACGGCCCGAGCCAGGGCCACTTCTATGTCGATCCCTTCACCGGCAAGCTGACCAAGTCGAAATCCTCCTACGAGCACCCGCAGCCGCATGCCTGCTTCATCCAGGGTGTGCAGGACGACCTCGTCAACGAGGGCGGCATCATGGACCTTTGGGTGCGTGAAGCGCGCCTGTTCAAATACGGCTCGGGCACCGGCTCCAATTTCTCGCTGCTGCGCGGCGAAGGCGAGAAACTGTCCGGCGGCGGCCGCTCGTCCGGCCTGATGAGCTTCCTCAAGATCGGCGACCGCGCCGCGGGCGCCATCAAGTCGGGCGGCACCACGCGCCGCGCCGCCAAGATGGTCATAGTCGACGCCGACCACCCCGATATCGAGGAATTCATCGACTGGAAGGTCAATGAAGAGCAGAAGGTCGCCTCGCTGGTGACCGGCTCCAAGATCGTCAAGAAGCATCTCGAAGCGATAATGAAGGCCTGCGTCAACTGCGAAGGCAATGGCGACGACTGCTTCGACCCGTCGATCAACACCGCGCTGAAGCGCGAGATCAAGGCAGCCAAGAAGGACGCGGTGCCGGAGAACTACATCTACCGCGTCATCCAGTTCGCCAAGCAGGGCTACACCTCGATGTCGTTCAAGACCTACGACACCGACTGGGATTCGGACGCCTACCTCACGGTTTCGGGCCAGAACTCCAACAATTCGGTGTCGCTGAAGGACAATTTCCTGCGCGCCGTCGAGGATGATGCCGACTGGCACCTCACCGCCCGCAAGGACGGCAAGGTCCTGAAGACGCTGAAGGCGCGCGATCTGTGGGAAAAGATCGGCTACGCCGCCTGGGCATCGGCCGATCCGGGCCTGCATTTCAACACGACGATGAACGACTGGCACACCTGCGCCTCCGCCGGTGCGATCCGGGCGTCCAACCCGTGCTCGGAATACATGTTCCTCGACGACACCGCCTGCAACCTCGCCTCGATCAACCTCCTGCCCTACCGCAATGCCGACGGCACGATCGATATCGCCGCCTATGAGCACACCGTGCGGCTGTGGACCATCGTGCTCGAGATCTCGGTGATGATGGCGCAGTTCCCGTCGAAGGAGATCGCCAAGCTCTCCTACGAATACCGCACGCTCGGCCTCGGCTATGCCAATATTGGCGGCCTGCTGATGACCTCGGGCATCCCCTATGATTCCGACGAGGGCCGCGCCATCTGCGCAGCGCTTACCGCGATCATGACCGGCACCGCCTATGCCACCTCCGCCGAGATGGCTTCCGAGCTCGGCGCCTTCGCCGATTACGACCGCAACGCGCAGAACATGCTGCGCGTCATGCGCAACCATCGCCGCGCCGCCTATGGCGACAAGGACGGCTACGAGAAGCTGGCCGTCAACCCGGTGCCGCTGGTCGCTTCCGACCTCAAGCAGCAGGCGCTTGCCGAGCATGCGAAAGCCGCCTGGGACCGCGCCATCGAGCTCGGCGAGGAGCATGGCTACCGCAATGCGCAGGCGACCGTGATCGCGCCGACCGGCACGATCGGCTTGGTCATGGATTGCGACACAACCGGCATCGAGCCCGACTTCGCGCTGGTGAAGTTCAAGAAGCTGGCCGGCGGCGGCTACTTCAAGATCATCAACCGCGCCGTGCCGGAAGCGCTGCGCACGCTCGGCTATTCGGAAGCCCAGATCGCCGAGATGGAGGCCTATGCGGTCGGCCACGGCAATCTCAACCAGGCACCCGGCGTCAATCCCGGCTCGCTCAAGGCAAAGGGTTTCACCGACGACAAGATCGCGGCGCTCAACGCGGCGCTGAAGTCGGCCTTCGACATCAAGTTCGTCTTCAACCAGTGGACGCTGGGCGCCGACTGGGTGAAGGAGACGTTCGGGTTCACCGACGAGCAGCTCAACGACTTCTCGTTCGAGATGCTGCCGGCGCTCGGCTTCGCGAAGAAGGACATCGAGGCCGCCAACATCCATGTCTGCGGTGCCATGACGCTGGAAGGCGCGCCCTTCCTCAAGGCCGAACACCTTGCCGTGTTCGACTGCGCCAGCCCGTGCGGCAAGATCGGCAAGCGCTCGCTGTCGATCAACAGCCACATCCAGATGATGGCGGCGGCACAGCCCTTCATCTCCGGCGCCATCTCCAAGACCATCAACATGCCGAACGATGCGACGGTGGAAGACGCCAAGGGCGCCTACATGCTGTCGTGGAAGCTGGCGCTGAAGGCCAACGCGCTCTACCGCGACGGCTCGAAGCTGTCGCAGCCGCTGAATTCCTCGCTGCTCGCCGATGGCGAGGAAGACGAGGAGGAAGCCGTCGAACAGCTGATCGCCGCGCCCGCCGCGCAGCGCGCGGTGCAGATCACCGAACGGATCGTCGAGCGCATCATCGAGCGCGTGTCGCGCGAGCAGGAAAAGCTGCCTGGCCGCCGCAAGGGCTATACCCAGAAGGCCAAGATCGGTGGCAACACCATCTTCCTGCGCACCGGCGAATATGACGATGGCCGCCTCGGCGAGATCTTCATCGACATGAACAAGGAAGGCGCGACCCTGCGTGGCCTTCTCAACAACTTCGCCATCGCCATCTCGCTCGGCCTGCAATATGGCGTGCCGCTCGACGAATATGTGCACGCCTTCACCTTCACCAAGTTCGAGCCGGCCGGCATGGTGCAGGGCAACGACGCCATCAAGAGCGCGACGTCGATCCTCGACTATGTGTTCCGCGAGCTTGCCATCTCCTATCTCGGCCGCAACGACCTCGCCCATGTCGACCAGTCGGACTTCTCCAACACCGCACTTGGCCGCAACATCAGCGAAGGCAAGACCGACGCCGTCTCCAAGGGCCTGACCCGTGGCGCCTCGCCGGTGAAGCTGGTGTCGCGCGTCAGCGGCAACGATCCGAAGGGGTTTGCCGGTTCGGCTCCCTCCGGCGCCCCTGCCCGCTCGGCACCGACCGCCTTCTCGGGCTCCAACGTGCTGGCGCTGAAACCGGCCAGCGACGAGGCGGTCGCCTACAAGCGCGACTATGAGGAGCGGGCCAGGGAATTGGCCGAGGAGATCGCCTTCGAGGGAGCGGCGGGCGCTGCTTCCGAGGCTTCGGACGCCACGGCGGCGCTGTTCACCGACGCCGCAGCCAATGAAGCGGCCGAAGCGAAGAAACTCGCCGCCGACCGCCGCGCCAGGTCACTGCTGCAAGGCTACACCGGCAATTCCTGCTCCGAGTGCCAGAACTTTACGATGGTGCGCAACGGGACCTGTGAGAAGTGCGACACGTGCGGCGCGACGAGCGGGTGCAGCTGAGAACTCACATTTGCTATGGCCGATTGGCGTAGACAATTGAAGGGGGCGTTTGCATTTGACAGCGCCCCCTTCGCCGTACACCCAAACGACGAACGCCGAGCACGGACTGCCATCTCAAATGCGATCCGTTCAGGCGCGTCGAAAACAGAAATAGAGCGCGAGATTGAAAAATACTTTCAGGATAGAAAATCTGCGCAGGAGTTTATTAAGTATCAAATTGGTCTATTTCGCTCCTACTTTGGGAGCCAATACTCTACAATAAGAAATTGCTGGGTCTTATCTAAGGCCACGTTAAATGGAGCCGAGTTCATAGCTATATTTTCAGGGCGAACATCGATTGACGACATCCTCTGCCACTGTATGCATATCTATGAATCGCGTGAATACAATCAGGCCACCCAATTAATGCGCGCGAAGAAGAAAAGTTGGCCGGTATTTCGCATTCAATTCCATCCGTTTGAGAGTGGCGCTCTTTGGGAAGGCAGAGCCTTTGTCGGCGAGTCTCCGGACTATCTTCTAGAACGAGCAGATGCGACGCTTTCAAAGGGGCTCGATCCGACTTCCTCGATAACGTGGCGCCCGAAGCCGATTCCGAAGGACCCCGGAGAAACTTGGCATGGGATGCGTTACCCGAGTTAACAACGAGACCTGATGTAGAAGGTAGATAAGCGGAGGGGCAGAACTGGATCACGCGATCCAAACCGATCCTAACTTCTGATCCGACACCTACCCCGCCAGCAACACCCTCAACGTCTGCTCATCAAACAACGGCTCGTCCTGGCCTATGCGGACGAACAGCACCTTGTGCGCTCCACCTGCAGGCACCTCGAAATACTGGATGCCATCCGGCATTTCACCCCAGCCGCCGCAGGGCGGGTCGGGAACCTCGTTGGGGTTGGCGAGTGCTTTCAGTTCTTTCGCGTAGGCGGCGTCGGGGCTGAAAATGTAGCGCTTGACGCCGTCGGGCACGGTTCCTTCCATGTAAGGCGCCCTCACGCAACGGGCGCTGACGGCCTTGTCGGTCTTTTCCAGGAACAGCCGCTGCAATGCGGCCTCGGCGGTTTCGCCAGGCTTGATATCGAACACCTCGACAAGTGGATCGGCCACGCCGCCATCGCTGTATTTGATGGCGAGAGCGTTGCCGGCGAACTCGAAATGGATCTGGCGGAAGCCGAAATCGCAGCGCTGCACCCACGCGGCAAGACCGATCGTCTTGTCGGCCAGTCTTTCCCAGGCGCATTTGTCGATGGGCGGGCGCGACGGCGCCGGCTCGTCCACACGTGCCACGGCGGATACCGTCAGGGATGCCAACAGGGCGCAGGCCCAGACGATCGATCTCATGGCGCTATTCATCGCTGCATCCCGTCAAGGTGAAGGCATCCCACGCCGAGCCCTCGGGATTGGCTTTGGCGAAATCGGCTCCTTCGGTGAAGGCCGCACCGAAATCAGGAAGCAGCAGCCCTTTCGGCGCCGGTGTCGCTTCGCGGGAATTCAACTGCTCGGCGCCGCCTCCGGTCAAGGCATAGACCTGCCCATCCCATATCCTGCACAGCCCGCTGCCGTCCTCCAGCCCCGCTTCGCGGTCGTCGTCGGTGCAGGCGTGGCGGATGGTGCCGAGCGGAAACGAATTCTTGCCATTGGTCCAGGTGATGTCGGCCGGCAGGCGGATGTCGGTATGCGGCACGGTCAGCGAAAACACCTCGGCCGTCAGCGCCGCCGGCTCGTTGTCGATCGGCCGGAACTGCATCACCGCGCCAGAGCGCAGCTCCCGGTAGGTGGCGTGGCTCAGCAGGCATTCCTTTGCGCCCGCTGCCTGCATCGGGCCGAGCAGCCCCAGGAAAACGAAGGCCAGTTTGCGGGTGATCATCAAACGTCCCTGGGAAAGTGTTGTGCAAGCCAAAGCCTGGGTGCGTGCGGGCCCGCACAGTCGCATCATCCGCGCAAAAGCATAAGCGAAATCCGGAGCGGCTGCGTTTTGCTCCTTGGCGATGCGGCGTTTGACGATGGCAATGTCCGCTGAGGCCGGTGAGCCTCCCGATCTGTGTCAGGATTGGGTCTGAACAAGAGCTGCTCGCAATATGACAAGCTGCAGTTTGGTACCTAATGCCTGTTCTGGCGCGCCTGCTCACGCAGATGCTCCTTGGTTTCGGTATCAAGCGCCCGCCAGTCGCAACCGCGAATTGCTGCCTCCATCGCATAGAGCGCGACGATCGTCACATGCTGTCCGAAGCGGAATTTCAGTCCGTGGTAAGCTTCGACCACGCCGAAACTGCGCAAATCCTCCTCACAGAGAATGTCAATTTCCGCCAGCATCCGCGCCGTGGCTGGTCCGAGATTTCTCATGTCTTCGATGCGCTTGCTCATCGCTGGGTCTCGGAGCGTTCAAGGCGCGTAGGATAATCCCTACAGGATTTGCGCGATAGGTGGCGTGGCTCAGCAGGCATTCCTTGGCGCCCGCCGCTGCCGAGCAGCCCCGGGCGAACGAAGGCCAGTTTGCGAATCATCCGCACAAAACCATAAGCGAAATTCCAGACAGCTGCCTTTATCGCACCTCGAACGAAAACTTGCCCCGCGCCGCCCCCACAATCTGTATGGTCGAGCACGGTGCCCAAGGAGACAAATGATGCGGCGTTTGGTGATGACGATGGCAATGTCCGCGTTCGCGGGTGGCACGGCACTGGCGGCGGCGCCCTATGTCGGGACGTGGTCCAGCGAACGCCTGAACTGCAGCGCGGCCGCGGATGTCCAGCGCCAGACTGTCTTCACCGTGGATCAGTCGGCCCTGTCGCTTCCCCAATTCGGCTGCGAGCACGCGACATTCCACAAATCCGCCACCGGCTGGGTGGTGCATGCGAGCCAGTGCTACGGCGCGGACCCGTCGCTCGCGGAGCCGTTTTCCCGTGTCGTCCATATGGTCAGGCACGGCGTCAAAGTGCGGTTCACCTGGCCTGGCTTCGACAGCGGGCCCCTCGCCCGCTGCTGAAGGCATCCGGCGCCTCAGACCAGCCCGATCAGCAAAGCGGCGCCGCCGAGAAAGCCAACGGAACAGGCCCACAGAACCCAGAGCCCGCGCACCCGGCATTCGAGCACCGCCGAGGCGGGGTTGGCGGGATCATAGTGCACGTCGACCTTGCCGCCCTCGACATAGCGCGCCGCCTGGCCGCCGACGAGGCCAGGCAGCGAAGCCGTCACGGTGGCGCCGAAGGCGACGCGATCGGCGCTGTAGCGCTGGCCGGCGACGCCATAGCTGTAGACGACGCGGGACTTGAAAACAGTGCGCCAGGGCCGGTAGGACTCGAACCGGTCGCGGGTCTTGATTGCCCGCAGGCCTGACGCATCGATGTGGCCGGCGGCGACCGGCCATTTCGCCGCCTGCTCGGCCATCGCTTTCTGCACGAAGCCCATGCGCAGCACGAACAGGCCCATGAACAGCAGCAGCGCTGCCGCGCCGAGGTTTTGTGGTTTGGGCAAATGCGGGCCGATGGCCTCCAGCACGCCGCCGACGGAGAACACCAGCACCAGCGCGCCGACCACCAGCCCCGCCGAAAGCTGGACCATGAACTTGAAGGCGCCGTCGGGCATGGTGCGCTCGATCACGGCCTTGGCCGGATCGGACGGGTTGTAGAAGACAGTCACCTTGGCGCCGCGTGGAAACCGCGCCAGGGTCTCGGTGACTTCGAAATTCCCGAGGTTCTCCTGCACGCTGTAGTGCGAACTCTGGAATGTCTTGCCGCCCACCTTGTATTCGTAGGTGATCGCCGGAAAATTCCTGATCTCGGTGGCATCGCTGCTCTCCGAACCGGTGCCCGAGCTTCTGACCTCGCGCGCCTCGACGCGCGAGGAGATGATCTTTCCCGGCGCCGGCAACCAGCGGCTGACCGCCTTCACCTCCCGCCATTTCAGGAAAGTGACAATCGACAGCATGCCGGCGACCGCGCAGGCAAAGCCGACCAACAGGACCTTGAGCTCCACCTCGTCTCCAATGCCACAGAGTGCGGGAACCCGCACATAGATATCAAGGCGACGGCAATGTCTTGTCCATTCGCAAAGCCGCGCTCTCCGGTTGATCCAGGTCAACGCGCATCCAGCGTTCGTCCTGTCTCCTCGGCAATCATCGGAGGGAGAATAACGTGTCGACTTACAGCCTGATGGTTACCACCATGGTCCTGCTCTATTTCGGGACATTTTCCGGCGTCCTGGCCCATGCCACCATCGAAGAGTCGCGCCGCCGGCAACCAAGATAGCAGCCGGCGGCTGAAGCGGATGGGCGATCCGGAGGCCATTCGCCTAGGTCAGAGCCGATCGAAGCCAGCACGACACGCTTACGCTTCTCACCATGATTGGTGCCGCGATTGCCGAAATCATGGGCTTGAGGACGAGGCTGCGGCTGAGCGAGGAACGGAATGGGCCGCAATCAGCTCCAATAAGTCTGACTTACGCTCCATTGCCGCCGTTGCTGTTGAATGCCAGAACACGCGACATGAAGAATATCCAGATCATCGACGGCGCCTTAAACGCAACCTTCAGTGTGTTCCAGGCAACCGAGGAGGAGTACGCCGCCATCTTCCCGGATGGACGAGACATGGAACTGGCCGAAGACTTATTCGAACGGCTTGGTGATGACGAGGCAGGCCGTGTGCTGGCGCCACTTTGGGGCCGTCCCATCCTGAAGCGCGATGCGCTCGGGATCCATGGGACGCTGTTCTACAACAACGGATATCGGCGGGGACACATCCCGCAATCAAAGCGCGAGGTCGACTGGGATGATGGTTCGATCAACCAAGCCCAGAGAGACCTCTTTTCGCAATATCGCTGAATCTGTCAGAGGCTAATTTGTCCACGCGGCCTAATCCGCGTCGGCCACCATCTGCCGACCGCCGGCGAAAGCCCGCCATTGTCGCTCATCGCCCTGGAAGACGTTGAGGTCGATGCGGCCGGTGACGCCATGCGACAGTCCGGAGCCGGAATACTGCCAGAACAGCCATTTGCGGCCGGGATAGACCTTTGACGGGTGCGCCGCCACCGCGCGCAGCCAGAACGGGTAATCGAGGAATTCGCCCCTGAGGTTGTCGCGATAGAAATCGGGCGAGGTATAGATGATGGGCCGCTGGCCGTAGTGGCGCTCCAGCTTGTCCATGAACACCTGCATCTTCTCCAGCACCTTTTCGCGCGACGGCCGGCGCTTGCAGCTGGATTCGCCGTTCCACTCGACGTCGATCACCGGCGGCAGCGCGCCATCCATCTTCGGCACGTTGCGGATGAACCAGTCGGCCTGCTCGCCCGCCGTGCGGCACCAGTAGAAGAAGTGATAGGCGCCGCGCTTCAGGCCGGCGGCGTCGGCATTGCGCCAGTTCTTCATGAACATCGGATCGAGATGATCGCCGCCATCGGTCGCCTTGATGTAGGCGAAGTTGGCGCCCTGGGCGCGCAGCTTTTCCCAGTTGACGTTGCCTTGCCAGCGCGAGACGTCGACGCCATGAACGGCAAGGTGCCGGGGCGAAGCCTTGCCGAAATTGATCGGCTTGGCGTCGCGAAAGCCGTAGCGGGTGAGCGGCCCGGCAAGCATCGGCGGGGCGGCGCGGCTCAACAGCCTTGGCTTCGATACCAGCGCTGCCGGCTCGACCGGCAGCCCGCCGACATCCGGCACTTCAGGCGCCGGAAACGCCACCGTCTCTTCCTCCGCCAGGCCGAAAGGCCGGGGATTGTCGGCCACCGGCGCCTTTTCGGCCCTCGGCGCCCTGCTGGCCATCGCCGCCGGGACTGCCGCCACCGGTGCCGGCGGGCGCACCACGGAACTGGTGGTCTCGCTCGACGGTTTCTGCAAATCCAGCGCGTCGATGCCAGCCGTCGATGTGCACCCGGCAAGGCAAAGCGATGCGATCAAGAAACTGATGACGCCTGGTATCCGCATCTGGACCTGTACTCAAAACACAACAGACCGAGGGCAAAACGGCAGCCGACGGACAAACCAGATCGAGTTATGAACGAGAAATTACCAATAAAGTTTGAATCAAGTTTTTTTCGTACATGCCGGGCGGTGAAATCCGGCATTCGGCACCAACGGCCAGGCCAGCCTTGACAGCGCCACGATGTCCCTGTTGAGACGATACGCGCCAGCGCTTGCCTCCGACACAATCCCCGTAAAGGCATCCGATGATTGCATTGCAGCGACTGCTCCCTTGTCTTCCGGCTCGCCATCCCCTGCAGGAGCCGCTCGACAGCGGCAGCTGAGTAGCGTTTTTATCACGGAGCCGGCGTGCAATCCTTCATCGATCAAAGTGTTTCTTTCATCGAGACGCATCAGGCCTGGGCCGGTGTCATCGTCGGGCTGCTGGCTTTCGGTGAATCGCTGATCCTGATCGGCATCCTTTTGCCTGGCACCGCCGTGCTGGCGATCGTCGGCGGCCTGGTTGGCGCGGGCATCGTCCAGCCGCTGCCCGTTTTGCTCGCCGCGATGATCGGGGCGGCGCTTGGCGACACCGTCTCCTATTTTCTCGGCAGATGGCTGGGACGCGGTGTCGTCCATGGATGGCCTCTCAACCGCTACCGCCGCGAGATCGCCAGGGCACGCCTGTTCTTCCGGCGCTATGGCTTCGCAGCCATCTTCGCCGGGCGCTTCTTCGGACCGGTGCGCGCCACCGTGCCGCTGGTCGCGGGCATGATGGGCATGAACAGCCGCCTGTTCCAGATCGCCAACATCGTGTCGGCGATCATCTGGGCGCCGGTCGTGCTGTCGCCCGGATGGCTGGTGGCCAAGGGCGCCGGCAGTTTCGCGCAGCCCGGTGCGACCAGCCTGTTCAGCATGTCGGCGATCGCGGTCTTGGCGGTGATCATCGTCGCCGTCGCCGTCGTCAAGCTCCGCGGCAGGCGCGACGCGCGTCACTAGCCCTTCCTGAAGACACCGATCATCGGCCCCAGGTCCCAGTAGTCGTCGTTGCGGCCGATCGCCGGCGCAAGCAGGCTCGATATCGAGCCGTCGAGGAACAGCGCGTTGTCGCAGCCGAGCGCATCGCGAAACAGGCGGGCGAACGCGTGGAAGGTCACCGTGCCGTTCGAAATCGCGAAGACGGCGACACCGTCCTTGCGCACTCCGACACCGTCGCGGGTCTTGCGCGAGGTGCTGTCGGCGAGGAATTTCGGATGCAGCCGGCCATCGATCACCAGCATCGGTCCGGATTGCGTCGCGTAGTCGACAGGCGGCCGCGCTCTCAGGAAATCCCTGGTCGAACGGACCGCGGCCTTGCCGCCGCCCACGTAGAAAATGCCGTTCGGCTGCATGGAAAAATTGCCGCTTCCCGAACCGACCTTCGCGGATGTGACTTCCCGGCCATGCTCGACATAGAGACCGACCGGATCGAGGTTCGGGTGATACATGCCGGCATTGATGGCAAACAGCATCGTGCGCCCTGCCGCCTGTTGCGAGGCATGGAGATTGTGCAGCGACTGAAAGGGTTTGCCCGCCGGATCCTTCCAGAACAGTTCGATCGCATAGCGTTTCGGGTCGACCTCGCAAACAAGATAGCTGGTCGCCTCAAAGGCGAAGTCCCGACATGGCGGCAGCGAGGTAACCCATTGGCCAAATCCCATGCCGAGTGCCGCGACCGACGGCAGCGCGCCCTTGGCCAGCGCCAGCAGCAGCGGCACCGATTGGAGGAGGGTCAAGATATTCATGCGCGTACCGGAATCGAACTTCAGGGTCCGGTACGGGTATAGACCGTTTCAAGCGAGACTGTGGAAGCCCTCAGGAAAGCCATCCCATGGCGACGCTCAACAGCAGGACGACACCAAGCACACCGCGATAGATGACGAACGGCCAGGCCGAGAAGCGCTCCAGCACGCGCATCAGGCCCCATATGGCGAAGAAGGCGGAAACCGAGGCGACGACCAATCCCACAGCCAGCACCGACCAGCCGTGGGCGTCGAGATGGATCTTGTGCAGTTCCCAAAGTTCCTTGAGACCGGCGAGTGCAATGGCGGGCAACCCGAGGAGGAACGAGAAACGCGCCGCCTCGGCCCGCTTGAAGCCAAGCCCCAGTGCTGCCGTCAGGGTCGAGCCCGAGCGTGAGACGCCGGGTATCAGCGCTCCGATCTGGGCGACGCCGACAAGCAGCGCATCGGCCATCGACGCTTCGCCGATGGTGCGCCGGTGGCGGGCAAAAATCTCGGCCAGCGCCAGCAGGATCGCCATCACGATGCAGGCCCAGCCGATGACCGTCAAGCTGCGCAGCGGCGAATTGCAGGCGTTGAGCACGCCCGACAGCGCCACCCCGGCAACGACGATCGGAATGGTCGCCAGCACGATCCACAGCGCCAGCCTGAAATGCTGGTTGGCGAAATCGCGTCGCGTCACGGCCTCGAGCGAACCGAACAGGATGTCCCTGACATCGCTCCAGAAATAGCTGACCACCGCGGCAAGGGCCGCAAGCTGCATGGCGGCGGAGAAGGCGGAACCCGGATCCTGCCAGCCGAGCACGGCCGGCACGATGCGCATATGGGCGGTCGACGAAATCGGCAGCAATTCGGTGATGCCCTGCACCACGCCGAGAAACGCCACCTTGGCGAATCCCAAACCGACGAAGCCGGTGTCCACGCCTTGAGTACACATTCCGGCCATGTCGAATTCCATGCGAGAGATCGAACTTGCGCAGGACCAACCGGTGCCGGTCAGTCCCGCGGGAGCCTTACCCTCATGCGGTGGAGAATCAATTTACGGATTTGTAAGCTTGGCGCCGCCGCGCTGAAATACGCGCCATTCCACAGCGAAGGCCCACTGCCGGTCTGTGTCTTCACAGGGGACAATCGCAGCGCGATTACGGGCACAGCCAGAGTTTCTGGCAGGTCCTGGCGATTACATGCGCCGGCGGCACAACAGGCTCATCAACGGAAGGCCGGCGAACCCGTTCGAGCAGCATGCGCACCTGTTCCGGGCGCACACGGTCGCGCTCCATCACAAGCAGGACCATCGGATCGCTCAAAAGCTCGTCCAGGGTGCTGATGCTGTCGTTCATCCGTCGTCTCCTCGAATGCCGGGCCCGCACCTCCTAGATAGGGAGACAATGATGGCCCGCCAATGACGCTTTGCCGGCTATCTCGTGTCTCTTTGGATCAAATTTTGTTCAGACTTGCGCGCTCCGCTCTCCCCTTGCGAGAGAACGAAAACCCTAGTTCGGCGGCGGTGCGCCGTCATATTGCGGCAGGCCGTCATCGAGCATCACCCAAGGCTGCTTCGAAGCCGTGAAAATATGCATTTGCGGCCTGAAGGCTGACGGATCGTCGAGCGAACCGGTGGTGATGCCGATGACGCCGGCGGAATCGCGCCGGGAAAACATCGTCGTGCCGCAGCTTGGACAAAAGCCCCGCTGGAGGTCCGGCGACGTGTTGACCGTCGCCAGTTGCCCCTCGATCGTCACATCGTCGATGCGAAACAGCACGCGGGCGTTGAAGGCCGCGCCGATCGCCTTCTGGCACAGCCGGCAGTGGCATATGCGTTCGTTGATGGGGTCGGCGTCCGCGCGATAGCGCACCGCCTTGCACAGGCATCCGCCCTCATATCTTGCCATCGCCCGGATCCATTGGTGGAGTGAATGAGCGGCAAGGTAGCGGCGGGGCCGATTGGGTCAATTGAAAAGCTTTGATACAACGTCATCGATTATCGTGATGCGGTGGACCTGAAGCCATGACGCCAGACATCGAAACCCTGGGCATCGCAGCCCTGTTCGGGCCGCCCTCGCCCGCCCGCGATCACACCGACGCCAGGATCATGGCTGCCGCCGCCGGCATCGGCTTCATGGCGGTCCGGAATTTTCCCGGCGATGACTGGCTGACGCCGGACAAACGAGCACAATTGCTGCGCATCTTCGCGCTTCCCGACGCGGAGAAGCAGAAATTGCTGCGTTGGAATTTCGACCGCACGAAGAAGAACGTCTATCGCGGCTGGTTCCCGCTGCAGCCGACAGCCGTTTCCTACAAGGAAGGCATCGACATGGGACCGGATCTTGCCCATGCGGCTGATATCTCGGCGTGTGACGATCCGCTCCGCGAGCCTACGCCATTGCCGGCCGAGGAGGCCCTGCCGGGCTGGCGTAGGGCGGCGGCGGATTACTATCGCGCGATGGAAGCGGTCGGCAACGCGCTGATGCGCTCGATCGCCCGCGGGCTTGGCCTGCCGGAACCGATCTTCGATGGCTATTTCGAGCACGGCATCTCGACGCTGCGGCTGATCCGCTATCCCCTGCGTGACGCCAATGCGGGCGTCGATACCAGCGGGCCGGAATTTTCGATCGTCCACAAAGGCGAGACGCGCACCATCATCGGCCGCGAGCATGCCGATTCCGGCTTCGTCACATTGCTGGCGCAGGACGGCGTCGAGGGTTTGCAGGCAAAGAACCTGGCCGGCGAATGGATCGACGTGCCGCCGGCCGACGGCACGCTGACGGTCAATTTCGGCCAGCTGCTGGAGCGCTGGACCGGCGGGCGTGTCCGGGCAACGCGGCACCGGGTAATTGCGCCGAAGACGGTGAGGTTCTCGATCCCATTCTTCTACGAACCGCGCGTCGACGCCGAGATCGCGCCGTTGCCGCTAAGCGACACGGAGCCCTTCGAGCCGTTTCTCTATGGCGACTATCTCTGGGACTCGGCGACGAATTTCGTCGAGATGAGTGGCATCAAACATCTCAGGCAACCGCGTCGCGCCGGGAAGCGTCAGTGGCGCTTGGCTTGCACCAGGTAAGCGTCGATCTCGGCCTCGCCGAGCCACTTGGCCGCTTCCAGCCGATGCAGGCCTTCGACGAGGATATGGCGCTTGCCGTCATGGCGGACCTGGATCGGCGTCTTCATGCCATTCTCCAGTATATCCTCGGCCAGGTGCCGAACCGTCTCCGGGTGCAGCGTCTTCTTGCGCGCTGTCGGCACGTAGATGTCGTCGACCTTGACCTTCTGGACTCTGAGCATGCCTATCCCCGTGGCGGAAAACGCCGCCCCCCTGAGATAGTCCGTTTGCTGAAGCCGGCCAAGGGCGCGGCTAACGAATACCGGGCACATAGCCGGTTTGCCTGCCGTCGCGCATTTCGATATTGCGTGTCCGCAATCGCGGACGGCACGATCCGGCATGGCCACGGAGCAATCCCCATGAGCAAATCTCTCGTCACCTTCGTCGGCGTCGCTCATCCCTGGATGTGCGACGTAATGGGGCACATGAATGTGCGTCACTACGCGGCGATGTTCGACGATGCCAGCTTCCAGCTTCTCGGCCATATCGCCGGCCAGGACGGCAACCAGCCGTCGCAAACCGGATGGGCCGATGTGCGCACCGAGATCGACTATCGGCATGAAACGAAGGCCGGCTCGCTCATCACCATCCGTTCGCATGTCGTCAAGATCGGCCGCACGTCCGTCACTTTCGAACAGGTGATGTCGGGATCGCTCGACGGCATTGTCCATGCCTCGAGCCGGACGATTTGCGTGCGTTTCGATCTCGCCGCGCGCGCCTCGGTCGCGCTGGACGAGCCGATGCGAGGCCGCGCCGCGGCCTTCCTGGTTGAACAGCCATAAGTTTCGGCCGGTCAGCCGTTGTAGACGCGGTCCCCGAGCGGCGTCTCGGCGATCAGCGCCTGTAACCCTGAAAGCAGCGCCTTCTCGGCGCGATTCATCGCCTTGTCGGGATTGACCAGCAGGAAGATGTCGATGGCCGGTGGTGCGTCGTAGGGCGGCAGCCGCCACAGCGTCCCGTCCGCCACGTCGCGCCGCGCGACATGCAACGGCAGCGGACCGATGCCGAGCCCGGCGACGATCATGCGCCGTACCTCCTCCAGGCTGGAAGACACGCCGACGACATCGGCGCTCAGCCGGGCCTCGCTGCGCAGCAGCGCGACTGGCCGCAGCGCGTCCGAAATATGGTCGGTCTGGAACGATACGGAGGGCTCGCCCCGCAGATCCGCCAGCGTCAGTCCGGTTTGCCCGTAGAGCCTGTGCTGGGGACCGCAGAAGAAGCCGAAGAACTCGCGATAGACCATCGCGTATTCCAGCGCCGGATCGCGCTGGCTGACCAGGCAGATGCCGAAGGAGGCGCGGCGCTCCCTCACCTGCTTGGCCACTTCGGTGCTTGCCGCGACCGAGATGGTGATGCTGGCGCGCGGGTAGTTGCGGTGAAACTCCGAAAGCGCCTGGTCGAACAGTGGCGAAACGACATGGCTCGCGGTGGCGATCATGACGTGGCCGGTGACGTCGTCGCTGATGCCGCGCATGAGCAGCGGCAGCTGCGATATGGTGCCGAACACCTCGACGCTCTGCTCATAGAGAAGCCGCCCGACCTCGGTGAGCTCGAAGCGTGTCGCATCGCGCTCGACCAGCCGCCGGCCAACCCGGTCTTCCAGCCGCCGTAACGCGTTGCTGACGCTTGGCTGCTTGAGGTTCAGCCGCTCGGCGGCGCGCGTGATGCTCTTCACCTCGGCGATGACAACGAATGTCCGCAAGAGGTTCCAGTCCAGATCCCAGACCAGCCGTTCGGGGCGAGGCAAAGCCATTCCTGATATCTATGCTCCCTATTCCCATTATCTATTTGCGCAATGCATGCGCAAAGGCAATCATTGAAGTCAGGAAAGCGTCCCCGCGCCTCCCAAGAACAAGACTTCGCGCTCCATCCAGAGGACAAGGAAACCAGATGAACAGAGTATTTTCCGGCATCGCGGTTGCGGCACTGCTGCTTGCGTCGACCTTCACGACCGCGTCGGCCAGGGCCGACGACCTTGAGAAGATCAAGGCGGCGGGCGAGCTGAAGATTTCAATGAGCGGGCAGTATCCGCCGTTCAACTTCGTCAACGACCAGAATGAGGTCGTCGGCTTCGACGCGGATATCGGCAAGGCCATCGCCGAGCGCATCGGGGTCAAGGGCACCATCATCACCACGGCGTGGGACGGCATCATCGCCGGGTTGCTTGCCAACAAATACGACACCGTCGTCGGCTCGATGACGATTACGCCAGAGCGCGAGAAGGTGGTCGATTTCGTCGGCCCGTACTACCACGCCGGCCGCGCCGTTTTCGTGAACGAGGATTCCAAGGTGCAGAGCCTCGACGATCTCAAGGGCAAGACCCTTGGTGTGACGCTGGGCGAGACGCATGAGAAATGGGCCCGCGAACAGGGCGGTTGGGACATCCGCACCTACAAGGGCTTGCCGGAACTTCTGCTCGAATTGAAGGCCGGTCGCGTCGACGCCATCGTCGTCGACAACATTCCGGTCATGGTCGCGGTCAAGGAGACGGGCGAGAAGGTCCGCAAGCTCGACACACCGAACATTGAAGGCGGCAGCGTCGCCATCGGCATCGCCATCCGCAAGGACAACCCGCAACTGAAGGCCGCCATGCAGAAGGCGCTGGACGACATGATGGCTGACGGCACCTACAAGAAGATCTCCACGCAGTGGGTCGGCAGCGACATCCGCTGACCCCTATGGGCTCCTGGCGGCCCCAAAGCCGCCTGGAGCACTCCTCTTGCTGGGCTATTCCATGGACTTCTCCTTGATGCAGCGCGTCTTCCCGTTCTTCGTGGAAGCCGCGCTGGTAACGATCGAGATCACAGTGCTGGCCCTGATCCTGGGCCTCGCGGCCGCGGCACTGGCCGCGGCCGGCAAGATGTCGAGGTCCGCGATCCCGCGGGCCATCGGCACACTCTATGTCAGCCTGTTTCGCGGCACGCCCTGCCTGATCCAGCTCTTCGTGCTCTATTTCGGCGGCCCGCAAATCGGCATCAACCTGGATCCGTTCGCGGCAGGCGTCATCGGCCTCGGCCTCAACATCGGCGCCTATATGGCGGAATCGATCCGCGGCGCGCTGGTCGCGGTCGACAGAGGCCAGACCGAAGCCGCGCGCACAATCGGGTTCAGCCGTTTCCAGACGTTGCGCAAGGTCGTGCTGCCGCAGGCGGCGCGGCTGATGATAAGGCCGCTCGGCGTCAATACGGTCGGTCTGTTGAAGGGATCGGCACTGGTGTCGACAATTTCGGTCGTCGAACTCACCTACACGGCCCAACGCTTCATCGGTTCCACCTATAAGCCGTTCGAGATCTTCGGCGTTGCCGCCCTGCTCTACATGATCATGGTCTACGCCGTCGCCCGCATCGTCGATTTGCTCGACAAGCGCTTCGCAATCGTCTGATCGGAGAGCGCGATGCAAGGTCTCGATTTCACCGTCGTCGCGCCCTACTGGGGCCTCTTGTTGACTGGCGCCTGGTGGACCACGCTGCTCACGGTCTCGGCAGGAGCGCTCAGCTTCGTCTTCGGTATTCTGTTCGCGGTCACAGTGCTCTACGCGCCGGCGATCATCGCCTATCCCGTGCGTGTCTTCATGTGGATTTTCATGGGCACGCCGCTGCTGCTGCAGCTCTTCCTGATCTATTTCGGCCTAGTGCAGATCGGCATCGATATTCCAGCCCTTGCCGCCGGCATCGTCGGGCTTGGTCTGCATTTTGCCGTCTACAATGCAGACGTCATCCGCGCCGGTATCGTCGCCGTCGATACCGGCCAGACGGAAGGCGCGCGCAGCATCGGCTTCGGCAAGTGGCAGACGCTGCGCTACGTCGTGATACCGCAGGCTATCCGCAACACGGCTCCGCCGATCGGAAGCAACCTGATCGCGCTGTTGAAGGAATCCTCCATCGTCTCGGTCATCGGCATCGCGGAACTGGTCCATTCGGCCCAGCTGGCGATCAGCGAAACGTTCCGGCCGTTCGAATTCTACATCACGGCGGCGGCGCTCTACTATATTCTCAACCTCGTGCTCGAAGCAGGTCTGCGTCGGTTCGAACGGAACGTGGAGGTTTCCCGATGAGCTTGCGCCAGCCAATGGTCGAGGTTCGCGGCGCGCGCAAATCGTTCGGCGCCGTCGAAGTCCTCAAAGGTATCGACCTATCGGTCGAGCGCGGGCAGATCGTGGCAATCATCGGGCCGAGCGGCTCCGGCAAGAGCACGTTGTTGCGGTCCATCAACCATCTGGAATCGCTCAACGGTGGCGAAGTCTGGCTCGACGGCGTGCAGGTCAACCAGCCGCTTCATGGCCAGGCCTTCGAACGGCACATCAACAAGGTGCGCCAGCAGATGGGCATGGTGTTTCAGCACTTCAACCTGTTCCCGCATCTGACCGTGATCGAGAACATCACCATGGGGCCAGTGATCCTGAAAGGCATGCCGAAAGCCGAAGCCCGGGCGCTGGCGGTTGCTCTCTTGTCCAAGGTCGGGCTCGCCGACAAGATCGACGCCTATCCCTCGCGGCTTTCGGGCGGCCAGAAGCAGCGTGTGGCTATTGCCCGCGCGCTGGCGATGCAGCCCAAGGTGATGCTGTTCGACGAAGCCACCTCGGCGCTCGATCCCGAACTCGTCGACGAGGTCAACGCGGTGATGAAACAGCTTGCCGCCGAACACATGACCATGCTCATCGTAACGCATGAGATGCGCTTTGCCGGCGAAGTGGCGGACAGAGTGCTGTTCATGGACGGCGGCGTGGTGGTGGAAGAAGGCCCGCCGGCCGACATCTTCCGCGCGCCGCAGAAAGAACGCACCCGCACCTTCCTCAAGAAATACCTTTCCGCCTGAGCACGATGATGACCAGATTGATCACGGAATTTCCCGATTTCGGACTGACGCCGGAGCAGCGCCGGCACGCGGTACGCGGCCACTATTATGAATGGCCGGGCATGGATGGCGAGCGCGGCGAGATCTGGTGCTACAGCAACCGCTTTTCCTATCGGGCCAGCGAAACGGTTGTTCTGCATGTCAGTTCAACGGCACCGGCGTTCAGCATGACGATCACCCGCGACGGCGGCAGCGAAACCAGGGTGTTCGAGAAATCGGGCATCGCCGCGCGCTGGCAGGACACGCCCGACCAGTGCTCGGCCGAGGGTTGCGGCTGGGAAGCTTCGTTCGAATTCCGTGTCGGGAGCGACTGGCCGTCCGGCGCCTACCGGGTGACGCTGACCGCCGATGGCCGTGACGGCAAGCCGATCCAATGCCACCATATTTTTATCGTCGCTCCCGTGCCCGGCAAGAAACCCGGCCGTGTGCTGCAAGTGGCGGCGACGGGAACCTGGCTTGCCTACAACACCTGGGGCGGCTCCAATCACTACCAGGGCATTACCGGACCGGATCGCAACCAGTATTCGCCCGTCGTGTCGACGCAACGCCCGTGGTGCCGTGGTTTTGTCGTGCTGCCGAAAGACGCACCGCGTGTGCCGCTGGAAGTCGCCGTGCCGCCAAAGACGATACCGCGCTATCCGCATATGGAGTGGGCGCTCGCCACCGGTCATTCGAAGAAATACGCCTCGTCGGGCTGGGCCAGCTACGACAGCCACTTCTTCCGCTTCGCCGAACGGGCCGGCTATGCCGTCGATCTCGCCAGCCAGCACGATCTGCAGTTCTCGCCTGATATTCTCGACGGCTACGACTGCGCGGCTTTCGTCGGCCACGACGAATACTGGACCTGGGAGATGCGTGATGCCGTCGACCACTATGTCGAACGCGGCGGCCATGCGGCGCGCTTTGCCGGCAATTTCATGTGGCAGACGCGGCTGGAGGACGAAGGCCGCCGGCAGGTCTGCTTCAAATACCGCGCCCGCGCCGAGGACCCAGCCTATCTCCGCGGCGGCGACGTCACCCGGGCCACCAACTCCTGGGAGGCGCCCGAAATCGGCCGGCCGGGTTCGGCGACCTTCGGACTCAACGCGACGCGTGGCGTCTACACCGGCTGGGGCGGCTGTGCGCCGCGCGGCGTGCGCGGCTTTCCGGTCTACAGGCCGGAGCATTGGGCCTTCGCCGGCACCGGCATCTATTATGGCGACCTGCTCGGCTCCGACAGCCATGTCTATGGCTATGAGGTTGACGGGCTCGACTTCGAGATACGCGGCGGCCTGCCCTACCCCACCGCCACCAGCGGCGCGCCGGATGGCCTGCAGGTTCTCGCCGTCGGCATGGCCAGCCAGGTGGAGGAAAGCGCCGATATCCCGATCGAGGACCAGTTCCTCACCGACGAGGATGGCCGCTTCACCGCCGAAACGCTGTTCGGTGAGGCGAGCGACGCCAACCTGGAAAAAGTCAAACGCGGCAATGGCATGATCGTCAATTTCCCGCGCGGCAAGGGCGAGGTGTTCCACGCCGGAAGCTGCGAATGGGTGGCCGGCCTGCTAAGACAAGACCCGATGGTCGAACGCGTCACCCGGAATGTCCTTGATCGTTACCTCAGAAAGTCCTGACATGTCGAAAGCCCTTCCTCAGACCGCCGCTGCCAACACTGACGCTCGGCCACCATCGCATCTGTTCTACCTGTCCAGCCTGCGCCGGCCGCTGATCGACCGCGCCGAAGGCATCTATATGTGGACGCAGGACGGCCGTCGCTTCATTGACGGCTCGAGCGGCCCGATGGTCGCCAATATCGGCCATTCCAACCGCAACGTGCTCGACGCGATGAAACGGCAGATGGACCGCGCCACCTTCGCCTACCGGCTGCATTTTGAAAACGAGCCGGCGGAAGAGTTGGCGCGGGAACTGGCCGGCAAGCTGCCGGAGGGCATGGACCGCATCTTCTTCGTCTCGGGTGGCTCGGAAGCGACGGAGTCCTGCATCAAGCTGGCGCGGCAGTGGGCGGTCGCCACCGGCCAGGCAAGCCGCTGGAAAGTGATCACGCGCTTCCCCTCTTATCATGGCGGCACCTTGGGTTCGCTCTCCATTACCGGCGACGATGCGCTGGCCGAGACCTTCACGCCGATGATGCGCGTAATGCCGACCGTGCCGGCGCCAACCGCATGGCGCGACCGCGACAATCTTTCGATGGAGCAGCGCGGCATCCGCTATGCCGACATGCTGGAGGAGAAGATCCTGGCCGAGGGTCCAGACAGCGTGGTCGCCTTCATCATGGAACCGATCGGCGGTGCGGCCACCGCGGCGCTGGTGGCGCCGGACAGCTACTATCCGCGCATTCGTGAGATCTGCGACCGCTATGGCATCCTGCTGATCCACGACGAAGTGATGTGCGGTGCCGGCCGCACCGGAAAATTCCTCGGCGGCGACCACTGGAACTGCAAACCCGACATCGTCGCGCTGTCGAAGGGGCTGGGCTCGGGCTACGCGCCGCTTGGCGCGCTCGCCGCGCCGATGCGGCTGGTGCAGCCGCTGCTCGCCTCGGGCGGATTCCAGCACGGCCACACCTATGCCGGCAACCCGCTCGCCTGCGCCGCCGGGCTTGCCGTGCTCGGCGAAATGGATCGGCTCGACCTGATCGCCAATGCGGCCGCCATGGGCGACGTGCTGATGGACGGGCTGAAGGGGCTGGCGAAGCGGTTTCCATTTATCGCCGACGTGCGCGGCAAGGGCCTGCTCACGGGCGCCGAGATGGTTGCCGATCCCGAGACCCTGAGACCGATCGACCAGAACAAGAAAGCCACGCAGCGGCTGCTCGACCTCGCCTATGAGCGCGGACTGATCATCTACGGGCGCAGGGTCAAGGGTGGTGTCGACGGCGACAATTTCATGGTCGCGCCGCCGATGATCGTCACCAGGGAGCAGGTCGGCGAGATCGTTTCCATTATCGGCGACTCGCTGGAAGTTCTGGCCGCCGAGCTCGATCTGCCGGTCGCAGGCCAGGGGTAAGAAATGGCACCGCGTAAAGTCATCATCACCTGCGCCGTTACCGGCTCGGTGCATACACCGTCGATGTCGCCCTATCTGCCGGTGACGCCGGACCAGATCGCCACCGAGGCGATCGCCGCCGCCGAAGCCGGTGCCTCCATCCTGCATCTTCATGCCCGAGACCCCAGGGATGGGCGGCCGACCGCCGATCCGGACGTGTTCATGCAATTCCTGCCGCGCATCAAGCAGGCTACCGACGCGGTGATCAACATCACCACCGGCGGCTCCTCGCTGATGACGTTGGACCAGCGGCTTGCGGCGCCGCTGCGGGCCGAGCCCGAAATGTGCTCGCTTAACATGGGCTCGATGAACTTCGCGCTGTTTCCGATGCTCGACAAGCCAAGGGAGTGGCAGCACGAGTGGGAGCCGAAACTGCTGGAAGCCACGCGCGACACCATCTTCAAGAACACGTTCGCCGACATGGAAGGCGTTCTCGAGAGGCTGGGCAAGGGCTGCGGCACGCGCTTCGAATTCGAGTGCTACGATGTCGGCCACCTCTATTCGCTGGCGCATTTCCGCGACCGGGGGCTGGTGGCGGGACCGCTGTTCATCCAGTTCGTGTTGGGCATTCTGGGCGGCATCGGCGCCGACACGGACAATCTCGTCCACATGAAGCGGATTGCCGACAAACTGTTTGGCGACAGCTACCAGTTCTCTGTGCTGGCCGCCGGCCGCAATCAGATGCCGCTGATCTCGATCGCCGCGGCAATGGGCGGCAATGTCCGTGTCGGGCTGGAGGACAGTCTCTATGACGGCCGCCAGCTGGCGAAATCCAATGCCGATCAAGTGCGCCGCATCCGTGGCATTCTCGATGGGCTGTCGCTGGAGGTTGCCACGCCAACCGAGGCGCGCGACATGCTGGCCCTCAAGGGTGGCGACCGGGTGGCGTTCTGAGATGCGACCGTGATCAATCCAACATCCAATGACGTCCTGATCAGGCCCGGCCGGATCGATGACGTCGACACCATCCACGCGGCGATCCTGAAACTCGGCACGCACATCGGCGCGCCCGAGGAAATCATCTCGACAGCGGACGATCTCAAAACCTACGGCTTTGGCGAAAAGCCTGCCTTCTCGACCCTGATCGCCGAAGTCGGCGGCGAATTCGCTGGCCTGTGCCTCTATTTCCCGATCTTTTCGACCTGGATGGGGCGGCCTGGCGTCTATGTGCAGGACCTTTATGTCGAGGACCGGTTTCGCGGCCGCAAGATCGGCGAGCGCCTGTTGCGGCGTGTCGCGGCCCAGTGCCGGGAGCAAGGCGGCGTCTATCTCCGACTGTCCGTCGACAGCGACAATGAGGGCGCCAAGGCCTTTTATGAAAGGCTGGGCATCGCCTGGTCGAGCTACGAGCAGACGCAGAAAATCATCGGCGAGGCCTTTTTTGCCTTCGCCGACGCGCCGGAGAATGGGGAGCAGGAATGAAAGCCTTCTATGCCGAGGAACAGAAGCGCCATGACCCCAAGGCGTTCCTTTCGAGCGGGGCCGCGCAGCCCAATCCGGAAAAACCGGAGCGCGTCGAAAGATTGTTAGCCGGCGCAAAGTCAGCGGGTTGCACGATCGAGCGGCCGCGCAATCATGGGCTCGGTCCGGTCGCCGCCGTGCACACGCCGGAGTACCTCGATTTCCTCGAACACATTTATGCGCGCTGGCAGCGCATCGAGGGCGCGTCGGCCGAAGTGATCCCCAACATCCATCCGATCGCGCGCAGCGGCTCCTACCCTGCCTCGGCGGTCGGCCAGGCCGGCTATCACATGGCCGACACCGCTTGTCCGATCTCGGGCGAAACCTGGCAAAGCGCGCTTTGGAGCGCCTGGAGCGCGGTCGAAGCCGCTGAAGCCGTGATGGCAGGCGCACCGGCCGCCTATGCGCTGTGCCGCCCGCCCGGACACCATGCCTTTGCCGATGTCGCTGGCGGCTTCTGCTTCATCAACAATTCGGCGGTTGCGGCTCAGGTCCTGCGCAAGCAGGCTGCGCGCGTGGCGATCCTCGATGTCGACCTGCATCATGGCAACGGCACGCAGGGCATCTTCTATGCGCGGCCCGATGTGCTCACCGTGTCGCTGCATGCCGACCCGGTGCGCTTCTACCCGTTCTTCTGGGGCCATGCCGACGAGCGCGGCGAAGGCCCGGGCCTCGGTTACAATTTCAACCTGCCCCTGCCGCGCAAATCCGCCGACGCCGCGTTTCTCGGGGCGCTTGAGGTTGCGTTCCAGCGCATCCGTGCCTTCTCGCCAGACGCGCTGGTCGTGGCGCTTGGTCTCGACGCGTTCGAGGGTGACCCGTTCGGCGGGCTTTCCGTAACCACGCCAGGCTTCTCGCGCATCGGCGAGGCCATCGCCAAGCTCGGCCTGCCGACGGTCATCGTGCAGGAGGGTGGCTATCTCTGCGACGAACTCGGCGACAATCTCACCGCATTCCTCACCGGCTTCGGCGGCAAGGCGCGGTGAAGATCCAGGCTGGCCTCAGGAACGCTGCTGCCTGAGCATGGCGATGACCCGATGCACGCTCTCCAGTGTCTCGCCGATCTCAGCCGCCGTGTTGTAATGGGCGATGCCGATGCGCACGACGCCCTGTTCGGCCGGGATGCCGAGCTGGTGGACGATTTCCCAGGCGTAGTTGTGGCCGGACCACAGGAAGATGTTCTCGGCGTTCATCTGCCGAACGATCGTTTCCGGCACGATGCCGTCGACGGTGAAGGAAACCGTCGGCACGCGATCACTGACCCGCTTCGGATCGGTGATGCCATGGATGGACAGGCCTGAAATATCCGACAGGCCATTGATCAGCTGTTGCGCCAGCGGGTTCTCGTAGGCGATCGATACTGCGAACGCGTTGGCAATCTTCTGCCTTCGCGATCCCCTCTCGCCTGCCGCCGCGCCCAGCTCGGCAAAATAGTCGACCGCGGCCGTGAGGCCGGCCATCAGTTCGATCTGCGGTGTTCCGAGTTCGAAACGCTCGGGCAGGCCATTCGACGAGCAGCGGCATTTGTAGGGTTTCAGATCATCGATGACGTCACGCCGGCCCCACAAAATGCCCATGTGCGGACCGAAGAATTTGTAGGCCGAGCAGATCAGGAAATCGCAGCCGAGGTCCTGCACATCGATCAGGCCATGCGGCGCGAACTGCACGGCGTCGACATAGACCAGGGCGCCGGCTTGTTTTGCGATGGCAGTCAGCGACCTGACCCGGTTAATCGAGCCGGTCAGGTTGCTGGCATAATTCAAAGCGACCAGCCGCGTCTTCTGCGACAGCAGCCTGGCCAGCGCCGCCTCCTCGACCTGCCAGCTCTTTTCGTCGAACGGCAGCCAGCGCACGACGAGACCAAGGTCCTCGGCCAGTTGCAGCCAGGGCGACACATTGCCCTCATGGTCCATGCGAGTGAGGATGATCTCGTCGCCCGGCTTCATCGTCCGGCCGAGCGTGCGCGACATATGGTAGGTCAGCGTCGTCATGTTGGCGCCGATGATGATTTCCTCGGGGCTCGCCGCGCCGAGGAAATCGGCCATCGCCTGGTGCGCCTCGTCGACGACCGCTTGAGCGGCGATCGTCGTTTCGAAATAGCCGCCGAGATTGGCATTGGTGGTGAGCAGACAACGCGACACCGCATCGGCCACCGCCTGTGGCACCTGCGTGCCGGCGGGATTGTCGAGATAGATGCGTCGCCGCCCCTTATCGTTCAGGGAGAGAGCGGGAAACTTTCCACGCACTGCCTCGATAGGAAAGTCCACCATCATCTCCACCCCTTTGTTATTCCTCGTCAATTCTGCACTCTGGTCCGATCAGGGACAGGGATTGCCTACCCGCTGGTGAATGGCATCCACCGCCTTCTGCATCTCTTCGGTCCAGGCGACGTCCACCGAGGACAGCGCCATGTCCAGTTGTGCAACCGACGTGGCCCCGACAATGTTCGACGTGACGAAGGGCCGGCTCGACACATAGGCATTGGCGAACAGCGCCGGCTCCAGGCCAAATGAGCGCGCCAGTTCATTGTATTCGAGCAGCGCTTCGGCGGCATTTGGCGTCTCGTAGCGCTGGCCGCGGTTGAACAGCTGCGAACGCGAGCCCTGCGGGCGCGCGCCATGGTCGTATTTGCCGGTCAGATAGCCTTGCGCCAGCGGCGAGTAGGCGAGCAACGACACCTGCTCGCGCTCGCAGACTTCGGCAAGATTCACCTCGAAGGTACGATTGACGAGATTGTAGGCGTTCTGGATCGACGCGACGCGGGGACCGATCCCTTTGTCGGCCTCGGCAAGGAACCGCATCACGCCCCAAGAACTTTCGTTCGACAGGCCGAAATGACGGATTTTTCCCGCCCTCACCAATTCATCGAAGACGGCAAGCGTCTCGGCGATCGGCGTTTCGTTGGTCGGGGCGCCGTCGGCATCGGCGCGCCGAGCCACCGCCCCGACGCGCGTCGGATTGGCGCCCCAGGGTATGTCCCGTTCCGGCCAGTGGATCTGGTAGAGGTCCAGATAGTCCGTGCCGAGCTTGGCCAGCGATTTGTCGATGGCGTCAAGAATATCGGCGCGCACCAATTGCGACGGCCTGTCGCCGCGAAACCAACTGTTGGCCGTGCGGCCGACGACCTTGGAGGCAAGGATCACCTTGTCGCGATTGCCCTTGGCCTTCATCCAGCTGCCGATGATCCTTTCCGTTCGCCCTTGCGTCTCCGCCTTGGGCGGGATCGGGTAGAGTTCGGCGGTGTCGATGAAGTTGACGCCGCGCGAAAAGGCCAGATCCATCTGGGCGTGGCCCTCGGCCTCGGTGTTCTGCTGGCCCCAGGTCATCGAACCCAGGCAGATCTGGGTAACAAGAAGATCGGTCCGACCGAGACGGCGTTTGTGCATGGAATTCTGCTCCGGAGGGAAAGCTGGCGCGGCTGCGCGGGGAGGAATTCGCATCTATAGGGAAAGCAGAGGCGCTCTCCAAGCCTTGGCGGGCCGACTTTTGCGTGAACCGGAGGTGTTTAGCGGCGAGCGCCAGCCAGCGCGCGGCGCTTGGCCTCGTCGATCAGCATGTTGGCCACCTGCATCCGGATCATGGCGCGCTGGCGCAGATGCGGAGCGACACGATCAGGGTGGTTGGCGAAGGCAAAGCTGCGGCGCATGCGGCCAAAATCGGCGACCTGTTTCGGCTGATCAAGGCCGAGTTCGACGGCGATCGATTCCGGATCGATCGGCGGCAATTTCTCCTCAGGCTTTGGCTCTTCGCCTGCGAGAGCCAGCTTGGCGTGGTCGAGCAAAGCGGCGAATTCGGTCGCCAGATCAGCACCAGCCTCGCGATACTCGGTGGTAAAGCCGCTGCCCGAAACCTTGATGCGGCCGGAATGGAGCTCGTCGGCAACGGAGAGATAGTCGAACGGGATGGACGGACGAGCGCCGGCCTCGTCGCCCTCGTCGCTCTTGTCGGAGGCGACGAAGAGGTCGTCGAGCAAAGAAGCGAAATCCCGCTTGGCGCTGGTAACGATGTCAGCCTCCCCTTGCCCGACCATGCAGGCTTCAGAGCATAGAACCGGCTCGTTAAAAATGCATGCCATCGATCTTGATGAATTTAGCCGTTCCCCAGACCGCTTCTCGGGCAGCTGCCATCCTTGAACACTTGAACAAAAAGCCGGACTGCATTTTCATGCAGTCCGGAATTCGCCAGGAGTGGCGAGGAAAAGCCGGCCATGTGCCAGCGTTCAACGATACGGTCCGCGCCGGGCAAAAGTTTCACCCGGCCGCGCAAATACGGCCAAAAAAATCACCAGCACATGGCAGGCATGCAAATGCTGCACTGCACAATTGTCACGATTCACCTATATTGGTAGTCGTGGAGGACCAATCAGGAGCCTGAATCATGGGTTTCTTCACTGAAATGTTCGCCCGGCCGCGCCCGCAGGAACATCTTAGGTATAGAACGGCACTCGCGTTGCTTCATTCGACGAGCAATGCGGACCGTGCCGACATCGGCATCAAACCCGCCGATTTTCCGCGCATCGCACGCGAAATGTCCATTCGCTAGACGCTTGCCAGGGTTTCCCGGCAACAGCCGGGAAACCTCGACGGCCCGCAATCGTCAGCGCGTGCCCAGGAATGTGGCCTTGCCCAGCGGTACGCCATTGTGGCGAAGGATGTCGTAAGCGGTGGTGAGGTGGAAATAGAAGTTGGGCATGGCCAGATGCAGCAGATACTGCATGCCAGCCATCGAGGTTTCGCGTCCGCCAAGCTTCAGCTCGATCACTTTGTTATCGGAGCCGTCGATGTCGGCGGCCGAAAAAGTCGCCAGATGCGCGACCGTCTTGGCGATCCTCGCCTCCAGATCGGCGAAGCTCGCTTCATTGTCCTCGTATTTCGGCACTTCGCGGCCAGCCAACCGCGACGGTGCCCCCTTGGCATGGTCGGTGGCGATCTGCACCTGCCTGGTCAGGGCGAACATGTCGGGCGCGAGCCGCGCCGTCAGAAACACCTGTGGGTCGATCTTGCGGTCAAGCGCATTCTGCTCGGCTGCCGCCAGCACGCTGGAAAGCGCTTTCAGTCTTGCCGAAAACACGGGCACGGAGGCCTCGTACATCGATATCGTCACGTCAAATCTCCCATCCGGCCGGAACGCCGGAGGACAGGACCTAGCGCCTTCGTGCACGATTCTTCAAGCGCCCTGACACAGCGTCACCACGCTGCCGCAATCGCCATAGTAGAATCTCCCCATCGAGCGGAGATTCCCGATGAGACGCGCCCTATTCGCAGCGACTGCCTTTCTCTCCCTTGCCCCGACCGGCCAGACGGCACTGGCCGCCGACGATACTCCCGAAGCACCCTATGTCGACGATCGATCGAGCGCCGACGCGGTCATCCGCTCGCTCTACAGCGCCATCAACCGGCACGAATTCGCTCGCGCCTGGGGTTATTTCGGCGATACGAAGCCGGCGAAGGATTTCGACAGTTTCGTCAAGGGCTATGACGGCACCGACAAGGTCGAGGTCGAGACCGGCAGCGTCTCCGACGAAGGTGCGGCCGGCAGTATCTTCTACAACGTGCCTGTCGCCATCCGTGCCACCGACAAGACCGGCGGCGAAAAGATCTTTGCCGGTTGCTATACGCTGCGCCAGGTGAATGCGCAGATCCAGGCGGCACCGCCGTTCGATCCGATCCACATCGAAAAAGGTGCGCTGAAACCCTCCACTGCCGATTTCGAGGAAGCCCTGCCATCAAGCTGTGGCGACGGGCCGCCGCCACCGAAGAAGGACGCGGCACTGGAGCAGGCCAGGAAGGCCTTTCTGGCGACCTATGGTGGCCAGTGCGACAAGAACCTTCTCGCCAATGCGCCGGATGTTTTTTCGATCAAGTACAAGGACAAGGATGCGGCTGCCAGCGCGCCCGAAAGGGAAACGCGGCTTTTCCATTTCTCCTGTTCGGCCGCCGCCTACAATGAAAACTCCATCTACTACATAGGCGACGATGTATCTGGCGTAAGGCAGTTGCAGTTCACCGAACCGGAGATGGATATCCGCTACGTGAACAACGACAGCGAAGGCAAGGTCGAATCCATGCATGTCATCGGCTTCCAGACGACTGGCTGGGCGACCAATTCGGACTATGACCAGGATGCCCACACGATCACCACCTTCAACAAATGGCGCGGCGTCGGAGATGCCTCGTCATCGGGCACCTATCTGTTCCGCAACGGCGATTTTTCGCTGGTTCAGTACGATGTCGACGCATCCTATGACGGCGAGGAGAACCCCCAGACGGTCGTCGACTACAACACCGCGCCCTGAAGGCCGGACGGGCCTTCCGGGCAGCGTTGGTCAGGGCGCCTTCGACAGCATCCAGTTCAATGTGCCGCGCCAGTCGGTCATGCGGATCGGCGTGCCGTGCGTGCCCGTCTCGAAGCGGACGAAGCGGGTCGGGTAGCTCTTTGTTTTGGCCAGTATCGAGCGAAAGAATGCTTCCTGGGTTGCCACGGGAAAAACCACGTCATGGCTACCCTGGCCGAAGAACACCGGTACGCGGCGCTTGAAGGCGGGACTGGCGAAAAAACTCTCGTCCCATAGCGAGCCGAGCAGCAGCAAGCCGTTGAGACGGCCACCGGTGTCCTTGCGGGCGGCGAGCTTCCAGCACAGCGCGCCGCCCATCGAGCCGCAGGCGACGAAGATTTTCGCGGCTGGCGACTGTTCGGCATAGTGATCGATCAGCGCCGCGACCTGTGCGGCGCCCGTATCGCCGAAATCCGGAAAGTCAGGTGACAGATAGAGGCCGCCATTTTCGGCCATCAGGTTCTTGAGGCGGTTGAAATTGCCGCCGAAGGTGAAGTCGTCGACGCCTTGCTTGCGGCTGCCACCCTGCCCATGCAGATAAAGCACGATGATGCCGGCACCCTCGATCTTGCCGACGGCAATATGTCTGACATCGCCGGCATCGGTCTTCAGCAGCAGATCCTGCTGCACCTTGCGCACGCCGGTGTCGGTGTATTGAGGGCGCACGCGGCGCTCGGGCACCTCGTCGCGCTGGTTGATGTCGCGCATCTCGCGATAGTCGATGACCGTGTAGGCGCCGTTGGTGTCGGACGAGAGCGTGGCCGGATACGCGAAGAGATCGTCCTTGAAGGGTTTCAGCGACAGCGTCTGACTTTGGGCGGCCGACGACAGCAATGCTGCCGCGGTTGCAAGGACACAGAAAAATCGGAAACGGAAAGACATGCCAGCAGGCATGCGTAATTCGGCTTGGGTTTGTCAATCCTGCAGCACGCCGCCGGCACCTTCGAGCGCTTCGCGGGTATCGACGTCGACGGACGCCGCTTCGCCGATCTCGACATCGATGACATCGAGCCCCTCGGCCTCGACCAGATGCCGCGCGCCGGTATCACCTTCGAGATGGGCGATCGCCGGAAACAGCGAGCGTGGCAACAGCACCGGGTTGCCGCGCTTGCCCTGGTGCGAGGCGCGGACCACCGAATTGCCTCCGGCCTTGCGGAACGCATCGACCAACCTGTCGAGGTCATCAGACGAGACACCCGGCATGTCACCGAGAACGATCATCACGCCGGCGGAGTCTTCTGGCAGATAGGCAATGCCGGCTTTCAGCGAGGTGGACAGGCCGTCGGCAAAATCGGGATTGTCGGCGATGGTCACATCCAGCCCCGCCAGCGCCGCGCGCACCCGCTCGCGCTGATGGCCGGTGACGACAATCGTGCCCGAAGCCTTCGAGCCGAGTGCGCGCTCGGCGGTGCGGCGCACCAGCGGCTTGCCGTCGAACAGCGCCAGCAGCTTGTTCGGCCCGCCCATGCGGCTCGACCGCCCCGCCGCCAGAAGCACGATCCCGACCTTGAGCTGGCTTTTGGGCGGCAGCGGTTCGCGCGGCTGCGGCCGCGTCGGGATTTCCATCAACAACCCGCCTACCCCCATGCCGGCGATGTCGCTCGCGGTGACGTCGAGGCCGGCGACCAACCGGTCAAGCACCCAGTCGAAGCCGTTCTCCTTCGGGCTGCGGGCGCAACCGGGCGCACCGATGACGCGCTTGCCACCAAGCGTGCCGAGCACCAGCAGATTGCCGGGATCGACCGGCATGCCCGCGCGGATAACAGTACCACCCGCCCTTTCGATCGCCGCCGGAACGACGTCGGAAAAATCGCTCATCGCCGAGGCGCCGAAAATCACCACCAAGTCGTTGTCGCGCGCCAGCGAGGCCGCGGCCTCCGCCACCGGCGCGATCTCATGCGGCGTGCGGCGCTCCGCCGTCAGCCTGCCGCCGGAGCGCGCCAGCCGCGCTTCGGTAACGCGAAGCGTCTTGTCGAGCACGCTCGGCTTGATCCCCGGCAGCACCGTCTGGATGACGCCGACGCGCACTGGTTGGTAGGCGTTGACGGCAAAGATCTCACCGCCGGCACAGATTTTCATGACCGCATCGACCAGGGCAGAGCCGACGGCGAAGGGAATGATCTTCACAGTCGCGACCATCTGGCCTTTTTCGACCGGCGCATGCCGAGCAAGCGTTGCTATGGTGATGGTCGGGTCGACGGCGTTGATGGCGTCGATCATCGCCGCGTCGACGGTGAAGATGCCGGCCGCTTCGGCATGGAGGTTGACCCGGCCGGTGGCCGCAGGCTTTGCCTCGACATTGCGATGGCGCATGCTGGCGGCGATCTTTTCAGCTGCCGCATCCTCACCGAGATCATCGGGGGCAAGCACGGCCGCGACGACTTCGGTGATCCCGGCGGCTTTCAGCTCCGACAAATCATTCGCGCTCAGGCGGTGCGCCTTGCGGAAGCGCCTTTCTCCGGCGGTGGTGGCATGGGCCAGCACCGCCCCTTCAGCCGCCTCGATCGGAATCGGGCCGAATTTCACGCCGCCGCGCCCTTGACGTCGAGGCCGCGCGAGCGGAAGGCATGGATGGTCTGGGCGAGAACGGCGACAGCGATCTCGGCCGGGCTGGCGGCACCAATGTCGAGCCCGATGGGGGCGTGAATACGGGCGATCTGGTCAGCGGTCGCGCCCAGTGCCAGCAGGCGTTCGACGCGCTTGGCGTGCGTCTTGCGGCTGCCAAGCGCCCCGACATAGAAACAGTTGGCGTCGAGCGCCGCCTTCAGCGCGAAATCGTCGATCTTCGGATCATGGGTGACGGCGGCAAGCGCCGTGTAACTGTCGAACGGCTGGCGCTTCAGCACATCCTCCGGCCATTCGGCGTGCAAGGCGATATCGGGAAAGCGCTCGGGCGTGGCGAAGGCCGTGCGCGGATCGATGATCTCGACAGGGTAGCCGGCGATTTTCGCCATCGGCGCCAGCGCCTGGCTGATATGGACAGCGCCGATCACCACCAGGCGCGGCCGTGGCAGATGCGCATTGAGAAAGAAGGTCCGCCCTTCGGCCTCGACCGAACCGGAATTACCGGTGCGGAACGCCTTGGCGATCGCGGCGCCGAGATCACCGGCGACCTGATCGCCCTCGCGCACGATGCGGTCGCGTCCATCACCAAGGTCGGTGACAAGGATCGCCGCGCGGCGGGCGCGGCGTTCGGCATTGAGGGTTTTCAGCGCATAGGGATCCATCGCAGATCAGCCCAGTCTTTCCACGTACACCTTGATGCGGCCGCCACAGGACAGGCCGACCTGCCAGGCGGTTTCATCGGCAACACCAAATTCCAGCATCCTTGCCTTGCCGCTGTCGATCACGTCGATCGCTTCGGTCACCACCGCGCCTTCGACGCAGCCGCCCGAAACAGAGCCGTGGAAATTGCCGTCGGCGTCGATGACCAGATGGCTGCCCACGGGGCGAGGCGCCGACCCCCAGGTCTCGACCACCGTGGCGATGGCCACGTCCTTGCCGTCCTTCATCCAGCCCTCGGCTATCACAAGTGGGTCGCGGGCTTCATCGAGATAGATGCTGTTTTCCATGACCGTTTCCTAGGAGTCCGTTCTTCCCCGGGAAACACGCGTTTCCCGGGGAAATATGGTTATGCGGCGTGCCTCGCGCCAGCTTCCATCCATCGGCGCGGATCGACCGAAAGCACCGATTTCTTGTCGAGCGACGCGCAGAGATCGGCCAGCGCATCGAGATTGTGCACCGAGCGGAATTCGTCGACATGCGGCAGCATCGCCTTGACGCCGCGGGCGCGTGCCTGGAAACCGTCGAAGCGCAGCAGCGGGTTCAGCCAGATCAGCCGCCGGCAGGATTTGTGCAGGCGCTCCATTTCCTCCGACAGGCCGGCGACGTCGTCGCGCTCCAGCCCGTCGGTGATCAGAAGCACTACCGCGCCCTGCCCCAGCACGCGGCGCGACCACAGCCGGTTGAACTCGGCCAGCGTGTCGCCGATGCGCGTGCCGCCCGACCAGTCCTTGACCGCCGCCGAGCAATCGGCAAGTGCTGCATCGGGATCGCGATGCCGCATCTGCCGGGTCAGATTGGTCAGCCTGGTGCCGAAGACGAACGTGTGCACGCGCCGCCGCTTTTCGGTCAGCGCATGCAGGAAATGCAGGAAGATGCGCGTGTATTGGCTCATCGAGCCGGAAATGTCGGCCAGCACCACCAGCGGCGGGTGAACTTCGCGCGGTGAGCGGAATTTCGGCAGGATCAAGTCGCCGCCGGTTCGCGCCGCCGAGCGCATCATGGCGCGCGGGTCAATGCGGCGGCCATGCGCGTCGGCCTTGAAACGCCGGGTCCTCACCATGTCGAAGGGCAAGCGCAACCGGGCGATTGCCTTCCTGGCATCCGCCATCTCGGTGGCGTTCATCTGGGCAAAGTCCTTGCCGCGCAGTACCTCGTTGCCAGAGAAGGTGAAGCGGGCATCGACCTCGACCTCCGGGATCTCCTGGGCCGGCTGGTTCTTCTGATGGCCCTCGAACATCGCCTGGCTGACGCGATTCTCGGCGGCGCGCGGTTTCTGCTTCTCCCTGACGTCGGGCGCCACCGGCGAAAACATCGCCAGCATCTTTTCGATCAGTTCGCGCGATTTCCAGAACAGCCGGAAGGCTTCATCGAAAATGGCGTGATCCTCGTGCCGCGAAACCAGCACGGCGTGCAGCGTCCAGTAGAAATCGTCGCGCGAGCCGATGCCGGCAACCAGCACCGCCTCGATGGCGTCCTTGACCGAAGCCGGACCGACCCGCATGCCGGCCTTGCGCAAGGTGCGGGCGAAATAGACGATGTTGTCGGCGATACGTCCGTCCGGCCGGGCTTCCTTGGGTTCGGGGCGAGACACCGGCATGGCCCTGCCTTACTCCGCCGCCGAAAGCTCGGCCTTCACCTCGTTGAGGATGCGCCGGCCTTCGCCCTGTTCGATGCGGGCAATGTCGTCCTGGTATTTCAACAGCACGCCGATCGTGTCGGACACGGTTTCCGGATCGAGTGCGACCTTGTCGAGTTCGGTCAGCGCGCCGGCCCAGTCGATGGTCTCGGCAACACCCGGCACCTTGAACAGTTCGATCTGGCGCAGCTTCTGGATGAACGAAACCACCTCGGCCGAAAGCCGTTGGTTGGCTTGCGGCACCTTTCGGCGCACGATCTCCAGTTCGCGCTCGGCGTTGGGATAGTCGACCCAATGATAGAGACAGCGCCGTTTCAGCGCGTCGTGAATCTCGCGGGTGCGGTTGGTGGTGATGATGACGATCGGCGGCTCTTCCGCCTTGATGGTGCCGAGTTCGGGCACCGTTACCTGGAAGTCGGACAGGATTTCCAGCAGGAAGGCTTCGAAGGCCTCGTCGGTGCGATCCAGCTCATCGATCAGGAAGACCGGGGCAGCACCAGCCTTGCCGGTCAGCGCATCGAGCACCGGACGGCGGATCAGGTATTTTTCGGAGAAGACGTTGCGCTCCATGTCGGAGCGATCGACCCTGCCCGCCGCCTCCTCCATGCGGATTTCGATCATTTGCGCGGCGTAGTTCCACTCGTAGACGGCGGACGAGACGTCGAGGCCTTCATAGCACTGCAGGCGGATCAGCCGGCGGCCGAGCGCCTGCGCCAGCACCTTGGCGATCTCGGTCTTGCCGACGCCGGCCTCGCCCTCGAGGAACAGCGGCCGTTTCATGCGCAGCGACAGGAAAAGCACGGTCGCCAGGGACCGGTCCGCCACATAGTCCGCACCGGTCAGGAGATCGAGTGTCTCGTCGATCGTCCGCGGCGCGGCGCGCGGTTTCAGCTCGCTCATTCTTTCTCCGTGAACGCCGCCGCTCCGCTTTCCAGAACGTGGTAGCCGCGGGCGTGGTAGATCAGCGGCCGCAAATTATCGCCCATACGCAGACCTGTCACCTTGCCAAAAAGCACACGATGGGTGGCCAGATCCTTGGTGTCGATCAGTTCGCAGTCGAAAACGGCGAGCGCACCCTTCAGCGTTGGCGCGCCGGTCGAGATCACATCCCATTCGCCGAGCGCAAAACGCTCCTCGACCGGCAGTCCGGTGATACCGGAAAAGCCGACCGACAGTGGCTCCTGGTGTGACGCCAGCGTGTTCAAGGCAAATCTGCCGTTCTTCACGAACAGCTCATTCTTGGCATTTTCGCGGTTGAGACACACCAGAATGGTCGGCGGCGTGTCCGACACCGAACAGGCCGCGATGACCGTCGTGCCGCGCTTGCCGGCCGGACCGTCGGTGGTAACCACGTGCACGTGGCCGGCAAAATGGCTCATCGCGTCGCGATAGGCCTGTGGCCCAATGTCGTTCTTCTTCAGCACCGGAAATTTTCCACAGCCAGAACCCTACCGCTATATATGGCGACATATGACATGCCACAAGCGAAGTGCTTGGCCCATCTCCTGAAATTCGCGTGTTGCACCAAGGCCAGCCAGCCTTTAGGTCTTGGCGGGAACTGGCGCCAGCGAGATGTCGCCAGCTTGGAGGAACTCTTCGACAGGATGCGATCCGGGGCAACGATATCTGCCGCACTGGTCTGGCTGCTCCTGGCCAGCGCCGCCAGCGCCCAGACGCTGCTGGTCGGCGTCGCAGCACCCTTGTCCGGACCATCGGCGATCCTGGGCAAGCAGATCGAGGCCGGCACCAGCCTGGCGGCCGAAGCAAATGGCATCGAGCTCAAGATCATGGATGATGCCTGTACCGCCGATGGCGGCAGCGCCGCGGCGAAGGAATTCGCGGCGGCCAAGGTCAATGTCGTGGTCGGCTTTCTCTGCACCGATGCGATCGAGGCAGCGATGCCGATCCTGAAGGATGCCAACATTCCGGTCATTACCGTTGGCGTGCGAACCGAAAGCCTGACCGACCGCCGCGCCAAGACCGGCTGGCCGGTCTATCGCCTCGGGCCACGTGGCGACGATGAGCGCAATGCCGTCGCCTCTGCCCTCACCCGTCTGTGGCAGAACGAGTTGTTCGCCATCATCGACGACGGCACCATCTATGGCCGCGAGATCGCCGAGACGCTCCGGGCGGCGGCCGAGCAAGCGGCGCTGAAGCCGGTGTTCATCGACACGTTCCGGCCACAGCTCGACAACCAGATCGGGATGGTTGGCCGGCTGAAGAAGGCCGGCGCGACGCATGTCTTCGCCGGCGGCGACGGCGAGGACATCGCCATCATGGGCCGCGATGCAGCGCAACTCTCCGCCGGCATCGTCTTTGCCGGCGGAGAGAATCTGCGCACTCCAGCCGGCGACGTTCCATATGCCACCGGCACGCTGATGATCGCGCCGCCTGAATGGGCCGATGTCGCCGATCCAAAAGTGCTGGAGAGCTTCTCTGGCCGAAAGATCGTGCCGGACGGCTACACGCTACCGGCCTATGCGGCGGTCGAGGTCGCCAAGGCGGCATCAGGCTTGTCCGAAACCTCGGGCAAGCCGCTGACCGAAGCCCTGACCGGACAGGATTTCACCACCGCGATCGGGCCGGTCCGCTTCGACGCGAAAGGCGACCTCAGCCAGAGCCCCTACCGCGTCTTCCGCTTCGATGGCACGCGTTTCCTACCCTTGGAAAGCGACTGATGGTTCGCACCGGCCCGCGCAATCTGATCACGGACGTTGCCGGCCTGCGCGTCGGCAATGCTTCCGATGCGAGGCTGAAATCCGGCGTCACGACCATCCTTTGCGATGAACCGGCGGTGGCCGGGGTGCAAATCCTGGGCGGTGCGCCGGGCACCCGCGAAACCGATCTGCTGGAACCGCACAATTCGGTCGAGGCGGTCCACGCCGTGGTGCTTTCGGGCGGTTCGGCTTTCGGCCTCGACGCGGCGTCCGGCGTGCAGGCGGCGCTGCGTGAACGCGGCATCGGTTTCGAGGTGGGCGGCTTCCGCGTGCCGATCGTGCCGGCAGCGATCCTGTTCGACCTGCGCAATGGCGGCGACAAGGATTGGGGCCGCTATCCACCCTATCGCGACCTCGGTTATGAAGCGGCGCAAACCGCCACAGCCGATTTCCAGCTCGGCACGATCGGCGCCGGCACCGGGGCTTTGACTGCGGGACTGAAGGGTGGCCTCGGCTCGGCCTCGACGCTGCTGGAAAGCGGCGTCACGGTCGGGGCTCTGGCGGCCGTCAACCCGACCGGCTCGGTGACCGTCGGCCGAACCCGTTATTTCTGGGCCGCTCCGTTCGAAATCGGTGACGAATTCGGCGGACTTGGCTACCCCTCGCCAATGCCGGATGACGCCAGAAAGATCCTGCTGAAATTCCGCGACAAGGATGTCGAAAGGCAGATGGAGACCGGTGGCAACACGACCATCGCCGTCATTGCCACGGACGCGGTTCTCACCAAGGCCGCAGCGAAACGCCTGGCGATATCAGCGCATGACGGCTTCGTGCGCGCCATCTGGCCGACACATACGCCTGCCGATGGCGACCTCGTGTTCGCGCTGGCAACCGGCCAGAGTGGCATCGAACTCACCGCGGACGCGGCAATCGATCTCTATGCAGCGGCCGGTGCCACCATGGCGCGCGCCATCAGCCGCGGCGTCCACGCGGCGAGGCCAGCCGACGGCGACCTGTTTCCCGTCTGGTCGTCACGCCTGGGGTGAAGTGGTCGATCAGACCGGATCGGACTTTTCTTCCTCGAACGTCACCGCGACATCCGAATTCGCGGACAGCCACACCTTCTTGCCATCCACCTCGGCAACAAGGCTCAGGGGAATGTAGTGGTGATGGCCCTTGTGGGCACCCTCGCCGCTGTCGGCCCTGGTCAGTTTGATGCGCTTGCCATCGACCTTGTCGACGGTGCCGACATGCACGCCATCGGCGCCGACGACTTCCATATGCTCACGAATTTTGCTGGTGTCGGTCATGGTGGTTCTCCATTGGGACTGCCGACAATAACAAATGACGGGCCGATTGGATGCATCTGCTTTCAGACCGCACGACGTTTTGATTCCGTCGTGGTAGGGGATTGACACGGTCACCGGCTGCCGGAGTGACGAACCGATGCGACTGCTTTTTCCGTTTGCCGTCTTCCTGCTTGCGCAGTTTGCGACGTCGATCGCCGCCCATGCCGGCGACGTCGCCGCGCTCGAAATCCTCGGTTTCACCAAGGATGGCGGCGTGTTCGCCTTCGAGGAATATGGCGTGCAGGACGGGTCTGGCTTCCCTTACGCCAACCGCTACTACATCGACACCAGCACCGACAGTTTTCTCAAGGGCACCCCGATCCGGGTCCGGCTCGACGACGAGAATGCCAAGCTCGACGCGGCGCGCCTTCAGGCACGGCAGAAAGGCGAGGCCATTGTCAGCGAGGCGGAGCTGACCGCCAACAAGGGCATCACCGCGGGTTTCAACCCGGTGACCGAGCTTTCGGCCGATCCGCACCGGATGGTGGTCAATCCGCGTCCGATCTTTTCACCGGTCGACCCACCGCTCGAGTTTCGGCTCGACGAGATCGGCATGAACAACACTGAAGGCTGCGAGAGCCAGGGCGAGATCAACGGCTTTCGGCTGCTGCGCATCGAGGCGCAGGATGGCGGCACGACCAAGCTGCTGCATGAGGACAAGTCGATCCCCAAGAGCCGGGGATGCCCGAACGGCTACCGGATCGGCGCGGTGCAGACGTTTTCAATGGATAGTCTCAGCGCCTATGCGGTGCTGATCGCGGTGCGCCAATATGGCTTCGAGGGGCCGGACTTTCGCTGGATCGCGGTGACTGACCGCCTGTGACACCGCACGCCGCCACCCGCAGCCGCGCCCCGAACTGCATCCGCCGCGCCTTGCCAAGGTGGCAGACAGCTCTTTTCGGCGCCTTGTTGTGGGCCATGACGATGGGCGCCAGCGTGCTCGTCAACCTTGACGCCTGGGAGACGCCGGAGAAAATCCGCACCGTGTCGTTGCTGTTTGCAAGCGGCGGAGCACTCGGCTTTCCGGTTGGCCTGTTCGCGGCGCGGCTGTTCTCGCTCGGAAGGCACCGGGAGGTCGCCTTCGCGGCGGCATTCGTGTGCCTTGCCGCCGCGACCATGGGCCTCACCGGCGGACTGTTTGCCCTGCAATACCGCTCCTACTATGCCGAATGGCATGCGCCCGCTTTCACCCTCACCTGGGCCTTCCAGTTCGTCTTCACCACGCTGGTGGCGCTCTACCAGTTCGTGGTGCTGGGCATCCGGCTGTATTTTCCGATTGGTTTCGTCGCCTTGTTTGCCGCGAGCGTCTGGTTTGCGCGGCAGCGGCGTTGAGCATTTTGTCTGCCTCTGTTAGGACGCGGGCAAACTCCTCGACACGTCAGGACCGACCGATGATCCCACGCTATTCCCGACCGGAAATGGTCGCCATCTGGTCGCCGGAAACCCGGTTCCGCATCTGGTTCGAGATCGAGGCCCATGCGTGCGACGCACTGGCCGAGCTCGGCGTCATCCCCAAGGAAGCGGCGAAAACCATCTGGGAAAAGGGCAGTGCCGCGAAATTCAACGTGGAGGCCATCGACGAGATCGAGCGCGTCACCAAGCATGACGTCATCGCCTTCCTCACCCATCTTGCCGAATTCGTCGGACCGGACGCCCGCTTCATCCACCAGGGAATGACCTCGTCGGACGTTCTCGACACCTGCTTTGCCGTGCAACTCAGCCGGGCCAGCGACATCCTGCTCGCCGACATCGATGGCCTGCTTGCGGCGCTCAAGCGCCGAGCCTTCGAGCACAAGGACACTGTCACGATCGGCCGCAGCCACGGCATCCATGCCGAGCCGACGACCTTCGGCATCAAACTGGCGCAAGCCTATGCCGAGTTCTCGCGCTGCCGCGAGCGGCTGGTGCATGCGCGTGAGGACATTGCCACCTGCGCGATTTCGGGCGCGGTCGGCACCTTCGCCAACATCGACCCCTATGTCGAGGAACATGTCGCGGCAAAGCTCGGGCTCAAGCCGGAGCCGGTGTCGACGCAGGTGATCCCGCGCGACCGCCATGCCATGTTCTTCGCCACTCTCGGCGTCATCGCCTCCTCGATCGAGCGGCTGTCGATCGAAATCCGCCACCTGCAGCGCACCGAAGTGCTTGAGGCGGAAGAGTATTTTTCGCCCGGCCAAAAAGGCTCGTCGGCGATGCCGCACAAGCGCAACCCGGTGCTGACCGAAAACCTCACCGGCCTTGCCCGCATGGTGCGGTCCATGGCGCTGCCGGCGATGGAGAATGTGGCACTCTGGCATGAGCGCGACATTTCGCACTCCTCGGTCGAGCGCATGATCGGGCCGGACGCCACCGTGACGCTCGATTTCGCCTTGTCACGGCTGACCAGTGTCGTCGACAAGCTGCTCGTCTATCCCGAGAACATGTTGAAGAACATGAACAAGTTCCGCGGCCTGGTGCATTCGCAGCGCGTGATGCTGGCGCTGACGCAGGCCGGCCTGTCGCGGGAAGACTCCTACCGGCTGGTGCAGCGCAACGCCATGAAGGTGTGGGAGCAAGGCGCTGATTTTCTTGAAGAACTGCTGGCAGACAAGGAAGTGACCGCTGCCTTGCCGGAAGCCGAGATCCGCGAGAAATTCGACCTGGGCTACCACACCAAGCATGTCGACACGATCTTCAATCGGGTGTTTGGGGAGGCTTGAGCCGTCCAGCATAAAAAAGAGGCCCGCCCCGGCCACTGGCCGGCGGGCCTCTTTTGCCTGGTGTTGCCAGTGCCGGATCAGGCCTTGCCGGGAACGGTCCTGATCACCGTGCCCCACGGGTCCTCGCGGGTCGTTTCGCCGGTCACATTGTCCGAACGCATCTCGACCCAGGCAAGGCCCGAGCGAGCGGCGTCGCGGCGGCCGGCGCCGGCACTCTGCCAGGCATTGGCGCCGATATGGTGGTGATAACCGCCCGACGACAGGAACACCGCCTGGCTGCCGTATTTCGCCACCGTGTCAAAGCCGAATTCCTTGTTCCAAAAGGCTTCGGCGTCTTCCGGCCTGCCAACGCGCAGGTGGACATGGCCGACAATGCTGTTTTCCGGCGCGCCTTGCCAACCGGCGTCACCCGCCGGCACTTCGGCAACGACGGCCGGGATGTTCAGCCGCTCCGTCGCCATGGCCACCTTGTCGCCATTCCATTTCCAGTCCTGCGGACGGCGGTCCGAATAGATCTCGATGCCATTACCTTCCGGGTCGGTCATGTACAGCGCTTCGCTGACCAGATGGTCGGATGCACCATCGATGGCGATCTTGTTGGCGATGGCATGGTTGATCCAGCGGCCGAGATCCGCACGGCTGGGCAACAGGAATGCCGTGTGAAACAGGCCGGCGCCGCGCGGATCGTCGGGCTTCGCCGAAGGATCCGGCTCGAGGACGAGCAACGGCCGGTTGGCGGCGCCCAAGGTGATCGCGCCGTCGGCACGGCTAAGCTCCTGCAGTCCGACGACTTTGCGATAATAGGCGGCCAGACTTTCGGCGTCGCGCGCCTTCAACCCGACGCGGGCAACGCTGACCGGGGTGGTGGCGGCAAAAGGCAATTCGCTCATCAAATGCTCCGTTCGGCCGGTCCGCGGTGAAACTCCCAAGGTCAAGAGCCCCGCGCCGCCAATCATCTTACGTCGTGTCAGTCCCAAAAATCGGGGTTTTCGCACACGGCTGTTTCTTTTCCTTATGACAGATCGTCCATCGGCATCGTTCACACAAGATGGCAAGAAGCGAACATCGTGTTCACCATTGTGATCAAGAGCGCAGGCTATGACCGTTGCATGAAGCGGCGCCGCTCGCTATCTCAGCGCCATGAAGGTCAAGGAAGCAGATATTCTCATCGTGCCGGGTTACACCAATTCCGGCCCCGATCATTGGCAAAGCCGCTGGCAGTCGAAATTGTCAACGGCGCGCAGGGTCGAGCAGGCGGAGTGGTCGAAGCCGGTGCGCGACGACTGGACGGCGAACGTGGCCAAGGCGGTCAACGAGGCCGAGCGGCCGGTTGTCATCGTCGCTCACTCGCTCGGCGTCGCCGCGGCGGTGCAAGCCATTCCGCATTTCAAGAAACCGGTTGCGGGAGCCTTTTTCGTGGCACCGCCCGACGTTGCCAATCCCGAGATGCGGCCCAGGCACCTGATGACCTTCGGCCCTTACCCGCGCGAGCCGCTGCCGTTTCCCTCCATGGTGATCGCCAGCCGCAACGACCCGTTCTGCGCGTTCGATGTCGCGGAGGACATTGCCGGCGCGTGGGGTTCGCTGTTCATCGATGCCGGCGAAACCGGTCATCTCAACGTCGATTCCGGCTTCGGGCCGTGGCCCGAGGGCTCGATGACCTTCGCCAAGTTCCTGACGGACTTAAAGGCCTGAGTTGTTTGGCCAGGGCTCCCTCACTCAGGAGCCGATCGAATCCCTGACGCTCTTCAGCAGGGTTTTGGCACCGAGCCCGATCAGAGCGTGTTCGGAGCCCATGGCCAGCAGCCGGTAGCCCATCGACACGACGCGGCCGGCGATCGCCGGCTCGACAACATAGATCGCGGCGTGCTTGCCGGCCTTGCGGGTGCGTTCGGCGACCGAGGCGACGGTCTCCATCATGCTTTCCAGCGTTGAATTGACCGTGGCGCCGTTGCTCCACGCGATCGAGAAATCGGATGGCCCGAGGAAGATTCCGTCTATGCCCGGCGTGTCGAGGATGCCGTCGAGCGCGTCGAGAGCCGCGCGGGTCTCGACCATGGCGAAGGCCATGGTGCGCTGGTTGCTGTCGCGCAGCCATTCGGCCTGGTCGCCCTTGCCATGGCGCGGAAAGGCATAGGTCGGCCCCCACGAGCGCTCGCCGAGCGGCGGATATTTCATGGCGGCGGCGAACAGCTTCGCATCGGCCACCGAATTCACCATTGGCGCAATGACAGCCTCGGCGCCGAAATCGAGCGCGCGGCTTGCCATGTCGAAGCGGCCGACGGGAATGCGCACCAGCGCCGGTTTGCCTGTGGCGAGCACCGGCACGAGGCCGCGCAAGACGCTGTCCTCGTGGTGGCCGCCATGCTGCATGTCGAGCGTGACGGCATCAAAACCCTGCTTGGCGACGATCTCGACAGTCAAGGCATCCGGCACGCCGGACCATGCGGTGAACAGCGTTTCATCGGCCGCAAGGCGGGACTTCAGGGACATCTGGTCTTTCCTCGTTAACGTCAGCAGTTTCAGCCGGAAACCGCTGCAAAGGCAAAGAAAAACCGCCCGGATAGGCCAGGCGGTCGATTGGTCCAGAGTGTCGTTGGATCAGGTGTTCTTGATCTGCTCGATCGCCTGCGCCATCAACTCGTCCATGGTGCGGCGGATCTGATGGTCCGACTGGTCGACACCGGCCGCATCGAAATCCTTGCGGATCTTGCGGAACACGTCATGGTCGCCGGCTTCCTCGATGTCGGCGACGACCACTTCCTTGGCATAGGCTTCGGCGTCGGCGCCCGACTTTCCGAGTTTTTCGGCGGCCCACAGGCCGAGCGCCTTGTTGCGGCGCGCCGAGGCCTTGAACCGAAGTTCCTCGTCGAATGCGAATTTGCGCTCAAAGCCCTCTTCGCGGTCCTTCATGCTGCTCATGGCATCCCTCCGGTGGAAATCGATTCGCTGGTGATGATCTATATGTGTTGACGAAGCACAAACCAAAAGGTCGCGAGCCGGTCAATACGCTTCGTCGCATGCTGCGCTGCGGCATTTCGATCCCGAAAGCGGTTGATTGGAAGGATTTGCCGATTGAGCAAATGGTGTGATTGGGATAGACCCGGCATTGAACCCTACCGTAGCCGCACTATTTCAGGCAGACGGACAGGAAATGGTCGCTTGCCGCCTGTCCGGAAATCCAGAGAAAAATCAGATGAAAAATCGCCGCCGCATTTATGAAGGCAAGGCCAAGATCCTCTATGAGGGACCCGAGCCGGGTACGCTCATCCAGTTCTTCAAGGACGACGCAACCGCGTTCAACAAGAAGAAACATGAGGTCGTCGACGGCAAGGGGGTGCTCAACAACCGTATTTCCGAGCACATCTTCAACCACCTCAACCGCATGGGCATTCCGACCCACTTCATCCGCCGGCTCAACATGCGCGAGCAGTTGATCAAGGAAGTCGAGATCATCCCGCTCGAAGTGGTGGTGCGCAACGTCGCCGCCGGTTCGCTGTCCAAGCGCCTCGGCATCGAGGAAGGCACCGTCCTGCCGCGCTCGATCATCGAATTCTACTACAAGGCCGACGCGCTCGACGATCCGATGGTCTCGGAAGAGCACATCACCGCGTTCGGCTGGGCGAGCCCGCAGGAGATCGACGACGTCATGGCGCTCGCCATCCGCGTCAACGACTTCCTTTCCGGCCTGTTCATGGGCGTCGGCATCCAGCTCGTCGACTTCAAGATCGAGTGCGGCCGCCTGTTCGAGGGCGACATGATGCGTATCGTGGTCGCCGACGAGATTTCGCCGGATTCCTGCCGCCTGTGGGACGTGGCCACGCATGACAAGCTCGACAAGGACCGTTTCCGCCGCGACATGGGTGGCCTCGTCGAAGCCTACCAGGAAGTTGCCCGCCGCCTCGGAATCATGAACGAGAACGAGCCCGTTCGCCCCACGGGCCCGGTGCTTGTCGCCTCGACCGAAGGCGTCAAAGGCAAGCCGCACTGATAGCGGCTTGCGCCCCGATACCCAGAACAGGAGCATGTCCAGCGTGATCAAGGCCCGCATTACCGTCACCCTCAAAAACGGCGTTCTCGACCCGCAAGGCAAGGCCATCGAACACGCGCTGTCCGGGCTGGGCTTCGGAGGCGTCGGCGCTGTGCGGCAGGGCAAGGTGTTCGACGTCGAACTGGCGGAAAGCGACAAGGCCAAGGCCGAGGCCGATCTCAAGGCCATGTGCGACAAGCTGCTGGCGAATACGGTGATCGAGAATTACGCGGTGGAGATTGCCTGACGTGAAATCAGCCGTCGTCCTTCTTCCTGGCCTCAACCGCGACCGCGACATGATCGCGGCGCTGACCAAGATTTCCGGCAAGGCGCCAGCCACCGTCTGGCAGACCGACACCGAAATCCCCGATGTCGACCTGATCGCCATTCCGGGCGGCTTCTCCTTCGGCGACTATCTGCGCTGTGGTGCGATCGCCGCGCGCATGCCTGTGATGCGGGCCGTCGCCGAAAAGGCTGCCAAGGGCGTGATGGTCATCGGTGTCTGCAACGGCTTCCAGATCCTGGTCGAGGCCGGCCTGCTGCCTGGCGCGTTGATGCGCAACACTTCACTGAAATTCGTCTGCCGGCAGGTCAAGCTGCAGATCGCCAACGCCAACACCATGTTCACCCGCCGCTATCAGCCGGGCCAGATCATCCGCTCGCCGGTCGCGCATCACGACGGCAACTACTTCGCCGATGCCGAGACGCTTGCCCGCCTCGAAGGCGAAGGCCAAGTGGTGTTTCGTTACGCCGAAGGCACCAATCCGAACGGCTCGATCAACGACATCGCCGGCATCATCAACGAGCGCGGCAATGTGCTCGGCCTGATGCCGCATCCGGAAAACCTGATCGAGGCAGCGCATGGCGGCAACGACGGCCGCGCGCTGTTCGAGAGCGCGCTCGGCATTGCCGCCTGACGTCGTCGAGGCGAACGCCTTGAAAACAGCCGGGCATTCCAGCCCATTTTATTGGGCAAGTCCGCTTCATTGGGGAGAGAGACGGTCATGAAACTGTATTCGCGGCCGTTGTCGCCCTATTCGTCGATCGTGCGGGCTCTGGCCTACATCAAGGACGTTCCGCTCAAGATCATTGCCCCGCCACCCGGTTTTCCGATCCCCGAAGAGTTTCGCGCCATTTCGCCGCTGAACCGGATTCCGGTTCTGATCACCGGTTCGGGCGAAACGATCATCGAATCGGTGGTCATCGCCGAGTATCTCGAGGAGCGCTTTCCGGAGCCGGCGTTGCTACCGCCCGATTCCAAGGACCGTGCGCTGGTGCGCATGTTCGCCCGTATCACCGACCTCGATGTCCTCACCCCGACGATGAAGCTTTTCGAACTTCATTTCGTGCAGAAGCGAAACAATGTCGAGATCGACGCCCAGTTCGTCCGCCTGCACCACGGACTGACGGCAATCGAGGCGCGCATGGCGCAAGGCCCCTTCGCGCTCGGCAACGACATCAGCTTCGCCGATGCCTGGCTGACGCCGACGCGGTTCATCTTCAACAATTTCCGGGCGATGACAGGCCGCCACGACCTGCTCGACGCCTATCCCAAATTCGAAGCTTACGAACAAATCGCCCTGCAACACCCGGCATTGTCGCGGGTGTGGGGCGAGATGACCGACGGCTTGAAGATCTTTCTGTCCGAACTTGAGATGGGTGCCGCTTGATCAAGAGCAAGACGATCGCCTTCGTCGCCGCGGCGGGCTTTGCCCTGGCTTCCTGCCAATCGACCCCAAAGAGCACGCCTGTCCCCTCGGGCAAGAGCGCCTCGTTGCTGGCCATGGAACAGGTGGCGATATCCGCCCATAAATGCTGGATCGCCAGCAAGGACCCGGCCTTCAAGCAATACCAGATGGCCAACGAACTGAACTCGTTCAGCGGCACGCCGCGTTTCCTGCTGGTGCCCGCCAAGCACTATGGTGGCAAACCATTGCTGGTCGTTCAGGCGCAAGGCAATTCAAGCCGCGTCGACGCGTTCGGACCGCTGATGAACGACCCGCTCGGCGCGCGCATCGGCTCGGATATCGCCCGCTGGCAAGGCGGCAACCCGGCCTGCGCCGCGACCGCCTAGCCATGGGTCGCTTTCTGCAGCTAGCCGGTCTGGTCATAGGTCTGGCCGGGCTCGTCCTGCAGTTCCGCATCACCATTCCAGCATCGATGGAAGCCGGCCGCAGCCTGACTGGCTCGATCGTCTTCTATTTCAGCTTCTTCACCATCCTGACCAACATCGGCGCGGTGTTGGTGTACACATCGCTGTTGTCGCCCACTGGCTATGCGTGGCTGCCGGCCTTCGCCGGACCACGAATGCGGACGGTCGTCGCGGTTTCGACCACACTGGTCTTCATCGTTTATGCGACGGTGCTGGCGCGGCTGTGGCAGCCACAGGGGCTCTTCCTGCTCTGCGATGTTCTTCTGCACTATGTGACGCCGGTGCTATTCGTGCTGTGGTGGCTGATAGAAGGCGCCGACGGCAGGACGCGGTGGAGCGACATTTCCTGGTGGGTGCTCTATCCCGTGGCCTATCTGGTCTATGTGCTGGCGCGGGCGCCGCTCGCCGGCGAGGTGCCCTACCCCTTCCTCGATGTCGCCAAGAACGGTCCAGCCAGCGTCGCCCTCTCGGCGCTTGCCATCACCGGGCTTTTTCTCGTGCTGTGCGTCATCGCGGTCCTTGCGGACCGCAGCGTTTCACGCCTGCGGGCGCCGGGCGGCAATCGTTAGCTGATGTTCCGGTTCGAGATCATGGCTTTCGCTCCTGGCGATGGTCTTTTCGAAATCCGTTCACGCTAGTCCCAGAAAGGCCTGAGCCCCTCGCGATGGGCATCGCAGCGCGAGATGCCGATATCCTTGAGCTGATCGTCGGTCATTTCCAGCAATGCCAGCCGGCTGCGCCGGCGCTCCAGCAGATTGCCGATCCATCTCGCCAGCGACCCGACCACGCGCACCAGACGGCTGACAAAGCCGCGCAGGCCCGACGGGTGTGCTGGTTGACGTGGTAACTCGGCCCTCGAATGAGGGATTGTCGCGATTGTATTCATTTTCTTTCTACCGGAACTCTCAATTGTACCCTTTTCTTCACGCCGATGATATGTATTGACTCACATTCCGGTGCAATATAGAAAATTGTCACCATGACAAATTGGCTTCCAGATCTCACCGCCGGCTCAGGCCCGCTGTATCAACGCCTGGCGGATTCCATCGAAACCGACATCGACCGAGGTGTTATCGACGCGGGTGCAAAGCTGCCGCCGCAACGCGATCTCGCCTACGACATAGGCACCACCGTCGGCACGGTCGGCCGGGCCTATCAATTGCTGCGCGAGCGCGGGCTGGTGAGCGGCGAAGTCGGGCGCGGAACCTATGTGCTCGGCCAGCGCGCCGGGGGGATCACGCAGGACTTATTGGTTCCCGACGTCAGCGCCGAAGGCACGCGTTACATCGATGTGCCCCGAGACAAGCTGCGGTTCGACAGCACGGCAGCGCCGGACATCGGCCAGGGCGCCATTGTCGCCGATGTCCTGTCGCGCACGGCACAGGATCATCCGCATGAGATTTCAAGCTATACGCGGGATTTTCCAGACCGCTGGTGCGAAGCCGGCGCCCGCTGGTTGTCGCGGAATTCCTTCCGGCCAACCGCCGACACCATCGTTCCGACGCTCGGCACCCATGCCGCTGTGATGGCGGCGATCGCAGCGCTGACCACACCCGGCGATTATGTTGCCTTCGAGCATCTCACCTATTCGCAGATATCGCGCAGCGCCGGCCTGATCGGCCGGCGCACCGCGCTTGTGGCATCGGACGGGGAAGGCCTCGACCCGGCCGATTTCGAGCGCGTCTGTGCTCAAAAACATCCCAAGATGGTCTTCCTGATGCCGACAGCCAAGAATCCGACGCTGGTGACGCTGTCGGCCACGCGCCGCGAGGCAATCGCCCGGGTGGCGCGCGAGTACAATGTCATCCTCATCGAAGACGACCTTTACGGCGACCTCACAGACGACCCGACGCCGCTGCTTGCCGAATATGCGCCCGAACGCACCATTGTCGCCGGCGGCCTGTCGAAATCGGTGGCGGCCGGCATTCGCGGCGGTTGGCTCTCCTGCCCATCCGCTTATCGCCATCGCATCCGCGTCGCCCACAAGATGATGACGGGCGGCATGCCCTTCCTGCTGGCGGAGGTGAATGCCCGGCTGGTGCTGTCCGGCCAGGCCGCAGAGATACGCAAGCGCAGCATCGCCGAAATCAGCGCCCGCATCGCGATCGTGCGCGAGACTTTGGCCGGATTTGAATTCAAGGCGCACGACAAGGTGCCTTTCGTCTGGCTCACCCTGCCTGATCCGTGGCTTTCCGGCACATTCAAGAACGCCTGCCTCGAACATGGCGTGCTGCTCGACGACGAGGACGAATTCAGGGCGGGCCGCTCCGAGCAGGTTTTCCATGGCGTCCGTTTCGGCGTTTCGCAGCCAAGACAGCGCAAGGACATTGCCGAAGGCGTTGCGGTCATCCGGCGGCTTCTCGACGAGGGCCGCGCCGGCTACGACAGCTTCTCCTAAGTCCCTTCGTGGCTTTGTCCGGCTTTCCTGCTTTTTTCGTCAATCCATGGGTGTATCGGCCGCAAAGCTTGCGATAAGAGGGGACTCAAAATCCCCGCTTCCATGGACACAAATCGCCGCCCATGACCATTTCCAATTCCGTGCCGATCACCCCCGAGCTCATCGCCGCGCACGGGCTGAAGCCCGATGAGTATCAGCGCATCCTCGATCTCGTCGGCCGCGAGCCGAGCTTCACCGAACTCGGCATCTTCTCGGCGATGTGGAATGAGCATTGCTCATACAAATCCTCCAAGAAGTGGCTGCGTACCTTGCCTACCACAGGCCCACAGGTCATCCAGGGTCCAGGCGAGAACGCCGGCGTGGTCGACATCGGTGACGGCGACTGCGTCGTCTTCAAGATGGAGAGCCACAACCACCCCTCCTACATCGAACCCTATCAAGGGGCCGCGACCGGCGTCGGCGGCATATTGCGCGACGTCTTCACCATGGGCGCGCGGCCCATCGCGGCGATGAATGCGCTGCGTTTTGGCGCCCCCGACCATCCCAAGACCAGGCACCTCGTCTCAGGCGTGGTTTCAGGCGTCGGCGGCTACGGCAACGCCTTCGGCGTGCCGACCGTCGGCGGCGAGGTCAATTTCGACGCCCGCTACAACGGCAACATCCTGGTCAATGCCTTTGCCGCGGGCCTTGCCAAGACCGATGCGATCTTCCTGTCGGAAGCCAAGGGCGTTGGTCTGCCGGTCGTTTATCTCGGCGCCAAGACCGGCCGCGACGGCGTCGGCGGCGCCACCATGGCCTCGGCTGAATTCGACGACAAGATCGACGAGAAGCGCCCCACGGTGCAGGTCGGCGACCCCTTCACCGAAAAATGCCTGCTGGAGGCGTGCCTCGAACTGATGGCTTCGGGCGCGGTCATCGCCATCCAGGACATGGGCGCGGCCGGCCTCACCTGCTCGGCGGTCGAAATGGGCGCCAAGGGCGACCTCGGCATCGAGCTCGATCTCGACAAGGTGCCGGTGCGCGAAGAGCGCATGAGTGCCTATGAGATGATGCTGTCGGAAAGCCAGGAGCGCATGCTGATGGTGCTGCGCCCCGAGAAGGAAAAGGAGGCCGAGGCGATCTTCCACAAATGGGGCCTCGACTTCGCCATCGTCGGCAAGACCACCGACGATCTGCGCTTCCGGGTTCTGCACCAGGGCGACGAGGTCGCCAACCTGCCGATCAAGGACCTTGGCGACAAGGCACCCGAATACGACAGGCCCTGGGTCGAGTCCAAGAAGCCGGCGCCGCTTGCCGCCAATGACATTCCGCAGGCCGATGTTGCCGATGCGCTGCTGAAGCTGCTCGGCGGACCGGATCTGTCGTCGCGCCGCTGGGTGTGGGAGCAATACGACACGCTGATCCAGGGCAATTCGCTGCAGCTTCCGGGCGGTGACGCCGGCGTGGTGCGCGTCGATGGCCATGCGACCAAGGCGCTCGCCTTCTCCTCCGACGTGACGCCGCGCTACTGCGAAGCCGATCCCTATGAGGGCGGCAAGCAGGCGGTGGCCGAATGCTGGCGCAACCTGACCGCGACGGGCGCCTTGCCGCTCGCCGCCACCGACAACCTCAATTTCGGCAATCCGGAACGGCCCGAGATCATGGGTCAACTGGTCGGCGCGGTGAAAGGCATTGGCGATGCCTGCCGTGCGCTCGGCTTCCCGATCGTCTCCGGCAATGTCTCGCTCTACAACGAAACCAACGGCCAGGGCATCCTGCCGACACCGACGATCGGCGGCGTCGGCCTGATCGCCGACTGGTCGAAGATGGTGCGCACCGGCTTCGCCGCCGAGGGCCAGATGATCCTGCTGGTCGGCGCGCCCGCCTCCTGGGGAACGCATCTCGGCCAGTCGGTCTATATGCGCGACATCCACGGCCGCACGGATGGCCCGCCGCCGCCGGTCGATCTCGAGCATGAAAAGCGCGTCGGCGACCATGTGCGCGCGTTGATTGCGTCCGGTATCGTCACGGCGGCGCACGACGTTTCCGACGGCGGCATCGCGGTGGCTCTGGCCGAAATGGCGATGGCGTCCGGCATCGGCGCGACTGTCCCCGGGCTTGTCGGCACCGATCCGATCCCGGTCTGGTTCGGCGAGGATCAGGGCCGCTATCTCCTGACGCTGTCGATCGACCCGCATGGCGATGAATGGGATGCCATCCGCAAGCAGCAAAGCGAGCTCGGCATTTTCGCGCCGTGGATCGGCTCGACTGGCGGCAACGCACTGAAACTCGGCGGGGCGCGAGCAATCCCGGTCAGCGAACTCACCGCCGCCCACGAAGGCTGGTTCCCCCGTTTCATGGATCAGGCCAGTTGACCAGACTGGCTGCCCGGGCGCTGCTTGCAGTCGTTTTCTGGCCGTCGCTGTTCTTCTTCTGGTTCCTCGGACCGTTCGTCTTTTTCCTGCTGTCGACGACCTCAAGCGAGGTTTGCGCTCGGCTGGAAACACGCGATGAGTTTCTTGCCGCGGCCAACGGCGCCATTCCGATGCTTGCCGTGCAGAACGTGATCTATGCGGTTCCGGTCCTGTGCCTGGTACTATGGGACCGCCTTTCACCGGAGGCGGAGCGGGCAAGGCATATTGTCACCTGCGTCAAGCTCTTCGCCGTTGCGGTGGTCATAGGGGGACTGTGGGAGTACGGCTCCTCGCTTGTCTGTGACGGCCACGGCCAGGCGTTCTTCTCGCCGCTCTGGCAGATGACCAGCTATCTCCCCATCGTCAGCCTGGTCATCAACGTTCCGCTCTATGTGCTGGCCTTCAGTCTCGGCCGCGCTTTCTCGACGCGCGAGGAGGTTGCCGAGGACGAAGCAAGTCCAGGGGCTTAGGCCCGTTCTGAAGCCGTCTTGCCCGTGGCGGGACAGAACAGCTTCAATCCGGACCGGAAAGGCTCTAGGCTCTGGCGAGTCACATCGCATGGCCGCCGGCCGGCCGCTCGAAACAGGATTTTGCCATGGCAATGGATGCCCACGACATCGAAAAACTGATCAAGGACGGCATTCCGGACGCCAAGGTCACGATCCGCGACCTGGCCGGTGACGGTGACCACTACGCTGCCGAGGTGGTGGCCGAGAGCTTTCGCGGCAAGAGCCGCGTCCAGCAGCACCAGATGGTCTATGACGCGCTGAAGGGCAATATGGGCGGCGTGCTGCACGCGCTGGCGCTGCAGACCAGTGTACCGGACTAAGGCATTTCTACCCGACACGCAGAGACGGCCAGGATGCGCCTCAGGCCGCTTGGCCCAAGACGGCCCATCCTTTGCGCCATTTCAGCCACGGCACGGCTAACGTCTTGTTTCGGGCAATCGATGGGTTTATTTGAAGGACATGCTTCGAGCCTGACTCCCACAGGCGTGAAAGGATCGTCCATGACCGGTATCAACGACTACATCGACAATGAAGTGAAGGGCAACGACGTCGTCCTTTTCATGAAGGGCACGCCCGGTTTCCCGCAGTGCGGGTTTTCCGGCCAGGTCGTGCAGATCCTCGACTATATTGGAGCCGACTATAAGGGCGTGAACGTCCTGGACTCCGCCGAACTGCGCCAGGGCATCAAGGAATATTCCAACTGGCCGACAATCCCGCAGCTCTACGTCAAGGGTGAATTCGTCGGCGGCTGCGACATCGTCCGCGAGATGTTCCAGGCGGGCGAACTGCAGACATTCCTCGTCGAAAAGGGTGTCGGCGTCAAAGGCGCCGCCTGACTTTTCTTCGTGCGTGCATGATGCTCTCCGAAAATTGAGTTCGATTTTCGGGGTCATGCGCCAGGCGTCGGGGCCATCTCACCTCGGCAATTTTTATGTCCTGACGTCGGGACCAAGACGAGCCAATGCGCCGGCCCGCCGGCGCGTTTTCGTTTGAGAGATCGGACTTGCCGTGGACCAGCCAGCAGCAGCGACGCAATCGGCAAGCAAGCTGCCTATTCCGCGCTGGGAATTCATCGCGCTGTGCGCTGCGCTGATGGCGCTGAATTCGCTGGCGATCGACATCATGCTGCCGGCCCTGCAGCAGATCGGCGCATCGCTCGGCGTCGAGAATGAAAACCACCGGCAGTATGTGGTCACCGCCTACATTCTCGGCTTCGGCGGCGGCCAGTTGTTCTTTGGGCCGGTGTCGGACCGTTTCGGCCGTCGCGCACCGCTTGTCGCCGGGCTGATCATTTACGTGGCGGCGGCTGCCGCGGCCGCCATAGCGCCAAGCTTTGAAACGCTTCTCTTGTGCCGGGCCGTGCAAGGCATTGGCGCGGCCGCCACACGCGTCATCGCCGTCTCGATCGTGCGCGACACATTTGACGGCCGACGCATGGCCGAGGTGATGTCGCTGATCTTCATGGTGTTCATGGCCATTCCGGTCGTGGCGCCGGGGATCGGCCAGTTCATCATGCTGTTCGCGACCTGGCACTGGATCTTTGTCACCATGGCCGCCGGCGCGCTGATCGTGTCGGCATGGTCGCTGCTGCGCCTGCCCGAAACGCTGCATCCCGAATATCGCCGGCCGCTGACCGTCAACGCCATCGTCGGCGGGTTTCGCATCGTGCTCACCAACCGCATCGCCATCTGCTACGCCTTCGCCAGCACCTTCATTTTCGGCGCCATGTTCGGCTTCATCGCCTCGGCACAGCAGATCTATGTCGACATATTCAACGTCGGTGAGATGTTCCCGGTCATCTTCGCCGGGGTCGCGGGCGTTCTTGCTTTCTCCAACTATCTGAACTCTCGGCTTGTCGGCCGTATCGGCATGCGCCGCCTGTCGCAGAGCGCGCTGCTGCTGTTTCTGGTCGTCAGCCTGGCCTGGCTGGTCGTTTCGATCGAAATGAAGATGCCGCTCTGGCTGTTCATCACGTTCTTTGCCGGCGCCATGCTTCCGTTCGGTGCGCTCGGCGCCAATTTCAACGCGTTGGCCATGGAACCGCTCGGCCAACTGGCCGGCACGGCGTCATCCATCCTCGGTTTCATGCAGACCTTTCTCGGCGGCATTCTTGGCACGCTGATCGGTCAGGCCTTCAACGGCACGGTGACGCCGCTGGCCGCCGGCTTCTGCAGCGTCTCGGTCGCGGCATTGCTGATGATCTTCATCGCCGAGCGCGGCAAGATGTTCCAGCCGCACAACCCGCCCGTTTCAGGTCACGTCACCGACGTGCATTGAATTATTGTTTTTCGGCATACAGCCCGGCGATCTAGTCGCCAGCGCGGGAGCTGATCCTATTGTGCCCAGAGTTCGCGGCGCAGGTCCTGCCAGCTTTGCCTGTCGGGTGCGACCAGCAGACCGCCGTCGAGATGCGACGGCAGATAGGCGCTGCCGTCGAAGCGCGCGGCGTGGCCGCCCGCCTCGGCATGAATCAGCACGCCGGCCAGATGATCCCACGGCATCAGCTTGTTATAGACGACGAAATGGGCATGGCCGCTGGCCAGCAGGCGGTATTCATGCGCCGCGCAGCGGTAGGCAAATTGCGACAGGATCTTCGTCTGGTTGCGGGCCAGCCGTGACCGTTCCGGTTCCGGCATGTATTGCCAGGAGACAGAGCCGGTCATTTCCGAGAGCGGCGCGGGTGCCGTGACGCGCACCTTCTCCAGACCGCCATGCGCATGCCTGATATGGCTGCCGGCGCCCTTGGCGCCGATCAGCCAGTCCTTGCCGACAGGGTCATGGATGATGCCGGCAACGGTCTCGCCCTTGACCACGACGGCCAGCATGACGCCGAAAAGCGGCACGCCCGAAGCAAAGTTGAAGGTGCCATCCACCGGATCGATGACGAAAGCCAGATCGGCATCGCCCAGGCCGTCGAGAAGCCCTGGATTGTCGGAACAGGCTTCCTCGCCGACGATCATCGCCTGGGGATAACGCCCGCGCAGACTGGCGGTGACGAGCCGCTCGGCATTCACGTCAGCCTCCGTCACCAGGTCGGCGGCGGATGTCTTCTGCCGGATATCGCCGTCGCCCAGCCGGCGAAAGCGCGGCATGATCTCGGTCTGGGCCGCCTCTGCCAGAATGCCGGCCAGCCAGTCGATCGCGGTGTCGTCAAATATCATCGGAAATGTCTTGCCTGGCGGTTGGGGTCTCATCGAGCGCTGCGAAATCGAACAGTTTTCTGTCGAGCAGATGCGATGGCCTGCTGTTTGACAGCGCGCGCAGCATCGTATCCTTGCGGCCGGGCATGCGCTTCTCGATATCCTCGAGCATCGCCTTCATGGCGTTGCGCTGCAGACCTTCCTGACTGCCACAGAGGTCGCAAGGGATGATCGGGAACCGCATCGACGCGGCGAATTTTTCGAGGTCGGTTTCGGCGCAATAGCTCAGCGGCCGCAGCACCATGACGTCGCCCTCGTCGTTGAGCAGCTTTGCTGGCATGGCGGCGAGACGGCCACCATGGAACAGGTTCATGAAGAAGGTTTCGAGAATGTCCTCGCGATGGTGGCCGAGCACCAGCGCCGAGCACCCCTCCTCGCGCGCGATGCGATAGAGATGGCCGCGCCTGAGCCGCGAACACAGCGAACAATAGGTGCTGCCCTCGGGCAGCTTGCCGGTGACGACGGAATAGGTGTCCTGATATTCGATGCGATGCGGGATGGCGTATCGAGCGAGATAGTCGGGCAGGATCTGTTTGGGGAAATTCGGCTGGCCCTGGTCGAGATTGCAGGCCAGCAAATCGACCGGCAGCAGCCCGCGCCATTTGAGATCCAGCAGAACGGCAAGCAGCCCGTAGGAATCCTTGCCACCCGACAGCGCGACCAGCCAACGCTGGCCCGGCTTGACCATCGAGAAATCCTCGATCGCCTGACGCGTGAGCCGCAGCAGCCGCTTGCGCAATTTGTTGAATTCGACAGAGGACGGCACATCGGCGAACAGCGGATGAAAGCCACCTTCGATTTCAGTTCCTGGTTCAAGCGATTCGGCGTCTGGCAGCATGTTCATGGCGTCAGTTCCAAAATCCTCGGGCGACGAATGTCCGGCACGTCGCTGCGCCCGGAATTAGCGGACATGGCAGACAAAGAAAAGGCCGCCTCGAAGGGCGGCCTTTTCTTGATGTCGTAAAATGCGTTCGATCAACGCGAATAGAATTCGACGACCAGGTTCGGTTCCATCTGCACGGCGAACGGAACGTCGGCCAGGCCAGGGATGCGCGCGAAGGTCGCGACCATCTTGTTGTGGTCGGCTTCGATGTAGTCCGGCACGTCGCGCTCGGCGAGACCGACTGCCTCCAGGACGATCACCAGCTGCTTCGACTTTTCACGTACTTCGATGACATCGCCCGGCTTGCAGCGGTACGAGCCGATGTTGACGCGCTTGCCGTTGACGTTGACGTGGCCGTGATTGACGAACTGACGGGCGGCGAAAATGGTCGGCACGAACTTGGCGCGATAGACGACCGCGTCGAGACGCGACTCGAGCAGGCCGATCAGGTTCTCGGAGGTGTCGCCCTTGCGGCGGTCGGCCTCTTCATAAACCTTGCGGAACTGCTTTTCCGAGACGTCGCCATAGTGACCCTTCAGCTTCTGCTTGGCACGCAGCTGCAGGCCGAAATCGGAAAGCTTGCCCTTGCGGCGCTGGCCATGCTGGCCGGGGCCGTATTCACGCTTGTTGACCGGGGACTTCGGGCGGCCCCAAATGTTCTCGCCAAGACGGCGGTCGATCTTGTACTTCGCGGATTCGCGCTTGCTCATCGCATTCCCTTTCAAAACAAACACACCCGGAACCTCATGGTCCGGGTGAAGGAAACGCGCCCTCCTCTGGCCTCCGTTTTCGAGACCTGACAGGGTCTTCCCACGCAACGCGGCGGAAAACCCACGGGACACGTCATTTCAAACAGGATCAGAAAACGTCTGAGGCTCACTGATCTTGCGTATACAAAACAAACACCGGACATCGCTGCCCGGCGTTGGCGGCTGGTTAAACCGAGTTTTAACCGCTGTCAAGCTTGTGCCTGGCGTTGCGCAAGGCAAACGATATACCGTTTCCGATGTTGATGCAGTGCCGGATGTGGCGGGAGGTGATTGCGCCAGCGGCATCAGGAAGGGACTGGAGCTAAAGGAGACTGTAGTCACATGAAGAAGTTCTTCCTAACGTTGGCAGGCGCGGCGGTGTTGGCCGGATCGGTGGCGGTTGCACCGGAGCCGGCAGAAGCCAGACATTGGCAGGGACACCGGCATCACCACGTTTGCCGCGTGGTGGTGAAGAAGAGGGTGATCTGGCGGCATGGCCACAGACACGTCATCCGCTACAAGGTGCGGCGCTGCTGGGGGCGCTGGTAGATCATAGTTCGGCCCCAGGCGGCCCACATATCATTCAAAGCCCGCGGTTCTGGCCGCGGGCTTTTGACCTAGTGCTTCGATTTCTTTTCAGGCAGTCCCTTGCGCTTCGTCTCGGCGAACTCCTCGAGTTGCTTTTCGCTCATCGATTCGAACATTTCCCGGGACGCGCCCTTGAGCTCGCTCTTTTTCGTCTCGCCGCGCTTTGCGGAAAGTGCGGCACCGGCGGCCATTTGCTGGGCTTTCGAGGTGGCAGGCATGATCGGTTCTCCCGTTTTGCATCAGGAGAAAAACGCAACGGCCGCCGTGATGTTCCCTTCGAGGATCAGGACATCGCCAGCCCGAACCCCTGCATCAGGCGACGGGTCGGGAAATCGGTTCTTTTCGATGTGAAGACAGCAAGGTCGGGGCCTTCCGGGAGCACCTCGCCACGACCGCTCGGATCGATGTCCGCGAGAAGCGAAAGCGCCCGGCGCGCAATCGCTTCAGCCGGATCGAGCCAATCGACCGGCCAGGGCGCCGTCTTGCGCATGCGATTGGCCAGAAAGGGATAGTGCGTGCAGGCGAGCACGACGATATCGGTCCGCAACGCATCGTGTTCGACGAAGCAGGGCGCGATCTCGGCGCGCACCGCCTCTTCGTCGACGAAACCCTCGCGCATGTAGATCTCGGCCAATCCCGCCAGATTGTCGCTGCCGACCAGGCGGACGTGGCACTTCTGCGCCCATTTGCCGATCAGATCCCGCGTATACTGACGCTTCACCGTGCCGGGCGTCGCCAGCACCGAAACCAGCCCGGAACGCGTGCGTTCCGCGGCCGGCTTGATCGCCGGCACCATGCCGACGAAGGGATGCTCGGGAAATCTCTCGCGCAGCGCGTCGATCACCAGCGTCGAGGCGGTGTTGCAGGCGATGACCGAAATGGCCGGCGCAAACCGGTCTAGCAATTTGTCGAACAACTCCAGTATATGGGCCCTCAGCGCCGGCTCTTCCCAGGCGCCATAGGGGAAGGCGGCATCGTCGGCGACATAGATGAAGCGACGATCGGGCATCAGGACGCGTGCCTCGCGCAGCACGGTGAGCCCGCCAATGCCGGAATCGAACATCAGGATCGGCCGCTCAGTCATTGTCGGTTCCCCTGCCGCCGAGCGGCGGCGTGTCATTGTCGTCGCCATTGGCGTCGGGCGCCGGTCGACCCGCTTCCGCCTTGCGGGCGCGCGCGGCGGCCGCGGGCAAACGCCTTGGATCGTCGCCGGGAGAGCCGTCGCCGCGCGGCATCGCCGGCGAAAATCTGTCCAGCGACGAGATGATGCCGCGCAGCACCTTGAGCTCCGGTTCGGCGAAGCCGGCGCGCGTCAGCACGGTGCGCAGATTGTCGACCATCTTCGGCTTCTTCGGCGCCGGCCGGAAATAGCCGCGCGCTTCGAGCGCACCTTCCAGATAGGCGAACAGGCCGTGCAACTCTTCCTTGCTTGCCGGCTTCATGTCTGGGCCGGCAAAGTTGGTTTTGGTCTCGTCTTCCAGGCCGGACTTCATCCACTCGTAGGACATCAGCAAGGCCGCCTGGGCGATGTTGAGCGAGGAGAAATCAGGATCGACCGGGAAGGTGACGATCTCGTCGGCAAGGCCAACCTCGTCATTGTAGAGACCGAAGCGCTCGCGGCCGAACAGGATGCCGGTGCGCTGCCCCATACCGTGACGGGCGCGGAGCACCCTGCCCGCCTCCACCGGGCCGCGCACGGCTTTGAAGCCGTCGCGCTGCCTGGCGGTGGTGGCGAAAACGAAGTTCAGGTCGGCGAGCGCCGAGGCCAGATCGTCGAACACCTTCACCGCATCGATGACATGGTCGGCACGGCTGGCGGCCGCGCGCGCCTTCTCGCTCGGCCAGCCGTCGCGCGGGTTGACCAGGCGCAGCTCGACCAAGCCGAAATTGGCCATGGCGCGTGCTACCATGCCGATGTTCTCGCCGAGCTGCGGCTCGACCAGGATGATGGCCGGACCGGCGGCGGGAATGGTGGTGGTGTCTTCGGTGGCTGGCATGATTGTCAATGAACTGCTGTTTGCGGCATTTCAGCGTCCCCTGCCACATTCGGCCGTTAAAATGAAGCATTCGCAAATGATGGAGGCCACGGCCCCACATTCGTGACCGATCGCCGTTTGCGCGGCCAAAAACGCTTTGATATACGGGCGGGCATCCCCCGGCCGAACGCCACGCGGGCAAGGCCGTCCCATATCCCAGCAACGAGGCATTCTTTCCATGGCGAAGATCAAGGTGGCGAACCCGGTCGTCGAACTCGACGGCGACGAGATGACCCGCATCATCTGGCAGTTCATCAAGGACAAGCTGATCCACCCTTATCTCGACCTCAAACTCGAATATTACGACCTCAGCATCGAGCATCGTGACGCTACCAACGACCAGGTGACCATCGATTCGGCCAACGCCATCAAGAAATACGGTGTCGGCGTGAAATGCGCGACGATCACGCCCGACGAGCAGCGCGTCGAGGAATTCAAGCTGAAGAAGATGTGGAAGTCGCCGAACGGCACCATCCGCAACATCCTCGGCGGCACCATCTTCCGCGAGCCGATCATCATGAAGAACGTGCCGCGCCTGGTGCCCGGCTGGACCAAGCCGATCATCGTCGGCCGTCACGCCTTCGGCGACCAGTACCGCGCCACCGACTTCCGCTTCCCCGGCAAGGGCAAGCTGACGATCAAGTTCGTCAGCGAGGACGGCAAGGTGATCGAGCATGAGGTGTTCGACGCGCCCGGCGCCGGTGTCGCCATGGCCATGTACAATCTCGACGAGTCGATCCGCGAATTCGCCCGCGCCTCGCTGAACTACGGCCTGCTGCGCAACTACCCGGTCTATCTGTCGACCAAGAACACCATCCTCAAGGCCTATGACGGCCGCTTCAAGGATATTTTCCAGGAAGTCTACGAGGCCGAGTTCGAGGCCGAGTTCAAGGCGAAGAAGCTGTGGTACGAGCACCGGCTGATCGACGACATGGTGGCCTCCAGCCTGAAATGGTCGGGCGGCTATGTCTGGGCCTGCAAGAACTATGATGGCGACGTCCAGTCCGACACCGTGGCACAAGGGTTCGGTTCGCTCGGACTGATGACCTCGGTGCTGATGACGCCGGACGGCAAGACCGTCGAAGCCGAGGCCGCGCACGGCACCGTCACCCGCCACTACCGCCAGCACCAGAAAGGCGAGGAGACCTCGACCAATTCGATCGCCTCGATCTTCGCCTGGACGCGCGGCCTCGCCCACCGCGCCAAGCTCGACGACAATGCCGAACTGAAACGCTTTGCCGAGACGCTGGAAAAGGTCTGCATCCAGACAGTCGAGTCCGGCTTCATGACCAAGGACCTGTCGCTGCTGATCGGCCCCGACCAGCCCTGGCTCTCGACCACCGGTTTCCTCGACAAGATCGACGAGAATTTGCAGAAGGCGATGGCGTAAGAGCCCAAATTTCCACATGTCGAAGGCTCCGAAAGGAGCCTTCGCTTTTTGGGCAGCGAAAGCGAAGGGCTGACAGCATGACCAAGCCAATCCTCTATGGCGCGGACTACAGCGTCTACGTGCGCATCGCGCGAATGGCGCTGGAGGAGAAAGGCATCGACTATGAGCTGGTGCCGCTCGACATCTTTGCCGCCGACGGCATCCCGGCCTGGTATCTCGAACATCACCCGTTCGGCCGCATCCCGGCCTTCGAGCATGACGGCTTCCGCCTTTACGAGACGGGCGCGATTGCCAGATATGTCGACGAAGCGTTCGACGGCCCGGCACTGCAGCCGAAAGACCCGCGTGCACGCGCAACGATGAACCAGATCATCGGCATGCTCGACGCCTATGCCTACCGAGCCATGGTCTGGGATGTCGCCGTCGAGCGGCTGGAAAAGGCTGAGCCGGATGAGGCCCTGATAACCGGCGGGCTTTCACAGGCAAGCACGGCGTTGCAGGCGCTCTCCTCGCTGAAAGCCTCGGGGCCATGGTTGCTGGGCGACCAGCTGACGCTGGCCGATTTGCATGCGGCGCCGATCATTGCCTATTTCGTCAAGGTCGCCGAGGGGCAAAAGCTGCTGGCTCGGTTTGCGGATATTCGGGACTGGTACGCGCGGGTGATCGAACGCCCGAGCTTTGTGCACACCGAAAAGGTTGGCTAATCGAGCGAACTTGCTCGGCGTTAGCGCCGCCCCTCATTGCCCTGCCGGGCATTTCTCCCCGTAAACGGGGCGAAAGAGGCTGTCGCAACGCAGGCGCCTTCTTTGCAACGCTGGCGATTGGCGAAAGCAGCGACAAGAGCGTCCTTCGCCCCGTTTACGGGGAGAAGATGGCGGCAGCCAGATGAGGGGCGGCGCTGCCTAACCGAAGATAAGTCCCCTCGGTGGCCTACGCCGCTTCGAGCGCCGCCCTCACAGCCGCGATCGCATCATTGGCCTTCGAGGCATCCGGGCCGCCGGCCTGGGCCATGTCCGGCCGGCCGCCGCCGCCCTGCCCGCCCAATGCGGCGGAGGCCACGCGCACCAGATCGACGGCGCTGAAGCGGCCGACAAGATCATCGGTGACGGCGACGACGACGCTGGCCTTGTTGTCCTCGCCGGCGCCGACGAAGACAACGACGCCGGAGCCGAGAGACGTCTTGCCAGCATCAGCCAACGGCTTCAAATCCTTCGGCGAGACACCGGAGACCGCCTTGCCGAGGAAGCCGACACCCGCAACCGTCTCGTTCTCCGACGGCGCACCCGCCGCGGCACCGCCGCCCAGCGCCAGCTTCTTGCGCGCCTCGGTCAGTTCCTTTTCGAGCCTCTTGCGCTCGTCGAGCAGCGCCTCGACACGCGCCGGCACGTCGGCCGGCGAAATCTTCAGCGTCGCGGCGATCGATTTGAGACGCCGGTCCTGCTCGTCGAGATGCCTGCGTGCGGCCTCGCCGGTCAATGCCTCGATTCGGCGCACGCCGGCGGCGACCGCGCTATCCGAAACGACACGCACCAGACCGATATCGCCAGTCGCCCTGACATGCGTGCCGCCGCAGAGTTCGACCGAATAGGGCCGGTTCGCCTTGGTGCCATGCAAGCCAGTGCCCATCGACACGACACGCACCTCGTCGCCGTATTTCTCGCCAAACAGCGCCATGGCGCCTTCGGCGATGGCATCGTCGACCGACATCAGGCGCGTGGAAACCGGACTGTTCTGCACGACGATCTCGTTGGCCATGCGCTCGACCTCCTCGAGCTCCTCGGGCGAGATTGGCTTGTTGTGCGAAATGTCGAAGCGCAGGCGCTCGGGCGCGACCAGCGAGCCCTTCTGCGCGACATGGCTGCCCAGCACCTCGCGCAGCGCCTCGTGGATCAGATGCGTCGCCGAATGGTTCGCGCGCAGCCTGGTGCGGCGCGCATGGTCGACTTTCAACTCGACGGCCGCGCCGGTCTTGACCGTGCCGCTGGCCACCTTGCCGATGTGGACGAACAGCCCATCAGCCTTCTTCTGCGTATCGGAAATGTCGATCGAGAAGCCTTCGCCCGAAATGACGCCGGTGTCGCCCATCTGGCCACCGGACTCGCCGTAGAACGGTGTCTGGTTGACGACCACGGCAACCGCCTCGCCCTTGCTGGCGCTGTCGACGGTCTTGCCATCCCTGACAAGCGCCTGGATGAGGCCTTCCGCCTGCTCGGTCTCGTAGCCGAGGAATTCGGTGGCGCCCGCCTGCTCGCGCACCGGGAACCAGACCCTCTCGGTGGCCGCGTCGCCGGAGCCCGCCCAATGCGCGCGCGCCTCGGCCCTCTGCCGCTCCATTGCATCGGTGAAGCCGGCAAGATTGACCGAGATGTTGCGCTGGCGCAGCGCATCCTGCGTCAGATCGAGCGGGAACCCGTAAGTGTCGTAGAGCTTGAAGGCCGTTTCGCCGTCCAGCATGTCGCCGGCATGCAGCTTTTCCGTAGCCTCCGAAAGCAGGCCGAGGCCGCGCACCAGCGTCTTGCGGAACCTGGTTTCCTCGAGCTTCAGCGTCTCGGTGATCAACTGTTCGCCGCGCACCAGTTCCGGATAGGCCTGGCCCATCTCGCGCACCAGCGCCGGCACCAGGCGCCACATCAGCGGATCACGTGAGCCAAGCAACTGCGCATGGCGCATGGCGCGCCGCATGATGCGGCGCAGGACATAGCCACGGCCTTCGTTCGACGGCAGCACGCCGTCGGCCACCAGGAACGAGGACGAGCGCAGATGATCCGCGATGACGCGGAACGACGCGACGGTTTCCTTGTCGGGGCCATGCCCGATCGCCGACGACGCCGCGTCGATCAGGTGACGGAACAGATCGGTTTCAAAGACGCTTTCCACCCCTTGCAGAATCGACGCCATGCGCTCCAGGCCCATGCCGGTGTCGATGGAAGGGCGCGGCAGGTCGATGCGCTCCTCCTTCGTCACCTGTTCATACTGCATGAACACCAGGTTCCAGAATTCGAGGAAACGATCCCCGTCCTCCTCCGGACTGCCGGGAGGGCCGCCCCAGATGTGCTCGCCCCGGTCGATGAAAATCTCCGAGCATGGGCCGCAAGGCCCGGTATCACCCATCGCCCAGAAATTGTCCGAGGTCGCGATGCGAATGATGCGGTCGTCCGAAAACCCGGCGATCTTCTTCCAGAAGCCGGCCGCCTCATCGTCCGTATGATAGACGGTGACCAGCAGCTTGTCCTTGTTCAGTCCGAATTCCCTGGTGATCAGGTTCCAGGCAAGCTCGATCGCACGCTCCTTGAAGTAGTCGCCGAAGGAGAAATTGCCGAGCATCTCGAAGAAGGTCAGATGGCGCGCGGTATAGCCGACATTGTCGAGGTCGTTGTGCTTGCCGCCGGCGCGAACGCTCTTCTGGGCGGTCGAGGCGCGCGAATAGGGCCGCTTCTCAAGGCCGGTGAAGACGTTCTTGAACTGCACCATGCCGGCGTTGGTGAACATCAGCGTCGGATCGTTGCGCGGCACCAGCGGGCTCGACGCAACGATCTCGTGACCCTCCTTGCGGAAGTAGTCGAGAAATGTCGACCGGATCTCGTTCACGCCACTCATGAATGCTGCCTTTTCGAGAGAACCGCCGGCCAGCCGACGGAAAATGGGCTCTTGCGTCCTGGAAGATAGACTTGGCCTTTTAGCGATCGCACCGCACCCTGTCCAGAAACACGGAATTGGTCCAAATCGCGGCCTTGCCGACTATCCCGACCAGCCTGCCTCACCACCAAAACGCAAAAACCGCCGACCCAGGGCCGGCGGTTCGAAACGCATTGATACGCAAACTCAAACTGGAATACGCGAACTCAGCCTGAAGCCCTGACGGACCATGTCCTACATCGCGCCGGCTTCATCCTCGAAACCGTCGTCACCGCTCTCGGAGCCACCATTCTCGAGGAATTTCTCGGCGATCAGTCCGGCATTCTGCCTGAGCGCCAGTTCGATCTCGCGCGCCGTGTCGGGATTGTCGCGCAGGAACAGTTTTGCATTCTCGCGACCCTGGCCGAGACGCTGCGAATTGTAGGAGAACCAGGCGCCCGACTTCTCGACCACGCCGGCCTTGACGCCAAGATCGACCAGTTCGCCGGTCTTGGACACGCCCTCGCCATACATGATGTCGAACTCGACCACCTTGAAGGGCGGCGCCAGCTTGTTCTTGACCACCTTGACGCGGGTCTGGTTGCCGACGACCTCGTCGCGGTCCTTGACCGAGCCGATGCGGCGGATGTCGAGGCGCACCGAAGCATAGAATTTCAGCGCGTTGCCACCGGTCGTGGTCTCGGGCGAACCGAACATGACGCCGATCTTCATGCGGATCTGGTTGATGAAGATGACCATGGTGTTGGAGCGCGAGATCGATGCGGTGAGCTTGCGCAGCGCCTGGCTCATCAGCCGGGCCTGCAGGCCGGGTAGCGAATCGCCCATCTCGCCTTCGATTTCAGCGCGAGGCGTCAGCGCCGCGACCGAATCGACCACCAGCACGTCGATGGCGCCGGAGCGCACCAGCGTGTCGCAGATTTCCAGCGCCTGCTCACCGGTGTCGGGCTGCGAGATCAGGAGGTTCTCGAGATCGACGCCAAGCTTGCGCGCATAGACCGGGTCAAGCGCGTGCTCGGCATCGACGAAGGCGCAGATGCCGCCCTTCTTCTGGGCTTCAGCCACAGTGTGGAGGGCGAGCGTCGTCTTGCCCGAGCTTTCCGGCCCGTAGATCTCGATGATACGGCCGCGCGGCAGGCCACCGACGCCAAGCGCGATGTCGAGGCCAAGCGAGCCGGTCGGCACCGTTTCGATCTCGACGACCTGCTCGTTCGCGCCGAGTCGCATGATCGAGCCCTTGCCGAAAGCCCGCTCGATTTGCGACAGCGCCGCGTCCAGAGCTTTTGATTTGTCCACTGCCTTATCCTCTACAAGCCGCAAAGAATTCTGAGCCATGATACATCACCCCTTGGTCGTCAATGAAGGCCGGACAATCCGTAATCCCTGCCATTTTGTACCTTTTTTGTTCTTGTTTGGCAAGAGGCCTCAAATATCTGAAAAACAATCGATATCCAGATTTGTTCTTTTTTCGTCCCAGGAACTCGAGCAGGAATGCATCGCGCATTAGGCCAGACAGCTCGGTTGTTTCGATCCGCCGAATCGTTGCCTTGCATGCGAGGCTCCATCACGCAGCCTAGCGCTTGTGCGGGTGGAATAACAAAGGTCATATCGCCAGCATGGTGAAATCTCCAAGAATTCTGGCGGTGGGCGGTGCCCATATCGACAGGCGCGGCCAGGTTTCGGGCGCTTACGTGCCCGCCGCCTCCAATCCGGGCACGATGCGCGAGGATGTCGGCGGCGGCGTCTTCAACGCGTTGCGCAGTCTGGTGCGGCGCGGAGTCTCGGCCTCGCTGCTGTCGGTGCGTGGCGGCGATGCCGCCGCCGATACCGTCTCGCGAGCCATCACGGAAGCAGGCATCGCCGACCTGTCCGCCGTGTTCCTCGATCGGACGACGCCGAGCTACACGGCGCTGATCGACCGCGAGGGCGAGCTGATCGTCGGTTTTGCCGACATGGCGCTCTATGAGTTGGCGTTTCCCAAGCAGATTCGTCGTTCCAAGGTGCGCGAGGTGATCGCGGCCGCCGATGCCATTCTGTGCGACGCCAATCTGCCTTCGGCGGCACTGGAACGGCTGGTTTTGCTTGCCGCCGGCAAGCCCGTGTTCGCCATTGCCATTTCGCCGGCCAAGATAGTGCGTTTGAAATCGGTCCTCGGCCATCTGGCCGTCGTCTTCATGAACCAGCGCGAAGCCGTCGCCTTGGCAGGCCTGGACGGTACGGCGTCCGGGCAAGACATCGTTGATGGTCTGAAACGCGCCGGTCTCAACAGCGCTGTGGTCACGGCGGGCGGCGGCCCGGTGCTGGGTTTCGACCAGGACGGCATCTTTGCCATCATGCCGCCTGCCCCCAGGAAAGTTGTGGACGTCACCGGCGCCGGCGATGCGCTGGCGGGCGCAACCGTCGCTGCCCTGCTGCGCGGCATGCCATTGCGCGGGGCGTTGCGCGAGGGCGTCGCCGCGGCGACGCTGGCCATCGAAAGCGCCGACGCCGTTCCCGATTTCACCGCGGCGACCTTCTCCGAGGCGCTGGCTCTTGTGCCGGATGCGCAGGAAGTGGCATGAGACCGGCAAATTCATAGTGCCGGGGCGCCGCCCGCGCGTCCCGATGGATCGCCGCACTCCGGCTTGGAGATCAAGATGACCCCAGAGACCGCCCGCCCCTTCATCGATATCCACGCGCCGGTGGCGCAAGCCCTGGCTGCTGGCCGGCCGGTGGTGGCGCTGGAAAGCACCATCATCACCCACGGCATGCCCTACCCCGACAATGGCGCCATGGCGGCGGACGTCGAAAAGATCATCACCGACGGCGGCGCCGTGCCGGCGACAATCGCCGTGGTTGCCGGCCGTATCAAGATCGGGCTTTCGGACGGTGAGCGCGAATCGCTCGCCATGACCGGCGATGCCATGAAGCTGTCGCGCGCCGACCTCGGCTTTGCCGTCGCGCAAGGGCGCACCGGCGGCACCACGGTCGCCGCCACCATGATCGCGGCGCATATGGTCGGCATCAAGGTGTTCGCCACCGGCGGCATCGGCGGCGTGCACAAGGGCGCCGAAAAGAGTTTTGACATTTCCGCCGATCTCGATGAGCTGGCGCGCACGCCGGTCATCGTCGTATCGGCCGGCGCCAAGGCCATCCTCGACATTGAAAAGACGCTGGAAGTGCTGGAGACGCGCGGCGTGCCGGTGGTCGGCCATGGCTGCGAGACGATGCCGGCCTTCTGGTCGCGGCATTCGCCGTTCCGCGCGCCGTTGACCTTGTACAGACCGGAAGACATCGCGCATTTCTACCAGACGCGGCAGGCGCTCGGGCTTAGCGGTGGCATGCTGATCGCCAATCCGGTGCCGGAGACCCACGAAATCCCGGCCGAGGAGATGGCCGCCTATATCGAAGCCGCGCAGAAGGCAGCCGAGGCTCTCAACGTGACCGGCAAGGCGGTGACGCCATTCCTGCTGTCGAAGATCCTCGAACTGACCGGCGGCCGGAGCCTGAAGACCAACATCGCGCTGGTTGAAAACAATGCTCGACTGGCGGCGAAGATCGCCAGGGCATTGTAGTTTCCACGCAGCTACTTGCCGGCGCGCCGTCCCGCCTCATGGGCGCGGCGTGCCCACACCGCCATCTCGTCCAGGTCGTCGAAGGCGCTGTCGGGAATGCTCCAGTAGGGCATGGAGACCAGCTTGCCGTGCCGCGAGCCGGTATAGGTCCATTGCTTGCAACCGGCGGCTTCGAAGGCGGGGGCGCTTTGCTCGTCCGCCTTCAGCATCAATTCGCCGCGCAGTACGATGGCGACGATGACGCCGTCGAAATAGATGCCCTTGCCGCCGAACAGTTTCCGGATGCTGACCGGGCCAAGGCCTTCGAAAAGTTCGGCGATGCGTTCATTGTCCATGCCGCGATCATGTCATCGGTATCCGGCATTGTCATCGCCGCAACCAAAACCATGCTGACAGGTTGAGAACGAAATTCGTCGGAGTTTTTCATGCCGCTTCTGCTCAAAGGGTCGTGCCGGTGCAACGCCGTGCGTTTCGAGGTCGAGAGCCACACACCGGTGCCGTTCATGCTCTGCTACTGCTCGATCTGCCGCAAGCAACAGGGTGGTGGCGGCTTCGCCATCAATCTCGGCGCCGACTGCAAAACGATGAAAATTACCGGCAAGCGCAATCTCGGCGTTTATCGAGCCGAGATCGAGGATGACGAGCATCCGCAGTGCGAAGTCTCGTCAGGCGAGCGGAATTTCTGCAGGAAATGCGGATCGTCACTGTGGCTCTACGATCCGACCTGGCCGGAACTGGTGCATCCCTTCGCCTCGGCGATCGACAGCGACTTGCCGAAGCCTCCAAGCAAGGTGCATTTGATGCTGAAGTACAAGGCGAACTGGGTCGAGCCTGATATCGGCAAGGGCGACAAGACGTTCGACGTCTATCCGGAGGAATCGATCGCCGAGTGGCACAAACGAATGAAAATGTGGGTGGAATAGCGTCCTTCTCCCCGTTTGCGGGGAAGGAAGATCTCAGGCCGACGCCCGCGCCTCTGCCAGCGCCTTCAAGTCAGCCGGCTTCAGTTCGACGGATTCGCCGCAGCCGCAGGCCGAACTCTGGTTCGGATTGTGGAAGGTGAAACCGGTGCGCAGCGTCGTCTGCTCGAAATCCATCTCGGTGCCGAACAGGAACAGGGCCGCCTCAGGCGCCACATAGACATGCGCGCCGTCGCGCTCGATGTGGTCGTCCTTGGTGTTGGGTTCGGTCACCAGATCGACCGTGTATTCCATGCCGGCGCAGCCGCCCTTCTTGATGCCGAGGCGAATGCCATGCGCGTTGTCGCGGGTGGCGACGATCTCGCGCACCCGGTCGGCGGCCTTTTCGGTCATTGTGATGACGGCGAAGCGTCCCATTCATTTTCCCCGCGTTCACGCAAGTTCAAGGCCTGCGGAATGAGTCTTCCCTAAGATGGTGAAGATTGTCGGCCGGTGCAACCCCTTGATCGCCCTCAAATTGAACCGCAATGTGTGTCCAAGAAACTTGTTTGCCTAGCTGCGTACTGCAAACGCTCTGGCAAGGAGATGGAATGGCAGTCGATGTGAATCAGACGGTCGAATTTCGGGCGTCGGCAGCGCGATTGTTCTCGCTGGCAGCGCTCACTCTGGCTTGTGCGGCTGTGAGTCTGGCAGCGGGTTGGCCGGTCTTGCCAAACGTTGCTCCCGGCAGCTTCGTGCAGTTTGCCGGATGGGCGGGTACGTTGCTGTTCTTCACCGCCTTCCTCCTTAAGGGCTCGAGATGTCTGAAATCCAACATCCCCATCATCAAACTCTCACCCGCTGGCCTATGGGACAGCCGAGTCTCATCGGCATTCATTCCCTGGCCTGAGGTGGAAAAGGTCTCGGTGTGGAATTACCGGAACAACAAGGTAGTTGTGCTTAAAATCTCGGACGCGGCCTGGCGCAAACTGCCTCTTGCAAGGATGGCGCGATGGACTCGCGTCGCCAATCAATCCGTCGGCGCTGACGGGTTATGCATTGCAACAACCGAGTTTGGCGTGAAATTCGATGACTTTTCCCAAGCCGTCGATATCTACTTCCAGGCTTTCAGCGGCAAGGCCGGCTAGAATCAATACCAACCCACCGCCACCTGCGCCTCTTCCGACATGCGGTCGGGCGACCAGGGCGGGTCGAAGGTCATGTTGACCTCGACGCCGGACACGCCTTCGACGGCGCCGACGGCATTTTCCACCCAGCCGGGCATTTCGCCGGCCACCGGACAGCCCGGCGCGGTCAGCGTCATGTCGATCTTGACCGAGCGGTCGTCCTCGATGTCGATCTTGTAGATAAGGCCAAGCTCGTAGATGTCGGCCGGGATTTCCGGGTCGTAGACGGTCTTCAGCGCCGAGACGATGTCGTCGGTCAGCCGTGCCAATTCGTCGGCGGGAATGGCCGAAGCGGAAACCAGCGGGTTGATGGCCGCTTCCGGTGCGGTCTCTGTGGTATGGCTAGCATCATCCATGATCGTCACCCGAAGAACTTTCGCGCTTTTTCGAGCGCTTCCGCCAAAGCGTCGACTTCCGCCCTGGTATTATACATGCCGAACGATGCCCTGCATGTGGAGGTTACGCCAAAACGTTTCAACAGCGGCTGGGCGCAATGGGTGCCTGCCCGCACTGCAACGCCCTGCCTGTCTATCACCATCGATACGTCATGGGCATGAATGCCCTGCAACTCGAAGGAGATGATCGCCCCCTTGCCCGGTGCGTCGCCGAAGATGCGCAGCGAATTGATCGCGCGCAGCCGCTCGTGGGCATAGGTCTTGAGGTCTTCCTCGTGTGTGGCAATGCGCTCGCGGCCGACCTTTTCCATATAGTCAAGTGCGGCGCCCAGCCCGATTGCCTGGACGATCGGCGGCGTGCCGGCCTCGAAGCGATGCGGCGGCTCGTTGTAGGTGACGATGTCTTCCGTCACTTCCTCGATCATCTCGCCACCGCCCATGAACGGTCGCATGCCCAGGAGAATGTCCTTCTTGCCGTAGAGCACGCCGATGCCGGAGGGGCCGTAGACCTTGTGGCCGGTGAAGACGAAGAAGTCGCAGTCGAGATCCTGCACGTCGATCGGCATATGCACGGCGCTCTGGCTGCCGTCGACCAGCACTGGAATGCCGCGCGCATGCGCAATACGCACGATCTCCTTGATCGGCGTCACCGTGCCCAGCGCATTCGACATCTGCGTGATGGCGACAAGCTTGGTGCGGTCGGTCAGCCGCTTCTCGAATTCCTCGATGTGGAAGACGCCGAGATCGTCGACCGGGACCCAGACCAGCCTGGCGCCCTGCCGCTCGCGGATGAAATGCCACGGCACGATGTTGGAATGGTGCTCCATGATCGACAGCACGATCTCGTCGCCCTCGCCGATGTTGGGCATGCCATAGCCATAGGCGACCGTGTTGATCGCCGACGTCGTGTTCGAGGTGAAGACGATGTTGTCGGTGCTCGGCGCGTTGAGGAACCGGCGCACCGTCTCGCGCGCCTTTTCATACGCATCGGTCGCGGCATTGGACAAGAAATGCAGGCCGCGGTGGACGTTGGCATATTCCTGGCTGTAGGCGTGCTGGATTGTATCCAGCACCACCTGCGGCTTCTGCGCCGAGGCGCCGTTGTCGAGATAGACCAGCGGCTTGCCATAGACTTCCCGCGACAGGATCGGGAAGTCGCGGCGGATCGCTTCGACGTCGTAGAAGTCTCCGATCTTGCCTGGAGCGTTCATCAGGATCACCCGTGTGCCACGAACCAGTCGTCAAGCCGCGCTTCGAGCGCCTCGACAATCGTCTCGTCGTCCAATTCCTCGATCACCTCGGCGACAAAGGCCTTCACAAGCAACCCCCGCGCGCTCTTCTCGTCGATGCCACGCGCCATCAGGTAGAATAGATGGTCATGGTCTATTTCGGTCACCGTCGCACCATGGCCGCAGACGACGTCGTCGGCGAAGATTTCAAGTTCGGGCTTGGTCGAGAACTCGCCGTCGTCCGACAACAGCAGCGTGTTGCAGGCCATCTTGGCATTCGTCTTCTGCGCGTACTGATGGACGTTGATGCGGCCCTGGAAGACGCCGCGCGCCTTGCCCGTCACCACATTGCGGATCACTTCCGTCGAGGTCGTATGCGGCACGGTGTGGTCGAGCACCATGGTCACGTCGCTATGGGTGTCGCCTGCAAGCAGGTTGATACCACGCAGCTTGAAATCGGCGCCCTCGCCCGTGGTCTTGACCATGATCTCCTGGCGCACAAGCTTGCCGCCGGCATTCATGACGAACAGCGTCAGTTTGGCATTCTTGCCGATATGGGCCTTGAACTGCGCCAGATGCGTCGCCGTTTCCGGCTGCTCCTGGACGATCAGCCACGTCACTTCGGCGCCCTCGCCGAGCACAAGTTGGCTGACCGAACTGACCAGGGCAGCCCCGTCACCCGTCTGACGCTCGACGATGATTGCCTTGGCGCCAGCGCCGACCCGCACCGGCAGGCGCACATGGGTCTGGCCACCGGCCTGCAGGTTCTGCAGTTCGATCGGCTTGTCCAGTTCGGCGCCATCGGCGATGTCGACAAAGTAACCGTCGGCAACAAAGGCCGTGTTCAGCGCGCCGATGGCATCGTCGCTGCCATAGGGATCGAGCCCCGGCGCGATGCTGCCGTCGATCAGCTTTTCCGTCAGGCGCTGCACCGTGACGCCCTCAACGGCCGGCACCTTCGTATTCGATACGCCGTTCAGGACGGCCAACACGGCCGAGCCTTCCACGATCGGAGCAATGGCTTTAACCGCCGCGGCCGGATCGAAGTCCGGCACCGCATTCAGCAGCCGGCGCAGGTCCGTGTAGTGCCAGGATTCGATGCGCCGCGTCGGCAGGCCGTGCTTGATCGCCTCGATGGCGTCGTCGCGCTTCAGCATCACCGCGCCGTCGCCCGGCAGCAGCGACAACCGTTCGCCGAAGGCGTCGATCAACGCCGTCTCGGCCGGTGTCCGCTGGGGCTGTGTGTGCATATTCATCAGTCTTGCCTTGGCTTCTGGCATCTCACGCGGCTTCGCCGATCACGCCGGCATAGCCATTGGCTTCAAGGTCGAGCGCCAGCGACTTGTCGCCGGACTTGATGACCTGGCCCTTGTAGAGCACGTGCACTGTGTCAGGCACGATGTGTTCAAGCAGGCGCTGGTAGTGGGTGATGACCAGGAATGCGCGGTCTGGCGCGCGCAGCGCGTTGACGCCGTCGGAAACGATCTTCAGCGCATCGATGTCGAGGCCGGAATCGGTTTCGTCGAGCACGCAGAGTTTTGGCTCCAGCAGCTTCATCTGCAGGATTTCGGCGCGCTTCTTCTCGCCGCCGGAGAAGCCGACATTGAGCGGCCGCTTCAGCATCGCCATGTCCATGCTGAGCGACGCGGCGGCTTCCTTTACCCGCTTCAGGAACTCCGGGATCTTCAGCGGTTCTTCGCCACGCGCCTTGCGCTGCTCGTTCATCGCAACCTTCAAGAATTCCATGGTCGCCACGCCCGGTATCTCCATCGGATACTGGAAGGCGAGGAAGATGCCCGACGTGGCGCGCTCGGCCGGATCCATTCCGAGGATCGACTGGCCGTTGTAGAGGATGTCGCCCTCGGTCACCTCGTAGTCCTCGCGGCCGGCGAGGATGTAGGACAGCGTCGATTTGCCCGAGCCGTTCGGGCCCATGATGGCGGCGACCTCGCCGGCTTTCACCGTCAGGTTCAGGCCGCGGATGATTTCGGTGCCGTCATCGACGATGCGGGCGTGCAGGTTCTTGATCTCAAGCATTCTTTTGTTTCCTGAATATCTGTCCGGTCAGCCGACCGAGCCCTCAAGCGAGATGCCGATCAGCTTCTGCGCCTCGACGGCGAACTCCATCGGCAATTGCTGGATGACGTCCTTGACGAAGCCGTTGACGATCAGCGCGATCGCCTCTTCCTCGGGGATGCCGCGCTGCATGACGTAGAACTTCTGGTCCTCGGAAATCTTGGACGTCGTCGCCTCGTGTTCGAACTGCGCCGTTGAATTCTTGGCTTCCATGTAGGGCACGGTGTGCGCGCCGCACTGGTCGCCGATCAGCAGCGAGTCACAGTTGGTGAAGTTGCGGGCGTTGGTCGCCTTGCGGTGCGCCGAAACCTGGCCGCGATAGGTGTTCTGCGAGAAGCCGGCGGCGATGCCCTTGGAGATGATGCGGCTCGACGTGTTCTTGCCAAGATGGATCATCTTGGTGCCGCTATCGACCTGCTGATAGCCGTTCGACACCGCGATCGAATAGAACTCGCCGCTGGAATCGTCGCCGCGCAGGATGCAGCTCGGATATTTCCAGGTGATGGCCGAGCCGGTCTCGACCTGCGTCCACGAGATCTTCGAGCGGTCGCCACGGCAGTCGCCGCGCTTGGTGACGAAATTATAGATGCCACCCTTGCCCTCGGCGTCGCCGGGGTACCAGTTCTGCACCGTCGAATATTTGATCTCGGCATCGTCGAGCGCCACCAGTTCGACAACCGCGGCATGAAGCTGGTTCTCGTCGCGCTGCGGCGCCGTGCAGCCTTCGAGATAGGAGACGTAAGCCCCCTCCTCGGCGATGATCAGCGTGCGTTCGAACTGACCGGTGTTCTTCTCGTTCATGCGGAAATAGGTCGACAGTTCCATCGGGCAGCGCACGCCCTTGGGCACGAAGACGAAGGACCCGTCGGTGAACACAGCTGAATTCAGCGTGGCGTAGTAGTTGTCGGAAGTCGGCACGACCGAACCGAGATATTTCTTCACCAGTTCCGGATGCTCGCGAATGGCTTCCGAGATCGAGCAGAATATGACGCCGGCCTGCGCCAGCTCCTTCTTGAAGGTGGTGACGACGGAGACGGAATCGAACACCGCGTCGACAGCGACACGGCCCGATTTGTAGACATTGTCGCTGGCTTCCTCGAGCTCCGAGGCGTCGGTCTTCTGCACGCCGGCGAGGATTTCCTGCTCCCTCAGCGGAATGCCGAGCTTTTCATAGACTTTCAGCAGTTCGGGATCGACATCGCTGAGCGAGGTCGGGCCGGGCGTGCTCTTGGGCGCCGCATAGAAGTAGATGTCCTGGAAATCGATCTTGGGATAGTGGACGCGCGCCCAGGTCGGCTCGTCAAGCGTCAGCCAGCGGCGATAGGCTTCCAGACGCCATTCCAGCATCCAGGACGGTTCGTCCTTCTTGGCCGAAATGAAACGGATGATGTCTTCGCTCAGCCCCTTGGGGGCCTTGTCCATCGCGATTTCGGTCTGGAATCCATATTTATACTGGTCGACATCGATCTTGCGGACTCGATCGATCGTCTCCTGCACAGCAGGCATAAGCGTTCTCCATCCACGCCGGGGTCAAGGCCCGGCAGTTTTCAAACTATGGCACCGCCAAAATGAGCACCCAAAGGGCAGTCCCCGGCAGCGTAAGTTCCATATAGTACGTTCCGACCGGAAATTCACCCGGCCAGCATGAAACGCACGGCTCTACCAGGCCGTGAAGCCTGTCTATCCCTGGCCGCTCATGCGGCCTTTTCCCTGTCCGCCTTGTCCCTGGCGGTTTGCCGCGCGGCGATCCCCGCCAACGCGGTGCGGAACAGCTCGATGTCCTGCGCGCCGGTCGCTGAACCGATCGACACGCGCAAGGCGCCAACGCTGTCACCGTGCCCCATGGCTTTCAGCACATGGCTCGGCCCGACCTTGCCCGAAGAACAGGCGGAGCCGGCGGACAGAGCCACACCGGCCAGATCGAAGGCGATCTGCGCGGTTTCGGCCTTGACGCCCGCAATAGCGAAGAATGTCGTGTTGGCAAGCCTTGGCGAACCGGTTCCGAAGATTTCCACGTCCGGCACCAGCATTTTCACGATGGCTTCGATCTCGTCGCGGCGATGCCTGACCGCATCCATGGCCGGCAGCCCGGTCTTAGCCTCGCGCGCGGCCGCGCCAAAACCAGCGATGGCGGCGAGGTTTTCCGTGCCGCCGCGATGGCCCTTCTCCTGGCCACCGCCACTGATCAGGGGCTTCGGCATCATCAGATCCGAGGCGGCGACGATGGCGCCGGCGCCCTTGGGGCCGCCGATCTTGTGCGAAGACAAAATGAGATAGTCGGCGTAACCCGCTGACATATCGATCGGAACGCGCCCCGCGGCCTGAACGGCGTCAACGACGAGAATACCGCCCGCCGCCTTGACTATCCCGGCAATCCGGTCGATCGGCTGGATCACCCCGGTCTCGTTGTTGGCGGCATGGATTGCAACCAGCGGCAGGCCATCGGCCTTGTCATGCACGGCAAGCGCCACGGCCAAGGCCGCAAGGTCGACGATGCCGTTGGCGTCAACGCCGATCCGCGTCACCTGCTCTGCCGGGAAGCGTCCGCCATTCAACAGGCAGGGATGATCGGCCTCGGACACGTAGAGCCGGCTCATGCGCACCGTGCCGCGTCCCATCCGCCAGTCGGGTGTCAGCAGCGTCGAGGCGGCTTCCGTCGCGCCGGAGGTGAACACGACATGCTCGGCCTTGGCGTTGACCAGCGCCGCCACGTCACGCCTTGCGGTCTCGATCAGGCGTCGTGCGGCACGCCCCTCGGCGTGGACCGACGACGGGTTGGCGGCGACATCAAGCGCCGCGACCATAGCCTCACGCGCCACCGCAAGCAGCGGCGCACTGGCATTGTAGTCGAGATAGGCGCGTATTCCGGCCATTTTCGTCCAGTTGGTCCCGTCAAAAGCCATTCCGCCGTCGTATGGCGTTATTTCCTTGAAATTCCAAGGCGAGCCGTCCTATTTACGCGGCTTGCGGCGCGAGTGGCCGGGCTCGACGTTTTGGCCACTCAGTTTTGAACAATTCTAAACTAGCTTCTAAGAAGACGCTCGCCCTGCGTCAAGGCCAGAGGAAGATACGTTCCGGGCGCCGCGCATTCGTATTACCTAAGTGGAGTATTTCATGCCTGAGGTCATTTTCACCGGTCCTGCCGGCCGTCTGGAGGGACGCTACCAGCCCTCCAAGGAAAAGAGCGCGCCGATTGCCATCATCCTGCACCCGCATCCACAATTTGGCGGCACGATGAACAACAAGATCGTCTATGACCTCTTCTACATGTTCCAGAAGCGGGACTTCACCACGCTTCGCTTCAATTTCCGCGGCATCGGCCGCAGCCAGGGCGAATTCGATCACGGCACCGGCGAGTTGTCGGATGCCGCCGCGGCGCTCGACTGGGTGCAGTCGCTGCACCCGGATTCCAAAAGCTGCTGGGTCGCCGGCTATTCGTTCGGCTCGTGGATCGGCATGCAGCTTCTGATGCGCCGGCCGGAAATCGAGGGCTTTATCTCGATCGCGCCGCAGCCCAACACCTATGACTTTTCGTTCCTGGCGCCCTGCCCGTCATCGGGCCTGATCATTCATGGCGATGCCGACAAGGTGGCGCCGCCGAAGGACGTGCAAGGCCTGGTCGACAAGCTGCACACGCAAAAGGGCATCACCATCACGCAGAAGACCTTGCCTGGCGCCAACCATTTCTTCGCCAACGACGCCGACCTGCTGCTCGAGGAATGCGCGGACTATCTCGACCGCCGGCTCGCCGGCGAATTGTCCGATCCGCGGCCGAAGCGGCTGAGATAGGCCAGGAAGACGCGACAGGCGATGTACGAGCCTCCTCATTTCAAGGAAACGCGGCCGGATGTCCTGCACGGGCTGATCCGGGCGCATCCGCTGGGCCTGCTGATTTCCAACGGGCCTGACGGCCCGGTCGCCAACGCCATTCCGTTCCTGCTCGATGCCGACGTGCCGCCCAACGGCAGGCTGCGCGCGCATGTTGCCAGGGCCAATCCACAATGGCGCCTGCTGGCCGACAATGCGGCCTCGCCGGTGCTGATCGTCTTCCAGGGCAGCGATGCCTATGTGACGCCGTCCTGGTACGAGACCAAGCGCGAGACCGGCAAGGTGGTGCCGACCTGGAACTATGCCATCGTGCAGGTGCGCGGCACCGTCAAGGTGATGGATGACCAGGACTGGCTGGCGCGGCAGATTGCCGATCTGACTGCCTCCCAGGAAGGTGCTCGCAAGGCCCCCTGGGCCGTGACCGACGCGCCGGCGCCCTTCATCCAGTCGCAGATCAAGGGCATCATCGGGCTGGAAATCGACATCAGCGAAATCCACGGCAAATGGAAGGTCAGCCAGAACCGGCCGGTCGCCGACCGCGCCGGTGTTGCCCAAGGGCTGGAAAGCGAAGACCATCGGTCACCCGATATGGCCAGCCTGGTGAGATCCTACGGCGGTCTCGACGGCAACTAGGCTTCGGCAAACCTGAGCGTTCAGGCAGTCTTCCTGGCCGGGCCAATCAGCCAAAACGTCTTCCTGCGAACCGGCAATCCTGACCCTGTCGGACGAAAGATGAAGCCAAGCCGGGCAAAGACCAGCCCGCTAGCCAGCGCGAATGCGCAACCAAGGCCGAAGCCGGCGACGGTGTCGCTGGGATAGTGCGCGCCGACAAAGACCCGCGTCGACGCGATGCACGCGGTGATCGCCAAGGCGATGTACCAGCGCCGCGGAAACAAAAGCAGGGCGACCCCGAAGACGGCGCCCATTGTCGTGGCATGGCCGGACGGGAAGCCGGCGAAGCGCGCATCAAAGGCGAAAGGGTGCAGGGACAGAACACCAAAATCGTGGAAATAAAGCGGGCGGGCCCGACCGATGGCATATTTCAGCACATTGACGGTCAGGCCGGACAGGCCGACGGCGCTCAGCACCAGAAATGCCAGGCAGGTCCAGTTGTAGGCCAGCATCAGCGAACGCCTGGAAAGGCTTCGCCAGTCCGTCAGGTTCGCGGCGACGAGCAGAAGCGCTGATGGAATGAGATACCAGCCACCCAGGCCGAACTGCGTGAAAAAATCGGCGAGACGGACGAACCCTGGCGACCATTGGTCGCGAAGCATTCCCGCCGGGGTGTCGAGCCGAACAAACGCTGCCGCCGTCAGCAAAACCCAGACCAGGCTCCAGACCGGCCACGGTATGTTCGGGTAGCTGGCGGGTCGAACGGCAAAGCGCTTTCTTGCGATCTGCGTCGTATCGCGAAAATTGTCCAGGGATCGGCGCCCCACGCCGAGGAGCCCGCGGGAAACAGAGGGGCGCGATTTCACCAGCATAGGAAATTCGACCCTGTCATCGAACAGCCGTCATTGGACCACACGGTAAAGGCCGAGCGACAGTTTGTCTCCCGACGAATAGTTAAGCCCGTCGATCCGGGCAACCCGGTTCGCGGATTTGCCTTGTGCCGCCAGCAGGCCATTCAGTTTCTGCTCATCGCCGACCTGCGCCAGCGCCAACGCACAGGCAGGGTCGGCAAGCAGATGTCTGGCGACACCATCGACATCGGTCAGAACCGTTTTCGTGCCGACAAGGAACACCAGGCTCGGCTCGTGAAACCCCGCCGAGGCAAGCACGGTGGTGTCGCAAGGCCTGTTGGCGCGGACCGCCGCCTCGATCGCCGGGCTCAGCCAGACCGGCTTCAGTGACGGCGCAATGACGCCGAACAACAAGGCATAGGTGATGCCCGCACAGACCGCGACGGCGGCAATGCGGTGAAGCGGCACTTGCAACCGCCGCGAAAAGGCGAAGTAGCCGGCGCCCAGCGCTGCGGCGGCCGCCGGAATGCTCCACCATGAGAAGGTGCCGGTGAGGTAGATCGGCGCGCCCACGCCCACCCCGGCCAGGCCAAGGCTAACCACGACCAGACCGAATGCGGTCGACCACCACAACCACGTTTGCCAGCGTCTGAGCGGTGCATTGGCATCCTGCGGCGACAATGTCAGCAGCCAGCCGATCAGCAGCGCCATGCCCGGGTAGGCCGGCAGGACATAGTGCGGCAGCTTTGTCGGAATGAGTTCGAACACCAGCCAGAATGGGATGTACCAGGCAAGGCAGAAACGCAGCCGGGGATCGTCGCGCAACCGGTTGAGCGCCTGGAGCCCGGCACCAACCGCGATCAGACCGAAAGGCCACATGAACAGCGAGTAGGTCAGCATGTAGAAGCCGGGCGGCAGGCCATGCGATTCCTCGCCCGACGCGACCTTGCCAAGCATGTCCTTGCCGACGGCTTGCTGCAGGAAAGCGCCATGGCTTTTCCAGGTGATCAGCGCAAGCCAGGGCAGCACGATCAGCACGACCAGCGCCAGACCGCGCCCCACTCTGAGCTTCGCCAGCCAGCGCCCGTCGCGCTCGAAGGCAAACAGCACCGCAATGGTGAGCGCCGACAGCAGCGGCGCAATCGGTCCCTTGACGAGGATCGCAGCACCCTGCGCTATCCAGAAGATCCACCACAGATGGCCGGCGACGGGTTCGTTCCGGCGCGACGCCAGATAGATCTGCGCCAGCGCGCCTTGCGCCGCCACGCAACAGGCCAGCAGCATCGCATCGGTCTTGGCGTCGCGGCCCTCGAAGGCGGTGGCGAAGATCGCGGCCATGACCAGGCCGGCGGCGATACCGGCATTGGCTCCGAAAAGATTGGTGCCGGTCCAGGCGATCGCCAGCACCGCAATGGCAATGCCGAGCGCAGAGACCGTGCGATAGACCCAGATCGGCGCTTCGGCGCCCTCGCCGCTCAGCATCACGGCCGCGGATTGCAGCCAATAGATACCGATCGGCTTCTGGTAGCGCGAGGCGTCCTGAAAGCGGATATCGACATAGTCGCCGGTCTCGACCATCTGCTTGGTGGCCTGGACGAAGCGCGGTTCATCACGGTCGATCGGCGGCATCGACGCCAGCCCCGAAACCGTCATCACCAGGCTGAACAGGAAGAGAAGGATGTAATTCCTGTTCAGCGCCATGCTTTCGCCTCTCTGACCATTTTTCGAAGTGCCCAGGCCGCTCAATCGACCTTGGTCATCGCCGCCGCCTTGCGCTCATTGGCGATCAGCCAGAGATTTCTGATATAGATGAACATGCCCATGGCCTGGCCGGCGATGAACACCGGATCCTGACGCTGGATGGCGTAGATCAGAAGCAGGCCGCCGCCGAACAGGGAAAAGAACCAGAAGGCGACCGGCACGACACTGCGCTTGGCCTTTTCCGAGGCGAGCCACTGCACGACGAAGCGCATGGTGAAGAAGAACTGGGCGATGAAGCCGAGCAGGATCCACGCATCGAACTGCTTGATGAAAACCTGGTGAAGCCAGGTCACCAATTCCTGAAGCACGTTACCCATGCCTGATTTCCTCTACTTTGGGCATTCTGCGCCGCCTGCGGCGCAGCCACCAGACACCGCCGAGATCGAGCGCGCCCTGCAGGCCACGATCGAAAATCCCGTAATTCGACTTGCCGTGGCGGCGCGAACGATCGACGACGTCGCAATGCACAACGCGGTAGCCCTCCTGGATGACCAGCGCCGGAACGAAGCGATGGGTGCCGTCGAAGAACGGCAGCTTGCGCAGGATATCGGTATGGACCGCCTTCAGGCCGCAGCCGGTGTCGCGCGTCTCGTCATGCAGGATGGCATTCCTCAGCCAATTGGCGAAACGCGACGCCAGTTGCTTTACCTTGCTGTCACGGCGCTTGAGGCGCTGCCCCTGCGCGGCGCCGAAATCGGGCCCGGCCTGCCGCAAGGCATCGACCAGCACCGGAATGTATTGCGGATCGTTCTGGCCATCGCCGTCGATCGTGGCGACGATGCCGCCGCGCGCCGCCCAGGCGCCCGAACGAACGGAAAGGCTCTGGCCCGCGGATTTCTGGTGCCGCAATTCCCGCAGCGGAAACGGGCGAATTGCCGCCTGTTCGGCGAGCACCGAAGCGGTCTCGTCGGTCGAACCGTCATTGACGATGATCAGTTCGAAGTCGCGGCCGGCCATCGCCGCCTCGATCTCATCGATCAGCAGCGGCAGGTTTGCCGCCTCGTTCCTGCAAGGAATGACGATGGATATCAATGCGTCCGGCATGTCGCGTCGGGCTCTGTCGTCGGATATGGCATTGGATGGATGCCGTGCGGTGCCGTTCGAGGTCGTGGGCTGCAAGAACCTTCTGGCGCGGCGCCTCATTACGCCAGCCGAAACGATGAAGCAAGCATTCGTGCCGGAAGGCTCGCTGCAACGTTTCAACAACGGGTGATCGCTTCGGCGTCTTGCGACCCCAACCGCAAGGGCAATCTGACGCAAAACCGGATTCCACTTTTGCTGATCGCACTTGGATGCTAAACGCCCGCGTTCATGCACGCCAGAGCCGCAGCGGCCGGGCGCTTTCGGGAAAGAAACAATGTTCGCCTTCAAATCCGATTTCCTGCGCACGATGAGCGAGCGCGGTTTCATCCACCAGACTTCGGATGATGCCGGCCTCGACAATCTCTTCGCCAAGGAGACGGTGACGGCCTATATCGGCTTCGACGCGACCGCCAAGAGCCTGCACGCCGGATCGCTGATCCAGATCATGATGCTGCACTGGCTGCAGCAGACCGGCCACCGGCCGATCGCGCTGATGGGTGGCGGTACTTCGATGATCGGCGATCCGTCGTTCAAGGACGAGGCGCGCAAGCTGCTGACCCCGCAGGATATCGACGACAACCTCGCCGGCATCCGCCGCAACTTCATGCCCTACCTCAAATTCGGCGGCGGCCCGAATGACGCGATCATGGTCAACAATGCCGACTGGCTGATGGAGATCAACTACGTCAATTTCCTGCGCGACGTCGGCCGCCACTTTTCCGTCAACCGCATGCTCGCCTTCGATTCCGTCAAGCTCCGGCTCGATCGCGAACAGTCGCTGTCCTTCCTCGAATTCAATTACATGATCCTGCAGGCCTATGATTTCGTGGAGCTTTACAAGCGCCTTGGCTGCCGCCTGCAAATGGGCGGCTCCGACCAGTGGGGCAACATCATCAACGGCATCGACCTCGGCCGTCGCATGGAGGATGCCCAACTCTACGCGCTGACCACGCCGCTGCTCACCACCTCATCGGGCGCCAAGATGGGCAAGTCGGCCTCCGGCGCGGTCTGGCTCGATGCGGAAATGCTGAGCCCCTATGAATTCTGGCAGTACTGGCGCAACACCGAGGATGCCGACGTCGGCCGGTTCCTGAGACTGTACACGACGCTGCCCTTGACCGAAGTCGCTCGCCTGGAGCAACTCGGCGGATCCGAGATCAACGAGGCAAAGAAGGTGCTCGCCACCGAAATCGCCGCCATGCTGCACGGCCGCGAGGCGGCGGAAAGAGCCAGCGAGACGGCGCGCAAGACATTCGAGGAAGGCGCGCTCGCCGAATCGCTGCCGACCATCGAGTTGGAAAACGCCAAGCTTGAGGCCGGCGTCGGCATCCTGTCGCTTCTGGTAACCGCCGGGCTGGCGGCGTCGAACGGTGAAGCGCGGCGGCATGTGCAAGGTGGTGCGGTGCGCTTGAACGATCAGCCTGTCAGCGATGATCGCCGGCTGGTGACATCAAGGGATTTGAGTCCGGAAAACGTCCTAAAGCTTTCACTCGGCAGGAAAAAACACATTCTCGTGCGGCCGGCCTGAGGTCGGTTACCGGTACTCGAAGATCGACCTGAATATCCCGGGAGCGATGACGGACAGCGGATTGACGTCCAGCAGCGGCTTGTTGGCGTTGCCCTTCAGCCGGTAGGTGACGCCGATCAGGCCACGATCGCGGCCGTTGCCAAGAAGCGCGCCGACGATCGGCAATTCGCCGAAGATGCGGTTGAGGCCATAGACCGGCATGAAGGTGCCGGTCATGTCCATGTTGTTATCCTGGTCATAAAGCGTGCCCTGGAAGGTGGTGCCGATGCGCGGACCGCGCAGCACGCCATTGGCCAGTTTCAGGTAGCCGCTGCCCTTGTCGATCTCGGCATAGCCGCGTTCGAACTTCACCCGCGACGTATCGAGATTGCCCTTGACCGCCTGATTGAGACTGCGGCTGTCGCCGGCCGGCGGCGTCGAGACGATGGAGGCCAGCTTCGGTTCGTTGACGACGAAGAAGTTGGTCGTATCGACCTTGCCCTTCATCGGACCGTCGCTCGCTCCCGACAGCGCCAGCGTGATCGAGCCGCCTTCCATGTGTTCGTAGATGTTGAGAAACCTCAATATGGCGCCGGCATCCGCGGACTGCACGTTGAGCGCGCGGCGGCCGTCGCCGGTCGTGTTGCTGATGCTTATGGCAGCACCCGAACTTGCCGTGGCGCTGACTTTCAACCCGTTCACCCTCGAGCCGGCCGCGCTGTAGTCGAGCTTGAGGTTGGACAATTGCTCGTCGTGGAAACCGGTCAGCTGATCGACGTCGGCGCTGACCGAAATGGCGTCCGAACCGGTGGTCTTGGTGGCTGTGTCGACGTCCGAGGTGAACTGCTTGATGAGAGAACGGGCATCCAGCACGCTGCCATTGATGTCGACCGCATAGCCCTTGCCCGACCGCTTCACCGACACCGCGACATCGTCTCCCCTGTTCAGGGCGACCTTGCTGAACCGTGCCGACGAGAGCGCGCCATTGACCAGCACGACGCTGCCGTCGACGGAGAAAGTCTTTCCGTCGAGATTGAAGTCGGACAGCGTCGTGGTGTCGCCGGACTTGGTCATGACGAATGTGACATTGGCGGGAACCCCCGCGCCCTTGCTCCAGCCCGCCCAGGGAATGTCCAACCTGGCGTTGGTCAGATCGGCCGAGACGTTCTGGTTGCCGGTACCGCTCTTGTCGATGGCGACCCTTACCGTTCCGGCAAGCAGCGGCGTCAAGCCGGGCATCGCGGCGGCACGGACCTTGTCGTCGAGCATCAGAGCCACCTTGCGGCTGCGCGCCGGCCCGCGATCCTCCAGCGGCTCGATGAGATCGAGCTCCGCCGGTATGCCGTTCAGCGATGCCTTGGCGGAGATCACCGCCTTTTCGGGGTCGACCGTGATCGAACCGTCTGCATCCGCCACGGTCTGGCCCTCGAAAGGCTTGGCCAATGAAAGGCCGGTATAGTCGAGCGACACCAGCCAATCGAGCTTCGAGGTGTCGACGCCAGACTGCAACGGGATGTCCGCCCTGACGTGGCCGGTGACGCTGCCGGACAGGTCTTCCGGCAGGAAGCCGACATGGCGCATGGCGTTGATCGGCTCATACGAGGCGAGTTCGGCGATTGCCGGCGCTTCGCCCTCTACGTCCAGGTCGAGCGAGCCGATGACCGGTGAATGGTTCGCCGCCTTGACCGTCAGCGTTCCGTTGCTGGCCGCGACTGTGCGGCCACTGGGCATGAAGACCGTGCCCGAGGTCAGCGCGATATCGACATCATTGGCACGGAAACCAACGACGCCGACTGCATCGCGTATCGGCGGAATGCGGCCGGCCGTGTCGAAACGCGAGCCTTCGATCTGGAAGCGGCCGAACACCTCCTCGGCGGAAAGCGGCACGCCGTTGCCCAGGCGATCCGGCACGACGTGGAACTGAAGGTTGGCATCGACGACGCGGCCGCCAAACAGATTGTCCAGCACCCACAGCCGCGCATTGCGCGCCGAAAACCACGGCCAAAGCTGCTTGACGTGGGAGACCGGCATATCATGGACGTTGAAGGCGAGATTGATCCCAGGCGCCTTGCCGTCGACGAATTCCACGGCGGCGGTTCCCAGCACCTCGCCGCTCGAACCGGAACGAAGCGCGATCTGCTCGGCCACCAGCTTATGGCTTACGGTCTGATAGACGCCGGCAATTCGGGCGAGGAAAGCAAGCGCGGGCTCTGGCGACTCCGAGGGCGCCAACGTCGAACCGTCGCTGGTCAGGTCGTAACGATAGGACGGCTCCTCGCCCGCGGCCCCCGTCGCCGGCTTCGGCCCTATCGAGCCGGCAAAATTGAATGTCGAGCGGCCGGTCTTCAGCAGCAGCCTGTCCACCTGGATCTTGTTGCTGCCCGCAACCAGCGTCGCATCGACACCGACATCCGCCGGCAGCAGTCCACGTGTGCCAAGATCGAGCACGGACCCTGTCGATGACAGCGCGGCCGTCAGCCGTGAAGCATTCGTGCCGGTTCCTTCCGATCCTGTCAGCTTCAGTGCGACCGCGCCCAACTTGCCGGCAGCGGCCGTGGTGTCACCGGCGTCCGCCAGATCGATGCTCGCATTCAGCGCCGTCACCCGGCGTGCCGCGATATCGCGGGTGGCGGAAGCGGTAACGGTAACCACCGTGCCGTCGACATCCGCCTGTGACGAAAACTCCATGCCGCCCGGCCCCGACTGCGCGACGGTGGCGTCGGTGATCTTGACCCGTTTTATCGTTCCGGTGTCGGGCAGCACGAATTCGACGTTGCGAAGATCGATCCGGCGCAGTGAATCTTCCCGCACCGCGTCGAGCGCGCGGTGGATGTTGCCGAACACCGCATCGGACAGTTTCTCCGGATCGATGAGGCCGTCCTCGTTGCGCAGGGCCGCGGACCAGTCGCCGCCGGACGGCATCGCCGCCACGACAATGCGCGCATCGGATATCCTGGCGCTGGTCAGCCGCACGTCGCCCCACAATAGCGGTATCAGGTGCACGCCGAAACGCACGCGGCCCGCATCCGCCATCGGCTTGCCGTCGGCGGTCTTCAGGCTGACGTCGCTGACCTGCAAGGCAATGAAACTCGATCCGTCAAGGGTGATGCGCGCCGGTCCGACCGAAACATCGACATCGAGGCCGGCCAGTTTCTCAATGGCGGTTTCCGCTTCCGCCCGAAGCCGCTCGGAGCCAACGCCAGATACACCGACCAGGTAGACCACGACAGCCGCCAACAACACGAGGCTGGCGAAGCCGGCGAACACCCTTGCCAGGATGCGAAAGCCGCGTCCGATCGACGCCTGACCAAGCGGCGGCACACGGCACGCGGACGGAAAAGTCCCCAGGTCGGTGATCTCGTCACGCCTGAACCGAATCTTCTCGTGCTGCGGTTGCTCCTGATCCACGCAATTTTCCGTTGTACGAACTCGATCGTGGACGAATCCCCGTTCGACACTATATCGGTGTTGCTTCGCGCGTAACCTCAAACAAGGGCATTGGTATGGCTGACCTCGACGTAGGTGACCTTGCGCCGCAATTCGATCTCCCGCGTGATGGCGGCGGATCGCTCAGTCTTGCCGCACTGTCGGGTAAGCCCGTCGTGCTCTATTTCTATCCGCAGGACGACACAACAAGCTGCACCCAAGAGGCGATCAGCTTTTCGCAGCTGAAGCCGGAATTCGAAAAGGCCGGTGCCGTGGTGATCGGCCTGTCACCTGACAACGCCAAGAAGCACGACAAGTTCAAATCGAAATACAATCTCACCATCGACCTTGCCGCCGACGAGGAGCGCAAGGTCATCGAGGCCTATCATCTGTGGGTCGAGAAATCGATGTATGGCCGCAAATACATGGGTGTCAAGCGGGCGACGTTCCTGATCGGCCGTGATGGGCGGATCGCCAGGATCTGGCGCAAGGTCCGGGTCAAGGGCCATGCCGAGGATGTGCTGGAGGCTGTCCGCGCGCTTTGAGTTCTTGCCGGCAAGGCTGATGTTCCTTGCCCGCAACCTTATGCCCGCCTGACGGGCAATTGGTGACGGCAAGGCGACACCGCAAAGCTTTGTTAACCCTAATAATGTGTAATCAAGCAGTCGTGGTGTCGTAACGAAAGCTTGGTCCCGTGAACGCAACCGGTCAGTCCGCAGTCTTCGGCAGGCGCAAGGAGCCGCATACGGTCATCATCGCCCGGGGCAACGAGATCAGGCACTTCACGGTCCGCCCCTGGCTCGCGGCATTTCTCGGTTCAGCGCTGGCCGCCATCGTCATCGGCTACCTGCTGGCCACCTCCTACCTCGTGCTGCGCGATGACCTGATCGGCGCCACCACGGCACGGCAGGCCCGCATGCAGCAGGCCTATGAAGATCGCATTTCGGCGCTTCGCGCCCAGGTCGACCGCATCACCAGCCGTCAACTGCTCGACCAGCAGTTGATGGAAACCAAGGTCAGTGAACTGCTCGAACGCCAGAGCCAGTTGAGCCAGCGCCATGGCCGCCTCGGTCCGCTGCTCGAACGCGCCGAGAATGAAGTCGGAACGGCGCCAGCTGAAACTCCGGCGGCGGTCGGGAAGCCGGACAAACCCGCCGAAGTGACCGGCAGCATCAACCAGCCTGCACAAAACTACGCGGTCGCCAGTCTGAGTGCCAACCCCGGTGCTGGCGACACCAGGCCGTTCTCATTGTGGTCGACCCGCTCCGATCCGCTGCCCAACGATTCAGCCGCCGATCGTGCCGACAAACTCTTCGTGTCGATCAACCAGTCGCTGAAATCCATCGAGAGCGAGCAGCTCAGCCGCATCAGCACGCTTGCCGACAATGCCTACAAGAGCGCCGACGCGATCACCCAGGCGCTCGCAGCGGCGGGCCTGCCGGTCGACAGCGATTTCGGCAAGAGCAACAGCGATGTCGGTGGACCGCTGATACCGCTCGACAGTTCGATGATCTTCGACAGCAAGGTCAAGGAACTGGACGAGGCGCTGGACACGCTAGACCAGCTCAAGAAGGAAGCGCGCCAGCTGCCGCTTGCCAATCCGGCCCCCGGCCGCTCCGTCACCAGCCCGTTCGGCGTGCGCACCGATCCCATCCTCGGCACCGCCGCGTTGCATTCCGGGATGGACTTCAGGGCCCCTATTGGCATGGCTGCTAGGGTCACGGCGCCCGGCGTCGTCACCAAGGCCGGCTGGAACGGCGGCTATGGCCGCATGGTGGAGGTCGATCACGGCAATGGTTTTGCGACGCGTTACGGGCACCTCAGCGAGATCGACGTGACCGTCGGCGAGAAACTGGACGCCGGCGCCGTCATCGGCAAGACCGGCAGCAGCGGTCGCTCGACCGGCCCGCATCTGCATTACGAAGTCCGCCACAATGGCGAAGCGATCGATCCCTTGCGCTTCCTGACTGTCGGCAAGAAGGTCGCCCAGTATCTCTGAGACGCTCAAGCCCTGAACGAGGCCGGGGGATTAAAGCCTTGGCCGATGTGTTCGATCGCGTGCGCCGGCAGGCGGGACTGACACACCCGACGCCGGTTAGAGCCGTATCTTGTGGAGTGAACCCTTGTCATCAATTGATGACAAGCGCGGCCCGCTGCTCTTCGAAGGCCGCCCAAGTGTATTGCTCTGGCTTCAACACCTCGTTCAGCGCCTTCCACTCTCCAAATCGCCATCCTGGGTAGCAGAGCAGTTCGTCAAACAGGATAACGCTGCCGCTGACGAGCCTATCCTTGCAGAGCGTGAGAATAGCTTTGCAGGGTGTGTAGGTGTCCGTGTCAATATGAATGAAGGCAATCGGGCCTTGGTGCTGTTTAAGAAACGTTGGAAGCGTATCTTCGATCCAGCCCTTTATCAGGCTCACATTTTGCCGAACCCTCGGCACAAGGCCGTCCCTGTTGAACTGCTGACCTTTGGCTTGGAAGTCAGTTCCAGCCCAGTTTTCTTGAAGACCTAGAAAAGCATCAAATCCAAAGATTGGCCGCGTGTCGCCACGCGCCGTCAGCCTATCGGCAAAATGGTTGATGCTTGTCCCGTCAAAGACACCAAATTCCAGCAGAAACCCGGACTTCGCCACCTTCTCAATTGCGTAAGTTCGTATTTGCCGTTGGTCGTTGAAAAGTAATGCATTCTCCATGTGCGGCGCCACAAACTCAGCACCCTCGATAACGCAGCGCTCATGCAGTATTTGCGACATACGCCGTTCTGGAAGCACAACAACTGATGGCTGACGCTTTCGTTTGAGACCGTGTCTCTCCAAGAAACTTGTAAGTTTCGACACTATTTGCCGCTCCACCAAATGTGCTCTTGTGAGTGAGGCGGGATAGAAAATCAAGCGCTGTGGATTTCGCCTTCCTTGGCCCCGTCCCGCACCGGTTCGCAATAGCCTCGTCGCCTGCGGACTGCGGCGCCGAGGGATGCGCGAAATTTATTTTTGAATTCCATTTGACTGAATAAATAAGCGGTGCGAAGCTGCCTTCTCCTAAGGGGCGCAAGTCATGGCACTGCGGGGGACCAATCAGGAATTCGGCCGGCCCTACAACCGGCGTATCGTGCTTGAGTCCATCCGCCTTCATGGACCGATCGCCCGCGGCGAGATTGCCAGGCGCGTCGGGCTCACCGTCCAGACGGTATCGACCATCGTGCGCGAGCTGGAAGAGCAAGGCTACATCCTGTCGCTGCGTGAGGAGCCAAAGGGGCGCGGACTTCCTCCAGCCACCCTTCGGATCAATCCTGAAGGCGGCTACGCGGTCGGCATCCATGTCACGCCGCTGGGGATCAATGCCGCCCTGATCAATCTGAGCGGCGACGTGATCGAAAGCACGCACCGCGAAGCCCCCAATGTCACACCCGACGATGCTTTCGAGCTGATCGGCGCCATGGTGCTTGAATTGACGAGGTTGCGGGCTGGCGGGCGCGTTCTGGGAATAGGCATGGCCCTGCCAGGGCCATTCGGCGTCGAATCCATGAGCTTTGTCGGCCCGACCACGCTGGCCGGTTGGAAGGATGTCGCGCTGCGCGAGCGGCTAACCGTCTCGACCGGGCTCCCGGCCTTCTTCGAGACGGACATGGCGGCGGCCGCCCTGGGTGAGCGCCTCTATGGCCTTGGTGCCGGACATTCCGAATACTACTATCTCTATTTCGGTGTCGGCCTTGGCGGGGTCATGGTGCATGAAGGCACCGTGTTGCGCGGCGCCTGGGGAAATGCCGGCGAGATCGGTCACATTCCCGTCGTTCCCGGCGGTGAGATCTGCCCTTGCGGCAACCGCGGCTGCCTCGAAAGATACCTTTCGCTCGAAGCGCTCCGGCGCTGGAACGGCAGCGATGCCGACTGGGTGAGCGAAGTCGCCCCCATTTTCCACAACGCGATCGCCATCATCGAGAACCTGTTCGATCCAGAGACGGTCATCCTTGGCGGGCTGGCGCCGATCGAATTGCTGGAACGGCTGGCTGGTTCGGCCGCGGGCCTGCACAATTCGGTCTCGGCCCGAAGCGACCGCTCATCGCCGCGCATCATGGTCGCAAGCGGCGGGCAGCACGCGGTGCTGCGCGGCGCCGCCGCACTGGCCGTTTCCGGGGTGCTGTCGCCGCGCTTCGGCCAGATATTCACGGCCGAACGCGACCGAGGGCGAGATCTTCTGAAAATCGGGGGGATCGCGGCATGAGCGAACCGCTGCTGGTCCTCGACAACGTCACCAAGAACTATGGCGCGATCGAAGCGCTCAAGGGGATCAGCTTCTCGATCGGCCGGGGCGAGGTCGTGGCGTTGCTGGGCGACAACGGTGCCGGCAAGTCCACACTGGTCAAGATCATCTCCGGCGGGCTGGAGCCTACCTCCGGCCGCATGCTGTTCGAGGGCAAGGAATTCCTCGCAAGGTCGCCCGCCGAAGCCAAGGCCGCGGGCATCGAAACCGTCTACCAGGACCTCTCGCTGTGCACCAATGTCGACGTGGTCGCCAATTTCTTCATGGGCCGCGAGATCACCAGGAAGGTTCTTGGCATTCCGGTGCTCGATGAGCGCGCCATGGAGGCCGTGGTCGAAAAGGCGCTGGCCTCCGCCGGCACCCGCATCCCTTCGCTGCGCACCAATGTCGAGCATCTTTCGGGCGGCCAGCGGCAAGCGATCGAGCTCAACCGCTTCGTGCACTGGGGCGGCAAGCTGGTGCTGCTCGACGAACCATTCGCCGCGCTCGGTGTCGAACAGACGCGGCGCGGTCTCGACATGATCCGCCAGGTGGCGAGCCAGGGCATCGGCGTCGTCATCATCACCCATATCATGCAGCAGGCCTTCCAGGTCGCCGACCGGATCGTGGTGATCCGGCAAGGCGTCGTGGCGGGCGATGTCGCGCGCAACAAAACAAGTCCCGACGCGGTGATCAACATGATCACCGGCGAGACGCTTGCCGGTGCCGGACCAGCAGGCTGAGGGACAAAGAGGGGTCCGGCTTAACAGGAGCGAACGACATGAAGCGAATACTTCTTGCTGTCTTCGGTATCCTGGCACTGGCCTTTGCCACGCTCACGCCGGCATTCGCCCAGTCCAAGGGGACCGTCTATTACTTGGTGCCGACATTGCTCGATGAGTTTCAGACCGGCTCGGTGAGCGCTCTGGAGCTGTTCCTGAAGCAGGTCGGCTATGAGGTGAAGACGCTGAACGCCGACAACAAGACCGACGCCCAGCAATCGCAGATGAATGACGTCATCGCGCTGAAGCCGGCCGCGATCATCCTTGCCGCCGTCGACTTCAATGCGCTGAAACCGTCCATCGAAGCAGCGCGCGCAGCCGGCATCCCGGTGGTCGAGTTCGACCGCCAGATCACCTCGACCCCCTCCGACTTCACGTCGGTCGCGGGAACGGTGGAGATCGGTTACGTCGCCGCCGACCAGGCCGAGAAGCTTCTGAAAGCAAAGAACGGCTCGGTCAAGGGCAAGGTCCTGCAGGTGCTCGGCGACCCCGGCGATCCCTACACGCTCGACATCCAGAAGGGTTTTGAGGAGAAGATGAAGGCGTTTCCGGACGTCAAGATCATCTCGCTTCCGGCCATGCAATGGGAAGCCAGCAACGCCGGCACCATCGTTGCCGACCAGATGCTGGCGAATCCCGATATCGACCTGATCTTCAGCCATGCCGCGCACCTCTCGGTCGCTGCCGTCGCCTCGCTCGAGGCCGCCGGCAAGAAGCCGGGCGACGTCATGCTGATGAGCTCGAACGGCGCTCCGGTCGGCCTCGACCTGATCCGCAAAGGCTGGCTCAACGTCGAAGTCGAGCAACCGCTTTACGCACAGGCCGCGGCCGTCGCCATGTTCATGGACAAGGTCGTCAAGAAAGAAGAGATCAAGCCGGGCGAATATGACGTGCTCGGCCTGAAATCGACCGTGACCAAGGAGGCCTGGGGCCCGAACATCAAGATCCCCGGTGCCGCCATCACCAAGGAAAACGTCGACAACCCGGCCTTCTGGGGCAACCAGAAGCCGCCGACGGACACCGTCAAATCCGTCGAATAGACGCATCCCGCAAAGCGCTCCGGGCCTCTCGGTCCGGAGCCAGTCCTCCGCAATTTCAATTTGCGCATGGTCCTCCGAAGATCGAATTCGATCTTCGGGTTCGTGCGCCAGCCGGATCAGCCCATGAACCCCCGCACTCGCCACGGCCTGGAGTTCGTCCTCGACAACCTTGTCTGGTTCATGTTGCTGTTCGTGCTGGTTGTCTTTTCCATTTTCATTCCGAATTACTTCCAGCTCGGCATCTTCGCCAACATCATCGAGGCTTCCAGCGTGCTCGGCGTCATGTCGATCGGCCTGGCCCTGGTCATCATCGCCGGTCACATGGACCTGTCGGTCGAATCGGTGGCAGCACTCAGCGCCATGGCGGTCGGCATCCTGTTCTGTTCGTCGGGCATTGGCCTTGGCGTTCAGCTCCATCCGGAATGGTTGATGGTTCCGGTTTCGCTGCTGCTGGCGCTTGCCGTGGGCGGCCTCATCGGCGCCTTCAACGGCTATCTGGTTGTCAGGGTGAAGATGAGCGCCTTCATCATCACGCTGGCCTCCTACATCTGGGTGCGAGGCCTCGTTCTCGTGATTTCGGGCGGCCGCTCGGCGCAGGACCTTGCACCGGCAATCCGCTGGTTCGGCATCCAGCGCCTCGCCGGCCTGCCGCTGACGGCCTGGATAGCAATTGCCTGTTTCGTGGTCTTCTCGCTGATCATGGCCAAGACGCCGTTCGGCCGCCATCTCGTCATGATCGGCGGCAATGAGACGGCAACCTTCCGCGCCGGCATCCGCGTGAACCGCAATCTCATCATCGCCTTCGTGCTCGCCGGCGCCATCGCCGGGCTCGCCGGCTGGCTGCTGGCAATCCGCACCTCCGGCGCCACAGCCAATCTCGGCGTCGGCCTGCTGTTCAACGCCTTTGCCGCGGTCGTCATCGGCGGCGTCAGCCTGAAAGGCGGTGTCGGCACCCTGCCCGGCGTCTATGCCGGCGTGCTGCTGCTCTCGGCCATCAACACGGCGATCAACCTCATGGGCCTCCCGGCCAACTTCACCCAGGTGATCCACGGCCTGCTGGTGCTGGCCGCCGTGCTGCTCGACGCTTTCAAGCAAACCATTCGCCAAAGACTCGCATGACAGGACGGCTCGCATGACCAACCGGTTAAAAGACAAGGTCGCGCTGATCGTCGGCAGCGCGCGCGGCATCGGCAAGGGCATCGCGCTGCGCTTTGCCGAAGAAGGGGCAAGGCTCGTGCTCGCCGACAACGAAGCCGAGGCCGGGCAAGCAACCGCTGACGAATTCGGCGTCCCCTTCATCCGCACCGATATCTCGCGGATGAGTGACGCGGAAGCCGCCGTGGCGACGGCGCTGAAGCACCATGGACGCCTCGACATCATCGTGCAGAATGCCGGCATCTATCCCTGGCAACTGATCGAGAACACCACGTCGGACGACTGGGATAGCGTCATGGCGGTCAATCTGCGCGGCACTTTCAATGCCGCGCGCGCGGCGCTTGTGCCGATGAAGGCGCAGCGCTTCGGCCGCATGCTCTTCACCTCATCCATCACCGGCCCGCACGTCACCAGCCCCGGCCACGGCCACTATTCCGCCAGCAAGGCCGGAATCAACGGCTTCATCCGTGCCGCCGCGCTCGAATTCTCGGGCTATGGCATCACCGTCAACGGCGTCGAGCCCGGCAACATCCTCACCGAAGCGATCGAACTTCACCGCGGCGCCGCCTATATCAAGAACATGGAGGACTCCATCCCGCTCGGCCGGCTCGGCAGCCCGCGCGACGTCGCCAATGCCTTCCTGTTCCTCGCCTCCGACGATGCCAGTTACATCACCGGCACGACCATTGTCGTCGATGGCGGGCAATTGCTGCCGGAAGGCAATGATTTCAGGCTGTTGCCACCGTAATCGCTGCACCGACGGCAACGGACCGGCTGTGTCTACTGGCGGCGAGCCGTGACTTCAAGCGCAAGATTCAGCGCTTCGCGCATCGGCAGGTAGATTTCCCTCTAAGTTGCATGGAACTCGGATACGTCTCAAAAGTTGTCCACCAAGTGCTCATCAACGGAGGTGCTTGTGAATGACAGACGAAATCAGGACCGGCCACATCTACCAGCGGGCTCATGCCTTGGCGGAGGGCGGTGCGCACAACTCTCCAGCCGAGATCGTTGCCACCTTGCTTGACGAGGGCTACCCGGAAGCGGCCGAGCTGTTGAACACCCGCAACATCCATGCCGATCTGCGCCGGGTTGTGATGCCGCCGCCAACGGACAGCTTACCACTCCGTACCGGGACCTTCGCCACTGACCCGGCGGTGGATGGATTGTGTGGCTGGAATGGTGGGCGATGACGGGCTCGAACCGCCGACATCTTCGGTGTAAACGAAGCGCTCTACCAACTGAGCTAATCGCCCGCTCCGGCGCGGACCTTTAAGCGGTCAGGACCGGCTTCGCAAGGCCAAATGAGTGCTGGGCGCCCTCCTTGGAGGCCGGTTTTGCCAACAAAACGCCGGCTGTCAAAAAACCTTCTCCTGATTGCTGTTATGCTGTCCTGCCGCGCTTGACACCCGGTGGCGAACCCCTTATCCAGCGGCCCAACGACGAACACGGCTGACACGTGCTCGTCAATGCGCGGGTGTAGCTCAGTTGGTTAGAGTGCCGGCCTGTCACGCCGGAGGTCGCGGGTTCGAGCCCCGTCACTCGCGCCATTTCTCTCAAGGGATAACAAGCCCTTGGCACGGAGAAATGTCGACATTGAATGTCAAAACGTCTTCTTTCGTGAAGCAGCTCAGGTCTTTCCGGATCTGAGTTCGAGCGCGCCCAGGGATCGGCCTGCAAACCCGCTTTTGGATCGAGCGCGCCACTGGCGCCATTTCCTGCCAGGGCCGAGAGGCGCTCTACCCGAACGGTCTGAGCCGCCGCAGAATTCTCGCCATTCCGCCTTTCGGGACATTTTTATGCGTGTAGCTCTGACTGCCATGCGTCAGGCGTTTCGCCTCGTGATTGCGCATGTAGGCATCGGCCCGCTTTTCGAATGATTCACCGGCATAGTCCGGATATCGCGCGGATGCGGGATTGTGTTCATTGTAAATGGGCGCACGAAAGACGGACATCTTTGCCAGAAAGCACTGATCCGAGAAACCGTAGCCGACAAGGAACTCGCCCGCCCGGTCGAAACTCTCCGATCTCGCTTCATCAAACCTGTCATTCCAGCACAGATTGGCGACGACAAGATCGCTCCTGCTTTCCATGAGCTGGATGACAGGATCGATCCACCTGTGACGACGGTTCGGGTATGAGTCGCCCTTGTAGTAGAGCAGATAGTCGGCTGTGCTGGCGTGGATGCCGACCAGTTCACTGATCGAATACAGGTAGCCACGGCCAAGGGACGCCCTGTCGATCTGGAAGAAATCCAACGCGGCATCGGCGTGGTCTTCCACGAATAAATACTCGTCGAGATGGCCTCGGGCGATTGCCGCCTTTGCCGCGGCTTCGACCGGACGACGCTTCCTGATGTTGTTGACGATCAGGCGGCGTCTGGAAAACGGATAGGCGCAGCGGTCCAGGACGACGCGCAGATAGTGTCTTCCGAGCACGATCCGCCAGTCGTTCTCGTAGCAGTTGGTTTCGAAATCGACGGTCAAGTCACCGGTATTTCTCGATGATGGTGGGGTGTCGGCCAAAGGCTGTCCTGACAGGCGTGATACCAGGCGGCTATGCTCCCAGCTCAGCTCTCGTCGAGCAGCGCCTCGACCTCCTGCAGCGTCGGCATCGACGGCGCGGTGCCGGGGCGGGTCACGGAAATGCCGGCTACGGCGCAGGCGAAGCGCACCGCCTGCAGCGGCTCAACCCCTCGCGAAAGTGCTGCGGCGAGGCCGCCATTGAAGGCGTCCCCCGCCCCCGTGGTCTCGACGACCGGCCCCGCGCTGATGGCGGGGACATGGTCGGAGCGATCCTTCGTGTGCAGAAGCGCGCCCTTGTCGCCGAGCGTGACGATGACCGTGCCGACGCCCTTGTCGAGCAGCTTGTCCGCGGCGCGGCGCGCGTCGTCGACCGAGGAGACCTTCATGCCGGTCAATTCCTCCGTCTCCGTCTCGTTGGGCGTGAGGTAGTCGCAGAGCGTGTAGATGCGGTCCGGAAGCTTTGCCGCCGGAGCAGGGTTCAGGATGGTCGTCACCCCTGCCCCACGCGCGATCTCCAGTGCTCGCATCGCGGCGTCGATCGGCTGTTCGAGCTGCGTGACAAAGACGCCGGCGGCGCGGATCAGCTCGGCATTGGCCTCGATATCGGCCGGTGAGATTAGCATGGCCGCACCGGGGCTGACGATGATGGCGTTGTTGCCGGTCGTCTCCTCGACGAAGATGTAGGCGGCGCCGGTATAGCTCGCCGGCGTATCGATGACGGCATTCTTCACGCCCGCCCGCGCCCAGGTCTGCCTTGCCATGTCGGCGAACGGGTCGACGCCGAGGCGAGTGAGAAAAGTGACGTCGGCGCCAAGCTTGCCGGCCGCCACGGCCTGGTTCGAACCCTTGCCACCCGGCCCCAGCGTGAAGGATGTCCCGAGGATCGTCTCGCCCATGCGCGGCTGCCGCTGCGCCCTGTAGGCCGTATCGGCGACGAACACGCCAAGGATGACGATCGGCTTGCCCACGGCCATGTCCCTACTCCGCATCCGGCGGCACCACGCCCTTGCGGAAGGCAAAGCAGCCGTAGAAGCGGCGTTCCCCTGTCTGGATCACGCAATAGGCCTGTTTGGCGCGCTCGTAGAAGGCGTAGCGCTCGACGGAAATCATCGGCCAGGCCTTGCCTTCGGCCTTGTCGATCTCCTTTTGCACTTCCTTTTGCACGGGCGGGATCTCGTCCGGCTTGCCGACGATTTCCATGCGCGCCGCCGAGTCGTCGACGAATGTGTCCAGCGGGTAAAGCGACAGCACTGCCCTGACCACCTCGGCCGCCGGCGCGTCGATGCGCAGCAGCTTGCCGTGCACTGTCTGCCTCGCCACCGAATCGGACGGGAAGTTGGTGTCGGCGATGATCAGGTCATCGCCATGGCCCATCGCCCGCAATGCCTGGAGCACGTCGGCATTGAGCAGCGGATTGATGCCTTTGAGCATGATAGTCCTCGTGAAGTCCGTTTGAGATCAGAGACGCTTGCCGGTCTCGGCATCGAAAAGATGGATCTGGTCGAGCCTTGGCTTCAGCTTGAGCGTGTCGCCGGGCTTGAAGTCGTGACGCTCACGGAACAGCGCCGCCATCTCGCCCTCGCCAAAGCGCAGGAACACCAGCGTTTCCGAGCCGGTCGGCTCAACCACCGAAATCTTCGCCGGCACGCCGTCGGGATGGATCTCGAGATGCTCCGGCCGCACGCCGTAGACGACGGCCTGCCCGTCCCGCGCGGCATTGTCCGCGGCAATCGGGAACAGTGTGCCGGCGATTTCGACGCCGGGCCTGTCGCCCTTGCGCATGACGCCCTTGAGCAGGTTCATCGAAGGCGAGCCGATGAAGCCGGCGACAAAAAGATTGGCCGGCCGATCGAACAGCTCCAGCGGCGCGCCGACCTGCTCGATGCGGCCGTCGCGCATGACGACGATCTTGTCGGCCATGGTCATGGCTTCGATCTGATCGTGCGTGACGTAGATGGTGGTGGTCTTCAGCCGCTGGTGCAGCTCCTTGATCTCCGTGCGCATCTGCACGCGCAGCTTGGCGTCGAGATTGGACAGCGGCTCGTCGAACAAGAACACCTGCGGGTTGCGCACGATGGCGCGCCCCATCGCCACGCGCTGGCGCTGGCCCCCGGAGAGCTGCCGGGGATAGCGTTTCAGATAGGGATTGAGGTCGAGGATGTCGGCGGCGCGCTTGACCCGCTCGGCGACCTCGGCCGGATCGGTTTTGCGCAGTTTGAGGGCAAAGGCCATGTTCTGCTCGACCGTCTTGTGCGGATAGAGCGCATAGTTCTGGAACACCATGGCGATATCGCGCTTGGCCGGCGGCAGATGATTGACGACGCGGTCGCCAATGGCGATCGTGCCGCCGGAAACGGTCTCCAGCCCGGCCACCATTCTCAGCAACGTGGACTTGCCGCAACCGGAGGGACCGACCAGCACCACGAACTGTCCGTCGGCTATGTCGACGCTGACCTCATGCAGAACCTTGACGGTTCCGAACGCCTTGGCCACCTTGCTGATTGCGACTTGCGCCATATCTCCCCCATCGGCTCCATTGGCCGTAGGCGCAGAAGCTAACCAACGCGACCTGTGAGGGCAAGTCGGTCTCTTATAGATAAAAACCTGTCCTCGTTGACACGGCAGTTGGTTGTGAGAATAGTGGTGGGTGCTGGTCCAAAGTCGGTGGCCGATCCGCAATCGGAACATCAGTCGACGCAGTGTGGGGTCCTGCGTAATTCGTTTCCGAGCCGGGAGAATCGCTGGTGCTCCAGCGTCCGACAGTGACCACATCCATTCACACTGATATTCTGGGAGGAATAGTCCATGAGAACAGGTCTTTACGAAAAGCTGGTCCGTGCCGGCGCCACGAGGCGCGACATCTTGAAGGGCGCTGCCAGCATGGCCGCTATCGCAGCCGCGTCCGGCGCCGGGCTTGGCGCGTTGACGCGTCCGGCCTCCGCCGCCAGCGAGCTTCGCACGAAAATCCTGCAGATCCCCGGTGTCGGCAAGGGTCAGCCGACGGACGCTGACTTCCAGAAGGTCGGCGAGCTTTGCCTGGAAGCAACCAAGGCCAACGTAAAGGAAGGCGAATTCGCCGGCGTCGAGCTGACCTTCATGGGTCTCAACAACCAGAACCTGCACAATGTGCTGTTCCGCGGCTTCCTGAAGCCATGGGAAGCCTATACCGGCGCCAAGATCAGCTGGATCGATCTGGCGCAGGCCGATTACAATGCCCGCCTGCAGCAGTCGATCGCCACCGGCACCGTCGACTTCGACATCATCGAGATGGGCGCGCCGTTCGAAGGCGATGTCTGCGGCAAGGGCCTGACATCGGAAATGCCCGACTGGGTCAAGAAGCAGATCGATTTCGACGATCTGGTCAACTATCTCAAGCCTCCGGTCGGCACCTGGGACGGCAAGCAGTACCGCGTGACCATTGACGGCGACACGCACAATTTCAACTACCGCACCGACGTGTTCGCCGACGCCGATCTCGCCAAGCAGTGGAAGGATGGCGGCGGTGAGGGCGAGTGGGGCGTGCCGAAGACCTGGCAACAGGTCCAGGCGGTCACCAAATTCCTCAAGGGCAAGAAGTTCAAGGGCCAGGACGTCTATGGCTATCTCGACGCGCCCAAGCCCTGGGGCGGGTTCGGCTTCTACTTCCTTGGCAGCCGCGCTACCGCCTATGCCAAGCATCCCGATGACAAGGCCTGGCTGTTCGACGCCGACACGATGAAGCCGCGCATCAACAACCCGGCCTGGGTGCGGGCAATCCAGGACGTCATCGACGCCTTGCCTTCCGAGCCGGCGGACCAGATCAACGCTGACCCGAACACTACCGGCTTCCAGCAGTTCCTGGCCGGCACCGGTTCGATGATCCCCTGGTGGGGCGACATCGGCTCCAACGTCAAGACCAACGATTCCTCGGTCATTGGCGATGTCACCGGCTTCTCGATCCTGCCCGGTTCCGACGACGTCTACAATTCCAAGACCGGCAAGTGGGAAAAGCTCGCCAGCGGGCCGAACTATTCGCCGAACTGCGCCTATCTCGGCTGGGGCGTCTATGTGATGGCCCGCGTCGATGCCGACGAGAAGAAGAAGAAGGCGGCATGGTCCGCCGCCGCCCATCTCGGCGGCAAGGACCTGTCGATCTGGACGGCGATGTATCCGTCGGGCTTCCAGCCCTACCGCAATTCCCACTTCGATATTCCGGAATGGGTGGCGGCAGGCTACGACGAGGCTTTCATCACCTCGTACCTCAAGTCGGAAGGCGACTCCTACAACCATCCGAACGCGGCGATCGAGCCCCGCATCCCCGGCATCTTCCAGTACTACAGCGCCGCCGAGGACATTCTGGCCAACACCTTCGCGGGCAAGATGAAGGCGCAGGAGGGCGCCGACGCCATTGCCGCGGCCTGGGAGAAGCTGACCGACCAGATCGGCCGCGAAAAGCAGGTCAAGCTCTACAAGGCTTCGCTCGGCATGTAGGCTGGCTTATGTGAACCCGTGGTCCGGCGGCATAGGCCGCCGGACCACAACTGACCGGCTCCGCCTCATCGCGGAGCCCCTGAATGGGCGAGATTTGTGGCTGACCAGACTTCGACCGCGAACCAGTGGCCGGCAGACGCCGCCCCTTACGACCTGATTTCACCGGCCCGTAAACGGCTGGGCTGGGCTTTGATGGCTGCTGCTACGCTCGGCCTGCTGGCGACGATCGCGCTGGAGATCCAGTACAAGACCGACACCGGCGCTATCGGCTTCGAGACCTGGCGTCCGGTCGTCTACGCCTATGTGCTGTGGGGCGTGGCAATCGGCATCGGCCAGGTGCTGACGCGCGGTGAAGACGGCCAGCGCGCGCTGTTCCTGTTGCCGGCACTGCTGTTCACCATCGCCATGGTGATCTTCCCGACGCTGTTCGGCTTCTACATCGCGCTCACCGACTGGAACCTCAGTTCCTTCAGCGGCCGCAGGTTCAACGGGCTCGACAATTTCTGGCAGATGCTGAGCGATCCCTACTATCGCAACGCGCTGTTCAACATGGTGCTCTATGTGCTTGCCGTGCTGGTCGAATATGTGATCGCATTCGGATTGGCGCTGTTGCTCAATGCACAAATCCGCGCACGAAAGTTCTTCCGCGTCGTCTTCCTGATGCCGCTGATGCTGTCGCCGGTCGCGGTGTCGTGGATGGTCGGCAAATCGCTGATGGAATACCGCTTCGGGCCGGCGGCAACACTGGCGCGCCATCTCGGCTGGGAAAATCCGGCCTTCTTCTCGGATCCGATCACCGCCCGCATCTCCATCATGGTGCTGGATGCATGGACCTTCATCCCGTTCATGATGATCATGCTGCTCGCCGGCCTGCAAGCGATGTCGCGCGAGATACTCGAAGCCGCACGGGTCGACGGTGCCAATGCGTGGCAGACCTTCTGGCAGGTCACTTTTCCGCTGATGCTGCCGGTGTCGGTGACGGCCGTCATCCTGCGCATCATCTTCAAGCTGAAGCTTGCCGACATCATCATCACGGTGACCTCGGGCGGGCCCGGTGGCGCCACCGATTCCGTCTCCAGTTTCATCTACCGCGAATACCGCGACCGCTCGAATGTCGGCTATGGAACCATGCTGGCGATGGCCTATCTCGTCATCATCATCGTGTTCGTGACCTGGCTGCTGAAATTCGCCAACCGCTTCGTGCGCAACGTTAACTGAGCGGCCGGGATCATGAGCGTTCAAACCACCGAATACACCGTTTCCGAAATCCGCTCTCCGGCGAGCTTCATCACCAGCCGCGTCTTCATCTACGGCGCGCTGGTGTTCTGGGCCTTCATCTGCCTGTTCCCGATCTACTGGACGCTAACCACTTCGTTCAAATCGGCGGTCGATGTCACCCAGGGCCACTTGATCCCCTTCGTCGATTTCCAGCCGGACTGGAAGGGCTGGCGTTCGCTCGGCCTGTCGCCGGATTCGATCTTCCAGACCTCCACGGTGCGCGATGAGTTCTTCAAGCGCTTCATGAACTCGGTTATCACCTCGGTCGGCGCGTCGAGCCTCGCCATCGTCATCGGCAGCCTCGCGGCCTACGGGCTCACCCGCTATCGCTACCGCTTCGCCTGGTTCAAGAACGAGGACATCTCGTTCTTCTTCCTGTCGCAGCTGATCCTGCCGCCGGTGGTGTTGGCGCTGCCCTTCCTGGTGCTCTACCGGGAAGTCGGCCTGCTCGACACGCGCGTCGGGCTGATCCTGCTCTACACGCTGATGGTGTTGCCGATCGTCATCTGGATCATGCGCGACCAGTTCAACTCGATCCCGGTCGAGCTCGAGGAAGCGGCACTGGTCGACGGGCTTTCGATCTGGGGGGCGTTCCTGCGCATTGTCATGCCGATCGCGTTGCCGGGCATGGTCGCCGCCTTCATCCTGGCGATGGTGCTGTGCTGGAACGAGTATTTCTTCGCCGCGCTTCTGACTTCGACCGACGCCAAGACAATTCCCGTCATGGTGGCGAGCCAGACCGGCTCGCAAGGCATCAACTGGTGGTCGATGGCAGCGCTGGCCACCGCGGCAATAGCGCCGCTTGCCGTTATTGGCATCGCGCTGGAACGTTATCTGATCATGGGCATGACTGCCGGGGCGGTGAAGTGACGACCACATACTGGTTCGCGCGCAACATCCGCGCGGGCCACCAGGGTTACGACCGCTACGGCAAGGGCGTCATGCCCGTCGCCTGGCAAGGCCAAGCCGTCATCGCCGGCTTTGTACTGGCGATGGTGGGAGGCGGCCTCTCCTTGCTGCTGATCGTGCTCTACACCAAGCTGTTTCCACTTGGCATCGCGCTCTTTGCCATCCTTGCAATTGCCGGCGGCGGCACGTTCATTTGGGCCGCGGCAACGAAAAGCGATCCGGACAAGTCGATCGCCGACTACCGGGCAGAGCGGCAGAAAATCAGCGATTAGCCCCTCAGGATCGCGCGCAGGTGATCCATGATCATGGCGACGCCCTCTTCTCCGAGCTCAGCCGATGCATCCTTGGCGCTCGCCGTGTACCAGCCCGTATTGTCGGCGAAATGAGCGGCATCGACGGCTTCCGGGCATAGCGCCAGCATCAATGACGTCTCGCCAATGCCGGCATGGTCGAACGGGTATTTGCCGTTCATTGCCGCCGGCATCAGCGGATGCACTTGCACCCAATTGAAGAAATTTTCACCCGCGGCGTGCCCGGAATAGTAGTCGGCCATCGCCTCCGATCCCCACCAGCCCTCGCCGCGCTGCTTCTCGAGGAAGCGGAAGATCGCCTGGCGGCCGGCGGTCTTGAAGGCGAGGTCGGTCGGCATGCCGGCGGCGAAATTCTCGGTCTGGTGGTGGATGATGGCGTGGATGTTGCGAAAACCGATGCGCAGCAGGCTGTAGAACAGCTCCTCCGCGAACGGCGCCAGCGCATTGCCACCGACCTGCACCGAGCCGCTGCCTTCCGGCGGCGCCACCGCATAGCTTGCCGCGCCGTAGTAGAAGGGCGGCAGGATGACAACGTCCCTCTCCTTCTCGAACAGTTCCAGCGTCTTGATGACGGCCAGCGTGTCCATGCCGACGGCCATGTGCTCGCCGTGGTACTCGAGCACGCCGAGCGGCAATGCCACCGGCCAGTTCTCGGCGATCGCCTTGCGGATCTGGTGTGGCAACATCAGTTCGTAGCGCATGATCTATTCCATGTTGGTGTGGCGGGCGCGCATGGCTTCCGGTGTCGCCGCCGTCAAATCCCTGAGCTTCAGCACCATCACCTCGAACAGCAGGAACAGCGCGCCTTCGAATACCGAGCCCATCGGCAGCACCGATGTCTTCTTCGGCCCCTGGTCGTTGGCCATGGTCTGCGCCGGGATGAGCAGCGTGAAATCGGCCTGTCTTGCTGCGCTGCTCCCGGCCTGAGCGGTCAGCAGGAGGTTGGTTGCGCCGGCACCGTGCGCGACCCGCATCAGGGTCAGCACGGTCGATGTCTCGCCAGGCCCGGAACTGGCCAGGAAGACATCACCCGCCCCCAGGGGCGGCGTGGTCATGTCGCCGACCACGGAGACCGGCAGGCCGAGATGGTAGAGCCGCATGGCAAAACCCTTGACCTGCAAGGCCTCGCGGCCGCAGCCATAGACGACGATCCGCCCGGCGTCGGCCAGCATCCTGCAAGCCGCGTCGATGCGACTCTCGTCGATGCGAGCCAATACGCCGCCGAGTTCGCCGAGCGCGGTCTTGAAGAGGTTTTCGCCCTGCTCGCTCACCACAAACCCGCCCTCAAAATCATCCCGGGATTTCTCCCGCGAACAGCTTGATTTCGTTCATGCTAGCAACGGGGAAAATGCGTGTCCAACGCTGCGCGGCGCTTTTGCCGGGCCACGGGCATGATAGTGTCATGTCAGACAAATCAACCCAGGAAAACCGTAGAACATGAAGACACGGCATTTCGACCGCATCGGCAATGGCGGCATCAGCTTTACCGAGCTCGGCTTCGGCACGGCGCCGCTCGGCAACCTCTACCGTGCCGTCTCGGACGAGGATGCCAATGCCACGCTGGAGGCTGCGTGGGCGACCGGCTGCCGCTACTACGACACCGCGCCGCTCTACGGGCTCGGCCTGTCGGAAACGCGGCTCAACCCCTTCCTGCGCTCCAAGAAGCGCGACGACTATGTGTTGTCGAGCAAGGTCGGCCGCATCATGCGTGCCTGTCCGCCGGAAGAGCGCACCGGCATAGGCAAGTTCTTCGACACCCCGTCGCGCCGTGAGGTGTACGACTACAGCTATGACGGCGTCATGCGTTCGTTCGAAGCCTCGCTCGAGCGCCTCGGTGTCGACCGCATCGACATCCTTTTCGTACACGATGTCGACATCTTCACCCATGGCAGCAAGGAAGCGTCCGACCGGCGCATCGAGGAATTCATGCGCTCGGGCTACTACGGGCTGCTGTCGCTGCGCGACCAGGGCGCGATCAAGGCGTTCGGCGGCGGCATCAACGAGTGGCAGGTTGCCCAGATTCTGGCCGAGCGCGGCGATTTCGACCTGTTCCTGCTTGCCGGGCGCTATACGCTGCTGGAGCAGGAGGCGCTGATATCCTTCCTGCCGCTTTGCCAGGCGCGCGGCATCGGCATCGTTCTCGGCGGACCTTACAATTCCGGTATCCTGGCAACGGGGCCGAAACCGGGCGCCTACTATAACTACACCGAAGCGCCACAGGACGTGCTTGACCGCGTGGCGCGCATCGAGGCCGTCTGCAAGCGCCATGGCGTGCGGCTGATCGAGGCGGCGCTGCAATTCCCGTTGCTGCACCCGTCGGTCGTCTCGGTGATCCCCGGCGGCCAGCGGCCGAGCGAAGTCGAGAGCAACCGCTCGCTGCTCGACGCGAAGCTGCCGGCAGCGCTTTGGGCCGATCTCAAGCAGGAAGGCCTGATGCGCTCCGACGCGCCGAATGGCTAATGCATGTCGCCCAAAAGCGGACCCGGCTTACCGGCCATTTGCCGGTGCCCGACCAGGTGAAAGGCCTGGCGATGGAAGCGTATACTCGCTTCAAAGCAAATCCGAGGGCCAATTTACAGGTTTATGCAGCGCTTGCACGGCTGCCGACCGATCTGTTCGGATGCTGTCGGCCGACCGCTCGAACGCAGGGGGTTGGCTCTCTACCCCTCGGCGGCCGTCACCGTTGACTGTCTTGATTTCGCCGGAACACCTTGCGTACCACCAGTGCAATACCGATGGCGAGCAGAACGATCCCGGCAGCCATATATCCCATCGATGTGGCCCGGTACCCCGATGCCGCCAGCAGGAAGCCAAGGACGATAAAGATCAATCCGCCAAGCTTGTCGATCAACAGGTTCATTTCCGAACACCCCTAGGCATGGGGAACCTCTCTTGAGGTGGAGCAGCGCCGCCTGTGTCCAAGGTTCAGGATAGTATGGCCAGGGCTCTCGGTCGAGCGCAAAACGCGGACTCGCGTCAAGCGCCCTCCATCCCGGCTTTTCTGACTCGCGAGTTTGGCTGCTTCGCGCCCTCATTTTCCGGGACAGCCTGACCCACTCCAGGCCCGGCAAATGAAAATGAAAAGCCGGGCAAGCCCGGCTTTTCTGGTCGCGTGTATCGGCGTCGGGCACAAAAATGAAAAGCCGGGCAAGCCCGGCTTTTCTGGTCTCTGAAAAGAAACGAAACGCTTAGTTTACTGCGTCCTTGAGGCCCTTGCCGGCCGAGAACTTCGGCACGGTGCGTGCCGGGATCTGCACTTCGGCACCGGTCTGCGGATTGCGACCGGTCGAGGCCGCACGCTTTGACACGGTGAAATTGCCAAAGCCGACAAGCCGGACATCGCCGCCCTTCTTCAGTTCGCCGGTGATCACGGAAAATACCGCATCGACCGCCGACTGCGCGTCACCCTTCGAAATGCTCGCGGCGTCGGCGACAGCGGACACCAGTTCGTTCTTGTTCATAAAAATTCCCTTCCATGAGAACACCGGAACTAACGACTCATCCGGCAGGAAACGGACTTTAGAAAGAAGCGTTGCCGCAACCAAGTCGAAATGCCCAAGAAAAAGCGGAAAAAGCCCGGAATTCCGGGGTTTTTCACATGAAAAAGCCGGGCATGAAGCCCGGCTCTCTGTTTGTGCGCTGCAACTTTAGCTTTTACTAATGTGCGAGCGTCTTGCCGGCATCGTCCGCGTTGTCGGTCGTTGCCGGCGGATTGACCGGTTCGACCCATTCGATCGGCTCCGGCATACGCACCAGCGCGTGGCGCAACACCTCACCGACCCGCGAGACCGGAATGATTTCCATGCCGTTCTTCACGTTGTCCGGAATCTCCGCCAGGTCCTTGGCGTTGTCTTCCGGGATCAGCACCTTCTTGATGCCGCCGCGCAATGCGGCCAGCAGCTTCTCCTTGAGGCCGCCGATCGGCAGCACCCTGCCGCGCAGCGTGATCTCGCCGGTCATCGCCACATCGGCCTTGATCGGAATGCCGGTCAGCACCGAGATGATCGCGGTCGCCATCGCCACGCCGGCAGACGGTCCATCCTTGGGCGTGGCGCCTTCCGGCACGTGCACGTGGATGTCGCGCTTGTCGAACAGCGGCGGCTCGATGCCGAAATCGATGGCGCGCGAGCGGACATAGGAGGCCGCCGCCGAAATCGATTCCTTCATCACGTCGCGCAGGTTGCCGGTCACCGTCATGCGGCCCTTGCCGGGCATCATGACGCCTTCAACCGTCAGCAGCTCGCCGCCGACTTCCGTCCAGGCAAGCCCGGTGACGACACCGACCTGATCGTCAGCCTCGACCTGACCGAAGCGGAAGCGCGGAACACCGAGGTAGTCGGCGAGGTTCGCCGCCGTGATGCTCACCGTCTTCTTCTTCGTCCTCAGGATCTCGGTCACCGCCTTGCGCCCGAGCTTCATCAGCTCGCGCTCCAGGCTTCTGACGCCCGCTTCACGGGTGTAGGTCTGGATGATGGCGCGGATCGCGTCCTCGCCGACGGAGAACTCCTTCGGCTGCAGGGCATGGTCGCGCACCACCTTCGGCATCAGGTGCCGCTTGGCGATTTCGATCTTCTCGTCCTCGGTGTAGCCGGCGATACGGATGATCTCCATGCGGTCCATCAAGGGCGCAGGGATGTTCAGCGTGTTCGCCGTCGTCACGAACATCACGCTCGACAGATCGTATTCGACCTCGAGGTAGTGGTCCATGAACGTCGAGTTCTGTTCGGGATCGAGCACCTCGAGCAGCGCCGACGACGGATCGCCACGGAAGTCCTGGCCCATCTTGTCGATCTCGTCGAGCAGGAAGAGCGGGTTGGACTTCTTCGCCTTCTTCATCGACTGGATGACCTTGCCGGGCATCGAGCCGATATAGGTGCGCCGATGGCCGCGGATCTCGGCTTCGTCACGCACGCCGCCCAGCGCCATGCGGATGAATTCGCGACCCGTCGCCTTGGCGATCGACTTGCCGAGCGAGGTCTTGCCGACGCCGGGAGGGCCGACGAGGCACAGGATCGGCCCCTTCAGCTTCTTCTGGCGGCTTTGCACGGCAAGGTACTCGACAATGCGGTCCTTGACCTTGTCGAGGCCGAAATGATCGGTGTCGAGCACGTTCTGCGCGAAAGCCAGGTCCTGCTTGACCTTGGAGTTCTTGCCCCACGGGATCGACAGGATCCAGTCGAGATAGTTGCGCACGACGGTCGATTCAGCCGACATCGGCGACATCGTCCTGAGCTTCTTCAATTCGGCTTCCGCCTTTTCGCGAGCCTCCTTGGAGAGCTTGGTCTTCTTGATGCGCGCCTCGATCTCGGCGGCCTCGTCGCGGCCGTCCTCGCCCTCGCCGAGCTCCTTCTGGATCGCCTTCATCTGCTCGTTGAGGTAGTACTCGCGCTGCGTCTTCTCCATCTGGCGCTTGACGCGCGAGCGGATGCGCTTCTCCACCTGCAGGACGGAGATTTCGGCTTCCATGAAGCCCATCGCCTTTTCCAGCCGCTCCTTGACCGAGAGCGTGGCCAGCATTTCCTGCTTCTCGGGGATCTTGATGGCGAGATGCGAGGCAACCGTGTCGGCGAGCTTGGAATAGTCGTCGATCTGGCTGGCGGCACCCACCACTTCAGGCGAGATCTTCTTGTTCAGCTTGACGTAGTTCTCGAAGTCGGTGACGACGGAACGAGCCAACGCCTCGACCTCAACCTCTTCCTCTTCCGGCTCGACCAGCGCCGTGGCGCGGGCCTCGTGGAAGTCGGGACGGTCGGTGAACGAGACGATTTTCGCGCGCGAGGCGCCTTCGACCAGAACCTTGACGGTGCCGTCGGGCAGCTTCAGCAATTGCAGCACATTGGCGAGCGTGCCGATGTCAAAAATGGCATCGGGCTCGGGATCGTCGTCGGCGGCGTTCATCTGGGTGGCAAGCAGGATCTGCTTTTCCTGCCCCATCACCTCTTCCAGCGCCTTGATCGACTTTTCACGCCCGACGAAGAGCGGAACGATCATGTGCGGGAACACCACGATGTCGCGCAGCGGGAGGACCGCGAAGACGCCGTCGCCGGGAGCCTTGGATATTTTGGCCATTGTCGAACCTTTCATGTCGCGGCCGCCAACCAGCCAACCGCGAATCCTATATTAACGACCGGGGATCGTTCCGCCTACCACCGTTTATGACGGGAGTTTTACAGCACAGAAATCGGGCACCTCGGCCTTCTCCGTTTAGTTGGATGCACGATCCACAAAGATCAAGGGGCCGGTACAAATCCACTCCTCCAACGTGCCCGCAAATGACAGATTTGCGACGGCAAGACCGGACGCAGCCGCAAAACCCTGCATGACAGCAAAACGGCGCCTTGCGGCGCCGTTTCAAAATTCCGCTGCGGGCTCATGTCAGGCGCTGACATTGCCCTTCTTTTCCTTCTGTTCGGAATAGATGTAGAGCGGCCGGGCGCTGCCGGTAACCACCTCTTCCGAAATCACCACTTCGCGCACGCCTTCGAGCGCGGGAAGTTCGAACATCGTGTCGAGCAGGATCGCTTCCATGATCGAGCGCAGGCCGCGCGCGCCGGTCTTGCGCTCGATGGCGCGCTTGGCGATCGCCGACAGGGCGTTCTCGTGGAATGTCAGGTCGACATTCTCCATCTCGAACAGCCGCTGATACTGCTTGACCAGCGCATTCTTCGGTTCGGTCAGGATCTGGATCAGCGCGGGCTCGTCAAGGTCCTCAAGGGTCGCCAGGACCGGCAGACGGCCGACAAATTCGGGGATAAGGCCGAATTTCAAGAGATCCTCGGGCTCGACAAGGCGGAAAACATCGCCGGTGCGGCGATCCTCCGGCGAAGCGACGATGGCGCCGAAGCCAATCGAGGTTTTTCTGCCGCGATCCGAAATGATCTTGTCCAGGCCGGCGAAGGCGCCACCGCAGATGAACAGGATGTTGGCGGTGTCCACCTGCAGGAACTCCTGCTGCGGATGCTTCCTGCCGCCCTGCGGCGGCACGGAGGCGACCGTGCCTTCCATGATCTTCAACAGCGCCTGCTGCACGCCCTCGCCCGACACGTCGCGGGTGATCGAGGGATTGTCGGACTTGCGCGAAATCTTGTCGATTTCGTCGATGTAGACGATGCCGCGCTGGGCGCGTTCGACATTGTAGTCAGCCGACTGCAACAGCTTCAGGATGATGTTTTCGACATCCTCGCCGACATAACCGGCCTCGGTCAGCGTCGTCGCGTCCGCCATGGTGAACGGCACGTCGATGATGCGGGCCAGCGTCTGCGCGAGCAGCGTCTTGCCGCAACCGGTCGGGCCGATCAGCAGGATGTTCGACTTCGCCAGCTCGACATCGTTGTTCTTGCCGGCATGCGCGAGGCGCTTGTAGTGGTTGTGAACCGCCACCGACAACACGCGCTTGGCGTAGGGCTGGCCGATGACATAGTCGTCGAGAACCTTGAGGATCTCCTGCGGTGTCGGCACGCCCTCGCGCGACTTCACCATCGAGGTCTTGTTCTCCTCGCGGATGATGTCCATGCAGAGCTCGACGCACTCGTCGCAGATGAAGACCGTCGGACCGGCGATCAGCTTGCGCACTTCGTGCTGGCTTTTGCCGCAAAACGAGCAATAAAGCGTGTTCTTGGAATCGCCGCTGTTGTTGCCGACCTTGCTCATTTTCATGTCCTTTCATGGCCGCCCGCCGATGGTCTGGCTGAAAGGGCGCATACTCTATCTATCGCGGGAATCCGCCGCCGCCAGTATCCCGGCTCCCGCAACGCATTCCGTACGAAACACAAATCAGAAAACGTGGCAATGATTCGCGACAGCCCCGCATAAAGCTAAGCCGCCGAAACTCAACATAGCCTTAACGTAGGCAATCCTGTCCGCCGAGGGAACAGCCAATTGTGGCCGAAATGCCGCAAGACGCGCCAAAAGCGCGTGATGGTGCCATCCAACTGCCAACAAGCCCTTATGCCACCGCTCCTTCGGCCGCCTCGCGCGACGAAATGACCTTGTCGATGAGGCCGAAATCCTTGGCTTCGTCGGCGGTCATGAAATGGTCGCGGTCGAGCGTCTTCTCGATCTCTTCGTAGCTCTTGCCGGTGTGCTTGACATAAACCTCGTTGAGGCGACGCTTCAGCTTGATGATGTCCTGGGCGTGGCGCTCGATGTCGGAGGCCTGGCCCTGGAAGCCGCCTGACGGCTGGTGAACCATGATGCGCGCGTTCGGCGTGGCGAAGCGCATATCCTTGTGGCCAGCGGTCAAAAGCAGCGAGCCCATCGAGGCCGCCTGGCCGATGCAGAGCGTCGAGACGGCCGGCTTGATGAACTGCATGGTGTCATAGATCGCCATGCCCGAGGTGACGACACCGCCCGGCGAATTGATATAGAGGTTGATTTCCTTCTTCGGATTCTCGGCTTCAAGGAACAAAAGCTGCGCGCAGACCAGCGTCGCCATGCCGTCCTCGACCGGACCGGTGATGAAAATGATGCGCTCCTTGAGGAGGCGGGAGAAAATGTCGTAGGCCCGCTCGCCGCGATTGGTCTGTTCGACCACCATCGGAACGAGGTTCATGTAGGTTTCGACGGGGTTCTTCATTAGTTATCTCTTATCTCGCGGTGGGATTCCGGCGCCGGGAAGGCTGGCAAGTCGGGCAGAATCGGTTCTGGATCGTTGTTCCGTAAATAGGATGCCGGCTCATCCTTGTGCAAGGCCGACCCGTCCTAGCCATCTGGGTAAGTCGAATCAAGGTTACGCTGACAGGATTTGTCGGCTGACGCCGTCTCCTGCTGGCGACACTGGTGATCCAGTAGCAGTTTCTTAACCGCGTCGCTTAACGAAATGCGCGGAAACCGCTTTTCTCCGAAAAGGCTTCCTCTACAATTCAACGTTGAACTTGTGCGGAGAGTTCAAACAGGGGGAGTGTCATGTTCAGGAAAACTGCATGCTTCACCATTGCCGGGCTGACCATGCTCGGCACGATTTCCGAAACGGCGGCAGGCGGCCGCGCCGTCGAATGCTATGAACCTCTCCGGACGCCAGCCATCTACGATACAGTCTACGAAGACGTCATGATCAGCCCGCCCGGCCAGCAGGTCGACTATGTCCCCGCCATCTACGGCACCCGCGAGCGCGTGGTGATGACCGTTCCGGCACAGGTGACCTACGAGGTCGTGCCCGCCGTCACCCGTACCGTCTACCATACGGTCCAGGTCGATGATGGCGGCTATTCCTGGGAATGGCGCGTTATCCACGGCCGCCGGGTGCTGTGCAAGATCTGGCACAGGGCACGTTACGGGCGGGTCGCCGAGACCGTGGTGATCCAGCCGGAGCGCACGCGGCGCGTCGTCATCCCGGCGCAGTACGACAAGATTGCCGAAGAGGTGCTGGTGCAGCCGGAACAGAGGCGCGTCATCGATGTTCCCGCCTCCTACCAGACCGTCGCGCGGCGCGTGCTGATCCGAGAAGGGTCGTCAGGCTGGCGGCGTGTGCATATACCGAGGCATTGCCAGGATTAGGCCAGGCAAGCGCTCAGGCCACCTCGGCCCGCAGCCATTTCTTGAGGCCGGCAATATCTCCGTTGCCGATGGCCGCAGCAACGCGCCGGCCAACTGCCGCGCCGAATTTGTAGCCATGGCCGGAGCAGGCCGAGACAACCAGGCATTTTCCTCGCTCATGGGCGAGGAACTTCTCATCTTCGGTGAAGGTGTAGGCGCAGGTGACCACTTCGGTCACCCGATACTCCGCGATACGGGCGATCGGTGGCGAAAACAGGTTGCGGATCGCCTCGCCCTCGCCTGCCACCGGTTGACGGTTCCAGTCGGCATCGCTGGTCGGCACCCGGTGCAGTCCCGAACCGAATTTCATCCCGGCGCCGCCGGAGGGCGGGATGACATAGCCGTCGACAGCGCCGCCGACATCGAGAACTACCGGTGCTGCCTGCCAGGCGGCCTCGAGGTCCGCCGGCGGTTCGACATAGGCGAGCGCGGTTCGATATGTCTTCAGCTCGCCACCCAATTCCGGGAACAGTTTCAACACCCAGGCGCCGGCAGCGACGACGATGCGGTAGGCCTGCATGGTCTCGCCACCGGCAAGCACGATGCGGCCGGCTTCGGCATCGACTTCCACGACCTTGCTGTTTTCGTAGACGTTGGCGCCGTTGGCCCGCAGCCATTTTGCCAGGCCGGACGCTATCTTGCGGCAATGCAGCGCACCGCCTTCGGTCGAAAAATAAGCGTAGCGGAACGAGCCAGCCTCAAGGAATGGCCAGCGTTCCACGGCTGCGTCCGGCTCCAGCAATTCGAATGGAAAATTGCCCTCTTCGAGGCCCTCGCGGTATTCCTCGGCCTCGTCGCCCGGCTCGCGCGAAATGCAGACAAATCCGCGCGCATCGAGATGGCTTTCGCCGAGATCGGCCCACATCTCGTCCCAGGCCCGATAAGCTTCGGTGATCAGCCGGCCATAACCTGTTCCGGCCCGGTAGGCGCGGCGGATGATGCGGTGATGGTCGCCCGACGCCGCCAGCGGATTGGGGATCGCCCCCTGTTCGACGATCGAGACGCTGTGTCCAGCCTTGACCAGTGACCACGCCGTCGAAAGCCCGGCGATCCCAGCACCGACCACAATCACATTCATCAGATCAGACTTTCCGCAGCCGCATTGGCTGGCTCAACTCATCGGGTGTCGGGCGCCAACATACGGTCTGGCACCAAGCTGGCAAGCCGCGCTAATGGTCTGGCATGACCAAATTGACGCCACCTTACCTGGCCTTTGATCCAGCCACCCGCCATCTGCGGCTTGACCCGCACGAACAGGCCTTCTTCCAGAACCCGTATGAGGCCTATGGCTTCCTGCACGGCGCATCGAATGCGTTCTTCTGGGAAGAATTCGGCTTTTGGTGCTTTGGCGGCTTCGACGATGTCAACCGGCTGTTGCGCGACCGCCGCCTCGGCCGCCAGAACCCGGCAGGCGTTCCCGACAGCCGCGGCATCGACCAGGATCGCAGCCATCTGAGCGCCTTCGACGGCATCGAAGCCAACTCGATGCTGGAGCTGGAGCCGCCGGTGCACACGCGGCTCAGAACACTGGTCAACCGTGCCTTCGTCTCGCGTCAGATCGAACGGCTGCGGCCACGTGTCGAAGCCCTCGCCAACGAGCTGATCGACCGTTTCGAACCGGACAAAGCCGTCGACCTGTTGCCCGCCTTCGCGGCTCCCTTGCCGATCACCATCATTGCCGAGATGCTCGGCGTACCGGTCGAGATGGGGCCTCAATTGCTCGACTGGTCGCATCGGATGGTGGCGATGTACATGCATGGCCGCACGCGCGAGACCGAGGAGACGGCCAACCGCGCCGCTGGCGAATTTACCGATTTCCTGCGCTTCCATGTCACCGAACGGCGCAAGAACCCGGGCGACGACCTGCTGTCGCTGCTGATCTCGGCGCAGCAGGACGGCCAGAAACTGTCGGAGGACGAGCTGGTGTCGTCGGCGATCCTGTTGCTCAATGCCGGCCACGAAGCGACGGTGCATCAGACGGGCAACGCCGTCCGCTCGATTCTCGCGCAAGGCGGTGACCCGCGCCGCTTCTTCATCTCGCCCGAAGCGACCGCGGCAACGGTTGAGGAATGCCTGCGTTTCGACGCGCCGCTGCACATGTTCACGCGCTACGCCTATCAGGAGATCGAAATCGCGCCCGGCATCGTCGTGCAGCCGGGCCAGACGATCGGCCTGCTGCTTGGCATGGCCAATCATGACCCGCGCGCCTTCGCCGAACCCCTCGCCTTCCGGCCGGATCGTGCGGACCAGAAGAACGTGTCATTCGGCGCCGGCATCCATTTCTGCATCGGTGCGCCGCTCGCCCGGCTCGAATTGCAGGTGTCGCTGAGAACTTTGTTCGGACGGCACCCGCGACTCCATCTTGCCGAACAGCCGCGCTTCCGCGACACTTACCACTTCCATGGGCTGGAAACGCTCGCCGTCGGCTTCTGACGATCGCGGGGCTGGGGCTGCGGGATGAGACTGTTTTCAAGACCGGCGACGGCGTTCGCAGTGGTATTGCCATGGGCATGCCTGGGGGTGGCGCATGCCCAGCAACAGCCCGAAAACATCCCGTGGGAAAACAGCATGGCCATCGCCCAGAAAATGGCGACGGTTCTCCTGGAGCGTCAGACCGGCTCCAAGGGCCTGCCACTGACATCCTTTGCCGTCGAGGTCGATCTCAACCTCGACGGCTTTCCGGAGATCTTCGCCTATCGCTATGCACCCGGCTGTGACGGCACCAATTGCGGCAACTTCCTGTTCGTCCTGGAAGGCGACAGCTATCACGAAGTTCTCGCCGACATTCCGGGGGCCCGACTGGTGCCGCAGGACAAGATCGGACTCAGCGCCTTCAAGCGGAACGGCTTTCTCGACATCCAGTCCGACCAGATGACCATCGGCTGGGACGGCAAGCGCTATGTCGACGCATCCACCTTTCCAGCCTCATCGCTCGACGGCGCCGCCTTTCTGGCGGCCTGTGAGAAAAGCAAATCCAGCGAGCAACCGGCAGAGGGCGAGGCGGAGCGGGTGAGCGCCACATGCCAATGCCAGTTCAACCGGTTTCAGGTGACCAGCTTCACGCAGGCCGATCTCGACATGTACACCGCGTCGCTGGGCGAGAATTTCGAATATCCGACGGGCGGGAAAGAGATCGCCTGGCAAGCGCTGCTGAAAAATGCCGAGGATGTCGGTACCGGCTGCGATGTCGCCAGTGGCAAGAGCCAATGGCCCCAAGCCTATTTCAATCATGGCGACCAGCCGCCGCAGAAGCTGCATTTCGACAGCTTCCTCGAGGCCTGCCCGGCACAGGATTTCATCCTCACCAACCACAAGATTGGCTCACCGGACCGGGCGCTTGGCCTTTGCGGCTGCCTTGCCCGCGAAATGCCAACCCAGGGCATCAGCCAGGCGGGTCTTGATCTGCTGACACGGTATTATCGCAACGAAATCTCGGATGCGGACATCGACGCACAGGACGCCGACGTCCTGGCCTTCCACGACAAGGCGTCGGAGGCTTGTCTCAGCCAGTTCCCGGCGAAGTGATCAAAGCTTGATCACATACTCCTTGCGGGTCGTTTCAAGCACTTCCCAGCTGCCCCTGAAGCCGGGCCTCAGCACGAAACTGTCCCCGGCTCGAACGGTGCGGGCATCGCCGCCGTCTTCCGCGATCACCGAAACGCCGGACAGGATGTGGCAGAATTCCCATTCGTCATAGACGATGCGCCATTTGCCAGGGGTCGATTCCCAGATGCCGGCGTAGAGGCCGCCTTCCCGCTCCTCGACGTTCCAGGTGCGGAATTTGGGATCGCCGGAGATCAGCCGATCTGGCGCCGGCGCGCCAGATTCGGGTTCGACGCTTTTGGTGTCGACGGAAAGAAACGCGGCCATGGGCAATCAGACCTTGGCAAGCGCCTGCTCAAGGTCGGCGACAATGTCGTTGACGTCCTCGATGCCGATGGAAAGCCGCACGGTGTCCGGGCCCGCACCGGCCTTGACCTTCTGCTCGTCGGAAAGCTGGCGGTGGGTCGTCGACGCCGGGTGGATGACCAGCGACTTGGTGTCGCCGACATTGGCGAGGTGCGAGAACAGTTCGAGCGCCTCAACGAACTTGACGCCGGCCTCGTAGCCGCCCTTGAGGCCGAAGGTGAACACGGCACCGGCGCCCAGCGGCGAGTACTTCTTCTGCAGCGCGTTGTTCTTGTCGCTCGGCAGGCCGGGATAGTTCACCCAGGCGACCTTGGGGTGATTGGACAGCCAGCCGGCGACGGTCACCGCATTGTCGCAGTGGCGCTGCATGCGCAACGGCAAGGTTTCCAGGCCGGTCAGGATAAGGAAGGCGTTGAACGGCGAGATCGCCGGGCCGAGGTCGCGCAGGCCGAGCACACGCGCGGCAATGGCGAAAGCGAAGTTGCCGAAGGTTTCATGCAGGACGAGACCGCCATATTCGGGGCGCGGTTCCGACAGCATCGGGTATTTGCCCGACTTCGACCAGTCGAAGGTGCCGCCATCGACGATGGCGCCGCCGATCGAATTGCCGTGGCCGCCAATGAACTTGGTCAGCGAATGCACGACGATGTCGGCGCCATGCTCGATCGGCCGGATCAGGTAGGGCGAAGCCAGCGTGTTGTCGACGATCAGCGGCAGGCCATGCTTGCGCGCGATGTCACCGATCTTCTCGATGTCGACGAAGGTGCCGCCCGGATTGGCGAGGCTCTCGATGAAGATCGCCTTGGTCCTGTCGTCGATCTGGCTTTCGAAGGTCGAGATGTCATTGGTGTCGGCCCAGCGCACTTCCCAGCCATAGTTCTTGAAGGCGTGGCCGAACTGATTGATCGAACCGCCATAGAGCTTGTTGGCGGCGACGAAATTGTCGCCCGGCTGCATCAGATTGTGGAAGACGATCACCTGCGCGGCGTGGCCGGACGCGACCGCGAGTGCGGCCGTTCCACCTTCCAGCGCGGCAAGACGCTCTTCCAGCACCGCCTGCGTCGGGTTCATGATGCGGGTGTAGATGTTGCCGAAGGCCTTCAGCCCGAACAACGAGGCGGCGTGATCGGCATCGTCGAAGACGAAGGAGGTCGTCTGGTAGATCGGCGTGGCGCGCGCGCCGGTGGCCGGATCTGGCTTGGCACCGGCATGGACGGCGAGCGTATTGAAACCGGGCGTGCGGGTCACTGAAACCTCCCTTTGAACCTTCTGAAAATAGCCGCGCATTCTTGGCGAAGCCCGTGCGCGAATGCAAAGAAGAAAGTACCTTTCGGTGCGGGAATTTCGACCGAAGCGCAAGAAAATACAGCGCTTGCGGGAATAATTTTGCGCCGGGGGCCTATCGAGTTTGAAGGAATGTATGCGGCGCGCCTTAGGCCTTCCTCCCGGTGCATCTCGTTATCCCAAAAATCGCTGCGCGCCGTTTGGCGACATGCATCATTTCTGACGCACGCCGAAACTCTGGAATCCCGGGCGCATCAGCGGCTTCTTCGACGACAGCACCCCGGAGTTGACGCCGGTCCAGCCGATCTCGCCGGACAGTTTGCCATATTCGATCTTGGGACAGCGGTTCATCACCACCTTGATGCCTGCGGCTTCAGCGCGCGCGGCAGCTTCGTCATGGCGCACGCCAAGCTGCATCCAGATGACTTTCGGCAAGGGATCGAGCCGCAACACCTCGTCGACAACGCCAGGCACCGCGGTTGCCGCGCGGAAGATATCGACCATGTCGATTGGCTGCGGAATATCGGCAAGCCTTGCATAGGTCATCTGGCCGAGGATTTCCTTGCCGGCCTGGCCGGGATTGATCGGGAACACCGAAAATCCCTTGGCCAGCAGGTATTTCAGCACGAAATAGCTCGGTCGCACATCGTTGGCGGATGCGCCGACCATGGCGATGGTCTTCACCGAATTGAGGATGCCGGCAATGTAGGCGTTGTCGTAGCTGTCGTGATTCATGCCTTGTCCTCATACAACGCCTCGGCCAGAAAACCATCCGGGTCATTGCTGAAATCGCGCATCATGCGGAAGTGGTCGGTGTCGCGAAAATCGGCAGGCTCGAGCCCGAACCGGCTGATGCGGAACAGTTGGGCGCCGGGACAGGCCATCAGCAGCGGCGAGTGCGTCGCCATGATAACCTGCGCGGTGCCCGACTGGTCCATGCGCCGCAGCATCTTGAGCAGCTCGATCTGCCGCGACGGAGAAAGCGCGCTCTCCGGCTCGTCGAGGATATGGATGCCCTGCCTGCGGCAACGTTCCTCGAAGAAGCGGATAAAACCCTCGCCATGCGACCAGGACAGGAAATCCGGCGGTGGTGGCCTGAACGGATCTTCCAGCGCCGCCTGATCGAGATAACGGGCGACTGAATAGAAGGATTCGGCGCGAAAGAACCAGCCGGCGGTGACCTTCGGCAACCAGTGGCCGCGCAACGTGTTCGCCAGTGCGGCACCGCTCTTGTCGATGGCGCCGGAATGATCGACCGGCCTGTAGCCCTTGCCGCCGCCGGCCTCGTCGTAGCCTGCCAACGCGCCGATCGCCTCGAGCAAGGTGGACTTGCCGGTGCCGTTCTCGCCGACGACGATGGTGATGGGCGTGGTGAATTCGAGTTCGAAGTCGTGGCCGCGAAACAGCGGCAGGTTCCAGGGGTATCTCTCCCAGTCAGCCACCCGCTCGGGGTCGAGCAGGATGCGCTTGAGATACGGTGCCTTGAGCCGCGTCAGCTGCCTGCGGTAAGCCATTACCGAGGCAACGAAATCGTGCCATCTTCGGCGATCGGAAAGGCCGGATTGTGCGCCACTTCCCAGACATGCCCGTCCGCGTCGGCGAAGTAGCCGTACCAGCCGCCCCAGAAGGCGCGGCCGGCCGGCTTGACGATGCGGCCGCCGGCCTTCTGGGCCATGGCGAGCACTTCGTCGACTTCCGCGTCGGAGCGGGTGTTGTAGGCGAGGTAGACCGCCGACGGCGCCCTGGCGAAGGCGATGCCGGAATCCTCCTCGGCGCTTTCGCGCGGGAACAGGCCGAGAATGGCGCCGCCCATCTGGAAGAAGGCGACACCGTCGGTGATGCCGGCATGACGGATGAGGCCCATCGCCTCGTAGAAGCGCACCGCGCGCTCGAGATCGTCGGTCGCGATCGTTATGATGGAGATGCGAGGTTCCACGACTACTCGTCCGTCCACTCCGGCTTGCGCTTGCCGATGAAGGCACCGATGCCTTCCTCCGCGTCGCGCGCCAGCATGTTCTCGACCATGACGCGGCCGGTATGGGCATAGGCGTCCGCCAGCCCCATTTCGACCTGTTCGTAAAAAGTTTCCTTGCCGGTCTTCACCACCAAAGAGGATTTGGAAGCAATGGTTTGCGCGTATTTGGTGACAATCTGATTCAGATATTCGCGCGGCACGACGCGGTTGACCAGTCCGAATTCCTTGGCGGTTGCGGCATCGATCGTCTCGCCGGTCAACAGCATCTCCATCGCATGCTTGCGCGAGACATTGCGCGACAGCGCCACCATCGGCGTCGAGCAGAACAGGCCGATGTTGACGCCCGGCGTGCAGAAGGTCGCCTCATGCGAGGCGATCGCCAGGTCGCAACTGGCGACCAGCTGCAGTCCGGCGGCAGTGGCCAGGCCGTCGACCTCGGCGATGACAGGCAGGGGATGGCGCACGATCGCCTGCATCAGGGCGGCGCAGGCCGCAAACGTCTCTTCGAAGAAGGCCTTGCCACGATCGGCGTCGGCGCGCCGTGCAGTCATTTCCTTGAGATCATGGCCGGCGCAGAACACCTTGCCGGCCGCCGACAGCACGATGACGCGAACGGCCTTGTCGGCCCTGGCGCGGTCGAGTTCCGCCGTCAGCGCCGCCATCACGGAAAGCGACAAGGCGTTGGCGGGTGGATTGGCAAGTGTCAGCCGCAGCACGCCCTTGTCCAACCGTGCGGCGACCGGACCGTCAACGGCAGCAGGCTTGATGGCAAGGATTTCGGCCATGGATAGGTCTCCTCGATTCCGCTCGGGCTGGCAGAGTATCTAATACCGGATCGGGTTTCATCCAACACTCCATCGCTTGCGCCAGGGGACGGAGCTGTTGCCAGAAACGCCGTGCTGCGCTCATACAGGCTGGTGCAACACGAGAGGCCGACATGCCTGCCCAGACCAATCTGAAGCCCGTGCTGACCGCGGCGCAAGTCAATGTTCTGATGGAAACCGTCTATCCGCAGCTCAATGAGCAGTTCAAATATTACGAGGCGATCGACGTGTTCCCAGGCGGCTGCGTTGTGCGGCTCAATGCCGGCGAACGGCACCTGCGCCCCGGCGGCACGGTGTCCGGCCCGTCGCTGTTCACGCTCGCCGACATCGGCGGCTATGTCTGCGTGCTTTCGCATGCCGGGCCGGATGCGCTCTCGGTCACCACCAATCTCAACATCAATTTCGTCCGCAAGGCCGAGGCCGGACCGATCGACGGCCATTGCCGTATTGTGAAGCTGGGGAAGAGCCTGATGGTGTTCGACATCGACATCGTCGCCGGTCCGGACGGGCACACGATCGCGCATGCAACGGGCACCTATTCGATTCCCCCGAAGCGAAATAGCGATGTGGTAAAATAATACCTTTTGCTTAGGGCATTGTTCTTGCTGTGTTTTTCCTGCTACAAGACTTTTTACGCGCCTTGACGCAGCAACTGCCCTCGCCTATAAGCCCTCACGAAGCAGCGGCCCGCAAAGGCCGCCGTTTTGTTATTGGCGACGGACAGCGTCTCATCGCCAATCCAAGCAACAAGAAACGCCTTCCTCGTGAAGGTCCGAACCGAAAGCAGAAAACCATGACAACCTTTTCGCAGAAGCCTGCGGATGTGGTGAAGAAGTGGATCCTGATCGACGCCGAGGGTCTCGTCGTCGGCCGTCTCGCCACTGTCATCGCCAATCATCTTCGCGGCAAGCACAAGCCGACCTTCACCCCGCATGTCGACGACGGCGACAACGTCATCGTCATCAATGCCGACAAGGTGGTGTTCACCGGCAAGAAGTTCACCGACAAGGTCTATTACTGGCACACCGGCCACCCCGGCGGCATCAAGGAGCGCACCGCGCGCCAGTTGCTCGAGGGTCGTTTCCCCGAGCGCGTCGTCGAGAAGGCCGTTGAGCGCATGGTCCCGCGTGGCCCGCTCGGCCGTCGCCAGATGAAGAACCTGCGCGTCTATGCAGGCGCCGAGCATCCGCATGTCGCCCAGCAGCCCGAAGTTCTCGACGTGGCCAAGCTGAATTCCAAGAACAAGAAGGTCGCATAAGATGGCTGAGCTTTCCTCGCTCGCAGAACTGGGCGCCGCCACCGGCAACACCAACACGCAGCCGGCGGCCCCCGTCCATGTCCAGAAGCTCGACAAGTCGGGCCGCGCCTATGCCACCGGCAAGCGCAAGAACGCCATCGCGCGCGTCTGGGTGAAGCCGGGTTCCGGCAAGATCGTCGTCAACGACAAGGAATTCGCGACCTATTTCGCGCGTCCGGTCCTGCAGATGATCCTCAATCAGCCGATCATCGCCGCCAACCGTTCGGGCCAGTACGACATCGTCGCCACCGTTGTCGGCGGCGGCCTCTCCGGCCAGGCCGGCGCGGTGCGTCACGGCATCTCCAAGGCGCTGACCTACTACGAGCCGACGCTGCGCGCCGTGCTCAAGAAGGGTGGCTTCCTGACCCGCGACAGCCGCGTCGTCGAGCGCAAGAAGTACGGCAAGGCGAAAGCCCGCCGCTCGTTCCAGTTCTCGAAGCGCTAAGCGCTACGCAACTTCAGACAATCGAAAGGCCGCCTCCGGGCGGCCTTTCTTTTTGCAACTCACCAGACAGCAGCCGCACCCGTCGAATGACGACAAATCTCAGGGTCTACCGGCCTTGATGAAGTCGATGAACGCACGTAGCGGGGCCGGCACGAGGCGCCGACCGGGATAATAGAGGAACGGTCCGGGAAAACTCTGCCACCATGGTTCGAGCACGGGCTCAAGGGCACCGTTTTCGAAGTAAGGGCGAAGCCAGCCCTCGAAGAGGCCGATGATGCCGGTGCCGGCGATGGCTGCATGGACGGCAAGATCGGTCGCCCCACCGATCCGCACGATCAGTGGCCCCGTCGGATCGACCCGCACCACCTCGCCGTCGCGCTCGAATTCCCACGGCAGCATCGAACCGCTGGCAAAGCGGCCGCGCAGGCAAGCGTGGCCGAGCAGGTCGCTCGGGTGTTCAGGCCGCCCATGGCGATCGAGATAGGCAGGGCTGGCGGCAGTGGCGAAATGCTGGACGCGCGGTCCGATCGGCACCGCGATCATGTCCTGTTCCAGCCGCTCGTCGTAGCGGATGCCGGCGTCGCACCCGGCCGCCAGCACGTCGACGAAGTTCTCATCGGCGATCACTTCCAGCCGGATGCCGGGATATGCGGCGAGGAAGCCCGGAACGATGTCGGGCAATATCAGTCGCGCGGCGCTGACTGGCACATTGAGACGCAACGATCCCGCCGGCCTGTCGCGAAAGCCATTCAACACGTCAAGGGCCGCTTCCACTTCCGACAGAGCCGGGCCGAGCCGCCCCAGCAGGCTGAGGCCCGCCTCGGTCGGGACAACGCTGCGCGTCGTGCGGTTGAACAGCCTGACGCCGAGCTGTGCCTCGAGGCGTCGCACCGCCTCACTCAAGCCGGAGGCGCTGCCGCCGCTCGCACGCGCGCCATCGCGAAAACCCCCGGCGCGCGCCACCGCCACGAACGCGTTCAGATCGCCAAGGTCCATCATTGTTCGCCATTCCGCACAGCCTGTGTGGATTGTACCTGATTATCCCGAGATTGAGCAGCGCCTATCTTCGCCTCCTCAAAGGAGACCACTCATGTCCAATATCGATCAGGCCGAAACATCCACCCTCGGCAGCCGCACCGTAAAGCGTCTTGGCTATGGTGCCATGCAGCTAGCAGGGCCCGGTGTGTTCGGGCCGCCCAGGGACCATGACGCGGCACTGGCCGTGCTGCGCGAGGCCGTTGTCCAAGGGGTCGACCACATCGACACCAGCGACTTCTATGGCCCGCACATCACCAACCGGCTGATCCGCGAAGCGCTGTCACCCTACCCGGACGATCTCGTGATCGTCACCAAGATCGGCGCCCGGCGCGGCACGGATGGATCGTGGCTGCCGGCTTTCTCTCCCGAAGCGCTGACCCAGGCGGTGCACGACAATCTGCACAATCTCGGCCTCGAGGCACTGGACGTGGTCAACCTGCGGATCATGTTCGACACCCATGGTCCCGCCGAAGGGTCGATCGAAGCGCCGCTCACCGTGCTGGCCGAGCTTCAGCGGCAGGGCCTGATCAGGCATATCGGCTTGAGCAACGTGACGTCAGCGCAGATCGCGGAAGGACGCGGGATCACCGAGATCGTCTGCGTGCAGAACCAGTACAATCTGGCGCATCGCGATGACGACGCCCTGATCGACGACCTTGCCCGTCATGGCATCGCCTACGTGCCGTTCTTCCCGCTCGGCGGCTTCAACCCGCTGCAGTCTTCGACGCTGTCTGATGTAGCGCAGCGCCTTGACGCCACCGCCATGCAGGTCGCGCTCGCCTGGTTGCTTCACCGTTCGCCCAACATCCTGCTTATCCCAGGAACGTCGTCGGTCGCGCATCTGCGGGAGAACCTCGCAGTTGGCGAACTCATGCTCTCGGACGATGTGCTCAGGGAGTTGGACAGCATAGCGAGCGTCGCCTCAAGCTGACGACACAGCGTCCGCTGGTGCCAGGCGCCCGGCGACAGCAGCATCTGACCAACGATCTTGAAAGGCCGCCTCCGGGCGGCCTTTTGCGTGAGCATTTCGACCAGCAAGAACAGGCTTCCAGCCAACACCGCCAGGATCAATCCGCCAATGACCGGCAATGAAGTCCAGCCCGACGAGCCGGTTTTGATGAAGGCGCCGGTCAGCGAAAACAGCGTCAGCACGACAAGCGCCTACCCGGCCCAGTCGATCGGCGGCTTCCCGGCAATTCGCGCCGCCTCATGCCCCCTCCCCAATAGCGTATGACAACACTGTAACCGTCCGGGCGCGGCATTCGATAGATGCAAGCCGTGTTGCACATCCGGAAAGTGTCAGGCCCGGCAAATTTGCTGCGGCCCGTCGCGCGCGGCGCGGCACCATGCTACGAAACAGGGACCGGCCTTTTCGGTCCAAAGGATATCTGGATAGGTAATTCTAGGGGGAGATCTCAGATGTCGTCACCCGAACCGATCAAATTCACCGACGGCGCGGCTTACGAGCGCTTCATGGCTCCCTGGAGCCGATCCGCCGGGGCTTTGTTCCTCGACTGGCTGGCGCCGGACTCCGGACGGGCCTGGGTTGATGTCGGTGCCGGCAACGGCGCGTTCACCGAGCTCATTCTAGCGAAGTCCGCCCCTTCGTCCGTTTGCGCGATCGATCCCTCCGACGCGCAGATTGCGACTGCTCGGCAAAAAATCTCGGCAAAGCAGGTCGAGCTGTCGATTGGCGATGCGATGGCCCTTCCCTACGACGCCAACCGCTTCGACGTCGCGGTGATGGCGCTGGTGCTGTTCTTCGTCCCCGACCCGCGCAAGGGCGCCGCGGAAATGCTCCGCGTCACCAAGCCCGGCGGCATCGTCGCGTCCTACACCTGGGACGTCATGCGCGGCGGCACCCCTACGCAGCATTTGTGGGAGGAGATGGACGCGATGGGCAAACCGGCCGCACGTCCCCCGAGCGCGGAGGTCTCGCGTTTCGCGGCGCTGAAGGCGCTTTGGGCGGAGCTCGGCATCCGCGATGTCGAGACGCGCGAGCTTGTCGTCGAACGCACCTTCGCTGACTTCGACGATTATTGGCTATCCATGGTCGTGAGCAGCCCGAGCGGAATCGTCGGGAAGCTGTCGGATGCGGAGAGCGCGGAGCTGCAACGCCGACTAAAGGACAGACTGCCGGCAAACGCCACGGGAGCGATCACGGTTCACGCCTGGTCGACGGCGATCAAGGGGCGAAAGGCCGCTTAATGCGTGCGGCGCCTTACGTCGCCGCTTTCTTCTTCGCCTTCGGCTTGGCCGGCTTCGGTGCAACCGGCGTGCCCTCGATCGAGGACAGGCGGCCGGACGTGAACGTGTAGATGCCCGCACGCGGGCCGGTCGTTGCAAACGACCGCTAATTCCGCCGCTGCCACCGGCCCCGTTCGTCGGCCTGCCAATAGGTGACCTCAAATCCGCGCGTCTTGCAATCCGTCCAGGTGCTGCGGGCCAAGGCAAGTGCGTCCGGATCGTCGCCGTTGAACAGCAGCACCATGCGCTCGTAGCTCTGGCTCAATTGATGCTGGCGGTCGCGGCAGGTTCGAGGCGTTCGCCCGTCCCGGCATAAGGCACGCGATAACCGTTCGCCGCCAGCCAGTCGATGGCCGCCTTCGGCTCGTCGGTCTGAATGATGGTGGCGCCGCGATCGACCCAGAACCCCCAGCTTTCGCGCGGCAGGCTGGCCTGGACCGCCAATTCGTCGCCACGGCCGCCGGCGAGGAAACCGCCCGGCTTGTTGACGATGGCGTAGGTGTCGGCCCAGATGTGCCAGTTGCCCCGTACCGCCGCCGCGCGCATGCGCGTGCTGAACAGCGGTCCGCCGGTTTGCGTCAGCGTCTCGGCCCCGGCCCGCCAGTTGATCAATTCGATCGCGCGCGGCGCAAAAGCATGATCGACCGTCTCGGCGAAACCGGCATCATGCACCACGTCGTCGGCGATGATCGGCATGAACTGGACGCCGCCACCGATCGCGGCCATGGCCGCCTTCACGGTGGTGATCCGGTTCTGGTTCCAGAGGTTCTCCTTGACGATGACCTGGTCGGCCATGCCCAGATCGCGCGCCACCGCGATCATGCCCGGGAGGTCGCCGACTTCGAGCTTGTTGTCGAGATTGATGAGGATCCGGTCCCTGGTCGCCAGCAGCATTTCGCGCAGCGTCGAGACCCTCTCGTCGGTGACGGCGTGGGTGCCCTCGACCACCAGCCGACATGCCCTGAGTTCGGCCAGCGTGTACTTCACCACCTCGCCCTTGCAGGTCGTGGTGCGGTCGAGCCAGCTGTCATGCATGACAACGAATTCATTGTCCTTCGAGCGCCTGATATCGACCTCGACAATCTCGGCGCCCATGGTGATCGAGCCTTCGACGGCGGCAAGCGAGTTTTCCGCATAGAGCGTCTTGCCGGCCTGCATGCTGCCGGCGCGATGCGCGGCCACCATGATGTGGTCACGGCACTGATTGGCATGTTCGAAGCGGTCGAGAATTTGCCTGGTGCGGCTTTCGCCGGCCAGAGCCTGAGCGGAGGCGGCAGCGAGGGCCGAAGAAAGCAGAAGGCTCAGCCAGATCGTCCGCATCGAGAATCGCTCCTTGCCGGATCGAAGCCGGGGATAGGCGATGCCCATGACATCCAGGTGAACGAAGCCGGCTAGCGGCTTCGCAAGCAGAGGGCGTCAGATGCGTTTCGAGAGCCGGCGGAACCATGCCATCGCCGGCATTTCAACAAAGCGCCAAGTGATCCAGGAGACGACGATGGTGGCGACGAGCATGACGAGGATCGCCACGGTGCCAACCCAGCCGGTACCGAAGCCTGTCGCCGGATCGCCGCGCAGCACGATGTCGCCGACGAGGCCCAGGCCGAGCTTGCGCTCGACGAGCCCGGCAACGTTGATCAGGCGCGCCTGGACGAAGATGTGGACCATGTAGATCGAGTAGGACAGCGCGCCGAGCGTCAGCATGAAGGGCGTCCTCAGCAAGGCAGAAATCCAGCCGCCTTCATGAGCAAAGAGAAACAGCGCCAGCGCGAACACCAGGGGCGCGGCGATGCCGAAATCACTGTTGCCCGCCAACGAGACAAAAAGCGCGATGACCGCCACCATGACGATCTCGGCAAGGCTCCAGGCCAGGCGCGGGCCACCCCTGGCGAGAGCCTGTCGCGCCGCTGCAATGGAATCATGCTGAAACCAGGCCAGCAAGGCACCCAGCGAGAAGCCATACAGGCAGCGGATGAAGCCGAAATCATAGGACACATCCATATGATGGGTCGAAAATCCGAGCAGGAACAGCGGCGCGGTGACCGCAGCGGCGACGAACCATACCCAGGCGCGCGCGCCGGCGACGAAGACCACGCCCGCGAACAGGAGATAGGCGAAGAACTCCGCCGAAATGCTCCAGCTTGGCGCATTCCAGGTCAGTCGATCCTCGAAGCCGACGCCTTGCAGCAGAAGCAGATTGGCAAGCAGGCTCCTCAGGTCGAAACCGCCGGTGAAGGGGGGAGCCCCGGTGCCATGCAGTTGCGGCAGCATCAGCCGCAGCAGCTCGAAACCGGCAAAGGCGGCAAGCATGATGAGATGCAGCGGGTAGATGCGGCCGAAACGGACCAGGGCGAAGCGAGCGGCCTCTTCCGGCTGGTTCAGCCGATTGCCGTAACTGCTGGCGATGACGAAACCGGAAAGAACGAAGAAGAAGTCGACAAAAAGGTAGGACGAACCGATGAAGGCGCTTTGCGAAACCATCGAAGCGGTCGGAAAATGGAACAGCGCCACCAGAAGCGCGCAGATGCCGCGCCACGAATCGAGAACCAGGAAGCGTTCGCCTGCGATCGTGCCGGCGTGGGCCGACACCACGGCGCGAGAAGGATTGAGGAACGCCGTCTGCGTCATGATGATACAAATCCTGTCTTGCCGCGGCACTCGAGCGGCGCCATTTCGTCTCGCCAAGCTGTGACTGGCATCTTCCGTGCCGGTTCTGTAGTTGTTGCACCCCGATGAAAAACGAGGATCCGTAATGGCGAACAAGAACATCGACCACGCCTTCACCGCCCGTTCCAAAACGGGCGGCGCCCTCGAGCCGACCTATTCCGGCGCGCTGTCGTTCATGCGGCGCAAATACACGAAGGACGTGAAGGGCGCGGACGCGGTGGTATGGGGCATTCCGTTCGACGCCGCCGTCACCAACCGGCCCGGCGCGCGTTTCGGGCCGCAAGCGATTCGCCGCGCCTCGGCGATCCTCGACAACGACCCGCAATACCCGTTTTCACGCGACCTGTTCGAGCATCTGGCGGTGGTCGACTATGGCGATTGCCTGCTCGACTCGGGCAACCACCAGAAGACGCCAGGGACGATCGAACGCGAGGCGACGAAGATCCTGAAGTCGGGCGCCTTCCTGCTGACGCTAGGCGGCGACCATTTCGTGACCTGGCCGCTGCTCAAGGCGCATGCCGCCATCCACGGTCCGCTCGCTTTGGTGCAGTTCGATGCCCACCAGGATACCTGGCCGGACGATGGCAAGCGCATCGACCATGGATCCTTCGTCGGCCGCGCCGTGAAAGAAGGCATCATCGATCCAGACCGCTCGATCCAGATCGGCATTCGCACCCATGCGCCTGACACATTCGGCATCAAGATCCTCTACGGCCACGAGATCGAGGAGATGCGGGCGTCCGACATCGCCTACGCCATCGTCGACCGCACTGGCGGCAAGAAGACCTATCTCACCTTCGACATCGACTGCCTCGATCCGGCCTATGCGCCCGGCACCGGCACGCCGGTTGCGGGCGGGCCGTCCTCGGCGAAGATCCTGTCGACGCTGCGCCAGCTCAACCAGGTCGATATTGTCGGCGCCGATGTCGTGGAGGTTGCGCCGGCCTATGATCACGCCGATATAACGGCGATCGCGGGCTCGATGGTGGCCATGCAGTATCTCGGTCTGCTGGCGGAGCGAAAGGCCCGGCTTGAAGAGCTGAACAACAACGGCAATCACAACGGTGCCGCAGTGAATCACGGTCAGGGCATATAGTCTTGAAATATCAGGGAATTTGATCAGGCAATGAAACCGAAAATCTTCATCGACGGCGAGCACGGCACCACCGGCCTGCAGATTCGGGCGCTGCTTGCCGAGCGCGGCGATCTGGAGATCATTTCCATTCCTGCCGAGCGCCGCAAGGAAACGGCGGCGCGGGCAGAGTTCCTCAATGCCGCCGATATCGCGATCCTTTGCCTGCCGGACGATGCGGCGAAGGAAAGCGTCTCGCTGATCGCCAACGACACCACCAAGGTCATCGATGCGTCGACGGCGCATCGCGTGGCCGAAGGCTGGGCGTATGGCTTTGCCGAAATGGACAAGGAACAGGCCAGGACGATCGCCTCGGCGAAGCGCGTCGCCAACCCCGGCTGCTGGCCGCAGGGCCCGATCGCGACATTGCGGCCACTGGTTGCCGCCGGCCTGTTGCCGGCGGATTTCCCGATCACGGTCAACGGCATTTCGGGCTATTCGGGCGGCGGACGGCCGATGATCGAGGACTATGTCGCCAAAGGCGAGGACGCTCCGGAATTCCTGCCCTATGGCCTCACCCTGCAGCATAAGCATGTGCCGGAGCTGAGGACCTATGCCAGGCTGTCGCATGACCCGATCATGCAGCCGGCGGTCGGCAATTTCGCGCAAGGCATGATCACGGTGGTGCCGCTGCAGCTTGGCGGCCTCGACCATGTGCCGACCGGCGCCGAGCTTCATGCCGCCATTGCCGACCATTTCGCCGGTATCAAGGGCGGCGTGGTCGAGGTGGCACCCTATGTGCATCTGGAGCGCATGCCGGAGATCGATCCGGAGATCTACAACGGCACCAACCGGATGAGGGTCTACGTCTTCGCCAACGACAAACGCGCGCAGGCGCTGCTGCTGGCCGTCTACGACAATCTCGGCAAGGGTGCGTCGGGTGCCGCCGTCCAGAACATGGACCTGATGCTCGGTCTCTGATGGACGCAGCGGTATTTCCGGCGTGCTGGAAAATCAGTGCGCCCGGACTCATTGCTGAAACCCTTTCGAGCCGGGACCTGGAAGGTGCGGCGCGAGGATGGTTCATGGGCGGTCGTAACCGCTTGTTCACCATGATGGGCTACTGACGTATCCTGGCTTCGCTCAAGGATTTGTCATGGTCAGCGCGATCTCGGGTTCCTCGGCAACCCAATATTCCTCGTCCGCCTCGTCGAGCAACGCAGCCCAGGAGGCCGCGCTCGAAAAGCAGATCCAGAATCTGGAAGACCAGGCCAAGGCGATCAAGGATCAGGTTCAAGCCGCCCAGGTGCAGCAGGATATCGCGACCGCCCAGGCTAAACTTGACGCGCTCAGGGCCGCAGACGCCGAGAAAGCTGCCAAGGCCGCTCAGAGCCAGTCGACGACATCCGCCGCCGCTTTGCGCCAGGCGGAATTCGACGGTGAGAAAACCACGCAGTCCAACGCCTTTTGGATGTGACCGAGCGCTCGGCTTCGGATCAGTTCCTGAGCGCGATTTCGTGCGGCAAGGGATAGGCACCCTTGGTGCCGCGCCAATGCGCGGCGGCAAAACCCAGCACGACAAGCGCAAAACCCTGATGGGTCAGCGCCATATGCAGCGGCACCTGCATCAGCAGCGTGCCGATGCCGATCGAGGCCTGGACCAGCACCAGCAGGAACAGCAGCGTCGCGCGGCGGGCGTGGGTCGAGCCCGACAGGCGCATCCGCGTTGCGATCATGTGCCAGAGCGCGACGGCGAAAACCGTGTAGGCACCGAGGCGATGGACGAACTGCACCGTCTTCGGGCTTTCGAAGAAATTGCGCCACGCCGGCTCGATGATCAGCAGATCACCAGGTATCAGCTTGCCGTCCATCAGCGGCCAAGTGTTGTAGCTCAGGCCGGCGTCGAGCCCGGCCACCAGACCGCCGAGATAGATCTGGATCAGCGCCAGAAGCACGATGAAGCCGGCCAGCCTCTGCGTCGAACGATCGGCGGCGGGTTCGGAATGCGGCGCCAACCCGCGTGCAACGACCATGGTCGCGGTGAAGATCAGCGCGGCCAGCGTCAGATGGGTCGCCAGCCGGTACTGGCTGACCGAAACGCGGTCGACCAGCCCGGAGGCCACCATCCACCAGCCGATGGCGCCCTGCAGGCCGCCAAGGAGGAGAATGCCCGCAAGTTTCGGCCCCAGGCCGCGTTCGATGCGGCGCGTTGCCCAGAAGAACAGCAGCGGCAAGGCAAAGACCAGGCCGACGCTGCGCGCCAGGATACGATGCGCCCATTCCCACCAGAAAATCGACTTGAACGCCTCGATGCTCATGCCCTTGTTGAGCTCGGCATATTGCGGGATCTGCTGGTAGAGCTGGAATTCCTCTTGCCACTCGGCATCGTTGAGTGGCGGTATCACGCCGTGGATCGGCTTCCACTCGGTGATCGAGAGACCGGAATCGGTGAGCCTTGTGGCGCCGCCGACCAGCACCAGCGCGAACAGCACCAGAAGCACGACATAAAGCCAGCCGCGCACCAGCGCCCGGTTGTACAGGTCGCGGTCGCGGGCCACGAATGGCGCGGCAGCTGATATGGCAGCCATGGTCTTGTCCCGGCATGTTGGTTTCCCGGATTGGTGGACCATCGCACCGGTGCTGGCAAGACCGGGCGGCGCGGCACGCCGTCGCGCCGCGTCTGCCGGGTTGCACCGCTTCGCGTCAAGGCCTATGCGAAGCCAACACCCTGAGCTCGCCGGGATCCCTGTCCGGGTTCCCGACAGGCTCGACCAGGAGGCCATCCATGCCCGTGCGCCTGAAAAAGCTGATCGGAACGTTTCTGCTGGTGGCGCTGGTCATCATCTATGCGCTGCTCGCATCGATCTTCGCGGTCGCCCGACTGTCGGAGTCGGGGCCGTGGGTGCACTTCCTGTTCTTCCTGCTGAGCGGCCTGCTTTGGGTGCTGCCGGCGATGGGCATCATCAAGTGGCTGATGCTGGAACCACGGACCAAGCGCTGAACCGCACCTCGGCCAGTTGTGGTCAGATGGTGACAAGCATCTTGCCGGCGTTGGCGAGCGGCGTCGTCACGCCCGACAGCATGGTGCGGATGTGGGCGAGGCTCTGGTAGCGGCCGTTGATTGAAATACGCGGCAAGGCGTGCAGGAAGCCGGCATGTTCGGCGCGCAGCACACCGTGGCGCGTCGTCACGGCGGAGATATAGCCGGCGTCGCGGGCGAACCCCACTTCGCGGCAGCCCACCGCGCTGGCATAGCCATAGGGATAAGCGAAATGGCGCGGTTCTTCGCCCAGTTCAGCCTGCAACAGGCCGCGCACGGCGCCGATCTCGTGCCGAGCATCGGCTTCGGAAAGCCGCTTCAGATTGCTGTGGTTGATCGTATGGGCGCCGATCGTCACCAGCGGATGCGCGGCCATGCCGCGGATTTCATCCCAGTTCATCAGTGTCCGCAGACGCGGGCCGTCAGCGTCGACGCCTGTTGCGTCCGCCAGGTCACGCAGCACGGCCCGCAGGTCCTCCTCGCGGACTTCTGAGGTGAGGTGGGCGTGAAGGCGTGCGTTGGCCTGAAGCTTTTTGGCCGGGGTCGAACAATCGATCGTCAATGGGCCCCCTGGCGTATTCAAGGTCAGCCGGGTGCCTGCATTGACGATGTCCTCGACCACCTCCCACCACAGATCGGCGGTGCCGCTGATCAGTCCGGGCGCAACATATATGGTGATCGGCGCGCCATGCTTTTCCAGCACCGGCAACGCCTCGGTCATGTTGTCACGATAGGCATCATCGGCGGTGATGGTGGCAAACTGACCGCCCTTGCCGCCTGCCTTGATGCGCTCAACCGCTTCGTCCATCGGGACGAAGGCATAGCCGCTCGCCTTCATGTCGGCGATCACGGCGTCAAGGAAGCCGGGCGCGATATTCAGATGCCGGTTGACGCTGTCAGGCTTTTCCGGCGTCGCGGTGACGCGGTGCAGCATCAGGATGGCGCCAATGCCGCCGATGAACGGCTTGGCCAGCGGTGCGAGACCGGAATAGCGGGCGACGTTCAGCGCCAGTTTCCGGATTGCCTCGCCTCCGTCGATCATTCATTCACCTTTTGCGCCTAGGCTGATCCAAGCACGGAATGCGCCTACGCGAACCCCCAAATCGCGATCAATACGCCCTAAGGATTGAGGTATGGTTGACGCAACAGCGTCATTTGACGGCAATCGGCTCGCGGCGACCGAGGCGTCGCCCCGCGCCTTGCCGCGGGACCAGGCCGGGCCGTCGACATCCGTGGCATCCGCCGAGGGCCTCGCGGCCTATGCCGAGTTCTGCCGCTCGGCGCTGTTTGCGCCGGCGCAGAGTGCTGCCTGGGTCCTGAACTGGGCTGGGCAGCTTGGACCGGATCTGCTTGTCGCGACATTGAACGCCGAAGGCAGGCCGGTTTTCTCGCTGGCCCTGGAGGTCAGCCGCACCGGACCGTTCCGCGTCGCCCGCTTCATGGGTGGGCGCCACGCCAACGGCAACTTCATCGCCGTCGATCCGCAATGGCTGGCCAGGCCGGATATCCCGGCCATCCGATCGATGCTGACCGCCATTGCCAAGGCACGTCCTGACATCGACCTCCTGGCACTGGAAAGATTGCTGCCCGATCTCGATGGCGTCGCCAATCCACTCGCCTCGTTTGACCATTTTGCCAGTCCCAATCTGTCGCTGGCAGTTAATCTCGCCGATGGCTTCGATGCGCTGCTGTTGCGCGCCAGCGGCAAGCGCAAGCGCAAGAAGCACCGCTCGCAGATGCGCAAGTTCGAGGCCGTCGGCAGCCTTCGCCGCATCGAGGCCACCACTCCGGACGAGGTGAACAGGCTGCTCGACGCCTTCTTCGAGATGAAGGAGTTCCGCTTCCGCAAGATGGGCATCACCAACGTCTTCGCCGACGAGCAAGTGCGTGGCTTCTTCCGCGTGCTGTTCACGCAAGCGCTTGCCGAGGACAAGCCTTTCTTCGTGCTGCACGGGCTCGAGGTCGCCGGCAAGCTGCGTGCCATCACAGGCTCAAGCCGTTCGGGCAAGCGCCTGATCTGCGAGTTCGGGGCGATCGCCGAGGACGATCTCGGCCACACCAGCCCGGGCGACTTCCTGTTCTTCGACAACATCCAGGAAGCCTGCGAGACCGGTTTCGAGGTCTACGATTTCTCCGTCGGCGACGAGCCCTACAAGCGGCTGTGGTGCGATATCGAAACCCAGCATTTCGAAGTGCTGTTTCCCTTGACCCTGAAGGCCCGCGCGCTGGCGCTGACGCTCCGGCAAGGTGCGCGGCTGAAAGCCTTCATCAAGAACAGCCCGACGGTCTGGAAGCTGACCAAGATGCTGCGCCGCAAGGCGGCGGGACAGACAGCGGCTCGCACCGAGGACGAAAGCTAGAGCCCGTTTCATCGCGATGGAATCGGGATGAGGCTCCATCTGTTCGTTTGAGCATGATCTTTTCCGAAATCATGCCCCGGGTCTCAGAAATTCAGGGCTTCCCTGAGCGCCGGGCCGGCCCTGACGCGCAGATCGAGATCCGCCTCGATATGGTCGATATGGTGCAGCATCAGCCGGCTCGCCAGCCCGGAATCTCGGCTCTCCAGCGCGCCGACAATGCCCGTGTGCTCGCTGTGCCCGCAGGCCGACGCGCCGGATCGTCCATAAAGGGCAATGACCAGCGACGAGCGCGCCACCAGCTCCTCCATGAAGCGCTGCAGGATGGCATTGCCGGCAACCGAGGCCAGCAGCAGATGGAAGTCGCCCGACGCCTTGATTTCGGAGCGTCTCGCATGTGGGCCGCGCTCGGCGATAAAGCGCCCCTCCTCGTCGAGCTGCGCCCTGAAGGCGACGATGTCGGCGGCGGTTACGCGCCCGCAGGCGGCGATCGCGATGCCCGGCTCGATCAGCCGGCGCGAGGCGAATACCTGGCGCGCCTCCTCTGGCGACGGGTTGGCGACGAAGGCGCCACGGTTGCGCTCGGTGCGCACCAGCCCTTCGAAGGACAGCATCTGCAGGGCCGCGCGTGCGACAGTGCGGGAGACATCGAACAACGTGCCGACCTCGCCTTCCGACAGCTTGGTGCCTGGCGCCAGCCGGCGATCGACGATGGCGTCGCGCAGCTGGTCGCGGATCGTCTGGGCGCGATCCTGCGTGGCGCTGTCGGCGGCTGAATAGACCTGATCGGCGATGTTCATGGCGGAAGGTGTCCTGCCTCCTTCTAGCGCGACTCGCAAGGCCAGCACGAGAGGCAAAGTGAACACGAAGGCAAAAAAGATTGCATACGATTTTTGTGCATATCGCTTACAATAGCCCATTATTTGTGCAATGCACAAGCCAGCCCGTTCCGTGAGCAGCGATCAGGAATTCAGATTCTGCCGACGATTCAACCGCTTGGCCACTCGCCTCGCGATTGGCACGCATGATGCTTTGGTTAATGCGACCAAACGGGGAAGCCTGATGTCCAAAGCCGCCGAAATCGACATCGTGTCCGTTTCGAAAGTCTATGGAACGACGACCGCCGTCGAGGATATCAGCCTGAAGATCCCCGCCGGCACCTATTGCTGTCTGCTTGGCCCTTCCGGCTGCGGCAAGACGTCCACGCTGCGCATGATCGCTGGCCACGAGAGCATCTCCAGCGGCGATGTACGCCTCGGCAACACCGTCGTGACGGACCTGCCGCCGGCCAAGCGCGGCACGGCGATGATGTTCCAGTCCTATGCGCTGTTCCCGCATCTCGACCTCATCGACAATGTCGCCTTCAGCCTCAAGATGAAGGGCGTCGACAAGGAACAGCGCCGCGCCAAGGCGCTGGATATGCTCAAGCTGATGCAGATGGAGGCCTATGCCACGCGCCGCCCTGCGCAGCTTTCCGGCGGCCAGCAGCAGCGCGTGGCGCTGGCGCGTGCGCTGATCACCGATCCCGAGGCGCTGTTGCTCGACGAACCGCTGTCGGCACTCGATCCGTTCCTGAAGATCCGCATGCGCGCCGAGTTGAAGAAACTGCAGACGTCGCTCGGCATCACCTTCGTCCACGTCACCCACAGCCAGGAGGAAGCGATGGCGCTCGCCGACCTGATCGTGGTGATGAATGACGGCCGCATCGAGCAGGCGGCCCCGCCGCGCGACGTGTTCGAGCGGCCGGCAACCGCTTTCGTCGCGCGCTTCATGGGCGACCACAACGTCATCTCCGGCCGCGTCACCGGCAACCAGGACGGCATGGTCGTCTTCGACGTCAATGGCGGTGGCTCGCTCGCCGCCAGCGGGAAGCCACAGGAGGCGGGGCAGCCGATCGACATCGCCATCCGCACCGACCATGTGCGCATCGGCGCCGCTGCCTCGCCCGGCCTCGGCTTCACCGGCATCGTCTCCAACATCGAATACCGCGGCGCCACGGTGAAGCTCTCCGTCACTGGCGCCGGCATCGGCGATTTCACGGTCATCGTCGACGATTCCGACTTCTTCGCCAAACCGGTCGCCATCGGCGACGCCGTACCGCTCGCCTGGGATCCGCAAGACGCGATCGTCCTCGGCCGCCTTCATTCATGACGCCAACGAAGCAAAACAAGAAAGGGGAATAGACATGACAAACACCACGCAAGCCAAGACGGGCATATCGCGCCGCTCGCTGCTCAAGACAGGTGCGGCGGCCGTCGGCCTCGCCGCCGGATCCGGCGCCATCACCGGCTTCCCGACGATCTGGGCGCAATCCAACATCACGTTGCGCCAGTTCGGCACCGGCGTGTCGAACCTCAATGCCATCGCCGACAAGTGCAAGGCCGACCTCGGCATCACGCTGGAAATGACCGCGACCGATTCCGACGCCGCCGCCCAGCGCGCCGTAACCCAGCCCGACAGTTACGACATCGCCGACATCGAATACTGGATCTGCAAGAAAGTGTTCCCCACCGGTGTGCTGCAGCCGATGGATGTCAGCAAGCTGAAATATTACGACGAGCTGGTGCCGCTGTTCAAAACCGGCAAGCTGACGCCCGACAGCGTGATTGCCCAAGGCACCGCGCCGCACACGGTCGGCTTCGTCGAGGCGCAGGACAGCAAGGTGTTCGCCAAGGCGCCGACCAACTGGTTCACGATGGTGCCGACCATCTATAACGCCGACACGCTGGGCATCCGCCCCGATCTCGTCGGCCGCGACATCACCACCTGGGCCGACATCATGGACCCGGCCTTCAAGGGCAAGACCGCGATCCTCAACATCCCGTCCATCGGCATCATGGACGCCGCCATGATCATGGAAGCCATGGGCAACATCAAATATGCCGACAAGGGCAACATGACCAAGGAAGAGATCGACAAGACCATCGACTTCCTGATCAAGGCCAAGCAGGGCGGCCAGTTCCGCGCCTTCTGGAAATCCTTCGACGAGAGCGTCAACCTGATGGCGTCGGGCGAAGTGGTCATCCAGTCGATGTGGTCGCCGGCTGTCGCCGCCGTACGTTCCAAGGGTATCGCCTGCCGCTTCCAGCCGCTCAAGGAAGGCTACCGCTCATGGGGCGGCGGGCTTGGGCTGGCGGCGCATCTCTCGGGCGCCCAGCTCGACGCCGCCTATGAATACATCAACTGGTACACGTCTGGCTGGGTCGGCGGCTATCTCAACCGCCAGGGCTACTACTCGGCCAACATGGTCTCGGCCAAGAAGTTCATGACCGAGGACGAGTGGGGCTACTGGATCGAGGGCAAGCCAGCCAAGGGCGACATCAAGGCGCCCGACGGCACCGTCATGGAAAAGGCCGGCGCGCTGCGCGACGGCGGCTCGTTCGAGGAGCGCATGGGCCATGTCGCCTGCTGGAACTCCGTCATGGACGAGGACCGCTACATGGTGAAGCGCTGGAACGAATTCATCGCGGCGTAAGGAAGCCTAGCGCGCGCCTCCTCTTCCCTTCTCCCCTCGTGGGAGAAGGGAACACGGCTCAGGCCGCATCGCCAAACCCGAGAGCATTGATGACAGTCGCGCTCGAACGTCCCGCAATCGCCGCCGCGAAACCCGCCAGGCGCCGCCGCTTCTCGCTCGGCGCCGTCACGCCCTATCTGCAATCGGCGCCGCTGGCGCTGATCCTCGGTGCGTTCCTGCTGTTGCCGATCATCATGATCGTCGTCGTCTCTTTCTGGGACTACGACTTCGCCGCCATGTACCCGGATTTCCTGGCCACCAACTATTCCGACGTGCTGGGCTCTTGGGTCACCTGGAAAACCTATCTCAACACGATCAAATTCGCGGCCATCGTCTGGGCGCTGACCTTGTTCATCGGCTTCTGGGTCGCCTATTTCCTCGCCTTCCACATCCGCACCACGGCCATGCAGATGGTGCTGTTCCTGGTCTGCACCGTTCCCTTCCTGACTTCCAACATCATCCGCATGATCTCGTGGATCCCGGTGCTCGGCCGCAACGGCCTGATCAATTCTACGCTGGTGCATCTGGGCATTGTGCCCAAGCCCATCGAATGGCTGCTCTATTCCGAATTCGCCGTCGTGCTGGCCATGGTGCATCTCTACACGCTGTTCATGGTGACGCCGATCTTCAACACGCTGATGCGCATCGACCGCTCGCTGGTCGAGGCCGCCCGCGACGCCGGCGCTTCGGGCTGGCAAGTGCTGTGGAACGTCATCATTCCGCTGGCCAAGCCAGGCATGGCGATCGGCACCATCTTCGTCGTCACCCTGGTGATGGCCGATTTCTCAACCGTGCAGGTGATGTCGGGCGGGCAGAGCGCGTCGGTGGCGCTGATGATGAAAAACCAGATGTCGCTGCTGCAATATCCGGCGGCCGCCGCCAACGCCGTCGTGCTGCTGGTGCTGGTGCTCTTGATGGTCGCCGGCATCCTGCGCATCGTCGATATCAGGAAAGAACTGTGACATGAGCCACGAAAAACGCAGCTTCGAATTCTACGTGCTGGCAGTGTTCTTCACGCTCTTCGTGCTGTTCCTCTATGGCCCGCTGTCGGCGATCCTGATCCTGTCCTTCCAGGGGCCCGAGGGCGGACTGACGTTTCCGCTCAATGGTGTGTCGCTGCACTGGTTCGCCAATCTGTTCGAACGCCAGGCGGTCGGCGATTTCGGCGGCAGCTTCAGGCGCTCGCTGGTGCTGGGCGTCATGGTGATGATCGTCACCGTCGTGGTGTCGCTGCTCGCGGGTCTTGCCTTCCGCCGGAATTTCCGAGGCGCCACGGCCCTGTTCTACCTCGCCGTCGCCAGCCTCGTCGTGCCTTCGATCATCATTTCACTGGGCATCGGCGTCGTCTTCCAGCAGATCGGCTTTCGCCCGGCCTGGTACACATCGGCCTTGGGCGCGCATCTGACCTGGACGCTGCCCTTCGGCGTGCTGATCATGTTCGCCGTCTTCAACCGCTTCTCGCCTGCCTATGAGGAAGCCGCGCGCGATCTGGGCGCCACCTCCTGGCAGACCTTCGTCCACGTCGTGCTGCCGATGATCGCGCCGAGCCTGATCGGCGTCGGCCTGTTCGGCTTCACCTTGTCCTACGATGAATTCGCCCGCACGCTGATGACGTCGGGCACCTTCAACACGCTGCCGCTGGAAATCTACGGCATGACGACCAATGTGACGACGCCGGTGCTCTATGCGCTGGGCACGGTGACGACCGTGTTTTCCTTCCTGGTGATCCTGGCAACGCTGGGCGCCATCCTCCATGTCGGCCGCCGCCGGGCGAGAGCTTGATCGTGCGGATACTGGTGGTGAATCCCAACACGACGGCCAGCATGACCGAGACCATCGCGGCCGCGGCGCGCGCGGCGGCTGGCGCCTGGACCGAGGTCGTCGCCGTGACCTCATCGATGGGGCCGGCCTCGATCGAAGGCTATTATGACGAGGCGCTCGCCGTGCCTGGCCTGCTGATGGAGATCGCCGCCGGTGAGCGGCGCGGCGCGCAGGCGGCCATCATCGCCTGCTTCGACGACACCGGCCTCGACGCGGCGCGCGCCATGGCCGCGATTCCCGTCATTGGAATCTGCGAGGCGGCCCTCGGCATGGCGTCCTTCATCGCCCAGCGATTCAGCGTCGTCACCACCACCGACCGCTCGCGCGTGCCGGTGGAGGCGCTGGTGCAGCGCTACGGCATGGCGGGACGGGCGCGCGTGCGCGTCGCCGACATTCCGGTACTTGCGCTTGACGATCCGGCATCGGGCGCGGTCGGAAAGCTGCGCGACGAAATCGCCCGCGCCGTCGACGAGGACCGCGCCGAGGCCATCGTGCTCGGCTGCGCCGGCATGGCCGATCTCGCGCACCGGCTGCAGGCGGAATTCGAACTGCCGGTCATCGACGGCGTCGGCGCGGCGCTGAAGCAGGCCGAGGCGCTGATCGCACTCGGCCTGTCGACATCGAAGCGCGGCGCCTATGCGAGCCCGCTGGCCAAGCCCTATCGTGGTGTGCTGAAATCCTTCTCACCCGGAGCAGTCGCAGCGGAGTGAGCGCAATGAAGCCAACCATCCGCACGCTGTCGCTGCAGGAGTTGACGGTCCTGATCGACTGGGCAGCGGCGGAAGGCTGGAACCCTGGTCTCGAGGACGCGGCGATGTTCCAGGCCGCGGACCCCGAAGGCTTCATCGGTGCCTTCGTCGGCAACGAAATGGTCGCGGCGATCTCGGCGGTGGCCTATGGCCGCGAATTCGGCTTCATCGGCCTCTACATCTGCCGGCCGGACAAGCGCGGCAAAGGCTTCGGCAAGGCGGTCTGGAACGCTGGCATGAAAAGACTTGCCGGTCGCACCGTCGGCCTCGACGGCGTGGCAGAGCAGCAGGCCAATTACCGGCGCAAGGGCTTCAGTCCGGCCTATGAAACAATCCGCTACAGCGGCCGCAAGGCGGGCCCGCCGGTCAGGGCGGACGGACTCAGGACGGTGAAGACCGAGCTCGTACCCGACATCATCGCCTATGATGCCCATTGCTTCCCCGCCCCTCGGCGCGCCTTCCTGCGGCGATGGCTGCAGCCGCCCCACCACGCGCTGGCGGTGATCTCATCTCTTGGAACGACGGGCTATGCCGTGGCGCGCTCCTGTCGCAATGGCTTTAAGATCGGCCCGCTGTTTGCCGACGATATCGGAGTCGCGCTGCACCTGCTGGAGGGGCTGGCGGGTGCGTGCGAGGGCGGCGACTTTCACATCGACGTTCCGGCCGCCAATGTGGACTTCATCGCCGCGCTCGATGCGGCAGGCTTCTCACCGACCTTCACCACCACCCGCATGTACAAGGGTCCGCCCCCGAAGCTCGGCCCGCACCGGATATTCGGCGTGACGACCCTGGAGCTGGGATAGAACCGGACCTCCGAACAGGCCCCCACAAGCGCTCTACGGCTCTTTCACGCGGCGGAGCGCCGTCCCGGCACCGGATTGCCGGGCGGCTCGTGGCCGAGCGGCGTCACCAGTGTCAGGTCGGGATAGCCGCTTTCGATCAGCTTGACCGCGGCCTGTGCCACTTCGTCGTCCGGTTCCAGCATCGAGAGAAAGACCTCGGTGGCATCGCCGGCCAGACGGCCGATACCCTGCGCATCGGCCGGTCCGCATTCGACAACGACAAGGTCATAGGCGGTGGTCAGCGACTGCATGATGATCGGAAGCCGATCGGCCGCGCGCATGGCGCGGACCGGATCGGCGGTGCCGACGGGGATGACGTGGCAGTCCGAGTAGAGATCGGCGTGGATGACGTCGCTGAACTGCGCTTCCGAAGCGAGCAGATTGGTGATGCCGGGGAAAAGACCACTGTCCAGCATCGGCCGCGAGGCAGCCCCCGACGCCGTCAGGTCCAGCAACAAGACGCGCAGGCCGGCGTCCGAGACCTCGCGCGCCACCAGGACCGCCGATGCGGCTGCCTCATCGCCCTCCGGAGAGACGAATATGGCGCGCGCGGCCCCGCTTGCGATCAGCTTCTCAGCCGCCTTTTCGATGTCGATCTCACCCAGGCTGGAACGTGCCGGTTCGATCTCGTCGGCGATACGCTCGGCTGGCACCGCCTCGGGCACCGCAACCATGCCAGGGGCCTCGGCCATATCGGACGCGACGGTCTCGGGCATTGCAGTTGTATAGGGCAGCGGGGCCTTGTCGGGCTCGACCACCGCTTCAGCCGGATATTCCCCCATCTCCTGGAGGGTAGCGGGTTCCTGGCGGACAACCGGCATCGCGACCTCATCGATCGGCTCGAAGCCGGCACCCGCCGCCGGCCGCATCGCGCGGCCTGAAAACAGCTCCTGCAGAAGCGTCGCAATGGCCATGATCAGCAGCGATGCGACGAAAGCGGCGCTGACGATCGGCAGGACCTTCGGGAAATAGGGCTCGGACGGTACCGAGGCCTTTGAGGAGATGCGGGCGTCGACGGGCAGATACTTGCGATCCTGGCGAGAAGCCGCTTCGCGGTAATTGGTCAGATAAAGCTCGAGTTGCTGGCGCTTGGCAGCGGCGTCGCGCTGCAGTGCGTCGAGATCGACCTGCTGTTCGCCGGCGCGCGCCGAAGCCGCCTTCAGCGTATTGACATCGGCGACAAGCTGGCTCTCGCGCGCCTTGGCCGTATCGGCCTGCGCCAGCAGGCCCTTTATGATCTTCTCGGCTTCGCCGCGGATCTGTGCATCGAGATCGGCCAGTTGCGACTTCAGCGCGCGAATGCGCGGATGATTGCCAAGCAGGGTCGTGGACAGATCGGCGATATTGGAGCGCAATTCGACCTGTCGCTCACGCAGACGCTGGATCAGGTCCGATGACAGGACTTCCGGCACCGTATCCAGCGAACCGCCATTCCGCAGCACCTTGCGCACATTGTCCGCTGTCGCTTCCGCCGAGGCACGATTGCCACGCACTTTCGACAGTTCGCTCGACAGCTCCGCAAGCTGCTGCGTGGCCAGCACCGAGTTGTTGCCGCCCATCAGAAGATCGGACTGGGCGCGGTAGGTCGCGACCTTGGCCTCGGCAGCCTTGACCTGCTGCTGCAGGTCGGCGATCTCCGGCGCCAGAAAATCAGCGGCCGCGGCATTGGATTCGAGCTTGGCTGTCCCTTGGCCAGCGATATAGGCAGCGGCAATGGCGTCAGGGACCGCCGCTGCGAGCATCGGATCCTGCGAGGAAAACTCGATGGCGATAATGCGGGTCTTTTCAACGCCATAGACGTTGAGCTTCTCGCGCATCTTCTTCAGCACGCGCTCGTCGACCGGTATGTCCATCGGGTCGCTTTTCAACCCGACCAGAACCAGCAGGCGACTCAACGATGACATGCCGGCTGCTTCGTCGAATTCGGGCAGTTTCGCCAGATCGAGCTTCTGCGCCACCTGCTTGAGGATGTCATTTGAGGAAATTATCTGGACCTGGGTGGCGATGCCCGATTCATCGAGGATTGGCTTGTCGGTGTCGTTGTTGCCGGCCGGCCGCGTATAGACCGATTCACGTGGAATGATCTCCACTTGTGCCTGGGCCTTGTAGTGCCGGGTTGCCGTCGAGGCGAACGCGAAAGCCGCGCCGGTCACCACCAGCGTGACGACGAGGATGCGCAGCCAGTTCCTCGCCAGACTGGCGAAGAGCTGCCTGAGATCGACGTCGACATCTGCGGCCGCGGACTGAACGGACATGCATCCCTACTCCGGTACTGGGTCAGGATGCACCGTAAACAACTATGGTAACTCAGCCGTTAAGATCACGGTAAGCTGTCGTTAGGGTTTACTGGAAGGCAACAAACAAAACCGCCAAAGACCGCGAAAACTCTTGCCGACGCTCGCCGTATCCGCCACCTCCTTTACCGGCCATTAACCCTAACAGGATGATAACGAAACTCGATCCCCGAGCTTGCTGCGACGCTGCAGCGACCAGTCGAAGGTACGTGTCCGGTCATGAAAAGCACTGCTTCCCTCTTTCGCGCGCTGCTTGCCGTATCGATGCTTGCCGGCTGCTCCAGCTACCGGCCGACGCCGGCAGCCTTCCACGAGGTGCTCAATCAGCCCTACCGCCTCGGCGCCGGCGACCGCGTCCGCGTCACCGTGTTCGAGCAGGACGGGCTGACCAATACCTACAGTGTCGACCAATCCGGCTATCTCTCCTTCCCGCTTGTCGGCGCCGTACCGGCACGCGGCCACACCGCACAGCAGATGGAAAAGGAAATCGCCGACAAGCTGCGACAAGGCTATCTGCGCGATCCCGACGTCTCGGTCGAGATCGACCGCTACCGGCCGATCTTCGTCATGGGCGAAGTGGGCGCTGCCGGTCAATATTCCTACGTCCCCGGCCTGACGGTGCAGAAGGCGATCGCCATTGCCGGCGGCTTCACACCGCGCGCCAACCAGGAAAGCGTCGACATCACCCGCGACATTAACGGCAAGGTGATGACCGGCCGCGTGGTCACTTCCGACCCGCTGCTGCCCGGAGATACCGTCTACGTCCGCGAACGTCTCTTCTGACGAACCACCACGTGGCGGACAAACTCCGGATCGTCCATTGCTTTCGCTCACCCGTCGGAGGAATTTTCCGACATGTGCGCGACCTGACCGAGGCACAGGTTGCCGCCGGGCATTCGGTCGGCATCGTCTGCGATTCGACGACGGGTGGAGAATTCGAGGAGCGCCTGTTCGAGCAGATGAACGATATGCTGGCGCTCGGCATCCATCGCACGCCGATGCAACGCCATGTCGGCCCGGGCGACGCGGCGTCGGCCTGGCGCACCTACAGGATCATCAAGGAATTGCGGCCGGACGTGCTGCACGGGCACGGCGCCAAGGGTGGCGCCTATGCCCGTCTGTTCGGCTCATTGTTGCGGGTATCAAGGTCTCGCGTAGCCCGCCTTTATTCGCCGCATGGTGGCTCCCTCCACTATGACGAGAACACGACCACCGGAAAGCTGTTCTTCGCGCTCGAGCGGTTCATGGCCCGCTTCACCGACTGCCTGCTGTTTGTTTCCGACTACGAAAGGCGAACCTATCGCCGCAAGGTCGGCGAACCGCCGATCCCGAACACCTTGGTCTACAACGGCCTGCGTGCCGCCGAGTTCGAACCGGTGATCACCGGGGCCGATGGTGCCGATCTGCTCTATATCGGCATGATGCGCGACCTGAAGGGACCCGACATCTTCATCGATGCGCTGGCCGCGGCCGGCCCCCAGCTCGGCCGCGCGCTTACCGCGGTCATGGTGGGCGACGGTGACGACCTGCCGCGTTACCATGGTCAAGTGAAGCGCCTCGGGCTCGATGGCAATGTCCGTTTCCTGCCGCCGATGCCGGCCAGGGAAGCCTTCGCGCTGGCGGCGCTCGTGGTCGTTCCGTCGCGCGCAGAAGCCATGCCCTACATCGTCCTCGAGGCGCTAGCCGCGGGAAAACCGATGATCGCCACGGCCGTCGGCGGCATACCAGAGATTTTCGGCGCTGGCTCCCCTGCCCTGATCCGGCCCGACCCGATCGAGCTTGCGGCCAGGATGAGCCAGGCGCTGGCCGACCCCGCCGCCTATCGCAACCTGATGCCCGATGAGGCCAGCCTCAAGGCACGCTTCGGCGCCGATGTGATGGCCGCCGAGATAGAGAAGGCCTATTTCGCCGCGCTCAACAAGTAGGCCGCAACCCCCCAAGCCATTCCAAAGCCACCTGTTGTTTCAAGGGTTTCTTAGCTCTCTTTTGCTATTCACCGAAGGGAAGCTTGCGGAAAAGCCCCATGAACGAGATCGACCCCGCGCACCGCTTTTCAGCAGAGGCGGTGCGTAAATTCGACGCCCCGACCGACGGCGATGCGCCCGGCGGCATGAACGACGTCGCCCGCCAGGTCGCGTCACAGTACAGGCGCGATACGATGTCGCCGATCATGGTCAGCGGCGTCCTGCGCATGGTCGAATTCGGGCTGCTGTTCCTGTCCGGGCTCAGCGTCTATTTCTACTATGTCGGGTTCTTCAACTATCTCGCCTGGCAGTACCCGCTGGCGATTGCCGCCACGTCTTTCCTTGCCGTGGTGCTGCTCGACGTCACCGACTGCTACCAGGTTGTTGCCTTGATGCGGCCGATCGCCAATTTTGGCCGCGTCCTGCTGGTCTGGGCCGGCACCTTCGCCCTGATGGCGTTGACTGCCTTCGCCACGAAGATGTCGGAAGATTATTCGCGCCTGCTGTTCGGGACCTGGTTCGTCGTCGGTTTCATCCTCATCTTCGGCCTCAGGCTGGTGATGTCGAAGCTGATCCGGCGCTGGGCGCGCGACGGCCGCATGGAGCGGCGCGCTGTCATCGTCGGCGGCGGCAAGACAGCGGAAATCCTGATCCGCTCCGTCGAAAAGCAGCCCTACAACGACATTCGTATCTGCGGCATCTTCGATGATCGCGGCGACAAGCGCTCGCCGCCCATCGTCGCCGGCTATCCCAAGCTCGGCACCATTTCCGAACTGATCGAATTCGCCCGCATCGCCCGCATCGACATGCTGATCGTGTCGCTGCCGCTGACGGCCGAATCGCGCGTGCTGCAGCTGTTGAAGAAGCTGTGGGTGCTGCCGGTCGATATCCGCCTGTCGGCACATTCAAATGCGCTGCAATTTCGTCCGCGCGCCTATTCCTATATCGGCTCGGTGCCGATGCTCGACATCTTCGACAAGCCGATCAACGACTGGGATTCGGTCGCCAAGCGTGCCTTCGACATCGTCTTCAGCCTCATCGGCATCGTCGTGTTCTCGCCGGTGATGCTGGCGACCGCCATTGCCATCAAGCTCGACAGCAAGGGACCCGTGCTGTTTCACCAGAAGCGGCACGGCTTCAACAACGAGATCATCGAGGTCTACAAATTCCGCTCGATGTACACGGACCGGTCGGACCCGACCGCCAAGCAGACGGTGACCAGGAACGATCCGCGCGTCACCCGCGTCGGCCGCTTCATCCGCAAGACCTCGATCGACGAACTGCCGCAATTCTTCAACTCGCTGCTCGGCTCGCTGTCGCTTGTCGGTCCGCGCCCGCACGCCATCGCCGCGCAGTCGCACAATCTCCTCTACAACGAAGTGGTCGACGGCTATTTCGCGCGCCACAAGGTCAAGCCCGGCGTCACCGGCTGGGCGCAGATCAATGGCTGGCGCGGCGAGATGGACACCAACGAGAAGATCCGCATGCGAACCGAGTACGACCTCTATTACATCGAGAACTGGTCGCTGCTGTTCGACTTGCGGATCCTGCTCCTGACGCCGATCCGGTTGCTGAACACGGAAAACGCCTATTGAGCGCGATTTCCCACGAGCTGCCACTGGGCGCGGTCAACGCCAAGCTGATCTCGCTGATCTCATCGGCGGCGGTTTTCCTCGGCATATTCCTGTCCGGCTTCGTCATCAGCGAACCGGCGCCTTATGAACTCTACATGGCGGGGCTGATCGCCATCTGGGCGCTCTTCGGCCTGAGGATTTCGCGTGCGGCACTGCCGCTGCTGGTGCTGCTGGTGACGATGAACATCGGCGGCATGATCGCCATGACGCAAATGTCGGACCTCGCCAACACCCCGCTCTATCTCTCCGTTTCGCTGTTTCTCGCCTTCACCGCCGTGTTCTTCGCCTCGGTGACGGCGGCGCAACCCAGCCTCTACCGGCTGATCTTCTTCGCCTATGTCGTGTCGGCGGTGATCACCTCGCTGCTCGGCATTGCCGGCTATTTCCATGCCTTCCCGGGCGCGGAGATGTTCACCAAATACGACCGCGCCGCCGGCGCCTTCCAGGACCCGAACGTCTTCGGCCCATTCCTCGTGCTGCCTGGCATCTATCTGCTCTACCTGCTGCTGACCGGACCGATCCCGCGCATGCCGCTGCTGGCGGTGCCGCTGCTGATCATCACCGCCGGCATCTTCTTCTCCTTCTCGCGCGGCGCCTGGGGCATGTTCGCCGTCTCGGCCATCCTGCTCACCGGCTGCCTGTTCCTGCAGAGCGCCAGCGGCATGCTCCGGCTGCGCGTGGTGGTGATGACGATCGCGGCACTGGCGCTGCTCGTCATCGCCATGATCGTCATCTTGCAACTGCCCGGCGTGGCGGAGATGTTTTCCAACCGCGCCCATCTCGAACAGAGCTACGACACGGCGCGACTCGGCCGCTTCGCCCGCTACGCGATCGGCTTCCAGATGGCGCTCGAGCACCCGTTCGGTATCGGCCCGCTGGTCTTCGGCACGATCTTCGGCGAAGACACCCACGACATCTGGCTGAAGATGCTGATGGACTATGGCTGGCTCGGTTTCGTGTCGTTCCTGACGCTCGTCGCCTGGACGATAGCAGCCGGTTTCCGCATCCTGCTGCGCGACCGGCCGTGGCAACCCTATCTCCTGTGCGCCTACGTCGCCTTCATCGGCAATATCGGGCTCGGCACCTTCATCGACATCGATCACTGGCGCCATGTCTACCTGCTGCTCGGGCTGATCTGGGGCGCAATCGCGCTGGAATACCGGCATCAGCGGCTGCTGCGGCCGGCATTGCCGGGTTCGCCCGCACCCGCAATCGCAGCAAGATAAAAGTCGCCGAATTCGGTTGACCCGAGCGGGGTTATCACGATACATCGCGACCGGTCCGGAGTGTAGCGCAGCCCGGTAGCGCACTTGACTGGGGGGCAAGGTTGCTCAGGCTGATTTCTTCTTATCTTTCAGTTCGCTAGTGACTTTCTTTCCTCGTCCGGTGTGACTTCCGGTGTGGTTTGCTGCCTCCATGGCAATGCGCATATCTTCGATCATCGCATGGGCGTATTTCGCCGTGGTGGTGATGTCTTCGTGGCCCAGCATCCTCTGCACGATCTTCATGTTGCCGGTGCGCAGGGTTCTCGTCGCCGCTGTATGGCGCGTGTCGTGGAACCGGAAGTTCTCCACGCCTGATTTATCTCTGTAGCGTCGCCAGGCTGTCTTGAAGCCTTCCATCGTGATTGGGTAGCGGGTTCCCTTGACGAGCTTGAGACGTTTGTTTGTTCTTCGGGCAACGTAGGTGAAGACCGACGTCGGATTGTGGTCCTTCAGAGCCCACAAGAGGGCATGCACCGCGTCTGTCATCGGCAGGACCCTCGTCTTATCGCCCTTGCCAGTGACGGTGATCATCCTGCCAAAGAAGTCAACACGGGACCACGTGAGGTCGACGATCTCCATGCGACGGCAACCGGTTAGGAGGGCAAACCGAACAGCGGGTGCATAGTCGTCGCGCATCGCATTCAGCAGGCGCTTCTCTTCGTCTTGGCTGGCTTCACGAACGCGTTCCTTCGGCTCTTTGAGCATATGCCTGCTCCAGTCAATATCACCGACCGGGACCTTCCAGGTCTTCTTCGCTCGGGTCATGATGCCGCGGAGCGGAACTGTAGCGGTGCGATTGACAGTGGCGTTGCTGACGCCGTCGCTGCGCCTCTGCGATACCATTGCAGCCACCAAGGAGTCCGAGATCCGGTCCAGCGTGACATGCTTGCCAAAATGATCGAGGAGCCACCCGAGAAAGCGGTAGTAGTTATCGGCATTGGCCAGGTGCTGCCCCACCTCCAGCCAATAGCGGGAAGCAGCTATCTCAAGTGTCATTGGTCCTTCGGCAGTGAAGCTTGCAGCCGCCTTCAGCTTGCTCCGCGCTTCCTGCCGCTTTTGCTCTAGGATGCGTTCCGCCTGGCGCTTGTTGCTCGTGCCCGTGGGACCGGAAAATCGACGACCGAGAAATTGGAAATCATAGGTGTATTCTGGTTTGCCGTGCTTTCGGTATACCGGCATGCCTTTTGGCTCCGCTTTGCAATGAACTCGGCAAGGTCGTCTTGTCTATAGCGACGGGTGGGCCTCTTGCCTTCAAGACCAATGTTCACCCAGCGCACAGCGCCTTCGTTCGTCAGCTCGAGCAAGTGCTTCGGAGTGACAGCGAGAAATTCAGCAGCTTGGGTGGGGGTGAGCAACCTCAACATCTTTGAGGTTATAGCAATAAGTCGATGGGCTATTTTCACGAATTGTTACAGCCATCAATCAGGCCGATTTGAAGCATTCTTGCTCAAGTTCTGGTCTACTCTGCGGTGTTGCCAGAGAGGATTGAACTCTGGGTTACATAAATAAAATCAATAACTTATAAGACATTTTGTAACATTGTGACGTCCGTCAAAATGACCCATGTAACGAGCGATCCGCGTTCCCTGAACGGAGCGGCCGCATCGTTCGATACGGAATTGACGGCCTGTTGCGGCGGATCGCGAGGAAGCGCAATCTGGGGCAGAATGGCGCGTAAGCAACACAGGTCCCGCGCCAGCTGACCTCGCCCATCAGGGAGGCTGGAATGGTATCCACTTGCTGGCGACTACCGTCAGTTCGTCTCGCGGTTCGATGCATCTCGATCAGCACAGCATCTCTTTTCTTGCGGCGCTTTGAACTGCGTTCGACATCGTCGGCGTTGCTGGCGAATCTTCGCCCGCGTTGTGTTGCTAGCTCGCAAGGTTCTTGAGTTCGCCCAGCCCAACCGGCGGCGTGGTGCGAAATCCAAGCAGATATACCCGCTTCGCGTAGGCCGCCAGGACACGATCAATCTGCGCTCTTTCTCCCTTCAGCCTTGAGCGCAAGAGGGGATCGTGGGTGCCAGATGCGATCATGCTCTTGTTGATAATCCAGCCATAGGGCTCGATGCCTGCGCGGCGGAGATCGTCTTGCAACGCGCCTGCCTCGGAGACCGGCGTAGTTTCAGGAAGGGTCACGAGGATGATGCGGGTGTAGTTTGCGTCCTGCAAGCGCATCAACGGAGTAACCGCGCGCCCGGGCGCGGCGGGATCCAGATGACGTGTCATTTGCCGGTGGTAGGCGCCGGTGGCATCCAGAAGCAGAAGCGTGTGACCAGTAGGGGCTGTGTCGATCACGACAAAGGCGCTGCGCGCTTCCGCGACGACCCGCGAGAATGCATGGAAGACCGCGACCTCTTCGGTGCATGGTGAAGCGAGATCCTCTCGCAGCAACGCCTTGCCTTCGTCATCGAGATCCCGCCCGCGAGACGACATGATCTTCTCGATATAGCGTCTCGTCTCTGCGATCGGGTCGATGCGATCAACAGTAAGCCCAGGCATCGCTCCTTCCACGACCAACTGCACATGAGCAGCCGGATCGGTGGTCGTGAGATGCACCGCATGGCCACGTTCTGCAAGTCCGACCGCGATTGCCGCGGCGACAGTTGTCTTGCCGACGCCACCTTTGCCCATGACCATGATGAGGCCCTTCTCGCCGTGTGCGATTTCCTCCACAAGGTGCGAGAGGCGAGGAAGATCGATAGGTGCAGCTTCCGCAGCATCGATTACAGCTGGCGCCGCCGCTGGCGACAAAAGCGCGCGAAGCGCTGGCAATCCAATCATATCGAATCCGAGCAGCGGAAACTCATCCCGGGGCAGCTTCGCCAGCGAAGCAGGCATCGCGGCGAGAGCGTTTTCCTGCTCCTGTTCGAGTGCCGAGGCAACTGCGTCGGACTTGTCTTGCGCGCGAAACATGCCGTTGATGGCAAGCGACTGGTTGGAGAGTCCAAGCGCATCGAGCTCACTCGACGTCCGGGCGGCCTCGCGGATCGCGCCCTGATCGGGGCGTGTCACCAGCACTATCGAAGTGCGGGCGGGATCGCCGAGGCAGTGCAAAGCCTCCTGAAAACGTTGCTCCTGCATTTTCAGGCCCGAGTGTGGCCCAAGGCATGAGGCTCCTCGATCGTTGTCATGCAGAAAACCTGTCCACGCCTTCGGCAGGCTGAGTAGCCGTAGGGTGTGGCCAGTTGGGGCAGTGTCGAAAATGACGTGGTCGAAACCGGGCGCATCGCCTGCCAGCAAGCCAACGAATTCATCGAACGCCGCGATTTCTGTCGTGCAGGCACCGGAGAGCTGTTCCCGGATCGTCGAGCGCTCCGTATCAGTGGCATCGGGATCCAACTGATCGAGCACGCGTGTGCGGTATTGCGTTGCCGCGGCCTCCGGATCAATGTTCAACGCCAGAAGCCCTTGGACGTCTGGGACCAGTCTAGGGGTATCCGACAACTCGACATTGAGCATTTCGTCGAGATTGGACGCTGGATCGGTGCTGACTAGCAGCACGCGCAGACCCCGATCTGCCAAGGCAAGCGCACTCGCACAGCTCAGCGCAGTCTTGCCCACTCCACCCTTCCCGGTGAAAAACAGATATCGAGTAGGATGCTCTAGTGCGCTGAACTGGGTCATGGGGGTCCATAGTTGCTGGTCGTCTTGGGATTGAGCTTACAGCAAGTCGAGCAGATGGACTTGATCGAGGGCAACCCGGCGAGGAACGGCGGCCTTTCTAGACTGCTGCTTTCGCGGTGGGTTGGACAATTTCTTCATGGATTGCCCCGGCATTCAGTTAGTGACACACGGTCCAGCCACGACGGCCATCATCCAGGAGGCAACGGCTCGGCAGACACTGCGTCATCCACAGTCGGTGTAAAAACGACAAGTATGAGACCCATGAGGATGATCGCGCCTCCAGTTATGACCAGCGGGGTGATCGCCTCGCCAAGGAGCACATGTGCCGTCAGCACGCCGAAGAGCGGCATCAGGAGGATGAACGGGGCGATTTCATCAATGCGATGTCGGCGAAGCAGGCCATACCAGATCGAATACGCGGCGACGAAACCTCCAACCGCCAAGACAGCAACTGCGCACCATTGAGACACGGTCGCTTGGACCATGGCTGCCTGCTGCCCACGTTCCAGAATAAGCGACATGATCAGCAGTTGTGGCGCGGCAATTGCCGCCATCATTCCCATCAGGCGTGCGCCGGGATCTCGGGATTTGGTGCGAATGATGGCTTGGGCAACACCCCAGCAGAGCGTGCCAAGCACAATCAACAACAGGCCACTGGATTCACCAACGGAGTTCGGCAGCCCAACGATCAGCGTGACCCCCGCCAAGGCGACCACAACACCCACCAGGCGGCGAGCGTTTGTCTGCTCCTGACCGACAAGCCAAGCTGCGAGAACCGCGAACGGAACCTGGGATTGAACAGCGAGTATCGCCATGGTGGCAGGGACATGGGCGATGCCGCTGAAAATAAGCGCGCTTTGCAAGCTGGCGCCAAGTGTCGCTGCCGCGATCACGGCCCACAGCGATGTTTGCCGCAGCTGCCACGGCCGATACAGAGCCAGTGCCGTCACCGCGTAGACAAGGCTCATGAGAAACAATGGCGGAAAGCGTTCCATAGCCGGCTTCGCCACGGTGTAGGCGATTGCCCACAGCACCGGAGGCATCGTCGCGATGAGAACGTCACGCCGTCTCATTGATCGATCTCGCCGCTGGCGTGTTGATGCGAAATCCAGATGCCACCCGAATTCCCCTACAGATCGTCATAGACGGAGGTGCGTCTCAGGGCGCCGATAGTCGACCTACAACGATGCTGCCGCCGTCCCGTTTGCGCCAACCAGCCGGCTCAAATCGACCGCTGGTTCACCCGCTTGGCAACCTCCTCCGCGCTTTCGATGCGCTCGGAGTAACGGCTCGTGAGATAGGCCGATCGATCACGCAGGAGCAAGGTGAATTTCATCAGCTCCTCCATCACATCGACGATCCGGTTGTAGTAGGGCGACGGTTTCATGCGGCCGGCCTCGTCGAACTCATTAAAGGCTTTTGCCACCGACGACTGGTTCGGGATGGTGACCATGCGCATCCAGCGGCCGAGGATGCGCAGCTGGTTGACGGCGTTGAAACTCTGCGAGCCGCCGGAAACCTGCATGACGGCAAGCGTCCGGCCCTGGGTGGGCCGCACGCCGCCCAATGAGAGTGGCAGCCAATCAATCTGCGCCTTCATGATGGCGGTCATGGCGCCATGCCGCTCGGGAGAACACCAAACTTGGGCTTCCGACCAGATCGAGAGATCCCGCAATTCCTTCACTTTGGTGTGTTCGACCGACGTTGAATCCGGCAGCGGCAGGCCCGAAGGATTGTAGATGCGAACCTCGGCGCCCAAGCGACGCAAAATACGGGCCGCCTCTTCGGTAGCGAGCCTCGAATAGGATCGTTCGCGCAGCGACCCGTAGAGCATCAGCACGCGAGGCTTGTGGATTGAGCGAGGCGCGTCCAGCAGCGCCTGCAGGTCAATCGGCTGGAACTGTTCCTCGTCCAGGTTCGGCAAAGCTTCTTCGGGCACGTGATCAGGCTACGCGCTTGCCTTGCGAGTCTATGACCACCTCGCCATCCTCCTTGGTGAACGCGCCGATCTGCGGGTTGGGCAGGATGTCCAGCACCTTTTCCGACGGCCGCGCCAGGACGACGCCGAGCGGGCTGACGACGATCGGCCGGTTGATCAGGATCGGATGCGCCAGCATGAAATCCAGAATTTCATCGTCAGTCCATTTCGGATCACCGAGATTGAGTTCGGCGTAGGGCGTGCCCTTCTCGCGGAGCAGTTGGCGCGGCGTCATCCCCATCGCCGCGATAAGCTCGACGAGCCGTTCCCGCGATGGCGGATTCTTCAGATATTCGATCACCTCCGGCTCCTCGCCGGATTGCCTGATGATGGCCAGCGTGTTGCGCGACGTGCCGCAGTCTGGGTTATGGTAGATAGTGATGGTCATTCTGCTGCTTTCATCTGTCTGATTGGTTTCGCCTCGGTGAGCAGCCACGCAGCCAAACCCATGGCAAGCAGCGCGCCTAAAAGTTCGGCGACAATGAACCCCGCCAAGTCGACAGGGCGGATTCCGGCGAAGGTGTTGGACAGTGCCCGCGCAATGGCGACAGCCGGATTGGCGAAGGAGGTCGATGCCGTGAACCAGTAGGCGGCGGTAATGTAGAGCCCGACCAGCCACGGGATTGAGTCCGGGCGAGCCCGCAGGCCGGCAAGAATGGTGAAGACCAGGCCAAAGGTCGCGACAATTTCGGCGATCCATTGGCCGTTTCCAGTCCGCGCGGTTTCAGACAACTGCAACACCGGCAGCTCGAACATAGCGTGTGCCAGCAACGTGCCGACGATGCCGCCTGCGACCTGGGCCAGGACGTAGGCCGCGGCCGTATTGGTCTCGATCTCCCGCTTCAAGGCAAAGACCAGCGTTACCGCCGGATTGAAGTG
>NZ_JAPFQA010000049.1 GCF_027563465.1 Mesorhizobium qingshengii | reverse complement strand
TCGACGCGCCTGGTGCCGGCGACGCGGCGGCTGGCGGCCACGGTGCCGACGATGCAGCCGCTGCAGCCGTCCAGCAGTTCGACATCGTGCGGGCGGAAGTACAGCGTCGCCTCGCCCGGGGGCTCGTTGGGCGCGGCAAGCCCGATCGGCCGGTCGGCGATCCAGACCTCGCCGTTCTCGACCTTGACGGGAAGCGAGCTCGATTCGCCGATGAAGCCGTAGACGAACGGCGAGTTCGGCGCGTCGTAGATGTCGTCGGCGGTGCCGACCTGCTCGATGCGGCCCTGGCTCATCACCACGACGCGGTCGGCAAGCTCGAGCGCCTCTTCCTGGTCGTGGGTGACGAAGACGGTGGTGTGGCCGGTGGCGTCATGGATCTCGCGCAGCCAGCGGCGCAGTTCCCGGCGCACCTGCGCGTCGAGCGCGCCAAACGGCTCGTCGAGCAGCAGCACCTTGGGTTCGATCGCCATGGCGCGGGCGAGCGCCACGCGCTGGCGCTGGCCGCCGGAAAGCTGCGCCGGATAGCGCTTCTCCAGCCCCGAAAGCTGCACCAGATCGAGAAGCTCGGAGGCACGGCGGCGGATCTCCTGTGCCGGCGGGCGCGACGGTCCGTGCCGGACCTTCAGCCCGAAGCCGATATTGTCGGCCACCGTCATGTGCCGGAACAGCGCATAGTGCTGGAAGACGAAGCCGACATTGCGCTCCTGGATCGACCTGTGCGAGGCGTCCTCGTCGCCGAAGAAGATCTTTCCCCGCGTCGGCCGCTCCAGCCCGGCGATCAGCCTCAGCAGCGTCGTCTTGCCGGAACCGGACGGCCCCAGCAACGCGATCAGCTCGCCCGACTTGATGTCGAGCGATACGTCGTGGAGCGCCGGAAACCGCTCGAACTCCTTGCGCACGTTGGCAACGCGAACTTCCATCTACAGTCCCTCAGCAGGCGATGCCTGTCGTTGTCCCAAAACCGCTACACGCTCCTGGGCGACATGCATCTAGTGTCCGCGCGCCGCGGCGATCTCGGCGCCGTAGCGCATCTCCAGAAGTGTTTTCAAGACCAGCGTGACGAGCGCCAGGCCGGCAAGCAATGAAGCGACGGCAAAGGCGCCGACGGCGTTGTACTCGTTGTAGAGGATTTCGACATGCAGCGGCATGGTGTTGGTCAGGCCGCGGATGTGGCCCGACACCACCGACACCGCGCCGAACTCGCCCATGGCGCGGGCGTTGCACAAAAGCACGCCGTAGAGCAGCCCCCATTTGACGTTGGGCAGCGTTACATACCAGAAGGCCTGCCAGCCATTGGCGCCCAGCGAGAGTGCCGCCTCCTCGTCGCCATTGCCCTGTTCCTGCATCAGCGGGATCAGCTCGCGGGCGACGAAGGGGAAGGTGACGAAGACGGTGGCCAGCACGATGCCCGGCACGGCGAACAGGATGACGATGCCATGCGCCTTCAGCCAGCCGCCGAGCAGCCCCTGGGCGCCGAACAGCAGCACATAGACCAGGCCCGATATGACCGGCGAAACCGAGAAGGGCAGGTCGATCAGCGTGGTCAGGAAGGCCTTGCCCTTGAACTCGAACTTGGCGATCGCCCAGGCGGCGGAGATGCCGAAGACGATGTTGAGCGGCACCGAGATCCCCGCCACCAGCAGCGTCAGCCGGATCGCCGAGCGGGTGTCGGGATTGCCAAGCGCTTCGGTGTAGGCGCCGACGCCTTTGGCCAGCGCCTCGTTGAAGACGACGATCAGCGGCAGCAGCAGGAAGGTGCCGAGGAAGGCGAAGGCGATGGCCATCAGCACGGCCTGCGCCGGACGGCTTTCGGTCACCGCCGCCGACTGGCTCTCATGGTGCGGCTCGTAGGATTTGATCTCGGGATCAGCCATAGCGCTTGCGGCTCCATGACTGCGCCAGATTGACGACCAGGAGCATGGTGAACGACAGCGCCAGCATGAGCGCGGCGATCGCGGTCGCCGCCGGGTAATTGTATTCCTCCAGCCGGATGACGATCAGAAGCGGCGCGATCTCGGATTTGTAGGGCAGATTGCCGGCGATGAAGATGACCGAGCCGTATTCGCCGACGCCGCGGGCGAAGGCCAGCGCAAAGCCGGTGACGATGGCCGGCGCCAGGCCCGGAAACAGGATGCGGGTGACGATCTGGAAGCGGCTGGCGCCAAGCGTGGCGGCGGCTTCCTCCACCTCCTTGTCGATCTCCTCCATGATCGGCTGCACGGTGCGCACGACGAAGGGCAGGCCGATGAAGACCAGCGCAATGACGATGCCGAGCGGCGTGTAGGCGACCTTGACGCCGAGCGGCATCAGCAGTTTGCCGATCCAGCCGTTCGGCGCGTAGAGCGTGGTCAGCGCGATGCCGGCCACCGCCGTCGGCAGCGCGAAGGGCAGGTCGACCATGGCATCGACGATGCGGCGGCCGGGAAAGCGGTAGCGCACCAGCACCCAGGCGACGAGCGTGCCGAAGACGACGTTGACCGCCGCCGCGATGAAGGCGGTGCCGAAGCTGATCTCCAGCGCGTTGACGGTGCGACGGTCGGCGGCGATGGCCCAGAAATCGGTCCAGCCAAGTGCGGCCGAGCGCCAGACCAGCCCGGACAAGGGGATCAGAATGATCAGCGTGAGGTAGGCAAGCGAGAAGCCGAGCGTCAATCCGAAACCCGGAATGACACTCGGCTGTCTGAACCGCCACCCAGCCGGAGCCGGTGCTATGGTCA
>NZ_JAPFQA010000048.1 GCF_027563465.1 Mesorhizobium qingshengii | reverse complement strand
CATGTTGGTTCACCTGGCTGGCAAAACCTTGCGCCGCATACGCGATAGCGGCCAATGCAATCTGCCTATGGAGTTCATGCCACCTTGGCATTTCGCCGACAGCGGATGATGCGGCAGTCTCTTCGTCAAACGCCTGGCTGGCGTTTTGGGACGGAGACCAAGAAAATGCAGATCCAGACCGGAATCGAAACCGACAGACCCGTCATTGCCGACGCAAGACCTGCGATGGACGACCGGCAAATCGTCGATATTGTCCTGGCAAGCGATGCACACGGCGCCTTCGTCTGGGGCGTGCTCGACCGTATGCTGGATGAGCCCGGCCTGTGCTTCGGCAACATCACAGCGTCCGGGTTCGGCGCGATGGAGGCGGCGGTCCTGGCCTATGGCATGGCCCTTGGTGGCCGGCGAGGCGCGCGCACGGCACTCGCCAACTTCTGGCGACGTGTCAGTCACGCATCCATGTTCGCAGCCGATACGGCCAATCTCCTGAGATCGATACTGGAACAGTCGATAGACATTGCGGAGATCCGCAAGAAAACCTGCCCTGTGAAACTCAGCATCCTTGTTTCGAATGCTCGCACCGATGCCGTCAAGATTTTCACTGGCGATCAATTGTCGATCGACGCGATCCTGGCGGCGGCGACAATCCCGTTCCTCTTCCCGGCGGTAGAGATCGACGGCGACACCTATTGGGGCGACGGCGACCTTTCGGCTTTGCCTCCGGTCCAGCCGGTTGAAGCTGCCCATCGGCTGGCCGTCACCGGCAAGCCCGCATTGTTCATGACGCCGTGCGCGGATCGCCGCCTCCCCGCCGGTCATGGTGCGATCAAGCACACGCCGATCCACACCATCTTCGACAGTCTGCACCGGGCCGGCGCTTCGCTGTTCACAAGGCCCTGGACCGACTGGGGTGAGCTGACCGACATGCGCGACAGAGGGCGGCAACGGGCAGAGCACTGGCTTCTCGCCGATCATCTCTGCCTGGACGAACGCTCCTCCGCCGACTGCAAAAACAGATACTTCTAGGCGCCTCCCTCCCGCCTAGCCGCGCCTGCTTCGCCACGCTCACGACTGCAGGCGCCAAGCCCTCCGGTTCCCCGCCGGAGGGCTTTTGCCTGGGAGGGCCTCAACATAGTGACAGCGTATCAAATCCATGCCGAGACAGCATTTCAGCTCGGGCGTCGGATCGGGGACACTGCTTGCAGACAGGCCGCAAGGCCAGTCTTTCCCCTCGAAAACCAACCAGGAGACACGCCCGTGATCAACACCAGAACCCTCATCGGATCGGCCCTCGCGGCCGCCACCTCGCTGGCCGCGACAGCGGCCTATAGCGGCCCGGCAGCCCAACCCAGCTTCGCCTTCGAGAAGTGCTACGGCGTCGTCAAGGCCGGCCAGAACGACTGCCAGACCGCGACGCATTCATGCGCCGGCACCTCCACCGCCGACAACCAGCCGGATTCGTGGCTCTACGTGCCCGCGGGCAGCTGCGCGAAGATCGCCGGCGGCAGCGACAAGCCGAAAGCCTGAGCAATCCTGACTTCGAGCCAACCTCTAGAATGGAGCAGACCGATGACCCGTGCGTTTCAGTCCCTCGCGATTCCCGCTACCGCGGGCATCGGTCTTCGCTCGCCACATATCAAGGAAATGCTCTCGCGGCGGCCTTCCGCAGGTTGGCTCGAAGTTCATGCCGAGAACTACATGGGGGACGGCGCCGGCGTCGATGCGCTGGAAAAGCTGCGCGAAACCTACCCACTGTCGGTCCACGGCGTTGGCCTGTCCCTTGGCAGTGCAAGAGGCGTGGATCACAGCCATCTCCAAAGGCTGCGCAAGGTTTGCGAGCGGTTCCAGCCGGATCTCGTTTCGGAGCATCTCGCCTGGAGCGTCGCCGACGGCGCCTACCTGAACGATCTGCTGCCGCTGCGTTACGATGAAGACGCGTTGGCGATCGTCGCGCGCAATGTCGAGACTGTCCAGGACACGCTGAAGCGCCGCGTCCTGATCGAAAATCTCTCCGCCTATATCGCCTTTGCGGACTCCTCGATGAACGAGGCAGAATTCCTGGCCGAACTCGTCGAACGGACCGGCTGCGGCTTGCTGCTGGATGTCGACAATGTCCAGGTCTCGGCGCACAACCTCCAATATGACGCAGAAGCCTTCATCGACACGTTGCCGGCTGATTCCATTGGCGAAATCCACCTTGCCGGACATGCCACCAATCAGGTCGGGGCCGACACCGTGCTCATCGACGACCATGGCTCACGCGTGCCGCCAATCGTCTGGACGCTCTACCAGCATGCCATAGGCCGGCTTGGACCGCGCCCTACCCTGATCGAATGGGACACCGATGTTCCCGTTCTCGATGTGCTGCTCGGCGAAGCGATGTGGGCCGACATGCTCTCCGCTTCGATCATGTTCAGCCGCAAGCAGGCCGCGAGACAAACAGCGGCTGCCAAACCCCGGCCAAAGTCCACCCTGGTTTCCTTCGAAAACGAGGCGGGCACAGGCATGCCCGTGCTTGCGGCATTTGCCGTCGCCAAGGCTGGTCCGGCCATGCCGCTCGTGTCGCCGCCGGTAGAGGGAGGATATCATGCTGCCGCTTGACCACCTGCAGACCTCCATGGCGCGCTCGGTGCTGGGCTTCGAGCCATTGGTCGCCGCAAGAATGTTGACCGCCGGCAAGGCCGATCCTCTGGCCCGCCTGCGCATCTATCAAAACAACACCCGCAGTTCGCTCATCGCGGTGCTGAT
>NZ_JAPFQA010000047.1 GCF_027563465.1 Mesorhizobium qingshengii | reverse complement strand
GTACGCCTCCGGCGAAGACCGCCTTGCGCGAGCATGGCACGGTAGCGAGGCTGCGCTCATAAGGTCGTCCTTACGAGCGTAGTTAGCAGCACAGCATGAGCCATGTGACGTTATTGACCGGGCCTGAGCGTCGTCGTCGTTGGAGTGAAGAGGATCAGTGCCGGATACTGGCCGCGGCATTCGCGCCCGGGTCCACGGTGGCGGCGGTAGCGCGTCAGTACGATGTCGCGACCAGCCTGATCTATAAGTGGCGCCGCACGCTGAGAGCCCGCGAGACAGGCTTTGCCGAAGTTGTCGTGGTTCCCGATGAGCCTGTCGCCGCTTCGGTGCCGGCGGCGCCCCCGGCGGTGATCGAGCTGGAGATCGCCGGCAAGGTGCGGCTGCGGATTCCGCTGACCACGCCGCCGACACTGGCGGCGGCGATGGTGAAGGCGCTGGGCGTTTCATGATCCCGGTTCCGAGCCAGGTGCGGATCTGGTTGGCGGTCGGCCGGACCGATATGCGTCGCGGAATGCAAGGCCTCGCTCTGCAGGTTCAGGAGACGTTGGGCCGGGATCCGCATGCCGGCGATCTTTATGTCTTCCGAGGCCGCAGCGGCAGTCTGATCAAGATTATCTGGCATGATGGGCTGGGCATGTCGCTGTATGCAAAACGGCTCGAGAAGGGTCGGTTTCTATGGCCGTCGCCGGCAGACGGCACGGTTTCCATATCACCGGCGCAGCTCGCCTACATGCTCGACGGGATCGATTGGCGCAACCCGCGCCACACGTTCCGCCCCCAGCGCGCGGGATGAGTTTTTCTTTGAGTTTGCGCCATTTTCCGCGAGTCAGCGGACGCGTTTTATGATTCACTCCAGGGCATGGTTGCCACCGCCCAGGATGCTGTTCCGGACGATATTGGCGCGCTGAGAGCAGCGCTGACCGCGGCGCTGGCCAGAGCCGAAGACGAGGCCGCACGCGCTGCGCTGGTCGAGGCCGAACTGGCGGTCGCCAGGGCCAAGGCATCGGATGATGCGGCGCTGATCGCACATCAGGATCTGACGATCCGGAAGCTGCAGCGGGCGCTGCATGGTCAAAGTTCTGAACGTGCCGCCCGCCTGCACGACCAGATGGAACTCACCTTCGAGGAACTCGAGAGCACGGCAACGGAAGACGAGATCGCCGCCGAACAGGCCGCGGCCCGGACCACCGAGGTGGCGCCTTATGTGCGCAAACGACCGGCGCGCCAGCCATTTCCCGAGCACCTGCCGCGCGAACGCGTGGTCGAGCCGGCGCCGACCGCTTGCCATTGCTGCGGCGGTCATCGGCTGCGCAAGCTGGGTGAGGATATCACCGAGACGCTGGAGGTGGTGCCGCGGCAATGGAAAGTGACCCAGCACGTGCGGGAGAAGTTCACCTGCCGAGACTGCGAGGCGATCAGCCAGGCTCCGGCGCCGTTCCACGCCACCCCGCGCGGCTGGGCTGGCCCCGGCCTGCTGGCGATGATCCTGTTCGAGAAGTTCGGCCAGCATCAGCCGCTCAACCGCCAGGCTGAACGCTATGCCCGCGAAGGCGTGCCGCTCAGCCTGTCGACCCTGGCCGACCAGGTCGGCGCCGGCGCCGCGGTGCTGATGCCGCTGTTCAAGCGGCTCCAAGCCCATGTGCTGGCCGCTTCACGTCTGCATGGCGACGATACGACGGTGCCGGTCCTGGCCAAGGGCAAGACCGATACCGGCCGATTATGGACCTATGTGCGCGATGACCGACCGTTCGGCGGCGCCGATCCGCCGGCGGCGGTGTTCTATTATTCCCGCGATCGTCGAGGGGAACATCCCGCGGCGCATCTCGCCGGCTGGAGCGGCATTCTGCAGGCCGACGCCTATGGCGGCTATGGCGATCTCTATGCGACGGGCCGTCAGCCGGCGCCTATTCTGGAAGCCAGCTGCTGGGCCCACAGCCGGCGCAAAGTGTTCGAGCTGGCCGATGTCGAAGCGGCGGCGCGCAAGAAGGCGCACGGCGAGAAGCCCAACCTGGTCTATCCGCTAGCGGTTGAAGCCGTGAAGCGTATCGATGCCCTGTTCGATATCGAGCGCGCGATCAACGGCCTGTCGCCAGGCCAACGCCACGCCGCGCGCCAGGAGCGGAGCGCGCCGCTGGTCACCGAGCTCGAGCGCTGGATGATCGAGACGCGCGACAAGCTCTCGCGCGGACACGATCTGACCAAGGCCTTCAACTACATGCTGCGTCGCTGGTCATCCTTCACCCGGTTCCTCGACGATGGGCGGATTTGCCTATCCAACAATGCAGCCGAGCGAGCCCTGCGCGGCGTCGCTCTCGGCAGAAAGTCCTGGCTGTTCTGCGGTTCCGATCGCGGCGGACAGCGCGCTGCCGTTCTCTACAGCCTGATCGTCAGCGCCAAGTTGAATGACGTCGACCCTCAGGCCTGGCTCGCCGATATCCTGGCGCGCATCGCAGCCCACCCAGCACAGCGGATCGATGATTTGCTGCCGTGGAATTGGAGATCCGCACAACTGCGGACCCAACCAGCGGCGGCCTGATCATGCAGCGCAATAAGGTGCATCACGTCTACACCGTCGAACGTGTCGCCAGGGACCTCGGCGTCAGCGAAGCGCTCATCCAGGACCTGACCCTCGGTCTCGAGCCCGAGGACGGCGTCATCTGGGTGTACGGGGCCATCGATGACGACGGAATCTTGGCCTTCACCGATGAAGGCATCGAGGAAGTCAAACTCCTCCTTGAAGAATATCATCGCGTCTCCCCATCTTGACCCCAACACCGCGGTGCTCAGGTGCTCATGGCCACCGGATACGCACCCTCAGCCAGACTCTGGTTGCCCTTCATTTGGGCCAGACCTTTTAGGGCGCTCATTCTCCGCTACCGAAAAAGTGAGCCGAGCGTCTGGCGCTTTCTTGTAAACAGCAATCTGCATATGAGCCCGAAGCTCACTGCGGAAACGTGAGGCGTTTCGGGCTCCCCATACACCGACGAAGCATTCTCCGGACACATCGTTCTTGAAGACTGCCGCCCCACCAAAGGCAGAAGACAGACCGCCTTCACCAACAACACCTCCGTTACCGTAAACTGCGATAACGCAGTCCACCGGAGCAATGCTCACCACTGTGTCGCCGGATGGAGAAAAACCTGCGCTTCTGAAGAGATAAACGGGACAAGGAGAGGTAATCATTACCTGAGCATATCTCGGTCGTCGGGGGCAGCAAGTGCCTGAGCTAACTTTGTCAACACGGCCTATCTAGGTGGAGGTCAGCTTCGGCCTACCTGCGGTGTTCACCGGGCGGATAC
>NZ_JAPFQA010000046.1 GCF_027563465.1 Mesorhizobium qingshengii | reverse complement strand
AAGCTCCTTGGTGATAACCTGCTGCATGGCCTCTGGGGTAAGGTCTCTCGGAGATGGACCGGTCCCTCCAGTCGTCAGGATCAGATCAACGCCGCATTGGTCGCAAAGCTCGATGAGCACATCCCGGACACTTTCCACGCCGCCAGGGACTATGCGACGGATGAAGACGCACGGCGATGCCACGACACGATGAAGCCAACGCTCGATTGCTGGACCGCCAAGGTCCTCGTAGTCGCCGCGGCTTGCACGGTCCGAGACCGTCACGATTGCAATCTGGGTCATTTTTCCGTTCGTTGCCGAGCGCCATGGCGTCCAGCTTGTGGGTTGGCTCGTCAGCGGAAAGTAAAGCCGCCTTTGTCGTGGCCGAAATGTTGTTGGCAATCCACCGTCCGGGAAGTTTGTTCCGTGCTTGCTGCCTTGGCCACGAACTCAGCGCTGCCGTTCGCCTCCAGGTCAGTCGATCTCGATGGACCTGCACGTTGGCTAGGCACGGCTCTCCGTTGCCGCGAAACGCGGAAACAGGATGTTGTTCTCTAGGTGGATGTGCTCCATCAGGTCCTCGGCAAGCTGGGCCGTGCCGACGTACAGCGCCTGCCATGAACGGCAGGCGCCGTCGACGTGGCGAAGTCGTCGGTGAGGCTCTCGAGGAGCCGAAGCCAGGTGCCCTGGTCGTCGTGCTCGCGCCGCAGCTTCGAAATCGGGATCTCGCTGCTGCCTTTCGCCCACTGCCGCATTGTCGGAAACACAATGGCCTCTTCCTCGGCCGTGTGCTGCACCAGTTCTCTTTGCATCTGCTGAAACGCATCGGAAAGTCCGGCCGGCACCTTCGAATGGCCGCGATGCGCCGCCTCAACCTTTCGCGACAGGGCGATGAGCTCGGGCAGAACGCGGCGATGCGCCTCGTGGTGGCACGGTTCGATGTGTCCCGATCAGTTCCTTGCTGTCCATAGCCGCCGGCGCGGCTGTCTCCCCGGCACCGGTACCAAGCGCCTCCAACGCGCGCTCAAGCTCATGCGGATCAAAGCCGCGCCGATGCGCGGCGCGTCAAGGGTGAGATCGCCGTTGCAGCAGAAGTCGATCTTGAATTTGCGGAATACAGCGGTGGCGCCGGGCAGCGTGGCCGCTACGTCACCGACAGTGCGTTCCCATAGTTCTGCACCTAGGAATTGGGTGTTCATGGCGAAGCTCCATGCTTTGAAACTCACAGTGGACTCATTCGCGGCAACGCGTCGTTGTGAGACGAACCCGTGCCAACCCTTGGACCGTCAATTGCCCAGAAAAGGTGCGAAGTCTTTGCGGTTGAACAAAGAGCATGAACATGCCTTGTTGTAGGAGCATGCTAACCCTCAGCGTCGTTGGGCGTGGTCCGGATTGCCGCAGGCCTCGGTGGGAACTTTGTGAAATCATTGTGCAGAACATGATCGCATGATGCTCTCAAGGCTCACACGGTTCCGAGCGTCGTGACTGGGTTGAAAAAACCAGCGGAATCCTATTGGCGTATTACCCTTGTTGCGATCCCAAATCCAAAGGCGCTGGCGGCGCAAGATGACATCGTTGGATCCGCTATACCCAACCAGCTCGAGACAGCACGCCACGGCCAGCAAGACAGCATTTTTTGACAACGCCGTTCCCGGCGGCAACATCACCAAACCGCTGATGATCGCGCTCGGCGCCTTGCTGGTTGGAAAAATGCTGAGCGGCAGAAACGCAAACCAGCCTGATCAGCCGCAAAGTCCTGTCCCTTCCGGGACGACATCCGGCGATGGAGGACTGCTCGGAGGGCTGGGAGGCCTTCTCGACAAGCTGAAGGATGCTGGCCATGGCAGCGTCGCCGATTCCTGGGTCGGAACCGGGCAGAACCAGCCGATCAACGCCAATGATCTTGGCAGCGCCATTGGCCCCCAGGCTATTCACGAGATCGCACAAAGGACAGGGATCGACGAGCAGGAACTGCTCAAGCAGCTTTCGTCAGTATTGCCCGGCATCGTCGACAAGTTGACGCCGAGTGGACAGCTGCCGCAGCCACATCAGGTCGCGTCCGCATTCAACAACTGATTGGGCGTGACACCCTGCGACGTGCCAACAAAGGAATTTTCCGGGCCGAGCAGATCAACACTTCGTTCGTGCGTCCGGGCGGACGCGAAACAGGTCGCTTGCGGATAAGCGTTCCAATCGCCTTCCTCTTCTGATCAGGGAAGGCGCGGTCTAACTCGCGTCGGCCGCAGTTTTCCACCATTGGACAATGGCTGCACGAGAAGCACGGCCGGATAAATGAAGCGTGCCCCATGGGTTCAGATCGCGTGCGAAATATGAAGACATTTCGAAATCTGCTTGTTTGTCCACCGACGTGCACGGCGCAAGTGGCTCATCATCCGCGGTGATGCCCGAGAGAAATTCCAGCTTCACGGCGTTTCACGGCACCTGGGATCGCATCTTCGGCGTATTTCGGTCGCCGAATCCTCCAGCTGAAATTGGTGTGGAGGGAGTCGAGGATGAGAGCCCGCGAAGTGGAGTCGATGACCCCCTCGACCAGGCATCCTTGCGCACTTTGAATAGGACACCTTGCAGCGATCCGGCGCTGCAATCGCAGCGGCGGCGCAGGTGCATCTTCGTTGTAGAGTCGCTAGTATCTTGGCATCGCGCTGGCGGGCCGGGGCCGTGCGGCAAATCCAACACCATCATCGAGCAGTGGCAGGACCCGGTTTCGGCCAACCGGACGGCCGAACAGGTAGCCCTGGCCGAGATCGCACCCTCTTGTTACAAGATACTCCGCTTGGGCAATAGTCTCGATCCCTTCGGCGACCGACGTAATTCCCATTGCTTTGGCCATCTGCAGCAATGCGTCCACGACAGCTGAACTTCCCATTGTGTCCGTAGAGACTTTATCGATGAAGGACCGATCGATTTTCAAGACATCGACCGGAAACTGCTGGAGATGTGTGAGCGAGGCGTATCCAGTCCCGAAATCGTCCAACGCTATGGTCACCCCGGCGTCTCTGAGTTTGGTCAAGGTCTGTCCTACCCGGCCAGCCATCTGGCCCACCAACACGGACTCCGTGACTTCAAGCTCAAGCACTGAAGCCGTGAGGCCGAGCCGGGTGACTTTCTCCAGAATGCGTTCCGCCAGATCGCCTCGCCGGAAGTCTGCCGTCGCTGCGTTGATAGCGATCCGCCCGACTTCCCTGCCGTCCCGCTTCCATCCTGCCACGTCGGACAGCACCCGATCCAGCATACGGTCTGTAATCAACACTGACAGCTCAACATCATCGAAAGCTGCGCCGATGCTGCTAGGAGGTTGCAATCCGTTTCGATGGT
>NZ_JAPFQA010000045.1 GCF_027563465.1 Mesorhizobium qingshengii | reverse complement strand
GGAAGATGACGCTCGAAACATATGCCGGCCCTGAACTCGGCCCGATGCTGGTCAGCGATATCGCGGTTCAAGATGTACTGCGGGCGCTGGAACCGATCTGGCGGACCAAGACCGAAACCGCCAGTCGCTTGCGTGGGCGTATCGAATCCGTATTGGCATGGGCCGCGGTTGCGGGCCATCGCGTCGGCGACAATCCTGCCCGCTGGGCTGGCAATCTCAAAGAGATGCTTCCGGCAGCGGCCAAGGTGAAGGACGGCGACAACCAACCCGCCGTGCAGCTTGACGACGTCGTGCGCTGGTTTGCGGCCTTGCGGGCGCGGGAAGGCGTCGGGAGCCGTGCGCTCGAATTCTTGACTCTGACTGCTTGCCGGTCTGGTGAAGCGCGCGGCGCGACCTGGGATGAAATCGACCTTGAAAAATCGCTATGGATCGTGCCCTCCGCTAGAATGAAGATGGATCGTGAGCATCGCGTTCCGCTCAGTGCTGGTGCCGTGACATTGCTGAAAGCCCTGCCTCGTCTCGCTGGTAACCCACTGGTGTTCCCAGCTGCGAAGGGCGGTACACTGTCAGACATGACCTTGAGCGCGACAATGAAGCGCCTGCACGAGACGGACGTGAAGGAAGGGGGCGTTGGATTTGTGGATCGGGCGTCAAAGCGTCCAGCGGTGCCCCATGGGCTTCGATCGACCTTTCGCGACTGGATATCAGAACGCACCAACTTTGCCGGCGAAATGGCCGAAACCGCGCTTGCGCACAAAGTCAGCAACGCCGTCGAGGCAGCTTACCGGCGCGGCGACATGATGGAAAAGCGCCGGCAGATGATGGCAGCGTGGGCTGACTTCCTCGGGGGGCGGAATGCCAAGGGCAAGGTATTGCCCTTCCAAGGCCGACGCTGATGCCGGCAAAGGGAAGTGTGAGTTCTGCTATCGGCGCTTACGCGGCAAAAGCGCGATATCTTTGCGTCTAATCGAATAAGAACGCACGAAATCTGCGCCATTTCCCCAAATTGCGACGAGTGGTTGCGGCAACCATCACGACTTATTGGTTCCATCGTAGACTGTTGGAGACCAAAAATGACTCATGCTCAGATGCCCGACACCGAAGGGTCAAAAAAGACCAAGCTAAAGCCTGCCCATCCAGACGCCTTTTATCTCACGGATCGGCAAACCGGCGCGCGCTATGGCGTCTGCCGTGCCGCCATCTGGCGGTGGATACAGAACGACGCCAACTTTCCGAAGCCGATCCGCCTCTCGCCGGGCTGCTCGCGCTGGCGGCTGTCCGACCTGGAAGCGTGGGAAGCCGCCAAGGCCGCCTGCCACGTTGCCGCGTGATCGCCATGGCCGAAGAAATCGTTTTCTGCGCCAAGACCGGGCGTCGCATTCTCGTTAATGGGGACTTCGCGGATGAGGCGGGGGCGCTGACGATCAAACCCGTTCTATTCGATGATCGATCCGTAGATGAGATTTGCGACGCTGCCGCATCTGCGGAGCTTGCATCTCTCAAGCGAGCGCATACGACCAGCGCCTTAGACGAAATAGTTTTCTGCGCAAGAACTGGTCAGCGGATTGTCGCGGACAACGTTATTCCGTTCCCGCGCCAAGTTCAGGCAACTCTTGAGAACGACGACATCTAAAATGAAAAGCCCAGGTTGCCGCCTGGGCTTTCGAAAGAAGCTTCTGAGACAGTGAAGCTAAAATAACAACAACAGACGTTGTAAATTTAGCAACAAGGCACTGTCTCGTCAATGATGATGAGACTGGAATGCACATTCAAAGTGATCGCGCGCACGCGCCCTACACATTTGCCGACTGGCAAGCAGGCAAGAGGCCTAAGAAAGGTTGGGACTGCGCCGACGCCGTGGATGATGGCTGGTCGGCTCCCGAGCTTGACGCCTTCATGCGCGCGACGGCTCGGCCCTGGTCGCCGCCGCAACAGAAACCGGCAGGGGAGCCCGCTGAGAGCGTTTCTGCCGTCGCCGTGTTCCGGCCACGACAAAGCCCCGCGCCGCCCGTGGCTGCGGCGCGGACCGTCCGCCAGGATGCGGGTAAAGCTCTGATCCTCGACAGGCGCGACCCCTTGCCGTCCGCGCGTAAATTGTTGACGGCGTTCTATGCTGTCGGCGGTCTACGCACTCTACATCACCATCGCGGATCGTTCTACGAATGGAACGGATCGTGCTACCGGGACGCCGACCACGACGCGATCCAGGCGGCGATATGGGCGTTCCTTGATCAGGCGTTGTGCTACACACCGGAAAAGGAGCTTGGCCCGTTCCAGCCTAATCGATCGCGGGTCGGCGATGTGTTTGCGGCACTGTCGGCTGCTTGCAATCTGCCGGCCAGTATCGAAACGCCGGCTTGGCTGGCGTCTGGTGACAGGCCGCCAGCGAGTGAACTGCTGGCCGTCGAAAATGGGCTGCTGCATCTGCCGACCGGAACGCTTCACCCGCCGACGCCTTCTTATTTCGGCCTGAGCGCCGCCGATGTCTCTTTTGACCCTAATGCGCCTGAGCCATCCGAATGGCTGCGCTTTTTGGATCAAATTTGGCCCAGCGACCGCCAGTCCATTGAAACGCTGCAAGACCTGTTCGGCTATCTGCTTGCGCCGGATACGTCGCAACAGAAAATCGCGCTCATTGTCGGGCCGAAGCGATCTGGAAAAGGCACCGTTGCCCGCGTCCTCACCGGTTTACTGGGCCACGGCAGCGTTGCGGCTCCGACACTGGCGAGCTTGGCAACGAATTTCGGCCTCGCGCCGCTGATCGGAAAGCCGCTCGGCATCATCGGCGATGCCCGCCTCGGCACGCGTGCTGATCAAGCGGCCATTGCAGAGCGCCTGCTTTCGATCTCAGGCGAGGACAGCTTGACGATTGATCGCAAGTTCTTGCCGGCTTGGACGGGAAGGCTTCCGATCAGGTTCGTCATCATGACCAACGAATTGCCGCGCCTTGCCGATGCATCTGGAGCGCTCGCCTCGCGGTTTGTGGTCCTGACGATGGAAAATTCGTTCTTCGGCAGGGAGGATCGCGGACTTGGTAACCGGCTCTTGGGCGAATTGCCCGGCATCCTCAATTGGGCGCGCGCCGGCTACATCAGACTTCGGCAACGCGGGTATTTCCTCCAGCCCGACAGCGCGCGGGACGCGATAGACGAGCTTGAGGCGCTCGGCTCACCTGTCGCGGCGTTCGTGAAACAGCGCTGCACCGTCGCGCCCGGTCTGCAATGCATGCCCGAGCGCGTTTTCGAGGAATGGAAGGTTTGGTGCGAGGCAAACGGAAGGAAGGAAGCCGGAACCCTTCAATCGTTCGGGCGCGATCTGCGCGCTGTCGTGTCGGGGCTAAAGGTAAGTCGGCCAAGGGTCGAGGGGCAGCAAGTCCGGATTTACGAAGGTATCGACATCGCGGGCAACAAAGCGATTGAACCGAAAGAGAGTATGGCTGATTGGTAAGTGAGACGCACTGAGACGCGTCTCAAGCCATTGCATGCGTGACTTTGGTACAGAGGGTTATAAAGACGGGTATGTGAGTTCATATGGTGCAATGTCATGAGACGCGTCTCAGTGCGTCTCAGGATTAATCCTACCGCTTGATGGTGCAAGTGCCGTTCAGCCGACTATAGTGACCAAGCCCGCCCGCGATCTCATTGAGGGCTTTGCAAAGGCACTCGGCCTGAGCGATTGCCTTCTCTGATTTCACCCGCATGTCTTCAGCCTCTTCCGCAAGCCGATTTACACAATCGATAGCCTCGGCAGGGCTCAAAGCTCCGTCGCACTTCTGGAATGTGAACGTTTCCAGGTTGGGGCCTAAACCTGAGACGTTACACACGGTGTTTCCAAAAGTGCAGTTGGCGCTAAATACTAAGAAGATCAGCGCAATTGCCGCCTGCTGTTTCATGTCGATCCCCCACTGTGTGCCCAACCTTTACTTTCTGCAGGTGTATTTCAGCAATGGGAA
>NZ_JAPFQA010000044.1 GCF_027563465.1 Mesorhizobium qingshengii | reverse complement strand
AGAAGTACGACGAGGAGTTCAAGGCCCGGGCGGTGCGGTTGGTCGCTGACCATGCCGACGAATACGACACCCGCACGGCCTGCATCACTGCGGTCGCCAAGCGGTTGGGAGTTTCGTACGAATCGCTGCGACGATGGGTCGCCCAGGGCGAGGTCGATGCCGGGGATCGTGCCGGGGTGCCCAGCGATACCGCACGGGAGTTGCGCGAGCTCAAACGCAAGAACAACGAGCTTGAGGAAACGATCGAAATCCTCAAGGCGGCAACAAGTTTCTTCGCGCGGGAGAGCGACCCGCGACGCCGCTGATCTGTGCGTTCATCGCCGAGCATCGTGCTCGGTTCGGGGTCGCTTCGATCTGCCGCGTGCTGTCCGAGCATGGCTGCCAGATCGCCCCGAGAACCTTCTACGCCTGGCTCACCAGGCCCCCGTCCGCGCGGGCCTTGTGGGACACCGTGATCACGCAGGTGCTGGCCGGCTACTACGAACCTGACCGGGCGGGCCGGCGTAAACCGGAGTCGTTGTACGGCGCGGTCAAGATGTGGGCTCACCTGCAGCGCCAGGGCATCGAAGTGGCCCGTTGCACCGTCGAACGGTTGATGCGGGCCAACGGGTGGCGTGGGGTCACCCGGCGCAAGAGGGTCCGCACCACCATCGCTGACCCGGCGGCCGGGCGGGCACCGGACTTGGTGGACCGCCAGTTCCGCGTACCGGCACCCAACAAACTGCTGGTGGCCGATTTCACCTACGTCCGATTGTCGTCAGGAGTGTTCGTTTACACCGCGTTCGCCATCGACGCGTACGCCGGGCGGATCGTGGGCTGGACCTGCTCGGCCGGCAAGAGCGATGCATTCGTTCGGCGGGCGATCCGCCACGCCGCCGAACTCCGGCGTCGTGAAGGTAATCCGTTGTCCGGCAGAACTATTCACCACTCCGATGCGGGGTCTCAATACACGTCGGTGAAGTTCGGGGAAACCCTCGCACTATCGGGGTTGGTGGCATCGATCGGATCGGTCGGCGACGCCTACGATAACGCTCTGGCCGAAACCACGATCGGGCTCTACAAGCACGAAGCCATCCGCGATGACTCCCCGTTCCGGCATGGCCCGCTGCACCGGCTGACCGACGTGGAACTGCTCACCGCCGACTGGGTGAACTGGTACAACACCGACCGGCTCATGCATCGCCTGGGCCGCATCCCACCCGTCGAGTACGAGGCCGTCTACTACGCTACGAACACAGCCCAATCCGCGGCTGCACACCCATAAACCGGTGTGCATCAAACTCGGGGCGGTTCAAAGTATCTCGGGACGAACGATGGTAGGACGTCCCGACAAACCTTGCAAAACCCAGCAACCGCGGAGCCAGACTGCGATGTTCAATGGGATCGGACAAGATGGGTGTGACTGGGGGACGGTAGGGCGGTGAGGAAACGGTGGTGAGAGGGGCTGTACGGGACGGTGCTGGTCAAACGGGGTGAAGGTGAAGTTTTTTGGGGTGCTGCTGCGTGAGGTTGGTCGGGCTTAACGTGACCCGCATGGCAACCACTACAAGCGCGAAAGCTGCCCGCAAGGCGGCGCGCGAAGCGACCACGCAAGCCAACGCGGACCTGGCCCGCCGGACCAAGCTCAACGTTGATGACCTGACGACGTTCTTCGCCGCGATGGGGCGGGCGGAGACTGTGGATGAATGGCTGGCCGAGAAGGTGACGGCGCTCAAGGCGCAGGGCGCGCAGCGCCGCGACGAGCAGCGCCGTCAGGCAGGCGGTGCTCTGAGGGCCATGCGCGAGCGCGGAGAGCAGGTCCGAGACATCGCGCAGTTGGCCAACATCGGTGAGAAGCAGGTGCGCGAACTGATCCGGTTGGCCGAGGCTGCGCCGGCGTCCGAGGGCGAAGCCCAGGACGCGACGGCGAGCCCGGCCACCGGCGGCGGCGAGGCGGTGTCGCCGGCAGTCGACCGCGAGCCCGCCGGGTCGGGCATCGGCGAGACTGTCCCGACGAGCGCGCCGGCCGAAGGCCTGGCGGCGGTCGGGCAGTAGCGCCGTGCCGACGGCGCGCCCCGCGCAGCGTGGGCGGCCAGGCACTGTCGGTGGGCGCGGTTAGCGTTCCCACCGTGGGGCCCTCGCAAGCACTACCTCTGGTGGTCGATCCGGTCATCCACGCGGCCGAGATTGCGCGTTTCTACGCGCAGGTGGTCCGCGGCCCGGAACCGGACGACTGCTGGATTTTCACCGGCCCGATCGGCGGTGACGGTTACGGCCGATTTTGGATTCGCCGGGAGGCCGGAAAGCGGATCATGTTGCGGTCCAACCGGTACGCGCTCGCGGTGAGCCTGAAAGGCGCACCGCTGGAGCCGTGGGTGTATGGCCTGCATGGCTGTGACGTACCGATTTGCGTGAGATGCTCGACCGCCGATGAGCGGGGTATCAAACATCTGACCGAGGGCACGCAACGCGAGAACATGGAGCGCATGGGCCGCATGGGTCGCGGGGGAGGCCGTAGGCCGATCCAACGCGGCCGCGCGGGCCTGTTGGAACGGCGGGAACGGTCGGTGGCGCTGCGGGACGCGGTGCGCGGCGGCTGGGACGCCGAGGCAGTGCGCGCAGCGCTCGCGGGTACGGCGCATCCCACCTTGTGGTGACGGTGCCGCGGTGGTCGGTGGCGCGAGCCTGGCAGGGTGCGGGTCCGGCAGGACAGCGCACCGCCTGGCCGGGCCGCTGATCGCGACCCGGGCTGGCGGCGTCCCGAGGGCCTGGGGGTTACCGGGCGGCCTCGGTGGCGTGGTCGTGGATGGCGTCGACGGCGGTGTCGATCGAGGTGTAGGCGGCGTGATGTTCTCCGTCGACCGAGAGGTCCCAGCTGTTGGCGCCGATGTGGGCGGTCAGGGTGTAGGTGTTGTGGTCGCTGGAGGCCAGGAAGGTCCAGTCGCCCAGGTCGGAGAAGACCATGTAGTCGGCGCGGAAGGCCAGGATGCGGGTCGCCGGTACGGCGGTCGGCGTCGACTGGGTGGCTTCGGCGGCGGCTGCGGCGCCGCAGCGATCGAGGGCCCAGAGGATCAGTTTGTGCGAGTGGTCGGCCTCGCGGGTGTGCGAGGCCATGAGGCGCAGGGCGCCGAACGGGTGGCTTTTGAGTTCGGTGATGCCGAGGGGCATGCGGCCGACGAAGTCGGCGGCATCGGCCAGGAGGGCGGCGGCGAGTTGGAAGTTGTTGTCGGTCATTGTTTTCTCCGTCCACGAAGGTGCTTGGTGCGCCGGTTAGCGCTGGGGGTGCGGTCAATCGGCTGAGGGTGGGCTGTCAACCCCGAAGAGTCCGGTGGCGCGTGTAGCCGGGTTTTCGGCCGCGAGCGGGAGCGAGCTGTTAGGGCCGAAAAGGTCACTCGGCCGGCGGAACGCGACAGCGGGCGTGGGTTGACAGGTCGGGCCCCCGGCCGATTAGGCTGCGCCCCCGCTAACGGCAATAAAGGTGAGTTCCGTGCGGAGCCGTCGGCGCCCCTCGGGCGCTGGCGGCGCGGTGAGTGGGCACCCGGTGACCACCGGCAGACCGCCCGCCCGCAGGGTGGGCATCGCCGGTCGCACCTAGTGCGCCGGTGCTGGGTGAGGTGAGGCGCGACACGGGGCCCGGCCACGCTCCGGTTCGGGAGCCGGGCCGGGCCCGGAGTTTCAGTTCGTGCGCGGGTCCCCAGCGGGGAAGAACATCGCCGGCTGCGGGCCGCGCTGGAGCTGGGCCATGGAGGCCTCGTGCATCGCGCGCATCGTGTCCATCCGGTACTGGTGCTCGCGGACGTCGCGGTGAGCGGCGTCGCGGGCGCGTCGGTCGTTGCGGTAGAGCGTGACCGCGGCGGTGGCGGAGAGCAGGACTGCGAGGACGGTTTCGATGATCTCGAAGGTGGACATTGGTGCTCCCTTTCGGTTGGGCGCTGCCGGTCAGCGCTGGGCGACTGCTGACCGTGGGGGTGGCCGTGTCAACCCCGAAGAGTCCGGGGTGGATGCAGCAGGGCTTTCGGCCCGCGAGCGGGAGCGAGCTTGGTAGGGCCGAAAGGGTCACTCGGCCTGCGGAATCCTCGACGGGCGTGGGTTGCCACGGTCGGGGTCCCTGGCGGTCATGCTTGGCGCCACTGCTGACGGCTTAGAAGGTGAGTAGCGGCAGACC
>NZ_JAPFQA010000043.1 GCF_027563465.1 Mesorhizobium qingshengii | reverse complement strand
TGCTGCTTACTTGCAGATGATTGAGCACCATCTACGCAGCAGAGCTTTCATCACGGTGCTCGCTGCGAAAACTTGAGCCTCCACCAACCTGGAGGCACAAGTATGTTTGAAGCAATCTTCCTTCCCCAAACCGCTGAGAGATATCGGACAGCACCGCTGTCCGAACCCCGCGCTCGATACCTTCGACACCTGAATGAACTGGGCGCTTGCCGGACAACCTTACGCAAGAATGCGAACGATCAACTCAGTCTCGTCCGTCTACTGGATTTGCGAGAAGGCGACCGGGTAAACACTCCCCAAATAGAAGCCGCAGCAGCAATCTGGGCGCTGCCAAAAGGCCACAGATATGCTCGGGCAGCTTCGCCCAAGGCGAGAACTCGCTTTGCCAGTCGCGGAATCCAATGGCTGCGATTCCTGGGATGGCTCGACGAGCCCGAGCATAAGCATCACCCACATCATGCGGAGATCGTGATCTTTGAGAGATGGCTGCGCCGGGAACGCGGCCTCTCCGACGCGACCGTACAAGCCTACTGCGCCGCCGCCGACCACTTCTTCTTCTGGTCGGCTGGAAAGGGTGTAGCCTTGGACGCCATCCGGGTGACCGACATCGACGATGTCATTGCGACAGAACATAAGCGAGGGGTCTGGAAGCGCCGATCAATACACGACTACGCTCAGCGTCTGAGGGCGTTCTTCCTGTTTGCCGAAACGCGCGGCTGGTGCCGCGCCGGGCTGGCTGCGGGAATCATGGCGCCCCGGTTTGTGGTGGATGAGAGCGTGCCGAAGGGCCTCGGGCGCAAGGATGTTCTGCACCTGCTGGCTTCTGTTGTCCGGGATCGAGCGGTCGACAAGCGCGACAGGGCGATCCTGATGCTTCTCATCGCCTATGGACTGCGGGCCGGGGAAGTCCGCGGCCTGCAACTGGACGATATGGACTGGGAGAACGGGATGCTCCGTGTCCGCTGCCCGAAGCCCGGTCGGAGCCATCTCTGGCCGCTGTCGCATGAGGTCGGACATGCCATCCTGCGCTACATACGGGAGGCACGGCCATCTGGCTTCGGGCGCAGCCTGTTCTTCACTGCGCATGCGCCGATCCGACCGCTTGGCAGAGCGGCCCTGGGCAAGATGGTCCGTGACCGGCTGGCCAGCATTGGCATCGTCTCCGGCCGACGAGGTACGCATATCTTACGGCATGCTGCAGCCCAGCATCTTCTAGATCAGGGCATGTCGATGAAGGTGATCGGGGACTTTCTCGGGCACCGCGACCCATCCTCCACCGCGATCTACGCAAAGGTCAATCTCGCATCTCTTCGCGAAGTGGCCGCTTTCGATCTGGAGGGGCTGGCATGACGCTGCACGAGTCTATCGAGCAATACATCCTCTGGCGACAGGCCCACGGCGCCAAGTTCACGACCGGGGCGAATCTCCTGCGTCTCTTCCTCAGATATGCCGACGGAGATGGCACCTGCGACGCGGCCACCACGACACAGGTGCTGGCCTTTCTCGTAGGAAAGGGGCCACTGTCTCGACACCGCGAGAACAAGTATTACGCCCTTGCCGGCTTCTGGCGCTATGCGATCGGCCGTGGCCATGCGACGCGCCTGCCGCTACCGAACAGCGAACCGAAATCGCCGCCCCGGAGGCCGCCGTATATCTACTCGCGTAATGAGTTGCGGCGGCTCCTTGACCCCGCGACCTTGGAGAGCAGCCGGCGCGGTGCGGTTCAGTTCGACGCAGTGACATTCCGGACCCTGCTTCTTCTGCTGTACGGAGCCGGATTGCGCTTTAGTGAAGCGACAGGTCTCACACTCGCGGACGTCGATCTGGCGGAACACGTCCTGACCATACGCGCCACGAAGTTCTACAAGAGCCGTCTGGTTCCGATCGGACCGCAACTTGCAACGGCACTGACCAACTACATGCCGCTACGGCGGCGCGGCGAGCTTGCCCAAGGCGAGACTTCCTTCCTTCTGGCAAACCGGGACGGCACGCGGCTTGCCAGCAGCACCGTTCAGGCCGCATTCGACGCGCTGCGGCGTATCGCTGAGGTCCATCGCACGGCAAGCGGGCGACAGATCCCGCGCTTACACGACCTCAGACACAGCTTCGCGGTTCACAGCCTGACTGCCTGGTATCGCCGGGGAGCGGATGTGCAACGGTTGCTACCCGTACTCTCCACCTATCTCGGCCATTCCGATCTGGAGGGCACAAAGGTCTATCTGTCGATGACGCCGGAGCTTTTGCAGCAGGCGTCGCTGCGTTTTGCTCGCTATGCGGCCGGAGGTCAGGATGCCTGAACACGTAACCCTCGGCCCATGGCTCCGACGTTTCCTGTGCGAATATATCGTCACTGAACGCAATCTGGCCCGGAACACCCGCAAGAGCTACCGGGACACCTTCAGCCTTCTTCTGCCCTTCGTCAGCCGCAAGTTGCGCAAGCCTGTAGAGGGGCTGGCCGTGCGCGATCTCACTTCCCGGCACGTGCTGCAGTTCCTTGCACATCTCGAGGAAGATCGCGGATGCTCTGCCCGGACCCGCAATCAGAGGCTTGCCGCCATCCGGGCATTTGCCCGCTTCATCGGCAGCCGGGATCCGGCCCATGTCGAATGGTGCGGCCACATCCGGGCCATCGCATCGAAGAAATCCATGCCACCACCGGTCGGGTGGCTGACTAGGCCCGAAATGGAGGCCATGCTCGCCGTGCCCGACCGCAAGGCCAAGCGCGGCCGCAGCGAATACGCCCTTCTCCTCTTTCTCTACAACACCGGGGCGCGTGTCTCCGAGGCTACGCAATTGAGGGTGCGCGATCTGCAAATCGGGGGCGGGAGTGGCGGTCACGATATTGCCACGCTGCACGGGAAAGGCGGCAAGACGCGCCAGTGCCCACTGTGGCCGGAAACCGAACGAGTTCTGGCAGACGAGATCCTTGGCCGCTCGATCGATGACGCAGTATTTGTCAGTAGGCTCGGAACGCCCTACACCCGCTTCGGCGTCTATCGCCTTATCGAGCGTTGCGCGGCGCGGGTGCCGAAATTGGCTGAAAGAACGATAACCCCGCATGTGATCCGGCACACGACGGCCTGCCACCTCGTTCTCGCCGGCGTGGACATCAATACCATCCGCGCCTGGCTCGGCCACGTCTCAATCAGCACCACCAACATCTATGCCGAAATAGACCTCACGCTGAAAGCCAACGCCGTAGCTCTCTGCGAAGTCGCTCAGACACGTCCCGCTCGCTCATGGAAGGAGGATAAGGACCTCATGGCCTTTCTGAAATCGCTGTAAGTCAGGAATTGTTGCGGCGTCCTCTGCCGAAAGCCTCTGCTCAGAGTGGTGCACGCCGCGCAGCAATAAGGCCTCCTGCTGGAATCCCGGATCTGGCTGAACATTGGCGAAGGGTCGCAGGTGTCGGCCTGCCGACGGTTGATTGCGGTGGCTCATCCTCGCGATGTCAGCCAGACCCCCGCAAGCGTCACCGCCATGCCGGCGAACATCGCCGGTGTCAGAGGCTCGGCAAACAGAGCCCAAGCCCACAGCATGGTGACCGGTGGGCTGAGATAGATGGCCGCGCTGACCTTGGCCACCGGGAACAGGCGCAGGCTGGTGTAATAGACAGAATAGGTGGCGAAGGTTGCGATCAGCACCAGCCACGCCATGCCGATGGCGAAGCCTTGGGTCATTGGCGGTGCCAGCCCGTCACCTTGCGCCAGCCCACAGAGGCCGAACAGCACGGCACCGGTCAGCGTGTGAATGCACAGGCTCTGATGCACTGGCATCCGCAGTTCCTTTCGCCCCTTATGCAGCACCGAGGCCAACGCGAAGACCAGCATCGAGCCGACGGTCAGGCCATAGGCCCAGAGCGGCGCCGTCCCGAAGCTGAGACTGTCGAAGGACACGATCAGCACGCCCACAACGGCAATGGCTGTGCCCAGCCATTGCCGCCCGCTCAGCCGTTCCCCCAAGGCCGGTTGTGACAGCGCCGCGATGGCCAGGGGTAGCAGGTCCGAGATCAGCGCCACCAGCCCGGTCGGCACGCGCTGCTCGATCGCCAGGGCGAAGCCACCGAGGTAGAGGAACACCGCCATTACCCCGAACCCCATCTGCGACAGCACCGCACGCATAGGCATCCTTGGACCGAAAGCCAGCGCGAAGGGTAAAAGGATCAGACCCGACAGCAGCGTGCGCCAGAACAGCAGCAGAAAGACGCTCGCCTCTTTATTGGCATAGCGAATACCGACAAAACCGGAGCTCCACCCAATCACCAGGATTGCGGCCATCACCGGCCAGAGCAATCGGTGTCGGTTCGGTGCGGCCGCGGACAGGGAAAGATCGGTCATGAAAAGCTCGAAACGCGGGGATACTGCCGATCCCGCATAGTTGATCGCAGCCACATGCGCACATGACAAATATCGATGAAACTATGAATTTTGCGCTTCTAGCGTAATGCTTCCTTGCGAACAGATCCCAAATTGTTCATTCTTTCTCCCAAGCCACATCGAGATCGCCATGACCGACCTGACCAGTCGACGCCTCGACATCGACGCATTGCGGGCGCTCCGCGCCATCCGCCGGCACGGCGGCGTCACCCGCGCGGGCGAGGCGCTCGGGCTGACGCAATCCGCGGTTAGCCACAAAATCAAGCGGCTGGAGACCAGCCTCGACTGCGATCTGCTGAACCGCCGCTCTGGAGCGCCAATGTTCACCGCTGCAGGGGAGGAGCTGTTGGATTACGCCGGCCGGATCCTGGGACTGCACGACGAGGCGCTTCTCAGCCTGACCAAAACGGATCTGGCGGGCCGTATCCTGTTGGGTCTGACTGAGGACACCACCTGTTCCGACCTGTCGCGGATCCTCGGCCGGTTCCGCCGCCTGCACCCACAGGTAGCTGTCCGCACCAAGGTGCGCATGAGCCTTGTCCTACGCGCGATGCTGGAACGGGGCGAACTGGATGCCGCGATCGTGCAGATCTTTGCCCATGAGGTCCGCCCGGCCGATGTGGTCCTGTTCGGAGAGAATTTGCATTGGGTTAAATCCCCCGATCTGCCACTGCCATCCGAAGGGCCGATCCCGTTCCTGTCGTTCGACGACAATTGCTTCTATCGCCGTTGGGCGCTGGACATTGGGCAGGACGAAGGCGAGCTCCTGGAAACCGTGTTCGAATGCGCTAGCGCCGCCGGCATCGTGGCGGGAGTCAACGCAGGCCTCGGCATCGCGCTGCTCAGCGACCGTCACCTGCGCCCGGAGATGGAGATCATCCGGGACCGCCTACCCGCCCCGCCCGCGTTGACCTATATCGTACGGCGCGCCCGAAAGGCGAGGAGCCTCGCGCTGGACGGCCTTGTTGCCGAGATCGAACGCGATATTAGCCGCAACGGTGGACTTGCCCTCGTTGTCTGAATTTACGCCGGCAATCAGCGTCAAGCGCATGCGTCCGCACCTTTCTCCCGGCGCATGAAGCAAACGAC
>NZ_JAPFQA010000042.1:0-2500 GCF_027563465.1 Mesorhizobium qingshengii | reverse complement strand
TACCCCAGGGGGTAGAGCACTGGATGGGCTAGGGGTCCTCACCGGATTACCAAACCTAACCAAACTCCGAATACCTGGGAGTACTAGTCGGCAGACACACGGCGGGTGCTAACGTCCGTCGTGAAAAGGGAAACAACCCTGACCTACAGCTAAGGTCCCCAAGTTATGGCTAAGTGGGAAAGGATGTGAGGATCCCAAAACAACCAGGATGTTGGCTTAGAAGCAGCCATCATTTAAAGAAAGCGTAACAGCTCACTGGTCTAAATAAGGGTCTTTGCGCCGAAAATGTAACGGGGCTAAAGCCATACACCGAAGCTTAGGGTTCGTAGCAATACGAGCGGTAGCGGAGCGTTCTGTAAGCTGATGAAGCCATACCCGTGAGGGGTGGTGGAGGTATCAGAAGTGCGAATGCTGACATGAGTAACGTAAGGGGAGTGAGAGACTCCCCCGCCGAAAGACCAAGGGTTCCTGCTTAAAGCTAATCTGAGCAGGGTTAGCCGGCCCCTAAGACGAGGCGGAAACGCGTAGTCGATGGGAACCACGTTAATATTCGTGGGCTTGGAGGTAGTGACGGATCATTGAGGTAGTCCAATCTTATCGGATTGAACGGGCTGCTGCGTGGTTCCAGGAAATAGCTCCTCCTTATAAACCGTACCCGAAACCGACACTGGTGGTCTGGTAGAGTATACCAAGGCGCTTGAGAGAACTATGCTGAAGGAACTCGGCAAATTGCACGCGTAACTTCGGAAGAAGCGTGACCCTTTTCTACGCAAGTAGAGGAGGGTGGCACAGACCAGGGGGTAGCGACTGTTTATCAAAAACACAGGGCTCTGCGAAGTCGCAAGACGACGTATAGGGTCTGACGCCTGCCCGGTGCTGGAAGGTTAAGAGGAGGGGTGCAAGCTCTGAATCGAAGCCCCAGTAAACGGCGGCCGTAACTATAACGGTCCTAAGGTAGCGAAATTCCTTGTCGGGTAAGTTCCGACCTGCACGAATGGCGTAACGACTTCCCCGCTGTCTCCAGCATAGACTCAGTGAAATTGAATTCCCCGTGAAGATGCGGGGTTCCTGCGGTTAGACGGAAAGACCCCGTGCACCTTTACTATAGCTTTACATTGGCATTCGTAGTGGCATGTGTAGGATAGGTGGTAGGCTTTGAAACCTGGGCGCCAGCTCAGGTGGAGCCATCCTTGAAATACCACCCTTATTACTATGGATGTCTAACCGCGGCCCGTTATCCGGGTCCGGGACAATGTATGGTGGGTAGTTTGACTGGGGCGGTCGCCTCCTAAAGAGTAACGGAGGCGCGCGATGGTGGGCTCAGAACGGTCGGAAATCGTTCGCTGAGTGCAATGGCATAAGCCTGCCTGACTGCGAGACTGACAAGTCGAGCAGAGACGAAAGTCGGTCATAGTGATCCGGTGGTCCCGCGTGGAAGGGCCATCGCTCAACGGATAAAAGGTACGCCGGGGATAACAGGCTGATGACCCCCAAGAGTCCATATCGACGGGGTTGTTTGGCACCTCGATGTCGACTCATCGCATCCTGGGGCTGGAGCAGGTCCCAAGGGTATGGCTGTTCGCCATTTAAAGCGGTACGTGAGTTGGGTTCAGAACGTCGTGAGACAGTTCGGTCCCTATCTGCCGTGGGTGTAGGAATATTGAAAGGATCTGTCCCTAGTACGAGAGGACCGGGATGGACGGATCTCTGGTGGACCTGTTGTGGCGCCAGCCGCATAGCAGGGTAGCTATATCCGGACGGGATAACCGCTGAAGGCATCTAAGCGGGAAACCCACCTTAAAACGAGTATTCCCTGAGAACCGTGGAAGACGACCACGTTGATAGGCCGGGTGTGGAAGAGCGGCAACGCTTGAAGCTTACCGGTACTAATAGTTCGATCGGCTTGATCGTTCTCATTCCTTATGCCCATCTGACAAGTCAGATGGTCTTGCCAGCGCTCACGCATGAGCGGCCCTTACGGGCCTATGCTCCGCGAGGGCGCCGGAAAACCGGCGATGTGCAGTCGCACTTGCGGGCTTTGCCCGTGACAAACTGCAGATGTCGCCTTGGCACAGAAAACAGCTTCTCGAATAACGTGCGTTTTGCCGACCTGGTGGTTATGGCGGAGCGGCTGCACCCGATCCCATTCCGAACTCGGCCGTGAAACGCTCCAGCGCTGATGGTACTTCGTCTCAAGACGCGGGAGAGTAGGTCGCTGCCAGGTCTGCCAAACGCACGTTAATCTCACATCCAGAATCACAACGATCCTGGATGGAGAGAAATCTTCTCTTCACGACAAGGCCCGCCAAGGGATCCCGGGCCGCGCAAGCGGCCCTTTCATTTGGTGAGCCATCTACCTATTTGTAGGCCATCCTATTCGTAGGCTTGCGCTTACGTCCAAAGGTGACGCGGGGTGGAGCAGCCCGGTAGCTCGTCAGGCTCATAACCTGAAGGTCACAGGTTCAAATCCTGTCCCCGCAACCAAATCCAAAAGAGCCCG
>NZ_JAPFQA010000041.1 GCF_027563465.1 Mesorhizobium qingshengii | reverse complement strand
GATATTGGTGAAGCGTCGTCTTGATCCACGTTGCCCCGCTTGCTTGTCGTGGACATCTAAACTGCGGCCATTGTCAATGGTGCCCTCTTGGAGGGACTCACGGCCATTCCCAACGGTGTCATTGTTTCAGGGCTGCCGAGGAGTGCGACTGTGGGTTAAATAGCGTTCTCAGATCGGTGATGGCTGGCGGAACCTCGTTCTCGCGAACCCGTTGTACTCTCTAAAGAGAGGTGCTGCGCTTGAGCGAACCAGTCCGAAACATCGGGCGCCGGCCCCCTGGTAGTCACTACTCTCCCTTGCCGTCCACGTTGTCTAGGATCACCGGTCCGGGGGTGCTTGTAGCATGGCTGTTCCTCGGTTTTGGGATCCTCGCCGAGGAAGTGCTGGAGGGTGATACAACCAAATTTGATCTGGCCGTTATGTCGGCTCTTCGCGCGTCCGATCCGGACTATCCGATCGGTCCGCCATGGCTTCAGGAAGCGGCCAGGGATGTGACCTCGGTCGGCAGCGTGGTGTTTCTTGGCTTCGTGTTGCTGGCAGGAGTTGTCTATCTTCTTCTGATTCACAAGCGGGCTCTCGCCATCTGGATGGCAGTGGCGGTGGTTGGCGGCGAACTGCTCGGCACAATCCTCAAGTTGAGCTTCAACCGGCCCAGGCCGGAGATCCCTCATGTCACGCGAGTATTCACGGCAAGCTTCCCGAGTGGACATGCAATGCTTTCAGCGATCGCGTTCCTGACCGTGGGCGCACTCCTTTCACACGCGAATCAGGAGCTGCGTCTCAAAGCGTATTTCATGTCGATCGCCGTGTTTCTGACGGTGGCCGTTGCGATAAGCCGGGTCTATCTCGCGGTCCACTATCCCACCGATGTCTTGGCCGGATGGTGCATCGGTTCAGGGTGGGCGATCCTATGTTGGACAGTCGCGGTGTGGTTCCAGGAAAGGTCGAAACGGGGGCTGGCAACTTGAAGGTTCTGGCCCTCATCAACAAAAATGCCGGCGCTGCGGCGCGCAAGGGCGATATAGAGAGAGCCGTACGGGATGGGTTCGCCGAACGTGACATTGATGCGGATGTGCGATTGGTGCACGGACGAGAGGTTGGAGAGCTCGCTCGGCGCTTCGTTGGCGAAAACAAGTCGAGGTCCGGCCGTGTATCAATATTGGTCGTGGGCGGCGGCGACGGCACCCTCAGCAGCGCGGCCTCGGCGCTGGTGGGAACTGATCTGTTGCTCGGTGTCCTTCCGCTCGGCACATTAAACCACTTTGCCAAGGATTTGGGTGTGCCGCTCGACCTCACAGCGGCGATCGATACAATTGCGACAGGTAAGCCTCTGGCGGTCGATGTCGCCGAGGTCAACGGCCGCGTCTTTCTTAACAACTCATCGATTGGGATCTATCCCTTCTTTGTTGCAAAGCGTTCAGCCGAGCAGCGGCGCCGCGGGTTCGGCAAGCTTGCCGCCATCGGACCCGCTCTCATGAGAACGTTGAGATCCGCCTCGTGGCAGGCTGTCCACGTCGCTGCTCAGGGCACCCGCGAAAGACTGCGAACGCCCTGTGTGTTTGTTGGCAACAATTTCTACGACATCGCCGATCTCGGCCGACGCCGCAGCCTGTCGTCAAAAGAGCTGTGCGTTTACGTCGTCAAGCAGCAGTCCTGGTTTGGACTGGCATTGCTTCCGTTCAAAATCGCGTTCGGCATGATCGACTCCACCCGGGATCTTGAAATCTATCGCGCCAACTCGCTCCAAATCACGTCGCATCGACGCGCCATGCTGGTTTCTCTGGACGGCGAAGCCGTCAGTATGGACATGCCCCTGAACTTTCAGATCCGACCAGCGGCGTTGCAGGTGCTCGCTCCTGTCAAAATTACAAAACCGGTGGCCGTAGCTGAAAGCGGAGAAATTCAGTGAAGACCCTCGTCCACCTTTCAGATTTGCATTTCGGAAAGACAGAGAGCCAGCTTGTGCAAGCGATCGCGGCCGAGGTTTGTGCAGTCGATTCTGATTTGCTCGTCGTGTCGGGTGATCTGACGCAGCGCGCCCGGAAAGACGAATTCCTGCAGGCGCGGGCCTTCCTCGATTCCCTGCCTGGCCCCCGCGTCGTGGTGCCAGGCAATCACGATGTGCCGCTGTGGAATGTCTTTGCGCGTACCGTGACCCCGCTGTCACGTTACAGGCGCTACATCGAGGCGGACACTGACCCGTTCTACGCCGACAGCGAAGTCGCTGTGGTCGGGATCAACACGGCTCGATCCCTGACAATCAAGGACGGAAGGATCAATGTCCGCCAGCTCGAGGCGGCCACGGAAAGATTCGCGCATACGCCCGATGACGTCACCCGGATCGTGGTCACGCATCATCCTTTCGAAGGGCTGGACCTGGAAAGCGACGGCGGTATCGTTGGTCGCGCGGATCTGGCGATGGATGCGTTCTCGCGTAGCGGCGTAGACATCATATTGTCGGGCCACCAGCATCTTCATCGCGCCGGTTCGAGCGCAAGGCGCTACCTTATTCATGGCTATGCGGCGTTGCTTATCCAGGCGGGAACGGCGGTTTCATCGCGGCTTCGCCAAGCGGCGAATTCGTTTAATATCATACGCATCAAGCACCCAAATATTTCCGTCGAATGTCGGGCGTGGCAGCCGTCGCAGTCCGGGTTCGAAACCTCAGCCAGTTATTCCTTTTGGCAAGGTCCAGGCGGGTGGGAAGCTGTTTGAAGGGCGATCAGGAACAGCGCCTTACACTCATCCGAAAGGGAGACACCGCGTTTATGTGGCTGCCCCAGCCCTGAGAAGGCTCGCGTACCATTTCCGCCCGCCTTGCGAGATGTCATAGCGCTGACAAACTTTGCTCGGTCCTTGCGACGCTCAATACGACTTCGACTGCTGAGCGTGCATGCTGAGTGGGATGCAGAGCAACACGTCTCCGGAGGCGTGGCGGAGCCAACCGAAATGGCTCGTCTCGCGCTCGTTGAAGTCGTCGGCCCCAGTGCCGTGCTTGTTGAGGATGATCTCGAGGCGCGATCCGCGAACCGAAGGCCGAGCGCACGGGGCGATGGAAGTCGCTGGCCCAGCCTTGGCGCCAAGGCTCACCGAACTTGGCCTGATTGATGAGTATCGGATCTACCTGTACCCCGACGTGCTTGGCTACGGCAGCCATTTTCGCCGGACCCCGGCCGCCGCTCCGCCTTTTGATTGGTGTTCGGATCGGCGAGGATGTGATCATGTGGACCCGCATACCTGCTTGTCTCGCGAGGCATCATTTCAACACTGCTGAGACTGGCACCCGTCGATCGGGGAGAGCCTACGCTCGACGTCGTCCTAGGGGCCGATCACGCGCTTCATACCAGAGCACCCTTACGTGAGTGATTGCGCGGATTGTGAAGGCACTGCCGTTCGCAAGTTTCCGTTGAGCTCGATGTGAAGTTCATGCACGGCTCCATCACGACTCCGGCCCAGTTTGCGTTTTGGTGGCCCCAACACCTCGTAACCGTGCCTCTCGGTCGTTGCGGTCGCAATCTTCCGATCTGCTTCGATATCGTGATCTTGCGATCTCTTGTGATCAATGATGATGCTGGCTCCGCGGTCCCTGGCAAACGTCTCGACTCTGAGTTCCGAAGGTTTCATTTCGCCCATCAGCGTGACGCGAACACAAACTTTCAGTTTGACCTTGTCAGCCCCGCCGGCCGTCAGATGAACCAGGCGGTGAAATCCATTGGATCCGGCACAGGCGGGATCCCGATATCCCCGAGATAGCCGACTACATCGTCAGCCTGGAGGATGGTCGCAAATTCACGTCGATGAAGCGCCATCGCGGCTTGTTAGGAATGACGCCCGAGACAGTATCGGGCAAAGTGGAACCTACCGCACGACTACCCAATGATGGCTCAGAACTACGCCAACGCCGACCGAGTTGCGGCGCTATTGGTCTTGGCCGCAAGGCTCCTCCAGTTAAGAAGGTGCCTGCGAAGCGGAAAGCTGAGGCATAGTCCGCGATCGCGCCATATTGCGTATTTTAGAATCCACTAAATATAAGAACGGCGGCGACCGCCAGTCCCCGCCTCGGCCAGCGCGGAGCTTTCAGGCAATTGCTTTCACTGGCATCTGCGCTGGCCACAACCCCCCCCAGTATTCCTCGCATATTATATTAGGCCTATCTTATAGGATTAATTAACTTACTGCGGCTTACCATACTGCGGCAGTTTGCAGCGTGGCGAGCGAAGCTTTAAGCGACGAATTCCAGTACGGCAGGGAGCGCAAACGTCTCGAAAAAGTTAGGCGACACCCGCTCAACTTTGTCTTCGACCCACTCTATCCAATGATTGTTGCCATCGTCTCTATCACTGCGGTCGTCTGGTATTTTGATATCCCGATCGAACGGATGATCGACTTGGATGTGGGCCGCCTTATGCGAAAATGGCTTCACTAACAGCAGACGCCAGGCCGCCGCCCGCCCAACTGGCGCCGGCAATCTCTCAATGCTTTAACCATTATTCAATGCGCCTAATTTAGCTTTCGATGCATGCGCTTCTCGCTTATTCTTTTTGGCTGGGCGGCATTTTGCAGTTGGGACTTTGCCACCAACGATGGTCGATTTATCATTGGCTTTGGCGCGCGACTTGCCAGGCTAATCCACCTCTTCTAGCGCCGCTTCACCTTCCAGAGGATTTCAGATGCTACATGGGGCAACCCATTTCCGCCCGTCGAGGCGAGTGAAACTGGAGTGGCATGCCCAAAACCCAGCGCCTGCCGAACCGACGTCTGAGGACTGCCTATCGAGGCATTTAAAGCATGCTGTGCGATGCAATTGCTGTCGGTTTCCGACCGAAGTTCGACAGAAATTGGAGAAACGCCAGATTTGCGCGTTCGTAGCCAAGCCCGGATAACCGGGCCCTTAGCAGTTTGCGTGACCTGCCGGAAGAATAATCTTTCTTCCACTACTCTTGCCGCCGAGCCCATGGCGGAGGGAGCCCTGGCGCAGTCGACAGCGGAATTCATCCACAAAGCGAACATCGACCGCGTTAAGCGGGAGCTTGAAACCGAACTCGATCCGGCGCGGCGCAAACTGATCGTGCAATTGCTGGAAGAAGAGATCAAGAAACTTGACGATGCGCAAAAAGGCCCGCCGGCGCGTGCCGACCAGCTTGAAGGGACACCGTCTGTACAAAGGCCAAGCCTGATGAGGGATCAGCACTGGGACGACATCGCGCCAGTCCTGCGGTCCACTTGATATGGAATAAGCCCGCACTGAAATCAGCGGAAGGATGGCTTCATCGATCCGGCCCTATGGGTTCTATTTCTGTTTCAGCCCATCCAATTTGCTCGCCCTGACCATCATCACCGTCGTTGCCTGATGCGACGAGTGACCAAACGCAAATATCCCGCCCCGGCAAGGGCCGAGACAAGGTATTGGGAAAGAACGGCAATTAGTTCAAGTCGCGCCACAGAAGGACCGGGTCCGGCGGTTACGCGGGAGAGGCAATGCTTCTTTATCAGGGTGGGCTTTTCATACATCTTCTTCATGGGTATCCCCCGGTTTGTCCCTCAAGCCAGCCCTCCACCGCCTAGGTTCGACCACATGGCCGAACGATCCCTATCCAAATGGAGGAGGCGGCACAGACTAGATGTCATTTAGATTGGGCTTCGCTAGCAATGGAGGCCCGCATGAGGTTCATTGCGTTGTAAGACCCGGCCGACAACTGGATGGTCTATGATCTGCTTTCCGAGATGCCGGCAGGTTTCTGCGGCACAGCGCACTATGGCCTTTCGCGAGAAGAGGCAGAACGTCTAACGAACCGGGCGAATATGAAATTCGGGTCGCAGTCCGCATCCGGCGCGCCGGACCTCGGCCATTTGGCCCTCCGCTCGAATATTCACCCACTTCGCGATACCCGCCAGATGTCGGACCAATAGGCGGTGGACAGCGACGCCGGCGCCGTCGGCGTTCAATGCCGACACGGCTATTCACGCTTCATTTGGAGGTCCTCTTTCGACCTCTTAAGCAGACCTTAGCGAGCAGGCCGGTCTCGGGAAGAATGCATATTCAGGACACGGTAGCGTGCTAAGCCGTCAAGTCCAATCGGCTCGGGCAGGAAATTAGCAGGGCCCACGGACACGCGCGGTCGATTCACAAAAGTGCGACACGGCTGTGTGGAATTGTTCGCATTCAAACGACTTTACGACGCTATTTTTGCGCCCTCTCACTTGGTGATGGTGGAGGAAATCATGGAATCGCCCGAGCAGCACGCCGTCAAGATCATTCGCGACAAGAAATGGACTGTCCGCGTTACCGCCTACGGCAACACGCTGACAGTCCCATTCGAGGCTGAAGGTCACGCACGCTCCTATGCGGATGGCCAGGCGTTCCGGCTTGGCGTCGAAGTGGCGGAACGCAAGAAGAGCGCCTGAAAAGTCCCCAACGAACGGGTTGCCCTGTTTCATGGAAACGAAATCCGCCACCACTTGGCTTCAAATGATACCAGTACCGCCATTGGCATCGAAGACTCTGCATCGGTGTAAGTGATTGTGCCTGAAGCCAGCAGGACGAAAAGCGGCGAGTGTAGCCGACGATCCGAACCACGCCGTCCGCAGGTGAAATGGTGTCGTAAGTCCGCTGGTCGCTCTCCGGCAGGTAATCTTTGAAAAGTCCATAGCCACTTAGATTCATTGGACCGGGTGGCATGGGATAACGCACCACGCAACAGCCATTCGTTCTGAAATGGAGACTGTCTATTGCTGTCCGAGCTACAATTTTGTCTAGAAGTCTGCCATCGTCGTTTCGGGTACCGAGATTGAAACTGCACCGGCGAACTGGCCTACGCGTTCAAGACGGCGTGCGATCACAAAGATCTGGTCTTTCGAAAGACCGGACAATAATTGCTCATGGCGCCATAATCTGCCGACTGCGTTGTGTTCCTCAAAGCCCCACACTTGGCAGATGAACCGCCGCCGAAGGCCTTCAGCCATGCATCGGCGAATTTGCCCAGACCTGCGGCACAACGCGCTCCCTCACCGCCGCCGACACTTCGATGCGCTGATGGCTGAGCGACCATATCGGGCCGCGGTGCCAATATCGAAAGCCTTCGAAATCATGGCTGGAGGAGTTGGTACGGCAATTGACCCGGCCTGTTTCGCTGCATTGCAACGCGCCATTGATGGTCTCAATTCGCTGATTTGATCGGGATCAATTTGAGTCCCCCGAACAAAAAACATCGGGCGTTGCCTGGCGGCGCCGGGAGTCCAATTGCAAAGGCGGTGGATTGATCTCTACGTCTGCACCCTTGCGAGTGAATGCAATTTTGACCGCGTCCGATTCCGAAGTCGCTTCGGTCACAAGAACACTGTCTCCCTGCGGTCAGGAGCGGGTCCATGTTGCGACAAACAGCCGGCCATTCCTGGTACTGCCCAAGGACCGGATTGCGGTGTATTTCGTCGCGGGATTGTGCATCTGTTTCTCCAGCAATGCTGCCGACTAGCCTGACCATCTTACAGATTGACCTTTGCACGATCGTATTCTGAGCACGTTCTCATGTCTTTGACGCCATGGCAGCCTGTTTCCCGGTGATGTTTTCCAGGCCGACGATGGCTTGAGCAAAGAAATCCTGGTTCCCCTTGGCCAGAGCCAGCAAGCGCGAGATCGCTTCTGCTCGCCATGTCGAGGACGCGCCGGAGCAGGAAGAAAGCCTCGATATTCCTGGCTCGACGGCTCGTCGGTGGTGGCGCCTTCAGCAGCGGGACATCCTCCGCCGCGACAGGGCGAACAGGCAGCTCGAGGCATATGCCGTGGCACCTTTGATCTCGAGTGTGTAAACGCCCACCGCCCTACGGCGAGCACTTCATCGCAAATGCAGGAGCGTCTCGCTTACCGGTCTGCAGGAACTTCTCGGCGGCAGAAAGACTGCGCTCCGACTACGATCATATTCAAGTCGTCGGCTATGAGGGCTCAATTCCCCTCTTGGAATGCCGATCCACAGAAACATGAGTCACCTCGCGCGGCGGGTGCGGGCGCGCGTAGAACCGCATACGCTGAGCCCATAAAAGGAGTGCCTCCCAACGTGCGCAGTGGCGTATAAGCCCGCGGCTTAGTTTCTGAGCGTGGATCGTGGCAGACAAACCTGCCAATCTTGATACTTGACCTGCTTCGCGATGCCGGGATTCCTTGAGGTTGAACGCGCGTGCTCGGCTGGCTACGTACAAGCGCGCATCACGATCAAAAGTGGCCAAAGCCCCCTGCCCCTCAGCCCACTACTTCTGTTCTGACGACCAAGGGAAATTTAGGTAGCTGTCACGGCTGTCGTAGCAAATGTTCCCGTACATTTTCAGGTAGGCGTCCCGGCGCGATGGGTCGGCATACACGGACGCAGGGTCCACCAAGTCGGCCTCGTACTGCGCAAGGTTGGCGGTCGTGAGTGCGATGGGAAGAATGTCCATCGCCTGCGGGATGCTTTTGCCTTCAAGCCAGTCGGCGGCAAACTGGCCCATGGCATAGCCGAAGACGGGCGAGGACAACGAGATACTCGCCTTGTAAGGGCTGTTCCCTTTCTTGATTTCGGCAACCGCCTCCGCCTCGCCGTCAATTCCGCCGAGGAATTGGTCGGGCCGATCCTTGCCCGCAGCCCGCAACGCCTCCAACGCGCCTAGCACGACCGCATCCGCACCGAGCACTACGTCGACGTCCGGGTTGGCAAGCAGGATTGTCTTCATAGTTGCGAAGCCGCCTTCCTTGGTAACCGGTTTCGGCGCAATATCCGCTACGATCGTCACGCCAGGTATCGCATTCAGGCCGTCGCGCATTGCCGCGAACCGAGGCGCGAGAAACTCCATCGTATCCTGGGTCAGCAGAACAACCTTCGCCTTCCCGCCGAACTTGGTGTTGATATGGTCGATCGCAGCGTCTGTCAGCACCTTGCCAGTTCGATATTGCGGAGCATTGAGCAGCAAGGTGGCCGGTGGAGGCACAATAGTGCCAACAAACGCTCCCGACCAAATCGCCTGCTTAAGAGAGGGACTGAAGGCCTCTGGATCCGGAGACGTGGCAACCATGGCGCCGACCTTCGCCGCGACAAAAGACTGCACTTGGGCTATCGCCTTACCCACATCATTTTCCGCTAGTACGCGTCGATATTCCAAGCGGCGATCCTTTGCAGCCATGGCCAGACCATGATCGACCCCCTGCAGGAAGTCACGGTCGTTCTCCTGCACATAAGCCAGCACTTTCGTTAGACCCGCCGGAGCGTGGCAGGAGGGAGCGTTCGGATTGAAGGTGGGAAGAACCGTCCGCTGCGTGATACCCGGGGCGCCGGGGCGCGCGCTCGCGAAGGTGCTCCCCGCTATCATAGCGATCGAAA
>NZ_JAPFQA010000040.1 GCF_027563465.1 Mesorhizobium qingshengii | reverse complement strand
TCCCTTGCCGTCACAGACCACTTGCAGCTTGGTGGTCAGTCCGCCTCGGCTGCGTCCGATACATCGGGATAGAGCCCCTTTTTAAGGAGGCTGGCGGCAGTGCGATGTGCTTTGAGATGGGTGGCATCGATCATCAGATTGTCCGTTTTGCCGCCCTGCGCGGCCAGTTCCGCCAGGATGCGGTTGAACACACCCAGCCGACTCCAGCGGATGAAGCGGTTGTAGATGGTCTTGTGCGGACCGTAGTCGGAAGGGACATCTCGCCAGCGAAGGCCATTGCGGATCACGAATAGTATGCCGCTCAGCACCCGGCGGTCATCTACACGCGGTACACCATGCGACAAAGGAAAATAGGGCTCGATCCGGCGCATCTGCTCCGGCGTCAACATCAGCAAATCACTCAAGGCGGCACCTCCTGCCACCTTGAATCACCCAAAAGACATCAACTCAACAAATTAATGGGTCCTGACCCTAGCCGCGTCGCGTGACATGTCGCTCTTCGTCAACTCAGTACCGTATGAACATCCAAGCAAACCGACGTGGGGTGGGACAGCGCCGATCGCGGTCACGCCATAGAAAACTTGCCTTCCGTTCCTGACTTCGCGAGTTACGCTCCGCCTGGAGGCTTGCAAGGACGACGGAAGATCGCCATCTAAGCGGTAATAGCGAACAAGCTGGAAACGTCGGTTCAAGTCCGGCGGCCCCGACCAAATCGGGGTTTCGTCTAGTGTAGGACGCCACGCTTGGTAAACGCCGCTCCCTTCCGGTCGAGCGGCGTTTCGTATCTTCTGCTGACGGAGTACGCAGAGCGAACGCTAGGCGCGGAAGTTGTAAATAGACTTCGCAAACCCACTGCGGAGCGGCTCTAAAGCTAGGCAAGAACCTTGTCCGTCTTGCCCTCGCAAACCAGATCCTAGACGGAGCCTCACCGATCCACTTCGGGCTGCTTGTCGCCCCTATTGCCTTCCGCGCTCCTGTTTGCTGCAGGCCGGCTCGCCCGGATGCCCGCAGGACGGCTTCTTACCCGGCGGCGGCTGCGGCTGCTGCGGCAGACGTCGCTCTTGCATCTGGGGCTTGGGCTGGGCATGGAACTCCGGCTTAATCAATACCAGTTCGGAGGCTTGAGCTGAAGATTCTGGTATAGGTTTCAAACTGAGACTCCACCGTAACTTTCGAGCGCGCCACACCATCCGCGTCCAGTTACTGCTGCTGCTCACCTGGTGGGATCTTAAGAATGGTGGCCATGTACAGGGCGGTGAATATGGGGTCGGCAGTAGAGACAATCCGGGCGGAGTAGATCCGATCGGTGCCCACTGCGTCGAGCATCACGATATTACCGATCTGCTTTGAAAAATCGAGCGGAGCGAAAGGTGCCTCTTGGTTGGCAGAGGAGACCGGTACCTCAAGACTCACCAACGGATCAATGTCTTTCGAAGAAAGCAAAACCAGCAGGGTGCCGGCGGGCGTTATGTAGCCAACATAGCAGTCATTCACGACCAAAGGCGCGCAAAGCTTCGGCCGAGACATTTCCGCTGACCAGGAGGATCCTGTCCAGGCCGACAAGGCGCTCGCCGTGGCGACGAAACAGATACGTGCCGTTCTGTACAAATTGTACATACCTACCATCCCGACAGAAAGTGGCTAAGGCCGCTCGGGTCAAACATGAAGAATGTAGAATATAGGCATCGTGGCTTCCGGTAAGATTTCCGCCTCCTTACAGATCGGTAATATTGGCAGTTGTAATAATTCCCGTCCGCATTGCGTATTACGTGAATTGTGAACGTCGCTGGAATGTTTTGTCGGTGCGGCGGTCATTGTGCACATTGATTTCTGCACGGCGACTTTATTACGAAACTGTAACTCTGCGGACAGGTCGAGGTGAAGTTAGCGCCCTACGCTGTTGATGTCGGCTGCTTCCAGCTGACGGCCCATGAACGGTATCGCCGGCAGACCGGCTACGAAAAAGGAAATCCCGCATGAAGAACCTCACTCTCGCCTTTGCTCTTGGCACCCTCGTATTTGCCGGCCCGATATCATCCGCGTTCGCCGCCAACATACCATGCGAGGAAATGCTCAAAACGCTGCGCGCCACAGAAGCAACCGCAAAAACGAGTGACGCGGACAAGGCCAAGATTACCGACCTCGAGACGAAAGGCATCGAGCGCTGCAACGCAGACGACGACAAGCGGGCGGACGACTTCTTCGCACAGGCCATGAAAGTCATGGGCAAATAGGCCACGGCCGACAACAATCAACGCCTCGATCACAGGACACCATCATGCCTCTCCTGACCACTCAAACCGTGCAACCGGTCGCCAACCGGGTTCCTGATGTCACAGTCGACTTCTGGCTGATCAAACTTATGGCCGTGACCATGGGCGAAACGGCGGCGGACTACCTCGCCGTCAACCTCGGCCTCGGGCTGACGGTTACGTCGCTGATCATGACCGGTGTCCTGTTGGTCGCCCTGGTGTTTCAGTTCGCGCAGAAGCGCTACGTTCCTTGGGCTTACTGGTTAGCTGTCGTGCTGATCAGCGTTGTGGGCACTCTGGTGACGGACAATCTCGTCGACAATTTCGGCGTACGCCTTGAAACGACGACAGTTGCGTTCAGCGTCGTCCTCGCTGCGACATTCGCGGTCTGGTATGCAAGTGAAAGGACACTGTCGATCCACACCATCTACACCACGAAACGTGAGATCTTCTATTGGCTGGCGATCCTCTTTACGTTTTCGCTGGGGACGGCAGCAGGGGATCTGGTCGCCGAAACGTTCGACATGGGCTATCTGGCCACGGGCCTATTGTTTGGTGGCGTGATCACGCTGATCGCCTTTGCCTACTATGTCTTTAAGCTGAATGGGATCCTCGCCTTCTGGCTTGCCTATATCCTGACCAGGCCACTTGGCGCCTCGTTTGGTGACTTGCTGTCGCAGCCGCTTGAATATGGCGGCTTGGGCTTCGGCACCACCTCAACAAGCTTGATCTTCCTTGGCTGCATTGCCGCGCTGGTCGTTTACATGAGCATAAAAAGGAACGCTGGCGAAATCGACGAGATCTTGCTCGAAGCTGAATAGATTAACGACTGTATATAATATTCAGGCGACGAACGCTCGATAATGGCCTCGATGTTGGCGCCGAGCGCCCCCATAGAGGCCATTTTGGCCGAATTTGCACAAAAAGGTGGTGGTAAATATGCGAATTCTAGTCGTTGAGGACGACCTCAAAACATCTCAATACATCGCAAAGGGATTGTCGGAGGCAGGACACATTTGCGATGTCTTGGCTGATGGTCATGACGCTCTCTTTGCGGCGACAAGGGACGCCTACGACGTGATAGTCGCCGACCGGATGGTCCCAAGCCTGGACGGCCTGTCGATGATCAAGGCAGTGCGTGCCGCCGGTGTGCGGACGCCGGCAATCTTTCTGACATCGATTGGTGGCGTCGATGACCGCGTCGAAGGACTCGAAGCTGGTGGCGACGACTATCTCGTCAAGCCATTCGCCTTTTCCGAACTGCTCGCCCGGATCAATGCGCTTAACCGGCGGCCAGCTGCCCAAGAGCAGAAGACCACCTTGCGGGTCGCCGATCTCGAAATGGACCTGATCATGCGGCGTGTTACGCGGCACGGCCAGACGATCGACCTCCAGCCAAGGGAATTTGGTCTGCTTGAGGTCCTTATGCGTGGTGAGGGGCGGGTCATCACACGGACCATGCTCCTGGAACGCGTCTGGGACCTCCATTTCGACCCCAAGACCAGCGTGGTCGAGACCCATATCAGTCGGTTACGGACCAAAATCGATAAACCTTTCGAAGCCCAGCTTATCCATACGGTGCGTCATACCGGCTACACCCTGCATGCCTAGCCTCAGGCTCTTTCGCAGCACGCCTTTTCGGCTTGCGTTGACGTTCGCATTCCTGTTCGTGTTCGCCTTCATCGTCTCCGGCGGCATCGTTTATCATCTGATGAGTGTTGACTTGGCGAACCGGCTCGACGAGTCCATCAGGGAAACCTATTCGGTCGTCGCGGCGACTTATGGGGCGAACGACCTGGATGATCTGGTTTCCACCGTCGACAGCCACTCCCAGATCAGCACGAAAAAAGAACAGCTGTTCTCACTCACTAGCTCGGGTGGCAATCATCTGGCCGGAAACTTCATCGCGACAGCGCTTCCCGATGGATTTTCTATAGTCAGCGCTCAACTGCCGGGGGTGGCGCCGGATAGTCGGTATCGTGCCTATTCCGGCTCGATCGGAGGAAACAACCTGACAGTTGCCTTCAGCCTGTCCGAAACCGAGGAGCTGGAGACCATCCTCATCATGAGTTTCGGCTGGGGAACGCTCATCATCACAGGTCTGGCTGTGATCGGCGGCGCCCTGCTTGCATCTCGCGTCCAGCGCCGATTGGACGGCATTGCTGCAACGATGGTGGACGTCTCGCATGGTCGGCTTGGCGCCCGCATTCCCCTCACAGGAAACGGGGACGATATCGACATCGTGTCTGCTCAGGTGAACGCCGCACTCGACCGCCTGTCAGCGCTTGTCGACGGTATGAAGCAGGTCAGTGCCAACATCGCGCATGATTTGAAGACGCCTTTGAATCGCCTCCAGATGATTTTGAACACAGCATCCGAGAAAACGGCATTGGGCCAGACGGTTGGGGACGAACTGGAGGAAGCGCTGGACGAGAGCGCCGAGATTAACGCGACCTTTGATGCGCTGCTTCGTATCGCCCAGATCGAGGCTGGCGCGCGCAAGGCGCGGTTTGCAGACCTGGATCTCAACAGCGTTATCGACGCTATTGTTGAGGTCTACGCCGAGGTTGCGGAAGATGACGGCAAGTCGCTGTCGGCAGCGCCTCGACAAGCCGGGGGAGCCCAAATCCATGGAGATAGGGAACTTCTGACCCAAATGTTCGCCAACCTGGCAGAAAATGCGCTGCGGCATTGTCCCAAAGGTACCGTCATCCAGCTATCGACAGCGCGGCGGCCGGGTCGCATTCTCGCAACGGTCAGCGATAACGGACCAGGTATTCCAGCCGAAGAGCGCGAAAAGGTGTTTCAGAGGCTCTACCGGCTTGACAACAGCCGGTCCACGCCCGGGAGCGGTCTAGGATTGAGCCTCGTGCGGGCGATCGCTGATCTGCATGGCGCCAGCATAGCGCTTGAAGACTGCGGACCGGGCCTGGCAGTCATCGTGAGCTTTCCAGCAGCGGAATAGCCAACTGTGGAGGCACGGAGGCGGCCATAGAAAGCTTACCGATCCGTACAAGAGCAGCGACTTCGCTGTAAACTCGATGCGGTAGATTGACCTATTGCCCGTTCAATTGGAAAGGCCGCAACAACTATGAAACGTATTTCTCCAACCACCCGCACTCTGCCTACTTTGACGCTCGCCATGGCCTTGGGAGCCATGGGGGCATTTTTCCCCGCTATCGGGGCCCAGTCAGCAGCCGCCGCTGAAAAGGCTGTCCCCATGGAAAAGAACCCTCCCGGAGATATCCCGGATTCCCAGGTCTTCATCGACTACGCCTCGCCGCTGGGTTTCACGATGAAGGTGCCAGAGGGCTGGGCGCGGTCGGATCATGCGGACGGCGCAAGCTTCATCGATAAGCTCGACGGCGTCATTGTTTCTGCATCAAAGGCAGACGCCGCGCCGACGGTCGAGAGCGTCAAGGCAACGTCTGTTCCGGAGCTGGAGAAGGCCGAACGCGCCGTCAAGGTCACTGCGGTCAAGCAGGTCAAGCTGCCGGCGGGTTCGGCGATCCGCATCGTCTATACGTCCAATTCCGAACCCAACGCCGTCACCAACAAACAAATCCGGCTTGAGAACGAGCGCTACCTCTATTTCAAGGACGGCAAGCTCGTCACGCTCGAACTCTATGCGCCCAAGGGCGCGGACAATGTCGATCAATGGCAGCTGATGTCCAACTCGTTCAAGTGGAAGTGACATGCCTCTCCTTGTAGCGCATGAGCTCTATCGGTTCTTCCACATCGGAGATGACGAGACCGCCGCACTGCGCGGCGTCAGTTTTCAACTGGCGGCGGGCGAGATTGTTGCGCTAACCGGGCCGTCAGGGAGCGGCAAGTCCACGCTTTTGTCCTGTTTGACCGGTCTGGACGAGCCGGATGGCGGCCATGTCGAAGTGTCCGGAGTGCGGCTGACCCGGCGGTCGGAAGCCGAACGCACGCGCATTCGCGCGGCCAGTTTCGGCATCCTCCTGCAGTCGGGGAACCTATACGGGCACCTGACCATCGAACAGAACCTTCGCTTTCAGATGCTCCTGGCCGGAAACCCGGACGAAGAACGACTTACCGCCCTCCTGGAAGGAGTCGGCCTTTCGCACCGTGCAACGGCATTTTCAACCCAGCTTTCAGGTGGCGAAACGGCGCGTGCCGGTCTCGCCGTGGCACTGGCCGCCGACCCCCCCATTCTGATTGCCGATGAACCAACCGCCGAAGTCGATCGCGAGACGGAATCCAGGCTCATCGGCCATTTCGAGGCGCGACGCGAGGCGGGATTGGCAACCCTGCTGGCAACGCACAGCGAAGCGCTGGCGAACAGAGCCGACCGGATCGTCAGGCTGAAAGACGGGAGGATTGTCAGGTGAGTGAGACACTCGTTGTTGGCAAAGGCCTCGGCCGAGACTTCCGCGATGGCAACGCCGGCCTGGTCACGGTCCTGACCAATGTCGACTGCGAGATCGTCAGTGGTGCGCGCATCGCTTTGGTTGGACCCTCCGGCAGCGGCAAGTCCACCCTGCTGCATATTCTTGGCGGACTGGACAAGCCGACAACGGGCACCGTGGAATGGCCCGGCCTCGGTTCGTTCGAGGAACTCAGGCCACGCTGGATCGGATTCGTATTCCAGACCCCCAGCCTGTTCCCAGCGCTCACAGCGGTTCAGAATGTCGAATTGCCGCTGATATTGGGCGGCAAAGCCCCCGCGGACAATGCCACGGCGATGTCGCTTCTTGGCTCCTTTGGCCTTGGCGATGTCGCCGACAAATTGCCGGAGGAGTTGTCTGGAGGACAGGCACAGCGGGTAGCAATGGCTCGCGCCCTTGCCATAGGACCAAAACTCATCCTGGCGGACGAGCCGACGGGGCAGTTGGACAGCGTGACGGCGCAACTCTTCTTCGACGTCATTCTCAAGAGACTGGAAGGCACAGACGTGGCCCTGGTCATCGCGACACATGACGAGGCTGTGGCCGCCCGGATGGCTACGCGCTGGACAATGGATCATGGACGGCTTGTTCGTGGTCGTCACAGGAACGAGGCGGCATGATGTATCTCCTCTGGGTCCGTGGGATACTCGCCCGCCGTTTCCTACGTGTCGCCGGCTCTACAGCTGGCGTGGCACTGGCAGTCATGCTTCTCGCTGTGGTGGGCCTGTTCCTCGTCAACGCCAGTAATTCCATGACGGCCCGGGCCATCTCGGCTGTCCCGATCGACTGGCAGGTTCTGGTGATCCCAGGGGCGGATCCGGACCTTGTTGGCAAGGCGTTGATTGATACCGCGCGGGTGAAGACTGCCCACCGCGTCCGCTATGCCGATGTCGCAGGTTTTGAGGCGCAGACGGGAGGCACGACACAGACCACGGGACCGGGACAAGTCATCGCCTTCGACAGCGGCTATTTGAAGGACTTCCCGGCGGAAGTGCGGCCACTTGCAGGGGACGCCAACGGCGTGCTGATCGCTCAGCAAACGGCGGCTAACCTTCACGTTGGCCCTGGCGACACGATCTGGATCAAGCGGATCGGGCTGCCCTCGGCAGACGTCAAGGTCGCCGGTGTGATCGATCTGCCCGATGCGGATTCCCTTTTCCAGGCGGTGGGCTTGCCGCCTCAGGCAGCCCCCCAGGCGCCACCGGACAACGTAATCATCCTGCCGCAGCAGGACTGGCAGCAATTGTTTGATGCTCAGCAGAAAATGCGACCTGACACCGCCAGGCTGCAGTTACACGTGCAGCTTGCTCACGCCATGCTACCGCCCGACCCGGTCTCGGCATACAATTTCGTTACCGGCGCGGAGAAGAATTTCGAAGCGAAGGTCGCGGGTCAAGCGCTGGTCGCCAACAATCTCGGTGCGCGCCTTGACGCCGTCCGCCAGGACGCGCTCTACGCCTCCGTCCTGTTCCTGTTTTTGGGCCTGCCCGGCATCGCACTGGCCGTGGTCCTAACCTTTGCCGTGACATCGTCAGGCGCCGCACGCCGGCGCATCGAGCAGGCCCTGCTCCGTGTTCGCGGCGCCACGACCCGCAGAATCATGGCCTTGTCGGCCACCGAGGCCGCAATGGCAGCGATCGGCGGCACCGCGATCGGGATTGCTGGCACAGTGGTCTTCGGCATTCTGGCTCCCGGCATGCTCGAAACAACATCGGTAAGCGTTCCGATGCTGGTTTTTGTCGTGGGCGTGGGATTGTCGCTAGGCTTCACTGCCTTCCTGTGGCCAGCCTGGCGCGATGCGCGTTGGATCACGGTAAGTTCTGCCCGTCACGCCGTCGTCCGAACAAATGCGCCGCTCTGGCAGCGCCTGTGGCTGGACATGGTCCTGCTTGCCGCCGCCGGGCTGTTCTTCTGGCAGTCGGCGAGCACCGGATATCAGATCGTGCTTGCACCCGAAGGCGTCGCCGCAACAGCGGTCGACTACAAGGCGTTCATAGCGCCGGCGCTGTTCTGGCTGGGCACAGCCCTGCTCACTATCCGTCTGTCGGCCTCAATCATCTCGCGCAACGGCGTCATGTTGCGGGGTATCGTCAGGCCAGTCTCAGGACCTCTTGCTTCCATCGTGTCGGCAGCATTGTCGAGACAGCCGCAGCGCTTGACCATCGGCATCGCGATGACCGCGCTGGCGATATCCTTCGCCACGTCGACCGCCATCTTCAACACGACCTACAACGCACAAGCCCGCATCGATGCAGAACTCACCAACGGATCCGATGTCACTGTGTTCGGAACGTCGGACAAGCCGGCAGGGAAACACCTGGGCCTCTTGGCGACATCGCCAGAAGCAGCCGCGGCGGAGCCCATGCAGCATCGCTTCGCGTATGTCGGTGCGGACTTGCAGGATCTCTACGGCATCAATCCCAGGCGCATCGAACGCGCAACGAACCTATCCGATGCCTATTTCAGCGGCGGCAGTGCGGCCGCCATCCTGCACCGGCTCGCCTCGACACCCGACGGCGTGCTCGTATCGGAGGAGACCGTCCAGGACTTCCAGCTCCAGCTAGGCGACACGATCAATCTGCGGCTCATGAACGCACGAGATCACCAGTATCACCCGGTTCCGTTCAAGTTCATCGGCGTGGCGCGTGAATTTCCGACCGCGCCAAAGGACTCTTTCCTGGTCGCCAACGCGGCTTACATCGCCCGAATGACGGGGTCGGATGCCTTCGAATACGTGTTGATGAGAGCGAAAGGCGATCCCCTCGCGCTAGCACGACAGGCTTCATCGTCAGTCGCTATCGACCCGTCTTTGAAAGTTTCCGACATCAGCGAGGCGAAGCATCT
>NZ_JAPFQA010000004.1 GCF_027563465.1 Mesorhizobium qingshengii | reverse complement strand
GTCGCATGGCGCAAGTGGCCAGCCCGGGCGAACTCTACCGAGTGCCGGCCGACGTCGACGTCGCCCGTTTCGTTGGCGAGGCGATCATCCTCCCCGGCACTGCCAGCAAAGGCGAGGTGACCTGCGCGCTGGGCAAGTTGCCGCTCGCCGCAGGGTCGGAAGGCAGCGTCGACGTGCTGATCCGTCCCGAACAGATACGTCTGGTGCCGTTCCGCTATGGCGCCGGCGTGTGGGCCAAAGTGAACGGCGTCAAATTCTTCGGCCCCGACGCCATCGTCCAACTCACCGCCGTCCAGGACAGCCTGACCCTGTCATTCACCGCCCGCGTGGCCGGACACCGGGCGCCACAACCGGGCCAGGAGGTGAGCGCCGTTGTCGAAGGCGAAGTCGTGTCGTTCGCAGCATCTGGCCGATCGAAATCAGTGTGAGTGAAGATAGTTAAGCTTGCCCAATAGCGTGCCCAGATCCCCAATCTCGTTCATAAGCACACGCAATTCGGCTGGAGGCGCTATGCAGAAAGTTCGAAAAGCTTCCAGGAACCCCAGGCAAATTGGACGCCGCATCGGACAAAAAGGGTCATGGATATCGCAGCGAACGTCCGCATTAGAGCGGTCAATATCGTCGGCAAAAGAGCGTCCGAATAGGGCTGTCGGCGGCTCCGTCGTGGGAACGAAAAAAGAAGAGAAGCAGAACTTTCGTGTGCGATTTTTGCACACGGTCTCCCGCAACTATCTGATATTACTTATCTATCTGCCCCATCCATCATGGGTGCAATCGCTAGTTGCATATCTGACATGTGCGTTCGTTACCTTTTCGAGCACCAGCCGTCCAGTCAAAATTTGCCTCTACGCCTGCGAAGCTCGAAAGTGAGAAGAGCCCGCCGTCAAACGCTCATCGTCCGACCGTTCCATCATGCTTGACGTAGGGAACCAACATCAGCAGAGCGAAACTGCCCACAACTGCACAAGCTGCGCCAAAGAGAAACACGGCGGCATGGCCAACCCCGTCCCATAGCCATCCGGCGACAAGGCTGGCTACCAAACCGGACAACCCCACTGTCGTGTTGTACCAGCCGACTCCGCTGGCGCGAAGCTGCTCCGGTACGTGGTCGCTCGCCAACGCTTTGCCGACTGAGCGGAATGTCCCCTGATAGAGCCCGTAGAAAACGAAGAGCATCGCGATCAGGGCGACGTGACGGGTCAAGGCGAAGCCGATATAGGTGATCAGGAAGACGGCGAATGCCAGGAGCAGGATGTTCCTCCTGCCCAATCTGTCCGACAGAGACCCCGCCGGGTAGGAGACCAGCGCGGCGACAAGGTTGAAGCCCGCATAGATCAGGATCGTCGTCGTCAATGAGGCGCCGATGTCCTTGGTCTGCAGGATCAGAAAGGCGTTGCTGGAATTGCCGATCCCGAATAGGGCCGTTGCCTGGAGATACTTCCAGTAGGCCTTGGGAAATCGCCTGAAGCTGACGTCGATCTTCGCTTTCGCCATCAGCTCGACCGGCCGTTCCTCGACGAGAAGGACCATCAGGAAGGCGAGAAGACCGGGAATGACCGCGAGATAGAAAATCAGGCGCGTGTCGAGATGCCACACGATGAGCAGCAAAACAGCGAGCAACGGCCCCAGGAACGCGCCCGCGTTATCGCCAACTCCTTCGAGCCCGAAGGCCCTCCCCCTGTTCGCCTCGTCCACGGAGGAGGCGATGAGCGCATCGCGCGGGGCCGAGCGGGCGCCGGTGCCGAGCCGATCCAGGAATCGTCCGCCCAGAACGCCTTGCCAAAACGTGGCGACGCCCATAGCCGGCTTGCCGATCGCGGCCAGCAGGTAACCCGCCAGCGCAATGGGCTTTCTCCTTTGCAGCCTGTCCGAGAGCGAGCCGGCAAAGCCCTGGACGATGTTCTGCGTCGCGACAGCGACGCCCTCCACCAGGCCGACTACGCTTCCGCTGGCCTTCAAGGTCTGCGTGAGGAAAATCGGCAGGACCGGGTAGAGCATCTCCGTCGAGATGTCCGCGAACAGGCTGGCCAAGGCCAGAAGAAACGTATTGCGCGAGAGCCCGGCGATGTGTGGATGCCTCGTTGCAATGGCCATGGCTTGCTAACTCCGGCTCTTTCCTGATCATCTCCAGCGAGCAGAATCTCAAAATATCACTATCTGGATGCGCATCACGGATATTGCGGTGCGTGCTCGGGTTCTGCGATCCCGCGCCCCGATCCGCATGAACAAGTGGTCGACTTGGTGGAACTGCGTCCCGAAGCGCGGCCGGAGCCCTGACCAAACGGCAGTTTGACCTAAATCATTGCGGATACAGCTGCCTAGGTGTGAAATCACAACATGGGAGATAGCGTCGATGCTGATCCGCACACTGTCTACATTGGAATGCACGAAATTGCTGGCGGCCAATCGTGTCGGCCACTTGGCATGCGCCAAGGACGGACAACCCTACGTCGTGTGCTTCAACTACGCCTACGCCGATTATCACCTCTATGGGTTCTCCTTGCCGGGGAAGAAGATCGACTGGATGCGGACCAATCCCCTGGTGTGCGTCCAGATCGACGAACACAGCCAGGGGCGTGGATGGAGAAGCGTGGTTGTCGACGGCCATTTTGAAGAACTGCCTGACCGGGTCGGCCACAAGCTTCAGCGCGATCACGCATGGTCAGTTTTGAGCAAGCATGCGGACTGGTGGGAGCCTGGTGCCCTAAAGCCTGTCATGCCTCCCGTGTCGGACAGCATACCGCACGTTTTCTTCCGGATCCACATCGAGCAAGTGTCTGGCCGGGAAGCAAGTGACCGGGAAGCAGGTGATTAGGCTGCATGCGCGGACCCGGCGGTAGATTGCGCCGGTGTGGCCAGTGGCAAGGGGGGCATGAATCGCACGAAGGCCTCGGCTCCAGCCGGCCCATTCGCCTTGCGTCCTCGCCGGAGCCGGATGGCTGACCCTGCCACGGCCATCAGGCGGCAGCCTTTGAACTCAATAGAAGCCGTTGCCTACCGCCGCAGCGCGTACACGCTTGCCATGTTTTCGCCGCCCACGGGCAGCGCCATGTCGTCGTCCAGAAGGCGGGTGATCCTGGCAAAGCCCGTGAACGCTTTCCTTGCTTCCTCGGCCGACATCTGGCCCGACAAGGCGGCCGAGCAGCAATTCAGCGCACACTGATATACCGGACCGCGTCGTCCAGTCGGCCACTTCCGCAAGAACACCATGGCCTCGGCAACACTATCGACTTCTTCAACAGGACATCCCTGCCCGCGCGAAATCCGCACGGGCGAAAAGAAATGCAGATAATCCATCGCTTCCTCCCGATCTAACCACATGAAACGCGCGATCCGCGAGTTGGTTCCGTAAAAGAACAGGGATTTCGAAGAAATCGATACGCGCCGAAGTCGAATCGATCGACCGAGAAACGCAAGGTGGCCCACCATCGCGTCCCCTCGATAATCGCAAAGCCGGCAAATGGGTTGGTTGCCGGTTCCCCCGCGTGAAGCTTAGCCTGCGCCGCCAACACACGGAAGCGCGTGGCCATCAAGGGGAGCGTGCTGCGCACTGCCGGCGTGGGCGCGTGCGCCAGGACAGCGAAAGCCTGACAACATCATTTTGGGGCGGCGCTATGCCGCCCCAAATCCTTTGCACCGACCATCTCGGCCAGTTTGCGCACAGTATTCCAGTTACGCGAGGTGCCGATGCCCAGGCGCTTGTGGCTTGTCGCCGTCAGAAGCCGTGAATTGGGCGTGGCGCGGGAGAAGAAAATCCAGATGTCGCCGCCGACGGCCTGCATCTTTTCATCTACGCCGACATAAGATCTGAGCGCGGCGATGGCTTCGTCGGGCACCGGCTGCCGCATCACCCGCACCGCCACCTGATCCGCCGCGGTGGCCGATTCGTCCGCGAACGGATTGCCGGCCGCAAGCCTCAACCAATCGGCCGCGCCGCGTACGATGATGTCGACATGGCGGCCGAAGGCAATCTCGAAGGCTGCTTCCAGCCGCTCTTCAAGGCCGGCGATTTCCGTCACCGGTGCTTCGAAGACCAGATTGCCCGTCGCCACCAGCGTACGGACATTCTTCAGGCCAAGGCCGTCCGCCATTGCCTTGAGATCGGACATGACAACCCGGCGCCCCTCGCCGAGAATGATGCTGTAGAGAAGCGCGACATAGGTCTGCATGAAGCGCGGTCCCGCCTGGCGGTGCCTATACCAGGCGCGATTGCTCCACCGCCGCCTCGATAAAGCTGGCGAACAGCGGATGCGGATCGAGCGGGCGGCTCTTCAGTTCCGGGTGATACTGCACGCCGATGAACCAGGGATGGTCGGGATATTCGACCGTTTCCGGCAGCACGCCGTCGGGTGACATGCCGGCAAACACCAGACCGCAATCCTCGAGCCGCTCCTTGTAGTCGATGTTGACCTCGTAGCGATGGCGATGGCGCTCGGAAATCTGCGTATCGCCATAGATGTCAGCGATCTTGGACCCCTTGGCGAGCTCGGCCTGATAGGCGCCCAGCCGCATCGTGCCGCCGAGATCTCCGGTTTCCCGGCGCTTCTCCAGCATGTTGCCCTTCAGCCATTCGGTCATCAACCCGACGACCGGCTCCTGGGTCGGGCCGAACTCGGTCGACGAGGCATGTTCGACACCGGCCAGAGAACGCGCCGCCTCGATGCAGGCCATCTGCATGCCGAAACAGATGCCGAAATACGGCACCTTTCGCTCGCGCGCGAACTTCGCCGCCAGGATCTTGCCTTCGGAGCCGCGCTCGCCAAAGCCGCCGGGAACCAAGATGCCATGCACCTTTTCCAGCCACGGCGCCGGATCTTCCTTTTCGAAGATCTCCGATTCGATCCAGTCGAGCTTGACCTTGACGTGGTTGGCCAAGCCGCCATGCGAGAGTGCCTCGATCAGCGATTTATAGGCGTCCTTGAGGCCGGTATATTTGCCGACCACGGCGATGGTGACCTCGCCTTCCGGATTGTGGATGCGGTTGGATACTGCCTGCCAGGGCTCCATGCGCGGCTTAGGCGCCGGATCGATGCCGAAGGCGGCGAGCACTTCCGAATCAAGCCCCTCCTTGTGATAGGCCATGGGCACGTCATAGATGTGCGGCACGTCGAGCGCCTGGATCACCGCACTTTCGCGCACATTGCAGAACAGCGACAGCTTGCGGCGCTCTTCCTTGGGAATGGCGCGGTCGGCGCGGACCAGCAGGATGTCGGGCGCGATGCCGATGCCGCGCAGTTCCTTGACCGAATGCTGGGTCGGCTTGGTTTTCAGCTCACCCGCCGTCGGGATGTAGGGCATCAGTGTCAGATGCACGTAGACGGCGTTGTTGCGTGGCAGGTCATTGCCGAGCTGGCGGATCGCCTCGAGGAACGGCATCGCCTCGATGTCGCCGACCGTGCCGCCGATCTCGCAGAGCACGAAATCATAGTCGTCATTGCCGTTGAGGACGAAATTCTTGATCTCGTCGGTGACGTGCGGGATGACCTGTACGGTAGCGCCGAGATAGTCGCCGCGCCGCTCGCGCTCGATGATGTTCTTGTAGATGCGGCCGGTGGTGATGTTGTCCTGTTGATTGGCGGAGCGGCCGGTGAAGCGCTCGTAATGGCCAAGATCGAGATCGGTCTCGGCGCCGTCATCGGTGACGAACACCTCGCCGTGCTGGTAAGGCGACATCGTGCCTGGATCGACATTGAGATAGGGGTCGAGCTTTTTGATGCGTGCGCGATAGCCTCGCGCCTGCAAGAGAGCCCCAAGGGCCGCTGCGGCTATGCCTTTTCCAAGTGAGGAAACCACGCCGCCTGTGATGAATACATATCGCGCCATGGGAGTCATCGCTTAACGCGGCCGGATTGATTCCGCCAGAGAAAAAACCACCGCGAAGGTTTTTTCCCAAGAAGGCGCCGAAGTGGTGGACGAGACAAAACAAAAGGGCCGGCAAGGCCGGCCCTTTCGGCATGATGATGAAGACGTCAGATGATGACGACCTTGGTGCCGACCTTGACCCGGCTGTAGAGGTCCATGACGTGCTCGTTGATCATGCGGAAGCAGCCGTTGGAGGCGCTGGTTCCGATCGACTGCGGCGCGATGGTACCGTGGATGCGCAGATGCGTGTCCTTCTTGCCGTCGTAGAGATAGATAGCGCGCGCGCCGAGTGGGTTCTGGCCACCGCCAGGCATGCCATCCTTGTACTGGCCGTAGTGGTTCGGCTCGCGCTTCTGCATGTCCAGCGTCGGGATCCAGCGCGGCCATTCCTGCTTGTCGCCGACAGCGACCGTGCCTTTGAATTGCAGGCCTTCGCGGCCGACCGCAATGGCGTAGCGGCGAGCCGTCGAAGATGATTCGACGAGGTAGAGGCGCCGGGCACTGGTGTCGATGACGATGGTGCCGGCATCATAGCCGGTGAATTCCACGTCCTGCGGCACGAATTCCGGCTTCACCTTGAACTGCTTCTTGGCGTCCCTCTTGGCGAGCGCCTGGTCGAGGGCGCGCGTCTCGGGGAGATACGAAATCGACGAGGAGGAAGTGCCGCCGAAGAGGCCGGCGAACAGACCGCCGCTCGACTGCTTCTGGCCGACGACCTCGCTGCGCAGTTCGCCATTGTTGCCGGTCAGAGCGACATTCATCGCCTCGGCCGGGAGAGGCTCGGACGACTGGATGGGTGCGATCGGCTCAATCGGCTCGATGATCTTGGCAGTCTTTTTGGTCGGCTTGGCCTCGGCCACTTCAGTCGCCGGCGCACTCTGGCCCTTCTTGGCCAGGAATGCCTGCCGTTCCGCGTCGGCCTTGGCTTTCGCCGCCTCGCGCATCGCAAGCTTCCTGGCTTCGATCGCCTTGGCTTTGGCTGCTTCCTTGTCGGCAACGATCTTGGCTTCGATCTTGTTGATCTGGGCGAGGTCGTCCGGTGTCGGGTTCTTCTTCTTCTTGAGAATCTTCAACTGCGCCGCGTCACTCTTGATGGCGGCGACATTAATGGCATCGGTTTTCTGAACCGACTGATGTGCGGCCATATCTGCCGGTACGCCGGCGAAGGCCGGGGAACTCATGCCCAGTGCGGCGCAAAGTCCCAGGAAAATGAAGCTGCGAAGCTGCATGGCGAAGATCCGATCGTTCAATGCTTGTTGCCCACGGCGTCGCCCGGCGCCCCCCAAGGACGCCGAAAATGCCGCGCGCAATCTATAGTCGAATAAGTGCAGACGCCTCAAGCGCGAGGCCGCGCCTCAGCCACTCGAATCTTCGTGATCGTGCTGCATTTGCCGCGACTGTGTTCAAACGACAACAGGCCGCGGCGGCAAACGTCGAAGGTTACTGGTTCGGAACCTGCGGCGTCGCCGGTGCTGCGGGAGTGGAGCCGTTGGTCGCCGGCGGCGTCGAACCGGCGGCAGGCGCCGTGGCCGGAGCGGTCGCCGGAGGCGTCGTGGCCGCGTCGTTGCCGGAGGGTGGCGTCGGCGTGGCGTTGCCAGCCGGCGCCGGAGTGGTCGTGCCAGGCAGTTGGTTGAGCACGCCCTTGCCAGCGCCGTCCGAGGTCGCCGGCACGCGGTCGAGGATGTCGATCGGCTTCTCGCCGTAACGGGCGACGATCGACAGCGTCAGCGACGTGGCGAAGAAAGCCGCCGCCAGGATCGCCGTTGCGCGCGTCAGCGCGTTGGCCGCACCACGCGCGGTCATGAAGCCCGAGCCGCCACCGATGCCGAGGCCGCCGCCTTCGGAGCGCTGCAGCAGCACCACGCCGACAAGGGCGAGCACGACCATGAGATGGATGACGATCAGTACGGTTTCCATAGTTTATCCTGGCAAGGCCTTGCCCGGCCGCGGACACGACCGGTGAATTGGAGGCGGCTCAATACAATGCTTTGACGGCATTTCCAAGCCCGTGGCCGGAATATGGGGAGCAACACCTGCTTTGCAACGATTTCCGGCGTCGTCGGCCCCGTCCGGCGCGCCCGTATCCCTAGGAAATGTTGCGATAGGCCTCGGCGATGCCGAGGAAATCCGCCGCCTTCAGGCTGGCGCCGCCGACCAGCGCGCCGTCGACATTCCTGACGCCGAGCAGTTCGACCGCATTGGACGGCTTGACCGAGCCGCCATAGAGAATGCGCATCTTCGCCGCGACGCTGCCAAGCTTTTCCGACAGCCTTTCGCGGATATGTTGGTGCGCTTCGGCCACATCGGTGGCGGTCGGCGTCAGGCCGGTGCCGATCGCCCACACCGGCTCGTAGGCGATGATGGTGTTGGACGGGGTGGCGCTCGGCGGCACCGAGCCGGCGACCTGCCGCGACAGCACGTCGAGCGTGGCGCCGGCTTCGCGCTGTTGCTGCGTCTCGCCAACGCAGATGATGGCCGCAAGCCCGGCGCGCCAGGCGGCGGAGGCCTTGGCCTGGACCGTTGCGTCATCCTCGCCCCGCTGCTCGCGGCACTCGGAATGGCCGACGATGACATGGGTCGCGCCGGCATCCTTCAGCATTTCCGCCGAAATACAGCCGGTATAGGCGCCGCTTTCCTTTGTGTGGCAATCCTCGCCGCCAGCATGGACCGGGGTGCGCGACAGGATCTCGGCGGCGTGGGCAAGCAGGGTCGCCGGAACGCAGACCAGCGCTTCGGTTTCCGCATCAAGCCCGCTCATGAAACCGTTGCCGATCATCCTGATCTCGTTGAGCGAGGCGCTGGTGCCGTTCATTTTCCAGTTGCCGGCGACGAGCGGGCGAATTCCTGGCGTCATGGGTTTGCTTCTCCGGGCGATATTCGGCTCTGGCCCTCACTACCAAAATCAGGCCACAAAGCAATCGACAGTGGACCGGAAGGGCGCTATTGCGCTTGTTTCAGACTCGGCGCACGCGAAAATGCGCATAAATCGGAAGTAACGATGCTTGGTATATTGAGAAACGCGGCAGGCACCTGGGTCGCGAAGACGCTGCTTTCGCTGCTGGTGGTCAGTTTCGCCGCCTGGGGCATTTCCGGACGGCTGATGGGCGGTTTCGCCGGCCATGACTCGGTGATAACCGCCGGCGGCACCAAGGTGTCGATCAACGAATATCGCCTCGCCTATGATCGCCAGCTCAGCGTCATGTCGCAGCAGTTCGGCCAGCGTCTCACCCACGAACAGGCAAAGGCGCTTGGTATCGACAATCAGGTGCTGGCACAGCTCGTTTCAGGTGCCGTTCTCGACGAACAGGCGCGCAAGCTGGGCCTCGGCCTGTCCAAGGACCGGCTGGCCGAGCTGACGCGGGAGGACCCGGCGTTCAAGGGACCTGGCGGCCAGTTCGACAAGAGGACATTCGAATACATGCTGCGCCAGGTCGGCATGCGGCCTGAGGATTATCTGAGGAACCGTGCCCAGGTCGCGGTACGCCAGCAGATCGTCGAGGCGGTCTCGGATGGCCTTAAGGCGCCTGACACCTTCTTCAAGGCGGTTGCGCTCTATCGCGGCGAAGATCGCACCGTCGACTACCTGACCTTGCCGAAGACGCTGGTCGAGCCGATCGAGGCGCCGAGCGACAGCGTGCTGTCGGCCTATTTCGAGGCCAACAAGAAAACCTACGCCGCACCCGAGTACCGCAAATTCTCCTATGTCCGGCTCGAACCGGCGGACATCATGGATACGACCGCCGTCACTGACCAACAGGTGAGCGACGACTACAACAAGAACAAGGCGCGCTACACCACGCCGGAGTTGCGCACCATCGAGCAGCTTGTGTTCAAGACGCCGGATGCGGCAAAGGCCGCGCTCGATTCGCTAAAGGCTGGCGCAACGTTCGACAAGCTCGTCTCGGCTGAAGGCAAGACCCAGGCCGACACGCTGCTTGGCACCCTCGCCAAGGACAAGATCGCCGACAAGGCGGTCGCCGACGCGGCCTTCGCGCTCAGCGCCAATGAAGTCAGCCCCGTGGTTCAGGGCACCTTTGGCCCGGTGCTGCTGCGCGTCACCGAGATCAAGCCCGAAGTGGTCAAGCCGCTCGCTGAAGTGTCCGACCAGATCCGCAAGGACCTGGCGCTTGGTGAGGCGAGCCGCATCCTTCTGGATGTGCACGACAATTATGAGGACACCCGCGCCTCGGGCAGTTCGCTGGCCGACGCCGCCGCCAAGCTGAAGCTGAAGGACGTCACCATCGACGCCATCGATCGCAGTGGCCTCAGGCCGAACGGCTCCATCGTCAAGGACCTGCCGGAATCACCGGCGCTGATCAAGGCCGTCTTCGACGCGGAACCCAACACTGAAAACGATGCTCTGACCACGGCGGACAACGGCTTCATCTTCTATGAGGTCGGGGCCATCACGCCGGCTCGTGACCGGACGCTGGACGAGGTTCGCCAGAAAGTTGCCGCCGACTGGACGGCGGCCGAAACGACCAAGCGGCTCGCCGCCAAGGCGGGTGAACTCGAGAAGCGGCTCAAGGCCGGCGCCACGCTCGACGTCATCGCCGGCGAGCTCAAGCTGGAAAAGCAGACCAAGCGCGGCTTGAAGCGCGAAGCCGACGATGCCGACTTCGGCAAGGAGGGCGCCGCGGTCATGTTCGGCGTCGGCGAAGGCGGCACCGGGTTGATCCCCTCGCCCACTGGCGATGGGCAGATCCTGTTCAAGGTCGCCGAAGTGTTCGAGCCTGCGGGCGCCGAGGCAAGCTCGGTGCCCGAGGACGCGCAGAAGTCCTTCACCTCCGGCATGTCGGACGATCTGCTCGACCAGTTGGTGGCGCAACTGCAGACGCAGTACGACGTTCGCATCGATCAGGCCGCCGTTGCCCAAGCCTCGACAAGATGAGCGCGCTGAAAACCCACATCGCCAAGGTCGCGGGCGGGACCGCCCTTTCCTTTGAGGAAGCGCGCGAGGCCTTCGACATCATCATGTCGGGTGACGCGACCCCTGGCCAGATCGGCGGCTTCCTGATGGCGCTGCGCGTGCGTGGCGAAACGGTGAGCGAGATTTCAGGCGCCGTCGCCACCATGCGCGCCAAGATGCTTCGCGTCGACGCGCCCGCTGGCGCCATCGATATCGTCGGCACCGGCGGCGACAATTCGCACAGCGTCAACATCTCGACCGGATCGGCCTTCGTCATCGCCGGCAGCGGCGTCCCGGTCGCCAAGCACGGCAATCGCGGCCTCTCCTCGCTGACCGGTGCGGCCGATGTCCTGACCGCGCTCGGGGTCAAGATCGACATTCCGCCGGAGACGATTGGCCGCTGCATCCACGAGGCCGGCGTCGGCTTCATGTTCGCGCCGGCGCACCATCCGGCGATGAAGCATGTCGGCCCGATCCGTGGCGAGCTCGGCACACGCACCATCTTCAACCTGCTCGGCCCGTTGTCCAATCCGGCCGGCGTCGTCAGGCAGATGGTTGGCGTGTTCCTGCCGGAATGGATCATGCCGGTCGCCGAGACACTGAAGGCGCTGGGCACCGAGCACGCCTGGGTCGTTCATGGCGACGGTTATGACGAAATCACCACCACCGGCGAGACGCAGGTGGCGGAACTGATCGGCGGCGAGATCCGCGGCTTCACGCTGACGCCTGAAGCCGTTGGGCTGGCGCGCCACACCAAGGATGAGTTGCGCGGCGGCAACGCGGCCTACAACGCCAAGGCTTTGCGCGATATGCTCGGCGGCGCTGCCGGCGCCTATCGCGACACCGTGTTGATGAATGCCGGCGCCGGACTGGTGGTGGCGGGCAAGGCGACGACCCTCGTTGACGGCATAGCGGCGGCGGCGCAGGCCATAGACAGCGGCCGGGCGCTGCAGGTGCTCGACAGGCTGATCGAGATTTCGAACGGATAGAGCGTGTCTGACATTCTTCGCAAGATCGAGGCCTACAAGCGCGACGAGATCGCGGCGGCCAAGGCGCGTGTGCCACTGGCCGAGATCAAGGCACGCGCAAGAGACGCCGACGCGCCACGCGGATTTCTTGCCGCGCTCGAGGCGAAGCGCAAGTCGGGCAGCTTCGCTCTGATCGCCGAGATCAAGAAGGCGAGCCCTTCCAAGGGCCTGATCCGAGCGGATTTCGACCCGCCGGCGCTGGCGCAGGCCTATGCGAAAGGCGGCGCCGCCTGTCTTTCGGTGCTGACCGACGCGCCGTCCTTCCAGGGCGCCCCCGAATTTCTCACCAGGGCGCGCGCCGCCGTCGCCCTGCCCGCGCTGCGCAAGGATTTTCTGTTCGATCCCTACCAGGTCTATGAAGCCCGTGCGTGGGGCGCGGACGCCATCCTGATCATCATGGCCAGCGTCGACGACGCCCTGGCGAGCGACCTCGAATCGACGGCGTTCGATCTCGGCATGGATGCGCTGGTCGAAGTGCATGACGAGGCCGAGATGCTGCGCGCACTGAATCTGTCGTCGCGGCTGATCGGCATCAACAACCGCGATCTGAGAACGTTCGAGACCAGCCTCGATACCTCCGAGCGGCTGGCGTCGATGGTCCCGGCCGACCGTTTGCTGGTCAGTGAGAGCGGTATCTTCACACATGACGATTGCCTGAGACTGCAGAAGAGCGACATCGCTACCTTCCTTGTCGGCGAAAGCCTGATGCGGCAACAGGACGTGACTGCGGCGACGCGCCTGCTCCTGACGGGCAAGGCGCCGGATGCATCGGCCCGAAAATCGGAATCGATTTTCGGAGAGCACGATGCATAGATTCAAAGTGATAGAGCGTACTTTGTGCGTCCGAATGGACGCACGTCGCTCTATGGCGATCTGACCATGGCGGCCGCCCTCACTCATCTTGGCGCGCAGGGCGAGGCCAACATGGTCGATGTCGGCGACAAGGCGGAGACGACGCGCACGGCGATCGCCGAGGGTTTCGTCTCGATGCGGCCAGAGACGCTGACAATGATCCTCGCGGGCGACGCCAGGAAAGGCGACGTGCTCGGCACCGCGCGCATCGCCGGCATCATGGCGGCCAAGAAGACGCATGAGTTGATCCCGCTCTGCCACCCGCTGCTTCTGACCAAGGTCTCCGTCGACATCGACCCGGACCATGCTTTGCCGGGTCTGAAGGTCACCGCGCTGGCGCGTGTCACCGGCAAGACGGGCGTCGAGATGGAAGCACTGACTGCCGCTTCGGTTGCCTGCCTGACCATCTACGACATGGCCAAGGCGGTGGACCGCGCCATGGTCATCTCCGGCATCCGACTGGTCGAAAAGACCGGCGGCAAGTCGGGCGACTACAAGGCAGGCGCCTGATGGCGCTGGTTCCGGTCGCCGAGGCGCTCGAACGCCTGCTGGACGGCGCTGTGCCGCTGGCAAGCGAAAGCGTGCCACTTTTCGAGGCTGTGGATCGCGTGCTGGCGGAACCGGTTGTCGCGCTGCGCACCCAGCCACCCTTCAACGCCTCGGCCATGGACGGCTATGCGGCCCGTGCCGCCGACGTGGCATCGGTGCCAGCACGGCTTTCCGTGATCGGCATGGCACCGGCCGGACGCGGCTTTGACGGCTCGGTCGGCGAACGCCAGGCGGTGCGCATCTTCACCGGCGCACCGCTACCTGACGGCGCCGATACCATCGTCATCCAGGAAAATGTCAGGGATATCGGTGGCGGCGATATCGAAGTGACCGAGCCGACAGCCGAGTGGCGCAACATACGCCGCATCGGCCTCGACTTTTCGAAGGGCGACGTCCTGCTTGAAAAAGGCCGCTTGCTCGATCCGGCGGCGCTGTCGCTGGCGGCATCGGCCAATCATCCCCGAGTGAGCGTGGTGCGACGACCGCTGGTCGCCATCATCGCCACGGGCGACGAGCTGTTGCCCCCCGGCAGCGAACTCGGGCCGGACCAGATCATCTCGTCCAATGCCTATGGCGTCGCCGCCGCCGCGCAATCGGTGGGCGCGCGCGCGCTCGATCTCGGCATTGCAGCCGACCGCAAGGAGGCCATCGCAGCGCTGGTCAAGAAGGCGGTCGTTGCCGGCGCGGATGTCATCGTGACGCTTGGCGGCGCCTCGGTCGGCGACCACGACCTGATCCATGACGTGCTGACCGGCGAAGGCATGCGGCTCGGTTTCTGGAAGATCGCCATGCGTCCCGGCAAACCGCTGATGTTCGGACGCCTTGGCGAGACCAGGTGCATCGGCCTGCCCGGCAATCCGGTGGCAAGCCTGGTTTGCTCGCAATTGTTCCTCAAGCCGTTGCTGGCGCGGCTTGGCGGCCGCAATCATCGTCAGGACATACGTAAGGCGCGACTGGGCGCCGCAATGCCGGCCAATGATCTTCGCCAGGACTATGTGCGGGCCGTGGTCCAGGAAGATGCAGGCGTGCTGGTTGCGACGCCGTTCAGCATCCAGGATTCCTCGATGCTGAGAATGCTGGCCGACGCCAACGGGCTGATCGTGCGGCCGCCATTTACCCCCGCGGCTGCGGTGGGCGAGGCTTGCAGCGTGCTGATGCTACGCTGAATGAATCCAACATAAACCATTCACAGCAATGCGAAAATTATCTCGCCCCTATTCCGATATCAAGGTCCGGGTCAGCGGATGAGCCGGATCGGCAAGGCCGTCGACAACGCTGTAATGATGTCGGTCGGGCTCGACCACGGTGCTCGTCGTGGCGCCAAGGCCGGTCCAGATGTTGGCTAGCAATGCGTTCTGGCGCAGGAATTCGGCGCGTTCGCCACCACCGGCCCAGCATGTGATGCGGACACCATCCATGGGGCGCAAGAGCGCTGGGCTCTCGGTCAGCGCCTCATGTTCGTCGATCGCCAATGTGGCGTTCATCTCGGTGAGCATGATTGGACGCAGGTCATGGACGCCTGAAATCGACACGACGTGGCGCACGCGCCGCGCGACATCGGCTGCCAAAGGCGTGGTTGTCGTCACCATCCGGCTGGCGAGATGTCCACCCGCCGAATGTCCGGTCAACATCATCGGTCCATCGATCATTTCCGCCGCCTTGCCGATCGCCGCCCCAATTTCCCCGGCGATGCCGGCGATGCATGTTTCCGGGCACAGCGTGTAGGAGGGCATCGCCACGGCAAAGCCGCTGCTGACCGCGCCATTGGCGAGATGCGACCAGAAACTCTTGTCGAACGCCATCCAGTAGCCGCCATGGATGAACACCACGAGCCCCCTGGGCGTGGCGCTGGGAAGGAAGAGATCGAGCCGATTGCGCCGTCCGTCGCCATAGGCGATGTCGAGCCGTGCCCGGCCCTGTGCCGAAAGTGCATTGCGAAACGCTTGCGCCGGTTCGACCCAAGCGGCCGGCCAGCGGTCGCTGCCGGCGATGTTCGCGCCGTTGGCATAGGCGCCGTCCCAATCGACAACGTGACGCTCCAGCATCGGCATCCTCCCCCAAACGGCATCGTTTTCAGCGCTAGCAATGGCCACCGCCGCGCCTTGCGTCAATGCTTCCATTCAAAACATTTTAGGCTTGAAACAAATTTCGACTGGTGCGATCCTGCCTGACGAACAGCCGACAAAATGGGAGGTCTGCTGTGCGGCCGGGAACCTGCGGACGCTCACCCTGCCCGGTGACGTCGAGCGAAGTGCGACTGGCGGCACGAAGCCTCCTCTAGGAAAGCAGGACCTTCAGATCCACCATATCCGGCCAGGCGCCTCGCGCATTGGCCAGGCAGCAGACGGGATAGCGGCGAGATGCTTGGGCCTTCAGCGCATATCGATACGTTCACGCGCGATCACCTGCCGCCGCCGGAGCAATGGCCGGACTTCCTGCTCGACGGTTTTGACTATCCCGAACGCCTCAACGCCGGCGTCGAACTGACCGACAGGCTGGTCGAGAAAGGCCTCGGCGATCACACCGCGCTGATCGGCAATGGGCGCCGCCGCACCTACAAGGAACTGTCCGACTGGACGAACAGGCTGGCCCATGCGCTGGTCGAAAACTACGGCGTCAAGCCGGGCAACCGGGTGTTGATCCGTTCGGCCAACAACCCTGCCATGGTGGCCTGCTGGCTGGCTGCCACCAAGGTCGGCGCCGTGGTCGTCAACACCATGCCGATGCTGCGCGCCGGCGAGCTTGCCAAGATCGTCGACAAGGCGGAAATCACCATCGCGCTCTGCGATACCAGGCTGATGGACGAAATGACCGCCTGCGCCAAGGACAGCGCGTTCCTCAGGCAGGTCATCGGCTTCGACGGCACCGCCAACCATGACGCCGAACTCGATCGCGCGGCTCTCGACAAGCCGGTTATCTTCACCGCCGTCAGCACAGGCCGCGACGACGTCGCCCTGCTCGGCTTCACTTCGGGCACGACCGGCGTGCCGAAGGCGACGATGCATTTCCACCGCGACCTCCTGATCATCGCCGACGCCTACGCCCGCGAGATCCTCCAGGTGACGCCGGACGACATCTTTGTCGGCTCGCCGCCGCTCGCCTTCACCTTCGGTCTTGGCGGGCTTGCCATCTTTCCGCTGCGCTTCGGCGCGGCGGCGACGCTGCTCGAGCAGGCGACACCGCCCAACATGATCCATATCATCGAGACCTACAAAGCAACCATCTCCTTCACTGCGCCAACCGCCTACCGCGCGATGCTGAAAGCCATGGATGAGGGCGCCGACCTGTCATCGCTGCGCGTCGCCGTTTCGGCCGGCGAGACGTTGCCAGCTCCGGTTTTCGAAGAGTGGACGCGAAAGACCGGCAAGCCGATCCTCGACGGCATCGGCGCCACCGAAATGTTGCATATCTTCATCTCCAACCGCTTCGGCGACATGAAGCCGGCATCGACCGGCAAGCCCGTGGGTGGCTACGAGGCGCGCATCGTCGACGAAGAGATGCGCGAGGTGCCGCGCGGCACAACTGGCAGGTTGGCGGTACGCGGGCCGACCGGCTGCCGCTACATGGCCGATATCAGGCAGAAGGACTATGTGCGCGACGGCTGGAACCTCACCGGCGACACCTTCACCCAGGATGAGGATGGCTTCTTCCATTTCGCCGCGCGCTCCGACGACATGATCATCAGCGCCGGCTACAACATTGCCGGGCCCGAGGTCGAGGCAGCGTTGCTGTCGCATCCTGATGTCGTCGAATGCGCGGTGATCGGCGCCAAGGATGCCGAACGCGGCCAGATCGTCGAGGCGCATGTCGTGCTGGTGCAAGGCGTGGCGCCAGACGCCTTGACCACCAAGCGCCTGCAGGACCATGTCAAGGCAACGATCGCCCCCTACAAATACCCGCGATCGGTGAAATTCACCGCCGCCTTGCCCAAGACCCAGACCGGCAAAATCCAGCGCTTCCGGCTGCGCACGGAGAAAATCAATTGAGCGAGCCATACGATCCGGCGTCCGAAGGCGCACAGATGTCGTTCAAGGAACGCATGTCCTACAGCGACTATCTGCACCTGGAGAAGGTGCTCGACGCGCAGACGCCGTTGTCATCCGCACATGACGAGATGCTGTTCATCATCCAGCACCAGACCTCGGAATTATGGATGAAGCTCGCTCTTCACGAGCTCGGCGCCGCGATCCGCTCCATCCGTGCGGACCGTCTCGAGCCGAGCTTCAAGATGCTGTCGCGCGTCGCCCGCATTTTCGAGCAGTTGAACAATGCCTGGGACGTACTGCGGACGATGACGCCCAGTGAATACACCGAGTTCCGTGACGCGCTCGGCCAGTCCTCGGGCTTCCAGTCCTGGCAATATCGCGCCATCGAATTCGTGGCCGGCAACCGCAACCCAGCCATGCTCGGCCCGCACAAGCACCGGCCGGACCTCAGCCAGAAGCTGGAGGCCATCCTGGCTGAGCCATCGCTCTACGATGAAGCGCTGCTGCTTCTGGCGCGCAACGGATTCGACATCGGCGCCGACGCCAGGCGCACGGACTGGCGTGAGACACGCGCCGAGAGTGAAGCGGTTCTGATGGCATGGCAGACCGTCTACCGCGACCCGCAGCGCTACTGGATGTTCTACGAGCTGGCCGAAAAACTGGTCGACTTCGAGGATTATTTCCGCCGCTGGCGCTTCAACCACGTCACGACGGTCGAGCGCATCATCGGCATGAAGCGCGGCACCGGCGGCACGTCGGGCGCGTCCTATCTGAAGAAGATGCTGGAGGTCGTCCTGTTTCCGGAGCTGTGGACGGTTCGCACCCGGCTCTGATTTCTCAAGTAACCGCCGTTTTGACCGCGAAGCGGGCGTCCTGCCAGGCGCCGGTGCGCAGGATATCCTCCAGCACCTCGACCGCCTGGAAGACGTCCCTGTAGCCGACATAGAGCGGCGTGAAGCCGAAGCGGATGGTCGACGGCGCGCGGAAATCACCGATCACGCCACGCTCGATCAAGGCGCGCATCACCTGGTAGCCATGCGGGTGGAGGAACGACACCTGGCTGCCGCGCTCATTGCCGTTGCGCGGGCTTTCGAGTTCGAGGCCGAAGGCGCCGCATCTGGCTTCGACAAGCCGGATGAACAGCTCGGTCAGCGCGATGCTCTTCTCGCGCACCGCCGCCATGTCGACCTCGTCCCAGAGGTCCAGCGCGCCCTTGAGCGCCCGCATCGACAATACCGGCTGCGTGCCGCACAAGAACCGGCGGATGCCGACGCCGGCCGCATAGCCCTGTTCGAAGGCGAAAGGCCGCGCATGGCCCCACCAGCCGCTGAGCGGCTGGCGGACATCGCCATGGTGGCGCTTCGCGGCATAGATGAAGGCCGGCGAGCCCGGGCCCCCATTGAGGTACTTGTAGGTGCAGCCGACAGCGAAATCGGCATTGGCGCCGTCGAGCTCGACCGGCAAGGCACCCGCCGTGTGGCAGAGGTCCCAGACGATCAGCGCGCCGGCTTGATGGGCCTTGCGCGTCAGTGTCGCCATGTCGCGCAACTGGCCGGATTTGTAATTGACGTGGTTGACCAGGATGACGGCGACGCGCTCATCGATCAGCTCTTCGATGGTTGGCGCATCGACGCCCTCAAGCCGCAGCACAGTGCCCGGTCGCGTCGAGGCCACGCCTTCGGCCATATAGAGGTCGGTTGGAAAGCTGTCGCCCTCGGCGACGATGACCGACCGGTCTGGCCGCATGCCAAGCGCCGCATGCAGCACCTTGTAGATGTTGATCGAGGTCGTATCGCAGACCACCGTCTGGCCAGCGGCGGCGCCGATCAGGCGTCCGAGCTGGTCGCCGAGCGCGACCGGCATGTCGAACCAGCCGGCGGTGTTCCAGGCACGAATGAGGTCCTGCGCCCATTCATGCGTCGCGGCCTTCTGGATCTCGTTGAAGACGGCGGGTGAAGCGGCACCCAGCGAATTGCCGTCGAGATAGATCACCCCTTCCGGCAAGACGAAGCGATCGCGCATGGAGCGCAACGGATCCGCGGCATCCATCGCCTCGATTGCCGCGAGATCGGGAGCTGCATTCATGATCGATCGTCCTCCGCGCATAAACGCGCCCTGATAAACACGACAAGTGAAATCGGCGTGCCGATCATGCGCAGTCTGCTGGTTTGTGTCAAATATTATATATAATTTACGCCATGGAAGCCTTTGATATATAACCTTAGGCCTGCACTCCGCGGATGGGCAACGATGTTGGATGAAGGACACTCGAAGACTGAAGCGGCCTACAGGCTGTTGCGTCGCGATATCCTCACGACCCGCCTGAGGCCCGGCGCGCCGCTCAAGCTCAGCGCGCTGCGCAATGGCTATGGCATCGGCTGGACACCGTTGCGCGAAGCGCTGTCGCGGCTGGAGGCCGAGCGCCTGGTGACTTCCATCAGCAATCGCGGCTTCGCCGTCGCTCCGGTCTCGCGCGCCGAACTGGAAGACCTGTCACGCGCCAGGTTGGTGATTGAGCTGCCTCTGCTCCAGGAATCGATCGAGAAAGGCGGTCATGAATGGGAAGATGCCGTCGTCACCGCCCATTACCGGCTGTCGCGCTGCAAGACCGCGGTCGACGACCAATCCGACGACGTGGTCGACGAATGGGACGAAAGGCACGAGGCTTTCCACGCGGCGCTGCTCAGCGCGGCAACATCCCCCTGGCTGCTCAACTTCCAGTCCACCATCGCGGATCAGTTGCGTCGCCATCACCGCTTCCTTGGCCTGGCGCCAACGTTGCGGGCGGCCATCGGCCTGCTGCATGGCTATGAGGAGGCCATGCAGGCGTTGCGCCAGGCCGTCGCGATCGAACATCATACCGCGCTCATGGAAGCGGCGCTGGATCGTAACATCGAACGCGCGAAAGCGCTGATGACAGCCCATATCGGCTATACACTGCATGTCTATGTCCATGCCGGCGACGGCGGCACAAACAAGCGGTGACGTAGTGACGGACAGCGGCTAGGCCAACATAGGCGTTTCTCGGGCAAAAGTTGGCGTTTTGGCTTCGTTTCGTTCACGGCGGGTGAACGATTGGTGAAGGTGAAAAAGCCCTTCCCGATGTCTGTCGGCGACGGATGCCAAGCCTCGGCACAGGCTGGTCCACAGGCCGTTAACCAAAACAATTTCAACGCGTGCAAGCGCACAGCGGCGGCGGGCGAGCAGCGATCACGGCCCGCCGCCGAGCGCCAAATAACTTCAGCCGTCTTAACAAATTCACTAAACTTTAAACGGTTGCGGAACACAACTGGAACAGATAGTGTTTGTTCTGGGTTTGTTTTTCGATTCTGGTTCAAACCTCGTTCAATGCCTCGGGGGCCGCCATGCTGACGCGCAAGCAACATGAACTGCTGATGTTCATCCATGAACGGCTCAAGGAAAGCGGTATTCCGCCCTCCTTCGACGAGATGAAGGAAGCGCTCGATCTTGCCTCAAAATCCGGAATTCATCGACTGATCACGGCGCTCGAGGAACGCGGTTTCATTCGCCGGCTGCCCAATCGCGCGCGCGCCCTGGAAGTGCTGCGGCTGCCGGATTCGATCGCGCCCGGCCTCAATGCGGCGCGCAAGTTCTCGCCAAGCGTCATCCAGGGCAGCCTCGGTCAAGGCGGCGGCCTTGGCCGGCAGATCAAGCCGGCGTCTTCGCGCATGCCCTCGGCCGGCAATGACGACGATGCGGTCTCCGCGGTGTCGATCCCGGTGATGGGTCGCATCGCCGCCGGTGTGCCGATCGACGCCATCCAGCATCAGACGCATTCGATCTCGGTGCCGCCGGACATGATCATGGGTGGCGAACACTACGCGCTGGAGGTCAAGGGTGACTCGATGATCGAGGCTGGTATCTTCGACGGCGATACGGTCATCATCCGCAATGCCGATACCGCAAGCCCGGGCGAGATCGTCGTGGCGCTGGTGGACGACGAGGAGGCGACGCTGAAGCGGTTTCGCCGCAAGGGTGCCTCTATTGCCCTCGAAGCCGCCAATCCGGCCTATGAAACACGTATTTTCGGACCGGACAGGGTCAAGGTGCAAGGCAAGCTCGTCGGACTGATCAGGCGCTACTGAACAGGGCTGGCAAGCTGCTTTTCAAGTTTGCGATAGGGCGGCAACCCCCTCGCCTCGCGTGAGAATTTGCGCTGGGTGTGCCAGGGTCGATATGGCCTGTTCACAGCGAAGCTGACCGTTGCTGGCATGATTGCCGATCGGCGATCGAAGAAGACGGCCGCACTGCCTTTGCGGGCGAGTTGCCGTTTGGTGATGACCAGAACCAGCGGATCGTGACAGGGATCATAAGCCGTCGCGTCATTGATGACGATCAGCTCCGCGAAGCCGCAGGCTTTCCAGGCATCCTTGCGGTCCTCGACATGCGCAATGATCGCGCCAGACGGGTGCCTGGCGAGACATACGCCGGCGGTGCAATAGAAGGGCGCTCCCGGTGGCAGTTCGGCGGAATCCGCGATGTCGAATTGTCCGTCTCCCTTGTCGAACACCTCCGGCACGACAATGGTTTCGGATGCCAGCGCGCGTTTCCAGTTGTCAACTGTGAATTCGTTCGGACGCGCCCGGCTGACCGCGAGTTCGCCGCCGCCGATCGGCAGCGCCACCAGCCTCGCGTCCTCCGAGATCAGCACATCCGGCGTGCGCGTATCCGAGACGGTCAACAGGCCGGCAAGCGCGAATGGCAGTGCCAAGAGCCGCAGCCATGTCGTCGCCATAGTCGCAATGACCAGGGCGATCGCCACCAGCAGCACGGATTGTTGTGAAATCAACCCGACGGCATCGATCGGCGAGCGTTCCGAGATCCACGCCGACAAGGCGATCATCGCGGTCAGGCCTTTGCCCATCACGTAGAGAAAGGGACCATCGACGCCAAACGGCATCGCCAGCGCGCTGAGGACGGCGAAAGGCATCACCACCAGCGAGACGATCGGCATGATGGCCAGATTGGCGAACAAGCTGAGCGGCGACACGCGCTGGAAATGCCAGATGGCAAACAGCGCCGTCGCGCTGCCGGCGATGATGGAGGTCATGGCGAGGCCACCCATCGCCAGCAGGAATTTTCGCGTCAGGAAACCGGGCAACGACCGCTTTGGCGGCGGCGGTCTCGTTTTCCCCGCGCGGTAATCCGACCAGCCGGCATAGGCCCCGACCAGCGCCGCGGTCGCGGCGAACGACATCTGGAAACTTGGGCCGACCACCTCATGCGGCGACACCACGATCACGGCGATCGCCGAGATCGCCAGATTGCGCATGGTCAGGGCCGCGCGATCGAACAGCACGGCAACCAGCATCACCGCCAGCATGATGAAGCTGCGCTCGGCGGCAACGACGATGCCCGAGATGATGAGATAGGCCGCGATCGAGAAAAGTGCCGCGGCTGCCGCGTATTTCTTGACCGGCCGGCGCGCGGAAAAGTCCGGAAACAGGGCGAAGGCACCGCGCAGCAAACCCATGATGGTGCCGGCGACCAGCGCCATATGCAGTCCGGAAATGGAAATGATGTGATAGATGCCGGTCCGCCGCATCGCTTCGTTGATTTCATCGGGAATGCCGGCGCGCACGCCGACGATCAGCGCCGCGGCGATCTCGCCTTCGGCGCCACCGACGCTGCCCCTGATATGGTCCGCGATGGCTTCGCGGGCATTTTCTACCGCCGAGGAAAGACGGGCCGCCAGCCGCATGTCATCGTCATCGGCCGCGACGATCCTTGGATTGCCAAGGAAGAAGCCGCTGCCGCCTATGCCGGAGAAATAGCTATCGAAAGAAAAGTCGTAGCTGTTCGGTCGCACGGGGCCGGTCGGCGGCAACAGCTTGGCATAACCCGATATCAGGGAGCCGGCGGTTATCTCGGCCGGTATTTTACGCGCCGAAAGCCGAACGCGTTCCGGCATATAGCGCAATTTCGGCCGGGCGGTCGACGTCACGTCGATGGTCAGCCGAATACGGCCGCTCTCCATCTGGTCGAGCGAGACGACGCGGCCGGTCACTTGCGTCGAGATCTCCGAGCCCAGCATCTGAGTTCCGGCCCGCCACGTCTCGACCTTGCCGGCAAGAAAGCCCAGCGCGCATAACAACGCTGCCATGAAGCACAGATGGGTTTTCTGCCAGGGACGCGAGACAAGCGCACAGAACCCCGCGAGGGCGACGACCGCGACGGGTTTTGCAAAGTCAGGCTCCGCCGCCAGAGAAAAGTAGCCGACCGCTCCGCCAGCCAGGCAGACTGGCACCAGCAGGAAGGCAATGCCCCGGTCAAGTTCGAGGCCCGCCGCCGTGGCCACGCTATGGCGCAGGCGAGGCAGCGAAACCCGACCGAATTGCCGGTGCAGACGCACGATCGCGCCGGCTCCGGCAACCGGAACGGGGGTGGAGACATCCGCCTGAAACGGTTGGTCTCCGGGGCTCGGCACGAGGGGCAATGGCGACCGCGGCGAGGCCGGTGGAAGCGTTGCAAACAGGGACCGTTCGCTGACGCCAATGGCGGCGTCCTCGCCCTGATCCGAGCCCCAGCCTCGTCCAGCCATCGGGTCTGCCCCTTGCGCCCTCGACACCCTATGCTACATGAACGCGCAACGCGCGAAAGTCCGCGCATCCACACCCGCTTCAGCCGTTTCCCGAGAGTTCCATGCCCGACAAGGTCGTCACCCGTTTTGCCCCCTCGCCCACTGGCTTCCTGCACATCGGCGGAGCCCGCACGGCGCTGTTCAACTGGCTGTATGCAAAGCACACCAGCGGCATCATGCTGCTGCGCATCGAGGACACCGACAGGGAGCGTTCGACCGATGCTGCGACCGCGGCCATTCTCGACGGGCTTTCCTGGCTCGGTCTGACCTGGGACGGCGAGCCGGTGTCGCAGTTCGAGCGCGCCCCGCGCCACCGCGAGGTGGCTGAAGAACTCGTACGCATGGGCAAGGCCTACTACAGCTACGAAACACCTGCCGAACTGGAAGCGATGCGCGAGGCAGCACGCGCCAAGGGCCTGCCGCCGCGCTACAACGGACAATGGCGCGACCGCGCCCCGTCCGAGGCGCCTGCAGGCGTCAAGGGCGCTATCCGCATCAAGGCGCCGACCGAGGGCGAGACCGTGGTGCACGACCGCGTGCAGGGCGAGGTGCGCTTTCCCAACAAGGATCTCGACGACTTCATTATCCTGCGCTCGGACGGCAATCCGACCTACATGCACGCCGTCGTCGTCGACGACCACGACATGGGTGTCACGCACATCATCCGTGGCGACGATCACCTGACCAACGCAGCCCGCCAGACGGTCATCTATCACGCCATGGGCTGGGACGTGCCGTCGATGTCGCACATCCCGCTGATCCACGGCGCCGATGGCGCCAAGCTGTCGAAGCGGCACGGCGCGCTCGGCGTCGAGGCCTATCGCGCCATGGGCTATCTGCCGGAGGCGCTGCTCAATTACCTGGCGCGCCTCGGCTGGAGCCATGGTGACGACGAAATTATGTCGATCAAGGACATGATTTCCTGGTTCGACATCGGCGACGTCAACAAGGGCGCGGCCCGCTTCGATTTCGCCAAGCTGGAGGCATTGAACGGCGTCCATATGCGGCGCATGAGCGATGCCGAGCTGTTCGAGATATTCATCGCCACCTTGCCCTATCTCGAGGGTGGCCCGGCCATGGCCGCGCGCCTCGACGACAGGAACAAGGCCCAGTTGCTGGCGGCACTTCCAGGTTTGAAAGAGCGCGCCAAGACCCTGGTCGAGCTTGTCGATGGCGCCGCCTTCCTGTTTGCCACCCGACCACTGCCGATCGACGACAAGGCGGCGCTTTTGCTCAATGACGATGCCCGCAAGATCCTGCGCGGCGCACACGAGGCCTTGAGCGCGGTTTCAGGCGACTGGACGGCCGCGGCGGCAGAGTCCGCGATCCGCGACTACGCGCAGGCAGGCGGCCATAAACTCGGCGCCGTGGCCCAGCCCTTGCGCGCCGCCCTGACCGGCAAAAGCACCTCGCCTGGCGTGTTCGACGTGCTTGCCGTGCTCGGCCGCGAGGAAAGCCTGGCGCGCATATCCGATCAAATCGATTAGCAGCAAACTGGCCCAAGAAGATTGGCATTGAAAGGCGGGTTTCGCAGTGCAACATTAGGCCTTGGCCCAATCTGGCACGCACCTCCTGAAATGCGGTGGCGAATACGCGCATTGCGGTGATTTCGACGTGTCGCCTTGCACAATTTGCCGCTGCCGGCATGAGGAAACAAGAAGGAGTTTGCAATGACCGAAGCTGCGACAAAACTGGAATTTGGCGGCAAGACCCAGGAGGCCACGGCAAAACTCGAATTCGCAGGCAAGACCCATGAGTTCAAGGTGCGAAGTGGGTCGGTCGGGCCCGACGTCATCGACATCGCCTCGCTCTACAGCACCACTGGCGCCTTCACCTACGATCCCGGCTTCACCTCGACCGCGAGCTGCGAGTCCGAAATCACCTTCATCGACGGCGACGCCGGCATCCTCTTGCACCGCGGCTATCCGATCGACCAGTTGGCCGAGCATGGCGATTTCCTCGAGGTCTGCTATCTCCTGCTCTATGGTGAATTGCCGACCAAGGCGCAGAAGGACGACTTCGATTACCGCGTGACGCGCCACACCATGGTGCACGAGCAGATGTCGCGCTTCTTCACCGGCTTCCGCCGCGACGCGCACCCGATGGCGGTGATGTGCGGCGTGGTCGGCGCGCTGTCGGCCTTCTACCACGACTCCACCGACATCTCCGATCCCTACCAGCGCATGGTGGCGTCGATGCGGCTGATCGCCAAGATGCCGACGATCGCCGCGATGGCCTACAAGTACCACATCGGCCAGCCCTTCATTTACCCGAAGAACGAGTTGAATTTCGCCGCCAACTTCCTGCATATGTGCTTTGCCGTGCCGTGCGAGGAGTACAAGATCAACCCGGTGCTGGCGCGCGCCATGGAGCGCATCTTCATCCTGCACGCCGATCACGAGCAGAACGCCTCGACCTCGACCGTTCGTCTCGCCGGTTCGTCGGGCGCCAACCCGTTCGCCTGCATCGCCGCCGGTATCGCTTGCCTGTGGGGCCCGGCCCATGGCGGCGCCAACGAAGCGGCGCTGAACATGCTGGGCGAGATCGGCCATGTCGACCACATCCCGGAGTTCATCGCTCGCGCCAAGGACAAGAACGACCCGTTCCGGCTGATGGGCTTTGGCCACCGCGTCTACAAGAACTACGACCCGCGCGCCAAGATCATGCAGAAGACGGCGCATGAGGTTCTTGGCGAGCTTGGCATCAAGGACGATCCGCTGCTCGACATAGCCATGGAACTGGAAAAGATCGCGCTGACCGACCCCTATTTCATCGAAAAGAAGCTCTACCCCAATGTCGATTTCTATTCCGGCATCACGTTGAAGGCGCTGGGCTTCCCCACCACCATGTTCACGGTGTTGTTCGCGGTCGCCCGCACCGTCGGCTGGATCGCCCAGTGGAAGGAGATGATCGAGGACCCGCGCCAGAAGATCGGCCGCCCGCGCCAACTCTACACCGGTGCACCGGAGCGTGACTACGTGCCGATCGCCAAGCGCTGATCGAGACTCTCTGGAGTGGAAAAGGCGCCCGTCAGGGCGCTTTTTTTATGTGACGGAGCACAATGCCCGCCGCGATCTCGCCGGATGGCTTGTCGGTCGCCATGCGCCGGGTGATCTCGGCAAATCCGCTCTTCTGCCAGGCGCGCATACCGCTGTCGGCGAACAGCGCTTCCATCTGCCGGGCCAGATTGTTCGGCCTGACATACTCGTTGTAGAATTCGGGAACCAGCGCGCGGTCCGCGATCAGATTGGGCAGCAGCGCCGACCAGACCGACAGCAGGTATGGCGCCACGGCGCGGGCGACGGGATCGAGCCTGTAGCACGAGACCATCGGCACCCCCGCCAGCGCCAATTCCAGCGACACCGTCCCGGACGCGATCAGTGCGGCATCGGCCTTGCCGAAGGCCTGCCATTTGCGCTGGGGATCGACGATGATCTCGGGCTTTTCATCCCAACGGTTGACTGACGATTTGACGAGGTCGGCGACATGCGGAACCGTCGGCAGCAGCAGGCGCAGGCGATGTCCGCGCGCGCGCAGCATCGACACCGTTTCGCCGAACGGGTCGAGCAGCCGCCGCACCTCGCCACGTCGCGAGCCGGGCAGGACGAGCAGTGTCTTCACGCGGTCCCCGGCAAGGTCGCGCGGCAGGTCCTGCGCCCTGGCCGCCGCGAGCACGCCCGCATCATGCGTAAGGCGATGCCCGACATAGGTGCCGGGCGGGCCGCCCAGCCGCTCGAGTTCCTTCACCTCGAATGGCAGGATGCAGAGAATATGATCGACATACGGCTTCATCGCCGCCGCCCTGCCCGGCCGCCACGCCCATACGCTCGGGCAGACATAGTGGATGATCGGGATCGAAGGGTTGGCCGCACGCACCTTCCTGGCGACGCGCAACGAAAAGTCCGGACTGTCGATGGTGACGAGGCAATCGGGCCTTTCGTCCACAACGGTTTTGGCCAGCTGGTTGATCCGACGCATCAGGCGCGGCAGGTCACGCAGGATCGCGCTGAACCCCATGAGGGCGATCTCGCCGGCATCGAACGGCGATGCCAGTCCCAGCGCCTGCAGATGACGGCCGCCGAGGCCGACGAGTTGCACCTCGCGACCGGTCGCCCGGCCGAGCGAACGCACGATATCGGCGCCAAGCAGGTCGCCGGACTCCTCGCCGGCAACGATCGCGATCTTCAGCGCCTTGTCAGCCATGATGCGGCTCCGTGGCGGCAGGCAGACCGACGATGAACAGGCCGAGTGCGTTGGCACTCGAGATGGTTTCCGGGCCTTCTAGAACCAGCGATCGTCCCGCTTCGACGGCAATGCCGGCAAGCCCGGCCGCATGCGCCGCTTCAACCGTCCGCGGGCCAATGGAAGGGAGATCCGCGCGCAGTTCCTGGCCGGGCTTGGCGCACTTGACCAGGACACCTCGGGTCTTCCCCGCTATCCGGCCGTGGCCGCGCAGCAACTTCGCACGGTCGAGCAATCCGGCCGTCCCCTCGATGCCTTCGAGTGCGATGGTCCGGCCGCCGACCGCGACCGCCGCCTGGCCAATATCCAGCGCGCCTATCGCCTTCGCCGCGGCAAGGCCGGCTTCAATGTCTCGCCAGTCCGATTTCCTGGGTGCGGCCTTCGTCAGGATGCCCTCGGCGGCAACAAGGTCCGGCACGATTTCGTGGGCGCCGACAACCTTAATTCCACGCGCCTCGAGACCTCGTGCCACGACCTTCAGCAGGCCATCGTCGCCACGCGCAAGCGCCATGACCACCAGGGGGATCACCGCGAGCAGGCCGAGGCTGGGGCGCAGCGCAAGCAGCCGCGGCCGGCGCTTGATTTCACCCGCAAGCACCAGATGGGTGATCCGGTGCCGCCTCAGCAGCGGTATAAGCGAGCCAATACCTTCCAGGGCGAGGCTTTCATGCTCATATCGAGAGAGCTCGGCCATGCGGTCCACCTCGCCTTCCATCAGGATGACAAAGGGTGGATAGCCCAGGTCCGCCGCATTGACCGCGACTTCGACCGGGAGGCTGCCGCCGCCAGCAACGATGCCGATCCTGGCGCCCGGCGAAAGATCAAGACCCGCTCGCGCTGTCTCAGTCTTCGTCATCGACATCGTCGCCATCGCCGCCCTTGAGCGACGGCACCGCGTAGTGCCGCTTGCCGCGACTGGTGATGAAATCGATGATCTTCATGGCGGTCGGTGACGACGCGAACTCCGCCTTGGCGAATTCGATGTTCTCGCCAACGGTGCGGGAACGATCGAAAATCAACCTGTAGGCCTTGCGCAGCAGATGGATTTCGGACCTCGGCAGGCCGGAACGCTTCAGGCCAATGATGTTGAGGCCGCGCAGGCTGGCACGATTGCCGACCGCGATGGCATAGGGGATGACATCGCCGACGACCGCCGAGCAGCCACCCAGAAAGGCGTTGTCGCCGATGCGGACAAACTGATGGACGGCGGTCAGGCCGCCAATATAGACATTGTTGCCGACTTCGCAGTGACCGCCAAGCGTAGCCCCATTGGCGAAGGTCGCGTTGTTGCCGACGACGCAGTCATGGGCGATATGGGCGTAGGCAAGAAAATTGCCATTGTCGCCGACCGTCGTCTCGCCACGGCTGGAATCGGTGCCGAGATGCATGGTGACGCCTTCGCGGATCGTGCAGTTCTTGCCGATGACCAGGGTGGTGCGGCCACCCTTGTGCTTGGTGTTCTGCGGCGGCGCGCCCAATGTCGCCATCGGATAGACCTTGGTCGAGGCGCCAATGGTGGTCGCGCCCATCACCGAGACATGACTGACCAGTTCGACGCCGTCGCCGATCACCGCATCGGCGCCAACGTGGCAAAACGGTCCGATGCGCACGCCTTGGCCGATCTGAGCGCCTTCCTCCACGACGGAGGAAGCATGGATTGATGTCTTGATTTTCATAAGCATTCGATCGTCAGTCGCTGGTGACCATCATGGCTGAAATCTCGGCCTCGGCCGCCTTGGCGCCGTCGACCATGGCTTCACAAGCGAATTTGAGCAGGTTGCCGCGTTTCTTGATTTTCTTGACATAGATCTTCAACTGGTCGCCGGGAACGACCGGTTTGCGGAATTTGGCGTTGTCGATGGTCAGGAAATAGACCAGTGACGGCTTTTCAGTACCCAGGCTGCGGATGCAGATGGCGCCGGCGGTCTGCGCCATCGCCTCGACGATCAGCACGCCCGGCATGACCGGCTGCTCGGGGAAATGTCCCTGAAAATGCGGCTCGTTTATGGTCACGTTCTTGATGCCGACGGCGGACTCGTCGCCATCGATGTCGACAATACGGTCGATCATCAGGAACGGATAGCGGTGCGGCAGGAGCTTCATCAGCCCCATGATGTCGACCGCTTCCAGCGTCGTAGCCGCCACCATATCAGCCATTTCCCTTGCCCTGCTTGCGTGCCCTTGCCATCGTTCGCAACATGGCTATCTCGCGCATGGCTTCCGCCATTGGCTGTGCCGGATAACCGCCCCAGATCTCACCTGCGGGGACATTGCTCATAAACCCACTTCTGGCGGCGAGCTTGGCCCCAGACCCGATCGTCAGGTGGTCCGCAAGCCCAACCCCGCCGCCCATGGTGACATTGTCACCCACGACAACGGAACCCGAAATACCCGAAAGCCCGGCCACTATGCAATTGCGGCCGATGCGAACGTTATGAGCGATCTGCACGAGATTGTCGATCTTGGTGCCCTGGCCGATGATCGTGTCGGACATGGCCCCGCGATCGACAGTGGAGTTGGAGCCGATCTCGACATCGTCCTGGATAACGACCCGCCCGATCTGCGGAACGCGCTCCGGTCCCTTGGCGCCGGCAACAAAGCCAAAGCCGTCCTGGCCGATCCTGGCGCCGCCGTGGATGATGACGCGGTTGCCGATCAACGCATACTGGATGCTGGCGCCCGGGCCGACATAGCCGTCGCGGCCGATCTGGCAGGACTGTCCGATGACGGCATTGGGTGCGATGACCGTGCGGCTGCCGATCGAAACCCCCGGCCCGATGACCGCGCCTGCCTCGATGACCGCACCCGCCTCGACATGCGCGGTCGGATCGACATGAGCATGCGGCGAGACACCGGTTTCACTGGTCATTGGCCCCGGTGTCGCAGCCGTCGGAAACAGCAGTCGTCCGACCAGCGCGAATGCCTGTTGCGGGCGCGGGTGGATGAGGACGGCAATGCCGGCCGGAGCCTTGCCGGCGAATTCCGCCGGGCACAGCACCGCCGCCGCGCGCAGCGACGGCATCAGCGCGGAATTGCGCTTGCCATCGACGAAAACGAGCGCATTCTCGCCGCCTTCGTTGGCTGGCGCCAGAGCATCGATCGCAATTTGGGAGTGGCCGGAATCGACAAGCACCGAGCCGGTCAGATTCGCGACTTCGCCCGCCGTATACCGGCGTGATGGCGCGAAGAACACCGGATCGGTCATTCCAGAAGCTATATCCAGCTAGTTCGGAACATTTCTCCCGGATCTGTGGGATCCGGGAGCATCGTTGGCCGCCGATCAGAAGCGGGTCGATATGCCGAAGTTGAATTCCTGCACGTCGTCTGACGCTTCCTTCTTGACCGGGATCGCATAGTCGATACGGATCGGGCCGAACGGCGAGGCCCACATCAGGCCAAGGCCGACCGAGGCACGCAATTTCATGCCAACCGACGACTGATCGACCTGGCTTTGATCGCTGATCTTGTTGCCATAAAGCGTTGCTGCATCGGCAAATACCGCGCCGCGCAGGCCAAAGCTCTCAGGAATGACCGGCAGAGGGAACTGTGCTTCCGCCGAGGCGTTGAAATAGGTTGTGCCACCCAGATGATCGCCGCTGGTGCCTGCAGCGACTGGACCGATGCCGCCATAAGCGAAGCCGCGGATCATGCGATCCGTGCTCTGAAAATGGTCAAAGACACGCAGATCGCCATCGCTACCGTAGCCCTCGACAACACCTGCGCCACCTGAAATCAGCCCGACCAGATCCAGTTGCTCGGACAGCGTCTGGTAGACGCTGGCACGGCCGGTGACCTTGACAAACTTGGCATCGCCACCAAGTCCAGCCACTTCCGTCAACACGTTGGCATATATGCCTTCATGCGGGTTCTTCATGTCGTCGATGGTGTTGTAGACCAGACCGAGGCTGACCGACGACTTGATCCAGGGACTCTGTGCGATACCATCCAAGATAGCTGCGGAGACATTGCAACCAGGGTCAGGGATTCCGTCGCCATTCCCATCACAGCTGTCGTTCAGTTTGTATTTCTCTTGCGAGATATTGTACGCCAGCTGAGTTGAGATGCTGTTGGTGATCGGCAGGCCGAAACGCACGGTCGCGCCGGTCGTGTCGCTGTTGTAGTTGTTGTAATTTCGGGTCGACTTGTAGACGTCGAAGCCCGCTGCGATGCGCCGGCCGAGGAAATATGGCTCTGTAAACGAAATGCTGTAGTCCCGCGAATTCTTGCCGCCGCCCGCCGACAGCTTGATGAACTGACCGCGGCCGAGGAAATTGCGCTCGGTGATCGATCCTTCGACGGACGGGCCAGCCGTGTCGCCACCGGTCGAATAACCCGCACCGACAGAAAACTCGCCGGTCGACTTTTCGACCACATCGACCACCAGCACGACCTGGTCTGGCTGTGAACCCGGCACCGTCGAGATATCGACTTTCTCAAAGTAACCGAGGTCTTCCAGACGCTTCTTCGCGCGCTGGATGAGCACCTGGTTGAAGGCGTCACCCTCGCTGACATCGAATTCGCGGCGAATGACATAGTCACGCGTGCGATCGTTGCCGCGGATTTCGATGCGCTCGACATAGGCCTTGGTGCCCTGGTCGACGGTATAAACCACAGAAATGGTGTGATTCTCGAAGTTGCGGTCGCCACGCGGCGTCACCTGCGCGAAGGCATAACCTGAACCGGCCACCTTCTCGGTCAGCGCGATGATGGTGTTCTCGACATCCTTGGCGTTGTAGACGTCGCCCTTGTGGGTCTCGACCACCGATTCCAGCGACTTGCTGTCGACTTCCGGGATCGTGCTCTCGACGCTGACGTCGCCGAACGTGTAACGGTCGCCTTCCTGAACGGTGATGGTGACGGTGTACTTGTTCGTCGTGTTGTCGAGCTCGCCGACCGCGGACACGACCTGGAAGTCGGCATAACCGTGATTGTAGTAGAAGCGGCGCAGCAGTTCCTGGTCGGCGCGCAGCTTGTCGTCGTCGTAGACGTCGTCGCGCAGCACGAACGAAATCCACGACGAGCGCTTGGTCGTGATCACATCCGAAAGGCGACGGCTGGAATAGGCGCTGTTGCCAACGAAGTTGATTGCGGCGATCTGCGTGCGGCCACCTTCGTTGATGTTGAAGACCACGTTCACGCGATTGTCGCCGAGCTCCATGACCTGGGTGGTCACGGCGGCGTCGTCCCGGCCGATGCGCTTGTACGCAGCCTTGACCGATTCGACGTCGGCATCGAGCGTCGCTTGCGAGAACGTTCCGCGCGGCTTCAACTGCACCGCTGCCGCAAGGGCATTGTCCTTGAGCTTCTTGTTGCCCTGGAACAGCACCTGGTTGACGACCTTGTATTCGGCAACCTTGACCACCAGCGTCGAGCCGACCTGGTTGATCTGCACATCCGAGAACAGGCCCGTGCCGAACAGCGCCTTGATCGCGTTGTCGATATCGGAACTGGAGAAAGCCTTGCCCGGCTTGATGGTGATGTAGTTGCGGATGGTTTCGGCGTCGATACGCTGATTACCGCTCACTTCAACTCTGCTGACGACAGCCGCCTCGGCCGCCGATGTGGCAACGAACTGCACTGCGAGCGCGCCTGGCACGACCAGAGCCGCAGACAGGGCCACCGCGGAAGCGGCGCTCAGAAACTTGGATGCTGCCTTCATCGGGCTTAATAACCTTTTCTCGTAGTCCCCACGGCGAGAAAACCGGACGTGCGGTAATTTCCCCTACCGTATTAACCGGATTTTCCCTACACGCAAGGCTTCTGGTTAATTTGTATTTACTTAACCCTGCGGCGTGGCTTTCGCGTCACTCATATCCCCGTGCATGGTAAACGGCGTCTCAACATCGACCATGCTCAGGCCAAATTTCTTCATGATTTCAGCACCCAAACAGATCGTTCCAGAAAACGAACCCCATGAAGCACAGCACCAGAAGCAACCCGGCCCGATAGGCCATTTCCATCATCCGGTCAGACACCGGACGACGGATGATGGCCTCCACCCCGTAGAACAACAGATGGCCGCCGTCGAGGGGGGGAATCGGCAAAAGGTTTAGAATACCTATCCCCACAGACAGCAGCGCCACGAGTTGCACAAGCCATTCGAAACCCAGTTTTGCCGCCTTGCCAGCCATGTCGGCGATCTTCACCGGGCCGCCCAGCTGGCATTTGTCCTCGCGCCCGACGACGAAGCGCTGCAGGAACTGGCCGGTGCGCTGGATGATGTGTCCGGTTTCCTCGACCGCCGCGGTCAGCGCGCCGGCGGGGCTGTAGGTGACGAGGCGGGGCTGGCCGAGTTCCTTGTTGTTGACGACGCCGATCACGGCCACCTTGACCTTGTTGCCGAGCGCGTCCTCCTGTTCCATCAGCTGCGGCGTCGCGGTCACGGTGACTTCCTTGCCGTCGCGCAGCATGACGAAGGTGATGGTGTCGCCTGCCCGGCCCGAAACCAGGCGCTGGACGTCGCCAAAGGTTTCGACCTTGCCGCCGTCGACGCTGACGAATCGGTCGCCTGGCAGGATACCTGCCTTCGCCGCCGGGCTGTCGACGGTCACCTCTGCCACCATCGGTTCCGAGACATAGCGCCCATAGGCGGCAAACAGCACGGCAAAGACGGTGATCGTCAGCAGGAAATTGAACAGCGGCCCGGCCACCACCGTCGCCGCGCGCTTCCAGATCGGTTGCGTATGGAAGGCGACCTTGCGCTCTTCCTCGGTCAGCGTTTCGATCTCTTCCGAAGAAGGCTGGCTCGAGGTGGCGTTCATGTCGCCAACGAATTTTACATAGCCGCCGAGCGGTATCGCGCACAGTTTCCAGCGCGTGCCGTGGCTGTCGTTGAAGCCGAAGAGTTCCGGGCCGAAGCCGATCGAGAAGGCCCTGACCCCAATGCCGCACCAGCGGCCGACGAGGTAGTGGCCCATTTCATGGACGAACACCACCACCGTCAGCACGAACAGGAAAGGCACGAGCGTGCCGAGAAAGAAGCCTTCCGTGCTGAAGATCGCGTGAAGAATCTCGTTCAAGTCATGCCCTCAAATTCTTCCACGGCGCAGGTAGCGCCGTGACTGTGACATCAATCCGGGCGAATCCAAGGCGTCGTGCGCATCGGATCGCGAAATGCCACCGCTCAAATGGGAAACAGCCCCTGCGCCGGATGATCGGCGGTCGCCGAAATCCAGCCGATGACGTATAGGGCGAAAGCAGCCGCGACAAGCCCGTCGACACGATCCATGACGCCGCCATGGCCCGGGATGAGCGTACCCGAATCCTTGCGGCCATGGCGGCGCTTGACCCAGGATTCAAACAGGTCGCCGGCCTGCGCGACAATCGAAAGCGCGAGCGCCACCAGGCCGAGCAGCGCCAGATTGCCGACACCGGCGGCGGCGGCCAGCATCAACCCCGCGACGATGCCCCCGGCAGCGCCGCCAAGCGCCCCGCTACGTGTCTTGCCCGGAGAGATCGAAGGCGCCAGTTTCGGACCGCCAACGGCACGGCCGACAAAGTAGGCAAATATATCGGTGGCCCAGACGACCGCGAACAGAAACAGTATGGCAACGAGGCCTGAGCGGTCGCCATCGCGCAGCAAAGCAAGCGACAGGCCGGAAACCGTGGCGTAGGCAAGGCCGGCCGCATCCCATTGTCCGGCCTTGCGAATCGAGGCGGCAATCGCCGTTGCGGCAACCACGATCACGACAAGAGGCAGCAGCCAGGATGCGGCAAGGCCGGCAATCAAGGCGCCAATGAAAACAACAAGCAGTGCTTCGGGCAGGAAACCCAGGCCCGTGCCCTCGGTCGGGCGCGACATGCGCGTCCATTCGTAAAAGATCACCGCCGACATCACGGCGCAAAGCAACCTGAAGGGCAGACCTCCAAACCAGGTCAAGCCAAGGGTAATGATGGCAAGCACGATTGCCGAAATGACGCGGAGCTGAAGATTGCTCATCTCGCGGCCGGTCGCGAAGCGACGTCCTGCGGGCCGAGTCCGCCAAAACGGCGTTCGCGGCCGGCAAACTCGCGCAAGGCCTCGGCAAGGTGCTCGCGGCTGAAGTCGGGCCAGAAGCAAGGCAGGAAGACGAGCTCACTATAGGCGGCCTGCCACAAAAGGAAATTCGACAGCCGGAGCTCGCCGCTGGTGCGTATGACCAGTTCCGGGTCGGGAATGCCATGCGTGTCGAGACAGCCGGCAAAGCTTTCGGCGGTGATCGCCTCGCTGTCGAGTTCGCCACGCGCCACGGCCGAAGCCAGCTTGCGTGCCGTGCGAACGATCTCGTCGCGTCCACCATAGTTGAAGGCAATCACCAGCGTCAGCGATTCATTTCCGGCGGTCAGCGATTCGGCTTCATCGAGCAACCCTCGGATGTCGGGCTGCAGCCCTGCCCTGTCGCCGATGATCCTGACCCGCACACCGCTCTGGTGCAACTCGGCGAGATCGCGGCGGATGAAAAGCTTCAGGAGGCCCATCAGGTCGCTGACTTCGGACTTTGGTCGCGACCAGTTCTCCGACGAGAAGGCATAGACAGTCAGGTAGGAGATGCCGAGACTAGGTGCCGCGCGCACCGTCTTGCGCAGCGCCTCGACACCGGCGCGATGACCGGCAAGCCGCGGCATGCCGCGCGCCTTGGCCCAGCGTCCGTTTCCGTCCATGATGATCGCGACATGCGCGGGCGTTGCCATGTTCTCGCTTTCGAGCCAGCCGCTGCCGACCGACCCTAAACCTGCATGATTTCAGCTTCCTTATCGGAAAGCAGGTGATCGATGGTGCTGATCGTCTCGTCGGTCAGTTTCTGGACCTGGTCGGAGCGCTTGCGCTGGTCGTCCTCGCTGATGTCGCCGTCCTTCTCCGCCTTCTTCAGGAAGTCCATGCCGTCGCGACGCACATGGCGTGCGGCGACACGGGCATTCTCGGCGTAGCCGTGCGAGATCTTGACCAGTTCCTTGCGGCGTTGTTCGTTGAGCTCCGGCAGCGGAATTCTGAGATTGGTGCCGTCGACGATCGGGTTGAAGCCCAGATTGGATTCGCGGATGGCGCGGTCGACCGCACCGACCATCGATTTGTCCCAGACCGACACCGAAATCATGCGCGGCTCCGGCACCGAGACGTTGGCCACCTGGTTGATCGGCATGGTGGTGCCGTAAGCCTGCACCTGGATCGCGTCGAGCAGATTGCTGGAGGCGCGACCGGTCCGCAGCGAAGCCAGATCATGCTTGAACGCGGCGATTGCCCCATCCATGCGCCGCTTGAGATCGTCATACTCACCACTCATCCTAGTCTCCTCGACCCGTCTGACGCGGGTTCACTGCTTCGGGGGCAAGACCCCGTGTTCGAGCCTGATTTTCGAAAGCCGGTTTCCCTTTTTTCGGGATCCGGCCCCGGATCAATCGTCCGCGACGACCGTGCAGCGGCCGCCGCCCCTCAGAATATCGCCAAAACCACCCTTTTCGTGGATCGAATAGACGATTATCGGAATGTTGTTTTCACGCGCAAGTGCAATCGCTGCCGTATCCATGATGGAGAGGCCGCGTTTTATGACTTCGCCATGGCTGATGCGCTCGAAACGCGTCGCATTCGGGTCCTTCTTCGGGTCGGCCGAGTAGACACCGTCGACCTGCGTGCCCTTGAACAGCGCGTCGGCGCCGATTTCCGCCGCGCGCAGTGCCGCCGCCGAATCAGTGGTGAAGAACGGATTGCCGGTGCCGCCGGCAAAGATCACCACCTTGCCCTGGTTCATGTAGGCGGTCGCCTGGCGTTGCGAAAAGCTCTCGCAGAGCTCGGGCATGGCGATCGCGGAAAGCACCACGGCGTCGACGCCGATCTTGTTCAGCGACGTGCGCAGCGCCAGCGAATTGATGACCGTGGCAAGCATGCCCATGTGGTCGCCGGTGACGCGATCGCCGCCCTTGGAGGCGACGGCCACGCCGCGAAAGATGTTGCCGCCGCCGATGACGACGCCGACCTCGATGCCCAAGGCGCGAGCCTCGGCGATGTCGCCGGCGATACGATCGACGACGGATACGTCGATGCCGAAATGCTGTTCGCCCATCAATGCTTCGCCCGACGCTTTCAGCAAGACACGTCGGTAGAGGGGCTTCACCGTCATCTGGGCCTCGTCATTTTGCGTATGGCGCGTTCAGGGTGGCTACCCTCGCGCAGGCGCCGCCCCGACAATGGCGCGATGCCGTTTTCCGATACACGAAGGGCGCCGCGATGTCACGCGGCGCCCAAGGCGGAAATCCAGGGACGATCTTCTAGGAAACGCCGGCAAAGCTGCCCTGCATCAAAAGGTCGGGCGTGTAGCCGAGCGGCTTGTCGCCGACGGCCAATCCTCCCGTTATGCCGCCCTGGATCTCGGCGCCAAAGAACGAATAGGGAAAGGGCGTGACCGGCTTGCTGACGGTATCGAGACGCGCCCGCAGGTCCGCCGGAATGTCGAAATCGAGCGCGCCCAGATTGTTCTTGAGCTGATCCAGTTTGGTCGCGCCGATGATCACGGACGCAATGCCGGGGCTGGTCGCGGCCCAGTTCACCGCGACCTGGGCCATGCTGCGGCCGATCTGATCGGCGACCTTCTCCAGTTCGGCGACGATTTCCCAATTGCGGTCGTTGAATTTCTGGAAACCGGGATTGGTCGAACCGCGCATCGTTTCCAGCCTGCCACTTGCCTTGCCGTCCGCGCCGGAACGGTATTTCCCGCTGAGAAGGCCGCTCGCCAACGGGCTCCAGACCATGATGCCGGCGCCATGGCGGGTGCCGAATGGCACGAATTCATGCTCGATGTTGCGCTCGGCCAGCGAATATTCGAGCTGCAGCGCCGAAACCGGCTCGTAGCCGCGATGCTCGGCCACGGCCTGGGCCCGGCTCGCATACCAGGCCGGCACGTTCGACAGACCGACATGGCGGATCTTTCCGGCACGAACCAGGTCGTCCAACGTGCGCATCACCTCTTCGGGCGGTGTCAGCCTGTCCCAGGTGTGAAGGATGTAGAGATCGATGTAGTCGGTGCCTAGCCGTTTCAGGGAACCCTCAACGGCTCGTATTATCGTCTTGCGGCCATTGCCGCCGGCATTGGGGTTGCCGGGTTCGGCGTTGTAGGTAAATTTCGTGGCGATGACCGCTTTATCGCGCAGTCCGCGCTCGGCGATGAATTCGCCAAGCCAGGTTTCGGCCGTGCCTCCGGTGTAGAGGTCGGCGGTGTCGAACAAATTGCCGCCTGCCTCGAGATAGGCGTCGACCAGGGCGCGCGCCGTCTCCTTGTCGGCGCCCCAGCCCCATTCCGTACCGAAAGTCATGGTGCCGAGCGCGAGCCTGCTGACACGCAAGCCGCTGCGGCCGAGGGTGTAGTACATGGTCATCATTGTCTCCTGCTTCGCCAATTGCGGCGATGCGGCGTAGATGCTCCCGCCCGTCCCGGTTGATAAGGGTGTATTATCCGCATGGACTATGCGATATCATGCATGAATGGATCGTGATCTCCTCAGCCACCTTCCCGTCGTCGTCGCCGTTGCGCGGCGCGGCGGCTTCGCGCTAGCCGCCGCCGAACTTGGCATGAGCCCGTCCGCCGTCAGCCATGCGGTGCGGCTGGTGGAGGAACGGATCGGCCAGCCGTTGTTTGCCCGAACGACGCGCAGCGTCGGCTTGACCGAGGCCGGCGAGGCGCTTGTGGCCGCGGCGGAACCGGCGCTGAAGGACATCGCGGACAGGATCGAGCGCATTCGCTCGATCAAGGGCAGGGCGAGCGGGCTTCTCAAGATCAATGCACCACGACTGGCCTTGCCGCTGGCGCTGATGCCCGTTCTGTCGGCGATGGCTGTGCGCTTTCCCGATGTGACGGTCGAGATCGTGACCGATGACCGCCTGAGCGATATCGTCGGCGAAGGCTTCGACGCCGGAATCCGGCTGCGCGAGATGATCGCGGACGACATGGTGGCGGTGCGCCTCACCCCGCCGTTCCGGACAGTCATTGTCGCCTCCCCGGCCTATATCGGCCAACACGGAAAGCCGCGAACGCTGGTGGATCTCTCCCAGCACAACTGCATCGGTTACCGGATGCTGCGATCACGCGCGCTCTACCGCTGGGATCTGTCCGACCACGGCAAGGATATCGGCTTCGAGACGCGTGGCAGCGCCATTGTCACCGATTCGCTGTCGGCGCGCGACATGGCATTGGCCGGCATCGGCCTTGCCTATCTGTTCGAACCGCTGGTGCGAGCCGATATCGAGGCGGGGCGGTTGGTCGAGGTGCTGCGCGAGACCTCGATCGAGGAGCCGGGAGCCTTCCTCTATTTCCCGCGCCGAGCGTCCATGGCACCGAAACTCCGGGCCTTCATCGATACCGCGCAAGAAATCGGCCGGGCACCCCTGCGGACGCCCGGCCGAAAATCTCGTCAGAAGGATAAATTGCCCGAAGGCAGCCTTACTTCTTGACCGCCGCCGCGACTTCCGCCGCGAAATCGGTCTCTTCCTTCTCGATGCCTTCGCCCAGCGCGAAACGGAGATAGGCCGAGATCTTGGCCGGCGCGCCGATCTCCTTCTCGGCATCCTTCAGCGCCTTCTCGACGGTGATGTCGGGATTGAGCACGAAGGCCTGTTTCAGCAGCACGACCTCTTCATAGAACTTGCGCAGGCGGCCCTCGACCATCTTCTCGATGATCGCTTCCGGCTTGCCGGACTGGCGTGCCTGGTCGGAGAAGATCGCCTTCTCGCGCTCGACCGCTGCCGGATCGATCTGCTCGGCGGTCAGCGCCATCGGGTTGGTGGCGGCGACATGCATGGCGACCTGGCGGCCAAAGGCGTTGGCGGCATGCTCATTGCCCGTGGTCTCGATCGCGACCAGCACGCCGAGCTTGCCAAGGCCGTCGGCAACCGCGTTGTGGACGTAGCTGGCGACCGCACCGTGCGGAACGGTCAGCTTGGCGGAGCGGCGGAAGCCCATATTTTCACCAATGGTGCCGACAGCGTCCTTGATGGTGTCGGCAACCGACTTGTCCGAACCCGGATACTTCGCGGCGGCCACGGCCTCCGTCGTGCCATAGGCCAGAGCGAGCTTGGCGACATTGGCGACGATTTCCTGAAACGCCGCATTGCGGGCAACGAAGTCGGTCTCGGAATTGACTTCCACCACGGCGGCTTCGCGCACGCCGTTGTCGACGCCGATCAGGCCCTCGGCCGCGGTGCGCCCAGCCTTCTTGTCGGCCTTGGAAATACCCTTCTTGCGCAGCCAGTCGACGGCCTCTTCCATGTTGCCGTTGGTCTCGGTCAACGCCGCCTTGCAGTCCATCATGCCCGCGCCGGTCAAGTCGCGGAGTTCTTTGACCTGTGCAGCCGAAATGCTCATTGTCGCCTCTTTGTTTTAAATGCACCGACGCACCATCGGTACTCGATGATGCGTCTGTTTAGCGTGCCAAAATACGAGAAAGATGAAGGCCGCAACCGGCCTTCGACTATCAGGCTTCGGGGGTTTCCGATGCCGGGGCCGGGTCGAGCGCCGGCTCGACCGGAGCTTCGATGGAAGCGCCGATATCGACGCCGAGCGCGCCCTGCTGACGGGCGATGCCGTCGATCGCAGCCTTGGCGATCAGATCGCAATACAGCTGGATGGCGCGGGCCGCGTCGTCATTTCCGGGGATCGGGAAATCAATCTTGTCCGGATCGCAGTTCGAATCGATGATGGCGACCACCGGAATGCCGAGGCGCTTGGCCTCGAGAATGGCGATCGCTTCCTTGTTGGTGTCGATCACGAACATCAGATCGGGCGTCGAGCCCATGTCCTTGATGCCGCCGAGCGCCTTGTCGAGCTTCTCGCGTTCGCGGTCGAGGTTCAGGCGCTCCTTCTTGGTCAGGCCCTGTGCCTCGCCGGCCAGCATCTCGTCGAGCTTGCGCAGGCGCCGGATCGAGTTCGAGATCGTCTTCCAGTTGGTCAGCATGCCGCCAAGCCAGCGGGAGTTGACATAATACTGGGCCGAACGCTGAGCGGCGTCGGCAACAATGTCCGAAGCCTGGCGCTTGGTGCCGACGAACAGCACGCGGCCGCCCTTGGCGACAGTGTCGGAAACCTGCTTCAACGCCTGGTGCAGCAAAGGCACCGTCTGCGAGAGGTCGATGATGTGGATGTTGTTGCGAGCGCCATAGATGTAGGGCGCCATCTTCGGGTTCCAGCGGTGGGTCTGGTGGCCGAAGTGAATGCCAGCTTCCAAAAGCTGGCGCATGCTGAAATCAGGCAGAGCCATTCTTATTTCCTTTCCGGTTAGCCTCCACGGACACAGGCATTCTTGGACTTTGTCCTCGAACGCCACCGGAGGTTTCAGCCGGATTTCTCCCGGGCAGACACCAAAGTCCGTGTGTGGAATGAGCGCGCATATAGAGGGGATGCGCGACAAACGCAAGTCGTGTGGCTTCTGTGGTCCGGCGTGCGACGATGCGCGCCCTGCCGTCAGCGCTTTACCTTGCCGTTCGGCACCCTCACCCGCCTGAAGATCGCGACGATCTCCTCGCGGCTGCATTCGATGGCGCCGAGCCGCACCGCGCGGTCGCGCTCGAAGCCGGTTATGTCATAGTGCGGCGCCGATGTCTTGGGTGGTCCCTGGTAGGATGAGCGCTTGATGCCAAGCTCCGCGGCGAAGCGATGCAACTCGTCGGTGTCGTCGGCGAGCAGATGGCACCAGCGATGACCAACCCATTTCCAGATCGCCGCGTCGACATAGACCGCCATGAGGCTCGCCGCATTCCTTCAGTTCGCGCCGGTCGGAACCCGCCTAGCGATGATAGAAGGGATTCGGATGGAAAATGAAGCCGCGACCGGCCTCGACTTCCACCACCGTGCCGGTCACTGTTTCCTGCATACGCCGGTGCAACTCGGCAACCGCATCCTCGACCGAGCCGGCATAGGCATGCAGACCAAGTGGATCGGGCACCCGGATATGGGCGCAACGCGGCCCGACCGGCTGCGGAATGAACCGGTTCATCGTGTCGCGCAGTCCGCTCCTGCAATAGTCGTTGCGAATCCGTTTCAGATGTTCGGCGATCTCCTCCTGCGTGATGCTCGGATTGGCCGACGCCCAGGACCCGACACGTTGCAATCTCTGGATCGTGTCGGCGAGCGCGCGGACCCGCTTCTGACGTTCGACATCGCCGGCGTTCTCGCGCTGCCAGCGGCGCGACCGCCGCAGAAGCTCGGCGATGGGGGCGTCGGCAGCGTCGAATGAGATGGCTTCACCAAGCCGGCGGCCCAGCGCGAGCAGCAACACCTGCTGGCGCTCGGCATAGGGTGCGCTTTCGTCGGATGGCATGGCCCAGGCGGCCTCATCGCGGGCCAGCAGCATCGAATAGATTTGATGGATGCGCTGCGGCAGCGTGTCGGTGGGGTTGCGCTCGATTTTCAGATTTCGCTCGACATAGGCGCACTCCTTTGCCAGCGCCCGCTCCACATTCCCGGTGAAGGCGAGTTTCCAGACCACCGGCGCGATCCAGACCTTGAAATTCGGATCAGCCGCCCGCCCCTGCCTGAGAGCTTCGAGCCCCATTTCCACGGCGCCCGGCAGCAATGGCGCAACGACATTGCCGTGCCAGCCGACGCCGCCTTCGGGGTGCAGGAGCACGCCATGTCCTTTCACGGCCCAGGCCACCGAGTGCTCCCTGGCGGCAGCGCTGTTGCCGGGTATCTGGGCGATCAGGTTGTTGGCCAGCCAGAATTTCTGCATCAGCCGGCCGAGACCGTTGACGACACCGTTCGTCGCCCAGGAGGCCGTGAGCGGGCTGACCTGCGACACGATCTCCTTGTCGATCATCCAGTCGGTGAAGAACTCGGGATGATTGGGCGTGATGAAGGTGGCCTTGCCTGTACCGCAACTGGCCCGCAGCCGCTGAAGGTCGGCATCGGGAAAATCGATGTGACGGATGTTGGCGACGCCGCGCAACCCGGCCAGGCGGTTGAACGGCAAGATATCGCGAAGGCCCGGGACACCCCGCAGCATGACGATCCGGTTGACCGACGTCATGATGTTGATCAGCGCCGGGTTGGGCCTTGGCGCCACGAAAACATCGATCCTGCTCAAGCTGCTCCCCCGCAAAATCCGAGAGAGAAGGTGAGAAGCAATTGCGGCGCGTTCAAGTCCTTGACCGCGCGGGCGCCGTGTCGAGGTTAGTCAAAAGCGTCAGCCACGGCACTATTTCGTGGGGCAGGCTTTCGACTGGTCGAACAATGAAAGATTGACCAGCTTTCCCGTCATCGAGAAGTCGCCATAGTCCATGACGAGGTCGCGGGTGATGCCGTTCTCATGCAGCTTGAAGCTGATCCGGTATTCGGGCACCTCTTCGCCTGACTTGTCGGTACCGTCGAAATAGGCGATCTCGACCGGCCAGTATTTGTCGGTGGCGAGCTTCGCCAGCGCCGGCGCCTCCGGGTCGGTCTTGTCGGCATCGGTTTTCTTGCCGACCACGACAGTGGTGGTCATCACCTTGTTGGCGTCCTCGGAGCCGTCGAACAGGTTGGTTTCATAGAAGCTCTCGCCCTTCTCGGCCTTGCCGATCAGCTCGACCAGATGCTGCGTCGGAAACTGGGTCGCGGCCAGCTCGAGGCTGTTCTTTTCGGGCTTGTCGATATCGACCTTGAGCCCCTTTGTCTCTTTCGTCGCGATGCCCTTGACCTCCTTGTCGAGGTTCTGGTCGACGAAGGATTTCGTCACGAACGAGAATGTCTTGCCTTCCGCATCTTCGAAAGTGGTCGTCTGCTGGTCCGTCAGCCTCGTGTTGTCGGCGGTGACGATCTGGGTGACGAAGCGGAATTTCACCGTATAGCCTTCGCAAGCCGAGCCGTTGAACTCATAGACCATGCGGCCGGATATGCCTGTTATCCCAGAGCGATCGGAAGCCTTGTCGAGCGTGAGGTCGTAAACAGCGCGATGCGCTTGCAGTGCCGGCACGGCAAAAGCAGGGCCCATCGAGAAGACCGCCGATAACAGAACGGCAGGAAATGCAAAGCGCATTGCGCGCATGAGGTGCTCCGATCGTCGCGGCTGGTGGCAGGCCGCAGGGAAAGATGGTCCAGCTTAAAAAAAGTCGTGGCGGAAGCGAGGCAAAAATAGCAATTTCGGCCCGGCCAGCGCGGCGCCTTCCAGCAATAGGGAAAACCAATGAGTGAGACAATCGAAAAGCGGCTAAGCGATCTGGGCGTGACACTTCCTGTCGCCGCCGCGCCCGCCGCCAACTACGTGCCCTATTGCAGAACCGGCAACCTGCTGTTCACCGCCGGACAGTTGCCGCTCAAGGACGGCAAGCTGCAGGCGAGCGGCCCGCTTGGCCGGGATGCCGACACCGCGGCCGGCAAGGACGCGGCAAAGTACTGCGCGATCAACATCCTGGCGCAGGCCAAGGCCGCACTCGGCGACCTCGAGAAAATCCGCCGCCTGGTGAAGATCACCGTCTTCGTCGCCTCCACGCCGGATTTTGTCGAACAGCATCTGGTCGCCAACGGCGCCTCCGATTTCCTGGTCGCGGCACTCGGCGAGCGCGGCAAGCATGCCCGCTCCGCCGTCGGCACGGCGTCCCTGCCGCTTAATGCCGCAGTGGAGATCGAAGCGATCTTCGAAGTCGAATGAGCCAGGAGACAACCATGACCGACCTATCCTGGCTGACCGCCCGGCCCGTCGCCCATCGCGGCTTCCACGACATGAACAAGACGCGATGGGAAAACACGCTTTCCGCTTTCGCTGCGGCGGCCGAGCGCGGCTATGCCATCGAATGCGACGTGCATCTGTCGTCTGACGGCGTTCCCGTCATCATCCATGATGGCGACCTGCAAAGGCTGACCGGACAGGACGGCTTCGTCTGGCAGCGCACCGCGGCTGAGATGGGTGCGCTGAAAGTCGGTGGCACGGCTGACCATGTGCCGACGCTGCGGGAAGCGCTCGACCTGGTCGATGGCCGCGTACCGATGGTGGTGGAGTTGAAAGGGGTTCCCGGCCGCGACGAGGGCCTCGTGGCGCGTGTCGGCAAGATCCTGAAGCGCTACAAGGGTAAAGCGGCGATCATGTCGTTCGATCACTGGCTGATCCGCGATTTTTCCAAACACGCGCCGGGCATTCCGGCCGGATTGACCGCCTATGGCAAGGAAAACCAGCTGATCGAGGCACATTTCGCCATGCTGGCGCACGAGATCGCCTTCACTTCCTACGCCGCCGGTGATCTGCCGAACCGGTTCGTCAGCTTTGTGCGTGAAAAGCTCGGCATGCCAGTGATCACCTGGACCGTGCACGACCAGCCGGCTGTCGACCTGACCTTCAAATACGCCGACCAGATGACGTTCGAAGGATTCGAGCCCGATCTTGTCAATGCGGCCTGAGGTCGGGTTGCCTGAAACGTGACTTGTACCAAGCCGGACGGAGCTTAAATAAGCCTCATGGATCAGGGCGACGACGGCGATGGGCAGACAGCAAATGCGGACTATTCGATCCGCGTCGCCGCGGGCATCGGCGCTTTCACCTGCGATGAGTGGAACAGCTTCGGCGGCACCACGCGCAGCGGCACGGAAAACGGCTACAACCCCCTTGTTTCATTCGCTTTTCTGAGCGCACTCGAAGAGTCTGGTTGCGCCGTGCGGCGCACCGGCTGGCAAGGTCATCACCTGAGGCTGGAGAACGCGCAAGGCAGGCTGCTCGGTGCGGTCCCGTGCTATCTCAAGTCGCACAGCCAGGGCGAATATGTGTTCGATCATGGCTGGTCGGATGCCTTCGATCGTGCCGGCGGTCGCTACTATCCCAAACTGCAATGCTCGGTGCCGTTCACGCCGGTCACCGGCCCTCGCCTGCTGGTCACCAGGGGCGAGGACATCGGCACCGTGAAGGCCGGGCTGGCTGCCGGACTGAAGGCGGTCACCGACAAGCTTGGCGTCTCTTCCGCACATGTCACCTTCGCGCAGGAGAGCGACGTGGAGGTGCTGGAAGCGGCAGGTTTCCTGCATCGCACCGACCAGCAGTTCCACTTCTTCAACGAAGGCTTTTCAACCTACGACGATTTCCTCGCCACCCTCGCCTCGCGCAAGCGCAAGGCGATGAAGAAGGAAAGGCGCGAGGCGCTCGCCGACGGCATCTCGATCGACTGGCTGACCGGCAAGGACCTCACCGAAAAGGCCTGGGACGACTTCTTCGCCTTCTACATGGACACCGGCAGCCGCAAATGGGGCCGGCCCTATCTCAACCGCCAGTTCTTCTCGCTGATCGGCGAGCGCATGGCCGACGACATCCTGCTGGTCATGGCCAGGCGCAACGGGCGCTATGTTGCCGGCGCCATAAATTTCATCGGCTCCGACGCGCTCTATGGCCGCAACTGGGGCTGCATCGAGGACCACCCCTTCCTGCATTTCGAGGTCTGCTACCATCAGGCGATCGACTTCGCCATCGAGCGCAAGCTGAAGGTGGTCGAGGCGGGCGCGCAGGGCGAACACAAGCTGGCGCGCGGCTACCAGCCGGTGACCATGCATTCCGCGCACTACATCGCCCATCCCGGGCTGCGCAACGCTGTTGCCGACTATCTCAAGCGCGAACGGCGCGAGGTGGAACGGATGGGCGAATATCTGGGAGAGCACACCCCGTTCCGCAAAGACCTGGAGGAATAACAGGCCTTTCGGCGTGGCAGCCGCCGCTGTTTACCGTCCAGCCGGAATCCGCTAAGCCAAGCTCGGGGCATGGGTGCTCAGGCACCCACGGGGGAAGCATGCAGGGTTTGGGATCTCTGGGTGTCGGGCAATGGCTCGGTGCGGCGGGACTCGTGGCCGCCTCGTTGCTGGTTGCCTGGCTGGAAGGCAAGCGCTCGGCGTGGCCCCTTGGCTTTGCAACCTTCTTTCTTCTCTTTGGCCTCGCGCATCTCGTTTTTCCAGGCAACGTCGTCGCCTTGTGGGCTGCGTTGATGTTGACCGCGGCGATCGGCATCGTTTCCAAACTGAAATATCGTCATCTCGGTTTCAATTTCCTGGCCGGCGATATCTGTCATCTCGCGGCAAGCAGTTTTCGAACTGTTCTGGCCGACCACGCGCGCATGGCAATTCCCGCCCTGGCCGGCATGATCGCGATCCTCGCACTGATCGTTGTTCTGGCGTTGACGTTTGCAGAGCCGGCAATGCCGTTGCCACAGCGACTAGCGTTGTTCGGGGCGACGGCAATCGTATATCTATGCGTTTTCTGGGTGAGTGGAGGGTTGAAGCGATTTCGCTTCCACCACCTGACCGACGACCGGGTTCATCTCTCCGCCTTTGTCGCCTCATGGTTCGGCGCGGGTCCATCGCGGCTGCCAGGCTTTGTCGACATCGATCCGGACCCGCTGCCGCTCTTGCCGCCAGTGCCGGCAAAGACGGTCGGCGTATGAGAAACCGCCGCATATCGTCATGATCATGCATGAATCGACATTTGACCCGCGACGGCTCGGCATACCCGTCAATCAGGCATTCGAGCCGTTCTTCACGCCGCCGGACAGCCTCTGTGGAACGCTGCATGTCGACGTCTTTGGCGGCAGCACCCTGCAGACGGAATTTTCGGTGCTGACGGGTCTCTCCTCGCTGTCGTTTGGGAACGACAGCCGCTTCGTCTTTCATCTTCTGAGCGGGCGCGTGCGGCATGCGCTTCCCTCTGTCCTGACCGGTATCGGCTACAGCGTGTCGCATATCAGCTGCGACCGGCCTTCCTTCGTCAGTTGCGGCCGGTTCTACAAGTCGATCGGCTTCGATGATGTCAGCTATGCCGAAACCTTGCCGCCCCCGTTCGATGCCGAGCGCTGGAAGCGGGAAAATCATGACGGGCAACTTTATGACCATGGGCTCGATCAGCTTTCGCGCCGCTTGGCGGACGGCAGGCCCTGCTTTCTCTCGATAACGACACTCATGAACCATGGCGACCACCGCCGCCGCGTTTTCCCGGTCGACCGGCATGCTGAACTGCGCCGCGAAGCCGTCGCCGCGACCGGCGTCGCATCTTACGGCGAATATGTCGTGCGGTTGGCCGAGAGCGTCGCGGCTTATGCGTCCTTTCGCAAACGGCTCGAAGTCCTGCTGGACGGCCAACCGGCCATCATCATTCGCTATGGCGACCACCAGCCGTCGTTCACCACATCGCTTACTGGCTTGCCGCCTTCCGACCTGGCCTTGCGCGAGACATTTTACGCGATCGAGCCCATCAACGGCGAACTGCCGGACGATCTCCCTGCTCCGCCGGTGCTCGATTCGGCCTTCCTGTCGACGCTGACCTTGCTGGCGGCCGGGCTGCCGCTCGATGCGGTGTTCGCCACGCGAGCCGCCTTGTTGAACGAGTGCGCCGCGCCTTACTTCGAAAGCGCATCGCCGCGCAAAAGGCGTTTCCACCGCACGCTTGTCGATGCAGGCATGGTCGACCTCGCCTGATTGCCTTGCCGCCCACGGGAGGCTTCGGCTACACCGGGCGAACCACAATCCGGAGCGTTCGCCATGGCTGAAACCGCCTATGACACCGACAACATCTTCGCCAAGATCCTGCGCGGCGAAATCCCTTCGCACCGCGTCTACGAGGATGAGGCTGTGGTGGCGTTCATGGACGTGATGCCGCAAGGGCCGGGCCATACGCTCGTGGTGCCGAAGGCGCCGTCGCGCAACCTGCTCGACGCCGATCCATCGACATTCGGTCCGCTTTTCACGGTCGTCCAGAAAGTGGCGTTGGCGGTGAAGGGAGCCTTCGGCGCCGATGGCGTGACCATCCTGCAGTTCAATGAGCCGGCCTCGGGGCAGACCGTCTATCATCTTCACGTGCATGTCATCCCGCGCTTCGACGGCGTCCCGCTGAAGCCGCACACGGGCGGGATGGAGAAGCCCGAAGTGCTGGCGCGGAATGCCGAAAAGATACGGGCAGCGCTGGCGGTGCGGTGACGTTCAGCCTTCGATCATCGGCTTTGAATGGCCTGGACGATCCTCGACTTTCCGATCGTGGCGCACCGTTCAGGATGGCTATCTGAATGGTCACCTGCACCCGTTGAGCCAATGAAAAAAGCCCCGTTTCCGGGGCTTTTTCGACTTTCGTCAGGGTCAGTTCTTTCGTGGCAGTTGCGGCACGAGGCTGCGCTTGCCGCCGTCCTTGCCCTTGGGCTCCGGCTTCTGCATCACCAGCTTCTTCGCCGCGGGCTTTTTCGCCACGGCCTTGCGCGGCTTGGGAGCATCCTCAGGCTCTTCCTTCTTCGGCTTGACCGGAGCCTCGTCGGCGAGCGATTCGAGCTTCAGGCCGGTCTCGCCGGTTTCCTTCTTCTCGACGGTGACGCGCACCGTGCCGCCCTTCTTCAGCTTGCCGAACAGCACCTCGTCAGCCAGCGGCTTCTTGATGTGCTCCTGGATGACCCGGCCGAGCGGCCGCGCCCCCATGCGCTCGTCATAGCCCTTGTCGGCCAGCCAGGCGATCGCCTCCGGGGACAGGTCGAAGGTGACGCCACGTTCCGACAGCTGGGCCTCGAGCTGCATGACGAACTTCTGCACCACCTGATGGATGACCGGCACTGGCAGCGAGCCGAACGGAATGATCGCATCGAGCCGGTTGCGGAACTCCGGCGTGAACAGCCGGTTGATCGCCTCGACATCGTCGCCTTCGCGCTTGGTCGAACCGAAACCGATCGCCGCGCGCTGCGCATCGGATGCACCCGCATTGGTGGTCATGATCAGGATCACATTGCGGAAGTCGATCTGCTTGCCGTTGTGGTCGGTCAGTTTGCCGTGGTCCATCACCTGCAACAGGATGTTGAACAGGTCCGGATGCGCCTTCTCGACTTCGTCCAGCAACAGCACGCAGTGCGGATGCTGGTCGACGCCATCGGTCAGAAGACCGCCCTGGTCGAAGCCGACATAGCCGGGAGGCGCGCCGATCAGCCGCGATACGGTGTGGCGTTCCATGTATTCCGACATGTCGAAGCGGATCAGTTCGACGCCGAGCGAGGCGGCCAATTGCTTGGCCACTTCGGTCTTGCCGACGCCGGTTGGCCCCGAGAACAGGTAGGAACCGATCGGCTTTTCCGGCTCGCGCAGGCCGGCACGTGCCAGCTTGATGGCCGAGGTCAGCGCGGTGATCGCGGTGTCCTGACCATAGACGACGCGCTTCAGCTCGACGTCGAGGCCCTGCAGCACCTTCTCGTCGTCGGCCGAAACCGTCTTCGGCGGGATACGGGCCATGGTGGCGATCGTCGCTTCGATCTCCTTGATGCCGATGGTCTTCTTGCGCTTCGCCTCGGGCACCAGCATCTGCGAGGCGCCGGTCTCGTCGATCACGTCGATCGCCTTGTCCGGCAGCTTGCGGTCGTTGATATAGCGGGCCGACAGTTCCACCGAGGCCTTGATCGCCTCGTTGGTGAACTTCACCTTGTGGAACTCCTCATAGTAGGGCTTCAGACCCTTCATGATCTCGATGGCGTCCTCGATGGTCGGCTCGTTGACGTCGATCTTCTGGAAGCGCCGAACCAAAGCGCGGTCCTTCTCGAAGAACTGGCGGAACTCCTTGTAGGTGGTCGAGCCGATGCAGCGGATCGCACCCGACGACAGCGCCGGCTTCAACAGGTTGGATGCGTCCATGGCACCGCCCGATGTCGCCCCGGCCCCGATCACCGTATGGATCTCGTCGATGAACAGCACGGCACCTGGATAATCCTCGAGTTCCTTGACGACCTGCTTCAGCCGTTCCTCGAAATCGCCGCGATAGCGCGTGCCGGCCAACAGCGTGCCCATGTCGAGCGCGAAGATGGTGGCGTTGTGCAGCACTTCGGGAACATCGCCCTCGACGATGCGCTTGGCGAGGCCCTCGGCGATCGCCGTCTTGCCGACGCCGGGATCACCGACATAGAGCGGGTTGTTCTTGGAACGGCGGCACAGCACCTGGATGGTGCGGTTGATCTCCAACTCGCGGCCGATCAGCGGATCGATCTTGCCGGCCTTGGCCTTGTTGTTGAGGTTGACGCAATATGCGGTCAGCGCGTCCTGCTGCTGCTTTTTCTTGCCGCCTTCCTCTTGAGGCTCGGCGCCGTTCTGGCCGCCCTGTTCGTCATCGGCGCCACGTGGCGAGCGCGTCTCGGATGCACCGGGACGCTTGGCGATGCCGTGCGAGATGTAGTTGACCGCGTCATAGCGGGTCATCTGCTGTTCCTGCAGGAAATAGGCGGCATGGCTCTCGCGCTCGGCGAAGATGGCGACGAGCACGTTGGCGCCCGACACTTCCTCGCGGCCCGACGACTGCACATGGATCACCGCGCGCTGGATGACGCGCTGGAAACCGGCTGTTGGCTTGGAGTCCTCGTCGTAGCCGGTGACGAGATTGTCGAGCTCGGTGTCGATATAGGTGAGCACCGTGTGCTTCAGTTCGTCGAGATCGACATTGCAGGCGCGCATAACGGCGGCCGCCTCGGTGTCATCGATGAGCGCGAGCAGCAGATGTTCAAGGGTTGCATATTCATGGTGCCGCTCATTGGCGAGCGTCAGCGCCTGGTGAAGCGCCTTTTCCAGGCCTTGGGAGAAAGCCGGCATGTTACCTCACTTCTTCTCCATCACGCATTGCAGCGGATGCTGATTCTGTCGGGCGAAATCCATGACCTGGGACACTTTGGTCTCGGCCACCTCGAATGTATAGACCCCGCACTCGCCCACCCCATGATTGTGAACATGAAGCATAATGCGTGTGGCGGCTTCGCGATCCTTCTGGAAAAAACGCTCCAGCACATGAACCACGAACTCCATGGGCGTGTAGTCGTCGTTGAGGATGAGGACCCGATAGAGGCTGGGCTTCTTGGTTTTGGTTTTGGTGCGCGTAATGACGGCCGTCCCACGGCCGGCCTCATTGCCGTCGCCGTCCCCGTTTTGCATTCGCACCACGCGTCTCGTGGCAGTCAAACCGATAGTCACGTATTCCTGCCTCTTTCGAATCCTCATGCGAGTTCGACATGTAGGTGTTCGATGAACGATTTTAAGCCCTTCTGTTTAGCTGACAATATGGCTAGGTGGCGAAACCGGGCCGATTTTTTCAATCGTGCCGGCCGATTTTCGCAATCGTGAGGGGGCGCGAGGCCCCGGAGCTGAAATTGGCATGAAAAAACCCGGCCACGTTTCCGCAGCCGGGCTTTGTCCCGGGCCCAAAGGGCCAGATATGGGTGACGTCGGGCGAAATCACTTCGCCCAGGCGAAATTACTTCGCCTTGGCGACAATCGATTCGAACGGCTTGTAGGCTTCCTTGGCGAGCTCGGCATAGAGGTCGCCAATCTTGGTGGCCTCGGCGACGAACGCCTCGTAAGACTGCTTGGCATAGTCGGACTGGATCTCGATCGCCTTTTCCAGCGACTTGGCCGAAAGGATCTTCTCGACCACGGCGCTGCCGGCCTCGAAGCTCTTCTTGGTGTATTCGCCAGCCTCAGTGGCGATCGCCTGCGCGCCCTTGGAGAGCGAAGCGAAGCTCTTCAATCCGGTGTCGGCGAACTCTTTGCCGTATTTGCTGAAGTCCTCATAGGTCTGGGTCATTTCACGCATTCCCTTGACGGTTGAAGCGTCCTTCTTCGGGGCGCCCTTGTGCAATGCACGCTAATATATTGTGCGCCGCACAAAAGTCAATATTCCGCTGGTCCTGCGGGCCTGCCTGCGCAGGCAATGGCTAAAAATCGAATAAAGAGAGCTTCAAGCCCGAAGAAAATGGTGAACGCGGCGGTTACCATAAACGGATTGGTAACGCTGCCTCGGTAGCTTGGCCGAAAGTGAGGCAGGATCCCTTTGCCGCCTCCGAAGCAACGAGAATTCAAAGGAAGTATCAGTGCGTCAGGCGTTGTCGGGCATCGTTTCCAAATCCACCTCTTCCCTTAAAACGATCATGATCGTCGCCATGGCGATGACGTTCGTCGTTGCCGATGCCGCCTCGTCACTGGCGGCAAGGTCCGCCGCCATTGTCGTCGACGCCAAGACCGGCAAGGTGCTTTACTCGGCGGATGCCGATGGCAGGCGCTATCCGGCCTCTCTCACCAAGATGATGACGCTCTATCTGACCTTCGAGGCGCTGGCGAAGGGCAGGATCAGCCGGAACTCACCTGTCGTGTTTTCCGCCCATGCCGCCGCCGAGGCGCCGACCAAACTCGGCGTGAAGGCTGGCGGCTCGGTCACCGTCGACACCGCGATCCTGTCGATAGTCACCAAGTCGGCGAACGACTCGGCAACCGCGCTCGGTGAAATGCTCGGCGGCAACGAAACCAGTTTCGCCCGCATGATGACCGCCAAGGCGCGACAGCTGGGCATGAACGGCACCGTGTTCCGCAATGCCAACGGCTTGCCCGACCCCGGCCAGTTCACGACGGCACGCGACATGGCGACTCTCGGCATCGCGCTCAGGGAACATTTCCCGCAGTATTACGCCTACTTCTCGCAGCGGTCCTTTCTCTATGGCCGTCAGCGGATCAATGGCCACAATCGCCTGTTGGGGCGCATCAAGGGCGTCGACGGCATCAAGACCGGTTACACCCGCGCCTCGGGATTCAATCTCGTCTCGTCCGTATCGGACGGCAATCGCCGCCTCGTCGCCGTGGTCATGGGCGGCACCTCCGGCGGCAGCCGCGACAACCAGATGGCGTCCCTGATCAACACCTACTTGCCCAGGGCTTCGACGCGCGGCGGCGGTGCCCTGGTCGCCCAGGCTGACAGCGGCAACCCAATCAAGGCACTTGCCAAGGTGCTGCTGCCCAAGCACGACGCGCCGACGCCGGACGACAAGCCGGTGGCCGTGGCCAGCGCCGATGCAGCCGATGCAGCCGTCGCCGACGACTCGACCGTTGCCCAGGACGATGACAGCTCCGACGACAATGCCGCGGTCGAAGAAACCAAACCGGTTGTTCCGGCGAAGAAGGTGAAGACAGTCATCGTCTCCGCCCCGCAGGTCGCCACGGCCCAGGTCGTGGCCGCCTATGCCGAGCCGACGCCCGCTGTCGACCCGGTCAATACCGCTTCGGTGCCGTCGGGCTGGGCCATCCAGGTCGCCTCGTCGCCGAAACAGTCCGAAGCGCAGGCCGTCCTCGACAAGACCGCCAAGCAGGCACCCAAGGTGCTGGCCGACGCTTCCGGCTTCACCGTCGCCTTCGACAAGGACGGCGTCACCTATTACCGCGCCCGCTTCGGTGGCTTTGGTTCGAAGACCGCCGCCTGGAAGGCCTGTACCGCTTTGAAGAAGAAGAACATCGAGTGCTACGCCGTCCAGCAGTAGGGCTGCGTCGGAGCCATCTCCCGGAAGAATTCTGCGTCGAAGGAGACTAGTTGTGATTAGAGAGCAAGACGTCCTTGGCTTCGTTGATCCGCGCCGCCAGGAAAGACGTGCCGCCGATATCGGGGTGCAGGCGCTGCATCAGGCGGCGGTGCGCCTTGCGGACATCCGCCGCGGCGGCCCCCGCTTCAAGACCAAGGACCTTGTAGGCCTCCTCCTTAGTCATGGCGCCCGGACCTGGCGCAACACCCAACCCTTCGCCACCGTTCGTCTCAGCGTTTTTGCGCCAGACGGGAAATCTGCCGTCAAGATACGTCTCTAGCAATTGCCGGCTCTCCGGATCGCCGGAGAGCTCACGGTAAAGCTGCTGCATTTCAGCCTGCCCCATCGCGCCAAGAATCTTGCCGTCATGGCGGCCGGCGAGAACGAGTCCTTCGAGACCGCCCGTTTCGTGATCAAGCTCCATTTCGAGCGCGGCTGTCCGCACTGTTGAGCGCTTTCCAGATGCCAGCTTCGCATCCGGACGGCTCACGCGCGTGGCGCCATACCATGCAATTGCCGCGAACAGGATGATACCGCCGATCCCTTCACGCCCGACCAGGAGCAAGGTGCCGCCCACCAGCGCCAGCAGGATCGGCGCCAGCGTTCTCATTCCGCTTGCGAGCCTGGCCGGATCCGCACGGAGGAACGCGGTGGCTGCGCTCAGAAGCACCAGCAGCAATGCGCCCAGAACGATAATCGCGCCTAACATTTCCCACCGCCCCGCGGATTCCCTGCCCGTGTGGACAGCCGCGCAAGTTCCCTAAACACTTTTTCTGCGCCGGAATCATGGCCTGCCCCCGACAGGAAGACAGAAACGCCGTGCGATCCGGCCCTGACGGCGATGCCTTCAGGCTTGGCCGGCGCGACAACGGCCTTTGTCGACCTCGACAGGTTCTCCTCGCTCATGAATTTCAAGATGTGGCGTTGTCGCGCCGCTGGCAAGTCCAGTGTGGAGCAAGATTGAGGGCCAGCAAACTGCGGGAAGAGATCATGTTCAAACGAACCCCATCCCATTCCATCGGGATGGAATGGCTCCAGCGCCGACAGGGGCAGGCAAACGCTTCGGCGTGATGTCCTACAGCAAGCCGAGATCGGCAAGCTCGCGCCGGAGTTTCGGCGGCATCTCGACCAGCCCAGCCTTGCCCTTGCCAAGATCGAGCGGTGCATCCGATGGCTTCAGATAGCGCCAGCCCTGAAAGGCCCGGCGCGGCTGCCAGTCGGTGCGCACGACTTGCGGATCCAGAATCAGATGGCAGCGGCCGATGCCTTCGTTGTCGGTGAACGGCCGGATCTCGGTGATCAGCTGGCGGCATTGCACATTGCCCTTGATCACCCAGTAGAGCGAACCGCCATCGGTGACCTCGGCACCGCGCGTCGGCACCATGCGCGTGGTATGCCAGTGTTCGACCGGTTCACCGGCCCGGCGGCGTTCGTCGAGACGGAACTCGATCCATTCCTCGAGATCCTCGACGCTGTCGCAGCCGACGCAGAGTTTCAGAATGTTGAGAGCCATTCGCTAAGGTTTAGTCCGGGACGCCGACGCGTCAACGGCCTGACGGACTTCTCCACAGTGCCAATCCACAGATATCAAGCCTGACAGGACTCTCAGCACTCGACGACGTTGACCGCGAGCCCGCCAAGGCTGGTTTCCTTGTACTTCTCGTTCATGTCGAGGCCGGTCTGGCGCATCGTTTCGATTGCCGCGTCGAGCGGCACGAAATGGACGCCGTCACCCTTGATGGCCAGCGACGCGGCCGTCACCGCCTTGACCGCGCCCAGCGCATTGCGCTCGATGCACGGCACCTGGACAAGCCCGCCGACCGGATCGCAGGTCATGCCGAGATGATGTTCGAGCGCGATCTCGGCGGCGTTCTCGACCTGTTCGGGCGTGCCGCCCATGACCGCGCACAGGCCGGCCGCGGCCATCGCTGACGCGGACCCGACCTCGCCCTGGCAGCCGACTTCGGCACCCGAAATCGAGGCATTGGTCTTGATGATGCCGCCGACGGCCGCCGCCGTCAGCAGGAAGTCGCGGATGCTCGGCTGGTCGGCCTCGGGATGGAAATGCAGCCAGTAGCGCAGAACCGCCGGCAGCGTGCCGGCGGCACCGTTGGTCGGCGCGGTGACCACGCGCCCACCGGCGGCGTTCTCCTCATTCACGGCCATCGCATAAATCGACAGCCAGTCGTTGGCGAGCAAGGGATTGGGTTTGTTCTGCTGCCACTGCTCCTGCAGCTTGTCGTGCAGCATTCTTGCGCGCCGGCGCACCTTCAGCCCGCCCGGCATGATGCCGTCCTGCGAAAGGCCGCGGTCGATGCAGCCCTTCATGGCGCTCCAGATGCCGTCGAGGCCGGCGTCGAGCTCCTCGCGCGACATCTGTGTCTCTTCGTTGACGCGCTTCATGTCGGCGATGGAGAGACCGCTTTTGCCGGCCATCGCCAGCATCTCGACGGCATTCTTGAAGGGATAAGGCACTTTCTTGCCTTCGGTCGTCACCGACCCCTTGGCTTTCATCCGCTGCAGTTCTTCTTCAGAAACCACGAAGCCGCCGCCGATCGAATAGTAGATGCGCTTGAGCAGCAGGCGGTCGCCGGCGTCATAGGCATAGAAGGCCATGCCGTTGGCATGGCCGGTGAGCGGCGTCTTGCGGTCCAGCACCAGATCGGTGGCCGGGTCGAAACGGTAGCAGGGGTGGCCGGGTGGAGAAATGCGCTTCTCGGCGGTGATGCGGCTGGCAATGCCGTCAGCCTGATCGGGATCGACAGTCTGCGGCGTAAGACCGGCAAGACCGAGAATGACGGCGCGGTCACTGCCGTGGCCGATGCCGGTATAGGCGAGCGAGCCATGCAGACTGGCGGCGAGACGGTCGACCTTCACGCCGGCCGGACGCGGCCAGTCATTTCCAGCGACTTCGTCGAGAAACCGCGCCGCGGCCGTCATCGGCCCCATCGTGTGCGAACTCGATGGACCGATGCCGATCTTGAACAGGTCGAAAACCGAAAGGAACACTTTGTCTCCTGGAGTCACGTCGAGGACTACATATAGGAATTCCCACGATGTTTCCGCTCTTTTGGAAATCGCGGCGCAGCACCTGCCGACCTTGTTTGCTCCGGCAGCGACATTGGTTGTCAATCGCCATATGCCGGTCATCGAATCGATCGCGCTGAATGTGATAAATTCAGCCCATGGGCGATTCCCTCAACCTTTCGACTGCTGATCTCGCTGCGCTGGCTTTCTTCCTCGTTGCGTGGGTGCTGCACACGCTTGCCTCCGACGGCAAGCTGGTTAGCCGCGTATCGCTGACGACGGCGATGAATGCGCAACGCGAAGCCTGGATGCGCACCATGGCCGAGCGCGAGATCCGCATCGTCGACACCGCCATCATGAGCGGCCTGCAGCAAGGTACCGCGTTCTTCGCCTCCAGCTCGCTGATCGCGCTCGGCGGTTGCTTTGCCTTGCTCGGTGCGTCCGACCGGGTTCTTGAAGTGCTCAGCACCTTGCCCCTGGGTGGCGCGCCATCGCGCGCGGCCTTTCAGATAAAGGTGTTCGGACTGGTGCTGATCCTGGCGTTTTCCTTCTTCAAATTCGGCTGGGCCTACCGGCTGTTCAACTATTGCACGATCCTGATCGGCGCCGTGCCGATCCCGCACGGTGAAGCCTCGCGCAACCCGGTCACCGAGACGGCGGTGTGGCGTGCGGCGCAGATGAACATGCTGGCCGGCAAGCATTTCAACTCCGGCCTGCGTGGCGTGTTCTTCTCGATCGGCTATCTCGGCTGGTTCGTCGACCCGGCGGTGTTCGTGCTGTCGACGCTTCTGCTGCTGGCCGTCCTGGTGCGGCGCCAGTTCTTCTCGGCGGCGCGGCGCGCCGTGATCGGTCAGCCGCCCGGCGCCGGGAACGGCTGGTCGATCCGGCCCGACAGCCAATAAGCGAAGAGGCCGATCCATTCACGGATCGCCACGGTGGTCGCTTGCAGCGAATCAGCCGGGTTGTCGCGGAACAGGCCAATGCCTTCCCGCCCCGAAGTGCGATAGTCGACCGGCCAGGGAAGTGTCGCAAAACCGGCCTTGTCGAACAGCGCCTTGGCGCGCGGCATATGGAAGGCCGAGGTCACCAGCAGCCAGGTTTCCCCGGGCTTCGGCGTTATCAACGCCTTGGTGAAGACAGCATTTTCGTAGGTGTTGCGGGATTTGTTCTCCAGGATCAGCCGCTCTGGTGACACGCCAAGCGCGCCGAGCAATCGGGGTGCCGTATCGGCGTCGCCCTCGCCTTCCAGGAACAGCTCGCCGGTGCCGCCGGAAACGACCACCTTGGCCGTGGGAAAGCGTCGGGCGAGGATTGCCGTCTCGACCATGCGGTCACCGCCGGCATTCAGCTCGTAGCCGCCACGTGCCAGGTTGATGACGCCTTCCAGGCCACCGCCGAGCACGACGATGCCGTCGACCTTCTCCGGCAGCGGCGGGCGCGGAAAACGCTGCTCGAGCGGGTTGAGCATCATGGCGCCGAGTGACGACCATGCCGACAGCGCAAGGATCAGAAACGCCAGCACGCTGCCGGTGGCGGCCAGTCGCCGCCGGCCGATCACCGCGGCGATCAGCCCCGCCAGCAGCAGGAAGATCGTCAGGTTGAGCGGTTGGATGAAGAACCAGAAGATCTTGGAAAGATAGAAGAACATCCCTCACCTCATTACAGCGCCGCGCATCCTTTGGACGCGCAAAGGACGCTGTAACGCTTTAATCTTTGCGGATGATCCTTTCCAAAATCGATTCCGATTTTCGGGGTCATGCGCTAGATGAGAAACGACCCTACCACCATTTCTGCGGCTGGAACGTGCCGGCCGCCTGCTCGATGACGGCAGCGGTCTGGAACAGCGTTTCCTCATCGAACGGCCGGCCAATCAACTGCAGGCCGAGCGGCAGCCCCTTGGCGTCGAGCCCGGCGGGCACGGCGATGCCCGGCAGGCCCGCCATGTTCACGGTGACAGTGAAGATGTCGTTCAGGTACATCTTGACCGGATCGGCGGCCATATCCTCGTCGGCGATGCCGAAGGCGGCCGACGGTGTTGCCGGGGTCAGGATGACGTCGACGCCGGCGGCGAAGACATTCTCGAAATCCCGCTTGATCAGATTGCGCACCTTCTGCGCCTGCAGATAGTAAGCGTCGTAATAGCCGGCCGACAGCACATAGGTGCCGATCATGATGCGGCGCTTGACCTCGCGGCCGAAACCGGCGGCGCGGGTCTTCTCGTACATGTCGACGATGTCCTTGCCCGGCACGCGCAACCCGTAACGGACGCCATCATAGCGGGCGAGGTTGGACGAAGCCTCGGCGGGCGCCACGATGTAATAGGCCGGCAGCGCGTATTTGGTATGCGGCAGCGAGATGTCGACGATCTCGGCGCCGGCATCCCTGAGCCAGGCAATGCCCTTCTGCCACAACGCCTCGATCTCTTCGGGCATGCCGTCGACGCGGTATTCCTTGGGAATGCCGACCTTCATGCCCTTGATCGGCTTGCCGATCGCTGCCTCATAGTCCGGCACCGGCCTGTCGACCGACGTCGTGTCCTTCGCATCGACGGACGCCATCGATCCGAGCAGGATCGCGGCATCGCGCACGTCGCGGGCGATCGGTCCGGCCTGATCGAGCGACGAGGCGAAGGCGACGATGCCCCAGCGCGAGCAGCGGCCATAGGTCGGCTTGATGCCGACGGTGCCGGTGAAGGCGGCAGGCTGGCGGATCGAGCCGCCGGTATCGGTCGCCGTCGCGCCGGCGCACAGAAAGGCCGAGACAGCGGTCGCCGAACCGCCGGAAGAACCACCCGGCACCAGCTGCGCATTGTCCAGGGTACGTGCGGTCTTGGTGCCGCCGGCGGAGACGAAGCCGCCGTCGCCCTGATGCGTTGTCGGCATCACCACCGTATCGAGGCGCGATCGCCGCCAAGGGTTGATGACCGGCCCATAGTAGGAAGTCTCGTTGGACGAGCCCATGGCGAATTCGTCCATGTTGAGCTTGCCCAGCATGACCGCGCCGTCGGCCCACAGATTGGCGGTAACGGTCGATTCGTAGCGCGGCTTGAAGCCGTCGAGCACATGGCTGCAGGCCTGGGTGTGGACGCCTTCGGTACCGAATAGGTCCTTGATGCCGAGCGGAATGCCTTCCAGCGCCCGGCCCTCGCCCTTGACCAGCCTGGCGTCGGAGGCCCTGGCCATGTCGCGCGCCTTGTCGCCGGTCACCGCGACATAGGCATTGAGCGCCGGATTGGCACGATCGATGGCCGCGAGATAGGCCTCGGTGATCTCGGTCGCGGTAATTTCCTTGCCGCGCAGCCTGGCGCGGGCCTGGGAGATCGTCAGTTGGGTCAGGTCGCTCATCAAAGGCTCTTTTCGTAAAAAACCGACCACTCGGAATCGGGATAATCCAGCACCGGGCCGCAGCGCGAAAATCCGGCACGTTCGTAGACGGTCCAGGCAGCGGGATGACGATCGCCGGTTTCCAGCACCAGGCGCTTCAGGCCCTCGTCGCGCGCCAGCGCCTCGACCCGTTCGACGATCCTGGCGCCGATCTTGCGGCCGCGATGCGAAGGCCGCGTGTACATCCGCTTGACCTCGCCGACGCCGCCATCATGGCGCTTCAGCGCACCGCAGCCGATGGCCAGGCCATTGTCGCGGGCTATGAAAACGGTCGTATCCTCACCGGCCATCTGCTCGACCGTCATGTGGTAGCAGTGCTCCGGCGGCGTCAGTTCGAGCAACGTTTCGTTGAGTTCCTCGACCAGGCCGCGCACCTCGTCCTGCAGCGGCGTTTCGATGGCGATCTCGATTGCCATGGGCCGGCTACTCCACGACCTTCGGCACGAGGAAGAAATTCTCTTCGGTCGCCGGTGCGTTGGCGACGATATCCGCCGCCTTGTTGCCGTCGGTGACGACGTCCTGGCGCTTCTTCATCTCCATCGGCGTCACCGAGGTCATCGGCTCGACACCGGAAACATCGACCTCGTTCAGCTGCGAGACGAAGCCCAGTATGGCATTCAACTCGCCGGTCATGCGTTCGGCATCTTCTTCGCTCACCGCGATACGGGCGAGACGCGCAACGCGCTTCACAGTCTGAAGGTCAACGGACATGTTTTTGCCTCGGGGAAAACCAGTTCGGGCTATAGCGGCGCGGCGCGCGGTGCGCAACATGCATCGTGCCGGGGGGCGCTGGCGACCTTATTCGGTCAACATCGTCACGGAAGGGCAATGCCTTCACACAAATAGTAGCTGCCGCTGTTGCCGCTTGCCTCGCTCTCGTCGTCGACGGGCCGGACCGACACGAGATCGAGCTGCGTCGCGCTCATCCGCGTCACCGAGAGGACATCGGGAAAGACATATCCCGGTTCCTGGCAGATCGCCGTCACCGCCCAGCTTGGCGAAATCGTCGCCTTGCTGATCTGCACGAACTCGCAATTGTATTCGACGCCCTGCAGCCCGTGTGCCGAAAGCACGATGTTGCCGGCGTCGATCAGCGTCTGCAACGTATCCTTTTTGGCCTGTGCGCAAAGCTCCTCGGACTGAAGATAGACTCCGTCGATGAAGTCATCCGCGGCGAGCGCGGGCGACGCCGCGACAAACATGGACACGCAAAGAGATTGCCTCAAGGACATGGTTTCATTCCGCTTTCTCTATTTCTAAAGCGTGATCGTCTCGCCGATCTTTGGCAATGCCACCTTCACACCGGATCCTTCCAGGCCTGCCTCGAATTTCTCGGCGGTCGGATCGATCATCGGAAACGTGCCGAAGTGACAAGGGATGACCGTTTCAAACTTGAAGAAGCGGCGGCAGGCAAGAGCTGCCACCGCGCCACCCATGGTGAAGCGGTCGCCGATCGGCACGATGCCGATCTTTGGTTCGTGCAACTCGTTGATCAGCGCCATGTCGGAAAAAATGTCGGTGTCACCCATGTGGTAGAGCGTCCTGTCTTCCGGGAAATGCAGGACAAGGCCGCCCGGATTGCCGAGATAGGTGTTCAGGCCGCCCTCGTCCGGAAACGAGGATGAGTGCAGCGCCTGGACGAACGTGGTGGTGAACCCGCCGCAATCGACGGTGCCGCCAATGTTGCCGGGGTTGATCTTCTTGTCGCTGACGCCCTTGCCGACCAGATACATGCAGATCTCGAAATTGGCGACCAGCTGGGCGCCGCTCTTGCCGAGCACTTCCACCGCGCCGCTGATATGGTCGCTGTGTCCATGCGTCAGCAGCACGTGCGTCACTCCCTCAGCCAGCCCTTCCCAGCCCCCCGTCCAGGAGGGATTGCCGATCAGGTAGGGATCGATGAGAATCTTTGCATCAGCGGTTTCGATGCGGAAGGCCGAGTGGCCGTACCAGGTCAGTTTCATGAATGCATTCCTCGATTTTTGCCTTGCCAGAGGATAGAACGCCGATAGCCCTGAGATCAAAGGGTTACTGTGTCCGTCGCCCGTTTGAGAGAACGCGCGGCGTCGAGAGGCAAAGGACAGCCGTTGGGCGTTATCAGCATCGAGGAATTGCCGGCGCGGCTTGCCGGCGGCAAAACGCTGGCGGGACTTGATCTCGGCGACAAGACGATCGGCGTCGCGGTTTCGGACCAGAGGTTTTCCTTCGCCCATCCGCGCCCGGTCATCCTGCGAAGGAAGTTCTCGCTCGACGCCGCCGTGCTGCTGGCCTTGCTGCGCAAGGAGAATGTCGGCGCCGTGGCGATCGGACTGCCGATCAACATGGACGGGTCGGAAGGGCCGCGCGCGCAGAAATCGCGCGCCTTCGTCCGCAACATGGCACAGATGAGCGATCTGCCCTTCGTGCTCTGGGATGAAAGACTATCGACGGTCGCGGCCGAAAGAACGCTGATCGAGATGGATTTCTCGCGCCGCAAGCGCGCCGGAAAGATCGATTCGGCGGCGGCGGCCTTTATTCTGCAGGGAGTTCTGGACCGGCTTCAGTCGCTCGGTGCGTCTGCTCGAACGGAACCCGAGCCGCCCAGCGCTGCTTGATCCAGCCGGCGATTTCGCGGCGACGGCGGAACGCCCACAGCGCCATCAGCAGAAGCCCGTCGAAGATGCACGTCTTTGCCACCATGCCGGGGATAATAGCTGGATCGATGCCGAGCATCTGACCATAGAGCTGGAAGAAGAAGTCGTGCATCTGCCGGCTGAACATGACGTAGCCGAAATTGATGTCGTTGGCCGACAGATAGAACCAGCCCCAGAAGATCGCCATCGGCGCCGCCCACAATGCGAAGACGTAACGCATCAGCGGCCTCCCTTCGGATTCGACCCTGTCCGGCCAGAAATGAGTGAAAGCAGCGAGTTGTGCGCAGCCGCCTTTGCCATGCCGTGGGCGACGGCGCGGATCTCGCCCTCGCCCGAAGCGGCTGCCGCGACCGCGGACCGTCGTTCGGTGAGCATGGCGACATAGGACGCCAGAAGCGCGGCCAACTGCACGGCGACAGCCATGAGCAGCCCATTGATGCCTTGCGCGGCGCCGCCGATGACGATCAGCGACAACACGCCTGAGGCTGAGATGAAGGCGATGCGGGCAATGCTGTCGGCGCCCGCGCTGGTCGCGTCGTTGATCAGGGTTTCGACAAAGGCCCAGAAAAACAGCACCGCCACGACAAGCAATGCGGTGGCGAGTGGCGCCACCACGATGACGTTGTCGAGATCGACGAAGCGAGTCCCCTCAACGGTGGCACCCAGCACGCCAAGCGCCGCCGCCACACCGCGATTTCCGTCGATGCAGATGAGCGCGAGCAGGCCGAAAACGATCGCCCAGTGCAAGGCCAGAAAAGAGCTCAGTACGTGTCGCATCGGCGTTCCTGCTTCGCGGAGCAAAGGATGGCCAATTTGAACCATTCCGTGCTCTCGCCAGACAGTGGGCTTTGCCGCCCGTCGCCGCAACGGAAACCATTTGTTAAGGTTAACGGCCATCCACAGGGTGTTGCGAAGACGCCGGCGAGCACCTTGAATCAGGACGGTGTACCGGTTTCGCGCGACGTTCGTGGCTCAGTTCACCGGCGGATAGAGCGTGTCGATGATCATGCGCGCATCGTGGCGCGAATCGAGCATGCCATAGGTGTTGCGCCACTGACCGGCCAAGCGCGTCTCGACGAAGGCATCCGCGATTCGCCCTGCTCCCAGCCGGCGCAATTCCGCCGCCGCCGCCGACAGGGCCAGTTGTTCGGTGAGCAGCCGGGCCGAACCCTCGTCGGTCGCAGCGACCTGCATCGCCGCCTTCAGCACGCCGATCGTGCCGCGTCCGCCAGCGCCGAGATCGCGGTCGATGCCGGCCAGCACATCCTCGAACAAACCAGGCGCGCGGCCGAGCACGCGCAGCACATCGAGCGCCATGACATTGCCCGACCCTTCCCAGATCGCGTTGACCGGAGCTTCGCGATAGTAGCGGGCGAGCGGCGCCTCCTCGACATAACCATTGCCGCCGAGACACTCCATCGCCTCATAGAGCAGCGGCGGCGAGATCTTGCAGACCCAGTATTTGACGACCGGCGTCATGGCACGGGCAAACGCGGCCTCGCCGCGATCGCTTGCCGCTTCGTCGAAGGAACGCGCCAGCCGGAACGACAGCGCCGTGGCGGCGGCGACATCGAGCGCCATGTCGGCCAGAACGCGCTGCATCAGCGGCTGCTCGATCAGCGTTGAGCCGAACACCTGGCGATGGCGGGCGTGATGAACGGCCTCGGCCAGGCCGGCGCGCATGATCGCGGAAGACGCCACCGCGCAGTCGAGCCGTGTCAGCGTCACCATGTCCATGATCGTCTTCACGCCGGCGCCTGGTTCGCCGACCATCTCGCCGATGGCGTTGACGAATTCCACCTCGGAGGAAGCGTTGGAACGATTGCCGAGCTTGTCCTTCAGCCGCTGAAAGCGAAAGCCGTTGCCTGATCCATCGCCGAGAATGCGCGGCACGAGGAAGCAAGACAGCCCCTCCGGCGCCTGTCCAAGCACAAGGAAGGCGTCCGACATCGGCGCCGACATGAACCATTTGTGTCCGGTCAGGCGATAGAACCCGCTGCCGGCTCGTTCCGCCCTTGTCACATTGGCGCGCACATCCGTGCCGCCCTGTTTCTCGGTCATGCCCATGCCGAGCGTCAGCCCCGCCTTCTCGACCGGCGGCTTCTGGCTCTGGTCATATTTGCGCGTCGTCACGCGCGGCGCCCATTCGCGAAACAGTTTCGGGCTAGCCATCAACGCCGCCAGCGAAGCGCTGGTCATGGTGATCGGGCAAAGATGCCCGGTCTCCAGTTCGGCGGTCAGGTAGAACCGGGCGGCCCGAACCTGATGGCGGCGGCCGATCTCGGCGTCACCATTTTCCCAAACCGAGGAATGCAGCCCGTTCGCCACCGAGCGGCGCATCAAGGCGTGATAGGCGGGATGGAACTCGACCAGGTCGATGCGCCGTCCCTGGCGGTCATGCGTCCTGAGCTTCGGCGTCTCGACATTGGCGAGGCGGGCCAGTTCCTGCGCCTCCTGCGTCAACACGAAACGGCCAAGCCCGTCGAGATCCTTGCGCACCGGATCGGAAAAACGCTCGGCAAGCTGGATCAGCAACGGATCGCCTCGCCAGGCGTTGCCGCCCGTCAGCGGCGGCGGCTGGTTCGTCACGTCGTCGGTCACGCCCAATCCTTTTATCCGTAGAAAGGCCTTATCGTCGGAAAGCCACGAATCCGAGGCCATCGGCTAGATATAGCCAAGCGTTGCCGCGCGCGCGACGAAAATACCGGGGAGAAAGGCTTCAATCCAAAGCTGGCGCTTGCGGGCGCAAAATCCGCGCCCTATAGCAGCGCCTTGAGATGACCGACGCTTCGTCCCTGCCGCTCTACCCCCACCGCCATCTTCTGGGCATCCGCGACCTTTCCCCCGCCGATATCGAGCTTCTGCTCGACAGGGCGGATCGAGCGGTCGCGATCTCGCGGCAGTCCGAGAAGAAAACCTCGACGCTGCGCGGCCGCACCCAGATCAATCTCTTCTATGAGGCTTCGACGCGTACGCAGTCGTCATTCGAACTCGCCGGAAAACGGCTCGGCGCCGATGTGATGAACATGTCGGTGGCAAGCTCCTCGGTGAAGAAGGGTGAAACGCTCATCGACACGGCGATGACGCTGAACGCCATGCGGCCAGATATCCTGATCATCCGCCACCAGTCGGCGGGTGCTGCCGCCCTTCTGGCGCAGAAGGTCGGCTGCTCCGTGGTCAATGCCGGCGACGGCGCGCATGAACACCCCACACAGGCGCTGCTCGATGCGCTGACCATCCGCCGCGCCAAGGGCCCGCTGTCGAAGCTGATCGTGGCGATCTGCGGCGACATCCTGCATTCGCGCGTCGCACGTTCGAACATCATGCTGCTCAATGCGCTTGGCGCACAGGTGCGTGTCGTCGCGCCTTCGACGCTTCTGCCCTCCGGCATCGACAAGATGGGCGTCATCGTCACACGCTCGATGGCCGATGGCCTCAAGGGCGCCGACGTGGTGATGATGTTGCGCCTGCAGCGCGAGCGGATGGAAGGCGCCTTCGTGCCTTCGGTGCGCGAATACTTCCGTTATTTCGGCCTCGATGCCGAAAAGCTGAAGGCTGCCAAGGACGATGCAATGGTGATGCATCCCGGGCCTATGAACCGTGGCGTCGAGATCGCCTCGGAAATCGCCGACGGCCCGCAAAGCGTCATCCAGGAACAGGTGGAGATGGGCGTCGCCGTGCGCATGGCGGTGATGGAAGCGCTGCTCGACCCGCGCCGCAACCACGAGGGCCGCGGCGCATGAGCATAACGGTCTTTGAGCGCGCCCGCATCGTCGACCCCTCGCGCGGCATCGACGAGGTTGGCACCGTCATTGTCGACGGCAGAAAAATCGTCGCTGCCGGCAAGGCGGCGCTGAACCAGGGCGCCCCCGAGGGAGCCGCCGTCGTCGACTGTGCCGGCAAGGCGATCATTCCAGGCCTGTTCGATGGCCGCGTCTTCATTGGCGAACCGGGCGGCGAGCATCGCGAAACCATCGCTTCGGCGAGTGTCGCGGCGGCGGCCGGCGGCGTCACCTCCATCGTCATGATGCCGGATACCGATCCGGTAATCGACAATGTGGCGCTGGTTGAGTTCGTGCTGCGCACGGCCAAGGACACGGCGATCGTCAACGTCTTTCCGGCTGCGGCGATCACCAAGGGCCTCGACGGTCGCGAGATGACTGAGTTCGGCCTGCTGCGCGAGGCCGGCGCTGTCGCCTTCACAGACGGCCGTCACACCATCGGCAGTGCGCTGGTGATGCGCCGTGCGTTGACCTATGCGCGCGATTTCGGCGCCACCATCGTGCATGAGACGCAGGATGCCGACCTTGCTTCATCAGGTGTCATGAACGAAGGCCTCTATGCCAGCTGGCTCGGTCTTTCCGGCATTCCGCGTGAAGCCGAATCCATCCCGCTGGAGCGCGATCTGGCGCTGGCGCGGCTGACGCGCGGCTCCTACCACGCGGCAAAGATATCGACGGCGATGGCGGTGGACGCCGTGAAGAGAGCGAAGACCGACGGCGCAACCGTGACATCGGGCGTGTCGATCCACAATCTGTCGCTCAATGAAAACGACGTCGGCGAGTACCGCACCTTCTTCCGCCTGACGCCGCCGCTGCGCGCCGAGGAAGACCGGCTGGCGATGATCGAGGCGGTCAGGGACGGCACAGTCGACATCATCGTCTCCTCGCATGACCCGCAGGACGTCGACACCAAGCGCCTGCCCTTTGCCGACGCGGCGGCCGGCGCCATCGGGCTGGAAACCCTGCTGGGCGCGGCCTTGCGGCTCTACCACAATGGCGATGTGCCATTGCTCAGACTGATCGAGACCTTGTCCACCGCGCCGGCAAAACTGTTCGGACTGGCCGGCGGAACGCTGAGACCAGGGGCAATCGCCGATCTTGCACTGGTCGATCTGGACGAACCCTGGATCGTCAGCGAAAGTGGCATCCGCTCACGCTCGAAAAACACCTGTTTCGAAGGTGCGCGACTGCAGGGCAAGGTCTTGCAAACGCTAGTTGCGGGCCGCACAGTGTACTCGGCATAGACCGGGAACGGGGCGTCGAACCTGATCCGGTTGGCCAGGGGAAATGCGGGGGAAACAATGACTTACAGCCTGATCCTAGCATTGGTGTTCGGCTATCTCCTGGGCTCGATCCCGTTTGGGCTCCTGCTGACGCGCGCCGCCGGCCTGGGCGACGTGCGCAAGATCGGCTCCGGCAATATCGGCGCCACCAATGTGCTACGCACCGGCAACAAGGGGCTTGCCGCCGCGACGCTGCTTCTCGACGCGCTGAAGGGCACCGCCGCCGTGCTGATTGCAGGCCATTTCGCGCCTGACCTGGCGATCTGGGCCGGCCTTGGCGCCTTTCTCGGCCATCTCTTCCCGGCATGGCTGGGCTTCAAGGGCGGCAAGGGTGTCGCCACCTATCTCGGCGTCCTGGCCGGCCTTGCCTGGCAGGTGGCGCTGATCTTCGCCGTCGTCTGGCTGGTGATGGCATACCTCTTCCGCTACTCCTCGCTGGCGGCACTGACGGCGGCCGTCGTCGTGCCGATCGCGCTTTATCTCCTGAGCACGCCGCGGATTGCCGGCCTGTTCGTGGTGATGAGCATCATCGTCTTCATCAAGCATCGGGCCAACATTTCACGCCTGCTTGCCGGCGCGGAGGGCAAGATCGGAGCCAAGGGGTGAGCGATTGCGCCACCGGGGTGAGCGAGCCGTCCGCCGGGCCGCGCCTCAGCGACCGGCAGCGGCTGAGCTGGCTGCGGCTGATCCGCACCCAGAATGTTGGCCCCGCCTCCTTTCGCGACCTGATCAACCGCTTTGGTTCGGCCGAGGTGGCCCTGGAAATACTGCCGGAACTGATGATTTCCGGTGGTGCCAGCAGGATCGCCCGCATCACTCCAGTTGCCGAAGCCGAAGCGGAGCTGGAGGCAGCGCGGCGGGCGGGCGCACGCTTTGTCGGCATTGGCGAGCCAGACTATCCGCCGCTGCTGCGCAGCATGGACAATCCGCCGCCGCTGCTGGCGATCAAGGGCAATGCGGCCGTGTTCCGGCTGCCCGGAGTCGCCATCGTCGGTGCGCGCAACGCATCGCTGGCCGGCATCAAGATGGCGCGCATGCTGGCGGCGGATCTCGGCCGCGACGGCTACTCGATCGTCTCCGGCCTGGCGCGCGGCATCGACACGGCGGCGCATCAGGGCAGCCTCTCGACCGGCACGATCGGAGTGCTGGCGGGAGGTCTCGACCTGCCCTACCCGCCCGAGAATGCCGGCCTGTGCGAGGATATTGCCGAGCGCGGCGCCATCATCTCGGAGATGCCGTTCGGCTGGCAGCCGCGCGCCCAGGATTTTCCGCGCCGCAACCGCCTTGTTGCCGGTGCCGCCCTTGGGCTGGTCGTGGTCGAGGCAGCACAACGTTCCGGTTCGCTGATCAGCGCCAGGCTTGCCGGCGAGATGGGCCGGCTGGTCTTCGCCGTGCCCGGTTCACCGCTCGATCCGCGCGCCGCCGGCACCAACGGCCTGCTCAAGGACGGCGCCACGCTGGTTACCGAAGCGTCCGACATTTCCAGGGCGATCGCCCCACTGACCGGCATGCGGGCGCCGGAAGTGCCGCCATTTGAGGAGCCGCCCGACTTCTCGGCCGCAACGCCACCCGGTGAGAGCGACCGCGCCAAGGTGATCGAGGCGCTCGGCCCGACGCCGGTCCCGGTCGACGAGATCATCCGCCACACCGGCCTGCACCCGGCCCAGGTCTTCATGGTTCTGCTCGAACTCGACCTCGCCGGCCGGCTGGAGCGCCATGCCGGCGGCAATGTCTCGCTGATTTTTGGAAGCTCTTCCGTCTGACGTGCTGGCGGCCGGGATTCTGCCACAGAAGATCGTTGCCGGCGTGCTGGTCGACCCCGCTGAACAGGCCCAGCTCATGGTAGTTTAGGAACGAGCGGGGACGAGAAGTATGAACGCATCGATCGACGAGCCAAGAACCACCTACGTCGTGAGCAGTTCTAGAAGCCGGGTTGGCGCGGTGCTGACCACTGTCTAGCCTTGGAACAGAATCAAATCAGAATTTATAAGCGATCCCGATCCGGAGCTCGTTGGTCTTGACGTGTTCGTGCTCTTCCCAGCCCGGGTCAGTGTTGTCGGTGACAGTCGTGACCTTCCCGAAATCTGTATAACGATATTCGGCCTGACCGACCCAGTTTTTGTTGAAAGCGTAGGCGACGCCAGCGCCGATCGTCCAGCCAGCTCTGACTTCCGACTTGGAATCCGTCGCCGCGCCATCCTCGAACTTCGTGCGAATATCTCCCAGCGCCAAACCACCGGTGACATAGGGCAGCCAATTGTCGAAGGCATAGCCCAAGCGCCCGCGCAATGAGCCTTGGGCGTTGACATGGGTATTGTCATCACTGCCAAACGGCCAGTCCGGATTGTGGCCGACAATTCCGGAGGCCTCGATATCGCCTTCGATGCCGCCGACGATGTTGCCCCATTGCATATTATAGCCGGCAAAAACACCTCCGGTGACTCCACGGACCCTGAAGCTATCCGAGTAATCCGAAGAGCCGTCTGTGAGGTCTTCGTCTTGGATATGGTCTCGGCCCCAAGCGTAACCGATCTGGCCGCCGATATAGGCACCTGTCCAATCATACGTGGAAGCAACCGGAAGCTGATTTACAACATCGGCTGCCATAGCCGACGTAAAAGTGGTGCCCAGAATCGCTGCGGCAAGAATGTATTTCATTGCCTGTCCCCGCGCCATGCGCAAAATCTATACTAGAATATATCAGAAGAATTCCCTTACGGAAGCTAGCTGAAGGGTTCAGGTCCCGTATTTCCCAAAAGTGTTGCAGCGATGCAACTTACACATATTGAGAATGGCCGGCGCCACTCAGTGGGAGGTTGCCTGAATTGGCGCCGGCCAGACGGTCCTGTTTCGGATCCGCCACGCCATCAGCCATATCTGAGTCTTTACGTTACGTCATGTGGAGCATTGGATTGCTCCCGCTATCAATTTGAGGAATATAATCCTCCGTTGTGGCGACGGCTCGGCAGAGGTTGTCATGCCTCAAAAGACCCTCCCCGCAATTGAGAGCATCCGATGTTACCTTACGTCAGGGCTCACGACACCGTGCTGCAACACTGGTCCGGCATGTTCTTTGCGTCAGCTACACGTGGGTGGGCAACGGAGCCGAAACCATGCATCGAGACGACGCAGAACTGTGTGCGCGGGCGAGCGCACGGGGCATTAGGATCTATCAACGTTCAAAAACGGTGTGGATTGCGGAGGGGAGTTATAAAGGCCGCGACTTTGAGGTGAAAGGACGCACTCCGGGACCTACGCTCGTATTGTGGAAGGAAGCCACCCGATACAGAGGTTCAGGAATATAGGTCTGGCCAGCGGCCTGGCCTCTGCCTTCAGTGAATCCATTTTCGCAAAAGATGGCCCGCATCCAAGTCGATCATTCGTGCGATCGGGATATCAAAATACCAGACGGCCGCTGTGATAGAGACGATGGCAATAATCATCGGATAGAACGGGTCGAAGACAAAGTTGAGCGGGTGTCGCCGAACCCTTTGTGGGCGCCTGCGTTCCCTACCGTATTGGAATTCGTCGCTCAATGCTTCGTTCGCCACGTTGCCAACCATCACAGTATGGTAAGCTGCAACAGGTTAAATAATCCCATCAGATGCGCCTAATATAATCCGCGAGGAATACTGGAAGGGCAGCGTGGACAGCGCAAATACCGGCGAAAGCACGTTGGCCCATTTCTACCGCCAGTGCGAATGCTACGCCGGATGCTGTTTCTTGAAACCTGGCTACACGGCCTCGGCTTGCGAATGTGGGTTAGAACGCATCCTTGCCCGCCATGCGCCCCTTCATGATGTCGAGCATGGCGCGAGCTTGTTGGTTTTGCATCATCGGAGCGTTGGTGGCTCCGGCTAGGCCTTGATAGGAGGCCTACCGACTATGCGGCAGCCGCGTTCGCGGAAACGGCACGATCGTCAACAACGGAGCCTTCTGGAATTCTGCGGCCGCTATTTCTTCAATCATCACGTCAAGCCTCGCACAGACGCTCCGGCTCGTTTCGTCTTGGCCGCATAGGCGGTTTTGTGCGCACTCCAAAAGCTCTCGCGCTACAGCGAAATCGCTTTGCATGGCAACACCACGGGTTAGCACGGCACTCGTATCGTCACCCCACTTAGTTGCGCGATTGCTAATATAAATATCGGCAATTTATGGATTGTTTGAAAGAAGCGGCGAGCATCATGAAAGATGGTAGACGCAGATTCCTATCTGGCGCATCGAGCTAACGAGCCCCTGCCGCCCAGCGCCATTCATGCGCCACCGAATCCCCGCCAACAGCTGGAAATCCTCGGGAAAACCCTGGAAGCACTGGTAATTCCGATAAACCTTCACGGCGCATGAGATAACGCCAGATCTAACGCTAACTTATTGATTTTATTGGTGAGCGCGATGGGATTCGAACCCATGACCTACTGATTAAAAGTTCGTCAATAATTCAAAGAAATCAACACGTTACAAAATCGGCCGCGCGAAAATCGCACGGTCCTGTCGCCTCACGATCGGCGGCGCGGCGGCGGTGGCGGCACGATTTGCGGCTGCAATGTCGTCAGTACCTGGTCGAGGCGCCGGTTGATTTCGCGGTTGCCCTCGCGGCCTTCCTCGCGCAGTTCCTTGACGTTGGTTTCGATGCGCGACATGTGGCTGTCGAGGTCGATGCGGCGCACATATTCGTCACGCACGCGGTTGATGCGATCGTGCAGGGCGTCGTCGCCCTTCTGGATCTTGTCGGACGTGGTGCGATGAGACGCTACGATTGCCGACACGATCGCGACGATGGTGCCGGCAGCTCCGAGCAAGGCGAGGATCAACCCGCCGTCCATCAGTGGGCTTTCCAGCCGCAGAGCTTTTCGCCCTTGCGGTTATACGCCAGGAGCGTGCTCGCCTGGGCGTCGGTCAGGGCATCGACGGCGGCGGCCGACAGGCGCGCCGGCCTCGCCACGTCGCAGAAGCTGCCGGAAGTCGCCGGGCAACCGGCGAGCGCCAGCAGCAGCACCAGCGCTACTGCTTTGGGTCCCACGTCTTCAGCTCCTGGCGTACCTTGTCGGCCGGCAGCGCGCCGACCTCGATGTCAACCTTGTCGGCGACGGCGCGGGCCTTGGCCTCCTCGGCCGCTTGCGCCGCCTTCTGGTCGGTCTTGCCCTTGCGATAGAGCCGCCACAGGCCCAACAGCCCGGCCAAGCCGAGCAGCAGGTAGGGCACGGCTTTCTCGATCAGCGGCGCTATGATCGGCACCAGCTGCATGTCAGTGCTCCCAGCCGAAGCGGCGGGCGAGATAGTGCCAGCCTTCGACCACAGCGCCGACTGCCACGCCGGCGCCGGCCTCGATCGCCGCTGCGATGTCCGGGTCGGTCGAGAAGCCGGCGGCATCGTCGGCGCCAAGCAGGCCGCGCGCCACGAGGAAGCCGGCGCCGTAGCGCAGGCCGATGCGGATGATGAGCCCGGTCATGCCTTCCTCCCGTGCAGCCAGACAGCGACGGCGACGACCAGCGCTAGGGCGAGGACGGCGAACAGGAGCCATGCGCCGGTGTGCCAGCCAGCCGCGCCGGCGCCGCCGCCGATGCCGAGCGCGGCGACGATTCCGGCGAACCATTTCTTTTTCGCCGGTGCGGCCGGCCTCGCTTGCGTGCTGTTCGCCACGGGCGGGGCGCTGGGAGCGGGTTTCGCGGCTGGGGCGGTGTCCGAAGTCGTCGGAGCCTGCTCTTGCGCGCTGGCGGGCTTCCCTGCGGGCAGCGCCCATGTGGGCAGCGTCGGGGTGCTGGCGTGGTATGCTTCCAGCGCGATGGCCGCCCACCGGTTGCGGCTGTCATAGTGCTTGACGCCGGCGGCCTCGTAGACCAGCTCGAACGCCTTGACCTTGGCCTGCAGCGTCCTGGCGGCGGCAAGCTTGTCGAGCGCCTTCCGGTAAGGGCCTTTCAGCTCCGAAAACAGGAAGCCGTAGTTGGCCTGGTCGAGGGCCGGGTTGAGATTGACCCGCTTACAATAGGCTTCGAAGGAGCGCCGGCGCGGGCCGGTCCACTGCGCCCAGCCATAGCCGCCGCGCGAGCTGGGCACGGTCGGGCTTTCTTCCTGCAGCGTCGCCAGGCCGCCGCTCTCGTGCCCGAGATTGCCGAGGATCGCCGCCGCGTCATCCACCTGCAGCGGAAAATCCCGCATCAACAGCGCCATGATCCACGGCGCCTTCGAACGAAACAGATCCTGTGCCTTGCCCTTCGCCATGCCTGAAACCTCCTATGGTTGCAGGCAGGGTAAGGCCGACTGTGAATCGTCAACTGCAGTGCATTGTAAGGCTTGCTGGTTAGGCTTAGATGAGAACGTTGGACTGGAGGGGAAATAGATGCAAAGACCAATTTTCTTCTGTCATATCCCAAAGACGGCCGGCACTGTTCTGCGATTGGCCTTCGACCGCTCTTTTGCCCCGGATACCGTATTCCCGACCGAGAAAGCCATCACCGAGAACCAGGGGCAATATCCCGAGACGCAAGATGCAATGGCAATGGTGCGCCAGGAAGTCGAGAAGGTACGCCTTTTCCGAGGGCACTATGCCTTCCCGGCCAGCAGGGCGCTCCGCAATCCCATCGTCGTCATCTTGCTGCGCGAGCCCATTGCGCGCACCAAGTCGCATATCCGGCATGTGGTTCGGAACGGTCAGATCTCGCAGGCCGAAGCCTTTGCTGCGCTGGACGCCGGGCGGCTCCCCGACATCGTCCCCGCCAACCTGATGACCTATATGTTGAGCCATTCAGACACCCCGCGCCTGTCCGAGGCGCTATCGACCGTGGCCGCCGCCGAATACCTGGGGGTCACGGAAAATCTGGGGCCGTTCCTTGAGCGTCTCAAAGCAATCGGCATCGAGGCGCCCAATGAGCAGCACAACGTTGGCGATGACGATATCCGATTTACACCTGATCAGGCGGAAACGATCAGGCGTCACAATGAGACGGACGCCGAACTTTACACCGGGGCGATCGTTGATCTATTCCGCCGCCACGGCTACGCGCCACCTCAACAGAAAAGGATACTGCAATGACCGAAGCCCAAGCCTGGTATAACCCGTTGGAATATTCGCCAAGGCCTGCCAGCCGCAATCTCGGGCTTTCGTCCAACAGTGACCTGGCGGCCCGAGCCTCCTCCGGGGACAAATTTGCCAAAGCCGAACTGGTGCGACGCGCCAGGGTGCACGAAGAGGCATATCAGAATTGGCAAAATACGAACGGCTAGACTTCGGCGATCTCCAGCCAGCTTCCCGTGCCGATCAGGTTAAGGTTGCCGCCCGAATTTTGCTGCACCACCAGTTCGTAATAATCGCCGGGGATGCAATCATCGACCGCTGAAACGTTGAGCTTCGATGTCAGGGTCGGCGCCGCCATGGTGGTCTGCCTGGCTATGACCGTCGTACCGTTTTTGCGAACGTACACATCGCGGTCACCGGTCGCGTTGGCGGCAAATTCGACGGCCCCGCGCACCTGCACACGATAAACATCGGCCGGGACGGTGACCTTGCCCGGCGCGCCGGAAGCATCGTGCCAGTCATTGCCATCGTCGCGGGCTTCAAGATTGAAGTTGGGGATGGTGCCGGCGCCCGTGGCCACCGCAACGTCTGTTGAACGCGTGGCCTTGGCCCCATAGCCGGGCACCTTGATGTGGGTCGCGGCGGCATTGATGCTGCGCGGCGTCGTCACGCTCCGGTAGCTGTTCCTGCCAATCGCGACATACTCAGAGGCAGCACCGACGCGGATGCCTATGTTGCCGGTTTCGAACGTGTTGTCATCGATCCGGCTCCAGCCCTGGCCGCTGACCGCGCCGTCAAGATCGACCATGACGCTGGAGGCCCCGCCCTTGAAGGAGTTGCCGACGATCGAAGACCGCGACATGCCGTACGCCTTGATCAGCGTCGCATCGGTGTCGAGGGAGTAGATATTGTTACCGTGGATCTGGTTGGAAATGATGTTGTAGAGGTCGATGCAGGTGACATAGGAATTGATGTGGCTGTTCGACAGCGTGAACTGAGGCTCACCGCCGATCGAGGGCAACCATTCCACGCCCTTGTTCTGCGCCACCGCCACCATGTTGGAGATATGCAACCCTTCGCAGTCGTTGCCCGCCTTGATGGCGATATCGCCATAGGCAAAATCGACGTTGGTGAACTTGAACGCGGTCGGATCGGTTGTGTTGTCCGTCGATGCCAGCTCGACGTGGGTGCCGATGGTGGCGGCGTTCTGGAACACGCTCTGGATGTTGTCGAAGACCATGCCGCCGCAATCGACGGCATAGATGCCGCGCTGGAACTGTGAGGCCGCAGCCTGGTACGGGCCGATGAAGATGTCCCGCATGAAGGGAACGGTGCGCGTGCGGCCTTCGAGCTGCCCACCCGTGAGGTTGAAGCCGTTCTTGAGGTTCCCAGGCACTGCGTTCGCGGACAGCAGGGAAAGACCTGTTGCGGAGAACATGCCAAAATTCAAACCCGCAACACGGAACCACCAAAGCTGCGTCGGCAGTCCGATCTGCAGGCCGGGAATAGCGCCGTCAGCGACAAGCACAGTGCTGTGCGGGCCATTGCCCCGGATGTTGATGCCGTGATGGCCTGAAACTTGGTTGAAAACCGGGGTGGCCGTGTAGCGGAATACTCCGTCGCCAAGGTTCATGGTCTTGACGGCGTTGGTGTTGATGACCGGCGAAGCGATCCAGTCCATGTAGTCCTGCAGCGCGCCCTTGCAATCGGCCTGGTCGGTGCCCCAATTGGCCTTTGCGCCATCGCGGGCAACGGTCATGAAGTCATAAACATCGGGCGCGCGCCCGAGCTTTTCCTGCAGGTCGCGGCTTACGGATGGCGCGTGCAGCGGAACATAGTTGATGTCGGATGAGGCGATGGCGGTGATGGCGTCATAGGCCGTGTTGCCGGCATTGCGCTTCAGGAAGGTCTTGGCGGCCGGCGCGGGCAAGTTTACCGCCGAGGCTGATGCCGCAGCCGCAGCGGCGGAAGCCGCCGCTTCACCGGCCTTCGTGGTCGCGACGCCGGCCTGCGCGGCGGCGGCGGCCGCGGCCGCCACGGCTTCAGCGGTCGAGCCCTCGATCGTCGCGACATTCTCGCCCGAGCCGACGATGTTGCCGGCCGCGTCGGCCATCATCAGCTCACCGGGCGCGCCGGGCACGATCACGCCAGGATCGCTTCCGAGCTGGGCGGAATAGGCGCGATCGAGATCCCGGCGAACCTCGCTTTCGACGGTCGCCTGTTTCGACAGCTCCTTTTCGAGCTGGTTCGAATCCAGCGTGCCGCCACGCGTCACCGCCACGGAGCGTTCGGCGACGCGGCGCGCCTGGTGATACCAGCTCGTGGTCAACGGCACCAATGCATCGAAGGTGACGGTGAAATAGTCGTAGGCGGCGCTGGGCGTGACCTTGGCGATGGTGCAGGCATCAGTGACATCGGCGAAAACGATATCGCCCACCGCCTTGGCGAAAACTCGCACGTCCTCTGTGTCGAAGATCTTGTAGTTCGACGGGCCGTAGGGGCCGACCGTGCCGTTGCCGGCGGCGACTGCGGATTCTCGGGTTTCGCGCGGCAGAAGATAAGGGGTCGCGGTCATGTGCTGGCCTCATGGTTGAGGCTGCAGGATGATCCGCGTGGGAGCGCGTCAAATGTACGAGGCTACCGCCCGAGCGGCGTCAGCTGGCCGGGCGCGACCATGTAGGGCGTGCCGTTCTTCTTCGCCAGGCCGATCTGCGCCTTGAAGCTCTTGTCGGCCTGCGGGTCGAGCATCCATTGCAGATTGTCGAGCACGAGGCGGTTGTAGACGCCGCGCGTCAGCCAGTGCGAGGCGATCACCGGCGTGTAGCGGCGCAGATATTGCGTCAGCTTGCGGCCCGGATTGGCCTTTTCCATGAAGGTTTTTTCCTTGCCGTGCGAGGTTTCATGCCGCGTCGCGGCCAGCAGCGTGCCGGCGGTCAGGCCCAGCGTGTCGCCGATCGCCGCGACGCCGGGGCCGGCGAGGCTTTCCAGCATCGACTGGCCGAAGCGGTTTTCCGTTGATTTGACGAAATCGCCGAACAGGCCGAAGCCGCCGCCCTGGATGCCGGCGCGAAACCAGAAGCCGGGATTGGTCAGCGGGTTGATATCCTCGGGGTGCTTGAAATCGAGCAGGCTCTTGATCTGCAGATAGGCAGCGCCCCCCAGCGTCAGCATGATCGCCATCGGCGCGAAATAGGCCATGCCGGAGCGGCGCCAGCCGGTGCCGCCACCGCGCGTCGCCGCCATTTCGCCGACCGCTTCCAGCTGCAGGGCGGTGAACGACAGGCCAAAACTCTTGTATTGCAGCAGGAAGTCCAGCAGCTCGCCGCCGACCGTGCCGCGCTCGATCTTGCCGGAGACCAGCGAGCGGGCGTTCGGCGTTCCCGAGGGCACCGAACGTTCCGACCAGCTGTTGATCACTTCGGCCAGCTTTTCCGAGGCGTCGCGATGCGCCAGCGCCCTGGCCTCGGCGGCGATGTCGTGCGGCGCGGCCTGGCGCATGTCGAGATATTGCACGGCGCCGCCGTTCAGCTCGATCTGGCGCGGCGTCACGAAGCCGCCGGGGTCTTTCGCCTGGCGCCAGATGTCCCAATGCGCGGAGGTGACGCCAAAACCTTCCAGCGCCGTGCGAAACCGCCGGTCGAGCTGGCCGAAGGTCTTGGCCGAGTTGTCGGCCACCGTCTTCTGCCACGCGCGCGCCTCGAGCAATTTGCGGCCGACCGTCAGCGGCTGCAGGCCGGAGAAGGTGACGCCGCGATCGGCCACCCAGCGCGACCAGTCGGAACCGACCGCCGGCCCGGCAAAGCGCAGTTCATCGTTCATGACGTGCAGATATTCTTCCCACATCACGCCCGAGCTGATGATTTCCTCTCGCGAACCCTTCGAGATCATCTTGACCATGTCCATGATGGTGCTGGTCACCGGCAGGCCGGCGAGCTTGCGCGCCGCGCGCGCCACGAAAGGATCGGTGGCGGCGGCGAGGATGACGGTGCTGCCCAGCTGGGTGCCGGTCAGCACGTTCTTGATGTTCGACGTGGTGCGCGCTGCCCCGCTCGCCACCTCCGGCCGGCCGCGCAGGGCCTGCCAGAGGCTGTCGAGGCGATATTGCGCCACCGCCGCCTGGCTGTCCCTAAACACGGTGGCGCCCTTGGCCAGAGTCGGCTTGCCGGTTTCCAGCTTGCCGATCTCGTGCGCCACCGCCTGTTTCATGTATTCGACCATGGCGCCGGGGTTCGGCCCGAGCACTTCCATGGCGGCGATGTCGCGCGCCATGCCGTTGATATGGCCGAAAATCGCCTGGATGACGTCGCCCTTGCCGTATTTCTGGTTGTACTCCATCCAGCTGGCGGCGTCGCGGAAGGTGAGGAAACGTTCCTCCTGCCGCTGCGAGGCAATGGCGCCCTGCCCGCGACGCACCAGTGACGGCTGCAAATGGGCGCGGCCGTTCGAAACGATCGATTCCCAGACATGGTCAAGCGCCTGGTCGAGGCCGGCCGCACCCAGCGGCTGGCCGGTCAACGGGTTCTTCATGCGGTTCGGGTCGAGCAGGCCCTTGATTTCCGCTTTCCACGCATCGCGGCCGGCGGCCTTGACCTTCAAGCGATCGTGCGTGTGCGGCAGGCCGAAATTCTCGATCTTGCCGATGGCGCCGCCGGCGGCGTTGAAGCGCTGGCGGAGATCTTCGAACACCTGGCTGATCGACTTCGCCAGAAACTTGGCGGTGGCGTCGTTGGCGGCCTCGCCGTGCAGCTCCTTGATGACGTCGCCCTGCAGTGCCCGGTTGGCGCGCTTGCCCAGCAGGCCCTTGCGCTCGAAGGCGAACATCACCTTGTCGAGGTTCTTCTGCGCGCCGATGATGATGGCCTCGGTCTTGCCGCGCACGCTCGACGCACCACGAAACCCATAGTGCGACAAGAGCCCCATGGCCGCCTCGAACACATTCGGCTTGCCATCGCGGCCGCGATAGTCCTGCAAATAGCCCTTGACGCCCAGGCGGCGGGCCTCGGTCAGGTCGGCTCGGCGGCGCGCCTCGGCGGCTTCCGCCTTCAGCTGGATTTCGAGATCCTTGCGGGCCTTGGCCTTGGCCAGATCGTCGCCCATGGAAAGCCGGTGCTGGGCGAAGCGCTGGTCGAATTCATCGGCGAGGAACGACGCTTCCTCACGGGTGATCGCCTTCTGCTCGACGGCTGAGATCAGGCAATCTTTCAGGCCCATCAAACCGCCTCGTAAGTGGCAGCGAAGATGTCAGCCTTGCAGGGATAGATTTCACCCTTCACGCCGGTAATCAGCATGTCGCCCCGATCGAAGCGCATTGAGCCTTCGAGCGTAGGGACCAGATAGCAATCGTCGTTTTCGTGCGTGATCGGCTGGCCCTTGTAGTCAAACGACCAAGGCATTCCCCGCGTTAGCGGAGCGCCAGCTTGGATGCCATGTGCAACAAGCTCGTTGAACGTGATGGCTTCGATCACCACAGGCTTTTTGCGATATTGTGCCATTGTCTCAATCCTTGCAGGCAGCGATCAGGTCGCCGAAAAATTCGGTCCTGTCGGCATCGGCGATCATGGTTTCGTGGGTGGCGTGTAAAATGGTGCCGTCGGCATCCTTGGCGGCCGGCAGCGCGTCCCAGATCGACAGCTGCTTGCGGCTTTCCAGATCGAACAGCCCGCCTTCCGGTGGCGCGGCATCGCCGCCGCGCAACGGCTTGTTGCCCTTGGCTTCCAGTTTTTCTTTCGTGGAAACGGGCTTCACGCCCTCGATCAGCGTCTGTTCGCCGGCTGCGGTCTTTTCGGTGGATGGCCGCCGCGCTTCCGTCAGCGCCAGTTCGGCAATCTCGCCGGCTTCCGGCGTCGCCGGTTCCGGCGTGTCGCCTGGTGCCCTTAGGCCGCTTTCGCCTTCATTGCCGCCAGCACGCGATAGCCCGCCGCCTGGCGCTTCAGTTCCGCCTGGTCCTCCGGGTTCGCCGTTTCCGCGTGCTTCTCCAGCCGCTCGGCCAGCTGCCGGGCCTGTTCCGCTGTCTTCGAAGAATGGGATGTCGTGGACATCTGGCGCAACCTCTCCGCGCTGTGAAAGCGCATCGGCATAATTTCTATAGTCCTCATCGAGCGCGCGCTCAAGCGCGTCGACCGGGCTGGTCTTGTCATCCACAAGCTCGGCCGCGCGCACCAGCACGCTGTCGTCAAGCCGATGATCGATGCCAAGCGACGACGCCGCGCTGTCGACTTCCTCGACCAGGCGGCGATAGGCGGTCTGCGCGGCACGCTGGCGTTCGTAGTCCAGCCAGGCGAACTGGCGGCCGCCATCGTTGCGCGCCGAAAACACCGGCTCGCCGCCGGCTTCCTGCCGCAACAGGCGCAGGAGATCGTCGGGCGTCGATTCGGCGACGGCGCGCTGGGGATCGCCATAGAGGTGGTCGAAATAGCCGGCCTCGGCCGCCGCCTCGCGGGCGTAGTCCAGCGTCTTGCCATTCTTGCGCACCAGGGCGCCGCCGCCGGGCACGAACTTGCGCGACAGGCCCATGGCCGCCAGCTCGCCGTTCTGGTCGGCAATGCCGCCGACCGATCGGCTCGACAGGAACTGCATCAGGCTGACCGGCCGCAACGGCGCCGGGCCGACCGGCGATTGCTGCGCAACGATGCGGTCGATCGCTGCGCGCGCGACCTCATCCGGCGAATCGGCCGCCCGCAAAGCCTGCGCGGCCATGGCAGCGGCGTGGTCCTCGTCCAGGCCTGCTGGTGGCGGACCGAAGGCGGCCGCGTCCAGCGCCGGCTGCTCGGCCGCCAGATCGGCGGCGCGAACCATGCCCGGGTCGGGCTTGACGCCAAGCGCGTCGGCGATCGTGGTGAAATCGCCCGGCTCGGGGTTGCCGCTGGCGGCGCGGGTCAGGACTTCCTCCGGCAGGTCGCGGCCCAGCAGCCGGCCAACTTCGCGGCCGCCTTCCAGCAAGCCGCCGAAGCCGCCGCCGAACAGGGCGGCCAAGCCCACCTGTTTGAGCGATGTCGAAATGGAGGCGTCGACGCCGGCGCGCTTCTTCCAGTCGTGGCTGGACACCTGCACGGCCGCCTCGATGCCGCCATTGACGGCCGCTTCGCTGAACATGGTTTCCATGAGCCGCCAGCCAAGCGCGCGCGCCGGCGAGGAAATGCCGCCGCCGGCGGCCAGCGTCGCCACCTGCAGCGGATCGCGAAGCGCCGCCGCAAGGCCGCCGCCCAGAATGTTGCCGGCGCGGCGGCCACGGCCAAGGCCGGCCCGGTCGGCCTGCGTTTCAGCCGCGGCCGCCGCCTGCTCGGCATTGCGCGTCAGCGCATAGGCGTCCTCGATCACCGGCCGGTCGATGGCGATGACGCTGGCGAATTCCGGCTTTTCGCGCGCCAGTGCCGCCGCCTTGTCGCGCCAGGCCTGTTCATTGGCCGCGATGTCATCACGCGCGGATGGTTCCGGCAGGCCGGCCGCGCCCGGTTCGGCCTTCAGCTTGAACAGGTCGAACTTCATCGGATTGTCGAGCTGCACGCCGGTGGCGTCGAAGATCGCCCTGTTGCGGCGGTCATAGGCTTCGGCGCGTGCGTTCTGCTCACCGTTCGAATTGTCGCGGTACAGCGCCAGATCGCGCGTCGTGGTCCACAGCGCCTCGGCGGCCGCGCGCTGGTCGTTCTCCTTGCCGATCGTGTCGGCATAGCTCGGCGCATAGGTCGGGTTGTCGCCGAATTTCGTGCCGTAGAGGAACATCAGCGGCCAATCCTTCTCAACGGAAAGCCCCCGGCACGCGCGGTTCGAGCTTGTCGCGCAACGACACCAGGTCGAGGATGAACGGTCGCCCGTCCTCGGCCATGATCCATTGCGGATCGACGGTGTTGACGTCGCCGGCGGCGAAGGCGAAGCCGCCATCGACGGCCACCGGCGTGGCGTTGCGGATGGTGTCGGCCGGGCTCTTGGCGAAGCGCGGGTCGCCGCCCCTCGCCGCGCCATAGATGCCGATGCCGGCCTTCGGCTGGTGCGGCAGGGACTTCAGATCGTCATCGGTGACCGCGTGCAACAGGTCCTCGAAGCGATCGGCGCGGATCTCGGATGGCACCAGCACTTTCTGGCCGGCCGAGAAATAGCCGCCGCCCACCTCGGTAAAGCCGCCAAACTGCACGCCGCGATCGAACACGGCGCCGGCGGCTTCCTGCACCGCCTGGGCGTGGACGCCGGCGGCTTCATCGGAGGTCGGGTCGAGGCCTTCCTCGGAAATGCGCTTGCGCGCGATCGAGGCGGCGGCGCGCTCGATGCGGGCCGAATCGTCACGGGCCAATTCCAGCGCGTTGCCGGTCACCTTGTCGAAGCTCTGGCGCGCCGCGTCGGGCTTCAAGCCTTTCATCTGCTTGCCGTCAGCGCCCTTGCCATAGCCGAGGATCACGTCTTCGGCGGCGCGCGGCGAGCCGCCGAAGGCAACGATGGCGCCGCTTTCGGCGATCATCGGCGCATCCTTGCCGAACTCGGCCAGCACCTGCGGAGCGGCATGGCCGGCGCCGGCGACGATCGCGCCGGCCATGGCGGCGCCTGCCGTCGGATCGGTGCGCACCATCTTGCCGATCGCCACCGCCTCGCCGGCCTTCAGATAGCGCACCGGCACGCCCAGCTCGGTCGCCGCCTGTTCGGCCGATTTCGCCCGCTGCGACATGACCGTGCTCATGTCCTGCGCCGTGCTGGCATCGGTCAGCGCCGGCGTCTCCGGGACGATGCCCTGCTTTTCGGCATAGCTGACGCTGTCCGTGGTGATTTCCTTGCGCTTGTCGGCGACCATTTTTTCGGCAAAGGTCAGCGTGCGCAGCTCGGCGTCGGTCGGTTCCTTGCCATACTGCTTGCGCAGGCCGGCGACGTGCTTTTCGGCGTCCGGCAGGCTGAAATCGCGGATGGCGCGGCCGGCGGAGATCTTCGCCAGCGTTTCCTGCAGCACGCCCTTGCCGCCGGGCACGCTGCCGGCATCGAGCATATAGGTCGACAGCTCGCCGGGATTGACGTCGACGCCGGACAGCAGCCGCAACGCCATCTTGTCGCCGCGCTCGCGATAATCATTCTCGCCGCGCTTCGCCTCGGCGCGCTTTTGCCGCTCAACCTTCTGCAGGCCGTTGTCGAGCGTCGACCAGCCGTCGCCATCCAGCCCGGCAATGCCGCCATCGGCCATGTCTTTCTGCATTTCCTCGCGCATGGCCTTGACGCCATCGGCGTCCAGCGCATCGGCCTGCTTGCTATAATAGGCCAGCGCCGTGTTGCGGCGGCTTTCGATCTTGGCCTTGGCGGCATCGTCGGGGTCCATGATCCCCTTGCGCACCGCCGCGTCATAGTGCTGGTCGATGGCGCTTTGCGCGCTGGCGATGGCGTCGCCGGCGTCGGGACTTTTCGGGTCGAAGCCGGCAAGCAGCTTCTGCTGGTCGGTTTCGAGCTGCGAGGTCTGCTCGATGAAATTCGCGCGCTGCTGCAGCTCCACCTTCTTGGCGAGGTTTTCGCGCGCCTGCCCCAGATAGGAGCCGGCCAGGCGGTCAAAGCCGATGCTGTAATCGGCCGCGATTTCCGGGAAGATGTGATCCTTGCCGAGCTGGCCCTTGAGGTCGCCGAGCGCCTTTTCGAGCTGGGCCGGATCGTCGCGGTACTTTTCGTAGATCTGCTGTGTGGTCGAGCGCATTTCGGCGTCGACCTCCTGCAGATAGACTTTCGTGCCAGCCTCATCGAAAGCACGGCCGCGAATGGTGTCGGTGCCGGTCGGGCGGAAACCGCCGCCGCTGGTTTTCAGGGTCGGCTTGTCGCCGCCTGCGCCATACTGCTGCGCCTGGCTTTCATGCAGCTGTTTCGCATAGGCCGTGGCGTCGTCGGCATTGTCGAAAACGCCAAGATGCTTGCCGGTTTTCTTGTAGGTTTTGATGGCGTCTTCATTGCTCAAGATTTTCCCGTCATCCGACACGGTCGGGATAAGTATTTCCTTCCCGTCCTGTTCGAACGACATCGAGCGCACGGTGCTGATCGTGCCGTCGCTGTTCTTGACGACTGGCCGCTTGTTTAAATCGATGTTGCCCGGCTGCACGAGGCCCTTGATTTCGGCTGGCGGAATGGCGGCCGTGTTGTCGCCACCAGCGCTGGCCGCCACGGGCGTGCCATAGATCGACTTCGCCGCAGCCAGGCGGTGTTTCCAGCCAAGTGCTGCGGTCGGGTTCTCCGGCGTCCAGCCGCGCGGCCGTTCAAAGCCGACGCCGGCGGCGGTTGCTTCCTCGACGGTGCGGGCAGCGGCCAGACGGCGGCCGGTGCCGATCTCGGTCGTGTTCAGCTCGTGCATGGCGAAATCGAGCTGGGTCTCGAAATCATTGACCGGCTTGCCCTGCTTGGCCGCGAACGCCTTCAGCGCGCGAGCGCGGTTGCCGTTCCACTGGCCGATGCCGATCGAGTGGGAGCCATCGGCGCCGTCATTGCGGTTGATGGCGTTGACGTTGAAATTACTCTCGCCGGCGAACTGGCCGAGCAGTCCGGAAGCGAATTCGTTCGAAACCTTGTATTTGCTCATCAGATAAGCTTTGCCGCGCGCGGCAAGCTCACTGCGCGAACCACCAGGCGCGCTGGCTCCGGTCTCGCCGACCGACACTTCGCCGCCGGCGTCGCCGCCGGAATAGCTCGCGTCCGGCCGTCCAGCCAGCGCGGCTTGTTCGCCGGCCGCCGCGCCCTGCCGCTCCGCCTGGCGATCGGCGATCTTGCCGGCCTGCGCCGCCATGCGAAACAGGCCTTCCGACGCGCGCTGCAGCAGCTCGCCACCTTCACGCGCCACCGGCAACAGGCCATCGGCAAGCACCGGCTCGACGCGAAACGGCCGGTAGCTGACCGGCTCAAGAGGTCTGGTCGCCATCAGCCGCGCTCCCCGAACGACAACGCATTGTCGATGCCGCCGGTCAGGGCATTGAGGAAGCCCATTCGGCGCGCGGATTTTGCCGCCGCGCGATAGGCCGCGGCGCGTTCGGTGAGCCGCGAAATCCGCGTCATTTCCGTGCCCGTCGCCGTGGCCAGGCCAAGGTCGGCCTCGCGGTAGGCGTCGCTGCGCGCTTCCTTGGCCGTGCCGAAGGATAGGTCGACACCGGAACCGGCATAGGCCACGTCCTGCGCGCCCAGCGCCTCGGCCATCTGGCGCTTGATCGAGGTGCGCCGGCTGATGCCCTGCAGTGTTTCCAGCGGCTTTTCGGCTTCCGCGTCGGATGCGGCCAGCTCGTTTTGCGTCGCCTCGGCATTGCCGGCGCCGATCGCCGAGACGACGCCCAGCACGGTCGCCGTGCCCTGCAGGATCGAGGCCAGCGAAAACCCGCTGCCGGCGGCGGCCGCACCCGTGGCGGCGGCGCCGGTCGCGGCAGCACCTGTCGCGGCCGCGCCGCCCCCGAATAGTCCAGCCAGAGGTGCAAGAAGGAGCTGCATCAGAGTTTGGTCCCCATTGCGATGTCGCGCACCCGGAGTTCGCCGGGCCGCTTTTGCGTGATGACGGCGGTGGTGCCTTCCATCATGCCGATCAGCACTTCGCCGCCGATCGTCAGCAGCTTGGTTTTCAGCGGCATCGGCGCGTCGACCGGGTCGCTGGTCTCGTGCAGGATGATGTCCTGTGGGTCCTCGCCATTGGCGCCAACGGCGATGCTGTCGGTGTCCGCGATGTTGACGTGCAGCGTGTGGATGCGGCCGGGACGCAGGATCACTTCATCATTGCCGGTCACCAGCACCTGCGGCATCGACTCCCAGCGCGGCGCGATCCAGCGGCCGACAAGCGCCGAGGCATAGGCATCGCCCAGAGAAATCGAGCCGCCGACGCACGCGAACGGCCCCAGCACATAGCCATCCGCCTTTGCCCACAGCTCGGCGCCGTCCTCATAGGCAAGGCCGGTGATGACGCCGCCGAGGTCCGGCACGGCGCTGACCGCGTCCTGCAGGTAGATCGTGGTGTCGTAGATCTCGATCGAAGTTCGGCCGGCGCGCTCGATCGCCAGCCACAGCCGGTTCTTGCCGTCGACGCCGATTTCGCGCACCAGGCCGCCGGCGGCCGCCAGCCATTCGCAATAGCCGTTAATGTCCTGGTTGCGGATCATCTGGCAGGCGATCAGCCGGCCATCGGTGCGCATCAGCCAGCCTTTCGAGGCGTCCAGATCGGTTTCGGGCTTCTGGGCAGCGCTGCGAATGAGGTTGTCGGCCAGGTGCGAGGCGAGCAGCGACACGGGGTCGGCGTTGTAGTTCGTGGTCGCCGAGGTGACGGCTTCGGTGATGCGCAGCAGCTGCTTGCCGCCATTGGCGGCGAATGCCAGGCCCTGCGGATTGATGGCGACATAGTAGACTTCGCCTTCGAGTGTGAACGGCTTGCAATTGGGCTGCGCGCCGATCTCGCTGGCCGGCACGAAGTTCAGCGGCGTGTTGCGCTCGATCGTCCGGTTCGGCACGAAATACATGGCGCGATCGGTGAAGGCGAAAAGATAGGTCGATTCCTTGACGTGCAGGATGGTTTCGGAGGTCTGCGAGCGCAGCTTGTCGAGGCGCGCCGCCGCGTCCGTGGTGCCCTTGATATTCAGGTCGAAATATTCAGCGACGCGGCTGAGGGCCATGGCGCCGCTCACCGCCGGAATGCGGTAATAATCGATCCGGTCCTGCACCAGCTCGGCGCCGCCGGGCCAGCCGCGCAACGTCGAGAACAGGTTCTCCAGATCGGTCTTGCCGATGCTGCTATGCGTCGCCAGAACCGATGAACTGGCGGTGTTTGGAATGATGGCCGAAAGCTCGTATTCCTCGCCCGACAGGTCGCCGCCAAACGTGACGGTCCATTTGACCGGCGTGCTGCCACCAATATAGGCAACGGCCACGGTCACCCCGCCGCTTAGGCCTGGCAGGGCCTGCAGCGCAGTCTGTACCTCGGCGCCGAAGGTGTTCCATTCGGCCGTGCTGGCGCCGACATGCTGGCGAGGGTCGCCTGTCAGTGCATCGCGCAGCGGGACACTCGGTATGGTCTCGCCGTTCACGGTCATCGAAATGTAGATCGGGCTGTTGTCGCCGAAGCGCCAGAACAGGTCCCACACGTCATTCGTCTTGGGGTACACGCCGCCAAGGTCGGCGACCGGAACCACTTCGTACGGCCACAGATCCGTGCGCCAGTCCTGCAGCTGGCCGGTTGTCGCCAGGAACAGGCGGGCGGTTTGGAGCTGGCCGTGGAAAATGCCGATCGTATCGCCCTCGGCATAGAAACCGAGATCCGGCAGCATGTCGGCGGTCACATTCGCCAGCCGTGCCGAGCCGACAAAACCGGCGGCGGTGAAGAAATCGGCGATGCCGGCGGTGACGAAGCACGACAGCGCGTCGCCCTGGTCGGTGGTCAGCGCGACATAGCGCGGCCGCAATGCCGTGCCGCTTTCGAAAAAGGCGCTGACGGCAAGGCCCGACACGCTGGCCGAGATCGAGAAGGTGGCGCGGATGCGCAGCGACGTGGCGGCCTTCTGCTGGCCGGGCGCAAAGGCGGCAAGCCGCGTGACCGGGGTTCCGGTCTTGACCGCGAACGGGCCGCCGACCGCGACCCAGACGCCGCCGACGAAGGCTTCGATGGTGAAGGTGGCGGTGCCGGCGGAAATCGCCAGGCCGGCGGCCAGCACCGCCGCGACGGTGCCGGCAACGGTTCCGGTCCAGATGGTTTGCGTGCCGGTGAACGGGCCGGCCGCCGGCGTCGGGCTGGTGATGGCGCGGATGGAAAGCGGCTTGCGCCATTCGCCGACGCGGCGCGAACCGCCCATGCGGCGGTATCCCGACTGCGGCACCGGCTCGACGCCCTTGAAGGCAAGGCCAGCCGAATAATACTGCTTGATGTCGACGCGGCCTTTCGCCTCCGGCGTGAATTCGCCGGCATTGCAGGAGCGCGTCGGTGCGGCGGGGCGCGCGACCATCTACCAGCGCCCGAACCAGTCGCCGCCGCCGGTGCGGCCGCCATCGAGCGCCCGCGACACCGCCGGATCGCTGACAGGCGCTGCGGCGCGGTCCTGGGCGATCATGCGGCCGAAAATGCCGCCGGTGCCTCCGGTCGACGGCGAGCCGATCGCCTTGGCTTCCTTGTCGGCCGCCAGCTCGGCATCCTGCGTCAGCGGGATCGCCAGATAGGACGCCAGCAGCGTGGCGAAGGCATCGGCGAACTGCGGTTCCCAGTCGACCGGGTCGACCATGACCTTGCAGCGGGCATAGGCCTGCTGTTCGTCGCAGAACACGGTCTTGCCCTCGATGGTGAAATCGCGGATCGGCGTTGATTGGCGCGGATCGGAAAGCAGTTTCAGTGCCGGCCCGACGCGGTTGCCCGGCAGGTCGAAGCCATAGCGGTAGCCGGTCACCGGCGTGGCTTCCTGCCTGGTCAGCTGGAAGGTTTGCCGGCAGAAGGTCCAGTCATGCAGGCCGAACGACCGCGCCAGCGCGCGCGGCCAGAAGATGTCGACAAAGCCGCCAAGCGCCGTTTCGTCGTCAATCGAGAATTTGGGCGCCAGCCCGAGTTCGACCAGCGCCCAATTCACGATCATTGCCTTGTCGATTTCCGCGTCGGCCATGATGTCCCTCTGCCGGCTTGCCGACGTTACGCGCCGGAGGCGTCGGTGTTTATCGCGGTGGTGACGTTACCGGTCGCGGGCGCCGCCGTGACGATCAGCGAGACGCGGTCGCCAGTACCGTCCGCGACACACAGCGCTTCGATCACATCGTTGATCGCGAGCTTGTCGCGGGCGTTGTTGAAGTAGCCGGCCGCGATCACGGTAGCGACGGCATCGGCGGTGGCGTAGTGGAAGAAATCGACTGCCCTGCCACCGGTGCCGTAGGGCACCGAGTTGACCAGGCAGAGGGAGCGGGCTTCAAAACCGGCCATTGGAGATCTCCTGTGATGGCGTTCTTTGGATGAAACCCGCCGGCTGGATTGCCGGCGGGCCTTGCGAGGCTGCTTATGCCGGGCGTGCCAGCGTGGCGTTCTTCAGCATCTTGAAGCGCTTGACGCGCGTGCCCTCGATGCCGATGGCGGCACCGCCGAGACCCGCCTTGACCAGGTAGGGCGTGCCCTGCAGCAGCGGCTGCGGCGTGATATCGGGCGTCTCCTGGTTCCAGGCGTCTTCCGCACCCATGGCGGTCTTGGCCCACATGTAGGCGTACCAGTCGGTGCCGCCCGGCGAGGCGAAGCATTCGTCGGGCAGTTCCATGTAGGTGACGCCGCGCACCGTCTTGCTGCGGATGCGCTGGGACTGCGAGAACGGCGCGTTCGCGAGGCCGACCCACTGCGCATCGGCGAACTCTTTGTAGAAGCACAGCTGCGACATCCACAGCGCCGGGAACGCGGCGTAGATCTCGTCATCGTCGGAACCGGTTGCCGCGATTTCGGCCCGTGCCTGTTCGGTGTGCAGGATGTCGATTCGCGCCGTGCCGTCGCCGATCGTGGTCACGCCGGAACCGCCAAGGGCGCCGAAAGCGGCCAAGGCGTCCAGCTTGATCTGGTCGCGCTGGCGGCGCACCGCCTTGACGATGATCTCGGCAAGCGCCTGCTGTTCGTTCGGCCCGGCCTTGTAGGCGTCCTGGGTGCGCCAGAAATCCGAGGCTTCATAGTCGGTGAAGTTCATCTGCACTGTGGTCAGGCCGGGACCGGCGGCGGGAACGCGTTCGATGGCGCCGGTCAGGCGATAGACATTGGTGCGGCCGACGATCGGGAACTTGACGGTGTTGGCGACCACGTCGCCGCGCATCATCGTGTTGTCGAGGTACCCGCCCTTCGACTGGGCAAGCACGGTGATCTTGTCGGAGATTTTCTCGGTAAACCAGGCTGCAATGTTCTGAGACATGGGAAAGACCCCTTTGAGGTTGCTGTTTCAAGCAGCCGTGGGGCCGATAGAGCCGGGTCGATCAGGGTCCGGTGAAGGATAGCCCGATGCCGCCGGGTCGCTCCCTTGGTTGCGCCGGTCGAGGATGCCCCGGCCGGCGCGGCGTCAATTGCGAGCCTACTTGGAGCCGAACAGCTTCTGATATTTCTGGTCGAGCGCGTCATAGGCGGCGCGGTTGAACTTGGGATGCTGCGGGTCCATTTCGGGCGCCGCCATTTCGGCGCGCAAGGCGGCCCGCTGATCGGCGGCGCCGGCGCCGGCGCCAGCACCAGCAAACGGTGCGGCCTTGTCGGCGCCGGTCATCTTCGAGGCGAAAAACTCGATCAGTTGATTGCCCTTGGCAGTGTCCATCAGCATCAGCAGGCCGTGTTCCCCGACATCCTTTGGCAGGCCATGCTGTACCATCAGCTTGACGAAATCTTCGTTAGCCTGCATGCGGGCATCAATCGCGGCGTCCTGCTGCGCCTTGGGCAGGGCCTTGGCCCCGTCGGGCAGAAGTGCTGCCCGTTCTTTCGCCGGGTCGAGCGGCGCCTCCAGAATGCCGGCCTCGGCCGCCTGGGTGTACAGCGCCGTGGTCAGCTTGTGCAGCACCGCCGGCGGCACTTTCTCGGCCATCGCCACTTTGGCCACGGCGCCGAACAGAGGATCCTTTGCCAGCTCCTGCAGGTGCGGCTGGATTGCTTCCGGCGCCTTGTCGATCTCAAAGGCGTTGTAGGCCTCGACCTTGTCGGGAATGGCCGAATCGCGCTGGCGATAGCCGTTCAAGGCCGTCGCCATTTTATCCATGGTCTCGCGGTCATCCTTCCCAAACATGGTGTCGGGCAGGCCTTGCGGGCGGTATGGCCCGCCCGAACCGGCTGCGGCCGCTGCGGCTGCAGCTGCGGCGGCGGCCGCCTCGTTGGAGCCACCCTCAGCACCGGCCGCCGCCGCGCCGCCGGCACCGCCAGCGGCATCCCCTGTGCCGGCAGCTGCAGCAGCGCCGCCCCCACCGGCGCCGCCACCACCATCGGCGTTGCAGAATGGATGAAGGTATTTCTCAAGCAGGTTTTTCATGGTGGCTCCTTCGCTGCGTCCAGAGTTGTTCACCTTCGGCGATCGCGCGCAGCAACGCATAGCCGACGGCGGTTCGCGCCTCGTGCTTGGCGGCCGCGAGGGCCGCGCTTTCCTTCATCGAGCCGACATGCGGGAACGGCGCCCGCACGGTCAGATCAGCCATCCATTCAATGATGCTGCGGCCCTCGCCGGTGCCGTAGAAATGGAACAGCATGATCTTCATGTGCTCGCCGGGGTCGAAATTGTCGGCGACCTTGGCCGGAAACATCGCCTGGCTGAGGCCATCCCAAGTCGGTGTGCCCGCAAGCAGTTGGTCAATGGCCATCATTGGCCGAGAGAAAGGAAACGGGCTTCCGCTCATGCTGCTTGCTGCTCCGGCTGCATTGCCGCGTCGACAAGGTTTGGCGCCGCCTTGACGGCAGCTTGCGCGGCGACGGCCGCCGCCTGGCGCTGCGCGTTGTCGGTCTGCGCCGCCTTCTTTTCTTCATCGGTCGCAACGATGTCGATCGGCACCAGCAGGCCATTGCGGCTACGGTCCAGATAGCGGTCGATCGAGATATATTCGTTGACGCGCTCCGGCCCGACCGTCTCCGCGACTAGGCGGTAGTAATTCACCGAGGCCTGCAGTTGGTCGGCCTTCAGCGCGGCCGCCATCGGCGAATTGATGTACATGGAAACCAAGAGCTGATTGAAGCTCATGAGCTGCGGCAGGAGCTTCCATTCGCTGAGGATTTCCATGACACGCGGCACGATGACGCCTGTACCTTCGGTGTTGAGGCGGCCATAGGCGCCGATGTGAACCTTCGCGTTCTGCGCCTGCATCAGCGCCACTTCCGAGGCCGAGGGCGGCGTGCCGCCATCATCGAACAGGCGGGTGTCGAGCAGCGCTTCGCGGATCTGGCGCTGGCCGTCGCCGATGATCATTTTCGCCACATCGATGCGGCCACTTGCCGTGTCGAGGCGCTGGACATCAGGCCCGAGCAGACCGCCTGTCGACTGCATCGGCCAGAATTCGCCGGGCCCGAGCCGCACCGTGTCGGGGTTGAACGTGCCGCCGGCCCTAAAGCCCCAGATGCCGAGCAGCTGAATGGCGGCCGCCTTCAGCGTCAGTTCCTGCGCCTTGTTGACGGTCTTGATGGTCGGCAGCGCGAACAGCACCGGGCCGCGCCCATAGGCCTCGCCCGGCCAGCGATAGAAGCGCATGACGGCCACCGGCTGGGTGGCATAGGTCTCCTGGGCGATGAAGCCGCCTTCCGTCTCGAGATAAACGCAAAACTGCCAGCGCATGTCCGGCAGGCGGTAAAAATCCTGATAGATGACAACTTCCTCATAGGGTTTTTTCTTCGCCGCCTGCTTGAAACCGGCCGTGAAATCGCCCTTCGGCCACGCCTCGATGATCGCTTCGCGGCCAAGGTTGCAGCGCTTCCATGAGACATAATTGACGCGGCCCCATGCATCCTGACCGATCGCCACTTCGTCCTGCGGGATGCAGGCGAAGCGCACCGGTTCATTGATCGACGGACCTTTGAGCGGCAGCACCACGCCGGTGCCCAGCGTCAGGTCGGTGCAGGCCTCGTGCATGGCATCGTCGTAATCGCCGGTTTTCATGAACGGGTAGACGAAACTGGCGACGCCCTGCAGCTTCTTGTCCCAGGCGACCTTTTCCGAGGCCTGCAGCTGCTGGGCGACCAGCGGGCCGGTCTCGACAATGAACGGCGTCGATGCCGGGAACATCTGGCGCTGGATTTCGCCAGCGCAATGCATGGCCGAGTTTGGCCCGGTCATATCGAAAATCATCTGGGTGGGGCGCTTGGTCTTGCCCGCACCGCCTGGCCGCCGGTTCGGCAGCACATAGTCATAGGCCTCGCAATACATCGAATCCCAGCCGGCCCGGTCGCCCCAAACTTGTTTGGAACGCTGGCGCTGCTTATCGACTGGCGTGCCGCCGATGGCGAGGTCAACCATCAGCTCAGATCGGATTTTGAGGCGGCATCGGACACGAACAGGCGGCGGCCGCGCGGGTTGCGCCTGGTCGCGCCGCTGGTCGCGTCGGCGTTGCGCAGCTCGGCCAGCTGGCGATCATTCGCCACCGCCTGTTGCGCCTTCTGTTCCTCGGCTGCTTTTCGCGCCGCCTTGCCGGGATCTAGGATCGCGCCCATGCCTGCCCTTCCTCAAAATCCATACGCCGGGCTCGAAATTGCCGTGCGCGTGGAAGCCAACGAGCATCGCCATGCGCTGGCCGGCATGATTGCTGGACCGAATGCGGGCGACGATGAGGTGAGTTTCGGCCATGGCAAAAAGCGTCAATTGCGCCATGCGGACCAATCGGCCCATGTGCTGGCGGGCGGCCGGCGCGATCGACAGAGCCATTTCGGTGCGGCGCCAGCCATGCCGGCCGAAATAGACCACGGCCATGCACTCATCACCGCGATAGATGCCGACCGTCTGGACGTTGCGCACCTGGGCAAGCACCAGGCGCCTCACGCGTGCACCTGCGCCCGCGAGGTCGAGCGCCGCCACGCGCGGCGCCGGCGAGACCAGGCGCCATTCAGCGGGACTGGAAGACATCGAATTCCGACCTGACCGTGATCGACTTGATCGGCACCACGTTGTTTGGCCGGCCGGCCTGCGCGGCATCCTTGATCACCGCCGCCCGGCCGCGCCGGCCATAGCAGAGATATTCCCAGGCATTGATCGAGTGGGAGTATTCGTTCTTGTCGATTTCCAGCGTGTTTGTCTTGCCCTTGCTGGCCTGCTTGGTCAGGTGATATTGCGACACGAAACCCCGGATCGAGGTCTTGCAGCGTGGATCCCAGATCGACCGCGGCGTGTTGGCATCGTGCATGCCAAAGTACCAGCGCAAGGCTTCGGTGCGCGAATGGATGTCGTTGGTTTCGGTCGGCATGATCATGACGCCGATCGCCTGACTGACCGTCATCATGAACGACAGCTCGCCCTGGATCCGGTCGGCGCCCTCAAAGTCGGACGGGTCGCCATATGCGCCCTCGATGCGATAGCCCTTGAAATCCCCGAGCAGCAGCTCGACGCAGTAGGTGGCGAAGCGCGTCGCGCCGGTCACCACATCGGGCTGCGAGACGATCTCGCGCAACGCCCGCAGCCGGCCGTCCGGTAGGAACTGGCCGAGCGCCAGCGCCGGTCGGCCGCCGCCGTCGAAGCCCAGCGATATCGGCAAGCCCGGTATCGGTTCGAGCAATTCCGGCGAGCGGTGCACGGCCAGGTCGAACGTGTCGTAGATGATCGTGCCGACTTTCTTGGGCGCGTACTTGCCGTGCACGTTGCGGATGCTGTCGGCCGCCTTCGGGCCGCCAAAGCCGCGTTCCTCGGCCTCGTAATCCGCCCTGGTCTTGCGCTTGCGGTTCTCGGCATTGGCCGCCAGCCCTGACGGCTGCGCAAAAAAGTTATAGCCCGGCCACTTTTCCGGCTCCTCGATCTCGCGCTTGTAGGTCCAGTTTACTTCGTCGGGCGGGTTGAAGTCGCCGAATACCATGCGCGGGATCTTGATGACCTTCTGGCCGGTGTCGGGGTCGGTCTCATAGCCGAGCCGTTCGCCCTCCCACTCCATGATCGTGTCGCGCGGCGGATAGCGCCCGGTTCGCCCGAACAGCAGGCCCGGCACGTCCTCGTGCATGGTGTCGCACTCGTTGAGCCAGCCATAGGAGATTTCGTAGCCCTTGAAGAAGCTTTCGAGGTTTTCCGAACCGATCGCGCCGAACTGCATTTCCAGCCGCACGGTCGTTTCTTTCCAGCCCTGCGGCCATTGCCGCAGCACGTTCCATTCGAGGATGTGGTTGACCGGCCTGTCCTGCCCGCCGGAATAGGCATCCTTTTCCTTCGCCGTGTACGGGCCGTATTTCGGGAAGAAGCGCAGCCAGGTCGGCAGCGCGGTCTTGGCCAGTTCGCGGTAGGTTTCGCGCACGGCGGCGCAGCGGACGTTGATCTTGCCATCCTTGCAGACCGGAAACAGCGTGCCGGCCTTCTGCGCGATCTTGAACACGGCCGAGACGGTCTTGCCGCTACCCCATGGCCCTCGAATGAAGTCGAAGGGGCCGTTGCTCTCGATGAAGGCCTTGCAGACTGGACCGGCCGGCTCGAAGCGGGTGATATCGAAATCGCCTTGGAAATCTGGCCCTGTACCCATTGCCCGCAACCCTCGATTTTCGCCCGGCCCGCGCGCCCGCGTCCCGATTCAACGCCGAGAATTTATTCGGCCGCCCAGCGAGTCCATTGCGAGCCAACGGAATAGGTCGCGTGTGTGCGACCGAAGGGCCGTGGGCGGTGGGGGGGCCTGGCGGTTTTCGAAATTCGGCCCGGCCGGTTCGGGCTGGGCAAGGCATGGGGGGCGGGGTCGAGGCCCTACACCAGGCGGCGCTGGCCTCACGTGCACGTGCGCGAGAACTGCCCTCGCGATTCCGGTTTTCAATATCGCAACTGATTTGCAATCAGTCGCTTGACCCCGGATTGTCGTTGCCTTTCAACGCGTTAGCATTCTCGTGCGACTGGTCTACCGCTTGTCGCACGGCATCACCATTGATTTCATTGGCTTTTTCGGCGCGATCGGTCGGCATCATGCCAGCGCTCATGAAGCCGTCGCCATCGGCCACGACCTGCATGTTCTCGACGTTGCCGAACACCATCAGCGGGCGCTTGTCGCCGGCCGGCAGTTCCAGCTGCAGCGGCTTCTTGGCGTGATGGTACGGCATCAGGTCGGCGGCAGCGCCGCGAATGATCCCGAGGACCGCCAGCTTCTGCTTGGCACCGCCAGCGCCCACCAGGCGGCAGAGCGCGCCGAAGTCGGCCGACTGGATCATGGACAGCGTCACCATCGGGTCGCGATGGCCGCGCGCTTGCAGGTAGCGGATCAGATCCCCGTTCTTGCGGTTGGCGGCACCAAGCGGCCTCCCCCGCGCCCGAGCTGGCGCAGCAACGATTTCGGCCGCCAGCGCCAGAGCGTCAGTGCCCTCGCCATCTGGCAAGCCGGCCAGGAGGTCGAGCGGATCGGCGCCAGGGAGCTCGGCCGGCGGCGGTGTGTGGGCGTCTGGATGCCCCTGGTCAGCGTCATCCGCCACGGAAAGCGCTCCATGTGCCATTTTTTATTCCGGTTCCCGATCGAGGCCTTGGGTAACCTTTCGGGAACCGGCTTTTCGATAGATAATTCAAATGGATATACCCCTACGGTTACCGGTTACGTGGTTACCTCATACAGCGCATGCGCGCGCGCGTACGATGCGAGGTCGCATTAGCCGGGGAACCGGTAACAAAATAGCTCATGTCGTTGATTTCCTTGGCATTTTCCGGTTACCGCGTGGGTAACCATCAGGTAACCCGGTAACCGCTCCCGCTCCCGTTGGCGGCTCAATCAGCCTCGCCGAAACCGCCTATCGTCAATTGCAAGCCATGGTTTGGCGCGGCGGAACACCCTTGAACTCTGGTCGGGCGAGGGCAAAGGGCGTCAAATGGGGCGCGGGAAATGGTGACAGAATGTCACGATTTGACCCGGCGAAACGGGCGCGGGGTCGGCTCAAATACCGCCGAAAAATCGACTTCAATTGCCCTGCGAGGGCTGGTCTAGGGAAAGCGGCGCAGCCCTGCCGGGCTGCAAGTTGTCTTGACGCGACGCATTGCAGCAGCGCCGCGCACCAGGGCACGGCAATGGACGGGAAGGCGCTGGGTGCGCTCATCATCCAGAAGGGCAAGGGAATCGCACTGCAAGGCGCGCTGGACGCGCGCCAGGGCGGCCTATGGCCGCCGGAGCCTAGGACAGGCGCCGCACCAGCTCACCGAGCCACACGGCCCAGCTGGCAGGCTTGGAGCCGGCAAAGATGTAGAGATCTTCCTCACCACGCATGGCGCGGCGCATGCCGATCGCGTGGTCGGAAATGCGCACCTTGAAGCTGCGGCGGCTGGTGAAGATGAAAACATAGGTCGAGCGACCAGCGGCATTATGGGACTTGCTCACTTGCGTGCGCAGGCCGGGCAACGCGTCATTCACAGACGCCAGAAAGAGCCGCGTGGTGCGGTCAATCGCTCGCACGATCCTCGATGCCCGTCTCTTCGCACCAGAAGCCGAGATTGGGACCAGGCTGCAGACCGAGGAAGGCGCGATTGCGCACGCCTTGGCGCAGCCATATCGCCGTATAGGTGCAAAGCTCGCAGCCGCACAATTGGCCGCCACAGGGGCATGGCTCGATGTCGCAATGCCGTTCATCGGTGTAAGGCAAGATACGAAGACAATCTCCGCAGATGACGATTTCCGGCTTGCTCACAGCCCCGCTCCAACATGCTTCTCGAACGCATCGAGGTCGATCAGCATGCAATGCGTGGTGCTGCCGTTGATCTTGACCTTGCGCGCCGGCAGCACGATGCCCTTGGGCGCCTGTTTCAGCGCCGTGTACCAGCCGCCCTTGTGGAAATCGGTATCGCCGAAGATCCGATGCAGCTGCGGCGCGCTCGCCGGAACGGCCAGCACGGCGCCGGCGTTGGGCTCCACCTTGCCGCGATCGAAACAGCCGAGGCTGACCAGCTCCAGCCGCTCGCGCGCGCCCTTGGCATTCCATTCGCCGGTGCGCAGCAGCTCGCACACGCCGCCGATCGTCGGCTTGACGCCATCGCGCCAGGCGTCGATCTGGCTCTGGAACAGCGTGTCGATGCATTTGTGCCAGTGGTCGAGGTTTTCGGTGCGGTCGGCCGAGGTCGCCTCGGCGATCAGCTCGCCCAGGTGCGTGGCGTCGGCCATCGGCAGGCCGATCTCTTCCAGCACATCGTCGCCGACAAGCAGCCTGGCGGCCGCCAGCAGCGTGCCGAAGGTGTCGATCGCGCGCGCCGACAGGCCGCGCTCGCCCAGGATCGTGGCAAGGTCGGGCATCAGCACTTCGTTGAACTCTTTCCAGCCATCCATGATCTGCCGCAGGATCATGCGGCCGTCCGTCTCCGGCTTCAGCACCAGGTCGCGGCCGCTCTTGCCCGGCCGGTCGAGCTGCGACAGGTTCAGCATCGCCATGCGCGTCTTGTCCTGCGCGCCCATGGGCGGCGGGATGATGGCCGAGAAGAAGAACGAATTGCGCGCCGTGAACGTGGTCGCCTCGTGGTCCTGGCCGCCGCGGCTGATGTCGCCGCCGGTGTAGGCGACGCGGGCCAGCTCGATGACGCTTTCCGCCCTGGTCGAGCCGGGCTTTGATTCCAGCTCATCGATCATGAACGGCAGGCTGTCGGTCTTGGCGCGCTGGTAGATGCCGGCGGCCGTGGTGTTGACGGAAGCCGTCACCGCGCCGTGCAGCGCCGATTTCACCACTTCCTGCAAGCGGCTTTTTCCCACGCCGGCGCCGCCCGTTGCAAAGATGATCGGCCGCGCCTTCAAGGCGCCGCCCATCAGCGCCGTGGCGATCCAGCCCAGCACCAGCACCGGGTCGAGATAGGGCCGCTGCCAGTTCCATGTGCGGAGATCTTCGAGGATGCGCCGCGCCGGGCTTTCCTCCGATGTCACCGGCTCGGCCCAGGGCTCGATCGTCGGCGCCTGCTTGGTGTAGAGAAACCCGTCATGCTGCGCCGGCCGGGCCTGTTCCAGCCGCTTGCCGTCGACCAGCCACAGCCAGCCGCCGGAATGCCACACGAACCGCCCATGGCTGTCCACCCAGCCGCCACGGCCGCGATGTTGCGTGTTCGGGTCGAAGTCCGGCTTGCGCGCCGCCTCATTGATGATCGCCATCATGCATTTGTCGCGCTCGACGCGGTTGACGATCTTTTTGGTCACCATCTTTTCCTGCTCGGGGTCCCACACGTCCTTCTTGCCCCAGCCAGGCCATGCCCACATCAGCGTGTTGATCTTCGGCGCGAACAGGTCGGCCAGCGCCGGCATGTCCCATCGCTCGATCTTGCGCAGGTTTCCCGTGGTCGAAATGCAGTAGACGTTGCCGTCCGAATCGCGGCCGACGACTTTCACCGGGCAGTCCGGCGGCATGGTGTCGAACGGCGCGCCTTCCCACATGCCGGGGTTGATGCCGTCGCGCGGCAGGTTCGGATCGGGATCGAGCGCGGCCAGCGCGTCGGCTTCATCCTTGGCGCGCTTGCCATCGAGGAAGGCGGCGCGGAGCGCCTTGGAACCGGTCTGTGTCTGCGCCTTCGCCACTGCTCATTCCATGCTTTAGGAGGGGTCGAAAAAGGACCCGCCGGCGTATTCACCCACCGGCGGGCCAGGGCGCTAGGCGTCTTGGGGCAAACGGACCTAGCGCGGGGAAAAGCCGGAGGGAGAGAACGCCGGCTTTTGTGGTTCAAGCGCGCGCTCACCAGGCCAGCCACCGGCGGGCGCGGCCGCGAACTCGGCAGCGGCCTTCTCGGCCGCAACCTGCTGCTCGAACTTGAGCGCCGCCCGACAAGCCGCATGGAACAGCGACAGCACGAAATGGTCGGCGGTGTTCGGCTCAGTGCGCGGGTAACGCTTTTTCAGGCCGAGGTGGATGAACATGGCTTCCGCCGGCGCCTCGGGATTGCCGCGCACGAAATCGGCCATGATAGCGGCTTCCTCGCTGTCAAAGACATGCTCGAAATCGACGGCCATGCCGCCGTTTGCAAACACGCGCGCGCCGCCGGCGACGGCCCGCGCCAACTCGGCCACCGACAGAACGGTCGCCGTATCGTTCAGATCGCTGTCGCCTTGATCGCCGTTGGCCGCCGTGGCCGGCATCAAACTATAGCCGTCCTCGAAAGCCTTGGACGGCGACCACGACGCATAGCCGTCATCGTATTGGACGTAATAGCCAAGATCGTCCTCACTGCCATGGAAGCGGGCGCCCCATCCAGATGGAGCAAGGAAAGGTGCGTAACCTGCATCCTTGGGAGCAATCTTGCTGCGGCCCTCCGGAAGAATTTCGACCGCTGCGATTTTCAGTGCCCGCACCTGCTTGTGGCAGAGGTACAGAGGTGCGGCGCCTTCCGTTTCCGTTGCGGCCGCGACAGCTGCGCCAGCAGCCGACGCCGGATCATAGTTTGCAGTGTCGGTTCCAGCAGCCAGCGCTGCACCCTCCGCGCTTCCGGTGTCGGCCGCTTGACCCGCTTGATCTGCAGCGGTGGCGTCCACAACCCCGCCATCCGATACGGCGGCTCTATTCTCGTCTCCGGCGCCAGAAACGGGCGCGGCGTCAGCGAGCTGACCGGCAACAGGCTTCCCTGCAACATTACGGCTTCCTCTCTTGCGTCCCATGATCCTAAACCCCCACGTCGACGCGCTTGGAAAGCTCTTCGCGCAGCAGGTAGCCTTCGAGCGGCCACATCTGGCGAATGGCGTCCTCGCGGGCGAACTTCTCGCCCAGCTCACTATTGAAGTTGGCCGGGTCGGCCGGCGCGGATTTGCCGACCAGCGTGAAGCCGTTGGTCAGCGTCATGACGCAGATGGTCAGCTGCGGCGCGCATGTCGGGTTGAAGAATTGCGCGGTTTCGACCTTGCCTTCCATGCTGGCCAGGGTCACCCGCTTGTCGGTCTTGGCAACGGCGGCAGCGGCCGCGTCGCCGGCTTCCAGGCTTCCGGTGGTTTTCATCATTCTTCTCCTTGCGCCAGATCGTTGAAATCGTCGCCGACGTGGCTGGCTTCCACGACGACGCGCTTGCCATGGCTTTCCAGCCCGGCCAGTGCCTGATCGAATTGTTTCTGCGCTTGCGCATTGCCGGTGTTGTTGTCGCGCGCGAACAGCACCCATTCGACGCAGTCGAGGCCGACCGGCGCCGAGCCGACGCCGGCCTGCGAGCCACCGGCCCACACGCGCGCTTCCGGCACCGGCTGCGAAAAGCTCGCCGCCGTCTCGATGCCTTCGGCGATCACCAGGGGATCGGGCACCAGGCCGTCGCGATCCGCCATCCAGAACGGCACCGCGTTCGGCCCCATCGAGATCTCGATGACGGCGCCCTTGGCCTCGCCCCAGATCAGCTTTGCCGGCTTCACCGGCGCCTTCACCGGCTTGACCGGGTCGAGGAAGGTGACATGGCAGGCTGTGACGATGCCCATCCGGTTGCGCATCGCCGAATGGATGGCCGGGAACAGCGGCCCGCGCTCGGCCTTCCAGCGCCGGCCCTGGCTGTTTTCGTAGCGCGCCGCCGTCCAGTATTCCGTCGCCGGCGAGAACCGGAACGAATAGCGGTTGAGGCCGGGGATCGCGTCGAGGTCGAGGCCGCGCCCGCGAAAATAATCCTTGGCGTGCAGCTCGGCCGCGCTGCCACTTCCATAAGCAAAGGTGCCTTGCGGGCAGTAAGCCGGGCCGGTTTCCTTCTCGCTCGGCTTGGCGAAAAACAGCTGGTCGGCCGTCTGCAGCTTGAACAGCCGCGACCGCTCGGCCTTGTCGTCACGCTCGCGCTGGCGCACCACTTCCGCCTTGCGCAAATTCTGCCGCTCGGCCGGCGACATCGAGCGGATGCCGAGGAAATCGCGGCCCCAGGCCAGCGCGCCCTTGATGTCGGTTCGCTCGACATAGGCGACCAGTTTCAGCACGTCGCCCTTGGCGCCGGAGCGCCAGCAGCTCCAGGCGCCGATATCGCCGTTGCGGATGCGCACTTTCAGCGCCGGCAGGCGGCCGGGCTTCTGGTCATGCTCGACAGGATTCCACGCCACCCACAGGCCGCCCTCGGGCTTGCCGTCCGGCAACAGCCTTTCGCAGACGCTTTCGATGCGGTCGATCAGCCCCGATTTGATGATGTCGAGATCGCCGCTCATGCCGCCTGCGCTCCCCACTGCAAGGCCATGGCGTCGGCCATTCCGGGAAAGAACTGGCTGCGCTGCTGGCCACGATCCTTGCGCGGCGACATGCGCCAGACGCGGTTCCAAGCCTTCCACTCGGCGCTGTTCTTGGCAGGCTCGGCCAGCCTGGCGGTTTCGGTCAGCGGCCGCAGCCCGCGCAGATACCAGCCGGTGCCCTTGTATTCGGGGTGACCAAACCAGAACGGCTGAACCATGTGCGGCGCTGGCAGATCGTCCGGCATCCGCGCTTTGGCCAGATCGTGCATTTCGGGGTTCTCGATCGCCACGCAAGCTATCGGCGCGCGCCAGCATGACGTGAACAGGTCCACGCCGTTTTCGAATTCCTCGATCATGCTTTCCCACGTCCGACCGACGGGCAGCTTCTTCGGCGGTGTCATCTTGCCGGGGCCTGACAGCCAGCGCCGGCCGGAGCGGCAGAGCCGCGTGCAGGGTGGATGCATGACGGCCAGCAAATCCCAGCCATCGTCCAGCACGTCGCGAACATCGCAGACCATGTGCCGGTTGCTGCCGTCCTGGCTGGGCAACAGATCACAAGACCATGCGTCATAGCCGAGAGCTAGGAACGCCCGCCGCACGATGCCGGAGATCTCGCAGCCAACCAGAACGCGCGTCACAGCAGGGCCCCCAGCTCGCGGGCGATATCGCCGATCGTCGCCGGCGACGGCCGGCCTTCCAGCCGCGCTTTTTCTTCCCGCACCTGGGCGAGCGTCAGCACCGGTTCGCGATAGACCTTCGGCTTTTTCACCGCCTCGATCGCCACCATCACCGGATGCGTCGCCGGCAGATCGACGCAGCCGCCGAAGCGCAGCCAGTCGTCGTGCCGGGTCAGTGTCTGGCGCGATTTCGGGATCCACATGAAGGCCGGATCGGAAGGGCGCGGGCTTTGCTTGTGCCAGACCAGCCAGCAATAGGCGGTGGCGCTCTTGCCATCGATCACCCAGCGGCCGCGATGCATCGGCATGCGTTCCGAATATTGCGCGATCAGGTTCGGCGGCCGCCGGTCGAACAGCTTGGCGTGCCGCCCCTCGCCTTCCAGAAACGCCGTGCGCACCAGCACCGCCACGCCGCGCGTCGCCAGCTCCAGCGCATGCAGCACGAATTCCAGCCCGAGGTTGAACGGCGGGTTGAGGAAAAACCAGTCGCGCGGCGCCTGGGCGTGGTCGGGGTGCAGGAAGTCGGTCACCCCGCCAAAGCCGTAGTCGAAAATGTCGGTCGCGGTCACCAGCGGGAAGAATTCGCGCAGCACCAGCGCCATATGGCCCTGCCCGCAGCACGGATCGGCCGCCGTGAACGGCACCATGCCGCTGGGCAGGTCGCAGGCCTCGAAGCGCGGCAGCACATGCGCGCAGAACGCCCGCGTGCCCCACGGCGGCGTCGGGAAGAAATCGAGACTGTCGGCGGGTTCGACCCGCCGCGCCATGACGGCCGTGCTTTCGCGCCGCGCGTTCATGACGGTTCCCGGCAGACAGCAACCACGTAGCGCGGGGCCTTCAGCGCATGGATGTCCGCAAGGCGCTTGAGGATCGGCGCGGCCTTTTCCTCAAACTCGCACCGCAGATCGAACAGCTGTTTCTTGAGCCGGATTTCTTCGTCGGTGTCGGGGCCGTAATCGATGTGCAGGAAGGGGTCCATCAGCCGTTCCCTCCCTTGGTCTTCAACAGGTCATCGATCACAACCTTGTTGCCGGCCTCGATGTTGAAGCTGACCAGCTCCATGATGGCGTCGCTGGAGAACCGCCTTTGGTCCTGCAGGGCGATCAGCTGGCCGACGAACACGCAGACCACGGCCAGTATTTCGTCGGCCGGCATTTCGGGGGCGATCTGGCGGATGGCCGCGATAAAGCCGTTGCGCAACTCTTCATGCTGCCTGCTGGCGTCCACGACTTTGGTGCGCATCACACCATCCCCAGCGCGGCTTTGTAGAGATCGAGGATGGTTTCGGCTTCCTGCCGCTGCGCCTGGTCCATTTTGCGCAGCCTGATGATCGACTTCATGGCCTTGGTGTCGAAACCGGTGCCCTTGGCCTCGGAAAACACCTCGGCGATATCCATTTCGATCGTGCGCTTTTCCTCGTGCAGCCGCTCGATCCGCTCGATGAACGCACGCAGCTGGCCGGCGGCGACCGTTTGGCTGGTTTCGGTGATGTCATCCTGGCTGCGCGCCTTCATGGCTGCACCGCCTTGGCCGGATCATCCTTGCGATGCCGGAAATATTCCAATGCGGCTTCGGCAACGGCATATTCGGCCAGAACTTCCGGCTTTTCGCCCCGCTCGACAGCGATGACTGCCATGCGCTTCGCGGTTTTCTCATCAACGTAAATGTTCATGAAAACATCCTTTCCAGATCTTTGCAGACGCGCTGCATTTCGGCGTCGGTGCTGTCGGCGACATCGGTGATGGCTTTCGACACCGCCTGCTTGGTCAGCCCGGCGGCACGGCCGATTTCCGACACCTTGAAACCCATGAGGCCGTTGGCCATCCAGAACGCCAGCCGCCGCACCCGCGCCGCCGCCAGCCATGCCGGATCGCCGGTCGCCTTGCGCGCCGGGTCGGAAAACAGCGCCGCCTTGGCGTCGCTCTTGAGCATCTGCGCCGCCAGCATCAGCGCGGCGATATAGGCGCCGCGCACGATCAGCGGCCCGGTGTCGCCGGCATAGGCCAGCCTGTAGCGCTGCAGCGCCAGTTGAAGCTTGGCCAGCGTCGCCGGCCGCGCTTCCTTCACGCCCTCGATCGCCTCGTACCATGTCGTGGTGCCGACGCCGGCCTGCGCGCACAGGCTAGTCACCGGGATCTTCATCACCGCCCGCTTCGAGTTGATCGTCCAGATGTCCGCCGTCTCTGCCATCGAAATCCTCTGTCTGAAGTTGCTGCTGCAAGGCCCCCGCCGCGAGCGAGACGCGGAACAACACGGCGACGGAGGCGGAAAGGATGCGGGCCAGCCCAGGCGTGGTTTTCGCCCGCTGGTCGCCGGAAAGGATCAGCTCGGCCAGCCTGGCGGCCTCGCCCAGGTTGAATTCGAGTTCGGCGGTGGCTGTTCTGTCGCCGTCGCGGATGGCACAGACGCCGATCGTGGCGTTGTCATCCATGAGGCCGACCACGCGACGGGCCGAAACCCCGGCAGAGCCGAGGTCGCGCACGTCGACCATGACGGCCATGGAGCGCATTATTCGCCGAACCGCACGTGATGCCGGCCGGCGGCCGCCAGGTCAGCGGCGGCGATGCGCCCCTTGCCATGCCGCCAAACGGCGGCGAAGGCGACCGGGCTTGTGCTGGTCAGCAGCTGATAATAGCCGCCTTTGAGCCGGCTGCTCGGCGATGCCGGCAGGTCGCGGAAGATCTCCGCCAGCACCTGGTCGCGCACCAGCTGTTCGGCGCGGCGGCTCATCGCCGCCTTGGCCTGCACCGTAACGATTTCATCCATTGCTTCGCTCCCTCTGTGCAAGCAGCGCATCGAGCGCCGCCTTGAGCTTTTGCAGGGTTCGCGTGTTCGGCAGGTTCGAGCCCTGCGCGATGCGACGCCATGTTTCCTTGTTCACGCCGGCCGTCTGGTACAGCGCCTTGCGGGTGATGCCGGCCTTGGCGCGGCTGTTCTCGATTTCTTCGAAGCTCGTCATTGACCGCGAATCACTTCCGTGGTTGTGATGCGGATATCAGTCCGCAATTTTGCGGAACGTCAAGGTGTGCATTTGTTTTCGAGTTGCATATCCCCTGCTCGTACTTTCGTGGCCATGCAGCATTCGAAAGACGAACAGGTCGCCTGGATCAACGCAGTCAGGGAGTATCTCGGTATCTCACTCACCGAGCTGGCGCGGCGCGCCAAGATCGCGCCATCGACGTTGCAGCGGCCGGTCAACGATCCCGCCTATCCCGGTATGATCTCGGGTCGGTCGATGGCGGCGGTGGCCGAAGTCGCCGGCCTGCGGCCCTTGGAATATCCGGCCCGCATGCGCGGCCTCGCCGAAGCCGACGCCAGCCCTTTCACCTATGACGATCGCAACGACGCCGCCGATAATCTCAACCGGGCCGTGCGCGAACTGGTCAAGGGCCGCAACGGGCGCGATGCCTGGGTGATGAAGAGCTATGCGCTCGAACTTGCCGGCGTCATGCCTGGCGACGTGCTGATTGTCGACATGAACGTGACGCCGCGCCCGCGCGACATTGTCTGTGCGCAGATCTACGACTGGTCAGGCATGAAGTCAGAGACGGTGTTTCGCCTGTACGAGGCGCCTTACCTGTTGACGCATTCCCTGCGCGCCAATGTGGAAAGGCCGGTCGCGGTCGACAACGCCACCGTCATCATCAAGGGCGTTGTCGACGTGGTGCTGCGCGCCCGCGCCGGCAGTTGACAAAGCGGCCACGTCCGCGCGGTTGACAAAGCGAATACGCTTTTACCTCCCCACCAATTGACAAAGCGGACGGTATGGCCGGTTGACAAAGCGAATACGCTTTTTGCTTCCCGGCAATTGACTAAGCGGTCAGGCCGTCTTTCGGGCGCGGTCGAAGGCAAATCTCGCGACCCTGCCGACGCCGTACGCGGCTGCGTTGAAGGCCACCGTCCAGAGAACGGTTTCAACATCGAAGCTTAGGCAGTGGGCTGCTCTGGCCTCATGGCACCAGGCACTGGCGGCCGATATCCGCATATACTCGACCGCCACGGCGGCGGGAATGATGAGCAACAGCCATTGCCATTGCGCGCGGGCGAGCCCGAGGATGAGCGAGACGATCATCCGGCCATAGTGCCTGCGCTTTATGGCGCACTCCAGCGCGAATCGCGCGGAGGCTTCGGCGCTCATCTCCGCATTCAACGCGCATCAATATCCGCAAGCCTATTTACATATCCGCATATTTGCGGAATATTGCCCGCGACTCATGACGCGGACGGCAACCAATGCTCACCGACGAAATCGCACAGCTCGAAGAGGTCGCCCAGGCGATCGGCCGCAAGCCAGCGTGGTTGAAGCGGCACTGGCTGCGGCTTCACCAGGAGCTGAATTTCCCGCGCAAGATCCCCACCGGCTTTGTCTGGCCGCGTCGGGCTGTCGAAGTGTGGCTGCGTTCGGCCGGGCAGTTCGCGCCCGCGCCTTTGCCCGCCAACCAGAACGGAGAGGCCGGCGACGCCATCAGCGCCGCCGCCGCTGCCCTTCGAGCAAGATATGGAGCAACGCCATGAACTTCGTTTCCGATGCGCCCGCGCCGGGACAGGTCGACCCGCGCGACCTGACCAGCACCCAGCTGGCCGCCCTGCGCACCATCAAACTCTACAGGCTCAACCGCGTCGCCAAGGGCTGGCGCACGGCGGGCTCGCCGCTGGTCACCTACGCCATGGTGCAGATCCTCGGCGCCATGCGCCTGATCATCCGCCGCGACTTCCACGGCAAGCCCCGCCTTGAGCTGACGGGAACCGGCATCAACACGCTTGCCGTTGCCGACGCCAGAAAACAGAAGAGGGCGGCATGACCTTGGCGCCCTTCCTGTTCATGCTCGGCGCCGGCGCCTCGATCGCCTTCCTGCTCGGCCTTGCCGTCACCGCCGCCCATTACCGGCCGCTGCCGAAGCGCACGGGTTTCGAGGTTCGCTATGAACGCTGAATTCTCGCTCGTGCTCGGCTTCCTCGCCGGCTTCACCTGCGGCGGGCTGTTCGCCGCCATGATCATGATCGCCGCCCGTAAGGCGATGCAGCCGCAAGGAGATTGACCGTACGCGCCGCTCCCCCCGGTGCGGATGGCCCGCAGGCAGGATGAGCAACCCCACCCGCTCGCGTACCTGCCGAACCGCCCCGATTCACTTCGGTAGGGGCGAAGCTGCCGGGGTGGCCGTGAATGGCACCCCGGCTTCTTTTTTTGGAGAGAGAGCAGTGACGACGACTGACATGGCAAGATGGTCGCTGGCGTGGCGTAACCATTCCAAGCCTTGCCCCGGGCCTCGCGTCTTGAGGGCTATGCTGGTGCCGCGCGGCACACCGTGCCCACCTGAAGTCTTGGAACTTTGGGTGCCGGGCGGTGGCTACAGCATCGGTTGGGAACTGGTCACCCAGCAACCTATTCGCCGATGGAGCCCCGAGGCGAAAGCCAAGGCGCGCCGGCGAAATTTGCGGCGACGCCTTGAAAAAAAGGTTCCGCTGTTCGCCGACATGTTTGAGGAAGCCGAGTTGACGCGGCGCCCCAGCTACTTCGCCGGCGGCGAGGAACAGCCGCGCAGCCTTTGACATTTCACGGCGCGCGATTCACCCTCGCGCGCGAAAAGACCGGCAACGGAGCCACCCGATGCGCAAGCCACCCTCGATCAAGCATGTCTCATGGCGCGACGGCCGCCCGCGCTTCCAGCCGGGCAAGACGCTGCGCGCCGAAGGCTTCGAGGGCACGAACCTATGCTGGCCGGAAGAGCCGCCGCAAGGCTGGACGCCGGCGGCGCTGCAGCCAGGCGACAAGAACGCCGGCCGCTGGTTTAGCCGCGGCGAGGCCGTGGACTGGTCCGATGCCTTCTGCAAGCAGCGGGCAAAGGAAGCCAAGGCACAATCCGGGCCGAGGCCGGCGCCGACGCGCACCGCGAAATTCTACACGGTCGGCCAGCTGTTCGATGATTGGTTCAAGTCGACAAAATTCCAGCTGCCCACCGACAAGGCCGAGCTGCAGCGGCAGGTCGCGGCCAAGAACGTCTATGCGCGCAAGTCCGTGGTCGACTTCAAGCAGAAGGCGCGCGTCATCGAGCAGCACGATCCGACGCTGTACGCTTCGCCGGTCGACGCGCTGTCGCAGCCTGTGCTGTTCGGCCTCTATGAAGAGCTGGTCGCCAAGCGCGGGATCTCCACCGCGCGCGGCGCCATCGCCGTGCTGTCGATCGCGCTGGGCTGGGGCAAGCGGCGCGGCAAGTTCACCTTCCGCGAAAACCTCGGCGTCAACCCGGCGCAGGATCTGCAGATGGCGACGCCGCCGCCGCGCATCCGCTTCGGCACCCGCACCGAGATCGATACGCTGATCGCGGTCGCCGATCACATCGGCGTCCCCGAATGCGGCGACATGACTATGTTGGGCGTGTGGAGCGGCCAGCGCCAGGGCGACCGGCTGGCGCTTGAGGATTTTGGCCTGATCAAGGGCCGCCGCCATTTCCGCCAGGCCAAGACCGGCGCCATCGTCGCCGTGCTGGAAGCGCCCGAGCTCGAACGCCGGCTTGCGGCGTCGGCCGAGCGCCGGCGCGCCGCCAAGGCTGAGGCACTGCTCGGCGCCGAGGCCGAGGACCGGCCGGCGATCGAGCGCCGTTTCAAGCGCGTCATCCTCAACGAGCACCTCGACAGGCGCTTCAACAAATGCTTCTGGCGGCCGTTCGAGGGCCAGACCTACAGCCATGTTTTTGCCAAGGTGCGCGACATCGGCGTGAAGGGCATCCGCGCTGAAAACGGCGTCGACTGGATCATCAAGCCCTGCAAGACGCTGGCCGATTTTCAGGAGCCCGATCTGCGCGACACGGCGGTGACCTGGCTGGCGCTGGCCGGCTGCACCATTCCCGAAATTTGCGCCATCACTGGACACAGCTTGACCAGCGCGACGCGCGTGCTGAAACACTATCTGGCGGTGCACCCGGAAATGGCCGATACCGCCATCCGGAAGATGGTCGCCTGGTACGACGCCGGCGGCGAAACGGAGTTCGGGATATGAAGATCCCGGCCGGCGCCGAGAAAGTCGAAATGGTTGACGGCCGGGTCTACTACTCCACCGACAACTGGCACACCGTCTACCTCGTCAAGGACGGCAAGGCCCGCAAGCTGAACGGCAAGGAGGCCGACCTTGCGCGTTTCCTCGCCATCAGCCAGGGCTCTTGACGATCGCCAGCTAGCCACCGTCCAGCACGGCCTGTGCGTTCGCCAGCAACAGCTTGAGCCGTTCGCGCTGACTGGCGTCGATCTCGAACGATCCTTCCAGCCGCAGCACCACTTCCTCGTTAAGGCTACGGCCATTTTCGGCGGCTGCAACCTTGAGCCTGCGCTTGAGCGCGGACGATAATCGGATGTGGGACGTGAGGCGGTCTGTCTTCGGCATGACGATCTTATGGCCGAGTCCGCCGGCTGGGGAAATCGCCCCAGCGAATGGGTAAAATATCCCACAACGTGTCCCACCTTTTGCACGGTATCCACCATCGTCCACAGCGATATTATCTAAAGCCGCCCGCCGCGTTGACCCTGCCATCACGCGGTCGTGAATTAAAGGCAGGCCGCTCCCAAGACGGCCGATCGTCACGACAGGCAACACACGGGAAAACGACCGACCATGGAGCAAGACCCTTTGCATCGCATAGACCAGCAGTTGGCCGAGATCGACCATCTGCTGAATGCCCTGATCTTCATCTCCGAAAACGTAGAGGATCACCAGCACGAGCTGATGCGCCACTCGGCAACCAGCCTTTGCTATATCGCGCATGACAAGATCGCGGCCGCCAACCGCGATGTCAGCCTGCTGCTGAGACTAGCCGCCTAGAACAGGTCGCGAACGGCCCGTGCGACTTTCGAAGTCGCACGGGTCGCAAAAGTCGCACAGGTTCCGCCTCTGTTCTTTTGGCAAAACCGCTAACGTATTGATGTTCCACGTGAAACTTTGGTGAGCGCGATGGGATTCGAACCCATGACCTACTGATTAAAAGTCAGTTGCTCTACCGGCTGAGCTACGCGCTCCCGTGGGCGCGAAAGGCTGCCCTCGAAATTGCGCGGAACATAGGGAGAGTGCCTCGACCGGTCAACCGGAAAAAGAGCACTGGCAAGCCGGGCTTTCCCAGCCCTATCATCGTGCCTAACCGGCCGTTTCAATCAAGAGGGAAACGACCCTGGCCAAGTCATTGTACGCCTCTCCCCGGCGCTGCGCACGGGCTGGAGAAACGTTACAAATCAGCAACTTGGCATTTGGCGAGGAACCTTCCCCCGCATCGCCCGTTGTCTCGACACAAGGGACGTCAATCACCCTTTCGAAGGAGAAGACAATGAACAAGATCGTATCGGGTATACTGGCGACCTCCCTGTCAATTTCGTTCGCGGCGGCAGCCATGCCGGCCAATGCGACGCAGATGTTCTTGCCGCAGGCACCGGATGCCTCGTCAAATATCCAGAACGTCGAAGCCCGAAACGGGGATCTCCAATGGAAGAAACGTAATGGAGAGCGCCGCCACTTCAATCGCAATTTCAGCGGCAATCGGAACTTTACCCGGAACAATGATGGCGGCGCCTACTGGAATGGCCATCGCGGCTATCGCGAATACCATCGCGGCTACCGTCGCCACGGCGACTACTGGTTCCCGCTGGCTGCCTTTGCAGCTGGCGCACTGATCAGCGGCGCGATCATCAACAACGAGAACAACCGCGTCTATGAAGGCAACGCGCATGTCCAGTGGTGCTACGATCACTATCGCAGCTACCGCTCTTCGGACAACACCTTCCAGCCGAACTACGGCCCTCGCCGGGAATGCCGCTCCCCCTATTGATCCAGGAATAGGCATTGATGCTGACGAGAGTTTGATAGAAGCCCGCGCCGGCGACGGCGCGGGCTTCTGATCGACTGTTCAGAAGACGAACTGTTTGCCGTCAGCTTGCCCAGTTGATGCTCTTGAGCATCAGATAGAAGCCTCCACCTTCGCTGCTGGAGCACTCCAATCTTTGCAGATTCGAGACATTACCGCACTGAGTTCCCAACCAGGTACTTCCAGCTGATTGTCCGCATCCGTCACATAGGGCTGGGCCAGTTCGTCAGCGCCATTTATCTGTCCGAAGGATCGAACCTGCTTCGCATTGCCAAGCAGCTTGCTGGGCAATTTGAATTTGCCCAAGCCCAGAGCCAGTTGCTCGCCTTGAGACTCGTGGAACCGGCAATCTGGATCCCGGCGACGACCCTGACGGCCCTGTCCTGCGAGAACAAAGGCGTTCCGGCCGTCAGATCGCGACAAACGGGATACCAGTCCAACTTAATTCCCTTAGCCGCATAATCACTATCTGATGGGCGCTTACTGTGTGCTCAACGTCCTGCGCACGGCGTCGCGCCATCCCGCCAGCTTGGCCGATCGAACGGCTGAATCCATGTCCGGCAGGAACCGTCGCTCGAGCGCCCAGCTCTTGGCGAATTCCCGGGCCTTCGGCCACACCCCGGCCTTCGACCCTGCCAGCCAGGCGGCACCGAGCGCCGTCGTCTCCAGAATGGTCGGGCGGTCGACCGGCGCATCGAGGATGTCGGCCAGTCGCTGCATGGTCCAGTCCGATGCCACCATGCCGCCGTCGACCCGAAGCACGGTCTTGGCCGAGGCCTCCTTCCAGTCCTTGCGCATGGCGTCGAGCAGGTCGCGCGTCTGGTAGGCCACGGCTTCCAGGGCGGCGCGAGCAAACTCCGCCGGTCCGGAATTGCGGGTCAGCCCAAAAATGGCGCCGCGGGCTTCGGCGTCCCAGTGCGGTGCACCGAGCCCGACAAAGGCCGGCACCAGATAGACGTTTTGCGTCGGATCGGCCTCGGCCGCCAACTTGCCGCTCTGCTCTGCCTTGCCGATCACCTTGATGCCGTCGCGCAACCACTGCACGGCAGCACCGGCGATGAAGATCGAGCCCTCCAGCGCATAGGTCGTCTTGCCGTTCAGCCGGTAAGCGATGGTCGTCAGCAGCCGGTTCTTCGAACGCACCAGATCGGCACCGGTGTTGAGCAGCGCAAAACAGCCGGTGCCATAGGTGGACTTCATCATGCCCGGCTCAAAGCAGGCCTGGCCAATGGTCGCCGCATGCTGGTCGCCGGCGACACCGAGGATTCTTATTTCGGCACCAAAGAGATTTTTCTCCGTATTTCCATAATCATCGGCACAGTCTTTGACCTCCGGCAGCATTTTGGCGGGGATGTTGAGGATGGCCAGCAGCTCGTCGTCCCAGGCATTCTCTGCGATGTTGTAGACCAGCGTGCGCGAGGCGTTGGTGGCGTCCGTGGCGTGGACCTTGCCGCCGGTCAGCCGCCAGATCAAAAAGCTGTCGATGGTGCCGGCCAGCAGTTCGCCCTTCTCGGCGCGTTTTCTCGCACCCTTCACCTTGTCCAGCATCCACGCGATCTTGGTGCCGGAGAAATAGGGATCGAGCAGCAGGCCGGTCTTTTTCGTGAAAGTCTTTTCCAGACCCTGTTTCTTGAGCTTTTGGCACAGCGGCGCGGTGCGCCGGTCCTGCCAGACGATGGCATTGTGGATCGGCTTGCCGGTCGCCCTATCCCAGATGACGACGGTCTCGCGCTGATTGGTGATGCCGATGGCCGCGACATCCGATGCCGCACGCCCAGCGGCCTTCAGCGCAGCCTTGACCGTCGCCACGACGCTTGCCCAGATCTCTTCCGGATCGTGCTCGACCCAGCCGGAGGCCGGATAGTGCTGGGTGAATTCCTTCTGCCCACTGCCAGCGACTTTCATCTGGTCGTCGAACAGGATCGCCCGGGTCGATGTCGTTCCCTGGTCGATTGCCAGCACAAAACCGCTCATTCCAACGTTCTCCGCCTTCATACAAAGAAGGGAGACGGCAACAAGCCGCCTCCCCAATTTCACACGGGCGCGAGCGCCCGCATAGGACAGTCTTACTTCTGCCAGCTCTTCACCAGCTCATCATAATTGATGGTGATCGGCTTTTCCTTCTCGTTCTCGATCTTCAGCTGAGGCGCGAGATTGCCTTTCTTGACCGCGTCGGCGTTCCAGTAGGCGAGATCATGCTCTTCGGCCATCTTCGGGCCGATATCGCCCTGGACGCCCGACTTCTCGATACGGCTCATGACCTTTTCCTGCTCGCCGCACAGCGAGTCCATCGCTTCCTGCGCCGTCTTGGCACCCGACGATGCATCGCCGATCGCCTGCCACCAGAGCTGTGCCAGCTTCGGATAGTCCGGCACGTTGGTGCCGGTCGGCGACCACTGCACACGGGCCGGCGAGCGGTAGAACTCGATCAGACCGCCGAGCTTGGGCGCACGTTCGGTGAAGCTCTTGTCGTGGATCGTGCTCTCGCGGATGAAGGTGAGGCCGACATGGCTCTTCTTCACGTCCACGGTCTTCGAGGTTACGAACTGCGCGTAGAGCCAGGCGGCCTTGGCGCGGTCCGTCGGCGTCGACTTCATCAGCGTCCAGGAACCGACGTCCTGGTAGCCGAGCTTCATGCCGTCCTTCCAGTAGACACCGTGCGGCGACGGTGCCATGCGCCATTTCGGCGTGCCGTCGTCGTTCAGCACCGCCTTGGCGCCCGCGTCGACCATCGAGGCGGTGAAGGCTGTGTACCAGAAGATCTGCTGGGCAACCGCGCCCTGCGCCGGGACCGGTCCCGATTCCGAGAAGGTCATGCCCTGGGCTTCCGCCGGAGCGTAGGCCTTCAGCCAGTCGAGGTATTTCTGGATCGAGTAGACGGCAGCCGGACCATTGGTGTCGCCGCCGCGTGCCGTGCAGGAGCCGACCGGTCGTGAATTCTCGTCGACCTTGATGCCCCATTCGTCGACAGGCAGGCCGTTCGGGATGCCCTTGTCGCCATTGCCGGCCATGGACAGCCAGGCATCGGTGAACCGCCAGCCAAGCGACGGGTCCTTCTTGCCGTAGTCCATGTGGCCATAGACCTTCTTGCCGTCGATCTCGCGGCCGGTGAAGAACTCGGCGATATCCTCATAGGCAGACCAGTTGACCGGAACGCCGAGGTCGTAGCCGTACTTGGCCTTGAAGTCCGCCTTGTTCTTCTCGTCGTTGAACCAGTCGTAACGGAACCAGTAGAGGTTCGCGAACTGCTGGTCGGGAAGCTGGTAGAGCTTCTTGTCCGGAGCCGTCGTGAAGGAGGTGCCGATAAAATCCTTCAGGTCGAGGTTCGGATTGGTAACATCCTTGCCGTCGCCCGCCATCCAGTCGGTCAGATTGCGCACCTGCTGGTAGCGCCAGTGGGTGCCGATCAGGTCGGAATCGTTGACCCAGCCGTCATAGAGATTCTGGCCGGTCTGCATCTGGGTCTGGATCTTCTCGACGACGTCGCCTTCCTGGATGACGTCATGCGTGATCTTGATGCCGGTGATGGCGGTAAAGGCCGGCGCCAGCACCTGCGATTCATACTGATGCGTGGCGATGGTTTCGGAGACGACCTTGATGTCCATGCCGGCGAACGGCTTGGCTGCGTCAATAAACCACTGCATTTCGGCTTCCTGGTCGGCGCGCGAAAGCGTCGAAAGCGGGCCTATCTCCTTGTCCAGAAAGGCTTTTGCTTCGTCCATCCCCGCGTAGGCATTGCCCGCGCCCAGCAATAGGACAAGGGCAGTCGTTGATGTTAAAAATTGCCGTCGCATGTGTTTCCTCCACTGTTTCAGGTTTCAAGTGCGATCTGGAGCGGCGGCCGGCACGCTGTCGCTCCAACAGTTTCCCCCTCTATACGTAGCGGAACACGCCAATGGCGTAGACTACGGAGAGAGCGAGAGCCCACCACAGGTTGGATCCGACAAGACCCAGCCAAGCGAGATGGATAAAGGCGCTGCCAAGCAGCGAGAGGAAAAGACGGTCGCCGCGCGTCGTCTCGAAGCGCAGGATGCCGACGCGCGGATTGCCGCCCGGCGAGGCGTATTCCCACACCGCCATGCCGCACAGCAACAGCAGGATGGTTGTGAAGAAGGCCGCCGTCGGCCACGTCCACGCCATCCAGGTGAGGTCGAAATTCATGATCATACCCTCCCCAGGGCGAAGCCCTTGGCGATGGTGTTGCGGATGAACTCATGCGTTTGTTTCATCACACCCTCCCCAGGGCGAAGCCCTTGGCGATGTAGTTGCGCACGAACCAGATGACCAGCGCGCCGGGGATCAGCGTCAGCACACCGGCGGCGGCGAGAAGGCCCCAATCCATGCCGGCGGCCGAAACCGTACGCGTCATTGTGGCGGCGATCGGCTTGGCATAGGTGGTCGTCAGTGTGCGCGCGATCAGCAATTCGACCCACGAGAACATGAAGCAGAAGAAGCAGGCGACGCCGATGCCGCTCGCGATCAGCGGCATGAAGATCCTGACGAAGAAGCGCGGGAATGAATAGCCGTCGATATAGGCGGTCTCGTCGATTTCCTTTGGCACGCCCGACATGAAGCCCTCGAGGATCCACACTGCCAGCGGCACGTTGAACAGGCAGTGCGCCAGCGCTACAGCGATATGCGTGTCGATCAGGCCAAAGGCCGAGTAGAGCTGGAAGAACGGCAGCGCGAACACCGCCGGCGGCGCCATGCGGTTGGTCAGCAGCCAGAAGAACAAATGCTTGTCGCCAAGGAAGCGGTAGCGCGAGAAAGCGTAGGCGGCCGGCAATGCCGCGGCCACCGAGATCACCATGTTCATCACCACATAGGTGATCGAGTTGATGTAGCCCGAATACCAGGACGCATCGGTGAAGATGGTGACGTAGTTGGCGATCGTCGGCGCGTGCGGGTAGAGCGTCAGCGACGAGACGATCTCCGCATTGGTCTTGAAGCTCATGTTGATGAGCCAGTAGATCGGCACCAAAAGCAGGATGATGTAGAGCGTTGGCACGATCCACCACCAGCGCGATTCCTCGCCGCGCCGGCGCATGCGCCTGTCGAGATCGCTATGCGACAGCGAACTGGCGAGACCTTCCGTGGCGGCGGATCCATTCATCGCATTCCGCTCGGTCCGTTCATTGGCGCCGCTCATCTCAGCGCTCCGCGTCGTAGTTGGTCATCACGGTGTAGAACACCCACGACAACAGGAGGATGATGAGGAAGTAGACAAGCGACATGGCCGCGGCCGGACCGAGGTCGAACTGGCCAAGCGCCGTCTTGACGAGGTCGATCGACAGGAACGTCGTCGAATTGCCCGGACCGCCGCCGGTTACGACGAAAGGCTCGGTGTAGATCATGAAACTGTCCATGAAGCGCAGCAGCACGGCGATCAGGAGAACGCGCTGCATCTTGGGCAATTGGATGTAGCGGAACACCGCCCAGCGCGAGGCACCGTCGATCTTGGCCGCCTGATAGAAGGCGTCGGGGATGGAGACCAGGCCGGCGTAGCAAAGCAGCACGACGAGGCTGGTCCAGTGCCAGACATCCATGACGATGATGATGACCCAGGCGTCGAACGGGTCCTGCACATAGTTGAAGTCGATGCCCAGCGCGTTGACGTAGTAGCCCAGCAGGCCGATGTCGTTGCGCCCGAACACCTGCCAGATGGTGCCGACGACGTTCCACGGGATCAGCAGCGGCAAGGCCATAAGCACCAGGCAGACCGGTACGCCCCAGCCCTTCTTCGGCATGTTGAGCGCGATGAAGATGCCGAGCGGCACTTCGATGGCGAGGATGATGAATGAGAAAATCAGGTTGCGGGCCATCGCCTCCCAGAAGCGGCGCGACGACAGCAGTTCCTCGAACCACTCCGTACCTGCCCAGAAGAAGACGTTGTTGCCGAACGTGTCCTGCACCGAATAGTTGACGACGGTCATCAGCGGTATGACGGCCGAGAATGCCACCAGCACCAGCACCGGCAACACCAGGAACCAAGCCTTGTTGTTCCAGGTCTTGTCCATCTATGCCCCCATCTCGACACGCCAGGAATCGGCATAGATGTTGATGCCCGCAGGGTCGAACCGCACCTTCGGATGGGCGGGTAACGTCTCGTCCTCGCCGATGACCGCCGCGATTTCGCGGCCTTCCAGCCTGGCGCGCACGACCTTGTGGCGGCCGAGATCCTCAACCTTGCTGATGGATACGGACATGCCCTCGCGGCCGAGCCGCACATATTCGGGACGGATGCCAAGCTCGACAGCACCGCCGCCTGCTTTCGGCACGCCCGGCAACTCGATCCGTTGCGAGCCGAGGGTCGCCGTCCTGCCGTCGATCGCCACCGGCATGACGTTCATGCCGGGAGAGCCGATGAAATAGCCGACAAAGGTGTGGCGCGGCCGCTCGAACAGTTCCGCCGGCGTGCCGATCTGGACGATGCCGCCATCATACATCACCACGACCTGGTCAGCGAAGGTCAGCGCCTCGGTCTGGTCGTGGGTGACATAGACCATGGTGTAGCCGAACCGGCGATGAAGCTGCTTCAACTGCGAGCGCAGCACCCACTTCATGTGCGGGTCGATAACGGTCAGCGGTTCGTCGAACAGGATGGCGTTGACGTCGGAGCGCACCAGACCGCGGCCGAGCGATATCTTCTGCTTCTGGTCGGCGGTCAGGCCCCTCGCCTTCTTCTTCGCCCAGGACGCCAGGTCGATCATCTCCAGCGTCTCGCGCACCTTGCGGTCTACGTCTGCTTCCGGAACCCCGCGGTTGCGCAGCGGGAACGCCAGATTGTCATAGACGGTCATGGTGTCGTAGATGACGGGGAACTGGAACACCTGCGCGATGTTGCGCTCCTGCGTCGACAGACTGGTCACATCCCTGCCGTTGAACAGCAACTGGCCGTGCGAGGGATGAAGCAGGCCCGAAATGATGTTGAGCAGCGTGGTCTTGCCGCAGCCGGAAGGCCCAAGCAGCGCATAAGCGCCGCCGTCCTCGAACGTATGATGCACTTCCCGCAAGGCGAAATCGGCATCCTTCCGCGGATTCGGCAGATAGGAATGGCGGATGTGATTGACGTCGATGCGCGCCATATCGCCCTCCTATGCCGCCAGCTTGGGTGCGGTCACGGCGCGACCGTGCTCGTCGAACACCATGATGTGGCGCGGATCGATGAACACGTCGACCACCTCATCGGTCTCGAAATCGCGAATGCCGTGGGTCAGCATAACCCAGCGCACGTCGGCGAAGTCGAGATGGATGAAACTTTCCGACCCGGTGATCTCGGTGATCGTCACCTTCGCCCGCACCGGCACCGCCGAGGCATTGGGCCGTTCAAGCGAAAGATGATGCGGCTGGAAGCCGACCGTATAGTTGCCATCGGCAATGCCGACGAGCTCAGCGGGCACCGGCAGTTTGACGCCACCTTCCAGCAGGAAGTCGGCGCTCTTCTTGGCCAGCACGATGGTGTTGAGCGGCGGATCGGCGAAGGTCCTGGCCGTCACCAGATCGATCGGCCTGCGGAACACGTCGATGGTCGGTCCGAACTGGGTGATGCGGCCTTCGGACAATGTTGCCGTGTTGCCGCCGAGCAGCAGCGCCTCGTGCGGCTCGGTCGTGGCGTAGACGAAGATGGTGCCGGCGGCGGCGAAAATCCTCGGCAGCTCCGCGCGCAGTTCCTCGCGCAATTTGTAGTCGAGATTGGCCAGCGGCTCGTCGAGCAGCACCAGGCTGGCATTCTTGACGATGGCGCGCGCCAGCGCGGTGCGCTGCTGCTGGCCACCCGACAGGTTCAGCGGCGTGCGGTCGAGATAGGGCGTCAGCTTGAGCAGCGCTGCAGCCTCCCGCACCTGGCTGTCGATCCTGGCCTGCTCGACGCCAGCCACCCTCAGCGGCGAGGCGATGTTCTCGTAGACGGTCATCGCCGGATAGTTGATGAACTGCTGGTAGACCATGGCGATCTTGCGCTTCTGCACCGGCACGCCGGTGACATTCTGGCCGTCGAACCAGACCGAACCGGAGGTCGGCACATCAAGACCCGCCATCAGCCGCATCAGGCTGGTCTTGCCGGAAAGCGTGGGTCCGAGCAGAACGTTGAGCGAGCCATGCTGAAGCGTCAGCGACACATCGCGGATCTGCTCCGCCGCACCGACCGTCTTGGTGACGTTTCTCAGTTCCAGCATGACGCCTCCTCCCAGGCTTTATGCATCAGCTCCAAGCTCGCTTCATTCGGCGGCCGCGACATGCCGCCGGCTTATTCCTCGCATGAATTCGTCAAGTGCCGCCGCCTGCTCGCGGCCCAGATGCAGGCCGTGCTTGGTCCTGCGCCACAGCACGTCCTCGGCCGTGACGGCCCATTCGTTTTCAACGAGATAACGCACCTCGGCTTCGTAGAGATCGGCGCCGAAGCAGCGGCCGAGATCGGCATTCGACCTGGCAAGGCCGAGCAGTGTCCGGGCGCGTGTCCCGTAAAGCCGGGTCAGCCGGCGGGCCAAGCGCGCGTCGAGGAACGGGTAGGCCGACTTCAGTTTCGCCACTTCGGCGTCAAAACCGGTCGCCGGAAAATCGCCGCCCGGCAGCGGTGCATTTGCCGTCCATGGCTTGCCACGCTTGCCGAGGAAACCCTCGATCTTCTCAAGCATCGATTCCGACAGCCGGCGATAGGTGGTGATCTTGCCACCGAAGGCGTTGACGATCGGGGCCGTGCCCTCGCCGCCATCGGCCTTCAGCACGTAATCGCGCGTTGCCTCCTGCGCCTTGGAGGCGCCGTCGTCGTAAAGCGGACGGACGGCGGAATAGGTCCAGACGATGTCCGAACGCTTGACCGGCTGCGCGAAATACTCGCTCGCCGCGGCACACAGATAATCGATCTCGGTCTCGCTGATCTTCACGTCGTGCGGATCGCCGGGGTAGTCTTGGTCGGTGGTGCCGATCAGCGTGAATTCGTCCTCGTAAGGAATGGCGAAGATGATGCGGCCATCCTTGTTCTGGAAGAAATAGGCGCGCGGATCGTCGAACTTCTTAGCGATGACGATGTGGCTGCCCTGCACGAGGCGGACATTGTGCACATCGTTCAGGCCGACGACGCCGGAAAGCACATGATCGACCCATGGTCCGGCGGCATTGACCAGCAGCCGTGCTTTGATCTCTTCGATCTCCCCGTTCTGCAGGTTCTCGATCTTGATTGTCCACACGCCGCCTTCGCGGCGCGCTCCAACCACCTTCGTGCGGGTTCGGATCGTTGCGCCACGATCGGCGGCATCCCGGGCATTGAGCGCCACCAGGCGCGCATCGTTGACCCAGCCATCCGAATACTCAAAGGCCTTCTTGAAAAGCGGTTTCAACGGTTTGCCGGCCGGGTCCCTGGCCATATCCAGCGTCCTGGTCGCCGGCAGCAGTTTGCGGCCGCCAATGTGGTCGTAGAGAAAGAGACCGAGCCTGATCAGCCAGGCGGGCCGGAGGCCCTTGGCATAGGGCAGCACGAAACGCATCGGCCAGATGATATGGGGAGCGTTCTTCCACAGAACCTCGCGTTCCATCAGCGCCTCACGCACCAAACGAAACTCATAGAACTCAAGATAGCGCAGGCCGCCATGGATCAGCTTGGTCGAGCCCGAGGAGGTTCCGCTGGCCAGGTCATTCATCTCGGCGAGAAAGACGGAAAAGCCACGTCCGGCGGCATCGCGGGCGATGCCGCAACCATTGATGCCGCCACCTATGACGAAAATGTCACGGATCGGAGATGCGTCCACAAGTTCCTCCAACGATTTCGCATTGCACCATTTTTGGCTTTTTACGAAACCGTGGCGGAATTATTTCGAAATGAGAACGAATGTCAAACGAAATATCACAAGCACGTGAGAGGCTCGTGATGGCGCCCTGAAAGCCGCTAATCGACCGACGTCTCGATGAGCTGAACCTCCGCTTCCTGACAGATCTTGCGCACCGACGGGATATCGCAACGGTCGGTAATGAAAGTGTTGACCTGCGACAGATGGCCAATGCGCACCGGCGCCGTGCGCTCGAACTTGGTCTGGTCGGAAACCAGAATGACGTGCCTTGCATTGGCGATGATCGCTTGCGCCACCTTGACCTCGCGAAAGTCGAAATCGAGCAAGGCGCCGTCATGGTCGATCGCCGACGCGCCGATCACGGCATAGTCGACCTTGAACTGCCTGATGAAATCGACCGCCGCTTCGCCGACAACGCCACCATCGGAGCCGCGCACTACCCCGCCGGCGATCACCACCTCGATCGAAGGGTATATGCGCATCCTATTGGCAACATTGATATTATTTGTGATGACCATCAGGCCGCTGTGATCCAGCAGCGCCTTGCTGACCGCCTCCGTCGTCGTGCCGATGTTGATGAACAGAGAGGCGTTGTCGGGAATCAGCCTTGCGGCCGCGCGGCCGATCGCCTCCTTCTCCTCGGCGGCGATCTTGCGCCTGGCCTCATACTCCATGTTCTCTATGCCGGATGGAAACAACGCGCCGCCATGGATGCGGGAAAGCAGCCGCTGGTCGCACAGGTCGTTGAGATCCTTGCGTATGGTCTGCGGCGTCACGTTGAAATGGCTGGCCAGATCATCGACCAGCACGCGACCGTGGTCCTTGGCCATCTGGATGATTTCGGCATGACGTGGCGACAGATACATAAGGCAAGCTCCCGTTTTCGTTTTTCTTGTCTATAGTCGAAAACGAAATAGATGAAAAGGCATAAGCCGGCTAATGAAAATCACATGATTGCAAAGGCAAACGCCAACGCAATCCCGACCAGGCCCGATCAAGTCATGCCGCGCGCGATTTCGGTGATGACGACGTAAGCCTCGTCGACGTCGGCGGCGGTCGCTTCGAACTGGCCGACCTGGAACCGGATCGCCACCCTTCCGTCGACCCTCGTTTGTGTCAGATAGATGCGACCATCATCGTTGATCGCATTGACCAATCGCAGATTGTGTTCGTCTGCGTCGGCGCTGGTTGCAGCTTTGTGCCGGAACGAAAACAACGACAGCATGGGTTCGCTGACGATCTCGAAGTCCGCCTCCCTTGCCAGCCGCTCGGCAACACCCTCGCTCCACGCCACATGATTGCGGATCATCGTCCGCAGGTTTTCCAGCCCGTGCGCACGCAGCAGGAACCACAATTTGAGCGCGCGGAAGCGCCGGCCCAGCGGTACCGACCATTCGGAATAGTTGATGATGCCGTCATGGCCGTGGGTCTTCAGATAGTCCGGCTTGATGGCCAGCGTCCTGACATGGCTTTCGGGATCGCGCAGGAACTGGATCGAACAGTCGAACTGCGCGCCCAGCCATTTGTGTGGATTGAAGACGATCGAATCGGCGCCTTCGACGCCGGCCCAGAAATGCCGGTACTCCGGGCAGATCATCGCCGATCCCGCCCATGCCGCATCGACGTGAAGATAGAGCCCGTGCCGTTTCGCCACCTCTGCCATCGCGGCAATGTCGTCGGTGCCGCCTGTGCTGGTACCGCCAACGCAGGCGATGATGCCCGCGGGCTGCATTCCGGCTTGCCGGTCGGCAACGATTGCCGCTTCGAGAGCCGCGGTATCCATGGCGCGAAAACGGCCGGCGACCGGGATTCGTGCGAGATTGTCCTCGCCGATGCCCGATACCCAGATTGCCCGGTCGATCGAGGTGTGCACCTGGTCCGACGAATAGATGCGCAATCTCGCCTGCCCGGCCAGTCCCCTTTTGTTGCCTTGCCAGTCGAGCGCCCGCTCGCGCATGGTCAATACCGCTGCCAGTGTCGCCGACGAGGCCGAATCCTGGATCACCCCCGAGAAGCCTTCCGGCAGGCCGAGCGCCTGGCGCATCCAGTCGACGGTGCGCGTTTCGAGTTCGGTCGCCGCCGGCGAGGTCTGCCACAACATGCATTGGGCGGCCATCGCCGACACCAGATACTCCGCCACCACCGAGACCGGCGCGGCATTCGCAGGGAAATAGGCGAAAAAGCGTGGATGCTGCCAATGCGTCATCCCCGGCAGAACCTTCTCCTCGAAGTCCGCGAAGATCCTGTCCATCGGCTCCGCGTCTTCAGGCGGCGAAGCTTCGATGCTTCTGAAAATGTCACCGGGCTTGACCAGCGGCCGCACCGGCCGCTCGCGCAGTGTGTTGCGGTAGTCGGCGCCCCAGTCAGCGGCGCGCAGCGACCAATGCCGGAATTCATCGTTGTTCATCTTGTCCTCCCGACATGATCCCTCGCCGCCATCCGTCGCGGTTGGCTTCTTCAAGATCAATACATTTGAAATACAAGCAACCGCCAGCCAGGCGCCCCTAGCCAGGGAAATCCGGCAGGCTGGCAAAGGCCGTCTTCAATGCGTTGGACCAGCCGTCCGAGATGGTGCGGTAATACTGGTCGTCCTGGCCGATCCGCCTCTTCAACCCGACCTTGAAAGCATCCTTTTCCAGGAAAAGCATGTCGAGCGGCAGGCCGACGGACAAATTCGACTTCAGCGTCGAATCGAACGACACCAGAAGCAGCTTCACCGTCTCGGCAAGGCTCATCGTCTTTTCATAGGCGCGGATGATGATCGGCTTGCCGTATTTGGTCTCGCCAATCTGGAAGAAAGGCGTGTCGTCGGTCGATTCGATGAAATTGCCCTCGGGATAGATCATGAAAAGCCGCGGCTCGCTGCCCTTGATCTGACCGCCGAGAATGAAGGAAGCATTGAAGTAGGAATCCGCCTTTTCGCCGGCCGGTGACGAACCGGCGATCACCTCCTTGACGGTATCGCCGACCATCCGCACCGTCTGGTACATGGACGGCGTTTCCAGCAAAGTGGAGTGTCGCTCGGAGATAGCCTTGGTGCGCTCGTCGAGCAGGCTGACCACCGCCTGCGTCGTCGCCAGGTTGCCGGCCGACATCAAGACGATGACGCGCTCGCCGGGCTCTTCCCAGACATGCATCTTCTTGAAGGTGGAGATCGAATCCATGCCGGCATTGGTGCGGGTGTCCGACATGAACACGAGCCCACGATCGATCTTCAGGCCGACGCAATAGGTCATGGATTCTCTTCTAGCTGCAATCCTGGGGGATTACTGCTCCACCGTGACGGTGACCGCAAGCTGTTCTTCCGCCTGTCCCAGTCGAATCCCCGACACCGGTGTGGCGTCGCGGTAGTCCCGACCGGTTGCCACCTTTACATAGCGTTCGTCTGGAGAGATGCCGTTGGCGGCATCGAAAGCAACCCAGCCAAGTCCCGCGACATGCGCCTCGGCCCAGGCATGACTTGCCGCCTGCTCAACCGTCGCGTCCAGCATCAGATAACCGCTGACGTAACGGACCGGAAAGCCCATGACGCGCGCGGCGGCGGCAAAGATATGGGTGTGATCCTGGCAGACACCGCTCTTGAGCGCCAAGGCTTCCTCTGCCGGGGTCGTCGCGGTTGTGCTGCCCGGCGTGTAAGCGACGCGTTCACCGATGATCGCCATCAGCCTGTGCAGCCTTTCGATATCGGTCCCCTTGTCGACCGATGCGGCGAGTCCGCGAATGCCGCTGCCGACCGCCGTCAACGGCGTTTCATGGCTGTAAAGCCAGAGCGGCGTAAAGCCCTGATGTGGTCCGGAGACGCCTGCGGTGTCGCGCGTCACCACTTCGCCGGCTGCCTCCACCGTGATGAAGTCACGCTCGCCCTCGACGCTCAACAGCCGTGTATCGTTGCCGAAATGGTCGACAAAACGAACCTCTTCGCGCGCGCCTTCGATGACCAGAACCCAGGACAGAACGGTCTGCGTCGATCCGCTGACCGGAAGCAGCCGCAGCCGCTGCAACAGATATTGCACCGGCGCGTCATAGCGGTACTCGGTCCTGTGGGTGATCTTCAGCCGCATGCTTTTTTTCCGTTTGTGAGCATGATCTCGTCCGAAAACCGGTTCCGACTTTTCGCTGACGCGGTCCTTTGGTTCGGGATCACGCTCAATTGAACCGGTAATCCTGCGCGATCTCGTTGCCGAGCTTGGTGTTGTCGCGAATGAAGGCGGCCAGGAATTCATGCAGGCCGGCGTCGAATATGTCCTTGATCGACCCGGCTCTCAGCATCGTCTGCGTCTTCTCGGCCGTCGCGTGGCAGGCGTGACGTTCGCCGTAGTCGTCGCCGAGGAACTTCAGGTGTTCGCACAGGAAGCGATAGCAGAAGGTCAGAGAACGCGGCATGCGGACATTGAGGATCAGGTAGTCAGCAATGTTGGTTGGCTTGTAGTCGGCGTCATAGACCCAGCGGTAGGAGCGGTGCGCCGACACCGAGCGCAGGATCGATTCCCACTGGTAGTTGTCGAGCGTCGAGCCGACCCAGGAGATCGACGGCAACAGCACATAGTATTTCACGTCGAGAATGCGTGCTGTGTTGTCTGCGCGCTCGACATAGGTGCCGAGCTGCGAGAAGTCGAAAATCTCGTTGCGCAGCATGGTGCCGTAGAACGAGCCGCGGATCAGCGCCGTCTCGCGCTTGATAGCGTCGAGCACGCTGGGCAGGTCACGCTCGTCGATAGGCTTGGCCAGCATCCGTTTCAGCGCCATCCAGGCTTCGTTGATGCTTTCCCAGGTTTCGCGCGTCAGCGCGGTGCGCACCATGCGGGCATTGTTGCGGGCTGTCTCGATCGCCGCCATCGTGCTCGATGGGTTCGACGTATCGCGCAGCAGGAAGTCGGCGACATTGGCGGCGGTATAGTCAGAATATTTCTGGCTGAAGGTGACGTCCGAACCGGCGCTGAGCAGCACCGAACTCCACTCTTCCGAGGCGCTCTGCGTGCGGGTCAGCGCCATGCGCAATCCGGCGTCAACCAGGCGCGCCATATTCTCGGCCCGCTCGATATAGCGGTTCATCCAGTAAAGCCCGTTGGCGGTCCGGCCTAAAAGCATCCAAAAACCTTCAAATGAAAATCAGTCATCCAGCACCCATGTGTCCTTGGTGCCGCCGCCCTGCGAGGAATTGACAACCAGCGAGCCTTCCTTGAGCGCGACGCGCGTCAGCCCGCCGGGCACGATCTGGATGCGGTCGGAGACCAGCACGTAAGGCCTGAGATCGACATGGCGCGGCGCCAGCCCCTTGTCGGTCAGGATCGGGCAGGTCGACAGCGCCAGTGTCGGCTGGGCGATGTAGTTCGAGGGTTTTGCCTGGAGTTTCTTGGCAAAAGCCTCGCACTCCTTCTTGGTCGCCGCCGGGCCGACCAGCATGCCGTAGCCGCCGGAGCCATGCACTTCCTTGATCACCAGTTCGTGGATGTGCTCGAGCACGTATTTCAGACTGTCGGGCTCGGAACAGCGCCAGGTCGGGATGTTGCCGAGGATCGCCTTGCGGCCGGTATAGAACTCGACGATCTCGGGCATGTAGGAATAGATCGCCTTGTCGTCGGCGATGCCGGTTCCCGGTGCGTTGGCAATGGTGATGTTGCCGGCCCGGTAGACATCCATGATGCCGGGAACGCCAAGCGCCGAATCCGGCCGGAAGGTCAGCGGATCGAGGAAAGAATCATCGACGCGACGATAGAGCACGTCGATCTGCTTGTAGCCTTCGGTGGTGCGCATCGCGACATGGCCGTCGACGACGCGCAAATCCTGGCCCTCGACCAATTGAACGCCCATCTGGTCGGCAAGGAAGGCGTGTTCGAAATAGGCGGAATTGTAGCTGCCGGGCGTCAGCACGGCGATGGTAGGCGCTCCCTTGGTGCCTTGCGGGCGCACCGCCGCCAGCGATTGGCGCAGAAGCTGCGGGTAGTTCTCCACCGGCCGCACCTTGATCTTCTGGAACAACTCGGGGAACAGCTGCATCATCGTCTCACGGTTTTCCAGCATGTAGGAGACGCCCGACGGTGTGCGTGCGTTGTCCTCCAGCACGTAGAATTCGTCCTCGCTGATGCGGACGATGTCGACGCCGATAATGTGGGTGTAGACGCCGGCCGGCGGCCGCACGCCAATCATTTCCGGCAGAAAAGCCTCGTTCCTGGCGATCAACTCCGTGGGGACGCGCCCGGCGCGCAGGATTTCCTGGCGATGGTAGATATCGTCGAGGAAAGCATTCAGCGCCTGCACGCGCTGCTCGATGCCCTGCGTGAGGCGTCTCCATTCATTGCCTGAAATGATGCGTGGAACGATATCGAACGGGATCAGCCGTTCGGATGCTTCCTGCTCGCCATAGACGGCGAAGGTGATGCCGGTCTTGCGGAAGACGCGTTCTGCGTCCTGCATCTTCTCGGTAAGCCTGGCTGGATCCTGCTCCTTCAGCCAGCGATCATAAGCCGAATATGGTCTTCTCAATCCGGAGACTTCCGGAAGCATTTCGTCGAACGCTGCCAATCGCATACTCCCCTGTGACGCCATTTCACTGGCGTCGCCGCAGAAAATCAAGCGCAATCGGTGATTTGGGGGATGCGGGCGATCAGTATGTCGGGGCTGCCTAAAATTGAGGCAGCTGAAATACGACCTTGGTCAGGCTTTGCCTCGTGCCAGGGCAAGTGCGCTCAGCGGTCAGAGCATGATCCCGAACCGAAGGACCGCGTCAGCAAAAAGTGGAATCCGGTTTTCTCGGACAAACGGTTCCCGTTTATCCAGAGATCATGCTCGAACAGACAGATAGAGCCATCCCGATTCCATCGGGATCGAACAGGCTCTAGAAGGCGCGGAACGTGACGACGGTGAACGTGTCCTTGATGCCGGGGAGAACCTGCACCTTCTCGTTGACGAAATGCCCGACGTCTTCCTCATCGTCGACATAGAATTTGGCGAGCAGATCGTAGTTGCCGGCGGTGGAGTAGATTTCCGAGGCGATCTCGGCATCGGCGAGCGCGCTGGCAACCTCATAGGATTTGCCCAGCTCGCATTTGATCTGCACGAAAAACGCCTTCATGGCTTCGTCCCGCTAAACTTCCAAGTCCAAGCGGCCCTTCTGGCAGACTGGAGGCGGGCTTTCAAGCGCTGGAATCCGTACTCGGCCAGCGCTGACCGTCGGAGAATTCTCCGCCCAGGCCGGCAAAGCGGCCAAGACGGCAAGGCTGGCAGCACCCTTCAGCAAAAAGGGCGCCGGTCGACGGGCTGTGTGAACATCATTCGTCCCATGGCTTGCACGCTCCCGCCCCGGACCACGACGAGCGACCCGCCTTGATGGAAGCTCAACCACAGGAAATACGCCGAGGCTGGACGAATATTCGATCCCGCTGAAACCGTGAACCGTCGCCAAGCGTATGTTAGGATGCCTCCTGGAACAGTTTTTCTGGAGGCGGCTTTTCGAGGGCAACGGAGACAGGCCATGCGCCGCATGTTTTTCGCATTCGCGTTCGTTCCGCTCATCCTGGCCTCGTCGGCGTTTGCCGGCGATACAGAGGTCAAGGCGGCGCAAGCAGCCATCGACGGCCAGTTGAAAGCGTTCATCGCCAATGACGGCGCCACCGCCTACAGTTTCGCGGCGCCCAACGTGAAGCAGATCTTCCCGACCGTCGACACCTTCATGAACATGGTGACCAACGGCTACCCGCCGGTGCGCAAGCCACAGACCTACTCCTTCGGCAAGGTCGAGGAGACGAGCCCGGGTTCGATCGTCCAGCAGGTGCTGATCGTTGGGCCGGACGGCAAGGACTACGAGGCAGTCTACACACTGCAGCAACAGCCCGACGGTACGTTCCAGATCACTGGCTGCAGCCTGCGCGCGTCGAATTCGCTCAGCACCTGAGCAGAGAAGGCTCAATAGCGCGCTCTGCCGCCCGACATGTCGAACACCGCCCCAGTGTTGAACGAGCTGGCATCGGAGCATAGCCAAAGCACCAATGCCGCGACTTCATCCGCGGAGCCGAGGCGCCTGAGCGGACTGGCGTTGATCATGTCGTTGACGACATCGTTGCCAAGGCGCCTGATGAGCTCGGTATCGATCGGCCCCGGCGCGACGCAATTGACGCGGATATCGGTGTCACTGACCTCGCGCGACAATGCTTTCGTGAAGGCAATGACACCTGCGCTTGCCGCGGAATAGGCTGCGAGGTTCGGCAGTCCTTCCTTGCCAGCCAGTGAACCCATATTGACGATACGACCACTCCTGGCCTTGCGCATGATCGGCAGAACCTGGTGCGTGACTTCGAAAACGCCCATCAGGTTGACGCCGACGATCCGTTGCCACTCGGTCGGATCGAAGGCATCGAACCCGCGATAGCTGCCAAGGTAGCCTGCATTGTTGATGACGATATCGATCCGCCTGTCTTCGGCTGTGACCGCAGCCAAGGCGTCCTTTATCTGGTGTGCCTTGGTCACGTCGACAGTCTGGCAATGAGCGCCATCGAGAGGCAAGGGATCTGCATCCCATATCCAGACATCGGCACCGGACAGCATCAACTGTACGGCAATGGCTTTGCCGATCCCCCTTGATCCGCCAGTCACGATCGCGGTCTTGCCGCCAAAGTCGTACGTCACGGTCATGGCTTGACCCCCGACCGGACTCTGCGTCCGGACAGTCGACCCGTCAATCCTTGTCAAGCAGACGCATGCTTCATTCAAAGGGCAGGAATATCGCCCCTCGCCCAGCCTTCGGAAATCTCCGCCGTGCGCGTCTCGAAGCCGCCGGCTTCGATCGCGACGCGGATGTCCTGCATGAGCTTTTGATAATAGGAAAGATTGTTCCAGGTCAAAAGCATGGCGCCGAGCGCCTCTTGCGAGCGCACCAGATGGTGCAGATAGGCGCGTGAGTAATCCCGGGCGGCGGGGCAGTCGCTTTCCTCGTCGAGCGGGCGCGGATCGTCGGCATGGCGGGCGTTGCGCAGATTGACCTTGCCGCGCCTGGTGTAGGCCAGGCCATGGCGGCCGGCCCGTGTCGGCATAACGCAATCGAACATGTCGATGCCGCGCGCCACCGATTTCAGGATGTCGTCCGGCGTGCCGACGCCCATCAGATAGCGTGGCTTGTCCGCCGGCAGTTCCGGACAGGTGATGTCGAGCATCTCGAGCATCACTGCTTGCGGCTCGCCGACGGCCAGGCCACCAACGGCATAGCCCTTCAACTCCATCGCGCTAAGCGCCTGCGCCGACCGCAGCCTGAGGGCCGCGTTGTCGCCGCCTTGCACGATGCCGAACATTGCCTTGTCCGGCTGGTCGCCAAAGGCCGTCTTGCAGCGCTCGGCCCAGCGCAGCGATAGCTCCATCGCGCGCTCGATCTCCTTCATCTCGGCCGGCAGCGCCGTGCATTCGTCGAGTTGCATCTGGATATCGGAATCGAGCAGCCCCTGGATCTCGATCGAGCGCTCCGGCGACATCTCGTAGGCCGCGCCGTCGATATGCGAGCGGAAGGTGACGCCCTTCTCGGTCAGCTTTCGCAGTTTCGACAGCGACATCACCTGGAAGCCGCCGCTGTCGGTCAGGATGGGATGCGGCCAGCGGGCGAATTCATGCAAGCCGCCGAGCCGCGCCACACGCTCCGCGCCGGGCCGCAGCATGAGATGGTAGGTGTTGCCGAGGATGATGTCGGCGCCAACGCCACGGACCTGGTCCATGTACATCGCCTTGACCGTGCCGCCGGTGCCGACCGGCATGAAGGCCGGCGTGCGGATCTCGCCGCGCGGCATGTCGATCACACCGCGCCGCGCCTTGCCGTCGGTCGCCAGAACCTTGAAGGTGAACGGCTTAGCCATTGAATTCCTTGTCATGTAGCGGCGCGCCCGCAGCCTGTTCGTCGAGCGACTGGCGGTAGCGGATGCAGCCCCGCATGAATTTTGGCCACGGCGGCACGGCGATCGCCGGCTCGATCTTTTCTGGCAAAAGGTTCCACAGGTCGGGATGATGCCAACAGAGGTCATGCCCGGTGGCATCACGATGCTGGCGAATGCCGGCGCGCAATTTCCTGATTTCCACGATCAGTGCGTCGCGGTCCAGGCCGTCGAGATCATCGTCCATCGCTCGTCTCCGCTCGATAAAGCAGGCTTGCGTCGCCATAGGAATAGAATCTGTAGCGGTTCTCGATGGCATGCGCATAGGCCGCGCGCATCGTGTCGAGGCCGCTGAAGGCCGAAACCAGCATGAACAGCGTCGAGCGCGGCAGATGGAAATTGGTCATCAGCATATCGGCGGTGCGAAAGCGGTAGCCGGGCGTGATGAAGATGTCGGTCGGGCCGGACCAGGCAGCCAGAGTGCCGTCCTCACGCGCGGCACTCTCCAGCAGGCGCAGCGAGGTCGTGCCGACGGCGACGATGCGCCCGCCCCTCGCCTTGGCCGCGTTCAGCGCGTCGGCGGTGGCCTCGCTGACCGAACCGATCTCGGCATGCATCTTGTGGTCGGCGGTGTCGTCTGCCTTCACCGGCAGGAACGTGCCGGCACCGACATGAAGAGTGACGAAGCGGCGTTCGACACCCCTGGCATCAAGAGCCGCAAAAAGCTCCGGCGTGAAATGCAGGCCCGCCGTGGGCGCCGCAACGGCGCCTTCTTCCCTGGCGTAGATGGTCTGGTAGTCAGCTCGGTCACGCTCGTCGTCGTCGCGCTTCGAGGCGATATACGGCGGCAGCGGAATGTGGCCGACCGCATGCAGTGCTTCGTCCAGGAAGGGCCCCGACAGATCGAAGCCAAGCAGTGCCTCGCCGCCCTCGCCTTTCTCGATCACCGTGGCATCGAGCTGGCCGAGGAAACAGGAATTGCCGTCATGGCCGAAATGGATGCGGTCGCCGGCGGCAATGCGCTTGCCCGGCCGCATGAAGGCCAGCCAGCGATCCGGAGCCATGCGCATGTGCAGCGTGGCTTCGACTTGCGCCACCGCTTCGCCGCGCCGTCTGAAGCCTTTGAGTTGAGCCGGAATAACCTTGGTGTCGTTGAAAACCAGCACGTCGCCGGTGCGGAGCAAGGAAGGCAAATCGCCAACCGTCCGGTCATCGAGCCCCTCGCCGGGCTTGACCACCAGCATCCTGGCGCGATCGCGCGGCTCTGCCGGGCGCAGCGCGATGCGCTCCTCCGGCAGATCAAAGTCAAAGAGATCAACGCGCATCAGTAGAGCCGGACGAGCAGCGCTCCGGCCAGCAGCAGCACCGCGCCAGCGACGCGGCCGAGCGAGATCTCACGCACCGCGACGCCCAGGAAGCCGACACGGTCGATGAGCATGCCGGCCAGCAACTGGCCGGCCACGAGAAACGCCATCAGGGCAGCGGCACCGATGCGCGGCGTCAGGATCGTCGACAGCGTGACATAGAAGCCGCCGAGCATGCCGCCGGCCACGAACAGCCATGGTGCCGGCGCCTTCCAGTCGAGCGAAATGCCTTGCAGCTTCACCACCAGGACGGAAATGATGCCGAGCACGACCGCGCCCGACAGGAACGAAAAGGCCGCCGCCGCGACCGGGAGCCCCAGGCCGCGCGCCAACTGCGAGTTGATCGGCGCCTGAATGGCGATGAAGGCGCCGGACAGGATGCCGAGAAGCGACCAGACGACGCCCATCATTGTCGTTTCGCCTTACTTGACGTCTGCCGCGACCTTCAGCGACACGATCTTGTCGGGATCCTGCACCGGCTCGCCGCGCTTGATCTTGTCGACATTATCCATGCCTTCGATGACCTGGCCCCAGACCGTGTACTGGCGGTTGAGGAATGCGGCATCGTCGAAGCAGATGAAGAACTGCGAGTTGGCCGAGTTCGGGTTCTGCGAACGGGCCATCGAGCAGGTGCCGCGGCCATGGTTGGCGTTGGAGAATTCGGCCTTCAGGTCCGGCTTCTCGGAGCCGCCCATGCCAGCCTGGGACGGGGCAAATGTGGGCTTGCTGGAATTGCCGAACTTGACGTCGCCGGTCTGCGCCATGAAGCCCTCGATGACGCGGTGGAAGACCACGCCGTCATAGGCGCCTTCGCGGGCCAGTTCCTTGATGCGGGCAACGTGGCCGGGTGCCAGGTCGGGGAAAAGTTCAATGACGACCTTGCCCTTGGTCGTTTCCATGATGAGCGCGTTCTCGCGGTCCTTGATTTCGGCCATGTCAGATATCCTTTTGAGAAAACAGATTTATTTGTCGGCGGCGATGCGCACTTTGATCATCCGGTCGGGATCGGTGACCGTACCGTTGTCCGCTTCGTCGCCCTTCTTGATATGGTCCACCAGTTCCATGCCGCTGACGACATTGCCGACGATGGTGTACTGGCCATCGAGCGGCGGCGCTGGCGCGAACATGATGAAGAACTGCGAATTGGCGGAGTTGGGGTCCTGCGAGCGGGCCATGCCGACCACGCCGCGCTTATAGTGCTCGGTTTGCGAGAATTCGGCCGGCAGGTCGGGCAGATCGGAGCCGCCGGTGCCGACGGCCTCCGCGCTGAAGCCTTTCTTCATGTTGCCGAACTTGACGTCGCCGGTCTGTGCCATGAAGCCGTCGATGACGCGGTGGAAGGCGACATCGTCATAGGCGCCCTGGCGCACCAGCTTCTTGATCTGGGCGACATGCTTGGGCGCGAGGTCGGGCCTCAGCGCAATGGTGACGTCGCCGTCCTTCAGCGTGATGATCATGGTGTTTTCCGGATCTGCGGCGAAAGCCGAAACCGATGCGGTCACCAGACCGGCCAGCACAATGAGGAACGAGGCGAGCTTCTTCAGCTGCATGATCTTCTCCGAGGAACTTATTTTGCGAATTTGGCGGTGAGCGCACCGGCAACCGCCGCCGGCACGAAGGGGCGGATATCGCCTCCCATCGAAGCAATCTGGCGGACAAGTGTGGCGGTAATGGTGCGCACGGAGGGACTGGCGGGCAGAAAAACCGTCTGCAGCTCAGGCGCCATGGTCTCGTTCATGCCGGCCATCTGCATCTCATAGTCGAGGTCGGTGCCGTCGCGCAGGCCGCGGATCATGATCGAGGCGCCCTGTTTCCTGGCGGCATCGATGACCAGCCCGTCGAAGGCGACAACCTTGATGCGGGCGCCATCGTGGCCGAATTCCGCATTGGCAGCCGTCTCGATCAGCCTCACCCGTTCCTCGAAGGAAAACAGCGGTGTCTTGCCGGGATGGATGCCGATCGCCGCATAAACGATGTCGGCCACGGCCAGCGACGCCTTCAGCACGTCGAGATGGCCGTTGGTCAACGGGTCGAAGGAGCCGGCATAGAGGGCGATGCGTTCGATCATGGCTGGTGCTTCTAGCGAGCCTCTCTCGCAAAGGCAAATCTGATTGGTGTGCCGGCCGTGAACCTTTTCCGGCGCGTGAACGACAGATGAACACGCTGATCACGAAGCCTTCACGCAGCGTTCACTAGGTTGCACCCTAATAAGATGAAACCAAAATCCCATCTATCCGTTATAAGGCGCAGGAGAACACGCACATGCTGATCTACATGCTCGCCACCGCAATGACAGTCGCCATGCTGATCGCCACCGTATTCGGGCTGCATCAGGAGGCTCAACGCGTCCGCGTCAAGGCCAACACCAAGCGCTTCGAAGGCTTCGGCCCCCGCAAGCCGTACCGTCACTACTAATATCGGCGGAACTTGCTACCGCGCCGGCCGAAGGGCCGGCGTTGCTATGTCAAAACCCGCCGCCGGACTTACGCCGCGCCATCCGGGCCTGTGTCCGCCACCGGATCTGTCACGGCACCGCCCTCGACACTCTCTTCGGTCTCCTCGTCCGATTGCGGTTCCGATATCCGTTCGACCGAAACCACCTTTTCACCTTCTGCCGTGTTGAAGATGGTCACGCCCTTGGTGGCGCGGCTGGCGAAACGGATGCCGTTGACCGGCACCCGGATCACGGTGCCGCCGTCCGACACAAGCATGATCTGATCGTCGTTGCCGACCGGGAAGGTCGCCACCAGCCTGCCAATCTCGGCCGTCTTCGAAACGTCGGTGGCACGGATGCCCTTGCCGCCGCGCCCGGTCAGCCGGAAGTCATAGGACGAGGAGCGCTTGCCGTAGCCATATTCGGTCACCGTCAGCACGTACTGCTCGTGTGCCTTCAGGAACTCGTAGCGTTCATCGGAAAGCTCCGTCTCCTCGCCGACCTCTTCGTTGGTCAGCGCGATCTCTTCCTCTTCGCCGGCGGCGATGCCGGCGGCAAGCCGCCGTTCGGCCGCCGCTCGCTTGAGATAGGCAGCGCGTTCCGCCGGTGGCGCATCGACATTCTCGATCACCGCCATGGAAATCACCCTGTCGGTCTCGGCCATGGCGATGCCACGCACACCGACCGAGTTGCGGCTCTGGAAAACGCGCACGTCGCCGACCGAAAAGCGTATGCACTGGCCGGAGCTGGCGGTCAGAAGCACGTCATCATTGTCGGTGCAGGTCTCGACGCCGAGAATCTCGTCGCCCTCCTCCTCCAGCTTCATGGCGATCTTGCCGTTGCGGTTGACCTGGACGAAGTCGGAGAGCTTGTTGCGGCGCACGGTACCGCGCGTGGTGGCGAACATCACGTCGAGCTCGCCCCAGCTCGTCTCGTCCTCGGGCAACGGCATGATGGTGGTGATGCGCTCGCCTTGTTCCAGCGGCAGCATGTTGATCAACGCCTTGCCGCGCGACTGCGGGTTGCCGATCGGCAGCCGCCAGACCTTCTCCTTGTAGACGATGCCGCGCGAGGAGAAGAACAGCACCGGCGTGTGCGTGTTGGCGACGAACAGCCGGGTGACGAAATCCTCTTCCTTGGTCGACATGCCGGAGCGGCCCTTGCCGCCGCGGCGCTGCGCCCGGTAGAGCGACAACGGAACACGCTTGATGTAGCCGGAATGGCTCACCGTCACGACCATGTCCTCGCGCTGGATCAGGTCCTCGTCTTCCATGTCCGCGCCGCCGTCGGTGAGTTCGGTGCGGCGTGGCGTGCCGAACTCGTCGCGCACTGCGGCAAGCTCGTCCTTGACGATCTGCTGGACGCGGGCCCGAGACGACAGGATGTCGAGATAGTCGATGATTTCGGCGCCGATCGTGTTCAACTCGTCGGCGATTTCGTCACGGCCGAGCGCGGTCAGGCGCTGCAGGCGCAACTCGAGGATGGCGCGCGCCTGCTCCTCGGACAGATTGTAGGTGCCGTCCTCATTGATACGATGGCGCGGATCGTCGATCAAAAGGATCAGCGATTCAACATCGCCGGACGGCCAGCGCCGCTCCATCAACTGCTCGCGCGCCGTCTGCGGATCGGGCGCGGTGCGGATCAGTTTGATGACCTCGTCGATATTGGCGACGGCGATCGCCAGACCGACCAGCACATGGGCACGGTCACGCGCCTTGCGCAGCAGGAATTTGGTGCGCCGGGTGATCACCTCCTCGCGGAAGGCCACAAAGGCCTTCAGCATGTCGGTCAGCGTCATCAGTTCCGGCTTGCCGCCGTTCAGCGCCACCATATTGGCGCCGAAAGACGTCTGCAGCGGCGTGAAGCGGTAAAGCTGGTTGAGAATGACGTCGGCGACGGCGTCGCGCTTCAGCTCGATGACGACGCGGTAGCCCTGACGGTCGCTCTCGTCGCGAATGTCGGAAATGCCCTCGATGCGCTTGTCGCGCACCAGCTCGGCCATCTTCTCGATCATCGACGACTTGTTCACCTGGTAGGGAACCTCGGTGATGATGATCGACTCGCGGTCATTGCCGCGCTGTTCGATGTTGACCTTGCCACGCATGACGATCGAGCCACGGCCGGTCGCATAGGCGCTGTAGATGCCGGAACGGCCAAGCACGATACCGCCGGTCGGGAAATCCGGTCCCGGGATGATCTCCATCAGCGCCGGCAGGTCGATCGCCGGATTGTCGATGATGGCGATCGCGCCGTTGCAGACTTCGCCGAGATTGTGCGGCGGGATGTTTGTCGCCATGCCGACGGCGATGCCGCCGGAGCCATTGACCAGCAGATTGGGGAACCGTGCCGGCAGCACTTTCGGTTCGCTGCCGGAGGCATCATAGGTGTCCTGGAAATCGACGGTTTCCTTGTCGATGTCCTCGAGCAACTCATGCGCGACCTTGGTCAGTCGCGATTCGGTGTAGCGCATCGCCGCCGGCGGATCGCCGTCGATCGAGCCGAAATTGCCCTGCCCGTCGATCAGCGGCACGCGCAGCGACCAGTCCTGCGCCATGCGCACCAAGGCGTCATAGATGGAGGCGTCGCCATGCGGATGGTATTTACCCATCACGTCGGCGACCGGGCGGGCCGACTTCACATATTTGCGGTTCCAGTGGTAACCGCTCTCATGCGAGGCGAAGAGTATGCGGCGATGCACCGGCTTCAGGCCGTCGCGCACGTCGGGCAGCGCGCGGCTGACGATCACGCTCATGGCGTAATCGAGATAGGAGCGCTGCATCTCCTCGACGATGGATATCGGCTCAATGCCGGTGGGGCCGCCGTCGGCGCCGCGCGGTGTCTTCTGGTCGGTCAAATCGGATCACAATCTAATCAGGAATCACTTGACGCTTATATAGGAAGCAAGCCCGAAACTCCAATGTCCGCAGCACTTTTCCAGTGTCATTTTTGGTGGTAATTTCAAAAGGATACCACTGATTGCGACGATATGGCCGAGGTGCTTTTTGCGAACACCGGAGCAAAGGCCAGGGTGGAGCGTGTTTCCCGAGCGAGGACCACAAGCGTGACGAACTGGACCTCGTGGCTGCCGTTCCGCTCGCTGAATGGGTGGGCACCGAAATATCTCAATGGTGATCTCGTCGCGGGTTTCACATTGGCCGCGATTGCCATTCCCGAGCAGATGGCCACCGCCCGTCTGGGCGGCTTCGCACCCGAGATCGGCTTTTTCGTCTTCGTCGCCGGATCGCTGGCCTTTGCCGTCTTCGGCGCCAGTCGCTACCTTTCGGCCGGCGCGGATTCGACCATAACGCCGCTGTTCGCGGGCGGTCTTGCCTTGCTTGCCGCCACCGGCTCGCCCCAATATCTGGCGCTTGCCGCGACACTGGCGGTGATGGTCGGGTTGGTCGTCGTGCTGTGCGGGGCGTTGCGCCTCGGCTGGATCGCCGACCTCTTGTCGGTGCCGGTCACGACCGGCTTTCTGGCCGGCATAGCCATCCACATCATCATCTCGCAACTGCCGGGACTGCTTGGCTTGCCCGCCGAAAGCAGCGATACCTTGCGGCGCGTCGGTGAGATCGCCGCCAACCTTCATCTCACCAACCCCTACAGCCTGGCGCTGGGGCTTGGCGTGTTCGCCATCGTCTTCCTCGCCGAGCGTATCAGCGCTCGTATCCCCGGCGCGCTGATCGGCCTCGTGCTGGCGACGCTGGCCGTCGTCGCCTTCGGTCTCGCGGATCGCGGCGTCGCCGTGCTTGGCGCCTTGCCGAACGGCCTGCCGCGTGCCGGCCTGCCGCTGGTCCGCCTCGGCGACATCCGGGCGCTGGTTCCACTGGCACTGCTGATTGCCATCGTCGTCATGGTGCAGACGGCGGCCACCGCCCGCTCTTTCGTCTCGCAACAGGGCGAAGCCCCGGACGTCAACCGCGATTTTGTCGGCGTTGGCGCCGGCAGCATTGCGTCGGGACTGTTTGCCGGCTTTCCGGTCAATGCCAGCCCGCCGCGCACGGCCATCGCCGCCCATACCGGCGGCCATTCGCAACTGGCAGGCCTCTTCGCCGCCGCAATCGTGCTGGCGCTCGGCGCGTTCGGTGGCGGCTTGCTGGCCAACATCCCGCAGGCGGCCCTGGCGGGCGTGCTGCTGTTCGTGGCTCGGCGTATCCTGCGCTGGCAGGTGTTCGCCAATGTCTACCGGCAGGCGCCGCTCGAATTCCTCCTGATCCTGATTACCATGGCGGCTATCGTCGTGCTGCCCATACAGATCGGTGTGGCGATCGGCATCGGCCTTTCGCTGCTGCATGGTGTGTGGAGCGCGACGCGAACGCAGCCCATCGAACTGGAGCAGGTTCCCGGCACGTCGGTCTGGTGGCCGCCGACCGTCGGAAACGCCGGCGAACGGCTGCCAGGCGTGCTGGTCGCCGCGTTTCAGGCACCTCTGTCCTTCGTCAATGCCGATCGCTTCAAACGCGGCTTCTGTGATCTGGTCGACGCCGGCAATGGACGCGTGAAACTCGTCGTGCTGGAGGCCAGCAGCATCGTCGAAATCGACTATACCGCCGCCCAGGCACTGATCGAAACCATAACGCATTGCCGCAAGGCGGGCGCGGTCTTCGCCATTGCCAGGATGGAGTCCCTGCGCGCCCAGGCGGCGCTGGCGCGGTTTGGCATCATCGACCTCGTCGGCCCGCAACGGATATTCCACAGCGTCGACGCCGCCGTGAAGGCGCTGCAATCCGGCCGTTAGTCGCCGAAACAGGAGAGCCGGACATGATCATCCAAAGAGAGCCTCTGCTGAACCCCGTCGCCGTCAAGGACCTGCGGCCGACGCAGATCACCGTCGGCATGCGGGAAGTGGCCTTGAAACGCCAGATGATCCGCACGCAGAGCGCCAGGAAGACCGGTACGTTTCTCGGCAGGCACATGGTCCCCGTCGTGCTGGGGCCAAAGAAACGCAACTACGTCACCGATCATCACCACCTCGCCCGCGCGCTGCTCGAGGAAGGCATCAAGGATGTTTTCGTCACGGTGACCAGCGACCTGTCGGCGCTCGACAAGGACGCCTTTTTCGTTGTGCTCGACAATCGCGGCTGGATGCACCCGTTCGACGAAACCGGTCGGCGGCGCGACTACGGCGCCATTCCGAAAACCATGGCTGAACTGGTCGACGATCCCTACCGAAGCATGGCGGGTGAGCTGCGCCGGCAAGGCGGCTTCGCCAAGGACACGACCCCGTTTAGCGAATTCCTGTGGGCGGATTTCCTGCGCCGGCGCATCGACCCGGACGTCGTGGCGAAAAACTTCGACAAGGCGATGAAGGAGGCACTGACGCTGGCCAAGGACAAGGACGCCGACTACCTGCCAGGCTGGTGCGGCCCGACGTCGGACTGACCTCGCAAGGCCGCGACTGCCGATGTGGCCGGCAAGGCGCCGCCGGGCCGGCGGGTGCGATAGTCGCCGGGCGTCTCACCCATGACGCGCCGAAAACGACGGTTGAAAGTCGACAGATCGTTGAAGCCGGCCGCGAAGGCGATCGCCGAGACTGTCTCGTTCGCCATACGCAGCCGCACCGCAGCGCGGTGCAGCCGTGTCCGCAGCAGGAATTGGTAGGGCGTCATCCCGGCGACCTGACGGAAAATCCGCAGGAAATGATAGGGGCTGGTTGCCGTCTCCTCGGCAAGCGCCGAAAGCGAGACCGGCCCGTCCGCATCCAGTTCGATCCGCCGCACCGCTTCGGCAACCCGTTTCTGATCACGGCGGCTCGGCGCGCGCCTGGCAGGCGTGGCGTCGGTGGCAGCCGTCACTGAAGCACCTGCGATGCGTAGGGAGAGTTCCTCGAAGGCGTCGTTGTCGGCCATGTCTCGCGCGGCTTCCGCCGTGGCCAGCAGCGGCGCGAAGGCCGGCAAAGGCGGCAGGCGTGCCGCCTCGAAGGCCAGTTTCCCGGCGCCCGGCACTTCGGCGACGATCCGTTCCATGTAGGCCGGTCCGAAATGGAACGAGAGGCAACGGTCACCGCTGCCGTGCTCGTGCCCGCACTCGTAGCACGTGCCGGGATTGCCAAGCAGAAGGGAACCGGGCGCCAGCATCGCCGTGCCTTGTTGCGCGCGATAACGGAACGTGCCGCTGGTGACCACGGCGACGCAGAAATCCCGGTGTGTTTCCTCGAACGGCCGGTCGCCGGCGCCAGCCGTGCACACCACGTCCGACACCTGCCAGCCGGGTCCGGATGCGAGTGCGCGCGTGGTCGCTGTCATGGCCGAACTATAGCAATTTTTCCCAAGCCCAGAACCCCGTGACCGCCTACCCTTCCCGGTCTCCTGACAAGAAGAGGCCGTAGCCATGTTCGACCAATCCTCCTTTGCCCAATCTTCCTTTGCACAGGCCTTGCACAGCGCCGGACCAGCAGAAGGGCTTGCCCAACAACTGGCCCTTTATGGCCGCTTCGTCGGCGCCTGGACGTTCGAGGCCTCGCGCCATCTCGAGGACGGGACCGTGCTGAGCGGGCGCGGCGAGGTGCATTTCGGCTGGGTGCTGGAAGGCCGCGCGATCCAGGATGTGTGGATCCTGCCCGCGCGCGACGCTGGCCCCTCGCCTTCCCTTGGCAAATGGACTTTTTATGGCACGACGCTGCGGGTTTACGATCCTGGCGCCGACGCCTGGCACATTTTCTGGAGCGATCCGCGCAACCAGTATTTTAGCCGCCAGCTCGGCCGTGCCGAGGGCGACACGATCGTGCAGGTGGGCGCCGACGGCACCGGCTCTTCGGTGCGCTGGAGTTTTTCCCGCATCACCGACAGCAGCTTCCGCTGGCTTGGCGAACGCTCACACGACAACGGCGCGACATGGCGGCTGGAGGTCGAGTTCCTGGCGCGCCGAGTGACAACAACCTGATGCCACAAGACATTGAATGAATGAGAAAAATATGTTCGATCACATCTCGATCGGTGTCCGCGACGCGGCAACATCCAAGCGTTTTTACGACGCCGCGCTGAAGCCGCTTGGCTACAGCTGTCTCAGCCAATCCCCGGGCTCGCTCGGCTATGGCGCACAGAGCGTCGCGCTGTGGGTCAACGAGGTGCCGCGGCCGGTACCGGCTGACGAAAAGTCCGGCCTGCATTTCTGCTTCGCCGCGCCAACGCGAGGCGGCGTCGATGCCTTTCATGCCGGTGCACTGCGCGAAGGTGGCAGCGACAATGGGACGCCGGGCCTGCGCGCTGACTACGGTGAAAACTACTATGCCGCCTTTGTCATCGATCCGGACGGCTACCGCCTCGAGGCCTATTGCGGCGCCGCCGGCTGAACCAGTCACGTCTCCAGTATCGTCGCTCCGACAGTTCCCACCGACCGGGCTTTGCTCTACCAATACCATGGTGCGGGCTCTGCCCGGTGGGAGGGGTCAGAGATGCCGAATTTCGACAGCCTGTTCAACGCCTTCGTCACCATTCTCGTGACCATCGATCCGCCCGGGCTGGCGCCGCTGTTCCTCGCCGTGACGCGCGGCATGAACCGCGAGGAGCGCCAGCAGGTTTCCGTCCGCGCCTCGGTCATCGGCTTCCTGGTGATGGCGCTGTTCGCGGTCGCAGGCGCCTCGATCCTGTCCGTGTTCGGCATCACGCTGCCGGCCTTCCGCGTCGCCGGCGGCTTCCTGCTGTTCTTCATCGCCTTCGAAATGGTGTTCGAGCGCCGGCAGGACCGCAAGGAGAAGATCGGCGACGTGGCCATCACCAAGGACATGATCCACAACATCGCCGCTTTCCCGCTGGCGATCCCGCTGATCGCCGGCCCCGGCGCCATTTCGGCGACCGTGCTGCTTTCGGGCTCGTTTCAGGGTTTTGCCGCGCAGGCGGCGCTGGTCGGCATCATCTTCGTCTGCCTCGCCATCACCTATCTGGTGTTCGTGCTGTCGGAGCGCATCGACCGCATCCTCGGCCACACCGGCCGTTCGATCCTGACGCGATTGCTCGGTGTCATCCTGGCGGCGCTTGCCGTGCAGTTCGTTGCCGACGGCGTCAAGGCGTTGATGGCAGGGTAGTGCGAAACCAACCCTGAGGCCGGCCCCTACTTCGCCGTCGTATCGATCACTTCGAAATCATGGGTGATCGTGGCGGTCTTGGCCAGCATCGCGGAGGCCGAACAGTATTTTTCGATCGACAGGTCGATTGCTCGTTTGACCTTGTCGCTGGACAGCGCCCGGCCCTTGACGACGAAATGCATGTGGATGCGTGTGAAAACCCTGGGCTCGGTTTCGGCCCGGTCGGCGTCGAGCTCGACGACGCAGTCCTCGACCGCCTCGCGCCCCTTTTCGAGGATATGCACCACGTCATAGGCCGAACAGCCACCGGTGCCGATCAGCACCAGCTCCATCGGGCTCGGGCCCGGCGTCTTGCCTTCCGGTCAGAGCGCGGTGCCCAGCACCAGTTTGTGACCGCTGCCGGATTCACCGACGAAGGTGCGCTCCTCGACCCATTTGACACGTGCTTTCACTGAACTCTTCCTTCCGACTGTATCGCGGGGATCATTGACCGAACACGACCGCGTGCATGATGCGGCCGGGCAGCAGCGTGAAGATGCCGGCACCGATCAGAGCGAAAACATAGAGCTTGATCATGGCGCCCCGATGCTTTTCGACGCGATGGGTGTGCGCGTGCCACACCGCCAGGGGAACGGTGACCAGCACGAGGATCGACAGCAGATGGATCGGGCTGAAGCGGCCGATCAGGCGGATCTGCTGGATCCAGAAACTGCTGATGGCAATGACCAGCATCAGCGCCGCCCAGACATAGCCAGCGATGCGATGACGCGGCGTTCCTTTCGGCAGCGCCAGCTGCGAGGCCCCTATCGCCAATGCGGCAAAGGCGGCGAACGCATGCCAAGGAATTGGAGAGGGCGCGGCAAGCAGCGGTTGCAGCGACATCGCCCCTCTCCTGTATCTGCTTCTCGTCAGCCGTCAGTTGGTCTCAGAACGGAATTTCGTCGTCCAGTTCGCGCGACGAACCGCCGCCACCCTTGGGAGCGCCGCCGCCACGATTGAAGCTCTCGCTCGGGCTGGACTGGCCGAAATCGGAACCACGGCTGCTGCCGCCACCGGAATAGCCGCCGACCTGGCCACCTTCACCCTGCCCACGCGCGTCGAGCATCTGCAGCTCGCCACGGAATTTCTGCAGCACGACTTCCGTCGTGTACTTGTCGTTGCCGGTCTGGTCCTGCCATTTGCGCGTCTGCAACTGGCCCTCGACATAGACCTTCATGCCCTTCTTCAGATATTGCTCGGCCACCTTGGCGAGCTGGTCATTGAAGATGACGACGTTGTGCCACTCGGTCTTTTCCTTGCGCTCGCCGGAATTCTTGTCACGCCAGCTTTCCGACGTCGCAATGCGGATGTTGACGACCGGCTCGCCGGAATTCAGCCGGCGGACTTCAGGGTCCGCGCCGAGATTGCCGACCAGAATGACTTTGTTGACGCTACCCGCCATCTTATTTCTCCGCGCTCATCCGAAACTATTTTTTGTTGGCGCACCTTACAGGCTCCGGACGATCCCCGCCTGCCGTGGCTGCCTTTTCCCACAAGGTTTTTGTTCCCTTTTCGTTCCTATATGCATCGCCGCTGATTGTCAAGGAATGGCAGCAATGCCCGAGGCCCGTATATGGGTTTCAAAACAGCACTTGCCAAATCGATAAGTATCGACTTATGCTTTTGCCATGATCGAAGCAGAGATTTTCCGGGCCTTGGCCGACCCGACGCGCCGCGCCGTCTACGAGCGCCTCGCCACCAGCGAGATGAGCGTGTCGGAACTGCGCAGCGGCATGACGGTGTCGCAGCCGGCGGTGTCTCAGCATCTGGCGGTGTTGCGCGGCGCTGGCCTGGTGGTCGAGCGGCGGGCCGGCCGCAACGCCTACTATCGTGCCGATCCGCAAGGGCTTGCTCCCCTGCTCTCCTGGATCGAACGCTACCGGATCTTCTGGCCGGAGCGCATCGATAGGCTGAAGGCGGTTTTGAAGGACATGGATCAATGAAGGACACCGGATCAATGACCAACGAGAGCCAGGGCGAAGCCGCTCCCGATGCACTCGAGTTCGAATATGACCTTGCCGAGCCGCCGGAAAAGGTGTGGCGGGCGCTGACCATGCCGGACCTGCTCGCCGCCTGGATGATGCCGAACGACATCAGGCCGGAGATCGGCAATCGTTTTGCCTTCGCCGGACCGGGCGCGCCGATCGAATGCGAAATTCTCGACGCCGAGCCCGAACGACTTTTGCGTTATTCCTGGCGCGAGCGGCCGCAGCAAGGCGATGCCGCGCGGCAGGACCCGCTCGACAGCACCGTCACTTTTACACTCGCCCGCACCATCTCGGGCGGCACGCACCTGCGCATTGTCCATGACGGTTTTGCCCGAACGGCAATGCCCGCGTTCACCATGGCGGGCGCCGGCTGCCGGCTTTCACTGGGATTGCGCGGAGCCGGACAGCCCATCGCCGCGAACACGCCCTTGCTGTTGCTGCGCGCGGCCTGAACAACGAAACCAACGGAGAGAAGTGATGAGCGGCCTTGCCAATCTGGTGCCGATGGTGATCGAGCAATCGAGCCGCGGCGAACGCGCCTTCGACATCTTCTCGCGGTTGCTGCGCGAGCGCATCGTCTTCATTAACGGAGAGATCAACGACGACGTCTCGGCGCTGGTCTGCGCGCAACTGCTGTCGCTGGAATCGGACAATCCCGACAAGGAGATTTCACTCTACATCAACTCGCCCGGCGGCGTGGTGACCAGCGGTTTCGCCATCTACGACACGATGCAATACATCAGTTGCCCGGTGTCGACCGTGTGCATGGGCTTTGCCGCTTCGATGGCCTCGTTCCTGCTGATGGCCGGCACGGCCGGACGCCGGATCTCCCTGCCGAACGCCACCATCCTGCTGCATCAGCCGCTGGGCGGATTCCAGGGCCAGGCCTCCGACATCCAGCGCCATGCCGAGCGCATCGGCCAGACAAAGCGGCACATGGCCGAACTCTATGCGCAGCATTGCGGCCGCACCTATGAGGAGGTCGAACGCACACTCGATCGCGATCACTTCATGACGGCCCGCGAGGCCCAAGCCTGGGGCATCGTCGACCATGTTTTCGATACGCGCAAGCAGGCCGCGTGAAGGCACGCAGCCGCCGCGCTGAACAGAGGTCGATCGGCCGCCGGCGATTTTTGCCGCCGCCGCTCTGGCTTCGCCCCGGTCGCGGCACTATGGTTGGCCAATGCTCCTCAAGGTTTCACATACTGGTTTGAACCGGCTGATTGCTGGCGTCGCCGCCGCTGCCATCACCTGCGGCACTGCCGTTGCCGGAGACAGCTCGCCAAATCCACAGCAGGGCGCGCTGCCCGGCGTGACAAGCGATTATCGCATCGCCAAGCCGGCCCCCGAGCCCGAACCCGACGATGCGCTCCCCAGCAATGGGAATGGCCAGTTCAAGATCGGCGATACGGATGTCAGGATTTCCGGCAGCATCACTGTCGATATGGGTGCTGGTGCAATCGGACTGCCGCGTCACTGACGTTGCGCGTGCCAAAATACCGTCGCGCACAAAAAAACAGCCCCGCCGTGCTTTGAGCAACGGACGGGGCTTTTCTGGATCTAAAATCCATATTTTGCCGGGAGTGTACTGCCGGCGTTTGATTTCGGATGCTTCGCGGTATTCAGCCGACGATCCGACTAGCAGTCTCTGATTTTTGTGGGATATGGCAGGTCACGGTTTGTCGGGCGGCGCAAACGCCTGGCCCTGGCACTTATGCCTGCCGCGGCTCCAGCGACACGTGGAGCCTCAAGGGACTGTCCGGTGGCGTCATGCTCCGCTCCTTGTCCATTGCGACGTTGTCGTCCCGAAGCGCCAATCGCAAATGCCTGCGGCGTCTCGCAAGCCGCCTCTGGGCGGCGAGGCCATCGAAAGACGGCCGGCTTCGTTGACCATTGGAGTCTGCTCCCCTGAGTCGGGGACGTCAACCGTTCAATAGCCGATTATGAAAAATGTGATCGCCAGGCCTCCTGAAGCAATGGTGGATATTCCAGCTTTTGTCAGGAGCATGTTCGACCTTTGTTCTTTCTGCTTGCCCCTTTGCGCGAAAGACGGTTAAACGCTTCTGATCGAGAGTTGTGGCGTCTCTCGACGTGGCGGCAAAAAAACCTACATAGGGGATGGCCGGGAAACACCCGCCAATCCCACGAATTCCAGATTTGAGGCGGCGACCGGCGATGGCCGACCATAAATACCTTTCCATTCGCGGGGCGCGCGAACACAATTTGAAGAATGTCGATCTTGACCTGCCGCGTGACAGCCTGATTGTCATGACCGGCCTGTCAGGGTCCGGCAAATCGTCACTTGCCTTCGACACCATCTACGCCGAAGGCCAGCGCCGCTATGTCGAAAGCCTTTCGGCCTACGCGCGGCAATTCCTCGAAATGATGCAGAAGCCGGACGTCGATCAGATCGATGGCCTGTCGCCCGCCATCTCAATCGAGCAGAAGACCACCTCGAAGAACCCACGTTCGACGGTCGGCACCGTCACCGAGATCTACGACTATATGCGCCTGCTCTTCGCGCGCGTCGGTGTCCCTTATTCGCCGGCTACCGGCCTGCCGATCGAAAGCCAGACGGTCAGCCAAATGGTCGACCGCGTGCTGGCCGTCGAGGAAGGCACGCGCCTGTTCATCCTGGCGCCGATGGTGCGCGGCCGTAAGGGCGAGTACCGCAAGGAATTGCTGGAGCTGCAGAAGAAGGGCTTTCAGCGCGTCAAGGTCGACGGCGTTTTCTATGAGATCGCCGACGTGCCGGCGCTGGACAAGAAGTACAAGCACGACCTCGACGTCGTCGTCGACCGCATCGTCGTGCGCGGCGATCTCGCCACCCGGCTTGCCGACTCCATCGAGACGGCGCTGAAGCTGGCCGACGGGCTGGCGGTGGCCGAATTCGCCGACAGGCCGCTCGACGCCAGCCAGACCGGCGAGGATTCGGTCAACAAGTCCAAGAACGAGACGCATGAGCGCATCCTGTTTTCGGAAAAATTCGCTTGCCCGGTCTCCGGCTTCACCATTCCGGAAATCGAGCCGCGCCTGTTCTCCTTCAACAACCCGTTCGGCGCCTGCCCGACCTGCGATGGCCTCGGCAGCCAGCGCGCCATCGATCCCAACCTCGTCGTGCCCGACGAGAACGTATCGCTGCGCGACGGCGCCGTCAGCCCGTGGGCGAAGTCGACCTCGCCCTACTACGCGCAGACGCTGGAAGCGCTGGGCAAGGCCTATGGCTTCAAGCTCGGCGACAAGTTCAAGGACCTGACGGTTGAAGCTCAGGAAGCCATCCTGCGCGGCACCGGCGAGCGCGAAATCACTTTCCAGTATGATGACGGGTTGCGTTCCTACAAGACGACCAAGACTTTCGAGGGCGTCATTCCCAATCTCGAGCGGCGCTGGAAGGAGACCGAATCCGCCTGGATGCGGGAGGAAATCGAGCGCTTCATGTCGGCCACCCCTTGCCCGGTGTGCAAGGGCTATCGGTTGAAGCCCGAGTCGCTGGCCGTGAAAATCGCTGGCAAGCATATCGGCGAAGTCACCGAGCTTTCCATCCGCAAGGCCGACCAGTGGTTCACGGACCTGCCGGCGTCGCTCAACGACAAGCAGAACGAGATCGCGGTGCGCGTCCTCAAGGAGATCCGCGAGCGGCTGCGCTTCCTCAACGATGTCGGGCTCGATTATCTGACACTGTCGCGCAATTCCGGCACGCTGTCGGGCGGTGAGAGCCAGCGTATCCGCCTGGCCTCGCAGATCGGCTCCGGCCTCACCGGCGTGCTCTATGTTCTGGACGAGCCGTCGATCGGCCTGCACCAGCGCGACAATGCCCGCCTGCTCGACACGCTGAAGCACCTGCGCGACATCGGCAACACCGTGATCGTCGTCGAGCATGACGAGGACGCCATCCTGCATGCCGACTATGTCGTCGACATGGGTCCGGCCGCCGGCATCCATGGCGGCGAGATCATCGCGCAGGGTACGCCACAGCAGGTCATGGCCAACCCCAATTCGATCACCGGCAAATATCTGTCGGGCGCATTGGAAGTGGCGACGCCTGGCGTGCGGCGCGAGGCCAAGAAGAACCGGCGGCTGAAGATCGTCGGCGCGCGCGGCAACAATCTGAAGAACGTCACCGCGGAAATCCCGCTCGGCACCTTCACCGCCGTGACCGGCGTGTCGGGCGGCGGCAAGTCGACCTTCCTGATCGAGACGCTGTTCAAGGCCGCGTCGCGCCGTATCATGGGCTCGCGCGAACATCCCGCCGAGCACGACCGCATCGAGGGTCTCGAATTCCTCGACAAGGTCATCGACATCGACCAGTCGCCAATCGGGCGGACGCCGCGCTCCAACCCGGCCACCTATACCGGCGCCTTCACGCCTATCCGTGACTGGTTCGCCGGCCTTCCCGAAGCCAAGGCGCGCGGTTATCAACCCGGCCGTTTCTCGTTCAACGTCAAGGGCGGCCGCTGCGAGGCCTGCCAGGGCGACGGCGTCATCAAGATCGAGATGCACTTCCTGCCCGACGTCTACGTCACCTGCGACGTCTGCCACGGCAAGCGCTACAACCGCGAGACGCTCGACGTGCTGTTCAAGGGCAAGTCGATCGCCGACGTGCTCGACATGACGGTCGAGGAAGGCGTCGATTTCTTCGCCGCCGTGCCCGGCGTGCGCGACAAGCTCGACACGCTGAAGCAGGTTGGCCTTGGCTATATCCATATCGGCCAGCAGGCGACGACGCTGTCGGGCGGCGAGGCGCAGCGCATCAAGCTCGCCAAGGAACTGTCGCGCAAGGCGACCGGCAAGACGCTCTACATCCTCGACGAGCCGACCACCGGCCTGCATTTCCACGACGTCGCCAAGCTCCTGGAAGTGCTGCACGAACTGGTCGACCAGGGCAACACGGTGGTGGTCATCGAGCACAATCTCGAAGTCATCAAGACCGCCGACTGGGTGCTGGACCTCGGTCCCGAAGGTGGCGATGGCGGCGGCGAACTGGTGGCGTCCGGCACGCCGGAAGCAATCGTGCGCGAGAAGCGCAGCTACACCGGCCAGTTCCTCAAGGAGCTCCTGGAGCGGCGCCCCGGAGGCAAACGCGAAGCGGCGGAGTGATGGCCGGATCGCTTGGAGCCTGCTGGAGAGCTTTTGAATGACCCTCAGAAAAGCCCTTGCCTGTGATCTCCAAACTGTCGTCTCGCTAACCACGGCGGCCTATGCCCCCTATTCCGCGCTGTTTGGCGCACCGCCGATCCCGGTCACCGAGGATTATGCGCCACGCATCGCAGGCGGCGAGGTCTGGCTCTTGGAGAGTGGCGGCGAGTTGGCTGGACTGCTGACGCTCGAGCGGCATGACGATCACGCCATGATCTTCTCCGTGGCTGTCGCGCCAGAATTTCAGGGCAAGGGCTTCGGCATCGCGCCGCTCAAGCACGCGGATGAACAGACCCGCCTGTGGGGCTTGCCGGAGGTACGCCTCTACACCAATGCCAGGATGGAGCGGAACATCGCGCTTTATCTGGCCTATGGTTTCCACGAGACCGGTCGCCGGCCCAATCCCTACCGGCCGGGATGGATGCTCGTCGACATGGCGAAGGCGATGTGATGCAGGCCGGAAGCTCTATGGAAAACAAACTGACCTTGGGTGGTGTGGTCCGCTCGTCGCATGCTTACGGCGCCGACTATTTGTCCGAATTCCAGCGCATCCTGCTGCAGCATGTAAAACCCGGCACGCGAGCCTATCTGGAATGGGGCGCGGGCCACACAACGCTGGCGATGCTTGAGTTGAGGCATCAGCTCGCCATCGACAATCTGTTTTCGATCGACGACAATCAGTCCTTCCTCGATCAACTCCTGCCTCAGCTGCCGCGGTGGAGCGGTTTCCATCCGATCTGCCTCGACCTCCGGGGCCCCATGCTCGGCGACCGCGATCCGGAACTCAACTATTCGACCTGGCCGTTCAGCCTGAAGCGCAAATTCGACTTCATCTTCATTGACGGCCGGCGCCGGATGGAATGCGCGTTCATGGCGACACTGCTATGTCACGCCGATACGATCGTCATGTTGCATGACTATCGCCGCGCACGCTATCAGCCGATCAAGGCTCTCTACGATATCGTCGAGGACGGAAATCAGTTTCGCGTTATGCGGCTGCGGAAAGGCCTTTACCCCTCGGGAACCCCGACAATCTTTCCAGCGGATTGGCGGCCGCCCGCCTGATCGAAATAGCCGTTTGCGGATCGAATTTGACCAACGCAATACCTAGCGAAAACATGTTGGAGGAGAAGTCCATGGGCAAATCGGGAACAATCCGTTCGGGTATGGGCGGCTGGACCTTCGAGCCCTGGGACACGTCCTTCTATCCCGACAAACTGTCCAAGGCGAAGCAACTGCACTATGCCAGCCGGCAAGTGCCGAGCATCGAGGTCAACGGCACCTATTATTCGAGCTTCAAGGAGCCGACCTTCGTCAAATGGGCAAGCGAGGCGCCCGACGGGTTCGTCTATGCGCTGAAGGGCAACCGCTTCGTCACCAACCGCCGCGTGCTCGGCGAGGCCGGCGAATCGATGATGCGTTTCCTTGGCTCGGGCGTTGCCGCACTCGGCGAAAAGCTCGGACCGATCCTGTGGCAGTTCGCGCCGACCAAGAAATTCGATCCCGATGATTTCGAAGCCTTTCTGAAACTGCTTCCGGCAAAGCAGGACGGTGTTGCGCTGCGCCATGCGGTCGAGGTCCGCAACGACAGCTTCATCGTGCCGGAATTCGTTGCGCTCGCTCGCAAATACAAGGTCGCGATCGTCTATGCCGACCATGCCAAATATCCTGCGATCGCCGACGTCACCGCCGATTTCATCTATGCCCGGCTGCAGACCGGCAGCGATGACAATCCGGACTGCTACACGCCGAAAGGTCTCGATGAGTGGGCGGCACGCGCAAGGACCTGGGCGGAAGGCAAGGTGCCAGCCGACCTGGCGCGCGCGGATCCCGCCACCGAGGCGCCCGTGCAGCCACGCGACGTGTTCGTCTACTTCATCACCGAGGGCAAGGTGCGCGCGCCATTCGGGGCGATGGCGCTGATGAAACGCGTGAGCTAGAGGGCGGGGACGGCTGCCCTTCAGCTTCTTGTCCTGAGCCTCGGATCCCAAAACCGGTTTCCACTTTGCTTCAGATCCCTTGACGCAGCGGAATCGCGCATCTTCGCCCTCATCGTAACCTTATCGATACCTCCTTGCTGCATGAATCCAGCTTGGCCAAGTCGCATATCCGGGACCGCCGCGGGCAAGGAACGAGGGGCATGTCGCTCGACTACAACTCACTTCTGCTGGCAGTTGGTTTTTCGGCTGCCTGCCTGAGCCTGACGTTGTTCGGCACGTGGCTGACCGCTCGTACGGACAAGTTCCTGCTGACATGGGCGATCAGCGCACTGCTGGTGGTCGGCGACGTCTTCACCTATGACGCCTACATTGCCACGCCCGGACGTGTCCTCGGGTTGGCCACCTTCACCTTGCTGCTTGTCGGCTTCTCGATGATGCTTGGCGCCGCCCATCAGTTCAGAAGCGGCGGCTCACCCATGCCAGGTATCCTGATGGGTAGCGGCATTTCGCTTGCGCTGACGCTACCGCCCATGGCTCTAGGCTATGACGGTCTCGGCTTCATGTTCGAAAACATGTTCGCCGCGCTGCTTTTGTTCGCGACGGCGGCCGAATACTGGAAGGGGCGCGCCGAGGCCCCTGCCCTGGCGATCGGTGCCGCCGTGCTCTATTCGGCAACGGCCACATCCTTCGTGCTGTGTGCTGCGGCACTGGCATGGGATGGCAGGCTGATCCTTGGACATGCACCAAGCAACTGGGCCGAGGATCTGAGCCTCATCGTCGTCATCGCCAGCATGACCGGCATTGGCGCCTTGTCGCTGGCGCTCAATCAGGGACGCCTGGCCAGACATCACCGCCGCAATGCGCTGACCGATCCCTTGACCGGCCTGCTTAACCGCCGCGCCTTGTTCGATCTGCATGGCAATGCACCAGTCGGCGCATTCACCGCCGTGGTCGTGTTCGATCTCGACAGCTTCAAGGCCATCAACGATGAATTTGGCCACGCCGCGGGCGATGAAGTCCTGAAGGTATTTGCCGGCGAACTCGCCGGCAATCTTCGACCGACCGACGTCGCCGCACGCATGGGCGGCGAGGAATTCGCGCTGGTGTTGAAACGGACCTTGCCCGAAACGGTGGAGGCCACCGCGGAGACGATACGGGCAGCTTTCGCCGCGTACCGCATCGAAACCGAGGCGGGGCCCCTGACATGCACGGTCAGCGCTGGATTTGCTTTCGGCACCAAGGAAGGTCTCAGCTTCGACAAGGTGCTCAGCGCCGCCGACAAGGCGCTCTACGCCGCCAAGCGCGGCGGCCGCAACCAAGTCACCGCCTCGGCATTCCGCCGCGCGGGCTAACTGCGATCCTGACATGTCGACCGCGATGGCCGCCTTGCCTGTTTCAGCAAGACGATCCTGAGAGGAGAAGGCAGCTTTACGCCGCCATCACGATTTCATTGAAGGCATCGAGGTCGACATAGAAGACCTTGGTGATTTCCTCGATCAGCTCGTCGTATTCGTACCCTTGGGACCTCAATATGTTGATGGCGGTGATGATGTCGACGCGCTCCGTAAGCCGCCGTTTCTGGTAATCTTCGACATAGCGTTCCATGGCTGTCCCTTGGCCTGTGTGCCCAAACGCGTTGAACGACAAACAGATCGCAGGAGGGAAGTTAGGAAGCCTTGCTTGCGTGGAACTTGCCGGCTGAAGCCTGCGCCTTCCCCTGATCTGCAACCAACCAGACTGATACGGAAAGCGGCCGACTCACCAAGGCCAATCAAAGACTAACACGCCATGGTCGACGTGCCAGGGTTGCGCAGGTGTCTTTGAAGAAAGATTGGGCACCACGGCGCGGGTGACGACCAGACGGACTACACCGTCAGGAACTTGCGAACGTCCGCCCTGTCGAGATCTTCCGCCGGACCAGTGTGGACAATCAGCCCCCGGTCCATGATGTTCACCTCGTCGGCGAGTTCGCGGCAGAAATCGAGATACTGTTCGACCAGGAGCACGGCAATGCCGGCCTGGTCGCGCAAATAGCGGATGGCACGGCCGATATCCTTGATGATCGAAGGCTGGATGCCTTCCGTCGGCTCGTCGAGCACCAGCAGTTTCGGCCGCATCACCAATGCCCTGCCAATAGCAAGCTGCTGCTGCTGGCCGCCGGAAAGGTCACCGCCACGGCGACCCTGCATCTGCTTCAGGACCGGAAACAGCTCGAAGACATGGGCGGGCACATTGCGGTCGGCCCGTTTCAGCGGCGCGAAGCCTGATTCGAGGTTTTCCCGCACCGTCAGCAGCGGAAAGATCTCCCTGCCCTGCGGTACGAATGCGATGCCCGACCGGGCGCGGTCATACGCCGCGCTCCGGTCGAGCGCCTTCCCCTCGAAGGCAACGCTTCCGCTCGTCAGCCGATGGTGGCCAACGATCGATCTCATCAAACTGGTCTTGCCGACGCCGTTGCGGCCGAGCACGCAGGTGATCTTGCCGGCGCCCGCCTTCAGCGACACGCCACGCAGCGCCTGGGCGGCGCCGTAATGAAGCGTGGCATCAGAAACTTCGAGCATGTCAGCGCCTTCTCCAGAACCTCAGGAAGGACAGATCGAAGCGATGGAACTGAACCCGCCACACCATGCTCATCTCCCCAGATAGACTTCGACGACGCGCTCGTCGGCCGAAACGAAATCAAGCGTGCCCTCGGACAGTACCGAGCCCTCGTGCAGGCAGGTGACCTTGACGCCGAGCTCGCGCACGAAATGCATGTCGTGTTCGACGACGATGACCGAATGGTCGCGCGCAATGTCCTTGAGCAGCCGTGCGGTTTCCTCGGTCTCGGCATCGGTCATGCCGGCAACCGGCTCGTCGACCAGAAGCAGCTTCGGGTCCTGCGCCAAGAGCATGCCGATCTCCAGCCACTGCTTTTGGCCGTGACTGAGATTGGCCGCCAGTTCGTCGCGCTTGTCGCCAAGCCGGATGATGCCGAGGATGTCGTCGATCTGCCGCGCCTCCGCAGCCGAGCGCCGGTGGAACAGCGCCGGAAAGATCGAGCGCGGCCCCTTCAGCGCCAGCATCAGGTTCTCCTCGATCGTGTGGCTTTCGAAGACGGTCGGCTTCTGGAATTTGCGGCCGATGCCCATCATGGCGATCTCGGCCTCGTCGTGCTTGGTCAGGTCGACCTGTCCGTCGAAGAACACCTCTCCCTCGTCGGGCCGCGTCTTGCCGGTGACGATGTCCATCATCGTCGTCTTGCCGGCGCCGTTGGGGCCGATGATGGCGCGCATCTCACCCTTGCCGAGCACCAGCGACAGATTGTTGATGGCGCGAAAACCGTCGAACGAGACCGAGACGCCGTCGAGGTAGAGGATGGTGCTGCTCTTCGACATGTCCCTTACTCCGCCGGCTGGGGTTCGGGGTTGGACGAAGACCATTCACCCGGCGTTCTTGCTGGTGCCCGAATGATCTTCGGCGGCGCCGGGTCGACATACGTGCCGGCTTCTTGCGCGGCAGAAGCCGCCCGCAACGCCCTGGCGTTACCGCGCCAGGAATCCCACATGCCGATGATGCCCTTGGGCAAGAGCAGCGTGACGGCGACGAACAGGCCGCCCAGCGCGAACAGCCAGAATTCCGGCAGCACACCGGTGAACCAGGATTTGCCGGCATTGACGAGCAGAGCGCCGATGATTGGTCCGACAATGGTGCCACGACCGCCGACGGCTGCCCAGATCACCACCTCGATCGAATTGGACGGATCGAATTCGCCGGGGTTGATGATGCCTACCTGCGGCACGTAGAGCGCGCCGGCTGTGCCGGCCATGACGGCCGAGACAGTGAAAGCGAACAGTTTGACGTTCTCGGCCCGCCAGCCGAGGAAGCGCGTGCGGCTCTCGGCGTCACGCACGGCCATCAGCAGCTTGCCATATTTGGAGCCGACGATTGCCCAGGTGACGAAGACAGCGAGGGCGAGCGTCACCGCGCTGGCGGCGAACAGCGCCGAGCGCGTCGCGTCGGCCTGCACATTGAACCCTAGAATATCCTTGAAGTCGGTCAGGCCGTTATTGCCACCGAAACCCATGTCGTTGCGAAAAAAGGCGAGCAGCAGCGCATAGGTCATCGCCTGCGTGATGATCGAGAGATAGACGCCAGTGACACGGCTGCGGAAGGCAAACCAGCCGAAGACGAAGGCGAGCAGGCCGGGCACGGCCAGCACCATGAGGCCAGCGAACCAGAAATGGTCGAAGCCGGTCCAGAACCACGGCAATTCCTTGTAGTTCAGGAACACCATGAAGTCCGGCAGGATGGGGTTGCCATAGACGCCGCGCGAACCGATCTGGCGCATGAGATACATGCCCATCGCATAGCCGCCGAGCGCGAAGAAGGCGCCGTGGCCCAGCGAGAGAATGCCGCAATAGCCCCAGACGAGGTCGAGCGCCAAGGCAAGCAGCGCATAGCAGAGATATTTGCCGGTCAGCGCCACGATATAGGACGGGACATAGAAGGCGCTCGTCGGCGATACGACGAGATTAAGCAGCGGCACGATGATGGCCACCGCCAGCAGGATGAAGATGGTAATGGCGATGCGGCGGTCCGCGCCCGCGGCGAAGAAGCGTCCGCTGATCATGCTTCCACCGCCCTGCCCTTGAGCGCGAACAGGCCGCGCGGGCGCTTCTGGATGAACAGGATGATGAGGACCAGCACGACGATCTTGCCGAGCACCGCGCCGGCATAGGGCTCGAGGAACTTGTTGACGATGCCGAGCGAGAAGGCGCCGACCAGCGTGCCCCAGAGATTGCCGACCCCGCCGAAAACGACGACCATGAAGCTGTCGATGATGTAGCCGCGGCCGAGATTGGGCGAGACGTTGTCGATCTGGCTGAGCGCGACACCGGCAATCCCGGCAATGCCGGATCCGAGCGCGAAGGTCAGCGCGTCGACCCATGGCGTCCTGATCCCCATCGAAGCGGCCATGCGCCGGTTGGCGGTGACGGCGCGCATCTGCAGCCCCCAGGGCGTGCGTTTCATCACATAGAGCAGCACCGCGAAGACGCTGAGCGCGAAAACCAGGATCCACAGGCGGTTCCAGGTGATCGCGAGTTGTCCGACATTGAACGAGCCCGACATCCACGACGGATTGCCAACCTCCTGGTTGGTCGGCCCGAATATGCTGCGCACGGCCTGCTGCAGGATCAGCGAGACGCCCCAAGTCGCCAGCAGGGTCTCCAGCGGCCGCCCGTAGAGGAAGCGGATGACGCCGCGCTCGATGGCAAGCCCGACGAGCGCGGCGACGAGGAAGGCGAGCGGCAGCGCGATCACCAGCGACCAGTCGAACAGGCCGGGAAAGGATGTGCGGATCACCTGCTGGACAACAAAGGTGGTGTAGGCGCCGAGCATGACCATCTCGCCATGCGCCATGTTGATGACGCCCATGACGCCGAAGGTAATGGCAAGCCCGATCGCGGCGAGCAACAAGACCGAGCCCAGCGAAATGCCGTACCAGATGTTCTGGCCGGCATCCCAGAACGCCAGCGTCGAATTGATGTTGCGAATAGCCGCTGTCGCCGCTTCCCTGACCGCGTCCGGGGCGTTCGCCTCGACCGAGGTAAGCAGCGAAACCGCGTCGCGGTCGCCCCGTGCGCCGATCAGCGCGATTGCGGCGAGCTTGTCGGCATCCGGCCGGTCGGAGACAAGCACGGAGGCGGCGCGGGCCTGTTCGAGCAGGGCCTTGACGCTTGCCAAGGTCTCATTGGCGATCGCGGTGTCGAGCGGCTCGATGTTTGCGGCATCGGGCGTCTTGAACATGGTGTCGGCGGCGGCGATGCGCACGGCCGGGTCCTTGGCGCCAAGCGTCAGCGTGCCGAGCGCATCGCGGATGACGCGGCGCAGCGTGTTGTTGACCTTGATCTTGGTGATGTCATCCTTGGCGGCGTCGGCCGACTTCTCGCCGCTTAGCGGGTCGAGCAACTCAACGCCGTCGCCGGTCTCCTTGCCGACGAAGACAAGGGAATCGGCCTTGCGGATATAGAGATTTCCGTCGGCAAGTGCCGCAAGCGGCCGCTCCACCGCCGGGTCGCCTGTGGCCGCCAGTTCGTGAACGACAGCCCCTGTCTCCGAGAAGCCCTTGGCCGTCGCGAATTTGGCGATGATGCCACGCAGATCGGCTTCGCTTGCACCCGATGACGACAGCGTCGCCAGCAGGACCAGCAGTGTCAGGCCAATCGCGCGGAACAGGTTCATTGGCTTCAGGCAGCTCCTGAAAGGTTGATTTCGCGCCCGGGCGGGCTGGAGGACGAAGCCCGCCCGGAGCGCTTGCGGTCTCGGGCCGTGGCGTTGCGAACCACGACCCGGTCAGACCGGGAGGATCAGTTTGTGCCCTTGCCGCCGCACTTGCCGGTGGCGACATTGAAGTTGCCGCAGGACAGTGGCGCGCGCCAATCGGAGATCAGGTCCTTGGAGTCAGGCAGGTAGTCGGACCATTCGTCGCCCATCACCAGACCCGGCGTGCGCGAAACCGTCTCGAACTGGCCGTCGGCCTGGATTTCACCGATCAGCACCGGCTTGGTGATGTGGTGGTTCGGCATCATCGTCGAGTAGCCGCCGGTCAGGTTCGGCACCGAAACGCCGATCATGGCGTCGATGACCTTGTCCGGATCGGTGGTGCCGGCCTTCTCGACCGCCTTCACCCACATGTTGAAGCCGATATAGTGGGCTTCCATCGGGTCGTTGGTGGTGCGCTTGTCGTTCTTGATGAACTTGTGCCAGTCGGCGATGAACTTCTTGTTCTCGGGCGTGTCGACGCTCTCGAAATAGTTCCAGGCGGCGAGATGGCCGACCAGCGGCGCGGTGTCGAGACCGGCAAGCTCTTCCTCGCCGACCGAGAAGGCCATGACCGGAATATCCTCGGCCTTGATGCCCTGGTTGCCGAGTTCCTTGTAGAACGGCACGTTGGCGTCGCCGTTGACGGTCGAGACGACGGCGGTCTTCTTGCCGGCCGAGCCGAATTTCTTGATGGCCGAAACTTCGGTCTGCCAGTCGGAGAAGCCGAACGGCGTGTAGTTGACCATGATGTCTTCCGCAGCGACGCCCTTGGCCTTCAGATAGGCCTCGAGGATCTTGTTGGTGGTGCGCGGATAGACGTAGTCGGTGCCTTCGAGGACCCAGCGCTTCACCGAGCCACCATCCTCGCTCATCAGATAGTCGACCGCCGGGATTGCCTGCTGGTTCGGCGCGGCACCCGTGTAGAACACGTTGCGCTCGCTTTCCTCGCCTTCATACTGCACGGGATAGAACAGGATGTTGTCGAGCTCGGAGAACACCGGCAGCACCGATTTGCGCGACACCGAGGTCCAGCAGCCGAACACCGCCGCGACCTTGTCCTTGGAGATCAGCTCGCGCGCCTTCTCGGCGAACAGCGGCCAGTTGGAAGCAGGGTCGACGACGACGGCTTCGAGCTTCTTGCCGAGCAGGCCGCCCTTCGCGTTCTGTTCGTCGATGAGCATCAGCATGGCGTCCTTCAGCGTCGTCTCCGAAATCGCCATGGTCCCCGACAGTGAGTGGAGAATGCCGACCTTGATCGTGTCGTCCGCCGCCCTGGCGGGCACGGACATCAACAGGCCTGCCGCGACCACGCTCGCCGAGAACATTTTTGTAATTGTCGAGAAGTTACCCCTCATGCCAAACACTCCCAAGCTGGTTGATTGCACCGCAACACTACGATGCAACCCCCATGCCAATCGCCAAGGCGGTGTCGATAAAGGGATGATAATTCAATATTATCAATCGCTTACTATATTAGAGTTACGAAAACAAAGAGAGCCGGTTAAAAATTGATTGAGGGAAATTTGCGCAACGCACAAGGCTTTTGCCTAATTTTCGCCCAATTTGACCAGATGCCTAGATTTTGATCGTCAAGCGCGGCACCGCAGACAACAAATGTTGCGGCACAGCGCAAAAATAGGGCAAGCTCGCCGCTCGAGCGAGCACGTCATGACATCCAGAATTTCACGCATTTTCATCGGCATATTGCTTATGGCGACAACGACCGGCGCCGCACGAGCCGACTTCAGCGATGGCAAGATGCCGGATGGCACCTATCATTGCGAGGTCTACCTGCTCGGCCTGTTCCTCGATCTCGGCGACATCACCATCAAGGGAAACGTCTACAGCGGCCCGGTCACCTTTGGGACCGCCCAGCAGGCTTACAATTATCAGATGGATGCGAACGGCGTGATCTCCTGGCTGGGACCGTTGGGTGGCTACACCACCGGCGGCAACTCGATCTCGCTGACGCAGGCGACGCTTGACGGCGAGACCACGCCCTCCTTCGACATCATCATGAGGCAACCCAACGGTGCTTTCACCGCCTCGACCTGCACGAAGCGTTGAACTGGACGGCCGGAACTGCGCGGAACCCGGCTGTCAGGCCGTCCATCATGCCCCTCGAGAGCAACAAGTTCAGATTACCCGACAAATTTTGGACTGGGTGAACCGGGGGGCCCTATAAGCCCTCACATATATAATTCGTTAAATAGCGGCGCGTTGCCGTTCGTGTTAAGAATTAATTCAATCGCTGGGACTTGGGAGTACAGCAATTGAATATGATGCGCATTGCGGAGTCGCTAAAAAGCTCAGAAGCCAATGAAAGGTCACTTCTGTCCCTTGAGCAGTGTTTTGACCTGGACAGCAAAACCGCCAATGAGCTTTACTCAAAACATCTGAACAAATACATGCTCCAGCTCTTCGATATCCTTGGCTTGAAGGATATGGACATGAAGGGCGCGCAGGGCGTCGAGATCTGGCTGAATGACGGCCGTACGCTCCTCGACTTTTCCGCCGGCCTCGGCGTCCTTGGGCTCGGTCACAACCATCCGCGCATTATAGAGGCGGAGCGCAAATGTCATGAGCGCAAGACCGTCGACTGCATCAAAATCGCGCCTCACAAATTGCAGGGCGCTCTTGCGTATAACCTGTCGCGATTCCTGCCCGCGCCACTAGCCGTCTCATTTCTCGCAGTCTCGGGCGCCGAAGCGAACGAGGCGGCGATGAAACTGAGCGAACGCGTGCAGACTCCCAAAGGCAAGAGAAAATTCCTCTGCATGCAGGGCGCGTTTCACGGCAAAACCCATGGCGCGCTATCCCTGACGACCGCGACAGACGTGCAATCCGGCTTCCTTTTGGGCGTGCCAAAGGAAAACGTCATCTATGCCAGGTATGGCGACATCGATTCACTGCGAGAGGCGATCAGGTCAGAGACGGATGGCAGCGGCGGCAATTCCATTATTGCCGCGATCGTCGAGACAATTCGGGGTACCTCCTGCGAAATCCCCCCCGCCGGCTATTTGACGCAGTTCGTTCAGCATTGCCGGGACAACGATATCCTGTCCATCTTCGACGAAGTAAAGGTTGGCATGGGACGAAGCGGCAGGTTCTGTGCTTTCCAGCATGAAGGAGCCGTTCCCGACATCGTGACGCTTGCCAAGACCCTGGGCGGCGGCAAGCGGGAAGTGGCTGCCATGGTCACCTCTCAACTGTTGTTTGATCGGGCTTACGGCAACAAACAGGACTGCAACCTTCACAGTTCCAGCTTCAGCGGGCTTGGCGAAAGCTGCGCCGTCGCGATCGAGACGCTGAATATCCTGCAAGACGAAAGACTAATCGAAAACGCAGAGAGGATGGGTGACTACCTGTCCAAGGGTCTTCACCGGCTGAAGGCAAAACACCCCAAGCACGTTCTCGATGTGCGCGGACGTGGAATGTTTCAGGCGATCCGTTTGAACTTTCATCAGGATCTGGCGGAAAAGCTGGTCGACATCGACAAAAATCCGCTGTTCCAGACCTATCAGACAGTGTTGATCGGCGCCCTTGTCCGCGAGCTTTACGACCGCCACGACATACTGGTGCATTTCCAGCCGGGCGCGCGGGACATCCTGCATTTCATGCCGCCCTTTGTGGTGCGGGAAGAGCAAATCGACAAGCTCATCGCGGCGCTGGACGACATTCTCTCCCGAGGATTGAGCGACGCTACCGTTCGCTTCGTGGCGAAGAACATCAGGCGCGTCTTTCGAGGCATCGCCTGAAGGCGGCACGCAGAGTCTGCGATGGGGGCCTAGACCATGGATGGTTACATCCTCAATTCGACCGAGAGCCGCTGGACATCGGGTGTCGGTCTGGCGAGCCGGCTCTATTGGGCTGGCGTGGCTTTCTTTTCGCTGACTTCCCTTGTTCTGTTCCTGATCAACACCCGCTACGGCATCGGAATCTATCCCGATAGCTTGCGTTATATGGGGATCAGCGAACGGCCCTACGATGCGCCGCTCTATGCATGGCTGCTGATGGGAGTTTCCGCGACCGGGGTCGACCTGCCAGTCGGAGCAAAGGCAATCGGTCTATTCTTCGTCTGTGCGAACACGATCCTGATCTGGCATCTGCTGGTGCGCGCCAGCGGGAAATATGTCTACGCCGCCGCGGGGACCGCGATCATCACGCTTGCCCCTCAGTTCGTGACGCTTCATTCGCTCGCGATGTCGGAACCGCCGTTCCTGTTCTTCCTCCTAGTCACCGTGCTTGCGCTGTTGCGCTATTTCGAGACCGAAGACAGGACATGGCTGAAGGCAAGCGCGGTGCTACTCGGTCTTACGACACTGGTGCGCTTTACCGCGCCGCCGCTTGGCGCGGCGATTGCGGTATGCCTTCTTCTCGATCCTCGGCACACACTGTCCCGCCGTTTCGTCGACGCCACTATTTTCGCGGTGGTGAGCACGGCGATCTTCCTCTGCTGGGTGGTGATGAGTGAGGTCATCGCCGACCGCTCCATTGGTCGCGCGCTCTGGTTCTACGGCAATATGGGGGCCAGCGAGTGGCTGAAAAGCCTTGGAGCGATGACGGCATGGTTGCTGCCTGACAAGGTGCCATTCGCAGCCCGCGTTGTCCTGCTTGGCGCTTTTGCAGCAGCCGCCGCCTACCTGACCTTCCTTCATGCGCGTGAACCGCGTCGGCACGCACGGCAGGCCAAGGTCGCCGACGCTCTGTTGCCCACCCTTTTCGGGCTGTTTTTCTTCTTCTACCTGGGCTTCATGGTTCTTTCGACCTCGGTCGAGGCGAACCTGTCCTTGACTGGCCGCTACGCCTTTCCGGTGTACGTGACCACCGTTTTGATGACCACCATCGTTCTAGCCCATATCGGCGACGCCAGGGGGATTGTGAAGCTGGTCCACTACGGGCTTGTCTGCTTCGCCGTTCTGGTGTTAGGCGGCCACGTGGTCCGCACGGCCATGCGATCGTCCGAGGCGTATCGTTTTGGGGTAGGCTATGCCAGCCGCGAATGGGTGAACTCCCCGACGATGCAGGCGCTGCGACAACTGCCGGCGGATGCATCGATCTACAGCAATGGTGCCGACGTCGTCGCCTATGTGCTGGGACGAGAATCCCATTTCCTTCCGGAACGCATACAGTTGCGAACGGGCCGCGACAACCCAGCCAATCCGTACGAGAGACAGCTGCAAACGCTGCGCGACGATCTGGCCAAAGAGCATTCCTATGTTGCGATCTTCGACGCCATCGACTGGCGTTTCTATCTCGTCAGCGAAGCGGAACTGAAACAGCGTCTTTCGCTCGTTACGGTCGCAACCGAAGCGGACGGTCGTATCTATGCGATGCCCAAAACGACCAGGTAACACCGAGGTCGTGTTGCGGGCACCGGAAACCGGAGGCAACCACATGTATGCGGATGGATGTGAACCGGCTGCCGCGATCTCTCCGCCCCCGGCAAGCCTTAAGGAATATCTGGCAATTGCCCGCTTCGACCATGCGACCAAGCACGTCTTCATCCTGCCGGGGATCGTCATTGCCTATGCGTTGCGTGAGCCGCCCATGGATCGTGCGGCGGTGGCAATCGTCATTGGGTTCCTGAGCGCAATTGCCATCGCCTCGGCGAACTACGTCCTGAATGAATGGCTCGACCGAGAATTCGACGCCTTTCATCCAACCAAACGTGCCCGCAGCGCCGTGCTGAGGTCCCTGTCGCCGCATCTGGTTTATCTCGAGTATCTCCTTCTTGCGTCGGTCGGTCTTCTGCTCGCCGCTACGGTCGGAACATCGTTTTTCTTGGCCTCCGTTGTCTTTCTGATTTCGGGGCTGATCTACAATGTGAAGCCCATTCGATCGAAGGACTTGCCTTATCTGGATGTGATTTCGGAGTCCGTGAACAATCCCATCAGACTGACGCTGGGCTGGACGATGATTGACCACGCCGCACTCCCACCCAGCAGCCTGCTTTTAGGTTATTGGGCTGCCGGCGCCTTCCTTATGGGGGCAAAGCGGCTTTCCGAATACCGCGACATCACCAACGGCGGGAACAAGGATTTGTTGCAGCGCTACCGCCGATCGTTCCGTTCATACACGGCAGAGAACCTGACGGTCTCCTGCTTTCTCTACGCCATGATGTCAGCATTCTTTATTGCCGTTTTCCTGACCAAATACCGGCTCGAATACATATTGGCTCTGCCCTTTATCGCGATCCTGTTCGCGTCCTATCTGTGGCTTTCCTTGTTGAAGAACTCCATCGCGCAGCGTCCTGAAAGAATGTTCCGATCGCGCCGGCTGGTGGCGTCGCTGATCCTGGCGGTGATGGCGTTGTTCATCTTGTCGTTCGTCGATTTGCCGTGGCTTTACGATCTGTCAGCGCCAAACTTCAAACCCGTCGACATGCAATGAAACAACCCAACCAGTCCATCGTATGGAACAATATCGACCTCGTGGTCTTCGACTTGGACGGGACCCTCTATGACCAGCGGCGTCTCAGAACACGCATGGCGCTGAATTTGCTGCACGATGCCATGCGGGCGAGAAGCCTCAAGACCTTGAATGTTCTGCGCACATTCCGGCAATGCAGGGAAGCGATGGCGGAGCAAATGCTGACCGATTTCATGGACCGCCAGTTTGAAGTCACGGCGAGGCTATGCGGTTGTTCCGTTGTCTATGTTCGCGAGGTTGTCCAGGAATGGATCGAGCGACGCCCGCTCGCCCATATCGGCGCTTGCCGCTATTCTGGGGTTGAAGGACTTTTTCATGCTCTGCGCCGCTCAGGTCGCACGATTGCGGTGTATTCCGACTATCCCGCCGTCGAAAAGCTCAAGGCCCTGGCGCTCAAGGCGGACTTTGTGGTCAGCGCCTCGGACGGCGACGTGCGAAGGATGAAACCCGACCCCGCCGGGCTGCACAAGATACTCGGTGCGACCGGTGTGGATGCGAGCCGCTCGCTGATGGTCGGTGACCGCTTTGACCGCGATTGGGCGGTAGCGAACCGTGTCGGCATGCCCGCCATCATAAGATCCGCGCGCGGGGACCCGCGATGCAGGACTTTCCAGTCTTATCACGATGCACTGTTCCAGCCAGTGGTGCAGTCGCTGGAGAAAAGCGGTGTACTCACCCCTTCCGAGTTTTGAAAAATGTGTCCAGGCCATAGTCGACACCTTGATCCGGCAGGAACTGCCATCGCCAAAAAATCCCGCAGATGTTGAAACCATCGGGGCCTATGTACTGGCGGCGCATGCAAGCATGCCGGATTACCTGCGTCTGGCCTTCCGTATCCTCACCGTCATATTCGATGCCTGGTCTTATCCGGTGGCTGGAAAGCCATTTCATCTACTGAGCCCTGACCAACGCGTGGATCAGTTGAGGCGTTGGCAACATTCACGTCTGCAGATCCGGCCGGCGCTAATCTCCTTCTACCGGACCTTGACCTTCTTTGGGCTCTATTCTGACCTCTACAAACAGGACGTGGAATGTGGGGCACATCACGAACATAACTGAGCCTGTCACCAGCCAAATGACGGCCGACATTGTGGTCATCGGGTCTGGCCCCGGCGGCGCGGTGACCGCGACCTTGTGCGCGGAAGCAGGCAAGTCAGTACTTCTGGTCGAAGAAGGCCAAAATCTGTCGCTTCAGTCGGCTCCGCCTTTTTCAAAGGAGGAACTGCTTCTCAAATATCGGAATGCCGGCATCTGCATAGCCGTTGGCCCGTCAAAAATTGCCTATGTCGAAGGTCGGTGCGTCGGGGGCGGCAGCGAGATCAATCGTGGGCTCTATCACCGCGCGCCGGAATACCTCCTCGATCAATGGCGGGCCGTCTTCAAGGTCGATGATTTGTCTCTCGACCGGCTGATACCCCACTTCATTGCCTGCGAAAGCACAGCGAGGATCGAGTATCTGCATGGTGACGCACCGCTCATCTCCACACGGCTGCGTGACGGGGCTGCCCGTCTCGGCTGGCAAGCGACCGAGGCGCCACGTTTGTACCGGTACGGCGGCGAGGAAAAATCTGGTCGAAAACAATCCATGTCGGAAACCTTCGTTCCCCGATTTCTCGCAGCAGGCGGCCGTCTGATCGCGGATACACGAGCGAACCGACTGACGCGCTCAGGTGGCAAATGGCACGTGAAAGCGCTGCACACGCCGGCAAACGGCCCGCCACGGCCGATAGAAATTTCCGCCGATCAGATTTTCGTTGCCTGCGGCGCGGTTCAGACGCCAGCTCTTCTGCGCCGATCCGGTTTGACCCGAAATATTGGCAACTCCCTGTATTTCCATCCGATGCTGAAAGTCGTCGCGCAGTTTGATGAGGATGTGAACAATCCGGGCGATCTCGATCCGGTTCATCAGATCAGGGAATTCGAGCCTTCCTTCGGTATGGGATGCTCCATCAGCAAACGGCCGATGCTCGGCCTGGCAATGGTAAATCATGCCAACCACTTCGCTGAGATCGACCGGCATTGGCGTCGCATGGGCATATATTACGTTCAGGCGGCAAGCGGAAAGGCGACGGTACGCAACCTGCCATTTTTTCGCGATCCGTTGGTGAGGGTCTGGCAAAATGGGGCGGATCTTAGAAAACTGGCCGATGGCCTGAAACGACTGGCCGAGGCACTGTTTTCAGCCGGCGCTGTCGCCGTCTATCCCAGCGTCCAGGGCTATCCGGTGCTCCGCTCCATGGAAGATGTCCGCAATCTTCCCGCCACGTTTTCCGGAAGCGATGGCAGCGTGACCTCCGTGCATGTGTTCTCCTCATGTCCGATGGGAGGAAACGAGGCCATTTGCGCGACGGATTCATTCGGCCGCGTGCGCGATGCGGACGGCCTTTACATCGCTGACGCGTCCCTCTTGTGCGGGCCGACTGTCGTCAATCCTCAGGGCACCGTCATGGCCATTGCCCATCGCAATGCGACGCACGCCGTTGAAAGCCGATTTAACTGAGTGATATTGCAGTGGTGAGCCGGGCTTCACTGGGACACCCGTTCCTGCTCGATGCGGATCAGACCGAGCTCTGGATTTTGCTGGACGCGTCCGGTTTCTGTGTCGCCGCCGATAGCAGCCAGCCGACTCCAAAGAGCGCTGTCGGCGCCCACAGAATAAGATGCGCCAGCAACACGACGGCCGCTGCCATTGAGGTATCCACCCCCGCAAGTGTAAAGGCCTGAAGACCAAAAAATTCAAACGGACCAAAATGCCCGGGGAGACTGGGCACCAGTGTGCCGAGCGTGCTGAGGGCGAAGGCCAGAGACGGTTTCAACAAGGCATCGGTTGATCCGCCAAGGCTGACCCAAACACCTAGAAAAACGCCACTTTCCAAAAGCCACAAAGCAAATGACATGACGCTGAGCATGCTCAGCCGGCGCCAGGAACTGATTTGCGCGACAGCCTCCGATGCCGCTCGCAACGCAGCGATCAGAATAATGATGGGACCAAAGTTTATTTTCCGGAACAGTTTTTCGAGCAAGCGGTAAGAAAGCGCTGGGGCAAATAGCATCCCTAATCCGCCGGTAAGCGCGATGGCGAGCAAAAGCTGGAAATTCCACACCAATGCGGGTGGAGCAGTGAGGTCAACCAGCGCCAGTGACATCGCGCCCAACAGGACGATGGTGACAAGATCGAGAATGCGCTCGACGATCATCGTGCCGATGACTGTTCCTGCCGGGATATCGAACTGGCGGCTAAACCATAAAACACGAAAACCATCCCCTACCCGCAGGGGAAGAACATCGCTCATGCCAAAGCTGGCGATAAAGGGGCCGATCATCAATCGCAACGGCAAGCGGCGACCGGTTGCCGATTGCAGCATCATCCAGAACCGGACAGCCCTCAGAAGAAAGTCAGCGACAAAGGCCACGATGGCAAGGACGAGCGGCGCGACAGTCGCACGGCGCAGTATGGCGCCAACCTCTGGAAAGTGGACATTGCGCATGGCAAGGACGACAAACGTCGCCCCGACAATCAAGCCAAGTCCAACCCTGATTATTCTGCCTGTCCGGCCCTGATTGAACTCCGTTTGATCAGCCATTCGGGCTTGCCATGTATTGGAGATGGAGCGCGGCGAGCGTCGTGCGATTGGTGATATCCAGCTTGCGGTAGATGTTGTTTAGATGAATGCCGATGGTCCCTTCGGTTGTTCCCAGCTTCTGTGCAATGGCCCGGTTGGACAGTCCTCCGCAGATCTGTACCGCGACCTCCCTTTCGCGCACGGTCAGCAGATCGAGTTTTTGAGGGCTATCGGATGGCCCGGCGCTCGTTGCCCGGTCCACGAGCTCCTGCGGCAGCCACTTCTCTCCGCTTGCGACCTGCCGCATGCAATCCAGGAGAGCTTCGGGGGCATATTCCTTCAAGAGGATGCCCCACGCCCCCATCGATATTGCGTCCGCGATCTGGCGGCCCGTCAGAGTCGCGGTGAGGAAAATTACCTTCACCGGTAGCCGCCCTTTAAAGACGGTTCGCTGGATCTCCAGTCCACCAACATCCGGCATGGAAACATCGAGCACGGCCAGATCGGGTCGGAGATCGCTAATGAGCGACAACGCCTGCGCCCCGCTCGCCGTTGCCGCCAACACGTTGAAATCCGACGCGGTTTTCAGCAGACCCTGCAATCCGCGGAGCAGCAAAGGATGATCGTCGGCGAGGACAACGGAAAACATTACCGCGCTGCCTGGCCCAGGGGCAATGCAATGCGCAGGCTAAGTCCCGGCGATGCGGCGCGTATCGTCAAGTTACCCTTGAGCTCGGTAACCCGCGCGCACAGCGACAACGGCCGTTTCGGTTCAACATCAGCTGCCATTCCCGATCCGTTGTCGGAAATTTCGAGCTCAACGCCGCGATCGGCACGAACAAGTTCAATCCGCACTTGCGTCGCCTTTCCGTGCCGGACGGCGTTGGCGGTAGCCTCGGAGACAAGCTGCATGATTTCATGCTGCATGGATTTTGGAACTTCGAGGTTCGGCGGATCAAGAGTAGCCTCGATCCGGCAATCCCATTGCTGCCTCAGAAGCTCGATTAGACCGGGCAGCGCCTGGTAGAGCGGAGCCTCATCATATTGTTGGTGGACGGCGCACTGTTCATCGACATATCGCCGGATACGTTGTTGCAAATTGAAAACAAGCGTATTCACATCGACCACGTTCGCCTTGGGTTCCTTGGAAACGGATTTGGCGATGAGCTTGAGTTTCAAGCTGGCGGCAGTGAGATCCTGCAGAATGCTGTCATGCAGGTCGCGCGCGAGCCGCACGCGCTCTTCAGCGCGCGCCGTCTCGGTTGTTTGCTGCATCAGCGCCAGACGTCCTAGTTCCGATCTGAATCTCATAGCGATGATTTCAGTGAGCGAACCGCATTCCTCGGGATGACAGGCCGGATCGATAACGAAAACCCGCCCGCGGTACCGCACGCTGGAAAATGCCGCCGAGCAGATATATTTGAAGGGCGTGCGAACTTCCGCCGCCAGTTCCGGCAGGTCACGGAAAATTCCAGCCACTTCGGCGTCGATGACCGCCACCATTCCGCCTCGGTCGAGATCGGGCGTTGGCGGTTCTGGATCGTGTTGACTCCAGAAAGCCGCTCCCCGAACGTCAGTCAGCCGCAAATCGCCCTTCAGCCAATAGGCGACGCTGCCGATATCTTCCTCCTGATCCCGCCAAACGACCAACAGGCCAGGGTCACCCATCACGCCGGCCGCGTGGTTGAAAAGGCCGCGCAGCCATGACAGCCGATCGCCGGTAATTGCATCGAACGGCCAATGGGCAAGCTGCGTCAGACGCTGGCGGTGGTGTTCACGATAAGCGCCGAAATAGCCGAGCATAACGGCCGCAACCATGAAATAGGTCGCACGCATTATAAATACGTTGAGTTCGGGCGGGCCGCCGTTCGCCAGATCGGGCACACCAATAATGACCAGAACGACTTGCAAAACGGCAGCGCCCATAACAGCCCCCCTCAGTCCCCAGCGCAGGGTCATGGAAAGCAAGATAAAAGGCAGGAAGGAAAAAAACGGACTTGTGAGTTCATCCGAAAAAAAAGCGAGACAGCCCAGTATTACGGCATCGATGAGATGAACGAGGAGGTGAATCGGGCTATCGAGAGACTTTCGCAACGGAAATACAACGAGAAGCAAGGAAAGGACCATGTAGAGGCCAAGAATTACTTGCGATTCAACCAGAAAGGACGCTGGGTCGGTGGGGTCAAGATAGATTGCCAGGACAGCGAACAGCGCGGTGACCAGGCGGCAGATGTTGATCAGCGCTTCGGGATCCGATGTCACCAGGAAGTTTCTGACCGATCTGCCAATCCTCATTGGACGGGCGTCAGAGCCGGCGCGTCTCATCCGAGTAACAAGGCCAAAATCAAGGCTTGTCATGCAAACTCCTTGTCGAAGCACCGTGCATCGCGGCCGGCGGAGCCACGCGACCCTCAACAAGCGTGCGAGCGGAGTTGGGACTGCCGCGCAAGCCATTGCGTCGCCGCCGGCGCGAGCAGGATGAACACGCCGGTGCAGGAGCTGGACAAGAAAGAATTAAGGTATCAACGGTGTCCTTGCACCGTACCAAAACGTGGTAGTCCGGCTAAGCCAAGGATACCAAATGGACGTGACATCGGGGCCTTAGCCATTCCCATCCGCCGCAAGTCGGCGCGTATCCTTGTCACCAAAAAAGCGGAACGCGGGTTGCGCGTTCCGCTTAGCGGTCCGGGAGGACGCTGGGGTTCGGCATCGACCCGATGAGCGGGTCGATGTTCTGGTGGCTCAGATCGTCTTGGCCGACATCTGCGCGGCGATGTAGTCGGCCTGTCGGATCGCCAGCGACACGATCGTCAGGGTCGGGTTTTCGGCGGCACCCGTGGTGAATTGGCTGCCGTCCGACACGAACAGGTTCTTGATGTCGTGCGCCTGGCCATGCTTGTTGACGACGCCGTCGGCCGCTTTCTCGCTCATCCGGTTGGTGCCGAGATTGTGGGTCGACGGATAGGGCGGCGTCGGGAAGGTGCGCGTGGCGCCGACCGCGGCGTAAAGCGCCGAGGCCTGCTTGTAGGCGTGGTTGCGCATCGCGGTGTCGTTGGGATGATCGTCGAAATGCACGTCGGCGATCGGCATGCCATGTTCGTCCTTCATGTCGGCATGCAGCGTGATGCGGTTCTCCGCGCGCGGCATGTCCTCACCGACGATCCACAGGCCGGCCATGTGGTCGTAGTGGTCGAGCGCCGTGGTGAACGACCGGCCCCAGCCGCCCGGATCGAGGAAGGCCGCCATGAACGGCAGCCCGAGCGACAGCGTCTCGAACTCGTAGCCGCCGACGAAACCGCGCGACGGATCATGGCGCGCCTCGTCGCGGATGATGCCAGCCATGGTGGTGCCGCGATACATGTGCACGGGTTTCTCGAAGATGGCATAGACCGAGCCGGTGGTGTGGCGCATGTAGTTCTTGCCCACCTGACCCGACGAATTGGCGAGGCCGTGCGGGAACTTCGCTGATTCGGAATTCAGCAACAGGCGCGGGCTCTCTATGGAATTGCCGGCGACAGCGACGATGCGGGCCTTCTGCTCCTGCAGCTTGCCGTCCTTGTCGGCATAGACGACCCCGGTCACCTTGCCCGAGGCGTCATGGTTGATCTTGATCACCATTGCGTTCGGCCTGACCTCGAGGTGCCCTGTCGCCTCGCCTTTGGGGATCTCGGTGTAGAGCGTCGACCATTTGGCGCCCCATTTGCAGCCCTGGAAGCAGAACCCTGTCTGCTGGCAGGAATTGCGGTCGTCGCGCTGGACCGAGTTTATCGCCATGTTGCCGGTGTGGCATTCCTTGTAGCCGAGCTTGTCGGCGCCCGCCTTCAGCACCTTGAAGTTGTTGTTGCCCGGCAGTCTCGGCCAGTCGTTGGTGCCGGTCACGCCCATCTTTGCCTCGGCCTTGGCGTAGTAGGGCTCCATCTCGGCCAGCGTGATCGGCCAGTCGAGCAGGTTCGCGCCCTTCAGTTTGCCATAGGTCGATAGCGTCTTGAACTCATGCTCCTGGAAGCGCAGCGAAGCTCCGGCCCAGTGCGTGGTCGAGCCGCCCACCGACTTGACGATCCAGGCCGGCAGGTTCGGGAAATCCTTGGCCACGCGCCAGTCGCCGGACGTGGTGCGTTTGTCCTTCCAGGCGAGTTGGGTGAATGAATCCCACTCGTCATTGACGAAGTCCTCGTATTCGTGGCGCGCGCCGGCCTCCAGAATGACGACATCGATACCCTTCTGGGCAAGTTCATTGCCGAGCGTGCCGCCGCCGGCGCCCGAGCCGATGATGACGACCACACCGTCGTTTTTGAGATCAAATGATGCTGCCATGGTTTCCTCCCATGATTTCCTGTTTGCGGGGTCTCACGACGAAGGGGCTCAGAGCCACTCGATGTCGTTGAAACCGCGCGCGATATAGCCGCCCTTGGAATAGGACTCGCCCTCGTAGCCGAAGATCGGCCATACCTCTTTCTGGTTGTAGAGGCCGACGACGAGACCGCCACGGATGGCCTGGAAGAAGGGCGTCGTCTCGATCTGCTTCAGAACCGCGACACGCTGGTCTTCCCAGCCAAGAGCCCGGTAGCCGCCCTCACCCGACTTCTTGTCGAGATCGGCGATGCCGTCTTCGATCATCGCCTTGTGGGCGGCGTCCTTGCCGGCCTGCTCGTCATGGCCTTTCACGGCAATGGCGTAATATTTGTCGGGAACCTGATCGTGCGGATAGATGTCGCGCGCCATCTGGATCAGCGTCGCCATCGTTTCGGGCTTGAGCGCCGATGTCTCAAGCCCCCAGGCATGTTCGGGGCTGATCACGGCGCTGCCCGAAATGACGAGCAAAGCGCCGATGCCACCGCGTTTGAGAAGCTCACGACGTGAAAGTCCAGGCTTCCCGTCATAGATCGTGACCATGTATTCCTCCCTGCTTGCTATTTGCACCCCTTGAGGGTGCCGTTGCTGGCGCCGCATCTCCCGGTGCGGCTGCGATGTCTCCTATTTGAAGCGGCCTCCGCGTTGCAGAACCTCGATCTTGTAGCCATCCGGATCCTCGATGAAGAAGAAGCGGGCGATCAGCGAGCCGTCGCGGTTGAACTCGACGATCTTCTTGGGGTTGAGGCCAAGCGCGCCGAGACGGTCATGTTCGCTGTCGAGGTCGACGACCGAGACCGCGAGGTGGCCGTAGCCGTCGCCAAGCACATAGGGCTCCCGCCGCCCCTTGTTCACGGTCAATTCGACCTCGAACCCTGTCTCGGCGTTGCTGAGATAAATGAGCGTGAATGTCTCGAAGTCCAGCCTGTCGGCGACATCGAGCCCGAAGGCATGTCTGTAGAAGTCGACGGATCGGGCCTCCTCGAGAACCCGTATCATGCTGTGGATCGCCTTTGCCAAATCAGTCTCCGCCGTGGTGAACGGAAGCGATTATGGGCGGCGCGGGCAAAAGATGGTGGCAGCCGGTTACCACGCCCAGACTCGTGAAATGCCCCGCTCGCCCATCAGGGACGAAAGTCCGATTGCCGTACGGGCATTTTTGCCTGAAAGTACCATTGGGGACGAGTTGTTCGGCAAAGTGCAGCCCGTCCACCCAAAACCAACAATCATGGGAGGTTTGTCGGATGTGCAGGGTATTTGCGGGCCAGGACCCCGAAGGCTATCGCCAGATCAACCGGTCGATTCGCATTGACGGGCATTCGACCAGTATTCAGCTCGAGGCGACATTCTGGGCGCTGCTTGATGAAATCGCCGACAGCCAGGGTCTGACGACGCCGAAATTCATCTCGAAGCTCTATGACGAAGCCATCGAGATCAACGGCGCCATTCCAAACTTCGCGTCGATGCTGCGCACCACCTGCGCCCTCTATCTGCGCGGCCATCGGCCGGGCATGGAGGAGCAGATGGCGCCGAAGCGGCAAGCCGCCTAGACTAGCGTCCCTCTGTGGCGACAGCGAGCGCCAACCGGCTCATCTCGGTGAAGAGCGCTTGGCGCTCGGAATAGTCGGTTTGTTCGCCGGTGACGATATTGTCCACCACGGTCAGGATCGACAGCGCCCGGGCGCCGAAATAAGCGGCAATGCGATAAAGCGCGGCGGTTTCCATATCCACGGCCAGAGCGCCGGCCGCCTGCGCTTCGACAAAGCGGACGCGGCCTTCCGGATGATGGAAGACATCGCTGCAAACCGTCAGGCCTGCGTGATGGTCAATGCCAAGTTCGGCTGCCTTGGCCAGGGCGCGGGCAAGCAGCGCCGGATCCGGTCCGGCAACGGCTTCATAAAGGCCGAAAACCTGGCCGCTCTGGGCGCTTTCCGCGCGTGCTGATCGCGAGATGACAAGGCTGCGCAGTTTTGTCCTGGCGGTCAGGCCGCCGCAGGTACCGGTGCGGATCAGTGTCCGGGCACCATAAAAATCCAGCAGCTCATGCGCATAGATCAGAAACGACGAGACGCCGATGCCCGTCGCCTGAATGCTGACCGGTTTGCCGCGGAACAATCCGGTAAAGCCAAGGGCGCCCCGCCGGCGATTGATGCAGCGCGGCGCTTCCAGGAATGTTTCCGCCATCCACTCGGCGCGTTGCGGGTCGCCCGGCAGCAACACCGTACCGGCATAGTCGCCCTTGTCTGCCTCGATATGTGGCGTCAACCGCTGCTCTCCCAAGCCCGCTTGCCGTTTCACCCGAAATCATGGCGTTGTCACGGCATTACGCAAGGGCAGAGCATCGGAAGCAGCTAGGATTCCAGCACGTCCTTGACAATCGTCGCCAGCTGCTTGAGCGAAAACGGCTTCGGCAGGAAGCCGAAATGCGCGTCTGCCGGCAGGTTTCTGGCGAAGGCGTCCTCGGCATAGCCTGACACGAAGACGAACTTGATATCCGGCTGGCGCTTGCGCAGTTCACCAAGCAGCGTCGGCCCGTCCATCTCCGGCATCACCACGTCGGACACGACGATGTCGACCTTGCCGCCCAGCGCCTCGAACACTTCCAGCGCCTCGACGCCCGAGGATGCCTCGTGCACGGTATAGCCGCGCGACACCAGCGCCCGCATGCCGCCCATGCGCACGGCGTCCTCATCCTCCACGAGCAGCACCGTGGCGGAGCCTGACAGATCCTTGGCCGTATCGACAACCTTCGCCGGCACCGCCGGCGCATCGCCGGGCTCGCCCGCCTTCTTCACTTCCGCCATGTGGCGCGGCAGGAAGATGCGGAAAGTTGACCCTTTGCCGACCTCGGAATCGCAGAAGATGAAGCCGCCGGTCTGCTTGATGATGCCATAGACCATCGACAGGCCAAGGCCGGTGCCCTTGCCGACCTCCTTGGTGGTGAAGAAGGGCTCGAAAATCTTCTTCAGCACGTCGGGCGCGATGCCGCTGCCGCTATCCTCGACCTCGACCACGACATAGTCGGCCGGAGTGAGTTCGCGGTAGGAAAAGGCCTTGCATTCCTCGGCCGTCACATTGCGGGTGCGCACGGTAAGATCGCCGCCGGCCGGCATTGCGTCGCGGGCGTTGACCGCAAGGTTGACCACCACCTGTTCAAACTGCCCGATATCGACCTTGACCGGCCACAGGTCGCGGCCATGGTCGACCTTCAGCTTGATGTCATTGCCGACAAGACGGGCTAGCAACATCCTGAGGTCGGCGAGCACGTCGGTCAGGTTTAACACCTCGGGCCGCAGCGTCTGCTTGCGCGAGAACGCCAGCAGTTGCCGCACCAGTGAGGCTGCCCGGTTGGCGTTCTGCTTGATGTTCATGATGTCGGGGAAGGATGGGTCCGACGGGCGGTGGTTGGTCAACAGCAGGTCCGAGGCCATGATGATGGCGGTCAGCACATTGTTGAAGTCGTGCGCGATGCCGCCGGCAAGTTGGCCGACCGCCTGCATCTTCTGGCTTTGCGCCATCTGCCCTTCGAGTGCCTTCTGCTCAGTGGTCTCGACGGCGTAGACGATGGCCGACTCCTCGGCGCCCTCGCCGCCGGTCCCGTCGGCGACCGCGTTGACGTAGAAACGGATGTGCCGTTCATCGTTGCCGGGCAACAAGGTGTCGATCGGCTCGATGTCGGCCTGTCGCTGCCGGGCTTTTTCGAAAGCGGAGGCAAAAGCCGGCCGGTCGCGCTCGTGGATCACCGTGTCCAGCCGCACGCGGCGATCGACCGCGTCCCCATCGACGACGGAGGAAAACAGCGACAGGAACGGCGCGTTGGTGCGCAGGATGCGCCCGCTCTTGTCGACGGCTGCAATGGCCATTGGCGTCGAATTGAAGAAACGGGTGAAGCGGACCTCTGAGGCGCGAAGATCGGCGGAAGCATCCTCGCCCTGCGTCCGATTGAGCACGATCGTGCGCGTCGGGCCGTTGACGCCTTCGCGGCTGGCCGAAACGCGATGCATGAAGCGTACCGGCAGCGCCTCGCCTTTCGTTGTTGTCAGATCGAGATCGAGGACTGCGTTGCGCGTGGTGCCCGGATCAGCCTTGACCGAGCGGACCAGTGCCATGCCATCGCCGGCCACGATCTCTGGCAAGGTGACGGAGCCGGGCGTGAAACTGGTAAGGTCGATACCCAGCCATTCGGCAAGCGTGGCATTGATGTAGGTGACACGGCCATCCTGGTCGGCCGAAAAGAAGCCGGCCGGCGCGTGGTCGAGGTGATCGATCGCCTTCTGCAAGTCGAGGAAGAAGCGCTCCTGCTCGGCCCGCTCCTGCGAAATGTCGGCAAGTTGCCAGGCCAGCATCGGCAGCCGCTGACCCGGCACGCTGAAGGTGCGGGCGCGGGCCCGGTACCAGCGGGCGCCTGGCTCAGCGCCTGGCCGAATGGACTGCGCGAGCCGAAACTCGCCGTCACCCGGTTGGCCGTCGCGCAGGCCGGACGCCAAGCGATAAATCGTCACCGAAGCTTCGGGAACATCCGAGAGCAAGCCCTCGACCGTCTTGAGGTCGGCCGCCGACGACGCTCCGGTCATGTCGGCATAGGATCGATTGGCGTAGACGACACGGCCCTTGGTATCCGTCACCAGAAGGCCCTGCGACATCGAATCAACGAATGCCTTCGACAGTTCATCGCCTGTCGAGCGTGGCGTGACCTGCACGAAGCCGATCGCCGTGGCGAAGAGGAAGCCGACACCGATCATCGCCAGCACGCCGAGCATGCCGAGCAGGAAAGGATCGCCGAGGCGCTCGCGGAAGAGGCCGAAGATGATGGCGGCCCCCGTCAGAACGACGATGAAAATGATAAGCCGGGTGACCGCGCCCGGTCGCGTGTTCTGGTCGACGATCGGTACCGGATAGAAATCGCCGCGCGCTTCCTTGGCCATGTGCCCCCTGCTCGTGAATTCCGGTGTCCGACACCCGCCCCTAGCGGGTTGAATCACATTCTCCTGGTCGGGAAAAGGCCTGGGTGGCAAATGTCCGATAAAAATGATGTCCTTTTGCCTTCGGAGTTTTCAAGCTGTTCACGAGCATGAATGGCAACTTGCGGTGGCCAGTCGCTACGGTCTAGTGTCGCCTCACTTCCAAAGTCCAAAGACGATCAGGGGAAACCAATGCAATGGCTGGATAGCGTGGCGGGCCCCGGTTATGCCGCGGCACTGCTGTGGACTTTTGCAGCTCTTATTCTGCTGGTCATCGTTCTCGTCATCATTAGGCTCGTGCGCAACCTGACCTTCGGAACCTTTGTCGCCGGCGGCAGGAACCGCAAGACGCGGCTGGCCGTCATGGACGCGACCGCCGTCGACAGTCATCGCCGCCTGGTGCTGGTGCGTCGGGATGACATCGAACATCTGATTCTGATTGGCGGCCCGACCGACGTTGTCGTCGAACGCGATATCCGGCTTTCGGCGCCGCGCCGTCCAGCGCTGACCGGAGATGGCGGCTTGCAGCCGGTCCAGGCCACCGCCGCCCCGGCGGCGAGGCCGCGTGCGCCTCAACCCGCTCCACCGCCTCCAAGACAGGCCCCCGCTCCGCAGCCGGTGACCACGGCGGCGCCTGCCCGTCCGCGTCCGGCCGCGCCGGCCCCAGCGCCAGCCCCGAAACTGGTGACGCAAAGCTACCAGCCGACCAATGTCACGCCGTTGCCCGCCTATGGGTCGGCGAACGCCAATGTCATTCGGCACGTGCCCCCTTCGCCGCCACAGGACAGCATCGACGATACGTTGATGAGGGAGCTCGAAGTGTCGCTCGACCAGCCCCGTTCAGGCGGCCCGGTGGGCAAACCCGCGGCAAAGGCACCGCCGTCGCTCGACGATGAAATGACCAAGCTTCTGGGCGAACTCGCCAGCCAGAAGAGATGATCAGATCCTGAGCCGCCGCCAGCCAGGGGGAATTGGACTGGTCGGGACCTTGGGCTTGCTTTAGGTCTTTTGCACTGGATGCGTGGCGTGCCAAGGAGAATGGCCGGAAAGCCGGCCATTTCAACATCGGCATCGCCGCGAACTGTCCTGGACACAGCCCTTTTTGGGCGATGCGTCAGTCGTCGCGATAGACTTTTTCGCGGCGCTCGTGCCGCTCCTGCGCTTCGATCGACAACGTCGCGATTGGACGCGCATCGAGCCGCTTCAACGCGATCGGCTCACCGGTCTCCTCGCAATAGCCATAGGTGCCTTCGTCGATGCGCTGCAAGGCGGAGTCGATCTTTGCAATGAGCTTGCGTTGACGGTCTCGGGCCCTGAGCTCGATTGCGCGGTCGGTTTCCGAAGAGGCGCGGTCGGCGAGATCAGGGTGGTTGGCGTTTTCCTGCTGCAGGATTTCGAGAGTTTCGCGCGCTTCGCGCAATATGTCATTCTTCCATGTGACGAGCTTCAGGCGGAAGTAGGATTTCTGCCGTTCGTTCATGAACGGCTCGTCTTCGGAGGGTACGTAATCGGCGGTAACGATGTCGTTCATTCGACTCACCCAAACTGCCCCAAATTTCGGGCCTATATATTCGCCGCCAAACGCCTGCACAAGCGCAATCGGCCGTCGTCTCACGCAATTGTTAATGTCAGGCAGCGGGACATCAGCGGCGTCCCTTCCGAGATCGATGCGAGCAAATTCACACGTGATTCGTTATGCTTGATGGGAAAGGGCCATTGTGCGCCCGGCCTTTCTCATGGCTAATCCAACAACGTCCTGGGCTTCGCTACGCGACACCAACGGGGGTTCGGTGAGCAGACTTTATCTGTTGAGACATGCCAAGGCCGGCTGGGCACTGCCTGGCGTTCGCGATTTCGATCGTCCGCTCGATGCATCCGGCCGCGCCGATGCCGAGGCAATGGGCGCAGCCATGCGGGCCAGAGGTTATATTCCGGACCTCACCCTTTGCTCCAATGCCAAACGAGCGCGCGAGACGCTGGAGGGGCTGGCCAATCAGACCGACACTGGCAAGGTTTTGTTCCTCGATACACTCTACAGTGAAGACGCCGCCGGATACCTGTCCACAATACGAGGCAATGGCGGTCCCAGCTCGTTGCTGGTCATCGGCCACAACCCGATGATGGAAGATCTCGCCTTGGCGGTTTCGGGCGACGGCGACGAGATGGCCCGGGCGACGCTGAACCACGGTTTCCCGACTTCGGGCCTGGCGGTCGTCCGCTTCGGTGGCGATCTGGCGAAAGCCGCCCAGGGCACCGGCTATCTCGAGGCGTTCCTGACACCCGCCGATCTCTGATGTCGATCTCCGGCGCCATTTCAAAGCCGGGTTCCAGAGCCTATATCGGACGGACCGAAGCCCGAAAGATCATACTTTGGCATCATCGCTGACCACCTTCACCGACGAGGCGAGAATTGCACTCGACACGCTGTCGGGCCGCGCCACCGGGCTTTTTTCTCCATCGCTGCGCCTTGGCGTGACGGGATTGTCACGCGCCGGCAAGACGGTATTCATATCCGCCTTTGTTCACAACCTGATCCATGGTGGGCGCCTGCCGCTGTTCGAGGGGCAGAAATCCGGGCGCATCGCCCGCGCTTTCCTTGAGCAGCAGCCGGACGATGCCGTACCGCGCTTCCAGTACGAAGACCATATCGCCGCCTTGGTCAACGACCGCGCCTGGCCTGATTCCACACGCGCCATTTCGGAGCTGCGGCTGACCATCGAATATGAATCGGCCTCCGGCTGGAGCCGCATGTTCTCCTCCGGCAAACTGTCGGTCGATATCGTCGACTATCCAGGTGAATGGCTGCTCGACCTGCCGCTGCTGGGCAAATCCTTCGCCGATTTTTCGCGCGAGGCGCTCGAACTGGCCTCTCTGCCGGTGCGCGAGGACCTGTCGCGGGCCTGGCGGGCGATATCAGCCGAAATCGACCCGAACGCCGACGCCGACGAGATGACCGCGCGTCGTCTGGCCGAAAGCTTCGCCGCCTACCTGAAAGCGTGCAAGCTCGACGAGCGGGCGCTTTCGACCCTGCCGCCCGGTCGCTTCCTGATGCCTGGCGATCTCGAAGGCTCTCCGGCGCTGACCTTCGCGCCCCTGGCTGATGTCGGCGACAGGCGCCCGCGCCCCGGGTCGCTGCACGCCATGATGGAAAGGCGCTACGAGGCCTACAAGACCCATGTCGTCAAACCCTTCTTCCGCGAACACATCGCGCGTCTCGATCGCCAGATCGTGCTGATCGACGCCATGCAGGCGCTGAACGCAGGCCCCGGAGCCATGGCTGACCTGGAGCGTGCGGTGACCGAGATCCTCAGCTGTTTCCGCCCTGGCCGGGGCAGCTTCCTCACCGACCTGTTTTCGCGGCGCATCGACCGCATTCTGGTTGCCGCTACAAAGGCCGATCACCTGCACCATGAAAGCCATGACCGTCTGCAGGCGATCGTACGGCGGCTGGCCGACCGCGCCGTGGCGCGTGCGAATTTCACCGGCGCCGATGTCGATGTGGTCGCCATGGCGGCCGTGCGCGCGACGCGCGAGGGCACCGTCAAGCAAGGCCGAGAGACGCTTCCAGTCATCATCGGCACGCCGATCGCTGGCGAGAAGATCAATGGCGAAACGTTTGATGGAAAGACGGAAACGGCCATATTTCCCGGTGATTTACCGGAGAACATTGATGCTGTGTTCGATGTTTCGGGACCCGACCACCGGCAGGACTCCGTCGATCCGACAATCCGCTTCGTCCGCTTCCGCCCGCCAAAGCTCGAACGCACGGCCGAAGGCGTCACGCTGTCGCTGCCGCATATCAGGCTCGACCGCGCCTTGCAGTTCCTGATTGGAGATCATCTGGCATGACCGCGCCCCGCAAGCCGGCGGCATTCCGCATCGAGCCGGAAGCCGTATCAAGACAAGAGGCGCCGGAGGCGCGCCGCGCCCGGGCCGAGACCCTGCGGAAACCCCGCGCGATGAAGACCGACACCGCGCTGGTCATACCGGCACAGGTCGACGTCTTCGACGAGCCCGACATTGTCGCCGCCGAACCGCCACCAGCGATCGCCCCCGGAAAACGCTCGCTGCTCGGCAGCATCTTCTTCGGCGCGTTTGGAGTGCTGATTTCGCTGGCTGTCGGCCTGTGGACCGATCAGCTGATACGCGACCTGTTCATGCGCGCCGAATGGCTGGGCTGGCTGGCCGCCGGCATGGCGGCCATCGCCGTACTGGCACTCCTGGTCATCCTGATTCGCGAGTTCCTGGCCATTGCCCGCCTCGCCGAAGTCGAAAAGCTGCAGAAACGGGCTCTCGATGCGATCGCGCGTGACGATCCCACGGTGGCACGGTCGGTTGTCGACGAGCTGTCTGCCTTTGTCGCGGCCAAACCCGAGACCGCGGCCGGCCGGCGCGCGCTCGCCGAACTGCGCGGGGAGATCATCGACGGCGGCAATCTGGTGCGCCTGGCCGAAGCGGAAATTCTCGGCCCTCTCGATGCCAGGGCAAAGGTGATGATTCTCGAGGCCGCCAAGCGCGTTTCGCTGGTGACGGCGGTCAGCCCGCGCGCGCTCGTCGATGTCGCCTATGTCGTGTTCGAGGCCGGGCGCCTCATTCGCCGCCTGTCGGAACTCTATGGCGGGCGGCCAGGAACGCTGGGTTTCTTCCGCCTGGCACGCAGCGTGCTCGCCCATCTGGCGGTCACCGGCGCGATCGCGGTCGGCGACAGTTTTGTCCAGCAGATCGTCGGCCACGGCCTGGCGGCACGCCTTTCGGCAAAACTTGGCGAGGGTGTCATCAACGGCATGATGACGGCGCGCATCGGCATCGCGGCAATGGAGACGGCAAGACCCCTGCCCTTCAGCGCCGCCAGGCGCCCGGGACTGGGCGATTTCCTCTCCGCGCTGACATCGTTTGCAACAAGGAAGGACGCCGAAACAACCGAGTCCGGCAAATAACGCCCGGATCTTCCGCACGATTGCCGGGTTGCGGTTTCGAGGCCTCGCAGTGACGAAGCATTAACCAATCTTGTTCATGGTCAGACGGGTTTCAAACAGCCTCTTTGTTGCCGGGTGTCGTCGATGAAAAGCGTAATTCTGTCCAGCGTCCTGCCCTTGGCGGCCGCGATCACCGCAGTCGTCGGTATTGCCTCAGGGGCTTCCGCGGCGGAACCGGACAAGCAGTTCTTCCACTCGGCCGAAGGCAAGTGGGTCGGCCCCGGCGAAATCGTCGCCGGCAAGTACAAAGGCACGAAATTCAACTGCAGCTTCACCGGCTCGACGCCCGACGGCAAGATGGGCATGACGCTCGATGGCGGCTGCCGGGTAGGCATGTTCACCCAGCAGATGTCGGCCAGGATCGAGCGCAAGGGCCGCGAGGGCTACAAGGGCAGCTTCATGGGCGGCGCGGCCGGTGCCGGCCTCGATATCGTCGGCGGCAATGTGGTCGATGCCCGCAAGGTGGTTTTCACCATCAATCGCAACCAGCTGCGCGGTGTGATGCAGGCTCGCATCCCCGACGACAATTCGATGACGGTAACCGTTGCGGTCCGAGTCTCCGATCAGCTGGTGCCTGTGATCGGCATGAGCCTGAAGCGCGTTGATACGGTCGAAGTCGGCTCCATCGCGCGGAACTGAACAATCATCGGTCGCCTGAGACAGAAAAGGCGGCGACCCAACGGTCACCGCCTCGTTGAAACCGTTTTGATCGAGGCACTTAGCCCTTGATCGCGGCCGTCACCTCGTCATAGGCCTTGCAGGCGTCGGCCAGTGTCGTCGCGCCCTGATACTTGGTTGTCACCGCCTGGACCTTGGCCGTCAGATCAGCCGCCTTGGACGGATCCTTGGTGATCGCCTCCTGCAGCGCGGCAGCCATGTCCTGCGCCTTCTTGGTCGCGATCTCGGTCGTGCACTCCGGCGCCTTCGAACAAGCCGAACCAGCAAGCACCGCCAAGCCGACGGCAACAAACAAAAACTTCTTCATGTCAGTCACTCTCCTCAAAAAGGGCGCGACTTGATCGTCGCTCGCCCTCCAATGGCCGAAGCCAATCGTCCTTAGCCTTCGATTGTGGCAACAAGCAACGCGCGTCTGGCGTAAACTTGTGTAACGCGCCTACAACATTGCCGGTGGGACTTGCACTGTTCGCCCCCTGCCGAAGCTCTTATCTGTGCCGCTTGGCGCATACCTGTAAAAATCGAATCGATTTTCGCCGGTATCATGCGCACATCAAAATGCCGCCTTACGAAAATCGGAATCGATTTTCGCTGGGGATCATGCGCAAAATTAAAGCGTTGCAGCGTCTTTTGGGTGTCCGCGAGGACCGTCTTGTGCTGCAGCTCCGGCTGCATAAGGCTGCGGTCCTCAAACGAGCGGAATGGCGGGCATGGCGGTAGAGGCATCGAACAGCGATCTGGTCCAGGTGGTGGCACTGCTTGCTGCCGGCGTTGTCGCCGTTCCCATCTTCAAGCGCATGGGCCTTGGCTCCATTCTTGGCTATCTGGCCGCCGGCGTGGTGATCGGCCCATTCGGTCTTCGCATCTTCTCCGAATCAGGAGCCATTCTTCATGTCGCCGAGCTCGGCGTGGTGATGTTCCTGTTCATCATCGGGCTGGAAATGCAGCCGTCACGGCTGTGGGGCCTGCGCCGCGAGATCTTTGGCCTCGGTGCGCTGCAGGTCGGCGTCTGCGCCGTTTTGCTGACCGGTGTCGGCGTGGCGGGAGGCTTTCCGATCTCGCAATCCTTCGTCGCCGGCGCCGGCTTCGTGCTGACCTCGACGGCAATCGTCATGCAACTGCTCGAGGAGCGCGGCGAAATCGCCGCGCCGAAAGGCCAGCGCATCGTCTCCATCCTGCTGCTCGAGGATCTGGCGATCGTGCCGCTGCTGGCCTTGATCGCGTTCCTGGCCCCCGGCGGTGCCGATACCAGCCTGACGGAACGCCTGACCGAGATCGGCATCGGCCTCGCCGCGATCGTCGGACTGGTGCTCGCCGGACGCTATCTGCTCAATCCGTTCTTCCGCATCCTGGCGGATGCCCGTGCCCGCGAAGTGATGACGGCGGCGGCACTTCTGGTCGTTCTCGGGTCCGCGCTCGCCATGCAGCTCAGTGGCCTGTCAATGGCGATGGGTGCATTCCTGGCCGGCGTGCTTCTGTCCGAATCGACCTTCCGCCATCAACTCGAAGCCGACATCGAACCGTTCCGCGGCATCCTGCTCGGCCTGTTCTTCCTTGCGGTCGGCATGTCGCTCGACCTGCATGTGGTGGTCGAGAACTGGCGGCTGATCGCCATCTATGTCGTGGCCTACATGGTGATGAAGGCGCTCGGCATCTACATCGTCGCCCGCATCCTGAAAACCGGCCACCGCGAAGCGCTGGAACGTGCGGTCTTCATGGCGCAAGGCGGCGAATTCGCCTTTGTCCTCTATTCCGCCGCCGCCGCGGTCGGCATCATCGACAGCCAGGCCAACGCGACGCTGACCGCGGTCGTCATCATCTCCATGGTGCTGACGCCACTGGCGATCATCGCGCTGCGGTACCTCACGCCGCGCGACGAGCAGTCGCTCGACGGGGTCGACGTTGCAGACGGCCTTACCGGAAGCGTCCTGATCATCGGCTTCGGCCGTTTTGGCCAGATCGCCAGCCAGCCGCTGCTGCTGCGCGGCATCGATGTGTCGATCATCGACAACGAGGTCGAAATGATCCAGGCCGCGGCCGATTTCGGCTTCAAGGTCTATTATGGCGACGGCACGCGGCTGGACATCCTGCATGCCGCCGGCGCCGGCCGGGCGCGCGCCGTGCTGATCTGCGTCGACAAACCCGATGTCGCCGTTCGCATCGCCCAGCTGATCAAGGCCGAATTCCCTTTGCTCACGGTCCTGGCACGAGCCTTCGACCGCGGAACAGCGCTGCAGCTCATTCGCGCCGGAGTCGACTTCCAGCTGCGCGAAACCTTCGAATCGGCGTTGGTTTTCGGCGGCTCGGCCCTGGAATCACTCGGCGTCGATCCGGAAGATGTGGCCGACGTCATCGAGGATGTCCGCCGCCGCGACGCCGCCCGCTTCGAGACGCAGCTCGCCGAAGGCATCCGCGCCGGGCAGCGCTTCCTGAAGGGCAATATCGGCACCCCCATCCCCACACCCCTTACGCAGCCGCGCCGCGCCGGCCAGGCACTCAACGAAGAGACGGCCGGCGTGCTGCACAAATCCGAACCCGCGGACTGAACAAGGAACCAGCATGGAATTGGACAGCAGAGCCCTGTCGGTCACCAAATTCTGGCGTGATGCCGGCGAGGATGCATGGTTCGAGAAGAACGAGGCTTTCGATGCCGACTTCCGCAACCGCTTCCTCGACCTGCACCATGCAGCCGCGCGGCGTGAATGCGACGGCTGGTCGGCGCGTGCCGAGGGTTCGCTGGCGCTGATGATCCTGCTCGACCAGTTTCCGCGAAACTGCTTTCGCGGCACCGGCCACATGTACGCGACCGACCCGCTCGCCAGATATTTCGCCGGAAAGGCGATCGCGGCTGGCCATGATCTGGAGCTCGACGAAGAAATCCGCGTCTTCCTCTATCTGCCGTACGAGCATTCGGAACTTCTCGCCGACCAGCACATGTCGGTCGATCTGACCCAGGCCAGGGCCGAACCCTATCTGAAGTACGCTGTCGAGCACCGTGACATCATCCTGCGCTTTGGCCGCTTTCCGCACCGAAACAGGATGCTTGGCCGCGAGACCACACCGCAGGAGCAGGCGTTCCTGGATGGCGGCGGATTTTCCGGTTAAAAGCGTCCCGCCGTTGCCTCGCCCAGACGTCAGACCAGCCACCAATCCCGGCCGGATGGCAATCGTTCGATACCAGAGGTGTCGACGGCAACCAGCCGGTCCGTGATGCTGCGCCCGCCGACGACAAGGCCGGGCGCGATCTCGGCCAGCGGCGCCAGCACGAAGGCGCGCTCCAGCATGCGCGGATGCGGCACTTCCAGGCCAGTCTCGTGAATGACGCGTTCGCCAAACACCAGAATGTCGATATCGATCAGCCGCGGCCCCCAGCGCTCCTCGCGCACACGCTTCAGCTTGCGCTCGGCATCGAGACAGAGGTCGAGCAAGGCACGCGGCGCAAGCCCGGTGGAAATTTCCGCAGCCGCATTGAGGAAGTCCGGCTGGTCGAGCTTGCCCCAGGGCGGGGTGCGATAAAGCGAGGAGACGCCGGTGACACGCGTGTCGCCATCGGCATCCAGCATGCGCAGCGCCGCGCCCATCGACTTCGCCGGGTCGCCGAGATTGCCGCCAAGGCTGAGGTAGACCGTGCTATTCGGGCCAGACAACGGTCACCTCGACGTAATCGAGCACACCGGGCACCGGGGCGTTGGGCTTGCGCACCGTGATCTCGGCTTTTTTGATCTGCGGGAAACGCGCCGTCAGCGCACGGGCCACTTCGAGCGCCAAGGCCTCGATCAGAAAGCGCCGCTGCCCCGTAATGATCTTTTCGATCACCGTGAAGGCGATACCATAGTTGACGGTGTCCTCGATGGAATCCTCGACGAGGGCCCGGCCTGGATCAACCGTGAGAGCGGCATCGACATAGAAGCGCTGACCGAGCCTTTCCTCCTCGTCCAGCACGCCGTGCCGGGCAAAGAAGGCGCAGTTCTTCATGCGGATGACATACATTGCTTCAGCAGCCCGCTCGCTCGGTTTCACGCGCCAGCATAGCATCTGCGAGCGCCAGCGCGTCCACGTTGAATGCGACATCATGGACGCGAAACAGATCGGCGCCCTTGAGCCTCAGGATAACGCTGGTCGCCGCCGTTCCGGCAGCTCTGTCGGCCGCGTCGCGGCCGGTGACGGTGCCGATGAAGCGTTTTCGCGACGTGCCGGCCATCAGCGGAAAGCCGAGCGCGTGGAGTTCGGAAAACCGCGCCATCAGGTCGAGATTTTCCTCGGCCGTCTCCTTGGCGAAGCCAAAACCGGCATCAAGCACGATATGGTCGTCCGTGACACCGTGTCGGCGCGCGATCTGCAGCGATTTTCCGAGGAACGCCAACTGGTCGGCGATCACGTCCGGCAACTTCTCGCGATCTCGCCCTGTATGCATGATGACAAGGCCGGCGCCGGTGTCGGCGGCGACACGCGCAATGTCGGGCTCGCGCTGCAGCCCCCAGACATCGTTGACGATATGCGCGCCGGCGGCGACGGCAAGCCGGGCGCTGTCCGCGCGATAGGTGTCGACCGAAATCAGCACCTCGCCGGCGCTCGCCAGCGCCTCGATCACGGGCAGGATGCGGGCCTGTTCCTCGCGGGCCGATATAGCGGCGGCGCCGGGGCGGGTTGATTCTCCGCCGACGTCGACGACCAGCGCCCCTTCCCCCACCATGCGGCGTGCCTGGACCAGCGCCCTTTCGGGTGCATCGAACAGACCGCCGTCGGAAAAACTATCAGGCGTGACATTGAGGATGCCGACGACCACCGCCTTGCCGCCAAGCTCGAGATGGCGTCCATGCGCCAGTTGCCATCGCCTGGCCGTCATTGCTCAGCAACCATGGGGCTCATCAACCATGTGTGATCCGCAGCGGATCAATTCCGTTGCGCTGGCAACGCCCGTAAAGCAAGGTGGTCGAAGAGGCAACATGATGAAACGATCCATGCTTTGCATGAAACGATCCCTGCTTGGCGCACTGCTGCTCGCCGTGAGCCCGCTACCGGCGGGCGCGGCCAATCTCGTCAAGACATACAGCTATTTTTCCATTGACGGCAGCACGCTCGACGATATCGAGATGCAGCTCTCCAAACGTGGTCCCGAGGTGAAAAGCACGGGGGGGCGCCACCCGGGCGCCACGCAGATGGCGTTCACAACCCGCATCAGCTATGCGCAGACATCGAAGTCCTGCCGCATCGCCGATGCGGTGGTGACCGTCAAGGTGAAGGTGATCCTTCCCGAGTGGCGCCGCCCACGCAAGGCGGATGCCGATGTGAGGCTGTTCTGGGATACGTTGTCCGCCGACATCAAACGTCATGAGGAGCGCCATGTGGAGATTGCCAGGAACCATGGCCGCGAACTCGAGGACGCCCTGAAAGCAACCTACCCGCAAAGGAATTGCGAGGCAGCCAAGGCCAAGGCCGCCGAAATCACCGCGGCAGTGCTCGCCAGGCACGATCAGGATCAATTGCGGTTCGACCGCGTCGAAAGCGTCAATTTCGAAAGTCGCATCCTGCGGCTGCTGCGTTACCGGACGGAGCGCATCGAGAACGGCCGGCTGCCACCACCGGCCTGAGTCCTGGCGATGCGTTGAACGGTGCCGGCGCGAGCCAATTCAGCCAAAGCATGGTACCAGCTTCGAAAAATTTTCGAGCACCCGTCGAAATCCGCCTATACGGGACGACATATGTCAGGTTCGCGATGCGAACCTCGAAAGATCAATGCGGCGCAACGCACCGGGATGGCTGTATGACGCCGGCCAGCCACAAGCATACGGATGAATGGACATGGACCAGGCTGTCGGCAAGCAGACGGCGGTTAAGACGGATGCGCCGCTCAGCGAAGGCGAAAAGAATGCCATCATCGGCGGCGTTCTCCTGTCCATGCTGCTGGCCGCGCTCGATCAGACCATCGTCGCCCCGGCGATGCCGACGATGGCGCGCCTGCTTGGCCATGCCGAATATCTGCCCTGGATCGTCACCGGCTATCTCCTGACCGCCACGGCGGTGGCACCGCTCTATGGCAAGATCTCGGACGTTCATGGTCGCCGGCCGACGGTTTATGCAGCGATCCTCATATTCCTTGCCGGATCCCTGGTCAGTGCCATGGCGCCCAATATGCTGGTGCTGATCGTCGGCCGCGCGATCCAGGGCGCCGGCGGCGGGGGCCTGTTTGCGCTGGCGCAGACCGTGATCGGCGACCTCGTACCGCCGCGAGAGCGCGCCCGTTACACGGCGTGGATCTCGGGCACCTGGGCGGTCGCCAGCATCGCCGGTCCGCTTCTGGGCGGCACCTTCGCCGAACACCTGCACTGGTCCTTGATCTTCTGGATCAACATTCCGCTTGGTCTTGTCGCCATGGCCATGATCAACAAACCACTGAAGAAGTTGCCGATCGCCGCGAAACATCATCGCATCGACGGTCTCGGCGCGCTGCTGCTCGTCGCGGCCACCGCCTTGCTGCTGCTGGCGTTGAACTGGGGCGGCAGCGAATATCCATGGATGTCGCGCGAAATCCTCGGACTGCTCGCTTGCTCGGCGGTCATCTGGAGCTTTTTTGCGCTGCGGTTGCTGCGTGCCGCCGAGCCACTGGTCTCGCTCGAAGTGCTTGGCAATCCGATCGTTCTTGCCGGCACGCTCTCGATGTTCCTGTTGCAGGCCGCCAATATCGGCCTGGCGGTCTACCTGCCGGTCTACCTGCAGTCGATCCTCGGGCTGTCGGCCAGTGCATCGGGAACCGCCATGCTCGGGCTCATGCTCGGCACCGTTGCCGGCGCGACACTCGGCGGCCGCACGATTCAGCGTTTCGTTCACTACAAGCGGATCGCGATGATCGGGGTGGGTTTCGCCATCCTGTGCCTCGGCGTGCTCAGCCTGGTGGCGGGACATGCTTCGCTGCTGACCGTCGAGATCCTGACGACCTGTATCGGCCTGGGCAGCGGGACGACATTTCCGGTTGCCACCGTGTCGGTTCAGAACGCCGTCGATCAGGCCCATCTGGGCGTCGCCACCGGCGTGTTGACCTTCCTTCGCTCGTTGGGCAGCGCGCTTGGCGTCGCCATACTCGGCGCGGTCGCGCTCGGCTACGGCCTGCCGCTGGCCAGCGAAGGCGTGCAGGCGGCTGGTGCCGCCGTCGAGGCCGCGGCATTCGTCATGATCTTCCTCGCGGCGGCGGCAATGCTGTTGATGGCGCTGGTCGCGCTCGGGCTGATGCCGGAAAAGCCGCTGCGCGGCCACCCCGAGGCTCCCGTGCTGGCTGACTGAGAGCTCAGGTTTCCACGACGCCAAGCTTCTTCTGCAGGCTCGTGGACGAGGTCGTGTACTGGAACACGATGCGCTCGCCGGGGCTGATGATGCGCTTGGCGGCCTGCGCCATCAGCGCCACTTCGTGGAAGCCCGACAGGATGAGCTTCAGCTTGCCCGGATACCAGTTGATGTCGCCGACCGCGAAGATGCCGGGCACCGATGTCTGGAACTTCTCGGTATCGACCGGAATGAGGTTCTCGTGAAGATTGAGGCCCCACTCCGCGATCGGTCCGAGCTTCATGGTCAGGCCGAAGAACGGCAGCATGCGCGTACAGGGCACCTCGACATCGCCGTCCGGCCCCTTGATGACGGCAGATGAGAGCTTGCCGTCGGCGCCGGCCAGTCCGGTCACTTGCCCGACCCGGAACGCCAGCTGCTTCATCTCCTGCATGGCATACATCTTGTTGACGCTGTCGGGCGCCGCGCGGAATTCCGGCCGCCGGTGGACCAGCGTCACGCTCTTGGCCACAGGCTGCAGGTTCAGCGTCCAGTCGAGCGCCGAATCGCCGCCGCCGACAATGACGAGGTCGTGGCCGCGAAAGTCCTCCATCCGGCGCACCGAATAGAAGACACTCTTGCCTTCATAGGGTTCAATGCCCGGGATCGGGGGACGCTTCGGCTGGAAGGAGCCACCGCCGGCGGCAATCACCACGACTTTGGCCTCGAACACCTCGTTCTCGTCGGTGGTGACGCGAAAACCGCCGTCCTCCAGCTTTTCGAGGCTGGAAACCATGCGGTTGTAGGTGAAGTCGGGCTTGAACGGTGCGATCTGCTCGAGCAGCTTGTCGACCAGTCCCTGCGCCGAGATCGAAGGCCAGCCGGGAATGTCGTAAATCGGCTTCTCCGGATAGAGTTCCGCGCACTGGCCGCCTGGCCGGTCGAGGATATCGATCAAATGGCACTTCATGTCGAACAGGCCGAGCTCGAACACGGCGAACAGGCCGACCGGCCCCGCCCCGACAATGAGCACGTCTGTCTTGGTGATGTCGGTCATGCGAAGGGCCTCGCTGTGTGTTGTCGAGACACTGCATGAGCAATCCGCCGCTGCCAAGCAGCAGTCGGCAAAAAACCGGTGTCTCAGCCCTGGCGGGCGGGCACGCGGACAACCAGGCCATCAAGCGCGTCGCGCACCTTGATCTGACACGACAGCCGCGAATTCGGCTGGACGTCGTAGGCGAAGTCCAGCATGTCCTCTTCCATCGCTTCCGGTTCGCCGACCAGCGCCGTCCACGCTTCGTCGACATAGACATGACAGGTCGCGCAGGCGCAGGCGCCGCCGCATTCCGCCTCGATCCCCGGCACCGCATTGCGGATCGCGTTCTCCATGACCGTCGAGCCGTTTTCGGCGTCCATGTCGAAATGTGTGCCGTCATGGGCGATGAAAGTCAGCTTGGTCATTTGTCACCTGAAGGGAGTCTCAGCCGAGATAATCACTCCGGCAGACAAGTCAACTGCCGCGCGAAAGCGCCGCTCCCTGACGTTTTTCCGCAAACCGGGCTCAGCGATTGATGGCGGCTATGAAATCGCGCACTTCGTCGATCAGCCTACCAAGCCGCCTGAGCGTCTGATCGTCTTCCGGCCGGTGCTCGATCTCGGTGGCGCAATCGGCAATGGCAAAGGCACCCACGCCCCGTGCCGATCCCTTCAGCCCGTGCGCGAGCAGCAGGCGGTCCTTGATATTGGCGTCGACTATTCTGTCGCGCACCGACAGCGCCTGTTGTACAAAGAGCGCCAGCACCTCCTGTTCGAGGCTGCGGTCGCCCATCGTCTGGCGGGCAAGATGTGCCAAATCGACCGGCCGTGATCGCCTTGGACCGGATACGTCGCCCCCGGGCATTGAAAAGGCAACGCCGTTTTCGCCACGCATGAATTTGGAACTCCGTTTGTTCGACCGCCGAAAACCTAGGCGAATCCAATGCACAACGGGTTAATGAGTGGCCCGGAAAAATGTTGCGAAAGCGGCGCCGGAATCACGGTTCTGTTAACCTTATATTTAAAGTTTTACGTATCTCGCGGAATGCATGTTTTCTTTACCCCCCTGTGTCATTACGATACGAGGGTCCATTTTCAGCCTCCTGCGCGGGGGTACGACAAACAGAATTATAAGCCCGCGGCACGATACGAGGGTCCATTTTCAGCCTCCTGCGCGGGGGTACGACAAACAGAATTATAAGCCCGCGGCAGCTAGTACAGGGTAGCGAAGGCATGGCGAAGAAACCAACGACGACGAGAACTCTCGACAGCGACGTGGCCAGGGAACTGGAAAAGGCGCTCGATATCGACCTCAGCGGCGATATCGGCAGCGGCGACCTTGACATCGCGGCTTCGATGGAAGATCTGGAGGCGCAGATATCCCAGGCCGCCGACGAATTGGCGCGTGAGGGACGCAATCAGAAGCCGGCGCCCGCCGTCAATCAGAGCCAGGCCGCGAAACCCGCGCCCCAGGCCAAGCCTGCCGAGTTACGTCCCGTTGAAACACGCAATGGCGCCCAGCCCGCCGGTTTCGCGCCAGCCAATGACGATCGCCAGAAGGACTACAAGACGCTCCTTCACAGCCTCAACAGGCGCGCCTCGAACACCATTTACTGGGTTGTTGCCTTTGTCTCGCTCGCCTGGATCGCCGGCGCCGGCGGATTGGCCAATCTCCTTTTCGGGCCGAGCATCTGGAGGATCCGTACGCTCGACCAGTTTTTTGCCCGTCCCGAGCTGATCGGCCTGGCGGTCGCGGCGATTGTGCCCGTCATCCTGTTCTGGGCCTTTGCGGCGATGATTCGCCGCGCCCAGGAAATGCGCATTGCCGCCCAGTCGATGACTGAAGTGGCGTTCCGCCTGACCGAGCCGGAAAACCTTGCCCAGGACCGCGTCATGATGATCGGCCAGGCCGTCCGTCGCGAAGTCGCGGCCATGGGCGAAGGCATCGAACGCACCCTTGCCCGCGCCGTCGAGCTGGAAACGCTGGTCCACAGCGAAGTGAACCAGATCGAACGCTCCTATTCGGAAAACGAATCCCGCATCCGTTCGCTCGTCGACGGGCTCGGCAGCGAGCGCGAAGCCGTTGTCACCCACGCCGAGCGGGTCCGCGCCTCGATCACCGGGGCGCACGAGACGCTGAAGGACGAGATCGGCGCCGCCAGCGACATCATCCGCGACAGCATCCTCAATGCTTCGACCAAGCTGTCGATGACGATCACCAATTCCGGCGACACCCTTATCGACCGTATCAATGAAAGCTCGATGTCGATCTTCGATTCGGTGGAAGGCCGGCTCGATTCGATCACCGACCGGCTGTCGACCTCGGGCGAGGCCTTCGCCAGCCTTCTCGATACGCGCATTGCCAAGCTGACGGACACCACGGACGGCCTGACACGGTCGTTGACCGACCTGCTCGACGATCGCACCACCGGCATGGTGTCGCTGCTTGGCGGTGCCGCGCGCACGCTGAGTTCCGAATTCGAAGCCAGCCTCAGCGGCATCGAGCGGACGCTGGCCGAACGCGGCCAGGCGCTGATCAGCGAATTCCAGACCCGCGCCGAGGCGCTGGACACCGGAACGCAGAAGCTCAACGCGGCGCTCGAGGCCCGCGCCCGCCAGATCAACGAGACGTTGGTCGAACGCGCCCGCGAAATCGCTCATACCTTTGCCGAGAGCAAGGACACGCTGTCGGCGATGATCGATCAGGGCAAGACCCAGATCGGGGCCGACATGGCCGACATCGTCATGTCCACCTCCTCCATGCTCGAAGCCCGCGCCAGCGATTTCGCCGGCCGCATGGAAGCGGCGCGCCATGTCGTGTCGCGCTCCTTCGACAGCGACATCCAGCGGCTTGCCGATGCCCGCGTCGGCATCGAGGAAGCCGTGGAAAACCACAGCCGCAAGCTTTCCGAAAGCCGCGAGCGCATGGCCGCGGCCATGGAGGCCGACCTGGCGAAGTTCGCCGAGGGCCGCGCCGGCATCGATGCGGCGGTGACCAACCAGGTGCAGAAGCTGGCCGAAGGCCGCAACCTGATCTCGCGCGCGCTCGAGGAGGACCTGCGCAAGGTCAACGAATCGAGGGCAGCCATCGACGCGTCGCTGGGCGGCCATCTCGAAAGGCTGGAAGAAGGCCGCAACAGGCTTTCCAGCGCCTTGAACGAAGACTCCGGGAAGTTGGTGCAAGCCCGCACGATCATTGATGAAATGGTTGCCGGACACGTCGGAAAACTGGCTGAAGGCCGCAACATCCTGTCGCGCGCGCTGGAGGCTGATCTCGGCAAATTGTCCGACAGCCGCGCCAGCATCGACGGCCTCGTCGCCGGCCAGGTCGAGAAGATCGCCGAGGGCCGCGCCGTGCTCGCCAAGGCGCTGGAAAACGACATCATCGGCATCAAGAGCCTCATCGAAACCCATTCCGCCAAGCTGGCGGAGGACCGGACGCAGCTTTCCCGCTCGCTCGACAATGATCTGTCCGGCATACGTGGCCTGATCGAGGGCCATTCAGGGCGGCTGGCCGAAGACCGCGGCCTGCTGTCGCAGACACTTGAGGCCGACCTTGCCAAGCTGGCCGAGAGCCGCTCGAGCATCGACGGCCTCGTCGCCGGCCAGGTCGAGAAGCTGGCCGAGGGCCGTGATATCCTCAAGCGTGCGCTGGAATCCGATCTCAACACGATCAAGGGCGTCATCGCCAGCCAGTCGGAAAAGCTGGCCGACGATCGCGGGCAGCTTTCGCGGGCCCTGGAAACCGACCTGCAGAATGTGAACAGCGTCATCGCCGATCACATGAACAGGCTCGTTCAGGATCGCTCGACCTTGTCGAAGGCACTCGAGGACGACCTCGCCAAGCTGGCCGAAAGCCGCTCCAGCATCGACGGGCTGGTCGCCGGCCAGGTCGAGAAGCTGGCCGAGGGCCGCGACATCCTGCGGCGGGCGCTGGAAGCCGACCTCAATGCGGTCAAGGGCACCGTTGCCGACCAATCGCAGAAACTGATCGACGACCGGGCACAGTTCGCGCGGGCGCTCGAAGCCGACCTCGAAAGCGTCAACGGCCTGGTCAACAGCCATTCCGAACGGCTCGCCCAGGACCGCTCGACGCTGTCGAAGGCGCTCCAGGCTGATCTTGAAAACGTCGGCGGTCTCGTCAACAACCACGCGGAAAGGCTTGTTCAGGAGCGTTCGACCCTATCGAAGGCGCTTGAGGACGACCTCGCCAAGCTGGCCGAAAGCCGCTCCAGCATCGATGGTCTGGTCGCCGGCCAGGTCGAGAAGCTGGCCGAAGGCCGCGATATCCTGAAGCGGGCGCTAGAAGCCGATCTGGCCAAGCTTGCCGAAAGCCGCTCCAGCATCGACGGCCTGGTCGCTGGTCAGGTGGAGAAGCTGGCCGAGGGCCGAGACATTCTCAAGCGCGCCCTCGAAGCCGACCTGCAGAAGCTGACCGAAAGCCGCGGCGACATCGACGACATCGTCGCCGGACATGTCGGCAAGCTGGCCGAAGGCCGCAATATGCTGAGCCGCGCGTTGGAAGACGATCTCGGCAAGCTCGCAGAGACCCGCAAGGACGTCGACCGCTCGCTGTCGGGCCACATCGACCAGATCGCCGCCCGAAGCACCGGCATTTCCGATGCGATCGCCGCCGACGTCGAGAAGATCGAGCAGGCGTTCAGCCGCCAGACCGGCATCATCGAGGAACGCGCCGGCACCATGGAGCGGGCGCTCTCGACGGGTGTCGACAACGTCCGCAGCGTGCTCGAGAAGAGTGCGGTCTTCGTTGCCGGCGCGTTGCGCGAAAAGGTCCTGGAAGTCACCAGCACGCTGCATGAGCAGGCCGGTGCGGCGTTCAGCGACGCCGACCGCAGGATCGCCGAGCGCGCCGAGCAGACCTCCGCTGCCCTGCTGGCGAGGGCCGAAGACATCGCCCGCACCTTCGAGGAGGCCGATCGTCGCCTGCACGCCCGTGCGGAAGACACGTCGAACGCCCTTCTTGCCCGCGCGGACGACACCTCCAGTTCGCTGCTGGCTCGCGCCCATGAAACCGCCGATCAACTGGCCGCTCGCGCAAGTGAGATTGCCGGCACCTTTGACATGGCGGACCAGAAGCTGGTCGCCCGCGCCGTCGAAACGGCACAGTCGCTTGCCGCGCGCGCCGGCGACATTCTGCGCAACTTCGAAAGCGCCGACCAGCGGCTCGGCATGCGCATCGGCGAATCGGCCGAAGCGCTTGCCGCACGTGCATCGGACCTTGGCCGCATCTTCGACGCCGCCGACCAGCAGCTGGTCTCGCGCATCGCCGAAGGTTCCGAAGCGCTGTCGAGCCGCGCGTCGGAGATCGGCCGCATCTTCGACGATGCCGATCAGCGCCTTGTCTCGCGCATCACCAGCAGCACGTCGACGATCGGCGAGCATGCGGAGACCATCGTCGGTGCTTTCGCCAGCACCGAGCAGAGGGTCGCCGACCGCGCACGGCAGACCGGCCAGGAATTGGCCGTCCATGCCCGCGAGATCGAACAGGCGCTTGCCGGTGCCGACGAGCGGCTCGCATCGAGCGCGGCGGCCGCGGCCGCCCGTGTCGAGGAGCAGATCGCCGGAGTCGAGAATCGTCTCGCCTACACGGCCGAGACGATGGGCCAGAAGCTCAACGAGCAGGTGTCGAATGCCGAGGCGCAACTCGTGTCGCGCGCCAACGTCATCGCGGAGACCTTCACCGCGGTTGGCCAGCATATCGGCCAGAGCACCAACGACGCCGCCAAGACCATCGGCGCCAACACCCGCGAGCTCAACACCATGCTCGCGGCGCGCTCGGCCGAAATGTCGAAGATCCTCGACGAAACCGCGCGGCCTTTGGTCGAGCGCTTCGCCCAGGGCGGCTCGGAACTGCAAAAGAGCATGGAAGAGGTCACCGAACGCGCCACGGAAAAGCTGCGCAGCGAGAATGCCGCACTGGTCAACGCGCTCGCCAGCCGCACGGCCGAGACGCTGTCGGCCGTCGAAGGCGCCCGCTCGTCGCTGTCCGACAGCGTCGCCGACCTCATTGGCCGCATGACCAAGTCCAGCTCGCAGCTCGGTCAGTTGATCGACCAGGCCGCGGTCAATCTCGGCCAGGTCGACGAACGGCTCAGCGGCAGCACGCAAAGCTTCGCCGCCACCACGGAGAAGGCCGCGCAGACCTTTGCCAGCTCGGCGCGGCTGGTCGATTCGAACACGACGAGGCTGACGGAACTGTCTTCGTCCACCTTGCGCGAGGTCGCCTCGATCGCCACCAAGTTCGACGAACACAGCCGCCTGCTGTCCAGTGCTTCGGACCTGCTGAGCTCGGCCCAGAGCAATCTCGAGCACACGCTCGAAAGGCAATCGTCGCTCGAGGACCTCGCAGTCGGCCTGGTCAAGAAGTCGGAAGATCTCGAAAGGGTCATGCGCTCGTTCGAGAGCCTCGTCGGCCAGACGCTGCAGAACGCCGAGGGCAAGACGATGGAGTCGGCCGACAAGATCCGCAACGCCATCACCGATGTCGTCGATTCGGCAACCAAGCGCTTCGCAGATGCGACCGAGGAGATGCGCCGCACCGCGGGCTCGATCAAGAGCGAGCTCGACCTCACCCGCGCCGAACTCAAGAAGGGCGTCATCGAGATGCCGGAAGAGGCAAAGGAATCGACCTCGGCCATCCGCCGTGCCGTTTCCGAGCAGATCAACGCCTTGAAAGAGCTTTCGGACATCGTTGCGAAGTCCGGCCGCGGCGGCGATACCTCTGAACCGCGCAATCTGCGCCCGGCGCCGCAAGCGCCAACCGCACGCGCCCCGGAGCCACCGCGTCGCGCGCCGGCACCACAGCCGGAGCTTCGCACACCTCAGGCACCGTTGGGCGGCCCCGCGCTGCGCGGCACGCTCGACCTCGAGCGTCCGGCCGAGGCGGCACCGCGCCAGCGTGCCGACGCCAGCGCCCGTACGCCGCAAGGCGGCTGGGTCCGTGATCTGCTGAGCGGAGCATCGCGCGAAGAGGAAGCCAGGCCGTCAACGCCAGCGGAAGCGCCGCGCGCGGCTCCTGCCCAGCGCTCGCCGCTGCACGTCGTGGAATCGCTGAACTCGCTGTCCGTCGATATCGCGCGGGCCATCGACCACGACGCTTCGATCGAGTTGTGGAACCGCTATCGGCGCGGCGAGCGTGACGTGTTCACCCGGCGGCTCTACACGCTGAAGGGTCAGCAGACGTTTGACGAGATCCGCCGCAAGTATCAGGCGGAGGCCGAGTTCCGCGCCGCCGTCGACCGCTATTGCGACGATTTCGAGAAGCTGCTCAAGGATGTCGCGCGCAACGACCGCGACAACATCATGGCGCAGACCTATCTGACGTCGGACACCGGCAAGGTCTACACCATGTTGGCCCATGCCAGCGGCCGCCTGCACTAGGCACGGTCCTGCAACAGACAAAAAAGGCGGGAAATTTCCCGCCTTTTTCATTTCGATCGATTTGTTGTGTTGGCGCGTCCGCGGCACCGCGTCCCTTGCAGGGCCTCCGGCATTGGCGTTTTCACAAGCGTTGCGCGATCAAGCCCTTACGGAGATCAGATCACCGAATCGGTCCAGCGCACGATCTGCTTGGCCGCATCCCCGAAAGCATTGTCGAGCGCGTTGACATAGGCGGGATTGCCGCTGCCTGAAACGGGCGCGGATGCGGTGAAGCTCTTGGAGGCACGCACCTCGCCGTTGCGGTCGTTCAGGATGCGCACGAACAGGTTGACCTCGGCATGCTCGCCGCCGTTGACGCGCACTTCGAAGGAACGGATCTCGACGATCACCTGGTAGTCGATCGCCAGGCCCTCGCCCGGCTTGCCGACGCCGGCAAAGCTGCCTGAGCGCTGGAAGGTCTCGGCCAGCCGCGCCTGCACGATCAACGGCAGCCGGTCGGCCCACTGCGCGCCCTTGAGATACTGGATCGAACGATCCGACGGCTTGATGACGATGTTCTGGCTGTCCAGCGCCTTGAGCGCGGAGGGCTGGGCAATGAGAATCTGGCGGCGGCTGTGGCCGTGCGCGTCGATCGACGGCGCCGAAAGCTCGAATGTATCCAGCGGCGCAGGCTTGCCGCCCAGCGCCGCGCAACCGGCAAGCGAGAGCGCAAGCAGTGCCGCAGCCGATGTCAACCCGCTCGTTCTCGCCCACACCGACTTCACGCGCGATCCCCGTTGTCCCCGGATCGTAAGATCAACCCGCATCCGCAGCTCATGTTCTTGGGGCGAGCGGCCGCCGAAGTCAACGCCGCGCCCTGCCATCGAACTGCCGAACCTCGCCGTCACCACCCGAAAGGATGCGCTGCGGGTTTCGGCTGAGATCGGTCACCGCCTCCTCGATGCGGGTGATCGAGCGACGGCTGTCCTGCACCAGCGCCTCGACGTTTGTCAGGCCCTGGCCGGAGAATCGCGCCAGATTGTCGGTTATGACGCCCAGGCGGGCATTCAGCGTGTCGGCAACCTGCTTGAACGACTTCAGAGTAGCCCTGGCGTCAGCCATCACGCCATCGGCCTGCCCCGAACCAAGCAAGGTGTCGACCTTGGCGAGGATACCGTCGACACGCACCGAGGCATCGTTGAGTCGTTGGGCCAGTTGCTTGGCATCCTTGATCGTCTGGTCGATATCATCAGCCCGGTTGGCGAACTTGTCGGTCACCTTGGCGATGTCCGCGGCAGCCTTGTCTGCGTTTTCGCTCGCCTTCTGGATGTTGGCCAGAGCGGTGCGCACCTGCGCCGGATCGATGCCCTCCAGCACGCCGTCGACCTTGGCCAGCGTGCCTTGCGTCTGCTTGGCGAAATCGTTGACCGACCCAACCGCCGTATCGACGTTCTTGATGACCGTGTCGAACTGCTTCGAGGTTTCCTTGAGGTTTGACGTCACTGTATCGACATTGGCAACGATGCTCTTGATCTGGTCCTTGTCGACGGCATTGAGCAGGCCTTCGGCTGCCTTCAGCGTGCCATCCAGCTTGCCGGAAACACCCTTCAACTCGTCGGACAGCGCACTGACGCTGGATAGGAACTTGTCGATCCCGTCGGAATTCTTGGCCAGCGCATCGGAGAAGGTCTGCACGTTCTTGACGGTGTCGGTCAGCGGTCCGCGGACATCCTTGGTGAAGCCTTCGAGTTCGGTCAGCACCTTGTCGGCGCGGCTGAAGATGTTCTGCGCGGTCTGCAAGAGGTTGGTGACCGCCGAGGGGTTGGCAACGATCTCGGCGACCTTGCCCTCCTTCTCTGCTTGGTCGAGGAGTTTTACTTCCTTGGGGTCGGCGCCCTTGAGTTCGATATTGGCCTGCCCGGTGAGACCGGCAAGGCCGATATCGGCCTGCGTCGACTTGGTGATCGGCGTCAAGCGGTCGATCTCGGTGTCGGCGATGGCGACCGTCGGATTGTCGACATCGATATAGACGCGCCTGACGTCGCCCACCTTGACGCCGTTGAACAGCACGAAACTGCCGCGGCCAAGCCCGGAAGCCGAGCCCGGGATGCGCACGCGCAGCAACGTGGTCTCGCCCTTGTCGCCGATCGCCGCCGTCCAGTAGACGAAGGCGAACGCCGCCAGGATCGCAACCAGCGTGAAGATGCCGACAATGACGTAGTTGGCTCTGGTTTCCATTGCTTCACTTATGGCTATGCGCGCGCCGCAAGATCAAGTTGCCGGGCGCGTTTTCCGCGGAAATAGGATTTTACCCACGGCTCCTCGCTCTTCAGCATGTCGTCGATGGTGCCTTCGACCAGCACTCTCTTGTTGCCGAGCACGGCCACGCGGTCGCAAGCAGTGAAAAGTGTGTCGAGGTCGTGCGTGACCATATAGACGGTCAGGTCCATCGTATCGCGCAGCTTGACCACCAGTTCGTCGAATTCCGCCGCGCTGATTGGATCGAGGCCGGAGGTCGGCTCGTCGAGGAAGACGATATCGGGGTCAAGCGCCAGCGCCCGCGCCAGTGCCGCGCGTTTGATCATGCCGCCGGAGAGTTCGGAGGGGAATTTTTGCGCCGCGTCCGGCGGCAGCCCGACCAACTCGACCTTGAGCATCGCCAGTTCGTCCATCAGCTTTCGCGGCAGGTCGAGATACTCGCGCATCGGCACCTGGACGTTTTCCAGGACCGTCAGCGCCGAAAACAGCGCGCCGTGCTGGAACAGCACGCCAAGCCGCATGTCGATGCGCAGGCGCTCCGCGTCGCTCGCCTTCTCGACATCGACGCCGAACAGCTTGATCGTGCCCGACCGCTTGCGCGTGAGGCCGAGAATGGTGCGCAGCAGGACCGACTTGCCGGCGCCCGAGGCGCCGACAAAACCGAGAATCTCGCCGCGCCTGATGTCGAGCGACAACTTGTCGAGGATCACCTTGTCGGCGAAGGCCACAGTGATGTCGTGCGCGGAAAGCACGATGTCGCCCTCGCCCGTGTCGTCCGCGATCGCCTTTGTCCTGCTCCGCAGCTTCATCTCAGAACTCGATAGCTGCATAGAAGACGGCGAAAAGCCCGTCGAGGATGATGACGATGAAGATCGACTTCACCACCGAGGCGGTCACGTGCTGGCCGAGCGATTCGGCGCTGCCGCCGACCTTCATGCCTTCGACCGAGGCGATCGTGCCGATGATCATGGCCATGAACGGTGCCTTGATCAGGCCGGAGAAAATCGTGCTGAGGTCGATGGCGACGCGCAGCCGGTCTATGAAGGCGGCGGGTGCGATATCCGAATAGAGCCAGGCCGCGAGAATGCCGCCGCCGAGCGCCGCGAAATTGGCGATGATGGTCAGGCACGGCAAGGCGATCACCAGCGCCACCAGCCGCGGGAAGACCAGGACGCCGATCGGGTTAAGCCCGATCACCTTCAGCGCGTCGACCTCCTCGCGCATCTTCATCGAGCCGATCTCGGCGGTAATCGCACTTCCGGAGCGACCGGCGATCATGATCGCCGTCATCAGCACGCCGAGCTCGCGCAGGATCAGCACGCCGACGAGGTCGACGACAAAAATATCGGCGCCGAAGTAGCTGAGCTGATAGGCGCCTTGCTGGGCGACGATGGCGCCGACGATCGCCGACATCAGCACCACCACCGGGATGGCGCCGACGCCCATGCGGTCTATCTGATTGAAGATCGCCGCGGGATTGACGGCATGGCCGCGGCCGAGCTTCATCTGCGCGCCGCGGATGGTGGCGCCGAGGATGTTCATCGAGGCGAGGAAGTCGTCGCGCATCTCGTAGACGCGCCGGCCGACCGCCTCCAGCGTGCGAATGATGATGTTGGGCGGCCGCACCGGACCGGATTCGGATTCGCGCCGAACAGCCTCACCCACAGCGTCGAGCAGTATCGAAGCGATCTCGCTTTGGCCTTGCAGCTGGATCTTGACGCCCTTTTTCTCGAAAGCGCTGACCAGCCTGTCTATCAGCCAGGCGCCGGCGGTATCCATCTTCTCGATGTTGGAAAGATCGAGCGCCAAGGTCTTGAAACCACTCCGTTTCTCGATCTTGCGCATATCGGTGTCGATCAGCGCGACGGTGCGTGTTGTCCAGATTCCGGAGAACGCGCAGCCAAGAACGCCGTCCTCCTCGCCGATCGCCACGCGCGGTTCGTGGTCAGCCTCCCCCGCGGTCGTGCCGCTTGCGTCGCGCTTGCCGATGGTCAACATGGCGTCCTGTTTAGCCTGACGGGTCTGACCTGTCGATTTGCCGACAACGCTTGTCGCACAGCCGGAGCAGAAAAATATGGCGCGTGTCATTTCGGTTGAGGCCGAACGTTTTCCGATCGCCGGAACCTTCACCATTTCGCGTGGTTCGAAGACGGAAGCAGAGGTCATCACCTGCACGATCAGCGAGAGCGGCCACGCCGGCCGTGGCGAATGCGTCCCTTACAAGCGCTATGGCGAGACCATGGATGGTGTGCGCACAGCGATCGAGGCGATGCGCGACCGGATCGCCGGCGGCATCAGCCGGACGGCCTTGCTGGACGCCATGCCGGCAGGCGCTGCCCGCAACGCCATCGACTGCGCTCTGTGGGATCTGGAGGCGAAGATCAGCGGAACACCCGTCGCTACCGCAATTGGCGCCGTTCCACTATCGGGACTGGAGACGGCCTACACGCTGTCGCTGGGCGAGCCGGAGGCGATGGCGGCGCAAGCCCAAGCCAATGCAACGCGGCCGCTGCTCAAGGTCAAGATCGGTGGTGACAACGACATCGCCCGCATCCGCGCCGTCCGGCAAGCGGCGCCCGACAGCCGCATCATCCTCGACGCCAATGAGGGCTGGACCGACGACAACATCGTTGCAAACCTTGCCTTTGCCGCCGAGCAAGGCATCGCGCTGATCGAACAGCCGCTGCCGGCCGGTCACGACGAGATCCTGCGCCATATCGCGCATCCCGTGCCGATCTGCGCCGATGAAAGCGTGCACGAGGCCAAAAACCTCGAAGCGCTTGCCGGCCTCTACGACGCCGTCAACATCAAGCTCGACAAATCGGGCGGCCTGACGGCGGCGCTCGTCCTGCGCGATCGCGCCCGCGAACTCGGTTTCAGCATCATGGTCGGCTGCATGGTCGGCACGTCGCTGGCAATGGCGCCGGCCGTCTTGCTGGCCCAGGGCGCCGATTTCGTCGACCTCGACGGTCCGCTGCTGCTTGCCCGCGACCGAGTGCCCGGCCTTGTCTACCAGGGATCTCGGGTGTCACCGCCCGATACGGCGTTGTGGGGCTGAGCGCGCCGCAAGCCCGATCAGGATCAATCCGATCAAGGCGATCGGGATCATGGCAAAGAAGCCGTCGACGCCGAAACGGTCGTAAAGCGGGCCGGACGCCAGCGTCACCACCGCCATGAAGAACCCGTTGGAGAAATAGGCGATGCCTTGCGCGGCGCCTGTCCGCTCCTCGGAAATCGTTTCGCCGATCATCTTCTGCAGGCCGATCAGCACCAGCGCCACCGAGACCGAATGCAGCGTCTGGACGCCGAAAAACCCGGCAACGCCGAGGCCAAGCGGCCAGACCAGGGGAAAGGCGATCCATCGCACGACGGCCCCAACCCCCGCCATCATCATGATCGTCACGACCGAGAACGCGCCGAAAAAGCGGGTGAACATCATGAACATGCAGACTTCGGACACCACGCCCCATGCCCACAGCAAGCCGACGACCGAGTCGCCGATGCCGATCGATTTCCAGTAGATCGAGACGAAGCCGTAGAGGAATGCGTGGCTGGCGGTGATGACGCCGACACCGATGGAAAAATACAGGAAATACGGGTTGAGAAGTTTTGGCGCCGACTGCTGGATGTCGGTGGCCGAAAGCGGCGACGAGCGGCGCGGACGGCCAAGGCGCGGCGCCAGCAAGCCGGCTGCAAGGGCGGCTGCCAGCGATACGAAGATGATCACCGGAACGGCTCCAGGGCCGGTTGCCGACAGGATGAAGCCGCCGGCGACATTGGCGAACAGATAGGAGATCGAGCCCCATTTGCGCATGCCGGTGTAGTTCGAGCCGAAGCGGCGCACGCCCGACAGCGCCAGCGAATCGGCGATCGGCGAATGCGGCGTCCAGACGATGGTCAGCGCCAGCGACACCGCCAGCATCATGGCATAGGTCGGCGTCAGGAAATAACCCGCCGACAAGAGCAGCGCCGAGGCCACCAGCGCGACATAGACATCGGCGCGATCCCTGGCCCTGTCGGCCAGCGCGGTCAGCAACGGCGTCGTCACCACGCGCAGGAACATCGGTGCCGCCAGGATCACGGCGATCTGCTCGGCATGGAAACCCTTGGCCTGCAGCCACAGCGGGAAGTAAGGCAGATGCGTTCCGAGCGGCACGAACAGCGTCGCGAAGATCAGGCTGATGCGCAGTTCGAAATGGCGCGGCTTGACGAGTTGTTCGGGAGAAAGCGGCGGCAGGGACATGAATCGATCCAATAACGCTGCACTCGACCGGACGGCAACGCGTATCGATCCCTTAACATGGGCGAAAACCGGGCGAAACCGGTTGGCCTAATCGATTGATCCCAGGCCCGAAATGAACTCCGGCGCTATGCCGCCTGCCCCACCCGGTCCTCGATGAGCATCGGGATGAAGGGCTCGTCCGGCGCCTCGGGCAGCACCTGCGCCCAGGTCAGGATTTCCATCCGGCCGTCAAAGTGCTCGACAACGGCGGTGCAGCTTTCCACCCAGTCACCGGTATTGATGTACTGGACATCGCCAAAATTCTCGATGGCGGCATGATGGATATGGCCGCAGATGATGCCGTCGACATGCGAGCGGCGCGCCTCCTCCGCAAGCATGGTCTGGAACGAGCCGATGAAGTTCACCGCCTTCTTGACGTTGGCCTTGGCCCAGGACGAGAACGACCAATACGGCAGGCCGAGCAGTTGACGAAGCCGCGTGACGACCCGGTTGACCAGCATCGCCGCGTCATAGGCGTGGTCGCCAAGGTACGCGAGCCAACGCGCGTTGTGGACGACGGTATCGAACTGGTCGCCGTGGATGACGAGCAGGCGTTTGCCGTCGGCGGTTTCGTGGATGGCGCGGTCGGCGACGACGATGCCGCCGAAATGCACGCCCTGGAACTGGCGCGCGAATTCATCGTGGTTGCCGGCGATGTAGGTAATGCTGGCGCCCTTGCGCGCCTTGCGCAGCAATTTCTGCACGACGTCGTTGTGGCCTTGCGGCCAGTGCCAGCTCCGCCGCAACCGCCAGCCATCGACGATGTCACCGACAAGATAGATGATGTCGGCGTCGTGATATCTAAGGAAGTCGATCAGGAATTCGGCCTTCGCCGCCTTCGATCCGAGATGGACGTCGGAAATGAACATGCTGCGAAAAGTGCGGGGCTCTTGGCCGGACATCGCGATTTCACCCTTGCTTTCGCGCAGGCTATGCCCCGATTCATGCAACAACCGTATGACGGTTGCGATTGGTCCAGCCGTGGGACTAGCTTGCCGCCGGCTCAAGAGGAGAAAATCATCATGGATCTCGGTATTCGCGGAAAGAAGGCTATCGTCTGCGCTTCGAGCAAGGGACTTGGGCGCGGCTGCGCCATGGCGCTGGCCGAGGCCGGCTGCGACATCGTCGTCAACGGCCGCAACGCCGAACTGGTGGCAAAAACCGCCGCCGAGCTGCGCGAGCGTCATGGCGTGGCGGTCAAGGAGGTGGTCGGCGACGTTTCGAAACCCGAGGTGCAGAAGGCGCTGCTCGCGGCTTGTCCGGACCCGGACATTCTCGTCAACAACAATGGCGGCCCGCCGCTTCGCGATTTCCGTGAACTCGATCGCACGAAGATCCTCGAAGGCGTCACCCAGAACATGGTGACGCCGATCGAACTGGTCCAGGCCGTCATAGACGGCATGGCGGCGCGCGGCTTTGGCCGCATCGTCAACATCACCTCGCTGTCGGTCTACGTTCCCATCCCTGGCCTCGATCTGTCGTCGGGCGCGCGCGCCGGCCTGACATCGTTCCTCGCCGGCGTGGCACGCACGGTGGTGGATCGCAACGTGACCATCAACAGCCTGCTGCCGGGCAAGCTCGATACCGACCGGCTGCGCGGGCCGCATGAGGCCGGCACGGTCGAAGACCCCGCCGCTGCCGCCGCGCGCAAGACCCGCCTCAGCGCCGACGTCCCGGCCAAGCGGCTCGGCACGCCGGAGGAGTTTGGCCAGATCTGCGCCTTCCTGTGCTCGGTCCATGCCGGCTATCTGACCGGGCAGAACATACCGGTCGACGGCGGTCTCTACGTCAGCGCCTTTTGATCGACACGCCTGTCAAGCAGCAAGACTCATCTGGCATGAAATCCGCATAAGCATTTGATAGATCGTTGTTTTGGACGCGCCGCCGGGTAGAGCCGCCGGCGCGTCGATTAGCGTCGCGAAAAAGCTTGGCCGCATGCTAAAAGGACTCTTCAAGCAGATTTCGAGGGAGCGGCCGCATGGAAGGCGAGAACAAGAAAACGGCACGTTCGGATCTCGACGAAGCCGCCCTCTACTTCCACAAATATCCAAGTCCGGGAAAGCTCGAGATCCAGGCGACCAAGCCGCTCGGCAACCAGCGCGACCTCGCGCTCGCTTATTCGCCGGGCGTCGCCGCCCCTTGCCTCGAAATCCGCGACGATCCGGCGACCGCCGCCGACTATACGGCGCGCGCCAATCTGGTCGGCGTCGTCTCCAACGGATCGGCCGTGCTTGGCCTCGGCAATATCGGACCGCTTGCCTCCAAACCTGTCATGGAGGGCAAGGCTGTCCTGTTCAAGAAGTTCGCCGGCATTGATGTGTTCGACATCGAGATCGACGCGCCGGGCATCGAGCGCATGGTCGAGACGATATCGGCGCTGGAGCCGACCTTCGGCGGAATCAACCTCGAGGACATCAAGGCGCCCGAGTGCTTTGAGGTGGAAGAGCAGTTGAAAGCCCGCATGGGCATCCCGGTGTTCCACGACGACCAGCATGGCACCGCCATCATTGTCGCCGCCGCCGTGCTCAACGGACTGGAATTTGCCGGCAAGACCATTTCGGACATCAAGATCGTCACCTCGGGCGCCGGCGCGGCGGCCCTTGCCTGTCTCAATCTGCTGGTTTCTCTTGGCGCGCGGGTGGAGAACATCTGGGTCACCGACCGTTTCGGCGTCGCCTACAAGGGGCGAATCGACGAGATGGACCGCTGGAAAGACCCCTATGTGAAGGACACCGAGGCGCGCACGCTGGCCGATGTCATCCCCGGCGCCGACGTCTTCCTCGGCCTCTCGGCGGCAGGCGTGCTGAAGCCGGAACTGCTGCGGCACATGGCGCCAAAACCATTGATCCTGGCGCTGGCCAATCCCAACCCGGAGATCATGCCGGAGGTGGCAAGGGCCGCCCGGCCCGACGCGATGATTTGCACGGGGAGATCGGATTTTCCCAATCAGGTCAACAACGTACTGTGCTTTCCTTACATCTTCCGCGGTGCACTGGACTGCGGCGCGAGCGCCATCAATGAAGAGATGAAGATGGCAGCGGTGCGGGCGATCGCGGCGCTTGCCCGCGAGGAGCCCTCGGATGTCGCCGCGCGTGCCTATTCCGGCGAGACGCCGGTCTTCGGACCCGAGTTCCTGATCCCCTCGCCCTTCGATCCGCGCCTGATCCTGCGCATCGCCCCGGCCGTCGCCAAGGCAGCCTGCGACACTGGTGTCGCAACACGGCCGATCACCGATTTCGCCGCCTACATCGACAAGCTCAATCGCTTCGTCTTCCGTTCCGGACTGGTGATGAAGCCGGTGTTCTCGTCGGCCAAGGCGTCGAGCGCCAAGCGTGTCATCTATGCCGAGGGTGAGGACGAACGCGTGTTGCGCGCTGCCCAGGTGGTGCTCGAGGAAGGCATCGCCGAGCCGATCCTGATCGGCCGGCCGCATGTGGTCGAGGTCAGGCTGAAGCGCTACGGACTGCGCATCAAGCCCGGCGTCGATTTCGGCCTGATCAACCCGGAAGACGACCCGCGCTACCGCCATTATGTCGATCTGCTGATCGAGCTCGCAGGCCGGCGCGGCGTGACGACGGAGGCCGCGCGCACCATGGTGCGCACCGACAACACGGTCATCGCCGCACTCGCCCTGAAACGCGGCGACGCCGACGCCATGATCTGTGGCCTCGAGGGCCGCTTTGCCCGCCATCTGCGCAATGTCACCCTGATCATTGGCCAGCGTGCCGGCATCAGGGATCATGACCTGTCGACGCTGTCCATGCTGATCTCGCAGCGCGGCATCATCTTCCTCACCGACACCTATGTCTCGGTTGATCCGAAGGCGGAGGAGATCGCGGAGATGACCATTCTGGCGGCGGAGGAGATCAGGCGCTTCGGCATCGAGCCCAAGGCTGCCCTGCTGTCGTTCTCGGATTTCGGCTCGCGCGATGCGCCGAGCGCGCTGAAGATGCGGCAGGCGGCGGCGATCCTGGCGCGGATTGCGCCCGAGTTGCAGTGCGACGGCGAGATGCATGCCGACTCGGCCCTGTCGGAGCAGTTGCGCCAGCGTGTCTACCCGCACTCACGGCTGAAGGGCGAAGCCAACCTGTTGGTGTTCCCGAATCTCGACGCGGCCAACATCACGCTCACCGCGCTGCGCACGATGATGGATGCACTGCATGTCGGTCCGATCCTGCTCGGCACCGACAAGCCGGCACACATACTGACACCGTCGGTGACCTCGCGCGGCGTGGTCAACATGACAGCGCTGGCGATCGCCGAAGCCGCACAGCAGGCACAGGCGATCGCCAATCTGGGCTGAATGCCAATTTCGCGGTAAACTGCGGTTAACCGCGAACACGGTAGCCTTGCGGACGGTCAGGCGGAGTTGGGCGGATGACAAGCGGAGGGTGGAAGCAGGCGCATGCTGCCGTGCTGCTTGGCCTCTTGCTTTCTGGCGCCGCGGTCACCGAGCCACAGGCCGCTCCGAGGGTCTGCCGCCAGTTGGAGGCCGATCTTGCCGCGGCCTCGCGCGGTGGCGGTGGTGGCCCGGCCCTGATCCGGAAATACGACGCCGCCATCGCCAGGCAACGCGAGCAGATCTCGAAGGCCCGCAGCCAGTCCAGCAGCGCCGGCTGCGGCTTTTCGCTGTTCGGCCGCAACGTCAATCAATGTGCCGGGCTCAATGCCACCATCGAGCGCATGAATGCCAATCTCGATGCCCTGCAAAGCAAACGCGAGCGGCTGGCGGACGGCGGCGGCTCGCGTCGTGATCGCGGACGCATCCTGGCGGCGCTCGACGCCAATGGTTGCCGTGATGACGACAACACAATTGCCCCACGGCGCACGCCGCCGCAGGAAGCCAACCGCGAAGACGGCAACAGAAACCTGTTCGACCAGCTTTTCGGTGGCAATAGCCGGCAAATCGATTCGCTCGACACACTCGACCAGTCCGACGATCCCGGCGAGGAGCGCAACGTCCGAGTGCTCAACCAACCCGGCATACCAGACTTTCCGAGCGTCGGCGGCGAGTTCCATACCACTTGCGTGCGCACCTGCGACGGCTACTTCTTTCCGATGTCGAATGCCGCCTCGGTCAGCGATTTCGAACGCGACCAGAAGAATTGCGAATCGAGCTGCCCCGGCACCGAGATGCAGGTTTTCTATTCGCGCGGCATGGACGACGATTCGGCATCGATGACGTCATCGGTCACCGGCAGGCCTTACAGCGAATTGCCGACCGCCTATCTCTACAAGCAGTCCAACATATCGCGGCCGCCGGCCTGCGGCTGCAACGCGGCGCAGAATTTCCAGATCATCGGCGGCAATCCGCCATATCAGCAGCAGGCGCGGCCCGAGACCGAGGCGGCACCGCTCGTTCCGGTCCCGGTTTCCAAGCCCGATCCGGGCGCCGACCCGGAGACGCTGGCGAACATTGAAGGCGGACTTGACCGCGAAGCCATCAAGCGGCTTTCCGTCAAGCCGGTGACGTCGCCAGTGTCCGCCCTGCCGCCGGAGCAGCGCAAGGTCAGGGTCGTCGGGCCAGCGTTCCTTCCCGACCCATCAGCGGCAATAAATCTGCAAGCTCCGGCCCCGAAGGCAGTCCGGTAAGGGCGAGCCTGAGCGGCATGAACAACGCCTTGCCCTTGCGGCCGGTCGCTTCCCTGATCTTGCCCGTCCAGTCCTTCCAGATCGTCCCGCCCCAGGGCTCCTCCGGCAACAGGTCGAACGCCTGACCAAGAAAATCGCGGTCGTCATCGGAAAACTCCGGCTTCTCCTGCGGCCCCTCGCGCAGGATACGCCACCAGTTCACGGCATCGGCCAGCCTGTCGAGATTGCCACGCACCGTCAGCCAGAAAGCTTCGGCTTGCTCACCCGAGACGCCAAGCACGATCAGCCGGTCTCGCGCCTCGGAGAACGGCATATGATGCAACAGTGCCCGGTTGAGCACGAACAGTTCGTCCGGATCGAACTTGGCCGCAGATTTCGATGTCGCCGCCGGATCGAAGCGTTCGGCAAGCTCAGCCATCGTCGGCACCGCCGCGACATTCTCCGACGTGCCGACCAGCACGGCAAGCGAAGCAACGGCCATCGGCTCGATGCCGTCCTCGCGCAGGCTTTCGATCGACAGCGCGCCGGTGCGTTTCGACAGTCCCTCACCCGAGGCCGTGGTCAAGAGGTTGTGGTGGCCGAACACCGGCGGCTCGGCAGCCAGTGCCTTGAACAGGGCGATCTGCACGCCGGTGTTGGTGACGTGGTCGTCGCCGCGGATGACATGGCTGACGCCCATCTCGATGTCGTCGACGACGGAGGGCAGCGTATAGAGATAGGTGCCGTCCTCGCGCACCAGGACCGGATCGGACAGCGAGGCCAGATCAACGGTTTCCTCGCCGCGCACCAGATCGTTCCAGTGGACCTCGGTGCGCTCGGGTTGCTGCGGATCGCTCGAGAAATTGGGCAGCAGGAAGCGCCAGTGCGGCCGGCGGCCATCGGCCTGGTATTCGGCGACCTGCTCTCGCGTCAGCACCAAGGCCTCGCGGCCATAGACCGGCGGCAGGCCACGCGTGCGGCGCACCTTGCGCCTGAGATCGAGCTCCTCCGGCGTTTCGTAGCAGGCATAGAGAACGCCAGCCGCCTTCAGCCTCTCGACCGCCGCGTCATAGACCTCGAAGCGCCGTGACTGATATTCGGTGGCGTCCGGAAAAATACCCAGCCAATGCAGGTCGTAGAGGATGGCGTCGGAAAATTCCTGCTTCGACCGGGCAATGTCGGTGTCGTCGAAGCGCTGGATAAAGCGGCCCTTGTTGTTCAAGGCGAACAGCCAGTTGAACAGAGCGGTGCGCGCATTGCCGATATGGATGCGGCCTGTCGGCGACGGGGCGAAACGAACGGTGACTGTCATGAGCGGGGCGTACCGGATGCTTTTGTGATTGACAAGACGCGCCCCCGCGCTGTGCGGCAGACATAGAACATGGCGCGCGCAATGAAAAGACCGGGGGCGGCGTGCGCTTCGGGCGGCGCATAGGCGGCGGCCAGACCGGCGACGCCCCGCCATGACCGGGCGTAGCCAGCCGATGGAGCCGACACCGGTCGAGATAATGATGCCGTTCGACGACTGCCGCCCGGTCCGGTCGCCATAGGTCAACTCGCAAAGGGCTGGCGCCGACGAACAGGTCGTTGAAGGCGATCAGCGACCGAAGTCATCGGAACCGAGGCGGGTCCATCGGTCGCCCATCAATCCGCCGATAAAGATGTCGCCGGAGCGGACCGCTTCCGTGACCTCAGCGTTTCGCGAGTGGACCATCGTCCCCCCGGCATAGCGGAAGAAGAGGTTCTTGTAGCCGAAAAGTTGAGGCATGAACTTGCTCTGCGTCTGCCCGGTGATGCCCACGCAGCCCATATCCCAAGCGGCCGCGACAAGGCCATCCAACGTCGCGCCCCAATGAGATCCCGACGCCTGGATCTGCAACAGGCTCGCGATGTCGCCGGCTTGACCGTAGAAGGCATAACAACCGAGCATCTTGCCCGTTTCGTCGTAAGTCCCACCGAAATGAAGTGGGCCGTCCGCCCGCTTCTCGGCCGCCAGCGCGAGCAGCCGAGGCAGCTCGCCATCCTTCCAACTCGGCCGAAGAGAGTAATCGGACAGGAGGGTCGGCAGCCGCTCGGCAAATTGCGCGGCATCGATCGGCTCACGGTGGACCCGTTGCGACGATGAAAGCTGGACGGGGGGCTCGAACCTTCCTTTCGCAAGAGCATCGAATGCTCGCGCGCAGGGATCGAGTGCCAAGCGAGGCAGGCCGGGCCATTTACGGCGCAGTGCGGCGGCGGCCATCGCGGCCGGCCGGAAAATACAGGTCCATCCCAGACAATGCACCGGCAGGAGCTGATACTTCATCGGACGCGCGAAGGCCAAGGATATCCGGTTGGCCGAATCGGTGAGCTGCAGATCGAATTCGCCTTGATGCACGGCACGCAGCAATTGCGGTCCGGCCGAGCCGTGATCGGTGTCGGGGTCTGCCATGAGCGGACCGATGATGGCCGCATTCAATGCCGCTCCGTTGAGCTCGTAGCGGGCTTTCAGGACGCCGAGGAACCCACCCAGACGGCCCTGCCGGTTGATCTGGACAAGAGCGTTGCTCGCACCGGACTGGCCGGCAGGGTCGAGATAAATCTCTCTCATATACTCGGCCGTCTCCGCGATCGCGCGATCGAACAGGCGACGCCGCCGGCGAAACTTGGTCAGGAAGAGTGCGGCGACGCGCTCAAGATCCTCGGCACCGAGCGGGCGAACCGAGCCGCGCCGAGATTCCAGCACCGATGGCGCAGCCACCTTTTCCGGAGCGGCATTTGCGGAAACAAGATGCATCGTGAGCCTATGGAGGACGTCGGCCGAAGGGTGAAATCCTGCGCTGATCAATCGGATCCCAGGCTATCGTAGGCCGCCTCTGGGTTGTTTTTTGTAAATATAGACTCAACCAAAGGTAGAAACAACATATCTCGATCGGTATTATAAACAAAACGTCTCAAAACTCAGGATCCGGAAGGGACTTCACACGCGGATTTGCTCGGCCGGCATACGCTGCGTGACAGGATTTCGGACATCTCACGCCCGTCGATGCGCTCTCGCGACAGGTTTGGCTCCGCCCCGCGATTGTGCCCCGCGCCACCCTGCCCGGCTGATAGCGCCTGATAGAGGTGACCTCCGGCCAAAGCTGGAGGCCCCCCCGGGTCAGCTGACAAGTCCCTTGGTCAGCTCAAGCGCCTGGCGCTCGAACAGACGGCGGTAGATGCCGCCCTTCAGCCGGATCAGCTCGTCATGCGAGCCTTCCTCGACGATGTTGCCGCGATCGAAGACCAGCAGCCTGTCTAGCACCCGCACCGTCGACAGCCGGTGCGCGATGACCAGCGTGGTGCGGCCGACCATCAATCGTTCCATCGCCTGCTGGATCAGCACCTCCGATTCCGAATCGAGGCTCGATGTCGCCTCGTCGAGGATCAGGATGCGCGAATCGGCAAGGAAAGCGCGCGCGATCGCCACGCGCTGACGCTCGCCGCCCGACAGTTTCACGCCGCGTTCGCCGACCAGCGTGCCGTAACCCTTCGGCAGGCTGGTGATGAAATCATGCGCGCTCGCCAGCCTCGCGGCATGCTCGATCTCGGCCTGCGTTGCCATCGGTCGGGCATAGGCGATGTTTTCGGCCAGCGACCGATGGAACAGGATCGGTTCCTGCTGCACGATGGCGATCTGCCCGCGCAGAGATGCTTGCGCCACCAGCGAGATGTCCTGGCCATCGATCAGGATTTTTCCCGCGTTCACGTCGTAGAGCCGCTGGATGAGCTTGACGAAAGTCGTCTTGCCCGAACCCGAATGACCGACGAGCCCGACACGTTCACCCGGCGCGATATCGACCGAAAAGTCGCGATACAGCGGCGATCGGTGGTTGCCATAGTGAAAGGTCACGTTGTCAAAGCTGACGCGTCCCTGCGTGATCCGGATCGATTTTGCGCCGGGCCGGTCCTCGATGCCGAGCGGTTCGGACTGGAAATCGACCAGTTCCTCCATGTCGTTGATTGAACGCTGCAAATTGCGGATATGCGTGCCGATATCCCTGAGATAACCCTGCAGCACGAAAAACGAGGTCAGCACGAAGGCGACGTCGCCGGCGCTCGCCTGCCCCCACGACCACAGCATCAGCGCCAGGCCGATCACAGCGGCGCGCATGACCAGCAGCAGCGCCCCTTGCGTGGTGCCGTTGATGGTGCCGCGTACCCAGGTGCGCCGTGTGCGCGCACGCCATTTGGCGACGACCCTGGCGAGGCGGCGCTCCTCGCGCTCCTCGGCGCCAAAGCCCTTGACCACGGCGTTGCAGCTCACCGCGTCGGCCAGCGAACCGCCGAGGCGCGTGTCCCAGGTGTTGGCAAGCCTCGCCGCCGGCGCGACATAGCCAAGCGACAGCATCGCCGTCACCGTGATGAACAGCACGGAGCCTGCGGCAACGACCACGCCCATCAGCGGCCAGAACCAGCCGAGCAGCAGGGTGGAGCCGACGAGCATGACGACCGACGGCAAGAGCGCGATGAGGATGGTATCGTTGAGCAAGTCGAGCGCCCACATGCCGCGCGTCACCTTGCGCACGGTCGAGCCGGCAAAGCTGTTGGCGTGCCAGTCGGTGGAAAAGCGCTGCACGCGGTGGAAGGCATCGGCGGCGATGTCGGCCATCATCTTCAGCGTCAGCTCGACGATCCCCATGAAGGCCAGGTTGCGCAGCACGACGCCTGCAAGAGCCAGGGCGATCAACATCGAAAACGCCGTCATCGCGGCATTCCAGGCAATCGCGTCGGCGCCGGCACTGCTGGCCACGGCATCGACCAGCCGGCCGGAATAGAGCGGCGTCAAGACGTCGGCCAGCGTCGACAGCAGGAACCCGCCCATGATGAGCGAAAGCCGCCATGGCTGGCGCCGCCAATGGGTGAGCGTGAAGCCAAGAACGCTGCGAAAGGCGCTGGCGCGCAAATCGATTCTAAAACGAGCCATGATGTCATTCGGGCGCAAACGAGCCCGATCCCGGTAAGGTCGAAAATTGAAGAAGCCGCAAGGGGCCAACAATTGCCCGGAATGCGGAGTGGCATATTTGGCGTCGCGCCCAGAGTCGGGCGGCGACCGGCATCGGCAAAAGCCTGTCCTCGATCCAGCCTCGGCACGAAGGGCAGACCTTCGCCGAGCGCCCGATGAGACCTAGGCTTCGCGGCCTCGCATTACCATTTGAAATACTGCCATTCGGACCTCCCGCAGATCAATCGCGGAGAGGCCCTTATAGAGACGCCCTGGTGCATCGCCAAGACGAGCTCACACCAAAAGCGTATCTGATCCAACGACTGCGATTATTTTGCAACAACGGCTGATGTAAGCCATCACCGCGCGCGCTTCATTGCGGAACGCGATCGAGGCGCATGTATCGACCATCGGTCGATGCCCTGAAGCCCAGCTTCTCGTAAACACCGTGTGCGTCACTGGTCGACAGACTCCAGTGGAAAACAGTCCCGACATCCGGATGGTCGATAAGGGCCTGGACGAGGCGGCTACCTATGCCCTGCCCGCGATACCCGGGCCAGATGATGATATCGGCGAGATAAGCGAACACCGTGCGATCCGTGATCGCCCGGCCGAAGCCGACTTGCTTGCCCTCGCTGTAAGCGCCGACGCAAAGCGAATTGGCAAAGGCGCGGTGATGCATCTCGTCGCTGCGCCCGGCACCCCAATAGCTTGCCATCAACAGGTCGGATGTCGCCCGGAAATCGATCCGGGACATGTCGAAGCTGATTTCACAGTCAGGCATGGCTGCACTCGCCCTGCGGCATGGCGCGGACTTTCGCTCGGGAAACGGCGTCTAGCCGCGATCCCTGAACCGGTTGGTGATGGGGTAGCGGCGGTCGCGGCCGAAATTCTTCCTGGTGATCTTCACACCGGGTGCCGCCTGCCGGCGTTTGTATTCGGCGATGTAGAGCAGATGCTCGATGCGCGTCACCGTCGCCCGGTCATGGCCGCGGGCGACGATGTCGTCGACGCCCATCTCGTTCTCGACCAGGCATTCGAGGATATCGTCGAGCACCGGATAGGGCGGCAGCGAGTCCTGGTCGGTCTGGTTCTCGCGCAATTCCGCCGACGGCGCCTTGTCGATGATGTTCTTCGGGATCACCTCGCCGGAGGGCCCGAGCGCGCCCGGCGGCACGCGGCTGTTGCGCCAGCGCGACAGCGCATAGACCTGCATCTTGTAGAGGTCCTTGATCGGATTGAAGCCGCCATTCATGTCGCCATAGAGCGTGGCGTAGCCGACCGACATCTCGCTCTTGTTGCCCGTCGTGACGACCATCGAGCCGAATTTGTTGGAGATCGCCATCAGGATGGTGCCGCGTGCACGGCTTTGCAAATTCTCCTCGGTGATGCCTTCCTTGGTGCCTTCGAACATCTGTGTCAGCGCGTGCAGGAACCCTTCGACTGGCTCGAAGATTGGCACGATATCGTATCGGCAGCCGAGCGCGCGGGCGCAGTCCTCGGCATCCTTGAGCGAGTCCTTCGACGTATAGCGGTATGGCATCATCACCGCGCGCAAACGCTCCTCACCGAGCGCATCGACGGCAAGGGCCGCGCAGATCGCCGAATCGATGCCGCCGGACAGGCCGAGCACGACATTCTTGAAGCCGTTCTTATTGACGTAGTCGCGCAGGCCCAGCATGCAGGCGCGGTAGTCGGCCTCCTCCCTCTCCGGGATCTTCGACATCGGCCCTTGCGAGCAGACCCAATGATCGCCTTGCCTGTTCCAGGTGGTGACATCGACCGCGTCCTCGAACTGGCTCATCTGGAACGCCAGTGTCTTGTCCGCGCCGATGGCGAAGGATGCGCCATCGAAGATCAGCTCATCCTGGCCGCCGAGTTGGTTGGCATAGATGATCGGCAGCCCGCATTCGATGACCTGGCGGATGACGACCTGGTGGCGGACATCGATCTTGGCGCGGTAGTAAGGCGAGCCGTTTGGCACCAGCAGGATTTCCGCCCCGCTTTCCGCCAGTGTCTCGCAGATGCCGACATCGCCCCAGATGTCCTCGCAGATCGGAACTCCGATCCGCACGCCGCGGAAATTGACCGGTCCCTGGATCTCGGGCCCGGCCTGGAAGACCCGCTTTTCGTCGAACTCACCGTAGTTCGGCAGATCGAGCTTGTAGCGCTCGGCGATGATCTTGCCACCATCGGCAAAGACGATCGAATTGTGCGTGCCGCTCTTGCGCTTCAGTGGCGTGCCGATGATGACGCCCGGGCCGCCATCGGCTGTATCGGCGGCAAAGTCCTGTGCCGCTCGCTCGCAGGCTTTCAGGAAGGCCGGCTTCAGCACCAGATCCTCCGGCGGATAACCGGCGAGGAAAAGCTCGGTGTAGAGCACGAGGTCGGCACCCTGGCGGGCGGCGTCCGCCCTCGCCTCGCGTGCCTTGGCGAGATTGCCGGCGACGTCGCCGACGGTCGGATTGAGCTGGGCAACAGCGATGCGCAGGATATCGGGCTTCTTGGTCATGCCTGCGGGTTTAGCGCGGCGGAATTGGCCGGGCAATGGCGTTCGTTTGGACCACTCCAGACCGAACGACGGACGTCAATCGTGGCTGGACGGTCGGCGATCAATCATCGCCCATATATTCGCGCAACGACTGCGGCGAATTGTTCTCGCCGATCGACATCGCCAGGATACGCGAGATGTGCCGGCGCGGCAGGCCCGTCTCCGCGGCCCAGGTGTTGATCTGCACCTGGATCTTGTCGAGATCCTTCTTCGAGGTCGGGCTCTCGGCGATGTCGAGGCCCGCGTCGCGTAGCGCCGCCGCCAAATCGCCTGAAATCACAAAGGCGTCCCAGCCCAGCCAGCGCAGAAGATACTGCCCGGTGTTGCCGCCGAGCCGGCTGCCATGCTTGCCAAGATAGGCCATCAGCCCGACCTGATCGCCGGCCGGCCAGTTGGCAAGGAATTTGCCGAAGCCGCCATGCTCCTTCGATACGCGCTCGACAAAGGCGGCGTTGTCACGCACGGACTTGATCTTCTGCGGATTGCGAACGATGCGCTTGTCAGCCGTCAGATCGTGCCAGAAATCATCAGGCTGGAACAAAAGGCGCTTCGGTTCGAAGTGGAGAAAAGCCTCCTCGAAGCCCGGCCATTTCTGTTCGATGACGCGCCAGACGAAACCGGCGGCAAAGACGCGCTCGGCCATCGTCGACAAAATGCGATCGTCCGTGATGTCGGCCACGGCGGCATTGTCGGGCACAGGCCCCAACAACGACGAAAGCTCCGCCTCGCCGCCCTTGCGTTTGGCCGCACGCGCGCGGATTCTGGCGAAATCTGGCATTCTGCTCCCATCTCCATGTCGTGCTTTTGACGACCCGGCATCTTCCTATATGGAAACCAGGCTGCCAAGCCGATGCTTTTCTACGGAGACATCCATGAACAAGACCGTGCCGGAACTGGCCAACCGCTGGCTGAGGCGAAATCCGGAGAACCTGAGCGAGCTTGAAAGGCGGGTGCTGCAGAGTACCGTCGACCGCAAGCCCATATCTCGGGACATCAACAACAGCCTTGCCGGCATTCAGGATGCAGGCGACCGTGTCGCCGACGCCATCGCCCGTATCGGCGGCTCGTGGGCGTTCATCCTGTCCTTCATCGCTTTCCTGATCCTCTGGATCGGTGCCAATTGGTGGCTGCTGGGGCGAGATTCGTTCGACCCCTACCCCTTCATCTTCCTCAATCTCGTCCTCTCGATGATCGCTGCCTTGCAAGCGCCGGTGATCATGATGTCGCAGAACCGTCAGGCCGCGCGCGACCGCATCGACGCCGCCCATGATTACGAGGTCAATCTCAAGGCCGAAATCGAGATCATGGCGCTGCACGAAAAGCTGGACGAGTTGCGCCACAGCCAGATCATCGGCATGCGCGATGAGATCGCGCGGATGGCCGAGCGGCTGAAGTGGATCGACGAACGGCTCACTCCCCAGACCCAGCCCTCATGACGGACGCGATCCATCATCGCGTCGAACAGTGTGGCGCGCCAGGGAGAGTTGATCGTCAGTCTATGCCAAGCGCCCGATCGCCCCGGTCGAGGATCAGCGGGATGATCAGGTCTTCCTCGTCGGCAAGATGCCGGGTCAGCATGGCGATCAGCCGGCCGTTTTCGTCGGCATACGCGTCGGCGGCGAAACGCTGTCTGTCCTCGCTCTCCTGAAGCGTCTTGATAAAGGCGTTGGCTGCCTCGGCATTGCGCTCCAGCCCCTCGTGGATGGTGTGATGATCGGCATCGAGAATCTCGAAACCGCGCTTCAGGCGCGTCTCCGCTTGGGCGAAGACCGGAAAATAGTGATGATCCTCGACATTGTGGTGACCGTCGAGATGGCCGAGAAAATGATTGAGGCGCGGCGCGAACCAGCGCGCGAAGTCGGCCGCCGTCAGTCTGCCCTCGCGATAGTCGCCAATGCCGTTGGTCAGCATGCCGCCGAGTTCGCGGAACATGTCGTGCCGCTGCAGCCACATAGTGGCGACGCCATGGATGTTGGCATGGCCCTGCCAGTTTTCACGCGGGTATTTTTCGGCCAGCCAGCGCAGATCGTCCGGCAGCCGCGCCCGCTCAAGCAACAGAAAATTGGCGGCCTCGCTCATGACGGTCTCCTTTGGTGACCACCATGTAGGGATCGAAAGGCCGGAGGGCTATAGCAGACATAATTCTCATCATCGCCTGAGACGCCGCGTCGTGACGCCCGGCCGGTAGCCGGTGCTCCAGATGGATGCTTGAGCCGCTGAGCCGGCCTTACCGCGTTCGCCTCCTGTCGCGCGGCAGAGCGCTAACGAACCGCTTGATTGCCTCGAGCACCGGTTGCTGAGCGCCCGCAAAGAACCAATGATCATTACCGTCGAGTTCAACGAATTGAGCGCCAGCGATTTGGCTTGCCATATCGCGGCCCGCCGCAATACGCACGGCCCGGTCATCCCGCCGGTGCAGCACCAGCGTGGGCACGGAAACCCGTGGCAGGAGGTGTCTCACGTCGGTGTCGCGCAACGCCTTGAGCACGGCCCAAATGCCGCCGGGACTGGAGGCCGCGCGCAACAGCCCGGCCCACCAGGCCCGCGCTTGGGGATCACGGGAAAGGCTCGGCCCGAAGGTTTCGATCCCGGCAGGGCCGCCCCATTCGCTGACGAGCTGCTGGCGCCAAGCGTCATATTGGCTTGCCCGCAACGCGTACGGAAAGTCCGGCGCCCAGCAGCCCTTGGCCAATGAGCCGAACAGAATGAGGCCAGCCACCATGTGGGATTCATCGGCCGCGAACTTGATGCATGCCGGCCCACATTCAGACGCCCCGAACAGGACGACCCGACGCGTGCGCGCCGCCCGCAGGACGGTGCCGATATCCTCGGCCGTGACTTCGACGCTCGGGGCCAATCCGACCCGGTCCGACAGCCCGATCCCCCGGCGATCGAACAAGATCAGCCGCCCAAGCGTCATCAATGAAAGCAGAAATGCCCGGCACGAGGGATGCTCCCAAAGCCGTTCGACGTGCGACACGAAGCCGGGCATGATCAGGATATCCAGCTCGCCGCTTCCGTATGTCTGATACGCCAGGTGTACGCCGGCGCCCTTTACATAAAGCGTTGTCGGTACAGCATGGGCCAGTGGCGCCGTGGTGGGCTCCAGGAGCGCTTCGGTTGCGGCTTCGGGCGCAATCCCAAGCTCGTCACGCAGCCGCTGTCTCAGTGCCGCGTGGTGTCGTTCCGCCGAACTTCGATCGCCGGCAAGCAGCAGGCTGCGGATCAAATGCCGGCCATACACCTCGCTCAGCGGATCAAGCTCAACAAGGCGTCCCGCGTACGCTGCAGCGGCAAAATGTTCGCCTGCGGCATTCTTGTCGTGCACGAGGCGTTCAAGTCCATGCATCAGCCGCCCCCTGAGCGCCTCGCGGCGATAGAACGCCCAATCGTCGAACTCGGGACAATCGTGCAGAGAGAAGCCCGCGAGGAAATCACCCCGATAGCGCAGGCAGGCTTCCTCGAAAGCGCCTCCGTCACAGGCGCTCTCGAACAGATGCGAGTCAACTTTCAGTTCGACCGCGGGAGACCACCGCACGCTGGTGCGGTCGGTCTCGAAAACATGCTGGCCGAGCACAAGCTCGATACGATGAAGCATGCGCCGCAATCGCGCGCGGGCGGTCTCGAGGGGGCTTTCGGGCCACAGCAGCGTGGCCATGACCTCTCGTGCAACAGCGCCCCGGGCCTCCGCGAGATAGATCAGCAGTGCAAGACCCTTGCGCAGGTTCAACTTGATCGGGCGGTCGTCACCGTGGATCTCCGGGAACCCGAATGTCTGAAGCGAGAACCCTGTCATGAAATCTCCCGTTGCCTGTCGGCGCCCCAGGAGACGCGCGGGGGACGGTCCATGGATAACAGTCAGGCCTGATCGAGCCCGTTCGCTGTCGCAGGCTCTTGCATGCGGCACCGCTGCCGCAGGCACAATAGGGAAACAGTCATGTTCGCACGCCTCCTGATCCTGTTCTACGCCATCCTGAGCTATGCCGCATTCCTTGTTTCATTTCTCTACGCGCTCGGTTTCGTCGGCAATTATCTCGTACCCAAATCGATCGACGTCGGCGGCCCGGCGAATGTGAGCGAGGCCATCGTCGTCGACCTGCTGCTGCTCGGCCTATTTGCAGTTCAGCACAGCATTATGGCGCGCCCGGCCTTCAAACGATGGTCGGCCACGATCCTTCCGGTGGCCTGCCAGCGCAGCACCTACGTGCTGCTCTCCAGCCTGATCCTCCTGCTGCTGTTCTGGCAGTGGCGGCCGATCCCGATACAGATCTGGCAGGTCGACGGAATTGCGGCCTGGTTCCTGATCGGCGTCTACTGGCTCGGCTGGTCGATCGTGCTGGCCTCGACCTTCATGATCGATCATTTCGATCTATCCGGCCTGCGCCAGGCTTTCTTCGCGCTGCGCGGGGCCGAGATCCCCGGTCAATCGTTCAAGACGCCGCTGCTCTACAAGATCGTGCGGCATCCGCTCATGCTGGGCTTTCTGCTCGCGTTCTGGGCCGCGCCCGGGATGACCGCCGGCCATTTGCTGTTCGCGATACTGACCACAGCCTACATCCTGGTCGGGCTGCAATTCGAGGAACGGGATCTGATCGCTGAGTTCGGCACGACCTACCTGCGTTATCGCCGGCACGTTCCCATGCTTGTCCCGCTCCCGGGTCGCAAGTTCGCCGATCCGAAGGACGCCGACGTCTAGATCGGTAGGCCCATGATCCGCTCGATGATGGCGATGCCCCAGACGCCGGCAACGATCAGCACCGAAATCAGCACCGCCAGCGAACCGCAGTCCTTGGCCAGCTGGATGTCGACATTGAACTCGCGGCTGAAGGCGTCGCAGGCCGCTTCGATGCCTGTGTTCAGCACCTCGACCATGATCAGCAGCAGCACCGCCCCGATGAGCAGGGCATAGCCGCGCCACGAGATCGAAACAAACCAGCCGAGCGGCAAGGCGAGCGCAAGCAGCATCAGTTCCTGCTGAAAAGCCTTCTCGCTGACCGCCAGCTTGCGAAACGCCCGCACCGAATTGAAAAAAGCGTCGATCAGCCGCTGCATGCCAAACCCCTTTCCGAATCACCGGCACGGGATAATGCAATGGCTGGCCAGATCAATGGAATAAGGCGACTTGTCCAAGATTCATTCGGCGACCGGTATGGCAGGCGTCGACTTTTCAAACTGCGGCAGCCCGTCATCGATCGAATAATAGTCGCCCTTGTCGCCGACGAAGATATGGCATTCGCCCTGGAGGTCTGTCGGCCTGTCGAACGATCCAGCCATGATCGAAATGTAGTCCTGGTCGCGCGGCTTCCAGAACAGCAGCGATCCGCATGCCTTGCAAAAACCGCGCCTGGCGAAGACAGACGCCTCGTACCAGGTGATGCTCTCCGCACCTTCGACCACGATGTTGGCGTCGGCAACGTTGGTCGCGGCATAGAAGTGTCCGCTCTGCTTCCTGCACTGCGAGCAATGGCAATAGACGACGCCGCGCAGCGCTCCGCGCGTACTGAAGCGAACCGCTCCGCACAGACACGATCCCCGGTGACTGTCACTCACTTCGAGCCCTCCTTGAAGAAACTCTGCCTGGCATCGGCATCGGCGCCAGGATTCCAGCTTTACGGCCGCCACACGCAAGCAAATGCGACATGCAATGGTATCGCGAATCCGAAATTCGGTTCAATGTTGGAACAGCTTCGAATTCAAGGCCACCAAGCTGGCGTCGTCTCGGACTGTTGATGCTCAAATTAGAGCTTCTACAGCCCCAGGTAGAGAAAAACCGGCGCAATCCCCGCGAATTAAGGAAACTTTAGCGCTGCCGCATTTATGGTCGCGGCAAGTGAAGGTCGTGGGTGGGACGCGTCTCTTCGCAAATTGTTCTGGACTGTCGGGCAGCGTTCCCCTGGTCGGCGACAATTGGAACCCGCGGAAATTTCACGGTGGGCTCCGAGGGGAAGAGTGAATCGAAGATGCAGCCGGCAGCAATCCAGACCGAACGAAGCACCGACATCGCAGCCACGGTTGTCGCCACGATGCGCCAGCTGGGCGTCCTCGGACTGCCGCGCAACTATGAGATCTTCTACGAAGCGCTGAGCGGCATCAATCGCGAGCTTAGCCTCGCCGTCGTTTCGCTGAGCAACCGGCCGACACAGGACGAGCTTGACCAGATCGGGCGCACCTTCTTTGCACATAACCATGGGCCCAGCATCGTCGAGCATGCGCGAGACGTCATCGCCAAGGAGCTCGAGGACGTCGCGCTACTGCTGAGAAGCGAACGCAGCCACATCGAGAAATATGGCAGGATTCTCGATGAAACATCGAGCGGATTGAGCAGCCGCAGCCTTCTCTCCCAGGATCTTCTGCACAAGATCGCCAACGCCATGGCAATTGCCACCAATTCGACGATCGACCACGGCAGGCAGGTCGCCTCGACGCTCAGCGACAAGACCGCCGAGCTTGAGAGCGTCAAGTCGAAGCTTGAGGAATACAAGCGGCTGGCCGATACCGATCCCTTGACCCACATCTGGAATCGCCGCGCTTTCGACAAGGAGATCACCAGGATCTACAACAGCAACAAGGGCATCCTGTTCAACGCGTTGATCCTTGCCGACATCGATCGTTTCAAGGACATCAACGATCGCTATGGCCACCCGGTTGGCGACAAGATCATCCAGATCATCGCCGACATTCTCCAGACCAGCATCCGCGGCGACATGTTCGTCGCCCGCACCGGCGGCGAGGAGTTCGCGCTGATCATCGAGGGCGCCAGCGAGGACGCCACCTGCGAGATCGCTGAGCGCATTCGCGCGCTGATCGAACAGACGCCGTTCACCAGCAGCCAGACCGGCACGAACTACGGCACCGTCACTGTCTCGATGGGTATCTGCATGGCATCCGAAGCCGATGGGCCCGAAGACCTCTATACCAAGGCCGACCGGGCGCTTTATCGCTCCAAGGTCAGCGGCCGCAACCGCGTCACCAGGCACTCGACGATGGCCAGCCGTGCTGGCAAGAGCTGGCTGCTCTACAAGAAGGACTGATATTATCGGTCTTTGCCGATCCCCGTCCCGTCGGCGCGCGCCGGGAGCGCGGGTGCTGAGCTGAAAACAGAAAAGGCGCCGGATTTCTCGGGCGCCTCTTTCATGGGTTCATTCGGATCGCGGCGAAGATCAGCCGTTGACGGCCTGCTTGTGCTGGACTGGATGGCTCTTCTTGAGCAGGTCCGAAACCAGGAAGGCCAGTTCGATCGCCTGATCGGCATTGAGGCGCGGGTCGCAATGCGTGTGGTAGCGATCCTGCAGCTCCTCGGCCGTGATGGCGCGCGCGCCACCGGTGCATTCGGTGACATTCTTGCCGGTCATCTCGACGTGGATGCCGCCCGGATGGGTGCCTTCGGCGCGATGCACCTCGAAGAAGGTCTGCACCTCCTTCAGGATGCGGTCGAACGGCCGCGTCTTGTAGCCGGCGGCCTCGATGGTGTTGCCATGCATCGGGTCCGACGACCAGACAACGCTGCGCCCTTCCTTCTTCACCGCGCGCACCAGCTTCGGCAGATAGTCGGCGACCTTGTCGGAACCGAAGCGCGCGATCAGCGTCAGCCGACCGGGTTCGTTCTCCGGATTGAGCAGGTCGATCAGTTCCAGCAAGCCGTCCGGCGTCAGCGACGGACCGCATTTCAGGCCAAGCGGATTCTTGATGCCGCGGCAGTATTCGACATGGGCATGGTCGGGCTGGCGCGTGCGGTCGCCGATCCAGATCATGTGGCCTGATGTCGCGTACCAATCGCCGGAGGTCGAATCGACGCGGGTCAGCGCCTCCTCATAGCCGAGCAGCAGCGCCTCGTGGCTGGTGTAGAAATCGGTCTCGCGCAGCGCGTAATTGGTTTCCGAGGTGATGCCGACGGCCGTCATGAAGTCCATCGTCTCGGTGATGCGGTTGGCGAGCGACTCGTATTTCTCGCCCTGCGGACTGTCGGACACGAAGCCGAGCATCCAGCGATGCACATTCTCCAGGCTGGCATAACCACCCTGAGCGAAGGCGCGCAAAAGGTTGAGCGTCGCCGCCGACTGGCGGTAGGCCATCTCCTGCCGTGCAGGATCGGGAATGCGCGACTTGGCGTCGAATTCGATGCCGTTGATGATGTCGCCGCGATAGCTGGGCAGCGTCACACCGCTCTTGGTTTCGTTGTCGGACGAGCGCGGCTTGGCGAACTGGCCGGCAACGCGGCCAACCTTCACCACCGGCTGTGCGCCGGCAAAGGTCAGCACGACCGACATCTGCAGGAACACGCGGAAGAAGTCGCGGATGTTGTCCGCGCCGTGTTCTGCAAAACTCTCGGCGCAATCGCCACCCTGGAGAAGGAAGGCGTCGCCGGCGGCGACAGCCGCGAGCTGCTTCTTCAGCTTGCGCGCCTCACCTGCAAAAACCAGCGGTGGAAACGTCGCCAGCTGGGCTTCCGTGTTCTTCAGCGCGGCAAGATCCGGATAGGCAGGAACCTGCTTGATCGGCTTTGCTCTCCACGAATTCGGCGACCATTTCGTCATCGCTGCACCCAACGCTCTTTCCAGCGGCCTATACTCCGCCATTCCCGGCCCCATACGGGGGATCGCGGCTCCATACACGAAGCCGATTTCCTATTCTAGACCGGAATTCAAGCGCTGGCGAATGATGGTCGGCAGGTCATTGCAAGTGGTCGGTCAGCCCCAGATAGAAAAAGCCTATCCCCAAAACCAGGCACAAAGGGCTGAAAAGCAAAGTGTCATAGCTGGCGAAGCGCGTTGTCCTGACCTTTTTGAACAAACCGACATATCTCGACCAACTCAGCGCTCGCGCGCTGAAGACGACCGCCCAAAAGAGCATGGCTGCCTTCAGCCATTCTTGCGGCACCGGCAAACGGATCACGCCGACGAGGCCAAGAATGAGCAGCAGCACCAGCGCCAGTATCAGCCCCACAATTGTGGCGCCGAAGGCCGTTGCCTTCATGGCCGTGCTGCCATCTTCGCGCTGCGGGAGCGAAACGCCAACGCCGATGTGACCGCCGAGACCCCAATAGAGATGAAAGCCGGCTGCGAACAGCAGAATGGCCGAGCAGAGAGCGACGACCGCCATTGTCATGCTTGTCGGGCGGCCTCGTTCACTCGCCTAAGGTGGCGGCCAAGGCCTCCAGTCAGGTCGAGTGCAAGCATACGGAGCAGCGCGATGGCGCTCCACAGAGGGCGATCCGCGAAAGGCTTGTTGCTGTTGTGCTCGAGCAAAGGATGGGTAAGCAGAGCAGCAAGATAGAAGATGGGAATGATGACGAGGAAGGCCCACCAGACGACAAGAAATGACGCCGCGACGCCGGCGATCGGCGCGAAGAACAGGCCGAGGTAGTGGATAAGCCGGGTCGAAGGTTTCGAATGACCAGCGAGATAGCCGAGCCAGTATTCATCGAAGGTTGGCGGGTTCATGGATTTCCCCCTTCAGCGATGAGTTGCAAGACCATCTGAACCCCTGAGCAAAGATACTTCAATGGCTCCATTCGTCGCACATCGCCCCCCACAGATACCGCCTGATCCCTGCGCTTCAGTTACTTTTGCCTTTCAACAAATCCCAGGCAGTCGAAGGCCACCTTTCCATCGAAAGGCGCCAGCCATGATACTACGCGGCCTTCTCCACCAGCCGCGCCAACTGCGTCATCACCACCGCCGAACCCGCCAGGCGCTTCTCGGCCGTTGGCCAGTCGCGCACGAACACGACGCTGTGGTCCGGCCTGATCTTGGCCAATGACCCCTGCTCGCCGATGAACCGGACCAACCCGACCGGGTTGGAGAATTCGCGCTTGCGGAAATGGATGACGACGCCCTTCGGCCCGGCGTCGAGCTTCTCGACATTGGCCTTGCGGCAGAGCGCCTTGATGAAGACGATCTTGAGCAGGTGCTTCACCTCTTCCGGCAGCGGGCCGAACCGGTCGATCAGCTCGGCGCCGAACGCATCGATTTCCTCGGTGTTTTCGAGATCGCCGAGACGGCGATAGAGCGCCAGCCTGAGCTGCAGGTCCGGCACATAGCTTTCCGGGATCATCACCGCAGTGCCGACGGCGATCTGCGGCGACCAGCCGCCATCCTGGACTTCGCCGGAATCCTTCACCTCCGCGACGGCCTCTTCAAGCATCTGCTGGTAGAGTTCGAAACCGACCTCCTTGATATGGCCGGACTGCTCTTCACCCAGCAGGTTGCCTGCACCTCTGATATCGAGATCGTGGCTGGCCAGCTGGAAGCCGGCACCCAGCGTGTCCAGCGACTGCAGCACCTTCAGCCGGCGCTCGGCGGTGTCGGTCAGCTTGCGGTTGGCCGGCAGCGTGAACAGCGCATAGGCGCGCACCTTCGAGCGGCCGACGCGGCCGCGCAGCTGATAGAGCTGTGACAGGCCGAACATGTCGGCGCGATGGATGATCAGCGTGTTGGCGGTCGGGATGTCGAGGCCGGACTCGACGATGGTGGTCGACAGCAGCACATCGTACTGACCGTCATAGAAGGCATTCATGATGTCGTCGAGTTCACCCGGCGGCATCTGCCCATGGGCCACCGCGACCTTCAGCTCGGGTACGGATTCCCTCAGAAAATCATGGATTTCCGCCAAATCGCTGATGCGCGGAACAACGTAGAAGGAATGGCCGCCGCGATAGCGTTCCCGAAGCAGCGTCTCGCGGATCACCAGCGGATCGAAGGGCGAGATGAAGGTGCGCACCGCCATGCGGTCGACCGGCGGCGTTGCGATCAGCGACAGTTCGCGCACGCCGGTCAGCGCCAGTTGCAACGTGCGCGGGATCGGCGTCGCCGACAGCGTCAGCACATGGACATCGGTTTTCAGGTCCTTCAGCCGTTCCTTGTGCTTGACGCCAAAGTGCTGCTCCTCGTCGATGATCAGCAGGCCGAGATTCTTGAACGAGATCGCGGAACCGAGCAACGCGTGGGTGCCGATGACGATGTCGACCTGGCCCTCGGCAATGCCCTTCTTGGTTTCGGCCAGTTCCTTGGCGCCGACCAGCCGCGAGGCCTGGGCGACGCGGATCGGCAGGCCGGAAAAGCGCTGCGAGAATGTCTTGAAATGCTGGCGCGACAAAAGCGTGGTCGGCACCACCACCGCCACCTGGAACCCTTCCATCGCCGCGATGAAGGCGGCGCGCAGCGCCACTTCGGTCTTGCCAAAGCCGACATCGCCGCAGATCAGCCGGTCCATCGGCTTGCCGGCGCCAAGGTCGTCCCGAACCGAGTCGATCGCCGTCTGCTGGTCGTCGGTCTCCTCATAGGGGAAGCGGGCAGCGAATTCGCCATAGAGGCCCTCCGCCGGCACCAGCGCCGGTGCGGCGCGCATCTGCCGTTCGGCGGCGATGCGGATCAGTTGCCCGGCCATGTCGAGCAGGCGTTTCTTCAGCCGCGCCTTGCGCGACTGCCAGGCGCCGCCGCCAAGCTTGTCCAGCGTCGCCTCGGCCGAATCCGAACCGTAACGCGACAGAAGCTCGATGTTCTCGACCGGCAGGAACAGCCGGTCGTCGCCAGCATAGTGGATTTCCAGGCAGTCATGCGGTGCGCCCACAGCTTCGATGGTGCGCAGGCCGATGAAACGGCCGATGCCGTGATCGGCGTGGACGACGATGTCGCCGGCCGACAGCGCCGAGGCTTCGGCAATAAAGTCCGAGGCGCGCTTCTTGCGCTTCGAGCGGCGGATCAGCCGGTCGCCGAGAATGTCCTGTTCGGCGACGACGACCAGTCTTTCGGTCTCGAAACCGGATTCCAGCGGCAGCACGGCAAGGGCCGCCTGCCCAGGCTCAAGCTTTTCCGCCTCCGCCAGCGTTGCGACTTGCTTGAGATTGCCGAGATGGTGCTCGGCAAGGATCTGGCCGAGCCGGTCGAGCGAGCCTTCGGTCCAGCCGGCAATGACGATCCGGCGGCGCGCCGCGCGTTCGTCGGCAATATGCCTGACGACGACGTCGAAGACATTGACGTTCGGATCGGCGCGCTCCTCGACGAAGCTGCGGCCGTGGCGCGAGCCGGCATGAAAGACCTTTTTCGCGCCGGCATCAGGCGCGTCGAAGGGCGTGAAGTCGATCGCTTCGCGCGGTCCAAGCGAGGCGATCAGGTTTTCTGGCGAGAGATAAAGCAGGTCCGGCGGCACCGGCTTGTAAGGCACGGCATCCTTGAGCGCGCCGTCGGCCTGCTTCCTGCGCGCTTCGTAGTGATCGAGGATCAGCGTGTGGCGTTCGGCGAGCGCTTCATGCGCCAGATGGTCGAAGACGACAGGTGTATCGGGCAGGTAGTCGAACACGGTCTCCAGTCGCTCGTAGAAGAACGGCAACCAGTGCTCCATGCCGGCGAAGCGCCTGCCCTCGCTGACCGCCGCATAGAGCCCGTCGTCGCGCTGCGGCGCGCCAAAGGCTTCGATATAGGAGCGGCGGAAGCGGCTGATGGTTTCGGGCGTCAGCGCCACTTCGCTCATCGCCTGCAGCGCCATCGACTTGCGCTGGCCGGTGGTGCGCTGGGTGGCGGCATCAAAGACACGGATCGATTCCAGCGTATCGCCGAAGAAATCAAGCCTGATCGCTTCAGTCCAACCGGGCGCGAACAGGTCGAGAATGCCGCCGCGCACCGCGAATTCACCGATGCCCCGCACGGTCGGCACCCGCTCGAAACCGGACGTCTCCAGCCGCGACACCAGTGCGTTCATGTCGATCTGGTTGCCTTGCCTGGCATGGAAGGTCTGGGCCTCGACCAGCCCGGCCGGCGGAATGCGCTGCAGCAGCGCATTGGCGGTGGTGAGGATGACGGCGCGATGTGGCTTCTTCGCCAGCGCGATCATGGCGGTCAGCGCATCGAGGCGCTTGGCGGCGGCGTCCGAGCCAGGCGAGACGCGGTCGTAGGGCAGACAGTCCCAGGCCGGCAGTTCCAGCACCGGCAGTCCGGGTGCCGCGAAGGACAGCGCCTCGATGATCGCCGGCAGGCGCTGGCCGTCGCGCGCCACGAACAGGACCGGCTTGTCGGGCGCGATCTCGAGTGCTGCCTGCACCAGCGCGAAGGCCTCATAGCCATCGGCGACACCGTCGACTATGAACTGGCCGGCGCGCCCTTTCGGCAGGCCGATGGTGGGGATGAGGCTCATGAAATCACGTCGTTCAGAATGTCATGGAGTGGCGGAAAGCCAGGATCTTTTGCAGGACGGCACAATCAACGTCCGCCGGGACTGGGAGTTCGCCGGTGACCATGGGCAGGAATTCGGTGTCGGGAATGTCGAGGAGCCTCTCATATTGGTCGATCTCCTCGCTGGTCAAGGCGCCGATTTCGGCGTCGGCGAACGTGCCGAGGATCAGGTCCATCTCGCGCAGGCCGCGATGCCAGGAGCGAAACAGCAGCTTGCGGCGACGGGCATCGAGCCCCTCGCTTGCCAACCCGGCACTTGATCTCGTCGTTCCGGTCATTGTGCCGCATCCTCGCTTGCTGCGGCGCATATAGCGTGGATAGAAGGTGCTGTCAGCCTTGCGCTGTGGCCGTCGCGACATAAGCTGACATCATGCGTCCTTCCCTGCTCGACCCCTTGTTCGTCCCGATCACCTCGCTTGCAGGCGTGGGCCCGAAGGTTGGCGCGCTGATCGAGAAGGTCGTCGCCGTCGATCTCGGCGATCGCGCGGCGCGTGCCGGCGACCTTCTGTTCGTGCTGCCGCACACCGTCATCGATCGCCGCAACCGCCCGGGCATTGCCGGTTCGGCCGAAGGCGCGATCGTCACCCTCGACGTGCGCATCGACCGTCATCAGCCGCCGCCGCGCGGCAACAGGTCGGTGCCATACCGGGTTTATGCCCATGACGACACTGGCGAGATCGCGCTAACCTTCTTCCATGCTCATGCCTCTTATCTTGAAAAGGCGATGCCCGAGGGTGAGCATGTCGTGATTTCCGGCCGCATGGAATGGTTCAACGGCCGCCCGACCATGGTCCATCCCGACTATATCGCGCTCGCAAGCGAGGCGGAGAGCCTGCCGCTCGTCGAACCGGTCTATCCGCTCACCGCCGGGCTCTCTGGCAAGGTGCTGCGCCGGGCGATCGGCCAGGCGCTCGCGCGCTTGCCTGTATTGGCCGAATGGCAGGATGGCGCGTTCATGCGCCGACAGAGCTTTCCGGCCTTTGGCGATGCGCTCGCTCGCATCCACAATCCGGCGGACCCGATCGATGTCTCCGTGGACGGTGCCGCCTGGCGGCGCCTTGCCTACGACGAGTTGCTGGCAGGCCAGGTCTCGCTGGCGCTGGTGCGGGCCAAAGTCCGCCGCCTGTCCGGGCGGCCTCTCATTGGCGACGGCCGCATTGTCGAAAGACTGCGCAAGGCCCTGCCCTATTCGTTGACGGCTGCCCAAGAATTCGCGCTTGCCGAAATAAATGCCGACCTCGCCGATCCCGAACGCATGCTGCGGCTGCTGCAAGGCGATGTCGGCTCCGGCAAGACGGTCGTCGCGCTGCTCGCCATGGCGCGCGCCGTCGAGGCCGGAGGCCAGGCAGCACTGATGGCACCGACCGAAATCCTGGCGCGGCAGCACCTGGCGACGATCGCGCCTCTTGCCGCCAAGGCCGGGCTGCGGATCGCCATCCTGACCGGCCGTGAAAAAGGCCGCGAACGCACCGACGCGCTGGCTGGTCTGGCGAGCGGCGAGATCGACATCGTCGTCGGCACCCACGCGCTGTTCCAGGAGACGGTGATCTTCCACGACCTGGTCTTCGCCGTCATCGACGAGCAACACCGCTTCGGCGTCCATCAGCGGCTTGCCATCACCGCCAAGGGCGACGCGCCCGACATGCTGGTGATGACGGCCACACCCATCCCGCGCACGCTGGTGCTGACCGCCTTCGGCGACATGGATGTGTCGAAGCTGACGGAAAAGCCGACCGGCCGCCAGCCGATCCGCACCGTCACACTGCCCCTCGAACGGCTCGACGAACTGCTCGGCCGCATGGTTGAGGCCGTCGCCGGTGGCCAGAAGATCTACTGGATCTGCCCGTTGGTCGAGGAATCCGAAGAAATCAAGCTGATGTCGGCCGAGGACCGTTTCGCTTCGCTGAAACCGCTGTTCGGCGACCGCATCGGCCTTGTTCATGGCCGCATGAAAGGTGCCGAGAAGGATGAGGCGATGCGCGCCTTCAAGCAGGGCGAGACGCGCATCCTGATCGCCACCACGGTCATCGAGGTCGGTGTCGACGTGCCTGACGCCACTGTCATGGTCATCGAACATGCCGAACGATTTGGCCTCGCCCAGCTGCACCAGCTGCGCGGCCGCGTCGGACGCGGCGACATCAAGTCGTCCTGTGTGCTGCTCTACAAGGACCCGCTTGGCGAGACGGCCAAGCGACGACTGTCGGTGATGCGCGAGACGGAAGATGGCTTCATGATCGCCGAGGAGGATCTGAAGCTGCGCGGCGAAGGCGAGTTGCTGGGCACCCGCCAGTCCGGCACGCCGGGTTTCCAGGTGGCGCGCATCGAGGCGCATGCCGACCTTTTGGAGGCCGCCCGCGACGACGCGAGGCTGATCCTGTCCCGCGACCCGGAGCTGCAGTCCGATCGGGGCGCTGCGCTGCGCCTGCTGCTTTACTTGTTCGGCCGCGACGAGGCCGTGCGGCTCTTGCGCGCCGGCTGAGCCAAGGCGCCAACCGACGGGTTGGCAAGCACGCCCTCGATCGGCTCGCCATTCACGACAACCATTTTCGACTTGACCTCGGGCGCAACCAGCCCGGCGGACACGATCAGCTTTGCGCCGTCCTCGATCGTCATGTCGAGCAGCACGATGTCCGACTTCGGCACGTACATGAGAAAGCCCGTCGTTGGATTGGGCGTGCAGGGCATGAACACGGCGATCAGCGGATCGCCTTCCTGATCGAGCTTCTCATTGATCTCGGTTTCCTTCTCGCTGGCGACGAAGACCAAGGACCAGACGCCCTTGCGCGGATATTCGACCAACCCGACCTGGCGGAACATGTCGCCCTTGTTGGACAGCACGGTCTCGAAGATCTGCTTCAGCGAACCATAGATGCCGCGCACCAGCGGCATGCGGCCAAGCAGGCGTTCGCCAAAATTGACGATGGCGCGGCCGACGATGTTGGCTGCCAGGAAGCCGATCAGCGTGATCAGGATCAGGGCGACGATCAGTCCGAATCCCGGGACAGGAAACGGCAGATAGGAATCGGGGCTATAGCGTGCCGGAATGTACGGTTTTACCCAGGAATCGACCCAGCCGATGAATGACCAGGCGATATAGGCGGTGATCGCCAGTGGCGCGCAGACGACGAAGCCTGTGAGGAAATAGTTCCTCAGCCGGGTCATGCCGGAGGTCTTCGGAGCATCGGACATGGTCCACCGGGCGCAGGTTGCAACGCAACATTAGTGAACCGGAAGGCGCTTTGGAACTGCGAAGTTTTTAAAGGCGCCTATTCCACCGTCACCGATTTCGCCAGATTGCGCGGCTGGTCGACGTCGGTACCCATGAATACGGCGGTGAAATAGGCGAGCATCTGGATCGGCAGCGCGTAGATGATCGGCGAGATGATTTCGGGCACGTCCGGCAGCACGATCGTTTCCATCGTCTTCACGCTCGCAAGCGCCGCGCCCTTGCCGTCGGTGATCAGGATGATCTTGCCGCCACGCGCCGCCACTTCCTGCATGTTCGACACGGTCTTTTCGAAAATCCGGTCATGCGGGGCGATGACGATCACCGGCATGTTCTCGTCGATCAGCGCGATCGGGCCATGCTTCAACTCGCCCGCGGCATAGCCCTCGGCATGGATATAGGAGATTTCCTTGAGCTTCAGCGCCCCTTCCATGGCCAGCGGGAAATTGGTGTCGCGGCCGAGATAGAGCACATCGCTGTAGCGCGACAATTCCCGTGCGATCCGTTCGATCTGCTCTTCAAGCTTGAGCACCTGGTTGGCGTAGCGCGGCGCTTCCGAAAGCTCGCGCACCAGAGTTTTCTCCTGCTCCTTCGAAATCGTCCCGCGCGCCACGCCGGCACGCACGGCAAGCGAGGCCAGCACCGAGAGCTGGCAGGTGAAGGCCTTGGTCGAAGCGACACCGATCTCCGGGCCGGCCAAAGTCGGCAGCACGACGTCGGATTCGCGCGCCATGGTCGATTCACGCACGTTGACGACCGCGCCGATCTTCATCCCCGCCTTGCGGCAATAGCGCAACGAGGCCAGTGTGTCGGCGGTCTCACCCGACTGCGAGATGAAGAAGGCGGCATCGTCCGCAGACAGCGGCATCTCGCGGTAGCGGAATTCCGAGGCGACATCGATGTCGACCGGCAGCCGCGCATAGCGCTCGAACCAGTATTTGCCGATCAGGCCGGCGAGATATGCGGTGCCGCAGGCCGAAATCGCCAGCCGGTTGATCCTGGCAAAATCGAACGGCAGGTCAAGCGGCTTGCAGACGCCACCGACGAAATCCAGATAGTTCGCCAGCGTGTGCGAGATCACCTCGGGCTGTTCATGGATTTCCTTTTCCATGAAATGGCGGCGATTGCCCTTGTCGACCATGAAGCTGGTCGAAAGCGACTGCTGGCGTTTGCGGTCGACCTTTTTGCCGTCGATGTCGAAAATGATGACACCGTCGCGACGCACCACCGCCCAGTCGCCGTCTTCCAGATAGGTGATTGAATTGGTGAACGGGGCGAGCGCGATGGCGTCGGAGCCCAGGAACATCTCGCCATCGCCATGGCCGACAGCCAGTGGCGGGCCATTGCGCGCGCCGACGATAAGATCCTCGTCGCCCTTGAACATGATGGCCAGCGCAAAGGCGCCTTGCAGCCGCTTCAGCGCCTGGTGCGCGGCCTCGACCGGCTTCAGCCCCTTGGTCAGTTCGCGCGCCACCAGATGGGCGACGACTTCGGTGTCAGTCTGCGAGGAAAAACTGTAGCCGTCGCGGATCAGCTCGTCGCGCAGCTCGGCGAAATTCTCAATGATGCCGTTATGGACGATGGCGACGCCGTCGGAAAAATGCGGATGCGCATTGGTCTCGTTCGGCACGCCATGCGTCGCCCAGCGCGTGTGGCCGATGCCGATCGTGCCGTTGAGTGGCTCGTCCTTCAACTTGCGTTCGAGATTGATCAGCTTGCCCTCGGCGCGGCGGCGGGCAAGCTGGCCATGCTCGATGGTGGCGACACCGGCCGAGTCATAGCCGCGATATTCGAGCCGCTTCAGCGCATCGACGATGCGCGGCGCAACCTGCGAATGGCCGACGATTCCAACGATACCGCACATGCAGACAGCCCCGATTCCTTGCAGAAACCCAGCGCTATTTAGGGATCGCCGGCCTGCCGCGAAAGTCACATTGCATTTCGTCCCGTATCAGCCGGGATCGTCTCACACAGGCTCTATCATGACAGACTGCCCTTGCAATCCGGTTACTGAAATCATTCGCTTTATGGCCGCCGCCACTTAGGGCGGAGAGTTGCGACGCGCGAGCAAAAAGCTAGGATTGACAATATGAACGAAGCCATACCTGTCGTGACACTCTGGCGGCCAGTAGGGCCTGAAGAGCTCAAGCTCATCGAAATTTCGGAAATGCGGGCATTTCCGCCCCGCCTGCCCGAGCAGCCGATTTTCTATCCGGTCCTGTCGGAAGCCTATGCCGTGCAGATCGCGCGCGACTGGAATGTGCCCGCCAGCGGGGCAGGATTCGTGACGCGGTTTGACGTGCTGAAGAGCTTTCTCGACAGCTACCGGGTCGAGCACGCCGGCAGCAAGGCGCATCTGGAATACTGGATCCCTGCCGAAGACCTCGATGATTTGAACAAGGCCATCGTCGGCAAGATCGAAGTGACCGCCGCTTTCGGCAACGGCATAACCGGCTAATCGCTAGTGGTCGGCGCCAGCTTTCTTCTTCGCGGCCGCCGCCGCGGCAAACCGTTCGCGCAATTCCTTGCCTTTGCCTGGGATCGTCTTCTGGCGGGCGCGGCCGAAGGCCAGGGCATCATCGGGCACGTCTTCGGTGATGACGCTGCCCGAGGCGATGTAGCCGCCCTTGCCGATCGTTATCGGCGCCACCAGCGCGGAATTCGAGCCTATGAAAGCCCCTTCGCCGATGTCGGTGAAGAACTTCGAATAGCCATCATAGTTGCAGGTGATGGTGCCGGCGCCGATATTGGCGCCAGCGCCGACGCGGGCATCGCCGATATAGGTCAGGTGGTTGACCTTGGCGCCCTCCTCGATGGTCGCCTGCTTGACCTCGCAGAAATTGCCGACCTTTGCCTTTTGCCTGAGATCGGCGCCCGGCCTCAGCCGCGCGAACGGTCCGACGTCGCAGTTCGAGGCAATGGTGGCGCCTTCGATATGGCTGAAGGCGTGGATCTTGGCGCCCGTGGCGATTTTCACGCCCGGGCCGAACCAGACATTGGGCTCGACGATCGTGTCGGCGCCGATCTCGGTGTCGTGCGAGAAGAACACGGTCTCGGGCGCTATCAGCGTCACGCCCGACAGCATTGCCTCGTGCCGCCGGCGCTGCTGCCAGATGCCTTGGGCTTGCGCCAACTCGGCGCGGTTGTTGATGCCGAGCGCATTCTCGAAACTGGCTTCGGTGGCGACGACATCAAGGCCGTGCCCGCTGGCAATCCCGACGATGTCGGTGAGGTAATATTCCCCCTTGGCATTCTTGTTGCCGACCGCGTCGAGCAGCTCCAGCGCCCGGCCACCGGCCACCGCCATCAGCCCGCCATTGCAGAAGGTGATCTTCTTCTCTTCGTCGCTGCAGTCCTTCTCCTCGCGGATGGCGACCAGCTTGCCGCCCTTTTCGATCAGCCGGCCATAGCCGGTTGGATTGGGCGTGCGAAAGCCGATGACCGCCACGGCCGCGCCTTCGGCCAGTTTCAGCCGCGCCACGGTGAGCGCGCCCGGGTCGATCAGCGGCGTGTCGCCGAACATCACCAGGACATCGTCGTAACCCCTTGATATCGCTTCGCGAGCGGCAAGCACGGCGTGCGCGGTGCCGAGGCGCTTTTCCTGCACATAGGTCTCGGCGTCAGGCGCGAATTTTGCCGCGGCCTTGCGCATTTCTTCCGCCCCGTGGCCGATCACCAGCACCTGGTCGCCGGCACCGGCGGTTTCGGCGGCCTTCACGACATGGGCGACCATCGGCAGACCGGCGATCTGGTGCAGGACCTTCGGCAACGCGCTTTTCATGCGCGTGCCTTCGCCGGCGGCAAGGATGACGGACAGGCAGGTTCTCTGGCTCATGGAAGGACAACCATATGAAAAGGGTTGGGAATCAAGACAGGATAGCAGTGGCGCCATGCTGCACCAATGCGGTTAAATTCCGGTGAGATCGCGGAAACGGAATAGCAGCTGACTCTTGCTCAGCGGGTCCGTCGTTCAAGACTGGGGGCAAGCATGCGGTTTGTAGCCAGCCAAGGCCCTACCCCAGCCGCCCCAGCACCGGGAAATTCTCCAACAGCCAGTAGGACACCGTCTGCACGCCGCCGGTGAGGAAGAACACGCCGGCGACAACCAGCAGCGCGCCGATGGCCTTTTCGACGCGGCCGAGATGGACGCGGAATTTGCCGAGGAAGCGCATGAAGGCGCCGGAAAACAGTGCCGCGACCAGGAACGGGATGCCGAGGCCAAGCGAATAGGCGGCGAGCAGCAGCGCGCCCTCACCCACGGTTTCACGCCCGCCGGCCAGCGTCAGGATCGGCCCCAGCACCGGGCCGATGCACGGCGTCCAGCCGAAGGCGAAGGCCAGTCCCATGACATAGGCAGCAAGGGCATTTGCCGGCTTTCCCTGCGACTGGAAGCGCGCCTCGCGCGACAGCAGCGGAATGCGCAGGATGCCAAGGAAATTCAGGCCCATCAGGATGATGAGCACACCGGCCGCCATCGCCAGCGGCTCCTGCCAGACGCGTAGCCAATGGCCGATGGTCGAGGCGCCGGCGCCGAGCGCCACGAACACGGTCGAGAAGCCGAGCACGAAGGCGACCGATGAATAGAGCAGCGCGCCGCGCGTGCCTTCCCGAGCCGTCACGCCCGCATCGCCGCGAAAATCGTCGACCGAGACGCCCGCCATATAGCAGAGATAGGGAGGCACCAGCGGCAGCACGCACGGTGACAGGAACGAGATGGCCCCCGCCCCGACCGCGCTGACATAGCCGATGTCCAATGCCATTCCAAAACTCCGACTGTCCCGCCGCCGATATAGGCTCGACGCCGCTTCTCCACCAATCACCATTTTGTGGCAAGTCGTCGCTGCATGCTGAGGCCAGGGAAGAAAGGACCTGCGGCTGGCGTTGAGACAGTGAGGCCGCGATTTCCCGCGCCTCTTTGGAACATCCAGGGAGATCCCCATGAAAATCATAACAGTCGGGTTAGCCGCGCTTTTGCTCAGCACCGCCGCATCCTTCGCCGCCGACGCGTGGAAGGAAGCCGAGGTCGGTGGCACCAAGATCTACACCGACGCCAACGGCATGACCCTCTATACCTATGACAAGGACGGGAAGGGCAAGTCCAACTGCTACGACAAATGCGCCACCAACTGGCCGCCGCTGAAGGCCGAGGCTGGCGCCAAGGGAGATGACGAATGGAGCGTTGTCGACCGCACCGACGGCAGCAAGATGTGGGCCTATGACGGCAAGCCGGTCTACACCTTCGTCAAAGACAAGAAGGCCGGCGACATGAGCGGCGACGGCGTCGCCGACGTCTGGCACGTCGTCAAGGCCAACTAGGGCCCTCAATGCCAATTCCCGCCCGCCGGCGGGACATGCTGGTCGCCAGGCATCCCATGCAGCCGGCGGCCAGCTCTTGTTTGTCGACCATGTCGCCCGGTCCCGGCGCGGCATTCCGGCGGGTTTTCCGCGACTCGCCGTAAAATGAAACGGGTCGTTCCGGCGACTGGGGACCACCATCTCCATCAGCAAGAATTCTGTGATTTCCATCATACACTCTAAGAGTGTATTGCTACGGGCATCCCCGCAATTTGGGACGCTTCCCCTTGACCGGATGCAAAAGCGCAGCCATGTGAGCGACAAATAGAACGAGATTTCGTCGCGAGCAGCGGAATTCTTCTGCCGCATCACAGCTGATATGAGACCTCATGGACGTCGTCGTCGTCGAATCGCCGGCCAAGGCAAAGACAATCAACAAATACCTCGGCAAGAACTACAAGGTTCTAGCCTCGTTCGGCCATGTCCGCGATTTGCCGGCCAAGGATGGCTCGGTGCGTCCGGACGAGGATTTTGCCATGTCCTGGACGGTCGACACCGCCTCGGGCAAGCGGCTTGCCGACATCGCCAAGGCGGTCAAGGATGCCGACGGCCTGATCCTCGCCACCGACCCGGATCGCGAAGGCGAGGCGATTTCCTGGCACGTGCTGGAAGTGCTGAAGCAGAAGCGCGCGCTCAAGGACAAACCGGTCAGCCGCGTCGTTTTCAACGCCATCACCAAGTCGTCGGTGCTGGAAGCGATGGCCAATCCGCGCCAGATCGATGCGCCGCTGGTCGATGCCTATCTCGCTCGCCGGGCGCTTGATTATCTCGTCGGCTTTACGCTCTCGCCTGTGCTGTGGCGCAAGTTGCCGGGCGCCCGCTCGGCCGGCCGTGTCCAGTCGGTTGCATTGCGTCTGGTCTGCGATCGCGAATCCGAAATCGAGCGCTTTATCCGCGAGGAATACTGGCAGATCGCCGCCCTCCTCGGCACGCCGCGCAACGAGAATTTCGAAGCGCGGCTGACCGCCTTCGATCGCAAGAAGCTGCAGAAGCTCGACATTTCCAACAAGGCGCAGGCCGACGACATCAAGTCGATGCTCGAAGGCGCGACCTTCAAGGCGGTGTCGGTGGAAGCCAAGCCCACCAAGCGCAATCCCGGTCCGCCCTTCACCACCTCGACACTGCAGCAGGCCGCCTCATCAGGTCTCGGTTTTTCGGCCAGCCGCACCATGCAGGTGGCGCAGCGCCTTTATGAAGGCATGGAGATCGGCGGCGAAACCACCGGCCTGATCACCTATATGCGAACCGACGGCGTGCAGATGGCCCCCGAGGCGATCTCGGCCGCCCGCGACGCCATCGCCAAGGAGTTCGGCCCGAAATATCTGCCGGAAAAGCCGCGCCAATATACCGCCAAGGCCAAGAATGCGCAGGAAGCGCACGAAGCGATCCGCCCGACGGATTTCATGCGCACCCCGGCATCGGTCAGGCAATATCTCGATTCCGACCAGATGCGGCTCTATGAGTTGATCTGGAAGCGCGCCATCGCCAGCCAGATGCAGCCGGCCGAGATCGAGCGCACCACCGCCGAGATCGAGGCGGTCAATGGAACCCGCACGGCGGAACTTCGCGCCATCGGCTCCGTCGTTCGCTTCGACGGCTTCATCGCCGCCTACACCGACCAGAAGGACGACGATTCGGAGGACGAGGAGAACCGTCGGCTGCCGGAGATCCGCGCCGGCGAGCAGCTTGCGCGGCAGGCGATCAACGCCACCCAGCACACCACCGAGCCGCCGCCGCGTTATTCGGAAGCCTCGCTGATCAAGAAGCTGGAAGAGCTCGGCATTGGCCGACCTTCCACTTATACGGCGATCCTGAAGACGCTCGAGGACCGCGACTACGTCACCATCGACAAGCGTCGGCTGGTGCCGCAGGCCAAGGGCCGGTTGCTGTCGGCCTTTCTCGAAAGCTTCTTCAAGCGCTATGTCGAATACGACTTCACCGCGTCCCTCGAGGAAAAGCTCGACGAGATCTCGGACGGCAAGCTCGCCTGGAAGGACGTGCTGCGCGACTTCTGGAAGGATTTTTCCGGCGCCGTCGGCGACATCAAGGAACTGCGCGTCACCGACGTTCTCGACGCGCTGAACGAGGAACTGGCGCCGCTGGTGTTCCCCGCGCGGGAAGACGGCTCGAACCCCCGCATCTGCCCGAAATGCGGCACCGGCAATCTGTCGCTGAAGCTCGGCAAGTTTGGCGCCTTTGTCGGCTGCTCGAACTATCCCGAATGCTCCTTCACCCGTCAGCTCGGCGACGCCGCCAATCCCAACGGCGAGAACGGCGGCGGCGAGGACGGCACCAAGGTGATTGGCAAGGATCCGTACACATCAGAGGAAATCACGCTGCGCAGTGGCCGCTTCGGCCCCTATCTGCAGCGCGGCGACGGCAAGGAAGCCAAGCGCTCGAGCCTGCCCAAGGGCTGGACACCCGATTCGATCGATCATGAAAAGGCGCTTGCCCTGCTGTCGCTGCCGCGCGATGTCGGCCAGCATCCAGAAACGGCCAAGATGATCTCGGCCGGGCTCGGCCGCTATGGTCCGTTCGTGCTGCATGACGGCACCTATGCCAATCTCGACAGCATCGAGGATGTGTTCTCGATCGGCCTCAATCGCGCCGTGTCGGTGATCGCCGAGAAGCAGTTGAAGGGCAAGGGCGGCCGCAATGGCGGCACACCGGCGGCTCTCAAGGAGCTTGGCGACCATCCCGACGGTGGCGGCAAGATCGTCGTGCGCGACGGCAAATACGGACCATACGTGAATTTCGGCAAGGTCAACGCCACACTGCCGAAAGGCAAGGACCCGCAATCGGTGACCATCGAGGACGCGCTGGCGCTGATTGCCGAGAAGGAAGCCAAGGGTGGTGGCGGCAAGAAGCCGTTCCGCAAGGCCGCGGCGGCGGCCAAGGCGCCTGCAACCAAGAAGGCGCCTGCAACCAAGAAAGCGGCGGCCAAGAAGCCGGCCGCGAAGAAAAAAGGATAGGTCAGCGTGGCGCGCAGGATCACCGGTAGAAGCCACGGCGATCCGCGCACCGCCGACACGAGGGCCGGGGTCAAGGATGACTATCGGCCATCGCGTGACGAAATCCTGCGCTACATCGCCGAAAATCCAGACCGCGCCGGAAAACGCGACATCGCCAAGGCGTTCGCGTTGCGCGGCGACGACCGCATCTGGTTGAAGGACATTTTGCGCGACCTGCAGGACGAAGGCGTCCTGACCAAGGAACGCAAGCGACTGGCCCGCGTCGGTGCCCTGCCCCCTGTAGCGGTGCTCGACATTTTTGGCCGCGATGGCGACGGCATTTTGCTGGCGCATCCGGCGGAGGCCGTGGGCACGGGCGAGCCGCCGGTGGTCTCGATCCGCGTCTCGCGTGGCGGCAACGGTCCGGCGCCCGGCATTGGCGACCGCGTGCTGGCCAAGACCTTCCCGACCGATGAGCCGACCGGCCCCGCCTATACCGGCCGGGTGATGAAGATCTTCGAGAAGCGCACCGATGCCGTTCTCGGCATCTTTCGCGTGCTTCAGGACGGCACCCTGCGCATCGAGCCGGTGGAACGGCGCCAGCCGGAGCTGATCGTCGACAAGGAATTCCAGAACGGCGCCAAGAATGGCGACCTGGTCGAGGTCGAGCCGGCGCGGGCCTCCCGCTATGGGCTGCCGAGAGCCAAGGTGCTCAACGTGCTGGGTTCGCTGACCAGCGAAAAGGCGGTCTCGATGATCGCCATCCACGCCCACGACATCCCGCATATCTTCCCGGCCGACGTCATCGCCGAATCCGAAGCGGTCAAGCCGGCAACGATGGACCACCGCGAGGACTGGCGCGAGCTGCCGCTGGTCACCATCGATCCGGCCGACGCCAAGGACCATGACGATGCCGTCTTCGCCACATCGGATGTCGATGAGAAGAACCCTGGCGGCGTGCTCATCACGGTCGCTATCGCCGATGTCGCCGCCTATGTCCGCTATGGCACGGCACTCGACCGCGAAGCGCTGAAGCGCGGCAATTCGGTCTATTTCCCGGATCGCGTCGTGCCGATGCTGCCCGAGCGCATCTCCAACGATCTCTGTTCGCTGCGCGAAGGTCAGGACCGGCCGGCGCTGGCGGTGCGCATGACCTTCTCCGCCGATGGCCACAAGATCAGGCACTCCTTCCACCGCGTCATGATGAAGTCGGCGGCAAAGCTCGCCTATCCGCAGGCGCAGGCAGCGATCGACGGCATGCCGGACGGCAAGACCGGACCGATCCTCGACACGGTGCTGAAGCCGCTGTGGGACGCCTATGCGATCCTCAAGCGCGGGCGCGACGGCCGCCAGCCGCTCGAACTCGACCTGCCGGAGCGCAAGATCATGCTCAAGCCGGATGGCACCGTCGATCGTGTCATTGTGCCGGAACGGCTCGATGCCCACAAACTGATCGAAGAATTCATGATCCAGGCCAACGTCGCCGCCGCCGAGACGCTGGAGGCGAAGAAGCAGGATCTGGTCTACCGCGTCCATGACGCGCCTTCGCTGGCCAAGCAGGAATCGCTGCGCGAATTTTTGCAGACGCTGGGCCTGTCGCTGGCGCGCGGCGCCCAGATGCGGCCAAGCCAGTTCAACGGCATCCTGGAGCGCGTGCGCGGTGCCGACAATGAAGGACTGGTCAACGAAGTGGTGCTGCGCTCGCAGAGCCAGGCCGAATACTCGCCGAAGAACATTGGCCATTTCGGCCTCAATCTCAGGCGCTACGCACATTTCACATCGCCGATCCGGCGCTACGCCGACCTCATCGTGCATCGCGGACTTATTGCCGCACTCGGGCTCGGTCCGGGCGGGCTGACGCAGGACGAAGCGGCACGGCTCGAAGATGTCGCGGTGCTGATCTCCGGCACGGAACGCCGCGCAATGGCGGCCGAGCGGGACACGGTCGACCGGCTGATTGCGGCCTATCTCGCCGAGCGCGTGGACGACCGGTTCGACGCCCGCATCTCCGGCGTCACCAAATCGGGACTATTTGTCCAATTGCCGCAGTATGGCGCGGATGGTTTCATACCGGTGTCAACCTTGAACGGCGATTACTATATATACGACGAAACGGCCCGCTCCCTGTTCGGGGAACGCTCGGGCAAGGGTTACCAGCTCGCGGACCGCGTCGAGGTCCGATTGATCGAGGTGGCGCCGATGGCCGGCGCGATGCGCTTCGAGATGTTGACCGATCCGAAGCCTTTGCCCGGCTCCAAGCGGTCGTTTCACAAGGCCAAAGGCCGCGCCCGTGCGTCGCAATCGCGACCGGGTTCGCGCGGCAGGAGACGATGATGGAACAACAGATTTTTGGCGGCGAACATCACTCGGGCCGGGTTGCCCGTCCGCTGTGGACTGCAATGAAGCGCGGCCTGCTCGGCCGCTGCCCGCGTTGCGGCGAAGGCAAGCTGTTTCGCGCCTTCACCAAGACCGTCGACACATGCAGTGTCTGCGGTGAGGAACTTCATCACCATCGCGCCGACGACCTGCCCGCCTATCTCGTCATCGTCATCGTCGGTCATATCGTCCTCGGCGCCTTCATGGGCGTGGAGGCGACATCGACCTTGTCCACATGGCAGCACATCGCTATCTGGGTGCCGTTGACCATCCTTTTGTCGGTGGCGCTTTTGCAACCCGTGAAAGGTGCCGTCATCGGACTGCAATGGGCCTTCTATATGCACGGCTTTGGCGGCGAGCAGGACATGATCGAGCCCCATCCCGGGGTTTAGGCCAAGCTCGGCTGCGCGCGCTGGCGCAACATACCGACCGTGAAAGGCCACTTTCGCTTGCCAGAAGTTTCCGCTAGGTCCTGCGCATGGACGGTATGACCAAGGCGGAAGTCGACAGGATCGAGCGGAGCATGATCGCTCATAGCGACCAGCCAATTCGCCCGCGCGACGCGGCAACCCTGATCCTTCTCGACCGCAGGGGCGATGAGGTTCTGGTCTTGTTGGGCCGCCGCCACGCCGGCCATGCCTTCATGCCAGGCAAGTTCGTCTTTCCCGGCGGCCGTACCGACCCAGCCGACAGCCGCATCCCGATCGCGACCGCCTTGCACCCGGAACAGGAAGCAAAGCTCCTCGCCGGTCCCGGCCGCACGAGCACGGCCCGGGCCCGCGCCATCGCCTTGTCGGCGATCCGCGAGACCTATGAAGAAGCCGGGCTGCTGATCGGCCGCAAAGGCGCCTTCGCCACGGCCAGGGCCGATTGGCAAGGCTTTGCCGAACACGGCGTGCGGCCCTCTCTGGACATGCTGCGCTTCATCGCGCGCGCCATCACGCCGCCCAACCGGGTGCGCCGTTTCGACACGCGGTTCTTCAGCGCCTGGCGCGACGATGTCGCGGTCGAACTGCCCGGTGGCGGTCCGACCAATGAACTCGAAGAGCTAGTCTGGCTGCCGCTTGCCAAGGCCAGGGAAGCTGACATTCCCGACATCACCCGGATGATCCTGGACGAGCTGGAAAAACGGCTCGCCCATGATCCGCTGCTGCGTCCGGGCGGCCCGGTGCCCTTTTACCGGCTTGTCCGCAACCGCTTCACCCGCGAACTTCTGTAGAGTGTCCAGCATCCCATGACGGTCGATACCCAACCACAGGGCGACGAGCGCGTACACTGGCTGCCGATGGTGGCGGCGATCTCGTCGATCAGCGTCGTCGGCATCGCCATCGGCCTCGGCATGCCACTGCTCAGCGTCATCCTGGAAACGCGTGGCCATTCGGCTTCGATGATCGGCCTCAACACGGCCGTCGCTGGCCTGGCATCGATCGCCGGTGCGCCGCTGGCCACACCGCTCGCCATGCGGTTCGGCGTCGCCTGGACCATGATTGCCATGATTGCCGCCGGCGCCCTGGCGTTTGTCGGCTTCCATTTCGCGCCGGATTTCTGGATGTGGTTCCCACTGCGCATCGTGCTGCATATCGCGCTGACGGTGCTGTTCATCCTGTCGGAATTCTGGATCAGCACCTCGGCGCCGCCACACCGGCGTGGCCTTGTCCTCGGCATCTACGCCACTGTCTTGTCGCTCGGCTTTGCCGCCGGACCGTGGCTGTTCGCCCATCTCGGCAGCTCCGGCTTCAGGCCTTTCGGCGTCATCATCGGATTGGTGACGTTGGCCGCGATACCCGTGCTGGCGGCGCGCAATGAGAGCCCGACGATCGTCTCCGACGGCGAGACAAGCAACTTCCTCCGCTACATCTGGCTGGTGCCGACGGCGACCGCCGCGGTGCTGGTGTTTGGCGCGGTCGAAACCGGCGGCTTTGCGCTGTTCCCGGTCTACGGCAACCGCATCGGCTATTCCGAAGCCGACGCGGCCCTTCTCTTGACCATGATCGGTCTCGGCAATGTGCTGTTGCAGATCCCCATCGGCATGATCAGCGACCGCGTCAGCGACCGCCGCTATCTGCTGCTGGCCTGCGCCACTGTCGGCCTTGCCGGCACGATCTTCATGCCCTTCTTCGCCGAGAACTGGCACCTGATGGCCGCGCTTCTGTTCGTCTGGGGTGGTGTCGTCGCTGCCATGTACACGATCGGCCTTGCCCATCTCGGCTCGCAGCTTTCCGGCCACGAACTGGCATCCGCCAATGCCGCCTTCGTGCTTTGCTATGGCGTCGGCATGGTGCTCGGCCCGCAGGCGATCGGCATCGGCATGGACGCGTTCGGTCCGTCCGGCTTCGGCTGGTCGCTCGGCCTGTTCTTCGCCGCCTATGTAGCCCTCGTCTGCGTCAGGCTGATCCGCAAGATTGTCCTGTAGCGCGACCGAGCCGCCGCATTCCACAGTGGCGTGATGGCAGGCTGCTGACAGAACCATGTCAGCAGCCCCCGGCTATAAAGTTGCCTCAAGACACCTGAAGTTGAGGACACTCCCATGATCGACAGCGGCTTTGAAACCACTTCGTTGCGAATGACACTGCTCCTGCTTGTGAGTTTCCAGGCGCCGGCCGCCGATGTCGACCGCATCATGGATGCGGTGGTAGCGATAGCGCCGCTGGTCATGGGCAAGTATGACCGCAACGCCTATCAGTCGGCGCATGGCATCGAGCGCTACAGGCCACTCGACGGTGCTGCCGCCGGTGCCGAAACCGAATTGCGGCGACGCCCTGGCACGGTGGAGGTTTCGTTCGAACTGCCCGACGACCAGGCATTGGCCGCCCGTGTCGTCGAAGCGATTTTCCAGGCCCACTCCTATCAGGAACCGGTGATCCGCCTCCAGCCGATCCTTGCCAGCCGTTCCAAGGGACTGGACGACCGCGCCAATCCGAATCGCTGGTGGAACACGACCGGAGACTGGAAGAAGGTCGCCGCGCCCGAGGCGGAAACAGCATGATTTGAAGCCGTTTTCCGGCCGCGGCGGGCCACATCAACTCCGCCGGGCTTGACTTTCCGGGCGCGTTCTTTATGTGTCGCGCCAAGTTTCCCGCGTCCGGGTGTTTGCCCGTGCTCCAGCGGCCAAAACTCCACGAACATTAATGGACTGATATCATGGCCAAAGCCGCAAACATCAAGATCAAGCTTCTGTCGACCGCCGACACCGGTTTCTTCTACGTGACCAGCAAGAACAGCCGCACCAAGACCGACAAGCTGTCGTTCCGCAAGTACGACCCGGTCGCCAAGAAGCACGTCGAATTCAAGGAAACCAAGATCAAGTAATCTGGGTTTGCCCTCCGCAAACAAAAACGCCGCCCATTGGGCGGCGTTTTTGTTAGCACCGTGGGCTGGGGTGCCCTCAGCCCGGGCTGAGTTCCCTCAGCCGATGCGATCGCCGCCTTTCGGATCGAACAGATGCAGCGAGGCCGGATCGGCTGACAGCCGCACGATGTCGCCGGGCTTCACGCCGGCACGGCCCATGGCGAAGACGCAAAGCAGCTGGCCGGCCAGCTTGACATAGAACTGCGTCGACAGGCCGAGCGGCTCCACCACCACCACCTCGCCCTGCAGCGCACCGTCATCCGCCAGCCGGATATGCTCGGGCCTCAGGCCGACGGTTATCGCGTCGCCATCCTTCAGCGGCAGGCCGTCCGGCAGCCGCAGTGTCTGGCCGTCGGCCAGCACCGCTTCTGACTTCCCGCCGTTGCGAACCGTCGCCGGCAGGAAATTCATGCCCGGTGAGCCGATGAAGCCGGCGACGAACATGTTGGCCGGCCGGTCATAGAGATCGAGCGGCGCACCGACCTGCTGGATCATCCCGTCATGCATGACGACGATCCGGTCGGCCATGGTCATCGCCTCGATCTGGTCGTGGGTGACATAGACCGAGGTCGTCTTCAATTGCTGGTGCAGCGCCTTGATTTCGGCGCGCATATGGACGCGCAGCTTGGCGTCGAGGTTGGAAAGCGGCTCATCGAACAGGAACACCTTGGGATCGCGCACGATGGCGCGCCCCATGGCGACGCGCTGGCGCTGGCCACCGGACAATTGCCGCGGCAGGCGTTGCAGGAAGGTGTCCAACCCGAGCCGCTTGGCGGCGCCGTCCACCCGCGCGTCGATCGTGGTCTTCTCCGCCTTCTTCAGGAGCAGGCTGAAGCCCATGTTCTTCGACACATCCATATGCGGATAGAGCGCGTAGGACTGGAACACCATGGCGATGTCGCGGTCCTTCGGCGCGACGTCGTTGACCAGCCGCTCGCCGATGCGGATCTCGCCACCGGAAGCCTCTTCCAGCCCCGCGATCATGCGCAGCAAAGTCGACTTGCCGCAGCCGGACGGCCCGACGAGGACGACGAACTCGCCGTCGGCGATCTCAAGGTCGACCGCGTGCAGGACGCGGACGGCGCCATAGTCCTTGCGGACTTTTTCGAGCGTAACAGAGGCCATCGATCTATCCTTTGACGGCGCCGGCGGTCAGGCCGGTGACGAGATAGCGTTGCAGGAAGGCGAAGAAGATGCAGACCGGGATCAGCGCCAGGATGGACGCCGCCATCATCTGCCCCCAGTCGACGGCGAACTTGCCGATGAAGGTGAGCAGGCCGACGGCAAAGGTCTTCTGGTCGTCGCTGGAGATCAGCATCAGCGCGAACAAAAGCTCGCTCCACGCGGCGGTGAAGACAAACCCCAGCGTCGCACCCATGCCCGGCAGCGTCAGCGGCACGATCACCTTGCGCATCGCTTGTGCACGCGTGCAGCCGTCGATCATTGCCGCCTCTTCCAGGTCCTTCGGAATACCATCGAAGAAGGACTGCATCAGGAAGGTGGCGAAGGCGGTGTTGAAGGCGGTGTAGATGATGATCAGCCCGGTCAGGCTGTTGATCAGACCGATCTGTCCCATCACGCGGTAGATCGGCGGAATGACCATCACCAGCGGAAAGGTCTGGGTCAAAAGCAGCATCAGCGCCAGCGCCGCCTTGCCGCGAAAGGTGAAACGCGACATGGCGTAACCGGCGAGCGTCGCAACGACCGTCACCAGGGCCGCGGTCGATACCGAGACGATGACGCTGTTGAGGAAATAACGCGGGAAATCGGTGGCATCGAGCACAGTGACGAAGTTCTGCAACGTCATTTGCGACGGCCAGAAAGTGATGCCTTCGGAATAGAGAAGCCGCTCCGGCGTGACCGAGATCTTCAGCGTCCAGTAGATCGGAAACAGGGCGAAGATCACATAGGCGGCGATGGCGGCATAGAGGCCGATGCCGCCAAGGAAGCGCTGCGAGGCTGAACGTCCTGCGATCATCAGACGTGCCTCACCAGTGTGCGACGGATGCCGATCAGCGCAATCGCATAGGCAATGAGCAGGACGAGCAGCAGCACGGCCACCGCCGACGCATAGCCCTTGTCCAGCGACTTGAAGGCGCTGACATAGATGTAGACCGGCACCGTGGTGGTCGAGCCGGCCGGTCCGCCCTCTGTCATGACGAAGATCAGGTCGGCGAAGGTGGCGATCCAGATGGTGCGCAGCATGACGGTGATGGCGATGGTCGGCGCCAGGAACGGCAGCGTGACCTTGGTGAAGCGCTGCCAGGGAGAAGCGCCGTCGATCGCCGCTGCCTCGTGCAACTCGGATGGAATGGATTTCAGCGCCGCCAAAAGCGTGATGGCGAAGAAAGGAATGCCGAACCAGACATTGGCGATGATCGGCCCCCACATGGCGGTTGAAGGATCGGACAGAATGTTGGTCGGCTCTGCCTTCAGCCCCAGCGCGAACAGCCAATGCGGCAGCGGCCCGATGATCGGATTGAACAGCCAGGCCCAGGTCAGGCCCGAAAGGAAGGACGGCACCGCCCAGGGCAGGAACACCAGCGCCTGCACCGCCTTGCGACCCGGGAAAGGCTTGTCGAGCAGCAGCGCCAGGCCGAGACCGAGGAAGAACTGGAAAAACAGGCTGGCCGCCGTCCACCACAAGGTGTTGACCAGCGCCTGCCCCAGCACCTGATCCGACAGCATCGCCTGATACTGTCCGAGCCCGACATATTCGGACTTGAAAGCCGAGAACTTGCGGAACGAATAACTGATGCCGATGACCAGCGGCACCAAAAGCACCACGATCAGCAGGATGATCGCCGGGCTGAGATAGAGCCATGGCTCGATAGCGGCGTGGGATAGCCGCTTGCGACGCGGCTTGCCGGCGGATCGTATTTCGGACACGGCATAAGTCATGGGCTGCGGACCGGCTCCAGGAAGCATCGGGATAGGCAACAAGCGTCCTTCTCCCCGTTCACGGGGGAGAAGATGCCGGCAGGCAGATGAGGAGCGGCGCGAGCCTTGAAATGCTTGGCCTGCCCCTCATCCGGCCCTATCGGGCCACCTTCTCCCCGTGAAACGGGAGAAGGAAGAAGGCGTTATTTCTTGTTCTTCGCCAGCCAGTCCTGCTGTTCCTTGGTCAGGAAGGCAGCCCATTGGTCTGCGACGTCCTTGGCCGTCTTCTGGCCAAGCAGCACTTCCTGGAAGTTCTTGATCGCCACCTGGTCGACGAAATTGCCAAGGTTCTCCAGATGCGTCGGCGGGGTCACCATTTCATATTTGGAGGTGTCGCTCAGCTCCGTGAACCATCCCTTGAACTGCTCGGTCTTGAAATGGGCATCCTGGTCGGCGCCCTTGTGGATCGGGACGACGCCGACTTCCTTGGCCCATTCCAGATTGTCCTTCGGCGACAGCAGCGTCGCCATGAGCTTCCAGGCGTCGTCCTTGTGCTGCGAGTTGGCAAACATCGCCCAGCCGGCATAGCCCAGCGTCGGATAGGACTTGCCGCTCGGCCCGACCGGCATCGGCGCCACGGCAAAATCGTCGGCACTCATCTTGTCGGCAATGCCGAGCAGCGCGTCCGGATCCTGGTTGAGCATGGCGCAGGTGCCGGAATAGAAGCCGGTGACGGTCTCGTTGAAGCCCCAGCTCACCGCATCCTTCGGCGCCAGTCCGTCCTTGTACATGTCGGCCAACATCTGCAGGCCCTTGACCGAGCCTTCGTCGTTGATGGTCGAGGTGCCGTCCTCGTTGAAGTAACCGCCCTTGCCAGCGGCGATGTTCATGAACATGTGCATGCCGTTGAAGGCGCCCGGCCCACCGCGCAGGCAGTAGCCATATTTGCCCGGCAAGGCCGAGATCTTCTTGGAGTCGGCGATGAAATCGTCAAGCGTCGCCGGCGGTCCGTCGAGGCCGGCCTCCTTGAACAGCTTCTTGTTCCAGAACAGCGCGTTCACATAGTAGCCATAGGGGATCATGAACTGCGTGTTGTTGACCGTCGAGCCGAACTGCTTGGCACGGTCGCCGAGTGTCTTGGCATCGTCCCACTTGGCCATGTAGGGCCCAAGATCCTCGAGCTGGGCATTGTTGGCATAGAGGCCCATCCAGCGTTCCGGCATCTCGACCACGTCGGGCGTATCGCCGGCCTGCACCATGGTCAGGAATTTCTCGAAGGCCTGCCCCCAGGGCAGCGAGATCAGCTCGACCTTGACGCCGGGATTGGCCGCCTCGAACTCGGCGATCTGCTTTTTCAGGAATTCGGTGCGCGGCGGGCTGGTGATGACTTCGACCATCTTGAGGGTCGAATCGGCCAGCGCGCTCCCGGCGGAAATCGCCAGCCCCGCAACGGTGGCAAGCATGACGGTCAGTTTCTTCATGTTCAAGACTCCCATTTTGAACCCGCTTGTTATTTTCTGGCTTTTTCGAAGGCCTGGGCGACATCCGCCCAGAGGTCTTCGACACTTTCCAATCCGACATTGAAGCGGATGGTTCGGGGGCTGACGCCGAAGCGCGCCATCGAATTCAGTCCCGGCGTCTGCTCCAGCGACGCCTTGGCCGGCACGACCAGGCTTTCATGCCCGCCCCAGCTGACGCCGATGCGGAAATATTTCAGCGCGTCGATGAAGACGGGGATGTCGATATCGTCCGTCACCTCGAAGGAGAACAGTCCGGCATAGCCGGCCAGCGTCGCCTTGCCCGGGTGGTTCGAATAGACCGGATGATTGACCCGCTCGACATTGGCATGCGCCTTCAGCCGTTCGGCGATGGTCAGGCCGCTCTTCATGTGATGCGGCAGGCGCAACGGCAGCGTGCGCAGACCTCGCAAGAGCAGCCAGGCTTCGAACGGCGACAGCTTGCCGCCGAGATAGGAATAGGTCTGCTCGTTGATGTGCCTGATATGGGCGGCGGAGCCCGCCACCACGCCGGCGACGGTGTCGCTGTGGCCGCCGAGATATTTCGAGGCCGAGTGCAGCACCAGGTCGACGCCATGCGCGATCGGCTTCTGGAACACCGGCGTCGCCCACGAATTGTCGATCGTGGTGACGATGCCCTGCTCCCTGGCCAGCCGGGTCAGATGCGGCAGGTCCTGCAGCTCGAACATCATCGAGGTCGGACTTTCCAGATAGAGCAGCTTGGCGCCGGGAAGTGCTGCCGCAACCGCATCCGGGTCGGAACCATCGACATAGTCGACCTTGATGTTGAGCCGCGGCAGAAGCCGCTCGAACAGCCTGTAGGCATCGCCGTAGCAGTTGCGCACCGCCACGATGCGCTCGCCCGCCCCGACGAAGGCAAGCACAGTGGCGCTGATCGCCGCCATGCCGCTGGAAAAGCCGCGCGCGGCCTCGGCACCCTCGAGCGCGGCAACGCGCGCCTCGAACTCCATTACCGTCGGATTGTCGCCGCGCGAATAGATTGGTTGCCTGCGCTTGCCGGCAAAGGTGTCGGCCATCTCGGCATAGTTGGCGAAGGTGAACAGCGAGGTCTGGTAGATCGGCGGCACCACCGCGCCACCGGGGAACGGTTCGTCATGCGCCAGCAGCGTCGCCGCCTCGGCGAGATAGTCGTGATCGAAACCCGATGGATGCTCATTCATGTCTGGCTCGAAAGTTTGAGTTTGGCGGCGCCGCGCTTGAGATCGTCCTCGACGGTGGCGATCAGCTTGAGCGCCTCGGCGCGGGCGCCTTGCGGATCGCGCGCGGCGATGCATTCGTAGATGGTGCGATGATAGGGGAAGCTGGCGTGGCCGAAGTCGCGCACGCCGAGCGGATGCTCCCAGAAGCGGTGGAACAGCTCGTGCATGGCCGCGATGATCTGTTCGAACAGCGGATTGCCCGAGACCCGATAGATCGCCTGGTGGAATTCCCAGTCTTCTTCCGCCGACATGCCATCGCGCGTGCGGAACGCCTGCTCCATGATGTCGAGCTTGCGCTCGATCTCGGCAATGTCGGCCGGGCTCGCCCGCTCGGCGCACAGTGCCGCTGCCTCCGCTTCCAGGGCGCGGCGGATCTCAAGCGTCTGCATCAGGCTGGTGAAGTCGTTGCCGCCCGACAGCGTCAGCGGCATGTGCAGCATGTCGGGTGACACAGCCGCCTTGAGATAGGTGCCGCTGCCTTGCCGGCGCTCGACGAGACCGAGCCCTTCCCAGCGCGTCAGCGCCTCGCGCACCGTGTTGCGGCTGACCTTCAACCGCTCGGCCAGGATACGCTCGGTCGGAAGCTTTTCGCCGGGCCGCAAGGCCTCGGCGCCGACAAAGCCCACCAACGCCTTCAGCACGGCGTCATCACGCGCCGTCGTCTGAATCGGTGGCAGGCTGTTCTGGTCCACAAATCCTCCAAGTGGTCCAATGGTCCAACCAATTTCTGCATAGATGGAAACTCCTGTCAACCGGTTGTCAGGAGCCAGCCTGCCTTCAGCCTATTGAAGACTGCGAGGCAATGCGTTTCGGCGGTCGCGCCAGCCGGCTTCGATCGCCATTTGCGGCTGAAGCCACCACGATCCGGTGAAACGCCATTCAGATCTCGCGCACATGAAAACCCCCACGTCTTCCGGGGCTTGGCACGGAATCCTTACGTCTTGATCTGGAGAAAAGGGGGCCGGTCGGCGTTTGGCAGCGGTACGAGGAGGCCACTATGTGCCAGCGCCGGCCGGCCGACCCCACGGACCCAGGAGATGCGGCGGACCTGAGCATCATGGGGTATTCTTGGGATCGAGCCGGCTGTCTACCCTCGTGCCGGCCTCGCCCTCTTCTATGGCCAGCACACTTGCGCAAGAGCTTATGAAAATCAACAGTTTCTTAACCAAGGCTCGCGAATCGCTTGGATTAAGGTAAATAGGTAACCCTGTCGGGTTGACTGGATAATCGGGGCTGGCCGTCACGCCGCCTTGGCGACGACGCGGTTGCGGCCGCCGCTCTTGGCTTCGTAGAGTGCCAGGTCGGCGCGCTTCATCAGCGCCGCCACCGTATCCACCCCCTTCAGCACCGACGACACGCCGACACTGACGGTAACCTCGATCGTCTTGCCATCCGAGCCGATGGCAAAAGGCGCGTGGGCGATTTCGGCGCGTATGCGCTCGGCGACCTTCTCGGCCACTCCGCCCTCGGTGTCCGGCATCACCACGACGAACTCCTCGCCGCCGAAACGGCAGGCAAGGTCGATGCCACGGACATTCTTGCGCAGCCGTCGCGCGAATTCCCGCAACACCTCGTCGCCACCGTCATGGCCGTAAGTGTCGTTGATCGCCTTGAAGCGGTCGAGGTCGGTGATCATCACCGACAGCGGCCGGCGTCGCGCCACGGCGCGGTCGAACAGCGTCTGCAGATGGCTGTCGAGGTAACGACGGTTGTGCAGCCCGGTCAGGCCGTCGGTTACCGCCATTTCGATCGTCTGGGTGACGCTGGCGCGCAACTGGTCATTGTAGCGTTTGCGGCGCACCTGGGTGCGCAACCGCGCCGTCAGCTCCTGCTGGTCGATCGGCCGCATCAGATAGTCGTTGATGCCGAGTTCGAGACCACGGATGATGCGCTCCTCCTCGCCCTCCTCCGCCAGCAGGATGATCGGCATGAAGCGGGTGCGGTCGAGCGAGCGCAACTGCGAGCAAAGCCTGAGCGGGTCAAAATCGGCAAAGGCGGTCGAGATCATCACGCATTCGTAGGGCGTCTCGGCGGCCTGGAAGAAGCCGGCATGCGGATCGCTGGCGATGTCGAGGTCCGCGCGGTCGCGCAGCATCTTCTGGATACGCTCGACGGATGATTTGCGCTCGTCGATCAAAAGCACTTTCGGCATGGTGTCTTCCGACGCGAAATTGCGGCTCAGCAGCTCCTCGATGCCGATGTTGCGCGTGGTCGAGGCGCGCAGCCGCAACTCGTCGGTCAGCGACTTCAGCCGGACTAGGCTCTTGACGCGCGTCATCAGTTGCAGGTCATTGACCGGCTTGGTCAGGAAGTCGTCGGCGCCGGCCTCGAGCCCGCGCACGCGGTCGGAGACCTGGTCGAGCGCGGTGATCATCACCACCGGGATGTGCGACGTCGCCGGGTCGCTCTTCAGCCGCCGGCAGACCTCGAACCCGTCCATGTCGGGCATCATCACGTCGAGCAGCACGACATCGACCTTGCCATTCTCGCAGGTCTCGATCGCATCCGGCCCGTTGGTGGCAGTCAGCACTTCGAAATATTCGGCCAGCAGCCGGACTTCCAGCAGCCTCACATTGGCAGGGATGTCGTCGACGACGAGGATCCGCGCAGTCATTTCACAAGGCTCCGGCTCGGCTGAAAGGGCACATCAGGCGTCGCCCAGGTAGGATTTGATGGTCTCGATGAAACGCGGCACCGAGATCGGCTTGGAAATATAGGCCTCGCAGCCACCCTGGCGGATGCGTTCCTCGTCGCCCTTCATCGCGAAGGCGGTCACCGCGATGACCGGGATGACGTGCAGCTCGTCGTCCTCTTTCAGCCATTTGGTCACCTCCAGTCCCGACACTTCGGGCAGCTGGATATCCATCAGGATGAGGTCCGGCCGGTGCTGACGCGCCAGATCGAGCGCTTCCAGACCGTTGCGGGTGCGCACGGTCTCGTAGCCGCTTGCTTCGATGAGGTCCCGAAAGAGCTTCATGTTGAGCTCGTTGTCCTCGACGATCATGACCTTCTTAGGCATCGACATCCCGTCCCGGCCGTCCTTCCGCTCGAAGGTGGCCGTCATGCGCGCCTTCCCGGAGCGCACCAACCCTGCTTCACTTTACGGCAATATGATTGACGAAACGGAAATCTGCGGTTGAGAAACAGCGCGAATTCCACCTCGCCCCCAACGCGTCCAAAGGCGCGCCACGCCGTAATGGCTTGCCGCAAGCCAGTCTTGCCATTACTGCGGGAGAGACTCATTCCACACACCGAAGGTAGTGATGGCAAACGCAGCGTCAATGCGCGAAGAGGCGGAAAACATTGCCGTGAAGGCCCTGGGCTTTGTCGCCTCCGATCCGGAGCTGTTGCCGCGTTTCCTGGCGATCACCGGCATAGAGGCGCATTCGATCCGCAAAGCCGCCAGCGAGCCGGGATTCCTGGCCGGTGTTCTGCAGTTCATTCTCGCCCACGAGCCGACCCTGATGCGCTTTGCCGAGGAAACCGGCACGCCGCCCGCGGCCGTCGGCAAGGCTTTGCGCGCATTGCCGCTGGGCGACGACAACCACGAGCATTCCATATGAGCGATGATCCCGAAACCGCGCGACAGATCGAGGAACTGGCTGCCGACGACCGGCCTCTGCTGGTGCTCGACGTCGATGACGTCGTGCTCGAATTCATCCGCCCGTTCCCGCATTTCCTCAAATCGCGCGGCTTTGGCCTGACTCTGGCCTCGTTCCGGCTGACCGGCAATATCGCCGAAACGGAAAGTGGCCGGCTGATCGAACAGGCGGAGGTAACCGCGCTTCTCGGCGAATTCTTCGATGCGCAGGCCGACTGGCAGAGCATAACCGACGGCGCCGCGGACGCGCTGGCAGGTCTAGGCGACAGGGCCGAGATCATCCTGCTGACCGCCATGCCACACAGGCATCGCTCCACCCGCCGCGCCCACCTGGATGCGCTCGGCCTGAACTACCCGCTCCTGACCACCGAAATGGCCAAGGGGCCGGCGCTGGCCAAGCTGCGCGGCGCCAAGGGCCGGCGCATAGCCTTCGTCGACGACCAGCCGCACAATCTCCTGTCGGCGCGCGGCTCGGTTGCGGACGCGCATCTGTTCCATCTGATGGCCGACAATTCGCTGCGCGCGTTCCTGCCGCCGGTGCCGGACGACATCGTCGTCGTCCAGGACTGGCATGAGGCCGCGCCCAAGATCGCGGGCGCGCTGGGCCTTTAGGGCTGTCCCCCTCAAGGGCTCAGTTTTGCCCCTGCCCCGCCATTGTCGTCTCCACTGTCGTCGCCGCTGTTATCGTCGTTGACGCTGTCGTCCACGGGCGGATCGGCCGGCTTCAGCATGGCGCCGTTGACGGCGACGGACCCGTCAGCCTTGACCTTGATCACCCATTCCATCCGGCCATCTGGAAGTGTCTTGGCAAATCCTTTGATGGCCAGTGCAAAAGGAAAATACTGGGCCGCTTCCGGTTCGGTTTTGGCCGCCGTCTGCAGAGCCGCCACGATCTTGTCATAGCCCGCGACATCGACCGTGAGGTTGGCGTCGGGCTTCTCGCCAAAGCTCGTCATCTCGCCTTCCAGCGCGATCTCCATGTCCTTATTCTTCACGGTGCTGTGGCCAAGGACGACCTTTGGCGTCTTGGCCATGAAGTCGGCTTTGAGCTGGTCGCCGAAATCAGGCGACAACGGCGGATCCTGATGGAGATCAAAGGCTTCGATCGTCTTCTTCGCCATGCTGTCAAGATCGATGTTGGCGCCACCAAAATTCAGGTCGATATCGGTGGGCAGCAGCGCCGCACTCCAGCTTGGCAAAAGCTGCTGCGGCACGGTCAGCCCCGACGCCTTGATACCATAGGTGAGCTTGCCGTTCTGGACGACACCATCGGTTCCGAACGCGGTGCTGAACTGCGCCGCGCCAAAATTGCCGATCGGGCTCTCTACCGTGAGTTCCTTGAAGCCATAGGTTCCGTCGATACGCTCCCATATAGGCAGCGCAGCACGCAGAAGCGACTTGAGCTGCGCCTGGTTGGCCTTCAGCGTCGTCTCGTTCTCATTGGCCACGGCGAATGCCAGGAGGTCGAGCAGTGGCTTTGTCTGTAAGCCCTTGCCGCTGGCTTGCACCGACGCTTGCGGCGACTTGACCTTGTACGAGACTTTCAGACCGCTCTTGGGATCGTCCAGTCTGACGCTCTCGGCAAAGGCAGTCATTGTCTGCGAATAAGTAAAATCGACGCCGCCATTCGCGGATTTCGTCGCCGTCATACTGCCAGAACCGGCATCCACTGTGACTTCCGCGCTCTGTAGCGCGCTGTTTGAGTTGATCCTCATGCCCGATGTCAAACCCGAAACGCTCGCGAAAGCGGCCAGATCAGGGTCATACGTTCCGGTGAACTTGTTGTTCGAGATGGAGAAACCGATGTGCTGTGGCCCCTCGGGACTGACGAAATCAACAGATCCTTTCGGAGATACGTCCGCCGAAACGTCCCACTGGCCGTCTTTGCGTGGCTTGACCAACATGAAGTAAGGGGTGAGGTCGAACTTGAAGGATTGCTGCTTCGCCAGCATGTCCGCGACTGGCTTGAAGTCGAACGAGAGCTTGTAGGAGTCACCCTCGACTGAAACCTTTACGAATCCAATATCGAACGGCTGCTTGCCAAAATAGCGCGCCAGATTGTCGGACAGCTGCTTGGCGCCCTGACTGTCGACCGTCTGGCCCAAGGCCGGTGCAGCACAGGAAAGAAGCAAAACAAATGGCAAAACGCGCTTCATGTCGGTGCTCCACTCTATCGCGGCTGTCAAAGCCGTTTCCACCACTGGTAAGGAAATCCTGTCACAGCCGCAAGACGGGCTGTTGATCACGGGCGACTGCTACAGCACCAGCCGCATCAACGGCCGGCCCGCCTTGCGTTCCACAAGCCTTTCGAACCCGGCCTTCTCGAAGACCCGTGACGAGCCGACGAACAGCCCGATCGAACGCGAATCCCTCGACAGATCTATCGGGCAAGCCTCGACCAGCCGCGCGCCATTCTTGCGGGCGAAGTCGATGCCGCCTTCGACGAGGCGGTGCGTGATGCCCCTGCCGCGCGCCCTGGTGCGGATGAAGAAGCAGGAGATCGCCCAGACGGCCGGATCCGTGGCGTCGGCAGGATCGACCGGCGCCGACCCCCTGCCCTGATTGTTCCATTCGGGCACGTCGGCGCGTGGTCCGATCTGCATCCAGCCGACCGCCTTGCCATCCTCGAATGCCAGCAGGCCAGGCGGTGGGCCGGCTTCGATGCGCGCCTTAATATGGTCCTTGTTGCGCTCGCGGCTGCTCTCGCGGCGCACCGCTGGCGCCAGCCGGAAATGCGTGCACCAGCAGCCATAGCAGGCACCCTGCTTGCCGAAGAGGTCCTCGAAATCCGCCCAAAGTTCGGGCGCCAGCGGCGCTATGGTCGTGCTCATGCGTTCTCCCCAGGCCAGCCTTGTCGCTGGCCTTGCACTGTCGTACCATTGCTTCTGTTCTCTTTATGTTCGCAGCGATGGCGGCCCCTGTCAACAATCCCGATCACGGTTTTTGCCGCGACTGCCTGACTTTTCAGCGCGGCGGCGTCAGGCGCTGCGAGCGCTGCGGCAGCCCCAGGCTGGCGCGCCATCCGGAGCTGTACCGGCTGCATCTCGCACACATCGACTGCGATGCTTTCTACGCCGCGATCGAAAAGCGCGACAACCCGGCACTGAAGGACAAGCCGCTGATCATCGGCGGCGGCAAGCGTGGCGTCGTCTCCACCGCTTGCTACATCGCCCGCATCCAGGGCGTCCGCTCGGCAATGCCGATGTTCAAGGCGCTCGAAGCCTGTCCCGACGCGGTCGTGATCAGCCCGAACATGGAAAAATACGTGCGCGTCGGCCGCGAGGTGCGCGCCATGATGCAGGCGTTGACGCCGCTGGTCGAGCCGCTGTCGATCGACGAGGCGTTTCTCGACCTCGCCGGCACCGAACGGCTGCACGGGCTGCCGCCGGCGGTGGTGCTGGCGCGATTCGCGCTGGCTGTAGAGAAGGAGATCGGCATCACCGTTTCGGCGGGCCTGTCCTATTGCAAGTTCCTCGCCAAGATAGCTTCGGACTTGCGCAAGCCGCGCGGCTTCTCGGTCATCGGCGAGGCAGAGGCGGTCGGCTTTCTGGCAACGCAGCCGGTGACCATGATCTGGGGGGTCGGCAAGGCGTTCAACGCCACGCTGGAGCGTGACGGCATCCGCACCATCGGCCAGTTGCAGCAGATGGATCGCGGCGACCTGATGCGCCGCTACGGCACGATGGGCGACCGGCTCTATCGCCTGTCGCGCGGCGAGGACGTCCGCCGCGTCGATCCCGACCAGGATGCCAAGAGCGTATCGGCCGAAACCACCTTCGACACCGACATCGCTTCGTTGGATGAGCTTGTCGCTGTGCTGAGAGGGCTTTCGGAGAAAGTCTCGGCACGGCTGAAGAAATCCGGCATTGCCGGGCGCACCGTGGTGCTGAAGCTGAAGACCCAGGATTTCAAGCTCCGCACACGCAACCGCCAGCTCAGCGACCCGACCCGGCTCGCCGACCGCATCTTTCAGACCGGGGTCGAGCTTCTGCGCAAGGAAACGGACGGCACGAAATATCGGCTGCTCGGCATCGGCGTCAGCGACCTCTCGGGCGACGACAAGGCCGATCCGCCCGACCTGGTCGACGTCCAGGCGCGCAAGCGCGCCATGGCGGAAGGCGCCATCGATGCCTTGCGCGACAAGTTCGGCCGCAAGGCGGTGGAAACCGGCTATACGTTCGGCAAGGGCCGGGACGCCCATCCGCCGGAACCATTGGAAGATTGAACCGTCAGGTCCGTGTCAAATCGATACGGCTCGTCACCACGTTCTTGCCGGTTTTCGGGTCGGTGTCGGTGACTGTCAGCCGGATCCCGTTCTCGCCTCTCTTCTCGACCGTCATCCGCGCCTTGCGATCCCCATTGACCTCCTTGGCCCAGCGGATGCCGAGATTGATCGCATTGCCCGAACGGCTGCCGTTCAGCTGTGCCGGCCCCGTACGAGACCCGACATAGACGCCGCTGTATTTCGCATCCGTGACCTTCAAGTTGGCGCTGATGGCCCGCGTCAACACGACGAGACCCCGGCAACTGCCATCCAGCGAGAGCGAGGTTGAGGTCGCGTTCGACTTGAAGCTGCAAGTTACGCCAACGTTCGGCACGTCGGTGGTTACCTGGACCGTGCCCTTGCCGGCGAAGTTGCCCTTGAACGACTGGAGAAATTTGGTCTCGTCGGCATGAGCCGCGCCCGCGGCAACCAAAAGGCAGCCCGCAAGCGCGAATTGCGCGAATGGTCTCATGGAAAGCTCTCCTTGTCGGCGTTGTTCCGCAAAGCACGGGCGAATATTGGGACTCAACGCCCCTTGCCGTATCAGGTTCCGTCGGCAACATGGGTGTTTCGCAACGCTGGCTGGCCCAGAAGAATGCAGCGGCTAGCGATTGCGGCAGGAGCTCCGGCCTGCGACATAGCGGGCATGGCACCCACCCCCTCCCTCCCCAAGGCCGCGTTCTGGATGGCGCTGTCGATTGCCTCGTTCCTGGCGATGTCGGTCGCCGGCCGCGCCACGACGGCCGAGCTCAACGTCTTCCAGGTATTGGAACTGCGCTCGGTGATCGGCTTCTTCATCCTTCTGCCGCTGGTGATGATGAGCGGCGGCTTCGCGGCAATGCGCACGCAGCGCCCCGTCGCCCATATCGCCCGCAACGTCATCCACTATACCGGCCAGGCGGCCTGGCTTTACGCCCTGACGCTGATCCCGCTGGCCGTGCTGATCTCGATCGAGTTCACGACGCCGATCTGGACGGCCCTCCTGGCGGTCGGCTTCCTTGGGGAACGGCTCTCCCGCCCGAAGCTTGCGGCGATCGTGCTGGGGCTGATCGGCGTGGTGATCATCGTTCGCCCCGGTGCCGGTTCGGTCGATCCGGGACATCTCGTCGTGCTCGGCGCCGCGGTCTGCTTCGGCATCTCGGTGGTCATGGTCAAATCGCTGACGCGGACGGATAGCGTCGTGCGCATCATCTTCTGGATGCTGATCATCCAGTCGGTGGTCGGCCTCGTGCCGGCGCTCTATGCGTGGCGCAACCCGCCACCGGAGCTGTGGCCATGGATCCTGCTGATCGCCTTCAGCGGCATGTCGTCCCATTTCTGCATGGCCCGCGCGCTTGGCTATGCCGACGCCACCGTCATTTCGCCGATGGATTTCCTGCGCGTGCCGTTGTCGGCGCTGATCGGCTGGCTGCTCTATCAGGAGCGCATCGACGCCTTCACCGCCGCCGGCGCATTGCTGATCCTGATGGGCAACCTGCTCAATCTGCAGCGGAAGTCGGCAAAACCAGCGGAAGTAGCAGCGTCTTAGCCTTGCTGCTGGTCAGATGCCTTCGTCGGGTATGTCGAGAACATGCCCAGCAGGCCTTGCAGGGGTACCGCGTCAGGCCATGCCGTTGCGACCCGCGCTGCATGGCGAGTGCGGCAAGAGCCGCCCGGCGAACTTCCGCTTGCCGGAAAGAGTGGTGATCACACCAGCTCCACTTCGACCACGCCAGGCACCGCGCGCATCGCCGAGGCGATCTGCGGCGAAATCCGGTAGCGGTTCGGCAGTTCGATCTCGATTTCCCCCTCGCCTTCTTCCTTGATCAGCACGAAGCTCACCTGGCCCTCGCCCCTGACGGCAAGCTGGCCAGCCAGCGTGTTGATCGGCGCCGCGCTGCGCACGAAAATGCGCAACGCCTTCTGGATACGGCTTGCCTCATCCTCCAGCGACTGCACGGTCTGGATGCGCAGGTTGACGCCTTCCGGCCTGTCTTCGGCCGAAACGGTGATGACGACGGAGCGGCCGGGCTCGAGCAGGTCGCGATATTGCGCCAACCCTTCCGAAAACAGCACGGCTTCATACTGGCCCGACGTATCCGAAAAGGCCACGACGCCCATCTTATTGCCCGTGCGCGTCTTGCGCTCCTGCTTGGTGGTGACGGTGCCGGCCAGACGCCCGGCGGCGGCGCCCCGCTTGACGGCGGCCGAGAATTCCGCCCAGTTCTGCACCCGCATCTTCTGCAGCGCCGCCTTGTACTCGTCGAGCGGGTGGGCGGAGAGGTAGAAGCCGACCACCTGGAATTCGCGGTGCAGCCGGTCGGCGGCGAGCCACGGGTCCGTCGCCGGCAGATTGAGCGCCTGCGACTGGGCGCCGAGCGAGGCGCCAAAGATGTCATGCTGGCCGGACACCGCGTTCTGTTGCGCCAGCGATGCCAGCCCCATCATGCGCTCGACGCCTGCCATCATGGAAGCGCGGTCGTGGCCGAAGCAGTCGAGCGCGCCGGCCATGATCAGGCTTTCGAAGACACGCTTGCCAACGATCTTGGGATCGACCCGCTCGCAGAAATCGGCAAGGTTCTTGAACGGTTTTTCGCCACGCTGGGCAACAATGTGCTCGACCGCCGCGTCGCCGACGCCCTTGAGTGCCGCCAGCGAATAGTAGATGCGGTTCTCGCCCACCTCGAAAGCGCGGAAGCTCGTCATCACCGACGGTGCCAGAACCTCGATGCCGAGGCGCAGCGCGTCCTGGCGAAAGTCGGCGAGCTTGTCCGTGTTGCCCATGTCGAGCGTCATCGACGCCGCCAGGAACTCGACCGGATAGTGCGCCTTGAGGTAGGCGGTCTGGTACGAGACCACCGCGTAGGCGGCGGCGTGCGACTTGTTGAAACCATAGTCGGCGAACTTGGCCAGCAGGTCGAAAATGAAGTCGGCTTGCGGCTTGCCGACACCACGCTCCACCGCGCCGGTGACGAAGCGCTCGCGCTGCTTGTCCATCTCGGCGCGGATCTTCTTGCCCATGGCGCGGCGCAGAAGGTCGGCTTCGCCGAGCGAATAGCCGGACAGTTCCTGCGCGATCTGCATCACCTGTTCCTGGTAGACGATGACGCCTTGCGTCTCCTTGACCAGATGGTCGATCTTGGGATGGATCGACGCCATCTCCTCCTCGCCATGCTTTCTGGCGTTGTAGGTCGGGATGTTCTCCATCGGGCCCGGACGGTACAACGCCACCAGCGCGATGATGTCCTCGATGCAGTCGGGCCGCATGCCGATCAGCGCCTTGCGCATGCCGGCGCTTTCCACCTGGAACACGCCGACCACCTCGCCGCGCGACAGCATGGCGTAGGTTTCGGGGTCGTCGAGCGGTATCGTCGCCAGGTCGATCTCGATGCCGCGGCGGCGGATCAGTTTCACCGCCGTCTCCAGCACGGTCAGCGTCTTCAGGCCGAGGAAGTCGAACTTCACCAGCCCGGCCTGCTCGACATATTTCATGTTGAACTGGGTGACAGGCATGTCCGAGCGCGGATCTCGGTACATCGGCACCAGCTCCGACAGCGGCCTGTCGCCGATGACGATGCCGGCGGCGTGTGTCGAAGCGTGGCGATAGAGCCCTTCGAGCTTCTGCGCCATGTCGAGCAGCGTCTGGACGATCGGCTCCTTCTCGGCCTCTTCGGCGAAGCGCGGCTCGTTGGCGATGGCGTCGGCGAGCTTGACCGGATTGGCCGGGTTCTGCGGCACCATCTTGGAGAGCTTGTCGACCTGGCCATAGGGCATCTGCAGCACACGGCCGACGTCGCGCAGCACCGCGCGGGCCTGCAGCGTACCAAAGGTGATGATCTGACCAACCTGGTCGCGACCATACTTCTGCTGGACGTAGCGGATTACTTCCTCGCGGCGATCCTGGCAGAAGTCGATGTCGAAGTCGGGCATCGACACGCGGTCCGGATTGAGAAAACGTTCGAACAGCAGGGAGAAGCGCAGCGGATCGATATCGGTGATGGTCGTCGAATAGGCGACCAGCGACCCCGCACCCGAACCGCGGCCGGGCCCGACCGGGATACCTTGCGCCTTGGCCCATTTGATGAAGTCGGCAACGATCAGGAAGTAGCCGGGGAATTTCATCTTCTCGATGATGCCGAGCTCGAAATTCAGCCTCTCGCGATACTGCTCGATCGTATAACCCGGGGTGGGACCATGCGCGGCGAGCCGTGCTTCCAGCCCTTCATGCGCTTGGCGGGCCAGTTCGTCGGCTTCCGCTTTCACCGCGGCATCGGCATCGGCGACATCACCGCCGGTAAAGCGCGGCAGGATCGGATTGCGGTTCTTCGGATAATAGGAACAGCGCAGCGCGATCTCGACCGTGTTGTCGACCGCCTCCGGCAGGTCGGCGAACAGCCTGGCCATATCGGCCTGGCTGCGCAGGAAATTGTCCGGCGACAGCCGGCGGCGATTGTCGGCGGCGACGACCGAGCCCTCGGCGATGGCGATCAGCGCGTCATGCGCCTCGTAATCGTCGCGCGCCGAGAAAAACGCCTCGTTGGTGGCGACAAGCGGCAATTCGTGGGCATACGCGAGATCGACCGAGGATTTCTCGATCACTCGATCGTAACCCGAAACCCGATCCAGTTCGACATAGAGCCGATCGCCGAACATCGTCTTGAGGGTCAAAAGCCGTGCCTCGGCAAGATCGCGGCGATCTTCCTTGAGCGCAATTCCGATCGGCCCGCGCGGCCCGCCGCTGAGGCAGATGAGCCCGTCACAATGGCCTTCCATCATTTCAGTGGTCAGGTGCACCGCCTCGCCGGGCGGTGTTTCGAGATAAACCCGGCTGACCAGCCTGACCAGATTGGAATAGCCGGCCTCGGTCGCGGCGATCAGGACCACCGGACGCATCTCCGGACCTTGCCGTCTGCGGTCGCGCTGTCCGTCGCTGTTCTCGCCGGAAAAGGCGAGCGCGACCTGGCAGCCGATGATCGGCTGGATACCGTCCTTCACCGCCTTCTGCGCGAACTCCAGCGCGCCGAACAGATTGTTGGTGTCGGTGACGGCAATCGCCGGGGCCTCGTCCTTGACCGCGTGAGCCACCACCTTGCCAATCTGCAAGGCGCCTTCCAGCAGCGAATAGGCCGAATGCACGCGCAGATGGATGAAGGGCCGCGCCGGCGCTTCTGGCCGCGCGGCCGCTATCGCGGCTTCGCGCTTCAGGGGATCGCGTGGAAGTCTGTCATCCGCCATGGTTTTTCGTACTGCCTGAAGGACTTGAGTCGATGGAGATGTATTGTCCGGGACCGGGCGATGCCAGTCCAGCGCAAACGACCTCTGACCACAGACTTGCCGAGCCCCGCCCCGCAGTTCGTCTCAGAAAGTGTTTCGAAATTCGATCTGGCGAGTCATGGTGGTGGTTTCGAGAACCGGAGCGCAGCGGACATTTGGGTCCGTGAGCTCAGTTCTACTGCGACGCAGTAGAACGGGGAAGCGCAGAAAACGCCATCAGATGGCCGCCAGAGCAGGGTTTCCAGACAATCTCTCAGGCGAATTCCATGATCACCGCATCGACGGCCAGGCTGTCGCCCGGCTTGGCGTTGAGTTTCGAGACGACAAGGTCGCGTTCGGCGCGCAGCACGTTTTCCATCTTCATCGCCTCGACCACGGCCAGCGTCTCGCCGGCCTTGACCTCCTGGCCCTCGGCAACTGCGATCGACACGACGAGGCCAGGCATCGGGCACAGCAGCATGTTCGACGTGTCCGGTGCCACCTTTTCCGGCATCAGCCTCTCAAGCTCGGCAATGCGCGGCAGCATGGCGCGCGCGGTCACCGACATGCCCTTCCAGGCGATGCGAAAGCCATTGGCAACAGGCCTGATCTGAGCGGCGACCTTGCGCTGGCCGACCGTGCCACGCCAGATCAGGTCGCCCGGCCGCCAGTCGGATGAAACGGTCAGCGCCTTGCCACCCTCGATCGACAGATCGATTTCCATCGGAATGGAAATCATGCCTTCGAGGATGGACGCCGACAAATAGCCCTCACCGATCTTCACCACCCAGTCGCGTTTGAGCGCGCCCGAATGTGGCGCCAGGCGCCCGCCCAGCCGGTCGAGCCGGTCGCGGCGCAGCAGTTCCACCGCGGTGGCGATCGACGCCAGAACAGCCTTCTCTTCGCCATCGGGCACGACGGGCGCGAAGCCGTCGGGATATTCCTCGGCGATGAATGCCGTCGATATCCGCCCGTCCCGCCAGCGCGGATGCTGCATCAGTGCCGCCAGAAACGGGATGTTGTGTTCGATGCCGTCGACGATGAAGCTGTCGAGCGCTTCCGACATGGCGTCGATGGCCTCGATGCGCGTCGGCGCCCAGGTGCACAGCTTGGCGAGCATCGGATCATAGAACATCGAGATCTCCGAGCCTTCGGTGACGCCGGTGTCGTTGCGGATGACGATGTCGCCGAACTGTCCTTCCTCCGGCGGACGGTAGCGCGTCAGCCGGCCGATCGAGGGCAGGAAATTGCGGTACGGGTCCTCGGCGTAGAGTCGGCTTTCCACCGCCCAGCCGTTCAGCCTCACATCACTCTGCTTCAAGGCGAGCTTTTCACCCGCGGCCACCCGGATCATCTGCTCGACCAGATCGATGCCGGTGACGAGCTCCGTCACCGGGTGCTCGACCTGCAATCGTGTATTCATTTCAAGGAAATAGAAGTTCTTGTCCTTGTCGACGATGAATTCGACCGTGCCGGCGCTCTGATAGTCGACCGCTCTGGCCAGCGCCACCGACTGCTCGCCCATGGCTTTCCTGGTCTTGGCGTCGAGGAATGGCGACGGCGCCTCCTCCACCACTTTCTGGTTGCGGCGCTGGATCGAGCATTCGCGCTCACCGAGGTAGAGCGCATTGCCATGCGCGTCGGCCAGCACCTGGATCTCGATATGGCGCGGATCGACGACAAACTTCTCGATGAAGACGCGGTCATCGCCGAACGAACTCTTGGCCTCCGAGCGTGCCCGGTCGAAACCGTCGCGCACTTCCGACTGGCTCCAGGCGATGCGCATGCCCTTGCCGCCGCCGCCGGCCGAGGCCTTGATCATCACGGGATAGCCGATCTCGCCGGCGATCTTCTCGGCATGGTCGGCATTTTCGATGACACCGAGCCAGCCGGGCACCGTCGAGACCTTCGCCGCATTGGCGAACTTCTTTGATTCGATCTTGTCGCCCATCGCCTTGATGGCCTTGGGTTTCGGGCCGATGAAGACGATGCCTTCCGCCTCCAGCGCCTCACAGAAGGCAGCCCGTTCCGACAGGAAGCCATAACCGGGATGCACGGCCTGCGCGCCCGTCGCCTTGCAGGCGGCAATTATATTTTCAGGCAGCAGATAGCTCTGCGCGGCGGGCGAAGGTCCAATATGAACCGCCTCGTCGGCCATATCGACATGCACGGCGTCGCGATCGGCATCGGAATAGACGGCGACGGTGGCGATGCCCATCTTGCGCGCCGTCTTGATGACGCGGCAGGCAATCTCGCCACGATTGGCAATCAGAATCTTGGTGAACATGCGGAAGCATCCCTCGGTCGGCTGTTCCTTTTATGGCCTGTGCTTGCAGGGTCAAGCCGACCATGCAAATCACTGCCTTTCAATCGATTTGCGATTCCAATTCGCAGCTGTGGCCCAGTTTCGGCCCCAGCTTCCAGTTGATCGCGTCGCCAAAACCTGAAAGCTTGAGCGTAAAATCGCCTTGGGAGGAATTGTCTTATGAAAACCCGCGCCGCTGTCGCTGTCGCCGCCGGAAAGCCGCTGGAGATCATGGAGGTCGACCTCGACGGTCCGCGCGAGGGCGAAGTGCTGGTCGAGATCAAGGCAACCGGCATCTGCCACACCGACGAGTTCACACTGTCCGGCGCCGATCCGGAAGGCCTGTTTCCCGCGATCCTCGGCCATGAAGGTGCCGGCGTGGTCGTCGATGTCGGCAAGGGCGTCACCTCGGTCAAGAAGGGCGACCACGTCATTCCGCTCTATACGCCCGAGTGCCGACAGTGCCCGTCCTGCCTCTCGCGTAAGACCAATCTGTGCACGGCCATCCGCGCCACGCAGGGCCAGGGCCTGATGCCCGATGGCTCATCGCGCTTCTCGATCGGCAAGGACAAGATCTTCCACTATATGGGCTGCTCGACCTTTTCCAACTTCACCGTGCTGCCCGAGATCGCGGTGGCCAAGGTCAATCCCGACGCGCCCTTCGACAAGATCTGCTACATCGGCTGCGGCGTCACCACCGGCATCGGTGCGGTGATCAACACGGCCAAGGTCGAGATCGGCGCGACGGCGGTGGTCTTTGGCCTCGGCGGCATCGGCCTCAACGTCATCCAGGGGCTTCGCCTTGCCGGCGCCGACATGATCATCGGCGTTGATCTGAACAACGACAAGAAGGCCTGGGGCGAGAAATTCGGCATGACGCATTTCGTCAATCCGAAGGAGATCGACGGCGATGTCGTCCCACACCTCGTCAACATGACCAAGCGCGGCGCCGACCAGATCGGCGGCGCCGACTACACCTTCGACTGCACCGGCAACACCAAGGTGATGCGCCAGGCGCTGGAATCGTCACACCGCGGCTGGGGCAAGTCGGTCGTCATCGGCGTTGCCGGTGCTGGCCAGGAAATCTCGACGCGGCCGTTCCAGCTGGTCACCGGCCGCACCTGGATGGGCACCGCCTTCGGCGGCGCGCGCGGCCGCACCGACGTGCCGAAGATCGTCGACTGGTACATGGACGGCAAGATCCAGATCGACCCGATGATCACCCACACGCTGAAGCTCGAGGACATCAACAAGGGGTTCGACCTCATGCATGAGGGCAAATCGATCCGAAGCGTGGTGATTTACTGAGGAAGACCACAAGCCGCCGACCAACCGGCCTGCGACCTCTGTGGTTCAAAACTGGGAGGAGAAAAGAATGGCGGAGAAACTGCATCCGAAAATCGACAATGGCCTGCCCAAGGAAAGCGCCAGCTTTGCCGGCGGCACGCTGGTCTGCGCTTGCACCAGCAAGCCGGTGAAGGTGAAGGTCAAGGGTCAGATCGCCCACAATCATGCCTGCGGCTGCACCAAGTGCTGGAAGCCCGAAGGCGCGATCTTCTCGGTCGTTGCCGTGGCCGGCACGGGCGACGTCACCGTCACCGAGAACGGCGACAAGCTGAAAGTGGTCGACGCCAGCGCGCTGATCCAGCGTCATGCCTGCACCGGCTGCGGCGTCCATATGCATGGACCGGTCGAGCGCGACCATCCATTCAAGGGGTTGACCTTCCTGCACCCGGAGCGTTTCGAAGAAGACGGCTGGTCGCCGCCGGGCTTTGCCGCCTTCGTGTCGTCGATCATCGAATCCGGCGTCGATCCGAAACGCATGGACGGTATTCGTGCACAGCTGAAGAAGATTGGGCTCGAGCCCTATGACTGCCTCAACCCCGGCCTGATGGACTACATGGCCACCTGGACGGCCAAGAAGTCCGGCGCGCTACCGGCATGAAACTGACGGGCGGGTGCGGTTGCACCCGCCCGCCTCGGTTTTTTCCAACTTCGCCGAATGGTCCATAGGCGAACGGACCGACAAGACAAGATGTGATATGAATTCCCCGGACATGCTTCAAAGCAGTTGGGGGAGACGATGCTGCCGATCCTCTTTGCCGCCGGCGTTCTGGTCATAGGAACAGGCCTCGCCTACAGCATCAAACGATTTTCGTTTGGCGACAGCACGACGCTGATCGCGCTGATGATCACTCCATTGCTTGCTTATGGGATCGGCTCGGGAAAAATCAGCGAATTGGCAGGCCCCGGCGGCTGGAGCGCGAAATTCAAGCAAGAAGCGGAAAAGACAATCGTCCCGGTGGGACACATTAAAGTCTCCGGCGATCTTTACGGAAAAGGCGGACTGGACGACCTCAAGCGCATCGTCAGCAACCTTGGTCTCGGTCAACCGATAGCCTTGTCGCTACAGTTGGGCAGAGGCGACTACTACAAGGCGGACATCATAGCAAAGTACATCTCGGTTCTCATTCACTACGACCCCAACGTGTTGATTATAATAACTGATTCCGGAGGGGCTTACATCGCGTCGGCCAGGGCGGATATGATCCTCTCGCAACTGACCGACAAGGACGACTACGAACAGTCGCCTGTACCACTGTTCGACGCAAAACCATTCATCGATGCCATACACGGGACCGACCCGGCGCCGGTTCGCTCGCTCTACGGCTTTTCTGATCAGTCAATTCCCGAAACGGCCAGCAACGTGGCCGCCTTGCAAAGGATGCAAGAACTGAACACGCCGAGGTTGGTTGCGGTGACTTCCGATCGCAAGCCAAAAGGGTTAGTGGATCGTGACCCGATCGTAACGCAGCTGCTTCTTGGACTTGTGCCCGCCCAGTGACTTCCAGCCCCCAGATCCTCGTCGATGCCGATGCCTGCCCGGTCAAGGCCGAGGTCGAGAAGGTCGCCGAACGCCATGGCGTTGTCGTCACCTACGTCTCCAATGGCGGCTTGCGACCATCGCGCGATCCGATGATCCGCAATGTCGTCGTCTCAAAAGGCGCGGACGCCGCCGACGACTGGATCGTCGACAATGCGCGCGCCAACGACATCGTGGTGACAGCCGACATTCCGCTTGCCGCCCGTGCGGTGGCGCTCGGCGCGCATGTGCTCGGACCCACCGGGCGCCCCTTCACCCCGGAAACCATCGGCATGGCGGTGGCAATGCGCGACCTCAAGCAGCATCTGCGCGAGACGGGCGAAAGCAAGGGCTACAATGCCAGCTTCGCGCCGCAGGACCGCTCGCGGTTCCTTGGCGAACTCGACCGCATCTTGCGGCGGGCGCTCAAATCCGCCACACCGGGCTGAGCCATGACGACCGATACGCCGATCAAGACGCCAGTGCACCGGCACATGCAGTTCGCGATGTCTGCCTGCGTCGGCATACCGGCATTCGTGATCGCGCTCATCTCAGGCGTGCCGCTTGCCTATTCGATTTCGATCGGCGCCAATGTGTTCTTCGCCGCCTTTATCGTGTTTGTCATTGCCCAGATGCCGCGGCTCACCGGCCGCTATCTGAGCAAGAATGCGCGTGAGATCGACCTCCCGGTTCTCGGCATCTTTGCCGTCACGCTTGGCGTTGTCGCCGTTGCCACCGTCCTGCTGTTCCAGCTGATCAATCACAAGGGCCGCGACCCCGTCGAACTCAGCTTTGCGCTGTTGTCGATCCCGCTCGGCTGGTTCACCATCCATGCCATGGCAGCGCTCCACTATGCCCATGTCTACTGGATGGATGGCGATGCGATCGATACCGAAACCAAGAAGAAGATCCCGGTCGGTGGCCTCGATTTTCCCGGCGGCAAACGGCCTGAGGGTTGGGATTTCCTTTATTTCGCGACGGTCATCGGCATGACCGCGCAGACCGCCGACACCGCCCTGACGACCTCGCATATGCGCCGCGTCGTCCTTGTCCATTCGATCCTGTCGTTCTTCTTCAACACGGTCATCGTCGCTGCCGTCGTCAACCTCGCCGTCAGTCTCGGCAACTCGTAATAAATCCGTGATCGGATGAAACATCGGTTTGGATCGCTGCGTATCAGGAGGACAATGAACGCGCGGGCCACGCCGCGAGGCCGGGAGACGAGACAAAGATGCAATCCGTTGCCAGAAGCCAATCCACCGCCGGACCGGGCGCTCCCGCTTCGAGCGACAAAACGCTGATCTACCGGCAATCGCGCTGGACGCGGCTGACGCATTGGCTCTGGGCCATCTCACTGTTCTTCATGCTGCTTTCCGGCCTGCAGATCTTCAACGCCCGCCCGCAGCTCTATATCGGCAAGCAGTCGGGCTTCGAGTACAACAATACCGTATTCGCCATCGGTGCCGAGAATACCGACGCCGGGCCGCGCGGCTACACCGAGGTCTTTGGCAAGCGCTTCGACACCACCGGGGTGCTCGGCTGGTCGGGTCCGGCAGGCAACGAGACAGCGCGCGGCTTTCCGTCCTGGGCGACAATCCCGTCCTACTACGATCTCGGCACCGCGCGTGTCGTGCATTTCTTCTTTGCCTGGATACTGACCACGACCTTGCTCGTCTGGCTGGTCGCCAGCCTGGTCAACGGCCATTTGCGCCGCGACCTCGCCCCGCGCCTTGATGATCTCAAGCGGTTGCCGCGCGACATCGTCGACCATGCGAAGCTCAGATTCCACCACACGCGCGAATACAACACGCTGCAGAAGATGGCCTATGGCGGCGTGCTGTTCGTGCTGTTGCCGCTGATGATCGTCACCGGCCTGGCCATGTCGCCAAGCATGAATTCGGTGCTGCCGTTCCTCAACGATCTGCTCGGTGGCAGACAAACCGCACGCACCATCCATTTCACCGTCATGCTACTGCTGGTCGCCTTCTTCGTCATTCACATGCTGATGATCCTCGCCGCCGGCCCGATCAACGAACTGCGCTCCATCATAACCGGCTGGTACCGCACCGACCCTCCGGTACATGAGGACAAAACCGCGCAGAGGAGTGCGTGACATGGCGAAATTTCAGATCAGCCGTCGAAAGTTCCTGACCGCGGCCAGCCTCGGCGCTTCAGGCATCATGCTGTCGGGCTGCGACGCCTTCGACAGCCAGCTAAGCATCGGCGGCGGCCTGCGCGGTTTCCTCGAAAACGCCAATGGCCTGACATACCACGCGCAACGCCTGCTCGCCGGCCGCGACGCGCTGGCGCCGGAATTCACCGAGGCCGACATCCGTCAGCCGCAGCGGCCGAACGGCGTCACGGCGCCGGACGATGATGTCTACAAGGGTCTGCTCGCCAACAATTTTGCAGACTGGCGATTGGAGGTTTCAGGCCTTGTCAAAAAGCCGCTGTCGCTGAGCCGCGAGCAATTGATGAACATGCCGAGCCGCACCCAGATCACCCGCCACGACTGTGTCGAAGGCTGGAGCTGCATCGCCAAATGGACCGGCACGCCGCTGTCGCTGGTGCTGGACCAGGCGGTGGTCAAGCCGCAGGCGCGCTACGTCATGTTCCATTGCCTCGACACGATCGATCGAAGCCTGTCCGGCGACATCAAATATTACGGCACCATCGACCTGATCGATGCTCGCCACCCGCAGACGATCCTCGCCTATGGCCTGAATGGCAAGCCGCTGCCGGTCGAGAACGGCGCGCCGTTGCGCGTCCGTGTCGAACGCCAGCTCGGCTACAAAATGCCGAAATATCTCTACAAAATCGAACTGGTCGATGGCTTCGCCAATATCGGCGGTGGTCGCGGTGGCTATTGGGAAGACAATGGCTACGACTGGTATGGCGGGATTTGACCCACCGACAAAGGGATGATCGGCCCGCGGAGGCCACGGGCCGATCAGTTACGCTTGGCTTTGCATGAGCCCCCCGGCCCCGCTCAATAGCCGGCGTAAATCCACTGACAATTGTTGTAGGAATCGCAGCTGTAGTACCAGTAGCCATCGCTGCGCGCCGTTTCACCGCTGGACGTGGCCTTGCTGGCAACGGCATCGGCCTTCTTGGCATCGGCCCCCATTTCCTTGGCCATATTGGCCATCTTGCCTGTGTCCATAAGCACCGGCTTGCCGTCCTTCATCTTGGCGCCCTGCTCAGCCACCGGCCCGGCCTCGGCCAGCATTCTGGCGGCGACAAGCATCGCTTCGCCGTCCTTGTCGGCCTTGGCGATATTGGCCAGCGCCACGGCGGTTTCGACCTTCGTGCGCGCATCGGCCTGTTGTTCCGGCGTCATCCCGCCGGCGAAGGCCAGCGTTGTCGAGCCAAGGCCGGCAGCGAATGCAAGAGCAAGCACCTTACGGAATATGATCATGCGTTGTTCTCCCTGAGTGGACGTCCCGCCGGTAGAAGAGCAGTTTCACGACTGGAGAACCCTACCCAAACGGGTAGGCGGCGAGGTCCTTTTCGTTCAGCCGCTGATCCTGGCTTCCACCAACGCACCGTTTGACAACCTGCCTCCAGTCGGGGACGATGCGCCGGGGTAATTCAGACAGAACTTCTTTTCGGGCATGCCGCGTGCTCCGATTATGGGGTGCGCCGCTGCCGGAAACCGGGGGCGGGCTTGACCTTGGTGCAGAAGCGCGAGACGCAGTTTCTCGACGCGCTCTATCTTGGGGTGCGCGACAGGGCAGAATTTGACGCCTCGCTTGACCTCCTCGGCGGCCTGTTCGACGTCGCCACGGCCATATTGCTGGATTTCGACGCGGCGCGGCCGGAGGTGTCGGCGCAGGCTTCCGTCGGCCTTTTCAAGGGTGAGGTGCTGGATCGCTATCAGCGCGATTTCACCGCACTGGACCCGGCGCCGAAGGCGTTCATGGCCTTGCCTGCCGGCACCGCCATGCCCACCTATCGCCTGCTTCCGGAAGAGACCCGCAAGCCCGGCATCTTCTTCAACGAGTTTTTTCGACCCCTGGGGCTGGAAGAATGCCTGGGCGGAACGCTTGCATCGACAGGGGGCCGTTTCGCCATGGTCGGCTTGCAGCGGCCGCGTGACCGCAAGCCCTTCGACGACGACGATATCGCCAGGCTCGAAGCGCTCATGCCCCACCTTGCGCGGGCATTGCAGCTTCGCCGCAGTTTTCTGGAACTCGAAGGCGCGGCAGGCGCCATGTCCGAAATGTGCGACCGGCTGGCCGCTGGTGTCGTGGCGCTCGATGAATATGGGCGCGGCCTGTTCGTCAACGCCGCGGCTCGCAGGATAGCCGACGCCGGTGACGGTCTGTCGATTGGCCGTGGCGGCCGGCTTTTCGCCTTGAACCGAGCGGCCAACAACAAGCTCGCGGAACTCGAGAACGATGTCCGCTCAGGCGGCGCCGGCGGCGTCGCGCGAACAGCCAGGGCGGCTGGCAGACCACCTTACGGCGTCATGGTTGCCCCGTTCTTCCTCGACCATGGCGTCGACACCACGAGATCGCGCCCCCGCGGCGTCATGTTCATCATCCACGACCCACTGCTCAAGGTGCGGTCGGACGCACAGACGATCAGTGCGCTTTTCGGCCTGCCAAGAGGCACAGCGCAACTCGTCGTGGCCATCGCCGCCAACGAAGACCTGCAAACCTATGCCGATCGCGCCGGCATCTCGATGAACACGGTTCGCTATCATCTCAAGGCTGCCTACAGCCGGACCGGCGTGCGCCGGCAGTCGGAACTGGTGAGGTTGGTTACCACCGCCTTGCGGGATCTTTCCGACCACAGCGATAGCAACGCGTAGGCCCCGCCCCTGGGCACCAGCACGACGGGGGCCTACAGCGGGCGGCGAAACAGTTCGCCCTTTCCGGCGATCTGTTCGGCGAAGCCGCCGAGCCGCAGCATGTGCCAGGCAAGTGCATGGTTGCTCGAGGTGACGGGTTTCTTCAGCTCCGACTCGACCTCCTCGATGATCCGGGCAACACGCATGCTGGTGCAGGAAACGAACACCGCCTCGCATTCGCTGGATGCACCGATCTCGAGAATGGCCTGCTTGACCGAAGCCGGCGTGATGCGTGCCACGACATTGTCGTCCGCTTCGTTGAAAGAGCCCATGACCGGGATGTCCATCCCCCGCGCCATCAGCGATGCGCGCAGCGAATGATTGATTTTCGCAAGGTAGGGCGTCAGCAGCGCGATCCGCGAGACGCCCAGAGCCTTCAGCGCGGCGCGCGCCGCCGTCACCGGGTTGGTCACCTGTACGCCTGGCAGCACCTCGTGAACCCGCGCGGCGACCTTGTCCTCGCCGATGACAAGCGCTCCCGACGTGCAGGCAAAGCCGATCACATCGAACTTGACGTCGGGCAAAAGGCCGACCGTGCCAGGGATCACCGCCGACATCTTCATCAGGTTCTCCGGCGTGATCTCGACGTCGCTGTAAAGCCGGGCCTCGTAGAGCGCCACGTCGCGCGCGGGCAGCGCGTAGCGGAATTCGTCCTCGATGGTCTGATCGGTCCGCAGGACCAGCAGACCGAGATTGGCGCGGGTGCCGATACCGTCATCGGTCTTGAATGGAATATGTTCCTTGTCGAGGACGAGAGTGTCTTCGGCGCGTGTAACCGGGGTGTCCAAATGCAGTCCCCTTTCCAGATGCCAATCGCAATTGTCGACAATAGAAAACGGCGACAATGTCGACGGTGTCAAGAGGCCCCTGAGGCTTGAAGAACCGAAAAACGTGCGGATTCCGGTCTGAACGGACCACTTACCGATCGCCAATGCATGCGCCGTTGACAACGATCGACGTCTTCCTATTGAATTGTCGACAATGAAACGACAGCCATTCGGGGCGGCGATGCGCGTAGTGATCTTGGGCGGGGGTGTTGTCGGGATAACCACCGCCTATCAGTTGCAAAAGGATGGCCACGCGGTCACCGTTCTCGAGCAGGCGCCGCAGGTGGCCGAGGGCGCGAGCTGGGCCAATGCCGGCATGATCGCGCCCGGCCATTCCTTCGTCTGGTCATCGCCAGCCGCGCCAAAAATCCTGCTGAAGTCGCTGTTCCTCAAAGACCAGGCGCTTCGCTTCAGGCTCTCCGCCGACCCGCATCTCTACACCTGGTCGCTGCGCTTCCTCATGCAATGCACGGCCGCCAAGGCGCGCCGCAACACCCTCCTGAAGCATCGCCTGGCGGTTCATTCCCAATCGGTCCTTCAGGCGGTCGTCAGGGAGGAAGGCCTGGAATACGACAGGACGTCGGCAGGCATCCTTTACTTCCATCGCAGCCGTCAGGCGCTCGACAAGGGCGTCGCCAACATGCGCCTGCTGGAAGCCGACGGCCAGGAGATCCGCATTGTCGACGCGCAGCAAATCGTTGACCGCGAGCCGGCACTTGCCTCGTCGCGCGACAGCATTGCCGGTGGTATTTTGTGTCCGACCGACGAAACCGGCGACGCCGCCAAGTTCACGCGCGCCCTGGCGGCCATCGTCGAGTCGAGGGGTGGCAAGATCCTGACGGGCACCAGGATCCTCGGCATCGAACGCAGCAACGGTGCGATCACCCGGGTGACCACCGATAAGGGTGAGGTCGTGGCCGACAGCTACGTCCTGTGTCTGGGCGCGGAGAGCCCGATCCTCGCCCGCAAGATCGGCCTTGGTCTGCCGATCTATCCGATCAAGGGATATTCGCTGACCATTCCCATCGTCGACCAGGACCTGGCTCCAAAGCTTCCCGTCATCGACGAGCACAACCTCGTTGCCATCACGCCCATGGGCGATCGCATCCGCGTTACCGCCACCGCGGAATTCGCCGGCTATGATCGCAGCCACAAGCCTTCGGATTTCGCCTTCATGAAACGCGTCACGCAGGAGCTGTTTCCACGCGGCATCGACTATGATCGCGCCGAGATGCGGGCGTGCCTCAGACCAATGACACCCGACAATCTGCCGGTCCTCGGCCAGCGGGGCATCCGGAACCTTTGGCTGAACACCGGCCATGGCCATATCGGTTGGACCATGGCGCATGGATCGGCCCGCATCGTCGCCGATCTGATCGCCGGGCGCGCCGCGCCAATAGCCCTCGACGGAATACTCCCCGCACAAGTGCGGTTCGCCGCGCCGAGCGCCGCAAAGGCTTGACCGACGCCATGCTCCGATCCACCAGGCAAGGCAGCCAGGACAACCGCGCGGCGTTGGCATCCAAGCCGATCAAGACCGGCCCGCGGGTCTATGCCGAGATCCGCCGGATGGCGATGGACTATCGCTTCAAGCCGAACGAACGCATCAACGAAGTTGAGCTTGCCGCCAGGCTGAATGTCAGCCGCAGCCCGATCCGCGAGGCCCTGCAGCGGCTGGTCACGGAGGGGCTCATCACCTTCCAGACCAATCGCGGCTTCTTTTGCCGCGGCTTCGATGTCGAGGAGGTCGTCAATCTCTCCGACGTGCGCATCGTGCTCGAGGAGCGTTCCGTCAGGTTGGCAATCCAGCGCGCCACAGATGAGGACCTCGCCGCGCTCGTCGACTGGTGGGCAAAAACCATGGCGCGCGCGGACGCGTTTTCCAGCGCCGAACTGACAGCCAGGGACGAAGAATTCCACATCCGCATCGCCAGGCTGTCAGGCAATTCCGAACTGGCGCGCATGCTCGAAGGCATCAACACGCGCATCCATTTCGTGCGCAAGATCGAAGTGGAAAAGCACCGGCGGCTGTCGACGACCTACACCGAACACGCCGACATCGCCCGCGCCATGGTCGCCCGCGATGCCGATCGGGCCGCCAGGCTCATGCATGACCACATCAGCATCAGTGTCGCCGATGCCATGTCGACTGTCAGGGAAGGACTGGCCCGGATCTACGTCGACGCTGACCAGATCTGATCAGGTAGCCAGGACTGGCCAGGTAGCCCAGGACAGGCAACCCAACACTTGTCAGGCAACCTTGTCGAGCAGTGGCTTCAGCGCCGGATGGATCTCCGGCGTGGCGTGCTTGATCAGCGTCAGCAGCGCGCGCTCGTTCTCGTACAAGGGCCTGTCGACGCCGATGTGCTCGATCAGCCATCCGGCTTCGCCGGCATCGATCGTCTCGGCACGACGGGCCAATGCCGCGGCCGCCCTGTTCTTGGCCTCCCATTCGGCCTCGATGTCGTCCGGGGACCGATAGGCCTCCATGAGGCCGGCAAATCCACCCGACATCATGCGGCTGAAGAAGCTGCCGATTTGCGGATCGGCCTGATCCAGGAAGGATTCTTGGCGCAGCGCGACATCGCGTGTCGGTGCTTCATAGCCGGCCGAGCACATGACGAAATTGGCGATCGCCTTGACGAACAGGTCATTCCAGGACGGATCGTTGTTGGCCTGGGCCGTCCGCTCGTTGATCCTGAACAACACATCGGCCTCGGCGCGGGTGATGGCAATGTTGCCGTCACCGCCATGGGCATGGAGGATGCGGCGCAGCAGCTCGACCTCCGCCTTGGCAATCAGTCCGGGAACCAACGCACCACCGAGCATCAGCGGCCCCTTGCCATCGATGACCGCGTGGACGACCTGCTCCAGCGCATAGACGCAAAGCCGGCCCGGCGACGACCGTGCTTCTTCCAGCACATGCACCAGCAATTCGAGTTCGGTGCGGCTGTCGACCATGCCGTCACGCGAGATCGTGCGGATCAGCCAGTCGGCATTGTCCTGCGAGATGTAGCCGGAAGGCTTTTCCTGGTGAACGATGTAGTCGGTAACCGCCTCGACGAAGAACTGCGGCCATTCCGGGCATTTCTCCCGCGCCGTGGCGTCGAGAGCGAACAGCGCCTCGGCCTCGCCGCGCGTCACCACGCCGTCTCTGAACACTTCGTGGCGCAACATGGCCACGTCTTCAGCGGCGATGCGGCTTTTCGAGGTCAGCCCCGCCACCGGCGCGCTCATGATCAATTCGCCCATTTGTCGTCCCCAGTTACCGGCAGAAACCGGCCCAAAGCCTCGCTTTTGCTGGTATATCAGGAGTGTCTTGAAAAACCGGCAAACGGCGTGGTTAGCGAAGACTTGCCGGCCAACGCATGTCGCCCAAAAAATGTCAGCGGTTTGGGAGAACGACATGCGCCAAAATCAAAGAGCTAAAGCGCATCGCCTGAATCCGTTTCAGCGCGATGCGCTTTAAATGTCGCTGGGAGGTGACAAGGTGTCGCCGACGGGCTATGGATGGCGCGTCGAGGGCTTGAGGTTTTGAGTCCTACCTGTTTGCGGGAGAGAGCAGCGAAAGCTGTCGCCGAAGGGGAAATCGCCCGAAATCTCTCAGGCAAAAGAACCGTAGACGGGAAAGACACTCTGGAAAGTCGGGGCTTGCCCCCGCGCCGAAGGTGTAAGCGCCGCTGACAGGGTTCCGGCTGCGCGAGTCTCTCAGGCTTCAGACAGAGGGGCACGGACTGGTCGCCATCAGCGGCCGATTGCGTGCGACTCTGGAGACGACATGACGGGCGACGACACCAAACACCTTCCCCTCGAAGATACCCATGTGGCCGCCGGTGCCCGCTTTGGCGCCTTTGCCGGCTGGTCGATGCCGCTGACCTATCCGGCCGGCGTCATGAAGGAGCATCTTCACACCCGCGAACATGCCGGCCTGTTCGACATCTCGCATATGAAGCTGTTCGAGGTCAGCGGACCGGGCGCGGCTTCGCTGCTCAACCGCGCCTGCCCGCTGGATTCCGGCGCGCTTGAAATCTCACAGTCCAAACTGACATTTTTCCTGAACGAAGCGGGCGGCATTCTCGACGATCTGATCGTGACCAGGCTCGGCGACGAGCGCTTCATGGTGGTCGCCAATGCCGGCAATGCCGTCGCGGACGAAAAGCATCTGCGTGAGCTTGCCAACGGTTTCGACGCCAGCGTCGAGCCGCTCGACCGCGTCTTCCTGGCCATCCAGGGGCCGGAAGCCTGGGCAGCCCTTTCCCGTGCCGGCATCGAGACCGGGGCGCTGCTGTTCATGCACGGTGTCGAGCCACGAAAGAACTGGTTCATGAGCCGGTCGGGCTATACCGGCGAGGACGGTTTCGAGATCGGCCTGCCGGAGGCCGATGCGCGCGGCCTTGTCGCGAAGCTCCTTGAAGATGAGCGCGTGATGTGGATCGGCCTTGCCGCTCGCGACAGCCTGCGGCTGGAAGCCGGGCTCTGCCTGCATGGCCAGGACATCACGCCGGAGACCGACCCGGCCGCTGCCGCGCTGATGTGGGCGATCCCGAAGGAGGTCCGCGCTTCCGGCGCTTTCATCGGCGCCGACGCCCTGCGTGCCAGCGTGGAACGAGGACCCGCGCAAAAGCGCGTCGGGCTGAAGCCGGACGGCCGCCAGCCAGTGCGCGCCGGTGCTGCGCTCTTCGATGGTGACGGCAAGCCCGCCGGCCATGTCACCTCAGGCGGCTTCGGCCCGTCGGCTGGCCATCCGGTCGCCATGGGTTATGTCGCGACACCACTGGCAAAGCCCGGAACACGGGTTTTCGCCGACGTGCGCGGCACGAAAATCCCTGTCGATATCAGCTCCCTGCCCTTCACACCGCATCGCTACCGCAAAGGATAATCTCCATGGCAACGACCTATTTCACCGAAGATCACGAGTGGCTCCGCGTCGAGGGCGGCGTCGCCACCGTCGGCATCACCGACTACGCGCAGGAACAGCTCGGCGACCTCGTCTTCGTCGAACTGCCGGAAACGGGAAGGAAGCTGTCCAAGGGCGATACCGCCGTCGTGGTCGAATCCGTCAAGGCGGCCTCCGATGTCTACGCGCCGGTCGATGGCGAAATCACCGAGGCCAACGGCAAGCTGTCCTCGGATCCGTCGCTGGTCAACTCGGCGGCGACTGGCGCCGGCTGGCTGTGGAAGATGAAGCTTGCCGACGAAAGCCAGCTCGCGGGCCTCATGGATGAGGCCGCCTACAAAGCCCATATCGGCTGATATCAGGACTTGGAAAAGATGACCGCAGCACCCTACCCCTTCTCGGCCCGCCACATCGGCCCGGGCCTCAATGACACCAGAGCGATGCTCGCCGCCATCGGCGTTCCCTCGGTCGAGACGCTGATCAGCCAGTCCGTGCCGAAGTCGATCCGGCTCGACCGGCCGCTTGCCTTGCCCGCACCGGCGAGCGAGGCGGAAGCGCTGGCCGAGCTTTCGGCGACGATGGCCAGGAATACGGTGCTGAAGAGCTTCATCGGCGCCGGCTATCACGGCGTCCATGTCCCGCCGGTCATCCAGCGCAACCTGTTCGAGAACCCGGCCTGGTACACGGCCTACACACCCTACCAGGCCGAGATCAGCCAGGGCCGGCTCGAAATGCTGTTCAACTTCCAGACGCTGGTGGCCGAACTGACCGGCTTGCCGGTGGCGTCGGCCTCGCTGCTTGATGAAGCGACAGCGGTCGCGGAAGCCGTCGGCATCGCGTTGCGCCACCATCGCGACAAGCGCACCAAGATAGCACTCGCCGGCACTCCCCATCCGCAGACGCTGGACGTGGTGCGTACTCGCGCCGAGCCGCTCGGCATCGAGATCGACGGCGAGACGATCGACGACAACACGGCCGCCCTGCTTGTCTCCTGGCCGGACACGTTTGGCGTCTATGGCGACCACAAGGCCGCGATCGAAAAAGCCCGTGCGGCCGGCGCGCTGGTCGTGTTCATCGCCGACCCATTCGGCCTGACGCTGACCGATGCCCCGGCAAAACTCGGCGCTGACATTGCTGTCGGCCCAATGCAGCGCTTTGGCGTGCCGATGGGCTTTGGCGGCCCGCACGCCGCCTACTGCGCCGTTTCCGACAAGCTGACGCGATTGATGCCCGGCCGCCTGGTCGGCCAATCCACCGACAGCAAGGGCCGTCCCGGCTACCGGCTTGCCCTGCAGACGCGCGAGCAGCATATCCGCCGCGACAAGGCGACCTCCAACATCTGCACCGCGCAAGCGCTGCTCGCCAACATGGCGACCGCTTACGCCATCTGGCACGGCCCCGCCGGTCTGCAGGCGATTGCCGGGCGCCTCCACGCGCTTGCCAACCGTCTGGCAAGCGGCCTCGAGGCGGCAGGCGTGTCGGTGCTGGGCGCCCGCCGTTTCGACACGGTGACGGTGGAAACGAAGGGCAAGGCCGCACAGATCGCGACGGCCGCCGAAAAGACCGGCCGCCTGCTGCGCGTCATCGACGCCGACCATGTCGGCATCAGCTTCGACGAGACCTCGACCGATGCCGATCTCGACGCGATCGCGGCGTTGTTCGGCGCCAAGGCTGGTCCCTCGGCCGGCAGCACCGTGCCTGGCAAACCGCGCGGCAAGGAGTTCCTGACCCAGCCTGTCTTCCATGAAAACAAGTCGGAAACCGACATGATGCGCTTCCTGCGCCGGCTCGCCGACAAGGACCTGGCGCTCGACCGCGCCATGATCCCGCTGGGATCCTGCACCATGAAACTTAACGCCGCCGCCGAGATGATGCCGGTGAGCTGGCCGAGCATCGCCAACCTGCATCCCTTCGCGCCGTCCGCGCATTCGGCCGGCTATCGCGCCATGATCGGCGAGTTGGAGGGCTGGTTGTCGGAGATCACCGGCTTCGATGCGGTCACCTTGCAGCCCAATGCCGGCAGCCAGGGCGAATATGCCGGCCTGCTCGCCATCCGCGGCTACCACCGCTCGCGCGGCGACAGTCACCGCACTGTCTGCCTGATCCCGTCCTCGGCGCATGGCACCAACCCGGCAAGTGCCGCGATGGCCGGCATGAGCGTCGTCGTCGTGCGCTGCACCGAAGACGGCAACATCGACATGGACGACATGAAGGCCAAGGCGGCCGAACATGCGCACAATCTCGCCGCGCTGATGTTCACCTATCCTTCGACGCATGGCGTGTTCGAGGAAGGCGCGCGCGACCTCTGCGCGCTGATCCATGAGCATGGCGGGCAGGTCTATTTCGACGGGGCCAACCTCAACGCGCTGGTCGGCCTGGCGCGGCCCGGCGACATCGGCGCCGATGTCTGCCACATGAACCTGCACAAGACCTTCTGCATCCCGCATGGCGGCGGCGGTCCCGGCATCGGCCCGATCGGCGTCAAGGCGCACCTGAAGCCGTATTTGCCCGGCCATGTCACCGAAGGCTCCGCGCATGCCGTCTCGGCGGCTCCGTTCGGCAGCGCCTCGATCCTGCCGATCACCTGGATGTACATCCGCATGATGGGCGCGTCCGGCCTCAAGCAAGCGACTGAAACGGCAATCCTTTCCGCCAATTATGTGGCAACGCGGCTCGGCGCGCATTTCCCCGTGCTCTACAAGGGCAGCCAGGGACGCGTCGCGCATGAGTGCATTCTCGACACCCGCGTGCTCAAGGACAGCGCCGGCATCAGCGTCGACGATGTGGCCAAGCGTCTGATCGACTATGGTTTCCATGCGCCGACCATGTCGTTCCCCGTCGCCGGCACGCTGATGGTGGAGCCGACCGAGTCCGAGCCGAAGCGGGAACTCGATCGCTTCTGCGAGGCAATGGTCGCCATATCGGGCGAAGCGGCAAAGGTCGCCAGGGGCGAATGGCCTTTGGCCGACAACCCGCTGGTCAACGCACCGCACACCGCCGCCGAGGCGCTGGCCGGACAGTGGACCCACCCCTATTCGCGCCTGGAAGCGGCCTATCCCGCCGGCGATGCCGACACCGCCGCGAAGTACTGGCCGCCGGTGTCGCGCATCGACAATGTCGCCGGCGACCGCAACCTGGTCTGCTCCTGCCCGCCGCTGTCGGATTATCTTGGGGCCGCGGAATAAGTCACGCGGAGCGCAAGGCCGGCTTGAGCGGTTCGGCCTTGCCCATCCTTTTCTGGCTGATGACACAATTTCGCCCGGCGCGCTTGGCGGCATAGAGCGCCGCGTCGGCCTCGGCCAGCACTTGATCGAGGCTGCTGCCGCTTGCCTCGCCAAAGCCGATGCCGCCGCTGACCGTGCTGCGCAACGGATCGTTCTGGGTGGCAACGATTTCGGTGCCGAAGGCAACGCCGATCTTGCTGGCGAGATCATACGCCCTGTCTTCGGTCATCCGCGACATGACGATGGCGAATTCCTCGCCGCCCAGGCGAAAGGCGTCGACGCCGGTCCTGGCATATTTCTTGATGACCGAGGCGAAGCGGCACAGGACCTGGTCCCCCACCGGGTGGCCATGGACATCGTTCGTCCTCTTGAAATGGTCGAGGTCAAACATGACGATGGACATGAATGGACCGAAAGTCCGCTCGCCATAGAGTGACTTCAACCCTCGACGGTTCATCAGCCCCGTCAACGGATCGGTCATGGTCTCGGCCTTCAGCTCGATCTGCGCCTGCAGATGGTGGAGCGACAGCGTCAATGCGCCGAGGCCGGTCATGCAGGCCACCGCCACGACAGTGTTCAGTCGTTCGGCCCAGTTGTCGGGCGCGGCCGCGAGCGTCCACTGCCCCTTGGCCAGCAGAACAACACCGCAAAGGGCAAACGATACCGCACAGGTGCCGCTCAGAAACGAAACCACCAGTAGGATCCGGCGATCATGGCTGCCGTTGATCCAGAACATGGCCCCGATCGCCGCCAGCAGCGCGGTCACCGTTGTGTAGGTGTTGATGAAGCCGACACCATCAAGGCCGAAGAAGGTCACCACCGCACAAACGGCCATGGCGGCAAGCGTCGGCGCAACGGCACGTCGGTAGCCGGGCACGCCGAGATACTGCATGGCCGAAAGGCACAGGATCAGGAACCCCAGACTGAGCAGCGCAAGCGCGATCTGGCAAAGCAGCGGATCAGGTTCCCTGGCGTACCGCCAGAACAGGATCACATGCGCGACGAGCACCAGAATGCCGCACGCCACCGTCAGGACGAAGCCTGCCTTGGGCGCGGCGAACCAGATCGCAAACATCGTGATGCTGAGGCAGGTGCCCGACAGCGCGGCTGCGAGCAAGAGCGAACTGAAGTCCAGCATGTTCGGAGAGGGCCCTTGAGCGTCGGCGGTTGCGCGCTGCATTCTAGGTCAGCGACGGCCCTCGGATATGGTTTTCCGCTGATCTTTCGGCCCGACCTGCGGAGAGGGTTTACAAAGTGTCGATGCCATGTGTCCCGAAACCGGACCGGCTGCCGCGAGGTACCAGATCAACCCTTGTTCAGCAGAGCAAGGTTGGCGTTGACGACCGTGGGATCGGCCATGCCGGCTTTCGCTTCGAGCAGCAGCACCTTGGCCTTCTTCTTGTTGCCGCGCAGCAGTTGCGAATAGCCCATGTTGTTGACGATCTGCGGCTTGCGGCCGGCGACTTTCAAAAGCTGGCTGTAAGCGCGGTCGGCGAAGTCGAAACGGCCGAGCTCGTCATAGGACGCGGCCAGCCCCATCCAGGCCTCTGCGTTGTCGGCCTTCAACTCGACGGCCTTGCGGAAGTGCTGTTCGGCAAGACCGTAATTGGCGTCGCGAAACTGCGCCTTGCCTTGCGCCAGATCGGAGGTGTCGATGTCCTTTGCCGCCGGCTGAATGGCCGTGGTCTTGGTCTTGTCGATGGTGCTGGTCGAACAGCCGGTTACCATAAGAATGGCCGCGATCGCGGCCGCCGCCGTGAAAGTTGTATGACGCATGCCCCTGCCCCGTCGCCCGATTTGCCGGGTCGTTTCTTCAGGAATTACGATACAGAAGAGCGATTAAACTTCGGTGCCGAAATGCACCTAAGATTTGGTTTCCGGCACACCAGCCATTAACCACCAGGCACAGACCGCAAGGCTTCCCAGTCCCAGAGGAACCGCTGCGGCAAGGGTGCGAACGGCGTTCTCACGGCCCAGGACCTTGAGCGCCGCCGGATCGGGATGGCGGCTGCTATCATAACGCAGCGCCGCTCTCTCGACGCTTGTTTGCTGACCTTGCAAATCCCGATGTACCGCTGCCTGCAGGCCGGCCTCATCTGAATTTCAATACATCCTAATGCGAGGTCATCCTGACGATGATCGGGATGATCGCGATCATCAGCACCACCGGCAGGATGCACAACGTCACAGGCACCGACATCTTGGCTGGCAAGGCATGCGCCTTTTCCTCGGCCAGCGACATGCGCTTGTGGCGCATTTCGTCGGAAAAGACGCGCAGCGCCCCCGACAGGCTGGTGCCGAGCTCCTTCGACTGCTGCAACAACGTGGCGAAGGAGCGAACCTCGTCCAGGCTGAGGCGATCGCCGAGCGCCTTCAGCGCATCATCGAGGCTGCGCCCAGCCCTCAGCTCCAGCGACACCAGCTGCAGGTTCTGGCTGAGCGCCGGATAGGTCTTGGCGAGTTCCTTCGAGACGCGCTCGATGCCGGCCTCCATGCTCATGCCCGCATCCGAGCAGACGATCATCAGGTCCATGAAATCGGGAAAGCCGTTGCGGTATTCGCGCCTCTTTTCCCGCACCTGCTGGCTCAGCACCAGGCCCGGCAGGAAATAGCCGGCCGCGCCCGACAGGATGACGAATGTCCAACGGCTGGCCATTGTCGCGTCTGGACTGGCCATCCACTGGTTGAGCCCAAAGACACCGATCGCCGTGCCGATCATCGCCGAGAACCGGACAAGGAAAAACATGCCGACAGCGCGCGGTTCCATGTAGCCCGCCTGGATGAGCTTCATGCGCAGCCGAGCGACATTTTCCGGGTCGCTCCTGGCATAGAATTCCTGTGCCTTCTTGACTGCCTTCTCGCGCACCACGCCGGCATTCTTCTTCTGCACCGGCTCGGGCTTCGCGGCCGCGGGACCGTCGTCGACCTTGAGCCGGCGCCTGACCTCGTTGCGGTCGCCCTTCGCCGCCACCATCGGCCAGGCAACGGCGATAGCGCCCGCGGCCAGCAGCATGATGGCCACCGGCATCAGCGAGGTCGGTGCAAGCGAGGCGAGGAATTCGACGAAGCCCTGCATGTCAGAACCGGAAATTCGACATCTTGAACATCATCAGATTGCCCAGCATCAGCCATGTGACCGACCCGCCAATCAGGTACCAGGTTTTCGGCACACCCCAGACGTCGCGATAAAACTCAGGCATCAGCGCCATGATGGCGGCAAACAGCAGTGCCGGGATCGCCGTCAGAATATAAGCCGACATGCGGCCTTCGGTCGAAATAGCCCGCACCTTGCGCCGCAGCTTGCCGCGCTCGCGGATCGTCGCCGACAGGCCATCGAGGATCTCGCGCAGATTGCCGCCCGAACTGGTCTGGATCGAGACGGCGGTGACGAACAGCGGCAGGTCCTCATGGCCAACCCGGTCGAACAGCGAGTTCAACGCCGAAACCAGATCGGATCCATAGGTCACTTCGTCGGCGATGACGCCGAACTCGGTGCCGATCGGGTCGGGCATCTCACGCGACACCATGGCGATCGCCACCGGCACCGGATGGCCGGCCTTCAGGCCGCGCGTGATCAGTTCCAGTGCCTCCGGCAGTTGCACGCCGAACCGCTTCAGCCGGCGCTTGCGCATGAAACGCATCGTCATTATCGGCAGCACCGGCACCAGCACGACAAACAGCACAAGCCCCATCAACAGCGGCAAGCCATACCAGATCGCGACCAGAGCGGCGCCGAATGCCGCGCCGGAGGTGATCATCAGGAATTTCGGCTGCGGCATGATCATGCCAGACTGGGTGCGTAGCGCACGAAACCGGTCCGGCGAGAACAGCGATGTCCCCGCATCGAGGCCGCGCTCCTTGCGCAGCTGGATCAGCACCTGCTCCTGGCTGATCTTGTTTCCCTGCAGCTTCATGCGCCGGTTGATGGCGGTCCGCTTGTCGCTGCGGCCAGCGTAAAGCAGATAGCAGGCCTCGGCGATCAGGATGCCGGCAAGCGCCGCCGCGGCATAGATCACATAGATCGCGCTGAACCCGTCGAACACGTGGCTACTCCTGCGGCCGGCCGGGTTCGAAGTATCGCCCCGGGAATTCGATGCCCATGGCGCGCAGATCCTCGAGAAAACGCGGCCGGATGCCGGTCGCCTCGTAGTAACCGAGGATCTTGCCGTCGGCCTCCATGCCGGTGCGCACGAAGCGGAAGATCTCCTGCATCTGGATGACGTCGCCTTCCATGCCGGTCACCTCGGCGACGCTGGTCACCTTGCGCTTGCCGTCGGACAGGCGCGTCAGCTGGACGATAAGGTCGAGTGCGCTGGCGATCTGGCTGCGGATCGACTGCACCGTCATCGGCATGCCGGTCATGCCAAGCATCTGCTCAAGACGCGAAATGGCGTCGCGCGGCGTGTTGGCATGGATGGTCGCCATCGACCCTTCGTGACCGGTGTTCATTGCCTGCAGCATGTCGAAGGCTTCTTCGCCGCGGCACTCGCCAAGAATGACGCGGTCGGGACGCATGCGCAGCGCGTTCTTGACGAGATCGCGCTGCTTCAGTTCGCCATGGCCTTCGATGTTGGCCGGGCGCGTCTCCATGCGCGCGACATGCGGCTGCTGCAGCTGCAACTCGGCCGCGTCCTCGATGGTGATCAGCCGCTCGTCTTCGGGAATGAAGGCCGACAGCGCGTTGAGCATGGTCGTCTTGCCGGTGCCGGTACCACCCGAAATGATCGTCGTCTTGCGGGCGTGGACCGCCGCGGCCAGCACTTCGGCCATGTTCTGGGTGATGGCGCCGAATTCGACCAGCTTGTGCAGGCCGAGCTTGTTCTTGGAGAACTTGCGGATCGACACCAGCGGACCGTCGACGGCGACCGGGCGGATGGCGGCGTTGAAACGCGAGCCGTCCAGCATGCGCGCGTCGACCATCGGCTGAGATTCGTCGACGCGGCGGCCGACCGCTGCGACGATCTTATTGATGATGCGCAAGAGATGCGCCTCGTCCTTGAACGGAATGTGAACCTGCTGCAGCTTGCCCTTCTTTTCGACAAAGCAGTTCTGATGGCCGTTGATCAGGATGTCGTTGATGTCGGGATCCTTGAGCAGCGGCTCCAGCGGACCGAGACCAACCATCTCGTCGACAATGTCGTCGACCAGCGCGCCAAGCTCGGCGGTGTTGATCGCCATCCGCTCCTGCTTCGTTTTTTCCGACACGAAATCATGCACCTGGCGGCGCATCTCATCCTTGGGCAGACGCTCCAACGCGACAAGATTGATCTCCTCGAGCAGCAGCCGGTGGATGCGCACGCGAGCATCGAGCACCTTGTTGGCATTCTTCGCAGGTGCTGCTTCCGGCTTTGCCGGCAAGGCCTTTCGGCTCGTCGGAATGACGACGGCATGATGCGCGACCGGCGTTGGCTCGACGGCGCGCTGCGGACGCGCGTCGCGGTTCTGCAGGGTGGAGAAGCGGCTGCTCATCCTGCCTTCCTCTTCAGCAATTCCCTGCCCATGCCAAACAGCGAACGCGATTTCGTCCGGGTTGGCACCGCTTCCTCTGGCAGGATGATCTTCTTCAGATCGTTGATGACATTGGCGTTCGGATCGATCTCGTGCAGCGGCACGCCGCGGTCGACCGCTTCGCGCACCAGACGGTAGTTGTTCGAGATGCCGCCGACGAAATGCTCGCCAAGGATCTCCTGGACGTCGGCCTGCTTGATGCCATTGTCGAACATCTTCTGCTCGAAACGGTTGACGATGACGTTCGGCTTCACTTCCTTGCCCACGGTCTCGTAGACCGCCTGGATCAGCCGCTGCGTGTGGCGCAGGCACGGCACCGTCATTTCGGCGACGATGTAGAGCTTGTTGGAACCGAGCAGCACGGTCTCCGTCCAAGGAAACCAGGTGCGCGGCATGTCGATGACGACATTGTCGAAATAGGCCGAGACAAGATCCAGCATCCGCACCACGACATCGGTCTTGAACGAGCGCATCTCGGCGGGATGCGTCGGCGCCGCCAGCACGCAAAGCCCGCTGGCGTGCTTGGACAGCATAACGTCGAGCAGTTGCCGGTCGAGGCGCTCGGGCTGGTTCTCGATCTCGGTGATGTCGAAACGCGGTTCGAGGTCGAGATATTCGGCGCAGGCGCCCTGCTGGAAATTGAGGTCGACCACGCAGGTCGAGGCGCCGCGCGTTACCGAGTGATGCAGCTGGAAAGCGGTCTGCAGCGCCAGCGTCGTGGTCCCGACGCCGCCCGCGGCCGGCATGAAGGTGTAGATCTGCGACTCGGTGTTTTCCTCGCGCCCAGGCCCTTGCAGCGCACGGACGACGGAGCGCACGAGGTCGGCGGTGCCGATTGGCTTGACCAGGAAATCCGCGACCTTGAGCTGCACGAGGATGCGCACCGCGGCCGCGTTGAACTCCTGGGTGACGACGACGACAGGCGCCTTGCCCTCCAGCCGGCGCATGATGCGCTGCAGCGACTCGACCTCCTCCAGCCTTGCCGCGTCCATGTCGACGATGATGACGCCGAAGTCGGCCTCCTGGATCTCGCCGCGCAGCTCGCTGACATTCTTTTCCACGGTCGCGAGCTGGATGATCTCGGAGGCGGCGAATGCTGTCCGCGTATCCTGCACAAAGGTCCTGTCGGTCGATACGAGCAGGATCTTCCTGGTCTTGGTGCCGTTTGCCATTCTTGTCAGCCTGTCAGGTCAGTCGACCGTTGGATCAGTTGGTTGTGGTAGTCTGTGACGCCTTCGCACCGGCCGCCTGATCGGGGGTGACGGCCGCCGCGCTGCCGCGCTGGGCGGGCACCAGGAGCCTGGTGTTCTGGACGCCGTATTTCCACGGATCGACCATCTGCATGACGGTGTTCGCGGCCTGCGCGTTGCCGGCCTCCGTCGTCACCCCTTCGCTGCGCACATAGTCGTCGCTGGTGCAGCCGGTGGCGAAGCCGGCAAGCAACAAGGTGAAGCACAATCCTCGAACCTGACGCATGACTTCAATCCTTTGGCAGGTCGAGGAAATGGCCGGCCGTGGTGGCCGCCGCGGGTTGCATGACACGGCCATCAGCCAGCGCGACAGTGCGGCCGGGATCGGAGCCCTTCACTTCCTCGGTGTTGTTGAGGAAATAATCGACGTTGCTCGCCGGCTGCGTGCCGTCGGTCGGTTCGACGAGCTTCTTCGACGGGTCGACCGGTTTGACCAGGTAGGGCGTGACAATGATGACGAGGTCGGTCTCGCGCCGCTGATAGGATTTCGACGAAAACAGCGCCCCGAGCACCGGCATCTTGCCGAGGCCGGGAATGCGCGACGTGGTGATGTCGTTTTGCGACTGCAGCAATCCGGCGATCATGAAGCTCTGGCCGTTCTTCAGGTCGACCGACGTCTTGGCGCGGCGCACGATGAAGCCGGGCACCGAAATGCTGCCGATGTTATAGGAGGCCGAGGCGTCGATCGAGGAGACTTCCGGCGCGATGTCCAGGCTGACCAGCCCATCCTTGAGCACCGTCGGCGTGAAATCCAGGCTGACGCCGTATTTCTTGTAACTGACGGAAATCTTGCCGTTGTCCTCGGAGACCGGGATCGGGAATTCGCCGCCGGCGAGGAAGCTGGCCGTCTCGCCGGAGCGGGCGATAAGGTTCGGCTCGGCCAGCCGCCGAGCCAGGCCGCGCTCTTCCAGCGCCTTGATGGCGATATCGATCGATACGCCATTCGACAAAAGCCGGCCGATGATCTCACCGGTGCCGGCGGCCGGCACCGAACCCGGATCGAGCGTGACGTCGCGCCCGCCGATGCCGTAGGCGAAATTGGCGCTGTATTTGGCACCCAGATCCTGGCCCGCCTGCCGATTGATCTCGACGAAGCGGACATTGAGCTGAACCTGCTGCGATGACGAGATGTTGACCGAGTTGATCACTTCCTCGTTGCCGGAAAACCGCGTCGCGATCTTGTTCGCCTTTTCGGCGGCGACCGCGTCATCCGCCTCGCCCGACAGCACAACACGGCCATTGGCCGAGCCGACCTTGATCCTGGCGTCCGGCACGCTGGCGCGGATGGTGCTCGCCAACTGGTCGGTGTCGAGCGTCACCTCGATGTCGATGGTGCCGACAAGCTGCTTGTTCTGATCGAACAGGGCAACGCCGGTGGTGCCGAGGTTGTTGCCAAGCACATAGAAGGACTTGTCGGTCAGCGGATTGACGTTGGCGATCTCCGGATCGCCGATGACGATCTGGTAGAAGGCGGCACTCGTCATGATCGTCTTCGGCTTGCCCTTGGCCACCTTTATCGAGGCATTCTTGGTCGACGAAACATAGACGATGTCGTTGTCGGCCCTGGCCGAGGCGCCGAAAGCCAGCATCGCTACAGCGGCCAGCGAAGCCGCGACAGCCAGGGTACGCAAAACGCGCAACCTTCCCATAGTCCCATACGTGTTCAGCCCGAGCATTGTCCCGTCCCTCACCCAGTCCCCACTGGCTTCTATTTCTGGTCCCGCGAAGGAACCTGGTATTCCTCGGCCTGCGTGCCGCGCGTTACGATAATCGTCTTGAACCTTGGCTTCTCCGGCTCTTTCGGCATGGCATCGAACAGCGATCCTGCCGCCGCCTTGACGTTGGAAGCCACCGACCCGCCGAAGGATGAGATGGTGGTGACGCCGTTGCTGCCATCGCCGCCTTCGCTGGCCGAGCGAAGCGACAGCGACAGCGTGCCGACGGTGCGGGCAAGCGCCACTTTCTGCGCGCCGTCGGTCGTCACCTCGATGGTCACCGAATTGGCAATCTGCGGCGTCGTCTGGCGCACGTCCGCGCCCTGCCCGACGCTCAGCACCTTGGCGTCGGCGACGACGATCTCGGAGGTGATCGTCGAACCGGCCGCCCCTTGCGCGTTCTTGGCCACCTCCTGGATTTCGCCGGCGTCGCGCGTCAGCACGACATCGACGCGGTCGCCCGGGGTGACGAAGCCGCCGACACCGGCAATCTCGTCGGTGCGGATGGTCACCGCCCGCATTCCGGGCGTCAGCATGTTGGAAAGCGTCGCGCGGCCATTTGCCCCCGACAGCTTGGTGAGCAGCACCGGTTCGTTGACCTCGATCGGCGACAGCACCACGCGACTGCCTTCGCCAAGCAACCCGTCGATGGTGGCAAAGGCGCCTTGCGGCAAGGAATCCTGCGGCCAGGGGATTTCGCTGAGCTTCGCGCGGTCGAGTTCCATGCCATAACGCAATGGGGCACTCGCCACCACGATGGTCTTGAACTCGATCCTGGGTGCCGCGGGAGGGGCGATCGACGCCGTCTTCTCCTCGGAATCGGTCCTGGCCTGGCTCTTGACCCAGAAATCCGCGGCAAAAATCGAGATCGCGCCGAAAACGGCAGCGATGCCGATCATCGTTATGGCCTTGCCCCTCACGCCGAAACCCCTGATGCCCGTAGTTTCTTGTTTTGTTGGGCTCACGCTAGGCGGCATTGTTAAAGAATCAGGAATCCCGGGCGGCGGCATCGGACCTATTTCCGCCGACTTGGTTATCGAATGGTTTTGGGTTAAGAGGAGGCAAATCCCCGAACGGAACAGGAACCTCGGTCGCTTGGCGCTGAAAAGCGTGGCAGTATCCCGAGGTGATTCGCGGCACCGGACTCTATGGCAGGCATGGACGACAACAACGATCTTTTCGGCAATCTGAACAAGCAGCCTCAGCCGGTTCGCACACCGGCGCGCCCGGCGGACCCGCTGGTGCAAGCCACCAAGCGTCCCGCCGCGACCAAGGATGGCAGCGAAGGCTATAGTGCTGCCGACATCGAAGTGCTGGAAGGGCTGGAGCCGGTACGCCGCCGGCCAGGCATGTATATCGGTGGCACCGACGACAAGGCGATGCACCATCTGTTTGCCGAGGTGATCGACAACTCGATGGACGAGGCCGTCGCTGGCCACGCCACCTTCATCGATGTCGAACTTTCCGCCGACGGCTATCTCGCCGTCACCGACAATGGCCGCGGCATCCCGGTCGATCCGCATCCGAAATTCAAGAAGCCGGCGCTTGAAGTGATCATGACGACGCTTCATTCGGGCGGCAAGTTCGACTCAAAGGTCTACGAGACCTCGGGCGGCCTGCATGGCGTCGGCGTCTCCGTGGTCAACGCGCTGTCGGACCATCTCGAGGTCGAGGTCGCGCGGGGGCGGCAGCTTTATCGGCAAAAATTCTCGCGTGGTGTTCCAGTGACCGGCCTGGAGCAACTCGGTGAGGTCCATAACCGACGCGGCACAAAAATACGGTTCCATCCCGACGAGCAGATTTTCGGCAAGGGCGCCGCGTTCGAACCGGCGCGGCTCTACCGCATGACGCGCTCGAAAGCCTATCTGTTCGGCGGCGTCGAAATCCGCTGGACCTGCGATCCGTCCCTGATCAAGGAAAAGGACCAGACGCCGGCCAAGGCGGAATTCCATTTTCCCGGTGGCCTGAAGGATTATCTCAAGGCATCGCTCGGCGACGACTTCCAGGTGACGCGCGAGATCTTCGCCGGCAAGAGCGACAAGCAAGGCGGCCATGGCTCGCTCGAATGGGCGGTGACCTGGTTCGGTGGCGATGGTTTCATCAATTCCTACTGCAACACTATCCCGACTGGTGAAGGCGGCACCCACGAGGCCGGATTCCGCAATGTGCTGACGCGGGGCCTGCGCGCCTATGCCGATCTCGTCGGCAACAAGCGCGCCTCGATCGTCACCTCGGAAGATGTCATGATCTCGGCGGCGGGCATGTTGTCGGTGTTCATCCGCGAGCCCGAATTCGTCGGACAGACCAAGGACCGGCTGGCGACGATCGAGGCGATCCGCATTGTCGAGAGCGCGATCCGCGATCCGTTCGACCATTGGCTGGCCGACAATCCGCAAGAGGCCTCGAAGCTGCTCGAATGGGTGATCGCCCGCGCCGACGAACGGGTGCGCAGACGCCAGGAAAAGGAAGTGTCGCGCAAGAGCGCGGTGCGCAAACTGCGGCTGCCGGGCAAGCTCGCCGACTGCACGCAGAATGCCGCCGCCGGCGCCGAACTCTTCATCGTCGAAGGTGACTCGGCCGGTGGCTCGGCCAAGCAGGCGCGTGATCGCGCCAGCCAGGCAGTGCTGCCGCTGCGGGGAAAAATCCTCAACGTCGCCAGCGCCGGCAACGACAAGCTCGCCGGCAACCAGCAGATTTCAGACCTGATCCAGGCGCTCGGCTGCGGCACACGGTCGAAATACCGTGATGAGGATTTGCGCTACGACCGCGTCATCATCATGACCGACGCCGACGTCGACGGCGCCCACATCGCCTCGCTGCTGATTACCTTTTTCTACCAGGAGATGCCGGCCCTGGTACGTGGTGGCCACCTCTTCCTGGCGGTACCGCCGCTTTACTCGATCAGGCAAGGCGGCAAGGTTGCCTATGCCCGTGACGACGCGCACAAGGACGAGCTTCTGCGCACCGAATTCACCGGACGCGGCAAGGTCGAGCTTGGCCGCTTCAAGGGGTTGGGCGAGATGATGGCCTCGCAGCTCAAGGAAACCACCATGGATCCGCGAAAGCGCACGCTGCTTCGGATCGACGTGATCGATGCCGAGGCGGCAACCAAGGATGCGGTCGACGCACTGATGGGCACCAAGCCGGAAGCCCGCTTCCGTTTCATCCAGGAACGCGCCGAATTCGCCGAGACGGAAGTGCTGGACATCTGAACATCGTCTGCTCTAGCGGTTCATCGTTTCACGGAAACGCCGAGCCGCTCTATCTCTTTGTTTTGACGCAATTCCCAAGGGAAAGCGCCGTGCGCTTTTCCCAGGAAAACCGTTTCACACTTTTCCTGGAATTGCTCTAGCTTGTCGGCGTCGGGTGCGGAGATCAGCGATTGACCTGGGACCGGCTGCGCAGCGGTATTATGGCGAGGCTTGCCGCCCTGACCCAGCCGACGCGCTCGGACTGGATTTTCGCGCTCCGCACCGTTTCGGCCGGCTTGATGGCGCTTCTGGTCGCCTACGCCCTCAAGCTCGACCACCCGCAATGGGCAATGATGACCGTGTTCATCGTCGCCCAACCCGTTGCCGGAATGGTTCTTGCGAAAGGCTTCTACCGGTTGCTCGGCACGCTTGCCGGCGGCGTTGCTGCGATCGGCTTTACCACGGTCTTTGGCACCAACCCCTGGGTGCTGGTGACCGTGCTTGCCGTCTGGATCGGCATTTGCACCTTCGTCTCGTCGCTGCTGCGCAATCCCGAAGCTTACGGTGCCGCCCTTGCCGGCTACACCGCGATGATCATCGGCTTGCCCTCCTTCGGACAGCCGCACCTCGTTGTCGATCTCACGGTCGCGCGTTGTGCCGAAATCGTGCTCGGTATCGTCTGCGCCGGCCTGACCAGCCGGCTGATCCTGCCAAGACTGGCCAGCGACGCCATCATCTCGCGGCTAAAGCGCTGCATTCTCGATCTCGCCACCTATGCCGGCGGCGCGTTCTCCGGTGGCGATGCGGCGACGCTCTCCGGCCTGCATCGAAAGCTGGTCGCCGACACCCAGACACTCGGCGAGATGCGCGCCTATGCCAGGCTCGAAGCGCCGAGCTTCGCGCCGCGCGCCCATCCGGTCCGGCGCACCATCGGACAACTGCTCTCCGCCCTGTCGGCGGCTCGCACGCTCCATTCTCACGCCGCTCCAAGGAACGCGGCACTCCTACCGGTGCGCTCAGAGTTGCAGGCCCTTGTCACCGAGCTGGCGGCCAGGCCGGGCGCGCTTGACGACACGGCGCCCTGGGTGGAACGGCTCGATGCGATCTCGGCCAAGGCACGGCAGATGCCCGAGGAATCGGTCGACCAGGGGGATGACAGGGTCGGCACCGTCACCCGCCTCATCATCGCCGCCGATTTCGCCGAGGCCCTCAAGCAGGTGCTGCGCGGTCTCGATGCCCTGCGCGCGCCTGTCGCGCGCCCGGCACGGAGCAGCAGGCAGCCCGCGCTGGTGGTGCACCGCGATTACCCCGGCGCATTGCGCAATGCCGTACGCGCCGCCCTCGCGACGCTGCTGGTCGCGGCTTTCTGGCTGACGACCAAATGGACGGAAGCCGCCGGCACCGTCATCCTCGTTGCCGTCGTGTCGAGCCTGTTTGCCGCGCGGCCGAACCCGGTCCAGGTGTCCTGGGGCTTCTTCAAGGGAACGCTGCTCGCCTTGCCCTTTGCCTTTCTCGTCGGCCAGATAGCACTGCCCGCACTGCCCGGCTTCGGCTGGTTCATGCTGTTTGTCGTGCCCATCCTGGTGCCAACGGCCCTGGCCATGGCCAATCCGCGCTATGTTGGTGTTGCGACGGCCTTCGCCATCAACTTCCTCGCCTTCCTCAGTCCGCATCAGGCGATGACCTATGATCCTGGCCCGTTCTTCGCCGGATCGGCGTCGATCCTGGTCGGTATCCTGCTGGCAATCGGTGTCTTCATCATCGTGCTGCCCGCCAATCCGTGGCTGGCGGCCAACCGCATCGTGCGCGCCATGCGCGAGGATCTGGCGCGGCTTTGCCTGCATGAGCGCGTGGCGAGGCGGTCGGCCTTCGAGAGCCTTGCCTATGACCGCATCAACCAGCTGATGCCACTGGTGCAGAATGCCGGCAGGAAAGGCGATGCGGTTCTTGGCGGCGGCGTCGCCGCCGTCACGGTCGGCCTCGAAATCCTGCGGCTGCGTGGCGCAAGCCAAGGCCAAGCCATCCCATCCGAGACCGCGCTTTCGATCGCCGACTTCCTGAGAGGGCTGGCACGCGAACTGCTCTTCCGCGCCCCCGGCGATCCGCAGACGGCGACCGTTGCCGTCGCTCGCCAATATGCAGCGGCTATCGCCCGGCGAAACGACGCCGGTGAGTTGCTGCAGATCGCTGCATCGCTGCGCATCATTGCCGCCGCGATGGACGATTTCCCGGACTTTTTCGCGAAGGATAAAGGTTAAGCCGCCGCGATCGCCAGCGCATGGCCGCGCGCATTCTCGCGCAGCGCATCGAGATGGATCGACTTGACCAGGGCGGCGAGATCGCCTTCCGCCGACTGTCCGCCCAGTTCCTTGAGCATCAGCCAGCTCACCTCCTGCACTCCAGCGACGCGCTTGCCGTTGGCGACCTCGCGCCAGATCTTGAGCGCGCGCAGGATGATGGCATGCGTGGCGGCGGCGAGGCCGGCGCTGCGAAACAGCGCCTGCAAAGCCACATCCTGCCCGCCGGCCAGCAACGCCCTTACCCGTTGTTCGGACTGCTGGCTGAGCGCGACCAGCGCCGAGCCGAAGAAATCGACCTTGCCGTGGGCGATGGTGCGGATGAGGAAGCTGGCGGTGAGATCGCCGCGCAGGCGCAGATGTTCGATCAGCGCCGAATGTTCTTCCTGACGCGTGCCCTCGATCAGCGTCACCGACGCCTTGATGCAAGCGTCGCGCATGACCCGGTCGGCCCGGGCGGGCCCCATCAACGCCATGACCAGCAGCGACGTCTTGAGCATTTCACCGAGCTTGACGAGCAACATATGCCGGCAGTCGGCAGGCAGGCGGGCATCCGATATCAGCGCCTCGCGCACCAAAGGCAGGTGCCCATGGCGTTCGGCCATGCGGCGGAAGCTGAGCGAAGCGATGTCGGCGCCGCTGTTGGCGAGCAACACGACACAGGCTTCCGCCTCGCCGATCTCGGCGATGGCCGCCGATAGCGCCATCGAGACGAGCGGCCGATCGGCGATCAATTTTTGCGTCACTTTCGGACTGCTGGCCACGCGGTTGATCAAATCGGCGTCGGTGAGCAGCGGCGAGCGCGCCAGCACCACGCCGGCGACTTCCGGCTGGTCGGACGCCAGCGCGCTGATGATCTGCAGCGGCGCGTGGTGGCTCATGGACAGCGCGTCGGCCATGGCCAGCCGCACCTTTGACGAGGCGTCGTCGAGCAGCAGCGTCAGCGCCGCCTCGGCGGCGCAGCGATCCTCGAAAGGCAGGTCGGAATTGACATAGGCTCGAGCCAGCGCGTTGGCCGCGGCCGCGCGCTCCGAGACCCTGGCCGTGCAAATCCATCTCAAAAAATGCGAAACAACCATGCCACCCGCCTACGCCCCGTATCAGAATGCTCTTGGCCCCGTGGAGACGGTAGGCAGAAATGGTTTACGAACGGTTCACCATGTTCATTAACTGGCTTGCGAGCGTGGTTTGCAGCGCTTATCAACCGTCAAGCAGCGGAGGAGAGGGAAAATGGCCGGGCTTTATCTCCAGGAATTCGTCGTCGGCCACGTCTTCCAGCACACACTGCGCAAGACCGTCACCGAGAGCGACAACATGCTGTTTTCGGTGATGACGCTCAACCCGCAGCCGCTGCATATCGATTTCGACTTCGCCGCCAAAAGCGAGTGGGGCAAGCCGCTGGTCAACTCGCTGTTCACGCTCGGCCTGATGATCGGCATTTCGGTCAACGACATCACCGTTGGCACCACGGTCGCCAATCTCGGCATGAAGGAAACCGTGTTTCCGCATCCGGTTTTTCATGGCGATACCATCCGCGTCGAAACGACGGTAATTTCGGTGCGTGAATCGAAATCGAAGCCCGATCGCGGCATCGTCGAGTTCGAGCACCGGGCCTACAACCAGCATGGCGACCTTGTCGCCAAATGCACCAGGCAGGCCATGATGCTGAAAAAGGCGGCCTGATGCGTTCGCTGCTGTTCGTCCCCGGTGATTCGGAGAGGAAGCTGGAGAAGGGCTTTGGCGCCGGCGCCGACGTTGTCATCGTCGACCTCGAGGATTCCGTGGCGCCCCGAAACAAGGCGCTGGCGCGCGAGATCGCGGCACGTTTCATTGCCAGCCACAGGACGCAGACCGGCTCGGCGATCTATGTCAGGGTCAACGACCTCTCGACCGGGCAGACCGATGATGATCTGGCGGCGCTCGTTTCAGCCAGGCCCGACGGGATCATGCTGCCGAAGTCGAACAGCGGCCAGGATGTGCAGCATCTCTCGGCAAAGCTCAGGGTTCACGAGGCCGAAAACGGACTGGCCGACGGCGCGATCAAGATCCTGCCGATCATCACCGAAACACCGGCGGGCGTGCTGGCGGCGGCGACCTATGCCGGGGCAAGCGCGCGGCTCGCCGGCCTCACCTGGGGGGCCGAGGACCTGTCGGCGGCGATCGGCGCGCGCTCCGCACGCGACGAGCGCGGCCGCTACACCGATGTGTTCCGCCATGCTCGCCTGACGACCATCCTTGCGGCGGCCGCCGCGGAAGTCGCGGCGATCGATACCGTCTTTCCGAATTTTCGCGACATGGCCGCCTTCGCAGCGGAATGTGCCGAAGCGGAGCGGGATGGCTTCACCGGCAAGATGGCGATCCACCCCGATCAGGTGCCCGTCATCAACGCCGCTTTCACGCCTTCGGCGGAGGCGGTGAAACACTCCCAGGCAATCGTCGACGCATTCGCGGCGGCGGGCAATCCCGGCGTCGTCGGCATCGACGGCAAGATGGTCGACCGACCGCATCTGCGCTTGGCCGAACGGCTTCTGGCCCGCGCCAGGGCAGCCGGGATTTCAGCCTAGTCTCAGTCCCGCGCCAGCACGATGATCCGGTCCTCCGGCAGAAAGGTCAGTGCTTCCGATTTCAGCGGGTTGACGGTGACGCCGCCCAACGCCCGCTGGTCGGTGTCTCCGGCGCGGATGCGTCGGTGACCTATGGCGATTTCACCGCGCAGCCGCGCCGATTCCGCGATTGTCCAGAACGTCAACGGCCGGTCGATGGCGACATAGTCGGCGACCGGGCGCATGTAGATTTCGGAGCCCTCCTCGTCGAGCAGGTCATCGAAGATCCCGGCGAGGTACGGGTTCTCGGACGACTGCGACAGCATCAGGCTGACCAGCCGGTTGCTGACGACGAAATCATCGGCCTTGGTCACCGCCGCCAGCTCCCGGTTGCGCACGTCGATCATCTCGCTGACGATGCTGATATGCAGACCGGCATCATCCGCGATCTTGCGCAGATGCAGCAACGTCACCAGCGTACGCGTATCGGCGGGCTGCGCTGCCATGGTTTCACTGTAGCCGAGCACCAGCACATGGTCGTAGGAAGGCACGTCCAGGCTTTCCAGCGCGGTGCTGCTCGACGTGTCGGTGATATGGCAATCAACCGACAGATTGTCGCCGGCGACCGGCAATCCGGCAACTTCCCGCTCGAGACCGGGCGTATCAGCAGCGATGGTCAGGATCGAACCAGGCGCAACGTAGCGCGACAATTCATAGGTAATGATCGGACCGCGCCGGTTCCAGCCGAGGATCAGCATGCGCTCCGGCTTCGCCTCGACGGACCGAGGACCGCGGATCGCCGCCGCGTCGATCTTGATCCCGGTGCTTCCCAACTTTATCGCCGCATCGTCCTCGGCGATGATAATCGCGCGCATGTCCTTGCCGATCACCAGGTCCGACGGCGGGTTGAGACTGACGCGCCCCTTTTGGTCGCAAAGTCCGATCAGCGCGCAGTGCTCATACGCCATCACCGCCTCGCCGAAGGTCTTGCCGGTGAGTTCCGGCTGCTCGGTCGTGTAGATTTCGCAGCCGTCGAAATCGAGCAGCTCAGAATAGACGCCGCTGAGCCCCGACTGCCGGCTCGAATGCACGACGATGCGCGAGATCAACTGGTCGGCCAGCACGAGTTGCACCTCGGCGCCGCCGACGACGCGAGCGACCTCGGCGTTCTTGCCATCGCGGATCTCGGCGGCGATGTTGTAGGGGTCGGTGCGCCGGTTCGGATCGTTGACCAGCGCCAGCACCGTCTTGATGACCTGCGAATCCGGATCGTCGCCGTCCGGCGACAGCACGATGACCGACCGCGAGGTCTGCGGATTGACGATGGCCAAATCGTAGAGATCGGTCGGGTCGCCGCTGCGGCAGATGATGCGCGTGTTGCCCAGTTTGCCGACCTTGGCCGCGATCTCGTCCTCCATCTCGACCTTGTCCATATTGGCCATGATGACGATGCGTGGACGGCGGCGGCTGGCATTGGCGATGACGAGTTCGGAGATGACGTCGAAGATCGACGGCGACCAGTTGAGGATGATGGTGTGATCGGTCTCCAGCACCCGCGAACGACCCTTGCGCAATTCATCGAGCTTGCTGTCGACACCGGCGCTGAGCACGCCGATGAGAGCCGACACGACGAAGATGCCGGCAAGCGTGACCAACAGCATGACAAGACGGAAGGCCCAGCCCGTGTCACCGCCCATCGTGCCGGAATCGAGCGTGCGCATCAGCGCTTCCCAGAACGCTTCGAAAAAGTTCAGCGGCTCGCCGCCTTCGGGCGCGATGCGGGTCACCGCGAGGAACCCCGCTGCGGCGATGATGATCAGCAGGGAAACGACGGCGAGCCAGCCGATCAAAGCGATCGGGCCAGCGGCCATGCTCTTGTCAAACCCGTAGCGCAGCCGGGTTCCCAGCGAGTCTCGTTTCTTCATGTCGCCGGCGCCCCGCACTATCCCCAAGGTCGATGCGCCAACCCCAACGCATCGCCGAAGCCGCTCTCTTAGCCTGTGTTTTAAGAAAGGGGAATCGCTTTCGCTTTCTCACGGCCGATCGCGCTGGAACCGCATACCGGCCTCCCCAACCGAAGCATTGGGATTGCGGACGGGGCCAAACCTGAAGTTAATCCTTGTCCCAATGCGGCCGGCGCATCGAAAACACCTCGGTGACACTGGCATAGTCCATGTAGCCGAGACGAGCGACATTGCCGGCCATGGTGATATCGAACAGGCCGTCTTTCAGGAAGGCATCGTCGATGTGCACGCCGACCACTTCGCCGGCGACAACGACTGCGCTCGTCGGCGTTCCATCGAGCGCCCTTGGCCGAAAGACCTCCGTCACCCGGCATTCGAGCGCCGCCGGTGCCGCCGCCACGCGTGGCGGCGCGACGAGGCGCGACGGCGCCATGGCAAGCTCGGCATAAACGAACTCATTGACGCCGCGCGGCGCGTTGACCGACGTGCGGTTCATCTTCTCCGCGAGGTCGCGACTGACGAGATTGGCGACGAACTCGCCGGTTTCCTGGGCGAAGGTAGCGCTGTCCTTCTCGCCTTCGGAGGAGAACCAGACGATGAAAGGCCGCGTCGAAACGGCGTTGAAGAAGGAGTATGGCGCCAGATTGATCTCGCCAGCCCCGCTCAGCGTCGAAATCCAGCCGATCGGACGCGGCGCCACGATCGCCTTCGACGGATCGTGCGGCAGCCCGTGGCCCTTTGACGGCTCGTAGAACATTCAGCCCACCCACGGCCCCGAATAGTCGCCGTAAAGCTTTGCCGGATCTGGCCGTGGCCGCTCCGGTGCCGGGCCAGCATAGGAGCCGATATGGACAAAGCCAATGACGCGCTCCTGAGGTGCCAGCCCCAGCAGCGCCCTGCCCTCCGGCACGTCGGAATACCAGTTGCTGATCATGTTGGTGCCATAACCCAGCGCGTTGGCCGATATCATCAGGTTCATCGCCGCCATGCCACCCGACAGGAACATCTCCCATTGCGGGATTTTTGGATTGTCCCTCGGGATCGACACGACGCCGATCACCAGCGGTGCGCGCGAGAACCGCGCCAGTTCCTGGTTGCGGCGGCCCTCCGGCAAAGGTCCTTCCCGCTGTTCGGCAAGGGCAGCAAGCTTCTTGCCGATCTCGACGCGCGCGTCGCCACGGTAGAGGATGAAGCGCCAGGGTTCGAGCCGGCCGTGGTCGGGCACACGTGAGGCGGCGGCGATCATCGTCGCGATGTCCGCGTCATTCGGCGCCGGCTCCTTGAGGTCCGGGATCGGTGCTGAATTTCGGGTCAGCAGGAAGTCGATGATCGGCGACGCCATGGGCGCAAGTCTCCTAGAACTCTTGTTTTGAGCTGAAGCGCGCCATCGGGAACACGGGCGGCTCGGGCATTGGCGCGGGCGGCGCCGGACGGAAGAGTCCTGTCGATCGGCTCTTAAGCCTTGAAATTGCCACCGCCATGGGCTTCAACGCAAGGCATGTTTGAGGGGACACTGCGTCTTTTCCTGGTCTGGCTCTGTGCCGCGCTGTTCATCGCGTCGGCTTCGATGGCTGTTGCACAGCAAAAGGACGGCGTCAGTGATCTGAAACTGCCCGGCATTTCGAGCTATGCGACGCCGAAAAGCGAAACATCGCTCGCGCTCGGAGGCGGCGGCGCCATCACGCTGTCCGCCCAGCTGACCGACAAGGGTTCCGACATCACCCGCGGCATCGTCTGGCGCGTCTTCAAGCCCGAAGCCGTCAACGGCAAATTGCCGATGGTTGCTTCCGCGCATGGCGGCACCGCCGTCTTCCAGCTCGAACCCGGCAGCTATCTGGTTCATGCCTCCTATGGCCGGGCCGGCGCCACCAAGCGCATCACCGTCGGCAAGGACACCAAGCGCGAAAACCTGGTGCTCGACGCCGGCGGGCTCAAACTTGACGCCGTGCTGTCCGGCGGGGTGCGCATCCCGCCCAAGAATCTGCGCTTCTCGATCTACGAAGGCCACGCCGAGCCCAATGGCGACCGCGCGCTGATCATCCCGGACGTCGAACCCAACACTGTCGTTCGGCTCAACGCCGGGATCTACCACGTCGTCTCGACCTATGGCGCGGTCAACGCGGTCATCCGCTCCGACATCCGCGTCGAGGCGGGCAAGCTGACGGAAGCCACCGTCGAGCACCACGCCGCCGAGATCACCCTGAAGCTGGTGCGCGAAACTGGTGGCGAGGCGATCGCCGACACGTCCTGGTCGCTGCTCAACGAATCCGGCGATCCGATCAAGGAAACCGTCGGCGCCTTCGCCTCGATGGTGCTCGCCGAGGGCGATTACACCATCATCGCCAAGAACCGCGATCGCATCTATCAGAAGGATTTTACGGTCGTGGCCGGACAGAACCAGGAAATCGAGGTCCTGGCCACCGAGGCAGCGGCGATGGACCCCGAGGAAGGCGCGGATTAGCCTTTTGCCGGACGTTTCCAAGCGGCAAATGCCGGTTTCCTTGACCTTGCGGTCCACCGTACGTGGATGCTGATTTCAGGCTGCCAGCCTGGTCCGCGCCGGCAGAAACGGAATCTTGCGACGCGCGATGATTGGCGCCAGATCGAAGACGCCGCGATGAAGGCGGTCGAGCAATGCCTTGCGGTCGCGCAGTGGTTCCAGTTCGCTCCAGCTCAGCACATCGCCGACGCGCACGTCGATCGCCTTGCCCGACAGCCGCGCGAATTCGTGGATGAGCAGCGAAATGCGCAGCGTCAGCGAGGCCTTGCCGACGAATTTCGCCACCCGGCCGTCGCGCTCGGCCATGTTCATGGGCCCGCTGACCAAATGGAACAGCCTGCCGTTCTGCCCGGAAAAATGCATCGGGATCACCGACGCCCTGGCGTCCTGGACGAGACGCGCCGGAAACATCTTCCATGGCAGGTCGCGCGCTCGGCCAAAGCCCTTCGGCGCGGTGGCGACACCACCGGCCGGAAACACCACGATGGTGACGCCTTCCTTCAGCAGCCGCACCGCCTCGTGGCGCACGGCCATGTTGTTTTTCAGCGCGTCCTTGGTCTCGGAAAAGTCGATCGGCAGCGAATAGGGTTCCATCTCGCGGATCTTGAGCAGGTCCTTGTGGATCATAACCCGGAACGGGCGCCCCAGTTGCTCGGCCAGCGAAAGCACGGCAATGCCGTCACCGATGCCGAACGGATGGTTGGCGACGATCACCAGCGGCGTATCCGGCAATTGTGCGGGCGGCCATTGATCGGCGGTCCGCACGCGGACGTCGATGAGCTCAAGCATGCGGCTGAACACGCGCTCGCCAGTCGGCACGACCTGGCGGCGCCAGAAATCGTAGAGCGCCGCATAGCGGTCGCGTCCTGACAGGCCTTCAATGGAATGGATGACCCAACGCGTCAGCGCCGGCTGCCGCGGATTGGCATAGGAAAGTTCGGGAAACGGTTTTTCGCGCGTCTTCAGCTTGAGCATGACTGGGCGTTACAATGTTGGCGTGACAAGGATATGAAAATGGCGGTGGATCGCTCCACCACCATGTCGTTAGGACTATGCGGATCAGGCAGCGCGTTTGCGCCGTCGGTCCGGTGTGATCGCTTCTTCGGTCAATTGTGCGATCGCCTCGGCAAGGCCAAGCGATTCCTGGTCGCGCGAGCCCAACCGACGCATGTTGACCGTCTGCTCTTCCGCCTCGCGCTTGCCGCAGACGAGGATGACCGGAACCTTGGCCAGCGAGTGTTCGCGGACCTTGTAGTTGATCTTCTCGTTGCGCAGATCCGCCTCCGCCAAAAGCCCGGCGGCCTTCAGTTTCGCCACCACCTCGGTGGCATAGCCGTCGGCGTCCGACGTGATCGTCGCCACCACCACCTGCAGCGGCGCGAACCACAGCGGGAAATGACCGGAATAGTTCTCGATCAGGATGCCGAGGAAGCGTTCCATCGAACCGCAGATGGCGCGATGCACCATCACCGGCTGCTTCTTCTCGGAATCCGAGCCGATGTAGAAAGCGCCAAAGCGCTCCGGCAGATTGAAGTCGACCTGCGTCGTGCCGCATTGCCATTCGCGGCCGATGGCATCCTTCAGCACATACTCGAATTTCGGTCCGTAGAAGGCGCCCTCGCCCGGATTGATCGAGGTCTTGATCCGATTGCCGGACCTAGCCCTGATCGTCTCCAGCACGCTGCCCATGATCGCTTCGGCGTGGTCCCACGCCTCGTCGGTGCCGACGCGCTTGTCCGGTCGCGTCGACAGCTTGACGCTGATTTCGTCAAAACCGAAATCGGCATAGGTCGACAGGATCAGGTCGTTGATGCGCAGGCACTCCGACGCCAGCTGCTCCTCGGTGCAGAAGATATGCGCATCGTCCTGCGTGAAGCCGCGCACGCGCATCAGCCCGTGCAGCGCGCCCGATGGTTCATAGCGATGCACATTGCCGAATTCCGCCAGCTTTACAGGCAGATCGCGGTAGGATTTTAGTCCATGCTTGAAAATCTGCACATGGCCCGGACAGTTCATCGGCTTCAGCGCGAAGACACGGTCGTCGTCGGTATCGTCGCCGGCGACCGTCACCTTGAACATGGCGTCGCGATACCAGCCCCAGTGGCCTGACGTTTCCCACAGGCTCTTGTCGAGCACTTGCGGCGCGTTGACCTCCTGATAGCCCTGCTCGTCGAGGCGGCGGCGCATGTAGTTGACCAGGTTCTGGAACATCCTCCAGCCCTTGGCGTGCCAGAAGACGACGCCCGGCCCCTCTTCCTGGAAATGGAACAGGTCCATCTCGCGGCCAAGCTTCCTGTGGTCGCGCTTCTCGGCCTCCTCCAGCATCGTCTGGTAGGCGTCGAGCTGTGCCTGGTCGGCCCAGGCTGTGCCGTAGATGCGCGTCAGCATCGGGTTGTTGCTGTCACCGCGCCAATAGGCGCCGGCCACCTTCATCAGCTTGAAGGCGCTGCCGATCTGGCCGGTCGAAGCCATGTGCGGGCCGCGGCAGAGATCGAACCAGCCGCCCTGCGCATAGATCTTGAGATCCTGGTCCTCGGGAATGGCGTCGATCAGTTCCAGCTTGTAGCGCTCGCCCTTGTCGGCGAAGACCTTCTTCGCCTTGTCGCGCGACCAGACCTCCTTGGTGAACGGCTTGTTGCGCGCGATTATCTCGCGCATCTTCTTCTCGATCACCGGAAAGTCGTCGGGTGTGAACGGCTCGTTGCGGGCGAAATCGTAGTAGAACCCGTTCTCGATCACCGGCCCGATCGTCACCTGCGTCCCCGGCCACAGTTCCTGCACGGCTTCCGCCAGCACGTGGGCGGCGTCGTGGCGAATGAGTTCCAGCGCGCGCGGATCGTCGCGGGTGACGATCTCGACCTTGCCGGACTTGCCGAGCGGGTCGGAAAGGTCGCGCACGACGCCGTCGATGCTATAGGCGACCGCCTTCTTGGCCAGCGACTTCGAGATCGATTCGGCCAGGCCAGCGCCGGTCATCGCCGCGTCGTAATCGCGGACGGAGCCATCGGGAAATGTCAGGGAAACGGAATTCAGCATGGGTATCTCCTATCCAGTCCCGCAAACGAGCGCGGGTGGTTAAAACGCAGGTCGCCCAAAACTGCGTAGCGGTCTTGGCGCGACGACATGCATAGGGCAAGAGCCGGTTGCATCCGGCGGCGGCTGTCTTTTATGAGCAGTTTCCGCCGCCGTAAAGCCGGCTTGAGCCTCACATCTTCATTTGATGAGCCGCGGCAGGTCTTTCAGGAATCCGGCCCGCGTCTTGAGGCCCTTGGGCATGTCGGTCCGTTTCGTGTCGACAACGAGCCTTGCGAACACAATCTGGCGGCCGTCCTTTTGCGCCCAGCCGACGAACCAGCCGAGCGAGCGCTTGTCCTGGATCTTGTCGGCATCATTAGCCAGCCTGGTGCTGCCGGTCTTGCCTTGCACCCTCCAGGCCTCCGCCTGGAAGGTCGGGACTATGGCATTGGTCATGTCATAAGCCTTGGCCGAAACCGGCAGCTTGCGGGCAAGCAGCTTGCGCAGGAAGTCGACCTGCTCGGCCGGTGTGATCTTGAGCGAGGAATTCACCCAGGATTGGGTCAGCCCATCATTCTTGCCGGGGTTGCCGGAAACGTCGGCGTTGCCGTAGTCGAACTTCGAGACATAGCCGGCAAGCCTCTCCGGCCCAAGCCGGCGGGTGATTTCACGCGAGTACCAGAGGATCGAATCTTTTTCCCAGACGGTGGGATCGACGGTCTTCTGATCCCGCCTCACCGCGTTGAACTCGGCCTTGTAGTCCCAGCTCGGCGTGTGCGCGTCACTCAGGATGCCGGCATCATAGCCGATCAGCGACAGCGGCACCTTGAACGTCGACGCCGGGCTGAACCGCTGGTCGCATACTCCTTCCTGGTAGAGCGTCTTGCCGCTCGCCGCGTCGGCGATCAGCGTGCATTGGAGATCCCCCAGCGGCGCCGATTGAGCGCGCATCGGAAATCCCAGCAACCAGGCAAGCAGGAACAGGATTCCGGCCAAGATGAAGGGAAGACGGTCGACGTTGCGCATGTGATGCTCGCTCCAGAGGGGGTTCGCGAGCGGCTTAGCGAGGTCTCTTGTCTCGAATTTGTCTCAAATGCGCAGTCTTTGTGCAGGCTTGCGTTAACCCTACCGGATCGTAAATGCGCACTGTCGCCGAGGCTTGACCGGCGCCGTCAGCTCTGCGCTTTGCCGTGCTTGCTGCCGATCCGCCAGTAGCGCCAGGGCATGAACCAGACATAACGATTCGCCAGCGCCTCCGGCACAAGGTCGATGCCATGCGTGCCGAATGGCCCGCAGCGCAGCACCCGGAAAAAACCCATCCAGCCGCCGGCCCACAGGCCATGGCGGGCGATTGCCTCATGCGCATATTCGGAACAGGTCGGCAGGTGCCGGCATGAATTGCCGACAAAGCCGGACAGCGTCAGCTGGTAAAGGCGCACGAGCGACGTGCCGAGGACACGGCCCGGCGTCTTGCGCCACGGGCCGGGCCAGTTGCGGCCGCGCCTCGGCCGTCCGACGATATGCGCATGCCCATGTTGGTCGCGCACCGCATTCTCCGTATCGCGTTTCCGAACGGATAGATGTGGACTTCGGCCGCGGAACGCAATCCCCGTCCCACCCGTTGGTGTCGTCCGCTTCAGGGTCTCGAACGACGAAAGGGATGTTGTCCGGCCGAAGGCGCCCGGCGGACAGGACTGGCCGGCTCTTCACGGCGCTTTGCCTGCTGCTGTCCGTCACGCCATTGAAACGTCGCGACCCGCATGACATCGCCAAGGATGCTCAGGAACTGGATCATGGTCGGTCTCCTTTGACGCGATTAGACCGCCACTGGCTCTCGCCTTCAAACGAGTATAATTTCCACTACGGATAATCTGAGGTTATGCGAATGAAGCGTGGGCGCTTGCCGCTGACGGCATTGAGGAGTTTCGAGGCGGCGGGCCGGCATCTGAGCTTCAGCAGGGCCGCCGAGGAGCTTTTTGTCTCGCAGGCGGCGATCAGCCGGCAAATCCGCGAGCTCGAGATCTTCCTGCGTCAGCCCCTGTTCGAACGTCACCACCGCCGCGTCGACCTGACCGATGCAGGCCGGCGCCTGCTCGCCCAATTGGTCCGGAGTTTTGACGACATCGACAGACTGCTTTCGCAATTGGTCACGGTCCCTGCGCAGTCCGTGGTTCGCGTCAGCGTCGAACCCTCACTTGCATCCGTGTGGCTCGTGCCACGGCTCAATCGATTTCGCGAATTGCGACCCGATATCGACGTTTCCCTCGAAGTCGATCCAAGGCTGATCGAGTTCCGTAGCGATCAGCCCGAACTTGCCTTGCGCTTCAGCGCGCACGCCGCCTCGTGGCCACACAGTGAGGCTGAGCGACTTGCCTCGACAGTCGATTCGCCGGTTCTGTCGCCGGCGCTGCTCGCCTCGGGTCCTGCCCTCGGGAAGCCGATCGACCTTGGTCGCTACACGCTTTTGCACGAGGAAAACCGGCAGGGTTGGGCGCGCTGGTTCGAAGCAGCCGGTGTGCCCGCCGATGCCGTGCCCGCGCGCGGTCCCATGCTGGCGGATGCGTCGCTTTCAAAGCAGGCCGCCCTTCTCGGGCATGGCGTGGCGCTGGGCGATCTCTTGCAGATCGGCGAGGAAATCGCATCCGGCGCCCTGATCAAGCCGTTCGACATCGACGTCGCCTCCGGCGCTTATTGGCTGGTGGCCAGGAGTTTGGGGGATCTATCGGAGCCGGCCGCGGCCTTCGCCGACTGGATCCGCGGCGAATTTGCCGAAAGCCGGCGCGCGCGGAATTTGGGAGATCCGGCCTAAGCTGCTTCTTCGGCGCGCTTCTTCTCGATCTGGGCGATCGCGTCGACCACGGCGTCGAAGGTCAGCATGGTCGAGGCATGGCGCGCCTTGTAGTCGCGCACCGGCTCCAGATACTTCAGGTCGGCGAAGCGGCCGTCAGGCGGAGCGCCATTTTCCTTCAGCATTTTCAGCATGGTGTCGCGCACCGCGCGCAATTCTTCGGCGCTCGCGCCGACGACATGCTGCGCCATGATCGAGGATGACGCCTGGCCGAGCGCACAGGCCTTCACGTCATGGGCGAAGTCGGTGACCACGCCATCCGCCATCTTGAGGTCGACGGTGACGGTCGAACCGCACAGCTTGGAATGCGCCTTCGCGGTCGCGTCGGGATGGTCGAGCCGGCCGATGCGCGCGATGTTTCCGGCAAAACCCAGAATTTTCGCATTGTAGACGTCGTTGATCATTATTTTCCAATCCGTCGCCGCCAAGCGAACAGCGATTGCCGCTGCCGTGTCTTCCTTTCGCTCGTCATGACCATATATAATGCTGGCAGTCCGGTATCGACAAGGCAGCGAGAGCCAGCGTTCTTGCCGGAAAGTTCACGCCGCTTACGGGGCTGGAAACTGGGCGAGTTTCCGACACCGAAAGGTCGTGGTCCGTTCAACTCGTTCCTCCGCAGAGAGGAACTACGGGAGACGCCTTTTATGGATGCCGTCATCAAGAAACTCATGCCCCAGTCCGCCTACATGGAAAAACCGGTCACCGACCGACCGAGCGAAGCTGAAGTCGAGGCTGCCGTGCGCACGCTCTTGCGCTGGACCGGCGACAATCCGGACCGTGAGGGGCTCGTCGACACGCCGAAACGCGTGGCCAAGGCCTATCGCGAAATGTTTGGCGGCTATGACATGTGCCCGGCCGAGGAACTCGGCCGCACCTTCGAGGAGGTCGCCGGCTATGACGACCTGGTCATCGTCAAGGACATAAGTTTCCATTCGCATTGCGAGCACCACATGGTGCCGATCATCGGCAAGGCGCATGTCGGCTATCTGCCGGACGGCAAGGTCGTTGGCCTGTCCAAGATCGCGCGCGTCGTTGATATCTTCGCCCATCGCCTGCAGACGCAGGAAGCACTGACCGCGCAGATCGCAGGCGTCATCCAGGATGTGCTCAATCCCCGTGGCGTTGCCGTCATGATCGAGGCCGAGCACATGTGCATGGCGATGCGCGGCATCCGCAAGCAGGGTTCCACCACCCTCACCTCGACCTTCACCGGCGTCTTCAAGGACACTCCCGATGAGCAGGTTCGTTTCGTCACCATGGTGCGCGGCGGCGGAGTCTGATCGGTCCCCGCCGGCTTCGCCAGACCATGATCCCGAAAAGTGGAGACCGGTTTTCGAAAAAGATCATGGTCAAACAAGAAAATGAACCGGCGATGTCGGCACTGGAATTTCCGAAAGCTCCATCAGACAAGAAAGCGCTGGAGGAAGGCACTATCCTCTCGCCGCGCTTTGATGCCGCCGGCCTTGTCACCGTGGTCGTCACCGATGCCGAAGATGGCATGCTGTTGATGGTGGCGCACATGAATGCGCAGGCGCTGGGGCTGACGCTGGAAACCGGCATCGCCCACTACTGGTCGCGCTCGCGCAATGCTCTTTGGAAGAAGGGCGAAACCTCGGGCAATTTCCAGCATGTCGTCGAGATGCGCACCGACTGCGATCAGGATGCATTGTGGCTGCGCGTCAAAGTGTTGGGCCACGACGCAACCTGTCACACCGGTCGGCGTTCATGCTTTTATCGGACGGTGGGGCTGACCGAAGGCAAGGCGACGCTTGCCGGCGACGGCAGCAAGCCGCTGTTCGATGCGGAAAGCACGTATCGGAAGCCTTTGTGAACCATTCAATATTCACAAACCACTCATATTCACTATTCTCAAACGTACTTCCTGTAGAAAGGGAGTGGGACAAGGGAGATTATGATGCTCGAGTGGGCGTCATTGCGTAACAGACCAGACGTTCGGGAAGCCAATGGCCTCTCTTCGTCCGGCGGCGCGTACGAACCAAAACCTGCAAAGAAAACAGGAATTTCGCTCGCCTTGGGTGGTGGTTGCGCCCGAGGCTGGGCCCATATCGGCGTGCTGCGCGCGCTTGATGAAGCCGGTATCGAGCTCTCGATGATCGCCGGCACTTCGATCGGCGCGCTGGTCGGCGGCTGTTATCTCGCCGGCAAGCTGGATGAGCTGGAAGACTTCGCCCGCAGCCTGACCAGACGGCGCATCTTCGGGCTGCTCGACCTCAATCTGCGCGGCAGCGGCCTGTTCGGCGGCATGAAGCTGGACGCCCGGCTGCGTGAACATGTGGCCGGTGTTCGCTTCGAGGATCTGCCCAAGCCCTTCGTCGCAGTCACGTCCGAGATCCGCACCGGCCATGAAATCTGGCTGTCGAGCGGTTCGCTGATCACCGCCATGCGCGCTTCCTATGCGCTGCCTGGCGTGTTCGAGCCGGTGAACTGCAACGGCCGCGTGCTGGTCGACGGTGCATTGGTCAACCCGGTTCCGGTTTCGGTCTGCCGCGCCTATGAGCAGCCGCTCGTTGTGGCGGTCAACCTTCACTATGATCTGTTCGGCCGCGCCGCGGTCATCAAGCACAGCGCCGGCGAGCTGGTCGTCGAAAAGGACGCGCCGAGGCCCGGCCAAGTCGACACGGACCGCCAGTCCCGCGAGACACGGCTCGGCATTACCGGCGTCATGGTCGAAGCCTTCAACATCATCCAGGACCGCATTTCGCGCGCCAGGCTTGCCGGCGATCCGCCTGACATGTCGCTGCAGCCGAAGCTCAGCCATATCGGCCTGACCGAATTCCATCGCGCCGACGAGGCGATCCGCCTCGGCTATGAGGCAACGATGGCGCAGATCGGCGAACTGACACGGCTGCAGACCGTTCTCGCCTGATCAAACCCTACGCTCGGGCCGCGTCGACAATGCGAAATTGCACCGTGCGGTTGCCGTTCCAGTAGTTGCCTGACAGCGAGCCGGCGACATGCACCGTCTTGCCTCGGTTCTTGAACAGGAATTCGCCAAGCGCCGTATCGACGGCGCGGAAAGCGATCGCTTGGATGCGGCCGCCACTTTCCGACTGCAAGTCGACGCGAATGTGGTTGGTGCCGACCGGCCTGGCGTCGGCCAGCCGATGACGCGGCAACACAAAGACGGGTGCCGCATGCCCGGCACCGAATGGTCCCGCCTTCTCCAGCGCGTCGAGCAAACCGACCGTCGCGCCTTCGGCGGCCAGCGCGCCATCGATCGCCAGGCTTTCCTCGCCTTGCAGCCGGAACACATCGGCGGCCGCCCGCTCTTCGAAAAACGCCCTGAGCTCGCCAAGTCTCGAGCGCTCCACCGTGATTCCCGCCGCCATGCCATGGCCGCCACCCTTGACGATCAGGCCGGCATCGGCGGCCTCTCGCACCAATCGGCCGAGGTCGAAACCCGATACCGATCGGCCCGAACCGGTGCCGACGCCGTTGGCATTGAAGGCGATGGCGAAGGCCGGCCGCCGCGCGTGATCCTTCAGCCGTGAGGCGAGCAGGCCGACAATGCCCGGATGCCAGTTGTTGCTGGCGGTGACGACGATCGCCGGTCCATTGCCACCGGCAAGCTCGGCATCGGCCTCGGCGCGCGCCGCCGCCAGCATCTCCTGCTCCATCAGCTGCCGCTCCTGATTGAGCCGGTCGAGCGTTTCGGCGATGGTGCGCGCTTCGACCGGATCGTCTGTGGCAAGCAGGCGGCTGCCAAGTGCCGCATCGCCAATGCGCCCGCCGGCATTGATGCGCGGGCCGATGAGATAGGCCAGGTGGAAGGTGCTGATCGGCTCGCCGATACGCGAGACCCGGGCCAGTGCCGCCAGCCCTTCGTTCTTTTGCTGGCGCGCCATTTGCAGCCCCTTGACCACGAAGGCGCGGTTGACGCCGATGAGCGGCACCACGTCGCAGACGGTCGCAAGTGCCGCCAGATCGAGCAGAGAAAGCAGGTCCGGCAGCCCAGCGTCGGCCATACGGCCACGCAGGATCTTCGCCGTCTGCACAAGGGCGAGGAAGACGACGCCGGCGGCGCACAGATGGCCCTGCCCGGAAAGGTCGTCGTCACGATTGGGATTGACGACAGCGATTGCCGCCGGCAACGGACCGCCGACCTGATGGTGATCGAGCACGACGACATCGGCGCCGGCCGCATTGGCCGCATCGATGGAAGCGGCGCTGTTGGTGCCGCAATCGACAGTGACGATCAGTGTCGCGCCGCGCGAAACGAGTTCGCGCATGGCGTCCGGATTGGGACCATAGCCTTCGAAAATGCGATCCGGGATATAGATTTCCGACGGCACCGAGAAATGTGCGAGAAAACGCTTCAGCAAGGCCGACGAGGCGGCGCCGTCGACGTCATAGTCGCCGAAGATCGCCACCTTCTCCCTGGCTATCACCGCGGCGGCGATGCGGGCCGCCGCCCTGTCCATGTCGGTCAGCGATGTCGGATCGGGCAAAAGGTCGCGGATCGTCGGATCGAGAAACCGCTCGGTCTGCTCGGCGGTGACGCCGCGACCGGCAAGCACGCGCGCGACAATGTCGGGCACGCCATGGCCTTGCGCGATGGCGAGCGCAACCATGTCCTGCCGCTCGGTCAGCCGGTGCTCCCAGGAGATGCCGGTAGCCGACTGTCTGACGTCGAGGAAGAGGCGCCGTTCGCCGGTCATGCGGTTTGCCAACTCATGTATGGCCGCAGGATAGGCCAAAGGCAGGCAAAGCCAAGCGGTTCGCGGTGATGGGAAACCTCAAGAAACCTACGCTTTCCGCTTTTCAGCCTGGCGCCGAAGCCATTCGTCGGCGGCATCCCCCATCGTCTTTTGCGCGCCGTCCTTGAGCCAGGCCATGAAAGGTCGGTCGAACCTGAACCCATCGCCGCATTCGCGGGTGAGAAAGCGGCGCACGTTCTGGGTGTTGCGATAGGATCTGGTGATGGCCGTGGCACGCGAGATCGGGTCGGCGTGCCAGTCGAACGGTTTCATCGCCAAGTCCTTACAGCCAGCATCGGATGCAACCAGATGGCTAACGATTGCGACGTGGCTTCGCAAGCCGGTCTAGAACTTATCCAGGTCCTGATGCCGCGCCTTGATCTCGCGCACGGTCCGCGAGGACGAGCGCAACACGATCGTGTGGGTGGTGATGTAGGTGCGGCCGAACTTGACCCCCGCCAGCATGTTGCCGTCGGTGACACCAGTGGCCGCGAACAGCACGTCGCCGCGCGCCATGTCTTCCGCACGATAGACCCGCTTCGGATCGGAAATACCCATCTTCGCGGCGCGCGCGACCTTCTCGGGCGTATCGAGGATCAGCCGGCCCTGCATCTGGCCACCGGTGCACCGCAGCGCCGCCGCGGCCAGCACCCCTTCTGGCGCGCCGCCGGTGCCGAGATAGATGTCGATGCCGGTTTCCTCGGGATCGGTGGTGTGTATGACGCCGGCGACATCGCCGTCGCCGATCAGCCGGATCGCGGCGCCCGTGGCGCGCACGGCGTCGATCAGCTTGGCATGGCGTGGCCGGTCGAGGATGCAGGCGGTGATGTTCGGCACCGCGACGCCCTTGGCCCGGGCGAGGCTCGCGATGTTCTCGGCCGGCGAGGCATCGATGTCGATGACGCCATCGGCATAGCCTGGTCCGATGGCGATCTTGTCCATGTAGACATCGGGCGCGAACAGCAGACTGCCCTTCTCGGCGATCGCGATGACGGCGAGCGCGTTGGGCAGGTTCTTGGCGCAGATCGTCGTGCCCTCGAGCGGATCGAGCGCGATGTCGACGGCCGGACCTTTGCCGGAGCCGACTGCCTCGCCGATGTAGAGCATCGGCGCCTCGTCCCGCTCGCCCTCGCCGATCACCACCGTGCCCTTGATGGCAAGCCGGTTGAGTTCCTGGCGCATGGCGTCCACGGCGGCCTGGTCGGCCGCCTTCTCGTCGCCGCGACCGCGCAACCTCGCGGCGGCGACGGCGGCCCGTTCGGTGACGCGCACCAGCTCCATGGTGAGTATCCGGTCAAGACCGGCGACGATGTTCTGGGCCACATTCATTTCGGCAGATCCTCGCTTGCACGCCGCCTCCCGCCGGAGGCGCGTCTCTTTTGTCAAACGAGCATGACAACGGCAAGACCTGCCGAGAGTTTTATCGAATAAGTAGCAATATCAATCGATTAAACCACATTTTTGAAATAGGGCCGGCCCGGTCGGGAAGAACCCGACCGGCCCGAAAAGTGAAAATCATGATCGGTTGCCGGTCGGCTGCCTGATCCCCATCACAGCCAGCGGCGACGCATTGGCGCGCTTCGCGGCCTAGAAGACCGCGAGATATTTGAGCAGCGAAATGATGCCAATGATGATGACGATGATCTGGACGATCTGCCTCATCCTTGCGTCGAGCGGCAGACGCTGGACCAGATAGAGAACGAGGATGATCACAAGGAACGTGATCAGGATGCCTATCAGCATCGATGAAGCCATGGTGCCCTCCTGGAAATGATCTACCGGGAACAAGGAAATGAGCCGGCAACGCCGGCTCTATCGGGATGCCATCAATACCAGCGGCGCGGCGTGTCGTTCATCGACTGGCCAATCGCCAGCCCGGCCAGAAAGCCGAGCAGGCCGATCACACCGATCACGGCGGTCGTCGTGCCGGGATTCTCACGCGCGACTTCCGACACCGCCTGGGCCTGGGTGCGCAGCTGCTGGGCGGTTCGCGACGCGCGGCTCGCCGCGGTCTCGTAGAAATCGGAAGCCTGCTCGCTGGCGTCGTCCAGCATTTCCGCGCCGCGCGCCGAAATGCTCTTGTTGATCCTGGTGATCTCCTTGCGCAGTTCGGCGATCTGCTTTTCCAGAGCCTTCTGGATGTCGTCGATATGGGGGGTGTCGGACTTGTTGGTATCGGCCATGAAGCGGTTCCTTTTGATTGCTCACCAAGAGAACGGCGCCGACGTGAATTCGTTCCGGCATATCGCGGCTGTTTGCCATCGCACCGAGGTGCAAAACCGGCGCGATATCTGCCCGCGCTGCGGCCCGAATGGAAGCTACCCTGCCCGCTCGATGCGGATGACCTGCGGCTTGTCGGTCAGGTGACCATCCTTGGTGATGCCGTCGACGGCCTTGCGCACGGCGGCCTCGGTCGTCTCGTGGGTCACGAGGATCACCGTCTTCTGCGCCGCCGCCTCGCCGCTGACCGCGTGCTGGACGATCGATTCCAGCGAGATATCGTTGTCGGCCATGCGCTTGGCGATCGCCGCGAACACGCCGATGCGGTCGTGCACGGTCAGGCGGATGAAGTAGCCGCCGGCATGGCTGCGCATCTGCGCCTTCTTGTAGGGTTTCAGTTCCTTGGCCGGCCGGCCGAAGACCGGGCCATGCTGGAAGCCGGGCCGGCTCTTGGCGATGTCGGCGATGTCGCCGATCACGGCCGAGGCAGTGGCGTTGCCGCCGGCGCCGGGGCCGGAGAGCAGCAGTTCGCCCAGTATGTCGGTCTCGATCGCCACCGCATTGGTGACGCCATGCACCTGCGCGATGACCGAGGCCGTTGGCACCATGGTCGGGTGCACGCGCTGCTCGATGCCGCTTTCGGTACGCTGGGCGACGCCAAGCAGCTTGATCCGGTAGCCGAGATCGCCGGCCGCGCGGATATCGGCCTGGGTGATGTTGGAAATGCCTTCCATGTAGATATCGCTGGCAGCGATCCTCGTGCCGAAGGCAAGGCTGGTCAGGATCGACAGCTTGTGCGCGGTGTCGTGGCCCTCGATGTCGAAGGTCGGATCGGCCTCGGCATAGCCCAGCCGTTGCGCGTCCTTTAGGCAAGCGTCGAACGAGATGCCCTCGGCCTCCATGCGCGTGAGGATATAGTTGCAGGTGCCGTTGAGAATGCCGAACACGCGGGTGACCGAATTGCCGGCCATCGCCTCGCGCATCGTCTTGATGACGGGAATACCGCCCGCCACCGCCGCCTCGTAATTGAGCAGCACGCCCTTCTTCTCGGCGATCTCGGCCAGCGCAACACCATGCTTGGCGAGCAGCGCCTTGTTGGCGGTGACGACATGATGGCCGGCTTCGAGCGCCGCCTTCACCGCGGCGCGCGCCGGCCCCTCGTCGCCGCCGATCAGTTCGACGAAAACATCGATGTCGCCGGCCTGCGCCATCTTGACCGGATCGTCGAACCATTTCGCCGAACCGAGATCGACGCCGCGATCGCGTTTCTGGTCGCGCGCCGAGACCGCGGTGACGACGATGTCGCGCCCGCACTGCCGGGTCAGTTCCGCCGCCTTGTCGCACAGCACACGCGCCACCGACGCGCCAACCGTGCCGAGACCGGCAATTCCAACACGCAGTGCTTCAGCCATAGCCGGCGACGTCCTTCAAGTCAGATCGAAAAATTGTGTGCGGCAAGCCTACCGGTGTGCGGAAAGCGGCACCACGTTGTTGGGTTGCTTGGCGCTGGTCGACAGGAAGCGCTTGATGTTGCGCGCCGCCTGCCGGATCCGGTGCTCGTTCTCGACCAGCGCGATGCGCACGTGATCGTCGCCATGTTCGCCAAAGCCGACACCGGGCGCTACCGCCACGTCGGCGTGCTCGATGAGCAGCTTGGAGAATTCGAGCGAGCCGAGATGACGGAACGGCTCCGGAATCGGCGCCCAGGCGAACATCGAAGCCGCAGGCGCGGGAATAGCCCAGCCGGCCCGGCCGAAGGCATCGACCATCACGTCGCGGCGCTTGTGGTAGATGTCGCGCACCTCGGCGATGTCGGCGCCGTCACCGTTGAGCGCATGCGCGGCCGCCACCTGGATCGGCGTGAAGGCGCCGTAGTCGAGATAGGATTTCACCCGCGTCAGCGCCGAGATCAGCCGCTCGTTGCCAACGGCGAAGCCCATGCGCCAGCCGGGCATGGAAAAGGTCTTCGACATCGAGGTGAACTCGACGCAGACATCGATCGCGCCTGGCACCTGCAGCACCGACGGCGGCGGATTGCCGTCGAAATAAATCTCCGAATAGGCAAGGTCGGAAAGGATGATGATGTCGTTCTTCTTCGCGAACGCCACCACGTCCTTGTAGAAATCGAGCGAAGCGACCAGCGCCGTGGGGTTCGACGGATAGTTGAGGATCAGCGCCAGCGGCTTCGGGATCGAGTGCCGCACGCCGCGCTCGAGCGCCGGGATGAAGCCGTCATCAGGCTCCACCTGCAGCGAGCGGATGACGCCACCCGACATGATGAAGCCGAAAGCGTGGATCGGATAGGTCGGATTGGGGCACAGGATCACGTCGCCCGGGGCAGTGATCGCCTGCGCCATGTTGGCGAAGCCCTCTTTCGACCCCAGCGTCGCCACCACTTGCGTGTCCGGATTGAGCTTCACGCCGAAGCGGCGGGCATAGTAGTTGGCCTGGGCGCGACGCAAGCCCGGAATGCCGCGCGAAGAGGAATAACGATGGGTGCGCGGATCGCGCACGACCTCGCAAAGTTTGTCGACGATCGCCTTGGGCGTCGGCAGGTCCGGATTACCCATGCCGAGGTCGATGATGTCGGCGCCGCGCGAACGGGCGCTGGCCTTGAGCCGATTGACCTGCTCGAAGACGTAAGGCGGAAGCCGGCGGACCTTGTGAAATTCTTCCATGGCAGTTCCAGACATCACTTGGTGACTTGGTCTTTGGAGGGCGCGTTTGCGCGCGCCCTATATACTCATTTGCAGGTAGGGTCGAGGGCGGGGTCGCATTTGCCTTCGATCTGCTTCAGCGTTTCACCGCCATGTTTCTTGGCCAGATCCTTGAGCGCCGCCTGGTCGGTGACCTTGGGACCGCCGCCTTTCGCGCCCTGCGCGTTCTCATCCGCCTTCAATTGCGCAAGCTTGGCGTTCCTCTCGGCTTCGGTGAACTGCGGCGCCGCCACTTGCGGTTTGATGTTCAGGTTTGGAAAGGTGCCGGTGTCCTTCGGCCCCATGCCCGCCGCGACAGGCCCCGGAGCGTTGGTGCTCGAACACGCGGCAATCCCCAGAAGGATGATTGCCGCGCCGATGCGCAGAAAACGTCCAGCACCGAAAAAAACAGTCTCGCCAATATTAATCGTCATATTGTTTCCTTGGCAGCCGAGGTAGAGCGAGATTGGACCCGGTCGGATGTCCCATGTTAATATGTCAAGAAAACGCTTCGGGAGGAACCCCGCGAACCATGTCCAAGACACCCGATTCGGGCAAAGCGGAAGATGACGAGCCTTCGACCGTCGAGCAATATCTGGTGAAGGACCCGGAACGCTTTGCCCTGAACATGGCGCGCATGATCGAGCAGGCCGGCAAGGCTGCTTCCGCATGGGCCGAGCCACGCGAAAAAGGCGAGGTGCGCGATAGCGTCGCCGAGCCGGTCGTCGACATGGTGAAGACCTTCTCCAAGCTCAGCGAATACTGGCTTTCCGATCCGCAGCGCGCGCTGGAAGCGCAGACGCGACTGTTCTCCGGCTACATGACTGTCTGGGCCAACGCCATTCAGCGCACCAGCAACGCCGCCGAAGGCACAGAGGACGCCGTCAAGCCGGAACGTGGCGACAAGCGCTTCCTCGACCCCGAATGGGGCCGCAACGCCTTCTTCGATTTTCTCAAGCAGGCCTATCTCGTCACCTCGCGCTGGGCGGCCGACCTGGTAGAACACGCCGATGGCCTGGACGAGCACACCCGCCACAAGGCCGGCTTCTACGTCAAGCAGGTGTCCAACGCCATCTCGCCGTCGAATTTCATCCTGACCAACCCGGAACTGTTTCGCGAAACCGTCGCCTCGAACGGCGAAAACCTGGTGCGCGGCATGAAGATGCTGGCCGAGGACATCGCCGCCGGCAAGGGCGATCTGAAGCTGCGCCAGGCCGACTATTCGCCCTTCGAGATCGGCAAGAACATCGCCACCACTCCCGGCAAGGTGGTTGGCCGCAGCGATGTCGCCGAGATCATCCAATACGATCCCGCGACCGAGATGGTGCTCAAGCGGCCGCTGCTGATCTGCCCGCCATGGATCAACAAGTTCTACATCCTTGATCTAAATCCGCAGAAGTCCTTCATCCGCTGGGCGGTTGAGCAGGGCCACACCGTCTTCGTCATCTCCTGGATCAACCCGGACGAGCGCCACGGCACCAAGAGCTGGGAAGCCTATATACGCGAAGGGCTGCAATACGGCCTCGACACGATCGAGAAGGCCACCGGCGAAAGGGACGTCAACGCGATCGGCTATTGCGTCGGCGGCACGCTGCTGGCGGCGGCACTGGCGCTGATGGCGCAGGAAGGCGACGACCGCATCAAGTCGGCCACCTTCTTCACCACGCAGGTCGACTTCACCCACGCCGGCGACCTGAAAGTCTTCGTCGACGAGGAACAGGTCGCGGCGGTGGAAAAGTCGATGAGCGAAAAGGGCTACCTCGACGGCACCAAGATGGCGACCGCCTTCAACATGCTGCGTTCAGGCGACCTGATCTGGCCCTATGTCGTCAACAATTACATGCGCGGCAAGGATCCCCTGCCCTTCGACCTGCTCTACTGGAACGCCGATTCGACCCGCATGGGCGCGGCCAACCACTCTTTTTATCTGCGCAACTGCTATCTCGAGAACAACCTTTCGCGCGGCACGATGGAACTGGCGGGCCACACGGTCTCGCTCGCCGACATCACCATTCCCGTCTACAACCTCGCCTCCAGGGAAGATCACATCGCGCCGGCGCTCTCCGTGTTCCTCGGCTCGAAATATTTCGGCGGCAAGGTCGACTACGTCATGGCCGGGTCGGGCCATATCGCCGGGGTCGTCAATCCGCCGGCATCCAAGAAGTATCAGTACTGGACCGGAGGGACGCCGATGGGCGACTTCGGCCAGTGGATTGCCGGGGCCACCGAACATCCAGGATCCTGGTGGCCGCACTGGCAAGACTGGATCGAGGCCAAGGACAACACCCGCGTGCCTGCCCGCAAACCCGGCAAGCATATGAAAACCTTGGGGGATGCTCCCGGTACCTATGTGAAGGTGCGTGTGTAACGGACTGTAATGTCTGGTGAGTTGACGGGCCGGTAAAAGCGGGCGAAATGGTGTCGTCAACCTTCAAGCGGCCACAATTCAGCAATCACGACAAAAATACTTCCAGGCTTGCGGATTTGACACAGGTCTCGTTTCCGGATCGGAGACAAAGGTACCTCGACGCGGACGTTTCAGCGCTGCATCAAGGATATGCCGACCGGACATCGAGGGGGAATTTGGCTTTGAAATCAGCAGGATGGAGCCTCGCAAAGGGAGAACGCCGCGCCATCGTGGCAGCGCTCTGCTCCGTGCTTCTGGCTTCCTGCACCTCGGCTGGCGACCCGACAATGTCGGTTGGAATGCCGGGTTACAACGCTACTGCATCGGACATAAGCGCGGCCTCGAGCGCCAAGGCGGCCACCGTCGCCGATTCGTCGCAGGTCACCACCGAGCAGACGACCGTGATGACGGCAAGCGATACGGCGCTTCCCGAGAAGGTCGCCTATGTACCAATAGCGAACCCCCAGGCCGCCTTTCCGCTGACCACTCCGCCGGGCGCCGAAACGATCGCGGGAAACACGCCGCAATCATTGCAGCAGCCGGCCCAGACGGCGCGGGAGAACGACGCGGTGGCGCAACAGATTGCCGCCGCCGATGCAGGCGTGACCGCGCCAAAGCCCACAGCCGCGCCAGCGATGAACAATCCGGTCTACGTGACGGCTGGCGAGATGCCACAATCGCCGCAGGCCGAAGCACCCAAGAAAAAAGGCTTCCTGGCCTCGATGTTTGGCGCCACGCCGGCCTCGGCGACACCGCTCATCAACACCAGGTCGGGTGAGCCGCCCGCGGTGCAGGCCAAGCCGGCACCAGCACCGGCAAAGCCGATCATCACGCTGGCCTCGGCCGATTCCACGGCAAAGCCGGTGCAGTTGGCCTCGATCGGCGGCGAGACCGGCCACATCACTGGTAGCGATGCCCTGCCCGGCGTGCGCCAGACAGCCCTGTTCGAAATCAAGCGCAAATCCGGCCTCGACGACGAAAGCGACGTCGACCTCAATGAGGACGAGGGCACGGGCGCCGGGGCCTATCAGGTCGCGTCCGCCGCCGGCATGGCCCGGCTGGCGCCCAACGGATTGCTCAAGCAGAACGAGAGCGTCGACGTGGCGTGCCTGAAGCCCTCGCTGGTTCGGGTGCTGAAGACGATCGAAGGCCACTACGGCCGCAAGATGACGGTGACGTCGGGCTATCGCGATCCGGCCCGCAACCGGCGTGCCAACGGTGCCAAGAATTCGCTGCACATGTATTGCGCCGCCGCCGACATCCAGGTCCCCGGCGTTTCGAAATGGGAGCTGGCAAGCTATATCAGAAGCATGCCCGGCCGCGGCGGCGTGGGCACTTACTGCCACACCGAATCCGTGCACGTCGATGTCGGCCCCGAGCGCGACTGGAACTGGCGTTGCCGCCGGCGCAGCGGCGGTGGCGACGGCTAGGAGCAACTTCGTCATCCCTGGGCGAAGCTCCGTCGCGGAGACCCTGGGATCCAGGCCGGAACCTTGGCCGAGGAGTGCAGCCGAGCAGATGCCGGCACCGGGCCGGACCTCTCGAAACACCAGATTTGACAGGCTGGAAAAAAGTTGTCCAAGCCGGCACTTGACGGGTTGCCGGTTGCGCGCAACGCCAGTATAAGCCGCTTCGTCTGAGCGCGCCCATCGTCTAGCGGTTAGGACACCGCCCTTTCACGGCGGTAACAGGGGTTCGATTCCCCTTGGGCGTACCAGGATAATCAAATACTTACCCGAAGACCTCGCTCCGCTGGCTAATATGGCCTGGGGAATCATAAAGAAATCCATCACCGTGGGTAGCGGGCCTTACGTCACTTGGACGCCAGAAGCCCATACCGGGCGGACATGGCCTTATTGCCGGCCAGCGGCACGACTACGGTCGTCGAGGAGTTGATCGGGAAGGCGCTTAAGACGCCCACGCAAGGCGGTCAGACGACCAAGAAAACTCGCGTCCCGCGCGGGCGATCGCCGACGATGGTTTGCCGCTCGCTAATAGAGCAATTGCCGAGACGCGGTAGGTCCCTCTATAGGGCAGGGATCGGTCGGCCTGCGTTCGCGACAGGCGAAAAACTGGGATTGATTCGAAGGATGAGCCTCTCCTGCCTTCGCAGAGCTGCCGGCAATGGTGGCGGCCACGATAATGGCGGCGGGCAAGGCAACGGCGGAAATTCAGCCGGAGCAGGATCGACGCCTGAAAACGCAAAGCCCGCCTCGCGTGAGCCGAGGCGGGCGTTTTTGCAGCCGCACCATCAAGGCGGTGGCGGCGGCGGCGCGATTGAGGGACCCGGGCCAGCCGTTACGCTGGACAGTCGATCTTTCTTGATGAGTGTCGGCTGTTCGTACGTCTTCTTCATCGGAATCCCCCTGTTTGCCCTGCTCCACAATAGCGTGAGGGTGCCGAAGGTTGTCAAGCCATCGCCCAAAAAGGCTCGCCGCCATGGGCAACGGGCAGGGTCCGACGTCGCCAGAAATCAACCCGGCACAATGGAGTGCAAGATGGCCTGCATGTGCTCTTTCAGGTCGAGTTCACCCCTTGCCTCAATAGTCAACAAGTACTCGGATTTGGCCCGGCGATCGCCTCTGCTGATGGCAGGATAGGAACATATGGCTAGCAAGGTTTGCTCCTCAATTCGGTCTGCCATCTTGCGGTCATGCCAGTTGCTGCCCGCTTGGTGAACAACCCTGTGGAGCGCAGCGTAGGCGGTTTCATGGGTTGTGATCAGCGACTGCAATTCGCGCGAGATACCTTCACCTTCGGCAAACGTCGGTTCAACGACAGACGCAATGGCCGTGAACGCAAGAAGTGTACGGCGGGTGACCCCGGGCATGCCTCATATCCTTGCTGATTGATGAGTGCGGGCACACCATAGCACCGGCGTGGCGGTTCGCAGAGATGCCTGCCGCGCGATCACGTTCTCTGCTGACAAAACCTATCCGTCCACAGCTGCTTATGGCTGGCAGGTTCAGTCCCCTGAACCCTCAGTGGAAGGGCCGCCAGGCCACCCCTGCCCCACTGCCGTAAAACCCCGGCGGAGCGCGTGTCGGTGACCGGCCGCCCGGCGGGGGCGATCTGACCCAGCTGACGCGAGAACGATGAGAGTAGCCGTTGCGCCACCTACGGGCATCACCAAGCCGCGGACGTCGCGTTTTGGGCCGGTGACGAACTGGCAGCCTCTCGCGTCTGGAATTGGGGACGCAGATATTGGCCTTCACCCTGGCATCGACTCGATTCGATCTTCCAGGCCGTCAAGTTTGGCAACTATTGGTAAAGTGCTTGCCGCGGACGTGCCGGGTTGGACGTATCGATAACCGGCCTTTGGGACCGTCTGAATGCAATCGCGCCTGGACCCCAGCTTCTTGCGCAACGTCCGCACGACCGTATCAACGACGTTGCTACCGACATATGTGCGGCGCCAGATACGCTCGATGAGATCTTCGCGTCGTACCACCGCAGGCGCACGATCAATCAGCTCACCAAGGACTTGCGCCTCCAGACGGGTCAACTCGACTGCATGTCCTTCCACGACTACCTCGCGGCGATCGCGCGCGAAATCCAGATTGTCGCTATCGACCATTCCCGTCGGTCCGGCGTCGACCAGAGCCGAGACCCATCCAATCATGTCGCCGCCCGGAACTTCGAGCACCATGGTGGCCGGCATATCGGTTGGCGCTTCCTGCAAGGAGCGAAACCCGAGCCGATGCAGCAGCTCGCGGTCGCCCGCGAAGGCATAGCAGTAGATCCGCGCCATTCCCCAACGCTCGATATAGTTGCGTTTCAGGTCGAGAATGCAGGCGATGCGGCCAGCTTCGTGGGCTTCGGTGGCCCTCCCCGAAATTTGGCGGATGAACAGCACTTCCCCATTCACGGGATTTGCAGCCAGATGGGTTTGCCAAGCACCAAAGAGAGGATCAAGTGCGCCGAGCCCGTCGTGCGGATCGTCCTGGCGCGTGAACAAGTAGAAAGCCAGCACTTCACCGTCGGGTCCTCGTGCCACAGAAAACCGATGCGGCAGATGCTGAATCCATGCCTCGATACGTGCGCGCTCGTCGCTGCCGTCGCGCAGATCGACGATGTCCAGGATTTGCTGGAAATCATCAGCGCGAGCCGCCTCGACAGGCGGCGCTTCCGCCTCCGGAGGAAAGAACGCATTGCGAAGTGCAGGCTGCTCCAGCAGGTGGAGAAGATCGGCCATGTGCCGCCATCGGCCGGAGCGCCCCGAACTGCGAAGGCGTTTGACGATCCAGTCTGCCGCGATCTTGCGCCACAACTGATAGCGTTCGGCTTCAACGCCAGACATCCAATCGACTATGGCCCGCCGCACCGGCTCCGCGATATAGATTCCTTCGGCGTCGCGCGTCGCGAATGGCAGGGCTTCGACAGCCTCGAGCAACGAAAGCTGTACCGGCTCTTCAGTCTGCAGAATGGCTGACACCAGGGCCCGGTTTGCGCGTCGAACAATGGCGCATGCTTCGACAGCCCGTCGCAACTGGGTGTCTCCGATGGCATTCAGGACGGCGTTGGCGAGTTCGCCGGCGTCGCGTGTGGTGCCGAGCGAACCGGTGCGCGCGGCGTGGATCGCCATGTGCAGGCCAAGAGGATGACCGCCGGTCAAGGCCCAAATGCGCTCGGCTGTTTCCGGCGACAGGCCCGCCGCGGCAACCACTGCATCGCTTTGGGATCTCGGAAGCGCGCCGAGCTTGATATCAACGAAATACCGTCCGTAGTCCGACGACCAAGCCGGCGGTGGAACGGCTGTGCCTGCCAATACGAAGCGCGTGCTTGCCGGGAGAGCAGGAAAAAGCTCGACCCGGAGCCATGAACTCGCCAGGCGCCAAGTATCGACATCGTCGATCATCACGACCGTGGTTTCCTTGATGCTTGTCAGCGCATCCGCCAAATCGGCAACCGTTCGGGTGACTTCGTTGCCAAGCGCCCGGCCCATCGCAGCCAGGATTGTCGAGGGGGTGGGTTCCACTGATCCTGCTGCGATTTTGAGCCCACGGACTCCGTCATCTTCGCGAAGAGTAGCTTCGAGCGCTGAAACGAGCGCCGTCTTGCCGATGCCGGCGGGGCCGTGAAGGTAGACGACGATCGGTCCACCCGGGGCCGTCACCTGACGCAGAAGGCGCAATTCCGAATCGCGTCCTGCCAAAGAAGAACGGCGCCCTGCCCGTACTAGGTCGGCGATCGTGGCCGAAGTCATGGAGCAAAGTTCTCATCGATTACTCATCGGCTCATCATGACCTTATCGAACCGCTCAGTCTACTAAGGTCGAACCAACAAGGCCGCCGCCGCGGGAAAGGTCGCCTTCCAAGGCAGACGATCCGCATCGAATGGAGCCACGGAAACGGCATCGGTTGTCCTTCAGGCCATCGTTGGCTGCCAAGGCCACGGCGGCCGCAAGAGCTCATCCACAGGAAAGAGATCATGAATGAACCAAAGACCAGGATCGGTCGCCGCGGGCCCGTCCCCGGCGATCGCAGCGTGCGGCGCGTGGCCACGCCGACCGCACTGTTGTTTCGTTTTCCTTTCGCAGGGCCCTGGGGAGAGGAACTGGCGCAAGCCTCGCAAGAACTAGCCAGCGACATCGCCAATGAGGACGGGCTTGTCTGGAAGATCTGGCTGGAAGACCGCGAAACGGGGCATGCGGGGGGCATCTACCTGTTCAGGGATGCTGCGGCGGCGAGCCGATATCGGCAAAAGCACGAGCGGCGGCTTGCCGCCATGGGACTTACCGGGGTCATGGTGGATGCCTTCTCGGTCAATACCGAGCTGTCGGTTCTGACCATGGCACGGGCCGCGCTCGGCGAACCCAGCGCTTCGGAAATTCCTTCGATGGCCACGATGACGATACGGCCATGACGATCAAACCCCCGGACGGCGCGATGCGGGCAGGCCGCCCTCAACTACATCAAAGGATACAGACTATGATTTCGACATCTATTATGCGGGACTTCGGGCTCGCGACGCCGATCGTCAACGCAGGCATGGCGATGATCGCCCGTCCCGCTCTCGCGGCCGCTGTGTGCGAATCCGGCGGGCTTGGCACGATCGGCTCAGACATCAACCCGGCCCACGTCCTGTGTGATCTCATCCGCAAGACCAAGGCACTTACGAAGCGGCCATTCGGTGTCGACCTGATCGGCGACTTCGTCACCGACGAACACATATCCGTCCTGCTTGAGGAACAGGTGGCGCTCGCGATCTTCTTTTGGACGTTGCCGACCGCGGAGCATGTCGGACGGCTGAAGCACGCTGGCATCAAGGTCTGGATGCAGGTCGGCCGCGTCGCGGAAGCTGAGCAAGCGGTCGCCCTCGGCGCCGAGGCCCTTATCGTCCAGGGGGCCGAGGCAGGTGGCCACAACCGGGCTGAAGCGTCCACCATGACGCTATTTCCCCGCATTCGCCGACTTTTCCCGGGCCTGCCGCTGCTTGCCGCAGGCGGCATAGTGGATGGCACGACCATGGCCGCCGCGCTCGCTCTCGGCGCTGATGCCGTCTGGTGCGGCAGCCGTTTCCTCGCTTCGCAAGAGGCCCAAGCGCACGATGCCTACAAGCACCGCGTGCTAGCTGCCGATGTGGGCGATACGGCGATCCTGTCCATCTACGGCCCCGAATGGCCCGATCAGATGATGAGGGCCATCGTCAATGACGGCGCACGTGCGGCGCTGGGGCGGGAAGCCGAAGCCATCAAGGATGCGGAAGGCCAGTTCATCGGTTCTACCGTGCTGAACGGCCAGACAATCCCGGTGCCGCGCTACAGCGCCATCCTGCCGACGCCCGATTTCGACGGCGACATGGAGCAGGCATGCCTGACGGCCGGACAAAGCGCCGGCAACATCGACGAAGTTCTGCCTGCGGGCGAAATAGTCCGGCGCATGACGGTCGAGGCAGAGTCAGTGCTCCGCCGTCTGACTGGCATGGGAGAGGCCGCCTGACGCGCGGCCTTCACAAATCGATTCGCAACGATCACCCCGGCAGTGCGCGCGCACTGCTGGTCGCCGACCCATAATCAGCGGTTGTCACCGGGAACCTCGATGCACCGCGCGCCTGGGATCTTGGCGGCAATGAAGCGCCCGGCCTCGACAAGTCCGGCGCGTCGCCAGAGCGGTGCAGAACCACCGTCATTACCGAGACCCTTGCCGGGAGCCGGGACTGGAGGCGGCCCTGAGTGCTCGAAACCCTGGAGTCGGCCTCGACGGACAGGCCCGATGCGGGCTGAGTGATGCCCCGCTGGCGACGATAACCCCGCTGCGGAAGGCGATTGGGATTTTACACAGTGTGCGGCGAAGGCTTGCGCGGCGGCTTCCTCATCGGCTTCGGGCCACAGAGTGGCGGCAACGTCGCGCGCCATGGGGCCGCAGGCCCCGGCTAAGGTGATCAGGAGCGCTGCCGCCCTGCGTGGAGCGAGTTCCACCCGCCGCCCGTTGAGACGAAACTCCGGAAAACCCAGAAGTCGGAACTCCAATCGCTCCATCGATCCGTACGCGGCCGCGCGGGGACGTTGAGGGGACGCCGGCCCTCTATGTACCCAGGACGTCGGGCCGAGTGGGCCCGATCAGGAGACTCCCCCGGAGCGAGAAATGTCACTGATCAATACTCTCCCCCACCATCGTACGTCCGAGGCTGATTTCGGGGATGGCACACCTTTCGGCGTTGCGAACACCGGGCAAGGAGGCTGAGCCATGTGCCAATCCTGCCTCTCCTGGTACGCGCGCTGCATGGCTCCCTACTTCGTCCACGCCGGCTGTTCGGCCAACGCGTTCGCCCACATGCGAAGGCGCATGATCCCGCGGGCAGAGGGCATTGTCGTCGAAATCGGCTTCGGGTCTGGCCTGAACCTTCCCTATTACGACGCCGCCAGGGTGGCGCTGCTGGTCGGCGTCGATCCGGACGGCACTATGCTCGGCCTGGCCGGACCGAAGAGCCGTTCCCTGCCATTCGAGGTCGAATGCCTGCGGGCCAGCGGCGAGAGCCTGCCGTTGGCCGATGCCTTCGCCGACACCGTCGTCGTGACCTATGCCTTCTGCACCATTCCGGACCCTGAGACGGCGCTGACCGAAATCCGGCGCATCCTGAAGCCGACGGGCCGGCTGATCTTCATCGAACACGGCCGGGCCGAGGGGCCGCTACGCCGCAGATGGCAGGAGCGCCTGAACCGGCCGTGGGGATCGCTCGCCGGTGGCTGCCACCTCAACCGCGATCCCTTGCGGTTGCTCCGCGGGGCGGGCTTCCGGCTGGTTGAAGAGGAGCGCGGGCGGTTCCCCCTGCACTTCTGGCAATTGGGAAGCCACTACGCCGGTGTCGCGGCACCCCCGAAAGGTTGACGGACCTTCGCCATGGAAGCCTGCACTTTCGGAAAAGTGGCAGAGCCTCGAATGGCTCATCCGGAAAACGATACCTGGGGGATCAGCTAGCAGCAAGGCAACGGCGGCTCCATCGTGTCGTGGTGGATGAGGCGGACGTCTTCCGGTTCGCGGCCCGACTTCAGCTTGACGCCACCGGTTCCGCGAGAAATTCCAGTTCAACCGGCGTCGGCGGCCAGCATGTGCATCTCTTGCTGCACGGCAAAGAAGAAACGGCGAACCTCGTCGCTGGCTGAAGTCCTGTCCTTGCCCGAGCCGACAATGTGATCAAGAAGCTCGGAAGCCTTGGCCTTCCAGAAGGAGGTCGCCTTGTCGCCATGCAGGGTCCCCAGCTTGGCGGCAACCTCCCGAACAAGGAAAACCTGACGATCAATCGGGAACGCACGCACGTTTGCTGAGGACATCTTCCGAACCATGGGACTGACGCAACGAATCAACCATTGCTGAACAAGCAATGGCGTAACCTCGAAGATGGAAACGGAACCTTAACGGCGCGTGCGTTGGCGCGTCTTCATGCAGTCGTCCGGGACGATGCAGGGCATTCGTCCGGGACAACGCAGGCGATGATCCCCGCGACACGTCATGTGCGTTCAAACGCGACCCTTGGCATTTCGATCGGGACAGCCGAAATGGGAGACGGCCCTCAAGCCTGCAGCGATCTCGCCTCGCCACCGCGCTTGCGCGGCGTCATCATGTCCCTGGCCATCAGTCCGCTCGCACGACAAAACGCCATGAATGCGCGACAAGCATCCTCGGTCTTGACCACGTCCACCGTGGCGCCAAAGCAGGCATTGAACGCCTTCTGATAAACCGGGCCCTGACGTCGCGCGGGCCAATCCTGAAGAAAATCGAGCGCCTGTTCGATGCCGTAAATCTCCTCGACCGGGAGGCCGGGCGCGGGTGCGATGCGCACCGGAACCTCGAATTGCAGTCTGTCCATTTCCTGTCTCCCGAACCGGCGTCACCGAGGCAACGCCGTTCGTCGTCGAAAGTTGCCTTGACAGGTTTCTGGCCCAGAAATGTGTCGTCACTGCGGTCGCGAACCGCTGCATGACGGCGACTGCGCCAGAAGCGTTACTGGTTCGCCGGGTCGGTCTCGGCGTCAAAAGCCACGCGGACCACCGTGACCAGGACCAAAGCCGATGGCGCCGCGAAAATGACGGCGAGGATCACCGCCCCGGTTCCCGACAGGCCGAGTGTCTCCGCTACCGCCCAATAGACGGTTCCCATGCAGATGAGCGCCTGGACGGAGAGGAATGAAGCCGCCGAAACCGCGCGCGACAGGGTTTTGAATGTCTTGATGCGTTGCATTGAAATAATCCGGAAATGACGCGCCGCGCGACCGCTGCGCGGCCGACAGCCGCCGCATGGTCACGACGCGAACAGGGATGGGTATGTGGTGAAAAGTGCGGTTCTGGACCGCTCAGGCCGGGATGGAGGGCGGTGCGCGCGGCTGGTTGGCGCTCGCCTTGCGACCCGAGGCCGGTCCGTGTCCGCACACAACCGCGTCCGGCGAAGTCCGGTCAAACCGAAGGAAAACAGCTTCGGGAACCGGCAAGGCGGGATGGCCGCTGGCAAACTTGGCCAGCACCGGCCGGACAGCGCGAACTTCCAGCGCTTGCGCCTTGCCGGTGACACGCAGCAGCGCCGCCACCTCGCCAGACCGTTCGACGCCGACGCTGGCACCGCCCGATGCAGCGTCCGCGAAGGCTGGCATCTCCGGCTGGCCAAGGCACAGCATCGCCAGCAGCACCATGCCCATCAGACATGAGCAGGCGGCCGCCAGCGGCGCTTTAAGCAATCTGCTACGCTTGGCCGTCATGAAAAGGTTGCGATCTCCCAAAACCTCCCCCGCCCTAACGCAAGGTGGCAAGAAAGGAAAGCAAGCCGGGCACAAACCGGCAAGACATTGGCCCTGACGATGCAAATATCCAGACTGCCCGGCCGCGTCAGGCAGTTCTTCCTTGAACCTTTTGCCCCCAAGTGCCAAATCTGTCGGGATTTCACCCTGGCTCTTTCAAAGGCCTTCTACCGGCAATACGGACAAAATGATCACCTATCTCGACGCCGCCACGGCACCGCTCAGAAATACCGGCCAGATCCGCCTCTATGGCGAGGACGGCTTTGCCGGCATGCGCAAGGCATGCGATCTCACGGCCCGCTGCCTCGACGAACTGGTGCCGATGGTCGAGCCCGGCATTACCACGGAAGCAATAGACCGCTTCGTCTTCGAGTTCGGCATGGATCACGGCGCGCTGCCGGCGACACTCAACTATCGCGGCTACACGAAATCGTCCTGTACCTCGATCAACCATGTCGTCTGTCATGGCATTCCCGACAACAAGCCGTTGAAGGATGGCGACATCGTCAACATCGACGTCACCTACATCCTCGATGGTTGGCACGGCGATTCCTCGCGCATGTATCCTGTCGGCACCATCAAGCGTGCGGCCGAACGCTTGCTTGAAGTCACCTATGAATGCCTGATGCGCGGCATCGCGGCGATCAGGCCCGGCGCCCGCACCGGTGCCATCGGCGCTGCTATCCAGACCTATGCCGAGGGCGAGCGCTGCTCGGTGGTGCGCGATTTCTGCGGCCACGGCGTCGGCCAGCTCTTCCACGATGCGCCCAACATCCTGCACTATGGCAACGTCAACGAGGGCGTCGAGATGCGGCCCGGCATGATCTTCACCGTCGAGCCCATGATCAATCTCGGGCGGCCGCATGTGAAGGTCCTGTCCGATGGCTGGACGGCGGTGACGCGCGACCGTTCACTGTCGGCGCAGTACGAGCACACGATCGGCGTGACCGATGCCGGCTGCGAGATCTTCACGCTGTCGCCCAAAAAACTCGACCGCCCCGGCCTGCCGGCCTAATCTTGTTCCGCCGGGTCTTTCCGGCCAGGAAATGCGGAGCGGCTTGTGGGGACAGGAAGCGACGACGACGAGCGGAGTTTCTTCTCCGAAGCGCCGATCCGGCCGGCGGCGAAAGCCAGGACGCTCGACGAAAAGCCGCATTATCTCGGCCATCGCGACCGCTTGCGCGAACGCTTTTCCGCTGCCGGTGGGGACGCCCTGCCCGACTACGAGCTGCTGGAGCTCCTGCTGTTTCGCCTGATCCCTCGCTCCGACACCAAGCCGGTCGCCAAGGCGCTGCTGTCGCGCTTCGGCACGCTGGCCGAAGTGCTTGGCGCGCCGGTCGGTCTGCTGCAGGAGGTCAAGGGCATCGGTCCGGCGGTGGCGCTCGACCTGAAAGTCGTCGCGGCGACCGCGCAGCGCATGGCGCGCGGCGAGGTCCGCGGCCGCGAAGTCCTCTCGTCATGGCAGCAGCTTCTCGACTATTGCCGCTCGGCCATGGCCTTCGAGGAGCGCGAGCAGTTCCGCATTCTGTTCCTCGACAAGAAGAACGCGCTGATCGCCGATGAGGTGCAGCAGGTCGGCACCGTCGACCACACGCCTGTCTACCCGCGCGAAGTGGTCAAGCGCGCGCTTGAACTCTCGGCGACCGCGATCATTCTGGTACACAACCATCCGTCCGGCGACCCGACGCCGTCACGCGCCGATATCGAGATGACCAAGGAAATCATCGACGCGGCCAAACGGCTGGGCATCGCCGTGCATGACCACATCATCATCGGCAGGAAAGGCTATTCCAGCATGAAAGGCCTGCTGCTGATCTAGGCGACGACCAATATGCCGACGAAGCCGGGTGGCACCGCTCCGTCATTTCTCCGGCACTACTTTCCTTGACTGTTCGCCCCTAGCAATTGGCTGCAGGCAATGTCGCCGAACCATTGCTCATATGCCTCGGGCGTCCAGCCACGCTCCCCCACAAGCAGCAGCCAGAGATCCGGATGATTGAGCGTCCATAGAATGTCGGCGGCGCGCGTGACGTCAAGATCGGGTCGCAGCGCATTCTTGGCGGCGATCGTCGTGACGATGGCGCGCTGGTTGTCATAGAACGACACTTGGATGCGCCGCCACAGCTTGTCGATGTCCGGGTCCAGAGGTGCCGCGCTGCGGATCACGCCTGTGACCGCGCCAATCCGCTGTTTGACCATCCGCGAGTTGCGAGCGTTGAGGCGAAGCTGTCGCTGCGGATCCGGCTCCTCCATTACCTCGCGATACCATGGCAGGGCGCCGACCGGCGCTGCGTCCTCGGCGCCGCGCAAGAGCAGATCCCACAGCGCGTTCAGCACGCCGCCCTTGGTCTCGAACGCAAGATAGACCGTCTTGAAGGAGACGCTCGCCGCGGCCGCGATCGCGTTCATCGTGGTCGCCCCATAGCCCTGCCCCTCGAACAGCCTTTGAGCCGCTTCGAGGATCACCTTCCGCGTTTCAGCCGCCTGATCACGACGACGTGATGAGTTGTAGCTGCGCTTGGGCTTGACCGGCGCTTTCATTTCGATACAGTCTCACTGTAGTTAATACTCATTACCAGTAATCAATAGCAGGAGACGTCTCATGGACGCCAGAAAAATCATCGGCCAGACGATTGAATCGCCGGGCCCGGCAGGAGGAATCTCCGAAGCCCGTGCGCATCTTCACGGTATGTGGGAAGCCGTCGCGGAGGCATGGGCCAAGCACGCGGACTACATCGATACGCGCGCTGCGGGGATCACTGGCAAACTGCTCGACCTGTCATCACCTCGTCCGGGCGAACGTGTGCTCGAACTGGCTTGTGGCGCAGGAGGGGTGGGCCTCGCGGCGGCAAGACTGGTTACGCCCGGCGGCGAGGTTGTCCTGTCGGACGTCGCCGCAAGCATGACGGCGATCGCCGCCTCTCGCGCTGCAGCTCTTGGCGTCCACAATGTGCGGACGCGAGAACTCGACCTCGAGAGCATCGACGAGCGGGATTGCTCCTACGATGTCGTTCTCTGCCGCGAGGGACTGATGTTTGCCTTCGATCCCGCCAAGGCGGCGCGTGAGATCTTTCGCGTGCTGCGGCCAGGCGGCCGGGTGGCACTGGCAGTGTGGGGACCACGCGAACAGAATCCCTGGCTCAAGCTCATCTTCGATGGGGTGAGCGCACAGACCGGAAAGCAGGCGCCACCGCCGGGCAGGCCGGGGCCTTTCTCGCTCCAGGACAAGGCCAAGCTGGCGGATATCCTCCTCGGTGCCGGACTCGCTGATGTCTCAGTCAGTGAGTTGGCCGTATCCACCCACGCCAACTCCTTCGAGGAGTGGATGGCGAGAACGACTGCGCTGGCCGGACCGCTCGCGGCATTGCTTGCTTCAATGCCCGAGGCCGCAAAGCAAGGTCTGCAGGCCCGCCTGCGTGAGGCGGCTGGACCCTACACGACGTCCACTGGTCTGGACTTTCCGGGCCTGACGCTGCTGGCGTCGGCGCGTCGGAAATAGTCGGACGAACCGCGCGCGCCTCACCGCCGATGTTGGGGAGAGAAGCGTCCGTGTTGGGCACTCAGCAAGATCAAAGGAAGATTCATGGTCCGCATTGACCGCTACTACATCGTTGCAGCTGCCACCTATCTCGTTTCCGGCCTGTGTCTCGGAATCGGCATGGGGATCACTGAGAACTTTCAGTATGTTGCAGTTCACGCTCACATCAACCTGGTTGGTTGGGCTTCCCTGTGCTTGTACGGGCTCGTGGTGCGGGCATTTCCCGAATTGCAGGCATCTAAGCTGGCGCCTTGGCAATTCGCGATAGCGAACCTGGGAGCGATCATGTTTTTGCCCGGCATTGCACTTGCCGTTGCGCAGGTGACGTCCGCGCTCGCAATCGTTGGCGCTTTGATTTGGCTCGCCGGAGCCCTCCTGTTCCTGACCATGTGCATTGGCCTGGTGCGGCGGGGTCCCGAACCCGGTTGACCTCCTTTGCGCTGGCGCCTGCGGCCCCGGCAGAAACGACGTTTGAAATGCTGCGCCGTCGCAAAGTCCCGCATGGCCTTCTCACCGATTCCGCCGTTCCGGCCGGGTCATCATACCCGCAAAACACGAAAGGACCTGAAGACAATGATCCATCACATATCCATCCCGGCCTCCGAACCTCGCCACGTTGCGGACGTCCTCGCCGAGCTCATGGACGGGCGCTGCTATCCCTTCCCCGGACCCGTCTCTGGTGCTTTCATGGCTGTCAGCGGCGACCCGCGCGGAACGATGATCGAAGTCTATCCGCGCGCCATGGTGCTCAAGCCGGGCAAAGGCGGTGACGGCCCCGCCTTTGTCGACACAGTTGAAGCGGGCATAGGTAATCCGCCAGATCTCACGGCGTTTCATGCCCTTCTCTCGGTTCCGCGTGAGCGGGAGGAGATCGAGCGGATCGGCGCGAGAGAAGGATGGCTCACCAAATACATAGGGCGCGGGGCACCTGGCCGGGCACCTGTCTTCCACGTCATCGAGCTATGGATCGAGAACTGGTTCATGCTCGAGGTTGTCACGGAGCAAATGGCTGCTGGCTACGCTGACGTGATCCAATTCCAAAGGTTGGACCAGCATTTTCAACAAAACACGATGGCTTGACGGCTAGGGCACTCCGGTTCCTCCTCGTCAATGGAATGCAATTTACAGGGCGCCTGACATCGTTGCCTGGACAAAACGAGTAGGTTGCAAACTTGGATTTCAGTCATCTTGTGCTCGTAGGTCGACTATGAAGAAATTCGTCTTCGCTTCCGCGCGATGCCGCGGTCTTGCCTTTGGCGTCTGCGCTTTCCTTCTTTCAAACCTCTCAGCAACGGCAGAGCCGGTGACTTTCGCCGGGCAAGGGTTGATGCTGCATGGCGAACTCTTTCGGCCAGACGGTCCGGGTCGGTTTCCGGCCGTCATAGCCCTGCATGGCTGCGCCGGCCTATATGGGCGGCATGGCGATCTAGCGCCGCGCCACGCCGATTGGGCCAAGCGGCTGGTCGCCGAGGGCCATGTCGTGCTCTTTCCCGACAGTTTCGGGTCCCGGGGTGCTGGGCCTCAGTGCAAGGTCCAGGATCGGATAACACGACCGGCAAAGGAACGTCGGGACGATGCTTTCGCGGCCAAGGCCTATCTGCAGGATCGCGAGGACGTCGACCCCGGGGCCGTGTCTCTCCTCGGCTGGTCCAACGGTGGCTCGGCGGTCCTTTATACCGTCGGGCAGAAGCGTCCCGTTCAGGATGGGGGACCGGATTTCGCAAAGGCGATTGCCTTCTATCCCGGTTGTCGCCTCCCTCTCGCACATGGCGATTGGCACGCCCGGATCCCGTTGCTGATCTTGATCGGTGCGGCCGACGACTGGACGCCAGCCAAGCCTTGCGAAGAATTGGCGACACAGGCGCAAGCAGTCGGCGAGCCGGTATCCATTGTCGTCTACCCCGATGCCTATCACGACTTCGATCATCCGAACCTGACGGTTCACGAAACGGCCGACCTTGCCTTCACGGCCGACGGCAGCGGCTCGGCACATACGGGCACCAACCCGGCTGCACGCGCCGATGCAATTCGACGGGTACCCGCTTTCCTGGCGAACTGACGGCCTCGCCACACCTCGTATCCCACCGACACGGCGCACTGCCAGGCAGATGCGCACGGCAGGGTGCTTGCCACCTTCAGATCCAACAGCAAGAAGGTATTAAAATGAAACGAGTCAATCGAGTGAGCATACTCACAAAAATTGCTTACGCCATCATCTTCATCTGGCTATCCAATCCTTCTGCTTCAGCAAATGACATTGCCGGCTGCTCTGACGTTGGCGGCCTAAGGCGGTTTATCGATTCTTCTATCGTCATGTGCGAGAGGCACGATTTTGATACTTATACTCTGCCAACCGGGAAGAATACCGGCTTCGATTTCGATTCAAACAAGGCAGAATTCGAATCCTCGATGAATATCGAGGGTCGCTTGGTTGAGAACGTCTATGCCATCCCTCCCGCTGTTTCCTCGGTCGATGTCTTTCGTAACTACAAGGCGGATCTGGCGGCGAATGGGTACCGGATTCTGTTTCAGGCTGAGCGGGATGCCACGGGTCCCCATCTTGGTTCCTTTTTTGAAACCACGGGTCCCGGCACGCAGATCTGGGGCTATAGCCCCGATCAGGCGCGCTATATCGCGGCTGTGAAGGAAGACGGCGGCGCCAAGACGTACATTGCCCTCTATGTCATCGAATATCAGGACGGCTACGATCCCAATTTCAGTCCACAGAAGGGTCAGGCAATGGTTCGCCTGGATGCGGTACAAGTTGGAGCGCTCGAAGACCGTATGGTCCCGGCTTCGGCTGCCGATATCTCGAAGGATTTCGAGGTTGACGGCAAGGCTGCCCTATACGGCATTCTCTTCGATTTCGACAAAGCGACGATCAAGCCGGAATCTCGACCTGCACTGGATGAGATCGCCAAGTTCCTCCAGCAGAATCCCGCTCAGAGAGTATATCTGATCGGGCATACCGACAGTGTCGGTGGTTTTGATTTCAATATGCAACTTTCCAAGGCCCGTGCAGCCGCTGTCGTCGACGATCTTTCCCGAACCTACCATCTTGAGACCAGCCGAATGATGTCGAGCGGCGTTGGTCTCCAGGCGCCTGTCGCTTCAAACGCAACACAGGAAGGCCGAGCCAGGAACCGTCGCGTCGAGATGGTGCCCAGTGACGCTCAAATGGGGCTGAGCGCCCTTGGTCTACAGCCATGATTGCCACCGATCCGCCAAGCGGCGGCTTCCGCATCGCGCATCTGACTGTGACTATGCTGTCGTCATCGACTTCTCTTGCTTCGGCGCCTTTCCGATAAGCCACTCGACGACCATTGCCGTGCCTCCAGTTGGCAGTCAGGACCATGGCGCCTACGAGTCGGCAGGCTCGCGCATTGAAACCGCATTTGTCTAAAGTTTACCCTGTGCAATTAGCGATTCCTCATACGACGCTGCTATAGCGGTTGGGCGGAGGTGGCGATTCCCCGAGGAGGCACCATGACAAACCGAAAAACTCTGTTCGCGGCGCTTGCCGCATTGGCGCTTCTGGCGTCTCCCGCACTCGCCGGAGCCGGTGGCAACGGGCACGGCGGCGGCAACGGCGGCGGCAATGGTGGTGGCAATGGTGGTGGCAACGGCGGGGGCAATGCTGGCGGCAATGGCAACAGCGGCGCCTCGCATGGCAAGTCGGCGTCGGCGCCAGGGCAGGTGGCCAAGTCGGAAACGGACACGACGACCGACACCACGGTCGACACGACGCAGGTCGCGTCCGTGCCCAACGACAAGAACATCCATGCCAAGCTCGGCCGGCTGAACTCGCTGCAGCGCAACATCAACGCCTATATGCACTCCAAGAGCAAGAAGTTCGCTGCCATTCAGGCGTTTGTCACGCAGTCGGCGAAAGCCAAGAACGCCCAGGCCGCGGCTGATGCGGCAGCCGCCACGGCCGCCGCCGCCCAGGCCCAACTGGATGCCCTGAACGCGCAGCTGACCGCGCTGCAGGCGGACCCGTCCGCCACGGCCGAACAGATCCAGGCTCTGAAAGACCAGATCACTGCTCAGCAGACCGTTGTCGACGCCGACAACGCGGCCGCCGCCCAGGCCCAGGCGGACGCTGCCGCGGCCACGGTCGGTACTGATCAGGCGTCGCTCGACGCGGCACTGACGGATATGGCCAACAAGCCCGTCGACGCCCAGGTCACGGCTTGGGCCCAGGGCGTGCTTGCCGGCAAGATCGACCAGATGGCAGCCGCGATGCAAGCGGGGGCGACGCCGTAGGACATCGCAACCGAAACGGCAGTAGCCAGTCAAGGAAGATGCCGCCGGGCTTTGCCCGGCGGCATCGCTGTTCCTGGCCATCGAAAAGGAAACGGTCCATCACGAACCAACCGAAGAATTGGGCAGCAGAGCGACCAGACACCTCGGTGGAAGCCGTGATGCGTCGAACTGATTTTGACGATCTCGCAAAAGTCACCTTGTCCCGATCGTGGCGCGCCACCTCTAGGCTTGCCCACCAGATCCATCCAACCTCCGCGCAGGCGGCGTAGCCGCGCGATGAATCAGGCCAGCTCCGAACGCTCGATCAGACCTGCCGATTGAATAAAATGCAGAAAATCCGCGTGCACAATCTTTTTGCTGGAAAATTGAAAAACGTTCAATCTTGGAAAGATCAATTCCAGCGCCGGCTGTGACACAGGAAAATCTCCCAAACCAAACGGGAGATATCCAGTTTTTTGGAAGATCATTTCATTGAGGCGTGGCGCATCCGCTGTTACCGTTTGAAACGCTTCAATTGGAACCAAGCAATTGCAACGCAAGCGCCCGACCATAGCGGATGTCGCTCGAACCGCCGGTGTCTCCATCGGTACGGTATCGAACTTCATCAATGGAACTGCCAGCCTCAAGGACGGCACGCGCGACCGCATCGAGAAGGCGGTCGCCGCGCTGATGTACCGGCCCAGCTCGTTTGCACGCTCGCTGCCGGGCCGCGCGCCGCGCAGGCCAAGAAACCTCGATCATCTGCCAAGGCTTCTGGTCGCCGGCCGGGTGAGTGTCGACTTCCTCTGCCGCGTCGACGTGTTGCCGCATCGCGACGACCGGATCACCGCCAGCCACATCGAAAAAGCGTTGGGCGGGCCGGCGGCCAATCTCGCGGTTGCCGCCGCCGGCGTCGGCGCCCCCTACGCTCTTGACGTGGAACTGGCGACGGCAGTCGGCGAGGATCCGGAGAGCGACTGGGCGCTGGGCGAGCTTTCGAAACTGGGCGTCCACGCCTTGCCGATCCGCAGTACGCCCAACAACCGCCTCTCGCAGGCGATCGTGATCATCGAGCGCAACGGCAGCCGCACGATCATCAGCGAACCGTTTGAACTTGGCGAGGTCGACCTGACCGCCAATCTCGACATCCAGCCCGAGCAGCGCCCGGCCTGTCTTCACATCGAAGGCTTTCACTATGAAACGATGACCGCATCCATAGCGCGCTTTCATCAGGCCGGCTGGAAGGTGAGCCTGCATTCGGCCGGCCTTCCCAAAAGCGCGCGCACGCCGGAAATCTTCACGCGGATGGTCAAGCAGATCGACCTGACCTTCATCAACGACGTGATGATGCGGGAGATTTTCGACTTTCGCAGCCGGATGGCGACAATGATCGAAGAGGTGCGGCTGATGCTGTCACGCATCAAGCCGCGCGGAACGGTCGTGCTTACCCTCGGCGAATTTGGCGCGGTCGTCTTTCCGGCAAGTGGCAGTCCGCAGATCGAGGTGCCGGCACTGCCTGTCGACCGCGTCGATGCGACCGGCGCCGGCGACAGCTTTGCCGGCATCTTCCTCAGCCTCTGGCTGCACGGCGCATCGCTGGAAGACGCCGCCCGCCTTGCGGCGATTGGTGCGAGCCTGACGACGACGGTCGAGGGCGCGCAGGGCTACATCGCGGACTTTGCCACATTGAAGGCCGCCGCCTTGGCGAACAGCGCGATGATGGCAAGCTAGATCAATGACTTATCGACTTTGCGACCGACAGCAGACAGCCGCCCCATCTGGCGAAATCAGGAGAACATGACCATGGCGAAAACAAAAGTGCTTCTGGTCGGCGAGAGCTGGGTGAGTTCGGCGACCCACTACAAGGGGTTCGACCAGTTCGGCAGCGTTACCTTTCATCTGGGCGCAACGCCTCTGGTTGATGCCTTGAAGGACAGCGAATTCGATCTCGATTACATGCCGGCTCACGAGGCAGTCGAGAAGCTGCCTTTCACCATGGAGGGCCTGTCACAGTACAAGGCGATCATCCTTTCCGACATTGGCGCGAACTCGCTTCTGCTCCATCCCGATGTCTGGCTGCACGGCAAGACGGTGCCCAACCGGCTCAAGCTTCTGCGCGACTGGACGCTGGCTGGCGGCGGCCTGATCATGATCGGCGGCTACTTCTCCTTCCAGGGCATCGACGGCAAGGCCCGCTGGCATCGCACGGCTGTCGAGGATGCCTTGCCGGTGACCTGCCTTCCCAACGATGACCGGCTCGAAATTCCCGAAGGGTTTCGGCCTTCGATCACTGGCCCCAGGGATCATCCGATCTTTGCCGGCATTGATGGCGAATGGCCGCTGCTGCTCGGCGCCAACGAGGTCATTGCCCGCGATCGGGACGATGTCGAGGTTCTGGCGCGGCTGCCGCGGGACCAGGGCAACCATCCGTTGCTGGTCACCGGACGTCATGGCGAAGGCCGCACCCTGGTCTGGACATCGGACATCGGCCCGCACTGGCTGCCGAACAGCTTTGTCGAATGGCCCGGCTACGCGCGCCTTTGGACCAATGTGCTGCACTGGGTCAGCAAGGCAGTCTAAATGCATGTCGCCCAAGAGTGTGCAGCGGTTTTGGGGCAACGACATGCATAAAAACAAGGGCTTAAAGCGCGTCGACTGAGGGCGCTTCAAGCCAATCAGCAACCGCTGGGGAACCGCTATGACTGCACCCTTTCTTGTCGCCAGGAACATCGGCAAACGCTTCGGCGCGCTGACCGCGCTTGCCAATGTCGACCTGGAAATCCGCTCCGGCGAAGTGCTGGCGCTGCTTGGCGACAACGGCGCCGGCAAATCGACCTTCATCAAGATTCTTGCCGGCGCCCATCCGCCCAGCGATGGCGAACTCGTCATCGAGGGCAATCCGGTCTCCTTTCATTCGCCCAAGGATGCAGCAGCATCGGGGATCGCGACGATCTTCCAGGAACTCGCGCTGTCGGAGAACCTGTCGATCGCCGAAAACGTCTTTCTGGGCCGCGAATTGAAACGCTCCATTTTTGGCATTCCGTTTCTGAAACGCCAGGAAATGCGCCAGCGCGTCGATGGCCTGCTGAAGGAACTCGACGCCCATATTTCCGATCCGGAAGCCCCAGTCGGCAGCCTGTCGGGCGGTCAACGCCAGGCCGTCGCCATCTGCCGGGCGCTCAATCTGAACGCCAGGCTGGTCATCATGGATGAGCCGACGGCAGCGCTCGCCGTCGCCGAGACACGCAAGGTCCTGGCACTGACGCGGCGGCTTGCCGCGCGCGGCTGTGCCGTCGTCCTCATCAGCCACAACATTTCCGAAGTGTTCGAAGTCGCAGACCGGATCGTGGTGTTCCGGCGTGGCCGCAAGGTGGCTGAACGGCTGGCGGCCGAGACCGATCACGAGGAAGTCGTTTCGCTCATAACAGGCGCTCATCCCGACGTGCGGGCGCTCGAAAAAACAAACTGAAACGCACGTCATTTCCAGAGAGGATCAAACCACAATGCTTTCACAGTTCAAAAAAGCGCTCGCAGTCTCCGTGCTGTCACTGGTCGTCGCAACCGCAGCGCATGCCGCCGACAAACACAAGGTCGCCTTCGTCCCGCAATTGATCGGCATCCCCTACTTCAACGCCATGGAAGCCGGCGGCAATCGCGCCGCCAAGGATCTGGGCGTCGATTTCATCTATTCGGGTCCCGTCGACACCAATCCGGTCGACCAGTTGCAGATCGTCCAGAACCTGATCGATCAGGGCGTCGAGGCGATCTCGGTCAGCGTCCTCGATGCCTCCAGCATCGCTCCGGTGGTTGAGAGCGCCAAGGCGAAGGGCATTAAGCTGTTCACCAGCGACAGCGACGCGCCCGACAGCGGCCGTGCCGTCTATGTGGCCCAGGCGACCGACGAAGGCCTCGGCACGACGATCGTCGACGAGCTCGTCAAGCGCGTTGGCGAGGATGCAACGATCGGCATCGTCTCCGGCGAAGCGACGGCGTCCAATCTCAACGCCTGGATCGGCTTCATGCAGAAAGAGGCCGCCGCGAAATATCCGAAGCTGAAGCTGCTCGCGCCGCAGTTCGCCGGCGGCACCGCTGAACGCGCCGCCCAGATCTCCGGCGACCTGATGGCCGCCAACCCCGATATCAAGGCCATCATCGCCGTTGCATCCTCGACATGCCCTGGCGTTGCCCAGGCCATCGAAACCGCCGGCAAGATCGGCTCCGTCATCGGCGCCGGCTATTGCAGCCCGAACACTGCGCGGTCCTACCTGAAGAGCGGCGCCTTCGGCTTCACCGTGCTGTGGGATCCCGAGCAGCTCGGCTATCTCACGGTCTGGGCCGGCAAACAGCTGATCGACGGCAAGAGCTTCGAGGCGGAAAACAAGATTGCCGGCCTCGACAAGCCCGTCACCTATGATGCCGCGAAAGGCATTCTGCTGCTCGGACCGCCGGCTGTCTTCACCAAGGACAATGTCGACAAGTTCAACTTCTGAGCCCTGACATGAACGCGGTGCGACAGTTAGGAAACGGTGTCTTCTCCATGAACGGGCGGGAGTGGTCCCTGCTTGTCGCCTGTTTGCTGGCGATCATCATCTTTTCTGTCGCATCGCCCCACTACGCGACCTCCGGCAATGCAGCCACGGTGTTGCGCAACAGTGTCGAGCTGCTGCTGATCGGCCTTGGCATGACCCTGTTGCTCGCCATGGGCGGCATCGATGTGTCGATCGGCATCGTCATGGGTCTGGCGGCCATCGCGATCGGCCGCGTGCTCGGTGCCGATGGCAATCCGGTGCTGGCGCTCGTCGCAGGCCCCGTGGTGGGCGCGCTGCTGGGATGCGTGACCGCCACCGTCGTCGTCCTCGGCCGCGTTCCGGCGATCGTCGGAACGCTCGGCCTGCTCGGCGTCTACCGCACCGCTGTCTTTGTCCTTCTCGGCGGGCAATGGCTTTCCGGCCTGCCCGCGAGCCTCACCAATCTGCTTGCAACCACCGTGCTCGGCGTCCCCGTCCCTGCCCTGGTGATTGTCGCTGCCTATCTGGCCGTCTGGCTGGCGCTGCGGCGAACCCCCTATGGACTGCACTTGCTGGCGATCGGCAATTCGGAGGAAAAGGCGCGGCTGTCGGGCATCCCGGTCATCAAGATCCGCTTCGTGACCTTCGTCATCAGCGGGATTCTGACCGGCGTTGCCGCCACTTTCTATGTCGCCACCTACCGCAATGTGGAAATGACGATCGGCAGCACGCTGGCGCTCGATGCCATTGCCGCGGTCATTCTTGGCGGCACAAGCATATTGGGCGGCAAATGCAGCCTGATCGGCACGGTGCTCGGCGTGCTTCTGCTGAGAATTCTTCAGAACGGACTGCTTTTGATCGGTGTCCCCTCTCTCTGGCAGCCTGTCGTCACCGGCGTTCTCATCATCGGCGTGCTTGGCTTCGAAGCCATCTCCAACCGCTTCCCCGTGGTCCAGCTCCTGCGAGCCCGCGCATGAAGACGCTCCGGAATCTGCAAGGCCCGGCCCTCACCCTGACTTTGCTGTGCGGGCTGTGGCTGATCGTGATCTTGGGCCTGCTGGTGCTCAAGCCTTCGGTGTATAATCTCGGCACCGTCACCACCATCCTGCAATTCTCGACCATCCTGGCCCTGGTCGGCCTTGGGCAAGGGCTGGTCATCCTGGCCGGCGGGTCCGGCATCGACCTGTCGGTCGGCGGCACGGTCTCACTCTCGGCCATCGTCGGAATGCTCGGCGTCAAGCTGGGCTTGCCGCCCGTTCTGCTGCCGGTCGTCTGCATCCTGGCCGGTGCGATGCTCGGTGCCTTGAATGGATGGCTGGTGAACGGGCTCGCGCTCCTTCCCTTCATCGCGACACTGGGCACATTCTTCGTCTATTCCGGCACGGCGCTTGCCATCACCGGCGGCGCGGCCCAGGCAGGCGTACCCTCCTGGCTGCTCCTGTGGGGGCGCGGCGTCGCCATGGGCATTCCCGTGCCCTTCCTCACGCTTGCCATCCCCTGCTTTGCCCTGGCCGGCCTGTTGCTGCTCTCGACGGCCTGGGGGCGCTGGATCTACGCGATGGGCTTCAATGAACGCTCGGCCAGGCTGGTCGGCATTCCGGTCGACCGCGTTCGCTTCATCCTCTACTCCTTGAGTGGCGCGCTCGCCGGTGCCGCCGGTCTTGTCTCGCTCGCCTGGCTTGGCAGCGGCAGACCCAATATCGGGCAGAACCTCGAGCTCGAATCGCTGACTGCCGCCATGCTTGGGGGCATCGCCATCACCGGCGGACGTGGCGGCGTCGGCGGCGTGTTCGCGGCCGTCCTGCTTCTGGTCACGCTGAAGACGGGTCTTCTGCAACTGAACATCAACACGGTCTGGCAGGTGGGAATTGTCGGCGGCCTTCTGGTTTTCGTCCTTCTCGCCGACCGACTTTCCCAACGTTGGAGATCATAATGCCTTCCATTGAAGAGATCATTGCCGCGCGCGTCGAGGCAACCGCCGATCGCATCGTCGCAACGCTGAGCGATCTCGTCGCTTTTCCATCGATTGTGAAATCCAATCCGAAGGACGCCGGCCCCGGCGAGCGTGATTGCCAGCTATATCTGCAAAAACGCATCGAGGCGCTTGGCTTCTCGACCGATCTCTGGGACCCGGACGGTCCGGCGCTCTACGAAAAATACAAGGGCCGCGCCGGCGCCAACAAGGGCAGGACGTTCGAAGGCAGACCCAATCTGGGCGGCGTCCTGAAGGGCACGGGCGGCGGGCGCTCCATCATGCTGACCGGCCACATCGACGTCGTCCCACCGGGCGCCGCCGGACACTGGACGACCGACCCGTTCCAGCCCGTTCTCAAGGACGGATTTCTGCATGGCCGCGGCACCGTCGACATGAAGGGCGGCGTTGCCTGCATGCTGGTGGCCGTAGAAATCCTGAAGGAGCTCGACATTCCCCTGTCTGGAGACGTCGTCTTCACGACCGTCGTCGACGAGGAAATCGGTGGCATGGGCTCGCTCGCCATGGTCGATCGCGGCTTTCACGCCGATGCCGGCATCATGACCGAACCGACGGCGAACAAGATCGCGCCGCTCTGTCACGGCATCCTGTGGGGAAAGATCATCATCGACGGCATAGGCGGCCATGCGGAACTCACGCCGAATGCCTGGTACTCGAGCGGCCCGGTCGATGCCGTCCAGCTCTGCCGGCAGATCCTCGACGGCATCGACATTCTCAACCGGCGCTGGATGTTCGATCCCCGGAAGAACCATCCGCTGATGGACCTGCCGAACCAGATCATCGTCACCCAGATGAGTGCCGGCGAACACCCCTCCTCCATGGCCGGTCGCGGCGAGATCATCATCGACGCGCAATATCTGCCAAGCGAGCATGACGAGTTCAAGCTGGGCGGCAACGTCAAGCGCGAAATCGAGGAGCATATCGCCAATGTCTGCCAGGCAGACCCCTATCTGCGAAAGCACCCAGCCCGCATCGAATGGATCCTCGACGCCGATTGCGCCGAAATCCCATCGGACAACCCCTTTGTCGGCGTCTTCCAGCAAGCCGTCAAAGACGCCAACCTGTCACCGGTCCTGAGTGGTTTTGGCGCGCACAGCGACATCGGCCTGCCCACCGGGCTCGGCAACACCCCGACCGTCAACTTCGGCCCTGGCGATCCGGCGCAGGCACATCAGCCGAACGAGCGCGTTTCGGTGCGCGATCTCGTCGATTGCACAAAGGCAATCGCAATCGCGGTCGAGAAATGGTGCCGCTGACGCGACGACAGGGTCACCTTCGTCAGCGATGCCAATAGCGGGATGAACGTCGCGCCTGTCGCTGCCCTGGCCTCGCGCTACGATTACAGCGGATCGGTGTTGCAGCTGCCGGCAATGTGGTTGACGGCTTCGCGGAGCCCGGCGAGATCGAAATCGGCCTCGCCGCGCCCCGACAGCAGCCCGAACCGCCAGGAAAGCAACAGTCGGCTTGCGGAAAGAAGGCGTCTGATGCCGTCGGCACCGTCGCGAACCAGCATCCTGCCGCGCGGCCCGACCGACCAACTCTCAGCGAACTTGCTGCCCTGGTCGATCGTCACAGACATGGTGATCCTGTGGCTGGCTGAGACGGCGTCATTCAGCTGCAGCCATTCTGTCCAGCGCGGTTCGCTGTTTGCCCGGCAGGCAATCGTCAGGATCGGGCTGTAGCTCAAGGCGCCGCCACCGGTGATCAGCTTGTTGGTTGCGTAAAGCGATGCGGTGACGAGGCCGTCTTCGCCCGTGCCGAACCGCCAATTGTCAAGAACAGTATCGGCTTGGGCAATGCCACAGACCGAGACAAGAACCAGCGCGATTGCCGCAGCGTGTCCCATTTCAACCAACAGCCTCAACACGCCCTCCAACAGCCAAGCGGCCTGCGATACAAGCGCAGATAAGAATCAAAGCTTGGTATCGCTACAGGCCGTGGCTCGCGAAGCGTTCCGGCTGTTGCAGTTTCGCAACAAAAAAGGCCGCCCCGAGGGCGGCCTTTCCTGTTTCAACGAAATGCCCGAATTACTCGGCGTCCTTGGCGGCCTTCTTCTTCGGCGCGGCCTTCTTCTTGGGCTCTTCCGCCTCGTCGGCCTTCTTCTCGTCGGCCTTCTTGGCAGCGGCCTTCTTCGCCGGCTTCGCCTTGGTCGTGGTTTCGGCCTCCTCATCGTCGGCCATCAGCTCTTCCTTGCTGACCTTGACGTCGGTGACGGAAATCTGGCCGAGCAGATGGTCGACCACCTTCTCCTCGAACATCGGCGCGCGCAGCGTGTTCAGCGCTTCCGGATTGCTGCGGTAGAACTCGAAGACTTCCTGCTGCTGGTTGGCCGGATAGCGACGCACCTGCTCGAACAGACCGCGCTGCAACTCTTCATCCGACACGGTGACGCCGGCCTTCTCGCCGATTTCAGCCAGCACCAGGCCGAGACGCACGCGGCGCTCGGCGAGACGCAGGTATTCGGCGCGTGCCTCTTCTTCCGTCGTCTCTTCGTCGGCGAAGGTGCGTCCGGCCGCTTCCAGGTCACGATTGACCTGCGCCCAGATGTTGTTGAACTCGGCGTCGACGAGTTTCGACGGTGCCTCGAACGAGTAGCTCGCGTCGAGCTGGTCGAGCAGCTGGCGCTTGACCTTCTGGCGCGTCATGGCACCGAACTGGTTCTCGATCTGGCCACGCACCACGTCACGCAGACGCTCCAGCGACTCCAGGCCGAGGTTCTTGGCGGTCTCATCGTTGATTTCCAGCGCGCCGGGCTGGGAGACTTCCTTGACGGTGACGTCGAAGGTCGCTTCCTTGCCGGCCAGGTTCGCCGCCTGGTAATTTTCCGGGAAGGTCACCGTGACCTGCTTTTCGTCACCGGCCTTGGCGCCGACCAGCTGATCCTCGAAACCTGGGATGAACTCCTTGGAGCCCAGCACCAGCGGCTGATCGGAACCGGCGCCGCCAGCGAAGGCCTCGCCGTCGATCTTGCCGACATAGTCGATCGTCACGCGGTCGCCATTGGCGGCCTTGCCGGTCTTCGGCTCGTAGCTGCGTGCCGATTCGGCAACGCGCTGGACCTGCTCGTCGATCTCGGTGTCAGGCACGTCGAACACCTGACGCGTCACCTTGATATCGGAGAAATCCTTGATCTCGATCGCAGGAATGATTTCGTAGTTGAGGCGGAATTCGAAATCGGCGCCGCCAGCCAGGATCTTCTCGGCTTCCTTCTCGTCCTCGGTCATGATGACTTCGGGCTGCATGGCGGCCTTTTCGCCGCGGCCCGAAATGATCGAACGGGTCGAATCGTTGAGGATCTCATTGACCACTTCGGCCATGAACGACTTGCCGTAGACCTTGCGCAGGTGCTGCACCGGCACCTTGCCGGGACGGAAGCCGTTGATGCGGACCTTGTTCCTGGCGTCCGAAAGCCGCGCCATCAGCTTGGCTTCCATGTCACCGGCCGGCACGGTGATCTTGATCTCGCGCTTGAGACCGGAATTGAGTGTTTCGGTGACCTGCATCGTAAAACCTTTGTTTTCACCAATGAGGCTGCCAAACGGCTTTCTGCCGTTCACAGCCTGCCGGTATATTCTTGCCGGGAATGGCTTTTGGTACGGAACCTGGCGATTTGACCGAAAATACGGCTCAAACTCTCCCAAACTGCGTTCCAAAATGTGAATAAGTCTTTGTTTTTCCTACTTCTTATCACATTTTGTAGAAGCGGATCGTCGCGTCCCGTCACATTCGACACGCCTTTTGTCACAGGCGAGCCTAATTTTCAACCATCTTCGCATTTCGGCGAATAACCATCATTTCGGCCCTGACATTGACAGAATGATGGCTACATGGGATTGCCGGTTCATGCGGATGTGGCGGAACTGGTAGACGCCCTGGATTTAGGTTCCAGTGCCGAAAGGCGTGGGGGTTCGAGTCCCTTCATCCGCACCACTCACACCGTGGCCGCTTCACCTGCCTCTTCCTGTTCTTGACCCTGTTTTCCTCGGCGCGGCCATGCGCCAAGTCCTGCTGATTGATCGCTTGAGAGATAGCCGGCAATGAGATCAACTCATTGCTGGGGGAACGCGGGGCAATGATGATGCTTGAGTATTGGAACAAAGCGCACATCTGTGGGCTGCTCTCGGTTCGCTTCGGGCTCACGAGCTACCTGGAGATCAACACGAGCACCACAGGCTTCAGATACGCGGAAGCACGGCAATTGGGTTTTCAGCCCTGCATGCGTCTGGTGTACCGGGCGACCGAGCCGCCGCTCGACGGCTTCCCTGTCGATTTCACCTCCGCGGACGAGGATATCGCGGCATGTCTCAATGACACGCGCCTGAAGGGACGGACGTTCGATATCGTGTTCGTCGATCCGCATCACACATACGAGTGCTCGGCGCGAGATATCAGGGAGGCTTTCCGCATGGTCTCGCCCGGTGGTGCCGTAGTGGTGCATGATTGCCTGCCCCCAAATCGGTCCGCAGCCAATCCCTCCTTCCTCCACGGCGAGTGGTGCGGCGTGACTTACAAGGCGTACATCGATTTCGTGCTGGGCAACCCGGATCTCGACTATTTCACCGTGGATGCCGATTACGGCTGTGGCGTCATTTTGAAGCCCAAGGGGACTCGCGCGAAGATAAAGAACTGGCTGCGCGCCCGACGTGTTCGCAAGCTGAAAGACGAATGGCGATCGGTCGGCGATGATTTTGATGCGGCATTCGACAAGTTCATGGCCGACAAAACCAGGCTCTTGCGCCTTGTCGACTTTAGCCTGCTGCGCAGAAAGCTCCGCTGAAACGACCGTCAGCCAGCCTCGCCAATACCGCCATAAGCCCAGAGAAGCGACGTCGCGAAAGCCCCGGCATCGACGGCCTACGTCTCGAAAACCTGACGTGTGAACCACTCGGCCAGCTTTGCAAGCTCCGGCCCCAGCACGCGATCCGCGCCGACAGGCGGCACGACGTCCCTGATTTCGTCGACGAATGACTGCAGCGCCGGCGGAGCCGCGCGTTCGGTGACGTGCAGCGCCTGTGAGGCGATCATCGCCAGCATTGCCATGGCAGCGTCGACGCAGCGGCCGGCGGTCGCCTCCTTGGTCCATGCGAAGAACGCCGTGGTGGCGACATCGTCCTGCCCGGCGCCGGCTGATTCCGTTCCCGGAATGAAGGTGCGCTGCGCGGCAAGCTTGGCCTGCTCGAGATAGCCGGTAATCGCCATCGGTACATAGCCGACATTGCCGTGGCCGTCGCTGTCGGCCCAATGCCGCCCGGTCATCAGGAGATCGGGCAGCAGCGACACCTTGCCATTCAGAAGCTTGGAGGCGTGACGGTCGCAGAGCAGGCAGATATCGGCCCATATCGCCGCAAGGCCGTCCAGCGCCGGCGTCGCCATGGCGTTGTGATAGCCGCCCGTGCTGATGCAGCGCCCCAACGGATGCGCGTCATCGGGCGGAATGTAGACCGGATTGTCCGATATCGAGGCCAGCGAGACATCTGCCGCCCGCTCGGCCGACGAAAGTGCGCGATGCGCCTGGCCGAGAACGCGCGGCACGATGCGGTAGCTGACCGGCGCCTGATAGTTGCGCCTGCCATCTCCGGCTTCGACCAGAAATTGCCGCAATCCCTGGAGGGCCGCCGCCTCGTGCTCATCGCCCCAGAGCGCGTCGAGCGCCGCGTCGTAGTGTTCGAGCGGAGCGCGAAACGCTTCGATCGACAGCGCAAACACCTTGTGCGCGATCCGGATGCGGCGGCGTGCCGCGAGCGCTGCGTCGGCCACCAGAGCGGCAGCACAGGGCGAGCCGTTGATCAGCGAGCCCCGTTCCTTGACCTCCAGGTCGAAACGCGTCGAAAGTTCGGCAAACAGCGGATAGAGCGCCAGGACTTCACCGGCGCCGCCCTGGCCTGAGGCCGGCACCATCGGCATCGGGCCGCCGTCGAGCATCGCGGCAACGCGAGCGCGATGCGCGGCGTGGTGGCGGCGTTGCCCTCGATGAAGTCGTCAGGCGGGCAAGCACGATCGCCCTGACCACGCGATCGGGCAAAGGATCACCGAACGAGTTGCGGCGGCAAACGCCTTGATGCGCGCATGGCGGTCGCGCTCGTCATGCGCGAGCCGTTGGCTGGCCAGTTCCCCCATGGCGGTGGTGACGCCATAGATCACCGGTGGCGGATCGGTTTCAATCAGCTTCAGGAACGAGGCACGGCAGTCGGCTATGCGCCGCAAGGCCGTCTCGCCGATCTCCACCGTGTCCTTTTTCCAGGCGACACGCAAAACAGTGTCGAGATTGATGTCTTCACGCGTCGTCAGGATGATTGGCATGCTTCACACCACGGCAGGCACGGACATTCTAGTAAAGCGGCTCCTCGAACAGCGTCTTGTCGCCATCCACCAGCGCCTTGATCTGGGCGGTGCCATCGCCGGAGAGCGCAAGGCGTATCCCGAACGGACGCACCCGCATGTCGTTCTGGATCGCCATCCCCTCGCCTTCCGGCAGGTAGAAGCGTTCGATGCCATAATCCGGCGCGATGGTCATTCCCTCCCCACGAAGATCCCAGCCTTCAGCGACATGGCCTGATATATCGGCCTCGTCGGCGGCGGCCCGCGTCGGTGCCTTGCCGAACCAGGCGGTGGTCGGCGTCCAGTAGCCGTCGGCACCCTTCTTCAGGCGGACCACGATCGACGTGTCGTCGCTGGAGAATTTGTCGGCCGGGATGTTGGCGATCATTTTCACCGGTATCCGCGAAATCTCGTAGCCAAGAACAATGTAGTCGCCGCGCAGGAGATCGCGTGGATCGACGGGTTCGATCTTCAGCAGCACCTCCTTGCCATTGCGCAGGATCGCCGCCCGGCCGGCGATGATCCAGCTCAGGAAGCCTATCTGGACGAGCGCCAGCACCAGCGCCGAAATGATCAGCCGCTTTCCGGTCATCATGCCGTGGCTCCCCCGGTTGCTGGACCTTTCATGCGCTTCTCCACGCGGATGATGACGAGCGCAAGGATGCCGAGCAGCACCGCGGCGGCAAGGAAGAAGCCGGCCGTATCGAGCATCGATTGCAAGGTCACGACATAGATGATGGCGAGTTCGAAGGCGAAGCCGAGATAGGCGAGCCAGCGCAGCCCACGGCTCTCCCGGCCGGCCAGCACGATGGCCGCGACGATACCGGCGAGCGCAACGACCGAGGCGATGGTGAAACCGCTGTTATAGGTGCTTTCGTCCGCCAGTTCGAACTGGATGATAGCCAGGCCGGTGAGGAAGCCGAGCAGAGCATGCAAGGGCAAACGGCCGCCAAGTTGCACGATCCGGTCGACTGGTTCCGGTGCGAAGACGGCAGCCGCGAAAAGCACGGCAGAGACAGTGACAAGGGGGATCGCCACCGGCAGCGTCGCGTGATCCATGGCGAACAGGACGAGATAGAAGAGCAGGGACAGGATGATCAGGTGCCGCGCCGGCTGGCTGCGGGTCCAGAACGAAACGGCAAACAGCACGATCGCCATGACGACGAAGAGATGCGGAAATTCGCTGCGATTGAAATAGTCGAATCCCTTCAGGAACAGCCAGGCATCGGCGATGCCGACCGAAGCGACGGTCAGCGGGTTCGATCGCAACGCCACCGCCGCCAATGCCGTGCCGGCACCCCAGGTGACCAAAGCGGACGCCTCGTCGCCGGACAGATGATACATCTGGCCGATCAGCGCGATCGAACCGCCGAAAGCCGCGGCCGCCACGATCCACAGCGCCTCGCCGATCGCCGCATGGTCGCGTGTCTTCAGCACCGCGCCGCCGACATAGCCGCCAAGGATGACGGCAAACAGTGCCGCTATCCGTGCCAGCCGCGGGATCGCGTCCCAGTTGGCGGCGACGAAAATCAGGATGGCGGCGCCGAACAGCAAGGCGGCCATCATCGCCAGGATCGAGCCGAAGCTGAGCGATTTGCGCTCATTGGCCTCGACATCGCGCGCCAGGGAATCGGCGGTCGCCGCGTCGATCAGGCCGGTTTGGTGCCAGCGCGCGATATCCAACCTGATCCGCGACGAATAGCTCGCCATGTTGCCCCTCCCCCGGTTTGGTCTTTTTTTCAGCCGATCCGGCCAAACCGTTGACGCAACGGCATTTTCCGATTCGGGTTTCTTTGTGTCAGGTCCGTGAACGCGCGTTAATGTTGCATTGCACAATTTGCATTGCTGCCATGCAGCCATAGCGCTTTTAAATCGATATGAGCCCGCCTATCTATGGTTCGTACACAAAGACGGAATGATCCGGAAGAAAGACGAAACGAGAAATACCATGAACCTGATCCGCAACTACCGCAACTGGCGCCGCTACCGGGACACTGTCTCCGAGCTGAGCCGCCTGAGCAACCGTGAACTGACCGACCTCGGCATCAGCCGCAGCGACATTCCTTACGTCGCTCGCAAGGCGGTCTAATTCTTCGGACCGCGAATGGTCCGAACCAGTTTTGAAAAAGAGAACGACAATGAACCTGATCCGCAACTATCGTAACTGGCGCGTTTATCGCGAGACGGTTACCGAGCTGGGTCGCCTTTCGAACCGCCAGCTGCATGATCTCGGTATCGTCCGCGACGAAATCAAGACCGTCGCCCGCCGGGCGATCTAACCAGGAATTTCGCCAGGGTCGACCTCCTCCCCGACCCTGACGAATACGGTCACCCCTTACCTCCTCCCAAGGGTTGACCACCAAAACGGCGCCCGCCGCACCTCCTCCCGCGGCGGGCGCTGTTTCCCCGGGGCAAAACGAATTTTGTCCCAAAGGTTTCGCCCCTTTCAAAATTGGCGAAAGAGATTTCGTCAAAGCCGACCTCCTCCCCGGTGATGACGAATACGGTCGGCCTTCACCTCCTCCCGAGGGTCGACCCCCAAAACGACACCCGCCGGACCTCCTCCCCCGGCGGGTGTTGTTGTTTTCAGGGGCTGGTTCCTTCGGGAGCTGTTTTGCCCGGCACCACGCTCGGCAATTGCAATCGCCGCACCAAGCGATTATTCCGGCGCTCATGAGCAAAAATCCCATCCACATCATCGGCGGCGGCCTCGCCGGCTCCGAAGCCGCCTGGCAGGCGGCGCAAGCCGGCGTGCCGGTTGTCCTGCATGAAATGCGGCCCGTTCGCGGCACCGACGCGCACAAGACCGATGGCCTTGCCGAGCTCGTCTGTTCCAATTCGTTCCGTTCCGACGACGCCGAAAACAACGCCGTCGGCCTGCTGCACGCCGAGATGCGGCTGGCTGGCTCGCTGATCATGAGTGCCGGCGACGCCAACCAGGTGCCAGCCGGTGGCGCGCTTGCCGTCGACCGCGATGGCTTCTCCGACGCCGTGACGAAAAAGCTCGAGGCGCATCCGCTGATCACCATCCAGCGCGAGGAAGTGGCGGGCCTGCCACCGGCGGACTGGGACCAGGCGATCATCGCCACCGGGCCGCTGACCGCCCCATCGCTTGCCCAGTCGATCGCCGAGGCGACCGGCGCCGACGCGCTCGCCTTCTTCGACGCCATCGCGCCGATCATCCATTTCGACACGATCGACATGGACATCTGCTGGTTCCAGTCGCGCTACGACAAGGTCGGGCCCGGCGGCACTGGCAAGGACTACATCAACTGTCCCCTGGACAAGGACCAGTACCTTGCCTTCGTGCAGGCGCTGGTCGACGGCCAGAAAACCGAATTCAAACAATGGGAAGGCACGCCCTATTTCGACGGCTGCCTGCCGATCGAGATCATGGCCGAACGCGGCGTCGAGACGCTGCGCTATGGGCCGATGAAGCCGATGGGGCTAACCAATGCGCACAATCCGACGGTGAAGGCCTATGCCGTCGTGCAGCTGAGGCAGGACAATGCGCTGGGCACGCTCTACAACATGGTCGGCTTCCAGACCAAGCTGAAGCATGCCGAACAGGTGCGCGTGTTCCGCACCATCCCGGGCCTCGAAAACGCCGATTTCGCCCGCCTCGGCGGCCTGCACCGCAACACCTACATCAACTCGCCGACCCTGCTTGATGCTTCGCTGCAGCTGAAATCGCGCCCCGGCCTGCGTTTCGCCGGCCAGATCACCGGCTGCGAGGGCTATGTCGAGAGCGCCGCGATCGGCCTGCTTGCCGGTCGCTTCGCCGCCGCCGAACGGCTCGGCCATGCGCCGTCCCTGCCGCCGCTCACCACGGCCTTCGGCGCGCTGCTCAACCACATCACCGGCGGCCATATTGTTTCCGATGACGAGCCCGGCAAGCGCTCGTTCCAGCCGATGAACGTCAATTTCGGCCTGTTCCCGCCCGTCGAAGCCCCGAAAACCGAAGGCAAACACATGCGCGGCAAGGACAAGACGGTCGCCAAGCGCCATGCCATCACGTCGCGCGCCCAAGCCGACTGCCGGCAATGGCTGGGCTTGCCGGCGCAAACGGCAGAAGCAGCGGAGTAGACTTGCCGGTCTGATGGACCCCTGGCGTAAAGTGGGATAATATCCTACCTATGCCTGAGAGAGACATCCATGGAAGCCGCTGAAAAACTGTCGGTCACCGTCACGCCCGCCATGGCGCGCATGATCCGCGAGAAAGTCCAGGACGGCTCCTTCGGCTCGGCGAGCGAGGTCATCCGCGCCGCACTTCGCGCTTTCCAGCGCGAAGAGGAAGAGCATACCGAACGGATGGCGGCGATCCGGGCGCGGGTGACGGCATCGATCGAGGACACGAGGCCGAACCTTTCTGGAAAAGAGGTTCGCGACCGGCTTAAGAAATTCGCTGGGCAATATTCGAGCCGCGCTGATGATTCGGCGGCTTGAAGTCGAGTACCGCGAAAGTGCCAGCGACGATCTTGCCAACATTTTCACACACATAGCCGAGGCAACTGGAAGTTCAGACGTAGCGCTGAGATTCGTGCTGCGCATCGAAGACCGCTGCCAGAGCATTGGTAACGCACCTCGGGGTGGTCGTTCTCGTGACCACATCGTGCCAGGATTGCGAACGGTGCCGTTCGAGCACTCTGCTGTCATCGCCTACATCGTGGAAGACGATCTCGTCCGTATCGTCAACATTTTCTACGGCGGCCGCGACTACGAGACACTGATGCGCGATGGTGGCTCGAACGAGCCCTCATGATAAAAGCAGCTATTCCGCCGGCTCGGCACTTGCAGCCGGCAGCCCCGGCTTGCCCGCCTCGCTGGGATTCCGCCTGACATAGGCAGCCTTCAGGCTTTCCGAGGTCTCGCGCGAACCGTCATGGCTCCAGCCAGGCGGCTTGATCAGGTAGTTGAAACGATCGCTGAGCGTAAGCCCTGGCGCAAAGGCATCCCCGAACATGCCGATCCATTCGTGGAACGCCACTTTCAGCGGGTTGAAGGTGCCCAGGTTCTTGACGATGCCGTAGCGCGGCCGATCCTCCTCCAATTCCTCGACGAAGGTGCCGAACATACGGTCCCAGATGATCAGCGTGCCGGCATAGTTGGCGTCGAGATAGCGCGGGTTGGTGGCGTGGTGGACGCGGTGGTGGGACGGCGTGTTGAAGATGAACTCGAACCAGCGCCACATCCTGCCGATGGTCTCGGTGTGGATCCAGAACTGCCAGACGAGGTTGAAGCCGAAGGTGAAGGCAATCACCGCCGGGTGAAAGCCGAGCAGCACCAGCGGGGCCTGCAGCACGAACATGAAGGTGAACAGCCCGGTCCAGCTTTGTCTCAATGCCGTCGACAGATTGTAATGCTGGCTGGAATGATGGTTGACGTGCTCGGCCCAAACCCAGCGCACCCGGTGCGCGATGCGGTGATAGACATAGTAGCGCAGATCGTCGAGCAGGAAGGCGGCCAGGAACACCCAGAACGACAGGCCGAGATTGAAGATCCTGAATTGCCACAGCCATAGCAGTGCCCAGTAGGACACGACGCCAAGCAGCAGCCCGGCGACGACATTGCCGGTGCCCATCATCAGGCTGGTCAGCGTGTCGCGCGTCTCGAACGAGCCTTTGGCGCGGCCGGTGCGTACCAGCCACAGTTCGATCAGGATCGCGGCGACGAAGAACGGAATGGCAAGCTGGGTGACCTGCGGGAAATCATAGCTGTCCATCACGCGGCCTCCCTCGTGGAATTTGAATGATGCGACCCGAGAGCATTCAGCAAGGCCTGGGCATCAACAGCGTCCGCAAAGCTGAAACGGCCGCCCTTCCAGGTGAAATCGGCAAGCTGGAACGAAACCGTGTTTGCATCGCCGGCGGTCAAAGCCGTGACATCGCGAGGCGTGACGATGCGGGTCAAAAAGCAATCGCCGATGCCGTGAACGATGCCGATGCGCCCTCGCCCAAGATCCAGAAATGCCGTCTTGGCATCCGCCGTCAGGCGGACTGTCACGGCCGTCTCATCGGGAAAATCTTCGGCGAAACGGCTCAATGCCTGATCCGGGCCGGCCAGCGCCGCTGTCTTGCTGCCACCGGTGAAATGCACCGCGGCGACCGACAGCGCAATGCCAAGGGCGACGATCGCGACCAGCACAGGCAAGCTCATGGATGGGTTATCTCCTCCGGGCCGGTCTGTCGTCTGCGGCAACAGTTCTCAGCTCGGAGATTCCTTAACACGATTGACGTTTACGTCAAAGTGCCGACCAACCCTTGCTCGCGCGACGCAACAACAGCCAATGCCGGCGCAGGGCCGACAGCCGCGCCATGCCGTCGAGCGGCGAGCTGCTTTCCATTTTCGTCAGATAGGCACGCGACAGGGCCAGCGGCAGAAATGCCTGACGCAGCGAGGCCGGCAGCGCCGACGCCCCTTGCTCGAAGGCGGAAAGATGGTCCCGCGCCAGCGCGATCATTGCCGCCACCGCGCGCTTGGCGCCGGGGCCGCCGTCGCCGGCAACAAACTCCTCCGGCGAAGAGCCCGCCGCCGCCAGGATATCGACCGGGACGAAACACTGCCCACGCTTGCGGTGCAGCGGCAGCAGGAGCAATAGGCCGGTTATCGCCTGGGCGCAGCCGGCCCTGCCCGCCAGCTCGGCGAAACGCGGTGCCTCGACGGGATCGAGCACCATCGCCGCAAGCTGGATAAGCGCGGCTGCCGTTTCGCCGCAATAGCCTTCGAGATCGGTGCGCGACGGTATCGGATCGTCATAGAGATCGAAAATGCGCGCCTCGAGCATGTTGTCGAACGCGGGTTTCGGCAGCTTGAACGCAGCAATGGTGGCGTTCAAGGAATCGGCAACGGGATGGCCGGCACCCGCCTCGCCACCGGCGGCAATGACATCGCGCCACCATTGCAGCCGCACTTCGCCGGGCAACGGCTCGTGGATGCGATCCCGGATGCCAGCAATCTCGGCATTGAAGGCATAGAGCGAAAACAGCGCGTCGCGGCGGCCGGCCGGCGCGTAGAGCGCGGTCAGATAGCGGTCGTGGTCGGCGGCGCGCACCGCATCCATGACGATTTGGGCATTTTGGGACATGTCAATCGACGGCGATGAGCGCGGCGGCCACCGCACGGTCTTCCGCCAGGAGGACATTGTAAGTCCGCACCGCTGCCCCCGTCGACATCGGATCGGACGCGATGCCCGCCGCCTTCAGCGCCGCGCGCAGCGCCGCCGGTAGCGGCCGGAGTTCCCTACCCATGCCGACCAGCAGGATTTCGACCTTGTCGGCTTCAGCCAGCAGCTTGCCAAAATCCGCCACCGTCAACGCCAGCGGATTCGTGGGCTCCCAACCGTGGATGCCGGATGGCAGGCACAGCAACGAGCCGCGATGCGACATGTCGGCGAAGCGGAACCCGCCATTACCGTAGGCCTCGATCGGCGCGCGGCCGGGGAAATGCGCCTCGCGGATGACGATGCCTTTGCTGGTCACCGTTATGTCACCCCTTCGCGGCCGCGCGTCAGGTCGCGATCGCCTTGCCGCCGCCAACCGGCTTCTCCTCGTCGGAGCTTGTAGCCTGTGGCCGCAGCTTGAACAGGATCAGCAGCGGTGCCGCGATGAAGATCGACGAATAGGTGCCGAACACGACGCCGAACAGCATGGCCATGGTGAACGAGCGGATCACCTCGCCGCCGAACAGCACCAGCGCCAGCAAGGCGAGGATCGTCGTCACCGAGGTCAGCGTCGTTCGCGACAGCGTCTCGTTGATGGCGTTGTTCAACAGCTGCGGCAGCGGCATTCGCTTGTATTTTCGCAGATCCTCGCGAACACGGTCGTAGACCACGATCGTGTCGTTCAGCGAATAGCCGATGATGGTCAGGATCGCCGCCAGCGACGATTGGTTGAACTCGAGCCCGGTGATGACGAAGAAGCCCAGCGTCATCACCACATCGTGCACCGTCGCCACGATGGCGCCGACCGCGAACTGCCATTCGAAGCGGAACCAGACATAGACCAGGATGCCGAGCAGCGCGACCAGCATGGCGATCGTGCCTTGCTTGGCCAACTCTCCGGAAACCGTCGGCCCCACCACCTCGACACGGCGGAAATCATACTGATCCTGCAGCTCACCACGCACCTTGTCGACGACGCTCTGCTCGGCATTCTCGCCGCCATCCTGCGTGCCGACGCGGATCAGCACGTCGTTCGGCTCGCCGAACTGCTGCACCTGCACTTCGCCGATGTTGAGTTCCGTCAGTCTGGCGCGGATGTCAGCGAGATCCGCATTGCCGGTCTTGGCCTGCACCTCGATCAGCGAACCGCCCTTGAAATCGATGCCGTAGTTGATGTCGACGGTCATGAACAACACCACCGACAGGACCGACAGCAAGCTCGACAGCGCGAACGTCCAGCGGCGAATACCCATGAAAGGGATCTTGGTGCCGGGCGGAATGAAGGTCACCGGTGCCTTCGGCAATTCCTTCGGACGGGCGCGGCGCAGCCAGATCGACACCAGCAGGCGGGTGAAGGTGAAGGCGGTGAACACGGTGGTCAGGATGCCGATGGCGTAGGTGATGGCAAAGCCCTTCACCGGACCCGTACCGAGATAGAACAGCACCACGGTGGCGATCAGCGAGGTGACATTGGAATCGACGATGGTCGCGAGCGCCTTCGAGAAGCCGGTGTCGATCGCCTGGATCACGGAGCGGCCGTTACGTCGCTCCTCGCGAATACGTTCGTAGATCAGCACGTTGGAATCGACCGCCATGCCGATGGTCAGCACGATACCGGCGATACCAGGCAAGGTCAGGGTCGCACCAAGCAGCGAAAGCAGCCCGACGATCATTGCCACGTGCACCGCAAGCGCGATGTTGGCGAGAAAGCCGAGGAAGCCATAGGCGACGAACATGAACGCAACGACGAGGATAGAGCCGATGATGCCGGCCACCTTGCCGGCATGGATCGAATCCTGGCCGAGGCCCGGACCCACGGTGCGCTCTTCGATCACCGTCAGTGTCGCCGGCAAGGCGCCGGCGCGCAGCAGCACGGCGAGGTCGTTGGCGCTCTGGGCGGTGAAGTTACCCGAGATCTGGCCGGTGCCGCCGAGGATCGGCTCACGGATCTGCGGCGCCGAGATCACCTGATTGTCGAGCACGATGGCGAACAGCTTGCCGACATTCTGCGAGGTCGCCTGGCCGAAGCGCGCCGCACCTTTCGAATCGAAACGGAACGAAACCACCGGCTCGTTGTTCTGCGAATTATAAGTCGCCTGGGCATCGACGAGGTTTTCACCCGAGACGATGACGCGGTTCTCGATAAGGTAGGGAACCGGAGGATCGTCCTGTGAATAGAGGATCGATGACCCGGCGGGGGGGCGCCCCTTCAGCGCGTCCTGCACCGGCATTGACTGATCGACCATCTGGAAGGTCAGCTTGGCGGTCTGGCCGAGGATTTCCTTCAGCCGCTGCGGATCCTGCAGACCCGGCACCTGGACCAGGATGCGGTCATCGCCCTGGCGCTGCACGATCGGCTCGGTGGTGCCGAGTTCATTGACACGGCGTCCGACGACTTCGATCGACTGCGTCAGCGCCGTCGAGGTGCGGTATTTGATGCCTGCGTCGGTGACATTGAACTTGAGCAGGCCGGGTTCGGATTCATCCAGCGTCATTTCCTGGATGGAACCGCCGCTGAACAGACCGGCGGCGACAGGGTCGGTCAATGACTTCAACGCCTTCTTGGCGGCATCGACCTGGGCCAGATCGGTGATGCGGACCTGCACGGTGCGGCCCGATCCGGCAAGACCGGTATAGCCGACCTTGGCATCGCGCAGCAGCGTCCGGATCTCGTCTCGCGTCGTTGACAGCCGGTCCTTGATCAGGTCGTTGGGATCCATCCTGAGCAGGATGTGCGAACCGCCCTGCAGATCGAGGCCGAGCGTCATCTGCCGCTTCGGCACCCAGCTGGGCAGTTGGGCCAGCGTGCTGGCGGAGAACAGATTGGGCGCGGCGAGGATCACTGTGATGGCCACTGCCACCCAGATCAGGATCATCTTGAAGCGCGAAAAATACAGCATATGGCGTCGTCCGTCAGAGCGTGTCCGCGGATCGCTCCGCCTGGAATTGGATTACTTCTTGGCGTTCTGGTTGGCCACCGGCTCGCCCTTGACGCGCACGTCGGCGATCGTCGAGCGCAACGCGGTCACCTTCGTGCCACCGCCGAGGTCGATCTCGAGCTCGTTGTCGTCGATCACCTTGGTCACCTTGCCGACAAAGCCGCCGCCGGTGACGACCGTGTCGCCGCGACGAACCGCGGCCAGCATCTCGCCGCGCTTCTTCAGCTGCGTGCGCTGCGGCCGGATGATGAGAAAATACATGATCACGAAAATCAGGACAAACGGCAAAATGCTGATGAACATATCTGGAGAGGCGCCGCCGATGCCTTGGGCGTATGCCGGTGTCACGAACATCGAGAGTACTCCTGAATTTTGAAAACAGCCGCCAACCGTCCTGTGGAGTTTGGCGGCCCCTTGAAATTTGGCCGGAATATAGTCGGTAAAGTTGTCAATGCAACTGCGCGGCCGGGCAAATCGGCTGCTTTTCCGGCCTGTTGAGCCGTGTTAGAGCATGATCCCGAAAAGCGCGAGCCGGTTTTCGGAAAAGATCACGCTCGAACAAAAGGTTGCAACCGGTTTCGAACCCGTCGGAATTGGACAGGTCCACGCTCCCACACTTCAAAACCGCGAAAAAACAAAAGCCAGACATGACCGACAGCAGCATTGACGCCCTGAACCAGAAGCTCGACCGGCTGATCGAGGCGGTCAGCCGCCTCGCCCCGCAACCGGTGCCTCGAACCGATCTCGGCGAGGCCGATTGCTTCGTCTGGCAGGCCGACCCTGGTTTTCTGGAGCCGGTACGCAAGGTCAACCGCGTCGACATCGGCCTGATCCGGGGCGTCGACCGCGTCCGCGACATTCTTGTCGACAACACAGAGCGCTTCGCCGCCGGCCATGCGGCCAACAACGTGCTGTTGTGGGGCGCGCGCGGCATGGGTAAATCGTCGCTGGTCAAGGCCGTGCATGCGGAAATCAATGCCAGGGCCAGGTCCGACCAGCCGTTGAAACTGATCGAGATCCACCGTGAGGACATCGACACGCTGCCGAAGCTGATGGGCCTGCTCAAAGCGGCGCCCTTTCGCTTCATCCTGTTTTGCGACGACCTCTCCTTCGACCACGACGATACGTCCTACAAATCGCTGAAGGCAGCACTCGAGGGCGGCGTCGAGGGGCGCCCGGCCAACGTCATCTTCTACGCCACCTCCAACCGCCGGCATCTGTTGCCGCGCGATATGATCGACAATGAGCGCTCGACCGCCATCAACCCGTCCGAAGCAGTCGAGGAAAAGGTCTCGCTGTCCGATCGCTTCGGCCTGTGGCTCGGCTTCCACAAATGTTCGCAGGACGAGTATCTCGACATGATCGACGGCTATGCCAGCCATCACGGCCTCGACATTGATCCCGAGCAGCTGCGCGCCGAAGGGCTGGAATGGGCAACGACGCGCGGCAGCCGATCGGGTCGCGTCGCCTGGCAGTTCACCCAGGATCTGGCAGGCCGGCTTGGCAAGCCGCTCAAGGACTAACCTGCCCCGACCCAACTGAAAAAGCCCGCCCCTTGCGGAGCGGGCTGAGCCGGCGGGCCGGACTGGAGGTCAGGCGGCCTGCAAATCGCTTTTTTTATTCTATTCGAGATAGCCCGACGGATCGACCGGAGCCGAGTTCTTGCGCACTTCGAAGTGCAGCTTCGGCGAGTCCGTCGTGCCGCTCATGCCAGACAGCGCGATTTCCTGGCCGCGCTTGACCTTCTGGCCGCGCTGGACCTCGATCGAGCTGGCGTGTCCGTAGACGGTGACCAGGCCGTTCTCGTGGCGCACCAGCACCGTATTGCCGAATTCCTTGAGCCCATCGCCGGCATAGATGACGACGCCATTCTCGGCTGCCTTGACCGGCGTGCCCGTGGGCACGGCGATGTCGACGCCGTCCTTGCCAGCCCCGAAACCGGAGATCACGCGGCCGCGCACCGGCCAACGCATCTTGCCGATGCCGGTGGCGTCAGGCGCGACAGCCTCGTCGTCCTCGGCCTGCTGAATGACCTTCGAATCTTTTTTCGGCGGCGTGTAGGACGCCAGCGTTTCCGACGGCGTCGTCTTTGCAGCGGGCTGCGTCGTCGCCGTAGTCACCGGATCGACCTTCGCCGGCTTGGCGCTGGCGACCGTCGCGGTCCCACCAGCCGGCACCTTCAGGGTCTGGCCGATCTTGAGCAGGCCATCCTTCATGCCGTTGGCCTGTTTCAGCGCGACGACGCTGACGCCGGTCTTCCTGGAAATCGAGGACATCGTGTCCCCCGACTGGACCGTATAGGTGCCTGCGGCGCCGGTCGCCTTGGCCACCTGCACGGGCTTGGGCTCCTTGGGCTGGCTCGCGGCGGCCGAGGCATCCACCTGTGCGGCGGACTTGCCCTCCTTGAGCTTCGGCTGCTGCGGCAGCACCGCGACCTTGTCCGGCGCGGTGGCCGGCAGGTCGCGCTTGCCGCCGTTTGCCGGCTTGGCGTCGGCGACTTTCGGCTCTGATTTGCTCGAATAGGCATAGGCCGGGATGATCAGCTTCTGGCCGGTCTTCAGCCCCTTGGTCGCGCTCAGCCCATTGACCTTCATGATGACATCGGCGGGCACCTTGTAGTGCTGCGCCAGGGCGGAGACGGTTTCGCCATCCCTGACCACGATCTCGGTTGCATGTGGCGTACCGGCCGCTGTCGCCACACGCGGGGCGTCGGGCTGCGCCGTCTTGAACGGCGATGCCGCCGGAGCAACGGTGCCGGTCGTCGTCCTGTCGACGCGGGGAGCCGGACGCACCAAGGCCGGCGCCGAAGCGACACGGACCGGGTTTGCGGCAGGCGCCAGCGCCGGAGCAGGCTGCGCCTGGGCAACGGGCGGCGGCAGCGGCCGGGACGAAACCGGCTCGAGGCTGGAGCGGCTGACCGACTGCGTATGGCTGCCGTCGAGAGGAGCGGCCGAGACATCGCCCGGATAGGGCTGCACGGCATCCTGCTTGTTGATGATGGCGCGCTGATTGTTGGTCGAGGACGTGAAGACGTCGTCGACGCTGTTGAACCGAGAGGCCTGGGAACTGCACCCAGCCGCGGCGCCTGCAATCACGAGGACGGCGCAGCCTCGCGCCAGATTGCGCCCGTTTGCCTTCAAAACACTGAGTTGCATCGCAATAACCCGCACATACTCTTTACCAACTGGGCATGATTAAAGCGCGTTAATGTTACTGGTCGGTTAACCCCTTAAAATCAGACGCAAATTTTCTTAAAATATTTGAGGCCGCCTGGAGAGGCACCGAGACCAGCTCCGACGAGCTTGCAAGCGGTCGCCCTAGCTGAGCGCAATTGCGCCGCGCTGTCACGAAAGCTCATGACCTCGCCGTCCGCAGCCTGTATCGCCTAAACAAAGCTAAAGCATGATCCCGAAAGTGGACCCGGCTTTCGGAAAAGATCATGCTCAAACAAACAGATAGAGCCCATCCCGATTGAATCGGGATGGGCTCTAGATGACGGCGGCCACGCTGCGCAGGATCGGCTGCAGGCGAACGAGGCCGATGTCCTCACGCTCGAACCGGCTGCCGACCTTGGTCAGCTTGGCCAGAACCTGTTCGCCCTCCTCGGGGCCGATCGGGGCGATGACGATGCCGCCGCTCGACAATTGGTCGAGCAGGAAGCGCGGCAGGCTGTCGAAGGCGGCCCACGCGACGATACGATCGAACGGCCCTTCATTCGGCAGTCCGCCGGAACCATCCGCCTGGCGCACGATGACATTGCCGATGCCGAGCGCCTCGAAGCGCTGCCTGGCCTGCTCGACAAGCGTCTTGTAGCGGTCGGTGGTGACGACCCGCGCCGCCAGCCGCGACATCACCGCTGCCGTGTAGCCTGAGCCGGTGCCGATCTCGAGCACGCGGTTGCCCTGCTCGATGGTGAGCGCCGCGATCACCGCCGCCTGCATGTCGGCGCCCTCGATCGCCTCGCCGCATTCGATCGGCAGCATGCGGTCCGACCAGGCGATCTGATGGAACTGGGCACCAAGAAAACCACGCCGCGGTGTTGCCTCGAAAGCAGCGATCAGCGCCTTCGGCACCGTTCCCCGGCCACGCAAGCGCAGCAGAAAGGCGGCAAAGCCTTCGCGATCATCGATTGGGAGGCCCTGATTCATGCAAGCGCCTTGCTCAGTTGGTCACGGATTTCATGCGCGGTGAGGTCGAGATGCAACGGCGTTACCGACACCAGCCTGTTGTGCAGGGCGTAGAGGTCGGAGCCACGCTTGCCTTCGACCGGCTCGCGGCCGAAACGCAGCCAGTAGTAAGGCAGCCCGCGCCCGTCGCGGCGCTCGTCGACCCACAGGCTATGCACGAGCTTGCCTTGCGAGGTGACCACCGTACCGGCGACTTCCTCGGGAAGGCAGTTCGGAAAATTGACGTTGAGCAGCACGCCGTCCGGCAACGGCGTCGCGACAAGCTTCTTCAGTAGCGCCGGCGCCAGCGCCTCGGTCGTCTCGTAAGGGACGACACGATCCTCGCCGACATAGCTGTAGCCCTGGCTGAGCGCGATCGAGCGGATGCCGAGCAGCGCGCCTTCCATGGCGCCGGCGACGGTTCCCGAATAGGTGACGTCGTCGGCGATGTTGGCGCCGGAATTGATGCCGGACAGGATCAGGTCCGGTGCACCCGGCAGGATCTTCTTGACGCCCATGATGACGCAATCGGTCGGCGTGCCGCGCACGGCGAAATGCTTCTCGCCGATCTTGCGCAGCCGCAGCGGCTCCGAGATCGACAGCGAATGCGCATAGCCGGACTGGTCCTGCTCCGGCGCCACCACCCAGACATCGTCGGACAGCGTTCGCGCGACCCGTTCGAGCGACGCCAGTCCCTCGGCATGAATGCCGTCGTCATTGGTCAGGAGGATACGCATCATTTCGATTCGATCTTTTCCAGACCGCCCATGTAAGGCCGCAGCACTTCAGGAATGGTTACGCTGCCATCCTCATTCTGGTAGTTTTCGATGACGGCGATGAGGGCGCGGCCAACCGCGGTGCCCGAGCCGTTGAGCGTATGGACGAAGCGGTTGCCCTTGCCGTCCCTGTCCTTGTAGCGGGCGTCCATGCGGCGCGCCTGGAAATCGCCGCACACCGAGCAGGACGAGATTTCGCGATAGGCGTTCTGGCCGGGCAGCCAGACCTCGATGTCGTAGGTCTTGCGCGCACCAAAGCCCATGTCGCCGGTGCACAGCGTCATGGTGCGGAACGGCAGGCCGAGCCGCTTCAGCACTTCCTCGGCGCATTGCGTCATCCGCTCATGCTCGGCGAGCGACGATTCCTGATCGGTGATCGAGACGAGTTCGACCTTGTAGAACTGGTGCTGGCGCAGCATGCCGCGCGTGTCGCGCCCGGCCGAACCCGCTTCCGAACGAAAGCACGGTGTCAGCGCGGTGTAGCGCAGCGGCAGTTTTTCATGCGCTGTGATCTCCTCGCGCACCAGATTGGTGAGCGGCACCTCGGCGGTCGGGATCAGGCCAAGCCTGCCCTCCCCGTGCGAGGTGAAAAAAAGATCCTCCTCGAACTTCGGCAGCTGGTTGGTGCCGAAAAGAACGTCGTCCTTGACCATCAGCGGCGGGATGACTTCCTCATAGCCATGCTCGGTCGTGTGCAGGTCGAGCATGAACTGGCCGAGCGCGCGTTCCATCCGCGCCAACCCGCTCTTCAGCACGGTGAAGCGCGAGCCGGAGAGCTTTGCGGCCCGTTCGAAATCCATCATGCCGAGCGCCTCGCCGACCTCGAAATGCTCCTTCACCCAGTTCGGACGCGTCGGTATCTTGCCGACGATGTGCTTGACCACATTGTCGTGCTCGTCCTTGCCGACCGGCACGTCGTCGAGCGGCACATTGGGCAGCACCGCCAGCGCATCGTTCAGCGCCTTGTCGAGTTCGCGTTCGCGTGCCTCCCCGTTCTGGATGAAAGTCTTGATCTCGCCGACTTCGGTTTTCAATTTTTCGGCGAGAGCCGCATCGCCCGAGCGCATGGCGTTGCCGATCTCCTTCGAGGCGGCGTTGCGGCGCTCCTGCTTCGTCTGCAGCTCGGTGACGTGCTCGCGCCGCGCCTCGTCCGAGGCGATCAGCCCATCGACCGTGGACTGCGCGTCACCGGCCGACCAGGAGCGCTTCACCAGCGCCTCGACAAGGGCCTTCGGGTTGTCGCGAATCCATTTGATATCAAGCATGGTTTTTTCGTCCTCAAGCTAGGCTAGAGGGGCGTAAACCGCATCCTTGATTGATGCAAGATGAGGCTGGCCGGCGGCTGTTGTTTTCCGCCGTTAGCACTCTGTTGCCTTACGAGGCCGCCGGCGCCGGTGGCTCGTCCGGTGCTTTGTCCGCCACGGCTTCCGCGGCGTCCTGCTTCTCGCGCGCCACCCGCTGCCTTTCCTGGTCGCGCTCGATCCACCGCGCGGCCCAGATGGAAACCTCGTAGAGCAGGATGGTCGGAAGGGCCAGGCCGATCTGGCTCATCGGATCGGGCGGTGTCAGCACCGCCGCGACAATAAAGGCGATGACGATCGCCCATTTGCGTTTCTCGGCCAGTCCCTTGGACGACAGCATGCCGACCCGCGTCATCAGGCTGGTCACCACCGGCAGCTGGAACACCAGGCCGAAGGAAAAGATCAGCGTCATGATCAGGCTGAGATATTCCGACACCTTCGGCAGCAGCGAAATCTGCACCTGATCGTCGGTGCCGGCCTGCTGCATGGCGAGGAAAAACCACATCACCATCGGCGTGAAGAAGAAATAGACCAGCGAGGCGCCCATCAGGAACAGGATGGGTGACGCGATCAGGAACGGCAGGAAGGCGTTGCGCTCGTTCTTGTAGAGGCCGGGCGCGATGAATTTGTAGATCTGCGTGGCGATCAGCGGAAAGGCGATGACCATGCCGCCGAACATGGCGAGCTTGACCTGGGTGAAGAAGAATTCCTGCGGTGCGGTGTAGATCAGCTCGACCTTGTGCGGATCGAGCCCCGCCCACTTCGTCGCCCATTTGAACGGGACGACCAAAAGGTTGAACAGCCTCTTGGCGAAGAAGAAGCAGATCAGGAAGGCGACGAAGAAGCCACCGAGCGACCAGATCAGCCGCCGGCGCAACTCGATGAGATGCTCCATCAGCGGCGCCGACGATTTTTCGATCTCGTCCTTTTCCTTGTCCGAAACGCTCACTTGGCGGCTCCAGCCGTCTTCTTGGCCACCGGCTTCTTCGCCGCGACCGGTTTCGGCTCGGCTTTCGCCACGGTCTTGGTCGCGACCGTCTTGGCCACGGCCGGCTTCGCTGTTTTGGGCAACTCAGGCTTTGACGCCGTCACCACCTTCGCCGACGCCTTGGCCGGCGCTTTTGCCGCCGGCGTCGCCTTTGCAGCCTTGGCCACTTTCTTCGCGGATGCCTTCGGCGCCACGACCGGTTCGGTGGGCGCGGACGATGTCACCACCGATTCATCGGTCATGGCCGGGAAAATCGGCGCTGCTGGCGCGGCTTCCGGCCCGTTGACGCCAGGCATGGTCGTTGCGCCGTTCTTCAAGGGTTCGGCCGCCTGCGGGGTCGAAGCGGCAGGTGCTGCAGGATCGGCGGCCGGCTTCGGCTTCATCGCCGCATCGACGCCCGAGCGCACATCGGCCGCCGCCTGCTCGAAGGGATTGAGCTGTTTGCGGATCTCGGCGGCCGGGCTGAGGTTCCTGAGTTCGTCGACCGACTTCTTGACATCGTCGAGCTCGGCTTCCTTCAGCGCTTCGTTGAACTGTTTCTGGAAATCGGCCGCCATGGCGCGCAGCTTGGCCGTCGTGCGGCCGAAGGTGCGCAGCATGTTGGGCAAATCCTTGGGCCCGACGACCACGATCATGACGATCGCAATCACCAGCATTTCGGTCCAGCCGACTTCAAACATGGCACTCTGTTCCGACTAGAACCTGTGGCTCAGCTCTTGCTGGCTTTTTCCTTCACGGCCGAGACGGTCTCGTCGGCACGGTGTTCGACGGTGCGCTTGTCTTCGGCGACGTCGTCGTCGGCCATGCCCTTCTTGAAGCTCTTGATGCCCTTGGCCATGTCGCCCATCAACTCGGGAATCTTGCCGCGGCCGAACACCAAAAGCACGATCACCAGCACGATCATCCAATGCCAAATCGAAAATGAACCCATAGCAAATCTCTCTCGAATGTTTTCCCTGGCGATGATCTATGCGTTTTCGCGTTGGGATTCAAACACAACTGCGACAGAGTTTATGAAAGGGTGGCGGATGTCACGCATTTTCGACACCATGGCCGCTACGAATCCGCGCATCCTCGACAAATGGGCTGCAATTGCCAGTCAATCTTCCGTGACGCGCGGCGTCAGCAGGCCGAGTTCCTCGAGATCGATGTCGGTCAGCGCATCCTCGTCGTCGGTCAGCGCGTCGGGATCGGCCGGCGGCTGCGGAATGGAGAAATTCGACGGCATGCGGCCTGAAAGCAGCCCGGCGCCCTTCAGTTCCTCCATACCGGGAAGATCCCGGATTTCCTCCAGCGCGAAATGGTCGAGGAACGTGTCGGTCGTGCCATAGGTGACGGGACGGCCGGGCGTCCGACGCCGACCGCGCATGCGCACCCATTCCGTTTCCAGCAGCGTGTCGAGCGTGCCTTTCGAGGTTTCGACACCCCGGATGTCCTCGATCTCGGCGCGCGTCACCGGCTGGTGATAGGCGATGATCGCCAGCACTTCGAGCGCGGCGCGCGACAGCTTGCGCTGCTGCACCGTGTCGCGGCTCATCAGGAAGGCCAGATCGCCGGCGGTGCGAAATGCCCAGGCTTCGCCGACCCGCACCAGATTGACGCCGCGCCGTGCATAGATCTGCTGCAGTTCAGCCATGGCGACGGCGACGTTGATGCCGTCAGGCAGGCGCGCCGCGAGCTGCTTTTCGCTGACCGGCTCAGCGCTGGCGAACACGATCGCCTCGGCCATGCGCACGGCTTCCGCCAGATGCAGCCGCTCGGCCGGGTTCTGTACCTGCTCGGCCGGCTCCTCGGAAAACAGCGCCTCATCCGGTTCGTCACCGACCTTGAACGGGAGAACCGAAGCGTTGGCGCGTTCGCTCATGATGCCACCTCGACTGCCTTGATTGCCTGCACACGGCCGCGCAGATAGATCGGCGCGAACACTTCGTCCTGCCGTACATCCATCTTGCCTTCGCGCACCAGTTCCAGCGTGGCCGCAAAAGAGCTCGCGATCGCCGTGCGCCGCTCCTCGGGGCTGGTCATGTACTCGATGAGAAAACTTTCCAGCGTTGCCCAGTCATGCAGAGATCCGACCAGCCGGGTCAGGATATCGCGCGCATCCTTGAGCGACCACACGCCGCGCCTGGCGATCGTCACATTGTTGATGGCCTGCTTCTGCCGCTGCTGGGCATAAGCGGTCAAGAGATCGTAGAGCGACGCCGAATAGGCGTTGCGCCTTTCGACGATGACCATTTCCGGCATGCCGCGCGCAAACACGTCGCGGCCGAGCCGATTGCGGTTGACCAACCGCGCCGAGGCATCGCGCATGGCTTCCAGCCGCTTCAGCCGGAACTGCAGCACCGCCGCCAGTTCCTCGCCGCTTTCGCCTTCGTCGCCCGGCTGCTTGGGAATGAGAAGCTTCGACTTGAGGAAGGCCAGCCACGCCGCCATCACCAGATAGTCGGCGGCAAGCTCGAGCCGCAGCGCCCTCGCCGTCTCGACGAAGGTCAGATATTGCTCAACCAGCGCCAGGATCGAAATCCGCGCCAGATCGACCTTCTGCGTGCGGGCGAGATGCAGGAGCAGATCGAGCGGACCTTCGAAGCCGGCCACATCGACGACCAGCGACGGGTCGCCAGTGACGCGTGAATCGTCGTTCTCGGCCCACAGACGGTCCATCGGTGCGGCCTTCGCGGCCTTGCTTTCCAATGTCTCCGCCACTTCCTCTCGCTTCCTTTGTCAGGCCACCGCGTCGAAATAGGTGGCGAATTCCGCACGTATCTCGGCTTCTTCAGCCGCGTCGCTTTTCCTTATATAGGTCAGCGCCCGCTTGGCGCGCTCAAGCGACGTTCCTTCAAGCCCGGTGGTGCGCGACGCGATGCCGGCCATCTCCTCGAAAACACCGTTACAGTGAAGGACCAGATCGCAGCCCGCCGCAAGGATCGAGGCCGCCTTTGTCGGGAAATCCCCAGAAAGTGCCTTCATCGAGGTGTCGTCGCTCATCAGCAGCCCGTCGAAACCGATCTCGCGACGGATGATCTCATCGATGACCTTTCCGGAAGTCGTCGCCGGGTTGTTGGGATCGATCGCGCTGTAGACGACATGCGCCGTCATCGCCATCGGCAGATGGTTGAGTTCCCTGAACGGGGCAAAGTCATGCCGTTGCAGATCGCTCAGCGAGGCATTCACTATCGGCAATTCGAAATGCGTGTCGGCAAAGGCTCGCCCGTGGCCGGGAATGTGCTTCATGACCGGCAACACCCCGCCTGCCATCAGGCCTTCGGCCGCGGCCCGGCCCAGTTCGATGACGGGGCGCGGCTCCTTGCCGTAAGCACGCGCGCCGATGACGTCGCTGGCGCCTTCGATCGGCACGTCGAGCACCGGCAGGCAATCCGCCGTGATGCCGTAGCGCAAGAGATCGAAAGCATGCAGCCGCGCCATCAGCCACGCCGCGCGCGCGCCGGCGTCGTGATCGTTGCGCCACAACGCGCCGAGCGCGCCGCCGGCCGGATAGTTCGGCGCCAGCGGCGGGCGCAGGCGCTGCACCCGGCCGCCCTCCTGGTCGATGAACACCAGCGCGTCCGGGCGTCCGATGCAGTCGCGCATCTCGGCGACCAGATCGCGGATCTGCTCGGTCTCGCCAATGTTGCGCGCAAACAGGATGAAAGCCCAAGGGCATTCATTGCGATAGAAATTGATTTCTTCGCGGGTGAGCGATTTCCCGGCACAGCCGAGGATCATGGATTTTGATTCGGTCATGTCAGGAGTCTAAGGCTTCGCGCGATCAAAGGGAATCGTCCCGGGCCACATGCGGTCAAACGTCAGATCTGCCTCCACACGAACAAGTCAGGGCACATGAAAAAGCCGGCGTGGCCCTTGGGTCACGCCGGCTTTGATTGGTTGGTCAGGTCCTAGCGCGACACGAAGCAGTTGCCGCCGGCCGCCTTGTAGCTGGTGCACAGGTTGATCGCATCGTTGCGCGACTGCGCGGGCACGCGGACGCGGTAGAACGTACCCTTGCCGGCGATCTCGGCCTTGACGATGTTGGCGGTGCGGCCCGCAAGCACGCTGCCGTAGCGGCGCTGCAGGTCCTGATAGCTGGACTGGGCGCTTTCGACCGTCGGCTGCGAAGCGATCTGCATCGACCATGAACCCCCGCCGCTCGCGGTTGACGACGGATCGATGGATGCAACCTGATCGGGCTTCACCTCGCCGACGACGTCAACCGGCTGGTCGGACGGGCGCTGCGGCGCGACCGGAACCTTGGCCGGCGTGTTGGCCGACTGAGCCTTGGCCTCAGCCTTGGGCTTGGCTGCCGGCTTGAGCGCCGGCTCGACATCCGCCTGGACGGCGGCTGGCGCCACGGTGCCAGTCTGGTCCGCGTCGGCCTGTGCCGCCGGGCCGACATGCTGCGGCGCCGGATCGACCGGCTCGGTCGCGGCCACCTGCGGTGCGGCGGGCGCCGGATCCTCGCGCGGCACCAGCGAACCGTCGGATTTGACCACCATGGTCCTCACCTTGCGCGGCGCGACCGCGACGACATCGGCGTTCGTCCCCTTGTCGGCATCCTGCAGCACCTGCGCGATGCGATCCTCGGATTTCGGCGCCGGAGCGGCCGCAACGGCATTGCCAGCCGCATCCGCACCATCAGCGGCGGCGGTGGTATCATCGGCCGTCCCCGGCGAAAGATCGATGGCACGAGCTGGGTCCTTCGCCTGCACATCCACCGGCTCTTCGGTGTTGGTGACCAGCTTTTCCTGGACCGGCTCGGCGGGCTTGGCCCCCTTGGCCACCGCGTCGTAGACCTTGTTGTCCTGGTTGGGCACCACGGCGCCGCCCGGATTTTCCGGCTTGACCTTGATCGGCGTGTTGTCGGCCTTGACGATCACCGGCGCTTCGCTGCCGCCCTTGCCGCCGAATGACAGCGCAAAGGCGCCGAGGCCGCCAGCCACCGCCACGGCGCCGATAATCGCGGCAATGAACATGCCACGCCCACGTGAGGATTTTGCGGCTTCCCGCTCGCCGAGCCCCGGGACAGACATCGCCTCGTCCAGCTCGGGATCGTAGTCTAGCTCATCGACGGTGAAATCGTCCGCCTGTGAAGCCGGCTGGCTGCCGGGCAGGTTGTCGAGGTTGAAGCCGTCAGCGGCATCGGCATAGCCCATGGGCGTTGCCGCGCGGGCAGGCATTTCCATCGGCCGCGCCGCATAGGTCCGCGCTTCCGGTTGATAGCCCGGCTTGAGCCCCTCATAGCCCGGCTTGATTTGATCATAGACCGGCTTGACTTGGTCATAGCCCGGCTTGAAACCGGCATTGTAGGATTCATCGTCATAGGATGCACTGGGGGCGCTGGCCGCCGGAGCGGCAGCGACATCCACCGCGTTCATGTCGGTGAGAAGACTGGCGAATTCGGCATCGAGATCGTCATAGCCAGACGCCGCCGGCTCATCTTCCTCGAAGTGCAGTTCCGGAATGTCGAGATCGTCCGCCAACGCCACGACACGTTCCGGCACATCGACTGTCTCGACATCGGGCATTTCTTCGTAACGCGCGGGCTGTCGCGACTGCGGCACGGATACAGGGGCTGCAGGGGCGGCAGTCTCAACCGACTCGGCCGGACGGTAGGACGGCAGGGCGGCCACTGACGTCGCCGCGGCCATGGATGCCATCGAAACGGTCGGCTGAGCGGCAAATGCCGGCTGTTGCGGAACCGGTGTCACGCGGCTCCACGAGCGGGCAGGTTCTGCCGGTGCGGAACGCTCCGCCAGCCAATCGAGAGAATCAGCCTGATCTTGCCGGGAAGCGGCCACATCACGCGGATCGAGGCTTTTGGCGAGCGCTGCGTCGAACGCATCATTGTCGAAATCGATGTCAGCCTGTCCGGCGACATCCGAGCCCAGATCCTGGCTCTGAAGTTCATCAAGCAGCAGATCGTCGAGATCCGCTTCGGCGGCTTGGGCGGCGCCAGGATGTTGCGGCTCATCAAGCGCGGGTTCGTCAAGATCCCAGTCGAGGTCGCCAACGGGATCAGTCTGTTCACCGGCGCTTTCTGCCGCGGCTACAGCCGGCTGAACAGCGACGGCTGGCTGAACCATGGCGGCCTCCCTGGCCACCGGCGTCGTGTGCGCGGTCATGGCGCCCAGCAGCGCGTTCAACTCGTCTTCCAGGCTTCGTTCATCCGCGATGGGGGCATGCGCCGGCTCGATCACAGTGGCAGCCGGCGCTGCCGGCTGAACCGCGGCGGCGGCAACTTCGGCGACCGGCTCTTCGTCCGTGTCGACGAACGCATCGTCGAAGTTCAGGTCGAAAGCATCGTCCGACGCCTTTTCGGAGCTGTGGCTTTCGCCCTTCGCGTCCACTTCATCAGCGAGCAAGTCATGCGTTTCCGGCACATCGAAAGCCACCGGTCGATGCGCGGCAAGATCGAAATCCATGTCGACATCAGCCATGGCATCGTCCAGGTGACCGGCGAAATCGCCGCTGGAGATCGCCTGGCTGTCACTCGCGGCTGCCTGGGCCGGCATGGGGTACGCGACCGCATCCGCCGCCTTGTAGGACTGCTCCGCGGACGAATGGTCGTCCAGCATCAGCTCGTCCTCGAGCGAAATCGCTACCGCATCGTCGAATTCGGGATCATGGGCCGGCTCGACAGAAGCATGCATGTCGGCAACGGCAGCAACGTGCTGGGCTTCGTCATCGATCCGGAAATCATGATCGAGCGACGCCGCGAGCTCGTCTTCCATCGGCTGGTCGTCTTCGAATGGCGAAACGTCTTCGAGCGAACTGGCGACGGCATTGTCGAAATCGGAGCCGAAAGCCGCCTCGACGGATGGCGCGGTTTCGGCAGCGGAGAGATCGGCACGATCAACGCTGGTTGCATGATCGTCGAAATCCGCCATGTCCAGATGGAAATCGTCGTCGAGCGACACAGCTAGATCTTCGTCCGCCGAACTCACGGCAGCCGTTTCGAATGCCGGCTCATGAGCCTCGGCAACCAGAGCGGCGTCGCTGTCATCAGCGCCGAACTCGCCCATCAGTTCCTTTTCGAGGTCGATGTCGAAATCGCCCTCTTCCGCCGGCTGATCGGCGACTGCAGGCCCTTGCGGCCTGACCGGCTGGCGCGGGTCGAATCCCATGATCCTGGTCAGTTCCGCGAACGGATCATCGTCGGCGATGTCGTTGTGGTCGGCTACTCTCAGCTGGGTTCTGTCTGCCATTATTGTTCCCGAACTCGCACTCATTCGGACGCCATGGACGTCGCGTAGGGTTGGCCCTTACCAGCGCAATGTGGGCAAAAGGTGACAGGTTTTTTAGTCAAACCTAACGCATTTCGGTGGGCGCGGCGGCTCCGATCAACGTCAGGCCGGACGTCAGAACGTCCGAAACAGCCTGCACCAGCCCTAGTCTGGCATGCGTCAATTGTCGGTCGTTAACCTTAACAAAACGTAAGTCCGGATTATCGGTACCCCGGTTCCAGTGTCCATGGAAACTGGAAGCCAGATCGTAGAGGTAAAATGCCAGCCGATGCGGCTCGAGCGCAAGTGCCGCGGACTCGATCAGGCGTGGATATTCGGCAAGCTTGCGGATCAGGCCGATCTCGCCCTCGTCGGTCAGCGATGTCACAGCGCCGGCAAGGCTGGCGCGGTCGAAATTTGCTTCGCCCAGTTGCTCGCTCGCCTGCCGGAACACCGAATGGCAGCGTGCCGAGGCGTACTGCACGTAGAACACCGGATTGTCCTTGGACTGCTCGGTGACCTTGGCGAAGTCGAAATCGAGCGGCGCATCGTTCTTGCGATAGAGCATCATGAAGCGGATCGCGTCGCGGCCAACCTCCTCCACCACTTCGCGCAGGGTGACGAAATCGCCGGAGCGCTTCGACATGCGCACCGGTTCGCCGTCGCGAAACAGCTTCACCAGTTGGCACAACAGCACCGTGAGCTTCACTTCGTCGCCGGCAATCGCGCGCGCCAGCGCCTCCAGCCGCTTGACATAGCCGCCATGGTCGGCACCAAGCACGTAGATCAGATCGACGAAGCCGCGATCGACCTTGTCCTTCAGATACGCCACATCGGCGGCGAAATAGGTGAAAGAGCCATCGGACTTGACCAGCGCCCGGTCCATGTCGTCACCGACGGCCGTCGAGCGGAACAGGGTCTGCTCGCGGTCCTCCCAATCGTCGGGCTTCTCGCCCTTGGGTGGCGGCAGCTTGCCCTTGTAGATATGGCCCTTCAGCGTCAGGTCGTTGATCGCCGAGCGGATCTTCTTGGCATTGTCGGCGTGCAGCGTGCGCTCTGAAAAGAACACGTCGTGATGCACGTTGAGCATCGCCAGATCCTCGCGGATCATGGCCATCATCGCATCGATGGTGCGGTCCTTGACGATGGCGAGAGCCTCGTCATCCGGCATCTGCAGCAAGGAGTGGCCAAATTCCTTGGCCAGCGCCTGGCCGACAGGGACCAGGTAATCGCCGGGGTAGAGACCGGCCGGGATCTCGCCGATATCCTCGCCAAGCGCCTCGCGGTAACGCAGCACAACCGAACGGCCGAGCACGTCGATCTGCGAGCCGGCATCGTTGATGACATATTCCTTGGTCACGTCGTAGCCGGCGAAGGCCATCAGATTGGCGAGCGCGTCGCCGACCACGGCGCCCCGGCAATGGCCGACATGCATCGGGCCCGTCGGATTGGCCGAAACATATTCGACATTGGTTTTCCGGCCACCGCCAACCGTCGAACGGCCATAATTGCGGCCTTCGCCGAGCAGTGCGGTAAGATGCGCTTGCCAGAAACCGTCCTTCAGCCGGAGATTGACGAAGCCAGGCCCGGCCACTTCGGCGGCGGCGACATCCTTGTCGTCCCGCAGCGCTTGCGCCAGCCTTTCGGCCAGCACGCGCGGATTCTGGCCCGTCGGCTTGGCCAGAACCATCGCCGCATTGGTTGCCAGGTCGCCGTGGCTGGCGTCACGTGGCGGCTCGACGGCAATGCGCGACAGGTCGGGCGAAACGCCCTCATTGTCTTTCAAATCAAGTGCTTCGACGGCTTTTGTGATTCGCGCGGTGAAATCGGCGAAAATGTTCATTGGTCTGACTCTGGGTCTGGCGCTGGCGGCTTGCAGGGAATCCGGCTCGTTGGCCGGCAAAATCGAGCCCGCCCTAGCTCAAATCCGGCGTATGGTCAAACAAACGCCGGTGCTCCTTGAGCGCGTAGGTGTCGGTCATGCCGGCCAGGAAATCGGCGACGCTGCGCGCCTTGATGCGGTCGTCGGCCCGATCCAGCCCCTCGCGCCAGCCGTCCGGCATCGCGCGAGGGTCGGCGAAGTAGGCGTCGAAGAGGTCCCTGACGATCTGTTCGGCGTCGGCGCGCACCCGCATGACCTCCTCGTGCCGATAGAGATGCTTGTAGAGAAATGCCTTCAGTTCCTTCTCGGCCGCGGCCATCTTGGTCGAGAAGGTGACCATGGTCTCGCCCGCCGCCCTCACCGCGTCGGCGCTTCGCGGCCTGATGCGCTCCAGATTGGCGGTCGTCGACTTGATCACATCCTCGACCATGGCGGTGATCTGCCGGCGCATCAGTTCATGGCCGGTGCGCACGGCATCAAGCACTGGATAGCGTGCCCGCACGCCTTGCAGGATCGTTCCCGGCAGCGAGACAGCCTCCAGCATGTCCAGCGTCAGCAGCCCTGCCCTCAGGCCGTCGTCGATGTCATGTGTGTTGTAGGCGATATCGTCGGCGATCGCCGCGCACTGCGCCTCGATGCCGGCAAAGCGGTCCAGCTCGAGGTCGTGCAGTTGTGAGTAATCACGGATCGCTTGCGGCACCGGCCCTTTCAGGCCCTTGCCGTTGGCGTCCGTCATCGGCCCGTTGTGCTTGACCAGGCCTTCCAGCGTCTCCCAGGTCAGGTTCAGCCCGTCGAATTCGGCGTAGCGCGCCTCCAGCCTTGTCACGATGCGCAGCGATTGCGCGTTGTGGTCGAAGCCGCCCCATTCCGCCATTTTCTCGTTCAGCGCATCCTCGCCGGTGTGGCCAAAGGGCGTGTGGCCGAAATCATGCACCAGCGCCACCGCCTCGGCGAGATCCTCGTCGCCACGCAACGCTCGCGCCAGGGCGCGGGCGATCTGCGCCACTTCGATCGAATGGGTCAGCCGGGTGCGATAATGGTCGCCCTCATGGGCGATGAAGACCTGCGTCTTGTGCTTCAGCCGCCGGAATGCCGTTGAATGGATGATGCGGTCACGATCGCGCTGGAACGGCGTGCGGGTCGGGCTTTCGACCTCGTCGAAAAGCCGTCCGCGCGACTTCGCCGGGTCGCAGGCATAGGCCGCGCGTGGCCGATAGCCGAATCCGATGTCGCCAAGCTCATTTGTCATAGCTGATGCCGCCGCAGTTGACTTGCCCCGTCGCGCTTCATACCTATCATGTGAAACCGAAAGCAAGGTGACGCCCATGGGCGCGGATGCCAAGACTGCCATGAAAGTCGATATGACCGAGGCCGCCGCCAAGCGGATCGCCAAGATTGTCTCGGGGCAAGCCGGCAAAACGGCGTTGCGCGTTTCGGTCGAAGGCGGCGGTTGCTCCGGCTTTTCCTACAAGTTCGATCTGGTCGACACCCGCAACGACGACGATGTAGCCATCGAGAAGGATGGCGCCACGGTGCTGATCGACGACCTGTCGCTGGTCTATATGGGTGGTTCGGTGATCGACTTCGTCGACGACCTGATGGGCCAGTCGTTCCAGATCCGCAATCCGAACGCGGTCGCCTCCTGCGGCTGCGGCACCAGCTTCTCCATCTAGCGATAGTGCGATGCCTGCCATCGGCGCGGTCCGTCAGATCGCGCTGTCGGCCGGACGCGACCTCGACGCGACATTGGCCTTCTGGCTCGACGTGCTCGGCATGGACCTGCATGCGCGCTTCGATCCGCCGGGCATTGCCTTCATCATGGCCGGCGATGTGCGGTTGCTGTTCACTGACGGCATACCGGCTGGAACCGTCTATCTCGACATCTCAGGCCTTGACGATTTCCATGCCCGGGCGAAAACCGCGGGTGTGCCGTTCACCGCGCCGCCGACGCTCGTCCACCGCGACACCGAAGGCCAGTTCGGTCCGGCGGGGGAAAGCGAATGGATGGCCTTCCTAAAGGACCCGGCCGGCAATACGATCGGCCTCGTCGAACGCCATCCGCCGCAAGAACAATGAGACCGTCATGAAAATCGTCACCTGGAACATCAACGGCGTCCGCGCCCGCATCGGCAACCTCACCCATTGGCTGACCGAGAGCGCACCCGACATCGTCTGCCTGCAGGAGATCAAGACAGTCGACGACCAATTCCCGCGCGCTGAGATCGAGGCGCTTGGCTACAATGTCGAAACCCATGGCCAGAAGGGCTTCAACGGCGTCGCCATCCTGTCGAAGCTGCGCTTCGACGAAGTCAATCGTGGCCTGCCCGGCGACGATGCCGACGAGCAGGCGCGTTTCATCGAAGGCGTTTTCTCGACCGACAAGGGCGCGTTGCGCGTCGTCTCGCTCTATCTGCCGAACGGCAACCCGATCGATGACGAGAAGAAGTTCCCCTTCAAGCTGTCCTGGATGGCACGGCTGGAGCGCTGGGCCGAGGATCGGCTCAAGTTGGAGGAGGCCCTCGTGCTTGCCGGCGACTACAACGTCATTCCCGAGCCGATCGACGCGCGGTTTCCGGAGAACTGGCTGGGCGATGCGCTGTTCCAGCCGCAGACGCGGCAGGCCTTCCGCCGGCTGCTCAATCTGGGTTTCACCGAGGCGGTGCGCGCCGTCACCGACGCACCCGACACCTATACGTTCTGGGACTATCAAGCCGGCGCGTGGCAGAAGAACAACGGCATCCGCATCGACCATTTGCTGCTGTCGCCGGAGGCCGCCAACCGGTTTTCATCCGCCTCGATCGAAAAGCATGTGCGCGCCTGGGAAAAGCCGTCCGATCACGTGCCGGTGGCGATCGATCTCGCGCTGCGGCCGGCCTGACGGTCTTCTACCGCCGCGGGTGTGGTAAATACCACCCCGCCTCGCGCGGTGATACCGGCCCCAACCCTCATATCGCCACAATCGCGCCCTTGACTTGGGATCAGCGTGGCGGCTGGGTTTCCATGACCATACGATTTGCTCTTTGTCCGATCGGCCTGGCATTTGCCATGGTCGCACCTGCAGCGGCACTTGCCGCCCAGGAATGCCTGGCCAATGGAAAATCGTACCCACTTGGCCAGGTCGCATGCCTGACGGTTGCCGACAAAAGCCATCTTGCCCGCTGCGAGATGGTGCTCAACAACACGTCGTGGACGAAGATCCAGGACAGCTGTCCTGAAAACACGCTGGCGCCGCACCCGCATGTCACGCCGATCTCGACACCGGCCCCTAGCATGGTGCCGACGGAACCGACCGAGAACTGATCAAGATCCAGAATCGAGTGTGGCGGTGGGTGAGGCCTGCGTGGCCGCGACCCTACTGGTCGGCGTTGCCGCCCTTGGTGAGGATGTCATCCGCCAGCGAGATCGCGGTGCGGCGGTCGGCTTCGCCGGCGGTGGCAAATGCCTCTTCCTGCATGCCGCGGATCCAGGGCTGATCGGCCGGCGAAGCGCGTTCGAGCGCCGCGGTCATCATCGCCAGGCCGCGAACGATCTTGCCGCTCTGGAACAACAGGTGGCCCAACGTCGCCTGCGCGCCGGCATGGCCCTTCTCGGCGGCGAGTTGGAACCAACGCCCGGCCTGCTTGACGCTGGCCTTCACGCCGCCCTCGCCCTTCAGGAACATCTGCCCCATCTCGAACTGCGCGTTCGGATTGCGATAGTTGGCGGCGGCGCGCATGTAATATTCCTGGGCCGCCACCTCGTTCTCGGTGACCGGGCTGCCGGGAATACCTTTGCGCAGATAGTCGCCGAGCGCCACCAGCGCGTCGGAGACATAGCTTTCCTCGGGCGAGCCGGGCTCGACATCCTGGTCGACGATCTCCGAGAAGAACTTGAACGCCTCATAGTCGTCGCGCGCCACGCCGTCGCCTTCGGCATACATGCGCGCAAGCTTCCAGGTGGCGCCGATCTGGCCGTTTTCGGCGGCGTATTTGTAGGCCTCCGCGGCCTGCTCCTTGTGGCCGTTCTTGTAAGCGGAGAAGCCGAACTGGAACACCGCCCACGGGCTGGACTGCGGCTTCACCCCGGTCTTGTCATCGAACACCTTGTCGTCGAAGGCCATGGCCTGGCCCACGGCGCCAAAGATCGCGCCAAAAATGGCGAGCACGACCAGTGCCGGAAAGACAGACGACCTCAGCAACTCAGATGTCCGCATAACAGTGTGTTTCTTTCGCACCACCGGGATGGGTGACCGCGCCATCGCGCGCCGGCCCTACCGTCTGTGCATATTTCCAAATCGCGCCCGATTGATAATCGGTCGTGCGCGCCTTCCAAGTCCTTGCCCTCTCCGTCAGTTCGGTCGCCGACAACGCCACGTCGATCGTGCCATTCACCGCGTCGATCGAAATCACGTCGCCATCCCTGAGCAACCCGATCGGGCCGCCAACGGCTGCTTCCGGCCCGACATGGCCGATGCAGAAACCGCGCGTCGCGCCCGAGAAGCGCCCATCGGTAATCAGCGCCACCTTGCCGCCCATGCCCTGGCCATAGAGAGCCGCCGTCGTCGACAGCATCTCACGCATGCCGGGGCCGCCGCGCGGCCCTTCGTAACGGATGACGAGAACCTCGCCTTCCCTGTAGTTGCGATGCGTCACCGCCTCGAAACATTCCTCCTCCGAATCGAAGCAGCGCGCCGGACCGGAGAACTTCAACTCCGACATGCCCGCGACCTTGACGATCGCGCCTTCGGGGGCAAGGTTTCCCTTCAAGCCCACAACGCCGCCGGTTTGAGTAATGGGTCTGTTGGCCGGGCGGACCACGTCCTGATGTTCATTCCAGGCAACGTGCTCCATATTTTCGGCCAAAGTGCGGCCAGTCACGGTCAGGCAATCGCCATGCAGGTAGCCGTGGTCGAGCAACGTCTTCATCAGCAGCGGAATGCCGCCCGCCTCGAACATGTCCTTGGCGACGTATTTTCCGCCGGGCTTGAGGTCGGCGATGTAAGGCGTCTTCTCGAAGATCTTCGCCACATCGAACAGGTCGAACTTGATGCCAGCCTCATGGGCGAGCGCCGGCAGATGCAACGCCGCGTTGGTCGAACCGCCGGTGGCGGAGACCACGGTCGCGGCATTTTCCAGCGCCTTCTGGGTGACGATGTCGCGCGGCCGGATATTTTTCGCGATCAGTTCCATGATCTTTTCGCCCGAGGCGAAATTGAAACGGTCGCGCATCTCGTAGGGCGCCGGCGCGCCGCAGGAATAGGGCAGCGCCAGACCGATCGCCTCGGCGACCGTGGCCATGGTGTTGGCGGTGAACTGGGCACCGCAAGAGCCGGCCGAAGGACAGGCCGCCTGCTCGATCTCAAGCAGCTCGGAATCGCTGACCGTACCGACCGAATGCTGGCCGACCGCCTCGAATACATCCTGCACGGTGATCTGGCGGCCGCGATAGCTGCCGGGCAGGATCGAGCCGCCATAGATGAAGATCGACGGCACGTTGAGACGCACCATGGCCATCATCATGCCGGGCAGTGACTTGTCGCAGCCGGCGAGGCCGACAAGCGCGTCGTAGCAATGGCCGCGCATGGTGAGTTCGACCGAATCGGCGATGACCTCGCGCGACACCAGCGATGACTTCATGCCCTGGTGGCCCATGGCAATGCCGTCGGTGACGGTGATGGTGCAGAATTCGCGCGGCGTCCCGTTGGCGGCCGCGACGCCCTTCTTGACCACCTGCGCCTGGCGCATCAGCGAGATGTTGCAGGGTGCCGCCTCGTTCCAGCAGGACGCGACACCGACCAGCGGCTGCGCGATCTCGGCCGCCGACAATCCCATCGCATAGAGATAGGAGCGGTGCGGCGCACGCGCCGGACCGACGGTCACATGACGGCTGGGCAGCTTTGCCTTGGAAATGACTCTGGCGTCCATACTCTTCCTTGCCGCGGGCGGTGCGGCCTGCCCCATCGCCGAGCCTTTTGGCGCGTGTCCCGAGACAAGATCGAGGTGCGCCGGGTTTATGGCGGGAAATGGGCAATTCCCCCGGCCTGACTTTTAGCGCAGGGGTTGTTCAGAAAGTGTTGCCAAAACACAACAATCGCACGAGGCAAAAGCCGTGCGGCTTATTTGCAACGCAGCCTGGATACCGGAAACACCGCCTGTCCAAACAGAAAAAGCCGGGCATTGCCCGGCCTTTTTGTTAAAACTTTCAGCGGTTTAGAACTTGATCTTGAGACCGCCGGAAATTGCCGTCACGAGATCGTTGCCGAAGTCGTAGCTGGCGTCGAGGCCGGCCACATAACCGTTCTCGCCAGCCAACGTGCCGGAGTGGCCACTGGTCATGACGCCAATCGCACCGGCCAAGCGAACTTCGATATTCGGTGTCGGCGTATAGGCAACGCCACCGCCGAGCGTCCAGGTATCGGACTGCGCGCCATAGCCATGCGAGGTGCCGCGATCCCAGGAAAGCTGGCCGGCGGCACTCCATGCATCGTTGAACTTGTGACCAATGCCACCGGTGACCGTCCAGCCATCGCGATACATCAGGTCCAGCGATGTCACAGCAACCGGAGAACCAGTGACGCATGACGAAGCGGGAAAACCCACTGGGCAGATCGGGACGCTTTGCAGCAGGCTCCAGTTGACCCACTTGACCGAGCCGAAGGCGAGCCAGCCGGGGGCGATGCCCGATTGCAATTTCAGTTCCAACGAGTCCGGCATGTACTCCGTCGCACCGAAGATCGGGGTAGGACCTCCTGGCAAAGTGAGTGTGCCTGAGATGTTGTCAAGCTTGACCTGCGAGTTGTAGACCAAGCTGGCGCGGAGAGCGATATCAGGGATTTCGTAAGCAATGCCGGCGCGCCAGCCCCATCCGCTGGCCTTCAGATCAACACGACCTGTCAATGCCGGAGTGAGGTTCACCAAGCTTTCCTTGAACCCCGAGATGTCCTGATAGAACAACCCTCCGATAAAGCGGATCTGGCCCTTGCCAGCATCCATCTTGTAGGAACAGGTACCTGCGTAGTTGTTGCTCTTGATATCGGTTTCTATGTTGGAAAACGCGCCGTTCCACGTACTGCCCGGCGCGGTATGCGCACCCCAAGGCTGCGAATAGTCGACCATGCAGTCGACGCCTTGCACAACCTGGACCTTGGCTCCAATGCGCGGGACCCAATAGCCCTCGGCTCCGTCGGCGGTGCTGCTCAAGCCGAGATTGGTCCCCCCTGGTCCGAGCGCATTCTTGTACTTGCGGTCCGGCATCACGTAGGTCGATTCCGCTTCGGTGGCGAAGGGTGCCGGGTCGAACAGTAAGTCGATGTCGTAGCCGCCGCGCTCCAGGCCACCGGCATGCACCGGATGCATCGCCGTCCCGATCAAAGCCAGCGAAAAGCACCCCGCCCCCAGCAGCGCCTTCAGTCGCAAATTGCTCATGAGTCCCTCCCCGAATTCGAAACACAACCTAGCAAGAACCAATTCGCATGGGTGACGCAACAACGATTTCAAGAGGCGTACGTGTACATATTTTCCGACCGCATTCTTGACCCAGGGCCGGTCGGCAAAAAAACCGGTCCGTGCGCGGTGCGTCCTCAAAAAATTCAGGAAAAACGGCCCAAAACGGTCCGGGGACGACGCCTCTGGCGGTCATTTGGCCATTGTTGCATTATGGCAACAACAGGACGAAAACTTCCGTTTACGTCAACAGTAGCGCAACTGAATGCGGGCTCCAGGCGGTTTTTCGAGAGCCGGCTGGATGGCCCAAAAAAGACAGAAGCCGGGCATTGCCCGGCTTCTGTGGTTAAGTCCAATAGCTTACCACTTAACCTTCACGGAGGCCGAAAGGGCAGTCACAAGGTCATTGCCGAATGTATAGGAGGCGTCGGTGCCGTGTGGATGCCCCTGCGGATCGTTTTCCGCGCCGACAGAACCACTGGTCAGAATGCCAACCGCGCCGCCGAACCGAACCTCAACATTCTTGGTCGGCGTGTACGACGCACCAGCAGCAACAGTCCAGGTATCGGTCAAAGAGCTCAACCCAGTCGTCGTGCCGCGATCCCAGGTAAGGGTCGCCCCACCGCTCCACTGTTCATTGAACTTGTGGCCGATACCGCCGGAAACTGTCCAGCCGTCTCGATAGAGGAGATCCAGCGAGGTGGCAAAGCCGGGGCCGCCATATGCACATGACAACCCAGCCGCTTTGATCGCTGTAGAGCAGAAGCTGACAATCCCGAGTTGGCTCCAATCGACCCACTTGACCGAGCCGAAGGCAAGCCAGCCTGGCGCGATACCCGACTGCAGCTTGAGTTCAACCGATTGCGGCATCGACTGGTTGCCGAATACCGGGATGGGTGTCGAAGGCTGACCAGGAACCTGGCTCAGGTCCAGCGTGCCGGTGATGTCGCCGAGATCGACCGCGCTGTTGTAAACCAGACTTGCCCTGAACGCGATCTCGGGAATCTCATAGGCGGTACCGATACGCCAACCAACGCCATGACCGGCGAGATCGAGCCGGCCAACACCGCTCAGCGTGTTGATTGGGAAAGGAAAGATACTGGTATCTTGAACCAGTCTTTCTTTGAAACCATCGACTTCCTGATAGAAAACGCCGCCGATGAAACGAAGTTGCCCTTTGCCGGCGTCAAATTTATACGAACATGTCGCGGCATAATTGTCACTATTGATCTTGGTTTCGATGTTGCTGTTTGCTCCAGCCCAATTCGATCCCGGCTTGGTGTGAGCCCCCCAGGGTTGTGAGTAGTCGGCCATGCAATCGATTTGCTGGCCGATGCTTGCCTTGAACCCGATACGCGGGACGAAATAGCCTTCGGTCTCGTCAGCCGAGTTTGGCCGGCCGTTGAGGTTGCCGCCACCGGGCGAACCATTTCCCGTTTGCGTATCGACAACATTCTTCAATTTCCGGTCAGGCATCACATAGGTGCCTGAAAGTTCCCCCACGACAGGAGCCGGATCGAACAGCAGATCAATGTTGTAACCGCCGCGTTCCAAGCCGCCAGCGTGCGCCGATGCGACCAAAGCCAATGAAAAGCACCCTGCCCCCAGCAGCGCTCTCAGACGCAAATTGTTCATAAATATCCTCCCCGAATAACTAGTGGCTCAAGCTAGAACCAATTCAGGTTAACGCTGCAACAACGAATTCATGAGGCGTACACGTACAGGCCTGGCGAACGCATTTTCGACAAAATGCCAGCCAGCGTCGCGGGGCTAAAAAACAGCCATTTGCGATGTATCGGCCGAAAAAAAAATGAAAAATCCCGCTGGAAAAGGTGCCAAAAACAGCATTTTGCGAGGCGCTGGGCCCCATTGTTACATTATGGCAACAATGGGGCGAAAACTTCCGTTTACGTCAACATTAACGCAACGGAATGCCCATCTTCGAGGCAAGAAGACCCTCTTTTGGGGCAAGTCGAAACATCGCGAATCTGCCCTTCAACCAGCGTCGCGAACCCTGGTCAGCGCCACCGAAAGCTTGTCCTGCGCATCGCGGTATTCGGCGAGCTTTTCGCGCTCGGCCTCCACGATCTCGGCCGGCGCGCTGGCGACGAACCTGTCGTTGGACAGCTTCTTGTGCAGGCGGGCGATTTCCTCGGTCAGCTTGGCCAGTTCCTTCTGTAGCCGCGCAGCCTCGGCGGCGAGATCGATCAGGCTGCCAAGCGGCAGGCAGATCGTCGCCTCGTTGAGAACGATCTGTGCCGAACCCTTTGGGGCAGTTTCGGCCAGCGAGATGTCGCCGACCCGTGCCAGCCGCTTGATCGCCGAATCCTCACGAGCGAGCCTTTGGCGCGTTACGTCGTTGGCGCCAACCACCACGAGCGGCGCAATGGCCGCCGGCGGCACGTTCATCTCGGAGCGCACCGAGCGGATACCGGAGACGAGGTCGACCAGCCAGTTGATGTCGGCGGCAGCATCCGCGTCTTCGAAATCCGGCGACGGCCACGCCGCATGACACAGCAGCGAGGCCCGTTCCTTGCCCTCGCCGGCTGTCTGCGCCCACAATTCCTCGGTCATGAACGGCATCATCGGGTGGAGCAGCTTGTAGATCTCGTCGAGCACGAAGGCGACGCAGGCGCGGCTTTCGGCCTTGGCCGCCTCGTCCGTGCCCATGAACACCGGCTTCAGCAGTTCCAGGTACCAGTCGCAGAACAGGTTCCAGACGAAGCGGTAGGCGGCACCCGCAGCCTCGTTGAAGCGATATGAGGTGATGCCGTCCGTTATCTCCCGCGCGGAGCGCGTCAGTTCGGTGAGGATCCAGCGGTTGACCGCCAGCTTGGCATCGTTCAGCCAGAAATCGTCATTGCGCGCGACTTCGTTCATCTCGGCGAAACGCGTCGCGTTCCACAGCTTGGTGCCGAAATTGCGATAACCGGCGATGCGTGCCGGGTCGAGCTTCACGTCGCGGCCTTGCGCCGCCATCACCGTCAAGGTGAAGCGCAAGGCGTCGGCGCCATATTCGTCGATGAGATCGAGCGGGTCGATGACGTTGCCTTTCGACTTCGACATCTTCTGCCCGTTCTTGTCACGCACCAGCGCGTGGACATAGACGGTGTGGAACGGCTCTTCGTCCATGAAATGCAGGCCCATCATCATCATGCGGGCAACCCAGAAGAAGATGATGTCGAAGCCGGTCACCAGCACGTCGGTCTGGTAGTAGGTCTTCAGCTCCGGCGTCTCGTCCGGCCAGCCGAGCGTCGAGAACGGCCACAGCGCCGACGAGAACCAGGTGTCGAGCACGTCCTCGTCGCGGGTCAGGATCTCGCCCGGCTTGAAGTTCTCCAGCTTGTCCTCGACCCAGGCCTTCCAAGGGCCTTCCAGCGCCAGATAATATTCGATCGCCGCGCCCAGCGCCTCTTCCTCGGTCTTCTCGACGAAGACACGCCCGTCCGGCCCGTACCAGGCCGGTATCTGGTGGCCCCACCACAGCTGGCGCGAGATGCACCAGGGCTGGATGTTCTCCATCCAGTCGAAATAGGTCTTTTCCCAGTTCTTCGGCACGAAATTGGTACGGCCCTCGCGCACCGAGGCGATCGCCGGCTTGGCGAGTTCCGCCGCGTTCGCATACCACTGTTCGGTGAGGAAGGGTTCGATCGGCACGCCGCCGCGGTCGCCATGCGGCACGGCGTGGCGGTGTGGCTCGACCTTTTCGAGGAACCCGCCGGCTTCCATCAGCTCGACGATCTTCTTGCGCGCGACGAAACGATCGAGGCCATCGAGTTCATCCCAGACGGCCTGACGCTCCGGTGTCACCTCGAGCCCGGCGAGAAAATCCTCGTTGTCCCTCAGATTGATCGCGGCCTCGATGGTGAGGATGTTGATCGCCGGCAGCTTGTGGCGCTTGCCGACCTCGAAGTCGTTGAAGTCGTGTGCCGGCGTGATCTTGACCGCGCCGGAGCCCTTCTCGGGATCGGAATATTCATCCGCCACCACCGGTATCTTGCGGCCGACGATCGGCAGCACGATGTTCTTGCCGACCAGATGCCGGAACCGCTCGTCGTCCGGATGCACGGCCACGGCCGTGTCGCCCAGCATCGTCTCCGGGCGCGTCGTCGCCACCGTGATGAAAGTCTTGGGGTTTTCCGGATCGAAGACCGCGCCCTCTATGGGATAACGCAAGTGCCAGAGATTGCCGTTGACCTCCTGCTGCTCGACCTCGAGATCGGAGATCGCGGTCAACAGCTTCGGATCCCAGTTCACAAGGCGCTTGTCCTTGTAGATCAGCCCTTCCTTGTAGAGGGTGACGAACACCTCGAGCACCGCCTTGGACAGGCCCTCGTCCATCGTGAAGCGTTCGCGTGACCAGTCGGCAGAGGCGCCGAGCCGCTTCAGCTGGTTGAAGATGGCGCCACCGGATTCGGCCTTCCACTCCCACACCTTCTCGATGAACTGCTCGCGCGTCAGGTCGCGGCGATGGATCTGCTTCTCCATCAACTGCCGCTCGACGACCATCTGCGTGGCAATACCGGCATGGTCCATGCCGGGCTGCCACAGCACGTTCTTGCCGCGCATGCGCTCGAAACGCACCAATATGTCCTGCAGTGTGTTGTTGAGCGCGTGCCCCATATGCAGCGAGCCAGTGACGTTCGGCGGCGGGATGACGATGGTGAAGGCTTCCGCCCCCTCCTCCGCGCCCGCGCCGGCACGGAAAGCGTCGGCATCCTCCCAGATCTTGGCGATCTTGGGCTCGACGGTTTTTGCGTCGTAGGTCTTTTCAAGCATGGGAAATGGTCCGCGCTGTCGGGATTTTTGCTGGTCCGGTGTAAATCGGAAGGTCTTGACCAAGTCAACCGCAAGGGCAGCCCGGGCTGTCGACGTCAAATAGATAGAGCCCGGATCAGGTCAGGAAAGCCTATCGCGCCAGCGGACCCTGCCAACAGAAACGCCGCCTCTCGGGCGGCGTTTCATCGGTGATTTGGATGGAGATTACTGCGCTCCGCGCGCCACGCGCTCGATCTCTTCGCGCACCAGCCGCTCGACCAGTGTCGGCAGATTGTTGTCCAGCCAATCCTGCAGCATCGGCCTCAGCATCTCCTCGGCCATCTCGTCGAATGTCTTCTTGCTGCGGCTGGCAAACGCATCGGAAAGCTCGCCAAAGGCAGCGGCAACCTGCCGGCCCGTGTGCTCGGAAACAATGGCCGGACGAGCTGACGGCGCGTCGCTGGACACCACCGGCCGCGCCGGGCTTCCGCCCGGACGAGATTGCTCGAAGGCCCGGTTCGCGTTCGGCTCGTCCCCGGGATTGTCCAACTGCGCCTGGGCAACCGGCTTGCGCGCCTCGCCCCTGTCCTGCCCCATCTGGGCCTGCTCGCCGACCGCGGCGATCTCGCGCCGCCAATCGGCAACGCTGGCATCGGGGTTAGCGACAGCACGCGCCGCCGGCGCCTCGGCGGCGGCCAGTGGGGCCGGCTCGGCGGCGACCCGGGCACTGACCTCGGCGAGTGTCATCGATGGCCTTGCCGGGGTGGGTTCGGGACGCACCGATGTTTCCATCCGCCCGATCACCGGCTCGGCCGTCGTCACCAGCGCCTGCACTTCCGCCAGCTTGACAGGCTTCCTGACCTCGGGCGCGGCATGCAGGTCGGCACGGAATGCCTCGACGTCGGGGGCTGGATCGGCGCTCGACCCCATATCCTGCCGCGGCTCATCGGCCTCGCCCGGCTGCTTGCGGCCGGTATCGCTGTCTTCGATGATCCTCCTGATGGAAGCCAGTATCTCTTCCATCGAAGGTTCGCGCTGCGCGCTGCTTGCCGTTGCCATCGTCACATCCGCCGCCTTTGTGACCCATTGCAGATTTCCGCTCCGGCAAGGCCGGATCGAATCATGGCGACAGCGTAGCCGACGGATCGCCGCACGAGAATCCCCAATCTGGGGACTTGTGGGATTTCAACAGATTAGAGCATGATTCCAGAAAGCGGAAACCGGTTTCCGAAAAGATCACGTTCGAACAGGAAGACTGCGGAATCCGAGCCGAACGCGTTCAGCGGCCATCCGGCGTGCGCAGGCCGATCCACTTGTCCTTGACCGCGTTGTAATGCTCTTCGGGCCGGTATTTCGTCACCTGCAAGCCAAGACGGTCGACAGACAGACGGCCGGTCGCCTGCAGGATGGCGTAGCTCGCCACCACCACGTCGTGCTCATAGCCGGCCTGGTTGATCTCGGCGGTGATGACCGTCGCCTGCGCATTGAGGACATCGAGCGTGGTGCGCTGGCCGACATTGCGTTCTTCGATAACACCGTTGAGTGCCAGCTTCGCGGCCTCGATCACTTGCCTGTTGGCCGCGAGGCTTTGCTGCGCGGCGGTATACTCGGTCCAGGCGGCTGTGACCGCCTGACGCACCTGGTCGCGGCTGACGTCGACTTCGATGCGGGCCTGGCTGAGCGATTCCTTGTCCCGGCGCACGATCGCCGAGGTGCGGCCGCCCGAATAGATCGGGATGGTCAGCGTGGCCCCGATGCTGGCCGAATTTGTGGTGCCATCCTGCGTCGAAACGGAGCCCGGCACGGTATTGCGATAAGCGCTCGAAACACCGGCGGAAGCAGACAGCTGCGGCAGCAGGGCGCCTTCAGCCGATTTCACCGAAAAGCCGGCGGCGTCGACCAGATGCTGGGTGGCAAGGATGGCCGGGTGCTCATTCGAGGCTACCCCGACGGCGGCGGCGAGGCTCGATGGCAACAGCTTTGCCACCGGCGAAGCGGCTTTGAGCTTGCCCGGCTCGTCACCGACGATCTGACGATAGAGGGCGGCACTTGCCAGCGCCTGCGCCCGGGCGGCGCTCAGCGATGCCACGGCGGCAGCCCGCGAAGCGTCGGCCTGCGCCACATCGGTACGCGTACCTTCGCCAACATCGAAGCGCGAACGCGCCGCACGCGCCGTTTCAGTCAGGAATTGCAGGTTCTGCTCGGTCAACACGGCCACCTGCCGGTCGCGAATCACGTTCATATACGCCTGGGCCGCGCTGAACAGGATGTTCTCTTCGGTGTTGCGCAGGCTTTCGACCGACGCGCGGACCTGCGATTCGGCGGCGGCCACATTGTTCCTGGTTTGAAAGCCGTCGAACAGCGTCTGATTGATCTGGACGCCAAAGTTGCCAGTGGTCAGACGGGCGCTTCTGTCCGTGCCGTTGATGTGGCTGCTGGAGTAATCGATACTTGCCGAGCCTGTGACGGTCGGCCGCCAGCCCGATTTGGCGATGGCGACGCTTTCATCGGTGACACGGACGCCTGCGCGGGCGGAATTGAGCTGGGAATTGTTCTGATAGGCCTTTGCAAGCGCGCCAAGGATGGTTTCCGCCGAAGCCGAGAATGGAGAAAGCGCGGTCGCGGAAACGAGGATGGCGGCAAAAAGGCTCTTGCGTACAGACAGCACGGTGTATCCCTCATTCGTTTTCCATGGGAACCACGCCACGCCAGCCTCTCCCTGTGAGCAACCGGCGCCGCGTGTTTGGTGTTCCCTGCTGCTCAGCCCCAAAGCGCCCCCAGTTTGCGGATCAGCAACGATTGTTCAAACACAAGCGACCATGACAAAGCCTGTCCTGCAAGGCAAAATCACTCAGAATTCGAAGGCACGCGCACGTTCGAACCCCGGTAGTGGCTTAATTGCCGCATTAAACGCACGTCTTCCGGTTACAACCCCCCCTGCCTTGAAAAAAAGCCGGGCCACACCGGAATTGCCTTGCCCTTCAACGGCGACAAGGCGACCGCCTTCGGCAAGCTGGTCGAGCAGCGGTGCCGGCACGTCCTCGACGCTGCCGCCGATGAAAATGACGTCATAGGGCGCCTTGGCGGCATGACCTTGCGACAAGGCCCCCTGCACCACGGTCACATTGCCGCAGCCAAGCGATGAAAGTGTCGATCTGGCGGTCTCGGCCAGCGCCGAATCGCTCTCGAGCGCCACCACGGAGCCGGCCAGTCGCGACAGGATGGCCGCGGCGTAGCCGGTGCCGCAGCCGACATCGAGTACCGAATCGGTCTGGCTTATCTCAGCCAGTTGCATCAGCTTGGCCAGCGGCGAAGGTTCCATGAGGTAGCGCGCGCCACCCGCGCCATCGGCAATGCGGATGTCCTCGTCGATATAGGCGAGATCGCGCTGGCCGGTGCCGACAAAGACCTCTCGCGGCACGACAAGCATTGCTTCCAGCAATGGCGCGCTGGTCACATCGGTGGTGCGAACCTGACCATCGACCATCTTGACGCGACGTTCGGAAAAATCAGCGTTCATGTCCCAACCAATCCGCTTGCCGCGCCAGAGGCGCGGTTCATTTCGACCGGAACTTCAAGCTCCGGCGCGGATGCGCGGGAGCTCGGGCATTGGAGGCCTCGCCCGGAATCGAACCGGGGTGCAAGGATTTGCAGTCCTCTGCGTAACCACTCCGCCACGAGGCCTCGTTGCTCCCGGCGTTCCACCCGGTTCCAATAGGTTGCGGCGAAAATGCCGTCAAGCGGCCACCGTGCATTCCGAACGGTTTCCTCGGCGCCAATCCGGGCGGCATGTGTCAAATCCTCAAGCTCCGGGAATCGCAACGATATATTAGCGATTTGTTTAGCATGGGCCGCCGTCGGAAGAAACCGGAGAGCGACCCAGGTGTTGAGCAGGACAGGAGGCGCCAGCCATGCTGCAATGGCGGCAAAAGACAGGAGCGCGCCAGCCGGCCTGTCGCTGCCGCGATGCGATGAGCTTTAGCGCAATGCCTTTGACCGCCCATGTATCGGCGGTGCCAGCAGCCTGTCGCCCTGGACCGTGCGAAGCTCGCCTCAGCCGTGGCGATTCTCAGGCAGATCCGCGAGGCACCGAAGGAGCACGCCGACCGCTAAGGCGTGCCATCTTGCACCATCGAACTTCAATCCGGTCGACGTCGCCGTTCCCACCAGACGACAAAGCGCCGGCGGTGGCGGCGAACCATGGCGAATTCATAGGACAGCACCAGAAATCCGAGCGGCACCATCCAGAAGCCGAGGATCGGCAGGAAACCGAGGATGCCGCCGACGGTCAGCAGCATACCGATCGCGATTCTGAGGCCACGCGAGCGCGGCATTTTGAACTCGCGGCCCAAAACCGAAATTTTCCGCGCCGGCATATGGTTGTCTTGTGCTGTCATCGTCTCGAAAGATTGACCCGTTTGACCGTTCAGGACCGTCATTGAACCAAAGCCGCAGACACGCTTTTCGGTTCCCTGTCCCTTGGTAAGAGGGCTTATATGAGGGGCTCCTGGGACGATTGCGAGAAACCGCGGTGCGAAAAAGCCTCGGAAAAATGCGAAATGCTTCTTTGCAAAGCCGAAAAGGGCAGCTATAGGCTGCGCCACTCGCATGAGAGCCTCCGTTCCCCGGTAGCTCAGTGGTAGAGCAACCGGCTGTTAACCGGTTGGTCGCTGGTTCGAATCCGGCCCGGGGAGCCAAATCTTTTCAAGGCACTTAGTCACCCTCCGCCCCCGGGCACTTGGGATTGAGCACGGTGATCATAGCCCTGACCTCACGAGCACTCCCTGCGATTCCAAGTCGTCGGGCCACATGACGGTTTCGCCGTGGTCTCCCGGGCAGTACCCTCCAGGTCGCCGCCGTCCTCGTCGTCGCAGCTGTCGAGCTCCAGATCGCATGTGCTGCGTGGACCGGGATAGGCGCGGTGCCAAACAAGAAACGATTGCCCGCCGCGATGCCCCCAGCCTGACGACGGCTCATCGTCTGCGGTGTCCACCAGATCCCAATCGGCCTCCATGCAGTCGAGCGCCGTTATGAGGCTCATGGCGCGGTCTAGAAGGTCATTCACGCGCTTCTCGACTTCCTGGCGCCATATGTGCGCGGGTCCATGCCCTTGGGCATGCCAAGGGGCTTCAGAAAGAACATCGAAAGGAACCCGCCACAGATCGACATATCTTTCCATGAACCTGTCATCATCGTCGGGAACGTGGGCGTTGTAGACGGCTAGGCCGGCACGATAGGTGCGGACACTCGGCGAGAGTGATTGGTGCGGGTCCGTCTGCGACCCGCACCTCATGCTGCTGCAAACACCCCGACCAGATGGATATTTGCCAAGTGTTACAGGAACAGCACAGATTACATGAAGAATTTCTGATCTTATCGCAATTTGAAGATATTACGTGGCTAGGGGATATCGATGCGCATCTTGTCCATTCTGCTTGCGGGGTTTCTGTCACTCGTTGCCGGCTCCGCGCTTGCCGCCGACGCCGTAGCGACGGACGTTGGGGCGGCAAATTTCAACTGGTCCGGCGCCTATATCGGCGGGGTCGCTGGCTATGGCTGGGACAGGAACACGTCCAATTACTTTGGGTCGTCGGTGGACTTCGACGCCAATGGTTTCGTTGGCGGCGCCACGGCAGGCTACAATTGGCAGCGTGGACAATGGGTGTTCGGTATCGAGGGGGATATATCGTACGCCGACATGAAGGGCGATGTCGTCGCACCCGCCCCCTCTGCACCATGCTACATCGAAGGCTGTAGCGCCGAGATCAACTGGTACGGCACCGGCCGCGCGCGAGTTGGATATGCGTTCGAAAATTTCCTACCTTACGCGACGGGCGGTTTTGCAGTCGGCCACGTCAAAGGGTCGGCCGACCTCGGGGCGTGCGGTTTCACTCCGACCTGTAGCTATAGCGATACCAGGTGGGGCTGGAGCGCCGGCGCCGGCGTAGAATGGGCCTTCAATCAGCACCTCTCTTTTAAAGCCGAGTACCTGCACGTGGACTTGGGAACACCGAGCATCACCTCCCTAAACCCCCCGTTTCCGTCTGTCGATCGCATCAATTTCGACACGGTTCGGGTGGGCATAAACTACCACTTCTAGTTACGACGACCGCTTCGGCGTGATCGTCCGGGGCCGTCTCGGCAAGACTGGCATTTCGCGATCGCGCCGTTTGGCGCCCGCTGGCCAATCGGTCATGTCTGTATGGCTGCGGGCCTGATGTCCGCTTGGCCGGCGCCTCCGAAAGCCCACCCGATCCCCGGCTGGCGCCGGCCATTTTCATGACCGTCGTTCGAATGTCGGCTTCCAGTCGCGGTTCCGCTCGCGCTGCTGGCCTTCGTAAACGGGAATGACTGTGAAGAACGCCGGCAGGCGATCGCGGCCCGCGGCCTTGCATCTCGATCAGCCGAACAGCCCAACCAGATCCTGATGCATTGAGCCGTGATCCGGCCTTAGCCTGGCGACCAGCGCCTGGATATCGAGCTTTGTCGATTTGCAGCAGGCCGGATGCCCGCAGGTGATGCTGAGCGACTCGTTGGCGGCAAGGGTATCGGCGAGGGTCTTTGACATGGCGATCTCCGTTGAAGGGGTCGCCGCAACCGGAGAATTATTTTCATCGCGCCGATCGCTTGCCAAGGGCTTACGCGATCAACGTCGGCACATTAAGCCAAGCTGACATATGTGAAATTCAAGCCACTCCCGCTCGGTGACCCGGATGGCTCTCATTGTGGGCGTCAGCGTCGGCCTGAGCCTGTTCTCGCGTTGGCCGATTTGGTCCAATCCAACCTCCGGCCTGCGGGCAATCTTGACATGATGCAAAGTAGACCCCGGTAAACTCCTGCACGCCGCCGTCATTGCCGCCAGCAGGGCCGAAGCCCGTCCCTGCTTTCCAATCATGGCCCATGCTATGTCCTTCAAAGGCGCCTTCCATCTCGGGAAAATCTTCGGGTCCACCACCAGGCATGGATCATCTCCAAAGCTGAGCTGTCGGGAATTCCGACCGACGGCAAGCATGGCTTGGAAATGGACTGGCGGCTGTGACTTACGTCACAATGGCAAGACGCCGCCCTTGTCCGGACCCGCGTTGACGACATTGCGAAGAAGGGAATCGAGATCGGACAGGCATTGGAGCGGCAGAAGGCAAAGATGCCGCACGGCACATTTCTCTCGTGGGTCCGCGACGAGTGCGGACTTTCCGAGGAGCGGCTCGTCTTCGCGGATCGCACGGCTGGAATTGATGAAGGCCGAGCCGACATACTTGCCAATCGCCCGATCACAAGCTGCCCGACGCCAAAGCCGGGATCATCGAAAACAACGAAATGTAGGCTCACTGTGGGAACCAGCCCGCTGCCTGATTTTTGTTGGGGGTAGCAGCGGGCTGTCGGGTTTGGGAACCCACCGAGCAGCGAAGGGGTGAACCAGTTTTCACTGCTCCCGGCCAACATATGGGACCCAGGCTCAGATGCGCTACATACGGATTCGTAAGAAGGCCGACAGCCCGCTGCCGGGCAGACTGAGCAGGCAGCGGGCCATTGGTTTCGGCGGGTGGAGGCCCACCGGGCAGCGAAGTGCCGTTCGCTGCCACCGGTGACGGTTAGCTGGCTTTGCACGGATCGGCGACTTACGGATTCGTAAGGAATCTCGCCACGTTTGTTTTGAGCCTGTGACTTTGTGGCTACATACAGAACCGACTAAGCTGATATACTTTAGGCTTTATCGAATTCGGTGGGGATTCTGATGAAGAGTTTCTTGCTCGCTTCTGTTTTTGGTCTTGCACTGTGCACACCGGTGATGGCCGCCGATATGGCAACGCCGACCGAAACCCCAGAATGGACATGGCAAGGGCCTTATGCAGGCGTGTTTGGCGCCGGAACGCTTGAGCACTACAAGATTCACGAGCCGAACATCGGCGCCAGTGCCACGCACAGTGTCGGCTCGGCGACCCTTGGCGGTTTTGCCGGCTACAACTTCCAATCGGGCAAGGTCGTCTACGGCGTCGAAGGCGAGTTGGGATATCGCTTCAAGAAGAACACTTTCGACGACATTCCGGGGCCAGGCATCCTTGATGCCTCCACCGGTTTATTCGGATCGTTGAAGGGCCGGGTTGGTATGGACATGGGGCGGTATTTGCCGTTCGTGACGGCCGGTGTCACCGCAGCAAAGCTGAAGACGTTCTATCCTGGCGGCTCGGCCGAGCGCGACGGAACAATTGTGGGCGGTATCGTAGGCGCTGGCGTCGATGTGGCGTTGACCCACAACGTGTTCCTGCGCGGCGAATACGACTTCTCGTTTTTCGGCAAGAAGACGCTTGAATATTGTGGCGGCGGCTGCGTGCTCGAACACACAGTTCAGACACATGATTTCAGGGTCGGTCTGGCAATGAAGTTCTAACGGCTTCCGCGATCACACCATAACCGCACCCTGACGGCTGGCGCATATTACAATCGCGGCGGATTTGATGTCCGCTTGGCCGGCGTCACCCCAAAGCCCACCCCGCCCAACTGGCGCCGGCCATCTTCTCTGCGACCGCCAGGGTCGGAGCGCCGGCAGCGATTTGAGTGAGGCGCGCGACCTTCGTCGGCTTCGGCGCGAGCTCCTCGATCCGCACCTTACGGCCAATGGCATCGACCATGGCTATCTGCCGGTTTTTGAAAGGCAGTTGGGATAGGGCAGCTATAGGCTCTGAGTTCCACAGAGTTGGCATCAGTGGGGGATGAACTTCAAACGCATGCATTGATCCGCAAAACAGGGATCCAATTGGCCTGGCCGAAAGCTATGTGAGCCATGTCATAGTTCATTGCAGGGTATCTTCATTAGCATGGTTGCATATTTTTCTACATGGGAGGAAAGCGGTGGCCCGTTCCCAGCGCGATATCGGCGGTTATCTGACCAGCTACGGCGGGCTCTCGGGAACCCGAGTCGAAGTGTTTGAGGCCGACGGCGAGTGGTTCGTGCGTGTTGTCGAGCATGACGAAGAGCGCACCTACTCTTTCGCGCTGAAATCATTCGCCCTGGCATTTGCGGAAGGCCAGAGGGTTCACATCAAGCCCCCCACGGTCGTGCGGCTGGAGCCCAACCCATCGCTCCTATTCGCTCACGGCCGGTTCACAGCGGTGAACGACCGATTCTAGGATGCTGCGAGACGTGGGGGCGTCGGCGCCTCCCTCATCTTGAAGTGCGTGCCGCCCGCCTCGTCCTTCATTGGCAACGGGGGCAGCGGAGTCCCGCTCCATCGACGGAGACGAGTTCGGCGAAGGCGACCATCGGAATGGCACCTTTGCGCAATCACACTATTCCTTGATATTTTAGAATCAGCTAATTTTATGCGGTGGCAGGACCCCAACCCTGCCAAGGCCGGCGCTCGATGGAGCCACCCTGACCCGAAGGCGTCGGCCGCACCCTGCTGCCCTATATTCCCGAACCTCGGTACTGCGCGGCCTCCATCCACAATGCAAGCGCAAGGGCAGGAGTACGGCCCTTCACCTCATATTCACGGCCCCGATACGTTCCCGCCGCAATCCAGACAGTCTTTGATCGCTGGTAGATCGTGATGCCCCTTGCGCCCGCCCAATTGCACAGTTCTTCATCATTTCGATGCATTGGCCCAGCCATTTCCCCCTCAGGGATGTGGAAGCAATTATCATGCCGGAGGTGCACTGGCTAAAACGCACAGCCACCCGCAACTCATCGTCGCCGCATGCGGCCGGCGCTTAACAATTCTTCTCGCCGTTTGGATTTGGGACCGGTGCCTCTCGCACATCTCGCGGTGGCGGATTGACATGTTCTAGCTCTGGCGGTGCTTCCTTTTCGCGGCGACGGATGGGTGCCTTCTCCGGGTCGGGTTTCGGTGACGGATCTTTGATTTTGTTTGGCATAGCCATTTCCTCCCATCCCGCTGAAACCGGATCGCCGCTCTTTTGTTCCAGGCCAGGAGACCCGCCACCGAGGCAGCGGGCCACATCGCCAACTTGACGACTTGATCAGTCGGTGGTTTTGCGTTCGTCCAGGACCGCCGCGGGAACCAGCCCGCTGCCGGGATTTTTGGGGGGTGCAGCGGGCTGTCGGGTGTGGGGAACCCAGGGAGTAGCGAAGGGCTGAATGAATTCGCTGCTCCCCGGTCAGCCTATTGGACTAGGCTCAGATGCGCGACTTGCAGATTCGTAAGCAAATCGGGGCGAGGTTTTGGGGGATACATGATCGCTACTATGTTCCGCTGGGGCGTGATCCTGGGCGTCGTCGGCTTTGTCGGCGGGTTCGTTGGGCCGCTCATCTTCACGCCCGAGGCCAACCAGGGGCCGCTGCTCGGCATCTTCATCACAGGGCCGCTCGGGTTCGTTCTCGGCTTGGTGGTCGGGCTGATACTTTCGTTGCGGCCACGTCGTTATTGACATTCGTGCAAGCGCGCCTGCTGGGGGGCGAAGCTTTCCTTGGGGCTTGTGGTGGATATTTCCGCGCCTCTCCGACTGGGATTGGGAAGCTGCCGTCAAGGCGCTTTTTGAAAGCGTCGGCGGCAAAGTAGCCAGCATGATGTTTACGCGTACCATCAATGACGTCGTCATCAACGGTGAAGTGCCGGATCAATCCGCTGGGATGGGCTTAACGCTGGCGGTGCGGGCAAGCGGCTCGGTGAGCGACGTCGTCGTGCTCGAAGAACTCGACATGAAAGCCGTGATTGCAGTCGCCAAAAAGGCTGCCTGCGCTTACAGGCCTGCCGGCTGATTTGGGAAATCGCTGAACACAGGAGGCAGCACGGTTTCATTTGACGCACCGTGCTGCCTTCCGATCGGCGCTGTATCCTGGGCTACGTTTGCAGGATTTGCCGGGATTCGAACTGTCGGTTCATTCTCCAAGCTTACCTGTCACACCCCAGCGATCTTGCTGCCTTGGGCGAAAGATAGGCCCGCCGCGGGAGCAACGGGCCATCAACTTGGGCGGTGACGAATTGACCGATCTCGCGTCGGGATTGGGCAGTGGACCTAGTGTCCCCTATCACCCGGCTTGTGGCCAGCGTCACGCGTGTCAGCCATGGTCAGACTTGCCGTGATTCCGACGGCGGTGGAGCAGAGGACGACGATAGCCAGAACCCTGAATATTGCGCGCAGCATCTTACCCTCCTGTTCGCCGAAACGGGCCTATCCCGCGTCGGGAACGCCGGAATTATACCTGTCTTTCTCAAGGGGAGTGACGACGCTCGGATACCTCAATC
>NZ_JAPFQA010000039.1 GCF_027563465.1 Mesorhizobium qingshengii | reverse complement strand
GTCCATTTGCCTGGCGGTCCCTTCGGGGATGGCTGCAGACGCACGAACATCGAGCGGCCCGGCGCGTTGCGGACGTCGCCGACGGTCCAGTATTTGCCTTGGCGACGGCCATTGGAGAGGTAATGACGGCACACCGCCTCGGCATATTCGCCGAGGCGGTGTGCGAGGTCGGATGCAGCGTGACGCGGAATCATGCAGCCTCCCGCTCACTGACCCGCTCGATTGGGAAGCGGTCGAGCACGCGCTCCAGCACCGCGAGGCCGTTGGCGTCGATCGGCACGAACATCCTGAGCTTCCACGAAATGATCTCGTGGAAGAGACCGTAGGCGGTGAGGCGCTCGCGCATCGTGTCGGTGAAGCCGGACAATTCGATGCGCCACGCGCCCATGACGCGGCTGCGGCGAAGCTGGAGATCCTCGGCAAGATCGAGGATGGTCCGGCCGTCCATCAGAGCCGCAAACGCCTGCTCCGGCGACAGCGCAACCACGTTCGTCGCAGAGGCGTTGGCGGCCCATGCCGGCGAGACGCGGCGGCCGATGAGGCGCTCGCCCTCGTCGGTCTGAAGTCGATAAACGCGGGTCGAGTCATTGGGCAGGCGCTTCCAGATCGGCAGCAGGAGGCCGGTGACCATGTGCAAGACCGAGTCCGAAAACTCCGGCACACCGGCGATTTCGCCCGTCCAGGAAGTTGTGAAAGCCTCGCGGTCGGCCTCGACCCAGCGTGTTTCGCCCATGGCCTTGAGCGGCATGTTCTGGCCTTCCATCGGCCGGATCAGGCGGACACGTCGCTCGACCTCGCCATCGTCGAGCATGACGCTGGGGGTCGGGATCCGTACGGCGGCTCGGCCCGATTGCTCGTTGATGAGCAGTACGGCAGGCGGATCGCGGAGATGATCGAGAGCCGCATTGAGCGTGACGGGCCGATTGCGCTTGCGTTCGGTGATCGTGAGCAGGCGGCTTTCGGCGCCGGTGCGCGGATGGGTGTAGATCACCTGCCGATCGGTGACGACGAAGTTTTCGGCCTGCAGCGTCTCCAGTCCGGCGTCGTAGGTTCCTGACGCGATCGCGCCCTCGACGCGCGCCGCCAGCAGTTGCTCGAAGGCACCGAACAGCACGCCCTGCAGCGCAATGGTCAGTGCGAGCAGGCGATTGAGAAAGGTGGTGATCGGCGGCAACTCGTCCTTGATGCCATTGGCATCCATCAGCTTGAGACCGGTCGCCGCCTCGAAACGCTCGAGCGAGCAGCCCTCGACCTTGCCGCGTACGATCAGCAGATAGAGTTGCCGTAGCGCATCGCGGGCATAGTGGCTTTCCAGATTGTCCTCTGGCCGGAACAGGCCCTGGCCGCCGGTCTGGCGCTGGCCGCGCGTGATTGCGCCCAGCGTATCGAGCCTCCGCGCGATCGTCGAGAGGAAGCGCTTTTCCGCCTTCACATTGGTCGAGATCGGCCGGAAGAGCGGCGGCTGCGCCTGATTGGTGCGATGCGTGCGTCCCAGGCCCTGAATGGCGGTGTCGGCCTTCCAGCCAGCTTCCAGCAGGTAATGCACACGCAGTCTCGTGTTCCGGGCCGACAGTTCGGCGTGGTAGCTCCTCCCCGTTCCGCCCGCGTCCGAAAAAACCAGAACGCGCTTGTGGTCATCCATGAAGGACTGCGTCTCGGCGAGGTTGGCTGACCCGGTACGGTTTTCGACGACAAGGCGCTCGCTCTTGCGGACAATGCGGCGCGAGCGACCGGTGACCTCGGCCACGATGTCCACCCCGAAATGCTGGACGATCTGGTCGAGCGCGCCGGGGACAGGCGTCAAGCTGGCGAGTTTGGCGATCAGCTCCTCGCGCCGGGCGACCGCCTCGCGGCTCTCGACGGGCTGGCCATCGCGATAGACCGGGCGCGACGACAGATTGCCTTCGGAGTCGGTGAAGGGCTCATAGAGCTGCACCGGGAAGGAATGGGCTAGATAGTCGAGGACATACTCGCGCGGCGTGATGTCGACTCGGACGTCGTTCCATTCCTCAGTCGGCAGCTCGGCCAGCCGCCGTTCCATGAGCGCCTCGCCCGTCGAGACGATCTGGACAACGGCCGCATGGCCCTCCTCCAGATCGCGGGTGATGGAGCGGATCAGGGTCGGCGTCTTCATGCTGGTCAACAAATGACCGAAGAAGCGCTGCTTGGCGCTTTCAAAGGCGCTGCGCGCGGCCGTCTTGGCCTGGGCATTGAGCGTGCCGGTGCTGCCTGTGATGTTGGCCGCCTGCATCGCCGCATCGAGATTGTTATGGATGACGCCGAAGGCCCCAGCGTACGCGTCATAGATGCGGACCTGTTCGGGCGTCAGCTCATGCTCGAGCAGTTCGTATTCGACGCCGTTGAAGGAGAGCGAGCGGGCCGTATAGAGGCCGAGTGCCCTGAGGTCGCGTGCCAGCACTTCCATCGCCGCCACGCCGCCGGCCTCGATCGCCTCGACGAACTCGGTTCGGGTCGAGAATGGAAAATGCTCGCCGCCCCAGAGGCCGAGCCGCTGGGCATAGGCGAGGTTGTGGACGGTGGTGGCGCCAGTCGCCGACACATAGACGATGCGGGCATTCGGCAGGGCGTGCTGTTGCCTGAGGCCGGCACGGCCTTGCTGGGAGGGAGCGGCGTCGCCGCGTTCGCCCTTGCCGCCACCGGCGTTTTGCATGGCGTGCGCCTCGTCGAAAATGATGACCCCATCGAAATCCGGACCCAACCATTCGACGATTTGTTTGACCCGCGAAACCTTCTCGCCGCGATCGTCGGAGCGCAGCGTGGCATAGGTGGTGAATAGGATGCCTTCCGGCAGCACGATCGGCTTGCCCTGCGGGAAACGCGAAAGCGGCGTGATCAGCAGGCGCTCCATGCCGAGCGCCGACCAGTCGCGCTGCGCATCCTCGATGAGCTTGTCGGACTTGGAGATCCAGACCGCCTTGCGCCGGCCCTGCATCCAATTGTCGAGAATGACGGCGGCGGACTCGCGGCCCTTGCCTACACCCGTGCCGTCGCCGATCATGAAGCCTTGCCGGAAGCGCACGGCCCCCGCGGTGTCATCGGCCGCGGCGCTAACCACGTCAAAGGTATCGTCGAGCATCCAGGCGCCGGCGAGATACTCGGCGTGAGCCTCGCCGGCATAGATGACGGTCTCGAGCTGCGCGTCCGAGAGCAGGTCAAGGACGTTCTTCGGCAGGCGCGGCCGGTAGCTCGGCTTGGGTGGCGCCACCGAGGCCATGGCCGCCGATTGGACGAGCTGGGTGGGGTGAGCCCGAGAGCCGGGGATGCGGATCGCCTGAAGCCCGTAGGCCTCATAGATGGCGTCGCTGATCTGGCCGTCCTCGGCCGCCTGCCAGTCGACAGCCTCATAGGCGAGGTCGATGGCTTCCGGTTCGGCGATCGACATGCGTGGCGTGGTTCTCGCCGATCGTGTGAGATAGCGGTGCACGGGGCGGGGCGCGGCGACCGCCGATGCCGCGCTGGAAACGGCGGCCATCACGACCGGCGGCCGCGCGGGAAGGCGCTCCTCAATCCACGCGAGGAGCGTCGCCGCATCCGGAGCGATGCCGGGAGCATCCGCGAAGACGGTGGGATCGTCCGCCGGGAGCTTGTCGATAACGGTGAGACGTGTCGGAAAGGTCGTGCCATGCTTGGCGTAGGCCGAGCCGTCGATGGCAGCGGAGAAGACGACGCGGCCACGTTCCTGCAGGCGAGTGATGGCGGCGGTCCAGGCCGGATGGTCGGGCGCGAAGTTCGCACCGGTGATCGTCACCAGCCGCCCGCCAGGCGCAAGACGCGCCAGCGCCGAGGCGATATGCCGCCAGGCTGCGTCGGCCATCCGGCCCTCGACATTGGCCATGACCGAAAAAGGCGGGTTCATCAGCACCACGCTCGGCACGGCGCCGGGATCGAGATGGTCGTCGATCTGGGCGGCGTCGAAGCGGCTGGCGGAGACGGCCGGAAAGAGGCAGGAGAGAAGTGCCGCGCGCGTCTCGGCAAGCTCGTTGAGGACGAGCGAGGCGCCGGCTGTCTCGGCCAGGATGGCGAGCAGCCCGGTGCCGGCGGAAGGCTCCAGCACACGGTCGGCGGGCGTGATGGCGGCGGCCGTTGCCGCGACCAGGCCGAGCGGAATCGGCGTCGAGAATTGCTGGAAGGTCTGCGCCTCTTCGGATCGGCGGGTATGCGTCGGCATGAGACCGGCGATCTTCGACAATGCGGAAAGCCGGAGAGCCGGCGACGCGGCCTGGCGGAACAACGCCTTTCCGTACTTGCGCAGGAAAAGGACCGTCGCGGTCTCGCAGGCATCGTAGGCCTGCTTCCAGTCCCAGGCGCCGGCGGCGTCGGAGGCGCCGAATGCGGCGTCCATCGCCGAGCGCAGCTTTGGCGCGTCGATGCACTCGCCGCGTTCGAGACGGGGAAGCAGCAGGCCGGCGGCGGCGAAGATAGCGCCGGCTGCAAAGCGCGCGGGCGGTTTGGGGGTGCCGCCCGAGTAGCGGATCAGCGAGCCGAGCGGGGCGTTGTCATAGACGATGTGGGCGGACATGGATGTCTCCTGAAGAGAAAAGGCCCGACAGGGAGTCGGGCCACGAGGGTGAGGTGAAGGGAAACGGGGAGGCCGGAGGCGCCCAGTCGATGGGTGCTATTCGGCAGCGACCGCGTGAGCGATGACCTCATCGGCTGCCGCCGAGTCGTCTTCGTCATCGCCCGCGAGGAATTCGGGCAGGTCAGGTTCCTCGCCCTCGCCCGGCTGCGCGGGCGGTGCGTCCTGATCGATCAGACGGAGCGGTTCGGGTAGCCAGCCACTATCGGCAAGGATGCGTTCGGCCTCCTTGGCCATGTCGCCCTTCTTGAGGTGGTCGATGAGTTGAGCTGCCTGCTCGCCGACGCCCTCACGCACGGCTTCGAGGATGCGGGCCTTGGTAACGCGACCGAGATAGTTCTCGACCGTCGGACGCCAACCCGCATCCACCATGTCGAGCCCGGTGGCGTGGGAGAGCCGGTCGGCTTCGCGCAAGCGTTGCTCCAGCCCGTGCTGGGAGACGCCGCTGCCATAGGGGTTAGGGCGCTCGAACAGCGCGTTGATCCCATAGCTGACGCAATGCGCCAGCAGTGTGTGCTGACTGGCTTCATCGAGACTGTCGAGCCAGGCCCACAGAGTCTGGTCGTCACCGAGCGGGATGTCCCTCTTCCACGCCTCATGGCGTTCGTCGATCGCCTTGGCCGCGGGGCTGTCTTTCAGCTCGGCGTCTTGCGTCGGCAAGTGGACATGTCGGACGAACGCCTCGAGGCAGCCGGTCGCGGAGCGATGACCGAAGGTGTCGAGGACGAGCCGATGCAACAGCGCCGTGATCGCCACATGCTGGTTCTCGGCCACGGCATTGCGTAGCGCCAACGTGCGATGCGCGGTGAGCTCGATCACCAGGCGTTCGGGCAGCGGCTTGGTGGCGTCGCAGTCATCCTCATCGGGCTCGGACGTTTGCGCGCCGATGGTGATGGTGGCGCGGCGAACCGAAGTATCGTCCCTGCCCTCCTCGCTCTCGGTCGCACCGTCGGGCTCGGCGGCGTCATCGTCGACCGCTTGCATCGCTTCGTCCTCGGGGCGCACATATCCGCGATCGACGATCAGGTCCCCGGCACGGTCGATGCTGATGAAGGCACCGGCGCGGCCGATATCGGCGGGATCGTAGTTCATCGGCCGGCTCTCGAAGGCCTCAAGCGCAGACTCGATCTCGCCGAGACGCTGATCGACCTCGTCGGGGAGTTCGTCGGATTCGCCATACTCGGCTTGCAGCCGATCGTACTCCGCGCGCAGGGCTTCGCGTTCCGCCCGCTCCGCGTCGGTCAGATTGACGGGGGTGCCGGCCAGTGCCCGCAAGCCGTGATCGTGGCCATAGGGCAGATCGACATCGACGACGATCCATTTCCAACCCTCTTCCGCGATCTCGTCGGCGGCGGACTTGAGCTTGTCCCGGACCAAGCGGTCGAGCAGAACGGGCTCCTGCAGCCAGCCGCCATTGTCGGACTCGAACAGGTCGCGCAGCACCACGCCGCCGGCGGCGACATACGCCTCGACACCGACGAACAGCGCCCGGCGATCGGTCGCGCGCACCGTGGTCTCCGTCAAAAGGCGCCGGATCTGCTGCGGTTCCCTCGACCAGGAGTTTTCGAGCGCCTCCCAGACCTGCTCCTGGCGGGTGTGGTCGTCGGTCACGGTAAAGGCCATGAGCTGCTCGAGCTGCATGCCCTCCTGCTCGTAGACCTCGTGCAGCTTGGGCGAAACTTTTGCGAGTCGCAGGCGCTGCTGGACAAAGGTAGCGGACACGAAGAAGCGTGCCGCAATCTCCTCGTGGCTGGCGCCTTGGTCGTGCAGGGTCTGGAAGGCGCGAAACATGTCCAACGGATGTAAATCTTCGCGCTGAAAATTCTCGGCAAGTGAATCCTCCTCGATCGGGACCTCACTGTTGGCGTTGGTGACGACGCAGGGAACTGGCTCGGTCTTGATCATGCGCTTCTGCTTGACCAGCAGTTCCAGCGCGCGATAGCGGCGCCCGCCAGCCGGCACCTCAAACATGCCGGTCTCGTTGCCCTCGCTATCCAACACTGGCCGGACGTTGAGGCTCTGGAGCAGGCCACGCCGTGCGATCGAGGCGGCAAGGTCCTCGATCGTTTCCCCGCGCTTGATGCGCCGGACATTGGACTGGCTCAGCATCAGCTTGTTGAAGGGGATATCACGCGAGGCGTTGAGGGTGATCTTCTGCTTGGGCGTAACCATGTGGACTATCTCCGCGACGGGCGGCCGAGACTCTCTCGACCTCCAAACCCGTCACAAAGGAAGGCGCAGCCCTCTTACTCTGAGGACTGCGCTGCACTCGGATCTGAAGGGACACAAGGCCGCAGACACGCTTTACGCATCTGCGGCCTTGCGGATTTCAAGCTGAGATCTCACGCGCCCTCCCGACCAGACTGGGCGGCCAGGTAGAGGACGCGTTCGGCGTTGCGAATGCTTCCGGCCCGGCGGGCGGCTTGTGCCCAGGCCGAAATCGGCAGGTCGGTGGCAAAGAGAATGTCGCGCTCGATGCCCATGCCGAATGGCAGCCGGACCGACGTCATCTCGAGGAGTGAGAAACTGCCCAACTCGGGATAGCCGAGATCGGCGAGACCGAACATGGCGTCGCCATCGGCACCCAGCTCCGTCGCGAGCCAGGTTCCTTCGCCGAGCGGATTGAAGAGCTTCACGACCGGTGCGTGATCGGCGTTGCGCTCGCGGCCATTGGCGAGCAGGCGCTCGCGCAGTTCGTCGGTGAGGAGGATCATGCCGCCCTCCTGTCGATCTCGGCCTCATCGACGTCGGCCGGGCCTGCCCTGGCCGCACCGTCAGGTTGCGGCAGGAAGGCAAGCAGCCAGTCGGCCGCCTTGCTGGCCTGGGAGGCGGCACGAACGATGGCGCGGTTGTCTTCGCGCAGGACCTCGAGCCAGGAGGCCAGGTAATCGGCGTGGCGCGCGGTTGGCACGATGCCAAGCGAGGCGCAGCAGAAGGCTGCGTTCATCTCGGCGACCAGTTCCTCGAAAGCATATCTCTTGGTGCCGAAGGCGCCTCCGAGGTCGCGGCCGACGCGGGAGGCATGGCCGGTCGCATGCCCAAGCTCATGCAGGGCGGTGCGGTGCCAGTCGATGGTCTCGAAATAGGCCTGCGGGGGCGGCACCCGCACGTAGTCCTGCGCCGGCACATAATAGGCACTGCTGCCACCGATGCGAAAATCGATACCTGTCGCCTTGATCAGCGCCTCGACTGTAGGCTCGATCAGTCCGGGTTCTGGTGCAGGCGGAGCCGCGGCCAGATCGTCGGGCAGATTTTCGCATTGCGCTACGTTGAACACGATGAAGCGTTTCAGGAACGGTATGGCCTGTGCCGCCTCGCCGGTTTCCCGCGCGCGATGCTTCTCGTCGTCAGGGATGAAGCGGTCAGCATAGACGACGGTGGTGCCGTGTTCGCCCTTGCGGACATGGCCGCCCAGCAATAGCGCCTGGCGGAAAGTCAGCCAGCCCTGGATGGGAAAGCCTTGCTCGACGACCGCACCCCACAGGATCAGCACGTTGATCCCGGAATAGGCGCGGCCTGTCGCGGCATTGGCCGGCATGGCAAGGGGCGCTTGCGCCGCCGCCGTGCCCCAGGGCTGCACCCAGGGAAAGCGCCCTGCTTCCAGTTCGGCGATGATCTTGCTGGTGATATCGTCATAGAGGCTTGACCGGTCGGCGCCGGCGCGAGCGTAATGTCTGGACATCGCGGTTCTCCGCGACGGGCGCCGGAGGCCTCTCCTCCAGCTCTCAACCCGTCACGGCAAACCGGTCCGTACTCTCACTCTAGACGGCGTTGCGGGGGCCTCCCGCAGAAGGGGGACGCTCTCGAATTCTGGGCAAAGGCGGTCCGCGCCAAATGCTTATTCCTACCGGACTGCGTGGCGGATGCGCTCGGTAAGCGTTTGTTCGACGTCGAAATAGCCTTCCCAGGCTTCCGGCATCTGAGCCCGCTCGGCGGCGGCGAAAACATCGAAACCGTTGGCGCTTTCGCAGGAGGGCAACTCCTCCCAGCTGACGGGCACCGCGCACCCCGCCCCCGCGCGTGCCCGAGTGGACCAGGGACAGATTGCAGTGGATCCCTGGCCGTTGCGTAGGTAATCGACAAACATTCGGCCCTTGCGCTTGGCCTTGCTCATGTTGGCGACGAAGCGCGACGGATCTGTACGGGCCAGCAGTTCGGCGAAGTCTTGGCAGAAGCTCTTGACCTCGTCCCAGTCTGCCTCCGGGACGAGCGGCACGACCACATGAACGCCCTTGCCGCCGGACAGCAACGGCCACGACTGCAGTCCAAGCGCTTCCAGGATGCCCCGAATGTCGAGGGCTGCCTGCTTGACGGCAGTGAAGCCCAAGCCCTCGTCGGGGTCGATGTCGAAGATCATGCGGTGTGGCAGATCCGGCTGCTGGCGCAGGCTTCCCCAGATGTGGAATTCGAGCACGTTCATCTGGACGGCTGCGATCAGCCCAGCCAGGTCATCGATCCACAAGATCCGGCTTTCCTTCCCGGACATCTTCTCCAACTGGCCGTCATGGATGGCCTTGGGCATGCCTGGCAGTCTGTGTTTCTGAAAAAAATCTGCTGAAGGTCGCCGTCGGTATCGCGCACCAGTGACAGCGGCCGATCCTGGATGTGCGGCAGCATCTTATCGGCGACCATGGCATAGTAGGCCGCGAGCGTGGCTTTGGTCACCTTGGTCCCGGGATACATGACCTTGTCGGGATGCGTCAGCTTGACGCCGACAGCAGCGGCGATCTCCTTGCCGATTCCCGGATCGAGATTGGCGGAGCCAAGAGTTGCCGGCGTCTTCGGCATTTCCATCACCACCTGGTCGGCTCGCTTGTCTTCGCGCATGCTCTCAAAACTTGGATGTCGCAAGCTGCCGTCCGGTGTCACTTCGGCATAGGTGACTTCGGCGACAAGCTCGGGCTTCACCCACCGGGCACGGCGGGCAATGTCTCTCGGAACAGAAGCGAAAGCCGGTTTCTCAACACGGCGTTTCTCGAGCTTCGCCAGGATGTCCTTGCGCATCGCCGCGGTGAACCCCGTGCCGACGCGGCCGCGATAGATAAGCTTGCCATTGTCGTAAGTGCCGAGGATTAGCGAGGCCATGCCATGTCCTGTGTCACTTGGGCGATAACCGCCGACGACGAATTCCTGTCGCTTCGTGCACTTGATCTTGAGCCAACTCCAGGTGCGGTCTCCGACGTAGGAGCTGTCGGCGCGTTTGGCGATGACACCTTCGTGGCCGCCCTCGCACATGGCGTCGAACACCCTTTTTCCCTGGTCGACGATGTGGCTGGAGAATTGCAGGCAGTCGTCAGGTGGGCGAGCGCCCAGCAGGGACTCAAGTCGCTCCTTGCGCTCGAGGAGCGGCTGGTTCGACAGATCTTCGCCATCGAATTCAAGCAGATCAAAGGCGTAGAATTTGAGGGGCATACCCGCGGCAATGCCGGTTTTCAGCATGGAGAAGTTCGTGCGGCCCTGGCTGTCGATGGCGACGATCTCACCGTCGATCAGCACCGCGCCTTTGGTCAGTCTCTGAAGCGGCGGCAGGATGACCTTGAACTGTCGGGTCCAGTCGTGGCCATTGCGGGTATAGACGACGACGTTTGAGCCGGAGATGGCGACTTGGGCACGATAGCCGTCGAACTTCATCTCGAAGAGCCAATCCCCGCCCACCGGTATGTGGTCA
>NZ_JAPFQA010000038.1 GCF_027563465.1 Mesorhizobium qingshengii | reverse complement strand
GAACTTGGTCGAGGGAGGTTCATATGACCACGGTTCAGCAAATCCTCGATGCCAAGGGCGACGATATCTATTTCGTCCGCCCCGACGACACGGTTCTGCACGCGCTCCAGATGATGGAAAGAAAAAACGTGGGCGCGATGTTGGTCAAGGAGGACGACAATCTCGTCGGCATATTCACCGAAAGGCATTATGCTAGGAAAGTGTTTTTAAAAGGCAAATCATCACCGAAGACGCGGATCCGTGAGGTTATGGAACCAGACGTCGTCTACGTGGAGCCCGCGCAGAGCGCTGAAGCTTGCATGGCCCTGATGACCGAGAAACGAATAAGGCACCTTCCAGTCCTGCGTGACGGGCGTCTCCTAGGAATAATATCTATTGGCGATCTCATGAAAAGCATCATCGCCGACCGCGAATTCAACATCGATCAACTTGTGCGTTATGTGCGAGGCTGAAGGCAATCGGAGAATCCAGCCCGTCTTACTCACGAACGGCTTGGTTCCTTTGCTAAGGAGGGCGCGGACTTGAAGGCGTGAGGCGTCTTTTCCACCGCGCCTCCCATCGCCTTGTTGAGGCGACGGCCGAATTCGAGCTCGAAACGGACGGCGACCGCCGTTCTGCTTCTCGCCGAGATTGGCAGCCTGTCAGATCGCAGCGACTGCCTCGGCCAGCAGGTCGCGTACCTGACCCGCGACCGCCTGCAGTGCAGGATTATCGATCGCCTGCATTGAGGCCACCGGGTCAATCGCGCTGACCTCAACCCCGCCTGCGACCTCGCGCAGGATCACATTGCAGGGTAGCATCGCGCCAACGCGCGGCTCGATCCCGATGGCCTGATGCGCCATCTTCGGATTGCAGGCCCCAAGGATTCGATAGGGCGGCATGTCCACGTCGAGCTTCTTCTTCATCGTCGCCTTGACATCGATTTCGGTCAGGACGCCAAAGCCTTTGTCAGCAAGCGCCTTCCGGGTGCGGGTATCGACCTCGTCAAAGTTAGTCCCGGTTATCAACCGATTGAACGTATAATTCATGGCGATTTCTCCTTATCATTTTCGTGGATACTTGATCAGGGTGGCGATTGTTATACCCACAATGACCAGAATGACGATCGTGGCAAGCCAGCCGAACCCCATCCCTAAGCCCATACCGTAGTCGTTCATCATCGAATTCTCCTATCACGTGATGGCTCTGCCCCCGACAATGGGCTGACGCCAAAGCGGCGGGGGCAGTACTCATGTCAGTTGTTGTCCATCATGCCCTTACCGATTCCCGGCATTCCAACTTGCCGCCCGGCCATGTGGCTCTGCATCATTTCATCCATGGCAGCCATTTCAGCTTCCGTCACTTGCGCGTCACCGTCAGCGTCGTGCATCTGGAAGGCGCGTACCGTCATCGGCCGGGTGTGGGCCGCATGCATCACCGCGAATTCCTCCAACGACAGCTTGCCATTGGCATCGGTGTCATAGGTCTTGAGTTCTGCCTGAATGCCTGCCGTCATTTCTTCAGGGCTGAGCGTGCCGTCCTTGTTGGTATCAAAGGTGGCCATAACATAGCTCTGGGGGTCACCCATCATCGTGCCCATACCGCTGCCCATCATGCCGCCATGCCCACGCACCATACCCATGCCATCGCCCATCATTCCGCCATGCTGCATCTGCTGGGCGATGACGGGCACTGCAACCGCCGCAAGTCCAAGGGCTGCAACGACTGAGAGGGTCAGCTTCGTTGAACGTTTCATGATTACCACTCCTGAATTGATCTGCGATGAGTTCAATTTGGGGTGCAGGTGTCCCACAGGTTTGTCAGGCGGGATGGTCATTTGTATCAGACTGTCGCAAGCACCGCCCCGGTGAAGGTTTGCGACAATCTTCTGCCCACGTGACCCCACAGGATAAGTTAGGGTCAGGTCAAGGAGATATTGTGATGACCAGTCCGCCCCATATCCTGATCGTCGATGACCACCGCGAGATCCGCGATGCCTTGGCGAAGTATCTGGAAAAGAACGGGATGCGAGCAACCACCGCGGCGAATGCCGTAGCGATGGACGCGGCCATGAAGGTTCGGAAGTTCGATCTGATTGTGCTGGATTTGATGATGCCGGGCGAAGACGGCCTGTCGGTCTGCCACCGTTTGCGCGCGCAGGGTGGCATACCGATCCTGATGCTGACGGCACTCGGGGATGAGACCGACCGCATCGTAGGACTTGAAGTCGGGGCCGATGACTACCTGCCCAAACCGTTCAATCCGCGTGAACTCCTGGCCCGGATCAAGGCGATCCTGCGCCGGTCCGAACGGGCGCAGATGCCGGGGGGCAGCATTTCCGGGCACAAGCTGGCGTTCGACCGTTGGGTTCTGGATACCGACCGGCGAAGGCTGATCGATACCGAAGGCGCCGAAGTCGCGCTCACCACCTCCGAATTCCGCCTTCTGACGGTATTTCTGGCCCGCCCACGCTTCGTGCTAAGTCGCGATCAACTACTCGATCTGACCTCTGGCCGGGCGGCACAGGTGTTTGATCGCACCATTGACAACCAGATCAGCCGATTGCGCCGCAAGATCGAGGCGGATCCAACCAAGCCCGTACTAATCGCCACCGTCTGGGGAGGCGGCTACAGTCTTGCCGCCGATGTAAGGGAGATGCCGTGAAGGCGCGCTTCGCCCGTCTGGGCAATCTGTTCCCGCAGTCCTTGGGTGGCCAGTTGCTGGCTATGCTGCTTTTGGCGCTCGTCGCGACGCAGGGGCTTGGCCTCCTGCTGCTGACCGACGAGCGCAACCGCGCCGTGCGGGCGGCCTTGGGTTTCGAGGTAGCGGGACGCGCCGCGAATGTCGTGCTGCTGTTGGACGACGCGCCAGCAGATCTGCGCGCCTCCATCCTGATGGCGGCAGACTCGCCCCTGGTTCGGTTCGAAGTGGGACCTGCGCCTAAAGCATCGCACGATAGCACCGATGCGGACTCTGTTCTGGGCCAGATCCGGCAAATCCTCGGCAATCCAGAACGTGAAATCCGGGCGGATATTCATGCCCTTTCCACAACTCCTGTGCCGATGCCCGAGGGCATGCCAGCCGCAATGCGCCCCATGCACGACGCGATGATGGTAGGGCGGACAGAACCAGTGGAAATGACGCTTTCGATCCGTCTGGCCAGAGGCGATTGGCTGAATGTGCGCACGATGTTCCATCGCCCGGGCCCGCAACTTTCGCCGCAGGCCCTGTTGCCGCTACTGTTGATGGCCGTTGCCGTGGCTCTTGTGGCTTGGTGGACAGCGCGGCGTGTCGTGGGTCCGATGCGCGCCCTTGCCGTCGGGGCCGACCGGCTGGGGCGCGGGCTTGATGCTGGTCCGCTGCCCGTGACCGGGCCTGCAGAGTTGCGCGATACCACGCTGGCCTTCAACCGCATGCAGGACCGATTGGCGCGCTTCGTGAACGAGCGCACGCATATGCTCGTGGCGCTGAGCCATGATCTGCGTTCACCCCTTACCGCCATGCGGCTCAGGATCGAGATGCTAGACGAAACCGACGACAGCGTCCGGCTGAAGGCGCTGGTCGAGGAAATGCAGGCCATGGTCGAGGCGACGCTTGAATTTGCGCGCGGCGTCGCCAAGGCCGAGCCCGAAGCCACGGTAGATCTTGCTGCTCTGCTGGCCGATATAGTGAGCGATGTGGGCAGGGATCGGGCGAATCTCTCACGATCGCAGCCGGTGCCCGCCACCATTCGACCTCACGCCCTGAAACGCGCGCTGCGCAACCTGATCGACAATGCGGTCCGCTATGGCGACGCGGCAAACGTTACACTGACGCAAGAACCGGGGACGGTCATCATCACCATCGCCGACAAGGGTCCGGGATTGCCCAAGGATCAGCTTGAGACTGTCTTTGAGCCTTTCGTGCGGCTGGAAGGGTCTCGCAATCGGGATACGGGCGGGGTTGGTCTGGGTCTGGCCATTGCCCGAACTATTATTCAGGCGCATGGCGGAACGGTTCTGCTGCGGAACCGCGCTGGAGGCGGGTTGGACGCTATGGTGCGGCTTCCGATCGGGGATGCGTGATCAGCCTGCTTTCAAGGAAGAAAGTCCGCGCAGATACAAAAGAACAGCCGAGGCTTATCCCGGCGTCGTTGTCATCGGTGAGCCCTGACGAGACCCTTTCGACTGCCAATTAGCTCCGCCGCGATCGGCACTCGTTCTGCATGGTCACCATAAACCGCGACAGGCGGCATGGAGCTTTCATCGACATGGCGAGTTGTTAGCCCAGATTTCATCCGGATGGGGTTGCTATGAGCTCGACAAAGTCAGATCCAGTCGTAGGCCCGTCGACGCCGCGATTGTTGAGTGTGCTTGGCTCGGGTTTGATCACCGGCGCCTCCGATGACGATCCGAGCGGCATCGCGACCTATTCGCAAGCCGGCGCTCAATTCGGATTCGGCCTGACCTGGACGATGCTCTTCAGCTATCAGCTGATGTCGGTGGTTCAGGAAACCAGCGCGCGGGTCGGTAGAACCACCGGCCGCGGCATCGCGGGCAATATGCGGCTCTATTACCCGAACTGGCAGCTGCAGTCCATCGTAGCCCTCCTGCTCATCGCCAACACCATCAACATTGGCGCCGATCTCGGCGCCATGGCGGATGCCTTACGACTGATCGTCGGCGGCCCGCTGCTTATCTACGTCGTCCTGTTCGGGGCAGCGTCGGTCGTTCTCCAGATTCTCCTGGCATACAGCCGCTACGTTTCTATTCTTAAATGGCTTACGCTCTCGCTGTTCGCTTATTTCGGAACGGCGATGGTGGTCCAAGTTCCTTGGAAGGAAGTGGCGAAGGGCCTGTTCATCCCCACATTCACGTCCAATGTCCAATTCTGGACCGCTGTGGTCGCTATTTTTGGGACCACCATCAGTCCCTATCTGTTCTTCTGGCAGGCTTCCCAAGAGGTGGAAGACATCAAGGCCAAGCCGGAACGCAACGCTCAAAGGTGCCCCCAGACAAGCGGAAGATGCGATCAAACGAATCCGCCTGGATACTTATGTCGGCATGGCGTTTTCCAACATCGTAGCCCTCGCCATCATGATCACGGCCGGAGCTACCCTGCACGCCAACGGCGTCACCGACATCGAAACCACGAGCCAAGCGGCCGAAGCCCGTTGCGGCACAGTTCCGTCGCCGAGGCCCGAGCCCAGCCTGGTTTTCCTTCAAAATGCCGATGATCTTTTCGTCAGATTCGCTTCATTGCCTGTCTCATTATCCGGCAACAGGCCACGGTGCCATCATTACGGCGAGTGGTTTTTGCCAAAGGCGAAGTCTTTTCCGCCATAGTTGAGCACGGAGGATGGGGCTCGCATCCGGTCCCGGCTGCATCGCCGGAAGCCGCGCTCCGGCGTTACGTGATTGCTCAAGGTTCCGAATGAGGTTCTGCCATGAAATTTGGCCGCCGATCATTACTCATCGGTGCCGCCGCGATCGGCGCGGGCGCTCTTGTAACTCGACCGCTTTGGTATGCTTCTGGAGCGGCAGTCGAGCCGCAGTCCTTGCGGATCCCCGCGCTCCTCGATGCACGCGCGCTGGCAAACTCTGTTTCGCTCGAGGTCCAAGCCGGCAATACCGAGTTCTTCCCCGGGCGTGCGAGCCCAACGTTGGGATATAACGGTGGCCATCTGGGGCCTACGATTCGGGTCAATCGCGGTGATGACGTGGAAATTGCTGTCACCAATAGGCTGGCGGAGGATACCACAGTCCACTGGCACGGCCTGCTGGCTCCGGCCGAGCTCGACGACGGCCCTCACCAGCTGATCAAGTCTAGCAGCACTTGGCGTCCAAGGCTGCCCGTTCGCCAGCCTGCGGCAACGTTATTCTATCATGCGCATGTACACGGGCGGACGGGTGCGCAGGTCTATTCCGGACTGGCAGGAGTCTTGATTGTCACCGACAATGAGGAACGCGCTTTGGGGCTGCCTTCGGAGTACGGCGTCGATGATCTTCCCCTCGTGTTTCAGGACCGTTTGTTCGAGGATGGTCTGATGGTCCTCCCGGAAGGGATGATGACTGTCATGCAAGGTCGGCGCGGCAATACCACTTTGGTCAATGGAACACCCAATGCCGGCCTTAGCGCTGCTCTTCAAACCGCCCCAGACACCAATCTCCCGATGATGATGGGGCAAGGTTCCCGGGTATGGAACCTTGCGAGGAATATTACCGGTGGCGGCGATGAGGTTGTCCTTCGTTTCGAACCAACCGGCCAGCAGGACCCTGCCGCGCCGCTTGGCCGTCTCGTTTCTCGCCAGAGCGTGAACGCTTATCAAGCTACCAAACGACGGCAATTTGTTCTGGGGATGGGCATGGGTGGCATGATGGGGGGAGGCATCGGTTCCAGTGCTGGCATGACGATTAATGGCCGGCCATTCGAAATGGGTCGCATTGATGAGCGGGTGGCGCTTGGAGATACCGAAATCTGGGAGATCTCAGGGGAGATGATGTCCCATCCCTTTCATTTTCACGGGGTCCAATCCGAAGTGCTCAGCCGGAATCGGGGCAAGCCAATTGCGCGCGACGCTGGCATAAGGGACACCGTGCTGGTGCGCGAGCCCGTTGAACTTCTCGTGCGCTTTACGCAGCCTGCCGTGAGGGCGCCTTTCATGTACCACTGCCATATTCTTGAACATAAAGACGACGGCATGATGGGACAATTCGCAACGACCTGACGCCGTTCTACACGTCATGGAATCATCCGGGCATTTAGGTCGAACAACAGGGAGCCGATTAGATGAGCGTTGTCCAGGTTACATATTTCTCGGACGTGTTGTGCATTTGGGCGTATGCCTCGCAGGCTCGTGTCGACGCTGTCAAAGAGCAATTCGGTGACGCGGTTCACTTGGACTATCGGTTCTGCTCGGTATTTGGCGATACGGCTCGCAAGATACCTTCGACTTGGAACGCTAAGGGCAACTATTCCGGGTTCAACGCTCACCTGCGTGAAGTGGCGCAAAAGTTCCCGCACATCGCGGTTCATCGGGACATTTGGCTGGGAACGCGCCCGCGGACGTCGGCAAGCCCACATTTGTTTATGAAGGCGGTCCAGCATTGGCAGCAGGAACAAATGCAGCAACCCCGAAGCGGATCAGCGGCATCGATCTTCGATCAAGTGTTATGGGCGTTCCGTTCTGGGTTTTTTCGAGATTGCCGCGACATCTCCCGTTGGGATGTTCAGTGCGAACTGGCCGAAGCTCTCGGCGTCGATATAGACGCGATTGAAGAAATCATTCACGATGGAATCGCATTTGCCGAACTGGTGGCGGATTACCAAGACGCCGAGAAGATGCACATCGAGGGGAGTCCAAGTTTTGTGTTGAATAAGGGACGCCAGAAGCTGTACGGCGACGTTGGCTTCCGGATCATCGAAGCAAACATTCAAGAATTATTGCGAGCGCCCGATGGGGATCAAGCTAGTTGGTGTTGACCTTGGCGTGATTGATCCAGTTTTTATCCATAGCGCGCGGACGATATTTTGGCCAGGCGATAGGCCTTCAACAACCCATACAAGAGCTACCCGTGTTCGGCGACGACTGCCGGTGCAATGACAGTTGTAATCGCTAAAGGCGCAGTCAAACTAGCGTGACAGTGGTTCTATCAGTTCCTTTCCATGCCCCCTTGCGAGGAGGTTTTCCATAGCGTTGATGGCTTGAATATCGAGTTCACGGCGGTTCCGGCCGTATTTCGGCGGTACGCCTTGCATTGTCACAAAGCCAACTCGATAGGTCGCCGACAGGTCCATCTCCCTTCCACAGACGAAGATTTTTTGTATCCGCTGGCCCGCCGGATTTTCGATCTTGGCGAATATCGAGACGCCTCGACACCGCTTCACATACCCGCCCATCTGGTCGTACGGGTCAGCCGAAAAGGTATGCTCTAGGTTCTCCTCTAGCATTGCGCGTAACTCCCCGCCGGTCAGATCGACGACACAGACTGGCGGGTTGCCGGGAATGATGTTCCAGAGGTCATTTACACTCACTGGACCCGAAGGAATAGGCGCGCCGTATCGCCAGCCGTTGGAGAACGCAATCCGTTTCTGCGGCTAAGAGTATCCGTCTTGGTCTAGTTTCGCTTAGCCGTAGCAGCGAAGCCTGAATCGATACACCGATGAGTGGGGGGAAAGGCGGTAGCGCTCTCCCGACTCGAACCCCGGTGGCGAGCGGACGCGCTAAATCAAGCTAGGCCCCGTCTCAAAATCCCTGACGAAGGACATGGAGGATCACGTCAAAAGGCAGATCATGGCGCCGCGGCTCCATGGACAAACCCTGCCCTCACATTCTACTAAAGCGGTTGCGGGCACGCACCACATGGTCAGACGCGGGCCGCGGTTTCAGTCCAAAGGGAAGAGCATGCGCATTCGGTCGATGATGATGGGGGCAGCCGCCTTGGTGGCGGTTGGGACGTTCGCTTTGCACGCACAGGCCGAAGGATTCGAAAACATCGTGCTGTCCGCAAGCAAGGACGCGAAAGAGACCCAGGCGACATTTTCGCCGGATACGGCCAAGATCTTCCTCTCCGCCGACCTGACCGACGCGGTGGCCTCGGGATCGAAGCTAACCGTGAGCTGGATTTCGGTGGATTCGGGCGGTGTCGCGCCGGCGAACTACAAGATCGACGAGGTCAGCTTCGAAATCGGTAAGATCGAAAACCATGTCGACTCCTCGATGACCAAGCCGGATGCCGGCTGGCCGGTCGGCACCTATCAGGTGCAGATCTCGGTTGACGGCACGATGAAGGAAGCGGTCGACTTTTCCGTGAAGTGACCGGGGCGCGCCAGGTGGCCCGTACTCGCCCGGGTGAGACCGTGCCATTGCACCCGTAAGGTGTCGCACGGGGAAAGTCCGTCCGCTGTTACGCAAATTGGAGCGGTCGCGTGATCGACCCAAGAGTCATCCGGCGCTCGGCAGCGCCACTAGATGGTTGGGACCTGGAAGAGTATAATGCGGAGACAGCGTCCAGGAGCTGCCTCAATGCCACACCGTTACGCATTGCGTCGGGCACACCCGGGCATGTGGAATGCCTATGATGTCTTCACGGGCCAACCCGCGACGGTCGAGGATCGCATCATGATGGCCATGGACATGCAGGATGCCGATGAGGTGGCTGAGCTTTTGAACCTTCAGGATGCCAGGATGCGAGCCAAGCTGGACGTCACTGGGTTGGACACTAGTATCGCCTTCGGCCCTGGCGAATAGTCCTCATGGCTTCCCATTGGTTCAACCCTCCGGTCTACGTGAAAACCGACCGACCTGGGCTCCGGTTTGGGGTCAGCCACGTCGAAGGGGCCTCCGAGCAACTCCTGAAGTGGACCAAGAAGGGACCTAAGTGGGCCTACGCCGTGAGCGTTTGCAGGGCCGCTCTGGCCGAGGAGGTGCCCCCTCAGCAGGCCCGTAAGGCATTCGAGGCGGCTGCCAAGGAGGAGGAGATGTTCCTTCCTCCTGTCTAGGGGGCTCCCGACTGCCAGCCATTACTGCAGGTCCGGTGCGTCGCCACCCCGCAATGAGCGTCGGCTCGCCGTATTCTAAAGCGACGGGTTCGCATTACACGACCATGCAATCACACCGGCATGTTTCCTCGCCAATCCCTTCGCTGTTCTCGTTGTCACATTGGCTTGTGACTATCGGGAAAAGACGGTTAGATTGGGAATGAAACGTTTGCACTTCAGCATCTTGACGATAGGCACGCTGGCTCTGGGTATCGTTGTTGCCGAGGCGAAGCCGGTTCAACTGACCGCCGATCAAATCGGAGTCGTCGAGCAGACCGTGAGATCCTTGCTGAAGGACCAAACGAACGTATCCTTCGGCAAGCCCGGTGCCACGACATCTTCAACCGGATCAATCATTGTTTGCGGTAGGTATTATGCAAAGAGCGGCTTTGCAGGGTATTCCGGCGAGACCGCCTATAAGGGCCAGTTCGATAGCGCTGATAGCGGGACAAAATATCTACCAGCCTTCGACATTATCACGATGCCTGAAAATCAATCGGAAACCGACGATCTCGTAAAACTCTGCGCCAGTTTAGGGGTCGATCTGCCGCCGATCAGCAAATAGCCTGAAATGCCTCTCGCAGCCACGTGCCAAGAGCGCTCGACCGCTTATTAGGCTGAAAGCGATGACCATAAGGAGCTCCGGCCCACTTACGTCAGCTAGGGTCAGGGCTCATTGATCCAGAAGATGAAGGCTGCAGCGAAGGCGATCGCCGACAGGAAGGTGTGAGCACATCGGTCGTATCTGGTGTGGATGCGTCGCCAGTCTTTGAGGCGTGCGAACATGTTCTCAATCCTGTGGCGTTGTCGGTATAGGACAGGATCGTAGCTGTGCTGAACACGATGCTTGGCATGGGGTGGATGCATGGCGTGATACCGCGCTTGACGAGCGCCTGGCGGAAGGCCGCTGAACTGTAGGCCCGATCGGCCAGCAGGGCGTTGGCGGGCAAATCCTCGATCACTGCCGCAGCAGTCTTGTGATCATTAGCCTGCCCTTCGCTCAGATGCAGCAGCCGCGGGCGTCCCTTGC
>NZ_JAPFQA010000037.1 GCF_027563465.1 Mesorhizobium qingshengii | reverse complement strand
CTGGGGGTCAAGGGGTCGTCGGTTCGAATCCGGCCACTCCGACCATTTAAGCCTCTGAAAGATAAGGCTTATTTGAAATCCGGGGAAACTAGAAACATCGCGAAAGCGGGAAATTGGGGCCTTTCTGGGGCCTTTTTCTTTTCTTGTGCCTATGCCAGTCTGAGGCCATGCCGCCCGCTGATTTGTTCCCCGCCATGATTGCCGGCCTCGAATCGGCTGGCTTGAGTCGCGCCGACATCGCCGAGCAGGCGCAAGTCAGCAAGACGACGATCTGGCGGATGGCGAATTCAACGAGCCGGGATCACCTTTCAGCGACGGCAAGTCGGGTGGCCGGGCTGCATGAGCGAGTCGTCGGCGGCGATACTGGCGACGTGGCCAGCCAGGACCGCTCGCAAAATGTTTCATGGGAAACCGGGGCGATAGGGCGGAATTGAAGCCATGGCAACTGACCCGAGCTTGGTTACCGAGGCGCGCAAGCTGCGTTATCAACAGCTACAGGAAAATCGACGGGCGGCGGGCAATCTTCAGGCCGAATACGGACGCTGGCTGATCGCCTCGCTGCTGTTGGTGCACGGCGCAAGCATCTTGCTCTTGGCGCAATCGCCCGCCCGGGTCGCTGACATACTCCCGGTTGTTTACTGGTGGCATATCGCCGGACTGATATTGGCCTTCGTCTGCGGTTTTTTGGCTTGGATGAATTGCGGCTATTTCATCGCGCTCTACGACGACGTTTCTCCGGAGATGATTTACAACGACGAGAGCTGGCCGAAGTTCGATCAGGCTGTGCTAACAAAGATCAATCTGACCTTTCGCGGGTCAGTCATCGCCGGGATGATGTCAGTGGGCTGCTTACTTGGCGCTGCCATCGCGGCGTATCGTCATATGGTGCCATAGCGGCGGCCATTGGCGCGCCGCCCGCTCTATCCGGCGGCCATGCGGCCCGCGCCCGCTGGCGGCGCTGACAGGCGGCAATCCCTGGCGTTTTCGCCCAGACGGCGCTATAGTCGTTGCCACGAAGATTGGCACGGTACGGCATGGCATGGCTCGGTTCACCGAACCGAAACCCTCTAATCAGGAGCATGACCATGACTAAAAGACTTCGGGAACGAGCCCGCCTGTTCGGCTATTCGATCCGCAAGATTGATGGTGAGTGGCGGCTGATCAATGACAGGTTGAATGCGGCGATGTATTTCCCGCGCGACCTCGAACAGATTAGCGAGTTCCTTTCCGCATAAAATGACCGAATGCCGTCCGTTTCCCATTGGAAGCGGACGGTTTTCACGCCTTGCCCGTGTCGGTCGGGAAAGTCGGTTTCCAGTCGCGATTGCGCTCCGCCTGCTGGCCGGCATAGTCGGGAATGAATGTGAAGAACACCGGGCGGCGGTCGCGGCCAGCGGCCTTGCAGGACGAGCAGCCGAACAGGCCGACCAAATCCCAATGCATGGAGCCGTGGTCAGCGCCGAGCCGGTCGATCAGCGACTGGATGTCGAGCTTGGTCGACTTGGCGCACATTGGGTGCCCGCAATTGACGTAGACGGTTTCGCGGGCGGCGAGGGTTTCGGAAAGGGTCTTTTGGGGCATGGCGACTCCGCAATGAGGGGATCGCCGCAACGAGGAGTTATATTGGTGGTGCCGAGGGCGCCGGCAAGGTGACTTTGCGGCGCGCCGGGGAAATACCGGCCTCGAACTTAACCCATCAAGAAGTGACTGAGCCTTAGCTCAAGTGCGTCGTTATCAGACAAATCGCATTCCCACAGCACCAGCACTTGCCAGCCGGCCTCGCGCAGATCGAACTCGGCCTTTGCGTCGCGTTCCTTGTTTCTGGCAATCTTAGGTCCCCAATACCCGGCGTTGCTTTTGGCCCCTTTGCCACCGCGCTTGCAGCCGTGGCCGTGCCAGTAGCAACCGTGAACGAAAATCGCCTTCTGACGGGGCCCGAACACAAGATCGGGCGTTCCAGGAAGATCGCGGCGGTGTAACCGGTACCGGAAACCCAATCTGTGCACGGCACGTCGCACGGTCATTTCGGGGCGCGTATTGACGCTCCGAATGGCCTTCATGTTGGCGCTACGCGCCTCTGTCGAAAGCTTGTCCAAAACCGTTCAACTCAACTGACAAATGGAAGCGCTTGGGACTATTTTCATTTTTAGGGTTCAAGTATGATTCGTGCCATAGATTCGAGGAACGAAATGCCATTAACCGCGATCGATCTGTTTTGCGGTGCGGGCGGTTTGTCGGAAGGTTTCCGCCAGGCCGGTTTTCACGTTGTCGCCGGCAATGATTTCGACGACAGGGCTGGTGAGACCTTTGCCGCAACGCATCGCGAGGCTAAATTTCTCCCCGGTGCTATCCAACAGTACTCCGCTGACGATTTTTTGAAAGCCGGTGGCGTCAAGGCAGGCGAGCTCGATGTGCTCGTGGGAGGCCCCCCTTGCCAAGGCTACTCGGTCTACAATCATCAGCGCGGCCTCCACGATCCCCGAGCCTCTCTCTACCTAGAATATTTACGAATCGTCGAAGGTGTGAAGCCGAAGTGGGTGGTGCTGGAGAACGTGACCGGCATGACTTCCGCTGGGGGCGGCGGTGCGGTCGGGGCCATTCTGGAAGGCTTGAAGGATCTCGGCTACAAAGTTGAAAGCCGCATCCTAAAAGCGGAAGAATATGGCATCCCACAGGAACGCCGCCGGATTGTCTTTATTGGCAACCGTGTGGGCGCACCGATCCCTTGGCCCAACCCAACCCATGGTCCGGGATTGAAGCCGTTCGTGTCGGTGATGGATGCCATCTCCGACCTGCCAGTGCTTGCCAACGGCGAAGGTTCCGAACTGGCGAAATACCGGACGAAGCCTGCCTCCGCTTTTCAGACGGCCATGCGTGGTGACTCCAAGGCGCTTACGAATCATTGGGCGGCGAAGCTGTCGCGCGTGAATCTTGACCGGATGGCGTTTATCCCGGAAGGAGGATCGTGGAGAGACATCCCCTTCGATCTGCTTCCCAAGGGGATGAAAAGGGCAAAGCGCTCCGATCACACGAAGCGGTACGGACGGCTTAGATGGGCTGGCCTAGCGTCAACAATCCTGACGAAATGCGATCCCCATTGGGGCGCTTATTTCCATCCTTCACAGGATCGGGCAATAACCGTCCGTGAGGCAGCTAGGCTGCAATCATTCCCTGATTGGTTCGATTTCAAGGGAAGCCGGACGGAGCAATACATTCAGGTCGGCAATGCCGTTCCGCCGCTGCTGGGGCGCAAAATAGCCGAAAGCATTATGGGCAAGATGGCCGCCGACGGTCCACGCGAGCTCGTCGCGGCTGAATAATTCCGAGACTTAGGCCCCTGCGACAATCGGCTTTTTCGGTTCTTTCTTCGGAATGAGCGCCTTGATGATTGCCCTCTCGTACACCCCCATATCAGGAAGGTTTACAGGGGACACGAAGGCGTAGGCCACTTGCTCCACAGTGGTTGTGAACGTCTCGCCCTTAACAAGCTGACGGGTTTCGCCTGCGGGGACGGCGTCGCCGATATCGTACGCTTGAAACGTAATGGTCCCTGCCGCTATGGGGTATTCCAGCAACTTCGTGCCCAAGCGGGCGCGGATGCGCTTCAAGACAGCAGTCGGGCATACAAAGAACAGGCCCTTGCCGCAGAACTTCTCCCTGCGAAGCACATAGCCTTTGTAGATAAGCTGCGGGAGAATTCGCTTCGAGACGTTCGCCCAGTTTAGGCCGGCGCCTGTCCAGCCTGGCGACCTGCCTTTGGCGTCAACATACTGCTCACCCTTTAGCAAGGCGGCGACTTGGTCCCTGTAGCTGTTCGTCGTGTCGATGGTCTGGATTTCGCAAGCTGTGAACTCGGCCATGGCCCCCGAAGTGTCGAGCCGCGCCATGACATAGTCGATGTAAAATCCGCCGGTGTCGTCTTCCTCGTCGGTCTTTGGCTTGGGGATTGAAAGCTCTGATCCCCAATATTTTCCGAAGACGGCGACCTCTTTGCCTGTCAGAACTCCATCGGCTTTCGCCTCTTTGATCGCCTGTGCAGAAGTGAGTTTTACACCAGCACCGAAGGCCTGAATTGCCACATCCCCAAGGATTGCATGGTCGTTCGCGTAAAGCCTGTTCGGGCAGATGATTACCGGCTCTTCGTTCCCTTGCTCGAGCGAACATCCGCCGTGATTTGGCTTGATGCACGGTGCTTTGACGAAGGGGCACGTTTTCGCGACCGCATGCTTTAGTCCCTCGGGGTCGAGCGGTGCATACCCGAAGAATTCTACAAGTCGTCCCGCCATTGTTGGCAATCCATTGACGCTCGACTGCCGCGAATCGAGACCACAGGTTCCAATGATGCCTCATGCGCAGGCCGGGGTATACGGGCGCGTTTCGCTCAAGGATGATGCGCCGCGCCGCTGTTCGGCTTGCGCCTGGCGATCGCGACCTCAATAGTCGTTTGCCTCTTGATATCCTGAACTTGCGCCCGGAACTGGCGCAGCATTGCAGTTTCGACTTCGGACAATTTCTGGTCGAAGCGCTGGTCGAGGTCGGCGCGCATCTTTAGCGTCGCATCAACATAGTCGCGCGCCAAAGCACCGGCCAAGCTTTTCAATTGGCCATCGAGGTAGGCTGTCGTGTGGGCTCTCCAAGCGGCAAAGCGGCGGTCGACCTCGATCGCAACGCGGCGCTCGATTTCGGTGCTCATGAAAGCCACTTGTTCGTTCATCGACAGCGGCATAGTCCCACGTTCCATCGGTTCGTCTCCCCTTACCTGTAGGCCCGGAACCGCAGCGACGCGCGGCGGTCCTCGATGCTGATGTCGCATTGCACGTCGCTGACGAACGGCATCGCGGCGGCGATATCGCGCAGCGCGTCCGCGAGTTGCATTAGCGCGGCGGCGACCGGCACCTCACTGATATCGATCTCGATGGGCAGCTTTTCGCGCGTCGTCATCGCCATCACCAAGTCGCGCCAGAAATGAAGGCGACGCGCCCGCCGGCAACCGTCCAGTCGGCATCGAACCGCACCAGAAGGCCGGCGGTGTTCGTTTGCCACAAGCTTCTGATCGGGGTGGCAAGGACGCCGCCGCCAGACGCGAGCGGAAGCGGCGTGTCGGATTCGTGCACGACGCTTTCGTTGGATTGCGAGATTTCCGGCGCGGCCATCATCGAGACGAAGCTCGGGGCATCGACCGCGATGATGGTGCCGGGCGCGATTTCTGGCGAAAAGATCGTCGGGATCGCCAACGTCGAGGGAAGCGTGGCGAGGCTGATGGCGGTCAAGGGCGACGCCATGAGCACAGGCACGGTTCCACCCAAAGCCAGAATTTGGCCGACAAGCGCTTTCAGGTCGTCGACCATGGCTTGCCCCGAGTCGGGCGCTGCGCTTGCGGCAATCGGTACGACGCCATTGAGCAAGCCCGCCGGGCGAGCAATCGTCGCTGGCAAGGCATCGACCAAGGTCCTGTCGACCAGCCGCCGCACGTCATTCGACAGCAAATTGCCGAGGATCAGTTCGACATCGAGGGTCGAGCGCTTGGCCAATTCGCCGGAATAGACCGACAAGCAACTGACCTTTTTCGCGCCCAAGGACGCGGACGAAAAATTCAGGCGCAAATCCGGCGCGGGCATGCCCTCGGCAACCCATTGCGCCAGCGGATTGGCGGAGGGGACCGGGATCGGGACCGATTTCAGGGAAACGTCATCAAGGCCCAATGCCAAGGCCGAGAGGCCGCGCAACTGGCTGTAGAGCGACGGCGGGGTGCCGGTGGCCAAGAGGTCGAGCAGATCGGTGGCGACCAGTTCGCTCGCCCAGCCCGGCACGGTCGTCATGGCCGGATTGACGGCGGCCCGCATCAGGTGGGGATAGCGCTGCCGAAAGCCGGCTTCGACGCTGACGGTCGGTTCGCGCATGGCGATGACAGCATGGCGAATAAACCGCTGTGCGCCCGATAGTTCGGTCGACGTTCGTCCGTCGCGTCCCCTGCCACTGAGATGCCGTAAGGTCGCGTTTGCGGCCTGCTTTAGATCGGTCAACTGGCGGGAAATGAGGTCCGCGTCCATGGCTTTAAGCCTCCATTCGAGGCGGCCATTTGGCGTTTGCGCGGCGGTCCCCGCGCTCCTCGATGGGCAATCCAATTAAACTGCTTCGCGTTTCACGGGGGAACTATTTTGGCCTGACCTCAAGTTTCCGAAATTCGGAAACATTGCCGGTTCGAGGGCGGTCGCCAGCGTTCAAGGAGGCATCATTTTCGATGAGAGGGGTATGCGAATTTCCCGGAAATTAGAATGCTTCTCCGCCGGCGGCGCGCCCCACAGGAGGCCTATTTCGAGGCCGCCCCCCGGCCTCGCTGTCCCCGCAGTCATTCCGCCTCGTTGCCCCACGCGTCCCAACCAGCGCGCGCCGGGCCGCGTCGGTTCAGTTCGATCTTTGGCAGCGTCGGGTGGTAGCGTTCGATCATTTCGAGCACCGCGTCCGGCTTGGCCGAATGCGCGCCGACTGGCGCGATGATGACCGAGCGGGATTGCGTTCCCATTGCGGGCGCTGGCACCTTGCCTTTGGTGCCGACGAGCAGCAACTCATGCTCGCCGGTGAACCAGTATCCAGTCCCTCGACCATTGCCTGGACGCTGCTTGAACCAGATGGCATGCGACTTGTAGGTGAATCCCCACCGCGCCATGACGGCCAGCGCATCCAGCAGCATCGGCACCGTTGCCCACAAGTACAGAATGGAATCAGGGGCACAGATCGACGGCACGTCGCGCTCCATGATCATCCGCGTCGGGCTGGTCGGATAGTGGTTGTCGGCGGCGCGGCTCATTCCGGTCACCCGGCTATAGGGCTCAAAGGACCATTCGCAGTCGGCGTAGACCACGCCATAGCGCTTGATCGGCATGGCGATGATGCGGGCGCTGATCGCGGTCTCGCGGGAAGCGACGCGGGCGATGCGCTCGTCGCGCTCGGCCTTGCGGGCGGCGATCCCCTTTTCCCGCTTGGCCTTCCTTCGGCGGCGGCGCTGGCGCTCAGCATCGGTCATCGCGCCGCGCTTGAAAATCGGCGGCCTTCCCATTGTTCCCTCCTTTCCGTGATGCGTTCTTACGCGATAGCGCGTCACGAAATGCCGACCCGACGCTGCGCGCGCCGGGCCGGCGATACGGTCAGGCGGCTTTGGATGTCGTCGCCAAGCTGTCGAGCGCCAGTTGAACGCGGGCAAGCGTATCGCCGTCCGTCTCAACTTTTTCGATATCAATGCGGCGAAGAAGCTCCGTCAGCGTGCTTGTCAGCGCACCGTTCGGCCAACGCGGGCTTTCGCCCTTCGACCGCCGCTCGATGTCTCGCTCGATCCGCGCGAGCAGCTTCGCCACATCGGGAGATTCAAGATCGTCATAGTAGTCCTCGTCCTCGTAAGGATCGTGAGCGAACTGCGTGTATTGATCGACGAGTTCCGCCGTGACGACCGCAAATGCCTGCATCGTCGCGAGTGCGCATTCACCAGTCGTGACGGTCGCGCGATATGGCGCTCCCGAAAGCGCCGCTTGCAGCGGCGAAAATGGATAGGCCTTCCGATCAACGAAAGTGCGAAGCTGATCGGCGATGAAATCCGTCGTAGCCCGGACACGCTCGGGATCGGCGTCGAAAATCATTCCAAGATTGTTTTTGGCTACAATTCTCATTTCAGTCCTCCTTGTTGCCGACGCCGAGATTGACGCCGGGATTGCTTCAAAGTTTTGGCCCGCCCTGGATCACCCTCAGCCAAGGGTGACGCAGCCGGCGTTCGGCCTCGTCCAAACAGTCCAGCATGCTTTTGAACGGGTTTTTCTGCTGCGCTTCTTCGATTTCGCGGCGCATCCGTGCGCGCTGCTTGGCCGTGGATTTGGAGGTCAGGGCCCGTACGAATTCCTCGTCCGTTGTCCGAGCGACGGGCGTCTTTTCGACAAAATCGCAACTCCATTCGATCATGTCGTGGCAGCGAATCATCACCGCTCGCAATTGCTCTTCGGTCGGGCGGCCATCGCCGCGCAGAAATTGGCGACAAATCGAGAGTATCTGGCTGGCGGAATAGTGGTGCGGGTTCGTCATTGGTCCTTTTCCTCCGCCGGCTTGTCGGGGGTCGGCTGCTGACGTGCTGCCTGATATTTCGCAACGATGGCCGCGATCTTGGCCTGGGCCTTGGCCGATGCCCGTGCGGCGGCGCGTTGGTATTCGGTGAGCGCTGGCGGCGGCGATGCGGACGGGCCATTCGAAGGGATTTCTCCATTCGATTTATCGATCTGAAAACCTCGAGGGGTCGCGTCAGCAGACCCCAGTGTTAAGTTCAATGTGTTCCCTTCTAAGTGTTGGGGTGTCAGTTTTGGCACTACCCCGGTGCCAGTTTTGGGACTGGTTTGGGTCCGGATTTGGGACTGGTTCGGTGCCTCCAAACTGGTGTCAGTTTTGGGACTAGTTTTGCGGTTGCGCGGGATCGCTTTTCGGGTCGCCTCGAATGCCGTCACAATAGCGCGCAATTTGACGAAATTGACTTGGTAGGCGGTCCGATAGGTATCGCTCTCGACGCGCCGGAACAGACTGGCCTCAATGAGTTCGGCAAGACCGCGCAGCACCGAGCTTTTGGATATGCCCAAGCGGCGGACCATGGTCCGAAGCGACGGATCGCACCGCTTGGTTATCTCATTGCGATGGTCGAGCAGCAGCGCGCCGACAGCTTTGGCCCCGCTCGAAATCTTGGCGATGCACAAGGCTTTGTAGGCAAAAAATTGCGGCGTCTGCTCGCTGGCCATAGTGGTGGCGTCCTCCCTATCGAGGAAGCCGCGCTAAGCAAATCTTGCGTTCGGGCCGGGCGGAGAATATCTTCCGGGCGTCTGAAATCCCCGAAAATGCCGGGCCGTCGCGCTTTGTCCTTTCGCGCGGCGGTCCCGTTATCCGACCATGGATTCCGCCTTGCGGGGGCGGCCTGGCGCGCGCGGCTCTTGTTTGGCCACATGGGCTCTGGCCTCGGCCTCGGCCTGCTTTTGCGCAAACATTCTGCGGATTTGGCCCAAGCTGTTGCCGCGCACTCCCGGCGAAAGTTCCAGCAGCGGCGGCCAGCGCCCGGCCTTGCGCTCGCGCCATCGGGTGGTCGAGGAGGTGCGCGTCATCTGGTTTAGCTCTTCTTCGGACAAAATCCGGTCGTCGTCAGCGATGGTGAGGTCCATGGCCGCTCTCCAAGAATTCGGTGGGTTTTGATTTGCCGGGAAAGCATGCGCGCCGATGAAACTGGCTGCAAGCGAAACAAAATCGGGCTATTTTCTTTCTTTGCCGGCGCGATCCTGCAACAGCGAATTCAGCATGATTTGAAGGTGACGTGCCCTCGCCTTGTCCAGCCCTGCGATCTTGGCAGCGATTGCCAAAACCTGATCCTTGTCGTTGCCGGCCTCGACGGCATGGGCGGCGCGCTCGGCCAGTTCGCCCAATCGATCCTTCCCGGCTGGTCGTCCGCGCTTTGTCGGCTGCGCGGCCTCGGCCAAGGCAGCGGCGATCTCATCGAGCAGCGCGAGCGTCATTTCCGGCACCGGCATGACGCTGCGCAATTCCCGGTTGCCGGGATATTTCAAGTTCTCGGGGTTCGCGCCCAATGCCCGGAGCCGCGCGAGAAGCGAGAGGCGCGAATCCTCTTTCATCCCCGCGCCGCCCGGATCGGGATGACGGCTCCGGTGTTCTTTTCGCCCGACAGCAGCCCGTCGACATGCCGAGCCCATGCCTCAAGCGCGATCCGCTTCTCGGCCAGCCTGTCGTAGGCATCATAATGCCGGGCCATGATGTCGTCCTCGACGTGGGCAAGCACCGCCTTTCTGTCTTCGCGAGGGATGCCGAGGCGCGCCATTCCGGTCGCGCAAGTGGCGCGAAAAGCCTTCGGCGTTGGCGGATCGGCTTGCAGGCGCTTGACGATCTCGCCGTCCTCGCCGGTCGGATCGAGCGCGGGAATGATCCTACGCAGGCATTGCGAAAGCGAATGGCGGGCAAGCCGAGACCGGTCGGCGAAGCGGCTGGCGAAAATATGGTCGAGCATGGGCCGCTTTTCGGCTTTCGCCTCCGCCTCTTGGAGGGCGATCTGCGCCTTGATTATGCGAACGACCGGCGGGGTGAGCGGCAAGATGTGCCTTCGGCGCGCCTTCATGCGGCTGGCCGGAAAATCGGCAATCGCCTGTGTGGGGTCGTCGAGGTGCTGCAATTCGGCCAGCGATAGCCCGGCGATCTCATCGGGCCGCTTTCCGGTCAGTGCCAGCGCTTGGAAGGCGGCGCGCATGCCGGGGATCATCCGCGCGCTTTCGATTGCCCGCCATAGCACGACGAGTTCGGCATCGGATAATACCCGGTCGACCTCGCCATCCTTTCGCTCTTTGGTTGGCTTCTTCACGCCAAGCATCGGCGAGACGGTGATATGGCTCTGATCGACGGCCCATTCGAAAAAGAGCTTGAGGGCCGAATGGAGCCGATTGGCGGCGACTGGCGCGCGGGCGGCGACAATTTGCAACCGGGTGGCGCAATCAGCCGTGGTGATGTAGCGCGGCATGATTTTGATCCATTGCTGGCGGGCATCGCGCTCAAGATAGCCTTGGTCCTGCTTCCAAGAGTCTTTCAGCTTGGCCAGCGCCGGATAGTAGAGATCGAGCAAGCCGCCGAGATCGAGCGCCGATTCCTTTTCTTGCTTTTGGCGCTCTGTCCGAATTGCCTCGCGTTCGGCGGCGGGATCAGCCCCGGAACGGACTTTGCCAAGCGCGGCCTCGGCTCGGCGGCGCATCTCCGCCATGGTGATGCTCGGATGCTCATTGAGCGGAAATCGCTTTTTCTTCTCGGAGCCGAGCGGTTTGTAGCGCAGCGACCCGACGATCTTGTCCGGATAGACGCGAGCGTTCCAGCTTGGGATGCGTTCGTCAGTGAATTCGACAAAGCCGGTCGCGGGTCGGTCGACCTTCTTGGCGAAAGCGTCATCGAGGAGAATTCGCGGCATTTTTGGAGCGCCTTTTGCTAGTGTCATTGCATCGCGCTTTTTGCGGCTGGGGCCTTTTTGGGGCCTTTCTTTTGAAAGGCCATGGCCCCAATTGAAAAAGCTTGCAAGCGCAGCTAGCCCTCAAACCCTTACATAGCAAGGGTTTTGAAAGCTAGCGCATTTGACTGAAAAGGGCTGAAAACGCCTTTAGCATTT
>NZ_JAPFQA010000036.1 GCF_027563465.1 Mesorhizobium qingshengii | reverse complement strand
ATGTCCGCAGATAGTGCCATGGCGCGGCTTTCGATGACGGATTTCCTCTCCGGACTTGAGGTCTCGCTAGCGGACGGATTCTCAATCGGCCCGACACACGATGGTGACGACTTCGAAGTGTTGCCCTTCGCTAATGAGAGGCTCGATCCTGAAGCCGTCGCAAGTGAGGCGATGGCCGAGCTGGGCGGTGCCGATCTCGTCCAATTTCAGCGACGATTGCGTGAGCGCGGTGCGCTCAATGCATTTCGACTTGCGCCGGGGAAGTTCCTAGTCGTTGATCGCAGCGCAAGGGCAGCGCTCAAAGTCATGGCCGACATGCAGCGCGCGACCCCCGAGGAGCGTAGATCGTTCGTGCGTAACCCTCGTGCACGAATAACCGAGGCGGTTGAAGCGCATTTACGACAGCAGAGTGGTTTCCAGGAATTGTCTTCTGCAGCTCAAGAGGAAGCTGTCGAGGCTGCGGCTGGACCACTGTTAATCGAGACGGAGGAATATACCCGGTTCTCAGATCGCGTGACCGGCGTCGAAGTCTACGCCGGCAACCCGGTAACCGAATTCGCATCAAGTGGCACGACCTGGTTGCCCGAAGCGTTCGCGGAGGCGGTGCTGAAGCGACTAGACAGCCTCTCAACCCCCAAACTTGAGGACCTGCGTGATCGCGTCCGAATGGCTATTGATCGTAAGGAAGCAGCTCTGCCGTTCGATGACATTGAACTTCCTGCGAACAACCAGACGCTGCAAATTCTCGAGGGACGCCTCCATTCGCGGAAAGCTGCAGAGGCGGAACCGAATGACGTTGAGGTGGCTCGGAGCGGCCCCATAGTTCTGAAGACCGAGGTCAACTTCGAAGACGTTACTTGGCGACCTGTCCGGGGACCTCGACAGTCAAACCACAGCGACGGTATTCCTCACGCGATCAAGACCAGGCTCAAAGACCACCAGGTCGAGAGCTTGGTCTGGCAGATTGAGTCCTGGAAGGCTGGAATGCCAGGGGTCCTCAATGCCGATGAACAAGGCTTGGGTAAAACGCTACAGACAATCGCATTCCTGACGTGGCTCAATGAGCACATGAAGCGTGACGGAACAGCGGGCCGCGGTCCAGTGTTGATTGTGGCTCCGACCTCATTGCTCGAGAACTGGGAATTGGAGGTCACTCAACACGTGGAGTCGCCAGGGCTCGGTCATCTCATACGACTCTATGGATCCGCTACGGGGGCCAGGAAGCTTGCAGGGGCGAATGGGCGCGATATCGAGAACGGCGAATCTCGGTTGGACTTCTCTGATATCCGTGGTGCGCTCAGCGCCGGGGCGGGGCACCTTACCTGGATCCTCACCACCTACACGACGCTCACCAACTATCAGCATTCGCTTGGCAAGATTCCCTTCGCGGCCGCCGTCTTCGACGAGATCCAGAATATCAAAAACCCTGGCACCCTCGCAGCAAACGCAGCCAGGGCGATGAATGCCGATTTCCGTATAGGTCTCACAGGAACGCCGATCGAGAATTCGACAGTCGATCTTTGGGCTATCATGGATCAGCTCGCTCCCGGCGCGCTAGGGTCGTTGCGCGAATTCCGCGATCGATACGGAACTCCAGACGAGGCCAACATGTTGGAACTTAACTCCCGCGTGTTTCAGATGCAGAATGGCTTACCAGCACTGGCCTTTAGACGCTTGAAGGAAACTGTGGCTCGCGACCTCCCGACAAAGTCACGTTTCATGCATCCTCGTGCCATGCCACCACTTCAGGCAGACCGCTATGAGGAAGCTCGTGTCAAGCTCGCCAGTGGCGGGCCCGGCGCTGCGCTGAAGATGCTGCATCATATTCGCTCCGTTTCGGTCCATCCAGCAATTGACGCGCAAGATGACGCGCAGGAGTTTATTGATGCGTCAGGGCGACTGGCAGCAACTTTCGACATATTACGGCGCATCAGATCGGCGCGCGAGCGAGCGCTGGTCTTTATTGAAAGCCGACAGATGCAGTTCCGCTTCATGGAACTGGTGCGTGCCGAATTCGGCTTAGCGCGAATTGATCTTATCAATGGCGACACGCCCATCCAGAAGCGTCAGGCGATCGTGAATCGCTTCCAACAGCATCTCACCAACGATGGCGGTTTTGACCTGCTGGTTCTCGGTCCAAAAGCAGCGGGAACCGGTCTTACCCTAACGGCCGCCACCCATGTGATCCACTTGTCTCGCTGGTGGAATCCGGCCGTTGAGGAACAGTGCAATGACCGCGTGCATCGCCTTGGCCAAACCAGGCCGGTATCAGTCCACGTGCCGATGGCAGTCCATCCAGAATACCGTGAACACTCTTTCGACTTGCTGCTTCAAAGTCTGATGCAAAAGAAACGCAAGCTTGCCAGCTCCGCGCTTTGGCCGATGGGTGATTCTGTGGACGACGCAGCACATCTCCAGCATATGCTGCAGGAGGAAGGCGAACCCACATCCGGCCACACAATCGACGATGCCATGGCGGCGATGATGAGACGCGATGGTATTAGTCCAGCCGGACCAAACGCCGCGGGTGCTTGGGAGTTTAAATGATGTCGGAAGGGCTATCTGACAGCGGCAATTTCGTCGCCCCAAGAAGTCCAAAATTGTAGGTAACTGGCAAAATCGATCGATGATCCTTCAATACCAACGCCAGCGAACGCCATTCGTGGGACGAATTCCGGAGGCATTTCTTCGACCATGCAAGAATTTTGTTCACTATTCCGGTCGTCACAATGTTACGAAATTGCTCATAAGTCATTGATTTATTAATGCAGACCAGAGTTCAATCCTCGCCAACAACAGCCTGTTTCTTTTAATAGATGCCTGTCCCCTGATGCTTAAGGGTTGAGGGCACGTCTAAGGTTCTGGAGGGGAGGTAGTTCCAGTGCTACCGACCACAGCGCGGCACGTTAGGGTCCGATGTCCTATATCATGCAGGTCGCGACGGGCGACGCAATTTGCGTCACACCCTCTGATTTGGAAGCGTTGGCCAAACGCTCGAGTGTTGCGCTATTTTCGAACGAAATAACGACGCGATCACAAGGGCTGTAGTCGAAGGTAAATTTCACGAATTCTTAGCGAGAGCGGCGTGCAGCGCTATTCTTTACATACATCTCGATCATATCCGAATCTCTAGATACATTGAAGCGCTCAAGGAATGAAGGCAGGCATTCGTGCCATCCAACATTGAATATAGCCGGCGGAGGATCCTCAAGGCTGCATTGGGGGGTGCAGGACTGATAACCTTGCCCCGGATATCCGAGGCCGAGGTTCAACCCTTTAAATTCGGTCTCACTCCGGTTTTTCTGTCCAACGATCTGGAACTCCTCGGCTACCTGCGGGGATATCTGACGTCGAAGCTTGGTGGCCCTGTTGAACTGGTTTCCCGTAGAACCTATCAGGAAATCACGGCCCTGCTTGTATCCGGCCAGATCCATTCGGCCTGGATTTGCGGTTATCCATACGTTCAATTCAAGGCGGATCTAGATCTGGTTGCGACCCCGGTCTGGCATGGGAAGCCGCTCTATCAGTCCTATTTGGTCACTGCCGCTGGCCGCCCCGTTAACGACTGGACTGGATTGAAAGGTGACGTTCACGCCTTTTCAGATCCCGATTCAAACTCGGGCTTTCTGGTGACCAGAACGCTTCTCGCAAAGAACAAGCTTTTGCCCGAGCAATTCTTTTCGCGGAGTTTCTTTACTTACGGCCACCGCAACGTCGTCCGGGCGGTCGCATCCGGACTGGCGCAATCGGGCAGCGTCGACGGCTACGTCTACGAGGTGATGCGCCAGACGGAGCCCGACCTGATCAAGCAGACCCGGATCGTCCAGCAATCCGAATGGCTGGGATTCCCCCCAGTGGCCTCGCCCAAATCCCTGTCCGGCGATCCCCGAGTAAAGGCCCTGCGGTTGGCCCTTGTTTCCATGAAGAATGATCCCGAAGGAAAGAAGGTTCTCGACCTTCTTCGGCTCGACGGCTTTCTCGCGACCGACCCGTCGCTATTCGACACGATTGCGGCCGAGGTCGAAATCGTGAGGCAATTCGGATGAGCCTGATCAGCCGCTTCAGATCGATACCGGTCACCTATCGCGTGCCGGTTATCGTTGCGTTGCTGATGGTAATGATAAGCGCGGTGATTTCCGAGCGCGTTCTGGACCGCCTGTCGCGCACGCAGGAGGGCTTCCTGAACGGTCTTGCCGAGACATATCTCGACGGGCTGTCGTCCGCAGTCCTGCCCTCGGTGCTGAGGGGGGATGTGTGGGAGGTCTTCGACGCGCTTGACAGATCGTCTTCGTCTTATGAGGCCCTGTCTCCTATCGAAACGGTCGTTACCGGCTCGGATGGTCGAATTCTGGCTGCGACCGACCCCGCCCGAATGGCGACGTTCTCGCAATTGCCGGCGAACTATCTGAACCGCTATGGTCCAGGCATCGTGACGATCGACGAATCCGCGCTGACCGGTTTCGCCAAGCGCGATCTCATCTATCAAGGACAGCCCGTCGGGACGATCCACGCTACTTTCGACGTTTCGCGCCTGTTCGCCGAGCGACACGAGATTTTTCTCACTCTGCTCGTCACCAATGGTGTGCTGGCCGTGCTGTTCTCGCTCGGCGGCTTTCTCATCGTGAGGCAGATGATCTCGCCGATGCGAATCCTCGAGAACCATATGAGGTCTGCGGCTCACGGAACGGCGGAACCGATTTCTTTGGAACAAATCCCGGAAGGAGATTCGGAAGTGGCGGGGTTGTTCCGCGGCTACAACACCCTTGTCCATGCCGAACGCGAGCGCGCGAACCTCGCCATGCAGCTCGCCGAGGAAGAAAAGCTGTCCAGTTTAGGCAGACTTGCGTCCGGAATGGCGCATGAGATCAACAATCCGCTGGGCGGTCTGTTCAACGCCCTAGATACCTTGAAAACCCATGGCGAGACCCCAGGTGTTCGCGACACTTCCATCAGTCTGATCGAGCGCGGCCTTGCCGGCATTCGGGATGTGGTGGAGGCTGCGCTTGCAACGTATCGGCCGGAACGGTCCCATCGTCCCTTGTCCGCGGACGATCTTGACGACGTCCGTCTTCTCTTGAAGCCGGAGCTGCATCGAAAGCGCCAGCGTCTGGATTGGGAGATTGTCTGGAACGGATCGGGCGAACTTCCGGTCAGGGGAGGGCCAGTGCGCCAGGCTGTGCTCAATCTGCTTTTGAACGCGAGTGCGGTTACTGCCGAAGGAGGAATACTGTCGCTTAAGGCAGAAGATTCACGGAACCAATTGGTTATCGAGATCGGGGACCAAGGTCCGGGCTTTCCGGCCGACTTCGCGGGGATTCTGGTCGACAGCGATCCCGGCCCGGCGGTGCGGGCCGGTGGCGGTTTGGGACTCTGGATGGTTCGTCGTTTGGTTGACGATCTCCGCGGGCGCGTCGTGATCGCGACCAAGAAGGATGGTGGAACGGCGGTCACGTTGCTCATTCCATTTCAGCGGGAGGATAGAAAAGCCAATGCAGCCTGATCTCGCCCGCATAGGCCTCGTCGAAGATGATCCCATTATGGGGGGATCGATCGTCCAGCGCTTGGAACTCGAAGGCTGGAAGGTGACTTGGTGGCAGTCTGGACGGGATGCCATATCGGGAATCGAGGGTATTGCGAGTGTTCTCGATCTGGTGATCTGCGACATTCGTCTCCCCGACATATCTGGGGAAGAAGTCTTCAGCGAACTTGCCAGCCTGCCGAATTCGCCACCCTTCATTTTCGTGACGGGTCATGGTGAGATCGATCAGGCCGTGCGGCTGATGCGCTCCGGCGCCACGGACTTCATGACCAAGCCCTTTGCGATGGATGAATTTCTGCGGCGCATCGAAGCTGGACGGCGGACGACGAATAGTCAGCTGCGGCTCAAAGGCTATGTCCTTGGCGAATCCCCGGCCATCCAGCATGCCGAGGATCTTTTGCGCCGTTATGCACGCCACGATCTGCCTGTATTGATCACCGGAGAAACCGGAGCAGGCAAGGAAGTTGCCGCCCGCCTCCTCCACGAAGTTTCGTCCCGCGGTGCCGAGCCGTTCATCGCCGTCAACTGCGCGGCAATCCCCGCCGACCTGCTCGAAAGCGAAATCTTCGGTCATGAGAAGGGAGCCTTCACCGGCGCACAACAGCGGCACTTCGGCTATGCCGAACGAGCGGGGGAGGGCACGTTGTTCCTGGACGAGATCGGCGACATGCCGTGGTCACTTCAGGCAAAGCTCCTCAGGCTGATTGAAGCCGGAAGTTTCAACCGCGTTGGTGGAGAAACGGCGTGCAAGTTTCGGGCTCGGGTCGTTTCCGCAACACATCGCGAGCTTGGCCTGCGAGACCAGCACTCCGGTTTCCGCGAAGACCTCTATTTCCGGTTGGCCGTGTTGCCGGTGACCATTCCACCGTTGCGCGAGCGCCACGAGGACATTACCTGGCTTCTCGACAGATTCCTGGAAACCGCGGTCAGCCGGTCGGATAGGCGCATCCGGGGTTTCAGCGCGTTGACTGAGGAGGCTGCGCTTGCCTATCCGTGGCCCGGAAACGTTCGAGAACTTAGGAACCGCGTCGAGCGGGCTGTGGCGTTGTCCACCAGCGAGTGGATCCTGCCAGGAGACCTTTTCCCCGAACAGTCGATATGGGGAGGCGGCAGCACGGTCTTTGTTCCTCTCGCCGATGTGCGCGATGCCGCCGAGCGGCGCCAGATCGAACGTGCGTTGGAGGAAACAGGCGGTCAAATCGCAAAGGCGGCTGGACTGCTAGCCGTATCCCGCACGACCCTTTGGGAAAAGATGACACGGCTCGGGCTTGCTGATCGAGCGCGTTCGACTTCCTGAACCTTCGGCGGTGCAACATGTTCGGAAATCCGAACATGGCGTCCCGCCAACCAATGTTACACCACGATTTTTCTCTTTGAATACAATGCCATGGCGGTTGGCACGGGCGTTGCATTCCTCCTTTGCGACGAGATTTCGCTAAACGGGAGGAATGCATGGATCGCTGCAACAAGCTGGTCGACGTCGGCCGCCGCCAATTTCTGAGGGGAGGGGCATTTGCCGCCGCAGGGATAGCGACGGCAGTGGCCTTGCCGGCGCAATCTCAGGCCAAGGCCACACCCGCTCTGGCACTGGTCGAATACCCTTCGAACAAGTTGGCCAACGTTGCCGACCTGAAGGTCAACGAACCCCTGGAGGTCAATTATCCGGACGAGAACGCGCCCGGCGTGTTGTTGAAGCTTGGAACCAAAGTGGAAGGTGGTGCCGGTGCCGAAGGCGACATCGTCGGATTCTCGACTGTATGCCCGCACAAAGGATTCCCGCTGAACTACAGCGCCGAGGATCACTCCTTCAACTGCCCGGGCCACTATTCGCGCTTTGACGCTGATACGGGCGGGCAGCAGATATGGGGCCAGTCCACGGCCAACCTCCCCCAGTATGCGCTGCGCATCGACGACAAGGGCGACATCTATGCCGAGGGAGTCGACGAACTCCTCTACGGCCGCCTGAGCAACGTGCTTTAAGGAAGGATCGGATCAATGGCTTATAAACGTCACATCGACCGTCTGCCCATCATTCCGGCTGACGCCAAGAAGCACAACGTCACCTGCCACTATTGCATCGTCGGCTGCGGCTACCACGCCTACACATGGCCTACGAACAAACAGGGAGGCACCGATGCGGCGTCGAACGCTTTCGGGGTGGACCTGTCACAGCAGCAGGCAGCTGAGACCGACGCCTGGTATGCACCCTCCATGTATAATGTTGTCAAGCAGAACGGGCAGGATGTCCACATCGTCATCAAGCCCGACAAGGACTGCGAGGTGAATTCCGGACTGGGATCGATCCGTGGCGCCCGCATGGCTGAAAATCGCTTCAGCGCCACACGCGGAACACAGCAGCAGCGCCTGACCTCGCCGATGGTCTGGCGATATGGCCAGATGCAGCCGACCTCCTGGGACGACGCGCTCGACCTCGTCGCACGGGTGACGGCCGCCGTGGTCAAGGAACAGGGTGAAGATGGACTGTTCGTCTCCATGTTCGACCATGGTGGCTCGGCCGGCGGCTACGAAAACACATGGGGCACTGGGAAGCTCTATTTCGGCTCGATGAAGGTCAAGAATGTCCGCATCCACAACCGTCCGGCCTACAACTCCGAAGTTCACGCCACGCGCGACATGGGCGTCGGGGAACTGAACAATTGCTACGAGGATGCCGAACTGGCCGACACGATCATGGCTGTTGGCACCAACCCGCTCGAAACCCAGACCAACTATTTTCTCAACCACTGGATACCCAATATGCGGGGTGCGACGCTCGCCAAAAAGAAGGCGCAAATGCCCGACGAGCCGCACGCCGCGGCGAGGATCATCATCGTCGACCCGCGTCGCACGGTCACGGTAAACGCTTGCGAGGCGGAAGCCGGGAAGGACAATGTCCTCCATCTCGCTCTCAATTCGGGAACGGATCTTGCGCTGTTCAACGCGCTGTTCACCTACATCTCCGACAAGGGATGGACTGACAACGACTTCATCAAGAACAGCACGGTCCAGGAGGGCAAGCCGCGGCCAGCGCTTTACCCGGCGCGCGGCGAGGCTGACGGCAAACCCGGTCACCTGACAAACTATTCCGGCGCGGTGGAAGGCTGCAAACTCTCAATCGACGAGGCTGCCAAGATCACCGGCCTGAAGGCAGAGGATATCGTTAAGGCGGCCGAATGGATTGCAATGCCCAAGGAGGGCGGCAAGCGGCGGCGCACCATGATTGGCTACGAAAAGGGCCTGATCTGGGGCAATGACAACTATCGCACCAACGGCGCCCTTGTGAACATCGCGCTGGCGACAGGCAACATCGGACGCGAAGGCGGCGGCGTGGTTCGCCTGGGCGGACACCAGGAAGGTTACGTGCGTCCGTCCGATGCGCATGTCGGAAGGCCAGCGGCTTATGTCGACAAGCTCCTGATCGAAGGCAAGGGCGGTGTCCACCACATCTGGGCCTGCGACCACTACAAGACCACGCTGAACGCCCATCAGTTCAACATGGTCTACAAGAAGCGCACCGACATCGTGAAGGATGCGATGAACGCCGTGCCCTATGGCGACCGCGATGGAATGGTCAAGGCAATCAGGGCTGCGATCAAGGCCGGAGGTCTGTTCTCGGTCGACGTCGACATCATTCCCTCGAAGATAGGCGCGGCAAGCCACGTCTGGCTGCCGGCGGCGGAGTCCGGCGAGATGAATCTCACTTCCATGAACGGCGAGCGCCGTATGAGGCTTGTCGAGCGCTATATGGACCCGCCTGGCAACGCCAAGCCCGACTGCCTGATCGCAGCCGGACTGGCCCAGCACCTGGAGAGGGTGCTGCGCGACATGGGCGACACCAAATATGCGGACCAGTTCAAGGGCTATGACTGGAAGACGGAGGAAGACGCCTTCATGGACGGCTACCATCAGAACGCCGGCGGCGGCAAGCACGTCACCTACGAGCGGTTGAAAGCCATGGGCAACAACGGCTTCCAGGAACCGGCCACGGCCTTCACGGATGGCAAGATCGTCGGCACGAAACGTCTTTACGCGGATGGCGTGTTTTCCGGGGAGGGCGGCAAAGCCCAGTTCATGGATGCTCCATGGCGTGGCTTCCAGGCGCCCGGCAAGGACGCGCAGAAGGCGAAGTTCAAATATCTGATCAACAACGGGCGCGCCAATCTCATCTGGCAAAATGCCTTCCTCGATCAGGCCAACGATTTCGTCATGGACCGGATGCCCTTCCCCTACATCCAGGTGAACCCGGACGACATGGCCGAACTGGGGGTCAAGGCCGGTGATCTGGTGGAGGTCTTCAATGACGACGGCTCGACCCAGGCGATGGTCTATCCGACACCAACCGCCAGGAAGGGCGAGACCTTCATGCTGTTCGGATTTCCGACCGGGGTGATGGGCAATGTCATCAACGACGGCGTCAACGAGTTGGTGATTCCCAACTACAAGCAGACCTGGGCGGATATCCGAAAGATCTCGGACGCGCCGGAAGGCGTGAAGCACCTGACGTTCAAGTCGTTGGAATATCAGGCGTCATAGAGTGCTGCACGCGCTCCGCCGCGGGCCTGGCATTCGCAGCCCGCGGCGGGATTTCCTTGGACCTCGTCGATTTTCCAAAAGGGAGGAATTGAGTGAAGTTCGAAAGCGTTTTCGTAGCCGTTTCCGTTCTGGCTGCGTTTGTGACCGCGGCCAACGCGCAGGACGTTGAAGCAGGCAAGACGGTCTTCAAGAAATGCGCTGTCTGCCATGCGGCCGACGGCACGACCAACAAGGTTGGCCCCCATCTCGGCGGTCTGATCGGCCGCACGGCGGGAACCGTCACGGGGTTCAACTATTCGAAAGCGATGACCACGGCGGGAGCAGGAGGCCTGGTTTGGAACGAGGAAACTCTTGCCAAGTATCTGGTTGAGCCGAAGGCGATCGTTCCGGGCACGAAAATGGCGTTCGCCGGGCTGAAGAAACCCGAGGACATTCAGAACATCATCGCATACCTGAAGACCATTCCCAACTAGAGGCCACATGGAAACCGCCATCGCCCTGACAAACGAGACCTGCCAGGCGGGTGCCAGTGGCAGGGTTATCTCCGTCGATATCGCCGCCGCCAAGGCAGTCGCAATCGCCAGGACCGTGCGCGAAACGGAGCATGTGCCGCTGATGGCGGCGAGGGGCCGAATCCTCGCTCGCGACCTCTTCGGATCGATCGACCTGCCGCCATTCGACAATTCCGCAATGGATGGCTACGCGGTCAGGCTCGCCGATTTTGCCGGAACAGGGCCCTGGGCGCTTTCTGTCGGCGGCAGGATTGCGGCTGGTGAACTCCATGCCGGACAGTTCGCTTCCAACGAAGTCCTCCGCATCTTCACAGGTGCTCCTGTGCCTGGAGGATTCGATGCCGTCATCATGCAGGAGCATTGCGAGCGCACGAACAATGCCGTGGTTATCACAACGCGCCCAAGGCGCGGAATAAACATTCGGTATGCCGGCGAGGACGTCCGCGCTGGGGATCGCCTCTTGGCCGCCGGCGAGCAGCTTACGCCCCAGCGGCTCGCACTGTTGGCAGGGCAAGGACTGGCCGAGGTCGAAGTGCTGCGGAAAATTCGTATCGGGTTGATATCGACTGGCACGGAATTGCAGCAACCCGGTGAGCCACTCGGCCCCGGCCAGATTTACAACTCCAACCGCGTGATGATCCGGGCGATGCTCTCGGCCGTCCCTTGGGCCGAGATCCTCGACTACGGCATCGTTCCAGATCGCCGCGAAGCTTTGGCCCAAGCTTTTGGCGATGCAGCTTGCGCATGCGATGTCCTGGTAACGACCGGAGGCGTTTCGGCAGGTGAGGAGGATCATGTCGTCTCGGCGCTTGGCCAGCACGGCGGCACGCTCGACGTGCTCAAGGTCGCGATGCGGCCGGAAAGCCGGTCAAGATCGGGATGATCGGCTCGATGTTGGTTGCCGGCCTTCCTGGCAATCCCAACGCCGCCCTCGTGACATTCCGACAGATCGCACTTCCGGCGATCAGAACTATCGCTGGGCTCGCCAACGTCGCGCCAGACTGGTCTCCTGCTGTGGCGGGATTCACTTACGAGAAACGGCTTGGGCGGACCGAGTTCGTTCAGGTCAGGATTGCTGGGCGCGACGACATTGGGCGCCCAGTATTGGAGATGCTTGGGCGCGGGTCGTCGGCGAGCTTGATGGGAATGGCTTATGCCGATGGCATGGCCATGTTGCCGCCGGAGGTCACCGGGATCGTTGAGAACATGCCACTGCGCTACGAGCCATGGTCGGGCTAGTGGGCGGACAAAGCATCGACCGGGCAGTCGTGTTCGCCTTGCAAATACGATGATTTGCAGCTTATGCGGAAAGATGGCTGAGCGGCGTGCATTTGAAGCATTTCTGGTGGGTAGCGGCGTCGGTTCGCTCGGCGGACTGATTGGTCTCGGCGGAGCTGAATTTCGCTTGCCGTTCCTTATCGGCTTGTTTCGCTTTGCCGCGCTGGAAGCAGTGATCTTGAACAAGGCAATGAGTCTGGTTGTCGTTGCCAGCGCTTTGCCGTTCCGAGCGGCGACTGTGCCGTTCGGCGCGGTCGCCGCAAGTTGGCCTATCATCGTCAATTTGCTGGCAGGGAGCCTCGCGGGCGCGTGGTTTGGTGCCGGCTGGGCCACGCGTCTCAAGTCCGAAACGCTATACAAGATCATTGCCATCTTGCTGCTGCTGATCGCCTTCATTCTCCTGTTCGGCCATAGTCCGGGCTCGCCCAATCACGCCCTCTTCGGCGGGGCAATGTTGATTGTCGCGGGCATCGTTGCAGGGTTCGTGATTGGCGTGGTGGCTTCGCTGCTGGGTGTGGCAGGCGGCGAACTTCTTATCCCGACACTCGTCCTGCTGTTTGGGGCCGATGTCAAACTCGCCGGCAGCCTCTCGCTTGCGGTAAGCTTACCGACGATGCTGGTGGGGTTCACGCGTTACAGCCGTGACCAGAGCTTTTCCGTGCTGGGCAGGAACAAGGCATTCCTTTTTGTGATGGCGACCGGTTCAATCGTCGGGACATTCATCGGAGGCCATTTGTTGGGCATCGTGCCAGAGCCAATCCTGCTGCCTCTATTGACTGCCATTCTTGTCCTTTCAGTCTTCAAGGTCTGGCGCCACGAGTGATCGCAAAGCGTCCTGGAGTCGTGTTATCCGCAGCAGGCGGCTTTTGCTGGTGCAGTCATGTCCTTGAAAATCAGGCAGTCTTGCCCAGGGCCGCCAGCGCAGGCGACATTACAGCGGGTGACAAAGCTCTCCAGCCTTCGTTCGAGCAGGCGCAGTTCGGCGAGCTTCTGGCGCACCTCGTCAAGATGCCCTTGGGCGATGTCGCGGGTCTCGACGCAATCGCGGCTGCTGCTGATCGATAACTCAAGCAATACCCGCACCTGATCGATACCGAAGCCGAAGTCTCGGCACTGCTTGATGAATGTCATCCGGCCCAAATCGTCGTTGTCATAGCTGCGCTGACCTCCGGCCGTGCGTGTCGCGGGAGGCAGCAAACCGATCTCCTCATAGTAGCGAATGGTCGGCGTCGTGACGCCGGCAGCCTTGGCGAGCGCCCCGATGGTGAACACGCGGATGTGAAGGTTCATCGCAAGATACTCCTTGAACCTCAAGTTACTTGAAGGATTACGCTACCTTCATATTGATGGGAGAGGAAGATTTTGTGGATGGCTTTTTCGCAAATCGTGTCGCCCTCGTCCGTTGGACGTCGGCAATGCTGGCGATCTCGGCGCTTCTCTTCGCGAGCGCCGTCTTGATGGAAGGAAGCGGGTATCGGGAGCCCGCCAGAATGGCCGCGCACGACGAAGCAGCCGGAGCTCAAGAACAGGGCGGCCATGATGAAGCGGCCGAGAGTTCTATTGTGAAACAAGGTGATGTCGGCGCCGATGTCGGCGAAACTGGCAATCACGCCGAGCAAACGGTCCTTGGCGTCAACCTCGAAACCCCTTGGCTGGTGTGGGGGTTCGTCGGCGTCTCGATCATGCTTGCCGCCGCCGTTCTGAGGCTTGGCAAGGCGACCCTCTTGCTGGCCATTCTGCTGGCGGGTGCTGCGGCAATTCTCGATGGCCGCGAGGTCTTCCTGCAACTCGCTCGCGCCAACGCAAGCGTGGCAAGCCTGGCAGTGTTATCAGCCCTCGCTCACGCTGCGGTCGTCATCCTGGCAGTGTTGGCTTGGCACGCCCAAGCCGGCCCGGCAACAGGGAGACATACGCATGAACATTGACAAGACGACCACAGGCGCCGGCCTCTTTTTGGTAGCCTGCGCGGCCTGCTGCGCGCCCCTGATTGCGCCGCCGATAATCGCTGCGATCGCGGCCAGCGGTGTCGGCTTGGCATTGATTGGCCAATTTGGCCTGGCTCTCTTGGTTGTCGCCGCCGGTGGGCTTTATCTTCTCTCGCGCCGCAAGGCCGCGCCTAACGCCACGTTTCAATCATTGAGGGCACAAGACGAGTGCGGCTGCGGCCCGTCTTGCGCCTCTGCGGCCAAGAACGATGCCCTGTCGATCGCCTGCACCCTTGGCTCTGGCTCTGATGTCTCGCGAAGCGTTGCTCCGCTGGCGAGGCCGAATGCTTGGCGTGTCCAGCGGCATCAAGATGGCCCTCGGGGCGCTGCTTGTCGTCGCAGGGGCCATGACGCTGTCGGGGTTCGATCGCACGATACAAGTTGGCCTTGAACAGGCTTTGCCGGATTGGCTGGTGGCCATCACCACGCGCTTGTGACAGGCTCGCGCGGCATGCCCATCCTCCTCAGCTCCTTTCTGACGTTCGCAGCGGCTGCACTCGCCGAGATCGCCGGCTGCTTTGCCTTCTGGGCTTGGCTCAAGCTGGGGAAATCAGTCCTCTGGTTGGGTCCGGGGTTCTTCTCGCTGGTGCTGTTCGCCTACCTGCTGACGCTCATTCCCAGCGACTATGCAGGCCGAGCCTACGCAGCCTATGGCGGTATCTACATTGTCGCCTCGTTGCTTTGGCTGTGGTTGGCAGAAGGGCGCCGACCAGACGTTTGGGATCTGACGGGTGGAGCTCTAGCCGTCATCGCGGCAACTATCATCCTGTTCGCACCTCGTGGATCATGAAAGACGGCTGCAATCGCGACAATTGGTAAATCGCGGTCTGCTGTCGGCGCTCCAGACAGCGACATGACAGCCGCATCTGCCGTCACAGATATCTAGGCTCTTAGATATCTGTCATCCCAGTGTTGCAAAGCTGGCTTATGATCCACCAATGATCCTCTTGGAGGACAGGGGCGGATCAAGGATGACCTCTCACATACTCGTTGCAGAAGACGACGAACCGCTGGGCCTTCTCTTGCGATACAATCTCCAATCTGAAGGCTATCGGGTCGACCTCGCAACGCGCGGCGATGACGCTGAGATGAGTCTGATGGAAACGGTTCCCGATCTTCTGGTGCTCGACTGGATGATGCCGGGCGTCTCCGGCATAGAGTTGTGTCGCCGGCTTAGGGCGCGCCCCGAGACCAGTCGATTGCCGATCATCATGCTGACGGCGCGTGGCGAGGAAGACGACCGGGTGCACGGTCTCTCCACCGGCGTTGACGACTACCTGGTCAAACCGTTCTCGATGTCTGAATTTGTGGCGAGGGTAAGGGGGCTCATTCGTCGGGCGAGGCCGGCATCGTTGTCAAACGCACTGGTTGTCGACGACCTGACCTTGGATCGGCAGGAGCATCGGGTGTTCCGCAAGGGACGGCCTGTGCACGTAGGCCCGAGAGAATATCGCTTGCTTGAGTTCCTCATGCTGTCGCCCGGACGCGTGTTTTCACGCGGGCAACTCCTCGACAGCGTCTGGGGTGGAGAAATTTATCTCGAGGAGCGCACAGTGGATGTCCACATCGGTCGTCTTCGCAAATCCATCAATGGAGGACAGTATCCCGATTTGATCCGCACCGTCAGAGGGACGGGATATTCGATCGGGAATGACTAGAACCGCATCCGACTGACCCGGCAGATTTGGGTCGTAACAAAATGATAAATCGAGATTAGATATATGGATAAGAATAACGCCATATCAGCGCTGTCGGCCCTTGGTCAGGACACCCGGCTCGAAGTCTTTCGGCTTCTGGTTAAGGCAGGACCTGGCGGTCTGCCCGCCGGCGAAATCGGGGCCCGGCTCGGCACCGTCCAAAACACTATGTCTGCGCATCTCAAGATACTGGATCATGCCGGGCTCGTCCGCGCTGAGCGCGACGGGCGCATGATCCGCTATGTCGTTGACATGACGGGTCTGCGGGACCTGCTCGCCTACTTGATGGAAGACTGCTGCAACGGCGCGCCGGAGCTTTGCCAGCCGGTAATTCAGGCTGTCACGTGCGATTGCTAAAGGAGGAAGCGATGAGCGATCAGATTTACAACGTCTTGTTTCTCTGCACTGGCAATTCGGCCCGGTCGATCCTTGCCGAGGCGATCCTGAATCGCTTGGGTGCCGGCAGGTTCAAAGGCTATTCTGCGGGATCGCATCCCAAGGGCGTGGTTCATCCCTTCGCGCTGGAGCTTCTGAAGAACCTCAACTATGACACGTCCTTCGCCCGCTCCAAGAGCTGGGAGGAATTTGCCGTGCCCGGCGCACCGGAAATGGATTTCGTTTTCACGGTTTGCGATGATGCGGCCAAC
>NZ_JAPFQA010000035.1 GCF_027563465.1 Mesorhizobium qingshengii | reverse complement strand
CAGTGCAGGAAGTCGGCTCGGTCGCCGATGCTTTCCGGTTTCTGAGACGGTGGCCGACGGGGCGTCGTGGTCCGGTGTTTGGGTGTGCGTTCAATAGCTGCAACGCTGCATTTTCCGGGCAGCTGTCGGCAGAGCAGGCTCAACAAGCGTTTGCCAGCTTTGCGAGAATCAGTGGAATTCTCGTTAGAACTGGGGAAACGGCAGTCCCAATCGAATGGCATCAAGCCGGAAACCGAATGTGGAAGTGGGCCTAAGATATCCCGCCGGCCAAGCGTACTCCGGCCACCTGTGAGATGTTTTTCTTTCTCATGGCTGTTCTGCAATTTGCGACTGTCACGCGGGAGCCGACCATCAATCCCAGCTCATGTCCCATACTGCGGCCCGTTCAATAGCATTTCCAACAGGAGATAAGTTTTTGTGGCAAGCCTTCCTCGTCATCGACCTTGTGAAAACCCGGCGTTGTCAGAAGGTCGGTGACAGCAGCATGGCGCCGTAACCGGTGAGCGCAGCGATCAGGGTTGCGCCGACCAACGGCAAGCAGAACCTCACTGGGCCAGCAAATAGGGCCAGCGACAGACGGCCGACGGCGTTTGCCGCCAGCGCCGCGAGCACCGCCTGGCCGACGGTCTCGATAGCGACCGATTGCTTGACCAGGCGCAGCGCGCTGAGCACCGAGACATCGACGTCGAACGTGCCTGCCAGCGTCGAGCTCGCCAGCAAGCCGCGCCCGCCGAATTGAGCTGCCAATGCAGCGCTCGCTGTCGCGACAACCGCAAAGAGCAGGGCGAACAGCAGCAGCGGGCCCACTTCGAAGGGGTTACGTGCCAGTCCGTCACTTTTGTGTTCCCCGCCGCCGCGGACCAATAGGAATGCGCCGCAGCCGGCAAAGGCGAGCGCCGCTGCAATCGCCGGAATGCCGACCACGACGAATACGCTGGGCTCGACAATCAGCACCACGGCGCAGACGCGTAGCACCGAAACCATAGCCGCTAGCGAAGCCGCACCGGCGAGGGGCAGCGGATTGCTTGCGGACACAGCGTTGCGGGCAAGCGCCATGGTCACGGCGGTGGAAGAGACGATTGCGCCGGCGAGCGAGCTGACGAGCAGACCGCGCGTATCTCCCAGGATGCGAACGGCGACATAGCCAGCGAAGGATATCGACGCCATCAGCACCGTAAGGAACCAGACCTCCCATGGATTGAAACCGCCCCATGGATCTATCGTCCGGTTTGGCAGCAAGGGCAGGACGATCGCGGTCATCACCGCCAGGATCAGCGCCGAACGAAGTTCGATCCAGGTCAGCCGCTGCAAGAGGCCGTGCAGGATCTCGCGACTGGCAAGGACAGCCGCGAGTGCCGCCCCTCCGGCAGCAGCGGCCCGGTAGTCATCGGCGACCGAAAGCGCACCGAGCGCGAACACGCCGAGAGCTGCTATCACCGCTGTAACGCTGAAATCCTGGTCATGGGCGGCCTCGCGTGCCTTGTACCAGGCGAAGATTGCCGCGAAGGCGATAAAACCGCCGACCAGCACGGACACTGCACCGAGTGCATTTGCCAGTGCTGCGAGAATGCCGCCGAGCAGTCCAGATATGCCGAAGGTGCGAATTCCGGCCGTCCTGCTGCGATCGGGCGCGTCACGCTCCCGCCAACCGCGCTCCAATCCGACGAGAAGGCCTATTGCCAGTGCAAGCCCGAGCCGGGCGATGAGCGGATCCATGGTTTTACGGTCTTAGACGCTGACCATCGGCGGGTGGTCGCGAACCCACCTGACGATTTGCCCGGCCGTCATTGCGCCGGATGTGCGTGCAAGCTCGCGCCCGCCATGGAAGAGGATCATTATTGCACCTTCAATTTGACATTGCGCTATTCGCTAGCCTGCCTTGGCGGCAGCGCCGCTCTCGATGAACCATCGCTCCACAATGTCCTCAGCAGCATGCCCGATGTGACTGACTCAGCAACCATTGATATTCTGCAATTGCAATTCTCCAAAGAATTCTAGTCAACTCACCAGCGCGGTCATCGATTACGATTAAGCCGTCGATTTGCAGCTTGTTCAAGAAAAGTCGGTTCGGCCCTCGCAGGCGGCGAGGCGCACGCCGGGGCAGATTCGACGTTGCACCGGCGCTTTCCGAAAATGATCCAAATCAAGGCGAGACCTGCCGCTTCGACGCATCATGGGACCTCGAACTGGCTGTCTTTAACGAGGATGGCGAGCATGCGCTTGTGTTCCCCTGCATAAGAGGGCGGGAAGGCTGGAAGAACGCCGCGACCGGCGTGCGCGTCGATATTCACCCAACCCACTGGCGCGACTGGAAGTCGGAGAGGGTATCGGCAAACAATGGCAAGCTCCTCGGTGGCTCTCTTTAGTGTTCGGATTCCACGATCAAAGTTATGCGAACGAGATGCGACAGGCTGTTCGCGCCCATCTTGCTCATGACATTGGCGCGATGGATCTCGACCGTGCGCAGACTGATGCTCAGATTATAGGCAATCGTCTTGTTCGGCATGCCGGACACAAGATCGTCCAGCACTTGCTGCTCACGCTCCGACAGCGTCAATAGACGACCGCGGATTTCCGCGGATTGAGGGTGCGTTGCATCTGCCCGATTGCGATTCTCCAATGCAGAGCGGATCGCAACGATCAGTATTTCGTCGTCGAACGGCTTTTCGATGAAATCGGCGGCGCCTTCCTTCATCGCCTGAACGGCGCGCGCCACATCGGAATGACCCGTCATGACAATTACCGGAACCGTATGTCCGCGGGTTCTGAGCTGGCGCAGGAACTCGATGCCGTCAATGCTGGGCATGCGCACATCGGTGACGATGCAGCCGTCGAGATTGCCCGTCGCCGTAGCCAGAAAGGCGGTGGCCGATTCGTGCAGGCGCACGGCAAAGTCAGCTGTCGCCAGAAGAAAACCAAGCGACTGCGGACGTCGACGTCGTCATAGACCACATGCACAAGTTCATTCCCGGCCATTGGCAACTGTTCTTTCTCTATGATGGGCAGAGTGAACTGGAAAGCGGTTCCGCCGGCCAGCGCAAATCACTACCTGTTGAACGGGACCATCGCCATGTCCGAAAAGTGCAACATTTTTTGGACTTCTAACGCCTCTCCCCTGCGTCTAATTTGTGAGATGCATGCGCGCCTGCTTCACAGTGGTCGCGGTGGAATCAAAGATCCCGGCGAATTCCGCCGTTCGCAAAACTGGATTGGTGGCACCCGACCCGGCAATGCGCTGTTCGTGCCGCCACCACCCGCTGAGCTCGATGCATGCCTCGGTGCACTCGGGCGCTTTATGCACGAAGAGCAATCGCGCCTGCCGGCATTGATCGAGGCGGTACTGATCCACGTGCTTGGCTTTTGCAGAACCGCCACTCAATGCATTCGCGAGTAGCACGAGCGTATTGTGGCCCGGACGATCATGCAATCGGATTGACCGAGATCAAAGCCGTCCAAATCCAATCGGCTAGGATTTTCCAATGGTTGTGAAATCCATCGGAGGACTATTCCAAAATAGTGCGTGCGCGGCAATCCTCCTCGCAACACTTGGCCTGTACGCTGTGCAGGCCAAGGCGGATTCCGCGTCGCATGGGAAAGCGCTGGTCGAAACCAACTGCGCCCGATGTCACGCTGTCGGGAAAACTGGCAAGAGCAAACATCCTGACGCTCCCGCATTTCGCACCCTTTCGCAACGCTATCCGATCACCGATCTTGAGGAGGCACTCGCCGAAGGCATTTCAACCGGGCACCCGGACATGCCCGAATGGGTTGCGAATCCCGATCAGATCGCGGCGATCATCGCCTATATCGAAAGCCTGCAAAAACCGTGACCGGCCGCAAGCCAGTCGGGGATAGCGGCAGGGCGCGGGCGGCTCGCATGATCCAGGACGCGCGCTGCATACGTGCCGGAAGCATCGAGCAGACGGTGTTGAGTGTGGGCGCGCAGGACTCAATCGGGCCGATCGGCTAAGCCGACCAGTCATAAAACAACATCAGTCTGCCAATTTCGCTCTCACCGAACGGCAATGCCGATTTCAGCATCGTTTAGCCGACCGACAAAATCACGTCCTTCCCTGGTGTTCACATGAAATCCTTTGATCTGGGGACCTGCAACGCGATCTGATTATCACTCATCGCCCTGTACGCAAAACCGATCGAGAAGAGATTCGTGACGGAGATTGGCAAAATGCGCCTTTTGACCCGCGTCAAAGCGATGAGGGCTATCGGGCGCACTTACTACATCCAACGATATCCCATCTCACCCAGCGAGATTTGACCAGTCGGTATGCCGACGGTTTGAGAGGAATCCCAATGCAACCAGTTCCGGCATCCGTAGGCGCTATCGGTGAAGATGCCTATTGGTCGATCGAGGCCGATGACCTCCTGAAACGTCTCGAGACGTCTGGCTCGGGGCTCGCCGCCTCCGAGGCCGCATCAAGGCTTGCAAAATTCGGCCGAAACACGCCGGAGGCGCGATCCGGCACATCGGCTTTGACGATATTTGTGGGGCAGTTCCGTAGTCCACTGGTCCTGATCCTCATTTTTGCGGCCGGCGTGTCGGCTTTTGTTGGTGAGGGCCAGGAGGCCGCGATCATCGGCGCGATTGTGCTGGCGAGTTGCGTCCTGAGCTTCACCCAGGAATATGGCGCGTCGCGAGCGACAGAAGCGCTGAAACAGCGTGTTTCCCACAAGGCTATTGTCCTGCGCGACGGTGCCGAATGCGCCATCAATGCCGAAGACATCGTGCCTGGCGACGTGATCCGGCTCTCCGCTGGAAACCTCATTCCCGCGGACGGTGTCATTCTGGATGCACGCGATTTCAATGTCAGCGAGGCGGTGCTGACCGGTGAGACGTTTCCGGTCGTGAAAACACCGGGTCGATCGGCGCCAGAAGCTTCCGTCGCGCAGCGCAGCAACGCTGTCTTCACCGGCACTTCGGTCCGCAGCGGCACCGCGACCGTGCTGGCGGCGGCGACCGGTGGACGCACCGAGTTCGCTTCAATCGCCGCGGCCCTCGAGCGACGTATCCCCGAAACGGGGTTTGCCAGGGGCATCAGACGCTTTGGATACCTGATGACGGAGATCATGCTGGTGATCGTCATCATCGTGTTCTTCGCCAATCTGCTGCTCCATCGACCGCTCATTGAATCGCTGCTCTTTTCGCTGGCACTCGCGGTTGGCCTCACGCCGGAACTTCTTCCGGCCATCATCAGTGTGACCCTGGCTCGGGGTGCCCGTGCCATGGCAGCCAACGGCGTCATCGTGCGCCGGCTCGATGCCATCGAGAATTTGGGCAGCATGGACCTGCTCTGCACAGACAAGACCGGAACGCTGACCGAAGGTGTCATCCACCTCGATGGGTGGCTCGATGTCGATGGCAATCCATCGACGGATATCCTGCTTTGGGCACGGCTCAACGCCACCATGCAGACCGGGTTGAAGAACCCGCTGGACGAAGCGATAGCCAGTGCCCAAGGCGACGACGGTGCAACATTGAGGTCCTTCACGAAGGTCGATGAGATTCCCTACGACTTCATCCGCAAGCGGCTGTCCGTTGCTGTCCACCACAACGGTGCCGAAGACCTTCTGATCACCAAGGGTGCAGTGCAAAATGTCCTCGAGGCCTGCAAGTTCCTTCGAACCGCGAATGGGTTGGAACCCCTGGGGGACACGCATCGTGCCGCGATCGACGAGAAATTTAGACGCTGGAGCGCGGACGGCTATCGGGTCCTGGGTATGGCTATCCGCCGTTTCGAAAGCGGGGGTGCCCTTTCCAGGAAGGACGAGACCGGTCTCGCCTTCGCCGGCTTCCTGCTCTTCCTCGACCCGCCGAAGCAGGGGATCAAGCAGGCGCTTTCCGCGCTTGCCCACAGGGGCATCGCGGTAAAGGTCATTTCGGGCGACAACCGCTATGTCACAGCGCATCTCGCCACGGCGGTTGGCTTGCGCGCCGACAGGATCATGACTGGCGAGGATCTGTCGAAGCTGACAAAAACCGCTCTGTTCGCAGCCGTGCAGCAGACCGACCTGTTTGTCGAAATCGACCCCAATCAAAAAGAACGCATTGTCGAGGCGTTCCGAAGCCGGGGCCATGTCGTCGGCTATATGGGAGACGGCATCAACGATGCGCCCGCCCTGCACGAAGCTGATATCGGTATCTCGGTCGACACCGCGGTCGATGTCGCACGCGAGGCTGCCGACATCATTCTTCTCAGGCAGGATTTGGGCGTTCTGGTGCGTGGCGTTGACGATGGCCGCAAGACCTTCGCCAACACGATGAAATACATCTCCATCACGACCAGCGCCAATTTCGGCAACATGATCAGCATGGCCGTCGCCTCGCTGTTCCTGCCTTTCCTGCCGCTGCTGGCGGCGCAGATCCTGCTCAACAATTTCCTGTCGGACATTCCCTCGCTGGCTATTGCCAGCGATAATGTCGATCCAGACCAATTGCGCCGGCCGCGTCGCTGGGACATCGGCTTCGTCAGGCGATTCATGATCGGCTTTGGCTTGGTCAGCTCGCTATTCGACTTTGCAACGTTCGCTTTCCTGCTGTTTTTCGCACATGCGACAGCGGCCGCCTTCCAGACCGCATGGTTCGTCGAGTCACTGCTGACAGAGCTCGCAATCGTGCTCATTGTGCGCACGCACAAGGCGTTCTGGACGAGCCGCCCCAGCCCCCTGCTTGGATGGCTTACACTGGCTGTCGCGGTTTTCGCGATCGCTATACCCTACGTGCCCTTCGCCGCGTACTTCGGCTTCGTGCCGCTGCCGCTGCCCGTGCTTGTCGGGCTCGTCGCCATCACCGCACTGTATCTGTTGGCCTCGGAGGTAACCAAGCGCTGGTTCTTCGATCACGAGAGCAGACATTCGCATCGATCGAGGGCAGGGCGGACCATCAGCAGCGGCCCCATACCCCACTCAGCCTATCTGCGATGATATGCTGCATGACGCCAGCACCGGCTCGACATCCACGGCAATGGTATCGGCGGATGCAGCCAGAGGTGTTGCCGGAGCGCAAGCAAGACAGGCAAGCAAGCTATGCGCGTCGAGCATGGTCGGACCATGATGTTCCATCGCTTGGACGCGCGTAGCCGGCTACCTCTTTCGACGGGCAGCAGCGATCGGCGGTGGCTCGATCGCACCGGCCCTGACACGGGCGGGCTTGAGAGCCGGCCCGGCCGTATCTTTCACGATCGTCAATGAGCGTGGAAAGAATTCAATGTTGTGCTGTCCGCGACCGATGTTGAGGATGGCGGCACCGGCGAGACGCTTCTCCATCATCGAGAACACCCGTCTCAGCGTCGTGTCGTCGAACGCATCCAGCGCCTCATCGATGATCACCCATTTCGGCAGCCGCAAGGCAAGCCTGGCAAAGGCAAGCAGGCGCTGCTCGTCGTCATTCAGTTCATGCTCCCAGCGCGCGGAACGCTCGAGCGAAGACGACAGACGCTCGAGACCGACCTCGGCCAGCAGCGCCGAAATGTCGGCATCGTCGACCTTCATGGTGCCATCTGCGTGGTTGAGGACGTCGCGCAGCGTGCCGAGCGGGAAATATGGGGTGCGTGGAACGAAAACGGGCACTTCTCCGGCCGGCATGCCGATGCGCCCGCTCCCCCACGGCCACAGACCAGCAACGGCGCGAAAGAACAGCGTCTTGCCGGCGCGCGACTCTCCCGTGATCATGACACGCTCACCGGCGCGGATTTCCACATGCGGCTCGGCGAGTTTCGTACACCCGTCCGGAGACGCGACCTCTAGTTTCTCGAATGTCAGCCTGCCATCCGGGTTTTCGCCGAACTCGATCTGCCTTTCCGTGCAGTGGAGCAGATCCGTTTCAGCAAGCGCAATGCGGAAATCGGCGACACGCATCAGCGTGGCCCGCCAGTCGGCGATGGCGCCTATGTTGTTGATGAACCAGCGCAGCGAGGAATGCACCTGGTTGAAGGCGCCGACCGCCATCATCAGCCCGCCGAAGCTGATATCGCCCGCGAAATAGATCGGAGACGCGACGAGGATCGGCGCGACAACAGTGATCCACCCATAGGTATCGGTAACCCAGGACAGGTTGATCTGGGCGCTGTAGATGCTCCGCATGGCGCCCAGCAACGTCCCCAGGTCGAGCTCGAGCTGTCGTTTCGCATCGGCCTCGCCATGCGCAAGCGCGATTGCATCGACATTCTCGTTGACGCGAACCATCGAGGAGCGGAGCTCTGCCTCCCGCGTGTAGCGATCACTGTTGAGACGGATCAACGGGCGTCCGGCCAGCCAGCTCAGCCATGAGGCTGTGCCAGCATAAAGGAACGCGGCCCAGACCATGTAACCCGGTATGGCCAGCGACGTTGCACCGATATGGAAGACGAAACCCGATGACAGCTGCCACAGAACGCCAACAAAGGAAGCAAGCAGGATGAATGACTGCAGCAGGCCAACGCCGAGATCCGTCGAAAGATCGGAAAGGTGGCCGGCGTCCTGCTGCATGCGCTGGTCGGGATTGACGCCGATGGCGCCGACATTGGCGAGCCGGAAAGCGCGCGCCGGCCACATCCATTCGCTGATCAGATCGAGCGTCAGCGCTTCGCGCAGCTTCAACCGTATCATCTGATTGAGCCAGGTCTGGCCGATATTGAGCACCAGCAGCCCCCCGGCGATGGCGGCAAAGACGAGAAGCTGGTCCAGGAAGGCCTGCATGTCGCGGCGTGCGAGCGCGTCATAGAAAGGCTGGTTCCAGCGGTTGAGCAGAACTTGCCCGATCGACGTCGCCACAATGACGAGCATGATGCCAACCGACATCCACAACAGTGCCTTGCGCATCGGCGACCCGGCAAGGGCCTGTCTGATCGTTGCCAGCTGCTCGCGAAGGCTGCTGGCCTCGACATCCGGATGATCAGCCATGTGTGAAACCCTTGCGTTCGGAAGCGGTTACAGGCGTTGACGGCGCATGTAGCCCTTCTGCGGAAATCGATCGCGGCGAATGGTTCGGCCCGGATATATATGGTTCGGGAAACGATGCTTATGGGCTAGCGGTCCTTTCTCGACCGGCTTGGGGCGTCAGTCTAGACTTGCAGCCAGATAGGGAGGTTCGCGCAGCGCGCCTCAGTTGCAAGCGAGCCGAGCTTCCCGATTTCCACATGGTCGGATAGCCCAGCGTCGCGATAGTCGCATGATCGCCTCGCGCCCAGGAAACCAAAATGAAGAACAGCGGCCCGGCGCAGAAGAGATTATCCCTCACGGCTTTGACGCCAGCAACGTTATGCCCTGTGGTGTCATTTATTTCGCGAGCAACCCATTGCTGATTGCATTTTCATGAAAGCTGAAGACGATGTTGGGATCTGGAAGATCGGCTTTGCGATCTTTCCCTTCGAAATCCAACCGGGTCAGGAGGTCCCGGATAAGGTTGATTCTGGCCAACGGCTTGTCGTCGGCCCTGACGATCATCCACGGCGCTGCAATCGTGTGGGTCCGCGCCAACATCTCGTTGCGAGCATCGCTGTAATCCTCCCAGTGCTTTACGGCAGTCGCGTCGATGGGACTGGTCTTCCACTGGCTCAGGGGGTCATCGCGACGCTCCTTAAGCCTCTTCTTCTGCTCCTCCTTCGAAATATCGAGATAGTATTTCACGAGCGTGATGCCGCAATGCACCAGAAGATCCTCGAACATCGGCGCAGTCTTGAGAAATGTCTCGTATTCTTCTTTTGAGCAAAAATCCATGACGCGCTCAACGCCTGCGCGGTTGTACCAACTGCGATTGAATAGGACGATTTCGCCGGCGACCGGAAAATGTTTGACGTAGCGCTGAAAATACCACGCCTTACGGTTTCGGTTGGAGGGCTTGGCCAAGGCGACCACGCGTACTTCGCGCGGTGAAAGGTGTTGGACAATCCGCTTGATGATGCCGTCCTTGCCGGCAGCATCTCGTCCCTCGATAATCACCAGGATTTTCTGCCCGGTCTCGATGACATGGCGTTCCAACTTCACCAACTCGATCTGCGCAGTCTTCAACTCGGCCTTGTCGTTGTTCTTTTCGCGGTTCTCTTTGTCAGTAGACATTTGGATCAAGCTCGCTTCAAGAGTTGTTTCCGTATGGCTCGGTCGGCCATGGATTTAATCTGCTTGGGTGGCGCCAAGCTTACCGGGGCTGGGGCGACCAACCGCCGATCGCCCCTCACCCTGTTTTTTTGCGATCAACCCACCGCGTGGTGTTCATGGTCGGCAGGGAGCTTCGCCATGTCTTTCACGTCTTGATGCAGATCGAGACGAACCGCTTCGGTCGTTTCAAGGATCGTTTTGGCTCGGGCCATCTCTTCGACGGGGCCGTGCGCGACGAGCAGGAATCCATCGGCTTTCAACGCGTCCTCATACTGGATCACGCTGTCCTTGGGGATGCCGAGACCGAACAAGGCTGCTCCGAGCGCGCTGAGGCCGCCGACGACAACCGCCCCCTCAACCACTGCGAACACCATGGCAGCAAGATGTCCGAGCACCATGACCGGACCCACAACAGGAATTGTCATGAAAACTCCGCCGAAGAACAGGCCCCATAGACCGCCCCAGACTGCACCGTTCTGGCCCCAGAACTTGACCCGATCACCGGTATTGTAGAAACCTATTACCTTCTCTTCCGTATGATACCCTTTGCCGACGATGCTGAAGTGCTTCATGTCTAGCCCACTTTTAGCGAGCTTTCGGACGGCGGCTTCGGCTAAGCGGTGGTCGGTGAATACGGCAACGACTGCGTCATTCTTGGTCATGATGTGTTCCTTTTCAAGTGAAAGTTCAGGCGATGAATCGGCCTGTTTTGGCCGAACTGGGGGGCTTGGGCGTAGGACGGCGGTCATCGCCGTCGGCTTTGCCCTGTTTGCGAGCCACAAGCCTGTTCGGTAAGCCAAGGCTGAGCAGGATACCTAGTGCGGTCAGGACGGTAACGAGCAGGAACGAGGCGTTGGGTAGCCAGGCCACATTGAACAAGAGGCCTCCGGCTGCCGATCCGACGGCCGCCCCCAGGCTCGCGGCGGCCGTTTGCTTGCCGAGTTCCGCTCCCTGCGCGTTGCCGGCCTTTCTTGAGATCCAGTAGGTCAGGATCGGTGAGAGAATACCGGCGCTCGCGGCCACTGCGCCAATCACCACAAGCATCAGCGCAAAGTTGGAAGCACGAGGAACGAGAAACAGTCCAACTGCCAGGATAGCCAGGGCCGGCGCGATGAACCAACGCGTCGTTTCGGGCTTGATCCACGGCGAGAATACGATCGCCTGCACGACGAACATTACCGAGCTGCACTCTGTGAACATCAGCGCGATCTGAAATGGCGTCAGCCCGAGTTCCTGTTTTCCGCGAAGCGCCAATCCGACTTCAAATACGCCGATGCCGGCAGAGACAATGAAAGCGATAGACAGAAGCTTGGGAACGAGCCACGCGGTCGCTGCCGAAGCAGGTTGCTCATGCTGTAGGGCAGCAGCGCTCCGCTTCGTTCCCGGGACCGCTATCGTGGCGGCACCCGCCACGAGAAGCGACAGGATTGCTGCCCCTGCAAGGGGGAGGGCAAGGGATCCGGCCGCACTGACGACAGGGAACATATTGGCCGCGCCGCGCGCAATGAAGACCCCCAGCATGGGTCCGAGCAAAAACCCAGCGATTCCGGCCAAACTGACAAAGGTAAGGCGGCGGGCTCGCGCCTCTTCAGTCGTCGCGAGGTCGCCTATTGCAGCCAAAGCAACCGGTGTGACTGCGGCAGCGAACATACCGCTCAGGAAGCGCTCGGCATAAACTGCGGTCAGGTTTTCGATGAAGGCGAAGGTCATCATGGTCGCGCCGAACCCGATCAACCCGATCAAAAGAATGCTGCGGCGTCCGAATCGGTCGGACAAGTGCCCCCACATTGGGGCAAAGAGAAAGAGCGATAGCGTGTAAAGACCTGTAAGCAGGCCAGTTGCGCGCGAAACTTGCGCCGCATCACCGCTGGTGCCAAGCAGCCGCTCGATCAGGTATGGGAGCAGGGGCAATATGATGCCATAACCCATCGATACCGTGAAGACAGACAGCATCAGCACAACCATTGTGGTCGGCGGTACACCCGTGGATGTGGGGCGGTCTGTCATGATGTTGCGATGCCTGGGGTAAGTGCAAGGGTGGAGGCTAAGCTAGATCTTGATTGGATCACCGCCCTTTCCCGCATCGCTATCGTGGAGTGGACCAATACGTCCTCCGATATATAGATCAATCCTGGATCGACGATCCATTCACCAGGTGAGAGCGATTCGACATCGTACTGTCCATCAGAAAGGCGCGTGGCAAGCCCAACGTAGTGATAGCGGTCGCCGGAGAAATCTATGATTGTGGCGAAGATTGGCCGGTCTGCAAGTTTGCCGACGACAGTGCATCCACCAGGTCGCTCGGCAGCGGGGCCAACGATATTGAGTATGTAGTATTCGAACGGAAAACTTCTTCTGCCAATGCGCATCTGGCAATGGTCGTTTGAGTTTATCATCGCGGCGATGTCTCCGACCCGGCCGTGTAGCCCCGTTGCGTCGGCTGGTTCACGGGCCACATTGGTGCCGCCGCCCTCTGCTCGGCATCGGCCGCCGTCAGCGCCGGCGCGTCATTGATGCCGTCCATTTTTGTTCTCCTGTGACCTTAGTGTCGGACAGAATGCCTTGGCGCCGAGTGCCTGACTTTGTTCTGCATCAAAATGGACTCGATTAATGGTGTCCACTTCGCGTTCTGCCAAACAAGTTCGCGATCGACTAACCAGAGTCTTTTTATATGTGGCATCGGCAGTTATATGTGGCATCGGCAGACACTTATGTTTCCGCCGTCTACGCCCGACGTGACGTGCATGGTCAGCAGCCAAGCAGCCGAATTGTGATGCAATCCACTGAGCTGAAACAGACATGTCGGAAGCCGACGTTGCTGACCCGGCCCGAGCCCTCGCGAGGCCGCGCTACCTAGATGGCACGCGTAGAGGATTGCCGTAGGCTGCTCGTCGACTATCACCGAGCCGCCTGTTGGCCAGCTATCGGCGTATTTCGATTTCCGACTTACCGGCTTCGATTGTCGTTCCAGCTTCGCCACGCAGGATCGCAACGGCATCCTCGAGGCGGCCAATGGCGGCGAGACGGCCGGTTTCGGTGGCGAACATCGTCGCTGCTTCAACCTTTGGGCCCATCGAACCAGAAGCAAACTGAGCTCCTGTGAGCGACAATGCGCCCGTGCGCGCAATACGGCGCGCCTCAGGTTTGCCGAAATCAAGATAGACGGCGTCGACGTCCGTTAGCAGCAAAAGCATGTCGGCGCCCACCTGGCGGGCAAGAAGGTAGCTGGCGCGGTCCTTGTCGATGACGGCTTCAATGCCCAACAGGCTGCCGTCATTTCGCGCAACAACCGGTATGCCGCCCCCGCCAGCACAAATGACAGTAACGCCGCGCTCGACCAGCATCGAAATCACTTTCATTTCCAGGATTTCCAGAGGCTCGGGCGAAGCAACGACGCGGCGCCATTTCTCGCCATCGCGAGCGATCTGCCAGCCACGTTCCACTTCGATCCGACGCGCGGTCACCTCGTCATAGACCGGGCCGATTGGCTTGGTCGGATGAAGAAAGGCCGGGTCGGATGGGCTCACCCGGATCTGGGTCAGAAGCGTCGCCAGCATCGCGCCGGCGGGCAGGACGTTATCAAGTTCCTGCTCGATCAGATAGCCGATCATTCCTTCGCTCTCGGCGCCGAGAATGTCGAGCGGATAGGCGCCGTCCTTTGGACCCGCGGCAGACTGAAGGGCAAGAAGGCCGACCTGCGGCCCGTTGCCGTGGGTGACGACAATTTGGTGGCCGGCACCGATCAGCGCCGCAAGCGACGTGGCGGCACGGCGGACATTGGCCCGTTGCGTTTCCACCGTCATGGGTTCGCCACGCTTCAGCAGCGCGTTGCCGCCGAGAGCGATGACGATGCGCATCGCGATCAGCCCGCAATCGTGGCGACGAGGATCGCCTTGATCGTATGCATGCGGTTTTCAGCCTGATCGAAGACAATCGAGGCGGCGGACTCGAAAACCTCGTCAGTGACTTCCATACAGTCGATGCCGAACCTTTTGGCGATGTCGGCACCAACCTGGGTTTCCGCATTGTGGAAGGCCGGCAGACAATGCATGAATTTTGCAAACGGATTGCCGGTCGCCGCCATCACTTCGCCCGTGACCCGATAAGGTGTAAGGTCTTTTATGCGGCTCGGCCACGCTGCCTCGTCCTCGCCCATCGACAGCCAGACGTCGGTGTAGAGGAAATCTGCCCCCTTCACCGCCTCCTCGACGCTTTCGGTGACGGTCAATCGTGCGCCCGTATCTTTGGCGAGCGTTCGGAAATGATCGATAAAGGCCTCATCGGGCCAGAGATTGCGGGGTGCAGCGATGCGCATATCAATGCCGACCTTGGCGGCGCCTATTGCGAGCGACAGAGCGACGTTGTCCCGCCCGTCACCGAGAAAGGTGACAGTGAGATCGGAAAGATGCTTGTGGGTGAATTCGCGCATCGTCATGAAGTCGGCGAGCGTCTGCGTTGGATGTGTTTCGTCGGTGAGGCCGTTGTAGACCGGCACTCCGGCGTGGGCGGCGAGCTCCTCGGCGAGCTTCTGGCCAAAGCCTCGATACTCGATCGCGTCGTACATCCGACCAAGCACGCGTGCGGTATCCTTCATTGATTCCTTATGGCCGATATGGCTGCCGCCGGGGCCAAGGTAGGTGACATGGGCACCTTGGTCATAGGCGGCTACCTCGAACCCCGTCCGTGTGCGTGTCGAATCCTTCTCGAAGATCAGAGCGATGTTTCGGCGCAGCAGCCGCGGTTGCTCGGTGCCGGCGTATTTTGCAGCCTTGAGTTCGGTGGCCAACCGGAGGAGGAAGCGGATTTCGGCCGGCGAATAGTCGTCGAGCGTGAGCAGGCAGCGGCCGCGCAGATTGATGGGCATTTGCAGGTCCTTCCAGGATCTCAGAGGGGGTCGCGCGCCAGCGGGCAGGTCATGCAATGGCCGCCACCGCGCCCCCGTCCGAGCTCGGAGCCCGAAACGGTGATGACCTCGATACCCGCCCGGCGAAGCAATGTATTGGTGTACACGTTGCGGTCGTAACCGATGACGACCCCGGGCTCGATGGCGATGACGTTGTTGCCGTCGTCCCATTGCTCGCGCTCGGCCTCGTAGCTGTCGCCGCCTGTGTTTATAACCCGCAAGTGTTCGAGACCAAGGGCCTGCTGGACGACCTGCAGAAATGGCAGCCCCTCAGCGGTAATCTCGATGCCGGTCGGGCCGTCGCCGGGACGAAGCGAAAAAGCCCGCACCCGATTGACGATTGGCGGATAGGCGGTGACCAGATCGCGATCGCAGAAGGTGAAAATGGTGTCGAGATGCATGAAGGAACGATCGCGCGGCATGAGCGCGGCAATGATCCTTTCGGCGGCACCCTTGGCGAACAGACGCGCTGCGAGCGTTGCCACTGCTTGCGGCGTGGTGCGTTCGCCCATTCCGATCAGAACGACGCCATTCGCCAGTGGCATCACATCCCCACCTTCAAGCGTGGCAATGCCGGGTATGGCGTCGGCATTGCCAAACCATGTCTCGAAAGATGCCTTCGTAAAATGAGGGTGAAACTGGTAGACGGCGGCGAGATTGACTGCTTCCGGGCGGCGCGCCGGCCAGTACATCGGGTTGATTGTGACGCCCCCATAGATCCAGCAGGAACTGTCGCGGGTAAAGAGCTGGTTGGGCAACGGCGGCAGCACGAAATCCTGCGGTTCCATCGTCTGAGCGGCAAGCCCAATCGGCGCGAAGGGCAATTCGGCGCGAGCGATACCGCCGATCAGGAGACGGCCAAGCTCGGTGGCCGGAATTTCGTCAAGCCAGCTACGCATCTCGCCGACCATGTCGTCACCGACCGACCCTGCGCTTAGGCGCCGGTCGAGCAGCCATCGCCTTGCTTCGGGAATGGCAAGGGTCTCACCGAGGAGGGTGCCAAAGTCAAGGACGGTGACGCCACGCTCGCGTAGCGCATCCACGAAGATGTCATGTTCCTGACGTGCCTTCTTGACCCAGAGGACATCGTCGAAGAGCAAAGCCTTACAATTGTCCGGCGTCAGCCTTTGCAGGCTGAGATCGGGGCGGTGCACCAGCACCTCCCGGAGACGGCCGATCTCAGAAAATGCGCCGAGTTGGGTCGTGGTGTCAGGTGCGTTCATAGCGGGCTGATGCTCCCGTTCCAGATGAGGTAGGCGGCGGCAACACTGGCGGCAACAAGGGCCGCGGCAACCAATGCCTCGATGAGAGTGAAGCTCTTCTCTCCGGCCTCGCGGCGAGCCCAGATGTAGAAGATGATGCCGGGCGCATAGAGGATCGCTGCCATGAAGAGGTATGCGGGGCCCGCCGCGTAGACGAGCCACAGCCCGTAGACCGTAGCCAGCAGTCCGGCGAAAAGCGGACCGGCGCGCTGCTCGCCGCTGGCATAGCTCTCTCCGGTCAGCGCGAGCTTGGCCGCGTAAGCGCCGGAGAAGATATAAGGCACCAGGATCGCCACTGATGCGATGTAGAACAGCGCCTGGTAGGTGCTTTGCGCGAACAGCGTGATCAGCAGGAATGCCTGGACGAGCAGGTTGGTGATTAAAAGCGAGGTTGACGGCACGCCACGGTCGCTTTCGCGGCCGAAGAATTTCGGCATCGTCCCGTCCTTGGCGGCGACATGCGGAATTTCGGCGGCAAGCAGCGTCCAGCTCAGGAAGGCGCCAACCACCGACACGACAAGCGCGATGTTGATGAGAATAGCGCCCCAGGGCCCGACAACCGCCTCCAGCACGCCTGCCATTGAAGGGTTCTTGAGCGCGGCGAGCTCAGGCTGGCTGAGGATTCCGAGCGACAGCAACGACACCAGGGCGTACAGCGCGAGACAAGTGAAGAAGCCTAGAACTGTCGCCGTGGCGATGTCCTTGCGGCGCTCGGCCCGGCCGGAAAATACGCTGGCACCTTCGATGCCGATGAACACCCACAGGGTCACCAGCATCGTGCTCTTCACCTGT
>NZ_JAPFQA010000034.1 GCF_027563465.1 Mesorhizobium qingshengii | reverse complement strand
GAGCGCTGAAGCACACGGTTCCGGTCTTCCCGAGGTCCTATATGACGCTCTCACAATTCGGCGGGCGGCCCTAAGCTTCGAAATGTAACCGATGTTTCGCTCGATCAGGCGACCGAAGACGCCCTGAACTCCATCGCTGCTGAGATGAAGATAGGCCGGGCGGAGCTGATTCAGATTGTTTTGCGTGAGTGGCTGGAAACGAACGCCTATCTCCCCGTTCTCCGCGTTCGGCAACGGGATGAAGACAGTGAGACTGAGGGGGGCGCTTAGGCTTTCGCGATCACACCATAACGGCAGCTCAACGAATCGGCGATGTGTGCGGGGCGGCGGGCCCGATGTCCGCTTTGGCCGGCGTCAATCCCAAAGCCACCCAGCTCCCAACTGGCGCCGGCCATCTTCTACATACAAACGTCGGCCTCCGGTCGTTTGCGCTGTCTACTGCGAACGCTCGACCGCTTATGTTGGCTCGTCGTCGCCTTCACCGGCCTGCAGAAATTCAACGCCAGCAGCCATGAGGCGCTCCGCGACAAGCCTGTTCATGGCCAGCTCGATCGGGCCGCTATCGGTCTCCAGCTCGAGCAGCCGCGTAGTGTCGGCAGCGAGAGGTTTGGTGAAACCGGTTGTCGATGGTCTGTGTTTCATGACGAAACCCACCGCTTCTTCGGCTTCGGTGTGATCTCCTCGATCCCTTCTTAACTCCGTCCTGGACCATCGCCTGTTCAAGCGCCTCGGCCTCTCCCTTGTCCGATGAGGTCAGGATCGTCCGCCACTGCGGCATGTCGAAGACGCTGACGAGGTATGTGGAGGCTGGCTTGTCGGTCATCGCGTCCGTGGGGCAGTTGAAAGCCCGCGCCTCGGGGAGAGAACGCGGGCCGATCAGGGGTTGCCGCCCCAATCTTCAGCAGGCGATGGATAGGCCAACACCTGCCGCAACACAAACATTTAGAGGCGACTAATATTCCGTCAAGCCGGCTTTGCCGTCCGTTCGAAAGTCAGCTTCCACTCGCGATTGCGCTCGCGAAGGCTAGCGGTCTTGGCCACTAGCCTGCATCAGTCAAAAAGGCGCCTGCTAAGCGAAAAGCCAAAGCGTAGTCCGTGCTCGCACCATTCCTCGATATTTTAGAATCAGCTAACGATATGCGGCGGCGGGACCCCAATCCCGTCCGGCCGGCGCGAATTCAGACAGCCTCCAGTGGAGGGCGCCGGCTATTTCTCGACGTCTATCAGCGGAACCGCTAAGAGCCCCGACGCGTTGATCACGTTAGGGAGATCAAACAAATGACTGTCCATACGGATTATCGAACGAACAGAGCCGACTATGCCATTGCTGCGACGCATGGCCAACCCATCGCCAATGATGATGATCGCGAAGCGCTATTGGCAAGCAAAAAGAAGTCCCTCTGGCTAAAGCAGTGGCGGTCGGTCAAGTTGGCCGAGAGCCCAATGGATAGCGCGCCGCTGCAAAACAGAACCCCTCGCGGTTTTTCACGGCAAACGGGCGCTTGAAAGAGTGGATCACGCTTTCGCCCTTTAGGGAGTACGCGCGATGACGCTCCGCGGAACGGCTGACGAAACCCAGTTGGCAACACTCACCAGAATTTTAGACGAATATTGCGAGCAAGCCGGAATTGAAGGCTCGCACCCTGCGCGCGAGCATTTGGCGCGTCGTCTGATCGTCCTTTTCGGCGGCGGCATCGACAGTCCGGACGACATAAGGATGGCCCTTGATACGATCGCCGCGGACTGGAAGCCCAGCCAAACCCACCCGTAGAGATTCAAGGCCTCTTCAAAAGCCGCGCTTCTCGCACCAGGGATGTCCAATTGAGCCCGAGGAAGCTGATAAGCTCGTGGGCTTGCGCTTCGGTAATGCCGGTTTCGTTTACCAGCCGGCGCACGAGATAAGCGTTGTCAGCGTTCGGCTTGTCTTGCCTATCAACCATTAGTTGTCCCCCCCCTCGACTGAACGAGTGCATCCGCGAATCGTTCCGGCATTGGTTCTATCGCAGGCAAGATAAACCCGCCGCTCCATTCACGGCAGCGGCGGGCCGGCCCCAGGGGTGACAGGGGCTTGCAGAGGTTTTCGCTTACCTCTGCTGCGTTAGACTAGAGCAATTGCGGTGCCAAACATACTGATCCACTATGAGGCATATTGGCCTTCAGCTTCGATCGAACGTCGGCTTCCAGTCGCGATTGCTCTTCGCCTGGATGCCGTCGTAATCAGGAACAACCGTGAAGAACACAGGCCGGCGGTCGCGTCCTTCGGCCTTGCATGCGTTGCAGGCGAACAGCTCGGCCAGATCCCAATGCATCGAACCGTGGTCCGGGCCGAGCCGATCGATAAGCGCCTGGATATCGAGCTTTGTCGACTTGCAGCACGCTGGATGCCCGCAAGTGATGCTGAGCGACTCGTTGGCGGCAAGCGTTTCTGCCAGGGTCTTTGACATGGCGATCTCTATTGAAGGGGTCGCCGCAACGGAGGACTATATTCCTGAATTCGATGGTGCTGGCAAGGGTTGGCCGGCATGTCTTTTTTTATTGCGAGGGCAAATTTCGGACCATATAATGCCCGGCGTTCACCATTGCTTTCTAAGCAGCCTGCGATGGATAGCGTGATGCCTAGCAGCAAAATTCGCCCTTGCGTTGAAGTGGTCGAAGCCTGCGGAGAATGGTTTGTCCGCGTGGTCGAGGAAGACCAAGAACTAACCCGGTCTTTCGAAATGGAATCTTTCGCACTGGCTTTCGCTGAAGGGCAGCGACGGCGCCTAGGGCTTCCCGATTTCAAGCGTCTGTAGGCTTACCCACCCTTTGGGGACGGCCGGCTCGGTGGCTCTTTGGGGCATCAGGAGCCTAGCCGGCTATCTTACTTACCCAGCCGCGGGCGGCCGCGCCGGACCTGCGCCATTCCAAAGGATCAACGGAGCATCCTGGTCGGTGATATCCTTTAACCGTTTTCTGGCATCAGACATCGAAGAGGTCGGTCGGCCCGAGGCCGATCTCGTCGCTGATGTCTGGCGTGTTGTTGGTAGGTTTGGCCACATCTTCATCAGCTCTGATGGAAATGGCTTCATCAAGTCGCGCGTATCGGACACCGGACCAAGCCAGCGCATGTGATGGGACGGCGGCAGGATGACGGGCATACGATCATGGATGGTGGCGATCAGCGCGTTCGGCTCACAGCTGACAATGGCGAATGTGCGCACCAGCTCACCAGTCGCCTTGTCGGTGTACTCTTCCCATATGCCGGCTATGGCAAAGAGTTCGCCAGACTCCATCGCCATGGCATAGGGATGCTTCTTCTTGCCCGATGGGTCGAGCTTCTGCGATTCGAAGTAGCCGTCGACTGGCACCAGGCAGCGGCGAGAGGCTTAGGCCTTGCGGAACATACCATTGGAGGCGATGGTCTCGCAGCGTGTGTTCACGGGCGGCGGCAGGCCGCTGCCTTCTCGAGCCCAGCCGGGGATAAGGCCTCACCTCGCCGACACGAAGCCAGCCATGCTCGTGGAAAGCTCTTCGCGAACGAAGATGGGGTACACGAGGCTTCGCGCGCCGTTCCATATTGGAAAGCCATTTCCCATGCGCCCGATGTCGCCGGGTTCGGCAAACTCGAACCGCCGCACCAAGTCGGGGATCGTCGATTTGACGAAGACGCGTCCGCACACCGCCTTGCAACGTCAGGGAAGGAACAGACTGGGAAAGTGTCAAGGCATGGACGGGTGCTGGGTCAGATAGTGCTACTTCCGCACTATCCAATCCAGCACCTTGGGGTCCACATCCGGAAATCCGGTAAAGTCTCGGATCATTTGTGCCGCGCTGCCCCGCCAGCGATCCTCCGGGATATTCTCTTCGAGTACCCACGTTCTGAAGGCATTGCGAATGACATCGCAATCGAAGGCGGAAATATGATCGGCATCGAGCAAATCAGCTTGGGCCACAGGTTCCTCCCGCGTTTGTTGGGCGGGAGCACCTGAGTTGACTTCCAAGCACCCGTTTGCCGTTAGAGGCGGGCGACAATTCACGGTATGCTTAAATTCAAATTTTGCCAGTCAATTCGCAGATCGATTCGCCTCCTTGGCCAGTCACTGGAGTGCCGGATTCATGGTACACGATGGACTCGAGTAGGGTGCGGTAGAGTCTGTCGACCTCTTCGTCGATCTCTTCCCGCTTGATGCCGAGCGCCTTGGCATCGGCGATCAGCTTGTGTGTCAGTTCGTCGACGGAGATGACAGCCGCCTTCGTCGTCTCGGGGGACGTCGTTGGTGATCCATCGATCGAGGAAATCTATGTTGCGTGTGCTCATCTCGCGACAAGTTCGCGAACGGGTTTCGGTTCCGACGCTCCATCAGTCGATCTTAATATGCTTTCGTTGTGTATTGTTTGAGCTCGGCAGGACGCCGACGACCTACCAGCCTCGCTGGTAGGTGAAGCGGCCCATAAGACATTCGCAACCCACGGAACCGTTCCGTGCACCAGGCGATCTTGCCGTCGACCTTCACGGGCTTATGGATTATCAGCCGCTCGGGTGGGTGCTCGGGATGCACCTCGAGCCGGGCGGGAACACAATATTACTCAATGCGTTTCGTGATCCTGCAACGGACGAATCTTATTGGAGGCTGAACATGCACAGCTTCGAAATGGTCGATCTGCTTTACGTGGTCGAGGCCTGCAAGCACGATCGAGCGGTCGGAAATTTTGTCTCAATGGCTGAAGGCGTGGAAGAGTTGCGGGTGCTAACCGGAGACTTCATATCACCGGACCATGTGGTGGCAAACGCCCTGTCCGCGGTGGCGCTTGCGCGAGGATGCCCAGTTTTGTTCGACGAACAGGCGGGCGCTGAAATCCAGCTTTGACGTCCAGATAGCTGAACTTCAGGCCTTGCCTGGCACATTGCGACTTGCGCAAATACGGCTAAAGACGCTGGTTTGCGTCCGAACCGCCCGCCACCTATCGGTGGTGGGCGGCTCGGAGCGTTGACCAAGTCATGTCAGAATAAGGACGATCTTCAGCGTATCCGGATCGACGATCACAATCCGACCGTCGGCCAGCACGAAATACTCGTAGGTTTCATAGGCTGGCATGATCTTGACGATACGCGCCGGCAGACGATGCAGCCGAACCTTGTGGCGGGGAACCTGTATGCCGACCGAAATGTCGAAATCGACATTGGGCACCGGGTCGGCCCTGGCCTCCTTGATGACCTGCGTGATCTGGGTTTTCTGTTCGACAGTGACGTTGGTGATGGAACCAGTCGACCCCTGGTCGGTCCGTGTCGAGGTCTTGCCTTGAGCCTGCTGGTCGGTCTGGATCTTGGTCTTGCCGTGGGCCTGCTGATCGGTGGTGGCACCTGCCTTGCCCTTGGCTTGCTGGTCGGTCTTGAGCTTGGGCTTGCCCTGGGCCTGCTGGTCCGTCTGCATCTTGGTCTTGCCCTGGGCCTGCTGATCGGTGGTGGCACCTGCCTTGCCCTTGGCCTGCTGGTCGGTCTGGAGCTTGGGCTTGCCCTGGGCCTGCTGGTCCTTCTGGAGCTTGGCTTTCCCCTGGGCCTGCTGATCGGTGGTCGCACCTGCCTTGACCTTGGCTTGCTGGTCGGTCTTGAGCTTGGGCTTGCCCTGGGCCTGCTGGTCCGTCTGGAGCTTGGCTTTGCCCTGGTCACCCATCTTCATCTTCGAACCCTTCTGGCAGTCGGCCGCGCCGGCCGCGCAATTGGCGTCGGCACCCGACTGGGTTTCGGCTGGCTGTGTCTGAGCTAGGGCCGCCCCACACCCAACGCTGAGGGCGAGCATGCTGGTGATCAGAATATGTTTCATGAGAAGTCTCCTCGAAAACGTCAGTCCCTTCCCGGGTAAACCTCATCTGAAAAACTTTGTTCCAGGGGATTTGGCAAAACCGGCAAAGCAAATTTTCCAGGAACAAGCCATGTCCGATGGCGTTTACGACCAGGAAACCCGGCTGCGAACGCCATCAAGCGGCGTAGAGGCAGGGTTACTCGCAAGGGAAAGGAGACAATCATGAGAATGCATCTTACCACTGCCGCGGCGGGACTTTTGCTGCTTGCCGGTGTTGGCGCTGCCGCCGCTCAGGATGTGGTCATTCAGCCTGAGCAGGAGACCGTGATCAAGGAGTATGTGCACAAGCAGCCGCTGGCTTCCGTGAAGCTTCCCGGCGTGGAACTGAATGTCGGCACGGCTCTGCCCGATACCGTCGAGCTTCATGAAGTGCCCAACGTCAAATATCGTTACGTCGTGGTCGACAACCGAACCGTGGTGGTTGATCCCGGCACCCGTAAGATCGTCAAGATCATTCAGTGATAGGTAGCGGCCCGAGCCACGGTCACTTGAAGGCGGACCGGAGGGTCCGCCTTCGAAGCCCGGCCCAGAATATATGCCAACCTCGCGAACGCAGTCGTCGCGCCTGTGATCAAGCCAGAAGCCAGCTTGGCGAGGTCAGTCCGGCGACTTCCGCTTTCCAGAACGCCGACTTGCCTTCGGCCACTGTCAGACCGGCGAACCGCTCGACAACGGCCAGTTGACAGCTGGAACAGCCTCGAAAACGCGGGCCTTGGTCTCGTAGCCTACACGGGTCGCAATCCGTGCAATTGGCGCGGCTCCAAGATCAACGCTTGCTAAGGCGGCTGGGCTAGGACGCAAACCGCAGCCGACCTCTACTAAAAAACAGCTCCTGCAAAGCGCAAGCCCAAGGTCTAGTGGCGACAGGCTTCTGAACGGTGTCACCGGCAGGTTCTGGGCGCCTTCGAGCTTCGCAGCCTGGAGTTCGTTCTCGTCATAGCCAAGTGCCTGCAGGATGGTCGGAGCCACCTGCGTCGTCTAACCAGATCTGGCACCGATCTCGGCTTGAGCGAGGGTTGCTGATGAGAAGCGCCACGTTGCGATCATTCGCATCGGCGCCACCGTACTCGGCAATCTTCGTACCAGATGTGCAGACCACGCCCGGATTGACCGTGGCTATGAAGTCCGGCGTACGGCTGTCGGTCGCCCGATCCTGATAGGAGAGAGCGAGCCCATTCGGCGGTGTCTTCGTATATGGATCAACGTCCAGTGGCTGGAGCGTCGCCGGAGTCGATGGGCGACTCGCCACGAGGCAAGCATGATCAGCGTCGAGTCGGGAGATTGCTGCCCCTGCGTGCAGCCACCAGTTCGCCGAGGGCGCGGGATCGACACATTCCAGATTGCGTTCTGCGGCGCAAAGCTGCCGTCTTTATCGTGGCAGACAGGAGCCGGTTTCGAGTCTCATCCGAGCTCGTGGATCGCCACGCCCGGGACAACCGTCTTGGCGATCTCGCACAGGTGCTGATGATGCGTGAGGTAGATCACCTGGCCGGCACCCGCCATCTCACCGAACAACCGGAAAACCTCTTCTGACCGGACATGGTCGAAGGTCTCCATGATGTCGTCGGCGATGAATGGCACGGAGGGCCTGAACTGCGCGAACTCGTAATATCCGGCAAGCCTGAGCGCCAGGTAAAGCTGAAAACGCGCGCCCTTTGACAGCGCGTCGGCGACCTTGGACTGGCCGTCGCGCTGCAATGCGATGAGCACTTCACCGCCTTTGACCGGTTGGGTTGTCAAGCCTAAGTACTGGCCGCGCGTCATCAGCGCGAAAGCGTCGGATGCCCGCGCCATCATTCCGGAGCGATGACGCTCGCGGTAGACGCGCAGAGCGTTGCCGGCAGCCATGACGCCCAGTTTCAACTCGATGTAGCGGACGGCCTTGTCTTCGATGTCCAGCAGGACGGTGCGCCGTTCCGCATCGATACGGGCAACAGCGCTGTCGCCGCCAATGGCGTCCAGCTTGTCGGCGGCCCGCGTTTGCCGAATGAGCTGTTGCTGGATCACATCGTCAGAAGCGCGAAGCCGCTGCTCACTTTCAGCCCTTTCGATTGCAAGGCTATTCAGATCGAGAGCATCCAAAATCGAGCGCGCCTGCTCGAACCCTTCCACCGCGAGCTCGGACGCAACCTGCACGTCAAGGTCGGCGACCGCTGTGCGCAGACGGTCCCTGTCGCGCAGCAACTCGTCGCGTCGCACGACTTCGGACAGAGTAGCCACGCCAAAGACGCCTAGGACCTCGTCCTTGCGGCGCTCATGTGCCGAAATTTCAGCATCGAGGATCTCGCGCGCATCCTGCAGACGCTGCAGGTCGTTGACGAGGCTCGCCTTGGCCTCGCGTGAGCGTTCGGCGCGCTCAAGGCGCTCGGCAAGCCGGACCGCCAGCTGTTCCGGATCTTCGACGGTCGCCGCCTCACCCGCTTCGGCCGCAACGGCGCTGACCTCGACCAGGAAATTGTCCCTGTCCGCTTCCATCTTCTCGATGCGCAGCCGCATGGCGTCCCTGTCTTGAAGACCTTTGTCGAGGTCGGCCAATTGATCAAGGACGCCGCCAATGCCAGGCGCCGATATGCCGCTCTCCAGCCAGGTGCCCTTGAGCGCTTGGGCAATTTCGGCCAGCCACTCGTCCTCGCGTCGCTCCGCGACTTCGACGGCTCGGCGCCTGGCAGCCAGATCCTCCTGTCTTGTGCCGACCGTCTTGAGCGCTTCGCTGCGCTCGGCGTCGATCTTGAACTGCCTGTCGAGGAACAGCTGCGCGACGGCCATGACCGTCTCCAGACTGTCGCCGGGATCCGAGCCGACGCCGACGCTGGCCAGCGCCCCGCTCAGCTCCAGGCGTATTCGGTTTCCCTCGTCGACCGCCCGCTCGGCCTTCTTGCCTGAAAGCTCGATCTCCTCGGAGGCCGCGAGCGCATCGACCCGGGCAGCAATGCGCTCCTCGATCAGTCCGATCAAACGTTCGGGTGAAGTTTCCAGACCGTCTGCGAGCAAGTCTCTTGCCGCTGCGCGAATGTCACAGAGCAGGGTCTGCCGCTCCGCGCCGTTGCGGGCAAGTTGGTCGCGCGCATGGGCGATGGCTGCCGCGGCTTCAGCGAGGCCGCGGCTTGTCGCGCGGATCTCCACGAGTTCGCGCGCGTTGGCCAGGCGGCCTGCCCCAACGCTATCGTCGCGAGCCATCGCTCGTACGAAAATATCCGCCGTTTCGCCAGTGAGCTGATCGCGATGTCGCGCCCAGGCCTCGTCGCGGGCGCGGCGAATGGCGGCGGCCGCTTCATCGTCGCTGACCGCGACCGTGGCACGAAGCGCGTCCAGCTGTGCTGAAAGCAAATCGTGATTGCCCAGGTATTCGGCAAGACGTTCGGAAAGGACGGCCCTGCCCTTCCCGAGCTCGGTTGCAAGCGCCTTCCATGCGCCAAGCTGTCCGGCATTCGGAATGGCGATCCTGGCCAACGTCGCGGCATCGCCCGACCAGGGATGCAAACGCCCGACCGCGGCCTCCCACCGAATTGCACCGACATCCGCGGCCTCGCGTGCCCCCTTGATTTCGCTTAGGTGCCCACTGGCCCTAGCCGCCGACAAAGCTGAGGCGAGCCTTGCCCTGGCAGGCTCGGGTACCGCCCGTTCCTCGCCAACCCGCTCGCGTGCCGCCTGGAGCGCATCGATGGCTGCCGCGGCCTCGTCGCGCGCGACGCGCAGACCGGTCGCAATCCCGGATCGCTGCTCGATCATCGTGCGAACAGCCCCGATGGTTGCAGCAGGCAAAAGCAGCTTGGCAGGGTCTGCCTCGGGGGCTCGTCCCAGGGCGGCAAGGGAGCTCCTCACGGCATTGTCGAGGATCTGCAACTCCGTTCTGCGACTTGGCAGGTCGAGGCCCGCCGAGACGTGGCGCACCTTGCGGTCGGCCAGGCCGCGAACGCGTTCGGAGATCGCGAGGATCACTTCGTCGACGTCGACCGAGGCGATCTTGGTCATCACTCTGTCGAGTTCGTCGACGCTTGCAGCCAGCCGGGTTCTCAGGCTGGCGTCGTCATCGATCATCTCAGTGACACTGCCCGCCCAGGTCCGTGACGGTGAAGCAATCTCGGGCAACGCGGCTAGCTGGGCTTTCTTGCGTCGGATATCGGCAAGGATCGGGATCGCACGCAGATATTTCGCAATGGCGTCGAGCCTGGCCGACAGCACCGACCGTTCGGCGATGCTGTGGTTGTACTTTTCCTGGGCGTCGAGACGTTCGGCCTCGAGCCCCTCATAGGTCGATGCCAGGGTGTCGATCTGATCGCGGCGCGATTTCAGGTCCGTAAGGCGTTTCTTGAGCAGTGCCAGTTCGGTTCCATGCGCCTGCTTGCGATAAAGCCCGTCGGCCTCGGCCTCGAGCGCGCTCAGCGTGTCGCTCGCATGGCCCAGCCCGGCGCTCGCCGTGAACAGCAGCTTGCCGAGGTCGCCGCGCGACTCCAGGATTGATTTTCCACCGGCCTCCAGCGTCTCGTCGTCCAACGAGAACATGGTCGCGTAGGCGTCGCGAGACAGCCCGGCGAGATGTGCTGATATCGCCATTTCGCTGACCGGTTGGCCAGTCGCGTTCAACAAGGAATTAGTGCGCTGTTTCGTGCGGGTAAACGCGTGCTCCGCGCCGCCGAGTTCGAGCACCCCGCCGATTCGCATGGCGCTATACTCGTGCAGGAAATTGTAGCGGCTGCGTTCCTCGATGCCGAACAGCAGGTCGAGATAGCCGGAAAGCGCGGTCGACTTGCCAGCTTCGTTCAGGCCGAAGACGATGTGCAGGTCGGGTCCTGAGTCCGGTTTTGACCCGAAGTCGATCGTCCTGCCGGTGAACTTGCCATAGCGAATGAGGTCAAGGCGCCGCAGCCTCATGGCGCACCGCTGGCCTTGAGACGGGCGGTGACGAGGTCTGCGCCGCTGGCAAGCGCCCTGTCGAGGAACAGTTCCAGCCCGGCCTCGTCCTTGCCGGCGAAGTCGCGCCCGTCAGGAGGCAGGTCCGCGATCATCTTCTGGACGAGCGCCCTCGCCTCGGCACGGAACGCTTCAGAGCCGGCGTCGGCGCGCATGGACTGAGCGAGTTCGAAAACCGGATCCGCGATGCCTTCGGGTGTTTCAGCTGCGGCTGGAGAGACGGTAAGTTCGAGCTTCTCCACCCAGCTGTCCCCGGTCTGCTCCGCAACCTGCTCGGCTTCCGCGAGCAGCAGGTCGCGGTCGCGGATCAGCGCCCAGGACAAGGGCGATGTCCCGGTCAGGCCGAGACGGACCACAACGTGACGGGACCTGACGGAGGCGCGCATATCTTCGAGCGCGGAGCGGACTCGCCCGACGGCCTCGGACCATTCCACCGTTCCGGTCAGGTCGACGTTCACCCGCTCGAATTGCGCGACACTGGTCAGCCTCTCCTCCATCTCGACGGTGCGGTCATCTCGTATCGTGACCAGGGTGGCGGATTTCCTTCCGGCCTCGTTGATGTCCCTGCCCTGCGGAATTCCCGGCATCACCACCGTGCTCGCCCCGGGGTGGACCTGGCGCACATGGATGTGCCCAAGCGCCCAGTAGTCAAAGCCATGGCTGTGCAGGTCAGCGACGCTGCAGGGCGCGTAGACGTCGTGGCCGGGCGATCCGGCCAGGCTTGTGTGCATGATGCCGACATTGACCGCGCCTTCACGAGCAGCCGGATATTTGGGCAGCAGACTGTCCGGCGCCTTGGGATTGGCAAAGCTCAAGCCATGGAACATGACGTCAAGCCCGCCGGCTGTCTGCAGCACGGACTGGGGACGGCCGCCGAAGATCGTGACCGTATCCGGGAACACCAGCTGTTTCGATATCCGCGACATGGCGTCATGGTTGCCACGGATCTTGAGCACCTTGATGCCGGCCTGATGAAGTCGTGTCATCTGCGAGGCCAGGAAGCGCGCGGTTTTCATCGATGTCTGATCACCATCGTAAAGATCGCCGGCAATGACCAGGGCATCGACACGTTCCGCAAGGCAGAGATCCACGATCGAGACAAATGCCTGGCGGCTGGCGTCTCCGACGAGTTCGGCAAGGTCGGGATTTCGCATCGCCAGCGAGCGCAGCGGCGAGTCGAGATGAATGTCGGCAGTGTGGACGAATCGAAATGGCACTGAGCGGTCTCCAAGCACGAACATAAGGGTGTTCGATCGTGGCCCGATACAAGAAATTCACGGCACGCCGTATTGGATTTCTTTCGCATCGAAGGGCGTGATTGTTGAACCTCAGCCGGGCCCGGCGAGGGAAATGCGAGGCTTAGGTTCAGGGCATCGCAAAATCACAGTAGGCATGTACTAGGTCTTCAAGTGTTGGACACAGAAATAGTATCGCCTGATTCGTTGGAGATTGACTTTGAAGATCGCTTGGCGGCACCGACATGTCCGTCCTTTAAGCCATCCGGGTAGCCGGACCCGTCCAGCTTTTCGTGATGATGAAGGCAGATTTTCGGCCACCTTAGACCCATGCAATCAAAGAACTGTTTAGAAGCGCTCGATCGAAATGACCGCGCTCCACGTCCCCATCATCTCCGCGGCAGCCTCCGGAGTGAAGCCTGTGAACGCATCGTTAGCCGCCGATTTCGAGATCGCGGCACTCACAACGATGTCGATAGCGGCCTGATCGATGCACTTTCGAGAAGCCGGCCATTGTAGTGCTCATTCAAAGCGCCCGCCTCACTTCAGTCGAAGCGCCGTGAAATCACCGGTCGTTCTGAATCTGCAGTGCTACAGCAGCTTGGCACTCACTGCCGCGTCTCAAGCCTGCATCTCGGACCATCTTCAATGCCCTCAAGATAGTCCACCCTGCGGCTATGCCCACAACGCCGGCGGCAGCTTTGACGAACGCATCAACGAAACCAGCGTGGCGACCGGGATCGATGGTCTGGAGAAGCTCTAGAACGGCGGCAGCGCTAAAAACGAAAATCACGACTTGGAACAGTCTATTGGGAAAACTCATCGCCAACGTCAGGCCCAACAGCAGATAAGCTAACCCACGCTCCGATGCCTGGTTCTCGTTGCAACATCAAAGGCAACATCTCAATCAATACTGGCTGGCCAGGAGCACTATTCCGAGACAATCATCCGGCCGGAGTTCGGCGAGCGATGGTTCTGCTCGGAAAGTGATGCACGGGCATGGGGATGGCGGAAAGCGCTACGATAGCTGTTCACTCGAACATGCCATGTTCGGGTGGGAGTACCCTTCGAGCCACGAAAAACCCGACAATGCGCGCCGAAGGAAATTTGGTGTCGCAGAAACGTATCCGTCAATCTGGATTGCAGGCCTGCCATCTTTCCCCGTCGGTAGACCGTTCCCGTCGACACGATGACCCGAAGCACTCCGGACAGGTGTCCGCTTTCGCGGATTGCCCGACGAGGGTTGATCGGCCAAGGCCTGTTAGGCACCAGCGGCATCCCTCATGCGCGCCAGATGTTCGAGGCAGAGCTGTTGTGCGCACTTGTGAAGTTTGACTGTGCGCTCGCCCTACCAGATAAGTGCCTCTTCACTTATCTGGTAGTGCTTGGAATAACGGGCTTTCACGTAGGCCTCGTTCAGCGTGTTGAACCAAGCTCGATGCCGCTGCTGATCGCGCGGCCATACTTCGGACAGGCGTCTCCCGCCGGGAGATCTTCAATCTCGGCAGATCGCTTTGATGGCTTTCCTGCACTAGCGAATGCAGACTTGTCTTTGCAATCATCTCCAACACTAACATCTAAGGTCAAAATGCCCCGAACCAACCGGCCGCATCTTGATGCTCCCTCGTCAGGGACCCGGTTCGGGCAAAGATCGCCCTCAACAGCGTCGTCGGTCGATGACAATCACACGCGGGGCCTGATGCTGGAGCACTGTCGGCAATATTACACTTCGCTCGTGTTGGATGCTGGAAGGAGTAGCCAGGGTCCGGCCCGTAGGCCTTCGCCTGCGCCCTGTGACGCAATGGGGAGCCACGGTTCTTCCGTCCAGCATTCGTCGTAGGCGGCTGGAACCAAAATGCTCACAGGCAGTTGAACCGTGCTGGTACAAATGTTCCGCGGTACATTTCCACCCGATTGGCGTGCTCGACACACGAAGTCAAAGCAAGAAGCCGCCTGTGGGGAACTATCATGAAATTGGTCAGGATCGCAGCGCCGTTGGCGTTGTTCTGCGCGCTTGGTGCTGAACCAGCGTTCGCTGTCTGTAACATCTCCGATGCGAAACTCGAAGAGGCGGTCCTCAAGAGCCCCGAGTTGCGAAAGCCGGAAAATAGATACCTCGTTCGTGACCTGAGAACCCTCAGGGACGCCTCGTTCGTTCTGTGGACCTACGGCTTGCACGACGATTGCGAGCGCCTGCTCGCCAACATCCGTCAACTGATTGCCGCGCCATCAATGGCGAAGCTGGGGGGTAACGACGAGGATCTGGCCGATGAACAACTGGCCGCAGGCGAACCACAGCAGCATCAGGGTGGCGAAGTCCAAGGCAACCGCAATGCTCCAGACGCACGTCCTCTCATCAATCTCGACGACCTTGGACCCGGCCTGCGTGTCGACGAGATTGTCGGCTCCGAGGTTCGCAGTTCCGATGACAAGATTGTTGGCGAAGTTCGAAATGTTGTGATCGGTACCAAGGACCGATGGGACTACGCAGTCGTTGCCGCTGGCGGGTTTTTCATCGCAGGCAAAGACAGCATCGTCGTCCCCCTACGCTATTTGCAGGTCAACCAAGAGCGGACCAGCTTCTACCTGCGCATCTCGAGCGCCGACGTCAAGGCCGTTCCCTTGATGCCAGACCAGGAATATCTGTGGCTTGCAGATGAAGCATGGCGAGCGAAGAACGATGCGATCTTCCAGAAGTTGATTCCAGACCCAGTTCGGTAAGGCGCTCCGGCGGCTCCGAAAGTCACGACCGATGCCAAGTGAACGATCGAGCCATGGTTCAATTCCTGGTCGAAGACCAGCCACCGATCGCCATGCGGCTGGCGGGATTGTTAGCCGACGGCGGCTCCAGAGTGTTTGAAGCTCGCACGATGAGCGATGCGCTCACGGTAGTGTTCGGTGAATACGCCATCATTTCACTGCAACTCGACGTCGATCTCATCGACGGCTGGTCCGATCTTGCGCATCTAGTTTCGCGGCTTCGCCCAGACATTCACATTCCGGTCGCGTCTGGGCAAAGCCGCCTCGGCGGTCCCTCCGAACGGCGACATCGTGCCCCAAGCTTACACCCCATCATCAGCATGGGCTGCAACGCGCCCTTTGACGGGCGCTGCGGGGCGGACCGTCTGCGTTTGCTTGTTGCCGAGATGTATTTGCTGCACCCATTTGCCCTACCTTCCGTTGCGCCCTTCAATCGGATGCATCTCAGGTGACCTATCGCGAGGCGGCGCAAATGATGACAGCATGGCGCGCTTGGAGGAATCCTTAGACTGCAACTATCCACCATGATGAAGGTGTCGGATGTAGGCGGATATCCGACCAAACACCTACTGTCGCTGTTGTTGTTAGCCACTTCCCGACCTCTCCGCCGCATGGCTGCGTCTACGGGGCACGGGGTGGTCCTGCGCAAAGCCGATGCCGCCGTGGCGGAAACAGCCACACGGTCATGCCTCGGCCATGGCGACCTCGGCACTGCAAAAGAAGCCTATCCATTTCGACTAGGCCCGTCCGCGCAGCTCACCGGGAGTTGGCTGCGCGGAATATGGCCGGGGTCTGGCTCGTGCAGAGCTCGATAGCGCGCGGCATTTCCTGCCAGGACCGACGATGCTCGAAGATCCAAAGGGGAAGATCCTACGTATAAACGGACGAAAGAAGCAAAGACAACACCGCGCGTGATGACATGAATACCGCCGTCCAGCAGCCTAGGATTGTTCTGATACTTGGCAGCGCGCCCGACGCTGTCATCAGTCGTGAGTGGGATCGCTCTCCCTTCACATCCATAGTGGCCATAAATAACGCCTGGGCGATCCGCACAGACTGGGACTATTTGATATATGCGGATGATTTCCCAAATGATCGTCTGCCTTCGACGCAGCCGGCATTGGCCACGACGGTAAGGTCAGGCGAATTCGTTCCTGCGCAGAATGCTTTCGGGGGTTTCGTCTATGCCGGTGGAACCATGGCATTCACTGCCGCCTATTGGGCGCTATACACCTTGAAGCCCGATGTGCTGGCCTTCTTCGGCTGCGACATGATCTATACCAAGACCGGTCACACGCATTTTTACGGCAACGGCACAGCCGACCCCCTTCGGCAGGATGTTACGTTGCGGAGCCTGGAAGCAAAGTCGAGCCGCCTCTTCGTGACAGCTTTGCGAGGTGAAACGATTTGCCTCAACCTTTCCAGCCTCCCCGAAAGTCGACTGGTCTTCCCCCGCGCGACACTTGAATTTGTCGCCGGCATGAATCCTCGCGCGATCGACGGACTTCGCGGGGCGTTGGCGAGGCTGATTGATCGCGACGCCGTATCGCTGGCGCAGTCGCTCGAGACAAATCTGGGCTATTTCGTCGAGGATGGCCGCTACTGGGAACGCACGGCCGAATTCAGCGAAGCTGCCATCGATCGCTTAGACAGTCTGTGGGCCGCGTCAATTGGCTAGGTCCCGAAGCCGGCCAGTTTGCGCCAGGCATGTTCGCAGCGTAGCACTCGAACCTGATCTGAACAGACTACTTCTCCGGTGATGGCACGCCGCCGCGAGAGGCGGTCTAGGCCAGGTTGACACCACCCTTTGCTTTGAAACCTACATAAGGTACGAGGCTCGCCGGAAAAGTCGATCCTTTTCCGGAGCAGGCGACTCTACCTCTGAATCCCGCATGTAACCGGCATGCTCCGGGACTCCCTCCCACAATGCGGGCCAGAGTTCGGATCCGATCCATGCTTCCAGGAGGTTGTGGGTCGACGCCATTCGACCCATCAATATTTAGGGAATTGATTTGCCACTTCTAAGGCTTTGTCCGTACACGCTACTCTGTTAAGAAGATGGGGGCAAATAGCTACTGCGCCGCTTTTCTTGACGAAGTTCCGTCAAACGCAGACGACATTTGTCGGGCATAGGACTCCCATGACGGTTGACTTCGGGACATTGACAGCAGCGGGAGGCTTGGTCGCGTTCGTGAGCGGCTTGCTTCTTGTCTTCGCCTGCACGCAATTTGACCACGGCCACGCCGCCCTACGACTCAGCGTTTCCCACTTGCTCGGCGCCTGCGCGATTACGCTGCTCGCAACTGGAGCGCTCCAGCATCCAATCCTAACCATGCTGGCGCAGCCGCTTTTCGTGTTAGCAGCCTTTCTGGCCTTGTCGTCAATCCTCTCTTTCGAAAATCGCAACAAGCCTCCGTCACTGTACTTGGTAGCGTGTTCCAGTCTTGGAGCATTGGCTC
>NZ_JAPFQA010000033.1 GCF_027563465.1 Mesorhizobium qingshengii | reverse complement strand
CAGGCCGTATCGCCTAGTCGATTGCCCCGCACCGAGCTGCTGACCCACGAGTCCACCCAGTATGCCGAACTGACTGTCTCTGATTACAAAGAGCGGCGTGCTCAGCGGGAAGCGTTCTGGACCGGCGCCAATGGGACACAAGGCGGTGATCCCGCAAAGCTGGCGCAAGCCCTTATACGCTGGAAGCGGAGCCTGAACTGCGACGTCGCTTCCTCGCCGGTGCTGATGCCGTCGCGACGGCCGAGCAGACAATAGCAACGCTCCAGAGGCAAATCTACGCCTACCGTAAGCTTTCACGCTCCTTAGCGATCGACGGATAGTCGGAGCAATATCCTGCACCGTGGGATCACGGCCTCAGCAGTCATCGGGTAAGACAGGAAGTCGCAATCGTTTCGCCGAGTAGCCCTGCGTCAAGCCTCTCACCACAGGTGACGCCAAGCCTGGAGTCCAACAAGGCGTATGGCGCAACTCTTCTACGAGCAGCGCGAAGGGGGCGGCCCGGATAGTAGAGGTGGTATACCCGTTAATCCCTAGGGGCTTGCCCGCCGCTGCCTTGAACGGGGCGGCGGGCCTTAGGGAACTATGGATTGACAGTGAATTCGGCCCACATCCCGGCACCGTAGTGACCTGGAACGTTGCAGATAAGCAGGTATTTTCCAGCCTTCAGATCAACGGTCAATGTTCCCGATTTGCCGGGATCGAGTTCTGAAACCTCGCCCTTGTCGCCAGCCTTGTCTTCGTCGACCCGGTTCTCCGCATCGACATAAGGAAGCGGCTTGGTTGGATCGGCCATATACATCACGATCATCTCGTGAATGGTGTCCTTGGAGTCATTCTTCACATTGAATGTGACCTCGCCAGCTTTCACTGCACTTGGCGAAGCCTTGATGCCCATGGTCGCTTTGGCGTGATCCATTCCGGGCGTTGCAAAAGCAAGCCCCGTAGGCATTTCCACGTTCGCCCCCTTGTCCCACAGCGAGACCTTTATAGTCGAGGCAGCCTGGGCCGCGCCGGCACCGCCGGCCATCAGCATTGCGGCAGCAAGCCCGAGCGCTGCTCTTCTCGATGTGCGTTTCATGATATCTCCTTCAGGACGGTGGCTGGATCGCGCTATATCCTGAGCCCTCATGCTGCTCGAGGCCGTCGCCATTGTCCTTGCGCTAAATCAAACCGCCACTCGCACGATTTCTGGCAACTTTGTGGATATCGGACTCGTTGAGCAATTGGCTGCTTTGTTGTGTCCCTCACGCAAGGGCGGCTAGCCAGCTGAGATTCCAATAAGAGCTTCTCTGCGAGCCTACATGTCACCATCTTCGATGAATGCCGGCTTCGCCGTCGTTGCGACCAACGTTCGAATTTGCGCCCACATGCCGCGTTGTCGGGCCGGTGATATTCACCCCTGAATCGCATCAGGGGCCGGTGCTCGGCATCTTCACAACGGGGCCGCTCGGGTTCCTCATCGGTCTGGTCGGGGGGCCCATATTATCGCTTCGGTCAAGTCGTGACTGCCCCTTTCGTCCAAGCATGCCCATGAGGGGGCAAAGCTTGCCCGCAGCCACTCAGACACAATCCAGAAACACGCAGGAAAAACTCCAGAAAACAATCGAGCGCATAATTGACTGGAGGGTCAGTTCATCGGCTGCAGCACTGCAGCACTTGCTCGGGTTTACGACAAGCGATGCAAAGGATCTCGATCAGCTTGATGGGTGCGTTGCTCGGCATTTCGCTCGTCACGGCCGTGGTTGGGGTATCCGATGCAAAGGCGGCGATCACCCGGGCCGAGCGTTGCAGCAACCTCAGCCGCCAAGTTGACGAAGCCCTCGAAACCCACGCCACGGCAACGCAGGTCACCGCGGCAAAAGCACTTCAGAAAAAGGGAAACCGGTTCTGCGCCAACAAGAAGCAGGCACAGGGAATTCGGATGCTCGCAAACGCTCTGAAGCTGCTTGGAGTGACGCCGATCGACCCGGATCAGTGACACTCAAATTCCGACCCGCATAAGAAGGAAATGACGCTATGAAGAAAACCGTTCTCTCCGCCCTCGGTCTCGCCGTTGCTCTCGCCTTCTCGATGCCGGCTCTCGGCGACGCGGCTGCGGCCACGACCGCTGCTCCTGCCGCTGCCACGACGAACCAACATCGCCTTCATCATCGCGCTAGGCCCGCCAAGAAGGCCTGCAAGGTGACCAAGAACCACAAGTGCCCAGTGAAGCACAAGAAGCACACCGCGAAGAAGGCCGCTCCCAAGAACGCCTACTAAGCTCCGCTGTGTTTTGAGAAGGCCGTCCCATCTGCATTCACTCGGGCGGCCTTTCTTCTTTTGACTCTCTTGGTGGCTCAGGATCGTCCGCCAGTGCGGCTGTCGAACACGCTGACGATGGAAGTTGTCACCGCCTGGTCATCGGGCAGTTGAAAGCCCGCGCCTCGGGGGAGAACGCGGGCAATCTTCAGCAGGCAATGGATAGGCCAAGACCTGCCGCAACACAAACATTTAGCCCGGCTAATACTCCGTCAAGCCGTCGCGTCCTGGCTTCATTTCTTGGTGAGGAAGGCTTTGCAAGCCGGCGTGAGTTCGCTGAGGTGCTGTTTGAGGCAGGCCTGCGCCTTGACGTCATTGTCCATGTGGCACACCCGCTTGGCGTCCGCCCTGCAAGGTGTCTTGTAGGCGTCTTTCGCCAAGGCGGCCTCGGTGAGAAAAAGAGAAATACAAGCCAGAAGCACGAAGTGAAGCGTTTTTCCATTCTGCATAATTGTTCCCTCGCAAGGATGACGAAGAAGCCCGGACAATTGTGAAACCGTCCCGGATGCAAGATAAATGCACCTAAATGACGTAGCCGGCTTGATGCGGGACGGAAGCCCTCTCGCATGGCGTGCAGCGAGGGCTTCATCGGGTGTTACTGTCTAGCTCCTCTCGGACGGGCGTGGGCATAAGTCCTGTGAAACAGGCCGCAACGACCTGGGGAGCGGCCGGTGCCGCCCCCAAACGGTCGGCAGCTAGCTACTTGGATCCGCCAAGTGCCTTCAATTTTTCGCAGAACTTTACGTGCGGCTTGCTCATCGCCGCATCGTTGCATTCCGTTGCCGTCGAGACCCATACGAGGAATATAGTCCTCCGTTGCGGCGACCCTTCAAGGGAGATCGCCATGCCAAAGACCGTTGCCGCCAACGAGTCGCTCGTCATCACCTGTGGGCATCCGGCGTGCTACAGGTCGACAATGCTCGATATCCAGGCGCTTATCGATCGGCTCGGCCCGGAAATGCAGGACCCGATCGACGAGATGAAGGTCCAACCGGCAAAGCGTCGGGGCTCGATCGCCGAGGGAAACCTTCACGGAACGCATTGCCATCCGGGACATTGAGGAACCAGCGCAGCCCGCGCGTTTAACCTCAAGGAATTCCCGGCATGGCGAAGCAAGTATCAAGATCGGCAAGTTTGTCCGCCACGATCCACGATCAGAAACTGAACCGCGGCGAGGGTGGGGAATTGCACCAGGTCGCAGCCGGTTCGACGCCAGTGCTTACGACCGCACAGGGCGGACCGGTCACCGATGACCAGAACTCGCTCAAGATCGGCGCCCGTGGTCCGACAACCCTCGAGGACTTCCACTTCCGCGAAAAAATCTTCCATTTCGATCACGAGCGCATTCCCGAACGCGTCGTCCACGCGCGTGGCTACGGCGCCCACGGCTACTTCGAAACCTATGAATCGCTGGCGAAATACACGCGGGCCGATATTTTCCAGCGCGCTGGTGAAAAGACGCCAGCTTTCGTCCGCTTCTCGACCGTTGCCGGCAACAAGGGCTCCGCCGACCTCGCGCGGGACGTGCGTGGCTTCGCCGTAAAGCTCTACACCAGGGAGGGCAACTGGGACATTGTCGGCAACAACATCCCGGTGTTCTTCATCCAGGATGCGATCAAGTTTCCCGACCTGATCCATGCCGCGAAGGCGGAGCCGAACAGCGACTTCCCGCAGGCGCAGACCGCGCATGACAATTTCTGGGATTTCATTTCGCTCACCCCCGAAAGCATGCACATGATCATGTGGGCGATGTCCGACCGGGCCATACCACGCTCACTGCGCTTTATGGAAGGTTTCGGTGTCCATACGTTCCGGCTGCTCAACGCCAAGGACGAGTCGACCTTCGTCAAGTTTCTGTGGAAGCCAAAGCTTGGCCTACAGTCGGTTGCCTGGAACGAGGCGGTCAAGATCAACGGTGCCGACCCCGACTTCCATCGTCGCGACCTATGGGACGCGATTCATGCTGGCAACTTCCCTGAGTGGGAGCTGCAGCTCCAGCTCTTCGACCAGGCCTTCGCCGACAGTTTTGACTTCGACATCCTCGATCCGACGAAACTCATTCCCGAGGAGGTGCTGCCGCCGATCGCGGTCGGGCGCTTGGTGCTTGATCGCATGCCCGACAATTTCTTCGCTGAGACCGAGCAGGTCGCGTTCATGACGCAGAACGTGCCGCCAGGGGTCGATTTCTCCAACGATCCGCTGCTGCAGGGGCGGAATTTCTCCTATCTCGACACGCAGATCAAACGGCTTGGAAGCACAAACTTCACCCACCTTCCGATCAACGCACCGAAGTGCCCCTTCCACAACTTCCAGCAGGATGGGCATATGGCAATGCGCAACCCGGTCGGCCGCGCCAATTATCAGCCGAATTCATGGGACGAAGGCCCGCGTGAATCGCCGGCCAAGGGGTTCCGGTCGTTCGCTGAAGTCGAAGCGGGACCCAAGGCGCGGTTGCGGTCGGAGACCTTTGCCGACCACTACAGCCAGGCGCGCCAGTTCTACATCAGCCAGGACCCCGTGGAGCAAGGCCATATCGCCGCCGCCCTGACCTTCGAATTGAGCAAGGTGCAGACGCCTGTCATCCGCGAGCGCATCGTTTCCCACCTTCTCAACATCGATGACGGCTTGGCCGGCAAGGTGGCGGATGCGCTAGGTTTGAAAGCGATGCCGAAGCCGGCCGATGCGGCTGTGCCGACGCGCCGTGACCTCGGTGCTTTGGACTCGCTCAGCATTCTCAAGAACGGCCCCGGTCGATTCGAGGGCCGTAAGCTCGGAATTTTGGTGACCGACGGCACGGACGCCGGCTTGCTGAAGGCGATCGTGCAGGTGCTGACCAAAGCCGGCGCAAGCTTCGAGATCATCGCGCCAAAGGTCGGCGGCGCCACGGCGAGCGACGGCAGCTGGATCTACGCACAGCAGATGATTGCAGGCGGACCTTCGGTGCTCTACGACGCGGTTGCGCTGTTGCCTGCAAAGCCGGCGATGGCCGACCTGCTGAAGGAATCGACGGCCCGCGACTTTGTCGCGGACGCCTTCGCGCATTGCAAATTCATCGGCTTCGTCGAGGCGGCAGCGCCGCTGCTGTCGAAGGCGGGCGTGGTCGAGGATGAGGCGGTTGTCCAGCTCGCGTCAGTCAAGGATGTCGCGGGGTTCGTCACCAGGCTCGGTGAACTGCGCTGGTGGGCACGTGAGCCAAAGGTCAAGCTGGGCTAGCCCTGCAATCGGATTTGGCTGTGCTCACTGCCCACCTGGCACAGCCAAGTCCAGCCGCATTTCCGTGGTGATCGTGAAGCCGGTGGCAAGATAGACGCCCTCACCGACATAGGAGGCTTGAAGGACTGCCATCATGCAGCCGATCGTTCTCAAATGATCGACGCCGGGCTGCACAAGAGCCACTGCCACTCCGTTTCGTCGCGCGTTAGACGCTCCAGATGTGTTCAAGCTATATCACCGGAGACCCCATTGGTCTCCCATTCGGAACGGTTCCCTCGATCGCCAATTCGACACCCATTAGCGAGTTGTCATAAAACGCGACGAGACACAACGCGGCGATCCGCGACGGGCTGGTGAGGCGCCTTAATCCGCAATCTTGCCTAGAGTGTCGGCAACCACTGCACCGCGCTCCCCCATCGGCCGCGCCGGGCCCGTGGTGGAGTCCACTGCCGTCTGGTGCTCCATCTCGGCATTGACGGCTGCTCCGGCGATGAGAATGACGACTGAAATCCATGTCCACATCATCAAACCGACGACCGCGCCAAGCGATCCGTACGTTGCGTTGTAATTGGCAAAATGCTGCAGATAGAACGAGAAGAGCCATGAAGCTGAGATCCACACCGCTGTCGCGATGAGAGCTCCCCAGCTGAGCCATCGCCACTTCGCACGCTCCCGGCTTGGACCGAAGCGGTAGAGCAGGGAGATGCCGGTCAGCATCGCGCCCACCAATATTGGCCAGCGAGACACCGCAACAAGCGCTTCCGTCCACCCATCCAGGTAGAAATAGCGCAGCAATGCAGGAACAACGCCCACCGTCAGCAACAGGACGATGCCGATCATCAAGGCTCCGACCGTGAACAGGATCGACATCAGGTTGAGGGTGATGAAGCTGCGCTTCTCGCGTTCCTCATAAGCGATGTTCATGGCGTCGAAGAGCGCCTTCATTCCGCTGTTGGCACTCCATAGGGCGATACCGAGGCCGACGAAAAAGCCGGTGCCAAGAGCGCCCGGCTTCTGGCTGGCCAATGCCTGCAACTGGCCGCGAATGAGATCGAGGCCGCCTGATGGCAGCAATCCGCCGAGATAGGCAACATGGTCTGCGACAGTGACAGGATCCGCGACAAAACCATAAATCGAGATGAACGCCGCCAGCGCCGGAAACAGCGCCAGCAGCAGATAGAACGTGGCGCCGGCCGCGACCAGCAGCACCCGGTCCTTGTTGAACTCTTCCCACAGCCGCCAGAAGATATCTTTCCAGCCGAGCGCCGGGATCTGCGATGGCCAGGCCGCGTCGCGCCCACGCTCGCCTTGCTCGGATTTCAGGCTGGCCTTACTGGCCTCTGTGGTGGACGCAGCGCGACTGGCCGCTTCTCCATCGATCAAGGAGGAGCCCTTGCCGGGCAGCTGCTGGTTCTGCCTCACCTTCGAAGCCACCTGGTCGCGCCTACTCAGCAGCGCGTTCAGACAGGACGCCCGCAAGGGCGGCCACCGCGACAAAGGCCTTTTTGGCCCGGCGAGGTCTAGCTACCGGCATCAATTGGCGAGGGGATGGATGGTGGCACGCGGGTTTGGCGCGCGACCAGCCGACCAGAAACTCGCAGACTCCGTTGGCCGATGTAACCTCGCGCAGCGCCGTGGCGCATTCGCGCAGGCGTGCTTTGTCCGATGTCTTGAACACTAAGTCATTCATCGCCCGCCGCCTGACGTCCTTGAACCTGTTTCCGAAGCGTGACTGACAACGCGGGGGCGGGACACCCGTTCCCCTGACGTCGAAGCGGTCGCCTGGCAGGTGGATCGGCATACGCGGATGACAATAAATTATCGCCAACCCAGTGCATCTTTGACGGTAGACGGGCGTTTGAGAATAAGTCCATCAAAGCGGTGAGTTGCATGAATACGTCGACCGAGCATGATCCAAAGGGCGAGGCGGACCTGTCCGAAGATGCCGACCTCATGGTCAACCGCACCGCGCATTTTGTAGGAGACTGGATCGAGGAGCACCTAATCGAGAAGCCCACCATCGTGCCGGTTGGCGTCGACGCCGCGCAAGAACTGGCCAGCCAATGCATTGCGGATGCCAAAGATAAAGGCATCGCCGCTGAAGACATTTGGGATGAGGTAGGCGACCTGAAGGAGTACATCACAAAGGCAATCGACGAGGAAATTGGCCCGGCGGTTTCTACCCATATCCAAGACAGCCAAAGGTCATAACAAGAGCGGACTGCCTCTACGCCTGCATGTTGCTGGCGGGCGTGGGGCGGCCGCCAGCCCTCAGCCTTGAAATTCCTTGCCGTTCCGGCGTCCTTTTTCTTGTCGCCGCCATGCTCGCGCACCAAATCCTTCGCCTGCTTGGGCGATACGTCCGTAGTCTCTGCGAGATGCATCGCCTCGTGATCCGTATCCTGGGCTTTGTTCTGGTGCTTCGGCATCGATGAAGAATAACAAGAACTCGCAGGACCGATCCCCCATGTGATCAGGCCGGGTTGTGTTTGCGTGTAGGTAACTGTCGGCCGCCAGCTTCATGGAAATCAAGCTGGCTCAGCAGGGCAGTTCGCTTTCAGCTGACCGAATGAACGTTCGGCATGGCGGAGTCGAACGCGTTTCCGTCGTCACTTGGGCACTTTCTTCCTGGCGGCTTGCGGGTTTTGTCCGGTGGCAGCGGAGGTTCTTGCGTCCTTGGAGTGTGCCGCGAGAGCGGGCCCCGCGCCTGTCGCCTTGCGCATGTCTCCCGTTTCCTTTTTGTCATCCGCTCTTCTGCCGGTCAGACCCGAAAACACCTTGCTGAAAAAGCCCATTTCGTCCTCCTGGATGTCCGATGCGCGCCGTCACGGCGCTCAATGCATGAAGCTCCTCCCACGACTTTGGTTCCTTCGCCCAGTCGATGCCAAGCTCGGTCAGCGCCTCATGCCCTGGTTGCCTGACCCTACGTAAGCTTGTTATTGTGCAGTGCAGCAACGATGTTGCTTGAACGTGCATTGTGCGCGGTTTTCGCCACCCTGGCGGTCAAGGATCTCGATTTGCGAAACATCTCAGATACAATCACTCGCCTGACCGCAATGCAGGGCCGAACGGCTCTTTCACCGCAACGCCACGACGACCGCTTGTCCGACATAGCTGGTTTCGGATCCAATCCCGGTGCCTTGGGCGCGCGCTCATACGTTCCTGAGAATCTCACGCGTGGAGCTGCGTTGGTTGTCGTCCTGCACGGCTGCACGCAGACTGCGGATGGATACGACCATGGATCCGGGTGGTCCAAGCTGGCGGCCGAACAGGGGTTTGCGCTGCTCTTTCCGGAGCAGCAGCGCGGCAACAATCCCAGTCTCTGCTTCAACTGGTTCGTGCCTGAAGATGTAACACGCGACCGCGGCGAAGCGCTCTCCATCCGCCAGATGATCGAAGCCATGGTGACGAGGCATAGCGTCGACCGCCGGCGCGTTTTCATCACCGGGCTCTCCGCCGGAGGAGCAATGGCGACGGCAATGCTGGCAACATACCCAGACGTGTTCGCCGGCGGAGCGATTGTTGCAGGACTTGCCTATGGCAGCGCATCGACGATCCCCCAGGCTTTCGATCGCATGCGCGGCCATGGCGGCCCATCGAAGACAGGGCTCCAGCAGCGCTTGAGCGCCGCGTCCCCGCACGAAGGGATTTGGCCAAAGATCTCAATCTGGCAGGGCACGGCCGACAATACTGTGGCGCCTTCCAATGCCGATTCCATCCTTGCCCAGTGGCAAGGGGTACACGGCGTGGACGCTGGCCCAACGCGAAAAGAGACCGTCGATGGGCACATGCGACAGGTGTGGTGTGATGCTGATGGCAACGAACTGATCGAAACATACACCATCGCCGGCATGGGCCACGGCACGCCCCTGAAGACGTCGGGTGATGATGGCCTGGGCGTCGCAGCGCCGTTCATGCTGGATGTAGGAATATCATCAACACGCCGGATCGCCGGCTTCTGGGGACTCACCGATCCCAGTGAGCCTGATGTCGAGACGGCCCCGAGACGACCCGCATCGGGAACGGCTCTGCTCCCTTATACGCCGGCGGAAAATGTGCGGGCAGCGCGCGTCGCGCAACCTCAGCCCGACCGTCGAGCCGGCTCGGTCACAGGTGTTTCCAAGGTGATAGAGGACGCTTTGCGCGCAGCCGGGCTGATGCGTTAGCCAGGATGTCCCGGCCCTCGAGAACATAATACGCATGCAAAAAGCCTCCCGGACGAAGTTCGAAGTTTCGACCGGGAGGTCTTATCAACTAGACTCGATTGACGTCGCGGTTGCGGTCGCGCCCGATTTCATTTGTCGGGTAGCTTTCCGCGTCAGCATCAAAGCCGGTCCAGCCGCCAGCCTGGTATTCGCCCCTGCGGTCTTCCAGATTTACGGAATTGGACTGGTCCAAAATCCGTTCGGCATTGGGAGCCAACTGTTCGTCGACCTTGGCTGTTACCAATGTGCCGCCGCGACGCACTCCCTCTGCATAGACATGGGCATCGTCTTCAGGGACGCCGGAATCCGTGAGGGCGCCGACGAGCCCCCCTGCGGCGCCCCCGACGACTGCACCACCGACAGCGCCAACCGCGGTGGCAGCCAGCCACCCAGCGGCCACGACCGGGCCAACACCAGGTATGGCCATCAAGCCAAGCCCTGCCAGCAGTCCGCCGGCTCCGCCGATCACGGCGCCGAGGCCTGCGCCGCCGGCTGCATCGTCTGCAGCCTTGGAGCCTCCGTTATCGATGCGGTCTTTCGCGTTGTTGGCGACGATGCTGATATCCGAATGCGGAACACCGCTGGCCTCCAGTTTGGCGACGGCGCTGGAGGCATCATCGTAGTTGTCGAAAAGTCCGGTTACCGTTTTCATGCTTTGATCTCCTTGATCGTTGTTTTACTTGGTTCCGGCAACGACGTTGCCCTTGTAGTCCAGCGCCACGGTGGTGCTTTTGCCGTCCTTGTTCGCCTGTCCCCGCCAGATGCCTTGATCGTCCTTTGTCAGCTTCGAGACATCCGAGAAGCCCGCATCCTGGATACGGCCCTTGGCCTGGTCCTCGGTGAAGCTGTTCGCGCCGGACAGGGGAGGGGTCGCATCGGGCGTGTCGCCGACCGTAACCTTCGGCGTCTCTGAACTCGACGTCTTGGTGTCCAGGGCCGCCGCGATTTTTTCGATCATGTCCTTGTGCGTCTTGAGTGCCGGCACGGTCTCCTGGGCGAACGTCTTTAGCTCGGCGTTGTCGCCGTCCCTGGCATAGCTCTCGAACAGCGTCACGGCGTCGGAATGGGCATCGCGCTGCATCTGGATGTACGATCCGTCGAAGGGATCCTTGCCATTTTGCAGAGCGTCCAGATCGCCTTTGTGCTTCGCATCCAGTTGCGTCGGCACCTTCAGCTTTTGCTCGCCGGCGATCGTTGCCAGCTTGGCATTGGCCGCGCCATGATCTTCAATCATCTTGTGCGCGAAGTCCTTGACGCCTGGATCCTGTGCTTTGCCTTCGGCGATCCTGCTCGAATCAACTTCGAACATTCCGCCTGCCGCGGCCTTGTCGACGAAGTCTTGCGCGCTGTCGGCGGCGAAGCAGGGCAGTGTGAAAGCCATGGCTGTGGCTGCGGCCAGCGAGGCCAGCATTAGGCGAGTTTTCATACGATCGTTCCTTGTTTGGGCACACATGTGCTGTCGACCTAATCTGCGCCCGTCGCCTTTGTTCCAGGCGATTGGCGATAAACAGGGCTGGATATTTTTCGCGTGCGGCCTGATCCCGGCGATACCCGTTGGATCGAACCGGCCGCAGCGCCATGGCGGGTGACGGATAACCATCAACCGGCCTCGCTGTCGGGGGAACCATTGAAAATCCACGGCGTTACGCAGTCCCTAAGGGTATCAAAAGGGGGCAGCGTGATCCGGGACGATGCAACACCAATAGCTTCGGGCGTAGCAGGCCTCGACTATGTGCTAAGAGGGGGATACGCGAAGTTTCGGTCTCATCTCGTCGAAGGGAGACCTGGGTCCGGCAAGACCACGCTTGGCCTTCAGTTCTTGATCGAAGGCGCGCGCAATCGAGAGCGATGTCTCTACATCACACTTTCCGAGAGCAAACGGGAACTAACCTCGGTAGCCAGCCGTCATGGCTGGGACCTCGAGGGCATAGAAATCCTGGAGTTGGTTCCACCGGAATTGAGCCTCGACCCGTCACAACTGCAGACGCTTGTCCATTCCTCGGATCTCGAACTTGGTGAAACGGTGCAGGCCGCACTCGCCGAGATCGAACGAATGAAACCTGACAGGGTTGTGTTCGACTCCCTTTCGGAAATTCGGCTGTTGTCACAGGGCTCTCTTCGCTATCGCCGCCAGGTCCTGGCGCTGAAGAGCTTCTTTCTCCTCAACAACGCCACCGTACTGCTGCTTGACGACCTGACAGCCGAACATGATGACCTCAATCTGCATTCCATAAGTCATGGCGTTATCCGCATGGAACAACTGTCGCCCATTTACGGTGGCGAGCGACGCCGCCTGCGTGTCATCAAGATGCGGGGCGTGGAAATCCGCGGCGGGTTCCACGATTTCGTCATCCGGCAGGGCGGCGTCAGCGTATTTCCCCGGCTCGTGGCTGGCGAGCATGAGGAAGCCGAGCACGGAGCGCCGGCACTGAGTGAAAGCTCTATTGACACGCTTGTCGGAGGGGGCCTTGACCGTGGCACGAGCACGCTGCTGATGGGACCGTCAGGAGTGGGCAAGTCGACGATCGCTTGCACCTATTGTCACGCTGCGTTGCTTCGTGGCGAGCGCGTGCAGGTGCTTCTGTTCGACGAGACCGAGCGTATCTTCCTGACCCGAGCGGCCGGTCTTGGCATGGATTTCAAGAGGTTCGTCAAAGACGGCACCCTGCTGCTCGAACAGATCGATCCGGCGGCGATTTCGCCCGGTGAGCTGTCAGCGCGCGTCCAGTCCGGCGTGGATAGATCCAACGTCCGGATCGTCGTCATCGACAGCCTTACCGGCTATCTCAATGCCATGTCGGAAGAGCAGCATCTCGTGCTGCAGATGCATGAGATCCTGACCTACTTGAACCAGAAGGGCGTGGTCACCATCCTGTTGCTGGCAAACCATGGGCTGATCGGCCAGATGGCGACACCGGTGGACATGACCTACCTGTGCGATGCCGTGATGCTATTGCGCTTCTTCGAGAGCGGTGGACGTCTTCGAAGGGCAATATCGGTGGTCAAAAAGCGTGTTGGTTCGCATGAGGATACGATCCGGGAATTCAGGATCAGCAGCCAGGGTCTTTCTGTCGGCGAGCCACTTGATCAGTTCAGGGGCATTCTGACCGGAGTTCCCTTCTTCGAAGGCAAACAATCCGATCTGCTGAGTGACAAGGCATCATGATGCCAATGAAACCTGAAGTCCTGATCCTGGCTCCTTTGGGGCGGGACGCCCAGATCGCTGCATCGATCCTGGCGACCAGCCAGATTTGCACTCGTATTTGTGCGTCGCTTGAAGAGACCGTGCCGTTGCTGGAGGAAGCGCAGTGTCTGGTCGTTGCCGAGGAAGCCTTGATCAGTTCTGATCGTGCCACATTCGCATCATGGCTTAACAACCAACCGGCATGGTCCGATTTTCCGATCGTGCTCCTCGTGATGCGCGGAACCGAATTCGACAAGCGGCTGGCGTTTCTCGATCGCTACCTGATTGTGCTTGAGCGGCCCTTCCTGGCTTCAAGCCTTGCCAACTCGGTGCGGTCGGCCCTGCGCGCCAGGGCACGTCAATTGGAGGTCAGATCCTACATCGAGCAGAGGCAAGAGGTCGCCGATCGGCAGAAACTTTTGATCCGGGAGTTGCATCACCGCGTCAAGAATACGCTGGCCAATGTGAGGGCGATGATGGGGGCGACGGTACGCTCTAGCGGCAGCATCCAGGATTTCGTGCGCGACTTTTCGGCCAGGATCGTGTCGCTCGCCGATACCCACTCAATGCTGACTGACGATTACTGGCAGACCGCTTCGCTGAAGAAGTTGCTGGAGGGCGAACTTAGGCACTACGAGACGCGCGACAGGCCGCGTATCCTGCTCGAAGGCCCAGACGTGGCGTTGGTCGCCGACATTGCGATACCGGTTGGCATGGCGTTCCATGAACTTGCCTCCAACTCGTCCAAGTTCGGCGCGCTCTCGCACCCGCACGGACGGCTCGACGTGCGTTGGTCGGTGGGCAGCGCCAGCAACGTTCAGATCGTCAATCTCGACTGGCGCGAGCACGATGGCCCGAAGGTCGAGCCGCCCAAGCGGCGAGGGTTCGGCACGACGTTGCTGGAGAAGGTGGTGGCAGTCCAGTGTGACGCCAAGGTCGAGCTGAACTACGACCGTGATGGCCTGCATTTCACGATGGCGTTGCCGCTTCGCGATACTCGACTCGTGCCAGCCTACTCCTGAGAGGCATATTGCGATGTCCGCTTCCCGCTTTGGCATGGCGGGTTGCTGATATCGCTGATACTGGTGGCAACCGAACAGAACGCAGGCCTCCGCCGATGACATCCGATTCCGAGAAGGCCGCTGCAGTCGAGCAATTGCTCGATACCCCCGACCTTGCCAGCGCGCTGGAGAGCGAACAATTCAAGAAGTTCCTCGACCAGGTGCCGATTGCAATTGCCGTCTCGGACCTGGGGGCGACGGAGCGCGTCGTCTATGCCAATCCGGAATTCGAGAAACTGTCGGGTTTGAAGGCGGCAAGGCTTGCTCGCGAACATTGGGCGGCCCTTTCTGGCACCGGCCTGCATCGGCAGAAAGATCGTCCGCTGTTCGACGCCGTGATCCAAGAAACAGATTTCGTCGGCACGTTCCGGCTAGACCGGGCCGAGTCCGAGCCGGCGATCGTCGACGTCTATTCGAATGTCATCGAGAACGACAACGGCGAGGTCTGCTTCCGGCTGGTGGCGATGGTCGATGTCTCACAGCATGGCGAGACTGAGGATGCGCAGTCCGTGGAAGAGCGCATCCGAGAAAAGGACACGCTGCTGCGCGAGTTGCAGCATCGGGTGAAGAACAATCTACAAATGATCACTGCCCTGATCCGCCTCGAAACGCGTAACGCGACCGAGCCGGATCAGAAGCGTTTCGAGCGGCTGGCGGGCCGCGTGGACGCGCTGGCGATCCTCTATCAGACACTGTCGGGTGACGATCACAAGGATGAGGTCGATCTCGGTGTGTATCTCAGCCAGATCGCCTCCGCCGTGATGAACTCGCATGCGGTCGAAGGCATTCGCCTTGACATGAAAGTCGATACCTATCCGGTCTCGATCAATGTCGCGATGCCGACAGGGCTGGTGGTGAATGAATTGCTGACCAACGCGCTAAAGCACGCTTTTCGCGGGCGCGAGGGCGGCACCATCACCCTGCACAGCACTGTTGCTGGCGACGGCTGCCGCATCATCGTCGCCGACGACGGCATCGGCCTGCCGGAAGGCGAGACATGGCCCAAGCGCGGGAAGCTGGGCGCGCTCATCGCGCATTCGCTGACGGAGAACGCCAAGGCCGAATTCGATGTCAGTTCAAGCGCAGGCGATGGCACGAAGGTGACGATCGTGTTCCGGCGTTCCGCTGCCGCGACTGTCTGATGGTCGGCGTAACGGTGGCGCTAGTGCCAGCCGGCCCGAAATGCTCTCCAAGATCGGCCGCGTTTGGTTTGACGAAGGATTCGACACGGTATCCGAAAGCGCCGGCGAGTGGCGCTGTCTTGGCGGGTGTGCATCGAACCCTCTCGAATAGATGTGCGTCCGAAATGTTTCCGCACTTTGGCTCGTTGGAGCTTTTGGGGCTGATCCGGCCCGAACGGACGACCGTGCGCCGTCACAAGCCGGCATGAGCCTTTGTCCTGGCCTGCCATCTGTGCGCGGTTCGGATGGCGGGCTGGCAATGGAACTCATTCGGCGCTGAGAGATTTCCTGTCATCGAAATGCATGAGGTATCTCTGATGTTACCGGACAAAGAGACCCGATTTCTAGAAGCAGGTTTGCTGCTGGCAGTGCCTGTCTGTGTCGCTATCACGGCCCTCTTCACGCTGGGGGCATAGACGGATGTCTGCAACTAATCGTGGTCGCGATTGCGAGGTTCGGCACCATCGGGAAGGAGGCCGGCCACAATGAACCGCCTTCTTTTCGTGACAGCTGATTTTCTGTCTCGTCCGCCAGGCTTCTACGTCATGATTGTCGCGATGGTGGTGTGTACCGCTCTGGTGCCGTTCGGGTTAACGAATGTAATCACCTATGCGCTGTCGGTTGCGGCCATCGTGATTACAGGCGTGGTCCTTATCCAGGGGTACCGAGACACCGCGGCCATCCATGCGAAGCTTGATGAGCTTATAGTCTCTCTCAACGAAGCCAGAAACGACGTGGTCGGTCTGGAGCACGCCGATCCAAAGGAGATCCAGGCAAAGTTGGACAGGCTGGAAAAGGAGGCGGCGGACGCAAGCGCCTTAATGCCGGACGCGCGACTTGGCGCCCCTCCGACCGCCGTCTCATAATTCCCGATCGCCTCGTCCGTCAGGTGCCTGCGGACGACGCCAGGGACGTGCCGGCAATGGGCGGGGCCAAAAACCACCCCGAGCGCGTCGTCTACGCGCGGATGTATGGAACATTTTTGCCCGTTCGGAATTCATGAGGTCTTCTGGCCGATGGAGCTTTCATGACCCAACGACGCGTCGATAGAGAACGGTTGGAACGAGCCGATCGCGAGTCAAAACTGGCGATCGAGGCAGAGCGTGAAATTCGCAATGCCAAAACGGCACGGCTGCGGCAGCAGCGGCTTTCGGTGGAACGATCCGCTGCCAGTTCGCGTACTAACAAACTCGACAATAAGCCGCGTGCCCACCGGTTTGTTTGATGGACGGTCGTTTCATGCCCGTTGCCATCGCCGCAGTGCGGAAGGCAGAAACAATGCGGCGGCAGGCCTTGGCCTGGCAAAGGCAAATGGAGCACCTTTGGAGCAGCGACTGTCGCAGACATGGGTTTCGTTTCGCGCACGCTCGCGCGGCGCGTGTGATCCTGTCGGCAAGGCCGCATGACTCGTCGATCAATCTACCTTCTATCGGAACATTAGTGACACGAACGGGTTGGTGTTTGCGACAGGCGATTCTCCCTCGTTTCGCCTGCCGAAGATCGGGTCCAAAAACCTGGGTCGACCCGCCGCTGCCGTGAATGGGGCGGCGGGCGTCTTTGTCGATGCATCATCGATCGCTTTGAGGTCGTCTCCTGCTCCCCGTAACAGTTATTATCCTTGTGCGCGATTTCTGGCGACCCAGTAATATTTGCGTAACCATTCGAGTGGACTGTTCACACCCATTCGTGTTGCTCATTTTTGTCCATACGACCGTTCATAGACAAGAATAATCGGAACCATAGATGTTCAAATTATCATCTGTTCGCGCTCGTCTGGTTTCGTATTATCTGCTTTCGGTCGCACTGCTGGTTGGCGTCAGTGGCTATGCGCTTGTCCAGATGCTTGTGCTGGATCGATTGACGGAATCGCTTGACCGCAAGTGGGTGGTGGGCACTCGTCTTCTTGGAGAGATGGCGGATCTTCTCTCTGAGACCCGTCTGGCTGAAACCCGGCTTGTCCTGGCAGCGGACCAAGAGCAAGCCGACCAGGCATTGGCCGCGGCCGAGGGGTACATGCTATCGGTAGCCTACCAGAGGGCCGCCTATGGCCTGTTGGACAAGACCGACGAAGGGCTAAGCCTCCTGTCAACCTTCGATCGGACGTGGAACACATGGGCGGCCGAACATCGCGCATGGATATCGCTACCTGATGACCGCCGGCGCGCAGCCTCTACGGCCTTTCAGCTTCGTGCAGATGCCCTCTACGGCATTGCGGACAAGGCGGTCGACACGCTCAGCGACGTCAATGCTGCACGAGCGCATGAAGCCGGCCTTCACGCCGACAATGTCGTCGATACTTCGGGCACGATCTTCGCAATCGTCGTTGCCTGTGCACTTGCCCTGGCCGGCTGGGTGACCTGGCTCATCCACACCGGAATATCAAGGCCTCTGGCCGCCATTACAAAGGCTCTGTCCGAGCTGGCCACCGGAAATCGAGATGTCGTCATTCCCCAGGTCGACCGGCACGATGAGATTGGCGCCATGGCCGCCGCCTTCGAGGTTTTCCGAAACAATGCCGTGGCGCTCGAGGAGGCGCAGGCGCAGGCCGAGACACTGGCCCGCTACGATGCGCTCACAGGCCTGGCAAACCGGCGTGTGTTGGCCGATGAGCTTGAAAAGGCCCTGAGCCGCGTCGATCGCGGCGAGGCACACTTTGCCGTGCTGTTGATCGATCTAGACCGGTTCAAACCCATCAACGATATTCACGGGCACAGTGCTGGCGACTTTGTGCTGGGTGAAATCACAGCCCGCTTGAAGACGCTCGTGCGAATGCATGACACGCTCGCCCGCCTCGGCGGCGACGAGTTTGCGATCATCTGTGAGGTCGATCGCGAGGGGCGGGAGCCCACCGAGACGCCCATTGCCCTGGCGGAGCGCATCATTGCGGCGATCTCTGCGCCGGTCTCAATTGGTGCAAGAGTGGTCGAAGTCGGCGCGAGCATTGGAATAGCGCTCTGTCCGGCGGACGGATTGAATGCGGACGCTCTCCTCCATGCCGCGGATATCGCTATGTATCGAGCCAAGCAGGCTGGCCGTGGAACCTTCCGCTTCTATGAAGAGAGCATGGACACCGAGCTGAAGGCGCTGGCCGCGCTCGAGGCCGATATCCAGGCTGCCCTGGCGGCCAATGAGATCGAGCCGCATTATCAGCCGTTGATCGAACTATCCGACGGACGCTTGCTCGGGTTCGAAATCCTCGCGCGTTGGCATCATGCGGAAAGAGGCGTGATGGCACCCGATGTGTTCATTCCCATCATAGAGCGCCTGGGTTTGATGCCGGAGTTCACCCTCACCATGTTGCGGCGAGCCTGCCTCGACGCACAGGAGTGGCCGGCCGATCTCAAGCTCTCGCTCAACATCTCTCCGCATGAACTGACAGATCTGCTTTTCCCGATACGTCTGCTCGCGGTGCTTTCCGAACACGGCTTCGCACCGCACCGGCTCGAGATAGAAATCACGGAGAACGCTCTCGTGGCCGACCTGCAGACGGCGAAGACAATTCTCCAGTCTCTGCAGAGGGTTGGAACCAAGATCGCGCTTGACGATTTCGGCACCGGCTACTCCAGCCTTTATCACCTGCGTGAGCTAAAACTCGACAAGATCAAGATCGATCGCAGCTTCATCCAATCGATGAAGGACGATCCCGAAAGCGCGAAGATCGTGTATGGCATCATTGGCCTGGCAAAAAGCCTAGCCCTGCCGACGACCGCGGAAGGGATTGAAGATGCCGAAATCCTGGAACGCTTGAACGAGGCCGGCTGCGAGATCGGGCAAGGCTACCATTTCGGCAAGGCAATGCCTGCCAGTGACGCCTCAGCATTGGCTCTCAAACGTGGCGGCAAGGGAACGCTGCGGGTCGCCTGACCTGGCCGGAGCGGTCCTCCGCAAGATTTGTCATCATGGGGTCGTGGAATGCTCTCTCCACGGTCTACCGGAAAGCTCGAGCCAGGTCGGGTCGGGCCGAAGGACCAGATCGTCCGCGCTTCCGCCAGGTTTCCCTTTAGATGTCAAGCAAGGCTCATATTAACACCGTCCGTGGAACCTTTGATCCATGAGCGTCTTTGTGTGCATGTCTCAAACCGTTGAACCACCGATATTGCCAGAGGGCAGCCCCGATCGAGAGGCCAACTGTGAAGTCGCCCTGGAAACCGCGTTCGCGGAATTGGTGACCGCTTCAGAAGCCCAGGGATGGAAGCCCCAGGAAACTGCCGCAACGCTGCTGAAGATCGCAACGGAGCATGCGCAGCGGGTTACTGCCGTGGTTGCGGCTACTGCTGCTGGTGAGCAGACGAGCAAGCCATGAGGCTTGCAATGGGCGTTGCGTCTCGCAAGGGTTCAAGAAGGTTGGCACAGCTGAAATGGTGCGCGCCGCGTTTGGCAGGGCATTGGCCAGTTTGCCAAAAGCCCTGCATTTACGCGCTCAACTCAGAAAAGCCTGCGCGACATCTAAATGACGCCTGGTGGGCAGTTCTGATGATGACATAAGCAGCTGGGACGATATCAGCTCCAACTCCATCAAATATCCCACTGAGACCGCCAGCTGGTGGTATGCAGATTTATGGAGTGCGTTGTCAGGAAGAATTCAAGGTCCGCGACCTCGTGATTTTGGGCGAGGTACTTGTAGCTGCCTGACGATCCAGCACACGTGGCGGACCGCGAGAAGTGTGAGCCGATCGTGATGTCGTCACACGGCCGGAGAGGCGTAAGGCGCTATGTTCTGGGCAGCCAGACCGCAGAAGTGATGATGCATGCCACGATTCCAGTGCTGGTGATCAGATAAGACGTAATCAAATTGGAAGGATTGGCTCCGCGTGTTCTGCCGGCCTTTTCTGTCCGAACGCGGAGCGAACTCGCTAACCGTCAATCGTCGTGAGCACACCCTTCGCTCAATCACGGCATCCCCCCGAGTCCGATCCGTCATGCGGCACACATACTATTGCCGTCCAATGTGATAGCCTTCGGCTGCAAGGCTGATCGACACTGTTAAGGAGGGCCGTCAATGAGCCAACCTGCCGTCGAAACCTACCGCGGCAACGACCGGTTGCTCTATGGGATCATTCTGGGTGTCCTTGCCTTCTGGCTATTCGCCCAAACGACGCTGAATATCGCGCCCGACATGGCTTCCGATCTCCTGCTCGAACAGTCTTTCATGAACATTGCCGTGTCGATCACGGCGCTGTTTTCGGGGATCTTCATCGTGGTCATGGGCGGCCTGGCCGACCGGATCGGTCGCGTGAAGATCGTCATGCTGGGCTTCATCTTTTCCATTGTTGGATCGCTGCTTGTCGGACTGGCTCCATCGGGCACTCTTGGTGGCACGTTCCTGATGCTTGGCCGGATCTGTCAAGGCCTGTCAGGCGCGTTCATCATGCCCGCGTCGCTGGCGCTGGTGAAGGCCTACTGGGAAGGAACGGAGCGCCAGAGGGCAATTTCACTCTGGTCGATGGGTTCGTGGGGCGGCTCGGGGTTTGCGGCCCTGTTCGGCGGGCTGATGGCCCAAAATGTAGGCTGGAGATGGATATTCGTCATTGCTGCGCTGGTATCGCTGGTCGGCATGCTGATGGTGCGCGGCACTCCGGAAAGCAAGGCGCCCCCGAAAGAGGGTTACAAGTTCGACCTGCTGGGAGTCCTCACCTTCATGGTCGCCATGGTTGCCTTGCAGATCTTCGCCACGCAGGGCGGTGCATGGGGCTGGACCAGCTTCGCCTCGCTCGGGTTGCTAGTGGTGGCAGTCATCTTTGGCATCGCCTTTTTTCGGATCGAGAACCACAACCCCAACGCCTTCGTGCAATTCCGCCTGTTCAGGAACCTCACCTATACGGGTGCCACGATCTCGAACCTGCTACTCAACGCCACCGCAGGCATCATCATGGTCGCGATGCTGGTTCTGCAGCAGGGTGGCGCGATGACCGCGCAGAAGGCCGGACTTCTCACTGTTGGCTATGCTATTACCATTCTTGCCTTCATCCGGATCGGCGAAAAACTGCTGCAACGCCATGGACCACGCAAGCCGATGCTGTGGGGCAGCTATATCGTCGGGCTGTCCCTCGCGCTGTTGATGCCAACGAACCTGATGCTCCGCACCTATACCGTGCTGGCTGTGATAGCCTTCGCTCTGTTCGGTCTCGGGCTCGCCTTCTACGCCACGCCTTCCACAGACGCGGCGCTCTCGAACCTGCCCGAGGACCAGGCCGGCGCCGGCGCCGGCATCTATAAGATGGCTTCATCGCTTGGTGCATCCTTCGGCGTGGCGATCTCGGCCACGATCTACACCGCGATCGCCGGCAACCCCGACGGCGTTGAGTGGATCGAAGGCGTCATTACATTTGCCGGCAATCAGGAAAACCTCGCCGCGCGCGAGGCGGCGTTCTTCGCACTGCTGGCTAATGTGGTGATGGTAGCGGCGGCCATACTCTCGATTCTGATTACCGTGCCTAAGGGCAAGGCGGTGGAACGTGCATCTATGCCGCCGGAACCTGCAGCACCCGACAAGCCGGGAGAACTGGCATGAACACGATCGTCCGTGACCTGGAAGCTGGCGCCGCCCAGATGCGGGAATGGTTTGAACACATGCACCGCCATCCCGAACTCTCGATGCAGGAGACAAGGACCTCAGAATTCATCGCCGAGACATTGCGCGGCTTCGGTGGGTATGAGGTCGAGACGGGCATCGGCAAGAACGGCATCGTGGCCTCGCTCACGGTCGGCGACGGCGAAAAGGTGATCGGCCTGCGCGCCGATTTCGATGCGCTGCCAATTCAGGAAGAGAACGACTTTCCATACAAGTCCACCGTTGACGGCATCGCGCATCTGTGCGGCCATGACGGTCATACCGCCATGCTGCTCGGTGCGGCCAGGCGTCTCGCCGAAACCCGCAATTTCAACGGCACCGTCCGGCTGATCTTCCAGCCCGGCGAGGAGACTATGCAAGGCGGCCCGGCGATGATCAATGACGGGCTGTTCGAACGTTTCCCCGTCGATGCCGTGTTTGGCATGCACAACATCCCGGGCCTCCAGGAAGGCAAGTTCTACTTCCGCCCCGGCGATATGATGGCGGCCGTCGACAACTGGGAGGTGGAGATCGTCGGCAAGGGTGGCCATGGCGGCATCCCCGAACTGACCATTGACCCAGTGGTGGCAGGCTCGTCCATCGTGATGGCGATCCAGAGCATCGTTTCGCGAAACGTCGCGCCGGCGAACCGCGCAGTCGTGACCATCGGTGCGTTCTTGGCAGGCAATGCTGGTAATGTGGTGGCCAGTCACGCGATTCTGCGCTTTTCGATCCGCTCGACCACGTCCGAGGACCGCGAGATGATCCTCGGAAATATCCGCCGCATCGTCGCCCATCAGGCGGAGTCATTCGGGTGTAGCTCCCGAATCCGCGAAGGCATCCCCGGCGCGGTGCTGGTCAACGATGCGGGCGAAACCGACAAGGCTGCCCGGATTGCACAGGCCGCCTTTGGCAAGGATCAGGTGATCTATCCCGGCCCGTCCTTCCTCGCCTCAGAGGATTTCGCCTTCATGCTGCAGAAGAGGAAGGGCACTTACTGCTTTCTCGGCAGCGGCCCGGGCAAGATGGTCCACCACCCTGAGTATTTCTTCAACCAGAACATCCTGCCAGTTGGCGCAGCCTATTGGGTGGCGCTGACGGAGGGCTATCTCGCCTGATCGGTTGGCGGGTTCGCTCATCCGGTTCTGGAATTGGCAGCAAGGTCGGCCCCGGGGCAGATTTGAGTTTGCGCTTCCAATCAAAGGAGTTGAAACATGACGTATTCCGATCTGGCAGGCAAGACCGTCTTGATTACCGGTGGCGCGAACGGCCTCGGCGCGGCTGCAGCGAAGGCATTCCTCTCCGAGGGCTGCAAGGTCGCAATTGTTGACATCTCCGCCGACGACCTTACACGGCGGGCCACGGATCTGGGAGCCCAGGCTGAACAGTTGATCACCATTGCCGCCGACGTTTCCAAGGAGGCGGACGTCAAGCGCTACGTGCAGGAAACCATCAACCATTTCGGCACGATCGATGTTTTCTTCAACAACGCCGGCATTGAAGGAAAGGTAGCGCCGATCGTCGATCAGAAGACCGAGGACTTCGACCGGGTGATGGCCATCAACGTCCGTGGCTGCTGGCTTGGCCTGAAATATGTC
>NZ_JAPFQA010000032.1 GCF_027563465.1 Mesorhizobium qingshengii | reverse complement strand
GATCGAAAGTGAGACTATTGCAGACAAGATCGGCCATCGGCAGGCGGTGTTCTTTGGATTAAACACGTTTGGCCCCCTTGATATCCAGCGCTGCCGTCCGATTGTCGTGTCAACGCTCGTAGTCCTGTCGCAGTCAGTTTTCCACCTTGCGATAGCGCGGTCTACTATGTGGCGGTAGAGCGCCGTGGTTTCGCCGAAAAAACCAAATGAGCGGCGGTTCCAGGCTCAAGAGGCCGATACTCGAGTTTGGCGCCTAGACTAATGCACATGGCATTGATGATTCTACTACCAAGGCCCGTCCCTTTCGCGGGGACCCCGTCGGCCCTTCCAACACCGTCGTCTTCGACCACCAACTCCGCTTGCTCGCCTGGCAGCCTGCTGAGCCGGACGCGGATTTCCCCAACACCCGCCGGATAGGCGTACTTGAAGGCATTGGTGACCAGTTCAGTGACCACTACGCCGAGGTTGATGCTGGTGTCCGTTTCAAGTTCTATTGGCTCGATGTCGTAAGACAAGCTCACACCGTGAACTTGACTGCGCATCGACGTGCGCAGGTGATCGAGCAGCCCAGTCAGATACGCGTCCAAGTCAACCGAGCGAACGTCGGCCGAGCCATAGAGTCGCTTGTGCACGAGCGAGATCGCAAAGATGCGATCCTGCGTTTCTGCGAGTGCCCCTTTTGCAGCCTGATCGCCGACGGCCTTCGACTGCAGGTTCACGAGCGACGAGACAAGAGCCAGGCTGTTGGCGACCCTGTGGTTTACCTCGGACAAAAGCACTTCGGCCCGATCGCGCGCCTTCGCCAAGTCCTCCGTGCGGGTGGCGACACGTTGCTCCAGTTCGCTATTTAGCGCAGCGACCTCGTCGCGCGTATCGCGGAGTTCTCTGGTGTAACGAGCGGCACTATATGCTGCTCCGCCAACCACGGCGACGATAACAAATCCGCCGATCGCCGAAACGAGCCGCAGCCATCCGCTGTTGGCGCGCTGTTCGGCGACCCCCGACGTCAGTCGGTCATCCGCTCGTCCAATGATCCCGGAAAAGAACACGTTGGCTTCATCGGTTAGAGCCTTGCCTCTATTGGTGTGGAATATCGCCAGTATCTCGGCGTCGCGCCGATCTCGCTTGAGAGCTATCGTCTGATCAAGCTCATCAAACTTGGTGGTTATAATCGCGGACAGCCGTTGCAGCGTGGATGCGGAATTGGGATAGGATGTGAGCAAGGTTTGCAAAGTCTTGAGATGACGCTGCGCCTGAGCCTTGGCGGTCTGGTAAGGACCAAGATAGATCTCGTTGCCGGTGATGACGAAGCCGCGCTCACTCGCCTCGGCCGTCTGCATCGCATTTCTCAACTCAACAGCGGCGATGCGCGTGTCTCGCGCTTCAATCGCATTGTCGAAATAGGATTGAGCTCTCTGCCCCAGCCAAAAGTTGGTGGCCACGATAGCCATAAGCGCCGCAAATCCTATGAACAGGGACGTGGACGTGAGTCGGACAACGTTGCGGCTGGAAACTGGCATCCCGGCATTCCTGCCCGATTTTGACTGAGCGCGCCATCATGTAATGAGAGCTGATGACTCGCACGCGGTCGCCAGAGCATTGCAGCCAGCGCCAGAGATAGCGATTTCATTGAAGCGTCCTTCGTCTCTCAGCCCCACGACGGATCGAGAATAGACGACGGCACATGACAGGTTCACAAAAAAGTCGTTGGCAAAGATTTCCCGGCGCCTCAGGCGCGAGCTGTGTTGTGAGGATGCGACCGATTTCGGGTCGATACCGTTGAAAAAGTCCGGCGCACCGCAAAGTGATCATCGATAATACCGATAATAGAATCCTGTTCCACGCCTGCGCATTGCATGGAACTTGAATTCAATCCGGCGTTTTCAGTCCTCCTCCCGAGGCGCTCTCAATTCCATGGACCTACCTGGCGATCGTGCTGAGTCTTGTGATCGCATCGGTAGCCATCGCAGCCTTGTTCGCGAGGCCCTCGCCTGGGCACGACGCCGAGCACCTGCGGGTCTGAGAGCCTATGCTTACCCAATGGTAATGCACGGCCATCCCCCCTGAAAACTCTCAAGCCTAGGCTCACGCCATATCCGGCATCGTCGATAGTAGTGGGGTTGTTTATTGCCTGTCGGCATGAATGCAGGTTCGTCAGACCTAACAAATGGGGGCTTTTGGGTCGCCGCAGGGCTTTGTCGAAGGGGCTGTCGTATCCTGTCACTTATTGCCTGGCCGGCACGCATCGTTAGTTGCCATTGTGGGTGCCGACTATGCCTGACTCGCCGAGCTTGGTCAGTGGCACGAAGGACAAGGTGCCTCCCTGATAGATGTCCGAACGTGCGACAGTGAAGCTGCCGTCTGCGGCCTGCTTGGTGACCTTCAGCACATGCTGGGCGCCGGGCGGTCCGACTGGGATGACCATTATGCCGTTGGGCTGCAGCTGCTGCAGCAGCGGTGGCGGGATGTGGTCGATGCCGCAGGTGACAATGATCCTGTCGAAAGGCGCCTCTTCCTTCAGGCCGTAATAGCCATCGCCCGTATGGGTCGAGATATGCTTGTATTCGGTGTAGCCGTCGGCGATGAGCCCGTCATAGATGCCACGTGTGCGCACGGCCAGTGGTTTGATGATCTCGATCGAATACACCTGGTCGGTGAGATAGGCGAGATAGGCGGACTGGTATCCAGAGCCGGTGCCGATTTCCAGCACCTTGTCGCCTTGGCGCACGTCTATGGAATTGGTCATGCGGGCTACGGTGTGCGGGCCGGTGATGGTTACGCCATAACCGATGTCGAGATAGTGCCATTCATAGGCGCGGTTGATGTTTGCCTTGGTGACGAAGCGCTCGCGCGGGGTGAGAAGATAGGCGCGCTTGTTGCGATCGTCCCAGACGTCCTTGTGGGCGATCAGTTGTTCCAAACGGTCCCAGCGCTGCCCCAGGAAATTGGCCGTCTCACCACGGCTCTTCTGCATCCACTCGATATAGTCGGCCTTGCTTGTTAGCGGAGGGCCGCCGGCTGTGGACAAGGGCGCAGGGACCTTGGCGACGACGCCGGTCGAGAAGCCGGCGCAGACCAGCCCTCCGGCACCGCAAAGCATCAATTCGCGCCGGCTGAGCGCCATGGCGTTTGACCTTCCTGGCGCGGCGGACCACCGAACAAAATGCCGCAGCCCTATCCCCCACTTCCAGCATTGGATGTCCTGACACGGGATTTCGCGTCGCCTACCCTTAGACGAGCATGGACATCGTCGCGACAGTTCCAAGGTATATGACATAGGATGGTTTGAGGCGATATTGCCGGCACCATACAAAATCGTAAGGTTGGCGCCATTCCTGCCGTGAGCTTTGAGCGTTGGGACGGCTCATCTCCACTCGACGCGCGCCGCCAGGTTCAAGAGGGGCCATGCCGCGATACCCCCTTCAATGACCTGCTGTTCCAGGTTCAAACCGTTGATCCCCAGAATTTCGATCCCAACAGGATCCAGCTCAGCCGTCTTCTCTGCATAAAGACCGCCACGGTCCCCAAGGCGCCGGGCCACGGGGCCGGCCTCGGTGAGCGGGTTGCTCAGGCAAAGGGCATGATGCTTCCACGGCAAAAAGAAGCCGCTTGGAGGCGTTGACGTGTCTAATGTCGCTAGGAGGCCAGAGCCAGCAGATACGTTGGCCTGGGGGATGGCGCCCCCCCTCTATCGGATTACGCCTATCGGGCGAATTGAATGCAAGGCGAGACGCGCTCACTATCCAATCTTCCGAGGCCCAGCACATTCAACGCACGCTGATCTTGCTATCGGATTGTTTGCCGAAAACCCGTCTTCCCCCCGAAGCAGCTCGGCAAGCAAAGGCGGACCCGTGTCCCCCGGGTCCGCCTTTACGCCGGATGCGGGCCGCGTCGGGGTGCCAACATGTTTTCATAGCTCGCCACGCATAAGCCGAGGGGCGCGATGCCTAGGCCCGATCAGGCCTCAGTGATCTTCAGCGCGATGGATGCATTGTTCTTGACCCTTGATGCGGCGCGGTCCCAGTTCGTCGCCTTGCCCGTCACTGGTGCCGACGACCTCGCCTGTGGGTCAGGAGCGGAATCCGCACCCCGGCCTGATCACCCCGCCTTACGGGCGAATGCCCAGACCATCAGGGGATACTCCTCGTCGTTGCTCAAGTCGCGCCACAGGCCGTAGGCGCGCACCGGGCCGCCAATGTGGGCCCTGGCGCAAGCCTTGTTGCCCCAGCCGTGGACCTTGACGTTGGCTTCGGTAAAGCCGCCCTCGACCATCAGCTGCTTCAGGCCGGCGGGCGTCCATCTGTAGTAATCGTGCGGCCTGGCATGCACGCGAAACAGGAAGGGTGTCGCCACCATCGCCCAGCCACCGGTTCTGGTCATGGCGTGGATGTTTTGCACTGCGGCCAGTGGCCGCTGGACATGTTCCAGGACCTGGTCAGCGATGACGATCGAATATTGTTCCTCGGTGCGGTCCTTGCAGATGTCGAAGGCGGGGAACTCGACGCAGCGGTAGTTCGGGCACATCGCCCGCCAGGTGCGGTTCCAGCCGGGCGAGATCTCGATGACGTCGGAGGCCTTGCGGTTGGCCGCTTCGAGAAAGACGGTGAACGCCTCGATCTGGCGGATGCGCAGCCAGTTGCGGGAATCATAGCCAAGCAGGCGTTTGGCCACCTGTTTGCCGCGGCTTTTCAGGGTGCCGGCAAGGCTTGTCGTCGTCACATCGACCTCCTGCAAGGCCCACCAGTGTCATCCTTATAGCATCGTGAAATGCGCAAAGAGATGACATCGTTGCGAGGCTTTGCGTCGGCGCCTGCTGCCTTGCAACGGAGCCGTGACTGGTGCCGCCATCCTGCTACGTCCCCTTCTCCCGCGATGGGAGAAAGGGACGATGTGTCGCTTCTGCCTAGTAATTGCCGTTGTAATAGCGGTCGTCGCAAGGCGCGGTATAGATGCGGCCATAGCGGTCCTGGTAGCGGCAGAGCTGTTGGCCACGGCGTTGCGGGGTGGTGGCCGAGCCGACGACGGCGCCGAGTAGCGCTCCGCTGGCCGCGCCGACAACCGTGCTCTTGGTGTTGCCGCCGATGGCCTGGCCAACAAGCGCGCCGCCGGCGCCGCCGATCAGCGCGCCGGTGGTGGCACGCTGCTGGCCTTCGGTCTGGGTCTCGCAGCCTGCAAGGGCCGCGGTCATGAGGACGGCCAAAATCTTGATGATCATCTGGAAGAACCTCCCTTTGGGGCCGCGCGGGGCCGATGCCCAGCCAAGTGCGATTGCATTGCGGCGGAACAGCGGCGCTCTTCCTCACGAAGTGAGTCATGGTTTATCGGGCGTTGATGGTGATACATCCTCCAGGCAGAGTTTCGGGTCTCGATCGCCTCGGTGCACATGTCGCTGTCCGGTCCTGGCGGGCCCGCAGTAACGCCCGCCGAGCCTCTTGTGCCTGCAGTCGACCTGAAGAGTCGGTATTCCCCGGCTACATCGTCAGCCTGGAGGACGGCTATCGTGTGCTTGGCGCATTTGACCGAGATCGAAAACTTGCTGCGTCGGACTTAGCGTTCGAGGTCACGCGCGAGCGATCGGCCGCAAACCGTTCGGCTGATCGCGTTCCTGACGAAGGTTGGGGCCGGCTGCTTCGCCAAGCCGCAAATTCGTTTGATATTGTTCGTATCGATCGTCCAAGAATCAACGTGGAATGTCGAGCCTGGCACCTTTCGCCGCCAAGGTTCGAAACCTCGGCCAGGTATTCCTTTCCGCACGGCCCGGATGGACGGGCGACCGACTGAACTTTGATCGGCGGATCTCAATTTTGGATTAGAGACCGAGCCGCCTTCGGCGTTGTATGTCGGCGCCTTGGGCATTGTTGATTCAGCAGCGTCGACAAAGCCAAGAGAATCCGAGGCAGATCGACCCGGCTGGCGTCTTCCCAAAGCCCACCCGCTCCAAACCGGCGTCGGCCATCTTTGCTGGCAACCTACCGCGAACGCTTCATCGGGAATAAATCGGGCGTCTCTCATACGCACTTTTAGATTGCGCTTGGGAGATGCGGTTCACGGCGCTCCCAACTTGATGGGGAGACGCTCTGGTCGCCTTCTGCCCCGGGCCGGCTTGGCGCAGCGAATATTCAATGAGACGTGGGGGGCTGCTGCCTCGAGAGCGCGCGGCGAGAAGCCAACCATAGCAATTCAAACAAAAGTGAGTAACGGCTTTGCGCCCGGAATTGCGTAAAACAATGAGTTAGAGCGGATCAGCCATTCAATCAAATGTTGAACCGCTCGAGTCGGCTATGATGGCTCAATTTCCCTCTCGCAATGCCGTTCCTCAAAAACATGAGTCACCGGCTCGCGCGGCGGGACTGGGCGGCTGTATAGCCTTATCCCCTTGAGCCAGAGGAGCAGGGCCTCCCAATGGATGCCGGCGATGACCTTCAACGTCAGCAAGGGATAGCCCAGAAATGCGCGCGCCAGCGTGGCGTCAGAAAGCGGTCGCCGCTTGCCCGCGAAGCTGGCGACTATAAGCGGTCCCTCGTCGTCGCGCGCGGTGATTTGAATCGACACTTTATCGCCCGGCTGACGGACCCGGAAGCCATAGCGCATGCCCATGGCGATGAACGGCGACACATAGAAGTGTTTGTCGCAGTGCTGCTCGATCAGACCCTCCCGTCCGCTGTCATCGACGGGGATCAGGTAGCTGTGACGCTGGCCAAAAGTGTTGCTGACTTCGTAAAGGATAGCGCAGAGATCGCCCTGCCGACGGTGGCAGAAATAGACGCTCAGCGGATTGAAGGCATATCCGAGCATCCTCGGCATCGACAAGAGCCGGATCGGCCCACCATCCGCCTCGATCCCGGAAACCTTTAACTGCCGTTCGACATAGGCACGAAGCGATCCATCTGAATGGTCACCGTAGTCACGGTCAACGAAGCCAAAAAAATTGAACCGGTTGCGCGAGAAGAACCGCAGCGTCGCGGCAAGAGCGTCGATCTCGTCGAGGTCGAGCAGCAAGAGGAACATGCGATAGGACAGCCTGTGCCGACGCGGCTTCAGCCGCTGGTGCATGACCTTGCCTGCGTAGAGAGCTGATTCCGGCATCAGGCAGCCACGAGGTGGGGCCGCTTGACTGCGGTCGAAATGTGGATCCGGCCCGATTCATCCGGCACGTCCCAAGGGCGGCGCACCCCCCCCAGCGCCTCGGCTACGGCAAGGCCGGACTGCAGCCCGTCCTCGTGGAAGCCGGCGCCAAAATAGGCACCGCAGAACCAAGTGTTGCGGACCCCTTGCAGTGACCAAAGCGCCCGCTGCGCGCGCATTGCGGCTGCGTCGAATGCCGGATGCTCGTAGATTTCGCGATGTCTCACAGTCCGGGCCTCAGGCTCCACGGCAGGGTTGAGCGTCACAAACAACGGCTGTCGGTCCGGCAGCGACTGTAGCCTGTTCATCCAGTACGTCACGGACAACTTGCGGGTTTCACCTTGCGTCTCGGCCAGGTAGTTCCAGCTCGACCAGGCGCGTTTTCTGCGCGGCATGAGACGCGGATCAGAATGCAGCACGGCCTCATTGCGGCTGTAGCCGAAACTGCCCAGCAGTTGTTCTTCCTCGTGGCTCGCGTCGGCCAGCAAGCGCAGTGCCTGGTTGGCGTGGGTTGCGACAACGACTTGGTCGAAGCGTTGCTCGACGCCCTCGGCATCAGTGAGCCATGCCGCTCCCGAGCGCCGTGTGATGGACCGGACGCCACGTCCAAGGAATATCCGCCCGCTGAAGAGCTCGGCCAGGCGCTCCACATAGTTGCGACTTCCGCCATCGACGGTCCGCCACATCGGCCGGCCCGCCAGCTTGAGCAAGCCGTGATTTTTGCAGAACCGGATGAAGGCTGCGGCCGGGTAGTTGCCAACCTCCGCCGCCGGGGTCGACCAAATCGCCGCCGCCATAGGATAGAGATGGTCCTCACGGAATGCGGCGCCATAGCCCTTGGCATCGAGATATTCGGCGAGGCTGCACTCGCCGATACGGGAGATATCGTAAGGTGCCTCGCGGTAGAACCGGAGCAGTTCCCGAAGCATCCGCCAGAACCGAGGGCGTCCGACATTGCCTGGCTGGGCCAGCAGCCCGCCCAACCCGGTCCCGGAATACTCCAGGCGTCCACCGTCCAGCGAAACCGCGAACGACATCTCGGAAGGCTTGCTGCGCACGCCAATATGGGCAAACAGGGCCGTCAGATTAGGGTAGGTAACTTCATTGTAGACAATGAACCCGGTGTCGACTTGGATGCCGCTGGCCTCGACTGTGTTGCTGTGGCCACCGAGGCGGGAACCTGCCTCGAACAGGGATACGTTGTGGCGTTCCGACAGCAGCCATGCGGCTGACAGTCCGGAGATGCCGCTGCCGACGACCGCTATGTCCTTGCGCTGATCCGTGACCAAGTGCGTGCCGCCTGCCATGATGCGCGCCATCCAGTTTCGAGTGGAAGGGGCGGCGCTCCTCCCCTAACTTCAACTTGTACGCGGCTACGCGCGGTGTGGATCACAGTCCTGGCGGATTACCGCACGGTTGGTGATCCGAACGTCGTGGCCGCGCGTAACAGGGTCCATGAATGCATCGGGAAATTGGTTCATTGCTGATACGGTTTCGCTGGCCTTCGATTCCACGAAGATCGGATTGGTGATGACCATGCGCGCGGATGCAGGGACCCTGTCTCCGGAGGAGGCGATACGCCTGATTTCTGCGGTCGCCAAAGGGCGGGATCGCGCGGCTTTCGCCGCGCTCTTCGGTTTCTACGCGCCGCGATTGAAGGCCTTTATGATGCGATCCGGGATGACGGCTTCGGCGGCCGAGGACGTTGCCCAGGAAACCATGCTGCTTGTCTGGAAGAAGGCCTCCTACTTTGATCCGCGGCGAGCGGGGGTCTCGACCTGGATATTCACGATCGCGCGCAACGTGCGGATCGACCGGCTGCGCCGGGAAAGCCGCCCCGCGACTGTAGCCAGGGCCTTCGATCCTTCAGATGAGGTGGATGGTCCGGTTTCGGGGGAAGCGGCGGTCATGACCGCAGAGCGCGAAGAGCGCGTGCGTTCGGCGATCGCGATGTTATCCAGCGAACAAGCCCAGATCCTGCGGCTATCCTTCTTCGGCGACAAACCCCAATCGGAGATAGCGGGCGAGCTCGGTATCCCGCTCGGCACTGTAAAATCGCGCGTTCGGCTGGCCCTCGGCCGTCTGCGCCTCATCCTGGACGACCTCAAATGAAGCATCATCCGAGCGACGAGACGTTGTTCCGCTTCGCAAGCGGCTCGCTGGAGAGCGGACCGCGCATCGTCGTGGGCGTGCATGTCGGCGGCTGCACGGCTTGCGCCGCGCGGATTTCCGAGTTCGAAGCAGTGGGCGGCGCCCTGCTGAGTGGAATCGAGCCGGAAGAGATGGGCGAGGACGCCCTGGACCGCCTGGTGGCGAGGATCGAGGCGGATAGCGATAGCAGCGGTGAGGCAGCGTTGCGCTCAAGGCCGACGCGTGCCGATGTCGGCATCCGTCTGCCCGAGGCGTTGGACGGGTGCGGTATCGGCCCGTGGCGCTGGATCGGACCCGGGGTGCGCTGGAGCCGCGTGACCATCCCCGAAGATGCCAGTGCAAATGTCATGCTGTTGAAGGTAGCCGCGGGTCGCAGGCTGCCGGAGCATACGCATTCCGGCTGCGAATACACCCAGGTCTTGAAAGGCTCGTTTTACGATGCGCGTGGCCGTTACGGGCCCGGAGACCTGGATGAAGCCGACGACGAGATCCAGCACCAGCCGGTCGTTGACGAGACGGGGGAATGCATATGCCTTGCCGCGCTCGAAGGCCGTATGAGGCTTCGAGGCTTCTTCGGACGGCTGGTCCAGCCTTTCATCGGCGGCTGAGCGCCTTTGATGAGCATCGTTTTCGCCCTGTTGATCATTGCCGTCGGCCTGTCGGTGGCGATGGCGGTGGCGTGGCTGGTGGCGGTCCGTAGCGGCAGGTCAGGATGGATCGATGTGATCTGGTCTTTTTCCGTCGGCCTCTTCGGCGCCATTGCGGCGTTGCTCTCTTATGCCGATAACGAAATGCTGCCACGACAGTGGCTGGTGGCGGGTCTTGCGCTTGCCTGGTCGCTCAGGCTCGGCTTCCACATCGCCATGAGGACCGCCAGCGGCGGCCAGGACGATCCGCGCTACAGCCAGCTCAAACGTGAGTGGGGCGCCGACTTCCGCGCCAGGCTGTTCTGGTTCCTGCAGATCCAAGCCGCAGCCGCCTTCCTGCTCGTGCTGTCGATCTTGGCGGCTGCCCACAATCCCGGCCCGGCGCTACGCTCCAATGACTGGGCTGGTATCGTGCTTATGCTGATAGCGGTGGGTGGAGAGGCGATAGCCGACTGGCAACTGACGGCCTTCCGGGCTGATCCTGCCAACAGGGACAAGGTCTGCGATGCGGGCCTTTGGGGACTGTCACGACATCCCAACTACTTCTTTGAGTGGCTGGGATGGCTCGCCTACGTGGTCATCGCGATCGATACCTCGGGCGTCTATCCGTGGGGATGGGCGGCGTTAGGGGGGCCTGTCCTGATGTATTGGCTGCTCGTCCATGTATCGGGCATTCCGCCGCTGGAGGCCCATATGCTTCGCTCGCGGGGCGAGCAATTTCTTCGCTACCAGACGCGCGTCAACGCGTTCTGGCCAGGATTGCCAAGGGCCGCCGCCTTCAACCAGGGGAGATGAACGTGAGCCTGATCGGGTCCGCAATTCGCGCCGTAGAGCGCGCGCCGCTGCCGGATTCCGCCACTCGTTATGCCATCGACGCTCTCGTTGGCAGGACGCGACGGCGTCTGGCAACAGCGCCATCGGTGGATGAAATGCGCTTTGCGCAGAACATGGCAAGCCACGCCATCGCGGAGCACACCTCTGCAGCCAACGAGCAGCATTACGAGTTGCCGCCCGATTTCTTCGCTCTGACGCTCGGACCTCGTCGAAAATATTCCTGCTGCCTTTACGACACCGGCGGTGAAACGCTGGCCGAAGCGGAAGCGGCTGCCCTTGCGCAAACCGTCGAGCATGCCGCACTTCAAGACGGGCAATCCATTCTTGAACTGGGTTGCGGCTGGGGCTCGCTGACGCTGTTCATGGCGGAGCGCTTTCCCTCCGCACGCATCGTGGCGGTATCGAATTCGTCGCCGCAGCGCCTGCATATCCAGTCCGAGGCGGCATCGCGCGGCCTGCGAAACATCGAAGTGATCACCGCCGACATCAATGAGTTCGTACCGGATGCAGGTTTCGACCGCGTGGTGTCGGTCGAGATGTTCGAGCATATGTCCAACTGGCGTGAGCTGCTTGCCCGCGTCAGGACCTGGCTCGAACCCGAAGGCAGGCTGTTCGTCCATGTCTTCAGCCATCGACATAGCCCCTATCGCTTTGACCATCGCAGCGACGCCGACTGGATTGCGCAACATTTCTTCACCGGTGGGATCATGCCGAGCCATGGCCTGATGGCCCACTTCACTGATTGTTTCTCGATCGAGCGTGAATGGCGCTGGTGCGGCAGACACTACGCGCGGACCGCGCGTCACTGGCTTGAGCGGTTCGATGCCAACCGCGAGAAGATCGACCACATCCTGGGCAAGGTTTACGGCGGTGATGCGGGGCTGTGGCGGCGGCGCTGGCGGTTGTTCTATCTTGCGACCGAGGGCCTGTTCGGTCATGCGGGCGGTGAGGAATGGGGCGTCAGCCATTATCTGCTGCGGCCAGCTCGCTAAATCGATGAAAAGCCTCGCGCGCCTGTGGCGCTGCTTGAACGCCTATGCCGCGCACAACGATCCGATGAATGTTGCCGCCAACTGGATTGCAATCGTCGTTGCGTGGAACCAGCCTTTCTATCCGCTCTATCTCTGGGCTGTCGTTGGCGCGGACAAGATCGCGCCGTCCTTTCTCACCTTCCTGTCGACCCCTTTCTTCCTGGCGGTCCCGGCTGTCGCAAGGCGTCATCCGATGATTGGGCGCCTCATGCTGCCGATGACGGGTATCGCCAACGGAATCGTCAGCACCAAAGCCTTCGGGACAGGCTCGGGCGTGGAAATATTTCTCCTTCCTTGCGCACTGATAGGCGCGGCTTTGTTCAGGCCGTCCGAGCGTGCGGCTGGCCTCGCGGTCATAGCGTTTGGCGCCGGCGTATACTTCATTCCCGACCGTTTCTACGGTCTGCCGCTGGCTGCCTATAGTGCCGCTGACAATGCCGCGATGGTCGGGCTCAATGCGTTGAGTGCCACGACGCTGATCGTGTTCATCGGCCTTCTGCTCTCCGGCGTTGTCGCTGCGTCGGAAAAGCGCGACGTCAGGCACCGCGCAGGAAATAGCGGGTGACAAGAAATCCCAGCACCGCCGTCGTGGCACTGAGCAGCGAACCCCAGAACATGTCAGCGATCGTAATTGCAAAGGGCCAGCCGCGTATGGTTGCCTGGTTGGTCAGGTCGTAGGTGGCGTAGGCGAAAAACCCGTAGAGCGCGCCATAGATGGCAGCCGTGGTCCACCTGCCGGTCGAAAAGGCGGGTGCCGTTGCGAAGATGATGATGCCGGCGACGTAGATCAGGTAGAAAAGAGCGGCCGGAACAGGGCTGAATGTTTCCACCAAAATGTCGCCGAGATATCGGCGGTAGAGGCGCTGCGACATCGTCGTCAACCAGATCGCATCGATAGCCAGGAATATGAGGAGGCTGGAAACATAAGCGACGAGATAGCGGGTCATGAAGGCTCCCTGTTTTCGTTGGTGTCGGCCTTGCCCCTGACGGAATGGTAGGCGGCGAGCGCCCGGTCCCGGGCAGCGCCGTGATCGACGATTGGTTTCGGATAGCCCCTGCCCAGCTCGATTTGGTTTTCTTCCAGCAAGGACTTGGGGGCATCCCATGGCCGATGGAGGTAGCGGTCTGGCAGCGCGGCAATTTCGGGCACGTAGCGGCGTACATAGTCGCCATGCGGGTCGAATTTCTCGCCCTGAAGGACCGGATTGAAAATACGGAAGTAGGGCGCGGCGTCGGCTCCCGAGCCGGCTACCCACTGCCAGCTTGCGGGATTGTTCGCCGGGTCCGCGTCTACCAGGGTGTCCCAGAACCACGTCTCGCCGTCGCGCCAGTCAAGCATGAGATCCTTGATGAGGAAGGAGGCGGCGATCATGCGCACGCGGTTGTGCATCCATCCGGTCTGCCAAAGTTCGCGCATGCCGGCATCGACGATCGGGTAACCGGTCCTCCCGTCTTGCCAGGCGTCGAGGGCCCGTGCGTCGTGCCGCCACAAGAAGCCCTCGAATTCAGGACGGAAGCTGCGCTCGCGCAGGTCGCGATTGTGGAACAGGAGATGGTAGGAGAATTCCCGCCAGGCGATCTCCTTTCGGAACTTCGCTGCTCCTGCTTGGTCCGACTGGTGCAGCGCGGCGAATATCTGAAAGGGCGTGACCTCGCCGAACGCCAGATGTGGCGAAAGGCGCGAGGTACCCTGAAGGGCGGGAATATCGCGCTGGCGTTCGTAGTCGGGCAGATCGTCCTTCTCGAACGCCTGCAGTCTCTGCCGAGCGCCGTCTTCGCCAGGGGTCCATCGACAGGCAAGTCCGCCCGCCCAGTCAGGCTTTTTAGGGAGCAGGTCGAGATCGTCCAGTGACAGGCCGTCAAACTTGCCGTTCCAACCCTTGATTGACCTCGGGGCATCGATCGGATCGCGTCGATCGACCCCGCCGTTCAGCGCCCTCCAAAACGGCGTGTAGACCTTGTAGTAGCCGCCCGAGCCTGTCTTGAGCAGGGACGGTTCATGGAGCAGCGCGCCATCGAAGCTTTGCGCAATCAGGCCGGCTTCGCGAAGGTCGGTTTTCAGGGCCGCGTCCACTGCCGCCTCGGCCGGCTCGTAGCGGCGGTTCCAGTGCACACGCTTGGCCCCGCTGGCCGCGATGGCCCTGGCGACCACATCGCGTGTTCGGCCCCGTGTGAAAATAAGTCTCGCGCCGGAAGCTTGCAGCTTCTGGCCAAGCGCATCGAGTGAATGGTGCAGCCACCAGCGGCTTGCCGCGCCCATCGGCCTGATATTCTCGTTCTCCTCATCGTGAATGTAGAGCGCCAAGACCGACCCGAGGTCGACCGCTGCCGCGAGCGCCGCGTTATCGCCCACGCGCAGGTCGCGCCTGAAGAGCACGATCGTCGGCGCCGAACCTGATCTGCCGTTCATCATGCCGCCCGGATCACTTTGCCGGCGTCCAGCTGGTATTCTTGCAGACCAAGCCGCCGGCCACACAGCCGCGCGTCGTCAGCCCCTTGCTGGCGACCCGCAGCGTCATCGAAAAGGTCAGCTTTCGCTTGGGGTCATATGCGGTCCCCTTCAACGTGCTGTCGGAATTCGGCTTCAGCGTCATGATCAGTTTGTCGCCAACGTCTTCGCCTTTGCTGGTGTCACCGATCCACAAATTGGTTGCGCACAGCTTCTGCCCGCATGGGGCGATTCTGACGCGGGCATTGCCGTCGTCCCTCAACCAAACGCCACGGGCATCGGACAGGGCGTCGGCATGCGCGTGCGAGCAAACGAGCATGGACGCCACGAATACGGTCTTTCTTTTCATGGGCCGGTTCTCCGCATGAATTATCCGCGTTCTACGTCGTGACGTCCTGTACGGATCACTCTTGCGCTTCGCAAAGCGGCCAGACATGCGCAATGGCGTATAAGCCCGCGCACCCGGGATTCGCGTTCCTGCCTAGAGTTGGGACTCGATCGGAAGGTGACGGACCAAGGCCGCCAGGATGCGGCGGAGAACCCCTGCTTCTGGTTCGTGCGTATAGTTTTGCAGCCTGCCTTCATCGCACCCATGCCAGTGCAGGACGTTGTTCTTAAGTTCGAGCCGATAGCTCGCTTCAGGCGATATCTCCGATTTGAATTGCTGGCGGAGTTCAGCGACCAATGTCTCATCCTCAAAAAGCACGCCCATTTCCGCATTCAACGACACAGACCGCGGATCAAAATTGAAGGAGCCGACGAAACCCGTCCTGCCATCGACACTGAAAGCTTTGGTGTGCAGGCTGGCGCCCTTTGACCCAAACACCGATATTGGCGGCTGCCGGCTGAAGGGCTGAAGTTCGAAAAGTTTGACGCCCTTTCTGAGCAACCGCTTGCGATAATTCGCATAGGCGCCATGGACCGCAGCAACATCCGTTGCGGCCAAGGAGTTGGTCAAAACCGCGACTTCTACCCCGTCGCCAACGAGGTCGGACAAAATCGCGCAGCCCCTCTTTCCAGGGATGAAATAGGGAGACATAATTTCCAGACTATTGCGCGCCGACTGAATGATGGGAAGCAACTCCTTCATGAGCCAACTGCGACGTTTCCAACCGCGCGCTTTCTCTGGAGGGTCGGAAATCACCCGAACGCGTTCCATCCAGTGCACGTCGTTGCTCGCCGCGATAAACTCTGCGATGGACCCTCGATCACCGATCCCGTTCAAAAGCTTTGACTCGGTTTCCGCATCGCATCCTTCGGAGGAATGGGCATGCGTGGTTTCCGCGATCGCACCGAGCTCATCAATTGGCTTGGCTTCCTGGCACGCCCAAAAAATCTCGAATATTTTGACCGTTTGCTGCACGGCGGGACCGAGGAGAAGCAAGTCGAGGTCGCGGAAATTGGTCTCCGCGGCATCAAAATAGGCATCACCAACGTTACGCCCGCCGACGATGGCGATGTTGTCGTCGGCAATCCACGCCTTGTTGTGCATCCTTCGCGTCAATGCAAAAAGGCGCAAGAGAACTTCCACGCCGCGCATGATGCCGCGTGCTCTGATGCCGCTCGGGTTGAAAAGCTTGAGCTCAATGTTTGGATGATTGCTCAAAGCCAGATACGCGGAATCGCTTTTGCGCGGATTGACGTCATCGAGGAGCATCCGTACGTGCACCCCGCGCTGGGCGGCCCGGAGAACTTCCTGAAGGAGCAAGCGCCCGGTATGGTCGTCGTGCCAAAGGTAATACATGAGGTCAAGAGAGCGGATTGCGCTTCTTGCCGCCAAAACGCGCGCCGCGAAGGCATCATAATTGTCCGAGATGAGCAGCAGGCCACTCTTGCCCGTTTTGATTTTCTCGGCCGTCGTTTGCGCGATGGATATATCCATGAAGTTGCCACTTTCGGAGGGCGACCGAGGCGCCGCTTGCTTAAAATCATATCAAGAACCAACCAGCGCTAATCTGGTTGCATCGGGAGCTGTTCGGCTCTTGTCCGCGATCACATCATCGGCGTCGGCAGGCCGCTGTTAGGTTGCGGTCGCCGTGCTTCCGAACGGACTGGCGCCAGCCTTCCTCGGCGCCGGAGCGCGTTAGGTGAACAGAAAACCCTCCCTGGAACCTCCATCGCCGGACGACGTTTCGCCTTGTGTAAAACCAAGGAGGCGATACGCCATGGACTGGAACCGCGTCGAAGGAAACTGGAAGCAGGTCAAGGGCAAGGTCAAGGAACAGTGGGGCAAACTCACTGACGATGACCTTGACCGGATCGCCGGCAAACGCGAACAGCTCGAAGGCAAGATCCAGGAACGCTACGGCATCGAAAAGGATCGAGCGCGTCGGGATATCGATGACTGGTATGGCCGGCAGGGGTGGTAAGGCCCACCCGGAACTCGGCAATGTGACAGCGCCATTCTGAGCCAAACGTCAGACGAAACTCGTGGCAGATCGCGTTTTGTCTGACGTCCTTCCGGCCAAGACCGCTGCAAATGTCCAAGTGAGAAATTCGAAATGGCGTTGGTTGTCGGGCTCGTATTCGCATTAGTCATTTTGGTTTTGGCGCTTCTCCTCATCCGGGGCGCGCGCGACCTTCAAAGCTCGCCCTTGTTTCATCGATTATGTCGCCGGCTGAGTGGAGAATATTGACGGAATTTCGGCGTAGTCGACCACGGTATGCAGCGAGTGAAGAGACCGCTGTTCCAACAACGGAATCCTTGGCTATGCGAATGTGGGGCTGGGCTTAGCCAGCTATGCCGGCACGAAATTTGCGGTGTGCCAACCTTTTGAACCCTTGCGAGACGCAACGCCCTTCGCAAGCCTCATGGCTGGCTCGTCGACTCACCAGCAGCAGTAGCTGCAACCAACCGCAGTGCATGCTCCGTCTCGATCTTCAGAGTTGCGGCAGCCAGAAGACCTCATGAAGTCCGAACGGGCATACATCCACGCGTAGACGACGCGCTCTGGACCTTGTTCGTCATCCTACCCATGGGAACGTCAATAATCTTTTATCCGCATTTTAACTAATGTAGGCAACCATACTGCTGACGTTCTGTCGACGCGGGGGCGAAGTGGAATGACGGACCTTGTTGATGTGGATGAACTTCCAAAAACCGGTTCATCCGAGCGCTGGCGCACAATAGCGCTGACGACAATACGGTTTGGCCCACCGATAATTTCGATAGTTTGCGCCATCATGGCCGGTTATTTCACGTCAATGACTGCCAAGCCAAGACTGCCCGCTGATATAGCTGCGCTGGCGGTGTCAATATTGAAATCCGGTGATGCTCCCGTTGAGATGCGGGACTGGGCAGCGGACGCCCTAGGGATACAGACTGACATTGCAATGCCGGCAAAATCAATCCGGCAGTAATGAAAAACATGCAAAACAACGCCGCCGAATTGCTGGCCGAGCTGGGCAACTGCATCAAATCCATTCAAGCACATCTCGCAACGATGGACGACGCTCAACTCGAGGATCTCTTGGCCTCCCTGCCATCAAAATCGACAGCCGGCAGTGCCGAGATGGTGATGCTAATTCATCTCTATCGGGACATCGAGAACCGCAAGCGCGGCAGTAACGTGCTCGCCTTTCCGGCACGCAAGGCAAGGCCAACACCCGCCACATGACGTAAGACTCAGCTATGTCTGAAGACGCGGCCGGCCTTTTCCGTCTGGCCGGCGAAGAGCTGGTGTTGGACGCTGTCAACTCCTCCTTGGGCAGTTTGAAAGCCCGCGCTCTGGCAGAAAGCGCGGGCCGATCGGAACCCCGATCTTCAGCAGGCAATAGAGGGCATCGCCCGCTGCCTGGCACAAACTTTCAGAGACGGCTAATGTTCCGCCAAGCCCGTTCTGTTGGACAGAGGTCGGCTTCCAGTCGCGGTTTCACTGCCCCTGCGGGCCTTCGTGGTCTGCGCCTGGTTGCTCCGCCCGGCCACGAGGACAGGCTTGTCGACCGGTCGCTTCAGGGCGGCAGAAAAGGCGCCCCATAGGCGTCGGCGAAGAACATCGAGGGCACGATGTGGATAACCCCTTTCAGCGAAGCGGACGTTCCCGCCACAACATGAGGTAGTCGATCACGGCACCTAGGGGGAAGTGACACCATCCCGTCGTCAGTTGGACTGTCGGCCGGCCAGGGCGGTGTGCTGCCATAAACCGTCACACATGCCCGCAGGCCGGAGCCGCCACATTCGGATCACTTCCGGCACGCGCCACGGTGGCGCATGGGCCCGAGCGTTAGTCAGGATCGCGATGTTCAACCCTGTGCCCTGGCGAACCAGCAGCCCTCAAATGGCATCCCTCGCCGGCGGCGGTAGCCCCGCGTCCCGCCTGCGGCTTCGCCATGCTGACGCACCTTCGGCGCCGGTTAAACGGTCTCGAGGTCACGAACTTGCTCCGGCGATGAAATGGATTCGTCCGTCTCAAGAACATTTCATCGCCTCCGCTTTGTGCGCCCTTTTTCCTACGGCTGCCAAGGCGGCGCCGGGTGTGCCGGCAAAAGACCCGCCGGTGGGATGCTTTGTCTCTTGAGAGGGGAAGAACTCAGCTCTCATTGCCGCGGACCACCGCATTTTACTCGTGAGGCAAAGTCCTAAGCGACCATCGCTGCGCGGGGGATATCGACCCAGTTCACTCTTTCTTTTCCCAAAGCGCGATCCAGCATATAAATCTTCGGCATCTGTTCCGATCACTTCCGCAGCGGGGCGGCGTGCAAATGACGGTCCAGCCGGGATTCTCAGTCAGCCCACGGTCAGCTGCCCGGGCTGCTCTCCGGACTGGCCGCTTTTGGCTGCCCTTGGGCCAACATGCCGTTCTGCAGCCGACCCGTTGCCGGACGTTCTGCACGCTGCGGTCAGCACCCGAAACTCGCTATTTGTCCTGTCAGGCCAATCGGCAGAGCCGGGGCCGAAGTCGAACCGAGCGTTCTCGTATGGTACCGGGATGACTGCGGGAATATCTTGTGGCCTGCTCAATAGAGTAAAGAAAGTTTACAAACATGCCGTAACGTTAAATGGCGACGAGGGTTGAGAGGCGTGAGAGAGTAATTTCCGGGTAGGTATGCGCTATGCCTTGAAGTAGGCGCCCCAGTGATGCCCGCAAATTAGGCGTTTGTATCGGCCAAGCATTTGGTCGCTCCGACGATTTCGAGTGAAGGGCAAACCAAGCGAGCACTGCATGACGAATTCCACGCTTCTTCAGATCGACAAGAATGATGCCCGTCTCGGCATGTTTATTCATGGGTTCGGCAAGCAATGGCTACGCAGCCCATTTGCAGACAGCCAGTTCAAACTATCCAGCCCGGCCGAGCTGCAGGCGCTTCGCCAAAGTTCGGTAACGACGCTTGTCATCGATCTTTCGAAGGGGATCGGGCCGACCAGTTCGAAGGCCGAGCCACCAAAACCCAATGAGAGCTCAACGCCCGCCAACACTGGGGCGGCGTTGACGAAGGCGACCGGGATGGTCCGCTCGATCTTCAGCAACGCGGCCTCATCAATATGCATTGACCGGCAGCAAGTGGAGGCGGTTGTCGATGTCGTCGACCAGCTCCTGTACACTCGCCCGGCAAGCGTCTTGAACCTGACCAAGCTCAAGACAAAGGACGAGATCAGCTTTCAACATTCAGTAGCAGTCTGTGCCCTTGTCGGCTTATTCGCGCGACATCTCAAGCTTGACAGTAATGTGGTGCGGATACTGTCCGTTGGCAGTCTTCTGCACGACATCGGAAAGATTCGCATCCCGACTGCCATTCTGACCAAGACCGACAGGCTCACGGCTGATGAGATGGCAGTCATGCAGACCCATCCGCGTGAGGGATATGCCATGCTGGCGAGGACGGAGGGTCTACCGGAAATCGTGGGAAAAATCTGCCTTCATCATCACGAAAAGCTGGACGGGTCCGGCTACCCGGATGGCCTAAAAGACGGCCAGGTCGGTGCCGCGGCACGGATTGTCGCGATTTGCGATGTTTTCGATGCCTTGACGTCTATTCGGCCATACAAGAAGGGCTTCACTCCGGAGGCTGCCGCGGAGATGATGGGGACGTGGAGCGGTCATTTCGATCGAGCGCTCTTAAAACAGTTCTTTGATTGCATGGGTCTAAGGTGGCCGAGCGGACCAGCTCAAACCCTGCAAATCACCGATGAGATGGGGGGCATTGCTCAGGCGGACTTAAACAACTTCTAATTCAGTTTTCGCGCGTGGTTTGAGCCCCCCGCCAAATTGTCACACCTCGATACTGAACGCTTCACGTTCAGATCGCGTAGCTTGTCGCGGCATCACATGCCTGCATGCAGGCCTTGAGATCGTCGAAATCGCGCTCAGAGGCCTCGACGATCTACAGGGCGACAGGAAATCTCCGCACCATTCAGATCCTGCTCGGTCACTCCAAGATCGATATCTCGGCGTCGACGTAAGGACGCGCTGCTCCTGGCCGAGCGAACCGAAATCTGACATTGAGGCGGTCACCCAATCCATCGCGCCGTCACCCATTCGTCGACCAGGCGGGCATACCGCCTCGTGCTCATGTGATGCGCGTGATCGATCCGGCTCGGGAAGGCATAGTCCTCGATCGTGCCTCATACGCCTCTCAAGCCAAACCACAAGACTGGCCCTGACGTCGCTGGTGATCTCGAACTGGACCGGGCGCCCGTCTTCTGCTGAACGACGAGCGCACGAGTCCTGATCTCTAGTCCGGCAACAAGGTCGCGAATTCTGATCTTTACCAGGCCGCAGCCGCGAAGCTTGCTGTCGATTGCAAGATCGGACAATGCACGGTCTCGAACGCGTCTCTCGAGGTCGAGAAAAAGCGAACGGCCCAGATCTGCTTCTGCGTGAGTGGCCGCTTCGTTCCAGCCTCCTTGCCGGCGTTCCAAGCTGCGGGCTCGCGACTGGCATCATCGTATTGAGAGTGACCCATGTAAGTTCTCCTCGGCCTTGATTAGCCAGACGAGAAACGCGGTGGCAGGCAGTAAGCTGCCGCTCGCGGCGAACTCAAGCGTGGCTATTGCGCCCAGTCGGCGCTCGGCTGGACAAACGGCGAGGACGGAGGTGAAGTCCAGAGTTCATGCTGAAGTCTTCAAGGAACAGGTCTGGACTTCACCAGATTACCGACCGGTCGATCTCGCCGATGCGCGCCCGGCCTGTCAACGCCATTGCCGCCTCTAAGTCTCGGCGAAGCAGGTTGACACAATGGGCTACGCCCTCGGCACCGTCCGTTGCCAGGGCGTAGACATAGGGGCGGCCAATCATGACTGCGCTTGCCCCCAGCGCAATCGCCTTCAAAACGTCTGTGCCACGCCTCACGCCGCCGTCAAGGAGGATGGGAATCCGCCCGGCTACCCGCTCGGCGATGGCGGGCAGGGCGTCGATGGTCGCCGGCAGCGTGTCGAGGTTACGCGAACCGTGGTTTGAAACGATGATAGCATCAGCACCGGTCCCAATCGCCTGTTCGGCATCGTCAGGATCAAGGATGCCTTTCAGGATGAGCGGCAGCGTTGTCAGGGAACGCAGCCAGACAATATCAGCCCAGGTCGGCATGGCCCGCTGCTGCGCACTGCCAACTTTGAGCACGCCGGTGTTCCGGTCCTTGAAGTATGGCGTTGCGAGGCTGTCGGGAACTTTGAATCCTGCGCGGAACTGCCTGTGGCGATCACCTGGCGTTGGCATGTCGACCGTCACGCTGATCGCCTTTGCGCCCAGTGCCGCCATGCGCGATACCAGTTCACCATTGAAACTGCGATCGCTTTGCCAATAGAGCAGGAACCATACTGGAGACTGGCTCACCGCCACGCAATCTTCGATAGCCGCCGTCGCCGTGGTACCCAGAGTGAACACCGCTTCCGCCGCTCCGGCGCCGCGGGCCGCGGCCACCTCGCCATCCGGATGCGCCAGCCGCTGATAAGCTATTGGGGCCAGGATGATCGGATGCGGCAGACTTCGCCCGAAGAGCGTGATCCCGGTATCAAGTCTTGTCACATCGCGCAGCACGCGCGGCCTTAACCTGATGCGATCGAATGCGGCTTCATTATCGCGCTTGGTGATTTCTTCGCCAGCACCGGCGGCAATGAACTCGTAAACAGCGTGCGGCAATAGCTCTCGCGCCGCAGGTTCAAGATCCGCCAGGCAGAGAAACCGGGTTTCGATGTCAAGCGGCATGGACCATTCCGGTTAACGTCTCAAAGAAATCGGCCAATCCAGAGAAAACATTCGCGCATATCGTCGATGGCCGCAAGGCGGCTGTCCGGCACGCCGAGCAACGATCGCCGATGACTCGGCGGCGACTTTGAGCCGCGAACGGACCGTCGGCTTCCCGTTTTTTCGCGACAAGCCGACGTTCCGCAGCCGTGGCGTCGCCTCATCCGTATGAGGGAAATAGTCAGCAAAGATCGACCGCCATTCGTTGATCGCCAGCTTTGCATATCCTTGGTTCGAGTCGTTTTCAGCACTAAGGGCCAGCCTATATGCCTGGTCGAGCGGCGATCATCCTGTCGGCTTCGGACTTAGCGAGATAGGAAGCGACGTCGTCGCTGTAGCCTGCGGGATCGGCAATCTTCGTCCAGACCTTGTCCCTCATCTTGTCGAATACCCATCGAGCGCCGCTCGGATCGTCGGTGATGGTTACGTCCTTCAGAACATGGCGCACTAGAACCCAGAGATGAAAGGAGCGGAAGAGATCTCCCTTCGCGCGCTTCAAGCACTTCAGCATCTTGATCAGTGGCACCAGAGAGCCATGGTGAGCCCTGTCGGACGCAGACCACAACTCGACGTGCCTCTTCGGATCCGTGGGAATCCATCTCTTCAGGTTGGGGTCGGGAATGAGAAGTCCACCGCCAATTCGCTAAAAGCCCGGAACGACATCGACCTTGAACTGCGCTGCATGTTGTTGCCGGCTTCCGACGGAGTGTGCGGAAATGCAATTCTGATCGAGTGAAAATATGCAGGCCGCAAATTGGCCAGTCCCAGGGAGGTGAGCGAACTGCCGAGCGAGATCGACCAGCAGCGGCGCGAACGGCTGACGGCGCCGTGAGCGTTATTTAGGGCGAAATCGAATCGAGACCTTGTGCGGAGAGGCTTCGCCCTGATCTTCAAGAAGACATCTTGAGCGCTCACCATTCCCGTCGCAACATTCGCGAAGAAGCCCGTCATCAAAATCATTCAGAACGCCAACGGCCAAGTCTGGTCCGTGAACGCCTAGCCCTTCGCCTCTTTCATCGCTTGCGCAATCGCGCTAACAGGCCGCGAAAACCGAACGGCAACCAAACCGTTTGAATGTCGATCTGGTCTGACGCAAATGCGCTCCTTCGC
>NZ_JAPFQA010000031.1 GCF_027563465.1 Mesorhizobium qingshengii | reverse complement strand
CCATGATCGAGGTCGCGGGCGCCGGGACGATCCGTGTCGACATCGCATATGGCGGAATGACCTACGCGATGGTCGAAGCCGCTGATCTGGGGTTCGCCATTGAGCCGAATGAAGCTCGCGATCTTTGTGCGATGGGCCGGCGCGTGAAATCTGCCGCCGCCGAGCAACTGCCGGTGGCCTATCCCGGTAATCCCGACATGCCGGGAATCACGAACAGCTCGCCCTGCGGAACGGGGTCGTCGGCGCGTTTGGCGCTCATGCACGCCCGGGGTGAACTCGGCGCCGGCGAGAGCTTCATCCATGAATCGATCACCGGCAGCCGCTTCACCTGCGCGATCGACGGGCTGGCGAGTTGGTGACTACGAGGCGGTCGTTCCTATGTGCGACTGTCGCCATCGACGCGAACATCAAACAAGACAAATCCGCCCGTTTTTTCCGCAACGTCGGTCACTCGATCGGAAAACAGCTGGTTCATCCCGTCTGTACTCATGAGAGACTGCTCGAACAGGACCAACTCGACATACTCCGCCTTCATGCCGCAATTATGAGCGCGCGCCGGCTTCTGCCAAGACCTTTCACTCAGGAATCCCGATGACCGCCAGTCAACGCGCCTCTCCGCGCTCGCTGACCCATCGCGCGCCAATGGCCGCTGGGATGACGACCTCTTTCAAACATCAATACGCCACCACTCGGGTCGGGCGATGAAGCATATAGGATCGGTCGGGAAGCCAATTGCGCTCGGCCTTTCGCCAACCCAGGTCCGCGCCGGCCGGTTCCATCTCACCTGCGTTGCCTCGCGGTTGACTGGCTTGATCACCAAGCTCCCGAGCCATGGCGGCGGCAGGCATTTGGTTCTGCTTGCGTTCTGTGGCCTGCGCGATCCACGTGGCCTGGCCTCTGCGCTAGTGAATCCATTTTCGCAGAAGATGGCCGGTATTCAAGTCGATCATCCGTTCAATCGGGATATCAAAATACCAGACGGCCACTGTGATAGAGACGATGGCAACAATCATCGGGTAGAACGGATCGAAGACAATGTTGAGCGGGTGTCGCCGAACTTTCTCTGGGCGCCTGCGTTCCCTGCCATATTGGAATTCTTCGTCCAATGCTTCGTTCGCTATGCTGTAAAACATCACAGTATCATAAGCCGCAAGAGGTTAAATGATCCTATCAGACGAACCTAATATAATCTGCGAGGGATACTGCGAGGGCAGTGCACCTGCGTAATGCGGGTTTAGAACGGCGGGCCATTGCTACGGTCGGTACGAATTCTAGCATGCCAGCTACGCTCAATGCTGTTTCTCAAATGCGGCTGACACGGCCTCGACGTGGCGCCATTCTTCGCGTCAAAACTTCTTTCGCTCAGGCTTCCCAATGGACGCGCTGCCGTAGCTGTCAGGCTTGGCGTGGGTAGACAATTGCGGGCTATCGAGATGGTTGCCACAGCGTCGGCATGGATTGGGCGACAGGGCACATCGATTAGGCGCGGCTTGCATGCGTCTGGTGTCCGTTCAGTCCTTTACGCGGCCAAATGGCAGCCCATAGCGCCTAGGCCTTAGTCTCCAAACTGGCCCGCCGAATGATAGTCCAGCCACCGATTCATCCCCATGTCCGCATATAGCGAATGGGCCCGCTCGAGAAACTCGGCTGCGATAGACGCGTTGCCTTTCTTTCGCTCCAAGCCGCTCCGTATCCGCAGCAGGTGGGCGAGATCAGGCCGCATCCCCAACTCAGATGCCAGTTCATAGGCGTCCTCAATTGTTCCGGACAGCCCGGCTACGTTGTGCAGTTGAGCCAGGATGCCCTGATTTCGCAGCGACCAGACCATCACGCTTCGAAAGCCGCCGCTCTCAGCAGTCACCAACGATCTGCGAGCAAACGTTTTGGCACGGTCCAGGTCACCGGCAAGGGTATACGCGCTCGTTAGGGACGTTTCTAAATACGCCTGGAGTATGCCCGTTTCGTTGGCGGGCAATTCTCTGTAGATCCGTTCCGACACCTCGATGGAAAGATCGATCTTGCCCACAATCTGGTAGATGAACCCAAGGTGACAAACTAGCAGGCCCGTCTCGAGAGATCGGCTATGATGTCGTCCATTGCGCAGTACCCGAATGAGATTCAGAATCGCGTTGTTAAGCTCGCCTTGATGGGTCAGTACGTATTGACGGTAGAACTCCGAGAACATGCCCATAGCTACGTTGTTAGAATGCCTTGCAATACCTGCGGCAGTATTAGCCAGGCTGCGAGCTTCCTGAAAGTTCCCAAGCTGTGCATTGCCCATGGCATGGTAGCCCAGCAAATGCACTACCCTCTCCAGATTAGACGGTACCTGATCGTGCTCGATCGTAGCAATGGCAGCCTTAACCTCCTCCCGAACTGAGACGAATAACGCGGCAAAATCACCAGAGAAGAAATGTCCCATAAAGTCATATAGGCCTCTTTCGACGTGTTTATCTGGTGACTTACCCTCCTCTCCAGTAATGGCTGACGCAAAATCGAAGATCGGTCTAAGGCCGTCGCCAGTGTCGTTCCCAAAGACAGGTCTCAACTTCGCTATCGACTGAAAACGCGCCTGACGTAACAGGCTATTTAGCATACTAAGTCTTAACCTGCTGTCGATCTGCAGACCTTCCTTTCCCATCCCTGACTCAAAGAAAAATTCTAAAATTTGAAACTTTTCTGACTGTTCCAAGCTCTCAATGAGCGGATAGACCCAGGGCTCGTATTTATTCGTCCCGAAATTGTTAACGATGTACGTTCCCAGGTTTATTTTTTCAGGTTGCGAGAGAGCCTGGGTCTCAATTGGCAAGATCGATCCCTGAATTTCCTCGAAGTCGATCGTGGAAATCACAACGTCCGAGGTCGTAACGTGGAACAATTCGATTTCAGCGTGCCTAAGCCTATCCCGTCGAATCAAATTGACAGCGGCTAGCTCGTTGAGAATGGCCTCATCCAGCCGCCCAAACAGTTCATCGTAGCGTCGTCTTGCGATCGTCCCGCCCAGTATTGCCACCCGCATTGCGACAAGACGGGCACTCCTGGAGCTTTGGAAAAACAGCCGAAATAGCGTCGCTTCATAGCCTGGGTATCTGCCTGCGCGGATCAGGTCGCGAGCGTCCTGATGGTCAAGCGAATCTGGTCCTCCCGGCCGCATGTCGGTATCCAATAGCTGGTTAATCAGCAAGGGAATCCCGCGGGTCAGTTCACTCATCGTCTGAACGTAGGCTTCACTCACAACCTGACCCGCGTATCGCAGTTCAATCAACGCGCGAATTTCGCCGAACTCCAATGGCTCAAGCGAAATATGATCGTCGAAAAAATCGATGCCGGCATCCAGCTCGCTCCGACTGCTGATGACGAACAGCACAGCAGCGTCCTTGACGGTCGAAAACCACTCGAAAACCGTCCGTGCATGGAAGGCGTTAAAGCTGTCAAAGTCATCAAGTATGATAACGATCTTTCTGTGTTCTGAAATCTGGAATATTAACAAATCGGATTGGTAGTCGCTGGAATTCGCGTCTTGATAATCTCGATTTCCGACAGAGACTTCTTTCGAAGGACGTTTAGATGTCGGGTGATCCCTGCCGTCGCGGAGGTCGGTTGGGAGTGAATTGGTACCCTTTTCACTTTGCGCGATCAGATCGCGACACAGTCGACGGACCAGTTCCTCTGGGCCCGAGGTGGTTAGGACGGTTCTGTCGTACTTGACTGAGAAGTAATCCAGGCTTGCCAGATGAGCAACAAAGTTGTCGATCAAGTGCGTTTTTCCAATCCCGGCCGAACCTGTCACCAACACCGCCTTGCCGTTGAGAAGGCTCGCGCTGTCGGCCATGGTCATCAGACGTTTCGCGGCTGCGGCCCGCAAAGGCACGTGGATGCCATGGGTTGTTGACGACGCGGTTCTTCCCTGACTGGCCGTTCGGATCTGATCGAACAAAGCTCTGATGTTGGCTGGGCACTCAATACCCAAATCTTGCGCGAGGCGCCGCTCGTACCGTTTCAGCATTTCTGTTGCCGAGGCAGTTCTGTCTTGCTGGATGCGTGAGACAATTAGCGCCTTGATGGCGGTCTCGTTATAAGGGTCTAGGGAAAGAAGATGGTTACAGATAAGCTCGATTGCATCAGAATTGTCTGACGTAAGGGAGCTGACCAATTTGGTAATCCGCTCGGACACCCTGTTTTTTATATCCAGCCTCGTATAGTAGAGCCACTCGTCGAACATTGGATCCAGTCCGTCGAGATCATTGAACATTTCGCTTGAAAAATTGACTTTATAAAGCTCGGCTATTTCCGACAAAGAGACTTTTAGAACGATATCGAGATCGGTCTTGATGTAGACTCTATCGATAAGAATATCGTTCTCTCGCGAGATGAGTACGTCTGAGTTGTCAGAATTAAGAGTCTTGCGAAGAGCCGAGAGGGCAGACCGAAAGCTGGTCGACGCTTGTTCTTGCGGGGACCGGCTCCAGAGCAGAGACCAAATCTTGGAACGTGTCTCCCGATGGTCCTTGCTGGCAATGAGAATTGCCAGTATTGCCTTGGACTTGCGGTTCTTGACCGTGACTTCTAGGCCAGTCTTGTCCACAATTCGAAAAGAGCCGAAAAGGTTCACCAAGAACCGGCCTACCTGATGCGCTTCCATGTCGGTGCCCCCTCAAGTGGCCGTCTGTTGCGGTGACGGAATTTGTATCCCTTCTCGACTGCCGTGAGCCGCTGTTCAGTTTGTAAGAGGCGGTGCCATTGTCTGATCGCCGGTTATCGGAGACCGTGACGAAAGCACCCGAAATTGGCTATACATTAGCACAATCAAAATTACCGCGGCAGGCTTCATTTCGTGAGCGGTTTTCGCTCACAAGCCAAAGCAGCTGGCAAGCGCGCCAAAGGTGCGCAGACCGCGACCTCTGCCCTGCCGACCGTTGGGCTCTGCAAGGCCAGCTACAATCGCGACGGCGACGAACGTCGACTCATCGAAGTAGGGGCGGTGGTGTCAAGCACCGCCCCTATCTTCAATTCAGTTCCGGCAGTTTGGGCTGACCGGATCGTACGCTCGTGGGCTGACCCCCAGGCACTTGGACGTCGAAACAGCGCCAATGCCGCCGTCGGATCCTGTCTGGATGGGGTCCACCAGTCCGAATGAATGTCGGCTCTTGACCGCACCCGTACCCGGATCTGCGCCCCAAGAATCGAAGTCACCATTGTCGGCACGAAGGCTGTGGACGCCAACGAAGGGCGTGTGGGTGTCTGCCTCACCCGCCAAGGAAGGTGCAGTGAGGACAAAAAGTGCCGACGTTGCTACGATGACGCCATTCACATGTGCTGCGAGTTTGTAGAGGGTCTTCATGGCTATTCTCCTTTTGGTTGGGTTGCTGGAAGCTCTGCTCGAAGGTCTTCAAGATCGAGCAAGGACACTTTCTCACGCTGCCGTTGGTCCGACGTTTGGCCGCCGTTAAGAAAGCGTGAAATCGACGCGAATGATTCGCGAGGCCTGTCCTCGGCTGTGTGGCCACGGAAGGCGCCCGGCCAGCCTGGCCTAAGCGGCGGAAATCAGGGACCCCGGCTGTGCCCAGGGCAATGCAGGCCGGTTGAGCGGAACCACTGACATCGCGACAAAACTCACGATGGACAGAAGCACCCACGATGGACAGAAGCGTTCAAGCATCACGAAGACTATTGACTGAAATGAGCCTTCGATGGTTTTATGAAAGGGAGGAGTGGTTCGATGCGAGCACTTCGGAACTTCCTTCGCTTAACAATTGTTTTCGCTGGCTGCGCCGGTGTGACTGCCGCGTTCGCCGGTCCTTGCGATGTTCCGAGCGGGAGCACCCTGGACGACGCGGCTAAGATACAATTCAACTGCTCCAGCTCCAGACCCTTAAAAGACCTCCCCGCAGGCGATCAGGAGTTCAAAGTTCACTACGACTTTCCAGTCACCGTTCCGACGATCGATGCGCCTTGGAGATCAATCGATCCTAGCAGTCATCCTGAACAATATTTGCGCGCCCTCCTTGAGTACGGGATTCGTGACAACGTCGCGGTGGATTGGAGGCTCGAACAGTCACCTGGAGCCCATTGGTGCCACGCCCCGTGGTTTCACGATGGACGCGAACGAATCCACGGCATGACCCGAGAGCGCGGCTCTCGGGTTCGCGAACTTGGCGAACTTCAACTGAGCCGAGCTGAAAACTGGGCCGTCGGGTTCTACAATCCGGTAGGATGCTTCGCCTTGGGCCAGGTTTGGAAGGATCCCGCGCGCCCCAAGACCAAGGATTTTGTCTTCCCGGCCGATAGCTTCTCGATCAAGCTGCTGTTTACGACAGCGCCCCTGATCGAAGTCCCCTACCTTACTGGCTCGAAGAGTTGGAACGCCGCAATTGGGAATGATGGCTCGGTCCGGCCGATGCGGCTGCTGCAAGTCGATGTTGCGGTGAAGGACCCTCGCGCAGGTCCAACAGGATGGGTGTTCGGAACGTTCATTTATGACGCCTACGCACCAGGAGAGGATGTTTGGGCGAAGTTGGTGCCGGTCGGCCTAATGTGGGGCAACGATCCCGACTTGACGCTAAAGCGCTACGAGGAAGAGGGCGGCACGCCACGGCAGAGCTGGGTAAATCCCGATGTTGCTGCGAAGTTTGTTGCCTTGCCCCGCCATCACCTAGGCCTCTTCGGGCGCCTCAACGGCCCGGTCGACAATTTCAAATCAGCGTGCCTCGCGTGCCACGGGAGAGCGCTGGACTGGGGTCGCGGAATTCCGGCGGACCCGGCTGACAAGATCACCCTTGAGGCCAATCGGCTGCTCCCAATCGCAATTAACCCGACTGACGAAGCAGCGTTGCGCATGTATTTTCGAAACCTCCAACCTACCGACCCATTCGTCGCGGGCACACAGTCTTTGGACTTTTCCTTGCAACTCGCTGGAGGCATTTTTAATTTTAGGCGATGGATAGACCAGAACTTTCCCGCCAGCGGGCCGGAGACGCGTGACGTAATGCCATATGTTTTCGATTCCGAAAAACCCGGTCAGCCCGCGGTTGAACGTTCGCTTTCAACAGCAGTCCCACTTGAAAGGGACATATCCGGCCAACAGGTCTATTCGCCTTTCACGCGCGGCGATTAGGACGCGTCGCCACGGTTACCATCATCAACGGAGGGAAAGATGCGGGTGTCACGAACCCTGCATCCGTCTGCTGGCATGCTTTCGCCACCGGTCAGCCTGCATGGCGCTTTGACGACGGCGGCCGCTGCCCACGCCATCTATTCTCAAAGGCCGGCTGCCTCATGCGACGCTCGGGCCCACCATCAGGCACCGGTAAACTGGCTATCGTGATCATGATCCGGGCTAAGTCATGAAGAGACTTCGACGGCGATCTCAGCCAAAAAGGCTTATCCAGACGGCGATCGGTTCTGACGGGCCGCGCATTTGCAGTGCCAAGGACCCCGCAGTCAGGGACGGCTCTTCAATCGAATCAAACGGCGGCGCCGATCATTGCTCCTAGCGAGCGCCTCATGCCCTGCTCCCATGGGCCTTCTGATCCAGATCGGGCGGACCGAGCCGCTTTTCGCCCGCCTTTGGCTTGGCCTTGCCCGGGTTGGCAGCTTCCAGCAGGATCGCGCTCTGGCGAGGCGCTGCCGACGAAACCTGAGGCCTCTCACGGTGCCGCACCCACTGGCGCTCGACGCTTGGCATGGTCCCAAGTCGCTTGTAGGGGCAGCCCGCTACTTGAGCGCCTCGTTAAGCAGGTGAGCCAGGCGCGCTGCCGCTAAGGGAATCTGCAGCTTGCTCACATTGCGGGCTTTGGTTTCATACTGGCGCGTCAGTTCGGCTTGCTGCACCACGTTGCCATTGGCGTCGAGGACTGGAGCGGCATAAGCAGTATCAATGGCGAGCTTGTTGCTTTCGGTCACCCACACGTCCGGGTCGGTAATGGCCGCTTCTGTGCCGTCAGCCGGCGGCAAGTAGGGATTTCCGCTTTTGTCGAAGGTGTCGAAGATGGCGCCATACACCGTGGAGTAGCCCCCGAACATTCCATCGAAATAGGCGTGGAGATTTACTGGGTCGCCGTTGGCTGGCGTCACCATGATCTCGTTGCCGCCGCGATCGCCCTGGTCGGGCTTGTCTTGAGCCTTCCATTTGGCGGTGAACTCCTTTGTAAACAGCGCCGTCGAATGCAGGGGTTGATGCACGTCTCCGATCAAGTGGAGCAACCAGACAAGATCATACGAACGGATGTCGTCGGACATGCCGGCCGCCTTCGGAAGGGCGGCCGTGAAGGCCTTGATCTGGGTAGCAGCATCGACGGGGTCCGCTGGCGGCGGGACACTTCCGTCGCGCTGATAGGGGATGTCCTTGAAGTGCCAATAGCCGTGGATCAATTTGTCGCTGTAGCCGATATTCCTTCCGGCTGTCTCGGTCTTGGCATTGTCCTTCGTGCTGGCGTCCTTGTAATCCTTCATCTCTTTGATGTCGTCCGCCCACACGGCAGCTCTGATGAAGGCGTACCGGTCCAGGTCTCTTGCCGAGCCGTCGTAAGGTTGAGGTATCGCGATCATCCAAGAAAAGTATTGCGGGTTCATCCTGACAAGGCGACTGGCTTCCGCGCGAGCAGCCGGCGTCAGCTGATCCCACGCCATCGCGGCAATTCGCATGTGACCTTCATCCCACCATGCCGATGCGTAGGACGAGTAGAAGCAAAGACCAAAAACTGCGAGTGCAAGCCGCCGCATTGTTCCCTCCCTCAGTGTGTGAATGCTGTTGAAACTCTGACAGAAATCGCAGCGTTCAGCTAGGGTCACCCCCTATCAAACAGCCTGTGGGTCGTTCATCGCGCCCGAATGGGGTGAGCTATGTCGGAGCAGATGCGCCGCGTCGAGCCGTTCTTCCCTTGTCGCCTGGTCTGCCGCGGATGGACCATCGGCGCATCCTGAAGGATATGGTTCGCCAGGCAAAAGCGGCGTCGTGGGTGCGATGCGCCGGCGGGATACGGGCCCCACAAGATCTACAACCGTCCTTCGCCGAACCCGGCTCGGCGGGTCAACCGCATCCTGGCTGAACTTGCGCGCGTGGCGACGGCTCGCATCAGCTGATGATCGAGTATCTACCGATCGAACCGGGCAGGGCGCTTACCGGCATCAAGAAATGGCGGCGAGATTTCATGCTCGTGCTCGGCGAGCAGGTTGAAATCGGCAATCGGCCGTCGCGTCAGCGTCCTGTCGACTGCCTTGGCGCGCCATTCCTCCGGGTCAATCACGTATGTCGCCCACATTCCACGGCGCGCCGACATGGCATAGCGCTGCCATCTCGAGTATTTCGAATTGGCAGGTGAGAGCGCCTTGACCCGTGCCCAACCAACACGCAGCATGTCGAGGGCGAGATCGCGGCTGCCCGCAATGCACCTGCCTGTCAGCGCACCGTCGCTGGCATAGGGCGCGATCCCGCAAACGACCTGGCTGTCGCCTATCAGCCACTTTAGCCAGGCTTTCGACAGCGGCCCACAGGGCACCGGCTTCAGGACGGAACCATCGCCAAGGGGTCTGGGGTCGAATGCCCATTGCGGCAATTCGCAAGTATCGATGTCCTCGAGACCGTCTGAGACGCGCCAGCAAACCACAAGGTCCGGCCGTCTATCACCGTCACACGACCTGCAACCCTCGTCGCTTTTGAATCCACATAGACCGCCAGAGCCGGTGGAGCACTCAAGCGGCGCGCAATGTCAGCCGCGAACGAAGGGGAAGGAAGGCAGACGACAACGAGGGCTGTCAGGGCGCAGGGCAGCATTTTGCCGTTCATGGCCGGGACGCCTTGGCAGCTTGGCCGACAAGGATGGCTGGGGACCAAAGCTGCTTGAAGTGCCACAGACCAGCGTGCCTCATGCGCGCGATCCGCTCGTCGACGGCCTGGGCCGCATGGGAGCGCGATCCGGCCCTGCGCAGCCACACGAACGCAAAACCGGTGATGACCGTGGGGGCGCCGGGATCAGACCTGTCCCGGCCGACCATGGCAAACCAGTCCTTCGATAGCTTGCGCAGCGCCAGTTGGCGGCTGCCGTCTGATCTTCAGGCCTGCCGCTGCATTTGCCATATCGGCTGACATTGGCGGCTTCATAGCGCAAGTATGTACCTTGCGGCCGGATGGCTTTATCGCCGAATGACCGGTCACAGGCTCGTCCACCAACCAGCGCGCCTTGCCAAGTTCTGGCGGCGCGACCGTATCTCAGCCAGCACAATTGCATGGTCGGCAGCGCCGCGCTGAAATGCCAGAAAACCTTAGAGGGCAGCAATTCGCCGTCGACTTCCGACCGTTCCGATCTGACGTCAGCACATATCTGGTCGAAGACACGCTGGCATTTGGGAAGGTCTTCCGGCCCAAGGAAGGAAAACCCGGACATCGAAACCGTCCCACTGTGGCATCGATGACAGCAAAATAATTTTAGCGTCCCACTGGCATTTTCCAGCCGATTGAGAGCCCGGTAGTGTCTCTGTTTGAATTTGGGGTGGTCGCCAGCCCTGCTTCATCCACCAGATCGAAGCCCAAAATCCTAAGCCGAGCACAACCAGCGCAACGGGCCAATAGGCGATCGCCCAGGTGATGCCGATAATCGCCGATAGGAAGCCCTCGCCATGGCCTCCTTCCAGCCCGAATCTCGGATAGGCGTTTTCAAAGAAAGCCATCGCCTAAATGACAGCGGCGACTAAAGCCTCGACCGAACCTGTTGCGCCGTGGGCAGAGCGAAGATGCGAGCTTTCGATCCGCGCAGCGTCGAAGCCGGCTGCGGCGATGATCGCGGGCATACGCCGCCGAGGTCTGGCCGCCGAGAGAGGTATGCGGTCGGCTTGCTGTTTATCCGGGATCGTGGCGGAGCGTTCGCGCGCGCTACATCCCCTGCGTTGAGCACGCGGAATGTGCGCAGGGTTATCTACGGATCGCATATCGAGCAGGCTCGCGTGTCGGAGCGATTGAGTTGGGCTGCTCTTGCGAATGCAGCGTCCCGGTCAAACGGGCCGTGCCAGCGACCGTTCCTATCTCCCGCCTTGACCTGCGTGCCTTGGCCCTCGTTGCAGAAGCCGCAATCGGCTCGATGGATCCGTCCTCGATCACGGGTCCAGCTCTCGTAGATCCAGTAGTTCATCCCACCCTCAAAACTGCCAAGCGCTGACTGCGGCGGCGCCAATCGGTTGCACATCGCCATAGCCGGGCGAACTGCTCGGCGCCGATATCGCCTGCCGCGGCTTGACTCGTTCGCGCCATGCTGCCCCGTCGGCAGCTGCAGGCGGCCTGCGACAGGCAGCGGCTGCCTGCAGCGGCCCTTCGCCCTCCATGTCGGGCTCGTTGCCGTCTGGACTGAACCCGACTGCAAAAGACTGTTCGCGAAGTTCCAAAGGCCGGCCGCGACCCGAACCCAGCGGAAAAATACAAACCGCAATGCACCAAGGCATCCCCCGACACCAAAGGAGATCATGCCCGTTTTGCGATTTGTTGTCGAATCGACAGATCAATGTGCCGATCGCCGACTGGCGGGTATTGGGTCGGCCCCGGCCTTGCCGAAAAGCTCACCCGCGCCGGCTGCCCTGTCGCGCTGTGCGTGGAAGGTCTGTTCGCGGGCCCGACCTTCCACGGTTATGTCCGCGACACGATGTTCGGAAACCTGCACTGGCGAGGGAGAACGCTGCCGAGCGGCCAAAGTTCGCGCGAAAGGTTCGCCGTGACGAAGTCGGAGAAAAATGTGCCGCGATCTCGAAGCAAGATCACCACAGAAGCATGCCCCTCCCGTGCCACAAATCTGGACCGCGCGCCCCCGTCATGGCAAACAAGGGAGGGCAATGTGCCCAGGTTCCCAGCCTCTTCTAAATTCTACAATGCTTCCTCAGAGATGCGGTGACACGCGACCCATCGATGGAGAGCCGTATCCTGTTTCACCCCCGCGTATTGCATGGAATGAGGATTGCATTTTGGCGCCGTCGCGGAACACCATTCCAGGCAAATGCCATCCGCAGCCGCAGGGCGGACTTTTTCGACAACATCGGTCCATTTCTGACATCCGGTCAGATCATCCTTGAATCGCTTCCGGCCCGGCGCCGCAGATGATGGCACAGACGCGCTCGCCTGATCTGAACCGCACTTGACCCTCTGCAATCGCGGCAATCGCGGCAGCACCGCTGAGGTCAGCTGCAAGGCCCATCTCAAACCAAAGGCTTTTGGCCGCGCGCAGCATCTCGCAATCATCGACAAGCACGATCGCGTCGACGCGGTCGCGCACAATGTCGAATATACGGTCATCAGTTTTGGCGCAGGCCATGGTCGCGACCGACGTGGTAACCTTGTCCAAAGCGACATTGCGTCCAACTTCGAGCGCGCGCAGCAGCACCGGCGAGCCCGTCGCCTCGATGCCGACAACGCGGACATGCGGCGCCAGCGCCTTGATCGCGGTCGCCACGCCGCTGACCAGGCCGCCGCCACCCATGGCGACGAGCACCGTGGTGACATCCGGCATCTGGTCGAGGATTTCGAGGCCGACCGTGCCTTGTCCTGAAACCACCGTGGGATCGGCGAAGGGATGGAAGTAGACGGCACCCGTTTCGCTGACAAAGGCTTGCGCTGCCTCGTTGGACTCGTGCCAGGCCGATCCGATGATACGCGTCGTGGCGCCCCAGGCCTTCAGTTTCTCGATCTTGGCCGGCGAGGCGTTGGATGGCAGGAAGATGGTGGCAGGCACGCCTGCCATAAAGCCGGCGCGCGCGGTGGCGATGCCGTGATTCCCGCCGGAAGCGGTGACGATGCCATGCGTCAGCATGGAACGGTCCAGCGACAGCAGCTTGTTGGTGGCGCCGCGCGCCTTGAACGATCCGGTGACCTGCAGCAGTTCCAGCTTCAGCATCAGTTCGACGCCACCGGCCAGCGGCGTCTTTAGATTGCTGGCGGCGATCATCGGCGTGCGCCTGACATTGCCTTCGATGCGGGCGGCCGCAGCGCGAATGTCTTCGAGACCGATCACGCCAGCTCCCCCTCATAGCGTGCGGCGACGGTGACGCAGCAATTGCCGACGACCACGCGGCCTGGCTGGCGGCGACCGTACACGAGGCCGTCCGACAGATAATATACCGTCTCCGGCGGGCGGCCAGGATCGCCCAGATTGTGGATGCGACCGGCCGCCTCGCCGGCATGCACGTCGGCGCCCAGCGCATGGAACGGCTCGAAAACGCCATCGGTGGTCGCCAGCACATAGCCGTCATGGCCGGGAATGCGCAGGATGTTTTCGGGACGCGCGGCCGGCGGCTTGCCGGTTGGCGGCAGCACGCCGAGATGGCTCAGCACATTGCGCACGCCCTTGCGGCAGATGCCGAGGGCGTCGAGCGAGACTGTGCCGCCGCCGGCCATCTCGGTGCCGACCGTGGTCAGTCCGGCCCGTACCGACGTGGCCGTGGAGGTGCGCGGTTCGCCGAGATTGTCGATGACGACGGTGAGCGGTGCGTCGAAGGCCAGCACCGCTTCCATGTTGCGCTTGCGGTGAGCGGTGTCGGGCGCCGGCTCGATGATGGCGCTGGGCAGGATGTTGAGCGAGGAGCCGCCGGAGTGCAGATCGACATAGGCATGGCCGAGCGGCATGACGATGTCGCTGACATAGGCCGAGATCTGCTGGGTGACGGTGCCGGTGGGGTCGCCCGGAAAGGTGCGGTTGAGGTTGAGCCCGTCGACCGGCGAGGTGCGGCGGCCGGCCAGCACGGCGGGCAGGTTGATCGCCGGCAGGAAGATGATGCGGCCGCTGACCATGCCCGGGTCGAGTTCGCGTATGAGTTCGCCGAGCGTTATCGGCCCCTCATATTCGTCGCCATGGTTGCCCGCCTGCAGGATCACGGTCGGACCGTTGCCATTGCTGATCACGGCAAGCGGGATGCGGGTCGCGCCCCAGGCGTCGTCATGCGGTGAATGCGGGATGTCGACGAAGCCGATCTGCTTGCCGGAGCGGTCGAAGTCGAGGGTGGTGCGGGCGGTGGACATAGGGGCCATGGTTCTCTCGGCAGGACTGTCGTCCTGAATGAAGGGCGATTGGCAATGAACGGCAGCCGGGGTCGAGGGGAGCGGCGGGAGTGATGCTCCCGCCGCGATTGTCGGTCAGATCGGCGGCAGGGTCGGCAGCGCCGTGCCGATCCATTTCTGCGACAGCGCGGAGAGCGAGCCGTCAAGCAGGCCCAGATGGATGTAGGTGTCGAGCCAACGCAGCAACTCGGGGCTGCCTTGCTGGATACCGATGTAGCAGGGCGAGAATTGAATGATGAACTTCGGCTTCAGCTGAACCTTCGGGTCCTTGTCCATCAGGTCTTTCGCGACGACATCCGCAGTGGCCAGCAACTGCGCTTGGCCGGAAGTGAAGGCGGCGGCGGCAGTGGCGTCGTCGTCGAAGCGTACGATCTTGGCGTTGGGCGCGGCCTTGGTCAGCTCAAGGTCCTGCGTGGTGCCGCGGGCAACGGCGATGGTTTCGTCCTTCAGATCGGCAGCGCTCTTTACTGCGATGCTGTCGGGCCCAAAGACTCCGATGGAAAGCGCAGCATAGGGCGAGGTGAAGGCGATCTGCAGAGCGCGTTCCGGCGTGGCACCCATCGCGGCTATGACGATGTCGAGGCGGTCGGTCACGAGGTAGGGCACGCGATTGGCCCCGGTGATCTGCTGCAGCTCAAGTTTGACGCCAAGCGCCTCGGCGATCTTCTTGGCCATGTCGACATCGAGGCCGACTGCCTCGTTCTTGGCATCCACCGAACCGAAGGGCGGCACGTCGATCGGCACACCGATGCGCACCGTGCCAGCGGACAGTATTTTCTGCAGGTCGGCCGCCTTGGCCGGCATCGCCGAGACTGCGCCGGCCAGGAGCACGGCTGTGACGATCCTGGTAAGATGCTTGAACATGGAACTTCCCCTTTTTCTGGTTGGACTTTCTTTTCTTAGTGAAGGACGGCGTTCAGGAAGCTCCTGAGTTCGGCCGTACGAGGCTCGAGCAAGGTCTCACGCGCTGGCCCGTCCTCATGGATGCGGCCCTCGTGCATGAAGATCACGCGGTCGGCTACGTTCTTGGCAAAGTTCATCTCGTGGGTGACGAGCATCATGGTCATGCCTTCGCTGGCGACACCCTCGAGCACGCGCAGCACCTCGCCCACCAGTTCGGGGTCGAGCGCCGACGTGATCTCGTCGAACAGCATCAGGGTCGGCTGCATGGCCAGCGAGCGGGCAATCGCCACGCGCTGCTGCTGGCCGCCCGACAATTCGTCGGGATAGGCATGCAGCTTGTCGGCGAGGCCCACCTTGGTCACCACGGCGCGGGCGACTTCGCGGGCGGCTGAGGTGTCGAGCTTGCGCACCAGCTTGAGCGCCAGCATGATGTTGCGCTCGACATTGAGATGCGGGAACAGATTGTAGCTTTGGAACACCATGCCGGCGCGCTGGCGCAGAAGGTTGAGGTCGGCCTTGGGCGCGGTGACGTCGATGCCGTCGACGACGATGCGGCCGGCCTGCACCTTCTCCAGCCCATTGATGCAGCGCAGCATGGTCGACTTGCCCGAGCCCGAGCGGCCGATGACGGCGACGATCTCGCCCTTCTCCAGGGTGAGCGAGATGCCCTTCAGCACCTCCACGGCGCCGAACCGCTTGCGGATGTCGACGAGCTCAACGAGCGACATGAAGTCTCCTTTCCAGCATGTGGGCGAGCTGGGAGAGGGAAAAGCAGATGACGAAATAAATGACGGCGGCGGTGAGGTAGACCGGCAGCGGGGCGAAGGTCGCGCCGCTGATGATCTGGCTGGCCCGCGTCAGTTCGACAAAGCCGATCAACGCTGTCAGTGAGGTGTTCTTGACCAGTTGGACCAGAAAGCCGACCGTCGGTGCGATGGAGATACGGATCGCCTGCGGCAGCACGACATGGCCCAGCCGCTGCGCATAGGTGAGGCCAAGGGCGGCACCCGCCTCCCATTGGCGCTGCGAAACCGATTGCAGGCTGCCGCGCCAGATCTCGCCGAAGAAGGCCGAAGCGTAGATCGACAAGGACAGCGCCGCCGCTGTCCAGGCATCGACCGAAAGACCGACAAGCGGCAGGCCGAAAAAGAAGACGAAGAGCTGGCCGAGCAGCGGCGTGCCCTGGATCAGGTTGATCCAGGCGATGGCCAGCCAGCTGAGCGGTCGAAACGGGATGACCCGCAGCACGGCCACGACAATGCCCAGAAGTCCGCCCCCGACAGTCGCGGTAAGTGCCAGCAGCAGCGTCCAGCGTGCCGCCTCGATAAGGTAGATGATGTCGGCGCCGGCGAATTCGCGGATCATCGGCGCGGCCTCCTGACGAAGACCACCCAGTAGACGCCGGCGAAGAAGGCGCGGAAGCCCAGCGTGAGAACGAGATAGGAAATGGTGATCAGCGTGTAGGTCTCGAAGGAGCGGTAGGTGCGCGAATCGATGAAGGCGGCCTGGTGGAACAGCTCGGTGGCGCCGATCGAGGAAACGACGCTGGTGGTCAGCATGATCAGCACGAACTGGCTGGCGAGCGCCGGGTAGATGGTCTTGACCGCCTGGAACAGCACGACATGGCGAAAGGTCTGGCCGGCCGTGAGGCCCAGCGAGCGGCCGGCCTCGATCTGGCTCTGGCGCACGGATTCGAAGCCGGCGCGCAGGATTTCGGCACCATAGGCGCCCATGTTGATCGAGAGCGCTATGAGGGCGGCTGTGTTGGCGCCCAGCCTGATGCCGATCGAGGGCAGGCCGAAGAAGACGATGAACAGCTGCACCAGAAGCGGCGTGTTGCGCAGCGCCTCGACATAGATTCGGGCGAAAGCGCGCAGCGGCATCAGCGGGCTGATCGAAGCCATGGCGACGATCAGGCCGATGGCGAGACCGCAGAGCATGGTGATGACCGAGAACTGCAAGGTGAGGAGCACGCCTTGCACGATCTCCGGCACATAGCGCAACAGGATATCAAATTTAAAATTATAGCTCATGGATGCAGGGCATTCCCTATGCAACCACGCGCAGATCGCTATTTTTCGCGCGGATTTGCTAGACATTACGCTAACGTCGCTTCATATGTGACGTCAAGCGTCATCTATGAAACGGATGCAGAATGACGGATGACAAGCTCAACTACAGTGCGCCGGCCCTGGAAAAGGGCCTGGATATCCTCGAATTGCTGGCCAATGCGGGCCAGACCATGGGCACGCGCCAGATCGCCGAGGAACTGGGGCGGTCGAAAAACGAGATCTTCCGCATGGTCCATGTGCTGCTGGCGCGCGGCTACATCCAGCGTGACGAGAGCGGCGAGGGGCTGATGCTGTCGAACAAGCTGTTCGGGCTCGGCATGCAGACGGCGCGCGCCCGCGACCTGGTCAGCACGGCAGCCCCCATCGTCGAGCGCTTCGCCGAGGAAGTGCACCAGGCGGCGCATCTGGTCGTCGCGCATCGCGGCGAAACGGTCATCATTGCCGCGGCATCAGGCGGCGCGGACATGAATTTTTCGCTCAAGCTCGGCTATCGCCGGCCGCTGGCGGACGCCCATTCCGGGCTCGTGCTGATGGCGTTCCAGCCCAAGCCGGTGCGCGACCGCATGATCGCCGAATGCCTGATGCTGATGCGCGAGCCGCCGGACCCGACGACGCTTGGCGCCGAGCTCGACGCCGTGCGCGAGCGCGGTGCCATCATCCACGAGAGCCGCGACATCATCGGCGTGACCGACGTAGTCTGCCCGATCATCGCCGGCGACGGGCGCGCGGTGGCCTGCGTGACGGTGGCGGCGGTCAGTAGGCGTAGTGCCGCGCCCAATTTCGAGGCCATGCTGGCGCGGCTGAAGCTCGCCTGCGCCGAGATCGCGCATGAGCTGGGCGGGTAAGACGGCTCAACCCGCAACGATGATGTCGCGCGGTGTTTTCGTCAGGACCTCGGCGCCGGTCGCCGTCACCAGCACATTGTCGATGATGCGGGCGCCCAGTCCCTCGGCGCCGATGAAGACCGGCGGCTCGATGGTGACCACCATGCCGGCCTTCAGCACATGCGGGCTGCCGCCGATCATGTGCAGCGGCTCGGCCCAGCTCGGCGGAAAGCCCGGCCCCAGCGCATAGCCCGATGTGTGGACACGGTAGGGTTCGAGCCCGGCCTCGCCAAGGACGGCGCGGGCCGCCTCGTGCGGCACGGCTGCCGGCACGCCGTCGCGGATCGCAGCGATCATGGCGTCGCTGGCGCGCAGCACGATGTCATGCAGCTCGGCCATGCGCGGCGTCGGCTTTCCAAGCGCGAAATTACGGCCGATGGTGGCGGTGTAGCGGTTGAAGGTCGCGCCGAATTCAATGTTGCCGAAATCGCCCTCGCGCAACAGACGCGCGGTCGGCGCGCCATGGCTGTAGGCCGAGCGCGGACCGGAGACGAGGTTGATCGGGCTGGCGGCGATGCCGCTGCCATTGCGCAGCAAGGTGTCGTAGATGCCGCCGGCCAACGCCAGTTCCGATTGACCTGCCGCCAGCTCGCCGACGAAACGGGCCATGCCGAGGTCGGCACGGGCTGCCGCACGCCTGATGTAGCCAATCTCCGCCGGCGACTTCACCAGCTTCAGTCCGGCGATCAATTCGGTCGTCTCGGTGACAAGGGCATCGCCGATGATGGCGCGAAGGCCAAGATAGTGATGCGGATGAAGATAATAGGCGGGCACTTCCAGGCCGACGCGCCTGCCCAACACGCCATGACGCCCCGCCACGCCGGCAAAAGCGGCGATCGGATCCTCGTTCTCGCCGCCGCCGAAGCCATGCACCTCACCGGCGGCCGAGTCCGTCTCGAATTCGTGCACCTCGCCCTGGCGTGTCAGCACGACGAGCGGCTCGTCGCGCGCGCCAACCAGCAGGCACTGGAATTCCTGGTAGCTCTTGGCGTCGCTGCCGGTCAGCCAATGGATGGAGGCGGGGTGGACGGCGACCAGCCAGTCGAGGTCCCGCGCGGCCATGGCGGCACGGACGTGCACCAGCCGTGCCGCGAATTCGGCGGCGGTGAAATCGTGTTTCGACATCAGTCCCGCGTCACCGCCATCGCCTCGATCTCGACCAGCAGGTTCTCGAAGGCGAAGCCGGCGACGCGGATCGCGGTCACTGCCGGACCGGGCAGCGGATAGAATTCGCGCTGCACGCGCGCGATCACCGCGCGGATCGCGTCGATCTCGGCCCAGCTGCCTTCGGCGTGGTAGTAGATATAGAGCTTGGCGACGTCGCTCTCGTCGAGCCCGCCTTCGGCCAACGTGCGGCGGATGAACTCGAAGACGTTGCGGGTCTGCGTTTCCATGTCGTCGCCGACGGCCTGAGCCTTGCTGTCGGCCGAGATCTGGCCGCCGATGAAGGCGAGCCTGCCGATCTTCCAGCCTTGCGTGAACTGGGTGTTGGGGATGCTCCAGTCCCAGTGGTTGGCCGGCTGAAGCCGCTGCTTGTCCTCGCCGAGCATGCCGATGCCCTCGACCTGGATCAGTTCGTCGGGATTGCCCATGCCCTGGATGCGCAGGCCGGCACCCGCTGCCGAGGGCACGGACATGTAGCGGCGACGCACATTGGTCATCTTCTCCCAATAGTCGGTGACTTCGCGGCCTTCGCCGAAGAAGCGGAAATAGGTGTTCTGGCGCATCAGGCTGTTGCGGTCGCCGCCACCCTGCCGCAGCATCGTGTCGAGGTTGCGGAAGGCCTCTTCAGTCTGCACCTCAATGTCGCCGCGGCCGAGCACCTTGCCCTCGGCGTCGAGCGGCCGCTGGCCGCCGATGAACAGCATGTCGGCGACCTTCCACCCTTGCACGAAGGGCAGTTTCTTGCGCCAGCGCCAATGGCCGGGCGGGTCGAGCAGCTCGCGCTTGCCGCCGGTCACCACCCAGGCGTCGACCATCAGCCGCGCGCCCTCGCTGTCGAGACCGCAGCGGATTTCGGTGCTGGTCGGGCCGGGCGCGGTGAAATAGCCGGTGCGCACGGAATCGAGCTCGTCGAGGAAGGCGCCGACGACATCGGCCTCGCAACTGAAATAGATGTTGTGCTTGACCACATCGGCCATTGTGGCGCCGGCCTGGGCGAGAAGCGCCGCCAGCCGCTCGAAGATGACGCGCGCTTGGCCGGCAATGCCGGGGGCGACAATGTTGCCGTTTGCGTCCGTCGCCATCAGGCCGCCGACGAAGATCAGATTGCCCGCACGCACGGCCTGTGGGGCCGCGCCATCGGCATCCGTGAAACTCTGCATCTGCACCGGCCGTTCTCCTCCTTTGTTTTTAGACTTACTTACCTGCAAGTCAGTCCTTGGTCAAATGCCTGGGGATGCCATGAGCTTCGGCGTCCAAGTCGCGCGGATTTGGCTATGATGCCGGCATGGATGAGACGGATACGAGGCAGGCGATCAAGGATACGGCGCTGGAGCTGCTGGTGCGCCACGGCTATCGCGGCACAAGCTTCGGCGACATCTCGACGGCGCTCGGAACAACACGCGCCAATATCCACTATCATTTCGGCAACAAGCAGGCCTTGGTCGGCGAGGTGCTGCGCGACTACATGCAGGCGACGCTGAGCGCCTTGCGCGCTGTGTGGTCGCATGAGGAGTCGAGCCTCGCCGAGCAGGTTGAGGCGATGATCGCCTACAGCCGCGCCCGCTTCCGGCACTTCAACCCAGCCGGCACAGAAGGGCGCAACTGGAGCCTGATTTCGAGGCTGCGGCAGGATGCCGATCTGCTGGGGGACGATGGCCGGCGGATGCTCAACCACTTTGGCATTGAGCTCTTGGCACTGTTCACCGAGGCGTTTTCATCGGCCGGCAGGCGCGGCGAGCTTGCACCCAATGTGGTGGCCGCCGATGCGGCGCTGCTGCTCGCGGCGATCGCCGATAACGCTGCCCCGATCACTCTCGCCGAAGGCGGTTTTGAAGCGCTCGAAGAGACCTATCGCAGCCTGACGCGGATCATCAAGTCCAGCGCCGAGTGACATGCAGTCAATCGACTAACCCCGCAGCGCATCTGCAATTTGGCGGGGCTGGCAGCAGCCTGACTTGTGAACCAGACAAAGACATAATAATGCGCATGCAGCCCGGGCGGCGTGAATGCCGCCCTTTTGCTTGGGGATCTTGATGAAGAAGCTTTTGATTGCCGTTGCCTTGCTCGCCGCGGCACCGGCGCTGGCCGGCATCACCGACAACTCCTACATCAAGAAGGCGGGCATGCTCATGGCGGCCGGGTATCTGTGCAAGTTCGAGAACGCCGACATGATGACGTATTTTCTGATCAAGGCGATAAATGAGACAGGCGTGTCCAAGGAGGTCGCCGTCAACGCCGCCACAACCTACGCCTATCAGGTGCATGATCACATAAAGACCGTGGGCCAGAAGAACAGGTTCTGCCGGAATGTTTACAATAACGATTTCTAAGGCGGCTCGAATCCGTCGCGGCCAATAGCGCGGGAGCAGATGGAACGCGGCTCATGCAGACTTCGTCGGAAAGGGCGCCTCGCAGGTCGCGTCCGACTTGCCGCGGCATGCCGGTTCACCAAGTCTTTCGGCCAAACCAGCCGGGGGCTGCCCTCCATCCCCCCGGCTAGACTATTTCTAAACCAGCGCCGGTTCGGCCCAAGCCATTGACCCACCGCCCCCACTTTTCAGGGGCGGGGTGGCATAGGCGGGCACTGGCGGCGGATCATCGTCGTCATCCCTTCGACCGCGAGGCAACCAGGAAGTCCATCTGTTCTTAAGCCGCCGGTCAAAATGAGGGCGGCTAACCAGTTTCTCCTGCCCGCCGTCGAGAGCCTTCAAGGCCCTCATGATTTCATCCAAAGTGACGACAGATCCGTCATCCAGTTGGCGGAGTATCGGCACTCCGGGGATGGCACGCGCATCCGACGCCCAAGAGGCAAGCAGTGCGCGCTTCTCGGCAAGACTTATGCTTTGGTCGCGCAGGACATCTTCAGGGTGTGCGTATGTTTGCGACAAGCTCCACGAACCTAGGCTTCCGGCTGGGGTTTGTAAAAATATTTCAGATCCGGTTGTCATCTCCGTTCTCCGCAATCAGGTGCCTCCCGGCTGTGCCGGGAGGCGAGACCGCAGACTGATTCTTCTATCAGGCCACCTTCAGCTTCCTATCGGTATCCTGGCTAATCCGCTTTGTCGGTGAAGTCTGTTTCTCGGCCGACGTGCCAATGCCAATGCGGCGGGGTTTCAATTCTTCCGGGATGTCGCGGACCAGGTCCACCGCCAGCAGGCCGTTCTCCAAGGTGGCGTTGGCGACCTTCACATAGTCTGCCAGCCTGAAGATCTGCTTGAAATTACGAGTCGCCATGCCGCGATGGAGAATCTGCCAGTCGGTTTCGGTGGGTTGTTTGTTGCCTACCACAATCAACTCCGGACCGTGCTAGGTAAGCTCAATCTCCTCGGGGCTGAAGCCGGCGATAGCCATCGTAATGCGATAGTCGTTTTCGCCTGTCTTCTCGATATTGTAAGGCGGCCAATCCGATCGCACGCCGTTGTCAAGCATGTCGAAGAGACGATCGAAGCCGACCGTCGTGCGATAGAGTGGGGTATAATCAAAGCTTCTCATAGCCATATCCTCCGTTGAAGCAACATGGGTTACAAGCAGCATCGCGGCGCCACCGCGACGCCCGTTTCGTCGAGCCTAAGCCTCGACGGCAAACGATCTGGGAATGACAAAAGGCCAGTTCAAGCGGGGCCACCAGATTTTTTGTCTCATCCGGGCGAGGGGTCGGGAGGGTAGCCTCAGTGGATTGCAATGATGCCATCTACGACGCTCCACTCCGATGGCTTGAGAGCCGACAACGCGAACGGAATGCAGCCTGTCCTCAACGTCAGCCTCCAATGGCGTAGAAATCCCATCAGCTCGGGACTGGCCGGCGCAGGCAGGCGGTCAAGCGAAAGGTCGTATGTTTCGGAGGCAGGAAGGGGAATGATCGAATTTGTTGGATCGCATGGGAAATCAAGCGAGGAAATCTCGTTCCCCGACAAAATAGCTGCATGATAACAGGCGGTTGGCACTCTTGTGCGGTAAGTGCCAAAAATTTTGCGCCAGCCTCTTGAAACCGAAAAAAACCAAAACTAGCTCGATATGCGCGTGCGACGCCTGATCAAGGGTCGCAGCGTTCCGCACCGGTTCGATATTGCCGGTCCGGTGCGGAGGAACCGCAAAAATCTGTTTGTCCACGAGGAGAACGACATGGCGTTCCGTCCATTGCATGACCGTATCCTGGTCCGCCGCATCCAAGCCGAGGAGAAGACCTCCGGCGGCATCATTATTCCCGACACCGCCAAGGAGAAACCGCAGGAAGGCGAAGTGCTCGCCGTCGGTCCCGGCGCGCGAGACGACAGCGGCAAGCTCACGCCGCTCGACGTCAAGCTCGGCGACCGCATCCTGTTCGGCAAATGGTCCGGCACCGAGATCAAGATCGGCGGCGAGGACCTGCTCATCATGAAGGAAAGCGACGTGATGGGCGTGATCGAGCAGGCCGCGCAGGTGAAGAAGGCCGCCTGACGGCTTCTTCGAAATCCAACCAGTCAACGAATGCTGCCTAGACGAGGAGTGATGATCCAATGGCTGCCAAAGAAGTGAAATTCCATACTGAAGCCCGTGAGAAGATGCTGCGCGGCGTCGACATCCTTGCCAATGCGGTGAAGGTGACGCTCGGGCCCAAGGGCCGCAATGTCGTCATCGACAAGTCGTTCGGCGCGCCGCGGATCACCAAGGACGGCGTCACCGTCGCCAAGGAGATCGAGCTCGAGGACAAGTTCGAGAACATGGGGGCGCAGATGGTGCGCGAGGTTGCTTCCAAGACCAACGACATCGCCGGCGACGGCACCACGACTGCGACCGTGCTGGCCCAGGCGATCGTCAAGGAAGGTGCGAAAGCCGTCGCCTCGGGGATGAACCCGATGGACCTGAAGCGCGGCATCGACAAGGCGGTCGACGCTGTCGTCGCCGAGCTCAAGGCCAATGCCCGCAAGGTGACGAGGAACGACGAGATCGCACAGGTTGGCACTATCTCGGCCAATGGCGACGCCGAGATCGGCCGCTTTCTCGCCGAGGCGATGGAAAAGGTCGGCAATGAGGGCGTCATTACGGTCGAGGAAGCTAAGACCGCCGAGACCGAGCTCGAAGTCGTCGAAGGCATGCAGTTCGACCGCGGCTATCTCTCGCCCTATTTCATCACCAACCAGGACAAGATGCGCGTCGAGCTGGAAGAGCCCTATGTACTGATCCACGAGAAGAAACTTTCGAACCTGCAGGCGCTGCTTCCGGTGCTGGAAGCCGTTGTGCAGTCCAGCAAGCCGCTGCTGATCATCGCCGAGGATGTCGAGGGCGAGGCGCTCGCCACGCTGGTCGTCAACAAGCTGCGTGGCGGGCTGCGGGTTGCGGCGGTCAAGGCGCCGGGCTTCGGGGATCGACGGAAGGCCATGCTGGAGGACATTGCCGTGCTCACCGGCGGCACCGCCATTTCGGAAGATCTCGGGATCAAGCTGGAGAATGTGACGCTGCAGATGCTTGGCCGCGCCAAGAAGGTGGTGATCGAGAAGGAAAACACCACCATCGTCGACGGGGTCGGTCGCAAGGAAGAGATCCAGGGCCGCGTTGCGCAAATCAAGGCGCAGATCGAGGAGACCACCTCGGACTATGACCGCGAAAAGCTGCAGGAGCGCTTGGCCAAGCTCACCGGCGGCGTCGCGGTCATCCGGGTAGGCGGCTCGACCGAGGTCGAGGTCAAGGAGCGCAAGGACCGCGTCGACGATGCCCTGCATGCCACGAGGGCGGCAGTCGAGGAGGGCGTGCTGCCCGGTGGCGGTGTCGCTCTGCTGAGGGCCGCCAAGGCGCTTGACACCGTGCAAACCGACAATGCCGACCAGAAGACCGGCATCGAGATCGTGCGTCGCGCGATCGAAACACCGGTTCGCCAGATCGCCGAGAATGCCGGTGCCGAGGGCTCGATCATCGTCGGCAAGCTGCGTGAGACGAGCGAGTTTGGCTGGGGCTGGAACGCCCAGACCAACGAATTCGGTGATCTCTATGGTCAGGGCGTGATCGACCCGGCCAAGGTGGTGCGCACGGCTCTTCAGGATGCGGCATCCGTTGCCGGTCTGCTGGTGACCACCGAGGCGATGGTGGCCGAGAAGCCAAAGAAGGAACCCGCGGTTCCGGCCATGCCTGCCGGCGCCGGCATGGACTTCTGAGGTCTCGACCAGTCCGCCCGCTCCCCTCGGTGGGAGCGGGTGTCAATTGAAAGAGATGGAGGCAAACATGGATGCAAAGGCTGGCTTGCGGCCCTTGCCAGCGCCGACACATGAGGCAAAGGAGTTCATGGCCTACGAAGGCGAATGCCGTAGCGTGCTGATGCCGCTGCTGACAGAGCTGCTCGAGAGGGCCGTAGCCGCTGGCTGGAACCGGCGCACGGTGGCGTCAACACTGATGTTCCTCTGCGCCCAGCAGGTATCGGCGGCCTCCGAGGCATCCCCTGGTGGCTGAACCGCGAACACTGTTCGACGATCCATTGCCATGTGAAGGAAGAAATTGTTTTGGAGGTGGAGACATGATCACGGGCCGGTTGCGTGAATGCCTGAAAATTCTGAGATGGGAGTCGGACGACCTCGCGGCCGAACTTGGCCGTCCGCGAGGCGAGATCGCTGCATGGCTCGACGGCCGCAGCCCGGCGCCGCTTGCCGTTGCCGCCTGGCTCGAGGCACTGGGGAAGGCGCACAGGGCGCTGCCAGCGCCGGGCCGAAGCGTTCCGGCGCTGCAGCCTGCCAGGCTCGAGCCGGACGCGATCGGCATCACTTACCCAGCGGCTCAGTTTTCAGTGCAACGAATTCACTCCCATTCACCCTATCCGCGGCGGGCCGCGCTCTCTGATGCGCGATCCGGTCCAGGTCCTGCACAACCGAAAGGAGGCACAAGTCATGAATCACAGGCAGTTTGAAGAGCCGGTAACCCTGCTGGTCGGAATGGGTTTTCCGGCGAGGATCGAGAGCGTGGTGGAAGCCTATGCCCTGCTTCAGGATTGGCCGGCCTGCAGCCGCAACGGCGCCCATGCCGTCGCACTCAACGCTTGCAAAGCCGGCATCGCCGGCGAGATCGACCCGGAAACCGTCCGCGCAACCCTGGTTGCCTTCGCCCGTCGCCAGGATATCCTCGTTCCGGACATGGTTTCGCTGGCGCCTGCGGCCTTGTCTGGCGGCGCTTCGAGGACAAACAACACCGTCTGAACGATTGATCATCCGACGCGACCTCGTGCGGAGACCATGCTGAAAACACAGGAACGTGAGATGACGACAGACACGAAGGCGAAAGAAACCAGGGCGTTCGAGGCGGATGTTTCGCGGCTGCTGCACATGATGGTGCACTCGGTCTATTCCGATAAGGACGTCTTCCTGCGCGAGCTGATTTCCAACGCCGCCGACGCTTGCGAGAAGCTGCGCTTCGAAGCGGTCAGCCGGCCCGAATTGCTGGCCGACGACCCGAAGCCGCGGATCACCGTTTCCGCCGATCCCGATAACAAGGAAATCACCGTCGAAGACAACGGCATCGGCATGAGCCGTGACGATATGGCCGAAGCATTGGGCACGATCGCGCGCTCGGGCACGCGCGCCTTCGTCGAACGCGTCGGCGTAGGCGGCACGACCGAAGACACGCAGTTCATCGGCCAGTTCGGCGTCGGCTTTTATTCCGCCTTCATGGTGGCCGAACGCGTCGATGTCATCAGCCGCCTGGCGGGAAGCGAGGAGGCCTGGCGCTGGTCGTCCGACGGCAAGGGTTCCTATGAGATCGCGCCAGCCCCACTTGAAGCAGCTCCCAGGCGCGGCACCCGCGTGGTGCTGCATCTGATGGACGACGCCGTCCCCTGCACCGGCTCTTACCGGCTCGAGCAACTGGCCAAGTCGCAGTCGGGCCATGTGCCGGTGCCGATCACGCTCGTCGAAAAACCCGGCGCCGAGGCGCGCGACATCGCCGATGGCACGGCACTCTGGGTGCGGCCGAAGAGCGAGATCAAGCCCGAGGAATACACCGATTTCTACCGTAGCGTCGCCGGCCAGTATGACGAGCCGGCCGCCACCATCCATTTCCGCGCCGAGGGAAGGCAGGAATACTCCGTGCTCGCCTTCGTGCCTGGTTCGCGTCCGTTCGATCTGTTCGACCAGGACCGCAAGGGCCGCATGAAACTCTATGTGCGCCGCGTCTTCATCACCGACGATGCCGACCTTCTGCCGCGCTATCTGCGCTTCGTGCGCGGGCTGGTCGATTCCGCCGACCTGCCGCTCAATGTCTCGCGCGAGATGATCCAGGAGAGCCCTCTGCTGGCCTCCATCCGCAAGGGCCTGACCAACCGCGTGCTGGGCGACCTCGCCAAGCTGGCGGAGAACGAGGCCGAGGCCTTTGCCAAGATCTGGGAGAATTTCGGCGTTGTCCTCAAGGAAGGGCTCTACGAGGATTACGAGCGGCGCGAGCAACTGCTGCAGCTCGCCCGGTTCCACTCGACCACATCAGGTGAAGGCTGGCGGGGCCTGGCCGGTTATGTCGCGGCGATGAAGGAAGGCCAGAAGGCGATCTTCTTCATGGCCGGCGACGACCGCGCCCGGCTCGAAGCCTCGCCCCAGCTCGAAGGCTTCAGGGCGCGCGGCATCGAAGTGCTGCTGCTCACCGACCCTGTCGACAGCTTCTGGGTGACGATGGCGCCGCACTTCGAGGACAAGCCGTTCAAATCAATCACGCAAGGCGCGGCCGAGCTGGCGGATATCCCGCTGCTTGACGTTGCCAAGAAGCCCGACACGGCTGCGACGCCGGAAATTGACGGCTTCCTGGCTTTCGTCAAATCGACGCTGGGCGACGCCGTGTCGGATGTGAAAGCCTCCGACAGGCTGACGGAAAGCGCGGTCTGCCTGGTCGCGCCAGAGCATGGTCACGACCGGCAGTTCGAGCGGCTGCTCAATGCCGCCGGCCGCCTCGACAAGGCCGCCAAGCCGATCCTCGAGATCAACCCAAGGCATGAGCGCGTGCTGGCGCTTGCCAGCCTGGGCGACGACGAGCAGGCCTTCAAGGATGATGCGGCCCATCTTCTCTACGACGAGGCCCGCGTGCTCGACGGCGACAAGCCAGCGGACGCCAGGGCGTTTTCGCAGCGTCTGGCGCGGCTGATCGCGCGCGGCCTGGCCAAGTGATAGTCGCTCCCTTCATAACGGGCCCTTCCAGACCGTTGCGGCGATCGACCGATTTGGGTTACGCTTTCCCCCCTGGTGCCTAAAACACCTGGTTGACTGGTCGGATATCCGGGTCATCTCGCCGTGGAAGGCGCGCCTAGCGCCATTGAATCGTTGCTCGCAGTCTGCGTAACCACGATCCCATTCTGAGGGGACTAAGACGGACCAAAGATGAAGTGGTTCTCCAGAA
>NZ_JAPFQA010000030.1 GCF_027563465.1 Mesorhizobium qingshengii | reverse complement strand
GTGTGACATCCCGCCCCCTCCCAAATCGACTCATTTGTAGTCGAGCCCCGCATAACTATTAACATATGGTCAGAGACGATGCGAAATGGCGTTCATTTATCAAATGTCATGGCAGCGCCGGCAACGTAAAATCTGCTTGGTTGACGTCATCGATTTTGCTGTCAAACGTATGCCGTTTCTGGAACGTTCCCGGGGCTGCCGTCGATCAACCGGACGTGATGGACTTTTCGCGGCGAATAGGCCTGTTCGTTGCCGTGACGCAGGCCGTCGGTCTTGCTTTTTCCGCGCGATTTGGCGATTCCGTTTGCTGTCAAAAAGCGGGTCTTGGAAACATGATGCTGATCAGAACCTATGTGGCTGCGAGTGCGATCGAAGGTGTCGGCGTGTTCGCCGCAGAGCCGATCAGGAAAGGCGCCTCGATCTGGCGGCTCGATCCAGACTTCGATCGGCTGGTCCCGACGGAGAAATACGAGGCGGCACCCGCGCATCTCAGGGAATTGCTCGACCGCTATGCCTATCCGAGCCCGGATCAGCCAGGGTTCATGGTCTATGAAGTCGACAATGGGCGCTTCATGAACCATGCCGGAAATCCGAATACCGATTTTTCGCAATACGGCGGCGCAACCGCGACCCGCGATATCGCCGCGGGCGAAGAGATCACCTGCGACTATGGCGAGTTCTTCGAGGATTTCGAACGGTTGCACCTGGCCACGGTTTAGTCGGGCGCCTATCCCGGGCCAGTGACCACTGTTTGGCACCGCCCGTTCATTTCGGCTGTGGACAGCGCGGGATGATTCTGCTATCAGCCGCCACAATTCGTGGTGTAAACCGCCGCGGAGGCTGGTGGCTATGGCCGCTCGCCTGTTGATATCAAACCCGAAAGACAGGATTGCCCGTGCAGGTACTCGTCCGCGACAACAATGTTGATCAGGCGCTTCGCGCTCTCAAGAAGAAGATGCAGCGTGAAGGCATTTTCCGCGAAATGAAGATGCGCGGACATTACGAGAAGCCTTCCGAGAAGCGCGCCCGTGAAAAGGCGGAAGCCGTGCGCCGCGCCCGCAAGCTGGCCCGCAAGCGCGCACAGCGCGAAGGCCTGCTGCCGATGACGCCTCGCCCGGTTGCCGCTGGTGCGGCCGGCGGTGCAGGTGGTGCTCCGCGTCCGCCGCGGTTCTAACGCCAATTTTTCGTCCTTTTCGAAGGATATCCAAGGTGGCGCGATGTGGAATCGCCGCCACCTTTTTGTTTTGATTGTGACCCGGCCCGGAGGGGGGATCCGGACCTGAACGACGCGGCGCAAGTGAGGACAGGGCAGACATGAACGCAACAAGCGTGGAGCGCGGGACCGCATTGCGTGGTTTCGCCCTGACGGCAGCCCTGCTTTCCGGCCTGGTGCTTGCCGGCTGCCAGACGGCTGGCCCGACCGGCGAATTCAACAACATCGACAAGGCGCAAGGGTCGAGCGAGAACATCTCCTCGCTGTCGGCGGTGATCCAGCGCAATCCCCAGGATCCCGAAGGCTACAATGTGCGCGGCTCGGCCTATGGCCGGGGCGGCCAGTACCAGGCGGCGCTCAAGGATTTCAACACCGCGATCCAGCTCAACCCGAATTTCTTCCAGGCCTATTCCAACCGCGCGCTCATCCAGCGCTTCCTCGGCAATCAGGCGGCCGCGCTCGACGATTACAACCACTCGATCCAGATCAACGGCAATTATGACGCCGCCTATATCGGCCGCGGCAATCTCTACCGCAAGGCGGGCCGCACCCAGGAGGCCTTCAATGACTTCCAAAAGGCAATCCAGCTCGACACGACCGATGCCCGTGCCTACCACAATCGCGGCCTGATCTATCAGAGCCAGGGCCAGCACAAGTTCGCCATCGAGGATTTCTCGACCGCCATCTCGCTCGCGCCTGATGCTGCCGAACCCTACAACGGCCGCGGTCTTTCCTATCTGGCGATGAACGACGAGGACAACGCCTTCGCCGACTTCAACATGGCCATCAAGCTCGATGGCAAGAACGCCGAGGCCTGGGCCAACCAGGCATTGATCTACGAGCGGCGCGGCGACAAGGCCAAGGCGGCGAAATCCTATCGCGAAGCGGTTCACCTCGACCCCACCTACCAGCCGGCCAAGGACGGTCTGGCCCGCGTCAGCTGATATCGATTTCGGCAGCGCACCTGCATCCATCCAAGTGCCGCGGTGTCCTCTGCGTGTCCGAAAGGACACGCGGCACTGCGGATCGCCGTCGATCCGGCAACCGCGCGTTAACCCCGGCGGCGGGCTGTCGGCCCTTGCCTTGTTCGCGCCAAGTTTTCGGCGGAACGGTCTGGCCACCCAAGCCGTTACGTCGAAGCAATTTGCGAAAGGACCCACCCATGATCAAGAAACTCGCCTGCGCCGCTGCCCTTGCCACGACGGTATTCGCCGCCGCCCCGGCCAGCGCCGGCAGGCTGCAGCTCGGCACGCTCGACTGCACCATAGATGGCGGCACCGGCTACATCGTCGCCTCCAACAAGGGCGTGTCCTGCACCTTCAGGCCGCATCATGGCGGCCCGTCGGAGATGTATACCGGCGTCATCTCCAAGATCGGCGTCGATGTCGGCAAGACCCATCAGGGCCAGCTCGTCTGGGCCGTGCTGGCGGCAACGCGCAACCACGACGCCGGCGATCTCGCTGGCAGTTACTATGGCGTCAACGCCGAAGCGAGCGTTGTCACCGGTGGCGGCGCCAACCTGCTGGTCGGTGGACTGAACAGCGCCTTCATGCTGGAGCCGCTCAGCGTCCAGGCGCAGACCGGCGTCAATCTTGCCGTCGCCGTGACCTCGCTCGAGCTGATCCACTCGTTCAAGTAAATGCATGGAGCAAGTGCTCCATGCCCCTCACCCTGCGGCGCGGAACCGGATAGGATGGTTCCGCGCCGTTTGATTTTGAGGGGACCGCCATGCCGAAGACAGCCTTCGCCGCTGCCATAATCGCAACCGTGCTTGCCGGCGCGGCTCGGGCGCAGGACCGGGGCATAGAGCTCGGCACGCTTGATTGCGCCATCGGCGGCGGCACTGGCTTCATCTTCGGCTCGAGCAAGGATTTGAGCTGCACCTTCACCCCGACCGACAAGAGCTTTGCGCCGGAAGCTTATTTCGGCGCTGTCAACAAATACGGTCTCGACATCGGCACCACGAAGCAGTCGGTGATGCAGTGGCTGGTGCTGACGCCGTTGAAGAACATCTACGCGCCGGGCGCGCTGGCTGGAGACTATGTCGGCGCCAGCGCCGAAGTGACGGCCGCCGTCGGCGCCGGTGCCAATCTGCTGGTCGGCGGCTCCTCGCAGGCCTTCACCTTGCAGCCGCTCAGCCTCCAGACGCAGACCGGCATCAACCTCGCGATCGGCGTCAGCCAGTTCCAGTTGCGCAGCACCGAGAATTGAGCGCGACGAAGGCAGCCAATCCTGGAAGGCTGCCGCGAGAACAGACTCTCAAAAAACTGCTTGAGCTCAACCACGGTTGAGGTTCTACAACCCTGCCCCCAATGGAGCAGCGCCTTGCCAGGCCTTGCTGATGCGCATGGTCCTGCCGGAAACCCATACTGGCTTCTGGTGTCGTGCGCTCGCATCGAGATATGGAAGGCGAGAATGACCGAAATCAGCACAAACAGGGTCGACTGGCGCGCATTGTGGGCAAGCGGCGACCTGGCGCGCTTCTGTTTCATCAGCCTCGGCATCCTCTTGCATGCCACCAACGAGACGATGGTGGCGACCGTGATGCCCGCCATGGTCGGCGAACTGGCCGGCGTGCAGCTCGTCGGCTGGTCGCTGGCGATCTACGAGCTCGGGGCCATTGTCGCTGGTGCCGCGGCCGGACGGCTGGTGAGCTATGTGGCGCTGCGCACCAACATGGTGGTCGCGGCCCTGCTCTATGCCGCCGGGGCGCTGATCTGCGCCACCTCGCCTTCCATGCAATTGTTCCTTGCCGGCCGCCTGGTCGAGGGATTTGGCGGCGGCGCGCTGGTGTCGCTGGCCTTCGTCTCGGTCGAACGGCTGTTTTCACGCGCCATCTGGCCGCAGCTCTTCGGCATCATGTCGGCGATCTGGGGCGTCGCCGCTTTCAGCGGGCCGATGCTCGGTGCGATCATGACCGAGCTCCTGTCATGGCGCTGGGCCTTCGGCATCTTCACCTTCGGTGGTGCCGCCATGGCCCTGGCCAGCGTGATTGTCCTCAACACGCCCGAGGCAACCAGGCCGCAGGCGACCAGCGGCAAGGCGCCGCCCTTCCCCTTCATCGCGCTCGCCTGCCTTGCCATAGCCGTGGTGCTGATCGCCTCGGCCGGCGTCGACATCGCCTTGCTGCGCTCCTCGGTGCTGATGGTCCTCGGCCTCATTGGCCTGGCGCTGTTCTTTTACATCGACGCGCTGAAGCCGCGCTCCCGGCTTTTCCCGGCGCGGCTGTTCTCGTGGCGCACGCCGGTCGGTGCCGGCATGACCATGGTCGCCGCCTTTTCGGTGGCGACCTGCTCCTTCGGCGTCTACGGACCGCTGCTGCTGACCAGCCTGCACGACATTCCGCTGCTGACCACCGGCTACATCATCGCCGCCGAATCGATCGCCTGGTCGATCCTGTCGATCCTCGTCGCCAATGCGCCGCCGCGGCGCGAACGGCTGATCATCGTCGGCGGCGCGGTGATGATCGCCTGCGGCATTGCCGGTTTTGCCTATACGATACCGGCTGGGTCCATTCCTCTGATCCTGATGTGCGCCTTGTTGCAAGGCGGCGGCTTCGGCATCGCCTGGCCCTTCCTCACGCGCGTCATTGTGGCGTCGGCGCGACACGACGAACAGACCATCGCCTCCGCGGCGGTGCCAACCATGCAGCGCATCGGCTATGCCGTGGGTGCCGCACTTGCCGGGATCGTCGCCAATGCCAGCGGCTTTTCGGAGGGACTGAACCATGACGCGGCGGCAAATGTCGCGACCTGGCTGTTCCTCGCTTTCGTGCCGCTCGGCATTGTCGGCTGCCTGGCGGCGTTGCGGACATCGACGACGGCAAACCGGCTGCAGGAGGCTATCGGCTAGGACAGAGTCCCGAGAGGTGGAATGGACTCTCGCTCATTCGACCTCGCGCAAGCGGTAGCCGACACCGGTCTCGGTGGTGATGTAGCGCGGCTGGTCGGGGGTCTTCTCGATCTTTTGCCTGAGCTGCCGGACGTAGACCCTGAGATACTGCACATCCGTCGTATCGCCCCAGACCTGTTTCAACAGGAAATGATGGGTCAACACCTTGCCGGCATGCTGCACCAGGATGCGCAGGATGTCGTATTCCTTTGGCGACAGCTTTACGTCCTTGCCTTCGACCTTGACGATGCGCTTGACCAGATCGACTGACAGGTCGCCAGTGTGGAACACCGGCTTCTCGCCCTGTTGCTGGAACTTGTGCCGCAGCGCCACGCGGATGCGAGCAATCAGCTCGTTCATGCCGAAAGGCTTGGTAACGTAGTCGTCGGCGCCGAGTTCCAGCGCGTTGACGATGCCGGCCTCATCGGTGCGGCTGGAAAGAATGACCACTGGTATATCGAGGCCGTCGTCGCGCCATTTGCGCAAGAGCTCGTGGCCGCCCATGCCGGGCAGGCCAAGGTCGAGCAGGACGAGATCGGGCTTCTCCGCCTCCATCAATTCGATCGCCACCCTGGCGTTCGGCGCCTCGCTGACCGCGTAGCCCTGGCTGCCGAGGCCGACGCGAAGCAGCTTGCGGATCGGCGGTTCGTCATCGACAACCAGTATCCTGACGTTCGCGTTTGTCATGCAAGGTCACCAACATCGTGATCGTCCGTAATCGGGGCACCTAGATCGGGCAGGTTGGCCGTCCTCGGCATCCTGATGGTGAAAACCGCGCCCGAACGGTCGGTTCGGTTCGCCGCCGAGATCGTGCCGCCCATCGCCTCGACGAAGCCACGGCAGATCGACAGCCCAAGCCCGGTGCCGGCGCGGACCTGATCGCGCTTGCGCACCCGGTAGAAGGTATCGAAAATCCGTTCCACGTCGCCGGGAGGAATGCCCGGCCCTTCATCCATGAGCTGCAAGATGACGGAACCATTGTCGGTCCAGCCCTGCACGCGGATCGTCGATCCGGCCGGCGCGTATTTTGCGGCATTGTCGAGGAGATTGAACAACGCTTGCTCGAACAGGACTGGGTCGACCTTCAACATCGGCAGATCCGAGGGGATGTCCGTCTCGATCTTGTGCTCGCCGATGATTTTCCTGGCTCTCTGCAACGCGGAGCCGACCATGTCGCCGACATAGTGGAAGGCGTAGTTCGGCTCCATCGCGCCGGACTCGATCTTGGTCATGTCGAGCAGATTGGCGATGAAGCGGTTCAAGCGTTCGGATTCGTCGAGCACGGTCGACAGCAGCTCAGCCCGGTCCTGTTCGGGCAGTGCCGGTGCGAATTCCCGCAGCGTGCCGGCAGCACCCATGATGGCGGCGAGCGGCGTCTTCAGATCATGCGAGATCGAGGTGAGAAGGGCCGAGCGCAGCCTGTCCGCCTCGGCGGCGAGCTTGGCCCGATCGACATCGGCGACAAGCTGGATACGCTCGATGGCGACCGCTGCCTGGTCGGCCAGCGCGTCGAGCAGGCGCTGTTGCTCCGGCGTCAGCAGCGGGCCCTGCTTGTCGTTGTCCAGACCGACGACACCGATCGCCGTGCGCCCTGTCCGCAAGGGCAGATAGAGGCGCTTGGCGCCGGGCAGCGTGTCGGCGCCGCGCCCCGCGGCGCGGTTGTGCTCCCAGGCCCAGCGGGCGGCCGCGATATCGGCCTCCGCCAGCGTATCGTCGGGCGGATAGCCGGCCTTGACGGTGATCGTTCCGTCTTCGGGCAGAAGCAGCACCACCCGCAGCTTCAGCATCGAGGCGATCTGGAAGGCGGTGGCCCAGAGAACGTCGTCGAGCGTGCCGGCACCGGCGAGTTTCTTTGAAAAGAGGTAGATGTCTTCGGTGGCCCGCGCCCGTGAGCGGGCGGCGACCGCCTGACGCTGCACGCGTGCCGTCAGATTGCTGGCAATGACGGCAATAACCAGGAACACGCCGAGCGCGACAATGCTCTCCGGATCCCGGATCGTCAGCGTGTAGCGCGGCTCCAGGAAGAAATAGTTGAAGGCCAGGGCGCTGACGAGACAGGCGTACAGAGCCGGCCAGAGACCGCCGGACACCGCCGACGCCAGGACCCCGATGAGGAAGATGATCGCAAGGTTGCGAACATCGAGAAACTGGTCGAGCAGGACGGCGAAGGCGAGCGAGCCCGCGACATAGGCCGTGGCCAGGAGATAGGGCCAGATCCGGAATTGCGTCTGCTCGTCCGCGGTCCTTACATTCCTCGACGTCGCCTCGGCGTTGCGTTCGGTTCCCGAAATGACATGGACGCTGATGTCGCCGGCATTGCGGATGAGATCATAGGTCAGCGAGCCTTCGATCAATTCGCGCCAGCGCGAGCGGGTCGGCCTGCCGACCACGATATGGGTGAAATTGTTCGCCGTCGCATAACGCACGATGTCCTGCGCCACATTCTGCCCGGGAATGGTCGTCACCTCGGCGCCAAGCTGTTGGGCGAGGCGCAAATTGTTTGCGAGCCGGTCCTTGTCCTCCTCGGGCATGCTGGCCGAGCGAGGACTGTCGACATGCAGTGCCGTCCACGGGGCACGCAGCCGGTCGGCCAGCCGGCGCGCATAGCGGATGCGGGCCGCTCCGCCCGGGCGCGCGTCAAGGCAGACGAGGACCCTTTCCCCGGCAGCCCACGGCCCGGGAATGGCGTGGGCCTGCATATGGATCAGCAACTGGTCGTCGACGCGCTGCGCGGTGCGGCGCAGCGCCAGTTCCCTCAGCGCCGTCAAATTGCCCGGCGAGAAATAGTTCTCGATCGCACGCTGCGCGGTGTTGGGGAAATAGACCTTGCCTTCCTCAAGCCGCTTGATCAGGTCGTCGGGGGTGAGATCGATGATCTCGACATCGTCGGCCTGGTCGATGATGGAATCGGGAACCGTCTCGCGGACCCTGACCTTGGTGATCTGGGCGACGACGTCGTTGAGGCTTTCGACATGCTGGATGTTGAGCGTCGTGTAGACGTCGATGCCCTGGGTCAGGATTTCCTGGACGTCGAGATAGCGTTTGGGATGGCGGCTGCCGGGCGCGTTGGTGTGGGCGAGTTCGTCGACGAGAACCAGCGCCGGCCGCCGGGCGATGATGGCGTCGATATCCATCTCGTCGAGGATGCGCCCCTTGTATTCGACCTTGCGGCGGGGAATGACCTCGTAACCCTCGACCAGGGCCAGCGTTTCCTTGCGGCCATGCGTCTCGACGACGCCGATCACCACGTCCAAGCCGTCGGCCAGCCTGGCGCGGCCCGACATCAGCATCTCGTAGGTCTTGCCGACGCCGGGAGCGGCACCGAGGAATATTCGCAGCCGGCCGCGCCCCTCCCGCTCGGCATGCTCAAGCAGTGCGTCGGGAGAAGGTCTGGTTTCGTTGCTTCTGTCGTCCGGCATCACAATCGATCATGGATGGCGCCGGGGATGCTGTCGATCCCCGGCCCGCTCCATTCACTGTTTCGCGGCGTCGAGCGCGAGGTTGAGACCGAGCACATTGACCACCGGTTCGCCCATGAAGCCCAGCTCCCTGCCCTCGACCTGGCTGTCGACAAGCGCCTTGACCTTGGCTTCGTCGATACCCCTGGCCTTGGCGACGCGGGGAACCTGGAAGTAGGCGGCTTCGGGGCTGATATGCGGATCGAGGCCGCTGCCGGAGGTGGTGACGAGGTCCATCGGAACAGGCTGGTTGGGATTCTCCGCCTTCAGCTTTTCGGCATCGCCCTTGATGCGGTCGATCAGCTTGGGGTTGGTCGGCCCGAGGTTGCTGCCGCTGGAGGCGGCGGCGTTGTAGCCGTCACCGGCAGCCGAAGGGCGGCCATGGAAATACTTGTCGCTCGCGAAGCCCTGGCCGATCAGTTCGGAGCCGACGACCTTGCCGTCCTTTTCGATCAGGCTGCCATTGGCCTGGCGCGGGAACAGCGCCTGGGCGATGCCGGTCATGCCGATCGGATAGATCAGGCCGGTCAGGACCGTGAAGAAGACGATCATGATGATCGCGGGTCTTATCTGGGTGAGCATGGACATATTCCTCAGGGCAATTCCAGGAAAGGTGTGAAGCGGTTTTCCCGGGAAAAGCGCCTAGCGCTTTCCCTTGGGAATTGCGTTAAAAGTTAAGCGAGGCCGAGGGCGGTGACGATCATGTCGATCGCCTTGATGCCGACGAAGGGGACGATGATGCCGCCGAGGCCATAGACAAGCAGGTTGCGGCTGAGCAGCGCGCCGGCGCCGATGGCACGATATTTGACGCCTTTAAGCGACAGCGGAATCAGCGCGATGATGATCAGCGCGTTGAAGATGATGGCCGACAGGATGGCGCTCTGCGGCGTCGCCAGATGCATGATGTTCAGCGCCTGCAGCGGGCCGGTTGTCTGTCCCGGCGCGACGTAGAAGACGGCGAACATCGCCGGGATGATGGCAAAGTACTTGGCGACGTCGTTGGCGATCGAGAAGGTCGTCAGCGAGCCGCGGGTCATCAGCAGCGCCTTGCCGATCTCGACGATCTCGATGAGCTTGGTCGGATCGCTGTCGAGATCGATCATGTTGCCGGCCTCGCGCGCGGCCACCGTGCCGGTGTTCATGGCGACGCCGACATCGGCCTGGGCTAGTGCCGGCGCGTCGTTGGTGCCGTCGCCGCACATGGCGACCAGCTTGCCCTTGGCCTGTTCGTCGCGGATCAGCTTCAACTTGTCCTCGGGCGTCGCCTGGGCAAGGAAGTCGTCGACGCCGGCCTCGGCCGCGATCGCCGCCGCCGTCAACGGATTGTCGCCGGTGATCATCACCGTGCGGATGCCCATGCGGCGCAGTTCGGTGAAGCGTTCGCTGATGCCGCCCTTGACGATGTCCTTGAGGTGGACGACGCCGAGCAGCCGCCCGTCGCGCTCGACCGCCAGCGGCGTGCCGCCCGACTTTGCGATCTCGTCGGCGATGGCCTGAAGGTCGCGGACAGCGTCGCTGCTTGGGCGCGCGCCATGAGAGGCGATCGTCGACTGGTTGACATGGGCGAGCACCGCGTCGACGGCACCCTTGCGCACCGACGAGCCATCGATGTCGACGCCGCTCATGCGGGTTTGTGCGGTGAACGGCACGAAGGTGGCATGCAACGTCGCCATGTCGCGGGCGCGGATGGCGTATTTCTCCTTCGCCAGCACGACGATCGAGCGGCCCTCCGGCGTTTCGTCGGCGAGCGAGGCGAGCTGGGCAGCGTCGGCCAATTCCTGCTCGGTGACACCCTTGACCGGGCTAAACTGCGTCGCCTGGCGATTGCCGAGCGTGATGGTGCCGGTCTTGTCGAGCAGCAGCGTATCGACGTCGCCGGCGGCTTCCACGGCGCGGCCGGACATGGCCAGCACATTGAAGCGCACCAGGCGGTCCATGCCGGCGATGCCGATGGCCGACAGCAGCGCACCGATGGTGGTCGGGATCAAGGTGACGAACAAAGCGACGAGCACGGTCACCGAGATATAGCCGCCCGAATAGGAGGCGAAGCTCGGGATGGTCGCGGTGGCCAGCACGAAGATCAGCGTCATGCCGACCAGCAGGATGTTGAGCGCGATCTCGTTCGGCGTTTTCTGGCGCGAAGCGCCTTCGACCAGCGAAATCATGCGGTCGAGGAAGGTGTGGCCGGAAGCTGCGGTGATGCGCACGCGGATCCAGTCGGACAGCACCTGCGTGCCGCCGGTGACCGCCGAACGGTCACCGCCGGATTCGCGGATGACGGGCGCGGATTCGCCAGTTATCGCGGCCTCGTTGACCGAGGCAACGCCTTCGATCACCTCGCCGTCGGACGGGATGATATCGCCGGCCTCGACCAGCACCGTATCGCCGACCTTCAGGCTGGTGCCGGGCACCAGCTTGAACTTGGTCCTGTCCTCGCCGGCCAGCAGCTTGGCCTGGGTCTCGGTGCGCGCCTTGCGCAGCGAGTCGGCCTGGGCCTTGCCGCGGCCCTCGGCGACCGCTTCGGCGAAGTTGGCGAACAGCACGGTGAACCACAGCCAGATGATGATCTGCAGCGTGAACCTGAAATCGCCGCCTCCGGTGATGAGATCCCTGGCAAACAGGACGGTGGTCAGTGCCGAGACGACGGCGACGACGAACATCACCGGGTTCCTGATCAGGGTGCGCGGGTTCAGCTTCTTGAAGGCGCCGCCGATGGCGGGCCACAAGATGCGGGCATCCATGATGACAGCGGATTTGGACTGGCTCATTTCTTGGCTCCAGTATCGATGTTGTTGGCAGGCACCGATCGATCGGATGCCGAAGGAAGATGCGGCGGCCCGTAGACCAGCAGCCAGAGCGCGATCATGACCGCCGCGATGCCCAGGAATGTGAACATGGTCGGGAAAGGAGGGGGGATTGGCTCCCCCTCCTTGTCGGTTCGACCCTGACCGTTGCGTCGCATGATGTTGAACCAGGACATGACTTTGACCCGAGACGGGGCGGCTTCAGAAGGTCTGCCCATGGATCATGGCCAGGTGTTCGACGATCGGTCCGATCGCCAGCGCCGGGAAGAAGGTGAGACCGACGACGATCAGGATGACGCCGACCAGCAGCCCGACGAACAGCGGACCGTCGGTCGGGAAGGTGCCGGCCGAGGCCGGAACCGTCTTCTTCGCCACCAGCGAGCCGGCGATCGCCAAGGCCGGGATGATGACCAGGAACCGGCCCATCAGCATGGTGATGCCGAGCGTGATGTTGTACCAGGGCGTGTTGCCGGTCAGGCCGCCAAAGGCCGAGCCGTTGTTCGCCGCCGCCGAGGTATAGGCATAGAGTATCTCGGAGAAGCCATGCGGCCCGCTGTTGGCGATCGATGCCACGGCGCTTGGCAGAACCGCCGCAATGGCCGTGAACGTCAGCATCGCCAGCGGCAGGCACAGGATGGCGAGCATCGCCATCTTGACCTCCTTGGCCTCGATCTTCTTGCCGAGATATTCCGGGGTACGGCCGACCATCAGGCCGGCAACGAAGACCGCGACGACGATGAACATCAGGATGCCGTAGAAGCCGGCGCCGACGCCGCCGACGATGACTTCGCCGAGCTGCATGTTGACCATCGGGATCAAGCCGCCGATAGCCGTGAAGCTGTCATGCATGGCGTTGACCGCGCCGCAGGATGCGGCGGTGGTGACGACCGCGAACAGGGCCGACATGGCAATGCCGAAGCGGCTCTCCTTGCCTTCCATGTTGCCGCCGTCGATGCCAAGGGCATGGACGAGCGGATTGCCTGATGCTTCCGCCCAGTAACAGACGGCGACGCCGGCGATGAACAGGACGCCCATCGTGGCCAGGATCGCCCAGCCCTGGCGCTGGTTGCCGACCATGCGGCCGAACACGTTGGTCAACGCAGCGCCGAGCGCGAAGATCGTCACCATCTGGATCAGGTTCGAGATCGCGTCAGGGTTCTCGAACGGGTGCGCGGCGTTGGCATTGAAGAAGCCGCCGCCATTGGTGCCGAGCATCTTGATGGCGATCTGCGAGGCGACGGGGCCGACCGCGATCGTCTGCTGGGCGCCCTCGAGCGTCGTGGCGTTGACGTACGGGCCGAGCGTCTGCGGCATGCCGAGCCAGACATAGACAAGGGTCAGCACGATACAGAGCGGCAGCAGGATGTAGAGCGTGCAGCGGGTCATATCGACCCAGAAATTGCCGATCGACTTGACCGAGGCGCGGGCAAAGCCGCGGATCAGCGCGACCGCGATGGCGATGCCGACGGCCGCCGACATGAAGTTCTGCACGGTGAGGCCGGCCATCTGCACGAGGTAGGACATCGTGCCCTCGCCGCCATAGTTCTGCCAGTTGGTGTTGGTCACGAAGCTGACGGCGGTGTTGAAGGCGAGATTCTGTTCGACAGCGGTCATGCCTGCCGGATTGTAAGGCAGGACGCCTTGAAGCCGCTGCAGGAAATAAAGCACCAGGAAGCTGGCCAGGCTGAAGAACATGATGCCTGCCGCGTAGGTCGTCCAGTGCTGCTCTTCGCGCTCGCTGGTTCCCGAGATGCGATAAAGCCCGCGCTCAAGCGGGCCGAAAATCGGCGAAAGAAATGTCCGGTCGCCGTTGAAGACGCGGTACATGTAGCCGCCAAGCGGCTTCACCAGCAAAACGACGATCCCGCAGTAGACGAGGATCTGTAGCCATCCGTTGAGAGTCATTGAAGTAGCTTTCCGGGCCTTGCGCCAGTTGCGGTCAGAAGCGTTCTGGGCGAACGAGGGCGTATGTCAGGTAGGCGAGCAGGAACAAGGTCACACCGCCGCCGAGGATATAGTCGAGAAACATGTTTCGATCCTCCGGCTTAAAGAATGTCGCAGGCTTTGATGTAGGCGAAGGAGAGGGCGAAAAACAAAACCCCTATCCCGAGAACGACGATGTCCATCGTGCGTGTTCCTTATTTTCGTTTTATTTGCGCTTCGCATTGCATGCCTGCGGTCGGCAGGTCGAAACCATATGGAACTACTCCGTCGCGATAGATAAGCGCGACCGAGTTGTGTGTTGCCGGCGCAATATGGACCCGATCGCCATAAAGGTTCGAGACGGCGCGGGGTGGAAAGAAATAGGAATTTTATAAAGGTTTTGCCGGACGGCTCGTTGCCGTCAAAAGAGAGGGCGCCTGGCAAGGGGGCAGTTGTTTCGCGAAGCGCAACCCACTTTGGAGAAGCAGCGGAACAAATCCTCCAATGCGAGATTGTCGACCTGAGGGCCCCACCAAAGGAGATGACAATGGCAAAACAGAAAATGCTCGACGACCTGTTTCACGACACGCTGAAAGACATCTATTTCGCCGAAAAGAAGATATTGGCGACTTTGCCCAAAATGGCCAAGGCGGCACAAAGCGCCGACCTGAAAGCCGCCTTCGAGAAGCACCGCACCGAAACCGAGGGACATGTCGCCAGGCTGGAGAAGGTCTTCGGCGTCATCGGCAGGAAGCCCGCGGGCAAGACCTGCGCCGCCATCATGGGCATCACCGAGGAAGGCGCCGAGATCATGGAGGAGTACAAGGGATCCCCCGCCCTCGACGCCGGGCTGCTGGCTGCCGCGCAAGCGGTCGAGCACTATGAGATCTCGCGCTATGGCACGCTGAGGACCTGGGCCGGCGAACTCGGCCTCAACGAGGCGGTGACGCTTCTCGAAGCGACACTGAAGGAAGAGAAGGCCACGGACGAAGCGCTGACGCAGATCGCGGAGTCGGCCGTGAACGTCGCGGCCGAGGCCGCATAGATCCGCTAGGATCGGCGGCCGCGTCGGCAACGGCCTAAGGTATGTTGAGATTCAGGTCGGGCCGAGCCGAAAATGCCGGGTTTCGAGAACCGGAGCGGACATGAAGTCCATGAGCACCGGAAGCGCGGAAGCCCGGCGTTGCAAGCTGGCATCGCCTGAATCTCGACAACGCCTTAGCGCGGCTCACGCATCATGCTGAGATAGGTCGGATCGAACTCGGCGATTTCCTGCAGCCGATGCCAGTCGAGGATGGTGACCGTATGGTTTGCCCAGCTGACAACGCCGACCTTGCGCAAGGCGCCGATGACACGGTTCATATGCACGACCGAGAGACCGAGTACGTCGGCCAGTTCAGCTTGCGACAACGGCAGATGGAAGCTCATGCCATTTGTGCGTTCGACCACCTGCAGCCGCACGAACAGCTCGCAGACGAGATGGGCAAGATGCGATGTCTTGGAGCGTCGTCCCATCGCGACGATCCATTCGCGATGGATGGCGCCATCGACCAGCGTGTCCAGCCACAAGAGCCTGGTGAGGTGTGGCGCCTCCTCCGTGATCGCGCGAAGCTTGCTGTGTTCGGCGAAGATGACGTGACAGGGCGACAGCGCGACGATGCCGTGATCCATGGTCTTCAGCAGGAAGGCGTGGAGGTCGACGAAGTCGCCCGACACCTGCAATGAGGTGAACTGCCGGCCGCCATTCTCGAGCACCTTGTAGCGTGCCGCCAGCCCGTCGAGGATCAGCGTCGAGTAGGTCGGCCGCGATCCGGAAGCGACGATATCCTGCCCGATGGCAAAATGCCTCTCGAACGTCATCGCGCTGGCCAGCAGCGCTTTTTCGGCATCGGAAAGGGCGTCGTGCTGACCGAGGTTCAGATACAGGGGTTCAAGCACCGCAATCTCCAGCGAAGAGGCCTGAGGGCCGATCGCCAACTGTGTGTCGCAAGCCAGGAGCGGCTTCGGGTGCACTAGGCCTTCGGACGATACCGGGCATTAACATTTGTTAGAGTGCGCTTGTTCGCCGGCCAATGCCACTGCAGATGGAACAACAGCCCGGTTTGCAGATTGAAGGTTGAACCACTCAACGTTCCATCAAGCTCGGGTCCAGTGGGTAGATGCCAAGATATTTCATGGATCTCCACAGTTGCGACGGCCTCACGGTCGACGAAGAAGGGCAGCTGTTCGATACGCCCGAGCGGCTGCGGCGCGAGGCGGTCCGCATCCTGCCCGACATCATCCGCGACGAGATGCTCGACGGCGACGGCGCTGCCATCACCCTCGAGGTGCGGGACGAGAGCGGAAATCGCGTCCTCGTGGCATCGCTGGTCATCTCCACGCAGTGGTGCGACTGAGGATTTCTCAGCCCATGGCGAGACGAAATTGAGCCAGCCATCATTTGTAATCGCCAACGCTGCCACGCTGCCGCACCATCCCAGGCAGGAGGATGCATTGAGATGACGATGGTCCCGAAAATGACGCACCGGCAGATCGCGGCCCAATATATCGACAGCAGAAGAACGCTGGCGACGCCGATATCGACGAAGCATGCGTTGCAGGCGCTGAAATCGGCGATGCCGGACTGCGCCCTCTCCGACCAGGAGTTGGTGACCCTCGTGGCTGAGCTTGCCGTCGAGCACGGCAGGAGCGTTGATTTCGATATCCGGGCCGAAAAGGGCAGCGGCGAATGAAACGTGCGAAAGTTGATACGGAGCGCGATGAGCGCGCCAAGCGTGAATCGCAGATCGTGATCGCCGCCGAGCGGGCGGCCCGTGAAGAAAAGACGGCCAGGCTGAAAGCGCTGCGCCTTGCCGCGCAACAGGCGGACGAGCCCGCGTCCACGGCCCGCGAGCCGGTGCGCCGGCGCGGTTGATTGCCGCGCAAGGCGCACGGCCTGCTTCATCGACCCGACCATGGGGCTGCGTTCTGTTTGTAGGTCTCAAGGCGAAATCCCGGTCCGGCAAAGCCAAGCCGGGCTTTCCGTGGCGGCTGAGTTAGCCACCACGATAGGAAGCGGCATCAATCCTCATGCTGCGTAGCCACCATAGCCGCGGGCAACGGCGCGGGCGCCGACCACCGGTTCGATATCCGGCCAGAGAATGCCGGCCGCTTGCGCGAATTCGACCAGCGCATGGCGCGCCTGCTCGATGGTGACATAACCCGGAATGGCGAGGTCACATGCCTGCACCGCCTTGCGGTAAAGCGGACCCCGGCGGGAGGTCGTCCACTCGGTCAGGAAATCGTGCATTTCAGCCAGCGAGGCAATCTCGCGCTTGAAGCCGAGGCCGACGGTCAGTGCGACCGGTGAATAAAACAGCTTGTCGTGCATGAAGCGGGCTCCTGATTATCACAGCGCCTGGAGAGAAATCCGGGCTGATCCACGAACGGGACGCCGGGAAACGCATTGCGAGGCGGGAGGTTCCAGGCTGTGTTTGTGGTCGCTCCGCCACCAGAAGAGTTGGCTCCGGTCCACTTTGAGCCATCCAGCCCTAAGCTGCTCTCGGGTCCGTTGATCAATATCAATTAACATCTGGATATCATACGATATCCTCATCCATGAATTTCCGATCGCACCCCCCGGTGTCAATCAACGGAAGGCAAGACCATGGCCGAAGAAGCCTCCAGCCCGACTAAACCGGCTTCCGGCAAGCTCCTTATCGAAGCCAATGTAGGCGAAGGCTTCTGGCGCAAAGGCCCGAACAACACGCTTCCGCCGCCTGACATGGTGGGGCCCTACATGCGCAATCGTGCCGTTCCGGTCGAGCCCGTCGAAGGGCGCAAGGCCTGGATCATCGGCAGCGGCATCGCTGGGCTGGCCGCTGCCTTTTACATGATCCGCGACGGCGGCATGAAGGGTGAGGACATCACTATCCTCGACACGATGAACGTCGCCGGCGGCTCGCTCGATGGCGCCGGCAATGCGGAAGACGGCTACATCATCCGCGGCGGCCGCGAGATGAACTTCAACTACGACAATTTCTGGGACGTTTTCCAGGACGTGCCGGCGCTGGAACTGCCTGAAGGCTATAGCGTCCTGGACGAATATCGGCTGGTGAATGACAATGATGCGAACTGGTCGAAAGCCAGGCTCATGCACAAGCAGGGCCAGATCCGTGATTTTTCGACGCTGGGCCTGAGCAAATCCCACCAGTGGGAGATCGTCAAGCTGCTGCTCAAGCGCAAGGAAGATCTCGACGATATCACGATTGAGCAATATTTCAGCGAGAGCTTCCTCGAAACGAACTTCTGGTATCTCTGGCGGTCGATGTTTGCCTTCGAGAACTGGCAAAGCCTGCTGGAGGTGAAGCTCTACATGCATCGCTTCTTCGACGCGATCGACGGCCTGACTGACATGTCGGCCTTGGTATTCCCGAAATATAATCAGTATGACAGCTTTGTCGTGCCGCTGACCCGCCTTCTAAAAGAGAAAGGCGTCAAGCTGCAGTTCGACACCCGGGTCCATGACCTCGACATGATCGAAGGAGCCGGTGGCCGCACCGTGGTCGCGATCCGCAGCGAGCGAGGTGGCAAGGACGAGAGCATCGCCATCGGTCCGAAAGATGTGGTCTTTGCGCTCACTGGCTCGATGACCGAGGGAACGGCTTACGGCGACATGGACTTGGTCCCGGTTCTTGCTCGTGGCAACACTGAGCCGGGCGAAGACAGCGACTGGACGCTGTGGAAGAACCTGGCGCGGAAATCACCGGTCTTTGGCAAGCCGGAGAAGTTCTACGGCAATGTCAGGGGCTCGATGTGGGAATCGGCGACGCTGACCTGCAAGCCTTCACCCTTCGTCGACAAGCTGAAGGAACTGTCGGTCAACGATCCTTATTCGGGCAGGACTGTCACGGGCGGAATTATCACATTCACCGACTCGAACTGGGTGCTGAGCTTCACCTGCAACCGTCAGCCCCATTTCCCGACCCAGCCCGACGATGTGCTGGTGCTGTGGGTCTATGCACTGCTGATGGACAAGGACGGCAACTACGTCAAAAAGCCGATGCCTGATTGCACCGGCCGGGAAATCCTGGCGGAGCTCTGCTATCATCTGGGCATCGTTGACCAGCTTGACGAGATTGCGGCCAATACCAAGGTCCGCCTGGCGCTGATGCCTTATATCACGGCGCAGTTCATGCCGCGCGCGGCGGGTGACCGTCCTCGCGTCGTGCCCGAGGGCTGCACGAACTTGGCCCTGCTGGGGCAATTCGTGGAAACCAGCAACGACATCATCTTTACGATGGAATGTTCGGTGCGCACGGCGCGCATCGGTGTCTATACGCTGCTGGGTCTGCCCAAGCAGGTCGCCGATATCAGCCCCACGCAATATGATATCCGCAACCTGCTGAAGGGGGCGCGCGCGCTCAACAACAATGAGCCGTTCCCAGGCGAGCGGCTGCTGCATCGCCTGCTCGACAAGACCTATTACGCTCATATCCTTCCGCCCCTGCCCGAACAGGAGGAAACCATCCGCGAGCGTGCGGAAGCCGAGCTGTCCGCGCTTCTGGGCAAGGGAAGCCAGGCGCTCGGCACGGTCTTCGGCTGGCTCGACCAGTTGCGGGATGGGCTACGGAACATATCGAAATAGCGAAAAACCGGAAGGGAAGCGATGCGCGCCGCTTTCTTTCTGCTCAAAGCCGGCTTGAGACGCGGGAACGCCTGTCGCCCGCGTTGTGCACGCAGGCATCGTACCTTTGCGACAAGGCAGCATATTCTGACGCCCAATCGAACGAAATGTGGGCCCTCGGCTGGCGGCCGGCGCGCCCACCAGTCATAAGATTTTGCAATCGGTGCAAGTTTGAGTTCGGAGTGAGTCCGCACATGCCCAAAATGCCTCAGGCCGGCCAACGCGCGAATTTTCCACCGGCAGCCCCAACTCAGAAGCCGATCCTTGTCGACCGATCCGGCGAAAGCTGTCGAATTCGCACCTTGCGGCCAGGCGAAGTCAATGAGCGCTTCGCGCGCTGGCTAGCCGATCCCGCCGTCGCTGCGGGATTAAACATGACTGCTGCGCCGCTAGGCCTCGAATCGTTTCGCGCATATGTCGGAAGTTTCGACAACGTGCGGCGTAACTTGCTGGCGATCCGCACTCTGGATGGTAACGAGCCGATCGGCTTGATCATGACGGAAATTGATCCTCGCCACCGCGTTGGGTCGCTACACCTGATAGTCGGTGATGCGGCACATCGGCGGCTTCAGATTTCGTTCGAAGCGACGCGTATCGCGATCTGGCACATGTTCATTGAACGCGGGATGGAGAAACTGATGTTCGAGCCGCTCGCCCGCAATCAGGCAGCGGTGACCGCATGTCGGCTTGGGATGCTGCGCCAGGAAGGCGAACTGCTCGCGCACAGGCTCGATTCCAAAACTGGCGAGCGACTGGATCAGTTGATCTTCGCGCTTACGCTTGACGAGTTCAAAAACCGGGTACGTGCGGTGGCAAAACTTCCCGTTTTCGAGGGACCGGACCTGAGGCGAAACTTCGTGCGCGAAATAGCCAGGTCGTATGGCCGTAAGCAGACTTAGAACCGGTACGAAATTCCGAAGTTCAAGGTTCCGAATCTCGGTTTGAAGTCAATGGAGTTGGCGACCTCCACCTTGTCAAAAAGGTACTCGACATATTCTGTTTTGAATGACCAGTTCGGTGCGAAGACATATTCCGCACCAGCGCCAAATGCGCCACCAACCAGCGTCTTGTTCACTGTTTCGGTCCCGCCGAACGCGAAATCCGCCGACGTTTCAACACGGGTGACCGCGACACCTGCCGTGCCGTAGAGCAACAGCTGGTCCGAAGCCAGGAAACCCGCGCGTGCACGCGCCGACGCGACCCAGTCCAGATCGTAGGTATAGGAATTGGTCTTGCCGCCGAATAGTGGGTCTATTGCCGTCTGGTCATGAAAGCCGAGGAAGTCGAAGCTCGCCACGCCGCCATATACAAACTGGCCAGACTGCCAATCGTGACCGACAAAAACACCACCGACAAATGCACTCTCGTTGAAGTCCGAACCGCTTACGGTGGAACCGCCTTCAAAACCCGGGTGTGAAAATCCTGCCCCGACTTCGGCCCCAGCATAGTAGCCGGTCCAGTTGACGTCTTGCGCATTTGCTGGCGCGACAAGAGCCGCAAGAGCAACGGATGCGTAGAAAACCTTGATCATGAAATGCCCCAACCGAACCCCACCATAATCGCACGGCATCGAAAAAGCTGTAGCAATGCCGTCACAGTCCGTCACTCATATCGGCATCTTGCGATGAGCGGTCGCAGACACCGGGGTAGTGGCCCGAGGAAGCGCCTGATCCAAGCCTATCTTGCGATCGGAGTTTCGGCGAACGGAGGAACAGGCCGCCGTTCCGACAGGCCCATGGCGGCCTGCAGATGCGCGACGGCTTCGCGCTTGGCGGCGGGCCCTACCATTTTTTGACAGAACCTCCTTCAGCGCCGCCGCTTCCTGCATCTGGTCGGCCAGCAGCTTCTTCCGCTTTGCGTTCTCGTCCTCCAGAGCCTTCAGGCGCTTGGCGATTTCAAAGGGTTAGGTGGATACCACGCGGCTTTGCCGAATCCGCCTCTGTGCGCCCTCAGGCTACAGATATTCGACGTTGCCATCGACACTGATGGCTTGACCGCTGATGTTGCGGGCCTGGTCGGAGGCAAGGAAAAGCGCCAGGTTTGCCACGTCCTCGGCCTCAACCATTCTTCGCAGAGAGATCTTCGAGAGAAACGACTGGCGCATTTGGTCGAGAGGTACACCCAGTGCTTCCGCGCGATCCGCGATCACCTTGTCGATGCGTGGCCCCGTGACGGCGCCAGGCAGGATCGCATTGGCCCGAATTCCCTGCGGTCCAAGCTCGATTGCCAGCGATTTGACAAGGCCGACGATTGCCCACTTTGTTGCGGCGTAGGGCGTCCGGTGGCCATAGCCAAGGCGGCCAGCCACCGAACTGATGGCGAGAACAGAGGGATTTCTCTCGGATGCCTTGAGGAGGGGAAGGCACCGCTTCAGGAAATGAAAATGTGATTTCAGATTGACGTCGATCGTCCGTTCGATGTCGGCCTCGTCGAGCCTGTCGAGTTCGCCTGTCGGTCCGGCGATCCCGACATTGTTGACCAGGAGATCAAGGCCTTTGAACTGGCTGACCACATCGGCAACGACCCGATCCACGTCCTCGACAAGGGACGCATCCCCCTGGCTGCCAACCAGCCCCGAGTTTGCCTTGACGACGCTTTCCACATTCGCGCCAACCAGATCGGTTACGTGGACCTGGGCACCAGCCGAAAGCAGCCTTTCGGCGATGGCCCGGCCGATGCCGCTGCCGCCTGCCGTCACCAGCACGCGAAGGCCGCGCACCTCAAGTGTACACGCTGATCTGGCCAACTGGTCCTCCTTGGACATGGCTCGCACCGCACGTCTTTCCATGGAACCTTCAGGCTCGATTGGGCGACCGTCCGTTGCGGAAATTGTTCTGTGTCAGGTACGGTCCTGAATCGCGACCCGGTCCCTGCCCTTGAGCTTGAGGAGGTCCCTCGCTTCGCCCGGCGTCGCGACCTGCAAACCAAGGTTCTCGATGATCGTCCGGATCTTGTTCACCTGCTGAGCGTTGGAGAGGGCGAGTTGACCTCGCTCGATGTAGAGGCTGTCCTCTAGGCCGACACGGACATGGCCGCCCCGCATCGCCGCTTCGGTCGCGAAAGGAATCTGGCTTCGGCCCACCGCCAGGACCGACCATTGACAGGCGTCGCCGAAGAGACGGTCTGCCGTCGCCTTCATGAACGCCAGGTTCTCCCATTCCGCGCCGATTCCGCCCAGCACGCCAAAAATGGTCTGTAGGAGAAAAGGCGGCTCCACCAGCTTGCGATCGACGAAGTGTGCGAGGTTATAAAGGTGTCCCACGTCATAGCATTCGTGTTCGAAACGCGTGCCATGCCCCTTGCCGAGGAGTTCTATGATGCGTTCTATGTCCCTGAACGTGTTGCGGAAGATAAAGTCCTGCGTCCCGCGCAGGTAGGGCTGCTCCCACTCATGCAGCCAGGGGTGCTGGCGTTCGGCGAGCGGGAAGATTCCGAAGTTCATCGAACCCATGTTCAAGGAACACATTTCCGGCCTGAACCGCAGCGGGGCCTCGAGCCGTTGGTCGACGGTCATGGTCAGTCCGCCACCGGTGGTAAGGTTGATGATCGCGTCCGTCGCTTCGTAAATCCGAGGCAGGAACTTCGCGTAGACGGCCGGGTCCGGGGTGGGTCGACCCGTTTCAGGGTCGCGCGCATGAAGATGCAGGATAGTCGCCCCGGCCTCCGCCGCTTCGATGGCCGATGCGGCGATCTGGTCCGGCGTGATCGGCAGGTATGGCGACATGCTGGGTGTGTGGATGGCGCCGGTGATCGCGCAGCTGATGATGACCTTCGGCGACTTCATCAACCGGCCCCCTCCGTTTGTGCTGGGGTCGACCGCGCGATCAGGAGCGCCTGCAATCGTCGATCGCGGTCCGCGGCGATTTCGGCGACGTTTCGTCCCGCCACCGCTTTGTCCACCGCTTCCACAACGAGGGCCTGCAGGGCGGGGTCGAGGATCGGCCCGCCGAGTTCAGCCCACAGGCGCTGCTGAAGGGGAGCGAACTGCTGCATGAAGCCGCGAATGCCGTTTCGCCCGCCGGCAAGGTGATAGGTGAGGAACGGCCCCATCAGCGCCCACCGCAGACCTGGCCCTTCTGTGACCGCCCTGTCGATGTCCTCGGCCGACGCCACGCCGCTCTCGAGCAGATGGATCGCCTCGCGAAAGATCGCCGCCTGAAGCCGGTTGGCGACGTGACCGTATATCTCCTTGTTGAGCCGTATCGTTGCCTTGCCCAGCCGGCGGTACAAACGCTCGGCCAGGTCGATGGCCCAAGCCTCGGTCTGCTCGCCGCCGGCGAGTTCCACCAGGGGGATGAGGTGGGGCGGATTGAAAGGATGGCCCAGAACGACGCGCTGCGGCCGCGTGCAGGCCTTTTGTATGGCCGTGATGGATATCGCCGAGGTGCTGGATGCGATCACGACGTCAGGCCTTGCGACCGCGTCGATCTGCGAGAGCAGAACGACCTTCTCGGGTTCGCGCTCGATGGCGTTTTCCTGCACGAAGTCCGCGTCACGACAACAGTCTTCCAAGCTTGCGGAAAAGCGCAGCACGCCCTTGCGAGACGTCTTGCCGCCACGATCGAGCGACGGCAGGGTCTGGTCTACTCCGGAGCGCAACGCGGCTTCCGCTTCCGGACGCACATCCGTTGCCGTCACGTCGAAACCGTTGGCCAGAAACAGGGCCGCCCAGCTGATGCCGATGGTCCCCGTACCAACGACGGCGATATGGCGGATTTCGTCAGCATTCACTGCCAGGTCTCCCTTCTCAGCGTTCGTATTGGGCATCGACGAGCACGGCCAGAAGGAGTGCGTCCTCAGTGCCGCGATTGACCCAGGCGTGGTTGGTGCCCCGCTGGACCACCACGTCGAATGGCTTGAGGTCGCGCTCCTCCTTGTCCAGCACGAGCGTGATCTGGCCGGAGAGCAGCACGATGTAGTCGGTGGTTGGTGAGCGATGCATGGTTTCGTGCCGGGAGGTGTCCGGCTGGAGGTGTGCCGAGCCCATGGCCGCGAACCAGTCCCGAGCCGCTTTTTCTCGCTCGGCCGGGGACAAATGGGCGGATTCGGATTCGGGCTCGATCTGGAAGAAGCGGAAGACGGTGCCGCCCGGCGGCGGCTCGATACCGCGCGACCGTCTTGCAAGATCCTCGGGGGTCTTGTGATCGTGCCGTCCGGGCTCGGTCCGCCACAATTCGGTGAGCACCGTGATCGTATGGTCGGCGATCCCGTCGAAAAGAACCTCCGATTTGCCGCTCGCGTCGTCCGCCGTGACGATCCGCCTGACCTGCTTGAGCATATTGTCCTCCTCCTGTTGGATGGTTCACGCCTGGTTTTCGCGCAGGCCGATGACCGCACCCAGGATCACCAGCCCGAAGATCACATTCCGGATGGCGACTGGCAGCAGCATGCCCTGCAGGACGGTCGTCAGGGCGGTCAGCAGCAACGCTCCGCCAAAAATGCCAAGGTAAGTCCCCCGCCCGCCGCTCATCGCGACACCGCCGATCACGATCACGGCGATCGACGGCAGGAGGTATGGCGTGCCCATGTCGATGAAGGCCTGTCCGCTGAAGCCGGCGAGCATGATGCCGACGACAGCCGAGCACAGACCACTCAAGCCATAGGCCGCGATCTGGACCCGGCCAACGCTCACCCCTGAAAACCTGGCGACAAGCGGGCTGCTGCCAACCAGATAGAGGCGCCTGGCATACACGGTGCGCCCGAGCAGAAAGGAGGCGCAGATGACAAACAGCATCAGTCCGTACACCACGGGCGTAAGCCCAAGGATCTTGCCGGTCATGAACCAGCTTACGACGCCCGGCGGTACACCACGCGGCGTGCCGTCGGTCATCACAAGCGTGGCGCCATCGATGATGCCGTTCATGGCAAGCGTCATGATGAGGGGATGAATCCCAAGAATTCCGACGCCGATGCCGCTGACGGAGCCGATGAGGGCGCCGAGAAGCGCAACCCCGACCAACAGCGTTATCGAACTCGAGCCGGGCGCGTTCCACTCGCAAAGCAGCACCCCGCTGAACGTGATCATGGCCGGGACCGAGAGATCGAGCCCGCCGCTGATGACAACGGTGCCTTGGCCCAGTCCAAGAACGGCAAGGAAAGAGCCCAATACGAGGAGCGTGTTCACATAGATTTCCACGCTCAGCCGACCGTGGAACATCGCGGCGGTGACCAGAAGCAGGACGGCCAGGCCAAGATAGGTCGGCACTGTGAAGCGCAACGCCGAGCGGTGCCGTCGCAGCCACCGCGCCACCGGGTTGGCGGGCAGGGTCTCATCGTTACGCGTGTGCGTGGAAGGAGCGACGGCGGGACGATCGAAGCGTGGCATGCCGGCGCTTCGTTTCTGAACAACAATCCAGGCCGTCGCCATCACTTCCCGGATCCGTGGCACCGAATTGGCGAGCACGGCCATGATAAGTAATCCTCCTTCCACGATCGTCGCGTAGAAGGTGGGTACGTTGAACACCAGCAGCAGATTGACGATCAGCATGACAGTGAATGCGCCGAGGACCGTTCCGACGCAGCCGCCTCGCCCGCCGGCGAACGAGGTCCCGCCCAGCACGACAGCCACAAAGACCGGAAGCAGCATCGGAGGCCCAACAGTCGGATCCCCCGACCCTGTCTGGGCGGTGAGGAAAACGCCCGCCGCCCCATAAAACGTGCCCGCGATCACATAGACCAGCATCCGGGTCAGGGGAACCGGCACGCCCTTCGATCGGGCCGCGTCCGGATCGCTGCCAACCGCGTAGATGTAGGTGCCCAGGCGCGTGTTGCGGAGCAGCGCCCAGACGACCAGAGCGAGCAGGATGACAACCGCTGGTGCCTGGATAAGCCCCGGAATGGCGTCACCGATGAGGAAATTCGAGAAGGCCGGCGGCACCGCCCCGCCAGGCTGCTCGAGGACGAGCAGCGTCAGCCCTTCGACGATGAACATCGTGGCAAGCGTCACGATGATCGAAGGCAGCCGGAACAGGACGATGAAGACCGCATTGAACAGGCCAGTGGCTGTGCCGGCCAGAACCCCGGCCAGGCTCCAGCCGATCATCGACAGGGAGCTGTCGCCCATATTGGCGGCGGCAAGGCAGTTCGACAGGGAGATAACCGCGCCGACCGACAGGTCGAGGCCGCGAATGAGGACGACGATTGTCGCTCCCATAGCCGCCAGCGCCAAGGTGGCGGTGCTCGAGAAGGTGTTGCTCACGTCGTAGTAGCTGAACGTCTGCTGCAGGTTCAGATTGAGGACGCCGAAGACGCATGCCAGCGTCGCCAGGGCTATCAGCATCCCATCGTTGCGACGCACGAACCGCAGCAAATCGTTGGAGCCGCGCAAGGTCATGCGACTGCCCGCGCGTGTTCACCGGAGCCCAGCATCCAGGCCCCAACGGTCTCTTCTGTTGCCTCGCCATGGGCGAGGTCCGCGTTGATCTGGCCGCGATAGAGAACGGCTATGTGGTCGCACAGGCCGATCAGTTCCGGCACCTCCGTGGAATGAAGCAGAACGCCGCCGCCGCCCTCCGCAAAGCGCCTCAGGATGCCGTAGATCTCATGCTTGGTGCCGACGTCGACGCCACGCGTGGGATCGAATGCCAGCAGTATGCGGCAATTTGTCAGCAGCCATTTGGCCAGCACCATTTTCTGCTGGTTGCCGCCGCTGAATTCCGCGGCGGTCTGGTGGAGCGCCCGGGGATGCAGGTTGACGGCGGAAAACGCGTCATCGACGCGAGCTCTTTCGGTGGCGGTATCGACGACGCCCAGCCGCGAAAATTCGGAGACGATCGGGATCGATGCGTTTTCGGTGCCGCTCCGATGGAGGGCCAAGCCCTGGATTTTTCGGTCTTCCGGGACGTAGCCGATGCCGACATCGATCGCATCGGACGGACCGGCGAAATGCGCCTGTTGCCCGTTGATCAAGATGGTTCCGCCCAGCACCCGTTCAGCGCCAAAAAGAGCGTTGAACAGTTCCAGCTGCCCCATTCCCTGCAGCGCGGCCACGCCGACGATTTCACCTGGCCGGACGTCAAGCGTGACGGACTCCAGCTGACGTCCCGCCTTGAGGTCTCGCGCGGAAAGCAGCGGTTGCGCCGGGAGAGCGACGCATTTCGGGCTGGGAAGGTTACCTGAACGGACCGGCCCATAATGTGCTTGAACACCGCTTCGTCGCCGATCTCGCCGACCGCGAAGCTTCCCACATGGCGCCCATTGCGCAGAATGGCCATGCGGCCGCAGAATTCATGAACTTCCGGCATGCGATGCGTGACGAGAATGACCGTCGTGCCGGCCGTCTTGAGGGCTTGGATTCGGCGCCCCAGCCATTCCACATCGCCCTTCGAAAGCGCCGCCGTAGGCTCGTCGAGGATCAGCAGGCGGGGCTTGCGGGCAATCGCCCGCGTAATTTCGACCTTCTGGCGCAGGGAAAGATCCAGTTCCCGCACCGGTGTGCGCGGATCGATATCCTCGATCTCGAACTCTTTTCCGATGGCGGCGACCTGGTCGCGAGCGGCCTTTCGGTCAAGCAGAAACCCGAAGTGCCGCGGCTGGTTAGGCAGCAGAAGATTGTCGGCGACACTCAGGTCGGGAACCAGCGGAATCTCCTGGAATGCCGTTTCGATGCCGAGAGCGCTGGAACTGGACCGGTCGGCGAAAATAGCCTGCTGGTCGAACAGGGTTATGGTCCCGCGATCCGGGCGAGCAAGACCGCTGAGAATCTTGACAAGCGTCGACTTGCCCGCGCCGTTTTCGCCCAGCAGCGCATGAACGGCCCCGGCTTCGAATGCCAGGCTGACGTCGGCCAGGGCCGTCGTCGATCCATAAGTTTTCGTAACCCCGTCGAGACGGACAGCGTCGGACATCGCAGCGGCACTCGGAATTGAGACTGAGGGGAGTCGGGTGGCGCCATGAGGCGCCACCCGTGTCGGCCTGTCAGTTCGTCTCGGGCTGTCCCACCAACGCCGCCTGGAACCCGACTTCGGGTGTGGCCGGGTTCAGGATGTTCGCGAACCATCCCGAAGGAACCAGGCCGGGATCGAAGACATTGCAGCCTTTCGACAGTTCGTCGAAACTGCCTGTCTGGCACAGCTTGGCATTGTCCGCGGTGACGGCCTCCAGTGGCATCATCGTGAGCTTGTCGACTTTCTTGCCCTTGAGAACGTCCATCGCGAGCTTCAGGGCCATCGCGCCGGCACCCGGATGGCTCTCGAGCGAAATGCCCGGCGCTCCCTGAGGCGAATAGGCTCCTGTCGCGTCCGCAATGCTGCCCTTCGGAAGCATCATGACACGCATACCGTTGCTGCCTTCGGTGCCGCACGGGATGAGGGTCTTGCTGTTGGCCTCCATCTGGAGGGTCCATATCTGGATGCAGGCCGCCGCTCCCCACGCTCCCTGGATATCGTCCCAACTCATGGTCGCCATGGCCTCGCTGACGGCCTTGCGCGCGACCGCCTGGGACCACATGCCGTTCGGTTCGGCGACGATCTTGATATCCGGATATTTCGCGAACACCGCGCGGGCGGCCTTGTTGCGGTCGGTGTCCACCGACGTACCGGGCACTCCGGTCACGAAGATCAGGTTACCCTTGTGATCCATCTTGTCGGCGACCCACTGAGCGCTTTTGGTGGCGAGTTCGGTCTGGTCGGTGACGACATTGTATGCGCATGGCTCCGTGACGGAGCTGTCGTACGCGAATACGACGACGCCCTTGTCGCATGCGTTCTTGATCGCTGGATTAAGCGCGGTCGGCGAGATCGGATACACGATGATGGCGTTTGCGCCCGCCTGCACCATCGCGTTGATCTGCTGGATCTGCTTCTGGGCCACCGGCCCGGCGACCTGGATCCGCAGATCGACCTTGTCCGCGTGGGCCTTGGCCATGGCGGCGACCATGTTCTGAGCTTCGGCCTGCCAATCGTTGCCGACGTAACTCATGCTCAGAAACACCTTGTAGTGTTTCGAATCCTGAGCCGATGCCTGTGTCGCGATGAATCCCATCGCAAGAGAGGCGACGCCGCACAACGCGGCGCGCCATGCGTTAAGCAAAGTGCGCATTTGGGTTCTCCTCCCCTGTTTAGCGCTCCTAGTCTGTGTCGGAGTTGATCCAGCCGGGAGGCGCCAAGGGGACATGGATAGGGTGTTTAGAGGACAATTACCTGTTAAATGACTCGTCTGTTGGCTATCGTCGCCAAGGGAGGACTCCAATGGCCAACCCGGTCTTTGCGCCTTACAAGCTTTTTGCCCTCGTCCAGGGAGCGAAGGATTTTGGCCTGACCGCAACGGAAGTCCTGAAGGGGACTGACTTGCGGGAGGACATGCTCGACGACGGCAAGGTCCACAACTCTGTTCGGCAATATCTCATCGCTTGCGAGAACGTCATCCGACGCTGCGACGACCTGCTTCTGCCGCTGCGCGTCGGCAAATCCATCCACCTGTCCGCCTATGGCCTGTACGGATTTGCATTGCTTTCGAGCGCAACGGTTCGCGCGGGCTTCGATTTTGCCGTCCGCTACCATTCGCTCGCCACGCCAATGTTCTCGATCGCCTGGCACATCGACGCAGGGCATTTCGTCTGGACCTTCCCCGACGAAGGACGGCTGGGTTACTCACGGCCTCTACGCCGTTTCCTGCTGGCTCAGCAGTTGGGCCAGCACGTGACCCATGTCCACGACATCGCGCATGTCGAACGCGAGCCCATCTGGATCGACGTGGCGTTCGAAAAACCGGCCAGGCCTGGAATCTTCGAGCAGGAACTGGGCTACGAGGTTCGATTCGGAAAATCCTCGACCGCTATCGTTTACGACATGTCGATCCTGGACGATCGGCCGCCGATGACCAATCCGGTCACGCACGCCATGCTGCGGGAAACCTGCGAGGGTCTGATCGGCGCTGTTGAATACGGCGGCGGGCTCGCCGGGCAGGTTGCGCGGCTGATCATGGAAAGCCCCGCTCCCGTCACCAATATGGAGTGGGTCGCCGACCGGCTGGCGATAACGCCCCGAACCCTGCGGCGGCGGTTGGCCGAGCAGGGCACGACGTTCTCCGCCATCTCCGACCAGGTCCGCAGCGAACTCGCCAAGAAGTACCTCGAGGCTGGCGGCTTTTCGGTTGCAGACATCGGCGATCTGCTCGGATTTTCCGATACCAAGAATTTTCGGATGTTCTTCCGGCGCTGGAACAACATTTCACCCAAAGGCTATCGTGAAAGCATAAACAGGCGTGAGAATGCTGCGTGAGGAGACCCCAGCAAGCCATTCCCGCAAACTACGTGGTGTGACGCCCCTGCACGCCACGATTCATCACCGACAAGCAGTCGTCCAGAGAATGCCTGTGACAACCCATTTAATCCACACAATTATGTGGGGCGAAAAGTGGGTCAACGACGCCCGCATAAAAATTTATAATTGATTTCAGCAACTTGCCAGGGCAACTGGCGGAGAGAGCGGCCGCCATCGCGCTGTCGCAGCGTGTCTATATCGGTCTTGAATAGGCATTCGTTTTCAATGTGTTGCGCGAATTGCAACAATGATCCTGTCTTGTCTCGTCGCATCTAGTCGTGATAGATCGCATCTGTTTTGGCGGGTACGATGACGGGTAAGGGAAATGCCTAAGAAAGCGAAGGACCTCACTGCGCTTGAGGTGGCTAGACTACGCCATCCAGGCAAGGGCGGGAACGTAGTGTTTGCAGCGGGCAACGTCGCCGGCTTGCTATTGCAATGCACTCCATCAGGTGCGCGTACGTGGCTCCTTCGGACGCTGGTTGGCACAAAACGCCGTGAAATTGGCCTTGGCGGCTATCCTGACGTGCCGCTCGCGGACGCCATTCGCCGCGCCCGCGACACGAAGGATAAAATCCGCAACGGCGTCGATCCGGTAGAGGAACGGAAAGCTGCTCGCGCCGCTCTCGCCGCACAGCAGGCGCGAGGCCTGACGTTTAGTGATGCGGTGGATCGATATCTTGCCGCCAAGCTCGATGCCTTCAAAAACGCGAAGCATCGGGCGCAAT
>NZ_JAPFQA010000003.1 GCF_027563465.1 Mesorhizobium qingshengii | reverse complement strand
GGCCGACAATGCCGCCAAGGGCCTCAGGCTGCGCAGGCAGTTCGGCCGGGGCGGCACCGAGATCGGCGTGGCGCGGGCCACCGAACTGAAGAACCGGGAAAAGCTCGCCCCCTCCACCATCCGCCGCATGGTCAGCTACTTCGCCCGCCACGAGGTCGACAAGCGCGGCAGGAACTACGGCAACGAGGCGAACCCGTCGGCAGGCTACATCGCCTGGCTTTTGTGGGGCGGCGACGAGGGCCGCGCCTGGGCGCTCGATCTCAAGCGGAAGATCGGCAACGCACCGGATATCTAGGGAAAAGATCGCGCATGAAGGCGGGTCCCGAAACCCCGCCCCGGAACCCGCCGCGGAGGGGCCGACACATGCCGGTGCAGCCTCCTCCTGTGCCCAGCCGATCGACGATCCCGGATCGGCTGAATTGGTGTCATGACGTTGCGTTAGCATGGGCCGGCCGCCGCCTATGTGAAGCGGCTCACAATGCGCTGGCGGTTTCCGCTCGGCGGCGGGAAAAACGGCCGGCGCCAATCGACAGGAAGCGGCCGGGCCCTAGCCTTCCCAGGCGACCGGCGTCATCCCCAGCCGTTCATAGAGCCGGACGGCGGCGGCGTTCTCCACCGTGTTGGTCTTCAGGTCGACACACTCGGCGCCGCGTTCGCGAAAGGTGGCGAAGGTGTGCCACATCAGCGCCTCGGCGATGCCCTTGCCGCGCGCCTCGGGGTGAACGGCAAGGTCCTTGACGAAGGCGCGCGACCAGCACAGCGCCGCCGCCGCAAGCCGGCCCTTGGCGTCGATGACCAGGAAGCACAGCGCCGGATCGAATTCAGGGTCGTTGGCGACACGCGGCCACCACTCCTCGAACGGGCCATCGGTGCCGTCGTCGAACACTTCGGTCAGCAGCGCATGCAAGGCCGGCGCGTCACCGGGCTCGAAGCGGCGCATGACGAAGCCCTCGGGCCAGTGCGGCGGAACCAGCGTCTCGTCGAGGATCTTGCGCAGCCGGATGTCGTTCGGGGCCGGCGGACGCGGTTCGGGCATCGCGCTCAGGCGTCGGGCTGCGGACGCCGCTTGCGGTCGGTGCCGAGGCCGGTCGCCTCGAGCAGGCCCTTGCGCTTGGCGTCGAAGTAATAGCCGGTCTGGTAGAGCCAGTCGGCGCGCTTGGCGTTGCCGCCCGACACCAGCCAGGCGCCGCGCAGATATTTCACTGCGTATTTCAAATTGGTCTCGGCGTCGAACAGGCCCTTGGCCGGCCCGTCATAGCCCATGCCGCGCGCCGTCGCGTGCTTGATCTGCATCAGCCCCCAATGGCCATTGTTGTAGGCTTTCGGGTTGAAGGTACTCTCGCGGTTGACGACATGGCGCACCAGGTCCGCCGGCACCTGGTAGAGCGCGGCGTATTTGACGATCAGCCGGTCGACGTCGCCGCGCATGCCGGTCGCATGCTCTTCTTCGGCCGGACCAACCGGCGCGGCCGGGAACTGCACCAGGGCAGCCGGGTTGTGCGGCACGACATAGGCCGCCTGCTGCACGCCGGGCATCATCGACGCCTGGGACACCGTGCCGCCGGCGAGCGGGGGCAGCTTGCCCGGGGCCGGCGTGACGCCGGCGATGGCATAGGCGGTCGCGGCCGTGGCGTTGGTCTTGACCACGGCTGGCGCCGCGTTGGCGGTCATCACCGCGGGCACGGCGGGCGCCGCCGGGGTCGATCCGGCAAAGGCGGCGGTCGCGGCCGCCGCCGGCTGGGCGGCGGGATCGAATGCCGGCGCGGCGGGGCCAGCCGACAGATCGGCCGTCTGCACGGGGGCAATGCCGGATGATTCCGGCAGCACCGAAACCGTCTCCGGCAAAGGAATGGTGAAGCCGGCGTCGGCGCCCGCGGCGGTCGCGGTTTCGGTAAGGGCAGGCGCGGACTTCATCTGCGAGGTTGACGTGCAGCCGCTGAGGCCGGCAGCGGCGACGATGACGCCGATCGCGAAAAGATTGAGTTTTGCTGGCAAGCCGCGCTCGGGTCCGGTTCGTCGGGTCGTTAAGAAATCCCTTACACCAGCGATTCCCGGCGGGCAATTGGGGCCATCAGGTGGTTTTCGGGTGGCGAGACCCGGGGTCTGATGCCATATTGTTCCTGATATGTACCGGCACGAATCCCGGTTTTCGCCGCTTTGCGGAAAGGAGCGCATCATGGAAACGGCATCTTCGATCACAGCTGGCCACGCAGTGTTAGAAACAGTGATCGGTTTCATGGGCATCGCCTGGAGCGAAAAGGGCCTGATCCGGCTCTGCCTGCCCGAACGCAGCCGCGAAGCGGTGGAGCGGCGGCTGATGCGCCATGCCGGCGTTTCAGCCTCGACGGCCCAGCCGCCATGGGTGGTCGAACTCATCGCGTCGATCAAGGCCTATGCGGCGGGCGAGGATGTCGACTTCACCGGCGTGCCGGTCGATCTCGCCGGCGTCGACGATTTCCGCCTCGCCATCTATGACGCGGCGCGAAAACTCGCCTTTGGCGAAACCACCACCTATGGCGAACTGGCCAGGACCGCCGGCCATGCCGGGCTCGCCCGCGAAACCGGGGCAGCACTTGGTGCCAATCCGGTGCCGCTGGTCATCCCTTGCCATCGCATCCTTGCCGCCGGCGGCAAGATCGGCGGCTTCTCGGCGCCCGGCGGCTCCGTCACCAAGGAAAAGATGCTGGCCATGGAAGGCGTGCGCGTCGGCCCGCCGCCGCCGGCGCAGGTTTCCTTCGGGTTTTGACGCAAGGCGCGTCCGCACAAGGTGTCTAGTTGTTGTGGAAGAACCGCCGGCGGAAATGCCGCTCATTGTCCGGCCGCTTGCAGGTGTAGACCGGACAGGACTTCGTATCGGCGCTCGGCACGTAGGCGCGCGTCCTCACCTCGCCCATGGTGCAGAATTGCTGGCTCTGCACATAGCGGTCGTAGAGCGGCAGTCCCGGCACCCGCGTCGACTGGTAGCGCAGGATGACGGCGCCCTGCCGCGCGATCGTCGCCTGAACCTTGCCGCAGCTCATGTGCGTGGGGTCGTAGCGCGAGATCGCCTGCGCCTGTGCGGCCACCAGCGTCATGCAGGCGGCTAGCAGAATGGTCTTCATGGTCCTCTCCCCAAACCCTGATCCGCTGCCCGAAAACGGCGCGATCCGTGGCAACGGTTTCACCAGATTGGGGCGGCCATTGGGCGGCGCCAAGATCACGGCTTTCTCACGCAGTCTTGTTTTTTACGCGAAAGCAGCCTATATGCGTTCCATTGATATTTCGGCCGATCGATCCGGGCCTCGCGATCTTCGCGTTTGCTGACGTCTATCTCCAAAATCTCGATGCACACCGGCTGGACTCGGTCTGGTCAAACTAAAGCAAATGTTGAAGGACTATCTAAAATGGCAACTGGAACGGTCAAGTGGTTCAACGCCACCAAGGGCTTCGGCTTCATTCAGCCTGACGCGGGCGGCGCGGACGTTTTCGTCCACATCTCCGCAGTCGAGCGTGCTGGACTGTCGACCCTGGTCGAAGGCCAGAAGATCAACTTCGAGATCGAGCAGGACCGCCGCACTGGCAAGTCGTCCGCTGGATCTCTGAGCAAGGCAGCCTGATTTTGCGAATGGCGCGCGCCGGGCGAGAGCCCGGGGCGCGCGGCAAGTCACGGATGTACTGACGGTCGCGCGAGAAGCGCGCCGGAGCGGAAAGACCCGACAAGCTGGATCAGCAGATAGCTGCCAGCCCGGACCAGACGCTCCCGATCAGGCTACCGGAAATGGGAAGGCGGGATTTATCCCGCCTTTTTGTTTGTCTGGACCACAGCGTCCTTCTCCCCGTTCACGGGGAGAAGGACGCTGTGCTATCCCACCCACTCGATCGGCACGTGCCCTGGATCCGCCTCCACCCTCTTCAGCCAGGCGGCGACCGCCGGATAGGCGTCGAGCTGGAAGCCGCCCTGCTCCGCCGTATGCGTATAGGCATAGAGCGCGATGTCGGCGACGCTGAACGCGCCGCCGGCGAAGAAGGCATTGTCTTGCAGATGCTTGTTCATCACGCCGAGCGCCTTGTTGCCACGCTCCAGCGTCACCGCCAGCCGCTCCGGCGTCGCGTCCCTGGCTCGTTCGGGGAAAGTCAGCAGCGCCTTGCGCACGGCAATGTAGGGCTCGTGGCTGTATTGCTCGAAGAACAGCCACTGATAGGCCAGCCCGCGTTGATACTTGTCCGCCGGCAGGAACCGTGTGCCTTCGGCGAGATAGAGCAGGATGGCGTTGGATTCGGCCAGCCGCCGGCCATCGTCGAGTTCGAGCAGCGGCACCATGGCGTTCGGATTCTTGGCGACAAACTCTGCTTTTCGCGTCTCGCCGGTATGCGAGCTCACCTCGACATTGGTGAAGTCGAGGCCGAGCTTGGCCATCAGCAGGCGCGGCTTGTAGCAATTGCCGCTGTCGATCATGCCGTAGAGTATCATTGCCGTTTCCCGAAGCGCTTTTCCTGGCGCGATTATCGCAGCGGCGGCAGCCGCAACCAGTGATTTGTTTTGGCGCGACCATCAGTGGCGCTGATGTGTGGGGAACTCGTGCACGCCAACGATTGGCGAAAGTGCCGATGACGGCGTCGTTCTCCTCGTTTACGGGGAGAAGATGGCGGGTCCTGATAGGTCGCGCCGCCCCTCATCGCCCTGCCGGGCATTTCTCCCCGTAAACGGTAGGGCGATCGCATATGGATTCTTACGAAGATAGACCCCCACCCTAACCCTCCCCACAAGGGGGAGGGAATGCTGCCGCGCGCTCTTGCTCGGCGTAAAAACGTCGGCAATCTGCCGATGTCAGCGCCAACGGAAGTCTCCCTCCCCCTTGTGGGGAGGGGTTAGGGGTGGGGGTAAATCGCAGAGCGAAAGCCCCGGCCGCCTATATGCGATAGCCCTGCCGTAAACGGGGAGAAGGACGCTCTCGCCCTAGCCGAACAGCGGAATGACCTTGCTGTCCCTGCCGAGCAGCGTGTCGACGGACAGCGGCTTTTCCTCGAAGACCGTTCCGGCCAGAGCGGGGCGGGCCAGGTGATAGCCTTGCAGCAGGTCGACGCCGCCTTCCAGCGCGACGCGCAGATGGGTCGGGTTCTCGATGCCTTCGACCAGCACCTTGGCGCCACGGTCGTGCAAGGTGGAAACCAGCGGGCGGAAGAACCGCTCGGCGGCGGCGTGGCGGCAGAACTCAGCGAACCAGGTGCCGTCGATCTTGACGATATCGGGATTGAGCAGGCTCACCCGCTCCTCGGTCGAGTGCCCGGTGCCGAAATCGTCGATGGCGATGCGGATGCCGTCGCGCCGCATTTCGCGCACCAGCCGGCTGAGAAGCGCGTCGTCGGCCGACTGTTCGGTGATTTCGCAGACCAGCATGGCGGGGGCGAGGCCGAAGTCACCGAGATGCCTGGTCATCAACCGGATCTCGGCCAGCGCCCGTCCGGGATGGTCGTTGATCAGCGGGTTGTAGTTGAAGAACAGATCGAGCCCTTCGACGCCGATGTTGCGGAAATTTCGCAGATGCAACACCCGGCACATGGTCTCGACAAACAGCCGATCCGAAGCGGCAACGCCATCGAAGAACACCCGCGCCGCACTGGGCCGGCCGGCACGGTGCGGCTCGATGAGGGCCTCGACCGCCACGGCGTGAAGGAAGCGGCCGCGCGGCGCGAAGATCGGCTGATAGGCGCTGCGCAGCCGGAATTCGCCATGGATGCCGTACTCGATGCCGACTTCATCGACCTGGATCGCATCGTCGACATTGCGCCGCCGCCCCAGCCTCATGTCGCCACCCTGCGCCCGAACGCTTTGGCCGGCCGCGCCGAATGCGCTGCCGTCGCGGGAGGCGTGTCGCCGGCAGCGGCGGGAGCGGGTGCCTGCCTGTTCTTGTCGAAGACGCGAAAACTGGTCGGCGCCAGCTCGGGCCGCGCCAGCACGAAACCCTGCACCATCGAGGCTCCCGATTTCTCGGCGAGCTCCAGCTGCCATGCCTCCTCGATGCCCTCGAACACCGTGTGGATGCCTTGTTCCTCGAAGCTTTTCACCATGGTGGTCAAGAGCGCGAAACCGGCGCCGGATTCCATGAGCTGCGTGATCCAGGTGGCATCGAACTTGACGATATCGGGCTTCAGTTCCTTGATGCGGTTGATATCGGAATCATCGGCGCCATAGTCGTCGACAGCGATGCGAAAGCCGTTGGCTTTGAGTGCCGCGACGAAGCTGTGCAGGGTTTCCTGCGATTCCGACCTCTGCTCGGTCACTTCGCAGACGACACGGCGTGGATCGATGCCCGCCTCGTGCAGCACCAGCCGCATTTCGCGCAGGGCCTTGTCGGCGACACTGCGTTCGGTGAACACCGACGGGTCGAAATTGATGAAGATCGACGCCTCCTGCGGCAGGCAGGCGCCGGCGTTCAGCAGATGCAGCGTCCTGGTCAGCGCCTCGACATGCAGGCGGTCGGCGGACGGGCAGGTGCTGAAGAAATTCATCGGCGATAGCGGCTCGCCGTCGCGGAACGGTCTGATCAGCCCTTCGAAAGCGACCACCGCAAGCTTGCCTTCCTTGAAGGCGAAGATCGGCTGGAAGGCGCTTTGCAGCGTGTAGATGCCCCAGACACCGGTGGAGGTGCCGTCGTCCTGACGGATGATGTGGGCAAGCCCGATGCTGCGCGACACGGTTCCTCGCTCCGCGATTGGATTGCCATCCTGCCACTCAAGCCTCTACCGCCCGTTAATGAATTTATTGTTGCCGATCACGGGCCCTTGAGATCTGGATCAGCCGACAATGCTTGCACTGCGCGAAATCATGGGACATGAGAAGCGCCGCGGCCGATCCTGGCCGTGCCGATCCTCTGTTGGAGACGTTCAAGGTCATGGCCTTCCTTGCCGACACCCTTTCCCGCGTGAAGCCTTCCGCCACCATCGCGGTGACGCAGAAAGCGCGCGAGCTGAAAAATGCCGGCCGTGACATTATCGGGCTGGGCGCCGGCGAGCCGGATTTCGACACGCCCGACAACATCAAGAATGCGGCGATCGAGGCGATCCGCCGTGGCGAGACGAAGTATCCGCCGGTTTCGGGCATCGCGCCGCTGCGTGAGGCGATCGCCAGGAAATTCAAGCGCGAGAACAATCTCGACTACAAGCCCGAGCAGACCATCGTCGGCACCGGCGGCAAGCAGATCCTGTTCAACGCCTTCATGGCGACGCTGAACCCTGGCGACGAGGTCATCATCCCCCGCCCCTACTGGGTCAGCTACCCCGAAATGGTGGCGATCTGCGGCGGCACGTCGGTGTTTGCCGACACCTCGATCGACAATGGCTTCAAGCTGACCGCCGAAGTGCTGGAAAAGGCGATCACGCCGAAAACTAAATGGCTGCTGATGAACTCGCCGTCGAACCCGTCGGGCGCTGCCTACACCGAGGCCGAACTGCGCGCTCTGGCCGATGTGCTGCTGAAGCATCCGCATGTCTGGACGCTGACCGACGACATGTACGAGCACCTGACCTATGGCGACTTCGTCTTCAAGACCATCGCCGAGGTCGAGCCCAGGCTCTATGACCGCACGTTGACCATGAACGGCGTGTCGAAGGCCTATGCGATGACCGGCTGGCGCATCGGCTATGCGGCCGGCCCGGTCCAGCTGATCAAGGCGATGGACATGATCCAGGGCCAGCAGACCTCCGGCGCCTGCACCATCGCGCAATGGGCGTCGGTGGAAGCGCTCAACGGCCCACAGGACTTCATCGCCAGGAACAAGGCGATCTTTCAAGGGAGGCGCGACCTCGTCGTCTCCATGCTCAACCAGGCGCGCGGCATCACCTGCCCGTCGCCGGAAGGCGCCTTCTATGTCTATCCGTCCTGCGCCCAGTTGATCGGCAAGCAGACCAGGGCCGGCAAGGTGATCGACACCGACGAGGCCTTCTGCTCGGAACTGCTCGAGGCCGAGGGCGTCGCAGTGGTGTTCGGCTCGGCCTTCGGCCTCGGCCCGAACTTCCGCATCTCCTACGCCACCTCGGAGGCGCTGCTGGAGGAAGCCTGCACGCGCATCCAGCGCTTCACCGCATCACTGACCTGACCAGGCCAATCTCCTCGCAAAGAACCCGGCTCAACGCCGGGTTTTTTGTGAGCTCGGCTCGGGGCACTCAGCCGCCATATTGCGCTGACGTCACCGCTTCCAGCCAGTCGGCATGGACACCGTCCAGCGCCTCCTGCATGGCGATGTGCGTCATCGCCGATTTCGGCGCCGCGCCATGCCAGTGCTTTTCGCCAGGCGCGAACGAGATGACGTCGCCCGCCCTGATCTCCTGGATCGCCTCTCCCCATGTCTGGGCAAGGCCGGCGCCTGACGTGACATAGAGCGTCTGGCCAAGCGGATGCGTGTGCCAATGGGTGCGCGCGCCCGGCTCGAAGCTGACCAGCGTGGCCCGCAGCCGCGCCGGCGCCTCCTTCTCGATGATCGGCGTCTGCAGCACCCGGCCGGTGAAGTATTTTTCCGGCGCTATGATCGTCGGCACGCTGCCACAGGCAATGATCTTCATGGTCAGTGGGTCCTTGATCTGGTGGCGGACTGGCGGCGGAAAGCCGCCTCTCCTGGCATTGGCGCGAGCCGGCACTTTCCTCCGATATGCCGCGCCGTGCAACTGCCATCGGCCTTCGCCGCTGCCCTGCCGGTCTCCACACCAAGCTTCTTAACCATGAACGTTGGATCGCCGGCACGGGTGGCCAAATTGCTGGCCAGGCGTGTCTGCCTCAAGGGCTTTTTAACGGCTGCCCACTAGCCCTTTGCCGGCGGATGCAGGGGGCGATGCGATGAGCATATTGGCGACGATCAAGGACCATAGCGGCCGGATCTACCGTGGCATCCAGTCCTTGCTCCTGATCAGCATCGGCGCCGCGTTGCTCGACGCGGTCGAGATGTCGGAAAATCTGCCCTCCGGCGGCGCCTTTGTGATCTCGGTCCTCGCCACCAGCCTGGCTTTGCTGGCACTGATGTACATGCGCAGCAGCGTCGTCCACAGCCTGAAATCCGCGGCCGCCGCCGAGGCCGAAAAGCATCACTTCCTGACCAGGGACGCGATGACGGGGGCGATGACCCGCCGCTATTTCCTCGAAGCGCTGGGCAACAGCCTGGGCACCATGCGCGATCGGCGCGATGCGGCCCTGCTGCTGATCGACCTCGACCATTTCAAGCAGCTCAACGACACGTTCGGGCATCAGTTCGGCGACCGCACCCTGGCGCATCTCGTCAAGACCGCCGAGCGCATCTTTGCCGGCGGCATGGTCGGTCGGCTCGGCGGCGACGAATTCGGCGTCATCATTCCGCACGGTGATCTCACCGCCATCAACAAGGATGTGCGGCAACTGCTGGACGCCATGCGGGCCGGCAAATCCCATGAAGGCAGGACCATTCCGCTCTCCATTTCGGTCGGCGTCGCGCTGGCGCCGACACATGCGTCGAACACGACGGAACTGATGCTGGTTGCCGACCTGGCGCTTTACGAAAGCAAGGCGGCGGGCCGTGGCCGCGTCACCGTGTTCGACGAGGAGATGCTGTCCGACAAGCGCTACCGCCGGCTGGTCGAGCGGGAATTGCGCGCCGCGGTCTATCTCGGTGAGTTGGAGCTGCACTACCAGCCGATCGTCAACCCGGACGGTTCCACCCATGGCTTCGAAGGGCTGATCCGCTGGCGCCATCCGGTTCGCGGCCTGATCTCGCCGGCCGAATTCATTCCGATCGCCGAGCGCTCGACGCTGATCGATATGCTCGGCGAATGGGTGTTCAAGCGGGCTTGCGCCGATATCGGCCATTTCCCCGGTCGCAGCATCTCGATCAACGTCTCCGGCGAACAGCTGAAGCGCGACGAGATCGTCACCATGTGCGACCGCGTGCTGAAGGAAACTGGCCGCTCCGCGGCGCAATTCGTCATCGAGATCACCGAGACGGTCGCGACCGCCGCCACGCCCGAAATCCTGCGGCGCCTCGAAGCATTGCGCGGCCTCGGCTTCCACATCGCGCTCGACGATTTCGGCACCGGCCATTGCGGCTTCAACTATCTGAAGACCTTGCCCATCGACTGCATCAAGATCGACCGTTCCTACATCCGCAGCCTCGCCCATGACCAGGTGGCGCAGATCTTCGTTTCGGCGCTCGCCCAGATCGCGCGCATCCAGGATGTCACCATCGTCGCCGAGGGTGTCGAGACGCAAGAAGAGTTCGCTCTCGCCAGAGCTGCCGGCTGCAATCGTTTCCAGGGCTATTTCATCGGCAGGCCGATGCCGCGCGACAAGGTTGGTCCCTTGCGCACAGCCAAGACAGGCCAGTTCGCACTGAGCGCCTGAGCCGCGTGGCACAGCGCCGTATTTTCTATTTTTCTTGCCCTGCCGGCAAACAAGTGGGACGATGCCTTCAGGTGGAGGCAATCAAAAAGAACCCCGCCCGCGACGGTCGAACAGGCCGGCCGCCGCTCAGGACCGATTGACCCCGCCTGAACCATGAAATGCCAGTCGGTCCCCAGGGAAACGCCTGAGTGGAGGTCAGTCATGGGTACTCGCGCCGGAGGACGACGCACGGGACCGAAATGCATTGCCATAGTCGGTCCCTTCGCAAGCGGTAAGACGACACTTCTCGAAGCCATATTGGCCCGCACGGGCGCCATTCCCCGCCAGAACCCGGTTTCCTCGGGCAACACCGTTTCAGACCATTCGCCGGAGGCGCGCGCCCACGCCATGAGCGTCGAGGCGACCTTCGCCACCACCGAATTCATGGGCGAGCAGATCACCTTCGTCGACTGTCCCGGCTCCATCGAATTCTCCTTCGAGGCCGAGCCGGTGCTGGCCGCATGCGACCTCGCGGTGGTCGTGGCCGAGGCCGACGAAAAGAAGATCCCGGCGCTGCAACTGATCATGCGCAAGCTCGACGATCTCGGCGTGCCGCGCATCCTGTTCCTCAACAAGGTCGACAAGGCGATCGCCGGCGTGCGCGACACGCTGAAGATGCTGCAGCCGGCAAGTGCGGTCCCTTTGCTGCTGCGCCAGATTCCGCTGCGCAAGGATGGCGTCGTCATCGGCTCGATCGATCTGGCGCTGGAGCGCGCCTATATCTATCGCGAATATGCCGAGAGCGAAATTGCGCAGATACCGGGCGACGACAAGGCGCGCGAGCTCGAAGCGCGCTTCTCCATGCTGGAAACCCTTGCCGACCATGACGACCAGCTGATGGAACAGCTGCTCGAAGAAATCGAGCCGCCCAAGGATGCGATCTTCGACGACCTCGCCGCCGATCTGCGCGACGGCGCGGTGACGCCGGTGCTGATCGGCACCGCCGAAAAGGGCAATGGCGTGCTGCGCCTCCTGAAGGCAATCCGCCACGACGCTCCCGACATCGAGGCGACCCGCAAGCGGCTCGGCGCACCGGATGGCAGCGCCACCGTGGTTCAGGTGATGAAGACCATTCACACACCGCATGGCGGCAAGCTGTCGGTGTCGCGCATCCTGTCCGGCCAGGTCGTCGACGGTTCCGAGCTCTGGCTGCCCAGCGGTGACACGGCGAAGGTCTCCGGCATCTACAGGATGCTCGGCAAGGACCAGTCCAAGCTCACCACCGCCAAGGCTGGCGATACGGTGGCGCTCGGCAAGCTGGATGAGGTCAAGACCGGCCAGACGCTGACCTCGGCCAAGGGCGGCACCAAACAGCTGTTCGATGCCGAGCCGCCGCAGCCGGTCTTCGCCTTCGCGCTGCGCCCCAAGGAGCGCAAGGATGAGGTGAAGATGTCCGCCGCCATCCAGCGGCTGGCCGAGGAAGACCCTTCGCTCAGTCTGCGCCACAACCAGGACTCGGCCGAGACCGTGCTGTCGGGCCATGGCGAGATGCATCTGCGTGTCGTGCGCGAGCGGCTGGAAGGCAAGAACCAGATTCCGGTCGAAGGCCACGCCCCGGCGGTGCCCTACCGCGAGACGATCCGCAAAACGGCGCAGCAGCGCGGGCGCCACAAGAAGCAGTCCGGCGGCCATGGCCAGTTCGGCGATGTGGTGATCGAGATCAAACCTCTGCCGCGCGGCTCCGGCTTCCAGTTCACCGACACCATCACCGGCGGCGTCGTGCCGAAGACCTATATCCAGTCGGTCGAGACTGGCGTGCGCGACTATTTGAAGTCCGGCCCGCTCGGCTTCCCGGTGGTCGATGTCGCCGTCAACCTGTCGGATGGCTCCTATCACGCGGTCGATTCCTCCGACATGGCCTTCCAGATGGCGGCCAGGCTGGCGATGAAGGAAGGCATGGCCGCCTGCTCGCCGGTGCTTCTGGAACCGGTGATGAAGGTCGAGATCGTCACCCCATCCGACGCGACCTCGAAGATCATCGCGCTGATCCCGCAGCGGCGCGGCCAGATCCTTGGCTATGACGCGCGGCCTGGCTGGCCGGGGTGGGATGTCGTCGAGGCAACCATGCCGCAAGCCGAGATCGGCGACCTGATCATCGAATTGCGCTCGGCGACAGCGGGCGTCGCCAGTTACCGCGCCGCCTTCGACCACATGGCAGAACTTACCGGTCGCCTTGCCGACGAGGCGATGAACGCCAGCGGCAAGGCTGCCTGATCCTGTCGCCACGCCGCCTGCCCCCTCGAACCTCGGTTCGAGGGGGCAACGCCTGTCGCCCCAAAGTGCGCAGCGGTCTTGCGACAACGAGATGCATGAAAACAAAAGTTTAAGGCGAGTCGACTGAACCTGTCTCGGCGCGACGCGCCTTGAATGAAAACGACGCCCAGCGGAAACCGGACGTCGTTTTATCGCGGACCGTTTTCCTGGGAGGTAAAAACGGCAGGTCCGCCGCACCTGGTGCCGCCAAGCTTCGGCGGAAGAATGGTTGGGACGCGGTAGCCGCCTGAGCCCGGGCCCGTCCGAGTGATGCCCCCATCTCCCGTCCGAACCACACCGCGTCCTATGATCTGCATAGCACGCGACCAGCGCCCGCGACATGTTACCAGAGGTTACATGTCACTGTTACGTGGCAATTCTGTTGGACTTTTCAGCGGTGCCGACAGGACGCAGGCAACAAAAAAGCCGGATCAACGAAGATCCGGCTGAGTTTGATTGGAAGTGCCTGTTAAGGCTAACCTCCAGAGGGGAACACTCAAGGGCGCTAATGGGAGGAGAACGCGCCCCAGAGATGATCTACATATGTGCTCATCATGCCCAAGAAACAAGCATCTATTTTGCAACACACGCATGCAAAAAGACGCAGGCTGTGGTCTAACCCAAAACTGGCGCCAATAGGACCAGCAAAAATCCCGAAACGGAGCGCTGGACAGGACGATCATCACTACAGAATCGCAAATCACGACCGGTTTTTGCCCCAAAATGCCAAAACTTCGCAATGGCGTTGAATCGGGCAGCAGGCGTTCATTTCTCAGGCAATCAGGGAGGAAGCCCCAATGCGGACTTTTTCGGCGATCGCCGGCAGTGCGGCCTTCTTCATCGCGGCGCCTGGCGTGGTTGCCGGTCTGGTACCTTGGCTGCTGACCGATCGCTGGAGGCTGCCATGGTCGAGGCTGCCGGGCCTTGTCCCGATTGGCGGGCTGCTGATCGTCGCGGCGGTAGCGGTGCTGCTCCACGCCTTCGCCCGCTTCGCGCTTGAGGGGCTGGGCACGCCCGCGCCGGTGGCGCCGACCGAGAAGCTGGTGATCGGCGGCATCTACCGCCATGTCCGCAACCCGATGTATATCGCTGTGCTGTCGATCATCCTGGGCCAGGCGCTGCTTTTCTTGAGCTGGACGCTCGCCGCCTATGCAGTCATTGCGGCTGCGGTCATGACCTCCTTCGTGAGGTTCTACGAAGAGCCGACGCTTGCCCGTCGCTACGGCTCCGAATACGAAACCTATCGCCGTGCCGTGCCCGGCTGGCTGCCACGCTTGACGCCATGGCGGGGCTGAGCTGAAGAAAAGCAGCAGCGCCGTTTGAGGGCATGTCGGGCTTTCAGGTCAGGCCGGCATCATCTGAACAGCGACACGCCCTCAGAACGACCAGCTTCTGGCCTTCGCAATGATAAAATCCCGGAACACATGCAGCTTGGCCTGGTTCTTCATCGCGTCGGGATAGGCGAAATAGGTGTCGAAGGACGGCACCTCGGTCTCCGGCAGCAACTGCACCAAGCCGGAATCCTTGCTGATCACATAGTCGGGCAGCATGGCGATGCCGGCTCCGCCCTCCACGGCACGCTTGATCGACAATATGTCGTTGATCTGCAGCGTCGGCACTCTTTGCCCGCCTTCGAAATCGCCGACCGTCTCCAGCCAGTTCAGCTCCGACAGATGCGACGGCACCGGCACGCCGAAGGTGACGATGCGATGGTTCTTCAGCTCGGCGACCGAAGCCGGCTTGCCGTATTTGGCCACATAGGAGGGAGCCGCGTAAAGGTGGAAATGCACGGTGAACAGGCGGCGCTGGATGAGGTCCGGCTGCTGCGGCTGGCGCAGCCGGATAGCGCAATCGGCCTGGCGCATGGTGAGGTCGAGTTCCTCATTGGCGAGGATCAGTTGCAGGCTGATTTCAGGATAGAGTTCGATGAATTCCTGCACGCGCTCGGTCAGCCAGCCAGCACCCAGCCCGACCGTCGTCGTCACCCTGAGCACGCCCGAGGGACGGTCCTTGGTCTCGGTCAGCCGCGACTTGATCGTTTCGAGCTTCATCAGCACGTCATGCGCCGTGCGGAACAGCATTTCGCCCTGTTCGGTCAGCACCAGGCCGCGGGCATGGCGGTTGAACAGCGGCACGCCGACATCATGCTCGAGCGCGCTGACCTGCCGCGAGATCGCCGATTGCGACAAATGCAAAGTCTCGGCCGCATGGGTAAACGACCCCGCTTCCGCCGCAGCGTGAAACACGCGTAGCTTGTCCCAATCCAACGCCATGATACCCCTCGTTCTGTTTTTGGCGTCTGAATGAAAAATCAGGCTTTTACACGGCGTCTCTCAGCCGTTTTCTGAACTCTCTACTCCGCCGCTTCGCGGTGCACCTCGATGCCGGCCAGATACTTTTCCGCCTCGAGCGCGGCCATGCAGCCGAGTCCCGCCGCCGTCACCGCCTGGCGGTAGACATCGTCGGTGACGTCGCCGGCCGCGAACACGCCGGGCACATCGGTGCGGGTCGAATCCGGTGCCGTCCACAGATAGCCGTTGGGCTTCTGCTTCAGCTTGCCGACGAACAGCTCGACCGCCGGCGCGTGGCCGATCGCCACGAACACGCCGTCGACCTTGAGATGCGTTTCGACGCCGGTCACCGCATTGCGCAGTTTCAGCCCTTCGACCGAGGGCGGCAGCGGCGCCTTGCCGGGGCGGCCGGTGATCTCGTCGACCACAGTGTCCCAGATGACGCGGACATTGTCCTTCTTCAGCAGCCGTTCGCGCAGGATGCGCTCGGCGCGGAAGTCGCTGCGCCGATGGATGACCGTGACGCTCCTGGCGAGATTCGACAGATAGAGCGCTTCTTCCACCGCCGAATTGCCGCCGCCGATCACGGCGACATCCTTGCCGCGATAGAAGAAACCGTCGCAGGTGGCGCAGGCCGAGACGCCGAAGCCCATGAAGGTCTGCTCGGTCGGGATGCCCAGCCATTTGGCTTGCGCGCCGGTGGCGATGATCAGCGCATCGGCGGTGTAGGTGGTGCCGGAATCGCCCTTGGCGCGGAACGGCCGTACGTTGAGGTCGACCTCGGTGATGATGTCGTTGATGATGTCGGTGCCGACATGCTCGGCCTGCTTCAGCATCTGCTCCATCAGCCAGGGACCCTGGATGGGGTCGGCGAAACCGGGATAGTTCTCGACGTCGGTGGTGATCATCAGCTGGCCGCCCTGCTGCAGGCCGGCCACCAGCATCGGCTTCAGCATGGCGCGGGCAGCATAGACCGCCGCCGTATAGCCGGCCGGGCCGGAACCGATGATGAGAACGGGCGCGTGCTTGGTGGTCATCTGGAAGCCTCTGCGGAGGACTGCCGGCAATTGCGGCATGGAAAACTCGTCGATATCGCGCGTAATGTAAGTGTTGCCTGCGACGCCAGCAAGGCAAGTTGGCGTTCGTCCCCGGAAAGCTTTGTCGCACCCTGTCTCCCGCCTTGATCCTCCGAAATATTCCGGGCGAGGGATGGAATGGACAGCGAAGTCGTTTAATTACAAAATCACGCAAGATTCTTTCGTGATGCTCCTGACTTCTCGAGAACCCTCATGCCGCTCAAGGCCGACCTCGACGCCATCGACTGGAAGATCCTGCGCGAGCTCCAGGCCGATGGGCGCATGACGAATGTCGAACTGTCGAACCGCGTCGGCATTTCGGCGCCGCCCTGCCTGCGCCGCGTCAAGCGACTGGAGGAAACCGGCATCATTCGCGGCTACCGCGCGCTGCTCAACGCGCCGGCGCTCGGCCTCGATGTCGTCGCCTTCTGCCTGGTCGGGCTGCATCACCAGTCCGATGCCGAGTTGCGCACCTTTGCCGAGCGCACGCGCGGCTGGCCGATCGTGCGCGACGCCTGGATGGTGTCGGGCGAATCCGATTTCCTGCTGCATTGCGTGGCAAGCGACCTCGGCGCCTTCCAGACCTTCGTCATCGAGGAACTGACTTCTACCCCGAATGTCGACACGGTGCGCACCGCGCTCACCATCCGCCGGGTCAAGGACGAAGGGCTGGTCTCGTTCGAGCGGCCTTGAGACCGGTCGAACCGCCGGCGCGCGAGCCGGTGTGAATTCCGGCGTTTCGCCACACCGGCGCCGCGTTGGTATCCGACAGACGCTCGTGTAGAAGGCTGGATGGCGCTGTCCGGCTTGCCGCCTGATCGGTTTCCTAAAGCAATTCCAGGAAAACTGTGTAACGGTTTTCCGTCCGGAATTGCGTAAGGATAGGTGGCGCAAGCAGCGTAGATTCCGCGGACAATCCGCCATGGGAAGGGGACCATGACTCGATTTGCAAGCCCGGTCTCGGCGCTTATTATCTGCGTGAACGAGGCCGACATGATCGGCCCATGCCTGGAAAGCATCGACTTCTGCGCCGAGATCATCATCGTCGATTCCGGTTCGACGGACGGCACCATCGAATGCGTGCAAAGCTACATCGCCAGGGGCTACCCGATAAGGCTGTTGCACAATGACTGGCCGGGTTTTCCTCGTCAGAGGCAATTCGCGCTCGAACACGCCACCCAGCCCTGGTGTCTTTCGATCGATCCCGACGAGCGGGTCGACGACCGGCTGCGGCAGTCAATCATCACCGCGACGCGGACAGCGAGCGACAGCATGGGCGGATGGTACATCCGCCGCCGCGATTGGCTGAAGGGCTACGGCTACGCGCATCGCTGGGTGCTGCACAACAGGCTGCTGCGACTTTTTCGCCGCGAAGGCGCCACCCTGGATCTGAGCGCTCGCGTGCATGAATCCTTCGGCGTGCCGGGCGAGACCAGCACGATCGAGAGCGGCGTCTTGCTGCATCGCCGCGAAATATCGGTCGAGGAGGACCTTGCCCGCGCCAACGCTTACTCCAGCCTCAAGGTTGCGACGCTGGTCGACAGGGGCAAGAAACCGGGCCTTGTACGGCTGGTCTTGTCGCCGCTCGGCAACTTCCTGAAGTTCTACCTGGCCAAGCGCTACTTCCTGTGCGGCCGGCATGGTTTCATCTACTCGATGTCGGTGATGATTTATTCCTATGCCACCGAGGCCAAACTGTATGAAGCTTCGCAAGGCAACGATCCGGCTTGAGCCGTCAGGCCGGGTCCTGATCGGTTAGTCCGGCGCCCGAACGAGCGTTTCGATGGCGGCAAGCAGGCCGCCGAGGTCGCTGCTGCCGCGCAAGGGCCTGATGGCAAAGCCGGACTGAACCGCCGCCTCGCCATCGACCAGCCAGCCTTGCGCGAGGCCGGCGCGCCGCCCTGCCTGCATGTCGGCCAGCTTGTCGCCGACGATCAGGGATCGCCGCAGATCGAGGTCTAGGCGCTTCGCCGCCTCGATCAGCATCCCCGGATTGGGCTTGCGCATCGGATGGTCGGCAAGGGCGAGCGGTCCGACGCCCGCCTCGTGGTAGGCACAGGCAAGCACCATGTCGACGAACACGCTCTGGTCGCGCAACAGTTCGAGCACGCGGCCGTTCACGTCGGCGAAGACACTCCAGCCGAAATAGCCGCGCGCAATGCCGGACTGGTTGGTGACCACGACAACCGGGATGCCGGCCCGGTTGGCGGCTGCGATCGTTGGCACGATATCGTCGCGCAGCACGATCTCATCCGGGTTGCTGGGGTAGTCGGTATCGACATTGATGGTGCCGTCACGGTCGAGGAACAGCGCCGGCAGGCGCCCCGGGAAAACCCGGTCACCGATCCGCTCGACCCATACGCCCGGCTCGGTCAGCGGGTGCGCCGTCCCGAACTTGTCAGCCATTGCTGAGGCGCGCTTCGACCACCTCGCATAGATGGTGGTAGAGGCACAGATGCCCTTGCTGGATGATCGGCGTCGAGGTCGACGGCACGTTGAGCAGGATGTCGCACAGCGGCTTGAGCTTGCCGCCGGTGTCGCCGGTCAGTCCGATAACCGTCATATCCATCATTCGCGCCTGTTCGGCGGCGGCCAGGATGCTCGGCGAATTGCCGCTGGTCGAGATCGCCAGCAACACGCCGCCCGCCGAGCCATGCGCCTCGACCTGGCGCGAAAACACGGTGTCGAAGCCGTAGTCATTGCCCCAGGCGGTCAGCACGGAGGCATTGGCCGGCAGCGCGATGACATTGTAGGCCTTGCGCTCCTTGAGAAAGCGGCCGACCAGTTCGCCGGCGATGTGGATGGCATCGCTGGCCGAGCCGCCATTGCCGCAGATCAGGAAGGCTTTCCCCGACGAAAGCGCCGTTACGACGGCGCTCACCGCCCGCTCCATCTCGCTGGTCAGGTCGCGCTCGACCATGGCGTCGATGGCAGCCGCCGAGCGGACCAGATAATCGTTCAGTTCAGACATGAAAACCTCAGTTTGTGGTGCCGCCGGCGCGCAGTTTGCCGATCGTGCTGGTGGTGCTCTTGCCGGCGACGAGATCGACCAGCACGACGCGCCCGCCGGCCTTCTGCACCACATCGGCGCCGACCACGGTGTCGATCGTATAGTCGGCGCCCTTGACCAGTATGTCGGGCAGCAAGGCTTCGATCAGCGCCAGCGGCGTGTCCTCATCGAACACCACGACCGCATCGACCGAGGCCAGGGCTGCAAGCACGCAGGCGCGATCATGCTGGTCGTTGACCGGCCGCCCCGCGCCCTTCAGCCGTCGTACCGAGGCATCGCTGTTGAGGCCGAGCACCAGCCGGTCGCACTGGCTGCGCGCCGCGTGCAGCAGGCTGACATGGCCGGCATGCAGGATGTCGAAGCAGCCATTGGTGAAGCCGACGCTCAGACCCTCTTCCTTCCATGCCGCCACCATGCGCGCGGCTGATGTGGCATCGAGGATGGCGTCCTTGTGGGCGGTCGGTCCGTGCGAGCGGAACAGCGCGCCGGTGAGTTCCTCGACCGTCAGCCGCGCGGTGCCGCGCTTTCCCACCACGACGCCGCCAGCGGCGTTAGCGATCGAGGCCGCCGCGACAGGATCGGCACCCGCCGCCAGCGCCAGCGCGAAGCTCGCGATCACCGTATCGCCGGCGCCCGAGACATCGAACACCTCACGCGCCTGGGTGGCGATGTGGCGCGCCTCGGTTGGGCCGATCACGCTCATGCCCTTTTCGCTGCGTGTCGCGACGACGAAGTCGAAGCCGTGCGCCGAAATCAGCTGGCGGGCCGCGGCCACGATCTCGTCGTCGGCAAACAGCGCATGGCCGACGGCCTCGCCAAGCTCCTTGCGATTGGGGGTGATGGCGGTTGCCCCGGCATAGCGCGCATAGTCGCGGCCTTTCGGGTCGACCAGCACCGGCTTGCCCGCCTCTCGGCAGATGGCGATCAGTTCGCCGGCGACGCCGTCGAGCAGGATGCCCTTGCCGTAGTCGGACAGGATGACAATGTCGGCACGCTTGAGTGCCGCGCGGAAATGGCCAACCAGGCCTGCCCGCTCCGCTTCGCCGAGCGGCTTGATCTCCTCCTCGTCGAAGCGCAGCACCTGCTGGTTGAGCGCGCTGAACCGGCTCTTCGACGACGTCATGCGGCCGCGCTCCTGCGCCAGGCCCGCCGTGTCGGCGCCAAGCTCGCCAAGCATTCGCATCAGGCTGTCGCCGGCCGCGTCGGTGCCGATCACCGACACCGGAATGGCACGAGCCCCAAGCGAGATGATGTTGGCCACGACATTGCCGGCGCCACCAATGGCCGAGGTTTCGCCGCGCCCGTGCAGCACGGGGATCGGCGCTTCCGGCGAGATCCGCTCGATCACGCCATTGACGAAACGGTCGAGGATCAGGTCACCGACCACCAGGACGGCGATATTGCCGAAGCGCGCAATGGCTCGGTGCAAGGGTTCGGGCGAAGGCGGATTGTGCTTGATCATGTCATCTGCAACGCGCTGGAAAACCCGTGTCTGGAATGTTTTGGGTCGGTTGGCGGGACCGGTCGTTTCATGGCGATGCCGATATACCGCAATTCAAGCCGGCGCAACGGCGGCTCGCCGCGTCAGCTCTTCTGCAAGGCGACGTGGACGCCGAGCCCGACCAGCACCGCGCCGCCGGCCCGCTGCATCAGGCGCTGTGCGCGGCTGGAGCGCCGCAGCCGGCCGATCACGGCGCCCGCCAGGAACACGCAGACGACATCCGCCGAGGAGAACATCAGATTGACGATGGTTCCGAGCACGACGAACTGCAGCCAGACCGGAAACGCCGCCGAGGCATCGATGAACTGCGGCAGGAATGCCATGAAGAAGATCGCTGTCTTCGGATTGAGCACCTCGACGGTGATGCTCTCGAAAAAGGCGCGACGGGCCGATTTCCGCTCGATCGCGGGCAGCGCCGCATCGCCATCCACGCGCTTGCGGAACAAGGAGATGCCGAGCCAGATCAGATAGAGCGCGCCGACCAGCTTGACCGCCATGTAGAGCGGCGGCACGGCGTGGAACAGCACCGACAACCCGGCGGCTGCCGCGAAGACATGCACATAGCCGCCGAGATGAATGCCAAGTGCTGCCGTCAGCCCCGACCAGCGGCCACGCGCCATCGTCTGCGCGGCGGCGTAGAGCATGGCCGGGCCAGGGATGTAGGCGAAGATCGCCGTGGTGGCGAAAAAAGCGATGAGCAGTTCGGTCGACGGCATTCTCTGTCCCTCACGATCGGCCGAGCCGGCGGGTCCCGACTGAGCGAAAGCTTTGCGGCGCCACTGTGGCGGCGGCTCCGGCGTTCGCGCCTGCTTTGTCGACAGCCCGGCCGGCGTCCCTTATAAGGACCGGAATCGCAGCCAACCAGAGGCCTTCATGATCATCGTCACGGGCGGCGCCGGCATGATCGGCTCAAACATCGTCGCCGCGCTCAATGCCGAAGGCCATGACGACATCCTGGTTGTCGACGACCTCACCGACGGCCACAAGATCGCCAATCTCGCTGATCTCAGCATCACCGACTATCTCGACAAGGACGATTTCCTGGCCCGTCTCGAAGCCGGCGAACTTGGCCGCATCGAGGCCGTCTTCCACCAGGGCGCCTGCTCGACCACCACCGAATGGAACGGCAAGTTCATGATGGAGGTGAATTACGCCTTCTCGAAGCGGCTGTTGCACGCCTGCCAGGCGTTGCGCGTACCCTTCCTCTACGCCTCCTCCGCTTCCGTCTACGGCGGCGGTTCCGAGTTTCGCGAGGACCCGGCGCTCGAGCGGCCGCTCAACGTCTACGCCTACTCCAAGAAGCTGTTCGACGACTATGTCAGGCGCACCGTCTTCGACACCGATCATTCGCAGGTCGCGGGCCTGCGCTATTTCAACGTCTATGGCCCGCGCGAGGCGCACAAGGGCGCCATGGCCTCGGTCGCCTTCCATCTGTTCAACCAGGTCGAACGGGGCGAGAATCCGAAACTGTTCGGTGCCTATGATGGCTTCGGACCGGGCGAGCAGAGCCGCGACTTCATCCATGTCGGCGATGTCGCCGACGTCAATCTGTGGCTGTGGAAACGCGGCTCGAACGGCATCTTCAATTGCGGCACCGGCCGCGCCCAGCCCTTCCGCGCCATCGCCGAGACGGTCATCGACACCCTCGGCAAAGGCGAGATCGAGTTCATCGAATTCCCCGATCACCTCAAGGGCAGCTACCAGAGCTTTACGCAAGCTGATATGTCCCGCTTGCGCGCGGCCGGTTACAATGGCCAATTTCGAACAGTGGAAACCGGCGTCAGAGACTATGTCGAATGGCTGAAAGCCCAACGATCCTCGTGATCGGCCCACGCTGGGTGGGCGACATGGTGATGGCGCAGTGCCTGTTCTCGGCGCTGAGAGAGCTGCATCCCAATGCCGCGATCGATGTGCTGGCGCCGGCCTGGGCCGCGCCGCTGGTCAAGCGCATGCCCGAAATACGCCAGCAGATCGATTTCCCGCTGAAACCCGGCGCGCTCGAATTCACCATTCGCCGTCGCTTCGGCCGCCTGCTGCGCGGCCGCTACGACATGGCCTATGTCCTGCCGGGAAGCTGGAAATCGGCGCTGATCCCGTTCTTTGCCCGCATTCCACGCCGTTTCGGCAATTTGCGCGAAATGCGCTATGGCCTGCTGACCGACATCGTGCCGCTGCCCGACAGCATCAAACGACGCACCGCGCAGGCCTATTTCGGCCTCGCCCAGGGCGGCAGTTTCCGGGCGCCCAGGCTAACCGTGGATACGAACAACCAGACCGCCTTGCTCGATCGTTTCGGACTGACGCCGCGGAAATTCGTGGCGCTTATGCCTGGTGCCGAGTTCGGCCCGGCCAAGCGCTGGCCGAGCGAAAGCTATGCCGGCCTTGCCCGCGGCTTCATGGCCAAGGGCTTCAAGGTCGCGCTGTTCGGCTCGAAGAACGACCGCGACGTGACGGCGGAGATCGCCGCACTCGCACCCGGAGTTGTCGACCTTGCCGGCCAGACGCGGCTGGAGGACGCCATCGACCTGATATCGGCGGCAAGGCTGGCGGTGTCCAACGACAGCGGGCTGATGCATGTCGCCGCCGCCGTTGGCACGCCGATCGTTGCCGTCTACGGCTCGACCTCGCCCAAAAATACGCCGCCGCTGGCGGAGCGCCGCGAACTGGTCTGGCTCGGCCTGTCCTGCTCTCCCTGCCACCAGAAGGTCTGCCCGCTCGGCCATCTCAACTGCCTGAAGACGCTTGAAGTCCGGCAGGTCGCGGCAGCGGCGGAACGCCTGCTGGAACTCCCGGCCGCGGCATGAAGGTCCTCATCGTCAAGACGTCGTCGATGGGCGATGTCATCCACACCTTTCCAGCCGTCGAGGATGCCCGCCTGAACCGGCCGGACGTGTCCTTCGACTGGTGTGTGGAAGAGGCATTCGCCGGCATCGTGGCGCTGCACCCGGCGATCGACAGGATTCATACGGTCGCCATCAGGCGCTGGCGCAAGGCCCTGTTCAGCGGCGGTACCTGGCGCGAGGCGGCCGCGCTGCGCCGATCCTTGCGCGAATGCCGCTACGACCTGGTCATCGATGCGCAGGGCCTGCTGAAATCGGCCCTGGTGGCGCGGCAGGCGGACGCGCCGATTGCCGGCTTCGACCGGTCGAGCGCGCGCGAACCTTCGGCCGCCTTGTTCTACGAATTCGGCTACGCCGTGCCGCGCGGCCTGCACGCCATCGAACGCACGAGGCGGTTGTTCGGGCTGGCGCTCGGCTATCAGGCTGATCTGTCGATGCTGGACTCCGGCATCGTACCACCGGCCGGCGACATCGCCGGCGTCAGCGGAAGAACCGCTTTCCTGCTGCACGGCACCAGCCGCGAGGACAAGAAATGGCCGGCCGGCGACTGGATCGAAATCGCACGCCTGCTGACTGGGAGGGGAATGATCCCGGTCACCACATGGTCGAACGAGCGTGAAAAAGCCGTGGCCGAAGCAATCGCCAAAGCCGTACCATCGACGATCGTGGTGCCGAAATCGCCGCTTGCCGAGATTGCCGGGATCATCGGACATTCGACGCTGGTGATCGGCGCCGACACCGGCCTCACCCACCTCGCCAGCGCCTTCGGCCTGCCGACGGTTGCGGTGTTCCTGGCGACGGAACCGGGTTTGACGGGTCCACGTGGGGCATACGCGTCGACGCTGCTGGCTTCGACAGCGGCGCGTGTGACGCCGGATGCGGTGGTGGCGGAAGTAGACAGACTACTGGAGCTTAAGGTCAGCGCCGCCGGCAACGATTAATTTATCCAATCAATTCAATCGGAAAGGTTAGCGCTGCCCCTCATCCGCCTGCCGGCATCTTCTCCCCGTATAGTGACGGGGAGAAGGGATCTGCGCGCTGCGCCAGCGCCCTTTTGCACCGTTGAAATTTGGCGAAACCATCGATGACAGCATCTTTCTCCCCGTCACTATACGGGGAGAAATGCCCGGCAGGGCAATGAGGGGCAGCGCAAACCTAGGCTTAAATAGCCCCCGCACGCAGTGCCCTAGATGAACTGCACCTGGACGATTTCGTAGCCCCTCGCACCACCGGGTGCGTTGACCTCGATGGCGTCGCCGACTTCCTTGCCGATGAGCGCCCGCGCGATCGGCGAGGAGATCGAGATGCGGCCTGACTTCACGTCTGCTTCCTGGTCGCCGACAATCCGGTAGGTCTTCTTTTCCTCGGTGTCCTCGTCGACGAGAACCACGGTGGCGCCGAACTTGACCTTGTCGCCGCTGAGCTTGCTGACGTCGATCACCTCGGCCCGCGCGATGAAATCCTCGAGCTCGTTGACGCGGCCTTCATTGAGGCTCTGCGCCTCCTTGGCGGCGTGGTATTCGGCATTTTCGGACAGGTCGCCATGCGAGCGCGCTTCGGAGATCGCCTCGATGATGCGCGGCCGCTCTTCCTGCTGGCGCCAACGCAGTTCTTCCTTCAATGACGCGAACCCCTCGCCTGTCATCGGGACCTTGTTCATGATGCCTGACCTTTCCTGCCGCCACCCCCGCGTTTCGGGGAAAGCCTTGTCGATGGGTACAAAAAGAAAACGGTCCGGCAGCCTCGGGCTAACGGAACCGTTTCACCGCAATTTTCCACAATATAGCAATCTTCGCGGGTTTTTCACGCCAAAAAATCAGTTTTGAAAAAATCGTCCGCTGCTTTCGCAAATGCCGTCACGGCGGATGCGGACCACGGACGGCCGGCAACAAAATTCCGGCCGCGAGCAATCGCGGCCGGATCAAGGAGCCCTGGGAGGCGAATCAGCCCCTCATGAAATGGTCGATCTGCTCAGCCAGCATGCCGTATTCGCGCGAACCCTTGCCGGTCCGCTTTTCGATCTCCGTCAACTGCTGCCGGGCGCCGGCGAGATCGCCGATCTGCAGATGCGCTTCACCGAGATACTCGCGCACCAGCGTGTAGTTGGGATCGATGCGCAGCGCTTCCTCGTAGTAGCCGAGGCCGACGGCAACGCGGCCGGAATGGCGGTGCGAATAGCCGAGATAGTTCAGGATGCGCGGATCCTGCTTGTTGGCGGCGAGGCTGAGCACGGCGATCGCCTCGTCATAGCGGCCGGCCATCGCCAGCGCATGTCCGGCATCATAGATGCTGTCGTCGTCCAGCATGCCTTCCTTGGGCGGCACGCATTTCTGCTTCTTCTTGTCCCAGACTTCCCCCTTTTTGCACTGGGTGGTGGTCTGGTCGCTGCCACCGCTGCTACTGCCAGCGGCGAATACGGGAACAGCAAGAAACTGTAGGGCGACGAGCGCGCTCGCCGCCTGGATGAGCATTCTTTTATGCATCGAAGCCTCCTGGAAGGTGTGACAATGCAACACTAACGCGGGGTGGCTTGCGTTTCATCCCGAAAAAAAATTCGTCCGGGAGAACACGAGGTGACGGATGCCGCAAATCCGCTATCATCCAGCAAACGACCCGACGGAGAAAACCCGTGCAGCAGCGGCTTGAAAAGGACTGGGAGCTTTCGATCGGCCCTGACACCGTGCGCCTGTTCATCCTCAAGGCCAAGGCGCTCAGCGCCGGCGTCAACGAAGACTATGCCGATGGTGCCGAACACGAGATCGAACTCGATGGCGAGGCGCATGCCAACCATCACCATGACGGCCTTGCCGAGGAAAGTTCGGAAAACCTCACCGAGGAAGAGTTGCGCGAGCTGATCAACGACCTCAATGTCGATGAAGCAGCCGAACTCGTCGCGCTCGCCTGGGTCGGTCGCGGCGACTATGACGCCTCCGAATGGACCGACGCCCTGGCAGCGGCGCGCGAGCGCGCCAACAGGCGCACGGCGAAATACCTGCTTGGCATGCCGCTGCTTGCCGACTGGCTGGAGGAAGGGCTGGAAGCAATCGGCGCGTAACGGCGCGGTTACCGTTCGTGATGGCGTGCAGGCAACCTCCGAGCGTTGGCGCCGTTGACGGCGATGGCGTCGCTTGTCTTTTCCCGAACATGCAGGATTGCACTGGTCATGGCCGTCACGGCTCTGCTGGTTGTGCCGGCCGACGCCAGACATCGTCACAGGCATCACAAGCCGCCGACACCGCGGGTGGAGCAGCCGCTGACACCGCGGGTCGACCAGCCGTTGAACCCGCGGGGCCGGCAGCCGCTGAAACCGCGACGCAACCAGCAGGTCACGCCGAACCGGATACCGCAGAAAACACAGGAACCGGTGGTATCGCCCGCCGCTATTCCCGTGCCCGAACCGCGCCCGGCGGATGCGGCAAAGGCTGATTCATCGACGCAGGATGAGCAAAAGACGGACGTTCCCAAGACCGCCGGCGCGTCCGATCGGTTCAATGAAGAAAAATCCCGTCAGAAAAAGCAGGCGCTTCCCGAACCGACGGCCGATAGCGAAGGTGAGCCAGAGCCGCCAGCCATCGCGCCGACGCCCACGCCGAAGCCGGCCAATGCCGGGCCTGACGTTGGGCCGCCGGCCGTCGCCCCGCAGCCGCAGCAAAAGCCAGCGGATGCGGGCGACAAGAAAATCCTCCCCGACCCGCGCTCGGCCGATCTGCCCGGCGAGAAGATGCCGCAGGAGGAAATCGCCTGCCGGGAGCGGCTGAAGACGCTCGGCGTCGAGTTCGAGGAGCACAAGGCTGAAAGCAACCCCGAAATCGGCTGCTCGATCCCCTATCCCCTGGTGCTGAAGACACTCGGCAGGTCGGTTGCCATCGCGCCTGGCACCGAGCTCAATTGCCCGATGGCCGAGGCGGCGGCACGCTTTGCCGCTGATGTCATCCAGCCGGCGGCGAAGGCCGAATTCGGCGCCGATCTGAAATCGATCGGCCAGGCATCGGCCTTTGTCTGCCGGCCGCGCCATGGCACCGGAAAACTGTCGGAGCACGCCTTTGGCAACGCGCTCGACATCGCCAGCTTCACGCTGTCGGATGGCAAGAACATCGAAGTCGGTCCGGCGCCGCCCGAGAAGGAAGGCAAATTCCTCGACGCCGTGCGCAAGGCCGCCTGCGGTCCCTTCAAGACCGTGCTGGGTCCGGGCGCCGACGCCGATCATTCCCTGCATTTCCATCTCGATCTCGAGCCGCGCCGGCATGGCGGCACGTTCTGCCAATGAGTACGGTCCGCGCAGACGGCTTGCCGCATTTTGGCCGCAGGCATGAACGCTGCCGCTGAGTTTTCCTTTACCCTTGACCGTTAAAATGCCGGACATCTGAACCATGATCCCGAAAAGCGGGAACCGGTTTCGGAAAAGACCATGGTCAGGCAAAAGGCAGAACCTGATCGGGATCAGGTTCGGGGATAGGATTCCGCCAATGACTGGCAAACTTCGCGCCGGGTTTTTCGCCGCCGCGCGCCAATCGAAACCTGCGGCGATGGTGGCGGCCGGCCTTGCCCTCGCGGCGGTTTCGGCCTGCAACACCGGCAGCGTGCTGTCGCTGGAGCCGGCCGTCGATGTCGGCTCCCAGACCGCTGCCGTGCCGCAATACACAGGCATGCAGAAGCTTGTTCCCTCCAATCCCTACATGACGCAGGCCGCCTATCCGCGCATGGATGAGCCGATGTCGCCGGTCGAGCAGATGCCGGCCAGCGAAACCGACTGCCGCCAGCAATTGAAGCGTCTCGACGTCGCCTACACCGACCTCGCGCCGATCCACGAGGGCCAGTGCGGCATCGACTTTCCCGTAAAGGTGTCCGCCATCGGCAGCATCCAGATGAAGCCCGCCGCGACGTTGACCTGCGACATGGCCGCCACCTTCGCCGGTTGGACGAGGAACGAACTCGTTCCCTCCGCCCGCTGGCGCTATTTCTCCGGTGTCAGAACCATCCACCAGGGCTCCAGCTACTCCTGCCGCAACATTGCCGGCGAAGGCGTGCTGTCGGAGCACGGCAAGGGCAATGCGCTCGACGTCATGAGCATCGAACTCAACAATGGCGACGACATCGACGTGCGCAAGCCTGGCCTGTTTGCCTTCCGCACCCGTGGCTTCCTCAACAATGTGCGCGCCGACGGCTGCCAGTATTTCACCACGGTGCTCGGCCCCGGCTACAATTACGACCACCGCAACCATTTCCATTTCGACATCAAGAACCGCAAGAACGGTTATCGCGCCTGCCGCTAGAGCATCGGACAACAGCATGCCGGTGCCCTTTGCCGGAGGGACAGGGCACCGCTTGGAGTGATGCCGGAACATTCGGACGGCAATGATGGGCCAACGAAGCCTTCGGCGACGCGTTGCAATCTGGGTGGCGGCCTTGCTCACCGCCTATCTGGCGCTCGCCTATTTCGCCGCGCCGGAATTCTGGACATTCAGGGATCGCGGCTTTCGCAACCAGCGCTTCGAGATGGTGACGCACACGCCGCAGGGCATCCCGGGTGACCCGATCAATGTCGGCCTTGTCGGCACCCGGAAGGAGGTTGTCCACGCCTTTGCCGTCGCCGGCTGGGACACCGCCGATGCCGTGACCTTGAAGACCGCGATCGATATCGGCGAAAGCGTGCTGTTCTCTCGCCCCTATCCCGACGCGCCGGTCAGCCGGCTGCTGTTCGAGGGCCGCGCCCAGGATCTCGCCTTCGAAAAGCCGGTCGGCGGCAGTGCCGACCGGCGTCATCATGTCCGCTTCTGGCAGACCGGCGCGACCGGCGATGACGGCCGGCCGCTGTGGCTGGGCTCGGCCAGCTTCGATCGAGGCGTCGGGCTGAGCCACGACACCGGCGCCATCACCCATCACATCGGACCCGACATCGATGCCGAACGCGATTTTCTGATGCACGACCTGGATGCCGCCGGCGAATTGGTCTCGACCAGCGCCATGGCGGGCATCGGCGCGACAACCACCGGCCGCAATGGCGGCGGCGATCCCTATTTCACCGACGGCAAGGCCATGGTCGGGGTGTTGCCGCAGCTGCCATAGAGCGATCGGCCAACTCAGGATTTGGCGATGCAGCCTGAATGGCCGTGTCTTGATCTTGAAAAATGCCGGCCGTCTATTTTCGAAAACCGCGCCGCAATGCTATTGAGCCTCATGCTATACGTCGAAATTGCTATCGTGGTCGTCCTCATCTGCGTGAACGGCCTTTTGTCGATGTCCGAACTCGCCATCGTTTCATCGCGCCCGGCCCGCCTCAAGGCGATGATCGACCGCGGCGTCAACGGCGCCGGCCGTGCCCTCGAGCTTGGCTCCAATCCCGGCAAGTTCCTGTCCTCGGTGCAGATCGGCATCACCTTGGTCGGCGTCCTCTCCGGCGCGTTTTCCGGTGCCACGCTGGGTGACAGGCTGGCGCAGTTCCTGGCCTCGACCGGCATACGAGAGACCGTCGCCGATCCGCTCGGCGTCGGCATCGTCGTTGCCATCATCACCTATTTTTCGCTGATCGTCGGCGAACTGGTGCCCAAGCAGATCGCGCTGCGCGATCCCGAGCGCGTTGCCGCGCGCGCTGCCCCGGCGATGACCATCCTTGCCACCGTTTCGGCGCCGCTGGTGTTCCTGCTCGACTTCTCCGGCCGCGCTTTCCTGTGGCTGCTTGGCCAGCGCGGCGAAAGCGAGGAGAAGGTCACCGACGAGGAGATCAAGATGCTGGTCGCCGAGGCGGAACACCACGGCACCATCGAATCCGACGAACGGCGCATGATCGCCGGCGTCATGCGGCTTGGCGACCGCGCCGTGCGCGCGGTGATGACGCCGCGCACCGAGGTCGACTGGATCAATTTGCAATCCGACGAGAGCACCATCCGCAAGCTGCTGATGGAAACCCAGCATTCGCGCCTGCCTGCCGGCGACGGCGGCGTCGATGTCATGGTCGGCGTCATCCAGACGCGCGACGTGCTGGCCGCGCTGCTTGCCGGCCGCGCCCTCGACCCGCGCAAGCATGCGCGCGTGGCCCCCATCGTCTACGACCAGGCCGATGCGCTGGACGTGCTGCAGAAGCTCAAGGAATCCGACGTGCCGATGGCGCTGGTGCATGACGAATACGGCCATTTCGAAGGCATCGTCACCCCGGCCGACATTCTCGAGGCCATCACCGGCGTGTTCCGGGCGGACACCGATGCCGGCGACGAGGAGAATGCCGTCAAGCGCGAGGACGGCTCATGGCTGCTCGCCGGCTACATGCAGGCCGACGAGATGGCCGACGTGCTCGGCATCGACCTGCCGGAAAACCGCGACTACGAGACCGTCGCGGGCTATGTGCTGGCGCACCTGCATCACCTGCCGGCGACCGGCGAATGCGTCGATGCGCAAGGCTGGCGCTTCGAGGTGGTCGACCTCGACGGCCGCCGCATCGACAAGCTGATCGCCACCCGCCTGCCCAGCGCTCATCGCGAGGCGGTGCGGTAGAACACCGCCTCAAGGTCAGGGCATCGGCACGACCTTCCCCGTCGAGCGGCGCTCGTCCAGCAGCGGTGCGCCTCGCTGGCCCGGTCGAGTGGGAAGCGGCCGCCGACCGCGACCTGCGGGCGGCCGCTCGCCGCCGAGGCTGGCGCAGCCAGACGCCATGGCTTCCGTGAATTGAAGAGGGCGGCGCAAGCGCCGCCCCGTATCCTTGGGAGGATAATTCGAACCGGCGGTCAGGCCGCCTTGACTTCCTCGGCGACGGCGTCGGCCTGACGCGCGGCCTTGAGCACCTTGGCCCACCAGGCAACGTCGTTGACCAGCGCCGTGGCCGCCTGGTTCAAGTGCTCGAGATCCTCGAGCTTCTTCTCGCCCTGACGGACGGCGAGGAAATCGCCCCAGGCGATATGGACAGCCGACTTGACCGGAGCCATCTGCAATTCGACCGCATGAAGGCGGAGCTGTTCGACGGCGCGAGCACCGCCGACGCTGCCATAGCCGACGAAGCCGGCCGGCTTCTTGTTCCATTCGTTGGCGGCGTAGTCGATGGCGTTCTTCAGCACAGCCGTCGGGCCGTGATTGTACTCGGCGGCGGTGAAGATGAAGCCGTCGAGTTCGGCGACCTTCTTCTGCCAGCGCTTGGCCACTTCGTTCTGCGACGGCGCCCAGGCGGAGGACGCAACCTCGTCGAAGAACGGCAGCGGGAAGTCACGCAGGTCGACGATTTCGACGTCGATGTCGGCATGCGACTTGGCGATCTTGGCGATCCACTGGGTCGGTACGTCGGCGAAGCGCGCGGCGCGCGTCGAACCGACGATGATGGCGATCTTGGGTTTTGACATGGGGGGCTCTCCTTGCAAGTAAAGCTGGTATCGTTTGGATACCGGCGCTATATGAGATACTGTCAACTCGAGGCGCAAGGAGGCACCTTTTTGTTACTGAGGCACCCGCATAACACCGAGGACTGCCGCGCCGTCTCGGAAATCCTGCAGCGCGTCGGCGACAAATGGACCGTTCTGGTGGTCGGCAAGCTGGGCGACGGGCCGCTGCGCTTCAACGAATTGCGCGCTGCCGTCGGCGGCATCTCGCAGAAGATGCTGACCACCACCTTGCGTGGACTGGAGCGCGACGGCTTCATCACCCGCACCGTGTTCCCGACCATTCCGCCGCGTGTCGATTACGAGCTGACCGAACTCGGCCATGAATTGCTGATCCCGGTCAGCGCGCTTGGCGAATGGGCGCGCAAGAACACCACCCGCGTCAAGGCGGCGCGCGAGAAATTCGACGGCGTGCATGCCTGAAACCCTTGCATGGCAAGGGTTTGCGCGCGCCACGTAGCGCGGAAATATCCTACGGCTGCATCTGCACCACGGCCCACTGACGGCTTTCGATCCGCTTCGATTTCGAGGCCCGATCGACGACCTTGCCGTCGATGGCGCAGGTCGCCCATCCACCGCAATTGCTGACGCTCACCGCGCAGGCGCCGTGCGTCGCGGCAAGGCAGTTTCCGCATCTGGCCGCTTGCTGCCTGAAGGTGTGGTTTGCGGAAGCGCAACGGGCCTCGGCATCGTCTTGTTTGACCTCGGTGTAGGCGGTTGCGGCCAGCAGGCAGAACAAGGCAGCAAGCGCGCCCGCCAATGCGCCGTTCAGCAATCGTTGACGCATTGTCTTCCCTCCAGGTCCGTTCGGACACGGTCACGGAAGTTTGCGAACGCGAATATGAAAAGCACCACACATGCGGGTGAAACAGGTGATGGACTGCTGTTGATCTAGGCCGGCTGCATCTGCATCGAGCCGTTCAGCTTTCCGCCGGAACGGCCTTTGGCTTGCCTTCGCCGTCCAGCGCCACCATGATGAAATCGGCGTGGGTGACCTTCTCCATCAGATCGGAGAGGTAGCGTTGCGCCCAGGCCTCGACCTTGAGCGTCATCGAGGTGCGGCCGACGCGCTCGACATGGGTGTAGATGCAGAGCGTGTCGCCGATCTTCATCGGCTTGGCGAACGACATTTCCTTCACCGCCGCCGTCACCACGCGGCCCTTGGCGCGTTCGGCGGCGCGGATGCCACAGGCAAGGTCCATCTGCGCCATCACCCAGCCACCGAAGATATCGCCCGCCGCATTGGCATCCGAGGGCATGGCCAGTGTCCGCAGCGTCAGATCGCCGATCGGCCGGCCGTCCGCGTAATGCACCATGCGAGACATCCCCTTGAGATCGATTGTCCCGATCCCGTAGCGTCATGGCACCGACGCGTCAACGCGCCAACAGCCAGGTAGTGTCGCAGTCCGGATTTTGACTTCCAGCTGACCGAGTGCAAAATGCCTTGGTCATGAAGCGATTTCTTCTCCTGCTTGTCGGCATCGTCCTTGGATTGATCGTAGTCATCGTCCTTGCTGTCAGGCTCAGCCCCTGGCCGTCCGTGGCCGTCATCTCCTACATGTTTTCGAAAGGGGATCAGTCGTCCGAGACCGCGCTTGAAAAGCACGTACCGCCTGGGATCGTGACGAAGCGCGGCATCCCCTATGGGGAGGGAAAGGACGAGGTCTTCGACATCAACTTCCCTTCGGGCACCGACCGGCCTTTGCCAACCATCGTGTGGATCCATGGCGGCGGATGGATCGGCGGCAGCAAGGAGGGCATCGCCAACTACTTGAAGGTGTTGTCGGGCCATGGCTATTCCACGGTCGGTGTCGAATATTCCACCGGCTTCGGTTCGACCTATCCGAAACCGGTCCAGCAGGTGAACAGGGCGCTCGGCTATCTCCAGCAGCATGCAGTGGAACTGAACGTCGATCCGGATGCGATGGTGCTCGCCGGAGATTCCGCGGGCGCTCAGATTGCGGCCCAGATCGCCATCATCACCACCGATCCGGGCTACGCTGAACGCATCGGCATCAGGCCGGCGCTGCCGCCCGCAAGGCTGCCGGCCGTCCTTCTCCTTTCCGGCGCCTACGACATCACTTCGGTCGACTACAAAGGCGACTATGCCTGGTTCCTGAAAACAGTGCTCTGGGCCTATTCGGGAACGAAGGATTTTCTCGATGACAAGCGCTTCGCTCTGGCATCGGTTACGCGCTATGTCACGGGCACATTTCCTCGCGCCTTCATCTCCAGCGGCAACGGCGATCCGCTCGCGCCGCAGGCTGTCTTGCTTGCACAAAGACTTCAGGGGCTGGGCGTCCAGGTCGACAGCCTGTTCTTTCAGGCCGACTACAGCCCGCCACTCCCGCACGAATACCAGTTCAATTTGGATATCCCCGCCGGGCAGGAGGCCCTGACGCGCATGCTCGCCTTCATCGGATCGGCCACGGCGCGAACCAAGTAAAGCTGGCCAAGGCCGGCGGGCGACCGCTCGCTCATGTGCTCTTGTCCGAGAGAGGATGGCGCCATCGTCCGCTTCGGGCGGCGGAAGCTGACATTCAGATCCAGGTGCCGCCGGTCGCTTTTTTCACAAGCCATGCCGGAAGGCCCGGCGACGTGGCGCGCTCGCGGCGTCTAGGGTACAGCCTGAAATTCCGGAGCCACCCAGACCAATCATGCAGACCTATGATTTCATCATCGTCGGCTCCGGCTCGGCAGGCTCGGTTCTGGCGGAAAAATTGTCGGCCTCGGGCCGCTTATCGGTGCTGGTGCTGGAAGCAGGCGGCACTGACCGCCGCTTCTATGTCCAGATGCCGCTTGGCTACGGCAAGACCTTCTTCGACCCGGCCGTCAACTGGAACTACAAGACCGAGCCGGACCCGGGCCTTGGCGGCAATGTCGATCATTGGCCGCGCGGCAAGCTGCTTGGCGGTTCGAGCTCGATCAATGCCATGGTCTGGATCAGGGGCGCACGCGAGGATTTCGACGACTGGCGGGACGCCGGCAATCCCGGCTGGGGTTTTGACGATCTCCTGCCCGCCTTCAAGGCGCTGGAGGACAACGAGGCCGGCGCCGACAAATGGCGTGGCGTCGGCGGCCCCCTGCACGTCACCGACTGCGCGAACGCCGTCCACCCCTTGACCCGGCGCTATCTCGCCGCCGGCCAGCAGGCAGGCTTGCCGTTGAACTCCGACTTCAACGGCGCTGCCCAGGAAGGCGTCGGCGTCTATCAGATCTCGACCCGCAACGGCCGCCGCATGTCGGCCGCACGCGCCTTCCTGCGTCCGGCCATGAAGCGCGGCAATGTCCGCGTCGAGACCGGGGCGCTGGCGACTCGCATCCTGTTCGACGGCAAGCGCGCCGTCGGCATCGAATATCAGCAGAACGGTGAGACCAAGACGGTGCGTGCCGGCCGCGAGGTCATCCTGTCCGCCGGCTCGATCAATTCGCCACAACTGCTGCAGCTCTCCGGCATCGGTCCCTTGGCGCTGCTCAACAAGCTCGGCATTCCCGTCATCCACGCCAACGAAAATGTCGGCGCGCATCTGCAGGACCATGTCGGCATCAACTACACGTTCAAGGGCCGGCTGCCGACGCTCAACCAGATCCTGCGTCCCTGGTGGGGCAAGCTGCTTGTCGGCATGCGGTACATCCTCACCCGCTCCGGCCCGCTGTCGCTGTCGATGAACCACGGCGGCGGCTTCTTCCGCACCGACCCGGCATTTTCGCGGCCCAACATGCAGCTCTATTTCCAGGCGTTCTCGACCGTCATTCCCAAAAGCGGCGAGCGCCCCATCCTGACCCCCGACCCATGGCCGGGCTTCTCCATCGGCCTGTCCAACTGCCGCCCGTCGAGCCGTGGCGAGATCATGATCCGCTCGGCCAACCCGCTGGATTATCCCAGAATCGTCGCCAATGCCTATTCCACCGAGGCCGATGTCGCCGAGATGCTCGACGCGGTGAAGTTCGTGCGCAAGATCGCCTCGATGCCCGCCATGGCCGAGATCATCGAGGAAGAGGTTCTGCCAGGTCCGTCGATCACGTCCGACGCCGACCTGATTACGGATTTCAGGAAGCGCTCGGGCACCGTCTATCACCCGGTCTCGACCTGCCGCATGGGGCCGGACGCGTCGCGCGCCGTCGTCGACCCACGTCTGAAGGTGCACGGCCTTGAAGGCCTGCGCATCATCGACGCCTCGATCTTTCCCGACAACATCACCGGCAACACCAACGCCGCCTCGGTCATGACCGGTTGGAAGGGCGCCGAACTGGTTCTGGAGGAACAAAAATGAAAATCACCGACGTCAAGACCTGGGTTGTCGGCAACCCGCCGCCCGGCATCGGCGGCAAGTATTTCATTTTCGTCAAGCTCACCACCGACGGCGGCGTCGTCGGCTATGGCGAGGCCTACAACGCCACCTTCTCCGCTCATGTCACCGCGAAGATGGTCGAAGACATGGCCGAGCGCTATCTCGTCGGCCGCGACCCGCACGACATCGAGAATTTCTTCCGCCGCGCCTATTCGTCCGGCTTCACCCAGCGCCCGGATGTTTCCGGCATGGGCTGCTTCTCGGCGCTGGAGATGGCCTGCTGGGACATCATCGGCAAGGAGGCCAACAAGCCGGTCTACAAACTGCTTGGCGGCCAGGTGCACGAGACGTTGCGCTCCTACACCTACCTCTATCCGCACACCGGCAGTGTCCATTCCGAGGATGCGCGCGGCAAGAACGTCTACAACGACCCCGACCTCGCCGCCGCCTGCGCGCTCGAATATGTCGAGCAGGGTTTCAACGCCGTCAAGCTCGACCCGGCCGGCCCCTACACCGCCTTCGACGGCCACCAGCCGCGCCTTGTCGACATCGATCTCTCCACCCGCATGATCAAGGCGATCCGCGAGGCGGTCGGCACCAGGGCCGATATACTGTTCGGCACGCACGGCCAGTTCACCGCGTCGGGCGCGTTGCGCATGGCACGCGCCATCGAACCTTACGACCCGCTGTGGTTCGAGGAGCCGGTGCCGCCTGATATGCCGGAAGTGATGGCGCAGGTCGCCCGCGGCACGTCGATCCCGATCGCCACCGGCGAGCGGCTGACGACCAAGTTCGAATTCGCCCGTGTCATCGAGAACCGTGCCGCGACCATCCTGCAACCCGACCTCGGCCGCTCCGGCGGCATTCTGGAGACCAAGAAGATCGCCGCCATGGCCGAGGCCTACCACATCCAGGTCGCCCCGCACTGCTATTGCGGGCCGATCGTCGGCGCCGCCAACATCCAGCTTGCGGTGACGCTGCCCAACTTCCTCATCCTGGAATCGCTGAAGCAATGGGACGGCTTCCACGCCACGCTGCTCACGAAGAAGATCGAGTGGCAGGACGGCAATGTCATCCCGTCGAAGGAGCCCGGCCTTGGCGTCGAGCTTAACGAGGCGGTCTGCGACGCACATCCCTGGACCGGCAAGGACCTGCATCTGCAGATGATGCAGACGCCGTTGATGCCGTGAGCGAGAGCTACGCCTTTATCGGTCTTGGCCATCTCGGCGGCAATCTTGCCGCCAGCCTGATCCGCAACGGTTTTGCCGTCACCGTCTTCGACCGCGATCCTGCAGCCGTCGAGCGCCTGGTGGCGCTCGGCGCCACCGCCGCCACGAGCCCGGCCGAGGCCGCGGCGGTGGCCGGCAATGCCATCACGTGCCTGCCCTCGCCGAAGGTCAGCGAAGCGGTGCTGGCCGGCCCCGGCGGGTTGCTCGAAGGCCTGCCCACAGGTGGCACCTGGATCGAGATGTCGACCAATGGCCGCGACGAGATCGTGCGTCTTGCCGCGCTCGCTTCGGCCAGGGGCATCGAGACCCTGGAATGCCCGGTCACTGGTGGCGTTCATCTGGCAGCGGTGGGAAAGATCACCGCGCTGGTCGGCGGCGATGCTGCGCTCTACGCGCGTCATCGTCCGGCGATCGAGGCGATGTGCGCGAAGTCGTTCCTGATGGGACCGATCGGCTCCGCGGCGGTGATCAAGGTGATCACCAACATGCTGGCCTTCATCCATCTCGTCGCCGCCGGCGAAGCGCTGATGCTGGCCAAGCAGGGCGGGCTCGACCTCGCCCAGTCCTACCACGCCATCGTTGCCTCCTCCGGCAACAGCTTCGTCCACGAGACCGAGAGCCAGCTTGTTCTCAACGGCTCCTACGACATCGGCTTCACCATGGACCTGGCGCTGAAGGACCTCGGCTTCGCGCTCGGCATGGGCAGGGATTTCGGCGTGCCGCTCGACCTGGCCTCGCGCGTCAACGCGATTTTCGAGCAAGGCAAAGAAGCCTATGGCGGCGCCGCCTGGTCGACCCAGATCGTCAAATTGCTCGAGGATGCCGTCGGCACCGACCTGCGCGCGCCCGGTTTTCCGGCCAGGCTTGAAATTTGAAGCCTGAAAAATCTCAAGCATTTCAGGGCATTGAATGATTGGCCGGAATCAAGGCCGGAGCGACCTGATTCAACGCCTCAACCACTTGATTCAATATCTGAGCGTCAGCGCGCCGGGCAGGATTTCGAAGGTCGCCGGTATGCGCCCCGGCGACTCACCGTCTATGTCGACCAGCGCGCCGTTCTTTTCCACATCGCCGAGTGGTTCGACAACCACTTTCTTGCCGCGCAGGATGGTGATCGCCGGATGGTTGCGGTGCCGGCCGCCATAGAGCAGGCGGATGTCCCAGATCAGCTTCAGCTTGCCGGCCGCGCGCAGGATGACGATGTCGAACTGCCCGTCGGTGAGTTCAGCGTCCGGCGCGATCATCATGCCGCCGCCGAAGAACTTGCCGTTGGCCACCGCCACGAGCGCCATGCGCGCTTCGACCGGAGCGCCGTCGTCGACGGTGATCCTGACATCCTGGAACCGGTAGCGGATGAACTCGACCACGGTGCGCCAGAGAAACAGCGCCTTGGCCGACATCCTGCCCTTGCGCTTGTCGGCATTGACCGCGCGGTCGGTGGCGCCGGAAAGCCCCAGGCTGGCGATATTGATGAAGTGGCGGCTGGCCAGCGCGCCATGGTCGTCGATGTAGCAGATGCGTCCGGCATCGACCTTGCGCCCCTTCGCCTCGGCGATCCGCTTCAGCGTCGCGTCCACCTCCTTCGGCAGGCCGAGCCCACGCGCGAAATCGATGCCGGTGCCGCAAGGAAGCAGGCCAAGCTCGGTCGTCCTGCCGCTTTCCTGCGATGCCTGCATCAGCCCGTCGGCCACTTCGCTGGCCGTGCCATCGCCGCCGGCCGCGATCACCAGATCGAAGCCGGTTGCCGCGAGATCGATCGCCAGCCTCTCGGCATCGCCCTCGGCTTGCGTTTCACGCAATTCGAAATCGCCGAAATGCTCTTTCAGCGAAGCCGCGACCTCCGGCCAATGTCGTTTCAGCCGGCCGCCACCGGCAATCGGATTGAGAACCACCCCGACTTTCAATACACACCCTCCCCGGCGCCGGGCATGTAACGCCCGATCCTTTGCCGGCATTGAAGCCCGCGCCCGCCAGCGGAGCAAGGGGCGAAACGCGCTGTCCCTGTTTTCGCCGTTGGCCGGCAAATGTCCGCGATGATCCCCGATAATCCCGCTATCCACAGGCCCGCGGCCATTCCCCAGAACCCTTGATCCCCCTACATTGAACCCATCTCAGGCGGCTGCCGATCGCCCAACCGAAAGGCAGAGCGAAAGCGGACTTCCTGAGGCCCGTACGGCCCGAAGCGAGAGCAGGCTTGCCTGTTTCGAGGGACGGAGCCGAGACCTACGGGGCCGCGGAAAGCGTGCCAACGCCGACGGCGGACCGATGCTGCCATGAAGGACGGCAAAAACCTTCGATGGCGCGCAGGGCGAAGCCCGCAAGGGTGGAGACCGGCGTGGTCTGGACGGACGCTGCCCTCGGGTGGCGGCTGGCAGGACCGTCAAAATCAAGGCCGGCAAGGCGCGACGACTTTACGGAAGTTGCTGCCGCGACCGTGTCCTGATCTGACAGGGAGGCGCTGGGAGAAATCCCGGCGCCGACTGTCTTTTGGCTATCCCCCACAATTTTTACGGTGTTTCCGGTTGGGGCTGCAACCGGCGGCAAAATAAGCTAACGTTCATCGTCACTTGAAGGGGGATACTTCATGACGTTGATCCAGAAGCTTGCCGTTGCCTATGCCTTCCTGTTCTTCGGCGTCGTCGCCATCGGCTACATACCGGCGTTCAACGACGCCAACGGCAATCTGTTCGGGCTGTTCTCGCTGCAATGGTATGACGACCTGCTGCATGCCTTCTCCGGCGTCTGGGCGCTGGCCGCCGCCTTCATCTCGCACCGCCAGGCGGTGTTCTATTTCAAGCTGTTCGGCTCGGTCTATCTGTTCGACGGCGTGCTTGGGCTGGTCACCGGTTCCGGCTGCCTCGACGCCGGCATCTTCATCAACGGCTTCCGTTCCCTCAACGATATCGAATTCCCGGCGCGTTTCTTCGCCAACCTGCCGCATATCGTCATCGGCGGCTTCGCCGTCTATGTCGGCTTCTGGCTGTCGAGGCGCATACACGACCACTTCGCCACGGCCTGACCGGCCATGTTCCTGTTCCGCTGGCTGAAGCGCATCATCAAGACGATCCTCTGGCTGATCGTCATCGTCATCCTGATCCCGATCGCCGGGCTGGCCTACGGCTTCCTGACGACGCCGTCGCTGGATACCACGCCCTTGCCCGGTATCGCCGATGGCGCGCCGCCCAAGGCGCTGGCCGACAAGGTCCGCGCCGAGATCCCCGGCTACCAGCGGCCGGAGGAATCGACCTTCCTCACCTATCCCGAATGGGCGATCGTCTATGCCGCGCGCGAATATGCCGGCTTCGTCGACAAGAACCAGCCGAGCGGCTTTCCCTACTGGTCCTATGTCGGCCGCTTCTGGCAGGACTACGCGACGGTGATCCGCGCCAGCTCTTCCTACAAGTTCAATCTGGCCAACCACCAGATGCTGGTCGTCATCGGCACCAGCCACTCGATCGAGCACATTTTGCAGTGGGCCTATGAGAACACGGTTGGCCGCGTCACCGAGGCGACCGCCAGCAAGCGCACCGCCGCCGACATCTATCAGGCCAAGGTGGCGGCCGACTATGCCGCCTTCCTCGATCAGGTGCCATGGTATCAGTTCCCCTATGCCGAGAAGCGCGCCGGCCTGTTTGCCGTGCAGCCGGCGCCGGGCGACAGCTCCATCCGCACCAGCGAGCGCAAGCTGGCCTTCGGCCTCGCCGACACCATAAAGCAGGGCTATGCCGACCTGATCACCAAGGCGCTTGCCGCCACCTCCGACCCCGCCTTCCTCGACATCCATGTCTGGGCCAAGGGGCCGGTCGGCGAAGCGACGCACAGCGAGCCCGATACCTTGCTCGAACGCGACCTCGGCGCGGACGGCACCATCTTCCTTACCAAGCGCTACCAGGTGTTTACCGAGATGATCCCGCGCCTGATCGACAAGGGCGTGTCCTTCGTCGAGATCGGCGGCAATGACGAAATCATGGTCACCGTGCTCTCCACCGCCTCGATCGCCGTCCCCGAAGGCATGCGCATCCTGTTCAGCTACCCCCTCCCGGCCGACCCGTCGACGCGTCGCACCGGCATGACCGTCGCCGTGCGCAAGCTGCATCTGGTGCTGCCGGCGCTGATCAAGTCGGGCGCCAGGCTCGAACATGTCTATGACTATTGAGGCGATAGCCCGGCCATGCGTCGACTGATCCGGATCGCCGGCTGGCTCGCGCTCACGCTGGTCGTGCTCATTGCGGTCACGCTGGTCGGCTTTCGCTGTGCGGCAGCCCTTCGAGAGAACCTGTCCCCCGAGGAGGCAGCCCCGGCGGGAGCGCTGTTTGCCAAGGTCGACGGGCTGAAGATGCACTATCAGGTCTGGGGCCCGCAGGACGGGCCGCCGCTGCTTCTGTTCCACGGCACGGCCTCCTGGGCCGAGACCTATCGTGACGTCGCCGCGCCATTGGGAGAACAGGGCTTTCGCGTGATCGCCGTTGACATGCCGCCCTTTGGCTATTCGGAACGACCGGCCGATCAGGATTATTCGCGCGCCGCCCACGCAAGACGCGTCCTCGGTTTTGCCGACGCGCTCGGCCTTCGCCATTTCAGCGTCGGTGTCCACTCCTATGGCGGCGGTGGGGTGATCGAAGCCGCCTTCTTGGCTCCCGCCCGGATCGACTCGCTGATCCTGCTCGACGTGGCGCTTGGCCTCGGCCAGACCGAGGCGCCGGCCTTTCCATTCGCATCTTTCCTCAGCAGGGACTGGCCACGCCAGTTGCTGACCGCCGCGACCTTCACCAACCCGCTGATGACCGGCGCCGGTCTGCGCCGGTTCATTGAAAACGACGATCTGGCCACTGCGGAGCGCATAGCGATCTACGCGCGCCCGCTGAACGTCAAAGGCACCACCGATGCCGTTGGCCATTGGCTGTTCAGCGGCCTCTTCAACGACGAGCGGAAATCGCTGGCCGCCGACCCGGCGAACTATCGCACCTTCGCGCCGCCTGTCCTCGTCATCTGGGGACGAGAGGATTCGACCACGCCTCTCAAACAGGGTGAAGAAATCGCCTCGCTGTTTCCGCACGCCGAATTGGCCGTTCTCGATGGCGTCAACCACATCCCGCAGATCGAACGCCCGCAAGACGTGGTGCGGCTGATCGCGAATTTCCTCAAACGAACCTCGCCTACCGCTCGATAGGCAGCCCTTCGGCGTGCCGCCACGCTCATTCCACAATCGCGGCCAAATCCCGCCTTGTTCGCGCGCGATGGATGGTTGCATGTCGCCCAAAAGCATGCCCACGGGTTCGACCTTTGGGGTGGAAACCGGTTTTGGGACCTCGACTTGCACGCAAGTGGGCTGCCGGCAGGCATCTCGAAGGGACAAGCCCGTGATCAAGACCGCCCTTGTCGCCATGACCATCGTTGGTTGCGACTGCGACGCCAAGCTTTGCGAATATATCGGCGAGACGCCGGCCAAGTGGTCGACCATCGCCGAGTGCGAAGCCGCGATGAAGAGCCAGATGCTGCACCAGCGCAATTTCAACTATCCGCTCGTTTCCGGCATCTGCCGCGCCAAGGGCTCGTCGTCCTCCTCGCAACTGGCCGCGACCGCGTCGCGCCCGGAACTGAAGCCCGTCAGCAGGGTCGTCAAGGTCGAAAGCCCGCTGCCGCCGGAACTGAGCCACCGGCCGAGCGCCCCCGTCGGCTCGCCGGCGACGGCCATGGACGCGGCCGCCGCCCGGCCCGTCGCCTATGAACAGGTGGTCGATGGCGGAACCGGCGCGCTCTACCGCACGAAGAACGGCTACGCCGTGGTCAAGACCGATCTTGGCCGCGCCGTCTCGGCAACCGCCGATATGGCGAAACGGTCGGCGAACTGGCTGGCTGGCCTGGTGCCGAGCAAGCTCTGAATGCATGTCGCCCGGAAGTGGTCCCGGTTTTAGGGAACGGCATGCATGAAACAAAGACCTGAAGCGCGTGCGCGACGCGCTTTCAACGCCGGCGTCTAAGGCTTCAGCTTGAGGCTCTGCCAGAACTTGTCGATCAGCGGCTTTTCGGTGGCCGCGTCCTCAGCGGCGACGCGCGTGATGAACAGAAGGCCCTGATCGGCGCGGCCGAAGCCGACGATCTCGAAGTCGGCGGTGTCGGTGCGCGTCTTCACCTGGGCGCGGATGCCGGTCAATTCCCTGCCATCGGCGAGCTTGCGCGTCGTCGGCTCCTGCGTCAGCGCAGCACCGGCCTGCACCGATTCCTTGGTCATCTCCTGCAGCATCAGCTGGTTGAGCGAGACCGGGTTCATCTTGCCGTATTCCTGCACGACGACGATCGTGCCCAGCGCCGAGGCCATCAGATACTGCGTGATATCTTCGCCGAGATCGGTCTTGGTCACCGAAATGTTGCTCGGATGGACGAAGGAGAAACTGCCGCCGGAAAAAGTGGCGAAGTCATTGCGTTCGAGCGTCACCTTGCTCTTTTTGCCGCCGGGCAGCGTCACATCGGCGCTCTCGCCGGGATCGATGTCGACCGTCACCCCGTCGATGGTCAGCCTGAAGGCCTTGAGATCCTCGGCCCCGGCTGGCCCGGCGCACAGCGCGATGAGGGTGAGTGCCGCCGCTGATACCGTCCGCATTGGTTGTTCTCCTGCCTGCTACGCCACCCCGCTCAGCGCCTTGATGGCACGGTAGAAGGTCGAGGAAAACAGTTCCGTCGGGTCATATTGCCGTTTTGCCGCCAGGAAGGCCGGCAGCTCGGGATAGGACGCCAGCAATTCCCTCGCCGTGTAATGCAGCTGATACGGCAGGAAGAAGCGCCCGCCATGCTTGATCGTCACGTCGATCAGCGCCCGGGTCAGCGCCCGCATCCTGGCATTGCCGTCGGCATCGGTCGGCTGGTTGATGTAGAGCACCAGCGAATAGGCCGGCTCCGGCGCGTAGGTCAGCGCCACATCCTCCTTGTGGACGATGCGCACGGAGGCATTGAGCACCGGCAGGTCCTGGTTGCGCAGGATCTCGCGGGCTTCCGCGATGAACTCGACGTAGGCGGCGCGCGGAATGAAATACTCGTGCAGGATGTCGGTCTCATCAGGCAGATCGTTGAACAGATACGGCACCGAATCGTGCATCGGGTTGTTGCGTGTGACGAGGCAGGCCTCGCCCTCGGCCATCGCTGCCGTGCGCGCCACCGTGCAGCTCTCGAATTTCGGCTCCAGCGTCTTTTCCGTGAACCATTTCAGTTCCTGGAACAGGCTGCCTTTCTTGGCGAGGTTCATGATCACCCGCTTCAGGCCGACGCCCTCCGGTTCGCCGATTTCAGGCTGATCGGCCGGCGGCTGCTCGGCCACCTTGTCGTAGCGGTAGACGATCATGTCCTCGAGGAAATTGCCCGGCGCCGTCGACAGATGGCCATAGAACAGACCGATATCATTGTTCGGCTCCAGCACCTCGGCAAAGAATTTCGGGAAATCGTCCGATTTGATGATCTCGCGCGAGGTCCGGTAGACGGCGTTGTCGACGATATCGAGCGTTGCCTCCACCACCACGCCGAACAGGCCGTAGCCGCCGACGACGTGGCGGAACAGGTCGGTATTTTCGGTCGACGAGCAGGTGGTCACCGAACCGTCGGCCAGCATCACCCGCATCGAGCGGATCGAGCCGGCCACCGAACCGGCCTGATGGTCCATGCCATGCGCGTTGACCGACAGCGAGCCGCCGACCGAGAAGATGTCGGTCGACTGCATCGCCTTCACCGCGAAGCGTGGATGCAAAAGGTTCTGGATATCGTGCCAGCGCGCGCCCGGCTGCAAGGTCATGGTCTTCGCCGCTGCGTCGACAGTGACCTTGCTGAACTTTCTGAGGTCGAGCACCAGCGCATTGTCGTCGAAGGCATGGCCGCCCATCGAATGACGGATGGCGGCCAGCGAGACTTTCAACCCGTTGGCGCGCGCGAAGGCCAGCGCCTTGGCGATGTGGTTCTCCTCGCTGACCTCGACCACGCCATAAACCGGCGTCCTCGACAGGCCGCTGGCATCGTTGATGTCGCCGCCCTTGGCCGACCACGGCAGCGAAGGGTCAAAAGCCGGCGGGCTGGCGATCGGCTTCAGCGGCAGGGCGATGCCGTCGATATCGGCGATGCGTCCGGCATTCTTGGGTCCGGAAGGCCCGCGCGCCAGCCGCGCCATGGTGGTGCCTCCCCACAGCACCGCGCCGCCGACAAGAGCCGCGCCGAGCAGCAGCCGTCGCGACAGGCGAAAACCTTTTTGTTCCTCGACCATGGATATCCCCCGTTGGCCAAGGGATAGCGCGGCTCTTTGGCAAAAACCATAGCGGTGCATGGCCGAGCCGAGGCGCGACTATGTCGTCACGGCGGCTGATGACGACGTCACAGGGGTAATCTCGAAAAATTGCGCTGCCCCTCACCCTTACCCTCTCCCCGTGAAGAACGGGGAGAGGGGGTCGCCGGCATCGCGACTAGCTCCCTTCTCCCCGTCACGATACGGGGAGAAGGTGCCGGCAGGCGGATGAGGGGCGGCGGCGACCTTGACGGTTCCAGCCAACGCCGGAACGCATGCTCGAACCTTACGAAGCCTTCTTGATCGACGTCACCATGCCGGTCTTGTCGTCGACCGTCACCGCCACTTTGGCGCCGACCTTCAGTTTCCCGACCGCCGCGTCCGGCGACAGCTGGTAGATCTTGCCGTCGTCGAGCGTGATCGATTTGGTCGTCGGGTCGACGGCCTGGATGGTGCCCTGGACGGTCGCGGCATAGGCCGTGCCGAGAAAGGCGAGCAGAGCGGCGGTGGTTGCGAGGGTCTTCTTCATGGGTAGCACTCCGTGCTGTTTCGATTTTCCGGGCCGCCGCCTTGGGAAACGACAGCACCGAACGAGCCGAGACTGGGCCGGAAGACCTGCTGTCCGCAAATCACGTTGGATGAATTTTCGCAACGGAATCATAGGCTTAATTCCGCCACATTGACTGATGATCCGGCTTTCCCTGCCAATCGGGCAACCGTTTGTGACAGCGCTTTGCCCACGGAAAGGGTGTGTTATCCAGCCGCACGGGCCGGCATGTGACCATCACAAGCCCGCCGCAATCCGCGTTGGCGGCATCACGAAACGGACTTCCGACCGTTCATCGGCACACATTTTGTTTCATGGATCAGCTCAGACCGCCGCTCCAAAGGGGGATGAAACTCGCGCTCCGGTTGCAAACCCGGAAGGGATGCAGGATGGTATCGACCGTTATGAAGGGGGACCACTATCCAATGAAACTTGCAGTCCGGACCATGATATCCCTGATGCTGGCGCTTGCTCCGGGATCGGCCGGCGCACAAGGCGCGGATCCAGGCGACGACAAAACGGTCATCTTTGCCCCGGCGATCCCGAGATGACAGCGGCGACCGCGCAGGCGCTCGCCAGGCTGGACGAATTCCTGGCATTGTCCGAGGCCCCTCCCCCCGGCACCGACAGGTTCAAATTGAAGGTCAAGGTGCGGGACGGGAACGTCACCGAACACTTCTGGGTCATACCGTTTCGTCGCACTGAAACCGGGTTTGTCGGCATATTGGCCAACGAGCCGGAGGAAGTGCACAACGTCGTCCTCGGCCAGAACATCGAATTCACCCGGGACGATGTTTCCGATTGGGGCTACACACGCGATGGGCGTCAGGTCGGCAGCTTCACCGTCTGCGTGATGTTCAAGAGAATCTCGAAGGAAGAAGCGGACACTATGCGCGACAAATACGGCTTCGACTGCTGATCGTGTGCCGGCCGGACTAACCTGCCTCGTCCTTCGCGCCGATCTTGCGCACCAGCGCTGCCGTCGCCAGCATGGCGCCCATGTCCGATATCATCGGCGCGACATGCCTGGTGTAGTCGAGCGGCACCGAGATGTCCGGCAGCTCGAAGAAATTCTTCGTCTGCGGCAAAAGCAGGAAACCGTCGCTGCCGTTGAGCGCGATGCGGGCCGGATCGTCCGGCCAGGTTTCACCCAGCCATTTCAGCGCTTGCGCCAGCCGGCCCGTCACCAGCGGCCGCGCCGCTTCGATGTTGTCGGTGCGGAATTCATAGGCGGCATCGAGTTCGGGAACGCCCGACGACAACGCCTGCATCCTTGCTGTGAACAAGCCTCGGAAGAAGCCCATGACCGCGGTGGCGCGCCGCGCCGCCACCAGTATGCCGGGGAACGGCTCAACCGTCTCGAAGGCGACAATGACGCCCTTGAAGGTTGTCGCCCTGTTCGTGGTTGCCGCCCCATCCCACAGGTCTGCCTCATAAAGCTCGAACGGAAACCCGTCGTAGCGTCCGGATATGATGTCGTCGAAGCGGCTCATGGTGAAGCCGCCGACCGTCTCGCGCGGCAACCGGTCGAAGGAATTCGGCGTCACGTCGTGCTGGTAGCGCATATCCCTTATGAAGCCGAAGACGATCGGCACCAGCGTCTCGCGGAACGATTGCCGCAGCCGCGTCGCCGGCCTGACCGCCCGGAAATAGAGCAGGATTGAAGCCGCGAAGCCGACGAGATAGAGAAACACATGTGGCGTCGAGAACCATTGCTCGTTGGGATCGGCGACCTTGTTGAACAGCCAGGCGACCAGCACGACGGACACAAGCACCAGGCCAACGAACAACGGCACCCGCCAGCGCACTTGCCGGACCGCCGAGGCCCTCGCCGCCTCATAGGTCTCGATGTCTTTCCGGATATTGGCGATGTCAGCTTCGCTTGGCATGAAATCCGCTGTTTCCATCGCCGCCCCCCGCAAGCCTGCCTGTGGCATCGCATGATAGTCGCTTTTGCGGGGGCCACCAGACGGTCAGACAGTGACATCCTCTTCCGTTGCAAGAGAGGGAAAGATCGCCCTCAGACGACCTTCGACCCTGCTGCGCACTCGACCCTCCAGCACCTCGACCGGCACCAGCCGCTCATGATCATCGGCCCGCAGCCGCATGAGCGGATGCAGACGGTAAGATACGATGGCACCGCGCGTGCCGGTATCGGCGCTGACATCGACGACGAGGATGCCACCAATGCGTCCGGGCCATGGCTGGCGGGCAAAGGCGGTGCCGAGGAAATCGCCGAGCCCATAAGCGACGATCGTCCCGTCAATCCGTTCCACCGGCTGCACGACATGGGCATGATGGCCGGCGATCAGCCCGATGCCCTGCCCGGCCAGCCGCCTGGCCAGCGCCCGCGTTTCCGCGCGCGGAAAATGTCGGAACTCCCAGTCCCAATGCGGCACTGCACAGGTGAGATCGAAACCTGCATCGCGCGGCCAGCGCGCCGGATCGCTCTCCATAGACACGCGGCTGGCAAACAGGTCAGCGCCGGCATTGCGCCACAGCGTGAAGGCGGCAAACCCGACATTCAGCGGTCCGACGGTAACGGGCTGCACCGGCCCATTGGCGGCCAGGCCGATGGTTCGGATGCCGAGCCGCTTCAGCGCCGCCACCGTCTCGTCGAAACCGGCGACGCCCTGGTCGAGCACATGATTATTGGCCAGCGAGAGCACCAGCTTGTCACGCGGGATGCCTGCCGCGGCAAGCGCCTCGTCAAGAAAGCGCTCGGTCATGGCATGATGCGTGCCGAGCTTCGTCCCCAGCACGGCACTCGGTCTGTCCACGATCGGGCTTTCGCAATTGCCGATCACCAGGTCGGCTGCGCCGAGCAGTGTCTTGATCGCCGGATCGCAGTCCGGCGCACCGCGATTGGCCACCGACGAGATGTCGCCAACGAAGGCGAGCCGCACCCTTCGCATTGGCGGTGGCGCCATCATCGTTGCGGCTATCGGCGCGAATTCTCCAACGTCACCGCCGAGCGACGGCTTCAGGAAACGCGGCAGCCAGGACAGTTTGTAGGAAAGCGGATAGTTCGACACGCGATGCCCAATCGTTTGCCTTGTGTAGACCGTCCGCCGGGCCGGTTGAAGCGCATCCGGCAACAATCAAGTGGCTTGAGCATGGCGTCGTCGCAACCGTTTTGCCGCCAGACATTCACCGCGCCGCCGCGACTGCGCCATTGAGCCGCCACGGTCAGCGCATTAGCATGGGCCGGGTTTGGATCTTTCGGGCGGAAAGATGGGGATGGTCGGCCGGCATTGCGGGACCAGGTTCGCGGCGTTGCTGCTGGCCCTTTGCTTCGCCTTGTTTCTCAACGCGCCTTCCGTCTGGGCCGACGACGCAAAGCCGATGCGCGGCGTGGCGCTGGTCATCGGCGAATCCCGCTACGAACATCTGACCGCCCTGCCCAACCCCGCCAACGACGCCCGCGCGGTCGACCGCCTGCTCGGTGAACTCGGCTTCGATGTCACCTCCGTCACCGATGGCGACAAGACCAGGCTCGACCGCGGCCTGCAACGTTTCGTCGAGGATGCGGCCGGCGCCGATGTGGCGCTGCTCTACTATTCGGGACATGGCATCGAGGCCGGCGGCGAGAACTATCTGGTGCCGGTCGGTGCCGACCCATCCTCGCTCGCCGATGCCGGCAAGAACCTCGTTCCGCTATCGGGCCTGCTGGCCGAACTGAAGGCCAAGGTTCCCGTCGCCATCGTGTTGCTGGACGCCTGCCGCACCAATCCGTTCCCCGCCGGGGCGACCATCGTCACCGCCTCCGGTCCTGCGCCCGTCGCCGCCGCCGGGCTGGACCTGACGCGCGGAGCCGCTCCTCTCGCCGATGCCGCCGACGCGCCGCAAAGCCTGGGCGAGGTGATCGGCTTTGCCGCCGAGCCCGGCCACGCCGCGCTCGATGGCGATGCCGGCGGCAACAGCCCCTATGCCGCCGCGCTGCTGAAACATCTGGCAGCCGGCGGTTTTGCCTTCGGCGACGTCATGACGATGGTGGCCGAGGAGGTCTATGTGCAGACCGGCGGGCGTCAGCGGCCATGGACCAATGCCAGCCTGCGCCGGCTGCTCTATTTCGGCCTGTCGCCGGAACAGGCGGCCGGTGACGACGCGGCGATCCGCGGCGAGCATCGCAAGCTGCTGCTGACCATCGCCACGACGCCCGCCGACACGCGCCGCCTTGTCGAGGCCGCCGCCAATTCAGAAGCCGTGCCGCTCGGAACGCTCTACGGCCTGCTCGCCGCGCTTGGCACCGATGTGCCCAGCGACCCGCGCGAACTGGACCGGCTGCTGCGCGGCCAGACCGAACATCTCAAGACCATCATTGCGGAAAGGCAGGCGCTGAAGAGCACGGACGTAGACATCGTCCGCCTGTCGGATCTCGCCGAAAAGGCGCTGGCCGACGGCGCGGTAACAGCGGCGATCCAGTTCCAGCAACAGGCCAAGGCGCGTGTCGCGCGACTGTCCAAAACCGTCGATCGGGCCGAGGCCGACGTGAAGGCCAGGCGGATCGAATTCGCCGAAGTCTACAGCCGCAGCGGCGATACCTATTTCCTCGCCTTCCAGCAGATGAAGGCGGCCGACGACTACCGCAAGGCGTTCGAGCAGGTGAAGAAATGGGACGCTGGCCTCGCCTGGCATTACAAGCTGGCTGAAGCCAATGCCATCCGCGCCTACGGTACGTTTCGCGGCGACAACAAGGCTCTGCAAGCCTCGATGCGAACATTTGCCGAAGCGGCCAAGCTGCTTCCCCAGGATCGCCTGACACCTCAATTGATAATGACCCAGAACGATTTCGGCCTGGCGATGTATATGTATGGACAGCGCCAGAGCGACTCCTCGTCGCTGGAGCAGGCGGTCGGCATTTTCTCTGGCATCGTCTCCAGCGGGATCAAGCAGGTCGATCCTTCGCTGTGGGCGGAGGCTCAGTCCAATCTTGGCACGGCGCTGGTAATGCTTGGGACGCGCAAGAGCGGCCCGGAGCAATACCAGCAGGCGGCGACTGCCTTCGCCGCCGCCCGGCAGGCGATTTCGCGGCAGGAGCAACCCGTCAAATGGGCATTGGCGCGCAAGGGCGAAGCCGATGCCATCGCCTGGACCGGCCTGCGCGGCAACCAGCCGGACCGGTTGCACGAAGCCGTCGATGCCTATGAGGATGTGCTGAAGACGCTGACCCGCGACCTCGACCCCCTGTCCTGGGCCGCCGCGCAGGATGGCTTGGGCAGCGCGCTATGGGCGATCGGCGACCGGCTCGACGGCAGCGACCTGCTGCAACAGGCAGTGGATGCCTACAATGCCGCGCTCCGTGAAAACACCCGCGAGCGCGTGCCGCTGCTGTGGGCGACGGAACAGAACAACCTGGCCAACGCCATGTTGTCCATCGGCCAGCGCGAGCAAGGCACCCGGAGCCTTGCGCTGGCGGCCAATGCCTACCGCAACGCACTGGAGGAATGGACGCGCGAGCGCGAGCCGTTCAGTTGGGCGACAGCGCACAACAATCTTGCCCGCGCCCTCGTCCTGACCGGTGAGCGGACGGGCGAGGACGCGACCATCCGGGCCGGTCTTGCCTCCTATGACGAAGCCTTGAAAGAGTGGACAAAAGAGAGCGCGCCGCTGCAATGGGCGTCCTTGCAAGGCGGGGTCGGCGCCGGGCTGCTTGTCCTCGGTCGCAAGAACGGCGATGCCAGGCTGCTCGGGGATGCCAGGCAGCGGATGCAACTGGCGTGGTCGTTTTACCACGACGCCGGCTATCCCCAATATGACGGCTACTTCCAGGGGCAGATGGCCGAAATCGACAAGGCGCTGGCGGCGCTGAAGTGACGGACGCGCGTTGCCGATTGTGTTTATGATCGCGATGGAACGGCAAACCGGAGGACCACGATGAACCGACTTTCGAGCCTGCTGGCATCCGCCTTCATTCTGCTCGTGCCATTGTCTTCGGCCCGTGCGGCAATGCCCGAAGCGGCAGCCGCCTTGTTCGAGGCGAAGACCGTGGCCGCGCGCGACAGCGCCCTGTCGACGCTGGAGACCGCCGCGCCCAAGGATCCGGCATCAGCCTATGCGGCCGGCGCCGGGGAATTCTTCACCGCGCTGGAGATCCTGGCCAGCGGCCTGCATCGTCATGGCTTCGAGAGCCCGCAATCGTTCATGCTGCCGCTGATGCGGCTGCCGGTGCCCGACAATCCCAACCCCGAGCCGCTGACCTACGAGCAGTTCCGCGCCATTCTGGCCGCCTTCCGCGACCGGCTGGAGAAATCCGCCGCCACGCTGGGTTCGGTGCCCTCCGATGCCGATATCGGCATGGTCATCGACCTCACCCATGTCGGCATCGACCTCAACGAGGACGGCACGATCGCGCCGGATGAAAGCATGGCCGCCATCATGGCGTCGCTGTCGCGCGGCGGCAGCGCGCCGGACGACGCGGCACCGGCGCTGACGGTTTCTGGCTGCAGGGCTATGCCGAGTTCCTGATGGCGCAGGCCGATTTCTGGCTGGCGCATGATTTTAAAAGCACATTCGACGGTTCGTTCCACATGCTGTTCCCACGCGCCAAACTGCCGCTGCAGGACATTCTCGTCCCGCCGAGCGGCGATATGGGCAGCAGCATCTTCTCCTCGGAATGGCGCATCGCCGATTTCATTTCGCTGGTGCATCTCATCAACTGGCCGGTGGTCGAACCGGAACGCCGGCAAGCGGCGCGCCGCGAACTGCTCGAAATGATCCGGCTGTCGCGCGAGGATTGGAAGGCAATCCGCGCCGAGACCGACAATGACCGCGAATGGCTGCCCGGTCCGCAACAGAAGGGAGAGAACCCGCTGACTGGCCTCGAAGTCGGCGAGGAACAGGTGCAAGCCTGGCTCGCCACCTTGACCATGGCCGAGGATTTGCTCGAAGGCCGGGCGCTGCTGCCGCACTTCCGCATCACCGGCAAGGGCATCAACATGAAGCGCTTCTTCGACGAGCCGAAGCCCTTCGACCTGGTGCTGTCGATCACCGGCCCCGGCATCGCGCCCTACCTCGAAAGCGGCAGGATCCTGACCAGCGAGGATTTCGACCAGATCCAGCGCGAGTTCGGCGGCGGCGGCTTCCTGACGTTTGCGCTTTGGTTCAACTGAAGGCGGGATCCCACGCTGAACAGACGTATTGCCTTTGGGTTGTGACGACGATGGCTTAGTTGAACTGGTCTAACGCGGAAACCCGTGCAGGCGGGCCAGCAGCCATTGCAGCGGGTTGCCGACGAAGGCGCGGGTGACAAAGCTGTCGTGGGCGGCATCCGAGGCGAGGAAGGCGACGCTGCCGGCTTCGAGCCGGCGCGGCGGATCCGAACTGGCGTCGATGCCCTGCCCTGCCAGCAACTGCCGGATCTGCGCATTGCCGGAGGCCGAGGACTGGCCATAGGCACTGACGAAGAAGCTCTTCCTGTGGCGTGCGGTCCAGTTGGCGAAAATATCTGCTTCGTCGAATACCGCGTCGAGCAGGATGACGCCGAGCAGGCGGCCGCCGATGTCGCCGTTCTTCAGCACGGAGGCCGCGGGGTTGTAGCCACCGCTATAGGCGACCAGCACCACCGGCATGGCGTCGAATTTCGCCGCCTTGGCGCCGGTCAGCCTGCCGAGGCCTTGGGCTGCCTCGGCCATGAAGCGGGCGAAGACGCCCGGCGTCCAGAAATTGCCGGCGCTGGAATCCTGCGCGTTGCTGGCGAATTGCGGCGCCACCAGCACGGTGTTGAGGCCGGACGCCTCGACCTGCGCGACCACCCGCTGGCGGCCGACCACATCGCGCTGCAAGGTGGCGCCATTGCCGTGGAAGAACACCACGATGACCGCCGGCTTGGCCGGATCGAACCCTTTCGGCATCGCCAGCAGCGTGCTGCGGTCGGAATAGGTCTCGTCTTCCCAGTAGATGCCGCCGCGCGGCGAGGTGTGGCCGTGCCGGCCATTGGCCGTCACGTCGAGAAAGGGCCCGGAACCATCGGGCAGCTTGCCCCGGTAGGGGAATGGCGATGTCTTGAACGGCACGATCGTCGATATGGCCTTGCGCAAGCGCGCCGCCTGGCTCGCCGCCGGGAAAGCCGCCGCGGCCAACAGTCCGGCGATGATGGCGCGCCGGTCGGGCATCAGGCCGTCACCAATCGGATGGACGGCATCTTCGATGGCAGCAGCACCGCGAAGAAAGCCGGGATGGCGATGAGATAGGCGATCGCCGCCCATTGCAGCACGGCGCTGAGGCCAAAACTGGTGGCGACGATCGGCACCGCCGCCGAGCCGATCACCGAAAAGCAGCCATTGATGCCCCAGGCCCAGACGAACAGGTGCTCCTTGCCGAGCCGCGCCAGCCAGGTCATGGCGGTGGCCATCGGCATGCCCATCAGGAAGGCCGGCGGCGACACCAGCAGGAAGCAGAGCAGCAGCCGCACGGTGTAGGGATAGGCGCCGATCCAGTCGAGCACCGGCGACAGATAGAAGCCGTAGGCCAGCAGCAGCACGCAGATCGCCAGCAACAAGACAGGCAGAAGCGTTCTGGCGCGGTCGAAGATGCGCTCGGCGAACAGGCTGCCAAGACCGGAAAACACCAGCATCGACGAGATCAGCACCGAGGCCGACACGGTCGGATTGGCGAGCGCCACGGTGAAACGGCTGATCAGCCCGACCTCGACCATAATGTAGCCAAGGCCGAGACAGGCGAAATAGAGGATGGTGCCGAGCTTGCCGCGCGAGCGTGAGAAGACGATGCGCCAGCCGAATATGACCGGCAGCAGCACCAGCGACGCCGCCGTGATGCAGGCAATGCCGAGCGTCGCCCAGATCAGCAGATAGCCCCAGTCGTCCTGGAACAGGTCGAGCCTGTCCAGCGTCCTCGGCAGGTCGGCGACCTTCACATAGGCGGCGAAATAGGGCTGGTCGTTGCTCAGCGCCCGCGCGTCGAAGACATAGTCGCTGGCGAGCTTTTCCCAGCCGCCGGTCAAAAGCGCGTGCCAGGCCATGCGCTGCAGCGCGGTGGCCGGCAGCACGTCGGGCCCGGCAGAGCCGCCAGCGTTGGCGCAGGCTTCGAGCGTTGGGTCGGCCGGCGCCGTCGGGTCGCAGTCGGGATTCCCAGGCGCGGAAGCGCCTGCTGGCGCGGTCGCATCGGCGGCGGGCTGGGTGAGCGTCGCATCCTCCCCGCTGCCGAAGATCGAGGCGCGATAATCGTCGAGGACCTTTTGCGCCGTCGAGCCGTCATAGGCCATGCCGGGATAGTAGACTTCCTCCCACGACATCGACTTGGTGTAGTCGCGCAAGGTCTTGATTTCCGCCTCGGTGAAGCCGCCGCGCTTGAACAGCACCGTCGTCGTCGACAGATAGCTCGACACGGCGAAGATGTCGTTGGCCGCGCCTTGGCGGTCGAAGGTACCGGCCGCCTCGGCGATGGTCGAATAGAGCTTCAGCACCGATTTCGGCGGCTCTTCCTTGTTCCACAAGGTCACCGACAGCACGCCGCCATCGGCGAGCGCGCGCATGTAGCTCAGCATCGCCTGGTGCGTGTAGGCGTATTTCTCCGAGATCGCGAAGCCGCCCGGATTGGACAGGCCAACGCTGTCGGCAAGGCTGAGATCGATGACGTCGTAGCGCTCTGTCGTGTTGGCGAGGAACAGGCGTCCGTCATAATCGATCACCTTGAGCCGCGGTTCGGCCAGGATATCGCCGGTAACGTCCTTCAGGACCGGGTCGCGGAACGCCCGCAATGTCATCGGGTTGCTCTCGGCGACAGTGACCGAGGTCGAGCCGGCATTGAGCGCGGCCTGCGTGGAGATGCCGCCGCCGAACTGCACGACGAAGGTCTTGGGCTTCTCCTTGATGACATAGGGGTAGTGCATCGGCAGATAGCGGAAATAGACCTGCTCGGCTGGCGCCAGGTTGCGCATGATGCCTTCCGGCCCGTCGCCGTCGCGATACATGCCGACATAGGTGTTGGCCGGAACTTCGGGCATGCCGAAGGCGGCATTGTCGCTCAGGCCGGGCGCGAAATGCATGTAGGAACTGGCATAGACCTGCAGGTCGCCGAACGGAGCGACGTTGCGGTAGATGCGCTTGCCGTCGGGGAAATTGCGCGCATAGGCGACGCCCTTGTACTGCGACACCGCGATGTCGGGGATGCCGAGCAGGTCAGGCAGCATGAGGTAACCGGCGATCGACAGCGCCGCCACGACCACGCCGGCGACGACACTCTTCCAGGCGCCGAAAGCGAGGAACCACAGGATCGAGCCGGCCGCCCACAAAAGCAGCGGTACGACGATGATGGTCTCCGGCGCGAACAGATACATCGACACCAGCACGGCGAGGCCGGCGAGCCCCGAGCCGGTGAGATCGGCGAAATAGACACGGCCGAAGGCGGTGCGGCTTTTCAGGAAGACGATGCCGAGGAAGAACGCACCCGCCAGGAACGGCAGGAGGTAGAGCAGGAAATTGGCCAGCAGCCGCCATTTCTGCTCGGGGTCGGAGACCAGGAAGATGGCGTTGAACGGCACCGTCTGGGCAACGAGGTTGGAAGCGACGGCAAGCGGGCCGATCAGCAGCAGGGCCGATGTGGCCGCCCCTTGCCAGTGCCGGTCGAACCAGTCCTTGCCGGCGAAGATGACGACGCTGGACAGCGAGAAGCCGAGCATGGCGAGGCTCACCACCAGCGAGCCGAAATGCGACCAGCTGCCGACGGCGAACACCCGCATGACCGATATCTGCAGCGCGATGATGGCGCCGGCTATCAGCCCGACCGCGAAGTAGTGCGCGAGCCGCGGCGCCTCCAGCGAGGCGATGCTTGGTCGAGAGGTCGATACGACAGCCGTCATTCAGGCCCCTTGATGCGGCGGTTTAGCTCGGCAGGCTTGGACCGGCGGGCAACTCAACCGTTGTGCGTGCCGACGATCTGGTCGCCTTCCAGCTTGGTGAAGGGCACGAAAGGCACCACCTTGCCGTTGTAGATGTCCGAGCGGACGATGTTGAACGTGCCGTCGGCGAGTTGCTGCTTGATCACCTTGAGCACGTGCTGTGCGCCCGGCGGCCCGACCGGAATGACCATGACGCCATTGGGCTTGAGCTGCTGCAACAGCGACGGCGGGATGTGGTCGATGCCGCAGGTGACGATGATCTTGTCGAATGGACCGACGCTTTCCCAGCCATAGTAGCCGTCGGCATTGCGGCTGGTGACCGAGCCGAACTCGCTGTAGCCGCGCTCGATCAGCGCGTCATAGGTGCGGCGGGTGCGCTGCGCCAGCGGATTGATGATCTCGATCGTGTGCACCTTGTCGGTGAGATTGGCCAGGTAGGCCGACTGGTAGCCGGAGCCGGTGCCGATCTCGAGCACGGCTTCGCCAAGCTGCACGTCGATGGCCGTCGTCATGCGTCCGACCAGGTGCGGACCGGATATCGTCACGCCATAGCCGATGTCGAGGAACGCGTGATCATAGGCGCGCCCCAGATTCTGCGGCAGCACGAACTCTTCGCGCGGTGTCAGCAGGAAGGCGCGCTTGTTGCGGTCGTCCAGCACATCCTTGTTGTAGACCATGATCTGGAAGCGATCGAATCGCTCCGCGAGAAACTTCGGATCCTCGCCGCGATTGGCCACCATCCACTCGGTGAACGCCTTCTTGTCGTTCACCGGCACCTCGGCGTTCCGGTCATAGGGCACCGGCACGTTCGCCTTGACGGCGCCTGGAAGAATGGAAAACGCCGCCGCACCCGCCGACAGCGCCAAGAAGTCCCGACGCTTCATGGAAAAAGCCTCCGAAAGTGGCCTTTGCCACCCAAAACCAAGCACTTACCCCGATTGCACGGCCTCCCAAAACGAGTCAATGGCCGTCGAGGGGCTGCCGCCCGGACGGAGAAATTGTGGCAGGAGAGCAACAGTTTCGCCGGTGCCGAGGCTTGTCCGGCAACACGCAACGGCGTGCGCCTTTGCCACAATGACTCGCTGAAAGAGCTTCCGCGTCAATTAGCAAGGGCTGTTTTGCTTGACTTGAAGGGCAAAAACAGGCAGCAAAAACGCATTGGAAGGGCTGCAATACCGCGTTCATGGTCGTGGACAAGCCTTCTTCGGCACAAAGTCCGCGTCCCTTGTTGGTTTTGAGAGGGATTGGTTAACCAACTTTGTCCATATTTTGAATCAATCGGCAACTAACGACAGGCGCGGAAAACGCGTCGGGGACCACCTGGGATCACTCACAGAATGGTCGTCGCGGCTATCACAGCCGCGGACGTGGGAGCCGGTTGGAGCAAGATTGGTCGCATGGCGTTCTTGAGTAGAAAAATTGTCGGGGACGAGCGTTGGGACGGCGAGACCGCCTGCGACGCGCCGCGTTCCTCCTCCTTCAACCCTGAACGGATCGTCCGCTGGGTCGCTGTGCCAGGTGTCAGCGCGGCGGTTGGTTTGTGGCTGGTCGGCACCATGGTCGGCCTGAGTTCCGTCGGCGCCTCGCTGTCGGCGACGTCCGGAGGCCTGCCGCAGACGCTGGCGATGCCGGGCTCGCTTGCCCTTGCCGATCCGCTGAAGCAGCATTTCCTCACATCTTCGGCGCCGTTCGTTCTGGCCAACGCCCATGGCGGCGCGCAGGCCCTGCACGATCATGCCGTGCAGTGCGGCGCGAGCTGCTTCAGGCTGGCCGGGGTGAGCCCCCTGGCTGAAAAATCCGGGCGCCTTGTGGCGCAAGCGAAGCCGACGGTCGTCCCGGCGGTCGCAAAGTCGAAATCGCAAGAGCGGTTCGAACGCATCGAAGCGTCGCTGTCGCCGACCCGGCTTGCGGCCGTCTTTGCCGATGCCGGAAAGCCTGCTGTCGCGGCCAACGCCCGTCCCGTGATTTCCAGCGTCGCGCCGCAGGTCGCCGAGGCGTCGCTGGTGCCGTCCGCCAGCGTGGTGGCCAGCCTGTCGGATGACATTCCGGCTCCGGCGGCGGAACGCTTCGCCCGCGTCGATACCGGCTCGGTCGTCGTGCAGACCGCGCCACAGCCGATGGGCTTTGCCCAGCCGGAGACGCCTGATAACGCGCAGCTGGCACTGGCCCTCGTCCAGTCGCTGCCGGTCGAGGACGAGGCATTCGCCTCGCCGCTGCCGATGACCGAATCCCCGGCCGACGTCGCGGTCGCGCCTGTCGAAACCCGGCAGGAACAGCCCGGCGATGCCGCCTCCTTGCCGGACGCGCTGACCGACGACGTGCCGCTGCCGACCCGCCGCCCGCAGTTCGACGCGCCGGAGCCACCCAAGTCGGTGGAGCAGGAAAAGCCGGCTCAATCACCCAAGATCGTGCAGCAGAAGCCGGCCCCACAGAAGCCGGCCTCACAGACAAAGCCAGCTCAGCTGGCCGGCAGACCAGCTCAGCCGGCCCGGCAAGGCCGGCCGGCCGATGGCGGCGACGTGCTGGCCTATGCCAAGCCCGACGTTCCCGCCGGCGGCCTCGGCCAGGCGTTCAAGAACCTGTTCGGCGCGCCGAACGCCAGGACCGGAGCCGGCGGCGGCGTTGCCGTCTACGATATCAGTGCAGGAACCGTCTACCTGCCGGACGGCCAGCGGCTCGAAGCGCATTCGGGGTATGGTGCCATGGTCGACCAGCCGCGCTATGTCGATAGGAAGGATCGCGGGCCGACACCCCCCAACACCTACAATCTGTCGCTGCGCGAATCGCGTTTCCACGGCGTTGAGGCCATTCGTCTCACGCCTGTCAGTGGCGGCAACAAATATGGCCGCAACGGCCTGCTCGCCCATAGCTACATGCTGCGCGGCGGCCGCGCCGAATCGAATGGCTGCGTCGTGTTCAGGGACTACGGCCGCTTCCTCGCCGCCTTCAAGAAGGGCAAGGTCACGCGCCTCGTCGTGGTGCCGCGCCTGAACGGATCGGCGACGCGGGTGGCATCAAACGGAAGCGGCGCCTGACCGGTAACGGGACGGGCGCGCTGACCCCGTCCCGCACGCTCCTGACAGCCTTCTGTCAGCAGCCGCGCCTGGCGGCGCGCCTCCCGCCATCCCACTCTTTCCATTTTGGCCAAGACCTCCCATATTCGGGACATGGCCAAATCCTCCGATAAAAGAACGCCGCCGACGGCGAATGACGACCGCGCCGCGCCGAAGCGGCGCAGTCCGCTGACTGATTTCCTCGACGCGTCGGAGCCGCTGCACAGGGGCGGCTTCGCCGAAATGCCGCAGCCCGGGCTGTCGGGCACGCCGCTGACCGGTTCGATCGCCGATTGGGCCGAGCAGATCGAGCAGGAGGCCGAGAAGGAAGGACGCCTGATCGGCAAGCGTGACGGCGGCAAATCGCCGAAGCCATCGAAAAAGATCCCCGAGCGCTCGTCTTCGCCCGGCCGCACCGCGCGCGGCACCTCGATGGGTGGCGCGGCGACAGCCAGGGAGCGCACAGCGGCCGGCCTCAATCCGGTCGCCGGCCTCGACATCTCGCTGGAAGACGCCGAGACCATGGCCTCCGGCAGCGTCACCGCCACGGTGGCCGCGCTGTCGGCGCTGATCGAATCCGGCAATCCGCTGCACAAGGACGGCGTGCTGTGGACGCCGCACCGCCCTGCCCGGCCCGAAAAATCGGAAGGCGGCATCGCCATCAAGATGGTGTCGGACTTCGAGCCGGCCGGCGACCAGCCCACCGCCATCAAGGACCTTGTCGAAGGCGTCGACAACAACGACCGCACCCAGGTGCTGCTCGGCGTCACCGGCTCGGGCAAGACCTTCACCATGGCCAAGGTGATCGAGGAGACGCAGCGCCCGGCCTTGATCCTGGCGCCCAACAAGACGCTGGCCGCGCAACTCTATTCCGAGTTCAAGAAGTTCTTCCCGGAAAACGCCGTCGAGTATTTCGTCTCCTACTACGACTATTACCAGCCGGAAGCCTACGTCCCGCGCACCGACACCTTCATCGAGAAGGAATCCTCGATCAACGAGCAGATCGACCGCATGCGCCATTCGGCGACGCGTTCGCTGCTCGAGCGCGACGACGTCATCATCGTCGCCTCGGTGTCCTGCATCTACGGTATCGGCTCGGTCGAGACCTATACGGCGATGACCTTCCAGATGCAGATCGGCGACCGGCTCGACCAGCGCGCCCTGCTCGCCGATCTCGTTGCCCAGCAATACAAGCGCCAGGACATCAACTTCGTCCGCGGCTCGTTCCGCGTGCGTGGCGACACGATCGAGATCTTTCCCGCCCACTTGGAAGATCGCGCCTGGCGCATCTCGATGTTCGGCGACGAGATCGAGCAGATCACCGAGTTCGACCCGCTGACCGGCCAGAAGACAGGCGAGCTGAAAAGCGTCAAGATCTACGCCAACTCGCACTATGTGACGCCGCGCCCGACCCTGAACCAGGCCATCAAGTCGATCAAGGAAGAGCTCAAGCACCGGCTGGCCGAGCTTGAGCGCGCCGGCCGCCTGCTGGAAGCGCAGCGGCTGGAGCAGCGCACCCGTTTCGACCTCGAGATGCTGGAAGCCACCGGCTCCTGCGCCGGCATCGAGAACTATTCGCGCTACCTGACCGGCCGCCAGCCCGGCGATCCGCCGCCGACACTGTTCGAATACATTCCCGACAACGCGCTGGTCTTCATCGACGAAAGCCACGTCACCGTCCCGCAGATCGGCGGCATGTATCGCGGCGACTTCAGGCGCAAGGCGACGCTGGCCGAATATGGCTTCCGCCTGCCGTCCTGCATGGACAACCGGCCACTGCGCTTCGAGGAATGGGACGCCATGCGCCCGCTCTCCGTCGCGGTTTCGGCAACGCCGGGCGGCTGGGAAATGGAGCAGGCCGGCGGCGTCTTCGCCGAGCAGGTGATCCGCCCGACCGGCCTGATAGACCCGCCGGTCGAGGTGCGCCCGGCGAAAAGCCAGGTCGACGATGTCGTCGGCGAGATCCGCGAGACCACCAAGGCCGGCTACCGCACGCTGGTGACCGTGCTGACCAAGCGCATGGCCGAGGACCTGACCGAATACCTGCACGAACAGGGCGTGCGCGTGCGCTACATGCACTCCGACATCGACACGCTGGAGCGCATCGAGATCCTGCGCGATTTGCGCCTTGGCGCCTTCGACGTGCTGGTCGGCATCAACCTTTTGCGCGAAGGCCTCGACATCCCCGAATGCGGCTTCGTCGCCATTCTCGACGCCGACAAGGAAGGGTTCCTGCGCTCGGAAACCTCGCTGATCCAGACCATCGGCCGCGCCGCCCGCAACGTCGACGGCAAGGTCATCCTCTATGCCGACCAGGTCACCGGCTCGATGGAACGGGCGATGGCCGAGACCAGCCGCCGCCGCGAAAAGCAGATGGAGTGGAACGCGGCCAACGGCATCACGCCGGAATCGGTCAAGTCGCGCATCTCGGACATTCTCGACTCGGTCTACGAAAAGGACCACGTCCGCGCCGACATCTCGCAGTTCACCGACAGCGCCGGCGCCATGATGGGCAACAATCTCAAGGCCCATCTCGACGCCATGGACAAGCAGATGCGCGACGCGGCCGCCAATCTCGATTTCGAGAAGGCCGCCCGCATCCGCGACGAGATCAAGCGGTTGCGCGAGATGGAGCTGTCGATCTCCGAAGACCCGCTGGCCAAATACGCCGACATGGAAAGCCCGGTTTCGGGCCGGGAAAAGGGCAAGCACAACAAGGGCCGCGCCATCCACCGCACGGCCGACGACAACGGAAACATCCCTGTCGTGGCGGCCAGCAAGCCGAAGGATAGCGCGCAGGTTCGTGTCAAATCCGCCCTCTTCCGCAAGCCATCGCTCGACGCCATGGGCCCGGGCACCGACATGCCGACACCCGCCGGCGCGGTGTCACGCTCTTTGTTCAAGAAACAGTCTGCGGAGGAAGCGCACGGCTCCGACTTCGGCATTCCCGGAGAGCCGGTCAAACCGCTGTTCAAGAAGAACTCACTGGACGAGATGACGGTGCGGCGCACGGAAAAACCGGTCGAGGGAAAAGTGCCGGCCAAGCCCCAGCCGATCTCTCCCCTTGTGGGGGCCGGCGGGACAGAGGGGGGCGCGAAGCAACACGGCGATCCCAACAAGCCCATCGTCCGCCAGCGCGCCGGCATCGGCTCCTACGAGGATCCCGGCGACGCCCGCCGCGAAAAGCGCCGGCCGGGGAAAACGGGCAGGCCAGGACGGTAGCGATCCTTCGCCCCCCTCTCCAACATAAAAGCTCTTCTTCGGCCAACTTCACCGGCGACTCGCTTCTGGACTATGCACCCGTCCTTGCCAGTCGCCGGTGGAATCTATACGGGCCTTGCCATCCTGCCCTTCCGCTCCGGAAACAAACCACCCGCCGGCCGCCCATTCATGAAACCCAGGGACATCGCCTCCTACGTCTTCCTTGCCATCACCTGGGGCCTGTCGTTCCTGGTGCTGCTCAAGGTGGTGCATGCGTTTGGCTGGATCGGCGCGGTCACCTTGCGGTCGCTGATCGCCGGCATCACGCTTCTGCTGTTGGCCGCGGTGACTCGGCGCCGGCTCGATTTCAGCGCCGGCTGGCGGCGTTTCACGATGGTCGGCGCGACGACCGTCGCCGCACAACTGATCGGCCTGTCCTATGCCACGCCGCGCATCGGCACGGCGATGGCGGCCATCCTCGTTGCCGCGATCCCGCTGTTCTCGATGATCATCGGCCAGTTGTGGGGGCTCGAGCGCATCACCGTTCGCGGGCTGGCCGGGCTGCTCCTCGGCGCCGCCGGCATCATCGTTCTGGTCGGCTTCCCTTCGGTGCCGATCACGCCGTCCTTCGCATTCGGCTGCGCCGCCTCGCTGTTCAGCTCCTTCTCGGCCGCGTTCGGCAGCAACTATGCCAACCGCCATCTGCGCGCGGTCGGCTCGCTCGAACTCACCAGCGCCGCTTTCCTGTTCGGTGGGCTGATGACGCTGCCGCTGCTTCTGGCCGTGCCGGTGCCGGCGATGCCGCGCGCCATCGACTTCCTCTATCTCGCGATCCTCGCCTGCGTGATGAGCGCGATGACCTATGTCGTCTACTTCCGGCTGGTGGCCAGCATCGGCGCCACCAGGACGATCAGCGTCGAATTCGCCGTGACCACGGTCGCGGTGCTGGTCGGCACGGCTCTGCTTGGCGAGTCTCTGACTATCATCCAGGCCTTCGGCGCGGTGGCGATCATCGGCGGTTGCATACTGGTGCTGGACCCGTTCCCGCGCCGGGTGAAAGCGGCGGCCTTGCCATCGGCCCCGCCTTTGGTGTAATCGCTTCTCACACTCGAACGTCTTGAAAGGAGGGCTCACGTGTTCACGTTTCATCGTCACCATCGTCAGCGTGGCCCGATCTCTGCCCTGCGAGCCAGCTTGCAGGGCTGACCAGGGACGGTCCGGGTTTTTCCCGCTTCGATTTTTTGGTCTGCCCTTCGTGGTGTTGCAACGCCGAGCCTGATGGCCAGCACGCGCACCGTCAAAGTGCATTGAACCGGAGTTTTCCTCCGGCAAGACCAGAGAAATCAAAATGGCCCTGATCAGCCTCAAATCTCTTGGCGTCACCATGAGTGCGCCGCTGTTTCGCAACCTCGACCTCACCATCGGCACCGGCGACCGGCTCGGCATCGTCGCCGCCAACGGCCGTGGCAAGTCGACCTTGCTCAAATGCCTGACCGGCGACATGGAACCGACCTCCGGCGACATCACCCGCACGCGCGGCCTGCGCGTCGGCCATGTCGAACAGTCCGTTGCCCCGGCTCTTCTTGATCGCAGCTTCCATCAGGTGGTGGCCGACGCCTTGCCGCCCGAGCAGGCCGAAAGCGAGATGTGGCGCGTCGATGTGGTTCTCGATTCACTCGACGTGCCGGAACAGATGCGCGAACGGCAAATGCAGGCGCTGAGCGGCGGCTGGCAGAGGCTGGCGCTGATCGCCCGCGTCTGGGTCACCGATCCCGACGTGCTGCTGCTCGACGAGCCGACCAACCATCTCGACCTTGCCCGCATCAGCCAGCTGGAGACCTGGCTGAACACGCTGCCGCGCGAAGTGCCGGTCGTCATCGCCAGCCACGACCGCGCCTTCCTCGACGCCACAACCAACCGGACGCTGTTCCTGCGCCCGGAACAGTCGCCGGTGTTTGCCCTGCCCTATTCCCGCGCCCGGCAGGCGCTCGACGACGTCGACGCTTCGACGGAGCGCAAGTTCCAGCGCGACATGAAGGTGGCGCAGCAACTGCGCCGGCAGGCGGCCAAGCTCAACAACATCGGCATCAATTCGGGCAGCGACCTGCTGACGGTCAAGACCAAGCAGCTCAACCAGCGCGCCGAGCGGCTGGAAGAGGCAGCGGCCCCGGCGCATCGCGAGAAATCGGCGGGTGCGATCAGGCTCGCCAATCGCGGCACGCATGCCAAGGTGCTGATCACGCTCGACGACGCGGCGGTGGAAACACCCGACGGCACGCTGCTGTTCAGGACCGGCAAGCGCCACATATGCCAGGGCGACCGCATCGTCCTGCTCGGCCGCAATGGCGTCGGCAAGTCGCGCTTCGTCACCTTGATCCGCAACGCCATCCTCGAGCCGGATACCGTGTGGAACGTGAAGGTGACGCCGTCGACGGTGCTCGGCTACAGCGACCAGGCGCTGTCCGGCATCAGCGGCGACGACACGCCGCTGGCGATGGTCTCGCGCCGCCACGATGTCGGCGAGCAACGCGCCCGCTCGCTGCTCGCCGGTGCCGGCGTCGGCATCGACATGCAGGAGCGCAGGATCGGCGTGCTGTCCGGCGGCCAGAAGGCGCGGCTGATGATGCTGGCACTCAGGCTCGCCAACCCCAACTTCTACCTGCTCGACGAGCCGACCAACCATCTCGACATCGACGGCCAGGAGGCACTGGAAGGCGAACTGCTCGCCCATCAGGCAAGCTGCGTGCTCGCCTCGCACGACCGCTCCTCATCCGCGCCATCGGCAACCGCTTCTGGCTGATCGAGAAGCGGAAGCTGACCGAAGTCGAGGATCCCGAGGATTTCTTCCGCTCCGTGGCCGACGCTGGCGGTTGAAAAGCCATGCCTCCGCCGGGCCGGCATTCGAGGGTTGCCGGCCCGCACTTTCCCGCCGACCGAAAAAGGCGCATCCTGAGGGTTCGCAAAACGAGGGAGGAAACGGTCATGCGCGGGGTAGACGTCGTCAAGAACCTCTATGATGCCTATGCAGAACGCGACATCGTGGGCGCACTGGCCCACTGCTCCGACGATGTCGTCTTCTCCTGGGTCGCCGAACCGCAGGCACCTTTCATCAGCTCAGGCAACGGCAAGCAGGAGTTCCTTGCCCGCCTCATGTCGCTGGACAATGATTTCGAATTCCGGAGCTTCGTCCCGGTGGACATCATCGACGGCGGCGACAAGATCGCGGCGCAGGTCGAGATCCATTTGACGCGCAAAACCACCGGCCAGGAGCTTGTCATGCGTACCGCTGATTTCTGGACGGTCCGCGACGGCAAGATCATCGGGCTGGTGGAATATTACGATACCGCGCTTGCCGCGTCGGTCATCTGAAATAATTCGACGATCTGTCGGATCGCCTGAACCTGCCTCGTCCTTGGGATGCCGACACGATGATGCCGGCACCAACCGGGGAGAATTTGTCATGTTGGTCCTGTCATCCATCGGTCGCATCGCAACCCGCTATGCGGCAGCGCGTGCCCGCCACCGCGGCGAACGCATCCTGCTTTCGCTGCCAGCCGGATTGCGCAAGGACATCGGCTTTTCGGAAGTCTTCGATGCGCGGAACAGCCGTCGCGCGGCCACCTTCTCGGCCAAGGTCATATGACCGCGACCATCCGGCCGGTGCAGCCGCAGCTCAATCCGGAGGCTGTCCGGACCCGGCCTTCATAGAAAAGTTCGCGGCCATGTAGGATCACCGTCACCTCATGCGTCCTATGATCGGCAAGGCCAGACCAACGCAAAGAGGAGCAAGACATGACTGACCAGACCCCCGTTCAGCCCAGGGCAGAAGTGCTCGGCGGATTGACCCCCTACCTGCAGGTGGATGGCGCCTTCAAGGCCGCCGAATTCTACAAGAAGGCCTTCGGCGCCGAGCAGGTCTTTGCCTATCCGGCGGACGAAAAAGGCCGCACCATGCATATCCATCTCCACATCAACGGCTCGACGCTGATGCTGGGCGATGCCTATCCCGAACACGGCCATCCGCATAAGGCGGCGCAGGGCTACACGCTGCAACTCCATCTCGACGATGGCGACATCGACAGCTGGTGGCAGCGCGCCGTCGATGCCGGCTGCGAAGTGGCCACGCCGTTGCAGGTGATGTTCTGGGGCGACCGCTGGGGCCAGCTGAACGATCCGTTCGGCGTCGCCTGGGCGATGAACGCGCCGGTGAAGTAAGGCTTCCTAGCGAGCAGGCGTCGCCCGCCAATAGCTGGGCTGACACGCTCACCGCGCCGGGTCGTATCCCCGCCGACCCGGCGCTCGTTTTTCAGCAAAGGAGTTCCACCATGTCCTATGTCGATGGTTTCGTGCTTGCCGTGCCGAAGGCAAAACTCGACGACTACAAGAAGCTGGCCAACCTCACAGGCCCTATATGGATGGAACACGGCGCGCTCGCCTATGTCGAATGTATCGGCGACGACGTGCCCTATGGCGAGTTGACCTCGTTTCCGCGAGCCGTTCAGGCAAAGGACGACGAGATCGTCGTCTTCGCCTGGGTGGTCTATGAATCCAGACAGAGCCGCGACGCGGTCATGCCCAAGGTGATGGCCGACCCGCGTTTGACACCCGACTGGGGACCCATGCCCTTCGATATGAAGCGCATGATCTTCGGCGGCTTCCAGCCATTCATGGAACTGTAGGCAGAACATCCCGACCAATCGCCAGCTGCCGCATGCCGACGCCGACAGCAGGGCGCGAAAACTCCATCTCTCAAAATAGGATCGACTTATGCGCAAGCTAATCGTATTCAACAGCATATCGCTCGACGGCTATTTTACCGACGGGCACGGCGCTATGGATTGGGCGCACAGCCAGGATCCGGAATGGAACGCTTTCGTAGCCGATAATGCCAAGGGCGGCGGCATGCTGGTGCTGGGCCGGGTCACTTATGATCTGATGATCCAGTTCTGGCCGACGCCGATGGCCACCCAGATCGCGCCGGTGGTGGCCGAGCGCATGAATGCCATGCCGAAGGTCGTGTTTTCCCGCACGCTCGACACGGCGAGTTGGAACAACACCGAATTGGTTAAAAGCGGAGCGACCGCGAAGCTTCGGGAATTGAAGCAGCAGCCAGGCAATCACATGACCATCCTGGGAAGCGGCAATCTCGTCGCTCAATTGGCCGAGGAGAGCTTGATCGACGAATACCAGTTCGTCATCGTCCCGATCATGCTTGGCGCCGGCAGGACGATGTTCGAAGGCATCGGCAACCGGCTTAACGTCAAGCTGGCCCGGTCGCAGGCCTTTGGCAACGGCAACGTTTTCCTGCGCTACGAGGCGCAGGCCGGCTAATGCATGTCGCCCAAAAAGATCAAGACGACGATTCAACCAACGTCATCCTGATCCAGCGCAGGGCATCGGGCTGACCGTTCAGTCCAGCTTGTCCAGCAACGGCTTCAGCCGGTCCCCATAGCGCTTCCACAAATCGACCGAGCCTTGATACATCGGCTGGCGCACCTGGGCCGCCGACGCCGTGCGCACCGGCCGGTCGGTCTCGTGGAACGACAGCACCGCATCGTCCCATGGCAGGCCGAGATAGTCGATGAGCGCCCGGCTTTGCCCTTCCTGATCGGCGACGAAATCCTCGTAGCGCACATCATGCACCACCCCCGGCAGCACCGCGCGCCAATGCGCCATGATGTCGGTGTAGAGATTGTGGAAGTCGGCCAGTTCGCCGAGGTCATAGCCATAGCGGTGGCTGTCGCCACGGAAATGCACCTTGTAGATCGACAGGCATGTCGCCGCCGCATCGCGGGTGCAGTGGATAATCCTGGCTTTCGGCAGCATCATGTGGATGAAGCCGATAAGCAGGAAGTTGCCTGGCATCTTGTCGGTGACATGGCTGATATGCGGATAGCGGGCATGCAGCATGTCGAGATAGGCCTGCCCCGCCTCGGCAAAATCCGCGTCGGGCACGTCCGATATTCCCCAGGGAAAGCCACCCGGCATGGTCGACGGAAACTGCTTGCCGACGGCGGTCTTCAAAATGCTGAGCTCGCCGGCGCCGTAGACCTTGGGATGGCTGGCGATGATCTGCTCGACCAGCGTCGTGCCGGAACGCGGCATGCCGACGACGAAGATCGGCGTGTCGTCGGTGATTGAGCTTGGCTTGTGCTTTCCGAAGAAGCCGGCATCGAACACCGTCTTCATCGCATCGAATTCGGCGCGCGTCCTCAGGGGATCGTAATCGATACCTTTGCGGCGGATGGCATTGCCTTCGGCGAAATAGTCGAAAGCACGCGGATAATCCTTCAAATCGTCATTGGCCTTGCCGAGACCGAACGACAGTTGCATGCGCGCCAGGCTGTCCTGCGGCGCCTTGGCATGCTGCGCTTCCATGCCGGCCAGTTCGGCGTCGCGCTCCTTCTGGCGCTTGACCTGCGTCAGCATCAGCCAGGCACGCGCCATGCCGGGGTTGACCGCCAGCGCCTGCCGGAACAGATCGGCGGCCTCATCGAGCTTGCCCTTTTCCATCAGCCCGACGCCGAGCCCGTGCAGCAGGTCGGCATCCTTCGGCCGGATGGCCAGCGCCTCGCGGAAGATGCCAAGCGCCTCGTCCAGCCGCCCCGCTTCCTGCAGCGTTTCGGCAAGTCCGATGCGCGCGCGGACGTGGAAGGGGTTGCGCACGATCGTGCCGCGATAGATCTCCTCGGCCTCCTCGAACTGGCCGAGCTGCTTCAGCGACGAGCCGAGGTTGTCGCGCGCCGCCAGCTGGTCTAGCCGGATATCCACCGCGCCGCGGAAGAAATCGACGGCCGCGGCGACACGGCCGAGATCGCGCATCACCGTGCCGAAATTGTTGAGGAAGTCGGGATTCGTCGGCTGCAGGCTCACCGACTGTTCGATGAGATCGAGCCCCTCGGCGCTGCGCCCTGTCTGGTGCAGCAGCAGTCCCAGGAAATGCGCCGCGGCCGCGTGCTTGGGCTGGCGCGCCAGCACCTGCCGGTAGATCGCCTCGGCCTCTTGCCGGCGCCCGGCCTGATGCAACTGCAGCGCCTGCTGCACGTACTGGTCGAGGCCCAGCGGTGGCTGTCCTCCAGCGCCAGATCTGGTTCCCGCGCCCGCCGCTCTTCTCTGATCTCTGTTAATGGGAAACCTGCCGTGTTTGTCCGCCTGCCGGACCTAAGGCATGGGAGGCGGAGATTCAAGAGCGGATCGAGGCAGGGTCCCGGCGAGGCTGTCGTGGCAAGCCACTTCGACACGAACGACGGCGGATCCGTGCTGGCAGGAGCCGCCGGAACCCGGACGCCGCGAGAACGAGGCTTTGCAGCGGATTCGAGCCGTCGCCTTTCTCAGATCAGGCGATTGCTCTCGGCAACCTGTCTGGCCCGCCGCACGGTTCCATCGGTGTCGGCGATCGTGCGCCTCGCCGCCTCGTCGCTTCTGATGGTGAGCCGTGCCGACTTGACGATCATCGGTTTGCCAGTCGGGCCAACGGCAATGGCGTGCATGCTGGCTGGCTTGATGATCGGGTTGATCGCCAGGGTCGTGCCTTTCGGGGTTCTGACGGAAACCATGATTTTTGTCCTTTCGGGAATAAATAAAATGCAAGTGCCGGGACAATCGCCCCAGCATGGATTCAAGAATTTTTTCAGAAAGCTTCCAACCTCTATCAGAATTTTCCAAATAATTATAGCGTTCTATTTTTTTGCCAACGTGAGGGATTTTCGGAAATCTTCTTGAACAATCGGACCAGCTGGTCTATATAACCAAGATCGTTTGGGGCCAGAATTGGCATCTCGCGGCGTCAGAGGTTCTCGACCCGCCAATCTCATTCCAAATCATCGATACCGGGCGAGCGGCACATTCGCTCCGCGACCATTTCTCATTCTTCGAAAGACACCCACACCTATGAATACCGGAACCGTGAAGTTCTACAACGGCCAGAAGGGCTTTGGCTTCATTCAGCCGACCGATGGCGGCAAGGACGTTTTCGTCCATGTCAGCGCGCTGGAGCGCGCCGGCTTTCCAGGCCTCGCCGAAGGCCAGAAGCTGCAATTCGAGTTGGAGCGCGACACCAAGGGCCGCGAGTCGGCCGCCAATCTGCAACTGATCTGATCCGGCCTAATTCGATGAACGCTGACCACGGATGTACTGGCAGCTCTCGAAATCGGCTTATTTCCAGCGATTGCCGGAGATAGGAAAGCGGGGCTCGTCCCCGCTTTTTTGCTTTCAGGACCGCTGCCTGCATGGCGCCGCGAGGCGCAAGACGCTTCCCGGTCGCTGCCGGAAAACTTCAGGGCCCGGAAGGTATCAAGGTTAAGGCTATGTCGGACCGCACCACCCGCTCCATCGCGCATTTCGCGGCACCTTTCGCGCTCGGCGGATTGGAAGGATTGCTGCCGGCCGGCGACTACGACATCGATCACGACGAAGAGGTGATCGAAGGCATGTCGCGTCTTGCCTGGCGCCGCGTCGCCACCTTCATCCATCTGCCGGCAAGGGCGGTGAAGAACCCGCCCACCAGCCAGCTTGTCGCCATCGATTACCTCGAACTCGAAACAGCGCTGAAGCGCGACCGGGAGAACGCAGCATGATCCGTTTCCAGCAGAATGCGCGCCCGCGCACCGACACGCCCGCGCACCTCTTCGCCATCGGCCAGACCGTGCGCATGAAGAGCCGCACCGGCCTCGTCCAGAAGACGGCGGAACTGTTCGAGATCAAGAGCAGGCTGCCGGTCAAGGACGGTTCGCCGCAATACCGTATCCGCAGCGAGCAGGAGACCTACGAACGGGTCACCACGGAAGACAATCTCGAACCGGTCGACAATCCCGCGATCTGAGACTGTTTCGAGATTCGCTCTGGCGAGTCCCATGGTGGCGGTTTCGAGAACCGTAGCGCGGCGGACATTGGTCCGTCAGCAACGGAAGCGCGGAAAACGCCATCGGATCGCCGGCAGAGTGGAATTTCCAGACAGTCTCCGAGACCGCGCCGCAAGCCAAGCCAACAAGCACCAGGAGCAGAACATGTCCAAGGGACAACAGCGAAGCAACCGCGAAGCGCGCAAACCGAAGAAGGACAAGGTCGTGGCCAAGCCCGCCTCGCCGTTCGGCTCGTCGGTCAAGCAGGCGGAGAGCAGCCTGAAGCCGAAATCGAAGGGCTGACACCCGGCACGCCTCTTCGGCGCCTGTCGGCGCCGAAGATTCTCCCTCGCGAGACAGCGCAACGCCCGCCCGCGTCACGGAGGCGTCCTTGAACTTCGTCATCGAGTTTTACCGGTCGCGCGATGCCGACGAAGCCACGCTCGCCAAGGTGTCGCTGGAAGCGCCGAACCTGCGCGCCGCCCTGCAGGGCGCCACCGCGCTGTTCCACACGCTCACCATGCCGCAAATCCCCGACCGCCTGCGCATTTCCGACGAGGATGGCGGCGAGCTCTATGCCGGCCCGGCAGACGGAGCCTATCCGGCACCGTGACGGGCAGCGCGCGCTTCAATCCCCACGCACCGCCCCGATCTTCTCATCCCTGCGGACATCCCATCGCGGAGAGACGAGGTAAATAATCTCTCAGCACGGCCCATCATCAACGACGCGGTAGTCCGCGGCGCGGGCTTCGCAGGCGTTGGGGAAGGTGCGCATCTCGCCATGCCGGCGGGCGCACACGGGAGCATATTCGCGGGTGCAGAACGTCTGCTCTCCGCCACCGCCACCGCCACCACCACCATCGCCGTCGCGGCAGGGACCGTCGCGCACGATGCGGTAGCCGGCACGGTCGGCAAGGCAGGCATTGGCGAAGGTCTGGCGGTCGCCGCCGCGCCTGGCGCAGACCGGTTCGTACTGCCTGCTGCAGAATTGCGGCTCGGGCCGTGGCGGACGCGGCCCCGGTCCCTCATCAACGACGACGGTGCAGGCGGCGAGAATTGCCGACAAGAACAGGATGGCAAAGCCTTGCCGTGACAGGATTGCCGCCAAAAATCTCATGCTGCTCTCTCCCACAGTCCCGTCCCCGGATCACGATACTCGCCATTCCCTGGCCGAATGCAACCTCGTTTGCAGCCGTCCGCACCGCAAACGGCGGCGGGAGCCGTGGCGATCCCCAGCTCGCGGCGCTGCCATCCCTGGCCCAGCCGTGGCCCCACCCTGGTCCGATGACCCGGCCGGCAACCAGGCCTATCTCGGGGCCCGTCGACGCTCGGAACGGTCGATTTATGCGTCGGGACGCGCCCATGGAGGCGGCCCGCGGCGCTATCTTGCAACCTTCACGTTTCCGTGCGATAAATTCCGTGTTCGGGCATTTGCGACCCGGAGAGCGGAACGTTTTGGACGACCTTTCCCCGATACTGTGAATCTCTGACGGCCCCGTTTTTCGGCGGGGGGTTTGACCATGCGCCAATGCATGACTGCCGAAGCAACCACCGGGACTTGCCCTCGACGACAGGTGGCGGGCAGGACCATCAAAGACTGAACGGGTGAAGGAGTTTCCCCAATGGCCCAGACCGGCACCGTTAAATTCTTCAACGCGACCAAAGGCTTCGGCTTCATCACGCCCGATGGCGGCGCCAAGGACGTGTTCGTCCATATTTCCGCGATCGAGGCTTCGGGCCTGCGCACGCTCGTCGACGGCCAGAAGGTCACCTTTGACGTCGAGCCGGACCGCATGGGCAAGGGCCCCAAGGCGGTCAATCTCCGCGCTGCCTGAGCCATCGGCGCGCCGCGCGCCCTCCGGGTGCGCGAAGGAAGCTCCAATGCCTTGAGCTTGGAGAGGGATTTGAGTTTTGAAAGGCGCGGCGTTTTTCGCCGCGCCTTTTTCATGACGCCATTACGGACCCATCCATGTCGCCCAAAAGTGACCCGGTTTTGGAACAACGACATGCATAAAAACAAAGACCTGAAGCGCGTCGCCTGAATCCGCCCAAGCGCGACGCGCTCAGGTGCCCGCAAAACTTTCTCTTGCCGATGGCGCTAAAATAAAGGACAAATTTCCGCTCGGGCATTTGCCGGCCCGAGACTGGACTTTATGGGATCAAAGGAGCTTCCCATGCCGCAGACCGGCACCGTCAAATTCTTCAACCATGCCAAGGGCTTCGGCTTCATCACACCGGATGATGGCGCGAAGGATGTCTTCGTCCATATTTCGGCCGTGCAGGCGTCGGGTCTTCCCGGTCTGGAGGACGGGCAGAAGGTGACATTCGATACCGAGCCGGACAAGCGCGGCAAGGGTCCCAAGGCCGTCAACCTGTCGGTCGGCTGAGCCGGCTTCGGATCGACGCCACCGCCGGCAAGGCAGATCCGCTCCGCGGAGCGTGCGATGCCTGACGTTCGCGTCGGTTCGGTCAGCTTAAATCCGTTCAGCCCCCGTTCAGCCACGGTCTCATATTAGTCTTGGGTAACGCCGGACCGCACTCCTCCGAAAACGACACGGGCCGGCACGAAGGAGACTTACATGAACCGAATTTTCAAGACCGCCGTCCTGTCCGCCGCCGTGGTCGCCACCACGCTCGCGACCTTGCCCGCGGCCAGCGCCGATGAATGGCGTCATCACCGTCACCACGGCAATGGCGATGCAATCGCCGCCGGCGTGCTCGGCCTCGCCGCCGGCGCCCTGATCGTTGGCGCGTTGGCCAATGACCAGCCGCCGCCCGACGATTACGGCGACAGCTACTACTATCGTGATGTGCGGCCGCGCCCTGCCCCGGTCCGCCGCTACTATGAGGAGCCGAGGGTCGTCTACAACGATAGTTATGCCGAGCCGTGGACACGTGACTGGTACGAGTACTGCTCGGACCGTTACCGGACGTTCAACTCCCGCACCGGCACGTTCACCGGCAATGACGGCGAACAGCATTTCTGCACTGCCAACTGAGGCTTACTGCCCCAAACCAAAAGGCGCTGACCGCAAGGCCAGCGCCTTTTTTGTTGTTCGGCTTGACCGCCTCGGATTTTCCAAACCAGGAATTCAAGTCAGGAACGGGTTTGTCCGTCGTTCCTCACCAAAACGGCCGCCTGGGCCGTGGCCGCAGATGAAGCCGATGTCGTCGCCGAGCGGCAGGAGCTTGTCCTTGATCGAGGCGATCAGCGCCGCATGGTCGCCGCCCGGCAGATCGGTGCGACCGACCGAGCCGCGAAACAGCACATCGCCGACATGGGCGAATTTCGCCGCGCGGTTGTAATAGACCACATGACCGGGCGCATGGCCGGGGCAATGCAACACCTCGAACACATGCGAGCCGAACGACACGGTGTCGCCTTCGCTGAGGAACCGGTCGGGCACGCAGTCGCGTGCACCGGCAATGCCGTAGCGCCTGCCCTGGTTCTCCAGATTGTCGAGCAACGGCTTGTCGGCCTCATGCGGGCCGATGATCTCGACACCGAGCGCCTCCTTCAACTCCATGGCGCCGCCGGCGTGGTCGATATGGCCGTGCGTGATCCAGATCGCTTCGGCGATGATCGCGTTGTCCTTCAGCACCGCCAGCACCTTGTCGATGTCGCCGCCCGGATCGACCACAACACCGTGTTTGTCGTCCATGTCGAACAGGATGGTGCAGTTTTGCTGGAATGGTGTCACCGGCACGATGCCGGCATTGAGCTGACCCATGATCGTCCTTTCGCTATCTCAGCCGTGATGTAGAGCAATTCCAGGAAAAGTGTGAAACGGTTTTCCCGGGCAAGGCGCACAGCGCTTTCCCTTGGGAATTGCGTCAGACCAAGGGACAGGGCGGTTCGGCGTCTCCATGAAGCGATGAACCGCTCTGGAGGCGCGGGCGAAGGGCGTCCACCCTTCGAAAGACGAACAGCCAGTCGTTCCAAAAACGGAAATGGGCGGCCGAAGCCGCCCATTTGAACAAACCTGAGACCGTCAGGCTTACTTCTTCATGGCGCCCATGACCGCGCCGATGATGCCGGTCAGGATCGCTCCGCCGCCGGCGCCGCCGACGATGTTGTTGAGGTTGAGTGCGCTGCCGAGACCGCTCGTTGCCGCGGCGGCTGCCGCCGGGTCGATCGTGCCACCGCCAAGCAGGCTGCCGAGGATCGCCGCGCCGCCGACGCCGCCAATGGCTCCGCCCAGGATCTTGGGAAGCTGACCCATCGCCGCTGTCTTGATCGCTGCGCCGACCGCCTGACCACCGATGATGCCTGTAATGATCTGAACGATGATCGGAAGAAGCGTGTTCATGTCCATATGATTAGTCCCTCCATAGCTGCCAGCCTCCGGGCCGACACCATCATGAGACGCCGAATTTGATGAAAGTCAAATGCAGAAACGCTGAAATAAAAGGGGCGGCCCGAAAACCGCCCCTGCTTGCTTGAAAAGCTGTGACTTTCGTTATTCTGCGGCGATCGCGTGCTTGGGCTGAACCGCGGCAGAATAGTCGTTCATAAGGTTCTTGGCGATTTCGCCGACCTCGAATCGGTAAGGGCCTATCTCCGAAACAGGCGTTACTTCCGCCGCTGTTCCGGTCAGGAAACATTGTTCGAAGCCTTCGAGTTCTTCCGGCATGATGGCGCGTTCGATCACCTCCAGACCGCGATCCTTGGCCAGCCCAATGACCGTGCGGCGGGTGATGCCGTCGAGGAAGCAGTCGGGCTTTGGCGTGTGGATCTTGCCGTCCTTGACGAAGAAGATGTTGGCGCCGGTCGCTTCCGCGACCTGGCCACGCCAGTCGAGCATCATGGCGTCGGCATAACCCTTGGCCTCGGCGGCATGCTTGGACATGGTGCAGATCATGTAGAGGCCGGCGGCCTTCGATTTGGAGGGCGCGGTGCGCGGGTCGTGCCGGCGCCATTCCGCCACGTCCAGGCGGATGCCTTTCAGCTTCTGCGCCGGGTCGAAATAGCTCGGCCATTGCCAGATGGCGATGGCGCAGTTGATGCGGTTGTTCTGCGCCGAAACGCCCATCTGCTCACTGCCGCGCCAGGCGATCGGCCGGACATAGGCGTCCTGGAAACCCTGCTTCTTCAAGAGCGTGGCGGAGGCATCGTTGAGCTCGGCCACCGAATAGGGAATCTTGAAGCCGAGCAGGCGCGCCGATTCATGCAGGCGCTCGGTGTGTTCGTTCAGCTTGAAGATCTCGCCGCCATAGGCGCGCTCGCCCTCGAAGACCGCACTGGCGTAGTGCAGGCCATGGGTCAGCACATGGATCTTGGCGTCACCCCATTGGACGAACGCGCCATTCATCCAGATAAAGCCGTCCAGTTGATCGAAGGGAACGGATGCCATGGTAACCTCCCGCGGGCCGCGGCCCGCACATCGTTGTAGCGTTGCGTGTTTCTCGTCAGCCGCGTCACAAGGTTGGGAACGTCGGCTGCTGGCTCGAAGCGTAGGCGGATAATTGAGCTCTGGCAAACTCAGGAAGTTCCGGAAAAAGCGGCTTCCCTTGCCTTTTTGTTCGCATTCCGCCCAAAAGCTTGTCAAAAATTACCATTGCAGGGAAATTACGTCAATAGTACTGACATAATCTCTCTTTTCAGCGGAGAAATGATGACGGATCGAAGCCACACAGCCGGGAAACCGATCAGGACCGCGATGTCAGTCGAGGACGGCATCGACTTCGCCATCATCGAACTGTTCTTCTTCGCCTATCGCGACTTCACCTCCGATCCGGATCAGATCCTCGCCGACTACGGTTTCGGCCGCGCCCATCACCGGGTGCTGCATTTTGTGAGCCGCAGGCCCGGCCTGACGGTCGCCGAACTGCTCGACGTGCTGAAGATCACCAAGCAGAGCCTGGCGCGGGTGCTCAAGCAATTGATCGACACCGACCATGTCGTGCAGCTGCAGGGTCCGCGCGACCGCCGCCAGCGCGAGCTCTATCCGACAGCCAAGGGCCGCGCGCTGGCGCTGGCGCTGGCGCGGCCACAGTCACGCCGCATCCATGCTGCATTGGGAGATTCCGGAATCACCGAACGGACCTTGGTGGAACGGTTCCTCGAAGCGATGGTCAACCCGGAACTGAGAGCACAGATCGACGTTGGGTCCGCAAAAATGTCAGGGAAAAGCCATGGAGAGCACTGAGAGGATCGATCAGGCGGCCGCACCTGATGACGACGCGCCACATCTGCTCGTGGTCGACGACGACACCCGCATCCGCAATCTTCTCAAACAGTATCTGACCGAAAACGGCTTTCGCGTGACCGTCGCCGGCAATGCCGGCGAAGCCAGGCGCAAACTTGCCGGCCTCGATTTCGACCTTCTGGTGCTCGACGTCATGATGCCGGGGGAAAGCGGCGTCGACCTGACAAAGTCGCTGCGGGCCGAAAAGAACGTACCGATCCTGATGCTGACGGCGCTGTCGGAGACCGACAGCCGCATCTCCGGGCTCGAGGCTGGCGCCGATGACTATCTGCCGAAGCCTTTCGATCCGCGCGAGCTGATCCTGCGCATCAACAACATCCTGCGCCGCGGCGGCCCGACGACCACGCCGAAGGTCGAACAGCTGGTCTTCGGTCCCTACACCTTCCAGATCGCCAGGCGCGAATTGAAGCGCGGCGGCGAGGCCCTGAAGCTGACCGACCGCGAGCAGGAGATCCTGGCGATCTTCGCGGCACGGGCCGGCGAAACCATCCCGCGCCACGAGCTTGTCGGCGACGATTCGGAAGTCGGCGAGCGCACCATCGACGTCCAGATCAACCGGCTGCGCCGCAAGATCGAGCGCGATCCGTCCAACCCGGTCTGGCTGCAGACCGTGCGCGGTATTGGGTATCGGCTCAGCGTGGAATAGAATGCCGCCCGCGGCCGGCTGAGCGGCCGCGGTTGAGCGAAAAGATCGAATGGCAACCACGGAACTGGAACAGCCGGGGAATGGCGGCTTGAGCGCCCGCGCCACGCGGACGCTGAAGACGGTGCCGCGCGTCTGGAACCGGTTCTGGCGCCTCGTTTCGCTTTACATGCCCAAGCGGCTCTATGCCCGCTCGCTGATCATCGTCATCGCGCCGATGATCCTGCTGCAATCGGTCGTCGCCTTCGTCTTCATGGAGCGCCATTGGGCAACCGTGACGCAGCGCCTGTCGCAGGCCACCGTGCGCGACATCGCCGCCATCATCGACATGATCGAGACCTATCCGCACGACGCCGACTACGCCAACATCATCCGCATTGCCCAGGACCGCATGCAGCTGAAGGTCGACCTGCTGCCGCCCGATCCGTTGCCGCCGCCCGGACCCAAACCATTCTTCTCGATCCTCGACGACGTTCTCTCGTCCGAGATCACCCGCCAGATCAACCGGCCGTTCTGGATCGATACGGTCGGCAATTCCAACATCGTCGAGGTGCGCGTCCAGCTCGAGAACAAGGTGCTGCGCGTCTTCGTGCGCCGCAGCCAGGCCTATGCCTCGAACACCCACATCTTCCTGATCTGGATGGTCGGCACCTCGCTGGTGCTTCTGATGATCGCCATCCCCTTCCTGCGCAACCAGATCCGGCCGATCCTGACGCTTGCTGAAGCCGCCGAAAGCTTTGGCAAGGGCCGGCCGATGCCGCGCGACTTCCGGCCACGCGGCGCCGAGGAGGTTCGCCGCGCCGGCTTCGCCTTCATCCAGATGCGCGAGCGCATCGAACGCCAGATCGAACAGCGCACCGCCATGCTGACTGGCGTCAGCCACGACCTCAGGACCATCCTCACCCGCTTCAAGCTGCAGTTGGCGCTGGCCGGCGGCAAGGCAGAGACCAAGGCAGCCCTCAATCAGGACATCGACGACATGCAGTCGATGCTCGAAGGCTATCTCGCCTTTGCCCGCGGCGAGGCTTCGGAAGACGCTGGACGTTTCGACCTCGAAGCCTATTTCCAGAAGCTCGACGAGGAGGCCAGGCTGCGCAAGCGCAAGCTGTCGACGACGCTCACAGGCGACCGCGATGTGCATGTGCGGCCGAACGCCTTTGCCCGCCTGATGTCCAACGTCATCGGCAACGCCTTCCGCTATGCCAGGACGGTGGAGGTCAACGCCACGCATGGCCGCGGCTCGCTGCTGGTCACCATCGACGACGATGGGCCGGGCATTCCCGCCGACCGGCGCGAGGATGTGTTCAAACCGTTCGTGCGGCTCGACGAGGCCCGCAATCTCGATGCCAGCGGCACCGGGCTCGGCCTGTCGATCGCCCGCGACATCGCCCGCAGCCATGGCGGCGACATCACCCTCGACGACAGCCCGCTCGGCGGATTGCGCGCCGTGATCAAGGTTCCCGCCTAGGCGGGCCAGGTGCGAGGCTTCATCCGCCCGTCATGAAACCATGGTGAAGAGCGCGCATGAAGCGCGCGACCACCCTTGATTCGGCCCTGCCGCCTCACTTCGACCCCGTGCCCGCCCGGGTGCGCTGGAGCGAAGCGAGGGCGGCAAGCTGGTCGCCGTTCCGGCATCGCCTCAAGGCAAACGTCGACCTTTCAAGCAAAGGGCCGCCATGCGCATATTGATGGTCACCGACGCCTGGCGCCCGCAGGTCAATGGCGTCGTCCACACGCTGGAGCGGCTTGCCGAAACGCTGAAATCCTTCGACGTCACGGTGGATTTCCTGACGCCCAACATCTTTCGCACGCTGCCCTTGCCTACCTACCCAGACATAAGGCTGGCGCTGACCACGCCCGGCCACGTCGCGCGGCTGATCGAAGCCGGCAAGGCCGACCACATCCACATCGTCACCGAGGGCCCGCTCGGCATCATGGCGCGGCGCTATTGCCGCAATGCCGGCCGTCCGTTCACCACCAGCTATCACACGCGCTTTCCCGAATATCTCAGCGCCCGCCTGCCGGTGCCGGAAAGCTGGGCCTATCGCTGGCTGCGCGACTTCCACAATTCCGGCCAGGGCACGCTGGTCGCCACCCAATCGCTCGCCGACGACCTGTCGGCGCGCGGCTTCACCAAGCTGCGGCCATGGACGCGCGGCGTCGACACCGACCATTTCCGGCCGGACAAGAAGAAGGACCTCGGCTTCCCCGGCCCGATCTTCCTCTGCGTCGGCCGCGTCGCCATCGAGAAGAACCTCCCCGCCTTCCTCGATCTCGACCTGCCCGGCAGCAAGGTGATCGTCGGCGAGGGTCCCGAACTTGCCAGGCTCAAGGCGAAGTACCCGCAGGCCCACTTCCTGGGCCACCGCCCCAACGACGAACTGGCCGAGATCTATGCCTCGGCCGATGTCTTCGTCTTCCCCAGCCGCACCGACACCTTCGGCAACGTCATCATCGAGGCGCTGGCCAGCGGCACGCCGGTCGCCGCCTATCCGGTGACCGGACCGATCGACATCGTCGGCGACGGCTTTGGCGGCGCGGTTTCGAACGATCTGCGCCAGGCCTCACTCGCCGCCCTCAATGTCGACCGCGCCGACGCGCGCGAACGCGCCATGCGCTACAGCTGGAAAGCCTGCGCGGAGATGTTTCTCGATACGGTCGAGGAAGCGCTCGGCACGACGCGCAAGCTGGCGGCCTAGAACAATCTGCCGCCGTCCGGCACCTTGCGCTCGATGGCGCCAAGCACCACGGCGCCCTCCTCGTCGGGAAAGCCGAGCGTCAGCACCTCCGACATGAACGGCCCGATCTGGCGTGGCGGGAAATTGACCACCGCGAACACCTGCCGGCCTACAAGCGTCTCCGGCGCATAATATTTGGTGATCTGCGCCGATGATTTCTTGATGCCGATGTCGGCGCCGAAATCGATCTTCAGCTTGAATGCCGGCTTGCGCGCTTGCGGAAACGGCTCTGCCTCGACGATCGTGCCGGCTCGGATGTCGACACGATCGAAATCGGCAAAACTGATCTCGGGCTTGCGCTCGCTGCTCGAACTCATCTCTGTCTTGCTTGGTTCAGGCGTTGCCGTAGGTTTCGAACAGCACGCCGGCCAGCGCGTCCTTGGCCGAGGTTCCCGACCAGACGACGAACTGGAACGCCTGGAAATAGCATTCGCAGGCTTCCAGCGCCGACGACAACAGCACCTCGACCTGCTGGCTCGACGGCTCGACCCCGCCGGCCAGGAGCAGCGACTGGCGGAACATGATCGCGCCCTCCTGCTCCCAGAGGTCGAAATGGCCAAACAGCATCTGTTCGTTGATCAGCGACAAAAGCCGCATCACTTCCAGCGCACGGGTCTCCGGCACCTTGATGTCGAAGGCACAGGCCAGATGCAGCGCCTCGAAATCCTCCATCCAGGAGAAGGAGACGTGATAGTCGGTCCAGCTGCCGGCAACCGAGATCGAGATCTCGTCGTCGCCAGCCCGCTCGAAGGACCAGTCATTGTTGTGGGCCACCTGCTCGATAACATCCACCGGATGGATTTCGCGGGACAATTCGAGTTCGAGAAGTTCCATGGAATGCTTCCTGTCGTTCTGAGGAGCGCCGCCACACGCTCCGCGGGAGGGCACACACAACGAACAATCTTGTCTAGAACTCGGACGGCCAGGACTTCTCGACACAAAGACCCCGGACCGGACCCCACCGCCCGGCCGCATGACCCTGCTCCGAATCATGCAACAAATTCAGTCTATTGATCGGGAGTCGCGTGAACAGCCCAATTTTTCGCACTGCGTCATTCGCATGTGGAAAGCCGCTGTCACAAAGATTCATGCAATGCCGTTAAGCGATTCACGGCAAAGCGCTTTTCAGGATTGTGCTTTGTGGAAAAGTTTAACGATTATTTTTTTGCGCGGGGCTTTGCTGCGGCCGCTGGTGCGGCCTGTCCGGTCAATTCGGCAAGCTTCGCTTCGAGCGCCTCGATGCGGGCGGCAAGCCGGGTATTCTCGTCCCTTGCCTTGGCGGCCATCTCGCGCGCGGCCTCGAACTCCTCGCGCTGCACCACATCCATCGAGTTGAGGATGCGTTCGGCCTGGCCCTTGAAGGCGGTCTCCACCTCACGGCGCACGCCTTGCGCCGCGCCCGCGGCGTCGGTCATCAGCTTGGCGAATTCATCGAGAATGCGGTTCGGTCCGGTCGACATGGCAAATCCTCGCTTGCTCGAAATGACGTAGTGGTGCCGCGCGTCGAATGCAAGAACGTTGCACGCCTCTGTAGCATCGGCGGTCGATCCCGTGGCCTGTCTGCGCTGCTATAACGCATGTCCGCAGGGTGATTGTCACGCCTGCAGGGAGCTTTCGAGCGGCTCCTTCCAGACTATACGTGATGGCGCCAAGTCGCCTATTGTTGTGCTTTCATCTCGTCTTGCGTCAAGCACGCTCCAGTCAGGGTCAACCAAATGGCAACGCCTCCGCGCCGACCGACAAATCCGATGGCAGCCGCCGAGGCTGCCTTCAAGCCGGTCAAGAAACCGGCGACACCAATTCGCGAACCCTCGGCCGCACCAAATGTCAGGGAGCTTGTTTCGATCAGGATCGATCGCGCCGTGCTGGACTATTTCCAGGAAGACGGTCCCGGCTGGCAGGACAGGATCAACGACGCCTTGCGGCGGATGGTCGTCAAGCCTCAGGATTGAAACCCAGCCATCCGGCCGCTGCCACGGCAGAGTTGCAGCATATCCCTGCACGGCGCAATGGCCCTCGTGGCGATCCGGTTCCCGACCCTTGACGGCAACCACCTTGCCTTGACCCCGCCAAAACCCTGCCGCATGGTCCGCGCCCAACGCGACCGCAACCGAGAGCTCCCCGTTGAACGAATATTTCCTGCTGCCGCTGGCCTCGCTGCCCTTTCCCAACATCAATCCGATCCTCATCCAGATCGGTCCGCTGGCGGTGCACTGGTACGGCGTCGGCTACATCGTCGGCATCCTGTTCGCCTGGTGGTACGCCAAGCGGCTCGCCGCCAATGCCAGGCTGTGGCCGAACGGCGTCTCGCCGATGAAGCCGGAAGACCTCGACGATTTCATCGTCTGGGCGGCCATCGGCGTCGTGCTGGGCGGCCGCACCGGCTACGTGTTGTTCTACGATCTGGCGCGCTACATCGCGCACCCGCTCGACATCTTCGCTGTCTGGCAAGGCGGCATGTCGTTCCATGGCGGCCTGCTCGGCGTCACCCTCGCCATGACGCTGTTCTCCATCAGGCGCGGCATCCGCACCTGGTCGCTGTTCGATGTCGTGGCGGCCGGCGTGCCGGTCGGCCTCGGCCTGGTGCGCGTCGCCAACTTCATCAATTCCGAACTCTGGGGCCGGCCGACCGATGTGCCGTGGGCGATCGAGTTCCCCAATGGCGGGCCGTTTGCCCGCCATCCGAGCCAGCTCTATGAGGCCCTGCTCGAGGGCGTCGTGCTGTTTCTCGTGCTGCGCATCCTCACCCATTCGCGCCTCAAGCTGAAGACGCCGCGCTTCGTCGGCGGCGCCTTCATCTGCGGCTATGGCCTGTCGCGCATCTTTGTCGAATTCTTCCGCGAGCCCGACCAGCAGCTCGGCTATCTCCTTGGCACCAACTGGCTGACCATGGGCATGATCCTGTCGACCCCGATGGTGCTGATCGGCATCTGGGCGATGGCGACCGCCAAGCCGGTGCCCCATTCACAGCCGGCATGACACGGCTGAAGGCCCGCATCGTCGGCCTGATCGAGGCGCTGGGGCCGATCCCGGTCAACGAATACATGGCGCTGTGCCTGTTCGACCCCGAGGACGGCTACTACACGACGCGCGAGCCCTTCGGTGCCGCCGGCGACTTCATCACCGCCCCGGAAATCAGCCAGATGTTCGGCGAACTCGTCGCCGTCTGGCTCTACCAGGCATGGCTGGCGGCCGGCCGGCCGATGCCGGTCACCATCGCCGAGATCGGTCCCGGACGCGGCACGCTGATGAAGGATATGCTGCGCACCCTGTCGCGGCTTGATCCGGAGCTGACAAATGGCGCCGCCTTCGCCATGATCGAGACCAGCCCGCGCCTAGCCGAGGTCCAGAAACAGACGCTTGCCGCGACACCTTTCGCGGTTCGCTGGCACGAGACCATCGACACGCTGCCGCAACAGCCGCTTCTCATCGTCGGCAACGAATTGTTCGACGCCGTGCCCATCCGTCAATTCGTCCGCGCCGGCGCCGGCTGGCGCGAGCGCATGGTCGGCCTGGACGATGGGGACAACCTTGGCTTCTTCGCCGGCGCCGGCTCGGTCGACCCGACGCTGCTGCCTGAGGATGCCGCCAGCGCGCCGCGGGGCGCCATCGTCGAGGTCGCGCCGGCCCGCGCCGCATTGATGGCGGCCATCGCCGGACGCATAGCCGCCCAAGGCGGCGCCGGCCTGTTCCTCGACTATGGCCACCTCCAGCCGGGTGTCGGCGACACGCTGCAGGCCTTGCGCAGGCACGATCACGAAGATGTGCTGGCCAATCCGGGCGAAGCCGACCTGACGACCCATGTCGATTTCGCCGCCCTTGCCGCGATCGTGCACGCGCACGGCCTCGACGCCCATCTGTCGACGCAGGGCGACTTCCTGCTCGGCATGGGTATTCTCGAGCGCGCCGGCCGGCTCGGCGCCGATGCCTCCCAGGAGGCCCGCCAAGGGATCGCCGACGACGTCGAACGCCTCGCCGGCCCGCAAGCCATGGGCGAGCTGTTCAAGGTGCTTGCCGTGCTGCCGCGTGGCGTGGCCGTCCGCCCCTTTGCCGCGGCGGATTGACTTTTCGTCGCCGCCCCTCCCAATCTCCCGTCCGGTAAAAGAACGGTCGAACCCCCGGCCGCGCTTTGTCCTGACTTTTTCTTGACGAAACCGCCCACACGGACAACAACGCCCGCATGCTGAATCAGACCAAACCGGATCCCGTTCGGTCGCCCCTGCTGGACAAGGCGCAGGCGCAAGGCATCCGCCACGGCTATTTCACCCGCACGGGCGGCGTCTCCAGCGGCATCTACCGGGGCCTCAACATCGGCACCGGATCGAATGACGACCAGGCGCTTGTCGCCGAGAACCGCGGCCGTGTCGCCGCCTGGATGGGGGTACCGGCGAGCCATCTGTTGACCGCCCACCAGATCCACTCGCCCGATGTCGTGATTGCCAGGGAGCCTTTTGCCGGCCAACGGCCCAAGGCCGACGCCATCGTCACCGACCAGCCGGGCATTGCCATTGGCGCCTCTACCGCCGACTGCGGCCCGGTGCTGTTCGCCGATGCCGAGGCGCGCATCATCGGCGCGGCACATGCCGGCTGGAAAGGCGCCTTGTCAGGTGTGCTGGAGAACACGGTTCTCGCCATGGAAAGCCTCGGCGCCCGGCGCGAACGCATCGTTGCCGTGCTCGGCCCCTCGATCGGCCCCGAGAACTACGAGGTCGGACCGGAATTTGTCGCCCGCTTCGTCGAGACCGACGCCGAAAACATCGGCTATTTCACGCCTTCCGCCAAAGCCGGCCATGCGATGTTCGACCTCAACCGCTACACGGTCGACCGGCTTGCGAAGGCCGGCGTGACGGCCGAGGGTCTCGGCCGCTGCACCTATGCCGAGGCGGATCTGTTTTACTCCTACCGGCGCACCACGCACCGCGGGGAGCCCGATTACGGCCGGCAGGTTTCGGCAATCGTTTTGGAGAGGGAATAATGGCGCTGCATTTTGAACGATCCGAATTCGACGCGCGGCGCGACCGGTTGATGATCGAGATGGCCGAGAAGAAGCTCGACGCCATCCTGCTGTTCGCACAGGAGAGCATGTACTGGCTGACCGGCTACGACACGTTCGGCTTCTGCTTCTTCCAGTGCCTGGTGGTGAAGGCCGACGGTTCGATGGTGCTTTTGACCCGTTCGGCCGACCTGCGCCAGGCGCGCCACACCTCGATCATCGACAACATCGTGTTGTGGACCGACCGCAATGGCGCCAATCCGGCGGTCGACCTGCGCAATCTGCTCAACGAGCTCGACCTGCTCGGCGCCCGCATCGGCGTCGAATACGACACCCACGGGCTGACCGCCTACAATGGCCGCCGGCTGGACGAGCAGCTGCAGACTTTTGGCCAGATCGCCGACGCGTCCGGCATTGTCGGCCGGCTGCGCCTGTTCAAGAGCCCGGCCGAGGTCGCCAAGGCCGAGAAGGCCGCCAATCTCTCCGACGACGCGCTCGACGCGGCCCTGCCGCTGATCAAGCAGGGCGGCGACGAAGCCCTGATCCTCGCCGCCATGCAGGGCGCGATCTTTGCCGGCGGCGGCGACTATCCGGCCAACGAGTTCATCATCGGCTCCGGCGTCGACGCGCTGCTGTGCCGCTACAAGGCCGGCCGCCGCAAGCTCACCAAGAACGACCAGCTGACGCTCGAATGGGCCGGCGTCTTCAACCACTACCATGCGCCGATGATGCGCACGGTGCTGACCGGCAAGGTCTCGAAGCGCCATCAGGAGCTTTTCGACGCCGCCCGCGCCGCCCTCCTGGCCGTCGAGAAGGCGATGACGCCGGGCAACAGCTTCGGCGACGTGTTCGATGCCCATGCCCGCACCATGGAAGCGCACGGCCTGACCAAGCACCGGCTGAACGCCTGCGGCTACTCGGTCGGCGCCCGTTTCACGCCGTCCTGGATGGACATGCCGATGTTCTACCAGGGCAATCCCGAGCCGATCGCGCCCAACATGACGCTGTTCGCCCACATGATCATCATGGATTCCGACACCGAGACGGCGATGACGCTTGGCCGCACCTACCTGACCACCGAATCCCAGCCGAAGCCGCTCTCCCGCCATGATCTCGACTTGATCGTACAGTGAATCCATAATGGGAGGCGTTCTTCGCCAAGGAGTTATCAGGCAAATGAGACGATCGCATGTGACGACCGTGTCATTGCTCGTGGCGCTCGCGCTGGCCGCCTGCACCAACGCCAAGGATGTCCTCGAGCCTTCGGCGATCACCCCGCCGGCGACCTCGACGCAGGCGCTGCCCGCCACGCAAGGCAACACGGCAGCCGCGGCTCCCGCGCCGGCCGTGCCCGCCACCACGCCGCTCACGCCTGCCCAGAGCGCCGCCATCCTTTCCAAGACCCGCCTGCAGATCGCGCCGATCGTCGGCGCCTCGGTTGAAGCCGCGACGCCGCTGACGGCGGAACTGCAGACGCGCGCCAGACAGCGCGGCATCACGCTTGCCGGCAGCGCCGACCAGACCGCGACGCATGTGCTCAAAGGCTATTTCTCGGCGATTTCGGAAGGCAAGGACACCACCGTCATCTATGTCTGGGACGTCTACGACCCGACCGGCAACCGCCTGCACCGCATCAACGGCCAGCTGAAAGCGCCTTCGGCCAACGGCGGCGACAGCTGGAAGGCGGTCGCGCCGGCCACCATGCAGGCGATCGCCGACCAGACCATCGACCAGTTCGCGGCCTGGCTGGGCGGCAAGGCAGGCTAGGCCTCGGACCCAAAAGTGGAAACGGTTTTGGGAAAATCCGAGGCTCAAACGAGAAGAGGGAGCAGCGGGAGTCCGCTGCTTCCTGTTGCCGGCTGGCGATGGTGCGAAGCTTTCTTGAGATTAGCCGGCGGATTCCCGATCTCGGCGCTTGCAATACCGGCGCGGGCCGCTAAAAGCCCGATGAAATCCCTCACCAGGAACGGTGCATGAAACTCTTCGCAGGCAATTCCAACAGGGTGTTGGCCGAAGCGGTCGCCCGCTATCTCAACATCCCGCTGGGCAAGGCCAGTGTCAGGCGCTTCGCCGATCAGGAGATCTTCGTCGAAATCCAGGAAAACGTGCGCGGCGAGGACGTCTTCATCCTGCAGTCGACCTCATTCCCGACCAACGATCACCTGATGGAACTGCTCATCATGATCGATGCCTTCATGCGCTCGTCGGCGAAACGCATCACGGCGGTGATTCCCTATTTCGGCTATGCAAGGCAGGATCGCCGTGCTTCCGGCCGCACCCCGATCTCGGCCAAGCTGGTCGCCAACATGATCACCCGCGCCGGTGTCGACCGCGTTTTGACGCTCGACCTGCATGCCGGCCAGATCCAGGGCTTCTTCGACATCCCGACCGACAATCTGTTCTCCGTGCCGGTGATGGCTCGCGACGTGAAGGCGAAGTACAAGCAGCTCGGCAATGTCGTGGTGGTATCGCCCGATATCGGCGGCGTGGTGCGGGCGCGTGCGCTGGCCAAGCGCTTCGACGCGCAACTCGCCATCGTCGACAAACGCCGTGAGCGTCCCGGTGAATCGGAAGTCATGAACATCATCGGCGCGGTCGCCGGCAAAGATTGCCTGCTGATCGACGACATCGTCGATTCCGGCGGCACGCTCTGCAACGCCGCCGATGCGCTGCTGGCCAACGGCGCCACCAGCGTCACCGCCTACATCACCCACGGCGTGTTGTCGGGCGGCGCCGTCGCCCGCATCAGCGGTTCGAAGCTGCAGGAACTGGTGATTACCGATTCCATCCAGCCGACGCAGGGCGTGCTCGACGCTCCCAACATCCGCGTCATCTCGATCGCCGACCTGATGGGCGAAGCCATCTCGCGCACGGCGACCGAGGAATCGGTGTCCAGCCTGTTCGACTAGGTCAGAGCAGCCTTTAGCTTTCGAAATAGCTGGGCCGGTCGAGGTCGGCAATCAGCCCCGGCTGCTTAGGCTGCCACCCAAGCACATCCCGCGTCTGCTGACTGGAAGCTGGCCAGTCCACGCCAAAGAAGTGCGCTAGGAAGCCGAAATGGCCGGCCGCTTCCTCCTGGGTCTTGGACACGACCGGCAGGCTCAGGCGCCGGCCGATGATCTCGGCGATCTCCCGCGTCGCGACACCCTGATCGGCGACGCCATGGTAGCGGGCCCCGCCGGCCCCTTTCTCCAGCGCCAGCCTGAAGAGCGTGGCGGCATCGAGCCGGTGCACCGCCGGCCAGCGGTTGGTCCCATCACCGATATAGGCCGAAACGCCCTTCTGGCGGGCGATGCCGATCAGCATCGGCACGAAGCCGTGATCGCCGTCGCCGTGGACGGAGGGGGAAAGACGCACCGCCGAGGCGCGCACGCCGCGCGCCGCCAGCGCCACGGCCGTCACTTCCGAAGCGCGGGGATAGGAAGCAGACGGAGGAACAGGCGCATCGTCCTCTGTCGCCATGCTGCCTTGCGTCAACACCGCGAGCCCGGACGTGACGAGCAATGGCCTTTCGGAACCTTCGAGTTCCGCGCCAAGCGTCTCTATGGCGCGCCGGTCCGCCTCGCAATTCGCCGCGAATTTCGAGAAGTCGTGGTTGAAGGCGGTATGGATGACGCCATCCGACTGGGCGGCCCCGCTGCGCAGGCTTTCCAGATCCTCGATATCGCCGCGATGCGCCACCGCGCCCGCGGCGACAACCGACCTGGCGCCAGCATCCGAGCGGGCAAGACCGAGCACCTGATGACCCGCTCCGACAAGCTCCCGCACGACGGCGGAACCGACAAAACCGGTGGCACCGGTCACAAATACACGCATGGTGATATCTCCTTTGGCTCGTTCGAGGCCGCACAGACAGCCCGTTGCCAATGGAGATACGGGATTGAGATAATACGATCTATGCTGTAAAGTCCGTATTATCTTCGCGATCGTCCGGGAATGCTCATGGATCCGCTTTCAGACGTGCTGGCGCTGCTGAAGCCGCGCAACTACCTGTCCGCCGGGCTGGAGGCCGGTGGCGACTGGTCGATCCAGTTCCCCGACCAGCAGGCGGCCATCAAATGCGGTGCCGTGGTGTCCGGCCAGTGCTGGCTGTCCGTGGAGGGCGTCGCCGACGCGGTGCGCCTCGATACAGGCGACTGCTTCCTGCTGCCGCGTGGCCGGCCCTTCCGCCTTGCCAGCGATATGGACCTGCCGGCGGTCGATGCCCGCGCGATCTTTTCGCCGGCCCGCACCGGTGGCGTCACCTCGCACAATGGCGGCGGCGATTTCCTTCTGGTCAGCAGCCGCTTCGCCCTTTCCGGCGACCATGCCGGCATCCTGCTGCGGATGCTGCCGCCCATCGTCCACATCCGCAGCGACGCCGACCATTCGGCACTGCGCTGGCCAGTGGAGCGGATGATGCAGGAATTGCGTGAGCGCCAGCCCGGTGGCTTCCTCATCGTCGAGCACCTCGCCCACATGATCCTGATCGAGGCCTTGCGCCTGCATATGGCCGAAGGGTTGCGAGGCGGCGTCGGCTGGCTGTTCGCCCTGGCCGACAAGCAGATCGGCGCGGCGATCGGCGCCATGCACGACAATCCGGCGCATGGCTGGACATTGCAGGCGCTGGCGGAACGCGCCGGCATGTCGCGGTCGACCTTTGCCCTGAAGTTCAAGGCGACGGTCGGCGCCTCGCCGATGGATTACCTGACGCGCTGGCGCATGTTGCTGGCGGGCGACCGGCTGGCGAGTTCCAGCGACCCTGTTTCGGCAATCGCGCTGTCGCTCGGCTACGAATCCGAAAGCGCCTTCAGCACCGCGTTCAAGCGGGTGATGGGCTGTTCGCCACGGCAGCACGGCCGTGGCCGCGCACCGGCTTCCGCTCCCCATGGCGAGGAGATCATCCGCCTGGCGGAGCCGGTCGCGGGCTGAAGACGAAGCCGGGCATCAGCCTGAAATCAGGGGCTCTCCAGCCGAACCGGACCGGGTTGGCGGCGCGCACCTTCGCCGCTGTCGCGCGCGCCGCGCATATAGCCGCGTGGCGACGCGCCCAGCATGCGCTTGAACATGGTGATGAAGGCCGGCACGCTGTCATAGCCGAGATCGAGCGCCACCCTGGTGATCGGCTCGCCGTCGGCGAGCCGCGGCAACGCCGCGAACAGGCACGCCTGCTGGCGCCATGTCGACAGCGACAATCCGGTCTGACGCTGGAAGGCGCGGGTGAAGGAACGGCGGCTCATGCCGGCGGCATCCGCCCATTCGTCGATCGTCGCATGCGGCGAAGGCGCCGCCACGAACCGCCGGCAGAGTGTCGCCAGCCGGGGGTCGGACGGGAACGGCAGGCCGAGCGGCCGCTCCGGCAGGGTCGGAATTTCATACAGCAAAAGCTTCATGATCAGCCCGCTGCGCCCTTCCAGTTCGCCGCCTTGCGGCAGCTTTTCCGATTCCACGATCAGGCTGTGCATCAGGTCGGTGACGCCGACCACGCGCAGCCCCTCCGGCAGCCCGGGAATAGCCTGCGGCATCACATAGACCGAACGCATCGAGACATCGCCCAGCATCTCGACGGAATGCTCGGTGCCGGCCGGAATCCACATCGCGTGATCGGGCGGCACCATCCAGCGTCCGTGCCGCGTCGTCACCAGCACGACGCCGACCAGCGCATGCAGCAGCTGGCTACGGCTGTGGCGGTGTCGCGGCACATGGTACCCGTCGGGATATTCGGTCGGCAAAGCCACCGCCGGACCGGCCACTTGCTCCAGCCATTGCCAGCGACGCTCGTGCAATTGCTGGAGATCGGCATTGCCGGCGTGAAAGATTTCCCTGCCGTGCGGCATCGGCTATGGCCCACTTGCGAAACTATTGGACCAAACCACGAAAGAAGTCGCCTGGCAACCGGCCTATAAGGCGGCCTGCGGGAGCGCCTGCCAAGCTGCCTGCCGGCGTGCCCACCAAAAGACCACGGAGCCTGTCTTGACCGATACAACAGCCACCGCCGTCGCGTCGCCCGCGGCCGCCAGCCACGCTTCAGCCCAGGCGGCGGCCTTTACCGTCATCCTGGCGGTGAGCTTCTGCCATTGCATCAACGACATCATGCAGTCGCTGCTATCGGCCATCTATCCCTTGCTGAAAGAGAATTACGGTCTCGATTTCTGGCAGATCGGCCTCCTGACCTTCACGTTCCAGGTGACCGCGTCACTGCTGCAGCCGGTGATCGGCATGGTCACCGACAAGCGGCCGATGCCTTATTCGCTGCCCTACGGCATGGCCTCCTCGCTGATCGGCCTGATCGTGCTGGCCTATGCCGGGCACTACGCGCTGCTTCTGCTCGGCGCCTCGCTGATCGGCATCGGTTCGGCGATCTTCCATCCGGAATCCTCGCGCATAGCCCGCTTCGCCTCCGGCGGCCGCTTCGGCCTGGCGCAGTCGCTGTTCCAGGTCGGCGGCAATTTCGGCCAGTCCATGGGGCCCCTGCTGGCCGCCTTCATCGTCGTGCCGTTCGGCCAGACCAGCATCGCCTGGTTCGCCATCGGCTCGCTGATCGGCATTTTCGTGTTGTGGCGGGTCGGCGGCTGGTACAGCCGTCTGCGTGCCACGCAGGGCACCCGCAAGGCGGTCAGCTTCGTCTCGCCCTTCCCGCGCCGCAAGGTTATGGGCGCGTTGCTGGTTCTGACGCTGCTGGTGCTGACCAAGAACGCCTACATCTCCAGCCTGGCCAGCTACTATACCTTCTATTCCATCCATAAGTTCGGCGTTTCGGTGCAGATGTCCCAGGTCATGCTGTTCCTGTTCCTCGGCGCCTCGGCGCTGGGCATCCTGCTCGGCGGCCCGTTCGGCGACCGCTACGGACAGAAGGCGATGATCTGGTTCTCGATCGTCGGCGTGCTGCCCTTCACGCTGGCACTGCCCTACGCCAACTTCGAATGGACGATGGTCCTGACGGTGCTGATCGGGCTGATCCTGTCGTCGGCCTTCTCCAACATCGTCGTCTTCGCGCAGGAGCTGGTGCCGGGGCGCGTCGGCATGATCGCCGGTATCTTCTTCGGCTTCGCCTTCGGCGTGGGCGGCATCGCCGCCGCCGTGCTCGGCGTCGTCGCCGACATCAAGGGCATCGATTACGTCTTCCAGATCTGCTCGTACCTGCCGCTGCTTGGGCTGCTGACCGTGTTCCTGCCGAACATGAGGGAGGCCAGGACTGCGCAGGCAGCTACCAGCTGAAAATCAACCAATCTTCGGATTTGACACGAGGGCGGGGCAGCTGCCGCGCCCTCAACGATTCCTTCACCATCCGCCGGGTGAAAAAAACCCGTTAGGACATCCTCATCCCTGACGGCAGGGCTTGGGTCGGCGAACGCCTTCAAGCTAAACATAAGGTACCGGGCCCAGCGTTGATCCATGCGCAGCGCTCCGGGTCAGGAAAGGCAATCTCATGTCCAGGCTTACGGGCAAGGTCGCATTGATTACGGGCGGCACCAGCGGCATCGGTCTGGTGACAGCGCAACGTTTCATCGAGGAGGGCGCACGCGTCGCTATCACCGGCACCAATGCGGGCCGTCTCGAGGAAGCGCGCAATATCTTGGGCGGAGATGTGCTGATCATAGCCGCCGATGCCGGAGATGCAGCAGCCCAGAACGACATCGCACGGCAGATTGGGGAGACCTTCGGCAAGCTCGACGCTCTCTTCCTCAACGCCGGCATCGCCGATCTGCGTCCGCTTGGCGACTGGACGGAGGCGGCGTTCGACAGGAGCATCGATGTCGACCTCAAGGGGCCGTACTTCCTGGTCAAGGCGCTTGTTCCGCTGTTTTCGAATCCGTCGTCGATCATCCTCAGCGGCTCGGTCAACGCGCATATGGGAATGGCCGGAACGCACGTCTATGCGCTGGCCAAGGCCGGTATGATTTCGCTGGCGCGAACACTCTCGGGCGAACTGATAGGGCGCGGCATTCGCGCCAATGTGATCAGCCCAGGTCCGATCGACACGCCGCTCAACGACAAACTTGGGCTGGACCCCGAAGCGGCGAAGGCCCGCGCGAAAGCGGTGGTCGGCCTGGTCCCTGCCGGCCGTTTCGGAACCGCCGGGGAAATTGCCAACGCAGTGGTGTTTCTGGCCTCGGACGAATGCCCGTTCATGGTCGGTGCGGAAATGCTGATCGACGGCGGCCTGAGCATAGCCTGAAACCCTGGCACGAAAACACCCGCCTGATTGCGGGTGCTCTCGTTCTTGCCAAGTGGACGATTCTAGGCCTTGAAGAAGGCCAAAAGGTCGGCGTTGATGATGTCGGCATGGGTCGTGGCCATGCCATGCGGGAAGCCCTTGTAGATCTTGAGCTCGCCCTTCTTGAGCAGCTTGATCGTCAGCAGCGCCGAGTCGGCGATCGGGACGATCTGGTCGTCGTCGCCGTGCATGACCAGCACCGGCACGTCGATCTTCTTGAGGTCCTCGGTGAAGTCGGTTTCCGAGAAGGCCTTGATGCAGTCATAGTGCGCCTTGGTGCCGCCCATCATGCCCTGGCGCCACCAATTGTCGATGATCCCCTGCGATACGGCCGCGCCCGGACGGTTGAAACCGTAGAACGGGCCGGCCGGAACGTCGCGGAAGAACTGGGCGCGGTTGGCGGCCTGGGCGGAGCGGAAACCGTCGAAGACTTCGATCGGCAGGCCGCCGGGATTGGCCGGAGTCTTGAGCATGATTGGCGGCACCGCGCCGATCAGCACCGCCTTGGCGACGCGGCCCTCGGCGCCGTACCGGGCGACGTAGCGCGCCACTTCGCCGCCACCGGTGGAATGGCCGACATGGATGGCGCTCGTGAGGTCCAGATGCGCCGCGAGTGCCGCGACATCGGCGGCATAGGTGTCCATCTCGTTGCCGATGTCGGTCTGGGTCGAACGGCCGTGACCGCGCCGGTCATGGGCAATGACACGGTAGCCTTGCGCCAGGAAGAACAGCATCTGCGCGTCCCAGTCGTCGCTGCTCAATGGCCAGCCGTGATGGAAGACGATCGGCTGACCGGTTCCCCAGTCCTTGTAGAAGATTTCAGTCCCGTCCTTGGTGGTGATCGTGCCGCTGCCGGAGCGGGGCTTGGATTGCGAGCTCATCTCAATCTCCTTTAATTGATTGTCGCGACAAACAGTATCGCGATAACTATATGCCTAACGCAGCTTAGAGCTTGTGTCCACGAAAATATGTATCGCGATATCATTTTTCGTGGTATGGAATTGTGCCGATGTCGGCAAGAAGGAATGTACCGTGCCTCTCCCGTTGGACAATCAGCTCTGTTTCACGCTCTACGCCACGAGCATGGCGATCAATCGCACCTACAAGCCGATGCTGGACGAGATGGGGATCACCTATCCGCAGTATTTGGTGCTCAATGCGCTGGGAGAAGCCGATGGCATGTCGGTTGGCACCATCGCGCACAGGCTTGCCCTGGAATCGAGCACCGTCACGCCGCTGGTGAAGCGAATGGAGCAGGCCGGGCTGGTGACCCGGCAGCGCAGCCAGATCGACGAGCGCCAGGTGCAGGTCGACCTGACCGCCGCCGGGCGCGCGCTGCTTGTCCAGTGCAACTGTCTGAACGAGACCTTGATCGAACGCTCGGGCATGACGCTGGCACAGCTCGATGCCCTGAACCGCCAGATCCAGGCGCTGCGCGATGCGCTGAGTGGCAATCAGCAGTAACCAACGAGCCCGCGCCGACATTTCATTTGTCTGTGAGGAGAGGCAAGCTCATCGCGCGGTCCCTGCGGGATGGCGGCGTCCTCGGGCCGAAGAAGCAGCGAAGCGAAGGTGTTTCGCCCCAAGCAAGATCGATTAGTCGCGCAGTCAGGGCCCGTCGCCCAGATAGATGCGGTGAAGATCGTCGCGGGCGGCAAGGTCGGCCGCCGGCCCTTCAAGCGCCACGCGGCCGGTGTCGAGCACATAGGCACGCCGCGCGTAGGCAAGGGAGAGAGCCGCGTTCTGTTCGGCCAGCAGAAAGGCGGTGCCTTTTTCCCGGTTGAGGCGCACGATGATCTCGAAGATCTCCTGTACGATGCGCGGTGCCAGCCCCATGGAGGGCTCGTCGAGCAGAACGAGCCTGGGCTGCGTCAAAAAAGCCCGGCCGATGGCCAGCATCTGCTGTTCGCCGCCGGATGTAAGGCCGGCTTGCGTGCTTTGCTTGTCGCGCAGACGCGGAAACCAGGCGTAGACATCGTCGAGCTGACGCTTCAGCTCCTTTCGGCTGGGCCGGTGCAGGAATGCGCCGGTCAGGAGGTTCTCCTTGACCGTCAGATGCGGGAAGACATGCCGCCCCTCCATGACATGGACGATGCCCCGCGCGGCCAGCTTGTTGGCCGCAAGCCCCAGAATATCCTCGCCGCCAAGGCGGATATGCCCACGGCGCACCTTGGCCCGGTCGGCGCTGGCAAGACCCGAAATGGCCTTCAGCACCGTGCTCTTGCCCGCACCATTGGCACCGAGCAGTGCAACGATTTCGCCGTTGCCGATCGTCAGCGACACATCAGCGACGGCCAGGATTGCGCCGCCATAAACAACCTCGATATTCGAGACTTCGAGAAGCGTCCCCTGATCAGCTACCGGGGCGGCGGATGTCGATCTCGTGGTCATGACGCTCTCCATGCGGGAGGAGGCCGCCAAAAGCGGCCTCCTGGATCAGGCAACAGGGGACGGCCACTCCCCAACGGACATCAATTGGTTTCTGTATCCGGGGTACGCGGTGTGATGCCATGTTCCTTGGCATAGGCGGCAGCTTGCTGCTCGATCAATGGCCGCAGCGCTTCGTGGTCAGCCTTGATCCAGTCGGTCTGCAGAACCCACTTCTGGCCGTCCCAGCTCTGGATGCGGGCAGCACCGCCGCCCTCATGGTCAAGCGGGGTGATCTGGATCGGCTGCAGCAGGCCGACGAAGCCAATCTCCTTGAGACGGTTTTCGTCGATGGTCAGATGCTCGAAGGCCCAGCGGCCTTCCTCGCCATCGAGCGGACGAGCACCAAACTTCTTGTAGCCGGTGCGCAACGCCTCGACGGCAAGCGCGGCATTGACCAGACCGACATTGTAGTTGACGGCGCCGAAATATTTCTGATCGCGCAGATCGGACTTGCCGGCGTCGAGAATGAATTTCTTGAGCCGCTTGTGTATCTCGAAGTCGGCCCCTCCCGGATAGGGCGCAAGGGCGGAATAGCCAATCGCCGCCTTCCCAGCCGGGATGACGTCGGATTCGGAGCCTGCCCAGACGTCGCCGATGATGTGATCGGCGGGAAAGCCGAAGCGGGCCGCCGTCTTGATGCCCACCACCGTCGAGACGCCCCAGGTGCGCAGGAACACCCAATCCGGCTTCAGCTCATGGATCTGGCGCCATTGCGGTGACTGTTCGTTGCCCGGATCGGCGACAGGGATCTGGATGTTCTCAAAGCCGTACTTCTTGGCGAGAAGCTCGACAGCGGGCTGGGTGGCACGCCCGTAGGCGCTGTCGTGATAGACGGTTGCTATCTTCAGGCCCTTGAGCTTCTCGAAACCGCCGACCTTGGACGCGATATAGTTGATGCCGGTCGATGCCTGGCTGTAATAGCTGAACAGCAGCGGGAAGGCGTAAGGGAATACCCTGCCGTCGATGGACTCGGTGCGCCCACCGGCCGGGTCGATCAGCGGGATTTTGTCGGCGGCGGCCTTCTCGAGCAGCGCATAGGTCGCGGGTGTGCCATGCGTGAAGAAGAATGCGATCGGCGAACCGTCCTTGCCGGCCTTGACCCGCTCGTAGACCTCCACGGTTCGGTCCGGACTCCATTCGGTCTCGAACTCTTCGTAGTTGAGTTTTACCCCGTCGATGCCGCCCTCGACCTCATTGATGTAGCGGAAATAGTCCCTTTCGCCAGCCCACCAGAGTTCGCCGGAAGAGGCGTAGGCGCCGACACGATAGGTCGGCAGCGGGATGTATTGCGTCACGTCCGCGGCGTTGAGCGTGGCGGTGGTCGCCATGAAGGCGCCGCCTGCCAAAAGCGTGGCGATAATCAGTTTTCTCACGTCTGTCTCCTGATCTTGAGCCGCGGAAAGCGGCGAGTGTTGAAATTCCCGCTCTGTCTGCGCAGCAAGCGGGCTAGTCCTTCCGGTTCCTTGATCAGGAACCAGAGGATGAGGATCCCGAAGATCACCTTCTGGATGTTTTGCAGCAGTCCGGCATCGGCATGGCCGCCGAGCAGCTGCTGGAACAGCCAATCGAGTGCCAGCGGCAGCAGGCTGACGAAGGCGGCTCCGAGATAGGCGCCGCGAATAGTGCCCATGCCGCCGATTATGATGATGAACAATATCTGGTAGGACCGAGTCAGGCCAAAGCTCTGCACGCTGGCCGACCCGAGATAGCCAAACGCCCAGAGCGCGCCGGCAATGCCCAGGATGAAACTCGAGACCGCGAAGGCCTGGAGTTTCGCGCGCAGGATTGGCACGCCGATCACCGCCGCCGCCGTGTCCATGTCGCGGATGGCCATCCAGTTGCGGCCGGTCTGGCTGCGCACGAGATTGTAGGAAAGCCAAGTCAGCAAGGCGACGCTTGCGAGCGTCAGGTAATAGCGTCCATGCGGACTGTTGAGATCGATGCCGAAGGCCCAAAGGCCCGCCGGAAGCGAGATCGTGGCGGACGGATCACCGTTGTAGAACCACGGAAACTTGAGAAACAGCCATTCGAAGAAGAACTGCGCGGCAAGCGTGCTGACGATCAGGTAGAAGCCCTTGATGCGGGTCGACGGAAACCCGAAGGCGAACCCGACCGCGCCGGCGACGATGCCGGAGGCTATCAACGCGAATGGCAGCGGCAGTTCAGGCAGCCGCAACTGGAAGGCAAATGTCGCATAGGCACCCACCATCATGAACGCTCCCGCACCAAGCGAGAGCTGACCGGCATAGCCGGTCAGAAGATTGAGGCCGACGCCCGCCAGCGACAGGATGAGAAACGGCACGATGATCGCATTGATCCAGTATTCCGTGGCGAGGAAAGGCAACGAGACGACGAGGGCCGCGACGGCGATGCCGGTCAGCTTCCGGGTGCTTACGCCCTCGCCTATGCCGCCGGTAAGCCGGAGTTCGATTTCGGACATGGTTCAGACTCTTTCGATCTTCTGTTCGCCAAACAGGCCGGCGGGGCGGATGAAGAGGAAAGCGAGCGCCAACGCATAGGCGAACCAGGGCGTGATGCCGCCGCCAAGGAAAGGGCCGATATAGGTTTCGCCGAGGCTTTCCGCCGCGCCGACGACCAGCCCTCCAATGATGGCGCCGGTGATGGAAGTGAAGCCGCCAATGATGAGAACCGGCAGCGCCTTGAGCACGACTAGCGACAGCGAGAACTGAACGCCCTGACGGGCGCCCCAGAGCAGACCCGCCACCAGCCCGACGAGCCCGGCAATGGTCCATACGATCTGCCAGATACGGTTGATGTCGATGCCGATGGAGAGAGCCGCGCTTGTGTCGTCGGCCACGCCCCTGAGCGCAACCCCGAGGCGGGTCTTGTTGAACAGGAGCGACAGAGCCACGACCAGGATGAGGGCGACCGCGGCGGCGGTGAGGTCGAACTGGCTGATCATGATGTCGCCGAGGAAGATCGGCAGATCCTCGATGCCGAGGTCGAGCGCCTTGACCTGCGATCCCATGAGCCCCTGGGCTGTCCCTTCGACGATGTAGGCCAGCCCGAGCGTCGCCATGAACAACGTCATCGGGCCGCGGTTGACGAGCGGGCGCAGGATCAGCCGCTCGATCCCGACTGCCATCAGCGCCAGCACGACGATCGTGATCACCAATGCAACCAGCACCGGCACACCCTGATCGGTCAGGGACACGAAGGTCAGCGCTGCAAACAGCAGCATGGACCCTTGCGCGTAGTTGAAGACGCCGGAGGCCTTGTAGATCAGCACGAAACCGATGGCGACGAGCGAGTACATCGTGCCCGCCAGGAGGCCGCCGATGAGGGTTTCGAGAAACATGTTCACGCGGCGATCTCCACCTTGTCGCCGCCCAGATACGCGGCGATGACCTCGGGATTGTCGCGAATGCCGTCCGGCGCGCCGTCGGCGAGCTTGCGCCCGTAATCGAGCACGACGACGTGATGGGCGAGCTTGAGCACGATGCCGATATCGTGTTCGATCAGCACGATCGTGAGCTTCAGCTCGCGGTTCAGCGTGGCGATGATGTCAGCGATTTCCTGTTTTTCGGCAGCGTTCATGCCTGCCAGAGGCTCATCGAGAAGCAGCAGACGGGGAGCCGCGACAATGGCGCGCGCCAGTTCAACCTTCTTCTGCACCCCGTAGGGCAGCGTGGCGACGATGGTCTCGGCATGGTGTTCCAGGTTGAAAAGGCCCAGCACTTCATGGGCGCGCTCGCGGAAACGGCGCGTCTCGGCGCGCGCGCGCGGCAAGAGCAGCGCTTCTTCCAGGAGCGTTGCGCGGGCATGCCGGGACAGGCCGGCAATGACATTGTCGGCGACACTCATCCCGGAAAACAGCGCGTTGTTCTGGAAGCCGCGGCCGATGCCGCGGCGAGCGGCCTCCAGCGGCTGCATCCGGTGGAAATGTTCGCCCTCGAAGATGATCTCGCCGGAATTCGGGACATAGACGCCGTTCAGAATGTTCAGCAGCGAGCTTTTTCCCGCTCCATTCGGACCGATCAGGGCGCAGATTTCCCGAGGTGCCACCTCGAAGCTGAGATCGGAGATCGCCTTCACGCCTTTGAAAGCGAGAGAGATATTCCTGACTTCCAGTGCCGGTGGGGAAGGCGTTGTCATGAATTCAGCGCTCCATTGCGGCTGACACAGGTGAAGGCCGACAGGCAGGCGGCGCGGCCGCTTCCCATCGGGACCGTGGCTCGGGTGATGTCAGGCCGGTTCCGACTGGCGGGCGGCGCCTGCGCGCCCTTCACTCAAGGCCGATTGCGCGGCAGCCTCGTCGCGCTTGACCCGCTCGATGTCGCGGAAACGATGCGCGGGATGGTTTGTCGGCAAATAAGGCCCCTCGCCGAACAGCTTTTCGCGCAGCGTGCCTTCGCGATACTGCGTCGCGTAGACCCCGCGCTTCTGCAGTTCCGGCACGACATAACCGATGACGTCGGCAAAAGTGTCGTGTGCCAGCGCGTAGGCGAGGTTGAAGCCGTCGATATCGGTTTCCTCGACCCATTCCTGCAGCAGATCGGCGATTGTCGACGGCGACCCGACGAAGAGCGGCCCGAGACCGCCAATGCCGCCCCACTTCGCGAGTTCCTCGATGGACCAGACCTTGTCGCCTTCGGCCAGATGCTCGACAGCGGAGATGATGGCGTTTGTCTTGACCTTCTTGACCGTGTCCGTCGGCTTATAGTGTCCGAAATCGATGCCGGTCCAGCCGGACATCAGCACCAGGGCGCCGTCATAGGAGGCATGGTTCGCGTAGTCGCGATATTTGGCCTGCGCCTTTTCGTCGGTGTCGTCGACGATGATGGTTGCCATCGCGTAGATCAGCACTTTCTTCGGGTCGCGACCCTGCTCGGCGGCGCGCTTGCGTATCTCCGCGACATAGGCGCGGGTGGCGTCCTTCAGCGGCGTCGAGATGAACACGCATTCGGCGTGGCCGGCGGCAAACTGCTTGCCGGCACCCGAAGCGCCTGCCTGGAAGAGAACGGGCGTGCGCTGCGGCGAGGGCTCGGACAGATGATAGCCCGGCACATCGAAATACTTTCCCTTGTGGCCGATCTCGTGGATTTTCGCCGGATCGGCAAAGACCCCGCGCTCCTTGTCGCGCAGCACGGCGCCCTCTTCCCAACTGCCTTCGAACAGCTTGTAGAGAACTTCGACATATTCGGTTGCGACGTCGTAACGATTGTCATGGCTGCGCAACCCGCCCTGGCTGATGTTCTTGGCCCCGCTCTCCAGATAGGAGGTGACGATGTTCCAGCCGATCCGCCCCTTGGTGTGGTGGTCGGCGGTAGAGAGGCGCCTGGCGAAGGTGTAGGGATGTTCGAAACTCGTCGAGGCCGTGATGCCGATGCCAAGATGTTTGGTGGCGAGCGCGATCGGGTTGGCGAGCTGCAGCGGATCGTTCACCGGGATCTGCACGCCTTGCCGCAGGGCGTTGTCGAGATTGCCCTTGTAGACGTCGTAATAGCCGATCACATCGGCAATGAAGACGGACTCGAAAAATCCGGTTTCCAAAAGCCGGGCGAGGTCGGTCCAATATTCCAGATCCTTGTACTCCCAGGACCTGTCGCGTGGATGGCGCCAGAGGCCGGGCGACTGGTGGCCGACGCAGTTCATTTCAAAGGCATTAAAGCGGATGGTCTTGCTCATCAGGGGTCCTGCAGCGCTGGCAATTCAGTCCGCAGGATAGGACCAGCACCTCATTGAACCCAGTTAATATATAGTTTTAATAGACTAATTGGAGGAATAGCATTCCTCGAGCTGGCCATTTTGCGGAAGCAAGCCGGCAGGTACGATAAGCCTTGCCGTCCGTGTCATCCCCAGTCTCCCTTTGGCTGGCTATGAAAACCGGACAACTCATCTGCTTTCGACATGCGCCCGGCCCCACGGCTTGCACCGCCAGCCGCCTTCCGCTATAGAGCCGCCACCCGCGTAGACACCCTTGGAGGCAACGCGGCGGAAGGCCGCCTCACCCGGCGGCTTTCGACGTTTACGGTCCAGGCACGTTGCCAGCCGCGAACGCTCCAGAACAAACCGAAAGGAAATGCCATGAGCCACGACACTTACGAGCTCAAGGCCGAAGCGCGCGAACAGGTCGGTAAGGGGTCCGCCCGTGCAGTTCGCCGCAACGGTAAAGTGCCTGCAGTAATCTATGGTGACAAGCAGCCTCCCCTGGCGATCGCCCTCACCTACAAGGACATCTACTACAAGATCCATGGCGGCGGGTTCCTGACCACGGTCGCCACGATCGATGTCGACGGCAAGAAGATCCAGGTCCTGCCGAAGGACTTCCAGCTCGACCCGGTCAAGGATTTCCCTGTCCATGTCGACTTCCTGCGCATCGGCAAGGACACCGAAGTCAATGTCGACGTGCCTGTCCACTTCATCAATGAGGACAAGTCGCCCGGCATCAAGCGCGGCGGCGTGCTCAACATCGTGCGTCACGAAGTCGAGTTCCACTGCCCGGCCAATGCGATCCCGGAATTCATCACCGTCGATCTCACCGGCGCCGACATCGGCGACTCGATCCACATCTCGGCGGTCAAGCTGCCGGCCGGTGTCAAGCCGGTGATCTCCGACCGCGACTTCACCATCGCGACCGTTGCCGGTTCGTCGGCGATGAAGCCGGAGACGGAAGAGACGGTCGAGGCCGCACCTGAAGCGGCGCCTGCCGCCGAAGAGAAGTAACTCTTTCCCGCCCGGAGCAGACGATGCTTGTCTTTGCAGGCCTCGGCAATCCGGGCGCGAAATACGCTGACAACCGACACAATGTCGGTTTCATGGCGGCGGACGCTATCGCCCGCCGCCATTCCTTTTCGCCCTGGTCGAAGAAATTCCAGGGTCTGATTTCCGAAGGCACGCTTGGCGGTGAAAAGATCGTCCTGATCAAGCCGCAGACCTTCATGAACCTGTCCGGCCAGTCGGTCGGCGAAGCGCTGCGCTTCTACAAGCTCGGCCCTTCAGCGCTCACCGTCTTCTATGACGAGATCGATCTTGCCGAAGGCAAGCTGCGCATCAAGACCGGCGGCGGCGCCGGCGGCCATAACGGCATCCGCTCGATCGACGGCCATGTCGGCAACGCCTATCGCCGCGTGCGCATCGGCGTCGGCCATCCCGGCATCAAGGAAATGGTCCAGCATCATGTGCTCGGCGATTTCGCCAAGGCCGACCGCGAATGGCTCGAACCCCTGCTCGCGGCAATCGCCGACAACGCCGCCATGATCGTCAAGGGCGACGAATCCGGCTTCATGAACAAGGCCAGCCTCGCCGTCCAGGGCAAGGCAGCACTTGAGCCGGAGAAGCCGGCGCAGAAGCAGCAGGGCCCAAAACAGCAGAGCCACATCCGCCAGGCGCGCCCGCAGCAGGCGCCCGCCAAACTGCCGGAATCCGGCCCGATGGCCGCCATGCTGAAGAAACTGTTCGGCAAGGATTGAGCAAAGCCAGGCGCGTGACAGGGCCGATGCTTCGTGTGGCGAGCCGGCGTGGCGAACCCGCTGCAAGCAGCTAGGGCTTGACGTTCGTCACCCCTATCGCCCATAGCCCTCATCAAATTTCGATTTCCCGATAGGACCGGACAAAATGGGTTTCAAATGCGGCATCGTTGGCTTGCCCAACGTCGGCAAGTCCACGCTCTTCAATGCGTTGACCAGGACGGCGGCGGCGCAGGCCGCCAACTATCCGTTCTGCACCATCGAACCGAACACCGGCGAGGTGGCGGTGCCCGACCCGCGCCTGCAGAAGATCGCCGCGATCGGCAAATCGAAGGAGATCATCCCGACCCGCATCTCCTTCGTCGACATCGCCGGCCTGGTGCGCGGCGCCTCGAAGGGCGAAGGGCTGGGCAACCAGTTCCTCGCCAACATCCGCGAGGTGGACGCCATCGTGCATGTGCTGCGCTGCTTCGAGGATGACGACATCACCCATGTCGAGGGCCGCATCGACCCCGTCGCCGATGCCGAGACCGTCGAGACCGAGCTGATGCTCGCCGACCTCGACAGCCTCGAGCGCCGCATCGTGCAGTTCCGCAAGCGCGCCGGCAGCAAGGACAAGGAGGCGACGGCCGTGCTGCCGATGATGGAGGCAGCGCTCGAACTGCTGCAAGCCGGCAAGCCGACCCGCGTCCTGCTCAACGGCATTTCGGCGAAAGACCTGCGCATCCTGCAGGGCCTGAACCTTTTGACCTCGCATCCCGTGCTCTACGTCTGCAACGTCGCCGAGGCCGATGCCGCCACCGGCAACGAGCACACCAGGGCCGTGGAAAAGATGGCCGCGGCGCAAGGCGCCCGCACCGTCGTCATCTCGGCCGCGATCGAGGCTGAAGTCGCGCAACTTTCGGACGAGGAAGAGATGGAATTCCTGTCCTCGCTCGGCCTCGACGAGCCCGGCCTGAACAAGGTGATCCGCGCCGGCTACGAGCTGTTGCACCTCATCACCTATTTTACCGTAGGGCCGAAGGAGACGCGCGCCTGGACCGTGCACAAGGGCGACAAGGCACCGCAGGCGGCCGGCGTCATCCACACCGATTTCGAGCGCGGCTTCATCCGCGCCCAGACCATCGCCTACAACGACTTCATCACGCTGGGCGGCGAAGTGGCGGCCAAGGAAGCCGGCAAGGCCCGCGATGAAGGCAAGGAGTATGTCGTCCAGGACGGCGACATCATGCTGTTCAAGTTCAACACCTGACAGCCCGGGCGGCCGACCACGTCAGCCGCCCTCCGCAAATCGACCAGCCGCATCGGCTGCGCCAGCTGGGTTCCGGCTATCGACGCGTATTTCGAGCGGCCGGCGGCCATCCGCCGGGCGGTTGCTCGTCTTGATTTTGTCATCTCACAGGTCTAAGCGGCAGGCGCACGGTCGGCGCGCGCGACGCGCAATCGTGCAATCCGACACGACGCGTCAATCCGAACGCACCCTTTAATCCGGCAAGGGAGACCCGGCGATGATCAAGGCCTTCGTCGTCGACAATGATCGTCTGCGCGTCGTCGATGATCTTCTGGCAAACGGCGACACCGTCGTCTGGGCGGATCTCCTCAACCCGACCAAGGAAGAGGAAGCGACGATCGAGAGCTGGCTCGGCGTGGCCATTCCGACGCGTGAGGAGATGGAGGAGATCGAGATTTCGAGCCGCCTCTATGTCGAGGACGGCGCCTACTTCATGACCGCCACTCTGCCTGCCCAGACCGAAGTCGACGATCCGCTGATGTCGCCGGTCACCTTCGTGCTCGCCGGCACGAGGCTGATCACCGTGCGCTACCATGAGCCGAAGGCGTTCAAGACCTTTCCGCAGCGCGCCGAGAAGGTGGCGACCGGCTGCACCAGCGGCGACACCATCCTGATCGGCCTGCTGGAGGCGATCGTCGACCGCCTCGCCGATATCCTGGAACGCGCCGGCCGCGACATCGAGGCGATCTCGCGTGACATCTTCCAGGCAACCTCGACCAAGGTGTCCAAGCGCAACCGCGATTTCCAGGAACTCCTGAAGGCCATCGGCCGCAAGGAGGATATCGCCTCCTCGATCCGCGACAGCCTGATTTCACTGCAGCGCCTCGCCGGTTTCTTCGCCCATGCCTCGACCCGGACCAAGATGAGCAAGGACACCAAGGCGCGCATCAAGACGCTGTCGCGCGATGTGCTGTCGCTTGCCGACCATGCCACCTTCCTGTCGCAGAAGATTTCCTTCCTGCTCGACGCCACGCTCGGCATGATCTCGATCGAGCAGAATGCCATCATCAAGATCTTCTCGGTCGCCGCCGTCATCTTCCTGCCGCCGACGCTGGTCGCCTCGATCTACGGCATGAATTTCGACATCATCCCCGAGCTGAAGTGGGAACTTGGCTACCCCTTCGCCATTGCCATGATGGTGCTGTCGGCGATCCTGCCTTTCTGGTATTTCCGCCGCCGCGGCTGGCTCTGATCACGCCGTTGGCGGTTGGGCGCCGACAAACTGGCGCAGCAGAAATCGCTTGACCAAATGCCCTCCGGCCTGCATCCGGAAACCCCGATCCTGGGGATCGCGGGTTGCTGAGCCGGATTTCAGACCATGACTGCAAAAACCTGGGCCTACGAGGATTTCGCCGAGGGCACGTCGCTCGACCTCGGCACCAAGCTGGTGAGCGCCGCCGAGATCATCGAATTCGCGCAGGAGTTCGATGCGCAACCGATGCATCTCGACGAGGAAGCCGGCAAGGCCAGCATCCTCGGCGGACTTGCGGCCTCCGGCTGGCACACCTGCGCCATGTTCATGCGCATGCTGTGCGATGCGTTCCTGCTGGACTCGACCTCGCAAGGCGCGCCCGGCGTCGACTACGTCAAATGGAAGAAGCCGGTGCTGGCCGGCGATACGCTGTCCGGCAACACCACCGTGCTTGCCAGGCGCGTGTCCAGGTCCAAGCCGCAGATCGGACTGGTCACCATGCGCAGCGAACTGTTCAACCAGCGCGGCGAAAGCGTCTTCGAATTCGAGAACACCTGCATGTTCCTGACCCGTGAGGCCATCGCGTGACCCTCGACGAGTTCTTCTGCATCGGCACCACCGTCACGCTCGGCTCGCACAAATTCGAACCCGAGGCGATCAAGGCATTCGCCAGGAAATACGATCCGCAGGTTTTCCACGTCGACGAGGAGGCCGCGAGGGACAGCGTCCTTGGCAGCCTGTGCGCCTCCGGCTGGCACACCGCCGCAACCTGGATGAAGTACAATCTCGAAAAGCGCATGGACGCCGAGGGCGCTGAATGGAACGGTCCTGGCCCGATGCCCGAATTCGGCCCCTCGCCCGGTTTCAAGAACCTCAAATGGCCGAAGCCCGTCTATGCCGGCGAAACCGTGACGTTTACCCGGACAGCGCTTTCCCACCGCCCGATCGCCTCACGTCCCGGCTGGCGGCTGCTGGCGCTGCGTTCGGAAGCTTTCGATTCGACCGGCGACAAGGTGCTCGAATTCGAGAGCGCCGTGCTGGTGAAGACGGAGTAGTCTCTTCCTTCACCCGTCTACAGGGTACCCGAAGGGCGGATGAGGGGCGGCACCAGCGCTGGTGCCTCAAATTCGACCGCCGCGCTGCCCCTCACCCTGCTTCGCTCACGTTGCTCGCCTCGCTTCCCTCTCCGCGTACAAAGACGGGGCGAGGGAAGGCACTCAATGCCCCTCGAACCCGATCAGCGTCCTCACCGGCACGCCGAGCGCCTCCAGCTTGGCACGGCCGCCGAGATCCGGCAGGTCGATGACGAAACAGGCGGCAAGGATATCGGCGCCGATCTGGCGCAGCAGCTTGACCGCAGCCTCCGCCGTGCCGCCAGTGGCGATCAGATCGTCGACCAGGATCACCTTCTCGCCCGGTGAAACGCCGTCCTTGTGCATCTCCATCTCGTCCAGCCCGTACTCCAGGCTGTAGGCGACGCGCACCGTTTCGAAAGGCAATTTGCCCTTCTTGCGGATCGGCACGAAACCGGCCGAGAGCTGATGGGCGACGGCGCCGCCAAGGATGAAGCCGCGCGCTTCGATACCGGCGATCTTGTCGACCTTCTGGCCGGCATAGGGATGCACCAGCTCGTCGATGGCGCGGCGGAAAGCGCGCGCATTGCCGAGCAGCGTGGTGATGTCGCGAAACAGGATGCCGGGCCGGGGATAGTCGGGAATGGTGCGGATCGCGGCAAGCAGCGTGTCTTCGAGCGAAGGTTTCATGAGGCGGCTCCGGATGATCCAGGTTCGGCTGACAGGGACGAGGTGCCGTAGAGGTCGATCGTGACCCCTCGCGACCGACAACGGCTAGCGCGATGTGGCCGTCGAGACAAGCGCATCCGGCAAAGGATTGGCCTCGCCGGCGCAGCGATCTTCCGCATTCGCCATGGCGGGCCCCTTTCCGGCCGGCTACCGGAAACGCAGGTTCTTGCGTGACAATTGTTCGATCGAACTGCAGCCCATCAGCTTCATGCCGCGTTCGATCTCGACCCGCATCTGTTCGAGCGCCCGTTCGACGCCCGGCTGGCCAGCCGCCGCGAGCGGAAACAGATAGTAGCGCCCGACACCGACAGCCTTGGCGCCGAGCGACAGCGCCTTCAGCACATGCGTGCCGCGCTGCACGCCGCCATCCATGATGACGTCGATCCGGTCGCCGACCGCATCGACGATCTCGGCAAGCTGGTCGAAAGCCGCCCGCGAGCCATCCAGTTGCCGGCCGCCGTGGTTCGACAGCACGATGCCGCTGCAGCCGATCTCGACGGCGCGCCTGGCGTCCTCCACCGACATGATGCCCTTGAGGCAGAAGGGACCCGACCACAGCCTGACCATCTCGGCGACATCGTCCCACGTCATCGACGGGTCGAGCATCTCGGTGAAGTAACGGCTGATCGACATCGTGCCGCCGCCCATGTCGACATGCTCGTCCAGTTGCGGCAGCTTGAACCCCTCATGGGTGAAATAGTTGATCGCCCAGGCCGGCTTGAGCGCGAACTGCAGCATCCCGGCGAGGTTGAGCTTGAAGGGAATGGCAAAGCCGGTGCGTTTGTCCCGTTCGCGGTTCCCCCCGGTGATGCTGTCGACGGTCAGCATCATCACTTCGACGCCGACCTCCTTTGCCCGCTGCATCATTGCCCTGTTGAGGCCGCGGTCCTTGTGGAAATAGAACTGGTAGACCTGCGGGCCGCTGCTGATCCCGCGCGCCTCCTCGAGGCTGACGGTGCCAAGCGAGGAGACGCCGAACATCGTCCCGTATTTGGCGGCAGCCCTGGCGACCGCGCGCTCGCCCTGATGATGGAACAGCCGCTGCAAGGCGGTCGGCGAGCAATAGACCGGCATCGCCAGCCTCTGGCCCATGACCGTCACCGACATGTCGATCTCGCTCACCCCGCGCAGGACATTGGGAACCAGGTCGCACGTCTCGAAGCTCTCGGTGTTGCGGCGATAGGTGACCTCGTCGTCGGCCGCGCCGTCGATATAGTTGAAGATCGGCCCCGGCAGCCGCGATTGTGCCATGTGCCGAAAATCGGAGAAGTTGTGACAGTCGTTGAGCCGCATCATCGAATTCCAAACGCCATGTCGGGGCAAGCCCTTCGCCGCCGTCTGGTGCGTCGAATATCAACCTGACGTCTCCGTGCCAACGGACTATTTGCCGGGCGGCTTCACGGGCATGGCCGCGAGCACAAAAGGGACGCCTGAAGCGCCCCTCTCGTCGAGAACCAACTGCCGACGAAGATTACATGCCGAGATCGGAACGAAGCTCTGCCCTGGCCGCTTCGTATTCTGCCTTGAAGTCGTCCCGGTTGAGCAGGACCGCGGCGATGACGCTGCCGGAAATCTTGCCCATTTCGACATCGGAGGCATAGTGGATGCCGCCGACCTCGCGGTTGTGGGCGTATTCGGCCGCGCGCGCCATGATCTCGGCGCGCTTTTCCGGAACCATGTCGGACAGGATGATGCCCATCATGGTGCCGACGGTGGCGTGGCCGGACGGCCAGGAGCCGGAGCTCGACAGCTTGACGGCCGGCTTGACGAGGTCGCTGAGCTTGTGCGGACGCGGGCGCTTCCAGACATCCTTGGCCGGGTCGACGACGGCGCCTTCGGTGGCCACCACGCGATCGAAGAAGGCGCTGAATTTCGGCAGCGTCTCCTTGTTGAACTTAGGTCCCATGACGTTGGCAAAGCGCCAGACATTCTCGTCGGCGTCGGCGACGGCACTGGCCACCATCTCGGGCGTGCGCGTCACCTGCAGCGTCAGCACCTCGCCGAGTTCGGCTTTCGTCTGGGCGGAATCGTTCGCCGGCGGCGGCGGCAGGATCATCGTCAGGTCGACATCCTTGTTGGTGATGAAGGGCTGGGCGTCTTCCGCCTGGGCGGCCGAGCCGACGATGAGCAGCAGCAGGCCTGCCGCGAGCGATGCATATTTTTTCATGGCTGCGATCCTTTGATGAGAGCAGCACAGGATCGCCAGATGCGATGACGGCCATGTGACACCACCGGCCTGTGGAAATGCAAAAGGGCGCCTTTCGGCGCCCTTTCTTGATCATTGGCTGCGCGCGGTCTAGTGCGCCACGCCTTCCCATACCTTGCGCTTGGTGAGATAGACCAGCGCGCCGAACAGCAGCAGGAACACCAGCACGCGGAAGCCGGTCTTCTTGCGGTCTTCCATGTGCGGCTCGGCCGCCCACATCAGGAAAGCCGCCACGTCGCGGGAATACTGATCGACCGTCTGCGGCGAACCGTCGTCATAGGTCACCTGGCCGTCGGAGAGCGGCTTGGGCATCTTCAGCGACACGCCGGACATGAAGTAAGGGTTGTAGTGCGTGCCTTCCGGGATGACCATTCCGGCTGGCGGCGTCTGGTCGTAGCCGGTCAGCAGCGAATGGATGTAGTCGGGGCCACCCTGGGCATACTGGGTGAAGATGTCGAAGACGAATTGCGGAAAGCCGCGCTCGACGCCGCGCGCCTTGGCCAGCAGCGACATGTCGGGCGGAGCAGCGCCACCATTGGAGGCGGCTGCGGCCTGCTCGTTGGCGAATGGCGCCGGGAAATGGTCGGACGGCTTGCCGGGACGGTCGAACATGTCGCCGGCATCGTTGGGACCGTCATGGATCGTGTACCCGGCCGCCAGCGTCTTGATCTGGGCGTCGGAATAGCCAAGGTCCGAAAGCGTGCGGAACGCCACCAGATTCATCGAATGGCAGGCCGAGCAGACTTCCTTGTAGACCTTCAGGCCGCGCTGCAGCTGCGCCTTGTCATAGGTGCCGAACGGGCCGGCGAAGCTCCAGCTCATCTCCTTCGGCTCGTTGATCGGGAAACGTGTCGGCGCGGCCGCGTTGTGTGCCTCTTCGGCCGCGATCGCTCCGGTGCCTGCGGCCACAAGGCCGATCAGCGCCAGCGAGGTGAGAATCTTTTTCATGCCAAATCCCCTTAGATTCTCTACCGCTCAGCCCTTGGTCTCTGGCGCGGCCGTGGCGCCCGCCGGATGTCCGCTGCCGCCCTTGTTCTTCTCGAGCACAGCCTCGGTGATCGAGTTCGGCAGCCTTCGCGGCGTCTCGATCAGGCCGAGCACCGGCAGCGCGATCAGGAAGAAGGCGAAGTAGAACAGCGTCGCCATCTGCGCCATGAACACAAAGCTGCCTTCCGCCGGCTGCGAGCCCAGCCAGCCAAGCAGGATGGCATCGGCAACGAACAGCCAGAAGAACAGCTTGTACCAGGGCCGGTAGACCGCCGAGCGCACCTTCGAGGTGTCGAGCCACGGCACCAGGAACAGCATGGCGATGGCGCCGAACATGCACAGCACGCCGCCGAGCTTGGAGTTGATCGGCCCGACGTTGAAGGTGATGGCGCGCAGGATCGCGTAGAACGGCAGGAAGTACCATTCCGGCACGATGTGGGCCGGGGTCTTCAGCGGGTTGGCGACCGTGTAGTTGTCCGGGTGGCCGAGATAGTTCGGCAGGTAGAACACGAAATAGGCGAAGAAGAACAGGAACACGATCATGCCGAACGCGTCCTTGATGGTCGCGTAGGGAGTGAAGGCGACGGTGTCGGTCTTCGACTTGACCTCGATGCCGGTCGGGTTCGACTGGCCCACGACATGCAGCGCCCAGACGTGCAGCACGACGACGCCGGCGATCATGAACGGCAGCAGGTAGTGCAGCGAGAAGAAGCGGTTGAGCGTCGGATTGTCGACGGCGAAGCCGCCGAGCAGCAGCTGCTGGATCCAGTCGCCAACCAGCGGAATGGCGCTGAAGAAGCCGGTGATGACGGTGGCGCCCCAGAAGCTCATCTGGCCCCATGGCAGCACGTAGCCCATGAAGCCGGTAGCCATCATCAGGAGGTAGATGATGCAGCCGAGTATCCAAAGCAGCTCGCGCGGCGCCTTGTAGGAGCCGTAATAGAGGCCACGGAAGATGTGGATGTAGACGGCGACGAAGAAGAACGAGGCGCCGTTCGAATGCAGGTAGCGCAGCAGCCAGCCCGAATTCACGTCGCGCATGATCTTCTCGACCGAGTCGAAGGCGAGATTGGTGTCGGCCGTGTAGTGCATGGCCAGCACGATGCCGGTCAGGATCTGCGCCACCAGCATGATCGACAGGATACCGCCGAAGGTCCACGCATAGTTGAGGTTGCGCGGCACCGGATAGGCGACGAAGCTGTCATAGACCAGCCGCGGCAGCGGCATGCGGGCGTCGAACCAGCGTCCGAGACCGGTCTTGGGCGTATAGGTCGAGTGTCCCTCGCTCATCGAAATATCCCCTGCCTCAACCGATAAGGATCTTGGTATCGGAAACGAACTTGAATACCGGCACTGCCATGTTCTCGGGCGCCGGACCTTTGCGGATGCGGCCGGCCGTATCGTATTGCGAGCCGTGGCACGGGCAGAACCAGCCGCCGAAATCGCCTTCCTGGCCGAGTGGGATGCAGCCCAGATGGGTGCAGACCTGAACCATCACCATCCAGGCCTCCTTGCCGGGCGTGGTGCGGTTGGCGTCGGTCGCCGGGGCATCGGCCGGCAGATTGGCGTTGCGCGCGATCGGATCCTTGAGATCTGAGAGCTTGACCGCCTCGCCGTCCTTCATTTCCTGTTCGGTGCGGTTGCGCACCACGACCGGCCTGCCGCGCCACTTGACGATCAGCGACATGCCCGGCGTCAGCGAAGAGACATCGACCTCGACCGAGGCGAGCGCCAGCGTCGAGGCATCGGGGCGCATCTGGTCGATGAACGGCCATGCGAACGCACCCGCGCCGACCACCGCGGCCGTGCCGGTGGCGACGTAGAGAAAGTCTCGACGGTTGGGATCGTGGATGTCGGTTGCGCTCACGGGTGCCTGATCCTTTCGCCTCTTCCGCGCCGGTGGCCGAGCCTTGTTCCCCGCTCATTCACGCCAACCCGACAGCGCATGGCGAACAGGCTAGCGAATTCCTCCGGCATTTGGACTTCGGTTTATGCGTGAAGCCCGTTTTTGTCCAGACGGGTGAAGGCACATGGGCAGATTGTCGCGGGGACAAAATCCGCCACCGGGCAAAGTGACGTCGGATAGCCGCCGAACATCGCTAAACAACCGGGAAATATCAGCAAAATCCGGTGTTGTTGTTTGCCTCGACACAAGACGCCGGTGTGATCTATCCTTGGCCGCATGTCGCATCTCATCGATCGCGAGGAATGGGCTGTTCGCTCCGACCGCTGGAAGGGCGAGCTGCAATGCGGCGCCTACGGCTCCAACTCCTGCCTGATCTTCAACTATCTGCCCGACATGGGCGGCGGCCCGCGGCTGCACACGCATCCCTACGCGGAGATCTTCATCATCCGCCAGGGAACCGGCCGGTTCACGGTCGGCGACCAGGAGATCGAGGCCTCCGCCGGCCAGATCCTGATCGTTCCGCCCAACACGCCACACAAATTCACCAATCTCGGCCCCGGTCCGCTGGAAACGACCGACATCCACGAGAACGGCACGTTCGTCACCGAATGGCTGGAATGACCATGATCCCGAAAAGGGGAACCCGGTTTCCGGCAAGGATCATGGTCAAACAAAATAGACCTATTTCGCCCCAAGCCTGACCAGCACCGCCTTCGGGATGTTGTATTCGCGGATGACGGCATCGTGCTTTCGAAGGCCACACAGCTCGCGCTGGATGAAATAGCCATGAACCGCCTCGGCGGCCTCCTTGAGAAGCCGGGGGCGCAGGTGCTCGTCGGCATTGTCGCGCAGCCGCGCCAGCGTTTCCTCGACCCGCTGGCCGGCGCGGCCCAGTGCCGCCGCCTTCTCGGCCAGGATTTCATGGCCAAGCGCGTCAAACGCGGCTTCGGCGGCCGAGGTGCCGGCAAGATGAGATGGCGGACGCAAGGACATTTCAGCTCCCTTTCCCGAAAATCATGCGGTGTGTGACGAATTCTTCGCCTTCCACGCGATGAAAGCCAAGCCGTTCATAGAAGACGAAGGCTTCTCGCGGGGCGCGGGTGTTCAGCACGGCAAAATGGCGACGTGCCCTGTCGATGACGGTCTCGACCAGCATGCGGCCCAAGCCGTTGCGGCGGTGAGGCACACTGACGAACAGATGCCGGACCCGGCCGTGGTCCCTGCCCTCGAAATAAGGATCGATGTTCAGCCCGCACACGCCGGCGAGGTCCCGGCCATGCCAGGCCCCGAACAGCGCCTCGCCCCGCTTCAGGAACTTGTTTCTGCCGCTTGCCCAGCCATCCGCCAGTCGCACCAGCATCCAGTAGCCTTCCGACCGGCTTTCTCGCCTCAGCGCGTCGAAGGCCGGCATGGTTGGCCGGAGCCGCTTGATCACGTAGCCGATCTCAGGGGCGGCCTCTGACGATGCACCCATGCCCTACTCCGCCGGCCGCGTCTCTTCCAGCACGCTGTCCCCGTGATAGAGGAAGCCGCCGGACTGCCTCTTCCACAGCCGCGCATAGAGCCCGTCGAGCGCCACCAGCTGGTCATGCGTGCCTTGTTCGACGATGCGGCCGCCGTCGAGCACCACCAGGCGGTCGAGTGCGGCGATCGTCGACAGCCTGTGGGCTATGGCGATGACCGTCTTGTTCTCCATCAGCCGGGTGAGATTCTCCTGGATCGCCGCCTCGATGTCGGAATCGAGCGCCGAGGTCGCCTCGTCGAGGATCAGGATCGGCGCGTCCTTGAGGAAGACGCGGGCGATCGCCACGCGCTGACGCTGGCCGCCCGACAGCTTGACACCACGTTCGCCGACAAAGGCCTCGTAGCCGGCACGGTCCCTGTTGTCGCGCAAGCTCAGGATGAAGTCGTGCGCCTCGGCCTTCCTGGCCGCGGCGATCACCTCGGCGTCGGTCGCATCGGGCATGCCGAGCTTGATGTTGTCGCGCAGCGAGCGGTGGAACAGTGCGGTGTCCTGGCTGACGACGCCGATATTGGCGCGCAGCGAATTCTGCGTGACAGTGGAGACGTCCTGGCCATCGATGGCGATGGACCCGCCTTCCAGATCGTAAAGCCGCAGGATCAGGTTGGCGAGCGTCGTCTTGCCGGCGCCGGACGGTCCGACCAGTCCGACCTTTTCGCCGGGCCGCACCACGAGGTCGATGCCGTTGAGCACGCCGAACCCCTTGCCGTAGTGGAACTCGACCTTCTTCACGTCGATGCGTCCGCCGGCCACGACAAGCTCCTTCGCGTCGGGCGTATCGGTGAGGCCGAGCGGCTGCGAGATCAGTGCCTTGGAATTTTCCAGCACGCCGAGGTTCCGCAGGATGCTGTTGAGCTGCATCATCAGCCGGCCGAGCAGCATGTTGAGCCGCAGCACCAGCGACAGCGTGAAGGCGACCGCGCCCACTGTGATCGAGCCCTCGACCCAGAGATAGACGGCAAAGCAGCCGATCGCCGTGATCATGATGCCCGACAACGTCGTCAGCGCCATGCGCACGCCGGTCAGCCGGCGAGTGAACGGGCGCAGCGCGTCGAGATAGATGTCGAAGCCGTTCCTGATGTAGCGGTCGTCGCCGTCGGCCGAAAACAGCTTCAGCGTCTGCACGTTGGAATAGGAATCGACGATGCGGCCGTTGATCATCGAGCCCGCCTCGGCGGTTGCCTCGGCATGCTTGCGGATTGCCGGCAGATAGAGCTTGGCCAGCCAGCCGAACGCGACGATCCAGATCACCACCAGTACCGCAAGCCTGAGATCCAGCCCGGCGACCAGCGCCAGCGTCGTCACCGTGTAGACGACCATGAACCAGACGACCTCGATGAAGCTTTCCATCAGGTCGCCGGTGGCTTGCCCGGCCTGCCAGACCTTGGTGGCGATACGGCCGGCGAAATCGTTCTGGAAGAAGGCGTAGGACTGACGCGACACATGGCGATGAGCCTGCCAGCGCACCAGATTGTAGAAACCGGGCGTGATCGTCTGTTCGTCGACCAGCGCCGACAGCCCGACGACGATGGTGCGGATGACCAGCACCACCGCGATCATGAACACCAGTTCAGGACCGGCGGCGTTCCACAGCGCGTGCCAGCTGCGTTCGCCGGGAAGCTGGTCGAGAATATCGACCAGCCGCCCGACGAAGTAGAACAGGCCGGCCTCGACCAGCGGCGCGATGCCGCCGATGACCAGCATGGCGAAGAAGGCGAACTTCGCCTGGCCGACATAGTGCCAGAGAAAGCCGCCAACGCCCGATGGTGGCCGAAGGTTCGCCGGCTCCCTGAACGGATAGACCCAGTTCTCGAACCAGCGATAGACGGCAGTCATCATTCGGCAGCTTGGCCCTTTGCAAGTGCGTCATTGGCGGCGTCGACGGGGCCGTCCTCGAGCAGGAACCCGCCAGACTGGCGCTGCCAGAGCTGCGCATAGAGCCCGCCCCTGGCGACGAGTTCCTCGTGCGAACCTTCCTCGATGACACGGCCCTTGTCCATCACCACCAGCCTGTCCATCGCCGCGATGGTCGATAGCCGGTGCGCGATGGCGATGACGGTCTTGCCTTGCATGAGCTTGTAGAGGTTCTCCTGGATGGCCGCCTCGGCTTCCGAATCGAGCGCCGAGGTCGCCTCGTCGAGAATGAGGATCGGCGCGTCCTTCAGCATGACGCGGGCGATGGCGACGCGTTGCCGCTGGCCGCCGGACAATTTGACGCCGCGATCGCCGACATGGGCATCGAACCCCTTGCGGTCATTGGCATCCGAAAGCCCGGCGATGAAATCCAGCGCCTCGGCGCGCCGCGCTGCCTCGACAAGCAGCTCTTCGCTGGCGTCGGGCCGGCCATAGAGGATGTTCTCGCGCACCGAACGATGCAGCAGCGAGGTGTCCTGCGTGACCATGCCGATCTGGGCGCGCAGCGAATCCTGCGTCACCTCAGCGATCTCCTGGCCGTCGATCAGGATCCTTCCGCTTTCAAGATCGTAGAAACGCAGGAGAAGGTTGACCAGCGTCGACTTGCCGGCGCCCGAGCGGCCGACGATGCCGACCTTCTCGCCCGGTTTCACCGCCAGCGACAGGTTCTCGATCACACCCTTCTGCTTGCCGTAGTGGAAGCGGATGTCCTCGAAGCGGATCTCGCCCCTGGTGACGGCAATGTCCTTCGCCCCCGGCCGGTCCTCGACCAGGCGCGGCAGCGAGATCGAGCCGATGCCGTCCTGCACCGTGCCGATATTCTCGAACAGGCCGGACATTTCCCACATGATCCACTGCGACATGCCCCAGAGCCTGAGCACCAGCCCGATGACAACGGCGACCGCGCCGATCGTCACCGCTTGCCCCAGCCACAGCCACAGCGAGATGGCGGTGACCGAAAACAGCAGCAGCGAATTCATGACGTAGAGCAGGCCGTAAAGCACCGTCACCAGCCGCATCGACCGGTAGACCGTCAGGAGGAAGCCGGCCATGCCTTCCCTCGCGAAGGACGCTTCGCGGCGCGCATGGCTGAACAGCTTGACCGTCTGGATGTTGGTGTAGCTGTCGACGACGCGGCCGGTCATGGTCGAGCGCGCATTGGCCTGCTCCTCGCCGACCTTGCCCAGCCGGGGGATGAAATAGCGCAGCAACAGGATGTAGCCGACCAGCCAGACGCCGAGCGGCGCGGCCAGCCGCCAGTCGGCCGAGCCGACGATGAACAGCATGCCGAGGAAATAGACGATGACGTAGTTCAAGACGTCGATCAGCTTGATGACGCACTCGCGCACGGCGAGCGCCGTCTGCATCAGCTTGGTGGCGATGCGGCCGGCGAACTCGTCCTGGTAGAAGCTCATCGACTGCTTGAGCAGGTAGCGATGCACCTGCCAGCGGATGCGCATGGGATAGTTGCCCATCAGCGTCTGCTGGTTGAGCAGCGAATGGAACCACACCGTGCCGGGCAGCGCGAACAGCACGATGAAGGCCATGCCGGCGAGCTTCCAGGCTTCCGTCTGCAGGAAGGTTTCGCGATTCTGCCCCGACAGCCAGTCGACGATGCGGCCGAGGAAGCCGAACATCCACACTTCCGCGATGGCGATAGCCGTCACCAGCACCGCATCGAGAAGGATATAGGGCCAGGCGCCGCGCGTATAATGCACGCAGAAGGCAACCAGCGTCTTGGGCGGCTCGACCGGTTCCGCTGCCGGGAACGGATCGAGCCTTTTTTCAAACCAGGCAAACATCGTCTTGGTACTCTTTGACAGGCGTGTGTGCGCTCACGCGGCGCGGGATCGCACGGAGACGAAGTCTGGCGCCTCGGATTCACCCGAGTCGCCAGCTTCGTTCCGCGCAATATAGGGTGTCGAACGCATTTCGCCGACTGGCTCCGTCGACGATCCTGACGGCGCACTGTCCACGATCCGGATTTTCGGATCGGGCCGGACCAGCCGGATGATCCGGCGCACCAGCGACGGCCGGCTCCGGTCGGGAACCGCGCGCGAGAAATCGACATCTGGCAGCATGCCGCGATGCGGGCGGCGGCGTGTCTCGGCGTGAACCGCCGACGAATAGGTTTCGCCGATCAGCAGCGCCCAGGTCGCCATCTTTTGCTCGTGCAGGCTTCTTGAGCCGGGTATTCTGTAGGGATCGAACATCGGTCCGTCCTCCGTGTGAAAATAGAGATAAAAAGGCGAAGCAACATCGTCCGCCGGCATTCGGCCGGAGGCGTGGATCGCATCGGTCTGGACACAACGGTAGGTGTCGGTCCGGACACGTTCAGGCGGGGCGTTCAGCCCCTTTGACAGTTTGAAAAACATCGCGGGATTCCTTCGGGTGCCGAAAAAGCGTCTCGGCGGGAATCGGTGCGATCAAGTCTTAGAGAGTCAGGAGAATCGTCGTACCGAAACCGCCGGCAGGCAGGTAAGCCCACGAGAGGGGCGCTGGATGTGCATGGTCATCATGAATTACCCCTCCATCGGTTCGGGTTGACAATGGACCTGACATACCCGACTTCGCAGAAAATGGCCACCCGCAGGTCCAGGAATTTCCAAAACCGCGAAGCCGCTGTGGCCGATCTGCCACTTATTAGAAGGACGCGGAAATGAACGATCGTCTCCGCATCGCGCTCTACCAGCCTGATATCGCCGGCAATACCGGCACAATCCTGCGGTTCGCCGCTTGCCTCGGTCTCGGCGTCGATATCATCGAACCGGCCGGATTTCCGCTCTCCGACCGGGCGCTCAAGCGAGCCGGCATGGATTACCTCGAAATGGCTGACCTGACCCGGCATGTCGACTGGCACGCCTTCGAGGACTGGCGCAAGACGAGCTCGCGCCGGCTGGTGCTGTTGTCGACCAAAGCCTCGACCGCTTATACGAGCTTCGCCTTCGCCAAAGGGGACATTCTCCTTTTCGGCCGCGAATCCGCAGGCGTGCCGGATCCTGTCCATCAGGCCGCGGATGCGCGGCTGACCATCCCCATGCAGGGCGCGGCGCGCAGCATCAACGTCGCGTTGTCCGTCGCCATGGTGGCGGGCGAAGCCATCCGACAGCTCGGATAGGCGTTCGCCACCCGTCATCTTCACCCAGGCGCACATCGCCTTCTCCTTCGTTTGCACATCCAGGCTTTCTTCGCTACAAGCTCAACTTAACTTGAGGTCAAGCGGAAAATCAGGGATGGCGCCAGTAACGGAATTGACGGTCGGCCAGGTGGCCGCGCGCAGCGGAGTGGCGGTGTCGGCGCTGCATTTCTACGAGGCCCGCGGCCTGATCCGCAGCCACCGCACATCGGGCAACCAGCGCCGCTACGGCCGCGACGTGCTGCGGCGGGTGGCGGTCATCAAGGTCGCGCAGGAGGTCGGCATCTCGCTGGCCGAGATCGGCGCGGCACTGGCTTCGCTGCCCGAGGGCCGCACGCCGACGCGCGACGACTGGAGCCTGCTGTCGACCGCCTGGCGAGACGGGCTCGACCACAAGATCGCCCAATTGAAGAAACTGCGCGACGGGCTGACCGACTGCATCGGCTGCGGCTGCATGTCGATCGACAAATGCCCGCTCAGGAACAAGGGCGACCGGCTGGCAAGGGAAGGCACCGGCGCAAGGCGACTGGTGGCGGGCTGAGCCCCCTTGCCGGGAGCACGCCGCGCTTCAATCCGCCGCCGGCAACCGCCTGATGGTGAATTCGATGAGGTCCCCCGGCCGCTCGAACCAGCTTTCGATCTCGGTCCAGTAGGCCTGCTTGGGAAAGCGCTCGAACCATTCCTTGGCCTTGAGCCGCGCATCGGGGCGCGGCAGCAGGAAGGTCTCGCGCAGGAACCCGTCGCGCGGCACGCGCGCACGCTCGGCCCGGCTTTGGTCGAGCCTTTTCTTCAGGCCATCCAGCGGCGGTCTTGCCGGGGTGCGCACGAAAGAACTCCTTGCACCTGGCGCATGACCCCGAAGTCGGAATCGGGTTTCGGAAAGGATCATGCGCAAAACCAAAGTGACTTGACCCTGCTCCTTAAGAGATTAGGGATCGCGCCCGGAAAAGACGAGTCTTTTGTAGGGACTCACCGCGCGCATCCGGAGACGGCACTTGGAACGACCTGAAATACCGGCTGGCCTGCCCGCCGACATCGAAGAGAAGAAGATGAAGGCGCGGTTGTGGTTCGAGGCGCTGCGCGAACGCATCTGCGCTGGGTTCGAGCAGATCGAGCAGGATCTGCGAGGCCCGCTGGCTTCATGGTCGCCGGGCCGTTTCGAAAAGACACCGTGGGAGCGTGATCAAGGCAAGGGCGGCGGCGGCACAATGTCGATGATGCACGGCCGCGTCTTCGAAAAGGTCGGCGTCCACACCTCGACCGTTTACGGCGAGTTCTCGCCGGAATTCAGGAAGCAGATGCCCGGCGCCGAGGAAGACCCGCGCTTCTGGGCCTCCGGCATTTCGCTGATCGCACACCCCTGGAACCCCAACGTGCCGGCCGTGCACATGAACACGCGCATGGTGGTCACATCCAGACAATGGTTCGGCGGCGGCGCCGACCTGACGCCGGTGCTCGACCGCCGCCGCGTCCAGGACGACCCCGATACAACAGCCTTCCATCGCGCCATGCAGTTCGCTTGCGAGAAGAACGCCGACATCGCCGATTACCCGAAATTCAAGGCATGGTGCGACGAGTACTTCTATCTGCCGCATCGCAACGAGCCGCGCGGCACCGGTGGCATCTTTTTCGACTGGCTGCATTCGGGCGAGGACAAGGGCGGCTGGAATGCCGACTTCAACTTCGTCCAGGATGTCGGGCGCTCCTTTCTCGTCGTCTACGGCCACCTCGTGCGCGCCAATTTCAACGAGAACTGGACCGACGGCGACCGCGACGAACAGCTCATCCGCCGCGGCCGCTATGTCGAATTCAACCTGCTTTACGATCGCGGCACCATCTTCGGCCTGAAGACCGGCGGCAATGTCGCATCCATCCTGTCCAGCCTGCCGCCCGAGGTCCGCTGGCCGTAAACGCCTGGTAAGCGGAAGTCGCGCGGCGCTTTGATGCAACCAGACCGCCCCTTCCGTGTTAAAGTCCCTCCCGCTCGTGGTCCGAAGATCCGACCCCGGAATTGGACGATGGGCCAAAAAGTGCCGGAGCCTCGACCAGGCTCCACGGAGGAAAAAGGAGAAATCCCATGAAGGAATTTCACTGCGGGTCGCTCGTTCCCGGCTGTGACTGGCACACACGTGCCGACGAGGAGGCCGAAGTGATGCGCCGTGCCGTCGAGCACATGCGCGAGACGCATGGCGAGACGGTCATCCGCGAGACGATGATCGAGGCGATCCGCTCGCGCATCGAGAAGGTCCGCGACGCCGCGTAGGTTTTGCGCGGCCTGGGGTTTGTCACCTCAAGATTGAGTGCAAGCAGATCAAGAGCGTTGGGCGGCGATGCCCGCGATTGGCGTTTGACGCCGTCGCGGGCGATCCAATGCATGTCGCCCAAAAGGTGCCCGGGTATCGGGACAACGACATGCATGAAAACTAAAGACGCAAGCGCGGCGCATGAATCCGTTTCGGCGCGGCGCGACCCACAGCCTGCGAGGTCAATAAATTACATTTGCCTCAGCTAAGGTAAACCCTGCGGTAACCGAACCCGTGCGACTGTCAGGCGGATAATCCCGGCTACAGAGGGCTGCCAGAGAAGCCCGTCGCCGCCAGGCACTGGTCCGGAGTCGGTGGGGCGAGGTGTTTCGCGCATGCGCGAAAAGTCCGGCAATAGAGTGAGTTTCCGCACGACGGCGCTCCTGCTGTGCGCGCTCCTTGGGGCGTCTCCGGCGATTGCCCAGGAAATGACGACATCGGTGGTCGACATCCATCAGGGCTCGCCGCTCAGCGATCAGGCGAGAGGCCTGGGCGACGGCGGTTATGAACTGCAGAACGGCAGCCGGGTATCGTTCAACCAATGGTACCGCGCGAGCTGGGTCGACATGCACGTGGACCTGCTGACCCAGATCACGGAGGATACCGGCATCCTTTGGGGATTTGGGACCGGAGAAGAAGGCGAGAAGTATCGCATCGAGCCCAGCCTCAAGCTTGGTTTCCTCACCCAGATGCATCCGAGTCCGAACAGCACCCTTTCCCTGTCGCTCACCACGACCATCGGCGGCAAGCTCACCGAAAAGCCCTGCGAGGCAAGCTACGGCGATTTGGGTACCTACAGCGTCAATTGCCGGCTCGCGGCCAGCCAGCTGGCGCCTGAGGAAACCTTGAAATATCTGGTTAACGCTAAACCGGAGAGCCAGCATCTCTGGCTGAATTACCGTGTTACTTTCTGATCGCGAGGGGTGCGTGAGACGTCACGTGGCCACCGGAAATTCGCGATCGTCCATGCTAGCTCTTGTTTGAACCGGGGTAGGAATATGTCAGATAATCGTTGGAAGTTCGGTATCGCCACGGCCCTCGCCATCCTGTCGGCGCCGGTAGCATCGGCACAGGAGGCCCCCGATGCGGACGAGATGGCCGCGCTGTGCCACGGCGGCGGCCTGTCCATATGCGTGAGCGCAACGATCCCTGCTGCGGGCACACAAGCGGTGCAGGGGTGGATGAGCCCCGACGTTGGCGCCGCTTGGGCCGCGGGATACAAGGGCAAGGGCGTCACGATTACGATCGTCGATGACTTCAGAAGCTCATCGCGCTTCTCCGGCAATTTCGGCGTCGGAGTACAAACCCAGCGGCACGGTGAATGGACCCGCGAAGAAGCCGGCATGATTGCGCCCTTGGCGACCATCAGGTCGAAGGACTTCTCAACCAGTTCGGCCGTCGGCCTGGCGCCCGGCCTGAACGTGCTCAACCTGAGCTATGGCATGTACGCCAAAGCGGGCTACAGCCCGAACCAGATCGGATGGAGCGCCGAGGAAGCCTCCATAATCTCCTATGCCACCAAAGGTACGGCCGTTGTTTCGAAGGCCGCGGGCAACGACGCGGTTGCCGTGGGCGGTGTCACGGGCGGCCAGCAGGACTATCTCGACCTCGCCCTGACCGGCAAGCAAACGGCGATCTTCGTCGGCGCGCTGTCGACGAATGGCACGACAACCAACAAGGCCCAGCTTGCCTGGTACTCCGACTACGCTGGCTCCAACCCGCTCGTGCAAAGCCACTTCCTCGTGGTTGGTGTTGATGGAAGCAAGACAGGCCTTTATGGCACCTCCTTCGCCGCGCCGATCATTTCAGGATATGCTGCGATCATCGGCAGCAAGTTCACCAAGGCGACGCCGACCCAGATCACCAACGATCTGCTCAATACAGCTCGTACCGACACGCTGGTCAACTATAGTGCTTCCGTCTACGGCAAGGGCGAGGCAAGCCTTTCACGCGCCCTCGCTCCCGTATCGATCAGGTAGGTCAGCGACGCTTCGTCCGGCGAGGTCGTCGCCTCGGCCGTGTTCCAAATGGCGGTTTTCGGCGACGTCGGACCGCAGGGAGCGGCGGTCGAACCAGGCTCTAAGTTTCAAGTGCCTTCGCGGCGCGTTCAAGCAACGCGCCGCGATCAGGCGCAAATCCCGCTTCGATCCATTCCGCCTCGAGATTCTTGAGGATCTCACCGAGCTTCGGCCCTGGAACAGCGCCGAGCGCGGTCAGATCGGCACCTTTCAGCGGAAACAGCGGTTTTTCCCATTTGAGCGCATAGGCCAGCAGTCGCGAAAAGCCGCCGGCCTCGAGCAGCGCGTCGGTGTCCTCGACAGCACGCACCCGTGCCCCGGCGAGCGACAGCCGGAGCCGGTCGACAAATCCCTGCCGGTCGCCGCGATAGAGCCTTTTCGCCAGCTCGCTCTCGCTCGTCTTCGGCTCGACGGCAGTGGCCAGCGCCCAGTGGCGCAGGCGCTCGGCTTCCGCCGTCGACAGTCTCAGCCTGTCGGCGAGCGTCTTCATGCGCGCCGCGTCCGGCGGCACGATCGCCTCCAGCCTGAGCAGCGGATCCGCCGCCCAGCCCAGATCCTTCTCGGCCTTGGTCACTCCATGGATGGCATCGATGCCCCATTTCTCGCTCTCGGGCAGCGCGCCGGTCAGCACGCCGGCCTGGCGCATCCACAGCAGCGCCCGCGATGGATCGGGCGCCGACAAGAGCTTCTTCAGCTCGGACCAGATGCGCTCGGCCGAAAGCTGGACCAGCCCATCCTTCAGCCGGGCACAGGCTTTCAGCCCTTCGGCGTCCGGCCGGCCGTCGCCGTACCAGGCGAAGAAGCGGAAGAACCGCAGGATGCGCAGATAATCCTCGCGGATGCGCGCTTCCGGATCGCCGATGAAGCGCAGCCGGCGCGCCTCGATGTCGGCGACGCCGCCGACCAGGTCGACAACCGTGCCGTCGGCCTCCGCATAGAGCGCGTTGATGGTGAAATCGCGCCGCTCGGCGTCAAGTTTCCAGTCGCGCCCGAACGACACCTTGGCACGCCGGCCGTCGGTCTCGATGTCGGCGCGCAGGGTGGTGGTCTCATAGGGCTTGCCGCCGGCGATCACCGTGATCGTGCCGTGCTCGATGCCGGTCGGCACCGCCTTGAAGCCTGCCGCCTCGGCGCGGCGGATGGTGTCCTGCGGCAGGCAAGTGGTGGCGATATCGATGTCGGCGACCGCTTGGCCCATCAGCGCGTTGCGCACGGCGCCGCCGGCGACACGTGCTTCTTCACCGTTCTTCGCCAGAACGGACAGCAGGCGCTGCAGATGCACATTACCGAGCCAGTCGACCCTGCCCGCGATCGAGACACTCACGCATAGAGCCTTTCATAGAGCGTACGGATGATGCCGGCGGTGACGCCCCAGATGCGCTGGTCGCCATAAGGCATATCGTAGAAGAACCATTCGAGATCGTTCCACATGCGGCTGTCGCGCTTGTGATTGGCCGGGTCCATCAGGAAGCGCAGCGGTACTTCGAAGGCGGCGTCGACCTCGTCGGCGTTGAGCGTCAGCTGGAAACTGGGCCGCACGATGCCCAGCACCGGCGCGATGCGATAGCCGCTGCCGGCAACGTAATCGGGCATGCGGCCGATGATCTCGATGCGATCCCGGCCAAGGCCGATCTCCTCGAAGGTCTCGCGCAGCGCCGCCGCTTCGGGGCTGGCATCGGCCGCATCGATGGTGCCGCCGGGAAAGGCCACCTGCCCCGAATGGCTGCGCAGCTTTTCGGCCCGTTTGGTCAGAAGAACCGTGGCGTCCCCGTCGTGATCGACCACCGGGATCAGCACCGCGGCATTGCGCAGCGCCTTGGCCTGGCTGAGGCGCGGATGGCCGGGATTGAAGCGATGATCGCCGTAGTCGTCGCCGGCATGCGCATCCGGCTGCGCGGCAAAGCGCGCGCGAAAATCGGCTGACGAAAACGGCCTCTGCGTCGTCTGGTCCATCACCTACTCAGCCGCTTCAGTTGGTCCGCCGGCATGATTGGAAACACCGCGCCCTTCGAGCGCACGGCGAACATGGTCCTGCCGCCGATCGCGATTTCCTCGCCATGCCCGACCAGCTCGTACATCACCGGCCGCGCCACCAGCGCCTCCAGCCGGCCGCGCACCAGCACATAGGGCTTCAACCCGCCGGTCTCGCTTTCGTCGACGAAGCGCAGCGGCCGCTCCGGCCCGGCTTCCACGACATCGCCGACATTGGTGCGGAAGGTAATGGCTTGCGCGTCACCGCTGCCCGAAACATCCATTTCGACGGCGATGAACGGCGCGTCGGCAACGCGGATGCCGACCTTTTCCACAGGCGTTACCAGATAGGTCCTGCCGTCCGCGTCCTTGCGCAACACGGAGGAGAAAAGCTGCACCAGCGGCATGCGCCCGATCGGCGTGCCCAGGTAAAACCAGGTGCCGTCGGCCCTGATCTCCATGTCGAGATCGCCGCAGAAGTCGGGATTCCAGCGTTCCACCGGCGCCGCGCCCTTGCCGGCGCGGGCGGCACGCGAGATCAGCGCCTCGAGACCGCGCGCCTCGGTGGCGGTTGTAAGGCTTTGTTCGCGATGTTCGGAGTGTTCCGTCATGGTCACGAAATAGTCACTGTTGTTCCGCTTGTCAGCCTAGGTCTGTGATTTAAGTTTTGGCATAGGCGCCACGCGAGGCCGAATCGCGGCAACCTGTGCTATGGTGCGGGCCGGTATTTCCAACCACAAGGATCGATGCGGCATGAGCGTGATGGTCAAGGAAAGCCCGATCAGCGAAAAGGACATGATCGCCGAGGCCGAGAGGGCGCTGGCCGATATTTCCAAGGTCCGCGACGGGGTCGGCCGGGTCATCTTCGGCCAGGAGAACGTCGTCGAGCGCACGCTGGTGGCGCTTTTGGCCGGCGGCCATGCGCTTTTGGTCGGCGTGCCGGGCCTCGCCAAGACCAAGCTGGTCGAGACGCTGGGCATCGTGCTCGGCCTCGATTCGCGCCGCATCCAGTTCACGCCCGACCTGATGCCGTCCGATATCCTTGGCTCCGAAGTGATGGAGCAGGATGAATTCGGCAAGCGCTCCTTCCGCTTCATCTCCGGGCCGATCTTCGCCCAGCTTCTGATGGCCGACGAGATCAACCGCGCCTCGCCGCGCACCCAATCGGCGCTGCTGCAGGCCATGCAGGAATACCACGTGACCATTGCCGGCGCCCGCTACGACCTGCCGGCGCCCTTCCATGTGCTGGCAACGCAGAATCCACTGGAGCAGGAAGGCACCTATCCGCTGCCCGAGGCGCAGCTCGACCGTTTCCTGATGCAGGTCGACATCCTCTATCCCGAAATCGAGGCCGAGCGCCGCATCCTTTTGGAAACCACCGGCATCGAGGATGCGAAAGCGCAGAACGTGCTGCAACCGGTTCGGCTGAAGGAAATCCAGACGCTGATCCGCCGCATGCCGGTGCCCGAAAGCGTCGTCGAGGCGATCCTGACGCTGGTGCGCTCGGCGCGTCCCGGCCAGGGCAACGCCGAGACCGACAAGCATGTCGCCTGGGGCCCCGGCCCGCGCGCCAGCCAAGCGCTGATGCTGTGCACAAGGGCGCGCGCGCTTTATGAGGGACGGCTGGCGCCCTCGATCGACGACGTCCGTGCGCTGGCCGAGCCGGTGCTGCAGCATCGCATGGCGCTGACCTTCGCCGCTCGCGCCGAAGGCACCAGCGTGCGCGACGTGGTGGCGAAGCTCGTGAAGGGGATTTAGGGTCTGGACCCGATAGTATGATCGAAATGGCGCCTGAAATGGCAAAAAGATGCGAGGAGAATCGCGAAGGTCGGGAGCTTTCGCCCGCCCAAGCGATTCGACGACGCAGCTTGCAGCCATTTCGGCGTCCGGAGGATGTGGTCCATCTGCCCGACTATTTTGTCGCGAAGGGCTTGAAAGCCGAATGGCTTCCTGCGCCTTCGCTCCGCGTATCCGAACAGATGGCCTCACACCATTTCGGCCTAATTAGCGGGTCCAGACCCTGATGGCGCGCATTGGCGAGGTCCAGGCCCCGGCGGCGACGCGCGACGCGCTCGCCCGTGGCCGCTTGCGGGCCTCGCTTGTGCCTGACCTGCTGGTCGAGGCGCGCCGCATCGTCAACACCGTGATCGCCGGCTGGCATGGCCGCCGCAAGCGCGGCATCGGCGAGAACTTCTGGCAGTTCCGGCCCTATGTCGAAGGCGATGCCTCGCGCATCGACTGGCGCCGCTCGGCCCGCGACGATCATACCTATGTTCGCGATCGCGAATGGGAAGCCGCCCATACGGTCTGGCTGTGGGCCGACCCCTCGCCGTCCATGCTCTACAAGTCGACCGGCGCCGGGGTTTCCAAGCAATCGCGCGCGCTTGTGCTGGCGCTGGCCATGGCCGAGCTGTTGTCGCGCAGCGGCGAGCGCATCGCCTGGCCGGGTCTCACCGATCCGTTCACCGCCCGCAACGGTGCCGAGCGCATCGCCGCCCAGCTCATGCACGCCGGCGAGTTGCCGGCAAAACCCGATCTGTCCGGCATCCGCCGCTTCTGCGACATCATTATCGCCAGCGATTTCCTCGACCCGGTCGAGGAAACGATGGCCTGGCTTGATGTGCTCGCCCGGCATGGCGTGCGCGCCCACCTGATCGAGGTCGCCGACCCGGCCGAGGAAACCTTCCCCTATGCCGGCCGCACCGAGTTCACCGATCCCGAGACCGGCGACAAGCTGACCGCCGGTCGCGCCGAAATGCTCGGCGATGAGTACCGCCTGCTCTACATCGCCCGGCGCCAGGAACTGGCCGCCTGGTGCAAGCGCCTCGGCTGGAGCTTTACCGTCAACCATACGGATCGGCTGGCTTCCGACGCGCTGGTCCGCCTGCACATGGCCATGACCGCCGATGGCGGTTATGCCGGGCTGATCGCTGGTGGCGGTTATGCCGGGCTGATCGCTGGTGGCGGTCATGCCGGGCTGACCGCCAGTGGTCATGCCGGGCTGACCGGTGGCGGTCATGCCGGGCTGACCGCCGATCATGCCGGAAAGGTCGGCGCATGAGCTGGCTGCCGCTCTCCTTTGGCGCTCCCATGGTGCTGTGGGGCCTGCTGGCGCTGCCGGTGATCTGGTGGCTGTTGCGGCTGACGCCGCCGAAGCCGCAAACCGAAATCTTCCCGCCGCTGAACATCCTGGCACGGGTGCTGAAGCGCGAGGAGACGCCGCAGCAAAGCCCGTGGTGGCTGACGCTGCTCAGGCTCCTGATGGCGGCCCTGGTCGTCGCGGCACTCGCCGAACCGGTGTTCAATCCGCGCGAAAAGCTTCCCGCCGAGGGTGCGGCCCTCGCGCTCGTCATAGACAATGATTGGGCAAGTGCCGCCGATTGGGGCAAGCGCGTCGCCACCGCCGAGCGGCTGATAGCCGACGCCGGCTCGAACGGCGTGCCGGTCATCATCGCTTTCACCGCCGAAAAGCCCAATTCGGAAATCGGCCCCTTCGATGCCGCCACGGCCCTTGACCGGCTGCGCGCCGCCAAGCCGCGACCGATTCCAACCGACCGGCCCGCCGTCTATGCCCGCGTCGCCGGCGTGCTGGACACCTTGCCTGGCGCCAGCGTCGCCGTGCTCGCCAATGGCCTGGCGGCAAAGGGTGACGAGGCCGCCTTCAACACGCTTTTGTCCAGAAATGCCGCCCGCGTCGTCTGGGCGACCGCCGACCGGCTTTCGCTGGCCGGCCTGACCGCCGCTGACAACCAGGTCGACGGCTTTGCGCTGACCGCTATCCGCGCACCGGGCGACCCAGCCCCGGCGCAGGTCACCGCCGGCGCCTTCGACGACAAGGGCCGCCGCATCGCCGACGCGACGCTGACCTTTGCGCCGGGCGAATCCACCGCCACCGGCACCATGGCGGTGCCGTTCGAACTGCGCAACGACTTCGCCTCGATCGCGCTCGACGGCGAGCGCCAGGCCGGTGCGGTCCGCGTCCTCGACGAAAGTTCCAAGCGCCGTCGCGTCGGACTGTTGTCGCAGGCCGAGGCCGACCAGGCACAGCCGCTTCTGTCGCCGCTCTATTACATCAGGCGCGCGCTGCAGCCCTTCGCCGATCTCGTCGAGCCCTCCAGCGCCGACCTCGCCGACGCCATCCCGCAAATCCTCGACCAGAAGCCGGCGATGATTGTCATGGCCGATATCGGCACCATTCCCGCACAGGTCCGGCAAAGGCTGGTCGACTGGGTCGACAATGGCGGCACGCTGGTGCGTTTCGCCGGCTCGCGGCTGGCCGCCGCCGGCAATGACGATGACCTGCTGCCGGTCCGCCTGCGCACCGGCGAGCGCTCGCTCGGCGGTGCGCTGTCATGGACATCGCCGCAGCCGGTCACCGAATTTCCCAAGGCCGGCCCGTTCGCCGATCTTGCCCCGCCCACGGAGGTCACCGTCACCAGACAGGTGCTGGCCGAGCCGACGCCCGATATCGTCGAGCGCACCTGGGCGGCACTTGCCGATGGCACGCCGCTGGTCACCGGTCTGAAGAAAGGCAAGGGCACGCTGGTGCTGTTCCACGTCACGCCCGAGGCGACATGGTCGAACCTGCCGATCTCGGGCAGCTTCGTCGAGATGTTGCGCCGCCTCGTGCAGCTGTCGCGCAACCAGGGCGCGGCGGTCGCCAGTGCCGAAGCCGCCGCCACCTCGCTGGCGCCCTATCGCATGATATCGGCCGACGGCTCGCTGGTGCCGCCGACGCCGGATGCGCGGCCGCTGGTGCCGGCCGCCGGCCCGTTGCCTGTGACTTTCGAGAACCCGCCTGGCCTCTACGGCTCCGAGACCGGCGTCTTCGCCCACAACCTGCTTGAATCCACAAGCACTTTCGCGCCGCTGGCGCGCCCGCAAATCACTGTACCCGTCACATCGATCCAGTATGCGTTTGATGAATCGCGCAACCTGAAGGGCGCGCTGGTCGTGGCCGCCCTGGCGCTGATGCTGCTCGATACGCTGGTGGTGTTGTGGATGGGCGGACTGTTTTCGCGCCGTCGGCGCCGTGCCGGTGCCGTGGCAACCACCGCCGCGATCCTGATTGCGCTCGGCGCGCTGTTCGGCCATGCCGACCTTGCCCGCGCCGACGACGCCAAACCGGGCGACCAGGCGGCAATCGAGGCGATTTCGAAAACCCGCATTGCCTATGTGCTGACCGGCGTGCCGGGCGACGACGCGATCAGCCGCGCCGGCATGGAGGGCCTGACCCGCTTCCTGATCGAGAAGACCGCATTGGAACCGGGCGCACCCGCGGGTGTCGACATATCGAAGGACGAGCTGTCGTTCTATCCCTTGATCTACTGGCCGATCGATCCAGCGGCACCGATGCCGAGCCAGGCCGCGATCGCCCGCATCGACGCCTATATGCAGCAGGGCGGGACGGTGCTGTTCGACACGCGCGACCAGTTCGCCAACGGCATCGGCGCCGATTCGGCCAGCCCGGCGACGGAGCGGCTGCGCGACATCCTCGGCAACCTCAACGTGCCGCCGCTGGAGCCGGTGCCGTCCGACCACGTGCTGACCAAATCCTTCTTCATCCTGCCCGAATTTCCTGGCCGTTTCGCCGGCAGCCCGCTCTGGGTCGAGGCATCGCTCGATGCCAGCAACGCCGAGAACCGGCCGGTGCGCACCGGCGACGGCGTTTCGCCGATCATGATCACCGCCAATGATTTCGCCGGCGCCTGGGCGGTCGACGGGAATGGCGATCCGTTGCTGCCGACAGTGCCCGCGGACCCGATGCAGCGCATCTACGCGCTGCGCGCCGGCGTCAACATCATGATGTACATGCTGACCGGAAACTACAAATCCGACCAGGTGCACGTGCCCATACTGCTCGAACGGCTGGGGCAGTAGGATGACGGTCTTACCTGCACTCCCCACGCGGATCGACCCTCCCCACAGGGAGGGGGGTAACGCATGAACTGGTCGATCTCCTTCGAACCGCTGATCTCCTGGCCCTTGCTGGCCCTGGTGTTGGTGCCACTGCTGGCGCTCGCGCTCGTCGGCCTGTGGGTTCGCCAGCGCGGCGCGATGTTGCGCTTCGTCGCCCTGCTGGCGCTGGCCGCCGCGCTGTTCAACCCGGTGTTCCTCAATGAGGAGCGCGAGCCGCTGAAAAGCGTCGTCGCCCTGATCGTCGACCGCAGCCAGAGCCAGGATATCGGCGACCGCACCAGGCAGACGGACGAGGCGCTGGCCGGGCTCCAGCAGCGTCTTGGCCGCTTCAAGCAGTTCGACGTGCGCGTTGTCGAGGCAGGCAAGTCCGAAGCCGCCGAGGAGCGCACCGAAACGCGGCTCTTCGGCGCGCTCGAGGGTGCCTTCCGCGACGTGCCGCCGTCGCGCATCGGCGGCGCCATCATGATCACCGACGGCGAGGTGCATGACGCACCGGCCGGCGCACCCGATTTCAACGCGCCGCTGCATGCCTTGATCACCGGCAACGACCACGAAAAAGATCGCCGCATCCGCTTCGAGAACGCGCCCCGCTTCGGCATCGTCGGCAAGCCGCTCGACATGACATACCGGGTCATTTCAACGGAAAACGAGACCGGCCCGGTCGACGTGCGCGTCTCGGTCAATGGCGAGCAGGTCGCGGTCGAGCATGCCACCGTCGGCCAGGCCATGCCGCTGCAGGTGACCATTCCGGGCGCCGGCCGCAACATCGTCGAACTCGCCATCGATCGCGAGCCGGGCGAACTGACCGACACCAACAACCGCGCCATCGCGCTGATCGACGGCATCCGCGAGAACCTGCGTGTGCTGCTCGTCTCCGGCGAGCCGCATGCGGGTGAGCGCACCTGGCGCAATCTGCTGAAATCCGACGCCTCGGTCGATCTCGTCCATTTCACCATTCTGCGGCCGCCGGAAAAACAGGACGGCACGCCGATCAATGAATTGTCGCTGATCGCTTTCCCGACCCGCGAACTGTTCGTCGAGAAGATCAAGGATTTCGACCTCATCATTTTCGATCGCTACCAGCACCGGGACGTCCTGCCGATCCTCTATTACGACTACATCTCCGAATATGTCGAAAAGGGCGGTGCGCTGCTGATCGCGGCCGGCCCCGAATATGCCGGCGAAAGCTCGATCGCGCGCACGCCGCTGATGTCGGCCTTGCCGGCGATGCCGACCGGCGAGGTGGTCGACAAGGCCTTCTATCCGCGCCTCACCGATCTCGGCCAGCGTCACCCGGTGACGCGCGGGCTGGATGGTTCCGCCACCGAGCCGCCGCACTGGAGCCGCTGGTTCCGCACCATAGGCGTGCAGAACCCGGAAGGCGAAGTGGTGATGAAGGGTGCCGACAACCGGCCCCTGCTGCTGCTCGACCACAAGGGAGAAGGCCGCGTCGGCATGCTTCTGTCCGATCAGGGCTGGCTGTGGGCGCGTGGCTTCGAGGGCGGTGGTCCGCATGTCCAGCTCTATCGGCGCATTGCGCACTGGCTGATGAAGGAGCCCGAACTCGAGGAGGAGCGGCTGACCGCCGACGGTCGTGGCATGGTTCTGGAAATCCGGCGCCAGACCATGGCCGATGATCCGGGCACCGCGCAGATCATCACCCCGTCCGGCAAGACGATGACGGTCAAGCTCCAGAAATCCGAACCCGGCGTCTTCCTCGGCAGTATCGCGACCAGTGAAATCGGCCTCTATCAGGTCGCCAATGGCGACCTCACCGCACTCGCCCATGTCGGACCGGTCAATGCACCGGAATTCGCCGACGTCATCTCCACCGAGGACCGGCTGAAGGCGCCGGCGGAAGCGACCGGCGGCGGCGTGCGCCGGCTGGCGCCATCCACGGGCAGCGACGTGACGCTGCCCTCCATCGTGCCGGTGCGCTCGGCGGGCGACGCGTCCGGCAGCGACTGGATCGGCCTTCGCACCACCGACGACAGCGTGCTCAAGGCCGTCTCGCGCGTGCCGCTGTTTGGCGGTTTCCTCGGCCTCGGCCTGCTGCTTCTGGCAATGGGTTCGATGTGGTACCGCGAGGGACGGTAGTTTCCTTCTCCCCGTTCACGGCAGGGCGATCGCATATGGATTCTTACGAAGATAGACCCCCACCCTAACCCTCCCCACAAGGGGGAGGGAATGCCGCCGCGCGCTCTTACTCGGTGTCAAAACGTCGGCGATCTGCCGATGTCAGCGCCAACGGAAGTCTCCCTCCCCCTTGTGGGGAGGGTTAGGGGTGGGGGTTAATCGTAGAGCGAAAGCCCCGGCCGCCTATATGCGATTGCCCTGCCGTTCACGGGGAGAAGGTGCCCGAAGGGCGGATGAGGGGCGACGCCAGCATTGCTGCTGTGCCGAATCCGAAGGTCCCAGCGGCGGCGCTATTGCTCTCGACGCTTTACGACAAAGGTCGTCTGCCGGGGACCCCGTTGCCTGCGGCAACTCCCCAGCGTTCGCGGCCTTTCATCGGGCCACTGACACGATGAATTCGCCTATGGCGAACCGACCGCTCACTCTTCCGGTTCGGTCGTGAACAGCAGCGGGTAACCCTTGGCCTTGCCGGCATCGGTGGCCCGTGTCGCCTTGGTCTCTGCGACGTCCTTGGTGAACACCGCGACGACGCAGACGCCACGCCGATGCGCGGTGATCATGATCCTGTGCGCCTGGTCTTCGCTGAGCTTGAACTCGCCCTTCAGCACCGTCACCACGAACTCGCGCGGCGTGAAATCGTCATTGATGAGGATGACCTTGTAGAGTTTCGGCCGTTCGGTCTGCGGCTTGACCTGGACGCGCGGTTTTGTGGTGATTTCAGGCATCGGAACCGACAGTCTCGCCATCGACAGTTTCGCCCCGCATTTTGCCACGGGCGAAAGCGATCGTCCATTTTGATTGGCACGCGCACTGGCAGCGGATGAGCGCTGTCATTGGCAATGATGTGGGAATTGTTGGTGGCGGTTCAACGGCCCTGACGGCCAAAGATGCGGCGGTTTCCGCCCGCATCCGCCCGGCGTTCCATCCACGCAGCGATCGGCCACGCGACAACGCAGCCCAGCGTCACGCCGGTGAGTATGATCAGCAGCCAGGCCTGTACCGGCGTGATGTAGTCCCAGTTGCTGGAGATTGCCGGCGCGAACAGCGAAGGCTCGGTACGCCCGCTCGCCGGATCCGGCACCGGGCTGGCGGTGAGCAGGATCAGCACCCTGGCCACGCCGCTGGCGACCAGGCCACCGAGCACCATCGAACGCAGAATGGACGAAAGCCGCTTCTTCATGCGGACTGTCCTACACGGCCGGCGTTGCGAACGGGTTAAGCTTCATCGAGACGCCTGGCTGGAAGCCGCCGGCTTTCAGGCTTCGGCCAGGGTCGGGCCGGTTTTGCCGGTCCGCTTTCGTCGCCGGTGCACCGCCCTTCGATCACGCGCTTGGCAGAAGGCCGCTCCAGCCGGTTTGCGGCGGGAGCGGCCTTGATGGAAAGCAGACTTTGGACCGATCAGGGCTTCTTCGGAGCAGCCTTCGGGGCGGCCTTCTTGGGGGCCTTCTTGACCGGGCACTTGTGCTTCTTGGTCACCTTGCAGGCCTTCTTGGTGTCCTTCTTCGGAGCAGCCTTGGCCGGAGCGGTGGCAGCCGGAGCGGTAGCAGCGGGCGCGGTGGTCGTCGTGGTAGCAGCCGGAGCAGCGGTCGTGGTGGCGGCAGCGTTGCCCAGGACCGGCATCGAGAAGGCGAGAGCAACGGCGAGACCGAGGGCGGACAGGAGGGACTTCTTCATGGCTTCATTTCCTTTTTATGCGGGTCGAGTTTCGAGTGTCACTGAACCGGGTCGTTCGGCGTCACTCCAAGCAGCTTCAAAGCGTTTGCGAGCATCCGGATGCCCTGTGCCTGTTTCTTGGCGGCGCAGTACCGGTTTCCCTTTCTTTGAAGTGCCTTCGCCGCGGTGACCTGCGTTGCCGTGGCGTGGGTTTCGAGGGCTTCGTCAAATTGGCGGCTGAGATTGGCGCAACGTTCGGCCCGGGTGAGCGTCACCTTTGCATTCGATTGTCCGGCAGCGGCGGTGACCAGGCAAACGCCCAGCAACGCACCCAACAAACTGATCGACAACCTTGGCATCGGTTTATCCGTAACCCGCAGACTTGCGTCGCAGCCAATGACCTGACCGCTGCGGCACCGTTATGCCGTCCAACCTTTTCAGGAGTTTTTCCGGATTGTAGAATTTTGTTTCTGGATTGTTTCTGGATGGCCGGCGAAGGCGCCGATGGTGCGGAGACGCGCAATTCGCTGCACCTTGAAATGCAGGGCACTGGCCAACATATGGCCCGAATTCTATCGTGTGGCTCACCAACCAAGGATAGCTTGGCCGGCAACAGAGACGGGGCACCTGTGAAATCCGACGCACACATACTGATCGTCGACGACGACAAGGGCATCCGCGACCTGCTGCAGGAGTTCTTCCAGAAGCGCGGCCTGCACACCTCGGTTGCCGCCGACGGCACCGAGATGGAGACCATCCTGCGCCGCTCGCATGTGGACCTCATCGTGCTCGACGTGATGTTGCCCGGCAAGAGCGGGCTGGAACTGTGCCGCGACCTGCGCGCCCAGTATTCGACGCCGATCATCATGCTGACCGCCGTCACCGAGACGACCGACCGCGTGGTCGGCCTGGAAATGGGCGCCGACGACTATGTGCCCAAACCCTTCGACCCGCGCGAGCTGCTGGCCCGCATCCGCGCCGTGCTGCGGCGCAACGGCGCCGCCGAGCCGAAGCGCGCCACCGCCAAGCAGATCTACCGCTTCGCCGGCTGGACGATGGACTGTTCGCGGCGCCGGCTGACCGCTCCCGACGATGTCAGGGTCGAGCTGACCATGGCGGAGTTCAACCTGCTGCAGACCTTCGTCAAGAGCGCCGGACGCGTGCTGACCCGCGACCAGCTCATCGAACTCTCCGGAGGCGACAGTGACTATTCCTTCGACCGCAGCATCGACATCCTGGTCAGCCGGCTGCGGCGCAAGATGGAAGACGATCCCAAAACGCCCAAGCTCATCCTCACCGTGCGCAGCGGCGGCTACCAGTTCCTGCCCGAGACGACTTCCGAATGAGACGTTTCCTGCCGCAGACCCTACCCGTCTGGGTGCTGCTGATCGTCATTGCCGGCCTGCTGATCAGCCAGGTCGCGACCCTTTATATCGTGTCGCGCGACCGCGCCGCCGCCAACGACGTCGTTGACCTTTATCGCCTTAACGATCGTGCTTTCTCGCTGGTGCAGCTGATGCATGACGCCACGCCGGAGGAACGCAAGACGACGGCGACCGGCCTGTTCAATTCCGCCTACGCGCTCACCGTGTCCGACACGCCCGCGGTCACCTCGTCGATCGCAAGCGACGACGAACTGGCCGAACTCGAAGACATCCTCGTTGGCCGGCTGTCAAAGTTCGGCATCACCGACGCGCGCGTGCGGCGCGATCCGGCAACGCGCGAGGCCGACGACGCCAGCGGCACGGCGCCGGGACCCGATATCGGCCAGGTGGAGCGCGATCTTCTGGTGCTGGCCGCCGACTTCGCCCAGAGCGACAAACTGACGGCCTCGCTGCGCTTTGCCGACGGCCAGTGGCTGAACTTCACCGAGCCGATCACGCCCGTCGGCCCGATCCTGAGCTTCGACAGCCTGCCGCTTTATTCGCTGATCGCCGGGCTTGTGGTGATCATGTCGATCTGGTCGCTGCGCCGGCTGACTGCACCCTACCGGATGATGGAAACCGCCGTGAACAGGATCGGCACGGATCTGAAGAGCCCGCCTATCGCCGAGACCGGCAGCCGCGAGGTGCGTGCCGCCGCCAAGGCGATCAACGCCATGCAGGCCAGGTTGCGTGAATATGTCGAGGACCGCGAACATCTCGCTGCGGCGTTGGCGCATGACCTGCGCACGCCGATGACGCGGATGCGCCTGCGCCTGGAGCTGCTGCGCAAATCGGCGGTCCGCGAGGCGCTGGCGCACGATCTCGCCGATGTCGAGAGCATCGCCAGCTCGGTGATCGACTTTGCCACTTTCGAGGTGACCGAGGAAAAGAGCGAACGCATCGACTTCTGGTCGCTCGTGGAATCGATCGCCGACAGTTATGACGACGTCTCGTTCGACGACGATACCCGCTCACGCGGCCTCATCTGCATGGCGCGGCCTGTCGCGCTCAGGCGCTGCGTCACCAATCTGGTCCAGAATGCCGTGACCTATGGCAAGAAGGCGCATCTCAGCCTGCGCCGGTCGGACAACATGATCCTGCTCACCATCCGCGACGAAGGGCCTGGCATACCGCAAGCCCAGATCGACGCCGTGTTCGGCTCTTTCGTGCGCCTCGAACAATCCCGCAACCGCCAGACCGGCGGGCTCGGGCTCGGCCTGACCATTGCCCGCAACATCGCGCGCGCCGCCGGCGGCGAGATCAGCCTGTCCAACAACCCGGGCGGCGGCCTGCTGACGCAACTGCGCCTGCCGCTGGCGGCATAGAACGAGGCGCGCTCGATCGCTTCGCCTCGTCGCCTTCGGGTTCCGGAGAAACTACCGCCGCAGCACCGCCGACAGCACGTCGCGTATGCCGATGGCGCCGACGAAACGCGACTGGTCGTCGAACAGCGCCACGGGTGCGGTCTGCGAACGGTGCATGGCCAGCATCACCGTTTTCAGCGAGGTGCCGGGATTGGCCCAGAACACTTGCGCAGCTTCCTCCGACTGGCTCTCGACATCGGCGCATGACACCCAGACCGCCGGCTTGCCGTCGCGTTCGGCCGCCGCCACCAGCCCGTGATCATCGATCTTGAAGCGCGTCGTCTTGCGCCGGTCGAGCCACACCCAGCCGTCCTTGCCCTGTTCGAGGTCGCGCCGGTCGCGCATGACGTTCCAGGCGGTCAGCACCGACAGCGGGTTCACATTGGCGATGAAGTCGCGGACGTAGTCGTTGGCGGGCCGCAGCACGATGTCCTCCGGAGCGCCGGTCTGCACGATGCGGCCGCCCTCCATGATGGTGATGTGGCTGCCGATCTTCAGCGCCTCCTCGAGGTCGTGGCTGACGAAGATGATGGTCTTCTTCAATTCGGCCTGCAGCTGCAGCAATTCGTCCTGCAGCTTGGTGCGGATCAGCGGATCGAGCGCCGAGAACGGCTCGTCCATCAACAGGATCGGTGCCTCGGTGGCGAAGGCGCGGGCCAGGCCGACGCGCTGCTGCATGCCGCCCGAAAGCTCATGCGCGTATTTCTTCGACCACTGGTCGAGATTGACCAGCTTGAGCTGACGGTGCACGCGTTCCTTGCGCTCGGCCTCCGGCACGCCGGCAAGTTCGAGGCCGAGGCCGACATTCTCCTCCACCGTGCGCCACGGCAACAGGCCGAACTGCTGGAACACCATCGCCACCTGCTTCTGGCGCAGGCGCCGCAAGGTGGCCTGGTCGCACGTGACGACATCGACGATCTTGTCGCCGTCCTTGACCAGCACCTGGCCGCGCGACACCACGTTCAGCCGGTTGACGGCCCGCAGCAGTGTCGACTTGCCCGAGCCGGACAGGCCCATCAGCACCGAAATCTCGCCCTCGTTGACGGTCAGGCTGGCGCCGGCGCAGCCCAGCACGTTGCCGGTCTTCTCGAGAATCTCGGCGCGCGTCGCGCCGGCGTCGATCATCGCCAGAGAGCCGGCCTGGTCGGCACCGAAGACGATATCGACGTTTCTGAAATCGACGGCGACGGTCATTTCTTGCCTCCAACACCGATGCGGGTCATTCGGTCGAGCACGATGGCGAGCACGACGATGGCCAGACCAGCCTCGAGCCCGAGGTCGATGCGGCGCGAACCGAGCGCCCGGTTGATCTCGGTACCGAGACCGCCGGCGCCGATGAGCGCCGCGAACACCACCATCGACAGCGACAGCATGATCGACTGGGTGAGACCGGCCATGATGGTCGGCAACGCCGAGGGCAGTTCCACCTTCCACAACAGCTGGCTCTTGGTGGCGCCGAACGCCTCGCCCGCTTCGATGATCGACTTCGGCACTGAGACGACGCCGAGATGCGTGAGCCTGACCGCGGTCGGTATGACGAAGATGATGGTGACGATGAGGCCGGGCGCGTTGCCAAGACCGAACAGGGTCAGCACCGGGATCAGGTAGACGAAGGTCGGCAGCGTCTGCATCAGGTCGAGCACCGGCAGCATGACGCGATAGACCTTCGGCTTGTGCGCCGCCCAGATGCCGAGCGGCACGCCGATGGCCATCGCCATGGCGGCGGCCGCGACGACCAGCACCAGCGTCTGCACCGTCTGCTTCCAGAGGTTCTGGTTGATGATGAAGATGAGCCCGAGGAAGACACCGATGGCGAGCGGCCGCGAGCGCTGCAGCAGCCACGCGATGCCCGCGATGACCAGCGCCAGCAGCACCGGTGGCACCATCAGCAGGATGTTGACCAGCCCGTCGAGCAGGAAATTGAGGCCATTGGAGAAGGCTCTGAAGATGGTGTCGAAATTGTCGGTGAGGAAGCCGAAGAACGCCTTTCCCCAGGCCCCGATCGGGATCTTGTGATCGACCATGAATTGCGAAATCGGATCCATCTCACCCCTCTTCGTCCAGCAGCCGCCCTGCTCTCGGCTCGCGCAACGTCATCTTGTCACAGGATATGAAAAAGGGCAGCCTTTTCCAAAATGGCTGCCCTTAATTTCGGTCATGCCGAAATCACAGTCGGCTCAGCTTCCAAGCGCGGTCTTGATCGCCGCGGCAGCGTCGCCGCCGTCGAAGGTGGTCACGCCGGCGATCCAGGGTGCAACCGCGCCCGGATTTTTCTTCAGCCAGTCGGTCGCAACCGTGGTGGCATCGCCGCCCTTCAGGATCGCGTCCATCATCTGGCCTTCCATATCCAGGTTGAACTTCAAATTGGCGATCAGCTTGCCGGCATTCGGGCATTCGGTGGTGTAGCCCTTGCGCACATTGGTAAACACGGTGGCGGCGCCGAAGCCGCTGTCGCCCATGCCGTCGAGATAGGTGATCTTCATGGCGCCCATAACCGGATGCGGCGTCCAGCCGAGGAAGGCGATCCATTCATTGTTCTTCATCGACTGCTCGGCCTGCGTCAGCATGCCGGCCTCGGAGGATTCGACCAGCTCGAAGCCTTCCAGATTGTCCTTCGGGTTCTTGATCATGTCGAGGATGATGCGGTTGCCGTCATTGCCGGCCTCGATGCCGTAAATCTTGCCGCTGAACTTGTCCTTGAACTTGCCGAGGTCGGTCAGCGACTTGACGCCGGCGTCCGCCACATAGGTCGGCACGACGATGCCGTAGCCGGCACCGGTCAGGTTCGTGCTGATCGTCTCGACCGAACCGTCGGCGGTGTAGTCCTTGATGTCGTTGGTCATCGACGGCATCCAGTTGCCGAGGAAGACGTCGAGGTCCTTGTTCTTCAGCGACGCCATGGTGACCGGCACCGACAGCTGGATCACCTTCGGCTCGTAGCCGAGCGCGGTGAGCAGCACTGAAGCGACACCGGTCGTCGCCTGGATGTCGGTCCAGCCGACATCGGAAAGGCGCACCGTCTTGCAGCTTGCCGCATCCCCGGCATAAGCGGCACTCGTGGACAGCAGAGCCGCCAGGCCAAGGCCGGCGACGAAGGAATTCATACGCGACATAGATATTCTCCCATTGTGATTCTTTGGCGAAGCGTGGTTACGGTTTCTGTGCCCGCCTTGTTTCGTCAGCCAAACATCATTCTCGTGCGGTTTCAAGCGTCAAGGCAATCACGATCAACGGCGCGGACTGGCCAATCAGCGACACGCTTCCTGCTTTTGCGATGCGAGGGTGGTGTTTTTTGGGGGGAATGCGATGGCGCCCCTCCCCGCGCCGGGTCAAGTCGGCTTAAAAGGCGGCATGGCCAAGCTCTACTTCCACTACGCGACGATGAATGCCGGCAAGACGACGATGCTCCTGCAGGCGTCGTACAATTATCGCGAGCGCGGCATGACGACGATGCTGTTCGTTGCCGGCCATTATCGCAAGGGCGACAGCGGCCTGATCTCATCGCGCATCGGACTGGAGACGGAAGCCGAGATGTTCCGCGACGGCGACGATTTGTATGCCCGTGTCGCCGAGCACCACGGGCATACAACGGTGCATTGCGTTTTCGTCGACGAGGCGCAGTTCCTCGAGGAAGAGCAGGTCTGGCAGCTCGCCCGCATCGCCGACCGCCTGGACATCCCGGTCATGTGCTACGGCCTGCGCACCGATTTCCAGGGGAACCTGTTTTCCGGCTCGCGCGCGCTGCTGGCCATCGCCGACGACCTGCGCGAGGTGCGCACTATCTGCCGCTGCGGCCGCAAGGCGACGATGGTGGTGCGCCTCGGCGCCGACGGCAAGGTGGCCCGGCAGGGCGAGCAGGTGGCGATCGGCAAGGATGTCTATGTCTCGCTGTGCCGCCGCCACTGGGAAGAAGAGATGGGCCGCGCCGCGCCCGACGATTTCATCGGCTTTGTCGGGGGCTGACAGCGTGGCGGCCATCAGCGCCTTCCGCAATCCCGCCACGATGTAGCGTTTGTTAAGGCCTCGGTCCTATTTTGCGTCATCTCGTTCCAGCCAGAACTCGTCGGGGTCAGCCATGTTTCGAGCCGCTTCGCCTGCCGGTGTCCTTCTCCTTGCCAGTGCCCTTGCCGCCCATGCCGGAGGCGACCCGGCGCTTGGCAAGCACGTCTTCAACCGATGCATCGCCTGCCACGAAGCGGCCACCGATCGCGACAAGGTCGGCCCGCATCTGATGGGTGTGGTCGGCCGCACCGCCGGCAGCGCCGAGAGCTTCCTTGCCCACTACTCCGAGGCGATGAAGGGCGCCGGCGCCGCCGGCCTTGTCTGGAACGAGGCGAACCTTGCCGAATATCTCAAGGCCCCCAAGCTGAAGGTGCCTGGCAACAAGATGGCTTTCGGCGGCCTGACCAGTGACGACGACATCGCCAATGTCATCGCCTATCTGAAGGCCGATCCGAAGCCCTAGCAATCGTCGGCGCGCTTGGCGACGGCGCTCGCTCCAGCTGTTTCTCGAAGCCCTCGACTGGTTCAGTGCTGTGTCGAATTTCGAGGCATCCGCATCGGCGGAGATTGAACGCTTTCCCAGTCGCTTTGCTGGCGTGAAAGTTCAATGACAGCTGAACTACGCTCGCCCGACGCGGTAATCACGCCATGACCACGTCTCCACTGTCTTTCAAGGCCTTGGCGGATTCTTTTGTTTTCGGGCCGGCCTTGTCTTCACGTCTTTCAATCCCCGGATGCCCCACATATATTCGCCGCTGTTCGCAACCAGCGACCTGATGCCGAAGCGGGAGGCCCTAATGGCGACATTGCAGAATTTCGATGCCGAAATTGCCAAGACCAAGCAAGTCGTCCAGGACATGCGCACCAAGATCGAGCAGTCCGGTACCGTGCTGGATACGCTCGCCACCGCCGACAAGAAGATCGGCGACGCCAATTTCGACATCGAGAATGCCCGCATCGAGGATGTGCTGAAGCAGCAGAAGGTGATGGAAGGCAACATCGCCGACCTGATCATCGGGCTCGAGGATGCCACCAACGTCTTCGGCGCCGAATTCGAGAGCATGAAGAACTACACCGGCTGGGAAAATTTCGTCGGCATCTTCTCCAGCCAGAGCAAGCAGCGCATGCGCACCGACCGTGTCCGCAACATGTCGCTGGCCGGCAATCTGCAGGAACTGCTGGCCAAGTCCGACACCATCGTCGGCATCCTGAAGGCGCAGAAAGAGGTCCTCGATCAGCGCTACAAGACCTCCGAGGCCAGCCTGTCGCAGGTGATCGAGCGCCGCAAGACCACAATGTCCAACCTCGAAGCCGTGCAGAAGCGCATCGAGGAACTCAATCCGATGCTGCTCGACATCGAGAACAAGATTGCGGCCTCTACCAGCCAGAAGGATCGCACGCAGCTCGAAGGCGAGCGCTCCAAGCTCGCCACCGAATACAACGAGAAGCAGGCCAAGGAACAGGAGCTGCTGGCCGAGAGCCAGACGCTCGAGCGCTACACCTCGATGTTCCAGACCTTCGTCGATTCGCTCAACAACCAGATCGCCGCGCAATCGACGCTGATCAACAAGCTGACCATCGATACCGAGCAGCGCATCGTGCTCTACAAGGCGCTGGAAGATTCGCTGAAGACCGCCGCCCAGCAGGACGTCGCCCACAAGATCAACACGCTGGGCAGCCAGGTCGACAACACCGCCGAGGAAACCATGGCCGGCATTGGTGCTGCTTCGCAGAAGCACATCGGCGACCTGCTCGAGATGCACGAGAAGAACATGGTCGCCAGCGCCGACATCCAGCGCCGCAAGAAGCTGGCCGACGATGCCTTCGCCCGCCGCTTCGACGAGGTGCTGAAGAAGCACAATTCGGCCAACTACGTGCAGCAGTAATTGCCGCACGCACCGGTGCGACAATCCCAGGGCTGACAGCATGACCCCCGAAAACGACGCGGCGGCGCGATATTTCTCGGCGATAACGGCAGCACTCAGCGGGCTCGAAGTGTTCATGCGCGACGACCGCTCGCCGCTTTACCGGCATGGCATCGTCGCCGGGATCGTCGCCGAATACATCGCCCGGCTCGACAAGTCCTTTTCCTGCTGGCGCAACCGGCTGGGCTTCATGGACACGTTCCGCATCTCGCGCGCCGAAAGCGGCTTTCCGGTCTTCCAGAACCTGCTCGAACTGGAAAACGACCGCCGCCAGGCCGACGCGCGGCTTGCCAACATCCCGCTGGCCGGCGAACTGCGCGAGGAGATGGCCGACTTCATCCTGCGCCACAAGGAATTCCCCGAGGCGCTGCAGAAGTCGATGGCCGAGCGGCTCTACCTCGAGGACGTGAAAAGCGAGACCACGTTCGGCCCGTTCACGCTGGCGCAGACGGCCAAGGTCTCGGTCAATCCGAAGACCGCGCGGCCCTATTATCTCGTCCACTGGGCGACCTTCGACGGCAGCGCCAACCTGCCGCTGGTCTACATGGTGACGGTCGAGGATTCCTCCGAAGCGATGATCCGCCAGCTCGTCGACAGAAATGGCAAGCTGAACGAGGCAGTCGACATTCCGCTGCCGGTCGATGGCCTGCTCAATCCCGAGCTTGCCCACCGTTTCGACGATTTCACCGAGAAGAACTCGGCCTACACGCTGTCGCCGGCGACGATCGCCGTCAACCTCGACAAGGATTTCGAGCCGCTGCATCCCAAGCAGTTGCGCCGCGTCGTGCTTGGCCCGTTCTATTCGGCTGGCATTACCGACAACAACTCGACGGTGACCGAGGTTCTGGCCAAGGTGCGCAAGCCGGAAAATGCCTGGTTGCTGACCTGGACTATCCAGGAGGTCTATTCCAAGGGCGAGAAGCCCGGCCGCAAGGGGTTGTTTTCGAGCGAAAAGACGACCCAGGAATTCTTCATCAACACCGACGACCTCGAGGCCGCGCGCCAGGGCGTGTCTAGCTACGAAAACCACGCATTGATCCCGCACGAGGCCTATCAGGCGCTCTACGCCGCCGGCGAGGCGCAGAAGATCTTTTCCGGCTACAAGGTCCATATCCTGTCCAACGGACAGGTCATCTCAGACGTCTGACCGTCACACCACGGAGCACCCTTCATGGACACCGGCCTGACCACCATTCCGGAAGCGGCGATCGAGAAGCACCGCGCCACCGCGCAGAGCTTCATCACCCGCATCGTCGTGCTGGAGGATCCCTCACGCGAATCCGGCACCGCGCTTGCCGGCACCAACCGCCGCTTCGTCTCCACCGTCTCGGTCGGCTCGGTGCGCCGCACGCGTGAGGTCGAGCTGTCGAAAACCGTCGGCGCCGTCCATCCCGACGATCAGCTGCTGACCATCCCCCAGCACACGCTTTTGTTTCGCGCCCGGCGCGGCACGGCCATCGCGCTCGCAATATCGGACGTCTTCGCCGAAGGCTCGGACCTCGAAAGCCTGCAGGCCAGGAACACCCGCGCGCCCCTCGAAGGCGACGAGGCGTCCACCTTCAAGAAGCTTCTGTCAGCCTCGGCTTACATTTCTGCCTTCAGTCTCGCTTCCTATCTGTTCCAGCTGATCGACAGCGACGGCGAGGCGCCCAACGATAGTCCCGAGCCGGACTTCCTGTTCGATACGCCGCAGGACGCGGTGAAGTCGATCCTGGCCGGCCTCGACAAGGCGATATCGGGAGCCTCCGACGACGCCGACCTGATGACCAGGGCACGCGCCTTCGCCCGTGTCGCCATCGACGGGCTGTTGGCGCGCAAGGGCCGCTTCGACGGCATCGGCCCGTTCGAGAACGCCCATATCCGCATCGATGTCGACGACTTCACCCTCGACGGCTTCGATGTCGCGCCGGGCAAGCGGTCGAAGCCCCTGGTGATGACCTTCAAGACGCCGGAAGAGGTCGTCGGCAACCACATCGCCAAATACCAGTCGGTCAAGCTTGCCAAGATGCTGATGGCGTATGATTTCGAGCGCGAGCTGAACCCGTTCGTCGAGCTCGGCGGCTTCCTGTTCACCTTCATCGGCGATGGCGCGCCCGGCACCGGCAAGACGACGCTGATCCAGATGATCGCCGGTCTCGTGAACGGTTACTGCCAGGTCGCCGGTTATCCCTTCGCCTACGAGAATTTCGGCGTCGACCAGATCTCGTCCTACCAGGGCAAGTCGGGCCAGAACTGCCGCCAGTTCATCAACAACGTGCTCAACCCGCGCGTCATCGGCTTCGGCACCATCGACGACATCGACCAGGTGGCGGCCAGACGCTCCGACGACCGCGCCTCGGCCGGCCAGCAGGAGATCACCGGCGTCTTGATGGACGCCTTCGCCGGCGCCGCCACCGTGGTGCGCGGCAACTGCTCGTTCGGCATGTTCTCCAACTACCCCGAAAATGTCGACGACGCGCTGCGCCAGCGCGCCGGCGCCCGCTGGCTGGTCGACGGTCCGCAGACGCGCGATGACTACATCGACATCTTCGTGCTGCTCGCCGGCAAGAACCACAAGATCCCGCTCGGCGACCACAAGCTCTACGCCGCGCAGGAGATCCAGCGCGCCGTGACCGAGGCCTATGAAGAGCATGAGAAGCCGCAGGAAGACGGGCTGATGAAGGTCTATGAGCGCTACATGAAGGAGAACGGTGCGCCTAAATCCATGGCCGACATCGGTACTTATCTGCACCTGATCAAGGATGCCGAGCCGCGCTTCACCGGCCGCGCCATCAAGAATGTCACCGACGCCATCAAGATGCGCGCCATGGACATCGAGCTTCCCGACGATTGGTTCGAGAAGCCGGAAGCCTTCATGCACAAGGGCTACGACGAGAAGAAGGCGATGATCGAGGAGCTGCGCGGCCCGTTCTCGATGGACATGGTCATGCAGGAGATCAACCGTTACGCCGACAGCGAGTTCCGCTATTCCGACAAGTCCGACGACGCCGCCGTGGAGAAGCTGCTGCGCGACGCCCGCCTGCGCGAACGGGCGGCGCGCGAGATGGAGGAGATGAAGAAGAAGGGGCTGTGGAATGCGTGAGCTTCCGTCCCTTGTGAACCCTCGCCATCAATGGGCGGGTTGCAATCGCGATGCCGAAGGACGAAGCGCCAACGCTGACGCCCCCCTCTCCCCGTTCTTCACGGGGAGAGGGTAAGGGTGAGGGGCAGCGCATGCGTGGACCAGAAATCGAGACAACGGGGCGAGCGAGACGTCTGCGTCAATCGGACAATGACGCTGAAAATGCGCTTTGGCTCGAACTGCGGGACCGCAGACTGAACGGCCATAAATTCGTGCGGCAGTTTCCGATAGGCAGCTATTTCGCCGATTTTGCCTGCAGGGAACGCCAGCTTGTTGTCGAGGTGGATGGCAGTCAGCATGCCGACAACAAGTATGACCAGACCAGGGATCACTTCATGATTTCAAATGATTGGTCCATCCTCCGCTTTTGGAATGTCGACGTGTTGAAAGATCGGGACGAAGTACTCGAAACCATACTGGCCGCGATCGAGGGACGTCTCGAACGTCTTATCGAAACGCATGAGCTTCGATTTGTTGCCGCCAGAGGCTATGGAGAACCATGTCCTTGATCGTTCGCGCCGCCCCTCACCCTTACCCTCTCCCCGTGGAGAACGGGGAGAGGGGAGCATCAGCGTTGGAGTTCTGCCCTCCACCGCAATGTCCATTGGAACTGCACCTATGACCACCAAAAAACCCGACCTCCTTCGCGACAACGAGCTGATCTATGGCCGGCTGCTGATGGTCGACGAGCCGCATCTGATCCAGCGCTACAACAAGGCGCTTGCCGCGTTTGGCCTCAAGCCCTCCAAGCTCGAGAGTTTCCAGATCGACCGCACCGGCTTCTCGCCAGAGGTGGCGGATGAATACGGCGACCCTGACTATCTCGATCCCAACGAGGTCAATCGCCGTTTCATCATCCTGACGCCGTCACAGATCGACCTGCCGGTGGTTCACACCGCCTTCTCCAACACCTCGCAGCTGATGTTCGAGTTCATGTCCAAGAACCAGCGCGCCATCGACGCGCTGACGATCAAGGACGTCATCTACGGCGAGATCGAGGATTCCGTTCCCAAGGTCAACGACATCGAGGACCTGTTGTCGATCAACCAGGTCGAGTTCAAGGTGCTGTCGGCGGAGGATGTGCTGGGCAAGGCCGCCGAACTCGGCAAGCTCGTCGACCGGCTGAAGCAGGAGCCCGACGCCTGGCGCGACAACGCCATGCTGACCCGCATGGTGGAACTGGCCAAGGTTTGCGGCGACATCCGCGAGAACGCGCTGGTGCCGGACCAGGTCATCTTCCGCCACAATGCCTACTGGACCAGCCATTTCGGCGGGCTCTACGTGTTCGTCGATCCGGACATGACGACGGTGATCAGTGATCCGGCGGCACCCGGCTTCCGCCGCTCGCGGCCGTGGCAGGTGAGCTATATCTCGATCAACGATGCCGACAAGGTGTTCAAGTTCCTCGCCTCCACCGGACGCATCGAACTGCCGCGCGCGTCCTGGATCGAGGCATCGGGCTATCTCGAGCACCGTGCAGAGATGGTGGTGCGCGCGTTGATCCGCGACGCCGAACCGAACCGCAATCTGACCGATGTCGACAAGGTCTGGCTGCAGACCTGGATCCAGAGCCATGCCGACCTGATCACCAGGGACGGCAAATTTCCCTTCCTCAACGCCGCCAAGCGCGAGATCGCCCAGCTTGGCCACCTCAAGATCGACGATGTCTTCCCGCAGCAGCGTTTCCTGGTCGTCCGCGCCAAGCCTGATCACCCCGACGCCTGGCTGACCAACCGGCTGATCTCGGATTTCGTGCCGTCGGACTTCGTCTCACGCTACATCTTCAACAAGCAGGGCTTCTACAAGGACTATGACGGCTTCAGCGACGCCTGGCGATCGCATGTTGTGGACGTTCTCAAAACCACATATTTGAAGGACAAGGTGGCGTTTCGCACACGCCTCTACGGCCTGACTGACTAGAACGAAATGAGCCGTCATTTCGTTCTAACTTGTTGTTTTGGCGCATGATGTTATCCAAAAAGTCTGTAACTTTTTGGCATCATGCTTTGAGGGGTGACATCGCCATGCTTGATCCGATCGTGAACTTCTTCACCCGGATTTTCCAATGGATTGGCCGCGGCATCGGCCTGCTCGTCGGCGTCATCCTGTGGCCGTTCATGTGGGCCGGGCGCTGGTACACGCAGCGCGGCTGGATCCTGAAGGCCGCGGTCGGCCTGGCTCTGCTGGTATTGATCGGCCTGTACGCCAATTTCTTCTACGCCACGCAGTGGTGGAACAATTTCAACCCGAACTATCCAGACACTTACAGCTTCGAGAAACGCAACATCTCCGCCGGCGAACAAGTCGCCGCCGGCGCCGGTACCGATACAGCCAAGACCTGCGGAAATTCCGGTATCGCCCAGGTGGCGGCCGACCTCACCGACTTCAATGTCAACCAAAATGCCTGGATCTCGTCGATGATCCTCTACAAGGTCGGCCTGTTCGGCATCGACTGGGACCACACGCCGTGGATGGACAACAAGGCTTCGTTCCAGCGCGGCATCAACCAGGCGGTGCGGCGCACGGCGACCGAGCTTGCCGACAATCTCGGCCGCGTGCGCACCACCTCGCAGATCGACAACGATCTGCAGAATGCCCGCGGCAATCTGCAGTTCGACGAGGAGACCTGGTATTTCGGCCTGAGCCCGTTCGGTCCGAAGACGCCGACGCCGAGCTATTATCGCGACGCCGTGCGCATGCTGCGTTCCTTCAACGCCCGGCTCGCCACCTGCCAGGCCGCCTTCGATGCCCGCGCCGACAATCTGAAGCAGTATATCGATCGCATATCGTCGGACATCGGCTCAACGTCGGCGATCCTCAAGGAGCGCGCCGAGAACCACAATGACGGCTGGTTCGACTTCCGCGCCGACGACCGCTACTGGTTCGCCTATGGCCAGCTCTACGCCTATTACGGCCTGATGAAGGGCGCCCAGGCCGATTTCGAGGACGTCATCAAGGAAAAGCACCTGCAGAGCCTGTGGGACACGATGGACTCGCAGTTCGTCTCGGCCCTGAAGATCCAGCCCTTCATCATCGCCAATGGCCGTGAGGACGGCTGGCTGTTGCCGACGCACCTGACGACGATGGGTTTCTACGTGCTCAGGGTGCGCTCCAACATGGTCGAAATCAGCAACGTCCTGATGCAGTAACGCTGTTCAGCCCAATACATGTCGCCCAAAAGCGACCTCGGCTTTGGGAGAACGACATGCCCAAAGACAAAGACCTGAAGCACATAGCCTGAACCCGATCAGGCGCGATGCGCTTCAGGCCCGGGCGATGGCGAATTTGCGCCGTCGCTTCTGTCGCATTCCGTGCATTGTGCGGCTGTTTTGAGACGGCGGAAGCGCCTCTGCTCTGGCTTCTATACGGCGCGGCAAGCGGAGCAGAAAGAACCGATGGCAGGTCGGCCGCCGCAGAGGAATTTTCTTCACAGGAAACATAGTTGCATGCAAGTTGACGCCGCGGCAGCGACAGGGTTAGAACATGCCTGTGCGCCCGCGCCCGGTTTCAACCTGCTTGCAATAGAGATCAAACCCGTCCCCTCCACCGTCCAATCCAGAGGAAAGCCGTCATGGCCGAAGTGAAGTCCGACATCGAGATCGCGCGCGCCGCCAAGAAGAAGCAGATCCAGGAGATCGGCGCCAAGATCGGCATCCCGACCGAACACCTGCTGCCCTACGGCCACGACAAGGCCAAGATTTCCGCCGAGTTCATCAAGTCGGTGAAGGGCAACAAGGACGGCAAGCTGATCCTCGTCACCGCCATCAATCCGACGCCTGCCGGCGAAGGCAAGACGACCACCACGGTCGGCCTCGGTGACGGCCTCAACCGCATCGGCAAGAAGGCGATCGTCTGCATCCGCGAGGCCTCGCTCGGACCGAATTTCGGCGTCAAGGGCGGTGCCGCCGGCGGCGGTTACGCGCAGGTCGTGCCGATGGAGGACATGAACCTCCACTTCACCGGCGACTTCCACGCCATCACCACGGCGCACAACCTTTTGTCGGCGCTGATCGACAACCACATCTACTGGGGCAATGAGCTCGGCATCGACACCCGCCGCGTCGTCTGGCGCCGCGTCATGGACATGAACGACCGCGCTTTGCGCGAGATCATCTGCTCGCTCGGCGGCGTCGCCAACGGCTTCCCGCGCGAGGCCGGCTTCGACATCACTGTCGCCTCGGAAGTCATGGCCATCCTGTGCCTGTCCACCGACCTGAAGGATCTCGAAAAGCGCCTCGGTGACATCATCGTCGCCTATCGCCGCGACAAGTCGCCGGTCTACGCCCGCGACCTCAAGGCCGACGGCGCCATGGCCGTTCTGCTCAAGGACGCGATGCAGCCCAATCTGGTGCAGACGCTGGAGAACAACCCGGCCTTCGTCCATGGCGGCCCGTTCGCCAACATCGCGCATGGCTGCAACTCGGTCGTCGCCACCACGACGGCGTTGAAACTGGCGGACTATGTCGTCACCGAAGCCGGCTTCGGCGCCGACCTGGGCGCCGAAAAGTTCTTCGACATCAAGTGCCGCAAGGCCGGCCTGAAGCCGGCGGCGGCGGTCATCGTCGCCACCGTGCGCGCCATGAAGATGAATGGCGGCGTCAAGAAGGAAGACCTCGGCAAGGAAAACGTCGAGGCGGTGAAGAAGGGCTGCGCCAACCTCGGCCGCCACATCGAGAACATCCGCCAGTTCGGCGTGCCGGCGGTGGTCGCCATCAACCACTTCTATTCCGACACCGACGCCGAAATCCAGGCGATGAAGGACTATGTCGCCTCGATGGGTGAGGAAGCGATCCTGTGCAAGCACTGGGCCAAGGGCTCGGCCGGCATCGAGGATCTCGCCAACAAGGTGGTGGCGCTGGCCGAATCCGGCGCCTCGCAGTTCGCGCCGCTCTATCCCGACGCCATGCCGCTGTTCGAGAAGATCAACACCATCGTCCAGCGTATCTATCGCGGCTCCGAGGCGATCGCCGACAAGTCGGTGCGCGACCAGTTGAAGGCCTGGGAAGAAGCCGGCTATGGCCACCTGCCGGTCTGCATGGCCAAGACGCAGTACTCCTTCTCGACCGACCCGAACCTGCGCGGCGCGCCGACCGGCCACACCGTGCCGGTGCGCGAGGTCCGGCTGTCGGCCGGCGCCGGTTTCGTCGTCATCATCTGCGGCGAGGTCATGACCATGCCCGGCCTGCCCAAGGCGCCGTCCTCGGAGAAGATCTTCCTCAACGAGGCCGGCCAGATCGAAGGCCTGTTCTGAGATCTTGCCGTCTCGGCAACAAAAAGGCGCCGCAGCGATGCGGCGCCTTTCTTGTTTCAAGAGGTTCTATGCCGCGTTGCGTGCCAGCGCCCGCTGGTTGGACGCATGGATCGTGTCGCGTTCCGGCAGGGTGCCGGTGTTCAGGCACTCGACCCATTCGGCGGTCTTCAGCACGGCCGCGAAGCGCGACTGCAGGATGATCGTCACCACGCGATGGATCTCCTCGGCCGAGGCATAGCCGGCGCTGTTGGCATAAGGCACCGAGCCGGTGGCGTCGGACAGGAATTCCACCGCAAAGCCCATATGCACGGCGTGGATGATGGTCGACAGGTCGCAATTGTGCGTCATGTAGCCGACGACCGTGATCGTATCGATGGCATTGGCGCGCAGCCAGTCCTCGAGATCGGTCCCGGTGAAGGCGGAGGGCAGCAGCTTCTCGACATAATGGTCGCGGCCGCGCCTGGCGATCTCGGGATGCAGTTCGCCGCCATGGCTGCCCCTGGCGAAGATCGGCGACGTCTCGGGCGCCATCTGCTTGACGACCACCACCTTGACGCCGGCCGCCGCCGCCGCGTCCATGGCTCGCGCCACATTGACGACGCTGTCGCGAAATGGCGGGTGCTGGATGGCCAGGTTGCCGCCGTCATAGTCGTTCTGGACATCGACGACGATCAGCGCCCGGCGCGGCGTGGTGTTGACTGGGGCAGACATGGTGTTCTCCTTTTCGGCTTGAATGCGATGGGCCGAAAATAGGCGGATGGCCGGACAGCCAAAAGTGTCCCGATTGACATCATTCGCAAGAATTGGGACAATCCGCATTCAATTGCCGGAAACACCCATGACCGACCCGATCATCGCCGTCCTCGCCTTCGATGGCATCAGCCCGTTCCATCTTTCCGTGCCGTGCCTGGTGTTCGGCGAGGACAGGACGGCGCTTGGCCTGCCGCGCTTCGAGTTCCGCATCTGCGCGGGCAAGCCCGGCCCGGTCCACACCGAGGCCGGACTGACCGTTGCCGCGCCGCACGGGCTCGAAGGGTTCGACGGCGCCGATATCGTCATCATCCCGAGCTGGCATCATCTCGCCGAGCCGCCGGCACCGCTGCTGATGGAGGCGCTGCGCCAGGCGCACCGGCGCGGCGCGTTGATTGTCGGCCTGTGCCTGGGAACCTTTGCCATCGCCGCGGCCGGGCTGCTTTCGGGGCGCGGCGCGGCGACGCACTGGGCCTATGCCGAGCGGCTGCAGAAACTCCATCCCGACATCGCTGTCGATGCCTCGGTGCTCTATGTCGACAATGGCGACGTCGTGACATCGGCTGGCGTCGCCGCCGGCCTCGACTGCTGTCTCCACATCGTGCGCGCCCGCTATGGCGCGGAAGCCGCCCTTCGGCTCGCCCGCCAGATTGTCCTTTCCCCGCATCGGCAAGGCGGGCAGGCGCAATTCATCGAGCACCCGGTGGCGAGGAGCGCGGACGCCGACCGCTTCACCCAGGCCCTCGACGCGGTTCGCGCGACGCTCGGCGAAACGCACAGCCTGGACCGCGTCGCCGAAGCCGCCGGCCTGACACGGCGGACCTTCACCCGCCGCTTCCAGAAATCGATCGGCACCAGTTTCGGCGAATGGCTGACCAGCCAGCGGATCGAACTGGCGCAGCGGCTGCTGGAGGCAACGGAGAAATCGATGGACGTCGTGGCCTTCGAGGCCGGCTTCGGCAGCGCCACGTCGCTGCGCCAGCATTTCGCCGCCCGGCTCAGGACGTCGCCGGCGCAGTACCGGCGCGAATTCTCGCAGCGCGCCGATCAGGACGAGCGCATGGCGCACGCCCTTTCGTCCTGATCCGCTCAGTTGCGCTTGATTGCCTTAGCCGGATTGCCGACCACGGTGGTGTTGTCGGGCACGTCGCGCGTCACCACGGCACCGGCACCGACGATGGCGCCCTCACCGATGCGGACGCCGCCGAGGATGACGGCGCTGCCGCCGATCCAGGCATTGGCGCCGATGTCGACCGGCCTGGCGATTTCGAGCCCGGCTTGCCGCCCCGCGGCCTCCCTGTGATGCTCGGCGCAATAGATCTGCACATTCGGGCCAAGCAGGGTTCCGCTGCCGATGCGCACTGCCGCCGTGTCGAGGATGGTGCAACCGGCGTTGAGAAAGACGCCGTTGCCGAGAAAGATGTTGAAGCCATAGGCGCAGTGGAAAGGCGCCTCGATGCGAGCCTCCTCACCCACCTCGCCGAGCAGTGCTTTCAGGCCCGGCCCGAGGTTTCCGCGCTGTCGTGGCGGCAGCGAATTATGCTCGAAAACCGCGTCGCGCGCGATGACGCGCAGTGTCTCCAGTTCGTCATCGAGGCATGTGTACCATTCCCCGGTCGCCATCTTCACGCGCTCGCTTCCAGCCATGGCGGTGTCTCCATTTGACGTGATTGCCAAAGCACACTTGCAGTGGACGGGAAAGAGCCGGCGTCACCGCGGCATCGAGCGCAAAATCCATTCCGATTTTCGGAGTCATGCGCTGGTCAAATCCAAAGCCTATGCTAGCCTGTTCTTTCCGAGCTGTCCCGGCCCGGGATCGAGGGGATCAACCATGCTGTATGTTCTCGCACTCCTGATCGGCGTCATTGCCGGTCTTCGCGCCATGACCGCGCCGGCCGCCGTCGCCTGGGGCGCTTATCTCGGTTGGCTGCCGGTCGCCGGCACCTGGGCGAGCTTCATGAGTCACTGGGCCGCTGTCGGCATCTTCACCATCCTGGCCATTGTCGAGCTGGTCACCGACCAGCTGCCGTCGACGCCGAGCCGCAAAGTGCCGCAGCAGTTCGGCGCCCGCGTCATCATGGGCGCCTTCACCGGCGCGGTGATCGGCGCGACTGGTGGCGCCACCATCGGCGGCCTGATCGCCGGCGCCATCGGCGCCGTCATCGGCACGCTGGGCGGCGCCGAGGTGCGTGGCCGGCTGGCGGCTGCCTTCGGCAAGGATCCGCCCGCCGCCTTCATCGAGGACGCGGTGGCGATCATCGGCGGCCTGCTGATCGTAGCGGCGGTGGCATGACGGCGAAAACCTTCGACGCCATAATCATCGGCGCCGGACAGGCCGGCCCTCCGCTGGCCGACCGGCTGAGTGCCGCCGGTATGCGCGTGGCACTGATCGAGCGCAAGCTGGTCGGCGGCACCTGCGTCAACGCCGGCTGCATGCCGACCAAGACCATGGTCGCCAGCGCTTATGCCGCGCATCTCGCCCGCCGCGCCGCCGACTATGGCGTGACGATCAGCGGCCCCGTCGGCGTCGATTATGCCAGGATCAAGGCGCGCAAGGACAAGGTGTCGAACGACGCCCGCACCGGGTTGGAGACCTGGATTGCCGGCATGGACGGATGCACGCTCTATCGCGGCCATGCGCGTTTCGAATCCGCCAACACGGTGCGCGTCGGCGACGACCTCCTGACCGCCGAAAAGATCTTCCTCAACACCGGCGGCCGCGCCTCGGTGCCCGATTTGCCGGGCATCCACGACATCGACTACCTGACCAATTCCTCGATGATGGATCTCGACGTGCTGCCGCGCCATCTGATCGTCGTCGGCGGCAGCTACATCTCGCTCGAATTCGCGCAGATGTTCCGCCGCTTCGGCAGCGAGGTCACCGTCATCGAAAAGAGCCCTCGCCTGACCGGCCGCGAGGACGAGGACGTCTCGGCTGCCATCCTGTCGATCCTCGGAAACGAAGGCATATCCGTCCATGTCGGCGCCGACGACATCGCTTTCGCCAAACAGGGCAAGGACATCGCCGTCACCTTCTCCGCCGGCAAGGCGCCGGCTGTCGGCTCGCATGTGCTGCTGGCGCTCGGGCGCACGCCCAACACCGACGACCTCGGCCTCGACAAGGCTGGCGTCGAGGTCGACAAGCGCGGCTTCGTCACCGTCGACGACCAGTTGCGCACCAGCGCGCCCGGCATCTGGGCGATGGGCGACTGCAACGGCAAGGGCGCCTTCACCCATACCTCCTACAACGACTACGAGATCGTCGCCGCCAACCTGCTCGACAACGATCCGCGCAAGGTCAGCGATCGCATCGAGGCCTATGCGCTCTACATCGACCCGCCGCTCGGCCGCTGCGGCATGACCGAGGCCGCGGTGAAGAAATCCGGCCGCCGCGCGCTGGTCGGCCAGCGGCCGATGACCCGCGTCGGCCGCGCCGTCGAAAAGGGCGAGACGCAGGGCTTCATGAAGATCCTGGTGGATGCCGACACGCGGGAGATCCTTGGCTGTTCGGTGCTCGGCCCCGGTGGCGACGAGGCGGTGCATTGCGTGCTCGACCTGATGTACGCCAAGGCGCCTGTCGACACGCTGGCGCGCGCCGTGCACATACACCCCAATGTCTCGGAACTGCTGCCCACCATCGCCCAGGAGCTGAAGCCGCTGGCCTGATGGCCCGCGGCCCACCTCCAAGCTCTTCCTTTTCTGCATTGCTGCAATGCATCAACGCCGCTTGCGCACGGCATCCCCCTCCGCGCAGTCTCCATTTGAACCGATTCAGTCTGGACGCCCCATGCCCTTGCCGATCCTTGCGCTTGCCATTGCGTCCTTCTGCATCGGCACCACCGAATTCGTCATCATGGGCTTGCTGCCGGAGGTCGCCGCCGACCTTGGCGTGTCCATCCCTTCGGCGGGCCTGCTGGTCACCGGCTATGCGCTCGGCGTCGTCTTCGGCGCGCCCGTCGTCGCCATGGCCACGGCGCACCTGCCGCGCAAGCCGGTGCTGGTCGGGCTGACCGCTTCGTTCGTCGTCGGCAATCTGTTCTGCGCCATCGCGCCCGACTATTGGACGCTGATGGCCGCGCGCGTCTTCACCGCTTTCGGCCACGGCGCCTTCTTCGGCATCGGCTCGGTCGTCGCCGCCAGCCTGGTGCCGCGCAACAAGCGCGCCAGCGCCATGGCGCTGATGTTTGCCGGACTGACGCTTTCCAACATCCTCGGCGTTCCCGCTGGCACCGCGCTTGGCGAAGCCTTCGGCTGGCGCGCCACCTTCGTGGCCGTGGTCGGCATCGGCCTGATCTCGGTCGCTGCCATCGCCTGGCTGGTGCCATCTGACGTAGCCGAGCCGAGCGGCGGCGGACTGCGCGGCGAGTTGCGCGTGCTTGGCAAGCTCCAGGTCTGGCTGGCGATGCTGATCGCGGCCCTTGCCTCGGCCAGCCTGTTTGCCGTCTTCACCTACATCAAGCCCTATCTCACCGACGTATCCGGCCTGTCCACCTCGGCGGTCACCTGGGTGCTGCTGCTGTTCGGCGCCGGCATGACCATCGGCAACATCATCGGCGGCAGGCTGGCCGACTGGAAACTGATGCCGACGGTCATCGGCACGCTGCTGTTGCTGGCGCTGCTGTTTGTCGGCTTCATGCAGTTCGGCGCCATGGCCAGCGTCGCCATCGGCATCGTCTTCCTGTGGGGCCTGCTCATCTTCGTCGTCGTGCCGCCACTACAGATCCGCGTCGTCGAAGCGGCTTCCGAGGGACCGAACCTTGCCGCGACGCTGAACCAGGGCGCCTTCAATGTCGGCAACGCCCGTGGCGCGTGGATTGGCGGCGTGGCTCTTTCCGCCGGCGTTTCCTATGCCAACCTGCCGCTGGTCGGCGCGGCGCTGGCCCTGCTGGGGGTTGCCGTCGCGGTGCTGTCGCAGGCGATGGATCGACCGGCACCCGTTGCGACCCTTCAGGCCCCTGCCGAGTAGCTTGCGCCCATCGCGCCGCACGCTGGACCAATCGACAGCGTAGCAACAAAGATGCATGTCTTCAGCCGACTTTTCGGAGACATTCCATGCAGAAATCGATCGAACGCATCACCGGCGAAAGCGAAGGCGTTTCCTACGAATTCCCGGTGTTCCGCTTTAACGGTGCCGACAAGGCCGCCCCATCCGCCTATCTGCAGGCCGCACTCCATGCCGGCGAGTTGCCGGGCGTCGTCGCCATCGACGCGCTGATGCCTATGCTCAACAAGGCCGAGGCCGAAGGCCGCATCAAAGGCTCGCTGACGATCGTGCCCTGGGCCAACCCGATCGGCCGCGCGCAATATCATTTCGGCGAGCACCAGGGCCGCTTCCATTTGGGCACCCGCGCCAACTTCAACCGCGGCTTTCCGCTGCTCGCCGCGCCCGACCCGGCACTCTTGCCCAAAACCAGCCTTGGCGGCGCCGACAAGCGGCTGAAGACCCGGTTGCTGCAGCTTTCGCTCGGCCACGACATCGTGCTCGACCTGCATTGCGACGACGAAGGCCTCGCCTATCTCTACGTCCACAACAGCCTGTGGCCGGCCATGGCCGACTGCGCCGCCGCCATGGGCGTCGATGCGGTCGTGCTGTGGAGCGAAGACACCGACGGCACCTTCGAGGGCGCCTCGATCATGCCCTACCAAAACGTTCCCGCCGATGTGGCGAAACTCGACCGTCGCGTCGCCACCACGGTCGAATATCGCGGCATCCTCGATGTCGATGGCGCCTTGGCCGCCGCCGATGCCGAAGGGCTCTACCGGCTGCTGGCGGCGCGTGGCGTGATCGCCGATAGCGCCCTGCCCGCGCCTGGCCCCTTCACCGGCGTCGTTGCCCCGCTGGAGAACATCGACATGATGCCCTCACCTCGGGCGGGTGCTGTCCTCTACGACGTGAAGCCCGGCGACCGCGTCGCCAGGGGCACGCGGCTGGCCACCATCGTCCACGCGCCGGGCGAAGCCGACGGTAGCACGCAAGTGTTCGCGCCCCAGGACGGCCTCATCCTGACGCGCCGCTCGCGCCGCATCATCCGCGCCGGTGAAGACCTCTTGAAACTGGTCGGCGACAGGAAGAGCGCCGACGCCAGATCCGGCACGCTGGAGGACTGAACTTCACCACCGTCATGGAATCCAGTTGCGCGGCTGTTCAATCGCCGCTATGGGAATCCGCATGAACATGCGTTCGACCAAGACCATCTGGTGGTGGGCCTGCTGACAGCGGCCTGTTCGAACGCGTGCGCGTGAAAATAGAGGGTGGCCGCAACGGAAAGTCCGGGCGGCCATTTGTTTTTTCAAGCCATTCCCGGGTCCGTTGCCCCAAGAAGCTGACATACCCAAGACGCTGATGGAGACGGCAATGACGATGAAGGTTCTGGAAAACGGCGCTGAAAGCTTCGTGACGGCGGGCGGCATAACCATCACCCGCGAGCGCCACGACAGGCCTTATGAGGGCGCGATCGACAGCTATGTCGATGGCTTGAATGCGCGCCGGGGCGCGGTGTTTTCCTCGAACTACGAATATCCCGGCCGCTACACGCGCTGGGACACGGCCATCGTCGATCCGCCGCTGGTTATCTCGGCGCGCGGCCGCGCCATGCGCATCGAGGCGTTGAACAGCCGTGGCGAGGTGCTGCTGCCGGTCATCGGCAAGGCGCTGGACAGCCTGGCCGATGTCACCATCGTCGAGACATCGAAGAAACTGATCCGCCTCGACGTCGCCAAACCCGGCCGTGTTTTCACCGAGGAGGAGCGTAGCCGCGTTCCTTCGGTCTTTACCGTGCTGCGCGCCATCACTGCCCTGTTCAAGACCGAGGAAGACGCCAATCTCGGTCTTTACGGCGCCTTCGGCTACGATCTCGCCTTCCAGTTCGACCCTGTCGACTACAAGCTCGAGCGCAGGCCGAGCCAGCGCGACCTTGTGCTGTTCCTGCCCGACGAGATCCTCGTCGTCGACCACTATTCGGCCAAGGCCTGGACCGATCGTTACGACTATGCGGGCGAAGGTTTTTCGACCGAAGGCCTGCCGCGCGACGAAATCGCCGAACCGTTCAAGATCGCCGACCGCATCCCGCCGCGCGGCGACCACGAGCCGGGCGAATACGCCAACCTGGTGCGCCGCGCCATGGAGAGCTTCAAGCGCGGCGACCTGTTCGAGGTCGTGCCCGGCCAGATGTTCTACGAGCGTTGCGAGACGCAGCCAGCCGAGATTTCGCGCAAGCTTAAGTCGATCAACCCCTCGCCCTATTCCTTCTTCATCAATCTGGGCGAAGGCGAATATCTGATCGGCGCCTCGCCGGAAATGTTCGTGCGCGTCAATGGCCGCCGTGTCGAGACCTGCCCGATCTCGGGCACCATCAAGCGCGGCGACGATGCCATTTCCGACAGCGAGCAGATCCTGAAGCTGCTCAACTCGAAGAAGGACGAATCCGAGCTCACCATGTGCTCGGATGTCGACCGCAACGACAAGTCGCGGGTCTGCGAACCGGGTTCGGTACGCGTCATCGGCCGCCGCCAGATCGAGATGTACTCGCGCCTGATCCATACCGTGGACCACATCGAGGGCCGGCTGCGCGAAGGCATGGATGCCTTCGACGCCTTCCTGTCTCACGCCTGGGCGGTCACCGTCACCGGCGCGCCGAAACTGTGGGCCATGCGCTTCATCGAGCAGAACGAGAAGAGCCCGCGCGCCTGGTATGGCGGCGCGATCGGCATGGTCAACTTCAACGGCGACATGAACACTGGCCTCACCCTTCGCACCATCCGCATCAAGGACGGCATCGCCGAGGTGCGCGCTGGTGCCACATTGCTGTTCGACAGCATTCCCGAGGAAGAAGAAGCCGAAACCGAACTGAAGGCATCCGCCATGCTCTCCGCCATCCGCGACGCCAAGGCCGGCAATTCCGCCAGCACCGAGCGCACCACCGCGCGCGTCGGCGACGGCGTCAACATCCTGCTGGTCGACCACGAGGACTCGTTCGTCCACACGCTCGCCAACTATTTCCGCCAGACCGGCGCCAATGTCTCGACCGTGCGCTCCCCGGTTCCGGAGGAGGTCTTCGACCGGCTGAAACCCGACCTCGTCGTGCTCTCGCCCGGACCCGGCACGCCCAAGGATTTCGACTGCGCCGCGACCATCAGGAAGGCGCGTGCCCGCGACCTGCCGATCTTCGGCGTCTGCCTTGGCCTGCAGGCCCTGGCCGAGGCCTATGGCGGCGAACTGCGGCAACTGCACATACCGATGCACGGCAAGCCGTCGCGTATCCGCGTCTCGAAGCCGGGCATCATCTTCTCCGGCCTGCCCAAGGAAGTCACCGTCGGCCGCTACCACTCGATCTTCGCCGATCCGGTGCGCCTGCCCGACGATTTCATCGTCACGGCCGAGACGGAGGACGGCGTCATCATGGCTTTCGAGCACCGCAAGGAGCCGATCGCCGCGGTGCAGTTCCATCCGGAATCGATCATGACGCTAGGTCACAATGCCGGCATGCGCATCATCGAGAACATCGTCGCCCATCTGCCGCGCAAGGCCAAGGAAAAGGCAGCCTGACGTCGATGGCCGAAACCGAAAGCACGATGGCGATAGCGGCCAAGGCCGCAGCGAAGCGCAAGGTCGCCAACCTTGCCTTCTGGTCGATCGTGGTCGCCTTTGTCGTGCTCGGCCTGAAGCTTGCCGCCTGGTACGTCACCGGCTCAGTCGCGCTCTATTCGGACGCGCTGGAATCGATCGTCAACGTCATTGCCTCGGTCGCCGCCTTCTGGGCGATCCAGGTCAGCCACAAGCCGGCCGACCAGGATCACCCCTTCGGCCACCACAAGGCGGAATACTTTTCGGCGGTTTTGGAAGGCGTGCTGATCGTGCTCGCCGCGTTGCTGATCCTCAACGAGGTCTGGCGCTCCTGGCAGACGCCCGTGCCGCTCGAACAGCCGTGGAAGGGTCTTGCCGTCAACGGCGTCGCCACCGCCATCAACGCCTTCTGGGCCTGGACGCTGATCCGCGCCGGCAGGGCGGAGAAATCGCCGGCGCTGGTCGCCGACGGCAATCACATCATGACCGACGTCGTCACCTCGATCGGCGTCTTCGGCGGTCTGGTCGGGGCGATATTGACCGGCTGGCAGATCCTCGATCCGGCACTCGCCGTCATCGTGGCGCTGAACATCCTGTGGCAGGGTTGGCACGTGATCGGCTCGTCGATGAACGGCCTGATGGACCGCGCCGTCGACACGCAGGCGCACATGCGCATCCGCGACGTCATCTCGGCCAATTGCAAGGGCGCCCTCGAGGTGCACGACCTGAAGACGCGCATCGCCGGCCGCGCCACCTTCATCGAGTTCCATCTGGTCGTCGATGCCGACATGACGGTCGGCGCCAGCCATGTCATCTGCGACCGCATCGAGGATGCGCTGAAGGCCGATATCCCCTCGGTACGCGTCACCATCCATGTCGAGCCCGACGACGAGGCCAAGCTGCCGAAAGGCACGACGGCCGTGCCCTTCGCATAGTCTTGCGCTAGCCTGAGGGCTGTCGAGATTCAGGTCAGGCCGAGCCGAGAATGGTGGCATCCGAGAACCGGAGCGGAGCGTACTTGGAAGTACGTGAGCACAGTTCTACTGCGACGCAGTAGAACGGGGAAGCGCAGGAAGCCGCCGTTCGCAGGCCGGCATCACCTGAATATCGGCAGGCCTCACGGCGCGCAGGCCGATTGCGGCATCGGCTGCAGCCGGTAGACCTTGTCGTCGGATTTCGTCTTGCCGTCGGCGGCCTTCGAACACAGATCGACGATCGCCAGGCTGCTGTTGGGATTGGCCAGCATCATCGTGCCGTTGGCGCCGCGCTTGAGGAAGATCTCCTTCTGCTCGATGTCGCAGGAGAAATCGCTCATCTTCGAACTTGCCGCGCAGCGCCACTGGTCGGCCTCGCCCTGGCAGGAATAGGTCTGCGTGACCTTGCCCGACTTCTGCCGCGTGGTGACGGAGATGGCGATATCGGCGCCGTTGGGCCAGTTGGAGGCATCGCCGCCCGAAGCGAAGGACGCCAGTTCCACCGGCCCGCGGAAAACCCGGATCGATTGCGTCAGCTGGTTGGGATGCGAGCTGAGATGCGCCGCGTCATAGTCGCGGCCGTAGCAGAACGCCTGGTCGGGCTTCAACCGTTCGCGCAGCGGGGGCCCGAGCGCCGGATCGACCGGATCGATGCGCGCGAACTCCGCCTTGCAGGTCGCGGCCGGCATCGGGTCGAGGCGGAAATTATCGTCCTCCTTGCCCAGCGCCTGCCTGTCATATTCGGCCGTGCCGAGTTCCTCTTCCGAACCGGCATCGAGATAGATATCGGGCTGCAGATCCGAGAGCGTCAGCCGTCCCTTGTCGTCGACCTTCAGTGACGCAAGCGTGCGGTCGCATTCCATGCCGCAATGGATGGGACCGGTCTTGCCGTCCTCGGACTCATGGTTGCACCAGCCCCCGGCCCATTCCGGCGTCTTGGCGCCGCGCACGGTGGTGGTGACAAAGGCATTGTAGGACGTGCCGGAGGGGGCCGGTTCCTCGTTCGGACGGCTGACCGGATCATGGCCGTAGTAGAAGAAGATGCGCGCCACCTTCTGGCGCGGATGTGCCTTCAGGTGGGCGGCATCATAGACACGGCCGAAACAGGCATCTGCGCCGTTCGGGCTGAGTTCGGTGAGCTTGAGCGCATCATCGGCCAAGGCCGGGCCGGCAAGCACAGCAAGCAGCGCGGCGCCAAATCCGGCGCGGACAACTGTCTTCCATTCCGGAAACGCCCATCCCCTTGACGCCATGTAACCTCTCCTCGCATCGACAGGACGCTGCGTCATTTTATGCTAGTATTGCGGCCGCAGCCACGCAATTTGCGGTGGCCGCCAAGCGGAGGAGGATGCGATGCGCCGGCGCGATATGTTCCGTGCGGTTCTTGCCGGAACCGGAGCGTTTTTCGGCCTGCGCGTGGTGCAGGCGGCGGCCGCGGAGCCCGCCAGGCAGAAGGTCGCCTACCACCTTAGCGATCTCGACAAGGTCAATTTCGTGCTCGGCAACATCAAGAACCACTATGACGGCACCGGCGGCAATGTCGAAATCGTGCTGGTCGTGCATGGTCCAGCCCTTGCCGCCTTCAAGTCGAAAGGCATATCGGCCGCGGTCTCCGGCCGCTTCGCCGGCCTGGTGCGGCAGGGGCTCGAGCCGCGGGCCTGCGCCAACACCATGCAAGGCATGGACATTTCGCTCGCCGACTTGCTCGCCGGTTTCCATGCCGCCGACAAGGGCGGCGTCGTCAAGCTCGCCGAACTGCAAGGCCAGGGCTACGCCTATCTGCGCCCCTGAGGCTTGAACATCTGGGGGGCAAGGGCCTACGAAGGACGGCAACCATCCCGGAGGAACAGCAGTGCCAGCCACCACCACCCTCAGCATCCCCGATCTTGCCGGCAAGGCAGTGCTGGTCACCGGTGCGTCGACCGGCATCGGGGCGGCACTCGCGCTGGCCTATGCCGAGCAGAAATCCAGGGTGGCGCTGCACTACAATTCCAGCCGCGAAGCCGCCGAAAAGCTCGGCAAGACGATTGCCGACAAGGGCGGCGAGGTATTCCTCGTCCAGGGTGACTTTTCCGTTCCCGCCGATGTCGAACGCGTCGTCGAGGACAGCGCGCGGCATTTCGGCCGCCTCGATGGGCTGGTCAACAACGCCGGCGGCATGCTTGGCCGCGTGCCCTATGCCGAGCAGACCGAAGCGCATTACGACGCGGTGATGGACCTCAATGCGCGCTCGGTGCTGACGGCCTCGCGCAAGGCGATCCCATGGCTGAAGAAACAGGGCGGCTTCATCGTCAACACCTCGTCGATCGCCGCGCGCAACGGCGCCGGCGGCGGCGCCGGCCTTTACGGCTCGGCCAAGGCCTTCGTCTCCAATGTGACGCGCGGCATGGCCAAGGAACTGATCGGCTTCGGCATCCGCGTCAACGCCGTGGCGCCCGGCACGATCCTCACCCCCTTCCACGAGCGCTATTCGACCGACGAGCAGATGAAGGGCATGGTCGCCACCATTCCCCAGGGGCGCGCCGGCACCGCGCAGGATTGCGTCGGCGCCTATCTGTTCCTCTCTTCCGATCTTCTGAGCGGCTACATCACCGGCCAGGTGATCGAGGTGAATGGCGGCCAGTTGATGCCGTGAGCGGCGGCCTGCATACTGGCGATCTGCGTGTTCTTGTCGAAACCTTGAAGGGAGACAATGGAATGTACGGACTGATCGGCAAGATGCGGGCGGCGCGCGGCCAGCGTGACGCGGTCATGGACGTCCTGCGCGCCAGCACCGGTGCCCTGCCGGGTTGCCTGAGCTATATCATCGCCCGCGACCCCGCCGATGCCGATGCGATCTGGGTCACCGAAGTGTGGACCGACGCCGAAAGCCACAAGGCCTCGCTGCAGCTTCCCGAAGTCCAGGCGGCGATCGCCAAGGCGCGGCCGTTCATCGCCGGCTTTGAATTCCAGGTCGAAACCCACCCTGTCGGCGGCTTCGGGCTGGCCGACGGCAAGACCGGCTAGAGCATGATCCCGAAAAGTGGAAAACGGTTTTCGGAAAAGATCATGCTCAGGCAAAGAGCAACTCAAGGAAGAGTGTGAAACGGTTCTCCCGGGAAAAGCGCACAGCGCTTGCCCTTGAGAATTGCGTCCAGGCAAAGAGATGGAGCGGTTCTGCGTTTTCGCGAAACGATGAACCGCTCCAAGGCGGGCATCCTTTTTCGGCTCGGCGGGGTTCGCATCGTCCCGCTTCGAGGCTAAGACCAAAACATGGATTCCTCGGCCGAGCAGCCCCAAGACCAGTCCGCTGTCGAGCGCATGACGCGCCTGCACAAGCTCTGGCAATGGCTGGCCCTGCTGATCGTTTCGACGCTGTTTGCCGGTGCGCTGGAACTCGCCGCGCTGCCGGCGGCGCTGCTGATTGGACCGATGCTGGCGGCGATCGTCGCCGGCACCAATGGCGCCACGGTGCGCGTGCCGCGCCTTCTGTTCGGCGCCGCCCAGGCGGTCGTCGGCTGCCTCGTCGCCGCTTCGATCTCGGCTGGCATCTTTCCCGTTTTCTATCGGGAATGGCCGCTGTTTCTCGGTGTGGTGATTGCCACCGTCACAGCCTCCAGCCTGCTCGGCTGGCTGATCAGCCGCTGGCGCGTCCTGCCCGGCACCACCGCCGTCTGGGGCTCGTCGCCAGGTGCCTCCACCGCCATGGTGCTGATGGCCGGCGCCTTCGGGGCCGACCAGCGGCTCGTCGCCTTCATGCAATATCTGCGCGTTATCTTCGTCTCGATGTCCGCGGCTCTCATTGCCAAGATGTGGGTCGACACGTCGGGCGTTGAAATCCCCGCCATCATCTGGTTTCCGCCGATCGAGCCGCAAGCCTTCGCCGCCACCATCGGCATTGCGCTTGTCGGCGGCCTGTCGGGAAAACTGCTCAGGCTGCCCTCACCCTTCTTCCTCGGCACCTTCATCCTCGGCTCCATCATCCATCTCGGCCTTGGCGTGGAAATGCAGTTGCCGCCATGGCTGCTGGCCGTCAGCTATGCCTTGGTCGGCTGGTCGATCGGCCTGAATTTCACCCGAGCGATCCTGCGCCATGCGGCGCGCGCCTTGCCGCAGATCATCGCCTCGATCGTGGCCTTGATCGCCTTTTGCGGCGGCCTCGCCTTCGTGATCAGCCATCTGCTCGGCATCGATCCGCTGACCGCCTATCTGGCGACCAGCCCCGGCGGCATGGACAGCATCGCCATCATCGCCGCCGCCGCGCGACGCGTCGACATCTCCTTCGTCATGGCATTGCAATCGGCGCGCTTCCTGATCGTGCTGCTGGTCGGCCCGAGCGTGGCGCGGCTGGTGGCGAGAAGTGTCAGGGAGTGAAGGGCCGGTCTCCATGAATGCCGGCCGGTCCTGGGCCGGCTGCCCCGCTATAGTCGTCTTCCTTGACCTGCGTCGCGGGTCGGCACCGGAACGCGAGGCCGCACCTTTGCCGGCATGCCAGGAAGGGTAATGTCAGGTGATGACGAGGCTCGCTATGCGATCGCCGTCCAGCGTGAAGGTCATGTCGCCCTCGCCGTTGAAGCCGTCCCCTGTGACGGCGATGTGGACGCGGTAGCTGCCTTCAGCCGCCGTGATGCGGACGATGCGAAGATGCGACTTCACGCCGATATTGTCCGACTGGTTCCAGCGGGCAATCTGCTCGCGGCCCTGGAACGATCGTCCCCAGTCGCTCAAAACCGCGTTGTCGGCAAAGGCGCCAAGAAAAGCTTCGGTATCGCCTTCATTGGTGGCCTCGACAAAGCGGCGTATGGGTTCTGGCGTGGTCATCAGTCAAGACGATGCATCAGATCATCATCCAGCCAGCGGCCGAAGAAATAGACCAGTTGCTTGTGCCACCACGGCCAGTCATGACTGACGTCGCCGCCCCAATAGTCGACCCAGGCGGGAATGGATTTGTCGCGCAGGATCTGTTCCAGCTTGCGCGTCTCGACCAGCATCCGCTCTTCCCACGCGCCTTGCCCGCAGCAGAAGATCAGCCGCAGCGCCTTCAGGCGGCCAAGCAGCTTCTGGTCGACGATGCCGGGCAGATAGTCGAGAGGCGAATTGTAGAAGATGTCGCCGTCCAGCGCCTTGCCGAAGAAGTCGCGGGCCGAATAGACGCCCGACAGCGCGATGACGCCGCTGGCCAGTTCCGGAAAGCGGAAAACGAAGTTCGACGAGTGGTAGGCGCCCATCGAACAGCCTGAGAACAGCGGCTTCAGCTTGCGCCCGCCATTGGCTTGCGCGGCCATGGACAGGAACTCCGGCAGTGCCTCCTCGCGCACATAGCGGAAATAGGCCTCGTGACGGGCGATGCGATGCGCGGCATCGGCATGCTTGTCGAAGAAGGATTCCGAATCGATGCCGTCGACCGTGAACAGCTGGATGCGGCCGGTGTCGATGAACTCGGCCAGCGCGCCCACCCCGCCCGAATCCTCGAACTGGTAGAACCGTCCTTGCGAGGTCGGGAACACCACCACCGGCCGCCCGGCATGGCCATAGCGCTTGTATTCCATGTCGCGGCCGAGATTGCCCGAGAAATTCCTGTGATAGGATATATCCATCGCCTCACGCCTTTTCCGCGTGGATGTAGGCGACCGCCTCGCGCAGCGCCGCTGGGTCCTTCGAGCGCATCTGGTAGGCGTAATTTCCCATGGCGCGGCTGAAAACCTCTTCAATGGCCTGATGATGGACGATCTTGTCGCGGTGCGCCGCTAGCACGTCCTCATGGCTGTGCAAATAGTGAAGGTGACGCTTGCGGCTGGCGTAAGCGGTGAAATACTTGCCCTCATAGGGGCCACCGGCGGCGTCCTTGACCACCATGTCGGCCCAGGCCGCATAGACGTCGATGTCGAACGTGTAGTTGATCGCATCGGTCATCCAGGCGCCGGGCGGTCGCATGTTGACCTCCAGCGCGATGACGCGGTCGTCCCGGGTCTCGAACAGCTCGATGTGGAAGAAGCGCTCGCGCACGTCGAATGCCTTCAGGATCTTGCGGCCTGCCTCCTCGACCGCCGGGCTGATCCTGGGAAAACAGGTGTAGCTCATGTGGCGGTCCTTGTTGACCACCTCCATGACGCTCTGGTCGTAGCGGTGGCTGGCGGCCAGCACCACCTCGCCGTCGCGGTTGACCAGCCCGTCGAACGTCACCACCAGCCCCTCGATGAACTGTTCCATGACGAAGGTTACGTCCTCGGGCTTGTCCCTGAAGAACTGGTCGAGTTCCCTGGCGTTGGAGATCTTGAAGGTGTTCGAGGCGCCGGAGCCGGTGTCGGGCTTGACCACCACCGGATAGCCGACGCGGCGGATGAAGGTCATGGCCCCGGTTCGGTCGGAGCATTTTCGCTGCGCGATGGTGTCCACCCCGCTCTTGCGGAAGAAGGCGCGCATGCGACTTTTGCGCTTCAAATTCTTCACGAAATCGAGTTTGGTGCCATAGATGTTGAAGTCGGTGCGGATGTTGGCTTCCAGTTCCAGCCAATGCTCGTTGAGCGATTCAAAACGGTCGATGCGGCCCCATTTGTGGATGAAATGACCCATCGCCCGGAACACCGGATCGTAGTCCTCCAGGTCGGCGACACGGTAGTATTCCGAAAGCGCCGCCTTCAGCTTGCCGTCCAGCGCGTCGTAGGGTGCGTCGCCGATGCCGAGCACCGTGGCCCCGGCCTTCTTCAGCCGATCGCAGAAATCGGCGCCGTTGGCGGGAAAATGCGGCGAGAAGAACACGAAATTCATGGATGACCCCTCCCGACGACAGGACATCGCGGCCCCCTCGATGTCCAAGTCTGGCGCATTTGCAGCGCGCGGGGAAGAGCACTCGCGTGGGTACATTACTCGACAAACACTGGCCCGCCATGCGGTCCCACTTGCCTCTCACGAACCGCTCCTGTATGAGAGCCGCCATGAACACGCGCGCCGCCAACGCTTCCCGTCCGACCGGTTTTTCCGGCGAGACCGTGCGCGCGCTGGCTTCCACCCTGCTTCTTCTCGGCCTTATCGGCGATCGCCGGGTTCGCTGAAGGAGCGCCCGGCGGTCGAACCGCCGCGCAGGCACATGCTCCTTGGCCAGTCATAACAATTGGCAAGTCACATCAAGCGAACGAAAATCTGGTAAAGGCGCAGCTCGCCATCAATCCGCCCGAGGGTGGACCCGTGAGCCGCCGGGAGAAACGACGATGAACGCACGAGAAGAAATCCGCCCCAACGCTGTCGCCGGCAGCAAGCACGCAGCCCAGGGCATGCAGCACGCAGCCCGGGGCATGCCTGATGCGGCCCGCAAATATCAACCCTATCCAACCGTTGGCCTCACCGACCGTACATGGCCCTCGAAGGTCATCGACAAGGCGCCGATCTGGTGCTCCGTCGACCTGCGCGACGGCAACCAGGCGCTGATCGATCCGATGGGCCACGATCGCAAGGCGCGCATGTTCGCGCTGCTGCTCGACATGGGCTTCAAGGAGATCGAGATCGGTTTCCCGTCCGCATCGCAGACCGATTTCGATTTTGCCCGTTGGTGCATCGAGGAGGGCAACGTGTCGGCCGATGTCTCGCTGCAAGTGCTGGTGCAGTGCCGGCCGGAACTGATCACCCGCACTTTCGAAGCACTCAAGGGCGCTACCAACCCGATCGTCCATTTCTACAATTCGACCAGCGAATTGCAGCGCCGCGTCGTCTTCGAAAAAGACATCGGCGGCATCAAGCGCATCGCCACCGACGCCGCCAAGATGATCACCGACATGGCGGCCAAGGCTGGCGGCGGCTTTCGCTTCGAGTATTCGCCGGAAAGCTTTACCGGCACCGAACTCGAAGTGGCGCTGGAGATCTGCAACGCCGTCACCGAGATCGTCAGGCCGACGCCCGACAACAAGCTGATCATCAATCTGCCGTCGACGGTCGAGATGTCGACGCCCAACATCTATGCCGACCGCATCGAATGGATGTGCCGCAACCTCGACAACCGCGAGAACCTGCTGATCTCGCTGCATCCGCACAATGACCGCGGCACCGGCGTCGCCACCACCGAGCTCGGCCTGATGGCCGGCGCCGACCGCGTCGAAGGCACCCTGTTCGGCAATGGCGAGCGCACCGGCAATGTCGACATCGTCACGCTGGCGCTCAACATGTATACGCAAGGTGTCGACCCGGGGATCGACTGCTCCGACATCAACCGGATGAAGGACGTCTACGAATATTCGAACCAGTTGAAGATCCCCGAGCGCCACCCCTATGTCGGCGAGCTCGTCTACACGGCCTTTTCCGGCTCGCACCAGGATGCCATCAACAAGGGTATGAAGGCGCTGAAAAAGGCCAACAAGAGCCTGTGGGAAGTGCCTTATCTGCCGATCGATCCGGCCGATGTCGGCCGCAGCTACGAAGCGATCATCCGCATCAACTCGCAGTCGGGCAAAGGCGGCATCGCCTATGTGTTGCAGGCCGATTACGGCCTCAACCTGCCGCGCAACCTGCAGATCGAATTCAGCCAGGAAATCCAGGCGATCACCGATGCCGAGGGCAAGGAAGTGCCGGCCAGGCGCATCTACGAGCGCTTTCTCGAGACCTATGTCGACCAGCCGGGCGCGCGGCTGAAATTCCTCGACCACCACACCTATCCGGACACCGTGGTCAAGGGCCGGCGCGTGGTCGAGGCGACCATCCTCGACAACGGCAAGGAAGTGACGATATCAGGCACCGGCACCGGTCCGATCGACGGCTTCGTCGATGCGCTGTCGCGCCATCTCGGCGTCGAGATGTCGGTTCTCGACTATTCCGAGCACTCGATGCAGCGCGGCTCGAACGCCTCGGCCATCTCCTATGTCGAGATGGAATATCCTGATGGCAAGCTGTTCGGCGCTGGCATCAACACCAACATCGTTGCCGCTTCGCTGGAAGCGGTGATGTCCGCCGCCAACCGTATTGTCGGCAAAAGGGCCGGTTGACGCACGACCAGAACGAAGGTCGGGACCATCCCCATCTGGTGATCGGTTCCGATCCTTCGCATCATTAACCACCGCTGAATTATCCGGTGGGGTACGTGATCGCATAATGGGTGTATACTTGTGTGGTGGTGCGGGAACGATATGATCGCACCTCAACCTGTGCCGACGTCGAGAGGATCGACACTTGCAGCATGCGACGCCTGCCGCCCCCGCAGTGCGCGAGACACTGGAGCGACTGCTTGCCAGCGAAACGTTCGGGAGATCCGAGCGCGCGCGTAAACTGCTTCGCTATCTTGTCGAGCGCGAGCAGGCAGGGGAAGCCGACAGGCTGAAGGGCTTCTCCATCGCCATGGACGTCTTCGGCAAGGACGGCGATTTCGATCCGTCGACCGATGCCGTGGTCCGGGTACAGGCGGGCAGGTTGCGCGACCTGCTGCAACACTATTTCGCCAACGAAGGCGTCGCCGAGCCCGTCCGCATCGCCATTCCACGCGGCGGTTATGTTCCAGCCTATGAGCTCAATGCGATCCGCCTGCCGGAAACCCTGCAGCCTGCCGGGCAAGCAGAGGCGGCGGCCCCGGCCGAACGACCCACTGACACCGGCGACACTGTTCCCGCCGCGCCATTGCTGGCTGCCGTGCCCTCGCCCACCCCCTCGGTGGTGCGCCATCTCCGCTTTTTCTGGATGGCGATCGCCCTGGTCATCGCCATGCTGGGCGTTCTGATCCTCCGTCAGGGCAGCACGGCCTTGCTGGCGGGCGGCGACGTGTCGGCAACGATCGAGACGGCCGGCGCAACCAGCAGCATCGCCCCATTGCCAATGGCTGAGGCCCTGCCGCTCGTCTACATCGCCGTCAAGGCCGATGGCGCCGATGCCAGCCGGGTCGCCGCGTCGCTGCGCGCCGGCCTGAGCAGCTTCGATACGATCGACTTCATCGGTCGCGACGCCGCCAACGGACCCGATCCGGCCAATGATGCCACGAGCTTCATATTCGACATCCTGCCTGGCCCTAACGCCGGCGATATCACGATCGAACTGCAGAGCATGGCAACAGGACGGGTGCTTTTGTCGCGCAACCTGACTGCCGCCGACAGCGCGCCGGCCGCCGTCGAGGACCATATTGCCGGCATCTTGACTTCGGCCGTTCCCGCTTCCGGCACGATCTACAGCTACATCGAGCAAAGCGGCATTCAGACCGGCCTGACGCAGTGCTTGCTGCTCAACGACAAGTATTATCTCGACCAGAACGGCAAGACCCATGAGGCCGCATATCGCTGCCTCGAGGCCCTTGCCGGCAACGGGGCGAAATCGTCACTGGTCTATTCTGAGCTTGCCTCGCTGCATCTCGAGGCGGTTAACGATCACTACGCCTATCCACCGGATGCGACGGTCGAGAAAGCCGTGGAACTTGCCCATCGCGCCGTGCAGATGGGACCGACCAGCCCTTACGCGCATCGCTCCTACGGCTACATCAATTCACGCATCGGCAATGCCGACGAAGCGCTCCGCTGGATGCGGAAGGCCTATGATCTCAACCCCTATGATCTCGCCATGGCCGCCGCCTATGGCTATGGGCTGATTTTCGCCGGCCGATATGCCGAGGGAACGCCGATCCTCGCCCATGCCGTGGACACCTCCAGCGGGCACCCGACATGGTGGGATTTCGGGCTTTTCGCCGGCGAATTCATGCTTGGCGACATGAGCAAGGCCACCATTGCCAGCAACGCGTTGAGAACGACCGCGACCAAGTCGCATTATCTGGCCGCCCGGCTGATCGGCGCCAAGATCGCTGGCCAGGACGCGCAGGTGCGCAAGCTGCTCGATGAACTGACCGCCAAGTTTCCGAAATTCGCCGCCAATCCGCGCTCAACTTTCGTCGACAGGAAATACCCGGCCGATCTGACCGATCGGCTGGTCGATGCCTTGCGCGCCGCCGGGCTCGGCAACGCCAGCTAGCACGAACGACATGCACGGATCGTGGCATGACGCACCACGCCAAGAAGGAATACGATGCACTCCGATCGCCGAATGTCGATCGGCTCCGGGGTTTCTGTCGGCAACCGCTGTCAATCGCGAAGATTTTACTGGCTATCGCCCTGGACAAGGAGCAATTCAGCCACATTCGATGTCGCGCGTCCTGCAATAATAAATAGATCAAAAGCCTTTAGCTTTCATGACCTCATCGCTTTATGCCGCCGAACAGGGTGTTGGCTCGAAGGCCATCGTCCTGCTGCATGGTTTCGGCGGCTGCCACGATGTCTGGCGCGAGGTGATCTCCTCGCTGGCGCCTTCCGCGCGCACGCTGGCCTATGATCTGCCGGGGCACGGGCTATCGCTCGATTTTCCCGCGGCCGGCCCAGCCAAGGTGGCGGCAAAGGCCATTCTCGCCGATCTGTCGGCGCGTGGGCTGAAGCGCGTTCATCTCGTCGGCCACTCGATGGGCGGTGCGGTGGCAACGCTGATGGCGTTGGCCGAGCCTGGAAAAGTGGCCTCGCTGACGCTTCTGGCTCCGGGCGGCTTTGGCCCCGAGATCAACGGCCCGCTGTTGCGCCGCTATGCCGGCGCTGCCGACAAAGCCGAGATCCAGGCTTGCCTTGCCGCCATGTCCGGCCCCCGCAGTCCGCCTTCGGAGCGCATCGTCGACGTGCTTTGCGACATGCGCAAGCGTTCCGGCCAGTCGCCGAAGCTTGTCGAGATCGCGGCCGCCATGACCGCGGACGATCGGCAAGGCGTCATCCCGCGCGACCGCCTGGAAGGGCTGAACATGCCGGTGATGGTGGTGTGGGGAACCGATGACACGGTGCTGCCCTTTACCCAGGCGGATGGCTTGCCGGCGCATTTTCACGTGCATCACGTGCTGGAGGCCGGCCATATGCTGATCGAGGAAGCCCCCGCTCTCGTCGCCGAGATCATTCGCCGCAACACCAACCGCCGCGCCAGGCCGCATCGCCTGAAGTTCGCCGCCGCGGCCAGCTGACTCTGTCGGGCGCGATCCCTTCCGGAACGCCTCGATCCCGCCGATCTCGCCAGTGCATTTTGCCGGCGGCTGTGTTAACTCCGTGTTAACCAAACCCGCGAGGCAAACGCCAATGAAGGAAGCAGGCGAGAAGATAAACGATCCGTCGAAAAAACTGTCCGACGCCATCCGTGACGTGAAGAATGCCTTTGCCGACCGTGACGACGTCGTCGTCGATATGCGCGAAGCCCATCGCATGCGCCTCGAGCTGCTTGCCGCGGAACTGGCGCCGGTTTTTGCCGATGTTCCCGCCGACATGGACAATTTCGACTTCGTCGTCTCGTCCGGCTTGCAGCCGCGGCTGTGGATCGACGCCGTCAGCCATGTCGCGATGGGACGCGACCGCCGCACCTATCGCTTCCTCAGGGACACCCGCATCGGCCGTGTGGTGCTTGCCGAATCGACCGACATGAGGCCCGTTGCCGATTCCGTGACGCGCTACGTCGCCGAGCGTGTCGTCGAGCGTCAGAGAATGATGGAAGGTGGCGTCGAGCCGGCTGTCGCCGGCCTGAAACGCGCCGACGTTCGGGAAGCCGAGCCCCCACTGCGGTCGACGACGCGCAGCGCGGGCTGGTCGGCGTTCCTGTCCGGCCTTGGCCTGATCGCCGCTGGCGCACTGGTCGGGCTGGCGGTGTCGGTCGCCTTGTTCTGGGACCGCATCGTGGCCATGGTCCTCAGCTTACGGCCGTAGCAGCTGCGGCACCCAGCTCCAGCGTCTGCAGATCGGAAGGCGGTATTGCTGGCCCGGTCAGGCCACGCCGGGTCAGCCGGATCCGCCAATTGCCCTTTTCGCCGTCGATGTCGAACAGATTGTACTGCGCCGCCGGGTGCTTGCCGCCCGGCGCCTGGCCGGCGGCGGCGACGCCGACCACCGGAACCCGGGTGCCCCGGGTACCGATGAAGAACAGCGACGGCAGGTGCGAATGGCCGTGCAGGACGAGCTCGGCGCCATGGCGGCGAATGATCTTGTGGAACCGGGCAATGCCGAACAGCCGCTTTTGCTGCGAGACCGCGCCGCGCACCGGCGGATGATGGATCATGATCACGCGAAACAGCCCTTGCCGGCCCGTCGCGTCGAGAATCTTGCCGAGCCGCCCCGCCTGCCCTTCCATGAAGAAACCGTTGGCCATGAACGGCGCGGTGGCGCGCGCCGTCGAGACGCCGATCAGTGCGACCTCGCCGCGCTCGCGCAGATAGGGGAAGGCGTTGCGATCGACCGGCGTGTTGATGCCGTCGCCGCTCATCCACGCCGCCCATGACCGGCAGACCTTGTCGAAGGCTCCGGGAACATAGGCGTCGTGGTTTCCCGGAACGACCGAAACGTCATGTGGCGATCCCAGCGTCTCCAGCCAGTGCCTGGCCATTTCGATTTCGGCGTCGAGCGCCAGATTGACCAGGTCGCCGGTGACGGCGAGGTGATCGGGGCTCCTCGCCTTGATGTCGGCGACGATCGTGTCGATGACGGCGTCATGCATGTGGCGGCGGCGATTGCGCTGCCAGTTGACGTAACCGATCACGCGCTTGGAGGCGAGATCGCGATAGGTTACATCGGGAAGCGGCCCCAGATGGACATCGGAAATATGCGCGAGCCTGAACATCCGTCTTTCATATGCGACGCGCTTCCCGCTTTCCACCCACGGTTTCTCTACTGATGACGACAGGCTCGCGAGACGCTTTCCGCCAGACTGGCTGGGCAGGGCTCAGGGCAAGGCTGTTCCATGTCTATTTCGTGCTGCGGCGACCGATGACGCTTGGCGTGCGCGGCCTCGTTCAGGACAAGGCATCCAATTCGGTCTTCCTCATTCGCCATACCTATGTTCCGGGCTGGCAACTTCCCGGTGGCGGGGTCGAGGTCGGCGAGACGCTCGCCGAGGCGCTGACGCGCGAACTTGCCGAGGAAGGCAACATCGCGCTGAACGCCCCGCCGGTACTGAGGTCGATGCATTTCAACCGCCGCTCCAGCCGCCGCGACCATGTCGGCCTCTACCTGATCGAGCACTTCAGCCAGACCGCGCCGAAGCTGCCGGATCACGAGATCGCCGAGGCAGGCTTCTTCCCGCTCGACCGCCTGCCGGAAGACACGACGCCGGCAACGCTACGCCGGATCGCCGAGATTTTTGGCGGCGAGCCCGCATCGCCTTACTGGTAGATCAGGCCGCCTCTTTGCGGAACCGCGCCCGGTCATGCGGTTCGGCATAATCGAGTTCAGGGCCAACCGGCACGATCCGCGTCGGATTGATCGTCTCGTGGCTGCCGTAATAATGCGCCTTGATGTGATGCAGGTTCACCGTCTCGGCGACACCAGGCACCTGATAGAGATCGCGCAGATAGTTCGACAGGTTCGGATAGTCGGCGATGCGGCGCAGATTGCATTTGAAGTGACCGACATAGACCGGGTCGAAGCGCACCAGCGTGGTGAACAGCCGCCAGTCGGCCTCGGTGATACGATCGCCGACCAGATAGCGTTGTCCCGAGAGGCGGTCCTCCAGCGTGTCGAGCGCCGAGAACAGCTCACCGAATGCTTCCTCATAGGCGCCTTGCGTGGTTGCGAAGCCTGCGCGATAGACGCCGTTGTTGACGGAGGGATAGACCAGCGCGTTGATCGCATCGATCTCGCCGCGCAGCGCCTGCGGATAGAAATCGAGGCTGGCGTCCCCCCATTCATCGAAGGCTGAATTCAGCATGCGGATGATCTCGGAGGATTCGTTGGAGACGATGGTCTGCTCCTTTTTGTCCCACAGCACCGGCACCGTTACCCGGCCCGAATAGGCCGGATCGGCCCTGGTATAGATCTGGTGCAGGAAGTCGAGGCCGTAGAGCGTGTCGCCGGTGGCGCCGTCCTCGGCCAGGAACGTCCAGCCGTTGGCACCCATGAAATGATGCACCACCGACACCGATATGATGCCTTCGAGCTTCTTCAGCGCCCGAAAGATCAGCGTCCGGTGCGCCCACGGACAAGCAAGCGAGACATAGAGGTGATAGCGGCCGGGCTCTGCCTTGAAGCCGCGGCTGCGGCCTTCGGCTGGCGCTCCGTCGCGGGTGATCCAGTCGCGCCAATGCGATCGCGCCCGCACGAACTTGCCGCCGCTGTCCTTGGTGTCGTACCAGCGGTCCTGCCATTTGCCGTCGACCAGCAATCCCATCGCATGTTCCTTTCCTGCTTGCCTTCCATGTAGGACACCAGGCGGCTGCGCGGAAATCGCCTGACGCTGAACAGACCGTCAAGCGATGGCGTGGCCCAAGAAGCCTCCGATTGCAGCCGCGGGAAATTGATGCTAGCGGACAATCCGCATGTTCGACTTTGCCTTGATCCGGTTTGACCGACGACGAAAGGGCGCCCGCGCTTGATGAAGCGCTGACTGGCGAATGCTGCCGTTTGCAGCAAACCTTTCCTCCTCTACCGGAACGCAAAGACCATGAGCCTTGCCGACGTGAAATACCTGCCGGAAACCCCGGCGCATGACCTCCAGATCGAAGCCATCAATGACGAGGCCTTCGGGCCCGGCCGTTTCGTGCTGGCCGCCTACAAGATCCGCGAGGCTGGAGGGCACCAGCGGTCGCTGTCCTTTGTCGCCGTCGATGGCGATACCGTCGTCGCTTCGGTGCGCATGACCCGCATTGCCGCCGGCGCCGGCCGCGCCCTGATGCTCGGGCCGCTTGCGGTGCGGCCGGCCTTCAAGAACCTCGGCATCGGCCGCCGGCTGGTAGCGATCTCGCTGGAAGCGGCCGCCAAGGCCGGCGCGCCCGCCGTCATGCTGGTTGGCGACGAGCCCTATTACGGACCGCTCGGCTTCAAGAGGATCCCGCGCGGCCAGATTTCGATGCCACGCCCCGTCGATCTCGACCGGCTGCTGTCGCACGAGATCACGCCGGGCGCGGTCGCCAGGCTCTCGGGCGAAGTCTGCCACGCCGATCAGGCCAGGGTTGCCGATCACATCACAGTGATGGGTTGACCTTGCGAGCCGACCTGGCGCCTGATCAGTCCCTGTTCTCACGTGAAAGGATGACGCCATGAACCCGAACGGCCAGATCGCGATCGTTACCGGCGGCGGTTCCGGTCTTGGCGAGGCAACGGCGCGCGCGCTTGCCGCCAAGGGCGCCCGCGTCGCCATCTTCGACGTCGGCATTGACCGCGCGGCAAAGGTTGCGGCCGAGATCGGCGGCATTGCCGTCCAATGCGATGTCAGCAGCGCCGACGGTGGCACTGCCGCTCTCGCCGAGGTCGCCGCCAAGCTTGGCGAGCCACGTATCCTGGTCAATTGCGCCGGCATCGCCATCGGCGTGAAAACGATCGGCAAGGATGGTCCCCATCCCCTCGATCAGTACCGCAAGGTGATCGAAGTCAATTTGATCGGCACTTTCAACATGATCCGTCTCGTCGCCGACCGCGCCGCAAGGCTCGAGCCGCTGCAAGGCGGCGAGCGTGGTGTCATCGTCAACACCGCCTCTGTCGCCGCCTATGACGGCCAGATCGGCCAGGCCGCCTACTCAGCCTCCAAGGGTGGCGTCGTCGGCATGACGCTGCCGGTGGCGCGCGACCTTGCCCGTTCCGGTATCCGGGTCTGCACCATCGCGCCCGGCATCTTCAAGACACCGATGGTGGCCGGTATGCCGCAGGAGGTGCAGGATTCGCTGGGCGCCGCGGTGCCCTTCCCGTCGCGTCTCGGCGAGCCATCCGAATATGCGGCCCTTGCGTTGCACATCATCGAGAACCAGATGCTGAACGGCGAAACCATCCGCCTCGACGGCGCCATCCGCATGGCACCGAAATAGCTGGTCATGAACACCGGCATATCCACCGCCGGAAAGACCGGCCCGCTTGCCGGGCTGAAGGTGATCGAGATGGCCGGGCTCGGTCCCGTGCCGTTGGCGGGCCTGATGCTTTCGGAAATGGGCGCGCAGGTGCTGCGCATCGAACGGGCTGGTTCGGACCGGCCGCTGCTGTCGCTGCCGGATGAATACAACATCGATCGTCACGGCCGCTCCATCCTTCGGATCGACCTGAAGCGCCAGGAAGGCACCGAACTGGCGCTGCGCCTTGCCGAAAAGGCCGACCTTCTGGTCGAAGGCTTTCGCCCAGGCGTCATGGAGCAGCTTGGCCTCGGTCCGGATATCGTTCTGGCGCGCAACCCGGCTCTGATCTACGGACGCATGACCGGCTTCGGCCAGGATGGACCGCTCGCGGGCCGCGCCGGCCACGATATCACCTACCTTGCCTATTCGGGCCTGCTGCACGCAATTGGACACGCGGACAGCCGCCCAGTCCCGCCGCTCAACCTCGTCGCCGACTATGGCGGCGGCACCATGATGCTGGTTGCCGGCGTGCTGGCCGCCCTGTTCCAACGCGCGCGCACCGGCAAGGGCCAGGTAATCGACGCCGCGATGGTTGAGGGCGTCTCGATGCTGGCGACGCCCCTGCACGCCCTGACGGCGGCTGGCCTTTGGGACGAAAGGCGTGGCGCGAACCTGCTCGATTCCGGCGCTCCCTTCTACGACACCTATGAGACGGCGGATGGCGGGCACATCGCCATAGGCTGCCTGGAGCCGCAATTCTTCGCCGAATTCGCCAGGCTGCTGCCACTCGACGGACGGTTTGTACCCGGCCAGTATGACAAGTCGCAGTGGCCACCGATGCGCGCCGCCATTGCCGACCGGATCAGGCGGAAATCACGCGACGACTGGGACCGGCTGTTTGCCGAAACCGATGCCTGCGTTGCTCCGGTCCTGTCGCTGCGTGAGGCGAAGCATCATCCACACAATCGGTCGCGCGATTCCTTCGTGACAACGGGTGCGTTTGAGCGCCCTGCGCCGGCGCCGCGTTTCTTGGGCTCGCGGCCGGCACCGGCAACGAAGCCTGGCGACGAGGATCTGTCGCCGTCGACAGTGCTGGCGCGTTTCGGCTTTGCGAAAACCGAGATCGACGACCTTGTCAAACTCGGCATGCAGGCCAATAACTAGAGAAGAAAAATCAGCTTATTGCGATGGGCGTTTTGACGGACCAGAAGAAAGCCGTGATCCGCGAGACTGACGCCGAGGCGATCCGCCTGGCGAAGACGCTTCTGCGCCGCGCCCGTTTCGGCGCGCTGGCGGTGATCGAGCCGCAAACCGGCTCGCCGCTGGCCAGCAGGGTCGGTGTGGCCACGGACATCGACGGCGCGCCGCTGATCCTGGTTTCGATGCTCTCGGCGCACACCGGCGCCCTGCTTGCCGATCCGCGCTGTTCCCTGCTGGTCGGCGAGCCCGGCAAGGGCGACCCGCTGGCGCACCCACGCCTGACGCTGGTCTGCCAGGCGGCACGCCTCGAGCGCGGATCGAACGCGCATGCACGCGCCGAGCGCCGTTATCTCAACCGCAATCCCAAGGCGAGCCTCTACGCCGGGCTCGGCGACTTTTCGATTTTTCGACTGGAACCGCGACACGCCAGCCTGAATGGAGGCTTCGGCAAGGCTTATCAGCTCGATCGATCCAACCTGCTCAACAGCGGACCGATCGTCGAGGAGCTGGCCGCGAGCGAACAATCCGCCGTCGACCACATGAACGCCGACCATCTCGACGCGATCGCGGTTTATGCGCGTCATTTCGCCAAGGCTTCCGGCGACGGCTGGACCATTGCCGGATTCGATGCCGATGGTATGGATCTGGTGTCGGGCGACAATGTTTGCCGGGTCTTCTTCCCGCAACCTTTGGCGTCGGCAGGGGAATTGCGGCAGGTTCTGGTCGAGATGGCCAGCATCGCCAGAACCGGCGCCAATGCAAAAAACTGACACTTAATCGTATTGGATCAAAAGCAATGCTTGAGATTTGAACGAAATGTTCTACCTTTGCTATTGGAGCTGACTCGCCAGCGCCTATTCACAAGTGAGTTTATGGAATCAGATGCCATTGCCCCCATGGCGTCGGGATGAGCAAAAGGCACGGGGGATCGATGGTCTCGACAAAGCTAATCGCCAACGCCGAATCGGCAGCAGAATTTCTGATGCTGATGGGCAATGAAAAACGGCTGTTGATCATGAGCTACCTGATCGACGGCGAAATGTCGGTTGGCGCCATCGCCGAGAAGGTAATGCTCAGCCAATCCGCCCTGTCGCAACATCTGGCCAAGTTACGGGCCCTCGACCTCGTGGACACCCGTCGCGATCGTCAGATGATCTACTATTCCTGCAAGTCCGACGCCGTGCGTGAACTGCTCGGCATGCTGGACGGCATTTTCGGCAGCGGCCAGGATGAGTTGTCCCACATGGCGCAACGCTTGCGGCGCGCTGGCACCTGACCTGACAAGCCCGCCTTGTAATCGGTGATAACGCTTTCGCGGCGACGTGCGTCGATCCGGACGCACGGAGGTAGCTGACAGTCCTGAATTGTCGCATCGTGCTTTCCGAACCCAGGGTATGCGCCGGGAGCCGATCGGTTTTTCGGACGCGTGCGATGGCCGCGAGGAACGCATGGACCCCATTCGTATCGACGACCCGCAAGACCCGCGTGTTGCCGCCTATCTCGACATCCGCGAGCGTGACCTCGCCGGTCGGCAAGGCCGCTTCGTTGCCGAAGGCAAGGTGGTGCTCGACCTGCTGCTGTCGACGGGACGCTTTGCAGCCGAATCGGTGCTGGTTCTGGAAAACCGGCTGGCTGGCCTCGAGGCCATCCTGCGCAAGGCGCCGGCAGACCTGCCGGTCTATGTCGCCACCAGCGCGGTGATGGACGCGATCGCCGGGTTTCACATGCATCGCGGCATCCTGGCCATAGGCCGCAAGGGTTCGCCGCGGACGGCGGAGGCCCTGCTCGATGCCTTGCCAGCCCGCGCGCTGCTCGTGGTGCTCGTCGGCATCGCCAACCATGACAATATGGGTTCGATCTTCCGCAACGCCGCCGCCTTTGGCGCCGATGCGGTATTGCTGGATGCGACATGCTGCGACCCGCTCTATCGCAAGGCGATCCGCGTTTCGGTCGGCGCCGCGCTCAAAATCCCCTTCGCGTCATTCACCGACGCCGCCGACTTCACGGCAACGCTTGACCGCCGCTTCTATCGCCAGTTTGCGCTGTCGCCACGCGGGCAGACCGACATACGCGATGCGCGGCCGAGCGAGCGCCTGGCGCTCTATCTCGGCACCGAGGGCGAAGGCCTGCCTGAAAGCCTGCTTGCCCGCCTGCACACGGTGCGCATTGGCATGGCGCAAGGCTTCGACAGCCTGAACGTCGCCGCGGCGTCAGCCATCGCCCTGCATCATTTTTCTGCAAACAGGGACTGATTTCAGTTTGCCGTGGCGGCCTTCTGCAGCGCCCGCACGCGGTCCGCAAGGCTGCGGCCACCGCGGCCGGACCGCGCATCCGAGGGTGCCGCCAGCGCCCTGGCGATCGGCGAATCAGGTCCTTCGAGCTTGGCCGTCAGGTGGACGACCTCGGCCGCCAGTTCGTTCATCTGCTCGCGCAATGCGGAGCTGCCATCCGTGGGGCCGGACGCGGCCATCGCGTCGAGATCCGCTTTCAGCCTCTTGTTCTCGCGCGCCAGCGCCGTCAGCCTGGCCTCGAGCCGCTCACGATCGCTGTCGAGCTTGGCGATTGCCTTGTCGACGTCATCGCCCTTGGCGGCTCCACCGTCCTTGCCGACCAGCCGCAAGGCCGGTGCGCTGTCCTCGGCTTTCGACTTTTCGCGAAGCCGCGCCAGTTCCTTTTCGCGGCGGTCGAGCTTTTCCTCGCGATCGGCGAGCGTGGCAAGCAGCCGTTCGAGCTTCTTGTCGAGCTCAGCGGTCCTTTTCTTCTCGGCTTTCAGGGCATCGCGCGCGGCCTTGCTTTCGGCGGCGATCTCCTGGTTGCGCCTTTCCGCTTCCTTGCGCTGGCCGCGCAGCAGCGAAATGTCGCTGGCGAGTTTCTGCAATTCGGATTCGCGCGCCACGAGCTCGATCTGCCGGCTGCTGGAGGCAAAACTGGCGTCATCATACATGCGCTCCAGCTTTTCGAGCTCGAGCGCGCGCTTTTCCAGCTTGCGTTCGGTTTCCTTGAGCCGGTCCGACAGAAGCTGCAGCTCGCCCTCGCGCTGCCGCAGCATCTCGCCCTTGGCCCCCAGTTCGCTAAGCGCCTGGTTCTTGTCCATGCGCTCGACCGCCAGGCCCTTCAGGGCCTCGCGGCCACGATTGATCTCGACCAGCTGCTCCGCCGTCTTCTCCCGCAACACCTTGACGCTCATTTCGAGACGACGCGCCGACATGGCGAACTCGGCCCGGATACGGTCCTTGTCGGCCTGGATTTCGGTTTGCGTCAACGGTATCGAGGCTTCGATGCGCCTGCGCGTCAAGGCGACGGCCCGCCGCCATATGGCCGGGGCAATCATCAGCGCCAGAAATCCGGCGCAGAGGAAGCCGAGGGCAAAGAACAGGAACGACTGAACCAAGTGACCACCCGTTATGGACGAAAGCTGGACTGTGCCACGTTGGCATGGCGGAAATCCAGCGTTGCGGCAAGCTTTTGCCGCAACGGGACGGGTTCACGTCAGAACGGATTCCAAGTGGCACGCTCGGTAAGCTTCAGATAGCCGAGATTGACACCGAGCCGAGCGCCGACGCCGGTACGGATCGGCACCAGCAGCACGTTGTTGTTCTTCAGCACGTTGAAGCCGACGCCCGCCACCACATAGGCCGAGCCGGCAACGCCGCCATAGCGGTTGTAAAGGCTGCTCACGTCGTCGAGATTGTAGACCAGCATCATCACCCGCGACCCCTCGCCGCCGAAATCCCAGCCGAGCGATGGACCTTGCCAGAACACTTTGTGATCACCGGCGTTCTTGGTGTAGAGTGTGCCTTCGCCATAGGTCAGGCCGCCGATCAGCGCGCCCGAGCCCTCTTCGCCCAGCAGATAACCGTTGGGCAGGCCGTAGGAAGCAAAGATCTTCTCGACGACCGTGGCGAGCCCGCCCGATGTCGCGCCGAAGAACTTGTGACCGGAATCGATAATCTCCTGAGCGGTATATTCCTGGGCCCGCAGGGCTGAAGTCGAGAACACGAGAACGCCCATGAGCGCGATCGTCATTGATACGACACGGACAAATGCCCGGTCTGGGATGACACGGAACAGGGTCCGGTCGTAGAATCGGGAAAACATGCTTCCAATCTCCGTCAGGGAGCACCTTCGCCGACGCCTCGCACCCGTACGGCTCTTTAGCCGGCCGTTAAGGGTAACTGTTACGGGCAAACTATGCCGTAATTCTTTTTCAACCATTAAGCTCACACATGAACATGGCGGTTCAAAGGCTGTTTCGGATCGCTCATCGGCAGCCTGCGTGAACACGCCATTTGCCATGACCACAATTTTGGATTTGTTGCCGCACGCACGGGCGCTGTGTATTCAGAAAGCCCGAGGAGAGCGCGTGATTCGTGTGGGCAGGCGACAATAGATCGCTCGGCCGTGAGTCGTGAAATTTTGCAGGGATTTTCGCCGATGGCCGATCTGTTCACCCTTTCCGCACCCGATCTGGCAGCGCTTCTGTGCAGCCGGGTCTGCCACGACATCATCTCGCCGGTCGGCGCGATCAACAACGGGCTCGAACTGCTCGACGAAGGCGGCGCCGACGAAGACGCCATGAAGCTGATCCGCCAGAGCGCCCGCAACGCTTCGGCCCGCCTGCAATTCGCCCGCATCGCTTTCGGCGCCGCCGGCTCGGCCGGCATGCTGATCGACACCGGCGACGCCGAAGCCGTCGCCATTGCTTTCCTCAAGAACGAGAAGCCGGAACTGAGCTGGAACGGAACCCGCGCGCTGCTGCCCAAGAACAAGGTCAAGCTGCTGCTCAACCTGCTCCTCGTCGCCAACGCCGCCATTCCGCGCGGCGGCAAGCTTTCCGTGACGCTTGAGAACCTCGAAACCGAGCCACGCTTTGCGCTCGCCGCGAGCGGCCCGATGCTGCGCGTGCCGCCAAAATTCCTCGAACTGCATTCCGGTCACAAGCCGGAGGAGCCGATCGACGCGCATTCGGTACAGCCTTATTACACGCTGCTTCTGGCGCGTGAGGCCAACATGACGATTTCGATCCACGCCACGCCGGAAGAAATCGTCCTTTCGGCTGCCTGAAATTCGCGCCTGGCCTCGAAGAAACCGAAGTATTCCAACCCGCAATACCCGCGGCGGCTCTCAACTGAAGTGAGGCCGACTTCGCCAAGATGGCCGTTGCGAAGCATTGCGAAGAACAGCCTGCGAATGGCATCTTTTCAAAAATTTTACCAAATGGCTTTTCGGCTTCTTTACCAGATTGGCCTATGGTGCATTTAGGATGCCACGACGCTACCGGATTGCCAGAAGGCAAAGAGGACCCGGAAATGAAACGCTGCATGTTCGTCGACGATTCAAGCGTCATCAGGAAGGTCGCAAAACGCATACTGGGCGGCTCCGACATGGTGGTCATAGAAGCAGCCAGCGGACTTGACGCGCTGGAGATGTGCGCCGCCGACATGCCCGACATCATCATCGTCGACGGCGCCTTGCCGGATGTAGCCGCTGTCGATCTCATCCGTCGCGTGCGCGCCATGGAGAGCCCGATCAGGCCGCAGATCCTGATTTCGCTGGTCGAACTCGATATCGCTTCGATCATGCGGGCCAAGCGCGCCGGCGCCCAGGGCTATCTGCTGAAGCCGTTCAACCGGCCACAACTGCTCGAGCGTTTTCGCACCTTGAAGATCGCCGCCTGATCCGGCTGGCCAACCGGAGCATTTCCAGGAAGTGCGTGACGGTCTCCCGTCCGGAATTGTGTGAAGACAGAAAGTCAGAGCGGCAGGGTGTCTTATACCGAACCGCTCGGGCTGATTGTCGGCATCAAGCAAAAACCCGGCCAGAGCCGGGTTTTTTGTCGAGAAAGACAGGTTTCGGACGGCGCTCTTCGCTCAGGCGCTGACGCGGATGTCTTCCGGTTCGCGCAACACGTAGCCGCGGCCCCAGACCGTCTCGATGTAGTTCTGGCCGCCGGATGCCGCGTCGAGCTTCTTGCGCAACTTGCAGATGAAGACGTCGATGATCTTCAGCTCAGGCTCATCCATGCCGCCATAGAGGTGGTTGAGGAACATTTCCTTGGTCAGCGTGGTGCCCTTGCGCAGCGAGAGCAGCTCCAGCATCTGATATTCCTTGCCGGTGAGATGCACGCGCTGGCCGCCGACTTCAACAGTCTTGGCATCGAGATTGACCACCAGGTCGCCGGTGGTGATGACCGACTGGGCATGCCCCTTGGAGCGCCGCACTATGGCGTGAATACGGGCGACCAGCTCGTCCTTGTGGAACGGCTTGGTCATGTAGTCGTCGGCGCCGAAGCCGAGGCCGCGTACCTTGTCCTCGATACCGGCCATGCCGGACAGGATAAGGATCGGCGTCTTTACCTTGGAAAGGCGAAGCGTTCTCAAGACCTCATAACCCGACATGTCAGGCAGGTTGAGGTCGAGAAGGATGATGTCGTAGTCGTAGAGCTTGCCCAGATCGACCCCCTCTTCACCGAGGTCCGTCGTATAGACATTGAAACTTTCCGATTTCAGCATCAGCTCGATGCTTTGTGCGGTTGCACTGTCATCTTCTATCAGCAGAACACGCATTTCATTCCCCTTTTCTGCTGCCGGACCATTTCACGACCCGTCCTGGACCGGAGCAGTGGTTGCCTTGTGCAGAGGCTGCCATCGAATGGTTAACAAAACCTAATTTCCCGTCCATGACGGTACCAGATTTTTTAACCCCTTTCTACACCCTCTTGAATCTAATAACGAATCACAGACCAAAATTCCTAATGCGACACATTAATAACCTGGACTAAGTGACTCCAGGGACTCATCGACGCGCTTCCGTATCGGCGACCGGAATTTTTACCCGGCCTTAAGCCCTGACACGTATGATTAACAATGCCCGTAAACGAATGGTTACCGCCGGCAAAAAACTTTAGGGTTTTGTTTCCCATAGTTCCGGGAAAGCCGGTGGAAACGGGCGGCGCCTGAGTCTTTCCAGGTGGATCGACGATATGTGCGAGTGTGCGTTTCCGGGAGTACCGAATCATGAAGTCACGTGAAAACCTCGTTCGGCTGAAGCAGTTTCGGGTGAATGAGAAGCGGCGGCAGCTGCTGCAGCTCGACATGATGATCGCCGAGTTCGAACGCATGGCCGTCGAGCTTGAGCTTCAGATCACCGCCGAAGAAAAGAAAGCCGGCATCACCGACATCAACCATTTCGCCTATCCGACCTTTGCCAAGGCGGCACGTTTGCGCCGCGACAATCTCAGAAATTCGCAAAGCGACCTCGCCCAGCAGCGAAGCGCTGCCGAATCACTACTTGGCGAAGCTGAAGCGGAGCTTTCCAAGGCGGAAATGCTCGAATCACGCGACACCAAGATTCGCGAAGCCGAAATCGGCGGCCGCAGCGCGATGATCGGCTGAAGCCCGGCCTGTCCGTTGCTTCGGCGCTTGCCACTCAGGCAAGCGCGGCATCCCGGGGCCAGTCTTGGCCGAAGGTCACGAAAGCTCGATCGAGCAGACCTGAAGGCTGCCCTCAGGCGGCCCAATTCCCCTCATTTTCGGCGGTTGCCCGTGCCCGTGCATCCTTGATGTCGGGCGCATGCTGCTCCGCCCAGGACCTGATCTGGGTGAGCAGCCCCGCCAGATTCTGGCCGAGCTCGGTCAGTTCATATTCGACGCGCGGCGGGATGACCGGGAAGATCTCACGCCGCACCAGGCCGTCGCGCTCGAGCACGCGCAAGGTCTGCGTCAGCATCTTCGGTGTGATGCCTTCGAGCTTGCGGGCGAGCTCGCCATTGCGCAGCCGGCCTTTGCGCAGCGCGCAAACCACCAGATAGACCCATTTGCTGGCCAGCATCTCCAGCACGGTGTGCGAAGGACACGTTCGCCGGAACGCATCATAGCCGAAGGGGGAGTCGTTATCACTATCCATGAGGTGCCTATATATCAAAAAGGTATATACTGGACAATGTATTACTACTATCCAAATGATAGTGGCACCAACCGAGAAAGGAGACATCCCCATGCGTGCCGTTATCCAGAATTCCGTCGGCGGACCCGACGTCCTTGTCATCGCCGATCAGCCCGACCCCACGCCGAAGGCCGGCGAAGTGCTGGTCCGGGTCAAGGCCGCTGGTGTCAATCCGGTCGATGGCGCCGTCCGCGCCGGCAACTATAAGCTTCTGGGCGAACCGCCCTTCATTCTCGGCTGGGATATCTCGGGAACGGTCGAGGCACTGGGCGCCGGGGTCTCCGGCTTCCAGATCGGCGACGAGGTGTTCGGCATGCCGCGCTTCCCCAGGCAGGCGGCGGCGTACGCCGAGCTGGCCGCGGTTCCCGCTGACGAAATCGCGCCGAAGCCCAGCGGCGCCGACCACATCCAGGCGGGCGCATTGCCGCTGGCCGGCCTGACCGCCTGGCAGGGCCTGGTCCGCCATGGCGGATTGAAATCGGGCCAGCGCGTGCTGATCCACGCGGCAGCCGGCGGCGTCGGCCATCTGGCGGTGCAGATCGCCAAGGCGCACGGCGCTTACGTCATCGCCACCGCCAGCCCGCAGAAGCTCGATTTCGCCCGCTCGCTCGGCGCCGATGAGGTTCTCGACTACACCAAGGGCGATTTCGCGGACAGGCTTCGCGACATCGATCTCGTGCTGGAGACTGTTGGCGGCGACCATGCCGAACATTCGCTGAAGGTGCTCAAGCGTGGCGGCGTGCTGGTATCACTGCTCAATGTCAGCGACGCGACGAAGACGCAGGCCGGCGCGCAGGGCATCCGCGTCGAGCGCATGTCCGTCGTGCCAGACCGTGAAGGTCTTGCGGAACTCGGCAAATTGATCGATGCGAAAGAGCTCGCTGTCCACGTGGCGAGGACATTCCCACTCGAGCAGGCGGGGGCTGCCCACGCCTTTCTTGCCACCAGGCCGATCGGCAAGGTGGTGCTTACGGTCTGACCGTCGGAGGAATCACTTCGAAAGACACAAAGGGCGCGGATACCGCGCCCTTGTCCAAATTCTCGGCTGTCAGTGCCGGTATTGCTGGATGCGCGTCGTGCGCAGCCCGGCAAGGCCATATTCGTCGATCGACGCCTGCCAGGACAGGAATTCCTCGGTGGTCAGCTTGTAGCGCTGGCATGCCTCGTCGAGGCTCAAAAGCCCGCCACGCACCGCCGCAACCACTTCCGCCTTGCGCCGGATAACCCAGCGACGTGTGTTCGTCGGCGGCAGATCGGCAATCGTAAGAGGGCTGCCGTCAGGCCCGATAACATATTTGACTCTCGGTCTAACCAGATCGGTCATCGTACTCTCTACAAAAAACTCAAAGACCCAATCCCCGCCACGTTACCGCCACAGCTTTAAAATTTGCCTAAGCAGACCCTAATGACTAGGTAAGGATCATGAACGCCGCGTTAGTCTTTTGGTCAGCATTTTAAACACCTCGCGGCTGGTTCGGATTCGGACACAAAATCGGCGGGCCCTCGAAGCTGGCGCAGCCGCAGTGCTTGACCTATATTCCAGCCACTGGCATTCAGCGCCGGGCAGAATGAAAGAACCATGAACAGCCTCGATCTTCCCGGACGTCCCGAAAACACCCGTATCGTCGTCGCCATGTCGGGCGGCGTTGATTCGTCGGTCGTCGCCGGCCTGCTGAAGCGCGAGGGCTATGATGTCGTCGGCGTCACCTTGCAGCTCTACGACCATGGCGCGGCGACACACCGGGCCGGCTCATGCTGCGCCGGGCAGGACATCGACGATGCCCGTCGCGTCTCCGAGACGCTCGGCATTCCCCACTATGTGCTCGACTACGAGGAACGCTTCCGCAAGTCGGTCATCGATCCCTTCGCCGAGAGCTACGTCGCGGGCGAGACGCCGATCCCTTGCGTTTCCTGCAACCAGACGGTGAAGTTCGCCGATCTTCTGGCCACCGCCAAGGAGCTTGGTGCCGAAGCGCTGGCCACCGGCCACTATATCCGCTCCGGCGCCAATGGCGCCCACCGGGCGCTCTACCGGCCGGTCGACGCCGACCGCGACCAGAGCTATTTCCTTTTCGCCACCACGCAGGCGCAGATCGACTATCTGCGCTTCCCGCTCGGCGGCCTGTCCAAGCCGCAGGTTCGCGCCATCGCCGAGGAGATGGGACTGACGGTCGCCGCCAAGCAGGACAGCCAGGACATCTGTTTCGTGCCGCAAGGCAAATATTCCGACATCATCGCCAAACTGAAGCCGGCGGCGGCCAATCCAGGCGACATCGTCCATATCGACGGCCGCGTGCTCGGCCGCCACGAGGGCATCCTGCGCTACACGATCGGCCAGCGCCGCGGCATCGGCATCGCTTCCGGCGAACCGCTCTACGTCGTCCATCTCGACGCCGACCGGGCGCGCGTCGTGGTCGGCCCGCGCGAGGCGCTGGAGACGCACAAGATCTATCTGCGCAACATGAACTGGCTGGGAGACGGGCCGCTGGCCGATGTTCCCGCCGGCGGCCTGGAGCTGTTCGCCAAGGTCCGCTCGACGCGCCCGCCGCGCCCGGCCGTGCTGCATCACGGCAATGGCGTGACATGGGTGGAACTGGTCGATGGCGAGTCCGGCATCGCGCCCGGACAGGCCTGCGTGCTCTATTCCGATGACGGCAACGAGGCGCGCGTGTTCGGCGGCGGTTTCATCGAGCGTTCGGAGCGTGGCGCCGAGGCCGAGGCCATGCTGACCCGGCTTGCCGCCAGGCCGGCGCAGATTCCCGCCGAATAAACCATTATTCTCTCGGAGACTGTTTGGAAATTCGCTCTGGCCGCCTTCGCTCTGGCCGCCAGAGCGGGATTTCCAGGCGCTCGCTCAGGACTTGGTGTGCGTGACCGTGCCCGCGGTCAGGATGCGCAGCACCCTAATGGCTTCCTCGCCGCTGGTACGGGGCTCGGCCCGCGTCTCGATGCATTGGATGAAATGCTCCAGCTCGCGCGTCAGCGGCATGCCTTGGGCAACCGCGACATAGGACGGCTCATTGGTGGTGAAGGCCCATTGGCCGCTGTCCTGCCACACCGCGTGGCGATAGACGGCAAGCTTGCGTTCCCATGGCTCGACATCGTCGAACACCGCCATCGCCTTGGTGCCGACGACGGTCAGCCGCCGCTCGCGATAGGGATTGAGCCGCGAGGCGAACAGATGGCTGCGCAGGCCGTTGGGAAAGCGCATGTGCAGATGCGCGAAGTCGCTGAGATTGTCGAGCAGGGCGGCGCCCTCGCCGCGCACCTCGATCGGCTCCGTGCCGGTGATGGCCAGGATCATCGACAAATCGTGCGGCGCCAGGTCCCACAGTGCATCGTTCTCGGTGTGGAACTTGCCAAGACCGAGCCGGTGAGAGTGGATATAGCGGACTTCGCCGAGCTCGCCATTGTCGATCAACCCTTTGAGGGTCTCGAAGGCGGGATGGAAACGCAAGACATGGCCGACCATGAAGACGCGGCCGTTGTCCTTGGCGGCTTGCACCGCGCGCTCGGCGTCCGCCACCGTCAGCGCGATCGGCTTTTCCACCAGCACATCCTTGCCGCCTTCGACGGCGCGCACGGCAAGATCGGCATGGAACTGCGGCGGCAGCGCCATGACGATGGCGTCGATGTCGTCACGGACGAACAGCTGGTCGGGCTCGATCGCCAGACAGTCCTGCTCGCTGGCGAAACCTTCGGCGCGGGCACGGTTGAGGTCGGAGACCGCGTGCAGCGCGCCGAGCGCTTTGAGGGTGCGGATGTGGTTGCTGCCCCAGTATCCGCAACCGAGGACTGCAATGCGCGGTTTCATCTGTTTTCAAACTCTAAGAAGTCGTGGCCGAGACATAGCGACGTGTCCCCTCGAACTCAACCCCGGCAGCCGCGCTCAAATGTCCGCGCGGCAAAGCTTTTCGGCGGCGACAATAAGCCGGCGCGGCGGCTGCTTCGAAGCTTGACAGGCTCACCCTCCCAACCTTATATCCGCGCGACCTTGGCGAGCGCCCGGACATGCCTTTCGATTTGAGGCGGATTTCGGGCCTTTCGCCGCCCTGGCGGGGTAGCTCAGTTGGTTAGAGCACGGGAATCATAATCCTGGGGTCGGGGGTTCAAGTCCCTCTCCCGCTACCAGCCCCTCCCCAAGGGGTTGATATCTCAGCAAGCCGCTGGTTTTGAACGCCTTTCTTCTCGATCTGCTCCCTTTCCCTGGCAGCTTTTCGGGATGGAAGACATGGCGAGGCCTCTTTATCTGGCTGGAAAAACCCGCTGATCTGAAGTTCAAGCGCAACATCCCTGCGAGGTTACAATCCGTCGCGGGAAAGCCGCGATTGTGGAGCGCGTGCGAGGCAAAAGTGCTGCCTGGAACTCGCCGATCGCCGATGCGGTTCGTTGAACCTGGGCACACCGGCTCCTGTTAGCCACGAACTCTTCGTCAATGCCGAGGCTATCTCGCTGCCGGGCGATAGCGGGCTGAAGTTGCGGGCCTTCGGTTTTTTGGCACCCGGGTCTCCACACGAACAAACTGCACAGCGCATCAGAAAATCGAAATTGCCCCTGCCGTCTCGAGCCGCAATGGTCTTCGGGGAGGCAGCCGGCTTGGGGCTGTGGAGGAACCGCCGGAGCGGCAAGGCCGCTCGGGCAAGCTGTCGCCTGAGGCTGGCAGCGCGAGGGAGGAATGGAATTGGCTGGTTCGGGCAAATCCGACGGCGCGCGCATGGGCATCAAAATGTCCCAGGAGCTGGTCGTCGTCGCGATCTCGGTCATCCTCTTCATCGTTTTCTCCGCGACGCTCAACAATTTCCTGAGCCAGGGCAACATCATTGCCATCCTCAAGAACGTCTCGATCCTCGGCACGCTTGCCGTCGGCATGGGCTTCATCGTCGTCGGCCGCGGCATTGATCTCACCATGGTGGCGGTGATGGTGGTCGGCGTCGCCTTCAGCATCTGGATTTCCACCTGGGGCGTCGACTTCACGCTGGCCGTGGTCTGCGGCGCCCTTCTTGCAGCGGCCATCGGCCTGTTCACCGGCATCATGGTGGCGATTGCCGAAATCCCGCCGATCTTCGCCACGCTTGCCATCGCCTCCTCGGTCTACGGCTCGGGCCGCATCGTCTTTGCCTCCGACGTGCTCTATGCGCCATCAAACATCGCCTGGCTGAAATTCATCGGCAGCGGCACCATCCTCGGCATCCCGATGGTCGTGGTAATCTTCGGCGCGGTGGCGGCGCTGATGGGCTTCTTCCTGCGCAAGACCCGCTTTGGACGGCTGGTCTATGCCACCGGCGACAATCCGAACGCGGCCCGCACCACCGGCCTGCCGACGCGCCCGATCATCGTGACGCAATATGTGCTGAGCGCGCTCATCGCCTTTACCGCCGGCATCATCATGCTGGGGCTTGTTACCGGCATCGACACGCGCCTCTATAATTCCAGCCTGATCTACGACGTGCTTTTGGTCGTGGTGCTGGGCGGCATCGGCCTCTCCGGCGGCCAGGGCGGCGTGCGCAACGTCATCGTCGGCACCATCCTGGTCGGCATCCTGACCAACGGCATGACCATCCTGAACTTCAGCTACACCAGCCAGAACCTGATCAAGAGCGTGATCCTGCTGGGTGCGCTGGCGATCGACGCCATCATCAATCCGCGCGACGAGCAGACCTCGCAAAGCGGCGACATCTAAAAACATCAAGCCGAGACATCAATCAGGGAGGAAACCATGAAGTTATTCAAGAACTGCCTGTTCGCGGGCCTGACGGCGCTTTCGCTGCTGGGCGCCGCCAACGTCACCACCGCGCAGGAAACCGACCAGGTCGGGCGGGCGCCCTATCTGGAGGCGCTCAAGGGCAAGAAGGTCATCTTCGTGCCGATCTCGCAGGGCATGGACCTCAACCAGTCCTGGGTCGTGGTGTGGCAGCGGCACGCCGCCCGCTACGGCTTCAGCCTCGAGGTGCGCGATCCCAACGGCGACACCAATGCCGGCATCCGCGCCATGCAGGGCGCCATTGCCGAGAAGCCGGACCTGATCATCGTGCAGAATCCGGACGTGCAAACCTACGCACGCCTGCTGAAGCAGGCGCAGGCCGCCGGCATCAAGGTGCTGCAGGTCAACATGCAGTCGGCGACCCAGACCGACAGCTATGTCGGCAATGACTGGATCGAGATGGGCCGCCTCGAAATGGGCGAACTGGCCAAGCATTGCACCGGGCCGAACGCTGTCTCGCACAAGGTGGTCTGGCTTGCCGGCGTCCAGACGGGTGCTGCCAACATCTACATGCGCACCGGCATCGATGAGGTGCTCAAGGCCAATCCCGAGCTGCAGCTCGTCTCCGACCAGCCGGCCGACTACATGAGCGAAAAAGCCCGCCAGATCACCGAGACGGTCCTCCAGCAGCATCCGGACCTGTGCGGCATCATGGGCATCTGGGACAACGCCGAAGTCGGCGCCGGTGCCGCCGTCGCGGCTGCCGGCAAGCAGGACCAGGTGACCATCGTCACCAATGGCGCGGGCAGCGCCACGGGCTGCGAGAGCATCAAGAACGGCCTGCTCGATGTGATCTTCAACTTCAACTCGCCCATCCAGGCGGAGATCGCCGCGCAGCAGATTTCCGAATTGCTGCAGCATCCCGATCGGCAGGCGGGCAGCGAGAAGACCATATTCTTCGGTCCGATCACCCGCGTCGACAAGACCAATGCCACCGGCAGGAACTGCTGGAAGCTGGACGAGCTCAAGTAACGGACTGTCTCAATGAGCATGGCCGAAAGCCTTGTGCGCTGGCGCTACCGCCTGCTCCCCGACCACGTGGTCGGGGAGATCCTGACCAAGAAGTGGATCGACAGCGTCATCCCCTTCACGGCGCTGGTCATTCTGTGCGCGATCTTCGGCTCGATCGTGCCGGGCTTCTTCAGCGTGGCGACGCTGACCAATCTCAGCGGCCAGACCGCCGAGCTCGGTCTGGTCGTGCTCGGCATGACCATCGTCATGGTCTCGGGCGGCATCGACCTGTCGGTCGGTTCGACCTTCGCGCTGGCCGTGCTGGTGACGCTCTACGGCATGAATGTCGGGCAATGGAGTTTCGGCACCGGCCTGCTCGCCTGCCTCGGGCTCGGCATCGTCTGCGGCGCCATCAATGGCTTCCTGGTCGGCTTCCTGCGCATGCGGGCATTCCTGACCACGCTGGTGACGCTCATCATCTACCGCTCGACCTTCGACGTCATCTTCCCGCAGGTCTCGACGCCGATCGTCACCAGCGGGCCGGATTCCCCGACCTACGATTTTCTCGGCTTCGGCACGATCTGGGGCGTGCCGACCTCCTTCGTCGTCTTCGTGGTCATCGCACTGGTGATCCATCTCATGCTGTCACGCGCCCGCTATGGCTGGCGGCTGTTCGCGGTCGGCGGTGCGCGCCGCTCCGCCTACAATGCCGGTATCAATGTGCGCTTCACCCTGTTCAGCGCCTACGTGCTGTGCTCGGTGCTGGTCGCGCTCTCTGGCTTCTTCTTCTCGGCCCGCATCGGCAGCGCTGCTTCCGATATCGGCACCGGGCTCGAACTGCAGGTCCTGACCGCGACGGTGCTCGGCGGCATCTCGCTTGGCGGCGGGCGCGGCTCGGTGGCCAAGGCCCTGATGGGGACGATCTTCGTGCTCGTCCTGTCGAACAGCCTGCTCGCTCTGGCCGTGTCAGGCCCGGTCAACTATCTGATCCTCGGTCTCGTGCTGCTTTTCTCCGTCCTCCTCGACGTGCGCTGGGTGAAGAACCGCCACAAGATCCTGCGCAGCGTCTACATCTCGCCGACCTTCGCCAAGATGCGCGAGCCGATCTCGACCGCGCCGGGCACGCCGATAGCGGTGAACGACCGGTTGAAGGATGTCGGCGTGATCGGCCTTGGCGTCCTCGACGGCGCCGAAGATGTGATCTTCGACCGCCAGGACCGGCTCTACACCGGCACCCGACAGGGCGACATCCTGCGCTTCCAGCCGCCGCACTACACCGAGAGCGAAGTGTTCGCCCACATTGGCGGCTCGCCGCTCGGCATGGCCTTCGACCGCGACGACAATCTGGTCATCTGCGTCGCCGGCATGGGCCTTTACCGGGTCGCGCCGAACGGGGAGGTGAAGCTGCTTACCGCCGAGACCAATCGCTCGCTGACTTCGGTCGTCGACGACTCGACCATGAAGCTCGCCGACGATTGCGACATCCTGCCCGATGGCCGCATCGTCTTTTCCGAAGCCACCGTGCGCTTCGAGATGCACGACTGGTACGCCGATGCGCTGGAAAGCCGTGGCAACGGACGTATCATCGTCCACGATCCGAAATCCGGTTCGACGCGCACGCTGCTGTCGAACCTGGTCTTCCCCAATGGCATCTGCACGGCCTTCGACGGCCAGTCCGTGCTGTTCGCCGAAAGCTGGGCCTGCCGCATCAGCCGCTACTATTTCGACGGCCCGAAGAAGGGCAAGGTCGAGCGCGTCATCGAGGGATTGCCCGGCTATCCCGACAACATCAACCGCGCCTCGGACGGCACCTACTGGCTCGCCTTGATGGGGATGCGCACGCCAGCGCTTGACCTGTCGCTGGAAATGCCGGGCTTCCGCCGCCGCATGGCGCGGCGCGTCTCGGAAGATGCCTGGCTGATGCCCAACCTGAACACAGGCTGCGTGCTGCGCTTCGACGAAAAGGGCCAGATTCTCGAAAGCCTCTGGGACCGCGCGGGCGAGAAGCATCCGATGATTACCTCGATGCGCGAGCACAAGGGGGTCCTTTATCTCTGCGGCATCTTCAACAACCGCATGGGCACGCTGCCGCTCAAAGGCGTCGATCCCAACTGGTTCAGCTCGGATTCCTACTGGGGCAAAAAGGCATGAGCGCCGTGAGCCAGCTTTTCGATCGTTTTCTCGGCCGTGGCGACTGGGCGGTGACGGTGCCGACGCTTGACGGCCCCTTGCTGCCCAACCAGGGCCTCGAGGAAGCCGAGACCTTCGCCAGCCTCGCCGACGCCGACAATCTCGTGCGCACCGACAAAGGCGTGCTGGCGGGCAGTGCCGCCTCGCTGGTGCGTTTTGGCGCCGACGGCCATGCAGAGGTGCTGCAGGAATTTCCCGGCGAGATCACGGCACTTGCCCATGCCCGCGGCATGACCGCTGTTGCGATCGACGGCAAGGGTGTCGTCATTCGAGGCGGCCTGCATGACGGGCGCGAGGCAACAGGCGACGAAGCGCTGCGGCTCTCCTGCATCACCGCCCTCACCTTTCTCGACAGCAACAGCCTGCTGATCGCCAATGGCTCGGCGTCGGTACCCGCGAGCGGCTGGCGCCGCGATCTGATGCAGAAGAACGCTTCCGGTTCGCTCTGGCGCCTCGATCTGAAAAGCGGCCGTCTGGAATTGATCAGGGACGGACTGGCCTGGCCGGCCGGCATAGCCACCACCGGCTCCAACCGCATCTATGTCACGGAGGCCTGGCGCCACCGTGTGATGGCGATCGACCTTGCCACCAGAACGACGACGGCGGTGCTGGAACATCTGCCGGCCTACCCCGCTCGTATCGCGCCTGCCTTCAACGCCGGCTACTGGCTGACCTTCTATTCCGTCCGCAACCAGCTGGTGGAGTTCATCCTGCGCGAAGAGACCTATCGCAAGCGCATGCTGGCCGAAGTCCCTGAACAGTTCTGGGTGGCGCCGTCGCTGAGCTCATGGCGCGATTACCGCGAGCCGATGCAAGGCAGCCAGTTGAAGCAGATGAATGTGCTGAAGCCTTATGCCGTCACCCGATCCTACGGGCTGGTGGTGCACTGCGACCAGAACATGAAGCCGCTGTCGAGCTTCCATTCGCGCGCCGACGGCACGGTGCACGGCACGGTCAGCGCCTGCGAGTCTGGTGACGATCTGCTGGTCGCCTCGCGCGGCGGCTCGAGGGTCGTGCGCGTGGCCGGCGCCGCCGGCGGCAAGCGAGGTTAAGCGATGTCGGACGCCAACATCATCGAGCTCAGGAACGCGACCAAGGCGTTCTCGCGCATCCCAGCCTTCAAGAACGTCAATTTCGACCTGCGCAAGGGCGAGATCCATGCGCTGCTCGGCGAAAACGGCGCCGGCAAATCCACCCTGACCAAGGTCATGGCGGGCGTGTTCAAGCTGACCGAGGGCAAGATGACCTTCGACGGCAAGGACGTCTCCTTCTCGACGCCCGCCGAGGCACTGCGCGCCGGCATAGCCATGGTGTTCCAGGAAACCAATCTGGTGCCGGCCATGACCGTGGCGCAGAACCTGTATCTCGGCGAAGAGAAGATGTTCAACCGCCTGCGCGGCCTCTACATTCAGGCACGGCAATTCCTGGCCGGCATGGGCTTCCAGGTCGATCCGACCGCGCAGGTCAGCACGCTGGGCGCGGCGCACAAGCAGATGGTCGAGATCGCGCGTGCCGTTCACCACAAGGCCCGCGTCATCATCTTCGACGAGCCGACCGCGACATTGACCCCGGAAGAGAAGAGCCACTTCTTCAACCTGCTGCAGCGGCTGGTCAAGGAAGGCATCGCCATCATCTTCATCAGCCATGCGCTGGAAGAGGCGCTCGCCGTCGCCGACCGCATCACCGTCATGCGCGATGGCGAGATCGTGGCATCGGGCGACGCCAAGGGTTTCACGCGCGCAACCATCGTGCAGGCCATGGTCGGACGGACGTTGACCGAGACGCTGCACGGCGAGGTCAAGCGCACGGCACGGCCCTATGGCGACAAGGTGCTTTCCGTCGAGAACCTGTCCTGCGCCGGGCTGGTGCGCAACTCCTCATTCTCGGTCTTTTCAGGCCAGGTCACCGGCATGTTCGGCCTCGTCGGCGCCGGGCGCACCGAGATGGCCAAGGTCGTTGCCGGCCTGTTGAAGCGCAACATCTTCCATGGCGGCGAAATCCGCCTGCTCGGCAAATCAGTGCGCTACCGCGTGCCGAGGCCCGCGGTGCGCGACGGCATCGTCTACGTCACCGAGGACCGCAAGTTCGACGGCTTCTTCGAAACCATGACGGCGGGCGAGAACCTGCAGATGGGCGAGTTGACCGAGGGAGCCAACCCGGTCTCGATGGTGTCGCTGGCGCGTGCCAGGCAGCTTGCCAGGGAATGGGGCGAGCGCCTGAGTCTGCGGCAGATCAGCGACCGCGCCCGGATGATCGAACTCTCCGGCGGCAATCAGCAAAAGGTCGTGATCGCCAAGTCGCTGATCCAGAAGCCGAAGCTGGTGATCTTCGACGAGCCGACGCGCGGCGTCGACGTCGGCGCCATCGTCGAAATCCACCAGCTCATCGGCGATCTCGCCGACCAGGGCATGGCCGTCGTCGTGATCTCTTCCTATCTGCCCGAAATCCTCGCCGTTTCCGATCGTATCCTGGTCGTGAAGCGCGGCCGCGTGGTCGAGGAGATGATGCTGTCCGAAGCGACCGAAGAACGCGTCATGTTCGCCGCGGTACACTGATCCCGGTTCGAAGAGGGATATCTTTGCTGGCTAAGCCAGGACCAATGCCTGGCCCGGCCCTATTGCCTTGCAATCGGTTCCGCGTCTGAATACGTCAGGAGGTCTGATCACCTGCCCGAGCGGACATGTCCAGCATCAACCTCAAACTTCTGCAGACGTTCCTGCTTGCCGCCGAAAACGGCAGCTTCCGTCGTGCCGCCGAAGAGAGCAACCGCTCGCCATCGGCGGTCTCGATGCAGATCCGCGACCTCGAGGAGCAGATCGGCATCTCGCTCTTCATCCGTACCGCGCAGCGTGCCAGCCTGACGCCGGAAGGCCAGGTGCTGTTCGAAGAGATCGCAAATGCGATGTCGCAGGTGCAGACCAGCCTCGACCGGCTGACCGAGATCGCCGCGCGCCGCAAGGGCAAGGTCCAGATCGCCTGCGCCCCGACGCTTGCCGCGAGCCGGCTGGGCGATATCCTCGCGACGTTCAAGCTGCGCTATCCCCGCTCGATCGTCGAGGTCATCGAGACCCCGCCCCAGGCGGCCCTTGGCCTTTTGCAGCAGCAGGAGGTCGAGTTCTACATCGGCCCCGAACTGCCGAACCTGACGGACTTCCAGTTCGAATCGATCCTCGACGATCCGCTGATGGCCTGCCTTCCCACCGAAATATACGGCGGCGAAAAGAAGCTGCTGCTCTCCGACCTCTTGCGCTATCCCCTCATCCTGCTCAACCGCAAGACCGCGGTGCGCGGCCTTGTCGACCGGCTGACGGCGGCTGAGGGCATCGAGCTGAAGCCGCAATATGAGGTCGAAAGCGCGCAAACGGCGGTGGCGCTCGCCTCCTCGGGGCTGGGCGTCTGCGTGGTGCCGGGCATCGCCATCTCACGCAATGACGAGCGCATGCGCGTCGTGCCGATCGACCATCGCGACGCCCACCGCTCCGTCGGCATCATCACCGCCCGGGGTTATGTGCATCATTCGTTTTCCGAACAGCTGATGAACCTGATCCGCACCAATCTGCGCGAACTGGCAAACTGATTTCACCGCTGCACATCAAAGCTTGCAAAGGATCGCCGATATGTCCCAGCTTCCCGGCTTTCTCGGCTTTCCCGCGCAACTGCCCGGCGGCCAACAACCACGCGTCGTGCTGTTCGGCGCTCCGCATGGCAGCACCTATCCCGGTGCCGATCCATCGGGTTTCGCCAGCGCGCCGGCCGCAATCCGCGCCGCCAGCCAGGACGATGCGCAATTCCCGGACAGCTGGGACTTCGACCTCGGCGGCCCGCTCTTTGCTGGCCATGATCCCTGCTGCGTCGATGCCGGCGACCTGCCGACGTCGGCGCTCGACAATGCCGGCAACCGCAAGCTGATCGAAGAGAAGACGCGCGCCATCCTCGCCGCCGGCGCCACACCGCTGATGATCGGCGGCGATGATTCCGTACCAATCCCGTTCTTCGCCGGTTTTGCCGATCATGGCCCGATCTGGATCCTGCAGATCGATGCCCATATCGACTGGCGTGACGAGCGTTATGGAGAGCCGCTCGGCTATTCGAGCACCATGCGCCGGGCGAGCGAGATGCCGCATGTCGCCGGCATCGTGCAGGCGGGCATGCGCGGCGTCGGCAGTGCCCGGCCGCTGGAGGTCGAGACCGCCAGGAAATGGGGCGCGCATCTCGTCACGGCGCGGGAAATCCATGCAGAGGGCATCGAAGCAGCCCTGAAATACATACCCGAAGGCGCGCGCATCGTCGTGACCCTCGACTGCGACGGCCTCGATCCCAGCGTGATGCCCGGTGTCGCCGGCCGCGCACCGGGCGGACTGACCCATCAGCAGGCGATCCGGCTTATCGAGGGCGTGAGCCGGCGCGGCCGCCTTGTCGGCTTCGACCTCATCGAATTCCATACGCCCGATGACATCGCCGGCATAACCGCGCTGACCGCCGCGCGCCTTCTCGTCAATGCCATCGGGCGGATCGTCAGGCAGGCTTGAGCCGGCATTGTGTGATCAGTCGGTCTGGATCCAGACCGACTTGGGTTTCGAGATATTCGTGCAGGTGCTCGATGCCGCCCTCGCGGCCATAGCCGGACATCTTCATGCCACCGAACGGCACGGCCGGGTCGATGGCATGGTACATGTTGACCCACACCGAGCCGGCCTTGATGCGGCGCGCGAGCTTGTGCGCTGTGCCGAGATGCGTGGTGAAGATGCCGGCCGCCAGCCCATAGGGCGTCGCATTGGCGCGCGCCACAGCCTCGTCCAGCGTGTCGAAGGGCATCGCCGAAATCACCGGGCCGAAGATCTCTTCGCGCGCGATGGTCATCTTGTCCGACACCGCGCCGAACACCGTGGGCGCGATGAAATTGCCGCCATCATAGAGCTCGCCCGTCAGCCGCGATCCGCCGGTGACCAGTTGCGCGCCCTCGTCGCTGCCGGCCTTGATATAGCCCTCCACCTTGCCGGCCTGCCTGGCGTTGATCAACGGCCCGATTTCTGTCTCCGAGTCGATGCCATGGCCGATGCGCAGTCTGCCGGCATACTCGGCGACCCGGCGCACGAATTCGTCATGGATTTCGCGGGCGACGAACAGCCGCGAACCGGCGATGCAGATCTGGCCCGAATGCACGAACACCGCCATCGCCGCGACCGGGACGGCCTTGTCGATGTCGGCGTCGCGGCAGACGATGATCGGCGACTTGCCGCCGAGCTCCAGCGAAACGCGCTTGAGGTTGGTCACGCCCGCCCGCGCGATCGCTTGTCCGGTAAGAGTCGAGCCGGTGAAGACGATCTTGTTGACGTCGGGATGTTCGGCGAGCCGCGCGCCGGCTTCGGCCCCGGTGCCGGTCACTATGTTGACGACGCCATCGGGCACACCTGCTTCCTGCATCAGCCTGGCGATCAAAAGCGGAGTCAGCGAGGCATCCTCGGAAGGCTTCAGCACGATGGTGCAGCCGGTGGCGAGTGCCGGCGCGATCTTCCAGATCGAGGCGGCGGTCGGCGCGTTCCAGGGAATGATGGCGCCGACAACGCCGACCGCCTCGCGCCTTGTGAAGCTGACGATCTCGCCGGGAATCGAATTGTCTATGGATTCGCCATGCAGCGCCGTCGCCATGCCGGCATAGAAGCGCAGCATGCCGATGACGCGGCGCCGGTTGGCCAGCGTGCGCGTAATCGGTAGGCCCATGTCGAGCGTGTCGGAAACGCTGAGTTCTTCCCAATGCGTCTCGAACAGATCGGCGATGCGCAAGAGCACGCATTGCCGCTCATAGGGCGAGAATTTGGACCAGGGCCCTTCGAAGGCCGCGCGCGCGGCCTTGACCGCCGCATCGATGTCGGCGGCCGAGCCGCGCGGCACCGTCGCCAGCACCTCGCCCGTCGCCGGATTGAGCGCCTGCATCTCCTGGCCGGACTGCGCCGCGACCCACTTGCCGCCGATGAACATCGGCCGGAATTCGCCATGGTAAAGCGTCGTGGCCTTCGCCCTCGGGTCGAAGCTCAGCGTCATCTCTTCCTCCTCACGAATTCCGCCGCGACTATTACTCCCGCCGCCGCCGACCTCAAACCAGGAAAGCTAAAAGGGCGTTCAGATAATCGGACTGTGCAACACGAGCGACTTCCCCGATGGTGCCGTCAACGGAGGAACAGATATGAGACTTGCTGGCAAGGTCGCCATCGTCACCGGTGGCGGTTCGGGTTTTGGCGAAGGCATCGTCGGGAAATTCATCACCGAGGGCGCGCTGGTCGTGCTCATGGACCGCGACGGAGAGGCTGCTTCGCGGGTCGCGAGCGAGGTCGGTCAGAATGTGCGGCCGATCGTCGGCGACGTTTCGACACTGGAGAGCTTCGTGGCGGCCGCCGATCTCGCCCGCTCGGCCTTTGGCGGCCTCGACATACTGGTCAACAATGCCGGCGTCGCGCAGCCGCCGCTGCCGCTGGAGACGATGGACGAAGGCCTGTTCGACAGGATCGCCAACGTCAACATGCGCTCGATCTACAACGGCGCCCGCGCGGTCGTCCCGCATTTCAAATCCTTCAGATCGGGCGCCATCCTCAATGTCGCCTCCACCGGCGGCGTCTCACCGCGCCCGAACCTCACCTGGTACAACGCCTCCAAGGGCTGGGCGATCGCCGCCACCCGCGCGATGGCGGTGGAACTCGCCCCCTTCGGCATCCGCGTCAACGCCATCAACCCGGTCGCCGGCGACACGCCGCTCCTGTCCACCTTCATCGGCTCCGGGGAGGAGAACCGCGCCCGCGTCGTCGCCACCATTCCGATCGGCCGGCTGTCGACACCGGCGGATATGGGCAATGCTGCCGCCTTCCTGTGTTCCGACGAGGCCAGCATGATCACCGGCGTCGACCTCAACGTCGATGGCGGCAAGTGCATTTGAGATTCTGGCGCATGGGGGTTCGGCGGTGAAGGAAGTCTACGAGATCGCGGTCGTGCATGGCGACGGCATCGGCCCTGAAGTCTGCGCCGCCACCGTCGAGGTGGTGAAGGCCGCACTCGGCCCCGTCAACCCGCTGCGCTTCACCGAGTATCCGGCCGGTGCGGAGCACTTCCTGAAGACCGGCCAGAGTTTTCCCGAGCCGACTTTCCAGGCCTGCCGGGCGGCCGATGCGATCCTGCATGGCGCGGGCGGCCTGCCCGGCGTGGTCCACCCGGACGGCACCGAAGCAGGGCTGGATTTCACGCTCAGGCTTCGCTTCGAACTCGACCTCTACGCCAACATCCGCCCCATCCGACTCTTCGAAGGTGTGCCGAGCCCGTTGAGCGGGGTGAAGGCAGGCGACATCGACTTCATCATCCTGCGCGAGAACAGCGAAGGGCTTTACGCCGCGCGCGGCTCGGGTGCGCTGTTGCGCGGCGAGGTCGCTGTTGACACGCTGGTGCAGACGCGCCCCGGCATCGAGCGCATCGTGCGCAAGGCCTTCGAACTGGCGCGCAAGTCTAGCGGCGCCCCTCGCGACGGCGTGCGCCGGGTCACCTGCTGCGACAAGGCCAACGTGCTGCGCAGCTACGCCTTCTTCCGCTCCGTCTTCGACGAGGTGGCGAAGGGCTATCCCGACATCGCGACCGAGCACGCGCTGGTCGACGCCATGGCGATGCACCTCGTGCTGAAGCCCGGCCATTTCAACGTCATCGTCAGCGAGAACATGTTCGGCGACATCCTGTCCGACCTTGCCGCCGCGACGGTCGGCGGAATGGGCATGGCGCCCTCTGCCGAGATCGGCGAGACGAACGGCTTCTTCCAGGCCGCGCACGGTTCGGCTCCCGACATCGCCGGCAAGGGTATTGCCAATCCCTATGGGACGATCCTTTCGGCGGCATTGATGCTGGACTGGCTTGGCCACAAACATGGCGACGAGAAGCTCAATCGGGCCGCCGGTCGCATCCGCCGTGTGACGGAAGACTGCCTGGCTGGCGGCCTTCTCAGCGCCGACCTGAAAGGCAGCGCGTCGACCCATAAGATAGCCCATGCCGTCTGTGACCGGCTCGCGACGGTCCCGGGATTAAGCAGTCATGACCAGACCGGCGATGACGGCGGGAGAGACGTGAGGTGACAGCGCTCCATCGCATTGTCTCGGCAGAGGATTTCCGCGCCCTTGCCCACCGCCGCCTGCCGAAGTCGGTCTTCGAATTCGTCGATGGCGGGGCAGGACAGGAGCTCACCCTCAACGCCAACCGCAGCGATTTCGAGAAAATCAGGCTGCTGCCGCGTGTGCTGACCGACGTCTCCCGGCCGGACCTTTCCACATCGCTGTGGTCCGAGACCCTGCCGGCGCCGCTGGTGATCAGCCCGATGGGTTCCTGCGCACTGGTCAGGCCCGAGGCCGACATCGCCATCGCCCGGGCGGCGGCCGCGCGCGGCATCCCCTACACGCTGTCCACCATGGCAACGACGAGCATCGAACGCATGGCGAGAGCTGTCCAGGGACCGCTCTGGTTCCAGCTCTACGTGCTTAAGGATTTCGACTTCAACCGCCAGCTGGTGCGGCGAGCGGAAGAATTCGGCTATTCGACCCTGGTTGTAACCGTCGATCTGCAGGTTGGCGGCAAGCGCGAAAAGGATCTCCGGAACGGCATATCGATCCCGCTGCGCCCCTCGCCCCGGCATCTCTGGGAAGCCATGCTCCATCCTGGCTGGTCGCTACGCATGTTGCGCGGCGGGCTGCCGCGATTCGAGAATGTCCGCGGCCACCTCGGAGACACCAGCACCGGCTTGACGATCGCCGCGCGTGTCGGCAGCAACCTCCATGCCGGCTTCACCTGGGACGATTTCCGCCGGATCCGTGACTGGTGGAAGGGCCGGCTGCTGGTGAAGGGTGTCTTGCACCCGCACGATGCGGCGAACCTGGTGGCGGCCGGCGCCGACGGTATCTGGGTGTCCAACCACGGCGGCCGCCAGCTCGACGGTGCCATATCGAGCATCGATGCGTTGCCCGCCATCCACCAGGCACTCGGTGCCAGGGTGCCGATCATAATCGATTCCGGTATCCGCACCGGCATGGACATCATAAAGGCCAAGGCACGCGGCGCCCGCGCATCGGCCATCGGCAGAGCCGCCCTGTTCGGCGCCGTTGCCGGCGAGGTCGGCGCCGCAAAGGTCCTCGATATCATCCTGGACGAAATAGTAACGGGCCTCAAGCTTTGCGGACTGCCCTGTTTTGAACAAGCGGGGCCGGAACTGATAGTGTAGTGCCAAATGGATGCTCGGCACTTGGTCGAGGGAGGGTCCGCAGAGCAAAACTGCTGATCTCGGACATTTGTACCATGTCGGCTTCGCGCCGCAGGCCCGGTGATATCCGCTTTTTGGGTTTCCGGCCGCGCTACCTTAGCCTGAATATTCGAGCGGCCTCTACTGGCCGTCGGTTTCAAGCGCGCGCCGCATTCGTCTGATGACGGCGGCGCGACCTCGGTCGTCGGCCGCGGCATTGACCACCTCGGTGACGTCGAGGAGAAGTTTTGAAAGATCATTGTGCCAATCAAGGCGGGCAATCTTCTCCGGCTTCAGGCGGCGCGGCTCATTGACGTCGATCGGCAGACAGCCGCCGGGTGTCAATTGGAAAGCATCGTCCAGCCTCGGCATGATGATCCTGTCGTCGGGGATCAACCCTGCGAGCCTTCCGCGCAGGCCGCCAAGTCCAGCTTCCTCGCCATGCGTCAGGAACACCGCCTGCTTCACCGGACCTCGGGCCTTGACCCAAGCGACCAGTTCGCCGGCATCGGCGTGGCCGGAATAAAGGTCGAATAGGCTGATACGTGCCTTGACCTCGACCTCTTCGCCCTGAATGCGCACGCGCCGCGCGCCGTCGAGCAGGATCCTGCCAAGCGACCCCTGGGCCTGGTACCCCGCCATCATCACCGTGGCGTTCCTGCGCCACAGGTTTGCCTTGAGATGATGACGAATGCGCCCAGCGTCGCACATGCCGCTGGCGGCGATCACCACAAAGAAGCCAGTCAGGCGGTTGATCGCCTTGCTTTGTTCCACGGTTTCGGTGAAGCGCAGTTGGGGTGAACCGAGAGCCTGACGCAGCACGTCGCCCTGTTCGATGTCGTCGGCATGCCGCTCGAATATCGCGCTGGCGCGGGTCGCCAGCGGCGAGTCGACGAAGACCGGGGCTGTCGGCACCTCTCCTGACTTCATGAGCTGATAGAGGTCCACCAGCAATTCCTGTGTCCGCTCGACGGCGAAGGAGGGAACGATAAGCGGGCCGCTCGCCTCGGCAGCGCCACGCACCACGTCGCCGAGCATGGATCGCCGCTGTTCCGGCGAGACATCCGGACGGTCCCGGTCGCCATAGGTGGATTCGCAGACGAGATAGTCGACACCGGCCGGACCCTCCGGATCGGTCTGCAGCAGCTTGTGGCCGGGTCCAATGTCGCCTGAAAACAACAGGCGCATCGGCGTGTTCTGATGATCCAGGTCGATCTCGAGCTCGACGGAGGCGGAACCGAGCAAATGGCCAGCGTTCCAGAAGCGGGCACGAAGACCCTCGGCGACGGCGGTCCATTCGCCATATTCCAGGGCCCGGAACAAGGTCATGCATGCGGCGGCATCCTGGAGCCTGTAGATCGGCTCGACCAGCGGCAACCCGCGCTGCGCGTTGCGACGGTTCAGATGTTCCACCTCCGTCTCCTGGATATGCGCGGCATCCGGCAGCATGACCGAGCAAAGATCGATCGTGGCCCTGGTCGTATGGATCGGACCGGAAAAACCCTGCTTGACCAGTTTCGGCAGAAGGCCGCTGTGGTCGATATGCGCATGCGTCAGGATGACGGCGTCAATCGCCTCCGGCGGGAACGGGAACGCGCCATAGTTCAACGCCCGCTCGGACTTCGACCCCTGGAAGAGGCCGCAGTCGACGAGAACCCGTGCGCGCGGCGTTTCGATCTCATAGCAAGAGCCGGTAACGCCGTGGGCAGCGCCGTGGCAGCGTAGAACAGGATCGGCGCCGCGATTGCCGCTCATGCCACCGATCCCTAGTGCGACAGCAGGACAGGCAGGCGCAGGTCGGCGAGGACACCCTCCGTTGCGCCGCCGAGCACGAAGTCCCTGACCCGCGAATGGCCATATCCACCCATGACCAGCAGGTTGCCGCCGATCTTGAGGGCATGCTCCTGGAGAGCGGCGCCGATCGAACGATCTCCAGCCTGGATCGATGCGGCATCGGCCGTCAGTCCGCGCATCCTCAGGCCCTCGGCAAGGCGTTCGCCGATATCCTTTCCAGGCAGCGGCTTTTCGTCGGTCGCGCTGACGATGGTTACCCTCGAGGCCCGCTCCAGGAACGGCCGTGCGTCGGCGACGGCCCGTGCCGCCACGCGGCTGCCGTCCCAGGCGATGACGACATGGTCAAGCGCACCGACATCCATTGCGTCGGGGAGAAGGAGCGTCGGCCGGCCCGCACCGAACAGTATGGCCTCGGCGATCATGCGCGCCGCCGGATTGTCAGGTGCCAGGCCGACGAGACAGAGATCTAAGTAGCGGCACTGGTTTGCGGCGACATCGCCCATCAGGGCCGGCGCCGCCGCGATCTCCTGCGTGGTCAGGACCACCGCGCCTTGTGAGGCCTCCTTGGCCACGGCCTCCAGCAAGGTCTTGCCATGCCTGCGGCTGGTCGCCTCGACCTCCCGGATCTTGCTGGGGAGATCGAGCAGGTAGCGCGACAGCGCGTTCGAAACGTCGGGAATATCGACGTTGATGGCGATTGCATGAAGCGTCGCGTCGAGCTGCTTCACGACGGCAACCGAGTTCGCGGCAATTGCCAGGGAGTTCGCATCTGGATAGGTCGCCAGACAGAGGGTTGCCATAAGCTTCATTGGATCTCGCCTCCGTTGCCGCAGGGCCAAACGGCCACCGTTCGCAACATTCCTAGCCGGCATGGACGAGGCGGGCTTTGATCCACCGCAAATGCGTCCCAGCGGCGGTCAGGTCGCCGAAGGTTGGATGGTTGTGAGTTCATGCGGCATGCGAACAGCCCCCTCCCCGACATACCGTCAAAAAATGCCGTTTCTGCCGGACTGGAGAGAGGCTTGCGAGTACCCTTATCTCATGGCGAACAATTCCTGGTGAAACCGCTCCTCCACGGGCAACCCGTGCGCGGCAAAATCCTTGCGCAGCGCCTCGCCGAAGCCCGCGGGACCGCAGAACCAGATGCTGGCCACGTGCCATTCCGGCACTTCGGCCCGGATGCGGTCGCCAGTCAGGAGCCCATCGCGAGTGTCGACCAGGACATGCAGGCGGATGTTCGCGGCCTCGGCGTCTGCTTTCAGCTTGGCGATGGCTGCCTCGTCGTAGTCGGCGGTCGTATGAAACAGGTCGATCGCCAGTGAGGGCCGATCCGGCTTCGCATGCCGCTCCAGTGCGATGTGCTTCATGCCGGCAATGAACGGCGTGATGCCGATGCCGCCACCGATCCAGATTTGTCGCGGCTGGCCGTTATCGAAGTCGAAACAGCCATATGGCCCTTCGATCTTTACATCTTGCCCGATGCGCAGCTTTTCGCGCAACCGGCCGGTATGGTCTCCCAGTTCCTTGGTAACAAAGGTGATCCTGCGATCCTTGTCGTTCCAGCCCGAGGCGATGGTGTAGGGGTGCGCGCCTTCGGAGCTGTCCGATGTCGCGAAGGCGAACTGACCGGGCTTGTGGCCCGGCCATCCGTGCGGCACCTCGATCTCGGTCTCGAGAGCTCGTACGCCAGGATAGTAGTGAAGCGAGGCGATCCTGCCCTGAACCTTCCGGCCAGCACCGACGCGACGGAGCAGCACGATCGCCGCCGCATAGGTGCCCGCCGCCAGGAGCAGCGCCATCGCCACGCCAATCGGCGAGGTCCAGTAGCGGAACTCGGTCAGCACGACCGCGTGGAAAACCAGCACAAGATAGGCGACCGCGAGAAGGCGGTGTGTCTTGTAGAAGAGCCGGTAGGGAAAATACTTGAGCAGCGCCAAGGCGATCAGCAGCACGGCGGCATAGAATACCCATTCGCCCAGCCCTTCCGCGGAACCGCGCAAGCTCATGAAGAACGCCTCGACCGGGTTTTCGACCGCTGGTCTCTCGCCGCGTGCCGGACGCTCCAGCCAGCCCCACCCGATCGCCCATTTCGGCCCCTGGCTCCAGAGCCAGTGAACCACGGAGACAACCAATGCCGCGATGCCGAGCCACTTGTGCAAGCGGTACATCTTGTCCAACCCGCCGAACCACCGTTCCGGCCAGCGCGGACGCAGCGCCAGGACCATCGCGACGCTCATCACGCCCATGGCGATGACACCGCTGTACTGGACCATTGCACCGCGAAGAGCCATGAAACTCTCCGGTTGGAATACCGAAGGTTCGGCGGCCAGCCATAGAATGCTCAGCAGTACCAGCAGGCCCCAGAATGCAATCTTGATGTGCCGCATGGCGCTCGACGTCTTTCCCGGTAAGTCAAAGTTCACGTCTTGCGCCGCAGAGAGCAGGTGTCATTGACATCGATCAAGCGCCGCCACGACCGGCATGCTTGATTGCCGAGCGATCTATTTCGGCCCTGCGTGGGCAGGCCCGAAGACAGGGCCGACAGCGATCTGGACGAGCTCTTCGCCAGTGCGCTGGATAAACAGCGCGTCGAGGCCTTGCTTCAAAGCGAGGGCCTTTCCTTCCACCGCTCCGAGAACCATGAGCGCCGTAGCCCACGCATCGGCGTCCATGCAGCTTGAGGCGACGACCGACACCGATGCGGTTCCATTGTCAGCCGGACCGCCGCGCGATCGGTCCATCGCATGGGACAAGCGCTTTCCGCCCATATCCACCCAGTGCCGGTAGTCGCCGGAGGTCGCGACAGCGGCGTCCCGCAAGGTGATCACACCCAACGGGCCGCGTGTCTCGTAGTCGGGCTTTTCCACGGCCACCCTCCAAGGCGCGCCGTCCGGTTTGGTGCCGCACGCCTTGAGCTCTCCGTCAAGGCCGACGAGTGCGTTGGCCACTCCGAAAGCCGTGACAACCCGCATCATCTCGTCCACGCCATGACCCTTGGCGATGCCCGATAGATCCAGTTGCAATTGTGCGTGTTTGCGCGCGCGCCCATCCGCCATATCCAGTTCGAGCATCTCGTGACATGGCGGTTGCTCCTTGCGCAGGGCAGCCTGGATAGCCGCGGCGTCTGGCTTCGTCCCCACCGGACCGAAACCCCAGATATTGACCAGGCTTCCCAGGCCGATATCGAAAGCTCCTCCCGAGGCGCGCCCGATCTCCAGCCCCTTGGCCAAAACCCGCATAAGCTCGGCGGGCAGGGGCACCCAGATGCCCGGCGCCGCCGCATTCAGGCGCATCAGGTCGCTGTCCGGCTTCCATGTGGACATCTGGCGGTCGACGCGGTCGACAGCGCGGGCCAGGGCGGCCGAGAGCGCGGCGATGTCGGTCGCGGGTGGCGCATGGAGAAGCGTCGACCACCGTGTTCCCATCGTGGCGCCGCTCAACGCGTGGCGGGCAAGGTCAGTAGACATCTTCAACATACCTCCCTTGGGCCTTGAGCGCGATGGGGGTGAGGCCCGCCGGCGCGAGCACCTCGGCAAGGGCGCCCATGACCCCTGCCGCCATCTCGCGACCCCCGCACACCATGATCTGTGCACCGTCGGCGATCATGGCGCGGAGGTGATCGGCGTCTTTCCGCAGACGGTCCTGCACGTAAGTGCCACCTTTGACGCGCGAGAAGGCGGTGGTGAGGCTGGTGAGCCGCCGATCCTTGAGCCAACCGTCGATCTCGCGCCGATAAAGGAAATCCGAGAACGGATTGCGTCCGCCGAAATAGAGGTGCATCGGGCGGCCTGCGGAATTGGCGCGGATGAAGCCTGCCAACGGCCCGACACCGGTGCCAGCCCCGATCAGGACCACCGGCCTGCTTCCACGGGCGGGGCGGAAACCGGGATTCGCCTTGACGAAGGCTTCGATTGTGTCGCCCGGCTGCAATCCGTGCAGGTGGCTCGAGCACAGTCCGCCGGGATGCTTGCGTACGCATATTTCGATGAAGCCGTCGCGGGTCGAACTCGCGAGCGAATAATATCGGGGCAAGATGGAGTCCGGCGGCAGAATCCCAACCAGATCTCCAGCGGCAAACCGTGGCCATGCGCGGCCCATCAGGCGAGCCGCCAGGCTGCTCTCGGGGACGGCAAACCGGAAGACGCTGGTGGGGGCTTGCACCTCGGAGCCATAGTCGCTGCGCGAGATCAGGGTCAGGGTATGGCTCTGCGGTCGGACGGCCGTATGGACCAGCGCCAGGTCCTCGCCCATGGCTCTGGATAGGGCTTCGCCCCAGCGGGCGAACTCCTGGGCGGACTGGCGGTCGATCGTTTCAAGCGGCATCAGCGACGCCCAACCCTTCCCGGCCAGTGCCTCCTCGACATCTTGGGTGAACTGACAGAACTTCGGGAATTGCCGGTCACCAAAACCGAGGATCGCCACGGGAAAGGCGGGCGACGTCCTGACCGCTTCAAGCCGTTTCAGGAAAGACCCCGCGGTGGCCGGGGCTGCGCCATCGCCGTAAGTGGCGGTCAGCAGGAACATGCGCTCGGCCGCGCTATAGGACGTCAAAAGGCTGTCCATCGGCGCGGTATGGACCTTGTGGCCCGCGGCGGTCAGCGCCTCGTGCAACGTGCGGGCGAATCCCCACGTGCTGCCACCTTCGCTGCCGACAAGGATTACGGTATCGGCCGCCTGCGCGGCGCAGTTCCCAGCGATGCCCGGACGAGCGCGGCGGCGGGTCCACCAGACGACAGCCCCGGTTGCCCCCATGACGGGCACGCTTAATGCTGACAATCCCAGCATCAGGCCGAGCCACCACAGCCCCTGCCCCGTGTGCAGCATGTAGATGAGTTCGTGGACCTGCCGGGCGATTCCGTGGTCCTGCCACGCCAGCATCCGCCCAGTGGCCTGATCGATGACGCCTTCGCCGGTTGCCGCCTTGATGGCGTAGACATCCGTGGCATCGCCTTCATAGGGAAAGGTGAGTTCGCGCAACTGGTCCAGGTCGATCCCCTGCAGCGCGGCGATCTGATCCACGGGGAGCGGCTTCCCGCCGTTCACTTCGGTCGGTGGCGCAAGGGGCTTCGACATCCCGTCGGGGATCAGCTCGAAGGTCGCTAGCGACATGTAGAGCGCGGTGACGGAAGACAACACAAGCCCGGCAAACGCAAGCCGTCCAAACTGGACATGCAACCGCTGCGCGCCGGTGCCGCGAGCGCGGTCGAACAGATGCCGCCAGCCCCCCATGCGGCGCGCCGTCATCTGCAGTCCCGACAGGGCCAGGACAAGCATGGCCAGCGCTCCGCCACCCGCAACAATGCGGCCGCCGTCGCCCAGGAACAACGACCTGTGAAGATTGGTCACCCAACGCTCGAATCCCGATGGCGCATATTCGGAAAGGGGCTGGCCACTGACCGGGTCGACAACGACCGCGGCGGGGCGACCGTTCTCGAAATAGAACGCAATGACCTTGCCCGACGCAGTGCGTCGTATCTGCTCCACCCCCGGATAGTCGACGGCGATCCGCCCCGCCAGATCGGCAACGCTGATCTGGGCGCCGGACGCGGCCACCGCTCCAGCTCTGTCCAGTGCAGGCAGGAGCGAGAGGACCGATCCACTGAGGGCAAGGGCGCTGACCAGAAGAACAGCAAGGAGGCCTGGGAACTTGTGAAGATGCCGCAGCATGGGAAATGTCCTTGGTCCCTTGGGGGCTACATATCGTAGGTGAAGGACTGGATATAACGGCGGCCAGAGATGGCCTGACCTGCTCCACCGGATGTCAGCGGCGCGACCACTTCGGAGGGGCTGTCGCGCATGTCTTCAACCGCGGCATCGATGTGCAGTTCATAGCCCGCATCAAACAGGGCATCGGCAAGGTCGAGGGTAATCTTCAACGACCGGCCCGCTCCCACGCTTGCACCGGTGATGCCGCTGATCTCGCTGAAGTCGCCTGCCGATCCTCGGCTCCAGTCACTGAGATGGCTGTAATATTTCGACTTGCCGCCCGCCATCCACAGTGTGCCCTTGTAGGCCCCCGCAGCGTCGGTGACGTACAGCGCAAGATAGGCACCGTCGCCTCCATAGGCGTTGAGCGTTGTGGTCAACGTGACGGGGCGCGCCATGGCCAGCCCAGGTATCGTTAGCGCCGTGGTCAGGGCGAGTGTCGCAAGGAGCGATTTCATAGGTATCTCCGAAACAGCGTTGTGATGGTTCGAAACTGGACGTGCCAACTGACGCATCCCTGAAGGCCTCGAAGAATCTGCTTCAGGTCGCTGTCAGGTTCGGCGCCGGCCAATTAAAAACGCCCCGCGAGCGGGGCGTTTTGGGGTATCGGACAGGGGCTCAGGCGATGTCGGTCGGCCCCGCTTGACGCTTCCGGCCCGTGATCATGGCGCGGGCCAGATTCTCACCATGACGCCAACTGGCCAGAAGGACTCCGCCGACATGCAGCGCGACAAGAAACAGCATGCCAATCGCCAGGGCTTCGTGCCCCTCCTTCACCCATTCAACGCGGGTATATTGCGGCAAGGTCATCATCCAGCCGGTCCATGCCGTCCCGGCCATCCCCAAAAGCAGCGCCACGACCATTACGGCCCCGGCAGGGTTGTGACCAAGATGTCGGGGCTCGGATCCGGCGACCATTGCCCTGAGATAGCCGATCACTGTACCAGGCCCTTTCAGAAACTGGGCAAAGCGGGCATAGCGAGAGCCGACGAATCCCCAGATCAACCGGAACCCGATCAGGCCAGCGGCAACATAGCCGGCCTGCTCATGCAGCGTATTGCTTTCCTCCGCCGACAGCCAGGCAATGGCGAAGCTGGCAACGAGGCTCCAGTGGAAGATACGGACCAGCGGGTCCCACACGCGAACCATCATTTCACCTCTACTTTCGGAGCCGAGTTATTGTTGAACAGGCCGTTGTTGGGCGGAGTGACAGTGCCGGCGGGCGCCGGATTCTGGCTGGCGCCGCCGCGATCCTCATCCTCGTCATCATCGCGTTGCAAGTCGACGATTGCCAGCGATCCGGGATCGACTTTTACCTCGATCTCGCGGCCGTTCTCGTCCCGCCCCTTGATCTCGTAGCACCCGTCATCCGTCTTGATCCGGCGGACCGTCCAGCCTCGTGCCTCCGCCATCTTCTGGACTGCTTCGCGCGGCTGCCAGTTCGTCATGGGCAGGTTGCAGTCATCGCCGGCGACCGCCAAGCTGGCGCCCATTGGACTTAGAAAAAATGCGGCGATCAGAATGGTGCTTTTCATGTCTCTCGCTCCCGTTCGGGGTTTGGATGCGATCCATGTAAGCTCCCATTCTGACGGGTAGCTGAAGCTGATCCGGTCTTTCTCTTCAGGTGGCTGTCAGCTTTCGGCCGTAATCGGTATGCCAAGGAATTTGATGGAATTCGTAGATGCGGATACTGTTGATTGAAGACGATACGATCCTTGGCGCCGCGGTTCGCGACCAGATCAATGCGGACGGTCACTCGGTGGACTGGGTTACGCGGCTTGACGCGGCAGCCGATCACGTCAACAGCGCGGCCTATGACCTGCTTCTGCTGGATCTGATGCTGCCGGATGGGCGCGGGATCGGCTTTCTGCGCGACCTTCGCAAGAAGGGCGACGTCACGCCGGTGATTATCCTGACCGCGCTCGATCAGATCTCCGACCGTATCGAGGGACTGAATGCGGGCGCTGACGACTACATGGTCAAACCCTTCGATCTTTCAGAACTCTCGGCACGGTTGGGTGCCGTTGCGCGGCGCTATTCTGGCAACCCAAACCCGCTCGTTGAGATTGGCGAACTGCGGATCGATCTGGCTGCAAGGTCAATCACACGCTCAGGCAGGAGCGTTACCTTGACTGCCCGTGAATGGGCCCTGTTCGAAACCTTCGTGCAACGCCCTGGCCTGATCTTGTCCAAGGCGCAACTGGAAGAGCGGCTGTATTCTTTCGGCGCCGAAGTGGAGAGCAACACCATCGAAGTCCATGTCAGTCGGCTGCGCAAGAAGCTTGGCCACACGATCATCGATACAGTTCGCGGCGTGGGCTATCGACTCGGGACCGCGGCATGATGATGGTGCCGCGAAGTCTGCAGGGGCGGCTTGCTCTTTGGCTGGGATTGGTATTTGCGCTGCTATGGGTCGTGGCAACGCTCGTAACGTCGCGAAATCTGCACCACCAGATGGACGAGGTTTTTGACAGCGCCCTGGAGGAAACAGCCCAGCGCATCCTTCCGCTGGCCGTCCTGGACATAATCGGGCGCGACGGCGCGGGAGGCACGCAGAGCGTGGCTACCCTACGCCCGCACGATGAGTATTTCACCTATGTGGTGCGTGACGCCAAAGGCACGGTCCTGCTTCGCTCGCACGAGGCCGACGATGCCGTCTTTCCACCCTTTTCCACGATGGGCTTCGTAAATACGTCAACGCATCGCATCTACTTCGATGCCGCGTTGCAAGGCACGGTCACCATCGCGGTGGCGGAACCCCTGGCCCACCGCCGCGAGGTTACGAATGAGGTACTCGTCGGGCTCGTCTTGCCCCTCGGCCTGCTTGTGCCGCTAAGCCTGCTGGGCATCTGGGGAGTTGTCCGAGCCTCGATGGCGCCGATCCGAGCATTTCGGAAAGGTATCGAGATGCGCGGCGGCGGAGACCTCGCGCCGGTGGCGGCCGATGGAGTGCCTTCCGAGATCAAGCCCATAGCGGAGGCCGTGAACCATCTTCTGGACCGGCTCCGCCGAGCGATCGACGCCGAACGCAGCTTCACCGCCAATTCCGCTCATGAACTGCGCACGCCGGTGGCCGCTGCGCTGGCTCAGACACAAAGGCTGGTCGCCGAGACGACCGACAAAGCGGCCCGTAACCGGGCGCTGGAAATCGAAAGTGCATTGCGGCGGCTCTCTCGCCTGTCGGAAAAGCTGATGCAGCTGGCGAAGGCGGAAGGTGGACGAATTCAGGCGATGAAAGCGACGGATATCGCGCCGGTTCTGGGTATGGTCGTGGATGAAATAGCAAGAGGCACTCATGCGGCCGGACGGATTGACGTGAGCATGCCCGCCTCCCCGGTCCTGTCCGACATTGATCCGGACGCATTTGCCATTCTTGCGCGAAACCTGATCGAAAACGCCCTGAAACATGGGCCGCAGGACGAACGCGTGCACGTTGCCTTGTCCCAGGACGGGGCGCTGACGGTCGCCAACGGAGGGCCGCCTGTCCCACAGGCACTGCTCGTGCGCCTCTCGCGGCCATTCGAGCGTGGTCGCACAACCGCGGACGGCACCGGGCTTGGTCTTGCCATTGCCAAGGCAATTGCGTCTGGTGCGGGCGGAGAACTGACGCTGACTTCCCCCTTGCCTGGACAGTCGAGCGGCTTCGAGGCCCGGTTCTCCACCGGCAAGCGTTCGGGATAGTGGCCTCTCGCCGCTGCCAAAGCCATCGCAGGGTCGCGCGATCCGCCAAGTCCGAATTCCAGTTGGCCCGCCGCGGCGCGCTCAATCGGCTCCAGCCTGATGCGATAGCTCTGTGCCGCCCCCTGGACCAGATCCGGTCTCGGGTTGGTCGCTCAACCGCTTCTTGAGGATGTCAATGAGGCTGATGGCGACGGCTATCGCCGCAGGGCCGAGGACGAGCCCGGATGCTCCGAACAGGACGACGCCGCCGACCGCGCCGATGAAGGCCACCACCGTATGGAGCCGCAACCGGTTCCCGACAAGCATCGGATAGAGCAGATTATCGATGCCCGCGACGATGACGCCGCCCCACAGGGCCAGTGTCACGGCGCTGGCCCAGGCCCCCTCCAGCGCGAGATAGATAGCCGCCGGCACCCAGATCACGAACGCGCCCAGCACGGGCACGATGGCCAGAAGTCCCATCACCAGGCCCCAGAAGACCGGAGTGGGCAAGCCGAGCCACCAGAACATCAGGCCGCCCAGAGCCCCCTGCACGGCGGCGACGAACACGGTGCCGACAAGGGTCGCATGTACGGTCTCGGCAAAGCGGGACAAGATATGGGCCGTCTCCGGCGCGTCTAGGGGTGAGAGGCTCTCGACGCCCCGAAGGGCCTGTTGGCGATCCCGCAGAAAATAGAACAGCAGATAGAATGTCAGGACAAACATCACGACCTGATTGATCGAACCGCGCAACAGCGACGTGCTTTGTCCCGTCAGCCATTGTGCGAACGCGGCGACCGACCCGGCCGGATCGAGCCTGTCCTCGATCCACACGACAATGGCCGAAAGCGTGGGATAGTTCGACACGAAGCCATCCGCGTTCCAGCCACGGATGACCCCCTCGATATAGGTGGCTCCGTTTATCGCCTCGCGAACAATCTGCTGCGCTACGAAGACCAGCGGCAAGCCCACGGCAACCGCCGCAACGCTGACCGATATCAGTGCGGCCAAGGTTCGATTTCCGAGCCTGCCTTCGACCCACCGATGGGCCGGATAAAGGACGATTGCCAGCACCAACGCCCAGGTCAGTGCGGGCAAGAACGGCAGAGCCAGCAGGTAGCAGACATACAGGCAGATCGCCGTCGCGACCAGGACACCGAGCAATCTCAATTGTTTCCTGTCGGGTATCTGTTTCATGTCGGACATCTGTCTCGGCTTGGGCATCTCTGGCTGTCTCACAGGCAAGCGAGCCTATCGGGTTTCCCAACAAAGGGGCAGCGTCCATGCCTCACGGCGGAGCCGCCGTCGGCGGGCAAGCCAATGTATCGACCACGGAACCGACAAATGACCATGAACAACGCGTCCGCACACTCGGTTCAGTGTGAGAAGAGCACCGGCAGCCTGAGATCATCGAGCACATCCTCGGTTGCCCCACCCAACACGAAGTCGCGAATGACAGAATGGCCATAGCCGCCCATCACCAACAGATTGGCCCCGCGCTCAAGCGCATGCACCTGCAGGCCGATCCCGACCGGGTAGTCTCCGATGTCGATGGAGGCGGCTTCGGCGGCCAGCCCTCTGCTCCTGAGACCCCCGGCCAGGCCCTCGGCGCCATCTTCTTTCGCAAGCGGCTTTTCGTTGACGACGGTGAACACCGTGATCTTCGACGCCCTTTCAAGGAAGGGCTTCGCGTCCGCGACCGCGCGCGCCGCAACGCGGCTCCCATCCCAGGCGATGGCAACATGACCGATCGTCCCGATGGTCAGGGCCTCCGGCAAGAGAATGGCGGGACGGCCGGAACCGAACATGACGGCTTCCGCCGTCGCCCGTGAAGTTGAGTTGCCGGTTTCCCATCCGTGCAGCGAGATATCGAAATACCGTGCCTCTATCGCCGCGGCCTCGCCAGTCAGCAACAGCGCGGCCGACGATATGCCGGTGGTCAGCTTCACCGGTTTCTTCGCGGCTTCTTCGCGAATCTTCTCGAGCAGGTGCTCGCCGCGCTGGCGGCTCGCCGCTTCGGCTTCGCGGATGATCTCGGGCAATTTGGGCAATAGCCGCGACATGACGGTCGAGGCGTTTGAAATATGGGCGCCGATAACTTCGGCGTGAAGGTCAGCGCCCAAATATGCCGCAATCGCCGTCGCGTTGGATGCGATCGCATCCGAGTTGCTGTCCGGGTATGTGACAAGAGGGAGAAACGCCTGCAACTTCACGGGTCAAAACCTCGATTGGATCGACGGCAACGAGTGCGTGGCGCCGTCAAAGACCCACAGTTAGGCCTTATCGGCCACGAACCTTTGATATGGCTCAAATCGGCCAGCCTGAAGCAACACTGGCGTCGGCGCCGGGCTTGTTGCGTCACGGAGGTTTGGTCGTGTCCACGCAAACCGGCGGATTCCGCCGCAGACTCCCACGCCACGCACTCCGACGACATCGGGCACGCAGGCGGGCCTGTACGGGGTCGACCGAAGCGCCGCGGCGAACGATGTCGGCGTCCAGACAGTTCAGGCGCCCGCCAACGATTGACGCGGATCAAGGCCGTCGCGGCTGCTCTCTGGTTTGGCTTCGTGTAATCAGCCCCCCAAGCGGAGTCCTCGCCATGGTCGACATCACATCAAGCCCTGAACAAATCAGATCCGCTTCGCCCGAACTGCGGCGATGGCAGGGGCATGAGATTCGCGCGCGCCCTTGTGGAGGAAAACGCCCCGAATCCGGGGAGAGCTTTTCCGAAGCCGGCCGGTGCCGCGGGAGTCCTTCGGTGATGAACTCTCGGCGGATATGGCTGATCGCTGGCCTTCTGATCGCTCTTGGCGCGGGTGGTTACTACGCATGGCAGAAATCCAGGGCCGGCAATCTGCCGGAAGGCATAGCGAGCGGGAATGGCCGCATAGAAGCGGTCGAGATCGACGTGTCGACGAAAGCGCCGGGCCGGATCAAGGAAATCCTTGTCGATGAAGGCGATTTCGTCAAAGCTGGCCAAGTGCTTGCCCGCATGGACACCGTGCAGCTGGAGGCCCAGCGCCGTCAGGCCGGAGCGCAGTTGCAACGCGCTGCAATCGGCGTGGAGACCGCCAACAGCCTGGTGACGCAGCGCGAAGCCGAAAGAACGGCCGCGGCCGCGGTCGTCGCACAGCGCGAAGCCCAATTGGACGCCGCGGAACGCACGCTGGTGCGCACTGAGCAGCTTGCCACCAACAATACCATTTCCCAGCAGGTTCTCGACAACGACCGCGCAACCGCGCAGGGGGCAAAGGCTGCGGTGGCTGCGGCGCAAGCGCAGCAAGCGGCAAGCGATGCCGCCATCAACGCCGCAAAGGCTCAGGTCATCGACGCCAAGGCGGCGGTCGACGCGGCCCAGGCCGCGATCGAGAGCATCGATGCCGACATCGACGACTCCACGCTCAGGTCTCCGCGCGACGGACGAGTGCAGTACCGGGTGGCGGAGCCTGGAGAAGTCCTGTCCGCCGGTGGGCGCGTGCTCAATCTCGTCGATCTCGGCGACGTCTACATGACGTTCTTCCTGCCGACGGCCCAGGCAGGCCGTGTGGCGATCGGCACGGAGGTCCGCCTCGTGCTCGACGCAGTCCCGCAATATGTGATCCCTGCCAAGGCCACCTACGTCGCTGACGTCGCCCAATTCACGCCAAAAACGGTCGAGACCGAGGAAGAGCGCCTGAAGCTGATGTTCCGGATTAAGGCGCAGATTTCACCGGACCTGCTGCGCAAGTACATCCAGCAGGTGAAGACCGGCTTGCCGGGCATGGCCTATATCCGGCTGGATCCGCAGGTTGCGTGGCCGGCCAAACTCCAGGGAAAGCTCGCTCAATGAGCGCGTGGCCGAGCGCCACCGCAAGCCTTCCTTCACAGCCGGTCGCACGGCTGGAGGGGGTCGGCCATTCCTATGGCAGGGCCCGGGCGCTGGACGGCATCACATTGGACATACCTGCCGGCTGCATGGTTGGCCTGATCGGGCCCGACGGCGTCGGCAAGTCCAGTCTGCTTTCCTTGATCGCGGGAGCGCGGGCAATACAGCAAGGACGAATCGAGGTGCTTGGCGGCAACATGGCCGACGTCCGCCATCGACAGATCACGTACCCCAGGATTGCGTATATGCCGCAAGGCCTGGGCAAGAATCTCTATCCGACGCTGTCCGTCTTCGACAACATCGACTTCTTCGGACGCTTGTTCGGGCATAGCCGGGATGAGCGGGAGCGCCGCATCGGCGAGCTTCTGCAGAGCACGGGGCTGGCGCCCTTCACTGCCCGACAGGCAGGCAAGCTTTCCGGTGGCATGAAGCAGAAGCTCGGCCTCTGCTGCGCCCTTATCCATGATCCCGACCTCCTCATCCTTGACGAGCCAACGACCGGTGTCGATCCTTTGTCGCGTCGTCAGTTCTGGGAGCTGATTGACCAGATCCGCCGCGGTCGCCCTGGAATGAGCGTCATTGTTGCAACCGCCTACATGGAGGAAGCCGCCCGATTCGACTGGCTGATCGCAATGGACGGGGGCCGCGTGCTGGCTTCCGGATCGCCGTCGGAGCTGCTTGAGCGGACAGGCGCGCCTGACCTCGACGAGGCCTTTATCGCACTCCTTCCGCAGGAAAGGCGGGACGGCTATCAACAGGTGGTCATCCCGCCCCGGCCCGTGGGCACCGACGGCGAAGCTGCCATCGAGGCGGAACATCTCACCATGCGGTTCGGCGATTTCACCGCCGTCGACGACGTGAGTTTCCGTATCGAGCGGGGCGAGATCTTCGGCTTCCTGGGCTCGAATGGCTGCGGCAAGACGACCACCATGAAGATGCTGACCGGTCTGCTTCAGGCAAGCGAAGGCAAGGCCCGGCTCTTCGGACGCGAGATAGACCCGAATGACATCGAAGTTCGGCGGCGCGTCGGCTACATGTCGCAGGGATTCTCGCTTTATTCCGAGCTGACGGTCCGTCAGAACCTCGAACTTCATGCCCGCCTCTTCGGCATGGCTCCAGACGCCATCCCACAAAGGATCGCGGAGATGGCGCAGCGCTTCGATCTCGCCGGCCATATGGACGCGCTTCCCGATGCCCTGCCGCTCGGAATCCGGCAGCGGCTGTCGCTTGCCGTGGCGATGATCCACTCCCCCGATATCCTGATCCTCGACGAACCGACATCCGGTGTGGACCCGGTCGCCCGCGACGGGTTCTGGCAAATCCTCTCCGAACTATCGCGCAAGCAGAACGTGACGATCTTCGTCTCGACGCACTTCATGAACGAGGCGGAACGTTGCGACCGTGTTTCGTTGATGCATGCAGGCAGGGTTCTCGTCACCGATACGCCGGCGATGATCGTCCAGAACCGCGCGGCGCCGACGCTTGAAGAGGCTTTCATCCGCTATCTGGAGAGCGCGGCCGGCGCGAAGGAGACCGCATCGCCAGATGCCGGGACTGAACCGGGACGCCCCGCCGGCACGCCGGAAGGGTGGACGAAGCATCCGCGGGAAAAGCGTGGCAATCGCTTCTTCGATCCCCGCCGCATGTTCGCCTACACGCGGCGCGAGGCGCTCGAACTCCTGCACGATCCGATCCGCGCCACGCTCGCCATCGTCGGCACGCTCGTCCTGATGCTCGTCGTGGGCTACGGCATCAACATGGACGTGGAGAACATGACGTTCGCCGTCCTCGACCACGACGATACGGCAATCAGCCGCGACTACGTGCAGCAAATCGCCGGCTCGCGATATTTCACCGAAAAGGCGCCTATCTCGGACTACGCCGATCTTGACCGGCGCATGGAAGACGGCGAACTCAGCCTGGCGATCGAGATTCCGCCCGGCTTCGGCCGCGACCTGGCGCGCGGCCGCAACGTTACCATCGGCGCGTGGATCGACGGCGCCATGCCGACGCGCGCCGAGACCGTGCGCGGGTACGTCCAAGGCATGCACGCGGGCTGGCTTGCGCAGAAGGCACGCGAAATCTATGGCGACGCGGCCACGGTCGGCAATTTTCAGCTGGCGATCCGCTACCGCTACAACCCAGATGTCCGGAGCCTCGATGCCATTGTTCCGGCAGTGATCCCGATGCTTCTCCTGTTGATACCGTCGATGCTGGCCGTGCTGAGCGTCGTGCGCGAAAAGGAACTCGGCTCGATCATCAATTTCTACGTCACGCCGGTCACAAGGTTCGAGTTCCTGCTCGGCAAGCAGATTCCCTATGTCGTGCTCGCGATGCTGAACTTCCTGCTGCTGACGGCCTTTGCCATCTTCATCTTTGGCGTGCCATTCACCGGCAGTTTTGCAACCTTCGCCGCCGCCGCGTTTCTTTATGTCATCGTCACGACGGGGATGGGGCTGCTGCTCTCGACCTTCATGAGCAGCCAGATCGCGGCGATCTTCGGAACCGCGCTGGCCACGATGATCCCGGCCTCGCAATATTCGGGCATGATCGATCCCGTCTCGTCGCTCCAGGGCGTGGGTGCCTTCATTGGCCAGATCTATCCGACGACCTATTTTGTCATCATCTCGCGTGGCGCCTTCTCGAAGGCACTCGGCTTTGACGACCTTTCCAGCGCGTTCTTGCCACTCCTCATCGCCATCCCCGTGTTGCTCGGCCTCGGAGCGGCACTTCTCAGGAAACAGGCCCGCTGAAATGCGTTTTGCCAACATCTTACACCTCGGCATCAAGGAACTGCGCGGCCTTGCGCGGGATCCGATGCTGCTCGTGCTGATCGCCTATGCTTTCACCTTGGCGATCTACACAGCGTCCAAGGCGATGCCGGAAACCCTCAATCGCGCGCCGATCGCGATCGTCGACGAAGATCAGTCGCCGCTGTCCTCGCGCATCGTAACCGCGTTCTACCCTCCCTTTTTCACGGTGCCGCAGCTCATCTCCCAGCCCGAAATGGACAGGCGCATGGACTCCGGCATGGACACATTCGCGCTCGATATCCCTCCGAACTTCCAGCGCGATCTCCTGGCCGGCAGATCGCCCACGATCCAGCTCAATATCGATGCGACCCGCATGTCGCAGGCCTTCACCGGCGGGGGATATGTCCAGTCGATCGTATCGGGGGAAGTGAGCGAATTCCTGGATCGCTATCGCGCCGAGACCGTGCTGCCTGTCAATCTTGACTTGCGCGCGCGTTTCAATCCCGAACTCAACAAGGGATGGTTTGGCGCCATCACCGATGTGATTTCCTCGATCACCATGCTCTCGATCATCCTCACCGGCGCGGCACTCATCCGCGAGCGCGAGCATGGAACGATCGAACACCTGCTGGTCATGCCGGTAAAGCCGTTCGAAATCATGATGAGCAAGGTCTGGTCGATGGGTCTCGTCGTGCTGGTGGCTTCCGGCCTGTCGCTGGTCCTAGTCGTGCAGGGCCTGCTCTCCGTACCCACGCACGGATCCGCGCTGCTGTTCATGACCGGAGCGGCCCTGGACATATTCGCCATGACCTGTCTGGGGATCTTCCTTGCGACCATCGCGGGCTCGATGCCGCAATTCGGTTTGCTGCTGATGATGGTGCTTCTGCCGCTTCAGTTGCTGTCCGGCGGTGTCACGCCGCGTGAGAGCATGCCCTGGATCATCCAGGCCATCATGTTTGCCGCGCCCAACACGCACTTTGTCATACTGGCCCAAGCCGTCCTGTTCCGGGGTGCCGGCCTGGACGTCGTCTGGCCGCAGCTCGCGGCATTGCTGGCCATTGGCACCGGGCTATTCGCCTTTTCGCTTCGCCGGTTTCGCCAATTCCTGAAATAGGCTCGGATGAGGGGCGTTCAAAGTGCGCGTCGATAAAGCTCATCCGACGCTGACGCTGTTTTCGCCCCACCGTGTCAGCTTGTTGCCAGGATCCACGCCCGCCCAGCTAACCAGCCGGGCAGCCATCTCGACCACCATTTCCTCAATCGAGGCGAGCTTGACGTAGAATGGCGGCACTGGCGGCGCGATGATCGCCCCCATCCGGGCCAGCCTGAGCATCGCGTCGAGGTGCCCTTCATGGAGCGGCGCCTCGCGCGGCACGATGACGAGCCGGCGCTTTTCCTTCAGCACGACATCGGCGGCCCTTGTAAGGAGGTTGTCGCCCAACCCATGCGCCATCGCCGCCAGGGTCCGCATCGAACAGGGAACGACGATCATGCCATCCGTTCTGAAAGAGCCGCTGGCAATGGGTGCGGCCAGGTCCTGAAAGGAATAAGCGTGGTTGGCGACGGACGTCAGTTGGGCAAGGCCGTCGACGCCGAGCTCATGGGCGACGGTCAATCGCGCGCCCTTGGAAACGACGAGATGCGTCTCCACCCCGGCCCTGACCAGTTGACGAATGGTTTCCAGCGCGAGCACGGAGCCGGATGCACCGGTGACACCGATTATCAGCCGTTTGGTCATTCTTGCCCCTGAGCGGTCGTTCGCGAAAAAAACTCGTTCCATCGTTGGGATACCTGCTCCTCGATATCGGCTGACATCGTCAGCGCCTTTCCCCATTCGCGAGAGGTCTCCGATCCAATCTTGCGCGTCGCATCGAGCCCGATCTTTCCTCCAAGCCCCTCGAGCGGTGACGCGAAGTCGAGCTGGTCGATGGGGGTCCGATCCACCTGCATCAGATCGCGCGAGGGATCCATGCGGGTGGCGACCGCCCACATCACGTCCGGCCATGATCTGATGTCGATGTCGTCATCCACCACGACGATCATCTTGGTCATCGAGAACTGCGGCAGCAGGGACCAGAACCCCATCATCACGCGCCTGGCCTGTCCGGCATATTTCTTGGCGATCGAGATAACGGCAATCCTGTAGGAGCAGGCTTCCGGCGGAAGCCACACGTCGACGATTTCCGGTATTTGCTGGCGCAGGAGCGGCTTGTAGACATCGAGCAGCGCCTCGCCGAGGACCGAGGGCTCGTCGGGCGCGCGCCCGGTGAACGTGGTCAGGTAATTTGCCCCGTCACGGACGCGAACGCGCTTGAGGTTGAATACGGGGTATCGTTCTGGCGCGTTGTAATATCCGGTGTGGTCGCCGAAGGGTCCCTCGAGCGCGGTCTCCGTTGGAGAGACGACACCTTCAAGCACGATTTCCGCACTGGTTGGCGCGTGAAGCATGATGCTCTTGCAGGGCGCCAATCCGACTCGGCGATTGTTGATCATCCCGGACAGTGCCAGTTCCGACACGCCTTCGGGCGCCGGCATCACCGAGGCGATCAACGTGGCGGGGTCCGCCCCGATGACAACCGCCACCGGCATCTCGAGGCCCCGCGCCTGCCACATGCGATAGTGGGCGGCGCCGCCTCGCATGGGCAGCCATCGTACGATGGCGCGATCACCAGCAAGAACCTGCATGCGATATACGCCCAGATTGTATGTGCTCGGATCGTCCTCGCCAGGTGGGCGAGTGATAACCACGGGCCATGTTATCAGGGGGCCGGCGTCTCCTGGCCAACAAGTCTGGACGGGAAGAATCGAAAAATCCGGATCGGCGTCCCGCCACTCTCCTGGCGGGGAAACGATCTTCGGCCGCGCCGCGAAGGCTCCACGCGCCACCGGCAGCATCTGTCGGGCCTGGCGAAGGTTCCGCGGGGCCCGAGGCGATCTCATCCACGCAAGAAGCGCGCCGAGGGTCTCCAGTCCGTGAAGGTCGGTGCCAAGGCCCCAGGCGACGCGTTCCCGGGTACCGAAAAGATTCGCGACGACTGGAAAGGCCGACCTGACGCCGCGATCGTCGATGGGCGTGGTCAGGCGCAGCGCCGGGCCTTTCGCGGCGATCACCCGCCTGTGGATCTCGGTCAGTTCGAGCCGTGTCGAAACAGGCACCCCGACGTCCTGTAGTTGTCCATTCCCATCCAGGTACGAAAGAAATGAGCCGAGGTCCGAAAACGACGGGAGGCAGCGGTGATGCATGGCGAATTCCGGCTCGACCGGATCGTCGGGCGGACAATTTTGCCATGAGCGCCAACGAGAAACTTTGCGCTAGCGCAAAGAGCGATCGATCCGTCCACGCTAATTTTCGAAGTCGGTACCGTACGGCAGCGGTCGCCCAACAATAGCGGGCGGGCGGACCATCGTTGGCGGCGCCGGGCAATAATGAGGGATTCACATGGCCGGCAATCTCATCAGCGAAACCCTCGAAGCTTGGCGGTCCGTAATTTCCCTTCTCGCGGACCGCCGGCGGAGCAGGGCAGCGACAAGAGAATTTTGGGCAATGGGTATGGATGAGTGCACGGGCATTCTGAATGACATCGGTCTGTCGCGAAGTGAATTCGATGATGCCATGCGGTTGCCGTACGCCTCGGAAGACCTGCTTTCTTCGGCGATGCGTTCAGTCGGCATCGATCCGGACAGTTTTCAATCGCTGCAAGCGCACTGTTTCATGTCACGCACTTGCATCACCTGCCCGCATCGCCGCCAGTGTCATGGTCACTTGGCCGCCTTCGATTTCGAAAGCCACTATCAGGATTTCTGTCCGAACAGCCAGAATTTCGCAGATTTGCTCAGGAACGGACCCAGCACGCAATCCGCCGCGAAATCCGCTTGAGCGACCTCATTAGGACAGGATGCACTGAATGGTGACGGGAAACACGGAACCGAGATTGCCGGCGGTCGTTCGCCATCTTTTCCCGGCCTTCGCCGGCTTGCCTCTTGGGCCGCTGCTCACGCTGTCCCTGCGCTCTTTGGCCGGGCGGCAGCCTCGATTGTTCGACCGCCTGGGCGAACATCGAACAGCTTGCTATTTCATCGACCCGATCGACCTCGCCTTCGCCTTTACCGTCGTACCGGATGCAGAGCGCTCGATCGTTCGTGTCGTCAGGAAAAGTGAGGCCGCGACATCAAGCGTCCAGATCAGGGGACCTATTTTGACACTGTTGAGCCTGCTCGACGGCACGCTCGACGGCGACGCGCTTTTCTTCAGCCGGATCATCTCGATCAGCGGCCGCACCGAGGCGGTGCTCGCGCTAAGGAACACGATCGAGGATGCCGAGCTTCGCCCGGCGGATTTGCTCGGCTTGCGCGGCGCACTGGCTCGTCTTGTCGATACGGGAATTCTCGGTGCGCTGGGTGTCGTGCGCCAGATGGCCGATCGCAACTCCAGAGACAAGGCACCAGAGGCATGACAAGCGGACGCATGGAACTTGTCTGCCCGGCCGGAACCCCCGCTACGCTGAGGGCAGCCGTCCAGGCAGGCGCGGACGCAGTCTATTGCGGATTTCGCGACGAAACGAATGCCCGGAATTTCCCGGGACTCAACTTCTCCGCGGAAGAACTGGCCGAGGGCGTCCGCTTCGCGCATGACCACGGCAGCAAGGTTCTGGTCGCCATCAACACCTTCGCGCGGGTCAATGATGTCGGCCTGTGGAAGAAGGCCGCGGACACGGCGGCCGAATGCGGCGCGAATGCGATCATCGCGGCGGACATCGCCGTCCTCGACCACGTCGCGAAAAACCACAAGCAGGTTCGTCTTCATCTCTCCGTACAGGCGGCGGCCGCGACGCCGGAGGCAATCGGATTCTACGCGACCAGTTTCGGCATCCGTCGCGTCGTCCTGCCGCGGGTGCTTTCGGTTCAGGAGATCGCGGCGCTCAACCGTGCGATCGAGGTGGAAACGGAAGCATTCGTGTTCGGCGGCCTTTGCGTGATGATCGAAGGCCGATGCTATCTCTCTTCATACGCGACAGGAAAATCGCCAAACCTGAATGGCGTCTGTTCGCCACCCGAAATGGTGAGTTACGACGACGAGCCGAACAGCACGGCGGCGCGGCTTTCAGGGTTCACGATCGACCGCTACGAGCCTGGCGAGCCGGTGGGCTACCCCACCTTGTGCAAGGGCAAATTCAAGGCCGGCGGCAAGACCTCCTATTTGTTCGAGGATCCCGTCAGCCTGAACGCCGGCGGGATGATTGCCGGGCTGAAAGCCGCCGGCGTAACCGCCTTGAAGATCGAAGGACGCCAGCGTGGCAAAGGTTACGTCACGGAAGTGGTCCGTGCCTTCCGGAAGGCCGTTGACGCCGTCGAGCAAGGTGGCGACGCGATCGAGATCGATCGGATTCTTGCTGGTCAGTCGGAAGGTTCCCGGCAGACGGCGGGAGCGTACAGCAAGAAGTGGAGATAGCATCTTGTCCGCAATTGCGTTGACGCTTGGGCCGGTGTTCTTCCACTGGTCGCCCGACCGCCTCTCGGACTTCTACCGCAGGATAGCAGACGAGGCTCCGATCGACCGCGTCCATGTCGGCGAAGTCGTCTGCGGCAAGCGGATGCCGTTTTCCGACCCGGCATGGCCCGAGATCATCGAACGCCTCGAGCGTGCGGGAAAGGAAGTGGTGCTCTCCACGCTGGCGGCGCCGGCAACCGTTCGGGAGCGCAGAAGCATCGAGGATCTCTGCACCGACGAACGGCTGGTGGAGATCAACGATGTCACCGCCCTGCCGTCACGCTCCGGCAAGCCCTTCGTGACCGGTCCGTTCCTGAACGTCTACAATGAGGCTTCCGCGCGGTTCCTGATCCAGCGCGGTGCCACAACGATATGCCCGCCCGTGGAATTGTCGCTCGCCGCCGTCGGCGCCATGGCCGGCGCATGTCCCGAGACGGAATTCGAGATTTTCGCCTTCGGCCGGCTGCCGCTGGCGCTTTCCGGCCGATGCTATCACGCGCGCATCCACGGCCTTCACAAGGATTCCTGCCAGTTTACCTGCGAAAGAGACCCGGATGGCCTTGCCGTCGACACGCTCGACGACCAGCAGTTCCTCGCGATCAATGGCGTGCAGACGCTCTCCAACCAGGTGCAGGCTTTCTGCCCGGCACCCGCGGATCTCACCTCCAGAGGCGTCCGGCGTATCCGCCTGTCTCCGCACACATGCGACATGGTCGAGGTGGCAAAGACCTATAGAGCGCTTGCCGACGGGAGAGAGGATCCCAAGGCTGCCCGCTTCATCCTCTCGTGCCTCGATCTGCCCAGCACGCTCGTCGATGGATACGCCCATGGCAAGCCCGGCTGGCAAGCAGCCACTTCGATCTGAAGATGGATTTCGAGCGGATTCCGACCAGTGGCGGAGTCGATCTGATCCTTGCGACAGGCGGAACCGTATTCGCCTTCAGGCCGGACGGCGTCACGTTCGGGCTCCGTTGTGCGATCGATTGAGACCAGCTTGCGCTCCCCAACCAAGGCCAGGATTCAGGAAAGCAACATCCGCCCGGCCGTGATCGCCAGGAAGAACGCAAAGGCAAGCTTCAGGTAGCGCGGGTTGAGCGCGTGGGCGAGCCTCGCGCCCAGGGGTGCGAACAGAAAGCTCACGGGCGCTATGATGGCTACTGCTGGCAGGCTGACGTAGCCCAGACTGAGCGGAGGCCGGCCGGCAACCTCGAGGCCCGACCAGATGAAGCCGGCCACGGCTGGAAGCGCGATAAGGAGGCCAAGCGCCGACGACGTGCCGATGGCTCGATGGACCGGAAAGGAAAAGCTGGAAAGCGTCGGCACCGAGAGCGTGCCGCCGCCAATTCCCATGAGCGAAGAGACAAAGCCGATGACAGAGGCAACCGCACGGTTGATCCAGCCGCTTTGCGGCAAGTGATCGGAGATCACAAGTGTCTTCGGCATCGCCATGTTGACGGCCACCAGCACGCCAACGAAGCCGAAAACCAGCCGCAAGCCGGCACCCGGGATGAATTTCGACATGATGCCGCCGATGAGGGCACTGACGAAAATAGCCGGTCCCCACAGATTGAGCAGAGGCCGATCGACATTGCCGCGCTTGTTGTGCGACCGCGTCGATGAGATCGAGGTAGGGATAATGACCGCAAGCGACGTCGCGACCGCCAGGTGACTGATCACGGTCGGCGAAAAGTGAAACAGCGTAAGCACCCAGAACAGCACGGGGACGATGACGATGCCACCGCCGACCCCCAGCAGGCCGGCGAGCACGCCTGACGCCACACCGGTTGCAGCCATGCCGGCGACCAGCATGGCAATCGTCAGCCCGTCGAACATCGACGTGTCGAACCCGAAATTCACGATGATCTTCCCCTTGATTGGCCGTCTATGTCAGGCCTTGCGGACAGGCTTTTGGCCATGCCCGTCCGCCGTTGCGACCCGATGCAAGTCGCCCCGAAGTGTGCAGCGGTATTGGGACGCGGCGCGCTCTAGTGGCGCACCATCCCGGCGTCGACATTGAGCGTCTGGCCGGTGATCCAGCGCGCATCGTCGGAGGCCAGGAACGAAACCACATCGGCGATATGTTCCGGCTGGCCCTTGCCTTTCATCGCCTGAAGCATCTCGACGAAGCCGAACGCTTCATTGTGCGGGCTCGCCTTGACGCCATCGCTCTCGATCAGGCCAGGCGTTACCGCGTTGGCGGTGATGTTGTATTTGCCGAGTTCCGTGGCGAGCGCCCTGGTGAAGCCGATGACCCCGCCCTTGGCCGCGACATAGGCCGCCATGTTCGGCGTGCCGGCAAAGAAGGTGTTGGATGCGATGCTGATCACCCGTCCGGCCTTGCCCGCCGCACGCATCTGGTCCGTGCCGGCGCGGCTGACAATGAAGGTGCCTGTCAGATTGACGTCGATGATCTTGCGCCAATGGTCGAGATCGACATCGTCCCAAGCGACGAACGGCACGATGCTGGCATTGTTGACCAGAATGTCGATGCCCCCGGTCAGGGCCTGGATTTCAGCGAACAGCGCCTTGACGGATGCCGGATCGGAAATGTCCGCGGCGATCGCCTTCGCCTTTCCGCCTATCGCCGCCGCCGCCGCCTTGGCGCCTTCTGCATTGATGTCGCTGACGATGACGGTTGCCCCGTCGGCGGCAAGCCGCGCCGCGATCGCCTTGCCGATACCCTGCGCGGCGCCCGTAACCAGGGCCGTCTTTCCCGCAAGCCGTTCAGTCATGAAAATACTCCCTCAATCCGTGATCTGGTGATGTCTGTTCAGGCGTCGGCGTCGATCACGGCCAGCGCGGCATCGATGCCTTTGCCGACCGCGAGAGTCTGCCCCGCCGCTTTCATGGCGCCGCCAAGCGCCGTCAGCGCCGCGATCGCATAGATCGGCTGGGCGGTCGGTCCCATATGGCCGATGCGCGTCAGCTTCCCCAATGTTTCGCCGCGCCCCGACGAAAACACCACGCCGTAGCGGGCCCGCGCCGCTTGGCGAAGCGCCTTCTCGTCGACGCCTGCGGGCGTGCGGACTGCGGTCGTGGTTGGCGATGCGATCTTGTCGTTGGCGGCCCAGATCGACAGGCCCATCGCGGCGACGCCCGCGCGCATGGCCTTGGCGGTGAGCGCGTGGCGCGCCCACACCGCCTCCGGTCCCTCACCAAGGTAGAGGTCGAGCGCGACGTCGAGCCCGCTCATCTCGGAGACGGACGGCGTGAATGGAAACGGCTCGTCCCTCGACCACGCATTTTCCCAGTCGACGATGCTCAGCATCGATGCGCGCGGCGCCAGGGGATTGGCCTTCATCTTGGCCCAGGCCCGCTCGCTGACGCCCATCATCGTGAGGCCGGGAGGCGCGCCAAGGCATTTGTTCGGGCCGGTGACATAGATATCGGCCTTGCAATCCTCCGGATGCGTCTTCATGCCGCCAAAGGACGAGACGGCGTCGACGATGAGATAAGCTCCATGCGCCGAAACCAGCGCGCCGATGGCGTCGATCGGATTGATGGTGCCAGACGGCGTGTCGTGGTGGCAGACGGAAACGACGGTGATTTCCGGATGCGCCTTCAGCATTGCCGCGACCGCCAGCGGGTCGATCGCCTCGTTGTAGGGCACTTCGATCTCGAGCAGATGTGGCGAATAGCGCTTCGCCCAATAGCCAAACCCCTTGCCGTAAACGCCGGAGGCAAGGTTGAGCACAACGTCGTCGGGCGCGATCAGGGAGGCGGCGGCGGCCTCCAGGCCAAGCACCGGCTCGCCATGCAGAATGACCGGCCTGTTCGAGAGCCGCATCGCCTTCTGCGCCTTGCCGATCACCTTCTCGTAAAAGAGCTGGAACGCGGGATCGTAGTCGTAGAGCACCGTGCGACCGAGGCCGCGCAGTACGTCAGGATAGGCATTCACCGGCCCTGAGGTGAGCGTGATGACTGGTTCGGCATGGTCGGAATAGCGCATGGTCTTGTCTCCGCAGTGATGACGGTCAGCCGTAGAATTGCGTGCCGGTCCGGTAGGTCTTGAAGTTGTCCATGTCGTGCGAATACATCAGCTCGGCGCCATGGTCCTCGGCGAGCTTCTTCACCCTGCGCATCGAATTGACGCCCGCCACCGGATCGATGTGGAAGGATGCCTGGCACAGCGTTTCAAGGCTCTTCTGCGTGTAGGCGGCATCGATGGTGAACATGATCGGCTTGCGTTTGGGGAACTCCACCAGCAGGCTGTAGTGGCCGATCGAGTGGCCGGGCGTCGAGATCAGCTTGACGCCCCTGGCGAGGTCGGCGTCGCCGTCGATGCCCTCGAAGGTCGAGTTGGCGCGCGTCGTGCCCTCCAGCAGCTGCGCGGTCGCGCCACGCGCCTCCGCCGCTTCCGCCGAGAAGCTCAGGTCGGAATAGCCAAGATGTTCGAAAGGCTGCGGATTGCAGGCCTGCGGCACCTCGCTCCGGTGGCAGATCTTCTTGGCATGCGGAAAATACTTGTTGCCGCCGCAATGGTCGAAATGGAAATGCGAATTGACAACGACGTCGATGTCCTTCGGTTCGAGGCCGAGCAGCGCCAGGGCGCCGGGGATGGTCTGGTGCTTTTCCTGGATCGGCTTTTCGAAAGGCAGCACCTTCATCACGTGATCGTAGTCGTAGCCGGTGTCGATGAGAAACCGGCCCTCGGCATGCTCGATCAGGATCGAATAGACGGGGAAGCGCACCTCGCCGCCAGGGCCCCGGTTCCAGAACACGTGATACCCGTCGAGAACGAGCGAGCCGCCGTCGAGCAGGTAGACCTTGGTATCCGACATTCTTGCCTCCTGTTTTGGCGCGGGTCCCGTCCGCGCGTGAATGGTCGTCAGCGCGCGCCGCGCTCGTATGGAATGCCAAGCGCCGCCGGCAGGCTGGCGCGCCGGCCGAACAGCACCAGCATGATCATCACCGCCAGGAACGGCAGCATCTGGATGATGTCGGTCGGTATGTTGATGCCGGCCACCTGCATCGCCGTCGTCAGCGACAGGCAGACGCCGAACAGCAGCGCGCCGAACAGCACCCAGATCGGGCGACCGCGCGCCAGCATGGCCAGCACGATGCCGAGAAAGCCCGCACCATTGGTGATGAAAGGAATGAACAGCCCGGCTCCGACATTGGCCAGATAGGCGCCGCCGAGCCCGGCCAGCGCTCCGGTCGTCAATACGGCGACGGTGCGGGTTCGCACGACGTCGATGCCGGCGACATCGAGCGCGGCCGGCTTGTCGCCCGCGGCCTGCAGGTTGAGGCCCAGCTGCGTGCGCCGGTAGACGTAGCCCATGCCGAAAACCAGCGCGACCGCCAGATAGACGATAAGGTGCTGCTTGAAGAGCGCTGGCCCAATCACCGGAATGTCCGACAACAGCGGAATGACCGTCACTTCCGCCGCCGGCAGGCGCGGATAGCTCCGCGAGAACTGGAAATGGTGGAGCAGTGCCGTGAGACCCTCCAGTCCCAAGGTCAGCGCGATACCAATGACGATCTGGTTCAGCCCGATGCGCACGCAAAGCAGCGCCATGACGAGCGCCACCGCGACGCCGCCGGCCGCACCGGTGAGAAAGCCCAACCACAGCGACCCGGAATAGAAGGCGCCGACAAAACCGAGATAGGCGCCGGCCAGCATCATGCCTTCGATGCCGATGTTGAGCACGCCGGCCTTTTCCGACATCTGCTCGCCAAGTCCGGCAAGCAGCAGCGGGATTGCCGCGGTGACCGCGCCGAACAGCAGCGCGCTGAGAAAGACTTCGCTGAACAGCCCGGTCATGCCTCAGGCCTTTCTCGATTGGCTGTAGCGGTGATCGACATACTCGGCGAGAGCGAGCACGATCAGCACGATGGACACCAGCACCAGGGTGAAATGATTTGGCACGCCAAGCCGCCGCGCCGCGCTCTCGCCGCCGATCGACAGCACCGAAAGCAGGAACACGAAACCGATGGCCGCAAAGCCGTTCATGCGGGCGAGAAAAACGGCTGGAATCACGGCAAGCCCGTAGGCGGGATTCCAGTCGGCGCGGACATTGCCCTGCACGCCGATGATGTCGACGGCGCCGGCAAGGCCAGCCAGCCCGGCCGAAATGGCGAAGACAGCGATGGTCAGGCCGGGGACGCCGAGCCCTGAGTGAACCGCCGCGCGTGGATTGGCGCCGACGATCCTCAGCTTCAGCCCGAATGCCGTGCGCGTCATCACCAGATGCACGATGATGATCGCCGCCAACCCAAGCAGCAGGCCGCTGGTGATGGTCGTTTCGAACAGGCGCGGCAGCCGGTCTTCCACCGGCAGCGTCCGGGTCTGCGGCACGGTCGTGCCTGGATCGCGAAACACCAGCTTGACCAGCACATTGGCGAGCGACGTGCCGAGGAACGTCATCATCAGCGTGGTGATGATCTCGTTGACGCCCTGATAGGCACGCAGCAGAGCCGGCACCAGGGACCAGGTCATCGCCACCACCATGGCGATGAGAAACGAGCAGAACAGCGCCAGCCAGGCCGGCATGATCTGAACGAGCACTGGGGCGCTGGCCGCCGCCGTCACCGCGCCGAGCAGGAACTGGCCGTCGCCACCGAGATTCCACATGCCCGCGCGAAAGGCCACGATGAGGCCGGCGGCAAGAAACAGCAGCGGCGCCATGCGCGTCAGCGTCTGCTGGATGCCGAGCGGCGAGAACAGACCCTTCTCCAGCACGTAGCCATAATAGGCGAGCGGGTCGACGCCGACGGCAAGCAGGATGCAGCCGGCGATGACGAGAGCGGCAAGGATCGGGCCGAGCGTCATCAGCAACCGATGCAGGATGTCGCGGCGCGTCGCCGCCCCGCTCGTGGCATCGAGTGCGGTCGCACTGACCGTGGGCGCGGTATCGATGCTCATGCGGCAAGTCCGATCATCAGGCGACCGACCTTGGTGCGGGCGTCGTCGGCATTGTCGACGATACCGACCAGCGCTCCGTTCGCGATGACGGCGATGCGGTCGCACATGCTCAGCAATTCCTCGAGGTCGGTGGAGATGAGCAGCACGGCAAGGCCACGCGCCGCCGTGTCGCGGATGCGCTGGCGCGACGCCAGTGTGTTGGCGAGATCGAGCCCATAGGTCGGCTTGTTGAAGATCACCACCTTGGCGCCCTCCGCCAGTTCGCGCGCCAGAAGCACCTTCTGGATGTTGCCGCCGGACAGCCGGGCGACCGGCGTCTTCAGGCTTGGCGTGCGCACATCGTATTCGCGCACGAGCTGGGCGGAGCGCTTGTCGATCTCCGCGCGCTGCTCGACGCCATTGCGCCAGAACGGAGCCGCGCCGACCTGCTTGAGGAAGAAGTTGATCGAGACCGGGAAGGTGCCGACAGTGCCTTCGCCCAGCCGGTCGTCGGTCAGGTAGCGAAGGCCGCGCTGGCGGCGTTCGCCGACGCTCAGCGTCTCGATGGCGGCACCGTCCAGCCGCACTGAACCACTGGTGGTCGCGCGCTGGCCGGCCAGCGCTTCCGCGAGCTGTTTCTGACCATTGCCGTCGATGCCGGCTATGCCCAGGATCTCGCCTGGGCGGATGTCGAAGGAGATCGACGACAGGCCTGGTGCATTGTCCGTTGGCGCCACCGCCAGATCCGCCACCCGAAGCAGCGGAGCCGCTTCGGCGTGGACTGTACGGACCGGACGTTCGACAGCTTCCGGATCATCCTTCTGCTGGCCGAACATCAATTCCACGATCTCCGAGATGATCTCCTGCTCGCCCAGCGCCCGAAACCGCTCGGGCGGGATCTCGCCGACCTTGCGGCCGAGCTTCAGCACCGAGATGCGGTCGCCGAAGGCCGCCGCCTCCTTGAGCTTGTGGGTGATGAAGACGATCGCCAGGCCCTGCTCGACGAGGCGGCGCATCAGCGCGCCCAGTTCGTCGATGCCCTTCGGCGTCAGCATGGATGTGGACTCGTCAAGGATGAGCAGCCGGCTGTTGCGCACCATTGCGCGCAGGATCTCGACCTGCTGCTGCTCGCCCAGCGAAAGCTCCGATACCTTGGCATGCAGCTTGATGGTGATGCCGAGCGTGCTGGTGATCTCGGCGACGCGCGCCGCCAGTTCCTCGGTCCTCGGGCGCTGCCACCACGGCCCGCCAAGCAAGAGGTTTTCCGCCACCGTCAGCGTCGGCACCAGCATCATGTGCTGGAATACGGTCCCGATGCCGAGTGCCAGCGCATGGCGTGGCGAGGTGATCGGGGTCGGTTTGCCATCGACCACTATGCGTCCCTCGTCGGGCTGCTGCAGGCCGGACAACATGCCGATCAACGTCGATTTTCCGGCACCGTTCTCGCCAAGCAGCACATGCACCTCGCCTGGACGGATCGCCAGGTCGATGCTGTCGTTGGCGACGATGCCGGGGAAGCGTTTGGTCACGCCTTCAAGCGCGACGATGTCACGCCCGGCGGCAGACGATGAAGAAAAACTGCTCATGAAAGCCCAGTACCAGAAAATGGGAATCGTCCGGAGGGGTGAACGGATCACCCCTCCGGCAGTCGACCTTGATCGCCTTACTGGGCGACGCTTGTCATCAGCGCCCTGACGGCGGCCGCGTCATAGACCGGATCGACCTTGATCTTGCCGGAAATGACGTCTTCGCGCAGCGCCTGGATTTCCGCCCAGACATTGTCCGGGATCGCGGCGGTTTTGAGAAGCTTGACCGAATCGTCCTTGAGGCCGATCGTATAGTGTCTGGTGCCGAAGGTGTCGGCCTTCAGGTCGGCGATCATCGCCGCGTAGACCGGCTCGATGTTCCACACCACCGACGACAGCAGGAAGCCCTTGTCGATCGGCGACTTGTCGCCGATGACGTCGATGAAATAGACCTTGCCGCCATCGGCTGCCTTGGTCGTCTCGACCGCCTGCAGCATGCCGAAGCTCGAACCGTTGCCCTGCCCGAAGATGATGTCGGCGCCCGATGCGATCACGCTTTCGGTGACGCGCTTGCCGCCGGCCGCATCGCTGTAGGCGGCCGGTCCGATCACCGCATAGGTGATCTTGACGGCCGGGTTCTCCGCCTTCACGCCCTGCGCGAACGCCGCAGACTGCGAATTCCACGATGGCGGCTCACCCGACACCACGATGCCGACCGACTTGGAGCGCGACACCTTGGCGGCGAGACGGCCGGCGAGATAGGCACCCTGGTGGCCGCTCAGCGTGTAGTCGGCGACGAGGCCCTTCTCCAGGCCGTTCGGCGTATCGACGATCGCCACCGGAACCTTCAATTCCTTGGCGATCTCGGGAGCCGAGGTGTTGTAGCCGCTGGCGTGGGCGATCAGCAGGCTGGCGCCGTCGGACGCAAGTTCGCGCAATGTCGGGCGAACGTCGCCATAGCCGAGGCCCTGGGCCACGACCACTTCGACGCCGGCGGCCTTGCCCGCCGCCTTGGCGGCGTCGATGCCTTGCTGGTTCCAGCCATAATCCGTGCCTTCTTCGGGCGTCAGGATGGCAATCGACTTGATCTCGGCGGCAAGCGCACCGCTCATCAAGACGCTGCTCAATATAACTGCACTTACACTGCTCTTAAGAAGCTTTAACATGTTACCCTCTCTGTTTGATTTACCAATCAATATTCTTATTGTTATTGCGCGAAAGCGAGATAGACTGCCCAAGAAAATTACCTATGGAGCTCAGGCAAAGTGAAAATCCGTTATGTCCTTCCGGTGATGCTGGCGTTCTCGTCCTTCGCCAACGCGGTTGAGTTGCACCATGTCACCGTCCGCACCGGCACTGACGGGCTCGACATGGTGCCGTTGACGATTTCGAATGCGGGCGGCGAAGGCCTGTCCTGCAACGCCGACTTCGCCCACTGGTATTCAGCCGGGATCGCGACGGTCGAACCGGGCAGGAGCGCCCGCGTCGAACTCTGGTTCGATGCGAAGACCGGCACGTTCACGATCCTCAACGACAAGCGCGAGAACCTGCCCGTCGAGCGGCTTTGGTGCGGCCTGTCGGGCCGCGCATATGCCACCCGCGTGCAGATCACGCTGGATCGCGCCGACGCCGCCAAAGGCGAGCGCGCCGTGTCCTGCACCATGGCGCAGGACAGCCTGGTCTGCCGGTAGGCGGTCATCGACCTGTCCGCTCGAACACCGCGCGCCCCTTATTCTTTCGCCAGGAATGTGTCGGTGAAGACATCGTCCGCGGACAGGGCTGTCTTGAGCACGCCCTGATCCGTGAGCGTCTTCAAGGTTTCCTCCCACTGCGTCTTCGTCATCCAGCCGAGACCGTGTTCCTTGGTATCGGGGCTGGTGAACGTCGATGCGATGTCGGCCTTGATCTGCGCCAGCAAGACGTCCTTCTTGTCCGCATAACCCGGGGCGGCCTTGGCCGTAATCTCGGCGGCCTCTTCCGGATGAGCAACGACATAGTCGAAGGCTTCCCTGTAAGCCTTGACGAAGCGGTGCACGATTTCGGGCTTGTCCTTGATCATCTTCTGCGAGGTGAACAGGCCAGAGCCATAGGCCTTCCAGCCATGATCCGAGCCCATCATGATGCTGAGCGAACCGGGACCGCCGGCCTTGGCCTCCAGTTCGGGAACCTCGGCATCGACATAGCCGACCACGGTCTGGACACGGCCGAGCAGCAGGTAGCTCTCATAGGGCGGCGAGACGCTGTTCAGCGTCATGTCCTTTTCGGTCAGGCCGTTGGCGGCCAGGAAGCCCTTGAAAAAGATGTAAGTGGAGCCGGCGGGATGAATGCCGATGGTCAGCCCCTTGAGGTCGGAGGGCTTTGCGAGCTTCACCGTCTTGGCCAGCGAAATGACTGCCAGCGGCGAGTGCTGGTTGACGGCCGCCAGCGCCACGACCGGAACATTCTGCGACCGTGCGACGGCGAGCGTGGGAAGATCGCCGAATCCGAAATCCGCGTTCTCATTGCCCACCAGCCGCATCGCGTCGGGCGAGCCGGACCCCTTGCGTATCTCGGCCACATCGATGTCGTTCTTGGCGAAGAAGCCCTTTTCCTTGCCGACGAAGAACATGGCGTGATTGCCGCGCACCACCCAGTCGAGCTGGACGTTGACCTTGTCGGCCGCCAGGGCCGCATTGGACAAGCCGATGGCACCGACAAACGCCGCGACGGCAGCGGCCTTGATAAGTGAACGTCTCAGCATTTTTGTTCCCTTTTGTGGTGTTGGTTGTTCGAGGGCCTAGGCCTGGCTGAATTTCGGCGCCCACGGCACCACGATGCGTTCGAGAATTTCGGCGGCGTAGTAGAAGGCGATGCCGAGCACGGAAACGAGCAGCAGCGCCGCAAAGACCAGCGCCGTATCGAGCTGGGTCGAAGCGAACTGGATAACGTAGCCGAGACCGTCCGAGGCGCCGGCGAATTCGCCGACAATGGCGCCGATCACACTCAAGGTGGCGGCGATCTTGGTTCCGGCCATCAGATTTGGCAGCGAGTGCGGGACGCGGATCCTGAACAGGATCTGCGTCGGACTGGCACCGACCGAATTCATCAGCGACAGCAGCGAGCGGTCGACCGATTGCATGCCCGCCAGCATCGACAATGTCACCGGAAAGAAGGCGATGACGAGGATCAGGCCGATCTTGGGCGCGAGCCCATAACCGAACCACAGGATGAAGATCGGCGCGAGTGCCATCTTGGGCACATTCTGGAACAGCACCACCAGTGGGTAGAGCGCTCGGCCCAGCCAATCGAAACGCACGATGACCAGCGCGATTGCAATGCCGACCACCACCGAAACCAGGAAGCCGAACAGGATCTCGCCCGCCGTCACCAGCGTCGCCTGCATCAGCGTGCCCCATTGCGCGACAAGCGATTGCGCGATCTCGGACGGGGCGGGAACGACGAAGGCGGATATGGCAAATATCCGCACGGCGGCTTCCCACACCACGATCGTCACCAGCAGGAGGATGACCGCTGGAAGCCAGCTGCCCGTCGCGGCACTCCAGCCCGAAACGAGCCGCGGCTCGGAGAGATTCGTGATGGGTTGCTCGCTCAAGACGCGCCTCCCGGCTGATGGCTGGAGCGCAGCATCGTGCGCAGCTGCACCACCAGCCTGACGAATTCCGGATCCTCGGTGACCGACAGGTCGCGTGGATAGGGCAGCGCAATGTCCAGGCTTTCGGTGATCCGCCCCGGCTTGATCCCCAGCACATGAACATGGCGGGACAGGTGAATGGCCTCGTCGATGGAATGGGTCACGAGCACGATCGTCTTGCCGGTGCGCTGCCAGATCTCCAGCAACGATTGACCCATGGAATCGCGGGTGATGGCGTCGAGCGCGCCGAACGGTTCGTCCATCAGCAGGACCGCCGGGTCGAGCGCCAGGGCTCGGGCGATGGCGACGCGCTGCCGCATGCCGCCCGACAGTTCGTTTGGGCGCTTGTGGGCGCTGTCGCCCAGTCCTACCAGCTCCAGCATCTCCTGCCCGCGCGCCCGCAAGTCCGAGCGCGACAGCGACTTGTCAGCGATGCTGAGCAGCATCGAGGCATTGTCGACGGCGTTCTTCCACGGCAGCAGGTTGGCGTCCTGAAAGACGAGGCCGATCATCCGCTTGCGCGTTGCCTCGGCCGGCGCGAGCCCGGCGATGGAAACGCTGCCCTGGCTCGGCTGCACCAGCCCGGCCAGCACCTTGAGCAGGGTGCTCTTCCCACAACCGGACGGACCGATGAGTGATACGAACGACCCCTTCGGCACCGCAAGATCGATGTTCTGGAGGACCAGTTGCCGGCCCATGACCACCGAAACGCCCTTGGTCGAGATGAGGTCGTCATGGCGGATGTGGGGCGGTCTGTCGCCGGCTGCCCGGATGGTTTCAATGCGCATGGCTGGTCGCCCCGCGCGCTGTTTCCGGCCGCGCCAGCGCCGTCTCGGTCGCGAAGGCGGCCTTCACACAAACGGCCGACCAGCGGAACTCCCCAAACCGGCCGGCCCTCCGCGCACTGTGTGACATAGGCTACTCCCGGCCTTCCAGGATGCGCCGCACCGCGACGAGCTTGCGCGCCCGTTCGCCTTGCAGCGCCTTTGTCTGCTCGGGTGTGTAGGAGAACATCCCCTCGCCCGACTTGATGCCGAACTTCGACGCACCGGTCTTCTCCAGCACCATCGGCGCGACATCGTCGCGGTTGGAGAGGTCGGCATTCAGGAAGGATGAGACGGATTTGTAGATATCCAGCCCCGCCATATCGAGCAGCGCCATGGGCCCGATGACGGCGATCTTGTAACCGATGCCCCAGGATACGCAGGTGTCGAGATCTTCCGGTTCGATCACGCCGCGCTCGACCAGGTCGACCGCCTCGCGCAGCAGCGCATACAGCACGCGGTTCTCGACGAAGCCCGGAACATCCTTTTTCACCACCACCGGCAGCAGGCCGATCGAGCGGATAAGGTCACGGATCGTCGCCACGGTTTCAGGAGCGGTCTTTTTGCCGCCGATCACCTCGATCATCGGAATGATGTGCGGCGGGTTCGACCAGTGCATGCCCACCATCCGCTCGGGATGCGAGATGTGCGCCTGCAGTTTGGTGATCGGGATGCCCGACGTGTCGGACGCGACGATGACGGACGGGCCAATCAGCGGATCGATGTTACGATAGGTCTGCGCCTTGATGTCGATATTCTCCGGCACATTCTCGATGACCAGCTCGGCGCCATCAACGGCCTCGGCGATCGTCTCGACGAAACGCACGCTGCCGGCGCCTGTCGCGGGCGACTTGATGTCGAGACGGTCGAGCACGCCGCCGGCAAGATCAAGCATGCCCCGGGCACGCTCGACAGCCACCGGCGAAACATCATACGCCGTGACATCGAGCCCGCCACGCGAAAGCCGCGCGGCAATGCCCGGACCCATCGTACCCAATCCGATGAGGGCGGCGCGCTTGATCATCATGCGGCCTTTGCCGGGGCCGCGGCGATTGCCGCCTTGAAGGCCGGGCGAGCGGCGATCGCGGCCACCCAACGCTCCAGATTGGGCATCGACGGCCGGTCTATCTTGAAGTCGACGCAGCGCTTCAGGATCGGCGCGCAGGCGATGTCGGCAAGGGTCAGTTTGCCGAGCGCCAGGAAATCCTTGCCGGCCAGGTGGCCGTCGACGATCTTGAGCTGCGCCACAAGGTCCTTCACCTGTTCCTTGTATTCGGCGGTCTGTTCCTCGGGCGTGAGCTTCGCGCCTTTGAAGGCAGCCAGATAGCCGGGATTGATGGCAGCCAGCAGGAAATCCATCCAGCGCTCGACTTCGGTCTTTTCCGCCGGCGTGGCGCCATTCAGGTGTTCACCGCCGGATGCCGCGAGATAGCGCAGGATCGTGTTGGACTCCCAGATCACGGTGTCGCCGTCGACCAGCGTCGGGACCTTCGAGGTCGGGTTGAGCGCCTTGTATTCCGCCGTCTGCGTGTTCTCGAACTGGCGGCCGTAATCCTCACGCGTGTACGCGGCGCCAAGCTCCTCGAGCATGAAGAGCACCTTTTGAACGTTGCCTGATGTCTGGCGGCCTAAGAGCTTGTACATGTCGTCTCCTCGATTGTGTCCAGGGCCTACTTGCCGGCCGGCAGCGGCTTGTAGACGATGGCGTCCATTTCGATCTTGGTGTTGATGACCGCCTTTGCCTCGACGGTCGTGCGCGCCAGCACCGCGTCGCCGATCCCTTCGAGGAACGCCTTGTTGTAGCGGCCGAAATCGCGCGTATCCTCGAGATAGGTGGTGATCCGGACGACATCCGACAGCGTCGCGCCTTCATGCGCGATGACGCGCGCTATGGTCTTCAGCGTGGCCAGCGTCTCTTCCTCGATCGTACCGCTGATCATGTTGTTGTTCTCGTCCTTCGGCACCTGGCCGGAGACGAAGATGAAATCGCCGGCACGCACCGCCGGATGAAACGGCAGGTTCGGATTCTTCTTGCCGATGGCGTAGTGGCTGGCGGATTTTCGCGTGCTGTCGCTCAATGCCTGCTCCTAGAGAACGCTGGTTTCGATGATGTCGACGCCACGGATGCGGTCGATCAGATAGACGATGCCGCGGTCGTCGATGGTCACGTCGTTGGACGAGGAACGCTCCGCGCCTTCCGGCGCGTCGGGCACGAAATGGCCGACTTCCTTTGGCGCGAACGGGTCGGCGATGTCGACCAGCCGCAGGCCCTGCGCGAACCACGCAAACGGAATGACGCTTCCGCTGAAGCGCTCGGAAGGCTGGTGACAGCCCGTCATCGGCGGTTGCGGCGCGCCGTCCGGGTCGAGGCCTGGCACCTGGAATGTCGAGATCGGCAAGGGGTTCGTCTCGTCGGTGATGTCGTAGATCCAGGTAAAGGCCGGCGGCGAGGGTCGGAGTTTGGCAACATCCTCGTCCGCCACCACCATGATGTTGCGGCCCTTGAGCAACTGCGGGATCGGCAGGCATGTGTGCGTGGGATGCGGAAAGCTCGGGCTTGAATTGACGTGCGAGACCAGCTTCGGCTTCGTGATGTCCGAAATGTCGAGGATGAACAGGCCGTGATGCCAATAGCTGACATAGAGCCTGTCGCCCATGCGCAGCGGATGATGGCAGCGCGGCGTGACGTAATCGTGCCACGGGTACTCTTCGCCGCCGCCGGTCCACTGGCCGGGTATCCACCAGCGCCCGACCTCGACCGGGTGTGCCGGATCGATCAGGTCGAGGATCATGACGATGTTTCCGACATAGCCGTCGGCGGTTGGCGAGATGTAGGCGTAGCGGCCATCGTAATCATATCGATGCACGCCATGGCCGCCCGTCATCCACTTCGAGATGAGCTTCGGCTCCGCCGGCCGTGTCGTGTCGTAGAGCGCCAGCCCGCCGCCGAAGTCGGCCGGGCCTTCCTTGCCGAAGCGCTCATGGTTGATGATCATCAGCCCGTCCTTGGCGCGCACCTTGTGCGAGTGCCAGCCCGGAGGGACATCGATCGTGGCTATCTTGCGCGGATTGCGCGGGTCGGAAATATCGACCAGCGTCGTGCCGCTCGGCGGACGCATGTGGCCAATATAGAGGATGTTGCCGTCGACCCAGACCTGGCCACCGCCTGGACAGTCGACATGGCCGATCTGCTTGGTGTTGAACGCCGAAACCAAATGCGTACGCCCTTGCTGCTGAAACGTCTTTTTCGATGTCCGCGCCGCCATTGGCGGCGCGACATTGCTTGCCGGAAGACCGGGATCAGGCGAGGCGAAGCAGATCGCCGGCCTGGTTGCGGCCCCAGCGCTTGTAGAGGAGCAGCGCCTTCTGGGTCGGCGCATCGGTCGCGCCGAAGAAGATCACCGGCTCCGTCGCGGAGCCATTGACGTGCTCGACCCACGAGCCACCCGGTATGGCGATGGTGTCGAACTGTTTCCAGTCGTAGCGCTTGCCGTCGATGATCGAATGGCCATTGCCGCGGAACGGCGCCAAAAGCAGGCTGGCGGTCTCTCGCTGCGGCAGCGTCTTCTCACCCGGGCGCAGCATCTGAACGTAGAAATTGATGGTGTGGAAGACCGGCCCGCCGGTGGTCGGATCGATATAGTCGACGACGATGCCCTCATGAGGGTCGCCGTCCCAATCCTTGTGGGCGTCGAGGACCGCTTCCATCTTCTCCCAGCGGTAGACATACATCGGCGACGACAGGCCGCCGCCGCGCTTGTGGTCGACGAAGCGCGGCATCAGGCCGCCCTGGCCATAGATGCGCTGTGAGTAGTCGTTCGGATAGCGCGCGGTCTGCACCTTCTTCTCGACTTCCTTGCCGTCGACCATCTCGGTGTATTTGTGATCGAAATGGACGGCATGCAGCGTCTCGACCAGCGGCAGGTCGAGCACCGATAGGTTGACCGCCTGCTCGCCGCCGACGGTGCCGTGATTGTGCCAGGCGTCGTTGGGCGTCAGCACCATGTCGCCCGGGCCGAAGACCACGTCCTCGCCCTCGACGCCGGTGAAGTTGCCCTTGCCGGTCAGGCCGAAGCGGATGGCGCTCGGCGAATGCTTGTGCGGCGGCATGATCTCGTCCGGATCATTCAGGCGGTAGGCGGTGTACATCGTGCTGACCGATGCACGCTTGGGCGCAAGGCCAGGATTGACCAGGATGAGCGAACGGCGCTCGCTGTCGTCCATGGTCACCAGTTCGGCGGCGCGCTGCAGCAGCGGTTCGATGTCCGAATAGGACCAAACGAAGGGAATGGCCTTCGACGTCGCCATCAGCTGTTTGATCTCGTCATGGTCGACGCCTTCCGACGTCGCCCAGAACGGAAACATGTTCTTTTCGTAGAGGGCGTCATAGAGGCCCTTGAGGGCCGCCTTCTTGTTGGTGAGCACATCGTTAGCTGGTTGCACCAGGGACATATCGGACACCTCTCGTCGCGAAGAAAATGCTTCTAACCAAATCAACCGTATTCGGATTGGTTTTACTCGACAATCCCCAAATTGCGAAATTTGAAAGTTTTTGGTTGAGATGCATTTTCGAGAGGCAAATGCCCAAAAACAGGCAGAAATGGCCAAAGATCGCACAAAATATGCTCATGGACACGAGTTGCGACCACTCCGCCGCCGCCATGCAAGATCATATGGCAGCTCAACCAACGTAGATTTTAATATCAACCAAACGATTTTGGTTGCATTCCAGCCGCCATTGTCAGGCCGCCACGCTCTGCTGAGCCCGGCTGCGGATCAGATCCGCGGCCTTTTCGGCGATCATGATGACCGCCGCATTGATGTTGCCGCAGACGAGATCCGGCATCACCGAAGCGTCCACGGCACGAAGTCCGGCTACGCCGCGCACCCGCAATTCCGGATCGACCACCGACTCCGCATCGACGCCCATGCGGCAGGTGCCGGCCGGATGATGCACGGTGATCGATGTCTTGCGGATATGCTCGTCGATTTCGTCGTCGCTCTCGCATTTCGGACCGGGGAAGAATTCCGCGCCAATGAACGGAGCCATGGACGGCTGGCTGGCAAGGTTGCGCGCGACACGAAAGCCGGCGCGAAGCGACTGCCAGTCGCGCTGCGAAGACAGGAAGTTCTGATGGATCAGCGGAGCGGCGAGCGGATCGCTCGACGCCAGGTTGACGCTGCCGCGGCTTTCCGGCTGCACGGCGACGATGCGTGTCGCGAAGCCATCGGCGAAGGGCGCCTTGAACGGGGGCATATAGGGCCATGCGGCAAGAGGCGCCGCGGTGAAAAGCAGCTGGACATCCGGCAACGGCCGGCTTGCATCGCTTTTCAGGAACGCCACGACCCCGCCAGGCACATCCCCCGAAAAGCCCTTTCCGGTGAGATAGGTCTTGACGAAATCGAACCCGATGCGATCGGCCCGCATCATCTTGAGAAACGGTCCCGGCTGCTTGCGCCGATACATCAGGATGACCGACACGTGGTCCTGCAGGTTCTTGCCGACCTGCCGGCGATCGACCTTGGTCTCGATGCCATGTGCCGCAAGTTCGGCGCTGTCACCGATCCCCGACAGCATCATGAGCTGCGGCGTATTGATGACGCCGCCGGCAAGCAGGACCTCACGCCGTGCCAGAACCTCGTATGTCGCGCCACCCCTGGTGTAGGCGATGCCCGTCGCACGCCCGTCCCTCAAGAGAATCCTCGTCGCCATCGCGCCGGTCAGCACCTTGACATTGCCGCGGCGCATGGCTGGCCGCAGATAGGCGGACGCGGTCGAGCAGCGGCGGCCGTTGGCAATTGTCATCTGCAGGCGGCCGAACCCCTCCTGTATGGCCCCGTTGTAGTCGTCGGTCTGCGGATATCCGGCATCCCGGCTGGCCGTGGCGAAGGCATCGATCAGTTCATCCTTGTAGCGGCAGAACTGGGTGCTCAGCGGCCCGCCGCCGCCGCGATACCGGCTTTCGCCTTTTTCCCAGCGCTCCTGCTTCTTGAAGTAGGGCAGCACCTTGTCGAACGACCAATCGGTCAGTCCGCTTGCCGCCCAGCGATCGTAATCGCCGCGATTGCCGCGCACGTAAGCCATGGCATTGGTGGAGGAAGAGCCGCCGATGACCTTGCCGCGCGCGCATTCGACCTTGCGCCCGCCGACATTGGCCTCGGGCTCGCAGAAGTACATCCAGTCGTGACGGCGCTCGGTCAGGATCTTGCCCCAGCCGAGCGGGATGTGGATCATCGGATCGCGGTCCCATTCCCCCGCCTCCAGCAGCAGCACGGAAACCGCTGGGTCCTCGCTCAGCCGGTTTGCCAGCACGCAGCCGGCCGAACCCGCGCCGACAATGACGTAGTCAAAGGTTTCGCCAGTCGGCATGCGTGATCCTCGGGAGAAGGACAGCCGCGATGGCGGCCGTCAACGAAGTCAGTCAACCATCGCGCAACTGGTGTTGTCAACCATCGCATGCAGATGTAGATTGGTTGAATTGGTTGAGTGCCGTTTCCATCGGGTTTCGTGTCACAATATGATAACCGGACGTTGAGTCGGCACCTGCCGATCGGACAGGAGATTTGGTTTTGAGCGCATTCGAGCCGCAGGTCGAACCATCGGATCTCGACGACATCATTGCCGCGGTCCGCCAGTTGCAACGGGGCGGCGGCAAACTTCCGTCCGAGCGCGATCTTGCGGAACATCTGAGCGTGAAGCGCCATCAGCTTCGCAAGGCGCTTGAAGTGCTGCGCCATTCAGGCGACCTCAAACCGGCGCGCGCCAGGCGGGCGCCGACCGCGCTGCCGAGATATGGGGAAGAACTGGTCAGGGTAACCAACCCGATCGAGGTTCTGGAATTGCGCCTGCTCATGGAGCCCGGCCTCGCCCGGCTGGCATCACTGCGCGCCTCCTCCTTCGAGACGGCGCGGATCATGGACGCCGCAACCACGCCGGAGAACGCCCCCTCGGGCGCGGTCGACTTCGCCTTCCATCTCGCCATCGTCGCCGCTGCCCGCAACCATCTCGCCGCGGAATTCTACAAGATGCTGCGTCAGGTCGGGGTCGATGCGCGGGTGAAGATCGCGCGTACCGCCGCGCCCACCTGTCCCAAGCGGATCGCCGAACGCGATGGCGAACATCGTCTGATTGCCGAAGCGATCTCGCAACGCGACCCGGAGGCGGCGGAAGCCGCCATGCGCGCGCATTTGCTGTCCGTGCAAAGACAGATCAACGAACGGTCGAATGCGGGCGCTTTTGCCGCATGATCGTTGCACGTTCTAGCCAACCAGCCTGCTCGCGGGGACTTTCAAATTGACACGCCATTTCGATGTGCTCGTCATCGGCGCGGGATCCGCCGGGGCGGTGGTGGCCAGCCGGCTGAGCGAGGACAGCTCGTGCCAGGTTGGCCTCATCGAGGCCGGCGTCATGCCATCCGATCCAGATATCGCCGACCCTCTGAAATGGACGATGCTGCAAGGCCGCGCCTACGACTGGGCCTACCGGACCGTGCCGCAACCGTTCACCGCCAACCGCGTCCATGAATGGCCGCGCGGAAAAATCGTCGGCGGTTCGAGTTGCCTGCATGCCATGGCCTATGTGCGTGGCCATCCCGATGATTTTGAACCCTGGGCGCAAGCGGGCGGCGAACGTTGGTCTTATCGAGGACTGTTGCCGGGCTTTGTCCGCAGCGAAGCCTTCACGGCCTTCGACGCGCCAGCACGCGGCCGCAACGGACCGCTGGACGTGTACCTGCCGGACGCCGAGGTCAGTCCGGTCGTGCGTGCCTACATCGCCGCCGGGCGAGCCATGGGGGTCCCCACCCTGACCGACCACAACAGCGGCGAACTGGTCGGCACCAGCCCCAATTCGCTCAACATCCGCGACGGCAACCGCCTGAGCGTCGCCGACGCCTATCTGCCCCCGGAGATCATGGCGCGGCCGAACCTCGCCTTGCTCACAGCCCACGAGGTCGAGCACCTAGTGCTGGATGGCCACCGGGCCACCGGCGTGGCTGTCGTCTGCAATGGAGATCCCATGACGGTTTCCGCCGACAGGATCGTTCTTTGCGCCGGCGCGGTGTCCTCGCCGCTTGTCCTCATGCGGTCGGGCATCGGCGATCCAGACACGCTGAAGCAGGCGGGCATCCGCTGCCTTGCCGACCGGCGCGATGTCGGCCGCAACCTGCAGGACCATCTGCTGGCGCTCGGCAATGTCTACGCCGCGAAAAAGCCGGTGCCTCCGTCCCGCCTGCAGCACTCCGAATCGCTGATGTACCTGCACAGCGACGACCCGACCCGTTCCGCGGGAAGTCCCGACATCGTGCTCGGCTGCGTCGTCGCTCCGTCAGCCGCGGATGGCTTGGGTGCGCCGCCCTATGGCTCCGCCTTCACGATCCTGTGCGGCGTCACCCATCCGACGAGCCGTGGGCGCATCGCGCCAGGCGGGCCGGGCCGCAGCGATGCGCCGGTCATCGATCCGCACTATCTCGAAACCGAGCACGACCGAGCGGTTTTCCGGATGGCCTTGAAGACGGCGCGCGCTGTTGGCCGTCACCCAGCGCTCGACGAATGGCGCGACGTGGAGGTTCTACCGGGATCATCCGTGCAATCGGATGACGATCTCGACGCTTTCATCGCCAAGGCAGCCTCCACGCATCATCATCCCGCCGGCACGTGCCGGATGGGCCAGGATGCCGACGCCGTCGTCGACCCCGACTTGCGGCTGAACGGCTTCGACAACATCTTTGTCGTCGACGCCTCGGTGATGCCGACGATCCCGAGCGGACCGATCAACGCCGCGATCGTCGCCATCGCGGAAAGCTGGGCGGCGTCTTCACCGGTTACCGCGTCGGCATCGTGATCCCCGACCCCGCGCAGCCTGTCTGAGACTCAGACCAGGCGGCGGCAAGCATGCCGAGCATGATCGGCCGCATTGCGTTCTGCAATCGCTCGCTGGATAGTCGCGGCCATGTTGGAGACCCTGGCGACTCACTGGCCACGATTCCTCGCGATCATTTCTGTGGTGATGGCGACCGTCGGCATTATCCACGCCGTCATGACGAAGGAGGATGTCCGCGCGGCCACCGGCTGGGTCGGCGTGATGGTGCTGTCGCCGATCCTTGGCGTGCTGATCTATGCCGTGGCCGGCATAAACCGCATTCGTCGCGCCTCGATCAGCGCGCAGCGCCCGCTGGCCAACGATGCGGCATCCGCCAAGCAAGACCGCGACATCGCCGCTGAAGAGGCCCTGATCGTCGAGCGATACGGGCCACGGTTCACCGGCTTGAGGACACTGGGCGACAGGGTGGCCCGGCGCGCGCTCAAGCCGGGAAATGCAATCACCGTGCTGGAGACGGGCGACGAGGCCTATGCCGCCATGCGCGCGGCGATCGATGGCGCCGAACGCAGCATCCTGCTCGAGACCTATATTTTCGACAATGACGCCGTCGGTTTGCTCTTCGTCGATGCCCTCGCCGGCGCCGTCCGGCGCGGCGTCACCGTCCGCGTGCTGATCGATGCCGTCGGCGCCCGCTACTCCGTGCCAAGCATCCTGGCACATCTGCGCGATTCCAACATCACCGCCGATGTTTTCAACGGCAACATCGTCATGGGCCTGCGCCTGCCCTACGCCAATCTGAGGACGCACCGGAAAATCCTCGTCGTCGACGGCACGGTCGCCTTTACCGGCGGCATGAACATCCGCAAGGGCTTCTCTGACGAGTTTGCCGGCTCCAGCAGCGCCAGGGACACGCATTTTCGGGTCACCGGCCCGGTTGTCGCCGATCTCTTCTCGGTTGCCGCCGAGGACTGGCGCTTCGCTGCCAGCGAGGCGCTGAAGGGCGATGCCTGGCGGATTGCCCCGCTGTCGCCGGCCCCCGGCCTGCCGATGCTGGTGCGGGCGGTGGCGTCCGGTCCGGACGCCAGCATCGAGACCAACCACAAGCTGCTGATCGGCGCATTCTCCGTCGCCCGCAAATCGATCCGCCTGATGTCGCCCTATTTCCTGCCGGACCGCGAACTGATCAGCGCCTTGACGACCGCGGCAAGGCGCGGCGTCGAGATCGACATCGTGGTGCCGGCGGTGAACAACCTCTTCCTGGTCGATCGCGCGATGACCGCGCAGTTCGATCAGGTCCTCAAGCATTACTGCCGCGTCTGGCGCAAGGAGGGACCCTTCGACCATTCGAAGCTGCTTTCGATCGACGGCGTGTGGGCCTATGTCGGCTCTTCCAATCTTGACGCCCGGTCGCTCCGGCTGAATTTCGAGATCGACCTCGAGGTCCTCGATACCGCCTTTGCCGGCGAGATCGAGACGCGGATCGGGTCGGCAATTACCTCCGCCGTGCCGGTCACGCTCGACTCCTTGCGGGCCCGGCCGTTCCTCATTCGACTGTTTGACCGGGTATTGTGGCTCGGCTCACCCTATCTCTAGGCAGGACAGGCTTGTTTCGGGAGCCCGCCTGTCATTGAACATACGCCGACGGATTCTATCTTGACTGTATCCAGGTTCTGAATCGAAGCCAGCAAGGACGAGCAGCACAGACATGCAGAGAACTGGACGCAGCCTCCCGGCAAGCATGCTTCTATCCATCCGCGACAGGAGGATGCGGAAGGCAAACGCCGCGTCGTCAACGAAGGCGGGCGCCACGGGAACACTGGTCGCCTCCTACAACGTCCACAAATGCATCGGTGTCGACCGCAAGTTCGATCCCGACCGCACCAGCCGCGTCATCCGCGAAATCGACCCGGATGTCATCGCGCTGCAGGAAGCGGACAACCGCTTCGGCGATCGCGACGGGCTTCTCGACCTGTCCCGTCTCGAACTGGAAACCGGTCTGGTGCCGGTGCCGATTGCGGCCAATGGCAAAGGGCACGGCTGGCACGGCAATGTTCTGCTGTTCAAGAAGGGCGTCGTTCGCGACGTGCATCAGATCAGGCTCCCGGGGCTGGAACCGCGCGGCGCCGTGGTGGCGGAAATCGATCTCGACGGAAACCAGACCTTGCGGGTCATCGCGGCCCATCTCGGATTGCTGCGCCGGTCGCGATCGCAGCAGGCCCAGGTCGTGCTGGACATCATGAACAGCCCCGACGAAACGCCAACGCTGCTGCTCGGCGATCTGAACGAATGGCGGCTTGGCAATCGCTCGTCACTGAAGACGCTGCATGTGACCTTTGGACCGCTGCCGCCGGCGGTTCCCACTTTCCCGTCGAACCTACCGCTGCTCGCACTCGACCGCATCATGGCCAACCGGCACGGGATGATCTCAGCCGTGGAAGCGCACGACACGCCGCTTTCGCGGGTTGCCTCGGATCACCTGCCGCTGACAGCCTTTGTTCGCCTGTAGGGCCATTGCCCCAGCCGTTGATGGCGAGCTTGACGCCCAACGCTCTGAAAAGCTTATGGATCGCTGGTGGAACGCTAAGTCTCTCCGCGAGTTGACGTAGCTGAAACCGCGAGAGGACGAGACATGAAAAAGTTATTCCTGGCTTCCATGGTGGCATTGGCCGCGACAGCCGCTGTTATTGCGCCAACGCAGGCCGCAAGTGTGATTATTCAGTCCGACGACAACAATCAGTATTCACCGGACGACCAGTCCGACAACGGCCAGATCGTCATTCGCCGCCATCATGACCGGCGGATCTATGACAACCAGGACAACCAGTATGGCAACGATCAGAACAGCGACGTGCAATATGGCGACTACAATGACGGCCAGTACCGTCGCCATCACCGGCATCACCGCTACCGCTGCCATATCGAGCTGATCAAGCACTGGCGCCACCACCACAGGGTGATCGAGCAGGTCCGCGTCTGCGGCTGATCTGATCTTTGCTCCAGCCAAACCGGCCGGCGAGAAGCAGGCCGGTTTGGTTTGGCATCTGAAGCCGCAATCAGCTGACGAAATAGCGCTGCCATTCGAAGTCGGTGATGTGCGAGGCCTGCCAGGCATCGAATGCCGCCTGCTCGGCGCGCCGGCTCTCGGCGTAATTGTCGCGGAAGGTCTCGCCGAAGGCGTCGGCGCAGAAGTCTGATGCGGCGAAGGCCTCGATCGACGCATTCAGCGTGCGCGGCAGTTTCGGCTTGTCGAGATTGGCGAGGTTCGACGTCACTGGCGCTTCGAGCGGCAGGTCCTTCTCGATACCCTCGCAGCCCGCCGCCAGGATCGCCGCGATGGACAGATACGGATTGATGTCGGCTCCCGGCGCGCGGTGCTCCAGCCGGCAGGCGCCGTCGTTCGGCGTGGTGATGGCGCGGATGGGCGCGGTGCGGTTCTCGAAACCCCAGGCGACGTCTTCCGGCGACCAGGCGCCACGGTCGAAGCGGCGGTAGGAATTGACCGTCGGCCGGAACAGGAGATGCGTTTCCTGCATCCGGTTCAGCACGCCGGCGAGGAATTTCTCGGCGACCGGCGTCAGCCGGTTCGGGCCGGCGGCGAAGGCCGGCTTGCCGTCGCGCCACAGGCTGACATGGTGATGCGCGCCGCAGGCGCTTTCCTTGCCCGGCGGCTGGAAGCGCGTCATGAAGGTGGCGACCAGGCCACGCTCGGCACAGAGTTCGCGCAGATGCAGCTTGGCGCGCATGGCGTCGTCGGCCGCCTGCAGCGCACTCTTCGGCGTCAGCGCGTATTCATACATGCCATAGCCATATTCGGTGACCAGCGAGGCGACGCCGATGCCGATGCTCTTCATGCGGGTGATGAACTCGGCGGCGAAATCCTGATACTCGCCGCTGCGCACCAGATCATAGTTGATCAGCGAATGCCCCCACGGCTTCAGCTCGCGGTAACGCCCGGCGCGCATCAGGTCGTGGTCGGCGTGGAAGATGCCGAACTCGTATTCGAGCGCGAACATCGGCTCGTAGCCAAGCGCCTTGGCGCGTTCCTCGACGCGAGCCAGCACGCCGCGCGGATCGAACGGGCAGACAGCGCCATCGAGCATGTAGGAGCGCGTGATGGCGGAGGCGAATTTCGGCTTCCAGCCGTGCCGGACGACGGTCGCCGGATCGATGAGCCCCTTGATGTTGGGAAAGCCGTTCTCCTCATTGGCGCTGGGCGAGGCGAAGGCGACATCGCCCATCGGCTGGCCGTCGCCATGGGTGACGCAATAGAGGATGGCGTTGATCGATTCGCCATGGGTCGAGAGTTTCAGCGGCGCGATCTTGGAGCGGAACGCTCCTGATGTGTCGACCGTATGCACCTCGATGAACTCGACCCCGTCGGCCGCGAGTTTCTTCTGCAACGCCTCAAGCTTGGGCGCGTAAGCCGCGGCCTTGTCCTCAAATTCCACTTTCAAACCTCCACCAGGAAAACCAAGGGGCTGCGCTATTTCGCGCTGCGCCTGAAAAATCGCGACAAGAGTTCGTCGAGCTCGTAGCGGCCGCTGATGCCGCTTGGCCGGAACGCCATGCAGAGCACGATGACGACGCCGAGTGCCACGCCCGACAGGCCGAGCAGTTGCGGCAGCTGGATGCCGGCGATCGTCACGCCCGATTCGATGCTGCGGATGAATTCCAGCCCGACCGAAAGCACGATGACGCCGGTCACAGCACCTGTCACCGTCGCCATGCCGCCCAGGATCAGCATCGCCAGCGTGTTGAAAATCATCTGGAAGTAGAACAGCTTGGGGCTGATCGTGCCGGCGAAATAGGCGTAGAGCACACCAGCCAGGCCGCAGATCAGCGCCGACAGCACCCATGACATCAGCCGCAGGCGCCTCGCGTCGATGCCAAGTGCGGCGGCGGCCTGCGGGCTCTGGGCGCTGGCCCTCAGCTGCAGGCCCCAGCGGCTGTCCTTGAACAGCCGCGCCAGCACGATCACCACCACCGAGAACACCATCATCCACGGCAGGCCAACCACCTTCGGAATGCCGAAGAAGGCCTGGTTGCCCTTGAACAGGTCGGTCCAGTTGAGAAACACCGAGTGGACGATGATCAGCAGCGCCAGGCTGACAATGGTCGCCGCGACGCCCGACAGGCGGCTGATGACCTTGCCGCTGACGGCGGCAAGGATGCCGACCACGACAAGCGCGATGAGCGCGGATGACACCGGATCGAGCTGCAGCGTCGCGAAGCCGAACGGTGCATTGGGGATCGACAGCTTCTTCATCGCCAGCGGTGTCGAGAGGATGGCGACGCCATAGGCTCCGAGGCCGACAAAGGCGCTATGGCCGAGATTGGCGATGTTGCTGTTGCCCATGAACACTTGCAGGCCGACGACGACGATCAGGTTCACGAAGGCGCCGAGCGCAAGATAAGTGTAGTAGGTCGGCGCGAAATTCAGGATCGCCAGCCCGACCATCAGCACCGGCAGCGACGTCACCAGCCCGCCGATCAGCGACCGTGTCAGCGCACCGCCGGGCTGCGCGACGGCGGCGGCAGGAAGCACGGTATTTTCGATTGCCTGCGACACCTCAGATCTCGCCACCCTTAAATCTCCTTGTCGCCGAGTTCGACCCGCTGGCCGAGCAGGCCTTCCGGCCGGTAGACAAGCAGCGCGACGATGATCACGTAGGTGAGCGCATCCTTGAAGCCCCCATATTCCTGCGGCAGCGCGACGAGCAGGCCAACCTCGATGAAGCCGAGCAACATGCCGCCGGCCGCCGCTCCCGCCAGCGAGCCGAAGCCGCCGATCACACAGGCGACGAATGCCTTCAGCACCAGGCTGAAGCCGAGATCGGGCGAAACGCTGCCACGCCGCGCGATGATGAACACGGCGGCGATGCCCGCCAGCGCGCCCGAGATCGCGAAGGCCGTTGCAATCACCCGGTTTGCCCTGATCCCCATCAGCCGCACGGTGGCGAAATCGCGCGATGCCGCGCGGATGGCCAGACCAAGCGTCGAGCGGTTGAGGAAGAGCACCAGCGCCAGAATGGTCAGGCCGGAAACGACGAGTTCCATCACCTGCAGCGACGACACAGCAAACGGGCCGAAGAACCACATCTGGTTCAACCCGTTGAGGATCGAGACTGACTGCGGCTTTGGCGAGATCAGCAGCATGAACAGGTTCTGCACCACGATGCTGACGCCGAAGGCGGTCAGCAACCCTGTCGTCGTCGGCGCGTAGCGCACCGGCCGGAACGCCACCCGCTCGAAGGCGATCGCCGCCAGTGCGGCGGCGGCGACGGCGAGGAGTACGGCGACGATCGGCGACGTCAGCCCAAGTGCCGCCGCCAGGAACACGCTGTAGGCGGAGACGCCGATGATTTCGCCATGCGCGAAATTGACCAGGCCCATGATCGAGAACACCACGGCGAGGCCGAGCGCGACCAGCGAATATTCCGCGCCGAAGGCCAGCGCGTTGAGAAGCTGCTGCAAGGCATAGTCCATGTCGCCGCCTACCCGCCAATATAGAGATTGAAGAGGCCGTGTTCGTCGGCGAGGCCTGCCGGCGGCCCGCTGTGACGAAGCGTACCGGCGCTGACGACATAGACGCGGTCCGCGAAACGAAGCGCCTGCTTGGCGTTCTGCTCGACCACCAGCAGCGTCAGCCCCTCCGCCTTGAGCTCGCCGATGAAATCGAAGATCTGCACCACGATCTTCGGCGCCAGTCCCAGCGACGGTTCGTCGAGCAGAAGCAGCTTCGGCCGCGACATTAGCGACCGGGCGATAGCCAGCATTTGCTGCTCGCCACCCGAAAGCGTGCCGGCCGCTTGCCCGTAGCGTTCGGAAAGCACGGGAAACAGCGCCAGGAAGCGCTCGATGTCCTGGCGTACCCCTTTCGGGTCACGCCGTGTCGCCGCACCGAGCCGCAGGTTCTCGCCGACCGTCAGATTGGCGAAGATGTGCCGGCCCTCCGGCGTCGAGGTCAGCCCGGCTCGAATGCGGTCCTCGGTGCGGACCCGCGAGATGTCCTGACCGTCGAGAACGATGCGGCCGGAGGCCGGCGTGACCAGACCAGTCAGCGCGTTGATGGTCGAGCTCTTGCCGGCACCGTTGGGACCGAGCAGGGCGACAAGTTCGCCCCGCCCGACCTTCAGGCTGAGGTCACGCACCGCCGTCACCGCGCCATAGCGGACGACCAGATTGTCGACCGTCAGCACGACGGGGCCTGCGCTGCGAAGGCTCGATCCATCATCCTTGCCTGCCTCAGTTCAGCGCCGGGACGAAGGTCGGCGGCGTATCGGTGATCAGCACCCGCTTGCCGTTCGAGAACCCCATCACCGGCACGGCCTTCACCGGGTAGCCCTTCTTCTCGGCGAAAGAAATGACTGGCGCCGTGGTGCCGGGATAGCCACCCGGCGCGCGGATCGCCTCGCGCAAGGCGGCGGGCTCGACGGTGCCCGACTTCTTCGCCGCTTCGTAGCTGATCTGGACCATGTCGGCGCCGAGCGCGTCGAAGATGCCGTTGATCTTGTAGCCATCGGCCTTGCACTGGGCCAGGAACTTGTCGATCGGGCTGTCGACGCCGGTCGCGCCATGGGTGGCGAACATCACCTTTTCCAGCGACGCCGGATCGCCGACGGTGCCTTCCAGCGACTTGTCGTCGAAGGCGTCGCAGCCGGCGACCCAGCCGTCATAGCCATTGGCGCGCAACTGGCGGATGAAAATGCCGACATCCGGCAGCACACCGCAGATGTGGATGGCGTCCGGCTTCTGCGGCAAGGCCTTGATGCTGGCGATCTGCGGCGACCAGTCGGTGGTGCCCCAGGAATAGTTGAGCTTGGAGACAACCTTGCCGCCGAGATGCTCGAACACCTCGCCGAACCATTCCGGCAGTTTTTCCGAATAGGAACCGGCATCGGGCGAGACCATCAGCGCCACGCTGCGCGCGCCCTTGCCGTAGAGCGCGTTGGCTGTCGCCGCGGCATTGATCGGATCGGGCACCGCGCCGGCGATGAAATTGTCGAGGCCAGCCTGCTGCATCTCGAGCTGCGTGTTCGGCGCCGAGAAGACCGTGGCGCCGTAGGGCGCCGCGATCTGCGCGGTCGGGATCAGCGCGTCCGGGAACGGCACGCCGGTGATGATCTGCGCGCCGGCATCGAGGAATTTCTGGCCGAGCGAAACCGAAAGCTGCGGATCGGAACGATTGTCCTCGATCATCAGCTCGATCTTGGGATCACCGGCGCCTGCGGCCTTGTTCAGCCTGTCGGCCATGCAGCGCGCGCCTTCGGCCTCGCTGTAGGGTGCGTAAGTGCCGGTCATCGCCACCGCGAGCCCGATCTTCAGGTCGGCGGCACCAGCATGCGCCACCTGCGAAAGTCCCGCCGCGACGATCGCGGCTCCCAGAATCATCTTGTCCATTTGAACCCCTCCTTCTCCCTTGTTGTTGCCGTTCCGGGGCGCCGTCACGATGTCTCGGACTGCCCGACATAAACCTCGATGACGCGCGGATCGCGCCACACCGCTTCGGTCTGCCCGGAGGCGATCACCTGGCCCTGGTCCATGACGCAGAGCCGGTCGCAAAGCCGGTTGATGAAGCGCAGATCGTGATCGATGACGATGGTGGCGCAGCCGACATCGCGGCGAATGCCTTCGATCGCCAACGCCAGCGTCTCGGACTCGCCTTCATTGAGGCCGGCCGCGGGCTCGTCGAGCAGCAGCAGCGACGGACCCAACGCCAGCGCGCGGGCGATTTCGAGCCGGCGCTGGCTGCCATAGGAAAGCGTGCCGGCCGGAACGTCGGCGAAGCTGTCCAGTTGATACTGGGCGAGCAGCTGGTCGACACCGATGCGTGCCGCGGCATCCGGCCGAACGGACTGGCAGGTGATATGGGCGACCTCGACATTCTGCCGAACGGTCAATTCCCTGAACAGCCGGATGGTCTGGAACGTGCGCGCAACCCCTGCCCGCGCGCAATGCTCGGGGCCGTGGCCGGTGATTTCCCTGCCTGCCAGCCGGACACTGCCGGTGTCGGGCTTGAGCACGCCGGAAATGGCATTGACCAGGGTGGACTTGCCGGCGCCGTTGGGGCCGATAAGGCCGAGGATTTCGCCGGCCTCGCAGGACAGCGAGGCACCGCGCAGGGCCTGCACGCCGCCAAAGGTCTTGCTGACTGACTCAACCGACAGCATCGGTCACATCTCCCATCCCGGTCGATGGCTATTTCTCCTGTCGGCCGGTCAACAGGATGCTAGACCTCCGACTTTTCCATAACAAGTATTTTTTTCCATTTTAGAAAATATTCTTGAGACGCCGCGTTTTGCGGCCGGAATCCCCCGGGTCCGACCGACCAGGATCAGACCCCGGCGCCGGCCGGAAGCCCGTCGCGCGGCACGGTGTTCGACATCAGCATGACGACCGGCTCGTCGCCCAGCGCGACATAGGCATGCTGCATTTCGCCGTCGAACAGGATGCTGTCGCCCGGCTGCAGCACCGTCGGGTCATAGTGGATGGTGTGCAGTTCCAGGCTGCCGCTGAGCACGTGGATGAACTCTTCGCCCGAATGGCTGCGCCAGCCGCCATTTTCCTCGAAGCTCTTCGCCCGCAGCGTGACACGCCAGAAAATGTTGGTCTTGTCGCGAAAATCGCTGCACAGGACCTCGAATTCCATTGCATTGCCCTGATGCAGGATGCCGCTGCCAGCGCGCGTGATCGAGCGTCGTGCCTGCATGCCCGGCTTCGGGCTGAACAGGAAGGATGCCACCGGCACATGCAGCACGCCGGCGATCATCAGCGCGACGTCGACCGTCAGGCGGGCCTTGCCGTTCTCGAGCTTCGACAGTTGCGACACCGAAAGGCCGGAGCGTTCGCTGAGATCGCGCAGCGTGATGTTGCGCTCCTTGCGCGCATCCCGGATCTTGCTGCCCACATTGCCCTGCATCGCCCACGCCCTTGGCTGCCGTGTTTCCAATTCGACAAGCTCTAGCGGCGTGGCATGGGAGCGTCCAGCCTTTAGACGGCTATGGCTGGTTTTGGCCATAGCGACATCGCGACGGTGGCAAAGGCACCCTCCAGGGTGCGGCTGACGAGTTCGAATGTTTCCGGATCGGAAAGCAGGTCGTTGCGGACTTCGAGATAGAGGCAGGGCCTGCCTTGCTCGAGCCCGTGCCGGTTCAGCGTATAGCCAACGGCCTGACGCCAGTCATATGGCTCGTTGTCGCCGATCCTCAACCCGGCCTCCGCACCCTGCGCGCCAAGCGTTTTCAGCACCGAGGTGACGAAGGGCGACGGCTCCCGCCACAGCACGCCGATGTCGACATTACGCCGCACGCCGCCCATCACCGGGGTGAAGGAATGGATCGAAATCAGCGCCTGCCTTCCCGCCGCCGCCTCGATGATGGCCTGTTCGACCGGCTCCCAGGCAATACGGGTGCGCAGCCGGCGGTCCGTCGCATCGGGCGCCAGATTGCCGGACACCGGAATGCCGCCGAGATCCGGGCGCATGAAGTCCCACTCGCCGGCCGGGCGGTTGTAGTCGAGGAACAGGCGCGAATAATGCGCGACCACGGCCGGCGCCCGCAACGTTTGCGAGAGCCGGCGCGTCAAGGCGTCGACGCCGATGTCGACGGCGAAATGCGTGCCGAGATAGGGCATCGCCAGACCAAGATCATGCCATGGCGCGGGCACAAGATTGCCCGCATGTTCGGCGATCAGCAGATAGGGGCTGGCCGCCTCCGTGCGCAGCCGCTCGACGCCGGCCGCGGCCAGCGCGGTGATGGTCGCATCATCAAGCCCTGCAAGGCTCGCCACGTTCATCCTGCCGCTCCTCGGATCAGCCGATGACGGAGCGGACATGATAGGCCTTCGCCGCAGTCGCTTCCGTCAGGCCGGCGCGGCCGTTGGTGCGGCCAAGGCCGGAATTCTTGATGCCGCCCCAGGGCAGGTACAGGTCGGCGTGGTCGCAGCGGTTGAGATAGACGGTGCCGGCCTCGACTTCGTCGAGCAGCGCCACGCCGCGCTCGATATCCCTGGTCCAGATACTGGCGCTGAGGCCGAAATCGCTGTCGTTCATCAGGCCGATCGCCTGCTCGTCGCCGCTGACGGACTGGACGCAAGCCACCGGCCCGAACAGCTCGTCGCGCATGATCTGCATGCTGTGGTCGACGCCAACCAGCACTTCCGGCGCGACATAGGCCGCCCCGAGGCCAGACGCCTTGAGGGTGCCGTCCCGCGGCATCAGGCGCCGGGCCCCTGCCCGTACCGCCTGTTCGGTGAGATCGCGGATCGTGTCGGCGGCGCTCGCCCGCACCACCGGGCCGATCATCGGCTTCTCGCCAAAGGGATGGCCGATGGTCCATTTCGCCGTCTCGGCGACCAGGGCTTCGACAAAGCGGTCATGGATCGCCTTGTCGACATAGATGCGCTCGACCGAGCAGCAGGACTGGCCGGCATTGGAATAGGTGCCTTCGGCGATCTGCGGGATTGTCGCCTCGAGGTCGGCGTCGGCCCGGACATAGGTCGGATCCTTGCCGCCGAGTTCGAGATGCACCTGGGTGAAAGTGCCGGCGGCGGCGGCATGAACGCGCCGGCCGCCATTGACCGAACCGATGAAGTTCACCGCGTTGAAGGCGCCCGACGCGATCAGGCGCTCGGCATCGGCATGATCGAGATGCAGGCTCTGGAACACGCCCTCGGGACCGCCGACGGCGCGGAAAGCTTCCTCGGCCAGTTCGGCGATCAGGGGCGTCTGCGGGGAATGCTTGAAGATCACGACATTGCCGGCCACGAGCGGCGCGGTGACGAGATAGCCTAGCATGGCTGTCGGGTAGTTCCAGGCGCAGATCGACAGATGCAGGCCGCCAGCAACCGGCCGTGCATAGCGGCGGATGGTTTCGTCCGAGGGGTAAGGCACGTCGGCCAACGTCTCCGGCGCTATGTCGGCAAGCAGCTGTCCGACCAGCGCCAGGCGCGGCGTCTCGTCGGCCTGCCACAAGGGCCGGCCGATCTGCCATGCCACCATCTCGGCCAGCGGCGTTGCCCGCGCCTTCATCTCCTCGCCGAAGCGCAGCAGGATCGCCAGCCTGTCGGCCAGCGGCATCCGCCGCCAGGATGGCAAGGCGGCGCGGGCCCGGGCGAGCGCCGCCTCGATCGCGGCGCCATCGGCATAGGCACGCGTCGTGTAGGTCGAGCCGTCGACGGGAGAGGTCACGGAGAAGGTCCGCGCGCCGGAATGCAGGTTCATGGTCGTGAAATCCATTCGAGCTGAGAGAGGATCGATCCCGGCACGATATCGCTATTTTCCATTTTGGCAAATTTTTTCTAATACCGCTTGATGGAATTTTTATCCGCCCCTATTGTCCTGACATCGCGCATTGGCGGAGCACATGAGGGGTTGCAGATGATCGTTTATGATTTCACCGGCAGGCATGCGGTCGTCGCCGGGGCAGGCGGCGGCATGGGCGAAGCCATCACGCTGGCGCTGCTCGATGCCGGCGCCTCCGTCACCGCCATCGACGTGAAGCCACGTCCTTCGTCCCTCGCCTCCTATGACGACCGGCTCGCCTTCGCGCAGGGCGATCTCACCGACGCCGCCTTCGTCGAACAGGTCGTCGGCACGGCGGGCCGCGAGCGCGGCGGCATCGACTATCTTGCCAATGTCGCTGGCGTGTTGTGGTTCGGTCGCGACAAGTCGGCTCTCGAAATGGATCTCGACGTCTGGGACGAGGTGTTCAGGATCAATCTGAAGTCCTTCGTGCACACCGCGCGGTCGGTCGTCCCCCACATGCGCTCCGGCGGCCGCGGTGGTGCCATGGTGCACTTTTCAACCATCCAGTGGTATCGCGGCGATGCCAACCCGCAGGACGCCTATCAGGCCTCGAAGGCCGGCGTCTGCGCGCTGTCGAAATCGCTCGCCATGCAGCTGGCCGGCGAGCGCATCCGCTCCAACGCCATCTGCCCCGGCATGGCGCTGACCCCGCTGCAGGCGCGCTGGGACACCGAGGAAAAGCGTTCGGCCGTCGCGAGCTACGCGCCGCTCGGCCGCATCGGCACGCCGCAGGACATGGCCAACGCGGCCCTGTTCCTGCTTTCCGACGCGGCGAGCTACATCACCGGCATCGAGCTTGCTGTCGATGGCGGCTTGCTGATGCGCATGTAGCCGGCATGCCCGCCAACGGGTCGCGATAGCGGCATCCGGGATGAATGGCCGGCCGGCAAGGCCAGGCTGAATCCGTCCACCGCCGCGATGGCCGGGATGGTCGGGCTGCCTTGCTGATGGCGTGGTTGCCGGGCCCGCTCACCGGCGTCGCCAGCGCGCCACCAATTCTACCGCCCTGACCAGCCCCGGCCCGCCAATCGCATCGATGAGCGGCGGATTGGGCATGCCTTGCGGTTGGCTTTGTGCATCCGCCATGAACGCCAAACCGGCGACGCCGATGCCGTAATTCGAATTGGCCGCATCTGTGGCGCCCTGCCGATTGCATAGGCTCCGACAGCCTCGCCCCTAAGTCGCGGTCGCCGGCAGAGCGGTCAGCGCACCAACCATCAACCAGTCGTGATCGACAATTGCCGACTCTCGGCATTTGGTACGTCTGGACACACGTTTTGAAGGCTGAAAGATGGGAACATGACTCCGTTTTCGGAGTTGAAGAGAAACACGAGGAGCATAGCGCTGATTCTGGAAGACATTGCCGGCCATCCGGCCTTGCACCGGTACGTTCAGGAACAGTCGCTGGCGCTGATCCGAATTTATGAAGATAGCCCGCGGCTCGCTTCTATTTTTGCCACGCAGCAACGCTGGCTGATGGGACATGTCGGCCTTGCCATGCATTTCAGGCGGGACCCGAACGACCGCCGCAAGGATCTGACAGTATCGCGTTTCATCGAGTTCGTGCACCAGCACGCCGTGGCCAGCCGCAACACGGCGGACGCTTTCATCAAGGAGATGCTGCACTACAACATCGCCGAGTATGTGTCGGGCGGGGACGGGCGCACGCACCCCTTGCAGCCCACGGCGGCGACCGTGCGGACATTCACGGGCTGGGTTCTTGCCCATCTGCGGACGCTGGATCATCTTGACGATGGCGACCGGCTGGCCAGATTCCTGCAGCACCCCGACATGGTTGCCAGGCTGCAGCCTCTGGTGGCGGATGGCCTGCTTGCCTCCAAGCCGGTGCGCGAACCCCACCAGACCTTTTCGCTGTTCATCTGGCTCAACAATGGCGGCATCGTCATGGACTGGCTGATGTCGGGCATCGATCCCGATCATGCCGGCCAGGACCGGATTCCGACCAGCGTGGTTTCGATCGGCGACTTCGCCAGCTGGCTCAAGCTGTCGCGGACGCACCTTGCCCGCAAGTTGCGAGCCGCCGAAAATCTCGGCAGCATCGGCTGGCTCGGCCAGCGCGGCCATTCGGTGATGTGGGTGTCGAACACCTTCTACCAGGAATACATGACCGTCCAGGCCGCCAAGCTGGCCATTGTCGATGCCGCTTTCGACGCATGTTTTCCGGCATCCAGGATCGGCTGAACATTCCCTCGGACCGCGGCTGGCGGCGGCGTCAACCGGCGATTTCGCCAAATGGCTCCGAGCTGTCGCGAACCCATGCCGAAAGACCTCGGGAGGGGCCGGCATGAAAGGCGTAACCAAAAGCCGACGCTGGACAAGCGCGAAAGACTGTCCAGCGTCACGGCGTTTGCACGCCATCGACTTGCGTGGACTGACCGCCCGGCGATCAGGCCTCACATCAGCGGCGAGCAGGCGTCGGCGTTCTCAATCGATGTCGAAGGACACGCCCTGCGCCAATGGCAGCGCCTTGGAATAGTTCACCGTGTTGGTGGCGCGCCGCATATAGGCCTTCCACGCATCGGAGCCGCTCTCGCGGCCGCCGCCGGTTTCCTTTTCGCCGCCGAAGGCGCCGCCGATCTCGGCTCCCGACGTGCCGATGTTGACGTTGGCGATGCCGCAATCCGACCCGTCGACGCCAAGGAAGCGCTCGGATTCCTGCAGATCGCGGGTGAAGATCGACGACGACAGGCCGGCGCCGACCGCATTGTGCTCATCGAGCACGGCGTCGAAATCCGAATATTTCATCACATAGAGGATCGGCGCGAAGGTCTCTTCCGTGACCGGAGCCACCTGCTTCGGCATTTCGACCAGCGCCGGATGCACATAATAGGCATCCGGATGACCATTCTCGACCCGCGTGCCGCCGGTCACCTTGCCGCCGTGGGCGGTGGCTTCCTTCAGCGCCTTCTGCATGGCGTCGAAGGCGGCCTTGTCGATCAGCGGCCCGACAAGAGAGGACGTCTCCAGCGGATTGCCAACCGAGACGCTTTCGTAGGCCTTCTTGAGACGCGGAACCAGCGTGTCATAGACGCTGTCATGCACAAACAGGCGTCGCAGCGTGGTGCAGCGCTGGCCTGCCGTGCCCATCGCTCCAAAGGCAATCGCGCGCAGTGCCATATCCAGATCGGCGGTGGGGCAGACGATGCCGGCATTGTTGCCGCCGAGTTCCAGCACGGCGCGGGCGAAGCGCTTGGCCAGGCGCGGGCCGACATCGCGGCCCATGCGGGTCGAGCCGGTGGCCGAGACCAGCGGCACCTTGGGGTGGTCGACCAGGATTTCGCCGACGGCGCGGTCGCCGATCAGCACCGGCGCCAGTCCCTGCGGCGCGTCCGTGCCGAAACGTTTGACCGCGCGCGCGAAAATCGCCTCGCAGGCGAGCGCCGTCAGCGGCGTCTTCTCCGACGGCTTCCACACCACCGCGTCGCCGCACACCAGCGCCAGCGCCGCGTTCCACGACCACACCGCAACCGGGAAGTTGAAGGCGGAAATGACGCCGACGACGCCCAGCGGATGCCAGGTTTCCATCATGCGATGGCCCGGACGCTCGGTGGCGATGGTCAGGCCGTATAATTGCCGGGAGAGACCGACGGCGAAATCACAGATGTCGATCATCTCCTGCACTTCGCCGAGGCCCTCGGACGGGATCTTGCCGACCTCGATCGACACCAGCCGGCCAAGCTCGGCCTTGTGCGCGCGCAGTTCCTCGCCGAGCAGCCGTACCAGCTCGCCGCGCCGCGGACCCGGCACCAGCCGCCAGGACTGGAACGCCTTGTGCGCGGCATCGATGGTCTTGGCCGCGTCAGCCGGCGAGATGGTCTTCAGCGCCGCGATCTGCTCGCCCGTCACCGGGCTGCGCACGATGAGGTCGCCACCGACCAGCGCCTCCTTGGCGACGCCCAGTTTCGCCAGTAGTTCGGCCGTTTCCTTCGCAATCGTCATTTTTGTCCCTTTCAGATCCGTTCGCCATCATATGGCTCCGGTCAAAGCCTTGCGCCATGCCCTCTGTGTGCCGACAGGCACATCAGCGCTGTCATGGCGTGGCATTACTCGTTTCAGGGCAAAATCGCCACCCCGGCATGGTCCAAGCCGGGCGCAGACCGTTGAACCAGAGGCAGCCGCGTCATTTTGCCGAGCGGGCAGTCCCCCGCACGGCACCGTCCTTCATCAAGCGGTCGATATGCATGCGGATATGGGCGGCCTCCGCCGCCGTGTTGGCAAGCGAAATGGCGCGGTCGAAGGCAAGGCGCGCCTCTTCGCCCCGGTCGAGTTGCATCAGCAGGCCGCCCTTGAGGCCGAAGAAGTGGAAATAGCCCGAAAGCCTCTGTTCGAGCGGCTCGATCAGGGCAAGCGCCGCTTCCGGGCCGCGCACCTTGGAAACCGCGACCGCACGGTTGAGCGTGACCACCGGCGACGGTTGCATCTGTTCGAGCAGGCCATAGAGCAGGTCGATCTCCACCCAGTCGGTGTCCTCGGCCTTCTCGGCCCGCGCATGCAGCGCGCCGATCGCCGCTTGCACCTGGTAGGGGCCAGGCTTGCGATGGCGCAGCGCCTTGTCGACCAGCGCCAGCCCCTCGTCGATCATCTTGCGGCTCCACAGGCTGCGATCCTGGTCCTCGAGCAGGACGATCTCGCCGTTCTCGTCGAAACGGGCCGGTGCGCGCGCATGCTGCAGAAGCAGCAGCGCCGTCAGCCCCATGATCTCCGGCTCGGTCTGGAACAACCGCAGCAACAGCCGGGCCAGCCGGATCGCCTCCTCGCACAGCGGAGCGCGGGCCGGTGCCTCGCCGCTGTTGGTCGAATAGCCCTCGTTGAAGATCAGGTAGACCATCGCCGCGACGGCGGCGAGCCGCTCGGAGCGCTCGACAGCGCCCGGCGTCTCGAACGGCACGCCGGCGTCCGCAATGCGTGCCTTGGCGCGGGTGATGCGCTGCTCCATGGCGCTTTCGCCGACCAGGAAGGCGCGCGCGATCTGTTTGACGGTGAGGCCGGAGACGACGCGCAGCGCCACGGCGACCTGCTGCGTCGCCGGCAGATCGGGATGACAGCAGATGAACAGCAGCCGCAGGATGTCGTCGCGGTAGTGCGCCCCGTCCAGCCGCTCGGCCATATCGCTTTCGGCGTCTTCCAGATCGGAGATCTGGTCCTCCTCCGGTATCGGCGCCTGCTTGGCACGCTTGCGCACCGCATCGATGCCGCTGTTGCGGCCAACGAAGATCAGCCAGGCCGCAGGATCGCGCGGCGGCCCGTTTTGCGGCCAGTTCTTCAGCGCCCGGAGGCACGCGTCCTGGAAAGCTTCCTCCGCGGTATCGAGATCGCGGAAATAGCGTAGCAGCGCGCCCATCGCCTGCGGACGGGCGGTGCTGATCGCCGAGCTGATCCAGGCGAGGTCGGTCATACGGCAACCTTGGTGGGATTGAAGACGGAGACCGGCCGGATCTCATAGGAACCGCCGCTCGGATTGACCTCGGAAAGTTCGCGGGCGAACTCCACGGCCTCGTCGAGATCGGCGCATTCGAGCGTATAGAAGCCGAGGAATTGCTCCTTGGTCTCGGCGAACGGACCATCGATGACGACCGCTTCGCCCTTGACCTTTCTCAGTGTCGTTGCCGCCGTGGTCGGCAGCAGCCGCGCCACCGGGCCAAGCCGGCCGGCCTTGGCATACTTGTCCTGGACATCGAGGAGCTTGGCCATGACGTCGTCGTCCTGCGCCTTGCTCCACGAGCTGACGACATCTTCGGAAGCATAGCAGAGGATTGCGTAGAGCATTGATGGTCCTTTTCCTTGTCAAAGGACGAAATACTAGGACCGATCCCGACATCGCGTCGATAAAAAAATCCGGGCGTCGCGGAATTGGTGACCGCCGTGCCGCGTGTCAGCGCTCGCGCGTCTTCAGCCACCTCAGCACCAGCGCTTCCTCGTCATCGAGACCATCAATCGAGCGCCTGCGCTTGTTGGCCTCCATCATTTCGTCGAGTAGCCGGCCCTGCGCCCACGCCTCGAGGATCTGCGGGTGGATATAGCATTTGCGGCAGACGGCGCGCGTGTTGCCCAGCCGCTCGGCGACCTTGTCGATGACGCCGTTCATCACCCGCTTTTGCTGCGAGCGGCTTTCCGGCAATTCCGTCCTTGCAAACAGGGACGCCGCACGGATGGTGCCGCCCCATGTCCGGAAATGCTTGGAGCTGAAGTCGGTGCCAACTGCCTCCCTGATAAAGCAATTGACGTCCTCTGAATGGACCGGCCGCCTGTTGCCATCTTCATCGAGATACTGGAACAGTTTCTGACCTGGCAGTTCCTGCGCCCCGCGAACGATGTTGGAGATGCGGCGGTCGACCAGCTTCAGTTTCCATTCCTTGCCGGACTTGCCCTTGAAGGCAAAACGCAGGCTTGAGCCGATGATATCGACATGGCGGTCGCGCAATGTCGTCAGCCCGAAACTCTTGTTGTCGCGGGCGTAGGCGGCATTACCGACCCGGATCAGCGTATTGTCGAGCAGCCAGACGACAGCGGCGACGACGCGCTCGAGCGGCAAGCCGCGACGGCGCAGATCGGCGTCGATCCGCCGCCGCAGCTCCGGCAGGCTTTCGGCGAAACCGGCGAGGCTCGAATATTTGGCTCCGTCACGCGCGTCGGCCCATTGTGGATGATAGCGGTACTGCTTGCGTCCACGCTGGTCCCTGCCGGTCGCCTGGATATGGCCACCGGCATCGGGCGAAATCCAGACATCCGTCCAGGCCGGCGGAATGGCGATCGCCTCGATGCGCGCCCTGTCGGCGTCCGAGACGGCCTGCCCGCCTGGTCCCTTGTAGGAAAATCCCTTGCCCGTCTTCACCCGGCGGATACCGGGCTCGGAATCGGTGATGTAGGTGAGCGCAGCGTCCTCGGCCGAGATTCGTGCCCGCCCCCGTATGCTGTTTTCCTCTCCAGCCGATTGACCAACATGCGTCTCTGACGTGTCCAGCATGTGTGCTCCACTGGATTTATCCGAGGATAAGCAACGGAGGGGCTGCTGGTTCCGCAGCTGGGCTGAAAAGCTATCCTTCGGTCTCGGCCGTCAGATCGGCCATCCACATCCTGCCATCATCGACATGCGGCGGGTGATATCCACGGCCCGGCGGGATTCTCTCGAAACGAGCATCGGTCTCGTCGGCAAGATAGTCGTAGCCGATCTCCTGCATCTCATGTTTGGGATCGAGATGCTTGTAGAGGGCCAGGCGGCCGTACCGGCGCCTGGGCTCAATCATTTTCAGATGATACAGATTGAGACTGGTATCTTTCTCCCTGAAGCCAAGATCGCCAGGATACCAAAGGCCATGCAGCTCCTGTGACCGATACCGCCCGGGATCGTATGCGCGAAAAAGGCGATGCTGCATTTTCGCACCCCACAGGCCGTCGATCCTGTAATCCGTTGATGAATACATTTCACGGAAGTGGAACCCCCATGCAATGCGTTGATGGCGGCTTGTTAGTTGCCCAATTCGATCCGCGGTCGCACGTTCCAGCCGCTCATCGGGATCCACAGCCAGAATCCAGTCGGCTCCCGCGTCACGCGCCGATTCGAGCAAAAGGTGCCTGCGCTGGGTCTCGCTGCTGAAAATGCCCTGCGCCTGGCGATCGTCAAAGGCGATCCAGCCATCGACGATAGGATCCAGATTGGCAATCAGGTCAGGCACCAGGTGCGCGTCGTAGCGGTAACTGAACACCGCAATCGTTCTCATGCGCGTCCAGAAAAATCTGCCGCGTCGCCACCGCCTGTCCTTGATGTGGCTGGTAATCATCCTTCGGCCGCCCGGTCATTTTTCAAGCGACCGCGAGCGCCGAAATAGATGCCGAGAGATTTTGCCAACAGGGCCAACACGACAATCGGCATCGAACGCGCGGCGAAGGTCAACTCCGGTCCAGACAGCCCGATCCTTGCCAGTTTTCGAATCTGCCGGCGATCTCTGAAATTGTTGCGGGCAAGTCGAAGCGGCTTGGCCCGGATTGTCCCGGTGTAATAGGCGCCACTGCGATAGCCGCGCCTGTACTGGTCGATGAGCAAACCGCGCAATCGCGTCTCGTTGCGATGGATCGTTCTGACCTCTGGTTCCCACACCGGCTCGAACTCCGCTGGCAACCTCTTGAGAAATTCGGTGTCCTCGGCAACCCGCATCGATTCGTCGAACAGGCCGTATTCCTGGAACAGCCGGCGGTCGAAGGAGACGCCGTAGCGCAGCGCCAGTTCTGCGGGAAGGCCGGGAAGCCGGCGCGCGAACAGGGCAAGATATGCGGCGCAGGCGAACGGGTTGCGGGGATGGCTGTTCGAAATCGCGCTCGAAACCGTGGGGGCCCCAGCAGAATGCCGGCGTATTCGTGCCTCCGCCCAACCTGGGCAAGCAAGGCAATCGTCTGCAAGAAAGGCAACAAAGGGCGCCGTCGTGGCCGCAATCCCGATATTGCGCGCAGCCCCAACGAATACCTGTTGAGCGATTTCGATCACCGGCATATCGACACCGGCGTCGGACAGAAGCGACTTCGCATCCCCTCCGCCAGAGTTGACCACGACAATCTCGAGGGGCACGCCCTGATCGAAGAGAGATCTGACTGAATCAACGAGACTTGCTGGCGCTCGGCAACCAATCACGATAACCGCCAGTTCCGGTTCGGCTGTCATCAAGCACTTTGCAATTGGATTCTCGGGGCCGAAAACCTGCGCCGCGAGGAAATCTTGAGCTTGTAGCGTATACAGCGCCAGGCTTCCGACCGTCGCTTCGGCGCGGCCGAAGCCACCGCCAGGAAGCGCGCCGCGGTGTCCAGGTCGCCGCGCGCATAGTGGACGCGGGCGATCTTGAGAGCGACAAGCCCTTCCCTGGCCTTGAGCGCCGATATCGGGATATTGCAATCGGTGAGTGTGCGCAATTCCCGGCGCCAATCCAGGAAGCGCCGCACCGGATTCATGGCAAAGCGGTCGTCGGAACGCGCCACCGAAACCTCATAGACCATGACCGGGTCTGGAATCATGGCCAGGGATGCCTTGCTCATCAGCCGTGCCCAGAACAACGTGTCTTCGTCATAGGCCAGTCCGACCGGAAACCGCGTCTCGCCGATCAGGCGCCGGGAAGCCAGCACGCTGCCAACGGCCACCGACCGTATATCGCCTTTGACATAGGCCGAGGCGTTCGCGTGGCAGGCAGCCTGATAGCCGTTCGGCACCTTGATCTGCCGATTCTGGCCGTTCACCCGGCGCCGGTAGGCGCCAACGATCATATCGGCTTTCGGTTGATTCTCCGCTTGCCGCAGCAGTGCGCGCAATCCGCCCTGAAGATGCAGGTCGTCGGCGTCGATCAGGTATACCCAGGGATGGAGCGCCTCCGCCAGCGCCACATTGCGGGCGCCGCCGGCATCGCGGCAATTGGCCGGCAGCACGCGCAACGGCAGGGACAGTCGCGCCGCAGCCTTCTGCGCGACAGCCGCCGTGCTGTCCGTCGATGCATCGTCGACCAGCAGGATCTCGCCGATGACCGCAGCCTCGCTGCTAAGCGACGCCAGCGTTGTCGCGATGGTGGCCGCCGCGTTGTAGGCAGGAATGACGACGCTGACTGCTCTCAATTACAAAACCCCGCACCGATGCGTTTTAAGAACCTACAATTATTGTCCACCTCGAAACGGATGTAGATTAGCGGCCACATCGATGTTTGAGAAGCAGTCTTATCCACCTAGAATTGCACCGATGGGCCCGTTACGCATGTTCAGGTTCGGTTTTACGCCTTTTCGAGCACGACCGGAATGACGTCGACGGCCTGCTCGCCGACTTGTCCGCCGGTGGTCTTGAGAACGCCGACGATCGGCGCCACGTCCGAATAGTCGCGCCCATAACCGACGGTGATATGGTCGTTGCTCGCCCGCATGCCGTTGGTCGGGTCGAACTCCTGCCAGCCGGCATCGCGCCCGCACCAGACCTTGACCCAGGCATGCATGGCATCGGCGCCTTCCAGCCGGGGCTTGCCCTTCGGCGGGATGGTGCGCAGGAAGCCGCTGACATAGCCGGCTGGAATGCCGAGTCCGCGCAGGCCGGCGATCATGATGTGCGAAAAGTCCTGGCAGACGCCGCGTTTCAGCCGGAAGGCATCGCTGGCCCGGGTCCGCACCGTCGTCGCCTCGCCATCATAGGTGAAATCGCGATGGATGCGATTGCAGAGCTTCATTGCCGTGCCGGCGGCCGAGCCGGCAACGCTGTCTTGCGCATAGCCGGTGATCGCACCGTCGATGCCGGAATAAGCGCTGCCCGCCAGAAAATGGTGAGGCGAGGACGGTGCCAGCGACCGCACCGCGGCGAGCTCCTGCCTGAGCCGGCCAATATCGGGCGACACATCGAGCCCGGGCTCGGGCCGCGACACCGATACGCGCGCGCTCATCCTGATGTCGAGCGCGTCATGCGCCTCGCGAAAGGCGATCGAGGTGACGTTGTTGCCGAAGAAGTCGGAAAAGTCAGAACGTTCATTGGGTGCCGGCGCAAAGGACAAGGATGCGGCGATGACGCGCTGCACGCCGGAAATCGTCGATGGCGACACGCGAATCTGATGGCGGCCGCCGCCGGCCGCCGCCGCATAGTCATAGTGGAGATGAAGCCTGATGTCGTAGAGCATGCGCTATCCGAAGTAGGCCTTGGCGAGGCTGTTGTAGAGGCCGCCGATTTCATGGGCGAGATCGTCCAGGGCCTTTGCCGTCATGTCCGAAGGCTCCTTGATGGCGATCTGCGTGTTGAGCTGCAGGATCTCCTTGGCCGCCGGCGACATGTGCCCCTCGCCGCCCACCGACGGCAAAAGGCCGATCTCGGCCTTCAGCCTTTCGAGCTGGAACAGGATGGAGCGCGGATTGAGCGGGTCGAGCGCCAGAAGATCGATCACCGTGCGCCGGCCGGTCTGCACCGGATACTGCCGGCGGTGGGTCATCACGCTGTCGCCGATCTCCAGCATCATGTCGAGCGCGCCATCCGGCGCCTTGGCACTGGTCAGCCGGGACAGCGTGCGGGCGATCTGGATGCCGCGCTCCAGCCGCCGGCCGATCTCGAGGAAACGCCAGCCGGCGAAGCGGTACATGTTCTCGTGCAGCAGGCCTGAGAAGCCGGCGAGCTTGCGCAGGATCACCGTCATCGCCCGGGTCGCATCGTCACCCGGCGCCACCGTCTTCGCGAACTGATGGATGGTCTTCGACAGGTCCTTGAGCGCCAGCCAGCCATCGGGCGAGAAGCGGTCGCGGATCTGCCCGGCGCTGTAGACGGCGCTGTCGAGCGTGCCGATCAGCCCTGGCGGGATCGCCGTCTCGACATCGACGCCGAAGGGTTCGAGATAATCCCTGATGTCGGCAAGCAGCGGCATGTCTGGATCGGACGTTTCGGCCAGCCGCACATGGTAGGCGCGCAGGATGCGCACCGTGTCTTCGGAGCGCTCGATGTAGCGGCCGAGCCAGGTCAGGTTTTCCGCCGCCCGGCTGGGCAGGCTGCCCGGCCTGGTGCGGGTGAAGCTGTCGCTCTCTTGCGGCAGCAGCGTCTCGCGCTCCACCGGTCTGTCGCTGACCACCCATACATCCGCCGCCTGGCCGCCGCGCTGCATGGCGATCGCCGTCGGATCGAGCGACAGGCCGACGCGGGCAAAACCGCCCGGCATCACCGTCCAGCCCGCCGGGGTTCGCGCCAGATAGACGCGCAGGCTCGCCGGCCGCGGCTCCAGCCAGCCGCCGACAAAAACGGGTGTTGTCGAAAGCGTCACCGCTTCCTGGCCGACGAAATCGCCGCCGTCGCGTTCGATGCGTGCCGCCAACTCCGCCCGCTCGCCGGCGGACAGTGCCGAACCGAGCTTCGTCTGATCGTCATCCTCGAAGGCAAGCCGGGTCGACAGCGCCGGGCCAATCACCATGCGGTCGATATTGGCCAGCACATGCGCGCGCTCCGTATCCTGGCCACACCACCACGTGGCGACGCTTGGCAAGAGAAGCTCCTCGCCCCGCAAGGCGCGTGAAATCTTGGGCAGGAAGGCAAGCAGCGCCCGCGTTTCCATCAGACCCGAGCCCAGCGCGTTGACGGTGGAAACCGCGCCCTGGCGGATCGCCTCGACCAGCCCCGGCGTGCCGATCTGCGAATCCGAGCGCAGTTCGAGCGGATCGGCGAAGGCAGCGTCGAGCCGCCGCCACAAGACGCTGATCGGCATCAGGCCGGAAACCGTGCGCACCATCAGCCTGCCGCCGGAAACAGTCAGATCCTCGCCTTCGAGCAGCATGATGCCGAGATAGCGGGCGATATAGGCGTGTTCGTAGTAGGTCTCGTTGAGCGGCCCCGGCGTCAGGATGGCGACCCGACCGTCGGTCTCCTCGGCCATGCCGATCAGCGCGTCGCGAAAGCGGCGGAAGAAGCCGGCAAGACGATGCACATGCATCTCGCCATAGATATCGGACAGGGCGCGCGTGGTGGCGACGCGGTTCTCGAGCGCGAAGCCGGCGCCGGACGGCGCCTGGGTGCGGTCGCCAAGCACCCACCACTGGCCGTCGGGCCCGCGGCCGAGCTCGAAGGCGCAGAAATGCAGGAAATGGCCGCTGGCCGGCACGGTGCCGACGACGGGACGCAAATATTCCGGGCTGGCGGCGATCAGCCCAGCCGGCAGGATGCCTTTTTCGACAAGCCGGTTCGGCCCGTAAATATCGGCGATGGTTTCCTCGAACAGCTCGGCGCGCTGCACCAGGCCGGCACTGATGTCAGCCCATTCCTTGTCCTCGATCAGCAGCGGCACATGCGCCAGCGGCCATTCGCGCTCATTGGCGCCGGCCTTGTCGTAGACACGGTAATAGACACCGGCGTCGCGCAGGTACTGGTCGGCGCGGGCGAAGCGCTGGCCGAGCGTTTCAGGCCCCAGCTCGTCGAGCGCCTCGATGAAGTCCTTCCAGACCGGGCGAGGGTTGCCAGAAGCATCGACCATCTCGTCGACGACGCCGTCGATCGGCTGGTAGTGTTCCAGCAGGCTGTGGATCTGCGGCTTGCCGCGTATCCTCTTGTGATTCCCCTTTGCCATCGCTGATCAGAGTCTTGCCGGCCGCCGAAGGTCAAGGGTCATCGGGAAATCTTCCGCCGGTTGTTCCTCGCGCAGCACATAACCGGACGGCGTGTGGCCGCGCGGTTCGAAGCGGGCGAGCCGCCGTGCCTCCGCCTCGTTGCCGTTGACCGGGAAGGTGTCGTAGTTGCGCCCGCCGGGATGCGCGACATGGTAGACGCAGCCGCCGACCGCGCGGCCCGACCAGCGGTCATAGATATCGAAGACCAGCGGCGTGTTGACCGGCAGGGCCGGATGTAGGCCCGAAGCCGGCTGCCAGGCCTTGAAGCGGACGCCGGCCACGGCGACCTCGCGGTTGTCCGTGACCTTCATTGGCACGATGCGGCCGTTGCAGACGATGGCATGGCGTTCCGGATTGAGCCCTTCGGTCTTGACCTGCAGCCGCTCGACCGAGGAATCGACGAAGCGCACGGTGCCACCGATGGCGCCTTGCTCGCCCATGACATGCCACGGTTCCAGCGCCTGCCGCAGCTCCAGCTTGATGCCGGCATGCTGGACCTCGCCGCAGTACGGGAAGCGGAATTCGAGCTGGGCGTCGAACCATTCGGGACGAAACTCGAAGCCGTTGAGCTTGAGATCGTCGAGCACATCGAGAAAATCGGCCCAGACATAATGCGGCAGCATGAAACGATCGTGCAGCGACGTGCCCCAGCGCACGAAGCGGCCGTCGAGCGGGTTCTTCCATGCGCGGGCAATGATGGCGCGCACCAGCAATTGCTGCGCCAGCGACATGCGCGCATTGGGCGGCATCTCGAAGCCACGGAACTCGACCAGGCCGAGCCGGCCGGTCGGCCCATCCGGCGAGAACAATTTGTCGATGCAGATTTCCGAGCGGTGCGTGTTGCCGGTGACGTCGGTCAACAGGTTACGGAACAGCCGGTCGACCAGCCACGGCAGCGGTGCACTACCTTCGTCGGGATGCGGCACCTGCGCCATCGCGATCTCGAGTTCGTAGAGCGAGTCATGGCGCGCCTCGTCGAAGCGCGGCGCCTGGCTGGTCGGGCCGATGAACAGGCCGGAGAACAGGTAGGACAGCGATGGGTGCCGCTGCCATTGCAGCACCAGGCTCTTCAACAGATCGGGCCGGCGCAGGAACGGACTGTCATTGGGCGTCGCGCCGCCGACGACAACATGGTTGCCGCCGCCGGTTCCGGTGTGGCGGCCATCGATCATGAACTTGTCGGCGCCGAGCCGCGTCTGCCGCGCTTCCTCATAGATCGCCGTCGTCGTCGCCACGCAATCCTGCCAGTTGGAAGCGGGATGGATGTTGACCTCGATGACGCCGGGATCGGGCGCGACGCGGATGACGTTGAGGCGCGGATCATGCGGCGGGCCATAGCCCTCGATATGCACGGGCAGGCCGATCGCCTTTGCCGCGTTTTCCGCTGCGGCGACGAGTTCGAGATAGTCCTCCAGCGCCTCGACCGGCGGCATGAACACGCAGAGCCGCCCATCTCGCGGTTCAACCGAAAGCGCGGTGCGCACCGCGCCGCCGATCTCGGTGATCTCCTGTTCGACACGGTCCTGCTGACCGGTCGCCGCGGTGAAGGAGGCCGCCTGCTGGCGGTGCGCCATTTCGTCGGCGCCTTCGAGTTCGGCCGGAGCGGTCTCCGGCAAGATCGCCTCACGCGCCGGCAGCGGGCCGCGCGGCAGCGACGGATCGACCGGCACGATGTAGGGAAATTGCGCCGGCGGCACATAGGGCAGCGTGCCGAGCGGCAAGCGATAGCCGACCGGTGAATCGCCCGGCACCAGGAACAGCCGGCCGCGCCGCGTCTTCCATTTTTCCGAGCGCCAGCGCGGCCCTGACGCCTGGCTGTTCCAGCGCTGCACCGGCAGCACATAGCCCGACGGTTTGGTCAGCCCGCGTTCGAACACTTTCGCCATGCGGCTGCGTTCCTCCGGATCTTCCAGCCTGGAGTTGGACGGGTCGACATTGTCAGGCAGCTTGCCCTCCTTGAGCAGCCATTCGGCCGGGTCCTCATAGGCTTCGCTGACCATGGTCTTGTCGATGCCGAGTTCACCGGCGATCGCGGTGAGCAGGTTCTCAGCCTGTTTCGGGCCGATGTCGGCCTCGCTCTTCTCGCGCGCGATCAGCGACGGATCGCTCCACACCGGCTCGCCGTCGGCGCGCCAGTAAAGCGAGAAGGTCCAGCGCGGCAGGCTTTCCCCGGGATACCATTTGCCCTGGCCGTAATGCAGGAAACCGCCCGGCGCGAAACGCTCGCGCAGTTTGCGGATCAGCGCGTCGGCCTTCTCGCGCTTGGTCGGGCCGACGGCCGCGGTGTTCCACTCGGCCGACTCGAAATCGTCGATCGACACGAAGGTGGGCTCACCGCCCATCGTCAGCCGCACGTCACCCGCCGCCAGCGCGGCGTCGACCCTGTTGCCGAGCACGTCGAGCGCCTGCCAGCTTTCGTCCGAGAACGGCTTGGTGATGCGCGGATGCTCGGCGATGCGGTCGACCCGCATCTCGAAGCCGAACTCGACATTGGCGAAGCTCGCCATGCCGGAAATGGGGGCCGCATTGCGGAAGTGCGGCGTGGCGGCGAGCGGCACATGGCTTTCGCCGGTGAGCAGGCCGGAGGTCGGGTCGAAGCCGATCCAGCCGGCGCCGGGAAGATAGACCTCGCACCAGGCATGCAGATCGGTGAAGTCGACCGCCGTTCCCGGCGGACCATCGAGCGCCACGAGATCGGGCTTGAGCTGGATCAGGTAGCCAGAGACGAAGCGCGCGGCGATGCCGAGATTGCGCAGGATCTGCACCAGCAGCCAGCTCGAATCGCGGCATGATCCCTTGGCCGCGGCCAGTGTTTCCTCCGGCGAGAACACGCCGGTCTCCATGCGCACGATATAGGCGATCTCGCGCTGCAGCCGGGCATTGAGGTCGACGAGGAAATTGACGGTGTTCTTGGGGCTGGTGTCGATGGTTTTCAGGAACGCCGAGAGCAGCGGTCCCGCCGGCTCCGGCGTCCGGTAGATGGTGAGATCGTCGCGTATCTCTTCCGGATACTCGAACGGGAACGTCTCGGCCGACGGTTCGACGAAGAAGTCGAACGGATTGTAGACCGTCATGTCGGCGACGAGGTCGACCTCGATCTTCAATTCCGTCACCGGTTCGGGGAAGACGAAGCGAGCAAGGAAGTTGCCGTAAGGGTCCTGCTGCAGGTTGACGAAGTGGTTCGCCGGCTCGACCTTGAGCGAATGGCTCAACACCTTGGTGCGGGAGTGCGGCGCCGGCTGCAGCCTGATGATTTGCGGGCCGAGAACCACCGGCCGGTCATATTTATAGTGAGTCAGGTGGTAGACGGCTGCCAGAATTGCCATGGTGCCCCGGAAGTCGGCGTTTCAATTCACCGAACCCTGACACATCTGGCGGCCATTCTCCAAGCAGAGATGTTGCGGTGCACCTAATTTAAGCAACGGTTGGCCGGCTCAGAAAAACGCCTGCAAACCCGTCTGCGCCCTGCCGAGGATCAACGCATGCACGTCATGCGTGCCCTCATAGGTGTTGACCGTCTCCAGGTTCTGCGCGTGGCGCATGACGTGGTAGCCGATCTGGATGCCGTTGCCGCCATGCATGTCGCGGGCCTGGCGGGCGATGTCGAGCGCCTTGCCGCAATTGTTGCGCTTAACGATCGAGATCATTTCCGGCGCCATCTTGCCTTCATCCAGCAACCGCCCGACGCGCAAGGACGCCTGCAGCGCAAGGGCAATCTCGGTCTGCATGTCGGCGAGCTTCTTCTGGTAAAGCTGCGTGCCGGCCAGCGGCTTGCCGAACTGCTTGCGGTCGAGGCCATACTGGCGGGCGCGATGCCAGCAATCTTCCGCGGCGCCCATGGCGCCCCAGGAAATGCCATAACGCGCCCGGTTGAGGCAGCCGAACGGGCCTTTCAGCCCCGAGACATTGGGCAGCAGCGCGTCCTCGCCGACCTCGACGCCTTCCATCACCACTTCGCCGGTGATCGACGCCCGCAGCGACAGCTTGCCGCCGATCTTCGGCGCCGAGAGGCCCTTCATGCCCTTTTCCAGCACGAAGCCGCGGATCTCGTCCTTGCCGTTCTCGCCCTTCAACTTCGCCCAGACGACGAACACGTCGGCGATCGGCGCGTTGGAAATCCACATCTTCGAGCCGCTGAGCTTGTAGCCGTTCGCCGTCTTCTCGGCGCGCGTCTTCATGCCGCCCGGATCGGAGCCGGCATCCGGCTCGGTCAGGCCGAAACAGCCGATCCACTCACCACTGGCGAGCTTGGGCAGGTACTTCTTGCGCTGCTCTTCGGAGCCATAGGCGTGGATCGGATACATCACCAGCGACGACTGCACGCTCATCATCGAGCGGTAGCCGGAATCGACGCGCTCGACCTCGCGCGCCACCAGCCCGTAAGTCACATAGTTGGCGCCGAGACCGCCATACTCTTCCGGGATGGTGATGCCGAGAAGGCCGGCCTCGCCCATTTCGCGAAAGATGCCGGCATCGGTCTTTTCATTGAGATAGGCGTCCTCGATCCTGGGCGCGAGCTTGTCGGCGGCAAAAGCCGCCGCACCGTCGCGCACCATGCGCTCGTCTTCCGAAAGCTGGTCCTCGATCAGGAACGGGTCTTCCCAGACGAATGCATTCTTGTCGGCGGCCATGGCGTTCTCCCAGACTCGTGCATGCCGACCAAAGTGCTCAGTGGCTTTGGGAACAACGACATGCGTGAAGCAAGATCCTGGCCCGGCTTATCGGCCCCCGGCCCGAAAAAATCAAACGAAATTGCTTCACCGATCAATGAGCGTTAGTAATGGATCATGAGTGTCCAACGCCGCCTTTTGCCCAACATCAGCGCCCTCGCCGCTTTCGAGGCCGTGGCCCGTCTTGGCAGCTTCACCGCCGCCGCCCAGGAACTGGATCTGACGCAGGGAGCGGTCAGCCGGCAGATCAGATTGCTGGAGGATCAGTTCGGCCGCCGGCTGTTCGAACGCGACAGCCGCAATGTTCGGCTGTCGGCATCGGGGGAAATCTATGCCGAGGCGGTGCGTTCGGCGCTTGGCCAATTGCGTGACGCCGCGCTCGGATTGATAAGCAATCGGCATAGTGGCATCCTCAACCTGGCCATCCTGCCGACCTTCGGAACGCGCTGGCTGATGCCGATGATCCCCGATTTCGTCGAAAACAACCCTGATATCACCATCAACTTCGTCACGCGCGTCGGCCGCTTCGACTTCGCTCGCGAGCGGCTGGATGCCGCCATCCACTATGGGCTGCCGGACTGGCCGGAGGCCGACTCGACGCTGCTGGTGCGCGAAACGGTGGCACCGGTCGTGTCACCCGAATTCCTCGCCGGCCGCGCCATCGCCACCCCGGCCGATATCGGCCGCTTGCCGCTGCTGCACATGGCGACGCGCCCCGGCGCCTGGACCAAGTGGTTCGAGCATCAGGGCCTGAGCGCGCCGACCGGGCCGGGCATGCAGTTCGAACAGTTCGGCACCGCCGCCCAGGCCTGCATGGCGGGGCTCGGCGTGGCGCTGTTGCCGCTGATCCTCATCGCTGGCGAATTGCAGCGCGGCCAGTTGGTGCCGGCGCCCGGCCAGCCGATGCAAAGCCGCAGCGCCTATTATCTTGTCGTCCCTCACGACAAGCGCGGCCATCCGCCCGTCGCCAGTTTTCGTGACTGGCTGCTGGGCCAGGTTGAGAAAGAGCCGGCTGTTCTGGCGTGGTAGCTACTTCCGCTTCAGCGCATCCGCCAATGCCGCACCAAACGCACCTTGTTGCGCGGGGCGTTCCGGCTGGCGCTGCGGCGCCGGCGAACGTGGCGCGGGCCTGCCGCCGCCATTGTCGCGCGGTCCGCCGCGCGGTGCGCCACCCTCGCCGCCATCCTTGCGCATGGACAGCGCGATGCGCTTGCGCTTGATGTCGACGTCGACGACGCGCACCTTGACCACGTCGCCAGCCTTGACCACCTCATGCGCGTCCTTGATGAAACGGTCGGCGAGTTGCGAGACATGCACCAGTCCATCCTGGTGCACGCCGATATCGACGAAGGCGCCGAAGGCCGCGACATTGGTGACCGTGCCTTCCAGCAGCATGCCGGGCTTCAGATCCTTGATGTCGTCGATGCCGTCGGCGAAGGTCGCCGTCTTGAAGCCGGGGCGCGGATCACGGCCCGGCTTTTCCAGCTCCGCCAGGATGTCGCGCACCGTCGGCAAGCCGAAACGCTCGTCGACGAAGACGCGTGGGTCGAGCGCCTTGAGCGCGGCACTATCGCCCATCAACGAGCGCACATCGCGCCCGCAGGCGGCGACGATCTTCTTGGCCACGCCATAGGCCTCCGGATGCACCGACGAGGCATCGAGCGGCTCGCTGCCATTGGCAATCCGCAGGAAGCCGGCGCATTGCTCGAACGCGCGAGGTCCAAGCCGCGCCACCTTGAGCAGGTCCTTCCGGCTGGCGAAGGGGCCGGTCGCATCGCGATGCGCGACGATGGCGTCGGCCAGCGACGCGCCAAGGCCCGAAACCCGCGCCAGCAACGGTGCCGAAGCGGTGTTGAGATCGACGCCGACGGCATTGACCGCGTCCTCGACCACCGCCTCCAGTGACCGGCCGAGCCGGTACTGGTCGACGTCGTGCTGGTACTGGCCGACACCGATCGACTTGGGCTCGATCTTGACCAGTTCGGCCAGCGGATCCTGCAGCCGCCGCGCGATCGACACGGCGCCGCGCAGCGACACGTCGAGACCAGGGAATTCCGCCGCCGCCGTCGCCGATGCCGAATAGACCGAGGCACCGGCCTCGCTGACGATCACCTTGAGCGGCTTAGGTCCTGAATCCGACGGCATGTCGGACAGCATGTCCGCCACCAGCTTTTCCGTCTCGCGGCTGCCGGTGCCGTTGCCGATCGAGATCAGTTCGACCTTGTGCAGGCGGATGAGTTTGGCGAGCTCCGCCTGCGTGCCGCGCACATCGTTCTTCGGCGGGAACGGATAGACCGTCGTCGTTGTCAGCACCTTGCCGGTGCCATCGACCACCGCAACCTTGACGCCAGTCCGGATGCCGGGGTCGAGGCCCATCGTGGCACGTGATCCGGCGGGCGCGGCGAGCAGCAAATCCTTGAGGTTGCGGGCAAAGACGTGGATCGCTTCGTCCTCGGCCCGCTCGCGCAGGTCGCGCATCAGGTCGAGCGTCAGGTGCAGCGACAGTTTGATCCGCCACGTCCAGCCGGCGACCTCCATCAACCAGCGATCGCCCGGCAGGCTGCCGCCGATGGCATAGGCATTGGCGATCATCCGCTCGACCGGCTTCACCGGCGAGGTGTCATCGGCATCGACCTCGATGTCGAGCGACAGCACTTCCTCGTTGCGGCCGCGCAGCATCGCCAGCGCCCGGTGGCTCGGCACATTGGCCCAGCGCTCGACATGGTCGAAATAGTCTGAGAATTTCGCGCCGGCCTCCTGCTTGCCGTCGACCACCCTGGCGCGCATGAAGGCGCGTTCCTTCATGTAGGTCCGCAATTTGCCGACCAGGTCGGCATTCTCGGCGAACTGTTCCGACAGGATATCGCGCGCGCCGTCGAGCGCCGCCTTGGCGTCGGCCACCTCCTCGGTGACATAGGCGAGCGCCAGCTCGGCAGGCACCAACGCGCGGTTCGCGAGGATGGCTTCGGCCAGTGGTCCAAGCCCGCGCTCCCTGGCGATTTCAGCCTTGGTGCGTCGTTTCGGCTTGTAGGGCAGATAGATGTCTTCCAGCTCCGCCTTGGTGGTGGCGGCGGTGATCTTGCTTTCAAGCTCCTCGGTCAGCTTGCCCTGCTCGCGGATGGAGCCAAGGATGGTGTCGCGGCGCGCGTCGAGTTCACGCAGATAGGCAAGACGCTCGGAAAGCAGCCGCAACTGCGTGTCGTCCAGCCCGCCGGTCACCTCTTTGCGGTAACGCGCCACGAACGGCACCGTCGCGCCCTCGTCGAGCAGTTCGATCGCCGCGGCCGCCTGTTCGGGGCGCGCGGCGATCTCCGCCGCGATGATGGCCGCGATGCGCTTGATGTCGGATGCCATGTCGTTCCTGCTCTCGTCGAAAGAGCGGCGACCATAGGCGCAGACTTTCAGTCCGCCAACCGCCGCGTTTCCATCCGCCCGGCGGTCCACAGGAAAGCGCGGGCTGATTTGCGGCATGGGGAGGATCAGATCATGCGGCTCAGCGCCTCGAAGAACGCGACGATCTCGACATCGAGCGGGTCGTCGACCGGTTCCGGCTGCGACGACATCTTGGCGATCACCACTTCGGTCTTCGGATCGACATAGAGCCACTGGCCATGGATGCCGATGCCGCAATAGGCGCCGTTCTCGGCACCGGTCTGGTACCATTTGTTGCGATAGCGGCCCTTGGGAAACAGCAGCGCCATCGTGCCACGCTGCCAGGCTTCGGAACTGCCGCCGGTGCTGGTCGTGTCGCGCACCCACGCCTCCGGCACGAGGCGCTGGCCATTGGCCATGCCGCCTTGCCGCATCATTTCGCCGACACGGGCCAGATCGCGCGGCGTCACCGAAATGCCGCCGGCGGTACGCGCCGTGCCTTCCATGTCGACGCCGATCGAGGCTTCGCCGAAGGCGCCGAGCGGCAGCCACAGTTTCTCGCGCATCAGGTCGCTGAAGCGCTGGCCGGACGCCCGCTCGAGCAGGATGCCGAGCAGGTCGGAATTGGGCGAGCGGTAGCGGAAGGTCTGGCCATGCGGCTCGGCCAGCCGTTGCAGCGTCAGGATGAATTCGCGCAGGCTTTCCGTGCCGCCGCCTGGGTTCCACAGCGTGGCGCGGCGATAGCGGGCAAAGGCGCTTTCCGGGTCGAGATAGGCTTCCTCGAAATCGAGGCTGACGCTCATGTCGAGCACGTGCCGTACGCTCGCATCGCCATAGGCGGAGCCGGCGGCTTCAGGGATATAGACCGTCACCGGCGCTTCCGGATCGAACGCCCCCTCGCCCTCCAATATGCCGGCGACAATGGCGGTCAGCGATTTGCTGATCGAGAAGATGATGTGGCGTGCGCCGAAATCCATATGCGGCGCGAACCAGTCGCCGACGATCTTGCCGCCCTTCATCACCGTCAGCGCATCGGTGCTCGATCGTACGAGGAACTCGGCCACCGTCTCGGGAGCGCTTGCCACCATGATCTTGTCGCCAAGCAGGCCACCCATATCCCGCACCGGCGCCTCGACAACACCCGGCGCTGCCGCCACGCGTGCGGTCGGCACCAGTTCGCCCAGATTCTGGAACGACCAGCGGTTGAACGGATTTTCACGCCAGTTGGCGAGCAGCACCTCGTTGCGGCGGAAGCCGTAGCGGGTCTCGAACGCGGTCTTGCCGGTCATGGCGTTTCCTTCCGGGTCGTTTCTTTTGGAATTCAGCTGAGTGCGGCGGCGATGGCGTGCACGGCCTTCAGCGTCGCTATGGAATAGGCGACATTGCTGAAATCCGGATAGGTCGAAAGCTTCACCACGACCATTCCGGTGTTCCAGTCGATATGGATCATCTGCCCGAACACACCCCGGCACATCAGCGCGCGCGAGCGCGGATCTTCGATCCAGAACTGGTTGCGATAGCTGCCTTCCGGCAGGCTGGGGCTGAAGTCCGGCCCGTGCCTGCCATTGCGCGTCGCCTCGATCCAGTCGGCCGGCACGATGCCGCCGCCATTGTCGAGGATCAGCTGGCCAAAGCGGCCATAGTCGCGCAGCGTCGCGTTGAAGCCGCCATCGGCCACCGCATAGCCGGCGCTGTCGACGGTGAAGCAGGCGCTTTCATCGGCGCCGAGCTTTTGCCAGAGTTCTTCCGAAACCAGCTGCGGCAGACGCTTGCCCGTCACCCGTTCCATGATGAAGGCGAGCACATCGGTCTCGATCGAGCGGTACTCGAACGCGGCACCGTGCGGACGGATTGTTTCCTTCAGGCCGAGGATCAGCTCGAACATGTGCGAGGGCCAGCGAAAGGCGGGATCGCTGCCCGGCGGCACCGGCTTCCATCCCGTGGCGACATCGACCTGACCGATGTCCGAATAGCGGTCGGTATACGCCTCGGAAAAACGCACCCCGCTCGTCATGTCGAGCACGTGCTGGACGCTGGCGCCGGCCCAGCCTGTCTCCGCCAGCTCCGGCAGATAGTCCGTCACCGGCTTGGCCGGATCGATCAGGCCGCGGCCGACCAATATGCCGAACACCGAGCCGGTGACGGACTTCGCCATCGACTGCGACAAATGCAGCGTGCGCTCGCCCATGCCGTTGAAATAGCGCTCATAAGCTATCCTGCCGTCCTTGAGCACCAGGAAGCCATCGGTGTAGGTCTCGTCGAGCAGTCCGGCGAGCGTCGTTGGTGCGCCTTCACTATCGCTCACCGCCAGCCCGTCGAGATCGGCCTCGGCGCGTTCGAGACGGTGGCGATGGCCATTGCCGCGCCAGACTTCGGCGGTCGGCAGGATTTCGCGGATATGCTGGAACGCCCAGCGGTTCCAGGGCGGCCGGTCCCAGTCGAGCTTCGGCGGCACCATGACGGGCGGCGAGCCCTGCATGATCGGCGGCTGCGGATCGGAGTTGCGATAGGAGTCCATGAAGCCGCCCAGTGAACATGAAAACGGACCCGGCGGTATTTGCCGCCGGGTCCGTCGAAGCGCAGTTACTTCTGCAGTTCGGTCCAGATCTTGGTGTAGATGTCCTGGATTTCCGGAGCACACATCTGCTGCAACTCGGCATGCGGCTTGTCGGCTGCCGGAATGACAACTTCCGGTGCGTCCTTCATGTCGGCAGGCATGTACTTGTCCGAGCCGACGATGGCGTTGGCGTAGCGGTGGAAAGCCGAGAGACCTGCCGCGTTTTCCGGATCCATGATGAAGTTCTGGAACAGCTTGGCGTTCTCGACATTCTTGGCTTCCTTCAGAACGACCACATTGTCGCTCCACAGGCCAAAGCCTTCTTTCGGATAATTGTAGTGGATGGCCGGGTTGGCCAGCCGCTGACGCAGCGCCGAGCCGTTCCAGTCGCTGGTCGCCTTGAAATCGCCGGCGCCCATCTTCTCGATGGTGTTGTACTCCATCGCGATCCAGTTCGGCTTGGCCGCGACAAGCGTGTCGCGCACCTTCTTCAGCACGTCCTTGTCGGTGGTGCACTGCTGGCCGCCGACATACTTGATCGCCGCGAAGATGACGTCGTTCATTTCGGGAACGACGTTGACCTTGCCTTTCAGTTCGTCCGGGGTGTTGAAGATGATGCCCCAGCTGTTGGCCGGTCCCTTGTAGGCGTCGGTGTTGACGACGACGCCTACAGTGCCCAGGGCCCACGGCACCGAATATTTGCGGCCCGGGTCGAATTCCGGGTTGGCCCATTCGGGCGCGACATTCTTGAAATTCTCCATCTTGCCCGGATCTGTTTCCTGGACGAGACCTTCCTTGATCCAGATCGGCACGTAGGTCTGTGACGGAACCGCGATGTCGAAGCCGGTGCCGCCCTGGCGAACCTTGGCCAGCGCGGTGTCGTTGGAATCGTAATCGGTGATGGTCACCTTGACGTTGTATTTCGCTTCGAACTTCTTGATCACGTCGGGGCTGGTGTAATTGCCCCAATTGTAGATGTTCAGTTCGCCATCGGCGCGAGCCAGGCTCGTCGATGCGAGCAGCGCCAACCCCATGGCGGTCGCTGTTGTCTTCCAGTTCATGGTGTTAACTCCCATTTTTCAGATTCAGTCTCGTTTCCTGCTGATGAAGAAGAACAACGTCACGATAGCGACCGACAAGAGCAGGAACACGGTCGATATCGCGTTTATCTCAGGCGTTATGCCGCGCCGTATCTGGCCGAGCATGTAGGTGGGCAGCGTATCCTGGCCTCCCGACTTGACGAATTCGGTGATGACAACATCGTCGAGCGAAATAACGAAAGCCAGCATCAGGCCGGCCAGAATACCGGGCCACAGCAGTGGCAGCGTGATGCGCCTGAAGGTCCGCCACGGCGTCGCGTAGAGGTCGGCGGCGGCACGCTCCAGCGTCAGGTCCATGTTTTCAAGACGCGCCCTGATCGGCAGATAGGCGAACGGAACGCAAAAGGCCGTGTGCGCCGCGATCAGGTAGCCGAGGCCGGAATAGCCGGTGAAGATCTTGATGCGCGAGAAGAAGATCAGCAGCGCCACGCCGGTGACGATCTCGGGCACCATCAGCGGCTGGTTGATCGCCGCGTATTTGAACGTCAGGCCCGGATAGGGCGCCGTGCGTGTCGTGGCGAGCGCGGCCATGGTGGCGAAGATGGTGGAGAATATCGCCGCGATGGCGCCGATCTGGAAGGAACGCAGGGTCGCATCGATGACCTGCGTGTTCTGCCACGCCGACTGGAACCATTTGAGCGAGAAGCCACCCCATTCCGATGTCGATGTCGCTGCGTTGAAGGCGTAGATGACCAGCACGATGATCGGCAGATAGAGCACGATAAAGCAGGTCGCCGCGATCGTCGTGAAGCCGGGCTGATGCTTGATGGAAAAGCGTTTAGCCATGACGCACCCCCGACTTGCCGGCGTTGCGCACATAGGCAAGCAGCGCCACCATGACGATGATCATGACCGCGATCGACAGCGCCGAGCCAAGCGGCCAGTTGCGGCCTTGCCCGAACTGCAATTCGATTAGGTTGGAGAGCATCATGTTCTTGCCGCCGCCAAGCACGCTTGGCGTCACATAGGCGCCAAGTGCTGGAATGAAGACCAGGATGGAGCCGGCGATGACGCCGGGTTTGACGAGCGGGAAAATGATCTTGCGGAGCACCTTGAAGCGTGTCGCGTAGAGATCATAACCCGCCTCGACCAGGCGGAAATCGAGCTTTTCCATGCTGGCATAGATCGGCAGCACCATCAGCGGCAGATAGACATAGGCCATGCCGATCAGGATCGCCGTGTCGGTGTAGAGAATCTGGATCGGCGCCGAGATGATGCCGAGCTTGAGCAGCACCGTGTTGATGATGCCTTCGTTGCGGATGATCTGCAGCACCGCGAAGGTGCGGATCAGAAGGTTGGTCCAGAACGGTATCGTGATCAGGAATAGCCAGAGATCGCGTGTCTTTTCGCTGCGCGTCGCCATGAAATAGGCGGTCGGGAAGCCAAGCGCCAAAGTGGCGATGGTTGTCACCACCGACAGCTTGATCGAGCGCAGGAAGATGGTGACGTGGGCAGCAGCAACGGAAAGCGTATCGTCAAAGATATCGCGTTCCAGAAACACCGCTATCCAGGCTTCCGGCGAGAATTGCCACTTCACGTCGCCATAGGAACCTGGCGTCAGGAACGAATAGACGAGCACGATCAGCAACGGCCCGGTCGCGGCGAGAAAAATGATCAGCAGCGCTGGCGCGGACAAAAGCCAGCGGTCGCGGATATCGCGCCGCTCCGCTGCCTTGGCGATTTCCTCTGCGGTCGCCATTGTCAGTCCTTCAAGACCTGAGCGGCATCGCCGCCAATCAGGATGCCGACCTTGCCGCCCTGCACGATCCCATCGCCGGCGCCACGGCTGTTCTGGCGTCGCACGATGAAGTGCTCGCCATCGGCAAGGCGCAGATGGAAATGCGTATCCGTGCCGAGATAGACGATGTTCTCGACCGTGCCCAACAGTGAGGCACCGGGGCTGGCGGCACTCAATTGCGCATGTTCGGGGCGCACCACGATGGTCACCTTGCCCTTGGGAACGAGGCCCTCCGGCAGCGAGGCCGGGATTTCCGCGCCCGATGACAGCCTCACTGTCGCACGGCCCCCGGACACACCAACCACATCGGCCTTGAGGAAATTCGATTCGCCGATGAAATCGGCGACGAAGCGTTCGGATGGCCGGTCGTAGATGTCGCGCGGCGAGCCGACCTGCAGGATCTTGCCCGACGACATCACCGCGATGCGGTCCGACATCGTCAGCGCCTCTTCCTGGTCATGGGTGACGAAGATGAAGGTGATGCCGGTCTCGTGCTGCAGCCGCTTCAGTTCGATCTGCATTTCCTTGCGCAGCTTGTAGTCGAGCGCCGACAGCGGCTCGTCGAGCAGCAGCACCTTGGGCTGCGGCGCCAGCGCCCGGGCCAGCGCCACACGCTGCTGCTGGCCACCGGAAATCTGGCTGGTGCGACGGGACGCCAGCGCCTCCATCTGGACCAGCTTCAGCATTTCGGTGACGCGCGCCTTGATCTCGGCCTTCGGCTTGCCCAGCATTTCCAGACCAAAACCGATATTGTCGGCGACCGTCATGTGCGGAAACAGCGCGTAGGACTGGAAGACGGTGTTGACCGGCCGCTTGAAGGGCGGCAGCGGCGCGATATCCTGGCCGTAGAGCAGGATTTCACCCGCGGTTGGGAAGTCGAAGCCGGCGATCAGCCGCAGCAATGTCGTCTTTCCGCAGCCGGAGGGGCCCAGCAGCGTGAAGAACTCGTTCTCGCGGATAGATACCGAGACCGTGTCGAGGGCGGCAACCTGCCCCTCACCTGATCCGAAAATTTTGCTGACGTTTACTACTTCAATCGCATTCCGATCCGGTTTGTCCGGCACGATTACGCCTCACTGTTGACCCCACTCTTGCTGGCGGAGCTCTTCCCCTGTTGGATGTGACCACAAGGCCGGTATGTTGGCAAGCCCGGCATTGAATCACAGTTCAGTCAGTCATTTCGGCTAGCAAGCCGCATGCCATTGTCAGGCCTGATAGGTAACCTTGCCGCCACAGATCGTCGTTACCGGCCGCACCTTGTGCAATGTTTCCGGCGCTGTCGCTTCCAGATCGGCCGAAAGCACCACCAGATCGGCCATATAGCCCGGCTTCAGGGAGCCCTTGCGGTGCTCGGCGAATTCGGCATAGGCGCCTTCGACTGTATAACCGGCGAGCGCTTCATGCAGCGAGAAGCTCTGGTCCGGGTCGCTGTCTGCCCAAGGTTTGCGCAACACTGCCGCCTGAATGCCCAGGATCGGATCGATCGGCGACACCGGCCAGTCCGACGCGAAGACGACACGCGCGCCGGCATCCTTCAAGGTCCGCCAGGCATAGCTCAGCGGCCAACGCGCCGGCCCGATGCGCGATATCGTCGGCTCCAGTGGAAAATCCATGGCGCCAGGCGGATGCGGCGGTTGCATTGACGCGATGACGCCGAGTTCGGCGAAACGGGGCACGTCGGTGGTCGTGATGACCTCGATGTGCTCGACCCGGTGGCGGCTGTCGCGCTTTCCGTTCGCCTTTCGTGCAGCTTCATAACCGTCGAGCACCGCGCGCACGGCGCCGTCGCCGATCGAATGCACGGCGATCTGCAGCCCGCGTCTATCGACTGCGACAGCCAGATCGATGAATTGTTGCGGTGTAAAGAGCGGCTCACCCACCCAGTCCGGACGGTCCGCGTAAGGCTCGACCATGACAGCGGTCCAGGAATCGAGCACCCCGTCGTAGAACACCTTGACCATGCCCGACGACAGCCATTCGCTGTCGTAGCGCCCGGCCATGTCAGACGCCTTGTCGAGCATGTCGAGTGTCATGAAGTTCTTGTAGTGGAAAGGTATCTGCACCCGGCAGGGCAACCCTTCCTCGGCCTCGATCTCGGCCAGCAGCTCGAGCTGATAGAGGTTGCCGTCCATGTTCTGGATCGAGGTGATGCCGTGGCGAGCGCACCAGGCGAGCCCGCGCCGCATGATGTCACGGTCAGCGGCCCGCTCGGCCGCCGTCGGCATCGGGTCCGGCTCGCCGCCGGTTGCCAGGCCCAGCCGCACCCGGCTTTCGCCGGCAAGGTCGAGCACCGGGCCGAAGGCTTCGCCCTCGCGCAATTCGCCCGCGGCGAGGCCATCATCGCCCATGACGATTTCGTTGCCCGGCCCCAGGGTGCGCCCATTCAGGATGCCGGCCATTTCCAGCGCCCTGGTGTTGGCCCACATGGTGTGATGATCGGGCGCGGCCATGACGAAAGGCCGGTCCGGCAGGATCGCGTCGAGATGATGGCGTGTTACCCGCTCGCTGCCGAGCACGGTGTAGTCGACGCCCTGCCCGACCAGCATCTTTGCGTCGAGCCGTGTCGATGCATAGTCGCGGATCGCCTTTTGCAGCGCCTCGAAGCCGTGAACGCCAGCCAATTGTAGATGGGCAAGCTCGGCCGCGCCGGAAAACAGATGCATGTGGGCTTCGATGAAACCCGGGACCACCGAACCGCCCTCGGCGTCGATGACCTTGGTGCCCGGCCCCTTGAGCGCTTCGATGGCGGCCCGACTGCCGACGGCGATGATGGTGCTGTCCTTGATGGCAATGGCTTCGGCGGCGGGATTGCCATCGTCCATGGTCAGCACACGACCATTGATGACGATCAGATCCGCACTACGACCCGCACCCGTGACAGACATCGCGACTCCGCGCTTTTGACGACTGACTGACACCGGCAACGCCCCGTGCCCAACAAGCTGCCACTCCGCTGGAGCGGCGCCATGGGACAAAAAATGATGCCAGCGCGCTGCCTTCGAAATTCCCCTTGTTATCCCTAGGAACAGCGTGGATAAAGAATGCGACTGATTATTCGCGTTTGTCAACATGCGGAATTTAGAATGTATTGTGGGCAGCCCCCTCCACCGGCGTTGAGACCGGGTAGGGAACGAGGACATCAAGCAGTGAAGCGCAGTCTCGACCGCAAAACCAGGATAGCGCTCGAACCACGCAAGCAGCCGCGGCAGCAACGGTCGAGCAAGGTGGTCGACCGGATTCTCGACGCGGCGCTGATCTTGACGCGGGAGCAAGGAACCAGGACGCCGACGACGCTCGCCATTGCGCAGCGCGCAGGCTTGTCGGTCGGTTCGGTCTACCAATACTTTCCCAACAAGGAAGCCATTCTTCTGGACCTCGCCCGACGCTGGCTGTCATCCTTTCCCGAGGTGATCGCGAAGCGCATCAAGGTCGCCCCGCCCGCCAACCGCGAGGAGTTTCGGCAGGAAGTGCGCAAGCTCTTCATCGACACGTCCAGGCTCTATCTCGAGAACGCCACCCTGATGCCGGTGATCGAGGCCATTTCAGGCAATGCCGACCTCAGGCCGATCCAGAACGAATATGACGACCAGATCATCGCCCTCTACGCCGCATGGCTGCAACATGTGAACCCGGCTCTTGAAGACAAGATCGCCGGCCGGCTCGGCGTGGTGATGATGGAGGTCGGACACGTCTGCCGGCTTGTGGGGCTGAAAAAGGATCGCAAGACGTTCGACCTCATCGAGGACGACGTGGAAACCATGTGGCTCGCTCTGGTGAGCCCCCATCTCAATCTTGACTAAATTCACACTTCGAGAGGAAATTTATGAAGACTGTCTATTCGCCGCTTCATGCCGGCCATGCCGGGCAGATGGAACTGGTCACAAGCGCCATCGTGCCGGGGTTCGAAAAACCCTCGCGGGCCGAATTCATCAAGGCGCGGGTCGAAAGCGAGAAACTCGGGCCGATCATCCTGCCGCTCGAGCATGAGCTCGCCGCCGCCAGGCGTGTCCACAAGGCCGACTACATCGACTTCCTGCCGACAGTCTGGCCGCAATGGACGGAAGCCGGCTTCAAGGGCTCGGCAATGCCCTTCACCTGGCCGACGCGCGGCCTGCGCGGCGACGTGCCGCCAAAGCGCATCGACGCCCTGCTCGGCTACTATTCCTTCGATGGCGGAGCCACGTTCGTGGAAGGCACCTGGACCGCGATCAAGTCGTCCTATGACGTGGCGCTCACCGCCGCTGGCCTGGTCAAGGGTGGCGAGACATCCGCCTTCGCGCTCTGCCGTCCGCCCGGCCATCACGCCGGTGCCGGCTTCATGGGCGGCTATTGCTACATCAACAACGCCGCCGTCGCCGCGCAATGGTTCCGCGACCAGGGCGCAGCCCGTGTCTCCATCCTCGATGTCGACTACCACCACGGCAACGGCACGCAGGAAATCTTCTATGACCGCCCCGACGTGCAGGTCATCAACCTGCATGGCGATCCGATGACGGAGTATCCGTTCTTCCTCGGCCATGCCGACGAACGCGGCGCCGGTGCGGGTGAAGGCTTCAACATCAACTATCCGATGCCGTTCGGCACCGGCTGGGACGCCTGGAACGCCTCGCTGGAGGACGCCTGCGCCAAGCTTGCCGCCTATGGGCCGGACGTCGTCGTCGTCTCGCTCGGTGTCGACACCTTCGAAAAGGATCCGATCAGCCAGTTCAAGTTGAAGAGCCCTGACTACCCCAAGATCGGCCGCCGCATCGCCAAGCTCAACCTGCCGACGCTGTTCGTCATGGAAGGCGGCTATGCCGTCGAGGAGATCGGCATCAACGCCGTCGGCGTGCTGACCGGTTTCGAGGGCAAGTAGGAAGCAACTGGGGGCGCTAGCGCCCCCTCGTTTCCACCTAGGCGGCAGCACCAGTACTCGGTGTGGCCACCGGTGCCGGTGCCCTGCGTGAGCGGCCGAGATAGTAGACCGCCGCCGCCGCGATCACACCCGCTGCCAGGATGCCCGCCGCCAGCACCGGCCGATACCAGAACCAGGCAATCGCGATCGTCGTCGTGCCAACCAGGATCGACAGGAAGAAGGCGATGATGCCGGTTCCCATCCGCGCCATGCTGCCAAGGAACGGTATGACGTCGAGGATCACCCCGATCGGACCGAGGAACAGGGCAAAGCCGATCGTCAGCAGCAGCAGGCCGGCGCCGCGCAGCAGCCACGTGATCAGCGTGTTTGCACTCACCGCCTCGGCAAACATCTTGTCGGCAGGCACGGCGCCGGTGTCGACCATCAGCAATTGGTCGCCGGCCACCGTCTGGTAAGGCTCGAACCGGCTACCAGCCTGGCGTGCGACGATGCTGACCACGCCGAGCGGCGCCAGTTCATAGCCGATGCGATAGTCGCCCAGCGCCGGCCTTGTCGTGTCAGCCCCGAGATAGATCTTGCCGTCAACGACGCTGAGCGGCTTGGTGCCGGTATAGGCGGCCTTTATCGCGGCCGATCTGTCAGGCGACAACGAATAGTCCTTGTCGCCCTCGATGCGATCGAGCACCGGCGTATCGAGATCGAAGGCGACGAGCTTGCCCTGTGGAATCTGGAAGGTGCGGCCGTGGATCGCCATCGGCGGATTCTCGTGGCCGTCCGGCTTCTTGAAGTCCGACGAATTGATCTGGCTGTCCTCCCACACCTTCGAATAGCTGTAGGTCGTCACCGTCTCTTCGCCGCCGCCCAGCTTCGTGGTGGTCTCCGATTTGGATTCCTCCTTCCACTGATACATCTCGACGCTGCGCGACAGGCGCAGGCCTTGCGCCGCGATACCGAAATCCGGATCGGACAGGCCGCTGTCCGCCGTCACCGGCCCGCTGACATGCACCAGTTTGCCGTCATTGGCGGCATCGACGCTGTCGGCGCTGGCCGAGACCACGGCGCCGGCGCCTTCGGCCAACGAGCGCGCCGTCTGTACCGCGCGGCCCTCGTTCCAGAACAGCCCGATCACCATCAGCACGGTCAGCAGCAGGCCGAAGATGACCCCGCCGACCGCGCGCTTGATCCGCCCGAACCACGAGACGGATGTAACTTCCCGAAATGAATCGCTCATCGTTTCCCCCGAAACCAAAAAAATGCCACCGCTCTGCGCGCCACCGCCGCGCAATGATCGCGCCGGTCCTCGCCCGCGGACACGGTTGCAAGAGGCGCCCACCTCTTCAACCGCTTCCGAACCTACCGGAATCGATCGGCAGCCGATACGGTTGGCCTGTAACCAGTGCCGGCTTTTCGTGTCCCGGTCTTCGAAAGGCACGAAAATGGGCCTCTGAGTCGCATGCGAGTCGACGCGATTCGATTTTGTCAAATCGCGTTTGATGTCGGATTCATCTGCGGATAGATTAGACCCGAATCAGCCGGTCCTCGGGGGGCGCGGCGACCACCCAAAGTCTCACGTTCCGGAGTTTTCCGGCGCCAGACGCGGACGGCTTCGCGTTCCCTGAATGGATTCGGATCTGGTTGGCGCAGCCCTGCGCCGCGAGTGTGTCTTCGTCAAAGTAATGCGTATTCGGGTTCGGCGGCTGGCTTCCAGCGTCCGGACAGCAGAAACGATTCCGGCCAAAAGCAACAAGAATGAGCAGTCCCGCCGCGCAACTTCAATCCGACACATTGGGCTCGCGCCTGGCGTCGCGCGGTGATCTGACCAGCTTTTTCATGCAACTGACCGCCGAGATCGGCGCCGACAGCTACATGCTGGTCGCCATCGTCCACGACCAGGACCGCAACGACGCGCGCATCGTCTCGTCCAACTGGATTTTCGACGCCATCGAACTGATCGGCAAACGGCTGATCGCCGGCCTTGCGCAAGGGGTGCTCACCGTCGCGCCAGGCATCCGCCCCAAACCGTTGGTGGCGGCCCAGGCACCAGACGCCGGCGGGCTGGTCACCGGCGAAGAGGCCCGCCTCCTCGACGTGCTCGGCCATGCCGAAATCTATTCGCTGCGCCTCAATGTCGGCCGTCAGCGCCTGTTCGCCTTGTTCTCGGCGGCGACCGCCGGCAGCATCGACCCGCCGGCGCTGATGAAGGCCCAGTTGAAGTGCTGCTACGCGCTCTCGAACATCCCGCAACTGATCGCCGCCGCCGCCATGCAGGATCCGCTTTCGGATCGCGAGCGCGAATGCCTGTTCTGGGTCTCCGAAGGCAAGACCACCGACGAGGTCGCCGTCATCCTTGGCGTCTCTTCCAACACCGTCAACAGTTACATCACCCACGCCATCCAGAAATTCGCGGCCAGCAACCGCGCGATGGCCATCGCCACGGCGATCAGGAGCGGCATCATTTGAAACACGCTGACGTCAAGGAGGCTGCCGAAGCCCTTTTCAACGAGCAGCGCAATCCGTTCGGCGCCTTTTCGCTCGGTTCCGAAACCCATCACGCCGTCACCATTCCCGATGCCGTGCGCCGCTGCCGCTGGATCGCCGTCGACATCAACGCGGCGGCCTTCGGCCTGTTCTTCGTCAGCCCGTCGCCGGAGCGGGCGCGCCTCGTCCCTTGCCTCGATTCCGACTATCCGGGCGTTGCGATAGCGACGAAGTTCATTTCAGGCGCCAATGGCGAGGAGATCGTGCGCCACACCCGCATCTCGACGGAGCCACGCTGGTGGACCGACGACGGCGTGGCCGCCGCGGCGGAGACGTTCCGCAATCTCGCCTGGACCGAGCAGATGGCGCCGCTGGCGCCAGGCACCAGCGGCATCGCATTCCCCGTCCACGCCGACCGCGGGCAATGCGGCCTTGTCGTTTTCCTCGGTTCGGAGATCATCTTGCCGCAGGACGCGCTCTACGAAATCCATGCCCGCTGCTTTTCATTGTTCGCCGCTGTCGCCCGCATCCGTCCAAGCGATGCAGGCCGGGCGCGCTCGATCTCCAAGCGCGAGCTCGAATGCCTGAAGCTGACCGCCAATGGCAACACCAGCGAGGAGATCGCGCGCCTCCTGAAGCTGTCGGTGCACACCGCCAACCAGTACCTGACCCAGTCGACCCAGAAGCTCAACGCCGTCAACCGCAACCAGGCCGTGGCCAAGGCGCTGCGGCTGGGCTTGATCGAATAGAGCAGTCAGAGTCCGGCCGGCGGTCGCCGGGAATCGATCGCTTCTCGGCGAAAGGCCACGGGTTCGACCTTGCGGATCCGCGCCTGTTCGATCACCGCCTCCAACAGGGCCGTGTTGTGCTCGGGGTTCTCGCCCGGCTTCTCGAACGAAACATAATTGACCGCCACTGAGCTACCGCGCTCGCTCAGCGTCAGCTGGAAATAGACCGTGACACCGGGCGGCCTCAGTTCCAGATCGAGCACGATGCGCGGACTGCCGCTCCAGTCGACATGCGCCTCGCCGCCATGGCCGAGCCGCAGCGTGCCCGGCATGAAGAACAGCTCCGCCGCTGAATCGACCAGATCCGACAGGCAAGCGAAATGCTCAAGCCGGATGAAGGCGATGTAGTCGGCGACATCGATCAGCCTGAGTTCCTCCACCACCTGTTCGATGGCGTTGGCGACGATGATCTCGCGGGAATTTGCGTGCGGTTGGCGGTTCATGAAGTCTGTCTGTTCTCAGCCTTTTTCGAGTAGACGATCCGCACCAGTTCGGCGACGGCCTGGTAGAATTGCGACGGGATCACATTATCGACCGAAACTTGCTTGTACATGGAGCGGGCGAGCGCCACGTCCTCGAAGATCGGGATGTTGTGCTCGCGGGCGATCTCGCGAATCTTGAGCGCCACCAGATCCTGTCCCTTGGCCAGCACCAGCGGTGCCGCGTCCTCGTCCCGCACATATTTCAGCGCGATCGAGAAGTGCGTCGGGTTGGCGATGATCAGCGTCGCGCGCGGCACCGCCGTCATCATCCGCTTGCGCGCGCGGTCGCGCGCCAGCGAACGCAACCGCGACTTGACGATCGGATCGCCCTCGGACTGCTTGAACTCGTCCTTGACCTCCTGCTTGCTCATGCGCAGGTCCTGCTTCCAGTGGAAGCGCGACCAGACGATGTCGACCGCCGCGATCAGCCCCATGACGAAGACGATCGCCACCAGGATGTCGACGGCGATGCCGCGGATGACAAGGCCGAAGGCGACCGGATTGGTGATCATCCCGGCGAGCAGCTTGCGATGGTCTTCCGACAGCGTGAAGGCAAGCACGGCAATGGCGAAGCCGACCTTGCCAAGCGCCTTCAGGAACTCGACCCAGCCCTGAATGCCGAACAGCCTGCTCCAGCCCTTGGCGATCGAGATGCGCGACAGTTGCGGGCGCACCCGCTCGCCGACGAATTGCGGCATGTTCTGGAACACCGACGCGCCGACGCCTGCAACGGTCAGCAGCACCAGCAGGCTGACGACGGCGCGGCCCACTTCGAGGAGGACGATCTTGTAGAGCGCGATGACGTCGGTCTCGGTGTCCATCGGCCAGGCTTCCGGCTTCTCCAGGAACATCGACAGGAACATGCCGAGATCGACAATGGCGTCCTTGGCGTAGAAGACGGTGAACACCAGGATCGCGACAAAGGATGCCAGGAGCGCCGTTTCCCGCGAATGGGGCAGCTTGCCCTGTTCGATGGTGTCGCGGATCTTCTTTTCCGTCGCCTCTTCGGTTTTCGAATCCTTGTCGACCTCGTCAGCCATGCGGCGGTCTTAGGCGGCGTTCTGAGTCGATGGCAGCTCGAACGCGCCTTCGCGCGACAGCCGGATCGTCGTCGTCACGATCGTCTTGCGGGCCGCCATGATGTCGGCAAGGGGAATCCCCTCCGAGCCCTGTCCGAGTTCGGACTCGATCATGCGCCGCGACCGCGCGCCGATCGCCGACAGCGCCGCCTCGGCCAATGCGGCCGAAGCGCCGCGCAAGGCCAGCGTGACCAGTTCGGTCGACAGCCCGTCGAACAATAGCACCCGCGCCTTCTGTGTCAGCAGCGGCAGGTCGTCGAAGGCGAACAGGCGGGCCCTGACGCCGTCGAGATCGGGCGTGCCGGCGGCCTCGAGATCCTGCATGACCTCCTCGAGCAGCGGCTTGTCCAGTTCGTTGAGCACGCTGGCGACGCGGGCCTGTCCGGCCGATGTGTCCTTGGTCGAGGTTTCCGTCAGCACGCTGGAGCGCAACCGGTCCTCGACGATCCTGCTCGCGGCTTCCGGAACATTCGCCATCGTCACCATGCGCTTGATGATTTCGCCGCGCATCGGCTTCGTCATTGTCAACAGCACGCTCGCCGCCGCCTGCGGCGCCAGCTTCGACAGCACCATGGCGGCGGTCTGCGGATGTTCGCCAGCCAGGAAGGCGCCGAGCCGTGACGGCTCGAGCTTCTCGAGTTCGGGCCAGATCGGCAGCGGGCTTTCCGGCGAGACCTCGAACCTCTTGTCGCCCATGATGGCGCTCATCTCTTCGGGCGAGAGCGATTCATTGAGGATGGTGTCCATCCTGTCGGCCGAATCGAGCAATCCCGCCCCCTCGGTGAACTCGGCCTCGAATTCGGCGACGATGCGCTCGAGATCGCTTTGCGGGATCGTCCGCAGCAGGCGGGCGCCCTCGATCAGCGCCTTCAATTCTTCCTGCTTGAAGAATTTCAACAGGCGGCTGGCCGACGGTTTGCCCATCGCCACCAGTATGGCGGCCGCCTTCTGCGCGCGCGTCAGGGTCGCTGCCGTCGTCATGCCTCTCGCCTCCGCAACCGGCAAGCCCCGCAACCCATGCTAGGCGCCCTTCGAGCCGGCGATGATTTCGGTCAGCCTGATGCCGAAGCGCGACGGATCGCTTTCGAGCACCGTGATCTCGCCGCGCGCGATCTTGCGGCCGTTGACCACGACGTCGACAGGTTCGCCGATACGGCGATTGAGCGCCACCGTCGACCCCTTCTGCAGTGCCATCAAATCGGACACCGGCATCTCGGTGCTGCCGAGGATGATCTGGACATCGACGGGGATGTTCATGATGACGTTCGAATTGGCGCCGGAGGCGGCCCTGAACGCCGCATCGGGGCGCCTCTCCTCTTCATGCAGGACACCGCGCAACTCTTCGATGGCACGGTCTAGCTGTTCGTCCGGCTGGTCGAGGTCGGCTTCCACCTTGGTCATGGCCATGCGTCGTCTCCAAATGCTCAGGCACGCCCGGCGTCAGCCGGCATCAGCCCATCGATGAAGTCCTGCCCGGCATCATAGGGATGCCGGATTCGAACGGTGTAGTTCTGTCCCAGTTTGCCGAACTCGCATACGAACAACGTCTGGCCGCGGGCGCTGAGGCGCGCCCGCGACTGCGCCGTTTCCTCGAATTCGATAACCTGGCCAATTTCGAAATCGGCGAGGTCGCCGAGCGTCAGCCGGGCCAGCGGCATGGTCGCCTCGAGCGCGACCGTGGAGCGCATCACCTCTTCCGAAAAGCGCGCGCGCCAGCTGGCGCTAAGATCGCCCTCGCTGGCCGCGGCAGCGCCGTCGCGGCTGGCCAGCACGATGCGCTGCGGCATCGTCACCGTGATGGTGCCGCTTTCGGCCGGGGTCGAAATGCCAAGGACGATGCGCACCGCCGCGCCGTCGCGCAACACGCGCCGTTTCGCCTCGGTGCCCGACATCGCCCGCGGCACGGGCAGGCGCAGGTCAAGCGAGCGCCGTCCCGATCCGTTGAGCGCCTGCGCGACCTGCTGGAACACCATGGTCGAGACATCGACCTCGATCTGCGACAGATCGCGCTCGATCGGCGACACCGGCAGGTCCGGGTCGCCGCCGAACAGCGTGCAGACCATGATCGCGATCGCCGGAGCATCGATCACCAGGGTCATGGCATCGGAGGAGGTGGATGATGCGACGATTGTCATGGCAAACGTGTCGCCGGCACGCGAGCGCGCCTCCGAGACGCGGCTGACCTCGACGGCCCTGAGATCGACGGTGACCGGGACACCAAGCTCACTGGTCAGGCTCTTCTGCAGCAGCGGCGCGGCGCGCTCGGCCATGCCCCGGCCGGTACCGATGACCTGGGCGGTCTCGCCACTGTCGCCGATGAGACGCTCGATGATCAGCGAACGGGCTTCCGCTGGGCTTCCGGGACTGGTCATGACAGGGCTTGGATCAATCTGTCGCGCATCGTTCAGGCGGCCTTCTTCTCGGCGGAGCCGGTGTTCATCGTGCTTTGCTCGACGGCGTCGATCGTCGGCCGCTCATAGGACGATATGGTCTTGCGGCCGAACTCGATCGCCACCTGCGGCAGCGCGCCGTTCATGTAGGCCAGCAGAGTCTGCTTGACGATGATGTAGAGGCGGTTCTTCTTCTCGCGCACCGTCTTGATCTTGGTGGCGACAGGCCCGACCACCGCGTAGGAAAGGAAGATGCCGAGGAAGGTGCCGACCAGGGCCGCGCCGATCAGGCCACCGAGGATTTCCGGCGACTGGTCGAGCGCCCCCATCGCCTTGACCACGCCAAGCACGGCGGCGACGATGCCGAGCGCCGGCAAGCCGTCGCCGACCGCCACGAGGGCGTGATAGGCCTTCATCTTGTCGGACTTGATGGTCTGGATTTCCTCGTCCATCAACGCCTCTATCTCATGCGAGCGGGCATTGCCGATGATGATGATGCGGCAGTAGTCGCAGATGAAGGCCATCAGGTCGTGGTTCTTGAGCACGGTCGGAAAGGCCTGGAAGATCGCCGACTCCTCGGGATTGTCGATATGCGCCTCGACCTCGCTGCGCGACTTCGAGCGCAGCTCGCGCATCAGGCTGTGCAGCACGCCGAGCGTCTCCAGATAGTCCTGTTCCTTCGGCACCGCTTGCTTGAACGCCTCTATGATGCCCTTGCCGGTATCCTTGACCGTCTTCATCGGATTGGCGACCAGGAAGGTGCCCAACGCCGCGCCGCAGATGACCACGGCTTCCCACGGCTGGACCAGCACGTGCAGATGGCCACCCATGGCCATGAAGCCGCCAAGGACACAGCCGAGCGTAACCACCAGTCCAATCAGAATGCCCACGGCAGGTCCTTCGCATTTCACATCAGGAGCAACGGATAGCCCCCGTGCCTTGTGTGAGGCTTGAATCGGAGCGTGCCGGAGACGATTCAGTTTCGCGCAAGGAAGTGGGGTTATTGTGCTGGCATAGCTTCGGCCGGAGGCGCGTTCTTGCTCAATACCTTTACCAGCTACCAGCTCATCACCAAGGACATCAGCAAGTCGATCGACAGGATCGAGCAGCAGCCCGTGGTCGACCGCGATACCAAATATTATCTGGACAACATCACCAAGGTGAAATCGATCGACGATTTCGTCAACAATGACCGGTTGTTCAAATATGCGATGAAGGCCTATGGGCTGGAGAACATGGACTACGCCAAGGCCTTCATGGTCAAGGCGCTCAAGGAAGGCGTTTCCGATTCCAACAGTTTCGCCAACAAGCTCACCGACAAGCGCTATGCCGAGTTTGTCAGGGCCTTCAACTTCGCCGCCAATGGCGCCGATGCGACCATCTACAACAAGGCGCAGCAGCTGGTGACCAAGAACTACGCCGCGCAGGCGGAAATCGCCGGCGTCGATCCGAATTCGGACTATGTGAAGGGCGAGACGACATACTATCTCGCCAACATCACCAAGGTGAAGTCCATCGATGATCTGATGGGCAACAGCCGGCTTTACACCTATGCGCTGGCCGCGTTCGGCCTCGATTCGGCGACGGAGGACAAGGACCTCATCAAGCAGGTCCTGCAAGGTGGCGTGAGCGATCCCGAAAGCGTCGCCAACAAGCAGACGAACCCGGCTTACGCGGCATTGGCCTCCGCCTTCAATTTCCAGGCCTATGGCGAGAACGCCACCACTTACAATCCCGCGCAGCAGCCGACCGTCGACAAGTATATGCGCCAGACCCTCGAAGAGGATGCCGGCAACACCAACCAGGGCGTGCGGCTGGCGCTCTATTTCGATCGCAAGGCGCCAACCATCACCAGCTGGTACGACGTGCTTGCCGACACCGCCCTTGCAAGCGTCGTGCGCACCGCGCTCGGGCTCCCCGATTCCTTCGCTACCGCCAACATCGACAAGCAGGTGCAGCTGTTCGAGCAGAAGCTCGACATCTCGGATTTCTCCGACCCTGAGAAACTCGGCAAGTTCCTGACCCGCTTCACCAGCATGTGGGAGATCAACAACCCGACCTCACCGGCCGTCACCTCGGTCAGCGTGCTGTTTGCCCAGCCGCTCACGGTGGGCATCTCCACCGACCTTATGATGGCAATGCAGAAACTGAGGTTCTGAAACCATCATGCGGGACAGCCTGTACGTCGCCCTTTCCTCGCAGATCGCGCTCGAGCGCCGCCTCGACACGATCGCCGACAACGTCGCCAACGCCTCGACGATCGGCTTTCGCGCCACCGGTGTGAAATTCGAGGACGTCGTCTCCGGCAGCGGGCCGAGATCGGTGTCCTTCGCGTCCTCGGGCAAGACCTATCTTTCCGGCGCCCACGGTGCCTTGACCGAGACTGGAAATCCGTTCGATTTCGCCGTCCAGGGCGACGCCTGGTTCGCCATAGACACACCGGTCGGCACCGTCATGACCCGCGACGGACGCTTTTCGATGAACGAGAATGGCGAGCTGATGTCGATCGAGGGCCACCCGGTGCTCGATGCCGGCGGCGCGCCCATCCAGCTCGACCCACGCAACGGTCCGCCCAAGGCCGGAGCCGACGGTTCGCTGCGCCAGAACGACCAGCTTGTCGGCTCCATCGGCCTCTACGATTTCGATCCAGGCGAGAATTTCGTCCGCTACGGCAATTCCGGCATCGTTCCGGCGCGCACGCCGGAGCCGGTCACCGATCGTTCCGATGTCGGGATCGCCCAGGGTTTTCTCGAGGAGTCCAACGTCAATCCGGTGCTGGAGATCACCCGGCTGATCATGGTTCAGCGCGCCTTCGAGAACACCGCCGCCCTGATGCGGCAGACGGACTCTTCCACCGACGAGGCGATCAAGACGCTCGGCTCGAAGTAACCCATGTCGATCGACCTGCCATCCATACGCGCACCCGAACGACAGCTCCAGCCGGCGCCGGAAGACCGGCTTGCCGCACTGGAACGGGTGTGGCGGCGTTTCGTCGGCACCGAGGCGCTGCTCAAGCGCGGCGGCCGCGTCGCCGAAGTCACGCCCACGCACTACAAGGTTCGTGGCCTTTCCGATTTCGCCAGGCTGGGCGACATCGTCGAGCAGCGCGGCCTGTCCGGCACGCGCCGCGGCGAGATCGTCAAGATCAGCCGTGACGAAATCGTTGTCGCGCCTTTCGAACGCAGCGCCGATGCCGGTATCGGTGATGCCGTGTTCCGCCGCGGTCCGCTCGCTGTGGCGCCGCATGCCTCGTGGCGCGGCCGTACCATCGACGCGCTCACCAGGGCGATCGACGGCGGCCCGCCGCTGATCAGGGGAGACGACGCGTCAAGCGCCGCCCTGACGACGCCCGGCGCCATGGCGCGGCAGCGCGTCGGCACCGCCTTCATGACCGGCGTCAAGGTCATCGACATCTTCACCCCTCTTTGTTTCGGCCAGCGCCTCGGCGTCTTTGCCGGCTCCGGCGTCGGCAAGTCGACGCTGCTCGCCATGCTCGCCGGCGCTGACGCATTCGACACCGTCGTCGTCGCGCTGATCGGCGAACGCGGCCGCGAAGTCCGTGAATTCCTGGAGGACACGATCGGCGACAGCATGGCCAAGACCGTCGCCGTCGTCGCCACCAGCGACGAGAGCGCCATGATGCGCCGGCGCGCGCCCGACACCGCCATGCGCGTCGCCGAGCATTTTCGCGACCAGGGACAACGTGTGCTCCTGGTGCTGGACTCGATCACCCGCTTCGCCCACGCCTTGCGCGAAGTGGCGACGGGAACCGGTGAGCCGCCGGTCGCGCGCGGCTATCCCGCCTCGGTCTTCACCGAACTGCCCAAGCTGCTCGAGCGCGCCGGGCCCGGCGCGGAAGGCCCCGGGGTAAAAGGCCAGGGATCGATCACCGCCATCATTTCCGTGCTGGTCGACGGCGACGACCACAACGACCCGGTCGCCGACTCCGTTCGCGGCATCCTCGACGGCCATGTCGTGCTCGACCGCGCGATCGCCGAACAGGGCCGCTATCCGCCGGTCAATCCGCTGTCGTCCATATCGCGACTGGCCGGCAAGGCCTGGAGCGCCGAACAGCGCGCGCTGGTGACACGGCTGAAGTCGATGATCTCCCGGTTCGAGGACACGCGCGACATCCGCTTGCTGGGCGCCTATCAGGGCGGCGTCGACGCCGAACTCGATATCGCGGTGCGTCAGGTGCCGCTGATCTACGAGGCGCTCACGCAATCACCCAAGGACCGCCCATCCGCCGATCCGTTCTCCGATCTCGCCCGTCACCTCAAGAGCAAGATGAATGCCGATGCCGGAGACTGAACGCCAGTACACCGAGCGCATCCTGCGCGAAATGATCGACGAGGCCAGGGCCGCGGAGGAAGCCAGGGCTGACGAAACGCGTGTTGCCAAGGCAAAGGCTGCCCGCGCCATAGCCGCCAAAGCCGAGGCCGTTCTGGCCAGGGCTGTCAAGCCTGCCCTGCCGAGGGCCGCCAAGGCCGAGCCTGTCCTGGCCAGGGCAGCCGAGCTCGCGCTGCCCGTGGTTCCCCAGGCAGAGGCTGCCGAGATGACGCAGGCCAGCCGCGACTCGCTGATCGACGGCCTGTTCCCGCTCACCGAATGGCCGCAGCCACCAAAGGCGCGGTTTCCCAGGCTGAAGAAAGAGTCCAGCCGGCGCAGCGACTTCGTCGTCGCCGCGCTCGGCGTCACGCTCGGGCTGATCTGCGCCCTGTTTCCCTGGTATATCTTCTTCAACCAGGAACAGTTTGGCGTCCAGGCGATCAAGTTCGGCGGCACCGGCACCAATTCGGGACGGGCGGGCGGCGGCGTGGTCGCCGAACGCAGCGCGCCGCTGACGGCAAAGGACGTTCCGGCCCCCAATCTGGATCTGCTCGCCACCGGAACGGTGCAGGACGACCCCAATCCCGCGCCCGCCGAGCAGCCCTTTCCGGCCGACGCCACGAAATTCCGCATGGTTCATGTCGCCAATGGCCGCGCCATGATCGAGGACGATGCCGGCCTCTGGATCGTCCAGCGCGGATCGATATTGCCTGATGCCAGCCAGGTGACTTCCATCGAGCAGCGCAACGGCAAATGGGTCATGGTCACCAGCACGGACCAGGTGATCGAGCTTTCCAGGTAGACACCTCGCGTTCCAGGCCCTGCCATCCGCAAGGTCCGCGCAAGACTGACGGCCTAGTCTGCGGGAACCTGCCCGGAGATTCCCATGGAGCCCGTTTCCCTTTTCGACCTCGCCGCCAAGCAAGCGCAATGGCTGGCCGTGCGCCAGTCAGCGATCGCCGGCAACATCGCCAACGCCAACACGCCGGGCTACACGGCGAACGACGTCGAGCCGTTCGAAAAGGTGCTCGACCGCACCGCCGTATCGCTGCAGGCCACCCAGGCCGGCCATCTTGGCAACGCCGCGACCAATGCCGGCTTCACCATCAAGCCGCAGGAAGACGACGGCGTCGTCATGCCGTCCAAGAACTCGGTCGTGCTGGAAGACCAGTTGATGAAGGCCGGCGAGGTGCGTCGCTCCTTCGAGCTCAACACGGCGATCGTCAAGGCGTTTCATTCGATGATGATGATGGCGGTGAAGAGCTGACCATGGACGCATTGACCGCAGCCCTCAAAGTCGCGGCATCCGGCCTCGGCGCCCAGTCGGAGCGCCTGCGCGTGGTGTCGGAAAACCTGGCCAACGCCCAGTCGACCGGCACGACACCGGGTTCCGATCCCTATCGCCGCAAGACCATCAGCTTCGTCTCGGAGCTCGACCGGACTTCAGGCAGCTCAACGGTCGCGGTGAACTCGATCGACCGTGACCCCAGTGACTTTCCGGTCGAGTTCCAGCCCGGCAACGAGGCCGCCGACGACAAGGGCTACGTCAAGATGCCCAACGTCAACGTGCTCATCGAAATGGCCGACATGACCGAGGCCAACCGCTCCTATGAGGCCAACCTTCAGGTCGTCAAGCAGGCGCGCGATCTCATTTCAATGACCATCGACCTGATGAGGAACCAATGATCGTGAGTGGCATCGGCGCGCTTAACCTGAAGCCTGGGTTGAGCGACACGGCGACGGACCTGCTTCAGGGTGGCGTTGCGCCGGCGACCGGCGGCAACCTCGGCACCTCCTTCGCCGAAGCGTTGAGCCAGGCCGCCTCCAAGACCGTCAACACCCTGCAGAATGCCGAGCAGGTGTCGGTGCAGGCGCTCAAGGGCGACGCCGATACCCGCCAGGTGGTCGACGCCGTGATGAGCGCGCAGCAGGCGCTTCAGACCGCCGTCGCCATCCGCGACAAGGTGGTCTCCGCCTATCTCGAAGTCAGTCGAATGGGCATCTGAGGAGTTCCGCCATGAAAGCACTCGCCATCGCCGCCACCGGCATGAATGCCCAGCAGACAAACCTGGAAGTCATCGCCAACAACATCGCCAACATCAACACCACCGGCTACAAGCGCGCCCGCGCCGAATTCTCCGACCTGCTTTACCAGGTCGATCGCACCCAGGGCGTGCCCAACCGCTCCAACGCCTCGCTGGTGCCGGAGGGCGTCTCGATCGGCCTCGGCGTCAAGACGACGGCCGTGCGCAACGTGCACACCCAGGGCGAACTGACCAGCACTGGCAACAGTTTCGACCTGGCGCTCACCGGCAGGGGCTGGTTCCAGATCGAAGGCGCCGATGGCGGCACGCTCTACACCCGCGCCGGCGCCCTCAACACCAACGCCACCGGCCAGTTGGTGACGGTCGACGGCGCCAGTGTCATTCCGGCGATCACCGTTCCCGTCGACGCCGTCGAGGTCATCGTCAACAAGACGGGGCAGGTCTTCGCCCGCATCGACGGCCAGACCGACCTGCAGAATCTCGGCCAGCTTCAGATCGCCAATTTCGCCAACGAAGCAGGCCTTGCGCCGCTGGGCGACAACCTGTTCAAGGAAACCACCGCGTCCGGCCCGGCCAATGTCGGCGTGCCGGGCGACCCTGGCTTCGCCACGATCCAGCAGGGCTATCTCGAGGCTTCCAACGTCGACCCGGTCAAGGAGATCACCGAGTTGATCTCGGCGCAACGGGCCTATGAGATGAATTCCAAGGTCATCCAGGCCGCCGATGACATGGCCTCCGTCGTCTCCAAGAACATCAGGTAACGGATGATGGCCATGCCGATCGCCTGCTCCGCATTCCGCCGCACCGCGCTCGTCCTTGCGTTGGTGGCCGGCGCCATGCCGGCTTTCGCCCAGGAATCGGCTAACCAATCCGCTGACCAATCGGCCACTCAGATCGCCAGCAGCCAGCCTGCCGGCGAGGTTGTGCTGATCCCCAACCGGGTCATCTATCCCGGCGAGACCATCGAACTCGCCGCCCTGAAGCAGGTGACCCTCATGGCGGGCAAGCAAAAGCCCGATGCGGTGGCGACCCGGGCCGAGGAACTCAACGGCAAGATCGCCAAGCGCACGCTGCTGCCCGGGCGCTATATCCCCACCACAGCCATCCGCGAGGCCTGGCTGGTCGAACAGGGTGCCGCCGTGCAGGTCTTCTTCATTGCTGGCGGACTCACCATTTCGGCGACGGCGGTGACGCTGCAGCCGGGTGCCGCTGGCGACCTCGTCAAGGTCCGCAACATCGACAGCGGCAAGATCCTGTCCGGCACGGTGATGGCAGACGGCTCCATCAGGGTCAGCGCTTCATGATGCGTCCGTTTGCCTTTCTGCTTGCCGCGGCACTTGGCCTTCAGCCGGCGCTGGCCGACGGCCTGACGCCCAAGGCCAAGCGCGAACTCGCCGCCAGGAATGGCGGCGTCTACGACGATCCGGAATATGATCCGGCCACCACCAGCCGCATGTTCCGGGTTTCGTCCGGGCCGAGTTCGCTGCCGCCGGGCCAGGTCGCCTCGCGCATCAAGGACATCGCCCAGTTGCAGAGTTCGCGCGATAACCAGCTCGTCGGCTACGGCCTGGTCATCGGACTTGCCGGATCGGGCGACAGCCTGCGCAACTCGCCATTCACCGAACAGTCGATCCGCGCCATGCTCGAAAATCTCGGCATCGCCACCGAAGGCGGCAGCGCACGCGCCAAGAACGTCGCCGCCGTCATCGTCACCGCCAACATGCCGCCCTACGTGCAGTCGGGCGCCCGCATCGACATCGACGTCTCCTCGATGGGCGACGCGACCTCGCTCGCCGGCGGCACGCTGATCATGACGCCGCTGAAGGCGGCGGACGGCGAGATCTATGCCGTCGGCCAGGGCTCGGTCATCGTTTCCGGCTTCACCGCCAAGGGGCAGGCCGAGCAGCTGACGCAAGGCGTGCCGACCGCCGGCCGTGTGCCGAACGGCGCCATCGTCGAACGCACGGTCCAGTCCGAATTCGACGATCAGGCGACGCTGACGCTGCAATTGCGCAACCCTGACTTCTCGACCGCCATCCGCATCGCCGATGCCATCAACGACTATACCAGCCAGCGCTTCGGCATGCGCGTGGCGGCCGAACGCGATTCCCGCACCGTGCAGATCAGAAGGCCCAAGGGTGTTTCGGCGGCGCGCTTCTATGCCGAGATCGAGAACCTGGTGGTCGAATCCGATACGCCGGCCCGTGTGGTCATTGACGAGCGCACCGGCACTATCGTCATCGGCAACGACGTCAAGATCTCGCGGGTCGCCATCAGTCATGGCACGCTGACCGTGCGCATCACCGAAGCGCCGCGCGTCGTTCAGCCCGAGCCCTTCTCCAAGGGCGTAACCGCCGTTGAGCCGTTCACCGCCATCGACGCCAGCCGGCCCGATGCCCGCGTCGCCGTGCTCGACGGACCCGATCTCGAAACGCTGGTCTCCGGCCTCAACCGTCTCGGCGTCAAGCCGGACGGCATCATTGCCATTCTGCAGGGAATCAAGTCGGCCGGCGCCCTGCAGGCCGACCTGGTTCTCCAATAGGCGATGCCGATGACACGCTCCCTCTCGCCCACTGACAGACGCCAACCCGCCAGGATCCTGCTCGCGGCCGCCATCCTTGCCGCCGTGCCCCTTTCCGGCGGCACCGCGCGTGGCGAGGAGAAAGTTCGCCAGGTCCTGCCCGGGGCACCGGCCGCGGAAGCGCCACAGCAATTGGCGCGGGTAAAGGCGCCAGACCAGAGCGAGATCGAGCGCTTCTGCTCCAACATAGCCGACGCCGCTCGCGACCGTCGCTACGCCTTGCAGGCCGAGGAACTGAAACAGCTCCAGGCCGGCATCGACCAGCGCATGAAGGCACTGGACGAAAAAAAAGCCGAATACGAGACCTGGCTGAAGCGGCGCGAGGTTTTCCTGGCCCGGGCCGAGGACGGCGTCGTCCAGATCTATGCCGGCATGAAACCCGACGCCGCGGCCGAGCGGCTGGCAATCGTCAACGCCGATCTGGCGGCGGCCATATTGATGAAGCTCGATTCACGCAAGGCCGGCGTCATCCTCAACGAAATGGACCAGAAGGCGGCGGCGACGCTCACCGGCATCATGGCCAGCGCAGCCCGAAGGGTAGATCCGTCATGATCCGCAAGATGCTTGTCCTGTGCACGGTTGCCGTGCTGTCTGGCTGCGGAAACCTCCGGGAAGTCGGCAAGGAGCCTGCGCTGTCGCCAGTCGGCTCCGGCGTCGACGAAGGCAACACCTCTTCCCTCTATCGCTATCCGGAAACTCCGCGCCTGCCGCCCAAGAAATTCTCGTTGTGGGATGACCGCCAAAGCCGGCTGTTCACCGATCCCCGGGCGCTGTCGCAGGGCGACATCCTGACCGTCAAGATCAAGATCAACGACCGCGCCAATTTCAAGAACCAGAACGACAGGAGCCGCACCGCCAACCGCAAGCTCGGTTTCGACCTCAGCGCGCAGTGGGACAAGTGGAGCACCGCCGGCAAGGGTGCCGGCACGCTCAACTCCGCCACGGACACGACTGCCGATGGCGAGATCAAGCGGTCGGAAACGCTTGAGCTCAATGTCGCCGCGATCGTCACCGATGTCCTGCCGAACGGCAATCTGATGATCAGGGGGTCGCAGGAAGTGCGCGTCAACGCCGAACTCAGGGTGCTGACCATCGCCGGCATCGTGCGGCCGGCCGACATCGGCGCTGAGAACACGATCCCCTACGAACGCATCGCCGAAGCGCGCATCTCCTATGGCGGGCGCGGCCGCATAACCGAGATCCAGCAACCTGCCTATGGCCAGCAGGTTCTCGATCAGGTTCTTCCGTTCTAGGATTGGGGAACACGGCACCGTGGCGAATGTCGAACAGGTTCAGCCGCGCAAGGGTCCCTCCCTTGCCATCCAGGCCGCCATGTTGCTGTTTGTGACGGCCGCCGCCATCGGCATGGGCTGGCTGTCCGGCGGTTATCTCAAGGGTGTCGGGGGACCGGTGCCCGTGCCGGTCGCGCCTGAGAATGAAGGCAAGGTGATGGAGCCCGCCGCGGCCGAGTCGCCGGGCGCGGGGCCGACGCTGGTCGCGCTGGCGCCCATCACCACCAACATCGCCTCGCCGGCGGACACCTGGATCAGAATGGAAGTATCGGTGGTCTATGACGCGCCGCAACTGCCGGCAATGTCGGAAGACATCCACCAGGACCTGCTCGCCCTGGTGCGCACCTTGAAGATGCATCAGATCGAGGGCGCCAGCGGCTACCAGCACCTGAAGGCCGATCTCGAGGAACGCGCCTCGATCCGCAGCCAGGGGCACGCCAAGCAGATTCTCATCAGGATATTGCTGGTCGAATGAAGAAGTTCCTTCTCGCCGCGGCGCTGATCGCCGCCGCCACCTCCGTCGCGGCGGCCCAGCAACTCGACCTCGGCGGCATCGGCAAGGCCGACGGTACCACCGTCGGCTACATCATCCAGATGTTCGGCCTGCTGACCGTGCTGTCGGTGGCGCCGGGCCTGCTGATCATGGTGACGAGCTTCACCCGTTTCGTCATTGCCTTTTCGATCCTGCGCGCCGGCATCGGCCTGCAATCGACGCCGGCAAACCTCATCCTCATTTCGCTGTCGCTGTTCATGACCTTCTATGTCATGGCGCCGACTTTCGATCAGGCCTGGAACACCGGTGTCAAGCCGCTGATGGACAACCAGATCAGCCAGACCGAGGCCTTCGAGAAGATCTCGGATCCGTTCCGCACCTTCATGCTGCACAATGTGCGCGACAAGGACTTCGACCTGTTCGCCGACCTTGCCCGCGAGCGCGGCCAGACCGTTTCGCGCGAGACCGTCGACCTGCGCATCCTGGTGCCCGCCTTCATGATCTCGGAGATCCGCCGCGGCTTCGAGATCGGCTTCCTGATCGTTCTGCCATTCCTGGTCATCGACCTGATCGTCGCCACCATCACCATGGCGATGGGCATGATGATGCTGCCGCCCACGGTGGTGTCGCTGCCGTTCAAGATCCTGTTCTTCGTCCTGATCGACGGCTGGAACCTGCTTGTCGGCAGCCTGGTGCGCTCCTTCAACTGATCGCCCCTGCCCGCCACCTTGGCACCGCCCGCCCGGAAGGGCTGGCGGCGGCCGAGACATCGCCGAATTTTCCAAGATTATTTTCGGTTAACCGTCCAGTTTAGTCCTTTGGTAGGGACTCGCCGCCATAGTCGCTCGCAGATGGCGGGTGATCTATCGCAACGATCATTGGCATGATGCCGCTCCGTCATACCGGGAAAGCCGGTATGCAAAAAAACACCGTGTAAAAACAAGGTACGAGTAGCCATGGCCAGTATCATGACCAACGCTTCGGCGTTGACCGCTCTGCAGAGCTTGAGCGCCACCCAGAAGAACCTCGACACCACCCAGGCCCGCATCTCGACGGGTTATCGCGTTTCCCAGGCTTCCGACAACGCCGCCTACTGGTCGATCGCCACCACGATGCGTTCCGACAACCAGGCCATGTCCACTGTTTCGGACGCACTCGGCCTCGGCGCTTCGAAGGTCGACACCGCCTACACCGGGATGAAGAGCTCGATCGACACGCTCAACCAGATCAAGACCAAGCTGGTCGCTTCCTACGGCCAGACGGACGCCGACAAGGCAAAGACGCAGACTGAAATTGCCGCCCTTCAGAAGCAGTTGAAGGCCTACGCCGATGGCGCCACCTTCTCCGGCACCAACATGCTGTCCGTCGACAGCGGCACGGCCACGGCCGCAGCCGACGTCAAGATCGTTTCGGCCTTCAATCGCGACGCTTCCGGCACCTCGTCGATCAGCACGATCGACGTCAAAGTGGAAAGCACAAAGCTTTATGAAGCCGGCACCACCGCAGGCACGGCCAAGGGCATCCTCGACGCCGACCGCCTCGGCAGCACCGGTGCCATCACCACCACCGCACAGAATCCGACGGCGGGTGCCGCTTCTGTGGCCCTCGATACCTATTCGGTCGCCACGCTGAAGGTCTACGACTCGACCACCGGCAAGGGCTTCAGCGACACGCAGATCGCCGACCAGATGAAGGTCGTCGACGCCGCGCTGAAGGACATGACGAACGCCGCCACCACGCTTGGCGCCGCCAAGAGCTCCATCGACCTGCAGAAGACCTTCACGCAGAGCCTGATGGACTCCATCGACCGCGGCGTCGGCCAGCTCGTCGATGCCGACATGAACAAGGAATCGACCCGCCTCCAGGCCCTGCAGGTTCAGCAGCAGCTCGGCGTCCAGGCGCTGTCGATCGCCAACGGTTCCTCGCAGTCGATCCTGTCGCTCTTCCGCTAATACACTTCGCTCAACCGAAGTTCGCACTAAAACATCGGGCCGCGCCAAAAGCGCGGTCCGATTTGCGTTTGCTCAAGGCTCACGCAATCCTCGTTCCTTAACTCTCGAAAGTCGGCCTTTAACAGGCCGTTAACCATAACGCGCTAGTCATGGTTAACCAATAGCTTACAACGGTTGGCGAATCGGCCGTATCGGGCACGATGACAACCGATGACAGGCCGATCCGGCCTGCGAGGGCAACGCTGGTTCTTCGAGAAGGCCAGCCTTAGAAAAGGAGCGAGTTTCTTGGCGAGCATTATGACAAACGCTGCGGCGTTGACCGCACTTCAAAGCCTCAACGCCACCAACAAGTCGCTCCAGCAGACACAGGCCCGGATCTCCACGGGCTACAGGGTCTCCGAAGCCTCCGACAACGCCGCCTACTGGTCGATCGCCACCACGATGCGCTCTGACAACCAGGCGCTGTCGACGGTACAGGACGCACTCGGCCTTGGCGCCTCGAAAGTCGACACCGCCTATACCGGCATGAACAATGTGCTGGATACGATCGGCAAGATCAAAACCAAGCTCCTTTCGACCGTCGGCCAGACCGATGCCGCCAAGGCAAAGACGCAGACTGAAATCACCGCGCTCCAGGCGCAGATGAAGTCTTTTGCCGATGCCGCGACCTTTTCCGGCTCGAATTTCCTGTCGGTGATATCCAAGCAGACAGCGGCCCCCAACGACGGCGTCCAAGCCGACGCCAAGATCGTCTCTTCGTTCAATCGTTCTTCGTCGGGCGCCATCTCGCTCGGAACGATCGACATCAATGTCGAAAGCACCAAGCTGTTCGATTCCGGCCTTGCCACGGACGTCAAGAATTATGGCATTCTCGATCGCCAGACGTCGGTCTATTCCACGGGAGCCGCCCAGAACCTTTATGACACCGCCTATGCGACCGCGCTCGCCGGCGGAGCCACCGACATCGCCGCCAACACCGCCGGCCAGACCGCGGCGGGAGCGGTCACCAAGATCGACAACGTCTCCGCCTACAACCTCGACATCACGGCATCCGGCGTAACCGACGACATCATCACGCAGATGATCACCAAGATCGACAACGTCATGAGCCAGCTGACCGACTCCGCCACCATCCTGGGTTCGGCAAAAAGCAGCATCGACCTGCAGAAGACCTTCACGCAGAGCCTGATGGACTCCATCGACCGCGGCGTCGGCCAGCTCGTCGATGCCGACATGAACAAGGAATCGACGCGGCTCCAGGCGCTGCAGGTGCAGCAGCAGCTCGGCATCCAGTCCTTGTCCATCGCCAACAGCTCTTCGCAGTCGATCCTGTCGCTGTTCAAGAACGGCTAGTTCCTCCCTGGCAGGGATACTCCGCTTCCGATTGACGGGCCGCGCCGCAAGCGCGGCCCGATTTCATTTTCGCACAAGCTTCGAGGGCTAGTGTTCCGGCGGACAGTCATGCTGGGAGTCGTTGAACCGTGCCGGAACAGATCCAGAGCATCATCTCGAATCTCCGCGGCTTTGGCGTGAAGCGCCTCGCCATGCTGGCGGGCATCGCCATTCTGGTGATGAGCGTCATCGGCGTCGCTTCGGTCTACCTCAACCGTCCTGCCTACGAGACGCTCTATGTCGGGCTCGATCGCGCCGACGTGAACCAGATTGGCCTGGTGCTGGGCGAGGCTGGCATCGGCTTCGACGTCGGCGCCGACGGAACCTCCGTGCTGGTGCCGGCCGGTACCACCGCGCAGGCGCGCATGCTGCTTGCCGAAAAGGGTCTGCCGACCAGCGCCAATGCCGGCTACGAACTGTTCGACAATGTCGGCTCGCTCGGCCTCACCTCCTTCATGCAGCAGATAACCCGCGTGCGCGCGCTGGAAGGCGAGATCGCCCGCACCATCCAGTCGATCGCAGGCATCAAGGCGGCACGCGTCCATATCGTCATGTCCGAACGCGCCAATTTCCGCCGCGACGAGCAGCAGCCTTCCGCATCGGTGGTCATCCGCTACGCAGGCATCGACGCCGAGAAGAGCGCCATGTCGATCCGCCATCTTGTCGCCGCCGCCGTCCCCGGCCTGTCGGCCGACAAGGTGACGGTGCTCGATTCCAATGGCAACCTGCTGGCCGCCGGCGACGATCCTTCCAACACCAGCGCAGCCCGCACGCTCGGCGTCGAGCAGACGGTCGAGGCACAGATCGGCGACAACATCCGCCGGGCGCTGACAGCCTATCTCGGTCCCGACAACTTCCGCGCCAGCGTCAAGGCCGAGGTCAACACCGACACCCGCCAGACCGAAGAAACCATTTTCGATCCGAATTCCCGCGTCGAACGCTCGGTGCAGTCGGTGCGCGCCAACGAAAACAACAACCAGAAGCAGGCCTCCACGCCGGCCAGCGTCGAGCAGAACCTGCCCGAGACACAGGCAACCGCCACCGAGGGTCCGCAATCCTCCTCGCAGAACGACCGCAAGGAAGAGATCACCAACTACGAGATCAATTCGAAGAAGATCGCCACCGTCTCCAATGGCTACACCGTCACCAAGATGTCGATTGCCGTCGTCGTCAACCAGCAGCGGCTGATGACCATTCTCGGCAAGGACGCCACGCCCGAGCAGATTGCCAAGCGCGTCGCCGACATCCAGAAGATGGTAACCTCGGCCACCGGTTTCGACGACAAGCGCGGCGACGTCATCGACGTCTCGGCGGTCGAATTCATCGACGGGCTGGATGGCGAAGCGATCCCGCAAGCTGGAATGCTCGATTCCATCGGCCAGCACGCCGGCACCTTGATCAACGCCGGCGCCTTCATTGTCGTGGTGTTCATGGTCGCCTTCTTCGGCCTGAGGCCGATGGCGGCCGCGCTGACGGCAAAGGCGACCCCGGCTCTGACAGGCCCCAATTTCGATGAAGTCCAGCGCTCGCTGCCGACGCCGGAAGCCACCGCGAACGCAGAAGGCGCTGCCGTTGGCGCCTTGCCCAGCTCACGCCCAAGTCCCGCTCCGCTCGACGATCTTCGCCAGAGGATCAGACCCGCGCCACAGGATCGGCTTGCCCGAATGGTCGACCTCAACGAGGAGCGCACCGCGCAGATCCTGCGCAAATGGGCTGCCCAGGAAGTCGCGGTGTAAACCATGCCTTCCGCTGCCCTTTTCGACCTTCTGCCCGATTTCGGCACGCGCACGCCGCGTGCCGGCCCGCCGCGGGCCGCGGTCGATCCCGAACGCAAGCCCGAGGCGCCGGCCCCGCAGGCCGATATCGGCACGCTGATCGCGGAGGCGGTTGCCCAGGCCGAAGCCGCGCTCGAGGCACGCCTGTCGACTGCTCACGCAGCGGCGCTCGAAGCCGAACGCCAGGCCAATGCCGAGGAAGCAAGGCTATTTCTCGAAAGCCTCGGCGACGATGTCGGCAAGGCGGTTTCGTCGCGCATCGATGCCATGGAGGCACGCGTGACCGGACTCGTCGCCGCCACGGTCGCCCGCATCATCGGCGGCATCGTCAGCGACGACTTGCAGAAACGCTCGCTTGAGGCACTCGCCGGCGCGATCCGCGAAGCGGTCGGCGATGCCGAAGCGGTGCGCATCGCGGTGCGCGGACCGCTCTCGCTGTTCGAGACGCTGAAGGCATCGCTCGGCCCCCGCGCCGCCAATCTCGACTTCGTCGAGACACCAGGCTTCGACCTCACCGTCGCAATCGACGAGGCGGTGTTCGAGACCCGCATGGCCGAATGGTCGACGACGCTTTCCGAGGTTCTGGCATGAGTGTCGCCGATGCCGGACACGCCCACCAGGAAATCATCATCGTGCGGCGTGGTCACGACGACCACGACGAAGCCCACCATGGCGGCGTCTGGAAGATCGCCTTCGCCGACTTCATGACCGCCATGATGTGCTTTTTCCTGGTCATGTGGCTGATCAACGCCGCCAACGAGCAGACCAAGGCAGCCGTCGCCAGCTACTTCAACCCGGTCAAGCTCGTCGACCGCAATTCGAGCCGCAAGGGCCTCGAGGATCTCGGCGACGGTCCGAACGCGATCGGCTCGACGGCCGACAACCCGCAGCAGGCGACAGCCAAGACCGGGCAGGAGGGCAGCGGCGGCGCCGGCTCGTCCGAACGCAAGCAGGACAAGCAGGAGCAGCAACAGTCGGAACGTTCCGACGAGCATCTCTTCGCCGACCCCTATGCGGTGCTTTCGGAAATCGCCACCGACACCGGCGTCATGCAGAATGTCAGCCAGAAGGGCGATGGCGGCGCGCAGGCCGCCGGCCCGGCGACGGGCGCCTCCGGCGGTGCCTCCTATCGCGATCCCTTCGAGCCGGATTTCTGGTCGCAGCAGGTCGCCGCGCCCGGCGCCGAGGCAAGCGCCCAGCGCGCCAGGATCGAGGGCGACCCGCTCAAGCCCGGCGACAAGGCCGCCGAGACGCAGGTCGCCAAGGTCAAGGCCTTGCCGCCGGCCCCGCCTATCACAAACGCACCGCTCGAGCCTCTGGCAAAGGACGGCAAGGACGCCGCCGCCACGACGATGGCCAAGGCCGGCGATACCAAGGCCAGCGATGCCAAGGCCGGCGATGTCAAGCCCGGAGACGCCAAGCCCGAAGACACCAAGGCCACGGATGCGGCCAAGGCGGACGCCGCCACAGCGCAAGAGGCCGCCAAGCCTGACGCCGCGGCGAAAGCGCCGACCGCCGCCGCCCTCAAGGCCGCGGCTGACGTCAAGCAACAGTTGGCCGATGCGTTCAAGCCCGGCGACAAGCTGCATGACGGCGTCTCGGTCGAAGCCACCGACAAGGGCGTCGTCATCTCGATCACCGACCAGCTCGACTTCGGCATGTTCGAGGTGGGCTCGGCGCTGCCGCGCCGCGAACTGGTGCTGGCGATGGAGAAGATCGGTCGCATCGTCAACGGCCAGAAGGGCACCATCAGCATCAATGGCCACACCGACGCACGGCCGTTTCGTAGCGACAGCTACGACAATTGGCGCTTGTCGACCGCGCGCGCCCATTCAGCCTACTACATGCTGGTGCGCGGCGGCGTCGACGAACGTCGCATCACCGAGGTCGCCGGCTTCGCCGACCGCCAGCCGAAGGATCCCGCCGATCCAATGGCGGCCGTGAACCGCCGCATCGAAATCCTGATGGCGACCGGCGGATGAGGCGGGCGACCGTCATCAGCCGATCAATTGGCCTGCTGCTGCTGGCCGGCGGATATCCGTCGGCGGGCTTCGCCCAGGACACGCTGCAGCCGTATCAGCTGGTGCGTTCGTTGCAACTCATCCAGGACCGTATCGCCGCCGGCGATCATGCCGCGCTGCCGATGCAGGCCAAGTTGCTTGAGATGACGGATGCGCGCCTGCGCGCGGCGGATGCCGAGGATTTCAAGAATCCAAAGAACTTTCGCGCCCTGCTTGTCTACGGCATGAGCGGCGGCAACCCGGTGACCGTCGAGGCAGCCACATCGCGCGCCACCAGCGACCCGCAGAACCTTGCCATTGCCAAAGGCGTGATAGATTACCTCAACGGCCGGCCCGGTGAGGCGATCGAAGCCTTGAAGCCGATCGATCCCATGGCGCTGCCGCCTGATCTCGGCGCCTTCCTTGCCCTGGTCAAGGGCTCGCTGCTCGCCGGCGACCAGCCGGTGGCGGCGCTCAAGCTGCTCGACGAGGCAAAACTGCTCAGCCCCGGCACGCTGGTCGAGGAAGCAGCACTTCGCCGTTCGATCGGCATTGCCGCCGCGCAAGGTGACGCGGCACATTTCGCGCTTGCCTCGACCCAGTATGTCGAGCGCTACCTCTATTCGCCCTATGCCAGTCAGTTCGCCGACTCCTTCGTCACCGGCGTCATCGCGCTGCATATGTCGATCAGCCAGGACAAGCTGGCCGACATCACCTCGATGATGGATCCGGAGCGCGAAAAGGTGATCTACCTGCGCATCGCCCGCCGTGCCGCGATCGACGGCCTGAACGACCTGTCGGCCTTCGCCTCGGCGCGGGCCGAGCAAGGGCGCGACGGCATCACCAACCAGGACGACCCGCGCGCCCTGCTCTACGCCAGCCTGTCCACCGTCACCTCCGGCACCATCGAGGACGTGCGTGCCAAGCTGGGCAAGATCGACCGCAGCAGGTTGTCGGAAGGCGACCGCGCCCTGCTTGACGCCGCCCAGGCCGTCGCCGGCGAAGTCGTCGCGCCGCCCGCCGCCCATCCCGAGGAAAACCCCGCCCCTGTAGCGGCCGGGCAACCGCCGGCTCCACAGACCGCCGCGGCGCAAGGCGCCGACGCGAGCGGACTGCCACCGGTCGAAGGCGCGATCTCGGAGCAACCTGCGGTCGCCACGGTCTCGAGCAGACCAGCAACCCATGCGCCGGACACGCCGGCTGTCGCGGCCGCACCTGCCGATGCGGCGACTGTCGTGCCGGCGTCGGCGCCATCGCCGGCGGCCAGTTCCGAACCCGCCGATCCGACCGACGCCGCCATGACCCGAACACGTCGACAGCTCGACCTGATCGACCAGATGCTTGGAGCCGCCCCAAAATGACCACCAGTCTCGGTTCGGCCTTGCCAGGATTTGCCCCCGCGCGCGCGACGCCGGAACAACCGGCTGCGAACGGCAAGACGGACGACGTGGGCTTCGGCAAGATGTTGGGCGGCGACACAGGTCCTGCCCGCCCGGAACGGCGGACGACGACGGAGGCGGGGTCGCGCGAGCAGCGCTGGGGCAAGCTCGCCGCCGGCCTTGCCGGACATGGCGGCAGCGCCGAGCCGACATCGGCCGATCCCGGAAGGATCGTGTCGGCCAAGGCGTTGGCCACAAAGGCCGCCAAGGATGCGGCGGACACCGGGTCCAGCACCGACAACGCCACTGACACCGAAGCGACGGCGGACGACACCGGCACGACACCGCTCCAGGACCATCTGCCGCTGCTGATGGCGTTTCACGACCTGCGCCATTTCTCGACATCGGCCAAGGCAGCCGATGCGAGCGAAACCGGACAGGGCCCGGCGCTCGCCGGGCAACTGCCGAAGGCTCATCCGTCGAAATCCGCTACCGGGCGCGACGACCTCGAAACCATGTCGAAACCCGAGCGGGCGTCGATCGTCGACGGGCCTTTGAGCGAGCTCGACATCCAGGATACGCGCGGCGCCGGCTCGGCCTCCGGCGCGCCGAAGCGCGACACCGCGATCGCTTCCCGTCCGCTGCCGGACGCGCCAGCGGCCGATGTGCCGGGCGTGCAGCCGAAACAGACCGCACCGGTGATGAAGACCATCGCCGACGTCCAGTCCTCGATGCGGTCCGACCCCGGAAAGCAGCCTTCGCCGGCTGGCCGCATCGATGTGGTTTCCGAGCAGAGCTTCCCAGCGCCACCCCAGACCACGATGAGCCAGGCGGCCATGAATGTCATCGGCGCCATAACCGCCGATGACGGAGCGCAGCAGGCGTTCTCGGCGTCCTCCGCGACCTCTCACCTAGCCGGCTCTGTTGCGGTTCCGACACATGTGTTGAAGATCGAACTTCACCCCGCCGAGCTCGGCATGGTGACGGCCAGCCTTCGCCTCTCCGGAGAACAACTTTCGATTGAATTGAAGCCCGAAACACACGACGCCTACCGTCGATTGTCCGCGGACAGCGAGGCGATCGTCAAGTCACTGCGCGGACTCGGTTTTGAGGTTGATAAGGTCACTATCCTGCAACCCTCGGTGGCGGTTCCGGCCGCAACCCGCACTGATGCCACTGCTTCCCTGACTGCGGCGCCGGGCCGCGACCAGTCATCCTTTCAACCCGGAAATTCAGGCGGCGGCAACAGCGGGGCCGGCGGCCAGCAACCAGGTCAGCAATCAGGGGGGAAACGCTACGATGACGCGCAGGATTACGGCCGCGGCGCTTCGCCTTCTCGCGAGCGCGCTGGCGACGATATGTTTATCTAGCGTTCCAAGCGGCGCCGCCGCCGCCACCAACCCTTGCGAGCCGGAGATCCTGCGCGCCGCCGATCGCTATGGCGTGCCCGCCGGCATTCTCTATGCCGTCGGCCTGACCGAGACCGGAAAGAAAGGCAGCCTTCAACCCAACGCATTGAATATAGAAGGAAAAGCGGTATTTCCGAGAAGCCGGACTGAAGCCCTTGCGACCTTCGCCAATGCCCAGCGCGAGGGCAAGACGCTGATCGATCTGGGCTGCATGCAGATCAACCATCACTATCACGCATCGCATTTTCGCAGCGTCGAGGACATGCTCGACCCGCGCCAGAACGTCGACTATGCGGCGCGCTTCCTGGCCAGTCTCCATGCCCGTCACGAGACGTGGTCGATGGCCGTCGCCCGCTATCATGCCGGTCCCGACAACGATCCGGCGCAGAAGGTCTATGTCTGCCGCGTCATCGCCAACATGGTCGCCACCGGGTTCGGGAAATGGACCGCCAACGCCCGCACCTTCTGCAACCCATAGGCGTATTCCCACGTCCAGGACACCAATCGCGCAGTCCTTGGTCTGCCGCTTCGACTAGGCCAAGACTTGCCTCCGCAAGCATATCTGGTTGCATGCTAATACAACCGCCGCGATTCCAGACTCCCAAGAAACTAGTTACAAGAAATGACGGTTGTTCAGGATTCTCGCCAACGGTTACGCCTCTCCCCACGGGGCAAATAATTTGATTCGGAGGCGGGGCCGATGATTGTAATCGTTGACGAGCGCGAGCTCGTAACAGAGGGATACAACTCACTTTTTGACCGCGAGGGCGTCGCCTGTGCAGGCTTCGCGCCCGGCGAGTTCGGCGAGTGGGTGAATTCGGCGGCCGACACCGATCTGCGCTCGGTCAGGGCGTTCCTCATCGGCGACTGCCGAGAGGGCGCCATCTCGCCACGGCAGATCCGCGACCGCACCGGCGCACCGGTCATTGCGCTCAGCGAGCAGCACTCCCTGGAGAACACGCTGCGGTTGTTCGAAAGTGGCGTCGACGATGTCATTCGCAAGCCCGTTCACATCCGCGAGATACTGGCCCGCATCACCGCCATCCGCCGTCGTGCCCATGAAGACGTCGCCTACACCGAGATCGGCGCCATGCGCATCTTCATGGATGGACGTGACCCGGAGATCGACGGTCAGCCATTGCCTTTGCCGCGTCGTGAACGCCGCATCCTCGAATATCTGGCAAGCAATCGCGGGCGTCGCGTCACCAAGACCCAGGTCTTCAACGCCATCTACGGCATCTTCGATGAAGAGGTCGAGGAGAACGTGGTGGAAAGCCACATCAGCAAGTTGCGCAAGAAGCTGCGCGAAAAGCTGGGCACCGACCCGATCGATTCCAAGCGCTTCCTCGGCTACCGGCTGGTCTTCTGATGCCGCGCCGCGCCAGCCTCGCGCAAGAAAAGCCGCGTAGCCTCCCAGCCAGTGGCATGGACATAGCGGAGACGTTTCGATGAGCCTCTACGGAATGATGCGGACCGGCGTTTCCGGCATGAATGCACAGGCAAATCGGCTGTCGACGACAGCCGACAACATCGCCAATTCCGACACCACCGGCTACAAGCGGTCCTCCGCCGAATTTTCGACGCTGGTCATGCCGTCCACGGGCGGCGCGTATAATTCCGGCGGCGTCACCACCACCATCCGTCAGGCGGTCAGTGATCCGGGCGTGCTTCAATACACGACCTCGGTTTCCGACCTTGCCGTCAGCGGCGATGGGTTCTTTGTCGTCCAGGATCCCAGCGGCACGCCGTTCCTGACCCGTGCCGGCGCCTTCGTTCCCGATGCGCAGGGCAGGCTGGTCAACGCGGCCGGCTTCCAGCTGATGGCCTACAGCTACGCCAATGGCGTACCGGCGGCGACGGTGAACGGCTTCGACGGACTGGTCCCGGTCGTCGTCTCAGACCAGGGAATGACGGCGACGCCGAGCACACAGGGCAGCTATACCGGCAACCTGTCGGCTGGTGCCACGCCGGTCGCAGCCGCCAACCTGCCCTCCACCAACTCGGCAGGCGCGCAATACACCTCTAAGTCCTCGATGGTCGCCTACGACAATCTCGGCAACAAGAAGCTGCTCGACGTCTATTTCACCAACACCGGCGCCGGCACCTGGCAGGTGTCGGTCTTCGATCAGTCGACTGCCACGGCTGGAACATCGTTCCCCTACACCGGCGGTGCGCTGGGCACGGCCAACCTCACCTTCGACACCACCACCGGCAAGCTGACCGGCGCGATCACCGGCGTTTCCTTTACCGTGCCGAACGGCGCCAGCCTCAATCTCGATCTGTCCAAGCTGACCCAGCTCGGCACCGGCTTCACGGTTTCCGACGCCCAGGTCAACGGCAACGCGCCGAGCACCATCGACAAGGTCCAGATCAGCAAGGACGGCACCATCTACGCACAGTACAAGGACGGCTCCACCAAGCCGCTCTACAAGATTCCGCTGGCCGACGTGCAGAGCCCGGACCAGCTCAAGGCCCTTCCCGGCAATGTCTACGCGCAGGGCACTGAATCCGGCGCGGTCCGCGTCGGCTTTGCCAATGAAGGCAAGCTCGGCTCCATCATCTCCGGCGCGCTCGAGAATTCCAACGTCGATATCGCCGAGGAACTGACCAACATGATCGCGGCGCAGCGCAGCTACACCGCCAATTCGAAAGTCTTCCAGACCGGTTCCGACCTGATGGACGTCCTCGTCAACCTGAAGAGATAACCGGGCGCCGCCCGTGAAAGACCAGCATGTCGCTTTCCTCCGCACTGAGCATCGCCCAATCGGCGCTTATGAATACCGCGCGGCAGACCAGCATCGTCACGCGCAATGTCTCGGACGCCTCCAATCCGGACTATGCGCGCCGCATCGCCGTCGTCACCAGCACGGCGCCCGGCGCGCGTTCGGTCGATATCCAGCGCGTCGCCAACGACCTGCTCTCCCGGCAGAATCTCGGCGCCTTGTCGGCGTATAGCGGCCAGAACGCGCTCTTCAGCGGCATGGATCAGCTGGACGTTTCGGTCAATGGCGTCGACAACGCCTCCTCGCCCTCGACCGCCATCGCCAATCTGCAGCAGGCGCTGCAGCTCTACGCCACCTCGCCGTCCAACCAGAATCTCGGCTCCAGCGTCATCGACGCGGCCAAGCAGGTCGTGCGCTCCCTGAATGAGGGCTCCCAGGCCATTCAGACTTTCCGCACCCAGACCGACGGCCAGATCGACACGGCGGTCAAAGACCTCAACTCGCTGCTCAACCAGTTCCAGGACGCCAACCAGGCGGTCATTTCCGGAACCCGTTCCGGCACCGACGTTTCCGATGCGCTCGACCAGCGCGACGCGCTGCTGAAGAAGATCGCGGACTATGTTCCGGTCTCGACCTTCACGCGCGGCGACAACGACATGGTCATCACCACGGGTGACGGCACCATGCTGTTCGAGACGATACCGCGCACGGTGAGCTTCACGCCATCGGCCGGCTATGCCGCCGGAGCCGCAGGCAACACCGTCTATATCGACAACGTGCCGGTCTCGGCGGGAACCGGCGGCAACACCAGCGCCAGCGGCAAGCTTGCCGGCCTGCTGCAACTGCGCGACGGCGTCGCCTCGACCATGCAGAGCCAGCTCGACGAGACCGCGCGCGGCCTGATCACGGCCTTTGCCGAGACCGCGCCTTCGATGCCCAGCGCCGCCGGTCTGTTCACCTGGTCCGGCGCGCCGGCCGTGCCGGCCGCGGGCACGCTGGTCAACGGTCTGGCCGCCTCCATCCGCATCAATGCGGCGATGGATCCGAGCGCTGGCGGCAACCCGACCTTGCTGCGAGACGGCGGCGCCAACGGTGCGGCCTATGTCGCCAACACCAGCGGCGGCGCATCCTATTCCAGCCTCCTGGTTGCCTATGGCGACCGGCTCGACCAGCCGATGACGTTCGATCCCGCCGCCGGAATATCGGCAACGTCCAGCGTTTCCGACTACGCCGCCAATTCGATCGGCTGGCTCCAGGGCATGCGCCAGCAGGCCTCCACCGCCGCCGATGCCAAGCAGGCGCTGGCACAGCGCAGCGCCGAGGCCCTGTCCAATGCGACCGGCGTCAATGTCGATCAGGAGATGTCGCTGATGCTCGACCTCGAACACACCTATCAGGCGTCGGCCCGGATGATGAAAACAATCGACGACATGATGACGGCCTTGTTGAGCGCGGTGGGATAAGCCATGACTTCAGTCTCCTCGGCCGCCCTCTCCAACGCCATGCGCTATCAGCAGATGCGCATGCAGGCCGACCTCGTCAAGGCCACGAAAGAGTCCTCGACCGGCAAGGTCGCCGATGTCGGGCTGGCGCTGGGCGGGCGCACGGCCCAGTCCGTCACCTTCTCGCGCGATCTCGACCGGCTCAACGTCATCATCGATTCCAACGGGCTGGTCGCCGCCCGGCTCTCGTCGACGCAAACCTCGCTCAGCCAGCTCTCCAGCGTCGCTCAAAGCTTCCTGTCCAGCCTGACCACCGCGACGTCGGGCGATTCTTCCGACAGCCTCACCCAATCGACCGGCAAGACGACTATCCAGCAGCTTGGCTCGATCCTCAACACCAGCGTCAACGGCGAATATCTGTTCGCCGGCACCAACACCGACGTCAAGCCGATCAACGATTTCACGGCGGCCGGCTCACCCGCCAAGGCCGCCTTCGACGCCTCCTTCGTTTCCCATTTCGGTTTCACGCCCACTGACCCGGCTGCGACCAACATCACCGCCGCCCAGATGGACGACTACATCACCAACGACGTCGCGCCGCAGTTCCTCGGCTCTGGCTGGCAGACCAACTGGTCGAATGCCACCGACCAGCAGATCGTCAGCCGCATCGCGCTCAACGAAACCACCCCGACCTCGACCAGCGCCAACAGCGACGGCATCCGCAAGCTCGCAATGGCGGCCGCCATGGTCTCCACCCTGATGACCAGCAACATCAGCCAGGCGGCGAAGGACACCATCATCGGCCGCTCACAGTCCCTTGTCGGCGAGGCGCTGAGCGGCATCGGCCAGGTTCAGTCCGAGACCGGCATCGTCCAGAAGCGGGTGTCCGACGCCAGCGACCGCATGAAGACGCAGGTCGACCTGTTCGAACGGCACATCCTCGATCTCGAAGCCGTCGACCCGGCCGAAGCCGCGACCCGGGTCGCGAACCTGACCCAGCATATCGAGACGTCTTTCGCGCTGACCGCACGGCTGCAGCAGCTCAGCCTGCTTAAGTACCTGACCTGATACCTCACAACGGAACGGTAGCCCCCCGATGTACCAATTCTCCTACGCCGACATCCAGAGCAACTCCGTTGCCGACGCGAAGGACCGTGAGCGGCAGCTCCTGAGCCGTTCGATCGACATGCTGGCGGCGGCGGCGGCCGTTGGCCGCGACTCGATGGAAGCAATCGAGGCGCTGCATTTCACCAACCGTGTCTGGACTGCCTTCGTCGAGGATCTCGGCTCCAGCGACAACGCCTTGCCCAAGGAATTGCGCGCCAACCTCATCTCCATCGGCCTGTGGCTGCTGCGCGAGACCGAGGATATCCGCCAGGGCCGCACCAACAATTTCGAAGGGCTGATCGAGGTGTCCCAGATTATCCGGGACGGCATTCAATGACCAACACACTGAAGATATCACTGAAGCCGAACGAGAAGATCTACATCAACGGCGCCGTCATACGCGTCGACCGCAAGGTCACCATCGAATTGATGAACGACGTGCAATTCCTGCTCGAGAGCCATGTGATACAGGCCGACGACGCCTCGACGCCACTCAAGCAGCTGTATTTCATCCTGCAGGTCATGCTGATCAATCCGACCGGCGCGGCCGAGGCGCGCGACATGTTCAGGCGTTCGCTGCCGCTGCTGCTGGTAAGCTTCGAGGACGCCCAGATCTGTGCCGCGCTCAAACAGATCGACCGCATGGTCAGCGAGGATCACATCTACGAAGCGCTGAAGGCGATCCGATCGCTCTATCCGCTCGAACGCCGCGCGCTTGGCGGCAATGACGATGTTCCGGGTGCCACGCGCCCGCTGGCTGTGGGAGCACGATACTGATGAACGTGGACATGACGACGACGATCCCGACCGGCGCCAACCAGGCCAGCCAGCAGACCTCCAAGACCGCGGTCGACTACCAGTCCTTCCTGAAGCTCCTGATCGCCGAGATGAAGAATCAGGATCCGACCAAGCCGATGGACTCGACGCAGTATGTCGCACAGCTCGCGACCTTCTCGCAGGTCGAGCAATCGGTGCAGACCAACACAAAGCTCGAACAGATCATGCAGTCGTCGGCGCTGTCGCAGGCCGACGCGATTATCGGCCGCTCGATCACGTCGGCCGACGGCAAGACCACCGGAACAGTGGCTTCGGTGACGCTCGCCAGCAGCGGACTGATCGCGGTGCTGCAGGACGGCACTCAGGTCCCCGTCGGCGCCGGCGTGTCGATCAAGCCGGCAAGCTAGGCCAACCTCCCACATGAACGAGGCCGACGCTCTCGACATCGTTCAGTACGCGGTGTGGACGGTGCTCACCGCGTCCGCCCCGGTGGTGCTGGTCGCCATGGTCGTCGGCATCGGCATCGCCCTCATCCAGGCGCTGACGCAGGTCCAGGAGATCACCTTGACCTTCGTGCCGAAGATCGTCGCCATCATGCTTGTGGTGGCGTTGACCGGACCTTTCATCGGCAGCCAGATATCGGCCTTCACCAACGTCATCTTCGAGCGCATCCAGAACGGGTTCTGAGCAATCAGGATAGGTGCGGCGGCTTTCCGTCCGCAATCGCGTGAAAGCAGCCGCCCGCTGGCGGGCAACGGGTTCGGTCGGATTGCGTCCATGCCGGCAAGGCGGTCGCCGGCTGATCTCACCGCATGTGCATCGATGTCTTGCGCACGCGCCATGCCGCGGTCGGTGACGCACGCTGTTCACGCATGCCCCTTGGCCGGAGATAAGCGCGTGGACCGCAGCTATCCCATTGTTGGACCATGATCCTTTTTTGAAAGGCGTTCGCCCTTTGCGGTGCGATGCCCTACTTTCGGCGAATGATCTTAGCAAACGGATCATCTGACGAATCCGTACGACATGACAGGAACCCCCGATGATTGACGAAAAGCCGGAAAGCGAGGGCGCCTCGGCGCTGGCGCCCTTCCGGCATGGCATTTTTCGCGCCGTATGGGCCGCAAGTCTTGTCTCGAATTTCGGCGGCTTGATCCAGGGCGTCGGCGCGGCCTGGATGATGACCACGATCGCCACCTCGTCCTACCAGGTGGCTCTGGTCCAGGCCTCGACCACCTTGCCGATCATGCTGTTTGCGCTCGTCGCCGGTGCCATCGCCGACAGTTTCGACCGGCGCAAGGTGATGCTGGTCGCCCAGACCTTCATGCTGGTCGTTTCGGTGCTCCTGACCCTGTTCACCTATTCTGGCCTGATCACACCGTGGACGCTGCTTGCCTTCACCTTCCTGATCGACAGCGGCACGGCGCTGAACAGCCCGTCATGGCAGGCCTCGGTCGGCGACATCGTTCCCCGCAACAAGGTGCCGGCCGCCGTCGCGCTCAATTCGATGGGCTTCAACCTGACCCGCAGCGTCGGCCCGGCGATCGGCGGCATCATCGTCGCGGCGGCCGGTGCGGCGGCGGCCTTCGCGGCCAACGCCGTGAGTTATATCGGCCTGATCGTCGTGCTGGCGCGCTGGAAGCCGGACGTGCCGGTATCAACCTTGCCGCGCGAATCGCTGGGGGCTGCCATGGGCGCCGGCCTGCGATATGTCGCCATGTCGCCCAACATCGGCAAGGTGCTGGTCAGGGGCGCCGCCTTCGGCTTCAGCGCCGGCGCGGTGCTGGCGCTGCTGCCGCTGGTGGCGCGCGACGTGGTCAAGGGCGACGCCCTCACCTACGGCATCATGCTTGGCGCCTTCGGCATCGGCGCCGTCGGCGGCGCGCTGATCAGCGTGCGGCTGCGCCAACTGCTGTCCAGCGAGACGATGGTGCGCTCGGCCTTCGCCGGCTTCGCCGTCTGCGCCTTCAATGCCGCCGTCAGCCACCATGCCTGGCAGACGTCGCTTGGCCTGCTTGTCGGCGGCGCCTGCTGGGTGATCGCCCTTTCGCATTTCAACGTCACGGTGCAGATGGCGACGCCGCGCTGGGTGGTCGGCCGGGTGCTGTCGGTCTATCAGACCGCGACCTTCGGCGGCATCGCGCTCGGCAGCTGGATCTGGGGCGTCGTCGCCGACGCGCATGGCGCCGAGACCGCACTGATCGCGGCCAGCATCGCCATGCTGGCCGGCGGCGCCATCGGCTTGCTGTTGCCGCTGCCGCAACAGCAGGTGCTCAACCTCGACCCGCTCAACCGCTTCAAGGAACCGCACCTGGCACTCGACCTGAAGCCGCGCAGCGGCCCCATCGCCATCATGATCGAATACATCATCCGCGATGAGGACGTGCCGGAGTTCCTCGCCACCATGGCTGAACGTGGCCGCATCCGCCGCCGTGACGGCGCCCGCAACTGGACGCTGGCGCGCGACCTTGAAAACCCGGCGATCTGGATCGAGCATTACCACACGCCGACCTGGCTCGAATATGTGCGCCACAATGGACGCATCACCCATGCCGACGCTGTCGTGGGCGAGCGCTTGCGGGCCTTGCACAGCGGCGACGAGCCGCCCCGCGTGCGCCGCACGATCGAACGCCCGACGACCGCCGGCACGACTCTCGTCATGGCCAGGGGACCGATCGAGCACTGATTTCGGTACGGCGCTGACGCCTGTCGATCACCCCGCCGACTGGATCATGTAGAGCTTGCGCGTGGTCTCCCGGATCCGCCATTCGCCCTTCCATCCCTGCGGCAGCACGAGAAGGTCGCCTGGCCCCAGCTCACGCGCCTCGCCGTCGGCGCGGCTCACCTCCACCCGTCCGGAAATGATGTGGCAAATTTCCGATGAATCCGACCGGTCGGCGGTGAAGCGACCGGGCGTGCACTCCCAGATACCGATATCGACGGTACCGTCCGGTGACTGGAAAAGCGAGCGCGCCGCTTCGACCTGATCTCCCTCGATGGAAGTGGGCTTGGGTGAGAACGCGCCGATGTCGGCCTTGGCGAGATCGTGGAAGGTCGAAAGATCGATCAAATTGGACTCCATGGATCAGTGACCGGTAATGCTGTCGGCGAGCGCGGCCAGTCTCGACGTATGCGCAAGCCCGGCGGCTTCGCGTCCGTCAGCGATGCGATAAAGCTGGTACATCGAATGCACGCCAAGCCAGCGGAACGGCTCCGGCTCCCATGGCCTGACCTTGCGGTTGACCCAGGGCAGCTTCGTCAGCTCCGTCTGCTGGCCGAGGATCAGGTCGGCCAGCGTGCGCCCCGAAAGATTGGAGCTCGACACGCCAAGTCCGACATAGCCGCCGGCCCAGCCGATACGGGTGGCGGGATCGAGGCCAACGGTCGTGCACCAGTCGCGCGGCACGCCGAGCACACCACACCAGGCGTGCTCGATGCGGCAGTTCGCCGTCTGCGGCAGCAGCGTCGTCAGGATCTGATGCAGCTGGTCGATCGTGGCCTGCTGCGTCTGCCCATTGATGTCGGTGCGCGAGCCATAGCGATAGGGCACGCCGCGCCCGCCCATGGTGATGCGTCCCTCGCGCGTGCGCTGGGCATAGCAATAGGCGTGGGCGGCGTTGCCGAGAAGCTCGTGCCCTTCCCAGCCGATCTGGCGCCAAAGCGCCTCCGACAGCGGCTCGGTCACGATCTGCGCGCTGTTGAGCGCCAGCCAGGTCCGTTCCTCGCCGGGAATGCCTGCAGTAAAACCCTCCGTCGCGCGGATGACGGTCTCCGCCCGCACCGTGCCGCGGTCGGTCGTCACGGTGCCCTTGGCGATGGACGTCACCGTCGTCTGTTCGTAGATCGGCACGCCCAGGCGCTCGACGGCGGCGGCAAGCCCGCGCACCAGCTTGGCCGGCTGCACCCGCGCCTGGCCATGGACGACGAAGCCGCCCATGACATTGCGCACATTGATGCGCGCCCGCGTCGCCGCTTGATCCAGCATCTCGACGCGGTCCGGATCGACGTCCCAGGCGCGGATCGTTTCGCATTCCTCGCGCGCGCGTTCGAGCTGCGCCGGGTTGGTGGCCACCGTCAGATTGTCGACGCGACGGATATCGGCATCGATCCCTTCCGCGCTCGCCACCCGGATCACCTCGTCGACGCAGCCCGCCATGGCCGCCTGCATGGCGCTCACCCCTTGCCGGGTCGAGGTCTTGAGATATTTTTCGCGCGACCAGGAGAAGCCCCCCGACAGCCAGCCGCCATTGCGGCCCGAAGCGCCGAAACCGGCAAACTCGCGCTCGATCAGCACGACGCGCAGCGACGGCCTGGCCTTCTTCAGATAATAGGCGGTCCACAGCCCGGTATAGCCGGCGCCGACGATCGCGACATCGGCCTCGATATCGCCGGGCAAGGGCGGCCGGGGCGTGGGAACCCCGCCCAGATCCGCATACCAGAACGATATGTCGCCGTTGCGTTTGGCTTGCATGGGATGACTTTCAGGTTGATTGGATCAGGTCAGCGTCGCGTCGGCCGTGCTGTCATCGGCCAGAAGCTTGGCATCGGCACCGTCGAAGCAAAGCTCCACCTCCTCGCCTAGGCCAAAACTCTCACCGGTCAGCGGCGAGCGCACGATCGCCGTGGAGCCGTCGGCGAGCCTGACTTCATATTTCGATCCCGACCCGAGATAGATGGCTTCCGCGATCGTCCCCGGCAGCCGGTTGGTGGTGCCCGCCGCGCTCTGGCCGGGCCGGCGGATGGCAAGCTTTTCCGGGCGCAGCAGCATGACCGGACGGGCTTCGCCCGCCATCCGCCGCGGCGCTGTCACCGTCTCGCCGGCGATGCGCAGCGCCGTGCTTGCGCCATCGCTTCGCGCCTCGCCGCGCAGCACCGTGGAATCGCCGATGAAGCGGCCGACGAACAGCGTCGTCGGTTCGTCGTAGAGTTCGCGGCCGGTGCCGACCTGCTCGATCCGCCCGCGGTTGAACACGGCGATGCGGTCCGACAGGACCAGCGCCTCCTCCTGGTCGTGCGTCACATAGACGAAGGTGGTGCCGAGCTCGCGATGGATGCGCTTGATCTCGAGCTGCAGCCATTCGCGCAGCTTCTTGTCGAGCGCGCCGAGCGGCTCGTCCATCAAAAGCAGCGGCGGATCGAAGACTATGGCGCGGGCCAGCGCCACGCGCTGCTGCTGGCCGCCCGACAGCTCGCTGGGATAGCGATGCGCGAAGTCGCCCATCTTGACCATGTCCAGCGCTCTTGCCACGCGCGCTTTTCGTTCCGCCGTGCCGACGCCACGCAGCGTCAGCGGATAGGCGACGTTGCGGCCGACGCTCATATGCGGGAAAAGCGCGTAGTGCTGGAAGACAACGCCGATGTTGCGCTTGTGCGCCGGCACGCCGACCACGTTCTTGCCGCCGACCAGCAGCTTGCCACTGGTCACGTCGGTAAAGCCGGCCACGACGTTCAGCGTCGTGGTCTTGCCGGAACCGCTCGGGCCAAGCAGCGTCATGAACTCGCCGGGCTCGATCCGCAGCGAAACGCCATCCAGCGCATTGAAGCCGCCATAGGCCTTGCTGATCGATTCGAGATCGATCGCCGCGCCCTTGCTCTCCTGTCCCGGCTTCATGGGCGTCCCTTCCGCTCGCGGCCAAGAAGAAGCATGCCGCCGCCGATCAGGATCGTGGTGGCGAAAAGCAGGATCGTTCCGACGGCGGCAACCGTCGGGTCGGCGTCGCGGGTGATGGAGGAGAATATCTGCACGGGCAAGGTCTTGAGATAGGGGTTGGCGATGAACAGCGACACGACGATCTCGTCGAAGGAGGTGGCGAAGGCAAAGAGCAGGCCGGACAGCATGCCTGGCAGGATCAGCGGCAGCGTCACCGTGCGAAACGCGGTCAGCGCTCCCGCGCCGAGGCTTGCCGCCGCCGTCTCGAGGCGCCTGTCGAACACTTCGAGGCTGGCGGAAACCGCGATCAGCACGAAGGGAAGTGCAAGGATGGTGTGGGCAAGCACGAAGCCCAGCATCGTGCCGACGAGATGGGTGTCGAGATAGACGGCGTAGATGCCGATGGCCAGCACCACGCCCGGCACCACCATCGGCGTCAGCATCAGCATCCGCAACAGGCTGGCCGGCCCTGCCTTCATGCGATCGAGGCCGAAGGCCGCCAGCGTGCCAAGCACCGTCGCCAGCACCGCCACCACCGAGGCGACCTTCAGCGAGTTGAGGAAGCTCGACGACCAGTCCGGATTGGTGAAGAAGTTCTGGTACCACTGCCAGGAGAAGCCTTGCGGCGGGAAGGCGAGCGACTTGTTCTCGTTGAACGACATCGGCACCACGACCAGCGTCGGCGCGACAAGCCATATCGCCACCAGCAGGCAGACGAGGCCGAGGATCACGCGGGTGAGCGGCTTCATCTCCATCAGCTTCGTCCTGCTTCCCGGTACCGCGAGCGCATCACGGGTGCCGCGAGCGCCAGAAGCACAAACGTGGTGACGAGCAGCACCACGCCCATGGCGCCGCCGCGGCCCCATTGCAGCAGGCTGAGCACCTGGGTCTGCACCAGCGTCGACAGCATGGTCGAGCGCGGCCCGCCGAGCAGCGCCGGCGTGATGTAGAAGCCCAGCGCCAGGATGAACACGATGATCGCGCCGGCATAGACGCCGGGCAGCGACAGCGGCAGGTAGACGGTAAAGAACGCACGCGAAGGTCGCGCACCCAGGCTTTGCGCAGCCCGCATCAGCCTGAGGTCGATGCCCTTCATCACCGAATAGAGCGGCAGGATCATGAAGGGCAGAAGCACTTGCGCCATGCCGATCACCACCCCGGTCTGGGTGCGGATCAGCCGGATGCCGTCAAAACCGGCCGCGCGCAACAGCGAATTGATGACGCCCGAATCCTGCAAAAGAATCACCCAGGAGAGCGTGCGCACGACGCCGCTTACCCAGAACGGGATGAGCACGCAGAGCACCAGGACGAGCCGCACGCGCGGCCCGACGGCGGTCATCAGATAGGCGTAGGGATAAGCGCAGATCACGCAGACGATCGTCACCCACGCCGAGATGGTGAAAGTGCGCTGTAGCACCGTGAGATTGATGGGCGCACCGAAGAACCAGACGTAGTTCTGCGCGCCCCACTGCGGTTCCGACAGGCTGCGCAGCACGATGGTGAGCAGCGGATAACCTATCACCGCGGCAAGCAACACCAGCGCCGGCAGCGTGAGCGCGAACGGCCGCCATGCCCATCCGGCCCGTTTCGGGGCGGATGGCGTCGTCGGTTCGTGCGCGCTCACGGGCCTTGCCTTCTTGGTCAGCCGGTCAGTTGCCGGCCATCAGCGCCGACCACTTCTCCTGCGCCGCCGCGAAGTTCGGGACCCAGAACTTGAAGTTCTGCTTGTAGCCCTGCTTCTGGCGGTCCGGAGTATTGGTCAGGAAGGCGGCAACGGAAGCGTCGACCTTGGGCTGCGCGTCGCTGTTGATCGGCGTATAGGACGTCTGCTCCGCCAGGACCTCCTGGGCATGCTTGCCGAGATAGGCATTGAGCAGCGCGTAGGACGCGTCCGTGTCCTTCACGCCGACCGGGATCGTCATCTGGTCCATCACCACCAGCCAATCCTGCCAGGCGGGCGCATATTTGGCGCCGTTCTTGACCGCGGTCATGGCGCGGCCGGTCCACATCATCAGCATATCGGCTTCGCCGGATTCGGCGAGCTGCTGCGATTCGGCACCCGTCTTCCAGAAAATCGTGTCGGGGCCGAGCTTGCGGACCACGTCGATGGCCTTGTCGATATCGGCCACCGTCATCGCCTTCGGGTCGCCGCCGGTGACCTTGAGCGCCTGTTCGAGCAGGCCGCCGGTCGGGCTGCCGGAGCCGTCGATTCCGCGCACGCCCGGGAACTTTGCCGTGTCGAAGAAGTCGGCCCAGCTCTTGGGCGGATTATCCTTGTACTTCTCGGTGTTGTACATCAGCACGACGCCGTAGTTCATCGCCGGCACCGAGCATTCGCCGACCTGACCTTCCGGGATTTTCGAGACGTCGAGCTTCGTCAGATCCAGCTTCTGGAACAGCTTGCCGCAATAGACGTAAGGCGGCAGGTCGTCGGTATCGACAACGTCCCAGGTGACGTTGCCGGACTCGACCTGCGCCTGCAGCTTGGCGATCTCGGTCGGGCCATCATTGAGCAGCTTGACGCCGGACTTGTCGACGAATTCCTTCAGCGCGGCCGCCTGGCCGTCCTGGTAGATGCCGCCATAGGAAACGAGCGTCAGGGTCTTGCCCTTGAGCGAGCCTTCCTTCACCTCGCCCGCCACCGGCTTGTCCTGCGCAAAGGCCGCGCCGGCCACAACGCCAAGCGCCAGAATGGCGCCAAGGCCTGCAAATCTCGATTTAAACTTCACACTAACTCTCCCATTCATGCCCGCGTTTTGATCGGACTACCTGGCCGCGAGCGGTTTCCAGGCCGTATATTGTTCGAGTTCGGCGCGCGCCGAGGTCGGCGGCGCGATGATCCACATCACTTCGGCTCGGCCACTGCCGATGTTCTCTGAGCGATGCGGTGTCGACGTCGTGTATTCGATGCTGTCGCCCTCCTCGAGCACGTGGCGCGCCTCGCCGAGCGAGACCTCGACGATCCCGCGCAGCACGACGAGCATCTCGTGCGCATCGCCATGAGTGTAGCGATCGGGCCCGGTCGAGCCGCCAATGTCGAATTCCCCGACATAGACTTCCATGTCGCTCAGCGGCGGGCGCGACAACAGCATCTTGCGGCAGCCGTCGCTGGGCGGCAGGCTCGGCCGCTCGCTTCGTCTCAGAACGCCATGGTTTTGCGCCGCGCTTTCCTCGAACAACATGGCGACGCTGACGCCAAGCGCCGAAGCCATCTGGTTGAGCGATGCGGTGCTGGCCCCGGTCAGGCCGCGTTCGAGCTGGCTGATGAAACTGGCGCTGGTTCCAGTCGCCTCCGCAAGCTCCCGCAATGACAGCCTGCGGGCGAGGCGAAGGCTCTTGAGGCGCATGCCCAGCACTTCATGTGCACGGGTCGCGGCGGGCGCGTTGCCCGTCTTTACCGAAGCCGCGCCAGAGGCCTTGCGCATGCTGTCTCCTCGCTTCACTTAACAATCTGTACAGTACCACTGCACAACTGGCAAGCCACGCGTGGCGCCAGGACCCCGCCAATGGCTGGGCCAGGCTTGCAAGCTGGGAAGATCTGTCGGCTGAAGTAAGCCGCAACCGTCGGGAACGCGTAGGGAGCCCTACCCCTCGCCGGACAGGTCCCTGCGCGCCTTGTCGAGTTCCTCGGCATAGCGCCGCATCAGGTGACCCTCGGTCAGCAGCCCCCGCACGATGCGGTCGGTGAAATCCTCGACGACGGCCAGCTCTTCGGCGCCGGCGCGCTGGAAAGTCTCTGCGGCCGACTGCACGTTCATGCTGGGCACCAGCACGGCATCCTGGAACTGGGCGAGCGAGCGCACTGGCACCTCGCCGTCGGAAGGATCGCTGTGCAGTTCGGCCACGATCAGCACGCCGACATAATGATCGCCCGCGTCGACGGCGATGACGCGCTGGGCCGACCCGAGCGGCACTTGCGTGCGGAAGGTGGCAAGCGTCGTTGCCGCGTCGATGGTCTTGATGTCCTTGCGCATCATCGAGCCGACGGTGAGACTGCGCATCCAGCCGACATCGTGGGCGCTGCGGATGGTTTCGCCGCGCAGGTGGAAGCGCCATGTCGAGAACGAATAGCCGAAGGTCTCGCGCACCAGGATCGCCGCCATGATCGAGGCGGCCAGGACAACGCCGGTCAGCGTCAGGTCGCGGGTCGATTCCAGCGCCAGGAACGTCATCGTCAGCGGGCCGCCGACGACACCGACGGCCAGCGACGTCATGCCGACGACGGCGGCGACGGAGGGGTCGATGCCGGTCGCCGGCGAAACGAAAGCCATCACGCCGGCGAATGCCTTGCCGAGCAACGCGCCGAGAAACAGCGAGGCGAAGAACAGGCCGCCGCGGAAGCCCGACCCCAGCGAGATCGCCGATGCCGCCAGTTTCAGCACGAAGACGCTGGCCACCACGGTCAAACCATAGTTCATGGCGAACTCGCGATGCAGCGCGCCATGGCCGCTGGACAGGACCTGCGGCGTGATCAGTCCGAGCAGCCCGACGATGACTCCACCGATGACGGGCCGCAGCGACGCATCGACCGACAGCCTGGCAAAACCGCGTTCGATCAGCGTCACCAGATGCATGATGGCGATCGAGGCAGCGCCACCAAGCAGGCCGAGCAGCAGGAACGGCACGTACTGGCTGGCGGTGAGCGCCGGCAGGCCTGCAAGCTCGAGCGGAAACGGCACGCCGCCGAACATTTCCGCCGTCAGCGAAGCGCAGATCGCCGCCGTCATGACCGGCGCGACATTGGCGACCGAGTAGATGCCGATGACCAGTTCGAAACCATAGAAGGCGCCGGTCAGCGGCGCGTCGAAGGCGGCGGCGATGGCGCCGGCCGCACCGCAGCCAACCAGGATGCGGACATCGTTGCGGCGCAACCTGAACACGCGCGCCAACCGTGAGGCCAAGCCGGACCCGACCTGCGTATAGCCGGCTTCCAGTCCGACCGACGCGCCGAAGCCGCTGGAGATCATGGTCTGGCCGGCGATGATGAACGTGTCGGTCAGCGACATGCGCCCGCCGTAGAGCGCGTTGGCCTCGATCGGATCGACCGGAGTGCGGAATTTACGCAACCGCAGCCAGATCACACTGAGCCCGAGCAGGATGCCGCCGATCGCCGGTATCAGCGCTTGCAACGGGTTGGCGAGCGAGAACATGCCGGAAAGCCGGCCGCCGGGCTGGACGCCGAACAACAGCCCGTGCAGGTCCTGCACGATCTGGCTCATCGCCGTGACCAGGATGCCCGCCATCACCCCGACGGCGCCAGCCAGGATGACCACCGCGATGCCGCGCGCCTCGAGCAGCGGCAGCGACCTGATCAGCACCGCGCGCAGCCGGCGGGCGTAGACTTGCGGTTGGTTTCTGGAAAGCACCGGGGCGGCTCGCCGATATCGGAAAGGCAATGGAAGGCTCGCCTGATACGCCCGGCGACACGGCGTGGCAACCACAATGGCGACATGCAGGGCGCCATTGTGGCGCTGGACCGGCTGGTTGCGGCGCTTTGCAGCCTCGACTGGAGCGCGACCGGCGTTGCCGTTGGCCGACACCACCATATCCTGGGCACTCGACCTTGGCTCAAGGCATCCCGCCCGTGAGATCGATCAGGTCGGCTTGGGCTCCCCGGCTTCATAGAGCACGAGCTTGCGTTCGCCGATGCCAAGCGCCGGCCAGCTCGCACGCCAGTCCGCAAGGTGCGGCGCGCGGAAATGCGCGTCGAGGGCTGCCCTGTCGCTCCAGACTTCCGTGACCCGGATGAGCCCGGCGTCGAAGACATCCTGCGCATAGGAATATTCGAGGCAGCCAGGCTCGGCGCGGCTGGCGCAAACCATGCGCTCCATTGCCGGCCTTGCCTCCCCGAGCTTGTCGGGCGGCAAGCGGATCGTGCCGATGATCAGAAGCATGGGTTTCCCTTCCTGCGAGACGTTCGGACCTGGCAGTCTCCCACCCTCGCGCAAGCTTGGCCAGCTACCCTCACCGAGCTGTCGCACGTTCGGCAGCCTATGGTTTGGGGACGACATGGCGATCAGCGAAAGCATAGCGGCGGGGGCAGTTGCCAAGAACGGCCGCGACGTCTTCTTTGCCATCGGCATCGTCATCATCCTGGCCGTGCTGTTCCTGCCGATCCCGGCCTTTCTCATCGATATCGGCCTCGCCTTCTCGATCGCCCTTTCGGTGCTGATCCTGATGGTGGCGCTGTGGATCCAGCGGCCGCTCGATTTCTCGTCGTTCCCGACTGTGCTGCTCATCGCCACCATGCTGCGGCTGTCGCTCAACATCGCCACCACGCGCATGATCCTGTCGCATGGCAATGAGGGCACGCATGCCGCCGGCTACGTCATCGCCGGCTTCTCCAAGCTGGTCATGGCCAGCGACTTCGTCATCGGCCTCATCGTCTTCATGATCCTGATCGTGGTGAACTTCATCGTCATCACCAAGGGTGCAACCCGTATCGCCGAGGTCGGCGCCCGCTTCACCCTCGACGCCATCCCCGGCAAGCAGATGTCGATCGACGCCGACCTCTCCGCCGGCATGATCGACGACAAGACGGCGCAGCTGCGCCGCCGTGAGCTGGAAGAGGAATCCTCCTTCTTCGGCTCGATGGACGGCGCCTCGAAATTCGTCCGCGGCGACGCCATCGCCGGCCTCATCATCACCGCCATCAACATCGTCGGCGGCATCGCCATCGGCTACATCAGGCACGGCATGGGCATGGGCGAGGCAGCCGACGTGTTCATCAAGCTGTCGGTCGGCGACGGCCTCGTCACCCAGATCCCGGCGCTCATCGTCTCGCTCGCCGCCGGCCTGCTGGTTTCCAAGGGCGGCACCCGCGGCTCGACCAACCAGGCGGTGTTCGGCCAGCTCGGCGCCCATCCGCGCGCCCTCTATGTGGCGGCTTCGCTGCTGGTGCTGCTCGGCCTGATGCCAGGCCTGCCGCTGTTCCCGTTCTTTGCGCTGGCCGCCGGCATGGCCGGGCTCGGCTACGTCATCCCGATGCGCGCCAACCGGGTCCTCGCCGAAGCCGAAGCGGTGAAGAACCAGGAGAAGGCGAGCAAGGCCGAGGAAGAGAAGAACTCGGTCAAGGCCTCGCTCGCCACCGCCGAGATCGAGCTGCTGATCGGCAAGCAGCTTTCGACCCGGCTCCTGGTTTCGCATCAGGAACTGGTTTTCCGCATGTCCAAGATGCGCAAGAAATTCGCCACCCAGTACGGCTTCGTCGTGCCGGAGGTGCGCGTCGCCGACGATTTCGCCATCCCGCCGAAGAGCTACCAGATCAAAGTGCACGGCACCGTGGTGGCCGAATACCAGATGCGCGTCGGCGAGATCATGGTGCTGCTCGGCAACCGCGACCTGCCCGAAATACCGGGCGAGGAAATCCGCGAGCCGGCCTTCGGCATGCGCGCCTATTCCGTGCTCGAAACCTTCGCCGAGGATTTGAAGCGCGAGAACTACACCTTCGCCGACAACATGTCGGTGCTGCTCACCCATCTCTCCGAGGTCATCCGCAACAACCTGCCGCAGCTTCTGTCCTACAAGGACATGAAGGCGCTGCTCGAACGGCAGGACCAGGAATACCGCAAGCTCGCCGACGATATCTGCACCACGCACATCTCCTATCCCGGCCTGCAGGCGGTGCTGAAGCTGCTGCTCGCCGAGCGCGTCTCGATCCGCAATCTGCATCTGATCATCGAGGCGATCGCCGAGATCGCGCCGCATGTGCGCCGCACCGAGCAGATCGTCGAACATGTCCGCATCCGCATGGCCCAGCAGATCTGCGGCGACCTCTCCGAGGGCGGCGTACTCAAGGTGCTCCGTCTTGGCAACCGCTGGGACCTCGCCTTCCACCAGAGCCTCAAGCGCGACGCCAAGGGCGAGGTGCGCGAGTTCGACATCGATCCGCGCCAGCTCGAGGAGTTCGGCCAGGACGCGACCAAGGCGATCAAGAAATATCTGGAAGCCGGCGAGCGTTTCGTGCTGGTCACCGCGCCCGATGCCCGCCCCTATGTGCGCATGATCATCGAGCGGCTGTTCACCACGCTGCCTGTGCTCAGCCATGTCGAAATCGCCAAGGGCGTCGAGATCAGGGTGCTCGGGACCATATCGTGAGCGTGCTTTCGCAGAGCGTCGTCATCGCGGCGTTCCTCGCCTTCTGCCGCATCGGCGCCTGCTTCATGCTGATGCCCGGCCTGTCCAGCGCCCGCGTTCCAGTCCAGGTCAGGCTGTTCGTGGCGGTCGCCGCCACCGGCGGACTGCTCGCCTTCCTGTGGGACCGCATCTTTCCCTTCGTCGATCCGCGCCCGCAAATCCTCGTACCGATGATCATCTCGGAACTCTTGGTCGGCGGACTGATCGGCGCCATGACCAGGCTCTACATGGAAGCCTTGCGCTTCATGGGCTCGGCCATCGCCATGCTGATTGGCTATGGCGGCACCGGCGGACCGGCGATCGAGGAGCCGGAACCGCAGGCGGCGCTCGCCGCCATCATCTCGTTCTCGGCGCTGTTGATGCTCTTCGTCTTCGATTTCGACCATGAGATCGTGCGCGCACTGGTCGCGTCCTACACGGTCGCGCCGGTCAACATCTTCTTCAATCCGCAGGCCGCACTCGTCGATGTCACAGACACGGTGTCGGACACCTTCTTCCTTGTCATCCGGCTCGGCAGCCCGTTTGTCGCCTATGCCATTCTGGTCAATCTGACGATCGGCTTCGTCAACAAGCTGACCCCGCAGATCCCGATCTACTTCATCTCCCAGCCCTTCGTCATCGCCGGTGGCATGATCATATTCTATTTCGCCGTCGGCACCATGCTGTCGTTGTTCGTCAACGGCTTTGTCGACCTGACGCTGGCGAGATGACAATGAGCACGCGCAGGGACCGCCTGAAGAAACTGGTCAAGGTGCAGGAACAACTGAAGGCGTTGCACGAAACCCGTCATGCCACCTTCCTTGCCGCGGCCAGCGCCGCCGAGGCCGAGGCCAGGGATCTGGTCGGACATTTCGACCAGGCCAATTCCCTCTCGGGCCTGTTTCCCGACCTTTACCATCGCCGCATCGCCAGCGCGGTCCGGCGCCAGGAGGCGAACTTAGAAAGCGCCAGGCGAGAGGCCGGCCTCATCGCCGCGGCAACCGCGCGCACCAACATGGTCGAGCGCACCTACAAGGATGTGCGCAGCCGCGATGAACGCCAACGCTCCGACCGCGAGCGCCTCGACCTGATCGCGCAGAAGCGGCAACCGGAAAGTGACGATTAGTACATGTCGCCCGAAAGTGGGTCCGGTCTTGAGACAACGACATGCATGAAAACAAGGACTTGAAGCGCGTCGCAGGATTCGGTTCCGAGGCGACGCGCTTCAGCCCGCGACCGCGCAAGCCTGCCACAAGCTTGTTGAGGCATTGTCCTAACCACGGAAAACCGACAAAAGGCGGACTTTCTTGGCGATCTCTCCACCCAGCGACATCGTTATGGATGTTGCCCGAGCCGTCGACCCGACGGATATCGAGGCTGCCCGCGCCGCGCTGACAAAGCGGGCCGGTGGCGCCGCCGGGACGTTTTCGGTCGACACCGCGGCGTCGGTCGATGCCGGCTCGATCCTGTCGCGCGCCACCGCCGACAAGGCGGCCGCGTCAACCGACCCCGCCAAGAAGTTCAAGAAGTTCGAGGCGATGGTGCTGCAGACCTTCATCCAGAACATGCTGCCCAAGGACACCGAAGGCGTCTACGGCAAGGGCCTGGCCGGCGACATGTGGAAATCGCAGCTTGCCGAGCGGGTGGCCGACGTCATGGCCGAGCGCGGCGGCATCGGCATCGCCAAGTCGATGCTTGCCGACCACTATCTCGAAGGCAAGCGCGTTGTGCCGGTCGGCCCGGTTTCGGGCGGGCCGGAAAAGACCGAGATCGATCAACAGAACAGCCTGTCAACCTCGTTGGTCCACGAATTGCAGCGCAAGGCCGCGCGGTCGATCACCGGTGACGAGACGACGATCAAGACCGACATCAAGATCTAGGGCACGATCCGCAAAAAGGGGAACCGGTTTTGCGGAAAGATCATGCCCAAACACTGAGATAGCGCGTATCCGAGTTCAATCTAACTAGACCAGGATTCTCATGGCCGACTTTTCGGAATTCACCGCCAACCTGCCCGCGCGCACGAGCGCGCCGGAAGCGCCGATCCCGTTCGCGCGGCCTGGCAATCTCGCCGCCATCATCGGCCGCATCGAGGAAGTGGTCGAGGAAGAGACCGCCGGCATCCGCAGCGACACCAGCTATGACCTCAAGGCATCGAACGCCCGCAAGAGCCGCTATCTCTACGAACTGACCCGCGCCATGAAGGGCGGCGGTGAAGCCGAGTTCCTCGAACAGCACCGCGAAGGCCTGACCCGGCTGCGCCAGAAGCTGGCGAAGAACGAGGCTGCGATCCTGGCTCACCTCAGCGCGGTCAATGAAGTCGCCAGCCTGTTGCGGAGTGCCATCCAGCGCTCGGAAGCCGACGGCACCTACTCGGCCGGCGAGTTCGGCTGGGCGAAGGCATGATGCCGAGCCCAAGGAACGCATCGGCAATCATGCCCGTGCAAATGGGAAGCGCCGCGTTTCCATCGCCAGGGAATGACAAGGCCCGATGATCAAGGTCATCGCCATCGCCATCTGGATCTGCGCCGCCACGCTCGGCGCCGTGTTCTATTCGTTCCAGGCGGCGGGCGAAAAAGGCGTCGGCGAAACCCCGAAGCCGATGCTGGGCGGGCTCGACTACGTCAAGACCGATATCATTTCAGTGCCGCTGATCCGCGATTCCAGGATCGACGGCTATTTCCTGACCAAGCTTGTCTACACCGTGGAACCCGAGCAGATAAAGAAGCTGTCCATCCCGGCCGAAGCGCTCATTACGGATCAGGTCTATTCCTACCTCTATTCCAATCCGCAGGTCGACTTCACCAAGAAGGAGACGATCGACCTCGATGCCTTCCGTGCCGCGATCCGCGACACCGTCAACAAGCGTGTCGGCGCCACCCTGGTGCATGAGGTCCTGATCGATCAGGTCAACTTCCTCTCGAAGGACGAGATCCGCGACAACTGGCTGCGCCGCAAGAAAAGCGAGACGGCGTCGGAAATGACCAAGCCGTTCAAGGAACATTGAACCGCCCGAAGCCGGAATTCGCGTTGACGTAAACGTCAACCCAAAGCTATATGCGGCAGCGACCGAGATCGCGGAAAACACGGCATGGGGCTTCGGCCGGATCGAAGCGCCGGTGCGCGACAGATGCAACCAGACAAGGAGAACAGCGTGAGCGTTCAGGAGATTGCCGAGAAGATCAAGTCGCGCGTGGCCAGCAGCGGGTTCGATCGTTCCGTGAAGTTCGACACCGGCGGCGACGGCGTCATCGTCATCGACGGGGCGACCATTTCGACCACCGACGCCCCCGCCGACTGCACCATCAAGCTCTCGCTCGACGATCTGGATTCGCTGATATCAGGCGACCTGAACCCGACGATGGCGTTCATGACCGGCAAGATCAAGGTCGAAGGCGACATGACCGTCGCCATGGCGCTCAGCCAGTTGCTGGGCTGATCGATTTCAGACACACAAAACGCCGCCTGACCGGCGGCGTTTTGTTTTGGACGATAGGCCGCGTACCCGCTTCAAGCTGCCCTTGAAGCCTCAGGCCGCCGACGTCAGCTCCTGCGCCTTCAGCTTGCGTCCCGCCGCCCTCAGCGTGCCTTGCACACCGTCAAGCGCGCCGTCCACCAGCTCCAGCGCCAGCAGGCGGTGCCGCTCATAGGGTCCCGGCATGGCAAGCGAACCGGTCCTGGCAGCCGAGAACCCGAATCGTCCATAGTAGGGCGCGTCGCCGACCAGCAGGATCGCGGCGTGGCCGAGGCGCGCCGCCTCGGCCATTGCATGGCGCATCAGCGCCGAGCCGATGCCGGCACTCTTGAGCGATGGGGCGACGGCGAGCGGGCCAAGCAGCAGCGCTGCCGGACCGCCCTCGCCCAGCGTGACATCCCACAGCCGCACCGTGCCGACCACGGCGCTCGATGCATCGCGCGCGACGAAGGCAAGACCTTCCGAAGGGCGACGGCCACGCCGCAGCTTCTCCGACGACTTTGCCTTGCGCTTCGGCCCCATGGCCTCGTCGAGCAAGGCTTCGCGCGCCGCGACGTCGGCCGCGGTCTCGGCAACGATGGCGACAGCGCCGGCCACCTCTCCCCCAACGGAGGAGATCGGCCAATGCGCGGCGCCTTCAACAGTGAAATTTGCAATGTCCATTTCCGCAATCCCTGGCGAGCGGAGATCTGTTCCACAAGCGAGCCCGGGCGGGCGACGGGCGCCCACCTGGGATGATCTGATCGGCTCCCGCGAACCGTCAGATCACGTAGGATCGGAGAGGCTCGAAGCCATTGAAGGCGACCGCCGAATAGGTGGTCGTGTAGGCGCCGGTGCCTTCGATCAGCACCTCGTCGCCGATGGTCAGCGACAAGGGCAGCGGATAAGGCGTCTTCTCGTACATCACGTCGGCCGAATCGCAGGTCGGGCCGGCGAGCACGCAAGGCGCTGTCTCCGTGCCGTCATGCGCGGTGACGATCGGGTAGCGGATCGCCTCGTCCATCGTCTCGGCCAGGCCGCCGAACTTGCCGATGTCGAGGAACACCCAGCGCACATTGTCGTTGTCGGCCTTCTTCGAGATCAGCACGACTTCCGACTTGATGACGCCGGCGTTCCCCACCATGCCACGGCCCGGCTCGATGATGGTTTCCGGAATGGCATTGCCGAAATGCTTGCGCAGCGCAGAAAAGATCGCCTGGCCATAGGCCTGGGCGGCCGGCACGTCACGCAGGTAGCGCGTCGGGAAACCGCCACCCATGTTGACCATCTTGAGCACGATGCCTTCCTCGGCGAGCGTCGCGAACACCGCCTTGGCGTCGGCGAGCGCACGGTCCCAGGCGGTCAGGTCGGTCTGCTGCGAGCCGACATGGAACGACACGCCATAGGCGTCGAGGCCGAGCCCCTTCGCATGGCGCAGCACGTCGACGGCCATCGCCGGCACGCAGCCGAACTTGCGCGACAGCGGCCACTCGGCGCCTTCGCCATCGGTCAGCACGCGGCAGAACACGCGGGAGCCTGGAGCGACACGGGCGATCTTCTCGACCTCTTCGACGCAATCGACCGCGAACAGGCGAATGCCGAGCTGGTAGGCGCGCGCGATATCACGCTCCTTCTTGATGGTGTTGCCGAAGGAAATGCGGTCCGCCAGCGCACCGGCGTCCATGGCCATCTCGACTTCGGCAACGGAAGCGGTGTCGAAGGACGAGCCCATCGCAGCAAGCAGGCGCAGGATTTCCGGCGCCGGGTTTGCTTTCACCGCATAGTAGATCTTCGAATCGGGGAGCGCCTTCTCGAAGGCGCGGAAATTGTCGCGCACGACATCGAGGTCGACCACGAGGCAGGGGCCGGTCGGACGTCGGGTGGCGAGGAAGTCAAGGATGCGCTGGGTAGCCATCGGGTCTCTCCATCAGCGCCTTTCGGCGCGCACAAAGGCTGCGGGACGCGGGCCCTCGGCCTCGCGAACACGCGGTGGACAAAGGCGGGACGGAAATCCATGGAACCAGCCGGTGGAGACCCCGGAACCATGAAACGCCGTCTCGCGGCGGTGAACCTTGGCCTTGCCCGGCCTCGGTTCGCTTTGTCTGCCTTGGCTTGGATTGGGAGACCCCGTTCCGCACTGCCGGCAATGAAGGTGTGCCTCTTCAGTAACCCCGGTCTTTGGACGACCGGCAGAACACCAGAAAGGCCCGCACCGTCGTTGCTTCAAGGTGTCCTCGGTCTGGCGGTTGGCCGCTAAACCGACTGGAGGGGTTGGCTCCAGTTACCTTACCGATTTCCCTCACCATTCGAGGATCGGCGGACACCCACAGGCACGTGCGACTTTGGGCAAGCGCGATATAAGAGCGAAGCGTTTCACAATCAATAAAAATCGCATCCAAGGTTGTAAAATTCCCGGCATCGAACAATGTTGCGACAACCGTATCCGGATATCGAACGATGACAGGCACGCTCGGCCCTCTCAACGCCTTTCTCGATCTTCGCCAGATGCCGGTGGCACATGCCGAGCTCGGACCGCTTGCCGGCCTGCGGCTGGCCGTCAAGGACATCTACGACGTTGCCGGCTACCGCACTGGCTGTGGCAATTTACGGAAATTCGCCGAAAGCGATGCCGCCTCGCGCACCGCACCCGCCGTGCAGATGATTCTCGATGCCGGCGCCCGCTTCGTCGGCAAGACCCAGACCGACGAGCTCGCCTTCGCGTTGTTTGGCCAGAATGCGCACTTTTCGTTTCCGGTGAACCCGGCAGCGCCCGACCGCGTCACCGGCGGCTCATCGTCGGGGTCGGCGGCGGCGGTGGCGGGCAAGCTGGCCGACATCGCGACAGGCTCCGACACCGGCGGCTCGATCCGCGCGCCGGCGAGCTTTTGCGGACTGATTGGCCTGCGCACCACGCATGGACGCATCTCGCTCGGCGGCGCCATGCAACTGGCGCCGAGCTTCGACACGTTCGGCTGGTTCGCCGACGACATCGAGACCTACGAGACGGTCGGCAAGCTGCTGCTTGGCCGCGACCCGCACCACCACCCGTTGGACCGCCCGCTGTCGCTGGACTGGCTGGATGATCTTGTCGCCCGCCCGGCGATTGCCGAATATGCGGGGATGAGGGCGCTGGCGAGCGCGGTTTTCGGCGCGCCGGCGTCGCCGGCAACGCCCTTCACCTCGTCTGCGGATGAACTCTACTGGTGCTTTCGCCGGCTGCAGGCCAAGGAAGCCTGGGCGGTGCACGGCGAATGGATCACCAGCGGCGAGCGCGACCTCGGCCCCGGCGTCGAGGAACGTTTCGGCTTTGGCCGTGCCGTCGACGACAAGACAGCGCAGGCCGAGACGGTGCGCCGGCTGACCTTTCGTGGCGAACTGGCCGCCCTGCTCGGCAAGGATGGCTTCCTTGTCCTGCCGACGGTTCCGGGTCCGGCGCCGTATGTGGACTCGACACCGGAGCAATTCCAGGCCTATCGCGAGCGGGCGCTGCGGCTTCTGTGCCTAGCCGGACTGTCCGGCTTTCCGCAAATCACCTTGCCCGTCGGCTCGGTCGCCGGCGCGCCGTTCGGCCTGTCGCTGCTTGGCCCTTCCGGCAGCGACATTGCCCTGATACGGCTCGGCCGGAAACTTCTCGACGCGGCACGAAAGGCCTGACCATGGACACACTGACCCGCATGCGTGCCTTCATCGATGTGGTCGAAGCCGAGGGCTTTTCGGCGGCGGCGCGCAAGATCGGCCGCTCCAAGGCGCTGCTGTCGAAATATGTGCGCGAGCTGGAGGACGAGCTCGGCGCGCTGCTGCTCAACCGCACCACCCGCCAGTTCTCGATGACCGAGGCCGGCCACACCTACTACCGGCGCGCCTCGGAGATCGTGCGCGAGGTCGACAGCCTGGCCGACGCCGTGCGCGAATCCTCCGGCGACGTGCGCGGCCGGATCAAGCTGTCAGCGCCGCGCACCTTCGCCGACGCGCCGATCGGCCAGTCGCTGATCGACTTCGCCAAGCAGCACCCCGACATAGTGCTCGACATCCAGCTCGACGACCGTTTCGTCGATCTCGTCGAGGAGGGCTTCGACCTTGCGGTGCGCATCTCGCGGCTGGAGAACTCGTCGCTGATCGCCAGGCGCCTGGCGCCGTTTTCGATAAAGCTCTGCGCCTCCCCCGAGCTGATCGCCAAGCATGGCACGCCGACACGGCCGCAGGACCTTAGCCGCATGCCGTGCATCATCGACACCAATGGCCGAGGCCTGAACAACTGGCCGTTCAAGGGTGACAATGGCGATCCGGTAAGCGTTTCGGTGTCGGGCCCGATCGAAGTCAACAGCCCGATGACGGCGCGCGCCGCGGCGGTGGCGGGGCTGGGATTTTCCGTCCTGCCGGACTTCATCGCCGCGCCCGACATCGAGAGCGGCCGGCTGGTGACTGTGCTGGATGACCGCATCCTGTCCGGCGGCGGCATTTTTGCCGTCTACCCGCATCGCCGCTATCTACCGGCGAAGGTCCGCGTCTTCGTCGATTTCCTGGTGCAGTGGTTCAGGACGCGCGAGGTTGCCTGACCAGTCTCAGCCGCCAAGGCGCATTGCGCCGCGACGCGCTTTAAGCCTTTGCCGATGTCCCAAAGCCGCTACGCACATCCGGGCGACACACCCCAGCGGTCCCAATTTCGCCCCCTTTCTGGTAACTCTCGATATCTCTCCGAGGCCGATGGAATCGCGACCGAGAATGCATCTTAAACGGCACGCAATCATGCTGGCTTCGGCCTTGGCGGCGACCTTTGCCGCCGTCGGACCGGCTGAGGTGCATCCGCACGTCTTCGCCGAGGCCCGCCTCGACGTGATCCTTTCCCCGGATCACCAAAGTGTGAAGGCGCTGCGTCATCTCTGGCGCTTCGACGATCTGTTCTCCAGCACGGTGATGATGGAGTTCGACAAGAACTCCGACCTGAAGCTCGACGACAACGAGCTGAAGGAGGTTGCCGACACCGTCCACGCCTCGCTGGCCGAGTTCAACTATTTCCAGCTCGTCACCGTCGACGGCAAGGACGTGGCGATGACACCGCCGCCGCATTTGATGGCCAATTTCGACAACGACCAGTTGATCATCCTGTTCGAGTCCGAACCGAAGGTGCCGATCAAGCTGGCCGGCAAGATCGACATCGGCGTCTACGATCCGACATTCTATACCGCGATCGACTTCACCGAGGATTCCCACATAACGGTTGAAGGCCTGCCGTCGAATTGCACCAGCAAGGTCGTTCGGCCGGACCCGGATGAAGCCATCAAGGAAAACCAGAAGACCCTGACGGATGCCTTCTTTAACGACCCGACAGGCACCGACATGAGCAAGATCTTCGCCACCAAGCTCGAACTGACCTGTCAGCCAGAAGGATGAAGCCGGTGACGAAACCGTCCCTGCGATTGGCATTCGGCCTGTTGGCCATCACCTTCGCCATGATGCACTTCGCCAACGTCGCCCATGCCCAGAGTTCGCTCGGCATCGGCGTCAATGACGGCATGGCGCCCACCACCGGCCCGTTCGCCCACATCCTGATGTGGATCAATCTGCGGCAGCAGGAATTCTATCGCGCGCTGGCGACGGCGATGAAGGCGATGCGCCAGGATGGCAGCAAGCTTTGGCTGCTCATCGGCCTGTCCTTCGCCTACGGCATTTTCCATGCCGCCGGTCCCGGTCACGGCAAGGCGGTGATCTCGTCCTACATGGTGGCCAATGAAGTGGCGCTGCGGCGCGGCATCCTGTTGTCCTTCGTCTCGGCCCTGCTGCAGGGCCTGACCGCGGTCGTGGTGATGGCGGTCGCCTATTTCGTCCTGCGCGGCACCGCCGTCTCGATGACCGACGCGGCCTGGTTCATGGAGATCATGAGCTTTGTTTTCGTCACCCTCTTCGGCGCCTGGCTGCTGTGGCGCAAGCTTGGCCCCTCCGTCCTGCGCCTGTTTAGCAGAGGGCCCGCCTACAGCCTGTCGGCGGCCCACGCCGGTCATTCCCATGGCGGCCACTCGCACGCCGGTCATTCGCATGCCGCTCACGGCCATTCGGCGCATGCTCATTCGCACGCCCTGCACGTTCATGACGAGCACGATCATGCGCCTGACCCTTCGCACGATCATCATGACCACGGTGCGCACGATCATGGTCATGCCGCGCATGATCATGTTCATCACGATCACGCCCCGGGCGAGGTCTGCGACACCTGCGGCCATTCGCATGCGCCAGATCCGGCGCTGCTGTCGGGCGACCGCTTCGACTGGCGCACGGCATGGTCGGCGGTGGCGGCGGTCGGCATCCGCCCCTGCTCCGGCGCGCTGATCGTGCTGAGCTTTGCCCTGCTCAACGGGCTCTGGCTCGGCGGCCTGCTGTCGGTGCTGGCAATGTCGCTGGGCACCGCCATCACCGTCTCGGCGCTGGCAACACTTGCCGTGACCGCCAAGAACTGGGCGGTGTATTTCGCCGGAGACGGCCGCATGGGCAACCGCATCCATTCGATCGTCGAGATCGGCGGCGCCGCCTTCGTCTTCCTGTTCGGATTGCTGCTGCTGTCGGCGAGCTTGGCCGGCGCCTAAGTAGCGTCAAGTGTCTGAGGCTCTAAGATTTAGCTCCTGATTTCCCTCAGGCTCTTCGACTTGCTATTTCCCCGAATGGCGAAGAGGCTATTTTAACGAGTTGCCGTCTTTCGTGTGAGCGTGTCAGGCTCGTGCGGGTATCTCGCGATGAACAAAGACTTCAGGACGTTTTTGTTGCGTATGGCGCTCGGCATCCCCGCCATCATTGCAGGAGTGGTATTCCGCCCGTTTTGGCTATCTGACTGGGGAATGCCCACTTTTATTTTCTTGGCTTGGGTCGCAACGTCAATAGCGATAATTTGGGCCGGAAAAGGGACCAGACATTCCTTCCTCATAGGGATCATTGTAGGAAGCAGTTTTGCACTGGCTCTTGTCGCAGTAGCCCTTACCCACAGCGTTCTTGTCGGAATAGGGTTATTGCTGGCTTTGCTTTACGTGGAAGCAAAGACGAGATTCTTCGCGCGGTGGGGCGAACAAGAAAATTCCCATCCGAAAGAGTAGCGGCAACAGCAGATTTCAGACGCTGTCCTTACCGCCCAGCTCATCCTCGATATGGGCGCGGATGATTTCGTCGAAGCTCTGTTCGGCGCTGAAGCCGAGTTCCCGTGACCGCCGCGCCTCGAATCGTGTCGGCCAGCCCTTGACGATGGCCCAGATCGTTTCGTCCGGTTCCTCGCGGATCAGTTTCACCGCCTGGGCGCCGGCAACCCGCTCCAGCGCCTCGATCTGTTCGCCGACGCTGACGGCGACGCCGGGCATGGTGAGGTTGCGGCGCGGCCCGACGGCGGCGCCGTCGATCTCCGCCGCATGGATCAGGAAATTCACCGCCGAACGCGGGCTGGCGTGGGTATGCACGACCGAACGCGGCACCGGCAGGATCGCCTCCTGACCGCTCAACGGCTCGCGGATGATGCCGGAGAAGAACCCCGAAGCCGCCTTGTTCGGCTTGCCGGGCCGCACGCAGATGGTCGGCAGCCGGATGCCGATGCCATCGAAGAAACCGCGCCTGGAATAGTCGGCGAGCAGCGCCTCGCTCATCTGCTTCTGCGTTCCATAGGAGGTCAGCGGCGTCGGATGGAAGTCATCGGAAATGACATCCGGGAACGGCGCGCCGAACACCGCGATCGACGAGGTGAAGACGACGCGTGGCGCAAAGCCGGCCAGGCGGATGGCATCGAACAGCGCCCGTGTGCCGTCGAGATTGACGCGGTAGCCGAGTTCGAAATTGGCTTCCGCCTCGCCGGACACGATGCCGGCGAGATGAAAGACGACATCGGGGCGCGACGCGACCAGGCCTTCGCCGGCACCCGCCACGGCGAGATCGCCGGTATGAATAGTGACGCTGACGCCGTCCATGATTGGCGCCTGCGGCGGCACTATGTCGTGCAGGTCGAGCGCGGTGATCTTGCGGCCGCGCAGTGTGCCGTCCTTGGCCAGCCGGGCGATGAGCTTGCGGCCGACCATTCCCGCGGCGCCAGTGATCAGAATGCGCATGTCAAAGACCTCTACTTACCCTGGTTTTTGCGCTGGTTGCGGGCCCGCAGCCAGAACACCGAGAAAAACGCCAGCACGAAGACAATGCCAAACGCACCGGCCAGCACGGTCGAAAGGCTACCCAGTGCCAGCATCACGGTCGGCAGATAGAAGGCCGCGATGCCGAACAGAAGCATGATCCACACCGCCGCGATGGCGGCATTGCGCGTGTCGCGGTCCATCACGCTGCACCCGGGCAGCGGTCATTCATCGAGCTGGCTTTCAAGGCTTTGGAACTCCTGAGACAGGACCAATCGGTATCAATCGATCGGCCCTAGTGATAATGGCCATGATGCGGCGCCGCGTCGTGCCCGTGATCATGATCGTGGTCGCCGCCAGTGTCGGTGCACTGGCCGAACTCCGGTTCCACCGTGGCATGGCTGATGCCGTGCTCTCTGGCAAGCCGCTTCTTGACGGCGCTGACCGCCTGATAGGCATCGACGCCCTCGCCAAGGCAGGCATGCAGCGTCGCCATGTTGCTTGTTCCGTCGAGTGACCAGACATGCATGTGGTGCACTTCGCGCACGCCCGGGATCGTCGTTTCCAGGTCCCTGGCGATCAGATCCCGGTCGAGGGTCGGCGGCACGCCCTCGAGCAGCACATGCGCGGCTTCGCGCATCAGCGACCACGCCGTGTACAGGATCAGCAGCGAGACCAGGACCGACAGGATCGGGTCGATCGGCGTCCAGCCCGTGGCCAGGATGACCAGCGCGGCAACGATCGCGGCGGCCGAACCGAGCAGGTCGCCGAGGACATGCAGGATGGCGCCGCGCATGTTCAGGCTTTCGCGGTCGCCGCCATGCAGCACGAAGAAGCAACCGATATTCACCACGAGGCCGAGGATCGCCACCACCAGCATCGGCCCGCCAAGCACCGGCACCGGCGCCTGCAGGCGCCCCCATGCCTCGTAGACGATCCACAGCGCGATGACGAAGATGGCGATGCCGTTGGTGTAGGCCACCAGTGTCTTGACCCGCCCGAAGCCATATGTGAGACGGCCGGTCGCCGGGCGCCCCGCAAGATGAAACGCATACCAGGCAAGGCCGAGCGCGATCGAATCGGCAAGCATGTGGCCCGCATCGGCCAGCAGCGCCAGCGACCCGGTGAAGAGTCCGCCGAGCGCTTCGGCGATCATGAAGCCGCCGGTCAGGCAGGCGGCGATCAGGACGCGTTTCTTGTCGGTCGAGCCATGCACATGGCCGGCCCTATGATCATGCCGAGTGTGATCGTGCCCGCTATGATCGTGGGTATGCGCCAATGACGAACTCCCGTTACGCGCCGAACTCCGCGCGAAAATCCTCAAGCCGTCGCTTCTGTTGGCCGCCACCATCGAAGTTGGCCGGATCGAGCCACGCTTCATAGGCTTTGCTCAAGCGCGGCCACTCCTTGTCGATGATCGAATACCACGCGGTATCGCGGTTTTCACCCTTGACGATGAGATGCTGGCGGAAAATGCCTTCGAACTTGAAGCCGAACCGTTCCGCTGCCCGCTTCGATGGCTCGTTGCGGTTGTTGCACTTCCATTCGTAGCGGCGATAGCCGAGCTCGTCGAAGATGTATTTCATGAACAGGTACTGCGCTTCCGTCGCCGCTGGCTTGCGCGAGATGAGCGGACCCCAATAGATGTTGCCGATCTCGATGACGCCATAGGCCGGATCGATGCGCATCAGCGTCTGGCGTCCGGCGACCTTGCCGCTGGCCTTGTCGATGACGGTGAAGAACAGCGGATCTTCACTGGCTTCCACTCTGTCCAGCCATGGCTGGAAGGCGGCGCGGGTTTCCGGCGGATAGTCGGGCAGCCAGGCGAAGCGGCCGTCGGCATCGGGTACGGAGGACGCCTCATAGAGACCGTCGCCATGCTTTGCGGCGCTCAGCGGTTCGAGCCTGACATACCGGCCGTCGATGGTCTTGCGCGCGGGGCGCGGGCGCGGCTGCCAATCTTTGAGATTTTCCGACACCGAAAGCTCCAATCCGTTGACATTTGCCCGCCGAGGCTCACAAAAACGCACGCCAACAGTAAGAACCACACGGACGGGAAAAATGCTCCACACGATTTCGGCCTTCGACCGTCTCGGCGAGGAAAACGCCTTTGCCGTGCTGGCGCGGGCAACAGCACTCGCGAGCCAGGGCCGCGACATCGTCAATCTCGGCATAGGCCAGCCGGACTTCAAGACGCCGCAGCATATCGTCGAGGCCGCCATCAAGGCGCTGCGCGACGGCCACCACGGCTACACGCCGGCCAACGGCCTGCTGGCGACGCGCGAGGCGGTGGTGCGCCGCACGTTGACCACCACCGGCGTCGAGGTCTCGCCCGAAGCGGTGATGATCCTGCCCGGCGGCAAGCCAACCATGTTCGCCGCGATCCTGATGTTCGGCGAGCCGGGCGCCGAGATCCTCTATCCCGACCCCGGCTTTCCCATCTACCGCTCGATGATCGAGTTCACCGGTGCCGCCCCGATCCCGGTACCGATGCGCGAGGAGAACGGCTTTGCCTTCTCCGCCGAGGAGACGCTGGCGCTGATCACGTCCAAGACCAGGCTCCTGATCCTCAACTCGCCGGCCAACCCGACCGGCGGCGTCACGCCACGCGCCGAGATCGAGAAGCTGGTCAAGGGGCTGGAGAAGCACCCCGACGTCGCCATCCTCTCCGACGAGATCTACGACGTCATGACCTATGACGGCGAGACGCACTGCTCGCTGCTTGGCTTCCCCGAGATCCGCGACCGGCTGATCGTGCTTAACGGCTGGTCGAAGACCTGGGCGATGACCGGCTGGCGCATGGGCTGGTCGATCTGGCCGAATGGCGACAAGGGCGCCCATCTCTACGACAAGGTCCGCAAGCTGGCGGTCAATTGCTGGTCCTGTGTCAACGCGCCGAGCCAGTTGGCCGGCATCGCCGCGATAGACGGCCCGCAGGACGATGTCGACACCATGATGCGCGCCTTCGACCGCCGCCGGAAGGTCGTGGTCGAGGGGCTGAATGCCTTGCCCAACATCTCCTGCATCACACCAAAGGGCGCGTTCTACGCCTTCCCCAATGTTTCGAAGACCGGCTGGAAGGCCAAGAAGCTCGCCTCTGCCCTGCTTGACGATGCCGGCGTGGCGCTGATCGGCGGCCCCGATTTCGGCATCCTCGGCGAAGGCTATGTCAGGCTCTCCTACGCCAATTCCGAGGAGAATATTTTGCGTGCGCTGGAGCGGATCGGGGCGTTCCTGGCGAAGTGATATCCAACGCCTCGCGAGCCCACGAGGTTTCGGTCGGCTGTCATGAACTGTCCGGAGCCGAGCAATCGAGACTGGGCGCGTATCGCCGGAACGATTACGGTCCCCGGATAAGGATCGAATCGGGTGCTTCTGATGTTCTATGCAATCCTTGCCTATCACGTGGAAGATGCGATCAAGGCTCTGACGCCGCAGGAAGATGCGGCCCTGATGGCCGACCTGCTGAAGATCAACACCCGGCTTCATGAGGAAGGCACGCTTGGACCGTCCGCGCGCCTGGGGCCGACCCAGGATGCCTGCACCCTGCGCGGCCCGGGCGACGGCATGATCATCGACGGCCCTTTCGCCGAGACCAAGGAACAGTTGCTCGGCCTCTATGTCGTCGACTGCGCCACGAGAGACGACGCCATCGCGATCGCCCGCGACCTTCGCCGCGTCAATCCGACCGCCGTTTACGAGATCAGGCCCATTCTGCTCTTCAAACCCGGAGTGCCGCTGGCGGGCAAATGAGCCGATGACGAAGCCCCAGCCGGGGCCTGCTGCTCACCCACGGCCGACGAACGGCATCTTGGTCGCCATCACCGTCATGAACAGCACATTGGCGTCGAGCGGCAGGCTGGCCATGTGGACGACGGCGTCGGCGACGCGCTGGACGTCCATCACCGCTTCGGCCGCGATGGAGCCGTTGGCTTGCGGCACGCCGACCGTCATCGGCTGCGCCATGTCGGTCAGGGCGTTGCCGATGTCGATCTGGCCGCAGGCGATATCATAGGGCCGGCCGTCGAGCGCCAGCGTCTTGGTCAGCCCGGTGATGGCATGCTTGGTCGCCGTATAGGGTACCGAGCCCGGGCGAGGCGCGTAGGCCGAAACCGAGCCATTGTTGATGATGCGGCCACCCATCGGCCGCTGCTTGCGCATGGCACCGAAGGCGGCGCGGGCGCACAGGAACGAACCGGTGAGATTGACGCCGACGATATCGTTCCACACCTCGACCGGGATCTCGTCGATCAGCGTCGATTTGTAGCCCATGCCGGCATTGTTGAAGAGCAGGTCGACACGGCCGAAGGCCTCCGCCACCGTCTCGAACAGATCATCGACCTCGCCGGCCTTGCTGATGTCGCAGGCAACCGCCAAGGCCTTGGCGTCCGTGGGGCCGGCCTCGACGATCGCCGCATCCAGCACGGATTTGCGGCGCCCGCAGAACACCGTGTTCCAGCCGGCCTCGAGCAGCGCCGTGGCGACGCTCTTGCCGATGCCGGTGCCGGCGCCGGTGACGATGGCGGTTCTTTGCTCGGTCATGGCTGTCCTCCTGGTGCCTAAAAGTGCGCAGCGTTTTTGGGACAACGACACGCATAAAACAAGGTGCCGCGCTTCCTCGCCTGATTTTCAGGATTTGGCGCGGAGGCTTTGCACATAACGGCGTGATGGCAAGCGAGACCGCCAACGGGTCCCGACAAAAAGGGCGGTCATTGGCGACCGCCCTGATCTGAACCGGGCTTGGGAGGAGGAAAGCCGGTCCGACTGCATAGAATCATGCGCTTCCTGAGTTAACGAAAGGTTAACGCCGGGAAGGCGACCTGTGCCGATTTGGATTACCAGCGCGGATTGGGTGAGGTCCCGGCCTGTGTTGCCGGCACCTTGGCCGCCGAAACCGTCGCCTCGACATGATCGACCAGCGCGTCCGGAAGGCCAAGCCGGCCGGCAAGCAGGTCGAGGTAACCGCGCTCGGCGCGTGTGTCGGGATCGACGGTAAGGCGCGACGCGGTGTAGAGTTCGAGCTTCTGCGCATCGGTCTTTGCGCCGGCCACCAGCGTGTCGAGATCGAGCGGGCTCTCCAGCTCCGCCATCAGGAATTTTTCGGCATCGGTGCCGATCCCCGAGAGGCTCAGCTTGCCGGCGATCTTCTGGCGTTCGTCATCGTCGATATGGCCGTCTGCCTTCGCGGCCGAGATCATCGCGCGAATCAGGGTCAGCGTGAATTCGTCCTCGCCTTGCGGCGCCTGCGACGGGTGGAAGGCGGTGTCCTTGGGAGGCGGCAGCAATTCCGGCTCGCCGGCTGCCGGCGCTTCCGCCGGTGCGTTGCCGGCCTTGTAGTTCTGGTACGCCTTGTAGGCGAGGCCACCGATAGCAGCCAGTCCCCCAAGCCTCACCGCGGCGCCCGTGACCTCGCGACCGGCACCCGTTCCGAGCAGCACGGCAGCGAGTGCGCCGGCGGCCAGCGGATTGTCCTTGGCCATCTGCACGGCTTGCCCCGCCTTGTCGCGGACGGTGCCGCTGGTGCCGGGAATTTGCGAGCCGAGCAGATCGTCGAGAAGCTTCTTGGGATCGAACATCAATGCCTCCAGGATTTGCCCGGCCGAACGGGCAGGTTTCGAACGTCGAAGACGTAGGGCCCGGATCTTTGCATTACAATGACAAACCGTCGCTTTGCCGCAGCCGTCGAAACCAGCACGGACCTAAGATCCGATATGCGGACCCCTGCCCCGTGCCTGCGCCAGTTCGACCTGACGCTGGCGCTCGGCATAGCGCTGGCGGTCCTCGTCCGAACGGGCGTCGAAGCACTGCGGGCACGAGACGCCGGCGGCAAATTCAGGCGACAACCGTTCGCTCGGCGTCAGCGGATGGCGACAGGCGCGACACAGTTCGGCCTCGCCCTCGGCGAGGCCGTGCGACACCGAAACCCGCTCGTCGAAGACGAAGCACTCGCCTTGCCACAGGCTCTGTTCGGGCGGAACATCCTCGAGGTATTTGAGGATGCCGCCCTTGAGGTGGAACACGTCCTCGAAGCCGAGCGACTTCACGTAAGCGGTCGCTTTCTCGCAGCGTATGCCTCCGGTGCAGAACATCGCGACCTTGCGGCCTTCGAGCTCTGTCCGGTGCGCTTCAACCCAGGCCGGAAACTCGCGAAAGCTCGCCGTTGCCGGATCGACCGCCCCCTTGAAGGTTCCGATCGACACTTCGTAGGCATTGCGGGTGTCGATGACGATCGTGTCGGGCTCGGAAATCAGCGCGTTCCAGTCGGCCGGCGCGACATAAGTGCCGGCGCTTGTCGTCGGGTCGATATCCCCGACGCCCATGGTGACGATCTCGCGCTTCAGCCGCACCTTCATGCGGTGGAACGGCATTTCCGCGGCTGCGCTGTACTTGACCTCGAGGCCGGCCAGTCCTTCGAGGGCTTCGAGATGGGCGACCAGGGCGGCGATGTCGGCCTCGCTGCCGGCGACGGTGCCGTTGACGCCCTCACGCGCCAGCAGCAAGGTACCCTTGATGCCGCGCCCGCAGCAGAAGGCAGCGAGCGGCGCGCGCAATTCCTCGAAGGCGTCGAGCCGGGCGAACCGGTAGAGTGCGGCAACGCGAAAAGGTTGAGGCGTGGACGAAGTCATTGCCGAAGCCACTAAACGCTCATGCAAGCCGATTCAAGGCAGAGCCGGAGATCCTTCCTTCATGGAGAGAACATCTGACTGATCGCGACTGCGTGACATCGCGACACGGCTGGTTTCGTGGACAGGAAAACGACCTTCTGCTAATCGGTTGAATTGTCCAGCTCAAGGAGAGACGAAGTGCCCAGCAAGACCGAAAAGCTCCTGTCACTCCTCAACGGCCAACCGGTCATTCCAGTGCTGAAGATCACCAATGTCGCTGACGCGGTACCGCTGGCGCGCGCTCTGGCACGCGGCGGCCTGCCGGCAATCGAGATCACGCTCAGAACCGCCGATGCGCTGGAAGCGATCCGTCGGGTGGCAGCCGAGGTCGAGGAAGCAATTGTCGGTGCCGGCACCATTCTCGATGCCCGCCAGTTCGACGAGGCCGCCGCCGCGGGCTCGCGATTCATCGTCAGCCCCGGCATCACCCGCGAGCTTCTGGCCGCGGCCGCTGACAGCGAGGTTCCGCTGTTGCCCGGCGCCATCACGCCCGGCGAGATCATGGCCGCGCGCGAGGCGGGTTTGCGCTTTCTCAAGTTCTTCCCGGCCGAACAGTCGGGTGGCATCGCCTCGCTGAAGGCCTTCGCCTCGCCGCTCGCCGATGTGAAGTTCTGCCCGACGGGCGGCATCACCGGCAGGAACGCGGCCGATTATCTCAGCCTGCCGAACGTCGTCTGCGTCGGCGGCTCCTGGGTGGCGCCAGACGACCTGGTCAAGGCAGGCAAGTGGGACGAGATCGAAGCCTTGGCGCGCGCGGCCAGCAAGCTCGCGAAGTAAGACATTTCCGCACGGCATGAAAGACCGGGCTTTGCTGGATCGGCTTCAGGCCGCTTGATTGCCGACCCTGACCTTCTCGACCACCTTGCGGTGATGCCACCAATGCGTGACCACCTTGGTCCCTTCTTCATCCCATGCATGTGGTCGTTGGTCTTGACGATCAGGGCAGCGGCCCGCGCTGGAGCGATGGCGCCGAAGCGGCTGCCAACGCAGTGACCGATGCCAATGGAATGCTCTTCACGGATATCCGGGTTTGAATGAACTTGGGAGAACCTGTTGAATTGGCGAGCAGTTCCACGCTCACTGCAATGCCAGACTGATCGGACTTACGGGGGGCGGTGCGACCCGCGTCTGGCCGCGCAACAAAAAGCCGCGCAGGTTGCCCGGCGCGGCTTTGTTGATTGCTTGGTCCGTTACTTGGTCTGGAAGCGGGCGACGGACAGGAACTTGACGGCATTGCCGGTGAAGCGGTTGGCATCGGCCATCTGGTTGCCCGGCTGGAAGCCGGCCGTGTAAACCTCGCTCGGCGGCGTGTGCACGATATTGTAGGCATAGCCCGGCGCCGTCGTCGCGCTCGAAACGGTGGCGACATTGTCGCCACTGGTCAGCGCCCAGCGAGCGGCCTGCGGCGCGGCGGCAACCACCATGGCCCTGGGGCCTGGTTTCAGGTCGCGGGCGGTGGCCCTCGATTCCTTGCGCGTCGTCTTCACGCCGGCGCCGATCGCGGCGACCGGGTCGGAGCCTGCCGGGCGGGCGGCCACGGCCTCGCGCGGCGATGCGGCATCGGCGCCCGATGGATCGTTGAAGGCCGAACGCGGCTCGGGCAAGGAAGCGACCTGGTAATCGTCAGCCGCCTCGCCGACCTGGGCGTTGGCCTCGTCGAGCACGGCCTTTACCGCATCCGGCTTGGTCGTCTCGGGCCGTGCCGACGGCAGCACCGAGAACGCGTCGGTCGCGGTCGCGCCTTGCTCAGCCGTATTGGCCAGCGCCATCAGCACATCCTTGCTGGGCGGCGGAGCCAAGGCTGCCGGCAGCGTGCGCTCGGGACGCCATGTCGGCAACGGTATGTTGTTGACGGCAACCTGTGCGGGGTCGGCGGAAGCCGATGCATCGGCGGTGCCGAAAGGAACACTGGCCGGCGCCTGCGCGGTCGCCACGGCCTGTTCGGTGGTGGCCGTCGCATCCGCCGTGCCGAACGGCACGGTCTCAGGCGGCTGAGCGCCAATGTCGGCCTTCGGCCGCGGCGCGAAATCGGGCAGCGGAATCTCGCGGGCAGGCAGCGCCGCGATGATCGTCTCCGGCGTATCTTTTTCCGGTTCCTGAGCCTGCTCTTCGGCGACCTGCGGAATTTCGGCGCGCTGCGCGTTCTCGGGCGCCACGATGGCGATGCCCGGCAGGTTGCTGGTCTTGGCGCTCACCGCCGGCTTCAGGTTTCTGGCCTTGGGCGGAGGCGCAGCCGACGCGGTCACGACATCGGCGCTGTCGTCAGCCTCGTCGTCGCCGCCGCCGCCAAAGAAAGCCGACAGGAACCCGCCCGACTTCTTGCCGCTGCCACCAGCGCTGGCCATCTCGATGGCCGGAGCGCCAGAACCCCTGCGCGCCTTGTAGGAGGCAAGCGCCTGCTCGTAGCCGGGCAGAGGCCTGCCATCGCTCGGCACATGCAGCGTCTTGCCGTTGGGGAACAGGCTGACCAGTTCCTGGCGGCTGATGCCGGGCCAGTGGCGCACGTTGCCGACATCCATATGGACGAACGGTGAACCGGATGTCGGGTAGTAGCCGACGCCGCCGCCCTGCATCCTGAGACCGATGTTGCGCAGCTTCTTCAGCGGCACGCCGGGAATGTAGAAGTCCATCGCCTTGCCAAGCATATGCTGGCTCTTTTCGGCGACACCCTTGCTGCGGCTGCGCAGCATCGAGTTCGTCGACGGCGAGCGATAGCCGCAGACGACCTGGATGTAGTCCGAGGAGCCGCTTTCCCGATAGGCTTCCCAGACCAGGTCCAGCAGGCGCGGATCCATCTTGGTCGGCTCGTTGCGACGCCAGTCGCGCAGAATGATGTTGATCTTCCTCAGGCCCTCCGGATCGTAGCGGCCATTGCGCTTGTAGACGATCTCGGCCTTCTCATGCGTGTGGAGGTGGTAGAGCTTCAGCGAACGTGTTTCGGCGCTGGCGCCCGTCGCAGCAGCGGCAACAAAACCAAATGCGACAATCAACGCCGCCAGCCACTTCGGCCAGACGCTCACGTGATGATGCCGCCCGTCTGTGTGTCGTTCGATTCTGTTCAAATCAAAAGGCCTTGCAGGCTGCCGTTTGTCCCCGGATTTGCCCAAACGGATGTGTCGTTATCACATCCGAATATCGATCCTAATGGTTAATCATCGCTTATTGAAGCCGAAATGCGGTAACACCATGGCGATATCCCGTCAAAAATTGTTCACAGGGTTTCTTGGTAAACCGCTGGTTTAGATCATGTTTCCGCCCTCGCACGAAACACGATCTGTTACCGTTAGCCTTAATGCGTGAACAGGCCTGTCCATTGGCCCTCCGCATTCCCGCCAAAACCCGATACCGGGCCTGTTCTGGCATTACAAGCTGGTCCCGGCCTTGCGTGAGGGGCATGATCCAGGTTTTCGGACAAGGTCACGCACGGGCAAACAGACGGAAAATCCAGATTCGATCTGAAAGGAAGCTGGCTAGGAAGCGAGACGTTCGACGCGGCCGGTTTCCGGGTCGATGCCGTATTCCTTGAGCTTGCGGTAAAGCGTCGAGCGGCCGATGCCGAGCCGGCGGGCGACTTCGCTCATCTGGCCGTTGTAGTGGTCGATGGCGAGCTTGATCATCTCGAGTTCGACGTCGGCCAGCGCACGCACATTGCCGCGCTCGTCGAGCGCCCGCAACGTGCCGAAGCGGGACTGAAGCCTGGCCGGCGGATCGAACTCGGTCATCGAGGCGGCCTCGCCAGGCAAGGCTTGCTCGTCGCGCTGCTGGATATCCAGGGGCAAGGACGGCGTCTGCCTGACGCCACCGGCATCGAGATTGACGGTGCCTTCCACCTGCGCCCGGATCTGCGGGAAGTCCTCGGTGGTCAGCACATCGCCTTCGCAAAGCACCGAGGCCCGGAAGACGGCATTTTCGAGCTGCCGGATGTTTCCGGGCCAGTCATAGGCCTGCAGCACGGCGAGCGCCGCGGCCGAGATGCCTTGCAGGCGATGACGCGGGTCGGCCGGCGCCACCTTCTGCATGAAATGCGCGACCAGATAGGGAATGTCGTCGCGACGGTCGCGCAGCGGCGGCACGAAGATCGGGTAGACGTTCAGCCGGTAGAAAAGATCCTCGCGGAACTTGCCGTCCTTGACCTGTTGCAGCAGGTTGCGGTGCGTCGCCGAAATCAGCCTGATGTCGACCCTGACGGTCGAGCGGCCGCCGACCGGATCGACCTCGCCATCCTGCACGGCGCGCAGGAGCTTGACCTGCACGTCGAGCGGCAGGTCGCCGATCTCGTCGAGAAACAGCGTTCCCGAATGCGCCTCGACGAACTTGCCGGTGTGCTTGTCGGTGGCGCCGGTGAACGAGCCCTTCTCGTGACCGAACAGGATCGATTCAACCAGATTGTCGGGAATGGCGCCGCAATTGACGGTGACGAAGGGTTTCGAGCGGCGGTCGCCGCTGCCCTGGATGGCGCGCGCCACCAGTTCCTTGCCGACGCCCGACTCGCCCTCGATCAGGATCGGTATGTTGGATGCCGCTGCCTTCTGGCCAAGGCGGATCACCCTGTCCATGGCCGGGCCGTGGGTGATCATGTCCTTGAAGGTCAGAAGGCCGCCGCGACGGCGCGACGTGCGCTTGACCTCGCCCTCGACGGCCTCGACCTTGAGCGCGTTGCCGATCGACGCCTGCAGCCTGTCGGGAGACGCTGGCTTGACGACGAAATCGAAGGCGCCGTGGCGCATCGCCGAAACCACGGTCTCGATGCCGCCCTGGGCGGTCTGGACGATCGTTGGGACATTTATGTCGCGCTCGCGCATCGCCTTCAGCACGCCGATGCCGTCGAGACCGGGCATGACCAGATCGAGGATGACCACCGAGACGTCGCGGGCGCTGGGCCCATCGAGAACATCGAGCGCGGCCGCGCCGCCGTCGACGACAATTGCCGTGTGGCCGATCCGCGTCACGGCGGCCTCGAGCAGGCGGCGCTGCACGGGATCGTCATCGACTATGAGTATGGAACCTGTCATGACTGGTACGACTATGCCCGCCCGAGGAATTTTGCCCTGTGGACCATCTTGGCACAGGGTTCTAAATAAGGTTTCAAAAAACCCGGTGAACGAATTCCTTAGGATTTGACCGGCTTCACGTTTCTCCTTGAACCTTGGTCACGGAAGGTGTTGGCAATGCGCATGGTTTCCGGTCGTCAGCTTGCGGCGCCCACGTCCAGTCAGGGCGCGGCCGAGCTTGGCGACCTGCCGGAGTGGAACCTTGCCGATCTCTATGCCGGCATGGAGGCGCCGGAACTGCAGCGCGACGTTGCCAGGGCCGCCACTGACGCAATCAGCTTCGAGAGCCGCTGGAAGGGCACGCTGGCCGCCGAGGCCGGGCGCGGCGGCGCCGGCAGGCTGGGCGAGGCGCTTGTCGCCTACGAGGCGCTGGAGGAACTGATCGGCCGCATCGTCTCCTATGCGGGCCTGGTCTATGCCGGAAACACCGCCGATCCGCAGCGCGCCAAGCTCTATGGCGACGTCCAGGAGAAGATGACCGACGCCAGCGCCCACCTTCTGTTCTTCACGCTCGAACTCAACCTGATCGACGACGCGGCGATCGAAGGCGCGCTGGCCGCCGATCCCGCGTTCGGCCACTACCGGCCATGGGTGCTCGACCTGCGCAAGGACAAGCCCTACCAGCTCGAGGATCGCGTCGAACAGCTTTTCCACGAGAAATCGATCACCGGACGCGGTGCCTGGAACCGCCTGTTCGACGAGACGATGACCGACCTTCGGTTCGACATCGATGGCGAGGAGCTGACGCTGGAACCGGCGCTCAACCGCCTGCAGGACGCCGACGGCGAGGTGCGCCGGCGGGCCTCCGAGGCGTTGGCCGCGACCTTCCGCAAGAGTCTGCGCACCTTCACGCTGATCACCAACACGCTGGCCAAGGACAAGGAAATATCCGACCGCTGGCGCGGCTTCGAGGACATCGCCGATTCACGTCATCTCGCCAACCGTGTCGAGCGCGGCGTGGTCGATGCGCTCGCCACGGCGGTGCGCGAGGCCTATCCGCGCCTATCGCACCGCTACTACGCGATGAAGGCACGCTGGCTGGGCATGGAGGTGATGAACCACTGGGACCGCAACGCGCCGTTGCCGGATACGCCGCAGGCGATCATCGGCTGGGACGAGGCCAGGAACACCGTGCTTTCCGCCTATCAACGCTTTTCGCCCGACATGGCCGAGATCGCGCGGACCTTCTTCGACCGCAACTGGATCGACGCGCCGGTGCGGCCGGGCAAGTCGCCCGGCGCCTTCGCGCATCCGACCGTGCCGTCGGCGCATCCCTATGTCCTGCTCAACTACATGGGCAAGCCGCGCGATGTGATGACGCTGGCGCACGAGCTTGGCCATGGCGTGCATCAGGTGCTGGCCGGCGGCCAGGGCGCGCTGATGGCCTCGACGCCGCTGACGCTGGCCGAAACGGCGTCGGTCTTCGGCGAGATGCTGACCTTCCGCTCGCTGCTCGACCAGACCTCCGACAGGCGCGAGCGCAAGGCCATGCTCGCCCAGAAGGTCGAGGACATGATCAACACGGTCGTGCGCCAGATCGCCTTCTACGAATTCGAGCGCAAGGTGCATGCCGAGCGCAAGAACGGGGAACTGACCTCCGACAGGCTCGGCCAGTTCTGGCTGGAAGTGCAGGCTGAGAGTCTCGGGCCGGCGATCAAGCTGCGCGAAGGCTACGAGGTGTTCTGGACCTACATCCCGCACTTCATCCATTCGCCCTTCTACGTCTATGCCTATGCGTTCGGCGACTGCCTGGTGAACTCGCTCTACGCGGTCTACCAGAACGCCGAGCGCGGTTTCCAGGACAAGTATTTCGAGATGCTGCGCGCCGGCGGCACCAAGCATCATTCCGAGCTTCTGGCGCCCTTCGGCCTCAACGCCGCCGATCCCGCCTTCTGGCAAATCGGGTTGGGCGTGATCAGCGGCCTGATCGACGAGCTCGAAGCGCTCGACGCATGAAACGCGTCCCGTAGATCTCATCTGTTCGCAAAGCAGTTTAGCCGGAATGCATATGGGTAACAGCTCTATTCTTGGCCTGAATATCTGTTCTTGAAGTACTCTCCACGGAAGTTTTCCGATAGCTTTCCACAAGCTCTATGGTAGCTTCGCTCCAAGCTCAGCCGGAGCCCATGCGGATCGGCGAGGAGAAGTCCCAGCCGGACGTGGCGCTCAGGCGAACGCGACAACGGCCGTTGGCCATGGGCAAGCAAAGCCATCGCCGACAGCTCGATCGAAGCCGGCTGTTCTGCGAACCCGCGGAACCACCATCGAGTAGTCCTTCCGAAAGTCATGGCCTCATGCCACGGCAGACGGACCTGACTGGAGAAAGAGACAATGGGCACTTTTTTCTACATGCTCCTGGCGTTCCTTGTGGGTTTGTTGGTTGGCTGGTTCATCTGGGGACGTCTGCGCGGCGAGCTCGACAGCGTGCGCGGCGACCTCGACCGCACACGCAGTGAGCGCGACAAGTTGCGCGCCGACAGCGACCGCCTGACCGGCGAACTGGATGCATGCGGCAAGACCCGCGCCGATCTCGAGCGCCGGCTGCGCGAGGCGCAGGCAACGCCTGCTGCCGGGACCAGCGCGGCAAAGCCGGCCAGCCAGGCGCCCGCGGCTTTGATGTCGACATCCGCGGCGGCCAAATCCGCTCCCGCAAAGCCTGCACCCGCCAAACCGGCCGCCGCGAAGGCCACCCCCGCAAAATCGCCGGCGCCAAAGCCGGCCGCGGCGAAGCCTGCGGCCAAGGCAACGGCGCCGGCCAGATCCGTGGCGAGCAAACCCGCCGGCTCGGCCTCGGCAGCCAAGAGTTCGGCCGCGCCAAAGGCGGCGGCCGCCAAGAAAGCGGCGACGGCGACAGCCAAGCCAGCATCCGGCAAGCCCGATAATCTACGCCGGTTGATCGGCATTGGCCCGGCCAACGAGAAGCTGCTCAAGGCGCAGGGTGTCACCAGCTTCGCCCAGATCGCCGCCTGGACCGCCGCCGACATCAAACGGATCGAGGATGTCATGAACTTCGACGGCCGCATCGCGCGCGAACGCTGGATCGAGCAGGCCAAGCTGCTCGCCGCCGGCAACGAGAAGGAATTCGCCAAGCAGTTTCCGACGGCGGGAACCGCCAGCAACACCTGAGCGGTTGGCAGGCTCCAACGACTGCGGCCGGCGGCGCGACCATGGCGCCGCCGGTTTGCTTTTGGCCGCGAGGCCGGCCCAGAGGTCGGCTTTGAGGGAGAGGCTGCCGTTCCCTCGATTGCGCGTGGGCGGCCCCCCATATAGAGCGGTCGATGGCTTCATAGACCGCAGCATCCGAGTCCCATGTCCCTGCCCGCCGCAATTTTCCGCAACGACGAAAGCGCGCGCGAGCTCGTTTTCGACCGGCCGGCCGAAATCATCGTGGCGCATGAGGCAAAGGATTTCGGGCCGGCGCTGGCGGCGGCACAAGCCGCGCACGACGCCGGCAAATGGCTGGCCGGCTATTTTTCCTACGAGGCGGGATACCTGCTTGAACCAAAGCTCGTTCCCCTGCTGCCGGACGGACGCCGAGCGCCTCTTGTCTGCCTGGGTGTCTTCGATACGCCGGTCGAACAGGCGGTGCCGCCCCGCAATGCTGCGGCGACCAACGGCCCGATCTTCGATGCCCGCGCAACCTGGTCGTTCGAGGATTACGAAAAGCGCTTCGCGCGGCTGCACCGGCACATCAGGCAAGGCGATTGCTACCAGGGCAATCTAACCTTTCCGGTGCATGCGCAATGGTCGGGCGACCCGCTGGCCGCCTTCGACGCGCTGACAGAACGCCAGCCGGTGAAGTATGGCGCGCTGGTCGCGCTCGGCGAGCCCATCGTGCTGTCGCGTTCGCCGGAGCTGTTCTTCGAGATCGACGCCGAAGGCATGATCGAGACGCATCCGATGAAAGGCACGGCGCCGCGTGGCGCGACCAAAGCCGAGGACGAACGGCAGAAGATCTTCCTGCGTAACGACGAGAAGAACCAGGCCGAGAACCGGATGATCGTCGATCTGCTGCGCAACGATATCTCGCTGATCAGCGAGGTCGGCACGCTGGAGGTGCCGGCGCTGTTCCGCATCGAAACCTATCCGACCGTCCACCAGATGGTGAGCGACGTCAGGGCGAGACTGCTGCCGGGCCTCACCATCCGCCAGCTCCTCGCGGCGCTGTTTCCTTGCGGCTCGATCACCGGTGCGCCAAAGATCCGCGCCATGGAGATCCTGCACGACCTGGAGGGGACGCCGCGCGACGTCTATTGCGGCGCCATCGGCTGGATCGCGCCCGGCGGCACGATGCGCTTTTCCGTGGCGATCCGCACCATCTCGCTCTTTTCCAGCGGCGAGGCCGTCTACAATGTCGGTGGCGGCATCGTCTTCGATTCGACGGCGCAGGAGGAGTATCAGGAGTGTCTCTTGAAAGCGCGCTTCGCGACGGGAACGCCGCCAATTTCGACCTGATCGAGACCATGCGTTGGGAACCCGGCTCGGGTTTCCTGCGGTTCGAGCGCCATCTGGCGCGTCTCTACGGGTCGGCGGCGGAATTGGGCTTCCTCCATGATCCGGGCAAGGTCGGCGAGGCCCTGAGCAGCGCGGTGAACCGGTCCGGCATTGCGCTGCGCACGCGCCTCGTCCTGTCGCGCCACGGCGAGGTGTCCGCCTCCGCGCAGCCCTATGAACGGCTCGCCGCCGACAAGGTCTGGGTGCTGCGGCTGGCGCGGACAAGGCTCGATTCGCACGACATGCTGCTGCGCCACAAGACCAGCCGGCGGCAGGTCTACAGCCACGCCCGCGCCGAATATCTTATCACCCAGGCCGACGAGGTGCTGCTGGCCAATGAACGCGGCGAAATCTGCGAAGGCACCATCACCAACGTCTTCGCCGATCTTGGCGACGGCATGCTGGCGACGCCCCGGCTCGACTGCGGCCTGCTGCCTGGTGTATTGCGCGCGGAGCTTCTGGATGAAGGCCGCGCACGCGAAGCGATATACAGCCTGGCTGATCTGCAATCCGCCAAGGCGCTGTTCGTTGGCAACTCGCTGCGCGGACTGATCCCCGCGAGACTTGCCTGAGAGCCAGCTTGTCAGAGGGCCAAACGTGTCTGGGAGAATGCCATGTTCATCGTTTCGCTGAACTACAAGGTGCCGCTGACCGAGATCGACCGCTTACAGGCGGCGCATGTCGAATGGCTGAAGGCCTGCTATGCGGAAGGTATCTTCGTCGCCTCCGGGCCGAAGAAACCGCGCACCGGCGGCATCATCATCGCGCGCGGCTCTCGCGACGTGCTTGATGCCAGCTTGGCCGCCGACCCTTTCGCCAAGGCAGGCGCGGCCGAATACGATGTCACCGAATTCACGGCGAGGATGACCGCGACCGGGCTCGACTCTTTCAGGGAAGCATGAGCTTGGCCGAGATCCTGCCCACCCATACGCCCTATGACGGCTCGTCGAAACTCTTCACCATCGGGCTGAAGCCGCTCGATCCGGCGGACTGGATCGAGGTCGACGACCATCTGCTGCCGTATCTCGCCGAGAAGCGCCGGCTCTATGCTGAGATCCCCGAGCGGGTTTTCGTCGAGGAGGACGGCACGCGAGATGCCCAGCAGGAAGTGCTCGACCTGCTCGGCACACATTTACGGGAGAAGTTCCCAGACACCTATCGGAGCACCGGTTCGGGCATCGAGGCAGTGGGTGCGGCGAGCCGTTTCACCGCCCCTTCCGGTCTCGATGGCGCCCCGCTTGTCGCGGCCTCGCTGCTCATCCAGGAAGATCTGATCCTGATGCGCCGCGACGACAAAGGCTGGCGGCTTGTCGCCGGCTCGCTGTGCTTTCCCTCTTCCTGGTCGCTGGTCGAGAAATTCGGCCGGCCGCTGCAGGATATCCATGCGCCGGTGCCGGGTTTCGGTCCGGGCACAAGGCCCGCCGAGCTGATCAACCGCATGTTCGACGGCCTCCAGGGCCAGGCCGTCGAGCGCTACAACTGGTCGATCCAGTCCGATAACGCGCTCTACCATCCGCTCTCCGACCTGCAGCGCATCGACCGCGCCACCAACCGCCCGTCGCGGTTTCCGGATGGCGACATCGACGCGCATGCCTTCATCCGGGTCGAGCGGCAGACTCTGAGGAAGCTGCCGGCATCGCGCGACATCCTGTTCACCATCCGCATCCATCTCGATCCCCTGGCGGTGATGGCGCGGCACCCGGATCGGGGGAAGCTCGCGGCGTCTTTCGCGGCCCAGCTCGAAGCCCTCGATCTCGCCCAGCTCGACTACAAGGGCCTGACATCAGACCGCGACCGGCTGGTTGTCGTCCTTAACCACATGGCCAATGACACGTAGCCGCTGGTTGGCGCTTTTCGCTGGTTTGTGACAATGATCTGTGATGTAGCGCATGGCCGCCGGGCAAGAAATGCCCGGTTTCGCGCGTGTTTTCCCCGGTTTCCTGGGTTTTGAAGGAGTGTTCGATAAAATGGCGACTGAAAACTGGCCCGTTTACGGTGAGATCACCGGCCCTGTCGTGATGATCGGCTTTGGTTCGATCGGCCGGGGAACGCTGCCGCTGATCGAACGCCATTTCAAGTTCGACAAGTCGCGCATGACGGTCATCGACCCGCGCGACACCGACCGCAAGCTGCTCGACGAGCGCGGCATCGCCTTCGTTCAGGAAGCAGTGACCGAGAAGAACTACAAGAAGCTGCTCACGCCGCTTCTGACCAATGGTGGCGGCCAGGGCTTTTGCATCAACCTGTCGGTCGATACCGGCTCGGTGGATCTGATGCGGCTCTGCCGCAAGCTCGGTGTGCTCTACATCGACACCGTCGTCGAGCCATGGCTTGGTTTCTATTTCGATGCCAATGCCGACAATGCCAGCCGCACCAACTATGCGCTGCGCGAGGCGCTGATCAAGGAAAAGCACGACAAGCCCGGCGGCGCGACGGCGGTCTCGACCTGCGGCGCCAATCCAGGCATGGTCTCGTGGTTCGTCAAGCAGGCCCTGGTCAACCTCGCCACCGATCTTGGCCTCGAATTTTCAGAACCCGCGCAGGAAGATCGCGAGGGCTGGGCCAGGCTGATGAAGAAGGCCGGCGTCAAGGGCATCCACATCGCCGAGCGCGACACCCAGCGCGCCAAGAAGCCGAAGCCGATGAATGTGTTCTGGAACACATGGTCGGTCGAGGGCTTCATCTCCGAGGGCCTTCAGCCCGCCGAGCTCGGCTGGGGCACGCATGAGAAGTGGATGCCGAAGAACGCCAAGAAGCACAAGCATGGCTCCAAGGCCGCGATCTATCTGGAACAGCCCGGCGCCAACACGCGCGTGCGCTCATGGTGCCCGACGCCCGGCCCGCAATACGGCTTCCTGGTGACGCACAACGAGGCGATCTCGATCGCCGATTTCTTCACCGTGCGCGGCAAGAAGGGCAAGGTGCATTACCGCCCGACCTGTCATTATGCCTACCATCCCTGCAATGACGCGGTGCTGTCGCTACACGAGATGTTCGGCGCCGCCGGCAAGGCTCAGCCGGTACACCACGTGCTCGACGAGAATGAACTGGTCGACGGCGTCGACGAACTCGGCGTGCTGCTCTACGGCCACGACAAGAATGCCTACTGGTACGGCTCGCATCTCTCGCTCGCCGAGGCGCGCAAGCTGGCGCCCTACCAGAACGCCACAGGCATGCAGGTCACCTCGGCGGTTCTTGCCGGCATGGTCTGGGCATTGGAAAACCCGCAGGCCGGCATCGTCGAGGCCGACGAGATGGACTACAGGCGCTGCCTGGAAGTGCAGTCCCAGTATCTCGGGCCGATCGAGGGCCACTACACCGACTGGACGCCGCTCGATAACCGCCCCGGCCTGTTCCCGGAAGACCTCGACCGGAACGACCCGTGGCAATTCCGCAACATCCTCGTTCGATAGCACCCTGCGGAGCATATCTCCCTGCCTTGCAATCGCCCGGAAATCGGGCGATTGAAGGGATGCGGACGAGAGCGACGTGCGTCCATTTGGACGCACAAGGTACGCTCTCGAAACTTGGATGCACGCATCGGGGCTTCCCGAAAATCGATTCCGATTTTCGGGCCGATGCGAGAGGAGAGGATTTTCATATGACCATTGCGCGCAAAGTTCTTTCGATGAGCATGGCTGGCGCCCTTGCGACGATGCTTGCCGCTTGCGCCACCAGCGGCCCTGATCAGCCGCCGATGGCGGCCGCGCCGAAAGGCGTCGAAGGCTCCTGGATCGATGCCAAGGGCACCGGCCTTTCGACCTTCACCGGCGGTACCTTTACGACAGTCGCCACCGACACAGGCCAGAAGCTCGCCGACGGCAGCTACACGATGACCGGTGCCACTTCGGTGCAGATCAACGGCACCTCGCTGATCCGCCAGACGCCGGTCAGCTTCAACTGCCTGATGGTTTCGACAAGCCAGCTCAACTGCACCAGCGCCTCGGGCCAGAATTTCGTGCTGACACGGCGCACCTGAACCAGCGCATCCATTCCTGCGCAGGACGGCGGCCGATGGCCGCCGTCCTTTTTTATGCCGGCAAAGCGCATCCGGATTTCCGCTTGCGTCATCCGGAACGCGATGGGAACATGTCGGAAAATGCCGGCTGTCATGTTCCAGTCTGGCAAGAGCGTTAAACGCCTCTGATCAGCTTTCCGGGAGACGAAGATGAAGAAACTTGCTGCCATTGCCGCCCTTTCTGCCTCCACGCTCGGCCTGTCGGCTGGCGCATCCTTTGCCGACTACACACTGAACATCCTGCACATCAACGACTGGCACAGCCGCATCGAAGGCAACAACAAATACGAGTCGACCTGCTCGGCCGAGGAGGAGACCAAGGGCGAATGCATCGGCGGCGCGGGCCGGCTGATCACCGCGATCGCCCAGGAACGCAAGAAGCTCGAAGGCCAGAACCTGCTGCTGCTCAGCGCCGGCGACAATTTCCAGGGGTCCCTGTTCTACACGACCTACAAGGGCAAGGTCGAAGGCGAGTTCCTCAACGAGATGAGGTTCGACGCCATGGCGCTCGGCAACCACGAGTTCGATGACGGCGAAACGGCGCTGGCGCCGTTCCTCGACATGATCAAGTTTCCGGTGCTCGGCGCCAATGTGAAGGCCAACGCGCAGTCCAAGCTCGGCGACCGCGTCAAGCCGTCGATCGTCGTCGAGGTCGGTGGCCAGAAGATCGGCATCATCGGCGCCGTCACCAACGACACGCCGGAACTCGCCTCGCCCGGCCCCAACATCAGCATTGAGGACGACGTCAAGTCGATCACCGCCGAGGTCGAGAAACTGAAGGGCGAGGGCGTCAACAAGATCATCGCCGTAACCCATATCGGCTACAGGCGCGAGCGCGATGTCATTGCCAGGATCCCGGGCATCGACGTCGTCGTCGGCGGCCACAGCCATTCGCTGTTGTCGAACACCGACCCGAAGGCGGAAGGCCCCTACCCGACGATGGTCGACAACCCGGACGGCTACAAGGTGCCGGTGGTGCAGGCGGCGTCCTATTCGAAATATCTCGGCGAGTTCAAGGTGGTGTTCGACGACAATGGCGTCGTCAAATCGGCCAGCGGCGACCCGATCTACCTCGACAAGTCGATCACGCCCGATCCCGCCGTGCTGGCCCGCATCAAGGAGCTTGGCGCGCCGATCGAGGCGTTGAAGAACAAGGAAGTGGCCGAGACCACCGACGTGATCGACGGCAGCCGCGAGAGCTGCCGCACCCGTGAATGCGCGATGGGCAACCTCGTCTCCGACGCCATCCTCGACCGCGTCAAGGGACAGGGCGTCGAGATCGTCATCTCCAATGGCGGCGGCCTGCGCGCCTCGATCGACAAGGGCACCGTGACCATGGGCGAGGTGCTGACCGTGCTGCCGTTCCAGAACACGCTGGCAACCTTCCAGATTTCCGGCAAGGACCTGGTGGCGGGGCTCGAAAGCGGTCTCAGCCAGATCGAGGACGGCGCCGGCCGCTTCCCGCAGGTCGCCGGCCTGAAATACTCCTTCGACAAGTCGGTCGCGCCCAATGCCGGCCGCGTCAAGTCGGTGGAAGTCATGGAGGGCGGCGCCTGGACGCCGCTCAATCCGGACAAGGACTATCTCGTCGCCACCAACAATTATGTCCGCCAGGGCGGCGACGGCTACAAGGTTTTCGCCGAGAAGGCCAAGAACGCCTATGACTACGGTCCGGGCCTCGAACAGGTCGTCGCCGACTATCTCGGCGCGCACCGGCCCTACACGCCGAAGCTCGACGGCCGCATCACCGAGATCGCCGCGACCGTCGCGGCGGCTCCGGCAGCGCCTGCCGCCGAACCAGCAAAGCCGGCCGAGCCCGCCAAACCCGCGGAGGCGGCTCCAGCAGCTCCGGCTGCAGAACCGGCAAAGCCAGCTGAAGCCGCGCCGGCCGAACCGGCGATGCCAGCGCTGCCGGCCAATTCGGGCGATATCGCCGCCACGCCGCCGGCCGTACCGGCCGAAACCGCACCGTCGACGCCGGCGCCCGCCGAACCGGCCAAACCAGCCGAGACTGCACCTGCGCCAGTGACTCCGGCGCCCGCTGCCGAGCCGGCAAAGCCGGCCGAGGCCGCTCCGGCCGAAAGCAGCCATGTCATCGTCGCCGGCGATACCTATTGGGATCTGGCCAAGAAGGCCTATGGCGACGCGACGAAGTGGAAACAGATTTATGAGGCCAACAAGGGCCAAAGGCCCCACCAGCTTAAGCTTGGCGCGACGCTGACCATCCCAGCCAAGTAACGTCGCTTCGCCCCTTTCAAAGGAAGACCCGCCCGTGAATTCGGGCGGGTTTTCTGTTTTCAGCCCAGGGTGCGGCCAGACGCGGTATTGAAAGCGCGCGCGAGATGATTAGGTTCGCGTCTCCCGGAGAACCCTCATGACGCTTTCCACCCCTGTCGATCCCAAACCCGCGAAGGCCATCGGCCCATTGCCGGCCGGACATCCGCCGGTCAAGGCTGGCAAGATCGGCGTCCTGCTGGTCAATCTCGGCACGCCCGACGGCACCGATTTCAAGTCGATGTGGCGTTATCTCCGGGAATTCCTGTCCGACCCGCGCGTCATCGAACTCAACAGGGCGATCTGGTATCCGATCCTCTATGGGCTTGTGCTCACCGCGCGACCGAAGAAGTCCGGTGCCAACTATGCCCGCATCTGGAACCAGGAGAGGAACGAGTCGCCGCTGCGCACCTACACCCGTGCCCAGGGCGAAAAGCTGGCCGAGGCGCTCGCCGACCTGCCCAATGTCGTCGTCGACTGGGCGATGCGCTATGGCAGTCCTTCGACCGCGAGCGTTGCCCAGGGGCTGGTCGAAAAAGGCTGCGACCGTATCCTGTCGTTCCCGCTCTATCCGCAATACTCGGCGACCACCACCGCCACCGCCAATGACCAGCTCTTTCGGGCCTTGATGAAGATGCGTGCGGCGCCAGCCATCCGCAGCGTGCCGCCTTACCATGACGAGCCCGTCTATATCGAAGCGCTCGCCCGCTCGATCGAACGGCATCTGGCGACGCTGGATTTCGAGCCGGAGGTCGTCATCGCCTCCTATCACGGCATCCCGAAGCCCTATTTCGAGAAGGGCGATCCCTACCATTGCCACTGCCAGAAGACGACGCGGCTGTTGCGCGAACGGCTCGGTTGGAGCGAGAAGAAGCTGATCATCGCCTTCCAGTCGCGCTTCGGCGCACAGGAATGGCTGCAACCCTATACCGACAAGACGGTGGAGAAACTGGCCAAGGATGGCGTGAAGTCGATTGCCATCGTCAATCCCGGCTTTTCGGTCGACTGCATCGAGACGCTGGACGAAATCGGCCGCGAGGCGGCCGAGACCTTCCACCATGCCGGCGGCAAGAACTTCGCCCACATCCCGTGCCTCAACGACAGCGCCGAAGGCATGGCGGTGATCGAGGCGATGGTGCGGCGCGAACTGTCCGGCTGGGCATAAGGCAATTCCAGGAAAAGTGTGAAACGGTTTTCCGTCCGGAATTGCCTCGAACAAAGAGTTGGAGCGGCTCGCCGCTCTGACACCGGAACCACACACGCTTCGGAGCGTTGAGCGGCACCTCCGGAGAATTCAATGTCTCGCAAACTCGACCTCAGAACCGGCCGGCCCGTCTGGTCCGCCTATCGCGCGCCTGCTGTGCCGACGGCTAGTCTGACAAGAGACGTGAAGACCGATGTGCTCATCATCGGCATGGGCATCAGCGGTGCCATGATGGCCGAGGCGCTGACGGCCGACGGCCATTCGGTGATTGGTATCGACCGCCGCGGCCCGCTGAAAGGCTCGACCCCCGCAACCACCGCGCTGGTGCAGTTCGAAATCGACCAGCCGCTTTCGACGCTCTCGAAGATGATCGGCAAGGGCCCGGCGGAGCAGGCCTGGCGGCGCTCGCGGCTCGCCGTCTCCAATCTCGCCGCCCGCATTGCCGAACTCGGCATCAACTGCGGCCCAAGCCGCACCCAGTCACTCTATCTGGCCGGCACGGTGCTCGGCCCGTCGGAATTGCGTGATGAAGCCGACGCGCGTCGGCAAGCAGGCATCGCCGCGACCTATCTCACGCCGGCACCGCTGGCGGAGACATTCGGCATCGACCGCGACGGCGCCATCCTGAGCCATGGCAACATCGCGCTCGACCCGCGCAAACTGACGGCCGGGCTGCTGCTCGAGGCACTCGAGCGGAAGGCACGCTTCTACGCCCCCGTCGAAGCGACGACGATCGAGGACAGCGCCGACGAGGTGGTCGTCGCGACCAGGGATGGCCAGACCATCACGGCACGGCATGTTGTTCTGGCCACCGGTTACGAGCTGGTCGACGTCGTGCCGGCAGCGGCTCACCAGATCATCTCGACATGGGCGATGGCGACGCGCTCGCAATCGCGAAAGATCTGGCCGCGGGCGGCGTTCATCTGGGAGGCTTCGGACCCGTACCTCTATATGCGCGCGACGGCCGACGGCCGGGTCATCTGCGGCGGCGAGGACGAGGATTTTGTCGACGAGACGCGGCGAGATCGACTGATCGCCGAAAAGAGCGCGCGGATATCCGAGAAGCTTGGCCGGCTGTTTCCGCATCTCGATGTCAGGCCCGAATTCGCCTGGGCCGGTTCTTTCGGCACCACAACCACCGGCCTGCCCTATATCGGTGCCATTCCCAGGCACCCCCGCATCCACGCCGTCATGGGCTACGGCGGCAACGGCATCACCTTTTCACAGATCGCATCGGAAATTGTCTCGGCCTCGATCAACGGGCTGGAGGACACGGATGCAAGGCTGTTTGCCTTCAACCGCTGATCGCAAGCCCACAAACAATCCCTCATCACCTGATTGTAACGCTCCTGAAACACACTTAAGTCTTTGGTGAAGTCGGCCGCGCGAGAATGGCTCGCGCGGCCGATGTCTGAGGGAGAGCCAAATGGATTTCAGTGGTTTTGATATCGCGGTCATTGTTCTGGTCGCGCTTGTCGTGCTGGTGCTGTTCAAGGGCATCAAGACAATTCCGCAAGGCTATAACTATACCGTCGAACGTTTTGGCCGTTACACCAAGACACTGAGCCCTGGCCTCAACCTCATCATGCCCTTCGTCGACCGCGTCGGCGCCAAGATGAACATGATGGAACAGGTGCTCGACGTTCCGAGCCAGGAGATCATCACCCGCGACAACGCCATCGTCGGTGTCGACGGCATCGCCTTCTACCAGATTCTCAATGCGGCACAGGCCGCCTATCAGGTTGCCGGTTTGCAGAACGCCATCCTCAACCTGACGATGACCAACATCCGTACCGTCATGGGCTCGATGGACCTCGACGAGCTCTTGTCCAACCGCGACGCCATCAACGAGCGGCTGCTGCGCGTCGTCGACGAAGCCGCGCATCCGTGGGGCATCAAGATCACCCGCGTCGAGATCAAGGACATCAACCCGCCGGCCAATCTGATCGAATCGATGGGCCGGCAGATGACCGCGGAGCGCAACAAGCGCGCGCAGATCCTCGCTGCCGAGGGTCTCAAGCAGTCGCAGATCCTCGAGGCCGAGGGCCGCAAGGAAGCAGCCTTCCGCGACGCCGAGGCGCGCGAGCGTTCGGCCGAAGCGGAAGCCCGCGCCACGCAGGTGGTGTCGGAAGCGATTTCCAAGGGCGACGTGCAGGCGCTGAATTACTTCGTCGCGCAGAAATACACCGAGGCGCTGGGCAAGATCGGCACGGCCACCAACAGCAAGATCGTGCTGATGCCCTTCGAGGCGTCGTCTCTGATCGGCTCGCTCGGCGGCATCGGCGAGATCGCCAGGGAGGTCTTCCGCGGCGAAGGCACGGCCGGCGCGCAACGGCAGGCCGCGCGCCCGCCGGTCGTGCGCCCAACCGACAACTGATGTCTCCAACATAGGAGAACGCCATGATCGATCGTGTCATTTCCGAACTCGGCCCGTGGAACTGGATGGTTCTCGGCTTCGTCCTGCTGGCGATGGAAATCATCGCGCCGGGCATCTTCATGCTGTGGGTCGGCATCGCCGCAATTCTGATCGGCGCCGTGTCGCTGTTGCTCTGGGATGCTGGCTTCTGGACCTGGCAGGTTCAGGTCCTCGCCTTCCTGGCGCTGTCGCTGGTCTCGGCCTATGTCGGCAAGAGGCTGGTGGGTGGCCGCGACGAACCGACCGATCAGCCGCTGCTCAACAGGCGCGGCGCGCAGATGGTTGGCAAGACGGCGACGCTTGCCGAACCGATCGCCAACGGGCGCGGCCGCATCAGGCTGGGCGATACGCTGTGGCGTGTCTCCGGGCCGGACCTGCCGGCTGGCACGCAGGTGCGGGTGACGGCTGCGGCCGATACGGATCTGGAACTGACGGTGGAGCCGGTCTGAGCCTTCAGGCGGCGCCGATGCGCAAGAGATCGTGGAAGTGAACCACGCCCAACGGCATGTTGTTCTTGGTCACCACCAGCGCGCCGATATTGTACTCGTTGAGCAGCGCGATCGCCGTACCCGCAAGCGTCTGCGGATCGATCGTCTTCGGCGTGCGGGTCATGACCTCATCCACGATAACGTCGGCCAGGTTGCGGTGCAGGTTGCGCGCGACATCGCCGTCGGTGATGATCCCGGTCAGCTCGCCATTCGTGTCGACGATCAAGACGCAGCCGACCTTTTTCTGAGACAGCGTCATGACCGCTTCCGGCATCTTGGTGCCTAGCACGGCCAGCGGAATCTGATCGCCGACCCGCATGATCTCGGAGACCAGGGTCAGGTTGGCGCCGAGCTGGCCGCCGGGATGGAAGGTGCGAAAATGGTCCGGTGTGAAGCCGCGGGCCTCGAGCAAGGCGATCGCCAGCGCGTCGCCCATCACCAGTTGCAGCAGCGTCGACGTCGTCGGCGCCAGGCCGTGCGGACAGGCTTCCTGAGCCCGTGGCAGCAGGAGCACCACATCCGCCGCGCGCGCCAGCGCCGACGTCTCTCCGGCAGTGATCGCAATCAGCGGAATGGAGAACCGCCTGGAATAGGCGATGATGCCCTTGAGCTCGAGACTCTCGCCCGACCACGACATGGCGATGATGGCATCGTCCTTGGCGATCATACCGAGATCGCCGTGATTGGCTTCGACAGGATGGACAAAGAAAGCCGGCGTGCCGGTCGAAGCCAGCGTCGCCGCGATCTTCGAGCCGATGTGGCCGCTTTTGCCGACACCGGTGACGATGACCCGGCCTTCGATTTTTGACACGATGTCGACAGCCTGGGCGAAAGGCCCGGCCAGTCCGTTCTCGAGCGCCTCCGCGAGCGCCGCGACACCGGCCTGTTCGGTTGCCACCGTTCTCAGCGCCGAAGCGATCGACGCTTGCCGGTCCAAGGGCTTCTTATCGAGGGATCCCGCATGCATGGGTGATGCGATTAGCGCTTTGCCGTCCGCCTGTCCAACGGAAATGCCGCCGATGCGCATTGCCCAAGACTGTGCGGTGGTCTGGCCTAACGGCATTCATGAAATACAAGACGCCTGGCGCAAGCCGCATGTATCGCTTTGGAAATCGGCGGCCGAGGGTGCCGGCGGGTCGCTGCCTCAACCCTCCGTTAACCATCCCCATTTACGGTTCGGTAAGTATGGCGCGCGTGCGCCGCGCAAGCAGTGGTGGCGATGTCCGGGGCCCAGCCAGAAAAATCAAGAGGACGAAGGGGCAAGGCGGCCTGCGCCTTGCTGCTGGCGACCAGCATGCTTGCCTTGCTGCGCCCGGCGCCCCTCCATGCCCAGGAAACGGAACTGCGTGGCGAGGTCTCGGAATCGGCGATCCTGTCCGATCAGCAGCGCAAGGCGAGAAAACTGGCTCTTGCCAAGCAGGCCCAGCAGGCATCGGCCAACGCGGCGCAGGACAACGCACCGGCGCGAACCTACCTGCCGGCCAGCGCCGGCGCCGTGCCTGACGACACGAACACCAACGACGCGACCGCGACCGGCAGTGTTTTCGATCCTCCGGCTGCCACCGACGACACATCCACCGACACCACGGCGCCGCCGAAGCCTCGCCGCCCATCGACTGCCAGGCAAAAGGCGGCGGACAAGTCCAGGGCCGCCGACAAATCGAAGAAGAAGTCGACGACCGCGACCACGGGCCCCGCCGCGACCACGGGCGCCACTGCGGCCGCGGTGGGAAGCGCTGACAATACCGACGCGGATCAGACGGCCAACCGCCGTGCCCTCACCATCGACAGCGCCGACCGGCAGAAGCTCGACCCCGGCGCCGAACGCATCGCCTCCATCGAAGGCCAGAACAAGAAGGTCGAGGACGATCCCTTTGCCGCCACCGGCGTCAAGTGGGGCTCCTTCGTCATACGGCCGACGATCGAACAGGGCCTCACCGCCACGTCGAATGGCGATTCGAGCAATGCCGGCAAGTCGGCGCTGTTGTCCGAGACGGCGCTGCGCTTTTCCGCCGCCTCGGACTGGCGCGAGAACTCGGCGACGATCGACGGCTACGGCCTTTTCCGCGAGACCGTATCGGGTTACCCGGTTCATAATGCGCAGGGCCGCATCGAAGGCCAGCTCAACGTTGACCTCGACAATGAGTTGCGCGCCATCGCCAAGCTCGGCTACGAGGCCGTACCGGAATCGGCCTCGTCGCCGGACGCCATTGCCGGTGTCTCCTCGCAGCCGCTGCGGCAGACCGTGAACGGCAGCCTCGGCATCGAGAAGGATGTCGGCAAGATGCGCTATGCGTTGACCGGCGCGGTCGCGCACGACTTCTATGGCAACGCCAAGCTTTCGGACGGCACCTCCTTGTCGCAGAAGGATCGCGACTCCACGCTCTATACGGCGACCTTGCGGACCGGCTACGAAATCTCCCCCGCCATCACCCCCTTCACCGAGATCGAGGTCGGTCGCCGGGCCTATGATCTTCGCTTCGACACCGATGGCTTCGAGCGCTCCTCGACACGGCTCGGCGCGCGCGCCGGCCTGCAACTGGACATGGGCGAGAAGCTCTCCGGCGAATTCTCGGCCGGCTGGCTAAGGGAAGCGATCGACGACGACCGGCTGGAGGCGATCTCGGGTGCGACCATGAACGCCGACCTCAAATGGTCGCCGGAACGCGGCACCATGATCGGCCTGACCGGGAAGACCACCGTCGAAGGCACGACCACCGCCGGGCAAAGCGGCGACATCCTCTATTCAGGTCGCTTGACGGGCGAACGGCAGATTCGCGCCAACCTGACCGGGAATGCGGCTCTGGGCCTGGACTGGCGCGACTATATCGGCATCGATGGCCACGACATGACCTTGAGCGCCGAAGCCGGGCTGACATGGTGGTTGAACCGCTATGCCGGCCTCACCAGCCGGGTGAGAACCGAAAAGCTGACCAGCAACCTGCCTGGCCGCGACTACACCGCCAACAGCATCTACCTGGGCCTGAAAGTGCAGAGGTAGGAAGTATGGCGGGGTGGTTGCCTTAGGCCGCGCCGCGCCGCGCCGATGGTTTTATCTCATCGAGCAGCGTGCGGATGACGCCAGCGATGTTCTCGTTCATGTCGCTGCGCCACAGCGCGAAGGCGACATTGGCCTCGACGAAGCCTTCCGGCGATCCGCAATCGAAGGTGCGGCCCTGATAGTGGTAGCCATAGAAGGGCTGCTGCTTTTCCAGTTTCAGCATCGCGTCGGTGAGCTGGATCTCGTTGCCAGCACCTTGTTCCTGGTCTTCGAGTATCTTGAAGATCTCGGGCTGCAGGATGTAGCGCCCATTGATGTAGAGATTGGACGGCGCGGTGCCGGTCTTCGGCTTTTCCACCATCTCGGTGATGCGGAAGCCATGATGCGTATCCTCGCCGCGGCCGACGATGCCGTATTTATGGGCTTCGGCGGGATCGCACTCCTGCACCGCGATGATGTTGTTGCCGGTTTCCTCGTACAGCTCGACCATCGCCTTCATGCAGCTCTTTTCCGACTGCATGATCATGTCGGGCAACAGCAGCGCGAAAGGTTCGTCGCCAACCAGTTCGCGCGCGCACCAGACGGCATGGCCGAGCCCCATCGGTGCCTGCTGGCGGGTGAAGCTGGTCTGCCCCGGCGCCGGCTGCAGCCGCTGCAGGCGGGCAAGCTGCTCATCCTTGCCGCGCTGTGCCAGCGTGTCATAGAGCTCGAACTGGATATCGAAATGATCTTCTATGACTGCCTTGTTGCGGCCGGTCACGAAGATGAAATGCTCGATGCCCGCCTCGCGCGCCTCGTCGACGACATATTGGATGACCGGCCTGTCGACGACGGTCAGCATTTCCTTGGGAACAGCCTTGGTGGCCGGGAGAAACCGTGTGCCGAGGCCGGCGACCGGGAAAACTGCCTTGCGAACTCTCTTCATGCTTTCAATTATCCGTTTGCTGGCCGGCTCCGCAATCCCTGTCTCGCGACATTTTCGCGCCGGAATTGAAGATTACTGGGTGGGTAAGGGGCACCGGTTAAAGCATCGAGGTGTCTTTTCGTTCCAGGCGACACCTATGGTAAACTAATTCCTAACCCGGTTCGGCGATGAATGGTCTTTCCTGAGACAGAGAAGGAGGAAAAAAATGTCCGTTCGCAATGCCGCAAAACGTTTGACCAGCGTCATGACGGCCGCCAGCCTCTCGCTCGCTCTGCTGATGCCTGCCGGGCCTGCCTTCGCCGATGCCGGTTTCCGGCAATGGGTCGCCGGATTCCGCGCCACTGCCGTGCAAAGCGGCGTTTCCGGCGCCCTTTACGACCAGGCCTTCGGGGACATCAAGGACGTCGATCCGGTCGTGCTGGAAAAGGCACGCACGCAACCTGAATTCACCGCGCCTGCCTGGGATTACTTCGACAACCGCGTCCACGACCAATCTGTCGCCGTCGGCCAGCAGATGGCCAAGAAGTGGAGGCCGTGGCTGGACAGGATCGAGTCCAGGTTCGGCGTCGACCGAAACATTCTTCTGGCCATATGGTCGATGGAATCGAACTATGGCGAGATCCTCAAGCGCGATGACATCATGCGCAATGTCGTGCGCTCGCTGGCGACTTTGGCCTATGCCGATCCGAAGCGTTCGAAATACGCCCGCACCCAATTGATCGCCGCGCTGAAGATCCTGCAGACCGGTGACATTGACGAAAGCCATCTGAGCGGGTCCTGGGCCGGCGCCATGGGCCAGACCCAGTTCATCCCGACCAGCTATCAGCACTATGCCGTCGACATGGACGGCAATGGCAAGCGCGACATCTGGAATTCGATCCCCGATGCGCTGGCGACCGCGGCCAACCTCTTGAAGAAGAATGGCTGGCAGGCCGGCAAGACCTGGGGCTATGAAGTCACCCTGCCGGCCGGCAAACTTCCCGCCGGATCGAAAACGCTGGCGCAATGGCAGGCGCTCGGCGTCGTCAGGGCCAACGGAAAACCGTTCAAGAACGGCACGGACAAGGCGACGCTGAAAGTGCCGGACGGCCGCGGTGGACCAGCCTTCCTGATGATCAGGAATTTCTCGGTCATCAAGGCCTACAACAACGCCGACAAATATGCGCTTGCCGTCGGTCTGCTTGCCGACGAAATCGCCGGTTCCAGCGGTCTTGTGCAGGACTGGAAGCGGCCCTTTACGAAGCTCACTTTCGAGGAAAGGCAGGAGCTGCAGAAGCGGCTTTCCCAGCACGGCCTTTACGACGGCAAGTTCGACGGCAAGATCGGCGACGGCTCGAAGACCGCCATCATGGCCTTCCAGGCCAAGGCCGGCTTGACCCAGGACGGCTATCCGAGCATGGAAGTGCTGAAGTGGCTCCGGAAGAAATAGGGCCACCCGCGGTGCCGCGCGGCCTTTCGGACGCGCCAAGGACACTGTAGCAATCTGATTGGCGCAAGGTTCTCCTGAAAGTCGATGCGATTTTTCACGGGAAGCGCGCCAAGGGATGGAGGAAACGATTGGCTTCGGCTGCGCGCATCGCAAGGCTTGTTCGTCGCGTGCCGGTGCTGATTCTGGCCGTCGTCGTACTCACCGTCGGTGTTGCGGCAGCCCTCCACAGCCCGGCCATGGCGCAGGAACAGCAGCAAAGCCGTGGCTGGTCGTTGCGCGATCTTTTGTTTCCGCGCCGCAGCGAGCGGATCGAGCCGCCGCTCGACATCCAGAAGGCGAGGCCAAAGCCGCGCAAGCCCCGCGTCCCGCGTGCGCCGGCCGAGCCAGAGACGCCGATCGTCGAGAAGGCGCCCGATGCCCGCACCGTGCTGGTGGTCGGTGATTTCATGGCGGCCGGCCTTGCCGAAGGCCTCGACACCGCCTTTGGCGAAAACGCCGGCATCAGGATAGTCGCTCGCTCCAATGGCTCATCAGGCTTCGTGCGCGACGACTTCTACAACTGGCCCGAACAGATCAAGTCGCTGATCGAGGCTGAAAAACCCGCCGCCGTGGTCGTCATGCTGGGTTCCAACGACCGCCAGCAAATGAAGGTGGGCGACGTGCGCGAACAGCCTCGGTCCGAGAACTGGACCAAGGAGTATGAGCACCGAACCGACGCGTTCGGCAAAGCCATCGCGGAGGCCAAGGTGCCTTTCCTGTGGGTCGGCATGCCGGCGTTCCGGGTGCCGAAGATGACCTCGGACATGCTGGCCTTCAACGACATCTACCGGCAGGCGGCCGAAGCCCATGGCGGCGAATTCGTCGACGTCTGGGATGGATTCGTCGACGAGAACGGCGCCTTCGTCACCAGCGGCCCCGACATGAACGGCCAGCCCGTGCGGCTGCGCGCCGATGACGGCATCAACGTGTCGAAGGCCGGCAAGCGCAAGCTCGCCTTCTACACCGAAAAACCGCTGTTGAAGATCCTGGGCCTCACCGCGCCGGGAAGCCCGGTCACGGCTTCCGCTCCGGCGGGCGCTCCCGTCGAGGCGCCAGCGCCTGCCGCGGCGCCCATCGTCATCGACCGCACCGCGCCGATGCTGCTCAGCGATCCGGCGCTCGACGGCGGTTCCGAACTGCTGGGCGCGGCACCGCCGGCAAAGGCCAATCCGAACCTGCCCGGCGAAAAACTGGTGGTCGAGGGCAAGGCGTCGCAGGCTTCGCCCGGCCGCGCCGACGATTTCTCGTGGCCGCCCAAGGCAAATCCCGCGGCCACCGCCACAGTCGATACGACGACGGCGGTCAATCCTTAGGGGTCCCTGAGAACTGCGGACCTCCGAGGCGGTTTCGAAACTCGCCCCTGCCGGTCTTGTGGCCGCGGGAGTTTCCAGCGGGCTCAGCGGGGTAGGACGCTCGACCCCATCAGCGCCTCGTCGATCGAACGCGCCGCCTGACGACCCTCGCGGATCGCCCAGACCACCAGCGACTGGCCACGACGCACGTCTCCCGCTGCGTAGAGCCTGTCGACGCTGGTCCTGTAGTCGCGGTCATTGGCCTCGACATTGCGAGAACGGCGGCTGTCGGTGGCAATCTTCATCTGCCCGTCCAGCTCCGACACCACCCCGGCCACGGCCGGCCCGGCAAAGCCGATGGCGATGAAGGCGAGATCGGCGCGGATGACGAATTCGGTGCCGGGGATCGGCTTGCGCTTGTCGTCGACCTCGCAGCACTTGACGCCGGTCAGTTGGCCTTCTTCGCCGATGAACTCGAGCGTCGCCACCTGGAATTCGCGCTCCGCCCCCTCCGCCTGCGAGGACGAGGTGCGCATCTTGGTCGCCCAGTAGGGCCAGACCGAAAGCTTGTCTTCCTTCTCCGGCGGCTGCGGGCGGATATCGAGCTGGGTGACGCGCACCGCACCCTGGCGGAAGGCGGTGCCGACGCAGTCGGACGCGGTATCGCCGCCACCGACGACGACGACATGCTGGCCACCGGCGATGATCGGATGCGACGGCCATGCCACCGACTGGATCGGCTCGCCACCGACGCGCCTGTTCTGCTGCACCAGATACGGCATCGCGTCATGCACGCCGCCGAGGTCGTCGCCTGGAATGCCGGCCGCGCGTGGGGTTTCGGAACCGCCGCAATACAACACGGCATCATGTTCGGCGAGCAGCTCGGCAACGGGCTTGCCGACACCGACATTGACGTCGCAGTGGAAGATCACGCCCTCGCCCTGCATCTGCTCGATGCGCCGGTCGATATAGTGCTTCTCGATCTTGAAGTCCGGAATGCCGTAGCGCATCAGCCCGCCGGGCCGGCTCTCGCGCTCGTAGACATGAACATCATGGCCGGCGCGGCCAAGCTGCTGGGCGGCAGCCATGCCGGCCGGGCCGGAGCCGATGATGGCGACACGCTTGCCGGTCTTCTTTTCCGGCGGATAGGGCCTGATGTGACCGGTCTCGTAGGCCTTGTCGGCGATCGCCTGCTCGACCGTCTTGATGGCGACGGGAATGTCCTCGAGGTTCAACGTGCAGGCTTCCTCGCAGGGCGCGGGGCAGATGCGGCCGGTGAACTCCGGGAAGTTGTTGGTCGAATGCAGGTTGCGGATCGCGTTGTCCCAGTCGCCATTGTAGACGAGGTCGTTCCAGTCGGGGATCTGGTTGTGGATCGGGCAGCCCGTCGGCCCGTGGCAGTACGGAATGCCGCAATCCATGCAGCGCGCGGCCTGTTTCTCGACCTCCTTGTCCGACATCGGCAGCGTGAACTCACGGAAATGCCGGATGCGGTCGGAAGCCGGCTGGTACTTGTGCACCTGCCGGTCGATTTCGAGAAAGCCTGTTACCTTGCCCATAGTCCAGTTCCTGCTGTCCAGATGGTGCGGTTTTCGCCGCACCCGTTAACCTCTTGAGGCAGCCATGGCAACCTTCCGCACGAGGTCAAACTGTCGTTGAAAGTTGGGGCCGGGAAACCTGGGCTTCCCGGCAATTCCAAAAGTCTATTCGGCCGCCACGCCCATGCGCATGCGTTCCATCTCGATCAGCGCACGTCGGTATTCGACCGGCATGATCTTGCGGAATTTCGGCCGGAAAATCGCCCAGTCGTCGAGGATCTCGCGGCCGCGCACCGAGCCGGTGTAGTGCACATGGTTGGAGATCAGCTGATAGAGCCGCTCCTCGTCATGGCTGGTCATGTCGCCCGATACGTCGACGCGACCCTTGTGGTCGAGGTCGCCGCCATGATGCAGCAGTCTTTCCATCAAATCGTCTTCTTCCGGCACCGGTTCCAGTTCGACCATCGCCATGTTGCAGCGTTCGGCGAAATCGCCCGCCTCGTCGAGCACATAGGCGACGCCACCCGACATGCCGGCGGCGAAGTTGCGGCCGGTCTGGCCGATGACGACGACGATGCCGCCGGTCATGTACTCGCAGCCATGATCGCCGACACCTTCGACGACGGCGGCCACGCCCGAGTTGCGCACCGCGAAACGCTCGCCGGCGACACCGGCGAAATAGGCCTCGCCCTCGGTCGCGCCATAGAGCACCGTATTGCCGACGATGATGGATTCCGCCGCGACGATCTTGGCCTCTTCCGGTGGCCGGATGACGATGCGTCCGCCCGACAGCCCCTTGCCGACATAGTCATTGCCGGCGCCGACGAGATCGAACGAGATGCCGCGCGCCAGGAAGGCGCCGAAGGACTGGCCGGCGGTGCCGGTCAGCTTCACCGAGATCGTGTCCTCGCGCAGGCCCTTGTGCTTGAAGCGCTTGGCCACTTCGCCCGACAGCATGGCGCCCGTCGAACGGTCGACATTGCGGATGTCGACCTCGATGCTGACCGGCTGCTTGCTCTCGAGCGCCGGCTTTGCCAGTTCGATCAGCTTGCGGTCGAGCACGTCGTCGATCGGATGCTTCTGCCGTTCGGTCCAGTGCACGGCTTCATGCGGCGCGTCCGGCTTGAAGAACATCTTCGAGAAATCGAGCCCGCGCGCCTTCCAGTGCACGATCAGGTCGCGCTTTTCCAGAAGGTCGGTATCGCCGATGATCTGGTCGATATGGGTGTAGCCCATCTCGGCGAGCAGCGCCCTCACCTCTTCCGCCACATAGAAGAAGAAGTTGATGACGTGTTCGGGCGTGCCCTTGAAGCGCTTGCGCAGCACCGGATCCTGCGTCGCGACGCCGACCGGACAGGTGTTGAGGTGGCACTTGCGCATCATGATGCAGCCGGCCGCGATCAGCGGCGCGGTCGAGAAGCCGAACTCGTCGGCGCCGAGCAACGCGCCGATGATGACGTCGCGCCCGGTGCGCAACCCGCCATCGACCTGCAGCGCGACGCGCGACCGCAGGCCGTTCAGCACCAGCGTCTGGTGCGTCTCGGCCAGGCCCATTTCCCATGGGCTGCCGGCATGCTTGAGCGAGGTCAGCGGCGAGGCGCCAGTGCCGCCATCATAGCCCGAGATGGTGATATGGTCGGCGCGCGCCTTGGCGACGCCCGCCGCAACCGTGCCGACGCCGACCTCCGACACCAGCTTGACCGAGACATCGGCCGCCGGATTGACGTTCTTCAGATCATAGATCAGCTGTGCCAGATCCTCGATTGAATAGATGTCGTGATGCGGCGGCGGCGAGATCAGGCCGACGCCCGGCGTCGAATGCCGGACCTTGGCGATGGTGGCGTCGACCTTGTGGCCGGGCAATTGGCCGCCTTCGCCGGGCTTGGCGCCCTGCGCCACCTTGATCTGCATGACATCGGAATTGACAAGATACTCCGCCGTCACGCCGAAACGGCCCGAGGCGACCTGCTTGATCGCCGAGCGTTCGGGATTCTTGCCGCCGCCAGGCAGTGGCAAATAGCGGTCGGCCTCTTCGCCGCCCTCGCCGGTGTTGGACTTGCCGCCGATCTGGTTCATGGCGCGCGCCAGCGTGGTGTGCGCCTCCCGCGAGATCGAGCCGAAGGACATCGCTCCGGTCGAAAACCGCTTGACGATGTCGGCCGCCGGCATCACCTCATCGAGCGCGACCTTCTTGCGGCCAGTCTCATCCGCGAGCTTGATCCTGAACAGGCCGCGAATGGTCTGGGCCCGCGCCGTCTCGCTGTCGATCTGGGCGGAATAGTCCTTGAACGTCTCCCACGATCCCTGCCGCACGGCATGCTGCAGGGTGGCGACCGCGTCGGGCGACCATATATGCGCCTCGCCGCGCATGCGGAACATGTATTCGCCGCCGACTTCGAGGCTGTTGCGCAACACCGGATCATTGCCGAAGCCGTCTGTGTGGCGGCTGAGCGTCTCGGCCGCGATCTCGTCCAGTCCGACGCCTTCGATCAGCGTGGCGGTGCCGGTGAAATACTTCTGCACGAAATCCGACTTCAGCCCGATGGCGTCGAAGATCTGTGCACCGCAATAGGACTGGTAGGTCGAGATGCCCATCTTGGACATCACCTTGAGGATGCCCTTGCCGATCGACTTGATGTAGCGGGAGACAACCTCGTAGGCGTCGACTTCCGCCGGCAACTCGCCGCGCTTGTGCATGTCGGTGAGCGTGTCGAAGGCGAGATAGGGATTGATCGCTTCGGCGCCGTAGCCGGCAAGGCAGCAGAAATGATGCACTTCGCGCGGCTCCCCGGATTCCACGACAAGGCCGACGGAGGTGCGCAGGCCCTTGCGGATCAGGTGGTGATGGACCGCGGCCGTTGCCAGCAGCGCCGGTATGGCGATGCGGTCCGGCCCAACCTGGCGGTCGGACAGGATGATGATGTTGTAGCCGCCGGCGACCGCCGCCTCCGCTCGCTCGCACAAGCGGTCGATGGCGCCCTGCATGCCCGCGGCCCCCTCATTCGAGGCATAGGTGATGTCGATCGTCTTGGTGTCGAAACGGTCCTCGGTGTGGCCGATGGAGCGGATCTTCTCGAGATCGCCATTGGTCAGGATCGGCTGGCGCACTTCGAGCCGCTTGCGGCGCGAATTGCCGACCAGGTCGAAGATGTTGGGACGTGGACCGATGAAGGAGACCAGGCTCATCACCAGCTCCTCGCGGATCGGGTCGATCGGCGGGTTGGTGACCTGGGCGAAGTTCTGCTTGAAATAGGTGTAGAGCAGCTTCGACTTGTCCGACATGGCCGAGATCGGCGTGTCGGTGCCCATCGAGCCGACCGCTTCCTGGCCTGTCGTCGCCATCGGCGACATCAGCAGCTTGGTGTCTTCCTGGCTGTAGCCGAACGCCTGCTGACGGTCGAGCAGGCTGACATCCTTGCGCAGCGCGCGCGGCTCGACCGGCTTCAGGTCTTCCAGGATCAGCTGCGTGTTGGCGAGCCAGGTCTTGTAGGGGTGCTTGGTCGCGATCTCGGACTTGATCTCCTCGTCGGAGACGATGCGTCCCTTCTCGAGGTCGATCAGAAGCATGCGGCCGGGCTGCAGCCGCCACTTCTTGACGATCCTCTCCTCCGGCACCGGCAGCACGCCGGCTTCCGAGGCCATGATGACACGGTCATCGTCGGTGACGATGTAGCGCGCCGGGCGCAGTCCGTTGCGGTCGAGCGTGGCGCCGATCTGGCGACCATCGGTGAAGACGACCGCCGCCGGTCCGTCCCACGGCTCCATCAGCGCGGCATGGTACTCGTAGAAGGCCTTGCGGTCGGCATCCATGAGCTTGTTGCCGGCCCAGGCTTCCGGGATCAGCATCATCATGGCGTGGCTGAGCGTGTAGCCGCCCTGGAACAGGAACTCGAGCGCATTGTCGAAGCAGGCGGTGTCGGACTGGCCGTCGTAGGAGATCGGCCATAGCTTCGAGATGTTGTTGCCGAACAGTTCGGAATCGACCGACGCCTGGCGCGCCGCCATCCAGTTGTTGTTGCCGCGCACGGTGTTGATCTCGCCATTGTGCGCGACCATGCGATAGGGATGCGCCAGCTTCCACGACGGGAAGGTGTTGGTCGAGAAGCGCTGGTGGACCAGGATCAGCGCGGTGTCGAAGCGCGGATCGGTCAGGTCCTTGTAATAGGCGCCGACCTGATAGGCCAGGAACATGCCCTTGTAGACGATGGTGCGCGCCGACAGCGACACGCAGTAGGCGCCGATGTCCTTGTTGTCGTTCTCGGCGTAGATGCGGCCCGATATGACCTTGCGCAGCAGGTAGAGCCTGGCCTCGTACTCCTCGTCGTCGGTGATGTCGGCTGTACGGCCGATGAAGATCTGCCGATGGAACGGCTCGGACGCGGCGATGTCCGGAGCCTTCGACAGGGAGGAATTGTCGACGGGCACGTCACGGAAACCGATGAGCGGAAGCCCCTCGGACTGCGCCGATTCGGCGATGATGTCCTCGATATGGGCGCGAAGCGCTGCGTCCTGCGGCATGAACCAGTGTCCGACGCCGTACTGGCCCACCGGCGGCAGTTCGATGCCCTGGGCCGCCATCTCCTCGCGGAAGAAACGGTCTGGAAGCTGCACCAGAACGCCGGCACCATCGCCCACCAGCGGATCGGCGCCGACGGCGCCGCGATGCGTCAGGTTTTCAAGCACGGCAAGCCCGTCCTTGACGATCTGATGCGACTTCACGCCCTTCATGTTGACGATGAAGCCGACGCCGCAGGCGTCATGCTCGTTGCGCGGGTCGTAGAGGCCGTGCGCGGAGAAACCGGTGTTGGTTCGGAACGCGTTTTTGACGGTTGCCGCTTTCGTCTGCGCGGCCGGGCCGTTCGTCGCAGAGAGCGTCATGTCCGTCATCGTCCTGTCCTCCGTTCCCAGCCCTTCGGGCGCTGGTTTGCCTCGGCAAGCGCTTGGCTCACCCCTGATCCTTGCGGCACGTCTTGCGAAATCCTTGCCGAACCAGGCGGCTTTCCGCATGGCTCGTATTCGTACAGGCCAGATTGAGGCCGTCCACCTGTCGCTCGCGGCTATAGCCGGAGAGGCCCAAATGATACGCCAATCCAGCCTGTTTTGCGCGACAAAATAAGACAGCACTACTGTCCTAAATTTTTATGACAGAAATCTTGGACGCACACAAGACCGATTCACAAAAAACTTGGGCCGCCGACGACAGAAAATTACGTCAAGCCGAGCAGAAACGTAAGCTTCGGTCGCCGGCCGATGCCCGGCCAGATTGACTGGCTTTAACGGTTTTCCAGCGTCTGGCCCCTTGCGGTCGACCTGCGAAACCAGTCAACTTCAAGCTGATTTCCCCAAAACACAGGCAGATGCATGTTCTTCGCTTCCGACAATTGGGCAGGCGCCCATCCCAACATCGCCGCTGGCCTGTCCGCCAATGCCGGCGGCTTTTCCACCGCCTATGGCGACGGCGCACTCGACCAGGCCGTTTACCGGCGCTTCAGCGAGATTTTCGAACGCGAGGTCGCGGTGTTCTTCGTGGCGACCGGTACGGCCGCCAACTCACTGTCTCTGACCACCTTCAACAAGCCCGGCGGTATTTCCTTCGCCCACCGCGAATCGCATGTGATCGAAGATGAATGCGGCGCGCCGGAGTATTTTTCCGGCGGCTCGCGGCTTCATGCCGTCGACGGCGCGCTGGGCAAGGTCGACCCGCACAATCTGGAAAGGATCATTGGCCGCTTCGCGCCCGAAATCGTCCATTGGGGGCGCCCGATGGCCGTTTCGGTCACCCAGTCGACCGAGGTCGGCACCATCTACGGCCTGGACGAGATCGAGACGATTTCGGCGATCGCCAAAAGGCATTCCGTGCCGCTGCACATGGACGGCGCCCGCTTTGCCAACGCGCTGGTCGCGCTCGACACGAGCCCGGCCGAAATGACCTGGAAACGCGGCGTCGACATCCTGTCCTTCGGCGGCACCAAGAATGGCTGCTGGTGCGCGGAAGCGATCGTGCTGTTCGATCTCGACCGCGCCCGGGAATTGGCCTTCCTGCGCAAACGCGCCGCCCAGCTGTTTTCCAAGTCGCGCTTCGTCGCGGCGCAGTTCGAAGCCTATTTCAGGGATGGGCTGTGGCTCGACACAGCCAGGCATGCCAACGCCATGGCCGCCCGCCTTGCGGCGGCGATCGAGGACTCGGCCTCGGCGAAGCTGGCATGGCTGCCGCAGGCGAATGAGGTGTTCGCGGTGATCAGGAAAGCCGAAGCCGAAAAGCTGCAGGCGGCGGGCGCTGCCTTCTACGACTGGCACAAGCCGCATGGTTTCGACGGCCACATAGGCGAGGACGAGGCGCTCTATCGCTTCGTCACCAGTTTTGCCACGACGGCCGAAGAGGTCGACCGCTTTGGCCAGCTGATCGCCTGAGCTGCGGAGTTGCGAGCAAACAGATGACCAGACCGCCTCTCGGCTCGACCATGCGGCTCATTCGTCCGGCGCCAAACGTCCTCGGCTTCTACGATGGCCGCATCGACGGCGTTCGCGCCTGGTCGGATGAGCCAAACTGGCTCGACGACGGTGCCTATACCCTCGGCATCTGCACCTATGCGATCGTCGATGGATCGCAGGCGCTTGTCTATGACACGCATATTTCGCTGCCTCATGCCCGCTTTATCAGGCAAACGCTTGAAGGCTTGGGCGTAAAATCGATCCGCGTCGTGCTCAGCCACTGGCATGACGATCACATCGCCGGCAACGAGGTGTTCCGGGATTGCGAGATCATCGCCAACGATCTCACCGCCTCGGCCCTGGCGCGCAACCGCGCTGAAATCGAAGGTGGGAATCCGCCGATCATGCCGCTTGTGCTGCCGACCAGGACCTTTGCTGGCAGCCTCAGCCTCATGGTGGGGTCGGTCGCCGTCGAGCTTCGCCAGGTCGAGATCCACAGCCATGATGGCAGCGTGCTGCTCATGCCCGACACCGGCCTGTTGCTGGCGGGCGACACGCTGGAGGACCCGATCACCTATGTCGCCGAGCCAGATCGACTGGCCGAACATTTGATCGATCTCGAACGCATAGCCAGCTGGAAAATAAACCGGATCTTGCCAAACCACGGCTCCCTGGAAGCAATAGAGGCGGGCGGCTATGACACGAGCTTCATCGCGGCGACGCAGGCCTATGTCGCCAAGCTGCTTGCCTGCCGGCACGAGCCAGATCTGGCGAGGCAGGATCTGAGAACTTTCGGCGCCGACATGTTCGCCAGGGGTGCGGTGGATTATTTCGCGCCATACGAACCCGTTCACCGGCAAAACGTCGAGGCCGTCGTCGCTGCCGCAACGGGCCGCCAATAAAAAAGGCGGCGCCTTTCGGCACCGCCTTTGCCTTGGGAGGCTATTGGATCAGTTGGCGGTCTTGGCCTCGATCTGCTTGGCCTTGGCCGAAGACGCCGTAATGGCGATCTTGCGCGGCTTCAGCTCTTCGGGAATGTTGCGCTTGAGGTCGACGAAGAGCAGGCCGTTCTTCAGTGTAGCGCCGACGACGTCGAGATGGTCGGCAAGCTGGAAGCGGCGCTCGAAGGCCCTGGAGGCAATGCCGCGATAGAGCAGTTCGGAACCTTCACCGGTGCCCTCGTCCTTGCGCTCGCCTTTCACGGTCAGCACGTTGCGGTGGGCTTCGATCGAGATTTCGTCGTCCGAGAAGCCGGCAACCGCCATCGAGATCCGGTAGGAATCCTCGCCGGTGCGCTCGATGTTGTAGGGCGGGTAAGTCTGCGCGCCGTCAGGCTGCGCAAGCGAATCGAGCATGGTGAACAGGCGGTCGAAGCCGACGGTCGAACGATAAAGCGGGGAAAAATCAACGTGACGCATGAGGTGTTCTCCTGTTGAGCAACATGGTTTGCGTATGGCCGCTGCGAAACCCACGATCGGCGTTCCGGATGGACCAGCGGCCCCGACATTGGCGACCGCATCCAACATTTGGGGAGCGCTCGAAAGCATTTCAAGATTTCTCCTGCTGGCAAAAAGACGACCGGTGACGTGATCGATGAACGGCAGATGAACCGCCGCTTCGGCGTCCGTTCAGACTGCCGGCGCTAGAGTGTCCCCAGGATCAAGGACACGCGGCGCCGGATTCATAGGACAGGCACCGCGACGAGGCCGACCGGGTGTTAACGTCCCTTCCTCCCGGATCGACAGAGGCCGGAGGCACGCGTGAAGCGGCTTCCGGCCTTCCCGCTGCAGCTCGTCGTCACCCGGAATTCCTTTGCTTTTGGCGCATGGGCGTCTATCACCTTGGCGGAGCCAGCCAGCACCGGCGGGCACGCCAGACGCCAAGCACGAAGCGCCGAATGATGGATTTTGTTCACGACATCCCCCTTTTTCACGAAATCGAGGGCAATCCGCGACCGGAAAACGCCACTGGCGGCTTCTTCACCACCCGTGACGGCAAGAAGATCCGCTACGGCCTGTTTGCAGCGGTCGCTCGCCCGTTGAAGGGCACCGTGGTCGTGCTTTCCGGCCGCAACGAGTGCATCGAGAAATACTTCGAAACCATCCGCAACCTTGCCGATCGCGGCTTTGGCGTGGCCACCCTCGACTGGCGCGGCCAGGGTGATTCCGACCGGCTGATCCGCGATCGCCAGCGCGGCTATGTCAGGAGCTTCCGCGACTATACCGCGGACCTGGAGCAGTTCTTCGAGGAGATCGTGCTGCCCGACTGCCGCGGGCCGTACTATATCCTCGCCCATTCGGCCGGCGCCGTGATCACGCTGCTTGCCGCGCCGTCGATGGTGAACCGCGTGCGGCGCATGGTGCTGATCGCACCGTTCCTGACGCTTCCCGATCTGCCGGTCTCGATAAGGACGGTTCGCCGCGTCTGTTCGCTGTTCTGCGCCCTCGGCCTTGGCCGGCTCTATGCCGCCTGGGGTCCGCGGCCGAAGGTGACGGCCCCTTTCGACACCAACAAGCTGACGTCCGATCCCGAGCGCTACCGGCGCAACACGCGGATCTACGAAGAGTACCCGCAACTGGCGCTTGGCGGCCCGACGATCCGCTGGCTGCAGGCCGCCGCGAAAGCATCCGAAGCCGTCAGCGACCCCGATTTCATGGCCAGGATTCAGGTTCCCCTGCTGATAATTGCCGCCGGCGCCGACCAGGTCGTCTCGACCAAGGCCGTGGAAGCCTACGCCCGGCATCTGCGGCTCGGCTCGCTGCTGATGATCGACGGCGCGCGCCACGAAATCCTGCAGGAAGCCGACATCTACCGCGAGCAATTGCTTGCCGCCTTCGACGCCTTCATCCCCGGCAGCGACGACCCCACGGCCTGATGGCGCCCAGCCCTGATAGCGGCCGGCCCTGATAGCGGATTGTCGAACGGCGGAAGGCCTGCCCGGTGTCGATCGGTCGGCTCATGTCTGGCGGGCGAAGTCCATGACCCAGTTGGTCTCCCAGCTCGTGCCGCCATCCGCTGAGAAGGCCTGCTCCCAGCGCGCCGTATCTTGCGTGATCCCGGACCAGAGGAAACGAACCCGGATCGGCCTGTTGTCGAAGACATCCTCGCACAGGAATGTGCCGACGCCGTCGGTGAACGTGCCGCGCATCGGCACGTCGATGGCCAGGGGAGTGCGGCCGTCGATCCACCAGATCGACCATTGCCTCGTCGCCGGATCGAAGGTTCGCACGGTGGCGGCACGATAGGCGCCGCCCGGCAGCTCGATCACATTGTCGTCGACATTGCCGAGCCCGCCGAGCAGCGAGCGCACCGCGCATGTGCCGCCAAGCGCATCCCAGTTGCCGTCGCCTGCCAGACGCCTTTGCAGCCTTCGATGGCTGACGTTCCAGTTGCCGAAGAAGAAATCGAAATCGCCGCGGCCATCCACCGCAACGTCATTGACGTGGCTGGCTGTTGATTGCGTCGGCATGGCATCCTCCCTCTGGCGACATGCTTTTATAGCGGAAGGATGCCGACAGCTTCCTGTCAGGAGGATTGCCCTGTCGGATTTGGCAATCGTTGCCTTGACCCGAACCTGCGCGTCACCGCGCCAGTGTCCGTTGAGTTTCAGGTCCTGAATATCAGCGGACCTTAACCGCGCAAGGCTGCCATGGCGGCCGCATGCAGCTCCGGCGTCGCCGCCGCCAGCACGTCGCCACCCTTTTCCGCCGGTCCGCCGTCGAAAGTGGTGACGACGCCGCCCGCCTTCTCGATGATCGGGATCAGCGCCACGATGTCGTAAGGCTTCAGTCCGGGATCGGCGACAATATCGACGCTTCCTGACGCGACCATGGCGAAGGCATAGCAATCGGTGCCGTAGCGGGCGAGCTGGACCTGCTTTTCGAACTGATCATAGCGCTTGCGCGCCTCACCCTTGTAGAGCGCCGGCGTCGTGGTGAAGAACGTCGCATCGGCAAGCTTCGTCGTCTTGCGAGTTGTCAGCTTGCGGGGGCCGCCCGGCCCCTCATAGTGCGAGCCCGAGGCATTGGCGTAGAAGAGCTCGCCGGTGAAGGGCTGCGACATCATGCCGGCGACCGCGTCGCCGTCGACCGTCAGCCCGACCAGCGTCCCCCACACCGGCAGGCCGGAGATGAAGGCGCGCGTGCCGTCGATCGGATCGATCACCCAGACATTCCTGCTGGCGGTATTCTCGCTGCCATGCTCCTCGCCGAGGATGCCGTGGTCTGGATACTCCGCCGATATCAGCGCCCGGATGGCGCGTTCGGCCTCGCGGTCGGCTTCTGTGACCGGATCGAAACTGCCCTTTTCCTTGTTGGCGACCGCGCCCTGGCTGCGAAAACGCGGCAAGGTTTCCGCCGCAGCCGCCTGCGCAATGCGACGCATGAAATCGATGCTGATGTCCAACTGATTCTCCCGCGTTGCAGCATGGCCAAGCCATGCTCTGCCGCCACTTTCCAGCCAAAACAAGGGTGTTCGACGACTTTCCGCTGCGACAAATCGTTGCCAAAATGTCACGCCAACGCCATCGAAACGCAATTTCCACATCACTATGAATTAAAAAAGCCTGAAGATCGCTTGACATTTGTGCAGCGCACAATACCCTCAGCCTCGGATAGGTTTTCCTGTCCATGCCCTCCTTGGGCGTTTCCTCCCTAGACTTCGACCGTATCGTGCAAACGATGCGGTCTTTTTTTATGCCGCAAGTCCCGATGCATGTCGCCCAAAAGTGCGCGGCGTTTTTGGGACAACGGCTTGTATGAAAACAAGCCTCTATTTCACTCCGCGGCCAGCGGCAGGTCAACGAAATGATGGTCGGGCATCGCCATCAGATCCGCCGAGAATCGCGTCAGGTCGTCAGCCAGCGCGTCGAAGCCGGCAGCCTTCTCGAAGGTCCGCTCGTTCATGTAGAGCCCGCGATTGACCTCGATCTGCAGCGCATGCAGATGGCGCGCCGGGCGACCGTAATGTTCGGTGATGAAGCCGCCGGCATAGGGCTTGTTGTGGGCGACGGTATAGCCCATGGCGGTGAGCAGACCGATGGCGGTCTCGGTCAATGCCGCGGTGGCCGAGATGCCGAAACGGTCACCGACGATGAAATCGGGCCGCAAACCGTTGTCGCCGACACGGATGCTCGCCGGCATCGAATGACAGTCGATCAGCACGGCAAAGCCGAAGCGGGCATGGGTTCTGGTCAAAAGCCGTTTCAGCGTCTCGTGATAGGGCTTGTAGACAGCCTCGATGCGGGCCACCGCTTCGGCCAGCGGCAAGCGGCCGGAGTAGATGTCCAGCCCCTCGCCCACCAGCTTGGGCACGGTGCCAAGCCCGCCGGCCACCCGCGCCGACCGGATGTTGCAGAAGGAGGGCACCGGCTCGGCGAACATGCGCGGATCGAGTTCCCAGGGCTCGCGGTTGACGTCGAGATAGGCGCGCGGGAAATTCGCCGCCAGCATCGGCGCGCCGAGTGCGACGGCGCCGCCGAACAGCTCATCGACATAGCAATCTTCCGACCGGCGGATGGCGGTGCGATCCAGCCTCGCCATGGCAAGGAAGCGCTCCGGATAGTAGCGGCCGCTATGCGGTGAGTTGAAGAGGAAGGGGACGCGCTGCTCGGCGCCCGACCGGATCTCGAAGGGTGGAACGACCGAAAAATCCTCGGCTGCCGTCTTCAATTTGAACGAACCCGAAAACACCAGTGCATCATGGTGTGAAAGTGCCACCTTGCTGGCCGCGTGTCCAGCATTTCAGCGGCCGAGCCGCCGGGCAAATATGGCTTATCGCCGTCTTCGTTCACTTGATGTTTACCCTCACCTCCTCATATACAGGATGGTTAACGGGCTTGCCCAACGGCAATCTCGGGCGGGTGATTCGGACGGGATATCATGGCACGCATTCTTCTGGCGGAAGACGACGACGATATGCGTCGGTTCCTCGTCAAGGCGCTGGAGCGCGCCGGCTATCAGGTCAGCGATTTCGACAACGGCGCCAGCGCCTATGAGCGGCTGCGCGAAGAACCGTTCTCGCTGCTCTTGACCGACATCGTCATGCCGGAGATGGACGGCATAGAGCTCGCGCGGCGCGCCACCGAGATCGATCCCGACCTCAAGGTCATGTTCATCACCGGTTTCGCCGCCGTCGCGCTGAACCCAGATTCCAAGGCGCCGAAAGACGCCAAGGTGCTGTCGAAACCATTCCACCTGCGCGATCTCGTCAACGAGGTCGAAAAGATGCTGCAGGCGGCCTGAGCAGCTTTCCTGGCTAATGCATGTCGCCCAGAAGTGGCCCCAGTTTTGGGAGAACGACATGCATGAAAACAAAGACCTGAAGCGCGGCGCCTGAATCCATCCAGACGCGACGCGCTTCAGGCATCGTCGCCCGTTCGCCGCTGCGGCGAGACGACGCCTTCTTTCCTTTTTCCTGCTATTGACGCGCCGGATCAAAAATGGTGTATGCGCGGCTTCGGATGGGCGTGTAGCTCAGCGGGAGAGCACTGCATTGACATTGCAGGGGTCACAGGTTCAATCCCTGTCACGCCCACCATCCAATCCAGACAGTCCTATAGGTTCGTCGAAACGGCGAGCGCCGCCAAAGAAACCGATGCCGGCGCATTACCTGCTTGCATGAGCGGACGGTCCGGATGACACCTCCGTGCCGCCAGCCGGCGGCCGCACATCATCTTGATCGCCGCTGCGGTCGCGCCGCGAGGCCTCAAGACCCATGCCCGATCGCAGCTTAGAGCCAGGACGTCCTCAGCCGGCCGAGCCGCCACATGGCTCTCGACATTCGTCCTGATTTCGGCTTCTTGCCCAACCCCACGCGCCGCCTGATTCTCCTGAAAATCCGGTTTCCAGGCTCCGTCTTCACCAGCCTTGCCGCCATCTCCACCGCCGACTTCCTGTCCCCCAGCACTTCGAGAAGAATATAGGCCGAGCAAGCCATGGCGTAGGGATGGCCAGCGTTCGCCGCCGCGAAGAAAACCTCGAAGTCCTTTTCCATCGTCAGGTGACCGCCGATCCGGTCGGTCAGGATGTCCATCATCGGCAAGGGAATCTTGGAGCGCGCCATGGACTGGCTGGTCATCAGCGATTTCAGGATCGCCTCGCCCGAGGCAGGATCGCCATCACGAAAACAGGCTGCCGCCATTTTCAGGTCATAGGCGTCGTTTCGCGGGTCCAGCGCCTGGGCTTTCTCCAGAAGCTCCCTTGCTCGCGCCGGACTGATCTCGTCTTCCAGGGTCAGAAGGGTCCATTGATAGCCAAAGGCAGCCTCGAGCGGGTGATAGTCGGTTTGGTGCGTCCGCAACTCCTCCAGGATGATTTCCGCCGCGCGCGACGTGCTGAACAGTGCGCTGGCGCCGACGCAAGGGACATCGCCCATCACCGATGCTACCGCCGCATAGATGCTGCCTCCGGCATGGATCTGCTGGCATCTTGCCATCAGCGCCATCTCGAAGAATGCGCTGAGGGCTTCCTCCCCCCTGAAGTCTCCGGCGCCGAAGTCGTCGGTCCGCAGCGCCCCGGTTTCGGCCCTGAGATAGTCGAGCGTGGCATGATCCTGGCCGATCAGGAGGGTTGTCAGGCCCCTCGATGAAAGTTCCGACACGATCGCCCTGGCCAATGTCGAGGGAATGACCTTGTCGGCGAAAACCAGCCGTCTGCGATGATGGCCGTAGACGATGTCGCCGCTGCGAAGATGCAACGCTGCCATCGGGCCGGGAAAGCGGCATTTTGCGGCTGCATCGAGCGCCTGCCGCACGGCCGGCGAGAACCCGAAGGCTCGCAGCGTTTCGGACCTTCGCACCGGTGCGGCATCATCGTCGCGGAAGAAATCGAGGACGTCGAAGTCGTCGCAGATCCAGCCGCGCAGCCTTCCCTGTCGTGCCTCCGCATCAAGGTCCGACGGCGTGAACGCAGTGCCGCCAAGGACGCCGAAATCAGAGGCTTTGATCTTCTCGCCCAGCCAGTGCTTCTCGATGAAGTCGGTGGAAAAGATCTTTCCGACCACGTCGACGGTGTGGGATTCCTGGTCGGTGATATCCCTACTGTTCCAGGTGAAGCCGAAACGGTAGCCGAGCCTGTCGGCGAGTGACTTTGCGTTGGCCATGGCCAGCAGGCGGCCGCCAAGCCCGTCATCCCTGTTGACGGCAATCAACATCGACCTGTCGTCATGCGGCCCCGAGCCGGAAATCGCCCTTTTCAATGCGGCGGAGAAACCATGCATATGTCTGTTCCAGTCCACTGCGAAGTTCGAAGGCGCCAACCGGCGGTTAAACGCGCAAGGGCGAGCCGTCATTTGCCGCTGCGGCTGTCCGGAGCGTCAATTCGATGTCCCGGAAAAGCCGGTTGGCGGGTTCCGCCTTGCGCGATAGCGCAGCCATTGCCAGGGCGGCCTCGGTTCTGCCCAGAGCCGTGTGAAGGATATGGGCAGAGCATGCCGCGGCGTAGGGACAGCCAGCCCTGGCCGCGGCGAAGTAGAGTTCGAAGTCACCGGCCATGACATGGCCGCGCCACGAGGGGCTTGTCAAAACCTGCATGATCTGCATGGAATTTTCGGCGCCGGCATCGATTTCCCTGAGCATGAACGCTTTCAGAATTGCCTCGCCGCCTCGATAATCCTGTTCTCGAAAATAGCCGGCCGCCATCTTCAGCGCATAGGCGGGGTTTTGCGGATCGAGCGCGGCCGCCTTTTCGAGAATTCCCCGCGCCTGCGCTGGGCCAATGCTGTCTTCCATAAGCAGGAAGGCCGACTGATAGCCAAAGGCCGCCTCCAGCGGATGGTAATCGGATTGCCGAGCCTTCAATTCGTCCAGGATGGCCGCCGCTGTTCCACGATCGCCGAACAAGGCTTTTGGCCGCAGGACCCGGATACCGCCCATCACCGAGGACATTGTCGCGAACACGCTGCTTCCCGCATAGATCCGCCGACACCGAGCCATCAATGCCATTTCGAAAAACGCCTTGAGTGTCCCGTCTTCGAACTGGCCCGCTCCGAAATCATCGGAGAGGAAGGCTCCGGTCTCCGATTTCAGATAGTCGAGCGTTGCCCGATCCTGGCCGATCACAAGCGTCGCCAAGCCTTTTGACGCCAGTTTCGACACGATCGCCTTGGCTAGCGGTGCGGGAATGACCTTCTCGCAAAACTCCATCTGCGAGCGGTAGTTGCCGTGGATGATGTCGCCGCTGCGCAGATGCAGCGCGGCCATCGGCCGGGAAAACCGGCGCCCGTCGGCGGCGGCAATGGTTGCTCTCACGGGATCGGAAAAGCCAAGCGTGCCAAACGTCCGATGCCTCGATCGCGCCGACCTGTTGGCGGGCAGCATCGCCCTGAACCAACCCTGCCGGAACGATTTCAGGATGCGGAAATCATCGCAGATCCATCCCTGGGAACCGTTCCGGCGGGCATCGGCTGCCAGGCTGGACCGCGTGAATCGTGTACCGTCGAGGACCCCGTACCGGGCAGCGTCGATCGTCTCGCCCAGCCAGTGTTTTTCGATAAAGCTGGTGGCAAAAACCTTGTCGACGGAATCGACAATGTGGAATTGCATGTCGTCGATGGATCGGCGGTTCCAGGTAAAGCCGAAACGGCACCCCAGTTTATCGGCGAGACATTTTGCGTTGACCATGGCGAGCAGGCGCCCTCCAAGGCCGTCTGCCCTGGTCGCCGCCAATGTCATCATGGAGAAATCGCTCAATCGGCATCAACTTTCGGGCGCTGACAGCCGGACCTGACCGGCTTCGATATGCCGGAGGAACCATGCATATGTCTGCTCCAGCCCGCTGCGCAGCGAGTACCGGGGGCGCCAGCCGGTGGCAAACAGCCGCGAGACGTCGAGCAGCTTGCGCGGCGTGCCATCCGGCTTGGTCGTATCGAATGTAATCTTCGCGTCGCCGCCGACGACCGAGGCCACCGTCCTGGCCAATTCGGCGATGGTGATGTCTTGACCCGTGCCGACATTGATGTGGCTTTCACCGGTGTAGGTTTTCAAGAGGAAGACCAGCGCATCGGCTGCATCGTCGACATGCAGGAACTCGCGCATCGGTTTGCCCGATCCCCATACCCGCAGGCTCTTGTGACCAGCCTGCTTCGCTTCATGCGCCTTGCGCATCAATGCGGGTATGACGTGACCGGATTCAAGGTGGAAATTGTCGCCCGGACCATAGAGATTGGTTGGCATCGCCGAGATATAGTCGACCCCGTGCTGGCGCCTGTAGGCCTGGCAGAGTTTCAGCCCGGCGATCTTGGCGATCGCATACCATTCATTGGTTGGCTCCAGCGGCCCGGTCAGCAGCGCATCCTCCGGGATCGGCTGTGGCGCGAATTTCGGGTAGATGCAGGACGAGCCGAGAAACAGCAGTTTGCCCACCTCGCTGCGAAAAGCAGCTTCGATGACATTGGTCTGCAGCTCGATGTTCTCATACAGGAAATCGGCCGGAAACCTGTCATTGGCCAGGATGCCGCCGACCTTGGCGGCGGCCATCACCACGGCATCCGGCCGACGATCGGCCATCCAGCGCCGCACGCCGGCCTGATCGAGGAGGTCGAGCCCGTCGCGCCCTACGGTGAGGATCTCGCAATCCTCGGCTGCCAGCCTGCGCACGATGGCCGAGCCGACCATGCCGCGATGTCCGGCCACGAAAACCCGCTTGCCCCTGAGGTCGAAGGTCTCGTTCATCGCCCTGCCTTATCAGGATTGGCCGTGCCTGGCATCAGCGGCGACGCGTGTCAGATCAGCCCGCACCATCTCCGCCACCAGATCCCTGAAGCCGGTCACATGCGACCAGCCGAGCTTGGCTTTGGCCTTGGATGCGTCGCCGACAAGCAGGTCGACCTCGGTCGGCCTGAAATAGCGCGGGTCGATGCGCACCAGCGAGGCGCCAGAGCCGGCATCGACGCCGACCTCGTCCACGCCCGTGCCCTGCCAGCGAATGGTCCGCCCGGTTTCGGCAAAGGCCAGTTCGACGAATTCGCGCACCGAATGCGCCTCGCCCGTCGCCAGCACAAAGTCATCCGCCTCGTCATGCTGCAGGATGCGCCACATGCCCTCGACATAGTCGCGCGCATGACCCCAGTCGCGCCTGGCGTCGATGTTGCCGAGATAGAGTGTCTCCTGCAGGCCACGATGAATTGAGGCGACGGCTCGCGTGATCTTGCGGGTCACGAAGGTTTCGCCACGGGTCGGGCTCTCGTGGTTGAACAGGATGCCATTGGCGGCAAACATGCCGTAGGCCTCGCGATAATTGACCGTGATCCAGTAGGCATAGAGCTTGGCGGCGGCATAGGGCGAGCGCGGCTGGAAGGGCGTCGTCTCGCGCTGCGGGACTTCCTGTGCTCTGCCATAGAGTTCCGATGTCGATGCCTGGTAGAAACGCACGGACTTTTCCAGCCGCAGGATGCGGATTGCCTCCAGCAGCCTGAGCGCCCCCAACGCATCGGCATTGCCTGTGTATTCAGGCGTCTCGAAACTCACCTGGACGTGGCTCTGGGCGCCGAGATTGTAGATTTCGTCCGGCTGTGTCTCCTGCACCAGACGGATCAGGTTGGTGGAGTCCGTGAGGTCGCCATAGTGCAGGAAGAAACGGGCTTCGCGCTCATGCGGATCGACATAGATGTCGTCGACGCGCTCGGTGTTGAACGAGGACGAACGGCGCTTGACGCCATGGACGACATAGCCCTTCTGCAAAAGCAGCTGTGCCAGATAAGCCCCGTCCTGGCCGGTTACACCGGTGATGAGCGCCACTTTGTCTGCCATCGCTCTGTTGGTCCCTGATCTGCGCTCCCGCAATACAGATTCAAACCAACAACGCAAATCCCCGCGCGGGGGATTCTTTTGGCCCAACTTCCTATGGCTCAGGCGCCCGCAATGGCGCAGAGGCTCTTCATCCTGGCCACGGCCAGTTCCGGGTCGGCCAGCAATCCTGCCTGGTCGGCAAGGCGAAAGACATCGGCGTAGTGACGGATGCCGCGCGCCGACTGCATGCCGCCGATCATCGTGAAATGGTCCTGATGGCCGTTCAGCCATGCCATGAAGACGATGCCGGCCTTGTAGTACTCGGTCGGCGCCTCGAAGATCTTGCGCGACAGCGGCACCGTCGGCGCCATCAGCGCGTCATAGCCGGCGCGATCGCCGTCCGCCAGTTTCGCCAGCGCGGCGTTGGCGACCGGCGCAATCGCATCGAAGATACCGAGCAGAGCGTGCGAGTGTTTCTTGCCGTCGCCGGCGATCAGCTCGGGATAGTTGAAATCGTCGCCGGTGAACATGACGACCCCTTCGGGCAGCCGGTTCCTCAGCGCAACCTCCTTGCCGGCGTCGAGCAGGGAAATCTTTATCCCTTCGACCTTCCCGGCGTGGCGTTCGATGATGGCGACGACCGTGTCCAGCGCGGTTTCGAAATCGCTGCTGCCCCAATAACCTTTCAGCGCCGGGTCGAACATGTCGCCCAGCCAGTGCAGGATGACCTTGCCGGAGGCCTGGCTCAGAATGCGGTCATAGACACTGGCGTAGTCTTCCGGGCCCTTGGCGACAGCCGCCAGCGCCCGGCTGGCCATCATGATCGCCTTGCCGCCCAGCCCCTCGATGAAAGCGAACTGCTCCTCATAGGCGCGAATCACATCGTCGAGCGTCCTGGCGGCGGCCGGCGCCAGATGGTCGGTTCCAGCGCCCGACGCAAGGTCGGCGCCGCCGACCGTACGCGCCTCGGCAATCGATCGCCGGATCAATTCCTGTGCGCTTGCCCAGTCGAAACCCATGCCGCGCTGCGACGTGTCCATGGCTTCGGCGATGCGGAAGCCGAGCCGCCACAAATGGTGGCGGAAGGCCATGGTCCGTTCCCAGTCGACCACCGGCCGCGACCACGGATCGGTCATCGCAAGCGGATCGGCAACGACGTGCGCGGCGGCATAGGCGATGCGGGAAAACCGCGCGCCGATCACCGGCCGCGCCGGCTGGCCGACCAGATGGTAGCGGGCGCTGCGGCCCTCCTCCCCAGGCAAGGCAATGTCCATCGAACTCTCCCTTTTCCGCGCCTATAAATGGAACGTTCCAATAAATCAAGGACCTTTACGATTCATCGCCGATCCAGAGGAATATGCTGCATTGCAGCACGACAACCGTTAGTGCGCACGGCATTCAGCACTCGGCGATCAATCTCCTGGATGGAGAAAAAATCTCGATTGACTCATCCTTGAAGCAGTGATTAGAACGTTCCAATAGATTTGACCGAGAAACAGCCGGGAGGATGCATCTGGATGGCCAGCCGGGCCAAGGCGACGATATTCGACATTGCCCGCGAGGCTGGCGTGTCCAAATCGACGGTATCGCTCGTGCTCCAGGGCAGCGGGCTGATCCGGCCTGAAACCGCGGTCAAGGTGCGCAAGGCGATCGAGGATGTCGGTTACGTCTACAACCGCGGCGCCGCCAATCTGCGCAAGGCCCACTCCAACGTCATCGGCATGGTCATCAACGATCTCACCAATCCTTTCTTCGCGGAACTGGCGGTCGGCATGGAGCGTGTCTTCCAGTCGGCCGGCATCGTGCCTTTCATAGCCAACACGGCGGAGAACCCCGTGCGTCAGGAAGAGGTGCTGAAATCGCTGATGGAACAAGGCGTCGCCGGCCTCATCGTGTCACCGGCGCGCGGCACCACGCCGGGCGCCTTCCGGCGCCTGGAAACGGCGGGCGTGCCCGTGGTCTTCGCCATGCGTCGGCTGCCTGAAAGCCGCATCCCGGTGATCGCACCCGACAATCATCGCGGCGCCTTTCTCGCCACCGCTCACCTGATCGGCAAGGGGCATCGCCGGTTGGTCTTCTTCGGCGGCACGTCGGACCTGGTGGTCTATCAGGAACGGTTGGGCGGTTTTCGCGAAGCCTGCGAGACGCTTGGCATCGCCGCCCGCGACACGCTTGTCGTCCAGGGCGAGACCAGCCGCAGAGGTGGCATCGCTTGCCTGGAGACCGCCCTCGCGATGGCTGAACCGCCGACCGCGGCCCTCTGCTTCAACGATGCCGTCGCCTTTGGCGTCATGCTGGCATTGCGCAAGCGTGGGCTCGAGCCGGGAACGGATTTCGCCGTCGTCGGTTTCGACGATGTGGTCGAGGCCGAGCACTATATGCCGGCGCTGACCAGCGTCTCGGTGGATACGGCAGGTCTCGGCGAACGCGCCGCCCACGTCATGCTGAAGATGATCCAGTCGCGCACCACGCGCGCCGAAGACCATATCGGCGCCGTCAATCTGGTCGTCAGGGAAAGCTGCGGCCCAAATCGATCCGCGGAGCTGGGACTGGGGGACGCGGCATGAGCGTCAGATGGGGACTGGTCGGCGCCAGCACGATTGCCAGGCAGTTCATGATCAACGCCATCCGGGCACAGTCCGATGGCGAGATCGCGGCGGTGATGAGTTCCAGCCCGGAGCGCGCCACGGCCTATGCCAGGGAAAATGGCATTCCAGCCGCCGTTTCGACGCTTGATGCCCTGCTCAAATCCGACATCGATGCGGTCTACATCTCGACCACCAACGAACTGCATCTCGAACAGGCACTCGCCGCCGCCAGGGCGGGCAAGCATGTGCTGTGCGAGAAGCCGCTGGCGCTGACCAGCGCCGATGCGCGCACGATGGTTGCCGCCGCCAGGGCTGCCGGCATCGTGCTCGGCACCAACCACCATCTGCGCAATGCCGGCGCGCATCGCGCCATGCGCGAGGCGATCGCCGCCGGCCGCATCGGCAAGCCGATCGCGGCGCGTGTCTTCCATTCCGTCTATCTGCCGGAAAACCTGCAGGGCTGGCGCATAACCAGACCGGAAGCGGGCGGCGGCGTGGTGCTCGACATCACCGTGCATGATGCCGACACGCTGCGCTTCGTGCTTGGCGACGATCCCCTCGAGGTTTCGGCCTTCACCCAATCGGCGGGAATGGCCGGCAGCGGGCTGGAGGACGGCGCCATGTGCATCTGGCGCTTCAAGTCGGGCGTCATCGCGCAGTCGCACGAAGGCTTCACCACCAAATTCGCCGACACCGGCTTCGAGGTGCATGGCTCCGATGGCTCCTTGATCGCCAGCAATGTGATGACGCAGAAGCCGGCCGGCTCGGTTATGCTGCGCACCGCCAAGGGCGAGGAGCAGTTGAGCTTCGACCGCGAGGACCTCTACTCCCGGTCGTTACGCCAGTTCCATGCCGCGATCCGTGGCAAGGGCCAGCCCTCCGCCACTGGCGAGGACGGCATCTGGTCGCTCACGGCGGCCGAGGCAGCGCTTCAGTCGGCCAACTCCGGCAAGGCCGTCAAGATTGACCCGAAACTCGGGAGCATGGATTGAACAAGGTCGTTTCGGCAGCGCAGGCAGCGGGCCTCATCAAGGACGGCATGGTCGTTTCCGTGTCATCGTCGAGCGGTCTTGGCTGCCCGGACGCCGTGCTTGCGGCGATCGGCGAGCGATTCGACAGCGAAGGCCATCCGAAGGACATCACCACGCTGCATCCGATCGCCGCCGGTGACATGTACGGCATCAAGGGCATCGACCATCTGGCCAAGCCCGGCCTGTTGAAGCGGACACTGTGCGGTTCCTATCCGTCCGGTCCCTCCTCTTCCGAACCACCGCAGATCTGGAAGATGATCGGCGACAATTCGGTCGCCGCCTACAACGTGCCGTCCGGCATCCTGTTCGACATGCACCGCGAGGCCGCCGCCAAGCGCCCGGGCGTGCTGACCAAGGTGGGTCTCGACACCTTTGCCGACCCACGCCATCAGGGCTGCGCCATGAACGCTGCCGCCAGCGAGCCGATCGTTTCGGTACAGCAATTCGACGGCGAGGAGTGGCTCTATTTCCGCTCGATCGTGCCGCAGGTCTCGATCATCCGCGCCACCACGGCGGACGAGCGCGGCAACCTCACCTATGAGCATGAGGGCGCCTATCTCGGCGGGCTGGAACAGGCGCTGGCCGCCCGCAACAATGGCGGTGTCGTCATCGCGCAAGTCAAGCGCGTCGTCGAGAACGGCACGCTGAAGCCGCATGACGTGCGCGTGCCGGGCGTGCTGGTCGACCATATCGTCGTCGCGCCCGATCAATTGCAGACGACGCTGACGCCCTACGATCCGGCAATCTCCGGTGAGATATTCCGGCCGCTGTCGAGCTTCCGCAACGCCGAGATGAACGTGCAGAAGGTGATCGCGCGCCGTGTCGCCATGGAATTGCGCGACGGCATGGCCGTCAACATCGGCTTCGGCATCTCGGCCAATGTGCCGCGCATCCTTCTCGAGGAAGGCCAGCACGGCAAGGTCACCTGGGTGATCGAACAAGGCGCGGTCGGCGGCGTGCCGCTGCTCGACTTCAAGTTCGGCTGCGCCTCGAACGCTGAGGCGATCATGCCCTCGCCGCACCAGTTCATCTATTTCCAGGCCGGCGGCTTCGACGCCTCGCTCTTGTCCTTCCTGCAGATCGACCGCCACGGCTCGGTCAACGTGTCGAAACTTTCGGCGCGGCCGCATGTCACCGCCGGCGCCGGCGGCTTCGTCGACATCACCGCGCGGGCGAAGAAGATCGTGTTCTCCGGCTTCTTCAACGCCGGCGCCAAGCTGTCGCTGGCCGATGGCGGTATCCGCATCGACCAGGAAGGCAAGGTCAAGAAGGTGGTCGCGGAGGTTGAGCACATCTCCTTCTCCGGCAAGCGCGCGGTCGCGCAGGGCCAGGACATCACCTATGTCACCGAGCGCTGCGTCATGAAGCTGACCCCGGAAGGTCTGGTCGTCACCGAACTCGCGCCAGGCATCGACTTGCAGCGCGACGTGTTGGCGCAGTCGGAAATTCCGCTGGCGGTCGCCAAGGACCTCAAGACGACTCCGCAAGCGCTCTATCGCGACCAGCCGATCGGCCTGTCGCTGAATGGCGGCGCGTCACTTGGAGGCGCGCATGTCTGAGCCTCTCGTCACCTTCGAGCAGGACGGCGCCATCGGCACCATCACCTTGCGGCGGCCGGAGAAGTTCAACGCGCTGGACATTCCGATGCTGCGCGCGCTGGAGGCAGCACTCGACGAAGCAGAGACGGCAAGCGACGTGCGTGTCGTGCTGCTGCGCGGCGACGGCAAGGGCTTTTGCGCCGGCGGCGATGTCGAAGCGTGGGCCGCCATGAGCGCCGCCGATTTCCAGGTGCAATGGGTGCGCTACGGCCATCGCGTCTTCGACCGGCTGGCGCGGCTGCGGCAACCGACCATCGCCGTGCTGTCCGGCCATGCGCTGGGCGGCGGGCTGGAACTGGCGGCGGCTTGTGATTTCCGCGTGGCGGAAACACAGGTGAAATTGGGCTTCCCCGAAACCTCGATCGGCGTCGTGCCCGGCTGGTCCGGCACGCAGCGCGCGGTGCGCCGCTTCGGCGCGCAGACGGTACGTCGCTTGGCTCTGGGTGGCGAGGTTCTCCTCGCTGCCGAAGCGCTGGCCCTGGGCATGGTCGACCGGGTGGTCGAAACCGGCAAGGGTCATGCGGAGGCCAAGGCCTGGGCCGGAAAGATCGCCGAACGCGGACCGCTGGCGACGGAAGCCGCCAAGCTGATGATCGCGGTCGCCGAAGGCGAGGAAAGTGCCGCCGCCGTCGAAGCGCTGGCCAGCGGCTTCATCGCCTTGACCGGCGATCTCAAGGCCGGCGTCGGCGCTTTCAAGGCCAGGCAAAAGCCGGCCTTTTCGAGATCCTAGAGGAACCACATGAACGCACCCCTCAACATCGCCATGCCCGCCGAGGCATCTGCAGCGCCAAGAACCTATCGGCTGCTGATCGACGGCAAGCATGTCGATGCCCGCGACGGCCGCATGCTGGAGCGCAAGAGCCCCGGTCATGGTTTTACCGTTTCGCACTATGCGCAGGCCGGCGCGTCCGAGGTGGAAGCCGCTGTCCAGGCCGCGCACAAGGCGTTCGAGACCGGCCCGTGGCCGCGCATGAAAGCGGCCGAACGCGCCGCGATCCTGCTCAAGGCGGCCGACCTGATCGAGGCGCGGCTGGAAGAGATCGCGCGGCTCGACGCGCTGGAATCCGGCAAGCCGATCGCCCAGGCGCGCGGCGAGATCGGCGGCGCCGTCGACATCTGGCGCTATGCCGCATCGCTGGCCCGCACGCTGCATGGCGAATCCTACGCCAATCTTGGCGACGCCATGCTGGGCGTCGTGCTGCGTGAGCCGATCGGCGTCGTCTCGATCATCACGCCATGGAATTTCCCGTTCCTGATCGTCAGCCAGAAACTGCCGTTCGCGCTCGCCGCCGGCTGCACGGCTGTGGTCAAGCCGAGCGAAATGACCTCGGCCTCGACCTTCGTCCTCGGCGACATCCTGATGCAGGCCGGCCTGCCCGCCGGTGTCGTCAACATCCTTGCCGGCCTGGGCGCCGATGTCGGCGCGCCGATGGTCAGCCATCCCCTGGTCGAAATGGTGTCGTTCACCGGCTCGACCCGCGTCGGCAAGATGACCATGGCGTCGGCCGCGCAGTCGCTGAAGAAAGTCTCGATGGAGCTTGGCGGCAAGAACGGCCAGATCGTCTTCCCCGATGCCGACCTCGAGGCCGCCGCCGACGCGGCGGTGTTCGGCGGCTTCTTCAATGCCGGCGAGTGCTGCAACGCCGGCAGCCGGCTGATCGTGCATGAGGCGATCGCCGATGATTTTCTCAGCGCGGTGAAGGCACTTACTTCCAAGGTGGTTGTTGGTGACCCGCTCGACGATGGCACCAAGGTCGGCGCCATGATCTCGTCGGACCACCTGGCCAAGGTGGCGGGTTACGTTACGGCAGCCGCGAGCGACGGCAGCAGCGTCTACAGCGGCGGCAAGCAGCTGGCGTCCAATGCCGGCCAATACCTCGACCCGACCATCATTCGCGGCGTCACCGAGGACATGGCCATTGCGCGCGAGGAAGTGTTCGGCCCGGTGCTTTCCGTGCTGACTTTTGAATCGATTGAAAAGGCGTTGCACATCGCCAACAACACGCCCTATGGTTTATCGGCGGGCGTGTGGAGCGCCAGCATCGACACTTGCATGTCGGTGGCGCGTGGGGTGCGTTCGGGAACGGTTTGGGTGAACACATTCATGGAAGGTTATCCCGAGCTGCCCTTCGGAGGCTACAAGCAGTCCGGTCTCGGACGCGAACTCGGCAAACGCGCCGTCGAGGATTATACCGAGGAAAAGACAATCCAGTTTCATCGCGGCCAGCGCACCGGTTGGTGGGTCGGCTGAGTTGAGAAGAACCCGGTGGGTTCCACCGGTCGTGTAATGCAACAAGGGAGGAAGTACATGTTGCGCAAACTGCTTATCGGAACGGCTCTCGCATCGGGCCTGGCTTTCGCGGCCCACGCCGAGGACGTCAAGGAAGTCCAGATGCTGCATTGGTGGACGTCGGGCGGCGAAGCGGCTGCTCTCAACGTCCTCAAGGGCGACCTGGCCAAGGAGGGCTTTGCCTGGAAGGACGTGCCGGTGGCCGGCGGCGGCGGCGACGCTGCCATGACCGCGCTGAAGGCAATGGTCGCGGCCGGCAACTACCCGACCGCCTCGCAGATGCTCGGCTACACCGTGCTCGACTATGCCGCTGCCGGCGTGATGGGCGATTTGACCGAGACGGCCAAGAAGGAAGGCTGGGACAAGTCGGTTCCGGCCGCCCTGCAGAAGTTCTCGGTCTATGAAGGCAAGTGGGTCGCGGCTCCGGTCAACGTCCACTCGGTCAACTGGCTGTGGATCAACAAGGCCGTCATGGACAAGATCGGCGGCACCGAGCCGAAGACCTTCGACGACTTCGTTGCGCTGCTCGACAAGGCCAAGGCGGCAGGCGTGATCCCGCTCGCTCTCGGCGGCCAGAACTGGCAGGAAGCTACCATGTTCGACTCGGTCGTGCTGTCGACCGGCGGACCTGAGTTCTACAAGAAGGCCTTCAACGACCTCGACGACGCCTCGCTCAAGTCCGACACGATGAAGAAGTCGTTCGACAACCTCGCCAAGCTCGTCTCCTATGTCGACCCGAACTTCTCGGGCCGCGACTGGAACCTTGCCACCGCCATGGTCATCAAGGGCGATGCCCTGGTGCAAGTCATGGGCGACTGGGCCAAGGGTGAGTTCCACGCCGCCAAGAAGACACCGGGCACGGACTTCCTGTGCTATCGCTTCCCGGGCACGGACGGCTCAGTGATCTACAACTCCGACATGTTCGGCATGTTCAACGTCCCGGACGACCGCAAGGCCGCCCAGGTCGCATTGGCCACCGCCACCCTGTCGAAGAGCTTCCAGTCGGCCTTCAACGTCGTCAAGGGTTCGGTTCCGGCTCGTACCGACGTTCCGGACACCGACTTCGACGCTTGCGGCAAGAAGGGCATCGCCGACCTGAAGGCAGCCAATGATGGCGGCACGCTGTTCGGCTCGCTGGCCCAGGGCTATGGCGCGCCTCCGGCGGTCGCAAATGCCTACAAGGATGTCGTCTCGAAGTTCGTCCATGGTCAGATCAAGACCTCGGACGAGGCCGTGACCGAGCTGGTCAAGGCGATCGACGACGCCAAGTAAGCAATACGCACCAAAAATGCCTTCCCCGCTCCGGCGGGGAAGGCTCCGATCCGCGAGCCTGATTGGCCTCGCGTCGACGGGAGGGAGCCTCATGAGTACGGTAGCGACAAGCCAGATCAAGCTGACGCCGGAGCACGCCCGGCCCCGCGCCTCGGTGCGCTCGCGCCTGCAGGACGCCCTGCCGAAGATCGTGCTGGCGCCGAGCTTCGCCATCACCATCGTCTTCGTCTACGGCTTCATCCTGTGGACGATCTACCTGTCCTTCACCAATTCCAAGACCTTCCCGTCCTATGTCATCACCGGCTGGCGCGCCTATCAGCGGCTGTGGGGCTGGACCTTCGACACCGACCCGCCGTCGAGCTGGTACACGTCGATCACCAACATGGGCATTTTCGGCTTTCTCTATATCCTGATCTGCCTGGCGCTCGGCCTGTTCCTGGCCATCCTGCTCGACCAGAAGATCCGCGGCGAAGGCATGCTGCGGCCGATCTATCTCTACCCGATGGCGCTGTCCTTCATCGTCACCGGCGTCGCCTGGAAATGGTTCCTCGATCCCGGCCTCGGCCTCGAGCAGACCCTGCATCAGTGGGGCTGGACGAGCTTCCATTTCGACTGGATCAAGAACAAGGATTTCGTCATCTACACGGTGGTCATCGCGGGCGTCTGGCAGGCCTCCGGCTTCATCATGGCGATGTTCCTGGCCGGCCTGCGCGGCATCGACGGCGAGATCATGAAGGCGGCGCAGATCGATGGCGCCACCACCTTCCAGCTCTATCGCCGCATCGTCATTCCGCTGCTGCGGCCGATCTTCCTGTCGGCCTTCATCGTGCTCGCGCACCTCGCCATCAAGTCGTATGACCTTGTCGTGGCGCTGACCAGCGGCGGGCCGGGTGGCTCGGCCTGGCTGCCGTCCAACTTCATGTATGAGTACACCTTCAAGCGCAACGAAATGGCCGTCGGCTCCGCCAGCGCCGTGATCATGCTGATGACCATCGTCGCCATCATCGTGCCCTATCTCTATTCCGAACTGAGGGAGAAGCCGCGATGAGCGCTGTCACCACTCCCGCCCGTCAGGCCACTGGCGGCGTCAACATCAAGACCATCAACCGCATCGTCATCTACGGGCTGCTGGCGCTGTTTGCGCTGTTCTACCTGATGCCGCTGTTCGTCATGCTGGTCACCTCGTTCAAGACCATGGACGAAATCCAGAACGGCAACATGCTGGCATTGCCCAAGGCGCCGACCTTCGATCCGTGGCTGAAGGCCTGGGGCGAGACCTGCGTCGGCCTCACCTGCGCCGGCATCAAGGGCTATTTCTGGAACTCCATCAAGATGGTGGTTCCGGCGGTGCTGATCTCGACCATGCTCGGCGCCCTCAACGGCTACGTGCTGACCAAATGGCGCTTCCGTGGCGCAACGCTGGTGTTCGGGCTGATGCTGTTCGCCTGCTTCATTCCGTTTCAGTCGGTGCTGTTGCCGATGGCGACGATCCTGGGCAGCGTCGGCCGCTTCGGCGTGACGCTGCAAAACTCGATCGGAACGAATTTCGGCCTCGGCAATTCGACGGTCAATCTCGTCTTCGTCCATGTCGTCTACGGCATCGGCTTCACCACGCTGTTCTTCCGCAACTATTACGAGGCGTTCCCGACCGAACTGGTCAAGGCCGCCCAGGTCGACGGCGCCTCCTTCTTCCAGATCTTCCGCCGCATCATGCTGCCGAACTCGATGCCGATCTTCGTCGTCACCGTCATCTACCAGTTCACCAACATCTGGAACGACTTCCTGTTCGCCTCGGCTTACGCCGGCACCGGCGACGCGATGCCGATGACGGTGGCGCTCAACAACGTCGTCAACACCTCGACCGGTGTCGTCGAATACAACGTCAACATGGCCGCCGCGATGATCGCCGCACTCCCCACCCTTCTCGTCTATGTGCTCGCCGGCCGCTACTTCGTGCGCGGTCTCATGGCCGGCGCCGTCAAAGGATAACCCGATGGCTTTTCTTGAAATTGATGGTCTGAGGAAGCGCTTCGGCCAGGTCGAGATCCTCAAGGGGATCGACCTCGATCTGGAGAAGGGCGGCTTCCTGGTGCTGGTCGGCCCGTCCGGCTGCGGCAAGTCCACGCTGCTCAACACGATTGCCGGGTTGGAGACGATCACCTCCGGCGAAATCCGTGTCGACGGCCGCACGATCAACGATCTGCATCCGTCGAAGCGCGACATCGCCATGGTGTTCCAGAGCTACGCGCTCTACCCGAACATGACGGTGGCCGGAAATATCTCCTTCGGCATGGAAATGCGCGGCGTGCCGGCGGCGGAGCGGCAGAAGGCGATCGACAAGGTGGCCAAGGTGCTGCAGATCGGCCATCTCCTGCAGCGCAAGCCGAGCCAGTTATCGGGCGGCCAGCGCCAGCGCGTCGCCATGGGCCGGGCGCTGGTGCGCGACCCAAAACTGTTCCTGTTCGATGAGCCGCTGTCCAACCTCGACGCCAAGCTGCGTGTCGACATGCGCATCGAGATCAAGCGCCTGCATGCCACCACCGGCACCACCATCGTCTACGTCACCCACGACCAGATCGAGGCGATGACGCTGGCGACCAAGATCGCCGTGATGCGCGATGGCGAGGTGCAGCAGTTCGGCACGCCGGCCGAGATCTACAACAACCCGACCAATCTCTTCGTCGCCGACTTCATGGGCTCGCCGGCGATGAACCTCATCCCCGCGACGATCGGCACCAACGGCAATGCGCTGTCCGTCGTGCTGCAGCGCGAGGCGCGCGAGCCGATCTTGCTGCCGATGGCAAATGCACCCGCCGGCCTGTCGGCTTTCCAGGGTAAGCCGATCATCTTTGGCGTTCGCCCGGAAGCCCTGACCGATCCGGAAGGCGCCGAGCGCAACGCCTCCAACATCGCCACCGCCGACCTTCACATCGAGGTCGTGGAACCTGCTGGTTCCGACACCTTCGCCGTCACCAATCTCGGCGGCAAGGGCGTGGTGGCGCGGCTGCGCGCCGACGCCAACATCCAGCCGGGCACGGTGACGCCGCTCGCCTTCAACCTGACCAAGGCAGTGTTCTTCGATCCGGCGACCGAGAACCGCATTCGCTGACGGCTATGACAAATCCGGACATCGTCATCATCGGCTCCGGCATCGGCGGCGCCACGATCGCCTCCGGTCTGGCGGGCAGCGGCGCCTCGATCCTGATGCTGGAGCGCGGCGAGCCGTTGCCGGCGACACCGCATGCGCGCGACACACGCTCGATCTTCGTCGACGGCCATTACCGGCCGAAGGAGATGTGGCGCGAGGCTGGCGGTGCCGCCTTCAACCCCGGCAACTACTACTATGTCGGCGGCAATTCGAAATTCTATGGCGCGGTGCTGATCCGCTACCGCAAGCAAGACTTTTCCGCCATGGAGCATTTCGGCGGCGTCTCACCAGCCTGGCCATTTTCCTACGACGAATTCGAGCCCTGGTATTCGAAGGCCGAGCAGCTGTTTCGCGTGCGCGGCACGCTGGGCGAGGACCCGACCGAGCCATTCCACTCGATCCCCTACGCCTTCAAGCCGGTGCCCGACGAGACGCCCATCGCGCGTGCCCGCGCCGAGCTCAGGGGACTCGGCCTGCATCCAGCCTCGCTGCCGCTCGGCGTCGACATCGACACCTGGCTGAAGGAGGGCAAGACCGGCTGGGACGCTTTCCCGAACACCGGCCAGGGCAAGGTCGACGCGCAAACGGGACCACTGACGGCGGCACTGACCGACCAGAACATCAAGCTCGAAACCGGTGCTTACGTCGAATATCTCGAAGCCTCGGCGGATGGCAGGACGATTGTCGCCATTCACTACCGCCAGAATGGCGAGTTGAAAAAGGTAACGCCGAAGCTGGTCATCCTCTCCGCCGGCGCGGTCAATTCGGCCGTCATCCTGCTGCGCTCGCCCTCACCCGCCAATGGCAAGGGAGGCGGAAAGGGCCTTGCCAACCGCTCCGACCAGGTCGGCCGCAATTTCATGAACCACAATTCGAGCGCCATGCTGGCGATCGATCCGCGCCGCCGGAACGATGCGGTCTACCAGAAGACGCTGATGCTGAATGACTACTATCTGTCAGACGGCAAGGGCGGCAAGCCGCTCGGCAACGTTCAGCTGCTCGGCAAGATCGACGGCAACATGCTCAGAGCCAATGTGAAGTCAGCGCCGAAATTCGCGCTCGACTTCATGGCCGGCCACGCCATCGACTGGTACCTGATGTGCGAGGACCTGCCCGATCCTGAAAGCCGCATCATGGTCGATGGCAAGGATATCGTCATGCAGTGGCGGCGCTCCAACATGCAGTCGCTGGACGGCCTGACCAAGGTGATGCGCGAGAATTTCCGCGCCTGCGGTTATCCCCTGGTGCTGTCGCGCCCCTTCGACAAGCGCACCCCTTCCCACCAGTGCGGCACGGTCAAGATGGGCGATGATCCCGCCACCGCGCCGCTCGATCCGTTCTGCCGCTCGTTCGACCACCGGAACCTGTTCGTCGTCGACGGCGGCTTCCTGCCCAACTCGGCAGCCGTCAACCCGGCGCTGTCGATCGCAGCACAAGCGCTGCGCGTCGCCGACCACATCCGCAAGACGGAGCTTGCCGCATGATCGGTTGGCGCCCCTCACCCTTACCCTCTCCCCGCGAAGAACGGGGAGAGGCGGACGCCAGCGTTGCGGCCATCTCCCTTCTCCCCGTCACTATACGGGGAGAAGTGCCCGGCAGGGCGATGAGGGGCAGCGCCCGCAAGGCCAGCTTTCGATGATCCGGCCCGCAGCCATCGTCACCGGCGGCGCGCGCGGCATCGGTCTTGCCTGCGCCGAGGCACTGGCGGATGCAGGTTTCGATATTCTTGTTGCTGATCTTGCTGAAACAGCTGCTGACGGGCTAGCCGCCGACATCACCGGGCGCGGCGCGAAATTCGCTTATGTCCCGTGCGACATCGCCGATCTCGCCAGTCACGCAGCCCTCGTCGATGCCGCGATCAGCGCCTTCGGCCGCATCGACTGTCTCGTCAACAATGCTGGCGTCGGCGCTGTCGTGCGCGGCGACCTGCTCGAACTGAAACCGGAGAATTTCGACCGCGCGATCGGCATCAATCTGCGCGGCACCGTCTTCCTCAGCCAGGCGGTAGCCAAGGCCATGCTGGCTGCCCCTGCCGACTCGCCGAGATCGATCATCACCATCACCTCGGTCAGCGCCGAAATGGCCTCGCCGGAACGATCGGACTACTGCATCTCGAAGGCTGGCCTTTCGATGTGGGTGAAGAACCTGGCTCTCAGGCTCGCCGCCGAGAATATCGGCGTCTTCGAGCTGCGGCCGGGCATCATCCGCACCGACATGACGGCAGGCGTGGCCGCCAAATACGACGCATTGATTGACGGTGGACTAGTGCCGGCAAAGCGCTGGGGCGAGGCATCAGACATCGGCGCCGTGGTGGCGACCCTGGCTGGCGGCAAGCTCGGCTTCTCGACCGGCTCGATCATCAATGTCGACGGCGCGCTCTCCGTGCCGCGACTGTAAGTGGATAGTGTCATGACCGACTATATCATCGTGGGCGCCGGCCCGGCCGGTTGCGTTCTGGCCAACCGGCTGAGCGAGGATCCGGCGAATTCGGTCCTGCTGCTGGAGGCCGGCGGCAAGGACTGGCATCCCTACATCCACATGCCGGCCGGCTTCGCCAAGATGACCAAGGGCATAGCCTCCTGGGGCTGGTCGACCGTGCCGCAGAAGCACATGAAGGACCGCGTCTTCTGGTACACGCAGGCCAAGGTGGTCGGCGGCGGCTCCTCCATCAACGCCCAGATCTACACGCGCGGCAATGCCCGCGACTATGATGCCTGGGAGAAGGAAGAGGGCCTGACCGGCTGGGGCTATCGCGACGTGCTGCCCTACTTCAAGCGGGCCGAGAACAACCAGCGCTACGCCAACGACTTTCATGGCGACCAGGGCCCGCTCGGCGTGTCCAACCCGATTTCGCCGCTGCCGATCTGCGAGGCCTATTTCCGCGCCGGCCAGGAGATGGGCATTCCCTTCAATCCGGACTTCAACGGCGCCAGCCAGGAAGGTGTCGGCTACTACCAGCTGACCCAGAAGGACGCGAGGCGCTCCTCCGCTTCCGTCGCCTATCTCAAGCCGATCCGGGCGCGCAAGAACCTGACCGTCAGGACCGATGTGCTGGTGACCCGCATCGTCGTCGAGAAAGGCCGTGCCATCGGCGTCGAGGTTGTCGACAGGCCAGCAGGCGGGAAGACAATCCTGCGCGCCGAGCGCGAGGTGATCGTCTCCTCCGGCGCCATCGGCTCGCCCAAGCTCCTGATGCAGTCCGGCATCGGTCCGGCCGACCATCTGAAGTCGGTCGGCGTGACGCCGGTGCACGATCTGCCCGGCGTCGGCTCCAACATGCAGGACCATCTCGACCTGTTCGTCATCGCCGAATGCACCGGCGACCACACCTACGACAACTACGCCAAGCTGCACCGCACGGCATGGGCTGGCCTGCAATATCTGCTGCTAAAGAAAGGGCCGGTCGCCTCCAGCCTGTTCGAGACCGGCGGCTTCTGGTATGCCGATCCGACAGCCGCCTCGCCCGACATCCAGTTTCATCTCGGCCTCGGCTCCGGCATCGAAGCCGGCGTCGAGAAGCTGAATAATCCGGGCGTCACCCTGAATTCAGCCTTCCTGCGGCCGCGCTCGCGCGGCACCGTGCGGCTGAACAGCGGCGACCCGGCCGACCATCCGCTTATCGACCCGAACTACTGGTCCGATCCCTATGATCGCGCCATGTCGATCAAGGGGCTGCGGCTGGCGCGCGAGATCATGCGGCAGAAGGCGCTTGCCCCTTATGTGCTGCGTGAGGTGCTGCCCGGCCCGTCACTCGCCAGCGACGACGAGCTGTTCGACTACGCCTGCCGCAGTTCCAAGACCGATCATCACCCTGTCGGCACCTGCCGCATGGGCCATGACGACATGGCGGTGGTGACGCCTGATCTGCGGCTGCGCGGGATCGAAGCCTTGCGCGTCTGCGATGCTTCGGTAATGCCGCGCGTGCCCTCCTCCAACACCAATGCACCAACCATCATGGTCGGCGAAAAGGGCGCCGACCTGATCCTCGGCCGCGAGCCGCTGCCGCCGGCGGTGTTTTCCGGCAACCGCGCGGCGTGACAGCCGAGAAGGAACAATCCGATGATCAGGCACTGTGTCTTCGTCAAATTCCGCAATGATGTTGGCGTTGGTGAACGCAAGGCGATCCACGCCGACCTCGAGGCATTGCGACGGGTGATCGACGGCATGGACACGGTCCAGTTCAGCGCCAATGTCAGCCCCGAGCCGTTCGCGCGCGGCTTTACCCATGGCTTCACGATCGATTTCCGCGATGCCGCGGCGCGTGATGCCTATCTGGTGCATGAGGCCCATCAGCGCGCCGGCGCCCGGCTGGTCGCGGCGCTCTTAGGCGGCACGGATGGATTGATGGTCTTCGATCTCGATCTTACGAAAAAGTGACCGCCGGTTTTCGAAAGCCGGCTGAGCGCTGTTCTCATCTGCCAACCGGGCGTCATCCGCTTCAGTCCGGGAGCGACGCGGCAGGTGATGACTTTGCTCAGCTGACGGCAGTTATCCCAGTCGAAGTGCCACGACACCGGCGACGATGCTGAGCGCGGCGGCGCCGCGCCAGCCGGTCATCTTCTCGCCGAGCGCGAAAACCGAGATCATCATCGCGAACAGGATCGAGGTCTCGCGCAGTGACGCCACCGAGGCGATCGGAGCCTTGGTCATCGCCCACATCACGATCCAGTAGGCAGCGCCACTGAGCACACCGGTGAACAGCCCCGTCTTCCAGTCGCGCGCCAGCACCGGCAGCGACCGCGGCCCACGGAAGACGATGCACAGCACCAGCGCCCATAGCGCGTCGCAGATGAACAGCCAGGCGGCATAGCTCGACGCGGTGGCGGCGAGCCGCGCGCCACTGCCGTCCGACAGCGTGTAACTGGCGATGAAGATCGAGGTGCCAAGCGCGAAACCGACGGCGCGCAGGTTCAGCTTTTCCAGATGCGCGCCACCGCGAAACGACATCACCAGCGTGCCGGCCGACAACAGAGCGATGCCGAGAATGGCAAGCGGCGCAGGAACCTCCTTGACCACCACCATGCCGCCGAGAGCCGCGAGCAGTGGCGCGGTGCCGCGCGCCAGCGGATAGGTCTGGGCGAAATCGCCGGCCTTGTAGGCGCCGATGAGGAATGTCCGGTAGCCCATGTGGAAGAAGACAGAGGCGATGATGTAGGGCCACACTTCCGCTTTCGGCACCTCGACGAAAGGCAGCGCAATGAGCGCAGCACTGCCCATGCCGAGCGTCATCAGCGTGATCGACAGGAAGCGGTCGAGATGCACCTTGACCAGCGCGTTCCAGATCGCGTGCATGGCGGCGGCGGCTAGCACCGCGAAAAAGACGAACAAGGTCATGTGCGGCTCATCGGCCTCCAGAGGTGGCGGCGATGCCAGAGGTCTCCAGGTCGATGTCGATCCGCAGCGGGAAATGGTCCGACGCAACCTCGCCGATATCGGCGCTGACCGAGCGCACGCGCCCGGCGAACATGCCGCCAACGAAGCAATGATCAAGCCGGCGCTTGGTGAGCTTGCCGTCGATGGTCTTCACATGGGTGTGGAAATCCGCGGCCGGCTCGCTGGCGACGGCAGCGGCATCGATGAAGCCGTCGAGATAGGCGGCTCCGCGATGATAGGGCGTGCTGCCGACGATGCGGCGGTATTCGGCGCTGCCCGGTTCCATGTTGAAGTCACCCATCCAGATCGCCGCCAGCGGGTTCTCCGGCTCGGCTTCGCCGCTGGTCCAGTTGCGCGCCGGCTCGTCATCGATGCCGCTCCACGGGCCGCCATCGGAAGGCGCCCGGCGGTGCTCGGCAAGCAGATAGTCGATCTGCTCCAGCCGCTCCTCGGCCGCGATATGCGCGAGATGCAGCGACAGCACCCGCACCGGACCCGCCGGCGTGCGGATCATGCATTCGAGCGCCGCGTTACGCGTGTTGAGCGGCCGCAGCGTACGGCGCATCGGCAGCGCATGCAGCCGTGACCAGATGATCGGCAGCTTCGACAGCACCATGGTGCCGAACTGCCGGCGACGGTTGACGATCCGGCCGTCATGCCGTTCGCTGGCGTCCATGTCGAAGGCCGGACCATAGACCCAGTGATAGTCCGGCAAGAGGCGGGAAAGCTGCTCCGGCTGGTCGTCGAAATTGCTGCGCTGCCAATGGCGCTCGACTTCCTGCAAGGCAATGATATCGGCGCCCGCAATGACGCGCGCGGCACGCGAAAGATCATAGTGACCGTCACCGCCGAATCCGTACTGGATGTTGTAGCTGACCAGCTTCATTGCTTATCCGGCTCAATTTCGATGTTGGCAGTAACGGTTCGGCGATGGCCTTGCAATGGACCGCCACGATGGCGTGGCTGGGCCAGGAGCAGACACCCTATGTGGTAAGAGGCTGGAACCGCCCAGCGGGCGAGGCCGCCAGTTCCGACCAGTCGATTTCCTCTTCCAGGCGATGGTAGGCTTCGTCGCCGATCGTGCCGTTGCGGCGCAGTTCCTCCAGCGCGTCGCGCTGGCTTTTGATGGCATAGAGGCGCAGCCGGTCATACTCCGTCGCCGCTTGCGCGTTTTCCGGGTTTTCGGCGATCGTGCGCTGGGCCGTATACTGCTCGCGGACGGCGGCGGCCGCATTCGATGTCTTGCCGCTCAACACGTTGAGCGCGGCCTGCATGATGGCGACGCGCGCCCGCGCCACTTCGCGGTCGACTGTCGTGTCCGGATCGAGGTTGAGCAGGCGCAGCAGCGGCTTCAACGTCATGCCTTGCAGCACCAGCGTGCCGAGAACGACCGCGAAGGCGGCAAGCACGATCGGATCGCGGCCAGGGAAATTGGCCGGCAGGGCAAAGGCCGCAACCAGCGTTACCAGGCCGCGCATGCCGCACCAGCCGATGAGCAGGCCGCCGCGAACCGACGGCGCTTCTCGCCTTTGGTCCTCGCTGCCGAACCCGGCAAGCCATCTGATGATCACGCCGTAACCCAACACCCAGGCGAGGCGCGACACGATGACGACGGCCAGCACCGTTGCGGCAAAGACGAATGCTTCGCCCTGGCCTTCCCCGGCAAGCCGGCCGACGATCGACCGTGCCTGCAGGCCCATCAGCACAAAGGCCAGCACGTTGAGCACGAAGACCGCCGACTCCCACACCGAATAGGTGCTGACACGTCTCCTTGCCGATATGCGGCGCGGCGCCCTCCGCGCGAGGGTCATGGCATAGACGACGATGGTGATGATGGCCGAAAGGCCCAGCCTGTCGGCCAGGATCCAGACTGCGAATGTCCCGGCGAACTGCACCACCGTGCTGCTTGCCGCATCCTCGATACGGGTAAGCGTCAGCAGCGAAAAGCGGCCAAGCAGATAGCCCGCGACCAGACTGCCTATGGTTGACAGCAGGATCGTCGGAATGGCGTTGCTCAGCATGATCGAGCCAAGTGTTGCCGAAACCGCCAACCTGTAGATCAGGAGCGCGGTGGCATCGTTGAGCAGGCTCTCGCCCTGCAGGATGGCGGTGATGCGGTGCGGCACCTTGAACTGCCCGAGCACGGCCGACGCCGCGACCGCGTCGGGCGGCGCAACGATGGCGCCGAGCGCAATCGCCGCGGCGACCGGCAGTCCGGCCATTTTCCAGCCGACGAAAGCAACGACCGCCGTGGTGAAGATGACTGCGCCGAGCGCCAGGGCCACGAGCGGCAACCGGTAGCGGTTGAGATCCCGCAACGATGTATCGTAGGCCGCATCCAGAAGCACCGGGGCAATGAACAACGCCAGCGCCAGCTCCGGGTCGATCTCGATCATCGGCGCGCCAGGCAGGAAGGCAATCCCAACCCCGGCCAAAGCCAGCAGGGACGGATAAGGAATCTCCAGCCGTCGCGACAGTCCCGTCAGCGCGACGGCGATCAGCAGGAGGACAAGTGTGAGTTCGAAAAGAGCCATGGCTCGTTATATCCGGAAGCAGAACTGGCGGCAGTAGCTGGCCAACACCATGCCGTTGATTGGTCATCGCGTACAGGCCGACTGGCGGAACGCCTGGAACTTGTGGCGTACTGCTCCCAGCATGCCGCACAAGCCCACACCGCGCCGATGGAAGCGCTGCCTGGCTTTCAGATAGCGGTGCGGCCGCTCATAGCGCCGGCTCGAAAACGCCCGATTTGGGCAGGCCAGGGTGTGTCGAGATTCAGGTCAGGCCGAGGCGGTGTCGAAGACGGGCGCGAAGCGACCAAACAAGGTGGCTTCCGATACCCGGAGCGGAGCGTACTTGAAGCATGTGAGCGCCGGAAGCGCTGGAAACCGGCACTCGCAGGTCGGCATCACCTGAATATCGGCACGGCCTAATGCAGCACCAGCATATCGCTCGACGAAAACGAAATCTCGGCCTTCTCGCCGACCGCTGGCGGCGGCGTTGCCGGGCTGTTGAACGTGTCGAGCGAGACCGTGTTGCCGCCAATACCGACCCGAACCCGGATCACCGAACCCAGGAAATGCACTTCGGAGATTTCGCCCGAAAGGCTGGAGTCGCGGCCGGGCTGTCGGCCAAGCGAAATTGCCTCGGGCCGCAGCGCCAGCGACAGCGTGTCGCCCGACTTGGAACCGTTGAGCTTGCCCTTGAGCAGGACTTCCTCGCTGTTGACGCGGACCTTGCCCGACGCGGCGTCGGTGACGGTGCCTTCCAGCACGTTCAGCGTGCCAACGAAATTGGCGACGAACTTGGTTGCCGGGCGGTTGTAGATCTCGAACGGCGTACCCACCTGCTCGGCCTTGCCGCCATACATGACTGCGATGCGATCCGAGATCGACAGCGCCTCTTCCTGGTCGTGCGTCACGAAAATGGTGGTGATGCCGAGCTTCTTCTGGATCGAGCGGATTTCCTCGCGCAGTGACACGCGCACCTTGGCGTCGAGCGCCGACAGCGGCTCGTCGAGCAGCAGCAATTTCGGCTTGGGCGCGATGGCGCGGGCCAGCGCGATGCGCTGCTGCTGACCGCCCGAAAGCTGATAGGGATAGCGGTCCGCCATCTGTGGCAGCTTGATGATGCCCAGCATTTCGGCGACACGGACATCGATGTCCGCCTTGGACATGCCCGCGACCTTCAAGCCGAAGCCGATATTCTGCGCCACGGTCAGGTTCGGGAACAGCGCATAGGCCTGGAACACCATGCCGACATTGCGCTGGTTGGGCTTCAGCCTTGTGATGTCCTTGCCGCCTACGACGATCTTGCCGGCGCTCGGCTCCTCGAAGCCGGCGACCATGCGCAGCACGGTGGTCTTGCCGCAACCGGACGGTCCGAGGAAGGAGACAAATTCGCCGCGCTCGACGTCGAGATTGAAATCCTCCACGACCGTAGTGGCGCCGAAGGACTTTCGAACGTGCTGGATGGAGAGGAACGGGTCGGCCATGGAGTTGTTCTTTCGATCAGTTCGGGCGGTTGGCCGATTTCGGCGCGAAGCGTGACAGGATCTGGATCAACGACATGCACCCCCAGGTGATGGCGAAGGCGATGATGGCGAGGGCCGCCGGCTCGTAGGCGCGGTTGGCACCGATGTTTTGCAGGTAGGGACCGAAAGCCGGCCGATTGAGCAGGCTCGCCATGGTGAATTCGCCGATGACGATCGCGAAGGTGAGGAAGGCGCCAGAGAGCACCGCGATCAGCACGTTGGGCAGGATGACGCGGGTGATGATCGTTCCCCAGCCGGCGCCCAGAATCTGCGCCGCCTCCGTCAGTGTGCGCACGTCGATGGTCCGCAGACCGGTATCGACGGCTCGATACATATAAGGCAGCGCCAGTGTCGCATAACCGATGACCAGCAAGGCATTGGTGCCCGTGTCGGTCGCCAGGAACGGCAGCGGTGAATTCGAGCCATACATTCTGATATAGCCGAAGACGATGACGATGGCCGGGATGACCAGCGGCAGCAGGGTGATGAACTCGACGACCGGCCTGAGTTGCGGCAGGCGAAGCCGGATCCAGTAGGCAGCCGGCACCACGATGAGCACGCCGAGGATGATGGTGAAGATGGCGGCAAGCACCGAATAGCCGAACGTCGCCTGGAAGCGTGCGTCGCCCAATACGACCTTGTAGGCGTCGAAGGAATAGACGCCGCGCCGCATGCGCATGGAGAACTCCACCGTCGCGATCAGCGGAATGAAGAAATAGGCCGCGCCCAGCGCGAAGACGACCCAGGACCAGAACCTGCCGGCCTTCATTTGAGCCACCTCTCGGAACGGGTGCGGAACCAGATGTAGAAGACATTGGCAAGACCGGTGATGACGATCATGCCGAAGGCGATGGCATAGCCGAGATGGGCATTGTGCAGCACATCTCCACGGATCTGGGCATAGAGCAGGATCGGCACGATGTTGAGCGACGAGCCGGTCAACGCATAGGCAGTGGCGATGGCGCCGAAGGCATTGGCGAACAACAGGATCACGGTGCCGAGGAAACTCGGCCAGATCACCGGAATGACCACCATGCGCCAGTACTGCGCCATGGTCGCGCCCAGCGTCGCGGCGGCCTCGCCCCATTCCTTCTTCAGCCCGTCAATGGCTGGCACGATGATGACCACCATCAGCGGGATCTGGAAATAGACATAGGTCAGCGTCAGGCCCCAGAACGACAGGATGTTGAAGCCGTGCGCATAGATGTTGAGGCCGAACAATGTGTTCAGGAGCACCGTCGCCAGGCCGAGCCGGCCGAGCGTGGCAAGGAAGGCGAAGGCCAGCGGCACGCCGGCAAAATTGGAGGCGACGCCGGAAAACGTCAGTGTCGCCGAACGTATCCAGTCCGGCAGGCCGCCGCGCACGATGGCGATGGCAATCGCCAGGCCCGCAAAGGCGCCGATCAGCGACGAGGCCAGACTGACCTTGATCGAAATCCAGTAGGCGGCGACGATCGACGGCTGTGCCAGCGCCGCAATATTCTCGAAGGTGAACTCACCCGCATCATTCTGGAACGCGCCCAGCATCAGATAAAGCGTGGGCAGGATCAGGAACATGATGGCGAAGATGAAGAACGGCGCGACGCCAAGCCATTGCGTCGGCAGCCGCAAGGCGCGCGCCTCACCGGGGGGCACGGTCTTCCCCGCGATGGCCTGATTGGAAAGCGAGAGATCGGTCATGCGCCAGCTACCGTCATCGAGGGAGTCCGGGCGGCCATGGGGCCGCCCGGATCGATTTCAAGTGTTACTTGACGTTGGCGCCGACAACGGCGTCCCAGTTCTTGGTGATGGCTTCCTTGGCCTTGCCCTGCTCGTCGAGCGTCGGGAACACCGCGGCCGCATAGGACTCGGCCGGCGGCAGCTTGGCCAGCACGTCCGCCGGGATCTTGCCGTTCTTGGCGAGATCGTTGAAGCGGATCGGGTGGCAATAGCCCTTCAGCCAGGCGACCTGACCTTCGTCGGAATAGAGGTATTCCAGCCAGAGCTTGGCTGCATTCGGATGCGGCGCAAAGGCGCTGATCGCCTGCACATAGACGCCGGCGACGACACCGGTCTTCGGCACGACGACGTCGACGGGCGGGTTGCCCTTCAGCGTGTCGCGGCCGGCGAGCGCGTTGTAGTCCCAGGTGACGAGGATCGGGGTCTGGCCCTGGGCGAGCGTGGCGGCCTTGCCGATGACCGGCACGAAGTTGCCGGCGGCGTTGAGCTTCTTGAAGTAGTCGAGGCCGGCGGTGCCGGCGGCTTCGCCAGCGGCGGCGCCTGACGACAGGCCGGCGGCGTAGACCGCCTGGATGGCCTGGTTCGAGGCGCGCGGATCACCGGCAAGGGCTACCGAGTTGGCGAATTCCGGCTTCAGCAGGTCGGCCCAGTCCTTCGGCGATTCCTTGACCAGGTCCTTGTTCACCTGGAAGGAAAGCACGCCGTAATAGTCGCCGGTCCAAAACCCTTCCGCATCCTTGGCGCTGTCGGGGATCGAGTCCCAGGTCGACACCTTGTAGGCCTGGATCAGGCCGTCCTTCTTGGCGGACGGACCAAACGACAGGCCGACGTCGATGACGTCGGGAGCCTGCGGGCCCTTGTTGTCCTTGTTGGCCTTGATCGCCTCGACCTCATCGCCGGAACCGGCATCGGGGTTGAGTTCGTTGATGGTGATTTCCGGATACTTCGCCTTGAAGCCGGCGATGACGTCGCCGTAGCCGCACCAGTCATGCGGCAGGGCGATGGTGGTGAGCTGGCCTTCTGCCTTCGCGGCCTTGACGAGATCGTCCATCGAAGCCGAGGACGAAATCACCGTCGACGCAAAAAGCGCCGCGGCCGAAAGGGAAAGCACCTTCCCCGTGAATTTGAACATGTGTTCTCTCCGTTGAACTGACGCCGTTGGACGCCTGCGATGCGGTAGCGTTTTCATGTGACAGCCAGATGAAAGCTTTATGAAACCGGCTGCTCGCAGTACGAAAAAGTAAACTCTTTTTAACCTGATGTAGCAATCGCCTCGCGATTCTTTTTCCGGCTAACTAGTTTCTGCCTTGCCCGTCATCCTCCCCCTTGTTTCTGTAGCCCCTTTTCAGATCAATTTCCGGCGCGGAAAACGTCTCAGACCGTGCCGGCGATGGCGTTTTCGAGCAACGTCAGCGCGGCCTTCTTGGTCAGCTTGACCGGGTTGCCGCCGGCGGTCGGATCGACCACCGCCATGTCCGCGATCAGCCCCTTGCGCTTCTTGTCCATGTCGAGACCCTTGATCAGGCCCGGCAGCGCATGCGGCACCTTCAATTCCTTGCGCAGCTTGATGATCGCCTTGGCAAAGCCGTCAAAGCCACCCTTGATGCCGCAATAGGCGGCGAGCCGCGCGATGCGCACCTCGATGGCATCGCGGTTGAAGGCCAGCACATAGGGCATGAACACGGCGTTGGTCATGCCGTGATGGGTGTCGTAGAGCGCGCCGATCGGATGCGACAGCGAGTGGATGGCGCCGAGCCCCTTCTGGAAGGCGGTGGCGCCCATGGCGGCGGCGCTCATCATATGGGCGCGCGCGACGAGATCCTTGCCGTTGGCATAGGCCTTCGGCAGGTTTTCGAAAACGAGCCGGACACCCTCGACGGCGATGCCGTCGGCCATCGGATGATAGCCCGGCGCGCAATAGGCTTCGAGACAGTGGGCGAGCGCGTCCATGCCGGTGCCGGCTGTGATGAAGCCAGGCATGCCGACCGACAGTTCCGGATCGGCAATGACAATGGCCGGCAGCAGCTTGGGATGGAAGATGACCTTCTTGGTGTGCGTCGCCTCGTTGGTGATGACGCCGGCGCGGCCGACCTCCGATCCGGTTCCGGCCGTGGTCGGCACCGCGATGATCGGTGCGATCGCATCCGAATTGGCGCGTGTCCACCAGTCGTCGACATCCTCGAAGTCCCATACCGGCCGCGTCTGGCCGGCCTGGAAGGCGATCAGCTTGCCGAGATCGAGCGCCGAGCCGCCGCCGAAGGCGATGACGCCGTCATGCTTGCCCTTCTTGAACACGGCGATGCCGGCGGTGAGGTTGGATTCGACCGGGTTGGGCCTCACCTCGGAGAAGACGCCATAGGGGACCTTGGCATCGTCGAGGATCTTCAGGGTCGACGCGACGACCGGCAATTTCGCCAGGCCCGGATCGGTGACGAAAAGCGGCCGCTTGATGCCGGTGGCCGCCAGAACCTCGGGCAGTTCCTTGATGCGCCCGGCGCCGAAGCGGACGGTGGTGGGGTAGTTCCATTTGGAGATCAGCTTGGACATTTTTGTCTTTCAATAAATCAGATGGCTTCACGCAGGTGGAATGACTTCGGCCTTGTCAGATTGTCGTAGCCGATGGCCGACAATGCGGCACCCTTCCCAGTGTCCTTGACGCCGGTCCAGACCAATGCCGGATCGAGATAGTCGCAGCGGTTCATGAACACCGTGCCGGTCTCGACGCGGTTGCCGATCGCCACCGCATGCTCGGTGTCGCGCGTCCAGATCGAAGCCGTCAGCCCATAGGGACTGTCGTTCATCAGCGCGATCGCCTCTTCATCGTTACGCACCTTCATGATGCCGACGATCGGGCCAAAGCTCTCCTCGCGCATGACGCTCATCTGATGATCGACTTCGGTCAGCACTTCCGGCGCCAGATAGGGCGAGCCGGCCTTGTCGTTGCCCACCTTCATGTTGATGTGCGCCTTGGCACCCTTGCGCAGCGCCTCGGCCTTCTGCTCGCGGATCAGGTCGGCGAAGCGCGCCTGTGCCATAGGCCCCATCGTCGTCGCCTGGTCGAGCGGATTGCCGACCACATAGTTCTTGGTCTCGGCGATGAAGCCTTCCACGAATTCGTCATAGACCTTCTCATGCACGTAGACGCGCTCGATGCCGCAGCAGCACTGGCCGGAATTGTAGAAGGCGCCGTCGACCAGATTGGCGACGGCATGATCCATCTTGGCGTCCGGCAGCACATAGGCCGGATCCTTGCCGCCAAGCTCGAGGCCGAGCGTCATGAAGGTGCCCGCCGCCGCCTTTTCGATGGCGCGGCCGCCGCCGACCGAACCGGTGAAGTTGACATGGTCGATCTTGCCCGAGCCGAGCAGCTTCTCGGTCTGGGCGTGGTTGAGGACGACATTCTGGAACACGCCCTTGGGCAGGCCGGCCTTGTCGAAGGCCTGCTGGAAACGCTCGCCGACCAGCAACGTCTGCGCCGCATGCTTGAGGATGACGGCGTTGCCGGCCATCAGCGCCGGCACGATGGTGTTGACGGCGGTGAGGTAAGGATAATTCCAAGGCGCGATCACCATGACCACGCCGAGCGGATCTTTCTTCACGTAGCGCCGGAACCCTTCCTTCGGATTGGAGGCCGGCACCGGCCGCAACGCCGCCTCGGCGATCTCGACCATGTAGTTCGTGCGTTCCTTGACGCCGCCGAACTCGCCGCCGTAACGCACCGGACGCCCCATCTGCCAGGCGATCTCCGGCACGATCTCGTCGGTCATCGCGACCAGCGCCTCCAGCATGGCGAGCATGTACTTGCCGCGCTCCACGATCGGCGTCTCAGCCCATTTCTCCTGCGCCGCCTTGGCGCGCTCGACTGCGGCATTGATCGCCTGGTCAGTCGCTATCGGCCGCTCGGCATAGATCGAGCCATCGACGGGGGATATGATTTTGACCGTTTCGGTCATTTTGTAAGTCCTCACACTTCTGCAACAATCGAAAAATCGCGTGGCTTGGCGCTGCCCCTCATCCGCCTGCCGGCACCTTCTCCCCGTTCTTCACGGGGAGAGGGTAAGGGTGAGGGGCGGCGTCAACGTTCGCAGGCTACCTTAATACCGCTCGAACCCCCTGTGCAGTTCCCAATCCGTGATGCGGCGGTCGTATTCGAACTGCTCCCACTTTGCGGTGTGGACATAGTGTTCGAGCACGTCGTCGCCGAGCGCCTGTTTCAGCATCTTCGACTTCGCCAGCGTCTCGGTCGCATCGCGCAGCGTCTTCGGGATCTCCGGCAAACGAGATGCCTGGTAGGCGTCGCCGACGAAAGGCTTCTGTAGTTCGAGCTTCTCGTCGATGCCGGCAAGGCCGGCTGAGATCAGCGCGGCAAAAGCGAGATAGGGGTTGAGGTCGGCGCCGCCGATGCGGCATTCCATGCGGATGCCCTTGGTGCCTTCACCGCATAGGCGGAAGCCGGCGGTGCGGTTGTCCTCGCTCCACATGATCTTGGTCGGCGCGAAGGTGCCGGCCTGGAAGCGCTTGTAGGAATTGATGTAGGGCGCCAGGAACCAGGTGAACTCCTTGGCGTACTTCAACTGCCCGGCCGCCCATTGCTGGCCGAGCGTCGACAGCGTCCAGTCGGCCTTTTTGTCGAAGAACAGCGGCGTCTTGCCGTCGGCGCTCCACAGCGAATTGTGGATGTGGCTGGAATTCCCGGCGAACCCGTAATTGTACTTGGACATGAAGGAAATCGCCTTGCCCTCGGACTCGGCGATCTCCTTGGCGCCGTTCTTCAGGATGACGTGGCGATCGGCCATGTCGAGCGCCTCGGCATAGCGCACATTGATCTCTTCCTGACCCGGGCCCCACTCGCCCTTGGAGTTCTCGATCGGGATGCCGGCTGCTTCCATCTCGTTGCGAAGCCGGCGCATGACGCCTTCTTCCTTGGTGGTGATGCCGATCTGGTAGTCGCCGATATAGGGCGATGCGGTGTCGAGGCCCTGCCAGTGCTTCTTGCGGGCGGAATCGTAGGTCTCGTTGAACAGGTAGAATTCAAGTTCGGAAGCGAAATAGCCGATATAGCCGCGCTCCGTCAGCCGCTTGACCTGCTTCTTCAGGATGGCGCGCGGCGAATGCGGCAGATCGTCATGAGTGTGGTGGTCGAGCACGTCGCAGATGACAAGTGCGGTCTTTTCCAGCCACGGAATGCGCCGCAGCGTGGCCAGATCCGGCTTCATGACGAAGTCGCCATAGCCCTTGGACCAGCTCGCCGCCTTGTAGCCCGGCACCGGCTCCATATCGATGTCGGCGGCCAGGAGATAGTTGCAGCCATGCGTTTCATCATGCGCGGAATCGACGAAGTATTGCGCCAGGAAGCGTTTCCCCGCCAGCCGCCCCTGCATGTCGACGATGCAGGCCAGCACCGTGTCGATCTCGCCACTGGAGACCGCTTTCTTCAACTGATCGAACGAGAAATTTCCGGCCATTCCTTTGGCACTCCAGCGCTTTTCGATTGAAAGGGGTAAACAGAACCATGGCCGGCGCGATGCCGGCCATGGTCACAATGTTTGATGTCAGTGGCCCGTCTCGCCGACAGCCTGTTCCGCCGCCTTGATGGCCGCCTGACGCGCAGCGATGATATCGCCGAGCGGCGGACCCTGGAAGCGGTTCCGCTCGAAGGCAAACCAGACGATCGCCGTCAGGATGAAGAAGCCGACGGTGATGTACAGCGCCCAGTCGTTCGGCGGCTGAATGCCGATGACGAAGATAAGGATCATCGACAGGATCGACAGGAGGGCGAACAGCATGAACACGCCGCGCCCCATGTTCCACGGCCCCATCTTGTCCCACTTCGGCGTCCCCCAGGCCAACATGCCGAGCACGATCGGCACGGTGAAAGAGAGGAACAGGAAGATGACGGTGCAGGACACGACGATGGTGTAGGCCGAGGTGCCGGCAACCGAAACCAGCGTAGACCCCCAGACGAACAGCACCGACAGGATCGAGGCCGTCCAGATCGCCGCCACCGGCGTGCGATAGGTCGGGCTGACCTTGGCGAGTGCCGCCGAACCCGGCAGGCCTCCGTCACGCGAGAAGGCGAAGATCATGCGCGACGCCGAGGTCACGGTTGCAAGGCCGCAAAGCAGCTGCGAGACGAACACGACGAGGTAGACGAACTCCTTGACGCCGGGGCTGACGCGCTGGTCGAAGGCCCAGAAGAACACATTCCAGCCCTGCTTGGCAGCATCGTCCATGTTCGGGATCATCAGCACGAAAGCGACGAGGAACAGATAGCCGAACAAGGCCGACCAGACCACCGACATCACCATGGCGCGCGGCACGGAAGAAGCCGCCTTGATGGTCTCCTCCGAGGTATGCGCGGAAGCGTCGTAGCCGGTGATCGTATAGATCGGCAGCAACAGGCCGAGTGCGAACACCCAGGCATTCGACACCGACGGCCACACGCCGCCGCCAGCATCGCCGGAGTAATTGTGGAAGGTGAAGAGACGGCTGAAATCCCAATGTTCGGCCGAAATCAGACAGACCACTGCGATCAGGATCGCGCCGAAGAAGATCAGATAACCCGAGAAGTCGGTCAACTTCGCTGTCAGCTTGATGCCGAGGTGGTTGATCAGCGCCTGGAGACCGGTGACGACGACCAGGAAGATCATCTGGTTGGTCAGCGTGCCCTCGATGCCGAGCGCCGGTCCGAAGGCGCCGACGAAGAACGTCCAGGTGCCGACATTGATGGCGCCGAGCACGGTGATCAAGCCGAGCAGGTTGAGCCAGGCCGTCACCCAGCCGGTGCCGCGGTTACCGAGGATCGAACCCCAGTGATAGAGGCCACCGGCGGTCGGATAGGCCGAGCTGATCTGCGACATCGCGACCGCGAAGGTCAGCGACACGAAGCAGCCGACCAGCCAGCCGATGCCGATGCCGATGCCGCCGGCGCCTGACGTGCCTTGCGCCAGCGAATTGATACCGCCTGACAGGATGCAGATGATGGAGAAGGAAACTGCGAAGTTCGAAAAGCGGCTGAGCCGCCGCTCCAGTTCCTGGGCATAGCCCATGCTGTGGAGGGCCTTTACGTCCTCCGCCTTGTCAACTTCTGTATAACCCGGTGCTGCCATTTTGGTTTCCCCTGTTGGTTCTTAGCTGGCCGATTGAACTGACTTGCCGACTGCTGGTCGAGAGCCCTTGGCCTCCTCTGGCTCCAGATCAGAAAAAATGCCCGTGAGCAGATCCGCCCATTTCCGCTGCCCGGCTTCGCCGGCGATTTCGTCATTGCGGATTTCGATCATCGCGCACGGCAAGCCGCGCGAACGTGCGTGGCGTTCCAGCGTGAAATAGACGCGGTCGGCCGGCGAATAGGGTTCGTTGACACCCACAGTGACCCCGGCAAGCCGCTTCAGCGCGGCAATCAGCGGGGACGCCAGCCGGCGATCGTCGTCGTGGATGATGCCGATATGCCAGGGCCGGCTGCGGCCTTTGTAGACCGGAGTGAAGGAATGCACGGAAACCAGGCGGGTCTCCTGCCCGCGCGCCAGCCTGTCTTCGACAATGTGCTCGATGGCGCCATGGAACGGCTGCCACGACAAGGCGACACGCGCCGCACGCTGCTTTTCCGACAGGCCGGTATTGCCCGGTATCGCTGTGGTCTCGCTGACCGGCGGCACCAGATCTGGCGCGTCGAGCGGCCGGTTGCAGTCGATGACGAGGCGAGAAATACGGGTTTCGACCAGCGTCGCGTCGAGCGCCTCGGCCATGCGCTGCGCAACCGGCAGCGCGCCCGGGTCCCAGGCGATGTGGCGGGACAGGTCCTCGGCGGCGAGGCCCAACGTTCCGAATTCGGCCGGCAGGAAATTCGAGGCGTGATCGCAGGTCAGCACGAAAGGGCTCGATCCGCCCGGGTTCGTCACCCTCACGGTATCAGACGATGCAAGGCTGGCGGGCCGTGCTTTCTCCATAGTCTGCCGTCCCCGGGGAGCGCTGTATCGTATGTTACGTATTTTGCCTCATTGCGTCCCTATGGATGATTTCATACAGTTTACCCGGCTTTGTCAAATGCGATTTCGGAAAAGACCGTGGGCCAGGCCAGGGATGGGGAAAAGATGATTTCCAGCATTGCCGAATTGATCGCCGACCGCCTCGGTACGATGCCGGCCAGCGAAAGGCGGGCGGCACAGACGCTGATCGCCAGCTATCCTATGATCGGCCTGAAAACGGTTGCCGAATTCTCGGCCGCGGCCGGCGTTTCCTCGCCGACGATCCTGCGCTTCGTCGCCCGGCTCGGCTTCCAGAACTATCCGGAATTCCAGTCGAGCCTGCAGGACGAACTGGCTGCACAACTGCAGTCGCCGGCGACAAGGACGCTCAACCCGCCCTCGCCCGGCGGCGGCACCGTGTCACCGATGCTGGAAGCGACGCTCGACAACATGCGCGAGACCTTCAGGCACCTGTCCGACAAGCAGCTTGCCGACATCGCGGCCCGGCTCGCCGACCGGCGTGGCAAGACCTTCCTGATCGGCGGCCGCTTCACCGATCCGCTGGCGCGCTACATGGCCGCCCACCTCGCCATCATCCAGCCCGATGTCTTCCACCTCGCCGGGCAAGAAAGCATGTGGCGCGACCGGCTGATCGACATGGGCAAGCGCGACGTGCTGGTGATCTTCGACATCAGGCGCTACCAGGACAGCCTCGTCCGCTTCGCCGAGAAGGCGCATCAGCGCGGCGTGCAGATCGTGCTGTTCACCGACCAATGGCTGTCGCCGATCGCCCGTTTTGCCCGCCATGTCATCGCAGGACGAACTGCGGTGCCATCGGCATGGGATTCCTCCGCTGCCCTATTCGTCGTCGCCGAAACGCTGATCGGCGCCGTCACGAGGCAACTGGAGGCAAAAGGCGCCAAGCGCATCCGCGAGATGGAAAGCCTGCGTTAGGCCGTCAGCGGCACGTCAGGTCGACCTCCTCGGGTCGAGCCGGGTCGCCATCGAGTTCAGCGATGGCATCGATCTCGGTGCCGCTATTTCAGCAAGCGGCCTTCGATCGACCAGCGCGCGGCGAGGAAATTCAGCACAGCCGCCACAAGGACACCGCCGATCTTGGCCGGCCACACGCCGGCAATGCCGGCGAAAAGCGCGATCGACAGGCTGGAAACGCCGAGCGAAATCAGCGCCCCAAGCGAAACGAAACGCAGGAAGGCATCGTGCAGACGGACGGCCTGGTTGCGCTCGAACGACCAGAAGCCATTCGCCACGAAAGAGAAGGTGACCGCGATGAACCAGGCGCCGACGTTGGCGGGCAGCGGCGGCACGTGCAGCTTGAGCATCAGGTAGAAGCTGGCAAGGTCGATGGCGGTGTTCGCGAGCCCGACGACGGCAAAGCGGACGATCTTGCTGCCGGTCGAACGCCCGGGCCGGTCGGCTTCGCTCATCCCTCGCCACCCATGATCCCGACGCCGGCGCGGGCAAGGCTTGCACCGAAATCGCCCGATGCCAGGACAGCAAATTCCGCCTCGCGCACGCTCTGCATCGGGTCGCGTGCGCGCAGCGTCGCATCGACATGGCCGGGGTGGCACATGAATAGGCCTCGTTCCGGCAGCGCTTTGATGGCGGCTTGGAGAGCCGGAGCAAATCTATCGGGCTGCCGCCAGTCATAGATGCCGGTGAGGGGCGCGAAAATGGTGAAGCCGGCGCGCTGCATCGACCTGTTGAAGCCAGCGGCCAGGGTAGCGATCGCCGCGACTTTCGGTGCCGCGGCGGCATCGCCCAGCGCCGGGGCACCGCGAAGCGCGGGCCTGCTGCCGCCAGCTTCGGAAAAACGCGCCCGCAACCATTTTCGCACGACCGGCAGGAAGTGCACGTGCTGGTGGCCGTCGATGAAGTCCGGCTGTCGGTCCAACGCCTCGACGAAGCGGCCGTACTGGGCATCGAGCTCGGCATGGATGTCGCGGTCGTCGACGCGGCCGCTCAGGATCGGCAATGCCAATGAGCGCAGCGGCGGCAACCGGCCTTCCGGCGCCAGGCTCGACTGGCCGGTGATGGCGGGCTGATCGGTCAAGGTAAGATGCAGCCCGATCGCGGCACGGTCGCGTAATGGCTTTATGCGCGCCGCCTCCCCTTCCCATTCTGGAAAGCCGGTCATGCAACTGGTACCCGTCAGACGGCCGCGATCGAGCAGTTCGAGGATCGCTGCGGAAACCCCGGGCGCCAGGCCGTAGTCGTCGGCGATCAGGCGGATGCGCCGCGTCATGCGCCGGACGCGCCTGGAGGCCTGTCCGAAACGTCGCCGCGCACGACATCGCGCACGATATACACCGGCCGGTCCTTGCTTTCCGAAAGCGTCACCCAGACATATTCGCCGATCAGGCCAAGCAGCGTGAGGTTGAGGCCGCCGAGCAGCACGACGGCGACCATAAGGCTGGGATAGCCGGGGACGGCGACGCCGTAGAACATCACCTCGAAGAACACCTTGGCTCCGTAAACGAGGCCCGCCAACGCCGCCAGCATTCCGCTCAGGCTGATAATGCGCAACGGGATGACGGAAAAGGACGTGAACCCTTCCAGCGAGAAGGCGATCAGGTTGAGCCGGCTCCATTTCGACGTGCCGCTGGCGCGGTTCTCCGGCGAATAGGGCATGGCCTTCTGGCGGAAGCCGGCCCAGGCGAACAGGCCCTTGTTGAAGCGCCGCTTGTCACGCAGGCTCGTCAGCGCGCGCACCACGGCACCGCGCATGACGCGAAAGTCGCCGGCATTTTCGGGAATGTCGAAGCGCTGGCTGCTGTTGATCAGGCTGTAGAAAAGCCGGGCCAGCTGGCTGCGCCGCCAGCTGGCCTCGCGGCGGTCGTTCTGCGCGTAGACGACATCGATACCGGGGCTTTCCACCAGTTCGGCGATCATCTTCAGGCTGATGTCCATCGAATGCTGAAGGTCAGCGTCCATGATCAGCACAATGTCACCGCGCGACTGGTCGAGGCCGGCGAGCACCGCGACCTCCTTGCCGAAATTGCGGCTGAGCCGCACGATCTCCCAGGAACCCGACAGGGCCTGCGAAAACCGCTCGGCGCCATCGTCGTGGCTACCATCATCGACCAGGATCTTGTGGACGGCCATGCCGAAACGCTGCGCCACCGCGACTTCGAGCTTGTCGAGCAATTCAGCAAAGGCCGATGCCGATTGCGCCTCGTTGAGGAACGGCGCCACGATATCGAGGGTAGGCCGAGACTCAGCCATGTGCGACAGGCCTTTCATTCATCACCTTGTCTCGTGCTTTTGCCCAGAACCACCAGATCAGGCAACCGGCAATCACGGTGACCGCGACCGGCCGGAACCAGGGGTAGAAGAAATCATGGATATGGCGCTCGACGCCGGTCAGCCCGGTCAGGAACAGCGCCATGGACAGCGCCGAGGCCAGGACGCCGCCTTGTTCCTCGCGCCACAACAGGGCGATGGCGAGCCCGGCGGGTACGGCGATCATGGCATAGGTGTTGGGTTCTACGCGCGGGTTGAAGACGCACATGTAGAACGTTGCCGTCAGGAAGATGGCAAGCCCGGCAGTTCCGCGTTCGAGCTTGCGGTCGAACCAGACGACCGCGGAAAGCGTCAGCAGGGCCATGACGATGCGCACGATCGTGGCACCGAATTCCGGGATGGGCAGCCCCATCGTGGTGAAGGGCGCCGTGAAGTCGGTCGGAACAAAGTGGCTGGTGTTGTCGACAGCCATCGAGGTCAGCATGTGGGCGAAATCACGATATTGGTCGTTTAGATAGCCGGCGGGAGCGAACGCGTAAGGCAGGACGAGCACGAACAGCACCGCCAACACCAGCACCGGTATCAGCCGGGGTCGCAGCGCTCCAACCAGCAGCAGCATGATGATCGCGGTCGGCTTGGCGATGATGGCAAGCGAGGCCCAGAAAAACGTCTCGGCGCGCCGCCCTTCAAGCGCCGACAAAGTGAGAAGCCAGCAGGCGCCGGTCAAAAGGATCGTCGCCTGGCCGTTGCGGATCGCACCGAGCGCCATCGGCAGGGCGAGGAAGAGACCGAACGAAAGCAGCCAGGTCAATTCCCCGCCGCCGAGCTTGCGCACCTGCCGCACCGCGGCGAAGGTCAGCACCGCGAAGCCGAGAACATGCCACACCAGCCCGCCTATTTGCGGTCCCAGCTTGAACAGCGGAGCATAGAGCGCGGCAAAGGCCGGCGCGTAGAGATACCCCATCTCGGACTGAATATTGTAAAGTGGCCGGCCGGCCAGAAATTCCTCGCTGCCGTATCTGTAGGCCTGCAACACCGTGCGCGTGTCGGGCGACCACAGCACCAGGACAAGAACGATCAGGAACGCTCCGATCCACAGGCTAAGTCCCAAACGGTCGAAAACCGGCTTGGAAATCGTCATCAAGGCACCCCACGCCACCCCGGAACAGGCCCTTGCCTGCGCCGTCCGGCATTTCGATGGCGGCGGCATATCACGGACAAAGCAGCGTGGCATAGGGGGCTGAAAGACGCGGCCATCAACTGCGCGGGCCGTCGCGGAAGGTCATTCACCGTGACGGCCTAGCCGGCAAAAGCGTTCTGAAAGCCTCCTATTCGCGCTTCCGGCACCGCTTCGAATGACGTCAAGGCCGGATGAAAACCTTGCCGTTGGGCTTGGCCAGTTCCGCCGGCACCCGCGCCATGGCCTCAGCGAGTGGCACGACAGCCGTCACATCGGTCGACCAGCGCCCGTCGGAGAAACGCTTCTGCGCTTCGAGGATCGCCGGGCCGCGCCGCTCCTTGGATTGCCGCATCCATTCGCTCAGCCAGAAGCCCTCGATATGCTTGTGCTGGAAGATCAGCTGGCCAGGCTCGCGAATGATCGTGGCCTCAGGATCGAGCCGGCCGTAAACGATCCACCGCGCCCGCTTCGGCATTGCATTGAAGATGGCTGAAGCCAGCGGCCCGGTGACCGCATCGAGGAAGATGCGCGGCTGTTCTTCCTTCATCACCTCGCGCAGCGCAGCCTCGAAATCCGGCGCCTTCTCGTTGAGGACGTGTGCGGCGCCAAGCTCTTTGAGCAATGCGATCTGCTCATCGCGGCGCACGGTCACGATCGGCCGGAACCCTTCCTCCCTGGCCAGGCCGATGATCAGCTTGCAGAGCTGGCTGGCGCCGGCGGTCATCACGAAGGCCTTTTCGCCCTCCTGCTTGACGATGTCGAACATGGCGATCGCTGTGAGCGGATTGACGATCATCGCAGCACCATCCTCGTCGCGCACCGTGTCGAGCAGCGGAATGCACGCGGCTGCCTCGGCGACGGCATATTGCGCCCACGAGCCCCAGTTGCTGAGGCCGGTGGCGAAGGCGACGCGCTTGCCAACGAGGCTTTTGGGATAAGGCTCGTCGCCGCCGGCAACGATGGTGCCGACCCCCTCGAAGCCGGCTGGCTGTCCCTTGGCGCGTGGCTGGCCGTACTGGCCCTTGACGAACATGACATCGGACGGATTGATCGAAGCCAGGCTGACCTTGATCAGAACCTGCGTCGGCCCGGGCGTAGGCACAGCGATACTGCCGGGCTGCAGATAGGGTTCCATCGCCTCCAGCACGCTGCCGGTAGGGGTCTTGGTGTAGCCGTCGCCGATCAGCAGCAGCGCTTTCATTTCGGACGGGACAGTCATCGGAACGCTCCTTGGTTCTGCAGAAAGACCGCAACGCGGCCGCGCTGAGCTGCTGCTCAGACCCTTTCCTGCGTGTATTTCTTCAGCTCGGTGCGCGCCACTTGCCGGCGATGCACGGCGTCAGGCCCGTCGGCCAGGCGCAATGTCCGCAGATGCGTCCACGAGCGCGCGAGCGGCGTGTCCTGGCTGATGCCTTGCGCGCCGAACATCTGCACCGCCTCGTCGGTGACCTTGAGCGCGACGCGCGGTGCGATGACCTTGATCTGGCTGATCCAGGGCGCGGCGGCACGCGCGTCGCCCTGATCGATCATCCACGCCGCCTTGAGGCAGAGCAGTCTCGCCATCTCGATCTCCATGCGGCATTCGGCGATGATGTCGAAATTGGCGCCGAGTTTCGCCAGCTTCTGGCCGAAGGCCTCGCGGCGCACGGAACGCTGGCAGAGCATCTCCAGCGCCATCTCGGCCTGGCCGATGGCGCGCATGCAGTGATGGATGCGGCCGGGGCCGAGCCGGCCTTGCGCGATCTCGAAGCCCCTGCCCTCGCCGAGGATAAGGTTCGATGCCGGTACCCTGACATTGTCGAAGCGAAGGTGCATGTGACCATGCGGCGCGTCGTCGTCGCCATAGACCTGCATGGCCCGGACCTTGGTCACGCCTTTTGTGTCTGATGGCACCAGGACCATCGAATGGCGGCGGTGCTGCGGCTCTTCATCGCCGCCGGTCCGGACCATGACGATATAGATGGCGCAGCGCGGATCGCCGGCGCCGGAGGCCCACCATTTCTCGCCGTTGAGCACATAGTCGCCGTCCTGGCGTTCGCAGCGCATCGAAATGTTGGTGGCGTCGGACGAGGCGACATCCGGCTCGGTCATCAGGTAGGCAGAACGGATCTTGCCGTCGAGCAGTGGCTCCAGCCATGCCTTTTTGTGGTCGGCGGAACCGTAACGCTCCAGCACCTCCATGTTGCCGGTGTCGGGCGCCGAGCAGTTGAAGGTCTCGGCGCCGAGATGCGCCTTGCCCATCTCCTCGGCCAGATAGGCGTATTCGACGGTGGAAAGACCGTAGCCGCGTTCCGAGCCGGTCAGCCAGAAATTCCACAGGCCACGCTCTCTCGCGGTCTTCTTCAGCCCTTCGAGGATCTCGCTCTGGCGCGCCGTATGGACCCAGCGGTCGCCGGCCTTGCCCACCTCGCCGAGGAATTCCTCGTCGAGCGGCATGATCTCGTCGCGCACCATCGCCGCGACGCGCGCGTGGATCGGCCTCAGCCGCTCGGTCATGCCGAGATTCATGTCTGTCATCGGTCGCTAACCCTTCATGCACGCCGGGCACTTTACCCATGGCAAGGATGACCGTACTTCGGATAGCCTTGTCAACGCGAACTGTTTTGCCCGCATGCCGGAGCAAGGCGCGGAGAATTGTGATGAGCTATCTGGACGAGCTGTTTTCGGTGGCCGGCAAGACCGCGCTGGTGACGGGTGCCGCGACCGGCATCGGCCGCATGGCGGCAACCGCGCTGGTCAGGGCCGGCGCCAGCGTGATGATCGCTTCGCGCAAGGGCGAGGATTGCATCAAGGTCGCAGCCGAGTTGAACGGGCTTGGCGCTGCCGGTCGGGCCGAAGGCTTCGCCGGCGATGTCTCCAGCGAGGCTGGCATCGCGGCGCTGGTGGCCGAGGTCAAGGCGCGCACCGCGAAACTGGACATTCTGGTCAACAATGCCGGCGTTTCCTGGGGCGCGCCGCTGGAGAGCTTCCCCTATTCGGCATGGGCCAGGGTGCTCGGCGTCAATGTCACCGCGGTCTTCCACCTGACCCGCGAATTGCTGCCGCTGCTGGAAGCCGCCGCCAGTGATGCCGATCCGGCCCGGGTCATCAACCTGGGTTCGGTGATGGGCACGCAGCCGCTGGCCGACGATGCCTATTCCTACACCGCCTCGAAGGCCGCGGTTCACCATCTGACACGCACCCTGGCGCTCGAATTCGCCGCCCGACGCATCACCGTCAACGCCTTCGCCCCCGGCCCCTTCCAGAGCCGCATGACGGCTTTTGCCACCAGCAGCGACGAACAGGCGAAACGCGTCGGCAGTCACGTTCCGATCGGTCGTATCGGCGCCCCGGATGACATTGCCGGCGCAACGCTCTATTTGTGCAGCCGTGCAGGCAGCTACGTCACCGGCGCCATCCTGCCGATCGACGGCGGACAGTCCGTGCAGCATGGGCTGACCTTGTTCAAGGAATGACATTTTCCGGCCGCAGAAGCCGGGAGTGAACTGGAGGACATCAGCGTGGAACCGATCAGTCTCGATGTGCTTCTGGCCAGTGTCGGCAAGGAGGTTGGCGTGTCGCCGTGGCGGGTGGTCACCCAACGCATGATCGATCAGTTCGCGGACGCCACCGACGATCACCAGTTCATCCACTGCGACCCGGAGCGGGCCATGCGGGAAACGCCGTTCGGCGGCACCATCGCGCACGGCTTCCTGTCGCTGTCGCTTTTGTCGGCAATGACCTTCGAGACCATGCCGCCGCTCGAAAATAGCAAGATGGGCGTCAACCACGGCTTCGATTCGCTGCGCTTCCTGGCGCCGGTGAAGACCGGGGCGCGCATCCGCACCCGTTTCGTGCTGGCCGACGTCAAGGTCAGGCCGTCGGGCTGGGTGCAGACGGCCCATGACGTGACGATCGAGATCGAGGGCTCGAAGAAGCCGGCGTTGACCGCGCGCTGGCTGACGCTGACCTTGATCGAACGCCAGCCCGAGACCGCATGAGCGATCCGAACGTTCTCGACCAGGCAGCGCTAGCGCCTTACCTTGAGGCGAACATCCCCGGCTTTTCCGGGCTTGTCTCCATCGAAAAATTCAAATCAGGCCAATCGAACCCGACCTATCTGATGACGGCGGCAAGTGGCCGCTATGTGCTGCGCGCCAAGCCGCCTGGGCAGTTGCTGAAATCGGCGCATCAGGTCGACCGCGAATTCACCGTGATGAGCGCGCTTGCCGGAACCGCGGTGCCTGTGCCGCGGATGCTGCATCTGTCGGCGGAAGACTCGCCGATCGGCCGTATGTTCTACGTGATGGATTTCCTCGACGGCCGCATCTTTTGGGATCCGGCGCTGCCGGAGGCTCGCGACAACGATGAACGCGCCGCCATCTACGATGCCATGAACGTCACGCTCGCGGCCATGCATGATGTCGACGTCGAGGCCGTGGGTCTCGGCGATTTCGGCCGCCCGGGCAATTATTTCGAGCGGCAGCTGGCGCGCTGGACCAGCCAGTACCGCGCCTCGGAGACGGGCACAGTCGCCGACATGGACCGGCTGATTTCCTGGCTGGAGAAGCACATGCCCGCCGATGACGGCCGCGTTTCGCTGGTGCATGGCGACTACCGGCTGGACAATCTGATCTTCGCCCCGGATCGGCCCCAGGTGGTGGCGGTACTCGACTGGGAACTGTCGACGCTTGGCCACCCCTTTGCCGACATCGCCTATCAATGCATGCAATGGCGCTTGCCGCACGCCTCGGGTTTTCGCGGCCTGGGCGGTGTCGACCGCTCCGCTTTCGGCCTGCCCTTGGAAGAGGCTTACGTCGCCGCCTACTGCCGCCGACGCGGGCTGGACGGCATCGGCGACTGGACGTTCTTCCTGGCCTTCTCCTTCTTCCGGCTGGCCGCGATCTGCCAGGGTGTCTACAAGCGGGCGCTGGACGGCAACGCCTCCAATCCCGAAAAGGCCAGGACCTATGGCGAAGCGGTGAAGCTGCTTTCACATCTCGCCGCGAAACTGATCGACAAGGAGGCGTGATGGGCCGTTTTGACGGAGCAACCGTGCTGATCACGGGCGCCGCCGGCGGGCTCGGCCAGGGCGCCGCGAAAGGCTTTGCCACCGAGGGCGCGCGGCTGGTGCTGTCGGACATCGACGAAAAGGCGTTGGCCGATCTTGCAGGCTCCCTGCGGGCCGAAACGGCGATCCTGGCCGGCAACATAGCGGACGAAAGCCTGTCCGAGGATCTGGTCAGGCTGGCGGTCGAGAAATTCGGCCGGCTGGACATCGCGGTCAACAATGCCGGCATCGTCCAGAGCTTCGTGCGCCTGCCACAGGTGCCGTCGGACGAAGCCCGCCGCGTGCTGGAGATCGACCTGCTCGGCGTCTTCTATGCCATGAAGCATCAGATCCCGCAGATGGAGCGGCAGTTCAAGGCGGCTGGCAAGGGTGGCGCCATCGTCAACATCGCTTCGGCCGCCGGCCTGTCCGGCGCGCCGAAACTCTCGGTCTACGCCGCCGCCAAGCACGGAGTCATCGGCCTGACCCGCTCGGCCGCGGTCGAATACGCCACCAAGGGCCTGCGCATCAACGCCATCTGCCCCGCCCACACAAGGACGGCGATGGTGGACGGCTTCGTACGTCTCTCCGGCGCGCCGGAAGCAGAGGCATTGGCCGAACTGACGCGTGGCGTGCCGATGAAGCGGGTGGCCGAAGTCGACGAGATCGTCACCGCCATCCTGTTCGCCGCCGACCCCGCCAATTCCTTCATGACCGGCCATGCGCTGGCCGTCGACGGCGGCATCGGCGCCATCTGACACCTGCCGCATGGGAACCCGCCGCGCCCTTGTTCGTTTTCGTACAGCGTATATAATTTAGCCAGGCACCAACCGAGCAAAGGCACGAGATCTTGCCGCCGAGCGTCCAGAAACGCCGCGAGAAACAAAAGGCCGAACTGCGCTCCGAACTCGTCGCGGCCGCGCACAAGCTCGTCCAGGAAGAGGGTTATGAAGGCCTGACCATCCGCAAGCTGGCCAAGCGGGTCGGCTATGCGCCGATGTCGGTCTACTCCTATTTCGCCGACAAGCAGGACATCCTGTTCGCGCTGGCCGAGGATGCGTTCGAGACGCTTGCCCGACGTATCGAGGAGCACCCGTCCGACGATCCGATCGAGGCATTGCAGGCGGTGATGACGGAATATGCCGCCTTCGGGCTCGGCAATCCCAACGAATACCGCACCGTCTTCATGACCGAAAAAACCAGGCTGCCGGAAGGCAGGAGCTACGAAGACATGGAGGAGGGCAACCCGGCAATGAAAGTGCTCATCAGCCGGGTCGAGGCCTGCGTCGCCGCCGGCAAGTTGCAGGGCGATCCGCGCGCGATCGCCACCATGCTGTGGGCGGTCGGCCATGGCACGATCTCGCTGCTGATCACCTTTCCGTTCTACCCCTTCGGCGACCCGCACGCTTTTGTGAAGCGCATGTGCGATTTCCAACTGGCCGCACTCAGCACGCAGACCGTGCCGCCGCTGACCGAGACACCGGTCAACTGCTGAACGCCAGCTCCTTTCGTTTCCATAGTCCTCACCACCCTCCCCAGCCAAACGGGGGGCGAATTTCTTGGTTAACGAAAAATTTATCGTACGCGTACGATTTCGACTTGAACTTCGCGATCAACGGTCGTATTTGTACGCCATACCGTACATGTACGGAAAGAATTTAACCGTCGAAAAACGGAGACTGACGATGAAAAAGACACTCATCACCCTCGCCGCGGTGCTGGCACTTTCGGGCTCGGCCTTCGCCACCAGCGCCACCCAGCCGGTCAAGCATGCGCCGGTCGCGACCTGCGTCGACACCAAGACCCATGTGAAGCTCGATTGCGCTTCGACTGGCTCGGTTGAGAATGAGAAGAAGAAGGGCTCCACGGAAAACACGGCTGACGGCAAGGGCCCCCGGCTCGGCATCAGCATCGATCCGTGGATTGTGCCGAACGCATTCTAAGATCGACCGCACACCCGCCTGGGGTTTCCCCAGGCATGGACGAGATGCCTAATCCCGATTTTGCGCCTGATATTGAGTTGGTGCGCAACCAACCCTGCCGCTAAAGGCGGTGCTGAAGGCACTTGCTGATTGATAGCCAACATCGGCGGCGATCCGGCTGAGCGGTTTGTGACTATGCAGCAGGGCGTCCTTGGCCAGTGCCATGCGCCACGCCAGCAGATATTCGACCGGTGCCGCCCCGACGATATCGGCGAACCGTCGCGCAAAGCGCGAGCGTGACATTCCGGCGCTTTTTGCGAGTTCGGCGACCGTCCACGCTCTGCCGACATCCGAATGGATGTGGGCGAGCGCCCTCGCCAGCTTCGGGTCCGCAAGACCGCCAAGCAACCCCTGTGGCTGTGACGCGCGCCGCGCGCCGTCCCGCCGCAGCGTTTCGATCAGCATCACCTCGATCAGCCGCGACAGTACCATGTCCCTGGCGGGCCGCGCAGCGTTCGTCTCATCGACGATGATGCGCATCAGGCTTCCCAGCCTTTCCCCAACCTCTTCCGCCGCCCGTATATGGGTGAAGCGCGGCAGCAGGCCGAACAGCAGATCGGCATTGGCCGGATCGCAGAGGATCAGGCCGCCAAGAATGCGCGTTGCCGGGCCTTCCGCTGCCGTGCCGACCCTGAGTTCATTGTTGATCGTATTGCGTTGCTTGAACTCGGCGTCGGACAGGACGAACTTTGCGCCGGGGCGGCTGGCGAAGCACGCCGAAGTCGGCTGCGCGGCAAGGAGGTAATCCCCCGCGCACAGCCGCACCGGCTCGGCATCATCAGACTCGAACCAGCATTCGCCTTCGGTCACCAGATAGAAGGTGGGATCGGTCTGGTATGGCGAGCGGATGCCCCACTCACCGGTTGCCGCGAGATTGCCGAGCAGCAGCGTTCTTGGACGCAACAGGGCGATGATATCGGTCAAAGGGTCCAAATGAGACGATCCGTAATCGAATTGGCACTCTTCATTATAGATCAGGCCAAGCGCTTTACCTAGATCAGCCGCATAACCTCAAGGAGTTATGTGAATGACCAAGACCGTCCTCATCACCGGCTGTTCCTCCGGGCTGGGCAAGACCACGGCGAGGCACTTCGCTGCCCAAGGCTGGAACGTCATCGCGACGATGCGCAAGCCGGACCAGAACCTCGCCGCCGATTATCCCGATCAAGTGCTTGTCCTGCCCCTCGATGTCACCAACCCCGCCAGCATAGAGACCGCCATTGCCGCCGGCATCGCGCGATTTGGCCATATCGACACCGTCGTCAACAATGCCGGCATCAGCGTCGTTTCGATCTTCGAGGCGACAGCGAAGGAGACGATCCGCGGCATTTTCGAGACCAACGTCTTCGGGGTGATGAATGTCATGCAGGCCGTCATCCCGCATCTGCGTGATCATGGCGGCGGCACGATCATCAACATCACCTCCGGCGTCGGCCTGGCGGCTGTACCGCTGCTGGCGCTGTACACCGCGACCAAGCAAGCCGTCGAAGGCCTGTCGGAATCGCTGTCCTACGAACTTGAATCGCAGAACATCCGGGTCAAGCTGGTCGAACCTGGAGCCATGCGCACCACCAGTTTCACCGCCAACACCATGGAGGCGTCACAGGCCGTTTCCGTGCCGGCAACATACAAGCCCTACTTCGACCACATGATGCAATCGATGATGGACTACCCGTTCCCGGATGCGGATGAAGAGCAGGTCGTTGCGACAATCCATGCGGCGGCGACCGATCCATCGCACCGCCTGCGCTATCTCGCCGGTCCGGACACAGAGGAAATGGCAAGGCTGCGTTGGTCGACCTCGGAAGACGAATATCTGACCACGATGAACCGGCTGATGGGGCAGGCCGCCTGGCGCGACGGTAGCCCCCGCTGATCGCCTTTCGCCGGGGCCGCCAAATCGCCGGCCAGAGGTCAGCCGAGCGTAACCGGCAGCCTGGCTGCTGAACTCTCGATGGCCGCGTCGATCAGTCTCTGCATGTCGGCGGCGCGCCGGAAGGACGGATCGCCGTTCTGCCCGGTGTCCAGCGCATCGGCGAAACGCCGGGCGTTGCGTTTGACATCCGGCGGCGCGAGCGTTCGCCAGCGCTGCTGATCGACGTCCTTGCCCAGGCAAGCGGACAGATGCGATGCCTTGCCGTCTGTCTCGACCTTGATGGCGCCCCTGGTGCCGTGCAGGGCCAGCGACAAATCGTTGGCGTGGCCGGTGGTGTAGCGGCTTGCCACGATCGTGGCGAGCGCGCCGAATTTGAGCCGCGCCGTCATTGCAACGCTGTCGTTGGCGTCCAGCACATAGTCGCCGATCCGCTCGCCCTCGGCCTTCGGAAACGTCACCAGGTCCGCATGCAAGCTGACGATATCCTGGTCGGCGCCATAGGTGGCGAAGTCCAGTATGTGAATGCCGACATCGCCCAGCACGCCGGTCGAACCGTGCCGGCTCGACAGGCGCCACAGCCATTTGTCCTCGACCCGCCAGTCGCCCCAGGATTTGCTGACCAGCCAGCTTTGCCGGTAGCTCGCCTCGACATGGCGCAGTTCGCCGATCTCGCCGGCCTGCACCATGCGCCGTGCTTCCTGGATCGCCGGTGAGTTGCGATAGGTCAGGTTGACCATGTTGACGACCCCGGCCGCCTCGGCCGCCTCCGTCATATCAAGTGCATCGGCATGGTTTGGCGCCAGCGGCTTTTCGCAGAAGACATGCTTGCCCGCGGCAAGCAGCGCCAGTGTCGTCGCCTTGTGTGCGCCGTCCGGCGTCGCGTTGATGGCGGCGTCGAACCCGCCCCAGGCGATCGCCGCTTCCAGGCTCTCGAAGAAATCGCCTATTCTGTTGGCGGCGGCGAACGCTGCCGCGCGCCCCGGGACCTGGTCGACGCAGGCGACGATGGCGCAGCCGGGAATCTTGGCGAATTCCTCGACGTGATGCCCGGCGATGCCGCCGGTGCCGAGCAGAAGCAGTCGATGCATCGGATCAGGCCCCAATCAACTCAAACCGCCCCAATCAACTCAAACCCTTGTCGCCATCGGCATGCAGGCGCAGACCCTTCTGGACGATCTTCTCCTTGGCCGCATCCGTCGGCACGTTGGGCGCATTGGTGATTCCCGACCATGCCGGCGCCGGGTTGTGCGCCCAGTGCACGGCGTTGCGCAGCACCTGCTGCACGCCCTCATTGTGATAGATCGGGTAGGTCTCGTGGCCAGGCGAGAAGTAGAAGATCCTGCCCGCGCCGCGCTGATAGGTGAGCCCGGAACGGAACACTTCGCCGCCCTCGTACCAGGAGACGAACACCGTCTCCAGCGGCTCCGGCACCGCGAACGGCTCGCCATACATCTCCGTCTCGCCGATCTCCAGGCATTCGCCGATGCCTTGCGCGATCGGGTGGCCACGGTTGATCGCCCAGACACGCTCGCGCTCGCCCGCCTCGCGCCATTTCAGCGAACAGGGCGTGCCCATCAGCCGCTTGAAGATCTTCGAGTAGTGGCCGGAATGGAGCACGATCAGCCCCATGCCTTCCCAGACCCGCTTCTGCACGCGCTCGACGATCTCGTCCCTGACCTCGCCATGCGCGGCGTGGCCCCACCACAGCAGGACATCCGTGGCGGCCAGGCGCTTCTCGCTCAAGCCATGTTCGGGTTCCTGCAAGGTGGCTGTGGTCGCCTCGATGCCCTTGTCCTGGTTGAGCGCGGCGGCAATGGTGCCGTGCATGCCTTTGGGATAGAGGTCGCGCACGGCGGCATTGGTCTGCTCATGGACATTCTCCCCCCAGACAACGGCTTTTATCGGCATTTCTGTCTCCCAAAGCGCTTTAAATAGCATGCCCAATGGGATTGAGAAGGTGCGATCCGGCCTTGTCCGACGAAAATTAAGTCTTGCGCTTCTTGCGCCCGGCCACTGTCTTGGCCTTGCCCGGTTTCGCGGGAGCACCGGGAATGGCCGTTCCCGTGATCGATATCGGATCGCTGGCCGGGAACGTGTCCTCGAGCCCCTCCTCGAGTTCGTGTTCGGCACTCGGCTCTTCGTGTCGCTCATGCTCCAGGGAGCGAACGGCCGGCGACTTCTTGGCCTGTGACCTTGGCGTGGAATTCGACGGCATAGGCATTCTCCCTCGGCGTGCGAATGCAGAACGAGCGTGCCCTGCAAAACGTTCCGAGTTCACACCGCTGCGTCTCGCGATCCCTCGGACAGGAAAGTAAAGACATAGTCCGAGAAGGAACGCCAGCATTCGACCCGGAAGGCATCGGCGGCATTGCGCAAGAGCACGATCTCGGTCTTGCCCAGGATGGTGCGTGAACACGCACCGACCGGAAAGGCATCCAGCGACAAGTCCTGCGGACAGCCCGCATTGATCGTCGCGGCGGCCCCCGCGCCGGTCACGGCAATCGCGACGTTGCGATGCGAGATGCCGACAGCCGAGTGCAGGGCGGAAACCCCGGCGCAGTCGGCGAGCGGATCGTTGCCGGCCTCGTCGATCACCAGCCATTCATCGGGGCCGAGCCACAGCGCGGTCCGTCCGGCTTTCGAAGCCGAGGTTTTTGGCTTCTTCGGCAAGGTCACGCCGAGCGCCTTGGAAAGCGCTGCGACCGAAGCCTCCGGCGCGCGCAGCGAGATGCGTTCGGCCGGTGGCAGCACCTCGACCTTGACGGCGGGTGCGGAAGTGGTGCGGCCGGCCAGCGCCGGGCGGCGCCCGACCGACGGCGTCGCGGCAGTTGTTGCTTTTTTCGCGGCGGCCTTAGCCATTGAGGCGCCCTCCCGTCTCGTCGAAGAACACCATGCCGGTAACCTCCACCTCGACCACTCCGTTTGGCATCGGCACATAGAGCGTGTCGCCCATGCGGTCGCGGCCGCCGGCAACCAGCGCCAGCGCGATGGAGCGGCCGCAATTTTGCGACCAGTAGCTCGAGGTGACATGGCCGATCATCTTCATCGGGATCGCCTGCTTCGGATCCTCGACAATCTGCGCGCCTTCTTCGAGCACCACCTTCGGGTCCTTGGTCTTCAGGCCGACCAGTTGCTTGCGGCCCTTGGCCACAAGGTCCGGCCGCGCCATGCCGCGGATGCCGACGAAATCGGCCTTCTTCTTGCCGACCGCCCAGTCGAGACCGGCATCGTTCGGCGTCACCGTGCCGTCCGTGTCCTGGCCGACGATGATGTAGCCCTTTTCGGCGCGCAGCACGTGCATGGCCTCGGTGCCGTAAGCGGCCGCACCATGCTTCTGCCCCTCGGCCCACAGAGCTTCCCACACAGCCTGGCCGTAATCGGCCGGCACATTGACTTCGAAGCCGCGCTCGCCGGTGAACGACATGCGGAACAGCCGCGTCGGCACGCCGCAGATCTTGCCTTCGCGCACGGACATATGCGGCAGCGCCTCATCCGACATGTCGATGCCTTCGACCAGCGGCGCGATGATGTCGCGGGACTTGGGGCCCTGCACGGCGATGACCGCCCACTGCTCGGTGATCGAGGTCAGCCAGACATTGAGATGCGGGAACTCGGTCTGGAGATAATCCTCCATGTGGTTCATGACGCGCGGCGCGCCGCCGGTCGTCGTCGTCACATGGAAACGATCGGGCGCCAGCCGGCCAACGACGCCGTCATCATAGATGAAGCCGTCCTCGCGCAACATGATGCCATAGCGGCAGCGGCCGGGCTCCAGCTTCTCCCACGGATTGGTGTAGAGCAGTTCCATGAACTTGGCCGCGTCCGGCCCGACCACCTCGATCTTGCCGAGCGTCGAGGCATCGAACAGGCCGGCTTTCGTACGAACCGCCACACACTCGCGGTCGACCGCCGCGTGCATGTCTTCGCCCGTCTTGGGGAAATACCAGGCGCGCTTCCACTGGCCGACATCCTCGAACACCGCACCCTGGGCTTCGGCCCAGGGATGGATCGCCGTCCTGCGTGTCGGGTCGAACAGCGGACCGCGCGCATGGCTGACGATCGCGCCGAACGTCACCGGCGTATAGGGCGCCCGGAACGTGGTCAGGCCGACCTCCGGGATCGGCTTGCCAAGCGTCTCGGCGGCAATCGCCAGGCCGTGCATGTTGGAGGTCTTGCCCTGGTCGGTCGCCATGCCGTTGGTGGTGAAGCGCTTGACGTGCTCGATCGAGTGCATGCCCTCGTGCACCGCCTGGCGGATATCCTTGGCGGTGACGTCGTTCTGGAAGTCGACAAAGGCTTTCACTGTCGTATCCGGCCCGGCGCCGGGGGCGGCGCCCAACATGCCGCGCGACCAGCTCTCCGAGGCGTCGACCTTCGGCTTCGTGCCCTTGGCGGCTTTCGCCCCATAATCCCTGGCATTGGCATCCCTGGCCGCCTTGGCGCCCGCCGCATAGGCCTCGTCGAGCGACGCCGACAGCCCATCCGTGCCGTTGCAGGCGCCGACCGAGACGCAGTCCTGTGCGTAGGTACCCGGCACGAAGCGCTTGGTCTCGTCGTTGAAGGCGACCTTGCCGCGCGACTGCGAGAACAGATGCACCGACGGCGTCCAGCCGGCCGACATCAGGATCGCGTCGACAGGAATGGTGCGTTCGCCGCCGCCATTCTTCGGCTGCACGGTCATCGACGATACCCTGAGCTTGCCGCCGGCGCGGACCACCGCGCGGCCGAAATTGACCTCGATGCCAAGCGCCCTTGCCTCGTCGATCACCGGGCCGGTCGGATTGTCGCGCAAATCGACGATCGCCGCCACGTTGACGCCGGCCTTCTTCAGGTCGATCGCCGCCGCATAGGCGGAATCATTGGCGGTGTAGACGCCGACATTCTTGCCGACCGCGACACCGTAGTGGTTGAGATAGGTGCGCGCCGCGCCCGCCAGCATGATGCCTGGCCGGTCGTTGTCGGCGAACACCATGTGCCGCTCGATGGCGCCGGAGGCCAGCACGACGCGCCTGGCGCGAACCTGCCACAGCCGCTCGCGCGGCAGGTCGTGGCCGGGAGCCTTCAGATGATCGCTGACGCGCTCGACAAGGCCGACGAAATTCTGCGCGTAGTACCCAAAAGCAGTGGTGCGCGAGAGCACACGGACATTGTCCATGGCGGCGAGCTTCGCCACCGCACCTTGAGCCCAGGCAAAACCGTCCTGGCCGTCGATCCTGGCGCCGCTTTCGAAACGCAGGCTGCCGCCGAACTCGGCCTGCTCGTCGGCGAGGATGACGCGCACCCCGGTCTCGGCCGCGGCCAATGCCGCCGCGACGCCGGCGGCACCACCGCCCAGCACCAGCACGTCGCAATGCGCATAGCGCGATGAATAGTGATCGGGATCCGGCTGATCCGGGGAAACGCCAAGACCGGCCGCTGCGCGGATCTTCGGCTCGTAAAGGCTCTTCCAGGCCGCCTTCGGCCACATGAAGGTCTTGTAGTAGAAACCAGCGGAAAAAAACGGCGAGGCGATATCGTTGACCGCGCCGACATCGAAGGACAGCGACGGCCAGCGGTTCTGCGACTGGGCTGCAAGCCCGTCATAGAGCTCCTGCACGGTAGCCCGCACGTTCGGCGTCTTGCGCGCCGCGTCGCGCTTGATCTCGACCAGCGCGTTCGGCTCTTCCGCGCCCGCCGACAGGATGCCGCGTGGACGATGGTACTTGAACGAGCGGCCGACGAGATGGACGCCATTGGCGAGTAGCGCCGAAGCCAGCGTGTCGCCCTCGATGCCGGCGTAGGACTGGCCATCGAAGCTGAACCGCGCGGTCTTCGCCTGGCTGAGGCGGCCGGCGCTTGGAATGCGGAACGCGCCGCTCATTTGGCAACTCCCGGCAGCTTCGACGGCTTCGGCTCGCCGGCCTTGTAGGTCATGATGAACTTGTCGGTGACCGTGTCGCGCACGGCGTTGAAGAAGCGGGCGCAGCCATGCATGTGCCGCCAGCGCTCATGGATGATGCCCTTGGGGTTCGAGCGGATGAAGAAGAATTTCTCGAAGTCGTCGTCGCTCTCGCCGGCCATGTTGGCCGAACGCGCGATATGCGCCTCGCCAGCGTTACGGAACTCGAGCTCGGGGCGCTCTTCCTCGCAATAGGGACAGCGGATGAGAAGCATCGTCTTCGTTCCTACAGTTCGCCGTGGCCGACGTGGGCGCCGGCCGGTTGGTCGCAAAGCCTCTGGCCCATCGCCGCAAAAGGCGCGACGAGCCGGATGCGCTCCTCCACGCTCGCGGCCGGGCGAAACAGGTCGCGATACGCCATGTTGCCGATGGTGAGTTGCACCGGATCGGTCGTGACGATGACGCGACGTGGCTCGAACGTGTCGTCCTCGCCGAGATCGGAAGGCCTGTTCTCCAGGAACATGACCACCTTCTGGCCACCGCTCCACACGCAGGCCAGCATGCCGTCGTCGACGGAAAACGGCCAGTTGGCCTCGTTCCCGGCGCGGCTGATCGGCTGCGTGCGAACTTCGTCCGCCGAAGGAAAATGGAACATGCCCTGTTCCCCCGCCAGTATCAGCGGCATCGCGACGGCCATCTGCGCCATCATCAGTGCGCCACGGCCGCCGCCGCCGCCTCGTCGATCAGGCGGCCGGTGCGGAAGCGTTCGATGGTGAAGGGCGCGTTGATCGGATGCGGGTCATCCCTGGCGATGGTGTGGGCGAAGACATGGCCCGAGCCCGGCGTTGCCTTGAAGCCGCCCGTACCCCAGCCGCAATTGACATAGAGGCCCGGCACCGGCGTCTTTGCCAGGATCGGCGAGCGATCCGGCGTGACGTCGACGATGCCGCCCCACGAACGCAGCATCTTCATGCGCGTAAAGATCGGGAACATCTCGCAGATGGCGTCGAGCGTATGCTGCAGGATGTGCAGGCCGCCGGTCTGCGAATAGGAGACATACTGGTCGGTGCCGGCGCCGATCACCAGCTCGCCCTTGTCGGACTGCGAGATGTAGGCGTGCACCGTGTTCGACATCACCACGCACGGCACCACCGGCTTGACCGGCTCGGACACCAGCGCCTGCAGCGGGTAGCTTTCCAGCGGCATGCGCACGCCGGCCATGTTCATGATGACCGAGGAATGGCCGGCGGCAACCACGCCGACCTTCCTGGCGCCGATGAAGCCGCGCGTGGTATCGACGCCCATGACCGCGCCGTTCGGCGCCCGCTTGACCCCGGTGACCTCGCAGTTCTGGATGATGTGGACACCGCGCGCCGAGGCGCCGCGCGCATAGCCCCAGGCCACCGCATCGTGACGCGCCGTGCCGCCGCGCCGCTGCAGGGCAGCACCGACCACTGGATAGCGCGCATCCTTGGAGATGTTGAGCGGCGGGCAGAATTCCTTCGCCTGCTCCGGCGACAGCCATTCATTGTCGATGCCGTTCAGCCGGTTGGCGTGGACATGGCGCTTCAGCACCTGGATGTCGTGCACATTGTGGGCCAGCATCATGACGCCGCGCGCCGAATACATGACGTTGTAGTTGAGCTCCTGGCTGAGCCCGTCCCACAGCTTCAGCGCATGGTCGTAGATGCCGGCGCTCTCGTCATAGAGATAGTTGGAGCGGATGATGGTGGTGTTGCGGCCGGTGTTGCCGCCGCCCAGCCAGCCCTTTTCCAGCACCGCGACATTGGTGATGCCGTGTACCGTGGCAAGATAATAGGCGGTGGCCAGGCCGTGGCCGCCGGCGCCAACGATGATGACGTCGTATTCCTTCTTGGGTTCAGGCGAGGACCACTGCTCCTCCCAACCCTTGTGGCCGCGCATGGCCTCGCGGGCGATGGCGAATACCGAATATTTCTTCAACGTCCCAGCCTCGCGCCAAAAGGTCTCGCGGATTGCAGCCGGGCGTTCAGTCGATCCCGGCGCGCGAGGTGTATCACTAGCGAAACCGGGCTTCCACCCTTGCGCTGTTTGCGACGGCGCTTGCCGTTTTGCGCCGCGACAAAAAAGACGCAGGCGATCGGGTGAAACACCCATCTGACCCAGCACTACCAATTTGCGCTACAGGCACCTTTTGCTTAGGCGACGCGGAGGATCAGGCGATTGCGCCGGCAGATGGGATGGGTTTTGTACCTAGCCTTGAAGCTCATTGTCGTTTGCCGTGATGAGCTTTTCCATGACGATTATGATTTCTTCGGTCATTGTTGCGACGTTTCCACGCTCACGGTCATCCAATGAGGTTGAT
>NZ_JAPFQA010000029.1 GCF_027563465.1 Mesorhizobium qingshengii | reverse complement strand
GGTTTCCCACGCACTCCAGACTGTCCGCGGCCAGCCTAACGGGTTGCACGCGAAGCTAGAATGCGTTCATGCGATCTGATGTTCCGGCGGCAAGGCGCCCAAAAGCCATGCCGGAACTCAAATCAGGGCGACCGGCAAACGGATCTTCGGATTCAGCACATTTTAGCCCGGGGTCGTCATACGCTCCAGACAACGGGCCTCATCGATGGGCCTGCCGAGAGCGGCGAAGCGCGAGGCCGCTTCTTCAAATGCCGCCATGGCGGCGGTTTTCGCTCTGCTCGGCGCGGCGCTGCACACCGCGCGCTTCCCAGACGGCCGCCACCCAGGGTCCGCCATTCCACATGCCGGCCACCCGCTCAGCCTCATCGAGCCGCCGGTTGACCTGTTCGACTTCGCCCGCCTCGGCCAGTGCAACCGCCGCGGCGGTGCGGAAGGTCATCGAGCAAGGTTGGCAGCTGTGGCCGGCGGACAACATGCGGTCGCCTTCCTGGATGGTCGCGGCCATCTTTTCGGGCGTGGAGGCGGCCCGCACCTCGAGGCCCTTCAGGCTGATCAGCAGATGCGGTGCAAGCCAGGAAGATTGGGCAAGGGTCGTGGCGCGCCGGATCAGCCGTCCCGCCTGCCATTTCTGGCCACGCGCCAGGGCAAGTTCCGTCAGACGCTGGAGCGCCAGCACGCGGCCGGCAATGGCGCCAACCTGCGCATAGAGTTTTTCGGCTTCCGTCAGCATGCGTTCGGCCTCGGCCAACTGGCCCGAAAACAAGGCAGCTTCGCCCAGCACCAGGGAGGCAAGGCCGCGCCCGGCAAGCGAGCCGGCGCCCTCGGCGACCGATAGCAGTTCACGCGCCGAAGCGGCGATGTCGTGATGGCCCTTGGCACTGCAAAGGCAGAATTCGGCCAGGCACAGATGCCCGTCAAAGACGTTGGAGACGAAGGCTGGTTTGGCCCGCACCCATTCGATGAATTCCGCCCGGAACAATTCGCGCCATTGCCCCTGCATGTGCGCCACCAGCCCGATCAAGGCGCTGGCCTCGCCAACCTCGCGGGCAAGTCCGGCACCCATAGCCAGCTCGCGGGTTTCCCTGCCGACCTGGGCGGCCTTGGCGAAATCGCCGCTTTGCAGATGCAGCAGGCCCCAGGCCAACGAGGCGCGGATGCGGTCGCTCAACCCGACTGGGTCAATCGAGGGCACGGCCAACGCCTTTTCGTAGAGCTTCACGGTTTCAGCACCCGGGCCGACTCCAAGGTCGATGCGCAGGCTTTGGCTGAGGTGATTGAACAGCCTGATTGCTTCGGCCCTGTTGCCGGCGTCCAGCGCTGCCTGCATCAGGGCGCATTGGGCCTGCTCATCGGCGGGGTCCATCGCGATCAGACGCTGCCAGAGCTTGCCTGCCCGCAGCACATCGGCATAGCGCTGGCGCAAGGCCTGGCGGGGCGTCTCGAACCAATCGACATAGGGGTCGTCCGGCAGCAGGTCGCCGGCGTAAAGGTCGGCCGCCGCTTCGCAGGCGGCAGGGTCGGAGCCGCGCAAGGCAAGCTTGGCGGCGGCCTCGAAAGCGTCAACGTCAATTTCAAGATCGGCCGCCAGGGCAAGGGCGATGACATCGGCCGTCTGCTCGATGAGGTCATTGGCGCCAAGCGCGCGGCGGGCAAAATGGATGGCCTTGCGCAGGTTGGCACCCGCGGCCTCGGGATCGAGATCCGGCCAGAACGCCTCCATCACCTGTTCGCGGTGAATGCGGTGGGAGCGGGTGACGGCCAGCAGCTTCACCAGCGCCGCGCCACGGTCCCGCCGCCACGCCGCGGCCGGAATGACTTGACCGTCAAGACCGACACTGAACCCGCCGAGCAATTGAATTTGAACGCGCACTCGAAAGATCCTTCCAGGATGCGAGGCCCGCACGCCCGAAATCGGCCGTCACAAGCACCTGTGGGGCGGGGAACGCTGGCGGAACATAGGTTGCCTAAGCTGCACCCGTAGTCAATTCCGACCACTCACAGGAGGATCAAATGTCTCTTCGTATCGCCGACACCGCGCCCGATTTCACCGCCGAGACCACACACGGCCCGATCAACTTCCACGAATGGCTGGGTACATCCTGGGGGATCCTGTTTTCCCATCCCAAGGACTTTACCCCGGTCTGCACGACCGAACTCGGCTACATGGCCAAGTTGAAGCCCGAGTTCGACAAGCGCGGCGTCAAGATCATCGGGCTCTCCGTCGATCCGGTCGAACGTCATGCCGGATGGGCTGATGACATTGCCGAGACCCAGGGACACGCGCCGAATTTCCCGATGATAGGCGACCCGATGCTGGCCGTTGCCAAGCTCTACGATATGCTGCCCGCCACGGCCGGCGACAGCGCCGAGGGGCGTACGGCGGCCGACAACCAGACGGTGCGCCATGTCTACGTCATCGGGCCCGACAAGAAGATCAAGCTGATGATCGCCTATCCGATGACCACCGGGCGAAACTTCGACGAGATCCTGCGTGTGGTCGACTCCATGCAACTGACCGCCAAGCATCGCGTCGCCACGCCGGTGAACTGGCGGCAGGGCGACGACGTGATCATCGCGGGTTCGGTTTCGAACGATGAAGCCAAGGTGCTCTATCCCGAGGGCTGGAAGCAGCCCAAGCCCTACATCCGCATCGTCCCGCAACCGCACAGCAACGCCTGAGCCTTCTTTCCAGGCAACCCGGCAACAAGAGGTGACAGTATGAAACCCCGTATCCTTATCCTTGGCGCCGGTTTCGGCGGGCTCGAGCTCAGCACGTCCTTGTCCGAAGCTTTGGGTGACAGCATTGCTGTCACCCTGATCGACAAGTCGGATGCCTTCGTGTTCGGCTTTGCCAAGCTCGATCTGATGTTCGGCCGCGCAACCGAAGCGGCCGTGCGGCTACCCTACGCCGACTACGCCAAATCCGGCGTCACGATGAAGCGCGAGACCGTCACCGCCATCGACCCGGAACGGCGGCGCGTGACGACCGACAAGGGTGTGCACGAGGCGGACATACTGGTAGTCGCTCTCGGCGCGGATTACGACGTTTCGGCCACGCCCGGCATTACGCTCGGCCGCAACGAATTTTACTCCGTACCGGGCGCCGCCCACATGGCGAAGGTGCTGCCCGGCTTGACCCGCGGCCATGCCGTGATCGGCGTCTGCGGCGCGCCCTATAAATGCCCGCCAGCACCCAGCGAGTGTGCCCTGATGCTGCACGACTACCTGACCGATAGAGGTGTCCGTGACAACTGCCAGATCACCTATGTGAACCCGATGTCGAGCCCGGTGCCGCCTTCTCCCGAAACCTCGAAGGCGCTTCTCGCGGCTTTCGCCGAACGCGATATTGCCTTCATTGCGAGCACCCGCGTGGTTTCCGTGGACGAGGGCCGCAAGGTCGTGACGCTCGACAACGGCAGCGAACTGCCCTGCGATCTGTTCCTTGGCGTGCCCAGGAACCGCGCTCCGGATGTCGTCGTCGAGGCCGGCATGACCGAGGGCGGCTGGGTGACCATCGATCCCCGCACACTCGAAACCCGCTTTCCCGGCGTCTACGCGCTGGGCGATCTGGCCAATACGGGTGCGCCGAAGGCGGGGGTCTTTGCCGAGGGCGCCGCGCGCACCGTTGCAGCGAACCTGATCGCCAGACTGCGCCATGAGGAGCAGACGGCAAAGAACCCAGGTGCGGGATCCTGCTACATCGAATTCGGCGCCAACAGGATCGCCAGGGTGGATGTGGATTTCTTTTCCGGCCCAAAACCCACCGGTGCTTTCTATGAACCGTCGGAGGCGTTGCGAGTCGACAAGGTGAACTTCGGCTCCAGCCGCAAGGCCCGCTGGTTCGGGCACTGAGCTTCGGCAAAGGCGGGCGCCGCCGGCGCCCGTCCCATCCGATAGAGCAGGTTTGTTTGACGCAATTCCCCGGGGAAAGCGTTACGCGCTTTCCCCGGGAAAACCGCTACGCGCTTTCCCGGGAAAACCGCTTCACACTTTTCCTGGAATTGCTTCAGGCCATCTGCAGCTGCCTGCGCGGCAGCGGCGGGAAGGCGATGGCGATGCCCGCCGCGCCAAGCCCGATGATGGCCGAGCCGATGAACAGCCAGGAATAGCTGGCGTAGGCATCGAACACCATGCCGCCGGCCAGCGGTCCGAGTGCCATGCCGAGGCTGGATAGCATGGTGGCGGCGCCGAACACGGTGCCGAGGATGCGCTGCCCGAAATACTCGCGCGCCAGCACTGCATAGAGCGGCATCACGCCGCCATAGGTGGCACCGAAGATGACGGCGAGCATATAGAACTGTTCGAGCTGGCTGATCGAGAGATAGGCGGCAATCACGACCGCCTGGATGGCGAGGCCCGCGATCAGCACGGGCTTGACGCCCAGCCGGTCGGCCAGCACGCCATAGAGAAGCCGGCCACCGAGGCCCGCCAGACCCTCGACGCTGTAGATCGAGACCGCCGCCATGGGGGCGACGCCGCACAGCATGGCATAGCTCACCATGTGGAAGATCGGCCCGGAATGCGCGGCGCAGCAGGCAAAGAAGGTCAGTCCCAGCACGATGAACTGCGGCGAGCGCAGCGCCTGGCCGACCGTCATGCCGGCGCCTTCGGCAACAGGCGCGGAGCTGGTCCCGGGCCCAACTGGCTTTGGTGGCTGGCGCACCAGAAGCACCGCCGGCAACAGCAGCACCCAGGCCGTGATGCCGATGTCGAACATTGCGGTGCGCCAGTCATAGGCCGAGATCAGCCAGCGGGCGAAGGGCGAGATCGTCATCGGTGCCACGCCCATGCCGGCCGAGACCAGCGAAACGGCAAGGCCGCGATGGGTGTCGAACCAGCCCGTGGTCAGCGCGATCATCGGCGCGAAGAAGGCGCTGGCGGCGAGGCCAACCAGCACGCCATAGGTGACCTGGAAGGCTACGAGCGAGCCGGCGCGGCTGGCCAGCACCAGCGCCAGCCCGAGCAGCACTGCGCCGATCATGACGACGATGCGGGCGCCAAAGCGGTCCGACAGGGCGCCCCAGGCGAAGCCGCCAAGGCCCATCACCAGGAAGTTGAGCGTCATGGCGCTCGAAATGCCGGCGCGCGACCAGCCGGTATCGAGCGCCATCGGTTCGAGGAAGATCGCCAGCGAGAACATCGTGCCGATGGCGACGCAGGACATCAGCGCGCCAGCGGCGACGATGACCCAACGATAGGAAAGGCTCATTCAAATCTCCCATGCCAGAGCGCAGCGCCGCGCGCTGCTTGCATCCGAAGGACGCTGGCGCCGAGGCCAATCCTACAATCCGGTTGCATTTTTTATCCAGTCTGGAATGCAGCCCTTTTCCCGGCCGTCGCGGGTGCTTTCCGCGAGCGCTTGCCGTGATCGGAGTGGCATCGGCTGACTTGCTGCGGTATTCGATGGGTGATCCTTCTTCAAGGCGGCCGGACAAGGCCAAGACATCCGTTCATGATCCTGGTCTTCAAGCTTCTCAGCACTCCATTCCTAATCCTCTGCCTCACCTTGCTAAGCCGGCGTTTCGGGCCGGCGGTGGGCGGGCTGCTGATGGGGATTCCACTGGTGACCGGCCCGGTATCGGTCTTCACTGCCTTGGAAAATGGTGCGGCGTTCGCCCGGCACGCGGCGGTGGGCAATCTGGTGGGCCAAGTCTCGACCTGCATCTTCTGCTTTGTCTACGCCCGCGCGGCAAGGCGCTTCAACTGCTGGGTCAGCATGATCGCGGGAGTCTGCGCCTTCTTTCTCGCCACCTTTGTCTGGAACCTGGCCAGTTGGACATTCGCACAGGCCATTGGGCTGCTTCTGGCGGCATTGTTGCTTCTGTCCTTCCTCACCAAACCGGTGAATATGGAAGCGCTTGCCGGGATAGCGCCCAGATGGGACCTTCCCGCCCGGATGATCGTTTCGACAGGCTTCGTCTTCCTGATCACCCTGTCGACCAGGTATCTTGGGCCGCAGCTCAGTGGGCTTGTGGCGCCGTTTCCCGTATTCGTCCTTGTCCTGGCGATGTTCACCCATCATCAGCGGGGAGCACCCGCAGCCGCCAATCTGCTGCGTGGCGTTATCGTCGGGTCGTTCTCTTTCGCGGCCTTTTTCACGGTCGTGGCATTGGCGCTGTCCGACGGCTGGCTGCCCTTCGCCTATGCGTTCGCTACGCTATCGAGCATGGCAACCACCAGTGCGATCTATCTCGGCACAAGGGCCACGCCATTTTTCGGAGCCACTCCATTGATTGGTCCGGTTGCTGTCGCCCGGCTCAGCCCGAACATCCTGCGCGAGGATGGTTCGCCCTGAAAGCGGAAAGGCAGGCGCCGAAGCGCCTGTGACACGCGTCAGATCGGCAATTCCGACGTGTACTTGATCGTCTGGCTGGGAACGTCGGTCTTGACGTTCTGCACGCCCTTGATGCGGCTCAGATGCTCCGACTGGAAGCGGCGATAGTCGTCGATGCCGGCCGCCACCACGCGCACCATGGCATCGCAGTCGCCGAGCATCAGATAGCATTCCATCACTTGCGGCAGCTTGGCCACTTCGGTGGCGAAATGCTCGATCGTGTCCTCGTCCTGCGTCTTCAGCCAGATGCGGGTGAAGAAGGTGAGTCCCTTGCCGATGCTGGCCGGATTGAGCACCGCGACATAGCGGTCGATGACGCCGGCCTCCTCCAGCAGTTTGACGCGCCGCAGGCATGGCGAGGGCGACAGGCCGACTTCATTGGCCAGGTCGGTGTTGGCCATGCGACCGTCGCGCTGCAGCGCCCGCAGGATCCGCCTGTCGATCTCATCCAGTTTCATTGGCTATGGATTCCATCATTTTTCGAAATCGTGATGTTTGGTGCTAAATTTTGGCAGATGAAACGCATCTTCGCAACCAAATTGCGGACGGGCTTGGGTATGTTTGCCGCCGACACCACGAGATTTCAAACGCAACCGGAAGCGGCGGCCGCGAGGCCAGCCCATGGATAGAAATGAGCATTTCACAAGCAGTCGAGACGACTGGCGATGGTTCGGGATCCGAGTTCCGCCGTGGCGTGGCGTCATGCGCGCCGGTGCTGTTCGGCACCATCCCCTACGCGCTGGTGCTCGGCGCCCAGGCCACGCAGAAGGGCTTGAGCGTCGTCGAACTGCCTGTCATGACAGGGCTGAATTTCGCCGGCGGCTCGGAATTCGCGGCGATCCAGTTGTGGACGTCGCCGCCGCACATCGTGCTGATCGTCGCCATCACCTTCCTGGTCAACAGCCGGCATCTGCTGATGGGCGCGGCCCTGGCGCCGTTCCTGCGTCATCTGCCGCGACGCAAGATGTTTCCGGCGCTGTTCTTCCTATGCGACGAGAGCTGGGCACTCGGCCTTGCCGACGCCAGGCAGCGTGCCGCCGCTGGCATAATACCAGCCTTCAGCCCGCGCTATTACATGGGCGCGGCACTTGCGATGTATCTCACCTGGCTGACCTTCACCACGACAGGGGCCTTGCTCGGCCCGATGCTGGGCGATGTCGAGACCTATGGTTTCGACATGGCGTTTCCGGCTGTCTTCCTGGTGCTGATGCGTGGCATGTGGAAGGGCATGGCGGCAGCGCGGCCGTGGCTGGTCAGCCTGGTCGTCGCCGCACTTGCCTATCTCTTCATTCCGGGCGCCTGGTATGTCGCCGCCGGCGCCGTGTCGGGACTGGTCTCGGCCTGGCTGATGGCAGGTGATGCATGATCGATCCAGCGACCCTTCTCACCATCGTGCTGATGGCCGGCGTCACCTATCTGACGCGGATCGGCGGCTATGTCGTGCTGCGCAACCGCGTGCTCGGCGCCCGCGCCACGGCGGTGATGGAAGCGGCGCCTGGTTGCGTGCTGATCTCGGTCATCGCGCCAGCCTTCGTGTCGAGGCACCCTGCCGATCTTCTGGCGCTGGCGATCACTTTCGCCGCCGCGACGCGGCTGTCCATGCTGCCGACCGTTCTGCTCGGGGTGGCCTCGGCGGGGCTGCTCAGACATTTCATCGGATAGAACGAAAAAGGCAGGCGCACCGCGCCTGCCTTTCGATGGGGACAGGATCAGTATTTTACGCGGCGGCCGCGACGTCTCGGCTGGCCGCGACCACGGCGTCGACCTTGGCGGTCGCCTTGGCGAGCGCGGCGGTCACCGCGTCAGGGCCCATGCCGACGCCTTCGATGCGGATGACGTCGACATCGGTCATGCCGATGAAGCCGAGCACGCTGCGCAGGTAAGGAATGGCGTGATCCATCTGCACGGCCGCACCCTCGGAGTAGATGCCGCCGGAAGCCAGCACGATATAGACCTTCTTGCCGGTGACGAGGCCCTTGGGGCCGTTCTCGCCATAGGCGAAGCTCTTGCCGGAGCGGGCGACGTGATCGACCCACGACTTCAAGGTCGAGGAGATGTTGAAGTTGATGAAGCCGGTGGCGAGGATGACCGTGTCGGCGGCGAACAGCTCGTCGAGCGCGATGTCGGAAACGCCGACCACTTCGGCCTGGCGCGCGGTGCGGGATTCGGCCGGCGTGTAGATGCCGGTCGCATAGTCGGCGTCGATATGCGGCAGCGGGTTGGCGACGAGGTCGCGCACGACAAGCGTGTTCGACGGATCGGCGGCAAGCAGCTTCTCGGCGAATTCGGTGGCGATGCGGGTCGAGTGCGAGGCAGAGCCGCGCGGGCTCGAGGTAACAAGAAGAATGGACATGGCGGGTCTCTCCAGTGGGAATTGAATTGTCCCGCCAGATATGGGGCTATCGATCCATTCGAAAAACTGGTATATTTCTTATACTATCCATCGATAAATTGGATATCACCATGCAACCGAACCCGACGCTCGACCAGCTTCAGATCCTCGTTGCCGTTGCCGATGCCGGCAGTTTCTCGGCCGCCGGCCGCAAGCTGAACCGGGCGCAATCCGTCATCAGCTACGGCATTGCCAATCTCGAGGCGCAACTTGGCCTGAAACTGTTCGAGCGCGAGGGCACGCGCGAGCCGCGGCTGACCGATGTCGGCCGGGCGACGCTGGAAGATGCGCGCCGCATGGTCGGCGTGCTGCAGCGCATCCGCTCGCGCGTCGATGGGCACAGGCAAGGTCTGGAGGCGGAAGTCGCGATATCGGTCGACATGTCGCTGCCCTCGCCGGTGCTGGTGCGGGTGCTGAAGGCGTTCGAGGCGCAGTTTCCCACGGTCATGCTGCGGCTGCATATCGGTTCGCTCGGGCTGATCATCGATCATGTCGTCAGCGGCGAGGCCGATCTTGGCGTCGGCGGCATTCCGGGCGACGCCGACGTGCACCTTCTGCGCATTGGCTTCACCTCGATGGTGCCGGTTGCGGCACCCAGCCACCCGCTGGCGCTGCTGCCCAGGCCGGTGCCACTGGAGGATGTGCGCGAATACACGCAGTTGGTCGTCTCCGATCAGTCGGAGCGCACCAAGGGACACGACTACGGCGTGTTCGCCTACCGCACCTGGCGGCTGACCGATGTGCGCACCAAGCATGCGCTGATGCGCGAGGGGCTGGGCTGGGGCGGGCTGCCGCGCTGGCTGGTCGCCGACGACCTGGCGAGCGGCCGGCTGGTCGAGTTGGATCTGGAGCCCTACAGCGAGGTGCGCTCGCCGCTGTTTGCCATGCATCGTGCCGACCGCAGCCCGAAGCCGGCGGCGGCCTGGCTGATCGACCAGTTCAAACGCCAGCTCGGCTGTTTCAACGAGTTCGAGCCGGGCCAGGTGCCTGACGAAGAGCCGGAGACAATCCATCAATCATCGCCATGAGAACTGTGCGATAGTCGCCGGCCGGGGCGCCGGCCTCGATGGCCAGTGCCCGCACGGTCGAAGGCGGAAGCCAGCAGCGCGGTCAGCGCCTCCGCCGGCAGTCTCGTCATCGTATTGGCCCGCATCGCAGCGACAAGGCCTTCGCGCAGCGAGCGGTTGCCGTGGCGGTTGTCGATCGCGTGCTGATCGACGTCATCATCAAGCCGATCCCGCCCGCCGGGCGTTTCCGGCGCAATATATGGAGGGTGCCGCGGGGGTCTGAACGGCGGTTCCCGTCAGCAACTGTCGGCAGAGGTGGTGCCCGGAGCCACGGCCGCTTGGCCGGTCCCATCCCACCGCTCCATGGCGGCGCTGCTGGTGCCGCTGCCTCCATGGATTCTTGCGCGGCGCGTGATCAAATAGAATCAAAACGCAGCTCTATCCCATTATTTAAGCTGACTTTTCCCGCGTCAAAATGACACCTTGGCCACCACCGCACGGTGGTCCGACGGCCATGGTGAAACGACGATGTCGGCTTCAGGGGCCTTCTCACCCACGACGCCGGCGCTGTGGACCTTCAGCGCCTTGGCACGGGCGAAGATGAAGTCGATGCGATCGTGATGGTCTTTCGGATCGCTGGCCTCGGTGGTCGGCGTCCAGGTGATGCCGGGCTTGGCAACCTCATCGGGATAGGCCGCGCGGAAGAGGTCGACAAAGCCTGCCTTCTCCAGCTTGCTGGTGCCTGGCCACGCGACGGCCAGTGGCTGGAAGCCGGCCTTCACCGTGCCCGGTGTCCAGTCGCGGTGCGAGGGCTCGTTGAAGTCGCCGGCGATGAAGACCGCGTCGGCATTGGTTGCGGCATCGGCATCGGCGATCAGTGCATTGAAGGCCTTGCCGCGGGTCGACTCGGCCGACTTGATGGCTTCGTCCGCTGTCTTGAGGAAAGGGGCAGCGCCATATTCGATGTTGAGAAGCTGGTAGGGCTGGTATGGCGCGTCGTCCAGGTTGACGCAAAACACATAGACGCTTCGCCCCATGACATCGATGGCGACGCCGAGATCGTCCGCCGTCGGCTTGACGATCGGATAGCGCGAGATGACGGCATTGGCCCAGATCGCCGGGTTGGCCGCGGTCTGGTCGTAGTAGTGGAAGCCAAGTGCGGCGGCGATTTTCGGTGCGACGGATTCACCGCGTGGCGCACAAACATCCGCCGTGCAGGGATCACCTTCCAGCCGCGTCTCCGAAATGGCGACGATGTCGGCGCCCGCCGCCTTGATTGCGGCCACGGTTTCATCGACCGGCTTGCCGGCATTGCCGCCACCGCCCCAGATGTTGAACGCCATCATCGTCAGCGACGTCTCGGTGGCCGATGCATTGCCGCCCGCCGCCGCCAGGACGCCAAGCGCGACCGCCAGTACCTTTGCGTTCATGTCGATTTCCTCTGGGAATATCCTGTCGAGAGTTCTCCCAATAGGCTGGCCAGATGGCAGGCCGATGACATGACCGATGGCCGGGCTTCGTCCGCCGGCCCTAGCCCGCTCAGCCCCTTGCCACCGGCGTCACCGTCACCTGGCTGACGCCGGTGCGGCGCACCACGGTGCACAGCGTCTCGCGGCCGATGCGCTCGGCGTCGAGCATGCGCACGAGGTCGTCGACGCCGGTGACCGGGCGGCCGTCGATGGCGGCGATGATGTCGCCTTCCTTCAGGCCGGCCTTGGCCGCCGGGCCGTCCTTCTCGACGCTGCGCAGCCGCACCGCCGTGCTGGTCGACACCTGCGACAGAAGGGCGGCGCGGCGTGGCAAATTGGTGGTGTCGGCCGAAACGCCGATGAAGGCGCGGCGCACGCGGCCGAAGCGGATGATCTCCGAGATGACGAAATTGGCGGTGTTGGAGGCGACCGCGAAGGCAATGCCGTGCGCGCCATGGATCATGGCGGTGTTGACGCCGATGACCTCGCCGGCCGACGACACCAGCGGCCCGCCGGAGTTGCCGGGGTTAAGTGACGCGTCGGTCTGGATGACGTCGTCGATCAGCCGGCCGGTCGAGGCGCGCATCGAGCGGCCGAGCGCCGAGACGACGCCGGAGGTGACGGTCCATTCGAAGCCGAGCGGGTTGCCGATGGCGATGGCGATCTGGCCGCGCCGCAGGCGCTTGGAATCGCCAAGCGGTGCGACATCGGCAAAGCTGCCATCGGCGCGCACCAGCGCGATGTCGGTGTCGGGGTCGCGGCCAAGCACGCGGCCTTCGCTGGAGGCGCCGTCCGGCATCGAGACGCGCACCGTTTTGGCGTCGCCGACGACGTGGAAATTGGTGACGACCAGGCCGTCCGGCGCGATGACGAAGCCGGAACCATGGCCGCCCTGGCCACCGATGCGCTCGATGCGGCAGACGGCCGGACCGATGCGGTCGACCGCGTCGGCGACCGTCGTCGAATAGGCGTCGAGCAGCGTGTCGTCGGCCAATATGTCATCGGCTGGGAATTTGGCGGCGGCGAGGGCCATGGGCGGGCTCCGTGTTTTCGGGCGCGAGGAAGACTTTTCTTCTGGGTGTGTCGTTGTCCCAAAACCGCTGGGCACTTTTGCGCGACACGCACTATATGTGCGGAGCGGCTGGAACCGCCGCGACCTGACCAGATGGCCAGTCAAACCACCAACTAGCCGTCAGGCGAGTACCTCCGAGCGCACTGTCGAGCGATATCTGGGGCATGGATGAACCCAGGAGACCAATATGAGCGATTTCAATCTGAGTGCGTTTTCCCAGGCCATCGCCGATCTCGCCGCCAAGGCGGCACCGGTTACAGCGAGCCTGTCCACGCATCATCACCGCACCGCCACCGCCTTCCACTGGCGCGACGGCTATTTCGTCACCGCCGAGGAAGCTGTCGAGGCCGGCGAGGAGATCGAGCTGACGCTGGCTTCGGGCGAGACGGTGAAGGCCGAGCTGGTCGGCCGCGATCCCTCGACCGGCGTCGCCCTGCTGAAGCCCGCCGATGCGGCCACTGTGCCCACGCTTGCCAAGGCGGATGCGGTGCGGCCCGGCAACATCGCCATCGCCATCGGCAACAGCGAGGGTTCCGCGCTGGCGGTGTCGGGCTCGGTCGGCGAGGTGGGTCCGACCTGGCGCTCGATGCGCGGCGGCACCATCGACCGGCGGCTCAATCTGGCCATCGGCGCCGGCGGCCGTTTCGAGGGCGGCCCGGTGCTCGACGCCAAGGGCGCGCTGATCGGCATGCTTCTGTTCGGACCGCGCCACCGGGCGCTGGTCATGCCCTACGAGACGATCGAGCGGGCGGTGGCAACGCTGCGCGAGAAGGGTCATGTCGCGCGCGGCTATCTCGGCGCCGGCCTGCACCCGGTGCGCGACCGTGACGCGCATGGCGCGATGGTGATGAGCCTCGACGAGGATGGCCCGGCCAAGGCCGCCGGCCTCTCCCTCGGCGACATCATCGTGGCGTGGAATGGCGAGGCCGTGCATGGCCCGCGTGAGCTGATCCGCAGGCTTGGCCCCGACAGCGCCGGCGCTTCGGTGACGCTTGGCGTGGTGCGCGGCGGCGAACAGCGCGATGTTGCGCTGACCATCGGCGAAAAGCCGCTTTCCTGAGGGGATCGATGGACAGGCCCGCCAGCGACCGGATCATGGGTGACGGCGCCGCCTCGCGGCGGCTGGTGGTGCTGATTGCGCTTGGCGACGCGGGCCGCGCCGAGCGCCTGGCTGCCTCGCTTGCCGCCAGCGATGACCTGTTGCCGGTCGTGGCCGGCGCCGCCGATGTCGCCATCGTTGACGACAGGAGCGGTGATGCCGTGCCGGCTTCCACGCCACGGGTGCTGTTGTCTGGGCGTGCCAACGTGGCGCGGCCTGCCGGCGAGGTGATGGCCATCCTGCCCGCAAGCGCGGATGATCTGCTGATCGCCGCGGCGGCGCGGCTGGCGGCGGCCGGCTTTCGCGTCACGGACGATGGCGGAAGCGGGCGCCATGAGGGTTTCCATGCCGGCGAGGGCGAGCCGTTCGAGGACGAGACCTCCGACGAGCATGCCGCCCGACCGACGCTGTCGCCGCGCGAGGCGGAAGTGCTGGCGCTGCTGGCCGAAGGCGCGCCCAACAAGGTGATCGCGCGGCGGCTCAACATTTCCGTGCACACGGCGAAGTTCCACGTCGCGGCGATCCTGATCAAGCTCGGTGCCGCCAACCGCACCGACGCGATCGCCATCGCCATGCGGCAGGGCCTGGTGCTGGTTTAGCCTCCGCTGCGTAACCCACATGTGGGCATCTCGGGCCTTGCGCTGTGGTCGCCCGCCGCGCAAAGGTTCGCGCCTGCCATGTTGCAAGGGAGGCGCAAGGAATGTCGCTCAAGGGAAAGACGCTGTTCATCTCCGGCGGATCGCGCGGCATCGGGCTGGCGATCGGGCTGCGCGCCGCGCGGGACGGCGCCAATGTGACGATCGCCGCCAAGACCGCCGAGCCGCATCCGAAGCTGCCTGGCACGATCTACACCGCCGCTGAAGAGATCGAGCAGGCCGGTGGCAAGGCGCTGCCCGTGCTGTGCGACATCCGCGAGGAGGCGCAGGTCGCCGAGGCGGTTTCAAGGACCGTCGAAAAATTCGGCGGCATCGACATCTGCGTCAACAATGCCAGCGCCATCCAGCTCACCGGCACGCTGGAGACCGACATGAAGCGCTATGACCTGATGCACCAGATCAACACGCGCGGCACCTTCCTGGTGTCCAAAATGTGCATTCCGCACCTGAAGTTAGCCAACAATCCTCACATCCTGAATCTGGCGCCGCCGCTCGACATGAAGGCCAAGTGGTTCAAGAATCACGTTGCCTACACCATGGCCAAGTTCGGCATGTCGATGTGTACGCTGGGCATGAGCGCGGAGTTCGCCAGGGACGGCATCGCGGTCAATTCGCTGTGGCCGATCTCGACCATCGACACGGCGGCGGTGCGCAATCTGCTGGGAGGCGCGACGGTCGCGGCGATGAGCCGTTCCCCCGACATCATGGCCGACGCCGCGCATGCCATCTTCATGCGGCCATCGCGCGAAACGACCGGCAATTTCTACATCGACGAGGAGGTGCTGCGCGCCGAGGGCGTCACGGATTTCTCGGCCTACGCGCCGGGCGCGACCGGGCCGCTGGCCGGTGACTTTTTCGTGCCGGACGAGGTGTTCGCCCGGACGGACAGCAAGATCAAGAGCATCTACTAAAGGCAGGCCGGCTTGCCGCCCGCAAGTCGCTGAGCCGGGGGAAAGCCTTGCCCATACGAGGCGATAGAGCGTCGATCCTGCCGGAATGATCAAACATCCGGCTGCCGCTTAGCCCTCGTCCTTCCTGGCCTTGCCCAGGCCCATCAGCCGGTCGATATAGGCGAGCATCAGCGCCGAGAGGACGAAGGCGAGGTGGATGATGGTCAGCCACATCAGCTGGTCGGTCGTATAGGAGACCGAGTTCAGGAACACCTGCAGCAGATGGATCGACGAGATCGCCACGATGGTCGAGGCGACCTTGACCTTCAGCGAGCCGACATCGATCGTGCCCAGCCAATGGACCTTGCCGTCATTCTCGTCGAAGCGGCTGACGAAATTCTCGTAGCCCGAGATGATGACCATCACCACCAGCGAAGCGACCAGTGCGGCATCGATCAGGCCGAGCATCTTCAGGATGGTGTCGGTGTCGCCAAGCGTGAAGGCCACGGTGACGAACTCGTAGAGCTTCTTGCCGAACGACAGCGCGTAGATGGCCAGCGCCACGCCAAGGCCGAGATAGAAGACGACCAGCAGCCAGCGCGAGGCAAGAATGATCGATTCGATGGCCAGTTCGAGACGCTTCATGGAGTGGTTCCGGTTGGCTTCCTTGGGATGCGGGCCGTATTTCGGTCAGGTCGCCCCTGTTTGCAAGACAAAGTTTGCCAGACAAAAAAGCCCCGCCGGAGAGGGGCCGGCGGGGCTCAATGCGTCCCGCTGGAGTCGGGACGGGGCAGGGAACGCCCAGCCCTGAATCTGGGGTAGGCGGCGCTTCGATTCAATGAGCGGGCTCTGATGCCGGTACAATTCTTGTTGAGCTGGGACCGTCGCCCGCGTTTCCGCCCATCCCGGTGCGCCGGGATGGGTCTCTCTTGCCGATCCGATTCCAGAAGCCTCCTCAAGCCTCTGGAAAGGCAGATCAATTGTTGCTGGCGACAGGCGCCACCAGCGAGGTGATGCGGCGGATGGCGACGCGCCGGTTCTCACGGTTTGGCGCTGACGTGTCGACCTTCAGATATTCCTCGCCATAGCCCTGCGTCGTCAGGTTCTCCGGCGGGATGCCGAAAGCGTTGGTGAGCGCCTCGGCCACCGCTTCGGCGCGACGGTCGGACAGAGCAAGGTTCGCCTCCGGCGTGCCGACGGCATCGGTATGGCCCTCGATCAGGAAGGTCTCGGCCGGGTTCTTCTTCAACAGCTTCTCCATGGCGTTGGCGACGCCTTCGAGCTTCTGCACTTCGGTGTCGGAGATCGAGGCCGAACCGAATTCGAAGTTCAGCGTGTCGAGATCGACGCGGCGCGCAATGTCGCGCACGCGGGCCGAACGCTTGACCTCGTCGATCGAGTAGAGACGCTGGACCCTCTCGACCGGAGGCTGGTCGAGGAAGGTGTAGTAGTCGTCCGGGCCCTCGACGTCCTCGGAATTGAGGATGTAGTCACGGCGCGGGATGGTCAGCCGCATCGGCGGCAGGTCGTCGCCGGGATCGCGCCAGTCGCCATCATCCTGATAGCTCCGCTCGTCGACATAGCTCAGCACATATTCGCGGCCATCGGGGGTGATGCGCGAACGCTGGATGACATCGCCGTAACGGTTGCGGATAGTGACGATCCGCACGCCATTGCCGCGCTCGACGGTCTCGCGCGTCCGGCCCTGCGGCAGATCCTCGTAATAGACATCCTTGGCGCCGCGGTTCATGCGCGGGGCATCGTTGCTCTGGACCATCGTCTGGCCGCCGAGCTGGATGATGACGCGGTCGCCGATTTCCCTGAGCACGTCGACGCCCTTGGGGCGGCGGCGGTCGCGGATGTTCTCGTCGGGGGCGCGATCGAGGCGCTTGCCCTTTTCCTCCGTCACGGGGACGATCTTCTCGGGCTTGATCTCCTGCTGAGCGGCCTTGTCGTCGGCTGGCGGCGGTCCCTGGTCGACGGGAGCGACCGCCGGCTTGCGGCCCTGATCGCCGCCTTGCTGGGCGTTCTGCCCGCCATTCTGCTGCCCGCCATTCTGCTGCTCGCCATTCTGCTGGCCGTGCTTCCTGCCGCCCTTGCGCACGGCATCCTTCTGGCTGTCCAGAATGGGGGCCGCATTGGGATCGGCGGGTGCTTCGCCCTGCACCGGGTTTTCACCCTGGACGGGCGCTGCCTTGTCGCCATTGGCCGGTTGCCTGCCGATGGCTGGCTGTTCCGCGGTTACCGGCTTCTCACCAGTGGCAGGTTGCTCACCGGTGGCGGGCTGTTCAGCCGTGGCCGGCTGCTCGCCAACCGGTTTCTTGCCGTGCTTCTTCCTCTTGTCCTGCGGTTGGTCGCCCTGGAGCGCGGGCTGTTCGCCGGCAGGAGCCGGTTCGATCTTGGGAACCGCTTCCCCGGCAGGAGCTGCCTTCTGGGTCGGCGTCGGCACGACGGCCGGCTCGGCCGGCTGGGCCTGCTGGTCCTGCCTGTGCTTCTTGCGCGGCTTGGCCTGATCGGCCGGCTGGTTGTCGTTGGCGGGTGCCACTTGGCCGGCGGGAGCCTCTCCAGCCGGAGCGGCTTCGATCTGCTGTTGCTGATCGCGTTTCTTCTTGCGCGGCTTCAGCTGCTGTTCATCGACGGCGGGAGCAGCCTGTTGCGCTGGCGCTGCTTCGGCTGGCGCCTGTTCAGTCTGCTGCTGCTGATCACGCTTCCTCTTGCGAGGTTGCTGTTGTTCGGCGGCCGGAGCGGCCTGTTCGGCTGGCGCGGCTTCGATCTGCTGCTGCTGATCGTGCTTCCTCTTGCGCGGCTGCTGCTCGGGCTGCGCCTGCTGGTCGGCGGGTGCCTGCTCGGTCTGCTGCTGGTCACGCTTCTTGCGCGGTGGCTGCTCGCCTTGCGCGGGCTGCTCCGCCTGGGCTGGCTGCTCGCCTTGCGCGGGCTGGGCCTGTTCCTGCTTCTTGGGGACCCTTTGCTGCTGTGCACAGGCTTCGGCTGATTCGCCCTCGGCGCACGCGGCCTGCGCCAAAATGAATGGGGCTGACGTTCGCTGGGCCGGGCCGAATGCGGCATTGCCTTGCAGCGGGTACGCGCCCAACGGCGCGGATGCCATCAACAGGCCAAGTGCGGTGCCTGCCAGAATCCGTGGTTGGCGTTTCATTAAAAATTCTCCTTGTGGGGTCCCATCCTTGCCGTAACCGATCTTGCGCCGATTGGTTCCGGTTTCGCCGGGATAGGGACCGTACGGGGCGATTGGCCGGCCTTTTGAAGGCAACTTCATGTCTTTTGGCTGGCGATCGCCGCATTCTGGCTGTTGCGGCGCTTGACCTTGCCGGCGGCCGGGGCCACATCCCGGAAATGGAAACGCCATTCTGGAAGACCAAGGCGCTGGAGGCAATGAGCCCGGCCGAGTGGGAGTCGCTGTGCGACGGCTGCGGCAAATGCTGTCTGTCGAAGCTCGAGGACGAGGATACCGGAGAGATCTACTGGACCAGCGTCGGTTGCCGGTTGTTCGACGCGCGGAGCTGCCGCTGCTCGGACTATGCCAACCGGCTGGCGCGCGTCAGCGACTGCGTCGGGCTGACGCCGCGCAATGTGCGCAGCATCAGCTGGCTGCCCAGCACCTGCGCCTACCGGCTGGTGGCCGAGGGCCGCGATCTCTACTGGTGGCACCGGCTGGTATCGGGCAGTGCCGAGACCGTGCATGAGGCCGGCATCTCGATGCGCGGCCGGGTCAAGGCGAGCGAGACCGACCTTGCCGAGCCGGAAGATTATTTCGACTATATGCTGGACGAGGAGCCATAGGGCTGGCCTCGGGACGATCGACCCCGATCTTGCGCCATCGGCGCGGGAGTCCTCCGTACGCCGGGAACCGGGCGCGGGGAAAAGGCGTTGGCGGCCATTGTTCGAAAACCGGCGAAGATTGAGAAGCGGCCAGCGATTTCCCTTTCCCGCCACATGAACCGCGGATGAACGGCGAGTTCGTAAATAGTTCAGACAGGCTCGTGCATTCTCCCCCCATCGATTTCACGAGGACGGGCGAAAGCCCGCAACAAGGAGAGAAGACCATGTTCAATACGATAAAGACGGCGGCCCTCTCGGCCCTGATCGGCCTTGGCACGCTGGCGGCCATGCCCGCTCATGCCGACAGCCTCTATCTCGGCTTCGGCAACAACGACGACCCGCGTTTCGGCGTCTATACTGGTGACGATGGCTACCGCCATCGCCGTGATGAACGCCGTGACTACTGGCGCCGTGGCTGTTCGCCGGAGCGCGCCCTCGACAAGGCAGAGCGCATGGGCCTCTACCGGGCCCGCATCGTCGACGTGAACCGCCGCACGGTCAAAGTGGTGGGCCGCCAAGACGGCGACCGCGTCGTCATCGTGTTCGCCAACGAGCGTGGCTGCCCGGTTATTTATCGCTGAGGCCAGGTTCGACTTGATTGTAAGGGCATGATCCTCCGCGAGGATCAGCCAGAGGCATGACCCTCGACGAGGGTCAGCCTGGAGTTTGGAGGCATGATCTTCTGCGAGGATCAGCCTGGAGGCATGACCCTCGACGAGGGTCAGCCTGGAGTTTGGAGGCATGATCTTCTGCGAAGATCAGCCTGGAAGCATCATCTTCTGCGAAGATGAGCTTGGACTAGCTGAGCCCCTTTCCACTTGAAGGGTGTGGCTCGAAAAAACCCCGCGGGAGCAATCCCGCGGGGTTTTTCATGCACGGTATCGGCGATGATCGAACCCGTGGCCGAGCAAGCCCGGCCACGGATCGTCAGAGCCGGTTACTTCAACTCGAAGGTGACGGTGACCTGGACGTTGTAGGAGTTTTCGCCGGCCTGCACCGGAACCGCGCCGGCCGCGGCGTCGAAGGCCTTGGCGTTGATCGGCATCGGCGTCGGCGCGATGTTCTGGTCGGTGATCTCGAGCACCCGGCCGAGGCTGACGCCGGCGGCTTCGGCCAGCGTCTTGGCCTTGGCGATGGCGTTGGCGACCGCCTTCTTGCGCGCCTCGGTGACGGTGGCCGCCGGGTCGTCATTGGTGAAGGCGATACCGCCGCCCTGGTTGACGCCGAGCGACACCGCCTTGTCGAGGATATCGCCGGTCTTGTCGACGTCGCGCACGCGCACCGAAAGCGTGTTGGTCACCTGATAGGCGACGAGTTCGGCTTCCTGGCTGCCGTCCGGCTTGTTGGTGTAGTTGTAGCGCGGATTGATCTGGATGCCGGCGGTCTGCAGGTCGCGGTCCTTGATGCCGGCCGACTTCATCGCCGCGATCACGGCGGCCATGGCGTCGTTGTTGGCGTCGAGCGCGGCGCGCGCGGTCTTGGCTTCGCGCATGACGCTGAGCGTCAGGACCGCCAGATCGGGGGCCACGGTTGCTTCGCCTTCGCCGCTGACAATGATGCGGGGCGGCGTCGGCAAGTCGGCGGCTCCAGCCATCGCCGGAAAAGCGATCGCGGCGGCGAGCGCGAGGGGCAAAAGGTGTCTGGTCATGAAAATCTCCTTGGTCCGCGATCAAGTCGCACGGCTCGCGTAGAGCGCGATTATGGGTTGATTTGGGCGATCACGGAAAGCCCGTCGGGAAAGCCTTGTGCCGCGGCGGGAAAAACATTAATCCAGCCCGCGTGGGGCCTGTAGCTCAATGGTTAGAGCCGGCGGCTCATAACCGCTTGGTTGGGGGTTCGAGTCCCTCCGGGCCCACCATGACCATTGATTTATTGCGTAAATTACGTGAAGTCCGACAGTTGGCCCACGGCGAGTATCGCCAGGCCATGCGCGCCAAGGTGGCGGCTTAACCGGCGGGAAGTGACGCGGTTGCCTTCCCCGATATACCTTGACTGCAGTTCTCCGAGAAAACGACTGAACGGGACGATGTCTTGGTGAATACTGGCCTGCTCAAGAGCGGCCATGTACGGCGCGGCGTTGCACCGGAATGACAGTATTCGACCCCGGAGCGCTTCCGCGTCTCCTCGACCGATTTCAACGCCTACATACCGTCAGCGTCGCGCCCGACGCCCCGCGCGACGAACATGGCGCCCCTTTGTGCGCCCGACTGGCCCGGTCTCGGCGTCAGGCTCGATCGTGGCGTCCTGGGTCAGTGCGTGGCCGAGTTCAGCCAGTGCTCAGTCCGCGCAATGAGCAGGGCCACAGAAAGAACTCGAAAACAACTGAGCGCAAACTGAAACCTAATTGAAACACATCGATGCGGCGAGCGACATCCCCGCGAAACGCTTTGGGGCGATGGTCGAGCCTCACCGGAAAACCGAGGAGCGCTGCCGATGACACCCGACCAGATTCGACTTGTCCAGGATAGTTTTCGCGACGTCGTCCCAATACGCGTGGCCGCCGCCGCACTGTTCTATGAACGCCTGTTCGCGATCGACGAAGGTCTTCGAGCGTTGTTTCCGGTGAGAGACATGACCAAGCAGGGCGCCAAGCTGATGGCGAGCCTGGGCTTCGTCGTGCATGGACTGGATCGTGCCGACACCATTCTCCCGACCGTGCGCGAACTCGCCAGGCGTCACGTGACCTACGGCGTCCAGGAGCGTCATTACCCGATCGTCGGGCAAGCGCTCATCGAGACGCTGGCGGCCGGTCTCGGCACGGCGTTTACGCCGGCGGTGCGCGAGGCCTGGGAGGCAGCCTACGGGTTGCTCGCGAGTGTGATGATCGCGGCAGCCCGCGAGCATCAGCTCGCTGCATGACAAGAGACCTGCAACGTCGTGGCGGCAGCCGACGGAATTTTGAGCGGGACGAACGGGGAAGCCCCTTTCTGTCACACAGGCGGTTTCCCCCCTTCAACAGAAAACCGGATCGATGCGATCGGATGCCGATTTGGAGGCCCTTGTCGCAAAGATCGCTGCGGCTCGAGGCGTCGCCTTGGTGATGGACAGAAAGTCTGACCAATTCGCCTAAGGGCTCGCTGGTTCCGACCGGCGAGCGGAGCTGAACCTCTGCGTCGCAGAGTGCGTGGCCCAAAACGCCTTGTGTTCATCCTCCGTGTTACTGGATATTGGTCTCCGATAACTCAGCGGAACCAACCAGAATCTCGGTTGTCAGCGTCAGGTGCCGGCGCATCAGCTCAGCGGTAAGATCGCCGTCCTTGGCCATTACGGCGTCGAAAATCCCTTTGTGCTCGGCGGCAACGTCACGCTCAGTCGTGCGGAGGGGGACCGACAGGCGACGATAACGTTCAGTCTGGACATACAGCATGCCCCGTATCTTCAACATCCATGGACTTTTGCAGCCGGCGACCAATGCCGCATGGAAGCGCTGGTGGGCGGCTGACCAGGCGTCGCTCAGCCGGGTCGGATCGGAGGGCTCGCGTTCAGGCAGACGCTGCAATCGGTGGTATGCAGCGACGAGTTCCGTCTCCCACTCGATATCGCCATGTGCGATCGAGTCACGCAGGCAGAATTCCTCTATCGCGATGCGGGTATTGGTCAGGTCGCGAAGTTCTTCGATCGAGACCTCCGGTACGCTATAACCTTTCTGTGCGGTAGCCACCGCCATGTCTTCGGCAGCCAGCCGGGAAAGAGCCTCGCGTACTGCCCCAACGCTGACCTGGAGTTCCTCGGCAACTTCGTTGATGTGAATGCGCGTGCCAGGCCTGAGCCGGCAGCTCAATATGTCGGAGCGCAGACGATCATAGGCCGTGTCCAGCTGGGTAGGGCCTGATGCGCTGCGCATACATCTTCCTTTGTGCTCTGGTCTGAAAATCTATTTTATATCCATTCATCTGTTTTCTGCAAATTTCCATTCCGCACTCGCAGAGCCTGCCAGTGATGAAAGCGATAAAGCCTCGGTGCGGCAGCGATTGCGACCGCAAAAAGAACGCCGGCCATCACGATCTGCTGGACGACTGGCGACAGGCCGAGCGCATTCAAGCCGGCGCTCAACGCACAGAGGGTGAGGGTTCCGAACGCAATGCCGACCGGGCTACCGCGCCCGCCAGAAAGCGACACGCCACCGATAATGGCTGCCGAGATCGCCGGCACAAGTATGTCGGTCAGTCCGGCCGGCGAGGCAACCGACAGGCCGAAGGTGAGGAGGACGCCGGACAGGGCGGCAAGCGCACCCGAAAGCATGAACACGCACACCACCACGCGGCCGGTCTTGACCCCGGACGTCGTCGCCGCGGTACGGTCGCTGCCGGTGGCGATCAGGTTCGCGCCAATCCGCGTGCGCACAAAGACGACTGCGGCGATGACGAAACAGGCGATGGCAAGCAGGCTTCGCACGGAGAATATGGCGAGAAGCGGTGCGTTCATCTGGATCGTCACCGCCTGGTTGGCGAACGAAATGGTCTCGTTGTGGGTGACGACATAGGACAGGCCGGCAACTGTCATCAGGCCGCCGAGCGACACTGCAATCGAGCTCAAGCCGAGGCCGGCGATAGCCAACCCTTGAAAGAGGCCGACGACAAGGCCCGCGCCGATCCCGCAGGAAGCACTGATGAGCGCGTTGTCGCCGCTGGTCAGAACCGCAACGCAGCCGGCAAAGCCCATGGTGCTGCCCACTGACAGGTCGAATTCGCGTGCAATCATGGTCAGGCCGAGGCCAAGCGCGACCGGGCCGATTGTAGCAAAATACTGCAATAGGCTGAACAGGATGAGGTCGAACGATAAGTTTCCCCGGACGATGAGCGCAGCCACCAGCGCCACCGCCACGACCAGGAAGATGCCAATCGGGCCGGTATCGTCTTGAAGCGCGGAGCGCATGTTCAGGTCCTCCTGCCGATACCTTGGAAGACAATCACGCCGAGCACGGCCAGACCGACCACAAGTTGCTGGATCTCGATGCTGAAGCCTCGCAAGAGCGTGACCGCGTTGATGGTCGCCATGACCGCGACGCCGATGAATGTCTGCCACAGCGAACCCTTCCCGCCACCAATCGCCGTGCCACCTACCAGAACGGCTGCGATCGCGGTAAATTCGAAGCCGCGCGCCGTCTGCATGTCTGCCGAGCCAAATCGGGAAGCGACCAGGATGCCCGCGACCGCGCTGAATGCCCCCGCAACCATGTAAGCCGCCGTCGTCACGCGGCCGACATCCAGTCCCGCTGCCTCGGCCGCCCGGGCATTGCTGCCAACCAGCATGAGTTCGTGCCCAAAGCGGGTGAAGGTGAGCACCAACTGGCCCAGAACAGCCATGGCGGCAAGGACCAAGAAGGAGGCAGGCACGCCGAAAAGCCGCTGTTTGAGAACCTCGTAGGCGAGGTTCGGCGCATCGACCTTGGGCCCGACGATCATCTGGGTAGCACCGATCAGCAGCGCGTAGGCGGCCATGGAGACGATGATCGGATTGGCTCGCAGCCAGCCGATCACCGCGCCTTGCGCCGCACTGATGACGACGCCCGCGACGATCGCGACAACGATCGCCGGCAGCAGGCCAAGGCCGAGTGTTGCCATGAACACGATGCCTGCGACCGAAGTCGTGGCGCCGAGGCTGAATGACATGATATTGCCGCCGAGCGTTATGAAGGTCATGGCGAGCGCGACGCAGCCGACCAGCGACATGGCGTTGATCAGCGCGATCAGGCTCGGCCTAGACAAGAACCCGGGCGTCGAGAGCGCCAATACGACAATCGCGAGGACCAACGAAAATCTTGCGAGATCGGCCGGCGCGAGCCGCTGGCGAGGGGTTGCAGGCGAGGCTGCAATCGCTGCATCCGGAGTGCTGGTCATAGCGCGGCCTCCGCGCGCGTGATCTCGGCCAACACTGTGGTTTCGACGATGCCCGGATGTTGGTGGGTCCCGACGATGCGGCCCCTGTAGAGTGTCACCACCCGATCAACCAATCCGATCACCTCCTCGATGTCGGTCGAAGCGAGCACGATGGCGTTGCCCTCGTCACAGAAGCGGCGCAGCATCTGATAGATTTCCGCGCGCGCGCCCATGTCAACGCCGCGCGTCGGCTCGTTCATCAGGATGACCCCGGCCATGTCGCGGTTGGCACAGCGCCCCACCGCAAGCTTCTGCTGGTTGCCGCCGCTCAGGGTCGAGGCGGGTGTATCCAGTCGTCGCGTATCGAACCCGACCTGGGCGGCAAGTGCGGCGGCCGTCTTTCGCAACGAAGCGGGCCTCAGAAAGCCCCTGCTTGCAACTTCGGCAAGCCGCGTGGCAAGCAGATTGATGCTTGCCGGCTGGTCAAGAAAGATACCTTCTTCGCCCCGATCTTCCGAAACGAAACGGACCCCGGATGCGGCTGCGGCTGGAGCCGAGCCCAGTCTGAGAGGCACGCCGCCAATCCACACCTCACCGGTGGCGGCATGGGCGAGCCCGGCAAGGGCCCTGACGGTTTCGATGGCACCTGAGCCTATCTGTCCCACCACACCGAGAATCTGGCCCGCGTGCGCCTCGAGCGAGATGTCGTGGACGACGCCGGGTACAGTCAGCCCACGTACCGTGAGGATTTGATCACCCGGTTGTGTCGAGTGGCGCGGGTAGATGTCGGTGAGTTTGCGGCCGAGCATCAGCTCGAGCAGCGTCTCGCGCGGCATGGCAGCGACCGGTTCCGTCGCGATAACGCGACCGTTGCGCAAGACGGTCACCGTGTCGCAAAGTTGGTAGACCTCGCCCATGCGGTGGGTGATGAAGATCACCGAACACCCTCTGGCCTTCAGCGTTCGCACCGCGCCGAAAACCCGCGATATCTCGTTGTCCGACAGCGTCGCGGTGGGTTCGTCAAGAATGAGCAGCGACGCGTTGCGAACCAGTCCGCGTGCGATCTCGAGCAATTGCCGCTCGGCGATGCCAAGGGTGCGCACTTTTGTTCCTAAATCGAGATGGTCGAGGCCGACGCTTACAAGCGCGGATCGCGCCTTCTGGGCCGTGACGCCTGTCTGTCGCCGCATCGGCGCCGATGCATGGCCGAGCCAAAGATTATCGTGGATGGATAGATCCGGCGCCAGGCTGAGTTCCTGCGCGACCAGCGCCAGTCCCGCGCGCTGCGCTTCGATCGGGCTGCGGAACGCAACCAATTTCCCGTCGATCGCGATCGTGCCCTCGCTTGGGCGGATCACACCACTCAGGATCTTCATCAACGTGCTCTTGCCGGCACCATTGCCGCCGCAAAGAGCGCGAATCTCGCCACGCCAGCTGCAGCGAAACGTCTTCCAGCGCGATGAAATCGCCGAAGCGCTTTCCAATTCCGCGCACCGCAAGCCGGGGCGGCGAAAGATCTGCAAGGTCGTTCATCCTGTCCTCCCAAACGTCCGCCATGGCCGGCCCTCCAGCCGGCCATGGCGGTCTGGCTCAGTAGCTGCAAAGCGCGGCGTACTTGTCGATGTTGGCAGCATCGATGATTTCGAGCGGCGTGGTGACGCTCAGGGCCGGTATCGCCTTGCCGGAAAAATGGTCAGCAATCAGCTCGGCCGCCTTCGGCCCGTCATAGGGGGGGAGCGGGCCGCTCAGCGTCGCATATTGTTTGCCGTCCCTGATGTTTCGGACGCCCGATTCCTGGCAGCCGCCGCCGATTACCAGCAACTCACCGGGTTTGGCGCCGAGCGTCACGCCAGCGCTATCGGCTGCCTGGATGATCGCGTTCGCCATCGCGTCGTTCATGCCATAGATCGCGTCCAGCCCGCCGGTCGCGGCATAGCGCGCGAACATTTGACCAGCGATCTGTTCGGTAATCGGCGGGATCCACTTGGCGTCCTCGACCTGCACCAATTCAATCCACGTTTCCTTGGCCAGGCGCGCCTTGAAGCCTGCGAGCCGCTTCGGCGCGATTCCCTCGGCCAGGGACCCGGTTATGGCAGCGACTTTTGCCGCCGTTCGCCCGCTGGCCTTTAGCCCTTGGATCATCGCTTCTGCCGCAAGCTCACCGGATCTCACGTCGTCGAGGCCCATGGCGCCGACCGAAAGACTATCGCCATTGTCGACCTGCGATATGACGAGGAAGACCGGGATGCTGGCTGCTTTGGCGCGATTGAGGGCCGGCGCTACCGCGCCCGAACTCAAGGGCTGCAGGACGATCATGTCGGGCTTCTGGCCGATCGCGTCGTCGAGTTGCTGTGCCTGGAGAGCAGGATCGAATGGGCTGGTGAGCTGCGTAAGGCTCATGCCCAGTTCCTTTGCCTTGCCTGCGAACAAGGTGGAGAAAGCGCTGATGAAGCGGTCTTCAGTCGGTCCGCTCAACAGCACGAGCTTCTTTCCCTGCGGATCGGCCTGGACCGAAGTCGCCGCGATTGCCTGGATGGCGACGGCCGCGCCCAAGAGCGTGTATCTGAAAGTTTTCATGGTTTCCTCCGGTTTTCAAAGTTCAACGGTTCTTGACTGCGCAGGTCTTCCGCGTGCGATCCCAAGCTTCCAATGCCCGTCCCGGAGGCTCTCTCCGGTCTCAGGGGTGCCGGGGCCACAAGCAGTGGCGACGCCAACAGAATGTCGGCGGTGCGCATCAGGTGTTCGCTGATCAGCCGGCAGGCCAATTCCACATCGCGCGCCAGGGCGGCATCGCAGAGCGCCTTGTGTTCGGCGCCCACGTCGCGCTCACTTGTCCGGAGCGGCACGGACAGCCGGCGATAGCGATCTGTCTGGAAGAACAGCATGGAGCGGAGCTTGAGCGTCCAGGGGCTGCCGCAGCCAGCGACAAGCGCGTCGTGAAACTGAAGGTGGGCTTGAGCCCATGAATCACTCAGCCGCGAGAGGTCGGAGGGGTCGACTTCGGGAATGCGCTGAAGGCGGTGAAGGGCCGCCACGAGCCCGGTCTCCCACTCGACGTCGCCGCCCGCGATCGACGACCGCAGTGAAAGCTGCTCGATGGCGATGCGCGTCCGAGTGAGGTCGACAAGCTCATCGATCGAAACGCTGGCGACTGAATATCCGCGCTGCGCGGAAGCGACCGCCATGTTCTCGGCGGCCAGACGCGCCAATGCCTCGCGTACGGCGCCGAGGCTGACGCCAAGAGTCTCTGCAATGTCCGAGATCCTGATCCTTGCTCCAGGCATCAGGCGACAGCTCATGATGTCGGCACGCGTCCGCGCATAAGCCCAATCGGCTTGCGTTGACGCGGACTGAATGGAGGGCGGTTTCCGATGCATGGGCAGACGATATGTCGATAAACCTATTTTGGCAAGCAAAATATATTTTACATTGACAAATGGTTTTACTGAGATAGTCTGGCGTTGAAGCGAAAGCCGCCATGTGCGTAGCCTTGCGCCGAAAACCAACCGGGAGGAGCCTTGATGCCACGCATCCTGAAAGCCGGGCGTGACGCCGTGCTTGTCGCTGAACAGAACGCAACCGTCCGCAATACGGTCGAATCGACGCTCGCCGATATCCAGCAGCGCGGAGATGCCGCTGTTCGGGAACTATCCATAAAATTCGACGGGTGGGATCGCGACGACTACCGGCTCACCGATGTCGAGATCAAAGCCTGCCTTGCCGAGCTAAGTGAGCGCGACCTTTCGGACATCAGGTTTGCGCAATCGCGGGTGCGTGAGTTCGCCCAGCATCAGAAGGCAGCACTTCTCGACGTCGAGGTCGAGACCATGCCCGGCATTATCCTGGGCCATCGCAACATTCCGGTGAACTCGGTCGGCTGCTATGTGCCGGGCGGCAAATATCCTTTGCTGGCGTCCGCGCACATGTCGGTGATCACGGCAAAGGTCGCGGGCGTCGACAGGGTCATCACGGCGGCGCCGCCCTACAAGGGCAAGCCGGCGCCAGCCATAGTTGCGGCACAACATATGGCCGGCGCTGACGAGATCTACTGCCTGGGTGGCATTCAGGCGATCGGCGCCATGGCCATTGGAACGGACAGCATCCGTCCGGTCGACATGCTGGTTGGTCCGGGCAACGCTTTTGTCGCCGAGGCCAAGCGCCAACTCTATGGTCGCGTCGGCATCGATCTTTTTGCCGGCCCGACCGAGACACTGGTCATCGCCGACGAGACGGTCGATGGCGAATTGTGCGCGACCGATCTGCTAGGGCAAGCCGAGCACGGACCGAATACGCCGTCTATCCTGCTTACCACTTCGGAAAAATTGGCACGCGAAACCATGGCCGAAATCGAGCGGCTTCTGACGATCCTGCCTACTGCCGACATAGCCCGCAAGGCCTGGGAAGACTATGGCGAGGTGATCGTCTGCGAGAGCGAGGAGGAGATGCTGCGCGAAGCAGATCGCATCGCTTCGGAGCACGTCCAGGTGATGACCCGCGATCCGGATTATTTCCTGCGGAACATGACCAATTATGGCGCGCTGTTCCTGGGGCCGCGCACCAACGTCGCTTATGGAGACAAGGTAATCGGTACCAATCATACGCTGCCGACCAACAAGGCTGCCCGCTACACAGGCGGGTTGTGGGTCGGCAAATTCCTGAAAACCTGCACCTACCAGAAGGTGCTGACGGACGAGGCATCGGCACTCATCGGCGAGTATTGTTCGCGCCTGTGCATGCTGGAAGGCTTCATTGGCCATGCAGAACAGGCCAATATCCGCGTGCGCCGCTATGGCGGCCGCAACATTCCCTACGGGGTTGCGGCAGAGTGACGATGGGGGAGGGATTGCCGGTCTCGCCATCCTTCCGGCTTGACGGCAAGCGTGCGCTTGTGACCGGTGCCGGCCGCGGCATAGGTGCAGCGTCTGGCGCGGCCCTGGCCGACGCAGGGGCGGCCGTCACACTGGTCGCGCGCAGCATCGAGGAGCTTGCCGAAACGGCAGCTGAAATCCGTCGACGCGGCGGCCAGGCGGAGGCGCGCGCGCTCGACGTCACCGACGTGGCTGCGGTGGATCGGCTTGTCGCTGCCGAGCCGCCGTTCGAGATCCTTGTCAACAATGCCGGCACCAACCGGCCAAAGTCCTTCCACGAGGTGACTGAAGATGATTTCGACGCGGTGATGGACCTCAATGTCCGGGCGGCGTTCTTCGTCGCCCGGGCGGTTTCCCGCAAGATGGTCGAGACCGGAACGCGCGGCTCCATCGTCAACATGTCGTCGCAAATGGGGCATGTCGGCGCGCCCAATCGGACCATCTACTGCTGCTCGAAATTCGCTTTGGAAGGCCTTACCAAGGCTATGGCGCTCGACCTCGCGCCTTGCGGCATCCGCGTCAACACGCTTTGCCCGACCTTCATAGAGACGCCGATGACGCGACCTTTCCTTCTCGACGAAACGTTCCGCGCGTCCGTGCTGGCCAAGATCAAGCTCGGGCGGGTCGGGCAGGTCGAGGACATTCTTGGCGGTCTGGTCTATCTCGCCGGCGACGCATCTTCGATGGTGACGGGAACCTCGCTGCTGATCGACGGTGGCTGGACCGCCGATTGAAACGCCCTCGGTCGGGTCAGGGCCGCCCGGCGGCCGCGGCCGGCGCGCGCATTCTATGAATTTCGCCGTGGCGAACAATATTGGCCGGATCGCTGTTGTCGATACGGGAGACGCACAGGAACAGCGTCGACTCGTCGTCATCGCCGATGATGCAGGCGATGGCGCTCTTGCCGGGAAAATCGATTCTGTCGATCTCCTTGCCTTGGGGCGACAGGCGGACGAATCGGCCTTCAAACAGCAATGCCACCCAAAGGCAGCCCTCGGCATCGAGGCAAAGTCCGTCTGGCGATCCGGGCAATTCGGCATGAAGGCGGCGGTTGTCCAGGGCGCCGTCGCGGCCGATATCAAAAGCGGAAATGCATTTGCCGAAAGTCTCGGCCAGATAGAGGGTCGAGCCGTCGGGTGTGATCACCATGCCATTGGGGAAGAAAATGTCGGCAGCGACGATCCGTGCGCCATGCAACGGATGCCAACCAATCAGGCTGCCGCATCGATGCGGCTCGGCCATGCCAAAAACGAAGCCTGTGTCGCCAACCCACGACCAGCCGTCCGCACTCGTCACAAGGTCGTTCAGATAGGCTTTCGTCAAGCTGCCAAGGTCGGCCATCGGCCGCTGCACGCCATCCGGCACAGAGATGTCGAGAAGTTGCCTGCCGAGCGCGGTGGCCATGAGCAAGTGCCCTTCGGCCGAAAAATTCATGCCTGAGGGGCGACCTTCGACTGCACAAACGGTCTCTACCGAACCGTCCATGTCGACCCGCGCCAGCCGGAAATTGTGTACGTCCGAAACCCACAGCGCGCCATTGCGCCAGCGCGGGGATTCCGGCCACGAGAGGCCTGTAGCCAGCAGGACTGGTTCGTCACGCGACGGCATCTTGTTGTCCTGTCCGGTTCTTTTTGCCGACATCTGCATTGGTGACTTCGATATAGTCCAGCCGCTGCAGGAGTTCGTCCACCAGGCCGGGCAGATCCGTGAGCCTGGCGGCCGCGCCGAATACATAGAAGTCGGGCCGATGGATGATCGCCTCGATACCATGCTCAGCGAAATACGCAGCATAGGCTCCGTCCACGTCGATGGCGTCCGCGCCTGCGTCGGACCCGACATGGACGAAGTGCGTGCCGATCCGCTGCAGGGCCTTGGTCTGACGGCCAGAAAGCCCCGTAGCGGGATTCGCCTTCGTGCTGATGACGATGAAGCCTGTGCTTGGAAAGAATTGATCGAACAGCTCGGCGCTTCCGTTTTTCGCGATCTTGGCCTGCAGGCTGAGCGTGCCAGCAAGACCAGCGGGCTTGCCGTTTGGCCCAAACGACAGGACACCGTCGTCAAGCTTGGGGAAGTTCGGCATCGGCGGCTTCCAGCCGCAGCGGAATCGTTCGTCGCGCAGGCGCGCTTGCACGGGATCGAGCGTGCAGGGCACCTTGCCTGCTTCCAGTGAAATCAGTGTCCAGTCCCTGGTGTGCGGCGAACGTTCCCCCTCGTAGGTGTCGAGCAAGGAAGGGTGCGCCACGCCGCGCAATACCAGATCGAGCTTCCAGGCGAGGTTCTTGGCGTCGCGAAGGCCCGAGCACATGCCCTGTCCCATGAAGGGCGGCATGGTGTGGGCTGCGTCGCCGGCAAGGAAGATGCGGCCACGTCTCCAACCGCGCGCGTGACGCGCCTCGAAGGTGTAGACGAGCCGCCTGATGATCTCGACATCGTCCGGCGTGATGTTCTGTTCGGCGAGGAGCTTCCATGCCATTTCCGGGCTCTCGAGTTCAGCAACGCTTTCGCCGGGCAGCATGGCCCATTCCCAGCGCCGGTGTCGCTTGCCGAGCGGCAGCACCGTGATAGGCCGCTTCGGGTCGCAGATCTGGCCGCAATCGAAATCGAACGAAATTTCGCGCTTCTTGCGTGCATCGACCACCAGCCATTTTTCGTTGAAGCCGAAATCGTCGCGCTCGACCCCGAGTTTCGCCCTGACGCCACTGTTGGCTCCGTCGGCCGCGATCACATAGCGTGCACGGATGGTCTGCTTCTCGTCGGTTGCCACCGGACGGATCTGGCCGGGCACCATGATGGTCTTTGCGAGGCCAACCACGGCGGCATCCGGCTGCTCGTCGAAGGTCTGTGCTTCCCAGCCGAGAAATTGCTCGACCAGACTGCTGCCGGCAACCCGCTCGATCAGCGCATTCTCGAACACCGGCTGGAATTGCATGTAGTCGGAATTGTAGCCCGAAATGCCTTTCGAGCCCCAATCGAACTCCATGATGGTTTCGCCGTCCGCATTGACCCAGACATATTCGGTGGTCGGATAACTATCCTCCAGCATGGCACTTGCGACACCGACCGATTGAAACAGGCGGACAATCTCGTGATCAACATGTCCGGCACGGGGCAAGGCGTAGAGATCCCGGTGCTTTTCCACGATTGCCACGCTCATCCCGAGCTGCTCGGCGAAAGCTGCCGCGGCGAGACCGACGGGACCGCGTCCGACGACAACGATGTCAAATGTTCTTGCTGGCACTGCTACCTCCCGAAATCAAATGCCATTGACGGGGCTGCGAGCGAAGCGCGCTGCCGACAGGCAAGACGACTACCACATCATGATCGCCTTGAAAATATATTTTTGATTGACAAATATGTTAAGTGGAAAGATAACCATTTTACCAAAATGCCAGTGCGCAAGGAGAACGTCATGAGGTTCGTCAGGTTTGCGGAGAAGGGCGAGGAGGGGCTGGCGATCGAGGAGCACGGCGTCCTTCATGGGCTCCTGGCGACGGACCGGAATTTCCCTGGGACGCTCGATTCGCTTGTCTCGGATAGCGAGGCGATTGCCGATGCGGCCGTGAAACTACGTGCCGGGAAAAGGATCACGGCGGCGATTGACTATCTGGCGCCGTTCACGGCTTCGAAGAAGATCATCTGCGTCGGCCTGAACTATCGGGACCATTCGGCCGAGTCCGGCTATGCGCAACCACCCTATCCGACCGTGTTCGGCCGCTTTACGTCGAGCCTGATCGGCCACAAGACGGCGATGGTGCGGCCGCAGCTTTCTAACACGCTCGACTACGAGGGTGAGTTGGTGGCGGTGATCGGCAAGGGCGGCTCAAAGATCGCGGAACAGGACGCGCTTGACCACGTCGCCGGCTATTCGATCTTCAACGACGGCTCGATCCGAGAATTCCAGCACATCACCCCGCAATGGACGATCGGCAAGAACTTCGATTCCACCGGCGCCTTTGGACCTGCCTTCGTTACCGCCGACGAACTGCCTGCCGGCTGCCTGGGTCTTACTTTGGAAACGCGGCTCAACGGCCAGGTCGTGCAGCATGCCAAGATCGACGACATGGTGTTCAGCGTGGCTGAACTGGTGGCTCTCATGAGCCGCACGATGACGCTCGAGCCAGGCGACATGATCGTGACCGGCACGCCGTCCGGCGTGGGCGCCGCGCGCAAGCCACAGCTCTTCATGAAGCCCGGCGACATCTGCGAAGTCGAGATCGAAAAACTCGGAGTTCTGGTCAATACTGTCGTGGACGAGACGGCTGACGCACAGGCCGCCGCCTGATCCGTTTCAGGGAGGAGATGCGGCATGACCGCCATTAGAGGCTTTGTCGGTGCAAGCCGGCGCCCCGGAACGCTCGGCGTCCATTCCATGGACAACTTCAACATGGTCGTTCCCGACCTGCAGCAGGCGAAGGACTTCTATGGCGCCTTCGGCATGGACGTTCGCGAGGAAGGCAATACGCTCGGGCTCTATACGTTCGGCCACACGCATCGGTGGGGAAGTATTTCGGAGGGGGCGAGCAAGAAGCTCAGCTATCTTTCGTTCGGTGTCTTCGACGATGATTTCGAGGCATTTCGCAGGCATGTCGAAGGGCAGGGCGTGAAATTGATCGATCCGCCGCCCGGGCTCTCCAGCAACGGTTTCTGGTTCCGCGACCATGACGGGAATCTGGTCGAAATTCGAGTGGCGGAAAAGACGTCTCCCAACAGCAAATCCGAGATAAGCAACCTGTCTGTTCCGGCCAATCAGCGCGGAGCCTCGTTCAGATCACGCGCCGCGACAACGAGACCCCGCCGGCTTGCGCATTTGCTGATCTTCACGCGCGACGTCGACCAGGCGGTCATCTTCTATGCCCGAATCCTGGGCCTGCGTCTTTCGGATCGCTCCGGCGACGGCATCGCCTTCATGCATGGGGTTCATGGCAGCGATCATCATCTTATCGCCTTCGCCAAATCGGTTGGGCCCGGCCTGCATCATTGCAGTTGGGACGTTGGCTCGGTCGAGGAGATCGGCCTCGGCGCCATGCAAATGGCTGACAAGGGGTTTTCGAAGGGCTGGGGTCTCGGGCGCCACGTGCTCGGATCAAACTTTTTCCATTATGTGCGCGACCCATGGGGCAGCTATTCCGAGTACTCCTCGGACATCGACTATGTGTCAGCGGACCATGACTGGGATGCGGGTGATCATGCCGCGGAGGATGCCTTCTACATCTGGGGCCCGACACCTCCCGACGACTTCACGGTGAACTACGAGGAGGCCACGGACTGAAGCTGCGTCAGATCAATGCAGCATTGGCCCGGTGTTTGATCATCCCACTCAGAGCAGGGTACTTGCCCGGCGCACCTATTCGTTGAAGTGCAACTCCCCGCGTTACGGCATATGTCCGTGCGCCAATGCGCCATCATTCCAGTCTGTGTCGGCTCCGGAAAGAAATATCAAAGGACAATCTCGGCTTCTCACCAGAGCCGGAGGTGAGCTTCGACCAAAGTTCAGCCCTACCCCGGAGTGTTCGACCGCTTCTAGTCCGCACCAAGAACCTCGGCGACCGTGCCCATCAGGTTCTGCACGTCGATGCGCATCGCCGGGTTGATCGCCCGCGGCCACGTCGACAGCTTCACGCCGACGAAATCCCGTTGGTGGTCGATGTAGATCATCTGCCCGTAGACCCCGAGCGCCAGGATGACCGGGGCGCCGACATCGGCGATCCAGAACTGGTTGCGGTAAGCGCCGTTGGGGCGGTCGGCGCGGTACCGATCGGGGAACAGGGCGGGGTCGCCGACGCGCGTGCGCGCCACCCATTGCTCCGGTACGATCTGCCTGCCGTTGGCGCAGCCGTCCCGCGCGTAGATCAGGCCAAAGCGGCCGAGATCGCGCAGGCTTGCCGACAGGCCGCCATCGGCGATGGCGTATCCCTCCGGATCGACCGCGAAATTCGCGTCGTCCTCGGCGCCCATCGGTCGCCAGATCAGTTCGGACACGAGATCCGCGAGCCTTCGCCCGATGGCAGCCTCGATGCAGAGGCCGAGCACCTCGGTTTCCATCGACCGGTATTCGAACTCCTGGCCATGCGGGCGCGACAGGCGGCGCAGTGAGGCGACCAGTTCGCGCACGGTTCGCGGGCTTGCATTGCCGGGCGGCGCGGCCTTCCAGCCGACCGCGATATCCATCAGGCCGATGCCGGAAACGGGGTCGGCCATGCCCTCCGGGAAATGCACGCCGCTGGTCATGTCGAGCAACTGGCTGACGGTGACATCGCCATAGGCGCAGGCCGCCAGTTCGGGCACATAGGCCGCGACGGTCCTGTCTAGGGGGAAACAGCCCTGTTGATGGAGGATTCCGGTAAGCGCCGCCACGACCGATTTCGATACCGACTGCGTCAGGTGCACGCTGCCGGACCGCATGCCGTTGCGATAATTCTCAAACACGACCCGGCCGCGATGCAGGATGAGGAAGCCGTCGGTCCAGGAGCCGTCGAGTGCCGCGGCCGCGTTCACCCTGTCGCCGCGATGATCGGTGAAGGTGAGGGCGGCGAGGTCGAGGCCGGTGTCCGCCGCGATGAGGGCCATCGGTTCTCCGCTGGCGATCGGGACGGTGGGCAGGAAATCGCTGATGTGCTGGTAAGCCCAGCGATTATGCGGCGCGCGGTCCCAGTTGGCCAGCGTCAGGTCATTGGGCCGGGGCGGGCGCCCGGGTTCAGGATTGCGCATCGGCCAGGATCATGTCCGCCGCCTTTTCCGCGATCATGACCACGGCGGCGTGGGTGTTGCCGCGCACGATGCGCGGCATGATCGAGGCATCGACCACGCGCAGGCCGGCGATGCCGTTGACGCGCAGGCGCGGATCGACGACCGCGCCGGCATCGGCGCCCATCCGGCAGGTGCCGACGGCGTGGATGTCGGAACCCGCCTTCTGGCGGATGAAGTGCAGGATCTCGTCATCGGTCTGTACGTCCTTGCCCGGCTGCACTTCCGAGGCGACGTAGGGCTTCATGGCTGGCTGCTCGGAAATCCTGCGCACCAGCCTTATGCCGAAGGTCATGGCGCGGATGTCGTAGTCGCTCTGGAAGAAGTTGAAGTTGATGCTCGGCGCAGCCGTGGCATCGGCCGAGCGCAGCGTGACTGCGCCGCGCGCATCGGGATTGACATGTTCGGGGCTGAAGCTAAAGCCGGAAAACGGATGCGGCTTCGCACCCTTGGGCGTGCGCTCGCCGACGCTCCAGGCCGCCATCGCCATCTGGATGTCCGGCCGGTCTTGCGTGTCGTCGCTGCGGGCGAAGCCGCCGACATAAATGCCCGTCTCGGCGAGGTAGCCCTTGCGGGTGAGAGCATATTGCATGCCGACGCCAATGCGCCTGACCAGGCTGTTGGCGATGTCGTTGACGGTGATCGGCCTGGTGCAGCGGAACATCAGCTGGATGCAGGTATGGTCCTGCAGGTTGCAGCCGACTTCCGGCAGGTCAAGGACGCAGCCGATGCCGAGGCCCTGCATGGGCGCGGCGGCGCCGATCCCGGACATCATAAGCAGTTGCGGCGAGGCGATGGTGCCGGCCGACAGGATGATTTCGCCAGCGGCCGCGATCCGCCTTTGCCCGCCTTGGCTGAACAATACGCCTTTGGCGACGTGGTTCTCGACGACGATCCGCTCGACCCTGGCACCGGTGACGATCCTGAGGTTGGCGCGCTTGCGGGCCGGGGCCAGATAGCCGCGCGCCGTGCTCCAGCGCCGGCCCTTGTGCGTGTTCATCTGGTAGTAGCCGAAGCCGTCTTGCGCGGCGCCGTTGAAATCTTCGTTGCGCTCCAGCCCGGCTTCTCGTGCCGCAGCGCAGAGCGCGTTCGGCAGTTCACGCTCGAAAGACTGGTCGGACACTTTCAGCGGGCCGCCGACACCGTGCCAACGGTCGGCGCCGCGCGACTGGTCTTCGGCCTTGCGGAAATAGGGCAGGACCTCGTCATAGGACCAGCCGCCGCAGCCGGCCTTTGCCCAGTCGTCGAAATCCTTGGCATTGCCGCGCACATACATCATGCCGTTGATGGAGCTCGATCCGCCCAGCACCTTGCCGCGCGGCTGGTAGAGCACGCGCTCCTGAAGGGCGCTCTCCGGCTCGCTCTCATACATCCAGTTGTAGCGGCTGTCGGTGAACAGTCTGGAATAGCCCATCGGCAGGTGGATCCAGGGGTTCAGGTCCCTGGGGCCGGCTTCAAGCAGCAGCACTTTCTTGCGCCCGCTTTCGCTGAGCCGCGCGGCCAGCACCGCACCGGCCGAACCCGCGCCAATGACGATGAAGTCATAGGGGCCGCCGTCAAGCGGCAGGGCATTCTGGGCATCGGGCATCGCTAGGACCTCGGACACGAACGGGACTGGCATGCGGACGGCCGGCGACAGTCGCGGCAATTGATCATCGCGGCTGCTCCTCGCCGGCGGCAAACAGATATTTGCGAAGATCGAGAAGGTCCAGCGTCAGCGCGCCCTGGCGCAGCCGGTCGCGCATCGCGATTTCCTGTGCAAGGCGCTTTCCGGTGCTTTCGAAGACGCGGGCGATGTCGGCGTGCGCCACCTTGCAGACGCCGTCGTCGTCGGCGACGATGAGGTCGCCGGGCGCGATGCGGACCCCGCCACAGAGGACCGGCGCGCCGATCAGTCCGGGATGCACCTTGGTCGCCCCACGGATCGCCAGGCCTTTGGCCCAGACCGGAAAGCGCATCTTGGTCAGTTCCGCCACGTCGCGCACAAAGCCGTCCACCACCACACCGGCAATGCCCCGGCACACCGCCGCCTCGGCAAGGATATCGCCCAGATAGCCGCAGGCCTCGCCGTCGCCGGACAGCACGATCACGTCGCCGGCCGCCGCCTCTGCCACCGCGCGGTGTAGCGCCAGGTTGTCGCCGCGCTCGCACTGGACGCAAAAGGCCGGACCGGCGACGGCGAGGCCCGGCAGCATGGCGCGCACGGCCGGGTCGAGATCGCCGATCCGTCCATAGGCCTCGTAGACGGTGGCCGCGCCCGCGCGGGCGAAGAACTGGAGTTGTGAGGCCTCAATCATCGATTTCCTCCATCAGTTCTATCCGGCAGCCGGGCAGGGGTTCGAAAAAGGCGATGCGGCGATGGCCGAAGCCGCCCCGGATCGTCGAGGGCCCCCAGACAAGCCTGGCGCTCCAGTCGGGATTTTCGAGAATGGCTGCAAGGCTGGGCACGGCGAAGCTTGCGTGCAGAAAGCCGGCCCTGGCGGGCTCGGCCTTGCCGTCGTAGAGCGCCGTCTCGAAGAAATTGATGCTGATGCCACCAAAGCGGGCTTCCAGGAACTGTTCGCCATCGATGTCGTGCATGGCCCGCTTCGACCAGCCGCCGGTGCTTTCGACCAGCGCCTCCGCTTCGGCGACGCTGCCGACGCGGAATGCGAGATTGATCAGTTTTGCCTCGCCGTCACTCATCTGGCGCCATCCTTGTTTGTTGAGAGGACCCATATCGACAGCTGGAAAATTGATCAACAGAAATTGTTTTATAAGAACAAAAAATTGCGATAGGCACAAAAATGCGGCGAAAGCGCTTGACAATCAGCGGTACGGTGGCCTTACATCGTGTTGTCCGGTATAAATGTTGTGTTAAAAACAAACATTGTCGGACTCAACAAGAATGGGAGACGATCAATGCGTGGTTCGATACTGGCTGCAGGCATTCTTGCGGCGGCTCTTGCCGGGACGGCGTCCGCCGAGGAGACGACGCTTACGCTCAACACACCCGGCGGCGCCGTTCAGGAAGGCGGCCGCGCCGTGCTCTGGGGTCCGGCGGCCAAGAAGCTCGGCTTCCAGGTCAAGGAAGAGACGGCCGACAACGCCCTCGACGTGCTCCGGCTCGAGGTCGGCTCCAACTCGGTCAAGACGGACATCATCATCATGAGCGGCTATCAGGCGGCGATCGCCGGGACCGAAGGCATGCTGGAGCCGATCGACTACAAGGCGGTCGATGCTTCCGGCTTCCTGCCGGGGACGGCGGCGCCCTATTGCGTCGGCATCTATGGTTACGCGGCGGTGATGGCCTGGAACACCAAGACCTATGCCAAGGAAGCGCCTTCGAGCTGGGCCGACTTCTGGAATGTCGAGAAATTCCCGGGCAAGCGCTCGATGCGTTCGGATGCCGAGGCGCAGGTCGAGATGGCGCTGCTGGCCGACGGCGTCGCGCCCAAGGATGTCTACAAGGTGCTGGGCACCGAGGATGGAATCAAGCGCGCCATCGCCAAGATCGCGACGCTGAAACCCAATATCTCCGTATGGTGGTCGTCGGGCGCGCAGCACGGCCAGTTGATGAAGGACGGCGAGGTGGACATGACGACCGGATGGAACGGCCGTTTCCAGACCGCCAAGGAAGCCGGCGGCCCGGTGAACTACACCTACAACCAGGGCATCCTGACCTATGACTGTTTCGCGGTGACGAAGGGCTCGACCCACAAGGCCGAGGCGATGAAGATGATCAACGAGATGTCGTCGGCGCAGTCGCAGGCCGGCCTCACCAAATACGTCTCCTACGGACCTCTGAACCAGGGCGCCTACAAGACCGGGATCATCAGCAAGGAAGCCGAGGCCGTGTTGCCGACAAGCCCGGCCAATTCGGGTGCCATGGTCGTCCAGGACATCGACTGGTGGGCGAAGAACAACGACCACGTCCAGCAGTTGTTCGAAGACATGATGACCGAATAGCCGCGGTCCCCTATGCTTCTTTCCCCGGCCTCCACCCATAGCCAGACAGGTCATATGAGCAGTCGTTCCGCCGAATCGGTCCGCATCGAGGCCGTGTCCAAGATGTATGGCGATTTCCGCGCCCTCGACGATGTCAGCCTGACGGTGGAGGCCGGCGAATTCGTCGCTATTCTCGGCCCTTCGGGCTCGGGCAAGAGCACGCTCTTGATGGCCGTCGCAGGTTTCATCCGCCCCGATCGCGGGCGGATCTTCTTCGGCGACAGCGACATCGTCAGGCTTCCCGCCAATCAGCGCGGTTTCGGCGTCGTCTTCCAGAGCTATGCCCTGTTTCCGCATATGGACGTCATGGCCAATGTGACGTTTCCGCTGCAGGTTCGCGGCGTGCCGCAGGACGCAGCGCGCAGGCGGGCGCTGGCCGCGCTCGACGTCGTCAAGCTCGGCGGCTACGGGTCGCGGCGCATCGGCGAACTCTCGGGCGGCCAGCGCCAGCGCGTGGCGCTCGCCCGCGCCATCGTGTTCGAGCCCAAGGTGCTCCTGATGGACGAGCCGCTTTCGGCGCTCGACAAAATCCTGCGCGAGGAGATGCAGATCGAGATCCGCGAACTCCACAACAAGCTGCAGATCACCACGCTCTACGTCACGCACGACCAGCGCGAGGCGCTGACCATCGCCGACCGCGTCGCCGTCATGGACAAGGGCAAGATCGTCCAGCTCGACAATCCCGAGACAATCTACCGGCGGCCAGTCAATGAATTCGTCGCGCGTTTCATCGGAGAGGCCACCATATTGCCGCTGGCCGAGGCGCGCGCCGTGGTGTCGGGCGACCTCGGCGCGGTCGCGCCATCGGCATACGCGCTGATGGTGCGAAGCGAGGATTTCTGCCTTGCCAGGAGCGGCGACGAGAATGGCTGGCTCGCCGTCGGCGGCCTGCTGCGCGGCGTCGTCTTCCAGGGCGATAGCTGGCTGCTGCAGGTCGATCTCGCCGACGGCCAGGCCATCACGGCGCGCGCGCAGAAGCATTTCAGCGCCGAGGTCGGCGCGCTCGAGGTCGGACAGACGATAGACCTGCACGTCCAGCGCGACCGCGTGCATTTCCTGTAGGTAGAGACATGGTCGCCCTGAACCCGCCCGCATCCTTATCAGTGGCACAGGCAGACAATGGCGGTCGCCTGGCCTGGGATGCCAGGCTGGAGCGCCTCGTGTCCTTTGCCTTCACACTGCCCTGCCTGGCGGTGGTCGCCCTGTGCGTGCTCGTGCCCTGCGCCTGGCTGTTCTTCCTGTCGGCCTTCGGCTCGGACGGCAAAGCGAGTCTCGAGAACTACCAGCGCATCCTGGACGGGGCGAGCTACGCGCGCATCTTCATCACGACCTTCCAGGTCGGGCTGGCAACGGTCGCCGCCTGCGTGCTGATCGGCGTGCCCTTCGCCAGTTTCATCAATGGCCTCCCGCCCAGGCGCTCGGTGATCTTCCTGGCGGCGGTGCTGCTGCCGTTCTGGACCTCGCTGCTGGTACGGGCCTATGCTTGGCTGGTGCTGCTGCAGCGCACCGGCATCGTCAATTCGGTGCTGATGGGGCTCGGCATCACCAAGGCGCCGCTGGAGCTTGCCTTCAACCATTTCGCCACGGTGCTCGGCATGACCCACATCATGCTGCCGATCTTCATCCTCCCGGTGCTGGGCGCCATGCGCAACATCGATAGCGCGCTGATCCGCGCCGCCGCCAGCATGGGGGCGTCCCGGTCCTACACCTATCGCCGGATCTTCCTGCCTCTCGCCGCCCCGGGCATCGCTGCCGGCGCGATCCTCGTCTTCGTGATGAGCCTGGGCTTCTACGTCACGCCGGCCATCCTGGGTGGCGGCAATGTCAACGTCATCTCGATGCGCATCGCGCGCAGCCTTTCCAACTATTCGAACTGGGGCGCCGCCAGCGCGCTCGGCGTGCTGCTGCTGGTGTTCACGGCCTTGCTGTTCGCGCTGAGCTACGGCGTCCAGCGCGTCCTGCTTTCCCGGCAGAGGAGCTGACATGCTTGATGGGTTCGAGGAAAGACCGCTCATCGAGCGACTGAAGTGGCTGCTCGCCATTCTCCTGGTCATCTTTTTGGCCGCGCCATCCTTCATCGTCATACCGATGTCGTTCTCATCGTCGGATTTCCTGGCGTTTCCGCCGCCGTCGCTGTCGCTGCGCTGGTACCAGTATTTCCTCGATTCCATCACCTGGACGCAGGCCGCGCGAGCCTCGCTGACCGCCGGCACGTTGACCACGCTGGTGTCAGTGCCCATCGGCATCTTCGCCGCCTATGGCGCCATGCAGCTCAGCCAGCGCTGGCGGCTGCTGGTCAGCGGGCTCATCGTCCTGCCGGCGGTGATACCCTCGATCCTCATCGCCATCGGCCTGTTCTTCGTGCTGGCCCGCATCGGCATGGTCGGCACCATGACCGGGCTGGTGCTCGGCCATGTGGCGCTGGCGATACCGGTGGTGTTCGTGGTGATGAGCGCGGCGTTCAGCCAGTTCGATTTCAGCCAGGAGCGCGCCGCCCGCAGCCTGGGCGCGCGCTGGCACCAGGCGTGGTTTCGCGTCGTGCTGCCGCAGGTGAGCGGGCCGATCCTCGCCTCCGGTCTGCTTGCTTTCGTGACCTCGCTCGATGAGGTGGTGGTCGCCATGTTCATCTCCGGCGGCAACAATGCGACGCTGCCGAAGGTCATGTTCACCGCGCTGCGCGACAAGATCGATCCGACGATTGCCGTCGTGTCCACCGTGCTGTTGGTCGTCGCGACGGTGGCGGTGGTCGTCATCCTGCGCAAGGGCGCGGCGGCACTGAAGACGTGATGTCCGACGCTATACCGACATCCTGAAGATGCCGTCGATCTCGATCGGCGAGTTGAAGGGCAGCGCGGACGAACCGTAGGCAAGCCGCGCATGGACGCCGATTTCTTCGCCGAAGGCGGCGACAAGGATGGAAGACACCGGGTCCAGTATCTTCGGGTGCTCGTGGAAGTCGGTGGCGCAGGCGACGAAGCAGGAAATCCGCACGCAATATGAGATCCGGTCGAGGTCGCCCGTGCAAGCCGCCTTCAACTGCGCCAACAGGTTGAGTGCAGCGATTGTCGCTGCCTCGCGACCTTGTTCCATGGAAATATCC
>NZ_JAPFQA010000028.1 GCF_027563465.1 Mesorhizobium qingshengii | reverse complement strand
CTCTACTGACCGTGTTAGGCAGTCATGCCAACCTCATACGGCAGCTGCAGTTGGCCATTGTGGCGACACTGTTCTTCATATCTGCTTTTGTCCTGTGGCGAGGGAGGCATGAAACGCTCGCTGCTAGATTGCCTCTGGCTGTGTTGATGTTTCTGCATGGCTTGACGAACACCGTTGGCTTGACTGAACAGGTCTTGCGGCAATCGTTGCCCTCCGGGGTGCCCTCATTCTCGCAGTGGTTCGGTCTGATACATATCGAATCCATGGTGTACTTCATCGGAACGGCGCTGTTCATGGTTGCCATGCTCAAGGAGCGGAGCGAGGCTCGTCATAAGATCGCTTCGCTGACCGATCCGTTGACTGGACTGTCAAATCGCCGTGCCTTCTTTTTTGCGAGCGACAGGATGCTCGAGCGCTGCCGCCGCACGGGTGCCCCCTGTACCTTGCTTGCCGTCGATTTGGATCGGTTCAAAGCGGTGAACGATACATTCGGGCATGGCGTTGGCGATACCGTCTTGCGGGTGTTTGCTGAAGTGGCGCGGAAGCAACTGAGGTCTTTCGACATCGTAGGGCGGCTCGGTGGCGAGGAGTTCGCAGTGCTACTCCCCCGTACTCATAGCCGCGAGGCGGCGCAGATCGCGAACCGTCTCAGGGAGGCGTTCTCTTCATCGGCCAACCAAGTCAACGATCAGGACGTTCACGCAACATTGAGCATAGGAGTGGCGGTGGTGCTGGGCGGGGAGACCACGATCTCCGAGGCCTTGGAAAGGGCCGATGCTGCCCTCTACCACGCCAAGTTGAATGGTCGTGATCGCGTCGAAGTCGATGCCGGTATTCATAAGATTCACCTGGCAAAGGCGTCACGTTGTTAGTTGTCGCTGCGAACTGCCCGGTCGAAAAGGAGCTTCCCATCGCAATGTGACGCATGATCGAATTGCACCGCCAGGGTTTATCGGAGGCTCCAATTCCTGACAACGTGTCACCTGGGAAGACGTTGTCACGCGAACCGAGGCGACATGCCCATCGACCCAGAACGCAATTTAGGCATCGCGACACGTCCACGGAGGTATTTGCAGCTGACCGCTTCCATTCGAATTCTGGAGACTGCTCCTCTCGCGAGTTGCAAGGCGCCGTGCACCGCGAGGCGGACCGCCAACGCTCCTCAAGGAAATAGGAGAAGTCTTCGCTGCCGGGGATCAACTGGGACACCGACACCTTGTCCTCGCCAGCAAGTCCAATGGCGACATCGGTCGCCAAGGGCGTCTGTGAGTTCCGCTGCCCTTGCCGGCTTCTCCGGCCGGCTGGAAGAGGAAGCCTTTTTGTCACAGTGCTTGTCGTGGGACCAGTGACTTTTAGGTTGCAGTCAGTACGTGCATTTTTGGAGACCCGTTAAGCGCAATTAAATAGGTTTCATTTATAGAAATGTGAAGCGTAGGGGAAATCTTGTTATGCCGTGCAAAAGATCGTCACACCGGTTGCGAAGCAATGTGGTTTCGTTCGTAAAATTGTTCTCTGGCATTCACCTCTATAATTTTCTAAAGCACGTCCTGACAGCGTCAGCATTCTCGTTGCTCGTTTCTGGCTGTGCCCTGGCGCCTGATACGGCGACTGTGTCGTCGATATCGACAGGATCGCGGCACCCGGTTATGTTCCCCGGCAAAAGGACGATGAAAGTGCCCGAAAAGGTTTCCGCAAGCTTGCTTCCCGTACGAGTTGCGAGCTACGGTTTTCTCGGCCGGGCGCCCTATATCTGCACACCGAGCGGCTTCGGGAGGACGTCGGGCTGCTTTCTACGTAAGGGATAGCTGCAAATATACGGCATAGGCAGGCCCCATGCCTCGTGGAAGTATCTTGGCCTTGTGGCTTGTGTTTCTTCAACTGGCCTTGCCGGGCGCCGCGGCCGCAGGGTTACGCTCGGATATGGCAGAAACCAAAGCCGCTTCGATCGAGCCGCACCTTTTTGATGACGGACAGTCCGCTCTCCAGACGGTGACGTTCGGCGCCTACGATCCGCATGACCTGCTGCGAAACTCCGACCAGTCCAGCATCGAGCATGTCTTTCTCTATTGGCAGGCGGTGGATGAGCCGATGCTCGCCGCCAAGATGCACCTCGCCCGGATGAAGGGGCGCACGCTCATGGTTACGGTCGAACCCTATACGAAAGCAGCGAATTGGCGCGATGGCGGGGACCTTCTGTTCACGGACATCAGGAACGGCGAATTCGACCGGCAAATCGCCGCCGTCTGCGGCGCCGTCGCGAGCTTTCCGGGCGTTACCTGGGTTCGCTGGGGTCATGAAATGGAACGGCCGTCGGGCCGCTACCCTTGGGCGCGCGGCGATGCGCCCGGCTACATCGCCGCGTACCGGTACTTTGTGGAGGCGTGCCGGAAAATAGCTCCGCGAACGCGCTACGTCTGGTCGCCAAAGGGTGAGCGCGAGCTTACCGACTATTATCCGGGCGACGCCTATGTCGATCTCGTCGGCGTGTCTGTCTGGGGATTGGAAAAGCAGGATCGGCAACAATACGGCAGGCCGCGCGGTTTTGCCGAGACGTTCGGCGAGAAGTATCGGCGCGTCGAAAAATTCGGCAAGCCCGTCATCATCGCGGAATTGGGAGTGGCCGGGCGCAAGCGCTACCGGCAAGCCTGGATGTCGGCTATCTCGGCGCTCTCGACAGGCAGCGGCCCCTTCCCGCTCCTGACGTGCGCTGTCTATTTCAATGACAGGGAACCATCCCATTGGCCGAATGGATATGGCTCTCCGGATTGGCGCATGACGGCATCGGATCTCGCCCCCTGAAGCAATTGGCGTTCCGGCGACGGTCGTCGGAGCGGCTTCGGCGCTTGCCTGGAACCGGCAGGCCGCTCCAAATTTTGTTTTGCCGCATTGATTGCGAAGACCGGATCACCCCGCGGCGACGATGCTTCAGTTCGTAACCGGTCCGGCGACGACCCGCCAATTGGGCCGGCCATAGCCATTCGGCCAGGGATAGATCTCGCGATCATTGAAGTAGACGACGGCAGTCAGGTGCGGGAACTCCGGATGCGTCTGCGCGACGGTCTCGGCCCAGTTCGTCACATAAGTCTGATCGCCTTCATAGCCGAGTTCGGCCACCATGACGGGCTTGCCGAAGCGTTCGGCAAGCCGGTATCCGGGTTCCAGCGCCTCCATGAACGTCCGGTCCTTTCCGAAATGGTCGCGATCGTATTTCTGGTAACCGAACACGGACAGGCCCACGACGTCCACATCGTCGTCGCCCGGATAGAAGTTGGCCAGGGCAGGATTACCTTTTGGTGACCACATGAATTTGGCCGTCTTCAGATGTTGGCGGCATACCCCAACCATCCGGCGATAGGCGGCGATATAGCTTTCCGGCTTCCAGTGTGCCCAGCTGAACTGGTTGTCGGTCTCGTCCATCTCCTGCGCCCACCGGATGATTACCGGGCTCTTGAGCGCGGCGGCGGCAGAACAAACAGACGCCATGTTGGCATCATAGCGGCCACTCAGGATTCCGTTCAGGAGCTGGTCCGGGCTCACCCGCCAGCCAACCGACCAGGACCAGGGCTCGACCGTAATCAGAAGCGTGCGCTTGCGCTGAAGGGCATATTCGTCGGCAATGGACAGCGTTGAGAGGTCGACGTCTTCCCAGGGAAGGAAGAGGTGTTCGATGCTGACGTTCTGGTCGCTGCCGAAGTCGCCGTGTGGGTCATAGGCGCCGAAGTCGATCGACGTCTCGGTGATGAGGGGCCGCTTGTCGGTAACGTGCTCGTTTGCCGGCGTGCCCGCTGCGGGAACGCCGAGCGGGAAGTTGGCAGCCAGCACGGCTCCGGTTAGCGCAAGTATGCCGAGCGAAAATACGCTTACTCGCACGGCCTTCCTGGTGAAGGTCTTCATGGCTTTGTCCTCATATTGGAATGGATTGGGGGAGCGGGCTGAAGGTCAGCCTTGATCCGCTCGAGATTGTTGGAGACCAGATCCCGGTCGGCCAACTTGCTGAACTCATCGTCAGCAGGTTCGGCATGTTTGAAGACATACCAGTCTCCCGATGGCTGCCTTTTCTGATAAACAATGTTGCCGAGCTTCTTGTGGATGAAGCAGGTGGTGTTCGGATACGCCCCCGACACAGTGTGCCATTGGGCCTTGAAACACAGACGGCCTTGATCGCTTACGGTCCATCGTCCGACCGCCCAGCTGGCCTTGTCACCCGAGCCCGACCAGGCAGTGAAGCGGCGTCCGTCGGTCTGCAGCCGGCCCGCTCCGTCCGGCCATGGCCACGACTTGTCGCGGTAGAGCATGTAGAGCTCGGCGCCGGTCATGGGACGGGCATTCGCAGGAGGTGTGGGATCACCGGAGCCGATATCAATCGGGCTGCCGGATGCAAAGGTCGACAGGAGGCAGGACGCCGTTAGAAGGCAGGCCAGCCCCGCCTTCATAACCGTCATCTTACGGCTGACGTCAGGTGACTTTTCCATGATTTCAGTTCTCGTTCACAACATCTTTTCCCCGGCAACGGCCCGGAGATGTCCATTGATGGGTGCGGTGGGCGCAGCGATGCTCAGCTAGGCTCGCGTGGAAGCCATCTGGGATGGAATACCATCGTGCTGATCAGCGTCGTTCCGAGCCCGGCACCGGCGACGGAGTATCTTGCATCAAAAAGGCTGACCCGACCTGCGCCCCAGGCCAGTGATTGCAGGCCGTCCTTCCCACGCTCGGTCGTAGCGATGCCGGGCAGCAGGAAGAGCACAAGCAAGCTCGCCGCCATCGCGGTGCGGCTGAACCCGCGGCTACGCCTGACGCGGTTCTCACGGCTGTGCTGGACCACGATAACGAGAAGCAACAGTGCGTACAGCACAGAATTGATGATCGCGAAGACGTAGAATCCGCGGGTCTCGCCGGCGTTGCTTATCAGCAGCACCGGAAATATTGATGCCAGCGACAGAAATGCGTAAGGCGCGAGCACGCGCAACGGCAGCGGGTCAACTTCCGACGTTCCTTTCGGCGTGATGCGAAAGTCGACGAACGAACCCGTAAGCCAGTCGCGAACAGCCGCGATCGTCCCGGCCAACGCCCAGGGCCAGCGCGCGACCAGGAACAGCATGCTCTCCCAGCTCAGGATCTTTGCGTCAAATGGCCGGAAGGTTGCTGTCGCACGCCAACGGAAAGCCAGAGCGATCAGGACCACAGAAAGCGGCGCGAAGTGCGCAAGAAAGCCTGGATAGGTGACCGCGACGAAGTTCTCGTTGCGCAGGAGCGCGATGATCGGCAGCGCGAACATCAGCGCCATGAACACCGCGAAAAGGGGATACCAGAGCTGTGAGAACAGGAATTGAAGCTTCAGTCTGGTCGGCAGACGGGGAACGAAGCTCGGCGAATATTGGAGGAGCAGCATCACGAGGCTGCGCGACCATTGAAATTCCTGGGTTACGAGATCCGCGAAAGTGCGCGGACCGTCGCCATGGGCAATTGCATCCAGCGCGTGGACGCCACGCCACCCATAGGCGTTCATCATCAGGGTCGTGGAGTGATCTTCCGCGAGTTCCGGACCGAGCCCACCAATCTCCTTGAGCGCCGAGCAGCGGACAGCGTAATGCGATCCGATGCAAAGCGGTGCGAGACCACCATTGTAGCCGGCCTGGAGCGATCCATGCATGCTGGCCTCGGCGTGGAGCCGTCCGCGTGCAGACCAGCTCCCGACTGCATTGGCGTCGCATATCGACGGAGCCGACACATAGCCGACTTTCGAGTCTGCAAAGGGCCGGAGTATTTCATAGAGGTAGCCGGGCTCCGGGACATGGTCGGCGTCGAGCTGCGCTACAAAATCGTAGCGTTCATAGCCGTAGCGGTCATAGAAAAAAGCAAGGTTTCCTTCCTTGCAGCGCATACGCCGCGGCCAGGTGGTCCGGTGATAGTCGCTCCTGCCCTTGCGCGTGGAAACGAAGACGCCGTGCTCTTCGCACCAGCGCAATGTTCCCGGGGACGGATCCTCGTCGGCAAGCCATGTGTCATGCGGCACGTCCTGAGCCAGCATCGCGTTGAGCGTCTTGGCCACCACGGAAAACGGCTCGGAAGGGGCTTTGGTCACGACCATCGCAACGCGGTTGCCGGCTGGCAGCCGCAGCGGGCCGTTCGGCTTGCAGGCACGATTGAAGACCGCGAGAAAATAGCCCGGCAAAAAAGTGACCCAGGCAAGCGGCAGCGAAACCGTCAGAAAGCCAAAGAGCCCGAGATAGTGCGATGGATCGATCCACCACGCCCAGAAATAGACAAGCGCCAAAAACCAGACGCAAGCGCCGGCCAGATGTTCGGCGCGGCGATAGCCGTCGAGCAGTGGAACCATCAGCGGTTCGGCGCCGTCATCCATCTCCGGTGCGCGCTTGTCGCGATGCCGTGTCATGCTCGCGGCTCCAGCCCGAAAAACGGCGCGGCGGTCCGCACGATCGTGTCCAGATCGGAGCATTCGGTTGAAAAACCCAAGGTCCGCTGGGCCATGCCCGGATCGGCAAAAAGCGTCGGCGGATCACCGGCACGCCTTGGATGCAACACGATGGGAACCGGCCGTCCCGTGCCCCTGGCAACCGCGTCCAGGATCTCGCGGACGGACGATCCCTTCCCGGTCCCCAGATTGACGGCCAGGTTCTCGCCGCCTGCCTTCAGATGATCGAACGCCAGCAGGTGCGCGCGGGCGAGGTCGTTGACATGGATGTAGTCGCGAACGCAGGTTCCGTCCGACGTCTCGTAGTCATCGCCGAAGACCGGCAGATGCGAGATCCTGCCTCCCGCAGCATGCGCCGGATTTGGTGCGGCTCCTTCGACCACGAATGCTCGAGCCCCGCCCAGACCTGTTCCTGACGGGCGTGATCGTCGGTCACGGTGAAGGCCATGAGCTGATCGAGCTTCATGCCGTCCTGCTCGTAGATATCGTGTAGCCTGGGCGAGACCTTTGCAAGCCGCAGGCGCTGCTGGACAAAGGTGGCGGACACGAAGAAGCGTGCCGCAATCTCCTCATGGCTGGCGCCCTGGTCGTGCAGCGTCTGGAAGGCGCGGAACATATCCAGGGGATGTAAATCCTCGCGCTGAAAATTCTCGGCCAGCGAATCCTCCTCGATCGGGACCTCGCTATTGGCGTCGGTGACGACACAGGGAACGGGCTCGGTCTTGACCATGCGCTTCTGCTTGGCCAGCAGTTCCAGCGCGCGATAGCGGCGCCCACCGGCCGGCACCTCAAACATACCGGTCTCGTTACCCTCCCCATCCAGCACTGGCCGGACGTTGAGGCTCTGGAGCAGGCCGCGCCGTGCGATCGAGGCGGCGAGGTCCTCGATCGTTTCCCCGCGCTTGATGCGCCGGACATTGGACTGGCTCAGCACCAGCTTGTTAAAAGGAATGTCACGCGAGGCGTTGAGGTTGATCTTCTGCTTGGGCATTGCCATGGGGACTATCTCCGTGACGGGCGGCCGAGACTCTCTCGACCTCCAAACCCGTCACAAAGACGGGCGCAGCCCTCTCACTCTGAGGACTGCGCCGCACACGCAAGATCGGGAGGAGCGCAGGGCCGCAGACATGACTTTGCGCATCTGCGGCTCTACGCATTTCAAGCTGGGATCCACGCGCCGTCCCGACAGACTGGGCGGCGCAGTAGAGGGCGCGTTCGGCGTCGCGAATGCTTCCGGTCCGGCGGGCGGCTTGTGCCCAGGCCCAAATCGGCAGGTCGGTGGTAGCGAGAATGTCGCGCTCGATGCCATGCAGAAGGGCAGACGGACCGACGTCATCTCGATGAGCGAGAAACTGCCCAACTCGGGATAGCCGAGATCTACGAGACCGAACATGGCGTCGCCATCGGCATCCAGCTCGGTCGCGAGCCATACTCCTTCGCCAAGCGGATTAAAGAACTTCACGACCGGTATGTGATCGGCGTTGCGCTCGCGGCCATTGGCGAGCAGGCGCTCGCGCAGTTCCTCGTGAGGAGGATCATGCAGCCCTCCTGTCGATCTCGGGCTGGCCGGCCTCGACCATGGCGTCGGTTTCCGGAAGGAGGGCGAGCAGCCAGTCGGCAGCCTTGCTCGCCTGGCTGGCGGCCCGCACGATGGCGCGGTTGTCCTCGCGCAGCACCTCGAGCCAGGAGCCGAGATAGTCTGCATGGCGCACCGTCGGCACGATGCCGAGCGAGGCGCAGCAGAAGGCCGCGTTCATCTCTGCGACCAGTTCCTCGAACGCATATTTCTTGGTGCCGAACGAACCGCCGAGATCCCGGCCGAGCCGCGAGGCATGGCCGGTGGCGTGCCCCATCTCGTGCAGCGCCGTGCGGTGCCAGTTGATAGGCTCGAAATAGGCGGCCGGCGGCGGCACCCGCACATAGTCCTGTGCCGGATCATAAAACGCCCGGTCGCCACCGATGCGGAACGCAATGCCGGTCGTCTTGATGAGGGCCTCCACCTGGGGCTCGATCTGGCCGGCCGGCGGCGGTGGCGCGGCGACCGCTACGTCCCTCGGCAAACCCTCGCACTGTGCGGCATTGAAGACGGTGTAGCGCTTGAGGAACGGGATGGCCGCCGCTTCGTCGCCGGTCTCCGCGGCGCGCTTCTTTTCATCGTCGGGGACAAAACGATCGGCATAGACGATGGTCGTGCCGTGCTCGCCCTTCATGACGTTGCCGCCGAGCGACAGAGCCTGTCGGAAGGTGAGCCAGCCCTGGCTTGGAAAGCCGTGCTCGACCACGGCGCCCCAGAGAAGGAGGACGTTGATGCCGGTGTAGGCTCGGCCCGTGGCGGCGTTTTTCGGCATGGCGAGCGGCGCCCTCGCTGCCGCGGTGCCCCAGGGCTGAACCCATGGGAAGCGGCCGGCCTCCAACTCGGCGATGATCTTGCTGGTGATATCGTCATAAAGGGTCGTCCGGTCCGCGCCGGCGCGAGCGTTGCGGTGGTTTCTGGACATCGCGGTTCTCCGCGACGGGCGCCGGAGGCCTCTCCTCCAGCCCTCAACCCGTCACGACAAACACCCCCCCACTCTCACTCCGGGGCTCCTGCTGAAAGGGGACACCAGCCGCGCCGGCGCTCGGCGGCGCTCTAAGGAAGAACGGCGTATAAACCGCAGTCCTGCGCGCGTCCGCAACAGTGACGGTTGTCGTGCGCAGGACGGAGGAAATTCGCCCCCGCCGCGGACGGTGAACGGGACAGCCGTAGGAGCGTCAGCATAGCGCCGGCCGCAGGACGGGACGCGGGACCGACGGTCCCCGTCCGCGGCGGTCCGCATGTTTTTGCGTCAGGATGGGCGAACGGGCCGCGACCCCCCCTTTCTCGACAGTCCGGCCGCTTATCGGCGACGATAGGATCGGCCAGTGCAGCCCCGAGTTGGCCTGGAAGAAATCGATCGGATCGTGCATCCCTTCAACTCCCTCAATTGCGTGGCAGCTCGTGAATTTCCAGCCTGACAGGCCCGCCCCTGTCGCAACTGGTGCAAAAAAGCGCGCGCTCGACCGAACTGAATAGAGCGCCTTTGCCATAGCGCTGGATGAGCCCGGCAGGCTTTACCGTTGCATGGTGCGAACAGGACCTGCACCAGGCCCGCAGCACATGCCATTCGCGAAGGTCTCCAAGCGCCACATCGAGACCGGCGTGAACACTACCGTCGATGATGGTCTGTGGCGGGATCTTCACCTCGCCTGGCGTCAGGATCTTCTCCATCACATGCCGACTGTTGTAGTGGATCAGCAACATGCCTGGCCGGCGCCGAATGGCAGCCTGCCAGGCTGCCTGGCTCACCGTGGAATCGGGGGACCGCGAAATGGTTTCCGACAGGGCCTGCTCCTCGCAATCCCAGACCTCGATCCGAAAATTGTCTTCCGCCGTTATTGCCATAGCTTCGCTGGCCAGCGCGATTGACGCCGAGCCATGGTCCCTTGCTGCTCCAGATCACGCTGAAATAAGGAACATATTCCTCTCTCGTCAAGGGTGCGCTTGACACTTTGTTCTTATTTTGTTCCCATAACAGGATCAGTCATGGAGGCGAATGATGGAACTTCGCTTGAACATCGGGAACGCAACACCCCAAGAGCTCGCACGCGGCGTCGCGGCGGCTGAGGCGGTGTTTGCACGCTCCGGCATAACGGCCTTGCAAGGCGCGGAAGGCCTGTTTGCGTTGGAAGGCTGGGATATCAAGGGCTTTCCCGACGACGACAAGCCTACCGAGGACGAGAACCGAGCTGCGGCCGCCTGGATGGAAGCCGACAAGGCCGCGGCGGCAGCCTGTTGTGCGGGCTGGCCGGAGGCCAAGGTTCCGCGCCATCAAATCATGGAACTGATCAACGTTGCCCGCACGAAGTTGCAGGCCGAGGCGATCCCGGACACCTGGCCGCAGCGGAGGCAACTCTATCCTGACGTCGTCAGACGGCTGGAGATCACGACCGGCCCGGACCGCCAGATCGATTTCGATATTGCCTTCGTTCTGGGCTGGGTTCCCGAGCGGCCGACGCTGGATCGGGTCGAGCCGCTTTCGGAAGATGGAGACCGTATCCCTTTCTTCACCAGCGATCTCGCCCAGGTCGAAGAGATGGCCCGCAAGGCACTCAAGGACTGGACGATCGAGATTGACCGAAATCCCTGTGATGCCCGCGTTTTCGACCCGGCGGCCGGCGATGACGATGACGCATTGCGCATGGCGGCGTGGCGTGATTTCGACGGCTCGTTGCACATGGAGAAGCCGCCGGCCAATCCTGCAATCGCGCTGACGCTGGCAATGATGCGCGGCCAGTCGATGCATTTCGAATAGTGGTCAAACGCAGTCGAGGCTCACCAACGCCATCGGTCATCGACCGCGACTGGCCACACCAGGTTGCGCTGCCGGATGACCTCTGCACGAACCGGAACTTCACCACAATCGCGACGTTCTGTCAGGAAAGAGGGCTCAAGCATCAGACGCGGCATGTGCAGGCGATATGGCCGAACGGCAAATATGAATCCTATCGGCTCCATTGCTTCAGCGATGCCGGGTCGGCGGAGGCGTTTCTTGATCACTTCGAAGGGCTGAGGTTCGATCCAAGGCGGGATCGGGAGAACGGAAAGGTGCGAGGCGTCTGGCGCCGCACGGGCGAATACACGCCAGTTCTCGATCTCGGGCCGCTCAGCGTGCCGGAGATCCTGCGCAGCTAAAGTCACGAACTTTCGGGGCGAACGGTCTCGACCGAGAGCGACCCGGCGGGAAGCGGCCGCAACAGCTTGGCCTCAGGCTTTGTTAAATTGATCCAGGCCCCCCAGTCTTCCGGCTGAAGGACCACAACCTGCCGATTGTGATACGGCGCGACATCTGCTCCCGGATCGGTCGTCAGCATTGTGAAGGTGGGTGGTTTGTTGCCGATGGCTTCGCGCCAGAGCCCTGCGATGGCCATGAACGGCGAGCCGTTGAGTGTGAACCGATGCTTCGCCTTCGGATATTTCGTGCCTGTGAATTCGAAGAATGCCGACGCGGGAACGAGGCAGCGTTTGCTGTTTCCGAATTGCCGCCCTTCGGAACGGAAGTTGAACACAGGCCCGCCTTTTGGTCCACTCGGTGGAAATCCAAAGTTCATCGATGCAAGTTCGATCGTCTCATCAGCGGCGCGCATTATCGGCGCTGGGTCATTGATCCGAACGTCGTCCGCCCGGGGCAAATCCAGTTCGGTCTGGTGGGTCGGGACTTTAAGCGCCAGTGACGCCATCATCCGGCAATATTCGGCCCAGAGTACGTGCTGTTCGTAATCGTTGCACATGAGAGGCTCCGGATCTGGGCGACCTGTGTAAAGTAAGGCTATCGCGGGCACGATGAAAAGCAGATTGGCGCTCAACTGAACGGATCCCGCTCAACGAGGATGTCTGCCTCCTTCGCTGCCTCAACGAAGGCCTTCCTAGCGTCGCGGGTCTCCTTGAGCCCCTCAAGAACGCCAAGGCAGGCTTTGCGGGCAGCAACATGTTTTCTGCCGGTCATCGTCGGCCATCGGTTCAGCAAGATGTCCGCTGCCTGTGCTACCCGGTCCACGGTGTAGACCAAGTTCCTCGACCTGCCGAGCGCCACGTGCACAGGCTTTTCAAACCGTTGGTCCTGCAAACAACCCTCCCAAACGCGAACACGACTCAATTCGCGATGAGATCATAGGTTCCCGGTCTAGAGGGAGCCGAAGAACCCTGGCAGTGATCGCCCATGACCAAGGGTGGAAAGATATGTGACCCTGCCTCGGAACGCGGCGCGATTTCGCGCCTCGGCAAGTCCGACGGACTTGCTGAACGCCAGAGGTATGACCAACCGCCGCAATAGCCAGTCGTCAAGCCTCGATGCCTCGATGCGGCTCTGAGATTTGTGATTTATTCTGATTGACGACGACCGCTCTATTTAATTATGATCATAATAAGGATAATAGATGGAATAGGCATAGATGGATGTTGCACCGCTCTCGCGGCGAAAGCTCTCCGATCAGGTTGTCGATCGGATCAAGCACTGGTTGATGGCAAAGAACATCAAGCCGGGCGATCGCCTGCCGCAGGAAAAGGAGCTCGTCGAGATTTTCGGCGTCGCGCGCAGCACCATGCGCGAGGCGCTGAAGGCGCTCGAGGTTCAAGGTCTGATCAGCATCGTTGCCGGGCGCTCGGGCGGGGCTATCATCGCCGAGGTCGGCTACGAAACGGCGGCGGGGCTTCTGGGGAACTACTTCTACTTCCAGAATCTGCAGGCCGGCCAGATCTATGATTTGCGCCAGCTTGTCGAGCCGGAAATGGCCGTGTCGGTGGTCGATCTTTTGACCGAAGACGATTTCGACCGGTTGCAGCATCTCATCGAAGCCTGCGCGCAGGTCGAGGACACGCCCGAATTCCGTCGCCAGCAGCGGCTGGACGAACTGGAATTCCACAACGTTCTCGCCGTCCGCTCGCCGAATTCGCTTTATTCCTTCACCTGCCGCTTCATCAACAAGGTGCTGGCCGACCAGGTCGTTTTCAAGCGCATGTACCAGCAGCGGCAACTGAAGATCGACCGCGAGAACCACACAGCCCATAGCGAACTTCTCGAGGCCTACCGGGCACGTGACAAGGATCGCGTGCACAAGGCCATGACCCGCCATATGCGCGAATGCGCGTGCCACATCGTGGAGTTGGACGCGATCGTCCAGACACGGTTTTTCAGCGACTCGCCCAATCCGGTGAGGCAGCGGACCGCGTGATGATCGCCGCGACCTTGCCCCTGGACGATCGCGTGGAAGCCGACGAGATCCTGTCGATCAGGGGGCTGCGCAAATCGTTCCCCGGCGTCGTGGCGCTTGCCGGCGTCGATTTCGATGTCCGCAAAGGCGAGGTGCATGCGCTTCTTGGCGCGAACGGTGCGGGCAAGAGCACGCTGATCAAGATCGTGGCCGGGCTCTACCAGCGCGACAGCGGCAATATCCTGCTGAACGGCTCGCCTGTGGCTTTTGCGGATACAGCCGCGGCGATGCGGGCCGGCATCAGCGTCATCTACCAGGATTTTGCGCTGGTCCCGCATCTGAGCGTCGCTGACAATATCTTTCTCGGCAGCGAAACGACGAAAACGCCGGGCGTTCTCGATCGCCGCGCCATGCATGCCCAGGCCCGCCGCCTGCTCGATCTGGTTGGCGCTTCGTTTCCGGTCACCGTCCTGGTGTCGGAATTGGGCTCCGGGCAGAGACAGATGGTCGAGATCGCCAAGGCCTTGCGCGGCAATGCCAGGATCCTGATCCTCGACGAACCGACGGCTTCGCTGAGCCATGCCGAGTCCGAGCGGCTGTTCGGGCTCATCCGCAAACTGGCGGCAGACGGTGTCGGCATTGTCTACGTCAGCCATCGCCTCGAAGAGATCGCGCCGCTGGTCCAGCGCGTTACGGTGCTGCGCGACGGCGTTTCCGCAGGTACGTTCCCGATCGCGCATATCGACCGTTCAAAGATAATCCAGTTGATCACGGGCCACGAGCGCGGTGCTGCCAAACGGGACCGTCACGTTTCCGGGGGGCGCGTTTCCAGGCAAGCTGCGCCCGCGCTTGAGATATCGGGGCTGACGCGCAGCGGGGAATTCCAGGATATCACCCTCACACTGCGCAAGGGCGAAGTCGTCGTCTTGACCGGACTGGTCGGTTCCGGACGCACCGAACTGCTCGAAACGCTGTTCGGCCTGCGTCAGGCCGAACAGGGCGAAATCAGGATGGATGGCCAGATCTTTGCGCCGAAAACACCCATGCAGGCCATCGGCGCCGGCTTGGCCCTGATTCCAGAGGACCGGCGTGGACAGGGCATGTCGGTCGTGATGCCGGTCTACGAAAACATGGCGTTGCCAATCCTGAGTCGGTTTGTCGCGCGCTTCGGGCTTTCCCTCAGCCGGCAGATCGCGCATGCCGAAACGCTGATCGGCCGCCTCAACATCCGCCCTCCAGACCCGCGTGCCGTTGCCGGGAAGCTGTCGGGCGGCAACCAGCAGAAGGTCGTCCTGGCGAAATGGCTTTCGACCAATGCGACGATCTTCCTGTTCGATGAGCCGACGCAGGGCGTCGATGTCGGCGCCAAGGACGAGATATACGGCCTCATCGACCAGCTGGCGGCGCAGGGGCGCACGGTCCTGGTCGTGTCGTCCGACCTGGAGGAGGTGCTCGCCATCGGTGACCGGGTACTCGCCATGCATGCGGGACGGATCGTCGCCGAATTCCAGGCCGAGACCATTTCAGCAAGCCGCATTGTCGAGGCGGTAACACTTGGACACCAACAATGACCGTCACCAGTAGTCTCGCCGTCGGTCGCCGGACGCGCAGGCTGAATTTCGACCCGGCGCTTTTTGGTCCGACCCTTGCGCTCGTGCTCATGTTCGTCATCTATTCGGTGGCGAGCCCGCATTTCCTGACGCCCGGCAACATCACCAACGTGCTCGTGCAGAGCGCGCCGCTCCTCATCCTGGCCAGCGGACAGACCTTCGCGCTTCTGATGGGTGGCCTGGATCTCTCGCAGGGCTCGATCATCAGCCTGGTCAGCGTCGTCACCGCCACGATCATGATGAATTACGGCATCGTGCCGGCTGCCGTGATCGGGCTCGCCTCGGGCATCCTCGTCGGGCTCGCCAACGGCCTGCTGATCGGCCGCGCCAGGATCCAGCCGTTCATCGTCACCCTCGGCATGCTCTACATGATCGCCGGCGCCGCCCTCGTCGTCTCGGGCGGTTCGACCGTCTTTGGCTTGCCGCAGCCGGACGTCGACATCTTCTTCTGGTTCGGCGGCGGCTTCATCGGTCCGTTTCCGGTGCCGCTGATCATTGCCTTCATCCTGGTGGCGATCGCCTATTTCGTCCTTACCCGGACGCCCGTCGGGCGCCACATCTACGCGATCGGCGGCTCCGAGCAGGTCGCCCTGATGTCCGGCATCAATGTCGCGCGCACGAAGATCTTCATTTACGTCATGAGCGGGACTTTTGCGGCCATAGCCGGCTTCCTGCTCAGCGGCCGCGTCATCTCGGGCCAGCCGCTGCTCGGCTCCGGCGATCTGCTGCTTCAATCGATCGGCGCCGTGATCATCGGCGGCACCAGCATTTTTGGCGGCCGTGGCGGCGTGCTTCGCACCGTGCTCGGCGTCCTTGTCATCGCCTTCATGGTGAACGGCCTTAACCTCCTCGCCATCTCCACCTTCACCCAGCAGGTGATCGTTGGCGCCATCATCATCCTGTCGGCCTGGGCGAACGCCTTGCGTCGCGAAACTGGCTGACAGTATCCGCAATCCCCGCATCCGGCGGAACCGGAGCGGGGTGTTTGATGTGAAAAACGTCCAGAGAAGAGGAACAGTAAAATGAGTTATCGATCTCTAATCCGAGGGGCCTTGTTCGGCCTGACCGCCACAGTCGCAATTGGTGGCGCAATCGCTTCCGCCGCCGCCCAGGAGAAGGAAATCGCGGTCATGCTGCCGGCGGCAGGCGACCCCTATTTCAAGCTGAAGGCTTTCGGCTACACCGACGAAGGCAAGAAGCTGGGCTACAAGGTGACGATCTACGATGCCGGCGGCTACGGCAACCTGCAGAAGCAGGTCTCGCAGATCGAGGACGTGATCACGCGCAAGGTTTCCGGCATCGTGCTGGTTCCTTCGAGCTCGGAGGGCACTGCCCCCGTCGTGGAGAAGGCTGTCGCAGCCGGCATCCCCGTCGTCAACGACGGCATTGCAACGAAAACCGACAAGGTCACCGGCTTCGTCGGCGAACCCTCCTATGTCATGACCGAACTGCTTGCCGCCTATGCGGCGGACAAACTCGGCGGCAAGGGCGATGTCGCCATGCTCTCCGGCCCGAGCGGGCTTGATCTGACGCTTTTCCGCGTCAACGGCTTCAAGGACTACCTGTCAAAATATCCAGGCATGAAGGTCGTCGCCGAAAAATTCACCTCGACGTCCTCGGCCGACGCGCTGACCACCATGCAGGATTTTCTGCAGGCGCAGCCCGATCTCAAGGCCGTCTATGCCTTCAATGGTCCGATCGCGATCGGCGCCGTGCAGGCGCTGCGCGCCGCCGGCAAGAATCCCGGCGACGTTCTGGTCCTGACCACCGACATGGAGAGTGAGACCAAGCGCCTGATCGATGAAGGATGGATCCAGGCCACCATCGTCAGCCAGCCGGTGACGATGGCCCGCCTTGCCGTCCAGCGCGCCGTCGAGGCCGCCGAGGGCAAGACCATCCCCAAGGAAACCCTGACCCAGGCGACCATGATCACCAAGGCCACCGTGGACGGCGTCGATCTCTCCGGTCAGACCGTGCCGGCGGATTGGAAATAATTGAAATCACGGCGGTGGCTGTACGGCCGCCGCCGTCTGCTTCGTTTGGAAAAGATATGACCCTTCACCGCTTCAACGGGATGGCAATTCCCAGGACCATCATCAGCGGACCGGGCTGCCGATCTCAAATACCAGTTGAACTCGAGCGGATCGGCGCCCGCCGTGTCGTTGTAGTCTGCGGCGCGGGCCTCAAGGCAAACACACCTTTCATTGACGAATTGACTGCCGCGCTCGGCCAGAAGCTTGCCGGGCTGTTCGATCGTCTGGAACCGAATGCCCCGGTCGCCTCGATCAAGCAGATGGTCGATCAGGTCGCTCCGCTATCGCCCGACGCTGTCATCTCGATCGGTGGCGGTGTCGCGCATGATGTCGCAAAGGCCATTGCTGTCATGGTTCCAAGTGGCCGCAGCGTCGTCGATTTCGTCAGTCGTTTCGAGCCGCCATCGACGTTCCACAGCGTCGATGTCGATGTCGAGCCGCTCCCCGTCTTCACGGTCCCCAGCACTTTTTCCGCGGCGGACGTGGTCGGCGGCGGCGCGGTGACCGACACGCAACGCGGCGAGAAACTGATCTTCGTGCATCCCAAACTGACGCCTCTCGCCGTGTTTCTCGACGGCGAGGTCATCGCAACCACGCCCCGCCCGATCCTGGCAGCAAGCGGCATGAACGCGGTGCACCATTGTCTCGAGGCGTTCTATTCCAAAGGCGCCCAGCCGATCACGGATGCCTTCGCGGTCTCGGCCCTGCGAAGCCTGCTGCGCGTCTTGCCAGCCTTTGCGCAGTCGCTTTCCGGACCGTCGATCGAAACCTGTCAAACGGCAATCGACGCGGCTTCGATGTCCGGTCTCACCTATGCCAATTCCTGGCTGGGAATCGGCCATTCAGTTTGCCACAGTTTGGGTGGCCGGTACGGCCTCTCCCATGGCGCCGCCAATTCCGTGATGGTCCTGCACAGCCTTCGCTTCAACCTCGAGGCCGCCCGCGATCGTCTTGCCGAGATCGCCCGCGCAACCGGTATTGCAAGCGAAGGTGACACCGATCCGTCGCGGATGCTGATCGCCGAGGTCGAACGCCTGGCCGACAGACTGGGTACGCCCAGAACCCTCTCCGCGATCGGCCTGCCGGCGGGACAGTTCGCGCGGATCGCCCAGGATGTGCTGGCCGATCCTCAGACATATTGGAACCCTCGCCCGGTGACGCAGACCGAGATCGTCGCCTGGCTCCAGTCAGCTTGGTAGGATTACCTAAAATGCCCAGAAGCATCAAACCGGCCAGCCCAGCGATCCCGCTTGCCTTGCGAAAAGAGCGCCTTTCGGCCTGCTGGCCGGAGGGCTTCGGATCTGTCGCGCCGCTTTGGATCGATGGCGCCTGGCACGCACCCTCAGCCGGCACCACCATGCCGTGCGTCGACCCGACTGTCGGCGAGGTCTTGATCGATGTGGTGGTTGCGTCGACGCAAGATCTGGAGGCCGCCGTCGAAGCCGCCCGGCGTGCGCAGCTCGCCTGGTGGCAGTCCGATGGTCAGGACCGGGCCCGGATACTGCGCAGGATCGCCGACGAGATAAGGCTGCATGCGAAGGCGCTCGGTACGCTGGACACGCTGGATTCAGGGCGGCCCATTCGCGACACCGCGACGCGTGACGTGGAGCGTGCCGCCCGGATCTTCGAATTCTTTGCCGGAACCACCGATCGTTTGCGGGGCGCTGTCGTTCCCGTTCAACCCAACCGCACCAACCTCGTCGAATACGAACCGATGGGGATCGTCGGCGCGATAACGCCATGGAACTACCCACTGACCAATGCCGCAGGCAAGATCGCGCCGGCATTGGCCACCGGCAACGCCGTCATCCTCAAGCCGGCGGAGGAATCTCCGCTGTCGGCTTTGCTTCTGGCCTGGATCGCGCACAAGGCGGGATTGCCGGCCGGATTGCTGAATGTGCTCAACGGCAGTGGATCCGCCATAGGCGACGCCATCGTCCGCCATCCGGATATCGAAAAGATCACCTTCACGGGCTCCACCACCATCGGCCGCCGGATCGGTGCGATCACCGGCGATCTGCTAAAATCGGTTACCCTCGAACTTGGTGGAAAGACCGGCTTCATGGTTTTCGCCGATGCCGACCTTGACCGGGCGGCCGACGCCCTTGTTTTTTCGGCGTTCAACAATGCCGGACAGACCTGCACTGCCGGCTCGCGCCTGCTTGTCGAGGCCTCGATCGCCGGGGAATTCGTCGCCAAGGTCGCCGATCGTCTCAAGGACATTGTCATTGGCGATCCGCTTGATCACGATACCCGGATCGGGCCGCTTATATCGGCTCGCCATCGTAACAGGGTGCTTGCTCACCTGGCGGCGGCTTCCAGTTCGGGCATGAAGCGCTTCGAGCTTCCGCCCAGGTCACTTCCCGATGCCGGATTCTATATCGGGCCATCGATCTTCCTCGACGTGAGCCCGGCCGCCGCAATTGCCCAGGAAGAGGTGTTTGGTCCCATGATAACGGTGACCTCGTTCAGCAGCGAAGACGAAGCCATCGAGATCGCCAACGCCACCCGCTACGGCCTGGCCACGACGGTGTGGACAAACAGTTTTCAACGCGCGCGCCGCGTTTCGCGGGAGGCCCGGTCAGGACTGATCTGGATCAACACGGCGCACAGCCTGCATCCCGGTTCGCCCTATGGGGGTTACAAGCAGAGCGGTGTTGGGCTGGAGATGGGCTCCGAAGCCATACAGCAGCACATGAAAATCAAAAGCGTCTGGATGGAAGACCATGCCTGGCAAAGCCCGTGGGCATGAAGGACAGCCAGCAATGAGCGAGGATGTTCTCGCACAGCCAGGTCCCGCGTTGGCCGATCGCCTGCAACGCGACGTGCGTGCCATCTCTCCTTGGCTGGTGCGCGTGCGCCGTGAATTTCACGCTCATCCCGAATTGGGCTGGCGTGAGATCGAAACCACTCGACGCATCTGCTCGGAACTCAAGGCGCTCGGATACAAGGTCGTCACGGGTGGCGACATGCTGCGCGGCGCATCCAGATTGGGCATGAGTAGCCATCCGATCCCAGGCGAAGGCGACACCGGCTGCATGGCCGTCTTCGACGGCGGACGCGCCGGCCCGACGGTATGCCTGCGCGTCGACATCGATGCGCTGCCCATCAACGAGGCGGATTCCGGTCATCGGCCGGCGTCGAAAGGTTTTGCATCCACCACGCCCTCGGTGATGCATGCATGCGGCCATGACGGCCATATCGCGATAGGACTTGGCGTGGCTCGAATCCTCCAGCCCCTTCTCGGGCACGCAGCGGGGAAGCTCCTCATTCTCTTCCAGCCCGCAGAGGAAGGTGGACGCGGCGCACGCGCCGTGGTCGAAGCCGGCTGGATGGCCGATGTCGATCTGTTTGTCGCCATCCACATTGGCCTGGGAGTTCCGTCGGGCAGCCTTGCGCTCGACGTCGGTGGGTTCCTGGCGACGCGCAAGTTCACGGTCATGTTTTCTGGATTGGCCGCACATGCCGGGAAATCGCCGGAGCAAGGGCGGAACGCACTGCTCGCTGCGTGTCAGGCCGCGCTTGGTCTGCACAGCCTCGCCCAGTCGGGCGAACCCGGCGTCAGGGTCAATGTAGGAACATTGCACGCCGGCAAGACCCTGAACGTCGTGGCGGACGAGGCGGTTCTGGAGTTTGAGATCCGCGCCGCCGCGATGCCGGCGCTACAATTGCTCGACAAACGATGCCGTCGAATGATCGAGGCGAGCGCCGCCGCTTACGAAGTCACGACGGGTATCGAGCCTCGCGGCGAAGCATCGGATTGGCGCAACCCATCGGGAATCGTCGACTGGGCCAAATCGGCAAACAGCAAACTTGGCGCCTTTCCCAACGTCGTGGACGCCCACTCCTTCGGAGCGAGCGAGGACGCAACTCTTCTCGCTTCAGCTGTTGCCGACCGAGGCGGGATAGCCGGTATCTTCGTTCTAGGCGCTGATATTGCGGACGGCCATCACACGCCTCATTTCGACTTTGACGAAACAGTGCTTGCGGGTGGCACTCTCTTGTTGAGCGGCTTGATTGCGGCCGCGCTTTCGACTGGCAAGGAGTCTTCCGCGCAGGCGCCACGCCTGTAAAGGCCGACCGGCGTGCGAAGGTCGCGCCACGCGAGCAGCCGGGGCATGGACCGATTCATAGAAAGCTGGCGATGGCCCTCATTGGCATCGTAAGGCCGACAAATCCGTCGTCGCTGTGCTGAACCATTATTCCGCCGGACGCGTGTCGCGATTGGCTTTGCTCTGGCGCAGGAAAGTCAAAAGCCAAGTACGAGCCACGGATCGGAGTCGTTGTATCCGAGACGTGGCTTTGCCGGCGGTGTGGCAGTTCCGGTCAAACTGCAGTCCAGCTCTGGAACGGGCTTCTTCGCCGAATGTTTGGAGGAGCATAGGGCAGCAGCGTCACTGATCGCCACCTTCTTTTCCTTGGCAATAGCGACACCAGTCGCGGCAAAGACGATAGCCGCACAAAATATAGCCATTCTCATTGGGATCGCCTCCCTTGCGCACTCCCAAACGCATGACATAACATCATTTTTATATTAGAAACAACGCAGATATAAGATGGTACCGTCTCAGTCAAAAGCGGTAGCTTGCAACCGACTGGCGGACCCGCAATCAGTTGGCATAGCCAGCGCTTATGGACGCCGAGCGGAGCCAGTGGCATACTGCCCTCGGGAAGTGAGGGGCGTGGACAAATACCCACAAGACAATTGGTCTGACGACAAGCGCAAACGGAGAGGCGTACAGCGGCAGCGTGCACTTCTGCCGGGAGCCATTCCAAAGCGGCTCGTGTTCATGGCGGTGGCGGCGATGGCCGCGTACGTGACGCAAGTCGTCGTGCAGCATAGCGAAAGCGCCACCGACCTGAATGCATCCCCCTGGGTGGGACGCACGCCCGAGCCGATCGTCGGCGTCGCCTCAGTCATCGACGGCGACACGATCGAGGTCCGCGGACAGCGCATCCGCTTCAACGGCATCGACGCTCCCGAGTCCGCCCAGCAATGCGAACACGCCAACGGCGTTCGCTACCAATGCGGCGCGAAGGCCGCGGCTGTCCTCGACGCCTTCCTGGCCGCGTCGAGGCCGCTCCACTGCGAGTTCGTCAGCTGGGATCGCTACGGCCGCTTTGTCGGTGACTGCCGGCGCGCGGATGGCGCCAGCGTTGCCGTTTGGATGGTCGAGCATGGCCAGGCTCTGGACTGGCCCCGCTACAGCCATGGCGCCTATGCAGCGCAGCAATCGAAGGCGGAAGCGGCGAAGGTCGGTCTGTGGGCCGGGACCTCTCAGGCCCCGTGGGATTGGCGCGCGGGGCAAGTGGATGGCACCCCGTCGCGTCAGCGTCTCGGCCTCGTCGGCCGGCAGGTGGCGCAGACCTATTCGTGCCAGCCGCGGCGAACCTGTTCCCAGATCAGCGCGTGCGACGAGGCGAATTGGTATCTCGTGAACTGCCCATGGGGCGGCAAGCTCGACCGCGATAAGGACGGTATCCCGTGTGAGAGCTTGTGTTAGCGTGCCAACAATGGGTGCGCGGCGGAGCGGCGCGGCGCGTCCCGCGGTTTTCGCGTTGCGAAGCGCGCGGGATCGGCACTGATCGGGAGCGGGTCTGGGGAATGACCGGCTGTGCCCCGATCTTGCCGGGGAGGTTTCGCAGGGCGCTGACATCGTAGGCCGATCGGCAAACAGGGCCCCGGGGGCGCGGCCAAGATGTCATGGCTCTGCCCGGCGGCGAGCAGGAACCTGGACGACCGAACGTATCGGCAAGCCCGTGGACTTTGGTGGTCAGTCTGCCCGGAAGCACCCCAGGGCCGAAGGCCATAAGGCCATCCGAGCAAGCGGATCTGTATCCGGAACGCCCTTAATAGAACCACGGGACCCAACTCATGGTTCGGTCCCGTGGTGTGTATCACAGGAGGCATGCGATACACCTGCACCGTCGGGCTGTGTGCCGCAGGCCGACGGGAGTGGCGGCTTCAAACGGCCGTGCTGACCGTGCCCGGCGCAAGGATCGTTTTGACCTTGTCGGCGACCGCGCGCCCCAGATCGGCGTTGTTCGCGGCGGTGAAATGGATGCCATCGACACCGTCCGTGGTGATGAAATCGCCGGCATTCAGGAAATCGATCTTCATGAAATCCGCCATCGCCTTGTACTGCCTGGCCAGATCCCGCGACTTCTCGTGACCGCCGCCAAACATGCCCTCGAACCATGGATCGGGCATCGGGGTCAACGGCGGCGGCGCAATGACCAGCGCCTTTGGGGCCGGATAAGGGGTGCCGATTCCACCGGCGCTGGTCAGGATCTGCCCAACCAGCTTCGCCATTCCATTGGCGATCTCGTGAGGCGTCCGGCGAAAATAGGATTTGGTGTCATTGGTGCCGAGCATCACAATGACGAGATCCAGCGGCAAATGGCTGGCGATGGCCGACGGCAGATAGGTCGCGCCGTTCAGGCGCGGATCATTCGGGTCGTCGAGACAGGTCGTGCGGGCGCTCAAGCCTTCTTCGATGATGTGATGGCCCGCTCCGAGCGCCGCCGCCATGACGCCCGTCCAGCGTTGGCCATAGGGGTATCGGTGGGTCGGCGATCCCTCCTTGACCGGAATCCAGCCCCAGGTCAGCGAGTCGCCGTAGCACATGATGTTTCTTGGCGGTGACATCCATGTTTCTCCATCTCGTTGCAATTGTCTGAACGCATCGGTCTCATCGATCCGGCCAATGCCGATGCGGGCCTGGCTTTCGCTATTTCTTGAAGTCAGGGGGTCCGCACTCGCACTCCGTAGAAGATCGCCGCACCAAGGATGATGACGCCCTGGGCGATGAGTTTCCCAGGTTCATCGACGCCGAGCACCGTCATCACCACGAACAACAGCGCGAAGCACAGCGCACCGAAGAAGGGCCCCCAGACGCCACCGTCACCGCGACCGAAGACGACGCCGCCAAGGATGGTCGCCGCGACGGCCAGGATCGGCAGATCGAGACCCACGCGGACACTGCCGACAGCGATCGAACCGGTCTGCACCAGCGCCGCGATCGCCGCGATCAGGCCGGCGAGCGTGTGCGCCAGAACAACGGTGCGCTGAACCGGTACGCCGGAAAAATGAGCAGCTTCGGCATTCTCCCCGACCGAAGCGATGTAACGGCCAAACACGGTCCGCGACAGAAGCAGCGACACCGCGGCGGTCAGCAGAATCCAGAACAGCACAGGTGTCGGAACCGACAGGAATTTCGTGTTGTAGAGGTCGTTGAACAGTCTCGGCACGTCCCCGGGCGGGTTGCCGCTCGACAGGAACTGGACCAGCCCGACCAGGATGATGCTGACGGCCAGCGTGACAATGACGGCCGACACCCGCCGGTTGCCGATCATCAAGCCGTTGAACAGGCCGATGACCAGCCCGGTGGCGAGCGCCAGCATGATGAAGAACGGCAACCCCGCGCCGGGGAAGCTGCCCGACGAGATGAAATAATTGATCAACAGGATAATGCCGCCGCCGGACAGGTCGATGGACTTGACCCGCATCACCACCAGCTGCCCCAGTACGAGGATGCCAAGCGGCACGATCTGTCTGATGAAGATGCCCATGATGTTGAGGTTGAGCATGTTTGGTCGCGCGATCCACAGCGTGGCAAGGAGCACGATGAAAACAAAATAGGATGGCGGTATGTGACGCAGACGCCGGGCGATCCGATTTGCGAGAACGGCAGCCATCGTTCAGAGTCCCATCTTCTTGCGGGATTGCAGCCCGACCACTGCCAGCAGGATGCCGCCCTTGATCGCGGTCTGGATGAAGGGCGAGACGTTGGCGAGGTTCATGCCGTTGGCCAGCAATGCCATGACAAGAGCGCCGATCACCGTGCCATGCAGGCTGCCTATGCCGCCGGACAGTTGGGTGCCTCCGAGCGCCACGGCAGTGATGGCGTCGAGTTCGAAGAGAAGTCCGACATTCGGGTCGCCCGACACAATGCGCCCGGCCAGGAAGACCCCGGCAACGGCTGCGAAACATGAGCAGACCACGTAAGCCAGAACGATGTCGCGGCGATCGGAGACGCCGAAATTACGTGCCGCGCTTTCGGCGCCGGAAGCGATCCCGCCACCGATCGCAAACAGATACAGCCCGTATCTCGAGCCGTACAGCAGCTTCCACGCCACCAGGATCACGGTGATGCCCCAGAAAACCGGATAGGGAACGCCGAGGAGACTGCCGGAAACCGAATTGATGACAATCTCCGGCACGGTGCCACCTGAAACCGGCCGCAAGATGCGCGTGATGCCGAGCACGATGTACTGCGTCGACAACGTCGTGATGATCGGATGTACGTTGAAGCGGGTGATCGCCAGGCCATTGATCAGCCCAATGAGTGCCGCCAGCACGAAGACCGCGGGGATCAGCACGATCGCAGGCTGGTCCAGCGCCAGCATCGCCGTCGTAAGGCTGATGACCGAGCCGACGGACAGATCAAGCCCGCCGATGAGCACGACGATGAGCTGTCCGATCGCCACGATGATCAGAGGCATTGCCTGGGCAACCAGGTTGAAAAGGTTTTCAGCCGTCGCGAACTGTGTGGTCTGCACAGTCAGCCACAGCGAAATGAGCAAGGCAACCAGCAACGGCAGGCCCCACAGGCCTTGCCGCGTGTTGCGGCCGCTCAGGATGTTGAACAACGAACGGTGCATGGAGGCCTCTAATGCTGGCGCGCGGTGCCGCCCGCCAGGGCCGCGTCGAGGATTTTGTGTTCCGTCGCCTGCTCTGCCGGCATTTCGGCAACGATGGTGTTGTCGTGCACGACGTAGATGCGGTCGCAGAGCCCGATCAATTCGATCGTCTCGCGCGACAGCACTAGCACGGCGCCACCCCTGCGCGTGAAGTCGTGCAGCAGATGGTAGATCTCGGACTTGGCGCCGATGTCGACACCGCGGGTCGGCTCCTCCACCAGGAGAAGATCCAGATCGGCGGCCAGGTAACGGCCTAGCAGAACCTTCTGCTGGTTGCCGCCGGACAGGGAGCCGACCGGGACAGACGGGCCCGACGCCTTGACGTTCATGACCTCCATCATGCGGGCAATGACGCTTCGATACGGTCGCGCCAAGGCAAGTTCCGATTGTCTCGAATGCAGTCCGATAGCGATGTTGTGGGCGATCGGGAGCGTGAGAAAGAGCCCCTCTTCCTTACGATCCTCGGGAACGAAGCCAACGCGCAGCCGCTGCAGATGCCGAACGCCAGAGGATGTCGATAGCGGCATTTTCAGCGCTTTGCCGTTGATGGAAATCGTCCCGGCGAAGGGATGATAGCGGCCGATCAGCGATCTCAGGAAGCGCTGCTGGCCCTGCCCCTCCAGTCCGGCCAGGGCGACGATCTCACCCTTGTGCAATGTCAGCGACAGCGGCTGCGATGTCTCGGTGATCCTGAGGTTCTCGACGCGCAGGATCTCGTCGCCCTTGTCATCCGTGCGATCGGGAAAAAGGTCCTGGAGCTCGCGTCCGACCATCATGGCGATTAGTTCGTCGGTGGCGATCTCGGACACCATTCTTGTGCCGACCAGTGCGCCGTCCTTCAGCACCGTCACCGTGTCGCAGAGCTCGAAGATCTCCTCCATGCGATGCGAGATGTAGACGATGGCCTTTCCCTTATCGCGCAGCCGGCGGATGTTGCGGTTGAGCACATCGACATCGGCCGCGTTGAGCGCCGCCGTCGGCTCGTCGAGGATGAGCACGCTGGCATCGGCCTGGATGCAATGCGCGATCTCGACGAATTGCCGCTCGGCGATGGTCAGGTTGGAAACAAGCTGTGACGGTTCGAGCGCGAGGCCAAGCTCGCCAAGCGCCCTGGCGGTCTCGTCGTTCATCGCGCGATAATCGATCGAGCCAAACCGGGTCGTCGGTTCCCGGCCGAGAAACATATTCTCGGCGATCGACAGGTTGGGCAGCAGCGAGTGCTCCTGGAAAACGGTCGAGATGCCAGCGTCCAGCGCGTCGCGGGGCGATTTCAGGTCGAGCTTTTGCCCGTTCATGAAAATCTCTCCGGTATCGGGCTGATGCACGCCCGCGAGGATCTTCATCAGCGTCGACTTGCCGGCGCCGTTCTCCCCCATCAAGGCATGAACGCTGCCCGCCTTGAGAGCGAGGGAAACGGAGTGCAGCGCCTTGCTGCCTCCGAATGTCTTCGAAATATGCGACATCTCGATAAGATTGGTCACGGAACCCTCGAACGAACCTGCTGCGGCAGATGGAGCGGCCCGCGGGGGAATGCTTGTCCACGCCCCCGCCAGTCACGGCTTTCGCCGTCACTTCTTGCCGTAATACTCCTTGAGCTTGTCCTCGGGCAGTTCGCTCGGCCACCAGACGTTTGCCGTTAGGTCGTCGCGATAGTATTTTGCCGCCTTGTCACGATCCCAGCCGTCGGGATTGTAGACATAGCGCTTGTAGAGCTGTTGACCCTCGAGCAGGGCGACGGCGGCGCGCACGCCGGCGGCTCCCTGGGCAGGGCTGTATTCCGGAGAGATCGACTTGAATCCATCCGTGAGCCACTGGCCGAAATAGCCGTTGTTGCCCTCGCCCGAAATCGGCGGAACGGGAGTGCCGAACTGCTTGAAGACATCGACGCAGGCACGCGTCATGTCGGCGCCGGACGACCAGATGCCGTCGACCTGCGGGTTGTTCAGGTAGAGCGTCTCGCACAGCTTCTTGGCCTTGTCGTACTGCCAGTCGCCATGCTCCTCGGCGATGATCTGCACATGCGTGCCCTTCAGCGCTTCTAGCAGGCCATTGTAGCGGTTGGTGTCTTCCGGGTGACCGGCAAGGCCACGCAGAACCCAGATCTTGCCGTTGTCGCCAACGGTTTTCATCAGCCAGTCGCCCATGACCTTGCCGAAGTGCTCGGCTCCGCCTTGAATTTCGGTGGTGTAGGCGTCGGAATCGATGCGGCCGGTATGCAGAATGACCGGAATGCCGGCGGCGACGGCCTTGGCGATGCTGGCATTCGCCGACGTGCTGGTAACCGGCTGCACGATGATCGCGTCGACATGCTGCGCGATCAGATCCTCGATGTCGGCCACCTGCTTCTTCTGGTCAAAGCCCGCATCAAGCAGGATGAATTTCGAAATGCGTTTGTCCTTCGCGGCGGCGTTGTCGGCCTCATGCGCCACCTGGACTGTCCAGGTGTTCGCATTCACGCCGAAGTCGCTCATTCCAATGACCCAGGGCGGATCCTTCTTGAATGCGCCGGCCGCGGTCATGCGCGTGTCGTCGGGGCGTGGCGTCACGCCGTCCATCAGCTTGACATCTTCCGCATGTGCCAGGGACGTCGCAACGAGCGCGGACGCAACGAACATTCCCAGTCCGGCGGTTTTCAGCAATCCTAACATTGAGCTCCTCCTTGCAGTTGCTTGTGGCCGTACGGACGCGCACGGGCCGCGAGACGCTCTCCCAATGCATGTTCGTCGTCGGCGATCTGCCGACCGATGCACGCAGATCTCCCGCCCCCGAACACATGCGTGTCGAGGCCCAACCGAGGCTGGACGATGATGGCGGTTGAGAACTCCTCCGGGCACGTTAGAAGCACAGCGGATTCGGCCTGTCAATAGTTAGTCATGTTGAATGACTATTCCTTTGCTTGCCTTTCGCCGCTCCGCTATCCATCATGTGCGGCGCTCGTCGGCATCCGGCGCGCGGTCAGCTTCGGCGGAAAAAAATGCGATCAGTCTTGTGCTATGGCGACTCCAACACGCACGGCCAGATCCCCGGCAAGGGGCCGCTCGAGCGCTACGGTCCCGATGAGCGTTGGCCAGGCGTATTGCGCGCCCAGCTGGGCGCCGGCTGGTACGTCATCGAAGAGGGCCTGAGCGGGCGAACCACGGTCCACGACGATCCCATCGAGGGCGCGCACAAAAATGGCCGAACCTATCTTCGACCTTGCCTGCAGAGTCACGCGACGCTCGACTTGGTCATCATCATGCTCGGCACCAACGACCTCAAGATCCGCTTCAACAAGCCGCCGTCGGAAGTGGCGATGGGCATCGGCTGCCTGGTTTACGACATCAAGGAGCTGGCGCCCGGCCCGGGCGGCACCACGCCCGAGATCATGATCGTGGCGCCGCCGCCAATGCAGGACGACGTCAAGGAATGGAAGTCGATCTTCGCCGGCGCGCCGGAGAAATCGCGCCTGCTGGCGCTCGAGTTCGAAGTTCTCGCGGACTCCTTGGAACTGCACTTTTTCGATGCCGGCTCGGTTGTGTCTTGCAGCGAGGCGGACGGGTTTCACATCGATGCGGAAGCCCACAGATTGCTCGGTACCGCACTCGCCCGCGCGGTCGATGCAATCGGCTGGAGCCGCTCGACATGAGCCGCCAGACCGCCGCCAGGCAACGCGTTCTTACCGATGGGGCATCCCTTGCCTGATATGAGGTTCGCCCCCCCCAATCCCTTGCGCATCGCCGATCGAGCGAGCGGGCTCAATGCGTTGAGCGTGCGCAGCTACAATGAGCGGCTGGTGCTGTCCCTGTTGTTGCAGAACGAGGGCATGTCGCGGATGGAAATCGGCGAAAAGACAGGCCTGTCGGCGCAGACCGCCTCGGTTATCGTCCGTTCCCTCGAGCAGGAAGGCCTGGTCTCCCAGGGCGAGGCCCAGCGCGGGCGCGTCGGGCCGCCCACCATCCCGCTTTCGCTTAACCCCGAAGGCGCCTACGCGGTTGGCGTCGGCTTCAGCCGGCGCAGGATCGACGTGGCGCTCATCGACTTCATCGGCACCGTGCGCTTCCACAAGCAGTTGCCGGCTGAGGAGCTGAACCTCTTTCAGCGTGGCGGTGATTTGCTGGCGGCGATCCGGGACGCCATGGGGAGTTTGCCGGCAGGGGCGCGCGGCCGCATCGCCGGCATCGGGCTGGCCGTTCCAGACGAAATCGACGCCATGGCGGCGACCTGCAACGGATCGGGCCACTCCCTCAAGGCCTTGCAGGCCGAGATCGAAGAGCAGATCAAGCTGCCGGTCTTTGTGCAGAACGACATCACCGCGGCGGCCGGCGGCGAAAGCATGTTTGGCGTTGCAAAGCCCCTGAACGACTATCTGTTCTTCTATCTCGGAGCACGGCTGCAGAGCAGGCTCATCCTCAACCACCAGATCTACAAAGGAAACTCCAGCACGAGCTTCGATCACGGCCTGATGCGCCTCGAGAACGCGCTAAACGCACGCAAGCAGCCGTCCGAGATCATCTGGAGCAGCAGCGCCGAGTGGCCCGAGCTCGGTGAAGCCTACAGCGAATGGCTGGGGGAATGTTCGAACCGGCTGAAAGCTTCGATTTCGGCGCTGATCCAGTTCGTTGAGTTCAAGACGGTCGTTCTCTCCAGCCATGCGCCGCAGAGGATCGCCAACTCACTATGCGCCGATATCAACCGGGAATTCGCCAATATCGACGCGCTCCCGGCGCGCGTTACCGTTAGCCCAAAGGCTGTTGGAGCGGCAAGCCTGCCGTTCAGCTCGCGGTTTATGATTCAATGATCGGGACGTCAATGAGCAGAACGCCGCCTGTGGCCGGAGGCACAAATTGCCTGACGTAGAGTTGTTGACCCAAACCCTGCTGTCCCGGGTCAAGAAGGACGCGTGGCTATGGACTGTCCGGTTTCGGTGCGAGACAAGGAAGCGGAGGACGGACAGAGAACCGGCACGGACCCCGCCAGCGCGTTCGAAGCAGCGCAACGGCGTATCGCGTCGGTGTCTGACGGCCGAAAATGACGATAGCGCTAAATGACAGCCGCGATGCCAATTCGCCAACCGGCAATATCGGCGATGACGAATTTTTCAGCGTAGATTTGACTTGTCCCACCCGCTGTCCCCTTCAGTTCTTGACGAGAATTGGTACGCCTGTCTGAGAGCGCGAGATCGAGACATTTGCTGCATGGGAGATGGGCAAGGGGTGGACAAACAGTGAAGCGCGTCCTTCGAATACTTGTCGCGGTAATTATGACGTCCGCGGTAACCGGCTGCACGAGCATTTCCTACTACGCGCAGTCGATCGAGGGTCACGTGCAGATCATGGCGGCGCGCGAAAATGTTGGAAAATTGGTTCATGACCCGTCGACGCCTGAGGCCTTGCGCGTCAAGTTGACGTCGGCGACCACCATAAGACGGTTTGCGACAGATGAACTGGCACTGCCCGAAAACAACAGCTACCGCAGCTATGTTGATATCGGTCGGGACGCTGTGACCTGGGCCGTTTTTGCCGCGCCGCAATTCTCCCTGACGCCACGAACATGGTGCTTTCCGGTTTTTGGCTGCGTTCCCTACCGGGGTTACTTTGCTCGAAGATCCGCGACTGAAAGCGCTGTCGAGCTTCATAGACAGGGGCTGGACGTCTATGTCACCGGCGTCACCGCCTATTCCACACTGGGCTGGTGCAGTGATCCGCTGCTAAGCACCATGCTCCGTCAGGACGACACGTATCTCGCAAGCCTTATTTTTCATGAACTGGCGCATCAGCGCCTCTATGTGGATGACGACTCAGCATTCAATGAGGCTTTTGCAGTTGCCGTTGAAACCACAGGCGTCAGGAAGTGGCTCCGCGTCGCCGGAGATCAGCCCGGATTGCGCCGCTACGAAGCCGATCGCAAGCGCAGATCTGATTTTCTCGGACTGGTGTCGAAGACTCGGGACGAGTTAACACAGGTCTATGAAAGTCCCCGCACCCCGCAGCAGATGGCGGCTGCCAAGGCAGCCACGATCGACAAGCTGCGGATGCGCTACCGGCAGATGCGCGACAGGCGCTGGGCCGGATACCGGGGATACGAAGTCTGGTTCGATAGCCCGATCAACAACGCAAAGCTCGCCGCGACTGCTGTGTACGGGCAACAGGTTCCGGCGTTTCTTCACTTGTTCGATTTGTGTTCCGGCGATTATCCAAGATTCTACGCTTCTGTTCGACGCATCGCGGATTTGCCCAACCCTTCCCGTGCCGAAGCGCTTAAGGCTGCCGACAGGTGCGGTTGACCATACACGACGATCCCGCGCATCGCTGGACCCTGCAAGAGCTGGCGTCACTTGTCGGCATGTCGCGATCGACATTCGCCCTGAAATTTAAGGAGACGGTCGGCACCTCGCTAATCGACTATCTGGCGCAATGGCGCATACTGCTTGCGAGCGACAGACTGAAGAATTCCAAAGATCCGATTTCGGTCATAGCCCCGTCACTCGGCTATGAGTCCGAAACGTCCTTCAGCATGGCTTTCAAGAAGATCATGGGGTCATCACCTCGACGGTATGGACGTCGCCGCAACCCGGTTTCGGTTCCCGGTGTGGCGGAAACCGCTTAGGTTCAGAGACTGCGCAATCCTTCCAGCCACTCACAGCTTGGGGACAAGGCCGCCAAGAATGCCTCGCGGGACGTCTTCTGCGTTTGTCTTCAGCATATCCTTTCCGTTTCAGACCTGGCTGTTCGGTATGGAACAGTCGAGCCGCTTGCCTCTGTGTTAAGCTTGCCGTGGTCTGCTCCTCCGGGTCGACAACCCTGCATCTATCTCGCTATGGCCTGGCGACAGACCCGGGCCGTGCTCTTTGGCTAGATCGTGAGGCGATTGTCGGTCACTTCGGCGCGTCCGTCCGGCCCCCTCCCCAACGCGGACGCGCCGGCACCCCTGTCGCCCCGGCGCGAAGGGCTGAGAGTTTGCGTGGTCGCCCCTGCTCAGTTGCAGCGCTCGGCTGTGGGACCAGGCATCGCCTTTTCCTGCCGCTATGGCACTCGACTGGGAGATCCCCTCCCCGCCGGTGACACCAGGCCGTTGCTCGTGTCTGCAGCCCGAACTGCCCGCGCCCGCCGTTTTGAGGCGGCCATCTTCCCGCATGGTGCGGTGGCCAGAATGTTGATATGCCCTTTAACGCGCCCACGTTAGGGAACGAGACCCGGATGAAGCCTGTCATCCTGGCCTTCGAAGACGCCCGTAAGCATCTCACGGTGATGGGATGCGATCGCCCGGTGCGCCTTGCAGAGGGCCTCCAATCCCATGCGTCATGATGGATAGGTTGGCGAAACGCTCAAGCCGGTCCTTCGCGCGTATGAACTCGGAAACCGCGTGCCCACCGAGAGCGTAGATGCATCAAAAATACGTCGGAGGACGCCTCGCCTGAAACATCCGCGTGGTCCACGTCTCTCCCAGCTCACCCGACCCCCGCTGGCGGGAGCGATTGTTCGACCAGGAGATCGAACGATCGCATCTGACATAGATAGGGGTTGGGGTGCGCGGTTGCCGGCCTCCTGGCGATGTCATCAGCGCTTCTGAGTCCGCTGCCTGGCAGGCCCCCGCCCTTCCACAGGCAAAACCGAGGCGGAAATTCGTCTGGGTGGAGCGATAGGCCCGGGCCGGACTTCCCGCCATGGCGATCGGGGGCATGGCTCGTCGCGCTGTCATGAGGGCATAGAGCCCCTCACCCGGAGCTGCGTCTGCCAGAGCGGTTTACGGCAGTAAAAAAGGGGTGATACGGCTGTGAAAACATGGATTTAGCGATTTTAGGGAGGCCCCGCGGCTGTCACAGTGTGGCCAAGGCTTACAGAAGGGAGCCAGCCAGTTGCGTTAACCTGTTGTTAACCTAAAACTTCTTGCCGGGCTGTCCGAATCGGAGCTTAATGGCGCTTGTTGAGAGGATTGCTCACAAAAAGCGCCAATTCGGGTTCGACGGAAATGAACATTGCCATGCGATTGCCACGCTTCGAGTTCGACGACAAGATCCTCGAGCAGGGCGCGGAGATATCGCGGCGCCTGAACCAGCTCCGCATGGAGAAGTTCCCGCCCAACGCGACAAAGACCCTTCGATCTTTTTCGATGGCGGAAGTCGCCCACTACCTTGGCGTCTCGCAGAACAATCTGAAGCGGCTGCACCTCGAAGGCAAGGGACCGATGCCCGAGCAGGTCCCCTCGGGACGCCGGTCCTACACCGCGGGGCAGATGCTTGAGCTTCGCCACTTCCTGGACCGGCATGGCAGGACCGAGGTCAAGAAATACGTGCCGCACCGCAAATCGGGCGACAAGCTCCAGGTGGTTGCGGTCGTGAACTTCAAGGGTGGAAGTGGCAAGACCACGACCGCGGCCCACCTCGCCCAGCACCTTGCGCTGACCGGGCACCGCGTGCTTGCAATCGATCTCGACCCGCAAGCTTCGCTTTCTGCCCTGCATGGCTTCCAGCCCGAACTCGATCGCAACCTCTCGCTCTACGAGGCGATCCGCTATGACGACGAGCGCAAGCCGATAGCCGATGTGATCATGCCGACGAACTTTCCGGGACTGGATATCGTTCCGGCCAATCTCGAGCTGCAGGAATACGAATACGACACGCCGCTGGCCATGCAGGACAGGTCATCCAGCGCCGGCCGCCAGTTCTTCACCAGGATCGCCCGGGCTCTGACCGAGGTGGACGAGCGCTATGATGTCGTGGTTGTCGATTGCCCGCCGCAGCTTGGCTATCTCACCTTGACGGCGATGTCGGCGGCGACCTCGGTTCTCATCACCGTTCATCCGCAGATGCTCGACCTGATGTCGATGAGCCAGTTCCTGCTGATGCTTGGCGGCATCCTGAAGACCATCAAGGCTGCCGGCGCCTCCATCGAGCTCGACTGGTTTCGCTATCTGATCACGCGTTATGAACCGACAGACATTCCGCAGGCGCAGATGGTCGGCTTCATGCAATCGATGCTCGCTGGCCAGATCCTCGACAATCCGATGCTCAAGTCGACGGCGATTTCCGATGCCGGTCTGACAAAACAGACGCTCTACGAGGTGGAGAAGTCGGCTTTTACCCGTTCAACCTACGACCGCGCGCTCGAATCGCTGGATGCGGTGAATTCGGAGATCGCAACCCTGATCCATCGCGCATGGGGACGGTCATGACGGCGTGTTTTACGGCGGTAAAAAGTGGACATTTCCCTCGTGAAATCAGTCGACTAATCGCGAATCGGAGCGACTAATGGCGCGCAGGGACATATTCGGCAGTGTCATGAGCCCAGCGGCGCCGGTCGCCGACAATCGGGATGTCTCGGGGTATGCGGTTCGCGGCGCGTCGCGATCGATCATGCAGTCATTCGAGGAGCTGTCCAGGAGCTCGGTCGTCGATCTTGATCCGGCTTTGGTCGACACGTCATTCGTCTCGGACCGCATGAACGACGACGACCAGGCCTTTCAGGAGTTGCTGGCGGCGATCCGCGAGCGGGGGCAGGACTCTCCGGTTCTGGTCAGACCTCACCCGGAGATTTCGGGCCGTTTTCAAACCGTCTTTGGCCACAGGCGCGTCAGGGTCGCCCGGCAGCTGGAGAGGCCCGTCCGCGCTGTCGTCAAGAAGATGGACGATGAGGACCATGTCATCGCCCAGGGCCAGGAGAATGCCGCGCGGGCAAACCTGTCCTTCATCGAACGGACGCTGTTTGCGGACCGCATTCTCAAACGGGGGCATTCGCCGGAGACGGTGAAGTCAGCCCTTGCACTCGACGATACGACCTATTCGAAGATGCGCAGCGTCACCAGCAACATTCCCGAGCAGGTGATTGTGGCGGTCGGCGCCGCCAAGACCATTGGCAGGGATCGCTGGTGGCAGCTTGCCAAGCTGATGGAGCATCCTCGCGCCGTGGCGCGTGCGACCGAGTGTGTGACAAGCGCCGATTTCGCCCAGCTGGGCAGTGACGGCCGCTTTGCCCGCCTCTTTGACTGTGTGAGTGCTCCGGTGAAAAGCCCGGGGGCGAAATCGAAGTCCAGGGAAAGGGCCTGGGCGCCGCAGGACAGGTCGGTGCAAGCCAAGATCACGGACACGGGAAAGGTGTATACGCTCGCCCTGAAATCCAGGGAAGCATCGTCCTTTGGCGCATTCATTTCCGAAAGGCTGGATGAACTTTTCGAGGCCTTCCGGGCATCGGAAGCGGAGAAGAAAACAGGAGACTGAAACCGCAAAAGAAAAAGGCCCCCGAACGAAACCGTCGCGGAAGCCCTTCTCATGTCTGTAGCAAGCTGAGAATCGCACTTCCCCGAATCACTGTCAAGAGTCGTTGGCGTCGTTTCGACGAGCAGTTTTCTTTTGCCTGATTGAAGGTGAGGGAAATGGAGAGGCATTATACGACGACGCCCTTTGGGCGGCGGCCGATGACGCTTGGCATGATGGCAGCCCAGGTCGCCGCGAGGGCGGTGGACAAGGATGCCACGGTGCACAAGTGGCATGTATTCCAGCACGTCCGCGAGGCCCGTGACGCGGTCGGCGCAACCGATCGCGCCTTGGCGATTCTCAATGCACTCTTGTCGTTCCATCCCGATACGGCGTTCAATGGCGACAGCGACCTGATCGTCTTTCCGTCAAACGAGCAGCTCATCAGTCGGGCCAATGGCATGTCGCCGGCGACGCTGCGGCGGCATCTTGCTGTCCTGGTGCAGTGCGGACTGGTCATTCGCAGAGACAGTCCCAACGGCAAGCGTTTCGCGCGCAAGGGACCGAGCGGGGAGATCGAGCAGGCCTATGGCTTCGACCTGGCGCCGATGGTGGTGCGGGCGCAGGAATTCAAGGAACTCGCCGAGGCCGTCGTGGCCGAGCGGCGGGCTCTCAAGCTGGCCAAGGAGCGGATCACTCTGTGCCGACGCGATATCGTCAAGATGATCGCCACGGGCATAGACGAGGCAATCCCGGCCGATTGGAGAGGGTTCCAGCGCGCGTATGAGGGGATTGCCGGCCGGATTCCGCGTACGGCACCGCGCCAGTCGTACGACGCCATAGCAGGGGAGCTCGAGGCGCTGTGGCTGGAGGTGCAGAACACACTGGAAACGTTCGTCAATTCACACAATAAGAACGCCAATGAGTCTCATTCTGAGCGCCACATACAGAATTCAAATCCAGACTCTAATATTGAAATTGAACAAAGCTCTGGAAAAGAGCAAGAAGCGAGCGCCAGCGCGGCGGAAACCGACAATGTGCGGCACTTGCCCAGGCGCGAGCTGCCATTGGGGATCGTGTTGGACGCCTGCCCGGACATTGTGGCCCTCGCCAAGGGCGGCGAAATCCGGACATGGCGGGATTTGATGGCCGCGGCCGCCACGGGCAGGGCGTATCTCGGGATCAGCCCCAGCGCCTACCAGGAAGCATGCGAGGTGATGGGCGAGGACCAGGCCGCGACCGTGATTGCTGCGATCCAGCAGCGTTTCGAGCATATCTCCAGCCCTGGCGGCTATCTGCGGAGCCTGACAACACGGGCCAGGGATGGGAAGTTTTCGGTCTGGCCGATGATCATGGCGCTGCTGCGGGCAAAACTCGAGAAGAGGAAGCAGCTGTTGTGACGCCGGCGGGGCGGCCCAATGCCGTTATCGGCCTGGTGCGCCAGCGAGGTTTTGGGCTGGACGTCTGAACGCAACGCGACGCGTCCTTGTAAGAAACTGGAATATGCCATATCTTATGCACAAGAAATGCGTCCGTGGATATGGCAAGGTGGCGTTATGACCCAAGTTCTGAAACTCTCGCCGGCGATGCAGCCATTGGTGCTGTCTTATATGGATAGGGGCGGAAAGATTGCGATCGACCAGGTGGCGGCCGGATTTGGCATGTCCAAGGGCCAGCTCGCGGAGACTGCGGGATTGGCTCGCGAAACCATCTACCGCGCTGAACGCAGTGGCGCCGCCAGAACGCAGGGTCGCCTGCGCGAGATGCTCGAAATCATCAGCCGGATCACCGAATGGTCGGGGGGCAAGGAACAGGCAATGGCCTGGTATCGCGCCCAACCCCTGCCAGCCTTCGGAGGACGTACCGCCGAAGCGCTCGTCAAGGATGGCAAGGCGGGTGCCGTTCGGGATTATCTCGACCATATGGCCCTCGGAGGCTTTGCTTGAGGTTCGTGGGGACCTGCTACCGGGCACACGATCCACGCTGGGCATTCAAACCAACATCGGGCGAGGGGGCTGCGATCAGGGGGGGCCGCTTCAATCCCAAAGGCGTGCCGGCGCTCTATCTGGGTTTGAGCGTCATGACCGCGGTCAAGGAGGCCAATCAGGGCTTTGCGCATCGCATCGATCCCTGCGTCTTGTGCTCTTACGAAGTCGACTGTGCGGATATCGTCGACCTCACGTCCGAGGCAGCGAGGGCCGAGTTCTCGATCACGACAGATGACATGAATTGTGCCTGGGCAATGGCTCTGGCAAAGGGCGAACGACCGGCGTCATGGACCATCCATGACCGCCTTGCCGGACAGGGCATGGCCGCAATCCTGGTGCCGAGCTTTGCTCCGGGCGCCGAGCCGGAGGATCGCAATCTCGTGCTTTGGAAGTGGGGACCTGACCTGCCTCATCAGGTGGTTGTGTTCGACCCAAGCGGCCGACTGCCCAAGGACCAACTGTCCTGGCGTTAATGGTCGGGCTGAGGCTCGGCGATCTTGTGGGATCCCGCAAGCCATCGGCCGATCTCGAAACGCGTGTCCGTCGTTGAGACTGACCATGCTCGCCCCTTGACGGAACAGAACTTGCGTTGCTTTCAAACCGGGGGCAGGGGAGGGGGCTTCTTCCCGATTGCTACAGGCCACTCGCCTTGGTGAGATTGACGCGGAATCGATCCCTTCGGCGCTGATACCGGCGGGTCATTTCGGCCGAGGCATGGCCGAGCTGCCTTTGCACATAGCGCTCTTCGACCTCGGCTGACGAGGCAAGGCCCGCGCGCAACGAGTGACCGGCGAACTTCTCCTTCCGTTCGCCTTCTGACAGGTCGCCTCGGACGCCAGCAGATAGCGCGGCGCGTTTGACCAGCCGTGCCACCTCCTGGTCGTTCAGCCGCTCGGAGCCAACCGCCTTGCCTTGCCCGATGACGCGCCGGAACAGCGGCCCATGGCCGATCCTGGCCAGTTTCAGCCAGGTCTGCACGGCGACAGCCGGGCAGGTGGCATCGGAAGAGCCGCGGCCGATCTCGACCTCGCGCCAGCCGGTCTTTCCGCGCAGTGTGACGAGAACGCCTTTGTCCAACACCTCGATCCAGCCGCGGCCGTCCTCGGTTTGATCCCTGGCAACGTCGAGACCGACAATTTCGGAACGGCGCAGGCCTCCGGCGAAACCCAACAGCAGCATGGCGCGGTCGCGCAGGCCACGCAGCGTGCCGCGGTCAAGCGTCTCGAGCATGGCAATCAGATCTTCCGGAACAATGGCTTCTTTCTGCCGGGGAGGGGAGGCGTGGCTGTTGCGAATGCCGGCCAGCACCGTGGCGATGTGTCGATCCTTTCTGTCCAGCGGCTGGCCACGCTGAGAATAATTCCAGGTCAGCGACGAAAGGCGGCGTTCGATCGTGGCCACGGAGTTCGGTTTCCTGTCGCCCGCTGCCATGCCGGACGCGCAAGCCGTGATGTAGAGGCCGACGACCTGCGGATCCGGCGGCAACACCTCGAGATGCTGGCGGCGCGCCCAGGCACGGAAATGTTTCCAGTCAGCGGCGTAGGCGCGACGGGTGTTGGCCGAGCTTGCTGCCTCGACGTAATCGCGAGCGCGCTCGGCGAGCCCTTCCAGATGAGCCGGAAAGCCAGGCGTTGGCTCCAAACCGGACGGGGGCCGCGACCCGTACGTCGTCTGCGGAGGAGGCAAGGCCGGATCGGCGGGTGCCTGGCTCATTTCCATCACCACGCCGATGATGTCCGGCAGGTCGTCGGCGCTTGCCTTGTCTTGTCGGGCGATAGGTCGCTCCTCGGCTTTCCGGTCCATCAGGCCACCTCGATGTCGGTGTGCACGAAATCATTGCCCTTGAACAGCAGCGGGATGTCATAGAGCTTGGCACAAGCGTAGGCGAAGCAATCGCCCATATTCAGATCCGCCTTGTGCCGGCCCTTGCCGAACCGATGGAACGCCCGGATTGCTTCGCCTCCGATCGCGCCATTGATCTCGATCATTTGTGCAGGAATCTCGTCCAGCATGAGGGTGACGAGTTCCTCCGCCTCTTCGATCGGGCAGGCACGTCTGCGCGCCAGGCCGGCGACGGCCTCATACACAACGATCGGCGAGACGCGGACACTTGCGGCCTGACCAAGGCGAGCCGCAAGCGCCAAGCCATCGTCTTCGTCGCCGATGATCGCAATGATGGCCGAAGCGTCGACAAACATCAGCTGTTGCCCGACAGGTCATCGAAAAAAGCCTTGTCGGCTTGGGCACCGGTTTCGGGAAAGGCGCGATAGCGCTCGGCGAGCGCCTGCAGCCGCTGGGCCAGGGGGATTGCGCCGCGGCTGCGCTGATACTCCTGTTCCACGGCGTCGCGGATCGTCTCGGTAAGGCTCATGTTCTTGAGTTTGGCCAGTCTGCGAACCGCCGCATCGGTGCGGTCGTCCTTGACGGAAAACGCCATCCCCATACTCCTTGGTCTATACTGCTATACGATCATATATAGACGATCAGCCTGTCCTCCGGCAAGGGAATCCTTGCCTGGCGACTGGACGACGGGAGCGCCGCGGAGGCGCGGCGACGCTTTCGGGAAAGCCACAATGTGCACGCCGATGCCGGCCACGCTGGGCGAACTGCATCGCGCGACGAAATTGTCGCCCACGGCCGTGCTGTGGGACGGCGCGGGACCGTCCCGAGGACCTTTTTCGGGTTTTTGCTTGACGAGAAAGGACATTTCCCCTTGAGAGACCAGAACAACTGATAATGCAAGATTATCGTTCGTTGCTTCTGCATGACAGCCACAGCGCTTTTTGTCAACTTTTGTTGCCAAAAGCGCCGCCATGATTCATCGTGTTTTCGATGATTCTGCGTCCCAAGCCCTCTCAACGCCACCACGCCTCGCTTGCCGGTGCCCCTTCGACCGCGCCGATGGCGACGGTGCCAGCCTGGCTGCGCAGGGCCATCCCGGATGCGCAAAGCCTTGCGGGAAAAGAAATTGAAGACCTCGCGCACACAGCAGGCGCCACCATTGGTGCGCTCGATGCGGTGGTCCGCCGGCAGGAGCGGTGGGCCGGCGCTTGGCGGCTGCGGCTGGCGCTTGTTGCGGCCGGCGTGACGGCACGGCAGGCTGGCCGCGTCGAGGATGAAAGCGCGCTGCGCGACGCCGTGCTGCTCACGCGACCCGGTGACAATGTCGGGCCCGCCGGCCTTTTGCTCCTCGCCTGGCGCCGGCTGGTCGCCCGGCCCGCAGAGGAGCTTCTGACGAGGAGAAATCTGGCCGCGGTATTGGAGGAATTCGGCTATGCTCCCGACGACGAGGGCGTGAGCGCCCTCACGGACGATCTTCGACAGCTGGCCGCCAGTGACGGGACGGTGGGAATAATGACCGGCGCCATAGCGATCGCCGAACGCTACGGTTTTGCGCGCGCCCTCGGAGCCTGGCTCGCCGACGCCATCCTGGCGCAACGACTGGGCTGGGCACATGCTTTGCCGCTGCTGGGTGCCGAAGCAGCCTTGGGCACAAGCGCCCGGCCGCATCGATCGGGAGCCAGCTCTGTGGCGACAAGCATTGAGACAGATCCTGAGCGTGTGAAAGGTCTGCTTGCCGCGCAGGCGCGCGCCGCGCTGCGCGCGATTGATCTTTCCGCCGAGCTCGAGCGCCGCGCGGACCGACTGCTTGCAGTTGCGCCAAAACTCAGGGCCAAGGCGGCGGACATGGTCGTCGAAAGACTCCTGTCCGACGACGCGATCGTCGCATCCGAAAAGATCGCTGGCATGAGCGACCGCGGATTGCGCCGCCTGTTCGACCGGCTGGTCGAGCTCGGCGCTGTGCGCGAACTGTCCGGCCGCGCGACCTTCCGCATCTACGGGATCTGAAAGCGATGGCAGAAGCAACGCGCAGACAAGGGAAGGGGCGGTCAGATGACGGTCGATCAGCTGACCAGCTGTTTGACCGAGAGCTGGATCACCTGCCGCCGGAGGTGCGCTGGCGCGAATGGATGCACCGCGTCGAAGCGACGATCTTTGCAGCCAGCGAGCCGGTCGGCCGCGAGACGCTGGCGCGGATCGTCGGCAAAAGCTGCAGCATCGACCTCTTGATCGACGACATCCGTGAAGAACTGCGCGGCCGGCCCTATGATCTGGTCGCCGTCGCCGGCGGTTTTCGGCACCTGACACGGCCGGCCTACGGTGATGCCATTCGCGCAGCGTTTGGCACGCTCGAGCAGGAGCAAAAAACCCTCTCGCAGTCGGAGGTGCTGGTGCTGATGTGCATCGCCTATTTCCAGCCGATCACCCGTACCGACCTCTCGGCCTTCTTCGGTAAGGAGATTTCTCGCGACCTGATCGGTCGACTGCGCGGCGCCGGCATGCTCGCCTCCGGTCCGCGCAGCCCGACGCCGGGTGCACCTTACACCTACGTCACGACAAAAGAATTCCTGCTGGAGTTCGGCCTCGACACGCTGCGAGACCTGCCGGATTTCGAGGCGCTCGAGGATGCCGGGTTGCTGTCGAAGGAGAAATTACTGGCTGGTGACATCATGCCAGAGCTGGCTGGCGCCCACGAGAATGCCGGAGTCGATATGGAGGAATAGCTCGGCGCTGCCGACACTATGGCTGTGCTTTGCGGGTGCGTCCCGCTTTCCATAGCCAATCTGCCGCCCAGGGCGTCGATGTCCGAAAATGTGTAGGCAGATTTCGGACATAGATCCGGTCAGTGGCGTCAAGCGGCGATATGCGACCTCTGCCGCCGCCCAAAAATTCGTGGTCACGCGCAAGCCCAACTTGAAACCCCGAGGGACAACACCTTGTTGCTCGTGGCCGACGCAGGGGAGACCGTTCGGATCTCAAGAGGGAACATGACGAGGCGCAGATCTTCTTTGGAAACGGTGTTTTGGTCCGAAACTTGATGCAGATCGGCCCGATCGCGTTGGGTGTGGGGCTTCAGAGTCCTCGAGGACGCGCTTTTCACAGAGTTAACGCCAGCGACGAACTTGTGCGTCGTTGGTCGAAAATTACAAATTCGACAGTTGGCACGATTAGTCGAGCTGCAATTGTCGGCACCATCGATGTGGGCGTGGCGGAGCAGGCAGGCAAGAAGCGCTATGCCTTAGCCGACCACCTAGCCGAGGCCGAACAGGCCGAGCATTCCCTTCCAGAGCCGGACCCACCAGCGGGGTTTGCGGTTCAGGTCGCGGTAGTAGGCCTCGCGCCGGCCGTGGTCCGAGTTAAGGGCTGCCACGGTCTGTGCGGCACTCATGGCGCGGAGCCAATCGACACGGCCGTCGGTGATGAAATAATGCGAACGGCATGGCAGCTGTCCGCTGCCGATCGAGGGCCGGATTGTGGGCCTGCCGTTGCGTTCCGTGACCGTCCACCCGGCGGGACCGAGCGAGACCGGCACCTTGCTGCCGCAGCCGCAGGCGCAGAGGTGCATGGCGATCTTGTACTCCTCGGAGACGTACAGGACGCCCGGCTCCGGCGCCGCAGGCACATAGTGGACCTTCGCCAGCCGGAAGTCCGTCACGCTTCAGGTTCCACAAAGAGGCGGGGCAAGGCGGTGTTCATCAGCAGATGGTACGCTGGCAGCGCCTGGGCGTAAAACCCGCAATGCTGCTTGTAGCAGAGCATGGCCATGCTCGCATTCAGGGCGTTCAGCTCGGCGATCTGGATGTTGGCCCGGTATTCGTCGCCGGGCGGGTCGGTTAGGGGCACCAGTCCCTTGGCGCGGATTTCCGCGGCATTTTCTGGCTTCAGCACGGTCGTGCGAACCATGCCGGCGAGCGAGCCGCTTTGGCGGACGAGGCCCATCCCGACGTCGACGAAGGGAATGCCCAGGCGGATAAGAAGGTCGAAGATCTCGGCACGGGCTGTCCCGCTGTCGACGCAGACGAACGCGAAGGTCACGCCCGCGAAATCGGCCTCGCAGCCGCCGTCGATGGCTTTCGCCTCAAGGCGCAGCCCCTTGCGAAAGTTTTCGTAGCGGGTCTGATAGACCTCGGCCTTGGACTTGCCGAGCTCGTCGCGCGACAACCGCCCAGGCGAACGGAATGCGTTGTGGACATGGAAGGGTTTTGGGTCATACCCCCTGATCTCGAGAACATTGGTCTTGACGAGATAATCCAGAACATAGGCACCGGTGCCGCCCAGGCCGATAACCGCGACGATCTCGCTGGCGAACTTGGCGGCGAGATCCCCGATCAGCGCCCGGCTCGTCAGCGTGTCGCGGAAATGAAAGACGCTGTCGGTGCCGGCGTCTTCATCGACATTGAAGGTGAAGGGGTCGGCATCTGGATACCGATGGCGGGCAGGGCCGGAAAGGATCGACAGATAGTGCTCGATCTTGGTGAAGAAGTCCGGGAATCCTCCCGGCGGCTTGTTCGAGAACGACCGCTGCACCACGACGTCGGTCTTGGCAAGCGTCACGTTGGCGGCACCGCCGCCGAGGGAGGGTATCGGCTTGCCGTCGAGGCCGTACGGCACGCCGCCGGCGAAGAAGACCTGGTGGTCGACGGG
>NZ_JAPFQA010000027.1 GCF_027563465.1 Mesorhizobium qingshengii | reverse complement strand
GACCCCGACAGCGAAAACGACGTCATATATTTGTTTGGCGCCATGATAGCTAAGCAGTTTTTGAAGGGCTATCGAGTTAGAGCTCTGTCTGGCTCGGCACGGTATGATGGCTTGCTTGACATTAATCACAGTGAAAGCACTGATTCATATAGTGATCCGCTTTCGCGCAGAGATGCGGAGAATACTGTTGATGGTCTTGGTAAGGTCCTTGAGTTTAAATATGCCTTTTCTGCGCTAATTGATGATTTTGAGAGTAAGAAGAAAAATCCGAGAGAGATTGATGTGGCGGTCGTGTGGACACTGCCGACACTTGGAGTTAACAGAGGGTCTATCGAATATTGCTACGCCGATAAGGAGGACGTTCGGCCAATCTATGGTGGAACGCACATTTGGCGAGACGAAAATGACACCTCAAGAATTCCAATAATTTGTCTCCAGCACGTCTGCGCTCTGCTGTCGAAAAGCCTGGAGTCGAAGGAAGGCAAGCCAGGATTTGGGACCGGCGTTTATGAGAAATTCTTGGAGGAAGATCGAGATCAATCGATATAAGCCATGGGAACGACCTATTCTGGCGAACATAGTTTAGGCAAAATATTCCTGCAGCGGCCTGACCTCCAGGCTCCCCGCCTTCAGCGCCGCGATCGCCTCGGCCACCGCGGCCGCGCCCGACAGCGTCGTGTAATAGGGCACCTTCTGCATCAGCGTGGCGCGGCGCAGCGACTTGGAGTCCGACACCGCCTTCTGGCCGTCCGTGGTGTTGAAGACGATCTGCACCTGGCGGTTGCGGATGGCGTCCTCGATGTGGGGGCGGCCTTCCAGCACCTTGTTGATCTTTTCGGCGACGACGTCGTTTTCGGCGAGGAAGCGTTGCGTGCCCGAGGTGGCGAGCACCTTAAAGCCGAGGCCGGCCAGGCGTTTGACCGCCGGCAATATGCCTTTCTTGTCCTCGTCGCGCACCGAGACGAACAGCGTGCCCGAGCGCGGCAGGTCGACGCCGGCCCCCAGCTGGCTCTTGGCGAAGGCGAGCGCGAAGTCGCGGTCGAGGCCCATGACCTCGCCGGTCGAGCGCATTTCCGGGCCGAGCAATATGTCGACGCCGGGGAAGCGGGCGAAGGGGAAGACGGCTTCCTTGACCGCGATGTGGCCGGGGTTCCTGGGGTCGGGCATGGCGCCGTAGTGGGCGAAGGCGTCTTCCAGCGTCTCGCCGGCCATGATGCGGGCGGCGATCTTCGCGATGGGACGGCCGATGGTCTTGGCGACGAAGGGCACGGTGCGCGAGGCACGCGGGTTGACCTCCAGCACATAGACCGTGCCGTCCTTGATCGCATATTGCACGTTCATCAACCCGCCGACATTGAGCGCGCGGGCAAGTGCGGCCGTCTGGCGTTCCAGCTCGTCGACCAGCTCCGAGGGCAGCGAGTGAACCGGCAGCGAGCAGGCACTGTCGCCTGAATGGATGCCGGCCTCCTCGATGTGTTCCAGGATGCCGGAGACGAAGGTCGACTTGCCGTCGCAGAGGCAGTCGACATCGACCTCGATGGCGCCTGACAGATAGGTGTCGAACAAAAGCGGGTTCTTGCCGAGCAGCGTGTTGATCTGGCCGGTCTTGTCGTTGGGGTATTTCTGCTTGATGTCCTCCGGCACCAGGCCGGGCACGGTGTCGAGCAGGTAGGACTGCAGCATGCTCTCGTCATGGATGATCTGCATGGCGCGGCCGCCCAGCACATAGGAGGGGCGCACCACCAGCGGGAAGCCGAGCTCGCCGGCGACGAGGCGGGCCTGCTCGACCGAATAGGCGATGCCGTTCTTCGGCTGGGTGAGGTTCAGCTTGTGCAGCAGCTTCTGGAAGCGGTCGCGGTCCTCGGCCAGATCGATCATGTCGGGCGAGGTGCCGAGGATCGGGATGCCGGCCTTCTCCAGCGCGTCGGCGAGCTTCAGCGGTGTCTGGCCGCCGAACTGGACGATGACGCCGACCAGCTCTCCCGACGCCTGTTCGGCGCGCAGGATCTCCAGCACGTCCTCCGCCGTCAGCGGCTCGAAATAGAGACGGTCGGAAGTGTCGTAGTCGGTCGACACGGTCTCCGGGTTGCAGTTGATCATGATGGCTTCATAGCCGGCGTCGCGCAGGGCGAAGGCGGCGTGGCAGCAGCAATAGTCGAACTCGATGCCCTGGCCGATGCGGTTGGGGCCGCCGCCGAGGATGACGACCTTCTTGCGCGACGAGACCTGCGCCTCGTTGGCGAGGGCGCCGGCGAACGGCACTTCATAGGTCGAGTACATGTAGGCGGTGGGCGAGGCGAACTCGGCCGCGCAGGTGTCGATGCGCTTGTAAACCGGATGAACGTCGAGCTTTTCGCGAATCTTCTGAATCACTTCGGCGTCGGTCCTCGTCAGCGACGCGAGGCGGGCATCGGAGAAGCCCATCGCCTTCAGCATGCGCAGGTTGACGGCGTCCTCGGGGATGCCGTGCTCGCGGATGCGGGCTTCCATGGCCAGGATGCCGGCGATCTGCTCGAGGAACCACGGGTCGATCTTGCACATGGCGTGCACGTCTTCCAGCGACGTGCCCATGCGGATCGCCTGCGCCACCATGCGCAGCCGGTCGGGCGTCGGCGTGCCCAGGGCGGCGCGGATCGCGTTGCGGTCGTCGGCATGGTTGGCCGCCATGGCACCGTGGCCGATGCCTGGGATCTCGATCTCGTCCAAACCCGTCAGGCCGGTTTCGAGGCCACGCAAAGCCTTCTGCAGCGATTCCTGGAAGGTGCGGCCGATGGCCATGACCTCGCCGACCGACTTCATGGCGGTGGTCAGCACCGGCTCGGCGCCGGGGAATTTCTCGAAGGCGAAACGCGGGATCTTGGTGACGACGTAATCGATCGACGGCTCGAAGGAAGCGGGCGTCGCGCCGCCGGTGATGTCGTTCTCCAGCTCGTCCAGCGTGTAGCCGACGGCGAGCTTCGCGGCGATCTTGGCGATCGGGAAACCGGTCGCCTTGGAGGCCAAGGCGGAGGAGCGCGAGACGCGCGGGTTCATCTCGATCACCACCAGCCGGCCATCGGCCGGGTTGACGGCGAACTGCACGTTGGAGCCGCCGGTCTCGACGCCGATCTCGCGCAGCACCGCGATCGAGGCGTTGCGCATCATCTGGTACTCTTTGTCGGTCAAGGTCAGCGCCGGGGCGACGGTGATCGAGTCGCCCGTGTGCACGCCCATCGGGTCGATGTTCTCGATCGAGCAGACGATGATGCAATTGTCCGCCTTGTCGCGGACGACCTCCATCTCGTACTCCTTCCAGCCGAGCACGCTTTCCTCGATCAGCACTTCGGTGGTCGGCGAGGCGTCGAGGCCGGACTGGACGATGTCGTAGAACTCGGCGCGGTTGTAGGCGATGCCGCCGCCGGTGCCGCCCATGGTGAAGGACGGGCGGATGATGGCGGGCAGGCCGACATGGTCGAGCGCCTGGGCGGCGATCGCCATGGCGTGGCTGATATAGCGCTGCTTGCGGTCGCCTTCGCCGAGGTTCCAGCGAGTCTCCAGCGCATCGAGCGCGGCGTCGAGGTTCTCGGGCTTCTCGGCCTTCAGCGCCGCGCGCTCGGCCTCATGCGTCTTGCGGTCGGCGTTCTTGACGTCGGTGGCGTTGGCCAGCATCGACTTCGGCGTTTCCAGCCCGATCTTCTTCATCGCCTCGCGAAACAGTGCGCGATCCTCGGCCTTGTCGATGGCCGTGGCGTCGGCGCCGATCATCTCGACATTGTAGCGGTCGAGCACGCCCATGCGGCGCAGCGACAAAGCGGTGTTGAGCGCGGTCTGGCCGCCCATGGTCGGCAGCAGCGCGTCGGGCCGTTCCTTGGCGATGATCTTGGCCACCACTTCAGGCGTGATCGGCTCGATGTAGGTGGCGTCGGCCAGTTCCGGGTCGGTCATGATGGTGGCCGGGTTGGAATTGACCAGGATAACGCGGAAGCCTTCTTCCTTCAGCGCCTTGCAGGCCTGGGTGCCGGAATAGTCGAACTCGCAGGCCTGGCCGATGACGATGGGGCCGGCCCCGATGATCAGGATCGACTTGATGTCGGTGCGTCTTGGCATGGCGTAGGTCCGTTCGGCGGGCGGCTTGCACAAAAAACCGGGACGGGAAGACCCGGCCGGTTGTGCTCGCGATTCTGGTATCAGGCTAGGAGGGCCTTATAGGGAAGAGTTCGCCCGATGTAACCCCGAAAATGCGAGCGGAGGCAGTGGGATTAGGCAGTAGGGATTGGGCAGTAGGCAGTAGGGCTTTTCAAGCGCCTTGAACGTACACCCCTACTGCCTATTGCCTACTGCCTAATCCCTAGCCTCCGAACGCCACCGCATCCGGGATCTCGAAGCGTTCGGACACGCCGACGCGGATCATGTTCAGGCTGCCCTCGCGGGTGAAGCGGAAATCGCCGTCCGCGTTCGAGCCGGCCGGCAGGCCGGCGGAGAAGGAGATGACGCGCGTGCCGCCATCGGGCCATGCCACGGTCACGTCGGCCTTGTCGGTGCCGTTGCGGGTGACGCTCGCTTCGCAGCGGGTCATCGGCTGGCCGACATAGCGCGCGCAGGGGATTTCCACGGCTCCGGAGGCAGGAGCGGCGGCATCCTGCGGCTGGGCTGGCGCGGGGTCCTGGATCTCTCCGGTCGGCGGGGTTTCGTTCGCCGCCAGCGCCAGGCCGTAGGCATCCTGCATGGCGGTGATGGCGGCGGATTTCGTCGGCGGTTCGGAGACGGCCTGCCCCTCGCCACCCAGCCGCGCCGAGAGGTCTGGCGGCAGTGCCGGCGCCGGCTGGGCAGAAGCCGCGGCGGCCCCGGCGGTGCCCTCGACATAGGTGGCCGGATTGAGGGGGATCAGGTAGCGCGCGGGCGCCCATCCGTTCAGCTTCGGGTTGTCGGTGGCCGCGATTTTGCACCATTTGTGGCCGTTGACGTCGTTGCAGCCGAGATTGGTGACGCTTGCGCCGGCGGCCAGGCGCATCTCGACCTTGGCGATCGCCGATGCGGCGACGCGGACATTGAGGAGATCGTCCGGCGCCAGGCCGGTCACGATGGAGATGACGATGTCCTGCGCTTCCTCGGCCAGCGCGGGGGCAGTGGCCGGCCATGCCGCCATCAGCAGCGGTGCGGCAATCAGCGCATGCAGGGTTGTTCGGAGCGTAACTGTGCGCCTCATCATGTGGCCGTGCGCTGATACCCAAGACACCATGCGGCGGCAGGGCCGAGCCCGCCACATGCCTGGCCGGTTTTATAAGGGACGACGCGCCGCCATGTAAGCCGGAAAATTCAGGGGTCTGTGTCGGTCCGGCCTGAACCGGATCAGCGCTGGGGGCATGAACGCAAGGGCGTTCAGCCTGGGCGGCATGAACGCAAGTGCGTTCAGCTTGGCATGAAACAGGTTTCAGCCGGGCATGAGCTTCGCTCAGCCTTGGGGGGCATGAATGCAAGGGCATTCAGCCCGGCATGAACCCCGTCCTGAGGGCGTGCGCCCATTCCGGCCGTCCCGCCTGTTCGGCCTGGCGCGCCGCGGCTTCATGGTCGTAGTCGACGGCGATGGCATCGAAGCGGTCGGGCTGGCCGGCGCCACTCAATGTGACGATGCCATAGCGCGCATGCGGCGAGCCTTGCTCGGAAACATGCGCCGGGGGCGTCGCATCGTCATAGGCGGGGCAACCGATGCTGCCCGGATTGAAGATGGTGGGGCCGTCGGGGACGCGGATCAGCTCCGCGCGGTGGCTGTGGCCGCACAGCGCGATGCGGCAGGCGGGGTCGAGCGCCTTCAGCCGCCGGCGGATCGCCGCCAGCGGCGCGCGCACCAACTGGCCGTCGACGACCGCGTCGGCGAGGTATTTCTCGTCATGGTCGGGACGGGCGTGGAAGGCGACGACGCCGGGCGCGATCTCCAAGGTGAGGGGCTGTGTGAAAAGCACCTGGCGCTGCGCCTCTGTCAGCCGCTCCTGCGCGTAGGCGTCGGACGCCCACATGGTCTCGTCGGCTGGATCGGCGGCGACGCGGCGGTCATGGTTGCCGCGCACCGTCGGCAGGTTGAGCGCCCGCAGCCGCTCGAACGTCTCGCGCGGCCACAGCGGGCCCGAAACGCTGTCGCCGAGATTGACGCTCAGCTCGGCACCGCCGCGCCGCCGCAGATCCTCAAGCACGGCGTCCAGCGCCAGCACATTGCCGTGGATGTCGGCGAGGACGGCGATGCGCATGCGGGGAGCTCCGTGGGGTGAGGCACCGTTTCCTCGCCCCCGCAAAGCGGGGGAGAGGTGGCCGCGAAGCGGACGGAGAGGGGGCCTTTCGCACGCGGCGCGTTGAAGAAAAATGAAGCTTCTTTGAAGGGGTGAGGGGCGTCAAGATCCCCCTCTCCGTCTCGGCTTCGCCGAGCCACCTCTCCCCCACTTTCGTGGGGGCGAGGAACCCAGGTTCTGCGAGACCCGCTCCTACGATTGGCGGTTCCGGTGCCGTCAGGCAGAAATCTCGATGTCGTGGCCGCCGACCGCCGGCAGCGCCGGGTCGTCTCCGGCGGCGGCGATGACACTGTCGAGCAGGCCGGGGAAGCGGGCGTCGAGGTCGGCGCGGCGCAGCGTGATCATCCGGCTGGTGCCCACCACTTCGGCGCGGGTGACGCCGGCCTCGCGCAATTTGGCGAGGTGATAGCTCAGATTGGTCTTCGAGCCGAGATCGAGGAACTGGCTGCAGTTCAGCGGCACGCCTTCCTTGCTGGCGAGATAGCGCACGATCGCCAGGCGCGTCGGGTCGCCGAGCACGCCGAGCACAATGGGCAGGCTGATCTGGTCGGTATTGGGGTGAGGCAAGGTCATGGCTGGAACCTAAGCACAGTTCCGGCCGATTTCAACGCGTCTGTCCCGCCGTGGCCGTACACACCGTTTCTCCGTTCCGCGATCCATGCTGACACAGGGCTGTCAGGACGGTTCAGCTATTTTCCCCCGGCTTCATTGACAACATGCCCTGTTATGTCCAATTGTTCAATAACTTTTGAACTAAGGACATCAGCCATGGACAAGCGCCTCTTCTGGCTTGCGCTCGGATCGTTCACGATCTCGACCGAAGGCTTCGTCATCTCCAGCCTTCTGCCCGACATCGCCCGGGATGCCGGCATTTCCATTCCGCTGGCCGGCACGCTGATCACGGCCTTCGCGCTCGCCTATGCGGTCGGCACGCCGATCCTGGCGACGCTGACCGGCGAATGGGACCGGCGCCGCGTCATCCTGTGGACGCTGGTGTTCTTCGTCATCGGCAACGTTGCCGCCGCCTTGAGCTCATCCTTCGAAGTGCTGCTGGCAGCGCGCATCGTCATGGCGCTGTCGTCGGGTCTGTTCGCGACGACCGCGCAGGGCACGGCGGTGGCGCTTGTCGATGACCACCACCGGGCGCGTGCCATCGCCGTCGTCGTCGGCGGCACCACGGTGGCCGTCGCCGTCGGCGCGCCGCTCGGTGCGCTGGTTGCGACGATCGCCGGCTGGCGCGGTACGTTCTACGCAATCGCCGGGCTCGGCGCGCTCGCCGGCGCCATCCTGTGGTACCGGCTGCCGCGCGGCATTGTCGGCACCAGGCTGCCGCTCGGGCGGCGGCTTGCCGCGGCCACCCGTCCCGGCGTGATGCCGATCCTCCTGACGACATTGCTGGCGCTGACCGGCGCCTTCACCGTCTTTGCCTATGTCGCGCCGCTTGCCATCGAGGGCGGCGGGCTCAGCCAGATCGCGCTGCCCGGCATGCTGCTCGCCTTCGGCGTCGGCGCCGTCATCGGCAACATTGCCGGCGGCCAGGCCGCCGACCGTTTCGGCGCCACCCGCACCGTCGGCTGGTCGCTGACGCTGAGCGCCGCCATGCTGGTGATGCTCTCGGTCATCCCGACCTTCCTGCCGGCCCATATTGCCGGGCCGGCGCTGATGGCGATGATGGTGCCATGGGGCATCGTCGGCTGGGCGTTCCCGCCGGCGCAGGCCAGCCGCATCATCAAGCTGGCGCCAGATGCGGCCCCGATCGTGCTGTCGCTCAACGGCTCGGCGCTCTATCTCGGCGTGGCGCTGGGCGCCGTGGTTGGTGGCGCTGTGCTGCGCTACGGCGCGCCGGCCGATCTCGGCCTTGTCGCCGCGGCCTTCCCGATCGTCGGGCTTGGCATCGTGCTCGCCGGCCGGATGCTGGCGAGGCCGGTGGCCATGCCGGCGGAATAGGTCTGTCTGCGATGCCGGCCGGCTCAGCCAGCCGGCGGCAGATCGAAATCCAGCGCGGCGATGCCGTCCAGCGCCGCGCGCAGGCTTGTCGCCTGATCCTTGCCGACCACATCCTCGAAACGCTGCTGGGCGACGTGCCAGAGCTTCATCACCTCATCGAGCTTGACCAGGCCCCGAGGCGTCAGCCGCACCCGCTTGATGCGGCGGTCGTCGGGGTCGGCGAAGGTCTCGACATAGCCGTCGCGGATCAGCGGCTTCAGCGTGTGGCCAAGCGCCGACAGGTCCATGATCAGCGAAGAGGCAATGGCACCCATGGCCGGCTCGTCGCCGATGTGGATCTGATAAAGCAGGCCCTGCTGCGTGGCCTTGAGCCCCGAGGGTGCCAGCACATCATCGTAGAACTGGCCGAGCTTGCGCGCCGCGCGCCGCAGCATGGCGTTGTTGCAGAGGGTCAGTCCGGGCAGGGCGTTTTTCGACATGATGTGTCCTTGGCGACGGCAAAACGATCTCCGTCAGCTACCCCTCAAATAATCTTCCTTTCGACCATTGACAAGATAGTGGCATATGCCTACTTCGGTTATAGTGGTATATGCCACTAAATGAGATAATGCGGCTTTGCCGGCAAGGCGAGGGCGATTGCCCACGGTGCCGGCGGCCAGGCAAGTCAATCGAAGAAGGAACAGGACAATGAGTGGACAGGAAAACAAGGGCACGGCGGTTGTCACCGGAGCCTCGTCGGGCATCGGCGCGGTCTATGCGGACCGGCTGGCGGGGCAGGGCTATGATCTGGTGCTGGTGGCGCGGCGCGCCGACCGGCTCGAGGAACTGGCGGAGAAGCTGCGTTATGCATACGGCCACAAGGTCGGCGTGATCAGCGCCGATCTCGCCGACGACAATGACGTCCGCCGCGTCGAGCAGGCCATCGCCGCCGACGACAGCGTGACGCTACTGGTCAACAATGCCGGCCTTGGCGGTGCGCAAGTGGTCGCGACGGCAGACGCCGATGTCGCCGAGCGCATGATCAAGGTCAATGTCATCGCCTTGACGCGGCTGACCCGCGCAGTGTTGCCCGGCCTGATCGCACGCAATCGCGGCGCCATCGTCAACATCGCCTCGGTGCTCGCCTTCGACACCTCGTTCGGCGGCATCTACAGCGGCACCAAGGCCTATGTCGTCAATTTCACCGAGGCCCTGCAGCGCGAAGTCGCGGGCACCGAGGTGACGGTGCAGGTGGTGCTGCCGGGGGCCACCCGGACCGATTTCTGGGAAGCCGCCGGAAGCGACATCAACAACGTTCCGCAGGAGATCGTCATGAGTGCCGACGATCTGGTCGACGCCGCACTTGTCGGCCTGGCCAGGGGCGAAGCCGTGACCGCGCCCGGGCTTGCCGATGCGGCCAAGCTGGATGCCTTCCTTGGCGCCAGGCAGGGCTTTTTCGGCAGCCTGCACGCCAACAAGCCGGCGGCGCGCTACGCGGCTTGAGAGCTAGGGCTGGTTCGCTTCGCGAACCAGAACCCCACCCCGCCGCTTAGCAGCGACTTGCCGGGGCGAGCCACGGGTCTTGCCCGTCCTTCGGACCCCCACAAGGGGGAGGGTGAGGACCGCGATTCCCTCGGGGCGGGAAGGGCGCCTCCACCTCCCCCTTGTGGGGAGGTCGGACCGTAGGTCCGGGTGGGGGTACTGTGGGAAAGTAGTTACCTCTACGCGGACCGCCACATCGGAATGATCGAGGCGGCCAGCACCAGCGCCAGTACGATGTTGAGCGCGCGCCATTGCCACTCGGTCTTGAGCAGGCGGGCAAGCAGCATGCCGGCCACGCACCACAGCGACAGGGATGCGGCGGCGGCGAGCCCGAAAGTGGCGCCGAGCAGCAGCGCAAGCTGCAGCGGGCCGCTGGCGAGAGCCGCGAACGAGGCCGCCGCGCCCAGCCCCATCGCCCAGCCCTTGGGGTTCATCCATTGAATGCCGGCGCCGCCGAGGAAGCTGTTCGGCCCGGCCATGGTCACGTCCAGATTGGGTGGGCCGCTGCGGCCGATCCTGATCGCCAGCCAGACGAGATAGAGCGAGCCGGCGATCTTCATCGCCAGCTGCAGCGAAGGCACGGCAAGCAGCAGGCCGGCGAGCCCGGCGGCGGCGGCGCCTGTCACCGTGGCGAGGCCGGCGGCGCTGCCGACCAGCAAGGGAACGGAACGGCGAAAGCCGAACTGGGCGCCGGATGCCGTCGACAATGTCGTTGCGATGCCTGGCGTGGTGGTGGCAACGACGGCAAACAGAACGAGGGGGGTGATGGGCTCGAGCATGCGGCTTCCTCTAAAGCGCGTCGAGGCGCTTTAAGTCTTTGTTTTTATGCTTGTCGTTCTCCCAAAACCGCTACGCGCTTTTGGGCGACATGCATTAGCGAAGAGTAGCATCGTAGCCGCGCGCGAACTTCAGTAAATGCAATGTTTGCCATGTTTGGCATTAGAGATCATAATGCAAACCATGATCCGAAACCTCGACATGACGCTGATCCGCACCTTCGTGACCGTCGCCGACAAGGCCAGCATGACGGCGGCCGCCAACGCGCTGCACCTGACGCAAGGCGCCGTCAGCCAGCAGGTCAAGCGGCTGGAGGAGGCGCTCGGCTCGAGCCTGTTCGAGCGCGACCGGCGCGGCTTGCGGCTGACGCATGCCGGCGAACGGCTGTTCGGCAAGGGCAAGCGCCTGCTTGGCCTCAATGACGAGATCTGGGCCGAGATGGCGGGAACGCCAGTGGCCGGCCAGGTGCGCCTCGGCGTGCCTTATGACCTTGTCGGCACCTTGCTGGCGCCGGTGTTGAAGACCTATGCCGAGACCTATCCGCAGGTCGAGATATCGCTGATCTGCGCCTCGTCGCCAGAGCTTGCGGCGGCACTTGCGGCCGGAACCATCGACCTCGCTGTGATCGAGGAGCGCGTCGGGCCCTCTGCCGGTGAGTGCCTGGCCATAGACCGGCTGGTCTGGGTCGGCGCCAAGGGCGGCGTTGCCCGCGCCAAGCGGCCGCTGCCCGTCTCGATCGTCGCTGACACCTGCGCCTTCCGGCCAGCGGTGCTGTCGGCGCTCAGCGAGCATGGGCTGGAATGGCGCACCGTGTTCGAGAACGGCAACATCGACGCAACGACGGCGACTGTCCGCTCGGACCTCGCCGTCACCACCTGGCTGGCGTCCACCGTGCCGGCCGATCTCGACATCTTGCCTCTCGAGTCCGGGCTGCCGCCGCTGCCGAATTTCGCCATCAATTTGCATTTGCCAAGGCATGGTGTCGGCCCCGCCGCGCAGGAATTCGCGCGCCACATCCGCGACGGGCTGGCGCGGCGGCCGGTGGCGGCTTGAGACCAAGCAGACCTTGGGTTCCTCTCCCCCGTCGATCGGGGGAGAGGTGTCGAGCGAAGCTCGACGGAGTGGGGGTCGATCTTTTTCCGCCTGATTGCCCCTGCCTGAGTCTTCTTGCCCGCTTGGTTCAGCCTTACGGCGGTGCGTTGGCGAATGGCTTCCCCCACTCCGTCGCTGCTTCGCAGCGCCACCTCTCCCCCCTTCGGAGGGAGAGGAAAGGTGCCAAGGCCGTCCAGCTACCTCCAGGTCTTCCGCCGCTCGAGCTCGGCGTCGGACGGCTCGCCCGTGACAAAGGAGCCGACCTCGATCTCGCCTGATCGTTCGTAGGTCGCCATGATGACGCCGGTGCTGGAAGTCCGCGACTTGACAAGCTTGAAGGCGGCCGGCATCGCGGCATCGCCGAACAGCCGCTTGCCCTTGCCCAGCAACAGCGGGAAGATCATCAGCCGGATCTCGTCGATCAGCCCGTTGGCGAGCAGGGTCTGGATCAGATTGCCCGACCCCTGGATGAGCAAGTCAGGTCCATCTTCCTGCTTGAGGCGGCGCAACGCCGCGACGATATCCGGCCCAAGCGATTGCGTGTTCTGCCAGGTGAGCGTATCCGGCCGATGCGTCGCCACATATTTGGTCGCAGGGTTGAAGGCATCGGCGATCGGATCTTTCTGATACGGCCAGTACGCGGCGAAGATGTCGTAAGTTCTACGGCCGAGCAGCAGGGCGAAGGGTTTGGAGAAGAGTTCATCCATTGCCGCGCCCGCCACGTCGTCAAAGTAATGGAACGTCCAGCCGCCGAACTTGAAGCCGCCGACCGGATCCTCTTGCGGACCGCCCGGCGCCTGCATGACGCCGTCGAGGCTGACGAATGTCGCGGCGATGATCTTTCTCATTCCAGTGCTCCCGTTTCTTCAATCCACGCCGTTGGGGCAGGACTTCAGCCCAAGGACGGGCGACCGCTCACTGGTCCGACAACGCATGCGGACTTTTTGACAATGAAAGTGAGGCAGTAGAGGGACTGGAACTCAGCCGACCCCGAACATGGTATCGTAGAGCAGCTTGAAGTTGAGCACCAGGATGATGGTGGCGACCACCCAAGCGAGTGCGGCAACGCCGCGCGGAATGGCGAGGTTGCCCATCTTCTTCCTGTCGGACACGAACTGCACCAGCGGGATGACCGCGAAGGGCAGCTGCATCGACAGGATGACCTGGCTGAACACCAGCAGTTGGCCGGTTCCCTTTTCGCCATAGAGCGCGGTGACGACCACCACCGGGACGATGGCGATGCCGCGTGTCAGAAGCCGGCGTGCCCAGTTGGGGATGCGCAGGCGCAGGAACCCTTCCATGACGATCTGGCCGGCCAGTGTCGCCGTCACCGTCGAATTCAGGCCGGAGGCCAGCAGCGCCACGGCGAACAGGATCGAGGCGATGCCGAGGCCAAGCAGCGGCGACAGCAACTCGAAGGCCTGGCCGATTTCGGCGACATCCTGGTGGCCGGTGCCGTGGAAGGCGACCGCCGAGACGATCAGGATCGAGGCGTTGACGAACAGCGCCAGCATCAGGGCGATGGTCGAGTCCGTCGTTGCCCATTTGATGGCGTCGCGCTTGCCCTTGTCGGTGCGTTCATAGGCACGGGTCTGCACGATCGAGGAGTGCAAATAGAGATTGTGCGGCATGACGGTGGCGCCGATGATGCCGATGGCGATGTAGAGCATCGCCGGATTGGTGAGGATCTCCGATGACGGCACAAACATGGCATGCAGGATCGAGCCGGCCGGCGGCGCGGCGAAAAAGATCTGGATGGCGAAGCAGCTGAAGATGATGATCAAAAGCGCGACGACGAAGGCTTCGAGGTAGCGAAACCCCTTATTCATCAGGAGCAGCACCAGGAAGGCGTCGAGCGCCGTCAGCATGGCGCCGCCGACCAACGGAATGCCGAACAGGAGCTGCAGTGCGATCGCGGTACCGATGACCTCGGCCAGGTCGCACGCGATGATGGCCAGTTCGCAGGCGATCCACAGCACGAAATTGACGGGGCGGGGATAGTAGGCACGGCAGGCCTGGGCGAGGTCGCGGCCGGTGGCGATGCCAAGCCGCGCCGCCAGCGCCTGCAACAGGATCGCCATCAGGTTGGACAGCATGATGATGAACAGCAGCGTGTAGCCAAACTGGGCACCGCCGGCGAGGTCGGTCGCCCAGTTGCCCGGATCCATATAGCCTACCGAGACCATGTAGCCCGGCCCCATGAAGGCGAACAGGCGGCGGAACCAGGCGCCCGAACTCGGCACGGCGATGGAGGAATTGACCTCGCGCAGGCTGGGTTGGTCGTCGTCCTCAGGCCTGGCAAACTGCCATGTGGATCGGGAGGCTTCGGCTTCGGACATGAAAGAGCGCTTTCCGCGAGACTGGTCGATACTGCCGTAAGCTATGTCGCGGCTCAACATTATGCAATATGCTATATTTCATTGTCGGTGCTTTTTATCCGACGCTTGACCGAGGTGCGAAGGGGCAATCGGAAACGCCGGTTGCACCCGAGGCGGAATGCAAATAAACGGCCTGAAGAATCAGAGCCCGTGCTATAAATGCATGGAGGCCAAGCCCCCAGGAGGAGCGCGCATTGGCGCTGAAGAACAGACCGGTCCCGCGCGAAAAGCCGCTGCCTGACGCCGATGTTCATTCGGAGGGATTCAGGCACACGCGCGAAGCGCGTCGCAGTGCGCTGGTCGAGGACTATGTCGAGCTGATCGCCGACCTGATCGAGGACGGCAACGAGGCGCGCCAGGTCGATATCGCTGCCCGGCTCGGTGTCGCCCAGCCGACTGTGGCCAAGATGCTGACGCGACTGTGCGCCGACGGGCTGGTTTCGAGAAAACCCTATCGCGGCGTGTTCCTGACCGATGCCGGCCGCAAGGTCGCGGAGGAGAGCCGCATCCGCCATCAGACGGTGGAGGCCTTCCTGCGTTCGCTCGGCGTCAGCGCCGAGACGGCGCGCATCGATGCCGAGGGTATCGAGCACCATGTCAGCGCCGAGACGCTGGAAGCGTTTCGCAAGGCGATGACGTCGCCGCGCTGAACCTCGCCAGCCGCCGAATTTCCCAAACGACAAGCCACCGGAACCGCTGCTCGTTACATGCGTTGCTCCTGACATCGCGCAATTGTCGCGCGGCAACGGAGGAAGCAATGGGCGTTGAACAGGCACCGACCGCGAAGGGCAAGCAGGCAGCCAAGGGATTGAAACAGGCGGCGGCGAAGGACGAGCGCAAGACCGAGGCCGAGACCGGCCATCCGCTGAAGAAGGGCGCCGCGCGTTTCGAGGAACGCTCGAAAAGCTCCGACGGCAAGAGCGCCGGCGCCAAACAGAAGGGCTGAGCGGTCTTTTCAACGAGCTGGAGGCTGTCCAAACAAGCCGTCTGCCTTGAGGTCGTCACTGTGCCTTTGATCGACGATGACACCCGCAGATCATGGCCGTCGGGCGCTTGGCCCACCTCCGCTATGGCTTCGGGCGTTCGAGCCCTTTGAAAGGTCCACTGGACCTTTCAATTTGCCTACGGCAAAGCGTTCTCTCACTCCCTGACATCCTGCACCCAGCTGCGCGGGTGGCCGTCGACGCGGAACTGGAAGATGAAATAGGGCGGGATGCAGGTGCCTTCACCCGGTTTCGCCTGCGGCAGGTCGTCGTAGCCCGCGGTGCAGATATAGTCCTCACGGCAGGGATGCGCCTTGTCGCAGGCGCGCAGGCCGGCGGTCTTGGTGAATTCCTTGGTGCAATATTTGTGGTCCTTGCCGGAGGCAACGCAGTCGTTGAAGCCGGTCTTGGCGAGCCGGCCGCACGTCGCTTCGTCGGGAAGCTTGTCGCAGCTTGCCTTGCGCAGCATGCCGCCGGGAAAGCCGCCGGTCTTCTGTTGCGGATTGTCGTAGCGCTGGCGCGCGGCACCGTAACCGGCAAGCTTCACCACGGGCTTCTTGTCGCGCGCCGGATCGATGGCGCAGTCCTTGGCGGTGGCCGGCGACAGGCGGCAATATTTGTCGTTGCCCCAGCTCGACATCCTGATCTCGCCGAACTCGACTGGATCGCCGACCGCCGTGCCGGCCTCGCTGACGCAGGTGCCGAAGCCCGGATGGATGGCGCTCTCGTGCACGCCGGCGCAGCGCAGTCCGACGCCGCAGGTCCAGTCCTTGAAGCTCAAATCCTCGCCCCGATAGCAGATCGAGCCCCAGCCATTGTAGAGGTCGGTGCCTTTCAGCGCCTCGGCATATTTCTGGTCAGGGCGGGCGGCGAAGCCGCGCGTGAAATCCGGGTGGCCGCCGGCGGCGAACTGCTCGACGATGGCGCGCCGGCGCGGCAGGTCGGCGAAGAAGACGGCCGAGCCCGGCACGAAGACGGCATTGCGGCGCGGCTCGCTGGCGGGGTCGGCGCCGGCGTAGTGGAAGCCGGCAATGCCATGCGTCTGGTGGCAGCCGGTGCAACTCATCTCGTTGAGCCGCAATTCGAAGCCGGCCACCGACTTGATGGTGGCGAGCGTGTTGCCCCTGGCGACGTAGTCCTTCAGCGCCTTGTCGATATCGGCGTTGTCGACCAGCCCGTAGGCGATGTTGTTCTGCGACCGGCCCAGCCCGCCGGGCGCGACCGAGACAGCGCTTTTGGCCAGGAACTTCTCATCGATCACCAACCGGCCGTGGTCGAGGTCGTAGATGTTGCGGTCGGTGAGCAGCCATCTGGCGAAGGACGGCTTGTCGGCCAGCACGATTGCCCGGTCGATCTGGTTTTCCATCCTCGATTCATGGAAGCTCGAAGTGGCCGGATTCCATTTGAAGATCTTCAGCAGGTACTCGGCATGGCCGCCGAAATCGCGCCGCGTCGAGGCCGACAGGCGCAGCACCTGCATGTTGAGTTCGAGCCGCATGATCTGCGACGCGTTCAGCATGGCGCCGGACAACGGCCCTTCGCCGGAGCGCAGCCAGGCGGCAAGCTGTTCGGGCGGCAGGTCCTTTTGACCGGCGGCCAGCCAGCGCTTGGCGATTTCGGCGCAGGACACGTCCGTTGCGCGCGGCAGGTCCTTCGAGGCGCGGGTTTCTGCTTGTGTGGGCTTGGCATTGAAAACAAGGCTCATGGTCAGCGGCAGGCGCGAGGAGATGCGCTGCGTCCCCTTTCCATTGGCTGCCTTTCCCGCGACCGAATAATGGAAGCGGTAGACCAGCCGGATCTCGCCGCATTCGGTATGGCCGAGATAGCCGCGATCCATGCGGTTGACGACGCCGGTCAGGTCCAGCGTCGAGCCGTCGTCATCGATGTATTTTGGATCGAACTTCTGGCTGGTGTCGTTCGACTTCGCCATTGCCGCGACATAGGGGTCGGGGCTGGTCTTGGGTTCATCGAGGATCTGCTGCTTGACGCTGTCGCGCACCGTGGCCAGCGCCGGCACCGAAAACAGGCCACGATTGTCGACGTCGCGGGTGAGGCCGAGGGCGGGCCCGAGCAGGCGGCTGATCGACAGGCCGCCACGCTCCAGCGCCTGCAAGGTGGCGGGATCGGTGACGGCGACGCTGGAATCAAGCGTCACCGCGCCAGCGGCCCGCAAGCCCAGGCAGCTCAATGCCAGCAAGAACATCATCCGGCCGATCGTTCGCAAGCGCCCTCGTCCCTCCGTTCGCAGGCGATGCTACAGGCCTTCCCTGGGCTCGGCCAGAGCGGTGAAGCCCGCATGCCAGCAACACCCAAGCCGCGAAAAATGCTGTGACTTGGCGCAACCATTGGGATAATTGTTTGTTGGGTTGAACCGGCCTTGCCGGAACGATTGGGAAGTTCGCAGCGCGAGGAGTTGCCATGCTCTGGAGAGGCCGTCGTCAGAGTGACAATATCGAGGACGACCGCAGCGACAGCGGCGGCGGTATCGGCGGCGGCCCCGGTCAGTTCCGCATCCCGATCGGCGGCCGTGCCGGCGGCGGTGGCAGCATCTTCCTCGTCATCCTGGTGGTGCTTGCCGGCTGGTATTTCGGCTTTGATCCGTCGACGATCCTGGGCGGTGGCGATGGCGGGCTGGCGCCGGGCGGCGGTGGCCAGATCACCGACAACAGCGGCGGCCAGGACAGCGGCGCGGGCACGCCTGCCAACGACGAGATGAAGCAGTTCGTGGCCACCGTGCTGGCCGAGACCGAAGACACCTGGACCGGCATTTTCAAGTCGCAAGGCTTGACCTATGAGGACCCGAAGCTGGTGCTGTTCAGCGACCAGGTTCGTTCGGCCTGCGGCTTTGCCTCCGCGGCTGCCGGACCGTTCTATTGTCCGGGCGACCACAAGGTCTATCTCGACATGACCTTCTTCCAGCAGCTCGACCAGCAGTTCGGCGCTTCGGGCGAGTTCGCGCGGGCCTATGTGGTCGCGCATGAGGTCGGCCACCACGTGCAGAACCTGACCGGCATCATGTCCAAGTTCAACCAGATGCGGCAAGGCATGAGCGAAGCCGATGCCAACCAGCTGTCGGTGCGCATCGAGCTCCAGGCCGACTGTTTCGCCGGCGTGTGGGCGCACTACACCGCACAGAAGGGCATATTGGAGCAGGGCGACATCGAAAGCGCGCTGAACGCCGCCAAGCAGATCGGCGACGACACGCTGCAGAAGAAGACGCAGGGCTATGTCGTGCCGGAAAGCTTCAACCACGGCACCTCGCAGCAGCGGCAGACCTGGCTGGCGCGCGGCTACAAGAGCGGCAAGCTTTCGGACTGCAATACGCTGAGCGGCCCGATCTGAGGAGACTGTCTGGAAATTCTACTCTGGCGGCCATCTAGCGGCGTTTTCTGCGCTTCCGGTGCTCACGGACCAAACGTCCGCTGCGCTCCGGTTCTCGAAACCACCACTATATGGCTCGCCGGAGCGAATCTCGAAACAGTCTCGGGCGCGCGTTTCCCAACGCTGATCTGATGGCAAAGACGCCGTCAGGGAGAGTCAGGATCAACGATTCCTGTCTGTTCCCTTATTGTTCCCCGCGGTGGGCTCGCCTATAAGGTGCGTCCGCCTGCGCCCCAGGGCGAGCAGAGGAGCCGTCATGATCGATCCCAAAACCGCCAGGCGGGGCCTTGCGCTCGTTTTCACCACGCTGCTGCTCGACATCATCGGCTTCGGCATCATCATGCCGGTGCTGCCGGCCTATCTCAGGGAGTTGACCGGCGTCGGCATCAGCGCGGCGGCGATCGAAGGCGGCTGGCTGTTCTTCGTCTATGCGGCGATGCAGTTCTTTTTCGCGCCCGTCATGGGCGGGTTGAGCGACCGGTTCGGACGGCGGCCGATCCTGCTCGCCTCCGTGCTGACATTCGCTATCGACAATCTGATCTGCGCCGTCGCCTGGTCCTATTGGATGCTGTTCATCGGGCGCGTGCTGGCCGGCATTTCGGGCGCCAGCTATTCGACGACATCGGCCTTCATCGCCGACATCTCGACCGATGAGAACCGGGCGAAGAACTTCGGCCTGCTCGGCATCGCTTTTGGCGTCGGCTTCGTCATCGGGCCGGTTCTGGGCGGGCTGCTCGGCACGTTCGGGCCGCGCGTGCCGTTCTACTTCGCCGCCGGCCTTGCCTTCGTGAACTTCCTGATCGCGCTGTTATTCCTGCCGGAAACGCTTGACGACAAGCACCGGCGCCGCTTCGAATGGAAACGCGCCAATCCGGTCGGCACGCTTCTCCAGATGCGCCAGTATGAAGGCATTGGCTGGATCGGGCTTGTCTTCTTCCTGATGACGCTCGGGCACATGATGTACCCGGCGGTGTGGTCGTTCGTCTCCAGCTACCGTTATGGTTGGAACCAGCAGCAGATCGGCTTCTCGCTCGGTGCCTTCGGCCTGTGCGGGGCGATCGTCATGGCGACGGTCCTGCCGCGCGTGATCCCCAGGCTTGGCGAGTGGAAGACGGCGGCAATCGGTCTCGCTTTCACGGCGCTCAGCGCCTTCGGCTACGCCTTCGCGTCACAAGGCTGGATGATCTATGCGGTGATCGTCATCGGCTGTCTCGAAGCGCTGGCCGACCCGCCACTCAGGAGTCTGGCCGCAGCCAAGGTGCCGCCTTCGGCGCAGGGCGAACTGCAGGGCGCGATGACCTCGATCTTCTCGATCACCTCGATCATCACGCCGCTGCTCTACACGGCGATCTTTTCCTGGTTCACGGGGCCGAACGCGCCGGCCGTGTTCGGCGGCGCGCCCTATCTCGTCGGCGCATGCTTCCTGATGCTGGCGCTTGTGGTCTTCGTCACGAAAGTGGCCAGGCCGGCGGCGCTCGGAAATGTCACGACTGGCGTGGCGAACGACGGGGCACAGATATGAGCCGTGCTGGCAGGCAGATGAGGGCAAGCGCTAACAGATCGAGTTAAGCCCGTTCCGCCAGCAATTCCTCGCCGCGCTTTTCGCGGATCAGGTTGACGAAGCGGCGGAACAGATAGTGCGAATCCTGCGGGCCGGGCGAGGCCTCGGGGTGATGCTGGACCGAGAACACCGGACGGCCGGTGAGCGCGATGCCGCAGTTCGAGCCGTCGAACAGCGAGACGTGGGTTTCCTCGACGCCCTCGGGCAGCGAGTCGGCGTCGACGGCAAAGCCGTGGTTCATCGAGACGATCTCGACCTTGCCCGTCGTGTGGTCCTTGACCGGATGGTTGGCGCCATGATGGCCCTGATGCATCTTGGCGGTCTTGCCGCCCAGCGCCAGCGCCAGCATCTGGTGGCCGAGGCAGATGCCGAACACCGGGATGTCGGTCTTGAGCAGGTCCTGGATGACCGGCACGGCATAGTCGCCGGTGGCTTCCGGATCGCCGGGGCCGTTGGACAGGAAGATGCCATCCGGCACCATGGCGAGGATCTCCTCGGCGCCGGTGCTGGCCGGCACCACGGTGACCTTGGCGCCGAGGCCGGCGAGCAGGCGCAATATGTTGCGCTTGACGCCATAATCGATGGCCACGACATGCATGGACGGCTCGGCCTGTTCGCCAAAGCCCTCGTTCCAAACCCATGGCGTCTCGCGCCATACGGAAGATTGGCCCGAGGTGACCTCCTTGGCGAGATCGAGGCCGATCAGGCCCGACCATGCGGCAGCGCGCCGCTTCAGATCGTCGAGGTCGAACACGCCGTCGGGCGCATGCGCGATGACGGCGTTGGGCATGCCCTTTTCGCGGATCAGCGCGGTCAGCGCGCGGGTGTCGATGCCAGACAGGGCGACGATGCCGCGCTTCTTCAGCCACTGGTCGAGACCGGTGCCGGCGCGATAGTTGGAGGGGTTGGTGACATCGGCCTTGAACACCGCGCCGACGGCGCCGGCACGCGCGGCCGGATTGAGATCCTCGATGTCCTCGTCATTGGTGCCGATGTTGCCGATATGCGGGAATGTGAAGGTGACGATCTGGCCGGCATAGGACGGGTCGGTGAGGATTTCCTGATAGCCGGTCAGCGCCGTGTTGAAGCAGACTTCGGCGACGGCGGAGCCGGTGGCGCCCAGGCCGCGACCCTCGATGACGGTGCCGTCGGCCAGCACCAAAAGGGCGGTCGGTTTCTCGGTGGCCCATGCGGGGGTCGACGCGGGGGTCGACGCGGCGGTCATCGTGGCCATGGCGGCACTCCTATCAGGCTGCGCGCTTCAGCCGGCCCGGCGGGCCATCCGCGCAGCAAACGGCGCAAGGCAGCGATTTCGCAGCCCCCACGCATCCAAGGTTCAGTTCATGCAAGGCCCAGTACATAGGGGAAGGGGGCAGAGCGGTCAATGATGATGCGAAATAGGATTTGGATTTATTTCATCAAGCAATATCAGAGGCTTGCCCGGCAACATCAGGGTTTGCGTTGGCTTGCCCCCGGCGCTATTGTCCGCGCCGATCGAAGGAGAAAGCACCATGCGCGGAAAAATCGCCGAATCCCTGAAGAGCGCGATGAAGGCGCAGGACAAGCACCGGTTGCCGACGCTGCGGCTGATCCAGGCCGCCATTCACGACCGCGATATCGCCAATCGCGGTGCCGGCAAGCAGCCGGCCAGCGACGAGGAGATCCTGCAGATCCTGGCCAGGATGGTGAAGCAGCGCGAGGAATCGGCCAAGGCATTCGACGACGGCAAGCGGCCTGAGCTGGCCGCGCAGGAACGCGGCGAGATGGAGATCATCCGCGACTTCCTGCCGACGCAACTCGACGATGCCGCAATAGCGGCAGCCGCACGCGAGGCGATCTCGGCGACGGGAGCCGCCAGCCAGAAGGACATGGGCAAGGTGATCGCCGCGCTGAAGCAGAAATATGCCGGCCAGATGGATTTTGGCAAGGCGAGCGGCATCGTCAAAGGTCTGTTGCAGTAGGACGATTTCCCGACCCCTGTGGGGATGCTCAGAAATCTGACTCAAAACCAAAGTAGTCTGACTCGGAATCCGCAAAAGCCTGACTCATTGGCCTAATTGCAGCGCGGAGCACTTTTTTCCACACTGGATGTAACTGGCGATGGGGTCCGAAGGACCCCATTTTTCACTTTTCGAGGCGGAGATTCTCCCGCGCCCTACGGGTTCTCGCCTCGTAGACTGAAGGCTCATTATGTGTGAGTACTGTGTTTTGGCCTTAAGTTGCGTAGCTGACAAAGAAGATCGTCTGTAAGGATTTGATCACCTTCAACGGTTAAGAAAGAGCGCTCTGGAGAAGGATAGCGCTCGATGTTTACTTGGACAGGTGTTCTCGATCGACCCTCTTATGCATGGCGAGCGGCTATTGCGATCGTATTCCTTATCGGAACAGTCTTTCTTTTCCCATTCCTTTTGAAGGTGATTGCGACGGCTTCACACTGTCAAATAGATACATGCGGCGCCGTCTCTCTCGTTGCTTCCACCGCGCTACGCCCTCTTTTCTTTGTTGGCGCCTTGGCGGTTATCCTGAGCGCATGTATCCGTAGGGCACGTGATGCGGGGTTGCGCCCATGGATGGGGGCGTTCCCACCACTCATGTTGGTCGGCGACCAGGGCTTCCTGCAACATGCAGGGTCAGGGTGGGCGTATCCGTTCTCGGCGGGCATCCTGTCATTTCATGCACCGATCTATGCTCTGTTTGGGTTGGTCCTTGTCGGTCTGCTCGGCTTCCCGTCACGTTATGTCCTTCGCTATGGAGGAAATCGTGTCCTGGACAATGCGATAGGACTCTTGGCGGGATGGTTGTCGTTTGCCGCCGCGTTGCGCGCAAGTGGCTTTCCACCATTCGGCCTTACGGAACTGCCAGTTCAGATCACGGCTCGGCTATTCTTGTTCCTGTTCTACGCGCCATACACGATGCCGATCTTTCTCGCTTTGGCGGTCTACCGGGTTTGGCGGTCGCATCTGATTGCTCCCGCTACGCCGTCGGCGATATCCGTTTCGGCGGGGGAAGCGCCGAACCTCTGGCAGCCGAAGCGTGCCGCAGTCATCGGCATGATTGCGGCGCTCGCTGTTTTCTTCTGGTCGCTCTCGACAAAAGGCCAAATGAGCGGTCAGCTCTTGCCGATCTTGCTCGCGGTTTACGCGCTGCCGATCTTGATGCCAACATTCCTTCTCTACACCGGAGTCGTGGTATCGGTTTTGCGGCTCACGGCAAAACGAGACCTGATCGCTGTCGCGGCACTACTGGTCGCCTTGATCCCATTTGGCCTGTGGGCAGCGTCGTTCTCTTCGGTTCAGGCGGCCAAAGCGCGTGAAAAGGCTGCCGTTGCTGCCATTTCCAAGGTCACGCTCCCGGCAAAGGTCAACGGTGTGGTCATTGAAGGCGACGACTGGTCATTGATCAATTGCGCCCGGATCCGCGTTCTTTCAAGCGACCGTGAGGTCGGCGATGTCCTGACGCGCGGACAAAGCAAGAGCGCGTATCTCCGGTTCACGCGCGCGGCAGCAGGATCGCCAATCAATCAGGGCCAGGCGGCTGACACAGCGCCGCCTGATTATGTCCTCATTCGATTGCCGCGCCAGCCGCAATTTCTTAAGGACAGTCGAGTCGGCCAGGATATCGCATCGCCAGCGGTGGAAGTCTACGCGGTCGATCCGGGTGGCACACACCTCGTCGCTGCGACCTATACTGCCATTAATCGGCCTCCGGTTTTTCCACCCCTGTTGACCACTCATGGTTGGTATCGGCCTGAAAATTTGGCAACCACACAAGAGTCGTGCGAGAGCGTCGGCGATTTCATCCAACACGCGTTGCTCGAAAAATTGTCGGCTGACCCTGCCTGAGCGTTTCAGGACTTAAATAGCTGTTCACGGTCCGATAGAGCTCGGTCCAGAATGGCATGCAGGCTGGGACGTGATCCGTTTCCTCACTCGAAAATCAGGCAGAGAGTCACGCTTTCGCGCCGAACTGTCTTCTTGAGTCACGGTTCCTTGCAAATCGGCACCGGCTGGGGCGGCGGTGCCGGATGATCCTTCTTGTATTGAGCGATGATTGGCTCGAGGGTCTTTCGCGGCCAGAATTTCGGAGAGCCGATTTCCTTCAGGCAGGATGCATTCCAATAGAGTTCGGCGGCTGACCGCGAACGACCGGTCGCCGCCGCTTGCGCGATGGCGGCGATGTCGCGTGATTCAGGATAGATATAGAGCGTGGTCGGATTGTCCTTCACCATCGGGACGATCCGCTCCGCATCCGCCGGCGACCAGCTGGTGCAGCCATTGCTGCGGCCGCCGGCGTAGTCCACCAGCTTGCCAAACGGCACGTAGCCATCATGGTCGGCGTATGAGCGGTCCGGACTTTTCCGAAGACACATGCCGCGCAGCACCTGGGCCGCGTGGCCGCCGATCACCCGCTGTCTGGCATTGGCGGCTTCGCCTTCGCCGTCAAACTGCACGAAGGTGCGCTGGAAAACCGCGTCCTGTTTCGCCCCGACGCGGTAGTAGCCCTTGAACGATGTTTTCTCCTCGCCGGTGATATAGGCCCCGCCGGCCGTCAATTCCGAATCCATCGCATTGCCGAAGTTCTTCGCGCACCGTCTTCCATTCGCGAAATCGACGACGCCTTTCAAATTCCGACCGCCGCCGTGACCCGCCGAAACCGCGCGAAACGACTGGTTGGCTTCGCAGATGATGTAGTAGCGGCGCCCCAGTTCGCCATTGCCCAGATCGCCGGGGCGTGTCGCGTCCATGGCGAAGTAGCAGGGGTTTTTGACGGCGCCTTCGCCAACCTTCTTCAGGTAAAGCGCGCGGGCCCTCTCCAGCACCACTTGTGCGATTTGACCTTCGCCTTCGCCGACATGGGCCTGCAGCCATGCCGGGACGCCCGATGGCTGCAATGCGGCAAAGGACCGGACTGATGCCGTCAAGGCGATGACGACGAGGATGAGGCTGGTGACGACACCCAGCGGGACAGATCTCAACCGCACCGGATCAATTCTCCTGTCGAGGCCATTCCGCGATACCTTACGGGGGTTGCCGCCTTGAGCCGATCATAAATGGCCTCGCGCCAATCGGCGAAACACATCTTGTTCAGCGCCCCCGCATGGCGCTGTGAACATGCTCGATTTTCGATCTTCAAGGATTGAGCTATGATTTGATTCTGGCGCTGCCCGCGCCCCCTCCCTCCACCGGGAAAGCATCATTCATGCAGGGCTATCCGATCACCGAACCGACTGTTCGAGCACCAGGCATGAGGAGGGGTTGCGAAAAAGGCTCGCACCAGGAGGTTGTGATGAAGCTATCCGCGCCTGTCTACCATCTGAAGCGTCAAGCCAGGTTGTTGTCCCGCCAGAGCAAGGCTCCGCTCCACGAAGCGCTTGACCGTATAGCGGCACGAGAAGGCTTTGCCAGCTGGAGCCTGCTTGCAAGCAAGGCAGCCGAAACGGCGCCTGCCGGCGGATTGTTCGCGCGACTGGCGCCCGGCGACCTGGTTCTGGTCGGTGCGCGGCTAGGCCACGGCAAGACCCTGATGAGCCTCGAACTCGTAGTGGAGGCCATGAAGTCAGGCAATCGGGGTGTGTTCTTCACGCTGGAGTACACGCAAAGGGATGTGCTGGATCGGTTTCGCGCCATCGGGGTGGAGCCGGCGCGTTTCAACCACTTGTTCGACTTCGACAATTCCGACGCGATCAGTGCCGACTATATCGTCAAGACGTTGCGGGCGGCGCCGCGCGGCACGCTGGCGGTCATAGATTATCTGCAGCTGCTCGATCAGAAGCGGGAAAACCCGGACCTGATGGCGCAGGTCCGCACGCTGAAGGCCTTTGCGCGCGACAGGGGATTGATCCTCGTCTTCATCTCGCAGATCGACCGCTCATACGATCCGGCGAAGAAGCCGTGTCCCGATATCGGCGATGTCCGGTTGCCGAACCCGCTGGATCTGTCGCTGTTCAACAAGACCTGTTTCCTGAACGAGGGTGAAATCAGGTTCCAGGCAGCGCGCTGACGATCGGGTCGGGCAGCCTTCATTGCGCTGCCGCCGGCAGGTTGAGGGGTTGCGCGGCCGGTGCCGGATCGTATTGCTCGCGCATCGCGTCGGCCGACCGGCGAACCACTTCGGAAATCCGCAGGAGCTGCCTGGCGATCGGGCTTGTCTTGCGCCAGATCATGCCGATCGTTCGCGAGGGCTGCGGGCTGGCGAAGCGGGCGATGGAGACACATGCCGAGCGTGTCTCCACCGGCACGGCCATTTCCGGGATCAAGGTAACGCCGACGCCGGCGCCGACCATCTGGACGAGGGTCGAAAGCGAGCTGCCGTCCAGCAACTCCCTTGGTCGCGCCGAATGCATGTTGCAGAACGACAGCGCCTGGTCACGGAAACAATGGCCTTCTTCCAGCAGGAGCAGCCGCATCTCGCGCAGCATTTCGCGATTGGGTACCGGCTTGCCCTCGTCTTCGCCGGGCCGGACCAGCACGAAGTTCTCGGCGAACAGCACGATTTCCGTCAGTGAAGGTTCCGACACCGGCAGCGCGACAATGGCCGCGTCGAGCCGACCGTCTGCGAGCTCCTGGATCAGCTTCTGCGTCTGCGTCTCGCGCACGTGGACATCGAGCCCGTCATGCATGCGGGCGAGGTTGCCGATGATGGCGGGCAGAAGATATGGCGCGATGGTCGGGATCACGCCGATGCGCAGCCGTCCCACCAGGTGGTCGCGCGAGGCCCGCGCCAGGTCCGCCAGTTCATCCACCGAACGCAGGATGTCGCGGACGCGGAGCGCAAATTCCTCGCCGAAATTGGTCAGCCGCACCTGGCGCGCGCCTCTTTCGAAAAGCTCCGTGCCCAGCGTCTCTTCCAATTCCTTGATCTGCACCGAGATCGCAGGCTGCGAGATCGCACAGGCATCAGCCGCGCGTCCGAAGTGATTATGCCGCGCCAACGCCTCGAAATAGCGCAGCTGCTTCAGCGTCAGGTTCGCCATAATGTCATCTTATCGCTGTAATCAGGAAATCCAACTTAAACTAATCAAGCCGCTTTGCTATAGGAGCTGTAAGGGAGATGGGAGCAGCCGGTGTCACGCAGGCCCGACCTCATGGGCATGAGTGGTGCGATCGGGCCTGTTTTGTTTTCAAGACAGTCTTGTCCAAGGCAAGCTCCCGGCAGTAGGACATTTCGCATATTCGGGCTCCTGGCCATCGCGCGGCCACGGAGCGGACCGTCTTCCAAGGGCATTCCTGACCCTTGTTCACGCAGCAGTTGAGGCAACGCCCAACACAGCCACGATCGGAGAAAGACATGGACGCCAACACCGACGACAACAGCAAGGGCAAATGCCCGGTCGTGCACACTGCCGTTGGCAGGGGCAACCGCGACTGGTGGCCGAATCAGCTCAATGTCCAGGTGCTCCATCAGCAGTCGCCGCTGTCCGATCCGATGGGTGAGGCGTTCGATTATGCCGAGGAGTTCAAAAGCCTCGACCTCGACGCCGTGATCAAGGACCTGCACGCGCTGATGACGGATTCGCAGGAGTGGTGGCCGGCCGATTTCGGCCATTATGGGCCGCTGTTCGTCCGCATGGCGTGGCACAGCGCCGGCACCTACCGCATCGCCGACGGCCGCGGCGGCGCCGGAGCCGGTCAGCAGCGTTTCGCACCGCTGAACAGCTGGCCGGACAACGTCAACCTCGACAAGGCCCGCCGGCTGCTGTGGCCGATCAAGCAGAAATACGGCCGCAAGATCTCCTGGGCCGACCTTTTGATCCTCACCGGCAACGTCGCGCTGGAGTCGATGGGCTTCAAGACGTTCGGTTTCGCCGGCGGCCGTGCCGACGTGTGGGAGCCCGAGGAGGACATCTACTGGGGCCCCGAAGGCAAATGGCTGGCCGACGAGCGCTACAGCGGCGACCGCGATCTGCAGAATCCGCTTGGTGCCGTGCAGATGGGCCTGATCTACGTCAACCCGGAAGGCCCGAACGGCAATCCGGATCCGCTGGCTTCGGCGCGTGACATTCGCGACACCTTCGCGCGCATGGCCATGAACGACGAGGAGACCGTCGCGCTCATCGCCGGCGGCCACACCTTCGGCAAGACCCATGGCGCGGGCGATGCGGCACTTGTCGGCGCCGAGCCGGAAGCCGCCGATATCGAGCAGCAGGGCCTCGGCTGGGCGAGCAAGTTCGGCACCGGCAAGGGCGGCGACGCCATCGGCAGCGGCCTGGAAGTGACCTGGACAACGACGCCGACCAAGTGGAGCAACAATTTCTTCGACAATCTGTTCGGGTTCGAATGGGAACTGACGAAGAGCCCGGCCGGCGCGCAGCAGTGGACGCCGAAGGGCGGTGCGGGCGCCGGCACGGTGCCGGATGCGCACAATGCTGGCAAGCGCCATGCACCCTCGATGCTGACCACCGACCTCGCGCTGCGGTTCGATCCGTCCTACGCGACGATCTCCAAGCGCTTCCACGAAAATCCGGATCAGTTCGCCGATGCGTTCGCGCGTGCCTGGTACAAGCTGACCCACCGCGACATGGGCCCGCTCGCCCGCTATCTCGGCCCGCTCGTTCCAACGGAAGAGCTGCCCTGGCAGGACGTCATTCCGGCGGTCGATCATGTGCTGATCGACGAACAGGACGCTGAGGCGCTCAAGGCCAAGATCCTGGCGTCCGGCCTGTCGGTGTCGCAACTTGTCTCGGCGGCCTGGGCGTCGGCCTCGACCTTCCGTGGCTCCGACAAGCGCGGCGGCGCCAACGGCGCGCGCATTCGCCTCAGCCCCCAGAAGGACTGGGCGGTCAACCAGTCGGCCGAACTCGCCAAGGTGCTCGACAAGCTCGAAGCCGTTGCCAAGGCCTTCAACGCCTCGCAGACCGGCAACAAGAAGGTCTCGCTCGCCGACCTGATCGTTCTCGGCGGCAATGCCGCCATCGAGAAAGCCGCGAAGGATGCCGGTCACAGCGTGGCCGTCCCCTTCTGGCCAGGCCGCATGGACGCCTCGCAGGAGCAGACCGACATCCACTCCTTCGCGCCGCTGGAACCGACCGTTGACGGTTTCCGCAACTACGTCAGCGGCAAGCAGCGCCTGACGGTCGAGGAAGCGCTTGTCGACCGCGCGCAGTTGCTGACGCTGACGGCGCCGGAAATGACCGTTCTGGTCGGCGGCCTGCGCGTTCTCGGCGCCAATGCCGGGCAGTCGAAGCATGGCGTCTTCACCAGGCGGCCGGAAACGCTGAGCAACGACTTCTTCGTCAACCTGCTCGACATGGGCACGGAGTGGAAGGCGACATCGGACGCCAAGGATGTGTTCGAAGGCCGCGACCGCAAGACCGGCGAAGTCAAATGGACCGGTACCCGCGCCGACCTGATCTTCGGTTCGCACTCGCAGCTGCGCGCGCTGGCCGAAGTCTATGCCACGGCCGACGCCAAGGCGAAGTTCGCCCGCGATTTCGTCGTGGCATGGACCAAGGTGATGAACGCCGACCGCTTCGATATCGCCTGAGCCGGCAAAGGCAATCCGGCGCGGCTCGACCGCCGCGTCAGGGTGCGTGCCGACCGCTGCCGACGCCATGGACCAGGGCCGCGTTTCCAGCGATGGGAACGCGGCCCTGTCGCAAGAGGCCGCGCCCCGGTGGTACGTTCCTTCCCGTGCGACGCTGCTATCTTGCCGGCACAGCGTCTCCAGCGGTGCAACATGGTCGAAATCGTCAAACCCGCGCTTGAGCATCTGCCATCCTACAAGGCAGCACTCGAGCGCGGCTGGTCGCCGGACAATGTGCGGCTCAAGCAAGCGACGCGCGAGCAGCTTGCCGCGATCGAAAGGGACCCAGTGGCCTTTCTCGCCGACCTCGACGATCCCGAAGCCAAGGGCGGCCCGATCACCTTGCCCGACGGCAAGCAAGTGCCGCGCCTGCCGGGCTTCCGCCGCTGGATCTGGGATGGCGAGGCAGCGGGCTCGATCGGCTTTCGCTGGCAGAAGGGCACGGCAGCGCTGCCGCCGCATGTGCTTGGCCATATCGGCTACGCGGTGGTGCCGTGGAAGCGGCGGCGCGGCTATGCGACCGAGGCGCTGCGGCTGATGCTGGACGAGGCGAGGGCGGTCGGCCTGGCCCACGTCGAGATCACCGCCAAGCCGGGCAATCCGGCGTCGCACAAGGTGATCCTGGCCAATGGCGGCAAGCTCGTCGGGCGCTTCTTCGAGGACACCGCCTATGGCGGAGCGGAAAGCCTGCGGTTCCGGATCGAGCTATAGCTCGCCTTATCGCCTTTCGGCCTGATCGCGCAGCCAGTCGGCGAGCGACGCGCGATGCAAACCGGCCCGGCCCGTGAAGGCGTCGGCTGAAAGCATGGAGTTCAACACCGCTTCCTGCGTGGCCTCGGCCGCCGCCCGGAAAAGCAGGTCGATGCGCGCTTCGTTCAGGGCCGTCAGCGGCACCAGGTCGCGGGTTTCATCGTGATCGACCAAATTGCCGGTGCTGAAGGCAATGGCAATATCGCCGCTGCCATGGCCCCAGAAGGAGCCAAGCCTTGCGATGCCTGCCCCGGCGCGGCGCGCAACTCTCTCGAGCTGGCGGCGTTCGAGCGGCACGTCGGTCGCCAGAACGATCATGATCGAGCCGCGTTCAGCCTGGTCCGGTTGCCTCGGATCGGGCCTACGCCCATCGGGCAGGATGAGGTCGCCGGCCTTGCCGAAATTCGACAGGACGAGAACGCCAAGATGGCGTTCGCCAGCCAGGATGATCTTTCGCGACGCCGAGCCGATGCCGCCCTTGAAGCCGAAGCAGCTCATCCCCGTTCCGGCGCCGACATTGCCCTGCTCGACCGCGCCTTCGTGGGCGTCCGCCAGTGCGGCGCGGGCGTGCTCCTCGGTTATCGCCAGCGCCTGGATATCGTTGAGCGGGCCGTCATTGCATTCGCCAACCAGCGGATTCACGGTTCCGGTGGAGCGGCCGATATCCGGGTTCAGGCGGATCGCGTCGCGGATCAGCGCCGTGGCGCAGGTGCCGACCGAGAGCGTGTTGGTCAACAGGATCGGCGTTTCGATGGTGCCGAGTTCCCGCACCTGCGTCAGGCCGACAGTCTTGCCGAAACCGTTGATGACATGGCTTGCCGCCATCACCTTCTTGCGAAACAGATTTCCGCCATGCGGCAGGATCGCGGTCACGCCGGTGTTGATGTCGCCGTTGCGCAATGTGCAGTGACCGACGCGTACGCCAGGCACGTCGGTGATCGCGTTACGAGCGCCCGCCGGCAGGGTGCCGCAGGTCAAGCCGTAGTCAGCGACAGTCCTGGTCATGTGTCAGATGTGCTCGTCGGCACACAGCGCGTGGTCGGACAGCGCGCGGATGACGTAGCAGTCGCCGACCGTCTTGCCGTCGCAGCAGGAGGTGATGCGCTCCAGCTCGGTTTCCAGCCGCTTCAGCTGGGCGATCTTTTCCCGCACGGAAATCAGTTGTTCCCCGGCGATCCGGTCGGCGTGGCCGCAGGGCTGCTCGGGGTGGCCGCTCAGTTCGATCAGCGAGCGGATGTCCTCGACGGCAAAGCCGAGGTCGCGGGCGTGGCGGATGAAAGCCAGCCGCTCCAGCTCCTGCCTGGAATAGCGGCGCTGGTTGCCTTCAGAGCGCTCGGGCGCCGCGACCAGGCCCATCTGCTCGTAGTAACGGATGGTCGGCACCTTGACCCCGGTGCGGCGGGAGAGATCGCCGATCGAAAACATGAATTCTGCCTCTTGAAGCTCTAGTGACTAGAGCAATTACAGTGCCTGACATCAAGGTTCAAGACATGCGAACAGATGTTCGCGAACGAGACGGACAGGTGACGTGATGACGGCTCCCCACGAGCAAACACCATTCAGGCAGACGCGGTTCAGGATCGGCGGCATGGACTGCGCCTCCTGCGCGGCCAAGATCGATACGGCGGTGCGCCGCCTCGACGGCGTCGCCGATGTCTCGGTTTCGGTGACCGGCGCCAGCATGACCGTCAGCCACGGCGGTTCGCTCAACGACGACAAGGTGCTGCAGCAGGTTGCGCGGCTGGGCTATGGCATCGTCAAGGCCGAAGCCGGGACCGATGGACGCGCATCGCCGGCGGCCAACGCGCATGACCATGCCGACCATGATCATGACCATGGCGGCGGCCAGGTCGCCGAGGAGGCCCCGGGCCTATCCCATCTCCACGGCAATGCCGAGCCGGGGCAGGCATGGTGGCGCTCCCGCCGCGCGGTGCTGACCCTGGCTTGCGCGGCAGCGCTTGTTGCCGCCTATGGCATCGGCCATTTGTTCCCTGTGGCCGAGCGCTGGGTTTTCCTGGCCGCGCTGCTGGTCGGCCTTGTGCCGATAGCGCGGCGCGCGCTGATGGCGGCATTGGCCGGCACGCCGTTTTCGATCGAGACGTTGATGACCATCGCCGCTGCCGGCGCCGTGGTGATCGGCGCCACGGAAGAAGCGGCCGCCGTGGTGGTGTTGTTCCTGATCGGCGAACTTCTGGAAGGTGTCGCCGCCGGCCGCGCCCGGGCCAGCATCCAGGGGCTTGCCGACCTGGTGCCGAAGACCGCGCTGGTCGAGCGGCCGGGCGGCACGATCGACGTTCCTGCCGACCTGCTTGTGGTCGGCGATGTGATCGTGGTGCGGCCGGGCGACCGCATTCCGGCCGATGGCGAGATTGTCGAAGGGGCGGGCGATATCGACGAGGCGCCGGTGACCGGGGAGAGCACGCCGAAGCGCAAGGGAATCGCGGAAGCCGTCTTCGCCGGCACGATCAGCAGCGACGGCGTGCTCAAGGTTCGGGTCACCGCCGCCGCCGCCGACAACACCATCGCCCGGGTGGTGCGGCTGGTGGAGGAGGCGCAGGAATCGAAGGCGCCGACCGAGCGCTTCATCGACCGTTTCTCGCGATACTACACGCCGGGAGTGCTTGTAGCCGGTGCGCTGGTGGCGCTGCTGCCGCCGCTCGTCGCCGGCGACTACTGGAACGAGTGGATATACAAGGGCCTGGCGATCCTGCTGATCGGCTGCCCCTGCGCGCTGGTCATCTCGACGCCGGCGGCGATCGCCGCGGGTCTGGCGACCGGCGCGCGGCGTGGCCTGTTGATAAAGGGCGGCGCGGTGCTTGAAGGCTTTCGTCGGATCACGGCCGTTGCCTTCGACAAGACCGGCACGCTGACCGCGGGCAAGCCGGTGGTGACCGACATCGTGGCGTATGGGGGCGATGAACGCACCGTGCTGGCGCTGGCGGCAGCCCTAGAGCAGGGCTCCAGCCATCCGCTGGCGACGGCGATCCTGGACAGGGCCAGGGCCGACAAGGCGCCGGTGCCGCCGGCGCTGGTTGCCAAGGCGATCCCAGGCAAGGGTGTCGAAGGCAGCGTCGGCGGCGCCGCCGTCTTCCTTGGCTCCGGCCAGGCGGCGAGCGAGCGCGTGGTGATGACCGAAGCGCAACGCCTTGCCATCGACAGCCTCAACGGCCAGGGCAAGACCGTCTCGGTGCTGGTGGCCGACGGGGTGGTGGCTGGGCTGATCGCCATGCGCGATGAGCCGAGGCCGGATGCGGCGGCCGGCATCATGGCGCTGAAGGCCGAGGGCATCCGCACGGTGATGCTGACCGGCGACAACCGCCGCACGGCGCAAGCCATCGCCGCTTCGCTCGGCATCGACGCGCGGGCAGAGCTGTTGCCTCAGGACAAGCAGCGCATCGTCGGTGACTTGCAGCGCGAGGGGCTGAAAGTGGCCAAGGTCGGCGACGGCATCAACGACGCGCCGGCGCTGGCCGCCGCCGATATCGGCATCGCCATGGGCGGCGGCACCGATGTGGCATTGGAAACGGCGGACGCGGCGATCCTGCATGGCCGCGTCACGGATGTCGCGCGCATGGTGCGGCTGTCGCGGGCGGTGATGGCCAACATCCGCCAGAACATCACCGTGGCGCTCGGGCTCAAGGCGGTGTTCCTGGTCACCACCATTGCCGGCATCACCGGCCTGTGGCCGGCGATCCTGGCCGACACCGGCGCCACCGTGCTGGTGACCGCAAACGCCATGCGCCTGCTGCGCTGGCGGGGTTGAAGTGTACTCGGCCGCGGCCTCTGGGCCGCGCCTCCAATGGTCGGCAGGCGATGTTGGTTAGCACTTTGCTGATGCGGCGTCGAAAACCGGAGCGGTTTTCGCCATATGCGTGCAATTCATTCGTTCTACAGTTGCCGGCCTGAACCTTTGCCGGAGGCGAGATGAAACTTGGCGTAGTCTTGGGGTTGGCCGCAGGCTGCCTGTCATCCGTGGCCTTGGCTGATACGACGCAGGAGCTTTATCCCCTTGCCATGGCGCGTGGCCTGCGTGTAGGGCAGACGCTGGAGACCTTCCTGCTGACCGTGATGTCGCCGTTCAGAACCAGCGCGGGCAGCGAGGGCACACTGACGCGCGAGATGGTCGACCGTCTCGGTGCGCGCGGTGACGCCGCCGCCAAGACGGCGACCCTCGGGCAATTCATCAAGCTTGACCTGAACCAGGACGGGATCGTGTCCAAGGCCGAAATAGAGGAGCTTCGTGCCCGGCCCGATGGAAACGTCATCGTTTTGCTCTCCAAAGCCTTGCTCTTGGCGGATGCCGATGGCGACGGAAACATATCCGTTCTGGAAGCCTACATGAATGCCAAGGCGGCACCACAACCCGGCGGGCGTGGCAATCTCTCCGACTACCTGGCCCTAGGCGATGGCAGCAAGGTGACAGCACCACAGGTCATGGAACAGGCAATGACCGTGTTCCGGTCCATCGATCTGGACGGTAACACCATTCTGTCCAGGGATGAGATTGCGAAAGTCGCCGCGCGGATCCCCCAAGCTGTCAGGCGAAGTGTCGTTTCCGAGCGGTCAAACGACACCGCCTTATGTGACTTCCCCCGCCCCACCGCCGCGGCCGAAACAGTACTGCTGGGCACCTATGAGGGCGATGCCATGGCCAATGTCCATGCCGGCAACCCTGATGACGAGACCACCACGTCGAACATAGCCATCCAGCCCGGGAAGACGCCGCTCTACATTGTCGCAACGAGCTATGAAGCACAGATCTGGGCGGTGTCCGGAGCCGTGGAGCGGGTTGAAAAACTGGTCGTTGCCGCGCCCCGAGGCGGTGCGCACTCCGGCGTCGTCGGGCTCCCCAGGGATCGAGTATCCTTCGCCGGCAAGGCCGGGCAGGCCTGCATGAACTATTTCTACAAATCCGGTACGCGCGAGACAGCACAGGCCAGAAAGACGTTCGCGGCCAGGCTGGGCGATGATGTCGATCATGTTGGCGGCATCTACAGCCTTTCCAGTGTGTCCTTGCCGGACATGATATTCGAAAACCTGGCGCCGACCGCGTCATCGCGCGTGGCGCCCGCAGATTTCGACGCGGCGAGCTGGAAAAGCGGGTTGCGGTTCACACCCAGGGGGCTGGTGCGCTTCGATCCGGCCAGCGTCGTCGCCAGCGAACCGGCAAAGCCATACGAAGTGCTGCCGCAGGAATTTGGGCTTTCGCAACTGGTCCATAGCGGCCATTTGGAACAGCTCAAGCCGGGTGTGTTCAGGATCGCGCGGCCCATACCCCAGTTCCCTGCCGGTTTGGCCGGCGCGCATGCCGTACAGTTCGTGCTGGCCAAGGGGGTGCCGATGCCAGGTGGCGATCCCGGCCATTCCTGCGTGGTATCCGAGGGCACCGAGGAGGCTGTTGGTCAGTCGGCGGTGGCATGCCGCATGATACGACCCAACCTTGACCCGCTCGCCAAGTTCAAATGAGTCGAAGCAGGTTGTCCGGCCCCGCTATTCTGCGGCAGCCGTCAGCGGCGGCGTGGCGTTGCTGCGCCACTCCCAGATATGCGAGGCCAGCGCCACCGCGACGGCGACCAGCATGGCGATGGCGCCAAGCAGCGGCAGGCTGCGGTAGCCGTAGCCGGCATTGAGCATGGCGGCACCCAGCGATGCGGCCAGCGCGATGCCGACATTGAAGCCGGATGGAATGAGCGACGAGGCGAGGTTCGAGGCATCCGCCGTCCAGGCCAGGATGCGGGTCTGGATCGGCGTGCCGATGGCGAAGTTGAGACCGCCCCAGACGATGATGGCGATAACCATCGGCACGGGATAGGGGCTGACGGCATAGATGACGGCGAGCGTCACCGCCTGCAGGGCCAGCATGGTGATCAGCGACGGCATCAACTTCCAGTCGGAGAGCTTGCCGCCGAGGAAGACGCCGAGCGTGGCGCCGACGCCGTTGAGCAGCAGCACCCAGGGCACCAGGCCTTCGTCCAGTCCGGTGATCTCCAGCAGTGTCGGCGTGATGTAGGTGAACAGTCCGAACTGGCCGATCATCAGCATCAGCATGAGGATCAGCGAGGTCCAGACCTGCTGCCGCGCCAGCACGCGAACCTCGCGGGCAAGGCCGGCGGGCATGGCCTGATATCCCGTGGTGCGCGGCAGCAGCGCTGCCATGGCAAGCGTTGCCGCCACGCCGAGCGCGCACATCACCCAGAAGGTCGCGCGCCAGCCCCAGATGTTGCCGATCGCGGTACCCGCCGGCACGCCGATGACGTTGGAGACGGTAAGGCCCGACAGGATGACGGCGACCGCCATGCCGCGCTGGTCCTGGCGCACAAGGCCGACCGCGACCACCATGGCGACGCCGAAATAGGCGCCATGCGCTACCGCAACGGCAATGCGCAGAAGCAGCATCGAGGTGAAGTCGGGCGCCAGCGCGCAGGCCGCCTGGCCGATGGTGAAGGCGAGGGCGAGGCCGAGCAGCAAGGTCTTGCGCGACAGCGGCTTGGTGGCGAGCGCCAGCAGCGGGCCGCCGATGGCGATGCCGCAGGCATAGCCGGAGACCAGATAACCGGCGGAGGGAACCGAAACGCCAAGCCCGTCCGCCACTTGCGGCAACACGCCGGCGATGACGAATTCGGTGGTGCCGAACGCGAAGGCGGCGATGAACAGGGCGATGAGCGGAAGCGACATGGCGGGGAGCGGTCCTCGAGTGCTGGCCTCAAACCACGGATGGTCCTCGCGGGCAATCCAGAAATTATGGACGCCGCTTTAGCTTTTCTTGATCGATTCCCGTGTCACCAGCCGCGCGGCGGCTGGGCAGGGCGGCGCCCCGTCGCGCCGGGGTCGCTACGCCGGGACCTTGCGTCCGTATGGAATCTTGAGCCACGTCCGTTCGTGGAAATAGTAGAGCAGCGACTTGGTGACGACCTCGGTCAGGCCGATGGTGGCGGCGAGCTTGAGGCTTCCGGTCACGACCAGTGAAATGATCATCGTGTCGATGGTGCCGGTCACGCGCCAGGAAAGCGCCTTGGCGAAACTGCGCGAATGGGTGTCCATCGATTTCCTCCGAAAGGCTGGGCCAACCGACCCTTATCCCGACTGATGGAAACAGAGCAAAGGTATTTTGCCGCCGAAAGGAGGACAGGTGCGCGATGGCTGTGAATCAGCTCGCCCTCAGCCGCGATCCGGTGAGCAGGCCGCGCTCTTCCAGCACGGGATAGGCCATCGAGGCGAGCAGCGAGTTGATCTGCTTCAAGTCGCGGATGGTGTCGAGGTGGATCGAGCTGGTCTCGACGCTCTTGGCGGTGCCGTCGCGCAGCCTCACGAAATGGCTGGCGCTGGTTTCCTTCTCGCGATCGCGCAGCTGGTCCTTTTCCAGCACCAGCTGGCGGGCGGTTTCAGGATCGCGCGACACCAGCACGTTGAAGGCAAGCCGCGCATTGGCGAGCACCGAGGCGTGGAAGGCGCACAGTTCGCGCCAGCCTTCGTCGGTGAATTCCAGCCCGCGTTCGAGCTTCTTCTTCACATGCACCAGCATGTTGCGCACGATGATGTCGCCGACCTGTTCCAGCTTGACGCAGGCGCCGATCAGCTCCTGGCAGCGCAGCGCCTCGTCCTCGGTCAACGGGTTCTTGGTGACCTTGGCCAGATAGAGCTTTATCGCCGCGTGCTTGCGGTCGACGCGGTCGTCAAGGGCTGCCAGCGCCTTGATCTTGTCGGCATCGGCGCTTTCATAGAGCTCGATGATGCGCTGGAGCATGATCTCGACCGTCTCGCAGACCCGCACCACCTCGCGGGTGGCGTTGGCCAGCGCCTGGCTCGGCACATCGAGCGCGCTTTCGTTGAGTGCCGACAGTTCGACAACGTCGAGCGTGCTGGCCGGCGCCGGCCTGGTGCCCAATGCGACGAGCTTTTCCGAGGCGCGGTAGACGAATCCGGCCAGCGGCAGGCCGGCCAGCAGGATCAGCACATTGAACAGGATGTGGGCGTTGACGATCTGGTCCGCCGCCGTCGAACCGAGGAAGGCGAAGTGCGGCCTGAAGATCATGACCACGATGAGCATGACCAGCGAGCCAAGCCCGCGCATCAAGAGGTTGCCGATCGGGACGACGCGCGCTTCGGGCCCGGCCGAACGGGTCAGCATCGGCGCGATGATCGAGGAACCGAGGTTGACACCGAGGACGAGAACGACGCCGAGTTCCGGCGTGATCAGGCCACGACCGGCCAGCGTTGCCATCAGGAGAACCGCCGCGATGCTCGACTGGAATAGCCAGGTGATCAGTGCGGCCAGCAGATAGGCGGTGATGGAATCGCCGGAGAAGTAGTTGATGATGACCGGCAGGAGCTGGCTGTTGCGCAGCGGCTCCGAGGCCTGGCCGATCATTTCCAGCGACAGGATCAGCAAGCCGATGCCGACCAGGATGCGGCCGGACTGGCGCCAGTCGCGCCGCTCGGTGGCCATGAACATCACCGTGCCGGTGATCAGGCAGAGCGGCACCAGCAGCGTGAGATCGAAGGTGAGCAGCTTGACCACCAGCGCCGAGCCGATCTCGGCGCCGCGCACGGCAAGCTGGCCGGCGGCGCCCGAGACGATGCCGGAGCCGGCGAAGGAGCCGACCAGCAGCGTGACGGCGGTGGAGCTCTGCAGGGCGATGGCGAGGCCGGTGCCGGCCAGCACCGCCATGATCGGATTGCGCATGGTGGCGCGCAATTTGTGGCGCAGCACGTCGCCATAGGCGCGTTCGACGCCGGTCTTCACCATGCGGGTGGCAAACAGCATCAGCGCCACCGCGCCGGCCAGATGCAGAAGAACGACCGAACCGCTCATTGCGGCGCCGCCCGCACGCAGGCAGGAGACGCGACGCGGGCAGCGTGGCGAACGAGGTGAAAAACAGGGGTACGAATCATGATCATGGCGGTCGTCGATAATAGCTCTAATATTTTAGCCGGATAATAAAATCTTGTCGATTTCAAGGGTCCGTTGCGGCGCGACAGGCCGTGTCGGAAAATGGACGGACGCGCGGATGGTTGCATTGCCAAGCCGCGGTCGTGCCGCGGATCGGCCATGCCGCCGCGCTTCTGGCGCCTGGCTTTACGACGATGTTCAAGTCCCTTCGGTAAATGAAGGAATTCATTACACAATTGTAATGCGGGTATTCAGTTTCGGTTCATCCCGTGGCGACTATCCCTTGGGCATCGACAACCAAGGAGACTTCCCATGAAACGCATTGTCCTTTCCGCCCTCGCTTTCACGATGCTGGCCGCCACGTCGCTCACCGGCCAGGCCGCGCCGATGAATGCCCCGAACGCTCCGCAGTCGAATTACAGCCAGGTCGACTGGCAGAAGCCCGGCCACCACGCCGATGTGAAGAAGCGCGTCTTCAAGAAGAAGGTCGTCGTGAAGCGCAGCCACTGGCGCAATGGCCAGAAATATTCGAGCTGGAAGCGTCATCAGCCGATCCGCGACTATGGCCGCTACGGCCTGCATCGCCCCGGCCGCGGCCAGGAATGGATCCGCGTGGGCAACGACTATGTGCTGGTCGGCATTCTCTCGGGCGTCATCTTCGGCGCGCTCGCCGCGCAGTAGATCCCGGCTGGGCCGGCAACCATGCTGATCGGAAAAGAGAAGGCGGCCCGCAACGGCCGCCTTCTTTCTTGCCCTGTGGAAACCGGGTATGGTCCGCATTAGGGGTCGTCGACCCCGACAGGCATGATTATATGAGCGGGAAACGAGTTGCCCGATGCGCTTTCCGCCCGCCTTCCTCGACGAGATACGCGACCGCGTGCCGATTTCATCGGTTATCGGCCAGCGTGTCGCGTGGGACAGGAAGAAGACCAATGCGCCGCGTGGCGATTATTGGGCCTGCTGCCCGTTTCATGGCGAGAAGAGCCCGTCCTTCCACTGCGAGGACAAGAAGGGCCGCTACCACTGTTTCGGCTGCTCGGTCTCGGGCGATCATTTCAAGTTCCTCACCGAACTCGACGGGATGAGCTTTCCCGAAGCGGTCGAGAAGATCGCCGACATGGCCGGCGTGCCGATGCCGGTTCGCGACGCGCAGGAGGAGCGGCGCGAGAAGGAACGCGCCAGCCTGACCGACGTCATGGAGATGGCGACCGCGTTCTTCCAGGAACGGCTGCAAGGGCCTGAGGGGGCGAAAGCCCGTGCCTACCTGCGCGACCGTGGGCTGACGCCGGCGACGCAGCAATCGTTCCGGCTTGGCTTTGCACCCGACAGCCGCAATGCGCTGAAGGAGCATCTCGCGGCAAAAGGCGTTCCGAAGGCCGACATCGAAGCCTGCGGCCTGGTGCGCCATGGCGACGACATCCCGGTTTCCTATGACTGGTTCCGCGACCGCATCATGTTCCCGATCCCGGATTCGCGCGGCAAGATCATCGCCTTCGGCGGCCGTGCGCTGGCGCCCGATGCGCTTGCCAAATACATGAACTCGCCCGACACCGAGCTCTTCCACAAGGGCAATGTGCTCTACAATTTCGCCCGCGCCCGCAAGGCTCTGGCCAAGGGCGGCACGGTCATCGCCGTCGAAGGCTACATGGACGTGATCGCGCTGGCCCAGGCCGGCTTCGAGAACGTCGTGGCGCCGCTCGGCACCGCGCTGACGGAAAACCAGCTCGAGCTGCTTTGGCGCATGGCGCCGGAGCCGATGCTGTGCTTCGACGGCGACAAGGCCGGGCTGAAGGCGGCGTGGCGGGCCGCCGACATGGCGCTGCCGTCGGTGCAGGCCGGCCGCTCGGCGCGCTTCGCGCTGCTGCCGGAAGGCAAGGACCCCGACGATCTGGTCAAGGCCGAGGGGCCGGACGCGTTCCGTGCCGTACTGTCCGATGCGAGGCCGCTGGTCGACCTTCTGTGGATGCGCGAGACGGCGGGCGGCGTCTTCGACACGCCGGAGCGGCGGGCGGAACTGGAGAAGACGCTGCGCGAGCTGACCAGCCGCATCCGCGACGAAAGCCTGCGCTACCACTATCAACAGGAGATGCGCGAGCGCGTGCTGAGCTTCTTCGGCTCGCAGCGCGGTGCGCGCCATGGGCGTCAAGATGGCGGCCGGCCAGGCGAGCGCGGCCAGGGCAAGGCGGCCGCACCCGGCGGACAGTTCGCCAAGAGCGGTGGCGGCCGCATCGCGATCACCGAAAGCCTCGGCCAGTCGGCGCTGGTCAAACGCGGCAGTGAGGGGATGTCGATGCGCGAGGCGACGATCATCGTCGCGCTGGTCAACCATCCGGCGCTGATCGACGAGAATTTCGCTCATATCGAGTTTCTCGATCTTGCCAACTCCGACCTGCAGCGGCTGCACGCGGCGATCCTCGACGCGATGGCGCATGACATGGCCAATGACCGCCACGCGGTGATCGCGACAATCGAGCGCGCCGGCTGCGCGGAGATCTGGGAGCGCGCCGTCGGCCTGATCCGGCGGGCGCGCCAGTGGCCGGCGCTGGAGACCGCCGCCCTTGACGATGCCCGTGACGCTTTCAGCCAGGCGCTGCACTTGCAGCGCAGCGCGCGCACCTTACATAAGGAGCTGAAACAGGCGGAAGCGGCGCTCGCCACCGATCCCACGGACGAAAACTATCGGCACCTGATCGAAATTCAGGCGCAATTTCAGGATGTACAGGCGACGGAAGCGCTGATCGAAGGGTTTGGCGTGTCCTCGGGCAGGGCCGGGCGGGCTTAGAGCATGATCCCCAAAAGTGGGAAAACATCATGCTTCCACCAAAGGAAAGATAGAGCTGATTCCGGCCCACCGGGGCGGAATGGGCTCAGGCATGAGAGTGAGATGTGAAAGCGTTGTTGCGCGTGCAATCGGCGCGTGACGGGCTAAGTCGGGTAATTGATTCGCTTTTTTCATGCGAATCATGCGAGAGCCGCTTGACCTTCCGACAGAATGGCGGAATCAGGACGATTCGAAACGTTAACCCGCACCCGCGTCGACGGGAAATGCAGCGATGTGAGGTACTGGTCACTGGACAGGCAGGCTGCCTGCCACAGATATCAGGGTTAATCTGGACTTAACGTAGATGCAGTTACTGGCCCGGTGAAGCGCGTTTCACAAGCGAGCGCATCCGATTTGACTGGTCCGGCAGCTTACGCGGCTTTGATGTTCGGCCGCTAGGAGAAGAAAAAGACTATGGCGACAAAGGAAAAGGAAGAGGTCGAAACCGAACGCGAAGGCGCCACCGATGGCCCTCTGCTCGACCTTTCCGATGATGCTGTCAAGAAGATGATCAAGGCCGCCAAGAAGCGCGGCTATGTCACCATGGACGAGCTGAATTCGGTGCTGCCGTCGGAGGAAGTCACCTCCGAGCAGATCGAGGACACGATGGCGATGCTGTCCGACATGGGCATCAACGTGGTCGAGGACGACGAGCAGGGCGAGGAGCCCGAAGGCGGCGACACCGCCGCCGACGCCGAGGAAGACGCCAACGAACTGGCCGAGCAGACCGGCACCGCCGTTGCCGCCACCACCACCAAGAAAGAGCCGACCGACCGCACCGACGATCCGGTGCGCATGTATCTGCGCGAGATGGGCTCGGTCGAGCTTCTGTCGCGCGAAGGCGAAATCGCCATCGCCAAGCGCATCGAGGCCGGCCGCGAGACGATGATCGCGGGCCTGTGCGAAAGCCCGCTGACTTTCCAGGCGATCATCATCTGGCGCGACGAACTCAACGAATCGAAGATCCTGCTGCGCGAGATCATCGATCTCGAAGCCACCTATGCCGGCCCCGAAGCCAAGCAGGCGCCGGTGGTCGAGCGCATCGAGGAAGCTCCCAAGGCCGAGGAAAAGCCACGCCGCGGACGCGACGAGGAAGACGACATCACCAATGTCGGCGCAGACACGCGCGGCTTGGTCGATGACGACGAGGAAGACGAGGACGAGGCAAGCCTGTCGCTGGCAGCGATGGAAGCCGAACTGCGCCCGCAGGTGATGGAGACGCTCGACGTCATCGCCGACACCTACAAGAAGCTACGCAAGCTGCAGGACCAGCAGGTCGAGAACCGGCTGGCCGCCGCCGGCACGCTGTCGCCCAGCCAGGACCGCCGGCTGAAGGAGCTGAAGGACCAGCTGATCAAGGCGGTGAAGTCGCTGTCGCTCAACACCGCGCGCATCGAGGCGCTGGTCGAGCAACTCTACGACATCAACAAGCGCCTGGTGCAGAACGAGGGCAAGCTGCTCAGGCTGGCCGAAAGCTACGGCGTGCGCCGCGAGGAGTTCCTGAAGGAATATCAGGGCTCCGAGCTCGACCCGAACTGGACGCGCTCGATCGCCAATCTGACCTCGCGCGGCTGGAAGGAATTCACCAAGAACGAGAAGGATGCGATCAAGGACCTGCGCGCCGAGATCCAGCATCTGGCCACCGAAACGGCGATCTCGATCCTGGAATTCCGCAAGATCGTCAACCAGGTGCAGAAGGGCGAGCGCGAAGCCGCGATCGCCAAGAAGGAAATGGTCGAGGCCAATCTGCGCCTCGTCATCTCCATCGCCAAGAAGTACACCAATCGCGGCCTGCAGTTCCTCGACCTGATCCAGGAAGGCAATATCGGCCTGATGAAGGCGGTCGACAAATTCGAGTACCGCCGCGGCTACAAGTTCTCGACCTACGCGACGTGGTGGATCCGGCAGGCGATCACGCGTTCGATCGCCGACCAGGCGCGCACCATCCGCATTCCGGTGCACATGATCGAGACGATCAACAAGATCGTGCGCACCTCGCGCCAGATGCTGCATGAGATCGGCCGCGAGCCGACGCCGGAGGAACTGGCCGAAAAGCTCGCCATGCCGCTCGAAAAAGTGCGCAAGGTGTTGAAGATCGCCAAGGAGCCGATCTCGCTCGAAACGCCGGTGGGCGACGAGGAGGATTCGCATCTGGGCGATTTCATCGAGGACAAGATGGCGATCCTGCCGATCGACGCGGCGATCCAGGCCAACCTGCGCGAAACCACGACGCGCGTGCTGGCCTCGCTGACGCCGCGCGAGGAGCGCGTGCTCAGAATGCGCTTCGGCATCGGCATGAACACCGACCACACGCTGGAAGAGGTCGGCCAGCAGTTCTCGGTTACCCGCGAGCGCATCCGCCAGATCGAAGCCAAGGCGCTGCGCAAGCTCAAGCACCCGAGCCGGAGCCGCAAGCTGCGCAGCTTCCTCGACAGCTGATATTTCCCGAACAACCACGATTTGAAGGGCGCCATTGGCGCCCTTCTTCGTTCGTGGCGCGCGCTCTTGCGGCACATGCACTTCGGGAGGATAATTTTGCGTCGGATGCATTTTTCTGGGCGACAAACCCGGATGCCCGCCCCGGCGAAGCCGCCGTGCTCCGTGGCCCCGGAGGGAGGTGTGCCATGACAAGCTACATCGTGCTGATGAACTGGACGGAGCAGGGCGCCAGAAGTGTGCGCGAGTCACCGAAGCGGCTCGACGCCGCCAGGAAGCAGTTGGGGGACATGGGCGGATCGTTCAAGGCGTTCTACCTGACCATGGGCGAATACGACATGGTGGCGGTGGTCGAAGCGCCCGACGACGCGGTCATGGCGCGTTTCTCGCTGATGCTGGCGGCGGGTGGCAACGTCAGGACGCGGACGCTGAAAGCCTTCCCCGAATTCGCCTACCGCGAGATCATCACCTCACTCGGATAGAGCCCTGAAAACAGCGCGGAGGCCGACGATCAGGCGCTGTCTTGACGGTGCCTGATCAACGGATTGAGCCGACGCGTTCTGTGGGTTGGCTGATCCAAGACGACGAACGGATCCAGGCGCTAGCGCCAGGTGGCATTGAACACAGCGCGCAAATTTCTGGAGTGATCCAAATCCCTACGCGCTGTGTCCTTCGCATTACTCGGCTAAATGAGCCGGGTCTTACTTCTTCCGCTTAGGCGCGTCCTGTGACAACACGGATGCTGCCAAAGAACGTGACTGCGCGGAGGTTGGCTTGATCGCTCCTGAAAGGACGTGCGATGCAAGGGTAGCTTCCTTCGGCGTAGTATGCCGAGAGGGAGGTGGAGGCGGTTTCTTTGCCATGTTAAGTTCCTTTTGACCTATGAATCGTAGGTGTGTTAGTAAGGAACCGCACCGAGGTGTATGTCCCCGGTGCGGCTGCCGCTAGCTCTTTAACAAGAGCAGGGGGTGGACGAGGGGTTGGCGCCCCTGCCACCCGAAGGAATGCTTAATCATTCCGTGGTCTCCTTTTCGTCTACAGTGTTATCGTTCCCCGGCGTGTCATCGCCGGGGTTCTCTGTCTTTACCGCCATTGCGGGATCGACATAGAACCATATGCGCCCTCCACGACGAACCTTGCCTTCTTTAAGCAGGCGATAGAGCGTCATGCCCGGCGTTTTTTCATGAGTCTCGAAGCCGTAGGCCTTTGACAGTTGCTCTTTGACCGCTGAAACCTTCGCTCCCGAGGCTCCGCATTCCTTTAGGAATGCCAAAATTGCGTCGCTGATCGTCGGTGTCGCCGAAGATGACTCGCTAGATATGGTAGCGTCGGTTTGGGGCGGAGCTTCAGTTTTTTCAGCATCCTTGATGGGTTTTTGGAGGAGTTGAGGGAACTTACCTCTAGCGATTGCTACGGCTCCATCATACTTCTCGTCGCCGATCACTTCACGAACTGCTGTCCAGATCTTGGCATTCAACGGGTCGAACCCGTAGATGCTCAGCGCATTCACACCTTTGGCCCGGCTCAGTCGATCGGCCGCAATGGAAGCATTCAACTCTACTAGCTGCTTGGTAAGAGCAGCGATCCTGTCATCAGCAGCTATCGTCTTAATGAGTATACTGATGACGCCCGCAGTCTCATACTCGTCTAGAGCATCCGGCTTCGTCAGCGGAGGTTCGGGCGGCGGCGGCGGCGGGGATGATTCGTCGGTCATGAAGGCAACATAACATAGACATCATATAATGCAATCATGAAAGGAAATCACTAGTGATTACGTTTTTTAGAGATGCTCGCCGCGTGATTCCCCAGAGGACTTTAGAGAGGGGTACTTGTGTCAAGGGGATAATCCCCTTGTTTTATGGGTGATCATTATCCCAAAATCGCTGCGCGCCGCAGCGACATGCGTTAGGATGTGGCCATGTCCGAACCGAATTCACATGCGCATCTGTGGCCCGGCGTGCCGCTTGCCCTGGGCTCGGCCGCCCTGTTCGGCGCGGCGCCGCCGCTCTGCAAGCTGCTGCTCGACAGCGTCAACCCCTTCATGCTGGCCGGCCTGCTCTATCTCGGCGCCGGTGTCGGGCTGGCCCTCTATCGCCTGGCTCGCGGCACCGGCGCCGGCGAGGCGCAACTGACCGCCAGGGACATGCCATGGCTGGCGCTGGCGATCGGCGCCGGCGGCATCGTCGCCCCGGTGCTCTTGATGTTCGGCCTCAGTCTCAACACCGCGTCCAGTTCCGCGCTGCTGCTCAACCTCGAAGGGCTGGCGACGATGGCGATCGCCTGGCTCGTCTATCGCGAGAATGTCGACCGGCGCCTGCTTGTGGGTGCCTTCGCCATCCTTGCCGGCGCTGTCCTGCTGTCGTGGCAAGGCGGAGGCGTCGCCTTCAACCTCGGCGCCGTGCTCGTCGCCGGGGCGTGCCTGGCGTGGGGGCTGGACAACAATTTCACGCGCAGGATCTCGGCCACCGATCCGGTGGTGATCGCCATGCTCAAGGGGCTGGTGGCGGGTGTCGTCAATGTCGGGCTGGCGCTTGCCGCCGGGGCTTCGTTTCCCCCACCGTCAGTCATCGCTGCCACCGCGGCCGTCGGCTTCTTCGGCATCGGCGTCAGCCTGGCGATGTTCATCGTGGCGCTGCGCCATCTCGGCACGGCACGGACAGGGGCCTACTACTCGCTCGCGCCCTTCATCGGCGCGTTGCTGGCGATCGCCATCCTGGGTGACGCCGTCACGCTCAAGCTGGCGATCGCCGGGCTTCTGATGGGCTTCGGCCTCTGGCTGCATCTGTCGGAGCGCCACGAGCACGAGCATGACCACGAGGAACTAGAACACGAGCACAGCCATGTGCATGACGAGCACCACCAGCACCATCATGACGGGCCGGTGAGCGAGCCGCATTCGCACTGGCACCGGCATGCGCCGATGCGCCACCGGCATCCGCATTATCCCGACCTGCACCACCGGCACGGGCACGGCTGAGCATATGCTCGAGCCAGGGACCAAGCCTGCCCTGAGTGTCTGGTACAACACGCGCTGCCCGGTCTGTGATGCCGGCATCGGCAGGCAGAAACGGCGGCTTGTCGAGGCGGTCAAGGCCGGCCGCATCCAATTTCGCGACATCAACCTTGAACCAGCAGCACTTGCCGGATTTGGAGCCTCGCTGGAGGATATCCGCCGCCGGTTGCACGCCACCGATGCACAGGGCCAACTGCTGGTCGGCGCCGATGTGGTAATTGCCGTCTGGAAGGCAACGCCGGGCGAGGGCTGGCTGGCAACGCTGTTCGGCAATCCGATTGCCTTGCCGCTGACCCGCCTTGCCTACGACCGTTTCGCCGACCTGCTCTACGCCTGGAACCGGCGCAAGGGACGCTGGTAATCCTTGCCTTGCCTGCCGCCTCGCATCGTATTGACCTCAATCAATGCCGCCCTTGTCGGTAACCTCGATTGTGGAACCATCGCTTTCGATGAGGCATGTGATGGAGAAGGTCGACTTCAAGAAAATCATGAAGGCGTTCTGGCAACCTCCCGTGGGTGTGTTTTCCCTGGTCGATGTTCCCAAGCTGCAGTTTGCCATGATCGACGGCAAGGGCGACCCGAACACCTCCGAGGAGTACCGGCACGCGATCGAATGGCTCTACTCGGTGAGCTATCCGCTGAAGTTCATGTCGAAAAAGGAACTCGGCAAGGACTATGGGGTGGCTCCGCTGGAAGGGCTGTGGTGGGCCGAGGACATGTCGAGCTTCCTGACGGGCGACAAGCATCTCTGGTCGTGGACCATGATGATCATGCAGCCGGACTGGATCACCGGGGAAATGTTCAAGGCGGTGCTCGACAAGGCGTGCGCGAAGCTCGGCGAGCCGCCCGAAAGCCTCAGATTGCAGTTCTTCCACGAAGGGACGGCGGTGCAGATCATGCACATCGGACCCTATAGCGCGGAAGGACCGACGATCCTGCGCCTGCACGAGGAATTCCTGCCCGCCAACGGTCTCGTGGAAAACGGCAAGCACCACGAGATCTACCTGGGTGACCCTCGCAAGGCGGCACCAGAAAAACTGAGAACGGTGATCCGCCAGCCGGTCAGGAAACGATAGACTAGGCGCCACTGCAGGCCGAAAGGCCCGAAATTGCCTTCGGGCCTTTCCGCGTAGCCGCCTGACGAGGCGAGGCCTCGCACAGCCAGCCGACAATGCGGCGCACCGGCGGCAGAACCACAAGCAGCGTCGGAAACGCCACCCAGCCAGGACAGGCCCAGGCGGTCATCCCATATGGCGGCCAGGCTGGGGCCGGCAAGCCCCTTGCGGCATCATTTAGATACATCGTAAGATATATCTTGACTCAACGCCGGCGCGCGCCTAGTTAAGATATATCGTAAGATACAACTCAAGGAGCAATCAATGCATAAGCACGACAATTTCGGGCACAAACATTTCGGCGAGCGCATGTTCATGCACATGGCCGGCAAATTCGGTGGACGCGGCGGCGGCTTTGGCCCGTTCGGGCATGGCGGTCGTGGCGGCGGACGCGGTGGTCCGGGCGACATGTTCCGCGCCGGGCGCATGCTGGCCGACGGCGATCTCAAGCTGATCACGCTGTCGCTGCTGGCCGAGGCGCCGCGCCACGGCTACGACATCATCAAGGCGCTGGAAGAGCGTACCAGCGGCATCTACAGCCCGAGCCCGGGCGTGGTCTATCCGACACTGACATTCCTGGAAGAGGCAGGCTATGCCGCCTCCGCCGCCGACGGCAACAAGAAGGTGTTCTCGATCACCGAGGCCGGGCAGGCGCATCTTGCCGACAACCGCGAGATGATCGACGGCGTGCTCGACCATCTCGAGCGCTTCGGCCGCAAGATGGCCAAGGCGCGCGACTGGTTCGGCTGGAACGACGAGAGCGAAGAAGGCGGGCGTCGCGGCGGTCGCGGGGATCGTTCGGAGGCGCGTGACGAATTCCGCTCCGTGCGTCACCGCTTGCGGGCGGCTCTCGGCGACTTCGTCGACGCGCCGGCCGACAAGCAGGCCGAGGCCATCGCCATCCTCGAAGGTGCCGCCGAGGCACTGGAAGCGCTGTCGCGCAAGTGAGGCCTTCCGGCTCAGCCGGACTTGCCCGCCAGGCCAAGGACCGATAGTGAAATTCATCCCGCGCCACTCTACATGGTGCGGGATGAATGCTGTTGGAGGAAGCCCGATGTCTTTTCTGAAGCGTCTTTTCGGCGGTGGCGGCAGCGGCGAAGCGAGTGAACCCAAGAGTGCCGCGCCGGCCAAGCAGGTTGAGCACAAGGGATTCCTGATCAGCGCCACGCCCTACAAGACGGACGGCCAGTACCAGACCTGCGGCGTCGTCTCCAAGGAGATCGACGGCGTCCTCAAGGAACACAAATTCATCCGCGCCGACCGCTTCGCCGGGCTCGACGACGCCGTCGACATCTCGATCAAGAAGGGCATGCAACTGATCGACGAGCAGGGCGAGCGGATCTTCGGATAGGCAAGGCTGGTCAACCCAGAACCGTCAGCCGCGCCGCGCCGCCTCGATCGCGGCGACGTCGATCTTCCTCATATCCATCATCGCATCAAATGCGCGTTTTGCTTCATCACCGCCGGCAGCCATCGCCTCGGTCAGCACGCGCGGCGTGATTTGCCACGAGATACCCCATTTGTCCTTGCACCAACCGCATGCGCTTTCCTGGCCGCCATTGCCGACGATGGCGTTCCAGTAACGATCGGTCTCCTGCTGATCGTCAGTGGCGATCTGGAACGAGAAGGCTTCGTTGTGTTTGAACGCGGGCCCGCCATTGAGGCCGAGACAGGGGATGCCGGCGACCGCGAACTCGACCGTCAACACGTCGCCCGCCTTGCCGGACGGGTAGTCGCTGGGAGCGCGGTGGACGGCACCGACCGAGCTGTCGGGAAAAGTCTCGGCGTAGAACCGGGCCGCGGCCTCGGCGTCCTTGTCATACCAAACGCAGATTGTGTTCTTGGCGATTGCCATTGCTTGTCCTTTCGCTTTTGAAGCCATTCCGGCGGGT
>NZ_JAPFQA010000026.1 GCF_027563465.1 Mesorhizobium qingshengii | reverse complement strand
AGCAGTAATCGACCTCGCGAACATAGTTGTAGTCGCTGAGCATGGCATGGTCCGAGCGACCATAATTCCAGGCGGATCCGTCGCGCCAGATGACGCCGCCTGCTTCCTGCAGGCTGCCATCGGCATTGAGCAGCTTCGATCCGACGGCACCGCATTGCGGATAGCGGTTGAACAACTCCAACATTGCATCCAGCCAGCCCGACGAAACGGCTGTATCGTTGTTGAGAAAATGAAGAAATTCTCCGCTGGCCAGCGCCGCACCGAGATTGCAGGCACGGAGATAACCGACGTTTTCTCCGGTGTCATGAAATCTCAAACCGGGAATTCCGGCCATCACTGCCATCCCGGGATCGCCAGAAGCGTCCTCGACGACAATAATCTCGACTGGAACCGAAGGAGGGTTTGCCGCGATCGATCGCAGGCAGTGCAGCGTCTGGGCGAGGCCACCGAAGGCGCTGATGATGATTGAAACGCGGGGCGCGGTCGGACGGTCGAACGCGAGGCCCGCCGTGGAAATGTCCGTTGCGGTAAACACGGCTCTGCCCGCCGGCGCGACCGACGCGGACGATCTGGCGTCGATCCAGCGCCCGATGCGGAAAACCAGCCCCTCGCTCGCTTGCCGTTTCAACGACCCGACGAGCTCCGGAAACCGCAAATATCTGTCATTTCGCGCGAGCCTTTCGCCATGAAGCTCGACCCCAGTGCTTCTTATAGTCTCGAACAACCCGCTATGTGTTCCCATGAAAGTCGGCAGGTCAACCATACCGACACACGGTATTTCTTGCCGAAGACCCACCGGCGCGATCGTCGCCACCGACAACGGTTCCACGCCGGTATCAAGGCCGCTTTTCACCATCCGGACGCATCGGCAACCGTCTCCGAGCGCGGCGGGCAAGAGTTCGCCGGCTCAGACCGTCCAGAAATAGCGCACGATGTGAAAGAAGATCGGGGCAGCGAAGACCAGGCTGTCGGTACGGTCCATCATGCCGCCATGGCCTTCGATGAGATGGCCCCAATCCTTGACCCCCTGGTCACGCTTGATGGCGGAGGCTACCAGCCCCCCCAGAAATCCCATCGAGCAGGCGACGAAGGCCACGCACGCCGCCTGCAGTGGCGAGAAGGGCGTCACGAACGACAGCAGCGCGCCGAGCAGGCTCGCCGACACCAGTCCGCCGATCAGGCCCTCCCAGGTTTTCGACGGCGACACGGTTGGCGAAAAACGGTGTTTTCCTAAGAGCTTTCCGAAGATGTACTGCAGCACGTCGCTGCCTTGTACCACGATGATCAGGAACGCGATCAGCAACAGGTTGCGGCCTTCGAAGCCTGGCACATCGAGCGTCAACAGCGCGGGAACATGGCTGACGCAATAGACCGAGATCATCACCGCCCATTGCTGCGCGGCGATCCGCTCGAGAAAGCGTTCGGTGTCGCCATGCAGCGCGGTGATGGCCGGCATCAACAGGAAGCAGTAGACTGGAATGAAGATGACGAAGAGTCCGTACCAGGCGGTCCATACCAGCCAGTATTGAAACGGTATGATGATGCCGAACATGCCAAGCAGCACCCAATGGTCGCTGCGGCTTGTATGCGTCAGCGTCACGAATTCGCGGAGGGCGGCGAAGGAAATCAGCGCGAACAGGATGGTCATGCCGTAGCGGCCGAAGAAGAAGGCGACCGTCATCAGCGCCACCATCACCCACCAGGCGTTGATGCGCTGGGTGAGATTGACCAGCGTCGAGCTGAGTGGCTTCGGCGCCCGCGCGCAAAGTATGGCGGCGACGATGCTGGCGGTCGTCAGCACCGCGAGCAGGCCGATGATCAGGATGGAGATGTCGTGGCGCATCAATCGTCTCGCTCGGGGCGCGGGTTGAGCGCCAGAAGCGTGGTGTGGGCGCGGTCGAGAAAGGCGCGGCGTTCTTCGCCGGGGGCCACCGTTACCGGTGCGCCGAAGACGACACGGCAGAGCAGCGGCACCGGGAGGAACTGGCCCTTGGGCAGCACACGCGACATATTCTCGATCCAGCACGGGATCAGTTCGACTTGCGGCCGCGCCATCGACAGATTGTACAGTCCGGAGCGGAAGGCCAGCAGCGGCTGGTCGGTCATGTTGCGGGTGCCTTCGGGAAACAGGATCAGCGAGTGGCCCTGATCGAGAACCGAGAGCATGATCTCGATCGGGTTTTCCTCCGGCCTGGTCCATTGCCGGTTGATGAGCACGGACGACAGCATGTCTTCGGCGATGAAGCGGCGCAGCCGCGACTTCCCCCAGTATTCGCCGGCAGCCACGGCATGGGTGATAGCGCGCTCCTTTTCGCTCAGGCAGGCCGATAGCAGGATGAAGTCACCATGGCTGGTGTGATTGGCGAAATAGATACGCTGCCGGTCCGACGGCAAGCTGCCATTCCAGATCGGACGCACGCCGGTCACCACCCAGGCCAGGACCGATAGGCCGACGGAGGTTGCCGTCTGCAGCATGGTGAAGGTCTTGAGCGAAAGCTTGCTCATCGCGGCGCCCAGAATCCCGCCGCGAAAAGCATCACCACAAACAGGCCAAGGGCTGCGCGTTGGCGGGTGAGCAACCGGCGCGTGCCGGCAACCCGGTCATCGAACTGGCGTATGGCGGACGGGATAGGCTTCAGGCGCATGCGCGCCAGCATGTCATCCACCGCGGCACCGCTGGAAGCCTCGTCTTCATGGCTGGCCATCAATCGGAACAGCAGCGCATCGAATGCCAGCAGCGTCGAAAGCGCCAGCACGGCGACAGCGCTCGCGGCGGCGACCGAAAGGGCGACGGCCGCGGGCCAGGTCTCGAAGGCGCCGCGCGCCGAAGCAGCCAAGGGCGTGAGAATATTTGCGGCCACCACAACTGCAGCCGGCCATGCGGCCTGTTGCATCAGCATGCGGGCGAAGCGTTTGGCGCGTTCCCGGCTGTCATTGTCCGTCATGACGCCGCCCGCTCCGTGGCCTTGGCAAGATGAATCGGCCGGCCGGCGGCGACGAGCATCTCGCGGGCAAGCACCGGCGTCCTGGCTCTGCCTGTCGCCACCAGCCATTCGGCGACAACGCCGGCGCTGCGTTGGAAACCGAGCGCGCAGCACACCAGCACGGTGCCGTCGCGGCGCGCGCTCTCCAGCGCGCTGGCTGTCTGCTGCTGTATCGTCACTGGCGGCGGCAACAAGTCGATCATCGGCAAGCTGATCCAACGGCAATTTGCTCCAGCCGGCTTCTCAAGTTCGGCGGCGACATCAATGACCGTGCCGAAGCTGTTGGCTTCGCTCGCCGTCGGAAAGCGGCCGAGAAAGACGCCATCGGTGACCGCCACGAGCGGCGGGAGCTTGCGCGTCCATATCGCGATATTGACCCTGGCGCCCAGTCGATAGGGGGAAAGCAGGATACGGCTTCCCAGGGACACATGGCCTTCCGCCGTCTTCTGGAACACCTTGGTGCTTGCCCCGGCATAGACGAAGGCGACGATGGCCAGCGCCAGCGCCGGCCAAAGCAGGACAAGCGCGACGGCGGAAAAGAAGGCGCCGAACGCGGCGCCCGCCAGCGCAAGGACAGCACCCAGCGCATAGAACCGCGCCAGCCGCCGCGCTTTCGCATCGCCGGTCAGTCGGGCGCCGGAAAACGGCAAGTCGCCGCTGCGCGGAAACAGCCACAGCGCAAAAAAACCGAGCAGCGCGCCGGTGGGGATGTCGATGAAATGATGTTGCCAGGTCGTCAGCACCGAGACGCCGATCAGGAAGCACCAGGCATGCCAGAGCGGCAGGAAAAGGCCGCCGAGCCGGTGGCGCCAGTGGTCCCAGATGATCACCAGCAGGGCGATGTGCAGCGAGGGCGCCTGGTTGAAAGGCTTGTCGAAACCGCCAAGCACGCCAAACAGGAAACCCGGCACGCCGGTCGTTTCCGGTCGCATGAAGGTCGCGGTCAGCGGGAACAGAACGAAGCAGGCCACGGCCACGATCTGCGCCGTGAGATAACGCCCGGCCAGCCGGTCGACCCCCTGCCTGCTATCGTTGAGCAACAGCGACAGGCCGTAGAAAAGGTTGATCGACCAGTAGGGTACGATGGTCCAGGCGATGAACGGGATGCTGTGCTCCCAGGAAAACACGATGCTGCCGACATCGTCGCGCCGTGAAGCCAACCAGTTGGCGAAACCGTAGGTCAGGTAGAAGAACGGCGTCAGGAAGGCCAGCCAAAGAGCTGCCCTGAAGACCACCCGGCCGTAAGGTTCGGCGCGCGCCGTGGATGCAAGCGATGACACCATCCTGTTCAGCGCCGCCGTGCGACCGAGACGGTGAAAATGCCCCATTGGTCGATGCGCTGGTCGAGTTTCTCGAAACCGGCGGCTTCGACGAGCTGGTCCATTTCGCCTTGCGTGCGCCGGCGCATGACCCAGGCCTGGCCGCCGCGATGCGAGGTCGGGCTGCGTGCGATCATCTCCAGCTGCGGATGCCAGGGCTGGTTGGTGTAGAGCAGTAGGCTTCCCGACTGCATGGCGCGGGCCAATCCACCGAGCGAACGGGTGATCAGCGCGTTGTCGGCGAACAGTTCGTAAAGACCCGACACAATGGCGAGGTCGGGTGCCGGATCGACGGCGGCGAGCATGTCGGCATCGAAAGCATCCGCGCGCTGGAACGAGACACTCGCCGGCAATTGCCGCTCGGCGATCAGCTTGCGGCCAAGCTGGACGTTGAGGTCGGAATAATCCTGCAGACGCACGCTCGCCGGCTGGTCTGGGCACTTCACGATGGCATCGAGGACATAGCGGCCGTGGCCGGCGGCGATGTCGAGAATATGGACTGGCCGGCCGGCGGCCTTCAGTGTCGCCAGGCAGGAACCGATCAGCTCTTCGAGATGCAGCTTGCGCTGGCGGATGCCGCGCCAGCCAATGGCTTCCAGGAAGATGCGGTCGACGACGCGGCCAAGAGGTGTAAGACCCCGCGCGTCGTTCTCGTAGACGTAATCCAGCGTCGAGCCCGAATCGAAGCCGGTGGTGACGCCCGCCTTCATACCCGACGAGAACCATGCGCCCATGCGGATGGAGGCACGGCTGAATGCCCAATGAAGGCCCTTGAGCGACAGCGGATCTAGTGGCGAGGCAAGCCTGTCGGCCTCGTCGCGCGTGTAGCCGGCGATATCCGCCTGCTTGAGGTCGACCGGCGCGTCCGGCGCGGCGAACTGCCTGGCCAGGAACGGCCGGATCAGGTCGAGGGCCCGCGCCCGATCGCGCTCGCCGAGCGTGTCATGGAAGAAGCCCGGCAACACATGGCGTTCCTTGGCGCGGCTGCCGAGATTGACGAAGAACTCGTGCTGCGGGCCGTGGCGCACCACCCAGTCACTCCCCGAAAGCAGAAGCTGCGTCGGCACCGTGATGGCGCGTGCGTCCGCAACGATGCGCGCCGCATGCTGGTAGAGTTCGACCAGGATGTTGGAGGCGATCGGCCGCGTGATCAGCGGATCGCTCTCGAAAGAGGCGATACGCACGGGATCATGGGTCAGGAACTTCGCCTTGACGTAGGAATTGACGAAGAAACGCCCCTTGATCTGCTGCCAGAACGCGATGCCTTCCTTGGCGAAGGGCACGTAGAGCTTCACCGAAAAGGCCGGTGAGGCCAGCACCATGGCACGCAGCTTGGGCGCATAGTCGTGCACCCAGGCTGCAGCGAGCACGGCGCCGAAGGATTGCGCGACCAGCGCAATATCCTGCGTGGCGAAGCCATCCTTGACGGCGATCTCGCGCATGAAGCAGTCGATGTCGCGCACCAGGGCCGAAAAGGAAGGGGCATAGCCGCGCTCGCCGGACGAGCGACCATTGCCGCGAGCGTCCCAGGCGTAGAAAGCGTGGTCGGGCATTTGCAATTCGTCGACGAGATGGGCCATGCGACCGCCATGCTCGTGGCCGCGGTGGAAGAGCACCACCGCGCCCTTGGCATTGGCGGAAGCCGCCGGCCAGAACCGGTAGAAGATCTCCGTCCCGTCATGGCTGCGGAAGACACGCTCTTGCGCTTGCCGATCAAGGCTTTCCGCAACCACGGCTGCGATTGGCTCGTGCAACATGGTCTTTCCCTCTGGCGGCATGGCGAGCCTCGATGCTCAGCTGGCGCTGCCAATAAGGCCGGCGCGTATCCGGTTTATGGCGGTCAACAGCGAAAGCGTTGCCATGGCCGGAAACACAAGCGGTGCGATGGCTGCCGGCCAAAGCCCGGCGGCGCACAGCACGGCGACCACGCCCAGCGCCAGCGCCCTGTCGCTTTTGCCGAACGGCCCGGCATAGTTTCGTCCGATCTTGGCGGCGATGCCGAGCACGCCAGCGAACTCGGTCAGCACGGCTGACATGGCGAAGGCGACGACGCCCCATGGGCTGAACTGTGGAAAGGCGGCGAACGGCAAGATCAGCGCGAGGTCCGAGACGACGTCGCAAAATTCGTTCAGATACATGCCGAGCGTCGAAGCTTGCCCGTGTTCCCGCGCCAGCATGCCATCCATGGCATTTAGCGCCATGCGCACGAACATCACCGCGGGTATCAGCAGCAGAAGCGAGCGCCATTCATGCAAGATCGCGATGACCGTCCCGGCCGCGATCGACAATAGGGCCGCCAGGATGGTTATGCTGTTTGCGGTAACTCCGATTGCCGCCAGCCGATTGACCAGCGGCCGCAGTCTTCCCTGGAAAGCCGGCTTGAGAGCGTAAAGCGTCGGCATTTCGTCGATCCCCCGATCCTGATCTGCGGCTGTACATCAATATGTCAGACGCGACCAGTAGGTCGCTGAGGCCGAAACGGCGCCTCTCCGGGGCGTGCATCCTGACGTGGCGGATGCGGTCGTGCCGACTGGGATGGCCACCCGCCAGATGTTCACCAACCGCTAACCATGACTGCATCGCAGGGCTGCCATCCACATTTGCCAGCTTTTGGCGTAATGCGGCATCTTGAATAGTGAGCACGCTTATTATATATCCCGCTCATGGTTTCCGATGGCATAGACAGGTTGGGCTTCCTGATCCACGACGTGCAGCGCCTGATGCGCAAGCGCTTCGAGGCGAGAGCCAGTGGTTTGGGACTTTCCTCGGCGCAATGGCGGCTTCTTGTCCGCGTTGCCAAGGAAGATGGTGTCGCGCAGGCGCGGCTGGCCGAACTTCTCGAAATCGAGCCGATCAGCGTTTCTCGTCTGGTCGACCGCATGGAGGAGGGAGGCTGGATCGAGCGTCGTTCCGACGCCGCTGATCGCCGCGTCCGCATGATCTTCCTGACACCCAAGGCGAGCGAAGCCTACGCCCTGATCAAGAGTCTTGCTGGCGAAGTCTACGAAGAATCGCTGACCGGCGTGTCGCCGGAAGATCGCCGCGTCCTGATCACGGGGCTTGAGGCGATGGTCCAGAACCTGGCGGACGACGAGACGCCGTCCATTGAAAAAGTGAAGAATACAGAAGGCGCAGCAGCATGAACGCGGTAGCCAAGATCGATGAGAACGCGACCAAGCTGGAAATGGAAGCGCCGGGACAGCCGGCTGCTGCCCCCATGGCGGTTGCACCTCCGGTCCAGCCGGTCCCATCGCCTGTGAAGAAGAAGCGCCGGCTGGGCCGCTCCCTGCTGATGGTGGCGCTGCCTGCGGCACTGGTCGTTGGCGGCGGCTATGTCTGGATCACCGGCGGTCGCTATCAGGAGACGGAAAACGCAAATCTGCAGCAGGCCAAGGTGTCGATCGCATCGGATACGGCCGGCCGCATCGTTCAGGTCGACATCGCTGACAACCAGTTGGTCAAGCAGGGCGACGTGCTGTTTGCCATCGACCCAGAGCCATACCGGATCGCATTGGCCCAGGCCGACGCGGCGGTTGCTGTCGCACGGGTTGGCATCGAGCAGTTGCGCGCCGCCTACAGCCAGGCGACGGCGCAGGAAAAGTCCGCCACCAGCGAAGTCGACTACGCGCAGTCGCAATATGATCGCGCCGCCGACCTCGCCCAGAAGGGCATCAACACCAAGTCGGCGCTGGACCAGGCAAGAAACGATCTCGACAAGGCCAAGCAGCAATTGGCCGTTGCCCAGCAAGGCATCATCAGCGCCAAGGCAGCACTTGCCGGCAATCCCGACATCGAGACCGACAGGCATCCGACGGTGATGGCCGCGCTCGCCGCGCGTGACAAGGCGGCCTACGACCTGGCGCAGACCACGGTCAAGGCGCCGGCCGATGGCGTCATCAGCCAGGCTTCGTCGTTCAAGGTCGGTCAGTATGTCGGCTCCGGAACGCCGCTCTTTTCGCTTGTCGAAACCGGCGACACCTGGATCGAAGCCAATTTCAAGGAAACCCAGCTGACCCATATGAAGCCCGGCCAGAAGGCCGAGATCGTGGTCGATACCTATCCGGGCCGCACCTTCGAGGCGACGGTCAAGGCGATCGGTGCCGGCACGGGAGCCGAATTCTCGCTGCTGCCTGCCCAGAATGCCACGGGCAACTGGGTCAAGGTCACGCAGCGTATTCCGGTGCGCCTGGAGCTGACCGATGCCGACGCCCGGATGGCGTTGCGCACCGGCATGAGCACCGCCGTCACCGTGGACACCGGCGTTTCGCGCGGGTTTCCCGCCATATTCGGCCACGCCACCGCGGGTGAGGTCAAATAGGGCGCTCGCCGCGCTTGGCGTGACACAGATGGCAAGATTGGTCCGAGGGGAGGGTGTGAAGGGAGAAGGGTTAGATGGCCGGGCTGCATCGAAGATGCTGTTCGCTCCAACCCTGAACCACTCGACGCCGGACCCTTTGGTCCTTCGGTTTCCGGGCGGCAGGCGTCCGCCAGGTCGAGACGCTCGGTCGATGTAACCCCCACATCGATACTCGCGTCCCACCGCGATGAGAGTCTCTCCTTACGGAAGGCTCTGCCGCCCGGAAGCCAACTGTACACGACTTTGTTACCTGCCGGAAGTTCCACATCATGAGCACGCCAGAACCCTTTCGCGAAGTGCCGCATCGCGGCCTGATCACGGTCGCGCTGATGCTGGCGACGATCATGCAGGCGCTCGACACGACGATCGCCAACGTCGCGCTGCCGACCATGACCGGCGATCTCGGCGCCTCCCCGGACAACATCAACTGGGTGCTGACCTCCTACATCGTTGCCGCAGCCATCATGACGCCGGTGACCGGCTGGCTGGCCGACCGCTTCGGCCGCAAGGAACTGTTCCTGACGGCGGTGGTCGGCTTCACCGTGTTCTCGATGCTGTGCGGCATCGCCTGGAGCCTGGAGACCATGGTGTTCTTCCGGCTGATGCAAGGCGTGTTCGGCGCCGCGATCGTGCCCCTGTCGCAGACTTTCCTGCTCGACATCAACCCCAGGGAACGCCACGGCCAGGCCATGGCCATCTGGGGCGCCGGCATCATGCTGGGGCCGATTCTGGGCCCGACCCTGGGTGGCTGGCTGACAGAGAATTTCAACTGGCGCTGGGTGTTCTTCATCAACCTGCCGGTCGGTATCGTCGCCTTCCTCGGCATGGCTGCCTATTTGCCGGCCGTTGCACGGCGGGTGCGCAGCTTCGATTTCTTCGGCTTCGCCATGATATCGCTCGGCGTCGGCGCGCTTCAGCTGCTGCTCGATCGCGGCGGCGAGGTCGACTGGTTTTCCTCGGTCGAGATCTGGATCGAACTTGGCCTTTCGATCACCGGGTTCTGGGTGTTCATCATCCACACGGTGACATCAGAACATCCCTTCATCGATCCGAAGATTTTCCTCGACCGCAATTTCGTGACCGGGCTGGCGTTCATCTTCGTCATGGGCGTGCTGATTCTGGCCTCCATGTCGCTGCTGCCGCCTATGCTGTCGACCATCTTCGGCTATCCGACCGTCACCATCGGCATCGTCATGGGGCCACGCGGCGTCGGCACGATGATTTCGATGCTCGTCGTCGGGCGACTCATGAGCAAGATCGACGCCAGGATACTCGTCGTTATCGGCTTTCTCCTGACCGCGCAGTCGCTCTACACCATGTCCAGCTTCACGCCTCAGATGGACAACTGGCTGATCATCAGCTCCGGCGTCATTCAGGGCCTGGGAATGGGAATGGTGTTCGTGCCACTGTCGACCGTGGCCTTCGCCACGCTTGACGTACGCTTCCGCACCGATGCCACGGCCTTGTTCAGCCTGGTGCGCAATCTTGGATCGTCCATCGGCGTGTCGGTCGTGACGGTTTTGATGGTGCGCAACACGCAGATCAACCATGCCGAGCTTTCAGCTTTCATCAACCCGTTCAACCCCAATCTATGGGCGGTCTCACCGGCGGCGGCGAGCGGAAATCAGATGGCGCTTTCCCAGGTGGATCGCATGGTCAATCTCCAGGCGATGATGATCTCTTATGTCAATGACTTCAAAATACTGATGATGATGACGTTGGTCGCGGTCCCGTTTGTCTTCCTGCTGCGCAAGCCGGCGCGGGCGCCGGCCGCCGGTGGGGCACCCGCCGCGCATATGGACTAAAAGGCTGGCCAGCGTTTTCCGCTGCTCATGCACTAGCCAACCGAGGTTGGCTCGAGAAATATCGCCTCCGTCCCGACGATGCCGTCATGCATCGCTGGTGGCTCCGCGAGCATTGGCTTCGGCCTGGAGGAGATGCGATGCAACATCCGACATTCCCGGTATTCGATCTCGGGCGGTTCGAGGGCTCCGGCCACGAGGAGAAAAAGGCGCTCGGCGCCGAGGTCGACCGCATCTGCCGCGGCACCGGTTTTCTGGCCGTGACGAACCACGGCATTCCGGAACCCGTGATCGACGCCGCCTGGTCGAAGGCGCGAGCTTTCTTCGACCTTCTTCCGGAGGAAAAACAGCGTTCGAAGGCGCCTTATAAGGGTTACCCCTACGGCTATCTCGGCCCCGAACTCGAAGCGCTTGCCAAATCGCGCAATGTCGACACGCCGCCTGACCTGAAGGAAAGTTTCAACGGCGGTCCGCTGCGCGTGCCGTCGGGCATGCGTGATCCGGAGGCGTTGGCCTTCTGCTACGCCGAGACGATCTGGCCGGCCGAGCCCGCCGGCTTCATCGAGGCATGGAAGGCCTATTATGCCGCGCTCGAGGACCTCGCCGTTCGCATCATGCGGGTTTTCGCCACCGCGCTCGGCCTGCCCGAGAGCTATTTCGACAGCTATCTCGATGCGCCGATCAGTGCGCTACGAGCCCTCAATTACCCTGAACAACATGTCGCGCCGAAACCCGGCCAGATCCGCGCCGGCGCCCACACCGACTATGGCAGCCTGACGATCCTCTTGCCGCAGGCCGAGTCGCGCGGTCTCGAGATCATCACCCCGGACGGGGAGTGGACGCCGGTTCCGCCAATCCCGGGCGCCTTCGTCATCAACATCGGCGATCTGATGGCGCGCTGGACCAACGATCGCTGGGTTTCCACCCTGCATCGCGTGGTCAATCCGCCGGCCGACAAGGGCGGCAAGGACCGGCGCCAGTCCATGGCCTTCTTTCACCAGCCGAACTGGGATGCGCGGATCGAGGTGCTGGACGTATGCCTTGCCGACGGTGAGGCGCCGAAATACGAACCGGTGCTATCCGGTCCCTACCTCATGGCCAAGTTCAAGGCGACGACCGCGTAGGGGAGAACATCCTATTCCCAAGCGCGAGGCTCCAGTAGCGAATGGCGCTGTCGCAATCGCTTCGCGCATAGTCGAGGCCGACGCGGCTGAAGCGCGGCTCGTGTCGCGGCGGTGGTCAGCTGAATTCGTCCTGATGCCGAAGAACACTGAGCCTGAAAGCTCAAGAGTGGTTCTGGAAGCACGATTGAGTTTCAGGCATCCAGGCCCCGCGGCCCGATTTCGATCCGGTTTATCTGTCATTAGTACATCGGTAACACTATAGGCCGACTTTCATTCTGCAGGTGGCGGTTTTTCCCAAGCACAAAATCCGAGGAACTCTGTTTGGTCACGAAATCATCCAGGCAAGTCACCGAAGCGCCCGAGTCGGCCAGTCTGGCCGTACTTGCAAAACTGGCAACTGCTTCGTACGAAACTCTTGAGCTCGAGCTTCGGGCGACGGTCGCAACGCTCGAAGCACAGGCGCTGCGGCTCGAGACGGTGATCGACAACATCTCGCAAGGCATCTGCTTTTTCGGTGCCGATGAACGGCTGATCCTGTCCAACCGGCGCTATGCGGAGATCTACCGCATTGCGCCTGGGCGATTGCAATCGGGTCTGACATTGAGCGAAATCGTCGAACGCCGCGTTGCCGCCGGAACATCCACGATGGCAGCCGAGGCCTATCTCGCATTGGTCCGGTCGGTCAATTCGGGCACCGCTTCGAAAATCTGGATCGCCAAACTCACTGACGGTCGAACTATTCAGATTTGCCATCAGCCGATGCCCGATGGCAGTTGGGTGGCCACGCATGAGGACATTACGGAACTCGCTGCCAATCGCCAGATTGTCGACGAGCGCATCTCGCTGCAAACGTTGATCGACTGGGTGCCCGACTATCTCTGGGTCAAGGACAGGGAAAGCCGCTTTGTCGTGGTCAACAGCGCTCTTGCGGCCGACAGTGGCCGGGATAAGACCAGAGACATGATCGGCTTGACCGATTTTGATCTCCATGCCCCGGAACTGGCGCAGAAATTTCGCCTCATCGAGCAGAACGTCCTCAACAGCGGACAACCGGTGATCGACGAGGAGGAGTTCATTGTCGATGCGTCAGGCACCGGCAAATGGCTCTCGTCGACGAAGGTGCCGTTGCGCAATGCTCAAAACGAAATCCTCGGTCTGGTTGGCATTGCCCATGACATCACTGCCCGCAAGCAAGCGGACGTCCTTAGGAACGGGCAGGCGCATATCCTGGAAATGATCGCGATGAGCGCTCCGCTCGAGGCCGTCCTCGACCGTCTCATGCGCCTCGTGGAATCCCAGTTGACTGGGATATTCGGTTCCGTCTTGCTGCTCGACAAGGACGGCCGCCACTTGCGGCACGGCGCCGCGCCGAGCCTGGCGAAAGACTACACGAACGCCATCGACGGTGTCGCTATCGGTCCGAAGGTGGGATCCTGCGGGACCGCCGTCTACCGGCGGGAGTCGGTCATTGTCGCCGACATCGTGCAGGACCCCCTCTGGGAAGATTATCGCGAACTGGTGTCGGCCTTCGGCTATCGTTCGTGCTGGTCGACCCCGATCCTGTCGCATCAGGGCACCGTCTTGGGCGTGTTCGCGATGTATTCGATGACGGTGCGCGAACCGGCCGAGGCCGAGACCCGGCTGATTGATTTCACGACCCACATTGCCGGAATCGCGATCGAGCGCAAACTGGCTGAAGACCAGATCCACTTCATGGCCAACCATGATGTGCTGACCGGTCTTCCCAATCGCGCCTTGCTGGAGGACCGGCTTTCTCAAGCGATCCTGTACGCGCAGCGATACGATCGCTGGGTGACGGTGGTGTTCATCGATCTGGACAATTTCAAGCTCGTCAACGACACGCTCGGCCACAATGCCGGAGACGAGCTCCTGAAGATTGTCGCCAACCGCATGGTTGAATGCGTAAGAGCGACCGACACCGTGGTCCGACTTGGCGGCGATGAATTTGTTATCGTCCTGTTTGATCAACCGACGAACGTCGATCTCATTTCGGAGACCTTGCAGAAGATCCGCACAGCGATTGCCGAGCCAGTTCATCTTGGAGAGCATTGGCTGAGGGCGACAGCCAGCATCGGCATCGCAAACTACCCCAAGGACGGAACGAGCACGGAAACTCTGCTGGCCAATGCCGATGCGGCTATGTATCGCGCAAAAGAGTTCGGCCGCGACAATTTCCAGTTTTATGCTCCCGAATTCAACTTGAGTGCGCATGAAAAATTCGTGCTTCAGGAGGAGTTGCGAAACGCCCTGGCCCGTTCAGAATTCGCGCTGCTCTATCAGCCGCAAGTCGATCTTCGCTCAGGGCGCGTCTTTGCGGTCGAAGCGTTGATTCGCTGGAACCATCCGGCACTGGGGGTGGTAGCGCCGGCCAGTTTCATTCCGATGGCCGAGGAGACGGGTCTGATCGTGCCGATCGGCGACTGGGCTCTGCATGAAGCGTGTCGACAGAACATGGCCTGGCAGGATGCGGGTCTGCCGCCGATGACCGTCTGTGTGAATGTGTCGGCACGGCAGTTCAGAGAAAGGAACCTGGTCGGTCGCGTCGTCAATGCACTCAGGGACAGCGGTCTGGAGGCCAGATATCTCGAGCTGGAGGTGACCGAAAGCCTCATCATGCAGGATATCGAATTGGCGGTCGCGACAATGAACGAACTGCAAAGCCTGGGCGTTCAGATATCGATCGACGATTTCGGAACCGGCTATTCCAGCCTCAGCGCGCTCAAGACCTTTCCAGTTGCGCGGCTAAAGATCGACAAGTCTTTCATCAACGACGTCGCCGACAACGAAAACGATCAGGCTGTGGCCAGCGCCGTGATTTCGTTGGGTCAAAAGCTGAACATGAGGGTCATCGCCGAGGGTGTCGAAACCGACGATCAGGTGGCCTTCTTGCTCAAGAACAATTGCGACGAAATGCAGGGCTACCATTTCAGCAAGCCGGTCTCTGCCCGCGACATCGAGAAATTGCTCAACCAAAAGGATTGACGGACTGCTCAGCAAGCGGGCCCGGTCGGCTCGACGAAGATCGCACGGGCGGCGATACGCCTGCTTTTATTTTCCGAGCACAAGGCTCCAGTAGCGGAGGTTGCTGTCGCGGCCGTCGCGCACATAGGCAAGGCCAAAGCGAGTAAAGCGCGGGTCGAGCATGTTGCGGCGGTGGCCGGGCGAATGCACCCAGATGTCGAACAGCTTCTGCAGGTCGAAGCGGCCCTCGGCGATGTTCTCGGCCGCCGCACCCGCGATGCCGTTGCCCTTGACCCGCGAGGCGAAATCCTTGCCCCAGCCGGTGGTGTGGGTCATGCGGCCACCCTGCGCCATGTAGCCGGCCTGCTGCAAGGCCGCCTGTTCGAGTTGCGCGTCGGGGATCAGCGGCGCGAGACCCGCCGAGGCGCGGATACTGGTCAACGTGCCGGTGGCGGAGGAGGAGACCCCGGCGCCTTCACCGGTTGGCAGCGAAACGGTACTGCAGGCAGCGAGCCCGGCCAATGCCGCGAGGGCGGCTGCCTGGAGCCATTTGCGCCTGTTCAGGCCTGCTTGACGGATTTCGATTTCTTGAGCTGTCATGCCTGCCTGACATAGTCGCGATCATGGCTTTTGCCGGGCAGGGCGGTGAAAATCGCGACAACAGGCCAAGCAGATTCGGAAAGGAGATCCGAAATGCTGCGCCGCCGGCTTTCGCCGACATGGCGATGACAATCCCGTGAGGGCGTGTCCGAGACCATCGATTCGGCGACAAGTCCTGGCAAATCGTCTATGGTGTTGCATCTACTAGTGGCAGCTGCGGGCGGCCATCCAGGCGGTGACCGCCCCCGACACACGGGAGGAAGGTTATGGCCGGTTTTCATGTCATGGCGGACGCGCGTGGGGTGCATGTGCAACCCGTGGTGCGTCGCATCACCACGGCGGATCTCAGCGCCGCACTGCGTCTCGGCGTCGAGGATTTCTGGGCAAAACCGTCGCACTACGTCTTCCTGGGCCTGATTTACCCCGTTGTCGGTCTGATCCTGACGCAGTGGACGTCTGGCTCCAATGCCATCCAGCTCATCTATCCCCTGATGTCGGGTTTCGCCCTGGTCGGGCCGTTTGCGGCGATCGGTCTTTACGAGATCAGTCGCCGGCGCGAGCTCGGCATGAACACCTCCTGGCGGCACGCACTCGACGTGCGCCGCTCGCCGGCGGTTCCCTCGATCGCGGTGATCGGCGCCATGCTGGTAGCGCTGTTCCTGTTGTGGCTGTACACCGCGCAATCGATCTACACCGGCCTGTTCGGCAATCAGCCACCAGCGTCGATCGGCGGCTTTGTCCGCGAGGTGCTGATGACCGGCAAGGGCTGGACGCTGATCCTCGCCGGCAACGCCGCCGGCTTCGTCTTTGCCGTGGTCGTGCTGGCCACCACCGTGGTTGCCTTTCCGTTGCTGCTCGACCGCGACGTCGGCGCGGTCTCGGCCATTGAGACGTCGGCCCGCGCGGTGATGGCAAATCCGCTGCCGATGGCACTGTGGGGTCTGTTGGTCGCAGTGCTTCTCGTGGTCGGCTCGATCCCGCTGTTTGCCGGGCTCGCCGTGGTCATGCCGGTGCTCGGCCATGCCACCTGGCACCTCTACCGCAGGGTGGTCGAACCGGAGCGGGCGCAGCAGATAAGGCGGCCAATGTAGGCTGGACCGTGATTCCGTAAAGTGGGGCCGTTTTTCGGAAAACCAGGAAGCCCTCAGCGTTGCGCGTCGGTCGCCATCTTCAGCGCCAGCGCCGTCAGCACGGTCCCCATCATCCAGCGCTGGATGACCAGCCACAGCGGCCGTCCGGCGAGGAAGGTGGCGATCGAGCCTGCCGTCACCGCGATGATGGCATTGACGCTGAGGCTGATCGATATCTGCGTGGCGCCGAGCACCAGAAGCTGCGACAGGACATGGCCTTTGCCGGGGCTGATGAACTGCGGCAGCAGCGACAGATAGAGCACTGCCACCTTCGGATTGAGCAGGTTGGTCATCAGGCCCATCATGAACAGCTTGCGTGGCCGGTCTTTCGGCAATTCGCGCACCTGGAACGGCGAGCGTCCGCCGGGCTTCACCGCTTGCCAGGCCAGCCACAGGAGATAAAGCGCGCCGGCAAAGCGCAGCGCGTCATAGGCGAAGGGCACGGCGAGCAGCAATGCGGTGATGCCGAACGCGGCCGACAGCACATAGAAGAGAAAGCCGAGCGCGACGCCACCAAGCGAGATCAGTCCGGCTTTGGGCCCTTGCGACAGGGAACGCGAGATCAGATAGATCATGTTGGGGCCAGGCGTCAGCACCATGCCGAGGCAGACCAGCGCAAAGGCGAGATGATTGGCGGCTTCGGGCATCTGTTCACTCCCCAGCGCGCCGCGATGGATGCACGGTAGCGCGGTCAACATCTGCCCGCCCCGGCGGGCGGGCGCAAGAGCATGGCGGTGCCAGCCGTTGCGCCAGTGCGCTACCGCTGCCCTTCGGATCAGCTGACGACGCGCAGGTTCGACAATTCGTTGCCGATTTCCTTGAAATCGTTCGACAAGGTGGCGCCGGTCGCATTCCAGAACAGTTTGGCCGGCTTGCTCGCGTCGGTCGGATCCTTGCGGAAGCGTGAGTCCGACGAGCAGGATTTCAGCGCGTCGATCGCCTGCTTGTCGCTGGTCTTGGTGGTGGACAGGTCGAGCGCCACCGTCATCACCATGATATTGGCTGCCTTGGCGTTGTTGCAAAGCGTCGCCATCTGCTCGTTGAGCGCGTTGGTGTAGTTGCCGTTCGAATAGTCGAACTGACCGATGGCGCTCGACGTGCCCAGGAACATGCGGCCGACCGAGGTGCCGTTGTAGCCGGGCTTGAGATAGCCATAGGATGCGTAGGTCGATTTCGTGTCGGCGGGATCGGAATAGCCCAGGGACGAAGGCGTATAGTAGGTGTTGGCGCCATCGGTCAGCACGATCACGACCTTGTCGTTGCCTTTTTCCGTTTCCGGGCGCCCTTGCGTGAACGGCTCGCCGCTCGAAACCACCCGCCAGCCCCACGCCATGCCCTCGGGAACACTGGTGCCGCCATTCGGCTGCATCAGGTCGATCGCCGCCTTGATCGCGGTGAGCCCCGTTGTGACGCTGACGTCGGTCAGCGGCGTGATTGGGCTGGTGGTGCAGCTGTAGTTCGGGCCATTGCCGGCGGATAGCGCCGGCGCATTGATTGGCCGCGGCTGGAAATATTTGGCCATGTTGCGCAGCCGGGACTGACCGGTGCTGCTCGACGGGTCGTCGTTCCACCAGCTGTTCACGGCGCCGTAGGTCGTCGGCGCGGCCTCGTCTGGGTCCTGGGTGAGCTTCCAATGATTACCGGGTTCGTCCGGGGCGAACATCGGCACGAACATCGTCGCCGGATCGCCGACGCCTATGCCGGTGTTAGCCGAGCCGCCGGACGGCGCGGCGTCGTTGACATTATAGGGATAAGGTCGGGCTTCCACGCATCCTTGCCAGTTCGCGAACGGACCATAGGAATCGATATAGTCATATTCGTCATGGCTGCGTTTGCAGGTGTTGTTCCAGTTGTATTCGTCGCAAACCACGCGCTTGCTGCTGACGACGCGCTCGTGGTTGGTGACGACCTTCATGTCGTGGTAGAGCGAAAACCGGGTCAGCATCTGGCCTTCCTCGCTGCCCCAACCGGTGCCGCGCTTGTACCAGATGCCGTTGGTCTGCTGGGCGTATTTGTTGGCCGCGTTCAGCGTCGACCAGTCGAAATTCTCGTTCGATACCGGCGACAGGCCTTCGGTGTCCATCCATGATGCGTTGCCGTTGCCAGGACCGACATTGACCGAGGCGGCAAATGGCACGAGGCCGAATTGCACCGGCTTGTCGACCTGCTTGATCATCGCCGCCTGCTGGGCAAGCGTGTCGACCAGCTGTTTGGCCGCGTCCTTGAGAAGATCGATTCGCTTTTGTCCCGAGCCTGTTCCGGGCGTGACCATCGAACCGGAATTGTCGAGCACCAGGGCGACTTCCAGAGTGTTCTTCAGCCGCACTTCGGAGGTGACGTCAAAGCTGATCTTCTGGTTGGCCTCGGCTTGGGATTTGCCGACGAGCTGGGCGAAGACAGGATAGAAATAGGGCTTGTAGTCAAGCCGCGCGCTCATCTTGAGCAAGCCGCCGCCGCTGGTGTTGCTTGGCAAGGTGACGCTGAGCGTCGTGTTGGCGGGATCGATATTGTTCAGGTTGGCGTTGAAGAAGTCGACCGCATAGGCTCTTAGCTGGTCGTCGGTCGCGCCTTCCGTCAGCCGGCGCGCCGTGGCGAAGTTGGCGGCGTCGAGCGCATTCGTCACCATCTGCTTTTCGCGGTTCATCTCGGTGAAGTCGACCGCCATCGCCAGGCCGCCCATGAGCGGAACCATCGCAACGACCGTCATAAGAGCATAGTTGCCGCGTCTGTCGCGGCAGAACTGACGCCAGAGTTCATGCATGTCTTGCAGCGGCCCCCGCCGGCGGATTCTCGATCGACGCCAGCTTTCCACAAAACGCTGAAGGACGAGTTTGGGAAACCGCTCGATTGCTTGGTCGGCGCTTCACCAACCGCTAACCAATCCGGCAAGCTTGTTCTTCATCCGGGCAGGCAGGGTATCCCGCATCGGGACAATGCCGGCCTGCGGACGATGCTCGGGTACCCGCGAAAGCTGGTGACAGGCCTGAGCGGTTCGGTTAATCCGAACCGGCTGCGGCGAACCGTCGGTCGCGGCGCTCGCAACGATCATGACTGAAGGAAACGGCATGGCGGATTCGCCTGAAATCATCGGCTCGCTCGAGGACGTGTCGAAAGCCTATTCGGCAATCCTGTGCGATGTCTGGGGCGTGGTGCATAACGGCGAAAGGCACTTTCCGGCGGCCGCCTCGGCGCTGGCAAGGGCGAGAGAGGCAGAAATCCCTGTCGTCCTGATCACCAATTCACCGCGCCGCAATGTCGATGTCGTGGCGCAGATGAACGCGATCGGCGTCCCATCGTCAGCCTATGACCGCGTGGTCACTTCCGGCGATGTCACCCGCGACCTGATCGCCGACGGCCCACGCAAGATTTTCCATATTGGCGGCGATCGCGATTTCACGCTCTATGATGGTCTCGATGTCGAGCTTGTCGAGGAGTTCGAGGCATCTGGCGTCGTCTGCACCGGATTGTTCGATGACGAGGTCGAGAAGCCCGAGGATTACACGGAGCTTCTGCGGCGGCTGCGCGCCAGGAACCTGCCGTTCATCTGCGCAAATCCCGATATCATGGTCGAGCGCGGCGAGCGCATCATCTGGTGCGCCGGCGCCCTGGCACGCGACTATGCCCAGCTCGGTGGCCGCACGCTGATCGCCGGGAAACCTTACGCACCGGTCTATGAGGTCGCGATGAAGGAGGTGGCGGACATTGTGGGCCGGCCGGTCGAGCGTTCGCGGGTGCTGGCCATCGGTGACGGCATGATGACCGACGTGAAGGGTGCGGTCGACAACGGTTTTGACGTTCTTTATGTCTCTGGTGGCATCCACGCGCGCGACTATGGCGATGCATCGCAACCGGATCCGGCAAGGTTGGTGACCTTCCTGGAGAAGCATGGCTATCGTCCGGTGGCCGTCATTCCGAAACTGCGGTAGGTGACAATGGCAGCCTTCCAGCACATTCTGGCAACGGCGCCGCTACCCGCCGAATTGCGTGGCGGCGTGGTGGCGATCGGCAATTTCGACGGCGTCCATCGCGGCCATCAGGCGGTGCTTCAGCAGGCATTGGCCGAGGCCAGGCGGCGCGGGGTGCCGGCCCTGGTGCTGACTTTCGAACCGCACCCGCGAAAGATCTTCAGGCCGGACATGCCGTTGTTCGTGCTGACTCCGCCGCCGATGAAGGCCCGGCTCCTGTCGCTGCTGGGTTTTGCCGCGCTGGTCGAACAGCCGTTCACGCGCGACTTCGCCTCGCTGTCGGCGGAAGCGTTCGTGACCGATGTGCTGGAGAGGAACCTTGGCATCACCCATGCGGTGACCGGTTTTGATTTTCATTTCGGCAAGGACCGTCAAGGCGGCCCTGCCTACCTCATGGCGGCCGGCGGGCGCCATGGCTTCGGCGTCACGCTCGTCGACGCCTTTCGTGACGAGGGCGCCGAGGTGGTCTCGTCGAGCCGCATCCGCGGGTTGCTCAGCGACGGCGAGGTGACCGAGGCCGCCGCCCTGCTCGGCTATCGTTTCACTGTCGAAAGCGAGGTGGTGGGCGGCCAGCAGCTCGGCCGCACCCTTGGCTTTCCAACCGCGAACATGAGACTTTCTCCGGAAGCCGCGCTGAAGGAGGGCATCTATGCCGTCCGCTTTCGTCGCGCCGACGGCACGCTTCATGACGGCGTCGCCAGCTTCGGCCGTCGTCCGACCGTCGATGACAACGGCGCGCCGCTTCTGGAAACCTTCGTCTTCGATTTCTCCGGCGATCTCTATGGCGAAATCTGCCAGGTTTCCTTCTTTGGTTTCCTGCGCAGCGAGATCAAGTTCGACGGTCTCGATGCGCTGGTTGCGCAGATGAAGCGCGACGAAGCCGAGGCGAGGGCGCTGCTTGCCGGCGTCAGGCCGCTTTCGGACCTGGATCGCGCCATCGCCTCCTGAGGGCCGAAAAGCCGCGGACTGTGAACCAGTTCATCGAAGGCGGCCGGCAGAAAGCCCAACATTCATCGATGAAAATCGACATGTTCGTCTGGAGCGTTGTGCTCGTTTGCGCCGGACTGTTTATCCTTTGCGATGGTCTGAGCGCGCACTGGGGCAAGACCGGCAGCGGCCGCAGCCTGGCATATGTCATGCTGCTGTCGCCGATCTCCTACGGGGCATTTGCAATTATCAACACACGGTTGAACCTCGCCGTGACAGGAGCGCTGGTCAACACCATCGTCGTGGCCGGCGCCATGCTGGTTGGCGCCATTGTCTTCAAGGAAGAGGTGTCCTCGCTGCAGTATGTCGGGATCGGACTGGCGCTGATTGCGGTGACGCTGTTGAATCTTTCGTAAGCCTGTCGGCGGGGGCTACCTCTTCAGCGCCAGGCCGAGGGCGATGAAGCTCCAGCCCTGGAAGATCAGGTCGATCGCCAGAAAGAGCCCGAGAACCCACAGGCTGTTGACCGGCCAACCCATGGCGATGATCAGGCCCGCAAGCGCGCTGATGATACCAGCCGCGACAATCCAGCCCCAGCCGGGTTCTGGCCGGTGACTGTAGCCGACCCAGACCCTGAGCACGCCTGACGCGACCAGCGCGACCGCCAGCAGGAAGGTCAGCACTGTCGAAGCGAGAACCGGATTGTCGAAAGCGAAGAAGCCGGCAACTGCGTAGAGCAGGCCGCTGAGCAGCCAGTAGAAGAAGCGACCCCAGGTCTTGACGCCGAACGCATGCACGATCTCGATGACGCCGGCCATCAGCATCAGCCAGCCCACGACATAGACCGAAGCCACGGTGGCGATGAACAGATTGCCGAAGGCAATGCCGCCGAAGATGAGCAGCAGCACGCCGAGCGCCACGAACCACCCCCATTTCGCCCGTGTCTGACTGATTGCAGTTTTCAAGGCGTCGCCATGCAGGGTCATTGTCGCGGTCTCCTCAAGGGCTGCGGGGTACTACCAAGGGAAGGTTAGTCCCGGCGTTGGGGAACGTCCAGTCGACGACCGACAGCCGGATCGCGGCGAACCGCGACCGGATGCCTGCGCTTTAAATCAAATTTTACCAAACGGCGGCCAAAAGCTGTCATCGGTAACCGTGTGCGTTGTGTTAGTGGAGTGGCCATGAGTCCGGTCGGAAAAATCTCTGTGCTGTTGGCCGTTGCGGTGCTGAGTGGGACAGGCGCAGCCAACGCGGGCGAGGGCAGCTGGCTGTCCGGCGACTGGTATCTGACTGTTGGCGCCACGGGCATGGTGGCGCCGAATTTCGAGGGCGGCAAGAAGTACCTGCTCAGCACCTCGCCGATCATCTCGCTGGGCAAGGCCGGTCCCGCGGCCCGTTTCACCTCGCGCAACGACAATATCTCGCTGGCGCTGGTCGACGATGGCGGCGTCCGCGCCGGTCTGAGCGGCAAATTCCTGTTCTCCCGTGACGATGGCGATGCCGACGAACTGAAGGGCCTCGATCCGGTGCGCTGGGGCGGCGAAGTGGGCGGCTTCTTTGAATTTTATCCGACGGATTGGCTGCGCGCGCGTGCCGAACTGCGCCATGGCATTCGTGCTCACAACGGCTTTGTCGCCGATATCGCCGCCGACGCGTTCTACGATGTGACGCCAACTGTCAGGATTTCGGGCGGACCACGCGTTTCTTTCGCCTCGGCCAACTATTTCGACGCCTATTACGGTGTCGATGCTCAGGAGGCCGTCGCCTCCGGCCTCAGCGAATATCACCCGGGTGGCGGCCTGAAATCGACCGGCCTCGGCGGCGCCATAACCTGGAAGGTGACCGAGCCGATGACCGCCAGCCTGTTTGGCGAATATTCGCGCCTGATGGGGCCGGCGGCCGATTCCAGTCTGGTCAAGGAACGCGGTGACCGCAATCAGTTCATGATCGGCGTGTCCACCACCTACCGCTTCGACTTCACGATGTAAGTGAATCGAACGAGAGACGCTTTATTCCTGCGCCCATCTCCGCTAAAAGCCCACCAATGACGAGCTTTTCGCGTCCCGTCGCCATTGCGATACGAATTACCGGCCCGGTGTTTCGGGCGGCCTGAGCGCCGCTGGAACCGCCGGGAATCTTGCGCGCGACCCTCGCGCTTTTCCAGATCATCAACGCATATCGCCCAACAGTGGCTCCGTTTTGGGAAAACGATATGTGTCAAAGCGAAGACTTCAACGCCGCGGGCCGTCTGGCCGGGCACGTACATGGCAGACCAATGACCGACGAAACGCCCAACAATTCAACGATCGATTATTCCAAGACGCTTTATCTCCCGCTGACGGATTTCCCGATGCGCGCCGGCTTGCCCGAGAAGGAGCCGCTGCTGGTCAAGCGCTGGCAGGACATGGACCTTTACCGCAAGCTGCGCGAGAGCGCGGCCGGCCGTACGAAATACGTGCTGCATGACGGCCCGCCCTATGCCAATGGCAACATCCATATCGGCCATGCGCTGAACAAGATCCTCAAGGACGTCATCATCCGCTCGTTCCAGATGCGCGGCTACGACTCGAACTATGTGCCTGGCTGGGACTGCCATGGCCTGCCGATCGAATGGAAGATCGAGGAGCAGTACCGCGCCAAGGGCAAGAACAAGGACGAGGTGCCGGTCAACGAATTCCGCAAGGAATGCCGCGAATTCGCCGCGCACTGGATCTCCGTGCAGGGCGGCGAGTTCCAGCGGCTCGGCGTCATCGGTGACTTCAAGAATCCCTATACGACGATGGCTTTCCACGCCGAGGCGCGCATCGCCGGCGAATTGCTGAAGTTCGCCATGTCGGGCCAGCTCTATCGCGGCTCCAAGCCGGTGATGTGGAGCGTGGTCGAGCGCACCGCGCTGGCCGAGGCCGAGGTCGAGTATCAGGATTATGAGTCCGACACGATCTGGGTGAAGTTTCCGGTCGTCAGCCTTGCTCGACAGGTCGCCAATGCCGAAGAGCCGGCAAAGCTGACCGAGACGTCGCTGGACCTGCTGGAAGCCCATGTCGTCATCTGGACGACAACGCCCTGGACCATCCCCGGCAACCGCGCTGTCAACTATTCGCCGCGCATCGGCTATGGTCTTTACGAGGTCATGGCGGCCGAGAACGCTTTCGGACCGCAGCCGGGCGAGAAGCTGATCTTTGCCGATGCTCTGGCGGAAGACTCCGCGGCCAAGGCCAAGGTCACCTTGAATCGCCTTCACAGCGTTTCGGCGGAACAGCTTGGAAGCCTTACGCTTTCGCATCCGTTCAAAGGCTTTGGCGGCGGCTACGAATTTCCGGTGCCAATGCTTGCCGGCGATCATGTCACCGACGATGCCGGCACCGGCTTCGTCCATACCGCGCCCGGCCACGGCCGCGAGGACTTCGACGCCTGGATGGACGCGGCCGCGGATCTGCGCGCGCGCGGCATCGATGCCGCCATCCCCTTCACGGTCGACGACGCCGGCTTCTTCACCAAGGATGCGCCGGGCGTCGGTCCGGATCGTGAGGGTGGGGCCGCGCGCGTCATCGACGACAACGGTAAGAAGGGCAACGCCAACCAGGCCGTCATCGATGAGCTGATCAAGCGCAACGCGCTGTTCGCGCGCGGTCGCCTGAAGCACTCCTATCCGCATTCCTGGCGCTCGAAGAAGCCGATCATCTTTCGCAACACGCCGCAGTGGTTCGTCTATATGGACAAGGACCTCGGTGACGGCACCACGCTGCGCAGCCGCGCGCTGAAGGCCATCGACGATACCCGGTTCGTGCCGGCGGCGGGCCAGAACCGCATCCGCGCCATGATCGAGGAACGCCCCGACTGGGTGCTCTCGCGCCAGCGCGCCTGGGGCGTGCCGATCGCCGTGTTCGCCGATGCCGACGGCAATGTGCTGAAGGATGAGGCGGTCAACCAGCGCATCATGGACGCCTTCGAACAGGAGGGCGCCGACGCCTGGTTCGCCGCCGGCGCCAAGGAGCGGTTCCTTGGCAATCATGATGCTTCGAAATGGAAGCAGGTGATGGACATCCTCGATGTCTGGTTCGATTCGGGCTCGACACACGCCTTCACGCTGGAGGATCGTCCGGATCTCAAATGGCCGGCCGACGTCTATCTCGAAGGCTCCGACCAGCATCGCGGCTGGTTCCATTCCTCGCTGCTGGAAAGCTGCGGCACCAGGGGCAGGGCGCCTTACGAAACCGTCGTCACCCATGGCTTCACCATGGACGAAGACGGCCGCAAGATGTCGAAGTCGCTCGGCAACACCGTCGTGCCGCAGGATGTCATCAAGCAGTCCGGCGCCGATATCCTGCGCCTGTGGGTGGTGACGACCGACTACTGGGAAGACCAGCGGCTCGGCAAGAACGTGTTGCAGACCAACATCGATGCCTACCGCAAACTGCGCAACACCATCCGCTGGATGCTGGGCACGCTTGCCCATGACGATGGCGAAGAGGTGCCGCTGGAAAAAATGCCGGAGCTGGAGCGGCTGATGCTGCACCGGCTGGCCGAGCTGGATGAGGTCGTGCGCTCGGGCTACGACGCCTTCGAGTTCAAGCGCGTCACCCGCGCATTGCTCGATTTCATGGTGGTCGAGCTGTCGGCCTTCTATTTTGACATCCGCAAGGACGCGCTCTACTGCGACGGGCCGTCGAGCGTGAAACGCAAGGCCTCGGTTCAGGTGGTGCGCCATCTCTTCGACTGCTTGGTGAAATGGCTGGCGCCAATGCTGCCCTTCACCATGGAAGAGGCTTGGCTCGACCGTCATCCTGACGCCGTCTCGGTGCATCTCGACCAGTTCCCGCAGGTCCCGGCGGACTGGAAGAACGAGGCGCTGGCGGAAAAATGGCGCAAGGTGCGGCAGGTGCGCCGTGTCGTCACCGGCGCGTTGGAGATCGCGCGCGCCCAGAAGGTGATCGGTTCGTCGCTGGAAGCAGTGCCGGTCGTCACCATCAACGATGCGGCGCTCGAAGCGGCGATATCGGACGTCGACATGGCCGAGATGGCGATCACCAGCGATCTGGTCATCGCTCACGGCAACGCACCGGCGGGCGCCTTCACCCTGGACGATGTCAAGGGCGTCGCCGTGGTGGTCGAGAAGGCCGAGGACCGTGGCCTGGTGAAATGCGCGCGGTCATGGCGCTACACCGCCGATGTAGGGCAGGACGCTGCATTTCCCGACGTTTCGGCGCGCGATGCGGCGGTGCTGCATGAGTTGAAGGCATTGGGTCGGCTTTGATCGGCCGCCGGAAGCCTCTATCGGTGCACAATTGCCACGCCGGGCGGGTGAAAACCGCCCGCGCGTTGCCCTTAACGAGCGGTTGAGGTAAACACGCGAAACTCCGGAAGACAAATTGTCGCCGGATTTCCGTCGCAAGTGCTTGGACGATGGGGACCGGACATTGGGCCGGTGGCAATCGAGAGGCTGTCTAGAGTGGGACTTTTTGGCATGACCGAGAGATACAACGCGCGCCTCGCGCTGCTGGCGCCGCTTGTCGCATCGGGCCTCGCTCTGTCCGGCTGTGTCGGCTCTCCGACCTACGGGACCGACAAGACCGCAGGCGAACAGCTGGCCGGGGATATTTCCGGCGCCTTTTCGTTCGCGCCGAAGCGCAAGGAACAGATCGACTACAAGCCGCGTCCGACGCTGGTGAAGCCTGCGCCAGGGCAGAAGGGAGCGCTGCCGGTGCCGCAGGACAGCATCGAGACGGCGAGCGCCGAATGGCCCGAATCGCCCGAGCAGCGCCGCGCCCGCTTGCGCGCCGACGCCACCGCCCATCAGAATGATCCGGCCTATCAGTCGGAGATCGTCGACGATGTGCAGACCGATCCGGAATCGATCAAGAGGGCGATGGCGGATTCGGGATCGAGCCATCCGCCACGCTGGACGCCGGCTGATTCCGACAAGGGCCGCGCCGCCGAGATCCAGCGCCGCCTTGCCGAAAGCAAGCAGGGCGACCCGAACACCCGCAAATATCTGAGCGAGCCGCCGGTGCAGTATCGCGTCGCCGCTGACACCGCGCCGAAAGATCAGCTCGGCGAAGACGAATACAAGAAGGAACGCCGCCTGAAGAAACTGGCGGAAGGCAAGAAGGGCAGCGGCTGGTTCGACTGGCTGCCGTCCCTGTAATAACTGGCGACGTTGATTGCATTTGCTGGCGGGTATTGCGCCCGGTTCAGTCGCGACGTTCGCGGAAAAATCCCTTCAGCAGCACGGCTGCATCGGTCTCGCCCATGCCCGGATAGATGTCCGGCACGTGATGGCAGGTCGGCGAGGCGAAGAAACGCACACCGTTGACCACCGCGCCGCCCTTTTCGTCCGCGGCGCCGAAATAGAGCCGGCGCAGCCGGGCGAATGAAATGGCGCCGGCGCACATGGCGCAGGGTTCCAGCGTCACATAGAGATCATGCCCGGTCAGCCGCTCAGCCGACAGTTTGCGGCAGGCTTCGCGGATCGCCAGCATCTCGGCATGCGCCGTCGGGTCGGCAAGCTCGCGGGTGCGGTTGCCGGAACTGGCAACGACCGTGCCGCCGCTGGCGATGACGGCGCCGACCGGCACTTCGCCGCGCAAGGCGGCGGCTTCGGCCTCCTTCAGCGCCAGCGCCATGAAATCCGGCCGCTTCACGCGGTTTCCATTCCGATTATCTCCTCGCCACCCGGCGGCGATCCTGTTATTGAGCGCATCAACCCGAAAATCGGACTCGATTTTCGGAAATGATCATGCGCCAAATCAAAGTGCTACAGCGTTCGTTGCGCGCCCGAAAGGATGCGCCACGCTGTAGCAGCGCAAACGGATAAAGGCCACATGGACGACAACGACAAGAAATCTCCGCGCCAAAAAGGCCCGGGCAAGAAACCCGCGGCTCCGCGAGGCGAGAGGGGCGGCAAGCCGTCTTCCGGCACGAAAAAGCCCTATGCGCCGCGCGGTAATCGGCCGATGGCGACCGAGGGCGAACGGCCCAAGCGCGACTTCAAGAGTGGCGACAAGCCATTCACCAAGGGACCGCGTGCCGAAGGCAAGCCCTATGAAAAACGCGAAGGCCCGCGCAAGCCTTACGCGCCGCGCGGCGACCGCCCGATGGCTGCCGAAGGCGAGCGGCCAAAGCGCGACTTCAAGAGCGGCGACAAGCCATTCACCAGGGGACCGCGTCCCGAAGGCAAGCCCTATGAGAAGCGCGAAGGCCCACGCAAGCCCTACGCGCCGCGCGGCGACCGCCCGATGGCTGCCGAAGGCGGGCGGCCAAAGCGCGATTTCCAGCCGCGCGAGGCCGGTGAAGGCGGACGCGCCGAGAGGCCGTTCCACAAGGGCCCACGCCCCGAAGGCAAGCCCTTTGAAAAACGCGAGGGTCCACGCAAGCCTTACGCACCGCGCGGCGACCGTCCGGCTGCTGCGGCGGCGGGTGGCGAAAAGCGCTTCGACCGTCCCAAGCGCGATTTTGGCGATCGCGCGCAACGCGAAGGCGGCGATCGTCCGAAGCGCGATTTCGCTGAACGCCCCAAGCGCGACTTCGGTGGCGACAGACCCAAGCGTGATTTCGGCGATCGGCCGCAGGGGGCATCAGGCGTCGGCTTCAAGCCGCGTTCGCGTCCTCCTGAGGCAACGGAGGAAGCTGGCGAGCGCATCGCCAAGCGGTTGGCGCGCGCCGGCCTGGCCTCGCGCCGCGACGCTGAGGAGCTCATCGCCGCCGGCCGCGTCAAGGTCAATGGCCGCGCTCTGACTTCGCCGGCCTTCAACGTCATGCCAGGCGACATCATCCATCTCGATGGCATGGAGATCCCGCCGATCGAGCGCACGCGCCTGTTCCTGTTCCACAAGCCGGCCGGCGTCGTCACCACCAACCGTGATCCCGAGGGCCGCAAGACCGTCTTCGACGTGCTGCCGGCCGAATTGCCCAGGCTGATGACCATCGGCCGGCTCGACATCAACACCGAAGGCCTGCTGCTGCTCACCAATGATGGTGGCCTGTCGCGTGTGCTTGAACTGCCTGCCACCGGCTGGCTCAGGCGCTACCGCGTGCGCGTGCACGGCAAGGTCGAGGAAAGCGCGCTCGCCGGCCTGCGTGAAGGCATCGCCGTCGACGGTGTCTTCTACGGCGCCATCGAGGCGACGCTCGACCGCGCGCAAGGCTCCAATGCCTGGCTGACGATCGGCCTGCGCGAGGGCAAGAACCGTGAGGTCAAGAACATCCTTGGCTCGCTCGGCCTTGATGTGACGCGGCTGATCCGGATCTCCTACGGTCCGTTCCAGCTCGACGACCTCGCCGAGGGCCATGTGCTGGAGATCAAGGGCCGCGTGCTGCGCGACCAGCTTGGTGAACGCCTGGTCGAGGAATCCGGCGCCAATTTCGACGCCGAGATATCGAACCCGTTTTCCAACAAGCCGGTGCGGCGTACCGAAATCCGCGAGCCGGAACCGGAACGGCCGAAATTCACGCGCGATGGCGAGCGCCGGCCGATCGGCGAGGGCGGTTTGATCAAGAACCGCAAGCGCCGCGAGGGCAGCCGCGACGAAGCGCTGGGCAAGCTGTCGACAAGTCCCGACGCAACATCCCGGCCGGAAAAGAGCTTTGGCGAACGCGGTCCGAGACCCGAACGCGGCGGCTTTGGCGACAAACCCCGAGGCAATTTTGGTGACAAGCCGCGCGGTGGCTTCGGTGACAAGCCCCGTGGTGGCGGCAAGAAATCCGAGCGCGAACAGCGGCCCATCGAGCCGCCCGGCCAGCGCAAGGCCAATGTCTGGATGGCGCCGGGTGCGCGGCCGATCGGCAAGGGCAGGGCTGAGGCTGACGCCGCCAAGGCCGCGGACGCCAAGGCACGCAAGGCATCGTTCAAGCCGTCCTATGGCAAGCCCGGTGGCAAACCGGGCGGCGCCAAGCCGTTCGGCAAGCCGCGTGGCGAGCGCCCGGGCGGCAGCGAGCGGCCGCGTGGCGGCCCCAAGGGGCCCAGAACGAGATGAGGCCCGGACTGAAATGAGAATCGTCGGCGGTGAGTTTCGCGGGCGTCCGCTGGCGACGCCCCGCAGCAGCGCCATTCGCCCGACGACCGATCGCACCCGCGAGGCCGTCTTCAACGTGCTGGCGCATCGCTTCGCCGAGCAGTTGGACGGCGCGCGCGTGCTTGACCTGTTCGCCGGCACTGGTGCGCTTGGCCTCGAAGCGCTTTCGCGTGGTGCCTCATACGGCGTCTTCATCGAGGAATCCGCCGAAGGCCGTGGCCTGATCCGTGACAATGTCGAGGCCTTCGGCCTGACCGGCCGCACCAAGATATTCCGCCGCGATGCCACGGGCCTTGGCGAGGCGGGCACGCTTGCGCCGTTCGGCCTCGTCTTCGCCGACCCGCCCTACGGCAAGGGCCTTGGCGAGCGTGCCTTGCAGTCGGCGAAAGCCGGCGGCTGGCTTCGCCCCGGCGCGTTGTGCGTGGTCGAGGAGGCAGCAGCGGCTCCCTTCGAGCCCGGTCCCGGCTTTTCCGTGCTTGACGAGCGCAACTATGGCGAGACCGTCATCCGCTTCATCGATGCCGCCTGACCGCCTGCCTGCACGGCCAGCCTCGTTGCCGCCGCCTTTGCCTGAGACATGACGAACAATTCACTTGGCTTGTCGTACCGACCCTGCCTATCGTCTTGCCGAGGAACCGGAGCAATTGATGACATTTCAGGCTGAATGGCTGCGCACAACGCTGCTGGCGACGTCGCTGGCTTTCACCATGGCCGGCCCGGTGCTGGCCGGCAGCGCGCCGGCCGAATTCAAGGTCACGGATTTCCTGCTCGACAATGGCATGGAGGTCGTCGTCATCCCCGACCACCGCGCGCCGATCGTCACCCACATGGTGTGGTACAAGATCGGCAGCGCCGACGAGCCGCCGGGCAAATCCGGCATCGCCCATTTCTTCGAGCATCTGATGTTCAAGGCGACGACCCACCACGCGGCCGGCGAGTTCGACCGCGCCGTCTCCGACATCGGTGGCTCAAACAACGCCTTCACCTCTTACGACTACACCGCCTTCCACGAGACGGTGGCGCCCTCTGCGCTTGAGCTTATGATGGGCTTCGAGGCCGATCGCATGCGCAATCTCATCCTCACCGACGATGTCATCAAGACCGAGCGGGACGTCATCCTCGAGGAGCGCCGCTCGCGCATCGACAACAATCCCGAGGCGGTGCTGGACGAGGAAGTCGACGCCACATTGTGGCAGAACCAGCCTTATCGCGTTCCCGTCATCGGCTGGATGCAGGAGATGGAGCAGCTGAACCGCACCGACGCCACCGCCTTCTATGACAAATACTACCGGCCCAACAACGCCGTGCTGATCGTTGCCGGCGACGTCGAGCCGGACGCGGTCAGGGCGCTGGCCGAAAAGACCTATGGCAAGGTAGCCCGCGGCCCCGATTTGACGCCGCGCATCCGCCCGGTCGAACCGGAGCAGAACACCAAACGCACGGTCACGCTCTCCGACGCCCGCGTCAGCGTGCCGAGTTTTTCGACGCAGTGGGTGGTGCCGTCCTATCATTCGGGCAAGCCGGGCGAGGCCGAAGCGCTCGACCTGCTTGCGGAAATCCTCGGCGGTGGCAATCGCAGCCGGCTCTACCAGGCGCTCGTCGTCCAGCAAGGCATTGCGTCCGGCGCCGGCGCCTATTTCCAGGGCACCATGCTCGATGACACCAATTTCACCGTCTATGGCACGCCGCGCGGCGACGCCAGGCTCGCCGATGTCGAAGCGGCGGTCGACGTGGAGGTGGCGCGCATCGCCAGGGATGGCGTCACGCCGGCGGAGCTGGAAAAGGCCAAGGACCGCTATGTCCGCTCGATGATCTTTGCCCGCGACAAACAGGATTCCATGGCCAACATCTACGGCTCGACACTGGCCACCGGCGGCAACGTGCAGGATGTCCAGCAATGGCCAGACCGCATCCGCAAGGTCACCGCCGACGAGGTCAAGGCCGTTGCAGCGCGCTATCTGGTGCTTGACCGGTCGACGACCGGCTATCTGTTGCCGCAAGCCAAGGCGGAGAATTGATGATGATGAACCAGCCTCGCCGCGGCTTTCCTTCTCCCACAAGGGGGGAAGGAAAAGCGCGCGCCGCGTTCGCAACCCTCTTCCTCTCCATCATCTTCCTGATCCTGCCGGCGCTTGCCGCCCGGGCCATGGACATCCAGCAAGTCACCTCGCCAAAAGGCGTCACTGCCTGGCTGGTGGAGGACTATTCGGTGCCGATCGTCGCCATCCGCTTCGTCTTCGGCGGCGGCTCGACGCAGGATCCGCCAGGCAAGGAGGGGCTGGCCAATCTGATGACCGGCCTGTTCGACGAAGGCGCCGGCCCCCTCGACAGCGAAGCCTTCCAGATAAAGCTCGACGATGCCGGCGCCGAGATGAGCTTCGACGAGAGCCGCGACGGCATTTACGGCTCGATGCGCATGCTGGCCGAGCAGCGCGACGAAGCGTTCGATCTGTTGCGGCTGGCGGTCAACGAGCCACGCTTCGACCAGGCGCCGATCGACCGCATCCGCGCCCAGATCCTGTCCGGCATCATCGCCGGCGAGAACGACCCCGATACGGTGGCGCAGAACAAATGGGCGCGGGCACTCTACGGCGACCATCCCTATTCGCGGTCCGACCAGGGCACCAGGCGCAGCATCGCCGCCATCACGCCCGATGACCTGAAAGCCTTGCACAAGGCGGTTTTCGCGCGCGGTGGCTTGCGTGTCGCCGTGGTCGGAGCCATCGATCCCGAAACCCTCAAGAAGAAGCTGGACATGGTGTTTGGCGGCCTGCCGCAAAGCCAGTCGCTCGCCCCCGTGGCCGATATCGACCCGAAGCTGGCGCAGCATGTCGAGGTCGATTACAACCTGCCGCAGACCTCGTTGCAGCTCGCCTATCCCGGCGTGAAGCGCAAGGCGGCGGATTTCTTTCCCGCCGTGCTGATGAACGAGATCCTTGGTGGCGGCACCTTCACTTCGCGCCTGTTCCAGGAGGTGCGTGAGAAGCGCGGGCTGGCCTATAGCGTCAACTCCTCGCTGGTCAACCAGGACCACGCCAGCGCGCTGATCGTCAGCACCGGAACCCGATCGGACCGCGCGGCCGAGACGCTGGGGATCGTTCGCGACGTGGTCAGGCGACTGGCCGAGGAAGGCCCGACCGAGGCCGAATTGGCGGCCACCAAGAAATACATGATCGGCGCCTACGCCATCAACAATCTGGACTCCTCGAGCGCCATTGCCGCGACGCTGGTCGAATTGCAGCTCGACGACCTCGGCATCGACTACATGCAGCGCCGCGCCGCCTTCATCAACGCGGTGACGCTCGATCAGGTCAAGGCGGCGGCGAAGAAGCTGCTGTCCACCGAACCGACCATCATGGTCGTCGGGCCGAAGCTTGCCGAGGCCGGCAAGGGATGAGCCCGACTTTCGGCATCGCCTTCGGCGGCGGCGGCGCGCGCGGGCTGGCGCATATCCATGTCATCGAGGCGCTCGACGAACTGGGCATCAGGCCCGTGGCAATAGCCGGCTCGTCGATCGGCGCCATCATGGGCGCCGGCATGGCCTCTGGCATGACCGGAAGGGATATCCATGACTATGCCCGTTCGATCCTCGGCCGCCGCGCCGAAGTGGCGAGCCGCATGTGGCGGGCGCGGCCCGGCACGATCGCGGAAGCCATGCAGGGCGGCATTCGCGTCAGCCAGTTCAATGTCGAGCGCATCCTGAAGGCCTTTCTGCCCGAGGCCATTCCCGAGACCTTCGCCGAGCTCAAGATCCCGCTGAAAGTGACGGCGACGGACTATTTCGGCCACAAGCTGGCCGTCTTCGATGACGGCGAACTGCATTCGGCGCTGGCCGCTTCAGCGGCCATCCCCGCCGTGTTCCGCCCGGTGACGCGCGATGGAAGGCTGCTGATCGATGGCGGCATCTACAACCCCGTGCCCTTCGACCTCATCGAGAACGACGCCGACATCATCATCGCCGTCGACGTGGTTGGCGCGCCGGAGGAAGCCGATCGCAAGCAGCCGACCTCCGTCGACCTGATGTTCGGCGCCACGCAACTGATGATGCAATCGATCATCGCCAACAAGCTGAAGCAGGGCCGGCCCGATATCCTGGTCCGCCCGGCGGTGTCGAAATACCGCGTGCTCGATTTCATGAAGATCGACGCCCTGATGAACGAGACGGTGGCGATCAAGGACGAGCTGAAGCGGGAAATCCAGAAGGCGGTTGAGGCGCGGGGCGGGAAGGCCAAGCGCGTGGCTGGGTGATGCATCCGGGATGCGCCCGTCGGGCTCGACTTGGGCCTCGGGCAAAGCGGCCGTTCGAGGCATTGCAGGGCGCTCATTTTTGAGCAGACGCAGGCTTTTCCGGCTTGGCACTCATCGCGCGAAGCGACGTTTGATGCGATCGACCACTGCGCGTATGGGGGCGGAGGCGCGCCAGGTCGTGCTGGATATTATGGCGGCCAGATGAGTCTGCGCGTCTAGGCTCGTCTTTCGCATGCATTCAATCTCTTCGATCAGCTTTGAGTTCTCAGAATGCAGCCGCTCTGTTTCGGCCTGGATTTTTTGAGAATGCACCTCGGCAATATGAGACCATAGCTGCCGTTGCGATCGATCCAGGTAAGTCTCCCGGTCCAATGCGTGAGGTTGGAGTTGATCTCGGACCGCGGATGCCAGACTGCCGAGGCCAATGACGGCCACGGTGTCTGGAAGGAACACTGTTTCGTGCGTGATGCCGAGATGATCGAGAAGACGTTCCGCATTGACGATCGCGTCCGCGATCAGGTTGGCGTCGTGGAAGGAAACAATGCAGTCCGGTTTCATAAGTGGCAAGACACCGACGAAGTCCGAAAAACAGGCCCTGTTCGTGTGCTCGCCGTCGATCAGTGCAAGTGTGGCCTTGGAGTTGACCGCGTCGGCGCGCACATCGGAGACGTCGCTGTCGATCGTGGTAAGCTTGGTCATTGCCGCCGGGGGAAGCCAATCCGACAGCACGGAGATCATTCGGGCAGCTGAGTTTTCGGGATAATGAAAAACCTGTGAGCGTTCGTCAGGCTGCGCCGTGGGCCGCGGATCGACCGATATCGCAGCCTCGCAGGCCGGATCAATCAGGTGGGGGAACAGGCTGCCGCCGATATGCGAGCCAACCTCAAGATAAACATAGTGGCCTAACTCGCCGCGAGCGAAGTTCTGCACCCGCAGGAAACTGGTGCGGTCATTGAGGGTGCTCTCGGTCTTGACCTGGAAGACGGCGATGTCGAGCGTCTCGATCATGCCCATCGCTTGATCTGCGGTTGGCATTGGGGCGGCTCCCTGGGCAATTGGTTGCGACTTGCTTGCACGGCGCTCTGGACAGACCGTCGCGAATTAATGGTCGTTCCGTTGCACTTCGGCTGGATATCCGCAACAGCATATTTCGATATGGAATCGTGATGCACTGAAAGGTCGATTGTGAACCGTCTCTATACAGATCTCCTGATCAAGATCATCGCCAATACCATCTACGGCTCCGGTTCGCAGGTGATGGATCCCTCGAAGGTCGGCCAGTCGACCCCGTTCAATCGCGAGGATCGGCTCAATGGCCGCGATTGGCCAACGGTTGCCCATTCCATGGCGGGCATCAAGCGCCTGACCAATCTGCGCGACCTCGTCCAGCGCGCCGTCGATGAGGACGTGCCCGGGGATTTCATCGAGACCGGCGTCTGGCGCGGCGGCTGCTGCATCCTCATGCGCGGCGTGCTGGCCGCCAACGGGGTCACGGACAGGAAGGTCTATGTCGCCGACTCGTTCGACGGTCTGCCGCCGCCGGACCCCGAGAATTTTCCCGCCGACCGGGGCGACAGGTTGCACGAGTTCCGCCAACTGGCGATCGACCAGGGGCAGGTTGAAGCGAATTTTGCCGCCTATGACCTGCTGGATGACCAGGTGGTCTTCGTCAAAGGCCTGTTCGGCGACACGCTGCCCGGCCTGAAAGCTGGTCCTTTCGCCCTGATCCGGCTGGACGGCGATCTGTACGAGTCGACGATGGACAGCCTCGAGGCGCTTTATCCAAGGCTGTCGCCAGGCGGTTTCGCGATCATCGATGACCTGGCGCTGCCGACCTGCCGGCAGGCGGTCGAGGATTACCGCGCACGCAACCACATCACCGCGCAGATGCACGAGATAGACTGGACGGGCGGTTGGTGGCAGAAGTCCGGCAACTGAGCCACGGAAGCGCGATAAAGGCAGAACCACGTGTCAGTCGTTGTTGTTGCGTACAACATTCCCCGAGAACTGTCCCGAACCCTGCTTTCACGCGGCGAAAGGGAGAAGATCGGCATGATCGACGGTGCGCGGATCGTGATGCCCGGGTGTGCGGAGGCATCCGCGCACCGAGCTGGGTTCATGAAATGCCGGCGCTAAGAGACCAACAAAACTGTCGCCCTCAGTCCTTCGCGCGCTCCACATAGGCCCCATCGGCCGTCATCACCACGACGCGGGTGCCGGGGGCGATGTGCGGCGGCACCAGCGTGCGCACGCCGTTGGAAAGCACGGCCGGCTTGTAGGACGACGAGGCCGTCTGCCCCTTTGTCGTCGGCTCGGTTTCCACCACTTCGAAGGTGGCGCGCTGCGGCAGCACCAAGGAAATCGCAATGCCGTTGTGCTGCGAGATCTGCACCGCCATGCCTTCCGACAGGTAGGGTGCCATGTCGCCGACCACGCTTTCCGACACCGCCACCTGGTCGTAGGTCTCCGGGTTCATGAAATGATAGCCTTCGCCGTCGCTGTAGAGGAAGGTGTGTTCGCGCTCCTCCACATAGGCGCGCTCCACCTGCTCGGTGGTGCGGTAGCGCTCCGAAACCTTCACTCCGTCGGCGATGCGGCGCATGTCGAGCTGCGTCACCGGCGTGCCCTTGCCAGGGTGGATGTTTTCGGCAAAGAGGATCACATAAAGCTTGCCGTCCTTATCGACGACGTTGCCTTTGCGTAGGGAACTGGCGATGACCTTCACCACGGTTTTTCATCCTGCAAGAGTTGACTGGCGTTTGCCGGCTTGTGCGGCGCTGGATGGGGGCCTAGCGCATCTTGGCGGGAACCGCCAGCCCCCAATGCGAACTGACGTGGGGCGAACTGACCTGCCTGCAATTCGGCGATGACCGCGGCTTCGCCCTGGTGGACGCCACACGTCCACGCCGACCGCCGCCCGCGGCTGATGCTGCGCAACGCCATCGCCACCAGCCTGCGCGACTGGTTCGCCCGCCACGACTTCGTCGAGGTGGAAACGGCGGCCCTGCAGGTCTCGCCCGGCAACGAGGCGCATCTGGCGGCTTTCGCCACCGAAGCGGTCGGGCCGGACGGCGCGCGGTCGCCGCTCTATCTCCATACATCGCCGGAATTCGCCTGCAAGAAGCTGCTCGCCGCCGGCGAACAGCGCATTTTCAGCCTCGGTCCGGTCTACCGCAACCGCGAGCGCGGCCCCTTGCACCATCCCGAATTCACCATGCTCGAATGGTACCGGGTGGGCGAGACCTATGAAAGCCTGATGCAGGATTGCGCCGCCCTTCTGGCGCTGGCCGCGACAAGGGCAGGGACGGCGCGCTTTTCCTTCCGTGGCCGCGATTGCGATCCGTTTGCAGAGCCAGAGCGGCTGACGGTGGCGGATGCCTTCACCCGCCATGCCGGTATAGACCTGCTGGCCACGGTCGCCGCCGACGGCGCCACCGATCGCGATACGCTGTACGCCGCCGTGACCGGGGCCGGCCTGCGCACCGCGCCCGATGACAGCTGGGCTGACCTGTTCAGCCGGGTGATGGTGGAAAAGGTCGAACCGTTCCTCGGGCAGGGGCGGACGACCATTCTGTGCGAATATCCGGTAGCAGAGGCGGCGTTGGCGCGGCCAAGCCCGCGCGATCCCCGCGTCGCCGAGCGCTTTGAACTTTATTGCTGCGGTGTCGAGCTCGCCAACGGCTTTGGCGAACTGACCGACGCCGGGGAGCAGCGCCGGCGTTTTGTCATCGAGATGGACGAGAAAGAGCGCATCTATGGCGAGCGCTATCCGCTGGACGAGGATTTTCTCGCCGCCCTTGCCATCATGCCGCAGGCCAGCGGCATCGCGCTCGGCTTCGACCGGCTGGTCATGCTGGCGACCGGTGCCCGGAAGATCGAGGATGTGATCTGGACGCCCGTGGCGGAGCCGTGAACCGATTAGCCACCGGCTTTGCCCTTGATCTGCCCACCAAGAAGCCGGCGCCGACACCTGCAATCGATCCACTGATTCCGGCCTTCGCCATTGCACAAGCCGAACCGGAACAATAGATGGGTGGCAGCGGCCGAGGCTGGCCGCACACCAGCAGGATCGCGCGCATGACCGATACATCAGACGCAGCAAAATTGACCGACCGTGTCGCGGCTTTGGTCGATGCTGCCAAAAAGGCTGGCGCCGATGCCGCCGACGCGGTGGCCGTGCGCGGCCGCTCGACCGGCGTGTCGGTGCGTCTTGGCAAGGTCGAGGGGACGGAATCGTCCGAGAGCGAGGACGTTGCACTGCGCGTCTTCGTCGGCGGCAGGGTGGCGAGTGTCTCGGCAACGGCCGCGTCTGACCCGAAAACGCTGGCCGAACGCGCGGTTGCCATGGCGAGGGTCTCGCCCGAGGATCCCTATCAAGGCCTTGCCGATCCGGCATTGCTGGCGAAACAGACACGCGATCTTGACCTGTTCGATGCCACCGAGGTGTCCGCCGACCAGTTGAAGGAAGCCGCACTTGCGGCGGAAGCTGCAGCCCTTGCCGTCAAGGGTGTGACCAATTCGGCTGGTGCCAGTGCCGGTGCCGGTCTGGGCGGTCTGGTGTTGGCCACTTCGCACGGCTTCCTTGGCCACTATGTCGGCTCGCGTTTCTCGCGCTCGGCCAGCGTCATTGCAGGCGAGGGCACCGGCATGGAACGTGACTATGAATTCTCCTCGCGCCAGCATTTTGCCGATCTCGAGGCGCCGGAGGATATCGGCCGCAAGGCCGGCGAACGCGCCGTGCGCCGCATCGGCGCGCGCAAGGCGGCGACCGGGCCGATCGACGTGATATTGGACCCGCGCGTCGCGCGCGGCATCGCCGGCCACCTCGCCGGCGCCATCAATGGCGCTTCCGTCGCGCGCAAGACATCGTTCCTGCGCGACATGATGGGCAAGCAGGTGGCCGCGTCGGCCATCACCGTCACCGACGAGCCGCTCAGGCGGCGTGGCCAGGCCTCGCGTCCCTTCGACGGCGAGGGCGTCGAGGGCGAGAAGCTGTTCATGGTCGAAAAGGGCGTGCTCAACCACTGGTTCCTGTCGACATCGGCCGCGCGGGAGCTGGGGCTCATCACCAACGGGCGAGGGGCGCGCAGCGGCTCCTCCGTCTCGCCGTCCTCCACCAATCTCGCCATCGAGCCGGGCGAGCGATCGCCGGAAGACCTGATCAAGTCGCTCAAGACCGGGTTCTATGTCACCGAAGTGTTCGGCCAGGGCGTCGACATGGTCACCGGCGAATACAGCCGTGGCGCCTCGGGCTTCTGGATCGAGAATGGTGAGCTGGCCTATCCGGTGGCCGAGGTAACGATCGCCTCGAACCTGAAGACCATGTTCCTCAACATGGTGCCGGCAATCGACCTCGACCGCAATTTCGGCACCGCGGCCCCCACGCTTCTGATCGAAGGCATGACCCTTGCCGGAGCATGACCTGACCACGGCCGGTGCCGTCGAGGATCTGCCGCTGCTGCGCGAAGCCGCCCGCGAGGCGGGTCTCATTGCCATGCGCTATTTCGGCAACAACCCGCAAGTCTGGTTGAAGGGCGGCACATCGCCGGTGAGCGAAGCCGATCATGCCGCCGACGCCTATCTGCGCGAGACGCTGCTTTCGGCACGGCCGGATTATGGCTGGCTGTCGGAAGAGACGGCCGACGATCCGGCGCGGCTTTCGGCGCGCCGCACCTTCGTCGTCGACCCGATCGACGGCACGCGCGGTTTCCTGGAAGGCCAGCGCACCTGGTGCGTCAGCGTTGCCGTCGTCGAGCAGGGCCGCACGCTTGCCGGCGTGCTGGAATGCCCCGCGACCGAAGAAACCTATTGGGCGCTGCCTGGTGAAGGCGCTTTCCGCAACGGCCAGTGCATTTCGGTACGCAAGCCGGCGGACATGGCCGAGATTTCCGGCCCGAAGCCGCTGATCGACCTGCTGCCGGACGAGTGGCTGGCCCGCTTGAAGCGAGCTCCCTACAGTCCTTCGCTGGCCTATCGGCTGGCCATGATCGCCAATGGCGCGCTTGACGCTACTTTCGTCAAGCCGAACGCCCATGACTGGGATATCGCCGCCGCCGATCTCATCCTGCGTGAGGCCGGCGGCCGGTTGCTCGACCGGCATGGCCGCGCGCCGCTCTATGCCGGTGAGGTGATCCGCCACGGTGCGCTCGCCGCCGGCAGCGGTGAATTGCTGGCCGTGCTCGCCGGCGTCATCGCCGGGCTGGATGCGTGAAAGCGTTTTCGAAGGTTCCAAAGTCGGCGGCTTTGGTCTAGACCTGTCACAAACTCACAATATGTGAAGGACCGACATGGCCGCGGAAGACGGAAAGAAACAGCTTTTGCATCTGGTGTTCGGCGGCGAACTGAAGAAGCTTGGCGGCACCGAGTTCCGCGACCTCGACGCGCTCGACATCGTCGGCGTCTATCCGGACTATCAAACCGCGCACACGGCGTGGAAGGCCAAGGCGCAAGCCAGCGTGGACAATGCCCACATGCGTTATTTCGTCGTGCATCTGCACCGTCTGCTCGACCCCGACAGCAAGGCTGCCGGTTGACTTCGATGGAGCATGACCTGGCGAAAGGGCCAGCCAGCGAGGCCGCGTCCACGGGCAGGGGCGGCAGCCGCACGACCAAGGCCTTCTGGCGCAAGATTCGCGAACCGCTTGCACAATCGCGATTCGTCAAGAACGCCATCGCCAGCCTGCTCGCCCAGTTCGTGCGGCTGGTTCGCATGACCAGCCCTCTGGTCGCCGGATCGGCACGCTTTTCGGGTGGCGCCTATGCCGAGTTCGAGCCCGGCATCATCGCGCTGTGGCATGGCCAGCATCTGCTGACGCCGGCCTACTATCCCAAGCGCAAGCCGTTGGTCGCCATGGTCTCGCGCAGCGCCGATGCCGAGCTCAACGCGCTGATGCTGGAGAAATTCGGCATCGAGGCGGTGCGCGGTTCCGGCGGGCGTGACAATGCCAGGCATCTCGACAAGGGCGGGGCAAAGGCGCTCATCGCCCTGAAAAAGTCGCTCGCGGCCGGCAAGAACGTCGCCATGATCGCAGACATTCCGCACGGCACGCCGCGTGACGCCGGGCTTGGCATCGTTCTCCTGGCACGCCTCTCCGGCCGGCCGCTGCTGCCTGTCGCCATCGCCACCAGCCGCCGCAAGGTGCTGGAGAAGAGCTGGGACAAGACCACCATCAACCTGCCATTCGGCCGTTCCGCCGTGACCATCGGCGCTCCGATCTTTGTGGCGGCGGACGCCGACGATGCCGAAATGGAGCGCAAGCGCCAGGAAGTCACCGCCGCGCTCAATGCCGCGACCGCCGAGGCCTACCGTCTCGTGGATGGTCCGCGATGAGCGGTCGCTGGGCGCGAGCCATGCTGACGGCATACCGTTTCGCCGGTGCCGCCGCCTATCCGCTGGTCGGCCCGTATGTCGCCTGGCGCACATCGCGCGGCAAGGAAGACCGCAACCGCCGCCGCGAGCGCTATGGCGTCGCCGGCCGCCCCCGCCCCGAGGGGCCGGTGATCTGGATCCACGCGGCGAGCGTCGGCGAGACCATAGCTGTCGTGCCGCTGGTCGAAAGCATTCTCGACTACGGCGTCAACATCGTGCTGACGACCGGCACGGTCACCTCGGCGCAGGTCGCCGATGAGCGGCTCGGCGATCGCATCATCCACCAGTACGTGCCGCTCGACCTCAAGCCGGCGGTCAGCCGGTTCCTCGATCATTGGCAGCCAGATCTGGCGATCATCGCCGAATCCGAGATCTGGCCGATGACCATCCTCGAGCTTGGCGCGCGCCGCGTGCCACAGGTGCTGGTCAATGGCAGGCTGTCCGACCGCTCGTTCACGTCGTGGAAGAAGCGTGCCAACATCGCCGAGGCGCTGTTTGAGAACCTCGCCCATGTCGTCGCCCAGTCGGACATCGACGGCGAGCGCTTCCGTTCGCTCGGCGCGCGGCCGGTCACCGTCTCGGGTAATCTCAAGGTCGATACCGCGCCGCCGCCCGTCGACGATCGGGCGCTGGCGACGCTGAGGCGGCAGATCGGCACCCGCCCGACCTGGGCCGCGATTTCGACGCATGACGGCGAGGAAGTGGTCGCAGCCGAGGTCCACGCCACGCTGCACAAGCGCCATCATGGTCTTCTGACGATCGTCGTTCCGCGCCATCCCGATCGTGCCGAGGCGCTTGCCGCGCAGATTTCCGGCATGGGCCTGAAGGTCGCGCGGCGCAGCAAGGGCGACAGGATCGTCGCCGACACCGACATATTGCTTGGCGATACGATCGGCGAGATGGGGCTCTATCTCAGGTTGACCGAAATCGCCTTTGTCGGCCGTTCGCTGACCTCGGAGGGTGGCCAGAACCCGCTGGAGCCGGCGATGCTCGACACGGCTGTTCTCGCCGGGCGCAATGTGCAGAATTTTCGGGAGGCCTATCAGCGCCTTATCGATAGCGGCGGCGCCAAGCTGGTGCGCGATCGCGACATGTTGGCTGGTGCCGTGCATTTCCTTCTGACAAATGAAGTGGCGCGCCACGAGATGATGGCGGCGGGAGCGGCGACCGTCGACGAGATGCGCGGCGCGCTGGCGCGCACGCTGAAATCGCTTGAGCCCTATATCCAGCCACTGGTCGTCAAGTCGCGCCTGAAGGGCGCGAACGGGCGCTAGCGTGGCTTCCGAAGCACCACCATTCTGGTGGGAAGAGCCGGACTGGCGCGTCCTGGCGCTGTCGCCGCTGTCGGCCGTCTACGCGCTCGTAGCCGGCCGCGGCATGCGGCGAGCCCGGCGCGAGAAGATCGAGGCGCCGGTCCTGTGCATCGGCAATTTCACGGTTGGCGGCACCGGCAAGACGCCGGTGGCGATCGCGCTCGCCGAGCAGGCCAAGCGCATGCAACTGAAACCCGGCTTCCTGTCGCGCGGCCATGGCGGCTCGTTCGCCGAGCCGCATGTCGTCGATGCCCATCACGACAGCGCAAGGCATGTCGGCGACGAGCCGCTGCTCCTGGCCGAACACGCGCCGGTGGCGGTGACGCCGCACCGTGCCGCCGGCGCCCGGCTGCTGCTGGAACGGCACGGCTGCGATTTCCTGATCATGGATGACGGTTTCCAGAGCGCGCGCATTCACATCGACTATGCGCTGGTCGTCGTCGATGCACGCTACGGGATCGGCAATGGTCGCGTCATTCCGGGCGGTCCGCTCAGGGCCAGGATCGTCGACCAACTGGTCTTCACCAGCGCTCTGTTGAAGATGGGCGAGGGCACCGCCGCCGACGCTGTCGTCCGCCAGGCGGCGCGCGCCGGCCGGCCGGTCTTCGAGGCTCATACGGAGCCGAGCAGCAAAAAGCGACTTGCCGGCAAGCGGTTCCTCGCCTTCGCCGGCATCGGCCATCCCGAGAAATTCTTCGACACGGTGCGAGAGGCCGGCGGCGAGTTGGCGCTGACGCGGCCGTTTCCAGATCATCATTTCTATGGCGAGGACGAGCTTGCCGAACTGGCGGCGACGGCGCATGCGGAAGGGCTCGGCCTCATCACCACGGCCAAGGACGCCGCCCGGCTGCGCCACGGCGCGTCAAGGGACTTTCTCGACAAGCTCGACGTGCTGGAAATCGACACCGTGTTCGAACTCGACAATGTGCCGGAACGCATCATCCACGAGACGTTGGATGCGTGGCGCCAGCGCAAGCTCAAAGGCTGATCAGCCTGTCGTCTTGAAGGGCGCAACCATTTTTTGCGGCAAACGAGATGCGGCAGGTCACCGCCGGCTGCGCAACTCCGGATGCACCTCGATCTCGCGGCGCAACGAGGCGGCGGCGTTGATATAGGGCTCTTGCCTTGCGACGCTCCAGTATTTCAGCTCATCGAGCGGAATGCTTTCGCCGGTCACCGCGCAGCGCACGAATGCGCCGGGGCTGGTAACCTGGAAGTCGCCATCAAGATAGCGGATACGGGCTTCCTTGCCGCCAGGGCCTTCGAAACGGTTCATCATGCAGGGACGCTGAGGTTCATGAGGATTTCATCGCCATAAATTGCCGGCAAGGTCAAGCTTGGCGCAATGCAGAACGGTTAATCACAGCCTGGAAACGGCTATAGTGGGGACAGAATGGACATTTCCTCTGCTCGTCTTGCCACCTTGCTCGGGCAAGCGATGACGCCGCAGACTGTCCCGCAGGCAAAGGCCGATCCGGTCAGGACGGCGCTGGTCAAGGCGCTGGTCCAGCCGCCGGCTCCGTCCCTGCTTGCGCAACAGACGGCACCGGCGCTGTTGGCTTTGCCGGCGGTGCCGATGGCCGTCAAATCGCAGCAGATCGCTTCGGCTGGGATTGTCGAGGCTTATCTGGCGGAGGTCGAGTCGAACGAAAGGGTGGCGCCGGCGCCGGTCGTCGCGAGAAAAGCGGCGCCCGAAGCCGAACCACAGCGAGGTGCGTTGCCGCCTTTGGCAACGGCCAATGATACCGCTCCCGCCGGAACTGCGGCGCTATCGTTGCTGGCGTTTGTTGCGCCACAGGCCCGCGTATCGCGTAACGGAGCCATCTCCGATGCATCGGCGGGGCCGAGCAAGCCGACCAACCAGACCCACGCCGCGCCGCCGCCGAATCACGAGCGCCTGCTGCTGAAGATCGCCTTTGTTTCGGCAACGACAGGATTGCTGGCAGCGGCGGCCTTCGGTCTGGCGATAAGGATCCTCAGCTAGCTCTCGGCTTCGATGAACGTCTCGATCCTGTCCGGCGTCAGTCCGGCCTCGTTCGCGATACGGCGGGCGAGATCCGCCGCCGCCGCACGTGGCCGTCCCATCGGCCGGTCGAGCCAGTAGGACACCGGATTGAGCGCGGTGCGCTCGTCGACGGCGATGATGCGGCCTGATTTCAGTTGATGCCCGGTCAAGGGCGGCCGCGCCAGCGCGATGCCGAGCCCATAGGCAGCGGCGTCGAGCACCAGATTGTAATCCTCAAAACGACGGTCCTGCGGGCGCGGGCGGTAATCCATGCCTTGCGCGGCGAACCAGGCACGCCATGCCGAGGCGTCGGAATCGTTGATCAGCGGAAATTTGAGCAACCGGGCAGGGTCGCCATGGCCGATCTCGCGCGCAAGTTCCGGCGAGGCGACAGGGAAGACATGTTCCTCGAAAAGCTGCACCGAGACGCGGCCCGGAATGCCGCCGCGCCCACAGCGGATCGACAGGTCGATGCCTTCATCGGCAAGGTCGGCCTGACGGATATCGACATCGAGCACGATGCGCAGCTTGGAGGGATTGTTCTCCAGCGCCGCCATGCGCGGCATCAGCCACAGGCCGCTGACCGAGGGGATCGAGGTCAGCCGCACCACGGCGGTGCCGCGCGGCTCGACCCAACGGTCCGAATGGCTCGATATCAGCGCGAAGGCTTCGGCCGTGCGCAGATGCAGCCTGTTGCCCTCGATCGTCAGCGAGACACCGCGCGCACCGCGATCGAACACCTTGAGCCCAAGCCAGTCCTCGAGCTTGGCGATCTGCCGGCTGATGGCGCCATGGGTGATGTTGAGCTTTTCCGCCGCCGCCGAAAAACTGCCAGTGCGTGCCGCCGCGTCGAAGGCACGCAAGGTTTCAAGCGGCAGCATCGTGTCCGAGCTGTGATCCATAGTCACAGGTGATCCTCGATTTGGTCGTTTGTCAACCAGGCCGAAAAGGCGTTTTCTGCATTTCACAGGCAAGAATGCGAGGACGGTGAGATGAGTGTGATGACCAGTGCGTTGAATCCGACACAACGGATGGACACCACGGCGGCCATCGCGGTGGCGCTGACGGTGGTTGGCTGGGCGTCCGCCTTTCCGGCGATCCGCGCCGGCCTGGCCGCCTTTGGGCCGCTGGAACTTGGCTCGCTACGCTTCGCCATCGCCGCGGTGCCGGCGGCGATCTTCCTGGCCATCAAGCGCCCGGCGCTGCCCAGGCTGGACGAGTTGTGGCGCCTCGCCGTCGGTGGCGCTATCTTTGTCGCGCTCTACACGGCGATGCTCAATTTCGGCGAACTGAGCGTTTCGGCCGGTGCCGCCGGCTTCATCATCAATGTCAGCCCGATCTTCACCGCCATCATGGCTATGGCACTGCTCGGCGAACGCTTTTCCGGCATGGCCTGGCTCGGCACGGCCATTTCCTTCGCCGGCATCGGCATTATCGCCGTGGCCGATGGCCATGGCCTGCACTTCAATGCCGGCGCGCTGCTGGTGCTCGGTTCCGCGCTCTGCTCAGCCGTCAACACCATCGTCCAGAAGCCGCTGTTTGCCCGCCACCACCCGCTGACCATCGCGGCCTCCAACATGGTGCTTGGGGCGCTCTGTCTGTCGCCCTTCCTGCCGAGCGGCCTGGCGCAGGCTGCGGTCGCCAACACCGCCGGCCTCGGCGCCGTCATCTATCTCGGCATCGTGCCGAGCCTGATCGCCTATGCCGCCTGGGCAACCGCGCTATCGCGTCTGCCGGCCGCACGTGCCTCCAACTTCCTCTATCTAGTTTCGCCCATGTCTGCCCTGATCGGCTTCTTCTGGCTGGGCGAAGTGCCGACCCTGCTCGGCATCCTCGGCGGCGCGCTGGCGCTGGGTGGTGTGATCGTGGTCAATTTGAAGCGATAAAACAAAAGGCTGGAGCCATTTCCGGACTCAAAATGTCGGCCCGCCCCCGCTGTGATACAGACACGCGCCAGGCGCGCGGCTATGGTGAGCCGCTTTCGTAAAGCGCGGCGGGGTCGGGATGGCAATACGGTTCATATTCGCTATTTTTTGCGTGCTGCTGCTAAGCGGGAACGCGTTCGCGGGTTGGTATCACGTGGAAAATTACGAAGGGACGATCGGCTCTCAACCCGTTCATGTGTCGCTTCAGACATATGACAGTTTCGGCAGCGGCATAACGGTCGAGGGAAGTTACTTCTACGACGCCAAGCAAAGCCCCATAGCGGTGTACGGCAAGCTCAACGGCACCGCGCTCGTACTCTGCGAGATCTCGGGCAAGAAGGAATTCGACCGGATATTGGTGATGGGATCAAAGACTCCAGTCGACACCACCGGATGCCCGTTTTCCCTCGACATGGCTGAAGGCGACGCCACTGGCACTTGGAGCAAAGGAACAGATACATATCCCGTCACTCTCAAGAAGGTCGCGAGCCTGGACGATACGGGCGACACAAAAATCGACGGGGCCGTAGAAATTCCCTTCTGGGCCGAAACAGCAGCCGACAGGTTTGCCGGTATTTACACGAACACCGACTCAGGCACTTGCATGGCAAAAATGCAGGTCATCAAAAAGAGCAGCAGGAAGGTCGTTCAGGAGATCGCCTTTGATGACGATGGCTGCAACGCCGGTATGCTGATGACGTCCATCTATGAGAACGTCCAGAAGTGGGTCGAGGGAGGCAAGGACATCATTTCGGTGAATTTTCGAGGTGGCGGCGCCGGATACACATTGGAATACGTTTTCAATCGTCCCACCAGGAAATACCAGCAAAAGAAATGACGCGAGACGTCCAGTTTTGCTCTTGGCCGGTGGACCGCCAACCTATCGCCGGCCAAACAGCCTCTCGATATCCGCCAGCTTGAGTTCGATATAGGTCGGGCGGCCGTGGTTGCAGGTGCCGGAGCCGGGCGTCGCCTCCATCTGGCGCAGCAGCCCATTCATCTCCTCGGCCTTGAGCAGCCTGCCGGATCGGACCGAGCCGTGGCAGGCCATGGTCGCGGCTATTCTGTCCAGCCGTTCCTTCAGCGTGTCGACCGTGTCGTTGTCGGCGATCTCGTCGGCGAGGTCGCGCACCAGTTGCTGGACATTGGTCTCACCCAGCATCGATGGCGTCTCGCGCACCGCGACGGCGCCTGGGCCGAAACGCTCGATGCCGAGGCCGAAGCGGGCCAGCGTCTCGGAATGCGTGGCGAGCCGCTCTGCATCCTCTTCCGGCAGGTCGATGATCTCCGGCAGAAGCAGCATCTGCGACGGCACTGGTCGGGAATGCAGTGCGTTCTTCAGCGCCTCGTAGACCAGCCGCTCATGCGCCGCATGCTGGTCGACGATGACGAGCGAATCCCTGGTTTGCGCGACGATGTAGTTCTCATGCACCTGCGCGCGCGCGGCACCCAGCACCGCGCCAAGCAGCGTCTCGGCCGCTTCGCTCTGCCCGGCGCGCGCGTCGGCACTGGCAAGCGGGCCAGCATCGAACGCTGCCTGTTCGTTTTCGTCAAAGCCGCCTCTGGCAAAGCCCGTCTCTTCAAATCCCATGTCGAGAGGGCGCTGGGATGAACGGGCGGGATCGAAGCCGGCCGAGCCGGAGGCGCGGTGCGCTGCCTCGTAGCCGCGATGGCCGTTTGCCGGGCCGCCGTGGCCGTAGGATGCGGCGCCTGGCCGGAACGCCGACATCATGCCGGCAGCACCCGTGGTGGCGGCGCGGATGCCGGCATCGGCCAGCGCCTGGCGGACGGAACCGACTATCAGCCCGCGTACCAGTCCGGGATCGCGGAAACGCACGTCCGCCTTGGCCGGATGGACATTGACGTCGACGATGGCCGGATCAAGCGTCAGGAACAGCACCGTCATCGCGTGGCGGTCGCGCGGTAGCACGTCGGCGAAGGCGCCGCGAATGGCGCCGGCGATGAGCTTGTCGCGCACCGGCCGGCCATTGACATAGGCATATTGCTGCAACGCGTTGGCGCGGGTGAAGGACGGGATCGAGACATGCCCTGTCAGATGCACGCCTTCGCGCATCGCGTCGATGGCAATCGAATTGTCGGGAAAGTCGGCGCCCATCACCTGGGCGACGCGGCGCAGTCTGCCTTCCGGAGTGTCGTCGGTCGCCGGCAATTCCAGCGTCGAGCGATCCGAGCCTGCCAGCGTGAACCGCACGGCGGGGAAGGCGATGGCGATGCGCTTGACCACATCGCTGGTTGCCGAGCTTTCGGCGCGTTCGCCCTTCATGAATTTGAGCCGGGCGGGCGTGGCGAAGAACAGGTCGCGCACCTCGACCGTGGTGCCGCGATTGGCCGCCGCCGGCCTGACGGCCGAAACGCGGCCACCCTCGATACCGATCTCGGCCGCACTGTCACCTGTTGCCGTGCGCGAGCGGATCGACAGCCGCGACACCGAACCGATCGACGGCAGCGCTTCGCCGCGGAAGCCGAGCGAGCGGATGTCGTGAATGTTCTCGGTGAGCTTGGAGGTGCAGTGGCGCGCGATGGCCAGCGCCAGCTCCTGCTCGGCGATGCCGGAGCCGTCGTCGGTGACGCGGATAAGGTTCAGCCCGCCGCCAGCGGTAACGACCTCGACTCGGTTTGCGCCGGCATCAAGCGCGTTCTCGACCAGTTCCTTGACCACGCTTGCCGGACGCTCGATGACTTCGCCGGCGGCGATCTGGTTGATCATCGTTTCGGAAAGCTGGCGAATGGGCATACGAACACTATAGGCGGATTCGGGTCGCGCGGGAGGGGCAGAATTGCGCTAGCGGTGGATCAGTGAAAACGATCTATGCCTGCGCCACCAGCCAATCCCTTACCTTGCGAGCATTGTCGCTGAGCTCGCGGTTCTTCGGCCAGATGACGTAGAATCCGATGCCGGTCCTCAGCACATGATCCGTCACCGGCACCAACAGTCCTGATGCCACGAGACGCTCGACCAGATGCCGCCAGCCGAGCGAGATGCCTTGTCCTTCCATAACCGCCTGAATCACCAAGGCATAGTCATTGATGCGCAAGCCGCGCTCGGCATTACGGAGGCTGGTTCCTGCGGACGCGAACCATTCGTCCCAGTTCGGGGCCTCGCGGTAGGGCTCCTCGAGATGGATGAGTCGGTGCGTTGCCAGTTCCTCGACGGTCTTCGGCAACCCAAACTTCGCCAGATAGTTGGGACCTGCGACCGGGAAGATCTCCTCGTCAGAGAGCGACAGCGAATGATAGTCCGGCCAGTCGCGCGGCACGCCGCCGCGCACGCCGAGCGGAATCCCTTCCGCGATGATGTCGAGATCGCGGTCGGCGGTTTGGATGCGTAGATCAACGCCAGGCAGTTCGTCGCGGAATTGCTGCAGGCGCGGCATCATCCAGAAGGAGCCGAAGGCGGTCGAGGCAGCAAGCGTCACGTGGCCGCCGGTCGCCTGCAGGCGCAGATCCTCCGCCGACTTGCGGATATGCGAAAGGCCGAGCGAGACGTCGGCGTGGAAACGCTCGCCGGCCTCGGTCAGGATGACCTGGCGGTGGCGGCGCTGGAACAGCTTGGCGCCGAGCTGTTCTTCCAGTCCGCGCACGGCGTAGGACACGGCCGCCTGCGTCATGCCGAGCTCGCGCCCGGCGGCGGTGAAGCTCGACAGTCGTCCGGCCGCCTCGAAGACGATCAGGCTGCCAGCGGAGGGTAGTAGGTGGCGTAGGTTTCGCATAAGCTCAGCTTATACAAGCGATCAGGATTTTCCAGCGTCACAGCTGCATTTTGTCTCGCTAGATTGACGGCCTCTGGGAGGATGGAGTTTCCATGAACGCACCGGCCGTTGAAGTGACCGAACCTGCCAACCGTCGAGCGGGTGGCCGCCTGGGGCGCAAGGTGCTGCGGGGAATTCCCATGGCGTCGTTTCCGACTCTGGTCCGCAAGATCCCTGTGTATGAGATGGTCCCGGATGAGGCGGTGGAACTGATCCACCAGGAGTCGCTCAGCATCCTCGAAGAGGTGGGATGCGAGTTCCGCGACGACGAGGCCATTGCACTTTGGAAAGCGGCGGGAGCCGATGTTTCGGACACCAGAGTCCGGATCGACCGTGCCCTCCTGATGGAGCTGGTATCGAAGGTCCCGTCGGAATTCACGCTCAATGCGAGGAATCCACAGCGTTCGGTGCAGGTAGGCGGCAACAACTCGATCTTCGTGCCGATGTACGGCGCGCCTTACGTGCGCGACCTCGACAACAACAGGCGCTATGGCACGCTCGCCGACCTGCAGAACTTCCACAAGCTTTCCTACATGGCGCCGGCGCTGCACTCTTCGAGTTCGGTCATTTGCGAGCCGATGGAAATTGCGGTGCCGAAGCGTCACCTCCACATCATCCATTCAGCGTTGAAGCACTCCGACAAGCCGTTCATGGGCATCGTGACGTCCAAGGAGCGAGCCGAAGACACGATGGCCATGGCAGGCATCGTGTTCGGCGAGGACTATGTCCGAGACAATCCGGTGCTGGTGTCGATCACCAACTGCAATTCACCGCTGGTGTGGGACGCCACCATGCTGGACGCGATGAAGGTCTATGCGCGCCACAACCAGCCGCTCATCCTGGCGCCCTTCGCGCTGTGCGGCGCCTCGACTTCGGCCTCCGCCGTGGGTGCGGTCGCGCAGGTCAATGCCGAGGCGCTGGCGGGCGTCGCCTTCACACAGCTGCTGCGTCCGGGTTCGCCGCAGCTCTACGGCCAGTTCATGGTCACGGTGGACATGAAGACCGGCGCTCCGATGGGCGGCACGCCGGAGGCGGCCCAGATGATGTATCTGATGGGAGCACTGGCACGGAAATACCGGCTGCCGTGGCGCACTTCGGGCTTCCATGTCGGGTCGAAGCTGAATGACGCCCAGGCCGGCTACGAGTCGAACATGCTGATGCATGCCGCGATCCTGTCCGGCGCCAACTACATCTGGCACTCCGCCGGGTGGCTCGAGGCCGGCCTGACCTGCGGCTATTCAAAATTCGCGACGGACTGCGAACAGCTTGTCGGCTGGTACAAGTATGCGGGCGGGCTGCCGTTCGACGATTTCAAGGAGGCCATGGCGGCGATCCGCGAGGTGGGGCCTCAGGGCCATTTCCTCGGCACCCAGCACACGCTCGAACATTTCGAGTCGGCCTTCTTCATGCCCACCATCATGGACTTCAACTCGTTCGAACAGTGGAAGGCTGAAGGCGCAAAGGACCACGACACCCGCGGCCGCGAAAAAGCGCGCAACATGCTCGCGGATTATGAAGAGCCGAAGCTCGATGAGGGTATCGCGGAGGGGCTGAAGGATTTCATTGCGCGGCGCGAGGAGGCGCTGCCAAACAGCGTCAGCTGACGCGACGGACGAACAACTAACGGGAACAAAAAGGGAGAAAAAAATGACATTCTTCAGAAGCAATGGCGACCGCGTGCCGGGCGCTATCGAGGCAATGGCGAAAGAGACGCGTGCAGGTCGTATGGACCGGCGGGAATTCCTGGCGCTGGCCAGCGCCTTCGGCGCCTCGACGGCTTTCGCCTACGGTATGATTGGCCTTGCCGCGCCGACAAAAGCCCTGGCCGACGAACCGAAAAAGGGTGGAACGCTGCATGTCGCGATGTCGGTCAAGGCGCAGAAGGATCCGCGCACCTATGACTGGACCGAGATGGCAAACGTCACTCGTTGTTGGCTGGAGCCGCTCGTCCGCTACACGCACCAGTTCACTTTCGAGCCGGTCCTGCTCGAAAGCTGGGACGTCAATGACGACGCCACCGAATACACACTGCATCTGCGCAAGGGCATCACCTGGAACAATGGCGATGCCTTCAACGCCGATGACGTGGTCGCCAATCTGAATCGCTGGTGCGAGAAGGGCGCTTCCGGTAATTCCATGGCGGCACGCGTCGGCGCGCTGATCGACACAAAGACCGGCAAGGCCAAAGATGGCGCTATCACCAAGGTCGATGACCACACGGTCAAGCTGAAGCTGTCCGAACCCGACATCGCGATCATACCGGGCTTCACCGACTATCCGGCGCTGGTCGTGCACCGCGACTTCGACAAGGATGGCGCAGACCCGCTCAAGAAGCCAATCGGTACCGGACCTTTCGAATTGGTGTCCTATGCAGTGGGTTCGAAGGCGGTCGTCAAGCGTCGCGAGAACGGCAAGTGGTGGGGTGGTGAAACGCCGCTCGACGGTGTCGAGTTCATCGACTACGGCACCGACTTCAACGCCACGCTGAATGCCTTCGAATCCGGCGAGATCGACCTCGATTTCGAAACGCCGGCCGACTTCATCGACGCCCTTGACAAGATGGATCTGGTGAAATCGGAGGTCGCGACGGCGACCACGCTCGTTGCCCGCACCAACATCACCCACAAGCCCTATGATGATCAGCGGGTGCGCAATGCGCTGCAGATGGCCGTGGACAACAATGCCGTCATGCAGCTCGGCTACGCCGGGCTCGGCACAGTCGGCGAGAACCACCACGTCGCCCCGATCCATCCCGAATACTATCCGCTGCCCAAGAAGACACGCGATGCCGCCGCCGCCAAGAAGCTGATGGCGGATGCCGGGCAAGCCGACTTCGAGCACGAGCTAATCACAGTCGAGGACGAATGGCAGAAGAACACCGGCGATGCGATCGCCGGCCAATTGCGAGATGCCGGCATCAAGGTGAAGCGTACGGTGCTGCCGGGCTCGACCTTCTGGAACGACTGGACGAAGTATCCGTACTCGATGACCATCTGGTACATGCGGCCCCTCGGCGTCCAGGTGCTGGCGCTCGGCTATCGCTCGGGTGAAGCCTGGAACGAAACGGCCTATGCCAACCCGGATTTCGACGCCAAGCTGAAGCAGGCGCTTTCGCTGGCGGATCCTGCCAAGCGCAAGGAGGTCATGAAGGACGTCGAGCAGATCCTGCAGGATTCCGGCGTCATCGTCCAGCCGTTCTGGCAGAAGCTCTACTGCCACATGAGCAAGAAGGTGAAGAACTACGGAATGCACCAGACCTACGAAATGGACTTCCAGAACGTTTGGCTCGACGCCTGATTTAACTCCCGAGACTTGCAAGCAACCACCGCCGGCACCTATGACAAAAGGTGCCGGCGCCCGTAAATCACCGACAAGCAATTGGCGTAGGCA
>NZ_JAPFQA010000025.1 GCF_027563465.1 Mesorhizobium qingshengii | reverse complement strand
CTCCAGAAACAGCCGAATGGGGCCGGGAAAGCGTATCCAGACTGCGTCCTAGATGCGACGGTCTTCGGTCTTTGTCGAAGTCGCGGAATATTCCAGAGAACCAGGCAAATGCTTCACGTTCACCTCGCACGTCGCGCTCCCACGTTGATACTTGGCTGCAGACAAGATTGAACGCTACAAACTGCCGATGGGGTATGTGTTCTGGAACGAATGGCCAAAGTTCGGTAATGGGAAGCTAGTCAAGACGAAAATCCGAGAGATTGTGGTCGGTCGAAACCGATCAACCCTCTTATGGCGCCGGATCTCCATCGGCGATACGCCAGGCACACAGTTATGTTGGACTGCGTGCTTATTGGCCCAGTGGCCAGTTAACACGGTTGGTATGATCTAAGATGTCCGCGAAGCATGTTACTTCGTCGAGGCGGGGAGAACAGGCTGAGGACGAGCAGCACTGACTATGGCCCTCGGCGGAGTGCCGACGGAGGTCTCACTGACCCGTTGCGATACCTGCTAAGCCTGATTGCGCAGGCCGCGGCCCCGTCTATCTGCGACTGAGCCTCCGCTTAGCTAGCTTTGGTCGGCAAGCCTAGAAAGACTACCAAGCAGCATTGTTCTGTCTTTGCCAATCATCAGCACGCCGCTGTCGGGAGCTAGCAGTGCCGAAAATGGCAACATGGCCGCGCCGATCGGCGACGCCTCGGGGCCGAATTGTCCCGACACGATTTCCGGCGCTACGATGCCCATAGCGCTGGTCCGGTTGAACTGGGTCTGCACCCTCGCCAACAGCTCGAGATGGATGGGGCGCGGCAGGATGCTGTCGAGAACGATCGCCTCGACGTCGATGACAGAGGTGATGGCGATGATCGCCTCGACCAGCGCGTTGGCGCAATCGTCGATCCATTCAAACAGTGGTTCGCGCGCCCCTGGCGGCAGCGGATCCAGTTCCCGGACACGATTTATCTCGACGCCGCGAGACTTGAGATGATTGACCAGCACGTAGATCGAGGCGCGGTGCAGCAGGCTCTGGTAACGTGCCGGCTTGGTTGCCACCGAATCGAGGCTTGAAGGCGAGACGGGCAGCGGGCCGAGCGCGGCGCTGTTGCCATGCGGACCGGTATGGACCTTGCCGCCTTGCACCAGCCCGCCGCCGACGAAAGTGTCGATCGAGATGTGCATGAAGTCGCGGAACCGCGCACCCGCCCCCTGTATGAGTTCGGCCAACGCCGCCGATGACGCGTCGTTCTCCACGAAGACCGGGGTCTTCGACCGGGTGGTGAAGAATGTCGTCAGGTCGATTGCGTCCCAGCGGCTGCCAAGATCATCGGGAAAGCCGAGCTCGTCGCTCCAGCCACCGAGGAAATAGGGCGAGGCAATGCCGACGCCGACGATGCTGGCATCGCCAAGTCCGGCGACCACCTTGCCGAAATTGGCAAGCGACATATTTCCGGCCCTGAGCACCAGATCGGGGTCCGGAAACCGGTATTCGTGCGACTCTCGGGCCCGGACCTCGCCGGCGAAGTCTACCAGCACGGCTTCCAGCGCACGCCGTCCGATCTTGATGCCGACGCTGTAGATGCGCTCCGGCGTGAGCCTGTAAAGTGTGGAAGGGGATCCGCGTTGCCCGAACCTTTTTCCCACTTGCTTTACGAAACCAGAGGACTCCAGCCCATCGACAATGGTTGCGACAGCCGCCGGTGTCAGATTTGCGGCGCGCGCCAAATCAGACTTGGAAGCCTCCTTCAGTCGTCGGATGGCATCGAGCACGAAACGCTCATTGTAATGCCGAACCTTGACAGAATTGCTGCCTTTTCCAGACAAAACCGGCGCCTCCATTCATTTTTTCATCGAGCCAGCTTGGCCGTCCACAGCTGTGAAGCTGCTGCGGTCGAGGCGTTCCGACCGCGCTTGTGCGCGACACGACAGTGCCCGCCGGGGCAATGGAAGTCAATTTTCCTGTTGCGGCTTCGGCCCATTTAATATAGCAAATTGAAAAAATAACAATGACTGAACCATGACTGGGGAGGAGAGGTGCTGCACTCAGGCGCACATGGCGAAGCCGATGCTGCGGTGACGAGGAACGTGGCTGTCCCCGTTGCCCTGGTTCAAGCGACAAAGGCCTTCGGTGGCACCATCGCCCTTAAGGACGCGTCCTTCGAATTGCGCTCCGGAGAGGTGCTGGCGCTGCTTGGCGAAAACGGCGCCGGCAAGAGCACTTGCGTGAAGTTGCTGGCCGGGGTGTATTCTCCCACCAGCGGCCATGTCGAGGTCGACGGCAAGCAAGTGGTCTTCCACTCGCCGCACGACGCCCAGGGCGCCGGCATTGCGGTCATGCACCAGCATCCCGGCCTGTTCCCGGACCTTTCAGTTGCAGAAAACATCTATCTCGGTCACATGCCGCGCGACCGCTTCGGCGGCATCGACAACGCAGCCATCCTGGCTGGCGCGCGCAGGGTGCTGGCGACGGTCGGCCTCGGCGTGCCGGCCGAAACGCGGCTGGGAACGTTGCGCACCTCCGAACAGCAATTGGTCGAGATCGCCCGCGCGCTCTCGCTCGACGCGCGTGTGCTGATCATGGACGAGCCCACGGCGGCCCTGTCGCAGCGCGAGGTCGAGCGGCTCTTCACCGTCGTTGCCGATCTGCGGCTGCATGGCGTGGCGATGATGTTCGTCGGCCACCGCATGGACGAGATCTTCCGCATCGCCGACCGCATCGCGGTGCTACGCGACGGGCGCCTTGTCGGCGTCAAGCCGAAGGCAGAGCTTGGCCGTGCCGCCGCCATCGGCATGATGGTCGGCCGCGAACTGACCGACCTCTATCCCGAACGGCGCCACGCCACCGGCGCGCTTGTGCTGGAGGCGAGGGGGCTGTCACGCGCCGGCGGCTTTTCCGGCATCGATCTCAAGCTCCACGCTGGAGAGGTGCTCGGGTTTGGCGGCCTCGTCGGCAGTGGGCGGACCGAGATCGCGCGTGTGCTGTTCGGCATCGACCAGCCGGACGCCGGCGAAATCCTGATCGACGGCGAAGCTGTGCGCTTCGCTACGGCGCGCGACGCCATGGATGCGCGCATCGCCTATGTCTCGGAAGACCGCATGGGCCAGAGCCTGGTGATGGATTTCTCCATCCTCGACAATGCCGTGCTGCCAATACTCGACAAAGCCGCCCCGGCAGGCCTCTACCGCACGGATCGCGCGATCGACCTGGTTGCGGACTGGCTGAAGCGCATGAAGCTGCGCTTTTCCGGCTACCGACAGCCGGTCAAGGAACTGTCCGGCGGCAATCAGCAGAAGGTAGTGCTGGCCAAATGGCTGCGCACCGAACCGCGCGTCCTCATCCTCGACGAGCCGACGCAAGGCATCGATGTCGGCACCAAGGCGGAAGTGCACGCGATGATCGCAAACCTTGCGGCGCAGGGCATGGCGATCATCCTGATCTCTTCCGAAATGCCCGAACTCATCGGCATGTGCGATCGCGTCGTCGTTCTGCGCGAAGGTCATCAGATGGCCGAATTCGCCAGGGGCGAAGCCACCCAGGAAAAGGTGCTGGAAGCGGCGACGAAGACCGACGAGCGCGTCGATCCGGCGACGCAGGCGGAACGCGCCGTCTTCAACGAGAAGAAAAAAGGACCGCTCGATTTCCTGAAGCGGCGAGAGTTCGGGCTGCTCGCCGCGATCCTGGCGGTCGCCATTCCGGTCACCATCATCAACCCGCGCATGGTGAGCGTCGCAAACCTGACCGCCGTGTCGATGGATGCTGCCTTGCTGGTTGTTGCGGCACTCGCACAGATGCTGGTGCTGATCACCCGCAATATCGACCTTTCGATCGCCGCGGTGATCGGTCTTTCGGCCTACATGGCGGCCAGCATGGTCCAGGCCTATCCGGGACTCGACATCGGCATCGGCCTGGCGACCGCATGCGCGGTCGGCGGTGTCGCTGGCCTGATCAACGGCCTTGTCGTCACCAGGGGAAGGATCCCCGCCATCGTCGTCACCCTGGCCTCGATGTCCATCTTTCGCGGCTTCAACTCGATCTGGGCAGCGGGCGACCAGATCAGCGCCGACGAGGTCACACAAGCCTGGCTCGACATGACCGGCCTGAAGATCGCCGGCGTGCCGCTGATCGTCGTCATCGCCATTGTCATCCTGTGCGCAGGCTACGTGCTGCTCTATCGCACGGCCACTGGGCGCGAACTGTTTGCCACCGGCTCCAACCCGGACGGAGCACGTCTCATCGGCATCCCCGTCGACCGCCGCATCCTTCTGGCCTTCGGCATGGCCGGCCTGCTCGGCGGCCTCTGCGGCGGGCTCTGGGCATCCCGCTACGCCACCATCGATGCGCGTGTCGCGCTCGGCTTCGAACTCACCGTGATCGCTTCGGCGGTGGTCGGCGGCGTCGCCATCCGCGGCGGTTCGGGCACCCTGCTCGGCATCATCCTTGGCGCGCTCACCCTGCTGGTCATCAAGAACGGGCTGACGCTGGTGCGCGTCGACCCGCTGTGGCTGCAGGGCGTCTACGGCCTGGTAATCCTGGTCGCCATCGGCATCGACACCTTCATCGTGCGGCGCGCGGAGCAGGCAAGACAGGCGAGGGCGAGATGAGAAAGTTCCTCCGTTCGATCGACTTCTGGGATCTGCTGCTGGCGATCTCTTGCCTGGCCATATTCCTCTACGCGGCGAGGTTCGTGCCGAACTTTGTTTCCGGCTTCAATCTTTCGCAACTGGCCGCGAGCGCCTCGGAAAAGGCGTTGCTGATCCTGCCGATGACGCTGCTCATCATCACCCGCGAAATCGACCTGTCGATCGCCTCGGTGTTGGCGCTGACATCCGTGATCTTTGGCCTGCTCGTCCAGGCCGGCATGCCGACGCTGGCGGCGATCCCGCTGACGCTCGTCGCCGGTGGCCTGCTCGGCGCCTTCAACGGCTATCTGGTCTCGGGCTTGGGACTGCAGTCGCTGGTGGTGACGCTCGGCACCATGGCGCTCTATCGCGGTATTGGCTACATCCTGCTCGGCACCGGTTCGGTCAACATCCTGCCGCCTGCGGTCGTCGATTTCGGCATCAACAACCTGCCCGGCACCGAGATACCGTGGACCATCGTGCCGTTCCTGGTGCTGGCGCCAGTGTTTGCCGTCATCCTGCAGAAGACGCCGACCGGCAAGCGCATCTACGCGCTTGGCGGCAGCCCCGAAGTGGCGCGCTATTCCGGCATCAACACGCGCCGGATGGTCCTGAACCTGTTCGTGGTTTCAGGCGTCATCGCTGCCATTGCCGGCATCGTCTATACCGCCCGCCTCTCCAATGCCCGCGCCAACAATGCGCTCGGCATGGAACTCGACGTCATCACAATCGTGCTGCTCGGCGGCGTCAGCGTCTTTGGCGGCAAGGGCCGCCTGACCGGCGTCATGCTGGCGTTGGTCCTGATCGCCATCGTCCGCAACGTGCTGGCACTCAACCAGATCGGCGGCGACGCGCAGGGCATGATCATCGGCCTGCTTCTGATCGGTTCGCTGCTGGTAGGCAATTACTGGCGCTCCACACAGGAGATGCTCAGCAGATCGCGCGCCATGCGCGAGACCAAGGGGTAATGTCGGGCCCCTTCTTTCAAGCCCGAATTTTGACGGAGGAGTTAAAATGAAAGCGTTTAGATTAGTCCTGCTCGCATCCGCGGTTCTGCTTGCGCCGACCTCCCTTGCCTTCAGCCAGGAGTGCGCCAAGGAACCTGTAACGGTTGGTTTCCTGCCCAAGCTCGACACCGACCCCTACTTCAAGGTGGCTTTTGGAGGCGCCGAAGAGGCGGCGAAGGAAATTGGCGGCACCGCTACCCAGGTCGCCCCATCGCAGGCAACGGCTGAGGCGCAGATCGAATTCATCAACAGCCTCGTGTCGCAGAAGGTCGGGGTCATCGCAATTGCCGGTAACGACGCCAATGCGGTTGCGCCTGCGCTGAAGCGTGCCGTCCAGCAGGGCGTCCGGGTGATTTCGTATGACTCCGATGTGGCGGCCGATGCCCGCGCGGTATTCGTCAATCAAGTGAAGGGCGACAGTCTCGCCGAAATGATGCTGGAAAGTGCATTCAATCTCAGCGGCGGTGAAGGCGAATTCGCCATCCTGTCTTCGACGCCCACGGCGACCAACCAGAACGCCTGGATCGACTTCATGAAGGCGAAAATGGCGGCCGAGCCGAAATTCTCCAAGATGAAACTGGTGCAGGTCGCTTATGGCGAAGAAAGCGAGCAGATCAACCAGCAGCAGGCCCTGGCGCTGGTGCAGGCGTTTCCGAATCTCAAGGTGATCATCGTTCCTGCGGGCATAGGCCTTCCGGCGGCCGCGCGTGCACTCGAGGAGGCGGGCATGATCGGCAAAGTCAAGCTGACTGGCTTGGCACCGGCCACCCTGATCTCGAAATACATCAAGGACGGCGCCGCGCAGGATATCTGGTGGAATGTCACCGATCTTGGCTATCTGACCTATCAGACGGCCCAGGCGCTTGCGCAGTGCAAGATCACCGGCAAGGAAGGTGAGAAGTTCAAGGCAGGCAGGCTCGGCGAATATACGATTGGAGCCGGCGGCGAATTGATCCTTGGACCGGCGAAAATTGTGACCCCCGAAAATCTGGCCGAGTTCAAATTCTGATCCTGCCGACTGAATCCGCCGTGGGGGCGTCAACTTGATTGGCGTCCCTGCGTCTCTTTGATCGACCGATTGGTGCAGGTGCGACGATGAACGTGTTGCTTGCAGGTGAAACCTTCGCGGCTACGACCTCGGTCGCTGTCGGCGGCGATGTGTTGACAAGTGCGACCTCGACAAATGGCGCGACGGCGTTCAACGCCGCACTGGCCATGGAGGAGATTGCTGTCACGCAGATCGGCGGCGAGCGCTGTGCCGCGGAGTTTCCCTATGACCTCGATGTGCTCGCCCGGTACCAGGCGGTGGTGATCTCCGATGTAGGCGCTCTGACATTGTTGGTCACGCCTGATGCCCGCGCCGGGCGTGTCGGCGTCAACCGCCTCGAGGTGCTGAAAGCCTATGTCGAAAACGGCGGCGGGCTGATGCTGGCCGGCGGCTATATGGGCTTTCAGGGTATGTTCGGGACGGCGCGGTTTCACGACACCCCGGTCGAAGACGTGCTGCCCGTGCGTTGTTTGCCGTTTTGCGACGGCATGGAGGTGCCCCAAGGCCTGCAGGCGTCCATCCTGCAGTCTTCCCACCCGATCTTTGCCGGGGTGGAGGGGCCTTTGCCGCCGATCCTCGGCATGAACAAGCTGGATTTCAGGCGCGACGGCTCGTCCCGGCTGCTGGCGACCTGCCACCATCGCGGCACCGACTGGCCGCTCCTTGCTATTCGCAGCCATGGCCGCGGTCGCACGGCCGCCTGGGCGACCGACATCGGTCCGCATTGGCTCTCCCAGGATTTTCTCCTTTGGCCGCTCTACGGCAAGCTGATGGCGAACATGGTGCGGTGGCTCGCCGGCACCGAATAACCGAATAGCTGCTCTGCCGCCAGGAGCAGGCGTACATCCCGCCCGTGGCGCTGTGACGTCGGCCTGCCTCCACGGATCCCCAGGGAACGCTACGGCTTTCGGCTGCGACTTGGCGGCCAGGCAGCCCCCCTGCCTCAGAAATGCAAACATGCCGACGCCTTCCCACCTTGTTCCTAGCCAAGGTCATCAGTGCCTAGTCTAAGGAGCGAGTGGCAGACCATGTGCGTGCTTGACCTGGCCCAAGGCAAAGCTTGTCTCAATAGAGGCGACGCCGTCCAGCCTGGTCAACTTGTGCTTTAAGAACATTTCGTACGCTTCGAGGTCATTGACGACGACACGCAGCAAGAAATCCATCTTGCCGGTCATCAGGTAACACTCCACGACTTCCGGCCAGCGCAGCACGGCATTTGAAAACCGGTCCAGTTCCTCTTCTCTCCGCCTTTCCTGCTTGACGCAAACCGGGACCCAATGCGCAAGTGGTGATCGCCTACAGCGGTGCGGTGGCCCAGGAAGCTATCGAGGCGACAGGGTTAATCGGCGAGGACCGGCGTGACGTGGGGCTTCTGGCTGTAACCTTGGCGGATCGGCTGATTGCCGGTTGGACGGCTGCCCAACGAGCCAAAGAGCACGGTTTGATTCATGCGCGCGGCCATGTCGAGCTGTTGCTGGAGGATCTTCCGTCGACTTGCGGGCTCATCACCGTCATCGACGGCCACCCCGCCACGCTGGCGTGGCTCGGCTCTGTCAAAGGACATCGGACGCGTCCGTTGGGTGTGGAGCATTTCGGCCAAGCTGGCACCATCGCTGATCTTTGTCGTCACCATGGAATAGACGCCCAGAGTATCGCCCGTGCCGCGCAAGCAATTTTGCCCGGCAAGCCAATAAGGCATGTGAGAGCAGTCCGTTAAGCCCATCAGCAAAATGGAAGCGCTGTACGCCCGCCCAGCTATGGTGCCCAGCCACCGACCGTCAATCCTGCGCGTCCGCGATGCCTTCGGAGCCGGCCATTGCGCATGATCCGGCGACGGCCGCTGGCGTTACTGACAAGCTCTGTTGCGCTGATCGAGGTGAAGCAAACCAACAGCCGGTTGTACATGGCCCTTACAAAAAGCGAATTGCGGGGTAACAGCAACCAGTCGGACCTCTGCGTGAATACCGCTATGATTAGCATTCACTAATATGTTATAAGCAAAATAGCGGGGGGCTAGCTTCATGAGACAGTTGCTAGGACACATTGCATTGGCATGGGTCGTGCTGCCCGGCGATGTAGACGCCCACGATTGGTATACGGGCAAGACCGATCCCGTTCTTCAACATGATTGCTGCGGAAACAAGGATTGTCACCCGATCGATCCTAACGACGTCAGGATGACCAAAGACGGCTATTTTGTCAGGCTGCACCCTCTCTACCTGAATGAGCCACCAGAAGCAGAGTGGTTTATCCCCAGAGAGCGTGTCCAGACCTCGCCCGATGATCGATACCATATCTGCGAGCGTCTAATGACGTTTTATCGAACGATCATTCCCCATACGAAGTTCGAGGCCTATCACAGATTCAGATGGACGTGCTTCTTCGCGCCCAGTGGCACAAGTTCAATCCGGTCGGAGTAAAACGTTACAGCTGGAATCAAATGGACCCACGACCCCGGGATCAACTCCCCTTGGGCAACCCCACGGACTGTCGCATTGCCACATCGCTGCCAATTGTGGGGGCGATGTAGAAATGTCGTTGGCTCCGCACAGTAGAAATGTCGCAGGCGGGATCCTTGGTACTGGAGAACGAATAGTCATCGGCACGATGCATTGGCCCAAATTCCAGGCCCGCTCTCTTAAGCTCACCGCAAACGTGCCGCGGATACTGGCGCCGCCTATGGCGCGTCGATCATAAGAACGACGTCGGCCGCGATGTGCGTGTCCTCCATCACGCGAGCGCGGTCGATTCGACAAGAAGCTGCCCGGACGGTTCAGATCACCTTGCAGCCGGCGATTAAGCAAGCCGTGACAGGCTTTTATGGTCGAAGCGGGTCATCGTGATGGCGGGCTTGCGCCCGCCCTGGCGGTGGCCGTTTTCTGGAATGATCGAACCGCGGACGTGGAAATGGCGCCAGGCGCTGAAGATTGTCTATCTGGATTTGTTGCCGTCGTTCCTACAGTGCTGAAGATCGCATCGCGTAAGGGCCTATGCCCGGCGGTCGGAGCGCGACGCGCCCGTGTTAGGTGCCCGCGATGGGGAACACCCGTTCAAGCGGGGACGAAACGATCGGGCTTTCATCGTCGCCGACATAGCTGGGTTGACAAGCAAGCTGATATCTCCCACCTCTAGGCCATGTGCCGCATCTTCCACCTCGACGGAATTCTCTACAGGGTGTGCCCCATCGCGGGCCATTAGCCCCTGGTCGGACGCAGCGCGCCCGGCTGCGGGGCACAAGCTGGTTTGCGGCCGATCCACGCCGCATTGGCGATCTCCTTTCCAAACAAGATGAATAGGCGTGACAAGCCCTGTGCGTAAGGCGGTTCGTCGCACGGCGTGGGTCAGAAACGCCCCCCGCCACCAAGAGCCGCGCAAGCGGCTGATCGAGCTCACGCCTTCGGGAAAATTCCCTGCGCTCTCCGAGCCAGGGTGGCGCGCCGGAACAGGCGCAGAATTGAAGAAGATTGGACAGTCTCATGAACAAGAACGAATGGCCGTTGCACGGCCAGATTACCGGGCCCCTCGTCATGATCGGTTTCGGCTCGATCGGCAGAGGCATGCTGCACCTGCTGCAGCGCCATTTCGAGTTCGACCGCTCGCGCTTCGTCGTCATCGATCCGAATGATGCGGACCGTGCGCTGCTCGACGCCAATGGCATTCGCTTCGTCCATGCAGCTGTAACCCGCGACGGCTACCGTGACCTCCTGACACCGCTGCTTACCGATGGTGGCGGACAGGGTTTCTGCGTCAACGTGTCGGTCGACGTCTCATCCCGCGCCGTGATGGAGCTCTGCCGCGAGGTTGGCGCGCTGTACGTCGACACGGTTGCTGAGCCCTGGGCAGGTTTCTACCTCGACGAAAGCGCCGGGCCGGAAGCCCGCACCAACTATGCATTGCGCGAGATCATCCTCGAGGCGCGGGCGGACAATCCCGGCGGCCCGACAGCCGTGAACTGCTGTGGCGCCAATCCAGGCCTGGTCTCATGGCTGGTCAAGCAGGCCCTGCTGAACCTTGCCAAGGACACGGGCGTCGAAGGCCCGGAGCCCAGGACGCGAGAGGAATGGGCCGCGCTGATGCAGCGTGTCGGCGTTAAGGGTATCCACATCGCCGAGCGCGACACCCAGCGTTCGCTGTCGACGAAGCCGATCGGCACTTTCGTCAACACCTGGTCCGTCGAAGGATTCGTCGCCGAGGGCCTGCAGCCGGCCGAGCTCGGCTGGGGAACGCACGAGACCTGGATGCCAGAGAACGGCCGCAGGCATGGGAATGGCTCGCAGTCCGCGATCTATCTGCTCCAGCCGGGGGCCGACACCCGAGTTCGCTCCTGGACCCCGACCGCCGGCGCCCAGCAGGCTTTCCTTGTCACTCACAACGAAGCGATCACCCTGTCGGACTATTTCACTGTGCGCGACGAAGACGGAACGGCCGCCTATCGCCCGACATGCCACTACGCCTACCATCCGTGTGACGACGCGGTGCTGTCTCTGCATGAGTTGTTCGGCAAGGCTGGCGCCCCGCAACGGATCTTCCATATCCTCGGCGAGGGCGAGATCGCCGACGGTGTCGACGAACTCGGCGTACTGCTCTACGGCCATGGCAAAAATGCCTACTGGTATGGCTCGACGCTTTCTATTGAAGAGGCCCGCGCGCTCGTTCCCTATCACAACGCAACGGGCCTCCAGGTGACCTCGGCGATCCTCGCCGGAATGGTGTGGGCGCTCGAAAACCCGCGGGCGGGCATCGTCGAGGTCGAGGAACTCGACTTCCGCCGCTGCCTGGAGATCCAGACTCCCTATCTGGGGAAGGTCTCTGGGACCTACACCGACTGGACGCCGCTTGACGGCCGGCCCGGACTCTTCCCGGAAAACATCGACGCTTCGGATCCCTGGCAGTTCCGCAACGTACTGGTAGCCTGACGGGCTGGAGATAATTGAATCTGCGCCTGCGGGAAGACTTTCCGCGGGCACTCGAGCCCATTCCTCTGATCGCGGAAACGTTCCGCCCAAGCGACACCGCTCGAGGCTTCGCCTGAGATCTCGACGCTTGGGGTTGAGCAGTGCGCCCGAGCAGACCCTGTTGACGCGTAGGTATTGTGGCTCAATGCCAGCAAGGGTTTCGGCTTCGTCAAACTATCGGACGGCACGGATGCCTGTCTGCATATCCGAATACTGGAAGCACCGGAAGCTGCGGAGACAACGTTGAGAAGGATGTCTTCGTCCATGCCACCGCGCTGAGCTGCTCAGGGCTCAGCGTGCTGCTGGAGGGATGTCGACGCCGAGCGGGATCGTCTGCGGACGGTCGGCCCGGGGCTCGATCATATGCAGCGCTGCCACCCGTCTGCCAGTGTCAGGCAAGCATCAACCAGCAGGCCATGGCGGTTCTCCATCAGCCCATGTCCCATGAAGCACAGCTTGGCCTCCTTGCCCCGCCCCTTGCGGTAGAGCCTGGTTTCGGGATCGGTGATCGAGGCATGCGCCTCGTTCGAGCGCTTCTGGCCGTGGAAGTCTGCCTCCGTGTTGCGCCCGCCATCGTCTGCCGGCGGTTCGCCATGACCACCGCTTGGACTGCCCTTCGGCTCGACGCTCTTCATCGACGCCAAGGCCTCGAGCAGCGTGCCGTCGACCGAGAAGTGATCCGTGGACAGAACCTTCTTCACCTTGGGCTACGCCAGGACTGCGCTCAGTAACCTCGCCGCCATGTTGCCCTCAAGAAGCCGGTCGCGGTTCTTCGAGAACACCGAATGATCCCAAGCCGCATCGTCGATGCCGATACCAACAAACCAGCGGAACAGAAGGTCGCATTCCAGACGCTCCATCAAGAGCCGCTCCGAGCGGATCGAATAGAAGGCTTGCAGCAGCATCGCCCTGAGTAGCTTTTCCGGCGGGATCGATGGTCCACCGATCGGCGACACTGCACCACGCATACTCCCGCCAACATGCAGGCTTGTCAGTCTAACTTGACCCAGAGTGAAACCCGCCCTGTTGCTTCATCAGGATCCGATCAAAGCCGCCTGCGCCGGCCTCCGGTCGCGGATGACGAAGGCAAGGATACCGGCTAGGACAGCCAGCCAGAAGGAGGACCACCACACCCACGTATATTGCGCGTAGATGTCGAACAGATAGCCTGCGAGATAGGCTCCAATTGCACCGCCGATCTGGTGGCCCGCCGAGATCAGGCCGAACGCGAGTCCCATGACCCGCAGCCCGATATGACTGGCGACGAGGCTGGATGTCACCGGCACTGTTGCGTAGTCGACCAAGCCGAACCCAATCGCAAAGAGCAGCAGCGTATCGTAGTCGGCCCCGACATTGACGAGCAGGATGAACGTCAAGCCGCGCACAACATAGATGGAGCCGAGTAGCAAAGGACGGTTCACCCTGTCAGTCAGCCATCCGACCAAGATCATCCCAGCCAGATTCACGGCAGACAGAAGTCCATAGGCCGTTGCCGACGGCACCGGCGCGAAACCGCAGAGCGCAGCGTATGGCAGGAAGTGGGTCTCGATGACCCCGCTCGTCGTGTAGCCACAGATGAAGTAGCTCCAGAACAGGAGATGAAAGGTCGAGTTTTTCAGGATCAGCTTGATGTCTGCGCTGAGGCTTAATGTCGGGGCGGCTGCTGTCGCCGGCGTGTCAACCGAGCGGGTACCCGACGGCAGTATCCAGTGGATCGCCACCGCCAGACCCGCGCACGCAACAGCGAGCGCGGCATAGGACCAACGCCAGCTCAACGACGTGAGCATGACAGCGATCAGCGGCACGATCAGAAATTGCCCGGCGGTGGCGCCTGAGGTTGCAATGCTTATTCCCAGGCCCTGATTGCGATCAAGTTGCTGCTCGACGGCAGTCGACACGACATGGGTGGCGATGAGTCCGAAGCCAATCGCAGACAGCCCTCCACATGCCAAGAGAAATGCTGTCCCGCTATCGGCCCCCGACATCAGCCCACTACCAAGGGACAGAATCGCCAAGCCTAACGTGAGCGCGTTTCGCGATCCCTGCAGATCGACGAGGCGTCCCGCCACTGGCGCGAGAACCGCCATGACGATGAGCGCGAGAGCGACGCCGCCGGAAACGAAGCTTCTCGACCAGCCAAGGTCTCTTTCCCAGATCGGCATCATCAGGCCGACGCTTGCCCTAGAGGAATAGGCCAGCGCGAGCGCCACGAATCCCAATGATATGACGAACAGCGCCTGCGGCGGCGCCTTGTTCTTTGTGGTTGCGGGCATCGTACGAGCATCCCCTCATCATGCGTTCCGCGTCCATGCGGGCGAGTTTATCGCCATCTTGCCGCGATGAACGATCGGCTCTGCCGTTCGTAGATTTCCGCGACGCGGAAGGCTGGCGACAGATCTCGCCCGGCGGGACGCATCGACAAAGCCCATTTGCCTGACCGCCGAGGTTTTACCAGCCGCTTGGAAAAGTCAAAGATCGCGCACTTTCGGACTTTGCACTATGATGCGCTGGCTTTGCCCGAAAATCAATTAATTAGATGATGATCAAATTAATTGGTTGCGTATCCGATTTTGGATGCCTATGGTTCGGTTTCTCCGCCGGTGAGATCTCCAAACCTGCCGGTGGCGTTGGTCCAGGGTCGAGGGAGAGTTGCCAGAATGGGCAAGTTCGAAAGCAGCACTTCATTCACCCGTCGCGATTTTCTCAAGACAAGCGGCAAGGGCGTGGCGCTCGGTGCCGCCGTATTGGCGGCACCGGCCGTAGTTGGTCGCGCGCCGGTGACTTCCGCGCATGCCGCTTTCGCTGGCGAGCCGTTGATCACGGTGTCCTGGGCGGGCAACTACGAGATACTGTTTCGCGAGACGGTGATCGAACCTTTCAACGAGAAATACGGCACTCTTGCCGAGACGCGCGGGGGCTGGGACCAGATCGTCAGTCAGATTGAATCCGCCCCGACCGACAATCCTCCGTTTGATCTCACCGTCTCCGACGAATATGTCGCTTCAGCAGGTCTTTCCAATGGTCTCTACCTAAAGACGGACGCGTCCAAGATCCCCAATCTGAAGGCAGTCTATCCCTGGTTCTATGAAACGCGCCCCGCGGCCGCTGCAGCCCATGGTGTTCCGTTCGCCGGTGGTACCTGCCTGTTGATGCTCCGCAAGAGCCTTGACATCGCGCCGACCGACTGGAAGCTGCTGTGGGACGATCGTCTTTCCCGCAAAATCACCCTCGACCGCGGTGCCTGGTGGTGGACGCTGTCAGTGCCGGCGCTGATCAGCAATGCCATGCCTGGCCTGGCGGAAATGTACCGCTACGACACGGCTGAGTCGCTGATGCAGGAACTCGACAAGCTCAAGGTCGCTCGCTGGTTCAGCGACGGCGCCGAACTGGCCAACGTCCTCAGCCAAGGAGAGGCAGACGCCGCGTTCGCCTATTCCTCGGACGCCTTCACCTTTGTGATCGAGCAGCCGGACGAATATGTGCTGGGGATCCCGAGTCAGGGCGTGTCGGCCTGGGCGGACTGGTACTACAAGGTGCGTGGAACGCATCATGATGAACTCGCCGACCTCTTTCTCAACTATTTGCTTGAGAAAGAGACGCAGAACCGGTTCTTGGCCAAATCGATGATGTTCATGGCGCGTACGGACGTTACCGTCCCCTCGCACTGGGGAGGATATCCTCGCTCGAATGAGGACTATCACAAGATGTTCCAGGTCATCACGATGGATGGGTGGACCACGATCCTGGCAGATTACCAGAAGTACGACGATCGGTTTAAAAAGGTCGTCGAGAACACGACGAAATAGTCGCCTTTCCCCGGTACTGGGAGGATCAGTTGATGATCGCAGATGTCAGCGGACATAGACCCGCTCTTCATCTTGAAAACGTGCGGCGCCGTTACGGAGGCATCGTTGCGGTTCGAAGCCTCAACTTAAGCCTGGCTCAAGGCGAATTTCTGACCTTTCTCGGCCCATCGGGTTCGGGAAAGACCACGACGCTACGAATGATCGGCGGGTTCGAGCAGCCGGATGCTGGTTCCATCTGGATAAAGGGAGAGCGGGTCGACCATCTGCCGCCCCATCGCCGCGACATCGCCACCATCTTCCAGGCAGGGGCGCTCTTCCCGCACAAAACAGTTGCCGAGAACATCGCATATGGCCTGCGCATGCGTGGCCTGCAGAAGCCGGAGATTACCGCGCGCGTGCGGGAGGTGCTGGCCGTCGTTCGCCTCTCGGGATTCGAGGAACGTTACCCGAACCAGCTTTCGGGCGGCCAGAAACAGCGTGTGGCTCTGGCGCGTTCGATGGCCGTCAGGCCCGCTATTCTGCTGTTCGACGAACCCCTGTCGGCACTCGATCTCTCGCTTCGACTGCAACTGCGCAGCGAGATCAAGCGCCTGCACGAGGAGCACGGCTTCAGCGCTATCTACGTGACGCATGACCAGAGCGAAGCGATGGCGCTCTCCAGCCGGATCGTCATCATGAACAGGGGCGGGATCGAACAGGTCGACACTCCGCTTGGCATATCCCGGGCGCCTGCCAGCGAGTTCGTCTACAATTTCATCGGCGAGAGCTGCTGCATGCCATTGGTGGCCTCCGGGGGCGAGGTCCGCGATCGCCAAGGTGGAGCGATCGATTTGAAGCTCCATACGCCGCCGCGTGAAGGCGAATGGCGTCTCTATCTCAGGCCCTCGCGCATCAAGATGGCCGCCGCTGCCGAAGCCTGCGAGAACTCACTGGAGGTCCAGGTGGGTTTTGTCGAGTTCCTCGGCGAATCCTATCGCTATCATCTGCGAGCCGGAGCACTGGAGTTCTTCTGCGACAATCCGGCTCCACACATGCCGCGGTCGGAGATCGCATGAGGGTGGGCTGGCACACCAGCGACATGCAGGTCTACGCATGAGCCTTGCGGCTATTCCGTCCCGCGAAACGAACGCAGCGAGCGAAGGCCGGCGATCTGCCGCCCTGCTTGAACGCTTCACGCCATTGATGTTGCTTACGCCCGCATTGGCTATCGCAGTCGTGTTCTTCGGCCTCCCGGCCCTGACGATGCTGCGGATGAGTTTCAATCTGCATGTCGACCAGCGGCTCTTTGTGCCTGGGCTCACATTCGACCATTACGGCGAGATCGTATCCAATCCACTGTTCCGCGGAGCGGTATGGACCACGATCCGGCTGGCGCTGATCGCCTCCCTGGTGACGGTGATGCTGGGCTACTGCTTTGCCATGCTTACCTGGCTGAAGCCTCGGCGCTGGAGACTCTACCTGATGGGTTTGGCGCTCGCGCCGATGCTCGTGTCCGAAATTTCAATCATTTTCGGATGGTGGATGTTCTTTCCCAAGAACGGACTTTTGAGCTACGCGCTGGTCAGCACAGGTATCGTGCATGAGAAGATATCGCTAATGTATACTGAATTCGCAGCTCTGGTCGGCCTCACCTACCTGTCGCTGCCGTTCTGCTTCTTTATCCTTTTGTCGGTCTTCGACGGGATCGATCGAAGGTTGCTCGAATCGAGCGCCGACCTCGGTGCTGGCCCGTTCACCGCCTTCCGCGAGATTCTTCTGCCGCTGACCCGCGGTGGCGTCCTGGCCGCTTTCTCGCAGTGCTTCATCTGGACCATGGGCACCTATGCGACGCCGACGGCACTCGGCCCGGATGCGTTATGGACGATGGGCCTGCTTGTCCAGGAGCAGATGCTGTCCAAGCACAATTGGCCATTGGCGTCGGCCTTCGCCATGCTGTTGGTGGCCATTATCGCGATGGTGATGTTTGTTGCCCGCAGCCTCTCCACCCGGAGAATCGATTATCATGATTGATACCGTAGCGGCGGTCGGCTCCGCGCCGCGCCGGCGCTTAGGAGAGGCCAGCCTGCTGGCTGCGGCCGGCTGGGCGTTCATAATCTTCATAACGACCTATATGCTGATCCCGGTCCTGGTGACGGCGGTCATGTCATTCAACAGCGCCGCCATGGTGCGATTTCCGCTCTCTGGTTTCTCGCTGCGCTGGTATGCCGGGTTTCTCGCCAGCCCGTTGTGGATGGATGCGCTTTGGAACAGCATCGTCGTCGCGCTCGGCACCACCGTGGTTTCGGCCTCCGCGGGCATCCTCGCGGCCTGGGCGTTCTCCCGCTACGATTTGCCGTTCAAGAACCTGCTCTATCTGCTCATCATGATGCCGTTGTTCCTGCCCGGCGTCGTACTCGGATTGGGTCTGGCCATCACCTTCGGTGGCGTGCAAATTGCCGGCGTTCCGCTGTACGGATCGCGGTTTCTCGTTGTGCTCGGCCATTCGTTGTGGGCGATGCCACTGGTCTTTCTGCTCATGGAAGCCACGTTCCGCACCGTAGACAAGCGCATAGTCGAGGCGTCTGGCGATCTGGGTGCCGGACCCGTGCGCACCTTTTTTGAGATCGTGCTGCCGATGGTGTCGACGGGTGTGTTCTCCTCAATGCTGTTCGCCCTGGTGATATCGCTGAACGAATTCATGATGGCACTGTTCCTCACCAACCGCGACACGCAGACGCTTCCCGTGCTGATGTGGCTCAGCCTGCGTTCTGCCGGCACGCCCAACCTCGCGGTAGCCGCCGTGGTGCTGGCCGTTACTGTCTTTGCATCGTTAACGCTCATCGCGCTGTGGCATATCCGCAGCCTTCGACGCGCCTGAGGCGGCCGATGTTGGCAAAGGCGGTCACCGTTACCGGCAAGGGCGGCACCGAGGTGCTACGACTTCAGGATATCCGTCTGCCCTGGCCGCGCGGAGAGCGCGACGTACTGGTCGAATTGCGGGCGGCGGCGCTCAATCCGGCCGACATCTTCTTCCGCCGGAACGGAGGCTACATCCCTGGTTCTCCGATGGTCCTGGGGCATGACGGCGCCGGGGTGGTGAGTGCCGTCGGACCTGGCTGCACCGAGGTGAAGCTGGGCGACCGGGTCTGCTTTTGCGACGGCGGAATCGGCGGGCTCGGCACCTATGCCGAGGCGGCTGTGGTCGATGAAGGGCTGCTTGTACCAATTCCCGATGGTGTTGCCTTCCGTCAGGCCGCGGCGGTCGGCCTGGTCGCCATTACCGCGCTCGAATCCTTCGACCGGGCCCGGGTGAGCGTTGGCGAGACTGTCCTCGTTCATGCCGGAGCGGGCGGGACCGGGCACGTCGCTGTCCAGATCGCAAGGCTGATGGGCGCGCGGGTCGCAACAACGGTAGGGTCGCGCGACAAGGCGCGCTTCGTCGGCGAGCTCGGCGCGGAGTGCGCCGTCCTCTACCACGAAACGGATTTCGTCGCCACCTGCCTGGACTGGACCGGCGGACAAGGCGTCGAGGTCGCTTACGACAATGTCGGCGGAGAGACACTGCGCCGGACGTATCACGCGATGCGGCCCTATGGCCGCATCGTGACGTTGATGGGTGTCGAGCCCGATCTGGAGGGCACCGCCTACAATGCCAACCTGTCAATCCTCAATGAAATGATGCTGCTGCCGATGTGGCGTGGCCTGAAGAGTCACGCCGCGCACCAGGCGCATCTGCTAGGTGAAGCCGTGCGGATGCTGGATGAGGGGCAGCTCAAGGTGCACATTGCCGCCGATTTCCCGCTCGTGCAGGTGGCCAGGGCGCATGCGCTTCTGGAAACGGGCCAGGTGACGGGCAAGATCGTGCTGGAAATCCAGGCCGGTTGACGCGGCCTTCCGGCAGGGCGATCCGCCCGGCATGAACGCGGCTACAGCCGTGAGACCATCGCTGGAGGCGCGGTGTCGGGCAAGCGGTCCGTCGCTGTTTCGCCTGAAGTTGGCGTTGCCATCGCGAGCTCACATGTCAGCCATTGGAAGATTGGCGTCATGATCGCCTCGCGGTCCCATGTATCTTGCGTAAACGCGCATTTGAGCCAAGCCCCGTCGATCATCATTGCGATCCCCGACGCCACCGTTTCCGCCCGGCTCGCCGGCAGAAGCTTCTTCAAGTCGAACAGGAGATTGGTGCGAAGCCGGCGGCCGATCATGCGCAGGATGCGCCCGAAACGCTCGTCGAAGGCCGCCTCGCCGCAACATGCCGCCCACCCCTGCGCAACTTCCCGCGAGAAGACCGAAGGTGCAAAATTGCCCTCGATAACGGCGGTCAGCCGCTCGCGCGGCGTCCGCGACAGCTTGAGAAGCCGTAATACGTCGGCGGTGATGCGCTCGTTCGTCAGCCGCACCGCAGCTTCCAACAGGTCGTCCTTCGATTTGAAGTAGTGATGAACCAAGCCATGCGACATCCCGGCCCGTTCGCTGACACGCTGAATTGTCGTTCCCTTGAAGCCGTATTCTTGCAGCGTCAGAAATGCCGATTCCGCTAGCTCTCTTCGTCGGATCTCGCTGATTTTTTTACGCATTCAGGCTCCTGCAGCCGCACTGACGGGGCTGACGAGACACTATAGCAGCGGCTTGCAACCAACAAGCTGGTTGCGCCACCAGCATCGTCATTTCACAATGGGCAATGCTTGATTGTCATCCAATATAATGGTTGAACAACCAAAATTCATAGGGAAGGGGACTGCGCTATGACAAAGATGATGTGGGCCGCGCAATTGATGCGTCCAGGCGGCCCTCTGGAAGTCCGGCAGGTGCCGATGCCCGACCCGGGACCTAACGAGGTTCTGGTGAGCATAGAGGCTTCCGGCATCTGCCATACGGACCTTCACATTTGTCGTGCCGCCGATTTCCCCGCAGGTGCGCCGCAGCCTCTGACGCTCGGCCACGAGGGCATCGGCCGTGTCGTCAAGCAGGGGCCGGGGGCCACCACGCCCATCGGGACGCGGGTTGGCATTCCTTGGATACACAGCACCTGCGACCACTGCCGCCCATGCCTAACCGGTCATGAGTCCTTCTGTGCAAGCCAACTGGCCAATGGCTACACGGTCAACGGCACCCATGCCGAATACGCCGTCATGCCGGAACGATTTGCAGTCCGCATTCCTGAGCCCATCGCAAGCGCCGCGGCCGCTCCCCTGATGTGCGCCGGCGTTACCGCCTTCGGCGCAGTCCAACTCGCCGAGTTGGCGCCAGGCAAACGGTGCGTCGTCATCGGTTGCGGCGGCCTCGGGCAATACGCGATCCAGATCGCGCGCCTGTTCGGCGCGTCAGTGGTGGCGGTCGACATGACCCTCTCGAAACTGGAGCACGCGCGGGTGCTTGGAGCGCAAGAAACGCTTCTGGCGAACAGCCGGGCAGGGACCTTGATCCGCGCCGGCGGTGGAGCCGACGCGCTGATCAACTTCGCACCGTCACCGGGGATCTGGTCGATCGCGACCGAGGCAGCCAACACCCAAGCGACTATTGTCTCTGTCGCCATGGTCGAGGAACCTGTGCCGCTCAGCCTTGCCTGGCTCACGCACAATGGCGTCCGCATCACCGGGGCAAGCGTCGGCACGAGGCAGCAGGCGAATGATCTGACAGCCCTTGCCGCAGTTCACGCCATCACAATCCCGGTCGAGACGATCGGCCTTGCCGATGTGAACCGCGGGATGGACAGGCTGGCGCGCGGCGAAGTTCCAGGCCGGCTTGTCATCGACTTCGGCGCGATGTGATCGATTCGAAGATTGGACATTGAACCAACTTATTGGTTGACAATCCATTTTCTCCGGGTAGGCTAATTTTGCGGGCGATCACCTTGTTCTCAATGGATCGGCTGCGCCGGAACAAGCCGTGAGACTGGAGATCCGCATGCACACGCCAAGTCAGGGTCAATCGACTATCCGTGCTGAGATGGACATAGGACGGCGGTGCATCCCGCAGTTCGCGTGGCCGACTGTCATCCTTGGTGTGGCGCTCTACGCAGGTTTCGCCGCGGTCGTGGTCCTGGCCGTCGGCAAAATGATCCCGCTCTGGTTGGCGATCGTGCTGAATTCGATCTTCATCTATTCGTTCTATACGGTCGTCCACGAGGCGGTGCACGGGAACATCAGCTCGCGGATCAAGGGACGACGCTGGGTGGATGTTGTTGCGGGCACCGCCTGCTGCGCACCGTTGTGGCTGATGTTCGATCACCACAAGAAGTCGCACATGGTGCATCACTCGCACACCAACGAGGACGACGATCCCGATATCTACGCGCGCGGGAGCTTTCCCGGCTGGCTCTTGCATCGCTTGCCGATTTCGCTGTTGAGCTACTTCAACCCTTTCACGCTGCTCGCCGAGTGCCGCAAGTTCGGCTGTTCAAAGTCCGAAACCCGGCGCAGTGCAATCGCGTTCACGACTTATACGGCGCTGGCGCTCATCGTCATCGCTGGCGGTTACGGCTACGAGTTGCTGACGCTCTGGTTAGTGCCCTGGTGGATAGGCCAGACAGTCATGCTGACGTTGTTCACCTGGACACCGCACCATGACCACCATGAGACCAGTCGCTACCGTAACACGCGCGTGGCGATCTGGCCCGGAGCGGAACTGCTTCTGCTTGGGCAGAACATGCATCTGATCCATCACATGATGCCGGCAATTCCGTTCTACCGCTACCGCAAGACCTTCGACGACCTGCGCCCGATCCTTGAGCAGCACGACGTACGCATCGAAGGCTTCTGGCCAAAGACGCCGCAGCGGGACCTGTCGAACCTCGAACCGGTGTCGCGGATACCGCGATGACAAGGATCCGCTATGTCGAGCCGTGCGGTCGTGCGCGGGACGTCGAGGTGGACCAGGGATTGAGCGTCATGGAGGGGGCGATCCTCAACATGGTCCCCGGCATCGAGGCCGAATGCGGTGGCGCGTGTGTCTGCGCTACCTGCCACGTCTATGTCGACGAGGCATATGGCTCGACACTTTGCCCACCCAATGCGACCGAGCACGAAATGCTCGATACAGTCGCCAGCGAGCGTCGACCGACAAGTCGGCTGAGCTGCCAGATAAAGGTCGTGGCCGCCCTCGACGGCCTCACCGTTTACTTGCCAGAGAGACAGACGTGAGACCCCCGCGGACCATCTCCATCGTTGGGGGCGGCCATGCCGCAGCGCAAGTTGTGGCGAGTCTGCGGGAAGAGGGTTATGACGGCCGCCTCGTCCTCTTCAATGCCGAGCCGCAACTTCCTTACCATCGGCCGCCGCTGTCCAAGGACTTTTTGAAATCGGCCGAACCACAACTGAAGCTGATCCGATCGCAAGCGTTTTATCAAACCGCGGGCGTCGATCTTGCGATAGGCCGGTCCGTCACGGCGATTGACGCCGGCGCGCGACGGCTCGTGCTCGCGGGTGGGACGTCACACAGCTTCGATGCGGTGGTGCTTTGTACCGGTGCTCGACCTAGACGGCCCGCCCTTGAAGGCACCCATCTCCGGGGTGTGATGTCCCTGCGCAATGCCGAGGATGCCCTCGGCATCCGGTCGCGGATCGCCGCCGGCAGCTCCGTCGTGATCCTCGGAGGCGGCTTTATCGGGCTGGAGATAAGCGCGGTCCTGTCCGAACTAGGGCTGTCCGTCACAATCGTGGAGGCTGCCGATCGCGTCCTTGCGCCTGCGGTTGCGCCCGAAATTGGCCGATTCCTCGAACACCTGCAACGCAGTTGGGGCGTCGACATCCGCCTGAACAGCGGGGCCAACCGTCTCCTTGGGAGCGATGCGGTCGAGGCCGTTGAACTCGCAGATGGCGAAATCCTGCCCGCCGAAATGGTGATCGTTGCAGCGGGCTGCGATCCTAACGTCGACCTGGCAGTTGCCGCGGGCCTCGCATGCGCGGACGGCGTTCTGGTGGACCGTTCAATGCGCACCAGCCGCCTCGGCATCCTCGCTGCCGGAGATTGCGTCCGTGGCCCTCGGGCGGGCATCGCCGACCCGATCCGGCTTGGATCGGTTCAATCGGCAATGGAGCAGGCGCGCATCGCCGCCCGCACCGTGGTCGCAAAGGCCACGCCCGATCAAGCCGTGCCATGGTTCTGGTCCGATCAACGCGGCACCAAGCTGCTGATGGCGGGACTTGCTGCGGGCGCTACCCGCGAAGTGGTTCGAGGCAATGTCGAAGAAGGGCGTTTTTCGGTCTTCCTTTTCAAGGATGAGCATCTTGCGGCGATCCATTCGGTGAATGCCGCCAGCGACCATATGGCAGCCCGTCGGGCCCTGGCGGCGAACCTTCTGATAACGCCCGACCAGGTCCGGGACCCGGCATTCGATCTTCAGGCCTGGAGCCAGGGAGACAGGGACGGTGGGCGGTCAATCCAGTAAGGAGCCCGCTTTCGCGGCTCCTGCCATTTTTGCGAACATTGCCGGCCATGTCTGGAGGGCTGGCCCTGAGCGCGATTGGCGCGTCTTACCTTGCGGAAATGTGAGCGGCTGATGATCTTTTCTTGCGCTGCTGCATACACCATAGGGCCTGTATCAAGTTCTGGATCGCATTTCCCGGTCTGCTTTCGATTTTGGTCGTCGTGAGCATACTCGTCGCGCCGATGGTGACACCGCCCGCTGCGGCGACGATGGCTGTCGATCCTGTGGCGGCAATGGCGCACATGGCCTCCATGCCGGACATGCCGCCCGGACCAGAGCCAGCCCGACGCAGCCCGCTAGAGATGGAAGGTGCTATTCCTTGGCTTCAACACCAAGACAGTTGCCCCGCTCAACCTTGTTGCCGATGCGATCCGGTAGCTCCTGGTAACGGCCGTCGACGACGACGCTTTTCCATTAGCGGCCCATGCGACGTTCGTCGACCTGGACCGACACCAATGGGTTCTCCCGCATCCAGTCGATCTTCCTGCCGGGCATTGGCATTGTAGATCGGAACCAGATAGGGCTGACCGTCCCTCGCACATGGAAATGGGGCCAACGATTTTTTAGCCAACAACGTCGTGCATTCCGGCGCCGACAGTGTTTGGACTATCATCGTTCGACTCCTGGTCTCTCAGTCTTTAGATCATTTTCCGAAGCGATGAGATAGACTGCGGTGCCCGTCAAATCTTCTAGATCAAGCTAAATAAGGCCTTACGAAACGAAATCAAACGGGAGCTGAACGGCCCGACATAGTCACCCCAACATCGACCTCAACGCGAGACCAATAGATCAGATCTCGGCCGGCGGGAGGGTTTCTGGATTTTCTTGCAAGATGCAGGCGTTCCACGAGCAACCTGCAGCCTCGGCCTGGACGGTCGACGATCGAGGTCGAGCTGGCAGGCCATGCACGAGACGACGCGACTGATTGTCCGAAACAGACTGGACAGCCAGGGAAGCTCGAGGAAAATCCTCATCCGACACCGGCATGCCCAACGCCTCCGGCCCAAGCCTTCAGCTTCGAGACGTCGCGGACACAGACACGGCTTCGCTGGAGCGAGATGGCGCCGTCTCGCTCCAGTTGCTTGAGCGCGCGCTGCGCGACCTCCCGCACAGAGCCGACCATCGAGGCGATCTCCTGATGCGTTATCTGCTCGCATGCGGTCTCGGCACTTTCGATAATATGCCCGTGATGGCCTACGCATCCCAGCAGCAAACGGGCGACTCGAGCGGTAACGTCGCGTAGCGCGAGATCCTCGACCATTGATCCAAGGGATCTCTGGCGGGAGGATAGAATCTTCAGTGCCGCCCGCGCGACCTCGGGATGTTGGTCAAGGAGCCGTATCATGTCGCTCTTTGGCAGGAAGCCGAGAAAAGCAGCGCCTACGGAGACGGCACCGAAAGGATTCGGACCGCCGTCAAAAACCGCAATCTCATTGAAGGTGGCTCCGGGGCCAAGGATCCCAAGCACCTGATCGCGGCCCTCCGCAGCGCTTTTGATGAGCCGGATTTGCCCCTCGACTACCAAGAATAGGCCTGTGCACGGCTCTCCTTCAACAAGAACCTGCCTGCCAGCCCCGATGCGCTGTGGACGCATGATCCCCGCGATCCGGGACAGAACGTGCTTGTCCAGACCGAGAAAGATGGGCGCCCGCTCGATGGCTGCACTCAGATCCTGCATTCCTGCCATCTGAAATTCACTCCTGCTCGGTGACGTTCGAAAAATCCATCCTGTGCGACTTACGTCGCTGAACGCGACTGGGCTCAGACCATATGTTCGGGGAAATCGTGAACTGAATAAGGAGACTAGACCATGATCAGGATCAAACTGCTTACAGCCACCACCCTCGCGGCCGGACTGCTGTTCGGGACACAGAGTGCATTTGCCCATTGTGATTCCATCGATGGGCCGGTGGCGCAGGCGGCTCTCAAGGCGCTCGACACCGGCAATGTCGGGCTGATCCTGCCCTATGCACCAGCAACGGCCGAGGCAGAGATCGAAGCGCACTTCGGACAGGCGCTGAAGATCCGAGGGCTCGGATCAGAAGCGAAAGGGTTTGCCGACAGGGCATTCATGGAAACGGCGGTTCGTTTGCACCGCGCCGGAGAAGGCGCCGCTTATACCGGCCTGAAACCGGTGGGTATGGATTTCGGGCCCGTGATTCCCGTGGCCGAGAAGGCGATTGCGAGTGGCGACCTGGATAAGGTGAGGAACATTCTGGTGGAGGAGCTACAGCATGGCCTGAATGCCCGGTTCGACCACGTTTTGCACACGAGGACCTCGGCGTTAGAACCGAAGAACCCTGCCGAAGTGGCCGCCGCGCGCGAGCGCGTCAGCGCCGAGCTAGGGTTTGTGACATTCGCCGAAGGTATGCGTCAGGCGGCAGCCGGGGCTCCGGGACACGAACACAGGGAATGACTACAATCAGAAGAAAAGGGGCGCGCTTGCGGGCGCGTCCTTGTAAAGGAGGACAGTGAAATGCTGGCCGAAATCCCCACGACGCTGAAGATCGAGCACGACGAACTGCATGCGGAACTGGTCAAGGCGACCAAGGCGGGCGGCCGCACGGGCGAGGCGGCAAATGCCGTCGCCCGCGTTCTGCACGACCATTTTGTGAAGGAAGAGGACTACGCGCTTCCGCCGTTGGGTATCCTGAAAAAGCTAGCGCACGGCACCGTTCAACCGGAGATGGCGGAGGTGCTCCAGATGACCGACCGGCTGGAGGCCGAACTCGGCACCATGCTCGCCGAACATGAGAGCATTGTCGCCGAGCTTGGGAAGTTGAAAGACGCCGCGAGCGTCGAAGGACGCCCGGATGTGGTTCGGTTCGCCGAGAAGCTGATGCTGCATGCCCGAACCGAGGAGGAGGTCCTCTATCCCGCGGCGATCCTCATCGGCCGCTATCTGAAGCTGATGCTTGCCGGGTGAACTGAGACTAGGGACTCTCCTCGGATTGTCCCGACGTGCCCGACCCAGGTGCCGTAGCTCGAACCCGGGGCCGACAGTCGCGGTGAACTGTTCATCTCAATCCATGCAGTTCCACTGGCCAGGAGGATGCATCTTGACCTTGATGGCGACGATGCGCGTCTGGTCCAATTGCCGCATTGCGGGTGATGCGGTCCCGCTGAAACGGCGGTCGTGATTTGTCGCAGATCAAAGACCTAGCCTCGCCTGACGGATATGAGGGCAAGGTGCGGGTAGCTGGCTTGGTAGCGACCGGTATTGCGGTTTTCTCACGCGCCTTCCGCTTGCGCTTTTTTGCCCTGTTGAGACCTGCCTGAGGCATGCAATATGCAAGGAAATCGAACAGCGGCAGCAACCTTGTTGCGCAGACCCGCGATTCTGTACCCGCTCGTCGCGGCCCTAATTATTTTGGCCGGCTTTGGAGCGTATGCCTTCTACAACAACCGCCCGGTCGCCGTTGAGGTTGTGGCGGAGGAGCACGATGTCCCCGTCCGTGTCTTCGGGCTTGGCACTGTCGAGGCCCGGATCCGTTCCGATATCGGCTTCGAGGTCGGCGCGACCCTGGTGGAGCTGAAGGCCGACGAGGGTGATCGCGTCAAACAGGGCGACCTGCTTGCAAGCCTGACGCTGGGCGAGCAACAGGCAAAGTTGGAGAAGGCCAAGGCCGCCTTGCTCGTCGCCGACGCTACCGTCGAAAAGGCGAATGCCAACTTGGGAAAGACGCGAGCCATCCTGGCGCAAAAGAAGGACGCAAATGCACGCAGACAGGCGCTTGCCGGGCAGAGCGTGGTGTCTCGGCAGTCCGCGGAGGAGGCGCTTCGGGATGAGGCCGTCGCTGAAGCCGATGTCGCCGTAGCTTCGAGCGAAGTCGACGTCGCGCAAGCGCAGCTTGCCGATGCGGGCGCCCAACTGCGGTTCGAGGAAACCATGCTGCGTCACCGCAGGCTGATTGCGCCCTTCGATGCCATAGTCGTTAGCCGCCACAAGGAGATTGGCACCGTGGTTAAAGCCGGTGATCCGATCTTCACGCTGATAGCCGCCGACACCTACTGGGGCCTTGCCCATGTCGACGAAGCGCGCGCTGGCTTCATCGAGGAAGGTCAGCGCGTGGACGCGCGGCTGCGCTCGCGTCCCCAGGACGCCTTCACGGGACGCGTGGTCCGCATAGGGCTTGAAAGCGACAGGGTAACCGAGGAACGGCGCGTCTTCATCAAGGGGGACAACCCGCCGCCGCGAGTCTATCTCGGGGAGCAGGTCGAGTTCTGGATTACGGTTGCGAAGATCGACGCGGCTCTGCTCGTACCCGAGGCCGCCGTGCAAGGTTTCGACGGCCGGCAGGGCACTGTCTGGACGGTCGAATCTGGGCGTCTGCGGTCCCGCGTCGTCAGCTTCGGCCATCGGACTGAGGATGCAAGACTGGAGATCGTCGCTGGACTTCCTCAAGGCGCCAGTGTCGTCGCGCGGATCGCAAGTGGCTTTCGGGAAGGCCGTTCTGCGCGCGTGGCGGAGGCAGTTGGAAATTGAACCTCGCTTATCGCGATATCCGGCACGGTCTTGGCCGGTTCCTGCTTACCTGCGTCGGGCTCGGCCTCCTTCTCGGCGTGGTCCTCGCAATGATTGGCATATATAGGGGCCTTGTCGTCGAGGCGCTCACCATCGCACGCGCGCCAGCTGTCGATCTTTGGGTTGTCGAAGCCAACACACGCGGTCCGTTCGCCGAGGCCTCCCGTATACCAGCCGACACACGCGAGGCGATCGCCCGGATTGCCGGCGTGGTCGCCGCCGGCAGCATCACCTACCAGACCGTCGAAGCCGAATACCAGGACCGAAAGCTCAGGCTCTACGTTATCGGCTATGAGCCGACGCGTCCGGGCGGTCCACCCGAGATCGAGGAAGGACATGCGATCGCTCGCAGCCATTTCGAGATGGTCGCCGACCGCTCCTCAGGGCTTGTGCTGAAGGATCGAGTTCGGCTCGGACGTGACACCTTCACCGTCATCGGATCGACCCGCCAGCAAGTCAGTTCCGGCGGCGATCCGGTGGTCTACATAACTTTGCAGGACGCGCAAAAACTCCAGTTCGACCTTGCCCCGCCCGCAGCCCGCATACAGATGGCGCGCGGCGGCACAGGAAGCAGCGGCCGCGATACCGTCAACGCCGTCGTGGCCCGCCTCCACCCCAACGCGTCACCCGATGCCGTGGCCGAGACGGTACAGCGGTGGAAGCATCTGGCGGCGGTGACGCAGGAGGAACAGGAACTGATCTTGACGCGTTCGCTAGTCGATCGGGCGCGCCGGCAGATCGGTCTTTTCACATCGCTTCTGCTCGCAGTCTCCGCAGTCATCATAGCGCTCATCATCTACACGATGACGATGGAGAAGCTTAAGCAGATCGCAACCCTGAAGCTCATCGGGGCACCGGACCGAACCATCATCGGCATGATCGTGCAGCAGGCGCTGGCCCTCGGTTTGATCGGGTTTGCAATCGGCGCCACGCTCATCGCCAGCATCAAGGACTATTTCCCCCGTCGGGTGGTCCTCGAGCCTGACAACGTCCTGGCACTCGGCGTGATCGTCGTCGTTGTCTGTCTGCTGGCCAGCGCACTCGGCGTTCGCGCGGCCCTCAGGATAGATCCCGCCACGGCGCTCGGAGGTTAGCGTGCCGGACGAGAAAGCAACCCAGCCCCCACTCGTCCGGCTAAGGAACCTGTCGAAGCACTTTGGCGAGGGGGAAACACGCGTCGATGCGTTGCGCGATGTATCACTCGACGTCCAAGCAGGCGAAGTCATTGCCCTGCTGGGACCCTCGGGATCCGGCAAGACGACCCTGCTCAATATCATCGGCTGCATCCTCGACCCGTCCTCGGGCACGATGGAACTGGACGGCGAACTGGTGCTAAGGGATGGCCGCTGGGTTCGACCAAACCTGAGGCGCCTGCGGCTCGACAAGATCGGTTTCATCTTCCAGTTCCACAATCTGATGCCCTTTCTCGACGCGACCGACAACGTGGCCCTGGTTCTGCAATTGGCTGGGGCCGACTCGCGTGAGGCCAGGTTGCGGGCGCTGGAGCTGCTCGACTATCTCGAAGTAGGGAACCGTCGGCGTTCAATGCCAGCACAACTCTCTGGCGGCGAAGCGCAGCGTGTTGCGATCGCCCGGGCCCTCGCCAATCAGCCGCGCATCATTCTGGCAGATGAGCCGACCGCGGCGCTCGATTCGAAGCGGGCCGGCATCGTCATGGATCTTCTGCGCAAAGTGGCCGTCGAACGCGACGCCGCAATCATCGCCGTCACCCATGATGAGAAGATCTTTGACCGCTTTGACAAGATTTTCAACCTTCGGGACGGAAGACTAGATGTTTGATCTTAGACGAACATCATGACGACGATCGCGCCGATGACGATCAGGACAAGGCTGCCGATCAGCATCGGCAACAGACTGTTGTCGGGGTCGATACCAGACTCAAACTGCCTTGCTATCGGCTTGTCGCTCTTCTTTGGTTCGGCCATGGCTCGTCTCCGTGCGAGAAGAATCGGCAGGCGTCGTATAAGGGGCAACGCCTGCGTAGGTGACTGTGACGGCACCGCTCCGTCCTCAAATTGTTCCGGCGGCGAGATGGGGCGCCTCGTCGGCCCCCCTACCATCGCCTCCCGCCAGGCCGGAAGGTTGGGGTGGTGGCAGCCTGCCGAGGAAATCCTGGGGCGTTAGTGTGACGTCGGCCAGCGTGTAACGGTCAAGGATGCTCTGGAAGGAGGCCATCGCTTCGCCAAACATGCTCGAAAGCTTGCAGGAGTGGGTGAGCACGCATTGGTTTCCGGTGGCAAAGCACTCTACAACCGCGAAATCCGGCTCCGTCAGCCGTATGACATCGGCGATCCGGATCATCTCGGGCCGGAGCCCTAGAACAAGGCCGCCGGAACGGCCCCGGATTGCTTTCAGGTAGCCGCTACGCGTCAGGGTATTGGCGACCTTGTTGAGGTGTGTTTTCGACACCCCGAAAGTGCGTGCAGTCTCCTCGATCGTGATCAGGCGGTCACCAGCTGAGGCCGCGTACATCAGCATCCTCAACGCATAGTCCGAGAAGTTGGTCAGCCTCACGGGCGGTTCCTTCCTTGGATCGGCGTGCTGCTATGGGAACCTCTTGCAAACCAATTCGGCCTCACAGGTCTTTCTCGGCAATCGGCTCGATGCCAATCGTGGTCTCGCCACGGTTGAAGGCGACCGCAAGACGAAAGCTGTGAGCGATGCGCAGCGCGCGGTCCATGAAAAGCGCCGCCACCTCGGGCGGGCAGATGCGGCGCACCGTGGCGCGAAACAATTTCAACCAACGCTGGAAATGCACCTCGCCAAGGCCGGCTATCGTCAGATGTGGCGGCAGGGGCCGCCCTTCATATCGGGTCGTTCGCAGAAGTGTCGCGGACCAGAAGTCACACATCTTTGCCAGATGACGCGGCCACTCGTCGGGCTGTATCTTCTGGTGGAAGATGGGGCCGAGAAGCGCATCGCGGCGAATTTCATCATAGAAGCCGTGAACCACACCATGGATCATGGTCTCGTCAAGCACGTCCGGCAACGGGACGCCGTCCAGGACGATGGTGCTCTTGCTGCGGCGGTTTCCGCTCATATGCGCGCTTCCATCTCGGCAAGGACAAGGGGGCTTTTGGCATCGTCGCCAAGCACAATCCAAGCTTGGCTTGGACTCGGATAAGCATCCCAACTAAAACACACATTGTCAATCTATGTTTTAGGAAGTGGCGATCATGAAGTGGTTGCACTGGCAGGCTTTCTGCTGAACCGCACTTTGCTGAAGGCCGGGACTTTCGGAGTGCCTGGCCAAAGCGTCGGCAGGTTGGGAATCCGTATGGCGCACATGTGTAGGCAGATCGTCGTGCGTTGAGGAAGCTTGGACCGAAGCCGAGGTCACGGTCAACACGATGACGGCGTCGTCTGCCGGCGACTAGTGGGGTCCAGGCATGACAATGCGAAGCTCGGCCTGGCAAGCGTGCAAATTGGCGGAGATGGCCGGATGATTGTCAGCATCGAGTATCGCCATCACCTCACCGGTCGACAGTGCCTGTCGCAATCCCTCTCGAGTTCCAGGCGCCCGAAGCAGCCGGCAGACCTGTGAAAGAGCGGGAAGGAAGGCGGGAACGGCGGAGCGAGGCCAGAGCAACGTGTAGACGATATCGACGGGATCGTCGTCTGGTCCGCCGAAATCGACAGGCGCAGCGAGCCGTGTGAATGACGCGACAGGCGAAGAGATCCTATCGAACAAAGCATGTGGGACCGCCACCCCGCGGCCGATGCCGGTCGAACCGAGGCACTCGCGGTGCCAAAGACCGCGGAAGACCATCTGCTCGTCCAGCCCGGATCTCCGTGCACTCCTGACGGCGATCCTCGACAAGGCCGAATGCTTTCCCTTTGTAGCGAGGTCGAGCGAAATGTCTTCTTCAGAGCTGAGGTGGGGGATCATCATGGTCGCCTCTAAGCTGATCCATACGCGATTGCGAACGAGCGCTCAGCCTCATTGCCCAAGCAAGGCAATGTTCACTTTGGACTGAACTGGGATCTGGCTGCCCCGGATGCGCAAAACCAGAGTCTTTCCGCACCCGGGCTAGAGGCCTGCTTTGAGGCGCTGCGGCTCCCGTCGGAAATGGCGCGTTGAACTGTTCATGGCAATTCAGATGTAGTGAAAGGTTTTTCGAAATCAAGCAAACATCGCGGGGCAGGGAACTCCGGCACTACCGCGAATTGTGAAGGTTGAGACGAACAAAAGGCAGCCGTGACGGAACGTGCAACCCGGCTTGCCTTGTGGCGGATTGCTGGCAAACGACATCCTGCCAACGCGCGTCTCCGAACCCGTCCAATGGGTTCGGGACAAGGATTCATCGGTCTCGAACCGGATCCAGAAGATACCGAACAAGACGCACGGCCATGCAGAAATAATGCATTGAATTACCAGTTAATTTCGTTTGACGAAAATGGCTGTCTCCGCCTTGTTAAACCCGAACAAACCGCGACAGCCATGAAGCGTGCCTCTTCCCATGTTCGGTCGCTGCGGCCTCTGCTTGAACAAGGAGTTGTCGTGAGGAAAAAACTCGCCCTCGCTCTTGTCGTGACAATGGCCAGTTCGGTTTGCGCCATGGCGGCGGCCGACGTGGCCAAATCGCCGCTGGCGGCGCCTTACCAACAGGTAAGCAAGCTGGTGAAGCTGCCTGACTTTCTGCCGGGCATGGGCCAGCTCTTCGTCGATCCCGCGACGCTGCCGGCCGGTCCGTTCCTTGCTTATGATCACGATGGCAAGCTTGTCAGCACCATTTACATGCTGCCGATCAAGGATCTCAACCCGGACACGCGTTTTGACAACCTCGCGGCACCGGGCGGAAACGTCGACCATGTCGACGTCTACTACAATGCCGGCCACCCAGGCGTCGACGTCCCGCATGCCCACGTCGTGCTGTGGCATGTCCCGGTCGCCGACCAAGCGCGGGTCGCCAAATGACACGCACGCGTCGTGAGATCCTGGGCACGGGCGGCGGGCTTGCCGCCTTCCTTTCCCTATTCCCATTGGCCGCGTGGGCCAGCGCGGTGGTGGACATCAGGATGCAAGGCCGCGCCGACGGCTCGCAAGCCGGCGGCGATCCCGACCAGCGTTGGTCGAGCCAAAGGAACAGGACAACCGTGTTTTGCCGATGACGATCAAATTGGAAGACGACGAAGTGGAGGTCGATGCCGCCATCATTGGCAAGGGGCTTGATGTTGCCCCTACGGTCGTCCAGTCTTTAATTCGCGAAGGCAGGATAACCAGCAGGCATGAGCGCGGAGAAGGCGCAGATGCCAGCCGGGTACGGCTGACGTTCTTTTTAGGCAACCGTCGGTTCTGTGTCATTGTCGACGAAACCGGCCGGATCATCCAGCGATCTGCCGTCGATTTTGGCGATCGTGCTCTGCCCGGGGCACTTCGAAGGCCAAGCGGATGAACGAGGACAAAACAAGTCATTTCCTCATCGAATCCTCGGACCAACTCCCCCTGGTGACGGTGTTGAAACGGTTTCCGCTGCCCAGAAAACTCGGCGTCGGGAAAGAATCTCGGATAGAAAAAGGAAAACGCTGGCCTGTGCCAATCGCGACCGCATCGCGTGTCAAGACATTCGAGATCTACCGCTACGATCCCGACTCCGGCGACAATCCGGCCCTAGACATTTTTGAAATCGATCTCGACGACTGCGGCCCGATGGTTCTGGACGCCCTCATCTGGATCAAGAACAAGGTCGACCCGACCCTGACGTTTCGCCGCTCATGCCGCGAAGGCGTGTGTGGCTCCTGTGCGATGAACATCGACGGCACGAACTGGCTGGCATGCACACGATTCATAGCGGATACGGACAAGCCAGCAACGATCTATCCCTTGAGCAATATGAGGATCATCAAGGATCTGGTTCCAGATCTCACACATGTGTTTGCTCAATACAGCCTCATCGAACCCTGGCTGCATTCCACGGCGCCTGTGCCGGAGAAGGAGCGGCTTCAGTCGCCCGACGAAAGGGCCGAGCTTGACGGTTACTATGAGTGCATTCTCTGCTTCTGCTGCACGTCGGGATGCCCCAGTCATTGGTGGAACGGCGCTCGCTTCCTTGGCCCTGCCGCGCTGCTGCATGCCTACCGCTGGCTCATTGATAGCCGCGACGAGGCGACTGGCGAACGGCTCGACAATCTGGAGGATCCTTTCCGGCTCTACCGATGCCACACGATCCTCAACTGTACACGCACATGTCCCAAGGGACTGAATCCTGGCAAGGCCATCGCCGAGATCAAGAAAATGATCGTCAAGCGGACAGGTTGAGGGAAAAGATGAATTCGCCAACCCGCCACACGCGGCCGCTTTCGCCCAACATTCAAATCTACCGACCGCAGCTTACCTCGGTTCTCTCGATCGCCAATCGCGTCACCGGCATCGTCCTGAGCGCTTTCGCGGTCTTCCTGGTGATCTGGCTCTCTGTTGCCGCCGCCAGTCCGCAGGCATTCGCCACGGTTCAAAGCGTCATGGGATCCTGGATCGGACAACTCTTGATGATAGCCGGCGTGTTTTCCTTCTTCATGCATCTCAGCGGCGGTATCCGGCATTTGTTCTGGGACGCAGGATATGGTTTTCAACTTCGCACGATCTATGCGTCCGGGTGGGCAGTGGTCATAGCAAGCCTTTTGCTTACGGGTGCAACATGGGTGCTCAGCATCTACATGGCAGGGTAACAAGGTGCACAAGCAGGACAGGCGCTCACTGCTAAGCCGCGCGACCGGGCTCGGCTCAGCCAGGAAAGGCGTCGGCCATTGGTGGGCCGAGCGCGTGACGGCTATTGCCCTGGTTCCCCTGACAATATGGTTCCTGGCGTCTGTCGTCGCCCTCACCGGCAGTGACCGTGCTGGCGTCGTCACCTGGCTCAGGACACCGTCCGCCGCGATCTGCATGGTGCTGCTGCTGGTGGCACTGTTTTATCACATGGCGCTCGGACTTCAGGTTGTAATCGAGGACTACGTTCATTCGGGAGCGAGGTTTGCGGTGTTGATAGCGATACGCTTGGCCTGTTTCGCACTGGCCGGAACGGGCATCCTCGTCACGTTGCGTATCTCCGTCGGCGGTTGAAAGACGGGAAAGGACGAACAGATGCTCGTGGACAGGGTCCTGGCCGTGACCCGCAAGAGGCTCGTCACTGTCGAATATGATGCTCCAATGCTTGAAGCAGCCCAGCTGCTTGCTGGCTCCCAGGACCTGGTCGTGGTTTGCGGCCCCGATGGACTCTTGAAAGGCGTGATTACGAAAACGGATATCGTAAGGCAGATAGGTCATTGTCGGGGCTCCACCTGCCAAACCGCAATATCGTCGGTGATGACCCGGGATGTCGCAATCTGCCGGCCGACAGACTGGTTGCACGACGTTTGGTCGATCATGAAGGAGCACCGGCTGAAAAACATTCCCGTCACCGATGCGGCGTCTCGGCCGATCGGAGTGCTCAATGCGCGAGATGCGCTAGAGGCCCTCATGCTGGAGGTGGAACAAGAGGAGATGCTTTTGCGCGATTATGTGATGTGTGTTGGCTATCGCTGATGGGCGCGTGATCGCGAAACCAGGCAGCTTGATGCTGTCATCGAATAGCCTGACGGCTGGTGCCGTTGATTGCTCGCTCGTGTCATCCCAGCGTAACCACAAGTTCATGAAAGCGCGCGTCGTCGATCAACCCGACCCCGGAGGAACGCTGAGCCAGCAATACCCCATCCAACCGAGCGGAGCCCCGCGGGACAAGCCGTTCGGGTTTTCGGCCTTTATTAGCGCGCGGGCGAAACGGCGACGGAGTTTGATCTCTGTCAAATACCTTCCGACCGCTCTGGTTTAGCAGAACCTGCATTTGGAACTGTGTTCTGTGCCCGTGGCTTGCGGTGCAGGCAAGTTTTCTGGGTATTGCCATGAACTCGACGCAAGACAAGCCGCAACCGGATTGGGATCCCCGATCCGACCAAGTCCTTTCCAACCAGATCAAGGCCTATGACGCCATGCGTCACGGTTGCCCGGTGGCGTATAGCGACTATCTCGGCTGGTCGCTGTTCCGGCATGAGGACGTGGTGCAGGCGCTGGACGATCACCATACGTTCAGCAGCGTCGTTTCCAGCCATCTGTCAGTGCCAAGCGGCATGGACCCGCCCCAGCACACGGCGTACCGGTCGCTAATCGAGCGCCATTTCGAACCCGCGCGAGTGCAAGGTTTCGAACCGCTTTGCCGGACGATCTCAGCCAATCTCGTGTCCGGCCTGGAAAGGGGCGTGGAAATCGATCTGGTGACGCAGCTTGCCCAGCTATTCGCAGTGCATATCCAGTGCGCTTTTCTCGGCTGGCCTGCAGGTCTGCATGAGCCGTTGCTTCAGTGGGTCCGCAAAAACCATGAGGCCACCTTGGCCAGAGACACGAATGCAATGTCTGCCATCGCGCTCGAGTTCGACGGCTATATCAGCGAATTGCTGGAAGCGCGGCGTGCGGCCGGTGCGGCCGCGCCAGATGACATCACGACGAATCTGCTCCGGCAAAAGATCGGGGACAGGCCGCTGAACCACGAGGAGATCGTAAGCATCCTGCGTAACTGGACCGTCGGCGAACTCGGCACGATAACCGCGTGTGTGGGGATTTTGGGCCACTATGTTGCGGAAAACCCGCAAGTGCAGCAGCAGCTTCGAGAGAATTTGCACGTGCTGCCCGCAGCCATCGACGAGATATTGCGGATACACGCACCGCTTATTTCCAACCGGCGTGTGACGACCAGGCCGGTGGAAATCGGCGGACGCAGGATTGCAGCCGGCGAGCGGATCACTCTCATGTGGGCGTCGGCCGACCGCGACGAAGCGGTCTTTGGCAACTCCGACGAATTCCGCCTCGATCGCAATGCTGCGCAAAATCTCCTCTACGGCGGCGGAATCCATGTCTGTCCGGGGGCGCTTCTGGCCCGACTGGAGCTACGCGTCCTCATGGAGGAATTGCTGAAGCCGACCCAGGAAATCGCGCTGGTGCCGGGCCGGCAGCCGGCAATCGCGAGCTATCCGGCGAGCGGCTTTTCCCTGCTGCCCGTACAGATATCGTAGTTCCGGATCGGCAGAGCTTGGCCAACAGGCGTGGCGCGAGGACCGTAGCCACGGCGGTTCCTTTATCGGCGGGAGTCTGCCAACCGCCGACGCGCCGTCGATTCCCTCTCGACAGAGTGCACGTTGTTGGGAGTGATCAGGCACCGTAGCATCGCTCTTATTTCTTTTGGCGCTGCCGTACGGGCATGTCGCATTGCGTCGGGGGCGGCGGCGTAGCCTGGAGGCTGCCTTTGACGCGGCAGATGGGCCATCGCTTCCACATCAAAGACAGGCGCTAAAGACATCTCGGATGAGGGCGGCGGCGCCGGCTCTCGCGAGCGCGGCGAAGCGACACATCGAGCGGCCGGCCATTCGCGGATAGAGTGAAAAAGACAGCGGTCACTCTGGCAGAGGGAGATCGTCATGCGGTCTGGACAACGGAATTGGTCGCAGTCTGAGAGAGTCTGGCGGCAGTTCGAGTTCATGGATCTCGTCATGGAGCAGATAGAGGTCAATCCGCTCGTGGCGGCCCGCAAATGCGGCGGAACAGCGATGGCGGGCGCGCGAAACGTCTGCCTAGGATGCGCTTTCCAGCACGAATGCCGCGATTGGCTGGAGCGTGGCGGCGATCTTGCCGGCCTTGCCGAGTTCTGCTCGAATGCCGGGTTCTTCATGGAATGCAAGCGAAGCGGGCAATCGGCCTGATCGTGGTCGTCGTGCAACCGCATGAATCAAGGGCGGTTGAGGCCTCCTACAGCTTGCGTTCTGTAGCATCGACGCAGCCGGCAAGTTCGGTGAATTTGCTCTCAATGCGGCCAAGAGAACCATCGATCGAAGTCTGAAGATTGGCAAAACCGCCGCCTAGGGCGTGGGCCGCCTCGATGTCCGATATGCCCGCGGGTCACGGCCGTGTCTCACGGGCAGCCATTCGCGATTGGCCCCCAAAGACTCAAGCTGATCAGAGGAAGGACTCGACCTTCCATTCCGCTGGAAGACGTAGGGATTAAAACATCGGGCCGGACGACAGATGGCCGGGCCCTGCCTGCTGTCACAAAGAATTCATTGGATGCGACACCGACGGCATCGAGGCGTTGCATGACACACGTTCATCACAAAGAGCACATCGTTGAATCAGCGGGGCAGCAGCATCCAGCAGGCCACGGTAAGTCCGCTTTCGACCACGCCGGAAACCATTCAGGGTACGATCACGGCGAGATGGAAACCGACTACCGGCGAAGGTTCTGGATCTCGCTTGTCCTGACCCGCCCGTCCTGCTGCTGTCTCCAATGATCCAGCATTGGTTCGGCATCCAGGGCAGCCTGGATCTCCCCGAAGCGAGTTTCTGCTGTTCGCCCTTTCGACCGTCTTGTATGGCTATGGCGGTTGGCCTTTCCTGGCGGGTTTCTCCTTTGGCCCATAAGCTCGGCGTTGTCGTCGGAGTCCGGGTCAGTCGATCTCGATGCTTTTTTCGCCGCTGCCTTCCGGTGCCGGGCCGGTGTTTCGCGACCCGGCATCCAAGCGGATGCTTCGTAGAACGACCTCGACGTTGGGTGGCTATGCACGGCTGTCCGTTGCCGCAAACCGCGGGAACAGGATGTTGTTCTCTAGGTGGATGTGCTCCATCAGGTCCTCGGCAAGCTGGGCCGTGCCGACGTACAGCGCCTGCCATGAACGGCAGGCGCCGTCGGGCGTGACGAAGTCGTCGGTGAGGCTTTCAAGGAGCCTGAGCCAGGTGACCTGCTCGTCGTGCTCCTGGCGCAGCTCGGAAATCGGTTTATCGAATTTGCCTTTGGCCCACTGCCGCATTGCCGGAAACAGAATAGCCTCTTCGCTGGCCATGTGCCGTTCCAGGTCTCGTTGTATCTGCTGCAACGCATCGGAAAGTCCGGCCGGCACATTCGAATGCCCGCGATGCACCGCCTCAACCTTTCGCGACAGGGCGATGAGCTCGGGCAGGGCGCGGCGATGCGCCTCGTGATAGCAGGCTTCGATGTGGCCGATCAGTTCCTCGCTGTCCATAGCCGCCGGCGCGGCTGTCTCCCCGGCACCGGTACCGAGCGCCTCCAACGCGCGCTCAAGTTCGCGGGGATCGGCCCCACGCCGGTGCGCGGCGCCATCAAGGGTGAGATCGCCGTTGCAGCAGAAGTCGATCTTGAATTTGCGGAAAACGGCGGTGGCGCCAGGCAGGGTAGCGGCCAGGTCACCGACAGTGCGTTCCCACAGTTCTGGACCTCGGAATTGGGTGTTCATGACGATGCTCCATGCATTTTAAACACAACGGCTTTGAAACTCGGAGCGGCCTCATTCGAGACAACGCATCGTCATGAGACGAACCGGTGCCGACCGTCGGAACCATGACTTGCCCAGATAGAGGTCCGAAGTCTTTGCGCAGGAACAAAGAGAATGAAAATGCCTTTCCTTGAAGGCGCAGGCCGAACCTCACGTCTTATGCCGCGTTCCGGATATGCCGCATGCCCGATAGGAACGTTGCCAAGAATATTCAAGACTGCGCGCTCCGTTCATCTATGGCGACGGCTGCTGTTTGTCCTGCAATTGCCGAGCGATCATGGTAGGGCAACCCAGTACCAGCACGTTGATGTACAGAAAGGGTTGTGGAGATAGAGCGACGCGGGATCCCCTTGGAGGCATAAGACAGTCCGTGCGGTTCTTTGCCAAACGCCAACGGCGGCAATCCTCGCATTGCTCAGAGTTTCTCGGAATTGTTTGCGTTTCGACAAATAGGCTGGCTGCTGGCGGGATAGATTCTGCCGCCGGGATCGACCATTGCCGCTCTCCTCGGCGCCAACCCTTCCGGCGGCCGGAAATTCAACAGACATGGCAGACGCAGAACGCGCAGCAGCGATACCCTTGATCGACGTGCGGACCATCCCGCCGGTGGATCGCCACCCCCGGATCTTCGGAGTGGCGACCGCACTGGCCGAGGGCTCTTCCTTCATCATCGTCAACGATCACGACCCGCGGCCCCTGCACCTTCAAATCGAGGCCAGATACCCCGGCTTGTTTTCCTGGGAATACCTCGAGCGGGGGCCGGATATATGGCGCGTCGAAATCAGCAGACTGCAATCGTCTGGCTGCGACTGTTGCAGCGGCAGCTGATGTCCAGCGCAACGCCCAGCGGCCCTTCGCCGGCATTCTTGTTCATCACCGACCGGCCAGGTCGCCGGCGTCGAGGTCAAACCTTCGAAACATCAAAGGCGAGGAGGGGGTCTCGCCATGAGAATGTCGCTTAAGGTTAACGGTGCGGCGGTCGAGACAGAGGTTTCGCCGATCTCGCGATTGAGCGGGTTTCTGCGCGATGTCCTTGGCCTGACGGGTGTCAAGGAAGGCTGTTGCGAAGGCGAGTGTGGCGCCTGCACGGTGTTGCTGGATGACGAGCCGGTCAATTCCTGCCTGATGTTGGCCTTTCAAGTCGCAGGGTGCGAAATTGTCACCATTGAGGGCCTCTGTCGGAACGGCATCAGCGATCTGCAACAGGCCTTCCTGGAGATGGGTGCGGTGCAGTGCGGATATTGCACGCCGGGGATGGTTCTGGCAGCTGAGGGGCTCTTGCGTGCAAATCCCAATCCAGGCGAAGCCGAAATCCGGCATGCATTGGCAGGCAATATCTGTCGCTGCACGGGGTTTGAAACCATCGTGCGGGCCGTCGCTGCCGAGGCTGCCGCGCGCCAACGGGCAGGGCGATGACCGCGCTTGCGGTCGTCGCGCCTGTCGATATTGCCGCGTTGCGGGCGACGCTTGCGGCGGAGGCAGGGCCGGTGCGTTTCATCGCCGGAGGGACGGACATGCTGATCGCGGGCCGGCCGCTCGCTGGAACCGGACTGCTGGTTGATCTCGCGCGCGTGGCAGGCATGGCCTTCATATCCACTGATGACGCGGATGTCCGCATCGGGGGCGCCACCACTGTCGCAGCGCTTGCCGCGGATTGCGGGCTGCGAGCAAGGATTCCGGCGCTTTGCGAGGCTGCCGGACAATGCGGGTCTGTCCAGATCCGCAACCGGGCCACCATCGGTGGCAACATCGCCAATGCCGCCCCAGCCGCCGACTTGATGCCCGTGTTGGCCGCCGCGGGAACGCGACTGGCATTGCTCAAAAACGATGGGACACAATACGAGGCCGCGCTGTGTGAATACCTTCCGGACTCCGGTCATCTGATCATGGAAGTGATCCTGCCAGGAAACGCCCTTCTGCCGTGCAGTGCCTTCGTCAAGCTCGGACCCCGGCGAGACTTGACTATCTCGCGCCTCAATCTTGCCATGCTCGCCGAGTTTCAGAATTCCCACTTCGGCACCGTGCGGATCGCTGCCGGCGCGCTCGGCCCTGTTCCTCTCCGCATGCATCTCGCAGACGCCGCACTCGGGGGCCGAAAACTGGAGCCCGCCACACTGCGCGAATTCTTGTCGGCATTGGCCACCGAGGTTGACGCAGCCATTCCGGGTCGGAACTCGCAGATTTACAAGCGCCGCGCAGTCGCAGGGTTGGGACTCGACCTGATTGCGCAGGCTGTGGGGTTGAGCCCGCGTGACCGGCTCTTCGAGGAAGCGGTGGAATGAACCAGATTTCCCGTCGCGTGCCGCTCGTAGACGGCGTGGCAAAAGTCACGGGCGCATTGCGCTTCACGGCCGATTTGGATGTCGAAGGATTGCTGCACTGCGCGCTCGTTTTCAGCCCGCATCCGCATGCCCGCGTTGCCTCTATCGATGCCGCATCCGCGTTGGCGGTCAAGGGTGTACACGCTGTATTCTGGCATGAAAACACGCCCGCACGCTACTACAACAGCTCGATCTGGTTCGCCGGGCAGGAGGCGTTGGCGGACGAGCGAATGTTCGCTCCGATAGTGCGTCATGTCGGCGACCGGGTCGCAGCGGTGGTGGCGGACACCGAGGAGATCGCGCGCCTTGCGGCAAAGCTGGTTGCGGTCGAGTATGTGAGTCTTCCCGCCATATTTGACCCGGAAGCCGCACTCCTCCATGCCGGACTCGCGATGCGGGAAGACGGCACGCCCACTTTCATGAATCCCGTGGCCTATGAGAGCTTTGTTCGTGGCGACACCGAGGCCGGATTTGCTGCTGCAGAGCTGGTGGTGGAAACGCACATTACCACTCCACGCAGCCACCATTGTGCCGTTGAACCCCACGCCTGCATCGCCAAGCCCGAACCCGATGGCCGCATCGGGATCCTGTCACCATGTCAGAGTGTTTTTGCCGTTCAGGCGGTCGTCGTTCAGGCGTTGGGAGTGCCGCAAGAGCAGATACGCGTGACGAAGACTCCCATAGGCGGGTCATTCGGCGGCAAGGCCGAGCCGATCCTCGATCCGTTGTGCGCATTCTTTGCGCTGGCGCTGGGGCGGCCAGTGATGATCCGGTACGACCGCCACGAAACCTTTACCGCAACCCGCACGCGGTCGAGTGTCATGGGTCGGATGCGGCTCGGACTGAGTTCCGACGGCCGTATCCTGGCGCGCGAGACCGAGACGCTGGTGGACTTCGGCGCCTATTGCACGGGGGGCGACTACCTCCCCAGCTCAATGCTGCAACGGCTTGTTCGGCTTTATGACGTTCCGGCCGAGCGCTACAGGGGCCGCGCGGTCTACACCAACACTGTCCCCGCGGGCGCTTTTCGCGGCTATGGATCCCCGCAGATCCACACGGTGGCCGAGATCACTCTGGATATAGCCGCACGGCGGCTGGGCATCGATCCAGTGGCGATGCGCCTGAGGAATCTCGTCGGTCCGGGCGCAATTGAACCTTGGCAGGGGCTCGATGTCGGCAACGCACGCGGCAGAGAATGCCTTGTGCGTGGGGCCGATGCCTTCGAATGGGAGGCGCGCAGACAGATGGGTACGGGTCGAGGGCGGTGGCGACGGGGAATTGGCGTCGCCTCGGCCACTCATATCAACGGCTGCTATCCCGGTTTCCACGAGGAGACGACTGCGACATTGAAACTTCTACCCGACGGGCGGGCGGAACTCGTCTGCGCGCTCCACGATCTCGGCTGTGGAGCCGACACGACACTTGCGCAGATCGCGGGTGAAACATTGGGTCTTAGGGCTTGCGACATTGCCATCGTTCCAGCCGATACCGATACCTGCCCTTATGATCTCGGCACCCGGGCCAGTCGCATGACCTATATATGCGGCGAAGCGATCCGACGTGCAGGGGTTGCGCTCGCAGAAGCGATCCGGGCCGCGGCAGTGCTGGAGTTAAATACGGAAGCCGCTGGCTTACGGTTGGAAGCGGGCGCAGTGCGTCGCCAGGACGGCTCGGGACTGGCGCTTTCGGATCTCGCCGACCGCCTTGTCGCCCGCGGCGTGGAACTGCCGGCGGCAACCGAAACCTACCGAGCCCAAGCCAATCCAGGCTCATATGCCGCGCATTTTGCGGAAGTGGAGGTCGACAGGCTGACAGGTTGCGTGCGCGTGACGGACTATCTCGCGGCTCATGACGTCGGCCGGGCGATCAACCCGATGCTGGTGGAGGGTCAAATCCACGGTGGAATTCAGATCGGAATTGGCTACGCGCTCTATGAGGATGTTGCGCTCGACCGCATCACTGGCGTGATGCGTGGCAACAGTTTCAGCCGCTACACTTTGGCCAACGCATCAGAGATGCCACCAATGCGGGTCGTGCTGATCGAAGAGGGTGAGCCGACCGGCCCGTTCGGTGCCAAAGCCGTGGGCGAGATCGCGACGATCCCGGTGGCGGCGGCGGTGGTCAACGCTGTCAACGATGCGCTGGCCACCGAACTTACGCATCTGCCTCTTGTACCTGAACGCATTCTTGCCGCGCTCGGCTGACGAGCCAGGTGCATACTTCAGTCAGACATCGCCGGGTCCGCGACAACCGGAACGGCGCCGATCAGCTCAAGACAGTACGGCACGGCGGGGAAAACAGCATTCTGGAGGCGCGAACATCGCTCACGCCTGCTGAACCTATTGTTTTATATTGGAAAAATACGGTTCCATAATGTATGTTATGCTACTTTCGGATGTACGAGCAAAGTTAAAATGTCCCACTTCTGCAAAGTAGGAATGTCGCTTCCCCTTTGCTGAATGCCATTCTCCCCGGCGCCGTTTGTGAAGGCACTCGTGACCTTCGCACAGACGGGCATGGCCGACGAAGCGCTGGACAGCAGAGCGCTTCATCTGCGCTGAACCATCTTCCGTGCAGAGGTCTTGTTCTGGGTGAAGGCGACGAGTTCCTTGCTCAGCGCTTACCAGTCGACCTACAGCAATCAAAATACACGCGCCAACAAAGCCAGCGACCAGATAGCCGAGCCAACCGCTCAACGATATGCCGAGAATCCCAAGGAGGGCGTTGGCGACAATGGCGCCGCCGATCCCCAGTACAATGTTCATCAGCACGCCCATATTGCTTTTCATGATCATCTCGGCGAGCCATCCGGCGATGCCGCCGATGATAGTTGCCGCGATCCAACCGACGCCAGGATTCTGCATAGTTTCCCCTTTCCTCGAACCACAATTGGTCCGGCGGGGGTACGTTTCGTTAGCCAACAAAGTTCCTTGGCGTCAGATGCTCCGGCAACAGAAAAAGCGCGCTTGATTCAAACTCCTGACGGAGCGGTTTCCCTGTCCGAAAAAGCTAACGCGTCGGCTAGCTCGAGCTGCCATCATCGATAAACGAGAGGCTTTTTTCAAACAGCCGAAGCACCAGGGCAATGATGGAACTTCGACTGATGCGGCTCGTTGTGCAAGCGTCAACAGTGCCGCGTTCAGCCACCCCTGCGATGGTTCGGCCGAACGCGGCGTGCATCAACATAACGCACAAGGAAAACGTATCATGATCCGCCAACTCCTGGCTACCACAGCAATAGCCACGCTTCTGACGTCTGGACTTTGGGTAACCGGCGCCACAGCCGAAGACGCCACCAAACCTGCCAGCGCTACGCAGACCACCACGGCATCGGCGGCTGTTGCGGATGGCAGCCTCGTCACCAAGATCATCGGCGCCGACGTCTACGACAGCGCCGCAGACAACGCCGTGAAGATAGGCGATGTAAAGGATGTCGTCCTCTCCAAGGATGGGAAAGCCAAGTACATTGTCATCGGCGTGGGCGGGTTTCTGGGCATCGGTGAGAAAAACGTGGCCTATGATTTCAGCAAGGCCGAATGGGTCGAGAAGAAGGGTGAGCGCTGGCTGGTGGCAAAGACCACCAAGCAAGACCTGCAAGCTCAACCCGATTTTAACCTGAAGGCCTACGATACAGCAGCCGCGCTGAACACCAATGGCGTTGCTGCCAAGTCTACGAACGAAGATCCGGCTTGGGCCACGACCGACAAGACGGCCACCGCCGCTATCGACAAGTCTTCCCTGACCGAGATGCCGATGGACAAAATCAGCACCAAGGATTTCATCGGCACCACCGTTTACGGGGCAGATGACGCGAAAGTCGGAGAGATCGGTGACGTTGTCCTAACCGGCGACAAGAAGGTGGATGCGGTCATCGTGAACGTGGGCGGATTCCTGGGCATGGGCGAGAAGGCGGTGGCTGTAGGCCTGGAGAAATTGAAATTCCTGTCCGACAAGGATGGAAACCGATATCTCTATACCAATCTCACGAAAGCCCAGCTTGAATCCCAGACCGCCTATGACAAGGGCACCTACGCGCAAAATCGCGACAAACAGCGGATCATTGTTGCTCAGTAACTTGAGACGGGCCCGCGCCGGCGGCATTGCCGGTCGGCGCGGCCACCTCTTTTGGAGTTCGTGCTCCCGTCATCCGCTGTTGGAAAATAACGCCCTGCCCGAATGAGCGGCATCGAATGAAAGCCGTTAAACAGGAACCTTGCTGGGCATTCCAAGCTACACCGGTCGAGTGCCTTCCTATCCTGACTGGAACGACAAGCAGCCCGTCTCGGCCCCCGCCTAGGCGGGCTCTTTTCGTTGGGTGGGCAGCGCGAGCTGGGGGCAGCAGCAGACTGCAGCCCCCGTCCCTTGGCTGCTGTGCGCCCGTGGCGCCGGCAAGTCCGCAATGGGGCAAGCGGGAGACGAAAGGGCAAAGGCCGGATCGCGGAGCGCTTCCGAAATAGAAGGCACACCGCCACATTGGAAGGCTGGTGCGCGGGCGTGCTGCGCAAAGCGTCTATGCCGCGGGCCGCTGCCGCACGGGGGCTCTCAGCCTCCGAGTGCCAGTATCTTGCTGCTCATGGACTGCGCGCTTAGAGCGCCGCATGTCTGCGTATCGCCGCCCCGGATTGCCAATTTTCAATTCACCCTGCCGACGGGCTGGATCCCGCTTGGCACGTCGGAGAGAGCGAGCCGCAACGAATCGTCCAACTTCTCCTTGGAATACGGTTTGGCTATTATCGTCGATCCTCTCGCGAAGTCTGCCGCACCTTGTCCGTATCCGGTGGCACACACAATCGGGATGCCTCGCAGCCGTAGAGCGTCAGCGACGCGGTCGCTCCGCTCGCCACGTATATTCAGGTCCAGGACAGCCGCGTCGATTTCTTGGGTTGATATCAACGCAATCGCGTCGTTGATGGAGGTGGCAGGGCCGATAACAGTGGCCCCCAGCTCAATCAAGAAATCCTCGGCCAGCATGGCAATCAGGGCTTCGTCTTCGACGATGAGAACGCGCTTGCCAGAGAGGGTTGTCATTGCGCGAGTACTCCCGCTGCCAGAGGCGCATCGATCCTGCAGACGAGCCCCTGAGGTTGGAACTCCAGTGCGACCTCGGCCTCGAGATCCGCCGCCAAGCCCCGCTCGAGAAGGCGGGAGCCAAAGCCTCGCCTGGCCGGAGATGAAACTGTGGGGCCTCCGAGTTCGCTCCAAACCAGTTTGAGCCTGGGCTTGGGTTTGTCGGTGCGAAACCACTCGACGGAAATTGTGCCGGCCTCGTTTGAAAGGGCGCCGTACTTCACTGCGTTGGTCAGCAATTCATGGAAGGCGAGCGCCAGGGAAAGAGCTTGGTTCGGCTGCAATAGAATTGCAGGCCCAGTGGTGGAGACCCGGTTGGAGAACGCACTTTGAATCTGAAGGCTGTCGCAGACAAGTTGGTCCAATGATGCATGTTCCCAACTAGTCTGGGTCAGGATGTTGTGCGCTGCCGAAAGAGCCATGAGCCGGCCTTCGAACGCGGCATGAGCATCAGTGGCCTCCGTTCCTCTGAACGTCTGATGAGCGATACCCTGGACTACCGCCAGAGTGTTCTTCACACGATGGTTGAGCTCATCCATCAGCAGCTCACGATGGGCCTCTGATCGCCTTCGCTCGCTGATATCCACCACAGAGGCGAGCGCCATCAATCCTTCGCTCGTTTGGATTGGGCTGAGCCCAATCTCGACCGGCACCTCTCGTCCATCTTTGCGTCGGGCATACAGATCCCTGCCCGCCCCCATCGGGCGTGCCAGCGGCAAACTGCCGTACCCGCGGCGGAAAACCGGGTGCGAGCTGCGAGAGCGATCGGGGACAAGCATCTCGATGGGTTGCCCGACCATCTCCTCCCGCCCATAGCCAAATAGAGCTTCAGCATGAAGATTGACCAGAACAATGCGCCCATCCTCGTTCGTCATCACCATGCCACTTGGGGCAGCCTCCACGGCCGATCGAAACCGCTCCTCACTGTGGCGCATCGCCATCTCCGCCTGATCGCGTTCCGTGACGTCCACATTTACCCCGATCAATCCGCGAAACATGCCATTTGCGGAGAAGTGAGGACGAGCAGTCGTGAGCAGAACGCGATACTGCCCTTTGCAATTTCTGTAGCGACCCTGCACAGTGACGGCTGACTGTGTAGTCAGTGCCTGCATCATCCGCGCCCCAATATCGGCGGCATCATCGGGATGGATCGTTGGGTGCCAATTGAACGTGGGGACCTTATCGGTCTCCACGCCCCAGAACTCCCGAAGCATCCTGTTCAGATTTGTGCATTTGCCGGAGGCGTCGCAGGTCCAAATCATCACCGGAGCGTGTTCCGACATAAGGCGAAACTGTTGCTCGGATTCTCGCAACTCTTCTTCGGCAACTCTTCGGGCTTCTTCCGCCCGCGTCCGCTCGAGATGAAACCCTATCTGTCTGGCAATTGTCGTAGCGAGATTGACCTCGTGGCTGGCAAAGGAATGCCTGCGTCCATAGTAAGTCATGAATTTCCCCACCACCTCGCCTTGGACGGTCAATGGAATGAAAGCCAATCCAACGATGCCTTCGCTGGCAACCATATCCTTGACGCGGGCAGGTTCGTTTGTTTCAGCGATGTGCGAAACAAAGATGGGGTCCGGGTTGCGTTCGCCCACAACCCAAGGCGAGTGCCCTTCAATGGCCTTTCTGTACCCCTCGGATAAGCCGCGCGAAGCTACGAACCGCATCACACCTGCTCCGTCAAAGAGAAGCAGGGACGCGCGCCGGCACCCCAAGCCGTCACGAATGGCGTCCAGGCCGGCTTCAAAAGCCTCCTGGTTCGACTTTGCCCGGTACAATCGATCCGTCAGCACGTAAAGCGCGCTGAGTTCGTCCAAACTCTCCGTGGCATTCCGGCTGCCCCCGCTTACCTGCAACGTCGGCCCCTCCCCTTGGCGATTGGTCTTTTGCACCGCCGCATGAAACGCTGAACGGTCATCTTCGTTCCCATGGGTCAATTCCGCAGTTCGTCGTGGACGACCAGGAAATCCAACGCGACCCCTCCCTAGGAGGTGCGGATGCTCGATCCGTCCGGCGACTTTCATCTGTTCAACCAGGCTATCAAGAGTGGGTGCGGTTCGTCCTCCCGGTTACGGGCCTAATCCGTGGCGATGGAAATGCCGGCGCAGCGGGCCGTGTTGAGGATGTGGTTTTGCATCTCGTGGGTTGCGTTGGCCGCATCGCGCGCGCGCAGCGCTTTTATTATGCGCCTGTGCTCGGCGATCGAGGCCTGCATGCGGGCTGGTTCAGTGATTGGAATTGGCTGCATTTGTGTCTCGGTCAGCAGATCGCGAACGGACTGGTACAGATCAACGATCATCCTGTTCCGGCATCCGGATGCAATGATGGAATGGAATTCGAGATCCGCTTCGACATTGGACAACAGGTCACCGCGTTCCCAGTTCCGTTCCATAGTATCTGTTTCAATCTCAAGAGCCTGAAAGTCGGCCTCGGCCAGGGTCTGTGACGATAGTCCAGCTATCCGTCCTTCCAGCATGATGCGCGTCTCGTAGACGTCAGCAACCGGATAGCTGTCGGCGAAACGCCACCGCGCCATATTGCGCGAGGCCGAAGGCCTTGCCTGCGAAACAAACGTGCCTCGCCCTGGTTCCGTCTTCAGCAAGCCCAGCGTCTCGAGCGTCAGAAGGGCTTCGCGCAGCGAGGCGCGGCTGACCCCGAGGCTCTGCGCAAATTCGCGCTGGGACGGCACCTTTTCACCTGACCTCAGTTCTCCACTGAGGATCATGCCCTGGATTTTCCTCGCGGCGGCGTGGGGTACTGGGACACGCGAAAGCATCGAATTCTTCCATTCTGTGGCTGAGCCGACCGGCTGCGCCTAGGATCGCTCCCAGAGGTAACCGATCCGATGGGCCAACGGAATGCCTTGCATTTTGAAGAGGCTCATGATTGGTTGGTCGGACTGGTCAGACCGGTCTAACCACTCCAATCAAAAAAGTCATCAAAAAAGGGGAATAAAATGAAAGTGTTGAAAGCATTCTGGGTTTCGGCAGCATTTGCCCTGGCGTCCCTCAGCGCCGCTGCCTCGCACGCAGCCGAGATCAATGTCGGCGCCAACATCGGCAATGTTCCTTGGGAGTTCCAAGACGCCAGCGGTAAGATGGTCGGCTTCGAAATCGACCTGATGACGGAGGTAGGCAAGCGGCTCGGCATGGACGTCAAGTTCACCAACATTCCGTTCGCGGGCCTCTTTGCCGCGGTACAATCTGGTCAGATCGACGCTGCGGTCTCATCGATAACGATCACCAAGAAACGTCTTGAGTCGGTCAGCTTCGCCCAACCCTACTACGACAGCGACCAGTCGCTGACCGTCAAGAGCGACAGTGGCATCTCCGGTCTCGCCGGGATGGCCGGCAAGACCGTCGGCGTCGACACCGGTTCGACCGGTGACATCTGGACCACCGCGCATCAGGCCGAGACGAAAATCGCCACCATCAACAAGTATGAGGGGTTGCAGCCGGCGATGTTGGATCTGCAGGCGGGCCGCATCGACGGGTACATCTCGGACATCCCGGCACTCCTTTATTATTCAAAGGACAAGCCGCAGTTCAAAGTTGTTGAACGCATCAAGACCACTGAGCAGTACTCCGTGATGTTTGCCAAGGATGCGCCACTGGCCGCCAAGGTAAACGACGTCATCACCGCGCTCAAGAAAGACGGCACGCTGGCAAAGATCCACGAAACTTGGTTCGGCACCAAGCCCGATGAGGGGCTTGCCACATCGACTGTTCTGGATATGCCGAAACTCTGATCCCGGTCATCATGGGAAGGGAGACCGCTGCGCCGCGATCTCCCTCCACCGTGAAGCAGAGGCTGGGACATGTCCATTTTCGATACGTTTTTGAACTACCGCGTTTTCGTGGAAACCCTGCCGCTCATTTTGAGTGGCCTTGCCACCACGTTGACGCTCGGCGTCGTCTGCATAGTCGTCGGCTTTCTTGTCGGCATCGGCCTTGCAATGCTGCGGCTTTATGGACCAGCGCCAGTGCGTGTTTTGACCGTCGCCTATATCGATGTATTCCGATCCATACCGGTTCTGGTACTGTTGTTCGTCGTCTACTACGCGTTGCCTTTTGCCGGCATTCGGTTCAGTTCGTTCACTGCGGCAACCACTTCAATCTCGATGATATCGTCTGCCTATTCCGCCGAAATCATCCGCGCCGGCATCGTGGCTATTCCCAAGGGTCAATTCGAGGCGGCGCGAGCGCTGGGCCTCCACTTCTATTCGACCATGCTCAAGGTGATCCTGCCGCAAGCAATCAAGATCGTCATCCCGCCGCTGACTTCGAACGCCATCAACGTCATGAAGGACACGGCACTGGCTTCTGTGGTGGCAATGCCGGACCTTCTCAAGCAGGCAAACCAGGCCCAGGCGCTTGCCGCCAATCCCACGCCGCTGATCGTCGCGGCCGCCATCTACCTCATTATCCTGCTTCCGCTGGTCCGACTTGTCGGCATGCTCGAGAAGCGTCTCGCCAAATCCGAACGTTGAAGACCCACGAGGCCATCCATGTCGCTCGATATCGATTTTGTTCGCTCCCAGTTCCCGGCGCTGGAAACAGACTGGGCTTTTTTTGACAATGCCGGCGGGTCGCAAGTGCTTCGCCCAGTAGCCGAGCGCGTCGCCGACTATCTGCTCACCACAAGCGTGCAGACTGGAGCCTCCTACGGGCCCTCGGTCAAAGCCAGCGAGTTGCTGGCGCAAGCGCGGGCTCGCATCGCCACATTTGTCGGCGCGGCGCGGCCGGAAGAGGTTTTCTTCGGGCCCTCGACAACCGTGTTGGTGCGTTTCCTTGCAACCGCGATGGCCAGCCAACTCTCGGCGGGCGACGAGATTGTCGTGACCAATTTCGATCACGAGTCGAATATAGGCCCTTGGCTGATCCTCAAGGAGCGGGGCATCCTCTTCAAGGTGTGGGAGATCGATCCCGAAACGCTGATGCCGAGCCTCGACACCCTTGCTTCGCTAATGTGCGATCGCACTCGGCTGGTCTGCGTGACCCATGCATCCAATCTGCTCGGCTCCATCAACCCCATTCGGCAGATCGCCGATTTCGTGCATGCGCGCGGCGCGCGCATCTGCGTCGACGGCGTCGCCTATGCACCGCATCGGGCGCTTGACGTCCAGGAACTCGACGTCGACTACTACGTGTTCTCTTTCTACAAGACCTACGGGCCCCACTATGCGGTCATGTACGGTCGCCATGAGCTGCTGCTCGAACTCGATGGTCTGTACCACTATTTTTACGGCAAGGACAAAGTGCCCGGCAAACTCGAGCCCGGAAATCCCTGCTATGAGCTGGTCTGGGGCGCTGCCGGTATCGTCGACTATCTGGAGGCGCTCGGCCGAGGCCAAGGCCGCCGGGCGATCGAGGACGCATTTGACCAGATCGCGGCTCACGAGGCAGTGATTGGAGAACGGCTGCTGTCATGGCTGCGCACGCACAACGGGGTCCGTATCATCGGCGACCAAGGTTCGCACGCAACCGTTCGCGTGCCGACGATAAGCTTCACCGTTGAAGGCCACTCCCCTCAGGAGATCGTGACCCGAACCGACCAGGCCAGGATCGGCGTGCGTCACGGGGATTTCCATTCGCGCCGTCTGGCCGACGCGCTTGGACTGTCCCCCTCCGGTGTCATTCGGGTATCCATGGTGCACTACAACACGCTCGATGAAATCGACCGGCTGATCAATGCGCTGGACAAATCGTTAATGTAGGCCGGTTGTCATCAACGACGCCAACCTTCGTTGGGCTCTGCAACAGCAATCGCGGTTTTTTGCTGGACCGTGCTGCTGGGGCGATTTGGGCAATGGGCTTGCAAGCCGCTCAGGTTCGGGGGAGCGAAGGATCTCGGCGTCGGCTCGGATAGACGTCAACCCGACATTGGTGCGCTGGATGCGCGAGGCCACCTCGCCTCGCCAGGCACAGGCGGCGGCAGGTTTGCGCCGCCAGACCTGGTTTGAGATCAAACCTCGATTCCCCAAGCTTTCGCGAAAATTCCTCGCTGATAGGATCGGACAGGATCGTGCTGAGGTACCGCTCGCCCGTATCAGGCAACATGCAAAGCACTTGCCGGTCCGGGCCGACGCGCCGAGCGAACCGCAGTGTTTTTAATGGACGAACAGGCAATGGCCGCCGCTTTGGCGGCCAGAACTCAGAAGGCGAACATCCTTGGTGTGTTCGACGTCGCCAACAACACTGTAGCCGTAATCGAGAGCCGCCTGCTGGGCGAAGCCATCCATTTCGTCGCCAACGCATCGGTCCTGGGCTACGACGTTCGCGCTGCAGTGGTCGAATACGGAACTGCCGGAACGCCAGACATTCGGGCCAGAGGCTGCGCGGTGCTTTGGGCAAAATACGGTTCCGCCCTGCTCGGACCCTGAACAGACAAGTGAAACCTTTCAAAGTCGAGAAGCGACTGGAGACGTTCGACGTTGCTGGATCTTGGAAGCATCAGGCCGCGATGAAGTTCGCTTGGCTTTCAGGTCTGCGCTTGCCACGGAAAACGTCGACATGGAGTTCGGACCCTTCAACGAAAGGGGCGCTTTGCAATCCGTCGGAGGTGTCGATCAGCAGTCAGCTCTTGCGCCGCATCATGCGCGTCTTGGTCCTATATCGAAAGCGTATGAATGCCTTAAGTTCTCACGAAGGTTTGGGCCCTACAGTGGACGGTCAACCTGGTAGTGACAATGTGGCGAATCGCAACCTGTATCGCCTATCAACACGACCTCAGAATGGTTGCAGTCGCGGTTGCAGTCTGCGCACTTGGCAGTTTCACCAGCGCCGTGATCATTCAACGGGCATTCGTGGCCGCAACACGTACGATCCGCATGTGGTGGCTGACACTCGCGGGTTTAATTACAGGCGTGACGATTTGGACGACGCACTATACGGCCATGCTTGGATATGCAGCGCAGCTTGCACTGCGCATCTACACTGACATAGCTGGGCTTTCGCTCGCATCTTGCACAATTCTAGCCATTTCGGGTTGGCTCGTCGCCTTTGGAGATACCCGTCAGCGGGGCATGCTGGGTGGTGCCTTGGTCGGCACGGGACTCGCGACGGCTCACTTTCTAGATACATATTCCCTGCGCTTCTCAGCTGTTACTCGGTACGACCCTGACCTCTTGGTCATTTCAGTCGTCGCGGGTGTCGGAATCTGCGCTGGCGCCGGCTGGTTGTTCCAACGCTATCGGAACGTACCAATCGCCTGGCCGGCAGCCCTTGCCCTCATGACCGGAACGCTTGCGCTTCACTTTGTTGCAATGGCCAGCCTCACGGTCACGCCGCTGACGACGGAGAGGCGCACTGGCGGCACCGTGGACCTCAGCGCCATCGCGACCATCGTCGTGTTTGGCTGCATCATGATCCTCGTGGTGGCTTTGACCGTCGCCTACCACAGTCAGCGTCTCGCCCTCGCCACCGCCGCGGATCGTCAGCGATTGCGTACAGCTCTCGATGCCTTACGGGCCAGCGAGACCCACCATCGCGCTTCGATTGAACTCAATCCGCAGTTGCCGTGGCTGGCCGACGCGTCGGGCAACGTCGTGGAAATGGCGCCTCATTGGGTTGAACTGGTTGGCGGGTCCTTGGCCGACGCTCTGGGCCTGGGATGGACTGCCTCGGTTCACCCGGATGACCTGCCGGGGGTTGCAGCTTTGTGGTCGCAAGCCATCGAGAACGGTGACGGCAAGATCGCCGACACCCGCTACAGACTTCGGATGCAGGATGGAGCCTATCGGTGGTTTCGTGCACGCGCGCGACCAAGACGCGACGAGGTGGGCCAGATCACCGCCTGGTACGGCACTCTGGAAGACATTGACGATCAGGTGGCGTCGGAACTCGCGCTTCGCGAAAGCGAGGAGCGCTATCGGCTCGCCTCACGTGCCACCAACGATGTGATCTGGGATTGGTCATTCGAGCAAGGCCGAGCAACATGGGGCGGGGCAGTCGAAGAGGTGCTGGGCTACAAGAACTTGAACGAGACCACCGATTTGAAATGGTGGCTGGACCGGATTCATCCGGGGGATGTCGATCACGTCATTGCCGCGCAAAAGAATGCATTCGACTCCGGGGGAAGCGAATGGGATCAGGAATATAAATTCCGCAAGGCGGACGGAACCTACATCGACGTTGCTTCACGCTGCCTCATCATCAGAAATGAGCATGGCGAGCCTGCCCGCCTTGTCGGCTCGATGCTCGACATCACCGCACGCAAGCAGGCGGAAGAAAGTCTGCAACAAGCCGCCTATCACGATCCGCTCACCAAGCTGCCGAACCGCGCGCATTATGCCCGGATGTTGGATCGCGCCCTCGCGCGGGCTGGAAAGATGAGTCAATACGTCGGGTTGATTGTGCTCGACCTGAACAATTTCAAAACCTTGAATGACAGCATGGGCCACGCTGCCGGCGATGCGCTCCTCTGCGAGATAGCGGTCCGCTTGTTGAGATCCGTGCCTCCGGAGGCCACCGTGGCGCGTCTTGGCGGGGATGAGTTCGCCATCATTCTGCCGGGCCTGAGTTTGCTGGATGCCCGCGAGGAAACGGTGCGAAAGATCTTGGCGCCCTTGGAGAGTCCTGCGCTTATCGAGGGACTGCGTGTCGCCATCAGCTTCTGTGCCGGTGCCTCGATTTGGCCTCGCGATGCGGAGACACCGGGTGAGCTGATGAAATGCGCCGACCTCGCTCTCTATGCCGCAAAGGCCGACCTTCCCGGCACAATCCGGGTTTTTACTCCGGCGATGCGCGAGGTGTCAGAAAGCCGTGCCACCATGCTTGCTCGCGCACGGTCCGCCTTGGACGACGATCGCATCGTTCCCTTCTATCAGCCCAAGGTATGCCTTCGGACCGGGCAAATAGCCGGCTTCGAAGCGTTGTTGCGCTGGCATGACC
>NZ_JAPFQA010000024.1 GCF_027563465.1 Mesorhizobium qingshengii | reverse complement strand
AATACCCAGCCAGTGTCCGTTGCTCTGGGGTCTTTTACTGCGATGTCGACCTGTAGCAGACGCACAGTTCGGAGCGACCGCTGTTCGACGGGACGAGAATCGCTACCTGACCCCGCAGCATCGATAATCGCGTCAAATTCAGGAGCGTCCTTGAGATAGGCAACGTCGTCCGTTGAGGCGTCTGTGAACAGAAACTTCACCGAGGCAGTGTCTGCGGGAAACTTCAACGCTACCGGAAGGGAGGGATTGCACGGTTCGGCAAAGATGTCTCCCAGAACGACGGCTCCCGGAAGGTTGTAAAACCCGACGGCCCAGACCTGATATCCAGCGGCACTTGTTTGAGACAGATCACCAGGGTTCGGGCCGCGCTCTTTCGTGAGACCCATGTGAGGTTCTCGGCCCGATGTTCCATAGTCGAGCCACTCCGAAATCCACCAGGGTTCTTTGCCAGTGCCTACCAACCGGCGATCCTTGAGGCTAAAGGAATCTCGGGCGCTTTTCAGAACCGCGTTCATATAATCCACGGGCTGAGTGGCAAAGTTGAAACGCTCCCATGCCTGCATGTCCTTAGGGTTGGGATACCTAACTGGGTAGTCGGTACGCCAGTTGGCGGTAGGAACCTCCCTGTGCCCCTTCATCGTGCTTCCGACAAATGACTGACAAAGCTCAGCTTTAGCCGACGCACAGACAAACAATACTGAGGCAATGGCAAACAGGATACGTCTCATGGATACCTCCTGATCTTCCTCAAAACCATTGGCACCGCCGAGCGCGGGCGTGAAGGCCCGCCACCGGGGCAGCGGGCATTCCAAGCGGCTATTTGCACTCGCTACACGAGCAGCTGCCTCCAGAGGAGCTGCAACTGCAGCTCTTTCCAGCCTCGCAAGTTCTCTCGCAGCCAGTTCCGGATGAACATAGCGGCTTGAACTCGCCACCGCCACTTTTCCGAGACCTCAACTTGTCCCACTCCACTTCTAACTTCTTCATAAGACTTACCATTTTCGGAGTTGGCTTAGATTGTTGAGCATGTACTGGCATGGATATGAGAAGCGCGCATACCAAGATTGAAAATATCGACAACACTCTCATCTTGCATTCCTCCCAATAATAAACGTTGAGAAGTATTTTCCTAAAAAATGATCCTGTCAACGGTGGCGGCACATCACGACGAGCCCCCTCTAAACTTCTGCAGCCCGGCGTGTTTACCCGCTCGAACATGGAAAAGCCCGCCACCGTGAGGCACGGGCTAAATATTCCAGGCCGGAAGAATTAGAAGCGATCCAGGCGCCTCCCGGCGCGAAGATTGTCACCTGATCGGGGTCGCGGCCGGTACAGGCCCCGCCTGCAAAGCATCTCCCTGCTTCGCGAGGCCCCCGCAAACCCGGTTATTATCGCAGCCGGTGTCGCGGTGCTCTCGGTTGCGTTAAGACACCACGTTCTTCCACCGCCCCATCCGAGCCACGGCTCGCAGTCGCCCTTGTCGAGTGATGGGCTATTCGAGCATTCAAGTCACGTTCGACACTTACGGACACCTTTTCCCGGCAGTCGACGAGGCACAGGCCTTGGCCGATGTTGAAACCCTCAAACTAACATAAACGCGACATGACAGGTAACCACTCTAACGTCTTCAGAGGCAATCAAAGGCCTCTGACTCCGCTAGTCCTGGTTCGCTATGGCAGTTCCAAATTGGTCGATCATACCTCAGGCATGCCATTGGTCAGCCACCAGCGAATATTGGCATCCATTTCGACTCCGGTGATGAGAAGGCCGCCGCCTAACGTCACCGCATAACCAGCGTCTGTGATAAACGGCCCACCTCGTGGCATCTGTCGCATATTGCACCAGCCTGCTGGAGCGACCAATGCCTGGTAGAATGGACACTGCGCTGGGTCGCTATTCACGATTGGCACATCCTGCCCCTTGCAGGTCTCGTCGGGAACAAAGCCTGTTATGAATTCATGATAGCTAACGCGCCAAAAGCGGGCATGCCCTGCGTCATCTACTTTCCGTGTATTCTTTGGATTGTCCGCAATACCATCAAGATAAGACTGGATGTCGGCAAAAACGATACGGTTCGCGTCTACCATTCATAAATCTCCATTGCTGCCCACAAATTGAGACGGCATCCTATTTCAGCGCTTGCACATATTTGACAATGTCCGCAATCGTTTGGGCATCCAACTGTCTACCCTGGGGCATATGGCTTGCGTTATCAGCTGGCAATTGTACGTACCTTGCGATGGTCCGCCAACGGTCTGCGACGGCCTGCTTGTCAAAAACGCTGTAGAGGACTGAACTGTGGCAGCGGAAACAATATTGATCGAGAAGCCCTAGAAGCGCGCGATCATCTTGCGTATCCTGCCAGATTGCTGATCCGTTTTCCAAATCCAAAGCCCTAGCTAACGCGGGCACCGGGTCAGCGCTGGTTTGATGCAATGCCAGCCACTTGTCGACAGCCTTGATCTTGAATAGGTCTATATCACCGGAGTGGACGCTTTCCGAATTTTGATTACGGATGAAGTTATTCAGCTTCCTGATCACATCAAAAGCGGCTCCGTATGCGCCGGTTGAATGGTCCAGGCCACCATCGAAAAGTACATCGTAAGTTCCGAGCGTCGAAGGAAACTCTCCGAACGCCATCATGTCGTACCATTGGTCTGTGTCGAGATAGTTCAGCTTGGCATAAGGAAAAACCCCGTTTGTGGGACCGCCACCTTCCTGATCGTGTCCGTGACATTGCGCGCAGGCCGTAGGTACATAGTAGTTCCTTTTGGTTTTCTCGGGATGGTTTGGATCTTGGGCGACATCGAAGGCCGCCGAGAGGAAATCGTGAATCTCGTAGCCACCTGTCCTTGTATCAAAATCTAGGAAATACGCCGAGTCTTCTCGCCCCATCGCGAAGGTCCTTGGGACGATGATGACCTGAGTATTCACCGACTCGCTGAAGGATGTCCCGTCAGGAAATGGTGCGTCGGTCAATTGCATCTGCACATAGTTGAATAGCACATAGGCGGCCTCCAGGCCTGCGGAATCAGCACCTGAACCCGGCAATGCTGTAATCCGAACAAGCTTTCGCCACCCTACACTATATGGATATTGTGTATCGGCGGATTTGACGTTGAAATCGACGATCTTTGGGGCGAAGAAACGCGAGACCAAAAGCTGGTCATTAGGAAATGTTGCCATGAGGTCTGAGGGCGATTTGAACTCAAGGTCCTCTGCCGTTAGTGACCGGTAACCAAGATGCCTAAGCAGTGCGGTAAGACTTGGGAGATCCCGCCGCGTGTCGGCCACACCGAGTTTGGTGGAGATGCGTTCATAGTACGTCGTCGTCTCTGCTTGTGACCCCGGAGCCACCCGAATACCAATTCCTGGATCTGAAATAACTTCATCAGCGCTAGCAGCAGTCGCCCCCCACGCCAAAAGCAACACAGTCCACAGCGTCTGAAATCCCTTCAACAATCTCATATTCACAGCCTTTGAGAGAATTTAGACAAGGCCAGATATACGTTTTTTGAACGAATTTATAGCCTATCTTGGCGTTTTCGGCGAATTTGTATCGTACTCGCATTACTGACCGTATGGTAGAATTACTTAGTCTTAGGCACAGCAACCTGCGCCCGGACAAGCGGTGGAGTCAGAGCAACAGCTATTGCAACATGTCACATAGCAACCGTTCCCATAAGAAGTGCAGCAGGCATATGTGCCATACATATCTCCCATCCTGGCTTCCGCCTCTTTAGGAGACGCTCTGGAAATGGAGCCGCGGGGAACCGCGCCTTTTGCCCCTAAGGTGCTCGCTGTCTGAGCGTCATCGCCCAACCAGCCCTCGGCCTGCACCTCGAAGACGCTGCCGTTATACTTTGATACCTGCACCCATGCTATGGGCACCTCGCCCTGAGTCTGAACCATTATACAGAGGCGATTTTCAGGGTTGACAACTCTGTTTGTGCGCTTTCCAACTTCAACGGTTGCAAAAACTCCTTTTTTTACAATACTTTGTATGTAACGACCGGCAACCTCCACACTTATCTTGAATACGTCCATTCTATCTACTCCTCTGAGGCTTCACATATTGTCCGACGTTACGCAAATCACCCCATAAAGTCACGTTTCTATATCTCCTAGAGCTATTCAGTCTCTCATTTTATGCAGAAGTCCTGCACGGCCCGTCTATTAGCAAATGGTAGTTGCACTCCGCGGCGAGCTAGCAAGTGGTAATCGATGCCAAGAATCTTCCGCACACTCGCCAGCGCCGCCTCATTCACCTCGATATAGGCGACGATGTACCATTCGCCGTTTTCTTCCCGCGCCAAGCCCAACGGCTCGGCCCGCCACTTCAGCGCACCGTGATGCGGCATGAAGTAAGTTTCCTGGACGCCTCCGACCGCGCTGAGGCCCTCGTCGAGCGCGTATTCCATCACCGCGCAGCACAGCTGTGTCAGCGTGCCTCGCAGCCCGGTCGAGCGTTTGTCGGGAACGACGAATGTGCGCGTCCATTCGGCCCAATCGGGGCGCCTTGGGACGCCCGATTTTTCGCACATGTGGGGAAAGACTTCCGAGACCATGTGCGGCTCGCTCGTTGGGATCAACCGAGCCGAAGTCACCACGCGACCGTCTTCGATACCCAGCAGGTAAGTCGCGGCGTCAGTATCGAACTGGTCCAGTTCGCGACCGTCGGGGCTCGGAGGACGCCAATGTTTCTGGTGCACGAAGAAGTCGTGCCGCCGGCGCAAAAATTCGTCGAATTCGTTTTCGTAGAGACGCTTGTTCTGCGCGTTGACGACATGGGCAGTTATCATGGCGCGATCCCCCGATCGTTCTTGAAAGGATATTCGCAGTCCCGCTAATATACGTCACCTGTCCGATGGGACAGTTGACGCGTTTAGGGGTGGATCAGACGCCGGCGCACCGCTTCGACGACAGCTTGTGTGGTGGTGGCGACGCCGAAGGCTTCCCGGGCTCGGGTGGAATGCCATTTGACGGTGCGCTCGGTGAGGCCAAGAATTTGGGATGTTTCCGATGAGGTCTTACCGGCCGCGGCCCACAAAAGCACTTCCCTTTCCCGATCGGTCAGCAAGCCCTCATCGTCGTCACCATCATCCGACAACGCCTGGATCGACATGCCGGCGTATACCGCCATGGTCACCAGTTGTACCTGATGGCGTGGCGAGAGCGTGCAGGACTTCGCGGAAGAGGCGAACGACAGCACGGATTGCCAATGATGGACACTGAGCATCGGCACGGCAAAACCGCTCCAGATGCCAAACTCCGTCGCTTCCCCAGCAACGCGTCGGGAACCTTCGGTATCGGACCATTTTGCCGGTACGTCGGCCCAAAGAAACGGCTTGAGTGTCTTCGCCGAGTAGATGCAAACGCCGTCCACGGTGGCATGCTCGGCCTCGACATAGCGTTCGAACCACCCGGCTGGCCAGCCGTTCAGTTCAACCATCGGTGCAAGTTTCTGCCCACCGAGAGGTACGCCGCTCAAGATAAGGTGCTCGAAGCCAAGATTTCTTACGGTTTCGAGAAGGTCGCTTAGGAGCGGGCCGGTTGCAGTGTGCTTCCTGCAACGCTCGACGAAGTCGAACACCTCGGAATCGATCATACGAGAGCCCCGCCCCTATATCACAAAGGAATATAGCGCAAATTAGAGACTAAGAATATACGAGTACGCTAAAGGATTGGCGATTTTTCTATCGATTGCTGTGGCCGACTTGAGACTTTCCCGGGGGCCTAATCATCATGTTGGCCATGAGTTTTTCCTCCTGGAAACAACACTTTATGGCGTTGTGGAGTTGATCTTCATTTTGCCAGTATATTTTCGAGACTGAAGTTGATCCCCCGTTTTCGTGGACTTTTCATGCATGAATCTTTAGAAAAAGCGACTGTCTTGGCTGATCAGGCACAATTACTTGGGGGCACAATCACAGCGGTGGCGATTGCCCCACGCGCAAGTGGCCGAGCAGGTCTATCGCGACGATCTTGGCTTGAGCGGCAAGGTGCAGCGCTGCGCCCAGCGTCCGAACAATGTCTGGGCGCGGCACGGGCTGGTGGAATGCCTGGAACGGCGCGGCGAGACCGAGGAGCTGCTGGCGCTGCAGGTAAAGCTCGCCTTGGCGCTGGCCAAAGCGGACGTGCCGATCAGCTCGTCCTGTCTATGCAGTACGAGTGCGGTTTTATGTAGCAAAAGCACCAAGTTTTCCCTCGCCGCTACAGTCCCTGTAATCGACTATTGCGGGCATGGTATCTTCGGTGCGCAAGCTGTCGTCTTGCACATCATCGCACCCCGCGTAGGCTGATTGAAGCAGGTGAGATTTCCAGAGCGAAAAGATTGGTGGCCGCGGGTGCGTTCCACTGGCTAAGCTCCGTGACAGTTTCCTGCGCTGGGCTCCATAATGGTCACTGACACCGAGTTTATTCTCGACGGCATCAATCAGGGCTGCGTGATGCTTGCCGATGGCGAGTTCTTCATCGACAGGCTGGTGAAGTATGTCGGCAACGGAAGGACCCGGTGGCACGTCGAGTTTCGTGGGCATCGCGTCGAGTTCACGACCGGCCAGCTAAAGAAGCAGCCTACCTTCCGCAGGAAGATGCTCGAACAGGCCGGCGTGCTACCGCCCCAGCGTGCTGGGGGCGACTACAGGCGATGGGCCATCGAGTTGAGGAAGAATGCCATCGAGCTTCCGTGGCGGGATAGGCCGGTCGATGCCGGTTTCTCCATCGACGGCCTTGTCAGTCTTGGAGGCGACCGCTGGACGGTTGAATACCAAGGCAAGGTCATCAAGTTCACAACGACCAAACTCCGCAGGCAAACCAGTTTCCGCAAGCGTATGCTGCTCAAAGCCAAGGTGCTGCCGCCCCAGCTGGACACGGTTGCCTATCGGAAGTGGGTGGACTGGCTGATTCAAAACGCCACAGATGCCGCACCGCAGGGCGGCGATATCTCGATCACCGAGAAGAGTTGGCTTGACGACCTGCCAGAGCTGGCTGGCTGGCAAAACGAAGAGACCAAGTAAGGGCGGCTGGCGCGCCGCCCTTCGCATCCCATCAGCACCAAAACAAAAACCGCGACCTGTCGTCGCCCTGAGGTCTACCACGACGATCTGGGCCTGAGCGGCAAGGTGCAGCGCTGCGCCCAGCATCCGAACAATGTCTGGGCGCTGCACGGGCTGGTGGAATGCCTGGAACGGCGTGGCGAGAGCGAAGAACTGCCGGCGCGGCAGGAAAGGCTCGCGGTGGCGCTGGCCAAGGCGGACGTGCCGATCAGTTCATCCTGCCTGTGCAGGACGAGCGTGCAGCCAGCGCCAGGCTGCTGTCATTGAGGCGACCTTGAGCGCCGACCCCGGCGGGCGCCTTAGCGTCTGGATCTAGCCCAGCCACTTCTCGTAGTCGGACACCAGCAGGTGCATCGGCGCTGTATCCTCGTCGATGTTGGAGAAGCGTCCGATCGGCTCGCGGAAGACATTGTCGGTAAGATCGTCGTTGACGGTCGACACCTCGCCGATCAGCACATCCTTGCCCTCGGCCCAGAAGGCGTGCCAGACGCCAGGCAGCAGCGTGACGCTCTGGCCCGGGTCGAGCTTCAGCAGCCCGCCCGCCGGCAGCCTGTGGATGGTTCCGTCGACAGGCACCGACACCTCGGCCTTGGGATCGATGCCGCCGTCGCGATCGTGCATGAACAGTTCCAGCACCAGCTTGCCGCCGCCACGGTTGATGATGTCCTCGGCCTTGATGTTGTGGCGGTGCATCGGCGACAGCTGGTCCTTGCGCGAGATCATGATCTTCTCGGCGTAGAGCATGCCCATGCCCTTCTTCATGTCCTCGTAGCGGCCATTGCGAACGGTGAACAGGAACAGACCGAGCTCCTTGAATTTCTCCTGGCCGTAATCGGTGATGTCCCAGCCGAGCCGGGAGGTAAAGATGGCCGAGGAATCGACCTGGCGCGCCTTCATTTCCTCGGGCGACCAATAGGCGAAGGGCGGCATGATGTAGCCGAACGAGCGGATGAAAGCGTCGGCTTCGCGGATGATGTCGTTGATGGCGGAGCGTTTCATGGTCATGGTCCTTCGTGTCGACTTTGCTCAAGCGTGTGGCGTCCGACGGAGTTCACGCGATACGCTCCAGCTTGTTAGCATGCCTGTCGTTGTCTCAAAACCGCCACGCACTTTTGGACGACATGCATTGGTAAACCGCATAGCCGAACGCCGATGCGGTGTCGATCCATCTCACCGCCCGGCGCCGCCTTGCGGCCTGAGCGCATGGACCACAGATCCACTCGGCTGGCCGCGTGACATCGCGCGCTTTCAGGGTCATAACCCCTGCGGATTTTCACAGGGTGACAGATGATGCCGACCATCCACGACCTCGATACGCCCTCGATCCTGATCGACGCGGCGCGCGCCGAAGCCAACATTGCCCGCGCGCAGGCCCATGCCAACAAGAACGGGTTGAAGCTGAGGCCGCATATCAAGACGCACAAATTGCCCTACTGGGCGAAGAAACAGGTCGCGGCCGGCGCCGTCGGCATCACCTGCCAGAAGATCGGCGAGGCCGAAGTGATGGCCGACGCAGGCCTTGCCGACATTTTTCTTCCCTACAACATCCTAGGCCGCGCCAAGCTGGAGCGGCTTCTGGCATTGCATCGCCGTGTCACCCTTTCGGTGACGGCGGACAGTTTGGAGACGCTGGAAGGGCTTGCGGCGACTTTCACCGACGCCGGCCATCGTCTGCCGGTGCTGGTCGAATGCGACACCGGCATGGGCCGCTGCGGCGTGCAGACAGCCGGCGAAGCGGTTGCGCTGGCAAGACGGATCGACAAGGCTGGCGGCCTCGCCTTCGGCGGGCTGATGACCTATCCGGCCGTCGGCCGCGCGGCCGAGGCCGAGGCCTGGCTTGCTGACGCCAGGCAGGCGCTGGCCGCATCGGGCCTCGCCTGCGAACGCATCTCCAGCGGCGGCACGCCGGACATGTGGCGCTCCAGCGACGCATCGGTCGTCACCGAGTACCGCCCCGGCACTTACATCTATCTCGATCGCTATCAGGTCGCCAAAGGCGTCGGCACTCTCGACGATTGCGCGCTGACGGTGCTGTCGACGGTGGTCAGCCATCCGACGCCGACCCGCGCCATTCTCGATGCCGGCAGCAAGGCGCTGTCAAGCGACACGCTGGGGCTCGCCGATTTCGGCGAGCTGCTCGGCGTGTCGGGTGCGCGGGTGACCGGCTTGAGCGAGGAGCACGGCACCGTCACCCTTTCGGGCGACGGTAAGCTGCGCATCGGTGAACGCGTCCGCGTCGTGCCCGACCATTGCTGCGTCGTCACCAATCTGTTCAACGAGGTCAATCTGATCGACGGCGACAAGGTGCTGGAAACGCTGCCGGTGGCTGCACGCGGCCGCACCGGCTGACGCGAACATCCAAACCCGTGTCCAGGGCATGGTGCATGGTCGACCCTGTCTAAGGTCCTGCTTGTCCCCGGTGTTCCCTTGCGTCAATCTGGCTTCAGCAAGCCGGCCATTGGATGGTTTGCGGCTTGCTCGGGAGGAAAACAAAAATGGCTTACGCAATCACGCATTATTTTCCTGGCGGCACGAAAGAGCAGTACGAGGCGTCAATCGCGGCGGTTCATCCAGCAGGCGGAAAAAGCCTGCCAAAAGGCCAAGTCTTCCATGTTGCCGGCCCGTCGGCCGGTGGCTGGTCAATTGTTGCGGTTCACGAATCCAAGAAGAGTTGGGAGCAGTTCCGGGACGATATCCTGATGCCTCAAATGAAAACGGGCATCAAGGGTGGGTTCATCTCGCCGCCTCAGGAGACCGCGTTCGAGGTTCACAATCTGCAGAAATGACAAGCTGTTCAGAGACGATGAACGCTTGATCTGTCGGTGCACCGTCGCAATCGCGCCTTAGATCCGCTCGGCCTGCCTGGCGGCGACGCGACGCATTGCGATCACCCGGCGGCGGCGGATTTCGGTGCGCATCGCCATCAGGTGCAGTGCGAAGAACAGCACCGTGAAGCCGACAGCCATGACCAGCAGCGGCCACAGCAGGCTGGGATCAATGGTCGGCCCGCCGAGCCGGAACACCGAGGCCGGCTGGTGCAGCGTGTTCCACCAGTCGACCGAGAATTTGATGATCGGGATGTTGATGAAGCCGACCAGCGTGATGATGGCGGCGGCCCAGGCGGCGCGTCCGGCATCGTCGAGCGCACGGGTCAGCGCGATGATGCCGAGATACATCAGGAACAGCACGAAGACCGAAGTCAGCCGCGCATCCCAGACCCACCAGGTGCCCCACATCGGCTTGCCCCAGATCGAACCGGTGACCAGCGCCAGCGCGGTGAAGACAGCCCCGATGGGGGCCGCGGATTTCAGCGCGACATCGGCCAGCGGATGCCGCCAGACCAGCGTGCCAAGCGCGGAGACCGCCATCAGCGTGTAGCACATCATGGCGAGCCAGGCGAAAGGCACGTGAAGGTACATGATGCGGACGGTGATGCCCTGCTGGAAATCCTCGGGCGCGGCGAAGCTCATATAGAGCCCGATGGCGAGGATGAGCGCGGCGATCGTCGCCAGCCATGGCACGACCTTGTCGGCCAGCCCGACAAAGCGCGTCGGGTTGGCAATATCCATCCAGCCGGTCGGGCGTGAAGTCATGTCGCTCATGCGGCTCTACATAGACCGCCGTCGCGTTTGGGGCAATCGAGCGGTGGTGTCGCAGGCGGGTCTTGCCTTCTCCCTCTGTGGGAGAAGGCGGAGGCAGCGCTACCCGATCAGGCGGCGGCTTCCTGCTGCTGCTGCACGGTGCGGCTGAGGCGGCGAACCTCCTCGTCGTTGAGCAGGCCACCGGCACGCAGCAGGCTGGCAAAGCGGCCATTGCGCATCGACAGTTCCGCGAAGCCGCCCATCTCGACCACCCTGCCCTTGTCCATGAACACAACCAGATCGGCGTCGCGAACGGTGGTCAGGCGGTGGGCGATGATGAAGGTGGTGCGGTCGCGCCGCAATTCGTCGATCGCTTCCTTGACGCGGTCCTCGGTCTCGACGTCGAGAGCGCTGGTCGCCTCGTCGAGCACCAGGATCGGTGCGTCCTTCAGTACGGCGCGGGCAATGGCGATGCGCTGGCGCTCGCCACCCGACAGCTGGCCGCCGCGTTCGCCAACCAGCGTATCGTAGCCGCTGCTCTTGGCCAGGATGAAGTCCTGCGCGGCAGCCGCGTTGGCGGCGGCATGGATTTCGTCATTGGTAGCATCGGCGCGGCCGACGCGGATGTTGTCCTCGATCGAGCGGTTGAGGAGGCCGGCATCCTGGAACACGGTGGCGATCGAATGACGCAGCGACTTGCGGGTCACGGTGCGGGTGTCGATGCCGTCGATCAGGATACGCCCATGGGACGGCGAGAAGACGCGCTGCAAAAGGTTGATGAGCGTGGTCTTGCCGGCGCCTGTCGGGCCAACGATGGCGACCGTCTGACCGGCCTGAACCTCGAACGACACGTCGTCGATGCCTTGTCCCGAATTGGCGAATTCGAAACCGACATTCTCGAAGCGGACATGGCCGGTGACGTTGGCCAGATCGCGCAAGCCATCCGGCTCGGCGGCGTCAGCGGCGGAATCCTCGAGATGGTAGAAGTCCTCGAGCTTGGCGCGGGCCTCGGAAATCTGGTTGGCGAAGGCCGACATCTGGTCGAGCCGGGCGATCAGCAGCGTGGCAAAGCCGGTGAAGGCGATGACGTCGCCGATGCGCAGCTGGCCATGGGTGACCAGATAGGCACCGATCAAAAGCACCACCATCATTGAAATGGTCGACGACAGGCGGTGCAGCGCATTGGCCATCGCCCACCAGTCGAGCACCGGGTTCTGGGCGTCGAGCAGGTTCTTGACGTAGCGGCGCAGCGTATCAGCCTCATGGCCGAGGCGGTTGTAGCTCTGCAGCACGGCGACGTTGCTGACCGAATCCGTGACATGCGCGAACACCTGGTGATAGTGGCGCTCCACGGCGGCCTGACCTTCCTTGGTGCGCTTCATCACCAGCCGGCCGATGCCGACATAGAGCACGCCGAGCGCCAGCAGGACCAGCGACATGCGCAGATCCATGCTGATAGCCGTCGGCACCAACAGGACAAGGGCAACGGCAGTGGACAGATGCTGACGCATGAATTCGAGCCACAGGCTGAACAGCGTCTCGACCGCGCGCAACAGCGTGTGCAAGGCGTTGGATGTGCCGCGCTGATGGTGCCAGGCGAGCGGCATGGTGATCACGCGCTCGAAAGACTGGCAAAGCACCTCGCTGCGCCGCTTGTGGGCGAAGCGGTCGGCGCCGCGCGCAACCAGAACGAAGGCGACGATGTTGAAGGCGCCCAGGCCCGCCCACAGGGCAAGCGTGGTAAACACGGAACCGCGCTCGGAAATCGCATCGATCACCCGGCCGAACATGATCGGCTCGAGAATGGCGATGATGGCGAGAGCGACGTTGGCCGAACAGATCAACGCGACGCGTTTCCTGTCTTCGGCCAGATAACCGAGCGCTCTCCAGTAGATTTGCAGAAGGGTCACCCCAGTTACTCCGCCACGCTGTTTATTGTGCACTGCATCATTCAACCCGTACCGCTTGATACGTCGCAAAACAATGGCCGTGTACCTCTTCAGTTCCCTTAGAGCGAACAAAAGATGGCGACGTTCCGAAATCTGCCGTGATCATCTAACGGTTTGAGAAGTAAGGTAAAATGTCAGGCATGCGGCGGAATCATGGCAGACGGCTCGTGCTGCCGAAATTTTAATCACGAAGGATGTCGGGCGGATGACCAGGGGCTGAAATCGCGTTCTGAACAGTACGGGTAAAGTAACGCGCCCTGGCGGCTCCCAAGGATCGCCGGGAGGCCAGGATCCACCGCGGGGGGAACGCCCAGGCGGAGCGCATCAAAGCATTGATTATAAATAATTATCGGTCCTAATCCGGGTCGCGTTCTCGATCGCGGCGCCAACCGGCCTGGTGCTTGTTCCATCGTGTCGCCGTCCCGAAGACCGCTCGCCCCCCGGGGGTCAACCCGAGGGCGAGCCACCAGGCGACATGCGTCAGGCCGGGATTCTGATGACGACGTCAGCAACGTCGCCACTTTTCAGCTCAACCGTCGAAACCTTGGTCTTTGCCCCATTCAGCTCCAATGAAACCGTCTTGGTCTTATTGTCGCGGATGACGCGAACCCTGAGTTCCGCCCCCAGCATCTTGAGGGTCGCCGAATACCCGTCCCAGTGGCTGGGGAGCTTCGGCTTGAACTGGACACGCTTGCCACGCCGTTCGATGCCCAGGATGCCTTCGACCGCCGCCCTGTAGAGCCAGCCGGCGGAGCCGGTGTACCAGGTCCAGCCGCCACGGCCGCCCTTGTCGCCGCCGGCATAGATATCGGCCGCAACCACATAGGGCTCGACGCGATAGTGATCGGCCGAGGCCTCGTCGGTCGCATGGTTGACCGGATTCAGCATCGAGAAACAGCGATAGGCCTCATCGGTGAGCCCCATCTCGGCGAGCGCGATGACGAACCATGTGGCGGCGTGGGTGTACTGGCCGCCATTCTCGCGAACGCCGGGTGGATAGCTCTTGATGTAGCCCGGGTCCTTGTCCGTCTTCGAGAAGGGCGGCGTGAACAGCTTGACGATCTTGAGCTTGTCGTCGACGAGCAGCTTCGTCGCCTGCTCCATCGCCGTCGTCGACCGCGCCGGATCGCCCTCTCCCGAAAGCACGCTCCAGGATTGGGCAATCGAGTCGATCTTGCACTCCTGCTGGGATCGCGACCCGAGCGGCGTGCCGTCATCGAAGCTGCCACGCCGGTACCATTCGCCGTCCCATGCCGTACTCTCGAGCGCCCGCTTCAGCGCATCGGCATGCTTTGCCCAGGCTTGCGCATGCTTGGCATCACCCTCGGTCTTGGCAACGGCTGCGAAGTCGCCCAGCGTCTTCAGCAGGAACCAGCCCAGCCAGACGCTTTCGCCCTTGCCCTGCTCGCCGACGCGGTTCATGCCGTCGTTCCAGTCGCCGCCAAGGATCAGCGGCAGCCCGGCGGGGCTGCTGCGCTTGATGGCGAGATCGAGCGCTCGCGCGCAATGATCGTAGAGCGAGGCCGTCTTCTTCGAAACTTCCGGAGTGAAGAATGCATCGTGCTCGCCCTCGCCCAATGCCTGCCCGTCGATGAAGGGCAGCTGCTCCTTGAGGATGGCGGCGTCGCCGGTCACCAGCAGATAGCGCGCCGTGGCATGGGCCAGCCAGACCACGTCGTCGGAGATCATGGTGCGCACGCCGGCCCCAGTGCGCGGCAGCCACCAGTGCTGCACGTCGCCTTCGGGGAATTGCCGCCGCGCGGCGTTGAGGATCTGGTCACGCGCCAGTTGCGGATCATGCGCCAGCAACGCCAGCGTGTCCTGCAGCTGGTCACGGAAGCCGAAGGCGCCACTTGCCTGATAGAAGGCGGAGCGGGCGCGGATGCGACAGGCCAGGCTCTGATAGGGCAGCCAGTGGTTGACCATGGCGTCGAGCGCCTTGTCCGGCGTCTCGACCTGGATGGTGTCGAGAAAGCCGCGCCACTCGCGCTCGTTGTCGGCCAGCCGCTTGTCGAAATCCTTGCCCCGGTGCTTTTGCACCAGGGCGCTGGCCTCCTCGACGGACTCGGCATCGCCAAGCAGCCAGAGCAGCGTCACGTCGCCGCCGGCCGGAATCTCGATGTCACGGGCGATCGCCGCGCAAGGATCGTCTCCAGCCTCGACACGGCCCGAAAGTGCCGCGCCACTCAGCACCGCGTGCGGAAGCTCGCTGGTGCCATGCCGGCCGAGGAACTCCGAGCGGTCGGTCGTCACCGAGTGCACGCCGCCGTCGGCGGCCAGGAAGGCCACCCGCTCGCTGAAATCGAGCCCGTAGGGGTTTTGCGCCAGCAACGCACCGGTGGCAGCGTCGCGGGACGGGACGATGGTTGCCGCCGTGCGCGACCGATGCCCGCCGAGCACCCATTCGGCGTAGGCATAGACACGCAGCCGCGCCGGCACCGAACCGGAATTCTGGATGCGCAACCGCGAAACCTTCACCGGATCGACCGGGTCGACGACATGGGTAAGATCCATCGACAACGGCCCACGCCTGGAGCGGAAGGTCGAGAAACCCTGGCCGTGCCAGGCCTCGTAGGTCATCGAGGGATCGCGCACCACGGCGGCGAGCGGCGAGAACGCCTTGCCGCTGGCCTGATCGTAGATGTAGAGGCCCTCACCCGGTCGGTTCGAGACCGGGTCGTTCGACCACGGTGTCAGCTGGTAATCGCGGCTGTTGCGGCTCCAGGTAAAGGCAGCACCCTCGGCCGAGATATGGAAGCCGAACGAAGCGTTGGAGACAACGTTGATCCACGGCTGCGGTGTGGTGCGCCGGCCGGCGAGGCGCACGACATAGTGCCGCCCGTCGCCGTCGAAACCGCCAAAGCCGTTCCACTGGCTGAGCCCGCTTCCGTCGGCATTGGCATCCGTCACCGCCTGCGAGGCAAAGGCAGTCACCATCGGCGTAAGCGGCGGCAGTTCGCGCGGGACCGGCGATCCTGCTGGCTGCAGGGGTTCGCGCGCCTGCAGGGCAGCCGCTTCTGCCCGCTCGATCTGATCGAAGATGGTGCCGTTGCGCGTGTGCAGCACCACGCGGGCGACGGCGAGCAGCGTCTTGTAGGTTGTCTCGTCCATCAGGTCGCGGCGGACCGCGAAAATGTGCTGGCGAGGCCCGAGTTCCTTGCCGCGCAAGCGGCTGTTTTCGCACAGCGTCTCGACCGCACGCTGCAGGTCCTGGACGTAGGAGGACGCCTGCTCGTTGACGACGACGAAATCGATCATCATGCCGCGGGTGCGCATGTACTCCTGGAAACGCAGCGCCTGGGCGACGATCTCCAGGTCGGCGACGTCGCCGATCCTGACCAGGAAGATCGGGAAATCGCCTGAAATGCTGGTCGGCCACAGGCTCGACTGCTTGCCCAGCCCCGAGGCGATGGACTCCGCGGGGAGACGCAGGAACGGATCCGGGTAGATCAGGTAGCGTGCCAGCTTCTGCACGTTTGCGGCATCGGTCAGGCTGAGGCCCATATGGCGGGTCTGCACCTGGCTGCGGGTCCAGGCGAGCATGGCCTGGCGAGCGAAACTCTCCGGGTGGTCGAGCCGTGCGACGGCCTCCTCCAGTTCAGTGCGGCTGGCGCCGACGACGGTCCAGAAAGTCAAGGATATCTTCTTGTTGGCGGGCACGCGCACCTGGCGGCGCAGCGAGGCGACGGGATCGAGCGTGAAGCCCGAATGGCCCCCAAGCCTGGCGCCCGGATCGAAAGCGGCCGCGTCGACGATGGTGCGGCCACGGCCGATGAAGGCACGCCTGTCGGTCTCGGCCTCGGCATCACGCGCCGATCCCGACGGATCGGTGACGAAATGCACCATGGCGACATCGGGCTCGCTGGTTTCGCGCTTGCGCCGCGTGGCGAAGATCGCACCGTTGTTCGATGCGATCTCGGTCTCGACGAACATCTTCGAGAAGGCCGGATGCGCGTTGTCCGATGCCTCCAACCCGAGCACCAGTTCGGCAAAGGAGGTTACTTCGATGTGACGGTCGGATGGGCCGTCATTGTAGAGGGTGACCCGACGGCCTTCGCCATTTCCTTCCGAAATGACGATGCATTCGACCTCGGAGCGCAAGGTGCCCACCGATTTGACGAAGCTCGCCTTGTCGTCGGAGAACAAGGTCTGCGCCTTTTCCTCGGCCGCGCGCTTCGGTTCCGCGGTCGCCGACCACCAATCGCCGGTGTCGGCATCGCGCAGGAAGATGTAGGAGCCGAGCCGGTCCTCGGTAGGGTCCGGCTGCCAGCGGGTGACGGAGAGATCGCCCCAGCGGCTGTAGCCGGACCCGGTCGCGGTGACCATCACCGAATAGCGGCCGTTGGACATCACACTGGTCGAACGCAGCGCCCGCAACGGATCGAGCACGATGCGGGTGTCGGGGCTCTCGATCTCGGTCTCGTCCTTGGCGCGTTCGTCGGCCTCGGTCCTGACGGTCGCGGTCGGAATGTCGCGCGGCGCCCGCTCCTGCAGCAGCAGTTCGGCGGATTCGATGACTGGATCGCTGTGGAACCGGTCGCGCATTCGGCCTTCGAAGATGGCATCGGCAACCGCAACGATCGACATGCCCGAATGGTGGGCCATGTAGTTCTGCACGACGACATGATCGGTGCCTTCCGGCACGCGCTGCGGCGTGAAGTCGACGGCGTCATAGTAGCCGTGGCGGCCAAGCGCGCCGACCTCCCGCAACCGGGCGAGGTTCTGCACGGCTTCACGCGGGTTGAACTGCGCCGCCAGCACGGTCGCGTAAGGCGCGATCACCGTGTTCTGGCCGAGACCCCGCTTCAGCCCGAGGCCAGGCACGCCGAAATTGGTGTACTGGTAGGTCAGTTCGCGGTCGCGGGCGTTGTAGGCCGCTTCCGAAATGCCCCATGGCACGTTCTTCTGGCGGCCGTACTGGATCTGACGCTTGATGATCAGCTTGCTGGTCTGGTTGAGAATGCTGCCTTGCGGCTCCTTCATCACCAGCGGCGGCATCAGATACTCGAACATCGAGCCGGACCACGACATCAGCGCGCCCTGGAAGCCGATCTCGACGATCGGCCGGCCAAGACGGAACCAGTGCTCGGTCGGCAGGTCGCCCTTGGCGATGGCGAACAGGCTGGTCAGCCGCGCCTCGGAGGCGAGAAGATCGTAACAGCTTTCATCGAGCTGGTGCTCCTCGACGCGGTAGCCGATCGACAGCAGCTTGCGTTCAGGCCGCATCAGGAAGGAGAAATCCATTTCGAAGGCAAAGCGGCGCGTGCGCTCGCGCAAGGTCAGGAGCTTGGCGCGCAGGGCCTCGACGGCGTTGTCGTCGCTGTGCGCGTCATGGACATGCGCCTCACAACTGGCTTCCAGCCTTGCCGCCCAATCAACGATGATGTCGCTCTGGGCCGATGCGGCCTCGGTGTGGATGGCAGCGGCGAGTTTGCGGATCTCGCCGGCCAGCACGGCCAGATTGATGGTGCGGATCGAGGCCATTTCCGGCTGCGCCTTGATGGTGTCGACCGCGCGCCGCATGCCATCGAGACGGTCCGCCAGGCGCTGACGCAACGGGCGCAGCTGGCGGCGGTCGTCAGGCAGATCGTCGAGGCTTTCGCTGAGGATGGTGACCGTGTCGAGAATGCCTTCGAAATCGCCCTGGAGGTGGACGGAGGGCGCTTCCGCCCACTCGGCACAGGCTGCCGCCACCGCCACCAGATGGCCGGCAAGATTGCCGCTGTCGACGGCGGAAATATAGAGCGGATAAAGCGGCTTCAGCGTTGTCGTGTCATACCAGTTGAAGAGGTGGCCACGGTCGCGCGGCATGCCCTCGATGGTGGTCATGGTGGCATCGATGCGGGTAATGGCATCGGACAGGCTGATCCAGCCGAAGTCGCGCGCCGAGACGACGGACAGCAGATAGACGCCGATATTGGTTGGCGAGGTGCGTGGCGCCACGACCGGCGCCGGGCTTTCCTGGAAGTTGTCCGGCGGCAGATTGTGATGCTCGGCGGTCACGAAGCTTTCGAAATAGTGCCACGTGCGCCGCGCCACCGTGCGCAGCGCATGGATGTCGGCGGCCGAGATGCGCAGCCGGTCCTCGGTTTCGGCCGAACGGCTGATCCAGGCGGCGATGGCCGGCGAAGCGATCCAGAACAGGGCGAAAAAGAAAGCGACGAAGGCGCCGGTGGAATCGGCCAGCACCGGAATGGCGAGACCGACGAAGCCAATGATCACGGCGCCATACATCATGCCGTAATAGGAGCCGAGATCATTGTCGCCGCTCTTGTGCGCCTGCGAGGCGGTGCGCCATTCGAGCAGGTTCTGGCGGCTGACGAACAGCCGGTAGAGCGTGCGCACGATGGCGTCGCCCATCATCCAGGCGAGATGCGCCATCAGCACGATCTTGAGCGCCACCATGGCGGTGCCGAAGGCGACGTCACGCGCCAGCGCCGAGAAATGACCGCGCGGCGTCTGGTCGCCGCTCTTGGGCAGGATGGCGTTGACGACGTCGAATGTCGGCGCCATGAACAGGCTGAGGATCAGCAGGGCCTGCCATTGAGCGGCCTGCGTGAAGGGCAGCAGCGTCCAGCCGGCGATCGCCGCCATCACCCAGAAGATCGGCGTCAGCGAGCGGCGCAGATTGTCGATCATCTTCCAGCGCGACAAGGCCGGCACGCCGGAGCGCGGATCGAGGATGAAGCCAAGAAGCTGCCAGTCGCCGCGCGCCCAGCGATGGTGACGCGAGGCGTCGACCGAATAGCGTGTCGGGTAGTCCTCGACCAACTCGACGTCGGTGACCAGCGCCGAGCGCGCCAGCGCACCTTCGAGCAGATCGTGGCTGAGGATGGTGTTTTCCTCGATGCGGCCCTGCAGCGCCGCCTCGAAGGCGTCGACATGGTAAAGGCCCTTGCCGGTGAAGGAGCCGTCGCCGAAGACGTCCTGATAGAGATCGGACACGGCAAACACATAGGGGTCGAGGCCGCGATTGGCCGAGAAGACCCGCTGGAAAAACGACGCGTCGTCGCCGCTGGTCAGCGAGGCGGTGATGCGCGGCTGCAGGATGGTGTAGCCGGCCGTCACCACCCGCTTGGTCGCGTCGAAATGCGGACGGTTGAGCGGATGGCAGAGCTTGCCGACGAGGGTCGCGACGGCGTCGCGGGTGGTGCGCGTGTCGGCATCGAGCGTCATCACGTGGACCACGTTTTCCGGCAGCGGCACGTCGAGCGGCAGGAACGTGGTGTCGCTGTCGCCGCGCAGCAGAAGGTCGAGCTCGTGCAGCTTGCCGCGCTTGCGCTCCCAGCCCATCCAGGCGCCCTGGGCGGCGTTGAAGAGCCGGCGCCGGTGCAGGATGTAGAAGCGCGGTGCGCCTTGCGAGGGATAGCGGGCATTCAGGCGGGCGATCTCGGCGCGGGCGAATTCGAGTATTTCGGTGTCCGCCGCATCGATCTCGGTCTTGCTGTCGGGCCAGTCCGACAGCAGCGCGAAGTAGATTTCGTCCGCCGTGTTGGCGAGGTGATGCACCTCGATGTTGCGGATGTTTTCCTCGACGTCGTCGCGCGAGCCGATCAGCGACGGCACCACCACCAGGGTGCGCGCCTCGTGCGGTACACCGTGCTTGTAGTCGTAGCCGACGAGGCGCGTCGGTTTCAGGAACAGCGATACGACGGTGTTGAAGAAGGCGAGCGCGCCCTCGCTGGCCGGCACTGCAAACAGCGCCAGCATCAAGACGATCGACGGCACCGACAGACCCAGATTGGCCAGTGCGTTGCCGGAGAGGACGAGAAGCAGGGCCGTCAGCGCGAACACCGGTACGACGATGCCCAGCCATCCGGTCTTGCGGAACGCGCGTTTGGTTGTCTGGCTGACCGTCGGCCGGTAGCCGATCGCCTTTTCCAGTTCCAGCCGGCGCGGGCCGACGAGAAAGAACCCAACATCGGTGTGGGCGGATGCAGCCGGAGCGGCATCGCCTCCACCATCACCAGGGATGGTCCCGCTGGCGGCGTGACCGGCCAGTTCGATGGCCTTCTCGGCGACGCGATATTCCGAAAGGTTCGAGCGGCGCGCCAGTTCCTCGATCGCGGTCCGGTACTGGTCACGCGAGAAGAAGTCGAGCGCGGCGAAATCGGTGCGCTCTCGCAGCACGGTATCGATGCGGCTGACGCCTTCGAACCACACCGTCCAGTCGACGTCGTTGATGAGGCGCAGGCCGCGGATGATATTTCCGGTCGTCACATTGCCGCTGGACAGCGTGTGATGTTCGGAAATGATGATTTCCTCGGCGTCGGAGCCGGTTTTTTCGAGCTCGCCTTCCAGCCACTCCAGGGCCTTGCCGGCGTTCTGCGATCCATCGCGCAAGCGATAGAGCAGCTGGGTGGCGAACGTGGTGTCCTGCGCGTGGGCGCTGAAGTTGGACAGGATCGCCTGCCGGTTGGGGGTGTCGTCGGTCGCCAGAACCCTGTCTGCCACGTCGTTGGCGATCTGGCGCATCTGGCGGGTGCGATTGACCCTGACCGCCAGCCGGCGGAGATTTTCGATCAGGACGAAGCGCAACAATGACGGCAGCGCCCAGAGTTCGCCGATCTTCAGCGGCTCGACCGACTGAAAGCCCTGGACGATCGACTTGAACATCGTCGCCGAGACGGAACTGTCCGAATGCGCCACATAGGTCCAGGCCAGCGCCAGCGCGCGCGGCACGCTGCCGCCATCCGGCATCTTCAGGGTTGGCAGCTGGCGGTAGAAGCGGCGCGGCAGGTCGCGCTTGACCTGGAAAATGGTTTCTTCGACCAGATAGTTGTTGTCGAGCAGCCACTGAGCCGCCGGCGTGATCGTCTCACCCCTCGCCTGCGCGGCATTGGTCGACCGGTAGACTTCCAGGATCCTCTTGGCGCTGTCGCGGATACGCGCCTGAAAATCGAAGGGCGCCAGGCCGAACAAATCGGTGAGGTCGCCCTTTGCCAGGCTTTCGCCAAGGACACGAAGACGCTCTTCGGGCAGGAAATTGGATCGGATCGGCTCTTCAGTGATGGCCGGGAAGCTCGCGCTCGTCTTCTCGATTTGTGCAGGGTTCGTCTGAATATTCATTGAAAATTCCGTATGCGGACACTGAGCGGCGTCACCGCCACGGCAATGGCCCTAAAACCGATTCAAATGCAATTGGTTGCATAAACCCACTTGCCGAAAGTTTGTTTCCGCACCACGACAGGGCGTCATCTCTCAGCAAAAATTCAAAGACGTGCGCCCCTCTTCCCGTCAAGATCGATCGACGAAGAGGATTCAGGCTTTTTCGTGATGCCGCCAGCAGCTTACGCTATATTTCGCCGGCGTCGCGATCATGTTTGGAAACAAGCGTTAATCGTTGCCGGAGATGCTGTCGATCCGGATCACGAACAGCGTCGAGTCATGGACGGGTTGGATGAGCAGGCTGGCGGTGTCCGAGCCAGGCAACAGCGTGTCCAGCGGCCCGAGGCGAACCGGTTCGGTGCCGGGTACCGTGATTTCCCCATTCAGGCACAGGATGAGGGTCATCCTCGCCCTGGTCTTGATTTCCACCGGCGCCGAAACCGCCAGGCGCTCTACCGTATGCGTCATCCGGCTTCGGCGGGTCATGACATTGAGATCGGTGATCGGTCCGCCAATCAGCGCGGCCGCGGTCGGCATGTCGGCCGGAAAGGAAAGCGGGGCGGTCAGCCTGGTGACGGGGGACGGCCGGCGACCGGCAATGTCGAGGACGATGCCCTCGCCCTCGAGCACGGCAAGCGTGCGATCGACCCCGGCAAATTGCGAGAACGGGCCGCTGCCTTCGACGCGCGCCATCGAGACGCGCCAGTCGAAGTCTTCCAGCCCGGCGCCGGCAGGCGAGACGGCGATTTCCGTCGTCACGCCACCGCCGTTCTTCCACGGCATCGACCGGTAGCCGGCGGCACGAAGGATTTTCATTTCCGATGCCATTTCTGCGATTTTGTTTCCGTTATGTTCCGAATCGTGCTAGGGCTACCGGTGGATTGAAGAGTCATCCCAACTGAGGCTTTGAAAATGGTCAAGCAACCTGGACTCGATGGTCGCCATAGGGATGAGAATGGGCGCATCAGCGAGAAACATGGTAACACTCTCATTGGCAGCTTGAGGGAAACCTACGGCGACAATTTTGCGGAAGGCCGTCGCTCGGATATGAAGCTGAGCACTCTTTTGAGCGAGACGAGAGCCGAGTCATTGAGCGACTATCTGAAAAAGAACAGATAGCCGCTCTTACGTCCGTCAGCCCAAAATGCCCGGCAGATTGAGCTGGTGCTCCTTCGCGCATTCGATGGCGATGTCGTAGCCGGCATCGGCATGGCGCATGACACCGGTTGCCGGATCGTTCCACAAAACCCGCTCCAGGCGTTTGGCCGCCTCGGGCGTGCCGTCGGCGACGATGACCATGCCGGCGTGCTGCGAGAAGCCCATGCCGACGCCGCCGCCATGGTGCAGCGACACCCAGGTGGCGCCCGATGCCGTATTGAGCAGCGCATTGAGCAGCGGCCAGTCGGACACCGCATCCGAGCCGTCCTTCATCGATTCCGTCTCGCGGTTCGGCGAGGCGACCGAGCCGGAATCGAGGTGATCGCGGCCGATGACGACCGGCGCCTTCAGCTCGCCCTTTGCGACCATCTCGTTGAAGGCGAGGCCCAGCCTATGCCGATCACCAAGACCAACCCAGCAGATGCGGGCCGGCAGGCCCTGGAAGGCGATGCGCTCGCGCGCCATGTCGAGCCAGTTGTGCAGATGGGTGTTGCCGGGGGTGAGTTCGCGCACCTTGGCGTCGGTCTTGTAGATATCCTCCGGGTCGCCGGAGAGGGCTGCCCAGCGGAATGGGCCGATGCCGCGGCAAAACAGCGGGCGGATATAGGCCGGCACGAAACCGGGGAACGCGAAGGCGTTCTCGAACCCCTCCTCCTTGGCCACCTGGCGGATGTTGTTGCCGTAGTCGAGCGTCGGCACGCCGGCGTTCCAGAACGCCACCATTGCCTCGACATGTTCGCGCATCGACGCGCGGGCGGCTTTTTCAACCGCTTTCGGGTCGGACGTCCGCTTCTCTCGCCATTCAGCCAGCGACCAGCCCTTTGGCAGATAGCCGTTCAGCGGATCATGCGCGGAAGTCTGGTCGGTGACCATGTCGGGGCGAACGCCACGCCGCACCAGTTCCGGCACGATGTCGGCGGTGTTGCCGACCAGGCCGACCGACTTCGCCTCACCGGCCTTGGTCCAGCGCTCGATCTTCTCCATCGCCTCGTCGAGCGTATCGGCGCGCTCGTCGACATAGCGGGTGCGCAGCCGGAAATCGATACGGTCGGGATCGCATTCAATGGCGAGACAGCAGGCGCCGGCCATGACGGCGGCCAGCGGCTGAGCGCCGCCCATGCCGCCGAGACCACCGGTCAGGATCCATTTTCCCTTGAGATTGCCGCCATAGTGCTGGCGGCCGGCCTCGACAAAGGTCTCGTAGGTGCCCTGCACGATGCCCTGCGTGCCGATGTAGATCCACGAGCCGGCCGTCATCTGGCCGTACATCATCAGGCCCTTCCTATCGAGCTCGTTGAATTTCTCCCAGGTCGCCCAGTGCGGCACAAGGTTGGAGTTGGCGATCAGCACGCGCGGTGCGTCGGGATGGGTGCGGAAGACGCCAACCGGCTTGCCAGACTGGACCAGCAGAGTCTCGTCATCCGCCAGCGTCCTCAGGGAGGCGACGATGCGGTCGAAGTCGTTCCAGGTGCGTGCCGCCCGGCCGATGCCGCCATAGACGACCAGCTCGTTGGGGTTCTCGGCGACGTCGGGGTCGAGATTGTTCATCAGCATGCGCAACGGTGCTTCCGTCAGCCAGGAGCGGGCGCTGATTTCCGCGCCACGCGGGCTGCGGACTTCACGGATGTTGTGGCGAGGATTGTTCATCATTGTCCCTTTCGAATGAGGTGCGCGGCGTTGCGGTGGCCGTCGGCGCTGATCCAGGTGACCTGCTCATGGGCAGGGTCGGAAGTATCGATGGTCATGGCGTAGCAGGCCCAGACGTCCGAGGGCGGCCACAGCGAGCAGTATTGGTCGCCACGCACGTCCCAGCGACCTTGCGACTGGGCGCCGCCTTTCGTGTAGATCGTGGCGCCGCCATCGTCGAAGCTCTGCTCCCAGTCAGGGCCTTCGACACGGGCGCCCTTCAAGGTGGCGAGAATGTCAGCGCCCTTCATGGCCACTTCGGCGGCAGCCGCCGAAACGACCGCGGCCGACAACAGCCCGACGGCAAGAAGAAATGTCCTGGCATGTCCGGTCATGGCATCCATCCCGAAAGCGTTGCCTGATCAGCGTTGCGCCCAGGCAATCGCGGTCTTCAGAATCTTTTCCAGCGTGGCGCGGATCGGCGCCGCGAACTCGGCATCGTAGGGAACCGGCCAATTGTCAGGCGCGCCCTTGCCTTCCGGCTCGCGCATATAGCCACGGTTTGACAGCTCCATCTGCAATGCATGGACGCCATCTTGAGGCTGACCGAAATGGCGCGTGATCCAGCCGCCCTTGAAGCGCCCGTTGACAACAGAGCTCTCACCGGTTTCGGCCATGATCCGACCGACCATCGCCTGCAAGTCCGGGTCAGCGCTCTTGCCGTCGTTGGTGCCGAGATTGAACACAGGCAGCGTGCCATCGAACAGGCGCGGCAGCACAGAGCGGATCGAGTGGCAGTCGTAGACGACGATCGTCTGGTGCAAGGTTCGCAGCCTGTCGATCTCGGCCTGCATGGCGGCATGATACGGCACGAAGAATTTCTCGCGCCGCTCATCGACCTCCGACGGCCCCGGCTCCTCGCCCTCGCGGTAGAGCGGATCGCCGTCGAAAGTCTCGGTCGGGCAGAGACCGGTCGTCGTCTGGCCGGGGTAGAGCGAGGCGCCGGACGGGTCGCGATTGACGTCGATGACGGTGCGCGAGATCGCGGTGTGAACGACAGTCGCTCCGAGGCCTGCGGCGAAATCATAGAGCTTGTCGATCCACCAGTCGCAATCGCGGCGGCCGAGCCAGGGCGACACCAGCCGATTCTCGAGGCCGGCGAGGTCGATGCCGGTGTGCGGGATCGATACCAGCAGCGGTGCCGTGCCGCGCGTTACCGTAAGCCAGGGCGTTCTGGTCATTACGCCGCTCCCGAAATCGACGGCAGCGCTATCGCGCCGGCTGCCCTGACTGTCGCGCCGCTGCGCACCATGGCGATGGCCTTTTCCATATCGGGGTGGAAATGCCGGTCATTGTCGAGATGCGGCACCTCGGCCCGGACCAGCTTGCGCACCGCTTCGAGCGCGGCGCTCGACGCGAGCGGCTGATGGAAGTCGCAGCCTTGCGCGGCGGCCAGCAATTCGATGCCGATCACCGCCGTTGCATTCTCGATCATGCCGATCAGCCGGCGCGCGCCATGCGCGGCCATCGAAACGTGGTCTTCCTGGTTGGCCGAGGTGGGAATGGAATCGACGCTGGCCGGATAGGCCTTCTGCTTGTTCTCCGAGACGAGAGCAGCCGCTGTCACCTGCGGGATCATGAAGCCGGAGTTCAGGCCCGGCTTCGGCGTCAGGAAGGCCGGGATGCCGGACAATGCGGGATCGACCAGCATGGCGATGCGGCGTTCCGACAACGAGCCGATCTCGCAGACGGCGAGCGCGATCATGTCGGCGGCAAAGGCCACCGGCTCGGCGTGGAAGTTGCCGCCGGAAAGTGCCGTGTCGTCCTCGGCGAAGATCAGCGGATTGTCGGTGACGCCATTGGCCTCGGTGCCGAGCGTGTCGGCTGCCTGCCGCAGCACGGTGAGTGCCGCACCCATCACCTGCGGCTGGCAGCGCAAGCAATAAGGATCCTGCACGCGCTCGTCGCCAACCCGGTGCGATTCACGGATGGCGCTGCCGGCCATCAGATTGCGCAAGGCGCCGGCCGTCTCGATCTGGCCGCCGTGCTTTCTCAGCAGGTGGATGCGCGGATCGAAGGGGGCGTCGGAACCCCTTGCCGCGTCGGTCGACAGCGCACCGGCGACCAGCGCCGACTGGTAGAGCACTTCGGCCTCGAACAAGGCGGCGAGCGCATAGGCCGTTGAAAACTGCGTGCCGTTGAGCAGCGCCAGCCCTTCCTTGGCGCCCAGCGTCACCGGTTCCAGCCCGTGCGAGACAAAGGCGACCTTGGCGGGGAAACGGCCGTGCGGGGTAAAGCATTCGCCGACGCCGATCATCACCGCTGTCATGTGCGACAGCGGCGCCAGATCACCCGACGCGCCGACCGAACCTTGCGCCGGCACCACCGGGATGACGTCGTTGGCCAGCATCGCTTCGAGCAACTCGATGGTTTGCGGCCGCACACCGGACGCGCCCTGCGCCAGGCTGGCGAGCTTCAGCGCCATCATCAGCCTGCAAACAGCGACCGGCATCGGCTCGCCGACGCCAGCGGCGTGCGACAGCACGATGTTGCGCTGCAAGGTCTCGAGATCCTCGGCGGGGATGCGGACGCTGGCCAGCTTGCCGAAGCCGGTGTTGATGCCATAGACCGGTTCACCCTTGGCAACGATCCGCGCGACAGCCTCGGCGCTCGCCTTGATTTTTGGCCTGCAGGCATCGTCCAGCTTCGGCACGGCGCCGCGATAGATGGCGCGCCAGTCGGCCAGCGTCGCATTGCCGGGCTTGAGGGTCAGTTCGGTCATTGTCCTCTCCAGATACGGGCATGCAGCGGGTTGAAACCCATGCGGTAAACGAGTTCGGCGGGGCGCTCGATGTCCCAAATCGCCAGGTCGGCGGATTTGCCGGCCTCGAGCGTGCCGGTTTCGCCAAGCAGGCCCAGTGCCCGGGCGGCCTCACGGGTGACACCGGCAAGGCATTCATCGACGGTCAGGCCAAACAAGGTCGCCGCCATGTTCATGGTCAAAAGCAGCGAAGTCAGCGGCGAGGTGCCGGGATTGTTGTCGGTGGCGACAGCCATCCTGACGCCGTGCTGCCGGAACAGGCCGATCGGCGGCTTCTTTGTCTCGCGGATAAAGTAATAGGCGCCAGGCAGGATCGTCGCCACGGTTCCCGCCTTCGCCATCGCCGCCGCACCGGCCTCGTCGGTGTATTCGAGATGATCGGCCGACAAAGCGCCGTAGCGGGCTGCGAGTTCGGCACCATGCAGGTTGGACAGTTGGTCGGCATGAAGCTTGACCGGCAGGCCGGCAGTCTTGGCGGCGTCGAAGACACGCGCCATCTGCTCAGGCGAAAAAGCGATACCTTCGCAAAAGCCGTCGACGGCATCGGCCAGCCCTTCGGCAGCGACCGCCGGGAGAATTTCTTTTGCGACCAGATCTATAAATGCGTCCTTGTCGCCCCTGGCTTCCGGCGGCAGCGCATGGGCGCCGAGGAAGGTTGTCCGGATCGTCACCGGCCGCCTGTCGCCCAGTTGGCGGGCGGCCCGCAGCGACTTCTGCTCATTTTCGAGATCGAGCCCGTAGCCGGACTTTACCTCCACCGTGGTTGCGCCCTCGGCGATCAGCGCATCGAGGCGAGGCAGCGACTGCGCGACCAACTCATCCTGGTTGGCGGCACGCAGCGACTTGACCGAGGAGACAATGCCGCCGCCCGCTTTTGCGACTTCTTCATAGGTGGCGCCGGCCAGCCGCATCTCGAACTCGTTTGCACGGTTCCCGGCGTGGACAAGATGGGTGTGGCAATCGATCAGGCCGGGCGTGATCCAGCGGCCCTCGCAATCGATCCTCTCGTCCTGAGCAAGCGTTGCAGGCATCTCCGATTCGGGGCCGGCGTAGACAATGCGGCCGTCACGCGCGGCGACCGCGCCATGTTCGACAACGCCAAGTCCGGCAGAACTTTCGGCCATGGTGACAAGGCGCGCATTGCGCCACAGGCGAAGCCCCCCTGCCCGGCCCTTGCTCTCTGCAACCATCATCTTTTCCGTTTCAATTGGCGGCAATTATGTATATACATATTGAAACGCACTGCAAGCGCTATCATCGCATGGACGACAGAGAACCGGAGAGAAAAGTGACTGATATCTTCGCGGAACAGGCGCTCCTTCCCGATGGCTGGCACAACAATGTGCGGATCACCCTCGCCAAGGGATGCATCGCAAACGTCGAGCCTGAAAGCACTGCGTTGGCTGGCGACGAACGCCACTCCATCCTGCTGCCCGGCATGCCCAATCTGCACAGCCACGCCTTTCAGCGCGGCATGGCCGGATTGGCCGAGCTTCGCGGCCCCTCCGCCGACAGTTTCTGGAGCTGGCGCGAGGTGATGTATCGTTTCGCGCTGTCGATGACGCCCGATCAGGTCGAGGCAGTTGCCGCGCAGCTCTATGTCGAGATGCTGGAGGCGGGTTTTTCACGAGTCGGCGAATTTCACTATCTGCATCACGACCGCGACGGAAAGCCCTACGCCAACCTCGCCGAGATGGCCGAGCGCATCGCGGCTGCGGCCGGCGAAACCGGTATAGGCTTGACTCTATTGCCGGTGTTTTACGCACACTCCTCTTTTGGCGGCGCGGCCCCCAATGAGGGCCAGCGGAGATTCATCAACGATGTGAATCGGTTCTCCCGGCTTGTTGAGAAAAGCCGCGAATGCGTTGGCACTTTGAATCAAGCCGTCGTCGGCGTCGCCCCGCACAGTTTGCGTGCCGCGACACCTGAGGAACTCGCCGCAGTCGCAGCGATGGCACCCGATGGGCCAATCCACATCCATATCGCCGAGCAAGTGAAGGAAGTCGAGGATTGCCTTGCCTGGTCCGGCGCACGTCCGGTCGAGTTTCTGCTTGGCCATGCCAAGGTCGACCAGCGCTGGTGCCTGATCCATGCCACGCACATGACAGATGCGGAAACGGTCGGGATGGCGAAGAGCCGCGCCATCGCCGGCCTTTGTCCGATCACCGAGGCCAATCTCGGCGACGGTACCTTCGCCGCGCCGCTGTTTACAGAACATGGCGGCCGCTTTGGCATCGGTTCCGATTCCAACGTCCTGATCGGCTTGCCCGACGAGTTGCGCCAGCTCGAATATTCGCAACGCCTCGCGCATCGTGCCCGCAATGTGCTGGCGGTCGCCGGTGGCTCGACCGGCCGCGCGTTGTTCGACGCCGCACTTGCCGGTGGCAGCGCCGCTCTTGGCGCCGGCGCGTCCGAAATTTCCGCCGGCGCATCCGCCGATCTCGTCTCGCTCGATGCCAATGCCCCCTCATTGGCCGGCAAGACTGGCGACGCGATCCTCGATGCATGGATCTTCGCCAATGGCAGCAAGGTCGACTGCGTCTGGGTGCATGGCAAAAAACAGGTCAGCGGCGGCCAGCATGCAAGGCGCGAGGCCATCGCCGAGCGTTTTCGCAACGTGATGACGGCGCTCTCGGCATGAGCGTGATCGAGACGGCGGACGCTGAAGGTGGCGGCTCGCTGCACCAGCGCATCCTGTCCAATATCAGCGAGAAGATCCTGTCCGGCGCCTGGGCGCCCGGTCACCGCATCCCGTTCGAACACGAATTGACGACCGAGTACAATTGCTCGCGCATGACAGTTAACAAGGCGCTGTCGCAGTTGGCCAAGGCCGGACTGATCGAACGCCGCCGCCGCTCAGGCAGCTTCGTCCGCCGGCCACAGTCGCAGGCGGCCGTGCTGGAAATCCAGGACATCCGGCTCGAGGTCGAGGCGCTTGGCCTGTCCTATCGCTACGAGCGCGTGGCGCGGCACAAGAGGCGCAGCAGCGCCGAGGATCGCAGTCTGCTGGAGCTCGATGCCGTCGGATCGGTGCTGGCGCTGGAATGCCGGCATTTCGCTGGCAAGCGGCCGTTCGCGCATGAGCAGCGGCTGATCAACCTGGCCGCCGTGCCAGAAGCGATCGACGAGGAATTCCTGGCTATCGCGCCTGGCCCGTGGCTGATCGGCCGCGTGCCATGGAGCGAAGCCGAGCACCGCATCCGCGCGGTTGCCGCCGACAGGCACATCGCGGCGGCGCTCGACATCGAGGCCGGCGCACCTTGCCTGGTGGTCGAGCGCCGGACATGGAGCGCCGAGCACCCGGTCACCCACGTCCGCTTTACCTACGCGGCCGAGAGCCACACGCTGGTGGCGCGGTTTAGGCCCTCGCAGGGGTAGCGCCATACCTTCTCCCCTTGTGGGAGAAGGTGGATCGGCGCTTTAGCGCCGAGACGGATGAGGGGTGCTGGAAGGAATGAGGCGCCAGAAAATCCAAGGATTTGAAGCCTTTAATTCTTCAACGTAGCGATCCGCCCAACACCCCTCATCCGACCGAGCTTCGCTCGGCCACCTTCTCCCACAAGGGGAGAAGGCAAAGCGCTGGCGCTCAGATCGCCGCCGTGATGATGATTTCGACCAGATATTCCGGTCCGGCGAGCTTTGCTTCACCGGTGGCGCGGGCCGGAGTGTTGCCCTGGGGCACCCACTTGTCCCATTCCGAGTTCATCTCGGCAAAGGTGCTCATGTCGGCCAGCCAGATGATCGCCTGCAGAATCTTGGTCTTGTCCGAGCCGGCCTTGGCCAGCAGCTCATCGACGGCCGACAGGATGTCCCTGGTCTGCGAAGCAACGTTCCCACCCGGCTGACCAACCTGACCGGCCAGATAGACGGTATCTCCGTGAATGACGATCTGGCTCATGCGCGGGCCAACATCGATGCGACGAATGCTCATGGGGCGTTCCTTCCTGTTGTCGGTGGCGCCTCTTTAGAGTTGGCGCCGGCTTCGGGCAAGGCCGCCCGGTCAAATCCGCTTGGGCCAACGGCGTATGACATCCATACACAGCAAGTTGACCCGGCAGCCGCAACTCCGCCCGGGCGGGTTGTTGACTAATGTAATAACATCACATATCCAATTGACCGCTGGCAGCAGCCGGATTTCGCCGCCCCCATGGAACGACATGACCCAGACCTGCCTGACATTCCGCGACCTGACGCTTGGCTACGGAAGCCACCCGGCGATCCATCATCTCGACGGCACTATCCGCAAGGGCTCGCTGACAGCCGTGGTTGGCGCCAACGGCTCCGGCAAATCGACGCTGATGAAGGGCATTGTCGGCGTCTTGAAACCGATGGCCGGCGAGGTCATCCGTGCCTCCGGGCTGCGTGCCGCCTACCTGCCGCAGCAATCGGAACTCGACCGCTCCTTTCCCGCCCGCGTCGTCGATCTGGTCTCGCTTGGCCTGTGGCCACGGCGCGGCCTGCTTGGCCGCTACACCAAGGAAGATCGCGATGACGTCAGCAAGGCGCTGATGGCGGTCGGCCTCGGCGGCTTCGAAAAACGTCCGATCGATACGCTGTCGGGCGGCCAGTTGCAGCGCACGCTGTTTGCCCGCGTGCTGTTGCAAGACGCCGACCTCATCCTGCTCGACGAGCCGTTCAACGCCGTCGACGCCAAGACGGTCGGCGACCTGATCGCGCTGATCAAGCGCTGGCATGGCGAGGAACGCACCATCATGGTTGTGGTCCATGACCTGGATCTGGTGCGCCAGAATTTCCCCGAAACGCTGCTGCTGGCGCGCCAGCCGATCGCATGGGGCGAGACCAGGGAGACACTGAAGCCGGAAAACCTGTTGCGCGCCCGCCGCTTCCACGAGGCCTGGGAAGAGAACGCGCCCTGGTGCGAGCCCGAGGGCCATGATCATGCCCATGATCACGGTCATGGGCATGCACATGATCACAGCCATGATCACCATCACGGCGCCGGACCGAGGGCTGCCTGATGGACATGCTTTACGGTCTCTTCATCGCACCCTTCGCCGACTTCGGCTTCATGCAGCGGGCACTTGTCGGCTCGCTGATGCTGTCACTCGGGGCCTGCCCGGTCGGCGTTTTCCTGATGCTGCGGCGCATGAGCCTGTCCGGCGATGCCATGGCGCATGCCATTCTGCCGGGCGCGGCCGCCGGCTTCCTGCTCTATGGGCTGGAAATCCTGCCGATGACCATTGGCGGCCTGATCGCCGGCATCATCGTGGCGCTCGGGGCAGGTGCTGTCTCGCGCTTCACCATCCAGCGCGAGGATGCATCGATGGCCGCCTTCTATCTGATTTCGCTCGCCATCGGCGTGCTGATGGTGTCGATTCGTGGCTCAAGCGTCGATCTCATGCATGTGCTGTTCGGCACCGTGCTGGCGCTCAACAACGAAGCGCTGACGCTGATCGGCGGCATCGTCGCGGTGACTTTGGTGAGCCTCGCCATCTTCTGGCGCGCGCTGGTCGCCGAGTGCCTCGATCCGCTGTTCCTGCGTTCGGTCAGCCGCTTGGGAAGCCCCGTGCATTTCATCTTCCTCGGCCTCGTCGTGCTGAACCTCGTCGGCGGCTTCCAGGCGCTCGGTACCTTGCTGTCGGTCGGACTGATGATGCTGCCGGCCGCAGCCGCCCGCTTCTGGACCGTGCGGGTCGAGCCGATGTGCGTGTTGGCGGTGCTGATCGGCTTTGCTTCCTGCATCGCCGGGCTGCTCTTGTCCTATCACGCGTCGCTGCCGTCCGGCCCGTCCATCATCCTGTCCGCCGGCGTCGTCTATTTCGCCTCGATCCTGTTCGGCACGCGTGGCATTTTGCGCGCGCGCGTCATTCATCACCGCCACAGAACGGCCTGATCCTCACGCCGCCCCCTAAAGGAGAACCCGCTTATGCTGAAATCGATCCGCGCCGCCCTGGCGATGAGCGTTATAACATTAATTGCCTTCGGTGCATCGTCGGCCTTCGCGGCACCGCTGAAAGTGGTCGCCAGCTTCACCGTCATCGCCGATTTCGCCAAAAATGTCGGCGGCGACCGCATCGATGTGACCACCATCGTCGGGCCGGATGGCGACGCTCATGTGTATGAACCGAGCCCGGCAGACGCGGTGGCCATGGCCAAGGCCGACATCGTGCTGGTCAACGGCCTGCATTTCGAAGGATTTCTGCAGCGGCTGGTCGATGCCAGCGCCACCAAGGCCTCGATCGTCACCCTGACCAAGGGCGTGACGCCGATCGATTTCAAACCTGAATTCGCCGACGCCGACGCGGCCGAGGGCGCCGGTACCGGCGGCGGCAAGACGGTCACCGATCCGCACGCCTTCCAGTCGATCGCCAATGCCAGGATCTATGTGAACAACATCGCCGAAGCCTTCTGTGCGGCCGACTCCGAAGGCTGCGTCAGCTACCAGACCAATGCCGCCGCCTACATCAAGAAGCTCGATGCGCTGGAGGGCGAAGTGAGAGCCGCGATCCAGTCGATCCCCGAGGCGAAACGCGCGGTCATCACCTCGCACGACGCCTTCGGCTATTTCGAACACGAATACGGCCTGACCTTCCTGGCCCCGCAAGGCATCTCGACCGACTCCGAGCCGTCGGCCGCCGATGTCGCCAAGCTGGTCACCCAGGTGAAGCAGGACAAGGCAGCGGCGATCTTCGTCGAGAACATCACCAACCCGCGCCTGATCGAGCAGATCGCCAGCGAAACCGGCATCAAGGTGGGCGGCACGCTCTATTCGGATGCGCTGTCGCAGCCCGACGGCCCGGCTTCGACCTATATCGACATGATGCGCAACAACATCCGTCAGATCAAGGGCGCCATTCTCGGCAGCTGACCCGGGCCTCCTCGGAAAAGCGGAGCCAATCTCCGCTTTTCCGTTTCCGCTCCGCGCAGCGCGAGTTGGATTCTCCGCCGGAAAAGTCTATCTGCGCTATCGATCCGCGCAGAGAAGCGGATCGACCGCGGATCGAAAGCTTGCCATGACAGATTTCACGCCTTTCCAGTCGCTGCTTGGCGGCGCCCTCATCGGCCTGTCGGCAGTGCTTTTGATGGCGTTGCATGGCCGGATTGCCGGGATGACCGGCATCCTGACCGGAGTCATCCCGCCGCTTTCTCCTGAATGGCGTTGGCGGGCCGCCTTTCTCGCCGGCGCCGTGGCAGCTCCACTTCTCTATCAAGCCGTTGGCGGGCACATCGCCTTCAGCGTGCCGGTGCCGACGCTGGCTCTTGTCGGTGGCGGCTTCCTGGTCGGCATCGGCGTGCATTTCGGCGGCGGCTGCCCGAGCGGCCACGGCATTTGCGGCATGGCGCGGCTGTCGCCACCCTCCGTGATTGCCGTCGCGACCTTCATGATCACTGCCTTCGCGACCGTGTTCATTGTCCGCCACGTGATCGGAGGCTGAGGCCATGAACAAGCTCGTCTCGGCCTTCCTGATCGGCGGCGTCTTCGGCCTCGGAATCGCTGTCTCGGGCATGATCAATCCAGCCAAGGTGCTGAACTTCTTCGATATTGCCGGCACGTGGGATCCAAGCCTGATCTTCGTCATGGGCGGCGGCCTCGCCATCGCCTTCGCCGGTTACCGCCTGGTGTTCCGCCGCCGCGAGGCGCCGGTGTTCGAACCCGCTTTCGCGCTGCCAACGAAGCGCGCGATCGACGCGGAGCTGGTCGGCGGCGCCGCCGTCTTCGGCATCGGCTGGGGCATTGCCGGCTTCTGTCCCGGCGGTGCCATCCCGGCGCTTGGTCTCGGCTATTCCGCGACACTGATCTTCGTCGCGGCGGTGATCGCCGGTATTATCGTTGCTCGTTTTGCCCGGACGCGCCTCGTCCAGCCGGCTGCGACATAGGATTCAGTTGCCGGCCACGTCAGGGAGTGGCAAGACTCCCGCCAAATCAGATCGCGAGGACATCGTCATGGAATATCGTGAGATCAGCGAGGACTATTCGGTCTCGGGCCAGATCCAGCCCGAAGACGTCGTCGCCATCAAGGAAGCCGGCTTCAAGAGCGTCATCTGCAACCGGCCGGATGACGAGCAGCCAGGCCAGCCTTCGGCCGATACCGTCAAGGCGGCGGTGGAAGCCGCCGGTCTCGCCTTCCGCTATATCCCCGTTGTCAGTGGCCAGATCACGGCCGAGAATGTCGAGGATCAGGCCGAGGCGCTCGATGAACTCAACGGCCCGGTCTTCGCTTATTGCCGGTCCGGCGCGCGCTGCACCAACCTCTACGGGCTGATCCAGCAGTCGAAGGGGTGACGGCCTAAGGTCAGATCGGCAAGGCGCCGGTTTCCTTCAGCGTTTCGAGCACGATCGCCGTCTTCACATGCTGCACGGATTCATGCGGCAACAGCACGCCGTTGACGAATTCCGACAGCGACTTCAGGTCGGGCGTCACGACCTTCAGGATGTAATCCATCTCGCCGGTCAGCGCGTGCGCCTCCTGCACCTCCGGCAGCCGCGCTACCAATTCGCCGAAGCGCCGTGCGTTGTCGCGGTTGTGGGTGGCCAATGTCACCGAGATGACGTTGACCAGCGAGAAGCCGAGCTTGTCGCGGTCGAGCACCGCGCGATAGCCTTTGATATAGCCGTCTTCCTCCAGCCGCTGACGGCGGCGCGAGCATTGCGACGCCGACAGGTTCACCCGCTCCGACAGATCGTTGTTGGTCAATCGCGCGTCGCCCTGCAAGAGCGCCATTATCTTGCGATCAAAATGATCAATGCGCGCCTCATCCATGGTTTTTCCTCATATCATGCACGATTCACGCATCACATGACCATTTCAGGCGTTTGAATGCAAGCACCATGCAGCCCGTCCGCGTTATCATGGCGCCGAATGGCCGGTCCCAGGCCAAGCCAGCTTCCGGAGGAATATCATGGGTCCTTTCCCGCATGACGCCCCGCCCGCCAAGATCAGCAAGAACAACCCAGCCGGCACCGATGGCTTCGAATTCGTCGAATTCGCGCATCCTGAGCCGGAGAAGCTGGCCGAGCTGTTCACCCGCATGGGCTACGTGGCGGTGGCGAAGCACCGCACGAAGAACATAACCGTGTGGCGCCAGGGCGACATCAACTATGTCGTCAATGCCGAGCCCGGCTCACATGCGATGAAGTTTGTCGACAAGCACGGACCATGCGCTGCCTCGATGGCCTGGCGGGTGGTCGATGCTAAGCATGCTTTCGATCACGCCGTTGCCAAGGGTGCCACGCCCTACGAAGGCAGCGACAAAGCTCTCGACGTGCCGGCTATTGTCGGCATCGGCGGCTCGCTGCTCTATTTCATCGAGACTTATGGCAAGAAGGGCTCGGCCTATGACGCCGAGTTCGAATGGCTGGGTGCGCGCGACCCGTGGCCGCAGGGCGTCGGCTTCTACTACCTCGACCACCTCACCCACAATGTCTATCGCGGCCAGATGGACAAATGGTGGGATTTCTACCGCAATTTGTTCGGCTTCAAGCAGATTCATTTCTTCGACATCGACGGCAAGATCACCGGACTGGTCAGCCGCGCCATCACCTCGCCCTGCGGCAAGATCCGCATTCCGCTCAACGAATCCAAGGACGAGACCAGCCAGATCGCCGAGTATCTGAAGAAGTACAATGGCGAAGGCATCCAGCACATCGCCGTCGGCACGGACAAGATCTACGAGGCCACCGACAAGTTAGCCGCCAACGGGCTGAAGTTCATGCCCGGTCCGCCGGAAACCTATTACGACATGTCCTATGCCAGGGTGAACGGCCATGACGAGCCGATAGAGCGGATGAAGAAGCACGGCATCCTGATCGACGGCGAAGGCGTGGTCGACGGCGGCATGACCAAGATCCTGCTGCAGATCTTTTCCAAGACCGTGATCGGCCCGATCTTCTTCGAGTTCATCCAGCGCAAGGGCGACGAAGGCTTTGGCGAGGGCAATTTCCGCGCGCTGTTCGAATCGATCGAGCAGGATCAGATCAAGCGCGGCGTGATCAAGGTCCAGGCGGCGTAACAGATCTCAAGTCGAGCGGATTGCGCATGCTCCCTGGTTGGGATGATGCGCGAAATCAGATCTCTAACCCCAGCCGCTCGACCTCTTTCGCTCTCAGCTTCACATCGTAGTCGAGCAGGAACTCGTCGAGCTGCGGCGGCTTGACCGACGTGCCGGACAGCATCGCGTGCACCTGGCCGCGATGATGGATATCATGCAGGAAGACGTGGGCGAGGATGTCGCCGATGCGCTCGGGGATCATGCCGTCCTCGCGCCGGTCGGTGACGATACGGCGGTCGAGGTCGGTTGCCGAGAGCCGATCGCAAAAAGCGATCAGCCGCCGGTCAACAACAAGCTGGGCGGCATGGAGTTCCGGCGGCGCGTCGAAGGGCACGAAATCATCGTAGGCGGAAGCGCCGACACCGCCCTCTTCCAGAAAATCGAGATAGAGATGATCGACCGCAAGGATGTGGTTGAGCGTCGCCTTGATCGACGGAAAAAAGCTGGTGCGTTCGGCTTCGAACTCACCGGGCTTGAGGGCAAGTACGGCACGATAGAGCCGGTCGTTCGACCAGAGATTGTTGCCGGCCATGCGGCGCAGATGGTCGAGCAAGGTCATGACGTCATCCCGCAGAGCGAACCAGATACAGACCTGCCCACATCACCGCAAATCCGGCGAGAACGATCAATAGCAGCCCATTCATGCGTCGCCTCATGGCTTGCGTTTGCTCGTCCCGCGAGACTTTCATGTTTGTGATGGTGTGAAACAACATCGCCTTGCGGGGAAAGGCGCCGCGGTTGGTCAGGTCCGGCGAGCGTGCCTCGATGCGATAGCTCAGCCGGATCGCAAGGATGAAGACGACCAATATGGCGATCGCCCAGACGCCGCACAGAAGATAGAATGCCTCGCCCTTCATTCCATTACTCCGCCCTACCCCTCGTATTTCTCGACCTTCTGCTCGATGGCGCCAAAGATCGAGTGCCCGGCCTTGTCCTTCATCTCGATGCGCACCGTGTCGCCGAAGCGCAGGAATGGCGTTTTCGGTTCGCCGCTCTCTATGGTCTCGATCATGCGTAGCTCGGCGATGCAGGAATAGCCGGCGCCGCCTGCCGACACTGGCTTGCCCGGCCCGCCGTCGAGCTTGTTGGAGACGGTGCCAGAGCCGATGATGGTGCCGGCGGTCAATGGTCTTGTCCTGGCGGCGTGAGCGATCAATGCCGGAAAATCGAAGGTCATGTCGATACCGGCATTGGCCCGGCCGAACGGCTTGCCGTTGAGGTCGGCGAGCAGCGGCAAGCTCACCTTGCCGCCATCCCAGGCGTCACCCAGTTCGTCCGGCGTCACCGCGACCGGAGAGAAGGCCGAGGACGGCTTTGATTGAAAGAAGCCGAATCCCTTGGCCAGCTCCGGCCCGGTGAGCGCGCGCAGCGTCACATCATTGACCAGCATGACCAGCCGGATCGCGGCGCCCGCTTCATCGAGGCTTGCGCCCATCGGCACATCGTCGACAACAACGGCGACTTCCGCCTCCAGGTCGATGCCGAAGGCTTCGTCGGCCATGCGGATCGGGTCGCGCGGCGGAACGAAACCGTCGGAACCGCCCTGGTAGATCAGCGGATCGGTCCAGAAACTTGCCGGCATCTCGGCGCCGCGTGCCTTCCGCACCAGCTCGACATGGTTCACATAGGCCGAGCCATCGGCCCATTGATAGGCGCGCGGCAGCGGCGAATGCGCGTCATGTTCGTGAAAGCGGGCCGACGGCACCGCATTGGTTTCCAGCGATTCCGCCAGTGTCGCGAGGTGCGGCGCGATGCGGCGCCAGTCGTCGAGCGCCGCCTGCAGCGTGCGCGCCAGGAACGAGGCATCGGTATACTGCGTCAGGTCGCGCGAGACGACGACGAGTTTTCCGTCGCGCGTCCCGTCCTTCAAGGTGGCAAGCTTCATGCGGTTTCCTCTCCTGATATGGCTTTGGCGCCACTTTGGATTTTTGTCTTACGCATGACCTTTGCGAAAACCGGTTCCCACTTTCAGGGATCATGCGAACTCCACAACAAGGCCGTCGCGGGCGATCGTCAAGTCGCCGGCCCATGTTTTCCTGACAGCGGCAGTCCAGTCGGCCTCGCCGATCCCGGCATCGTCGGCCGGGATGAGGTGGTTGAGCACCAGCCTCCTCACGCCAGCTTCACTGGCGATGCGTCCAGCCTCCTCGGCAAAGCTGTGGCTGGCGAGCAGATGTTCTTTCAGCCGCGCGCCATTGCCGGTTCTGGCCACCAGCCGCTCGATGCCTTCCTCCAGCATGGCTTCATGGACCAGGATATCCGCACCTTCGGCAAAATCGGCGAGTGGTGGAAAGAACGCTGTATCGGCGGAAAACACCACGCTTTTCCCGCCCTGCTCAAAGCGCAGCGCAAAACAGTCGGTCACCGGCGGATGGTCGACGCGCAGCGCCGAAACCTTCAGGCCGCGCTGCTCGACCACCTGGCCTTCGCCGAATTCGACGATCGAAACCAACTCGCGGATATCCGGCCGGCCCTCATCGGCAATGCGGATCTCGATGTCGAATTCCATCGCCTGACAAAAGCGCCGCCAGTAATGGCCCGTGCCGGGCGGGCCAAACACACTGACTAACGTGGCCAGACCCGCCGTCCAGGCCGTGTGAAGCAAAGGCCCCAGTTCCAGCACATGGTCTGAATGCAGATGCGTGATGAAGATCAGGTCGAGCGCCTTCAGGCTGACGCCGGCATCGACCAGGCCGCGCGTCACGCCAAGCCCGCAGTCGACGACGATGGTTCGCCCGCCGATCTCAAGCAGCGACGAACTCGGCCACGGCCCGCCTGGCCGCAGCGCCGGGCCGCCCTTGGAGCCGAGAAGCACCAGCCGGTCGCTCATCGGACGAGCCTCAAGACCAGTCGCCCTCGGGCGTGCCGTTGAAACGCTTTTTCAGGTCGGCCCAGCAGTCGATGTAATTGTCCTGCCGGGTTTCGAGTTCAGCACCGTAGCGGGTGAGCATCTGTGGGAATCGGGTCTCGAACATGAAGGCCATAGTGTTGTCGAGCTTGACCGGTTTCAGGTCCGCGCGCGAGGCCTTTTCGAAACCGGGCGCATCCGGACCATGGGCCAGCATCAGATTGTGCAGGCTGATGCCGCCGGGAACGAAGCCTTCTTCCTTGGCGTCATACTGGCCGTGGATCAGGCCCATGAACTCGCTCATGATGTTGCGGTGATACCAGGGCGGCCGGAACGTATCTTCGGCCACCAGCCAGCGCGGCCGGAAGATGACGAAGTCGATGTTGGCGGTGCCCTCCTCGCCGCTCGGCGCGGTGAGCACGGTGAAGATCGACGGATCGGGATGGTCGAACAGGATGGCGCCGACCGGGGAAAAGGTCGCCAGATCATATTTGTAAGGCGCGTAGTTGCCGTGCCAGGCAACGACATCGAGCGGCGAATGGCCGATCTCGGTGACATGGAAATTGCCGCACCATTTCACCGTCAGCCGGCACGGCGTTTCCTTTTCCTCGAACCAGGCGCAAGGCGTCTTGAAATCGCGCGGATTGGCCAGGCAATTGGCGCCGATCGGACCTCGATCGGGCAGCGTCAGCTTGGCGCCATAGTTCTCGCAGACATAGCCGCGCACTTCGGCATCGACCAGTTCCACCTTGAAGACGAGGCCGCGCGGCAGCACGGCGATCTCGCCGGGCCTGAGTTCGATGACGCCCATCTCGGTGACGAAGCGCAAGGCGCCGACCTGCGGCACGACCAGCAACTCGCCGTCGGCGTTGAAGAAATGATCGTCGACCATCGAGCGGTTGGCGACATAGACATGCGCCGCCATGCCGGTCTGCCCCAACACGTCGCCGGCCGTGGTGATGCTGCGCATGCCGGCGATGAAGTCCGTCGGCTGCTTCGGCATCGGCACCGGATTCCAGCGATACTGGCCGAGCGCCAGCTCATGATCGCCGACATTCGGTGCGCTCTTCCACAGCGGATAGTTCGCGGCCTTGAAGCGGCCGGTGTGCTTCACGCTCGGCCGGATACGATAGAGCCAGGAGCGCTCATTGGTGCCGCGCGGCGCGGTGAAGGGCGAGCCTGAAAGCTGTTCGGCATAGAGACCGTAGGCCGGCCGCTGGGGCGAGTTCCGCCCCTGCGGCAGCGAGCCGGGCAACGTTTCGGTTTCAAAATCGTTGCCGAAGCCCGGCATGTAGGAAAAGGCCATAGCTTCCTCCCTTGCGCATCCAGCAAGACGCGGCGCGTCCCGATGGATTGACCAAACTGGTTTCATTTGTAACCATCGAAAATGTAACTATCAATCTTCCGATGTGGCGGTACCCGATGGAAATCCTCGAGTTGGAAAACTTCCTGCCCTATCGGCTCTATCGCCTCGCCGATGCGGTCAGCCGGGAATTCTCGACGATCTACAGGGAGCGCCATGGCCTGACGCGGCCGGAATGGCGTACCCTTTCCGGATTGGGACAGCGCGGCACGATGACCGCGACAGCGCTCGGCGAGCAGTCGGCCATGCACAAGACCAAGGTCTCACGCGCCGTCGCCGAACTCGAACGGCGGCGCTGGCTGACGCGAACCGCTGACGAAAACGATCGCCGCGTCGAACATCTGACGCTGACCAAGGCCGGCCTTGCCGCCTATCGCGAAATGGTGCCGCTCGCCAAGGCGTTCGAGCGGGAGTTGCTGGCAAAGCTGAGCGCCAGCGAGCGTGCAGCGATCAGCGATGGATTGGCTGCGCTGGAGGGCGCGCTGGGCAAAGGCTAAGCCGGCAGCAGAAAAGGCATGTGGCGCGAAGGATCGCTACGGAAGAGTTATCCCTGGCGCTGCATTCGACCAATTGCCTCACCAATCCATCACCACCTTGCCGGAACTGCCGCTGCGCATCGCATCGAAGCCGGTCTGGAAATCGTCGATGCCGATGCGGTGGGTGATCAGGCCGGTCACGTCGAGCGGGCCCTGCACCAGCGCGATCATCTTGTACCAGGTCTCGAACATCTCGCGGCCGTAGATGCCCTTGAGGTGCAGCATCTTGAAGATGACCTTGTTCCAGTCGATCTCGAAGCCGGTCGGGGCGATGCCGAGGATGGCGATCTTGCCGCCATTGTTCATGGTGTCGATCATGTCGCGGAAGGCGGGCGCGGCGCCCGACATTTCGAGACCGACATCAAACCCCTCGGTCATGCCGAGCGCCGGCATCACATCGCGCAGTCTTTCCTTGGAGGCATCGACGACATGCTGGACGCCGAGTTTCTTCGCCAGCGCGAGCCGCACCGGGTTGATGTCGGTGATCACCACCTTTCGCGCACCCACACATTGGGCGACGAGCGCGCCCATGATGCCGATCGGCCCGGCACCGGTGACCAGCACATCCTCGCCGACCAGATCGAAGGACAATGCGGTGTGAACCGCATTGCCCAGGGGATCGAAGATCGCGGCGATCTCGTCCTGCACGTCGTCGGGGATCGGCACCACATTGTGCTGCGGGATCGCAAGATACTCGCCGAAGGCGCCCGGCCGGTTGACGCCGACGCCAAGCGTGTTGCGGCACAGATGCCCCCTGCCCGCGCGGCAGTTGCGGCAATGGCCGCAGACGATATGGCCTTCGCCCGACACACGCTGGCCGACCTTGTACTCAGTGACCGCGGCGCCGAAATCGGCGACCGTGCCGACGAATTCATGGCCGGTGACCATCGGTACCGGCACCGTCTTCTGCGCCCACTGGTCCCAATTGTAGATGTGGACGTCGGTGCCGCAGATGGCGGTTTTCCTGATCTTGATCAGCACATCATTGGGGCCGATCTCCGGCACCGGCACCTGTTCCATCCAGATGCCCGGTTCGGCCTTGGCCTTCACCAGCGCCTTCATCATGTTCGACATTTCATTGTCCCTTGAATCTCTTGATCCGGAATCGCTTTTCGATTTCGGCCTTTCAGGAAATCACCCCGAGTTCACGCCCGACGGCGGCAAACGCTTCCACCGCACGGTCGATGTCGGCGGTGGAATGCGCGGCCGACATCTGGGTGCGGATGCGTGCCTGCCCCTTCGGCACCACCGGGAAGGAAAAGCCGATGACATAGATGCCGCGCTTCAGCATGCGTGCCGCCATCTCCTGCGCCAGGCTCGCATCGCCCAGCATCACCGGGATGATCGGATGGTCGGCGCCGGCCAGCGTGAAGCCGAGCCTGCCCATCTGCGACCTGAACCGCCCCGCGTTGGCATAGAGACGCTCGCGCAAGGCGTCGCCATTGCGGACCAGTTCGAACACCTTGATCGAGGCGCCGGCGATCGCCGGCATCAGCGTGTTGGAAAAGAGATAGGGCCGCGAGCGCTGGCGCAGCCAGTCGACCACTTGGCTCTTGCCCGAGGTATAACCACCAGATGCGCCGCCGAGCGCCTTGCCGAGCGTGCCGGTGATGATGTCCACCCTGCCCTCGACGCCGCAATGCTCGGCCGAGCCGCGACCGTTCTTGCCAACGAAGCCGACCGCATGGCTGTCGTCGACCATCACCATGGCGTCGTATTTGTCTGCGAGATCGCAGACCCCCCTGAGATTGGCGATGATGCCGTCCATCGAAAACACGCCATCGGTGGCGATCAGCCGGAAGCGGCAATCCCTGGCCTCCTTCAGCCGCGCCTCGAGATCGGCCATGTCGTTGTTGGCGTAGCGGAAGCGTTTGGCCTTCGACAGCCGCACGCCGTCGATGATCGAGGCGTGGTTCAGCGCGTCGGAAATGATCGCGTCGTCCTCCCCCAGGAACGTCTCGAACAGGCCGCCATTGGCGTCGAAGCAGGAGCCGTAGAGGATGGTGTCTTCCAGGCCGAGGAAGGATGAAATCGTGGCCTCGAGCTGTTTGTGTTCCTCCTGCGTGCCGCAGATGAAGCGCACTGAGGCCATCCCATAGCCATAGCGGTCGAGCGCCTGCTTGGCAGCGTCGCGCAAGTCGGCGCTGTCGGCGAGGCCGAGATAATTGTTGGCGCAGAAGTTCAGCACCTTCTGGCCGCCGACCTCGATCTGCGCCGACTGGGTGGATGTGATCACCCGCTCGGATTTGTAGAGGCCGGCCGATTTGAGCCCCGCAATCTCGCTGTCGATGTGGGAGAGAAATGCTGCGGTCATGATCGGGCCTCGTTTGATGTGGGCAGACTGTCGTCCCGCCCGCTTGAAAAATCCATCGCAAAAACGACCGGATCGGTGGCTGGGCAGCACCAAACCCGAACGTCGGACGATCACGCAAGCCACGCATCGACAGTGGCGACGGTCGATGACCGCTCAAATGCAGGCGCATCGCGAAAGGACCCGATAACCATTTCGCGATCTTTCGTAGTCTCGCGCCGGCCTGCCGGCTGTGCATTTCCGGACCTGTTAACATTTGCTGGCCAATGGTCCTCACAGCAGGAATCCGTTGGCGAGAGGGCCGCCCCCGAAAATGTCGCAGCAGCCGGTGCATAGCGTTTCGCGCAAGCTCATACTGCTGATCAAGAGCGGCTACTGGCTGGCGCTGCTGATCATTGCCGCCATGGTGATGGCCTCCTTCATCCTGCTGCAGCAGATGATGGCCGCCCAGCAACGCAATGAGACGTTGCAAAATATCGTCAGCACGCAAAAGGCGCTGTCGCAGCGCATCGTCTTCCTTGCCGGCGCAACGGGCGCCGCATCGCCAGACAAGCAGCTGGCGCTGGTTGCCGCGCTCAAGCAAGCTACCGCCGAATTCGAGACGAATTACGATCTCCTGCTCGACCAGACGGGCGCCGATCCGATGTCGCAGGTACGGTTTGATCCCAAGTCGATCGAAAATGTGCTTTTCGCCAAGCCGTTCCACCTCGATTACTTCTCGGTCGGGCTGATCGCCAATGGCAAACGCTTGATCTCATCGTTCGAATCGAAGCTGGCAAACAGCGGCGAGGGCTACAAAGGCGGCGCCGAGCGCGTCAATCTCGACGCCTCCGTCGCCAATGCCACGCTGTCGGGCTATGCGGCACTTGGCCAACGCATCAGCGCCTATGCCGATGCGCGCTCGGAACAGCTGCTCGACCTCCACCGCACCCTGTTCTTCGCCACCATCGGCGTCATCGTGCTGGTTGCGCTGTTCATCTTCCGGCCGATGTCCAAGGCCATCCTGCGCAAGACGCATGAGCTTGTCGACGCGCGCAACTCGATGGCCTTCATTGCCGTGCATGACGGGCTGACCGGGCTGCACAACCGCACCTTCCTCACGGATCATTTCGACACGCTGATCAAGGGCGCGCATCGCCGGCGCGAGCGGCTGGCGGTGATCCAGCTCGACCTCGACCGCTTCAAGCAGATCAACGACACGCTTGGCCACGCCGCCGGCGACTATGTGCTGGTCGTCACGGCACAGCGCATGCGCGATTCCTGCCGGGCGTCGGACCTCTGCGCGCGCCTTGGAGGCGACGAGTTCGTGATGATTCTGAACGGCGCAGGCGGCACCGAAGACATCAACATGCTGGCCAGGCGAATCCTGGAGCAGATCAACGAGCCGATCACCTTCCAGGGCACGACCATCCTGCCTGGCGCCAGCGCCGGCATCGCCGTCTATCCGATCGACGCCGACAATGCACAGGATCTGCTGGTTCATGCCGATCTGGCGCTCTATTCCGCTAAAAAGATGGGTGGCGGCAACTTCTCGTTCTTCTCCGAGGAGTTGCGCCGCGAATTGGACTATCGCAAGCAGCTCGAGCACGACATCAAGGTCGCCATCTCCGAGCGGGCCTTCCAGGTCTATTTCCAGCCGCAGGTTTCGCTGACGGATGGAACAATCAGCGGCATCGAGGCGCTGGTGCGCTGGAACCATGCCGAACGCGGCATGATCGCACCGGGCGAGTTCATTCCGGTCGCGGAGAAATGCGGCTTCATGCCTGAGATAGGCCGCATCGTCATCAGCAAGGCGATCAACGAAGCCGCCGAATGGAACCGCGCCGGCATTGCCTTCGGCCGGCTTGCCGTCAATGTTTCGGGCACCGAACTGCGCGAGCACGATTTCGATTCATTTCTCTTCGAAACGTTGGAAAAGGCCGGACTGCCGCCACAGAAACTGTCGCTTGAGATCGTCGAATCCGTCATTCTCGACGACGAGAAGACAGGCATCGCGGCAAAGCTGCGCCACATCAGGGCCGCCGGCGTCCATCTGGAACTCGACGATTTCGGCACCGGCTACGCCTCGCTCAGCCATGTCAACCCGAACGAGATCGACCGGCTGAAGATCGATCGCCGCTTCGTCCAAAACATCCATGAGAACGGCGACAACTCGAAGATCGTGCGCGCCATCACCGAACTTGCGCGCGGTCTCGGCATCTCGATCGTTGCCGAGGGCGCCGAAACCGAGGCCGAACTCGATTCGCTGATGGCGATCGGCTGCGACCAGGTGCAGGGCTATTCCATCGCCTTCCCGATGCCGCAGGACAAGGCGCTGGAATGGCTGACGGCCCGCATGCCGAAGAAAGCCAAGCTGACAGTGCTGCAAGGAAGCCTAGCGTAGGCACTGCCCAAAGCGTCGCGCTTGGACGGCTTCGTGCAACGCGCTCCGTGCATGTCGTTGTCCTAATTCGACCTATCCTTCGACATTGGCCCGCAACGCCGCCAGCACCTGCGCAAACTCCGCCAGCCTGTCGTCGGACAATCCCGTACGCAATCGCCTATCGAAGACAAGCGCGGCCTTGCGCAATGTCTCGAACATCGCGTCTCCGGCTTCAGTCAATTCGACCAGATGAACCCGGCGATTTTCAGGATCACGGCGGCGCGTCAGCAGGCCCTGCGCCTCCATCGCGTTGAGATGGTGGGTCAGCGTCGCCCCCTGGATACCGATCATGCCGGCGAGCTCGCGCTGGTTGGCTAGCGTGCTCGACTTGACCGACAGCAGAGTGAGCCAGACCGGCAACGTACCGCCAGCTTCGACCAGGGCGGCGTCGAAGGCCTGGGCAACCAGCTTGGCGGTGCGGCCGAGATTCATGCCGACTGGCGGGCGGTCAAAGGGCGTCATTGTCAGACACTAGACGGTGTTCCCTGCGGATGGAACTGGCCTCAGTTTATAGATTGACATCTAATCATTTGATATCTAACTATCGCGCATGGCGGGCGAAAGAGGAATCCGGTCATGCAATATGTCTACATCGTCGCTATCGCTCTTCATGTCATGGCAGGCGTATTCTGGGCCGGCACCACAATCACGCTGGCGCGCGATCCCGATATCCGGGCCGAGCGCTTCATCCAGCCGCAGATGGGCGCGGCCGGCATGGTTTTCCTGACCGGAGCGCTGCTCTGGTATTTCTTCCACGGTGCCTATTTCGGTTCGACGGAAATGGTGCTGGCGCTTGGTATTCTGGCCGCTTTCGCCGCCGCCGGCGTACTCGGCGCGATGGTCAGAGCGCCCAGCAGACGACTTGCCGGCGCGAATGCGGAAACCGAAACACAGCTGCGCGCCAGAATGGCAATTGGCGAACGCATTGCTGCATGGCTGCTGGTCGTCACGGTGCTGTGCATGGCCACCGTCAGGATGTTCTGACGCACACCACGTGACACAAGCTCACAGAAAAGTACGTCATCCGGCAACGAGCCAATGACGTGCGGGCGCGCGGTCAGGCCAACGTACACGGGCTCTCGTACGCAAGTTCGACCGCGCGCCACCAAAATACGATTTGCGCTGGCGAAGCCTCTCAGGTCAGCTTTTTACGTGCCTGTTTTTCCAATGCCTCCAGGAAGACGGCAGGCTCCCATCTTGCATCGAGTGCGCGGTGGAAAAGTGCTTGCTGTGTTTCCGGTGCAAGACCGCCAAGCGGCGGGTCACGATCCAGGTTGGTCGGAAAGGAATACCCCTCCGCCGAAGACGCTATGGCATTGTCAGCCGCCGCCCTGGTCAGGCCGCCATCGCCCAGCATGCGCTGCAGAACGGGATAAAGAACCGCACTCATGCGGGTCCGATCCACACTCTCCATGGCGCGGCCATAGGCCGACGACACCTGCAACAGGTTCGCCATGCGCTGGATGTTCGCGGACCGGTTGGTGCCGGCGGCATGGAACAGGGCCGGATTGAAGAAGGCCGCGTCACCCTTCTTCAACGGCAGCTGAACATGGTGCTCGGCGAAATAGGCCTGGAACTCCGGGCGGTTCATCGCAAGGTAGCCCGGGAGATAAGTCTGCGAATAGGGCAGGTAAAGCGTGGGCCCGCTTTCCACCGGCATGTCGCAATGGGCGACGGCGCCCTGTAGCGTCAATACCGGCGAAATCCGATGGACATGCACCGGATAGCGTTCGATGACCGACGCGGTCTGGAAGCCGAGGTGATAATCCCGGTGCGCCGACTGCGCCGCCCCGCCCGGCCTGACATTGTTCACTTGGGACGTCAGCTGGTAGGCCGGACCAAGCCATGCTTCCGATATCAGCGCCACAAGGTCATTGCCGTAGTAGGCGGCAAAGGTCGTGGGATCGCGCATGCAGAGCTTCTCCAGCGCGTTCCATATCCGGTCGTTGGCGCCGGGCTTGGCAAAATGGTCGCCACCGCCTGCCCCGGCCGCGCGCTTCTCGGCGATAATGGCGTTGAACGCTTTCGTCGCGGCCTCGACCGGAGCCACATCCTCGAAGGCACCACGGAAGACGACCACGCCCGGGCCGTCGGTCATCGCCTCAACCCACTCGGCGAGAAGAGCCTTGCGGCTGGCCGGGTCGCCTGCCGCCGCGCGCACCGAAGCACCGTCGTAGATCAGCACGTTTTTCTGAACTTCGGACGCAAACGGATAGTCCGCCGGATTTGTCGTGCGTTGCGTCAACGCGGCGAAGTCGTCGATGCTGCACATGTCGGCGGTGAGCCAGACGCGATCGGATCTGAGCTTGGCGGAATTATCGGCTTTCATGGCATCCTCCCCTGGTCTTGTTTCAATTGGATGGCGGAAGTATAGCTTCGGCTGAGATGAGGCATACGGCTGGAACACCTCAAAAACACCTCATGGTTGATCAGGCAGGCCAATGTCGCATCCATTTCTGGTGAAGGACATCGCCCTGCAGGCCGGCGTCAGCATCGCCACGGTCGACCGTGTTCTGCATGGGCGCGGCGGCGTGCGTCAGCACACCATCCGCCGGATCGAGCAAGCGATCCGCGAATTGGAAACGCAAAGCTCCCAGGTCGGCTTGTCAGGGCGTAAGTTCATTCTCGATGTCGTCATGGAGGCTCCGGTGCGTTTTTCCGAAGCGGTGCGCGCGGCGCTGGAAGCCGAAATGCCAAGCCTCCAGCCAGCTGTGTTCCGGGCGCGCTACCACCTTGCCGAAATGCGTGCGGCGACGAACACCGTCTCGCTGCTTGATGCCATTGCCCGTCGCGGCAGCAACGGCATTTTTCTGAAGGCGCCGGACGTGCCTGAGGTAGCCGCCGCGGTGGACCGGATCGTTCAGTCAGGAATACCCGTCGTGACGCTGGTCACCGATCTGCCAAACAGCCGCCGGCTGGCCTATGTCGGCGTCGACAACCGCGCCGCCGGCGAAACGGCTGCCTATCTGATCGGCGCATGGCTCGGCGAAAGACGCGCCGATGTCCTCGTCACCTTGAGCAGCAACCGGTTCCGGGGCGAGGAGGAGCGCGAAATCGGCTTTCGCTGGGCCGTGCGCGAACACTTTCCCGACCTTGGGATCGTCGACGTCAGCGAAGGGCACGGCATCGATCGCGCGACGGGCGAGTTGGTCAGCACCGCGCTGACAAATCATCCCGACATCGCGGCCGTGTATTCCATCGGCGGTGGAAACGCGTCCATCGCGCAGGCTTTCGCCGAATTGAAACGGCCCTGCCGGGTATTCATCGGACATGATCTCGACGTCGACAATCTCGAATTGTTGCGAAGCCGACGGATCTCGGCCGTCCTGCATCACGATCTCAGGCAAGACATGCGGACAGCGTGCATCCACATCATGCGGGCGCAGGGCGCATTGCCGAAGCCGGTCGCGCCGGGCGCTTCCAACATCCAGATCATCACGCCGTTCAACCTGCCGGTCTGAACGAGCCGCGCATCAGATCCGCAAGCCGAACCTGATGCCGTCATAGATGGCGGCATGGATGTTGCGCGAGGCGACCGCGTCGCCGATCCTGAACAGCATGAAGCCGCCTTGCGGGTTGCGCGCCGGAAAGATCTCGCCGCCGCTCACCAGACGCTCGTAGTCGACCGCGCCGCCATTCTTCGACAGCGGCTTCAGCGCGAGATAGAGCTCGTCGAGCGGCGCCGTGCCGTGCTCGACCACCACCTGGTCGACCCGCCGCTCGCCGCGCCAGCCGTCGGCGAAATCCGAAGCCAGTTCGGCGATCAGCTGATTGCCTTCGCGCCGCACCGAGCGCAGCCGCGTGTTGATGGTTATGGTGACGCCCTTCTCCTGGAAGGCGCGCATGTAGGGCACGTGGTTCATGCCGCCCATTTCGGGAGCGAAGAAGCGCTCCGGCGAAACGAGTTCGAGCTTCGAGCCGGCATTGGCGATCAATTCGGCCGCGCCCATGCCCTGATGGCCGCCATTGTCATCATAAAGCAGCACGTTTTCGGCTGGTTTGACGCTGCCGGCCATGATGTCCCAGCTCGAGGTGACAAGGTTGTCGCCAGCCGTCAATGGCGGGTTCTGCGGCAGGCCACCGGTGGCGACCACCACCACGTCTGGCGCCAGCGCCAGAACATCGTCCTTCTCCGCCCAGGTGTCATAGCGGATTTCGACGCCGAGCCGGTCGAGTTCGGCCAGCCGCCAGTCGATGATGCCTATCAATTCCTTGCGGCGCGGGTTCTGCGTCGCCAACCGCACCTGGCCGCCCGCCTGTGACGATGCTTCCAGGACCGTGACGTGATGGCCTCTCTCGGCTGCGACACGCGCTGCCTCCAGCCCGCCGGCGCCGGCACCGACGACGATGACCTTTCTTCTCGGTCCCTCGGTCTTGGCGATGATGTGCGGAATATCGGCCTCGCGGCCAGTCGCCGCATTGTGGATGCAGAGCGCCTCGCCGCCCTCATAGATGCGGTCGAGACAATAGGTGGCGCCGACACAAGGCCGGATCTCGTGCTCGCGGCCTTCCATGACTTTGCGGATGATGTGCGGATCGGCGATGTGGGCGCGGGTCATGCCGACCATGTCGAGTTTGCCGGTGGCTATGGCATGGCGTGCTGTGGCGACATCGGAAATCCGTGCCGCATGGAAGGTCGGGAACTTTGTCGCCGCCCTCACCTCGCCGGCGAAATCGAGATGTGGCGAAGAGCGCATGCCGGCCACCGGGATGACCTTGGTCAGCGCCGCGTCGCTCTCGATCGAGCCGCGGATGATGTTGAGGAAATCGACCTTGCCGGAGTTGGCGAGCCGCCTGGCGATCTCGACGCCCTCTTCCTTCGACAGGCCCTTCTCGAAATCCTCGTCGGCGACCATGCGGATGCCAACGACGAATTTGTCGCTGACAGCCGCCCGCACGGCATCGAGCACCATGTTGGTGAAACGCAGGCGGTTATCGAGCGAGCCGCCGAACTCATCATCGCGATGGTTGGTTGCCGGCGACCAGAAGCCATCGATCAGATGGCCGTAGGCCTCGAACTCGATGCCGTCCAGGCCGGCTGCCTGGCAGCGCTGGGCAGCCGAAGCATAGTCGGCGACAATGCGTTCGATGTCCCAGTCCTCAATGGTCTTCGGGAAAGCGCGATGCGCCGGCTCGCGCACCGGCGAGGCCGAGAGCACCGGCAGCCAGTCGGCCTTGTTCCACCCGGTGCGGCGGCCGAGATGGGTGATCTGGATCATCACCTTGCAGTCATGTTCATGACAGGCATCGGCGAGTTCGGTAAGCCACGGCACGATCCTGTCGTCATAGACATGCAGATTGCCGAAGGCGGCCGGACTGTCGCGCGAGACGATCGCCGAGCCGGCGGTCATGGTCAGTGCCATGCCGCCCTTGGCCTTTTCGGCATGGTAGAGGCGGTAGCGCTCCTTCGGCATGCCGTCTTCCGAATAGGCCGGCTCGTGGCTGGTCGACATCACCCGGTTCTTCAGCGTCAGATGCTTGAGCTGGTAGGGCTGGAGGAGCGGATCGTTGCTGGTCATCGTTTTCCTGCTGTTTCAAATTGTGCTGAAGCAGCGCGCGCTGCTCCAGCTCGTAATTTCTGCATCGGATCTGTCCGAAAACCGCTGCGCACCTTTCGATCCGATGCTAATGAGCGGCAAAATTGAAAGAGGCCACCGCCCATGACCATCACCAAGGACCTTACCCAGCTCGGCGCGCACGTCGAGACGCCACAGAACCCCGATCAGGCGGTCCTGGAGACCGTTCCGTTTTCGCGCGGCGACGGTCCGCCGGCCATCGTGCGCTTCACCTGTCCGGAATTCACTTCGCTCTGCCCGGTCACCGGCCAGCCGGATTTCGCCCATATCGTCATCGACTACGCACCCGATGCGGCTCTGGTGGAATCGAAGTCGCTGAAACTGTTCATGACCTCGTTTCGCAACCATGGCGCCTTCCACGAGGAGTGCACGGTCATGATCGGGCGCCGCATCGTGGCGGCCACCAAGCCGCTGTGGTTGCGCATCGGCGGCTACTGGTTTCCGCGCGGCGGCATTCCGATCGATGTGTTCTGGCAGACCGGCGCGCCGCCCGAAGGGGCCTGGCTGCCGGACACCGGCGTCGCGCCCTATCGCGGGCGCGGCTGAGCGGCGGTTTCTGCGAGCGACGGGCGGCATCAGTTGAGCGGCAGCCGGCGGTAGCGGCCAGGATTGTTCGGATCGCTGAAATGCCCCATCGGCCCATGCTCGGCGAAGTGACCGGCCCAGCGTTTCATCGCCGCCGGATCGAGTTCGACGCCCAGTCCATGGCCTTCCGGCACGCGCACCATATTATCGGTCTGTCGGAACGGACCATCCTTGATGACATCGCCGACCTGCCAGGCAAACAGCGATTGCGACGCTTCGGTGATCCAGGGCGTTGCGGCCACGACATGCAGGTAGGCCGCGGTCATGATGCCGAGATCGTTCGAATAACACCAGAACCCCTTGCCCATCGCCTCGCAGGCGGCGACGAATTTCAGCGTTCTCGACAAGCCGCCGAGCGCCGCGAAATTGCACACGAAGTAGTCAGGCGCGCCGAGCGCGACGGCGCGCCTGAGGTCCGGAATGTGGGTTGAGAACGGGATGCGCGAGTGCTGGCGCAGCGCCGCCATCTCCTCGAAGGTGGCGACCGGATCCTCATAGTTGCGAATGTTGAAGGGCTCGATCTCGCGCAGCACCCAGCGCGCCGTGGTCAGCGACCATTGCATGTTGGAATCGAGCTTGATCTGCGCCTTTTCGCCGAGCGCCTCGCGCAGCATGCGCACCGTCCTGATCTCCAGCTGCGGATCGCCCATGATCAGCTTGCCCTCGAAAATGGTCGAGCCGTGCTCCTCGCGCATCCTCAGGCAATAGTCGACGATCGCTTCCGGGGTCATCTGGCCGCCTGCCCCGTCCTGCTCGGGGCGAAAGGCGAAATATTCCGAAAACGGAATATCCTTGCGCACCGCGCCGCCTAGCAGCTTGTGGAGCGGCATGCCGAAGACCTTGCCCCTGATGTCCCACAGGGCCAGTTCCACCGAGCCGAAAGCGACGGAGGCAGCGTTTTCCCCCGTGTTGGCGGTGATCTGCCAAGGCGGCACGCAGCGTGCCTCGCAGTCGGCTATGTCGAGCGGATCGGCGCCGATCAGCGCCGGCGCGATCTCGGCCTTTATCACCTCGCCGAAATGCCACCATGGCGCCTCGCCCAGCCCGACCACGCCCTGATCGGTCTCAACCTCGATGATCGATTTCGAGGCGCCGCCATACAGACCAGCCGTCCACCAGAACGGCGCGTCGAGAGGCACATTGACATGAGTGACGCGAATATTGGTGATTTTCATTTCGCTGCCTATTCGCACTGATATTGGCTGAGCGCCCATTCGCCGGTCACCGACAGCAGGTCCGATATCTTCCATTCGCCATCGATCTTCTTGAATTTCCATTCAAGGCGGTGCGGGTTGCCGGCGACGACGAAGGCGACGATGACCTTGGCCTGATCGCCATTGATCGCCTCGAGCGTCTTCAGGCTCTTGTCGATCTCGGCCTTGTCGTAGTCCGCATTGTCCAGCGCCATGTTGGGGTCGAGACACTCGCCCTGCCCGGATTTGCGCAAGGCATCGCTCTTGTCGAGAACGGTTCTCGCCGGATCGACGAAATGACCGCGCTGCGCCGGATCGATCTCCAGGCCGACCTGATCGTAAAATGGCCGCACCACCGCCGTCGGCGATCCCGGCTGGATGGGCGCGGGCGGCCCGCTGGGCGGCCATGCAACCGGCGGCGTTGCCGGTTCCGCCGCGCCGCCGGGTGCATTTGCGGGCGGCGCCCCACCGTCGCCCGGCGCGGTGTCGGCGGGGGCGTTTGCGGGCGGCGCGCCAAACAGTCCCTGGGCAGCGGCGCCGCTCAAACCCGCCGCCAGCAGGCACATGGCCGACAGTGCCAGGAGCGGGCGACGAACCATCGCATCACTCCGGTGTCTGGCCGGCGATGCATTCCAGCGCGCTGAGCTTCCAGTCGCTGGTCTTTGAGGCGATGTCCGATACCTTCCACTTGCCGTCGATCTTCTTGAGCGACCAGACCATCTCACGTTTGGAGTCATCGCCTTCCGAAAAAAGGCTGAAGGACGCTGTAACCTCGGCGTTGTCACCATCTTGCTTCTCGGACAATTTCAGGGTTTTCGATACCGATTTCTGATCGAAATCCTGGGCGTCGAGACCCGGATCGAAATCGATGCAGGCGACCTCGTCCGGGTGCTTTTTCGTTGCCTGGTCGTTCAGGTCGAACAGTTTCGTCACCGGCTCGGTGAACCGATCCCGGTATTGTTCGTCTGCCTCGAACTTGACGGCCGGCACATAGAAGAACTTCACGGCGTCGGACGCCGGGCCGGCGAAGGCGGCCGCCGGCAAGGCTGTCGAAAGGACGGCAACGAGCACTGTCAGTCTCATGCAGAATCTCCGGCTTTTGATGGCTTGAGGCTATCAATACCACGCATCCTGCATATCGGCTTTTTTGCGGCTCATGAAGTCCCGGGGCGCCAGCCTTGGATGCCCCGCCAGATGTTCTGGAGGTTCGCAATTGCCGACGATACTGGCCAGATACAATCGCCGCGAACGTCACAGGATCCTCAACCTCCGAAAATCGCGACCGGCGCTTTGAGCCGGGAGCGCTCAGGTTTGACACCAAGCCCTGGCATCTGGGGGACGCGTATATGCCCGTTTTCGATGACGATGGGATTTACGGGATCGGTATGACCTTCGATGTATTCCTGCGCTATCCAGGTGCCCTCAAAGCGTCTCGGCTCGACGGTAGCGGCCAGGTGCACGCATGCCGCGGCGATGACGTCCCCACCCCAGGCATCGTCGCAGCTGTGCGGAAGAGATCGTATCGCACACAGGTCGCGGACCGTGACCATATTGGTAAGGCCGCCAAGGCGTGTCACCTTTAATCCGAATCCGTCCGCGATACCTGAAGACACTGCCCGCAGGACGGCATTCAAATCCTCGGTGTTCTCGTCGAGGTAGACCGGGTGGGTAACGCGTCCCTTGAGGCTCGCGACTTCCTCCATGGTGTTGCAAGGCTGTTCGAATACGAACGGGATTCCCTGGCAAAGTCGGTCGATGTGCAGCGCCGCCGCGGCGGTGAGGCCACGATTGGCATCGACGGCTATCCGGGCCTTGAAGCCAACCGCTTCCCATACCTTGTGCACGGTGGCGACGTCTTGTTCGAGATCCCGTCCGCCTATCTTGATCTGGAGCCGTGGGTATCCGGCCTTGACCTTGTCGACGGCAACACGCGCGGTCTCGTCCGGCGCACCGACAATAGTGGAGTAGTAAGAGGGAACACGATCGGTGAGCGCACCGCCCAGAAGTGTTGAAACCGGAATGCCCAGCCGCTGGCCGGTGAGATCGAGGAGAGCTATGTCCAAGGCCGCCTTGGCATAGTTGTGACCGTTCAACCGCTCGTCCATTCTTTTCGCGAGGCGCCGCATGGACGCAGTGTCCTCACCAACGAGCCCAGGCGCTATTTCAGCAATTGCCGCTCTCGCGCCCAGAGCGTGTTGGGGCTGATAGACAGGGCCGACCGGGCAAGTCTCACCCCAGCCTGACAGCCCGTCCTCGGTGGTCACTTCAACGAGCGTGCTGTCCAGAGCCTGCACTGTATCGCTAGCCATCCGGTAGGCACCGCCTTTGACAGGCAGAAGCATTTGATAGACTTTGATCGACTCGATACGCATACGGACCTCAGCCCCCTTCGAGCCAAGCGATTCTGGCCATCTTGCCATCCCCGTGCATTAGGGCACTCTCGGCCGCGAACCTGGATCGAACTGGTGTGCTCAAGCGCGCACGTTGTGCTTGCGCTTCATGTAGTCCTTGGCGGTCTCGACCGCCACCGCGGCGTCGCGGCAATAGGCATCGGCGCCGACGGCCTTGCCGAATTCCTCGTTGAGAGGCGCGCCGCCGACCAGCACGACATAGTCGTCGCGGATGCCCTTTTCCTTCATCGTGTCGATGACG
>NZ_JAPFQA010000023.1 GCF_027563465.1 Mesorhizobium qingshengii | reverse complement strand
CAGCCGCAAGGGCGCGCCGTGCAAAACGCTGAGTGGCGCGCCATTCATCTCATAGGCAAGAATCGTCAGGTCGTGCCACATATTTTCGATCTTGTGGACATCGTAGTAGCGACCACCATCGGCACCATCAGCCAGCGAATAGAACACGGCGTAGCGGGCATCCGGTGTAGGCTTCACCAGGTCCAGAATATCGCGCATGGGCACGCCGCCCCATTCGGCGACGCCGGACCAACCCTGGATGCAGAAATGCGTGGTGATCTGTTCCTGTTTTGGCATTGCCTTGAGCTCGGCCAGGGAGAATTGGCTCGGCGTCTCGACGAGCCCGCTGATGCGCAGTGCGTAGCTCGCGAAATTCCCAGCTACGAGATCGTCAAATTCCTCGGAACTAGGCATCGTGCCGTTCGGCCAGAAATAAGGCGAAATATCCTTCTTCGTCATTTGCGAGCGCGGATCCCAGCCTTCTGCCGGCCCCATCAGCCAGCCGATCATGAATGCGCCGGTGCGCTGCACAAACCGGGCATAGCGGATGGTGAGGGGCGAGACGACTAGCCAGGTTGCGAAGAGGATGGCCATCGCCACAAGGAACAGGGGGAAACCCGTCCATGAAGCGTCGTCGATCCCGGCGAACATATGGTTGGTATTCTGCCGGATGCCGGTGACGAAGACCATCGCGCCATGCGCCAGGATGAAGCCGACGAACCAGCCGAACGAGATGAAATGAACCGATCGCATGGCCTGCCGGTTGAATAATCGGCCAAACCATCCTGCCGCATTGGAAATCGCGGGGCTCTGCATCAGCCCTGTGGCGATCGAGACAGGCGCAGCGATGAACACGGTGACGAAGTAGCTGAGTTGCTGGAGGCCGTTGTAGCGGGTCCAGCCCTCATCAACCGGGAAGTTCAGCGAGGCATACTGGATCGCCGTCGAGAGCGCGGCCGGGAAAACTTCCCAAGTCATCGGCACCAGCCTGCGCCACTGATCGGTTGAAAAGAGTAGAACGTAGAAGGCTACTCCGTTGATCAGCCATAAGAGATTGATTGAGAAATGCCACCAGCGCGATAGGCCGAGCGTGTGCCGGAGGCCCGGAATCCCAAGCCATGTCGGCAGCGTGACGGAATCATCCTTCGCCGTCCAGACGCGGTCCTTCGGCACCGGCACCTGGAAACGAAACCAATCGGTTCCCGGCGTGCAGTCTCGTCCCCAATACAGTCGTGGATGGTCGGCCAGGATTTGCAGGCCGGACCGCATGATGAAGAGCATGAAGAACATGTTCAGGAAATGTTGGACTTGCAGCCACCAGGGAAAACCAGAATCCACCAATGGTGTCGATTGAGCGATGCCCGGATGGTTCTGGATGAAGGCAGCCACGCCCGGAAGCTCCCGCAAGCTCTGTGCCGAGGCAATCATGCAGAGCAGAGCGGCGGCGCCGATCGGCAGCGCCCACAGCGTATTGATCCAGTGAGTCCCAATGCGGATGCGTGGGAAAATCCCTTTTTGCGGCGACATCCAATGATTGAGACGGATGCAATCGTCGGCGTCGCTGAGCTTGGCGCGGATCGGTTCGGACGAAGGAGGCTGCGAGTTGGTGGGCATCGGTCAACTGCCTTCTTTCGATCGATCGGCCTCTGGCGAAGCGTCAGCCGCGAAGTCTGGTGAGCGCCGAATCCTTGTGAAAGGCGATGTGCTCGGTCTTGCTGCTTTTGATTTCGTATTGCGGCGCTTCCTCACTCGCATGGTGTGTGTAGCCATGGACCTCGAAGTTGCCTGTGTGGACACGGACGATCGTGCCGCTGACGCGCCCGGCTTCCGAATCCCAGCTCACGTGATCGCCGACTTTGAATCTATCCGCCATGAAGCTCGACCGGGTAACGTGGGTTCTCGGAACCACGACGCCGTTTCGCGCCTGGATGGCGCGGTTGCACGGCGAGGATATATAACTCAACCATCGCGCTCGAATTCGGTTCCGGTGAATCGCTTCCCGATGGAGGCCTTTTCGATCTGGAAGATAAACCGGCTACGATCCGCACCGAGGTGGCCGGTCGCCACGCGCCGCCAGATTGGAATCGAAACGAACAGCTTCTTCACCATAGGCCATTCCACGCGCACGATCGTCGAGTTCGGCGAACTGCTTGCGCAGTCTCGTGTCGATTTGGTTGTCGATGTGCGCTCGATGCCGCGTTCGCGCACCAATCCGCAGTTCAACGGCGAAAGCCTTCCGGCAGCGTTGGCGCCGTGGCGGATCGGCTATGAGCATATCACCGCGCTTGGCGGCTTGCGGGGCAGGGCGCGTGGCGCGGAACCTTCCCCCAATAGCTATTGGCGCGTACGTGGTTTTCGCAACTACGCTATGCGCTGACCGAGCCGTTCGCCAAAGGCTTGGCGCAACTGCGAGAGCTCGGCAGCCGGCATCGCTGCGCAATCATGTGCGCGGAAGCCGTCTGGTGGCGCTGCCACCGCCGCATCATTTCCGACTACCTGCTCGCAGAAGGCGAACGCGTCATGCATATCCTTGGGGCCGATCATGTCGAGGAGGCCAGTCTGACACCAGGTGCTGTCGTGCGCGATGATGGAACGATTGTTTATCCCGGGGAGCATCTCCTCGGGAAATAGGTATCGATCACCGCCAGCGGTAAGCCGATTCAGTTTCCTTGGGTTGCCCCGAGTACATGGTCGACGATCGTCTGGGCCTCGGCGAGAATGGCGCGCAGATGGTCCTGTCCGCGAAAACTCTCCCCGTAGATCTTGTAGATGTCTTCAGTGCCCGACGGGCGTGCGGCAAACCAGCCGTTTTCCGTGGCCACCTTGACGCCGCCGATTTCGGCATTGTTGCCCGGTGCCCGGCTAAGTACCGACCGGATCGGTTCCCCAGCCAAGGTCTTCGACGTGATCTCATGCGGTGAAAGCTTCGACAGTTTCTCCTTTTGTGCTGGGGTTGCGGTTGCCTGGAGCCGGTCGGCGACCGGTTCGCCCAACGCCTTCGCCAGGTCGCGATAAACCTCGCCGGGATCGCGACCCATCCTTGCCGTGATCTCGGCCGACAGCAGCGCCGGGACAATGCCGTCCTTGTCGGTCGTCCAGACGGCACCGTTGCGGCGCATGAACGTCGCTCCAGCGCTTTCCTCGCCGCAAAAACCCAGCGAGCTGTCCTGAAGGCCCTCGGCGAACCATTTGAAACCGACCGGCACTTCATACAGCCTGCGCTTCAGCCTGGCGCTGACGCGATCGATCATCTGGCTGCTCACCACCGTTTTTCCAACGGCGGCGGCCTTGCGCCATTCAGGGCGATGCTGGAACAGGTAATCAATCGCCACCGACAAGTAATGATTGGCCGGCAGCAGCCCGGCACTGCGCGTGACGATGCCGTGCCGGTCGTGATCGGTGTCGCACGCGAAAGCGATGTCAAATTGGCCCTTCAGGCTGATAAGGCCTTGCATGGCGTAGGATGAAGACGGGTCCATGCGGATCTGGCCATCCCAATCGACCGTCATGAAATGAAAAGTGGGATCGACCTGCCGATTGACGATGGTCAAGTCGAGCTTGTAGTGGTCGGCAATGGCGGGCCAGTAGTGGACTCCCGCGCCGCCGAGCGGGTCGACGCCCATGCGGACATGCGCTCCGCGAATGGCATCCATGTCGATGACATTGCCGAGATCGTTCACGTAAGCGCTCAGGAAATTGTAGGCGTGGGTTGTCGGCGCATGAAGGGCTTTCTCGAACGGCATCCGCCGCACGCCTTTCAGGCCGTTGCCAAGCAGATCATTGGCCTGTTTTTCGATCCAGCCAGTGACATCGGTATCCGCCGGCCCGCCATTGGGCGGGTTGTACTTGAAGCCTCCGTCGCGGGGTGGATTGTGCGACGGCGTGATGACGATGCCATCGGCAAGCCCGGTCTTGCGGCCGTTGTTGTAGTTGAGGATTGCGTGGGAGATGGCCGGGGTGGGCGTATACTCGCCACCGGTCGCCATCATCACCTCCGCTCCGTTCGCGGCCAGCACCTCAAGTGCGCTTACAAAGGCTGGCTCCGATAGCGCATGGGTATCGATGCCGACGAATATGGGACCGTCGATACCCTGTCGCTTGCGGTAGAGGCAAATGGCTTGGCTGATTGCCAGCACATGCGCCTCGTTGAAAGTGTTCTCAAACGCCTTGCCGCGATGCCCGGACGTGCCGAACGCCACCCGCTGCAAGGGGTTGGCAGGGTCCGGTGCCTGGCTGTAATAGGCGGTGACGAGCTTGGCGACGTTGACGAGCAGGTCTGCCGGGGCCGGCTTTCCGGCCAATGCACTGATTTTCATGGTCATACTGGTCGCCTCATTCGGTTCGGGCAATCCCGACCTGTTTGGTTGACGGGCGGCCCGCAATTTGCGCCTTGGCAGCCGCAACGACGTGTGCCGGTTCGAATCCGAAGTGTTGTGCGACGACCTTCGATGGAGCGGACAGGCCGAAACTATGCAACGCGAGAATGGTGCCGTCGAAGCCCGTATAACGCTCCCATCCGAAACCGGACGCTTCCTCCACTGCCACGCGGGCGGTTATCGTTGGCGGCAGGACGGTGTCGCGATACTCCTTTGGTTGGCTTTCGAACAATTCCCATGACGGCATGCTGACGACGCGTGTCTTGATGCCCTCCACTTTTAGCTGTTCATAGGCGGTCACGCACAGCGCGACCTCACTGCCGGTCGCCAGCAGCAGGACGTCGGGTCTGCCGCTGGGAGCGTCGGCCAGTACATAGGCGCCCTGCGCCACGCCGCTTGCGCTTGCGTAGGTCGAGCGATCGAGCGTCGGCACCGCCTGTCGCGTCAGCACGAGGCAGACAGGCCTGTCCTTGAGATGAATGATGACCTTCCATGCCTCCATGACCTCATTCGCATCTGCCGGCCGTAGCACGACCATGCCGGGCATGGCGCGGAACGAGGCAAGTTGTTCGATGGGCTGGTGCGTCGGCCCGTCCTCGCCGAGGCTGATGGAATCATGGGTCCAGATGGAGATGAGCGGGAGTTCCATCATCGAACTCAGCCTCAGCGCCGCGCGGCAGTAGTCGGTGAAGATCAGGAAGCTGGAGACGAACGGCCGCAGCTTCGACAGGCTCATGCCGTTGCCGATGGCACACATGGCATGTTCGCGCAGGCCAAAGTGGAAATTCCGCCCGCGGTAGCTGACCGCCTGTTCACGCTCGGGGGTCTGAAAGTCGCCGGCAAAGTCAAAATCGAGGTTTGTCTTGGTTGACGGCGACAAGTCCGCCGCGCCACCCAGCAGCCATGGCAAATGTTCCGCAATGGCGTTCAACACCTGGCCGGACGAGTCGCGCGTTGCGAGGCCTTTCGCATCGGCTGAGAAGGCGGGCAACGCGGCGTCCCAGCCGGAGGGAACTTCACGTCGCTGCATCTGGTCGATCTGTTTGGCCAGGTCGGGATATTGCATCCGGTAAGCGGAAAACAATTTCCGCCAGGCGGCATGAGCGGCGTCCCCACGCTTGCCCATATGTGTGCGGAAATGCGCCACGACCCCTTCCGGAACCTTGAAATCGGCGTCCGGATCCCAGCCGTAGAATTCCTTAGTCAGCCGAACTTCTTCGGCGCCCAGTGGCTCGCCGTGGGCTTTGTTTGTGTCATGCTTGTGCGGCGCGCCATAACCGATATGGCTTTGAACGATGATCAGCGTGGGGCGGTCATGCCTATCGATGAACGTCTGATAAGCCTTATCCAGCAACATCAGATCGTTTGCATCGCTTACCCGCTCGACATGCCATCCGTACGCGAGGAAGCGGGTTGCCACGTCTTCGGTGAATGTAAGGCCAGTCGGCCCCTCGATGGTGATGTGATTGTCGTCATAAATCCAGCAGAGGTTCGACAATCTGAGGTGTCCGGCCAGCGATGCCGCCTCGTTGCTGAGCCCTTCCATCATGTCGCCGTCACTGCACAGCGCATAGACGTTGTGCGAGAACAGATCATAGTCGGGTCGATTGTAAGTGGCCGCCAGCCACCGTTCCGCAATTGCCATTCCGACGCTTGTTGCCGCACCTTGTCCGAGTGGCCCCGTGGTGGTTTCCACGCCCGACGCCCAGCCATATTCTGGATGCCCCGTGCAATGGCTGCCTGCCTGGCGAAAACTCTTGAGATCGTCCAGCGTCACGGCAAGCCGGTCGCCCGATGGATAGCTCGCGCCCTTTGCCTTGACGCCGCACAGGTGAAGCAGGCTGTAGAGCAGGGCGCAGGCATGGCCGGCCGACAGCACGAAGCGGTCGCGGTTCGGCCAATCGGGGTCGGCAGGGTCGTAGCGAAGGAAGCGTTGCCACAGGCAATAGGCCATCGGCGCGGCATCCAGCGGCGTTCCGGGATGACCGGATTTTGCTTTCTGGACCGCATCGATTGAAAGCATTCGCAGCGTGTTGATGCTGAGCTGGTCGAGTGGCACCTGTTTCATGGGGATCCTTTGATCGGATGTAGGCAACCCGATCGTCCAAGTGCTGGCTGGGTTGCGCCGCAGTATGTTGGTCGGGGCCGCAGGCGCGGCCGGGCTTAGCGCCCTTTACCTCTTTCGTTTTCGGAACCGGCGATAGCGCTCGATCAAAGCGTTGGTCGAGCTGTCATGTTGGAGATTTGGGGCTTGGGAGGTTTCCAGTTCAGGGGTTGTTTTCTCGGCCAGGGCCTTGCCCAGCTCAACGCCCCATTGGTCAAAAGAGTCGATGTTCCAGATGACGCCTTGCGTGAAGACGCTGTGCTCGTAGAGCGCGACCAGGCTGCCCAGGGTCCTTGGGGTCAGGCGCTCGGCAAGCAAGGTATTGGTGGGGCGGTTGCCTTCACAGGTGCGGTGCGGAACCAGCCAGTCCGGGGTCCCTTCGGCCCTGACCTCCTCTTCCGTCTTGCCGAAGGCCAGAGCCTCGGTCTGCGCGAACAGATTTGCCATCAGGAGATCGTGGTGCCGCCCAAGCGGGTTCAATGCCCGACAAAACCCAATGAAGTCGCATGGAACCAGTTTGGTGCCCTGGTGAATGAGTTGGTAGAAGGAATGCTGCCCGTTGGTGCCAGGTTCGCCCCAATAGATCGGCCCTGTCTGGTAATCGACTTTCGTGCCGTCAAGCGTGACGTGCTTGCCATTGCTTTCCATCGTCAGCTGCTGGAGGTAGGCGGGAAAACGCTTCAGATATTGCTCGTAGGGCAGCACCGCGACCGTCTGCGCTTCGAAGAAATTGATGTACCAAACTGCGAGCAGGCCCATCAGGACCGGCAGGTTCTGATCGAACGGCGCGGTGCGGACGTGCTGGTCCATGTCGTGGAAACCCGACAGCATCGCGTGGAAATTCTCCGCGCCGATGGCGAGCATGGTGGACAGGCCGACTGCTGAATCCATCGAATAGCGGCCGCCGTCCCAATCCCACATTCCAAACATCTCATTGGTGTCGATGCCGAATTCAGCGACCCCTTCGGTATTAGTCGATACGGCGACGAAATGCCGGGCCACCGCCTGCTCGTCGCCCAACTTTCGCAGGACCCATTCCCGTGCGGTGTGGGCGTTGGTCAGCGTTTCCAACGTCCTGAACGTCTTCGAGCAGATGATGAACAGCGTTTCTTCAGGATTCAAATCCCGCGTCGCCTCTACGAAGTCGGTACCGTCGACGTTCGAGATGAAGCGGAAAATCATGTCGCGCTGGCTGTAGTGGCGCAGCGCTTCATAGGCCATGACCGGCCCGAGGTCCGAGCCGCCGATGCCGATATTGATGATGTTGCGTATCGGCCGGCCTGAATGGCCGCGCCAGGCGCCTCTGTGAATCTTGTCCGTGAAGTCGGCCATCTTGCCGAGCACCTTGTGAACTTCCGGCACAACGTCGATACCGTCGACTAAAATTCGCTCGCCAATAGGCGCGCGCAGGGCCGTATGAAGCACCGCGCGCCGCTCCGTCACATTAATCTTCTGACCGCTGAACATCGCTTCTTGGCGCTCACGCAACCCGCACGCCTCGGCAAGTTGAATGAGAAGCTGGACCGTCTCGGCCGTGATGCGGTTTTTCGAATAGTCGAGATAAATTCCGCACGCATCGATGGCGAAACGCTTGCCACGCTGGGGATCGTCGGCGAAGAGCTGCCTCAGATGAAAACGACGCACTTCCTGACAATGTGTCAGCAACGCCTGCCATGCTGGAAGTTCCGAGAGCGGCAATGTCCTGGTCGTAAGCAGCGCGCTCATCATCCGCCGACCGAGACGGGGCTATGTAACTGCTCGCTCTTCGACGCAATCACCGCCATCAGATCGGCCCATGATTTGGTGAAGGATTGGGCGCCTTCCAATTGGAGCTGTGCGGCAAGCGCCTGAATGTCGACGCCGGCTTTTGCGAAGTCGGCAAGCATGGTTTCGCTGTTGCCACCGTCCTCCCGCATGACGCCGTTCACCGCCCCATCTTTCGAATATGCAAGGAGCGTTTTCTCCGGAATGGTGTTGATGGTGTCCGGCGCGGCGAGCGCTTCGATGTAATAGGATTGCGGAAGCTGCGGATCCTTGGTGCCGGTGCTCGCCCATAGCAGACGCTGGGAAAGTGCGCCGGCATCGGCGAGCTTCCGCCATCCGGTAGAGGCAAGCCGCTCCCGGTAGGCTTTATAGACTTGCCCGGATATGGCGATGCCGAGACGGTTCCGCAGCGTAGGGCTAACCTTATCCATGACCGCCTTGTCCAAGCGGCTGACGAAGATCGAGGCGACAGAGGCGATCTTCGGGTCGAGCCCGGCATCGATCCGGCGCTGAATGCCTCGGCAATACGCGTCGGCCGCCGCTATGTACTGCTCGCACGAAAACAACAGGGTGACATTCACCGGCACGCCGGCGAAGATCGATTCTTCGATCGCCTCAACGCCCGCGGACGTACCAGGAATCTTGATGAACAGGTTGGAACACTGCGCCTGCGCGTGCAATCGCTTGGCAGCCTCCACAGTGGCGCCGGCATCGTTAGCCAGCAAAGGCGACACTTCCAGGGAAACCCAGCCATCAATGCCGCCCGTCGCTTCATGGACTGGCCTGAACAGCGCTGCGGCCTGTGTCAGGTCTTCGAGTGCCAATTCGAAGAACACCTGCTCACCGTTTTGTCCTTCCTTGTCTTTTCGATGAAGGGCTTCGTCGTAAGCAGTGCTGTTCTTAATCGCCTTATCGAAAATCGTAGGGTTCGACGTCAATCCTGTCACCGAAAAGTCGGTGCAATAGCGTTTAAGGGCGCCGCTGCTCAGCAGATCGCGGGTGATGTTGTCCAACCAGAGGCTCTGGCCGAGTTCATGCAATCGGGTTGTTGCGTTCATGGCGACCTCGCTGGTGGGCGAGAAAGTAATTCACCCCGCCACTCTCATAATCGGCGCGCAGCTCACTCTACCAATATGCGCGCTTCCCGAGCTGCGTCGATGAAGGCGTCTCTCGCGACGTCAGCCGAAACACTGCCGTTCAAGGCCTGCTGGCATGCCCGTTTCGCGGATCGGTGCTTATCGTTACCTCCGTCACGCCAATGGTCGTTAAGCAGGTCAAAAGCTTGCCGAGCGTTGGTCAGGTTTCGGATGTCGCCGCTTATGCCGGTGGCAACGGATATTGGCTTGGAAAACCACGCATCATACATGGGGCGGCCTGCCTCGACCTGGCTGAACTGTAACAACGCGCCTCGCCAGGCGAAGTTTCATCGACAGGCATCACCCTTGCGTGAATGGCAGCGGCGCGTTTGAGAGCGGTCGCGCCGGAAAGGCAGCAAGGAGGCTTTGGTCTGGAAGAGCGAACCGGATGCGCTCATTTCTTGCTACTCTGATCGGGAAAGCGTTATCTGCGGAACACAACGCAGTTTGCTAGTCGATAGAAGCGCCGTGTCGAGGACCAGATCGCTATCGAGTGTGATATTCCCGCGAATGACTGCCTTTCCAGATGCAAACGGCGAACGCTGCCGCACTTTTCGTTGGAACCCAAACGCCGCAGGCGCAGTTGGCCGCGAAGCGCGGAACTTCGGCCTTAGTCGCAGTGCATGCAGTCGCGTATTGCGAATCGAGAGGAGCCAACCATGTCCCAAGTACGGAACCCGGGAACCGCCCCTCGATCGACGGGCCCGTAAACAACACACCAAGCCGAACAGATCCAGGATGCGCGCTGGAAGTTGATAGCGAAACTGGGGCCCGCTAGACTTCGAGGCGATACGGAAAGACTAGGGCCGCCGACTTTCACACGTCGCTGCAAGCAAGCGCAAAGCCTTGCCGGAATTAATGATGATTGAAGACCTTTTTGTCCGAAACAAAATCTGGTCAGACGAACGGAAAGCCGAAAGGGTTGATTATTTTCAACGCCTTTCGAACTTGCAAAATCCTGAATATCTCTGGATCGGCTGCTCTGATAGTCGCGTACCAGCTAATGTCATTGCCGGGTTGGAACCCGGCGAGGTTTTTGTGCATCGCAACGTCGCCAACCTCATCCATCCCACCGATCTGAATATGCTCTCCGTCGTCGAATATGCTGTAAATCAACTCGGCGTGCGGCACATCATCGTTTGCGGGCATTATGGCTGCGGTGGCATCCGTGCCGCTATAAGCGGCCAACGTCTGGGGCTTATCGATCATTGGCTGCAGCCGATCAGAGATGTTGCCGAGGCCGAATTCCAATGCCGGGAGTCGGGTACTTGGAGCGACACGGATCTTGACCGGCTCTGCGAGTGCTCAGTCGCGTCCCAAGTGAAACGTCTTGCACGCACGCCCATCCTGCATGCGGCATGGAGGTCAAATAAGAGCGTATCGATCCATGGTTGGATATATGGATTGAAGGACGGTTTGCTCTCTGACCTGAACTGTACCATAGCCAGCAACCAGGGTATCTGAATTCGTTTAGCTTGGGCACGTACCCTTTCCTGGGCGCGATCTTGCAGGCAGACAGCCCGAAATCTCAAAACCCAGCGGTAAGCTGACACCCGGTTGGCTTATACCCAGGTGTCGTCATCACGCTCTCCTTGTTGCCAGTCCGAACGGACTGATCCTCGTTGTCAAAGCGCGTTTGGGAGGGCGTAAGCGATGATGGCATCGCCGGCCTCTGTCCCCGTCGATCCGTGGCCGCCGGCAACAACGACGAGGTACTGCCGCCCATCCGCGCCCTTGTAGGTGGAGGGCGTCGCCTGTCCTCCCGCCGGCAACCGGTCGCGCCAGATTTCGGCTCCGGTTTTTAGATCATAGCCGCGGATATAGTAGTCGAGAGTGCCGCTTAGAAAGGCAACACCCCCTTTGGTGATGATCGGCCCGCCAATGCCGGGCACTCCCATCTTGAACGGCACTGGAACAGGCGACAGGTCACGCACCGTGCCGTTAACGTGCTTGTAGACAATCTGGCCGTTGGTCAAGTCGACGCCGGCGACATAGCCCCAGGGCGGCGACTGGCAGGGCAGACCTAGGGGTGACAGGAAGGCACCCATCTTGGCCGCATAGGGCGCGCCAAAATTCTCGTTGAACACGTCCTGTCCATCCTTGCTAATGACCCGGGCAAAGGCGTCGGGGCGTGGCACTAGCTTGGACGTGAAGGCCAGATAGACCGGCATGGCGAACATCACTTGTCGGTCCGGGTCTACGGCCACCGCGCCCCAATTGAACGTGCCGAAATTCCCGGGATAGATAATCGAGCCTTTTGTCGTGGGTGGCGTGTAGCGCCCAGCGTAGTTGAGGCCGCGGAAGGCAATACGGCAGGCGAGTTGGTCGAGTGGGGTGGCCCCCCACATATCCTTTTCCGTAAGCGGTACGGGTTTGAACGAAATGGTCGACACGGGCTGGGTTGGTGCGGTGGTATCGCCTTTGACAGCACCGCTCGGTGCGGGCTCCTCGGTAACCGGCAGAACCGGCACGCCCGTCTTCCGGTTCAGCACATAGACCTCGCCCTGCTTGGTCGGAGCCACCAGCGCTGGCACCTCCTTACCGCCAATGGTGAGGTCAACAAGGCTTGGCTGTGCAGGCACGTCCATATCCCATAAATCGTGGTGCACGCCTTGGAAGACCCAGGCCACCTTGCCGGTGTTCACGTCTAGCGCGAGGATCGAGGAGGAGAATTTTTCGACTTCTGCACTGCGATTGACGCCGTACTGGTCAGGCGACTGGTTGCCCATCGGGAGATAGATCAAGCCGAGCTTCGCATCATAGCTGGACACACTCCATGAGTTCGGCGCGTTTTCCGAGTACGTCTGGCCATTAGAGATCGGCGATGTCGCATCGGGCTTCTTGGAGTCAAAATTCCAGACAAGCGCTCCAGTGTATATGTCGAATGCGCGAATAACGCCCGATGGCGAGGTCGTTGAGACGTTGTCATTTACCGCCCCGCCTACGATTACCAGATGGTCGGTGACGACGGGCGGCGAGGTTGAATAGACCGAGCCCGGGGTTATGTTCGGCATGTTGGCCCACAAATTGATGGTACCGTCGTCGCCCCCAAAGCCAGGGCAGATCTTGCCAGTCTCGGCACTGAGCGAGATCAGCCGACCATCGGATGTCGGAGCGATAAGCCGCTTCACGCAGGAAGGATCGATCGAGGCGGTGATCGTTGGGTCCTTGCGGTCGACTTCGGGATTGGGTGCGCCCCGTTTGGCCTGGCCGGTCACCACATTTTGCGGCACACCTGCCGCTTGTGTCGTCACTTCGGCCACACTCGCCGCGAGGCGCTGTTCTTCCGTCGACGCCGTCTGAGGCGACCCGCTTACCGCGTTTGCTGCAGCCAAGGCGGGCTGCGCTGCGCTGCTGGGCCTCGGGCTCGAAGCCGAGCCATCGAAATAAGAAACGCCGCGGCATGTAAGGTGCTGAGTGGTCTGCTTCATCGTCTGCTGAAGATGCGGATCGAAGCGCCACTTCTCCTTGCCTGAAACCGCATCGAGGGCAATCACGATATTGTGCGGTGTACAGACGTACACGGTGTTGTCGATCATCAGCGGCGTGACCTCATAGGTCGCTTCGCCGGGATCGTTTGGGCCGCGGATGTCCCCGGTATGATAGGTCCAGGCGACTTTCAGATTGCCGACGTTCTGCGCGGTAATCTGCGTCAGGGGCGAGTAACGGTCGGCGGCAGCCGTTCGGCCATAGGCTTGCCATTCCCCGTCAGGGACGACTGTTTCTACAGCTCGCGAGGCCGACATTCGGTTATCGGCGAAGCTGCCGCCGATATCATGGGGGGACTGCAACATCGCATAAATGCCCGCCAGCGCCGTGATGACGAGGGCGCCAGCAAGGCTTCCGCTGTAGGCATCATAGCGCGCCAGACCCGTGCTCGGCCTGTGCAGTGAGCGAACCATGGGCGGCAGGAGCAAAAGCGCGCCGAGCACGATGAGAAGGCTGCCGCGCGCCGAAAGTGCCCACCAGTCGAAACCCACTTCCCACAGCGACCAGCCAAGCGTCACCAGCAGGCTTGCGCCATAGAGTGCGAGGCCGACGGGATTGCGGCGGTAAGTCAGCACCGCCGAAATCACAAGGGCAATACCAAGGCCTATGTAAAACCATGAACCGCCAAGCGACGCGAGCCAGATTCCCCCGGCGAGCAGAGCAGCCCCTATGACCAATATTATGGCTGAAAGAATTAACCGATACATGACGTTACCACGCGTTTTTGCCGCATGGTTCTTTCACCAAGAGCTAAGGAAAAGACGTCTTCGCTACGACGCCCTGCCTGCCAGGGTACCAATCACGCGGGAGGTTATTACGCCAAACGGCCAGCTACTGATAACGTTCCCAATACGGACGTTAACAATCCGTCATAACTAAGCGCCGGGGCCGCACGGAGGATAAAAAGTGGCCTGGCCAAATCTGGCGTAAGGACTCGAGGTGCGGCATTGGTTCCGAACCTTCGAAAGAGCTACGGACATAGCCACCTCACAAAGCCTTGTTGCGTGGTCCCCAACTGGGAGATCCGTCAGGCGCGCGAATAGTTCAGTCGATAATTCACCTCGTCTCCACGACCTAGGTCGGAGTCAGGCTCAGGTTCACTGCGTTCGCTGCGCAAATGGCAATTGGTTCGTATTGGTCCTGGGCGCTGTTGAAGTGAAAAGTTCTGCCACTTCAGAAGCCCGGCGGCCCTTGGCGCATTGCGCAGGAGCCGAAAAAGGGGCGTCCGACGTATGGGCGGGTTGGCGGATTGGCGGGATGCCGATAACCAGACGCTCTACCCATTCAACTCGGTACAAAACGATGCCGGGTTCTCAGCCTGGGTTTTTCCAACTGTTGCCCGACTTATCCGCACTTGCGCTTTCGGACACCCGGTTGATCCGCAAATTCGGAACAAAGCAGCACAGGCTGCGTTTTTTTCAGAGACGAGGTCCATACGTTCAACCGACCGCGTTTGGAGTGGGCAAGAGAGTGCTCTTTAGACGCCGAAATCCTGATGGTCTCTTCGAGCGATTGCGCATTTATATGTGGCCGCGCCGCTCCTTCTCGCGATCGTTTCAGTATGTTTCAAAGCGTATCCTCCGTCTGAACGCCACTCCAACGGCCGTCGCGGCGGGGGTGGCGGCTGGGGTTTTCGCGTCTTTCTTTCCACTAGGGTCCCATTTCGCCATTGCCGCCATCGTGTGCTGGCTGATTTCAGGAAACATGGTGGCGGCAGGGCTAGGAACATTTGTCTTTGGCAATCCGCTGACCCTCCCGTTTGTTGTGGGAGCGACTTGGGAGACCGGCAAGATCATGTTGCACGGCCACATGCAAAGTCACGAACAGCCAGCCCATCTGAGTGAGATGTTGCAGACCCTTTCAATTTCGCAACTGTGGGCACCGGTCTTAAAGCCCATGCTGTGCGGTGCGGTGCCACTCGGGCTGATTTTTGGCCTGTTGTTCTATGGCATCACGCGCTATGGCATGACAGTTTTCCGCGAACAAAGGCGCAAGCGACTGGCCGAAAAGGAGAGCTTGCTCCAGCAGCACGAAGACATCGTGTTATCGCCCCCTCTGCCCACTCGACATCGCCGTTCTGGAGGGTGAATTACGGAAGGGCAGCCGTAAAAATGCGTCCGCTCGTCGGCAATATCGCCGCTATAACCGCTTCTTCCCTACAACTGACGGGCCCGGATCTGGAGCCTCCGTCAGGGGTTCCTCATCGCACTCTCATTGATGAACGTTGATGAACGCCCACTCAGAGGTCGTCTGCCGAATGGTAGCTATCCTCCGAGCTCGCCCTGACAGCGGACCGGCCGGTTCCGGCCCCAATGCTGCCATTCCAGAACCTCCGCTCAGTGGCCTGTCATGGTGCCTAGCCAGCACCGCCGAACTTGCCGAGCATATAGACGAACACGGCCTAGCCGCGAGCATCCCCAGGTTTTGAATCGACAGATATTATGGCGCCCACGGAAATTTGAGCTCTATCATCTCCTCCCAGAGATCGCGCGTCTCCACGAAACCCCATGGGCGCAGTTTCTCTAGAAGCTCCTCGGAACTTCGCTTGAGGTCGTCGATAACCTTTATGTCCTTTTGGATGTCTTTGTTGATGCGCTTTCGCCTGGCCGGATTGCTTTCCACTCCGAGCGCTTCCTCAGAGGCCGCAAGTCGGTTCCTGATGAATTGAACCATTTGGCGGGAATCCTCTCGGTATTCCTCGTAGGTGGCGATCGACTGGGCCTTTTCCTCCTTAGTCCAAGGACCAACAAACCAAATCTTGTTGTTGCGGATATCGAAGGTGATCTGGTCGGGATGCGGTATGATTTCCGGCAGGTCTTTTAGACCTAGCCGAGCGCGCCGCTCGAGTTCTTGCTCCGCCTAAATTTTGTATTCCATGAATTCTGAAAGGTTTTCGCGTTCAATGCGATCTTGCTCTCTCTGGGCTGCATGCATCAGTTCGGTTGCTCGGCGCTGGGCGTGTACATTGCCCTTCAGAGCATTGATGCAAATGGCGCGCACTACGGCCCGTCCGACTGATAGCTTGATCGAGCGCCCGCCGTCATTGATCTTGATGGAGCGCTGAGCTTCCCCCAACACGATAGAGGTAAGGTCGCTATCCTTGATTCTGTTTTTGGAGCCACGTGGGCGACCGGCAGGATTGCCGGACCGACCGGGCTTGAACTTTCTCTCAGCAGGCGGCTTGGCATAGCCGACCTCATAGTTCCGCTCCGGCTTCTTCGAAGAAGGCTTGTCACCTCGATTGCTTGCCTTACTCATTGTGCTGCCTCCTGGAATTTGGAACTGGTTGACGTGCCTTCGACGATGCGGATCGCTTCGTCCTTGGCGTAGACCTCCCATCGTCGAATGATGCGATCGCAGTAGATCGGGTCGAGTTCGCACAGAAAGCCCCGTCGACCGGTCTTCTCCGCCGCAATGAGCGTCGAGCCTGACCCGCCGAAAATGTCGAGAATGATATCGCCGCGGCCAGAGCAATCCTTGATCGCGTCGGCAATCATCTGAACGGGCTTGACCGTTGGATGGAGCGCAAGCTCGTCCATTCGGCCGGCCTTCAAAGTGTTGACGCCCTTGTACTGCCAGACGTTTGTCCGGTAGCGCCCGTGCTGGCCAAGCTCGAACGTGTTGATGTGCGGCGCGTCGCCATTCTTGAAGGCAAAAATCAGTTCGTGACGAGACCGGTAGAATGTCCCCATTCCGCCATTGTCCTTGGCCCAGACGATCAGGTTCTTCAGGTCGGAATAGACACCTCCGCCGGCCTTGAGCATTTCACCCATATGGCGCCAGTCCATGCAGATGAAGTGAATGGAGCCACCGCAGGAGTGACGCACGAGATTTCGAAACGAGGCGGCGAGGAAATCGGTAAACTCGGTAGAGGTCATCTCGCCCGAAGCCATCGCAAACTCGCGGTGCTTCGTCTTTCCCGAACCGCCGACGTGGCCCTGGATTTCAACATTGTAGGGCGGATCAGAGAATACCATCCTGGCAATCTGGCCATCCATCAGGGCGGCGATCACCTCAACATCGAGCGCGTTGCCGCAGATCAGTCGGTGCCGGCCAAGCTGCCAGACGTCGCCTGGATTGCATCGCGAGCCTTCTTCGAGCGGAGGTAACGCATCGTCTTTGGGGTTGCCTTCTTCCTCTGGAGCCAGCCCTTCGACGAGGTGGTCGATCTCGGCGATCGAGAAACCGGTAATCTCGGCGCCGAAGCCAAGGTCAACATCGACATCGATGAGCGCTTTGAGTTCTTCGGCAAGCAAGTCTTCGTCCCATCTTGCATTGAGAGCTAGCTTGTTGTCCGCCAGTACGAAGGCGCGCTTCTGCTGCGGCGTCATCGTGTTCAGCATGACGCAGGGAACCCGGTCCATCTTGAGCAGCTTGGCTGCCTCTACCCGGCCATGACCAGCGAGAATAGTCCCTTCCTGATCAAGCAGAACCGGGTTGGCGAAGCCGAATGTCGTGATGCTGTCGGCGATCTGTTTGACCTGTTTGCGCGAATGCGTTCTTGCATTGCGCGCATAGGGCTTCAGCGATGTGATCTGGCGGTATTCAACATGCAGAAGCTCGTTTGAGGCGCCAGCTCCGGTGGGTGGTTCTCGCTCTCCATCGTGAGAGCCTAATTTGGTAGTTCTATTTTTGTTCGACATATGTAATCCTTTTGTTCAGACATTGGGTAAGCTTCGGCAGCGAATGTCAGCGAGAAGCGATGTGTGTTATCAACGGCGGTTGCAAATAAGGGCGCTCCGACGTCGGGCACTAATCTACGTTTGTGGTGATTCGTTCACTCGCGTCGAGATCGTACTATTTCTGTCCCACGATCCGATCACGTACACAGTGAAAGGAGCTGAGCGACCGATTTGCGCCGACGGCTGTCAGAACGGTTCTAGCCGAGATGCTAGATCACGCGCTTCATGGAGGTTGAGGGACTGCAGGGACTTTCGGAGTTCTTCACAAAGGCAGTCGAGGATCCTGTCGTCACCATCCGATCCCGTGTGGCGAGCGGCCCGATGCTCGAAGAAGAGACAAAGCCACAAGTCTCTTGCGCTTCCGCGCCACGGCGAACGGCCGTCCCGTACACCTGTGGCGATCCGACGGTGCAGGTGAGCGAGTTCATCAAACCCGCCGGCTTCCTTGTAGCCATTCAAGAAATGCGCCAAGCGCGCCGACTGACTCCAGAGGAATGGATGCGGTATTTGGGAAAAATCCCCAGCTAGCGACCGTCGCTCCCAATCTTCCAACTCGTCGTCCAAGTGCGTCGTTACCGCCGTGTTATCCCGATCATGCAAAGACGTTCGCTCTGGTGCGGGACTACATCAAGTCCTTTTTCAGCGTATTGGCGACCGGGTCCACGACGGAGAGGTACTCGAACTCTGGCGCGATTATGAAATTCCGCAGCTTCGATAAATTACTGTCAATTGGGAAACCGGGAGTTTCGGACGATTTAGTTGCATTCTCGGTTCCCTGCTTCGCGATAGGCACCCGTAAATTATAAATGTCTGAATTCATTGATCAAAACAGCAGAATGGGAGGCGAGGCAACGCCTCCCAGCGTGAAAAATCGCTGTAAATTCCCTGTAAACAGGCAGAGACGGGTTCGCCTGAGACTGCGTCCTTCACCAATATTTTCAAGCGCTTAGCGAAAATCCGCCGTACTTTTTTTGCGAATTGAGTACGGCGGAATTTCGTGGACGCACGACATCGAACAGACTGGCATACGCCTCGACAATGCGATGGAGAGTGTCCTTCCGGCCAGGAGCGCTCCCGTTCCATGGGCGTCACACGCCATTCCAGGCTGGACTCCCGACTTGAGAGGGGTAGTCTGCTTTCGCCGGTGATAAAAGATCACGAGCATTGGCGGGCTTGAACCGAGCTGCCATCCAGGTGGGAGTGAGCCATGGCTAACCCCAAAACGTCCAGATTTGGAACCACTCATCGGAGCGACCTCATCCTTTTGAAGCGGGTCTACAACCGCGTTTGCCGCGAGCAGGGAATTGCCGAAGGCAGTCATCGCGCGGCCGAACTGAGAGCAAGCGCAATGGCGCTTATCTCGATGGGCACGCTCGACGAAGCATCTCTTTACGAGCGCCTTCGACGGGTCGAATATCCCGTTCCTCCTCGAGGCTAGATAACGATCCGGCCCGTCGCAACGCCGTAGATCCCAACAAGGCAGCCAACTGCCGCGGCCGCAAAGACAATCCATTCCGCGCCGACCAACACCGGCTTGTTCTGCTCCCGTCTGACCTGAACAAAAAGCAAGGTGCCGGGTGCATAGAGGATGGACGACAGCAAAAGGAATTTCAGGCCGCCTGCGTAGATCATGAACGCGGCATAGAGCGTTGCGATACCGGCAACGATCAGGTCGCGGGATCGCTCCTGCGGTCTGGTGTCGTAGGTCTCGTGACGCAGCGCGAGAAGGAGGCCGTATGCGGCAACCAGCAGGTAAGGAATCAGGATCATGGCGCTGCTCAGCTTCACCATCAGCGCGAATGCGTCTTCCGAGAAAAGAGTGCTGATCAGAAACAACTGAATCACGATATTGGTCAGCCAGAGGGCGGCGGATGGCACCTTGTGGCGGTTTTCGATCGCAAAGATCTTGGGCATGTCTCCGCTCTTCGCGGCTGCGAACAACACCTCCACACAAATCAGAGACCAGGCCAGATAGGCTCCAAGCACCGAAACAATCAGTCCAATGCTGACGAAAATTCCGCCCCACGGTCCGACGAGGGCCTCCAGCACGGAGGCCATGGATGGCTGTCTCATAGCCGCGATTTCCGTCCGCGCCAGTGTGGCGTAGGGCAGCAGAGTAACCAGGACCATCAAGCACAGCACGCCGACAAAACCCAGGATCGTGGCGGTGCCGACGTCCGAGCGTTTTTGTGCGTAGCGGGAATAGACGCTTGCTCCCTCGATACCGATGAAGACAAATATGGTGACCAGCATGGTCGCGCGGATTTGCTGGAAGAGACCATCCGGCGATGCGGACCCTGCGTCCCAGAGGTTCGCGACGAACAGGTCGGTGTTGAACGCGCCCATCAGAAGCACGATAAAGACAAGGATGGGGACGACTTTTGCGACGGTCACAACGGTGTTGACGACGGCAGCCTCTCTGATCCCGCGCAGGATCGTGAAATGGAATAGCCAGAGGCCGAGCGAGGAGACCAGGACGGCCGGAACCGTGTCGCCGTTGCCGAAAAACGGGAAGAAAGCGCCAAGCGTCGACTTGATCAGGACCCAGTAGGAGACGTCGGCGATACAGGCGACCAGCCAGTAGCCGAAGGCGGAGAGAAACCCCGCGTAGTCACCGAAACCGGCCTTGGCATAGGCAAAGATGCCGGCGTCTAGTTCGGGCTTGCGCTCCGCGAGTGCCTGGAAGACGCGCGCCAGGGTGTACATCCCGGCTCCGGCGATACACCAGGCGATGATGGCGCCAACCGGCCCGGTCGCGTGGGCGAAAGTGCGCGGGAGCGAAAATATACCCGCGCCGATCATTGATCCGACCACCATGGAGGCTAGCGCGGCCAATGAAAGGGATCGCGGGGTCTCGGATGTCATGGTCGCGTCCTAAGGAGGGCCTTTGCTTACCCGGCTGTGAGCGCTTTACTGTCGCATTCCAGACCATCCTTCCGCCCGCTCCAGCGCGGCCAGGGAGGCGATGAGGTTCGATGCTGCATCGACGTCATCGCCAAGTCTAGCCGAGGTGACGCTCTGCGACGCCACAAGTCCCAAATAGAGACTTGGTGCCAAGCCGTGAGATTCCCAGCTAATTTCACGCCCGTTTCAAAGGCATAGATTTGCTCGCCCATCGGTTGTGGGCTCGCTTTGTCGCCCATCGCCGGAGAGAACCGTGACCAGCAAATCCGAGCAGAAGCTGTCCTTATTCGCATTGATCGGAATGGTCGTCGGATCGATGGTTGGGGCGGGTATCTTTAACCTGCCTGGCCGGTTCGCTACCGCAACCGGCCCGTTCGGCGCCATCATCGCCTGGCTGATCGCCGGTACCGGCATGTACATGCTGGCCCGTGTGTTCCAGGCATTGGCCGAGAAACGGCCAGACATCGATTCCGGCGTTTTCGCCTATGCCAAGGCCGGCTTCGGCGACTATATGGGCTTCCTGTCCGCCTTCGGTTACTGGCTCGGCAGTTGCCTCGGTAACGTGTTCTACTGGGTGCTGATCGGCTCGACGCTGGGACGCTTCTTCCCGGGCCCCTTCGGCGATGGAAGCACCGCGATCGCGATCATCGTGTCGCTGATCGGCATCTGGGCGTTCCACTTTCTGATCCTTCGGGGGGTTGAGCAGGCGACCTTCATCAACACCGTCGTCACCATCGCCAAGATCGTGCCACTGATCGTTGCGATCCTCGCCTTCATCTTCTTCTTCAACTATTCGCAATTCTCCGAAAACTTCTTCGGCGGCGTGGGCATGCCCGAGAAGACGCTGGTTGCGCAGGTGCGTGACACCATGCTCATTACGGTCTTCGTGTTCCTCGGCATCGAGGGCGCGAGCGTCTATTCCCGCTTTGCCAAGACGCGGTCGGATGTGGGTTCCGCAACCATCCTCGGCTTCGTGGCCGTGACCGGCCTCATGGTCGCGATCACGATGCTGCCCTATGCGACCGCGCCTCGCGCGGCGATCGCCGGGGTGCAGAACCCCTCTCTCGCCGGCGCGCTGGAACTGGCCGTCGGCCATTGGGGCGCGGTGCTGATTTCCATCGGCGTTCTGATCTCGGTGCTCGGCGCCTATCTCGCCTGGTCGCTGATCTGCGCCGAGGTGCTCTTCGCCGCCGCCAAGTCGCAGGACATGCCGAAGCTCTTCGCGGCGCAGAACAGCAACCGCGTGCCGGCCAATGCGCTCTGGCTGACCAACATCGTCGTCTCGCTGTTCGTCATCTCAACCTACTGGTCGCGTGACGCCTTCAACTTCATGCTCGACATGACCAGCGTGACGGCGCTGCTGCCCTACCTGCTGGTCGCGGGCTATGGCGTGCTGATCGCGCGCAGCGGCCTGGGCTACGAAACCACGCAGAACGAGCGCGGGCGCGACCAGCTCTTCGCCTGGATCGCTGTCATTTATACACTGTTCATGTTCGTCGCCGCCGGCCTGAAATACGTGCTGCTGGTGGCGGTCCTCTTCGCGCCTGGCACCATCCTCTATTTCTGGGCGCGGCGCGAACAGAACGCGCGGTTCTTCACATCGGTCGAACTCATCATCTTCGCTGTCACCCTGGTCGCTGGGCTCGCCGGTTTCGTCGGCCTGCTGACCGGCGCCATCACACCTTGACGAGAAAGGCACAATCCATGGCGATGGAAACGAAATTCGGCGTGCATTCCGAGGTCGGCCAGCTTCGCAAGGTCATGGTCTGTGCGCCCGGCCGCGCCCATCAGCGCCTGACGCCCAGCAACTGCGACGAACTGCTGTTCGACGATGTGCTGTGGGTCGACAATGCCAAGCGCGACCATTTCGACTTCATGACCAAGATGCGCGACCGCGGCGTGGAAGTGGTCGAGATGCACAATCTGCTCGCCGAGACCGTCGCCATTCCTGAAGCAAAAAAGTGGATTCTCGACAATCAGGTGGTGCCGAACCAGGTCGGCCTCGGCCTCGTCGACGAGGTGCGCTCCTATCTGGAGGGGCTCTCCAACCGCGATCTGGCGGAGACGCTGATCGGTGGCCTCTCGACCCATGAATTTCCCGAATCCATCGGCGGCGAACAGCTCGAGCTGATCCGCGACGCGGCCGGGGTGAACGAGTATCTGCTGCCACCGCTGCCGAACACGCTCTACACCCGCGACACGACCTGCTGGATTTATGGCGGCGTCACGCAGAACCCGCTCTACTGGCCGGCGCGGCATGAGGAGACCATCCTCACCACCTCGATCTACAAGTTCCATCCCGACTTCGCCGGCAAGGTGAACGTGTGGTGGGGTGACCCGACAAAGGATTGGGGCCTCGCCACGCTGGAAGGCGGCGACGTCATGCCGATCGGCAAGGGCAATGTGCTGATCGGCATGAGCGAGCGCACCTCGCGTCAGGCCATCAGCCAGCTCGCGGCGACGTTGTTCGAGAAGGGCGCGGCCGAGCGCGTCATCGTCGCGGCGATGCCGAAGCTGCGCGCGGCGATGCATCTCGACACGGTGTTCACCTTCGCCGACCGCGACTGCGTGTTGCTCTACCCCGACATCGTCAATGGCATCGAGGCATTCTCCTACCGGCCTAACGGCAAGGGCGGCGTCGAGCTGCACAAGGACAAGGGCACCTTCGTCGAGACGGTGCGCGACTCGCTCGGCCTCAAGAAGATGCGCGTGGTGGAGACCGGCGGCAACGCCTATGTGCGCGAGCGCACCCAGTGGGACAGCGGCGCCAACCTCGTCTGTGCGTCGCCAGGCGTCGTCTATGCCTATGACCGCAACACCTACACGAACACGCTGCTGCGCAAAGAGGGCATCGAGGTCATTACCATCATCGGCGCGGAACTGGGCCGCGGTCGTGGTGGCGGCCATTGCATGACCTGTCCGATAATCCGGGATCCGGTGGACTACTGACAGCGAAGAGCGCTTCCGGAGATCAGAGATGGACGGCGTTCATGCAGGAATTCTGGTTAGGCAATCGACGATGAGCGGCGTTTCCACGAACGGAACCGATCACCGGCATCAAGCGGCCTCCCTGCGTTCCAAATGGGGGTGGTTTTTGGCGTTGGGCATTGCCCTGGCGTCGGCTGGAGTGCTGGCTGTCGCCCTGCCCGTGGTTTCAACATTTGCGGCAAGTGTCGTCCTCGGATTCGTTCTTTCGCTCGCAGGCATCGTGAAGATGGTCCAATCCCTGCAGGTCAAGGAGTGGAGCGGGTTCATCTGGCAGGAATTGACCGGCGCGGTCGAGCTGGTCGGTGGTATCCTGATATACTTCAACCCCTTGAAGGGCGCTCTCGCGATCACTCTCGTGATCGCTCTGGTGTTTCTCGTTCAGGGCATTCTGCAAGTCGCGCTCGCGGTGCGGGTGCGGAATCAAGCTGGTTGGCAGTGGTTCGGAGTTTCGGGCCTGGTGGCGCTGGCGGCTAGCGCAACGCTCGCATTGAAGTTGCCCTACACCAGCACCTACACGCCAGGTACGATTGCTGGCATTTCCCTCCTTGTCGCCGGCGGCGCGTACATTGCCATATCCCTGACGATGCGCAGGGCCGGGTCATGAACATCTCACGCGAAACATCCGGGCAACATTGTTCGGTTGAGAAGCGGATGACCAGGCATGTCTGCACCTGCTTGATGATCGTTTGTCTGGCCGCCGCCGCAACCCCTTGCATCGGCTCCATTGCCTTCGCTCAGCAGGCTGGAGCGAGGCAGGGACTTCCGCCGCCTGCTGTCGTCATCGAACAGATCAAGGTCCAGGAGGTGAGCAGTCCCGCGCAGTTTACCGCTCGTGTCGAGGCGATCGAAGCAGTGGACATCCGCGCGCGCGTCACCGGCTTTCTGCATTCCGTCGATTTCAAGGATGGGCAGACGGTGAAGGTTGGGGACACGCTGTTTGAAATCGAACCGGATCAGCTTGATGCCCTGGTCACGTCGGCACGGGCGCAGGTGGCGCGCGCCGAGGCGACACGCGGGTCGGCCGAACGGACGCTGACGCGCAACCGGGATCTGTTCGCTCGAAGAACGGTCTCGCAGGCCGCCCTGGACGAGGTCCAGGCGGCATTCGATGTCGCTGCCGCCGATGTGCAGGTTGCGGAGGCGGCCCTCCACACCGCCGAGCTCAACCTGGCCTATGCTCGCGTCACGGCACCGATCTCCGGCACCATCGGCCGTGCGACATTCACGACGGGCAATCTGGTCGGACCGGATTCCGGTTCGCTGGCACGAATAGTCAGCCTGGACACGGTCCGCGTGGCTTTCGCCGTGACCGAGGGGTTGCTTGTGACCATACGGCAGCAGGAGGCGGACGGCAGCAACATCGATCCGAACAAGCTGAAGCTTTCACTGCGTCTTGCCAACGGGACGGACTACGACGCGCCTGGTCGACTCGAATTTGTCGAGAACGAGATCGACCCGCAGACGGGTACCGTCGCGGCTCGCGCGGTTTTCCCCAATCCTCGTCACATCCTTCTCCCCGGGCAATTCGTCACCCTCTATGTGCAGCGGAAAGACGCACCCAGCTTGCCGGTAGTGCCCCAGACGGCGGTGCTGCAGGATAGCGAGGGGCGGTTCGTCTATCTGCTGGGCAAGAACAATGTCGTCTCGCAGCGGCGCATCGATACTGGGGCGCGCGTCGGCAATGGATGGGCGGTCAACACCGGCTTGAATGGAGGCGAGCAGGTCGTCGTCCAGGGAATCCAGCGTCTCGCCGAAGGCATGACGGTCCAGCCGAGCGAAGGCCAGCCGGTCGGCGGCGGCACATGATTTCCGATCTCTTCATCACCCGGACCCGGCTGGCGATCGTCATTTCAATCGTCATTTCGATTGCCGGCGCGATCGCCATCTTTTCGCTGCCGGTCCAACAATACCCTGAGATCACGCCGCCGACGGTCACGGTTTCCGCCACCTATCCCGGCGCCAGCGCGGAAGTGATTGCCGATGTCGTCGGTGGCCCATTGGAGACCGCCATCAATGGCGTCCCCAATATGATGTACATGTCATCGACGAGTTCGAATGCCGGGCAATATTCGCTGTCCGTGACTTTCGAAGTGGGGACAAATCCCGACATTGCGCAGGTCAATGTGCAGAACAGGGCGCAACTGGCGATTTCCCAGTTGCCGGCCGCGGTCACCCAGCAAGGCGTATCGGTGCGGTCGCGCTCGCCCGATTTCGTGCTCGGCATCGCCTTCTATTCTCCGGACAGCAAGCTCGACGTGCTGCAGATCACCAATTTCACGTCGACGACGATCGCCGATGCGATCTCGCGCGTCGCGGGTGTCGGCGAGGCTTCCGTCGTCGGCGCGTCCGAATACTCGATGCGTGTATGGATGGATCCGGCGCGCATGGATGCGCTCGGCATAACGGCCGACGACGTGGCGGCTGCCATTCAGCGGCAGAACATCCAGGCCTCGCTCGGCCAGGCCGGCGCCCCGCCGGCGCGGGAAGGCACCGAGCTACAATATACACTCGTGGCGCGCGGCCGGCTCATGAGCACGGATGAATTCGGCGACATCGTCGTGCGCACCGGCGGGGCCGGAGCTATCATACGGCTGCGCGACATCGCCCGCATCGAACTCGGTGCCCGGAATTATTCATCCAGCGCGAGCTTCGCTGGGCATGAAACGGCGATGTTGCAGATAAACCAGGCGCCGGGGGCCAACGCCATCCAGACCGCCAACGCCGTGCTCGCCGAGCTCCAGCGCCTTTCATCCGGGTTCCCGCCCGGCCTCCAATACCAGGTCGTCTACGATGCAACGCGTTTCGTCCGGACGAGCCTTGCGCTGATCGTGCGTATCCTCGGCGAGGCTTTCCTTATCGTGCTCGTCGTCACATACCTGTTCCTGCAGGACTGGCGCGCCACCCTGGTCTCGGCACTGGCGATGCCCGTCTCGATGCTGGGCGCCATCTCCGTCCTGCTGGCGGTTGGATACTCGATAAACTCGATCTCGCTGCTCGCCCTGGTGCTGGCCATCGGACTGGTCGCGGATGACGCGATCCTTGTCGTCGAGAATGTCAAGCATGTCATGGAGGACGACCCCGCGATCGATACGGCGGCGGCCGCCCGCAAGGCGATGGGGCAGATCACGGGTCCGATCATTTCCACCACGCTCGTGCTCCTCGCCGTGGTGACGCCGACAGCTTTTCTGTCCGGCATTAGCGGGCAGCTCTACCGTCAATTCGCGATCACGCTGTCGGCGGCGCTGGTTCTCTCGTCGTTTGTCGGCCTGACACTCAGTCCCGCACTCAGCGCGATCCTGCTGAGACGCGGACAGGGCGGATATCGGCGCGGTCCACTTGGCTGGTTCGCTCGCCTCCTGGAGGCGACGCGCGTCGGCTATGGCCGGATAGTCGGGTTCCTGGTGCGGCTGTGGATCATACCTCTCGGCGCGCTTGCCGCCTGCTTCCTGGCCGCCTACCTGCTGCTCGGCAGCCTGCCTGCCACCTTTCTCCCGGACGAGGACCAGGGCGCCCTGTTTGTGGATATCCAGCTTCCGAACGCAGCCTCCCTTGATCGCACGAGGGCGATTGTAGGCGAGGTTCAAAAGACGCTGTCGGCGACGAAAGGCGTCGAAAACGTCATTTCGGTCGCCGGCTTCAGCATCGTGCAGGGGACGCAATCTCCCAACGGAGCAATGGTGGTCGCGGCGCTGGATCCCTGGGACCAGCGCAACACGCCGGACCTGCGGCTGGACGCCATCCTCGCAAGATTGCGCGCACAGTTCTCGACCATTCCGGGCGCAAATGTCGCTGTCTTTTCGCCACCGGCCATTTCCGGCATCGGCGCGGTCGGCGGCCTCGACCTGCGCCTCCAGGCTTTGCAGGGGCAGTCGCCGGAGGAGATCGCGGAGGTGGTGCGCGGATTCGTTGCGGCGATCAACCAGGCACCGGAAATCGGCGGCGTGGCGACAACCTTCAGCGCCGATGTGCCGCAGATTTACGTCGATGTCGACCGGATTCGCGCAGAAGCGCTTGGCGTGAGCGTGTCCGACATCTATTCGACGATCGGCGCCAGCTTCGGGTCGCGTTACGTGAATGATTTCACGCTGCAGGGGCGGGTCTTCCAGGTCAACCTGCAGGCTGACGCCGAGCATCGTGGGGACGCCGAGGATATCCTCAATCTCCATGTACGCAGCCGGACCGGTGCAATGGTGCCGCTCAGGGCGGTGGTGTCGACCAGCACCATCCTCGCGCCCTTCGTCATCTCCCGCTACAACCTCTCGGTAGCGGCACAGATCAACGGGCAGGTCGCGCCCGGCGGCAGTTCCGGAGCGGCGATGGACGCCATCGAACGCGCCGCTGTCCACGCGCTGCCGGCCGGCTTTGGCTACGAGTGGTCCGGCCTCTCGTTCCAGGAGCGACGCAGCGCCGGACAGGAGACCCTTATCTTTGGGCTGGCCTTTCTGTTCGCCTATCTGTTCCTGGTAGCGCAATACGAAAGCTGGATGCTTCCGATCGCCGTCATCCTGTCCCTTGGAGCCGCCTTGTTCGGCGCCACCGGGGCACTCATGCTTTTCGGACTGCAAAACAGCCTTTACGCGCAGATCGCCATCGTGCTGCTGATCGGGCTGGCCTCGAAGAACGCCATCCTGATCGTCGAATTCGCCAAGGAACGCCGCGAACAGGGGCACCCGATCGCCGAAGCGGCAAGACTTGGTGCCGAGCAGCGCTTCCGCGCCGTCATGATGACGGCCCTGTCCTTCATTCTGGGCATTATCCCACTGGCGGTATCCACCGGCGCCGGCGCCGGCGCGCGCCAGGCGGTGGGCGTCACGATCTTTGGCGGCATGCTGGCCGCAACGACGATCGGCCTCTTTATCATCCCGACCCTGTTCGCGGTGATCCAGCACATCGCGGAATGGGCCGCTGTCCGACCGAAGGCAGAAATCGAACGCCGATGAGACAGTCCCGCAATCGAGGAGGAGAACATGACCGCCTATGAGAATGGAACGGCATCGACTGCGCCACCCACTGCGGTTCGTCTTCTTCTTGGTCTTGTGCTGATTGTCGGGGGAGTGTTCGTTTTGGGGGATATAGCGCTGGCCACGGTAATCAGCGCCATAGTCATTGGTGTCACCGCCATCGTCGTGGGTGCGTTCGAGATGATGCACGCCTTCTGGATGAAAGGATGGGGCGGCTTCGTATGGCAATTCCTCCTTGGCATCCTGTACGTCGTTTTCGGCGCCATGGTGGTGAGCCAGCCTCTGTCTGGGGCCCTTGTCCTGACCTACATCCTCGGACTGCTGCTCACGGCCTCCGGCGTCGTGCGCCTTTTTGTCGGCGTCAAGCGCTGGAGCGACGTCGGCTGGACAATGGTTCTGTCGGGCGCATTCGGAATTCTGGCTGGGCTGGTCATCCTGACTGGATGGCCCATGACTGGTCTTTGGGTGCTTGGATTCTTGCTCGGCATTGACCTCATTTCGCATGGCATTGCCTGGCTGACATACGGCTGGCTGCCAGCGGCCAAGACAGCGTAGTGTCCGCATGCTCGAGTTGGCGCAGCATCTGGCCGGAACGAACTTGTTCTCGCTGATGTTCGGGGCGCTGATCTTCGACATTCCCCGTTACACATTCTCCTTGATCTCGCTTGCTCTGCTCCTCATGCTGAGGAGGCCTGGGCATGGCCACGCCCCGCCCGGCGACGCTTCAGTCAGCGTCATCCTGCCGGCCTTCAACGGCGCCGCCGGGCTCGACAGTTCGATCGCTTCACTGCGCCGGCAGACCTTGCCACCGCTCGAGATCATCGTCGTCGATGACGGATCCACCGATGCGACCCGGGCGATCGGTGAGCGCGCTCGCGCGCGCGGCGAGGTGGACATGATCATCTGCCACGGCACGCGCGGCCGCAGCGCAGCAGTGAACGCCGCGGCGCGATTCGCCCGTGGCGATCTGCTGCTGACCGCGGATCCGGATACGACCTTCGATCCGACGACGCTATCGCGGATGGCAGCTGTCTTCAGCGATCCGCACGTGGCGGCTGCGAGTTGCAACATCGACGTCGCCAACGAGCGACAAACGCTGACGACCGGGCTTCAGAGCGTCGAGTATCTGATGTCGCTGTCCGCGGGACGTTCTTTCCTCGACATGATCGAGGCCATCGCATGCTGCTCCGGGGCCTGCTCCATGTACCGGCGCGAGGTATTCATGCAGCAGGGCGGGCTCGATGTCGGTCCCGGCGAGGATCTGGAATTCACTCTGCGCCTGCGCCGCTTGGGCCATGCTGTCCGCTTTGTACCGGATGCCTGGGCAACCACAGCCGTTCCGGACAACCCCGTCAGTCTGTTGCGGCAACGGGCGCGCTGGGACCGGGACGCCTTGCGAGTCCGCTTCCTGATGTATGGCGAATTCAGTCTGCTCCACCCGCAAGAACGGCTGCCGGATACGCTTCAAAGACTGGACTTCATCGTTCTCGACTTGATTCCTACGCTCGTGTTTCCGTTTTATCTGGCCTACATTGTTGCTGTGTTTGGCGAGAACGCGTTTCTTTTTCTTGCGGCCGTCTACATACTGATGCTTGCCATATCGTTGTTCAATGTTGCGCTTGCATTCGCATTGTTTAACAATTCCGCCGGCTTCTTTAGCTTTTCGGTGTCGCTGATCTTCCCGCTCTACCAGGGCATCGTCATGAAGTGCGCGCGGTTCGTGACCTACTCCGCCGAAATCCTGTTCGCCAGTTCGCGGCATGACGACTACGTGCCGCTGCGCGTTCGTCGCGCGCTTTTGAGCGACCGGAGCTGAGACGAAACAGATGAACATCGAGCTCAACCGCCTTGATCCCAATATTCCCGATCCGATCGAGAGTCGCCGGCGCGCGGCCGGAAGGTTCGTCCGCATCGTCTACGGTACGAGCGTCTTTGGACTGCTCGCCGTCGTCATCATTTATTTCGGCGCGCCGCTCGTCTTTCTCGGCGGACCCGGCATCGTCTCGGCGCCCCGACAGCTGGTGTCGCTCCCCTATGTTGTGCAGGTCATCGACACTCATGTGGCGCCCGGCGACAAGATCAGCGCAGGCGACAAGATTGCGCAAGTCCGCTCGCCGCAGCAGGACGAGATCGTCGCGACCTACATGCGCGCGCTGGCCGACCTTGCGGGCCGCGAGGCCGAGCTGCGGATTAGGGAGCGTGTCGCGCGCGACTCCCTTGAGGCGACGCGCTCCTACCTGCGACTCACCGAGGAGGCGGTGAAACGCCTCGAAACTGCCCCTTCCGCGAGCGTGAGCCTCTCCTACCAGATGGAGGTTCTCAACGCGCGTGCGCAGGCGCTCAAAGCCGTCGCCTCGCAGGAGGCTGAAGCCGCGGAGGCTTCCGTCCAGATCGAATCCTTGAGCGCATTGCGTCAGCGGCTGCAGCAGCACCTCGACCGGACCGAGCGTGAGTTCGCCGATGGCCGGGTTGTCGCGCCGATCGCCGGCGTCGTGTCGCGGCGTTTCGCGCGCACGGGGCAGTCGCTGGTGGCGGGCACCGCCATCGCCGAAATTTATGACACGACGGACATCTACGTCGACTGGTACGTTCCAAACTATCGCTTGGTCGATCCGACGGTAGGAGATGAAGTCTTCGTGCTGTTCGGCAACAGGCGAATCCTGGGCGTGATCGCCGAAATTTTGCCGATCTCTGACGTGCTCGGCGCGGAGCAGACTGTCGGGCCGCCCACTGGTCAGTCGGCGCAGATCGCACGCGTCCGATTCAGCCAGGACGCGGTAGCGCCCGCCCTGGACGCCACCGTCGAAGTCCACATGTACTATACTGGTTTCGCCGCCCGCACAGCCGCCGCGCTGGTTGATTTTCTTGGGCTTCGCTAATTGTCTCGTCGGGGGCGCAACCCAAATGCAGATCGAGGCGGATCAGTCGTTTTGTCCGGTGTGCGGCGCTGCTCGCCTGGTATTTTCCCCGGTCATCCATCACATGGTCTGCGCTTATGTCGGCCCGCAGTTTGATTTTGCGGAGACACCGGCAGGCCTCACTTGCCCGAAATGCCGCAGGGAGCTGCGCGTGAGCGACGCCGAGATTGTCGGGACAAGCGCGCGCTGCGCCAATTGCCACGCGGAAATGATGGTTTCCCCGCCAGCTGCGTAAGGGTCAAATCTGGACAGGCCTGCGCTGTCGAACCTTATCGCCGCGCGGCGCGGCCAAATGCCGGTCGCGTCCTTGATTGGCCTGCGATCATGCTTGCAGTCTGTGAAGAAGTTGGCCCAACCGCTGGACAGGAGCGGCCGCCTGCACCTCGTCTACGTGCCAGTTCGACGGTCCGTTCTTGACACCGGTTCTCACTTCGCTTGGGCAGTATCCGAACGCGCGCCTGAAAGCGCGGCTGAATTCTGCGCCATCACAGAAACCGTATTCGTCGGCAATGTCGAGAATTCGACGGCGGTCATTCGGATCGGCGAGCGCTGCGTGGGCCGCCAGGAGGCGCCGATGCTGGATATAGTGCACGACCCCTCCGGAAGCTTCGAAAAGCCGGTAGAGCCGGGAGCGCGATATCCCGAGTTCGCGTGTCATTTGCTCAATGGACAGATCAGGCTCGAAAAGGTGGCGCTGCACGAATCGACGGGCGCGCTCGAGCAAGGTGGCGGAGATCTGGTCATGGGCTTCGGCGAGAAGGTCCGAGTATGGTGCGATGCAACCGTGTAGCATCGCGCGGGTCGCACTGAGCAAGTCAGGAAGATCACCAACATCCATCGTAGGAAGTCTCTGGGCGAGGCTGGTCAGGTAGTCGACAAACAGCGGTCCCATGCCCCCACGAAGCACGGAGAATTCGGCGGCGTCGAGACCCCACCCCATGTCGCGGCAGAAGTCGCGGGGTACGAAAAGCAACAGCATTTCGCTGTCTGTAACGCTTCCCTCGAAGACACCGCCGAGCGGATGCACCTGCACCGATCCGGCGTCCCCGTCGAAGGACCGGGAGGGAGTGATCGTCTGCGATCGGCCTTCCTGGATAAGAGTCACCAACCAATGATCGATGGGATCTCGGCGAATGTGGCCCGCCAGACTGGTGAAGTCCAAACCATCGGTGCTGACCTCAGCCAGGGCAAGATCGCCCAGGTCCCAGATGACCTGCGTGCCGGCGAAACCCGCCGCCGTGTCGCTCGGCTCGGCAAAGTCGAGCATGGTCGCGAAGCTCTGGCGCCACGCGGCAAATTGATCCTTCCGGGGCAACTCGCGGGTCGAGAATTCGAAGCGGGGAATTGAAGTTCGTTGCGGGATGACGGGCGCAGGATCAGCCGTGATGCGAGCCGCGGCTCCGCCGATCGCATGCCCGTTCAACCCTGCCGGAGCCGTTCTCGCCATGTGGGAGATCACGACGGAACCCTCGACGGCGCGAGCAATGAGCATGGGATGAGCAAGCGGGAGAGCGAGACAACTTCTCGACTGGAGTCATTCAACAACCCCGCCGTCGTGACACGGTGTTGAAGCCCCATATGCATTAGGAATGAATAATATATATTCTTTACGGCGCAGTCGACATGCGCCAGACACGCGAGAAAACCCATCGGAGACATCTTTCTGCCAAAGAACATCTCCCCGCATAGGCATCAATCTAACCTGAATTGCCTGAAAACTCAAGTTTAATCGCCTGATTAATCGCTCCGCTTCGAGGACGGTATAGTTAACGGCATCGACAGACATCAAGCCGATGAAGATCCCCCAGACAGCAACGTTGCGACCCAGCGTGTTGACTTCTCGTGCGCGCACCATGTGACCACAACGATCAGGATCGGCACGCCGATGAAAGCCCCGGGCACCCCCCACATGAAGCTCCAGAAAAACACCGAAAACATAACGGCGAAAGGCGAGATTGCCAGCGATGTGCCGGTCAGGAATGGCTCCAGATAGCTGCCAATGGCAAATTGAATGACATTCAGGCCGACGAACACAAACAGCGCCAGCTGCCAGGACCCCGACTGCGCGATGGCGAACAGGGTCGGGAAGATCGTAGCCAGCAGCGGCCCGACAAAAGGGATGTAGTTGAGCGCAAAGGCGATTGCCGCCCATGCGCTGGCGAGTTCAAGCCCGGCAGCAAGCGCAAACACCCACACGACCAAGCCCGTCATGACGCACGCAATGCTGCGTACAACCATGAAGCGGCGAATCTTGCCACCAATTTCGCTGCCGATATGCAAGAGCGTCTCGCCATGCGGCTGGGCCGACGTGGAAAGCAGACGACATCGCAGGTCGTCGGCTTCCAACAGGCCAAGCATCACGAAGATAAAGGTCAAAACCGCAAAGCCCGCGATGCTGTTCAGCCGCATGACCAGGCCGCGCGTCAGGCCGATCAGCCTGGATATGCTGAAAAGGTCTCCCAACGGGCCGACAATTGCGATCCCGTGATTCTCCAGCCAGTCCACCCAGTGAGCGTAGATCGCCTGCAGTTGGCTGGTATTGTAGAACAGCCATTGCGATAGTTCGCCGAGCCCCCAGACAATCGCCGAGCCCACGACGACGATCACTAGAACGGTAAGCAGAAGTGTAGTCAGCAAGGCTGCCAAGCGCGGGATTCGTCGCTGCAGAGCCGTCTGAATTGGCCATGCCAATGCGATCACGAACAGTGAGAATGCAAGGGGCATGAGAATTGATCTGGCGAAATACAGCGCGGCGAGAACGAGGATGGCGGTCGCAACCGGGTTGACCGCACGGCGGTTGCTCGCTTCTGCCACGTTTGCCTTCTCGCTTTTCGAGCGCGGTCGCCGCGATCTTGTTTCACTCACGCGTGGTGGTTCTCCAGCACGGACTCATGGAAGTTTTTCGCGCCGGAGAAAACCGACCCTCATCCTGTCGACAGGCTCAGCGGCAACGGCCGGCATGGACGCGCCGAAAGCCGTCCGCGCGAGCCAGGCATTCGTTGGAAAACGTGCGCGAGCGCCCGCCTCTGATTGCGCAGACCGGAGCATACTGGAGGGTGCAGGCTACCGGCCGTTTTGGTTGCGACATGCGGCACTCACCATTCCTCACGATCCGGAATCCTTGAGCGCGGGCCATGCACGCGTTGCCAAATGTCCGCAGCCTTTCGCCGCGCCGACCACAAACGGGCGCGTGTACCAGGCTGCAGGCTTGCGGCCGATGCGAAATCGGATGGGACTGATCGACAGCCACGGTACATGCGGACAACAACGAAGCGACCAGCAGCCACGTGCTCGGGCGGGCAAATAGACATTGTATCTGCTTCATCTAACCTCTCCTTCGGGTCACCCTCCACGCCCCGCTCCACCCACGGCAATGGCAATGGCAATGCTCGCGGTTAGGACGAGGCCGCCTGACAATCCCGCAATGCCAATTCCGACAAGGACTGCCGGGGTAAGGACGCCAACGCCTCGCGCCGTGGCATCCACTGCGCTCTCGACTTGTCCGACAAACCGGGCGACGCCTGGCAGCTGTCCGGCCAGCCAGGTCAGGGCGATTCCGCCGGTCGCGCCCGTCAAGGCATCGACCTTTGCGCCCAGACCAAGAGCCGTCCATCGCCCCAAAGCGAGACCGGCCGCTGCACCGCAGACGCCCTCTATGGTGAGTACGACCGCGGTCTCGATTGCGCCCATCATTCTTTGTCCACATTGCCAGGCGATCGGCTCACGCACTTCCTGAGCGGCGCGAAACCTTCTGGTTTACACAGCTGCGGACGCCTGACTGAGCGCCTCGCGCAGGATTCGCTCCTTCGTCTCGTCCAGCGATGTCTTGAGTACGACGCCACCAAATCCCTTGATCGCGTTCAGCACCTTGTCGGCGGTCATCCCGTGAACGAGCACGAACAGGGCGGCATTTCCCGGCTGCAGGCTGGCTGACAGATCCTTCATGAAAGCATCGTTTATTCCGACGTCGGTCAGCGCGCCGCCAAGCGCGCCGGAGGCAGCCCCAATCGCCGCACCGACGATGGGATTGAGGAAAATCACACCTATGAGCATACCCCAGAAGCTTCCCGACACGGCACCAGCGACGGTCGTGTTCATGATCTGATTGAGCTTCACATTGCCGGCTTCCGTCTTGGTCGCAATCACGGCGTCTGTCAGGTTGATGAGGTATTCCTTCTGCAATGCAAACAGGCGCTGGCGCACCTCTTCCGCCTTGGCTTCGGTGGGGTAGACTATGGCGATCAGGTCGGACATGAAGCCTCCACTGCGATACTCGATGGGATCGAGATGCGCCCTCAAGATTGCGAGATGCCACTTTAGGTCTCTCCCGCAGCGAAGAAATTAGCCGGGAGTCCCGCGCCTTGGCGGTCCGTCCCTTTTTGATTGCAGCCCAGGATGACGGAAGACCTTCGACTTGCGCCGGATCACCGCACGCGATTACCTCATCTCAACGGTACGCGGCCGTCACATATCCGGAGGTCTGCATGAAGCGGCATTGGCTGATCGGGCCGTGGTATTCGCTCTCGGCCGGTGGCCTTCTTCTCGGAACGCTGTTCTTTGCCGCCTCGCTTACCCCGACGCTGCTTCCGCGGACCTTTCTGACCCAAGGTGTGCTTTCGGGATTCGCCCTGGCCGCGGGCTATGGCATCGGCGTGTTCGGCCAGTGGCTTTGTGTCTACCTGGAGTTGCCAGCGCCGCGAGGCCTGAGCGCCGCAAAGCTGGTCGCCGCCGTCGGATGTTTGGTCGTCGCGTGCATCTTCCTCTGGTGGGCGGCGCAATGGCAGAACTCGATCCGGAAGCTGATGGGTCTCGACCTTGTCGAAAGCGCGCATCCGCTCAAGGTTGGTCTGCTCGCACTGGTGACGTCCGCTCTCGTCATTGCCCTGGCATGGCTCTTCCAGCAGACGGCCCGCTTTGTTTCCACGAGGGTCAGCCGCTTTGCGCCGAGGAGGGTTTCGAACGTCGTCGGCGTGATCGTCTCGGTTGCACTGTTCTGGTCGATCACCAGCGGCGTGCTGTTTCGTGCGGCGTTTCACTTCGCGGACTCGTCCTACAGGCAATACGATGCACTGATCGAACCGGAGACGGCACAGCCAACCGACCCCTACAAGACCGGCAGCAGCGCCTCATTGCTCGATTGGAGCGAGTTGGGACGGGCGGGGCGCGAGTTCGTTGCCAATGGGCCGACGGGCGAAGAAATACACGCTTTCACCAACAAGGAGGCGCTGCAGCCGATCCGCGTCTATGTCGGGTTGCGATCCGCCGATAGTCCGGAGAACAGAGCGCGGCTCGCGCTGAATGAGCTGATACGGGTCGGCGGTTTCAAGCGTTCGACGCTGGTCGTCGTGACACCCACCGGAAGCGGATGGATCGATCCGGCGGCGATGGACAGCCTGGAATATCTTCACAACGGCGATGTCGCGAGCGTGGCGGTACAATACTCCTACCTTGCCAGCTGGCTGTCGCTGCTTGTGGAGCCTGACTACGGAGCCGATACTGCGCGGGCCCTCTTCCAGGATGTCTACGACTATTGGATCAGACTTCCCAAGAATAGCCGCCCGCGGCTCTATCTGCATGGTCTCAGTCTTGGGGCGATGAACTCCGAACGATCAACCGACCTGTTCGACGTGGTCGGAGATCCTTTTCAGGGCGCGCTGTGGAGCGGACCGCCTTACCAGAGTAGCCTTTGGCGTTCGTTTACCAGGGACCGCAATCCGGGCTCGCCTGCCTGGCTTCCCCGGTTTCGTGACGGATCGATTGTCCGGTTCATGAATCAGGAAGGCGTGGCAGCGGCTCCGGGCTCCGTTTGGGGGCCGATGCGAATCGTCTATCTCCAATATGCGAGCGACCCGGTGACATTCTTCGACTATCGCGATCTCTACCGCGAGCCGGATTGGATGAAGATCCCGCGCGGTCCGGACGTCTCGCCTGAACTGCGTTGGTACCCTGTGGTGACTCTCCTGCAGCTCACGCTCGACATGGCCATGGCAACGACCGCGCCGATAGGCCACGGACACGTCTATGCGCCAGCCCACTACATAGATGCCTGGATCGAGGTGACGAATGTTCAGGGGTGGTCCTCGGCGCAGATAGCGGAATTGAAACGACATCTCGGTCGTTTGCCCTGACGGGATGCGTTCCTGGAAGTCGCTCACAAACCCAGACGCGATCACCTGCACGGCGCCTCGAAGATTCGCCCGTTCCGATCCCGGAATCGACAATATCCACGCCGGTCGGCCGCCGCTCCGATCAAGGTACCCGCAACGGCCCCGATTGCACCGCCAACGACCGCATTTCGCACGTCGTTACCGCCAGCTGCCGTGCCGAGCGCGGCGCCCCCGACTCCTCCGATTACAGCGCCTTTTTCCGCGTTTGTGCAGCCTGCCAAACCTGAAGCGACTGCAAGAGCAAAAGCCAATTTCCTCATAATGTCTCCTCCTGGTTACCTCGCAATCGCCAGCAGTGGCCCACCCGGTGGGCGGAAAGCGTCTGCCTAGCCGTCATCTTGCTCATTCGTGCTTGTCAGCCTTTTATGAGTGCGCCGACGAAACCGGCCAGCACAATCAGGACAAGACCTCCGAGCAGCCCTGCTATGCCGGCTCCGATCAACATGGTCGGCGTCAGGCCTTCGGCGTGGTGGCCGATCAGGGGCCCGACACCCGGGATCCGGGCTGAGGGCCATACAAAAAGCAGACCGCCGATGCCGCCGATTATGCCGTCGGCTATCCAGCCAAGGCTGAAGCTTGGCACCCGGCGGGCGAGCGCAATTCCGCTAGCCGCGCCGCAGACAAACTCTACGACCAGCAATGTGCTTGCGACCCCCGACATGGCTAAGCGAACTCCACCATAGAAGCCTGCGTCGCTGCTTCTGCGGACGCTCGAGCGGGCGCATCGCACAGAACCTGTTCCCGCAGCGTACCGAGTTGTTGCACGCAAGCACTCTATCTGCGCGGACGCGTGAAGAAATTAGCCGAAAATCTCGTAGCTGGGCTCTGCGTCTCTTTGTGAATGCCGACAGCCCAGAGGTGATCCAGCTACGCTGATGGCTTCGAACAGCTCATGCCGCTCCGGATTTCGAAGTTCACACGTCGCGCCTAGCGAAGAACCGGTATTTCTGCGAAATTTGGCCCATTGGAGAGGACGAAACCATCACGGCCTCATGCACGCGTTTGACAATCGCCGGGCCTCGGAGGTGAGAGAGAATCGCCGCCTGCACTGGCATTTTGGCGTTCGTCTGCTGCACTGGCTGACCGCGATCGCGCTCGCGGCGCAGATCGCCATTGCCTTCGGACCGATGAACGGGCCGGGCATGGCGACGATGAACTGGCTTCCGCTCCACATGTCGATCGGCGTGACGATCCTTGCCACCATCGTCCTCAGGCTTTGCTGGCGCGTCTCCACCCGGGCCCCTGTCAGGCCAACCTCACGGTTCATGCGGTTTGCGACCACTTTCTTCCACGTGTCTCTCTACGCCGCGATTCTCGCCGTCCTGATAACGGGATGGCTGGGCTACCGGCCGATGCCTTTCATGCCTCCCGCACGGCTTTTTGGAACCTTGCCTGTGCCGTTGGCGCCATCCGTCGGCGCGCTGTCGGCGAGGGGTTTCGCGCTCATCCATGCAAAGCTGGTTTGGATATTGCTTGGACTTGCCGGCGTTCACATCCTGGCTGCTCTGGCGCATTTCGCGCTGTTGCGCGATGGGGTCATGCGAAGCATGGTCTTCAGTCGGTCGGACACGGCCTCGCGGGGATAGAACATACCGCTTGCGGGCGACGATGAGGGCGGCTGTTCACGCCATCGCCCATAATCCCCCCGCAACGATCACCGCATAGCGTGCGGCCTTGCCTATTGCGACAAGAGCGACGAACACACCGAGGTTCACGCGTGCCGCGCCCGCCGCGATGGTGAAGGCATCTCCGACGACCGGCAGCCAGGCAAACAGCAGTGTCCATTCGCCAAAGCGCCGGAAGATTCGGCTTGCCTGCTCATAGCGATCGGGAGTGACGGGGAACCAGCGCCTGTTCCGGAGCGAGTCGATGCCACGCCCCAGAACCCAGTTCACCACGGAGCCGAGCGTGTTGCCGACCGTGGCCACCATAAGGAGCAGTCCCGGATCACCGCGGCCCGCGACGATCAGGCCGGCGAGCACCACTTCCGATGAGACCGGCAGGATGGTTGCCGCGAGGAACGCGCTGAGGAACAGCGCGCCATAAAGCGCCACCACGCCTGACTATGCCTGCACGTCGACAATGCCCATCATGCCGAGCTGCTCGTGCTCGAGGATGTGGCAGTGATACATCCTCGGCCCCGGCCGGTCCTGCCGCAGCAGCAGCCGCACCGTCTCTCCGCGCGCGACGTTGACGGTGTCTTTCCAGGCGCGATAGGCCGGCTTTGATATCTCGCCGCCGCGCTCATGCTCGACCACCTGGAACTGCGTCCCATGCACATGGAATGGATGATCCATGTCCGTCTTGTTGACGATCTCCCAGAGTTCGACCTGTCCAGCCTTGGCGACGACGTCGACGCGCTTTATGTCGAAAGCGGCGCCGTTGATCAGGAACCCCATCTCCATGCCGGTGGCGTTCATGGTCATGGTTTCGGTGAAGACGAAGCGTCGGCTGACGGCAGGAGCGCCGAACTGCGCGATCGGCCGCAGCCTGTCGGGCAATGGCGGGGCCGGCTCGGCCGGCGTCTCCGAAACATTGACCGTGAACAGCGCCAGCCCGGCGTCGGCAGGACGTCCAGCACCCATCCAGCCGCGATCGTAGTCGAGCGTGGACAGCGTCGCGGTGCCGGGCTTCTCGAAGGAGACAATCAGCTCAAGCCGCTCCGCCGGGCTGAGCAGGATGTCGTCGGCCGCGACTGGCGCCTCCAGCAGACCGCCATCCGTTCCGATGATCGTCATCGGCGCGCCGTCGAAAGAGAGCCGCAAAAAGCGCGCGTTGGTCGCATTGTAGAACCGGAAGCGCCGCTTCGTGCCGAAGGGGACCGTCAGCACCGGATTCTTCTGTCCATTGACCAGCACATGGTCGCCGACGCGCCCGTTCATCAGGTCCGTCATCGTGCTGTCGGGCAAGGTGCCATCGGCCGCAAGGCGCAGGTCGGTGAACACCAGCACGGTGTCGCCATAGGCGGCCGGGATCGGATCGGCCTTCGGCTTGACCACGAACGCTCCGGCAAGGCCGCGATAGACCTGCTCGGCCGTCTTGCCGTGCGGATGCGGGTGGTACCAGTAGGAGCCGGCGCTGCCTTCCGGCAGATCGAAGCTGTAGGTGCGATCGGTGCCCGCCGCGACCGGGTCCATCGGATTGCCGTCCTGGTCGGCCGGCACCGGCATGCCGTGCCAATGGATGGTGCTTGCCTCGTCAGCAATCCGGTTGGCGAAGGTGATCTCGACGCGGTCGCCCTCGACCGCTTCGATCAGCGGCCCGGGGCTGGTGCCGTTGTAGCCGAGGATCGGCGTGTCCAGCCCTTCCGCAAAACGCGCCGTGGTGGACTCAGCCGTCAGCTTCGCCTTGAACAGGCCGGGCGTATCGGCTTCGTTGGCGAGGCGGGACAAGTCGCGAAGGGCTTCTCCTTCCGGCAGCACGGCCGCGCCTTGCGGCGCGGCGCCCATATCCATGCCGGGCATGTTGTCCATCTTCATCTGGGCGGTGGCACGCTGGCTCACGAGAACCGTCGCAAGACCCGCCGCCAGAAAACCGCGTCGATGCATCCGTCGTCTCCTCGATCAGCCATTGAATGCCAAGGGCGATCCTAAGAAGACCGCCGATGCCCGGCCGGGTCAATGCGGCGTTTGGGCAAGCTGGTCGGCCCAGCATCATCGCCATTGGAAAGCTCTTCGATGATCGGCAGTGCGGGCGACCATCGCGCCAAGGATCCGCCATGGGCGCCGACCATCAGCAGCCCACGCGAACAGGCCGCTTCAGCCAATCCTGACCACAAAATGCTTCGTCACCGGCTCGACGATCTTCCAGGTTCCCTTGAAATCGGCTTCCACCACGAAGGCGTCACCTGGGCCCACCTCGACCGGTGCGCCACCGTCGGGCGTGATGATGATGCGGCCGGCGATCATGTGCACGAACTCGTAGTCGGTGTAGGTCGCGTGATAGGTGCCCGGCGTCGCTTGCCATGTGCCCGACATCACCTTGCCGTCCTCGGTCGTGTGCTGGACCGCGGTCTTCATGGTCGGCTTGCCCTCGACTACGACCCAGCCGGCAAGGTCGCCGGCTTCCGCGTTCTCGACGGAGCCGAATTTGAGGATCGTCTTGCGTGTCATGCCCTGGGCTCCGTCTGGTCCGTTGTGCTGGCATCATGTGCCTGGACGGTCAGATAGCCGATGCCCCTGCCGCGGGCAATGGCGGCATCGTGCGCCGCGTGACGCGGCGCTACATCCGGTTAGACGGCGGGTTACGGTTTATGCTGCGCCGAGACAAGCTCGGCCTTGCGCCGCGCCGTCTCCAGTCCGAGGCCGATGAAGGCGCGGGCATGCTTGGCGAGCGCCATGTTGTCGGTCCACAGATTGCGCCAGATGGCGGTTTTCTTCGACAGGTTCTCATCGACGATCTCCGACGAGAAGGATTCGAAGCTGAGGTCGTCGCTGTAGCCGATGGCCGTCAGCGCATCGAAGACCGCGGCGAAGTCGATGTTGCCGGTGCCGAGGAAGCCGCGATGGCTCTCGCCGATATGGACATAGCCGATCTTGCCTGCGGCGTGGCGGATGGCTATCCCGACATCGGCCTCCTCGATGTTCATGTGGAAGGTGTCCAGATGCAGGAAGATGTTGTCCGAACCGGTATCCTCGATGAAGGCCAGGCCTTGCGCGGCGGTGTTGAGCAGGTTGCTTTCGAAGCGGTTGACGATTTCGAGGTTGAGCGTGACGCCGGCCGCCTTGGCCGTATCGGCGACCTTCGCCAGCGTGGCAGCGCTGCGGTTCCATTGATCGCGCGTCGGCGCCTCGACCTGCAGTCCATGACTGGCCGAGAGGATACCGCCGACCTTCTGGCCGCCGAGATCGCGCGTCAGCGCGATGGTGTTGTTGAGGATGTCGGCACCGCGCGCGGCAACCGCCTTGTCAGGGCTGGAGATGTCGCCGTCGGCCGGCAAGCCGATGCTGATCGCCACGCCGAGCCCGAGATCGGCGATGCGCCTAGCTAGCCTGCCGATATCGACATTGGCGGGATCGAGATAGGAGAACTCGATCAGGCCGAAGCCAGCCTCCCTGGTGTTGGCCAGCGTCCGCTCGAGCTCGGCCTGCGCCGAACTTGCCGACCAGACGAAGGAATGGATTCCGATGCGCGACATGATCGTCTCCGGTTTGCGGACGGGAACGGGCGCGGCCGGGTCAAGTCGGCCGCGCCCATGTTGGTCGGATCGGCGGGCCGTGATCCAGCCCTTGTGGTCCTTCAGGCTCTCGGCGGTGATCAGCTTCGAGCCGAGCAGCACGGTTGCCTCGGACGGTTGTGCCACATTCCACCACCGGCTGGCGTGCCGTCTCGGCCTTGGCGGTCGCGGTCATCGCGTGCCTCCCGCCGCTACGCCGGCAATGCCGCGGTCCATGGCGAAGGCGCGCCAGTCGTCACGATAGCCGGCCAACCCCGTAAAACCCGAAGCGCGCACCGGCTGCGGCACGTCCGCGGCGAATTCGCGCCCGACGCTCTCGAAGGCGAGCGCAGCGGCACCCGTGGCGCTGCCTTCCAGCGTGGCACCCTGCAGGAAGGCCTGGCCGGGACGCAGTTGCGCCAGCAGGCTGGCGAGCAGGCCGCCATTGTTCAACCCGCCATCGACGATGACGGTGTCTAGCGAATGGATGAGATCGAGCGAAAGGTCGACCATCAGCGCCACGTAGAGCAGCGCTACGGCCGCCCGTTCCTCGGCGCCGGGCGTACCGCCGATGATTTCGCCGGAATGGCCGGACATCGGTCCGCCGGGTGCGAAACTCGGCAGGGCCATGATGCCGGCGTCGATCACCCGCTGGATCGAGGACAGGGCGATCGTCCCTTGCCAGCCGCCGCTGATAACAGCGAACTCGCGTCCGCCCATGAAGCGGATGGTCGGCACCGGGCCGCCATCGACATCGACGTTGACCAGCATGTCGCGGTCACGGTCGAGCGCGTCGAGCGGGCAATCGGGATTGAGCACGATGACCCAGGTACCGGTCGAAACGACGGTGACCGGACCAAGCTCTTGCCGGCGATAGGCATGCAGCGCCGCATTCGAGTCATGGACGCCATTGTGGATGGCGACCGGTCGTGCCGTATCGCCGAGGCGCCGCTCGCCGATGACGGTACCGGCGCGTTCGAAGGAAGGCATCCGGCCGCGCCATCCCTGGGCATCGACCAGCGAGGAGAAATCACGCTTGCGTGGTGCCCACAAATGCGAATGGCAGCCGAGATAAGACACTTCCGAGACCGGCCGGCCGCCGAGGCGCCAGCTCCAGTATTGCGGATAGCCGAGGATCGCTTTCGCCGCCGCGAAAGCGTCGGGCTCGACCTCCTGCAGCCACAACATATGCCGGCCATAGTTGAAGCCGAGCGGCAGTTGCGGCGAGAAGGTTTCGGCGAAATCCGGAATGCGGCGATCGATCCGCGCGGCAATCCCGGCCGGCGGCTCCTGTTCGTAGTCGAGGATCGGATGCGTCAGCGCCGTCTCGTCGACCAGGGCAAAGGTACAGCCATGGCCCGACACCATCAGCCCTTCCACCCCGTGGCCGTCGACTGCGGCGGCGACGGCACTGAGTACCCAGTCGTGGAGCTCGGCCTCGTCGAGCACGCTGAAGCCGCCTTGGCGCACCCATTTCGGCTGCGTCCGGCGCTCGTCGAGGATGCGTCCGTCCTGACCGAAGACAAACAGCTTCGAATTGGTCTTGCCGAAGTCGAGCACCGCCACTTTCACTGGACTGCTCCCGAGGAAGGAGCGATGCGCACCATGACGCCGGCGTCCTCCAGCATGCGCGCATCGGTGTCGGAGAGGCCATCATCGGTCACCAGCGTGCCGATGCGGGAGAGCGGCAGGGCGACATTGCGCGCGTGGATCGACAGTTTGCGGCTGTCGGCCAGCACCACGATCTGGTCGGCGCACAGGCTGAGCTCGACGATGGAGCGCACCAGCAGCGGATGCGATTCCAGCACGCCTTCCTGGCCAAGGCCTTGCGCGCCGAGAAAGAATTTCGAGGCATAGAAGGGGATGCCCTGGGTGAGCGAGTGGATGATGCCGGGTTCGCGATGCAGTTCGCCGCCGGCAACCGTCAGGCTGCAATGGCCGTGATCGCTCAGATAGGCCGCGAGCGGCATCGAGTTGGTATAGAGGCGGATGTTGCGCTCGGCGAGCTTGACCCCGAGGTGGAAGCAGGTCGAGCCGCCATGGACGATGACCGCATCGCCGTCGCGCACCATGGTCGCGGCAAGGGCGGCGATCTGCCGCTTGGCCTCGACCGCGAGGTCGCGGTTCTCATCATAGGGCATGGCATAGGCAACGCCCTGCGAAGCGCCGTCAAGCGCCGAGATGCCGCCATAGACCTTCCGCGCTTCACCGGCCTCGTCGATCTTGTCGATGTCGCGCCTGACCGTCGCCGCCGAAACGCCAAGCCGCTCCTGCAGCTCGCGCACCGAGGCGAACGGGCGATCCCGCAGCAGTTCGACGATCTGACGCTGGCGGCCGGAATCGCTCAACTCTTTCCTCCCGAATGCCCTCTTCCACGGTGACTGGCGAAACTTACTCAACATTGGCGCGATTGCAAAGCCAGTTTTGATGATATTAGATCATTGTTGACGTAGATTGCTCGTATCTGCGATATCAGCCCGACATCAATCCCGGTGACGGGATTTCGTGCGAGACACAGCCAAACCGTTGGAGGAAAGGCACCATGGCGACCCAAGCAGACGCGCAGGAACTGGCTGCCTTGCGCACGCTTTCGGCCAGCATCGGGCAGAGCCCGCACCTGACCCAGGCGGCGGGCGGCAACACGTCGCTGAAAGCCGGCGGCACCCTGTGGATCAAGGCCTCCGGCACCTGGCTGAAAGACGCGACCGCCAGGGACATCATGGTGCCGGTGGCAATGTCGCCGCTGCTCAAGGCCGTCGAACAGCGCGACCGCGCCGCCGACCAGCCGCTGGCCTTCACCATTGCTGCGCTCAACCCGCGCGGGCTGCGCCCGTCGATCGAGACCACGGTGCACGCCTTGATGCCGCAACGCGTCGTTCTGCATGTCCACTGTGTCGACACGATCTCGCTTGCCGTACAGGCCAACGGCGAGACCGAATTTGCCAGGCGGCTCGACGGGATCGAATGGGCCCATGTGCCCTATTTCCGGCCGGGCCTGCCGCTCGCGCGCGGCATTTCCGAAAGACTTCGGCCTGGTGTCGGCGTGCTGATCCTTGGCAATCACGGGCTGGTCGTCGCCGCCGAAACCGTCGCCGAGGCGGAGCTTCTGCTGCGCCGCGTCAGGTCGCTGCTGGCACGGCCGGCGCGCGCGACTGCCGCGCCCGACATTGCCGCCTTGACGAGGCTAGCCGGCGACAGCTTCTACCGATTGCCGGCGGATGTCGAAGCCCATGCGGTTGCCCTCGATCCGGAAAGCCGTCGCATGGCGGAGGCCGGCAGCCTCTATCCCGACCACGTCATCTTCCTCGGCCAGGGCTCTGCAGTGGCGAGACCCGGCGAGGATGTGGCGCGCGTTGTCGCGCGGCTGGGCAAGGCGCCAGCGGCGATCCTGTTCCCCGGCGCTGGCGTCCTGATGCGCGGCGATGCCGGTCCCGGCGCCGACGCCATGCAACGTTGCCTTGCCGACGTGACGGCGCGGGTCGATGTTACAGCGACGTTGAACTATCTCACTGATGCGGAGAACGACGAACTGGTGAACTGGGACGCCGAGCAATATCGCCAGAAGCTGAATGCCGCCGGTGGCTGACATGTCACTTGTCATCGGCATCGATATCGGCACCTCAGGCGCGCGTGCCGTCGCCATGCGACCGGATTTTTCCATTGCCGCGCGTTCCGCCGTTCCGCTCGACAGGTTCGGCCAGGACCTGCGCGATCCCGCGTTGTGGTGGGCGGCGGTTGGCGCAACTCTGACGGAACTGCTTTCAAACATCGACCGCGCCACCGTCCGCGCGATCGCCGTCGATGGCACGTCCGGCACGCTGCTGCCGATCGACGCCACCGGGCGGCCGTTGGCCGAGCCGCTAATGTACAACGACAAGGTCGACGACGACGCCATCCTTGCCACGATCGCCCGTAAGGCGCCGGAAGCGAGCGCCGCGCACGGGGCGACTTCAGGCCTCGCCAAGGCCTTGCGATTCCAGCACCTGCCCGGCATTGCGGCGGTGCTGCACCAGGCCGACTGGATCGCCGGAAACTTGTCCGGCCGCTTCGATGTCAGCGACGAGAACAATGCGCTGAAGACAGGCTACGACGTCGAGGCCCGCCGCTGGCCGGACTGGATCGCGGCGACCGGACTGCGCATGGACTTGCTGCCGCGCGTCGTCGAGCCGGGCGACGTCACCGGCACGCTCACCACGGCCGCCGCGGACCTGTTCGGCTTGCCGCGCGATGTGGTCGTGGTCGCCGGCACCACGGATGGCTGCGCCTCGTTCCTGGCGACTGGCGCTGCGTCGATCGGCGACGGCGTCACCGCGCTGGGCTCCTCGCTGACCATCAAGATCCTGTCCGACCGGCCGATCTCGGCGCCGCGCTACGGCATCTACAGCCATCGGCTCGGCAACGCCTGGCTGGCCGGCGGCGCGTCGAATTCCGGCGGCAAGGTTCTGGCACGGCATTTTCCACTGGCACGTATCATCGAGCTCAGCGCCGCGATCGATCCCACGACGGAAACCGGCCTCGACTACTATCCGCTCGGCACGGCCGGCGAGCGTTTTCCGATCGCCGATCCGGCGCTGCCACCACGCCTTTTGCCGCGGCCAGCGGATGACGCCGACTATCTGAAAGCGATGTTGGAGGGCATCGCCGCGATCGAAGCGCTTGGCTATCACAGGCTTACCGAACTTGGCGCGCCGGCGCTGACATCGGTCAGGAGCGTCGGCGGCGGTGCGGCAAATCTAGCCTGGACGGCGATCCGGCAGCGCAAGCTCGGCGTCGATTTCCTGTCCGCACTTTCCGATGAAGCCGCGGCCGGTACGGCGCGGCTGGCGCTGATCGGCGCAAGCAAAGCGGGACTCCCATGAGTGCTAAAAAGGTCGTGCGCCTCGATGGCATCGGGCCGCTGGCAGAGCGCTACGAGGTCTTCCTGCTCGACCAGTTCGGCGTGCTGCATGACGGCTCGGCCCCTTATCCAGGCGCGGTTGCGGCATTGTCGGCGCTGAAGCGCGCCGGCAAGACCGTGGTGCTGATTTCCAATTCCGGCAAGCGCGCCAGGCCCAACGAGGACCGCCTGCTGAAGCTCGGCTTCGCAGCCGGAAGCTGGGACCATTTCGTCTCCTCCGGCGAGGTGGCGTGGCGATCCTTCCACGAAATGGCGGCAACCGGAGCCTTGCAGCCCCGCACGAACTGCCTGCTGATCAGCCGCGACGACGACCGCTCGGCGATCGAAGGCTTGCCCTTTGTGCTGACCGAGGCTGGCGAAGACGCCGAACTGGTGCTGATCTCGGCCAGCGAGGGCGACCGGCACGACCTCGACCATTATCGCCGGCTGCTTGCCCCGGCTGCGGCGCGGCAGGTGCCGTGCTTCTGCACCAATCCCGACAGGATCATGCTGACGGCGGTCGGACCTCGCTTCGGTGCAGGCGAGATCGCCGATCTCTACGAAAACCTCGGCGGCAACGTCACCCGCATCGGCAAGCCCTACCCGGCGATATACGATGCGGCACTTGCGATCGCCGGCAAGCCGGACCGCGGCACCGTGGTCTGCGTCGGCGACAGCGTCGAGCACGACATAGCAGGGGGAAATGGCGCCGGCATCGCCACGGCGCTGGTGCTGAGTGGAATATTGGCGGACACGCCCAATCTCTCCGTCGTTTTCGACGAAGAGAAGGCCTGGCCGGACTATGTCACGGCTTCCTTCAGCCTGCGCTGACCGCCTCGAGCATGCGCCTTGCGCTTTCCTCGTCGGTGATCAGGATCGTCGGCGCGACGAGGGTCATGGCGCCGAGCAGCGCTTCGATCTTCTCCTCGCCGCCGGAGGTCAGGATCCGGATCGGCGCCTTGCGCAGCCGATCGACATCCACCGACATCACCAGGCCGTTGATCGGATGGTCGACCAGATCGCCATTGCGGTCGAAGAAATGGAACAGAAGGTCGCCGACGGCGCCACGCGCAAGCAGGGCCTCGCGGTCCGCTTCCTTGAGAAAGCCGCCGCGCGAGAAGGTAGTGGCCGAAGCGATGCCGCCGACGCTCAGCAAAACGGCATCGAGCACGTTGGCCATCTCAAAAACCTCCTGCAGGCCGCAGCGCTCGACCAGCGCGATCTTGGTCTCGACGCTGTCGACGACGGCCGGCGTCGGGATCAGATAGCCATCGCCCTGAAAGATTTGGGCGAAGCGCCAGGCGAACTCGGCCGGGTTGAACCGGCGCACGACGCCGACACCGCCAAGCAGCGAAATGACCTTGAAGTCGGTGAGCGATTTGGCGCTGATGAAGGGCAGGCTCGAGAACAGCGTCCGGCCCCAGCCGACGCCGACGCGCATGCCGGATTTCATCGTGTCGGACAGGAAACTGCCGGTTTTGGCACTGATTGCCGGTAGCGGATCGGCGTCGGGTGCGGAAAGCGGCGCCACCAGCGCCTGTTGCAGCCCGAATGTCTTTTCAAGCGCCCGCTCCAGCCGCACGATTTCGGACAATTCGCTCTCGATGCTGATCTTCACCTCGTTGCGCGAGCGGGCCTCCGCCAGCATGCGCACGATGGTGACGCGGCCGACGCCAAGCACGTCGGCGATCTCGTTTTGCGTCATCTGCTCGACGAAATACATCCACGCGGCGCGAATCCTGAGGCGATCCGTCCGGCTTTCATTGACAACCTGCTCGGTTGCCCCGGTTCCTGCCCGACCGTCGTCGCTTTCGCTCTGTCGCCGCCTGGCCAAATCTATCCCTCCCCCGCGGCGATGGACGAGCCCGCCGTCGCCGATTCTGCCTGCTGGTCTAATATCCCCTATTGATCTACCAATCGATAGGAACAATGTAGAGTGGGCGAATGGCCTCCTGCGGGCGGCCACGCGTATGAATTCGAGGCGATCCGCGATGCTCCGACAAATCTCCGAAGATGTCCGCGTCAACCTGAAGGACCGGTTGCGGGAGGTCCGCGATGTCATCCGTCAGAGCCGCCATGACGGCACTGGCGACGCCAGTGTCTTGCGCGAAGCCACCAGCCATCTGCCGCCGTTTCCGGGCAAGGGCATCGAAGGCCTGCTCAGCCATGCCGCGAGTGCCGTCGACGAAGCGCTGTCGATTGCCGAATCGTTTGTTCCGCACGAGCGTCCGATAAAGGTGGACGGCACGACCGCAAAAGGCCTCGGCACCTATTTCCCGGTCGGCAACGAGGATCGCCAGTTGAGCGCGGAGCGGCTGTTCCGTCGCGATATGTACTATCTGACCAAGGCGGTGCTTGCCGGCCTGAACATCGACAATGCCCGCATTCACGAAGCCGATTTTGCCGCCGTCCATGCCACGATGCGCAAGCGGCATGGCGATCTGCTGGCCGCCTTGACCGCGCCAGGTGCCGGACTGCAGGCGATTGCGGCCACCTGTTCGGCGCTGCTGGTCGAGTGCCTCAACCAGCGTCCTGTTCGCTTTACCGAAACCGCATTGGAAACACCAGCGGCGGTGGGTGGCCGAGCGCTTGACATCAGCTGCCTGGCACCGCTCGTTCTGGCCTGCGGCCTGGCGACCACCGGCCGGGACGGTTCGCCGGAGCCGGACATGCTGGAGATCGCGATCCTGGCAGCCGATATCCGTCACGATCGCATTGCTCAGGCCTGCGCCAAGGCGAGCCCGATCGATGAACTGACACCGGTCTTCGCCACCTTGCTTGCGCACTTGCCGTAAGCTCGGCTGGCGGCGGGGATTCAGTCCTCGCCCGCCATAGCCATGATCGTCTTCTTGGCGCGCTGGATCGAGGCCGGGCTCATGCTGAGTTCGGTCAGCCCCATCTTGACGAACATCGGGACAAGGTCAGGACGGCCGGCCGCCTCGCCGCACATACCCACCATGATGCCGGCTGCAACACCGGCTTTCGCGGTCAGTTCGATCGCCATCATGACGGCCGGGTTGGTGACGTCGTTGAGCTTGGCCACGGTCGGGTTGAGCCGGTCGGCGGCCATGATGTACTGGGTCAGGTCATTGGTGCCGATCGAGAAGAACGCCACCTCCTTGGCCAGCGCCGGGGCGATCAGCACGGCGGCCGGGGTTTCGATCATCACGCCGAGATCGAATGTCGCATGCGGCACGCCCTCGGCTTTCAGTTCCGCCGCGCATTCCTCGACCAGGCCGCGCGTCCGCCTCACCTCCGATATGTCGGACACCATCGGCAGCATCACCTTGATGTTGCCATGGACGGCCGCCCTCAGCAGTGCCCGCAACTGCTGCTTGAAGATGTCGGGCCGGTCGAGGCACATGCGAATGCCGCGCCAGCCGAGGAAGGGGTTTTCCTCATCGGGAAACTCGATGCCGGCAATCGGCTTGTCACCACCGATGTCGAGCGTGCGCACGATGACCGGGTATGGGGCGAATGCCTTGGCCAGCGCCGCGTAGGTTTCCGCCTGCATGTCCTCCGAGGGAAGGTGCATATGGCGCATGAACAGAAGCTCGGTGCGGAACAGGCCGACGCCCATGGCGCCGGCTTCCTGTGCCGCCTCGATTTCCTCCAGCGAGCCGATGTTGGCGGCGACCTCGATGATCGTGCCATCGGCGAGCTTCGGCGTCACCGTCTTGAAGACGGTCAGCCCGGCGCGCTCCTTTGCGGCCGCTTCAACGCGGTTGGCGAAATCGGTTCGGGTCGCCGCATCGGGATCGATGATCACATGACCGGCATTGCCGTCGATGGCCACTTCGCGCGCCGTGCGCAAGGCATTGACCTGATCGCCGAGGCCGAGCACCGCCGGAATGCCGTGCGAGCGGGCGATGATGGCGATGTGCGAGGTGGCGCCGCCATGGCCGCACACCACGCCGCCGATGCGTTTCAGCGGCGCACGCGCCAGATCCCAGGCGCCGATGTCGTCGGCGATCAGGATGGCCCCTTCGGGGATGTTTTCGAGGCTGACGTCGTCTTGCCCGAGCAGCACGAGGCAGATCTGCCGTCCGACCGCATGGACGTCGTCCGCCCGCGCATTGAGATAGTGATCATCGACGACGCTGAAATCGGCGGCGATGGTGGAGGCGGCGGTGATGACGGCCGAGACCGCGTCGTTGCCACCCTTGATCAGCCCCTCGGTCTCACCGGTCAGGCTGTCGTCGGCGGCAATATCCCTGAGTGCCGCGATGATGCCGCGGTCTCCCGCCGACAGTGTGTCCTGCGCCAGCGCCCGGTCCATGCGCGCCTGGACGGCGGCGACGGCGGCGCGGAACCTGTGGACCTCGCCCGCGATTTCTTCAGCTTGCAACATGCGGCCTTGTCCGGCGATATCAGGCGGGAAATGCGCGAAGGCCGGCCCGATGGCGAACCCTTCGCTTGCCGCCACGCCGCGCAAGCCGCTTGCTCCAGCAGGTGCCGCCGGCGCGGTTTCGGGCACTGGTGCGGGTGCCGTTTTCTGCCCTGCATCATTCGCAGGGCTCTGCGACTCAGCTTCATCGTCGAGGCCCGCCTTCGGATTCTCGAGATAGCCGATCAGCGCCTCGATGGCCTCGATGGCGTCGGCGCCGTTCGCCCGCACCGTGACCTCCTGGTTTTCCTTGACCGCCAGCAGCATCAGCTTGACGGAGCTTTTGGCGCTGACCGCCTTGCCGTCCTTGACCAGTTCGACATCGGATTCGAAACCCTTGGCGAGCTTGACGAACCGCGTGGCGGGACGGGCGTGCAAACCTTCATGCACTCTGACGATGGTCGAGCGTTCCATGGCAATACTCTGGTTCTGGGCGCCGCTCCCAACATAGGCTGCGGCGCGAATGCTGTCAGGCGGCGATGGTGATGATCGCGCCCGTCTTCAGGGCGGCCACGAGCGCTTGGCTGTCGACTTGCGATGCACAGATCTCGCCCGGCCTCTCGGCTTCGGCGGCGCCGTTGAACGAGATGACGACATGGCCCATCTCGAGCACCTTGCTCCAGGCGCTGGAGCCGACCGCCGTGATGGTTGCGGAAACCGGTCCAAGGGTGATCGACGCGCCCTTGGCGGGCGCGCCGTTGCTGGGTCCGTGCTCCGTCTTGTGGAGCACGGAAACCTCGGCAAGCTCCGGCGGCGAGCCATCCGCGAACAGGATGACCACGCCCCCTTCGGCAAGGTCCGCCACTTCGGGCCCGATGGCAGTGACCCGTGTTCTCAACAGAACCGTCATATGGCGAACCTCATTTCGTGCTTTCCCTAGAAAACGATCAGGCTGACGACCCAGGCGATCAGCACGGAGATCGGGCCCATGATCTGGCGGCTGATGAGCACCGCCGGAACGCCGATCTCGATCGTTTTCGGCTTGGCCTCACCGAGCGCCAGGCCGACAGGAACGAAGTCGCAGCCCACCTGGGTATTGTAGGCAAACAGCGCCGGCAGCGCCATCGCCGGCGAAATCGTGCCATTGGCGATCTGCGGGCCGATGATGGCCACGCCGATGACCTGCGCGATGACCGCGCCTGGCCCGAGAATGGGCGACAGGAACGGCAGGCCGCAAATGGCCGAGATGATCAGCAGGCCGACGATGTTGTTGGCCAGCGGACCCATCGGCTGTGCCAGCACATCGCCAATGCCGGTGTACAGGATCAGACCGATGAGCATGGTCACGAAGGCCATGAACGGCAGCACGTTGCGGACAACCTGGTCGATGGTGCGGCGGCCGGCATTGAAGAAGATGCCGACGACACGACCCATGATACGGCCGATCGTGCTGATGAAGCCGATAAGCCCGCCCTCGCTGGGCAGCGCCGTTGGCGTCGCATTGTTGTTGATCGAACTCATCGATGCTGCTCCCCCTGCAGTCGTGACCGCTTCGGATCCGTCCGCCATTGCGATGTTGGCCGGCTTCACGCCCGAAACGTAGATGTCCTCGGTGATGAACTGGGCAAGCGGCCCAGACTGACCGACCGGCGTCAGATTGACGGTCGGGATACGCTTGCGCGGATAGACGCCGCATCGTGCGGTGCCGCCGCAATCGACGACGACAACCGCCATCTCGCTTTCGATCGGCGGCGCCTTGAAGCCGTCGACGGCCTCGGCGCCGGTCATTTCGGCGATCAGGGCAGCCACCGGATGAATGCCGCCACCGGTGACGGAAACAACCTTGTTGCGCTGTTCGGTCGGCTCGATGACGAGCGGGCCGCCCCAGCCGGTTTTGCCCCGGGAGATTCGTACGGCTTTGTATGTCTTGGCCATGATGTCCTCCCCGCCCTTACAGCTCGACGCCCTGGCGGCGTGCCATGATGGCGGTGATGCGCTCGGTCAGCATGCCCTTGAGCAGGATGACGACGAGACCGACGATGGCGTACCAGATCGCCACCTTGACGTGGTAGCCGGCGACGACGGCGCCCTTCTTTTCCAGCTCCAGCAGAGCGACGAGAATGCCGCCCCAGACGAAATACTCGCCGGGATTGATGTGCGGGAACAGGCCGAGCGGCGGGTGGACATAGGAGACGGCCGCGTCATAGAAGGCCGGCTTGTGCTTTTCTTCCAGGAACGATCCGAACGTATAGGCCATCGGGTTGGTGAGGAAGAACACCGCCAGCAGCGGCAGCAGTGTATAGCGCGTCAGCGCGATCCTTCCGGCGCCGCGCGCCAGACCGTGGACACGCTCCTCGCCGACCAGTTCGGTGACGGCATAGAAGGCCGTCATCAGCACCACCAGCGTCGGAATGATGCCGGTGACAAAGCCGGCGAAAACCTCGCCGCCCTTCTGGAAAATGCCAATGAAGTACTTGCCGATGGCGGTCAGCCAGCCGAGCTGCTCTTCCTGCTGGACCTCTTTCAGCTTTTCCTTGAACTGATCGACGGTGATCGGTCCGCTGTCCGCTTGCGCCAGGACAACGAGATGGTCAGAGGCATGCTCGACGGCGAGCTTGCCATGCAATGCGGCATCCGAGACCATGGTACCTGCGACATGCAGATTGTGCACGGCCATGTCGGCATGCTGCGCCAACAACGAAAATACAGACATTTCTCCTCCTTATGCCGCCCCGCCGGTTATCCCAGTCGGCGCACGGCGTCCTCTAGAGCATGATGCCGAAAAGTGTGAAGCGGTTTTCGGGCGACATCATGCTCTAACCCTTTGATTTAGAGGCGGATTCAGATTTCAGGTCGATTCGACCTGAAATCATCCGACTCTAGGCCCTTGCTACGTTCAAGCCGGACAGGCCCGGCCTCTTCCCCGGCTCCGACCGTGCTTTGTCGATCTGTTCGATCGCCCGCTTCACGGCCTCGGCCACACCGGGTTCCCCCTCTCCCATGATTGCAGGATTGGACCGGAGTCGATCGAGGGGAACGCCCTCGAATTCTTGATGTCGTTTGAACTTGGTGAAGACGGACCGGCCGCTCATCACCATCAGGCGGCGCACGATCAGGTCAGGCGTCACCACCACCAGCGCGATGGTTCCCTTGGCAAATCGACCGCGAAAATTGCCGGCGCCGACGAAGCCGTCCTTGTATTGATCGGTTACGCCGCGGAAGACATCCGAATAGTGCCGCATCTGCAGCCAGACGCCGAGCGATTGCAGCGCCCAGACAATAACCAGCAGAAGCAGTCCCCACTGCCAAATCGCCATTCGGTCTCCTCCCGAAGCCTCCGTCGCACCGCACCTTGGCCCGGCGCGCGACAACAGCAAAGTGAGAACATTTGTTTCCGAGAATGTCAATATGTATGATATTGGCGTTTGCTGTCGTCATCCACAGGGGCGCTGATCGATTTCGGCGGCGACGCTGTTGTGCTAGTCTTGCCGGAAACAGGAAACGAGGAACATGGATCTGCCCTTCAGGGACGAACTGGCCCTTATGCCCGACCTTCGCCACCGGTTGCGGCAGCTGCGCTGGTTCCGCGCCACCTTTCGCGGCAGCGCCAAGGTGGTGTCCGACACGTTCGGCGTGCGCTTTGAAATCGATGAAGCGAAGCTGACCAGGGCCTTTCTCGACTGGGTCGAGATCATGGAGGCGCAGAAACGCTTCGCCGCGATCGACCGCGCCGACTTCATCGTCTTTGCCGCCGGCCTGGTGCTGCGCGAACTGATAAGACAGGCGCCGGCCAGGGAGGTCTCCGGCCTTACCCAGCTGATTGAAACGGATTCGAATGCCGGCACGCTGGAAATCGTGCGTTTCTGGCCGGAAGGATTCCTCTACACCAACTACTGCGTCTCGGTGATTTCGGCGATTTATGAGCAGGAGTTCGGCAGCGCGCCGAGCATCGACAAATGCGCCGACGACCTGCGCACCTGGTGGTCCTATCGCGAGAATGTGACCGAGATGCCGGCCTACGCGGTGGCTTTCCTCGACCGCTTCCTTGGCGCGGAGCCGAACTGGATCACGCCGGACCGCGCGCAGTCCCGGCAAGCCATGCAAAGGGCGCTCGGATCCTCGCGTGCGAGCGATGCGCTGCGCCAGCTTTGAGTCTCGCCGGTTTCGCTCCACCGAAACACCGCGCTATTGAACATTTGACTCGTTGTCGATAGCGATGTGCGGAATTGACTCCGGGGAGATGCGCGTGGCGCGATCAAGGCCTATCATTTTCGATTGCGACGGCGTTCTCGTCGACAGCGAGCCCCTGGCCGCCAGGGCCTATGAGCGTGTCTATGAAAAGTATGGCATGCCCGGCGTTCACGGCGGCATCATCGCCCAGTGCATCGGCATGAAGCAGTCCGACATCATCGTCAGGATCAGGGAATTGACCGGCCATCAGTTTCCGCCGGCGGCGGGCGGCGATATCTGGGCCGAGACCAAGATCCTGTTCACAGAGGAACTGAAGCCGACGCCCGGGATCACCGCGTTTCTGGAGACGCTTGGCGGCGACCGCTGCGTTGCCTCGTCATCCTCCGTCGAGCGGATAAACCACAGCCTTGCCGTGACCGGACTGGCGCGCTTCTTCGGCGACGCGATCTACAGCTCCTCCATGGTCAAGAACGGCAAGCCCGCGCCCGACATCTTCCTGTTCGCCGCCGACAAGATGGGCGCAAATCCCGCCGACTGCATCGTCATCGAGGATTCGCCCTTCGGCATCCAGGGCGCGGTTGCCGCCGGCATGACGGCGATCGGCTACACCGGCGGCGGCCACACCTATGCCGAGCATGCTGCTCGGCTGACGGCGGCCGGCGCCGATTTCGTCTGCGCGGACTGGCAGGAAGTTAGCCGGCAATTGGCCGGGCTCGGCGTGCCGGCCTAGGCTATTAGCGAACAGGTAGTCCGAGGCGGACCCAGTCGTCGCGCGGGATAGGATCCCCGACACGGAAGGTGAAGGACAAGACCCTCGTTGCATCGGTGTCGACCTCGCACCGGAAGCTGAGATGGTACCATGTGTTTGTCGTGCGAAAGGCGACATCCGGGGCGTCCAGAATATTGCCCACCTTCAGCGGAACACTTGGGATCAATTCGGGAAAATAGGAGGCATCCAGCAATTGCTGCTGCAGCGCGCTGGCGCAAAGCGTGGCGGCACGCCGACCGCGAGGCACCCCGCCCATCGAGGTCGTGGCCAGCGCATCGCCGGTAGCACCCTGCGAGTAGAGCTTGCGAATGCCCGGAAGACCCGAATAAGCCCGCGATTTGGCAATGGCGGCGTCCGGGGAACTTGGCCTGCTGGTGCTCCCGCTTCCGGACTTCGAGACCGCAAAGGGGTTGGCCTTCGGCGCATTTGCGGGTTTGGGCCGCGGCGTTTCGGCAGACATGGGAAGCTCGATCTCGCCGTCGCTGCCTGCGGCAGCCAATGGCGTTGCTGACGCGGCTGTCTGCTTGTCGGCGTCGTGCGCCTCCGCCGGCGCGGCGGACTTGTCCTCTGCCTGCTTCGGTACGACCGGCGGCTTCGAAGCGTCATCCTTGGCCGGCGACGGCGAGCTGTCCTGGGCGCTGGCCCCATCCAGGGATTTCCTCGGGCCGGTATCCTTGTCGCCAAACTGAAAAACAGGCTTCAGGACCTCGACTGGCGGTGGCTTCTGAGGCTGCTTTTGCGGCGGAAGCGGCTTTTCAACTTTCTGCTCGGATGGTTTCGGCTCCGATGGCTTAGGAGCCGGCACGGGAGCAGGTTTCGGCTGATCGGGCGGCACGAGCGCGACATTGACCGGCTGCTCCTCCTGCGGCTGTTGGGGAGGAACTGGCAGGCCATATATCAGGAGCGCCGCGACGAGCACGTGCAGGATCAGCGATGCGGGGATGCCCCACAACAGATACCGACGCCGTTCTCCCGTCTCGCCCTTCATCCTGACCGATGTGGAATGAAATAGCGGCGGCTTCAAGCATAGGCGTTGGATTTGCGCAATCTAGCCGCTGACAGCTTGGTGATCTGGATCATTATACCCAGGGGCAGCCCGACCAAGGCGCTGGGGCGACTCAACGAGCAACTGCCCACGATCCTGCCCATCAAGACCTGGGATCAGCCAGTTCGCTGCCGCCACGATGGGCACCAACCCGGCCGACTGCATCGTCATCGAGGATTCGCCCTTCGGGATCCAGGGCACGGTTGCCGCCGGCATGACGGCGATCGGCTACACCAGCGGCAGCCACACCTATGCCGAGCACGCCGCAAGGCTGACGGCGGCGGGTGCCGATTTCGTCTGCGCCGACTGGCATGAAGTTGGCCGGCAACTGGCCGGACTCGGTGTGCCGGCCTAGTTCAGTGGCCACCGAGTTAATTTACGTCCCGCCCATTCGCCGGGCGGGATCAATGGCCCAACACGAAAGGTGAAGGACAGGACCCTCGTCGCATCGTCGTCGACCTCGCACCGGAAGTTCAGGTCATACCATTGGGTCCTGGTGCTGAAGGCGGCCTGCGGAGGATTGAGGACATTGCCTGCGTCCAGCGGGTTATTTGGCACCCATTTGATCGCATAGTCGGCACTCTGCAACTCCTGGCTCAGAACGTTGCCGCAAAGGTTGGCCACGCGCTGACCGCGCGACACGTTCTCCATGGAGCTTGCGGCCAGTGCATCGCCGGTAGCGCCCTGCGAGTAGAGCTTTCGAACACCGGGAAGGCCGGAATAGATCGGCGATCCTGCAGCGGCAGCGTTCGCGGAACTTGACCTCCCTGCTTTGCCGCTTGGGGCCTTGAAGGCTCGCGCCGATTTGAAATTCGTCGTCTTTGCAGGTTTGGGCTTTGCCTTTTCGGCAGAGGGTGGCGGTGCTGGCTTGTCGCCGGCCTCGGCAGCCAATGGCTTTGGCGCCACGACGGCCTGCTTCTCGTTGGTTTGCGGCGCCACTTCCTGTTTGTCCGGCTGCTGTTTGTCGGCATCCTCGGTCGCCGGCTTTTCCTCGCTTTGCGCGGGGTTTTCGTCCGGCGCGGCGGTTACCGGCTTCTCGTCAGCTTTGCCGGGCTCTGTCTTCTGCTGTTGCGTTGCAGCCGGAGCGGACTGGGTGGGCGCGGGCTTCGGTTCGATTGGCGTCTTCGTAGCCTCATCCTTGGCCGGCGACGGCGCATTGGCTTGAGCGCTGCCACCGTCGAGAGATTTTTCCGGCCCGGTATCCTTTTCGCCATACCGGAAAACGGGCTTCAGAACCGGAGTGTTCACCGATTTAGGTGGCTGCTCGGGCGGTTTTTCAACCTTCTGTTCCGGCGGCTTTTCGGCTTTGGGCTGCTTTGGCGGCGGCGGGGGAACAGGTTTCGGCTTTGGCTGATCGGGCGGAGGCACGATCGCGACATTGACCGGCTGCTCCTCCTGCGGCTGTTGGGGAGGTGGGGGCACGCCATATACCAGGAGCGTCACGACAAGCGCATGCAGGATCAGCGATGCGGGGATGCCCCACAACAGATTCCGACGCCGTTCTCCTGTCTCGCCCTTCATCCGCACCGATGTGGAATGAAAAAGCGGCGGCTTCAAGCATAGGCACTGGGTTGATGCAATTTGACCGCTGACAGGTTGGTGATCTGGATGATCACGCGCGGGCCGTGTTCCCGGCGCGCGACTCAAAGCCGCCGAGCAGATCGAGCATCATCACGATGCTGCTCCCGCCACCGGGATCAGCCAGCCGGATTTTATGCGCAGGCGCGCTTGCGCTCCGCTCTCAAGCCTGACCGGGTCTGGCTGCTCGAAATGCAAGATGAGGTCAGGACCGGCCGCAGGGGTGAATTCGATGCGTGCGGCGCCACCCTGATAGATCACCCGTTTGACGAGACCATCAAAGCCCGGGCCATCCGGCGACACGTCGAGATCGGCCGACCGGCAGCAAATCTTCGCGCCCGCGCGTGGCCGCTCGCCTGGCCGGCAACGGACGACCAGCTCGGTCCCGAGAACCCTGACCTTGCAGTGACCGGCCTCCTCGGCTGTGAGCACATCGGCCGGGAGCAGAATGCCCTGCGAAATGAAAGAGGCCACCATTTCATTTGCCGGCTCATGATAGAGCTCGCGCGGCGTCGCCAGCTGCGCCAGGCGGCCGCCATCCATCACCGCGATCCTGTCGGCCAGCGCCATCGCTTCGGCCTGATCATGGGTGATGTAGACGATGGTCGTGCCCGTGCGTTTGTGGAAGGCGGCAAACTCGTCCTCCATCGAGGCCCTCAGATGCACGTCCAGATTGGCCAGCGGCTCGTCGAACAGCACCAGCGAGGGCGCCGCGACAAGGCAGCGTGCCAGCGCTACGCGCTGGCGCTGGCCGCCCGACAGATTGGCCGGCCTGCGGTCACCCAGCCCCTGCAGATTGACCAGGGCGAGCGCATCGGCAACCTTCTGGCGGGCGACGGCCTTGTCCAGTCTGGCCACCTTCAGCGAATAGCCGATGTTCTCGGCGACCGTCATGTGCGGCCACAGCGCATAGTTCTGGAAGACGATGCCGACGCGCCGTTTTTCCGGCGCGACACTGCCGCCCTTGCCCGACACGGTCTCGCCGCCGATGCGGATCTCCCCTGATGTCACCTTTTCGAACCCGGCGACCAGCCGCAGCAACGTCGTCTTGCCGCAACCGGAGGGCCCCAGCACCGCCAGGAACTCGCCGTCGGCGACATCGATTGACACGTCCTTCACCGCGTCGAAGTTGGCGAAGCTCTTGGTCACATGATCCAGGCTCAATCGCGCCATGGCAGCACCCCGATGGGAAGGTAGGGGGCAAGCAGATTGGTCACCAGCATCAGCACGAAGGTGACCGCCACGGTGATAACGGACATCGCCGCCGCGTAGTTGGAATCGCCGCCCTGCTCGAAGGAGAACATCACCACGCCGATCGTCTCGGAACCCGAGGACCACAGCAGCGCGGAGACGGTCAGCTCGCTGAGCGCCGTCATGAAGATCAGCAGGCCGCCGGCGATCGCCGCCGGTGCGACAAGCGGAAAGATGATGGTGCGCATGCGCATGAACAGGCCGGCGCCCGCCACCTGCGCCGCCTCCTCAAGCGCCCGGTCGATCTGGTGATAGCCGCTGATGGTCGGCCGCAGCGCCAGCACCAGGAAGCGGGCGAGATAGGCGTAGAGGATGATCCAGACGGTGTTGTAGAGCTGGATGCCGGTCAGCGGGATCGGCCGCAGGAACAACAGCAGCGAGGCGATCGCCAGCACCACGCCGGGCAAGGCATAGGGCAATTCGACCGACAGGTTGAGCAGCCTCACCCAGCGCTGCTTGCCCCAGGCGATCAGATAGCCGATCGGCACGGCGACCAGGACCGCGAAGAAGGCGGCCGCGATCGACAGCCAGAAACTGTTGAAGAAGGCGCGGCTGGCCGCGCCATGCTCGAACAGCACGAAACGATAATTGTCGAGTGTTGCCGTCCTGGCGTTGAGCGCAATGCCGTAGCCCGGCACCAGCGACGTCAGCACCAAGCCGAACAGCGGCAGGAACAGCACCAGGACGATCAGCAGCCACATACCGGCCTGGACCGCGGGCCGCCAGCGGCCAAGCTCGTAGGGCTCGGCGGGCAGCGATGTCGAGCTGATGCGATAGTCGCGGCGACGGCTCATGACCTCCTGGGCGAAAATGCCAGCCATGGCGATGGCGCCGATCAGCACCGACAGGAACGCGGTTTCACCGAGCACGGCCGGACCGCCGCCGGCCAGCCGCTGATAGATCAAGGTCGGCAGCACGAGGTAATTGGCGGGAATGCCGAGGAAAGCGGGAATGCCGAAATTGCCGACGCAGGACACGAAGGCGAGTGCGGCGGCCGCCATGATCGACGGCGTCATCAAAGGCAACACGATGGTGACCAGCACGGTGAACCAGCCGGCGCCGGCGGCACGCGCCGCCTCGACCAGTTCGCGCGGCAGCTTGCGCAGGCCGGCGCGCACCAGCAGGAAGACCAGCGGGCCATACTGCACGCCGAGCAGCAGGATGATGCCTGATGTGGAATAGAGCGGGTTCTTCGTGCCGAGTGGGGGTGCCGCGCCGAACAGCTTGAGGAACGGGCTTGCCGGGCCGGACAATTGCAGCCAGGCAAGCGCTGTCACCTGCGGCGCGATCATCAGCGGCATGACGTAGCACAGCACCAGGGCGCTGTGGCCGCGGATGTCGGTCAGTGTGATGAGGACGGCCACCAGCGTCCCCGACAGCACCGCAAGGATGGTGCCGCCGATTCCGGCCACCAGCGTGTGCCAGGTCGCGATCCAGGTCGCTGGGCTGGCGAGCCCGGCTTTTATCGCCACGGTCGACAGCGTGCCGCCAGGCGCTACGATCTCCTTGATGAGCCGCAGCATCGGCAGCAGGGAAAGCAGCACGATGACGACGGCTACCGCCGCCGTCAGTGCCATCTCCTGGCCCCGACTCTCCCTGGTCGATGTTGACATGACTGCTTTTCCTGAGATCGATGTGACCGGGGGCGTCACCCGAAGCGACAGGGGGGCCGTTTGGACGGCATCCCGCCGCGATTGCCGGCTCAGCCGCCGAACAGTTCCGAGAACTTCGCCTTGTCGGCTTCGGCCTTGGCGACAATTGCCTTGGTATCGAACGGCATCACCTTGACCTTCATGCCCTCCGGCAGCCATTCAGGGCGGCCGACCGAGGCCCGCGCCGGCAGGTAGCCCATGGACAGCGCCAGCTTCTGGCCTTCGTCCGAAAGAATGAAGTCGACGAACTTCTTGGCGCCATCGACATTCTTGGCGGTCTTCATGATGGCGACCGGTTCGGTCACCGCCGGCACGCCTTCGCTTGGGAAGACGAATTCGACCGGTGAGCCCTTCTTCTTGGCGTTCATCGCCATGAAGTCGACCAGGATGCCATAGGGCTTCTCGCCTGATGCCACCGACTTCAGCACGGCGCCATTGCCGCGCACGCTGACGGTGTTGTTGGTCTTCAGCTTCTGGAAGAAATCCCAGCCATAGTTGGCGTCGCCGACGAAGCCCGAGAGCAGGTAGGCGGCCGCGCCCGAATAGAGCGGGCTCGGCATGACCAGGCCATCGGCATAGGCCGGCTTGGCGAGATCGGCCCAATGCTCCGGCTTCTGCGTCGCCGCTGTGTTGTAGACGATGCCGGTGGTGATCAGCTTGCTGCCGAAATAGGTCTTGTCGGCATCATAGGCATCCGCCTCGATGCCGTCGAGCTTGGCTTCGGGATAAGGCAACAGCCGGTCGTCCTTCTTCAGCAACTCCATGCTGACCGCGTCGGCGATCAAGAGCACGTCGGGCTGCGGGCTGCCGGCGGCGAATTCGGCTGCCATCTTGGTGAGGATGTCGCTGGTTCCGGAGCGATAGATGGTCACATCGATGCCGGGCTGCGCCTTCTTGAAGGCATCCACGGTCTTGGCCGCGTCGGCTTCCGGCTGGGATGTATAGAGCGTCAGTGTTTCGGCGCCGGCCGAGCCGGCAAACAAAGTTGCCGCGAGCGCAATCTGGCTGGCCAGCAGCTTGATGAGTAGCGTCTTCATGAGACCTCCTGTCTTGTCTGTGCACGACCGGACCGGCCCCTGGCCGGCTCCCCGTCCCTTCCTCCCTGCACGGCGCATATTACTGGTGGATGACAGCGCGTATGCGCGACGGCGGCTTCATGCGAAACGCCCTCACGGCACAACAACAAAGGCCCGCGGAACTGGCGTTCCACGAGCCTTTTGCCACCATGGGCGGGCTAGCGGTCCCCGATCACCCGGGCCGCCATCGGCAAGCGTTAGACCAGCATGCCCATCGGGTTCTCGATCAGCCGCTTGAAGGCGACCAGCAGTTCGGCGCCGAGCGCACCGTCGACGGCACGATGGTCGGTCGACAGCGTCACCGACATCACGGTAGCGACCTTGATCTCACCGTTCTTGACCACCGCCCGCTCCTCGCCGGCTCCAACG
>NZ_JAPFQA010000022.1 GCF_027563465.1 Mesorhizobium qingshengii | reverse complement strand
TCATTGCGACCGCACTGGGATCAACACGCCGGTCGTGATCGCGCCGATGCCCACGCAACCTTTGCCGGGCAGCATCGCTACGGCCTCGACGCTGGCCTTCGCGCTCGTTCATAAGTATGTCGACGGCACACCGCTCTACCGCCTGGCGCAGGCCTTCGAGCGCGCAGGTGTTCCTGTCAGCCGAGGCGCTCTGGGTCACTGGGTGATCGGCTCGAGCGAAAAACATCTCTCCCGCATCTATGACGCGCTGAAGCTGCGGCTCAGATCGCAGCCCCTCATCCATGGTGACGAGACCACGGTCCAGGTGCTGAAGGAAAAGGATCGAGAGGCCGCCAGCACCTCGTACATGTGGGCATACCGGAGCGGCGAGGACAGTGACGAGCCGATCGTGCTGCTCGATTATCAACCGGGTCGCGGCCAGATACACCCGCAGACCTTCCTCGGCGATTACCGCGGCATAGTGATGAGCGACGGCTATTCCGCTTGGCGCACGCTGGAAGGGGCAACGCATCTTGGATGCATGGCCCATTCGAGACGGCGCTTCGTCGATGCCCTAAAGGCGAGGAAGAAAGGCGGCGGCCCGCCGGAACAGGCGCTCCGGTTCTTCGAACAGCTCTATCGGGTTGAAAGGCAGGCGCGGAACGAAATCCCCGATGACGGCGAAACGCGAGATCACTGCATTCACCGCTTCCGCCAGCAACATAGTGTCCCCATCCTCCATGCTCTCAAGGCATGGCTCGACGACATCGCCCCAAAAGTCTTGCCGGACAGCAAGCTCGGCGACGCCGTCTCCTATACCCTGAACCAATGGGGATATCTGACTCGGTACACCGAGGACGGCAGCATGCCGATCGACAATAATCTTCTCGAGCGTGACATCAGGATTTTTGCAACTGGCAGGAAGAGTTGGCTGTTCAGCGATACCGTCGACGGAGCCAAGGCCAGCGCCGTCATCTACAGCCTGATGTTGACCTGCCGCGCCTGCGGCGTCGAGCCGTTAGCGTGGCTGCGCCACGTCCTCACCGAATTGCCTCAACGCGCTGTCGATACTGATATCGACGACCTGCTGCCCTTCAACTTCGCCAAAAACGCTGCAGCCTGATCCGCCCGGACGCGTCCGTCTGAAAGCGACCGTCGTTGAAAGGACGGCGTCAACGTGCGGGGAAATTCGCGCTTACGATAAAGATAAAGGGCTCGCGAACCAAGCGGGTTGCTTGGACCGCCCGCGACACCCCCGGCGTACTTCCCGTATTTCTCCGGGGAGCGCTTGATCATATTCTTCGTTGGCGTCCAGCTTGGCCATTTTGCCTTTCGGGCGACTTCCGCTGTCCCTGACCAAGCGAGACCTGCCCGGCCCACGCCGACACCGTAACGCCTGGCCACTCCTGTTGCTTCAACAAGGTACAGGAAGCGATTCTTGGGATCGACGACCACAGATCCGATCGCGTAGATGCTCGGAAAATCCACAAGTTGCGGCATAAATTTGGCGTCGAGCACAAATTTGTTTTTGACCTTAGCGGCAAGGGCCGTTTGCGGAGCTAGGATGACGGCGGTCAAACCGAACATCACTGAACGACGATTGAACATTTTTTCCCTCATCTGAGGCACAACTGAATTGGTGGTAGTTGTCAGCTATGCACTTCGATGCTGGGAGGTTTGTTGGAGACGTCGACCGTGGAGCCGACGAGGCATATTTCGGCTGGAACATATGCGGCTCGCCTGAATGGAACCCTACCTTTCAAGCTTGTTTGAGCCACAGCGGCGTCAAACTGACAGTGAAGATCCGTGGAAGGCCGAACCTGTTTTCCTATCGCGATCTTGAGCATCGCGGGCAGAAAAGGCGCTTACCGGAGAGCTGGTCGCACTGGGCGGCACATGCGCGACATCAAGCGTACAAGCGCGAGCGACTTCCAATATCGCACCGAAATGCAAAATCAGGATCAGCGAGAGAAAGGCCAGACCGGTTCGGACCAATAAATATCTCATGACCAAATATTCGGCGAAAGGGGCGCCCCCAAAAGCCTCATTCGCCCGGACGATGCGGGTCCGCCAACGCGGCCTCCGGACGGCTGATAGGCACGTCGTCCAATGAGGTTTTCTTGGCGAGAGCAGCTGCGCCGCGGCTTTGGAGAAGTTTCCGGAAGCTTGGGTGCATGCCTCCATCCGAATAGGCATGAGCTTCGAGGGCTGTGCCGGAGGCAAGAAGCGCTTCCGTCTTTCGTGCATCAGCATCGTCTCGAGCGGCCACTGCACCATTTTCCGAATTTAGCAGAGGTGGACATGAAGCCAGTGGATCGCGTGGATCGCCACCTTCAAACTCCGCGTCGAAAACATACCGTCTGCCGCAGTAAGAGACCTTAGGCGGTCGCCCCGTGACCTCGAAATTGTCGTAGCCCTGCTTGAGGTTTGTCCAAAAGCTATAGTTGGGGTCGTTTCGGTTCTTTGCCATATTCTCCGGGGTCATCCGGAATGGAAAAGCCTGCACCTGAAATGCTGTCTGGCCGCCCCTTATGGCTTCCCGGATGACCGTGTAGATTTCCGCAACGCCGGCATCCGTGAGCGCAAAGCATCCCGATGATGAGCAGGCGCCATGAACCATCAGCGCCTCGCCGCTGTAGCCAAGGGCGTTTTCCAGCTTGTTCGGGTAACCGAGGTTGAACGACAGATAATACTGCGAATTTGGATTCAGCATGCCTGCGGAGACCGTGTAAAATCCTTCTGGAGCTTGCCGATCGCCGTTCCTGGTCTTCGGTCCAAGTTTCCCGGACCAACGGCACATCGGAAAGGTCTTCAAGAGCGCGTAGCGCCCAGTGCGATCGCGTTTCCAGATCTCCAACTCACTTTCATCCTTGAAGATGCGGACCAGAATCGGGTCGGCAGGCGTCATTTTGCGCCTGCTCATATCGCTGACGAGGCTTGCATTGATTGGCTGGTTTGCCTTGTCGGCAACGTCAAGAACGGTCGACACGCACCCTGACATGAAAATTGCCAGCGTTGACATAATCAAGAATCTGGGCAGCTTGTTAAGCACCGTATCTCGTTCCCCTTAGGTCCAACTTCCAGTCTTGGCCCGATACGGCCAGTCTGGATCTCGCGGGACGTGCTGATAGCAGCAGCAGCATTGTCCGTCAGCAGGGTTAACGAAAAATTTGATTCCGTCTACTGGCTTCGTGTCAGTCCGTGGTAGCCAACTCGGACCATGCCGTCCCTGCTGTGAGTAGTGAGGCGGTCTTTGCGACGGTGACAGCATTGGGCGGAGACCGCCATGCGCCGATCTGACGACGAATCCGCAGAAACAATCCAGAAACAAAATTCTACAATCCGGAAAAACTTCCGAAAAGAATTCGAGGGCATAGGTGGAGTGTGCGGTCAGATCATCGGCTGCGACACTAATCTTCGGGATGTGCGGCCAAACCATGCAAAGGGTTTCGATCAGCTTGATGGGTGCGTTGCTCGGCCTATCGCTCTTAGCGGCTGCGGTCGAACGCTCGGACGCAAAGGTCGCGATCACCCGAACTGAGCGTTGCAGCAATCTCAGCCACCAATTTGATGACGCACTCAAAACTCATGCCACGGCAACGCAGGTCACCGCGGCGAAAGCACTTCAAAGGAGGGGAAATCGGTACTGCGCCATCAAGAAACAGGCACAGGGAATCCGGATGCTCGCAAATGCTTTGAAACTGCTAGGAGTGACACCGATCGACGCGGATCAGTGACTCTCAACCCGATCTGCACAAAAAAGGAAACGAAGCTATGAAAAAGTCCCTCCTCTCCGCTCTCGGTCTCGCCGTTGCTCTCGCCTTCTCGATGCCGGCTCTCGGCAACGCCGCTGCCACCACGACAGCGGCTCCCGCTGCTACGACGACTGCTCCGGCAGCTGCGCCTGCGAAGGCTGCTCCGAAGAAGACCACCAAGAAAGCCTGCAAGGTGACCAAGAAGCATAAGTGCCCAGTTGCAAAGAAGCACACGACGAAAAAGGCTGCCCCCAAGAAGGCCTAATCCAGGTCAGACATCTTGTCTGTCACAGACCGCTCCAGCTGAGATTCAGCCGGAGCGGTCTTGTTCGAACCCGGGCGTCGAAACTGACCGTGCCGTCATGCTCATGGCATGAGACGGAATGTTGCTGGTTTCCTAGCCCGATCGGCCAGCCATTGGACCGATGGCAACCCAGTTGCGTGGCTCATGGATAGGAGTAGCCGTTAGAGCACGATGCGAGCCCGCCTTGCCAGCTGACTCGGTTACATTGTGCTCAGCACCTCATCGATTGCCGCCTTCAACACTCGATAGGGCTGTGCCCCGACCATCATTTGCTTGCCGACCAGGAAAGCCGGCGTGCCCTCGACGCCCATGCCGTTACCTTCGGCCTCATCGGTTTGCATTGCCCTATCGTAGTCGGCCGCCCGGCTGGTCATCAGTTCCTCGACCTTCGCCACGTCGATCCCGGCGATCGCCTTGGTCAAGGCGATGATGTCGTCCTTCTTTCCCCAACCGGCGTTTTCGTCGTCCTGCTTGTCGAACATCGCCTTGTGCCAGGCGCGGAACTTGTCGGGCGCCGTTTCCCAGACCGCACGGGCCGCAGCGCCGGCGGTCTGGGAGTCGGGTCCGAGGAACTCAAAGTCCTTGAACACGATTCGAACCTTGCCCGTATCGACGTAGTCCTTGATCAGATCGGGAAGAATGGTCTCCTCTGTCTCTCGGCAGAACGGGCACTGGTAGTCGAACCAGTAGGCCACCACGACCGGCGCATCGGCGTCGCCGATGAATGGCTCTCCCTGCAGATTGACCTTCGCGATATCCGCCGCCGGACCCGGTGGCTGGGCAGGCTCCGCCGGAGACGCGACAGTGTCCGTCGGTGGCGCGGCAGCGATGGATTCCAGGCCCGCGGGTTGCGGCGGCGGCCGGCTGCTCCACACGATCGACCCTGAGACCATGAGGCCGGCGACGATGATTGCGAGCGGCGTGAGCAGATCGCGCCCCGACAACTTTGCCACCGGGGCGCTGTGCGTTTCGTTTGTGTTTTGATTGGTCATGTTAGCGCTCACCCCTTGCCGGCGTCTGGCTGCCGCGGCGTGTTAATGACTCCCTTAACGAACGCACCTAGCGATGGCCTCGCTGAAACTCTCAAGATACCGTTGACCAGAAATATGACCTGAACGCCAACGCAATCCGCGAAGCAGATTTTGAAGCCGAGGCTTTTCCTTGCGTCTTCGTCGTATATTCCAATCATCGCATTTTTTGGAGCAGGCACCGCATCGCGGCCCGCTTTCACAGTCATTGCCACTGCGCTACCAAAGTCTGCATCGTTGCCGTCATCGCTGGTGGACCTGACTGAGTGTCGAATTTGGGCTCGACGGGTGGCCTGCGGCGCGGCTTTTTGGGTGGTTGGTCAGACCGTTACTTGGTCTGGAAGCGGGCGACCGAAAGGAACCTGACGGCGTTGCCGGTGAACCGGTTGGCATCGGCCATCTGGTTGTCGGTTTGGAAGCCTGCGGTGTACACCTCGCTCGGCGGGCTATGCACGATGTTGTAGGCATAGCGCGGCGCCGTCGTTGCGCTGGAAACGGTGGCGATGTTTTCGCCACTGTTCAACGCCCAGCGGGCGGCCTGCGGTGCGGCGGCAACCACCACCGCCTTGGGATTATGCTTCAGGTCGTGGGCGGTGGCCCTGGATTCCTTGCGCGTCGTCTTCACGCCTGTGCCGATCGCCGGAGCCGGATCGGAACCAGCCGGGCGGGCAGCGATGGCATCGCGGGGCGATGTGGCGTCGACCCCCGACGGGTTGTTGAACGCCGAGCGTGGCCCGGAGAGCGAGGCCACCTGATATGCGTCGGTCGCGCTGGCTTGCTTGAGCACGGCCTTAACCTCATCCGGACGCGCAGGCGGCAGCACCGAGAAGGCATCGGTGGCGGTCTGGTCGTGTGATGCCGTGTCCGCCAGCGCCAACAGCACGTCCTTGTCCCGCGGTGCAAGATCAGCCGGCAATGAATGGTCCGGACGCCAGCTCGGCAGCGGAATGTTGTTGGTCGCCACCTGCGCTGGATCGGCAACGGTGGACGGATTCGCCATGCCGGAAGGAATGTTGGCTGGGGCCTGAGCCATCGCCACCGTTTGCTCGATGGTGGCGGCGTCTGCTACGTCGAACGGAACAATTTCCGGCGTCGTCGCATCGGCATCCGCCTTCGAGCGCGGGGCAAAATCAGGCAGTGGAATGCTGCGCGCTGGCAGCGCCGCTATGATCGTCTCCGGTGTGTCCTTCTGCGGTGCCGGGTCATCGACTGCCTGCGGCACATCTTCGGGAGCCTGGGCATTCTTGGCGCGCTTGGCATCCTGCGGCGCCACGATGGCAATGTCGCCGCTCTTAGAGGCGGGCGCGGGCTTCAAGTTCCTTGGCTTGGGAGCAGGTGCGGCTGTAGCCACGTCTACGCTGTCGTCCGCCTCGTCGGAACCACCGCCGAAGAAGGCCGCCAGCAGGCCACCAGATTTTCTGGTGTCACCGCCGGCGCTGGCCATTTCGATGGCGGGAGCGCCAGCACCCTTGCGCGCCTTGTAGGCGGCAAGCGCCAGTTCATAGCCAGGCAGCGGCCTGCCGTCGCTCGGCACATGCAGCGTCTTGCCGTTGGGGAACAGGCTGACGAGTTCCTGGCGGCTGATGCCCGGCCAGTGGCGCACATTGCCGACATCCAGGTGGACGAATGGTGAACCGGACGTCGGATAGTAGCCGACGCCGCCGCCCTGCAGCTTGAGCCCAATATTGCGCAACTTCTTCAGCGGCACGCCGGGAATATAGAAGTCCATCGCCTTGCCGAGCATGTGCTGGCTTTCTTTAGCTACACCCCTGCTGCGGCTGCGCAGCATCGAGTTCGTCGCCGGCGAGCGATAGCCGCATACGACCTGGATGTAGTCGGTGGCGCCGCTGGCGCGATACGCTTCCCAGACCAGATCCAGCAAACGCGGATCCATCTTGGTCGGCTCGTTGCGACGCCAGTCGCGCAGGATGATGTTGATCTTCCTGAGACCTTCTGGATCGTAGCGCCCATTGCGTTTGAAGACGATCTCGGCTTTTTCCTGTGTGTGCAGATGATAGAGTTTCAGCGAACGTGTCTCGGCGCTGGCGCCGGTCGCAGCCGTTGCAAGAAAACCAAAGGCGAGAATCACCGCTGCCAGCCATCTCGGCCAGACGCTCATGTGATGGTGCCGCCCGTTTTTATGTCGTTCGACTTGGTTCAAATCAAAAGGCCTTGCAGGCTGCCGTTTGTCCCCGGATTTGCCCAAACGGATGCGTGGTTCTCACATCCGGTATCGATCCTAATGGTTAATCATCGCTTACTGGAGTTGAAATGCGGTAACACCGTGGCGATATCCCGTCAAAAATTGTGCGCTAGATTTAATGGTAAATTGAAGATTAGGGCAATGGGCTCAAACAGCTGGTAGACGACCGCTACGCGAGTGCGGATCGGTCAGGCAGCTTGTGGGCGTGCCAACTGCATTCACGTGGAGCAACTGCGGATGTTTTGCCCTCCACCGGAGTGACCATGGGCAATGGCGCTGATCGAAGATCCCTACGCAACAGGAAGGGCGCCGAAGTGTTTTGTCGAGGTCATGGAGAGGAATGATCCCGGGCAGTCAATTAACAAGCTTGGGCTACGGATTCACAATCCAAGTCAATCGGCCTGCTTGCGCACCGACCATTGACCAGGTGCCAACAGGTGGGTTGACCGATGCTCTCTCAGGTGGAGATGCGCGAATATGCTAAAAGTCGGCCCGCCGGGGTTATCATTCTTGGTGGGGCGCATGGCACGCTGGCGCTGGCCAGGAGCCTTGGCGCGCAGAAGGTGCCGGTCTGGCTGGTGAGCGCCGATACCCCTTTGCCGCGTTTCTCGCGTTACGCTGATCGGCAGATGACGTGGCCCGGCTCCGACGATGACGGCGCCGTTGCCTTCCTGCTCAAGCTGGCTGAGACTCAGGGGTTTGACGGCTTTCTTCTGATCCCTGGCGGTGATCCTGAAGTTCGGCTGGTGTCGCAGTCCATTGACCAATTGTCTAGGCTTCGTCGGGACCTTTCTTGTGTATCCCACGCGAGCCAAAGAACACCAGAATCGAACCGAGAACCACCCAAATGTCGGCCAGATTGAAGATGACGGAATACCAACCGCCCACATGCAGACCTATAAAATCCGTCACCATCCCTATGGACAGCCGATCGACGAGATTGCCGAGTGCGCCGGCTGCCATGAGGCCAGCGCCAAGGATGACCCGTGGCCCTTGCGCACGCGCGACCCACCACCAAAGACCGACGACGGCAAGCACGGTTACAGTCACTAAAACCGTCAGGCTTGATGTGGTGCCGCCCGACAGCAGGCCGAACGTCGTGCCCTCGTTGTACCGCGGGCGCAGCGCCAAAAACGGCAATGGGTCGAGCCCGTCGGGAGATGGAAGCGACGCGCGCACCCAACTCTTTGTCCCCAAGTCGAGCACGAACGCTGCCACGGAGACGATTGCCGCCAGAGTCTTGCCTGGGCGGAGCCGCCCCGCTGCGACATCTCGCTTGCTTTCGTTTCTCAAACTTCTACTCTTTGGCCATAATCAGGCACCTATGACATGCGCTTAGAATAAAACCCAGCCGCAATCATGACCCATCTGTTTAGAAGAAATCAGCGTCGCAGTGCGCGCCAGCCGGCCAGATCATTCCGAATTGCGGCGGCGGCGACCCCGGCTTGCCCGATTGCATTGCTGATTTGATCAAGCCCGACTACTACATCGCCAGCGGCGTAGAGGCCTGGCACGTCGGTTCTCTGGTGACGGTCGACGACAATGCATCCATCTGCTGATAGGTGGGCGCCTGCGCAACGCGCGAGCTGCGAACAGACGTCAGTTCCAAGAGCCGGGTAAATAGCTCCAAAAGTGAGCCGCCCACCAGGCAACTCGACAATAATCTCATCTTGCATCAGGAGAAATCGGAGACAGGGCCCGTTAACCATTTTGATTCCGCTGGCTCCGAGCGGCACCATTTTTGCTACGTCAGGATCATGCACGTCATCCGGAGCGATGAGCGTCACGTCATCGCTGTAGCTGCGCAAGAACTCCGCTTCACGTAGACCCCTCGCGCCAGTTCCGATCACCCCAATACGTCGATCGGTCATCTCATAGCCATCGCATATCGGACAATATCGCAACAGTCCTTGAGCCAGCGCCTCGTCATGCAGATCATCAGGAATCGTGGGGCGTCGATTGACCACGCCTGTTGCCAAAAGAACGGTTCGAGCGGGCACGGCGAAATTCGTTCCATTGGCGATCAGAACATCATCTTCCATTCTCAAACTGGAAACTTCACCTTTGCGGACGGCGGCGCCATAACGTTGTGCTTGCTCTTGCATACGCGCGAGAAGCGCGGGGCCTGAGATCCCTTCTGGAAAACCAGCAACGTTGTGTGACATCGGAATTGAAGCCGCACGGCTTCTGCCGGCGTCTATGACGAGGACCGATAAATGAAATCGCGCAAGATAGATGGCAGCGGTCAGACCTGCCGGGCCAGCGCCGATGACGAGGCAGTCGAGCGGTTTGCTGGATGTTTCAGCAGGACCAAAATCTATGATAGGCTCAGCGAGTGTCAAGTTTTTGCCTCGAAGCACTTCGCCCTCCCAGGCGAGACGAGTGGAAGTAGCCGCGAAGCGGTCCCATTCATACTGCTCCCGATTGGTCGACCTGCAGGAAAGTCACTGTTTGACTTGAGCTAGCGCGCGCGACGCGGAATGCAAGCACAGGCTTGCCTTGACCCCGGCAAAACCCTGCCGCATGGTCCGCGCCCAATGCGACCGCAACCGAGAGCTCCCCGTTGAACGAATATTTCCTGCTGCCGCTGGCCTCGCTGCCCTTCCCCAACATCAACCCGATCCTGATCCAGATCGGCCCGCTGGCGGTGCACTGGTACGGCGTCGGCTACATCGTCGGCATCCTGTTCGCCTGGTGGTATGCCAAGCGGCTCGCCGCCAATGCCAAGCTGTGGCCCGACGGCATCCTGCCGATGAAGCCGGAAGACCTCGATGATTTCATCGTCTGGGCGGCCATCGGCGTCGTGCTGGGGGGGCGCACCGGTTACGTGCTGTTCTACGACCTGCCGCGCTACATTGCCCACCCGCTCGACATCTTCGCCGTGTGGCAAGGTGGCATGTCGTTCCATGGCGGCCTGCTCGGCGTCACCCTCGCCATGACGCTGTTTTCCATCAAGCGCGGCATCCGCACCTGGTCGCTGTTCGATGTCGTGGCCGCCGGTGTGCCGGTCGGCCTCGGCCTGGTGCGCGTCGCCAACTTCATCAATTCCGAACTCTGGGGCCGGCCGACCGATGTGCCGTGGGCGATCGAGTTCCCCAATGGCGGGCCGTTTGCCCGCCATCCGAGCCAGCTCTACGAGGCCCTGCTCGAGGGCGTCGTGCTTTTCCTCGTGCTGCGCATCCTCACCCATTCGCGCCTGAAGCTGAAGACCCCGCGCTTCGTCGGCGGCGCCTTCATCTGCGGCTATGGCCTGTCACGCATCTTCGTCGAGTTCTTCCGCGAGCCCGACCAGCAACTCGGCTATCTCCTCGGCACCAACTGGCTGACCATGGGCATGATCCTGTCCACGCCGATGGTGCTGGCCGGCATCTGGGCGATGGCGACCGCCAAGCCGGTGCCACAGTCACAGCCGGCATGACACGGCTGAAGGCCCGCATCGTCGACCTGATCGAGGCGTTGGGGCCGCTTTGGGGCAACAAGACACAAAGTGATACTTGTTCCGAGATGGCGGACTGACGCAGTTCGGCGCCAATTTGCTCTCGTTGTCCTTGTGCTCTAATGGACGCTGGCGACCGCGTCTTCACGGCCCTCGTTGATCGTCACCCAAACGCCTGAATTCTGGTCCGATTGGCGCTTCAGGTAGGTATTGTCGGTGTCAGTCCAGACCAGCACCTTGGGTTCCAGATTGTCGAGGATGAAATCGCCGAGGCTGGTGCGCATGGTGAGCACCGCATGGCCATCGCCGTTCGACCGCCGCGCCACCGTTATCAGCAGGTCTCCGGCCGGAACACCGGCGCTCATCAGTTCTCGACGCTTCTCCAGCACATAATCCTCGCAGTCGCCGAAGCCCGTGTCGGGATAGGACCAGACTTCTTCTTTGCCCCATTGCTCGATGTCTGTGAGGGGCTTGATCCTCGTGTTGACCGAATTGTTGATGTTGACGACCGTCGCCCACAGCTTGCGGGTCAATTCGACCGGCGCCTGCTTCGGCGTCCTCTCATTGCATTCCTGCGGAAGTTTCTGGCAGAACTCGTAGTGGCCGACCGGCTGGGTGGTGCGGCCGCCAGTATGCATGAAGGCCGGTCCTGCCGCATATGCAGTTCCCCAAGCGTAAATCTGAATAGCCATTGTCAACAGCAACAGGTTGATCGCCGTCTTCTTCATTGTTCTTGTCTCCCCGTTTGAGGAGACACATTGCCATAGGCGGATTTATTTGACGCAAAATCGCAAATGAGGTTTTAAGTAAAATATCGGTCGATATAATGGAAATATCGATTTGTATAAATCTAAAATGATCGCTAAGTTTATCTAAAATTTGAATGGCTTTGGCTTATGGGCCATACTGGCTGTGTGATGAGGGCGTAAGCACCAGCGGAATTCGGCGCCGCACACCCTAGCCTAGCTGCAGTGTCGAATAGGATCGGCCGCTGCAATCCCGCGTTGGTGAGCGGGATTGCTCAAACGTCGCAGCTTATCGTTTTGGCTTGCCAAATTCGCATTTCGAGATCAGCCTGAGAACATGAAGGCACGGTTGTCGCCAAAACATGTTATTGCTTTGCTGCTCGCGGTACTCGTGACCGCCGGGTTCAGTCTTTCTGCCGGTCAGGCCAGCGCCATGTCGGCCAAGATGGCCATGACGCCCAGCATCGGCATGACGATGCTATCCGACACGAACATGACCATGCCCGGCATGCGCGCCGCTGGTAGCTGCGCGGCGTGCCAGAAAGGGCCTGGCGACAATGGCAATCCAATGCACTGTCCGCCTGTGTGCGTCGCTCCAGTTCTTGCGATGTTGCCGCAGGCGTTCGAGCTTAACCTGACGAAGCTGACAGCCCAGCTGTTTGCATGGCAATATCCGCTCCTTTCCGGGCGCAATTCCGTTCCCGACCCATCCCCTCCCAAATCCAGCGTTCTCGCCTGACGCGGCGTCAGCGGCCTCAGTAGCTGATTTCTGCGTCTGTTCTCGCCCGCGCCATTTAACTAACGCGTTGGCGGGGATCTCGATGGTTTTGATGGCGACCGAGTTTCGCTGCCTCCCATCGACTTCTGCGATCTAGGAAGGGTCGGGGATTGGATATCGACTTTAGTTATTTCTTCACGCGCCGAAGATTGCTTCAGGCAGCGGCGGGTGTTGCCTCGACAACTCTGTTGACCGCGAGGGCATCCGAGCTCGATGAGCGCGAGCTAAAGGCCGCGCACGGCCGCGCCGGCCTTGCCGGTCCGGATGCCCCTTGGACCACTGTCTGGGCCTATGACGGCACCGTTCCTGGCCCGACGTTGCGCGTACAACAAGGCCGACCGCTTCGCATCACCGTGGAGAATGGGCTCGACGAAGACACGACCACCCACTGGCATGGCATCCGGCTGCCGAACGCCATGGACGGCGTGCCGGGCCTCACCCAGAAGCCGATCAAGCCGGGCGAAAATTTCGTCTATGAGTTCACGCCGCCCGACGCCGGCACCTTCTGGTACCATCCGCACGCCGACAGCCTTGTACAACTCGGCCGTGGGCTCGCCGGTGCCCTCATTGTCGAGGAGGCTGAACCCATTGTCGTCGACCGCGACCTCCTGTGGCTGCTTCAGGACTGGCGGCTGACCGACGATAAGCAACTCGCCCCTCGCTTCGGCAGTGCGATGGATGCGGCGATGTCGGGCCGTGTCGGCAACGTCGTCACCGTCAATGGGACGGTGCCGGTCGATCAATTGGTGAAAGCGGGTGAGCGCGTCAGGTTGCGCTTGGTCAATGCTTGCCTCGCTCGCATGGTGGCGCTTCGCTTCGAAGGCCATCGCCCGGTCATCGTGGCGATCGATGGCCAGCCCTGCGACCCGCACGAACCGGAGGACGGCCGCCTCATGCTGGCGCCGGCCATGCGCATCGACATCGTGCTCGACATGCAGGGCGACCCCGGCAGCCGCCATGCCGTGACTGACGATTTCTATGACGGTCTCGCCTACACGCTGACCACGCTTGCCTATGACAGCGCATCGCCTCTGCGGGCCCATCCTCTCGACGCGCCGCTTGGCCTGCCGCGCAACCCGTTGCCGCAACCCGATCTCGCCAGCGCCGAGCGTCAGGAGATCGTCCTGCAGGGCGGCATGATGGGTGGCGGCAAGCTCGCTGGCGTCGGCGGCATGATGGGCATGGCGACACCCGGCATGAATGGTGGGGCTGCCTGGGCGATCAACGGCATGTCGATGACCGGTGACGGCCACGCCGGCATGGCGCCGCAGTTCACCCTGAAACGCGGCACCACTTGTCATCTCACCATGCGCAACGAAACCGCCTGGTGGCATCCGATGCATGTCCATGGCTTCAGCCTGCTGGTGCTTGCGCGCAACGGTTCACCGGTACCGAACCGGCAATGGCAGGACACGGTGCTGCTCGCCCCCAAGGACACGATCGAATGCGCCTTCGTCGCCGACAATCCCGGCGACTGGATGCTGCACTGCCACGTCGCCGACCACCAGATGGCCGGCCTGATGACAGTGTTTCGTGTGACGTGAATTTGAGCCGCTTATCCAAAGGAGAATTGTAATGAAACTGACCTACCGCCTCGCCGCCCTTGCTACGCTGATCGCAACGCCGCTGCCCGCCTTCGCGGCAACGATCAACGCCGTGATGTACAAGAACCCGCAGTGCAGTTGCTGCGAGTCCTACGCCAACTATCTTGAGCACAACGGCTTCAAGGTCGACATCAAGCCGGTCAACAATCTCTCCCAGATCAGCAGCGACGCCGGCGTGCCGGCCGACCTCGAAGGCTGCCACACCCTGATGGTCGATGGCTATGTCGTCGACGGCCTGGTGCCGGTCGACATCGTCAAGAAGCTTCTGGCGGAGCGGCCCCCCATCACGGGCATCGCGCTGGCCGGCATGCCCTCGGGCGCGCCTGGCATGGGCGGCGAGAAGTCCGGCCCCTTCGTCGTCTACGCCTTCACCAAGGATGGCAAGGCGCCCGCCGTCTACGCGACCGACTGAGGAGCGACCTCGATGGTGGCCAACCTGTCCGATTGTCCCGCCAAGACCTGGCTCGCCATGATGTTCATGTCGGTTGCGGGTTTTCTTGTCCTACTGGTTCTGATGCTTACCGTCGCGGCGCTCGCAAGATATGTGCGCACGGGACAGGGGATCACATTCGGGCGGGGGCATGATGGCCCGCGGTGACATCGTTCATTCGGATGTGCCTGACGCGCAGCACACCACGCGGCGGCGGCGGCTGGTTGTCCTGCCTGTGGTGCTTTTCGCAGGGCTGGCCGTTGTGCTTGCCTGGGGGCTGACACGCAATGCTTCGGACATTCCCTCGGCGCTGATCGGCAAGCCGGTGCCCGCATTCAGCCTGCCGCCGGTTAAGGGGCGTACCCTTGGTTTGTCGAGCGGCGATCTCCGTGGTGAGGTTTCGCTGGTCAATGTCTTTGCGTCATGGTGCCTGGCCTGCCGCGAGGAGCATCCCGCGTTCATGCAACTGGCAGCAAGCAGGAAGGTGCCGCTGCATGGGCTCAATTACAAAGACCAGCCTGATGATGCCGCGAGATGGCTTGATACGGAGGGCGATCCTTACACGCGAACCGGCGCGGACCTGAACGGCCGCGTCGCCATCGACTGGGGCGTCTACGGCGTACCGGAAACCTTTGTGGTGAGCGCCAACGGTCACATCGCCTACAAGCACATTGGCGCGGTGACGCAAGAGGCGCTTGAGAAAACGATCCTGCCGTTGGTCGAGCGTCTCAGGGCCGAGGCGAAGGAACGCCAGCCATGAAGATGTTCGCTCTCGCTCTGTTAGGAGCGATGCTCGCGGTGGCGCAGCCCGCAGCCGGCGTCGAGGCACCGCAGAATTTTGCCGTTCACGAGACTCCGGTGCCGGTGCCGGAATTCCAATTCCAGGACGCGAACCGGCAACCCAAAACGCTTGCGGATTTCCGCGGCAAGGTGGTGCTGCTCAACATCTGGGCGACATGGTGCGCGCCCTGCCGGAAGGAAATGCCAACGCTCGACCGGCTGCAGGGCAAACTCGGCGGGTCTGATTTCGAGGTCGTTGCGCTGTCAGTGGATCGCGCCGGCCCGGATGTGGTCAAAAAGTTCTTCGCCGAGATCGGTATCGAGCATCTCGCCCTCAGTGTCGATGCCTCGGCCAAGGCCATGTTCGCCATCGGCACCATCGGTCTCCCGACAACCTTGCTGATAGATCGCGACGGCAAGGAAATCGGCCGGCTGATCGGCCCGGCCGAATGGGATGCGCCTGATATGATCGACTTCATTCGTGGCCGCATCGCCGCCAACTGAAAAGGAACAAACATGTCCAACACACAATCGCCCCCAATTTCACAGGCCTCACTTGGGCGCGACGTTCTGCACGCCATCCGATATTATCTCGGCGGTCGGCGAGGCCTGATCGTGGCCGGCGCGTCCGTAGCCGTGGCCGGCGTTGCATTCAACTGGGGCTGGCTGGTCGCGGCCGGGATCGCGCCGCTGCTTCTCGCAATGCTCCCCTGCGCTGCGATGTGTGCGCTTGGCCTGTGCATGAACCGCACGACCGCCGGACACAGCTCAACTGATGTCGATTCGAAGACGCCTGACCGAGAACGATCAGATGAACCAGACGGCGACAAAAGCAGCACACATCCGCACACGGGGATGCAGTTGAAAACGCGCCTGCCGGCCGACGGCGCCTATGACATCAGAGAACCGCCCAGTCTGTATCATCGGTCGTGACGAATGGAGGCGCCGAGGGGTTCGCGGGTCTTGGAGGTTCAATGCGTTTACTCAAAAATCTGGTTGCCGTCCTGGCGTTGATCGTTGCCGTCGTTCCGATGGCCCGTGCTCATTCGCTCGACGAAGTCGACGCCATGCTGGAGAGCGATGAGAAATATTTCCAGCCGATCGACAAGCCGGCACCCGATTTCACCCTGCGCACCGCCGATGGGCGCGTCGTGCGGCCAGCCGATCTGCGCGGCAAGGTCGTCATCCTCCATTTCATCTATACATCGTGCCCGGACGTGTGCCCATTGCAGGCCGAGAAGATCGCCGAGATTCAGGCGATGGTGAACGGCACGCCGATGAAGGATCAGGTCACCTTCGTGACCATCACCACCGACCCGACGCGAGACACGCCGGACGTACTGCGCAAATACGGGCCAGCGCACGGGCTCGACCCGGTCAACTGGCTGTTCCTGACCACGACCCAGGATCAGCCATTGGATGCGACCCGCAGACTGGCGGAAGGCTTCGGCCACAAGTTCACCCCGACCGATGACGGCTATCAGATGCACGGCACCGTTACCCATGTGATCGACAAGGAGGGCCGCTGGCGGGCGAACTTCCACGGCCTGAATTTCGCGCCGGTCAACCTCGTCACCTTCGTCAATGCGCTTACCAACAAAGTCGAGCTTCCGCATCAGGAAACCGGGTGGTGGGCGAGGATCAAAAGCTTTTTTTGATGGACCATCATAATCATTCGAAACAGAGGAAGGAAATTCTTGTGATCCACAATTCAATCAAATTGCCCAGGGGCACCGGCAAAATGGCCCGTGCGCTCATCCTGGTCGTCGCCACGGCCTGGCTCGTACTCGGTCCCGGATCGCACGGTCAGGCAGTCGCCGCCGGAGAGATGTCCCAGGACCAGTTCGACCAGCGGGTGCACGACTACATCCTCTCTCACCCTGAAGTTGTCATGGAGGCTTTGCAGACCCTGGACGCCCGCCAGCGCGAGGCCGCGGCGAAGGAGGCGAAAGCCGCGCTGGCGGCCAAGGCCGATGAGATTTTTCGCGACCCGGCCAGCCCGGTCAGCGGCAACGTCAGCGGCGATGTTACCATGGCGGAATTCTTCGACTACAATTGCCCCTATTGCCGCCAGGTGGCGCCGATCATGGCGCAAGCGGTGGCCGACGACCCACAGCTCCGGATCGTCTATAAGGAATTCCCCATCCTCGGCCCGGATTCCGTGTTCGCGGCCAAGGCGGCGCTCGCTGCCCAGCGCCAGAACAAATACGCGCAATTCCACAAGGCCCTCTATGACGCCAGGACACGGGTGACCGAGGCAGTGGTGCTCAAGGTCGCGGCAGAAATCGGCCTCGATATCCCTCGCCTGAAGACCGACATGCAGCTTCCGGAGATCCAGGCGGCGATAGAAAAGAATACGCAACTGGCCCAGGCACTGGGAATCACCGGAACGCCGGGCTTCGTCGTCGGCGACCAGATCTTTCCCGGCGCCACCGACCTTGCGACGATGAAGAAATTGATCGAGCAGACGCGAGCCGTTCAGAAATGAGGCCTTTGCCGGCAATCAGGGACAACTGATCGATGCCCGAGATCTCCAACATCGGCGTGCTGGCCGCATTCGGCGCGGGCGTGCTCTCGTTCCTGTCGCCTTGCGTGCTGCCGCTGGTGCCGGGCTATGTCTCGTATGTGGCCGGAGGGGCACTAACGGTCGCGTCGGCCGATCGAACTGGCGCGGCCCGCTGGTCGGCGGTCGGACTGAGCCTGTGTTTCGCGCTCGGCTTCTCTACCGTCTTCATCGTGCTTGGCGCCAGTGCTTCGGTGCTCGGCCGAATGCTGATCGGCTACCGCTACGAACTCAATCTCGTCGGCGGTGCCATCGTCATCCTGTTCGGGCTGTTCCTCACCGGCTTAATTCGTCCATCCTGGATGATGCGCGAAGCGAGATTTCATGCCGACATCGCCGGGGGCAGAGTGGTATCCGCCTATGTCCTCGGCCTTGCCGTCGCCTTCGGCTGGACGCCGTGCATCGGTCCTATTCTCGGTTCGATACTGACCGTGGGCGCTGCCTCTGCCACCGTTGCCGACGGCGTTGCCTTGCTTGCGATCTATTCGCTTGGCCTTGGCCTTCCGTTCCTGCTTACTGCCCTGTTAACCGATAGCCTGACGCAGCGACTGAGCGTAATGCGCCGAGCGGGCCGGCTGCTGCAGCCAGCAGCAGGTGTAGTCATGGTGGGTATGGGGATCGCAATGATCACGGGACAGATGTCGACATTCTCATTCTGGCTGCTTCAGCAATTTCCCATTTTCACGCGTATCGGCTGAGGGCCGGCAACGGAGTTCGCCATGATTCGAACAATGCACCCAAATAGACGAATGGTTGTTCTCGGGGGCCTTTTTGGCGCCTCTGCGGTTGTGAGCTTCTTCAAGGGGCCGGATTTTGCAATCGCCGCGGACGTTCCGGGTTTGACCAAGCGTTTCGAGGATCTCAGCCACAATGGCAACAGCTCCTGCTCGGCCAGGTTCACTGAGTCGATCGCAACCATGCCGAGCACGTCGCGGATCAAGGGATCGTGTTGCAGCCCGATGGAAATGAAGCGCTATTCCGAACAGACGGAAGGCCTGACCAAATACCGCGACATCGCGATGATCCCGCAGGATCCGTACGATATCCCCGCGGGCATCGCGCAGAAGATGATGCCTTACTACGACATGCAACTCACCAGCGTGGAGCAGGCGGCCTACGACTACGCCATGGCCACTTCCAACGAGAAAGGCCCGTGCTGTTGCCAATGCTGGCGATGGAAAATGTATGGTGGGCTGGCAAAATACTTGATCCATGAACACGGTTTTACCGGTAAGCAGATCGTGGATGTGTGGAACCTGTCCGACGGTTGTGGCGGTGGTATGTAAAATTGGCGTGGCGGCATGACCGAGTGAAGCGGACTGCCGTCGTAGCGATCCATCCACCAGGCCAGGACCGACATCAGGGCGCCTACTGTGCTGGCCGGGTTCATCGCCATGCGCGACGAGCCCCGGCCGGACGCGCTGGCCGGTCTCAAGGCGCTGACCGATGCTGGCATCAGGACTGTTAAGCTGACCGGCGACAACCAGCGCACCGCGGCGGCTATCGGCAAGCAACTCGGCATCGAGGTTCGCGCTGAACTGTTGCCAGAGGACAAGCAGCGCATTGTCGGTGAGTTGAAAGGGCAGGGGCTCATCGTCGCCAAGGTCGGCGACGGCATCAACGACGCGCCGGCGCTGGCGGCGGCCGATGTTGGGATTGCCATGGGGGGCACGGATGTTGCATTGGAGACCCTTTCGCCGTGCTGGCAGCCTGGGCGATCGAGTTGGGCGCGGGCTTGGTCCGTCGAAAGCGGGCCGCGCCCGCGCAATTCATGGCCTCCCCGTGCCACCGGCCACACGCATGGTGGAGCCTACTCACTTGCTTCCCGGCCAGTCATCTCTTCTATGAGAATCCGGAAGAAAACGTGCGGCAAGCTATCTGACACGGGAGGCATGACAGGCTTGAGCGCGCCGGGCTCCCACCAGTCCGCGTGCTTGCTCAACACTGACCATGCGTGATCGCGCTGAAGCTTGTGGCCGATCTGGTCAGGCAGCTCTTCAAAGCGGCCGTCGACAATCACGCTTCTCCATCCGCGTCCCTGGGTGTGTTCGACGATCTGGGCGCATACCAGGGAGTTGGCGCGCATCCAGTCGATCTTCTTGCCCGGCAAGGAGAACGCGTAGAGGTTACTGTCGGCGTAGGCGTAGTTGAAGCAGACGACGTAGGGTTGTCCGTCCTTAGCGCATGCCAGATGGCCGACGCGATTGGCAGCCAGCAAGTTCGCGCATTCCAAAGTGGAGAGCGTGCGGATCAGCATCGATGCGACCCTCCTTTTTGCATTTCAAACCTTGGCAGCTGAACTCGCTATGACGTGGATCAAATTGGCGCGTCTGTGCTTGATTTGCGCCGTAGGACGATGGACGATCCCGTTCCGGTGCCGCTGGACGAACCCTTCCCGGCGAAAATAGAGTCACCCTCGATGAAACCGTACTTTCGGAGCGGCCCTGCAACACATATCTGAGGAATTTCTCGATGTGGAACATAATTGGCAGGCTTCGGATATCGAGCCGTACTTGGGAAATAATTCTCCTGGGACTGAGAAGTCCGAGAGGATCGGTATATTACCGCAGTATCTGCCGGTGATTTGCCCGGCGATCAGTTCCGCCGCAGCCGATATTTCAAATGGGATTATTATGGACGGATCGGCATAACCGATCAGATTTCCGTTGTTCACCCCATCAGCGAGAATGTGACCATCACCATCTCGATGGGCAAGCACAGTTGTTCCGGCCAAGTCTTTTCGCAGAAGGCCGAGGAATACCGGCGATCGCATGAATCGGTCATCATTTCCCTGCTAGGTGCCCATTGGTTGACTTCCGAGACACCGCTTGGCATCGCCGCGCGGTCAATGTCGATCACGGACAGTCTCGTCGCCACGATCGGTGCGTATCGCGGCGTTTCGCCGAGCAACGCCCCGACGAAGCGGGATATGCGGCGAGAGCTCGCTGAGCTTGCCGAGCAGTCGCTCGACTACCCCGCTTGGATGGACCCGGCCACGATCGCGATGCCGGATACGAATGCCACAATCATCGCAGCCGCGCTGAACGCGTTCTCCTGAAAAATCGTCTTCGCCTTGACATAGATCAAATCTGCATGAGATTGTGCTATTCATGCAGAATATGCATGAGGGCGTACATGGAAACTCGAGACCTTCAGACCTTTCTTGCGGTTGCCGCCAGCGGCAGCATTACCAAGGCGGCTGATATGCTCGGGCGCTCCCAGCCTGCGGTGACACGCACCGTTCAGGATCTCGAGGCCGAGCTCGGTTTCGAATTACTGCACCGGGTCGGTCGACGGGTGCAGTTGTCTGAAGAGGGTGTCGCCTTCGAGGAGGAAGCGCGGCGCTTGCTAATGTCCTTCACCGAACTCGCAGCGCGGGCCAAGATGATCGCCGCCGGCAGGGGACGGATCCTGCAGATTGTCACGACGTCTGCGATCGGTACTGGTCTGATCCCGACGGCCATGGCTGAGCTCAAAGGTGTCGAGCTTCCACACGAGACGCATCTCGGGCAGTTTCTTCCCTCGATCGTCGCCCAGGAGGTGCGCAGCGGACGTGCCGAGATCGGATTTTCAAGCCTGCCGCTCGATACGCCTGGTCTGGATGTCCTGCGGCTCTATTCGGCGCCTGATGTTGCAGCCGTGCGGGAGGACGATCCGCTGGCTGAACTTGATGTCATACCGCTTTCGGCCTTTGCGGGTCGCCGCGTCGCCACGTTGCTCAATCCGCTGCGTTTCCAGTTGCATGTCGCCAAGGCACTGGCTGCCCGGGGCATCGACACCGGCCCAGTGATCCGGACCAATACTGCATATGGCGCGTTGCAGATCGTGCGCCATACCGGTGTCGCGGCCGTCATCGATCCCCTTACGGCCTATGGCGTGGCCCTGCCGGGTGTCGTCATTCGCCCGATCGACGTACCCGTTCTCTTTTATTGGGGCGTTGTGGCTGCCGAAAAACGTCCCCTTCGTCCGGTCGCACAGGCGTTGATGGAGGCGGTCGAAGCCGTGGCTGAACGTTCGATCGCCGGGTTCAAGAAGCTCGATCCGGCCTTAGCCGGGCAATTGGTGACCGATCCTGCATCGGCCACAAGTCACGGAACGGGAATATGAAGCATACCCCCACCGCGCCAATGTCGGCAGGTCTTGCTGCGCTGGAAGCACAGCTGGCGCAGGATCTCGACTTTCTCGAGCTGCCCGCCAAGCCCTGGGTTCCCGAGCGTTCGAACGATGGCGTGCCGGTCCGTGACGTGGTGGTGATCGGCGCCGGGATGTGCGGACTTGCTGCGACGGCAAAGCTGGTGCTGACCGGAATAACCAATGTCGTCGCCTATGATGCGGCTCCGGCCGGGCTCGAGGGGCCGTGGGTAACGTTTGCCCGCATGCAAACGCTCCGGTCGCCGAAGACCCTGCACGGTCCGTCGCTCGGCCTGCCACAATTGACGTTCCGCGCCTGGTTCACGGCGCAATGGGGCGTTGAGGCCTGGCGGTCGCTGGACAAAATCCCCAAGGGCCAGTGGATGGACTATCTGGTCTGGTATCGCAAGGTCCTTGCGCTGCCGGTGCGCAACAGCGTGCGCATGACCGGCGTCACTCCCGTTGGTGATCTGATTGCAATCGATATCGAGGGCGCGGAAACAGGTCGGGTTCTCACCCGTCATCTCGTTCTGGCCACAGGCCGGTCTGGCCTCGGCGGTTTTGCCGTGCCCGATTTCCTCAGGGGTATCGACCGCGCCTATTGGGCCCATTCTGCTGACGACATCGATTTCAACGCGTTGAAAGGTAAGCGTGTGGCGGTCATCGGCGCCGGCGCCTCTTCCATGGACAATGCCGCGACGGCACTCGAGGCGGGCGCCAGTTCAGTAGACATGTTGATCCGGCGCAAGGAAATGCCGCGCATCAACAAGCTGACCGGCATCGGCAGCCAGGGTGTGGTGCACGGCATCTACCACCTGCCCGATGCCTGGAAGTGGAAGTTCTTCGACTACACCGCCTCGACCCAGACGCCGCCGCCGCGTTCATCGACGCTTCGCGTGTCTCGCCACCCGAATGCCCGGTTCTTTCTCGACTGCGGCATAATCGCGGTAAAGGAAGATGCAGGAGGCCTCCTAGTCGAAACCACGCAAGGGTCGATGCACTACGACTTCCTGATTGCTGCAACCGGCTTTTCAAACGACTTCAATGGCCGCCCGGAATTTGCAGCTCTCGCGCCACATATTCGCACCTGGTCGGATGGCCGATATACGCCGGATATGGGGCCGGCTCATGCGGGTATGTCCGACGCGCCCGATCTCGGTCCTACCTTCGAGTTTCGCGAACGTGTCCCCGGGTCCTGCCCGATGCTGTCGCACATCCACTGCTTCAATGACGCCGCCATGCTGACCCACGGCAAAGTGTCCGGCGATATCCCGGCCGTCAGTGCCGGCGCCGACCGTCTGGTCCGCGGCATTGCCGCGTCGCTGTTTGCCGAGGATGTCGAAACCCATTTTGCAAATCTGGTCGCTTACGACATCCCCGAACTTCTGGGCGACGAATGGGTCGATTCAACACCCTTGCTACAGAAGGAGGCCGCGTTGTGATCGACGCAATGGACAAGGCCGCCGGTCTTTCGCCGCACGATGCGCTTTTTGCCGCACGGCGGTTTCGACCCGAATTCGTGCGAGGGGCGGAGGAATGTCGCCTCTCTGTGCTGCAGCCGGCAAATGACCAGGGGCTGGCGCCGAATTTGCGGGTTGCTCTGGCCCGTCGCATGGCCGCTCTGAATGCCGATCCGGTCCTAATGGCCGAATATGATGTGCAGCTGGCTCAGCTTGGTCCGACTGAGCAGCTTCTGGCCTTGGCCCAGGGTGAAACGGATTTGAATGAACCCCTGGCGACCATCGTCCGTCATGTTGACCTGATCACCCTAACGCCGAAAAAGGCGGAAGCGAGCCACATCGCCCTCCTCGCCAAGGCCGGATTGAACAATCCTCAGATCGTCGCGCTCTCCGAGCTGATTGCCTTTGTCAACTTCCAGACACGGGTGGCGGCCGGCTTGCGGCTGATGAGGTCGACATGATTTCCTCGGTTCGTCTGAAGCCATTGAATTGGCATCCGTACATCGCGCCGGTCGAGCTATCCGAGGCCACGCCGGAACAGCTTGACGCGATGAAGGTCACGCCATCGGCCAAGAAAGTTTCGGAATATGTGCGCACCCTTGCGCATGACCCAGAGAGTTATCTTGCCCGCACCATCTTGTTCAACGCAATCATGTACGTCGAAGGTGGGCTTGCCCGTCCCGACCGCGAACTTGGCGCATTGGGTGCCTCGATCGTCAATGGCTGCAAATTCTGTGCCGTTGTTCACGCCCGCAGGCATGCAGAGCTGACCAAGAGCGACGAAGTGGTCACCGCGCTGTATCTCGACAAACCTGAAGCGCTCGGCCCACGCGATGCGGCAATCTACAGCTTTGCCCGCCGCCTGTCGGCGGCACCGTCGGAAGCGACGGCAGACGATATCGCCGCGCTTCGATCCGTCGGCATGGATGACCGCGAGATCATCGACCTGATCCACGCCATATCGATCTTCGGCTGGGCAAACCGGCTGATGCACGTTCTCGGCCATGCGGAGAGCGGATGATGATGATGCATGCGGTCAAGGCACTCCGTCCCACACTCTGAAGGGCACCAACCAGAATGCTTGAACTCAAAGATCTAAAGCTGTCCTACGGAAGCACGCAGGTCCTGAACGGCGTCAATCTCTCGGTAAAGCGAGGTGACGTTGTGTCAATCATCGGCCCCAGCGGCACCGGCAAGACCACCCTGCTGAAATGCATCAACTACCTGGTCAAGCCGGCATCTGGAACCATCGCGTTCGATCAGATTCGGATGGATTACCAGCGCGCTGACAAGGCAGCTATCCAGGCGATCCGGCTGCGGACAGCGATGGTCTTTCAGCAATTCAACGTCTTCAAGAACATGACCGTCCTCCAGAACGTCATGGATCCGCTGGTCGTCGTGCAGCGCAAATCCACGGACGAGGCGCGTGAAATCGCGCTTAGGGAGCTAGAACGAGTTGGCCTCTCCGCCAAGCGGGACAGCTATCCGTCCCAGCTGTCAGGCGGACAGCTCCAACGGACTGGAATCGCACGAGCGCTGGCGGTTCGGCCGGACGTGATGCTCTTCGACGAACCGACATCATCGCTTGATCCTGAACTGGTCGGTGAAGTTCTGAAGGTGATCAAGGACGTCACGTCATCCGGGATCACTTCGCTGCTTGTGACCCACGAGATGCAATTCGCAAAGAACATCTCAAACCGGATCGTCTTCATGGATCGTGGCGTGGTTGCCGCCGACGGCAGTCCGGCTGAGATCTTCGATGCGCCTTCCAACCCGCGACTTGCTCAATTCCTGCAGTCAGAACTTGCTTTTCAATAACTCAACAAGAAGGGAACCTAAGAAATGTCTGCAATCACATCCAGTTTTCCCCGTCGTTATGCCCTGGCCGTCGTCGGCGGCATCGCAATTGCCCTTGCCACAGCAGGGATCAGTTACGGTCAGACCGTTCGGACAATCAAGATCGCGACGTCTGCCGAATCCAAGCCGCTGGCATGGGGCGCGCTCGGCGTCGAGCCGCAAGGCTATGAACCCGACCTCCTGAGGGCGATTAACGCAAAGTTGCCGCAGTACAAGTTTGAAATGGAAGGTGTCTCCGATATCGCGCAGGAAACCGGCCTGGCCACAGGAAAGTACGACATCGCGGTCGGTGGCTACTACAAGTCGCCCGAGCGCGCCAAGCAGTTCTTCATTCCGGAAAACCCCATGGGCGCAAGCCTGATGAAGATCTACAGCAAGAAAGGCAGCGGCATCAAGGAAATGAAAGATTTGGTCGGCAAGAGGATCGTTCCGACCACGGCCGGCGGCGGAACCTACAAGTTCATCATGAATTGGCAAAAGGAAAATCCGCAATACAAGCTTGATGTCACGGCATCGAGTGCCGGTATTCCGTACCCGAACCGACTGGACGAAGTTCAGAACGGCAAGTTCGACGCGCTGGTCCTGCCTTCAAATCTGGGCGAGCAGACCGTAATCGATGAAAAGAAGCTTGATATCGTGGCGTCGGAACCAGTCTTCAGCAACAACACTTATATGCTTGTTCACAAATCGGATGAAAACAAGGTTTTGGCTGATGATGTGAACAAAGTTCTCAAGGAATTAAAAGACGACGGCATGATCGAAAAGCTCTCGCGGAAGTGGTTTGGCGAAGGCATCGTCAAATATATGAAATAACACGTCCATCTGCGTAGATAGTTTCTAGTCAGCGGCAAGGCTGAATTGCAAGAAGGAGCGTTTCAAAGTGGATGTTTCTGCTATGATTCCCGAGTTGTTCTCGGCGTTGCCGCTGACGCTCGCCATCACGTTTACGGCCATGTTCGTCGGCTTTTGCTTGGCGCTCGTCGCGACAACACTCCGGGTTCGCAGGATACCAGTGGTCAGTCACCTGACCGACCTCTACGTGTCCTATGCCCGCAGCGTTCCCGTCGTCCTCCAGTTGTTTGTAGCGTTCTACGGGCTTCCCTTATTGGTGGCCCTGTTGGGCGCTGAAGACTTCTTCTCGCCGACGATCGCTGCGATGGTCGGACTGAGCTTTTATCACGGTGGGTATCTGTCGGAAGTGATGCGGCCCGCATACCTGGCTGTCGATCGCGGCCAGCATGATGCAGCCGACAGTCTAGGATACACCTTTCGCCAGAAGATCGCTCGCATCGTGGGTCCTCAAGCGGTTCACTTCGCATTGCCGGGTTATGGAAACTCCATCATCTATCTGATCCACAACGTTGCGCTGGTCATGTACATCGGGGCGGCGGACGTGATGGCGACCGCGCACTTGATCATGGAGCGCGACTATAACCAGTACCAGTTCGAAACATACCTCGTGCTGGCCGTCATCTATGCGCTGATGTGCCTGATCGCTTGGTTCATCGTGCACTTCTTCGAGCTTCGCTCGCCGATGCAGGCACCTGAGGCGACGACAACAGCTCAGATCAAGAACGCGGCCATCGCCAGCGTCTGACCTAAGGGTGAACCATGTTCGATACCGAAATTTTGCTGCAGGACACTCAGGAAATTCTGGGCGCCGTACCTGTAACGCTTGGAATGGCGCTCACGATTTTCGTCTTGTCGACGATAGTCGGCAGCATTTTTGCACTCGTCGAATATAGACGAGTGCCGGTTTTGCGAGAGCTTATCATGGCTTACAAAATCGTCTTCAAGGGCGTTCCGATGGTCATCGTGATTTTCCTCGCCTATTTCGGTCTGCCCCCGGCATTCCAGTTCCTGCTCTCGTTGCTCGGGATCAACTTCAACGCCCATGAAACACCCAACTGGGTCATCCTCGTTATTGCGGTGACAGGCTGCATCGCCGCGTTCCAATCGGAGATTATCAAGGGAGCCCTGAACGCCTTCGACACCGGTCAGTCAGACGCCGCCCATTCGCTGGGCTATACAAACGGCCAACTGTTCCGACGGATCCTATTTCCCCAGGTGGTCCTCACGGCAATTCCCGATCTTACTACCTCGATGATGGTCATCATGAAGGCGCTTTCTCTCGGATTCGCCATCGAGGTAGTCGATATCTTCGCCCAGTCCCAGTTGACCGCCGCGCTGAACTACTACTACCTCGAAGCCTTCGTGATTGCCGTCGTGATCTACATGGTGATTGCCTATATCGTCACCCAGATTGCCGACAGGCTGGAGCAGGCGTTGAGGGTGCGGACCTAAGGGCAGCCTCCTCGCAGCTCTCTTGAGTGGAATTCGTTCAGCTGAAGCGCAGTCTCGCAGGTAACCCAGGATAACCTCACAGGATCGAGACAGACGGCCAAGTGGTTGCCCATGAGCTGCCGGCCGGCCATTACCCGACGCCGATCAGCCGTCGCCATCTCGAAGTGCAATTGGGCGGTACATCAGGCGGTCAACGACGCGGCTGCAATTTTGGCACGGGTTGAGGGCCGCGACGATCTTGGGGGCCTCAATGACTGCAACAGGAGCATTGCTATGCGGGTCAGTATTCTGGGCGCCGGAGCGATTGCTTACGGCCTTGCCGCCTATTTGGCGGAAGCGGGACACGACCCAATGCTTTGGTCGCCGTCCGGAGAGCGCACCAAGGCGTTGGCTGGCGGCGAATTGCTGAAGGCCACGGGGGCTATCGAGGCAACGGTACCGGTGCGAATCGCCAAGGATTGCAAAGATGCCATTGCCAATGCAGACGTCGTCATAATCGCGCTGCCGGCTAACGGCCACAAGATGGTGATGGACGCTGCCACTCCTCATCTGAGCGAGGGTGTACCGGTCATCATCAGCTCTCACAGTTCCTTCGGAGCGCTGTATCTCTCCAAGCAACTGGCGGGGCGCAAGGTCAGCCTGCCGATCGTCGTCTGGGGCACAACGCTCGTGACCGGCCGCCAGCGCGGACCAACTGAAATCGATGTTGCCAGCGTTCGCCAGAAACTTGATGTTGCGACGCTGCCTTTCAATGCGCTGGACCAAGGGTTCCAGCTTTGCACGGCCTTGTTCGGCGATCGTTTCGTCAAGCGCGACGGCCTGCTTGCGATCGCGCTTAGCAACCTCAATCCGCAGAACCATCTGGGAATTGCCCTTCTCAATCTCACACGCATGGAGAAGGCCGAGCAATGGAGCCAGGGGGGAAACGTCACCCCGGCCGTTGGCCGCGTTATCGAGGCTCTCGACGCCGAACGATTGGCGATCGCTGACCGTTTTGGCATAGCCGTACGCACCGTCGAAGAGCATTTTTCATTGTCGTTCCATGTCCCCATGAGCACCGTTTCGAAAATGAACCAGGAGATGGATCGCCAAGGCCGAGGCGGCTTTGGCCCGACAACTATCGAAAGCCGCTATATTCTCGAGGATGTTCCGTTCGGACTGCTGCCGACCGTATTTTTGGGGAAGATCAGCGGAAATCCAGCGGCCCTCCACGAATCTGGAATTTCCATATTGTCGGCGGCTTATGGCCGCGATCTCAGGGGAGACAATGATATTCTTCCCGCACTCGGCATTGAGGGAATGGCAAAAGCAGATCTCGAAAACCTTTGCCGTAAGGGATTTTAACAACTCTTCGCTGTGATTGCAGTATAGGCCGATACACCTCAGAAGCCGCGGGCGGTGCTCGCCGGCGAGCAAGACGTGGCAGCCGCCTCGGCGAGGGCCTGGAGAAGTCCCTTTAAGACCCGGCACAAAGCCCGCATAGTCACGTCCCGCCGTGGCTACCAATGCCAAACAACATAACGCCCGGCCTTGGAAGGATTATCAGCCATCGGCGGATGCTCGAATCGATATTGTCTTATCCCCTCCAGGGGGATAGGAAGAAAGCCATGAGCGAACAGCCACACATCCACGAAACGCACCCCGATATCGTCAAGCGCCTGAAACGCGCCGACGGACATCTCAAGGGCGTCATCGAAATGATCCAAGCGGGTCGGCCTTGCCTCGACATCGCCCAGCAGCTTCATGCTGTCGAGAAGGCCATTTCGCAGGCCAAGAAGACGCTGATCCAGGATCACCTCAACCATTGCCTTGAAGACGTCGTCGGACCGCTGGCGCGCGAGCAGCGCCGCTCGATCGACGAATTCAAGGACATCACCAAGTACCTGTGAGAGACGCAATGATGGACAAAATCCGCGATTGGTTCGGCTTCGGCCCGATGACACAGGGCTTCGGCGCCCATGGGCACGATCATGGCGATGGTGGTGGCCATGGCCACAACCACGGCGTCATCGACCCGACGATCGCGACGACGACGCGAGGCATCTGGGCGATCAAATGGTCATTCGTCGTTCTGGCCATCACGGCAGCGCTTCAGCTCGTCGTCGTGATCCTTTCCGGGAGCGTGGCGCTGCTGGCCGATACGATCCACAATGTCGGCGACGCGGTGACAGCCGTACCGTTGTGGGTCGCGTTTGTGCTGGCCCGCCGCCAGCCGAGCAAGACCTTCACCTACGGCTTGGGCCGCGTCGAAGATCTCGCCGGAATCCTGATCGTTCTCATCATCCTCTTCAGCGCCATCGTCGCCGGCTACGAAGCGATCGACAGGCTGATCAATCCGCGACCTATCGCATTTCTCGGCTGGGTCGCCATCGCCGGCCTCATAGGCTTCATCGGCAATGAGGTCGTGGCGGTGTTCCGCATCCGTGTCGGCCGCGAGATTAACAGCGCAGCACTGATCGCGGATGGCTATCATGCCCGCACGGATGGCTTTACGAGTCTTGCGGTTGTCCTGGGTGCTCTTGGCGTGTGGCTTGGCTTTCCGCTTGCCGATCCGATCATCGGGCTCCTGATCACGCTAGCGATCTTCGCGATCGTTTGGCAATCGTCGAAAGCTGTCCTCACGCGCATGCTCGACGGCGTCGAACCCGGCATCGTCGATGAAATCCGTCATGCCGCCGAGCACGTGCCCGGCATCGAGCGTGTCCAAAGCGTGCAGGCGCGCTGGATCGGGCATCGCCTGCATGCGGACGTTGCCATCGGTGTACTGGACACCGCGACGGCAAAAGAGGTCCTAAGCGTCACCGAGGCCCTGAAGGAGGAACTGTCTGCTCACTTGCCGGCCCTGGCGGAAGCGAATGTTCGTCTTGAGAACCCGGCCAATCCGCCCGCACCGGGCATGGGAAGCTCTCATGCTCATCATGCTCCCGCGCCCTTCAAGGTCGAGTGCGATCTGGCCGCAGGGACATTGGAAATCGTCGATACGCCTGGCGGCGAGCGGATGCGTCTCACGATCGACCGGCACGCTGATGATTTGACGGCTATGGTGATAATCGACCGGCCAAAGGGACCGGAGACACTTCGCCTCGAGCCCGTCGCCGACGATCATCATCGCCTTGAGAGCACCGTGGCCCCTGCCGAACCCCATGAGTTCGAAGCGAGGCTGATCTTGGCTGCGACGAATCGCGAGCAGGTGCTGCCGTTCAAAATGATCGAGCCGGAAGGCCACCATCACTGAGATACGGTAGCTATCGATGTCTGCCGCGTCGAGGAACCAATGCTGCGATCTGTACCGCATGGCGGCGTTGCAGCTTGCCATTGGCTGACCGCAACCGCCGCCCGGTGATCTGAACACCGCGTTTGGCGTCCATGCGCGTCGGATGGTTGCGAGGGGATTGTCCTGCGGTCCAGTGGTGATCTCATCGCATCCGGTTGAGATCCGACGGGCGGCTCTGAAAGATCGCCTCCATCGAGAAGAAGCCAGTCACAGTGGCCAAATCGAAATTGGTGATTAGCTGTTGGTAGAAGGCGTCGTAGCCTGCCATCCCCTTGGTGACGACCTTCAGCAGATAGTCCCAATCGCCGCCGATCCGATAGAAGTCGGCAACTTCCGGCAGGCGCTCGACATGCCTGCGGAAGTCGTCGGCCCATTCGCGCGAATGGTGGCGGGTCTTGATCATCACGAAGACAATGAGATCGAAGCCGAGCGCCTGCAGGTTGATCTCCGCATGCGATCCGCGCACAAGCCCGCTTGCATGGAGGCGCTGCAGGCGGCGCCAGCACGCGTTTTGTGAGAGGCCAACCTTTTCGGCAAGATCCCGCTGGGACAGGCTGCTGTCATTTTGCAGGCTGCTCATGATTTTCAGATCAAAGCTATCAATTTCTGACATTGATTCGATCAAATGACCCAAGTTTTGGCAATTGTTGCAGAATTTTGATGGGGATTCAACAGCGGCGCGTGGCTATACTGCGGCACAGGCCAGACAAACCAAGTGTTTTAGCTATGAACGTGAACCGTCACCATTTTCCCCCCGCGCTGAGCCTTCTGGAGCAGTTCGCAGGTAGCCTTGGCGACAGTGACGTGGTAACCTCACTTCAGGCAGGGCTGATCGGCATCGACGCGGAGATGGACGGACCCTTTGGACGCAAGACGCTGGTCTATGCGGACTACGTGGCGTCGGGACGGGCGCTGCGTCAAGTCGAGCAGTTTGTGATCGAAAAGATTCTGCCATACTACGCGAACAGCCATACCGAGGCGTCGTTTTGCGGTGGCTTCATGACCCGCCTGCGCCGAGAAGCCCGCAGTACGGTCGCCGCCTTCTGCGGCGCGGATGAGCGCCACGCAGTTATATTCGCCGGCTCGGGAGCAACGGCTGGCATCAACCGCCTGACTGCTTTGCTGGGAATTCCCGGCGCACTCGCGCGGGGTGAGACCCCGTGCGTCATCCTTGGCCCCTACGAGCATCACTCCAACATTCTGCCATGGCGGGAAAGCGGTGCGGAAGTCGTCGAGATTGGCGAGGGCGCCGACGGTGGGCCAGATCTGGCCCAGCTCGCGGAAGTCCTCTCGCAGGTCGGCCCAGACCGATTGATCATCGGAGCCTTTTCCGCCGCATCAAACGTCACCGGTATCCTGACCGACGTGGTCGCCGTCACGCGTCTTCTCAAGCAGGTCGGCGCGAAAGTGATCTGGGACTACGCCGGTGGAGGACCTTATCTGCCCATTTGCATGTCTCCTTCCGAAGACGCAGAGATCGACGCGATCGTTGTTTCTCCGCACAAGTTCCTGGGAGGTCCGGGTGCCTCCGGTGTGCTGGTAGTGCGTCAGGATGCTGTGGTCTCCGTCAAGCCGACTTGGCCAGGCGGTGGCACGGTGAAGTTCGTTTCTCCCAGCGGCCATGATTACAGCGACAGCGTCGAGGTCCGCGAGGAGGCCGGTACGCCCAACGTCATTGGTGATATCCGGGCGGCACTGTCCTTTCTGGTCAAGGATGCGATCGGCGAGAACAAGATTGCGCGGCGCAATCGCCAACTGACCGAACGCGCAATCGACGCCTGGGCATCCGTCGACGAACTCGAACTGCTGGGTCACTTAACTGCCGAACGCCTGCCGATTTTCTCGTTCCGGCTTAGGAACGGCAGGGGCGGCTATGTCCATCAGCAACTCGTGACAAGAATGCTGAGCGACCGGTTCGGCATCCAGGCGCGCGGCGGCTGCGCCTGCGCAGGCCCCTATGTTCATCGCCTCCTCGCGATCGACAAAAGCGAGTCCGACCGTCTACGCCGTGCGATTCTCGACGGTGACGAGATCAGCAAGCCAGGCTTCACCCGACTGAATTTCAGTGTGCTGTTGCCGGACGATAAGGTCGATTACATCATCGGCTCCGTCATCCAACTCGCCGCGGATGCTGCTTCGTTCGAGGAACGGTATGAGTTCGATCCCAAGCGCGCGATATTCTCTCCAGTGCAAGCGTGATCTCAGCCGCATCTCTTCAGATTCAACCGACACGCGCTGGATAACGATGTCCTTGCCCTCTCCGAACGTCACTGCGTTCTTCGATCCGCGCACCTTCTCGGTGCAATATGTCGTTGCCGACCCGGCCACGAAGAAATGTGCAATCGTCGATCCCGTGCTGGACTTTGACGAAAAATCCGGGACCACCAGCACTGCCGATGCAGACCGGCTACTGGATTTCGTCAGACAATGCGACCTGCAGATCGAGTGGATCCTTGACACTCATCCGCACGCCGATCATTTTTCGGCGGCGCATTATCTTCGAGATAGAACCGGAGCGCCCACCGCCATCGGCGCCCGGATCGTCGACGTGCAGAAGCTGTGGGCCGACATCTACGAATGGCCTGAACTTGCGACCGATGGCTCCCAATGGGACCGGCTCTTCGCTGCAGGTGAAAGCTTTCATGTCGGCGAGATACCCGGCAGAATTCTCTTCTCTCCCGGGCACACATTGGCCTCGATCACCTATGTTGTGGGCGACGCCGCATTCGTGCACGACACGGTCTTCATGCCAGATAGCGGAACGGCGCGCGCGGATTTTCCCGGAGGCAATGCCGGTCAGCTCTGGCGATCGATCCAGGAAATCTTGTCCCTGCCGGGCGAGACGCGGATCTTTGTCGGGCATGACTATCAGCCGGGCGGCCGTGCGCCGCGCTGGGAAAGCACGATTGCCGAACAGAAAGCCAGCAACTCTCATTTGGCGCATTGCGCGGCTGAAGCGGAATTCGTAGCGCTTCGGGAGACGCGGGACAGGACGCTCCCCATGCCGAAACTCATCCTTCACGCCCTCCAGGTGAATATCAACGGCGGTCAGCTGCCCGAGCCCGCGGTCAACGGCAAGCGGTTTCTGAAGTTTCCATTGAACGCTCTACCCGATACTGTCTGGGGATAGTGAAGCGTCGCGAAATGCGCGTGAACTTATCGCCGCCATGACCCGCTATGGTCATGTTTCTTGTAGGCCAACAAAAACCCATCAAGCTTATACTTTGCGCAATCCTGCAAAATTTGTTGCGCTCTTCATGTAGTCCCAAAGGCAACATGACGCGCCAGCCGTTGCCCAACATCGGTGCGCACCACCGAATGATCACCTTCGAAATTGATCTCTTCAACTGCAACGCCGAAACTCGACCGGCAGGCTATGCGTTGCGCTGAACACGTTCAGGTGACGGGCGGCGGCAGTTCGCTTCCTTGCGGGTTTGATCGCGCACTTTTGTAAGTTCCATGAGTATCCCTGTCGCCGTCATGGCGGTCATAACCGCGATTGGCGCGGAAGTGTATCTGGCAGTTTGACGCTTTCGAAGTACGCCATTAAGCCACGCCGTCACGTCGTGAAACCCTAAGAATTCACGACCGTCGGGGCTCTTTTCGGTCGATCTAGCTGCCGCAACAACCTCCGGCCTTGGCAGGCGCCGCCATATCCTTGAAGATCACGCAATCCTGTCCGGGACCGCCGGCGCAGGCAACATTGCAGCGGGTTACGAAGCTCTCAAGCCGCCGTTCGAGCAGGCGCATCTCGGCGAGCTTCTGGCGCACCTCGTCAAGATGCACCTGGGCGATGTCGCGCGTTTCCACACAATCGCGTTTGGTGCTGATCGACAGATCCAGCAGGACTCGCACCTGATCGATGCCGAAACCGAAGTCCCGGCACTGCTTGATGAATGTCAGCCGACCCAGATCGTCATCGTCATAGCTGCGTTGGCCGCCGGCGGTGCGCGGGGCAGGGGGCAGCAGACCGATCTCCTCATAATAGCGAATTGTCGGCGTCGTGACGCCGGTGGCCTTGGCGAGCGCGCCGATGGTCAATACGCGGACGTGAAGATTCATCGCAAATACCTCTTGAACTTCAAGTTACTTGAAGGAGTACGCTATCTCGATAGTGATGCGAAAGGAAAATTATTCGATGGGCTTTTTCGGAAACCGGATCGTCCTCGTCCGTTGGACGTCGGCAATGCTGGCGATTTCGGCACTCCTCTTCGCCGCCGCCGTCTTGATGGAAGGAAGCGGGCATCACGAGCCCGCGCGCGCGGCCGCGCACGACGAAGCAGCCAAGGCAGGCGAACAGGCTGCGGGCGGCCATGATGAAGCTGCCGAGAATTCCAATGTGAAACAAGGTGGTGATAGCGCTGAGGTCGGCGAAACGAGCAGTCACGCTGAAGCTAGCGAAACCGGCAGTCGCGCCGAGGCCGGCGACGCGGTCGGGCGCCCCAAAGAAGCGATCCTTGGCATCGACCTTGAAAACCCCCGGCTGGCATGGGGGTTCGTCGGTGTTTCAATCTTGCTCGCCGCCGCCGTTATGCGCTTTGGGGCCGTTGTGCGGCTTGGCAACGCGACGCTCTTGCTAGCCATCCTGCTGGCGGGTGTCGCGGCTATTCTCGATGGCCGCGAGGTAATCCTGCAACTCACTCGGGCCAACGCAAGCGTCGCGGGCCTGGCCACGCTGACGGCGCTTGCCCACGCTGCGGTCGTCATCCTGGCCGTGCTGGCCTGGCAGGCCGCTTTCCCCAACGCCGGATCGGCAACAAGGAGAGATACGCAATGAACATTGGCAAGACGAACGCAGGCACCGGCCTTTTTCTGGGAGCCTGCACGGTTTGCTGTGCGCCCCTGATTGGGCCGCCGATTATCGCCGCCATAGCCGCCGGCGGCCTCGGCTTGGCATTGGTCGGCCAGCTTGGCCTGGCTTTGGGGGTTGTCGCCGCTGGTGGTTTTTTTCTTCTCTCACGCCGCAAAGCCGCGCCGAATGCCGACTTCCAAACGCTCATGGCAGCGGGTCAGTGCGGGTGTGGTCCTTCTTGTGAAGAAAAGCCGATCGCCTGCACGCTCGATGCCGGCGACTTCAAGGAACGGGCGGCGGGCATCCTCGATCTTGCCCGGCGCTCGCTGCGGCACGCATCGCGAACGCCGCTCACTCTAAGTCTCACCTATGAGCCGAAGGCGCTGGATGACATACGCGACCTCGTCGCCAAGGAAAAAACCTGCTGCGCTTTCCTGACCTTCGACCTGACGAACGACGCGCGCGGCGTGTTCCTCACCATCACCGCGCCGCAGTCGGCGGCCGACTCGGCAGACCTGCTCTTCGAGAGCTTCGCCCCTGAACTCGCTGCGTCCAACCTCAAGGAGACTGCCTGAAATGCAACGTCGTCAATTCCTAATGTTCTCGGCCGCCGCTGGCATGGCCGCTGCCGCCGACCCAGTATTCGCCGACAGTGGCGACGAAACGATTCCCGGCTTCGACGAAGCGCTCAAGGCAGGCGGCCCGATGTTGATCCATGTTACCGCGCCCTGGTGCGAAACCTGTCAGGTGCAAAAACCCATCGTGGCGTCGCTGCTTGCGTCACCCGACTTCAAGCGCATGAAGAAATTCGATGTCGACTTCGACACGCAAAAGGAAATTCTGGCTCGCTACCGCGTGCAGATGCAAAGCACGATGATTGTCTACAAGGGTGGCAAGGAGGTCGATCGGCAAACCGGCCAAACCGACCCTGTCGCCATCGACGCGCTGCTGCGCGAGGCGCTGTAAGATGCTGCTTGCCCTGCTTGCCGGTGTTCTGTCGATCCTTTCGCCCTGTGTGCTGCCGCTGCTGCCGGTCGTCCTGACCGGCGCCGTGGCTGAACATAAGCTGGCACCGCTGGCCCTGGCCACCGGCGTTGCCGTGTCCTTCACCGCGATAGGCGTCTTCGTGGCCACCATCGGTTTTTCGATCGGGCTAGACATGACGGTGTTTCGATCGGCCGCCGCCGTGCTGCTGATCCTATTGGGGGCGGTGCTGCTCGTCCCGCGCTTCCAGACTCAGTTTGCCAGTGCGGCCGGCCCCGTGAGTAACTGGACGCAAAGCCGCTTCGGTGGCCTCTCCACCTCCGGCATCTCTGGTCAATTCGGCGCAGGGTTGCTGCTGGGCGCTGTATGGACGCCTTGCGTCGGGCCGACGCTAGGTGCCGCTTCGATCATGGCCTCACGCGGCGAAAATCTCGGCATGGTGGTGTTGACCATGCTGGCTTTCGGCATCGGCACGTCATTGCCGCTGCTGGCTCTCGCACTGATGTCGCGCGAAGCGCTCGTGCGCTGGCGCGGCCCGATGCTGGGCGCGTCCGGCGGCGTCAAGATGGTCCTCGGCGTGCTGCTGGTCATCGCCGGCGTCATGACCCTGTCCGGCTTCGATCGCACGATACAAATCGGCCTCGAACGAGCCTTGCCGGACTGGCTGGTGGCCATCACCACGCGCATATGACAAGTTCGGCTGACATGCCTGTCCTGTTCAGCACTTTCCTGACGTTCGCAGCGGCCGCGCTGGCCGAGATCGCCGGCTGCTTTGCCTTCTGGGCTTGGCTGCGACAGGGGAAATCGATCCTGTGGCTGGCGCCGGGTGTCGCCTCGCTGATTTTGTTCGCCTACCTGCTGACGCTGGTGCCGAGCGACTATGCGGGGCGGGCTTACGCCGCCTATGGCAGCATCTATATCATCGCTTCCTTGCTGTGGCTGTGGCTGGCCGAAGGGCATCGGCCGGACACATGGGACCTGGCCGGAGGGGCGATCGCCATCGTTGCTGCAGGCGTCATCCTGTTCGCGCCACGCGGCGCCTAACCACGATAGCACGCCAGGTCCGAGTCAAGGTCGCCACGCAGGAGTTTGTTATGTATTGGAATCAATAGCGGCGTGCGCCTGTTGCATTGAAATCCGGCGTCGAATGGCCAAATGCATGGAAAGCACAACAATCATCCTGGGCATCCCCATTCCCTCCAACAGTCCAATCTTTCTGGCTGTTGTCGGTGCCCATGTTCTGTTCGGGCTTGCCGCCGTGATCACAGGCGCTGTCGCGATGCTTAGTCAAAAAGGGCGTGGCCGCCACTCTAATTTTGGGATCTTTTATTTCTGGTGCCTGTTCGGTGTGTTCGTCACCATGAGCGCTCTGTCGCTTGTGCGTTGGGCCGAAAACTACAACCTGTTCGCGCTAGGGACTGTTTCTTTCGCGTCGGCATGTCTAGGACGCACTGCCGCCCGACGGCGCTGGCGCCAATGGCCCAGACTGCATCTCACTGGCATGGGCGCATCCTACATCGTGATGCTTACTGCATTCTACGTCGATAACGGCAAGAATCTGCCGCTGTGGAAGGAGCTTCCGGATATTGCGTTTTGGATTCTGCCTGGCGCGATCGGAATGCCGATAATCCTCTATGCTTTGTTCCGGCACAAGCTGGTTCTGGACTTCGATCGCTCACGAGCGGCTATCGTCAGGTCCGCAAATTCCGACTGAGACACGACCGCCGTTCAGCGGCTGATACGTTCTGACGCTCCGGGCAACCGCAGCGATAACCGCCAACGCGTCGGCGGTACCGTCGGCTTCGCCCTTCTCAAAATCACCTTCGGCCTGACCCATCTGGTTTGTTACATGGGCGAAGCAGATCACGTGCTTGTGACGCGCCGCCGCAAACGCGTAGAGCGCGGCTGCTTCCATCTCGACGGCAGCAATTCCCTGCATCCGACGCGCTTCAATCGCACGCTCAGTTTCGCGAAAAGGGGCATCGGTGGTCCAGCTCGCCCCCGTGTGAATTGGTTCGGGCAAGTCCGTTAGGGAAGGGCGTACCCATGCAATCAGGTCGGCGTTGCCTTCGGCGAATTCAGCAGGCGGAGCGTAGTGGTGGCTTGTTCCTTCATCACGAAGGGCGCGGTCGATCAGCACGAAATAGGGCGGCGGTCCGAGAACTGTAATCTGCCCGGCCGAGGTGATGCTGATCAGCAAGAGGCATCCCGACGCAAACAGCTGCTCGGCGACCAGCACGGCGAACGAAGAACCGACCGCACAGCCAACGATGCCAAGCGTCTGGCCATCCAACTCGAACTCGTCAAGGACGGTATGATAGCAGGCCCAGCCCGGTGAGGGGCGGGCGCGGCCATCTTTCCGCAAGCGGCGCACTATGTCGCCGTCCGGATCAAGGACGCATACGGCAGGCACGGGCTCCAAAGGCAGACCTTTCTGCCGCCGCGCCTCGCGCAGCATGTTTTCAACCTGAAACACGGACTCGGCCGAATAGTCCTTCAGCTCGAGCAACGGTGATCGCGGAATTGGTGGCGTCATGTTGCTTGTCCGAATACTTTTGGATGCGGGACCACTTCAGGCCACCGCCGCCTGGACCGGTAGGCCTGCAGCCTTCCATTCGGGATAGCCGTCCTCGAGCCGGTGAACGACATACCCTCGCGTCCGCAATGCCGCGACAGCCTCGAAGGACAGAACGCAATAAGGACCACGGCAATAGGCGATGACCTCCCGGTTCGCGGGAAGCTCCGCCAACCGGCGCTCGAGTTCAGTGAGCGGGATGTTGAGCGCCCCCGGAAGATGTCCGAGCGCAAATTCATCCTCCGAACGGACGTCGAGAACCGTGACAAGGCCGTCATGCAGCCTCGAGACAAGATCTTCGCGCGACACAGCCTCCAGCGCGTCGCGAGTGTGGAAATAGTCGGTCATGACGCGATTGACCTCGGCGACGTTCCGCTCGCCGACGCGCCCCAGGGCCTTCATCAATTCGACCACCTGGGCATCTCCGGCAAGACGATAAAGCACATGCTTGCCGTGCCGCTGCGCCTCGACAAGTCGCGCGCGTCGAAGGATTTGAAGGTGGCGTGAGGCGTTGGCAAAGTTGAGGCCCGCTCGCGCCGCAAGTCCCTCGACGCTGCGTTCGCCCTGGGCGAGATGCTCCAGCAATTCCAGCCGGTGCGCATGCCCGAGCGCCTGAGCTACTTCGGCAAGGCTGGCGAAGATCGCCTGTTTTGGCCCGATGCTTGACATGCGATCTTCTCGATGAAACATTCAGCAGAATAATTGAATGTTATCCAGGAGAGGTAGAGAGCGCAAGCCATGATCCTCCGTCAATTCCTCCATTCCGACCCCGTCGCCGCGTCCTACCTGTTCGGATGCGGCGGCAAGTCGGCCGCCGCCGTCGTCGATCCGGTCGGCGACATCGCGCCTTATCTTAGGGTTGCCGAGGCAACCGGCATGCGCATCCTCTATGTGGTCGACACGCACATCCATGCTGACCACATTTCCGCCGGGCGCTCACTCGCCGCAGCTTCCGGTGCGCAATACGTGCTGTTCGATGGCGCGCAAGCCGGTTTCCCGTTTCGGGGCGCCAAGGACGGCGAGGTGCTCGAGCTGGGTAACGTGACCATGACCGTCATGCACACGCCCGGACACACGCCGGAGCACGTCTCGCTCCTGGTCACCGACAGGACACGCGCGGCCGAGCCATGGTTCGTGCTGACAGGCCACACGCTCATGGTTGGCGATCTCGGACGAACCGAGCTTGCAACCAGCGCCGAGGCCGGTGCGCGGACGCTGTTTTCCAGCGTGCGCCGTCTCAAGCAACTGCCAGATCACGTCGAGGTGCTGCCAGGCGCCTATTCCGGCTCGGTCTGCGGGCGCTCGCTCAGCGGCAAGCCGACATCGACGATTGGCTTCGAAAAGCGCTTCAACAAGGCATTCCGCATCGAGGACGAGGACGCTTTCGTTGCTACTATGATCGCGGACATACCGCCCCCGCCGCCGGATGCGGCGCGCAACCGCGCAGCCAATGCCGGCCTGGCCGCCGCCGCGGCCTGACCGGTGAGCAATGCGGCATCGCTTTCGCGGTCAGCAGGCTCCACGGTCAGGCTTGGGCTCAAGGAAAACTGGCGGCAATTTGCTCTCCTGATGCTGGTGAATGCCTTTGTCGGCGGCATGGTCGGGATCGAACGCACGGTCGTGCCGCTCATCGGGTCGGAAGAGTTCGGCATCACGTCGACGACACTCGTCGTCTCCTTCATCGTCAGCTTCGGCGTGGTCAAGGCGCTTGCCAATCTCGTCTCGGGCCAGCTCGCCGATAGCTGGGGGCGCAAGCGCGTTCTCGTCCTCGGCTGGCTTGTCGGCTTGCCGGTCCCGTTCATGATCATCTGGGCCCCGAGCTGGGGATGGGTGATCGCGGCCAACGCACTGCTCGGCATCAACCAGGGACTGGCCTGGTCGATGACGGTGATCATGAAGGTCGATCTCGTCGGCCCGAAGTCGCGCGGCCTTGCCGTCGGCCTCAATGAATTTGCCGGCTATCTCGCCGTTGGCGTAACGGCGTTCCTCACCGGCTATCTTGCTTCGCGATACGGATTGCGGCCGGTGCCGATCTATCTCGGCATCGGCTACGCGGTCATCGGCGCCATGCTGTCGATCCTGCTGGTCCGCGACACGCGCGACCACCTCCGGCTCGAGGCATCCACTCACGCACAGCAATCCGCGCCGATGAGCTTCCGGGAGGTTTTCGCGCTGACCTCGTTCCGGGATCGCAATCTGTTCGCGGCCTCGCAAGCCGGCCTCGTCAACAACCTCAACGACGGCATGAGCTGGGGTATCTTCCCGCTGTTCTTCGTGTCCTTCGGACTTGGCGTCGAGCGCATCGGCATCCTGAAGGCGATCTATCCCGCGACATGGGGAATCCTGCAGATCGTCACCGGCCCGTTGAGCGATCGCTGGGGTCGCAAAGGCCTGATCGTTGCCGGAATGTGGACCCAGGCCGGCGGCCTGTTTCTTACCGCCGCCACGAGCCGGTTCGAATGGTGGCTTGTCGGCAGTCTTCTTCTCGGCCTTGGAACCGCAATGGTCTATCCAAGTCTGATCGCGGCTGTTTCCGACGCCTCGCATCCAACCTGGCGCGCCCGCTCGCTCAGCGTTTATCGATTCTGGCGCGATCTCGGCTACGCGATCGGCGCGCTCTCCGCAGGTCTCATCGCCGATCGCTTCGGGCTCTCATGGGCGATCACATCGATCGCCTCATTGACGTTTGTCTCTGGAGCCATCGTCGCGCTCGTCATGCGCGAGCGTTCGGGTGGCCTTCTTGATCTCGCGCAAGATACCGAGCCACCAGGCGGAGTAACATAATGGCTTATGAAGGAAGCAATTCGCCAGCGTTCGGTCATTGCGGAGCAAGCTGATGGAAAAATTTCCGACCAAGAACTTCGCCGCGGTGACTGCGGCTCTGGTCCTCTTGCCTGGTCCAACATGGGCACAGGCACCGGCAGACACGGATAGATACGCTTATGGCCCGCACATGATGTGGTGGGGTGGAGGCTGGTACGCCATGATTTTCGGTCCGCTGTTCATGATCCTGATGCTTGCTGTGCTGATCGCCGCTGTAGTCGTTCTTCTGCGTTGGATAGGCGGTCCATGGCAGGGAACAGTGCTCCCACATCACACGCCCCCGGGCCGCACATCGCTCGACATTCTCAAAGAACGCTTTGCGCGCGGGGAGATCGACAAGGACGAGTTCGAAGAGCGCCGACGCGTACTCGGTGAATAAGCCACCTTCGCCGAATGGTTGAAGGCTGCAAAAGTCGCTACCCGACGGAAGTACTTTCGACCAGCCGAAGAAAGGACACTTGTGCAGATACTGCTCATCCTTAATGACCCGCCTTACGGTACGGAGCGTTGCTACAATGGCCTTCGGCTTGCTCTTGCTCTCATCAAGAGCAAGCCTGAAACCATGATCACCGTGTTTCTGATGGCCGATGCCGTGGCGGCCGCGAAAGCGGGCCAGAAGACTCCCGACGGCTACTACAATGTTGAACGCATGCTAAAGGGGGTGGTTGTCGGCAAGGGACAGGTTCTGCTGTGCGGCACCTGTATGGAAGCGCGCGGCCTCGCAGACACCGAGATGGTGCTGGGCGCGCAACGCAGCAGTATGGCGGAACTCGCTGCCGCCACGCTCGCCGCCGACAAGGTTCTGGTGTTCTGAACAGCTGTCGAGGAGTCTGCCGGACATGGCTTTGATCTATCTCAATTATAACGCCAGCACGCTGATCGGTCCTGCGGTTGCGGCAGCCAACTCAAGAAGCCGATGGCATAAGTCCGGCGCGGGCGACGGCTTCGGGTCTCGCTCAATGGGCCGATACCTCACCGGCGCAGCGCGCCTCGGATGTTCGTTCATATGTCTTGGGGCAAGGGCGCACGTTTCCTCCAAATCGGATGAGCGTTTTTCACCAGATTCCGGCAGGTAGTCGACCGGAAGCGGGTCGACCTGATATCCAATAGCTCTCATGGACTCGCTCACACTCATCCTGCGGTTCGTTGGCGTTGCGCAACTGGCCATCGTCGCCTGCCTGGCCGTTCGTGACCTGCGCTTCAGCCTCGTCGGCTACCTCGTTGCAGTGTTCTGCTTTGGGGTCGCCTCGTATTTGATCTGCCCAGTCATTGCAGTCCACGGGGATCTCGGGCTTCTGGACGTTCTGATCTATTTCGGCTGTTTCGGGAATCCGGTCTTCTTCTTGCTCCTGTCGCAGTCGATCTTCGACGACCGGTTCCGCCTGAGACCAGCACACGCAGCTTTGCTTGCCCTGATGGAGATGCTCGGTTTCTGGCGCTTGGCCGAGCTTATCCACGGGCCCTGGAATTGGGGCCTCGACACGACAACCGCATCCCTGATAGCCCAGCAATTCGCCGCGCTCGGCATCATCGTCTGGTCACTGGTCGCAGCCTATCGGGGTCGCGGGATCGACCTGGTTGAACCGCGCCGACGCTTTCGCGAGGTGTTCGTCGCCAGTTGCGGAAGCTACATGCTCGTCGTCGTTGCCTCCGAGATACAGCTCAATGGCCGCATGGCGACCGAGGGACTCGCGCTGATCAATGTGGCTGTTATCGTCGGGTTCGTGCTGGTCGCATCGTTTTGGATGCTGCGGTTCTCGGACAGGGTGTTTGCGATTGCAGCACCAGGACGCAAGCGGGCCTCGGAGGTCCGCGCGCCCGTGGATCAGAATCTCCTGAAATCCCTGGAAGCGTTCATGAAGGCCGGTGGTTTCAGGCAAACCGGGCTCACCATCGGTGGGCTTGCCGACCACCTGCAGGCAAAGGAGCAGGGCCTGCGACGCGTGATCAACGGCGAGCTGGGATTTCGCAATTTCAACGCGTTCCTGAACAGCTACCGGATACGCGCGGCCAGCGGATTGCTGGCAGCCAACGGGCCTGGCCGCCTTCCGATCCTCACGATCGCCATGGACCTTGGCTACGGCTCCATTGGTCCGTTCAACCGGGCCTTCAAGGAAGCGACCGGCAAAACGCCCTCCGAGTATCGTGCGTCTTTTCTTGTGACCCAGAATAGCGAAGCGACCCCTCAACGGTAGAAAACCGCGCCGATTCCGGAATCGGCGCTATTTTGTCAGAGTTCGGCGAGACACCGCCCGACACGCGCCTCCTTATCCCCCCGCACTGAGGCTCAATCCGCTCAGGTGATGGGAGCTGCACAATGAAGCCTGACTTTATCGCCCGCCAGGGAAGACGTCCCAGTGGCCTGCTCGGCCACATCGTGGCGCGCGTCATGGCGATGGAGACAAGAGTGGAAAACGATCGGGCGCTTGAGCTGCTTGAGCTGCGCGCCGATGACGATGTTTTCGAGATCGGCTTCGGCCACGGCGCTACCCTCTATCGTGCGGCTCAAATGGTTCGTAACGGGCATCTCGCCGGCGCCGATTTCTCGGAGGTGATGGTCAAGATCGCAAGAGATCGCAATCACCGATCCATCGAGGAAGGTCGCATGGATCTCAGACTTGCGGACACCGCGAATCTGCCGTTTGACGATGAAGGCTTCGACAAGGCCTATAGCGTCCATACGATCTATTTCTGGGCGAGCTTGGAGCCTCATCTAAGGGAAGTGCTACGCCTGCTTCGCCCCATGGGGCGCTTTGTGCTCGGCTTTCGCCCGCATGAGGATGCGAATGCCGTCGCTTCCTTTCCGGCGTCGATCTACCGATTCCGGACAATTGCCGAAGTGCAAGCCGCACTTCAGCTCAGTGGCTTTGCGGTGGTTAAAACGGTCACCTCGCCACTCCAGTCGCGCCTCATGACGTGGATCGTGGCGGAAAGGCCGGTTCACGGATAATTGGGCCGCCAATCAGCACCGTGCATGCTCGCATTGAGATTCATGGCGTGTGATAGCGCAGGGTTTTGAACCCCCGCGACGAAAATGCATTTATTATCAAATGTGAGAAAAACCAAGAGCGTAAGAGCTCCGTTTTCGACTCGTTCAAGACAAAAAAATACGCGACAATATCAAAGGTGGTGGCGGGAGAGCGCTGCCGCCTTTCGCCCCACTCATCGGATCCGTGGTTCCGCCTTCGTTGTCTTGGGTGAGGATTCATTTTGAGCAGGCGCCTCTGCTCAAGCTGACGTTGACCATCTCGCGCTAATACCGGCGTCGGGATTCAGAGACCTCGTCTCGCCTATAACTGAGATCCGTACAAAGTGTCCCTACAGAAATCGACTTTTGAAATGCTGATTGGGCGCTGCCTCGATCAGTGAATGGGAAACGGTAGTTTTGCCGGACAAGGTTTCAAGCCGCTTGGCATTGCCGAGCAGCGCGAGATCCTTGCCAGTTCAAGATGTTTGTCGCCGCCCAAAATCGAAAATGACACCGCTCGAAGTGGTGAGAGGCGTCAGAATGCCTGGGTTGTCCCGTCTTCAAAGCTTGCGGAATGCATTCTCCTCCTGAGCGGCGAACACATTGTGCGCGTACGCATCCATAATGCTTTCGCATGTGGTCAGCCACTCCCGCGCCACCTGCGCGAGGGGTGCGGTGTAAAAATCGTTCTTCTCGATCTTGGCGAACCACGTCTTGAACTTGGCGACCTCCTGCTCGTTTTCCTCAAGCTCGGCATAGGTGAAATGCCGCACGCGGGTTTCCTCGGCAATCTCCAGCTCATACGCCTCGCACTTGCTGATGAGCTCCTTGTATTCCTCGTCGCGGTCGGCATTGTCGCTTCTTCTCTGCATGTCTGCAGTGGCTCTCGGCTATGCGGCCGGCTCGGCCATGTTGGGTGCTAACGCATGAGCCAGTGGGAGGAAGTCGAGGCCGACGAGCAACCCCCGACGCCATTGCAATCCGAAAGCCCAGGCAAGGTTCGACGGTGGGCAATTCCAGAGACCGTGCAACTCTATCTTGCCGTTTCGGCAGGCGCCGTCATCGGCAGCGTCTTGCGTGCTCTTGCCTCGATCGGCGCCCTTGCCTGGCTTGGTCCGGGCTTTCCCTGGGCGCCTTGTTCGCAAACATTCTCGGCTCGTTCGTCATCGGCTTTTATGCGGCCCTCACCGGCCCGGATGGACACATCCTTGCCGGCACGCGGCGGCGCCAATCCGTCATGACCGGGATTTGCGGCGGGTTCACCACCTTTTCGACGTTCAGCCTTGAAACGTTCCGGCTCGTGCAGGGAGGCCACTGGCCGATGGCAGGGCTGAACGTCGGCGTCTCGATTGTCACCTGGCTGGTCGCCGTGTGGCTTGGCCACATGGCCGCATCGCGTCTCAATCGGTTGGGAGGAGTCTGAACCATGCAGATACCAAGGCAGGCGGTGCTTCTGCGCATTTTCATCGGCGAGGACGACCGGGACGACGGCCGCCCGCTCTATGAATCGATCGTGCTCAAGGCCCGCGAAATGCATCTGGCGGGCGCGACGGTGCTGCGCGGCGGGATGGGATTCGGCCATTCGAGCCGGCTGCACACGACAAAGATCCTGCGGCTTTCGGAAGACTTGCCACTGGTCGTCGAGATCGTCGACAGTGAGGACAAGATCAACACCTTCCTGCCGGTGCTCGAAACGATCATGAGCAGCGGTCTGGTCACGCTGGAGAAGGTACAGGTCCTGCAATATGGTGCCAATCGAAATTAAGGGCCGCCACCGTGCTGACGGCTTCCGTAGGCCGTATAGTGAGTCTGGACAACTCGTCTGATGCCAATGGTCGACGTTCATCGGCGAGGCTCACGGGACGGCAAAAAAGTTTCGGCTAACGTTGCGTGCAGCTTTCTACTTGGCGCAGGGAGCGCTCTCGTTGACAAATCCCATCAACCTTCCGCCGTTGCGCGTCATGGCTGCCTTTTTGTTGGAGAACGTCAATCCTGGCGCATCGGCGATCGGCGCCTCCATTTCGACGCCCAGTGTGGGTAGATCTTTGCTTGCGAGAGCGCTTTGAAGGCGTCGAAAGCCGTACGTGGCTGGCTGCCGCAGAACATCGAAATTCTCGGGCGCGAACGCACCTTGGCGCGCGGCGAGATCCTGTTCCGAAAGGACGATGCGGCGGTCGGAATCTACGAGATCGAGCATGGCCAGATGCGGCTGTCTCGAATCGACCAGGCTGGCAGCGAGATTGTTCTCCATGTTGCTGGCGCGGGCGATCTCATCGCGGAAGCGTCACTTTTCTCCAAGGTCTACCATTGCGATGCCATCGCCGTGACCGATGCCCGCGCGCGTCTCTATCCCAAGGAAGCGCTTCTGGCTGAATACAGGCGAAACCCTCAGGCGGCCGAGGCATTCGCGTCAAGGCTCGCGCATGAGCTGATGGCCCTCAGAACTCGCCTTGAGCTGCGCAACATCCGTTCTGCGCGCGAACGCGTGCAGAACTATCTGGCGCTGAATACGGGAGCCGACGGGTGCACAATCGAACTGCAGGGGACGGTGAAGGATCTCGCAGCGGAACTCGGGCTCACCCATGAAGCGCTCTACCGGACGCTTCGCAAGCTCGAGGCTGAAGGGGAGATTGCACGCGCGAAGGACAAGATCTTCCTGAAGAAAATGGACGCCGTATGATCCCAATCATATGAGCTACCGCTTCATTCGGGATAAGTTGCGATCAATTGCTCAGCTCAGAGAGGCTCCAATGAAACCGTTGACCCGAAGGCTCGGGATCGTTTCGGCGACCGCCGCCGTTGCGCTCCTGGCCGCACTAGCCATTGTCCACCCGCTCGGCGCTGCGTCTTCCCTGCAGCCGCCCATGATGGACCACGCCATGCCGGGATCCGATCAGATGCAGGGCATGATGCAGCATCACCAGCAGATGATGCATGACCAAGGGACGATGCAGATGGATGACCAGGGCCCGATGCAGATGGGCCTGAGTACACCGACGATGCCCGGCCAGGACGCATTCGGCGCGATACAGGAAATCGTCCGCATGCTGGAGGCCGATCCCGAGACCGACTGGTCGAAGATCAACCTGGAAGCGCTGCGCCAGCATTTGATTGACATGAACGAGGTGACGCTCAAGGCAAACGCTTCGCCGACGCCGATCGACGGCGGCCTGCAAATTGACATCACCGGAGACAACCTCACGTCCGCCGCCATTCAGCGTATGGTGCCGGCCCATGCCGAAGAGCTCAATCAGATGAACGGCTGGAGCGCCAGGACTGAAGTTCTGCCCGACGGCGTGCGTCTGACGGTCACCTCGAACGATCCCAAGGAAGTTGCCCACATCCGCGGTCTCGGCTTCATCGGGCTACTCGTCAGCGGATCTCATCACCAGCCGCATCACTTGGCAATGGCAAAGAACGAGATGCCGCACCAGCATTGAGCGAGAGGCGGGATCCACGACCCGTTTGATTCAGGTCAGACCGTCGCGGACGATTGACCCTTATGGTGCGGCCCAAGACAGGGACGCCGCGGTCTGCGCGCGAGGGTGGTCCCGGTTATGGAGCCACCGTGTCGCTGCAGATTTCCATGGAAGCCACGATTGCGACGGGCCTGACAAGCGCAGAAGCGCGGCGCCGTCTCGCTGAATTCGGCCCTAATGCCATCGCAGACCAAACACCGTCTCCGTGGCGGGCTTTCATCGCCAAATTCTGGGGCCCCCTCCCATGGATGCTCGAGGCCGCGGTCGCGCTCCAGCTCGCGCGCGGCGCCTATTTCGAAGCTGCGGCAATTGGGGGCCTGCTGCTGTTCAACACGACCCTGGGGTTTATCCAGGAGGGCCGAGCCGGAGCGGCGCTAACGGCGCTCAAGAAGCGGCTCGCTCCAACGGCCCTTGTCCGCCGCGACGGCGACTGGGTCAGGATTTCCGCCTCGGAACTCGTTCCAGGGGACCTAATCAGGCTGCCGCTCGGAGCATTGGTTCCGGCCGACGCGACCATCACGTCGGGGTCAGTGATGGTCGACCAGTCGATGCTTACGGGCGAATCCGTTCCCGCCGACGCCTACCCAGGAAACCAGGTCCATGCGGGTTCCCTGGTGCGTCGCGGCCAGGCGATTGCCGAGGTGACGGCGACAGGATCGAAGACCTATTTCGGACGTACGGCCGAGCTGGTGCGCGTCGCGCATGCGGCGAGCACCGAACAGGCAGCCATTTTCGGCGTAACCCGGAACCTCGCCATGGTGAACGGCGCAATCGCCATTCTCATTGTCGTCTATGGCTATGCCACGGCACTGCCGACCGGCGATTTGATCCGCCTGGCCCTCACCGTCCTGCTGGCCACAATTCCGGTCGCGCTGCCAGCCACGTTCACGCTCTCGGCCGCCTTCGCCGCCCAGGCGCTTGCCCGCCGCGGCGTTCTCCTGACGCGCCTTTCGGCCGCGCACGAGGCCGCCGCCATGGATGTGTTGTGCGCCGACAAGACAGGGACGCTGACGCAGAACGCGCTGGAAGTGATCGACGTTTTGGCAATGCCGGGCTTCGACCGCGATCGCGTGCTCGCCTTGGCGGCATTGGCAAGCTCCGAGGCCGACCAGGATCCCGTCGACGCCGCCATTCGGGAAGCCGCCAGGCAGACGGTTCCTGACACGGCTGAACGAATCCTGCGCTTCATTCCCTTCGATCCGTCGACCAAGACCTCCGAGGCTCTTGTAGTCGACCGCAAGGGAAATGAGCGCCGCATCATCAAGGGCGCATTCGAGGCGGTCTCCACTGTCGCTGAGATGCCCGCCGACGCCAGGCGCATGGTGGACAATCTCGCCGGACAGGGACATCGGGTGATCGCGGTTGCCACCGGGGCGCCGCCATCGCTCCGTCTGGCTGGCTTGGTCGCTCTCAGCGATCCGCCGCGCGAGGAATCGGCCGGGCTCATCGGGGACCTGCGCGGCATGGGCGTACGCACCGTCATGGTGACCGGGGACTCGGCCGTCACGGCAGCGGCGATCGCCGGGAAGGTCGGCATTGCCGGCGCCGTCTGCCCGCCGGAACGCATTTCGGATGACCTCAGCGCAGACGAGTTCGGCATATTTGCGCGCGTCGTTCCGGAAGAGAAGTTTCGGCTGGTGGAGGCGCTGCAGGGCCACGGCCATGTGGTCGGCATGTGCGGCGACGGCGTCAACGATGCGCCTGCGCTGCGGCAGGCGCAGATCGGCATCGCCGTTTCGTCCGCGACCGACGCCGCCAAGGCAGCAGCAGGCATGGTCATGACCGAACCCGGCCTCGCCGGCGTGGTCTTCGCTGTGCGCGAGGGCCGGATCGGATTCCAGCGGCTGTTGACCTACGCGTTCAACATGATGGTCAAGAAATTCGAGATCGTCCTTTTCCTGGCGGTCGGACTGGCTCTGACCGGCCACGCGGTCCTGACGCCGGCGCTCATGGTCCTGATGCTCATGACCAACGACTTTCTGGCCATGTCACTTACCACCGACCGCGCCAGCCCCGCACCGTCGCCAAGCAAATGGCGCATGCCCAACATCACCGCCGCCGCCGTTGTCCTCGGGGTTTTCAAGCTCGGCTTCTCAACGGCGGTGCTGGAAATCGGAAAATTCCAGCTCGGTCTGGGGTCGCAAGAGCTGCAGACCCTGGCTTTCATCACTCTCGTGTTCGGAGCACAGGCAATACTGTACGTGGTCCGCGAGCGGCGGCACATGTGGTCTTCCAAGCCAAGCAATTGGGTGCTGGCGTCGTCCGCAGCGGACGTTGCAATCGTCTCGGCATTGGCGCTGTCGGGCACGCTGATGGCACCGCTGCCGTGGCGCCTCGTGGGGGCAGTGTTCCTCGCCGTTGCGGTATTCGCCCTGGTTCTCGACCAGATCAAGGTGCCCGTGACGGCAGCATTCAAGGTCGAGTAGTACGTCGCGTCGGGCGGCATCCTGCGGCTGCGCTGGCGCCCGACTGAAAGGTTCAACGACATGACCCGAACAGTCACAACAGACGCTCCCAGACCACCGTGGTGGCGAACCTCGAAGGTCTGGTGGATCGTTGGCATCGCCGCGGTGCTGATCCTGCTACTCGGATTTTTCATCCAGCAAGCGGGCAAGCCAGCTCCAATGCCTTACAGCACGTTTCTCGATCAGCTCGACGCGGCCAATGTTGCCAGCGTCACGTTCAAGGAAACCGAGGTCGACGGCATCTTCAAGCATCCGGTCGACGCCTCCGTCGCCACTGGTACGGCGCACCGCGACAGCTTCAGCACGCGCATGCCCGACTTCGGCGATCCCGCGCTGATACCGGAGTTGCACAAGCAGCGTGTCGTGATCGACGTCAACGTTCCGTCGGCATGGGCCTGGCTGCTCGGGCGAATTCCATTCCCGATCCTGATTTTTCTCGGCGCCATTGTCGTTGGGTGGCTCGTCAGGCTGGTGCGCGGAGGGAAGGCACGATCAGAGTCTGCGATGCCCATGCATGGCATGATGGGACTGTTCGCCGGTCTATTCGGAAAGCAGCAGCAAGCGTCGAACCCGCCAGCGCACGACAGCGACGAGACGAAAAATCAATAGGATGTTCGCTTGACGTGGATCGGTATCAAGCCTGTCGCGCTGGCGGCCGTGAACAGTCCGACCAGCAGGATGAAGACGGCGAAGATACGCTTGAGACGGCGCTGATCCGGGCGACGGACCAACATGGCGGCAGCGATGTACCCGGCATATACCAAGCCGACAGTGGCGTTGAATGCGATGACCAGCAACGAGGTCGCTATCTGGCGCGCCGGTATTGCTGGATGCCGGCGCGCCAAGAGCCGTTCGCGTCAACGCCAGAACGGCGGGCCTCCGGCGTGGCCATGCATCATACCGGGACCAAAGGCCAAGCCAGGCAAGCTCTCCTGCGCCTTGGCCTTTTGTGCGTCGTCAAGTGTGGCGAGAAGTTCGTTCGCCGCGGTTTGCACAGCTTCGAACTGCTTGTGGCCCAAATCACGGATTTTGGTCATCTGCGCAAAATGATCCTGCGGATTGGCGTCGTTGGGATCATTGCCGGCTGCTTCGAACGCTGCCGTCATCGTCCCGGCCGCGTCCTTCAAGGCCGAGGCGTATTTGGTCCAAGCGGCCTCCTGTTCCGGCTTGATGGCAAGATCGGCCTTGAGCGCATCGACCTGCGCGGGGTCGGCGAAGGTCTGCCCGCCGCCCATCATTCCGTGCATCATACCGGGTCCCATCCGGCCACCCATCATTGACCGCATCATTCCGGGTCCCATGCCGCCAGGTCCGTGCATGAACATCGGGCCGAAGCCACCGGGGCCATCAGCGGCCGATTGCGCGTAGGCCCATCCGCCTGCGAGTAAGATCGCGGTGGCGAGGCCACCAAGGACAACTGTTCTCTTCTTCATGTCTGTCTCCATAGTCGAGGCAACAGTCAGTTCCGTTGCTGGGCGCATTCAAGGCGCTGGATGTCACTGGGGTTTTTCAGGAAACCGCCATTTTGTGACAAACTGTGACTGAACCGACCTCTGAAACATCCGGACACAACAATTCCGGGACGGCCGGCACGGGTTCGGGTTACAAGCCCGCGATGAGCGCAGCGCCCCACATCCTTGTCGTTGACGACCATCGGGAGATCCGTGATCTGGTTTCGCGCGCGCTTTCCCGGGACGGCTATCGGGTCAGCACAGCAGCCGACGGGCGCGCCATGCGCAAGGCGCTGGTTGACAGCCGGATCGATCTTGTCCTGCTCGACCTGATGCTGCCGGGCGAAGACGGCCTGTCGCTCTGTCGCGCCCTGCGCGCGGAATCGAATATCCCGGTCATCATGCTGACGGCCAAGGGCGATGAGGTGGACCGCGTTATCGGGCTTGAGATGGGCGCGGACGACTATGTGGCCAAGCCGTTCGGCAGCCGCGAACTGATCGCGCGCATCAGGGCCGTTCTGCGCCGCAGCGGCGAAGCCCCGGCATCGGCGCACGGAGAACGTCCCAAGCACTACCGTTTCGATAGATGGGCGCTCGACACGGGTGCGCGCGAGTTGCTTCGGGACGATGGCGTGACGGTCCCGCTCAGCACCGGCGAATACGACCTGCTGATCGCTTTCGCCGAACGGCCACAGCGGGTGCTCAGCCGCGAACAGCTGCTCGACCTGGCGCGTGGACGCTCCGCCGCCGCCTTCGACCGCAGCATCGACACCCAGGTAAGCCGCCTACGCAAGAAACTGGAGCGCGACCCCGGCGAACCGAAGATCATCAAGACCGTCTGGGGCGGCGGCTACATGTTCACGCCGGCGGTCGAGCATAAATGACGCGGTTCGTTCCCAAGAGCCTGTTCGGCCAGACGCTGATAGTCCTCGTCGCAGGCCTCCTTTTTTCCCTCATTCTCGGTTCGTGGATCTATTCGCTTGACCGCGGGCAGGCAGTCCGCGCCGTGGGCGGTTTCGCACTGGCGCAGCGCATTGCCAACCTGACGCGGCTTGTCGAGGAGACGCCGGCCAGTTGGCGGGAGCGGATTGTCGCCGGCATCAGCGATCAGACCTTTCGCGTCGTCCTTTCAGCCAACGTCCCCGCGTTCAGCCAAACAGAGAGCGATACGGCGGTTTCGCAGGCGATCAGCGAATTCCTCATTGAAGAATTGTCGCTTGGGCAGGAGCGGCGACCGCTTGTGTCGGCGACGGGTGCGGGCGGCATGCTAGCCGGGCGAGGCCCGATGATGCACGGCATGGGCCCATTTGGCATGTTTGGCGGATTCCGGGAGTTGCAGGTTGCGGTGCCTCTCGCCGATGGCCGATGGCTTACCTTCGCAACGGTCGTGCCGGAGAGCGGGTCTGGCTTCTCACGCCAGTTCCTGGTGTCGATGCTGATTATGGCGGTCGTGGTTCTTACGGCGTCAGCGTGGGCGGTGCGCCGCGTTACAGCGCCGCTCGGCGCATTGTCGGCTGCAGCCGAACGATTCGGCAGGGATTTGGACGCGCCGCCTTTGCAGGAAGCAGGCACGACGGAAACCCGCGACGCGGCGCGCGCGTTCAACTCCATGCAGGAGCGCTTGCGCAGGCTCATCGAAACCCGCACGCGATTGCTGGCCGCCATTTCGCATGATCTGCGCACGCCGCTCACCCTGCTGCGCTTGCGCGCTGAAAATGTCGAGGACGCCGGCGAGCGCGAACGAATGCTGGCGGCTATTGCCGAAATGGATGCCATGGTCGGCGCCGCGCTCGACTTCGCGCGCGACGAAGCGAAAACGGAGCGCGCGCGCCCGACTGACGTCACCGCGCTCATTCAAAGCATCGTGGACGACATGGGCGATGTCGGACTTCCTGTCGAAATGAAGCCATCGGAGCCCATCATCCTGGAATGCCGGCCGATGGCGCTCAAGCGCGCGCTGGCCAACCTGATCGAGAATGCCGTCAAGTATGGGAAAACTGCCCGCGTGGCGATCAAAGAGACCCCCGCGTCAGTCACGATCACGGTCGATGACGAGGGGCCGGGCATTCCGGAAACGGAACTTACCCGCGTCTTCGAGCCCTTCTACCGCGTGGAGGGATCGCGCAGCCGCGAGACCGGTGGCGTGGGTCTTGGCCTCGCAATTGCCCTGTCGGCTGTCGAGGCAAATGGTGGTCGGTTGACACTCGGGAACCGGCCAGAAGGTGGACTTGCCGCCGTGGTAATGCTGCCGCGCTCCTGACATTGATCGCGTGACCGTCAACGTCGCGCAGCCCGGAATTTCAGCGGCCCAGTGCCGCAAGTCGTTGACACCGTCCATGGTCATGACATGGGCCGACAGCCGGCGTTCGCTTGTTGCCACGCAACGGATTTCGGACGAGACGAAAAGTCTACAGGATGTCATTTGACATGGATTGGAATCAAGCCGATCGCGCTCGCGGCCGTAAACAATCCGACCAGCAGGATGAAGACGGCGAAGATGCGCTTTAGGCGGCGCTGATCCAGGCGGTGGACCAGCATGGCTGCCGCAATGTTCCCCGCAACCCCGCCGACGAGGAAGGCGCCGACGATACTCCAGTCGATCGATGCCGTGGCGAAACGCGTCACCAAGCCGACGGCGGAGTTGAACGCGATCACGAGCAGCGACGTCGCTATTGCGGTCTGCATCGAGCAGGCGAAGGCGAACACCATCGTTGGCACGATCAGAAAACCAACGCCGACGCCGAGGAAGCCAGTCAGGAAACCAATCCCGAGCCCAGCGATGAAGACAACCCATTGTGGGGCCGGCTTGCTCCAGGGTTCGTCGGTGCTCTTTGAGAGGAGCATGCTGATCGACGCCGCAATCGCCAATCCGGAGAACAGCAGCAGAAGGGTGGAGCTCGAGACGTAAGGAGAGAGCAGCGAGCCCGGAATGCTGCCGGCGATGCCGTAGGCACCCAGCAGCAGACCGGGCTTCCACTGGACGCTATCTCGCTGCTCGACCACGCCTTCGGCCGCGATCCCGCCAACAACGGCCAGCGACGTCCCGATCGCGGTGTGCACGTCCTGTCCGACAAGATAGACCAGTATTGGCACCGCCAGGATCGATCCGCCAGTGCCGGTCAGTCCGAGCGCGCCGCCTATCGCGGCTCCATAGGCGAGATTACCGAGGAGTTGGGGGATGTCTTGCAACGGTTGTGATCCTGACGGTTTGCCTGCGGCCTGCCGATAATCGTGAAGCGCTCTGGTTTTCCAAGCGAGTCGCTCAGCCTCCCATCTGCCAACGCGAAATTGCTTCACTCGGGTGGATGAGTTGGATGATGTTGAGCATCAGGTTGTCGCGGATCATGAAGGCGGCGAACAACTCCATGCCAATCACAAGCACGACCGTTGACCACACGGGCAGTATCCGCGCGAGAACAAAGCCGAAAGTCGCCGCGAAGGTGTCGGCGACCGAGTTGACGACGCTGTCGCCGAAGTAACCCTGCGCGAGCGCCGACTGTCTATAGCGATCAATGACAAACGGCGTGTTTTCGACGACCTCCCAGGTGGCCTCGAGACCAATTGCAAGCGAGAGCTTCAGACCGAATGGCAGGCGTGGAGCGATCAGCCACAGAAGGAGATAGAAGCCGAAACCGTGGATGACATGCGTATAGGTGTACCAGTCGGTGAGCTGCTGCGAGTTTTCCGGGCTTGAGACGATGCCGTGCCATAGCTTGACCGTGCCGCACGTGCAGATCAGCGGATGGCCCATCAAAACAAGAACGACTGCCTGCAGTGCAATCAGTGCTGCGCCAATCACAAGCAGCATGTTGACGGGAATTCGCACGTGCAAATTCATGGCTGGACCGTATCACGCATCGGAGGGCTCGCCATCATTTGACAGGCACCGCGAATATGTGAGGCAGCACAACGCTTGCCGCATAATAGAGCCAATGGACGATGTAGGAGTATGCGAGTCCGTTCGGCACGCGCAGGATCAGATAGGGGAACACGAAGCCGAACACCGTAGCTGCGACCATAAATCTGACCACATAGCCCAATGGTACCCCGCCAAGCGCGAGGAGCACATGTGTGCCTCCGAACAAAACCGCGCAGTAGATAGATATCTTCCAAAGGCTGTACCGGCGGGCGGCAAAGGTGAGGACGAGCGCGACGATCAGAAGCTGCTGAAAAAAGATCTCGATGGTTTTTGGCAGAAAATATGACGGGGTCGCGATCCTGACGTCCGGCGGGTTCCAGGATTCCTTCCAATCGACCGGCGGCAAGTGAGGAAGCACGTATGCCGCGAATACTGTGAAAGCCGCGAATGAAAGCGTCCAGACGGCTAAGCTCGTCAATCGGCTGCCGAACGTCGTCCATCGGCCATAAAGAGACCAGGTCAGATAGACAGGCCAGAAGGTGATAACCGCGATGCCGGCGCAAAAAAAGTAATAAAGGGTGATCGCGACGGAACTCTCGTTATAGCTGGATTGCACACCGAGTGTCGGCAGCAGATAATAGCCGATGTCGGAAATTGCCCATATACTTGCGATTTGCACAAGCGTCCAAATGAACTCTGGCTTTGGTTGGCCATCGCTGCTGAGGGATGAGCTATCCGGCACATCTCCATCGTGAACCATTGGCCCGGTTTCGTCTTCCACCAGCTTTTCCTTCGCCCCAATTACACACGGCGTAACCGCCTGCGGATCGTACTCAACCTGCTCCAACGGGGAGCAGCGAGAGTTCGCCAGTCGCAGTCTCGAGCCGCCCGTCGCGCAAACGGAAGATATGGTCGAAGCGGTCGAGAATCATCTCGTCGTGGGTGACGACGATAATGGCCGCGCTCTGTTCGATCGCGATCCTGCGCAATAGGTCCATCACGATGCGGGCGCGGGCGGAATCGAGCGGCGCGGTCGGTTCGTCGGCGAGAATGATGCGCGGCCGGTTGGCGAGCGCGCGGGCGATGGCGACGCGTTGGGCTTCGCCGCCGGAGAGTTGCGAGGGCATCGCATGCTTGCGGTGGCCGACCTCGAGGTAATCGAGCAGCTCGACGGCGTGCGTATGAGCTGCCGCGGCGCCAAATCCGGCAAGGTGGAGCACTACGGCGACGTTGTCTGTGGCGTCCAGGAACGGCAGCAGGTTGGGGTACTGGAAAATGAAGCCGATCTTGTCGAGCCGCAGCCGGCGCAGATCGGCCTTGAGCCAGTGCTCGTCATAGACGGCTTCGCCGTCGAGCGTGAGACGGCCGCCGCTCGGTTCCAGAATGCAGGCCATGCAGTTGAGCAGCGTGGTCTTGCCAGAGCCGCTCGGCCCCATCAGCCCGACGACCTGGCCGGGAAAGACCTCCATGTTGATGTCAATCAGCGCGTCGACCCGCGCACTTCCCGCCCCGAAATGCTTGGAGAGGTGTTCGACCCTTACGACCGCTTGTCTGCCTGGCTCGGTCATGATCCTACCCTGCCGCCGAGAGCGCTTCCGCCGGGTCCACCTTGAGCGCGAGCCGAATGCCCAGCGTGCTCGCGGCAAGGCAGACCACGATCGTGATCGCGAATACGGCCACGACGCTTTCTGGATCGAAGACGAGCCGCCGCGGGAAAAAGGGCCTGAAGAGAAAGACAAGCGCGAGCCCGGCGACGTAGCCAGTGATCCCCAACGACAGGGATTGCTGCACGATGAGGCCGATGATGGTGCGGTCGGGCGCTCCGACGAATTTGAGCGTGGCGATCGAGCGCACCTTGTCCATGGTCATCGTGTAGATGATCAGGGCGATGATGACGGCCGATACGATCACCAGCAGAACCATGATCAGAAGCTGCTGCTTGCGCGCCTTTTCGATAACGAACTTGCTCAGCAGGGTTTCTTGCTGGGCCTGCGTAAGGGCCGTAAGGTGTTTCCACCGCGACAGCGCTGCCGCCGTCTCGTCGATCGGGACATAGGGCGATACCTTGGCGATGACGGCATTGATCTGGTCGTTGGTTTCCACGGACCCTCCGCGCGCCTGCTCGCGTCGCGAAGCCGGGGGTGCCAGTTCGAACTGGAGCGCCTGCGCGTCGTGCAAGGTGACGTAGGCCACGGGATCGCCGGAGGATGTGACTTCGTTTTGCATCAAGCCGACAACGGAAAACTTGTGATCATGGGTTCCGAGAGGCACCTCCTGGCCGAGCGCAAGCCCAGCGGAGCGGTCGACGATCATTTCGTAGTGGTCGCGCAAAATGTCGCGGCCAGCCGAGAGTTGGCGCGGTCCGCCGGGCCTGCCGGGCTCGAAGCCGATGATGAAGAGACGATGCGGTGCGCCGTTCAACTCGGTCTGGACCGATTGATAGGTGACAGACCCGGCGCGCTGCACGCCATAGACCCGGCTGACCAATTCCCTGGTGTCGCCTGGAATTCGCGATGACTCGGCAAAAGGCCCGTTGGTGCCAGCCTCGACCACCCAGAGGTCTGCGTTGGCCGCACGGGCCTGACGCAATGCGTCATCGATCAGTCCGCCATAGACGCCGGTCATCATGATCACGATGCCGAGCAGCAGGCTCAATCCGAAGTTGGTCAGGACGAAGCGCAGGAGATTGTGCTTGATGTCCCGGTAGGCCAGATTCATCGACGTGCCCCTTCGGTCACCTTGGCCGCACGGCCGACGCGCAGTCCGCTGCGCAACGTCGTGACGACAAGCGCGTGCTCCGGGACGCCGCCGGTAATCTCAAAGCGTCCATCGAGCAACCGGTGCCCGAGTGTCACGGCGCGCTGCTGAAAGGATCCGTCCTCGACGGTCCATACGGTTCCCTGATTATTGCCGAGCCCAGTGATCGCCGCTTCCGGGGCCAACAGGGCCTGCGGCAGCTGGACCGTCGTGATGTGAACCTCGGCCTGTTCGCCCAGGTGCAATTCAGTTGGCAGCGTATCGAATGCGATCTCGACGCGCCGTTCCTCGTTGACGCGATCGCTTTCCGGCTCGATGCGCACCACATGGCCGGCGATGCGCCGGGCAGGCTGAGACCGCAACACGATCTCGGCGGGCTCGCCGACAGAGATCTCGCCGGCCTTGCTCTCGTCGACATAAGCAAGCGCCCACACGGTCCCCGGGTCGATCAGCGTGAACACCGGCTCGCCCGCGCCGAGTGCCGAGCCGAGTTCCTTCAGGCGCGCAGTCACCATCGCATCGTAGGGAGCCGCGAGGGTGTAAAGGTCCAATACCGTTGATTGCAGCTGCTGCTGTGCCTTGGCGTCGCCGATGTTGGCCTTGGCCACGAGCACATCGCTCTGTGCCAGGTTCACATCGGCAAGCGCCGCATCCTGGGCCGCCTGTGCCGTCTGCGCAGCTTCGATAGAGGTGCTGTTGCCCTTTAGCAGCATTTGCCGGCGCTCGTTGATGCTCCTGGCGTTCGCGTAGTTCGCTTGAGCCTTTTCGACGCTCGCCGCAGCCTTTTGAAGATTGGCGTCGGCCAGTTGGACAGTCGCGGTTGCCCGGGCCACCTGTGCACCCTGCTCGCGGTCATCAAGGCGGGCCAGAATCGCGCCTTTGGCAACGCGGTCGCCGACATCAGCGCGCAGATCGACCAGCACACCGGAGACCTTGAAGCCGATCCTGGAGGTCACGCGCGCCTCGACCGTCCCGAGGCCGAAGACCTGCACGGGAACGTCTCGCTCCGTGCTCGCGACTTGGACCTCGATTGGACGCAGGAATACCGCCCATACGCCGAAACCTCCGCCGATGGCGACTGCTAGCGCGATGGCGTACCAGAGCATTCGGGCGGTAACGGGCCGCCGTGCCTTCCCGACGACTTGATCCTGTGCCTTTCCGGGGGCGGAAGGGGTCTCCTTCACGATCGGCTTTGGAATCTCAAGCATGTACGTTCCCTACAACTGAGATGGGACGGGTCATGCTGTCTTTGCTGCGCTTTGGTAGCGGCAATCGCAATGACGTGGATCAAATCGCGGCTTCTGTTGGTCAAACGACCGCGCTTCGGTACGCCAACCCGCAGGCGCTGTCCTGACGGCCCTTGGCAGGTAGCCGCTTTGCTGCTCGGGTTACGGTCGCTCTTGCGGTCATCGCAAGGCCTCGAGCGCCAGAGCGATGCCCTGACCGCCGCCGATGCAAAGCGTCACCACGCCGCGCTTCAGTCCGTCTCGCGCCATCGAATGCAGCAGCCTCGTTGTCAGGATCGCGCCGGAAGCGCCGATCGGGTGGCCGTGAGCGATGGCGCCGCCCTCCACATTGACGATATCCTCGGCGAGACCAAGTTCGCGGGTGACGGCAATCGCGATCGCAGCGAAAGCCTCGTTGATCTCTATCCTTTCGATGTCGCCGACCGCCCATCCCGTCCGTTCGAGCGCCTGGCGCACGGCGGGCACTGGGCCTATTCCGAACATGCCCGGCTCGACAGCGCCCACCCCATAGGCAACGAGCCTGGCCATCGGCGCGAGCCCATTCGCTTCGGCAAAGCCGCGCTCTGCGACCACCATGGCGGCGGCCCCCGTATTCAGTCCCGGGGCATTGCCTGCGGTGATCGTGCCATCCTTGCGGAACGCTGGCTTCAGCTTCGACAGGCTTTCGATCGTGGTGTCCGGGCGGTTGTGCTCGTCGCGAAGAAAGGGTTCCGGCCCCTTGCGCCCCTTGACTTCCACCGCGACGATCTCCGCATCGAAGCGTCCATCAGCCTGGGCCGACGAGAAGCGTCTCTGCGAACGCTCCGCCCAGCGGTCCTGATCGGATCGGCTGATCTGATACTTCGTGACGAGGTCTTCCGTGTGCCATCCGGAATGCTGATCGGAAAACGCGTCGTTGAGGCCATCGCGCAGCATGGAATCATAGATCTGCGCGTCGCCCATGCGATAGCCCCAGCGTCCGCCGCTCATCAGATAGGGAGCGGCGTCCATGTTCTCCATTCCGCCCGCGATCGCGGCGTCCGCAAAGCCGAGCCAGATCTCTTGAGCGGCCGATGCAACGGCTTGGGCACCCGAACCGCAGACGCGGTTGACGGTCATTGCCGGCACCTCGGCGGGAATTCCGCCGTGCATTGCGGCCTGCCGTGCCGGGTTCATCTTGTTGCCCGCCTGAACCACGTTGCCCATCACGACGGAATTCAGCTTTGCCGGGTCGACCTTCGTACGGCTCAGCGTCTCGCGCACGACAGCCGCGCCGAGTTCCACGGCCGGCGTCGATTTGAGGCTGCCGTTGTAGGTGCCTATTGCGGATCGGACCGGAGAGCAGAGGACGACTTCGCGCTTTGACATGGTTCACCTCGAACAGAGTTGCTGGAAGACAATAGGCTCGAAGACAATAGGAATGCTGTCGCCAAGGCCTTGATGCAGATCACGCGGCGGCCTGTATGTCGCGCGGAGCGGCGTATGCCAGCAGGCGCAGCGCGTTGAGCACCACCAGCACCGTCGATCCTTCGTGGAAGACCACAGCAGCTCCGATCGGCAGGCCAAAGAGAGCGGCGGGCACAAGCAGAGCGACCATGCCGAGGCTGATCCAGAGGTTCTGGCGGATCACGGCACCGGTGCGACGGCTGAGCCCCAGCACGAAGGGGAGATGTCCGAGGTCGTCGGCCATCAGCGCCACGTCGGCCGCCTCCAGCGCGACATCCGAGCCGGCCGCTCCCATGGCTATGCCAACAGTGGCGTTGGCCATCGCCGGCGCGTCGTTGACCCCGTCGCCGATCATCGCGACCTTGCCTTCCTGCGCGAGCAATGCCTTGACGATCCCTGCCTTGTCCTCCGGCATCAGTCCGCCTCTGGCTTCGTCGACGCCAAGGTCGCGCGCCACGTTGTCAGCGACGCTCTGGTTATCGCCCGAAAGCATGACGATGCGCCGGATGCCTAGCGTCCGGAGCCTGGAGATCACCTCACGGGCACCCGCCCGAGGCGTGTCCATCAGTCCCAGGACGCCAAGATAAGTTTTTCCATACCGCACCATGATGACGGTGCGACCGGCTTTCTCCAGTTCCGCAGCCATGTCAGTGACGGAAGCCGGAACGGTCGCGACATATTCTGTCGCGAAGAACCGAGGCTTGCCAAGGATTGCGACCTTCTTGTCGACCATGCCACGGACGCCGCTGCCGTTCAGGCTTTCGATCGAAGTCGCGGTCTTGATCTCAGCCTCTCCCAGCCGCTCGATACCGTCTCGCACGACGGCAGCGGCAAGGGGATGGTCGCTGCCGCGCTCAATGGCGACCGCGATGCCTAGAAGCAGTTTTTCGTCTATGCCCGGCGCAGGCATCACGTCGGTCAGCCGGGGTTTGCCTTCGGTCAGCGTTCCTGTCTTGTCGAAGGCGAGAACCGCAAGCGACCCCAGGTTCTCCAGAGGACCGCCTCCCTTGACGAGCACTCCGCCGCGCGCAGCCCGCGCCACCCCGCTCAGGACAGCGCTCGGCACGGAGATCGCCAGCGCGCATGGGCTGGCGGCGACCAGAACCGCCATGGCGCGATAGAAGCTGTTGCCGAAGGGTTCGTCGAGGACCAGGAAGGCGAGCATCAGGGCACCGACAGAGACCAGCACCGCTGGAACGAAGATGCGCGCAAAGCGATCGGTGAAACGTTGGGTGGGCGAGCGTTGCGCTTCGGCTTCCGCCACCATGCGAACGACGCGGGCAAGCGTCGTCTCGCCTGCCAATTTGGCGACCTTGATGTCGAGTGAACCCGCGCCGTTGATACTACCGGCGAAGACACGATGTTCGTCGGCGATCCTGCTGAAGTCGGGGTTCTGGTCCGAGCTGTCGATCGGCCGCTTGTCGGCGGGCATGCTTTCTCCGGTTATAGGCGCCTGATCGACGCTGCTCCGTCCAGCGATGACGATGCCATCTGCGGGCAGGCGTTCATTGGGTCGGACTACCACGATGTCCCCGACCTGGAGAGCGTTTACGGAAACCTGCTCCAGCGTGCCCCCGGTGCGCCGTGTTGCCAGTTTCGGGGCAAGCTGCCCCAGCGCATGGATCGCGCCGCTGGCCCTTCCCATGGCGTAGTGCTCCAGCGAATGTCCGAGGCTGAACAGGAACAGCAGGAGCGCCCCTTCCGCCCATTGCCCGAGCGCTGCCGCGCCCGCGGCGGCGACGAGCATCAGCGTATCGATGTCGAACCGACCATGCCAGAGGCTCACCACCGCTTCGCGCAAGGTGAAGAAGCCGCCCAGGGCGTAAGCAAGGCCATAGAGCCAAAGCGTGGCCTCAGCGGGCACGTAGCCCTCGGTCAACCATCCGGCTGCGAGCGCTAGCCCGCAGGAAAGCGATGCGACGAGTTCCGCGCGTCCACCAAGAAGGCCGTCTTTAGCACTGTCATGCTCATGCGCCGTTTCAGCGGGCGATTGCGCTGCGAGTGGTTCGGCCCTGACGTTCACGCCGCCGCCTTGCGGCGGATGGTGCCTTCCAGCTTCGTCGCGTCCGCCACGGTGTTGGAAATCGTCCCGTACTTGCGGACGTTGGTGTGAAGCAACTCAAGGCGCTGGTCGCTTTCGTCGGTGTCGACGATCAGCTCGTAATCCACCGACACCATCTTGGGCGGAGCATCCTGGCGCTCGCCATGCAGGCGTACCTCAACGCCGCGCAGCTCGAACTTCAGCATCGGGCTCACGCGCTCGATTCCCTTGATCATACAGGCGGCGATCGACGCAAGAAACAGCTCGGCCGGGTTGAAGGCGTCACGACGTCCCGCAATGTCGGTGTCGAGGACGATCTCGGCGTCCTTGGTGTTCGCTAGGGCACCATGCGCATCGACGCGATGCGCGGTGACATTGTAGCTCAGCAGTTTGCTTGGTTCTCCCACCTTCGAACTCCTTATCGATGGTTTCGCAGCGGCAGCATATTGCCTGGCATGCGAGCTTGGCCGCAGGGGAGGCGAACGTTCAACAGCATGAAGGTTCTCCCGGCGCCGCGGACCCGCAACAGGAGCCTTCCCCCGACGGCGACGTTCCGCAGCCGCATCCACCAGCATCCTGTGCCCCTGGCTGTTGCGAGGATGCTTCGCCTTTGACGGGAAATCCCTTGCTGGCCCATTTGGCCATGCCACCTTCCATGTTGGCGACCTTGTCGAACCCCTGGAACATCAGGAAATAGGTGGCCTTGAGACTCCGGCCTCCGCTCTGGCATGCGAGCACCAGCTCGCGGTCACGCGGCAGCTCCACGTAGCGCTTCTCCAGTTCCCCAAGCGGTATCCGAATGATGTCGGGAACGTCGAATGCGAGCCGGTCAATCTCCGCCTGTTCGCGGACGTCGACCAGCACTGCTCCTTCGGCGACCCGACGCCTTGTCGTGGTAGGACAAATCTGTCTGGCTTCATCAAGCATGGCGGCAATCCTTAGGTTGGGGTTTTGACTTCCGAATGGGCTGCAGCGTCATGCCAGCCACAGTTCGACCTTCTCACGGCTCGGCACGCCGCCCGCGTGGACGACCTTGCCGTCGACCACGACCCCTGGAGTCGACATAATGCCGTAGCTCATGATCTCGCGGAGTTCCTCGACTTTGGCCAAGGAGATGGGAACGCCTTTTTCCTGGGCGACGCGCTCGATCAAGGAGGTCGTGTTCTTGCAGTTCGCGCAGCCGGGTCCGAGGACCTTGATCTCTTTCATGGGTTGATGCCTTTCTTGGTTCTTCAGCTGAAAATCATGTTGAACAGGAAGCCGACAGCCAGGATTCCCGAGGCGACCACGCCGATGAAGACGGCGATCAGCTTCACGCTCAGAACCTTGCGCAGGATGATCATCTCGGGCAGCGACAGCGCGATCACCGACATCATGAAGGCGAGCACGGTGCCGAGTGCCGCGCCCTTGCCGAGTAGGGCCTCGACCACCGGGATTATCCCTGCGGCGTTCGAATACATCGGGATACCGAGGAGAACGGCGGCCGGCACGGACCACCAGGCGTCCTTGCCCATGATCGAGGCAAGGAGATCCGATGGCACGTAGCCGTGGATGAAGGCGCCGGCGGCAATGCCCGCGATGATCCACATCCACACCTTACCGACGATGTCGCGGAGGGCTTCGAGGCCAGCCTTGATGCGGTCGACGACGGTCAACCGGTCAGTCGGGAGATCTACGGCACCGGACCGCACGTTGCGGACCCATTCCTCCAGCCAGCCCTCGAGATGCAGCTTTCCGATGACCCAGCCGGACACGATCGCGACGGCCAGACCGAAGGCCAGATAAGTCAACGCGACCTTCCATCCCAGCAATGCGAAGAGCAGGCCGAGAGCGACTTCGTTGATCATCGGGGCCGCGATCAGGAATGAGAACGTCACGCCGAGCGGCACTCCCGCCGAGACGAAGCCGACGAAGAGCGGCACAGCCGAGCAGGAGCAAAACGGCGTGAATATGCCGAGGCTGGCAGCCGCGACATTGCCGATCCCCTCGCGCCGACCCGCCAGCAAGGCGCGGGTCCGTTCCGGCGAGAAGAAACTGCGAACCACGCCCATGGCGAAGACCACCAGCGTCAGGAGCATCAGCACCTTCGGCGTGTCGTAGGCGAAAAACCTTATCGCCTCTTGAAGATGCGAATCAGGCTCGAGAGGAAGCAGGGAAACGATCCAGTCAGATAGTGGAACCAGCTGGGCGTAAGCGGCAAACCAGAGGGCCACGGCACCCACGGTTACTGCAAGCCAAAGGGCTGGCGAGGGCTCCGGGCGCTCAGGTAGGGTAAATGACTGTTCTGTGTTCATGCGACTTACCTGTGACGCGGAACAACGACATCTTGTTGGGCTCAACTCTATCCACTGCGAACCTTCCGCAGTTTGTATATGCTTCCGTCAGAATATTCCTTCAAGGGCATATGCCAGATAATTGATCGCGTCGTAGGTGCTGTACGTTGGCCGGCACGCCACGTCGTTGCGGTGGATCAAACGCAGATTCGGCCAGGAATGCCTCGGGAAAGCCGAGGGAACAGGGAACGCATATGCCGTTGCGGGGATATGCCCGCGGAACTATATTATCTGCATGAAACAGCGACTTGCCCTGCTCTCCGCGATTTCCGAACCGCTCCGCCTTCGGGCTCTGGCGTTGATCTCGGCACATGGGGAGGCATGCGTGTGCCAGCTTACCCACGCGCTGCAGACATCTCAGCCAAGCGTTTCGAAGCATCTCGCCGTCTTGCGTGAGGCTGGTGTCGTGGCTCAGCGGCGAGATGCCCAATGGATGCTCTACCGCATCGCCGATCTTCCCGACTGGGCACAAACGATTGTAAATGGCGCGCTTGACGGGATCGAGCTGGAGCCCGAGCATCAGAATGATCTTAATCGGATGGCCGATGCTCCCGATGGCCCCCCGCCGTCGAGCAGGAGTCCGGCTCACCATCGGCAATTAACTGTCTTGGCAGGCGAACGCGGCTGACGCGTCTGGTGGCGCAGCGAAACTGACGTTGCTGTGGTCAGTTGCCGGGCGCCCAACTGTCGCCACGCTGTCGTTTATCGATTAAGATCGTGCTGGCGACTAAACGGCCGCCACTGGGAGGCATACTTGACTCGTGATGCGCGGCATTGCGTGCGGCAAGGCAATCCACCGAGCCGGCGTGTCCTTTTGAAGGGGGCGCTAGCGGGGGCGGCCTCGCTTGCTTTCCATTCGAGCGCTTCGGCAGAGGACGTTGCGTTCAAGTTTGGCCTCACGCCAGTATTCCTCTCGAACGACCTCGAACTTCTCGGCCATTTGCAAACCTTCCTGTCGTCCAAACTCGGCGGCCCTGTCGAACTGGTGACACGTCGGACCTACCAGGAGATCACCGCGCTGCTCGTGTCGGGCGAGATCCATTCGGCCTGGATTTGCGGCTATCCCTACGTCCAATTCAAAGCCAATCTCGATCTGGTCGCAACGCCAGTCTGGCTCGGCAGACCGCTGTACCAATCCTACCTGATTGCGTCCGCCGACCGCGTCGTCGAAGACTGGACCGGGCTTAAGGGCGATGTCCATGCGTTCTCCGACCCGGATTCGAACTCGGGCTTCCTGGTCACCCGGACGCTCCTCGCGAAGAACAAGCTCTGGCCCGAGGCTTTCTTTTCGCGGAACTTTTTTACTTACGGGCACCGCAACGTCGTTCGCGCGGTGGCGTCTGGCCTGGCACAATCGGGCAGCGTCGACGGCTACGTCTACGAAGTGATGCGCCAAACGGAGCCTGACCTGATCAAGCAAACCAGAATTGTCCGACAATCGGAATGGCTCGGCTTCCCGCCAGTGGCATCGCCAAAATCCCTTGCGAGCGATACCCGGGTGAAGGCCCTGCAGCAGGCACTTGTTTCCATGAAAGATGATGCCGAAGGCAAGAAAGTCCTCGACCTTCTTCGGCTGGACGGCTTTCTGGCAACGGCCCCCTCGCTCTTCGACACGATTGCGGCCGAGGTCGAAATCGTCAGGCAATTCGGATGACCATGATCCGCCGCTTCAGGTCGATCCCGGTCACCTATCGCGTGCCGGCAATCGTTGCGTTGCTGATGGTTGTAATCAGCGCGGTGATTTCGGAACACGTTCTGGACCGCCTCTCGCGCACGCAAGAGGGCTTCCTGGACGGCCTTGCCGAGACATATCTCGACGGCCTCTCATCCGCCGTCATTCCTTCGGTCCTGAGAGGAGATGTCTGGGAGGTGTTCGACGCACTTGACAGGTCCAAGTCGTCTTATGCGGCTCTGTCACCGATCGAAACGGTCGTGACTGGGTCGGATGGTAGAATCCTGGCAGCGACGGACCCCACCCGAATGGCGACGTTCTCGCAACTGCCGGACAGCTATTTGAAGCGCTATGGTCCCGGTATCGTGACGATCGACGAATCCGCGCTGACCGGTTTCGCCAAGCGCGATCTCATCTATCAAGGACAGCCTGTCGGGACCATCCACGCCACTTTCGACGTCTCGCGCCTGTTCGCCGAGCGCCGCGAAATCTTGTTCACTCTGCTGGTAACCAATGGCGTGCTGGCCGTGCTGTTCTCGCTGGGCGGCTTTCTCATCGTCCGGCAGATGATCGCACCGATGCGTGTCCTCGAAAACCACATGCGATCCGCCGCGCATGGATCGGCCGAGCCAATTTCGCCGGGCGAAATTCCAGCGGGGGATTCGGAAGTGGCGGGGCTTTTCCGCGGCTACAACACCCTCGTCCATGCCGAGCGTGAGCGTGCAAACTTCGCCATGCAGTTGGCCGAGGAAGAAAAGCTGTCCAGCCTGGGTCGGCTGGCATCCGGAATGGCCCACGAAATCAACAACCCCTTGGGGGGCCTCTTCAATGCCCTGGATACTTTGAAGACGCATGGCGAAACTCCTGGTGTTCGCGACACGTCGATCAGTCTGATCGAGCGCGGCCTCGCTGGCATTCGGGATGTGGTCGAGGCCGCGCTTGCGACCTATCGTCCGGAACGGTCGCAACGGCTTCTCACCGCGGAAGACTTCGATGATGTCCGCCTTTTGCTCAAGCCTGAACTGCGCCGCCGACGGCAGCGCCTGGATTGGGACATGGCATGGAACGGTGCTGGGGAGCTTCCGATCAAAGGAGGTCCCGTCCGCCAGGCCGTGCTCAACCTGCTTCTCAATGCGAGTACAGTAACGCCGGAGGGAGGAGTGGTTTCATTGAAGGCGGGGAGCAGGGAGGACCGATTGCACATCGAGATCGGCGACCAAGGCCCGGGAATGCCGACGGACATTGCCGCGATACTCACGCACGAGGACCCTGGACCCGCGGTCCGGGCTGGTCGGGGTCTCGGTCTGTGGATGGTCCGTCGTGTAGTTGACGATCTTGGCGGTCGCGCCATTATCACGGCCAAGCAAAACGGAGGGACGGCGGTCACGCTCGAAATTCCCTTCGGCGGGGAGATCGCCAAAGCCAATGCTGCCTGACCGCCCACGGATAGGACTTGTCGAGGACGATCTCGTCATGGGCGGATCGATCCTTCAGCGCCTTGAGCTCGAAGGTTGGCAAGTAACGTGGTGGCAGTCGGGAAGCGAGGCGATCAATGGCATATCTGCGGTTGCGGGTACGCTCGATCTCATCATCTGCGACATCCGGTTGCCCGACATTTCCGGCGAGCTGGTCTTCAACGCCGTGGCCAAGATCCCGAACGCGCCGCCGTTCATGTTCGTTACCGGGTTCGGCGAGGTCGACCAGGCGGTGCGGCTGATGCGGTCGGGCGCAGTCGATTTCATGACCAAGCCCTTCGTCATGGACGAGTTCCTGCGGCGCATCGAGGCGGGGCGCAGGACGACCAACGCGGAGCTTCGCCTGAAAGGCCATTTCCTCGGCGAGTCTCCTGCCATCCAGCATGTGGAAGATCTCCTGCATCGTTATGCGCGACATGACATGCCGGTTCTGATCACCGGAGAAACCGGATCTGGCAAGGAGGTAGCGGCCCGGCTGCTGCACCAGATATCGCCGCGAAGCTCCGAACCGTTCGTGTCCGTGAACTGTGCGGCCATTCCTGCGGAGCTACTCGAAAGTGAGATTTTCGGTCACGAGAAGGGCGCCTTTACGGGGGCGCAGCGACGCCACCTCGGTTATGCCGAACGCGCCGGCAAAGGCACGCTGTTTCTTGATGAGATCGGCGACATGCCGCTGTCGCTTCAGGCAAAGATGCTTCGGCTGATCGAGGAAGGGAGCTTCCATCGCGTCGGCGGCGAAGCGCCGGTTACTCTTTGCGCGCGCATCGTGACCGCGACCCATCGGGATCTTGCGGTTCGCGGCGGAGCGACTGGCTTCCGCGAAGACCTATATTTCCGGCTGGCGGTACTGCCGGTGGAGATCCCGCCGCTCAGACAGCGACCGGAAGACATCGACTGGCTCATGGACCGATTCCTCGAAAACGCCGTCAGCCGCTCCGATACACGCATCCGTGGCTTCAGCGCGCTGGCAGAGGAGGCCGCCCTTGCGCATCCCTGGCCAGGCAATGTTCGGGAACTCAGAAACCGCGTCGAACGCGCCGTAGCCCTCTCGACCAGTGAATGGATTATGCCCTGCGACCTGTTCCCCGACCGCGCGGCCAGGACAGTCAGCGCTTCGTTCGCGCCGCTCGCCGATGTCCGCGACGCCGCCGAGCGCCGCCAGATCGAGCGCGCCCTCGAAGAGACTGGCGGACAGATCGCCAAGGCGGCCGGCCTTCTTGCCATATCCAGGACGACGCTTTGGGAAAAGATGACCCGCTTTGGCCTTGTAGAAGGGCCACGTTCGGGAAGCTGAACCTTCGGCGCTGCAGCATGTTCGGAATTCCGAACGTCGCGACCGGCCAACCGGATGATTCAATGCACTTTCCCTAATGAAATGAGCGACCCGCTCGTTTGGCATGGCTGTTGCTACACCCCTTGGCGGAGAAGACTTCGCCAACGGGAGGAATGCATGGATCGCTGCAACAAGCTGGTCGACGTCGGCCGCCGTCAATTTCTGAGGGGAGGGGCATTTGCCGCCGCAGGGATGGCCACGGCAGTGGCCTTGCCGGCGCAATCTCAGGCCAAGGCCGCACCGGGTCTCGCCCTGGTCGAATACCCTTCGAACAAGTTGGCCAACGTTGCCGACCTGAAGGTCAACGAACCCCTGGAGGTCAACTATCCAGACGAGAACGCGCCCGGCGTGTTGCTCAAGCTTGGAACCAAGGTGGAAGGCGGTGCCGGTGCTGAAGGCGACATCGTCGGGTTCTCGACTGTATGCCCACACAAGGGATTCCCGCTCAACTACAACGCCGAGGATCACTCCTTCAACTGTCCTGGCCACTATTCGCGCTTCGACGCGGATGCCGGAGGGCAGCAGATCTGGGGCCAGTCGACGGCCAACCTTCCCCAATACGCGCTGCGCATCGACGCCAAGGGCGACATCTATGCCGAGGGAGTCGACGAACTCCTCTACGGCCGCCTGAGCAACGTACTTTAAGGGAGGATCGGATCATGGCTTACAAACGTCACATCGACCGTCTGCCGATCGTTCCGGCCGACGCCAAGAAGCACAACGTCACTTGCCACTACTGCATCGTCGGCTGCGGCTATCACGCCTACACGTGGCCGGCCAACAAGCAGGGCGGCACCGATGCCGCCTCCAACGCTTTCGCGGTCGATCTTTCTCAGCAGCAAGCCGCCGAGACGGACGCCTGGTATGCGCCCTCCATGTACAATGTGGTCAAGCAGAACGGCCAGGATGTCCACATCGTCATCAAGCCCGACAAGGACTGCGAGGTGAATTCCGGACTGGGATCGATCCGTGGCGCCCGCATGGCTGAAAACCGCTTCAGCGCCACGCGCGGAACACAGCAGCAGCGCCTGACCTCGCCCATGGTCTGGCGATATGGCCAGATGCAGCCGACCTCCTGGGACGACGCGCTCGACCTCGTCGCAAGGGTGACGGCCGCCGTGGTCAAGGAGCAGGGCGAAGATGGGCTGTTCGTCTCCATGTTCGACCATGGTGGCTCAGCCGGCGGCTACGAGAACACCTGGGGCACTGGAAAGCTCTATTTCGGCTCGATGAAGGTCAAGAATGTCCGCATCCACAACCGTCCGGCCTACAACTCCGAAGTTCACGCCACGCGCGACATGGGCGTCGGGGAACTGAACAATTGCTACGAGGATGCCGAACTGGCCGACACGATCATGGCGGTTGGCACCAACCCGCTCGAGACCCAGACCAACTATTTTCTCAATCACTGGATACCCAATCTGCGGGGTGCGACGCTCGACAAGAAGAAGGCGCAAATGCCCGACGAGCCGCACGCCGCGGCGAGGATCATCATCGTCGACCCGCGTCGCACGGTCACGGTAAACGCTTGCGAGGCGGAAGCCGGGAAGAACAATGTCCTCCATCTCGCACTCAATTCGGGAACGGATCTCGCGCTCTTCAACGCGCTGTTCACCTACATCTCCGACAAGGGATGGACTGACAACGACTTCATCAAGAACAGCACGGTCCAGGAGGGCAAGCCGCGGCCAGCGCTTTACCCGGCACGCGGCGAGGCTGATGGCAAACCCGGTCACCTCACAAACTATTCGGGCGCGATGGAAGGCTGCAAACTCTCAATCGACGAGGCTGCCAAGATCACCGGCCTGAAGGCAGAGGATATCGTTAAGGCGGCCGAATGGATTGCAATGCCCAAGGAGGGCGGCAAGCGGCGGCGCACCATGATTGGCTACGAAAAGGGCCTGATCTGGGGCAATGACAACTATCGCACCAACGGCGCCCTTGTGAACATCGCGCTGGCGATGGGCAACATCGGACGCGAAGGCGGTGGCGTAGTTCGCCTGGGCGGACACCAGGAAGGTTACGTGCGTCCGTCCGACGCGCATGTCGGAAGGCCAGCGGCGTATGTCGACAAGCTGCTGATCGAAGGCAAGGGCGGCGTTCATCACATCTGGGCCTGCGACCACTACAAGACCACGCTGAATGCCCATCAGTTCAACATGGTCTACAAGAAGCGCACCGACATCGTGAAGGATGCGATGAACGCCGTGCCCTATGGCGACCGCGATGGAATGGTCAAGGCAATCACAGCCGCGATCAAGGCCGGAGGTCTGTTCTCGGTCGACGTCGACATCATTCCCTCGAAGATAGGCGCGGCAAGCCACGTCTGGCTGCCAGCGGCGGAGTCCGGTGAGATGAACCTCACTTCCATGAACGGCGAGCGCCGTATGAGGCTTGTCGAGCGCTATATGGACCCACCTGGCAACGCCAAGCCTGACTGCCTGATCGCAGCCGGACTGGCCCAGCACCTGGAGAAGGTGCTACGCGACATGGGCGACACCAAGTATGCCGACCAGTTCAAGGGCTTTGACTGGAAGACCGAAGAAGACGCCTTCATGGACGGCTATCATCAGAACGCCGGCGGCGGCAAGCATGTCACCTACGAGCGGTTGAAAGCCATGGGCAACAACGGCTTCCAGGAACCGGCCACGGCCTTTACGGATGGCAAGATCGTCGGCACGAAACGTCTTTACGCGGATGGCGTGTTTTCCGGGGAGGGCGGCAAAGCCCAGTTCATGGATGCTCCATGGCGCGGCTTCCAGGCGCCTGGCAAGGACGCGCAGAAGGCGAAGTTCAAATATCTGATCAACAATGGGCGGGCCAATCTCATTTGGCAAAATGCCTTCCTCGATCAGGCCAACGACTTCGTCATGGACCGCATGCCGTTCCCTTACATCCAGGTGAACCCGGACGACATGGCCGAACTGGGGGTCAAGGCCGGTGATCTGGTCGAGGTCTTCAACGACGATGGCTCGACCCAGGCTATGGTCTATCCGACGCCGACGGCCAGGAAAGGCGAGACCTTCATGCTGTTCGGTTTCCCAACCGGGGTGATGGGCAATGTCATCAATGATGGCGTCAACGAGTTGGTGATTCCAAACTACAAGCAGACATGGGCGGATATCCGAAAGATCTCGGACGCGCCGGAAGGTGTGAAGCACCTGACGTTCAAGTCGTTGGAGTATCAGGCGTCATAGAGTTCTGCACTCGCTCCGCCGCGGGCTTTCGCAAGCCCGCGGCGGGATTCCTTGGATCCTCATTGAATTTCCAAAAGGGAGAAAATTGAGTGAAGTTCGAAACCATTTTCGTTGCCGTCTCTGTTCTGACCGCGTTTGTCACCGCGGCCAACGCGCAGGACGTCGAAGCAGGCAAAACGGTTTTCAAGAAATGCGCAGTCTGCCACGCTGCTGACAGCACGACCAACAAGGTTGGCCCCCATCTCGGCGGTCTGATCGGCCGCACGGCGGGAACCGTCACGGGGTTCAACTATTCGAAAGCGATGACCACGGCGGGAGCAGGAGGCCTGGTTTGGAACGAGGAAACTCTTGCCAAGTATCTGGTTGAGCCGAAGGCGATCGTTCCGGGCACGAAAATGGCGTTCGCCGGGCTGAAGAAACCCGAGGACATTCAGAACATCATCGCATACCTGAAGACCATTCCCAACTAGAGGCCACATGGAAACCGCCATCGCCCTGACAAACGAGACCTGCCAGGCGGGTGCCAGTGGCAGGGTTATCTCCGTCGATATCGCCGCCGCCAAGGCAGTCGCAATCGCCAGGACCGTGCGCGAAACGGAGCATGTGCCGCTGATGGCGGCGAGGGGCCGAATCCTCGCTCACGACCTTTTCGGATCGATCGACCTGCCGCCATTCGACAATTCCGCGATGGACGGCTACGCGGTCAGGCTCGACGGTTTTGCGGGAACAGGGCCCTGGGTGCTTTCTGTCGGGGGCAGGATTGCGGCAGGTGAATTCCATGCCGGACAGTTCGCTTCCAACGAAGTCCTCCGCATCTTTACAGGTGCTCCGGTGCCCGGAGGATTCGATGCCGTCATCATGCAGGAGCATTGCGAACGCACGAACGATGCCGTGGTTATCACAACGCGCCCAAGGCGCGGGGAAAACATTCGGTATGCCGGCGAGGACGTCCGCGCAGGGGATCGCCTCGTGGCCGTCGGCGAGCAGCTTACGCCCCAGCGGCTCGCACTGCTGGCAGGGCAGGGACTGGCCGAGGTCGAGGTGCTGCGGAAAGTTCGTATCGGGTTGATATCGACTGGCACGGAATTGCAGCAACCCGGTGTGCCTCTCGGCCCCGGCCAGATTTACAACTCCAACCGCGTGATGATCCGGGCGATGCTCTCGGCCGTCCCTTGGGCTGAGATCCTCGACTACGGCATCGTTCCAGATCGTCGCGAAGCTTTGGCCCAAGCTTTTGGCGAAGCAGCTTGCGCATGCGATGTCCTGGTCACGACTGGCGGCGTCTCGGCGGGTGAAGAGGATCATGTCGTGTCTGCTCTCGGCCAGCACGGTGGCACGCTCGATGTGCTCAAGGTCGCGATGCGACCTGGAAAACCCGTCAAGATTGGAATGATTGGGTCGATGTTGTTTGCCGGACTTCCCGGTAATCCCAACGCGGCCCTGGTGACTTTCCGGCAGATTGCGCTGCCCGCGATCCGGGCTATCGCGGGCCTCGCCAGCACAGGGCCGCAATGGTCAGCGGCGGTGGCAGGATTCACTTATGAAAAGCGGCTCGGGCGGACCGAATTCGTTCCGGTCAGGATCACTGGGCGAGACGAGCTGGGACGCCCCGTTCTGGACATGCTCGGCCGTGGTTCGTCGGCGAGCTTAATGGCAATGGCTCTTGCTGACGGAATTGCAATGTTGCCGCCGGATGTCGGCTCGATAGAGCGCGGCCTGGCGCTTCGTTTTGAACCCTTATCCGGCAACTGATCTTGCAGGGATCGCCGTGGCAGCGAGAATTCCTACTAACCCACTGCGCAATAAAGTTGCCGACTGAGCGTCCGCGTAAGCCATCAAAAATATCCTTAACGGCAGATATCTAGCTTGTTAGTCCTTCCGCGCCCTCCAAGGCCGTAATGCCGGCGCGTGCAAACACCGCTTCGGCTGCCGCGATGCCGCGTTCGAGCTCTTGGGGTGTCGCCCCTTCAATGTTCAAGCGAAGTTCCATGGTTCGCCTCCTATGGCTATTTCCGCCAATAGTGAACAAAAAGAGAACACAGAGTCAAGCCTGCCCTTGACGAGGGAGGAATATGTTCCTTATTTCAGCGTGATCTGGAGCAGCAAAGGGACCATGGCTCGGCGTGAAACGCGCTGGCCGGCGAAGCTATGGCAAAAACCGCGGAAGACAATTTTCGGATCGAGGTTTGGGATCGCGACGAGCAGGCCCTATCCGAAACCATTTCGCGTTCCCCCGATTCAACGGTGAGCCAGGCCGCATGGCAAGCTGCCATCCGGCGCCGGCCGGGCATGTTGCTGATCCACTACAACAGTCGGCATGTGATGGAGAAAATCCTGACACCAGGCGAGGTGAAGATCCCACCGCAGGCCATCATTGATGGCAGCGTTCACGCCGGCATGGATGTGGCGCTCGGCGATCTTCGCGAGTGGCATGTGTTGCGGGCCTGGTGCAGATCCTGTTCGCATCATGCAACGGTAAAGCCTGCCGGACTCATCGAACGCTATGGAAAAGGCGCTCTGTTCAGTTCGATCGAGCGAGCGCTCTTCTGCACGAGTTGTGACAGGGGAGGGCCTGTCAGGCTGGAAATTCACAAGCTGCCACGCAATTGAGGGGTGAAGGGATGCAAGACCTCATCGATTTCGTCCAGGCCAAAACTCGGCGCTGGGTTGGACAATCCAATCGCGATCAGCGGCCGGACTGTCGAGAGCCGGAAATGCGCGCGATCTCCGCCGGTCGGCTTCGACGCAAAACATGCGGACCACCGCGGACGGGGACAGTCGGTCCCGCGCCCCGTCCTGCGGCCGGCGCTATGCTGACGCTCCTACGGCTGTCCCGTTCACCGCCCGCGGCGGGGGCGAATTTCCTCCGTCCTACGCGCGACAATCGTCCGTTGTTGCGGACGCGCGCAGGACTGCGGCTTATACGCCGTTCTTCCTTTTAGCGCCGACGGTCGCCGGCGCGAGAAGGCTTGGGCATGGAACCGAATCCCAAGCAGGGTATTGAATCGGACTATGTATCCGAGTTCCGCATGTCGGCTGTAGATGGTACCCTCAGCATCAGCAAAAGGCGCACACGGCGCAGAGACTCAATCTATCCCTACATATCCGCTGCCGGGGTTTCGGTCCTTCCAGCTCTGCACAT
>NZ_JAPFQA010000021.1 GCF_027563465.1 Mesorhizobium qingshengii | reverse complement strand
CTGGGGGTCAAGGGGTCGTCGGTTCGAATCCGGCCACTCCGACCATTTCAAAGCAGGACTTGCCCCCAAAAGTCCGCCTCATCAGTCAGCCAAATCTCAAATCGTGTCTGTTACCTTGTTGCTTGGGCCTCGCGTCGAATCCGACCCGTTTGCCTACCCTTGGCAGACATCGACCCATTCAGCACCGGTAAGCTCAACCATCCTCTGCGGCGCAAGTCGCACGGCGGCGTTGGTGGCGCCGGCGGCGGGCACGACCTCGTCGAATCCGCGCAGCGACAGGTCGCAGTAGACCGGCAGCGGCGCCGGCAGGCCGAACGGGCAGACACCGCCGACCGGATGGCTTGTGGCGGCGACAACCTCTTCGGCGTCGAGCATGCGCGGCTTGCCGCCGAACTGGTCCTTGAACTTGCGGTTGTCCAGCCTGGCGATGCCGCTGGTGACGACGAGCATGGCGCGGTCACCAACGCGGAGGCAGATGGTCTTGGCGATCTGCGCCGGCAGCACGCCATGCGCCTCGGCCGCCAGCGCCACTGTCGCCGAACTCGCCTCCGTCACGATGACGTCGATGTCGGGCGAATGGGCGGCAAAGAAGGCACGAACGGATTCCAGGCTCATATCGAAAAACCCACGGTTCAAAACTGAGACGGCGGACTTGATGGGCAACGGTGAATCTGCCCGCGCGTATAAACACGGGCGATATACAAATCGGCAAGCCGCAGCGGCGGGAACACTGCTGCACCAACAAACAAACCCGCCAAGGGTACCCTGGCGGGTTCTGTGGGCATGCCTGATGCTGATTTATGCCAGGGATCGACCTTGTGCGGCTGGCGTGCGCACAGCTGAACCGATGAAAGCGTCCTGTGGAAGTCGAAGCGCGGAAGCAATACGGCGCAGCTTCGACGGGTCGGCCGTCCTGCCGTTCTCGATATCCTCAATCTCGCCGGCCGCCAGACCGCATGTCAGCGACAACTTTTCCACGCTGTATCCGAGGGTCTCCCGGATCGCCTTGAGGGTGCTGTAATCTGGCCCGATCCCGTTGGCTACCGGTTCGGAGAGGGCTTCGCTTCTTGCATTGTAGGGCATTGGCAACTCCGTGGGCTAAAAGAGTTTGGTAAAATGACGATGTTGCCTGAGACGGTGGAGAAGATGCCCGCTCGCCGGCAATTTGCCAAGTGCCAATCGGACCGTCACGGCATCGTGAACCAGGCGCCGGTGCGGCCGCCTCGCGCGCAGGTCGCGATCAAGTTGTTTTGAAGGCTCGAACCCCTTTTTACTCAGGAGTTTCGGCCCACCTGTTCGTTGTTCCAATGCGCTGGCGTGAAAACCATCCGGTTCCAGCCAGCTCTTTCCCGGAAGGATTTCCACAATGAACTTGAAGACATTCATGGTCGTGCTCGGCACCGTCTCCAGCCTCACCGTTGCCGGTATGGCCGGCGCTCGAGCGGCGGACGCGCTGCGCGTGCGCGGCACGGTGGTCAGTTTCGCGCCATCGCTACTCACCGTGAAAACCCGCCAGGGCGATACCGATGCGATCAAGCTCAATGCCGGCTGGAAGATCTCGGGCGTCGCCGGCGCATCCGCGAAGGACATCAAGCAGGGCGATTTCCTCGGCATCGCATCCGTCTCGAAAGCGGATGGCGGCAGTGGCGCTCTGGAGGTGGTGGTCTTTCCAGCCGCTTTGAAAGGCACTGGCGAGGGTGACCGTCCCTGGGACCTGCAGCCAAACAGCCGCATGACCAACGGCACCGTCGCCGACGTAACCGATATAAACGGGCGCGCCGTCACACTGACCTATGACAATGGGCAGACAAGGAAGATCTCGATACCCGACAACACGCCTGTCGTGACCTTTGCGGCCGCCGCGCCGACCGACCTCAAGCCAGGCGCGACGGTCTTCGTTGTCGCTCAGCGTGACGGTGACGGCACACTGAGCGCCGGTCGCGTCGTGGTCGGAAACAACGGTGTGGTTCCGCCGATGTAGGCGAAACAGGCGGCAAGGTCGCGGCCTTTCGGCCTTTGTTGATGATGGTGGTGGAAGCCCGTTTCGTCAGAAACAGTCCAGACACAAAAATCTACAGTCGGGAAATACTGACGAAAAAATTGAGGAGCGTAATCCCATTCGCGGCGGTAGGGCTGTCGCCCCGATCTATGTCAGCCCGCAAAAAAAAGGAAACGATCCATGAAGAAGTCCCTCCTCTCGGCCCTCGGGCTTGCGGTTGCACTTGCTTTCACGGCGCCGGTGATTGGCGCGACGAGCGCGGATGCTGCCCCGATGGTAAAGCATCATCGTCACCACCATCATCATCGCCACTACCACCACCACTACCGCCATCACCACGTTCATCATCACCACCACGTGAGGAAGATCGTGAAGAAGGCCTACTGAGCATCCCACCCTGCCAACGAGAAGACCGGCCTTGGCTTCTTGTCCAAGGCTGGTCTTCTCGTGCCAGCGCAACGCGAAGCGCGACACGATTCGGGCATCTCGAATTTCCCCCCATGGCAGCGCCAAGATCTCGGCGCAAAACCACCACGGCGACGCTGGCCAACCTTTCACGCAAAGGCAAATCGCGCTACGGCATGGGATGTTTCTGACCGGCGCACTCCCACCGGATCAGGTTCTGCCAACGAGGCCAGGTATCCCTGATGACGGCCAAGTCCGATGTTTCGTGGACAAGCCGCATTGTCCTCTCGACCGCGCGGTTCTGGCTCACCCTTCGGCATCCGGCTCTGATCGTGCGCTTCGTGCGCCGGCTGGGTTACCTGCCAAACCCGGCGGAACCCAGGAGCTATCATGAGCGATTGCTCTGGCGAAAGATCGTCGACCGCAATCCGCTATTCGTAACGCTGACCGACAAGCTGGCGGCGAAGACCCATATCCACAATGCCTGCCCGGACCTGAAACTGCCCGCAACGCTGTGGGCCGGCAGCGATCCCGCGGCGATCCCGCCGGCGTTGCTGGCCGGCGACGTGGTGGTCAAAGTCAACCATGGCTGCGAGATGAACATGTTCGTCACCGATGGCCGGCCGGATCGCGACGCTATCGTCTATCGTACCAGCCGCTGGCTGAAGAGGCGCTTCGGCGTCCGCAATGGCGAATGGGCCTATTGGCCGATTGTTCCGGCCGTTTTCGTCGAACAGCGGCTGGCGCTAAGCGGCGGAACGATCGCCACCGACATCAAGGTTCATGTCTGCAGCGGCGTGATATCCCATGTCTGGGTCGAGGATAAGCAAGCCAGTCTTTCGCTGCTGTTTGACCGTGAAGCCAATCCGCTGCCTGGTCGCGATCCCGATTATCCTCGCGAGGATCAGGCCTTGCCCGTCAATGCGCGGCTGATCGACTATGTTCGCCAGGCGATCTCGATCGCGCCGGCCATCGCCGGCGACCTCGATTACATCCGTATCGACTTCCTCGTCACCGACGACTGTCTCTATGCCGGCGAGATCGCCGTCTATTCGGCGGCGGGCTATGCAACCTGGACCAATCCGGCGATCGTCAGGGAAATCGAGCGATGCTGGCGCCTTGATCAATCCGCGTTCCTGCGCCGGCGGCACAGCGGTGCCGTGCGCCTCTACGCCGAGGCGCTGAGCGCCAGATGCCAGAGCGACACCAGAAATCGCTAATCAGGTCGGGTCTGGGAAATGCCTCGGGTGAAGGAGCCTCAGCCCGAGGCGCGGGAAGGCGATCCGAGGCTTACCAATCAGCGCCGGCCGAACAGCAGACTGGCGACGAGGCCAACCACGACAAGACCGACCGCGGCAGCCACCGCCGGATGGTCGCGAGCCGATCTTTCGATCACCCTGCCCTGCTTGCGGATTACTGGCATCGCCTCCCGCAAACGCCCTGCAAGATCGGAATACGCGTCGAGCGCGGTATCACGACCGTCTTCGTAGACGGCGCCGCCCCGCCTGGACACCGCCTTTTTCAGAGCCGTCAGTTCCCTGGAGAGAGCAGCAACCTGCTTTTCCAGATCGATATCCGGGAGGGTCGAGAACGATGCCATGATGCGTTTCCTTGCTTGCAGAAGGAAACGTAACGCGTCACCCGAAGGCGGGTTCCGGTTTTCGGGATATCACAGTCGCTTCGGGCGCCGGTCAGCGCACCTGGTCGAGCAGCCGCTTGCATTCCAGGAGGTCGAACAACGCCTCCTGCAGCAGGGCGCGATTGTCGCGCGATAGTTTCGACGCGTCCGGCTGAACCGGACCTTCCTCGTCGCTCTTGCCGAGACCAAAAAAGCGTCGGCTTGGCTTGACGCGCGGCTGGCCAACCAGTTCGTCATCCATGGCGCGAGGCTGGGCTGCCGGCGTCAATGGCACTTGATCGGCCTGCCTTCGCTGCGAGATCGCCTCGACGGCGGCCATATCGCCGCTGCCGATGGCGACCAGGAAATGATTGCCATTCTCGCGCAACAGCTTTTGCACGCCCTTGATGGTGTAGCCCTGGTCGTAGAGCATGTGCCGGATGCCCTTGATCAGTTCGACATCCTGCGGCCGGTAATAGCGACGGCCGCCACCGCGCTTCATCGGCTTGATCTGGTTGAAACGCGTTTCCCAGAAGCGCAGCACATGCTGCGGCAGGTCGAGATCCTCGGCGACCTCGCTTATGGTACGGAAGGCGTCAGGGCTCTTGTCCATGGGCGAAATCCTCACGCTGGAGCGTGATCCGGAACGGTCTTCAGACGAGATCACGCTCACCAAAAAGAGAAGCTCATTCCGTTTCCGCGGAATGGATCATACGCAGAACACCAATCCGGCCATGCTGCCGAATCGGGCCTTATTTCAGCGGTTTGTGAAGCAATATTCAAGCCCGGCGTCATCGCGGAGGCGGTTTTCAACCGCGCAGTAGAGCAAGATTACTTGCCACCTTTGGCCTTGCCGCTCTGATGCGACCGCAGAATACGGCTTTTCAACACGTTCGACGACTTGAAGGTCATCACCCGGCGCGGCAGGATCGGCACCTCTTCGCCGGTCTTGGGATTGCGGCCGATGCGCTCGTTCTTGGAGCGGACGTGGAATGTCGCGAAGGACGACAGCTTCACCGTCTCGCCGCGGACGATCGCTTCGCAGATTTCGTCCAGAACCGCTTCAACGAGTTCGGCCGATTCAGTGCGTGACAGGCCGACCTTTCGGTAGACGGCCTCGGCAAGGTCGGCGCGCGTAAGTGTCTTTCCCCCCATGCGACCGTCCCATCAGCTCAAAACATAAAATTAGGCACAACAACGGCAGAGCCTAAGTAATTGATCCGGCAAGGTCAAGGACCGAAACCGGGCCGTTTGGCACTTACCAGCGAACGAGAACAGCGCCCCATGTGAAGCCGCCACCCATCGCTTCAAGAAGCACGAGATCGCCCTTCTTGATGCGCCCGTCGGCGACGGCAACAGCAAGCGCCAGCGGCACGGAAGCAGCCGAGGTGTTACCGTGCAAATCGACCGTAACCACCACCTTTTGCTCTTCTATCCCGAGCTTCCTGGCGGAAGCGTCAATAATGCGTTTATTGGCCTGGTGCGGCACGAACCAGTCGAGATCCGCGGCGGTGATACCAGCTTGCGAGAACGTCGCCTCGATGACGTCGGTGATCATGCCGACCGCATGCTTGAAGACTTCGCGGCCTTCCATCCTGAGATGGCCGACGGTCCCCGTGGTCGATGGCCCGCCGTCGACAAAAAGCTTGTCCTTGTGAGCGCCGTCGGAGCGCAGGCTGGCCGCCAGAACGCCGCGGTCGGCGATCGTGCCTGCGCCCTCGGCCGCCTCAAGCACCAGCGCGCCCGCGCCGTCGCCGAACAGCACACAGGTCGAGCGGTCGCTCCAGTCGAGGATGCGTGAGAACGTTTCCGAGCCGATCACCAGCACGCGCCTGGCCAAGCCACCACGGATGTAGAGGTCGGCGGTGGTCACGGCGTAGACGAAACCGGAACAGACCGCCTGCATGTCGAAGGCAAAGCCGTGATGCATGCCGAGCCGGTGCTGGATCTCGACCGCGGTGGCCGGAAAGGTGTTGTTGGGCGTCGATGTCGCCAGCACGATCAGATCGATGTCATCGGGCGTAAGGCCCGCATTGGCAAGCGCAGCGCGCGCGGCCGCTTCACCCAGCGAGGCCGTCGTCTCGTCGTCACCCGCGATGTGACGCTGGCGGATACCGGTGCGCTGGGCGATCCACTCGTCCGAGGTTTCGACCATGCCTTCGAAATCGGCATTCTTCATGATGCGGCGGGGCAGCGCGGCGCCCGTGCCGCGCACGACTGATCTGATCAATGCTCTTTCCTATTCCTTCGCGTCGGTAACGACGTCGGATTTCCTAGATGTCATGGCATGCGGGTTGCGCGCATGAAACAGGTCCAGATCGGCCTCGATGCGGTCAAGCAGATTGTTGCGCACCATGTCGTAGCCGAGCTCGATCGCCGCGGCGAAACCGTCCGAATCGGCGCCGCCGTGGCTTTTGACGACGATGCCGTTCAGCCCCAGGAAGACACCGCCGTTGGAGCGGCCGACGTCCATCTTTTCGCGCAGGCGGTCGAAGGCCCCCTTGGCGAAGACATAGCCGATCTTGGCCATCAGGGTGCGGCTCATCGCGGCGCGCAGATAACCTGCGATCTGGCGCGCGGTGCCTTCCGCCGTCTTCAGCGCGATGTTGCCGGCGAAGCCTTCAGTGACCACCACGTCGACCGTGCCCTTGCCGATATCGTCGCCCTCGACAAAGCCGTGATAATTCATCGAGGCCATATTGGCCTCGCGCAGCATGCGTCCCGCTTCCTTGACCTCTTCCTGGCCCTTGATCTCCTCGACGCCGACATTGAGCAGGCCAACCGTGGGCCGGGCGATGCCGAACACGGAGCGCGCCATACCGGTACCGAGAATGGCAAAATCAATGAGCTGGTGCGCGTCGGCACCGATGGTGGCGCCGACGTCAAGCACCACGCTTTCGCCGCGCAATGTCGGCCAGAGCGCGGCGATCGCCGGGCGATCGATGGTCGCCATGGTGCGCAGGCAGAATTTAGACATCGCCATCAGCGCGCCGGTGTTGCCGGCAGAGATACAGGCATCCGCCGCGCCCGATTTGACCGCTTCGACCGCCTTCCACATCGACGACTTCCAGCGCCCGTGGCGCAGCGCCTGGCTCGGCTTGTCGTCCATCCTGACCGCTATCTCGCAATGGATGAACTCGCTGACATCGGCCAGCTTGGGAAACTTGGCCAGTTCGGGACGCACCACATCCTCGCGCCCGTAGATGACGAAGCGGATGTCGGGACGGCGGGTCGCGACCGTCATGAGCGCCGGAATGACCACGGCTGGTCCGTGATCGCCGCCCATGGCATCGATGGAAATCCTGATCACGCGGTATTCATCTCACGGTTAGGCGGCATGTCGCTTTAGCGATCGCGAAGGTTCGGCGAAAATAACGGTTTTGGGCTGCCGCACAACCGACTTTTCCGTCGCGGGCGAGGTTTTCAGGATTTTCCAAGCAAGGATCGCAGTTTTTGCTGAAATTCATTTTCCGCCGGTTCGATCTCGCCGCCGGCATCCAGCGATGCGCCCTGCTTGCGCGGATAAGGGTCGATGGCCAGCCCGAAGAACTGTTCGGCGAGCGCCCCGACATCGATCGTGTCGCCGGAAAATGTTTCCGGGCTGTCAGGACCGTCCGCATCGATCAGAATCTCGCCGCCGCCCTCGAAACCTTGCCGTCCGAGCTTGGAGTCATCCGGCAGGAACAGCGCCTCGATCGCCTCGTCGATATGCGCTTCGACCGGCTCGAGCGTGACGATGCAGGCCTGGGTTATGTCGGCCTCGACGCGGCCGCTGACTTTGACGCCGTTGCGCTTCCATGGCGCCACCAGGAGCTCCGCGCGATAGGTTTCGACCGACAGCAGATCATGCTCCGCGGCAAGGGCCGCGCGTTGGGCGCCGTCGGCGGTGATGACCACCGGCAGCCCCTTGTGCGGCAAGCGGGCGACATTGGCGATGAAGGACACCGGGCCTTGTGGTTCTGCATGTTTCATCGCTGCCTCCTTCAGTCTGCCTTGGCGGTTGGAAACGTCACGGTACCGGAGAGAATCGATTCGGTTGGCTGCGCGGCAAGATGCCTTGCCGCGTCGGCGACATGGACGGCCAGTCGTGACGCTTGCGGCCAGGCGCCGGCGTCGGGCCGGACATTGCGGGCAAGGGCAGCGGTGAGCCCGTCATGGTCGTTCCGCTCCAGGGCATCATCATAGGCGGCAGTTCGGCCATAGAACATCTTCGCCAGCTTTTTCATGCGTTTGGGCACGCCGACGTCGCCAATGCCCAACTCCCGTAGCGAATGATCGACGTCGAGGAAGAACTCGTCGATCAGCACCTGGGCGACCTCTTGTGCCGCACCACCCTCGCCGCGCAACCGGTGCTGGAACAGGAACATATGCAGCGACAGCATCTCGAAACGGCCTAGCGGCGTGTCGGGTACATTCCAGTGGGAATAAAACACGGTCTGCCGCGCCGCCGCCACGATTTGTGCGTAAAGCGCCTCGGTGATGGCGCGGTTGGCGTGGCGTTCGCGGCCAAAAAGGCGCTGGAACATTGGGGATGGTCTCCCGGGACCGTTTGTTTAGTTGGCCTTGTTGCATCGGCAGGCAAGCTGGTTTACCGGTTTTGCGGCCCAGCGCAAGTTGCGGCGATATAATGGAGAATTGTTGTTGCGCGCGCTGAATTTCAAGTCGTCCTTCTCGTCCAGGCCTGCCGGTGCGATCACCCTGCTGCTCGTCGCTTCGGCGCTGTCAGCGTGCCACACCAACAAGATGATCGGCGACCTCAACCCGAGCGAGACGCTGACGCAGGGCTATGTCATCGACCAGCAGGCGATTGACCTGGTGCCGGTCGGCTCGAGCCGCGAACAGGTGCTTCTGGCACTCGGCACGCCGTCGACCACCGCGACGTTCGACAACGAGGCCTTCTACTACATTTCCCAGACGCGCAAGCGCTACGTCGCCTTCGACAAGCCCAGGCTCATCGACCAGCATGTACTGGCGGTCTATTTCGGCGCCGACGGACGCGTCGCCCAGATCGCCAATTACGGCTTGAAGGACGGCAAGATGTTCGACTTCATCTCGCGCACGACGCCGACCGGCGGCAAGGACCAGAACTTCCTCAGCCAGATCATCAACGGCGCCAGCAAGCTGGCGCCCGGCATTCCCGGCGGCGGCACTCCCTGATCTTCAGACCTGCCTTTCCCGGGCCCTCCAGGAAGCAGCAACATCTCAGGCGACCAAAAGCCCGCGGGAGCGATCTCGCGGGCTTTTGTTATGGCCGGACCGAGCGGTCCTGGCGGCATGCTTGCCAGCGATGGGAGTGGCTCCCCCATCGCCATGCCGTGAACCGAACCTGAAGGAAATGCTTGCGCTCGAATGCGAGCATTTCGAGCACCTGACGAAGAGGAGAGCTGAACGGTTCGCGCGGCATTAGCCACAACAAAAACCCGCGGGATCGCTCCCGCGGGTTTTTGACTTTAAGCGACAGACGCCGTTCAGCCGTGCGCGAGCACGGCGAGCAGCAACAGCGCGACGATGTTGGTGATCTTGATCGCCGGGTTGACGGCCGGGCCGGCGGTGTCCTTGTAGGGATCGCCGACCGTGTCGCCGGTGACCGAGGCCTTGTGCGCCTCGGAGCCCTTGAGGTGCCTGACACCGTCCTTGTCGACAAAACCGTCCTCGAAGGACTTCTTCGCGTTGTCCCAGGCGCCGCCGCCCGAGGTCATCGAGATGGCGACGAAGAGGCCATTGACGATGACGCCAAGCAACGAGGCGCCAAGTGCCGCAAAGGCGGAAGCCTTCGAACCCGAGATCAGCAGCACGCCGAAATAGACGACGAGCGGCGCCAGCACCGGCAGCAGCGACGGGATGATCATTTCCCGGATCGCCGCCTTAGTCAGAAGGTCGACCGCGCGCGCGTAGTTCGGCTTCGAGGTGCCGGCCATGATGCCTGGATCCTCGCGGAACTGCTTGCGCACTTCCTCGACGATGGCACCGGCGGCGCGGCCGACGGCCGTCATGGCGATGCCGCCGAACAGATACGGGATCAGGCCGCCGAAGATCAGGCCGGCGACGACATAAGGGTTGGAGAGGTCGAAGGAGATTTCCCCCATGCCCTGGAAGTAGGGATATTTGTCGCCATTGGCGGCAAAGAACTTCAGGTCGTTCGAGTAGGCGGCGAACAGCACCAGCGCGCCGAGGCCGGCCGAACCAATGGCATAGCCCTTGGTCACCGCCTTGGTGGTGTTGCCGACCGCGTCGAGCGCGTCGGTGGAGTGGCGCACTTCCTTGGGCAGGCCGGCCATTTCGGCAATGCCGCCGGCATTGTCGGTTACCGGACCGAAGGCGTCGAGCGCGACGATCATGCCGGCCAGGCCGAGCATGGTGGTGACCGCGATCGCGGTGCCATAGAGACCGGCGAGCTGGTAGGTCGAGATGATGCCGCCGACGATGACGATTGCCGGCAGTGCTGTGGATTCCAGCGAGACCGCAAGACCCTGGATGACGTTGGTGCCGTGACCGGTCACCGAGGCCTGGGCGATGGAGTTCACCGGGCGCTTGTTGGTGCCGGTATAGTATTCGGTGATGACAACGATCAAACCGGTCACCACGAGGCCGATCAGGCCGCAGATGAACAGGTTCTTGCCGGTGATGGCCATGCCGGCAACGGTGCCGATCTCGCCCCAGCCGAGGCATACCGAAGTGGCCACGCCGAGGCCGACGATGGACAACAGGCCGGTGACGATCAGGCCCTTGTAGAGAGCCCCCATGATCGAACCGTTGGCGCCGAGCTTGACGAAGAAAGTACCGACGATCGAGGTCAGGATGCAGGCGCCGCAAATGGCCAGCGGATAGAGCATCGCGGCGCCGAGAACGGCGGTGCCGCCGAAGAAGATGGCGCCGAGGACCATGGTGGCGACGACCGTCACCGCATAGGTCTCGAACAGGTCAGCGGCCATGCCGGCGCAGTCGCCGACATTGTCGCCGACATTGTCGGCGATGGTGGCCGGATTGCGCGGATCATCTTCCGGAATACCGGCTTCGACCTTGCCGACCAGATCGCCGCCGACGTCAGCACCCTTGGTGAAGATGCCGCCGCCGAGACGGGCGAAGATCGAGATCAGCGAAGCGCCGAAGCCGAGTGAAACCAGCGAGTCGATGACGACGCGGTCGTTGGGCTGAAGGCCCATGAAGTGGGTCAGGACAAGGTAGTAGATCGACACGCCGAGCAAGGCGAGGCCCGCCACCAGCATGCCGGTGATGGCGCCCGACTTGAAAGCGATGTCGAGGCCGGCGGCGAGGCTGTTGGAGGCCGCCTGCGCGGTGCGCACATTGGCCCGCACCGAAACGTGCATGCCGATGAAACCAGCGGCGCCGGACAGAACGGCGCCGATCAGGAAGCCGATCGCGGCGGTGATCGAAAGCAGCCACCAGGCGAGCACGAGCACGACCACGCCGACGATGGCGATGGTGGTGTACTGGCGCGCCAGATAGGCTTGCGCGCCTTCGCGGATGGCGGCGGAGATTTCCTGCATGCGTGCATTGCCCTGATCGGCCGCGAGGACCGAACGTGTCGCCCAGATGGCGTAAAGGACAGAAAGCAGGCCGCAGGCGATGACGGCGGAAATAATTGTCATTGCCGGATTTTCCTCGATTGTTGGCCCAAAAGAACCCCTCCCTGGGCCGTTGAGACAAAGACCGGAATCCGTGCACGGAATCCGCCTCTTCGCACCGGTGTATGCGAAACAGGGTCGCGAACGTCAAGATATTGTTCGGTTTTTGCCCGGCTTTCGCCCAAAAGGGCGATATGGCAGCGCGCCCGTCGGGATCGCCGTGCGGTTAGATCGATTGAAATCGACCCTGGCGAGAGAACTTGGCTACCCGGCCTCGCGGCCCATGCGGCGCGCGGTATAGCGTTCGACCGCCGACAACCCATCATAAATGAGCACGGCAAGTGCCGCCACGATCAGGCCGCCCTGCAGGATGAAGGCGAGATTGTTGGACAACAGCCCGGCGATGATCACCTCGCCCAGCGTCTTGGCGGCCACGGTCGAGCCGATCGTGGCCGTGGCAAGGCCGATGACAACCGACAGCCTGATACCGCCGAGTATGATCGGGGCGCTGAGCGGCAGCTCGACCTTGACCAGTCTTTGCCAGCCGGTCATGCCGGCACCGCGCGCCGCCTCCATCACATTGGCCGGCAGCGTCGTCAGGCCGGTCAGCGCATTCTCGAAGATCGGCAGCAGGCCATAGAGAAACAAAGCGATCAGTGTCGGCTTTTCGCCGAAGCCGACCGCCGGCACCGCGAGCGCCAGCACCGCGACCGGCGGAAAGGTCTGGCCGATATTGACCAGGCTGCGCGACAGCGGCAGGAACTCGGCACCGGCGGGCCGGGTGACCAGGATGGCAAGCGCCACCGCAACGATGGTTGCCGCCACGGTGGCGATCAGCACGATGCGCAAATGCAACAGCGTCAGGGTCAGCAGACTGCCCTGGTTGTAGATCACCGGGGCATTGTTCTCTGTCAGCGGCTTCAGCAGCGGTTCAAACAAGCCGGGGTTGGTGAGGAAGGCGATCAGCAGCACGACCAGGGCCAGTCGCAGCAGCGCCGGAAGCCAGGCTTTCATGCCGGCCTCGCCGAGCGTTTGACCAGACCGTCGAGGGTGACGCGGCCGAGCGGCTTGCCGTCGGCGCCTTTCACCGGCAGCGCCGGCCGGCCCGACCACAGCAATTCCGCCAACGCATCGCGCTGGCTGGCATCGCCGGGGATCGCCTCGCCATCAGCGGTGCCCTTTTCCACCGCGTCGCGCACCCGGCCGAGCGAAAGCAGCCGAAACGGCCGCTCGCTGGCGCCGACCAGGGTTTCGACAAAAGCGCTGGCTGGTCTCGCCAGGATTTCGGCGGGCTTGGCGTATTGGACGAGCTTGCCGGCATCCATCACGGCGATCTTGTCACCCATATGCACGGCCTCCTCCATGTCGTGGGTGACAAGAATGATGGTGGTGCCGAAGCGCTTCTGGATCGCCAGCAGATCTTCCTGCGCCTTGGTGCGGATGATCGGGTCGAGGGCGCCGAATGGCTCGTCCATCAACAGCACGTTCGGCTCGGCGGCGAGCGCGCGGGCAACGCCGACGCGCTGCTGCTGGCCACCGGAAAGCTCGTGCGGGTAGCGCGGGCCGAACGCCTCGGGATCGAGCTGGTAGAGCGTCATCAGCTCGTCGACGCGGGCCTTGATACGGGCCTTGTCCCAGCCCAGCAGAACCGGCACGGTGGCGATGTTCTGCGCCACCGTGCGATGCGGAAACAGGCCGTGGCCCTGGATGGCATAGCCGATGCTGCGGCGCAGTTCATAGCCAGGCAGCGAGCGGTTGTCGGCGCCGTCGAGCTTGACGACGCCCGCGGTCGGCTCGACCAACCGGTTTATCATGCGAAGCAGCGTCGTCTTGCCGGACCCGGACGTGCCGACGATGACGGCGATGGTGCGCGGCTCGATGACCATCGAGACGTCGTCGACCACCGTTGTCGCATCGTAGCGCTTGGTAATGCCTTCGATCTCGATCATGCCGGGCTTGCCTCGCGTCGTCTGGTGGAGGTCATTTCGATCACCGCGTCGAGGATGATGGCGGCGGCGAAGGCGAGCGCGACCGTCGGCACCGCGCCGAGCAGCACCAGATCCATCGCCGTCTGGCCGACGCCCTGGAAGACGAACACGCCGAAGCCACCGCCGCCGATCAGCGCGGCAATCGTCGCAAGGCCGATGTTCTGCACCAACACGATGCGGATGCCGGTGAGGATCACCGGAAAGGCCAGCGGAAACTCGACGCCGAACAGGCGTTGCCGGTCGGTCATGCCCATCCCGCGGGCCGCGTCATTGGCGGCGCGCGGCACGCCGGCGAGGCCGACCACCGTGTTGGCCACCACCGGCAGCAGCGAATAGAGGAACAAGGCGACGAAAGCCGGCGCGGTGCCGATGCCGCGAATGCCGAGCGCCGCCGCCCCCGGCACATGTGACGCGATCCAGCCGAGTGGCGCGATCAGCAGCCCGAACAGCGCGATCGAGGGAATGGTCTGGATGATGTTGAGCACGTTGAGGACGCTCGCGCGCAGCCTCTCGACACGATGGCAAAGGATGCCGAGCGGCAGGCCGATTATCACCGCGGCAAGCAGAGAACCGAGTGCCAGCGTCACATGCTTGGAGCCTTCGGCCCAGAAGCTGTCGGCGCGGTTGGCGTATTCCTTGAGGATGGACAGATCGTTCCAGCTTCCCGAAATCAACAGCAGACCGACTGCCGCGCTAGCCGCTACCAGCACGCCGACGCGCGCCCAGGGCGAAAGCTCCAGCCTCGTCAGAACGTCGGCCAGCAAGAGCGTGAAAGCAAAGATGAGAATCCAGAAGCCGGAGGCCGGCGAAATCCTCGCAAAGGTGTTGCCGGCAGGCGTGAGAAATGTGCCGGCGACGCCGATTAGCAGCGCGAGCGCGGCAAGTGCCGCCACGCTGGCGGCAAGGCGCAGCTGCTGCGGCGTCTTGAACAGCGCGACCAGTGCGGCAGTGACAACGATGGCGAGCAGCAACGGCCCGGCCGCTGGCGGCAACGCTTCGAGAATCGAACGCGCCTGGCCGGGAACGATGCGGTTGGCACGGAACGTGGCAAAGGGCGCGGCGAAAGCCGCGCAGCCTGCTATCGCGGCGATGACCACGCCGAGCTTGTCGAAGCGGATAGGCACGCCCTCCCCCGTCAGTCGTTCCGGCGCGCCACGAATGCGGCGCGCCGGAAATCGCTCTACTTCAGGAAGCCGTTCTTCTTCAGGAAGTCTTCGGCGACGCCCTTGACCGGCTCACCGCCGACCTGCACGCGGCCGTTCAGTTCCTGCAGCGTGACGAGGTCGAGCTTGGCGAAGACCGGCTTCAGCAGCGTCTCGATCTCGGGATGCTCCTTGAGCACCGCTTCGCGGATGATCGGCGCCGGCTGGTAGACAGGCTGCACACCCTTGTCGTCGTCGAGCACGACGAGGCCGGACGGCGCGATGCCGCCATCGGTGCCGTAGACCATGGCGGCGTTGGCGCCGCTGGTCTGGTTGGCGGCCGCCGCGATGGTCGCCGCCGTGTCGCCGCCGGAGAGCGTGATCAGTTGCTCGGGCTTCAGCGTGAAGCCATAGGTGGTCTGGAAGGCCGGAAGTGCTGCGGCCGAATTGACGAACTCGGCGGAAGCCGCCAGCACCACCTGGCCGCCGCCAGCGACATACTTGCCGAAGTCGGAGAGCGTGGCGAGCTTGTTGGTTTCGGCAACCTCCTTGCGCAGCGCGATCGCCCAGGTGTTGTTGGCGGGCGAGGGCGACAACCAGACGATCTTGTTGGCGTCATAGTCGAGCTTCTTGGCCGCCTCATAGGCCTTGGCGGCATCCTTCCAGACCGGGTCGTCAGCCTTCTCGAAGAAGAAGGCGGCATTGCCGGTGTATTCGGGATAGATGTCGATCTCGCCGGCGGTGATCGCCTTGCGCACCACCGGCGTGCCGCCGAGCTGGATGCGGTCGGTGGTCTTGATGTTGTTGGCGTTGAGAACGAGCTGGATGATGTTGCCGAGCACGCCACCTTCGGTGTCGATCTTCGAGGAGACAACCACCTGGGCGCTCGCGGAGGCAGCGGTGATGCCGAGCGCGAGCGCCGCGCCGGTCAGAACCTTGATTGAAAACATTGTGAAATCCCTTCCAATGAACCGAAATTCGGTGGCCGCATATGAGCATGGCCCAAACGCGCCGTCGGGGCATACGGTTTCATAAGAACAGGGATCGGCGCAATAATTTTGTTCGGGCGTCGGCGCCTTCGCCGAGTCCATCCTGACAGCATCGTGTCACGCAAAGTGACCCGGGATCAGGCGCCGGCTTTGCGAGTGCCCGTCAGCTTCAGCGCGCCAAGCGCCACGAAGCACAGAACGGTGACCGGAAAGATCATCCAGTTCAGCATCTCCCAGCCCCAGGCGTTGTAGACCATGCCCGACATCAGCGAAGCGCAAGCCACGGAACCGAACAGGACGAAGTCGTGGAAGCCTTGCACCTTGCCCTTTTCCGACGGCCGGTAGCTGGCCGCCACCATCGCCGTGGCGCCGATGAAGCCAAAATTCCAGCCAAGGCCGAGCAGGATCAGCGCCGTCCAGAATTGCCACAGCGCCAGCCCCGACAAGGCGACAATTGCGCAGCCGATCAACAGGATCAGCCCGGTGGCCACGATGCGCTCGGCGCCGAAACGATGGATCAGCGAGCCGGTGAAGAAGCTCGGTGCGAACATGGCCATGACGTGCCAGGAAATGCCCAGCGTCGCATCGTCCTCCGACAGGCCACAGCCAACCATGGCCAGCGGGGCGCCGGTCATGACGAAGCTCATCAGCGCGTAGCTGCCGACCGCGCAGAACAATGCGGCGACGAAACGCGGCCGCGTGACGATTTCAGCCAACGGTCTGGCGTCGCTGTCGGCGATTTCCGCTTCCCCTGTCGCCTTCGCCGGCAGTCGCAGGAACGACAGGACGATGGCGCCGACCGCGGCCAGCGGCAGGATGGAAGCGAACGAGCCGGCAAACATCACCGGCGCGAACAATTCGCGGGTGAAGATAACGATCTGCGGCCCGAGAATGGCGGTGACGATGCCGCCGGCCAGCACGAAGGAGATGGCACGCGCCTTGAACGCCGGCGGCGCGTTGTCGGCGGCGGCAAAACGGAACTGCTGGACGAAGGCGCCGCCGACCCCGATCAGCAGCAGGCCGAAGGCAAACAGCCAGAAGCTGCCATGGAAAAGCGCCAGGGTGGCGACCAGCCCGCCAAACGCGGTAACGACAGTGCCGGCCATGAAGCCGTCGCGCTGGCCCACCCTGCGGATGATGGCCGCTGCCGGCAGCGCGCCGAGCGCCACGCCGAGGTTGAAGCCGGTGATCGGTGCCGTCGCCAGCGATTTGTCGGCGGCAAGCAGGTATTGCCCGGCCAGCGCACCCATGGAGATGGCGATGGGCGCAGCCGAACCAATGATCGCCTGCGAGGCGGCGAGGATCAACGCGGTGCGACGCGCCTCCTTGCCTGCCTCGACGGCGATTGCCGTCATGATGCGTCCTTGCCGCGCCCTTCGCCACGCACCCGGCGTGACACGCGGTCGAGTACGGCATTGACCAGCTTCGGCTCGTCTTCCTCGTAGAAGGCCTTGGCTATGTCGACATACTCGGAAACGATGACGGCGACGGGCACGTCCTCGCGCTTCATCAGTTCGTAGACGCCCGCGCGCAGGATGGCACGCAGTGTCGAGTCGAGCCTCGACAGCGGCCAGTCCTCGGTCAGCGCCTGGCGGATGATCGGATCGACGGTCTTCTGGTTCTCGACGACACCGGAGAGGATGGCACGAAACCATTGCGCATCGGCCTCGCGGTAGAGCGCCCCGTCAACTTCCTTGCCGAGGCGAAAGGCCTCGTATTCGGCTGTGATCTCGAAGACACCGCTGCCGGCGACATCCATTTGGTAGAGCGCCTGCACGGCGGCCAGACGGGCTGCGCCACGCTTGTTGGCTTGGCGCGCCGGCGGTTGGTCCTTGTCTCCGGATTGCGTCACCCCGTTCAGGCTCCGAGCCGTTTCTTCACCGCGATCATGGTCAGTGCGGCGCGGGCCGCAAACCCGCCCTTGTCGCCTTCCGTGCGCCGGGCGCGGGTCCAGGCCTGTTCGTCGTTCGCGGTGGTCAGGATGCCGTTACCGATGCAGATGGCCTCGTGTACGGACAGATTCATCAGGGCGCGCGCCGATTCGTTGGCGACGATGTCGAAATGATGCGTCTCGCCGCGGATCACGGTGCCGAGCGCAACGTACCCGTCATACTCGGCACCCTCGCCTTCGGCGGCGTCGAGCGCAAATGAGATCACAGCCGGAATTTCCAGCGCGCCCGGCACGGTGACAACATCGTATTTGGCGCCTGCCTCGTCGAGCGCGGCCTTGGCGCCGTCGAGCAGCGCATCCGCCAAATCGTCATAGAAGCGCGCTTCAATGATCAGCAGCTTGAGTTTCTTGTCTCTGGGCATTTTGGCTCACGTTTCCGGCGGAGCCGGTGACTTAGGCCGAAGCCGACAAGTTCGCAAGCTTTCCGAAGGTGACCCTGGGTCGAAAATTCCGGGCAGCCGCTCAAAACCCTTCTTTCGCCGCCTCCACCAGGCGTGCCGCGTAGCGGGCCATGGTGTCGATCTCGAGATTGACGCGGTCGCCGACCTTGCGCTCGCCCCAGGTGGTCACGGTCAGCGAGTGGTGGATCAAAAGCACGTCGAAGCGTGTGCCTTCCACCCTGTTGACGGTGAGCGAGGTGCCGTCGAGCGCGACCGAACCCTTGGGCGCAATGAACTTCGCGAGGTCGCGCGGCGCCTCCAGCGTGAAGCGCACGGCATCGCCCTCATCCTTGCGTCCGATGATCTCGGCCATGCCGTCGACATGACCCGAAACGATGTGACCGCCGAGTTCGTCGCCGATCTTCAGCGCCCGCTCCAGGTTGATCCGCGTGCCTGTTTTCCAGCCCGAGGCCGTGGTCAGCCGCAAGGCCTCTTCCCAGGCCTCGACCTCGAACCAGCGCGCATTCGAGCCATGCTCGGGCAGCGCCGTGACCGTCAGGCAGACACCGCCGCAGGAGATCGAGGCGCCGATGGCGATGGTCTGGGGGTCATAGGCCGTGTCGATGCGCAGCCCCACCCCTTCCCGGAGCGGTTTGACGGCCGCGACAGTGCCGACATCGGTGACAATCCCGGTGAACATCAGATCATATCTTTCCGTTTGACCATGATCTTGTCCCGGTTCCCACTTTTCGGGATCATGATCTAGATATCCCTTACCCACTCTGCATAGCTGTCTTCGCCGAAACGCATGTCGCGAAGCTTGCGAAATCCTGCCGGGATGTGGTCAGCGTCGATCGGCGATGCAATGCCGTCATCGCCGATCGCTTCGGGACCCTGGAACAGCACGATACGGTCGACCAGCCCATCGGCCAGGAATGCCTTGGCCACCCTGGCGCCACCCTCGACCAGAACACTTGCCATGCCGAGCGCGGCGAGATCCTCGAGCAGCTCCGGCAGCGCGACGCCGCCTTCATGTGTCTCGGTGCCGATGAAGCGCACGCCGGCGCGTTCGAGTGCTGACCGCCGCAGCGGATCGGCCTCAAGGCAAGCGGCGACATAGAGCGGCACCCGGTCCACGCCGGAAACCAGCTTGGAGGCCTCCGGCAACCGGATCTGCCGGTCGAGCACGATGCGCGCCGGCGAACGGTTCTCCAGTCCGGGCAGCCGCACCGTCAGTGCCGGATCGTCCTCCAGCGCGGTGCCGATGCCGACCAGTATGCCGTCGGCCTCTGCCCGCATCAGATACACCTCGCGACGGGCGATATCTCCGGTGATCGACACCTGCCCCTCGCCTTCCCTGCCGATCTTGCCGTCGCTGGAAAGCGCAAGCTTGAGAATCACTTCTGGCCGTTTTTTCAACGACCGAATGAGATAGCCGGCCATCTGCTCGGCGGCTTCCACCGCCAGGACCTTTTCGACCACCTCGACACCCGCGGCGCGCAGGATCGCATAGCCCTTGCCGGACACGCGCGGATCGGGATCGCTGGCGGCGCCGACGACGCGCGCGACACCGGCATTGACCAGCGCGTTGGCGCAAGGCGGCGTCCGGCCATGGTGGGCGCAAGGTTCCAGCGTGACATAGGCGGTGGCGCCACGCGCCAGCTCGCCGGCCTCGGCGAGGGCCTCGGTCTCGGCGTGCGGGCGGCCGCCGACCGCGGTGACGCCGGTGCCGACGATCATCGGCCCGGCGCCGTCATCGCGCACGATCAGCGTGCCGACGGAGGGATTGGTCGAGGTGCGCCCGGCATTCTTCCGCGACAGTCTGAGCGCCGCCGCCATGAAACGGCGATCAAGGGCGGCTTGTCCGGTCTTGTCGCTTGCGGTCATGCTCAGCTGGCGTCCTCTTCGCCCTTTACTTCGTCTCCCTTGAGCTCGCCGAGCAATTCGTGGAAATCCTTGGCCTCGCGAAAATTGCGGTAGACCGAGGCGAAGCGCACATAGGCGACATCGTCGAGCGACTTCAGTGCTTCCATGACCAGCCGGCCGACTTCGCCGGAGGCCACTTCCGTTTCACCGGAGCTTTCGAGCTGGCGCACGATGCCGGTCACCGCGCGGTCAATGCGCTCCGGATCGACATTGCGCTTGCGGACGGCGATCTCCACCGAGCGCAGCAGCTTGTCGCGGTCGAACGGCACTTTTCGGCCGGACTTCTTCACCACAACGAGGTCGCGTAGCTGGACGCGCTCGAAGGTGGTGAAGCGACCGCCGCAATCGGGGCAGACACGCCGCCTGCGGATCGCCGCGCCATCCTCGGCGGGGCGCGAATCCTTCACCTGCGTATCTTCGGACTGGCAATAGGGACAGCGCATGGAGAGCCTTGGGTTCGCGAATCTCGTGGGACGAAAGGCTTAGTGCTTTTTACAACGATGGCAAAGCACGCACGGCCCTTCACGCCTCAGAGATAGCGAGGCGCAAGGAAAATTGCGAGAGCCGCCGCCAGCCAGACGGCGATGCCGCCAAGCACAGCCAGCCGGTAGTCGACCTTGTCGATGACAAGCGAGCAGGCGCCGAGGAAGGCCTTGCCGCGACGGTGCTTGTCGTCGTGACAAGGCGGCGGGGACCCCAAGTCTCCCTAGCCGAGATAGGGATAGAGCGGGAAACGGTCGGTAAGGGCCACCACCTTGGCCTTCACCGCGGCCTCGACAGTGGCATTGCCCTCGTCGGAGTTGGCGACCTTGAGACCGTCCAGCACTTCGGCGATCAGCTTGCCGATCTCGCGGAACTCGGCCTGGCCGAAGCCTCGCGTGGTACCGGCCGGCGTGCCGAGACGCACGCCCGAGGTGACGAAAGGCTTTTCCGGGTCGAACGGAATACCGTTCTTGTTGCAGGTGATGTTGGCGCGGCCGAGCGCTGCCTCGGCGCGCTTGCCGGTCGCGTTCTTGGGGCGCAGGTCGACCAGCATCAGGTGGTTGTCGGTGCCCCCGGAGACGATGTCGAGCCCGGTTTCCTTCAGGCTCGCGGCCAGCGCCTTGGCGTTGGCGGCGACGCTTTCGGCGTAGACCTTGAAGCTCGGCTTCAGCGCTTCGCCGAAGGCGACCGCCTTGGCGGCGATGACATGCATAAGCGGGCCACCCTGCAGGCCGGGGAACACCGCCGAGTTCATCTTCTTGGCGATCTCCTCGTCATTGCACAGGATCATGCCGCCACGCGGGCCGCGCAGCGACTTGTGCGTGGTGGTCGTCACCACATGCGCATGCGGCAGCGGCGACGGGTGCACGCCGCCGGCGACGAGACCGGCGATGTGAGCCATGTCGACCATCAGGTAAGCGCCGACCGCATCGGCGATCTCGCGAAACCGCTTCCAGTCCCAGACGCGCGAATAGGCGGTGCCGCCGGCCAGGATCAGCTTCGGCTTGGTCTCGTGGGCGGACTTCTCGATGGCATCCATATCGAGCAGATGGTCATCCTTGCGCACGCCGTAAGAGACGACCTTGAACCACTTGCCGCTCATGTTGACCGGCGAGCCATGGGTCAGATGGCCGCCGGAATTGAGGTCGAGACCCATGAAGGTGTCGCCGGGCTGCAGCAGCGCCAGGAACACCGCCTGGTTCATCTGGCTGCCGGAGTTCGGCTGGACGTTGGCGAAATTGCAGCCGAAGAGCTTCTTCGCCCGCTCGATGGCCAGTTCCTCGGCCACATCGACGAACTGGCAGCCGCCATAGTAGCGCTTGCCCGGATAACCCTCGGCATATTTGTTGGTCATGATCGACCCCTGCGCTTCGAGCACGGCGCGCGAGACGATGTTTTCAGAGGCAATCAGCTCGATCTCGTGGCGCTGGCGACCGAGCTCGTTGCGGATGGCGCCGAAAATCTCCGGATCGGCATCGGCAAGCGTGGTTTCGAAGAAGGATTCGAATTTGTTCGACACTGCCGCTGCTGTTGCCATGGCTTGAAATCCTCGGAGTTCGGGGGTCGATCTTTGTTGAGCATGTCGTCGTCCCAAAACCGCTGCGCAGTTTTGGGCGACATTCGCCGCGCATTAACACAGTTGCTTTCGCCTCGCCACGTTTGGCGCGCGAAATTTGCTGGCCGGTTTGCGGCAGAAGGGCGGCGGGACCGTTATTTCCTTTTCTGCCGGCCCTTCAGCAAAGCCTCGGTAAGGGTGATCTCGGAAAACAGGGCCCGCATCGTATGGTCGACATGGATGCCGCGCACCGGCCAGGCGAGCACGGCGCCTATGGCGATCTGCAGCACCGGCAGGGGCACCCGCACCAGGCGCACCAGCGGGCCGGAAACCGCGACGAAGACGAGCACGACCAGAATGAACACGGCGACCTGCATGGGCGCGTTTCCGAGTGTTTTCCGGACCATGTGCAAACAGCTCCGGTCCGTCCAGAAAAAGAAAAGGCCGCCCGAAGGCGGCCCTTTGCGATACCGAGAAGCCTGCTAGAGCGACGACGTGATCTGTAGCTCGTTGGCACCGTCGAGCGCGTAGACGTCGTCGCGGAACTGCACAACGCCGGGGCCTGTCGACCAGGCCGAGAGATAGAGGAAATGCACCGGCACCGGGTTGGTAATCTGGATCGGCGTGTTTTCGCCAGTCTTGATCGCCGCCTCGAAATGCTGGCGGTCCCAGCCGGGCGTGTCGCGCAGAATCCAGGTGACGAGGTCGCGCACATTTTGCACGCGCACGCAGCCCGAGGAATCGAAACGCATCATCTTGCCGAACAGGCTCTGCTGCGGGGTGTCGTGCATGTAGACGCCGTCCGGGCTCGGGAAATTGATCTTCACCGAGGCCATCGCGTTGCCCGCGCCCGGATCCTGGCGGAAGCGGTACTTCGCCGCGTCGTCAGTCGACCAGTCGACATTGAGCGGATCGACCTCGCTGCCGTCTGGAGCGAACAGGCGGATATGGCTGTCCTTCAGATAGTTGGGATTCTTCCGCATCAGCGGAATGATGTCCTTGCGCACGATCGAGACCGGCGCGTTCCAGTAAGGATTGACGATGATCTCGTTGATCTTGGAATTGACGATCGGCGTCTGCCGATCGATCTTGCCGACGATCGCGGTGTGGCGAAGCACGACGCGGTCGTTCTCGACCGCTTCGACCTGCGCCGCTGGAATGTCGACCAGCACATAACGGCTGCCCAACGTGCCGGCCTTCTCCTTCAGCCGTTGCAGATTGGTCTGCAACTGGCCAAGCCGGATCTGCGCCGAGACATTCATCGCGGCATAGGTGTACTTGCCCATTGAGCCGTCGGCCGGCAGGCCATGGCGCAACTGGAAGCGCTTGACCGCCGAATCGACATAGGAATCGAAGGCCGTTGAAATTCCGGCGCTCTGCGCCAGATCGCCGGAAACCATCAGACGCTTGCGCAACGGCACGACATCCGGATCATCGACGCCGAGTTCCAGTTTCTTGGTCGCGGGGACCTCTACCCAGCCGCCCTGCGCGACGATATTCTGATACTGGGCGACCGCCTGCTCCGTGAAGGCGACGGTCTGCAGGCTGAAGATCGGCAGTGTCGAGGCCACCTTGCCGCCCTCGCTGGCGCGGGCGTCGAACTGATCGTCCCAATTGCCGCGGGCCGACGATTTCAGGATATCCCCGATCACATCCTGCGCATTGGCGCCGCCGGCGACCATCGCGGCTGCGAGCGCGGAGGCTCCGGAGAGGAAAAAACGGCGGCTGGTTCTCATGGACGTTCCAGACATTCTTGTAGCGTTCGATCTATGCATTCGGTTATCGGGCGATCTTGCCCGCACTCTAGAGTTGGCAACCTTAACAATTGACCAACCATGTCCGCATCAGTTCGGCCACAAACGCGCGAGGCACGACACGGGTTCCGGGTGAAGGCACGGCTTTCACCACAGCATCACGGCATCCTCGGTTCCATTGGAATATGGCGGCAACGTGGCTTCCGGCCGAATTTGGCCCGGCTGTCGCGGCGAAATGAAAGACCCGTGCTCTTTGGGTATCGATCGGCGATCGCCTGCATGACATCACCGGGCGAACCACCATCCATTGATGAACAACGACAAGCCACGCAAAAAAGAAAAGGCCGGAGCTTTCGGCCCCGGCCCTGACTGAAGGTCGCTGTTTCGGCCGCGCTTCTTTGGCGCGGGCCAGATCCGATGCGCCGGATGCGCCTTACATCCGGTAGGCGATGGTGTCGTTCCAGAAGCGGTCGAGCCGCTGCAGGGCGCGGTTCATCTGCTTGAACTCGTCGGTGTTGATGCCGCCGACCTGCTCGATCGAGCCGACATGGCGCTCATAAAGGCCGGCGACGACGTCAGCCACCTCGTTGCCCTTCGGCGTCAGCGAGACACGAACCGAGCGGCGGTCGATGCGCGAGCGCTGGTGGTTGATGAAGCCGAGATCGACCAGCTTCTTCAGATTGTAGGAGACGTTCGAGCCGAGATAGTAGCCACGCGAGCGCAGTTCGCCTGCGGTCAGCTCGGAGTTGCCGATGTTGAACAGCAGCAGCGCCTGGATGGCATTGATGTCGGAACGGCCGTTGCGGTCGAACTCGTCCTTGACCACATCAAGCAGGCGGCGGTGCAGCCGCTCAACAAGCTGCAGCGATTCCATGTACAGCGAACGGATAGCCTCGCGGCGATCGTCGGATACGTTGGCGGTCTTCGCCGCCGGACGCGAATTGATCATTGTCTTTGCCTCTCGTTTGTCGCCCTGGTGATTTTTTGTTTTTCACCTTGATTGCGACACTATCGAATACTCATAAAATTCGACTTAAACGCTAGGGCTAACAAGAGCTTACCGGTAAGAGGTTTCGAAAGAGGCTTAACGAACGGTCACCCGAGCAAGGATAATTAACCTAAAGATTTAGCCAAGGATTTCGGGGGCCCAGTTCGCGGCCTGTGAGACCGCGCGGGCGTCTACCGGGCCTTACGCTCGCACCGGCCGCTTCTGCATATGGATGACGACGCGGAAGACGATGTAGAGCACCGCCACCGCCGTATGCGAGACCACGATCAACGGGCGGGAGCCGAAAAGCTCTGGAAAGCCGGCATACATGACGATCTCGGTCACCGCGCAGATGAACCAGATCACCGGTCCCCAGGACGCCAGCATCCACAGGCCGGCAGCGGCGAAGGGGAAGAACACGGCAAGCACCACCGCCGCCACCTGCCAGTGCACCGGCATCAGATCGAAACGCCAGAGCGAGCCCGGATAGAAGCCGATCAGCTTGATCCAGTACAAGATGCCGAACAGCAGGCAGTAGCCGGCGATGACGCGCTGGAACCAGGCGAATATCACCTCGACCGTCGAGGGCTGGAGCACCACGCGTCTCGAGGTCACCTCGCTCACAGTTCGAGCTCCCGTTCGCCGAGCGAGGCAAAATAGGCGTCGACATCCGCCTCGCTCACCGCAGCAAGGCTGGCGGGCCGCCATTGCGGCTTCGAACCCTTGTCGATGATGGCGGCGCGGATGCCCTCGTAGAAATCATGGCCGGCCAGCATCCGGTTGAGGATGCGGAACTCCATCTTCATGCAATCGTCCATCGACAGTGTCAGTCCGGCGCTGATCTGGCGCCAGGCGACGCGAAGGCTGGTTGGCGAGCGCGTGCTGATCGTCGCCAGCGTCCTTGCCGCGAAATCGTCGGTGCTTGCCGCCTGTTCCAGGCTGTCGATGACGGCCGTGAGCGATGGTTGCGCAAAATGGCTGGATATTGCCTGCAGCGTCGGGCCGTCGGTCTCGCGCTTCGCCTGAGCGAAGAAACCGCGCAACACCGTTTCCGGATCGCCGGTCAGCGTCAGCCGGTCAAGGAAGCCGGCCTGGTTCTCGGCCTTGATGGTATGGGTGGCCAGCCCCGACCACAGCGCGTCGCCATAGCGGATGCGGTTGCCGGTCAACGCCAGATACATGCCGAACGAGCCGCCGAGATCAGGCAGCAGATGGCTGGCGCCGACATCCGGGAAAAAGCCGATACCGACCTCCGGCATGGCGAACTGGGCATTCTCGGTCATCACCCGGTGCGACCCGTGAAAGGAGATGCCAACGCCTCCGCCCATGACGATGCCGTCGATGAGCGCCACATAGGGTTTCTTGAAGCGCGCGATCTGGGCGTTGAGCCGGTACTCGTCGGCGAAGAACTCGACCGGCGGCTTTCCAGCCCGGCCGGCTTCATAGATGTGCAGGATATCGCCACCGGCCGAGAACGCCCTGCCCTCGGCCTTGACGATCACGACATCCACACCGTCGTCGCGCTCCCAAAAATACAGTGCCTCGCCCAGCGCCTTGACCATGCGGTGCGTCACGGCATTGAGCGCCTGCGGCCGCGTCAGCGTGACGACGGCGGCTCTGCCTAGCCGTTCGAAGCGAATTTCGTCGCCTCCACCAAAATCCATCGCCAGAGAATCCTCCCCCGCGCCTGCGGGACTGAAGTGCTAAAGGCGGCGCATGGGTGCGTCAATGGCAGCAGTCCATCGGCCGCCGTCTTGGCGACCGGCGGCGGCCGGTGCTACGAAGATCACCGCCGTTGCCAGCCACGCGCCGATACCGTGGGCCGCCGACGGCTTCGGGGGGACGGTTGGCCATGTCCGGATTTTTGCGTCTCACGCTGTTGACTCTCGCGCTCATGATCGCCGGCCTTGCACCGCGCACGGCTTTCGCCGCCACGCCCGACGAGCTCTATCAGTCGCAGACCATCGTCACCGGCCAGGGCGAAGTGAACCGGCAGATCGGCTTCAAAGACTGCCTGGACCGGGTGCTGGTCAGGGTTTCCGGCGACCAGCGGCTGCCGAAGAAACCCGAAATGGCTGCTCTGCGCGACAAGGCCGGCAGCTTCGTCGATTCGTTCCGCTATCATGACAGGCTGGAAGGCATCCCGGTGCATGACGAGCAAGGCACGCACGACCGGCCGCATGATCTCACCTGCCTCTACAAGCCGGCGGTCATCGACAAAGTGCTTGGCGAACTCGGCAGCAAGCCGTGGCTTGGCGAGCGGCCGCGGCTCGCGGTGTTCCTCACGGCCGAGCAAGGTATAAGGCATTTCGCGCTGACGGCTGATGATCCGCCAGGCCAGGCCATGCGCGAATCCTTCGTCAACGCGACCGGCCCGCTGCTGATGCACATCGAATTTCCGCCGGCCTCGCTGCTTTCCGGCATGGACCAGAAAGCCGAGCGTGCCGCCGACATGGCAAGCCTGGACCGGCTCGCCCAAAAGGCAGGCGCCGACCAGGCGCTTGCCGGCAGCATCGTCTGGAGCGACAAGGAGCTAGGCTGGATCGCCGATTGGCGGGTTGCCATGGCCGGCAAGACCTATCGCTGGCAGGTGCGTGGCGTGAGCTTCGACGAGGCGTTCCGCGTCGCCATAAGGGGCGCGGCGCAGATCCTGTCGGGCAATGGACAACCGAAATAGGACGCGACGGGTCGCTGGCACAAACGTGTCGCATTGGTCAGCGGCAAGGGCTCGTGGTAAAAGCCGCCGATCTGGAGTTTTGGCGATGAACAAATTTACCCCGACAAAGCCAGCCGGCGCGCGCAGCGTCGACGACATCACCGGCAGCCGTCGTTTGCGCCGCATGCGCAAGGCTGACTGGTCGCGCCGTCTCGTGCAGGAGAACCGGCTCACGGTCGACGACCTGATCTGGCCGATCTTCGTCGTCGACGGCAGACAAGTGCGCGAGCCGATCGCCGCCATGCCCGGCGTCTTCCGCCTGTCGATCGACCTTGCCGTCAAGGAGGCCGAACGCGCGGCCAAGCTTGGCATTCCCGCGCTCGCCACCTTCCCCAATGTCGATATCTCGCTGCGCGACCAGACCGGTTCGCACATCCTCGACCCCGACAACGTCATCAACCGCGCCACGCGCGCGATAAAGGACGCTGTACCCGGGATCGGCATCATCACCGATGCCGCGCTCGACCCGTTCACCAGCCACGGCCATGACGGCATTTTGCGCGACGGCATCGTCGTCAACGACGAAACGGTTGAACAGGTCGCCGCAGCGGCGGTCATCCAGGCGGCTGCCGGTGCCGACATCATCGCGCCGTCCGACATGATGGATGGCCGCATCGGCGCCATCCGCGACGCGCTCGACGCCAATGGCTTCCAGGACGTGGCGATCATGTCCTACGCGACCAAATTCGCCTCGGCCTTCTACGGCCCGTACCGCGAGGCGGTGGGCACCGCCGGGCTGCTCAAGGGCGATAAGAAGACCTACTACATCGACCACGCCAATTCCGACGAGGCGGTGCGCGAGGCCGAGCAGGACATCGCCGAAGGCGCAGACATGCTGATGGTCAAGCCCGGCATGCCCTATCTCGACATCATCCGGCGGCTGAAGGACGAATTTCAGATGCCGACCTTCGCCTACCAGGTGTCGGGCGAATATTCGATGATCAAGGCGGCCGGCGCCAATGGCTGGATCGACGGCGAGAAAGCGATGCTGGAATCGCTGCTCGCCTTCAAGCGTGCCGGCTGCGACGGCATTTTGACCTACTTCGCACCTGAAGTGGCGGAACTGCTGAAGGGATAATTTTCTTTTCTGGCAGACGACCGGTCGCGGCGGGCAAATGCCGGCGGCCCGCGGCCGGGAACCAGAGCGAAGGTCGTTGGGCCAAGCGTCTCTGGCTTCTTCGCGTGCCAAAATACCGCTTGCAATTCACAATCAGTTTGCTAGAGAAAACTGATTGCGAAATACAATCGGCTATCGAGGAGGCCTTCATGTCCAAGCTGCGTGTCAACGCATTCACCCTGTCGCTTGACGGCTATGGCGCCGGGCCCGATCAGGATCTGAACAACCCGCTCGGCGTCGGCGGGGAAGCCTTGCACAAGTGGCTATTCGGCACCCGCACCTTCCGCAGGATGGTGCTCGGAAAAGATGGCGGCACCACCGATACCAACGAGGCGTTCGCGGCGCGCAGTTTCGAAAATGTCGGCGCCTGGATCCTCGGCCGCAACATGTTCGGACCGATCCGCGGCGAATGGTCTGACGAGACCTGGAAAGGCTGGTGGGGCGACAACCCGCCCTATCATGTCCCGGTTTTCGTGCTGACGCACCACAAGCGGGCGCCCATCACCATGGAAGGCGGCACGATTTTCCACTTCGTCACCGACGGCATCCATTCGGCGCTCGAGCAGGCGAGGTCGGCGGCCGAAGGCAAGGATGTGCGGGTGGGTGGCGGTGTCGCCACCATCCGCCAGTATCTGCACGAGAAGCTGATCGACGAAATGCATCTGGCGATCGCGCCGGTACTGCTTGGCAGGGGCGAGAACCTTTTTGCCGGCCTGGATATGGTGAAGCTGGGCTATGAGTGCAGCGAGCAAGTGGCGACGGAGCTTGCCACCCACGTGGTCATCAAACGCTCTTAGCTTGCCACACCCGAGAGGGTCGCCGCCTGACGAAGGCGGCGCCTTCCGCACTCACCCGGTTCAATACTTCTCCGGCACGTAAAGCTCGAGCGGCAGCGTCTGGCGCTCGTATTCGGGATTGAAGACACGCTCGGGCAGCGTGATCTCCTCGTGCGGGACATCTTCATACGGCATCTGCTTCAACAGATGATCGATGCAGTTCAGCCGTGCCCGCTTCTTGTCGTTGCCCTCGACGATGAACCAGGGGGCTTCGGGAATGTTGGTGCGGGCGAAGGTCTCTTCCTTGGCCTTGGTGTACTGCTCCCAGCGCACGCGCGACTGCAGGTCCATCGGCGACAACTTCCACTGCTTCATCGGGTCGTGGATGCGCATCAGGAAGCGCATCTGCTGTTCCTCGTCGGTGATCGAGAACCAGTACTTGACCACGGTGATGCCGGAGCGGACGAGCATGCGCTCGAACTCCGGCACGTCGCGAAAGAACTCCTCGACCTGATCCGGTTCGGCAAACCCCATCACCCGCTCGACGCCAGAGCGGTTGTACCAGGAGCGGTCGAACAGCACGATCTCGCCGCCGGCCGGCAGATGCGGGACATAGCGCTGGAAATACCATTGCGATTTCTCGCGCTCGGTGGGCGCCGGCAGCGCCACGACACGGCAGATGCGCGGATTGAGCCGCTGCGTGATGCGCTTGATGACGCCGCCCTTGCCGGCGGAATCGCGGCCCTCGAAGATCACCACCAGCTTCTTCTTGTGATAGGCGACCCAGGACTGCAGCTTGATCAGCTCGGACTGCAGACTGATCAGGTCGCGAAAATATTGCATACGATCGATCGATGGCGGATGGGCGTTCTTGTAGATCCTGGCGATCTCCATCGACAGTGCCGGCTCCGACATTTCGAGCTCATAGTCCTCGTCGAGCGTGTCGGCGAGCTCGGCCTCAAGCCAGTCCTTGGCCCCGGATTTCAGTGTGGGTTCGTTCATCTGCGCTGCTCCGCATGCAAGCTGCCGTCCGTGATCCCGGCAGGCCCCCTCGCCTCGGCCGGAGAAGGACCCTGAGCCGACTTGATATAGGCCGGCAATGACGGTTTTATTGCAGTCGGCCAAGGTCCAGGCCGCCGCTGCAGATCCCGCGAGGCATGATCGATCGGCCGTCGTGGCATGGCGACAAGTCATCCAAATTGTCCTACAAATGACAACCACATTCGGGGTGCCTTTCCCGAAACCCCTTTCCCAAATGCAATCGCGAGGACTGACATGGAATACCGTACTCTCGGCCGTTCCGGCTTGAAGGTTTCGACACTGACCATGGGCACCATGACCTTCGGCGGCGCCGGTGCGTTCTCCGCGGTCGGCAAGACCGACCTCAACGAGGCGCGCCGGATGATCGATCTGTGCATCGACGCCGGCATCAACGTCATAGACACCGCCAATGTCTATTCGAACGGCATCTCGGAAGAGATTGTCGGCGAGGCCCTCGGCGGCAAGCGCATGGGCGACGTGCTGATCGCCTCCAAGGCACGGATGCGGATCGGCAAAGGTCCGAACGATGAAGGCCTGTCGCGCTATCACCTGATCCGCGAATGCGAGAAAAGCCTGAAGCGGTTGAAGACCGACGTCATCGACATCTACTTCCTGCACGAGTGGGACGGAGTGACGCCGCTGGAAGAAACCATCGCGGCGCTCGACACGCTGGTTGCCCAAGGCAAGGTCCGTTATGTCGGCTGCTCCAACTATTCCGGCTGGCAAGTGATGAAGGGGCTCGGCATCAGCGATAGCCATCACCAGCCGCGCTTCGTCACCCAGCAGATCCATTACACGCTGGAGGCGCGCGAGGCGGAGTACGAGCTGCTGCCGATTTCGGTCGACCAAGGGCTGGGCGTGCTGGTCTGGAGCCCGCTCGCCGGCGGATTGCTGTCCGGCAAATACCGCCGCGACAGCCCGACCGCGCGACAGCTCGCCGGCTGGTCCGAGCCGCCGATCCGCGACGAGGACCGGTTGTGGCGCATCGTCGACGTCCTTGTCGATATCGGCACGCAGCGCGGCGTGTCGGCGGCCCAGGTGGCACTAGCCTGGCTGCTTGGCCGGCCGGCGGTCTCCTCGCTGGTGATCGGCGCCCGCAACGACGCCCAGCTCAAGGACAACCTCGCCGCCGCGAGCCTGGTGCTCACCGACGACGAACGCAACCGCCTGGACGCGGTCAGCCGGCCACCGCTGCTCTACCCCTACTGGCACCAGCAATTGACGGCAAAGGACCGGTTCGGCGCCGCCGATCTCGTGATCGACCGAAGCGGCGTGTGACCGCGGGGTTCGACGCGGAGCCCGGCCGCCGCCGTCCGCCGGGTAACTCATCTTTTTGATGCAATTCCCAAGGGAAAGCGCTACGCGCTTTTCCCGGGAAAACCGTTTCGCATTTTTCCCGGAATTGCTTCAGCCCGTGATGTAGCGCCAGACCTCGGCGTCCGGTCTGATCTGGCCGCTGAGGACGAAGTATTTGTAGAGCACCAGCAGCGAGATCGCCTGCTCGGCCTGCTCGTTGGCGAACGTCCTGCAATAGGCGTTCGCGGCGGCGATGATGCGCTCGGCTTGCTCGGGATGGCGTTCGAAATACGCCACGCGTTCGGCAAGGTTCGAGAAATCCGCTTCGAGCGGCACATAATGAACATTCGCTTCGAGCTGTCTTTCCGCAAACCATGTCTCGTAGGTCGGCGGCGGCATCAGGCAAAGCGACTTCGAGTTCATGATCCATTTCAGGTTGGTCGCCACGTCATTGCCTTCGAGCGAGACGATATAGCGATAGCGCTGGTGCTGGCTGATGCTGAGGAAGGGCTTGCTGTATTCGGCCGGCGCGTTCGGCTTGTGCGAGCCGGCATCACAGAACGGCAAGTCGCGCACGGCGTTCAGAAACCTTGTGCGTATCGGATTGTTGAGATCGCCGCGCCAGACCACGGCCGGAAGCTTGTCGGCGAACGCAGTTGCGTCGGCAGGCATCTGGAAATGGCGAAACTTGTCGAGCTTCATGATGACCGCATTGCTGTCGTCGGCGACGATCGGCCGGTCCTTGACGATCGAAGGCACCTTCGGCACCTTCCTGACGTCTCCGTATTCCACGTCGATCAGCAGCCCGCGATCGAAGTAGCGGGCAAATTCCTTCAGGTCGTAATAATACATGGTCGGCGTAAACGGCAGTTCGCCGATGCGCACGGCACCAGCGCTGGGCGTAAACACGTTCTGCAGCTTGTTGTAGTAATTCAGCCGCCGGCGAACCGAAGCGTCCGGGAGCCTTGCCTTTTCGAGGCGGGCGGCCAACCTGTGGCGAAACAACGCCTGCGGGGCGATATCGCGCGCAAAGTTCCGCGCATAGTAGAAAACCCTCGCCGTCGTTCGCGCAATTGTGGCCATGGTTCACTGATCAAAACAAGCGGGCGGCTCTCAATACCTTGGCGCCCCGGTTCCTCCTACACCATTGTGCCGCGCATCTTGCAAGCCCCGCACCATCATCGACGCCACAGCCGGCACTTCACTTCAGCTGTTGTGTTTGGTGGCCAATGCTCCTAGGCAGGGTCAGAGCCGCAAGGCAGTGAAAAGGAGCCGATATGGCGCGAGCACCAAACTACGATCAGGAACGCAAGGAACGCGACCGCCAGAAGGCGGCCAAGAAGGCTGAGAAGCTGGCGGCCAAGGTTGCCGCGCGGGAACGTTCGCAGCCCGAGAGCGAGACTGAAACCGAAACAGCGAAATGACGGCAAAAGGCCCGCGAATGCGGGCCGTGCCTCAATCCGGATTGTCGCCTTGCGTCAGGCCGTCGCCTTGTCGCTGACGAAGACGTCCACTTCGCGCGCCGCGGCAATGAAGGCGCGCCTGGCGTTCATCGCCGGCTTGTCGCCAGCCAGCGCATCATGACAGGCTTGCAGCGCCGCGCGATGCTTGGGGCTGCGTTTGCCCGGCCAGCTGTTGAGCAGGTAGTCGGAAGCCTCTCGGGCCGAGCGCAAGAGCTGAGTGCTTCCCGCCGCGACTGACTTGACCGTCACGGGTGTTTCAAATCGGTTGTTTTCCATCGCCGCTCTTACGCCATCGGCGCTCGCGAAGCGAGGCCGAAAGTGCATCTCACATCAGGGACGTCGACCTCCCTGCCCTGCAAACGCCGCACTCAGGCGGCGACGACGGCAAAACCCCTGGCGCGAAGACCGCGCCGATCGTTGGCGAGCGACGTCACCAGCCTGTAGCGGCTGCCGACGATGTGGGCCGAAAGCTGGCGCGCGGCTTCATCGGCATCGCCCAGGCGTGTCGCCGCCAGAATGGCGCGATGTTCGGCCCAGGCACGAGCAAGGGCCGCCTCGTCGCGAACCTCCAGCCAACGGGCCCGAGACAGGCGCGTCATGGCATCACGGACCGCGCGGAAAAGGAATTCGTTGCCCGACAGGCGCGCCAGCTCGATGTGAAAATCCATGCCGACTCGATGCCATTCCTCGCGCGCGGTGTTGCCGTCGCAGGATTCGAGCATCGCCTCGATGACATCGACCCCGCTCCTGTCGGCCAAGGCACAGGTCAGGCGAAGTGCCGCAACCTCGACCGCCTCCCTGTAGACCGCAATCTGCTCGAGTTCAGCCAGATTGATGGGCGACACCGTCCAGCCACGACCGTCCCTGCCGACCAGGCCTTCGGTCTCGAGCCGCAGCAGCGCGGCCCTGACCGGGGTTCGCGACGCGCCGAAGCGACTTTCGATCCAGCGCTCGGTCAGTTTCTCGCCAGGACCGATCTCGAGGCCCAGGATCATCTCTCGGAGCTGTTTTTCAACGCTCTGCATCTGCGACATTGTCGTTCCCGTTTTCTGGCCGTTTGCTGGCGACCGAGTTGCGGCCCGCGTCCTCCGATCACGTTTGAGAGGGTCGCATTGACAGCGGCCAAGCTAACGTCCATGACGGATACCATCTTGGTATCCCAAAATGGTATCCGCAGCAACAGGCCGCTCTGAGTTGCTCGGGCAGGACATTCGACATGCCGCAGAACACGCCCCCGGCGACCGACAGCACCTACAACGTCCACTGGCGGCGCAATCTGTTCGTATGCTTCGCCGGTTCGTTCTCGACGCTTGTCGCCATGACGCTGCTCCTGCCGTTCCTGCCGCTCTATATCGAGCAGCTCGGCGCCGAAGGTCATGCAGCGATCGTGCAGTGGTCCGGGATTGCCTATGGCGCGACGTTCTTCGCGGCGGCACTGGTGGCGCCGCTCTGGGGACGCCTTGGCGACCGCTACGGCCGCAAGTCGATGCTGGTTCGCGCCAGTTTCGGCATGGCCATCTGCATGTCGCTGACCGGCATGGTGCAGACAGTCTGGCAACTGGTGCTGCTGCGGCTGCTGATCGGTTTTGCCGGCGGCTATTCCTCGGGATCGACCATCCTCGTCGCCATGCAGACGCCCAAGGAGCGTTCCGGCTGGGCGCTTGGCCTGCTGTCGGCCGGGATCACGGCTGGCGCGCTGGTCGGCCCGCTGGTTGGCGGCGCCTTGCCGCCGCTGATCGGCATCCGCGCCACCTTCCTTTTGTCCGGCGGCGTCATCTTCCTGGCCTTCCTGGCGACCACCTTCCTGATCAAGGAAAATCCTCGGCCGAAGACAACAGATGCCGCATCGAAGGGGAAGCCAAAAGGCGGTTGGGCACAAATTCCAGACAAACGGCCTGTAATCGCCATGCTGGCGACCGGCATGCTGTTGAGTTTCGCCACCATGTCGATCGAGCCGATCATCACCGTCTATGTGCAGCAGCTCATCGAGGACCAGAGCCGCGTCACGCTGATCTCGGGCGTCGTCATGTCGGCGGCGGCGCTTGGCGCCATCCTGTCGGCGTCGCGCCTCGGCAAGCTCGCCGATCGCATCGGTCACTGGAACGTCATCATCGGCGCGCTTGCCGTCTCGGCCCTGCTGCTGATCCCGCAGGCCCTCGTTACGCAAAGCTGGCAACTCATCGGCCTGCGCTTCCTGATGGGCCTGGCGCTGGGCGGGCTGCTGCCCTGCATCACCAGCGTGATCCGCCACAATGTTCCCGATGGCGTCGGCGGCAATGTACTGGGACTCTCGATCTCCGCCCAATATGTCGGACAGGTCGCCGGCCCCTTGCTTAGCGGCTTTGCCGGTGGCCATTTCGGCATGCGCTCGGTGTTTCTCGGCACCTCCGTCTTGATGGCGGGCGGAGCGGTGTATAATTGGCTGGCGCAATCTCGCCGCGAGCAGGACATGCTCACCAACCCGGGCAAGTCCTGACCGGGTGGACCGCATCCCTTGAACGTCACGGAGCCACGGATATGAGCACGGTCGAGCAGTCTTTCGGCAACAGCGGCCGCATCCTCATCCTGGCCGCTGGCCTCTGTGGTGCCGCCGGCGTGGCGCTGTCGGCCGCGGCTGCGCATCTGGGCGGCGCCTTCGTCAGCACCGCCGCATCCTTCCTGCTCATGCATGCGCCGGTCTTCCTCGCCACAGGATTGCTTGGCGCGAACCGGATCCTGCGCGTGGGAAGCCTGGTCCTGCTGGTCGGGCTTCTCCTGTTCTGTGGCGACCTGCTCGCCCGAGACTTCCTCGGCTCGCGGTTGTTCCCGCTGTCGGCGCCGATCGGCGGCACCTTGCTCATCGCCGGCTGGCTGGTGATCGCGGCCTCTGCATTGGGGCGGGCGCGTTCCTGATCGGCTGAGTTCCCGCACCGGCGGTTCCGAAAAGGCGGATGATGCCTCAGGGTGCCCTGCCCTCGGACTGGATCCGGTCGCGAAGACCTAATGCCAGGCCGCTGCCTGTCAAACGTCGTTTTCCGAACGATCAGTCCTAGCGGCGTTCGGGCTGAACAAGCAATTCGCGATTGCGCCGTGACCTGGTCGGACGGCGCGCCTCCGGCCCGCGGAAAGCCGGCGAGATGCCCCAATAGTTGCGGTAGATGTCTTCGAACAGATAGCTCACGGGATGCATAAGCGTGTTCTCCTTTAAAGACTTGAATCGATCCAATCGATGAGCAAAAAAAGCGACCGCCATTCAGCTCCGATTGCGCTCCACGAGGAACCGCAACTCACGAACCCATGGGCTGGCGATGCCACGGCGCCTCTGCGTCGCGGGGCGCGAGGCGATGCTCCAGTCGTTGCGATAGATGTCCTCGAACAAAAAATTGACGGGGTGCACGGCGCATCTTCCTTGACCATGAGTTGAATCGATCTAATTGCAAGGCACTAATTCTTGGATCGATTCAAACATACATCTCACCAGACCTTCGATCAAGTCAAAATTTGAACCGATCCAACGAAAGTGTTAGGTAGGACGCAGTCAGGAGACGAAGATGGCGCCATTGACCTCTGGAAAGACAAGACCGGTCCGGCTGGCAGACATCGCCAAAGCGGCCGGCGTGTCGCACGGCACCGCCTCCAACGTGTTCGCCCGCCCGGAGATCGTGCGCGAGGAAGTCCGCGAGCGGGTCAAGGCCGCGGCCGAGGCAATGGGATATGGCGGACCGGACCCCAAAGGACGGCTGCTGCGCGCCGGCAAGGTCAACGCCATCGGTGTCGCCACCGGCGAACCCTTGTCCTATTTTTTCGACGACCCTTTTGCCCGGGTGATGATGGCCAGCATTTCGCAGGCGTGCGACGCGACCGGCGCCGGGATCTCGCTGGTCTCGGCCGCCAACAGCGAACAGCTGGCCTGGAACATCCAGAGCGCCCTGGTCGACGGGTTTATCGTCTTCTGCATGGAGGGCGATTCGCGACTGGTGCAACTGGCACGCGAACGCAAGCTGCCCTTTGTCGCGCTCGATCTCGATTCGGACGACCAGACGGTCGCGGCGATCGGTATCGACAACATCGCCGGGGCTGGCCTGGCGGCTCGCCATCTGGCCGAGCTTGGGCATCGTCACTTTGCCGTGCTTGCCCTGCCCTGTGCGGACGCCGGCTTCGGCCCTACCACCCAGGCACAAGTGGAGATGGCCCTCTACTCCGGTACCCGAGACCGCCTGCGCGGTTATTTCGCGGAACTCTCCAGTTTCGACATCGACGTCTCGCTTGTGCCGATCTACGAAACCGTCAATGACGAGAAAAGTGTCTGGGCCGGCCTCGATCATATTTTCGCCGCCGCCGAGGCGCCAACGGCAATCCTGGCAATGTCTGACAGGATCGCCTTGCATGCACTGGACTGGCTGCGACAGCATGACATCGCCGTGCCGGGCGACGTTTCGATCGTCGGCTTCGACGGTGTCCCGGAAAGCGCGATCTCCGAGCCGCCGCTGACCACCGTCGCCCAGCCGATCGCCGAGATGGGCCGCCGTGCCGTCAAGGCGATCCTGGAAAATGACGGCTCGCTCAGCAGGCAATTGCTGCCGGTCGAGCTCGTGGTGCGGGCCTCATCCGGCCCCCCGCCGGCCTGAACCGCCGGTCGCCTCAAAGCGTCATCGGCTCACTCTTGCCGTCATGGGCGGCATGCTGAAGGATGGATGCACAGGCGGCGCGGCATTGTGGACCGGCTTGCCCTTTGCGGACCAGCCAAGGCCTGAAAGCCACTCGAGATAGTAGGCGAGCGCGAACTGCATGGCGATGCCGGCGGCAATCAACAGGCTGTCATAGGCGAACCCACCCGGATTGATCTGTTTCAGCACTTGCGCCGTCAGGGCGAGCACCGTGCCGGCAATGAAAACCGGCAGCGATCGCTTGCCCAATATGGCAAGCGGGTGATCGCGCCCGGTACGAAACAGGTTGGAAATCGCCGGGAATGCCACGATCAGGTAGCTCACTGCCAGGATATGCAGCAGCCTCGGCAGAGACAGGAACGTCTTGTCAAAGCCGGTCAGCACGGAAGGCAGGCCAAGCCAGGAGATCTGCCCCCAGAGCGGGCTGTGCACCCAGACCAGCGCCATGACGGTGTAAGCCAGAGCCGCGCCAACCAGCCAACGGTTGACCGGGATGCTGCCACCGCGCCGTACATGGAGTGTGCCCGCCAGGCCGATGGCGAAGAGGAACTGCCACGACAGCGGGTTGAGGAACCAGAAGCCGGGTTCGGGATAATTCGGCGGCGCGATCTGGTAGATCCCCGCCACCAGCCATAGCGCGCCGGATGCGGCCAGCGCTGGCAGCGGCCGGTGGCTGACGAACAGCAGGAAGACCGGGGCCAGCAGCAGCAGAACCGCATAGACCGGCAGGATGTTGTTGTAGCCGAGCTGATGGCCGAGCGTGACGATGCCGACCAGAACTTCTGGCGTGTTCTTCATGAGCGGCTCGATGTTGATCAGCTTCAGCAACTCCGGCCGCCTGGCGAACACCGCCGCCGCGCAGAAGATCGCCATCACCACCATGGTGGTGACGATGTGCGCGGCATAGAGCACACCGGCGCGGCGCCACATTTTCAGGGTCGCCAACAGCCGGTTGCCGGGCTGAAATTTCCTGCCGTAGGCAAGAGCGACCGAGACGCCGGAGATCAGCACGAAGACCTCGGCGGCGTCCGAAAAGCCGAAATTCTTGTAGGTCAGATATTCGAAGGCGGTGCCCGGCACATGGTCGACATAGATGGTCAGCAGAGCGAGCGCGCGGAAGACATCAATGCGCGTATCGCGGTCTGGGACACGCTTATCGCGGTCCGGGACACACGCAGAAGCGCGATCCGGGTAAACTGGGGTGGTCATCGACAAAAGGCCTCAAAGCTGGTTGTTCATGCCGGCAATGCGACCCCCGGCGCACCGCTTCGATTCCTCCCACGGGAATGATATCGGCGAAGAAACGGACTGTAGTGCGCCCGGCTCAATCAACTTTCGCGGAGCTTGAAAATATTGCGTTTTGAAGCCGGCAAAATGAACGAAAGTAGCACGAAATCAAAAGGATGTGATCGTGACTGAAGAAGCCTTCGAAGACGTTGCCCTGCGGCGCGATCTGGGCTTTTTCTACCGCCTCTACCGGCCCACCGATGCAACCGGCGAAGTGCTTTTTCTGCTGCACGGATCCGGCGTCGACGAGACCACTCTGGTTCCGCTCGCGAGGCAGATCGCGCCGCGCGCGGTGCTGGTTGCAGTGCGTGGCCGCATCGCCCAGGAAGACGGTTTCCGCTGGTTCACGCGGATCACGCCGACACGCTTCGAGCAGGACAGCATTCGCGACGAAGCGGACGCGTTTGCGGGCTTCATCGGCGAAGTAGCGCGGCGTCACAATCTCGATCTCTCCCGTTCGACGTTCCTCGGCTATTCGAACGGCGCCAATCTGGTTTCCAGCGTCATGCTGTTGCATCCCGGCCTTGTCGAACGGGCAGCCTTGCTGCGGCCGATGCCGGTGCTGGACAATGTGCCGCCGACGGATCTGTCAAAGGTGCGGGTGCTGATCATCGCCGGCGCCGCAGACCTGACCTATGCGCCCTTCGCGCCGGCACTGGTGACCTTGCTCAGCCAGCACGGCGCCGAACCCGACGCCCGGATTGTTCCATCGGGTCATGAATTCGGTGGCTCGGACGCGGCAATCGTCCGGCAATGGCTGACGGCACCCGCGCCGCACGAGGCTGGTTGACGCCGGCGAGAGCCATCATCTCATCGCATTGCGCCGAGCGCTGGCACCTGCCGGCGAATTAACTTGTCCACCGGGCCGATTCCAAGCAGATATCGCCAGTTTTCGGGCTGAAACCAGCGTGTTTGTGCGCCGAGTCCGGCAAGGCTCTCTCTTTATGCACAGCACTGACATATCCCTGTCACAGACAGCCTATGGAGATACTGTTCATTGAGGGGAGGTCTGCATGGCCGACAAGAACAGCATCACTCTGCTCGACGACACCTCGGCATTACCGACAATCGTTGCCAACCCATCCGACATAGCCAGGATCGAAAGCACGATTGACGTCAGGGATCGTGCCGGCATTTCGGTCTATGGTGACCGCGCCCAGCAGGCGGTCAGCGATTATGCCGACAAGATTCTGGGCCAGTTGCGCAATCGCGATCTCGGTGACACCGGCGATCTCCTGACCGACATCATCATGAAGGCCAAGAACCTTGATCCGGCCTCGCTGAAAGACCAAGGATTTCTCGGCAATCTGTTCACGTCGTTCAAGGCACGGCTGGAACGCTTCAAGGAAAAATACGAGGACGTCGCCGGGCAGATCGACCGCATCGGCCTCGAGCTCGACCGCCACAAGGACACGCTGCGGCGCGACATTGCCGTGCTCGATGACCTGCATGAGCAGACCAAGGATTCGATCCTCAAGCTCGATGCCTATGTGCAGGCAGGCAAGAAATTCGTCGAGGACTATCGCACCAACGAATTACCCAAGCTGAAGACCGCGGCGGATTCGGCCGGCGGCGATGTCGGCGGCACACTTGAAGCCCAGACCTACCAGGACGCGGTCCAGGCACTGGATCGTCTGGAGAAGCGCGTCTTCTATCTGGTGCAGGCACGCCAGCTCGGCATCCAGCAATTGCCGCAAATCCGCATCGTCCAGTCTGGCGACGAGACGCTGATCGAGAACCTGCAGGCGACCTCGGCCCTCACCGTGCCGGCCTGGAAGCAGAAGATGGTCATCCTGCTTGGGTTGACCAACCAGAAATCGGCGCTCGAACTGCAAAAGACGGTGACGGACGCCACCAACGAGATGATCCGCCAGACCTCCAAGATGATGAAGGATCAGGCGATCTCGATCGAGGAGCAGGCGCAGCGCGGCATCGTCGATGTCGAGACGTTGGCACAGGCAAACCGCGACCTGATCGACACGGTGCAAGGCGTGCTCAAGGTCCAGCAAGAGGGCCGCCAGAAGCGGGCCGACGCCGAAAAGCAGATGGACCAGATGACGATCGATCTAAAGAAAGCGCTGACCCAAGCCTGATCGGAACAGCCATGCCGAAGACGCTGACGTCCGTTCTGCTCATGGCCTTCGCGATGCTGCTGGCGGCCTGCAATTCGAGCAACGTCAAATTCTCCATCGTGTCGGGCTCGGAAAACACGGTGCTGCAGCCGATCGTTCAGGAATTCTGCGACAAGCAGGGCGCGACCTGCACCTTCGCCTACGAGGGCTCGCTCGATATCGGCCTTGGCCTGCAACGGCCTGCCGGCCTTGAGCAAGACGCGGTCTGGCCGGCCTCGAGTGTGTGGGTCGACCTGTTCGATTCCGGCCGCAAGGTGCGCAACCTGACCTCGATCGCGCAGATGCCGGTCATTCTGGGCGTGCGCAAATCCAAGGCCGTCGAGCTTGGCTGGGTCGGCAGGCCAGTCTTCATGAAGGACATTCTGGCCGCGGTGAAGGACGGCAAGCTCAAATTCCTGATGACCTCGGCGACGCAGTCCAATTCGGGCGCCAGCGCCTATCTCGCGATGCTGTCCAGCGCGCTTGGCGGCAAGGAAGTGATCGAGCCCGGCGATCTCGACAATGCGAACGTGCGTGAAACGGTGAGCGCGCTTCTGCAAGGCGTCGAGCGTTCGTCCGGCTCGTCGGGCTGGCTGGCCGATCTCTATGTCGACAGCGCCAGCAAGGGCACCGTCTACGACGCGATGTGGAACTACGAGGCGACGCTGAAGGAGACCGACGACAAACTGAAGCAGATGGGCAAGGAGCCGCTCTATGCCGTCTATCCGGCCGACGGCGTCGCGGTCGGCGACTCGCCACTCGGCTTCATCGACCATGGCCGCGGCCCGGAGGTCGAAAAATTCTTCACCGACCTGCTCGCCTATCTGCAGACGGACGCTGTGCGCAAGCGCATCGCCGACACCGGCAGGCGGCTGCCGCTTGGCGGCTCGGCGATCCAGGCCGCGGCTGAACCTGACTGGAATTTCGATCCGGGCAAGCTGGTGACGTCGATTCGCATGCCGGAGCCGGCGGTGATCCGCAAGGCGCTCGACCTCTATCAGGAGGCCTTGCGCAAGCCTTCGCTGACAGCATTGTGTTTCGACTTCTCCGGCTCCATGGAAGATCAGGGCGAGAAACAGCTGCAGGCTGCGGCGCAATTCCTGTTCACGCCGGAAAAGGCCAGCGAGGTGCTGGTGCAATGGACGCCCTCCGACCGCATCTTCGTGCTGCCGTTCGACAGTGTCGTGCGCGCCAATTTCGAAGCAACCGGCGATGCGGCCGGGCAAGCCCAACTGCTCGCGGCGGTCGCGGGGCAACATGCCGGTGGCGGCACCGACATGTATGCCTGTGCCCAGCAGGCGCTACAGCAGATCACGGCGACGCCGGGTCTGTTGAAATATCTGCCAGCGATCATCATCATGACCGACGGCCGCACCGACGGCAGCGCCGACCAGTTTCTTCAGCAATGGCGCAGCGCGCCGCTGCGCGTGCCGGTGTTCGGCATCACGTTCGGCGACGCCGACAAGAGCCAGCTCGACAGCCTTGCAAAGGCGACTTCGGCGCGCGTATTCGATGGCAGCGGCGACCTGGCGGGCGCTTTCCGCGCCGCCCGCGGCTACAACTGAGATGCGTGGCTTGTTCGGCAACGACTGGAACTGGATCGTGGCGGGCCTCGTCTCGGCGGCGGTGCTGATCGGGCTGAGTTTTCTCACGCATTTTCCGTTCCTGGTGTCTGCGATCATCGCCGTGCTGGTCTTTGCCGGGCTGGTGTTCGTGCTGGCACCGCGCCAGCTGTTCGAAGGCCTCGACCTCAGCTCGATCGGCGGCAGCCGCGTAGCCTTTGCCCGCGAATTGCTGGCGCAAGCCCAGCCGGCGGCAGACCGCCTTGCCGCAACCGCCCGCACCATTTCCGACAAGGACATGGCGGCGAAGGTGAAGAACCTGTCCGACATCGCCGCCGATGTGATCTCCAGGGTCGAAGCCAAACCCGAAAGCGCGCCCGCCGTACGGCGGTTCCTCACCTACTATGTGCCGCAGGCCGCCGAGGTGTCGGAAGGCTACGCGGTGTTGGCGAACCGTCGCGCACCCAGTCAGGCGCGGCTGGCCAATATCGGCGCGGTGATCATCAAGCTGCAGGATGCCTTCATGCACTATGCCGACAGCCTGGCCGACAGTGAACTCGGCACGCTCGACGTTGATCTGCGACTCATTCAGGAGTCACTCAAAGAGGATATCGGTCGCTGATGGCCATTTCGCGCCGCGCTTTCGGACTGGGTCTGCTGGGTGCCGCTGCTGCCGGCACAGGCGGCTATCTGACGCTTAAGGACCGCCCCGAATTCCGCGGCTATCTCGGCAACAAGGCGCATCTGTTCGGCTTTGTCGGCGGCGAAAAGCAGGCATTCCTGGCCGATCCGGATGTCGTTCATGCTCTGGGTGGCTACGGGTTGGAGCTGGACGCTCGTGTCGCCGGCTCCGTCGAGATGGTGCGGGAGGCAGCACTTCTGTCGCAAAAGCCGCAGTTCCTATGGCCTTCATCGTCGATCATGGTCGACCTCGCACGCAAGAGCGGCGTGCCGATCCGCAACGACCAGGTGGTACTCAACTCGCCGATCGTCGTCTACACCTGGGGGCCGGTGGTCGAAGGCCTGAAGAAGAGCGGACTGGTTACTGTCGCCGCCAAGGGCGGCTACAATCAGCTCGACCTGAAGGCATTGCTCGATGCCATTCTTGCAGGCAAGACCTGGTCGGATCTCGGCATTGATGAACTCTACGGCCGGGCCCGCATCGTCTCCACCGACCCCAACCGCTCCAATTCCGGCTTCATGTTCGCAGGGCTGGTGCTGAGCCTGATGAGCGGCGACGTGGCGACGCAGGAACTGCTCGCCCAACATGGCGACCAGGCCAAGGCGATCTTCCGCAGCATGGGTCTGAAGTCGTCATCCTCAGGAAAACTGTTCGACCAGTACATCGCCGGTGGCCTCGGCGCCGAGCCAATGGTGATCGGCTACGAAAACCAGTTGGTCGAATGGGCGCTCGCCGATCCGGCACGCTGGCAAAGGGTGCAGGGTGGCGTGGGCGCGAAGCCTGAAATTCTCTACCCCAGACCGACTGTCTACTCGGCGCATCCGCTGATCGTCATCGATCCGGCTGTCGACAGGCTGCTGGAGGCGCTGACCAGTCCGAAACTGCAGGAACTCGCCTGGTCGAAGCACGGTTTTCGCGGGCCGCTCGGTACTGTCGCCGGCGGCACCGATGCCGCGATTGCCGGCGTGCGGCCGGCGGAAATCGAAGCGGTGCTGCCGATGCCTTCCGCCGACGTTATGCTGGCGCTGCTCGCCCAGATGGAAGGGTAGAGCCTACCCTCGCCCCATCCGGTTCCAGGCGTCGAGCCCGGCGATCTTGTAGGCTTCGGCAAGCGTCGGATAGTTGAAGGTGTTGTTGACGAAGAAATCGACGGTGCCGCCGAGATTGATCACAGCCTGGCCAATGTGAATGAGCTCGGTGGCGCCCTCGCCGACAATATGCGCGCCAAGCAGCCGGCGCGTCTCGATCGAGAACAACAGCTTCAGGAAGCCGGTGTTGACGCCCATGATGTGGCCGCGCGAGGTCTCGCGGAAGCGCGCCACGCCGACCTCGTAGGCGGCCCCACTCTCGCGCACCTGTTCCTCGGACTGGCCGACTGTCGATATCTCCGGTACCGCATAGATGCCGTAGGGAAAGGTTTCCGGTGGCGGCGGCAGGGGTACGCCGAAGGCGTGGCAGGCCGCCACCCTGCCTTGCTCCATCGAGGTGGAGGCGAGGCTCGGAAAGCCGATGACATCGCCGGCGGCGTAGATGTTTGCCACGCTGGTCTGGAAAGTCTGCTGATCGACCTTGATACGCCCCCTCGGGTCGGCGTCGATGCCAACAATATCCAGCCCCAGGCTGCCGACATTGCCGGTGCGACCGGCGGCGTAGAGCACGACCTCAGAGCGGATGGTGCGGCCATCAGCCAGTTCCACTTCGGCCGCGTCCGGCTTGGACCGGATCTCCTTCACCGCGCTGCCCAGGCGGATCGTCATGCCGCGATCGCGCATCTGGTGGATGAAATCGTCAACGATCTCACGGTCGACGAAATCAAGGATCGAGTTGCGCGGCTCGACCAGCGTCACCGGCACATCGAGCGCTGAAAAGATCGTTGCGTATTCGACGCCGATGACGCCGCCGCCGATCACGGTCAGGGTTCGCGGCAGGCGGTCAAGCTCCAGCATCTCGTCGCTGTCGAAGACGCGGGTCTTGTCGAAAGGCACGTCGCGCGGCCGGTGCGGCCTTGTGCCGACCGCGATCAGGGCATGGGCGAAACCGACCTCGCTGTAGTCGCCAGTGTCGGTGGTCAGGCTGACCTTGTTGGGGCCAAGAAATTTCACATCCGCGCGCGTGCTCCTGACCGTGTTGCGCATGAACTGGTGCTGCAGCACCTCGACCTCGTGATCGAGCGTCTTGTGCAAGCGTTCGATCAGGTCGCCGACCGAGATGTCCTGCTTGACCCGATAGCCTCGGCCATAAAAGCCGCGCTCGCGCCAGCCCGAGAGGTTGAGCACCGTTTCGCGCAGGGTTTTCGATGGGATGGTGCCGGTATGCACCGATACGCCGCCGAGACGCCGGCCCCGGTCGACCACCAGCACCGATTTGCCGAGCTTGGCCGACTGTACCGCAGCGCGGCGCCCGGAGGGGCCGCTGCCGATGACCAGCATGTCGTAGTCCATGGTGCCCCGTCCCTCTGCCCCTGTGCGCTTTGTTGCGCCGCAGCAAGCTAATGCTATCCGCAAAGCAAATTCAACCGATTCACATTGCATCTCGTGCCGTTCGTGCCTTGCTCGCCGTGAACAGCCCGATCTTGATTCCGCCGCGGGCCTTCACCATTTCAATGCCGATCGGCCCACACCCTATGTCGGGCCTTATTACGAGGAAATGACATGAACGCGCGCGTTCTCGACGGAGAAATCATCATCACCAGGCTTGACGACGTGCGGGCCTATGACGGAGTGCGCACGCGGCGCATCCTGGCCTTCGTGATCGACTATGTCATTGTCGCACTGCTCACCATCCCGTTCGCCATATTGGTATTTTTCCTCGGGCTGCTGACCCTCGGCCTTGGCTGGATGCTGTTTGGCGTCCTGGTGCCGGCCGTTGCCATCCTCTACATCTGGAACACGCTGGGCAGCGCCGACCAGGCCACGACGGGCATGAAGATGATGGGCATCCGCCTCGACCGGCTCGACGGCAGGTCGATCGACGGTCTCACCGCCGTTGTTCATTCGGTGCTGTTCTGGGCCGGCAACGTCATCCTGTCGCCGCTGGTCCTGCTGGTGACCTTGTTCGCCGATCGCAAGCGCACGCTGCACGATCTGCTGCTTGGCACGGTGGTCAGCCGCACCGACCGCTGACGGCATTTTCGGGAGCGCTGCAGGCCCTGTCGGCGCAAATGTGAAGCGTCGTCTCAACCACGCCCTCACAATCCTGTTGAATTTTTCGCCGTCAGCGCCAAAGGTAGAGCGATTCGAAGGAGTGTATCCAAAGGCTCGATGACGCAGCATCCGACCCAGTCGCCGCAGTTCTTCCTGACCGCGCCGTCGCCGTGCCCCTATCTCGACGGCCAGTTCGAGCGCAAAGTGTTCACGCATCTGGTCGGTGACAAGGCGTCGGAGATGAATGACCTGCTTACGCAAGGCGGCTTCCGGCGCTCGCAGAACATCGCCTACAGGCCGGCGTGCGAGACCTGCCGCGCCTGTGTGTCCGTGCGTATCCTGGCCCAGGAATTCGTCATCAGCCGCAGCATGAGACGCGTGCTGCAGCACAATTCCGACCTCGTCGGCGTCATGCACGGTGCCGAACCCTCCACCGAACAATATTCCCTGTTCCGCAGCTACCTTGATGCCCGTCACCGTCGTGGCGGCATGTCCGACATGACGGTGCTCGACTACGCCATGATGGTGGAGGACACTCATGTCGACACCAAGGTGATCGAGTACCGGCGGCGCGGACCCGACACCTTTATCACCGGCAAGGGACAGGGCGAGCTGATCGCGGTGGCGCTTACCGACAAGATGGCCGACGGCCTGTCGATGGTCTATTCCTACTTCAATCCCGATTTCGATGAGCGCTCGCTCGGCACGTTCATGATCCTCGACCATATCGCTCGCGCCCGGGCGATGGGCCTGCCCCATGTCTACCTTGGCTACTGGGTCAACGGCTCGCGCAAGATGAATTATAAGATGCGCTTCATGCCGCAGGAGCATCTCGGTCCAAAAGGCTGGGAGCGCTACACCAACGAAGCGGTCGCACGCTGAGTTTTTCCACGATCCACGCTTAAACTGTTTCAAGGCAGGGATGCTGGTCCTTCAGCCGGTTGGCCGGAGAGTGCGCCATTGCGCGGGTCACCTGCATTTCATTGCGAAAGTTGCCGCATGTCCTCCCACAACGATCACCAGAAGGGCCTCTTGATAACCGCCATTGGCGGACTGACACTGACCTTGGACATTCCGCTGATCCGTCTCGCCGACGGCGGCGCATGGACGATCCTGTTGTTGCGCACCGGCACCACCTTCGTCGCGGCCATGATAATCTGGTCGATCTGGCGCGCGCTCAGCCGGAACGCCCCACAACTCATCCCCGGCTGGTCCGGCCTCGTCGTGGCGATTTGCTACGGGCTGACCTCAATCACCTTCGTCACCGGCGTCTATCACACCTCGACCGCCGACCTGGTGTTCATCCTGGCTTTCAACACCGTGTTCGCGGCATTGCTGTCCTGGATATTCCTGAAGGAGAGGCCGAGGCTGGTGACGCTCGCCGCGATGCTGATCATGATCCTCGGCGTGCTGGTCATTGTCGGCGGTTCGGTCGGCACCGGGCATCTGTTCGGCGATTTCATGGCGCTGTGCTCGGCTTTCTTCATCGCCGTAGCCATCACCATCTCGCGCGCCAGCGGCAAGGACATGGGATTCACGGCCCTGGTCGGCGTCCTTCTGCCACTCGCGCTGGCGGCATTCATGGTCACTGGCGAAGGCATCCAGGTGAACGCGCCGTGGTGGATCATCTTCAACGGCGCCGTCGTCATGCCGATCTCGTTCTTCTGTCTCGCCAACGGGCCAAGGTACATTTCAGGGCCGGAAGTGGCGATGTTCTATCTGCTCGAAACCGTGCTGGCGCCGGTGTGGGTCTGGATGATCTTTGCCGAAACACCGACCCGCAACAGCCTGATCGGCGGCGCGATCCTGATCATCACGCTGGTCGCGCATTCGCTTTGGCAGCTGCACGAGGGACGCAAGCGCCGTACCGACCTCGCGGTGCATCATCCCGCCTAGCAAAATGGCGCAAGCCGGCTTTCGGGATCAGGCGCTGGCCTTCTTCACCGCGACAGGCTCGGGCAGAACCTCTATCCGAGGAACAGCCTCGATTTCCGCCACCGAATCGGGGACCACTTCATCGGCCAGTTCCACCTCGCGCAGCCATTCGCGCCAGATCGCAACCAGCAGGGCCATCAGCACGGGGCCGATGAACAGGCCCAGAAAACCCATGGTCTTGACGCCACCGATAAGGCCGAAAAAAGTGGGCAGGAAGGGCAGTTTTATCGGGCCGCCGACGAGCTTCGGGCGCAATGTCTTGTCGACGATGAACAGCTCGACCGCGCCCCACAAAAACAGCGCCAGCCCGGCCATCGGCGAACCGCTGGCAGCGAGGTAGATCGAGACCAGGGTGAAGGACAGTGGCGCGCCGCCGGGGATAAGCGCCATGACACCTGTCAGGGCTCCGAGCGTTACCGGCGACGGCACGCCGGCCAGCCAGTAGGCGACGCCCAGCACCAGCCCCTCGCCGATGGCGATGACGGTCATGCCGGTCACGGTCGAAGAGATCGTCGCCGGCACGACGCGCGAAATCCGCTCCCATCTCGTCGGCAGGATGCGTTCGCCAAGACGATCGACCTGGCCAGCAAAGTGCTCGCCGTCACGATAGGCGAAGAACAGCGCGATCATCATGAACAACAACGTCAACAGCAGGCCGAAAGCACTGCCGCCGGCAGCCAGCACGCCGCGGTAGATGCTGCCGATATTGGCGCCGCTGACCAGCTGGATCAGTTCACCAATGCCGCCGGGATGGCCAAAATTGGCCGTCCACTGCTCGTTCAGCCAGTCGCCCACGACAGGCAGCGTGGCGATCCAGTGCGGCGTCACGGCACCGTGCCGGTTGGTTTCGATCGCCCAGCCGACCCATTCGCGCACCTCGTTGATGGCGTAGGTGCCGGCAAGCGCGATCGGAACCACCAGGAAGGCAAGGATGAACAGGATGGCAAAGGTCGCGGCGATGGTGCGGTTGCCGCCGACACCGGCCAGCAGCCGCCGATAAAGCGGCCAGCTGGCGAAAGCGATGACAAGCGCCGCCAGCACGGGAAACAGGAAACCGTGAAAGAAGTAGACGCCGGCGGCGACGATCAGCACCAGCAGCCAGCGCGCCGCCGACAGCGGCGGGATGACGGCGGACCTCAACGGCGTCGACAGGCCAAACAGGCGCTGCTGACGTTCCGGCTTCTGGATTTTTGCTTCCTTCAAACGCCTGCCTTTCCCAAACACCCCTCCCATTTATGCACTGATCCCACTTATGCACCGATATAGTGCAGCAATCGTGACGATAGTCCAAATGGTGCTGGTGAAGCTGCTGCACTCCCCCTCGAGGGAGAAGATGGATCGGCGTGAAGCGCCGAGACGGATGAGGGTGCTGGAAGAAATGCGACGTTGGCTGTCATGCCACCGATTCGCCGGGGGCGCCAAGCTGGAACGCCCCTCATCCGACCGGGCTCGCTCGGCCACCTTCTCCCGCAGCGGGAGAAGGAAGAGGCGCCTACCCAAACTTCCCCGTCCTGGGGAACCCTTTTGGCACCATGCGTCCGGCCGAAGCACGAGCGCCGATCCATTCGGCCAGTTCCTCGCGCGACCTGGTGAAGGTGCGGTCGGCCGAATCCTGCCAGGTGAGGCCGGTGTCCAGTGTGAATGGCTTGAGGTCGAGAAGGCCGCCGTCCTTGTATTTCTGCAGGCGCACGCCCTTGCCGCGCCCCATCTCCGGAATCTCGGAAAGCGCGAACACCAGCATCTTGCGGTTCTCACCGACGATGGCCAGATGATCGCCCGCGACCGGCACGCAGCGCTGCGCTTCATCGGGCGCCTTGACGTTCATCACCTGCTTGCCCTTGCGGGTGTTGGCGACCACCTCTTCCTCCGGCACGATGAAGCCATTGGCGTCGTGCGATGCCAGCAAGAGCTTGCGCTTCGGATCATGAACGAAAGCGGTGACGATGTCCTGATCATTGTCCATGTCGACGATGATGCGGATCGGCTCGCCGTGACCACGCCCGCCCGGCAGCCGGTCGGCGCCGATGGTGTAGAACTTGCCGCCGGTGGTGAAGACGAGCACCTTGTCGGTGGTCTGGGCATGGAAAGCTAGCTTGAGGCTGTCGCCTTCCTTGAAGGTCAGAGTCGAGAGATCGGCCAGATGCCCCTTCATGGCCCTCAGCCAACCCTTTTCCGAGACGACAACGGTGACCGGCTCGCGCTCGATCATGGCGTGCGCAATGTCGGTCAGATCGTGCTCGGGCGCATCGGCGAACTGGGTGCGGCGCTTGCCGAGCTCGGTCTCCGGGCCGAACTTGTCGCGGATGTTGGTGACTTCCCACTTGATCGTCGACCATTGCTTGGCATCGGATGCCAGCAGTGCCTCGATCTGCTTCTTCTCGGCGCTCAAGCCGTCGAATTCCTTGCGGATCTCGAATTCTTCCAGCTTGCGCAGAGCGCGCAGCCGCATGTTGAGGATTGCTTCGGCCTGGGTGTCGGTGAGCGACCAGCGGGCCATCATCACCTGCTTGGGCTCATCCTCCTCGCGGATGATCCTGATCACCTCGTCGATGTTGAGGTAGGCGATCAGGTAGCCGGCAAGGATCTCCAGCCGCTTTTCGATCTCGCCGAGGCGATGTTTCGAGCGGCGGATCAAAACATCGCGGCGGTGCTCGAGCCATTCCTGCAGCACGCCCTTCAGCGACAAGACGTTGGGCACCTTGCCCCGCGACAGGACATTCATGTTGAGCGGGAAACGGCTTTCAAGCTCGGTAAGCTTGAACAGCGATTCCATCAGGATGCCGGGGTCGACAGAACGGCTCTTCGGCACCAGCACGACGCGGATGTCCTCGGCGCTCTCGTCCCTGATATCCTCGAGCAACGGCAATTTGCGCGCCATCAACAGTTCGGCGATCTTCTCGATCAGCCGCGCCTTCTGTACGCCATAGGGAATTTCGGTGACGACGATGCTCCAAGTGCCCCTGCCCTGGTCCTCCTGGCTCCATTTCGACCGGACACGAAAGCCGCCGCGCCCGGTCTCATAGGCTTCGAGGATAGAGGCGCGGCTGTCGACGATGATGCCGCCGGTCGGAAAATCCGGGCCCTGGACGAAGTCCATCAGCTTCGCCACCGGTGCATCGCGATGCTCGATCAGGTGAAGTGCCGCATCGCAAAGCTCGGCCGCGTTGTGCGGTGGGATCGATGTCGCCATGCCGACAGCGATGCCGGACGAGCCGTTGGCCAGGAGGTTCGGAAAGGCGCCGGGCAAGACCACCGGCTCCTCATCCTCTTCATTGTAGGTCGGCCGATAGTCGACGGCGTCCTCGGTGATGCCGGACAACAGCTCGGTCGCCACATCGGTCATGCGCGCTTCGGTGTAGCGCATGGCGGCGGCGTTATCGCCGTCGATGTTGCCGAAATTGCCTTGCCCGTCGACCAGCGGGTAGCGCATCGAGAAATCCTGCGCCAGCCGCACCAGGGCGTCATAGATCGACTGGTCGCCATGCGGGTGGAACTTGCCCATCACTTCGCCGACGATGCGGGCGCATTTGGCAAAGCCCTGGTCGGGATTGAGGCGCAGCAGGCGCATGGCATGCATGATGCGGCGATGGACCGGCTTTAGTCCGTCGCGCACGTCGGGCAGCGCCCGGTGCATGATGGTCGACAGCGCATAGGCAAGATAGCGCTCTTCCAGCGCCTTCTTCAGATCGACCGGTTCGATATGATCGCCGCCGCCATCTTGAGGCGGCAAAAGCCTTTTTCCCATGGGCTGGGACTAGCCGAGCGGGTGATTCGCGGCAAGAGGCAGGCAGATGTCCCGCCCCCTCTGCAACATCAAACCGTGCCTTGGAGGATATTGGCCAACATCAACCCGTTACATGCGGTCTCTATGGCCAAGCGCAGCGACATCCGGCAACCGGATATTCATGACAAATTCACCGGTTTGCGCAAAGACGGTGGGATCGGGTTTGCCTTTCGCCGTGATTTTTGACCATTGTGCCGGGACACGCCTTTTTCCCGTCCAGTTCGTCACGGAATGGTGATGGCGCAAAGAATTGAAAAACAATTTCAGGATACTCTCAGGGAACTCGCGATGACAATCAAACGCTCGACTCTCCAGAAACTAGCTTTTTCGACCTTTTTGCTCACGCTGCCGCTGAACGCGGCCCTCGCACAGGATACCGCGGTCGCCGACCGGCTGAAGGCAGCGCTTGCCGCCCAGGGTGTCGACGTCTCCTGGACCGGCGTAACCGGTGACAACACCAGCATGGTGCTGCAGGGCGTTTCCGTCAAACCGGCGGCCGAAAAGGAAGCCCTTGTCATCGGCGACGTCAAACTGGAAGGCGTCACCGCGGCAAACGGTGGCTATGACATCGCAACTGTCTCGACGTCGGCGTTCGAGCACAGCAAGGATGGCGTCACCCTCAATCTCAGCCCCTTCGTCATCCATGACATGACGGTTCCGGCCGAGGGCGCCACCGGCCCGCTGGGTTCGCTGATGATGTACAAGTCTGCCGAACTCTCAAACATGACGGTCAAGGTCGCCGACAAGACCGCCTTCTCGATGGACGGGCTCGCCATCGAGATCACACCGCCGGCGGACGGCAAGGCGATGGAATTCACCGGCACGACGGAAAAATTCAACGCCGACCTGACGCTGGTCGACGACCCCAAATCCAAGGAAGTCATCGACGCGCTCGGCTACCAGAACATCGCGGGCAATTTCGAGATGGCCGGCACCTGGCAGCCGGCTGACGGCAAGATGGAACTGTCGAAATACGACATTTCCGTCGAGAACGCCGGCACGCTCGGCATGACCTTCGATCTCGGCGGCTATACGATGGACTTCATCAAGTCGCTGCAGGAGATGCAGAAGAAGATGGCGGCGCAGCCCGAAGGCGCCGACAATTCGACGCAAGGCATGGCCATGCTCGGCCTGTTGCAGCAGCTTTCGTTCAACAGCGCCTCGATCCGCTTCGACGACGATTCCCTGACCAACAAGGTGCTGGAATATGTCGGCAAGCAGCAGGGCATGTCCGGCAAGGACATTGCCAACCAGGCCAAGGCGATCGTGCCGTTCGGCATGGCGCAGCTCAACAACCCGGAGCTGACGGCGCAAGTGACGGCCGCTGTCAGCAAATATCTCGACGATCCGAAGAGCCTCGAAGTTTCGGCCGAGCCGCCGGCATCTGTGCCGTTCGCGCTGATCATGGCGGGCGCCATGTCCAACCCGCTCGACCTGCCGAAGACGCTCGGCGTCACCGTCAAGGCCAACGAAGACTGATCGAAGCGACCTCGACATGCAAAGAAGCCCGGCGATGCCGGGCTTTTTTGTGGATTTAGCGAATCGAATGAATCGGTTCGGACGGTTCTTTAAAGCATCGCCCGAAGCTCGCGATCAGGCGTCCTTCTTGGGCACCGCGACGCGCAGCGCCAGTTCGCGAAGCTGCTGGGGGCTCGCTTCCGAAGGGGCATTCATCAGCAGGTCGTAGGCCTGCTGATTCATCGGGAACATGGTGATCTCACGCAGGTTCTTGGCGCCCACCAGGAGCATGACGACGCGGTCGACGCCGGCGGCCATGCCGCCATGGGGAGGGGCGCCATACTGGAAGGCGCGGTAGAGGCCGCCGAAGCGCTCCTCGACCGTGGCGCGGTCGAGCCCGACCGTCTCGAACGCCTTGACCATGGTCTCGGGCAGGTGGTTGCGAATGCCTCCGCTAGCGATCTCGAACCCGTTGCAGACCATATCGTACTGGAAGGCCTTGATGCCGAGCAGGTCCTCGCCGTTCAGCGCATCGATGCCGCCCTGCGGCATCGAGAACGGGTTGTGGGCAAAGTCGATCTTCTTCTCCTCCTCGTTCCATTCGAAGAAGGGGAAGTCGACGATCCAGCACAGCTCGAAGCGCTCGCGGTCGACAAGGTTCAGTTCCTCGCCGGCGCGCGTGCGCGCCGCCCCCGCAAACGAGACGAACTTCTTCGGGTCGCCGGCGACGAAGAAGGCGGCGTCGCCGTCGGCAAGGCCGAGCTGTTGGCGGATCGCCTCGGTGCGCTCCTCGCCGATGTTCTTGGCGAGCGGACCGGCGCCTTCGAGCTTGTCGCCCTCCTTGCGCCAGAAGATATAACCCAGTCCCGGCTGGCCCTCGCCCTGCGCCCAGGAGTTCATGCGGTCGCAGAAGGCGCGGCTGCCGCCGGTCTTTGCCGGAATGCCCCACACCTCGGCCTTCGGGTCGTTGGCGAGGATGTTGGCGAACACCTTGAAGCCGGAATCGCGGAAGTGATCGGAGACGGCCTGCATCTCGATCGGATTGCGCAGGTCGGGCTTGTCGGAGCCGTATTTGCGCATGGCGACATCATAGGGAATGCGCTGGAATCTCTGCGTCACCGGCTTGCCGTTGGCGAAGGTCTCGAAGACGCCGCGCATCACCGGTTCCATGGTCGACAGCACGTCGTCCTGCTCGACGAAACTCATTTCAAGGTCGAGCTGGTAGAATTCGCCGGGCAGTCGGTCGGCGCGCGGGTCCTCGTCGCGAAAGCAGGGCGCGATCTGGAAATAGCGGTCGAAGCCTGACACCATGATCAGTTGCTTGTACTGCTGCGGCGCCTGCGGCAGCGCGTAGAAGGTGCCGGGATGGATGCGCGACGGCACCAGGAAGTCGCGCGCGCCTTCCGGGGACGAGGCGGTGAGGATCGGCGTCGAGAATTCCGTGAAGCCAACCTCGCCCATGCGCCTGCGCATCTCGGCGATGATCTTTGTCCGCGCCACGATGTTCTTGTGCAACGTGTCGCGGCGCAGATCGAGGAAGCGATACTTCAGGCGGATATCCTCGGGATAGTCCGGTTCGCCGAACACCGGCAGCGGCAATTCCTTGGCCGCCGACAGCACTTCGATCTCGCGGGCGAAAATCTCGATCTCGCCGGTCGGCAGGTTGGCGTTGGTGGTCTCTGGCAAGCGAGCCTTGACCTCGCCATCGACGCGGATAACCCATTCGCCGCGCACGGTCTCGGCGACCTTGAAGGCCGGCGAGTCCGGATCGGCGACGATCTGGGTCAGGCCATAATGGTCGCGCAGGTCGATGAAGAGTAGGCCGCCATGATCGCGCACGCGATGCACCCAGCCCGACAGGCGAACGGTCGAGCCGACGTCGCTCTTTCTCAACTGGGCACAGGTATGGCTGCGGTAGCGGTGCATTGTCATTGGTAAAAGTCCGGGGTGCTGGGTTGCAGGCCGAAGCATCAAGCCCGGCCTCAAAATTCGCGCGAAAAGCGCATGGGAGGCCGGATTTGTCAAGGCAAGCGAGGCTGGCGGCAGAGGGTCTTGCCGGGAAATGCCGCTGGCAAAGGCCAAGGTGATGGTCCAATAAGGGATCACCGACACGTGATCACCCCTTCATGTCCTCCATCCGCCCGCTGCTCCCGCTCCTTCTCGCTGCCGGCATCCTGCTCGGCGGCAACGGGCTGCAGAGCACGCTGATCGCACTGCGCGGCGCGCAGGAAGGGTTTTCCGCCTCCGCCATCGGCCTGATGGGCACCTTCTACTTCGCCGGCTTCCTGCTTGGCTGCCTGGCCATCACCCGCATCATGAAGGCGGTCGGCCATATCAGGGCGTTTTCAGCGCTGGCGGCGATCGCCTCGGTCGGCACCTTGCTGCTGGTGCTGGTCCTCGATCCGGTGATGTGGTGCGCGGTGCGCTTTATCGGCGGCTTCTGTTTCGCCGGGCTGTTCACCATCGTCGAAAGCTGGCTGAATTCCGGCGTCGCCAACAAGGATCGCGCCCGCGTGCTGGCGATCTACCGGATGGTCGACACCGGTTCCGTCACCGGCGCCCAGTTCCTGATTCCCGTTTTCGGCGCCGGCGGCTTCACCATCTTCGCCATCATGTCGATCATGATCACGCTCTCGCTGGTGCCGGTCTCGCTCGGCGACCGCTCCAACCCGATCCCGCCCGAGGAGGTCAAGCTCGACCTGGCGCGCGTCTGGCGGATTTCGCCGCTCGGTTGCTTCGGCTGCATCGCCGTCGGCGTCACCAACAGCGCCTTCCGCACCCTGTCGCCGGTCTATGCCGAGCAGATCGGCATGTCGGTCGCCGATGTCGTCACCTTCGTCAGCGTCGGCATTTTCGGCGGCGCCATCATCCAGTATCCGCTCGGCTACCTGTCCGACCGCTGGGACCGGCGCCGGGTGCTGTTGATAACGACCTGCTGCGCGATGCTGGCGGCACTGGCTCTGGTGTTCATCGCCGGCAGCAATCCGGCGCTTAATTTCGTCATCATCTTCATCTTCGGCTGTTTCGCCATGCCGCTTTATTCGCTGTCGGCGGCGCATTCCAACGACCGCGCCGACACCGGCGAGTTCGTGCTGATCAACGCGGCGCTGATGCTGTTCTACTCCTTCGGCGCCATTGGCGGGCCGTTCGCCGCATCGACGGCGATGCAGTATTTCGGGCCGAGCGCGCTGTTCGTGTTCAGCGCCCTGGTCTACGCGATCTTCATCGCCGTCATTCTCTACCGGATGCAGGCCCGGTCCGGCGTTCCGGCACAAAAGCGCGGCCGCTTCACCGCGCTTTTGCGCACCTCGACGGTTTTCGCGCGACTGGCCAGAAGAAACAGCGACCCGGACGGTCCGGTGGGGTCGTAACGACGGTGCCGGCGCTTGACGAAAGCCTTGCCGGCTGAAATTGAAGAAGACCCTACTCTTTGCCAAAAGCGATTTGATGCACGTCATCACCACCCAGAAAGAACTCGAGACCGTTCTCGCCGCTTTCGAAAAGTCGGATTTCGTCACCGTCGACACCGAGTTCATTCGCGAAACGACTTTTTGGCCGATCCTGTGCCTGATCCAGATGGCCGCACCGGGCGTAACGGCGCTGATCGACCCGCTGTCGCCCGACATCGACCTCAAGCCGTTCTTCAAGCTGATGGCCAACGAGGCGGTGGTCAAAGTCTTCCATGCCGCGCGGCAGGACATCGAAATCATCGTTCACCTCGGCGACCTCGTCCCGCATCCAGTGTTCGACACGCAAGTGGCGGCGATGGTCTGCGGCTTCGGCGACAGTGTTTCCTACGACCAGCTCGTGCAGCGGATCACCGGCGCGCGGCTCGACAAGTCGTCGCGTTTCACCGACTGGCGCCACCGGCCGCTTTCCGACAAGCAGCTCGACTACGCGCTGGCCGACGTCACCCATCTGATCGAGGTTTATCAGCACCTCAGCGCCGAGCTGGCGCGGGAAGACCGCGCCCACTGGCTGAACGAGGAAATGGATGTCCTGACCTCGCGCGAGACCTACGATCCGCACCCCGAGGATGCCTGGAAGCGGCTGAAGATGCGGCTGCGCAAGCCGCAGGAACTGGCGATCGTGCAAACCGTGGCCGCATGGCGCGAGCGCGAGGCGCGTGAACGCGACGTGCCGCGCGGCCGGGTGCTCAAGGACGACGCCATCTACGAGGTGGCGCAGCAGGCGCCGCGCGACGCGGCGGCCCTTGGCAAGCTGCGCACGACACCGAAGGGCTGGGAGCGCTCCTCGACGGCAACGGCACTGCTTGGCGCGGTCAACGCCGCGCTTGCCCTGCCCAAGGAGCAGATGCCGAAACTGCCAAAGAACTTCCAGCCGCCCGAGGGCTCGAACGCGGCGGCGGAACTCTTGAAAGTTCTGCTCCGGATCGTCGCCGAAAAGGAGGGCGTGGCCTCGAAGGTACTGGCCTCCAGCGACGACATCGATCGCATCGCGGCTGAAGGAGAAGCCGCCGACGTACCAGCCCTGCAGGGTTGGCGGCGCGCCGTATTCGGTGAGGCGGCGCTCAAGCTGGTGCGCGGCGAGATCGGCATCAAGTTCGACAACCGCAAGATCGCCGTGTTCGATCTCTAGTCTAGGTTTGCGAAGCGACCCTCCCACAAGGGAAGGGTAACCGCTCACACGGTCCCGAGCAGGTGAAGCGCGAACCATATCCAGGCGAGCAAGAGAATCACCGCACCCAGAAAGAAGGAGCGGCTGCGCAGGAGCAGATTGTTGCTGGTCAGGTGAACCCAGGCATGAAAATAGCGTGACGCGACAAAGATCCACGTCAGGGCCAGTGTCAGATAGTTGACGCCATTGGTCAGGTGGAGCGCCAGGCACAGCACGTAGAAAAGCACCGGCAATTCGAACTGGTTGATCAGATTGTTGGCAACGGTGACGCTGGATGATGGCTCGGTCGAGCGCACCTTGTACTGGCCGACCTTGGCCTCGCCTGACTTGACAGCGAAAAATCTGCGCCGGCCCATGACGCCGTAGACAATGTAGACCAGCAGCACATGCGCCAGAACAGGCCAGAAGATCGTGGTCTGGTTCATGGAACCTCCTGCCCTGATGCCGGATCAGGTCAACGTTGTTTCTGCGCCACCAGCCAGAAAACGGCAATGACGATGACCGGGATGGCGAGAAGCGCGAATTTGGTGACGATCAGCGCCGAGGCGAAGGACAGCGAATCCGGGTTGGCCGACAGGAAATCCGACAGAAGGCTGGCCACCGCGATGTTCTGGGCATAGTCGGCAAGCGTGTAGGGCAGCACCAGCACCAGCGCGAAGATCGACTGCATCTGCCCCGGCAGCACACGGAAACCCGTCAACCGCCTCCCTGTTGCCAGGACCAGGCTGACCAGCGTCATCGACAACAGCGCCGGGAACAAGAGATCGAAGGTCAGATAGTGCCAGACGAGAATGATCTCGCCACCGCGCCGGCCGAGCGACGTCAGCCAGGCCATGCCCTCGTCCGGCGTGAAACCGAGAAAGCGCGTGTCGAGTGACGGCAGGCCGCCGCTCAACTGGCGAAAGTAGAGGAATTCCAGCGCCGTCATGGCGATGAAAATCGCCGCCGACAGGAAACAGAGCGCGGCCGCGTGGCGTGGTAGCCGCAGGATCGTCGCTGTCAGGCTTCGCCCGAACCCGTACGGATCAGACTCCGCCGGGATAGTTCGGGCTTTCGCGGGTAATCGTGACGTCATGGGCGTGGCTTTCACGAAGTCCGGCGTTGGATATGCGCACAAAGGTGGCGCGTTCGCGGAAATCGGCAAGATCGCGACCGCCGACATAACCCATAGCGGCTTTCAGCCCGCCCGCAAGCTGGTGCAGCACACCAGACACAGGTCCTTTGTAGGGAACCTGCCCTTCGATGCCCTCCGGGACCAGTTTCAGCGTGTCGCGCACCTCGGCCTGGAAGTAGCGATCGGCGGAGCCGCGCGCCATGGCGCCGACCGAACCCATGCCGCGATAGGCCTTGAAGGAGCGGCCCTGGTGTAGATAGACCTCGCCCGGGCTTTCATCGGTTCCGGCCAGCAGCGAGCCGATCATGGCGGCGCTGGCACCGGCGGCGAGCGCCTTGGCGAGATCGCCGGAATATTTGATGCCGCCATCGGCGATCACCGAAACTCCCGATTTGTGCGCGGTTTCCACCGCCGACATGATGGCCGAAAGCTGCGGCACGCCAACGCCGGCAACGATGCGGGTGGTGCAGATGGAGCCCGGCCCGATGCCCACCTTGACGGCGTCGGCGCCGGCGTCGATCAGCGCCTGCGTGCCTTCCGCGGTGGCGACATTGCCGGCCAGGATGCGAACCGAGTTGGAGAGTTTCTTGGCGCGCGTCACCGCGTCCAGCACGCGCTGCGAGTGGCCATGCGCGGTGTCGATGACCAGAAGATCGACACCGGCCTCGATCAGGCGTTCGGCGCGCTCGTAGCCGTCGTCGCCGACGCTGGTGGCGGCGGCGGCGCGCAGGCGGCCCTGCGCGTCCTTGCTGGCGTGCGGGTTGAGCTGCGACTTCTCGATGTCCTTGACGGTGATCAGCCCGACGCAGTTGCCCTGCTTGTCGACAACGACCAGCTTCTCGATGCGATGCTGGTGCAGAAGCCGCTTGGCCTCGTCCTGGTCGACATTCTCCTTGACCGTGATCAGGTTCTCACGAGTCATCAGTTCGTAGACCTTCTGCGCCGGATCGGACGCAAAACGCACGTCGCGGTTGGTCAGGATGCCGACCAGACGGCCGATCTTCTGGCCACCGGTGCCGCCATTCTCGACCACCGGGATGCCCGAAATCGAGTAGGTGCGCATCAGCGACAGCGCGTCGGCAAGGGTGGCGTCGGGGCCGATGGTGACGGGATTGATCACCATGCCGGATTCGAATTTCTTGACCTGGCGCACCTGCTCGGCCTGCTCGGCCGGCGAGAAATTGCGGTGGATGACGCCGATGCCGCCGGCCTGGGCCATGGCGATGGCGAGGCGCGCCTCGGTGACGGTGTCCATCGCCGCCGACAGGATCGGCACATTGAGGTCGATGTCGCCGGCGATGCGGGTGCGCACATCGGTCTCGCCTGGCATGACCTCGGAATGACCGGGCTGCAGCAGCACGTCGTCAAAGGTCAGCGCCAGTGCGCCGGTGGACGTTTCGATGATTTTTGCCATGGCCAGCCCTCGGAATACAAAAAAGCGCTGGACCGGAATGGACAGCGCCGACTCGTTTCTTCCCTTTCAGGATTGGCGCTGGCTGGTACCACGTCCCGCCGCCGATGAAAAGCCGATGATTTCACGCTCCCGGAAAGGTGACTTGGTGCCGAAAGGACGCCACCTACGGTTGCCGGTCGCACAAAAGTGACAGCAAATTAATGCGACATCCGTGTCCAGCCGTGATACCCGCCCCTCATGCCGGTTCGCCCCCAGCCGGAAAGAGACTCTGAAACGGGCACGCTCGTGAACCGCACCATCCCGCTCATCCTGGCGGTCGCACTTTTCATGGAAAACATGGATTCGACCGTGATTGCCACATCGCTGCCGGCGATTGCCATCGACATCCACACCAGCCCGATCGCGCTCAAGCTGGCGTTGACGGCCTATCTCGTGTCGCTGGCGATCTTCATTCCGATCAGCGGCTGGATGGCTGACCGTTTTGGCGCCAAGAGTGTCTTTCGCGCCGCGATCGCGGTCTTCATCGTCGGCTCGATCGCCTGCGCGCTTTCCGGTTCGCTGCCGGCTTTCGTGGTTTCGCGTTTCCTGCAAGGCATTGGCGGCGCCATGATGACACCGGTCGGGCGGCTGGTGCTGGTTCGGGCGACGCCGAAAAGCGAGCTCGTCGCGGCGATGTCATGGCTGACCGTTCCGGCGCTGGTCGGGCCGCTGGTCGGTCCGCCCGTCGGCGGCTTCATTACGACCTATTTCACCTGGCACTGGATCTTCCTGATCAATGTGCCGATCGGCCTGATCGGCATCTGGCTGGCGACGCGTTTCCTGCCGGAGACCGAACCGACGGAAACGCCGCCGCTCGACTTCACCGGTTTCGTGCTGAGCGGGCTGGCGGCATCCGGCGTGGTGTTCGGCCTGTCGGTGGTCAGCCTGCCGGCCCTGCCGCCGATCGTCGGGGTCATCACCGTGACGGTCGGGCTGGTGTCGGGCGCGCTCTATCTGTTGCACGCGCGCCGCGCCAAAAATCCCCTGCTGGCACTCGAGCTGTTCCGCAACCAGGTGTTCCGCTCCTCGGTGCTTGGCGGCTCGCTGTTCCGCATCGGCATCGGCGCCGTGCCGTTCCTGTTGCCGCTGATGTTCCAGATCGGCTTCGGGCTGACGCCTTTCCAGTCCGGCATGATCACCTTCGTCTCGGCGATCGGCGCCATCGGGGTGAAATTCGTCACGGCGCTGATCTTCCGCGGCGCCGGGTTCCGCCGCGTGCTGGTCGTCGGCTCGCTGGTCGCCGCGGCGTCGATCGCCGTCAACGGCCTGTTCACCCCCGACACGCCTTATCTGCTGATGCTGGCCATGCTTCTGGTTGGCGGCTTCATCCGCTCGATGTTCTTCACCGGCGTCAACGCACTTGCCTATGCCGAGGTTTCGGCGGCCGACACCAGCAAGGCGACGCCGATTGCCGCCGTCTTCCAACAACTGTCGATCGCGCTTGGCGTAGCGGTGGCCGGCGGCATCCTGGAAGTGTCGACGAGCATCCATGGCGGGTCGCTGACGCTGGCCGATTTCCACACCGCCTTTTTCATCGTCGCGACGATTTCCGCCGCGGCGTCGCTATCCTTCATCCGGCTGGCACCCGATGCCGGCAATGCCGTTTCCGGCCATGGCCGGCTGACCACGCCCAAAACGCTGGAAACGGTAAGCCCGCCCGGCAACTGATCCGGCTGACTCAGGCTTCGGGCTCGCCCTGCCCTTCGCCATGGCTCCGGGCGCTCGAAACTTCCGGAACGTCCACTGGACGTTCCGATCCGCCGGACGGCGGCTCTCGCCCCTTAAAGTCCTTTGCCAGCAGATAAAGCTCGACCGATTCGTCGCGCGACGCCGGCGGCTTGACGTGGTGCACCGAGCGGAAATTCTTCTTGAGCATCGAGAGCAGCTCGTTTTCGGCGCCGCCCTGGAAGGTCTTGGCCAGGAAGTGCCCGCCCGGCTTCAGGACCGACAGCGCGAAATCAGCCGCCACCTCGCACAGATGCATGGTGCGGATGTGGTCGGTCCGCTTGTGGCCGGTGGTGGGTGCCGCCATGTCGGACAACACGATGTCCGGATCGCCACCCAGCGCCTCGGCCAGCTTCTGCGGCGCCAGCGGATCGAGAAAATCCATCAACAGCACCGGCGCGCCGGGCACCGCGTCCATTTCCAGATAGTCGATGCCGACGACATGTGGTTTGTCGGCCGTCGATTTCGTCCGCGCGGCGGCGACCTGGCACCAGCCGCCGGGTGCGGCGCCGAGGTCGATCACCTTCATGCCGGGTTTCAGGAGATGATGCTTGTCGTCGATCTCGATCAACTTGTAGGCCGCGCGCGAGCGATAGCCGTCAGCCTTCGAACGCTGGACATAGGGATCGTTGATGTGGCGCTGCAGCCAGCGGCGCGACGATTCCTTCAGGCCGCTCTTTTTCTTGATCCGCGTCTTCAGCACGCGAATGCTGGCTGATCCTGGTTTTTCCGGTTTCTTGGTCATTGCCTGATTTCTTATTTGAGCATGATCTCTGGACAAACGGAACCGTTTGTCCGCGAAAACCGGTCGCCACTTGTCGGGATCATGCTCTGCCACGCCCATCGTTGCGCCAGACGCCGTCATCGGCCATCAGCTCGCTCAATATGCCTTCGCGCAGGCCACGGTCGGCGACGCGCAGCCGCTCCGACGGCCAGACGGCGCGGATGGCTTCGAGGATGGCGCAGCCGGCCAGCACCAGATCGGCACGATCGGCACCGATGCAAGGGTTGGCGCAGCGCTGCTGGAAATCCCAGCCGACCAGTCTTTCGACCATGCGATCGACACTGTCGCGGTCCATCCACAGCCCGTCGACACGGCGGCGGTCGTAGCGTTCGAGATCAAGGTGAACGCCGGCCAGCGTCGTCACCGTGCCCGACGTGCCGAGCAGGTGGAAGTTCGGGCTGGCCTTGAGATGGCTCAGCCGATCGCGGCCGTCGAAGCTGGCCAGCCGGCCGGCAACGTCGTCGACCATGGCGGCGAAGATCTCGCGCGTCACCGTGCGGCCGCCGAAACGCTCGGCCAGCGAAACCACGCCCACCGGCAGGGACGTCCACGACACGATGTGGTTGGCGAGCCGAGGCGAACGGCGGCCGCTGAGATCGATCAGCGCGATTTCGGACGAGCCGCCGCCAATGTCGAACAGCACGACGCCTTGCGTGTCGCGCTCGACCAGCGAGCCGCAGCCGGACACCGCCAGCCGCGCTTCGGTCTGGCGGTCGATGATCTCGAGCTTCAGGCCGGCCTCGCGCTCGACGCGATCGAGGAACTCGACGCCATTTTCCGCCGTGCGGCAGGCTTCGGTGGCGATCAGCCGGGCCTTGCGGATCTTGCGGTTGCGCAACTTGTCGCCGCAGATCTTCAGCGCCTCGACGGCGCGGTCCATCGCCGGCTGGCCGAGCCGGCCATTGGCGGTCAGCCCCTCGCCCAGCCTGACGATGCGCGAAAAGGCGTCGATGACGCGGAACTGGCCATGCCGCGTCGGCACGGCAACCAGCAGCCGGCAATTGTTGGTGCCGAGGTCGAGCGCCGCGAACACCGGAAGCTCCTGCATCGGCGGCCGGCGGGTGCCCTGTTCGGGCCGCACCGACGCGGCAGCGGGCGAGGCCACCGACTCCGCCGGTCTGCGCGCTTCATCTGTCGGGGCAGCGGTCTTGCCTGGCACCGGCGACCGAATCTCCGCGGGCCGCGCCTCGTCGCGCGCGAAAACCTTGCGCCCGCGCCTTCGCTTGCGCCGTTTCTTGGGTTTGCCCTTGCTGGCCGCGTCGCCCGCCTGCCCGTCGGCGGAGCGGGCCTCCGTCGGGCGGCGCTGCTGCCAACTGGCGGTCCCCGAGCCTATCGCCCCTGGGGAAGCGCTGGACGCGCCCACCTCCGGCGCGCCGGCGCCGGTGTCGCGGTCTTCCACTTGTCGTTCCTTCCGGCGCCGCGCGAACCGATGATGGACGCTGCGGGCGCTTCAGTGTTTTAAGTTGCCGCCAGACTAACAGTGCCGCGCCCGATCACCAAGAGCCGCATGCTGAATTTTGCCGGCTGGGCGCACGAACTGCCTTTCCGGCCGCGCCGCGTAATGTATGCGCAAGCCAGGATTGGTAGCGCAACGCCTGCCGGCGCCTCCCGTTCAGCCGCTCTCGACACGGACAAATCCTGCTCCTGGCCGGCGCGGCAAGCCTTCGCGGTTGAATAGCCGGCTTCAATGAGGCATTCCTGAAATGGAAGAATCCGGACCAGCCGGCCTCCCGACAGAAAAGGAAGCGGATCCGCAACGCATGGCAGTCAGGCAATGAACTGGAGACGCTATTTCTGGCCGGTCGTCGGTCTCGCGGCGGTGATTTTCTCGCTGCTGCTGCTCTGGCACGAACTGCGCGGAATCTCGCTCGACGATGTCTGGGGCGGCATATCAGCGATTCCAACCCGCGGCTGGATCCTCGCCGCGCTGAGCTCGGTCGTCGCCTATGCCTCGCTCGCCGGCTACGACCACATCGCGCTCCTGCATATCGGCAGACGAGTGTCGTGGCTGTTCGTCACCCTGTGCTCCTTCACCACCTATGCGCTGTCGCACAACATCGGCGGCTCGGTGTTTTCCGGCGCCGTCATCCGCTACCGCGCCTACGGCACCAGGGGCCTGACCGGACAGGATGTCGGCATCCTGGTGGCGATCTGCTGGATCACCTTCGTGCTGTCGACGCTGCTCGCCTCCGGCCTTGTGCTTGTCTTCGAGCCGCAGGTGCTCGACCGGTTTTCCGGCATCGCCCATCACGGCCTGTCGCAAGGGGCGGGCGTCGTCATGCTGCTGCTGGTCGCCGCCTACATCTTCGGCAGCTGGCTGCATCTGCGCCCGCTGAAGATCGCCAGCTTCCAGTTGCATTATCCGGCGCTGCCGATCGTCGCCAGGCAGCTGCTGATCGGCCCGATCGAACTGCTGGCCGCCGCCGCGATCATCTTCTTCGCCCTGCCCGAGGCCCACAATCCCGGCTATTTCGTCGTGCTCGGCGTCTTCCTCGTCTCTTTCTCGATCGCGCAGATCTCGCACGCGCCGGGCGGGCTGGGCGTGTTCGAGGTGGTGTTCCTCGCCGGCCTGTCGGACATGGACCCTGTCGGCGTGCTGGCGGCACTGCTGGTGTTCCGGCTGTTCTACCTGATCATCCCGCTGATTCTGGGCCTGGGCGTGGTACTGTTCTTCGAACGCTCGCAGTTCAGCCGCAGCGAGAGCTGAGGCGGGATAGGTACGAGGCCCAGCGCGACGTTTGAAACGTGACGCCTGAAGCCCGCCGACAAAACCTGCCGATTGAACTGCGCAGCAGGCTTGACTATTTTCCGCTGGCGGCTACAAGGCAGCGCTCACAGCGGCTTGCCCGCTCGGCCCGCGCAGTCCATGACCGCGCCTGCTGGGGAATAGGTTAACGGTAGACCCACGGACTCTGACTCCGTTAGTCCTGGTTCGAATCCAGGTTCCCCAGCCATCTTTCAAGCGCTTGAAATCACTAAAGAAATCGCACTTCGTCAGACGCTGCAACGGTCAACAGTTTTGTCGCGTGTCGCGCTTTATACCAAATTCATACCAACCTGGTCTTTGGTAGGCATTCCGCCGTTGCCCACCACATACCACCAGGCGCGGCGATGCCTCGCCGAAGCCTACATCTCCTCCCCTGCCATAACCTCTGATTCACCCGCTCCCGCGCCGTTCTTCCTGCCTCCTCTACGGCGGGCCGCTCCCCTACGTTCATGGACAGGCGCAAGCGTTCCCTTTGGTCATCCAACTAGTTCGCTAGACCCGCCGTTCCCGGCTTCCGAAACGGCTGCAATGGGCGGCCGGATAGGAGGCCAACATGGCAACGAAGAAAGAAGCCGCACCCGCGAAGAACCATCCCTCGCACGGTGTCTACGTGACGGAAGGTGAAGGCGAGAAAGCCTTTTGGGCCAAGATCGGCTGCGCCTGGCAGCACGGCGACACCGAAAGCTTCAACGTCACACTCTCGGCTCTGCCGATCAGCGGGCGTCGCGTCGTCCGCGCCCGTCGCGAGCAGGAGGAGTGCTAATGCTCCTCACTCACGAACTCCGCACCCATCTCCGCCGCAACTCGGATTTCTCCTCGCAGCGCGAGCGCGATCACTATCCAGTTGTCAAATTTTTCATGCCCGACGCGTCGGCGACGTGGCTTTTCAGCGAACTCGCCCCAGACGAAGACACCCTTTTTGGGCTGTGCGATCTCGGCTACGGAGCGCCGGAACTTGGCCACGCCAGCCTCGCCGAAATCTCGGCGCTACGCGGCCCGCGCGGCCTCCTAGTCGAGCGCGATCGACATTTCAGAGCTACCAGGCCCCTCTCGGAATACGCCCTCGACGCCTGGAAGCGTCGCCGGATCGTCGCTTAGCGCGGCGATCCTGCTTCCCGGCGGCTCATCTGGAGCCGCTCTCGAAGCTTTTCGGAATGACGCCGGAAGGCTTGCCGTCACCTATCCGACGACGAAGAACGGCGCGCGTCGCCATTGGGGAGGATAGTGAATTTGAGGTCCGTCACCCTTCCGACCATACCTCTGCGGCCAGCACCGGGTCTTACTCGTCGACGTCACTGAAAATGGATCGGCCCTGCGAAGGGCTGGAACGAATTTGGGAAGGAGACGGGGGAGTAGGCGGTGTGGACGAACGAGCCGATATTTCTTGCCACCTCCAATCATCTTCGTCTCTCTCCCGCTCTTCTTCTTCCCTTTTTCGAACCAATGTATCTATATTTGATGATATCAACTTCTCCATTTCGGTGAGTGCTGGCAAATCGTCGATCTCACCTGAATAGAACTCGATAAGATAGTTGAGGCTTGCCTCGATGTCCTCGAAATTTTCCTGGGGGGTCAAACCAGAATCCGGATTTTCACTCGTATTTTCAATCCTTTCCATCAATACCGGAATAACCTCAGAATTTATCCTTCTGCTGAGTTTGACCAGCGTCAAAGGGCTGAGAAGCGCCAGAATGTCCTCGCGGTCAAGGAAGGAGGCATCGTTTGAGTAGATGAGATCATTCTCGATCCTTTCGGCTATGTCAGGCCGTAGTTCCGCAGGAAGAAGGCCGACGGAGAATGCACGAGCATAGACGTTGACTTTTGGGTCAAAGGCGATTTCCCGGCTTGCCCAAGCTTTGCGTGAGAGTATTACTCGATCCTTTTCCAAGACTTGGCGGAAAACGTCGTCTGACGCACGCTGCCATAGAAAATGGAAAAGGAGCCTGTTTATTCTGCTGCCGTCATCTGGTGCCTCGACAAGACGATCCACTAAGAGCGCATTCAGAGACTTGGGTATGACCACAGCATCTGGAATATGCTCTACCCCGTCACACAATACTTCCGACAAGATAGTTTCCACGCCAACGCCACGAATGTACAACTCTCGCATTCCCTCGGCTTCACGGAGACTCGCAGCTAAGGCATCTGAAAGTGTTGGATGTTTGAAGTGCCAATCTCGCCTGGCGCCGTCTGCTACCTCGACAAGGAATGACTCCCTTAGTTCGTTAAGGGATTCTGCGAGAGCCTCCCTAGATACATCATAAAACCGCACCACTATCTCTTGAACTTCCGGAAGCGGCCCACTTACTGGCATTCTACCCCGGTGCAAGAATACAAGCGTTAATGCGGCTCTGTGCGCCTTTGACAACTCACCAACAGTTTGAAGCAGAAACGCACGATTCTCGCGAACAAATTTCAGCAAAGAATCGTAGGACGCGGTTATATTTGCCGTATATGCCGGGTCGCCAATCTGGCGTGCTATCTCCGGTGTGAATGTGCTCTCCATTGAGAGCAGGTCAAGTGTCTTTTTTACGGCCAGTTTCCACTGCTTTGGCTGACGTCCGCTCTTAACGTGATTGTACAATATTTGTCGGCGTTCAATCTCACTGAGTTGTCCAACTTCAACGATCGCCGTGTTGTCGCGGAAAAGCGGGTGGTTCCTGGTTCCTAATTTGGGCTTTGCAGCTTCATAGATATGGCGTCGTGATGTGAGTACGAATGAATTTCCCGCTGCGGTGGCTGCCTGCAATTTCGGCATTATAGAAATCCAGTGATCGACAAAGTCCTCTCTTAGTTGGTTGGGACCAAATGCATCGTCTATCCAGTAGAATCCGCCGCTTTCTTCAGGATTCCAATTCTCCAGCAGCTCTTTAGGCCCGTCAGCCTTGTAGCAAACATGGTTTGGGCTGTCGGCCGCAATTGTTGACAGAACAGCAGCGATCGTCGATTTTCCCGTCGCGGGATTGCCTACCAGCATGACGATCTTATGCTTTGAGAGAGCGCGTACCGCTCTCACATGCGGCCCGGTCGGCACATATGCCCGCAACGAAGAGGCCATATGTCCCAGCAGAGATTTCGTCTGTGCTGCCCGTCGCTCGTCAAGGATCATCGACAGATCGCCGAGCCCATATACTCGGGGGACCAAAGCTCGCAGTCTCGCATTGCCTCGAATTATGCGGACAAGATATTCTTTCCCGAACACGTGGGGGTGAATGACGCCCAAGCCTCTAAGACGATCCTTGATGGCGATCGCCATCGGCCCAGAAACGGACATACTGGTCATGAACAGGTAACGGTCAACCTGACCTTTTTCGTTTAGAGCCGTAATGTGTTGGACCTCCTCAGCGAGGTCGGTCAATTTTAGTCGACGGCTGCCGTCGGAGCTAAATTTGCACTGCGCGGTGGTTATTGGGGAGTTACCATCACGTCCTGCCAATTTGGAAACAAAGACGGCGTCCTGGCCGCCGTCTTGAGCTTCGCGATATACCTCGACGGGCACGTTCATCACGTCCTCACAGACGTGGGCACACAAATCCTGGAAAGCCTTCCAGCCTAAAGTATGTAATGCCAAGTCCGTCCAAGCGCCTTGAGCGGTTCGTTGTTTCGCGGTCGAATTTGACGAAACCGTCTGCGCTGCGTCCAAACTTAATCTCTGCATTTTCAACTCTTAGACTTATCGATACGACAAGGTGGACACGCAACAACATGGGAAGGCTTTTGGCAAGTTTGGCAGCACATAGTTCACCGTTCGAGGCCTGCAAAGGAAGGCCATCCAAGGCGTGACTAAGGACTATCGGCGGGCTAGAAATAGCCTCCAATCCTCCGGAACCAGCCTTCGACTTCTGAGCCCGGGTCTCGCTGCTGGATGCGTGCAGCAGTCATCCGTTTGAACGCCTTAGTAAGCTGCGCCTTGGCCTTGTCGTCTCCCATGACGTTCGGCCAGCCTTTATGTGCTGAATATGCGACGGCGAAAGCCCGAGGCGCCGCCGGATTCAGGTTGTCAGGATGGTCAACGATACTGACGGCGAGCCCGAATTCATCGCTGATCGCGTCCGGATGCAGGTAGCTCTCGATCTCGTGCTTGGCCGTCTGCCCGGCCCATGAGTGGAGGCCGTCCTGTCGGCCGTTCACCTCGGCCACCGAGTCAGCGTACTTCTGAACGTCGCTGTCGTAAATGTGGAACTCGGGGCAGCCCAGGCCCCTCAGGTAGTGGGACGCGACCCAGTGCTTCAGCGTCGATCCGCCGAGCGAGACGAAGGCGCACCGGGTCTCCGTCAGGAGGCATGGAATCGTGTTATCGTGCTGATGGAGCGCGTGGCTGAGGTATTTTAATGCCTCCACGTCGCTAGGCCCCTCGACGCAAACGAGCACCTTGACTCGACTGTCCGGAGTCAGGCCGAGCGTGTCGGCGACAGCACCGAACACGTCCACTCCCTGCTGGATGGTCGGGGTCTCTGCCGGGCCGTTGCTCGACACGAAGCGGATGCTGTCGACCGGAAGATCTGCTGCGAGACCCGGGCTGTGCGTCGTCAAGATCACCTGGCAGTTGGACGCATTTGCGATCTCCTTGAAGGACTCGATCAGGATGCGCTGATTGCCAGGATGCTGTGAGGTTTCCGGCTCCTCGATGGCGTAGATGATGTTCGCCTTGCTGACGGTCGCCAGCTTGCGCTCGGCCTCCGCCTTGAAGAACGACACCAGGATGAGGCGGCGCACGCCGCTGCCGCGCTTGTTTAGCGGAATATTATCATCGGTCTCCATGCCTAGCGAGAATAGGCCGGTCCACTTCGCCTGCGTCGGCGGGATGAAGGTCGGGGTCAAAGCGTTTGCAAGGTTTGGGTCGATTGTTTTCAGCGCCTTGTGGGTGAGTTCAGCGATCTCGACCGACTTCTCGCGGACCTTGGCCTGAATCCGCTCGATCTCCTCCTGCACCTCGGCGATGGCCGTCTTGATAGCGCCCCTCAGCGGGTTCTGAACCTCGCCGTCCGAATCCTTGCTCGCGCGGTCCGACTGGAAAAGCGCGAACATTGGCAGATGCAGCTCGATCTGCTCCCAGATGCGCTTGCTGTCTTCCTTGGACTTCGAAATGGGAATAACAGTCTCGGCAAGCTGCAGGTCGCCAGCGGCAGCCCAGATCGCCTGCCGCATACCCGGATTGCCCTTCAGCTTCACTTCGAGCTTCTGGTCTTTGACAATGGCCTGGAGCTCTTTTTCCTTCAACTCTAGAAGGTTTGACACATCCTTGGCCGTGGGATGGTTGGCCAGGATGTAGGCCTCGCACCCCGGGGTCTTCTTGTTGCAGTCGTACACCTTCCGGATGACGAGGTTCCCGTTGGCTGCGACGAGGTGCTCGTCGGCGAGTGTCGTCATCGCGCCAGCATCCAGCGTAATCTCGTTCGGCAGGTCTGAGAACTCAGCAGTAATCTTCGCGTCGGTCAGTCCCGAACGGACGTTCGCGTCGGCCTGCTCGATCTTGATGGCTTCTCCGTTGAAAAAGATTTCTAGGGCCTCAAGGATCGTCGACTTCCCGATGTCATTTCGTCCGATAATGGTTGTCAGGTCCCCGAACTCGATCCTCCGCGCTTCCTGGTAGGCACGGAAGTTCTCTAGCGTTAGTGCGACCAGCCTCATCGACTCGCCCCCCCTTTTCCACCCTAAACGCATTCCACTCCTTCATCAGCAGAACCGCAACTCCTCCGATTCGTTACGTCCGTCGGCCAGCGAACCCTCTTCTGATGGACCAGTGGGGAGAATGGCGATGGGTTACAAACACCGGGTGGCATGCTCACCGAGCCACCAGCCGCGCGAAGCAGGCCCGTTTGGCGTCCCATCGATAGTACTCTCTCTGGGACGCTGGGAGGTTCAGGCCATCGCGCCGATGCGGCTGCCGCGACCAGCCTACAGCCTCGATTCAGCAAGACCCAATACCTAGGAGGATGCAAAACCTCTATCGTATGGGCATCCCAGACGCGAAATATTATTGCGCGTTGGTCGATAACTGGCCGAACGTGGCCTTCCATATGGTCCCCTCATCGGAGGCAGTCGGTCCCGTGTCGCGCTTCGCGCCGCTGTGCTGACACTCCTACGGCTGCCGTTGTTAAACCGAGTTCGGGGTCACGAATTTGCTCCGGCGACGTCGCGGCTCATGTCCGATTCTTCGGACACGCCACCGCCTGCACTTTATACGCTGCATTTTTCCTGCGCGGGCCTCTGGCCGGCGCTGGACGCCTGCTTCAAGGCGGCGTCCAATAAACACGCCGCCCATCTTCGGGAAGGGGTTCCCTCCAGGCGGCGTGCTTGAGTGACGAGTTTCATAATGATGACCGGCTACGCACACGTCAATTTTCCCCGTCCTGCTGGCGGGTGAGCGCCCGGCTGGGAAAGATCCCAGCCGCCCAACGCCCCATTACGGACCGCGAATGTCAACAATTAGATATATCAGGCCGTTACAACGCGTTCGGTCCTATCGAGCAGGTTTCCGTCCTGCATCCGGCAAATGGCCGTTCCGGGGGTAGCCGGCACGGGAGCGTGTCATTTGCCCAGCGCCGCTGGGACGGCAACAAGCATTGGCAGGAATTCAGCGTAGACGTCAGTGAGGCGCGGGCTATGGCTCTGAACCTGCTTGGGCAGGATGAACCCGCTGATATCTACATTTCCCAACACGCGTTCCACGGTCGGAGGCTGATCGCGCACCTGGCAGCGCTGGGCGCATGCTACGTAGACATCGACTACATGACGCAAGCAGCCTGGGCCGGCCGTAGTCCAAGCGTGGTTCTCGGCGCAATTCAGATCGAGCTGGAGGACGAGGGACTTCCGCAACCATCTTACGTACTGAATTCAGGGAGAGGCCTGTTGCTCGTGTGGTTGCATGAGCTTTTGCCACGTAGGGCTTTGCCTCGCTGGAATCGGGTTCAGCAGCGGCTAGCGGAGGCGCTGAAATCTTTCGGCGCTGACAAGCGGGCGCTGGACGCCGCGAGGGTGTTCAGGCTTGTCGGCAGCGTAAACAGCAAGGCGGAATGGGAGCGCCGCAAGGTAAGCATGATCTGGTGCCAGGGATCGCCAGAGATGCCGACCCGGTACCTATTCGATACCCTTGCCGACGAAGTCCTGCGGTTCACGCGGTGCGAGCTGGTCCTCCTGCGCAACGAACGCGCCAAACGCCGAGCGGCTCACCAGGATACCCACATTGCTCCCGCACGGGTCCTCACGGCCGGGACATATTGGGGAACGGTGCTTGACGATCTTCAGAGACTCCGCGCCCATCGCTGTCCTGAAGGCGCGCTCCCCGCTGGGCAGAGAGATGCCTGGCTCTTTTGCGCGGCCACTGCCATGAGTTGGCTGGCACCGGAAGCGGTTATGAGGCGCGAGATCGCTGCGCTTGCGGACGAGGCGGCGGGCTGGACCGAGCGACACACGAGGGAGCGGCTCGGTGCCGTGATCCGGCGGGCCCAGGATGCTGCGGCCGGAAAGAAGATCATTTTCCAGGGTCGCGATGTGGATTGCCGCTACCGCATGCGCTCAGGCACCATCGTCGATTGGCTCCAGATCGAGCCGGCCGAGCAGAAGGCGGCCGGATTGCGTGTATTGATAGGTGAGGATCGGAGTCGGGAGTTGGCCGCTGAGCGCGCACGAAAATCCCGACACACTCGGGGTGCGGCCGCACGTGAGGAGCAGCAAGCTGCACGGCTGCGAATGGGACACGCCGCGCTGTATCTTGCTGCATCCGAGGGAATGGGCGTGAGCGACCTGGCCGCACGTTTCGGGTGTAGCGCGGGCCAGATTTCGAAGGCGATGCGTGAAGCGCGGCAGGACGCTGGCTGATAAGCGAACCGAGCAATTCCGCTGCGTTTCACGGTTCGTCACGGTGTATGGTGGGATACCCTGCCCACAAGGGGCTGGGGGCGCTCCTACGGCCGTCGAGGGATTCTGCACGGTTGTCCCCGTCTGTGGCGCTCTCAGCCTGCCTTGCTCCGGCCAAGCTTCAACGGTCGCTGCGCTTGTCTCGCCTCAAGCTCCTCAGCCTGTAGCTGCGCCTGTACCCACGCATCAGCCTCTCCATACTCCCGGTCCCGCTTTCGTGCTTTCCTCTGGCTTGTTAGCTCCGCTTTCCGTGCATTGTCCTGGTCTTCCCAGTCGGCAAAGTCGCGGAGCGCCCGACGCAGAGACGACCTCATGCCGTCATTCAGCGGAGCCAGTGCCACCTGGAGCACCCTATCAAGAGCCGCCAATTCGTCTCGTGTCGAGGCGAGTCCGCGCGCAGCCACTTCGCGCTTGGCTCTGCGAAGGTTGGACAGTTCCTGTGACAAGTCCTTCGGCCGCTTAAACAAGCGATGCGCCTTCAGCCAATCTGAATAGGCTGTCGGCACCTCAAAATCTCTACTTTCGTGTAGCGCCCGATCGCCCGTTCCTTCTCTCAGGCATTTCGATGACCGTGATGTAGGGACGCGAGCTAGCGAATGGTCAGCAATTGCCCGGCCAATGCATTCGGCAAGAGGAGGAGCGACCGCGTTTCCGAGCATCTGTTTGATCTCGGTCTGCGTTGGGGAGGCTGACGTCAATAAGGTGCTGAAATTCACCGCCGTGCGATATCCGGGAACATCCCACTTCCAGTCCGTCGGGAAACCGCAGAGCCTGGAGAATTCCTCGAAAGTCGGTTGCGGCAACTTCCGGAGATCGATCCAGTCGACTGGACGCGGCTCGTAATCTTTTCCTACGCCTCCCGTCGACTTGCCTGTGACCGTCGGGCTGGGATCGCGGATCACCCGAACGTTGGGCGTTTGTGCTCCGCCCGGTCTGCAGAAATAGAAGCGGTCGGTAGGAAGTGACCTCAGTGCGATTTGGACATCCCGATCCTTGAGGCGTGTGTGCCCGCCTTCGCGAGCAAATTTCCTGTCTGCGGTCTTTGGCTGGACCTCCGTGACCCTCGCTCGACCGGGAATGACAATGTCTTCCAGCGTTGCGCCGAACGCCGACCCAAGCTCGTCGGCGACGGTTAGGTGCCGAACTGAAGCGTATTGCTCCAGGTATTCGAGTAGCCAGCCGTCGGAATCATTCAAGGCACCAGCACAGATCCACCTGTTACGGCCCTGAGCGGCACCGTAGAGGCTCGCATCGACGGCAGTTTCGGTCAGCCCGTATCCCAGCGCTCTGAACATTTCCACGACGCGTTTGTACGCGTGCGATTTCGTGAGTTCAGGGACGTTTTCCATCACGAAATAACGGGGACGTCCACACGCGATCATGATTGCGAACGCTTCGGTGAGCGCGGATCGCCAATCGCCATCCCCCCGTTGCGGTCCAGCGCGTGAATAAGGCTGGCAGGGAGGGCCACCGACAATAATGTCCGGACGGATCGTTGCCATTTCCGGGCCATGGCTGAGAATGTCCATCAGATCGGCGTGCTGGACAACCCGCCTGTGCTCGCTGAGGCGCCCTCTTAGAGGCGGCCGTTTCTTGCTACGCCAAGGCGGAATGATCGGCAGAGTGGGCAGCAGTCCGCGTGGAATCTCCTCTAGGTTTGCGGAATGGACCGCCAGGGCCGCCAGATTGAAGTCGAGGGACTTTACGATCTCGAATCCTGCCCGTTTGAGGCCGAGAGCAAAGCCACCCGCGCCACAAAAAAGATCAACCGCCCGTAGCCCCGCCATGCACGCCTCCCGCCAACGAGGTACGGCTATCGGAGAAGGATTTCTGTCGTCTTAACGTACGCAGCGACCCTGCGTAATCATTGAGGTGGCTCCGCTCCCCTTTGCAACCGATCATCCCCGCAAGACATGGGCTCCTTCGGTGCATCAAACCCGTGCACGAAGAGCCGTCGTGCACACGCGTTCCGCGAAGAAGTGACTTCATTTCAATGGTTTGTTGGGAATCGCTCTGACACTCCACTCATACTTCGCCAGTTCCGGAACACGTAGCCAGGGCGATTGAAACCTATGGCGGAAAACATTCACTCTCAGATTCAACCTAGGGCTGGCTGCGGTTCAAATCTCTCTGCGGCAACTTCAATCCGTCAACAAATTTGGAGGTGCCGATGACAAGGATCGAACACGAACAGCCGACTTTTGCAGCGGACTGCCTCGCGGTAGTGCGCCTCTTTCTCGTTGCCGAACAGGACACCAGCGCGTCTCGTGTCGTCACCAATTTCCTACCTGCCTGGTGGAATGCTGGCAGCCTAGGCGGATTCGACCCAACCGATCTTTGGCACCTCGATCATTGCAATACGAATGATGTCGTCGGGCTGATTTCGCTGATCGGGGAGACGCGCTTCTACCCCGACGCCTTCGAGCCGAGAGATCGCGTTGTCGCCCGGATCAGGACTTGGCGGCCTCACGTTTCCGGGGGGCTGGAACACTAGTCAGCCCGATCGGTTCGATCCGACCGGATCACATTCAACTCAACTGATGCTCGTCCGGCATTCCCGGAACGGCGGAGCTTGGCCAACTATTCTACTTAAGGTTGTAGAAAGGATATAAAACAACCATGAAACAGAGACTTTATCTTGATGTGTACGCGATGGGGCTGAGAGCTGGCTTCGAGGCAGAAATCGGCACCCACGTGTTCGATTTCGCCACGCTGCTGAAGGACATTTGTCGGGAGAGCGAAGGGCTCCTGGCACGTCCTGACGAACACTCCCCTGCCTCGCAGGTGGAACTCGGCTTCTTCGCCGACATGCGCCCTTTCGTCGAGCCGGAGGCATTCCAGCCGTCTCCCGTTGCGGTAACGGTTACGTCCGAGTCCGTCGAAATCTTCCGGGCTGGCTATGTCAATGGCTCCGTCAGAGACCTTGCCGAAGAAGACATCCGCGCCGCACGTGCCGCATATGTCGACCTTCCTCACGGATCGTTTCCGGTGGGCGAGAACATGCAGGTCAGGGCAATCCTGGTCGCGCCGGAGGCCGGCGGGCGCCTTCGCATTACTGCGGCCATCGGGCAGCGGGGAAGCAACAAGGCAGAGCATTTTTCTTGGCTTGCGGGAGATGCTGAGGTTGCAACGGGGGCTCCGGTAAGTGCCACAAGCATCGATAACGAATATTTCGTCACGTATAAGATCGACATCATCGAAGGGGATGTGTCGAACGGCCTCCAGTCGAGGTTGCGTCCTCGCGCGATCAGAAAGCTCGTCCGTGAAATCGAGCAGGTTATCTTCCTCGCCGTCGCGCAGCATCGTTCGCTGATCGACAGGCAGGAGGATGGCGAGCTTGAGGTGCTCCCGCACATCGGCCTGACCGATCCGAGGCGTCGAACAGGGAACCGGAAAAAAACAGAGCGCGAGAACTCGTTCTTCCGCATCAAGCGTCTTCCTCACCTGCGCGGTGTCACCGTCATGACGGAAGCATACCGGGCTCCTCGCATCGCCGCTGACGCGGTGGGCGATTGCACCCCCAGCAAGCTCATCAATGTGCGTCCGTTCTACCGGATGCAGGCGTACGGCCCGCGACACAGCCTGAGACGGCTCATCTGGGTTCCAGCACACAGCCGCCACGTCCGTGACGGCGGCAAGGTCGACATGATCGTCCTGCCTGCTCCCGAGCATGACTGATCAGCAATTCGCCTAAGGCCATTTCAAGGAAAGGATACCCCCATGGCACTGCACTTCGACCTAAGCGCCGTCCGCAAAAGGCTCGGCGAAGACGATTTCGAACTCTACACCACCCACCCAGGCGACTACGGCAAGGACGAGAAGCGCTGGCACCCCGTCAGTGATGCGCTGGTCTGGCTGTCGATGTCATGTGGCTACGGTGAGATCACAGAACCGAATGTCCTTCAGGTGGCAGCGCGCATCGCAACCTTTGAGGCGAAGCACGGACCAACCTTCATGACAGCGAAGGGCAGGTTTGGGATGACCGTCGAAGACGTGTGGCGTCATATCGGGCTTGCGACCAACGCCTCGACACTCACAAAAGCTCAGTTCGCCCGCTCGTTCGGTTCGCTGTACGCTCCCAATTTCGGCCGCTCAGCCCATTCGCATGTCGCTGAGACTTGCTCCGAGGCATCGCAATGATGAGAAAGGTGCACGTCCTCCCTTGGCTAACGGACCCACAACTCCTGCTGGCCGGCGAACCGCTGATGATCTCACAAAGCAACTGGCAGCACGAGCCAGGCGAAGATTGGTCAGCGGGCCTTTCGGTCCGCTATCACGGACACCCGGAGATATCGACCGAGCTTTGCATCGGTCGCGAAGAGATCGGAGATGAGGTTGGCTACGTCGCCGTTGTATCCGGAAACGATCTGGAGCCATTCCGCTACCTGTTCGAGACTTTACACGGGGCCATGCTCACCGCAGAGACTATGGCCGTCCAGCTCATCTGTGACAGACGCCGTGAGGTTGATTGATAGGTCCTGGGTGGGAATGCCAGCATTGCATCCAGGACCCACCATCAGCCTAGACTAGCGGGCAGATTGCGTTCAAGAGTTAAAAACAGGGTGTGTGTCAGCGTATACGACCCCTCTCACTCGCCCGTCGTCTGTTATTTGAAGAAATTGGGCGGGAGAGGCATTTGCCCAGGATGACGGAGCTTTTTTTGCGCCGACTTGGCGAACAACGTTAGCCAACGATCTTGGAAAGCTTCCTCGTCTTCGGCGTCAATCGCCAGAGGTCCATGCGCAAGACTGACCATTCCCGATACATTGGACAAAGCCACTTGGAAATCGCGGTCTCCTGGGCTCAAGGCAAACGGCGTTGACTCGTTCGCAGAATTGAACCCCCAAAAGGACATTTCGCGCCATCGAAACTCACGATCCTTGGGAGTTGAGGCAAAAACCAAACTCGCGCCGAAAGTATAGGTTGATGCGTCTGACGCAGAATATCGTTCGATCGTCGACCGCAATCTAATTGTCGCGAACGCCGCAATGTCCCACCCATTGTCGTATGCCGGAGCACCTTGGAGCCTCCCAGTGGTGACATGCTCGGGTTCTGAAAAAGACAGGTGCGCCGGGCCGAGGCTGATAGCCAACTTTTCACGGCGCGCGGCCTCAGATGACGATTCAATCTCGCCGAAAAGCCGCGCCATGATTGTTCTCAAATCCGCAATGGCCTCATTGGCGAGCGCTGTTCGTGCGCGCCGGGCAGCCTCGTCGGCGCGTTGCTTCGCTTCGACCGCAGCCTCCGCTTGCGAAACGAGGTTCCCGGCCGCCGCTAGAGCAAGATTGCTCGTGCGTTGAGGTTTGTCGGCGACCTCCTCTATTACCTTTGCGCACCGCTCCAGGTTCGGCCGAGAGGCAGAACTTTTGCGGAGCATGTTGTGCACGAGGCCATTTAGCCGAGGTGGCATCCCGTCCAATTCCGGTGGTTGGGCATTGAGATGAGCGCGCCGAATAGTATCGACATCGCCACCAAAAGGAGGCTTTCCATTTAGGAGGGTGTGCAGAATGCAGCCGAGAGCATAAACATCAGTGGCCCTCGTGGGAGGCTCCCCTAGCCACTGCTCCGGCGCGGCATACGGCGGCGTCAGCGAGCCGCGAAGTGTTTCAAGCGACGTGCTGTA
>NZ_JAPFQA010000020.1 GCF_027563465.1 Mesorhizobium qingshengii | reverse complement strand
GCCGGCTTTGGCGAACTCATGCGGCAGGCTAGCTTGCGCCAGGTCCGCACGGCAATCCTTTCACGTCAGACCGCTGAAGTGCGCGGTCGTTCGCTGATAATAAATCTGCCCGGCAAGCCGGCATCTATCGACGTGTGCCTGAATGCTGTTTTCCCCGCCGTGCCGTACTGTCTTGAGCTGATCGGCGCAGTTCCGATTGTCGCAGACCCGGCGATGTTTGATTAAGGCATGCGAGACGCGTCAGCCCACCGCAGCCAGTAAGCGTCGGGTGAGCATATGCGTAAGCTCGGTGGCCAGCGCGTCGCTCACGGCGTTGACCGCCGACCGGCGGCCGCGATCGTTGCGATCGCCCACGGCCTTAGCGCTGATTGCCTCCGGTCACGCGATCGCTCAAGCCGGGCCTGACCAGCAGCGTGAGACACTTGCGCGGCGAAGAAGGTGCGGCGTGCCGCATTGCAGGCGTTTCGGGAGGAATAAGTTACATCGCGCTCAGCTCGCCATGGGGCGGCCACAGCGAACCCGTCGCCGGGCTAGGCAAATCAGATATCGCCACACTGGCGCGGAGGTCGAGCAGCAGGGCGTACGACCCGCTATGGCAGATCATAGCCCATCATCATCAAGAGGAATGGCGAAGCCCGCTTTCGGGGAAGGATGAGGGGCTCGGCACGCTGTATCCCAATCGAGGAACATATTCACCGGTTCAGGCATTCAAAGTCTGTAGGCCCCAGGAGGCTTTCATGACCCATCGAAAAGTTGACAAAGAACGGTTGGAGCGGGCTGATCGCGAGTCAAAACTTGCGATCGAGGCAGAGCGTCAAATTCGCAACGCCAAAACGAAGCGGCTACGCGAACAGCGACTTTTGGTGGAAGCAGCCATGGAGAGGCCTCCTCCAGCCGAACGCCGTAAGGCCGCCGTCAAAAACACACAACGAAAGAATATCAATACCGACTGAGCCGGCTCGGGAACCGAAACGCGTTCGCGAACTTGTCGCGGGATGAGCACACGCGGCATTGACTTCTTGGATCATTGGATCGCCAACAACGTCCCCGAGACGACAAAGGCGGATGTCATCTCCGTCGACGAGCTGACGCACAAGCTGTTTGTTGACGCCAAGGCACTCGGCATCAAGCGGGAAGAGATTGATGAAGAAGTAGACAGCCTCTACCGGACGATCCTCGACGCTATAGCGCACTGCGATGCCGGCACTCCCGAGTGACGCGGCCCGGACTTGACCGGTTCTTGCTGCGTTCCTTTTTTGGTCTTCCCTTACGTGATGAGTGAGCGTTGACGAAGATTGCGGACGCGTCTTCGTCAAATCGTTTCGCGTTGCCTTCTAAGGACGGTCTTCGTCATCGAAGAGTATCCGCTCGGCCGCCCCGCTCAGATCGTCATACTGGCCCGAGCGCAAAGTCCACATGAATGCTCCAACCCCGACGAGGCCCAGCAGGATCGCGACTGGGATGAGGACGGCCAGGTAGTTCATGGACGGCTGCCAAATTGCACCGATGGCCGAATGAGCGATGGAAGTTCAGGTCCTGGCGCGGGAGCGTCCGCGATTCTCAATCTTGTCGCGTTGGCTATCACCAAGATGGAGGAAAGCGACATGGCCAACGCAGCGAAGAACGGGGTGACGGAGCCGGCAATAGCGATCGGCACCGCGATTGCGTTGTAGGCAATGGCGAGCGCAAAATTCTGGCGGATCAGCGAGCCGGCTCGGCGCGAGACACCCAGTGCATCGGTCACCGCCGAGAGGCTCTCCTTGAGGAACACGAAATCTGCGGCGTTGCGGCCGACATCTGCAGCGGTGGCCGGAGCCATCGAGACGTGGGCAGCGACAAGTGCGGGAGCGTCATTCAGCCCGTCGCCGACCATCATGACTTTTCTGCCGAGGCGAGCCAGCTCGGCGACGCGCGCCACTTTGTCGAAGGGCAGGAGCTCAGCCGAAACGCGGTCGATACCGAGTCGTTTCGCGATAGCGTTGGCGACAGCAATACGGTCGCCTGACAGGATCTCGCTGGCAATCCCGGCGCGCATCAAATCTCGGACAGTCTGTGCCGCATCAGGGCGTATCTGATCTTCAAACAAGAACGTCGCTAGCCCTTGACCGTCCCTCGCCAGGACAGAAACGGTGCCCATGGCCGAGCCCTTTTCGTCTTCCGACTCCCTTCCAAGTGCCCAGCCGGCGCGGCCGAGACGGTAGCGGCTGCCCTTCGCGGAGCCTTCCAGTCCGAGACCGGGAATCTCCTGGAGGTTATCGAAGGAGAAGGTGGGCATTGATCGAACGGCGGCCTGCGCAATGATCGCCCTGGCCGCGGGATGGCGTGATCCGGCCGCGAGTGCAGCGCCAATGGCAAGGGCGGACAGAGGGATCACGTCGACATTGGTCAGACGCAGGTTTCCTAGCGTCAGCGTTCCCGTCTTGTCGAAAAGGACCGCATCCGCCTCGGCGAGACGTTCCAGCGCGGAGCCATCCTTGACCATGATGCCCCGCTCGAAAAGGCGCCCCGCGGCTACAACCTGGACGATGGGAACGGCTAGTCCGAGCGCACAAGGGCAGGTTATGATGAGGACGGAGATTGCAATGGATATCGACAGGTGCCAATCGCCTGTCGCGTAAAGCCAGCCAAGAAGAGACAGCAGAGCGATCGTGTGGACTGCTGGGGCATACAATGCCGAAGCGCGGTCGGCGATGCGGCGATAACGCGCGCGTCCCCCCTCGGCGGCTTCCATCATCCTCAGCATCTGCGCCAGAAACGAGTCTTCCGCGCGTGCGGTTGCTCTTACGGTGAGCGGGCCGGAGAGGTTCATGAGCCCGGCCTGCACCGCCGTGCCGGGCGCGGCAGGGACGGGCACGCTTTCTCCTGAAACCAGCGAGGCGTCTAGCTCAGAATTTCCCGTCACTACGATGCCGTCAACCGGAATCCTGTCGCCCGGAGCGATGAGCAGGAGCGCGGCGGGCTCGACGGCCATCGTTGGAACGTATCGTCGAGTGCCGTCCGCATCGATGAGTGTTGCGCCGAGAGGCGAAAGCCGAGCCAGGCCAGAAACCGCCGAACGCGCCTTTTCACGCATCATATGGTCCAGCGTGCGCCCGATCAGAAGAAAGAACAGCAGGGTCGTTGCCGCGTCGAAATAGGCGTGCGGCGCATTGTGGGCGGTGTCGTACAGACTCAGGCCAAATGCCAATGCCACGCCGATCGAAATGGGAACGTCCATGTTGGTGCGACGGTGCCGCAACGCCGCCCACGCCGACAGGTAGAAAATGCGTCCTGAATACAGGATTGCCGGAAGAGCCAAGGCGGCCGAAACCATATGGAATGCTTGCCGTGTCTGTCCGTCGGCGCCAAACCACACGGACACCGACAACATCATGATGTTCATGCTGCAGAAGCCAGCAACCGCCATCGCCCTGACAAGCCGGGGCAGCTCGACATCCCTCGCGTCGGCTCCGGGAGCAAACAGGTGCGCCCGGTAGCCAATTCTCTCCAGCGCTCCAATCAGATCGGGAACTGCATCTCCGGCCGTGCGCCAGCGGACGGCGGCACGTTTCATCGAGAGGTTGACGCGCGCACTGATGACCCCATCCAGCGAAGAGAGCGCTTTTTCCACCGCCGCCATGCAGGCTCCGCAGTGCATGGTTGGAACGCAAAGGTCGGTTTGACGCGTGCCGTCGCCGAGGTCCCGGCTGGCCAGCCGGATTTCATCAAGCGCTACGGAAGCGAGTGTCTCAATTTCGAGCCGGGCGTCGGCTGGTGAACAGCAGGACATGCGATCTGGCCGATTCAGCGAATGGCTTTGTAGGCATGCCAGGTGGCGTGGCCCAACAGCGGGAAGACCACGATCAGGGCGACGAGACCGGTACCGACGCTCACCGCAAACAGGGCGAGCACAATCGCTCCCCACGTGAGCATCGGGACAAGGTTGTTCCAGACCATCGCCATGCTGGTTGCCATGGCCGTCAACGCGTCTGTTTGCTGATCCAGCAGCATCGGGACGGAGAAGACGCTGATCGCAAAACCGAAGGCGGCGAACAGCCCGCCGATCAAGGTTCCGATGATGATCATGGCCAATCCCATGGGGCTCGTCAGAAGTACGCCGATGATGTGATCAAGGCCGGGAAACGGCCGGATCCCGAAAAACAGGGCATAGATGAGCACCGCCGCCCGCATCCACAACAACATCAGCAGGCAAAGCAGCAGGCCGGTGAAAAACATGTGCGCGCCAGCCCGCGGCTTGACCCGCAGCATCGCGCCCAGCGTCGGCTGCTCGCCGTTTTCGATGGCCCGGCTCTTTTCATAGAGTCCGACCGCGAGAACAGGAGCCACGATCATGAACCCGGCAAGAGCGGGAAACAGGATGTAATCCCATTCGAGGATGAACATCGCCCAGATAAAGACGAGCGAAACGGCAAAGACGGCGAATCCATAGACGAGGCTGGGACCAGGCCTCACCATGAGATCGTGCCAGCCCGCCGTGACCCACCCGAAGGCGGCGCCCATCGGCAAATGTCGCTGGCGCTGTGGATTTCGGGTTTCCTCGATGCCCGAGACTTCGTTCAGCAACCCGTAGCGTTTGTCGACATCCGTCATCATTCTTTCCTCGCGAGCGGCCACGTCTCTTTCAACAGTCGGAATTGGCGGCCCTGAATCTGCCGCTCGAGGGGTCGGGAGCCCTCAGATGCGAAACGCATTCCGGTTGCGAGGTAAAGGCAACATAGAGCAGATGCGCGTTCGCCCCGACGAAAAGCAGCATTGCGGCCGGAACAAGCAGCCAGACGAGGGGCCGAACGCGTGATCGTTTCTGTTTCGCCAGTGCCATTCTCTTCATCCCGTCATGGCGTCTCGAGGCCTAACGAATAGACATAGAGCGCAAGGATCTTGATTTGCAGCGGGCCGAGCCGCTTGTCCCAAGTCGGCATGTGTCCCTGGCGTCCGCCGTGAATGGTGGCGATAATGCTTTGAAGGTCGCCGCCGTATATCCAATAGTCGTCGGTAAGGTTGGGCGCGCCAAGGTCTGAATTGCCCTTGGCGTTTTCGCCGTGACAGGCCGCGCACGTGGTCAGGAAGACTTGCCTGCCCGCTGCGATCGTTTCGATGGTCTTGGGCGTGGAGTCAGTCGGATTGCCGAGTGAATGGACATAGGCCGCCACGGTCCTGACCTGAGCGGGATCAAGCATCTCGTCGCGCCCAAAGGCCGGCATCTGCGAAACCCGGCTTTCCGCATGGCTGGAATTGACGCCCGTCGTGATCGTCTGTGCGATTGCCTCCGGGCCGCCGCCCCAGATCCAGTCGTGATCGGTCAGGTCGGGATAGTTCTTGCCGCCTTTGCCATCCCGCCCATGGCAGGCCGCACAATTGTCGCCGAAGAGCCGGTGGCCGGTCTGTTTTACGACGTCCATCAACCGCGGATCCGACAGCACTTCATCGTAGCTCGAATTGCTTATCGCATCGGACCATGATGCTCGCTCGGCGCTCGCCTCGACGAGCTTCTGTGCCACGATCTTGCGCTGATCGGTGTTGAGCAGGCCTTTGGTATAGGTCGTTCCCAAAGGCCAGGTCGGCATCACGAACCACCAGATCACGGCGAACAGGTGCGTGATGATGAGGAACATCAGGACGCCCCGCGGAACGGGGATGTCGAGTTCCTTTATGCCGTTCCACTCGTGTCCCGTCGTCGCGTGGCCAGTTGCGGCGTCAATTTCCTCTACTGCCATGGCGTGTCGTCCCGATCGAGAATGTTCTTCTTGGCATCATCGAACATCTTGCGGTTTGAGGGCCAGAACGCATAAACGCAAACGCCAATGGCGAACGCGATCAAGTAGAACAGCCCCCAACTCTTGGAGAATGCGACGAGCGTATCGTGGTCCATCGTGCGTACTCTGTTGCCGCGTCATTGCTGTGAGCCCGGCGCTTTTTCCGATGCCGCCGTCTGCTTGTAGGCAGCGTCTGTCAGGCGCCCGAGCACTTGCAGATATGCCACCAGCGCATCCATCTCGGTGAGTTCGGTCGCCACGCCGTCAAAGGCGCTCACCTGGGTCTTCTCGCCATAGCGTTCAACAACGCCCGCCGAGAAATCGCTGTCGGGGGTCGCTTGGCCAAGCGCATCCCTCGCCGCATTGGCGATCATATCGTCGGTATAGGGCACACCGACTTCACGCATCGCCGCCAGCTGCATGCCGAAATCGGCTGTTTCCAGCGGAGTGCGGGCGAGAAACCGATAAGACGGCATGTTGGATTCCGGAACCACGTCCCGCGGGTTCATAAGGTGCGTTACGTGCCAGAGATCGGAGTACTTGCCACCAATGCGCGCAAGGTCCGGGCCGGTACGCTTCGAGCCCCAAAGCATCGGGTGATCGTATTTGGATTCGACCGCAAGCGAATAGGGACCATAGCGCTCGACATCGTCACGCAAGGTGCGGATCATCTGGCTGTGACAGGCGTAGCAGCCCTCTCGTTCATAGATGTTGCGGCCTGCGAGCTCCAAAGGCGTATAGAGACGCATGTCGGGCGCCTCTTCGACAGTCTCGTGGATGGTGAACAGCGGTGCGATCTCGACAAGGCCGCCGACGCTGGCCGCGGCGATGATAGCCAGCACAAAGCCAATCGCCGTCCGTTCGATCTTGCGGTGGAAGAGTTCAGGCATGTTCTTACTCCGCCGGGCTCGGTGCCGTGCCCGTTGCGGGGCGCCGATCCGGCAGATCCAGCTGACTGCCCGCGATGAGCGGTGTGGCTCGAGCGGTCATCCAGATGTTGTAGCAGGCAACAAGCGCCCCAAGCAGGAACAGGAGCCCGCCAAAAGCGCGCGCGATGTAATAGGGATACATGGCGATCAGAGAATCGACGAAGGAATAGGCCAGCGTCCCATCTTCTGTGTAGGTGCGCCACATCAGCCCCTGTATGATGCCGGAGTTCCACATCGCAAAGACGTAGATGAGTGTTCCGGCGAGCGCGAGCCAGAAGTGGACCTCGACAAGGGCGGCCGAATGCATGGCGTCGCGTTTCCACAGCGCGGGAACGAGCGTGTAAAGCGAGCCGAAGGTGATGAAGGCCACCCAGCCGAGCGCACCGGCATGGACATGGCCGATGGTCCAGTCTGTGTAGTGCGAGAGCGAATTCACGGGACGAATTGCCAGAAACGAGCCTTCGAAGGTGGACAGGCCGTAGAAAACGGCGGCTACCATCATGAAGCGCAACGTGGCGTCGTCGCGCACCTTGTGCCAGGCGCCGTTCAGCGTCAGCAGCGCATTTCCTGCCGATGCCCAGGACGGCACCAGGAGCATCACGGAAAACGTCATGCCGAGGTTCTGCACCCAGTGTGGCAGCGCCGTGTAGTGGAGGTGATGTGAGCCTGCCCACATATAGAAGAAGGTAATTCCCCAGAAGCTGAGGATAGACAATCTGTAGGAAAAGATTGGCCGTCCCGCCCGCTTCGGCAGGTAGTAATACATCATGCCCAAAAAGCCCGACGTGAGGAAGAAGGCGACGGCGTTGTGACCGTACCACCATTGCACCATGGCATCCTGCACCCCCGCCCAGATCGTGTAGCTTTTGGCATGTCCAATCGACACGGGCACGGCGAGGTTGTTGACGATATGCAGGATCGCGACGACCACGATGAAGGCCATGTAGTACCAGTTGGCCACGTAGATATGCGGCTCCTTGCGCCGCGCGAGGGTGCGAAGATAGAGAATGAAATACGTCACCCACACGACCACCAGCCAGAGGTCGGCGTACCATTCGGCCTCTGCATACTCCTTCGACTGGGTCACGCCCATGACGTAGCCGGTGACGGCCAGAATGCAGAAGAGATTGAAACCCAACAGCACGAACCAGGGACTGATCTGGCCCGCCAGACGAGCGCGCGAGGTGCGTTGCACGACGTGGAACGAGGTCGCGATCAGGGCATTGCCACCGAAGCCGAAAATGACGCCAGTGGTATGGGTCGGACGCAGTCGTCCGAAAGTCGACCAAGCGGCATCGAAGGCGAGGGTCGGCCAGGCAAGTTGCGCTGCGATCCAGACACCCATGAACATGCCAAACACGGCCCAAGCCATGGACAGCGCAATGCCGACCTTGATGGGATCGTCATAATAGCTGGCCTGCCGGTCTGTCCGCGGCTCGGGCGCGTAGAACGAGGACAATACGAGAAACAGCAGACCAACACTGTAGACCAGCACGATCACGCCGTGCACCCCGAACGGATCAGACCTGCCGAGGGCGGCCATGGCAACGCCCACCATCGCCATCACAACAAGGATCACTGCCGCGTATTGGCGTTCGCTGGAGGTCAGCTCGGTGATCAATTCAATTCCTCCTGCTCACCTGTACCAGTCGATTCCTGTTCTAGATCACACCATGGCAGTTCAAATCACCGGTTTCAAGCAATGCCGCAAGTTCCGCATGCAGGCAAACCCGCTGGCCAACTCTGCGCGCTTTTCGCGCGTCGTGAACAGCGTGCGACTTTTGTCTATGAGACTGGGATAATATACACTTGAGAACGCTCGCCTTCATGCCAAGATTTTGGTCGACTGTTTCTGGCCGGATTTCAGCCGTTTGCGACGACCGGAACCGAGGAGAGGCCCTAACACCGTCGCAAGAGCGAACTTCCGGGCGACGTCGGTCGACGCCTTCGTTGTGCAGAAAATGAACCCGGGGCAAGGCAAGCGCGATCGATGGCTTTGCCGTCAGATATGAATGCCGCAAATCGCCAGAAGCGTCAAAGCCAGCGATGTCAAACTAACCGCCACCACGATGGCACCGAAGCCAAAGGCCAGCACGGCTGCCAAATCGCGGTGAACTTTCATTGCATCGGTCATCCCTGCGAAATAGCGCGTGGCGCCCGGATCGGCAAGATGCTGCACTGTCCTGGAAGTCCTCCGTCCTTGCGCCCCATGCGGGGCCAGAGCCTGCGTCAGCTTCGCGCGTCAGGCAGGGCGCCATTGGCGAAACGGGAAGGATGCCAAGCGCGCCAGTGGGTCGGATCGATGTCGATCCGCTCGCCGGTCAAGGCGTTTCTCCAGCATTGTAGGTGCTTCGTGCACGGAAATACAAGCGCGTGTTCGCCCTCCCCGTCGAGGACGGCCAGTTCGAGCTCAAGATCGTACGGAACGGTGAGGATCGGATTCCACATGGACTTCGATTCAATCTGCATTGGAAAGGCAGATCTGGCCCTGATCCAGATCATTCGTCTTGCAGGTTCGAGCGCGCCGTAGACCAGCGGCACCCGATGAGAATGGCCTCCGGATTCCAGCGAGGCCAGCGGCGGAATCCAAAAAGGAACAATCCAGGCCAACAAATGCCCACCCGGTGAACCCTGCTGACATCCAGAAATAGGATCGGCTCTCCTTCAATTGCCGGCTCCAACCTGAGCCAAGAGGTTTTCGAACACTTTCTTTGCCTTTCCCGCCCGTCTGACAGTCGATGCGTGCGCCAGATTGACCGGTTTGCCGACGACGATCAGCGCCACCATGCCCATTCCATAGTGGGGCGCGCACTTCACGCCGTAGACACCTTCCTTGTCGAGCATAACGGTGATTTGTTCACCAGCCTTGCCTTTGAAGGTCTTTGCCCCGTCGGGGATCATGCCCCAGATGCTTTCAGCATTGTGCCCCTTGTCAGTCGGCACGAACGTCACGGTGTCGCCCGGCGCTGCCCGGACAAAGTCAGGCTGGAAGACCATGACGCCTTTCTCGCCCTTGTCGAGCATCTGGATTTGATGATCGGCCGCCTGCGCGTCTCCTGCGACCATCGATGCCGCGAGCGCGGCGGCGACTGCAGCGGCGACTGCAAATGCGTATCCCATGATCTTACCTCCCTGATCAGATTCTCTATGGCGGGCTTGCCAGCAACTCGAGGCCGGCGAGCGGATGCCGGCGATCCAATCGGACTGTCGGCATCGCAGCCTTTGGCTTGCCTGGACACGATCCCGGCAGGGCAAACATCGCTCACCAGTCGCCATCATCGCCGATGCGGAGGTGGCGTTTGGCGTCGATGCTCATCTTCTGCGGCGACCAGGGCGGTTCATAGGTCAGAGTGACGTCGACGAATTCGACGCCTGGAACGTTCCACGCGGCGTCGCGGGCCCCCTCCTTCATGAAGGTGGTGGCGGGGCAACCGCGTGTCGTGGTGGTCATCACGATGTTGACGACGCCGCCATCGTTGACCAGGACAGCATAGACAAGCCCCAGGTCGACGATGTTGTAGCCGAGTTCCGGATCGATCACGAGGCGAAGCGCCTCCTTGACCTTCTCGTCGTCCAGCGGTGATTCTGCTCCAACCGTCATGTCACGGCCCCTGCATACGCCGCGACGCAGAGGTGGCGGGCGGCTTGTTGGTTGTTATGCCTGCGTCACGCCTTGGAGAGGCGTTCGATCTCGACGCGCCAGACCGGCCCTCTTTCGAGATAGGTCCAGGAGAACTGGTGCGGATGTTCTGCCTCCAGCTGGTAGTAGAGAGGCTTTGGATCATGATCGTTGACGAGGATGAACTTCCCGCCGGGCGCAAGCTGATCGACAAGCTCGAAAATCTTCTGGTGCCTCTGCATCGGCACCAGGCTGCGGACATCTATTTCGTTCGTTTCTGCTTCCGTCGTACATGCCATTGAACAGTTCCTTTGATTTCAGCGAGGAGCGGCAGATCCAATCCCCGACCACCGCCGCGGCGAGGCAACTTGCGCTGCGCCGATGGTCATCGATAATCGACCCATAAAGATATATTGTCAATGTATGTTTAGTGGATAGAGTCGAAATTGGCGGCCTTGCAAAAGATACCTCCGCGCCGCATCTTTCTGGTGTCGGATCGCCGAGAGGGCGCATTGGGCGGGCAAGAGGGCTTTGGATGAGACTGACAGATTTCTCCGACTACTCGCTGCGGTTGCTCATGTACGCTGCGGCCAGGAACGGGCAGCTGGTCACCATTGAGGAAACCGCTCAGGTTTACGGAATTTCCCGCGCCCACCTCATGAAGGTGGCCAACCAACTGACCCGCGCCGGCTTCCTGAAGGCAGTGCGCGGCCGCTCTGGCGGCCTCACGCTCGCCAGGGCGCCAGCGCAAATCCGGTTGAGCGACGTCTTGCGGGCGACCGAGCCCGATTTTGCGCTGGTCGAATGCTTCAGAAGCGAGAACAATTGCCTGATCACCCCGCATTGTCGCCTGCGTGGCATGCTGAAGGAGGCTCTCGCCGCCTTCTCGGGGACGCTTGAGCGCTACACATTGGCTGACCTTCTGCTCAGTCCCGAGGCGTTCGGCATCCAGCCCGCGGCCTAAGGGCTGGCGACGCTCCCCGCTTCACCTGGTCGCACCGTTTTGTCTTGCTGGGTCATGACATAAAAGATATATTAACAATATATCTTTTATGTCAACTGATGGTGATCACCTTGCCAGCCTCTTTCATCGGTTGCGCCTTGCGTACCCTTCGAGGTTTCTTGCCAGCGTTGACGCGCTCGGCCCTCACCTGCGGCCTGTCACGCCAGGAGCGGCTCGGCCTGATCTTCTCGGTGATTGAACACTGTGGCGCCGACTGCCCGCCCTGCGCAATCTGGGCGCTTGAGCAAGACAGATCCCAGGCAGTTATGGATTGAACCAACCGAAAGGAGATTGCCATGCTGAGCAATTCGCACAGTTTCGTCCAGCCCGCGGATACGGCGGAGCGTGCTTGTCTCGAAGCCTTGGTTCGCGCGAATTATGACCGGAGCCATCCTGGAGATGCTTTCGACGACATGAAGCGTCGCATGTCCTTTTCCAGGGAGGATCAAGGCCTCTACCGCGACTGGATGGCCCTTGCCGCCGCGCGCGCCCAATCCGCGCGCGCTGCAAGACCGCGCCCGACTGCCGCTTGAGGATCTCGCATGGCCTACGTCGTCACCGACAATTGCATCAAATGCAAATACATGGACTGCGTCGAAGTGTGTCCTGTGGACTGCTTCTACGAGGGCGAGAACATGCTCGTCATCCATCCCGATGAGTGCATCGACTGCGGCGTCTGCGTCCCTGAATGTCCAGCGGAAGCGATCTTCCCGGACACCGACCCCTCCGCCACCCCGGCCTGGCTCGACCTCAATCGCGAATACGCGTCGTCCTGGCCCAATATAACGCGCAAGAAGATACCGCCCGCCGACGCGAACGCCTGGGACGGAGTGCCCGGAAAATTCGACGCCCATTTCAGCGGCAAACCCGGTGAGGGCGATTGATCTGGTGCCTTCGCCTGATCATGGCCGTCGACGGTGCGGGCCGTCGACGGTGCGGGCAAATGAATCTCGGCCGACCGCGCGGGCAGCGGCAGCCGGAATGGCCCGCAGTTTCGATTTCTGTCCTCGCCGCGAATTCGACGCCGCCACTCTCGTCGATGGCGCGCACAACCGCTCCTCAGCATTGCCTTCAAGACATTTGCCATTCCGCAAAGAAGCCGGGCGGGAAATCGACAAGTGTCCATGCTTCAATGGAGGCGAGCAAGGGCGTGAAATTGTCTGTTCTGCAGAAATATGGTGAGGAGCGTCTACCGCGCTATACCAGCTACCCTCCGTCGCCGGAGTTCTCGCCTTCGGTAGACGTGGACACCTATGCAACCTGGCTGTCGCAGCTGCCGCGAGGCGCTCCAGCCTCGCTCTACCTGCATGTCCCCTTCTGCCGCTCGATGTGCTGGTATTGCGGCTGCCACACCACCGTCACGGCCAAAGATCAGCCGATTGTTGAATATCTGGACCTGCTGCGCAGTGAGATCCAGATGGTCGCCGCGCAAGCGGCGCAGCCACTTCAGGTCGAGAGGGTGCATTTCGGCGGCGGTACTCCCACCATCATCGCGCCAGCGGATTTCGTTGCACTGACGGATCTCCTTCGCGATCGCTTCGCTTTGATGGAAACCGCCGAAATTGCGGTCGAGATCGATCCGCGCACGCTCACGATCGAGATGGCGGGCGCCTTGGGCGGCGCGGGCGTCGGGCGCGCCAGCCTGGGCGTGCAGAGCTTCGACCCGGTGGTCCAGAGCGCGGTCAATCGCATCCAAAGCGAGGAGACAACACTGGGAGCGGTCGAGCGCCTGCGCCAGTCCGGCGTGAGCAGCATCAATTTCGACCTGATCTACGGCCTGCCTCACCAGACGGTCCGATCCTGTATCGACACGGCCAAAGTCGCAGCCGCCATGCGGCCTGACCGGCTTGCGGTGTTCGGCTATGCTCACGTGCCGTCCTTCAAGAAGCACCAGCGCATGATCGAGGAAGCGACCCTGCCGGATAGCGTCGCTCGCATGGAGCAGTCGCAGGCGATAGCCGATACGCTCGTTGCCGCGGGCTACGTTCAGATCGGCCTGGATCACTTTGCGCTGCCTGACGACGATCTCTCGCGGTCGCAGGCTACGGGAACGTTGCGGCGCAACTTCCAAGGCTACACCACCGACAATTGCGAAACGCTGGTCGGCTTCGGCGCCTCCGCTATCGGCCACACCCGTCACGGCTACGTCCAGAATCAGGTCGGCCTCGGCTTCTATGCCGGTTCGGTCGCTTCCGGGCGGCTGGCGACCGCCAGGGGCTACCGGCTGACCGACGAGGACCGCCTGCGCGCGGAGATCATCGAGCGTCTGATGTGCGACTTCACGGTCGACGTGCGCGAGGTTTGCGGGCGGCATGGATTTGATCCGGCCGTGTTGCTTGCCGACAATAGAAGGCTTGCCGAACTCGCCGATGAGGGCATCATCGACGTCGCTGAAGGCATCGTCCGCGTACCGCGCGATCATCGATTCCTGGTGCGCGCGGCCGTGGCTGCTTTCGATGCCTATCTCCATCGGTCGGGCCGAGGCCACAGTCAGGCCGCCTGAGTGTTCGCCACCTGATCTTAGGCAAGACTCCGGGAACGGTTGACAGTTGAGGCCGGACGACCGCGCCAGCGAGCATTCCCGGGCCCTGACCGAAGTAAATCGCGGTCCGGTTCAGCGGCCCGCGCTGCTTCCAAGAATGGCGCGTGAAGGCGGCCAGGCGCATCGGCGCTGCCCGCTGCCGCCAATTCGGCGATATGTGACCTGCCGGAGTGGGGCATGCCGTTGCGAATCCTCTAGGGCACAAGGCCATGTGCTGAGGCTCTGCGGAACCGGACTCGCGCCGCGCGGCCTGTCCCGCAACGATGCAGGAGGTTGCAGCGAAGGACCGGCCCGCCTTCGGCGGCTTGACGCGCCAGACGACCCCGCTTGAGGCTGCCACCGCCCTCCTTTCGCGCCAAACCACCGAGGGGCTACCCGCTCTTCGTCAACCCCCAGCAAGCCCACAGCGTTCGCGATCCGCCTTGGCTGCCTCTTGCCCGCTACCCGGGCTCGACGCGATCGGAACGGAATAGATCGCAGTTCGATGCGGCCAACCGCGCAATCGGGGCGGCTTTCCGACAGGCCTCCTCATGCCCCGATACGTGTCCATCCACCCTCATGCGACAGGATATGGACCTCGACGTCGGCATTGCCGTGGACTGCGGCCGTGATCGCGTCCGCGTCCATCAGATTGAAGGCGGTCGACAGGGCGTCCGCCAGCGCCGCCTGGCCGGCCACCACGGTGACGCTGGCATGGCGCTGCGGCGTCGCGCCGCTGCGCGGATCGATGATGTGGCTGAATATCCCCGCTTCGTCGAAGCGGAAGCCGAACGGGCTCGATGTGGCGACCGCCCGATCCTCCACTTCGAGAACCTTGAGGATGCGGGTCGAGTCGAGCGGATCGGAGACTCCGACGCGCCATGGCCGGTCGCCCGGAGCCGAACCGATAGCGTGGCTTTCGCCCATATCCACAAGGGAACTCTCGATGCCGCCGGCCTTCAGCAGATCGACCACCCTGTCGGTGACGTAGCCTTGGGCGATGCCGTTGAGCGTCAGTGCCGCACCTGGCACCGACAGTTCTATCCGGTCGGGCGAGGAGGCGACCCAGTCGAGGCCGACGCGGCGAAGGCATTCGCGCACAACCTGCGCCGAAGGTCCGGCTTCGGAGGCGCCGGGCGTCGAGAAATGGCGTCTGTAGGCGTCCCACAGCGGCTGCACCGTGGGATCGAAGGCGCCGCCGGTCAGCATCCGGACATCACGGCACTGCTGGAGGATGTCCACCAACTCTCGCGGCGGCGCGATGAGAAAGCGCTGACGGTTCAGGTGCGTCAGATCTGAATCATCCCGGTAGAGGCTGAAGATACGCTCCAGTCGGCGCACTTCCGCGACGACATCATTGGTCAGTCTCTGTGCCATGGCGCGGTCTGGATGGTGGATGACGAGCGAGGCCTGCGCGCCCATCGCCTCGCCCTGCCAGGTCACGGCTCCCTGCGCGGCCTTGCCATGCGGTGGCAGCAGCGCCATGCCGGCCGCGGCGGCGCTGATGGCGATCATGCGACGTCTGGTCATCGTTCCGGAAATCATGTCAATCGACCTCCCTGGCGGACTGCTTCGACGCATCTCCGCTGGCCTGCTCGTCCAATATGTAGTCGCGCGGAACGGCGTCGAAGCCGACCACCCTGCCGCCATGGTCCGCGGCGAAGGTCCTCGCCGCCGCCTCCGACGAGAAGGGCACGGCTTCGGCCGCTCCCATGCCGCCCTTGCGATCGCTGCCGACGACGAAGAAGGCCTTGCGGGCGTCAACCCAGTTGTCCGCACCGGGCTTCTCCCAGCTTGCCGCCCTGGCCATGTCGGAAACATAGATTGCCCTTATGTCCTTGGGCTCCTCCGGCAACATGGTGAAGGCGATCGTGTCGCGCGCCGAGGAGAACCAGATCGGCTCGTCGTATCGGGCGAGGATGACCTGCCCCTTCGGGCCCGCATGTTCGAGGATGTTCATGCCGCAATAGCGGCCCATCGCCTCCTCCGTCATGGCGAAGGGAGGCGGAGGCGCCTCTGGCGTGCGCTGACAGGCGCCGAGCGCGAGCAGGCTTGCGAGCAGGCCTATTTTGAGATGTGACTTCACAGTTCCCTCCGAGAGAAGGCGAGTGCGGCAAGCGCCATCGGCCCGGCAACCCATGCCACGAGCGCCGCGATCAGCGCCGCGGGCGCCAACGCGACGCTCTGCACGCTGCCAGCCATGCCCGAGGCAGCGGCGATCTCGGTCGAGCCGGAGAGATTGAGGATGCGGTAAGCATCGGTAGGATTGAACAGGAGCAGGGCATTCAGCGCGCCCCCGCTGACGTGGTGGCCCTGGTCTGCGACCAGAATCCCCAGCAGAGCCATGTCGTAGATCACCACAAACACCAGCCATATGCCAATGGCGATTCCGGCGGCTGTGCCGCGGTCGCGGGCCAGCGCGCTGACCAGATAGCCGATCGCCACAAAGACGGCGCCCAGCAGCACCGACGACGCCGTCATCATCGCGAACGCCGTCCAGCTTTGCCCCCCAATCCCCATGTCCGTCGCCACCAGCGCCAGTGCGGCAAGCCCGTAGCCGACGCAGGTGGCGAAAGCCAGTATCGCGAGATGACCCAGGAACTTGCCGAGCAGCACCTGACGGCGACGGACCGGATAAGAAAGCAGCAGCGTCATGGTGCCGCGCTCAATCTCGCCGACGATGGCATCGTGCGAAATCAGCAGCGCGATCAACGGCACGACGAAGATGGTCAGGCTGGCGAGGCTGATCACCACGACATCCAGCGCGCTGGCGCCGACCGTGCCGGCAGGCGCGCTCCCGAGGAAGACGAGAGTCAGCGCCAGAGCTGCCAGAAGCCCCGTGGCGGCGATCACCCAGCGGTTGCGCAGGCCTTCGCGCACCTCCTTGGCCGAGAGCAGCAGGATCGTCTTCACTTGGATGCCCTCCCCGCGAGGAAATGTGCATAGAGTTCATCGAGGCCGGGCGGCACCATGTCGAGATCCTCGAAGGGGGCGCCCTCGCCCGCGGCCCGGCGCAGGAAGGCGGCCTTGTCCTCAGGCGAGGCGTCGATCTCGACGATGTGACCGTTGATCTGCCTGAGGCCTTTCGGCTCTCCCATCCATTCCCTCAGGCGCCGCGCGCCACCCTCGGCGGCCGTGAGGCGGATCCTCGTCGGCAGTCGCGCGATACGGCGCAATTCGTCCAGCGAGCCATCGGCGATCTTGCGGCCTTCGTTGAGGATGACGACACGGCCGGCATTGCCCTCCAGCTCGTTCAGCGCATGGGAAGACAGAAGCACGGTCGTCCCTGCCGCCTGCATCTCGCGCACGATCCCATAGAACTGCTGGCGCAGTTCGGGGTCGAGCCCGGTGGTCGGCTCATCCAGCAAAAGCACCGCCGGGCTGCCGATCATCGCCTGCGCCAGTCCCAGCCGCTGGCGCATTCCCTTGGAATACGTGCCGATGCGTCGGTCGGCGGCATGGGCAAGACCGATCCGCTGCAGCAGCGCCTCGGCCTCCTTTGGCGGGCCGCCCTTGAGCTGGACATAGAAGCGCAGCGTCTCGCGACCCGTGAGGGCCGGATTGAAGGAGACATTTTCGGGAAGATAGCCCAGACGCCGGCGAACGGTCACGTCTCCGGCGGCCGGGTCCTGCCCGAGCACGCAGACCGAGCCCGAAGTGGGCCGCGCAAGCCCGAGCATGAGCTTGATGAGCGTGGTCTTGCCGGCGCCGTTGTGGCCCACGAGGGCGATGACCTCGCCTGCGGCGGCCGCAAAGGAGACGCCGTCCACCGCCCTGACGGACCCATACTGCCGCGCGACTGCGTCGAGTTCGATGTTGAAGCTCATGGTCGTCTCCTTCCCTCGATGCCGTCGGGATCCATGAGCGGACGGCTGTCCATCACGCCGCCGGGGAACACTCCCGGGAAGCGCGCCTGCGCCCAGCGGATCACCTGCACGGCCGGGCTGTTGACCAGCACCTTCGCCGCCGGCGTCTGCCACAAAACCCTGTCGATCACGTCGTTCGGCCGGTAAGGCTTGTCGGCGACCCCGTCGCCGTCAAGGTCGAAGGCCGGGTTGTCGCTCCAGTAGTTGCCACGGCCGCCGCTTGACCAGTCGAGCGAGCGGGTCCCGACATACTTGACCTGATTGCGGTTGCGCACGAAGGCGTTGCCGGTCATGGCATTACCCTCAGAACCTGCCGTAAAGTGCACGCCGATCTCGCAACCCTCGAAGAGGTTGCCACTGAAGCGGTTCTTGTTGGCATTGTAGATGAAGACACATTTTTCCGGGCCTATGCGCATGCCCGAGGGCGCCGCGAGGGCCGCTGCGGCGCCATCGGCGGCTGGCAGGTCCTGATCCGCGACGAAGCGTTGCCCGTTGCTGGTCCAGCGGCCGGCTGGCTGCGGGCCACCGTGCACGACGTTGCCGCTGATCTCGGAACCATTGGCGTAGTTGAACAGAAGACCGTTGTCGCGATCGCCGTCAGACACATTGCCAGTGACCTTCAGGCCGTTGGAATACATGATGGCATAGCCGACGATGTTGCCGGTCGACACGTTGTCGGCGATCACGCTGTCGTTGGTGTACATGTAGTGGACGCCGAAACGCAGGTTGGTGAAGGCGTTGCCCCTGAATTCGTTGTTCCGGCTGGCGTTGGCGAAGATGCCGTCGCGACCGAAGCGGATGGTGTTGCCGATGACCTTCGCCCCCGGCGCGTTCCACACCGAGACGCCGCTGCCGGACCGGCTGGTGCGCCCCTCGCGCAGGCCCTCGATGCGATTGTTGCGCGCCACCGCGTCGCGCGCCCCGTGCAGATAGATGCCGTAGAGGTTGCCGACGACCGAATTGTTCTCGATCTGCGCGCGCGTCGCGCTCTCGGTGGCGAACACGCCTGCATCCATGGCGTCGAGGTCCATGCCGGAGCCTTCGATCTCAAGACCACGCACGGCTGCATCGGGCGCCAGCAGCGTCACGACGCTGCCCTGCCCGTTGCCCTTCAGCGACGCCCCCGGCTCCCCCTGTAACGTCAGCGGTTTGGCGATGATGACCGGTCCGCGATGCTCGCCCGGCGCAAGACGCAGCACGTCGCCGGGCGCGGCGGCGTCCACCGCCGCCTGCATGGGCGCAGCATCCGCCGGCACGGCGATCTCTGCCGCGATGGCTGCGTGGCCGGCAACGGTGGCGAAAAACGCCACCATTGCCGTTACTGCCAGGTGCTCGACGCGAAACACGTTCTAGACGCCTTGTGGCTCTACGAACATGCGGCCCTGCATCTCCATGTGCATGGCGTGGCAGAACCAGGAGCAGTAGTACCAGTAGACGCCAGGCTTGCTTGCCTTGAACGTCACCGACGCCGTGGCGTGGGGGGCCACCTCCATGTTGATGCCGTAGTTGATGATGGCGAAGCCGTGGGTGAGGTCCTCCACCTCGTCGATGTTGGTCACGTAGACCGTGACCTCGTCGCCCTGCTTGACGCTGAAGCTCTCCAGCCCGAAGGCCGGCGCCGAGGACGTCATGTAAACGCGCACCTTGTTGCCGTCGCGGATCACCTCGCTGTCCACCATCAGGTCGATGCCGTCGGCCTTCGCCTGCTTGACCGCATCCTCGAAGAACGGATCGGCCCGGTCCCAGATGCTGATCGGGTTGATCTTCGAGCGGTGGACGAGGGTCGCGTCGTGCGGCTCGGCAAAGCTCGGGCTGTCATGCACCAGCACCATCTGGTCACCGGAAATGTCGATGAGCTGGTCGTTTTCCGGCTTCAGCGGGCCGACATTGAGGTAGCGGTCCTTGGAGAACTTGTTCAGCGAGATCAGCCACTTGCCGTCCGCCTCCTTGGTCTGGCCCATGGAGGAATGGTTGTGGCCAGGCTGATAGTGAACGTCGAGCTTCTGGCGGATCGGGTCGACCTTCTCGCCGGCGAAGGAGCGCTTGGCGTCCTCGATGTTCCACTTGCAGATCTGGCTGTCGATGAACAGCGTGGTGTAGGCGTTGCCGCGACCGTCATAGGCCGTGTGCAACGGCCCGAGCCCCAGTTCCGGCTCGGCCACCACCGTGTCGCGCGGCTTGATCTTGTCGTCGAAAAGGTCATCGAACTTGCGCACGTCGAACACCGTCACTGTTGGCGACAGCTTGCCGTTGGCCACCACATGGATGCCGTCCGGCGCCGTGTTGATGCCGTGCGGGCTGTTGGGCACCGGCACGTAGCGGGTGTAGGGTGAGCCGTGACGCCCGTCGATGACCGGCACGCCCCCCATTTCCTTGTAGTCCCCCCTCTTCACCGCGTCCTCGATGCGCTTCAGATTGAAGATCACGATCCAGTCCTGCTCCTTCGCCATCGACTGCTCGAGGTTGATGCCCTCCTCGGAATTGTAGCAGGTGGAGAAGGCGTACTTGCCCTGGTAGTCGGCGTCGACATTGTCGAGGTTGCCGTCCACCATCACCTGCCAGGCCACCTTCATCGTGTCGCCGTCCACGGCACTGAAAATGGAATGGTACTGCTTGCTGTCATCCAGGATCTTGCCGTCATTGGGGATCGGAACGCGGTCCTCGCCGTTGCAGAACACGTAGCCGGTCCTGGGATATTTCTGCACGCGCAGCCCGTGCACCGTATGCTGGTTCGGCAGCTGGATGATCTTGTCGCACTTCATCACGTCGAGCCGGATGCGGGCGACGCGCGTGTTGGCCTTGTCGTTGACGAACAAGTAGCGGCCGTCGTAGGTGCCGTCCGTTTGCGAGGGGTGGGGGTGGTGCAGGTCGCCGTTGAGGTAGATGCCGCCGCGGTCCTTGAGGAACTCGACGGTCTCCGGCAGCAGACCCTCGGTCAGGATCTTGCGGCTCTCGTTGGTCAGCCCCCAGCCGGTGGCGCTGCAGCGGTTGAAGACAGGGATGCGCATCATTTCGCGCATGGAGGGCGCGCCCATGATGCGGACCTCGCCGGTCTGGCCGCTGGAAAAGAACACGTAGTACTCATCCAGCTCGCCGGGCTTGACCTCGAATTCCTGCTCGCCCTTCTCGCTGGCAGACGCCCTTGCAACCACGCCCCCGTTCAGCGCCAGTCCACCGCCGACGCCGGCAGCCCCCGCCGCGGCAAGCGCCGCCGTCGTCCCCAGCAATTGACGCCTGCTGAGGATCGTCTTTCTCTCCTGGTCTTCCTGCGACATGTCTCTCTCCTTTGGTTGGCCTGTCAGCCTGTTGGGTTTGTGTCGTTTACGGGAACTTTTACCGGCAATCCCTTGTGCGTGATGACCGGCGGGCTTGCCGGCCCCTTGCCCGGCTTGGCGGGAGCCCGTGTTGTGGGCGAGGACAGCGCCTCGAACTTCTCCCGCTTCAGCCGAACCTGGATCATGTGCGGACAGCGGTGGTCGTCGTGGTAGAGTTCCTGGCAGTGCATGCAGTAGATGCATTCGTTGACGTTGATCTGCCCTTCCGGATGGATTGCCTCGACCGGGCATTCCTTGGCGCAACGCTGGCATGGCGAGCCGCATTCGGGATAGCGCTTCAGCCATTCGAACATGCGGATCCGGCCGGGAATGGCGAGGGCGGCGCCCAGCGGGCACAGGTACCGGCAGTAGAAGCGCTCGATGAAGAGACCGGCTCCCAGCAGCGCCAGCGCGAAGACGACGAAGGGCCAGCCGCGCGCGAACTTCAGGATGATCGCCGTCTTGAACGGCTCGACCTCGGCATAGGCCTCGGCCAGCGACACGGAATAAAGCGACAGACCGAACAGGCCGAGGAAGATCACGTATTTGATCGGCCACAGGCGTTCGTGCAGGCCAAAGGGCAGCTTGACCTGCGGGACCTTCAGCCATTGCGCGAGGTTGTTGGTCAGTTCCTGCAGCGCGCCGAATGGGCACAGCCAGCCGCAGAAGGGCCCCCTGCCCCAGAACAGCAGGCCCCCGGCCACCGCCGCCCAAAGGATGAAGATGAGCGGCGCGGTGAGGAAGAACTCCCAGCTGAAACCGCTCAGCAGCGAATTGATGAAGGTCAGCACGTTGACCACGGAAAGCTGGGCGTTCGCGTACCAGCCGAGCCAGACCAGCGTGAACAGAAGGTAGCCGCGCCGCACCCAGGCGAACAGGCGTGGCCGGCGCACCAGCCAGTTCTGGAAGAAGAAGATGGCTGTGAGCACCAGCAGGGCCGCGACGGTGATGCCGATCTTGACGGTGTTCAGCTTCCAGATCTTTACCCACAGGGGTTCCTCAGCGCCTTTTCCGGCGGCCTCGGCAGCAGCCTGCGCGCCAGCCGTCGGTCCGGACGCGGCTGCCTGCGGTTGCTGGGTGGGCTGCGCTGCCGGCGTCGGCGCCTTCAGGTAGCGGTCGGGCAAGGTATAACCGAGGTCGAAGGGCATGGTCGCCTTGTCGCGAGCGCCGTAACTGCGCTGGACGAGCAGTTGCAGCTCCCACGGCTGGGACAGATCGAGCGAGAACTCGTCCGGCACCGTGAACAGCGCGATCTCGCGCAGGTGCGGCGCGCCCTTGGTCGCGAGGTCGCCGAGACGCGTATGGTTGCGGTCACGAAAGCGCACCCCTTGCCCGTCCTGCAACAGCTCGATGCGGTCGAAGATGCCACCGCGCACATAGCCGGAGCCCTTGAAGGAATATGCCCCATCTCCGGCCACCACGATCGCCTGCTGACCGGGCCTGAGCGACTTCTTCAGACGCTCAAAGGCGGTGTCGCCCAGCAGGCTGCGGCCGATGCTGGGCACGGAGACCGGCGCGACATAGAGGTCGATGAAACGATCGTCGGGATTGCCCGTCTCCGGTCGGGCGGCAGCCTCCGGATGGCCGGCGTCGGCGAAGGCCTTGGTCACCTCGCCCACGGTCAGGCGCAGGCTGCGCACCGAGCCATCGCCGACCAGGGTGTTCCAGTCGTGGACTTCGGAGATGGTGGCATCCACCGTTTTCGCCGGCGTGACTGGCGCGCCGCCGGCCACCGCTCCGGTTTCCGCCAGGCGGCCACTGCGAATCAGCTTCACGGCCGAGCGCACGACGCTGTCACTCATCACCAGCACCGTGACGGTCGCGCCGCTGACGATGTCCACCTGCGGCAGCTGTTCCTGTCCGGCGGCGACCCGGCCGAGATCCTTGCCGATCAGCGAATTGAGCGCGGCGACGACCTTTTCCTGCGGGATGCCGATGAGGACGATGGGTTCCTTGTGCTCGACCAGCTTGATGCCGCGGATGATGCCCTTGGGATCAATGCCGACAAGGATGCGGATCGGCTTGCCCGAATAGCCCACCGCGCTGGAGAAGTCGGTGTTGAGATAGGCATAGCCGACTGGCTTGCCGCCGGACAGGAGCGGCGCCAATGGCGGGCTTCCCGTGATGTCGCCATAGGCGTCCGCGCCTTGGATCAGCTCGCCTGGCCGGGTGCCGGAGATAAAGTGCTGCAGGCTTTCGTCCGCGCGGCTCTGAGGCGCGAAAAGCGCGAGCAGCGTGAAGGCAGCCAGCAGCAACGCCAGCGCGCGCCGCGCTCCGGCGCCGACCTGGCGCGATACCGCTCGGCCGGTCCTGTGCATCGATGTCGATTTCGGCATGCCGATCCTCTCGCGTCCGCTTCGGGCGGAACCGGTCTCAGGACGCACATATCGGTGGTCTTGCCCGATGGTTCTTTGATCAAGCGCAAACAAATGCACTGAGGGCGGATGTAGGACTGAGCGCCCAGGTGAGAGAAGCTGTCCCATGTCCCGTCTGACATCCGAACCAACCTCAATCCAATCGATGGACGAGCTCCTTGCCGTTGCGCTCGCGATGGAGAAGGAGTCGGCCAACCGCTACGCAGCCCTTGCCGAGCGCATGCGCTCGGCCGGCCGGCTGGAACTGGCCGGTGTATTTGATGGTCTCGTGCGCGAGGAGGCCCGGCATATCGATATGGTTGTGAGCTGGTCGCGTCACGCCAGCCACCAGCCGCGAGATATTCGGCCGGCCGACGCGGTGCCGCAGGATGTGTTCGACGATGAGACCATAGGGCTGGTCTCGCCCGAGCTCGTGGACGCCTACCGTTCCTTTGCCATCGCCGTCCGAAACGAGGAGCGCGCTTTCGCCTTCTGGTCGTATATCGCTGCCCATGGCGCGTCGCCGGAAATCCGCGAGGCTGCCGAGCAGATGGCGCGCGAAGAGCTTGAGCACGCGAAAACACTGCGGCGCGAACGGCGGAAAGCCTTTTTCAAGGATCGGCGTCTGGGGCCGGCAGTCCGGGAGCACCACGATCTGCCCAGCCTGGAAATGGAGGTCTGCCAGCGCCTTGAGGACCATGCCGGCAGCAACGAGAATCGAAGCGAATACGCCGATCTTGCCCTTGAGGCGCGCATGCTCTCCCTTGAGCTCGCATCGGATCCTCTCCAGGATGCCCCGCACACTGGACCGCCGCCGCCGAAATCCCTGGATGCGCTCTGCGAATGGTTGGCTGATTACTACATCGATGCCGGCGAGCACCTGCCTTCGCAGACCGCCCGGGATCGGGCGCAAGCCCTTGCCACCATCGCCGTCAAGCGCCTGGCTGTCGTGCGGGCACTTGCAATGAAATAGACAGCCCTGGCAGCTTGCGTCGGGTCGTTTCTCACGATCTCCGATGATTTTGCCTTCAGAACGGGGCTTCCCGGGCGCGCCGAAGTCACCACCGATCGGCCGCGGCGCGACGGGTCAGTTGGCGCGACGCGCCATGGCGCCGTTCAGCTTTGTCCGTGACCGCGATCGAAAACAGGAACAACAATCTCACGACAGTTTGCGCTGCAACAAAGTGACCCTGGTGGACGATGATAGGAATCAGCGCGATACTCATCCCGCAAAAAAAGGAAAAGCAGATCATGAAATACGCAACCATCGCAGCGGCAGTGTTCGCGACCCTTGTCGTCTCAAGCATAGCCGAGGCCGCCGACCATCAGGTGCAACTGCTCAACAAGGGCGAGCACGGCATCATGGTCTTCCAACCGAATTATATCGAAGCAGCCGTTGGCGACACCGTGACCTTCGTCCCGACCGACAAAGGCCATGACGCGGCCAGCATCGACGGCATGATTCCGGACGGCGCGCAGCCCTTCAAGGGCGAGATCAGCAAGCCGCTCACGGTCACGGTCGACAAGGAAGGGCTCTATGGCGTCAAATGCGTTCCGCACTACGGCATGGGCATGGTGGCGCTGATCGTCGTCGGCAAGCCTGTGAACCTGGAAAAAGCCAAGACCGTCAAGCAGCCTGGCAAGGCCAAAACCGTGTTTGCCGATCTGTTGTCGAAGGTCCCGGCAGGCAACTGAGCTGCAACCCGCCGGCGTCTGGCCGCCACCGGCTTGTCCGGCGGCGGCCTTTGTGTGTTTGCCGCCTCCGGTTGGGGAAGGCGAGATCGCGATCCCGCGCAGGTGGCCAGGCAACCAGCCCGCAACCCTGTCCTGGCCGGTTGAGCGCTCAACTTCGCGGCGACCTCCCTTCCGGATATTAGGCCGCAGCAGGACTGGCTTGCGGCAAAAGGCCTTCAGGTGACATGTTGCTTGGAGCGCAAACCATGGCACAAGCCGGAAAACAAAGATGAGTCGTCTTGACCGCTCGCTGATCGCCAGCCTGTCGGCGTTCCAGGGGCTGACCCCGGCCGAACTCGACCGCATGGTCGGCCAGGCCCGCTCGCTGCGCATCGCAAGGAACCGGGCCGTCTTCGAGCAGGAGGGGGACGCCCATTCCTTCTTCCTGCTGCTGGATGGCCATATCCGCGTCGTCAAGAGTACGGCGGAGGGCGGAGAGGTCACTGTGCGCTACATCGGTCCTGGCGAACTGATGGGCATCGCCACGGCTCTTGGCCGCACCACCTATCCAGCCAGCGCCATCGCCGCGGTCGACTGCGTGGTGCTGGCGTGGCCCAGCGTCCTGTGGTCGCAATTCGCCTCCGCCTATCCAAGCTTTGGGGCCAGCACCTACAGGACCGTTGGCAACAGGCTGCAGGATGCCCACACGCGTGTGGTCGAAATGTCAACCGAGCACGTCGACCGAAGAGTGGCCCATGCCCTGCTCAAGCTGGTCAACCAGACGGGAAGAAAGACGCAGGAAGGCCTCATGATCGACTTTCCGATTTCCCGCCAGGACATCGCCGAGATGACGGGAACGACGCTGCACACGGTTAGCCGCCTTATGAGCGCCTGGGAAGGAAGAGGACTGGTCAAGAGCGGCCGCCAGAAAGTGACTGTCGTGGAGCCGCATCGCCTGCTCATGCTGGCCGAAGGCCGGACGCAGAAGACATAGGCGCCGCACCGCCGGAGGCGGCAGCGGCGGCCTCCAGATCGCTGCGCAACGAATCGACATCCAATCCGTGCTCGCGGGCGGCGTCAGAAACCGTATGGAAGGAAGCAATTGGACAACCAACGCACAGCATGCCGCTGCGAATGACCACGCGGATGGTCAGCGGCCATCTGCGCATGATCTGGTCCATGGTCATATCGTCATCAATCAAAGATCCCATGGTCGTCATCCGCTCCCGAAGTCGGTCAACCCTACAGCAATGGACGGCGGCGGCTCTTTGCGCATTGGCAAACCCCCGCGCGGAGCCGGCGTCATTCGCTCAGCCGCGCCGGATCACGACGCGATAATGTCCGTCGGGCTCGAAGGCTCCGCGCCAGAGATGGCCGCGCGCCTGCAGTTCCTCGAAAAGGAAGATCGGCTCCCGCGGCAGCAGGGCGGCAAGCGTTTGTCCGGGCGACAGCGCCTCGACCGCTTGGAGCGTCCGCACCATCGGTTCAGGAGGCTCGAGATCGCGATTGTCCAGTTCGACGACGGGCGCGGGCCAGATCTCGCCGGTGGTGATGGCTCCATCAACGGCTGGCGCTGGTTCTGCTGCCCCAGGGTCCGGCTGCTGCCCGGCCGGCGTGAAGATCACCTCCCAGTCGCCATTGCCGATCTCGCGCGCCGCCGGTTCAAAGCCACGATTGCCCAGGACCTGAAACAGGGGGATCGGCTTGAAGGTTGCAAGAAGTCGCAAGCTCTGGCCAGGTGCGAGCGCGTCGACCGCCTCCATGATGGCGCTGAAAGGTTCCCCGCCTTCGCGCAGGATCGGCCTGACGTCGACTTCGTAGTAGGGAAGAGTCATCGTTGTCTCCAGTTCATTCGCCATCAATGCGGGGTGGGCAGGAAAAGTCGTGGCCGCGACGCGCCTTCGGGCAGCCGTTTGTCGTCCGGTACGTTGGCGAGACGGCGCGCCAGGACGAGCTCGACGACAATGGCCAACGTCGCGAGCAGCGTCGCGGCGGCCGCGGCGCGAAACAGGCCAGGCTGGTCCACGAGCAGGGTTGCCGTGCCGGCCAGCACGCCGAGGAAATAGACCGCGAACCAGATCCAGCCACGGCGTTCCATGACGAGATCCTGCACCCGCGGCGTCGGCTGTCTGCCCATGACCGGGCCATAGCACTCCAGCCAGGTCAGGAACGGCACGATCTTGTAGAGCTGCGAAAGTCCCAGTCCAGTGAGCCAGCCGAAGGCGACGAGATAGAGAAGCGCGCCGACATGGCGTTCCAGCGTTCCGGTCGCGAGCAGGGCAAGCAGCAGAATCCCCGACAAGGCGAGTGCCAGAAAGGCAGCTTGGGCCGCGCGACTGTTCAATTCGATGATACGGCGCTTGCGGTGGCGGTAGAAGAACGCAAGGTCGAATCCGTAAAGGACGAGGGCAGCCAGCGCGAGCACCACCGCCAGACCCGTCGCCGCAGTGGCTGCGCCAGCGAGCCCCACTGTTTCCAGAAGGGCTGCGATTGGCGAGGCCAGGGCCATCAGCACCAGTGCAGCGACCCCGCTCCACCAGGACAGACGGCTGGTGGCGCGCTCCCGGTCCGGTGATAGCATGAACATCGGCAAAAGCCGGTAGGAGACGCCGATCGCCGTGAAGCTCAGCCATCCGCCAAGCCCGACAGCGATATGGACGGGAAGGGCTTGCATTCGGAAGTCGATCTCGGCCAGCGCGGGGAGGAAGCCCGAAATCAGCAACGCCAAGAGCGCGCCGAGAGTGGCCGTGACGAGCACGCATGCCAGGCCGACGGCCACGAAGCGCGCGGGCCGTTGCAATTTCACGCGCCAGAGCGTGCCGCCCAGCACACCGCAGATGAGCACGAAGCCGGCCGGCAGAAGCGTGCCTGCCACGGCGAGCAGGGGAATAGCGGCGTCGAAGACGCCAGCCAATTGCAGGAAACCCGCCAGAAGAGCGGCAAGGCCGGTCAAGAGACAGATCAAAGCGGGCAACACCAGACGTTCCCCGCGCAGAGGCTGCGCGATCAGCACCGGCACGAACTGGAACAGGGCGCCGCACATCAGCAGGCTGAGCCAGCCGATCGTCATCATGTGCACGAGGATCAATGTCTCGGGAGCCTCGGCCGCTACGGCCGGGAAGCCGTAGCCGGCGACCATCACCATCTGGGCACCGACAAGAAAGATCAGTGCCGCGGTGAAATATGACATCGTCCAGCGCGAGAGCGCAGTGCCTATCATAACCGTTTCCTCGCAGCGCCTTCATGACGGACAGCGCTCCAAAACCGTCGAGACTCCCCTGTGGCGTTCCGCGACGGGGCCCTTTGCCGTTGTGGCCGCTCGCGCTGCAGACGATGAGCAGACCCGCCCAAAGTCTAGCCGGCCGGTCGCAACAGACTTTGTCCAAACGCAAACTCGTTGGCGAGCGACGCATTTTCTCTTCGCCCGAAGGATCGAGCGTCGTGGACCATCGCCGACGCGCCCAACGCAAGCTTGCGATCCGGGACGCGCTGGTTCACGACGCGTCTTGACAAGGTCGCGAACAGGTTCTGACGCTCGGAAGGGGACGAGGGTCTTTTTCAACGCGCCGCGCTTGCCTGCGCGCGCAGGCTGTCGCAAATGTATCCTGAGGATCATGGCGGATGCATCGACGGTGAATCCGCCATCACAGCCTCCGTCGCGATGCCGCTCGGGGTCGTAAGGTGTCCGCTGCGGCTGCTTGGGTTCGAGATGTGCGTGATCCGCAACTATGCGCTTGCCGTCGTGTTCATCACGGCAGCAGCTCTGACCATCGCGTCCGGTGGGCATCCAGTGCCGGATGCAGGGCACCTGCTCTGGGTGCGCGGCAACGACACCTTTATCGGCTGCGCGACCGGTCTGGGGGTCTTGTTGCTGACACCCCGCACCGTGGCCGTGCGTATTCCGCGGGAGCTCGTCGACACTCTGGCGGCGCTGAAAACAACGCTCGGCCACGCCGTCGAGGGAGCGGTCACGACCAGCGCTGCGCGACAGGCGCGCCGAGACCTCCAGCACCGCACCATAGCCCCCCTCCAGGCCTATGATGCCAGTTCGGGTGCGTCACTGCGGCCCCGCGATGCTGCAGGGCGGATGTGGCCAGCTGTCGTCGTGGCGCAGCGGCTAGCCTACGGACCTGACGGCGACAGAGAGGTCAACCACGCGCTGGCGATGCTGTCCGATGCCATCTGCGGCGAGACCAAGCCCGCGCCGCTCTCCCTTTTGCCGGAATTTCTAGGCACCGAGATGCGAAACCTTCGTGATTCGCTGGTGTATGAAGGAACCCGCGTTGCAAGACAGCCGTGACTGTCAATGCCGGGAGTGAAAGGACACCAACCGACAAACTTCCGCGTGCCCGGATCTAGGCTGTTCGCGCGGTTGTCTTCCGCCGTCGCAAGAGCCAGGCAACAAAGCCAATCACGACCAGCGCACCCAAGGCCAAGACAGTCCGAGCCACCGTCACCAGAGCGGATTTGGCAGGGCCCGCCCGCAATTCGGCAACCTGTCCGACAGTTACCTTGGCGGCCGGATTGCCGAAATTCTCGATGAGATACGAAGCCAGGGCGGCGATCTGGGTGTCGGACAGTTCCTTGGCGAAACCCGGCATCAACACCCCCGGTTGGCGATGCAGTCCCTCAAGCATCACGATAACCAGATTGTTGGTATTTGCCCGCCCCAGCGCCGTGTTGTGCAGCAGCGAAGGCAGGCCACCATCGAAGCTTCCTTGGCCTTGTGCCTGGTGGCATGTTGCGCAGTAGGCGTCGTAGAGTTGCGGTCCCGTCATGCTGTTGCGATCCAGCGGCAACGCCACACCGCGGACGCCCGCCAGGTCATCAGACGGGCTGCCCCAGGCAAAGACGGGCTGCGTGTCGGCCGTGTCGTGAACTGGCGGGACGGTTTTCACGTAGACCGCGATCGCCCGCAGATCTCCAGGCGTCAAGAATCGCAAGCTGTTGTCGACAGCTTCCGCCATCGGGCCGGCCGCCTGACTCTTGCCCATGGCGTGGCCATCCCGCATGTAGGCAACGAGTTCCTCGACGCTCCATCCACCGACGCCGCTGTTGGCATCGGACGTGATGTTGGGCGCATGCCAGAGGCCGACATCGCCGCCGCTCATTTCGCTCGATATCTTTTCCGCCATGAACAGATTGCGCGGTGTGTGGCAGGTGCCGCAATGCGCCGGTCCGCGCACCAGATAGGCGCCACGGTTCCATTCGCCGTCGTGGGCCGCGTCTGACTTGAACGGACCATTGTCGAGGAACAGCAGGTTCCAGGCCGCCATCGAAAAGCGGAGGTTGAACGGGAACGGCAGCCTGGTTTCAGCCGGGCGGGTTTCCACTGAGGTCACGCCATTCATGAAATAGGCATATAGCGCAGCGACGTCATCATCCGAAAGCAACGCATAGGCTGTGTAGGGCATCGCCGGATAGAGATGCTTGCCGTCGGCGCGCACGCCCTTGCGCAACGCCGTGTCGAACTGCTGCAGCGTGTATTTGCCGATGCCGTTTTCCTTCGACGGCGTGATGTTGGTCGACATGATCGGCCCGATCGGCGTCTCAATGGCAAGACCACCAGCCATGATTTCGCCGCCGGGTGCGGTGTGGCAGGCCACGCAGTCGGACGCCGTGGCAATATATTTGCCGGCGGCGATCAGATCCGCATCGCCGGCAAAGGCAGGGGTTGTGACAACCGGGGCGACAGCCGACAATGCCAGGGCGACGGCAACGCGGCTGGACAGGCGGGGCATCAGGCGGTTCATGTCTTGGCCTCGCCCGCGGCGGTCGAGGTGTTGTGCTGCCCCAGCATATGAGCCACCGCGCGGAGCGCCACCGCAAGACCGTTCTCCGTCGAGTTGCAGGTCGCCGATGTCGGCAGCACGCCGGTGCTGGCAAGGAACAGGTTCTCGTGGTCGTGCGCGCGTCCCCACTGGTCGCAGACCGAGGTCTTGGGATCGCTGCCCATGCTCAGCGTGCCGCAGATATGCTGGTTGTTGGCGAAGTCGCCGTCCTTGCTGAAGCGCAGGTTCGTTCCACCCATCAACTCGGCGATGCGCCGAAAGTCCTGCTGCGAACGCTCGTGACCGCGCCTGGTGTAGTCGGCGATGGCATAATGCGCTTCTGGCTTCGGAATGCCCATCGCGTCCTTTTCGGAGCTCAGCGTAATCCGATGCTCAGGGTCCGGCAGCACCTCCAGCACATTTTTCACGTTCATCTCGCGAGCCGCGCTGAAGCGCAAGCGCTTCTCGAGTTCGCTGCCGTAGATGCCCGCCGCGATCAGGCTCTTCGTCGCGCCATCGACCCGCGAGATGTTGGTGAAGTCGAGCCGGTAGGGCGAATGCTGGGACCGGAACGCGCCGTCGCGCATGGTGTTGATGGAACTCGGGCTTTGCGGTCCGCGCCCCAGCCATACGTCCTCGTCCGCGTCGAAGGTCAGCGAGGTGCTGGGATGATCCATAAGGTTGCGGCCGACCATGTCGGAGCTGTTGGCAAGGCCTTTGGGAAACTTGTCGCTTGCCGACACCAGCAACAGGCGCGGGCTCTCGATGCCGTTGGCGGCAACGATGAAGGTCTTGCCAGCAACCCGGTGTGAAGCCTTGTCGGGATCGTAGTAGAGCGCTGCCGCGATACGGCCCTTCTCTTCATGTTCAAGCTTGTAGACATTGGCGTTCGGGAGCAGCCTTGCTCCAGCCCCTTCGGCGGCTTCCGCTGCAAGCCCGCCGTGGTATTGGGCGTCGATGGGGCAGATCGGCTGGCACGAGTTGTTGCCGCAGCAGGCGGGCCGTCCGTCATAGGGCCGGCTGTTGCGCGCCGTGGTGTTGGAGACGACTTGATAGTCGGACGCTAGCCGCTCGCGCAGGCGCCGCATGGCATAGGGTTCGGCGACCGGTTCCATGGGAAAGGGCCTTTTGCGAGGCGAGCCGGTATTGGGTGCGCCCGACACACCCATGATCTCCTCGGCTTCCTGATAGAATGGCTCAAGGTCTTCATAGGTCATCGGCCAGTCGACGCCGACATCGTAAAGGCTCTTGACCCTGAAGTCGTTGGGCAGGTTTCGCCAGGCATGGGCCGCCCAATGCCATGTCGTACCGCCGACCTGCCGGATGTACTCGGCGGCGTAGGGATAGGGGCCGGCCTGCATGAGGTAATTGTTCGGCTCAGGCTGATAGACCGGGTGTGGCGCCCAGGCTGCGGGCGGATAGGGCGACATCCAGTCGCTGCGACGCGGTGAGTTGCGAAAGCGTGCCACCAGCTCGCCGCGGGTAACGCGCGGGCCCGCTTCGAGAATGATGACCGACGCACCAGCCAGCGCGAGCTTTCGCGCCACGAGCGAACCGATGATCCCCGAGCCGACGACAACAAAATCCGCTGATAGGGCGTCGGCCATGCGTTTTCCTCAGGTTGGTTTTCTGGTCCAGCTGCCGTAGGCGCCATAAGCGTAGGTCGGCGGCTTCAGCACGTCAGCGACCGCCTGGGCGTTGAGCGCGGTCTCGAACGCCAGGCAGCGCGCCTTGGCCCCGTCGCCGACAATGCCCATGTACCAGGCCGTCATGATCCGCCAGGGCACAAGCTTGAGCGGTGACTTCTCGTCGTCCAGCGTCTTCTGCAATTGCATGGGATCGATCCGGCGCTGCTCGATCGTGTCGAGCAGCGCTTTCGCGGCCGCGGGGAACCCGGGATCGTCGGCGACAAGGGCCTTGTAGAGCCGCAACGCCTGGACCGAATCCAGTGATTGGCGCCCTGCAAGGATGGCCGACAGCGCAACGAACGGCGCCGTATCCGCCTCCGTCACCTCCTGGGCCAGCGCCCACGGGATCAAGGATGCGGTATAGGCCGAAACAAGCCCGAAAAGCAGCAACCGGCGGGCGGCGTTCGGTTGGTCGACAACCTGTTCCATGGGCCTGTCCTCGGTCACCCCGATGCCCTGACACGATCGCGATCTTGCGTCCGGCATATCACCTGTTCAAAACCCAAGATGCGGCGAGGCGACCAGCGTGGCCGCGCCGTCACCCAGAAGAAATACGGCTAAGAGAACCGCCGCCCAAAAAGCCGGATATTCCCATCCGCCATCGGTATTGCTGAACAGCCATCCCTTCTTGCCGTGAACGGTCACGATCGTTCCAACAATGAGGGGGATGAGCAGCAAAGCCACACAACGCGGATAAATCCCGAGGATGAGACACGCGGCTCCACCCAGTTCGGCGGCAATGGTTGCGTAGGCCAACCAGCCCGGGAGACCCAGGGAGTTGAAGAAGGCGATGGTCCCCGGAATGGTGAACACGCGCCACTTGAGCATCGCATGCGCAATGAACATGGCCCCAAGGCAAAGTCGAAGGAGCAATATCGCATAGGGCGCGGTCACAAGATCAATCACGAGAACCTCCCTGGTGAAAGGCTGTCAACGATCAGTTGCCAGCCGCGACGGTATCGGAAAACGCAACATCGTGACAGCGCCTGGACTTGAAGCGACGTCAGGCGTCTTTGGGAAGCACCTGGAGGACCCGTGCAATGAACATATGGAATTCCGCCATGTAGTTGCGCAAGAACTGCTCGGTGGATTCAACGGTCACTTCGCCGCTGTCCGTGATCAGGCCCGGCGTGAACTGGATATAGGCTTCCGGCGCGTTCATCTGCGGCGAGTTGCAGAAGCTGAGCACGCTGCGCAGGCTCTGCTGGGCCACGGCGGTTCCGATGGTTCCGGGTGATGTCCCGATGACGGCCGACGGCTTGCGGGCGAAGGAATTCTTGCCATATGGGCGGCTCGCCCAGTCGATGGCGTTCTTGAGCCCGCCCGGGACCGAGCGGTTATACTCCGGTGTGACGAAAAGGACGGCCTCGACCGAGGCGATGGCGTCCTTGAAGGCACGCGCGACAGGCGGAAAATCCGCATCGTAGTCGTAGCTGTAGAGCGGCAAATCCTTGAAGGAGATCTCCGACATCTCCAGCTCCGGCGGGGCAAGCTGGACGAGTGCTGTCGCGAGCTTGCGGTTGATCGAAGCTTTTGCGAGGCTGCCGATCAGATAGCCGACCTTGTGCGTGGTCATGTGGCGGTCTCCTGTTCCACCGACCCCCATGACAGTATCCGCCTATTCAACGACAGGCGCCAGTCCCAATTGCAAATACCACCGTGGCCGCGGTGCGCCGCACCGGCAGGCAGGCCAGGTCAGCAAGGGTTCACGCGCAGCGTCAGCTTCCCTTCGTCCTCGCACGGAAAGACATGCGACGGCAGACGCCAATGCCCAGCAACCGCAGACCGAAGCACAATGCTACTCCCGGTCTGAAGGCGAACGCCTGATCGCTTGCTGACGATGGAAAGGCGTCGGATTCGGTCGATGACGATGAGCCGGCTTTCGATTTCAGGATTGAGGTCAAGCCTGCCTGCTTTCATGTCGGTGTGGCGCTTGCGCATGGCGCCGACATAGGAGGCTACCAGAGAGTGGTCCTTTGGGGCTCGACGGATGGGTTCGACACAGATCAAGGTCCTCTTGCCTGATGTCGACGGCTAAAATGGCCTCGCCAGTCGGGCTGGTCGCTGGATCCGGGGGGCAGCCATCCTGGCCGCCGCAAGCGTCCCAAAACGGCAGCGGGCTCCATTTGGCCAGCGCGGCGATCGCCGAGGTTCAACGCGGTGGTTCCTCGTCCGAAGGGTTTGCTTCCGCCCGTCCTCGCGCCGACAGATGTGCGACGGGCAGACGCCAGTCGTATCGGATTGCCATGAAGCGAAGGCCAAAGCACACCCCACCTCCAGCCAGGGCCGAGACGCCGTAGGAAAGACCCAGCACATAGCCGATGACGACGATGGATGCGCCGGCTAATGCGGCAACGGCATAGAGATCGGAACGCAGCACTTGGGGGATCTCTGCGAGCAGGACGTCACGCGTCATGCCGCCGCCGATACCGGTCAGCATGCCCAGGAGCGCGGCCATCATCGGGTTCAAGCCGAACTCGATCGCCTTCTGCGCGCCCGCGACTGCAAAAAGCGATAGTCCCGCCGCATCGAACAGGAGCACGGGACTGCGCAGCCTGTCGACGCCGGCATACCAGAAGAAGGTGATCAGCCCTGCGAAGACAGAAACCAGCAGATATCGTCCATCGGTCAGGCCGGCAGGCGGCACTGCGCCGATCAGCAGGTCGCGGGTGATCCCGCCAAAATTTCCTGCCACGAAGGATAAAACGAGGATGCCGAATATGTCGAGGCGGCGGTTGACGGCAGCAACCGCCCCACTGATTGCGAAAACGAAGGTGCCGATCAGGTCGAGAACATGCACGAAGGTTTCAAGGGTGTTCATCGTGGTTCCGCCCGCAAGAGCTTAGCGCGTCGGTCCGAAGGCGCGAGATGGCAGTCGGAAACCGATACGCAAAAGCGCCAGGTCGACTTACAGGCTCTACCCGACGCGCTCGCTCCGCCATGCCCCAGGCAAGGCACCTCAGGCCGCGCCAAGCCAGGCCAGCGCTGCGACAACCAGCGCTTCGACACCTGTTTCCAAGGTCGGATGCAGGACCGGCGCGAATTGTGGGCTGTGATTGACCGGCAGTTCGTTCAGCTTGCCCGCCGCCTTGGCCTTCGCATAGATGCTGGGATCACTGCCGCCCACGAACCAGAACACCGAAGGCACCTGCCAAGCGGTGCCGAAGCAGCCGAAATCCTCGCTGGCCGGCGCGGGGCCCGTGTGTTTTACCCGGTCGGCGGAAAAATACGCGCGAAAAGCCTCGGCAATGCGATTGCTCGCGGCCTCGTCGTTCACGTTGAGAGGGTAGCGGTCGAGCGGGGTGATCTCCGGCTTGCGCGGGGCGCCCGAGGCTTCGGCTTCGGCATTGACGATGCGTTCGATCGCCGCAAGCACGTGCTTGCGCACACCGGCATCGAAGGTGCGAACGTTGAGCTTGATGATGGCATCGTCGGGAATGACGTTTTCCTTGGTGCCGGCCTGCAACACGCCGACGGTGACCACTGCGGCATCCGTGGCGGCAACCTCGCGCGAAACGATGGTCTGAAGCCGCAGGACAACGGATGCCGCCATGACGACCGGATCGATGCTCGCCTGCGGCATCGAGCCATGCGCTCCGCGCCCGAACAGACGGATTTGCAAGCTGTCGGCCGCGGAGGTGATTGGTCCGGCGCTGCCGGCGACACTGCCCGCCGGGCCGACCATGACATGCTGGCCGAGCACCACATCGGGCGTGGGAAAGCGTTTAAGAAGGCCGTCGTCGATCATGGCCTGGGCGCCTTGCGCGGTTTCCTCACCGGGCTGGAAGACAGGCATTAAGGTACCCTTCCAGACATCACGCGTCTGCGACAGCAATGTTGCCGCACCAACCAGCCAGGCGACGTGCATGTCGTGGCCGCACATATGCGCCACTGGTACGGTTTTTCCCTCGGCGTCCGTCGCCGTGACCTGACTGGCATAGGCAAGGCCGGTGTTCTCGGCAATCGGCAGCGCGTCCATATCGGCACGCAGCATCACCGTCGGTCCCTTGCCGTTGCGGAGCAGTCCCACGACACCCGTCCTGCCGACCCCGGTCGTCACTTCGTAGCCGGCTTTCCTGAGCCCGTCCGCGGCGAGGCCCGCAGTCCGCGTCTCCTGCATCGAGAGTTCCGGATGGGCGTGAATGTCCTTGTAGAGCGCCTCAAGATGGGGCAGCAGCTTGCCCATGTTCGACAAGATGGCCGATGTGTCCTCGCGAGATGTATCCTTCTGCATGATAGTCTCCTACCGACGGCTTTTGAACCTTCGATGGCCAGCGGCGATGATGATGATCGTCGTCACCTGAAGGGACGGCAAGTCCAATTCCTTCGATCAACTGATCGTGACCCCATCTCACATTCGCGTTTCGGCACAAGTCGACCCTGTTCGCTGCCTTTCGTCGTCGACAACGACGTGACGTCGTCCTTCTCGGACTGGCGGAAAAGCTCGGGCGGGACCGGGGTAAACAGGGCCGCGGGAGCGCCGGTGCTGGCACCTTGTCCAAGGCGCGCCGCGGCCAGGCCTGCGTCAAGCGGAGTGGAGAACATCTGGCGGCAGGTGCTTCGCTGACGGCATGCCGGGAGCCGGCACGCCGCCTTCTCGCAGCGTCTGCGGGCGGTTCCCCTGCACGGCACAGTGAGGGGAGCGCGGCGTTGGCTGGAGGAACTGGCCAAATCAATGCCTTGCTCAATGTCAAGGGAGAACCATAATGGGCAGAGCAAGGGCTGTCTCCGATGACATTGGGCGGCAATAAATGACAGACGAAACATCGCTGGTTCTGATGATCGTCCTGCCTTTCGCGGGCAGCCTTGCCGTGATCGTACTTCCGAAAAACGCGCGCAACGCCGCAGCGACTCTCGCCGGCGCAGTGGCGCTCATCGGTCTGGTTCTGGCGGCTGGGTCTTATCGGTCCATCCTCGATCGAGGTGCGGTGCGCAGCGATATCCAATGGCTTCCCACGCTGGGCCTTGATTTCACTTTGCGAATGGATGGATTTGCCTGGCTGTTCGCCATGCTCATAAGCGGCATCGGCTTCCTCGTCGTCATCTATGCGCGTTACTACATGTCGCCCGAAGACCCCGTTCCCAGGTTCTTTTCATTCCTGCTCGCCTTCATGGGATCGATGCTTGGGGTCGTCATTTCCGGAAACTTGATTCTGCTGGTCGTGTTTTGGGAGCTGACCAGCATTTTTTCCTTCCTGCTGATTGGCTATTGGCACCGCAACGCCAGCGCCCGTGACGGCGCCCGCATGGCGCTGACGATTACCGGCCTCGGCGGCCTCGGCCTGTTGGCTGGCTTCCTGCTGATCGGCCATCTTGTTGGGAGCTATGACCTTGATCGTGTCCTGGCCTCGGGCGACCTGATCCGCTCCCACGGCCTCTACGTGCCTATCCTGGTTCTTGTGCTCCTCGGGGCATTCACCAAGAGCGCGCAGTTTCCGTTCCATTTCTGGCTGCCGAACGCCATGGCGGCGCCGACCCCGGTCTCGGCGTACCTGCACTCGGCGACGATGGTGAAGGCCGGCGTGTTCCTGCTGGCGCGCCTGTGGCCGGTGCTTGCGGGGACGTACGAATGGTTCTGGATCGTAGGCTTCGCCGGCATGATGTCTTTCGTGCTGGGAGCCTATTTTGCGATCTTCCAGCGGGACGTAAAGGGCTTGCTCGCCTATTCGACGATCAGCCATCTCGGTCTGATTACGCTTCTGCTCAGCCTCGGCAGCCCACTGGGGGCGGTCGCAGCCATCTTCCACATGATAAACCACGCCACGTTCAAGGCCTCGTTGTTCATGGCTGCCGGGATCATCGACCATGAGACCGGAACGCGCGATATGCAGCGGCTGGGCGGACTGTTCCGCTTCATGCCCTACACCGCGACGCTCGCCATGGTGGCAAGCGCAGCCATGGCCGGCGTCCCCCTCCTGAACGGATTTCTCTCCAAGGAAATGTTCTTCGCCGAGGCGATCGCAACGCACGCCGATTCCATTCTCGATACCGCCGCGCCCTATGCGGCCGTCCTCGGCAGCGCTTTCGCGGTTGCCTACTCGGTACGCTTCATCCACAGCGTGTTTTTCGGGCCGCTGCCGGCTGATCTGCCTCGCGAACCCCACGAACCGCCGTTTTTCATGCGGTTTCCGATTCAGCTTCTGGTCCTCGCCTGCCTCCTGGTCGGGATCGTTCCCGGCCTGACCATCGGCCCGTTCCTCCACACCGCTGTCACCGCCGTCCTCGGATCCGCAACGCCGGAGTACAGCCTGGCCGTTTGGCATGGGTTCACAATTCCGCTGTTCATGAGCGTGTTGGCGCTCGCCGGCGGGGCAATCCTCTATCTGCTCCTGAAGGACTATCTGGCGCGCTGCGAGGACGGACCACCCTACCTCCGCCGTCTCAGGGGGCAGCGCGTCTTCGAGCGCGTGGTGGTGGCGGTCTCGTGGAGAGGTGCGCGCTTCATGGAAAGCCGTCTTGGAACGCGTCGGCTCCAGCCGCAACTTCGCTTGCTGGTCGTCGTGGCCGTCATCGCCGCTGCATGGCCATTTTACAGGCTCGGTTTCGATCCCGGTCGGCTGACAGTCCAAGGCGCCGACGTCTCCTTCGCCGGTATCTGGGCGATCGGCGTCCTGTGCGCTCTCGGCGCTGCGTGGCAAGCCAAGTTCCACCGACTGTTCGCCCTGATCCTGCTCGGCGGAGCCGGACTTGTCACCTGCATCACCTTCGTCTGGTTTTCCGCACCAGACCTCGCGCTCACTCAACTGCTCGTGGAGGTGGTGACCACGGTTCTCATCCTTCTCGGCCTGCGCTGGTTGCCCAAGCGGTCGACAGACGTAACCCCCGGCCTGGCCACGACAGGGGCAAGACTGCGCCGCTACCGCGATCTGGCCATGGCTGTGACGTGCGGAACCGGCATGACCATGATCGCCTATGCGGTCATGACACGGACCCCGCCCGCGACCATCGCCGACTTCTTCCTGACAAAGGCCTATTCGGAAGGCGGCGGCAGAAACGTCGTCAACGTCATCCTGGTGGACTTCCGGGGTTTCGACACGTTCGGCGAGATCACGGTTCTCAGCATCGTCGCTTTGACGGTGTTCGCCCTGCTTCGCCGGTTCCGGCCGGCGCCCGACAATGTGGCCCCCCCTGAACAGCAACGCCTCCAGCGGGCATTTGACGAAGCCCGGCCCTATCGCGAGGCGGGCGATACGGTGAGCGACTATTTGCTGATCCCCGCGGTGATCATGCAATGGCTGTTTCCGGTGATCATCGTGTTCGCCGCCTATCTGTTCATGCGCGGCCACGACCTCCCCGGCGGCGGCTTTGTCGCCGGCATCGCATTGGCCACTGCCTTCATTTTGCAGTATCTGGCGGCCGGCACACGCTGGGTTGAAGACAGGCTGCGGGTCCTGCCGGTGAACTGGATCGGCTTCGGCCTTCTCCTGGCCGCCCTCGTCGGCGCCGGCTCCTGGCTGTTCGGATACCCCTTCCTGACCTCGTATTCCGGCTATGTCGAACTGCCGCTGATCGGTTCCGTCCCGGCGGCTAGCGCGACCCTTTTCGATCTCGGCGTCTTTTCGCTCGTTCTCGGTGCGACGGTGCTGATGCTGATCGCTCTCGCCCACCAGTCCATCCGCCGGCTGCGCGCATCCCGGATCGCCGCGCAAGGCAACGAGGAAATCGCATAGTGGAGCTTATCGTCGCCATCGCAATCGGCGTGCTGACGGGGTCCGGCGTTTGGCTGTTGCTGCGGCCGCGGACCTTTCAGGTCATCGTCGGCCTGTCGCTCATCGGCTATGGCGTCAACCTGTTCATTTTCTCGATGGGCAGACTTAGGGCGAATGCGCCCCCCGTTCTCCAGGCCGGCGCTGTGCTCAACCCGGCGGACCACGCCGACCCCATACCACAGGCGCTTGTTTTGACCGCGATCGTCATCGGCTTCGCGACAACTGCCCTGTTCCTCGTGGTGCTGCTCGTTTCACGCGGCCTGACGGGCAGCGATCACGTTGACGGCAGGGAGCCCAATTGATGGAAGCGGCAGGTCATCTCATTGTCATGCCGATCGTCCTGCCGCTGGCGGCAGGGGCGTTTCTGCTGCTGCTGGACGAGCGTCGCCATGTCATCAAGGCAGTGATCAGCATCATGTCGACACTTGCGCTGATGGTCGTCGCCATCGCTCTGCTTGGCTCCGCTGACAATGCCACCGCCTCGTCCGGCGCAGCAACCAACAGCGTCTACCTGCTCGGCAATTGGCCGGCGCCGTTCGGCATCGTGCTCGTGCTCGACAGGCTATCTGCCCTCATGCTGGTCCTGACCAGTGTCCTGGCGCTAGCTTCCCTGGCCTTCTCGCTGGCGCGCTGGCACAAGGCAGGTCCGCATTTCCATACGCTTTTCCAGCTTCTCCTGATGGGGCTGAACGGGGCGTTCCTTACCGGTGACCTGTTCAACCTGTTCGTCTTCTTCGAGGTGCTTCTGGCCGCTTCCTATGGCCTCGTGCTGCATGGCTCGGGACCGCTCCGCGTCAAGGCGGGCCTGCACTATATTGCAGTCAATCTCGCGGCTTCGTCGCTGTTTCTGATCGGGGTCAGCCTGATCTACGGGGTGACCGGTACGCTGAACATGGCAGACCTTGCGCAGCGAATCCCGGCGGTGCCGGCGCAGGATCGGATGCTGCTCGAAGCCGGCGCCGCCGTCCTCGGTATTGCCTTCCTGGTCAAGGCGGGCATGTGGCCGCTCGGCTTCTGGCTGCCGGGCGCCTATTCAGCGGCAGCGGCCCCGGTGGCCGCGATCTTCGTGATCCTGACCAAAGTCGGCTTCTACGTCCTCCTCCGGCTCTCCCTGCTGCTTTTCGGCGTCGATGCCGGCGCCACGGCGGGCTTTGGCGACGCGTGGCTGCTGTTCGGCGGCATGGCCACCATCGCCTTCGGCGCGATCGGCGTGCTGGCGTCGCAGGCGGTGAGCCGGCTCGCCGGCTTCAGCATCCTGGTCTCATCCGGCACGCTGCTGGCGGCGATCGGCATGGCCGACGCGAGGGTCACTGCCGGAGCCCTGTTCTACATGGTCAGTTCAACCCTGACGATCGGTGCGTTCTTTCTCCTGATCGAGCTCGTCGAGCGCGTGCAGGACCCAGCCGCGAATGTTCTGTCGGTGACCATGGAAGCCTATAGCGACGATACGCAGGAGGACGTGGCGGACGAGGAAGTCGGCGTTGCCATTCCCGGGACGCTGGCCGTTCTCGGTATCTGTTTCGCGGCATGCGGCCTCTTGCTCGCGGGCCTGCCACCGCTTTCGGGATTTGTCGGAAAGTTCGCGTTGCTGACCGCAATGGTGCGCCCCGAGCCGGTGGCGGACGGCGTCGTCGTCGCGGGCTCGACATGGGTGCTGGTCGCGTTGCTGATCCTCTCCGGCCTGTGCGCCCTGATCGCCACGATGCGCGCCGGCATGCAGATTTTCTGGGCGCCGATCGAAGGCACCGTACCGCGCGTGTTGCTCCTGGAGATCGCGCCAGTAGCCTTCCTGCTGACGCTCTGCCTGGTGATCGCGGTTCAGGGCGGACAGATCATGCGCTATATGGAAGCCACCGCCCAGGCCCTGCATTCGCCATCGGGCTATGTGCGAGACGTCCTGTCCGCCCAACCGACACCAGGCCCCAACGCTCCGAGCGACAAATGAGCGCCCTTGTGCCCTATCCGCTGCTGACAGCGTCGCTGCTGATGATGTGGGTCCTGCTCAATGGGCTGTCCGTCGGCCAGGTGGTTCTCGGCGGCATAATCGCGCTTGCGGCGTCCTTGGCGATGGCAGCGTTGCAACCCGTCAAACCAAGGATACGACGCTGGGACATGATCCCGCCACTGGCCCTGATCGTCCTGGCCGACATTCTGCGCTCCAACATCGCCGTGGCGGGCATCATCCTGCAAGGCAGGCGGCATGCGCGAACATCCGGCTTCGTGATGATCCCTCTCGAACTGCGCGACCGGACTGCGTTGGCCGTGCTCGCCTGCATCATCACCAGCACGCCCGGCACGGCTTGGGTGGAATATCATGCCGGCAACGGCATGCTTCGCATCCATGTTCTCGACCTGATCGACCAGCAGGCGTGGATCGAGCTGATCAAGCGGCGTTACGAACGGCGGCTGATGGAGATTTTCGAATGAGTGGCGTCATAATCGCCTGGTCCGTCACCATCGCCCAATTGCTTCTGCTGGCCGCCATGGCATGCGCTCTGCTGCGCCTCGTTCGAGGGCCGCGCGCCCAAGACCGGATTCTGAGCTCCGATGCGCTCTATGTCGGCGCCATGCTCCTCCTGCTGACCTTCGGCATCCGTGCCGGCAGCACCGTCTATTTCGAGGCTGCCCTGGTGGTCGCGCTTCTCGGCTTCGTCTCGACCGCGGCGCTGGCGAAATTCCTCATGCGCGGCGAGGTGATCGAATGACCCATGCCGCTGATCTGCCGGTCTGGGCGGCTCTGCTCACGGGGTTCTTCCTGATCCTGGGATCGACGCTGACCCTGCTCGGCTCGGTCGGGCTCCTGCGGTTCAGGAGCTTCTACGAACGAATACATGCGCCGACGCTGGGGACCACCTGGGGCACGGGCGGTGTTCTGATCGCCTCGATGATCTTTCATTCCGTGCTTCAGTCGAAACCTGTCCTGCACGAGATACTGATCGCACTGTTCGTGACGGTCACGACGCCGGTCTCGCTTATGCTTCTGGCGCGCGCGGCGCTTTACCGGGACCGCAGCGAGGGCAACGACGGCGTCCCGCCATTCGAGGCGGCTGCGGAATCCCGGAACGAAAGACGACGATCATCCAACACATAGCCTCGATCAACTTCGGACAGGCGGCACCGCTAGAACATCCACGTCGACCGATCGCAGAATGCTTTCAGTCACGCTTCCCAGCAGCACCTTGATGAGACCCGTACGGCCATGCGTTCCGATCACCAGCAGATCTGGCGCAACCTCCTTGATCGCCTCCATGATCGCGTCGACAGGGCCCGCTTCCTTGACACGCAGCGACCATTTGTCGACGCCAAAATCATTTGCTTCCAGAAACGCGACCAGGTCCCTGCCCACCTGCAAGCGTTCTAATGCCACGTAGCGCGCGATCTCGTCCTTGCCTATTCCAGCATTTGACATTTTTCCCTTGGCGAACGCATCGAAACCATGGACCAGCCAAAGGTTGGCATCGCCGATCAGCCCAACTTCCCTCGCCGTCCTGATTGCACGGGCGGAGGGCTCGGACATGTCGACAGCGGCCATCACCTTTCTGTATGCATGCTTTGCGTCTGCATTCACCATCAGCACCGGGCACGGTCCTGTACGGATCACCCGTTCGATCGTTGTCCCGACAAAAATATCGCGGAGCAACTGCTTTCTGTGCGCGCCCATGACAATGAGATCGATCGAACGCGCCTCGGCCGCCTTCAAAAGGCCGTCGAACGGATCGCCGGCGACAACCACGGCATCACACCGCAGTCCCTGCAGTTCAGCCATGGAGATCGTTTGCTCCTCAAGATATCTCCGAGCTTCACGGCTTTCGAGTTCAACGATCGCCGAGGGTTGGTCGTCGTCGACGACATGGACGAGTGTGAGTTGCGCGGCAACCTGCCGAGCCAAAAGACCGGCCCGCCGCACTGCCCGCTGTGAGCGGGTGGAAAAATCTGTCGCCGCAAGGATTTTCATGGCAGCTCCTGTTCCTCGCCCGTGAGATCATCAGCGTAGCCCTTCGGCAGATCTTGGGTCGTGATCCAGTTGACGATGGTCTCGCTTGTGCGGAAGGGCCATCCTAGGCGCCAGCTCCTCAATACGGCAAGTGCCGCCCTGGCAATGCAAAGAGCAGGTGGTCTTGCAGCCGCGCCTGCCATCGTCGGCCTTGACTTCCAGGATTGCTTCACCAACTATGACTGTATGAACAGCGCAGCCAAAATCCGTCGTGATTTTCTTTTCCGGGTTTGCCCGATCGCGGGATCGTAACCCCCGGCTCGGCTGCTATGCGCGCCCCGAGCCGCGGGGCATGACTTACATCAACATCGGATGATCCGCACGGCTGCACAGCCTCGGCGATATCGCGGTTATTATCAAGATTTCAGGAATTGGCTCAGTTCCGGCGCCCTTGGCGGGCGGCTGGTGTGGGCAAAGCATGAGTGTTCAAATGCAAACCAACACGAAAACCCGGCGTAAGCCGAACATCCGCATCTCGCAGTCGGACCATGCGCGTCTGTCGGTGCTTGCGAGCACTGTGGCGACACGCAACCCGGAGGCGTCCGATGAACTGCTCGCCGAACTTGAGCGCGCACGCATCGTCGCCGATGGTTGGGTTTCCGACGGCACCGTCCGGATGGGTTCGACGGTGACGTTCAAGCCCGATACTGGCAATGCGAAAACAGTGACGCTGGTATATCCAGCCGATGCGGACATCGCTGAGGGCAAGGTTTCAATCCTCACGCCGATTGGCACGGCCCTGATCGGTCTCTCGGCCGGACAATCGATCATGTGGACCGCCCGCGACGGACGCCGGCACGAACTGTCGGTGCTTGCCGTGGCCCAGCCCGCTTCGCAAGGCGACGGCACCGATCGGCACGGACCCGCGTCTGCGACGATCGCGGCGGGCGTCTAGACATGGGCATTTCGATCCGTCTCCTCAATCACGCAGGCGGCCTGATCGTGGGAGTCTGACCCCCTGCGCCGGCCTATCTGGTCCGGCACAGGGGTTGCCTTCCACATCCGATCAACCGCTTGACGCCGGATCCCTTGCGCGGGCCCGGCTGGAGACGCACCATGCCCCCTATCGACAGCTGCCAACTGACCACCAAGGACTATACAATTCTTGAGGTGATGCGGGAGCGCCATCCCGCCCGCGATGAAACCTTCTCGGCTATCCTTCGACGGAAGATCTCGAGCGCGGTTGTGGTGTTTCGCGAAGACATCCCCGCAACCGTCGTGACGCTGAGCAGCCGCGTCGCCTATCGCGTAAACAACGGCCCAGCCGAAACCCGCATCGTCGCACATGACGAGATGCGCGGTCTGGTTGGCATGCTTTTGCCCATCACCAATCCGCGCGGCGTGGCGCTGCTGGGTCTGGCCGAAGGTCAGTCCATGTCCATTCCAGCTGCGGACGGCGGCGTCGAGACGCTGACCGTGCAGGAAGTGGTCTATCAGCCAGAAGCCGCAAGGCGCGAGAGATTGAAGCTGACGGAAGGCGCTGCGCAGGACTCGTTGCGGCCGGGGGGACCAATTCTGCGCGTCGTCCATCGTTCGGATGAGCTGCAGGACAAAGCGGATGACAAGGCCATGGCGGCTTTCAACGCCGGGTTCGACGACCCGGGTCCGTCAGCGGCCTGAGCGCTCGACTATCCCAAAGGCTGTGAAGGCGGGCAGACAACCGTTCCGTTGGCTGCTGCCCTCACAAGACGCCCCGTCGGCAGAGTTGTTGACGGGCCTGATCTTGTACCGAATGAGACCGACCAACGAGGATCTGATCATGCATGACGATGACCACCAGAATGGCGCCAAGCCGGAGGATGTGCGGGCTGCGTTGAGGGGCTGGGCATTCTTTGCCGTCCTGATGACCGGCATCTTTGGCGTGGCCTACGCTTTGATTGAAATGTAAATGACCGACGAAGCCAAGCACCTAACCGGCTTGGGCGGCAGGCTTTCGCGAGGGTATGAGCCGCGACGTCCTCCAAGACCAGCCGACGTCAGCCATCCCTGCCGGCCTGGAAACGCCGAAGACCAAGCATAAGAGCGGTCATCGTTGCGCTCGCGCACGCCACTGCCAGCAGGGTGATCACGCCCGCGGAGCCGGAATTCTGCGCTGCGCGAAATGCGTTGTGTTTTGCGGGCAAAGGACTGTGAACCAGAGCTTTCAGGTCTGACTTGCTGCCGTGTCGAACAGAATAGGCGCGCGTGAATTCGGCCCCGAGGAGAAAGATTTCAGACGAATAGAAAACCCACAGGAGGACGACGAGCAGCCCACTGGCCGCCCCATATGAGGAGGCGACAGCACTGGTGCCGATGTACCAGCCGATAAGAGATTTCCCCAGTGTGAACAGGGCTGCGGTCATGACAGCGCCAATCGCCACGTCCCGCCATTGCAGGGTTCGATCGGGCAAGACTTTGTAGATTGCGGCGAACATGGCCGAGATCAGCACAAACGAAATGACCGCGTTGATCATGCCGAGGATAATTGTGCCGAACGGAAGATGAGCATTGATGATGTTCCCCAGTGCCGCGATCGCTGCGCTTGCAACGAGAGACACCAGCAACATGAAACCGAGCGCAGCGACCAAACCCAGACTTGCTGCGCGGGCCCGGACCAGACGCGACAACGAACTTCCCTGGGGCTCAACCTTCCAGATCGTGTTCAGGGATTGCTGCATTTCGCCAAAGACGCCCGATGCGGCCACCAGCAACGTGACGACCCCGATCGCTGCGGCCCAGGTTCCGGATAACCGGCTCGAGGCGCTCTGCAGCGCGCTCTGCAGGAGATTTGCGCTTTCTGGCCCCATCAGCCCCGAGATCTGAGCAGACAATGCCAACTGCGCAGCGTCGCGACCGAAGACAAGACCTGCAATGGCGACCATAATCAGCAGAATTGGGGCCAGGGAGGTGGCGGCATAAAAAGCCATTGCCGCGCCATGACTGAGAGCATTGTCGTTGACGAAGCCGACAGCGCTTTCCCTCGCCAGGTCCCATACATTTGTGATCGAGCGTCGCATCTTGCGTCCGTCGGCATTTGGCAATTGTGTCTACCAGCAATGCGCCAGAACTTCCGATGTTCCGATCAGGCCGCTCACGCGGATTCAGGACTTGGATCGAAACTCTCGACGAGGAACCGCCGCGGGGTCTCGTTTCCTATGGCAGCGCGAGCCCGATCTGCGGTGGGCCGACTCCGCGCGGCCTCCATCGCCTGGCAGGAAGTCAGAAATGGCGTCTCTGCCTGGTTGGCTGGCGCGGGGTTTGCGACAAATGCCGGTTCAACGCCAGTTCGGGGGCTCCAGAAGAGCCTCGCCCCCTACCGCCGGCGTCGACGTCGGGTGACACCTGGTCGCTCGCTCGAACTGTCCCCTGGGCCGCAGTCGGTCGGTCTCGTCCGCGATACAGCGAATTGCGGTCAAGCAGTTGTGCGACGATCTTGCGGGCCAGCAGCGTCAGGGGCCCCCTTCACACCGATCGTCAGACGGCGTCGGAACCGCATGCCAAATGCTTGTTTGCCCCCTCCAACCAGTCGCGAGGAAACGCTGATGCCACCCTCCAACTGCAAGGGTCATTGGCGTTGGCCCATTGGATAATCCTGCGTGTTGATGCAGGAGCGCCATTGTCTCTCAACCGGTTGTCTGACCTATTCTGGATCTATGGCTCAGGGGTGGGCCGGGCATTGGGGAAAAATCTTGAAAACTCTTGGATATTTAGGGGTGGCTTCGGCCGCTCTGCTGACCGCCTGCGCCACGCCAGCAGATAAGATCACAGCCGCTTATACATCACCAATTTTGTATCAGAGCTTGACCTGTCAACAGATCGCTGCAGAGGCACAGGCGGTGACGTCTCAAGTTGCATTGGCAACCGGAAACCAGAACCAGAAAGCGACAGGAGATGCCGTCGCCTTTACGGTGGGAATGGTTGTCTTCTGGCCTGCCTTGTTCTTGATGCATGGCGACGGCGCTGAAGCTGGCCAGGTCGCCAATCTGAAAGGCCAGATGCAGGCGCTCGAAATAGCCAGCGCGCAGAAGGGCTGCGGGATAGTGTTCCAACAGCCAAAGCCGGAGCCGAAGCAAGCCAAGAAAGGCGCGACGCCTTATCCGTGACCGAACAAGGAGGAACCACCCGACTACGATGGCAGGAATTCACATAGCTGTATGAGCGGGCTGAACTCGTTCTGGACGGTCTTGTTCCGATTGTGTTGGCTGTGGGCGTGCAGCGTTTGAAGCAACCGCCGTGGACCACGTGACGAAATCAGCCTTCCAAGGCCTGAACAAATGACGGCACCCGGCATCCAGCGTTATTGGCGCGAGCGCCCTGGCTGGCGCAACGATGCCGGCTGGGCTTCGCGAAGCCAAGGCAGGCACCGCGTTGGCGCTTCCCGCATCGAGGCTCGCGGCCTCCAAGATCGCGATATTTCGCCGTCCAGTCGTGACCTTCGGGGGGCCGGTCGACGAGCGCCGGCATCAATGTCGGGATGAAACCGCAACCCAAATCAGCGGGCACTTAATTGGTTGCGAAGCATTTTAACGAATCGTTGACCGCGCCGTCCTATTCTGGGACAGCGCGGTCGAACCCCAACCCTGGCTGCGCGGGCGGCTCCGGCAACCCACCCCGTCGCTGTGTCGGAGCCGCTGCCTCACCAAAATACTAGCAATGGTTGAATTAACTGTTACCGCACGCGCTCCCGACTCTCTGTCGCCAGCATTGCTGGCGGCAGGGCACTTGCAGTGGCAAGGCAAGGTATGGGTGCCGAAGGCGCCTATTCTCCCGCATTTCGGTGTTCCCCATTGACCTATCCCAAGGCCCGGCGTGAAACCGGGCTTTCTGTTTTGGCTTTCAGGTCCTTGCAATGAGCCAGCCACGACCGGCCCCTGCTCACCAGGCACACGGCCGTCTTCCGGTTTCTGCCAGTTGTCAGCGTGCCCCCGGACTTCGATGCCGAACAGAACAAGACGGCGTAAGGGCGTCGAACCGTCGCGAAGGATCTTCTGATAGGTTGCCGGGCTCTTGGCTTTGATTGGCCAGCCTTTGGCACAATCCGCCGCCCCGGCGCGCGGTGCTCAGGATAGTCTTGAGCTCACCACCCTTGGATTGGCGCCACGCAAGGGCGCCTTGTCGACGGATTATATCGGTGTCCTGGAACGACGCTCGCTCGCCGTGGCAAGCAGCTTTTCAATCGTCGGCGCAATCTAGGTCCCGGCGCTTTCGAGCGCCGCAGACCGATGGCCTCGAAAGCCCTTTCTGAGGGCGTGCATGACAGCCATGCTGACGGATGCCCTGGCCAGCGCACCAAGGGCACCGGCGTGCAGCTCTGGGCAAGTTACGGCGACAGGTCTGGCACGTGACGGCCAGGACGTGGGTGAACATAGTGGACTCCAGGCGCACGTTGTAAAAGCAACGTGCAAAAAACTGCACCGCGTCGATTTGGCGATCCATCCCGGAGTGGAGTACTGTGCGGCCCTCAGTTCACCATCGAGCCACCCCGGGGAAAAGCATATGCTTCCCCGGAAAGCCTCAGCATCAAGATAAACGTTTTCGTGCGCATGCCGGCAATGTAAACGTTGCTCCGGCTAAAGCAAGGATGGAAACTGCCCTGCGACAAAAGTATTCCTTGTGACATGCATTCCCACATTTGACTTCTGCGGCGTTATGGTCAAAATGGCGGCATGCAAAGTTTGCTCCGCTATTTGCCGTTTGTTCGGCTGGGCCTCATCGTAGGCCACTAGCCCTGGTCCGGATTGTCGCCGAAGCGACAAGCGGGCCAGGGAGTTCTTCTGACATCACCGATCTAAGTGGGTGAGCTGGCCACAACATTTGCGGGCTCAATCCGATTGTGAACGTCACGCGGCTTGTTCCGGCGCGATAAAGAGCCGGACGCAGCTGACGAAACCTTGACCTCAGGGCAGGAATCCAATGTCAAAGAAAAACGGTAACCGAGAAATTCGCAAGCCAAAGAAAATCAGAGAAAAAGATGTAGAAATATCTGCGGTATCTCAGCAATCTGTCAGAACGGGGCAGCGCGTGCCGAAGAAATAGTATTCGACATAACACATATGACGCTGCCTTGCAGATAATCGCCCCGAATCGGGTTATGAGACCGTCTTGAAGTCGGTCACATATTGGTTCTATTCCGAACTTAAACCGTTATAGTACCATGAAAACCGCCGTGAAATCGCTTTTTACGTCCGGGTTTTCCCCGTTGCGGGATCATGGCCCCTGGCTCGGCCTGCCAGAGCCAGGGGCGGTATTTTTCTCCCGACGTATTCTGTCGGCTCGGCTGCGGAAAACAATCGCCGCGCGATGTGGAGATATGTCATGCGCAACAGTCAAGTCTTTCGCCTCACGACAAAAGACTACACCATCCTCGAAATCATGCTCGACCGTTGCCTTGGGCGTGACGATCCCTTGGTCCCCATCCTGAAGAGAAAGCTGTCGGCCGCCGTCGTGACGTTCCGGGAGGATATCCCGGCAAACGTTGTAACGCTGAGCAGCCGGGTCACTTACAGGGTGAACGATGCCCCGGCTGAAACGCGCATCGTTACCCATGACGTGATGCGCGGCCTCGTCGGGTCGGTTCTGTCGATCACCAATCCGCGCGGGCTCGCGCTTCTGGGCGTGGCTGAAGGCGAGCGGATGACATTCGCGGGGGGGGACGGAAGCGAAGAAACGGTCTCCGTAGATCATGTGGTTTATCAGCCTGAGTCCTCCCTGCGAGAAAAGGCCAGGCTTGGTCGAGCGGCGGCAAGCGGGCAAGCGCCTCAGCCCGCTCTGGGCGCCGCGCGCGGCTCAGGAGACATTCTCCTGAGGGCAGCCAGGTCGATGTTCATGACGGATTGCTTCGACGATCCCGGACCGTCAGCTGATTAAGCTGGCAAAATAAGTATTGCTTTGGGCGCGGACGTGATCGGTGTCACGTCCGCGTGGCACGCAACGGTGGCTGCGGTTCAACGAAACCGTTGATCCACGCGTGCGTTTTGGTTCAGTACGCTTCATCTAAGGTTCCATCATGGACGAAGCCTGGTTTTCCAAGCCTGTGTCCTGTCACCACTGGCATAAGTGGAGACATTCGCAATCTGTCGAACGCTCAACAAGCGGCAGATTTGCTCGAAACCACTGGCGCGACGCAGGAAGTCAAATACATCGGTCCGCGTTAAGAGCTTGTCGACAGGCCAAAAGTGGGGGTGTCTCCCGCCGATGTCGCAAGAGAAGTCTTCGTCGAAGCTGCTCGGGCAGCACATATTTTGGTTGAGTGAGAGTCCAGCTCAGGTGCTGAATTGCTTGTTTGTCTTTTGGCCATCGAGCGCGTTCCCGCGCCGTGTGCCGAAGCCAAGCAAGGTCGAGCGGTCGCGCTCCTCGGCCTGTTTCCTGGACCGCGCGCGCATCAGATCCTTCCAGCCGACATAGCCGACCAACTGCAAGCCCTCACGGGTGACGACGGGCAGATGGGATACGTTGGCGATCAGCAATTTGTCGGAGAGACCTTCCAGATACTCATCCGGATAGGCCAGCGTGACTTTGCCGCCGGCCAGCAACTCGCCAAGCGTCGTGGTGCGGTGGGTGCCGGCGCGTCTCCAGCGCAGGATCGCGGGCGGATCGATGAGGCCGAGCACATGCCCGTTCTCGTCGATCACTGGAAAGCTCGGATGCCGCGTTTCCGGCGCGGTCAGGAATGCCGCGGCGCCATGCAGCGTCATCGTCGCCGGCACACTCTCGACCTCGGAGGTCATCACCTCGCGCACCCTGGTCAGAGCGAAGGGATCGACGCGATACTCGCGAACCAGATGGTGTCCCCTTCTGGCGATCTTCTCGGTCAGGATCGAACGCTTCATCAGCAGCACCGTGACCGCGTGCGCCGCGGCACAGGCCGCGATCAGCGGCACCAGCATGTGCGTATTGCCGGTCAGTTCGACGGCAAAGAAAGTTGCGGTCAGCGGCGCCCGCATCGTACCACCCATCGTGGCGGCCATCGCCAGCAGCGCCCAGAAGCCCGGATCCGCCGCAGGCAGAACGCCAGCGAGCACCGCCCCCATCGCACCGCCCATGATCAGCAGCGGCGCCAGCACACCTCCAGATGTTCCCGAGCCGAGTGCAACCGACCAGATGATGGCCTTCACCACCAAGAGGATGAGTGCCGCGTTAGCGACCGTGCGGCCTTCCAGCATGTCGGAGATGTTGTCATAGCCGACGCCGAGCGCCTGCGGTTCGATCAGCCCGCCTATGCCGATCACCAGACCGCCAATCATTGGCCACCACATCCAGTGGATGGGCAGCTTCTGGAAGCCGTCCTCGCAGGCATAGACCATCTGCGTCAGCAGCCCCGACAAAAGGCCGGCCGCGACACCGATCGCCACCCAGCCGGCAAGGCCGACAAAGGACACCTCCATGCCGCCCTGAAACGGAAAGATGGGGCCAGGCAGATGCAGCAGGGTGCGCTCGACCTCGGCAATGATCGCCGCCACCGCCACGGGGATGAAGCTGCGCGGGGTCCATTCGAAAAGCAGCAGTTCGACCGCCAGCATGATGGCGGCGATCGGTGTTCCGAACACGGTGGTCATGCCCGCCGCCGCACCAGCCACCAGCAGCGTCTTGCGTTCATTGTCGCTGACCGGCAGCATCTGCGCGATCAGCGAGCCGATCGCGCCGCCGGTCATGATGATCGGGCCCTCGGCGCCGAACGGGCCGCCGGAGCCGATCGAGATAGCCGACGACAGCGGCTTCAGGACCGCAACCTTGGCGTCGAGCTTGGAACGCCCGAGCAGGATCGCCTCGATAGCCTCGGGAATGCCGTGGCCGCGAATCTTCTCGCTGCCGAAGCGCGCCATCAGGCCGATGATCAGCGCGCCGATCACCGGGACGATGACGGCGGCAAGTCCGAGCGGCGTGTCCCGCAGCTTGAGATCGGCGAGCGAAAACTGGCCGAAATAAGCAATGTTGGTGGCCAGACGGATCAGCTTCAAAAGCCCGATGCCGGCAAACAGGCCCGCCGAGGCGACCACGACGGCTATTGCCGCGATGAACAGCACCCTGGCATCGGTGGTGAAATCCCTGAGATGGCCGGGATTGGAATGGTGGATCTTCATGGGGTGCTTTCTGGCGGCGGCCGGATCTCGAACCTGAGGCACGGCCGAAGCGGCCAGCCGGGTTGTCGGTTGGCTATGTATCGTAACACGATATAAATATTCAAGCCGGTTTCGCTCGAAATCCGTTTGAGCTTTCGCGGAAAACGAACAAATGTCAGACATGACGCAGCCGCACAAACCACGCCCCGCCATCAGACAAGCCGACTACCAGCGGCTGTCCGAGTTTCGCTACCTGATCCGCCGTTTCCTCGAATTCAGCCAATTGCAGGCGGAAGACGCCGGCCTGACGCCGCGCCAGCACCAGGCGCTGCTGGCGATCAAGGGTTTCCCAGGCGGCGGACCGGTGGCGATTGGCGATCTGGCGGAACGCCTTCGCATCCGCCATCACAGCGCCGTCGAGCTGGTCAACCGTCTCAGCGAGGCAGGACTGGTCGCGCGGGATCAGGACAGGGACGACCATCGCCGCGTGCTGCTGCGGCTGACCGAGCGAGCCGACGATTGCCTGGCCGAGCTGTCGGCCGCGCATCTCGACGAGCTTTCACGCATAGAACCGATGCTGAGGCGTCTGCTCGTCCGCGATGGCGACCAATCGGCGCCAGGTCCCGATTGTGGAGTCGCGGGCACGTAGCCCGGATCCCGCGGCCGTTTAGAAAACTCGGTCGCCTGTGCTTCAATTCGTCTGCACATGCGGGACGTGGTCGGTGGGCGGCCCTGATCTGCGTCATGACGCAATGCGCGGCCGCCCCGTGGCTGTAGCGACGACGATGGCTTCGACGAAACTGCGCTCGCCCTCGATTGTAGCAACCCTTATGTCCCGTGAGATCTCGATCCGCGCCTGATCGGTCCCGGCGCGCTCGGCGAGACCTGCTGCCAAGGCGCGAATGTGGGCTTCGGCGGCGGCCATTGCTTCGTCCTCGGTGTCATAATCGTCCAGGCGCAGGCCGGAATTGAGACGGAAGAGGCCGATCTCCGGCTGGCTGACGCGGGCTTCCGCCGACATCCGTACCTGCCCGACCACCGCGCCCAGCGCATTGGCGACGTCGGCATGTTCGGCAATCCTGCACGCATTGCCGATGATCGGCGGCAGCCCCGCGTAGTGAAGCGACGCCGATGCGCCGAGGCCGATCACCGGCCGGTCGAGTGCGATCGACAGCTGCGCCATGCCGCCTTGTCGGCCAACCGCCCGCTGCACCAGCGGGCTGGCAATGGAGACGCCGCCCTCCAGCCCGTCCTCGGCAAAGACTGTTTCAAGAATAGCTTCGGCCGAACGCCGGGTCACCGTGGCGAGAACCATCTCGGAAAGAGCTTCTGCTTCTTTGGCGACACGATGCCCCTGGGCGTCGCGCTTGCGTGAAAACAGTTCGGCGCCCAGTCGAGCCGCGACGGGATCCCAATTCCCTTGCCGGCCGACCACGTGGGCCGCGTCGGAGGGCGTGAAGCCCACGATATGCACCAGACCGCGCGCGACCAGGCGGTTGAGTGTTGCGACCTGTGACGTCGATACGAGCAGCCGATCAAGCGCGGCGGGAATTGTCGATATGTCGGCATAGAGCCTTGCCTCGGTAACCGTCAGGCCTGCAGCGAGACGCTCGGGCACACCCGTACGCACCGCGAAACGGCCGTCCAGCCGGCTCGTGTTTGGGCTGAGCAACTGCCGCTTGAGACCTTTGTATATGGCATCGTCGTGCTTCACTGCCGCGAGCGCCAGCGGTACCAGTCGGCGGGGCCCGAGCACGATCGTCGAAGTCAGCGATCGCTCATGAAGCGAGACTTCCGAATCTCCACCGAGGCCAAAGGTGCGCATGGCGACGGCTTCCACCATGGTTCGCATTCCGCCGACGGTGGCGCCTTCCGGATCGAGCCGCAGGCGGCCGCCGTCGAGAACGGCGATGTCGGTGGTGGTGCCGCCAATGTCGGACACGACGGCGTCATCGATGCCGGTCATGTACCGCGCCCCCACCAGGCTTGCCGCTGGTCCTGAGAGGATGGTCTCGATCGGCCGGGCCCGAGCGAATTCGGCGGTAATGAGCGCGCCATCGCCGCGTACGACCATGAGCGGAGCGACGATCCCACGTTGCGCCAGAAAGCCCTCGGTGGCGTTGACGAGGCGATCAATCATCGAGATCAGTCGCGCATTGAGAAGCGTCGTCAGCGCCCGACGCGGGCCGCCAAGTTTCGACGACAATTCATGCGAACAGGTCACCGGAAGCCCGGTCCGCGCGCGGATGACGTCGCGTACCGCGATCTCATGTTCGGGATTGCGAACCGCAAAATAGGAGGCCACGGCGACACCCGAGACAGTGTCGCCGAGAGACGGCAGCGCGGCCACGAGAGCGTCCAGCACCAAAGGACGCGGATCGCCGTGGACGTCATGTCCGCCCTGGCAAAGGATGACCGGATCGGAGCCGAGGGCTTTGGACAATCCGCTCCGGGCAAGATCGGCTTCATCGAAGCCGACCATGATCAGCGCGACCCGTCCGCCCTGCCCTTCGACGAGCGCGTTGGTGGCCAGCGTGGTCGACATCGAGACAAGCTTGATCGCGCTGGGTCTGACGGCAGCCTCGGCCAAAACAGCATCGACGGCACCGGCGATGCCCTCGGCAAGATCGTGTCGTGTGGTCAGCGATTTGGCCTTGGCCACAATGCCGGTAGATTCCGACCACAGGACGGCATCGGTGTACGTGCCGCCGGTGTCGATGCCCAGATACAGAGGCGACGGCTGGTGCGCATATGCGTTCATCTTGTGCAGTCGCCCAGCCCAGGCCCCGGCGAGAAATATCCGTGTTTCAACGCGCGCCGATCGTCGAGACCCGGCCGCGGTGTCGGGAAAGATGGCCTTCGCCGGGCATCCGGGTTCGCAAACCCAGCCGTGGGTGCATTTAGCGGGACGGCGAGCATGATCTCGCCTTCATGGAAGCAGCCCACGGGACAGGCTCCCACGCGGTCGATGTATTTGATGCGTCTGATGCAATTGTCAGGGGCCACGAGCGTCATGAGGCGTCTCTCAGCCACGGCCGGTCAGGGCGATGGAACAGGGACAGCTTCAGCCTTTCGGCGATGTGGGCGGCCTTCAGCCAACAGAGTCCCGCAGTCTCGCTGTCGAGCAATTCATCGCAACTGTGGCCAAACAAGGCGAGGCACCGGTCGAGCAGACCGATCTCCAATCCACCCATGTGCTTGTGAACCGCGACGAGACTGCCCTTGTAGAACCCGTTGGTCAGCGTGACCGAGGACCAGAAATCGTGCATCTCCGCCAGCTGTGTTTCCCAGTCGCCCGCAACGACGCGCTCGAAAGTCGGCCCGAGATCCGTGTCGGCGTGGATCTTGCCATAGAAGCAAGCGACGAGCTGGCGAATCTGCTCTTCGCTAATCGGGGCTGTCTGCATCAACGGCATACTCTGCTCCAACGCTTATCCGCGCCTTCAGACCACGACATAGGTCATCTCGAGTGCAACGCGGTGATCATCGATAGCCCGTACGCCGGCGGTGTTTTCGGCCAGAATGAGCGTGGCTTTCCGCTCCTGCTCCGAGAGGTAGGCTCCCCAGAAGGCGACCACGCCGTTGGTCACGGTTACGTCCGACCTTCCAGTCGAGGGCCATGGTTCGGATTTCAAGGCGTCGTGAATCTCCAACCGGATGCTGCTGTCGTCAGGAGAGACCGGAGCGCGCCAACCCTTCCTGGCGACGATCAGGGCCCGCACCAGATTGGTGCGACTGACGATCCCGACCACCAGTCCGTCGCGCAGCACCGGAACACGCTTGATCCGATTGTGTTCAAGCAGGGCTGCGATCTCGACGACTGGGGTGCCCTCGACCACGGTCGCAACCTGCTTTGTCATGACGTCGGTCACATGCGCGGAACGAGACTTGACATAGCCTTCCGCAAGAGCGGCGTTGTTGGCGAAAAGCCGAAGCCACCAGGAATGACCCTGCGGCGCCGTACCGATCTCCGCCCGGCGGATCAGGTCTCCTTCACTGACGATGCCCAGCAGCGCACCCTGATCAATCACCGGCACGGCGCTGACCCCGTGCGACAGAAGGACATCGGCGACCTCGTCCACCGTACTGTCAGGCCCGACCGCGATGACCGGTGACGTCATCACATCCCTGGCGATCAGCATCGTTCTCCTTCACCTGTCTGCAGGCGGCGGAGCCGGCAGGGTCCTTGCAGAGGCTTGCCCCGACAGACCTGCATTAAGGCTGATCGCGCGATAGAACTCCCTTGCATGGAAAGCATAGGCTTCCAGATCGACCGGATCGCCGGCGAACAGCCCGATGTCCTCTGCTTTGCGAAAGAACCAGGGAGCGGGCAAGCCAGGTTGCAGCGCCTTCACGGCAATGGCCGCAAGCAATGGCAGGCCTTCGTCCGCATCGTCGTCCATCAGTTGTTCGAGTGCGTCCCGGATCACGCCTGTTGCGTGCGAACCAATCATGGTCTCGGCCAATCTTATATAGGTGATCGGCAGCCGGGTCTGTGCTTGCAGGAGCAGTTCCTGGCGCAGCCGTGTCTTGAGAGTATTGTCATCCGAAGGAGTGATTGGGCTGCGGCCATATACGTCGAGGCGGCTGGCAGACACCATTCGCCCGACCACATGACGTTGAACGTCCCTGCCGGAAAGTATCCTGCCGAAATCGCGTTCAAGCCTGTCCATTATCATCATCGCCGAGCCCAAGGCGCCCTTCGCGCGATACCGCCAAGAACTCCCCCTGGCGTTGCCGACCTGCTGGCTGGCACCCAATCTGTCAATTTCGCTACGCACGAGCTTCACTTATCCTTACCTGCAAGACAAACGAAATTTATTGCCGCTTCAACACAATTATTTTGCATTATAATTGCGGTTGCGGCGTGTGCCGGCCCTTCCCTTTTCCCATTCGATATGCATTTTTGACAGGTGAAGTCGCCGCGCGCGAACCGTCTTGGCTTCTGGCAGGCGGTGATTCCGCTGCCGAAAGCGGTCCGGAAGGAGATTTGAAGATGATCACCGGCGCTCAATGCCGTGCCGCCCGTGCGCTGGTTGAATGGACCCGCGAAAAGCTCGCCGGCAATTCAGGCGTGGATGCGCCGATCATCGAAGAATTCGAGCGCCGGATCAGCCTTCCCGGCCAGGATGTCTGCGGCACGCTGCAAACCGCGCTTGAAAACGCCGGCGCCGTTTTCATCGCCGAGAACGGCGGCGGTATCGGCGTTCGCCTGAAACTCAACCGCTCAGAGGTCAAGCGGATTGGCGTTCTGGAGAATGAAGGCGGCATTGTCGGCATAGATGCCGTTCCATAGGCCACGGGTCTTCGGGGCTCAAGGAATTCGCGGTCGCAGCCCGGCCGGTGCAAGCAGGGAGGCCGTCATGACGGTCACGTGGGCTGATCTCACCGAAGAGGAGCAGACGGCGCTTAAGCGCATGAATCGCGGCCCCTACCCGGCCCTATCGAAAGCAATGGCTGAACGCCTTGTCTTCCTCGGGCTTGCGGAAGAGAGACCGCGCGGGACCGGCATAAACCGGTCTGGAAGAGAGCTGGTGATAAACACGCTGCTCGGCGCTCGCCGCGAATAGCTCAAGACTGGTGCCGCCGAGGCGGTTGCCTTGACCTCCAGGATTGCTTCACCAACTATGCATGCATGAACAGCGCAGCCAAAATCCGTCGTGATTTTCATGGTGGCTTGCAACGCCGGGTTCGACGATCCTGGTCCGTCAGCCGCCTGAGCGCTCGACTATCCCAAAGCCTGTGAAGGCGGGTAGACAAGCGTTCCGTTGGCTGCCGCCCTCACACCATCTGTGGGTTTCGCCGGCTCGATCCTGTCCTGGCCCATCAGATGAAAAACCGACTCGCCGCGGCTGATCAGGTAGTCGGCGACGATTCTTCTGTGGCAGCGCCACCAAAGCGCTTCCGAGCACATGATGGCGCACCGCCGCTGCCGACCGAGGGCCACGAGCCGGTCCAAGCCGCCACAAAACGCCGCCGATAGCGCGTAGTCGGCGTAGTTGTGAAAACTCTGGTTGATCCAGAATGCATTGAGCGTCGGGGGAATGTCGTGGGCCTTGCCGCGCAGGCCTCCAAGCTCGGCAATGTATTCATATCCGATCCCGAACGCCCCCAGGCTTTCCGCAAGCAACTCGCTGTTGAACTGCGGGTTCGCCCGCGATCGCCGGACGGTTCTTATGTCCACAACGAGGGCGATTTCTCCAACTCGCAGCAGGGCAACGAATTCGGCAATCGACCGGGTCGAGTGACCGATGGTGTGGAACGGGTAAGGCATGTTCGGTCAATCCGTGGCGATCCATCCTTCCGGTGACGCGAACCGTTTCTTTGCGCCTGGAGGGACGATCATTTCACAACTTGCTTCAGGCCGCGCAGCGCCTCCTGCACATCGGCTCGCGCTTCACTTGCTTCCGGATAGACGGCATAGGCCGGATAGGTGAACTCCGGCGCGCCTTCCACGACCTCCAGCTGCCCCGCCGCGATATGGGGAGCTGCGGCGCCCCTGCGGAAATAGCCCATTCCGCCAGCGCGCAGGATATAGCTCAATCCGAGCGGGCCAAGGCCGACCATCAGTCCCGGCTCGCCGAAGGCAGTGGAAGTGGAGTCATGCTGGGCCGCAAACAGCGGCCCCCAATCGACATAGACATAGTCCCTGGAACTGCCAGGTACTCCCTCCCTGTCCGTGGTCCGGACCAGGACGAGTTGCTCTTCGACGAGAAGCTCTACCCGGAAACCCGGTAGCAGCTTCGGGGCGTAAAGCACCGCAATGTCCAGAACGCCTGTTCTGAGCTGCTCGAGGAGCTGGTCCGGCACGCCGACTTGGGCCTGGATGGCGATTTCCGGCCTCGTCTTCTTCATCCAGACCAGCCAGTCGAGCAGCAGCGGGTTCCATAGGCTGAGCTCTCCGCCCAGGGCAACGACGCTCGTCCGCCCCGATGGGATGGCGAGCTGGTGGCGAGCCCGTTCCCAGATTTGCACGAATGACTGGGCAAACCGCTCGAACTCACGGCCCGCTGGCGTCAACTGCGCACCATTGCGGTTGCGGACAAAGAGCTGACGTCCGAGCTCTTCCTCGAGTGTGCGTATCCGCGCGCTGACAGTTGTCTGGGTGACGTGGAGTCGGTCGGCGGCTCTCAGAAAGCTCCCGGAATGGACGATCTCCAGAAACGTGCGCGCGCGGTCGATGTCCATCGCAGCCTCCAGTTTAGTGCAATAATCTTGCACTAATACAGCATTTAATTCCGTTTGCCTTCCTGTTTTACGCGGCGCAACGTCCAGGCAGGCGGAGTTTCCGCCGCAACGGATAGGGAGCGTGCGATGTCTGATCGGGAGGATGTTCACCCGGAAACGAGAGAATACGCCTCTCCGCCATGTTTCATGCATGAGCTCGTCCCTGGGTACGGCACCGAGCTGGTCGTCCAGGACGCATGGCACGACGTCCGTCGATGGCGCAAGGCGGAACGCAAGCGGCTGATCGATGAGCGTCTCGCGGTCGATGCCGAGGAACGCATGGCGAGGTCTTTACGGATCGCGTCCGCCCTCGATCTGGCTGTCGGCCGGGTAGGTGGGCGGATTGTCAGCGGCTATTGGCCATTCCGCGGTGAGCCCGATCTCCGCAACTGGGCGATAAAGGTGATCGAGCGCGGCGGGCGGATCGCGCTTCCAGTCGTCATCAAGAAAGGCTGGCCGCTGGAGTTTCGAATCTGGGGACCGGGAGACCCGCTGGAGCGCGGCATCTGGAATATTCTTGTCCCCTCACACGGACCATCAGTCCAACCGGATGTGATCATCGCGCCTGTCGTCGGGTTTGACCAGGCTAACTATCGCCTGGGTTATGGCGGCGGCTTCTTCGACCGAACCCTGGCCGCCGCGCCGAAGCGGCCTCTCGTCATCGGCGTCGGCTACGCCGGCAGCAGGGTTCCGACCATCTATCCGCAGCCGCACGACGTTCCAATGGATGTGATCGTCACGGACCAGTGAATGAATGCAGGCACGGCCCGATCCGCTTGTGACGGCGAAACGCAGATCCATCGTTGATTCTGCCCCGCCTGCCGAAAGCAAACAGCAGGAAGCACATCATGTCTGATCCAGCCACGAGCTTGGATGACCACAAGCCCCGATTTCTCGTCCGGTGGCTGTTCTCGACCAACCACAAGGATATCGGGACACTCTATCTGCTGTTCTCGATCATGGCGGGCGTCTTCGGCACCGCGCTTTCCGTGTTGATCCGCATGGAGTTGCAGGAGCCAGGCTTGCAGATATTTGGCGATCCAGGTGTCTACAACGTCGTCGTCAGCGCCCATGGGCTGGTCATGATCTTTTTCGTCCTCATGCCGGCGCTGATCGGTGGCTTCGGCAATTGGATGGTACCGATCATGATTGGCGCGCCCGATATGGCCTTTCCGCGTTTGAACAATATCTCGTTCTGGCTTCTGGCCATGTCGTTTATCCTCTTCATCACCTCAATGTTCGTGCCAGGAGCGCCCGGCACGCTCGGTCATGGCGGCGGCTGGACGCTCTATCCGCCCTATTCGACAGACGGCCAGCCCGGTCCCGCCGTCGACCTCGTCATCCTGTCGATCCACCTTTCGGGCGCCTCCTCGATCCTTGGCGCTATCAACTTCATCACCACCATCTTCAACATGCGCGCTCCCGGCATGACGATGCACAAGATGCCTCTGTTTGCCTGGTCAATGCTGGTCACCGCCTTCATGCTTCTCATGTCGCTGCCGGTGCTCGCCGGCGCGGTCACCATGCTTTTGACCGATCGCAATTTCGGCACGACCTTCTTTTCACCGTCCGGCGGCGGCGATCCGATCCTCTACCAGCATCTGTTCTGGTTCTTCGGCCATCCTGAAGTCTACATCATGATCCTGCCCGGATTCGGAATCATCAGCCATGTCATCTCGGCCTTCGCCAGGAAGCCGATCTTCGGCTACATCGGCATGGCCTATGCGATGGTGGCAATCGGCGCGATCGGTTTCGTGGTTTGGGCACACCATATGTATACGGTCGGCCTGTCCGCCGACACCCAGCGTTACTTCGCCTTCGCCTCAATGGTCATCGCCGTTCCAACCGGCGTAAAGGTGTTTTCGTGGCTGGCGACCATGTGGGGAGGATCGATCGAGTTCAAGACGCCGATGCTATGGGCTCTCGGCTTTATCCTGCTCTTCACCATCGGCGGCGTCACCGGCATCATGGTTGCCAGCCCCGGTATAGATCGTTCGTTGCACGACACGTACTTTGTGATCGCTCACTTTCACTACGTGCTGTCTTTGGGGGCGGTTTTCGCCATCTTCGCCGGCTTCTACTACTGGTTCCCGAAGATGACCGGTTACATGTATAGCGAGAGGCTGGGCAAGTTGCATTTCTGGCTGATGTTCATCGGCGTCAACCTCGTCTTCTTCCCCCAGCATTTTCTGGGCATGGCCGGCATGCCGCGACGCTATGCCGACTACCCCGACGCTTTTGCCGGATGGAATTTCGTCTCGTCGATCGGGTCCTACATTTCAACGGCGGGACTTGTCGTCTTCTTCATCACGGTGGCGGAAGCTTTCAGCCGCAAACGCAAGGCCGGCGCCAATCCTTGGGGCGAAGGGGCAACCACGCTCGAGTGGCAGCTGCCATCGCCGCCGCCCTTCCATCAATGGGAAAAGCTGCCGCGCATTCTCTGACTTCGGCCCTTCCTTCAATCGCCCCCTGCGGTCACTTCGACATCTTGTCGGGAGAACGTCATGAACGAGACCACAGATCCAAACAGCCAGCTCCTCCTCGTGGCGATGATCGCGTTTTATTGGGCATTGCTGGGTGGTTGGGGCCAACGTCTGCCGCGGTCGGGCGACAAGACCAAGCGGGACGATGCGCCGATGGAGCAACGAACCGACAGTCTCGAAAACACGTGCTCCGCGGGCACGTTCTTGGATGTGATCCGGGAGATCGACCCGAATTTCGACCTCGACGCGTTTCTGGCCGACGCCAAGACGGCGTATGAGGTTATCCTGCGAGCCTATGCGGACAGCGACATCCAGGCGTTGAAGCGCCTTGTCGGACCGCAAGTGCTTGATGCCTTCGAGCGAGCCATCGCCGGACGCCGGGATCGGGAGGAGATGCTGCAACTCACCTTCATCGGCACGAACGAAGCAAAGGTGGTAGATGCTCTCGAGGAGGATGATGCCGCTGAGATTGTTGTTCGCTTCGTTTCCGACGTGGTCAGCGCTACACGCTCGGCCAGCGGCGCGATTGTTGCCGGCGATCCCCAGCAGATCGTTGAGGTGGTCGATGCGTGGACATTCGCCCGTGAACGTCCCTCAACGAGGCGGAAATGGACGTTGATTGCAACCGAAGGCGAGGAACGAGCATGTGTTCTTCGAAAAAACGCCTGAACGCCGTGTACCAGTTGAGGGGCAGGCAACCCAGAGCGTTCGCCTGCCAGGAAGGGTTTTGTCAACTTGTGACGATGCGCATCCGTTGTTTGTCTATCACCTCGATTCGACCTGGCCCGTAGATTGTTTTCAAGCAGCATGCGGTAGGGCGCATTCCGGCCGACACGATCGAAGCTCCGCGTGCACTTCCGCCATTCGACCAGGCGGCGATGGATGGATATGCGATCCGCCTTTCAGGCAAGAACGGCGTGCCTTTGGTCCTGCCGATTTCCGGACGCACCCTGCGCTGGCGACAAACCCGACGTGTTGGCACCGGGGACAGCCCATCGCGTTATGACTGGTGCCGACCGCAATGCGATGCACCTGGTCCCATCCTCCTCGGTCGGCAGTTGATCTGAAATGAGGGCTGCATCCCGCTGGCTTGCGCGCGACCCGTACTCAACGACATCGGTTTAGCGGGGTCGGTCGCCTGCGGTCTGCGGCGCCGAACGTCATGTGACGCCCAGGTAACGATCGGGCCTGTGATTGATGGCAATGACCATGTTGACGATCGTGGCGCCAAGGATCGACAGCATGAGATGATCGGGTGTCAGGACAAACAAGGCGGTACCGAGTATGCCGAGATCAACGGCAAGCTGGAAATACCCACCCCTGATCCCAAAGGTCTCCTGAAGAAAGATAGCCAGGATATTGATGCCACCGAGACCGGTGCGATGGCGAAATAGAATTAACAGCCCCGTCCCGCACAGGCCGCCGCCTAGCACTGCTGCGTAGGTGGGGTCTAGCAACGAAAATTCGACCCAATGTTCCGACAGCCGCGACAACAGGGAAACGAGGCTGACCGCGAGAAACGTCCTGACTGCGAAACGCCAGCCCATTCGTTTCATCGCCAGATAGTAGAAGGGAATGTTGATAAGGGAGAAAGCCAACCAGAACTGCATGCCGGTAGCGTATTGCAGTAAAAGGGCCATTCCGGCGATTCCGCCGACCAGAAGCGTCGCCTTGGCGTAGATCACCGTGCCGAGTGCGACGAAGAGCGTCCCCAGGACCATTGCCAAGGCATCTTCATGGAGGCCGTGCCGGTAGTGTTCTGGGTGTTCCATTTGCCAGCCTCGCTTGCGGTCAGGAACGGTTTTCCAAATCTGTGCTGAAGAATTGGACCTACCGCCCCTGAGCCAATATCGAAACGATCGGGGCCATCTGTAGTCGACAGAGGGCGCGCGATCTTTGCGCCTGCGCAAACGAGATCACGCACAGCCCAGACATGCGCAGGAATTTGCTTTGCTGGATCATGCCCATGTGTGGACGCGGCAGTTCGACCCGACAGCACACCGACCTTCCCGACAGAAAGCTTGTCGTGTCACGAAAGGAGGCATGTGACAGCCGCAGGACTGACGAAGCAGTTAAGCTATCGCCTTTCGCTTCGCCCTCTGTTGCTTGACAGGTGCAGCGGGCTTCCGGCCGAGACCCGATGATCTCGCAAGCTCAGACCGGACCGCGGAATGGTGCGGAGCCACCCCTTGGATAAGCGCGCGGGAGCTCCCATTTCGCCCCGTATTCGCCAGGGTTAGGCCGTGGTGTTTGTGGCGGCTGTTCAACGATTTCCAGCCGACAGAGATTTCTCAGAGGGGCGTCCTCCGATAATATCGAACCCGGCAGACCAGCCGCCGGCGCAGCGTTGTTTTGGACAAACGCAGAAACAATGTGGGAAGTCAGTCCCGTCAGGTCCGCATTCCGACGATCAGCTGTTCGGTCAATGCAGCGAAACACCCGGTGCTGTTCCTCTTTCGTATCGAGGAAGATGGATGGCGCAAGAAGTTGGCCCGCGGAACGAACTGGCGTGATCGTGAAGGTCCTCGCCCTCCTATTCGAACATGATCCGGCCGGTACCTTTTTTGGCGATCAACATTCTGCGAACTTCCTGGATCCGCTCAGCCTGTTGTTTGGTATAGGGACCCATCGGCCGGGTCTTTTCATCGCCGCGACGGACCCGGCAGTACCAGCGGCCGCTGTCCGAGAAGATTTCAACCGAAGTCGGCGTCTCATCGGACGCTTGCCCTGCAACCTCTCTGACGAACTGGACAATCTTCGAATGATGCTGAGCGGGTGCTAGCGTGCGCAAATCGTTGATAAGGTTCTGTTGTTGAATTGTGGGCATAGCTAGAACTCCTTTGGTCACGACGGCACACCGCTCCGCCATCCTGGTTCCACTCTCTCCGGATCATGGCGCCCATGAGCGCTTGCTAAGTTGGCATTTGGCGCTCCATTTCCACCTCGGCCTCCAGGCTTTCGACGTCGCGGAAGATCGAAGCGGCAGCCAGCGTACGCCCTTTGCGCTTGAAGCGAACGAGGCAATCCTTGGCTGTGATGTCTCCATCGACCGCGATCTCGTCCCATTGCCCGGCATGGCCGACATAGTTGATGGGAACATCGTAGTGCTGACTCCAGAAGAACGGCACAGCCGCGAATATCTCCCGATGGCCGAGCATGTTGAGGGCGGCTGTTTGCCCTTGCCTCTCGGCAACCACCCAATGCTCGACCCGGATGCTCTCGCCACTGTTAGGATCTGGCCAGCGCGCGATGTCGCCGGCCGCGAATATCCCTGGTTCGCTCGTTTCCAGAAAGGCGTCCACGACAATGCCGTGGTCAACGACCAGTCCCGCCGTTTCGGCAAGTCCGATCCGCGGCCGCACGCCGATGCCGACGACGACGAAATCCGCCGCCAACGTACCGCCACTACTAAGTTTCACCTTCCTGCCGTCGATGCTTTTCGCCGTGTTCTCCAGATGGAATACGACGCCATGCTGTTCATGGAGGGCGCGGATGAAGTCGCCAATTTGCGGCCCCAGGACCCGTTCCATGGGCCGTTTTTCCGGCGCCACGACATGAACCTCGATATCGCGGGCCCGCAGGGCGGCGGCAACCTCGAGCCCGATGAAACTGGCTCCAAGCACGATCGCGCGGCTTGCCGTGGTGGCCTGCTCGATGATCGCCCTGCAGTCTGTGAGCGAGCGCAGCGTGTGAACGTGTGGTTGGTCGGCGCCTGGGATGGTCAGGCGGACGGGTTCGGCTCCGGTTGCAAGCAACAGCCTGTGGTAAGGGACCCTTCCTTCATCAGCGAGGACGACCTCACGGGAACGCAGGTCGATGTCAACGGCCTTCGTATCGAGACGCAGGTCGATATTGTTTTTTGAATAGAACGTCTCGCCGCGGAGCGGAACCCAGTCCTCAGGGGCCTTTCCGGCGAGGTAGTCCTTGGAGAGGTTGGGCCGGTCGACCGGTGGCGCATGGTCGTCGCTGATCATCACGATGCTGCCTTGGAACTGCTCCCGTCGCAGCATGTCGGCCGCCGCGAAACCCGCCGCGCCGCCGCCGACAATGACAATCTTCTTGGGGACCGGACCGGAGCCTCCGGAACGCGGTTTCGGAGCCGTCCGTTTCAGTTTCTCGCCGACGAATATCCGGCCATCCCGCTGTTCGACGGTCCAGCAGGCGAGAGGAATGAAGGCAGGAGCGCGCAACGCTTCGCCCGTTCGCAGATCGAAGCACGCATGGTGCCAGGGGCAGCGGACGGTATCCTCGACCACAAGGCCCTCAGCGAGCGGCCCACCGTAATGCGTGCATGTCGCGCTGACCGCGAACACCTCGGTTCCGCGGCGCACCAGCAACACCTGCTCGCCGCCGCAATGGCCGGCAAGCTTCCCGCCATCAGGAAGGTCGGACAACGCGATTCCCTGGGCCAGATCCGGCCCGACGATTTTGGTATGGCCTTCAGCCATTTTCTTCTCCCTTGGCGATCTGGTGTCAAAATCGCTCATTCGGCGAAGCGGCGATCCGCGTCGCTTCGGGATACCTTCCGCCTGGTAAGGCGCCCTCAGGCTCTCGGCACATGCGCCAGATATCCCAACCACGTCACGCATCGGGCTTTTCACACGGCAGTTTCCCGCCATCGCCGGTATCATGCAAACGAATTTAATCGGTAATTGAGTGCAGTTTTTATGATGGCATTGCTCGGCGATTCCGCTGCGGGCCACTATAGGATCGCTTGCCCAGTCCTGCCCCAGTCGGCGAGAAAGGACTCGAGGCCCCTGTCGGTCAGTGGATGTTTGGAAAGGTTTCTGAGCACTGCTGGAGGCACGGTCGCGATATCGGCGCCGGCCATCGCCGCCTGTTTGACATGAAGAGGGGTGCGAATTGAGGATGCCAGGATTTCCGTCGTGAACGATTTGTCGTTGTCGTAGATCGTGCGGATTTCTCGGATCACTTCCATGCCGTCCAAACCGAGATCGTCGAGCCTGCCGACGAATGGCGAAATGAAGGTAGCGCCTGCCTTGGCCGCTAGCAGTGCCTGGTTGGCTGAGAAGCACAGGGTGACATTGACCTTGTGTCCGAGCCGACTGAGCGCCCGGCAAGCCCTGAATCCATCCCAGGTGGATGGCACCTTGACTGTCACATTGGCGGCGATGCTGGCCAGACGCTCTCCCTCGGCGATCATGCCGTCGAAGTGGATCGCGGTGACTTCTGCTGAAACCGGGCCCTCGATTGTCTGGCAAATTTCCTTGATCACATCCCTGATCGGTCGGCCGGTCTTTGCGATAAGGGACGGGTTGGTGGTCACCCCGTCGAGAAAACCTGCTGCAGCAAGCTCACGGATTTCAGAAATGTCGGCTGTATCGATAAAGAACTTCATCGTCTTTCTCCTTAACGTGAATACGTCCACCAATGATTGGATGAGGTTTCTTGAGTTTGGTTCCGCAAAAATTGATTTTGCTCTCGAAGTTGTGACCGCATTCCCTATGTCTTTGACAGGCAACAGCAGTGCAGGAGCGACGTCGATGAGTGAAGAAATCTCCAATGACAAAGTAAAACTGAAACGGGCGTATGAGAGCCCCGCTGCCGACGACGGCCTGCGCGTGTTGGTTGACCGGCTTTGGCCGCGCGGGGTCAAGAAGACCGAAGCAGCGATCGACCATTGGATGAAGGAACTTGCGCCAAGCACCGAACTGCGGAAATGGTTCGGACACGATCCAGCCCGATGGCAGGAATTCCGTCGACGGTACGCAGCAGAAATTCACGAGCATCGCGATGACCTCGACCGCTTGCGCGGCCTGATCCGGGAAGGCACGGTCACACTCGTCTACTCGGCCCACGACGAAGCGCACAACGATGCCGTCGTTCTCAGGGAGATCTTGCTGACGCATCGATAGACAGGTCATGTCCGGTCCGTCTCTGCGGCGCTGTCAGAATCGAGACAGCCGGTGAATTCGTTTCTAAGGATTGCCTCGTCGGCTGCGTCCGACACGAACACGAAGATGTCGCCGCGATATCGTTCGATCCAGTGATGACCTGTGCCATGGCTGCGCAGGCAGTCACCGATCTGATGGATCGTGGAATGGCCAAGACCCTCGCGCAGAAGAAATTTCATCAAGGTTGAGCTTTTGCAGGTCGTGCGCCTGACTCAGGGGCCGACCTTCTGGCCCTGGGCATTGAACTGTTTGAGATAGGCGATCACGTCGGCGATCTCCTGGTCCTTGTTGAGACCGGCGAATGTCATCTTTGTGCCGGGCACCAGTTTGCGCGGCGCGTGCAGATAGGTCGCCAGTGTCGGCTCATCCCAGGTCAGACCCGAATTCCTGTTCGCCGCGGAATAGCTGTAATCGGGATACACGCCGGCCGCTCGACCGACGACCCCATTCAAGACCGGACCTGCTCCGTTCTTCGCATCAGGGCCGACCGAGTGGCAGGCCATGCACCTCTTGAAGACGGTTGCGCCGGCTTCCGCCTTGCCGGGGGACAAGTCCTGCGCATTGGCCGACCCGACTGCAGTGACAATTGCGGTCATCAATCCAAGCATGGTCGATTTCATGGTTGCTTCTTTCAGCGGGCGGCGGGTCGGTTCCGGCAGAATCGGCCCCTGCGGTATGCGGTCCGAAACACACCCGGCCTGCCGGATCCGAACCGCGGATCCGGCAGGCGTTGCCTCAGGAGGGAACCAGGGGGCCGGGGTCTTTCAGATACTGATTCTTGATGGCGTCCACCGCCCAGTAGGCAAGAGCGCCCACTGGTCCGGTTGGGTTCTTCCCGGCGTTCTGCGGAAACACGCAAGCGCCGGTCACGAATACGTTGGGAACATCCCAGACTTGAAGATACTTGTTCAAGACGCTGGTGCTTGGATCGGCCCCGAAAACTGCCCCGCCTGTGTTATGCGTGCTCTGGTAGGGCACTATCGAATACGGCACGGGCGGAATGCTCCGATCGACCTTGATCGCACCCATTTCCTTGGCGATCTTCACGCAGATATCGGCCTGACCGTTCATCTGCCTTACCTCGTTGTCCTGGAAGTCGAACGTCATCCTCATCAGCGGACGTCCAAAGACGTCGGTGTAGGTCGGATCGAGGCTCAGATAGTTCTGCCGGTAGGCCATCACCGCCCCTTGATTGCCGACGCTGGTCGCGTGGTCATAATTGTCGACCACCGCCTTCTTCCACTCAGAACCCCAACGCGGGGTGCCGCGTGGTGTTGGGTGTGACTGGATGGGCCGGGCGCCTGAGTTGCTGCAGCTGATACCGCCGCCGCCGATGTATCCGGCGCTCACGAAATCGTAGTTGTCGCCGTTGAAATCGTCCATGGTCGTGCCAAGCGCGCCTGCTCCCATGAAGCGATTCAGGATGGTTTCCTTGTCGAAGAAGGCCGTAGCGCCTCCGCCGCACTGATAGGCATAGTTGCGGCCGACCACGCCTTTTCCCGTTGCCGGGTCATAGGGCACGCCGATGCCCGAATGCAGCAGAAGGTTGACGTTGCCGAGCGCATAGGCCGAGAGGATGATGAGGTCGGCAGGCTGTTCGAACTCCCGCCCGCATGCGTCGAGATAAGTGACGCTGACCGCCTTCTTGCGGGTCGAGTCGAGATTGACCTTCAGCACGATCGAGTTGGTGCGCAGCTCGAAATTCGGGTTCTTCACGGCCAGCGGGATGACGGTGAAATGCGGGCTCGCCTTCGCGTTCGCCTCGCAGCCGAAACGCTCACAGAAGCCACAATAGTGACATTGCCCGAAGGCCACACCGTCGGGATTGACGTAATCCCGTGACGCGTTCGACGACGGGTTGGGGAAAGGGTGGTAGCCGAGATTGCGGGCGGCCTTGTCGAACATCACCATGCTCTGCGCGGCAATCATCGGCGGATTGGGGTACTCGTCCTTGCGCGATCCCTCGAAGATGTTGCCACCATCGATCTTCCGACCGTTGATGTTGCCGGCCTTGCCCGAGGTGCCGCAGGTTTTCTCGAACTTGTCGTAATAGGGCTCGAGATCGTCATAGGTGATCGGCCAGTCCTGCAGGTGCATATCCGAAGGAATGATCTTTTCACCATATTTGTCGACCGTCCTGGTGCGCGCTTGGTGGTCCCATTCGAGCCACCGCCAGGTGACGCCGTTCCAGTGCACGCCAGCGCCGCCAACGCCCTGGCCGGGCAGGAACGAGCCGAGTTGACGCATCGGCAACGCCGTTTGCGATTCACTGTTGCGGAATGTGATGGTTTCCCGCCGCACGTTCTGCATGAGGTCGTGGCGGGCGGCGTAGCGCAGTTCGTCGTGGATTTGCGGGTCGACGAAGTCCGGATTGGTGTCGCGTGGGCCTCCCCGCTCAAGGGCGACGATTTTCAGCTTGGTCGACGCGAGCTCCTTGGCGATGATGCCGCCTGTCCATCCAAGGCCGACAATCAGGACATCGACAGCGTTGAGTTTGGTGGCCATGTTACAGTCTCCTTTTCCGTCGGCTAGATGAGGTCCTGGATGCCCTTGGGTTCAGCCTTGTAGGGCCTGTTCCGGAAGGGTTCGATCTTGTCCATGTACATGGCGTCTGCGCCTGGAAAACCGATCATCTTCCAGGCCGCCCTGTCCTTGTTCCCGCCATACATCGGGTCGGCGAAATAGCCCTCGATCGTCAGTTGAAGCAGCAGCCCGAAGAAGGTCGCGGTGGGCACGGTTGGGAGCTCGACCTTCCCGCCCTCGAGATCGGCAAGCACCTCGGCACGATCTTTTGCCGAAAGGCCATCGAAGGTGCTCTTGTGGGTTTTCTGCACAAAGGCATTGGCGTCGGCGATGCCGGCCCGGATCAGTTCCGATGGCGTCATCGGCAATTGGTAGCCCTGCTCGGGCGTACCCTCGCCAAATGGCCCTTCCAGATACAGGCGGTCACCCTTGCCGTATCCACCGGCCATCTGCCGGTCGATGTAGGTCGCAACGCCGAGTTCCTTGGCGCCGGGGCCGGTTGAATCGCTTGGAAGGAGCGTATCGACCGCCGCTTCGATGAAGGCGGATTCGTCCACATTGAAGAATTCATAGCCAGAGCCTCCAGCATGAGGTTCGGTGGCGGCAATCCCGTGGTGATGTTTCGTATCTGCGGCGGTCGCGGCCATGAGGTCGTCCGCCGATGCGGAGCCGCCAAGCGGCAGAGCACTCGCTGCCGCTCCGGCAGCTCCGGCCGCGCCGAACAGTTTCAGAAAGTCACGACGCCCCACATCACCTTGGCTCTTTTGTCTCGTCGACATGATTTCTCCTGTGACGCTGCAGGCAAAACGATGGGGAGGTTGGAGAGAGCTTGCGCTCGCTCCAACCGGCGCTGCGCAGCATCCAGCGCTAAGCTTGGTGGATTTCCTCGAACCCTATTGCTTGCGCTTACTATCTAGCAAACGAAATTCATTGACATTTAAGCGCAATTTTTATGCTATGTGCGCTATGGACATTGAGCTCGCCCGCACCTTCATCGAGATCGTTTCGACAGGAAGTTTCATTCGGGCCTCTGAACGTTTGAATGTCGCCCAGACGACCGTAAGCGCACGAATCCGCAACCTGGAACAACAACTGGGCCGTGCGCTTTTCGTTCGGCACAAAGGCGGCGCCTCGCTCACCCCGGCCGGCGAGCAGTTCCTGCGTCACGCCCCGATGTTCGTCCAGCTGTGGCAGCGCACCCTTCATCAGGTTGCCGTGCCTCCGGGACGCCGGGCTGTTCTGACGGTAGGCAGCGAAGTCAGCCTTGCGCAGCCGCTTCTGCTCGATTGGGTCCGATGGATGCGCTGCTCGCTGCAGGATATCGCGCTTCGGGTACACGTCGACGTGCCCCAGGATTTGATCAACCAAGTCGCTTCAGGGACTGTGGACGTAGCAATCATGTACGCGCCCCAACATAGGCCCGGCCTGAAGATTGATTTGCTCATCGAAGAGAAGCTGGTGCTTGTGACGACGAACCCCGATGGATATCAGCCGGACGGATCGGACTATGTCTATATGGACTGGGGACCCGATTTTACGCTTCACCATGGGATGAATTTTCCGGAGGCAGCGCCGGATCTTTCTTTCGATCTCGGCCCGCTCGCACTGAACTATGTCCTTGCGGCCGGCGGTTCCGGATATTTCAGAATGAGCTCCGCGCAGCCTCACTTGGCGGCCGGCCGGCTCCATCTCGTGCCTGACATGCCGCAGTTCTCCTATCCGGTCTACGCGGTGCGATCCGCAAATGCGGACGAGAGCGTAGTGGGCCCTGCCCTGGCAGGGTTGCATTCGGTCGCACGTGACGAGACCAAATTGTAGGAATTGTTGTTCGACGTCTATGTCTCCGCTTGGATTGCCGGGAACAGGAGGTCGACTGTCGTTCCGATTCCTTGGTCACTCGCAATGCGAATATGGCCACCAACCATCTGTGCCAATGCCTGGACCTGCGAGAGTCCTATCCCCGTTCCGTTCTCGCCTTTCGTGGTGAAGAAGGGATCGAATACCTTTTGCAAGACCTCCGGAGGCATGCCGTAACCGTGGTCTTTGACGCGAACGTACGCGTAGGTTCCCGGCCCGGGCGGATCAGGTGACGACGCCGTCTGCACCAATCGCCCGGTAGTGACCAGTACCTCGCCGCCATTTGGCAAGGCATCCCGCGCATTGATGACGAGATTGAGCACCGCTGCGTCGAAAAATGCTGGATCGATCAGGCAGTGCGGGACACCCGAACCAAGTTCGAGCTTGATACGGACGTCAGGTCCCGCGCCATATCTGAGGAATGGCTCGAAGGACCTGAGGAACTCATTCAAGTCGCCGGCGTGGGCATCAAGTTCTTGATGCTTTGCGAAGGCAAGCAACTGCGAGCTTAGCTCGATCCCTCGATCGATCCCATCCCGCGCTGCCGCAATGTAGGCCCGCACGCTTTCAGGCTCGTCGGCACGTCTCTCGGCGAACCTCAGGCCGGATTCGATGACTGTCAGAAGGTTTCGGAAATCATGGGCTATACCGCCTGTCATTTCGCCCAGCGCGGCAAGCCGATGCGTCGCACGCTCACGTTGTTGGCCTGCAGTGCGGACATCGAGAGGCATGTCCGACACATAAGCGCTCTCGTCGTGTTCCGTCCGAGATCGTGATCGAGGTCCGTATGAGACAATGTTGCCTGTCATGAAAGCTGTCCGCTGCCGGTCAATGACGACTGCGGGGGCCACCCGCATCGTCGTATTCAGGGTTCTCCCTGCTGCTGATAGTCGTGTCGCCGTACGATCTCTTTTGCCATGATGTCTTCGACCGCTGGAAACGCCCTGAGGGCCTCCTCTGGGAGACCGCCATTCGCGCCAGCCAGTTCAGTCCATTCATGCGCCTGGGGTTCGCCGACGACAATACGGCCGACCATTCCGGCATGCTCATGCGGGATACAATAGTAATCGTAGACCCCTTGCTCGGTGAAGGTAACCGAAAAGCTCTCGCTAGGCAGGAGGTAGTCGGAGTCCCACGGTTTTGCGGCCTCTGGCATGCGGCGAGGTCGGTGGAAGTTCGCCGGATTGTAGGCTGTCGTCGTATGCGAATTGCCGGAGTCGAGATTGATCCAGCGCACCGTCTGCCCTGGTTTGATCAGAATGCCGATCGGGTCGAACCAGACGTGCGAGCCGTCGCCGCTTCCTTGCATCCTGATGTCCACCACCGCGCTGGCCCACGCGGCCAATGGGAATAGGGAAAGGAAGGCGGCAAGCCCGCCGCCCGTGCCCAGGATCTCACGACGCGTGCGTGTCATTTGGCGACCCGCGCTTGGTCGGCGACCGGGACATGCCACAGCACGACGTGGGCATGCGGGACGTCGACGCCTGGGTGGCCGGCATTGTAGTAGACGTCGACATGGTCGACGTTTCCGCCCGGTGCCGCGAGGTTGTCAAAACGCGTGTCCGGGTTGAGATCCTTGATCGGCAGCATGTAAATGGTGCTGACAAGCTTGCCATCGTGATCATAAGCAAGGAACGGACCGGCCGGCAGCGTCGCGGGATCGACGAAGAGCTGGCCCATGCCCGGCAGAAAGTCAGGCAGCTTCACCAGCTTGCTTACCTGTTGGTAAGGCGCCGCCGGCGGCGATTTGGCCACGTCGGCCGCCGCCATGGCGCAAACCGAACTGGCCATTGTCGCGACAAGAGCGAGGGCGAGTTTTTTCATAAGGGTATCTCCTTGTTTTGTCGAATTCCAAAGCCGCGATGGCCGAATTTGGGAGACCGGCAAAAATGTGATTTTGCTGTTGATATGGCCTGTTCGTGCCGCCAGTAAGTAGGAGACCCTTGTGTTCGTCCAACGAAATTAACTGCCATTTCAGTGCACTATTTCTGCATACCTGTGGTTGTTCCTTATCTTTGTGGCCGGCCGCACGAAATCTGCTCCTGCCGCTGGAACATTAGAGATCGATGATAGTTTTTCAGCTTTGAATACCGCTGCTTGATGTCTGCTGAAAGTCGGTTGGGCAACCGATCGGCTTGCGCCCCTGATCTCTTAGCCGCGAGTTCTCAGACGGCGAAGACCACACAGGTCGAGGACAACAGGCTGTGGACGCCGCTGGAAGCCAAGAACAGGAGCTAGTCATGAAACATCAGACATTCGACGAACTGCAGTCAATCGCCGACATCAATCCTATGGCGCCGGCCCTGCTGATGACCAGAGTGCAGCGGATCGAACGGTGGGCGGAACTGCTCGAAATGCATCCGTCGCGCTGCTTGGCCGCGCTCACTGGCACCGAGCATCTTTACTCCGGGATCCGCGACGAGGCACGGGCAACCGGGTCTCCGATAACGGTTGCCTTCGATGATCCAGTGCTGCGTGCTTCGGGCCTGAAATCGGACACCTACGGCGAAGCCAAGCGCTTCTTCGAACTGTCCGACTGGCAGCTGCATGAAATCGTCTGCAGCTGCCATGCCGGTGCCACGATGCGGTCCGACTGGGCGGCCGGCAGGGTGCGCGGGACGCTCGGAGGCAGCAAGGTTCTTGCGTGGCTGAAACGTTTAATGGCGCACGGTTGAGTGCCCAACGTTAGGCCAGCGAAGACGCTGCGCCGCCGCTTCAGCTGCAAGATTGCCAGCTGGCGAGGCGGCGCCCTCTGCCTCCCGCCTGCACGATGGCGCTCGTAAGTTCCGGCAGCCACTGGTTCTTCGGCGAGCCGCCACCATTCTGTGGGGTTTGATGCGGCTGGTGAGGTTGTATATTGCACCAGCTATCCTGGGAGCCTGCAGGATGACTTGCTTCAGGCCTTGAACTTATCGGGAAACTGCTTGCCGATCCCGTCTGTCAGCGTGTCGGCGAACTTCAGCATGTCGACACCTCGCCTGTTGCCTGCTCCAGGTGTTTGTGAAGCTTGCCCTCCAGCTCCTTTTCCGACCAGTTCGGTTAGTCAATATTGCGCTGGTCCCCTTCGCGCATGGCACGACGCAGCCGATGTCTGCCCGGCAGCCGCCTAAGCGGCGATCCGGCCAAGCGGGTGCTGTTGGCGGAGGCAAGCCGAAAGGAGAAATCTGGCTGGATCAACATACTGGTCAGGTACCTCTATTGCATAATTGCATACCTCAACGGGATACTTTTTTCTGCTGATTTGCGACGTATATTGCGAAATACATTCAATACTGCCTCCATTCAATATTGCTTCCCTGGCTGGGGTGGGAAAGATTGGTTTTCGCATCCGCATCGATTGGGTTTCATCGCTTCGGTCTCGGGCCGCGATCGGGCGACCTGTCTCTATTGGGTGACGATCCGCGCGGTGTCCTTCTGGATGAGCTGGATGAACCTGGCATTGCCCTCCTGAGAGGCGGCGATCTCCTGTCCGCGGCCGAGATCATCACGGAGCGACATCGCCAGGATCGGCTACCGCGGGGCTATCTCGCGGCGGCAATCCGACGCCTTTCCTTCTTCGTGCCGATCGATCGCCGGGTGTTCGAAGCGGAAGTGCAGGCCCGGATAGACCGCGCCCTGATCGTCAGGACAGGGCTCGTCGAGCGGCTGGTTACATTCTGGATGAACCATTTCGTGGTGGAGACCGGCGCCAATGGCACTGTCCGGCGCACCGCTGCGGCATTCGAGCGGGAAGCCATCCGGCCTTTCGTCCTCGGGCGTTTCGAAGACATGCTCGTCGCCGCAAGCCGGCACCCGGCAATGCTCTCCTATTTCAACAGCGCAATTTCGGTCGGGCCGAATTCGGTGATCGGGCGCCAGTCAGGACGCGGGTGCAATGAAAACCACGCGCGCGAGCTGCTCGAATTGCACACGGTAGGGGTCGAGGCTGGCTATTCGCAAGCAGATGTCACCGCGCTGTCGAAAGTGTTGACCGGCTGGAGCTACAGGGGGGCAAGCGGGGACGATGAGCTTGCCGATGACTATGGATGCTTTTGGTTCGTCGCGGATGCACATGAGCCTGGCGGCCAGCGGGTCATGGATGTCGACTATCCGCAAACCGGCCTGGATCAGGGCGAAGCGGTTCTGTCCACTCTTGCGGCCCATGAAGCAACAGCAAGGCGGATCGCTTGGAAGCTCGTCCGTCACTTCGTCAGCGATCACCCCGCGCCGGACATCGCCGAGGAGGTCACGGCAGTCTTCCTGGAGAGTGGCGGGGACCTCAAAGCGTGTGTTCGAACGCTGCTTCTCCACGACAAGGCGTGGGGGCCGGTGGTGAAGATCAAGAGCCCAGGTGAGTTCCTGTGGTCGGCTCTCAGGGCTCTGGGTCTCGGCATCGATGTCGCACAGGTCGCACGCGTGTTGAGCGCCCTGGGTCAGCCATTGTGGAATCCACACGCCCCCAATGGTTTTCCCGATCACGCCGATAGCTGGCTGGCTGGCAATGCGATGACCGATCGCCTCGATTTCGCCGAAGAACTGGCGGCGCGGGTCCGTATTGACCTGGACCCGCTGGCTCTCACCGATGCGGTGTTGGGCAAGCGTTGTTCTGCAAGTACGCGGGAGCATATTGCCCGTGCCCAAACGAGATCCCAGGCGCTGGCTTTGTTGCTCATGAGTCCAGAGTTCCAGCGGAGATGACGGGGATGCCGCCAACGTGTATCTCAAGCGGCAGTTTCGTTGCCTGGTCGAGAACGCCACGCACGGTCTACGCTGCGCCGCGCGATCCGCGAATGGTAGTCGTGATCCTGCGCGGAGCTTTGGACGGTCTGGCCGTTGTGCCACCCATCGGGGACCCGAATTACGCGCGGCTGCGGGGCGAGCTTGCAATTGGCGTGGCCGGCATCGGGCGTATCCTGTCGCTGGATGGGTTTTTCAGCTTGCATGATGCGATGCGGACATTGCACGCACACTACGTGGCCGGCGACACCCTGATCGTCCATGCCGTGGCCACGCCCTACAGGGATCGTTCCCATTTCGACGGCCAGGATGTCCTGGAAAGCGGCATGCCTGGGCCAAGAGATACAGTATCCGGCTGGCTCAATCGTGCGGTGTTGGAACTTCCGGTTGGCGATCAGATCGAGGTCGCCCGGCCAGTCGGGCTGGCCATTAGTCCTACCGTTCCGCTGATTTTCCGTGGTGCCGCGCCCACATTGACGTGGACGCCGCCAAATTTCCAGTCAGCTTCTCCGGACACGCAAAGTCGTCTTCTGGAGCTTTATGGCGAAATCGATCCGGCGCTCTTGCGTGCCTTCGTAGAAGGCCGCGAAATTGACAGTCTGTCAGGTCATGGTGACGTTCCCGTGCCGCGCACAAAGACGGCAGGGCCTTCCTTCCGTGAGGCGGCGGAGGGCGCCGCGAAACTGCTCGCGGCCGAGTCTGGCCCGCGAATTGCCGCACTCGTCTTCGACGGCTGGGACACGCACGCGAACGAGGGCGCCGAACACGGAAAGCTGGCAAGGCTGTTGGCGGCCTTGGATGACGCTTTGGACGGTTTGGCTAGCGGCCTAAAGTCCGTCTGGCACGATACCGTGATCGTCGTCATCACCGAGTTCGGTCGCACGGCGCGGATAAACGGCAATGAGGGGACCGACCATGGTACCGCCACGACGGCCTTCCTGATGGGTGGCGCCGTCAAAGGTGGACGGGTGGTGGCGGACTGGCCGGGACTTGGAAACTCCCAACTGCATCAAGGCCGAGATCTCATGCCAACCACCGATCTTCGTGCGGTGCTGAAGGGCCTTTTGCGCGACCATCTCGGTGTCTCGGAGTTCGCCCTGTCGCAGCGTGTATTCCCATCCAGCATCGCCGTCAGGCCTTTGAACGGGCTGATCGGGTAGCGCGCTCATCCGCCTTCTTCGGATCGATGTCCGCTTTTCGTCGGGAGGCGGGGGCCGCTGCTACGACCGAGATCTGGCGCATTGCTGACCGGCGGCTTTGGCCCGGATGCGGACGGTCGGATTTTGGCAAGGTAGCTTTGAAAGCAGCCGTTCCGCATCGATCCGTTCTGAGGCGATCTCATCCGGCTCGATACCGCAACGGGTTCCGAGAAATGGATCCGAGAATAATAGACGCCTGTTCAGCAGGCATGGAGCACTGCCATTCAGTCCTTGGCGAGAACGGCACCGATCCGGAACGACGTGGGCGCGTCCAACATGGCATGCCCCCGGCTGAATCTCTCGAGCCTGTCGAACACGGTGGCCTGTGGCAGCACGTCCCCCTGCAGTTTCGGGCGGCACCTTTCAGCCCGGGTCGACGCCTTCATATTTGGCAGCTCGTGCGCGATGCCCTTGTGGCACTCGATGCAAGTCGCCTCGCCGGACGGAAGGTAGCGCGTGTGAATTTCGGCTGCGCGCGGAGCTTGTTTCGATAGGTCCATCGCGACCGAGGAATGGCAGTTGCGACCCTCATCTCCGCCGTTCTCGGTGCATCCTTCTTTTCCTGAAACCTGCCTTTCGTCTAGTTCCCCGCAAAAGGTGCCCCTACGGGTTCGCCTCGCATCCCAGCCACCCGCGCTGAGAAGGGCTGGCCCCGCGTCACTAGTATATCGGCATGCCGCTCGTCCGGATGGCCAGGTTGATGTCGCCAGTTTCTCAACTCAGCATGCCGCCATCCACACGGAGTTGCGACCCGGTGATGAAGCTGGATTTCTCACTGGCCAGGAACAGGACGGCATTGGCGATGTCTTCGCCCTCGGCATAGCGGCCAAGTGGAATGGAGCGCGCGATATCTTCCTGCGAGCTGCCTGAACCGCCTTCCAGCGAACGCATCATTTGCGTGTTGGCGGGCGAGGGATGAACCGAATTGACGCGAACCTGATAGGGTGCTGCTTCGTTCGCTACGATGCGCGTCATGCCGTGAATGGCAAACTTTGACGTCACATAGGGCGATACCGGCATCGGCCCTGCCACCAACCCACCAATCGATGAGGTATTGATGACGCTGCCGGATTTTTTCGCATACATCAC
>NZ_JAPFQA010000002.1 GCF_027563465.1 Mesorhizobium qingshengii | reverse complement strand
ATGTTCGATGTCAGGGCCTTGAGGTTGGTCGGTTTTCTGAGCCGGGTCTGGGCGTCGACGAAAATGGCGCGAACGAGACTGTCCGTGGCCTTGCCGAGGTCCAGCAGCATCGCCTTGTAGTAATCAAGCTGCTCCATCCCTTCTTTCTTCGCGAGAGTCCCCCAACGGTAACCGTCCGGTAGACGGTTCTCTCGCAAGGCGCCGTTCTGGTCTCGCACCTCGGTCAGCATCTTTAGAAAGAGCAGGTAGGTTAGCTCAGTCACGTACTCGTTGTAGGTGACGCCATCGTCACGCAACACATTGCACAGCCCCCAGAGCTTGGCGACGATATCGGTGGTGCTGGTCATTGTTCATCCATATCTCTAACCACGCCCTTCGTGTTGAGAAGCGCATGCTTGCCTAGAAACTTTATTAGTATGGTCTCGATCTTGAGGCACAAATCAGGATCCGGGACCGACAGGAAGGCGCCTCGGACTACGAGTGGGGCTTTGAACCAAAAGCGCGTTTGATGATCTTTCACACGTATGCGCACGTTCTTGCTCGATTTGCCGACGTACACAGGACGGTCGGTAATGTCGTAGAACACGTAAACCCCACTTTTTTGGGGGACTGTTTCGAGATCGGACGGGGTGAAGTCAACCCACTCGAAGCCGGGAAGCGGGGTTGACTGGCTCTCGATTTCGGCCTCGACCGCACTTGGAACGACCTCGTTCAGTGCATCGGCAAGTTTCTTGCGGGTCTCATCTCGCGGTGAAACCGTATTGCCTTTCACGATGTTCCAGATGCCGGTGTATGTGATACCAGTCCTTTCAACGAGGTCTGATATTTTCAGCCCCTTTTTCGTCATCTCGGCTTGCAGCCACTCTCCAAACGCAGAGTTTTTCTGATCTGCGACCTCAGAGCCGTTGTCGAAAAACTCGTCTAGGTTGGTCATCACGCGATCCTTGTCCACAGCTGTTCGTTGATCCCGGCGAGAATGGTCTCAAGCTCACCGCCAAACACTTTGTTAAGCCGGTTGAACCCTCCGTCAGCGATGAATGGCTCTCTGTCTATAGCGTCACGATCTACGACGATCTCTTTCTCAACCTGTTCACCTATGCGAGCGAGCCATCGTCTCTGCGGATCAGTCCATTGGCGGCTCAACATGATGCGGCGCATTGCGGCTTGGACGCGGTCACCGTAGGGCGTCAGCGGGTCGCCAATGGCCGCTTGGCGAACGAAGCCGATGATCGAAGCGGCGATCTCCTCGTTTTTCGCATCGGCCCATGCGCGGCGCAGATTGGCCTCTGAGTAGCCTTTGCGGTCGAGGGCCAGGCGCAGGTCCTTTAGATCGGCGCGCGTCAGGTCACGCGGACGTTGGACCACAAGCTTTAAGGCGGCGATTGTGTTGATGTTGTCACGTACGAATGCAGAAAAGCCGTCGAGGAAGTCCTCCGGCCTATCAGCGTTGCCGTATCCGCGCGTCACAGCAACGACTTCATCGGCATGGTGCGAGATCGGCACGAAGCGTGGGTTGTCGCCATCTGCCTGCCAGTCAAGGATCGGACCGATAGCGGAGCGGTCCTTCAGCCACGCCGCAAGCGCGACGGCGTCTCCGGCCAGCAGACGCTGCAGCATCGCCTCCGGCGTCTCACCTGCGACCGCCTCGAACCGCTGTCGTGCTTCGTCGGGCAGCTTTTTCAGACGACGTCGCAGCTTCACTACGAGTTGTTCGCGGATCGTGTCGCGGTGATGACCATCGTTGGCCTCGATCATTTCGCGCACAAGCTGCTCGAAACTGATCGATGGATTGACCGCCACCGGTTTCATGTCGGTCAGGTTCTGCAGGTGCGGATAGAGGTCCACGGCGTCGAAGATGCGGAACACCTCTTTTCCGATCTCTGGACATTGCCGCGTCGCCCGACCGATCATCTGCTCATAGAGGATGCGGCTGTTGACCCGTCGCAAGAAGACGAGGTTGGTGATCTTCGGCACGTCGATGCCAGTGGTAAGTAGATCGACGGTGACCACAATCTGTGGGTTGGCGTCGTTGCGGAATGAGCGGATCAGGCTCTGCACTTTGTCGACGGTGCCGGTGATCTTCTTCACCGCCGCATCGTCGATCTCGCCATAGGTTTCGGCGAATGCCCTCTTGATGGCGTTGACCACTATATCGGCATGAGCGTCGGTGGCGGCGAAGATCAACGTCTTGCCGGGCAGCGCTGGGTCAATGTGTCTCGCAAGTTCCTCGGCGACCACGCGATTGAACTCGGGGGTAATGACTTGCTTGTTGAATTGATCGACCTCGAACCGGATTTCGTCGGGCGCGTGGGCAAGGTCGATCTCGCCGGTCTGGGTGTTCAGAAGGTCAAGCTGCTCGTCCTTCTCGAACTTGATCCCTGCCCGCGCCAGCGCCGTTTCGATGCGGATCGGCGGTTCATGGTCGATCAGATAGCCGTCGATCACGGCCTCGCGGTAAGAGTATCGGAAGATGGGCTCGCCGAAGATGTCGGTTGTGTGCAGCGCAGGCGTTGCCGTCAGGCCGATCTTCACCGCGTCGAAGTATTCCAGCACGCGCCGGTATTTGGAGATGTAGTCGTCTTGACCCCGGAAGCTCAGTTCGGCATCCGACATCTCGCGGTCGAGAAGATAGCCGCGATGACACTCGTCGATCACCATCAGATCGTACTGATCGACAGGCGGCGCTTCGGACGTGTCCGCTGCAAACAACACCCGCTTAACAAGCCCTTGGATGGTGCAGATGTGGACCTTGGTTTCTAGTTCAGGCGCCACGTCCTCCAGCCCCTTCAGGCCGAAGATTTCGGCGAAAGTTTTGCCCGACACAACCTTGGTCGTCGAGAACTCGCCTTCGGTCTGGTGACCTAGGGCGCTGCGATCCACGACGAAACAGATGCGACGAAAGCGCTTGGCCGACAGCAGACGATAAAGGAGAGCGATGGCGAGCTTGGTCTTGCCGGTGCCGGTCGCCATCGCTACCAGCATGGACCGCTGTTCGACTGAGAGAGCGGTTTCAACCGCCCGGATAGCCCCTTCCTGATAGGGGCGGAGCGGGAAGCCGAAATCGAATGGCTGGGCCTTCAGCGAAGCAGTGGCCGCGTCCTGATCGACCTCAAGCTGGCCAGCCAATCCCTCGGGCGTCGGCCAGTCCACCAATGCACGGCGATGATTGGCACTTCGGCGTGTATCTCGGAACCAGATGCCGCTCTCGGTTTCGATCTGCTTCAGATAGGACCGCCCATTGGCAGCGAACACGAACGGCACGCGATGCTCGCCCCAAGGACCGCCGGGTGTCACGAAATCGGACGACGGCGTGATCCCCGGCGAATAGCGTTCGGCCTGATCTATGGCCGCCGAGACGTTCTTGCGCCGCCGCTTGGCCTCAACCACACCAATCAGCATGGTGCCAACGAAGAGCGCATAGTCGGCAGGACCATTGGCAGTTGGCCACTCCGCAATTGCCATGTTGCGGCCCTTGGTTGGCCGGACACCGCCACTGTGGCGCAACGTCTTTGTATCCGCCTCCCAGCCGCGATCCCGAAGCTGTCTGTCGATTAAGGCGCGCGTTTCGGCCTCATCTAGGTCAAGCTTCGCGGCGGCATCTTCGCCGCGCGCTATCAGTTCGGCAACTTCAGATCGTGGCGCAGCTTCGGCGTCAGCCTGAAGACCGGCAAGCTTAATGGCAATCGCTGCTTTCGCCGCGTCAGTATCCAAATCGAATGCCTGCCACGAAGCAGGCGCTTCACTGAAGCCATAGTGTGATGCAGCCAGAGGCTCGGCTGCAAGGCTCGCCAGTTTCGCGAGGAGCGTGGCCTTCTCGGCCTCGTTCTGTTGAGCAAGTTGCTCCCATGTCACCCGTTCCTCGGCTTCGCGCTTTAGCCGCCCCTCCAGCGTTTCGCGAACATGGATTTGTTCCACCGCCTCTCGACGCGCAACAGCGACAGCACTCTCGCCCTCGGCGACTTTGCGGCGCAGCGTCTCGATCTCTTCCAGCAGTGGCGATGTGGCGTCGACCGGCTCCGGCGGAGAAACAAAAGGGCCAGGATTGAAGCTGGTCTGCCTGCCATAGGTTCTGTGGAACCATACACCTAGAGAGCGAGCAAACTTCAGCGAGGTCAGTGCGTGAGCGTGGTTGCCCTCCGCCTCATGGACGGCGGTGTTGCCTGTCTTGCGCAGTGCGTGAAATAGGTCCGCAACTTCCTTTGGAATGATGCGATCATATGACAGACGTCGCAACGTTTGCTCGAAAGTCTCTCGCTCGTCGCGGTAGGCCGCGTGGCGGGCTGCGATCAACTTGGCCAGATGCTCGGCGAATTGGCGGAGTTTGACGATAGCCGTCGAGGGGTCGTCGCGGAAATATCTCTCCGCAAACCCGCCGAGTGCCACCAGCCGCTCATCATGAGCGGCAAGAAAGCCAAAATTGGCCGACTGCATTCCCCCTCCAAGGCTGAGCCTTGCTTTGCTTACACCCTTTCACAAAAGAAGTTAGATTTCATCTAATCTTGTCTGTAGCCGAGCAGGCCTCTTTGCCCGCGCGCATGGATTAGGGGCCCCGCAAATGACCCCCACCCCCGCCTGCCGATGAACCGGGCGGGCGGGTGCCGGGGCTACCAGCGCGAGCCGAGCGGTGTCCTCGATCCTTCTGCCGCCTCATCTTGTTTGTGTCGTTCCGCCACGACTGGCTGCTTGGAATTTCCCAGATCATAGTCCATCGGGCCAGCCAACCAGATATGACAACGCCGTCACCGTCATCACATGCGGCTGCATCTGTTTCGACCGCAAGACGATCAATCTCAGCCTCGTCTTGCCGGCCAGTCCGTCGGCATCAAACAGGTTGAGGACCACTCGGTGCTCGCTGTCGTCGGAGCGGGTCTCACAAGACAGAACCGACGGATCCGCGACCGGGACGAGAATGCATTGCTGCAAACTCAAGGAGAGATCGAACGCATCGACATTCAGAAGCCGAAGAATTCCTTGCGCAACGCGTCTTCATATTTTCTCTTCAAATTCAGAACCTTACCCCGCACCTTGTCCTCGGCGAAATGCGCCGCTTCCCATTTGTCGACCTCGGCAACGGAATGGTTGACCGAGGCCAGATCCTCTTCCTGTTTGATCGCCGCTATCCATTCCTCGACCGCGGCCTTGTAGTCGCTTTGAAGTTGATCGAGTTCGGACGCATCGACTTGCATGGCACACCCCATTGTTGACGCCATCTTTGTAGGTCAGCCCGATGAACAAACTAAGACACCCGTGGAGGCATCAGTATGCAACGTGTTTCTGCCTTCCCGACACTACGTCAGCAGGCTGGATCTTCGCCCGTAAGCATGCAGGCGTGTCGCGAGGACTGCCCTGAATTGCCGAACCGCCAGTCATTCGTCACGCGACCGCTCGTTCTTCCGCGCACCGGGCCGCTGCCATCACAGGCACTTGATCCAAAGCAAAGTCCGGCGGGCAGAGCCCGATATGCTGGCGGTGTTCAACCATCGGATTCTTCATTGTGAGTTGGCTCATTCGCATTCTCCTGGCTGGCGCCGGTGTCGTGGCCGGTTGGTTCCTGCCGCGCGATCAGATCGGCTACACCATCATGCAGTTCGTGGTTTTCCTCCTGCTGGTCCTGACGGCCTCGGTTGTAGTCCTGTATCTTCCCAGGCTCCGCGGCATCTTTACTGGACCTTCAACCAAGAAGCCCGACTGATGCCAGCTGGCCGGGTCTCATTGATACCGACCTCATGCGCAAGGACGGCCTGAGCGCTGACGCGATTGAGCGGATCAGCGCGCGGAGCCGGTTGGGGACGGCGGACTTAAGTCGGATGCCGGCGGCGAAAAAGTCCTACCAGGCGAGGCATGAGTCTTGGGCCGCTATCGCCGGGCTCCGTTCCGGTGAATGCTCCTCTTGTCAACAACGCCGGTTCGGGTTCGTTTTTCCAAGCAGAACCTCCCAAAGACCGGCATAAGGAGGATCAAGATGCGCAAACTACCTTTAACCCGGATTTGCTGGCTCGCCCTGCGGGCTTCCGCGGCGCTCGCGCTGACCATCGCGCCCTATCATCTCACCTTTGACGGCGCCGGCGTCGCAAAGGTAGCCTCCGCCAGCGCCTACGCCGAGAGCGAAGGCGGCGGTGGCGGTGGCGAGGGTGGCGGCGGCGGTGGCGGCGGCGAGGGTGGCCACTCCGGCGAAGGCCATGATGGCGGCGACGACGGCGCAGGCCATGATGGCGGCGATGACGGCGCAGGCCATGACGCTGGCGACGACAATGGTACCGATGCCAGCGACGACGACACCCCACCGCCGGTGACCACGCCCTAGCATGGCTGGACTGTAGATATGAGAGCGCCGTCGTTGACCCGAATTTGCTGGTTCGTTCTGCGGGCCACGACGGCGCTCGTACTTACCGTGGCACCCTATCAGGTGACGTTTGACGGTACCGCCAAGGTCGTTCCTGCCGATGTCCGCGCCGAGGATGATGGCGGCGAGAGTGAAGGCGGCAGCGGCGGCAGCAACAGCGGCGGGAGCGGGAGCGGCGGCAGCAACAGCGGCAGCGGGGGTAGCGGTAGCAACAACAGCGGCAGCGGCAGCGGCAGCGGCGGCAACAGCGGCGGTGGTACAGGTCCCGGCAACAGCCACGTGAATCCCGAGACAGGCGACAAGGTTAGTATTCACGGCAGCACCATCCAGGTTGTCCACCCCGATGGCCTCCGGGAAAAGATCGAAAACGGCCGCTTCGTGATGAAGGATGCGCTTGGCCGCACAATCGTCGAGCGCGCGGCGACTGGCACCGATTTGGCCCGCCTGAAAAGGTTGTGAGGGCCAAGGGTTGTGAGAGCGGGGGAGTTTAGTAAGGCAACACTCGCTTCTCACCTCACCCTCGCCTTCGGGCGGGGGTGAGTTTCTGCGTCGGTACGGATTGCCGCCAGGGCTCGGCACCCGCCCTCAGCCGGTGCGGTCCTTCGCCTCGCGCATCAGCAGCGCGGCCTCGGTGCGGTTGCGCACATTGAGCTTCGACAGGACCCGCGTCATGTGATGCTTGACGGTCTTTTCTTGCAGCGCGAGCCGCCCGGCAACCTCCTTGTTGCTCAGGCCCTCCGCCACCAACCGCAGGATCTCGGCCTCGCGGTCGGTAAGCAGGCCCAAAGGATCGGCCCTGCGGTTGGCTGGCTGTAGCAGGTCCGACAGCAGTCTCGCCGACAGCGTTGGCGAGACATAGCTTTCGCCGGCAAACACGTCATGCAGGATTTCGGCCAGCATCTTGGAGCCGACGCCTTTCAGCACATAGCCGCGCACGCCGGCATTGAGCGCCTGGGTAACGTCAGCATTGGTCTCCGATACCGTCAGCATAACGATCTTCTGGCCGGAATGCCGGGCCAGGATGCTCGCCGCCGCGGCAAGTCCGCCGCCCGGCATGCTGATGTCCAGCAGCAGTATGTCGGGATGCTTGGCCGCGACCAGTCGCTCGGCGTCCTCGGCGTCCGCGCCTTCGCCAACCACTTCGAAGCCGCCGATCTCGGCAAGGCTGCGCGCAACCCCCTCGCGAAACAGTGGATGATCATCGACAATGGCAATCTGGATGATACCGGTCACGGCTGCTCCTCGACGGACAATGTGATCATCAGGCGCGTGCCTTTCGGGCCGGACGCGGTTTCGAAACGGCCGCCGATGCTCTCTATGCGCTCCCTTAGGCCGGCGAGCCCCAGGCCCTCGCTCCTTGCCGGATCGAACCCGGGGCCACCGTCCGACACTGTAACGAAAAGCTTGCCGGCTTTCGTCCCCGCCTTGACCGCCTGGTCCTTGCCTTGTCCATGGCGCCAGGCGTTGTTCAAACCTTCCTGGACGAAACGATAGATGCTGATCTTCTCGGAAGCGCCAAGTTCCGGCAACTGCGTGGGCAGCGCCAGCGATACCGAACTCGCCGTGCGCCTTTCGTGCTCGGCCACCGCCAGCCGCAGGATGTCGGCCACCGCGGCCGTTTCGATCTGCGGCAGCACCAGCCCGTTGCAGATGCCGCGGATCTCGCGCATCGCCTCACTGAGCGTCTTGTGGATGCCGGCCACCTCGGCTTGGCGCTGTTCGGCCGAGGCGTCGGGGTCCAGCAGCAGCGGGCTGTCCATCCGGAGCGCCGCCAGCGCCACCAACTGGGCCGGCCCGTCGTGGAGGTCAGCGCCGATGCGCCTGAGATATCGCTCGTTGATGGCGGTGGCGCGGCGCGAGGCACGCTGGACGCGCTGGCGCAGCGTCGAGTTCTGCGACAGCAGCGCCTGCAATTCCGCAACCTTTGCCTCTAGCGCGGTTCGCTGCGTCTCGATGGTGCGGCTGCCGCGAAAGACGATGCCCGAAAGAAGTGCGAGTGCCGCCGCCGTGGCGCCAGCCACCACCAGCCAGCTCGACCACAAGGCGGCGTTCAGCGTCAACTGGAAATCCTCGGCCACTTCGTAGAATTCGGAGACGGCGACGACATCGCCAGACCAGGGTTCGCGCACCGGATTGTAGATTTCCAGCAGCGGCACGCCGATGCCCTTTTCCCTTCTGCTTTCGGCGTCGTCGAGTTTGTTGAACTCGGCCACGACATTACCGTTGAAAGCGTGATCGAGGTTGGCGTTCGGCTCGAAAACCTTGCCGATCAAAGTCTTGTCCTTGGCGTAGAGAACCGTGCCGTCGCGCCGCCACAGCTTGAACGAGGCCAGCCGCTTGCCGAGCGCGCCCTGATCGAGCGTTTCGTCGAGCGCCTGCTTGACGCTGTCGCTGAGCTCGCGGCTCTTGCGCATGTCCGGCAGCAGCGGCGCGATCACGCTGTCGACATAGAGTGCCGTGGTGGCGGCGGAGTTGCGGATGACGCCTTGCCGTATCTGCGAAGTCACCCACAGTCCGACCACCAGCATCACCGCCAGCAGCCCGACGCCGCCGGCGACAAGGAACTGCAAGGCCAGCGAAAGCCTGTTCCAGCGCCGTATGAAGTCCTCAACCAATCGCACGATCCATCCTGACTGCCGCGATCATAGAGACTATGCAACGCTTGCGACATCGGGCTTCGGTCTTGCCTTGGGCAGGACTTTAGCCCGGCTATGGCGGTCGAGCGGTCGGGCCGGGAATTCGAGGCTTGTCATGGTGTGGAAGTGATTATGGGCGCTCCACGGTGGGACGTGAATAGAACTGCGACCTAGGCGACGTTTCGCCACAGCCAACCATGGCTCGGTCGACGCCGCTGCTGCGCGGTCGCCTTTCAGGCCGATCCAGCGGACTGGTGCCGGTGCGCCGCGATTGCGCTCAGAAAAACCTGCCCGAACTCCTTGAGCTTGGCGGCGCCGACGCCGTTCACTTCGGCGAAGGCGTCGAGGTCGCGCGGGCAGCGTTCGGCCATGTCGATCAGCGTGCGATCGGAGAACACCACATAGGCCGGCACCTGGCGCTCCTTGGCCAGACGCAGGCGCAGCGCCTTGAGCGTGGCCAGCAGCGAAGCATCCAGGCCTTCAGTGTCGGCAGCAGAACCCTGGGCGGAACGCATCTTGCCGCGCGAGGCCCGGCTGCGCATCTCGACGCGATAGTGGAACGGGACCTCGCCACGGCCGAGCGCATGGCCGTTTTCCGCGACGGCGAGGCCGCCATGACCGGCCGGATCCGGCATCAGAAACCCACCAGCGACGAGCTGCCGGATCAGCGACAGCCAGAAATCCCTCTTGTGTGCCACACCGGCCCCGAAGCTGGCCAGCCTGTGATGGCTCCTGGCCAGCACCTTCTCGGTTTCATGGCCGAGCAGGATGTCGATGACATGGCCCGCGCCGAAGCGTTCGCCGCTCTGCGCGATCGCGGCCAGGATGATCCGCGCCTCCGCGCCGCCATCGGCGCGCGGCGCCTGGTCGAGGCAGTTGTCGCAATTGCCGCAAGGCTGCGCTTCCTCGCCGAAATAGCCAAGCAGCACCTGGCGTCGGCATTGCGCCGTCTCGCAATAGCCGATCAGCGTGTCGAGCCGGCGATGCGAGCGCCTCTTGTGCTCAACCGACGCCTCCTCGTCGTCGATGAACAGCCGCCGCATGCGGATATCGCCAAGACCGAACAGCATATGTGCCTCGGCCTCCCGCCCGTCGCGGCCGGCGCGGCCGATTTCCTGATAGTAGGCTTCCAGGCTGCCCGGCATGTCGGTGTGGAAGACAAAGGCGACGTCAGGCTTGTCGATGCCCATGCCGAAGGCGATGGTCGCCACCATGACGACGCCGGACAAGGTCATGAAGCTGTTCTGGTTGGCGTCGCGCGCGTCCTTGCTCATGCCGGCATGATAGGCGAGCGCGGTGACGCCATTCTTCTCGAGGAACGCCGCCGTCTCCTCGGTCTTCTTGCGCGACAGGCAATAGACGATGCCGCTGCGACCGGCATGGCGCTCGATGAAGCGCAGCAGCTGCCGTTTGCCGTCCTGCTTGGCCTCGATGGCAAGCTTGATGTTCGGCCGGTCGAAGCCCAGCACCAGGGTTTCGACGCGCTCGGCGAACAGCCGTGCCTCGATGTCGGTGCGCGTGCTCTCGTCCGCTGTCGCCGTCAGCGCGATGATCGGCACATCAGGAAAAATGTCGCGCAGCCGCGACAGGTCTTCATATTCGCGCCGGAACGCCGGGCCCCATTGCGAGATGCAATGCGCCTCGTCGACGGCGATCAGGCGGACGTCGAGCCTGGCGAGCGCCTCGAGCATCCGTTCGGTCATCAGCCGCTCCGGCGCGAGATAGAGCAGGCGCGTCTGGCCCGAAGCCACGCGGCGCCAGGCGGCGACGTTGGCCTCGCGGTCGATCGAGGAATTGATCGTATCGGCGGCCACGCCGGCAAGGCGCAGCGCGGCGACCTGGTCCTGCATCAGCGCCACCAGGGGCGAGACGACGATGGTGAGCCCGCCCAGAACCAGCGCCGGAACCTGGTAGCAGAGCGATTTGCCCGCACCCGTCGGCATGACGGCCAGCACATGACGCCCGGCCAGCAGCGCCTCCATGACGTCGGCCTGGCCGGGACGGAAATCGTCGAAGCCGAACACGTCCTTCAGCACGCGCAGCTTGGGATCCTCGGCCGCAACGCTCATCGCGGATGCCTGCATCAGGCGGACACCGGGCTGGAACCGATTTTCGGCGGATTGGAGAGGACAAGGAAACCGATCAAGAGACTCTCCGCGTGGCGCCTTGCAGTAGCGCAGCCGTCATCGGACCACAACAGGAACAAGCCCGCACGGGGAGCGCCAGGCCACGGGAGCGCCGACGCTGACCGGTTGACTGGCCTGCTCGGCGAGCCTCGCCTTCCCCTGCGACACCTGCACCCCGCTGGATTCCTTCACGCGTCGCGATGTAAGCTTGGCTCGACAATGCAGGGAGAAGGCGATGCTGCAGACCAGACAGGATGCTCTCGGCGAGCGGTTCCAGTTGCAGCGCGCGGCCTTCGAGGCGCAGCCCTTTCCGGACCTTGGCGTCCGGAAAGACCGCCTGAAGCGCCTGCTGGCGCTCACCGAGCGGCATGAGGCTGACATCTGCGCGGCGATCGGCGCCGATTTTGGCGGCCGGTCGGTGCACGAGACGCGCCTGGCGGAACTGTTCGTCGTCCGCGCTGGCATCCGCCACGCGCTTTCCCATCTGAAAGGCTGGATGCGGGAGCGTCGTGTTGCCACCACCATGCCATTCCTGCCGGGCAGAAATCGCCTCGTCCCGCAGCCGCTCGGTGTCGTCGGGGTCGTATCGCCCTGGAACTATCCCTTCCAGCTCGCTGTCGCGCCGGTCACCGCGGCACTCGCCGCCGGCAATCGCGTGCTCGTCAAGCCGTCCGAACTGACGCCGGCTTTTTCCGCGCTGCTGGCGCGACTGGCCGGCGAGCATTTCGCGCCGGATGAGCTCTGCGTCATCACCGGCGACGCCGAGGTGGGAAGGGCCTTCGTGTCGATGCCGTTCGATCATTTGCTGTTCACCGGTTCGACCGCGGTCGGCCGGCAGGTCGCGATGGCAGCGGCCGCCAACCTGACCCCGGTCACGCTCGAACTCGGCGGCAAGTCGCCAGCAATCCTCGATCCGTCCTGCGATCTCGATGCGGCGGCATCCAGCATTGCCTATGGCAAGCTGTTGAATGCTGGGCAGACTTGCATCGCGCCGGACTATCTGCTGGTACCGCAAGGGCAGGCAGGCACAGTCGCCGCGAAGCTCGCAACCGCGATAGCGCGGCTCTACCCGACCTTGCGCGACAACCCGGACTATACCGCCATCGTCAGCGACCGGCACCACCAGCGTCTGCGCGAGATGATTGCCGAGGCGCGTGATGCCGGCGCCGATGTCATCGAGGTCAACCCGGCCCGTGAACAGTTCGGCTCCACCAGCCGGAAGTTGCCGCCGACCCTGGTCAAAAACCCCGGCTCGAACCTGCGGCTGATGCGCGAGGAGATTTTCGGACCGGTGCTGCCGATTGTCGAATACACCACCCTCGACGACGCGATAGACCATGTGAACCGGGCGGACCGGCCGCTGGCGCTCTACTGGTTCGGGCGCGACAGCGGCAACCGCCAGCGCATCCTGCGCGAGACCGTCGCCGGCGGCGTCACCATCAACGACTGCATGCTGCATCTGGTGCAGGAAAACCAGCCCTTCGGCGGTGTTGGCGCCAGCGGCATGGGTGCCTATCACGGCGAATGGGGTTTTCGCACCTTCAGCAAGGAGAAGCCGGTTTTCCTGCAGTCGCGCTTGAGCGCCGGAGGGCTTCTGCGCCCGCCTTACGGCAAGACGTTCGAGCGGATTTTCAGCCTGCTGCGGCAAATCACCTGACCGAAGCCTGTCTGTCGGAAAAACCTGGCCCGGGCGCGGGCGCGGCAGATCGTCTTTGACTTGCCGGGAGGGCTTCAATATCAGGCTTTGACGATCGGAACAGAACGCCTTCGATCGGGGCCATCCATGTTCAGGCCTTCGTCGAGCGACCCACGGATTCCGCACCTGGCCATGGATTCGACCGCCCCTCTGCTGATCTTCTACGCCCGCAATGACGCGCTTGGTGACGGATTGCTGCGGATACCGGCGTTGCGCGCGGCGAGAACAGCCTTCCCGCAAAGCCAGATCGTTTATGGCAGCATACGCAAATCCTCGCTCACGGGCGTGTTGCGCAGGCATGCCGCTCCCCTCGTCGATGACTTCAGGACGATTGTGCCGCTTTCCGCCATTCTGGCCGAGTTCGCGACGCCTGGCAGGCCAACGACGGTCGTCGACTTCCGCGCCGGCGTGCCCAGCCTGATCGCGACCAGACTGCGGCTTGTCGGCCGCGGCGTGCGCTACGAGCCCAATTTTGCCGGCCATCTTCTGTCGTTGCGTTTGGGCACCAGATGGACGCTGCGGCCCGAACACAATGCCTGGCGCTACCACCGGCTGATCGAGCGCCTGGCGGGCCGGCACCTGCCATTCGACCACAGGCTGGACGTTCCCCAGGCCGCCCGCGCCCTGGCGCGTCAGCTTCGCGGCGCGGACGACCGTCCGCTCATCCTTCTTGGCGGCAACGCCAAGAGCAACAAGTTCATGAGCGAGGCCCAGATATCGGCCATATCAGGCAATCTGATCGATGCCGGCTATCGGGTGCTCTATCTGGTGACTCCTGGCAACGGACCGAAATGGCAGGCCCTTGCCGCCAAGGAAAGTCGATTGTCCGTGGTCGGTCCGGACCTTGGGCTCGATGTCGAGGCGTTCGGCGATCTGCTGCTGGCGCTCGGCGAGATGGCGGCCGCCTATGTCGGCATGGAAGGCGGTCTTGGGCACCTGTTCGCCGCGGTCATGACCCCAACGGTGATCGTCAACAACGGCGCCAACATGGAGCGTTGGCGGCCGCTGTCGAACAGGGTCGAAGTGGTGACGGCGCCGAGGCGCGGCGGATCGGCTAATATCGCCGACACGCCGGTCGAGGCCATTCTCGAAGCCACCCATCGCTTGCTCGCCACCAGCCGTCGCGACCATCCGGCACCGGCGCGTTAAGTTTATATTCACCATGATCCGGCAGGTTTCCAATCCTGCGGTTATGTCTCGAGTACCGCGGCGCCACGGGCGCCCAGGCAACTGCCCGCGCCTCTCTGGAGGCGCGGGTTTGTCATCGCCTGCTCGGACGATGCCGTTACCGACCCCGTGGCACCATCGGCGGCGGCCGTCAGGCAAGGAAATCGGCCCGGTGCGGTGTGAAACTGTCGACCAGCCGCCCCGCCTCCAGTGCCTTGACGCCGTGCACCAGACCGGACGGCACGATGAAGCTGCCGCCGGCTTCCAAAATCTCGGTCCGGCCGTCGATGGTCACCTCAAACCGGCCTTCGGCGACATAGCTTGCCTGGACATGCGGGTGCGAATGCAGGGCGCCGACGCCACCCTTGTCGAAGCCGAACTCGACCATCATCAGTTCATCGGTGTGCAAGAGAACGCGCCGGCGATTGCCGTCCGGCGTCGCCGACCAGGCACCGTTGCCGGCATGCGCGAAAAACCTTGCTTGCGTCATCGTCCCCTCCTCATCGCGCCAGACAGCCGACCCCGCGGCAGCACATTTCAGAGCCGATAGGCTTTCTTGGCGAGCGTATACGCCAATTCCCGCGCCAGCTCATGCGCTTCGTCTTCGCGCAGCCGGTGCTCGGCGACGAGCCGCGCCAGGAAGGCGCAGTCGACGCGGCGCGCCACGTCGTGGCGGGCCGGAATCGACGGAAAGGCACGGGTATCGTCATTGAAGCCGACTGTGTTGTAGAAGCCGGCCGTCTCGGTGGTCATCTCGCGGAACCGCCGCATGCCTTCCGGGCTGTCGTGGAACCACCATGCCGGGCCGAGCCTCAGCGCCGGGTAGACGCCGGCCAGCGGCGCCAGTTCGCGCGCATAGCTGCTCTCGTCGAGCGTGAACAGGATGATCGTCAGCTCGCGCTCCAGCCCGACGCAGTCGAGCAGCGGCTTGAGCGCCGAGACATAGTCCGTCCTGGTCGGAATATCGAAACCCTTGTCCCGGCCGAATGTCTCGAAGATGGCGCGCGAGTGATTGCGCTGGGAACCGGGATGGATCTGCAGGACCAGCCCGTCATCCCGGCTCATCTTCGCCATCTCGGTCAGCATCTGGGCGCGAAACAGCCGCTTCTCGCGCTCGTCGCCCGAACCATGGCGAACCCGATTGAACAGCTCTTCGGCCGCCGCATCCGAAAGATTGGCGGTCTCGGCCGTCGGATGACCGTGGTCGGACGAGGTCGCGCCAAAGCTCTTGAAGAAGGCGCGCCGCTGGCGATGCGCGTCGAGATAGCCGGCCCAGCGGCCCGTGTCGCAGCCGGTGATCTCGCCGAGCCGGTCGAGATTGGCTGAAAACCCTTCGAAGTCAAGATCGACGACGGCATCCGGCCGGTAGGTGGTGACGACCCTGCCCTGCCAGCCGCTGTCGCGGATCATCTGGTGCCATTTGAGATCGTCGAGCGCGCCTTCCGTCGTCGCGATCACCTCGATGTTGAAGCGCTCGAACAAAGCGCGCGGGCGGAAATTCTCCCACTGCAGCAGCGTCGCGATGGCATCGTAATGGCGGTCGGCCGTCGCGGCGTTCAACGGCTCCTCGATGTTGAACAGATGCGCCAGCACATGGTCGAACCAAAGCCTGGTCGGCGTGCCGCGGAAGAGGAAATAGTTCTCGGCAAAGCGCCGCCAGATCGCCCGGCCGTCGGTCTCCACCGGTGCGCCGTCCAGCGTCGCCATGCCGAGATCCTCGAGGCGCACGCCCTGGCTGAACAGCATGCGGAAAATGTAGTGATCCGGCACGATGAGCAGTTGCGCCGGATCGGGAAACGGCTCGTTGAGCGCATACCAGCGCGGATCGGTGTGGCCGTGCGGGCTGACGATCGGCAGGTCCTTGACGCCGGCGTAGAGGTCGCGGGCAAGCGAGCGCGAATGCGCCTCGGATGGAAACAGCAGGTCCGGATCGGTCAGCGCGACCATGGGAAAAGCGGCTCCTTCCAGATCGGTTATCGGTACGTTCGGCCAGAGGCGATGTCAACGTAGCCTCCGAAACAGGCATCCTTGCGGCAGGCGGAAACAGGTGTTACGCCGCTTGCATCCGCCGCGCCGGGATGTCTCCATGCCACGCCGTCCAAAGCCCTCAGCCCTGTGATGTGATGACAAGCAGCCATCTGTCCGAAACCACCCTGCGCTCGTTGCCCAAGGGGATCGCAATCCCCGGATACGACCGTAGCAAGGTCATCCCCGGTATCGTGCATCTCGGCGTCGGCGCCTTCCACCGCGCCCATCAGGCCGCCTATGTCGACGACTGCCTGGCGGCGGGGGACATGGACTGGGGCATCGTCGGCGTTTCGCTGCGCAGCGCCGATACGCGCGACGCGCTCTCGCCACAGGATGGACTCTACACGCTGGCGGTCAGGAGCAGCGGCGAGGAAAAACTCCGCGTCATCGGCTCGATCGGCTCGATGCTGGTGGCGCCGGAAGACCCGGGCGCGGTGCTCGCCGCGCTGATCCATCCGCGCACCCGCATCGTGACGCTGACAATCACCGAAAAGGCCTATCTGAGGGCAGCGGGCGGCGGACTGGACACGGCTCATCCCGATATCGTCCATGATCTGGCGAATCCGCAAATGCCGAAGACCGCGCATGGTTTTCTCGCCGAGGCGCTAGCCCGGCGGCGCGAAGCCGGCACGCCGCCCTTCACCGTGCTCTGCTGCGACAACCTGCCGGCCAACGGCGCCACGCTGCACCGGCTGCTGGCCGAATTCGCCGAAATGCGCGATGCCAGGCTCGACCAAATGGGCGATGCCAGGCTTGGCGCGAAGGGCGATGCCGGGCTTGCCCAATCGGGCAATGCCAGCCTCGCCAGCCACATCGCCGACCAGGTCGCCTTTCCGTCGAGCATGGTCGACCGCATCGTGCCGGCGACCACCGACGCCGACCGGGCAAGGATCGCCGTCGAACTCGGTGTCGAGGACGCCTGGCCGGTCATGACCGAACCGTTCTGCCAGTGGGTGGTCGAGGACCGGTTCCCGGCGGGACGACCGGCCTGGGAACGGTTCGGCGTCACCATGGTCGAAGACGTCAGGCCGTTCGAGGACATGAAGCTCAGGCTGCTCAACGGCGCGCATTCGGGGATCGCCTATCTCGGCCTGCTCAGCGGTCACGCCACCGTCGACCGCGCCTTCGCCGATCCGGCGATCCGCCAGTTTGTTGATGCATTGTGGGCCGAAGCCATCCCGACCCTGCCTGAGGGGGCCGGGCTCGATACATCAGCCTATACGGCCGAACTTGCCGAGCGTTTTTCCAACACCGCGCTCGCCCACCGCACGGCGCAGATCGCCAATGACGGCAGCCAGAAACTGCCGCAGCGCATCGTCGCGTCGTCCATCGAGCGCCTGCGTGCAAGCGCCGCGCCAAGGCATCTTATGCTGGTGGTGGCCGCCTGGATCGCGGCCTGCGAAGCGCGCGGCAAATCCTTGCCCGAGGCGCACTTCACCGATCCGCTAGACGTGCCGATGACAGCCATCTGTGGCAACCGTCCGTCGGCCGCCGAAACCACCGCCGCGGTGTTCGATCTGGCCGGCTTTGCCAAGGGGGAACCAGGGCGCGAAAGATTGATCGAGCTCACAGCCAACCATCTGGAACAGTTGCGCCGTGGCGGACCGGCGGCTGCCTTCGCTGCATTGGGCAGCTAAACAAAAAGCGGGGCAAGCCCCGCTTTTCCAATCCATTATCGCGATCCAATCACGCCGGCAGGATGGCGCCTTCCAGCGTGGTGAGCTGGCTGAGGAACTGTTCCGCCTTGCTGCGGGCCTGGTCGTCCTTGGCGTCGGCGGCGTCTTCCTTGGCTTCCTGGATGCGGCGCGCGAGATCGGCACGATCGACATCCTTCACCGCGACAGCCGATTCCGCCAGCAGCGTGCAGCCGGCCGGGACGATGTCGGCGAAACCGCCGAACACGACATAGCGCTCTTCGCCACCCGATGCGGTCTTCACCGTGACCACGCCCGGCTTGATGGTGGTCATGACCGGCGCGTGATGCGCCATCACGGTCATCTCGCCTTCGGCGCCCGGAATGACAACGGACTCGACCTGCTCGGAAACCAGCAGGCGCTCCGGCGAAACCAGTTCGAATTTGAAAGCTTCAGCCATGTCGATCTAGTGAGTAGGGAATAGTGGGTAGGAAGTAGGGAGAAAGGGCAATTGCCCCGGTCACCCGCCTGCCATTCACTACTGACTACTGACTACTCCCTATTCCCTTGATTAAGCTGCTTCGGCCGCCAGGCGCTGTGCCTTCTCGACCGCTTCCTCGATGCCGCCGACCATGTAGAAGGCAGCTTCCGGAAGGTGGTCGTAGTCGCCGTTGCAGAGGCCCTTGAAGCCCTTGATGGTGTCGGCGAGGTCGACCAGCTTGCCCGGCGCGCCGGTGAACACTTCGGCGACGAAGAAGGGCTGCGACAGGAAGCGCTCGATCTTGCGTGCGCGGGCCACCGTCTGCTTGTCCTCTTCCGACAGCTCGTCCATGCCCAGGATCGCGATGATGTCCTGCAGCGACTTGTAGCGCTGGAGGATCGACTGCACCTGGCGCGCGACGCCATAGTGCTCGTCGCCAACGACCAGCGGGTCGAGCATGCGCGAGGTCGAATCCAGCGGATCGACAGCGGGGTAGATGCCCTTCTCGGCGATGGCGCGGTTGAGCGTCGTCGTTGCGTCAAGGTGGGCGAACGAGGTCGCCGGCGCCGGATCGGTCAAGTCGTCGGCCGGCACGTAGATGGCCTGCACCGAGGTGATCGAGCCCTTGGTGGTGGTGGTGATGCGTTCCTGCAGCGCGCCCATGTCGGTGGCGAGCGTCGGCTGATAGCCCACGGCCGACGGGATGCGGCCGAGCAGAGCCGACACTTCCGAACCCGCCTGCGTGAAGCGGAAGATGTTGTCGACGAAGAACAGCACGTCCTGGCCCTGGTCGCGGAAATATTCCGCGACCGTCAGGCCGGTCAGGCCGACGCGGGCGCGCGCGCCCGGCGGCTCGTTCATCTGGCCATAGACGAGTGCCGCCTTGGAGCCTTCGCCGCCGCCCTTCTTGTTGACGCCGGATTCGATGAACTCGTGATAGAGATCGTTGCCTTCGCGGGTACGCTCGCCGACGCCGGCGAACACCGAGTAGCCGCCATGCGCCTTGGCGATGTTGTTGATCAGTTCCTGGATCAGCACGGTCTTGCCGACGCCGGCGCCGCCGAACAGGCCGATCTTGCCGCCCTTGGCGTAAGGCGCCAGGAGGTCGAGCACCTTGATGCCGGTGATCAGGATCTGGGCTTCCGTCGACTGCTCGACATAGCTCGGAGCCGGCTGATGGATGGAGCGCATTTCGATCGCGTCGACCGGGCCTTCTTCGTCGACCGGCTCGCCGATGACGTTGATGATGCGGCCGAGCATGCCCGGGCCGACCGGAACGGTGATCGGTGCGCCGGTGTCGCGCACTTCCTGGCCACGCACCAGACCTTCGGTCGAGTCCATGGCGATGCAGCGCACGGTGTTTTCACCCAGATGCTGGGCAACTTCGAGCACCAGGCGGTTGCCGACATTGGTCGTCTCGAGCGCGTTCAGGATCGCCGGCAGGTGATCGCCGAACTGCACGTCGACGACGGCGCCGATGACCTGGCGGACCTTGCCGACGACGCCAGTCGCCTTGATGGCAACAGCCGAGGTCTTGGCCGCGGCGGCCTTTGCGGGGGCTGCCGCCGTCTTGGCCGGAGCCGCCTTCGCTGCTGCTGCCGGAGCCTTTGCCGCCTTCGCGGGGGCCGCCGTCTTGGGGGTCGCTGCTTTCGCCATCGTCTTTACCCTTTTTCGTCCTTTGTTTCTCACGCGGTCCGGTCGCGGATCGATGACCCGCGAACCGCGCCTAGAGCGCCTCGGCGCCCGAAATGATTTCGATCAGTTCCTTGGTGATCTGCGCCTGCCGCTGGCGGTTGTAGGTGATCGACAGCTTGTTGATCATCTCGCCGGCGTTGCGCGTCGCATTGTCCATGGCGCTCATCTTGGCGCCCATCTCGCCGGCTGCGTTTTCGAGCAGTGCCCGGAAAACCTGCACCGAGATGTTGCGCGGGATGAGGTCGGAGAGGATTTCGCCCGGCTCCGGTTCGTATTCGTAGACGGCGTTGCCGCCATCCGTCACCGCAGCCGGAGCCGAAGCGATGCCGGCCGGGATGATCTGCTGCGCGGTCGGGATCTGGCTGATCACCGACTTGAACTGCGAATAGAACAGCGTGCAGATGTCGAAGCCGCCCTCGTTGAAGAGGTTGATGACCTTCTTGGCGATGGCATCGGCATTGACGAAGCCGAGCGTCTTGACCTCGCGCAGGTCGACGCGGTCGAGGATCATCGATGCATAGTCGCGGCGCAGGATGTCGAAACCCTTCTTGCCGACGCAGATGATCTTGACCTGCTTGCCGTCGGCCAGAAGCTTGCGGATGTGGTCGCGGGCAAGGCGGGCGATCTGCGAATTGAAGCCGCCGCACAGGCCGCGCTCGGCGGTGCAGACGACGAGCAGGTGCACGTCGTCCTTGCCGGTGCCGGTCATCAGCGCCGGGGCATCGCCGCCGCCGCCGATAGCCTGGGTGATGTTGGCCAGCACGGAACCCATGCGCTCCGAATAGGGGCGCGCCGCTTCCGCGGCCTCTTGCGCACGGCGCAGCTTCGCCGCGGCGACCATCTGCATCGCCTTGGTGATCTTCTGCGTCGCCTTGACCGAGGCGATACGGTTACGAAGGTCTTTTAGTGAAGGCATGCTTCAAACCTGATCCCGTCGTCCGGCTTCGTTCAAGCAAAGGTCTTGGCGAAGGCGTCGATTTCCGCCTTCAGCTTGGCGCGCAGATCGTCCGACAGCGCCTTTTCCTTGCGAATGGCCTCGAGAACATCCTTGCCGGCCGCACGCATATGGCTGAGCAGGCCATGCTCGAACTTGCCGACCTGGTTAACCGGCAGCTTGTCGAGATAGCCGTTGACGCCGGCGAAGATCACCGCGACCTGCTCTTCCGTCTTCAGCGGCGAGAACTGCGGCTGCTTCAGAAGTTCCGTCAGGCGCGATCCGCGGTTGAGCAGTCGCTGCGTGGCGGCGTCGAGATCCGAGCCGAACTGCGCGAAGGCCGCCATTTCGCGGTATTGCGCGAGCTCGCCCTTGATCGAGCCGGCAACCTGCTTCATCGCCTTGATCTGCGCGGCCGAACCGACGCGGCTGACCGACAGGCCGACGTTCACCGCAGGGCGGATACCCTGGAAGAACAGGTTGGTTTCGAGGAAGATCTGGCCGTCGGTGATCGAGATCACGTTGGTCGGGATATAGGCCGACACGTCGTTGGCCTGCGTCTCGATGATCGGCAGGGCGGTCAGCGAACCGGCGCCCATGTCGTCATTGAGCTTGGCGGCGCGCTCGAGCAGGCGCGAATGCAGGTAGAAGACGTCGCCCGGATAGGCTTCGCGGCCCGGCGGGCGGCGCAGCAAGAGCGACATCTGGCGGTAGGCGACGGCCTGCTTCGACAGATCGTCGTAGCTGATCAGCGCATGCATGCCGTTGTCGCGGAAATACTCGCCCATGGTGCAGCCGGCGAACGGCGCCAGGAACTGCATCGGCGCCGGGTCGGAAGCGGTGGCGGCGATGATGATCGAATATTCGAGCGCGCCGCGCTCTTCCAGCACCTTGACGAACTGCGCGACGGTCGAGCGCTTCTGGCCCACGGCAACGTAGACGCAGTAGAGCTTTTCCTTCTCGGGGCCGTTGTCGTGCACCGACTTCTGGTTGAGCATAGTGTCGAGGATGATGGCGGTCTTGCCAGTCTGACGGTCGCCGATGACCAGCTCGCGCTGGCCGCGACCGACCGGGATCAGCGCATCGATGGCCTTGAGGCCGGTCGACATCGGCTCGTGCACCGACTTGCGCGGGATGATGCCGGGGGCCTTGACGTCGACGCGCTTGCGCTCGACTGCCTTGATCGGGCCTTTGCCGTCGATCGGGTTGCCGAGCGCGTCGACGACGCGGCCGAGCAGGCCGGGGCCGACGGGAACGTCGACGATGGCGCCGGTGCGCTTGACGATGTCGCCTTCCTTGATGTCGCGGTCGGCGCCGAAGATAACGACGCCGACATTGTCGGCTTCGAGGTTGAGCGCCATGCCGCGAATGCCGCCCGGGAATTCGACCATCTCGCCGGCCTGGACGTTGTCGAGGCCATAGACGCGGGCGATACCGTCACCGACGGACAGCACCTGTCCGACTTCGGAGACCTCGGCCTCCTTGCCGAAATTCTTGATCTGGTCTTTCAGAATTGCGGAAATTTCCGCGGCGCGGATGTCCATCAGCCGACCTCTTTCAGTGCAAGCTTGAGCGAATTGAGTTTGGTTTTGAGCGACGTATCGATCTGGCGCGAGCCCATCTTGACCACCAGCCCGCCGAGCAACGACGGATCGACGGTGACGGAGATGGCCACGTCCTTGCCGGCAACGCTCTTCAGCGCCGCCTTGAGTTCGGTCTGCTGGGCGGCGGTCAGCTCATGAGCCGACGTCACTTCGGCAGCGGTCTCGCCACGATGTTCGGCTGCGATCTGGCGGAATGCCTTGATCATGCCGGGAATGGCGAACAGCCGGCGGTTCCTGGCGACGACGCGCAGGAAATTGCCGGTGAGGCCGGTGATCTTGGCCTTGTCGGCGATCGCCGCGATAGCCTTGGCCTGGTCCTCGCTGGAAAACACCGGGCTGTTGATCAGCCGGGTAAGATCGGCGCTGCCCGCGAGCATCGCTTCGAAACTGTTGAGGTCGGCCTCGACCTTGGCGACGGAATTTGCCTGCAGCGCGAGTTCGAACAGCGAACCCGCATAGCGTTCTGCGACACCTGAGATTGGCGATGACGATTGGGCCACGGACCGTCTTTTCTCTTGTCTGACAGGCCGCAGATTGTTGGCGCGAGCAAAAACTCTGGCTAAATCTTTGACCTTACTGCATTTTTTCGAGCACGGAGGCGCGGCTTCCGCTATCCCCGGCCGAAAGTCGATTGCCGTCTAGCACAGGCATTTTAAGACCGCAATGCGTCGTTCCGCATGGTTTTCAGGCACTATTGTCGCATCTGGCGAAAGTCACCCGTCTCGCGCCCCGGAATAGCTAAGGATTCAAGGCACAAAGCCGAAGGCGAAGGCGAGCGGCAACGCCGCCAGCGCCAATTCCACCACAATGGAGGCCCAGTTGAAAGGCGTGTTGGCGCTGTCCGACATCATCGACAGCAGCCGGCCGAAGGCGGTGAACAGCCAGGAGAAGCCAAGCGTCATGTAGATCAGCGGCTGCGCAAGCAGGATGCAGCACAGGCCGACGCCGAGATAGAAGCCCGACATTCTGCCGCGCCCTTCGGCGATCGCCGCCGCCTTCTCGGGCTTGACCTGCAAACGCAGGACACGAAAGGCCAGGGCAGGCGCCAGAAAGAACAGAAGGCCGAGCAGCGTGGTGACGACCGCGCTCGACCAGGCCAGCCATTCGCCCTGGCTCGTCGGCCATGGAAACGCAAAATCCATCTTGTCCCCTCGAAATGCCTGCTTTGAAATTCCGGGCATTCTAGCCAAGGCGCAGACATGCGCCAGATAGGCGTCGGCGATTTTCGAGCGAAAGCCGGTCAGCCAAGCGCGAACTCGACCGCCGCTTCGACATGGATGCGCGTCGTGTCGAAGACCGGGATGTCGAAGTCCTGCTGGCCGATGAGCATGGTGATCTCGGTGCAGCCCATGATGACGCTGTCGGCGGCCTCCTCGCGCCGCAGGCGTTCGGTCTCGGCGATATAGGCCGCCTTGGAGGCTTCGGCGACGACGCCCTGGCACAGTTCCTCGTAGATGACGCGATGCACCATGTCGCGCCCGGCCGCATCGGGCACGACGGGCCGCAGGCCATGTTTGTCGGCGAGCCGGCCCTTGTAGAAATCCTGCTCCATGGTGAAGCACGTCGCCAGCAGCGCCGGGCGCTGCATGCCGGCGCGCTTGACCGCCACCGCGGTGGCATCGGCGATGTGGATCAGCGGGATCGATACGGACGCCTGCACCTGATCGGCCAGCCTGTGCATGGTGTTGGTGCACAGAAGCAGGCCTTCCGCGCCGCCCGCCTCGAGCTTGCGCGCCGCTTCGACGAGCAGCACGCCGGCGCCGTCCCAGTCGCCGTGATGTTGGCGCTCGGCGATCTCGGCGAAGTCGAACGACCACAGCAGCAGTTTCGCCGAATGCAATCCGCCCAGGCGCTCGCGCACCATCTCGTTGAACAGGCGGTAATAGATGGCCGTCGATTCCCAACTCATGCCGCCCAGAAGGCCAAGGGTTTTCATGTGATCTTCCATCTCTCGCCGGCTTGCGGCCTATCGCCGATATCGCGATCCCTACAAAAAGCTCTGCGGGTCGATGTCGACCTGCACCCGGACCGAACCGCGCGGCTTCGGCCCGTTGGCCAGCATGGCACGGATGAAGCCTTGCATGTCGGCGCGCTTTTCGCCCTGGATCAGCAGCCGGAAGCGGTGACGGCCGCCGAGCAGGGACAGCGGCGCTTCCGCCGGCCCGAGCACGAACAGATCCGACGCCTCGGGCGCGGCGCGGCGCAGGCCGCGTGCATGGCCCTCGGCTTCCGCTCGCGTCACCGCACTGACGATGACGCCGGCGAGCCGGCCGAAGGGCGGCAAGGCCGCCCGCTCGCGCTCGGCGATCTCGCGTTCGTAAAATGCCTCGGCATCGCCGGAGACGATCGCCCGCATCACCGGATGGTCGGGCTGGAAGGTCTGCAGCAGGCCGAGGCTCTTCTTGCCGGTGCGGCCGGCGCGGCCGGTCACCTGGCTGAGCAGCTGGAACGTGCGCTCGGCGGCGCGCGGATCGCCATTGGCCAGGCCGAGATCGGCGTCAACGACGCCGACCAGGGTCATGTTGGGGAAGTTGTGGCCCTTGGCGACGAGTTGCGTGCCGATGACGATGTCGGCCTCGCCATTGGCGATCGCTTCCAGCTCCAGCCGCAGCCGCCGCACGCCGCCCATCAGATCGGACGACAAAACGATGGTGCGCGCGTCGGGGAAATGCGCGACGACCTCCTCGGCGATGCGCTCGACGCCCGGCCCGCAGGCGACCAGGTGATCGAGCGTGCCGCATTCCGGGCAGGCCTCGGGACGGCGCTCATTGTGCCCGCAATGGTGGCAGACCAGCTGGCCGCGGAAGCGATGCTCGACCAGCCAGGCCGAGCAGACCGGGCAGCCGAAGCGATGGCCGCAGACCCGGCACAGCGTCAGCGGCGCATAGCCGCGCCGGTTGAGGAACAGCAGCGACTGCTCCTTCCTCTCCAGTGTCTGGCGCATGTGGTCGAGCAGCACCGGAGACAGGAAGCCGCCACGCGCGGGCGGCGCGCGCCGCATGTCGATCGCCTTGAGGTGCGGCAGCGCCGCCTCGGCGAAGCGGGCGGCGAGCACGGCCCTGCTGTATCGGCCCTGCTGGGCATTGACGCGGCTTTCCACCGATGGCGTCGCCGACGCCAGCACGACCGGAAAGCTGCCGATATGGCCGCGCACCACCGCCATGTCGCGCGCATTGTAGAAGACGCGGTCTTCCTGCTTGTAGGCAGGGTCGTGCTCCTCGTCGACGATGATCAGGCCAAGCTCCTTGAACGGCAGGAACAGCGCCGAACGCGCGCCGGCGACGACGCGCACGCCGCCTTCCGCCACTTGCCGCCAGACCCGTTCGCGCATCCTCGGCGGCAGGTCGGAATGCCATTCGCCCGGCTTGGCGCCGAAGCGTTGCTGAAAGCGTTCGAGAAAGGCATGCGTCAGCGCGATCTCCGGCAGCAGGATCAGCACCTGCTTGCCCTGGTCGAGCGCCGCCGCCACCGCCTCGAAATAGACCTCGGTCTTGCCCGAGCCGGTGACGCCGTCGAGCAGCGCGACATTGAACACGCCGGCTGCGACATTGGCGCGCAGCATCAGCGCCGCGTCACTCTGGTCCGGCATCAATTCCGGCACGGCATAGCCGGGATCGGGCGCGGCCACCACCGGTCGCGGCGGGATCATCACCGTCTCGAACACGCCTTGCGCCTTCAGGCCGTCGATCACCGTCGACGATACGCCGGCCGCATGGGCGAGACCCGACCGCGTCCAGGCGAGACCGCCTTCGGCTGTCTCCAGCACGCGCTCTCTCGCCCCCGTCATCCGGTCGGGTGCGATGAGGGTACGTTGCAGCCCCTCGATCCACGGTTCGGGATCGAAGGCCTCCGGCGCCCTGAGCAGCATGCGCGCCACCATGCCCGGCGGCGACAGCGTGTACTGCGCCACCCAGTCGACGAAACGGCGCATCGCGCGGTTGATCGGCGGGCAATCGAAGACCTGCTCGATGGGACGTAGCTTTCTTGCGTCGACCTTCTCGACGGCGCCATCCCAGACGATGCCGGCGACCTGGCGCGGGCCGAGCGGCACGCGCACGATCGAGCCCGGCACCACATGCATGCCTGCCGGCACGGCGTAGGTGTAGGGGCGTTCGGCGGGCATCGGCACCAGCACCGGTGCCGCCGCGACAAAGGGCGAATCTTCGATCATCAGGCGTGACCTTGCCCCGACTTTGGTCTAGATCAAAGCGCAACGCTGAACGTGCCCTTGCCGGCACGACGAAATCGTCAGGAGACCGCCATGAAATTTTTTGTCGACACCGCCGACATCAAGGATATCCGTGAGCTGAACGATCTGGGACTGCTCGACGGCGTCACCACCAACCCGTCGCTGATCCTCAAATCGGGCGGCAAGATCGCCGACGTCACCAAGCAGATCTGCGATATCGTCGAAGGTCCGGTCTCGGCGGAGGTCGTGGCGACCGAATACAAGGACATGATGGCGGAGGCCGAGGTGCTGGCCAAAATCGCGCCCAATGTCTGCATCAAGGTGCCGCTGACGCTCGACGGCCTGAAGGCCTGCAAGACGATCCGCACCCAGATGAACCGCATGGTCAACGTCACGCTCTGCTTCTCGGCCAACCAGGCGCTGCTCGCCGCCAAGGCCGGCGCCTCCTTCATCTCGCCCTTCGTCGGCCGCGTTGACGACACCGGCTCGGATGGCATGGAGCTGATCCAGGAGATCCGGCAGATCTACGACAATTACGACTTCCAGACCGAGATCCTCGTTGCTTCGGTTCGCACCGTGAACCATGTCAAGCAGGCGGCACTGATCGGCGCCGATGTCGTCACGGCCCCGCCGGCGACGCTGAAGGCGCTGGTCAAGCATCCGCTGACCGACAAGGGCCTCGAGCAGTTCCTGGCCGACTGGGCGAAGACCGGCCAGAAGATCGGCTGAAGCCAGGCGCCGCTTTGACAAAAAGGCCGGGCAACCGGCCTTTTTTCATATGCGCTTCCGAAGAGCCCGCATCGCCAAAGGCGCTGCGGCTCAATCGGCGCCGTCATCGTCAGGCGCGCTCGCCTGCTGGCGCCGGCCCATGATGATCTCGCGTTTGCCGACATGGTTGGGTGCGCCGACCAACCCTTCCTTTTCCATGCGCTCGACCAGGGACGCGGCGCGGTTGTAACCGATGCCGAGGCGGCGCTGGATGTAGGACGTCGAACACTTCTTGTCGCGCACCACCACCTTGACCGCCTCATCGTAGATGGCATCACTGTCTTCGGCTGCAACGGATCCCTTGTCGAAGACCGCGCTCTGGTCGTCCCCGGTTTCTTCCTCATCCTCGTCGGCTGTCACGGTTTCCAGATATTCAGGGCGACCCTGCGCCTTCAGATGCGCCACGACATGCTCGACCTCCGCGTCGGAAACAAAGGGACCATGCACGCGGGAAATGCGCCCCCCACCCATCATGTGCAACATGTCGCCCTGGCCGAGCAGCTGTTCGGCGCCCTGCTCGCCCAGGATGGTGCGGCTGTCGATCTTGGATGTCACCTGGAAGGAAATCCGGGTTGGGAAGTTCGCCTTGATCGTGCCCGTGATGACATCGACCGAGGGGCGTTGCGTTGCCATGATCAGGTGGATGCCGGCAGCGCGCGCCATCTGCGCCAGACGCTGGATGGCGCCTTCGATCTCCTTGCCGGCAACCATCATCAGATCGGCCATCTCGTCGACGATGACGACGATGTACGGCATCGGCGCAAGGTCGATTTCCTGCTGCTCGAAAAGCGGTTCGCCAGTGCCCTTTTCGAAGCCGGCCTGCACGGTCATGACAACCGTCTCGCCCTTGTCGCGGGCGGCGGCCGCGCGCTCGTTGTAGCCGTCGATGTTGCGCACACCGAGCCGCGCCATCTTGCGATACCGATCCTCCATCTCGCGCACCGCCCATTTAAGCGCGGTGACGGCTTTCTTGGGATCCGTGACGACGGGGGTCAGAAGATGCGGGATGCCGTCGTAGACGGAGAGTTCGAGCATCTTTGGATCGACCATGATCAGCCGGCACTCTTCCGGCTTCAGCCGGTAAAGCAAGGACAGGATCATGGTGTTGATGGCAACCGACTTGCCGGAGCCGGTGGTGCCGGCGACAAGTAAATGGGGCATCTTCGCCAGCTCGGCGATGACCGGCTCGCCACCGATCGTCTTGCCGAGACAAAGCGCCAGCTTGCAGCTGGTCTTGCGGAAGCCCTCCGATTCGATCAGCTCCCGGAAATAGACGGTTTCGCGCGTCTCGTTCGGAAGCTCGATGCCGATGACGTTGCGGCCAGGCACGACGGCGACGCGCGCCGAAATCGCAGACATGGAGCGGGCGATATCGTCGGCAAGCCCGATGACACGGGAGGATTTGACACCCGGTGCCGGTTCGAACTCGTAGAGCGTGACGACCGGGCCCGGGCGAACATGAATGATCTCGCCGCGCACGCCGAAATCCTCGAGCACGCTTTCCAGGAGATCGGCGTTCTGCTCAAGCCGCTCCTGCGACATGTAGAAGCCTTGTCCTTCCGGCGGCTGCTGCAACAGCTCTTCCGAAGGGAGCTCATAGGCATCGCCGGTCGTTGATGGCACAATTTTCCCGGCCTGGGGCATGCGTGAAGAACGGCGCGCGCCCGCACCCCTGACAGTGACGTCTGCACTTGCCGCGGCCGGCACGGGAACGGCATCGCTCGCCGCAGCGGGCATTGCGGCGGCCTGGGCCCGCAGCGGTGCGTTGCTCGCCGGTGCTTCGGGCCGGGCGAGAGCCTCGTTCGAGTTGGCCGGCCTGACGACCGGCAGGGCGTTCGAGGCCTGGCCTGGAAGGCAGTCGATGACACGAAACAGCGAGGTGGCATCGGTCGCTGTCGGCGGGCGGATGTCGACCCGCATAGCGGCGACGGGCGCCACAGCGACCGGTGCGGGCGAGACTGGGCTGGCCTGCCGGACCTCGGACGAGACGTCGACCAGATAGGGCGCCATGGCCTCGAAGAAGGCGTGATCCGAAAGATAGGGCCAGCGCATCTTTTCGGGGATGGCTGTTTCGACCGAAGCGCCATGCGCCGGAACGGCGGTCGTGCGCGCGGATGCCCGTCCCGTCGCGGCCATCGTCGGCGCCGCCGACGGAGCACCTCGCGCCTTGTCGTTGCCACGCCCCGGCGGAGCGGACGCCGCTGGCGGCGGCGACCTTCGCATGGCGGCTCCACTGCCGGCCTGGGACTGGGCTGGCTCCAGATGGGGGTTGCGGCTTTTCACCGGCGCCGGCGATGCCGAGGGCGAAGGCGCGAACGATGCCCCGGCCGCAATGGGTTGCGCGATTGCTTGCCGCGTTGGGAGGGTCTCTGGATTGCCTTGCTCGACAACGTGGTCGCGATGCGGGCGGCGCTTCTTGGTCTCATAGTCTGGCGTGCGTGTAAAACGCACGTTGGGCGCGAGGAAGAAATATTCCTGCCAGGCAGGGCTTTCGATGTCGCCGTTTTCCGAAAAGGCGCTGTTCGGCGCAGAGCTGCCCTTCGGTTCCATATAGGGTCGCCTGTTGCCGCCGAGTGCGACAATCCGCGCGGAATAGCCGGCGCGGTCCGCGCCAGGCTGCCGGCCACCCTGGTGAGGCAAGCGATCAAGGTCGCCTGCCGCGGCTGAAGGAGTTCGCTGATTGTCCCTGTCGCCTGTGTCGTCGAAACGCTCTGCCTCGGGATCATCGGGCGAAACTGGCTTCCATGAATTGACCCGAGGAAAACGCTTGGATTCCATTCTCAAGACTCACTCTGAAACGTCCGCCGAGCAATAGGGAGCGAGTGGTTAACAGTTGCTTCCCGGCGGCTAGTGCCGGCCGCAATATGCAGGACGTCAGGATCGTTGTCTCACGGCATTCACGCCGGCAGCGCGATCTGCTCGCTGGAACCATAAGGGATGTGCGGCAGCGCATTCGCGGCAATGCAGGACGATCTGGCTTCGGGCGCCCGATCGTCATTTCACGCCTGGGGCGCTAGCTCGTTTCCATGAAACGACGGACCGCGCTAGCCAGCCTTGCCTGCCCTGACCAGGTCCTGGGCGATGGACAGCTGCAGCGCTTCGGCCAGTTCGCGCGCGGCGCGATTCTCGGCGTCGATCTGCGCCCGGTACGAGGCGAATTCCTGGCGCGGCCTGTCGAAGGACGAAGTGATCGACCGCTTGCCGGATGCGATCGCCGCCCCGGTCTTCGCATCGTGCAGCAAGTAGCTGCCGGTCAGTGTCACGGAACCGGCGGTCGGCTCGTCCTGATCGGTTCCAACCTGTACAAGTGCCGAGGATTCGACGGCTTCGGTCACACTGAGATCAAGCGAATAGGCGGGCGAGGCTGGTTCGCCGGCGCCGCGTCCAAATCCGAAGATCAAATTGTTGCGCACCTGCTGGGCGTACCGCGTCTTGACCGGCTCGATGCCGATCGACGCCAACTCGGCATTGGCGCTGGTGTTCGAGCCGGCGGACAGCGGCGCGTTCGAATAGAGCGGCCGCACCGTGCAGGCCGAGACCAGCGCAAGCGAGCCGATCAGGCCGGCAAGCGCGATGTGGCGCAGCACACGGCTCACGTCTGTCTTCTCCGGATCAGGCAACGACATTGACGATCCTCTGCGGCACGATGATCACCTTGCGCGGTGCCTTACCTTCGAGCGCTTTCTGCACGAAGTCGAGAGCCAAGACCGCTTTTTCGACCGCACCTTGGTCCGCGTCGCGGGCAATTGTCAAATCCCCCCGCTTCTTGCCGTTGACCTGGACCGGATAGGTGACTTCGTTGTCGATGACCAGCGCCGGATCGAAGACAGGCCATGGCCGTTCAGCGACCAGATCGGTGCCACCAAGCGTTTCCCAGCACTCCTCGGCCAGGTGCGGCATGACCGGCGCGATGAGGTGCACGAGGATCTCGACGGCCTCGCGGCAGGCGCCCTGCAGCGCCGGATCGGCCTTGCCTTCCGCCACCTCGTTGAGCGGCGCGGTCAGCGCGTTGGCCAGTTCGTAGATGCGGGCGATGGCGCGGTTGAAGGCGAGCTTCTCGATATCCTCGCCGACCGCCTTCAGGATCTTGTGCGCCGCCTTCGAGACCACTCCGGCTTCGCCGGCGCCAGCGGCCCCGGGCTTGATGCCTGCCAGCGTTTCGGCCGCCGTCGACACCAGGCGCCAGATGCGCTGGATGAAGCGATGCGCGCCGGCGGCGCCATCGTCGGTCCACTCGACGTCGCGCTCGGGCGGCGAATCCGACAGCATGAACCAGCGCGCGGTGTCGGCGCCGTAGCCGTCGGTGATGTCTTCCGGGCTCACCGTGTTCTTCTTCGATTTCGACATCTTCTCGAGCGGGCCGATGGTGACGGCCTCGCCGGTGGCGATGTCGAAGGCGCGGCGTTCGCCGTCGACGCCTTCCAGGCGCACCTCGGTTGGCGCCAGCCAGCGGCCATTCGATGCCGATCCGACGCGGTAGGTTTCGTGCACCACCATGCCTTGCGTGAACAGGCCCTTGAACGGCTCGGCCAGATCGACATGGCCTGTCTCGCGCATGGCGCGGGTAAAGAAGCGCGAATAGAGCAGGTGCAGGATCGCATGCTCGATGCCGCCAATATACTGGTCGACCGGCAGCCACTCGTTCGCCGCCTTGGGATCGGTCGGCTCATGCGCCCAGGGTGCCGTGAAGCGGGCGAAGTACCATGACGAATCGACGAACGTGTCCATCGTGTCGGTTTCGCGCCGCGCATCCTTGCCGCATTGCGGGCATTTGACGTGCCGCCAGGTCGGATGGCGGTCGAGCGGATTGCCGGGCCGGTCGAACTCGACATCGTCGGGCAGCCTGACCGGCAGGTCGGCCTTCGGCACCGGCACCACGCCGCAATCCTCGCAATGGATCATCGGGATCGGGCAGCCCCAGTAGCGCTGGCGCGAAATGCCCCAGTCTCGCAGGCGGAAATTCACCTTGCGCTCGGCCATCGGCCGGTTGCCGATGGTCTGCTGTTCCAGGAGCTTCGCCACCTCGTCAAAGGCGCGGTCCGGCTTCATGCCGTCGAGGAAGCGCGAATTGATCATCGCGCCGTCGCCGACATAGGCCTCTTCGGTGATCTGGAACGTCTTCACGTCGGCGCCTTCAGGCATCACCACCGGGATCACCGGCAGGCCGTATTTGTTGGCGAAGTCAAGGTCGCGCTGGTCGCCCGACGGGCAGCCGAAGATGGCGCCTGTGCCGTATTCCATCAGCACGAAATTGGCGACATAGACGGGCAGCGTCCAGCTGTCGTCGAACGGATGGACGACGCGGATGCCGGTGTCGAAACCCTTCTTCTCGGCAGTCTCCAGGGCTGCCACCGAAGTGCCCATGTGGCGGACTTCCTCGATGAATTTCGCCAGCGCCGGATTGGTCTCGGCGGCCTTCCTGGCCAAGGGATGATCGGCGGCGACAGCCATGAAGGAGGCGCCGAAGATGGTGTCGGGCCGCGTCGTGTAGACTTCCAGCTCATGCTCACCGGCGATCGGGGCGGCCAGCGGCCAGCGGATCAGCAGGCCTTCCGAACGGCCGATCCAGTTCTGCTGCATCAGCTTCACTTTTTCGGGCCATTCGTCGAGGCCGTCGAGCGAATCCAGCAGGTCCTGCGCATAGTCGGTGATCTTGAAGAACCACTGCGTCAGTTCGCGCTGTTCGACCAGCGCGCCCGAGCGCCAGCCACGCCCGTCGATGACCTGCTCGTTGGCGAGCACGGTCATGTCCTCCGGGTCCCAGTTGACCTTGGAGGATTTGCGCGTCACCAGCCCCTTCTCGACGAAATCGAGGAACAGCATCTGCTGGCGGTGGTAATAGTCGACGTCGCATGTGGCGAATTCGCGCGCCCAATCCAGCGACAGGCCCATGACCTTGAGCTGCTCGCGCATGGTGGCGATGTTCTGGTAGGTCCATTCCTTGGGATGGACCTTGTTCTGCATCGCCGCGTTCTCGGCCGGCATGCCGAAGGCGTCCCAGCCCATCGGGTGCAGCACGTTGAAACCCTTGGCCCGCTTGTAGCGCGCCACCACGTCGCCCATCGTATAGTTGCGCGTATGGCCGATATGGATGCGCCCCGACGGATAGGGGAACATCTCCAGCACGTAGTATTTTGGACGTGGATCGTCGTTGTTCGCTTCGAACAGCTTTTTGGCGTCCCAGGCCTTCTGCCATTTGGGCTCTGACGCGCGCGGATTGTATCGTTCGGTTGCCATGGGACGTTTTTCACTTAAAAGCATGCGGACTGCGGGCGACGGCTCGGCAGTTCATTGGATATGGTCCGGGTGTTCACCATGGTTTGGCAAACCCGTCAACCATATGGCTATCGCGTCGGTTAAAAACGCCGGCCAAAAACAGCAGGATTTGCATATGGGCGACGCCGTTCAGCAGTTTTTCGCGGTCAAGGCGAAGATCGCCGCCGCCGAGCGCGAGGCTGGTCGCGAAGCCGGCGCGGTGACACTGGTCGCGGTCTCCAAGACCTTCGATGCAGCCGACATAAGCCCGGTCATCGAGGCCGGCCAGCGCGTCTTCGGCGAAAACCGCGTGCAGGAGGCGCAGGGCAAATGGCCTGATCTGAAGCAGGCATTCCCGGATATCGAGTTGCACCTGATTGGCCCGCTGCAATCGAACAAGGCGAAAGAGGCGGTGGCGCTGTTCGACGTCATCGAGACGGTCGATCGCGAGAAGATCGCCGCCGAACTCGCCAAGGAGATCGCCCGGCAAGGCCGCGCGCCAGAACTGTATGTCCAGGTCAACACCGGCTCCGAACCGCAAAAGGCCGGCATCGAGCCACGCGACGCCGTGGCCTTCGTCGCCCGCTGCCGCGATATCCATGGCCTCGCCATCGAAGGCCTGATGTGCATCCCGCCGGCTGATGAAAACCCCGGCCCCCACTTCGCCTTGCTGGAGAAGCTCGGCAAGGAAGCCGGCGTCGCGAAACTGTCGATGGGCATGTCGGGCGACTACGAGACGGCGATCGCCTTTGGCGCCACCAGTGTCAGGGTCGGTTCGGCGATTTTCGGCAGCCGCTGATACGCCACCGGCTTTGGACCAGTCCGGCAAGTCCGTTGCGCCAAATGTTGAAACGAAACGTAGCGTTCCTATTTGCTTTGTGCCATCCACAAGTCTCCTGGAGCCTTCACCATGCGTTACAACCAGCTTGGAAATACGGGGATGTTCGTCTCCGAACTCTGCCTCGGCACCATGACTTTCGGCGCCGCCGGCGAAAATGCCCAATGGGGCCTGATCGCCAGCCTCGACCAGAAGGGCGTCAACGAGATCGTTGCCCGCTCGCTCGCCGCCGGTGTCAATTTCTTCGATACCGCCGATGTCTACTCCTTTGGCGAGTCCGAGCGGCTGCTCGGCCAGTCGCTCAGGGATCTCGGCATCGACAGACGGAACGTGGTCATCGCCACCAAGGTCCATGGCGCCATGGGCGACGGCCCGAACCAGCGCGGCTCCTCGCGCGGCCACATCATGGATTCGGTCGACGCCAGCCTTGAACGGCTGCAGCTCGACCATATCGATCTCTATCAACTGCACGGCACCGACATCGTGACGCCGATCGACGAGACGCTGCGGGCGCTGGACGACTTGGTCGCCAGCGGCAAGGTCCGCTATGTCGGCGTCTCCAACTGGGCGGCATGGCGCATCGCCAAGGCGCTCGGGATCGCCGAACGCAAGGGGTTCGCCCGCTTCGAGACCGTCCAGTCCTACTATTCGATCGCCGGGCGTGACCTCGAACGCGAGATCGTGCCGCTGCTCAACGAGGAAAAGCTCGGCCTGATGGTGTGGTCGCCGATGGCCGGCGGCCTGCTGTCGGGCAAATACGGCCCCGGCGCGCCGGGCAATGGCGAGGGCCGCCGCGCCAGCTTCAACTTCCCGCCGGTCAACGAGGACCGTGCCTGGGCGGCCGTCGCCGTCATGCGCGAGATCGCCAGAAAGCATGATGTGAGCGTTGCCACGGTGGCGCTCGGCTATGTGCTGGCCAAACCTTTCGTGATGAGCGTCATCATCGGCGCCCGCCGCATGGAGCAGCTCGAACAGAACCTTGCCGCCACTGAAGTGAAGCTCGACGCGGACGATCTCGCCAAACTCGACGAGGTCAGTGCACTGCCGTCCGAATATCCCGGCTGGATGCTGGAACGCCAGGCAGCGGGGCGGCGCCCGGCGCCGTTCACGCCGAAGGCATAGCGCCCTGCCAATGACGACCATACCGGGAGCCCGTCGGCTCCCGGTATCTCAGGTCAGCCGCACGCTCTCGCCAAGAAAATCGAGAAAGGCACGTACCCGCGCCGGCAGGTGAGGGCCCTGGCCGACATAGACGGCGTGGGTAACCTCCTCGTCGCCCGGATTGAACGCCTCCAGCAGCGGGACCAGCCGGCCGGCCGCGATATCGGCCGCCACATGCCAGCGCGCCAGCCGGGCGATGCCCACGCCGGCCAACGTCATCAGCCGCATCGCTTCGCCGTCGCTGACAAGCGCATTGCCCGTGATCGGAACCATGATGGCAATGCCGGCCGCGTCGAGAAACGGCCAGCCATCGAGATGCCGTACGAAACCGAAGCCCATGCGGTTATGCTTGTCGAGATCCGCCGGTGTCCGTGGCGTGCCATGCGCCTCGAGGTATGAGGGCGCGGCAACGACCACCACCGGGCTTTGCCCGAGCTTGCGCGCCACCAGTCGTGATTCGCCAAGCGGCCCGGCACGAATGGCGACATCGGCGCGCTCGGCCATCAGGTCGATGACACTGTCGGTCAGCACCAGATCGACCGAGATTTCCCTGTAGCGTTCGAGGAAGCGCGGCAGAAGCGGGATCAGCCGGTGCACGCCGAATGGCACGTAGGTGTTGACGCGCAGCCGCCCGCGCGGCGCCGCGCCCGCCGCCGCCTCGCGCTCGGCCGCGGCCATGTCGGCAAGGATGCGCAGGCCGCTTTCATAGAACGCGGTGCCTTCCGGCGTCAGCTGCAGGCGACGTGTCGAGCGGCTGACCAGCCGTGCGCCAAGCCTGGCCTCCAGCCGCGCGATCAGCTTGCTGACCGCCGATGGCGTCATGCGCAGCGCGCGCGCCGCGGCGGAAAAGCTGCCCGCCTCGACGACGCGCACGAACACTTCGATCTCGCCGGAGCGGTTGATGTCGGGCCTCGCCATCTGTGAATCTATTTCACGGAAAATGTGCCCATTGCAAGTCTGGTTCACAGTGCACGGCGGCACGATCTTCCGGGTCGGGGCGCGGGTTTGCACAAGGCGCTCTTCGTCGTCGAAGTGGAAACCGCCATGCCTCTAGCTCTCTACGCCCTCGCCGCCGGTGCCTTCGGCATCGGCGTCACCGAATTCGTCATCATGGGTCTGCTGCTTGATGTCAGCAAGGATCTCGGCGTCTCGATCTCGGCCGCCGGCCAGCTCATTTCGGGCTATGCGCTCGGCGTCGTCATCGGCGCGCCCTTGTTGACCATCGCCACCGGCAACTGGCCACGCAAGACCGTGCTTCTGGCGCTGATGGCGATCTTCACGCTTGGCAATCTCGCCTGTGCGCTGGCCCCCGACTACTGGACGCTGATGGGCGCCCGCGTCATCACCGCCTTTGCCCATGGCACCTTCTTCGGCGTCGGCTCTGTCGTCGCCACTGGACTGGTGGCGCCCAACAAGAAGGCCTCGGCGATCGCCCTGATGTTCACCGGCCTGACCATCGCCAACATCCTCGGCGTGCCCTTCGGCACCTGGCTCGGCCAGGCCTTCGGCTGGCGGGCGACCTTCTGGGCGGTCACCGTGGTCGGCCTGGCGGCCTTCGCCGTCATCTTGGCTCTGGTGCCGCGCAGCCGGACGGCACCTGAAAAGAGCGACCTGCGCGCCGATTTCGCCGTGCTGCGCCGCACGCCCGTCCTGCTCGGCCTCGCCACCACCGTGCTCGGTTATGCCGGCGTGTTCGCCGTCTTCACCTACATCGCCCCGTTGCTGACCGAGATCAGCGGCTTTGGGGAAGCGGCCGTGTCGCCGATCCTGCTCGTCTTCGGTGGCGGCCTCATCGCCGGCAATCTCGCCGGCGGCAAGGTCGCGGATCGCTGGCTGGTGCCGGCCGTGCTGGGCAGTCTCGTCGTGCTGGCGCTGGTGCTGGCAACCATGAGCTTCGCCATCCACAGCCAGGTCATGGCCGTCATCTATGTCGGCCTGCTGGGCGCCGCCGCCTTCGCCACCGTGGCGCCACTGCAGATGTGGGTGCTGGAAAAGGCGCAAGGTGCCGGCCAGAGCCTCGCCTCGTCCTTCAACATCGCCGCCTTCAATCTCGGCAACGCCGCCGGCGCCTGGCTTGGTGGCACGGTCATTGCCCGTGGACTCGGCCTTGGCGCGCTCCCCTGGGTCGCCGCGCTGCTGCCGCTTGCCGCACTCGCCGTGGCGGGACTGGCGCTGCGCCTCGATCGCCCTGCCACGCTCGGCACGCCTGCTTCCGTCCGGTCGTGACATCAGCCGGCAAAGCCAGACCGCTTTTCGACATCCCTTCCTTCCACATCAGCAGGAGCAGAAAATGGACTATCGACGTCTCGGCGCATCGGGCCTGAAAGTGCCGGCGCTGTCTTTCGGCGCGGGAACTTTTGGCGGCTCGGGGCCGCTGTTCGGCGCCTGGGGCAACAGCGACGCCAGGGAGGCGCGACGGCTGATCGACATCTGCCTAGAGGCCGGCGTCAACCTGTTCGACACCGCCGACGTTTATTCGAACGGCGCTTCGGAACAAGTGCTTGGCGAAGCCATCAAGGGCCGCCGCGATGCCGTGCTGATCTCGACCAAGACCTCTCTGCCGATGGGCGACGGGCCGGCCGACTACGGCTCGTCGCGATCGCGGCTGATCAGATCGGTGGAAGACGCCCTGAAGCGTCTCGGCACCGACTACATCGACCTGCTGCAGCTGCATGCCTTCGACGCCGGCACGCCGATCGAGGAGGTGCTGTCGACGCTGGACGAGCTCGTGCGCGCCGGTAAGCTGCGCTATGTCGGCGTCTCCAACTTTTCCGGCTGGCAAGTGATGAAGTCGGTTGGGCTGGCCGACAGGCACGGCTATCCGCGCTATGTCGCGCATCAGGTCTACTATTCGCTGGTCGGTCGCGACTATGAGTGGGAGCTGATGCCGCTTGGCCTCGACCAGGGCGTCGGCGCACTGGTGTGGAGCCCGCTCGGCTGGGGCCGCCTGACTGGCAAGATACGCCGCGGTCAGCCTTTGCCGGAAAGGAGCCGGCTGCATGACACGGCGAGCTTCGGCCCGCCGATCGGCGACGAGCATCTCCACCAGGTCATGGATGCCCTTGACGCGATGGCCGGGGAAACCGGCAAGACCGTGCCCCAGATCGCCATCAACTGGCTCCTGCAGCGCCCGACCGTCTCCTCGGTCATCATCGGTGCCCGCAACGAGGAGCAGCTGCGCCAGAACCTCGGCGCCGTCGGCTGGACGTTGACGCCGGAACAGATCGGTAAACTCGACGCTGCGAGCGAAGTCACCGCGCCCTACCCGTATTTCCCCTATCGCCGCCAGGAAGGTTTCGCCCGGCTCAACCCGCCGGCGGTATGATCGACGCGATAGGGTGTGTTGAGATTCAGGTCAGGCTGAGCCGAGAATGGTGGCTTCCGAGAACCGGAGCGGAGCGTACTTGAAGTACGTGAGCACCGGAAGCGCAGAAAGCCGCTATTCGCAGGCCGGCCTCACCTGAATATCGGCACGCCCTAATGAAGCACGAACTCGCCGTCGACCTTGCGCCATTCGTTTGGCGCGATCAGCTTCTGGTGCGTGTAGCTGACTGAATGCAGTGGCCCGTCGAGCCTGGCCTTCCAGAACTCGATGAACCGGATCAGCACCGGAAACTTCGGCGCCAGGTCGTAATCCTGCCAGATGAAGCTCTGCAGCAGATGCGGATGGTCGGGGAAATGATAAAGAATCTTGGCCGTGGTCAAGCCGTAGCCTTTGAGCATCAGGTCCATTTCGGAATGGTCGCGCATGGCGGTCCCCAGGTTGATTCTCCTTTCCTCCCAACGCTGGATTGTGCGCGCCGTTGCTTAACTGTCTATTGATTTTTCCTGATCAGGAGCGGGTTTTCCGCGCAAAAACATGCAGTTAGCAGCGAGCTTCGTCGAGTGCTGACAGCGCCGGAGAACGCACCTGCGGCATCCCGCCACGCGAATCCAACGTCTAATGTTGCCGTTACGGCGGAACTGGTAATAATGCCGCCGAATTCGCGGCCGCGTCGCCGTGATCCCCGCCGGCGTTTCAAGCCGGCGGTTTGGTTCGGGAGGAAAGCAAAGAAATGTCCGATGTGCATGTCCATCGCGTCCAGCCGGCGTGGAAGAAGAACGCGCTGATCGATAATGACACCTACCTGAAATGGTACGCCGACAGCGTCAAGAACCCGGACAAGTTCTGGGGCAAGCACGGCAAGCGCATCGACTGGTTCAAGCCCTACAGCAAGGTCAAGAACACCTCCTTCGACGGCAAGATCTCTATCAAATGGTTCGAGGACGGGCTGACCAACGTCTCCTATAACTGCATCGACCGGCACCTGAAGAAGCGCGGCAACCAGACCGCCATCATCTGGGAAGGCGACAACCCCTACGACGACAAGAAGATCACTTACAACGAGCTCTACGAGCATGTGTGCCGGCTCGCCAATGTGATGAAGAAGCACGGCGTCAAGAAGGGCGACCGCGTTACCATCTACATGCCGATGATCCCGGAAGCCGCCTATGCGATGCTCGCCTGCACGCGTATCGGCGCCATCCACTCGATCGTCTTCGGCGGCTTTTCGCCGGACGCATTGGCCGGCCGCATCGTCGACTGCGAATCGACCTTCGTCATCACCGCCGATGAAGGCCTGCGCGGCGGCAAGGCCATTCCGCTGAAGGAGAACACCGACAAGGCGATCGACATCGCCGCGAAGAACTTCGTCATGGTGAAGAACGTCCTCGTCGTGCGTCGCACCGGCGGCAAGGTCGGCTGGGCGCCAGGGCGCGACGTCTGGTACCACGACGAAGTCGCGACGGTGAAGGCGGAGTGCAGGCCGGAGAAGATGAAGGCGGAAGACCCGCTGTTCATCCTTTACACCTCCGGTTCGACCGGCAAGCCGAAGGGCGTGCTGCACACCACCGCCGGCTACCTCGTCTACGCGTCGATGACGCACCAATATGTCTTCGACTACCATGACGGCGACATCTACTGGTGCACCGCCGATGTCGGCTGGGTCACCGGCCACAGCTACATCGTCTACGGTCCGCTCGCCAACGGCGCCACCACGCTGATGTTCGAAGGCGTGCCGAACTACCCGTCGCAGGCCCGCTTCTGGGAAGTCATCGACAAGCACAAGGTCAACATCTTCTACACCGCGCCGACGGCGCTGCGCGCGCTGATGGGCGCAGGCGACAGCCATGTCACCAAGACCTCGCGCAAGTCGCTGCGCTTGCTGGGTTCAGTCGGCGAGCCGATCAATCCGGAAGCCTGGGAGTGGTATTTCAATGTCGTCGGCAACGGCAAGGTGCCGATCGTCGACACCTGGTGGCAGACCGAGACCGGCGGCATCCTGATCACGCCGCTGCCGGGTGCGACCGACCTCAAGGCAGGCTCGGCGACACGGCCCTTTTTCGGCGTGCAGCCGCAACTGGTCGACGGCGAAGGCAAGGTGCTGGAAGGCGCGGCCGACGGCAATCTGTGCATCACCGATTCCTGGCCTGGCCAGATGCGCACCGTCTATGGCGATCACGACCGCTTCGAGCAGACCTATTTTTCCACCTACAAGGGCAAGTACTTCACCGGTGACGGCTGCCGCCGTGACGCCGACGGCTACTACTGGATCACCGGCCGCGTCGACGACGTCATCAACGTCTCCGGCCACCGCATGGGCACGGCGGAAGTCGAATCCGCACTCGTCAGCCACGACAAGGTTTCCGAAGCCGCCGTCGTCGGTTATCCCCACGACATCAAGGGCCAGGGCATCTATTGCTACGTCACGCTGATGGCCGGAGCGCCGCACAGCGAGGAGCTGCGCAAGGAGCTTGTCGCCCATGTCCGCAAGGAGATCGGCGCCATCGCTTCACCCGACAAGATCCAGTTCGCGCCCGGCCTGCCCAAGACGCGTTCCGGCAAGATCATGCGCCGCATCCTGCGCAAGATCGCCGAGGACGATTTTGCCGCGCTTGGCGACACCTCGACGCTGGCCGATCCAGCCGTCGTCGACGACCTGATCGCCAACCGGCAGAACAAGAAGGACTGATGCGGGACGAGGTTTTGCTGGGCGCTGTCAGCGAGCTCTGGCGCTATCCGGCGAGTTCGCTTGCCGGCGAGCGCCTGGAGGCGATCTCGATCGGGGTCGAAGGCATCGCGGGCGACCGCATGTTCGGCCTGGTCGATGCCACCGACAATGAGATCGCACGGCCGGATCGCGATGCGAAATGGCATGAAGTGCCGCGCATCCGCACCCGGCTGACGCGCAACCGCGAACTCGAAGTCGCCGTTCCGGGCGGCGACTGGCTGCCAGCCCCCGGCGCCGAAAGCGATCGGTCGGTATCGGCCTATCTCGGCTTCGAAGCCTCGATCCGGCCGTTTCGCCGGGAGAACGCTGCCGCCGGCTATTCCGGCCCGCTGACGGCGGAACGCTATCGCAAGGCCCCGATCCACCTTCTGACCACGGCGTCGCTGGCGCGGCTGAAGGCGCTGCATCCGGAGGGGACCGCCGACCCGCGTCGCTTCCGACCGAACATCGTCGTCGACATGGCTCCGGTGGAGGGCTCGTTTCCGGAGACGGAATGGATCGGCCGCAAGCTCGCAATCGGCGAATTGCTGTTGACCATCTCAGAACCCTGCCGCCGCTGCGGCTTCACCATCATCGCCCAGGACGGCTTCGACCACGACCCGGCGATCCTGCGCAATCTGGTTCGCCACAACGCGCACAATCTCGGCGCCTACTGCACGGTCGATCGGCCGGCCAACGTCGCGATCGGCAACGCGATGCGCTTCCTCTAGGCTACCGATAGAGGTCGGCCCGCGTCGGCGGCAGGCCGCTCGGGCCACGCGCGCGCCTGGTGGCGACAGTCTGGAAAATCTGCGCCGATGCGCGTTCGAAGGTGATCGAACAGCCGGTCAGGTAGAGCAGCCACAGACGCGCCTTGGCCTCGCCGACCTCGGCAATCGCCTCGTCGAATTGTGCATGAAGGCGCTCGGCCCACAGCCTGCAGGTGCGCGCATAATGCTCGCGCAGATTCTCGACATCGTGGACGAGGAAGCCGTGCGCTTCGAGATTGCCGAGCGTCATGCCGATCGTGTCGAGTTCACCGCCGGGGAAGATGTATTTGATCAGCGCCTTGTATTCCGGCCCCTTGCGCAGGGTCTTCTTCATGTCGCCCTTGCTGCGCCTGGTGATGGCGTGATGCAGATAGATGCCGCCTGGCTTCAGCAGCCGGTGGACGGCGGAAAAGTAGGCGGCATGGTTGGCGAGCCCCAGATGCTCGAACATGCCGATCGACGATATCTTGTCGAACGTGCCAGTGAGCTCGGCATAGGATTTTATCTCGATGGTGATCTTGTCCTCCAGCCCCTCGGCGCGAATGCGCTCACGGGCAAGTTTCGTCTGGGCTTCAGACAGCGAGACGCCGTGGCCGGTGACGCCATAATTTTTCGCGGCATGGATCAGCATCGCTCCCCAGCCGCAGCCTATGTCGAGCAATCTTTCACCGGGCCTCAGCCGCAGCTTGCGGCAGATGTGGTCGAGCTTGTCGGCCTGCGCCTCATCGATGCCGTTGGCGAAATCCTTGAAGTAACCGCAGCTGTAGACCATGCGTTCGTCGAGGAAGAGCCGGTAGAAGGCGTTCGAGATGTCATAGTGGTGCTGGATCGCCTCCTTGCTCGATCCGCTGACGAAAGGGTTTCGTCCGGCAAGATCGACCCGCGTTGTCATCTGCTTTCTCGAAAACAGAACGGCGGGCAAGTCGCGCAGGATCGCCAGTTTCGGCAATGCCTTGAGTTTCGACCTGAGCTTGCCTTGCGAAGGCAGGGCGTAGAAATCAAACAGTGATCCGTCTTCGATATCGACCGCCTTGGAGATCCACATCTCGATCAGCGTCGAGAAGGAGGGGCGGCGAATGATCTGCCAGGCAATATCCTGGTCGTTGATGGTGAGCACCGGGCCGGTGGCGGGGCCAATCCGCTCGCCGGTCCACAGCTTGACCGCAAAGCCCGGCTTCAGCGTCTCAACGACCGTTCGGACGATCCGCGCGGCCTTGTCGGTGGCGTCCATGCTTCCTCCCGAAGCGAGTGCAACAATGTTGTCTCTTTGCCCCTGAACTGCAAGCCGGCCCGTCTGGAAAGACACACCACCCGGCTTTTTGAAGGTGACGCCTTGTCATTTTCCAAATGAGACCCCATCATCTGTGCGTGTTCAACAAATCGAAAGGAGGTGATCCGATGTCGAGTGATTTCGTTTTCCAGAACGTGGCCTCAGCGGATTGCACTTTCGGGAAGCAGTCTTCCCGTTAAGGCGCGAGATGCGCGGCGGGTGACCTCCTAGGTCGCCGCCAGGGCCGCGCCACGGACGGAAACACGGAAGGCCGCCGGCTTCGAAAGAAGCGGCGGCCTTTTCCGTTTGGACTACTTGGTCAGCGCCAGGGTTTCGATGTTACGGGCAATCGTCTGAAACGCGCTGTCCAGTTCGGCACCGTTGGCAGCCTGATAGAAATGCTTGATCGAGACGCTGTCCGCGCTGGCGCAATCCTGCAGCGTCGCCTCGGCATTTGCCTCTTCGAGATTGAAGCCGATGGTGAAGATTTCGATGCCTTTGTCACGCATGGCAGCGCAGAGCTTCTTTGCCGCCGCGCGGGTCGGTTCCTTGCCGGCGTCGTTGTAGACCTCGCCGACAGTGTTGGCGTCGAAATAGGACAGGTTGAATTCGCCATCCGTCATCAGGATCGCATATTTGGCGACTTTCTTCGGATCCATCCTGGCGGGCCGTTCCGAGGCTTTCATCACGCTGCCCCAGCTTTCCGACAGCATGTACCAGGTCCATTGCACGCCGATATGGCCGGCTGTCCCGCCCGACGCGACAAAATCCTTGATGACGTTCTTGAGTGCGCTGGCGTCGGCCGTCAACGGGACGAGTGCGGCGGCCGGGCAGGCGGCGGTCCGGGTGTTTGCGGCAAAGCTCGACAGCAGGTAGTCGCGATTGACCATGCTCGAGCCAGGACCCGCGTCCGAATACTGGTCGGCGCCCTTGCGTTCGGTGGCGCAATTGTCAGGGCGCGGCGAGGCCGAAGCAGGCTGTGCACTCGTGTTGCCGGGCGCCTGTTTGCGCTGGCTCGCTTTGGTTTCGACATAGACTGTGCTGTCGGCGAGAGCATCCGCATTGACCGAATTGGCGTAAGGCACGATGGAAACCCGCACCCTGGGCCTGGTCGGATCCTGGTTGCCCAGGAAACTGTCCACCGCATTGCTCGCCGCCGCCTTCAGATCCTTGATCTTCTGACCCGCCATCGAGCCGGTCACGTCGAGCATCATCGCCACTTCGATGGTCTTGTCCGAATAGAGCGCCGTCGTCGAGGCGGCGACGCGTTTCATGTCGCCCATGCCAAGAATCGGGAAGAACAAGGCGACATCGACATGGACGTCCGCCTGGACCGTCTTGGCGTTCTTGTCGAGCGTCAGCTTGTCCAGCACGATCTGGCCGGCCTGCAGGATGCCTGCCTGGCTGTTGGCATCGAGAAAGGCCTGCACCGATTTGTTGGCATCGGCTTCCTTGATGACGCCGGTCGTCAGATCACGCGCCGTCGAGGTCACGGCGGCGTCGACCACGCCCTGCAGGCTCGATCTGGCATTGTAGAGCTGTGATACGTTGACGGAAAAGCCAACACCCAGCGACAAGACCGACGCGGCAAGGCCGAACAGGACCGCGAAATTTCCACCGCGATGTCTGGCGAAACCGCCAACCGCGTGAACAAGACCCCCGTAATTCCGCATCCAACAGCCTCCGCATGCCTCGGCCTTATCGCCGCGGGCAGGGCAATGCAGGATTCCAGCCGGTTGACGCCGCTACGCCCCACCAGGCGAGAGGGCTCACAAGCAACGCATTGTTTTTGCTTGGTTTCGGACTGCAAGAAGGTGAACAACAGGTAAACGGAAAGCCACGGGCGCGGCGGCGTTTACGAACCGCTTACCATGATCAGACCCAGGGATCGCGGAATGCCCGATGGCGTCCCGTTGCGGCACGGGGTCTGTGTGCCGAAGCGGACCAGCTGTCCTGAAGCCGCAGGACTAAGAATATGGCGTGCGCCGGAGGCTAGGCCAGCATCCGCGCGCTGACGGTCCTGTCGACGCCGTGATAGGGCGGATTGAACAGATTGCCGTCCTGTTCGTAGGTCCACACCTTGAAGAGGTTGAGCCGGTGTTGGCCAAAGCTGTGCAGCAGCGGCACGTCGGTGGCATCGCGGCCGCGCGCGATGACGACGCGGCCGATCCTCGGCGTGTTGTGGCGGGCATCGAACGTGTACCACTTGCCGTCGAGGAACACTTCCAGCCAGGCCGAGAAATCCATCGGCGCCGGATCGACCGGCACGCCGATGTCGCCGAGATAGCCGTTCACATAGCGAGCCGGAATGTTCATGCAGCGGCACAGCGTGATCGCCAGATGAGCGAAGTCACGGCAGACCCCGACCCGCTCCTCATGCGCCTGTGCGGCCGTGCGGGTCGAGCGGGCATAGCCATAGCCGAAGGACAGGCGGTTGTGGACATAGTCGACGATCGCCTGCACCCGTGCCCAGCCGGGCGGCAGATGGCCGAACAGTTGCCAGGCGAGATTGCTGAGATGATCGGTCTCGCAATAGCGGCTGCCCAGGAGATAACCGAGCACCTCGTCGGGCAGTTCCGCCACCGGCACTTCCCTGGCCAGCGTATTGACCTCGTCCGTCTCGCCGCTGTCCTCGATTACCGCATCGTAGAGGATGCGAAAGCCGCCGGCGGGCGCCGTGAAGCGGCGGCAGCCATTGCCGTGCAGGTCATGGTAGAGCCTGGTCGGCACCGAAGGCGATGTCAGCACGCGCGTCTGCCGCTTGATGTCGGCCTGCCTGTCCTTGTGGATCTCGAGCAGGGAAATCACCGGGGTAGCCTCGGCGCATTCGATGGCGATTTCGTAGCCGAGCCGGATCAGCATCGCGGGGTCCCCTTCGATCGTCGTGGAAAACAGTTTTGCTCAAACGCGGGAGGGATGCCGTGGTTCCCCGGGTCGATTGAAAAGTCCAGTCCGCGCCTTCCCATGCCGGCGCCTTGACGTTACGGTTGGGCCTTCCCTCGACACGCCCCCCGATTCAAGGAAAACCATGTTCGCAGGCAGAAAATTCGCCGCCTTCCTCTTCGACATGGACGGCACGCTCATCAATTCCATCGCATCGGCGGAACGGGTGTGGAGCGATTGGGCGCGGCGGCAGGGCCTGGACGTTGCCGCCTTCCTGCCGACGATCCATGGCGTGCGGGCGATCGAGACGATTGCCGGCCTGGCCCTCCCGGGAGTCGATCCGGCATATGAAGCCGATCTGCTGCTGAAGGCCGAAGCCGCCGATCTGGATGGCATTGTGCAGATCGCCGGCGCCGCGGCGTTTCTCAATTCGCTGCCGCCTGAGCGCTGGGCGATCGTGACTTCAGCGCCACGCGAGCTGGCGCTGTTGCGCATGGTGGCTGCCGGCATTCCCGTCCCTTCCGTCCTCGTCGCGGCGGAAGATGTTTCCCGTGGCAAGCCGGCGCCCGATTGCTTCCGGCTCGGCGCGAACCGGCTCGGCTTCGATGCACGTGATTGCCTCGTATTCGAGGATGCTCCAGCCGGCATAGCGGCTGCAGAGGCGGCGGAGGCCGCGGTTATGGTGATCAACGCCACGCACCAGCATCCGCAGTCCACGCAACATGCAGCGATCGCTGGTTACGACATGATCGGCATCACCATCGACGAGCGTGGCTGGATCGCGCTGGAGCCGCAGCGCAGCGCCGCCTAGACCAGGCGCTAGAAATCGCTGGTCAATCCCTTGACCTCCCAGTCGCCGTAGCGGCCGGGTTCCTTGCCGCCACGGCCGCCGATTTCCTTCGGCATCGCGGCTTCCTTCTGGCGATAGTCTTGCCGCCGTGCCTCGGCCTCGGCCAGCGCGCGGCGCGCGGCCGGCGTCAGCATTTTTTGCGGCGCGTCGCCACCTTGGCCGGCAGGCGTTTTACTGGTTTCGTCGTTCATGCGATATTTCCGGCGGATTGAAACGGGACCTGGCGTTTCCCATCATATAGCGATGAACCCGCACCGATCGACCCCTTTTTGCCGCCCTCTGGATAGGAGCAGACGATGAACACACTTCGCACCGCCATGCTTCTTGCCGCGATGACCGCGCTGTTCATGGGTGTCGGTTTCCTGATCGGCGGATCGGGCGGCATGATGATCGCCCTGGTGATCGCCGCCGGCACCAATCTGTTCAGCTACTGGAACGCCGACAAGATGGTGCTGTCGATGAACCGCGCTGTCGAGGTCGACGAAAGAAACGCGCCCGAATACCACGCGATCGTCCAGGGCCTCGCCGAGCGTGCCGGTCTGCCGATGCCGAAGACCTATCTGATCGACAATGCGCAGCCGAACGCTTTCGCCACCGGACGCAACCCACAGAATGCGGCGGTCGCGGCCTCCACCGGCCTTTTGCAGGCACTGACGCATGAGGAAGTCGCCGCGGTGATGGCGCATGAACTCGCACACGTCCAGCACCGAGACACGCTGACCATGACGATCGTGGCGACCTTTGCCGGTGCCATCTCGATGCTCGGCAATTTCGCCTTCTTCCTCGGCGGCAATCGCGACAACAACAACCCGTTCGGCTTTGTCGGCGTGTTGGCGGCGATGATCGTGGCGCCCTTTGCCGCCATGGTCGTGCAGATGGCGGTCAGCCGTACCCGCGAATACGAAGCCGACCGGCGCGGCGCCGAAATCTGTGGACACCCGCTCTGGCTGGCGTCCGCGCTTGACAAGATCGCCCGTGGCGCTGAACGCATTCCCAACCCCGATGCCGAGCGCAACCCGGCAATGGCCCACCTCTTCATCATCAATCCTCTCTCCGGCGAGCGCATGGACAGTCTGTTCTCCACCCACCCGAGCACCGAGAACCGCATCGCCGCCCTTCAGGCGATGGCGCGGCAGATGGCCGGCGGCGACGCCCAGGCCGCCCCGCGCCAGGCCCCGACGCCACGGCAGGCGGACGAACAGCGGCCTTCAGGCCCGTGGGACCAGGCCGCGCGGCCGGAACAGCCGGCGGACCCGGCCAAGCCGAAACCCAACCCGTGGGGCCGGAACCCGACCGGGCCCAAGGGCCGGTGGTCGTGAACGTGGCGGACAGGGCACCTCGGCGCACGGTTTCAGGCGATCAGGAACACAATGGAGGTGGCGAATTCGTCGCCGGCCTCGCCGCCCGCAAGGCGGCGGCGCGCCTGCTTGCCGCCGTCATCGATGCCAGGACGCCGCTTGACGGGCTGACCGATCACGAAAACGGCCATCCGCAATACAAGGCGCTCGACATGCGCGACCGTGGCCTGGTCCGCGCCATCCTGGTCACCGCGCTGCGCTATCGCATGACCATCACGGGGCTGCTGGCGCGGCGCCTGGAAAAGCCGCTGCCGCCCAACGCCACCGCCCTGTCGCACATATTGCATGTCGCGGCGGCGCAGATCCTGTTCCTCGACATTCCCGACAGCGCCGCCGTCGACCTGGCCGTGACCCACGCCAAGTCCGATCCGCGCACCGTGCGCTTCTCCGGCCTGGTCAACGGCGTGCTGCGCACGCTGGCCCGCGCCAAGGAAACCGAGCTGCCGGCCGCGCTTGCCGCCACCGACGAAGCCCCGAAATGGTTTTCCGACCGGCTGAAGGCCGCCTACGGCATGGAGAAGGCGAGGCAGATTCTCGCCGCGCACCGGCACGAGGCGCCTGTCGACTTCTCGGTCAAGGCCGATCCCCAACTCTGGGCCGAACAGCTCGGCGGCATCGTCCTGCCGACCGGTACGGTGCGAGTGGAGAAGCTTGCTGGTCCCGTCACCGAATTGCCGGGCTTTGCCGAAGGTGCCTGGTGGGTTCAGGATGCGGCGGCCAGCCTTCCGGCAAGGCTGTTCGGCGATGTCAGGGGCCTGCGCGTCGCCGATCTCTGCGCCGCCCCCGGCGGCAAGACCGCGCAATTGATTCTCGCGGGCGCCAAGGTCACCGCGGTCGACACTTCGAAGAACCGGCTGGCCCGGTTGGCGCAGAATCTCGACCGCCTCGGCCTGTCCGCCGACATCGTCCAGGCCGATCTGCTCAAATACCAGCCGGAAGAGCTGTTCGACGCCGTTCTCCTCGACGCTCCCTGCTCGTCGACCGGCACGGTGCGGCGGCATCCCGACGTGCCATGGACCAAGACGGCGGCCGATGTCGAAAAGCTCGCGGACCTGCAACGCAGGCTGCTCGCCCGCGCCGTCACCCTCGTCAGGCCCGGCGGCAGGATCGTCTTTTCCAACTGTTCGCTCGACCCGCTCGAGGGCGAAGACCTGCATCGCGCCTTCCTCAAGGCGACGGCGGCGGTCGTCGACGATCCGCTGCGGCAAGGCGAGATTGCCGGGATCGACCCGTTCCTGACGCCGCAAGGCACGCTGCGCACGACGCCCGCCGATCTCGACCTCGGCGCGCCGGAACGCTCGGGGCTAGATGGCTTCTTCGCCGCCCGCATGCGTCGAACATCCTAGAGCAATTCCAGGAAAAGTGTGAAACGGTTTTCCGTCCGGAATTGCGTCAAAACAAAGAGTTAGAGCGGTTTGCCGTTTCCGTGAAACGGTGAACTGATCTAGAGCATGTCGTCCAGACTCCAGTGGTTCGCCCACCGCGCGTCGATTTCATCATCGACGTTTTGAAAACGGATGTCCGTGGACAGCCGGATTCGCCCGTCTGGGCTCTGGTTGGTCGTCGAGGCATGGATCATGTAGGGCGAGTGAAGCACGACGTCGCCCGCCTCGAAATCCGCGATCAGCCAGCGCGTATCAAACCGCTCGGCCATTTCGGGCAGATCTTTCGACACCCAGCCGCCCTCGGTCATGTTGCGGTTGTAGGCGCTGATCCGTTCCTGAGCATCCAGGCCGGCATTGTTCTCGTTGAACCGGGCTTCCATGCCGACGCCGATCGCATGCGACCCCTCGAGATAGACCAGGCCGCCCATATCAACTGAAATGTCGCCCAGGGGTATCCAGGCCGTAACGACACGGCTGGTGCCGCCGCGCAGATAGACAAGATCATAATGCGCCGGCGTCGCGACAGGCGATCCCGGCTGGGTGAAACGCATGATCTTTCGCTTGTGCAGGTAGGACAGCCCGCCCAGGAATTCGTCCATGAAACGGGTCAAGAGCGGTTGCGCGCAAAAGCCTTCATAAGCGGCTGACCGGACCAGCGACATGATGCGGCGATCGGCCAATTTCCGGTCGAATGCGCCGGCCGCCGCCATGCCGAGCGCAGGATCGAGCCCAGGCCTGACCAAACCCGTATCCGCCAGATGCGAAAATACCCAGCCGCGAAAATCGATCACCTTGCTGCGTGGCAACAGGCCTTTGAGCCAGACATAGCCTTGCATCCCGTAGAGGTGGCGAATGGTCTCGATGCCGGCGGACGGATCGGTCGGGGTGAGATACCCCAACCGGTTCGTCGCCGTCGACAGCACTTTGCCGTTGGCCGCAAGGGCGACTGGAGGAACGTCCTGCAATGTTGATTTTGCCCGCGATATCGACATTTCAATCACCCATGGCTTCCAGCCTAGGCTGACAATGCCCTATTGTGGTGGCCAGTGCCCATGAACAGAAGATTCAACCTGGACTTTTCGCTCATGCCTGACCGCCAATTGGCATTGTACCGATCGCCCTCGGCCGCGATGGGCGGCCTGTCGGTGACGGGTGTCGGCCGCCATCGTGTCGAGCAAGCCATTGTCGGGCGAAGGCTGCCGGATTTTGCCGTGGTGCTGGTGGAGCAAGGCAAGGGCTGGCTGGAAACCGGGGCCGCGGGCAAGCAGGCAATCGCGGCGCCCAGCCTGTTCTGGCTGTTCCCCGGCAAGGCGCATTCCTATGGGCCGGACGAGTCGGGATGGACCGAGCGCTGGGCGCTCTTCGAAGGTGCCTTGACGCGCGATTTCACGCGCATGCGTCTGATCGTTGAACAGGCGCCGGTCGTTCGTCTGTCCGATCTCGGCGACATGCAGCGGCTGTTCGATCGGCTGTATGCCGAGCTGTCCCTGGATACCGCGCTAAGTCAGGCGGAGGCCGCCGCCACCGTGCATCGATTGGTCGTGCGGGCCGCCCGGCAAGCGATTGGCTGGGGCAACAGCGAAAGCCGTCCCGATTTCCAGCGCGCCGTCGAGGACCTGCGCAATCGCGCGGTCGAACCGCTTGACCTCAAGGCGTTCGCCGCGAAATTCGAAATGTCGCCGGCGACCCTGCGCCGCAAGTTCGCACTGCACACCGGGCTATCGCCCAAGGCATTCCAATTGCGTATCCGGCTCGACCTCGCCAAGCAATTGCTGGTGACCACCGATTCACCCGTCGAGGCGGTGGCCATGGCGGTTGGCATACACGATGCCTTCTATTTTTCCCGGCTCTTTCGGGATCGTGAGACGTGCTCGCCCAGCGAGTTTCGACACCGCCACACGAGGAAATGAACAGCGACGCGACCATCGATATGATCCCGGAAAGGCTTGACTTTCTTGGGGTCGATGATGCCGCCTCGGAGTGAACCCCCTCGCTTTGGTGGAATCCGCCTTCGCATAAGTTCTTGAATCATATAAGCTTGAGCTTGGGGTAGAGGACGATCAGGAGGGGTTTTGGCACTGGCTGCCAGCAGCACGGCGCGTCTTTGGACGCTTGTCGCGAAGGAGTTCTGGCGCAAAACGCGCCGGCGCCTGCGTGCCGGGCCGGTCTATCGCTGGCGCTATTCCGGCCGCACGCCGGAACGTGTGCTGATCGCGCCGCCGGACCTGCGCCTCGCCGACCCGCAGATCGCGCTTGAGATTTACTACGGCCGCTACCCCTTGTCGGGGCACCTGGTCGAGACCGGCGGCAAGTCGCCTTTCCAGATCAACGTACCCAATCGCGGCTGGCAAAAGACGCTGCACGGCTTTCGCTGGCTGCGCCACATGCGTGCCGCCAGCACCGACCTTGCCGCCGCCAACGCCCGCGCGCTGGTCGCGGACTGGATCGCCATGCATGGCAGCCATATTTCCGGCATTGCCTGGGAGCCCGGCACGACAGCCAAGCGCATCATCGCCTGGCTGCAGCATTCCTCTGTCGTGTTGCAGGGCGCCGAGTTCCCCTTCTACCGCGCCTTCCTGAAATCGCTCGCCATGCAGATCCGCTACCTCAAGTCGATGGCGCGCGAGATGCCCGACGGCAAGGACCGGCTGCGCGCCCGCATCGCGCTGGCCTTCGCCGCCCTTTCCTTGCCGGCACCCGCATCGGCGCTGCGCGGCGCGACCCGCAACCTCGCCGAGGAACTCGACCGCCAGATCCTCGCCGACGGCGGACACATCTCGCGCAATCCGATGGCGGTGCTGGAAATCCTCGCCGACCTTTTGCCCCTTCGCCAGACCTATGCCAACCAGGCGGAAACGCCGCCGCAGGCGCTGATCGGCGCCATCGACCGCATGCTGCCGGCGCTGCGCTTCTTCCGCCACCAGGACGGCAGCCTCGCCCGCTTCAACGGCATGGGCGCCACCATCCATGACCGCATCGCCACCATCCTGCGCCACGACGACACCGCCGGCGCACCGCTCCTGCATGCGCCGCATTCGGGCTATGAGCGCCTGTCGATGGGAGGCGTCACCGTCATCGCCGACACCGGCCTGCCACCGCCGGTCGACGTTTCCAACGCCGCGCACGCCGGATGCCTCGCCTTCGAACTGTCGTCCGGCCGCCAGCACTACATCGTCAATGCCGGCATCGACACCTATGGCGCCGCCGAGTTCCGGCCGCTGGCCCGCGCCACGGCCGCCCACTCGACCGCCACCATCAACGACACGTCGTCGGCACGCTTCAGCCATTCGCTGCGCGTCAACGACCTGCTCGGCTCGCCGTTGATCGGCGGCCCGCAGCACGTCCCGTGCAAGCGCACCGACCAGAAGGGCGTTCAGGGTTTCATCGCCCGCCACGATGGCTATGTCGCCCGCTTCGGCTTCCTGCATGAGCGCGAGCTGAAACTGTCGACGAATGGCAACGTGCTGGCCGGCAGGGACCGGTTCCTGAGGCCGGGCAATGCCGCGATCCGCAACAACGGCCGCGATTTCATCACCGTCCGCTTCCACGTCCACCCCGACATCGACCTGCTGCAGGACGAGCACGATCGCCTGGTCCTGGCCGCAGATCAGGCCGACACCTGGGTGTTCACCTCCACCGAAGTGGTGCCGGAGGTCGAGGAATCGATCTATTTCGCCGGTCTTGGCGGCCCGCGCCGCAGCCGGCAGATCGTGCTCGCCTTCAAGGCATCGGACGTTGCCGAGGTCCATTGGCAGCTGACGCGCACCAGCGTCGCCGGCTACCCGGAAAACAACTGAGCTGACGCGCCAGCACAGTCGGCGCGCTCAAGCCTGTTGCGAAATACCGAAGGCGTCATAGGTGCTGAGCGATGGCGGGCCGGCGAAGGCGAAGCGGATCTTGTCGACCATCGCCGCCGCCTGGCCGCTGCGGTCATAACGCTCCGCGTCCTCGACGGTGCTCCAGACGGTGATTGCCATGAATATGTCGCGCTGCTGATGCTGTTGCAGCAGCACGGCGCTGATGTTGCCGTTCGCGGCGCGGATGGCGGGGATCGCCTCGCCCTCGTAGATCGCCCGCAATTGCTCCGTCGTATCCGGCAAAGCCTTGAATTGGCCAATACGGACAAATGCCATCGGTTCTCCTCCATTAAGAGGAGATGAGCCTATATCCGGGACCACCAAATTGCATGTGAAACCGTCGAATGATGCGCGGCGCTTGATTTCCGGGCCTCATGTGCTACGGCGCGGGCATCCACCACACAAGCCGTGAAAGGCCGCCAGCCCATGGCCGTCGCCGCCAAGAACATTCCCGCCCCTGATCTCGTTCCCGTCCGTCGCGCGCTGCTCTCCGTTTTCGACAAGACCGGCCTCATCGATCTCGCCAGGGCGCTGGCGGCCGCCGGCGTCGAGCTGGTCTCCACCGGCGGCACGGCCAAGGCGATCGCCGAAGCCGGCATGGCCGTGCGCGACGTCTCCGAGCTCACCGGTTTTCCCGAGATCATGGATGGCCGCGTCAAGACGCTGCATCCTTCGGTGCATGGCGCGCTGCTTGGCGTGCGTGACGACCCCGAGCATGCCAAGGCGATGCGCGACCACAAGATCGAGCCGATCGATCTGGTCGTCTCCAATCTCTACCCTTTCGAGGAAGTCCGCCGCTCCGGCGCCGACTATGCCGCGATCGTCGAGAACATCGACATTGGCGGCCCGGCGATGATCCGCGCCTCGGCCAAGAACCACGCCTATGTCGCCATCGTCACCGACCCCGGCGATTACGCCTCGGTGCTCAATGCGCTGGAGATGAATTTCGGCTCGCTGTCGCTGGATTTCCGCAAGAAGCTGGCGGCCAAGGCCTTTGCCCGCACCGCCAGCTATGACGCGGCGATCTCCGGCTGGTTCGCCGAGGCGCTCGAGATCGAGCATCCGACCTGGCGCGCCTTTGGCGGCAGGCTGGTCGAGGTGATGCGCTATGGCGAGAACCCGCACCAGAGCGCCGGCTTCTACGTCAACGGCGACAAGCGGCCGGGCGTCGCCACTGCGCGCCAGCTTCAGGGCAAGCAGCTCTCCTACAACAACATCAACGACACCGACGCCGCTTTCGAACTGGCCGGCGAATTCGATCCGAACCGCTCCGCCGCCGTTGCCATCATCAAGCATGCCAACCCATGCGGCGTCGCTGAAGGCACGTCGCTGAAGGCAGCCTACGCCAGGGCGCTCGCCTGCGATCCCGTCTCGGCCTTCGGCGGTATCGTTGCCATGAACCGTGTCCTCGACGCCGAGGCCGCCGAAGAGATCGTGAAGACCTTCACCGAGGTGATCATTGCACCCGATGCGACCGACGAGGCAGCGGCAATCGTCGCGGCGAAGAAGAACCTGCGCCTGCTGGTCACCGGCGGACTGCCCGATCCGCGCACCCCTGGCACGACGGTCAAATCCGTCGCCGGCGGCCTGCTCGTCCAGGGCAGGGACAATGCCGTGGTCGACGACCTCGAGCTGAAGGTGGTGACGAAGCGCGAGCCGACAGCGGCCGAAATGGCCGACCTGAAGTTCGCCTTCCGCGTCGCCAAGCACGTCAAGTCGAACGCCATCGTCTACGTCAAGGACGGCGCAACCGTCGGCATCGGCGCCGGCCAGATGAGCCGGGTCGATTCCTCACGCATCGCCGCCCGCAAGGCGCTCGACGCCGCCGAGGCAGCAGGCCTTGCCCAACCGCTGACCAGGGGCTCCGTCGTCGCTTCCGACGCCTTCTTCCCCTTCGCCGACGGCTTGCTGTCCGCGATCGAGGCCGGCGCCACCGCCGTCATCCAGCCGGGCGGCTCGATGCGTGACGACGACGTCATCGCCGCCGCCGACAAGCACGGCATCGCGATGGTGTTTACGGGCGTGAGGCATTTCCGGCATTGAGGCGCCTTACCCTTCCCCTTGTGGGGGTGAGAAGCGGTCCGCGCGCCGGACGAAAAGCCAATTGCTTGGCTTTTCGAGCTTCGAACGCCCTGAGCTTGCGAAGGGCCAGATAGCTGATTCCAACCGCCCGGCCGGGTCCCCGCTGCTTCGCAGCGTCCCGGCGTTCGCCGGCCTTTCATCGTGCCACTGGCACGATGAATTCGCTCACGCGAACCGGCTGCTCACCCCCACAAGGGGGAGGGTAAAGTCACTCCGCCGGCCGATCCGCCGGATAGGGCGTCCTGATCAGGATCGCCATGCCGATGGCCAGGAACAGGATGATCACCGCCATGCCAAGCCGGGCCGAGCCGCTGACGGCGGTGATCGTCGCCACCAGGAACGGCGCCAGGAAGCTGGTTGCCCGTCCAGCCAGCGCATAGATGCCGAAATAGCGGCCGGATTCCGCCGCCGTCACGCTGCGCGCCATGTAGGAACGCGACGACGCCTGCACCGGCCCGAAGGCCAGGCCGATCAACAGCCCGTACATGATGTAGGCCTTTTCGGCCGCCGTGCCGAACAGCCCGCCCGAATCGACCGTCGACAGCTGTATCAGGCCGAGCAGCGTGAAGCCCGGACCCGTCGAGACGACGCCGATGGTGGCGACCGAGAGCATCACCAGCGCAATCATCACCACCACCTTGGAGCCAAGTGCGGTATCGAGGCGCGCGGCGATCCAGCAGCCGAAGATGGCGACGACGTTGAGGATGATGCCGAACATGCCGATCTCGGTGATCGACCAGTGGAACATCGCCGCCGCGAAGGTGCCGCCCAGCGCCAACAGCGCATTGACGCCGTCCTGGTAGATCATGCGGGCGACGAGGAAGCGGAAGATGCCGCCGCGCCGGCGCACCTCGGCCAGCGTCGATTTCAGTTCCGACAGGCCTTCGCGCACCGCCGGCCCGATCGCAATGCCCTTGATGGCGTCCGGCGTGAAGAAGAACATCGGCAGGATGAACAGGAAATACCAGCCCGCCGACAGCGGTCCGGTGGCCCTGGCATCCTCGCCCAGCTTCGGGTCGAGCCCGAACAGTGGGTCGATGCCGATGATCGTCTTGCCGGTTTCCGGTGAGCCAGCCATGCAGGTGACGACGAAGATCAGCGCGATCATGCCACCGAGATAGCCGAGGCCCCAGGCAATGTTGGAGATCCGGCCGATCTCGCGTTTCGGCACCAGGCGCGGCATCATCGAATCGTTGAACACGGTCGAGAATTCCGCCGCCACGGAGGCCAGCGAAAACAGCGCCACGACCAGGAACAGGTTGGAGCCGGGCGCGGCGAACCAGAGCAGGGTCAGGCTGGTGATCTTGATCGCGGCGAAGAACGCTATCCATGGCTTGCGCGGTCCGGTCTGGTCGGCGATCGAGCCGAGGATCGGCGACAGCACGGCGATGACCAGCCCTGCCGCGGCGATCCCGTAACCCCAGACGGCCTGGCCGGTGTTGGGGTCGCCCGCCATGCGCGAAACGAAATAAGGACCGAAGATGAAGGTGGTGACGACCGTGAAGAACGGCTGCGCCGCCCAGTCAAAGAACATCCATCCCCAGATGCCGCGCCCGGATGCACGCTGCACTGTTTCTACCGCCATGCTGATTCCCCCGGCCGCGCCCGCGTCGGGCGCCATGTCTGCATGTTTTTCATGGCCGCGCAAATGCGGCCGGCTTCCTACCCGCAACCGCAGTAGCGCAGCCGAAGAAGAAGCGTTTGAACTCGACGTCCAGCCCCTCGGCCCTCAGCATTTCGGCAAAAGCGGAGGCGTCGCCGAAATTGGTCGAGTAGGTGCCGATCCTCGCGAAATCCTGCGCGCCCCTGAGCAGCACCCTCTCGATGAGCGGTAACATGACCTTCAGGTGGAAGAGATAGAGCGGCCTCAGCCACCATCCCTTCGGGTCGGAAGCCTCGATCATGCAGAAGACGCCGCCGGGCTTGAGGCAGCGCGCGGTCAGCTTTGCGAGCTTCGCATGCTGCTTGCCATTGAAAGTCTTCAGTCCGAACGTGGAAATGATGAAATCGGCGCTTTCTTTCGGCAGGTCGCTGGCCAGAACGTCGTCCTCGACGAAGGCGATCTTGTGGGCGCGATGCGCGTGCAGGCGCTCCATGGCGCGGTGATGCATGCCCGATGAGATATCGACGGCTGTTATCGCCCCTATGTCGGGAAAGCGTTTGAGCAGATGCGGCCAGACCTCGCCGGTACCGGCCATCAGATCGTAGCCCTCTGGATCCGGCCCCGTCGGCGCCGGCATCGATTTGACGCATTGCCGGCGCCAGCGCTCGGTAAAGCCGAATGAACATATCCAGCTGAACGTGATGTACTGACTGGAGCAGCGATCGAAGACACCTTTGACGAATTGTGGGTCGTAAATGTCTTCGCTCATGGCCGGGTGGTCACCTCAAGACCGAGCGGCCGCAAGGAATGCCCAACAGACCGCTCGCCCCAAAGCTTGCCCAATAACATCCCGTCACTACATCCCCGACAGATCGCTCATCAGGCCGGATGCGACCGACAGCCGCGACACGGTGATGTCGCCGCCCTCGGTCAGCGCCTGCAGCCGCTCGCGGATGCGCGCCACCCGCTCGCCGCCGGCCTCCAGCCACGCCGCCACCGGATCCGCCGCCTTGGCATGGCCGGTGAGCGCCGCCACCGCGATGCCACGCCGCGCCGAGCCGATCGTATCGGTGGCGCGCGATAGCGCCAGCTGGTCGTAGTAGTCGGAAGGCGTGATCGAACGCGCCGCGTCCTCGACGCGCGGGATGCGGAAGGCATCGCTGACCGCGAAGAACGCCTTCGCCGCGGCAACGATGTCGGCATTGGCCGTCCGCGCCGTCAGCGCGATGTCGGGGATCAGTTCGGCCACGTCGGTCAGCGCCAGCTGTTCGGCCAGCCTTTCCGGCGCGCCGCTCTTGAACAGACCATGCCGCTTGTCCTCGATCCGCTCGCGCGAGAAGGCCGGCAGCAGCGAGGCGAGCTTCGGTTCCAGCGCCTTGCGTGCTTCCTGCAGTTCGGCGATGCGCTGGGCCAGCCCAGCCGTGCCGGCATCGTTCTTCAGATACCAGCCGCTGGTCACGTAGATCAGCCGGCTGACCGCCTGGTAGAGATCGAGCTGCACCTGTCCGTCGATGCGGTTGTCGAGCGCGTCGATCTCGCTATAGAGCGCCGGCAAGGCAAATCCGTCGCGGACGACCGCGAAGGTGCGGACAACGTCGGCGACGCTGCGACCGGTCGCCTCCTGCAGCCGGTTGACGAAGGACGGCCCACCCCGGTTGACCAGGTCGTTGGCGACGACGCGGGCGATGATTTCGCGGCGCAGGCGATGGCCGTGGATCTCGGACGCGAATTTCTTCGCCATGCGCTCCGGGAAATAGTCCATCAGGTCGCGGTCGAAATGCGGCTCGTCCGGCACGTCGCTGGCGACGATGTCGGAAAACAGCACGATCTTGGCGTAGGCGAGCAGCACGCCGAGCTCGGCCCTGGTCAGCGGTTCGCCGCGTGCTTCGCGCTCGGCAAGCGCCGCCGGCGACGGCAGCGTCTCCACGGTGCGATTGAGCAGGCCACGCGCTTCCAGCGCCGCCATGAAGCGGCTCTGGTGAGCAATGTCGGCGAGCCCGCGCTTGCGGGCGATGGAAAGCGCCAGCGTCTGCTCGTAATTGTTGGAGAGCACCAGTGCGCCGACCTCCCCGGTCATCTCGGCGAGCAACTTGTTGCGCGCCGGGCGTGTCAGCGATCCCTTGCGCATGGCCGACGCCAGCGCGATCTTGATATTGACCTCGACGTCGGAGCAGTTGACGCCGCCCGAATTGTCGATGGCGTCGGAATTGCAGCGACCGCCGTTCAGGCCGAACTCGATACGCGCCCGTTGCGTCACGCCGAGATTGGCGCCCTCGCCGATCACCTTGGCGCGCACGTCGAGCGCCGTGATGCGGATGGCGTCGTTAGCGCGGTCGCCGACATCGGCATTGGTCTCGGTGGATGCCCGCAGATACGTGCCGATACCGCCGAACCACAGAAGGTCGACCGGCGCCTTGAGGATGGCGTTCATGATCTCGACCGGCGACGCCGTGGTCTTGCCAAGGCCGATGGCCGCAGCGGCCGCAGCCGGCAAGGTGATCGACTTCTGGTTGCGCGAGACGATGACGCCGCCTTCCGACAGCTTCGTCTTGTCGTAATCCTGCCAGCTCGAACGCGGCAACGCGAACATGCGCTGGCGCTCGGCCAGCGACGCCGCCATGTCCGGATCCGGGTCGATGAAGATGTCGCGATGGTCGAAGGCGGCGATCAGCCGGGTCTTCTCGGACAGCAGCATGCCGTTGCCGAACACGTCGCCCGACATGTCGCCGACGCCGACGACGGTGAAGGGAGAGGTCTGGATGTCGCGGTTCATCTCGCGGAAATGCCGCTTGACCGCTTCCCAGGCGCCCTTGGCGGTGATGCCCATCTTCTTGTGGTCGTAGCCGGCCGAACCGCCGCTGGCGAAGGCGTCGTCGAGCCAGAAGCCATGGCTCTCGCTGATCGCGTTGGCGGTATCGGAGAAGGTCGCCGTGCCCTTGTCGGCGGCGACGACGAAGTACGGATCGTCCTGGTCGCGGCGCACCACGCCGACCGGCGGAATGACCCCGTCGAGGCCGATATTGTCGGTGATCGACAAAAGGCTCGAGACATAGTTCTTGTATGCCGACGTGCCGGCTTCGAAAATGGCGTCGCGGCCGCCGCCCGCCGGCAGGCGCTTGGGGAAGAAGCCGCCCTTGGCGCCGACCGGCACGATGACGGCGTTCTTGACCTGCTGCGCCTTGACCAGGCCGAGCACCTCGGTGCGATAATCCTGGGCGCGGTCCGACCAACGCAGGCCGCCGCGCGCCACGGGACCGAAGCGCAGATGCACGCCTTCGACCTCGGAGCCGTAGACGAAGATCTCCCGCCACGGCCGCGGCTCGGGCAACCCGTCGACCGAGCGCGAATCGAGCTTGATCGCCAGCGACTGGCCCTTGTCTTTCGTATCGGCAACGAAATGATTGGTGCGCAGCGAGGCTTCGATCAGGTTGAGATAGCGACGGATGATGGTGTCGTCGTCGATGTTGGGAACGTCTTCCAGCGCGTCCTTGATCTTGGCCTTGAGATGCTTGGCCGCAACGACGCCTTCCGTCTCGGCGGCCGGCCCGAGCCGGGCGAGGAACAGGGCATGCAGGCCGCGCGCGATTTCGGGATAGCGATTGAGCGCCGCGGCGATGAAATCCTGGCTCTGCGGAATGCCCACCTGCTGCAGATAGCGGCCATAGGCGCGCAGGATGGTGATCTCCCCCGACCAGAGGCCGGCGGTCTGAGCAAGGCCGTTATAGCCATCATTGTCGACGTCGCCGCGCCAGACGGCGAGGAATGCGTCCTCGAACAGCGCGCCATGATCGCCAAGGTCGATCGGCTTGCCGTAGCTGTTCTCAAGCTCCATGTCGTGGATGAAGACCATGCCGGGCTGATCACTCTTGATCATGCCGGTCGCGTCGTCGCCAACCTCGAAGGTGCGCTCGCTGATGACGCGGAAGCCGATGTTTTCCAGCACCGGCACCCGCCGCGACAGCGCCACCGGGCTGCCGTGGTGATAGATCTTCAGCGCCGCCTGGTGTGGCTTCTGATGGGCGCCGCGGTAGTAGTCGATGGCGATCGGATTGGCGGCACTGATCCTGGCGATGCGCCCGGCATCGACCAGCGCCACGGCCGGCGAGAAACTGTCGCGATAGCTTTCGGAAAACCGCGAGGCGATTGCCGACAGCGCCGGATCGGCGCCGGATTCTGCCGCTGTTTCGCGCAGCGCGTCCTCCCAGGTCCGCACGATGTCGCGGATCGCCGCCTCGATCGCTGCCTGTTCGATTTTCGGCGTCTTGCCGCCGGAGCGGCCGATGATGAAGTGAACGCGCGCCAGCCCGCCTTCCGGGAAGGCCGGGTAGTATGCCGACAGCCGCCCTTCGAACACCGTCTTGAGATAGGCGCCGATCTTCTCGCGCACGACACTGTCGTAGCGGTCGCGCGGCACGAAGACGAGGATCGAGACGAAGCGGTCGAACTGGTCGGCGCGCACCAGCGCCCTGACGCGAGGCCGCTCCACCAGCCCCAGAATGGCCTCGGCGTGCTTGCGCAGGATCGGCACCGGAACCTGGAACAGTTCGTCGCGCGGATAGCTCTCCAGCACATTGATCAGCGCCTTGCCGGAATGATCCTCCGGATTGAAGCCGGATTTGGCGATGATGGTTTCGGCCTTCGACCTGAGATACGGGATTTTCATCACCGAGCGCGTGTAGGCGGTCGACGTGAACAGGCCGACGATGCGCAGTTCGCCCGAAAGCACCCCCTTGTCGGTGTAGGTCTTGACGCCGATGTAGTCGAGATAGATGCGGCGATGCACCGCCGACTTGGCATTGGCCTTGGTGACGATCAGCGGCTCCGGCCCGTGCAGGAAAGCACGGATCTCCGGTGTCGTCGTCACCGCTTCGGTGCCGCGCCTGAGTACTAGCACGTCGGGATCGGCCAGGATGCCGAGGCCGGGCTTGTCGGCGCGCTCCAGCATGCCGCTCTTCTCGCTGCCGGTGTACTTGAACTCGCGCATGCCGAGAAAGGTGAAATTGTCGTCGCGCAGCCATTCGAGGAAGGCGATCGCCTCGGTGACGTTGGCCTTGTCGAGCGGCACCGGCGCGTAGCGGAATTCGGAGATCGCCTGGTCGAGGCGGGCCAGCATCGGCTTCCAGTCGGTGACCGCGGCGCGCACCTGACCCAAAAGCTTCTTCAACCGTCCGGCCAAAGCCTCGGCATGTTCGACGGAAAGGCGGCCGATATGGACATGAATGACACTCAGCCGGTCGTGGGCGGTGTCGCTCTTCACGGAGCCGCCGTCGCCGAGAATTTCCTCGACTCCGCCCTTGCCATGTTTGACGACGATAACCGGATGGGTAACGAGCAGCGGCTCGCCGGCACCGTCGGTGATTTCGCCGAGAATGGAATCGAACAGGAACGGCATGTTGTCGTTGACGACGGTGATGACGGTCATCGGCCGGCCTTGGCGGACGACACCGGAATCGACATCGATCGCGACGACGCAGTCGCCCTTCTTGTGCCGGGCGACAGCGCGCCCGGCGAGATCCGCGGCACGCACGAGGTCGGCTACGTCATAGGCGGCGATGTCTTCGGCGGGGGCTCGGGCCAGCAGGTAATCGGCGAGCTTGCCGGACTTGTCTTCCCCCTTTGCCTGGCTCTTTTTCGGCTGGCTTGCGGTTTTCAGGCTGGCCATGACGCTAATTCCCTCCCGTCACATGCTTTTGCGACTATGGTAGCAGATGACCGCTGTTTGGCGACAAAGGTTTGACGGCTTGCAAAGAAATATCGGAATTCGGCGGCAGGCCAACGCGTGATGAGGAGAAACACCCGATGACCGGCAAGATCACCGCGCTTGACCTCGGCAACGCGGACCTCAGCGAAGCGACAAAAGCCTATTTCGCCAAATGCGAGGAGAAGCTCGGCCTCGTTCCCAACGTGCTCCGGGCCTACGCCTTCGACGACAGGAAGCTTCGCGCCTTCACCGACATGTACAATGATCTGATGCTCGGTGAATCCGGCCTGACGAAGCTGGAGCGCGAGATGATCGCGGTCGTCGTCTCCTCCATCAACCACTGCTATTATTGCCTGACCGCGCATGGCGCGGCGGTGCGCCAGCTGTCCGGCGATCCGGCGCTCGGCGAGATGATGGTGATGAATTTCCGCGCCGCCGATCTTTCGCCCAGGCAGGCGGCGATGCTCGAATTCGCGGTCAAGCTGACCGAGGATCCAGCGAAGATCGTCGAGGCCGACCGGGCGGCGCTGCGCCATGCCGGTTTTTCCGACCGCGACATCTGGGACATCGCCTCGACCGCCGCCTTTTTCAACATGTCGAACCGGGTCGCGGCGGCAATCGACATGCGGCCGAACGACGAATACCACGCCATGGCGCGGTAAGGCTCGGCGCTGGAACCCACCCGCGCCTATATTAGCAGCTTCGCATTCTCGTTGCTTGTTTGCCGGTTTGGTCCGATGATCGGCGTGCGGCATGACCGCTTGCCGGTTCGATGCCGCTCACCAAGGGAGGAGAACATGGCGAAGTTTCTCTACATCTATCACGGCTCCGGCAAGATGCCGACGACCGAAGCCGAGCGGAAGGCGATGATGGACGCCTGGACAGGCTGGTTCGGAAAGCTTGGCTCGGCAGTCGTCGACAGCGGCAATCCGGTCGGCATGTCAAAGACCGTCCTGCCCGGTGGCAAGGTGGAGAACAATGGCGGCAGCAACCCGACCGGTGGCTACTCGGTCATCGAAGCGAAAGACATAGACGACGCCACCAGCAAGGCCAAGGACTGTCCGATCCTTATGGAACCCAACTGCAACGTCGAGATCGCGCCGATCATCAACATGATGGGCTGACGCCTCGCCTCAGGACCGTGCCGCGATCGCTGCCGCGGCACCCGCCATGGTGCCGGCGCTGACGCGGTTGGCGATCTTCATGGCGCGCTTGCTTTTCAACAGCTTGCGCGCCTGCGCGGCGGCGAGCACCCAGGCGAGGTCGATGGCCACCAGCACCACGGCCATGGTCGCCGTCAGCTCGACCCAGCCGACGAGGCTGACCGAAGCGAGGTCGATGATGGTCGGCAACAGCGCCAGGTAGAACATCATGATCTTGGGGTTGCCGAGCGTCACCGCCATGCCGGCGAAGAACAGTCTGACGGCCGAATCCTCGCGCGGCATCTCGCCCTCGCGCGCCTCGACCGGCGCGGTCCACATCTTCCAGGCGAGGTAGGCAAGATAGGCAACGCCAACCCATTTCACCAGGACGAAGGCGAAATGGAAGGTCTGCGCCACGACAGCCAGCCCGAACACCGCCAGCGACAGCCAGATGCCCTCGCCGATCCACATGGCGAGCAGGAACGGGAACACATCGCGAAAGCCCTTCGAGATGACCCGCGCGACGAGCGCCGCGATCGACGGACCGGGCGAGCCGGCGGCAACGAACAAAGCGGCGGCGAAGATCAGAAGCGAGGTGACGTGCATGGCACTGCCTTACAGCGGTTGAAGGGCGGACGATATCCGATCGACATCACCGCTTGCAACTTCGGTAGCCGCAGATCCCGGGCCGGCTCAGCGTTCGGCCATGCCCTTGACTGCCATGCCTGACTTGCAGTCAGCTTGATCTTGCCGATCAGGCGGGAGGAGGAGTTTTCGTGGTTGTGCGGAGTTGGCGCGCGGTCGTTCGACGGTTCGCAATGCTGGCTGTGCTGACAGCCAGCATCGCGCTCAGCGGGGCGCCCCTGGCCGCAGCATCGTCGAGGAAGCCGCCAAAGTATGATCACGTCGTTGTCGTGATCATGGAGAACCACGCCTTTGACCAGATTGCTCGGGCGGGACGAGCTGCCCCCTATTTGAACAAGCTGGCGAAGGGCGGCGCCGTGTTCGATCGATCCTACGGGGTTGCTCACCCCAGCCAACCCAATTACTTCGCGCTGTTCAGCGGCTTGACACAAGACGTCCATGACGATGGCATGCACGTCTTTGCCGCGCCGAACCTGGCCGCTCGTCTTCGGGCTCACGGCAAGACGTTCGCGGGCTACGTCGAAGCCGGATCGCCACGAAAACACAATCCCTGGGAATCGTTTGCGGACGCAAAGGGATCTGAGAAGTCCTTGGCCCAGTTCCCTCGCGACTACGCGAAGCTGCCATCCGTGAGCTTCGTGATCCCCAATCTCAGGAATGACATGCATGATGGCACAATAGAGGCGGCTGACACCTGGTTGAAAAATCATCTTGGAGGCTACGCCGTTTGGTCGAAGAAAAACCACAGCCTCTTGATAGTGACGTTCGATGAAGACGACTACCGCTCAGAGAATCATATATTTACTGTAATCCACGGCTTTGGAATCAAGCCGGGACGGTACTCTGAAAAGATTGATCACTATTCGGTCTTGCGAACCATTGAAGAGATAGAAAGCATACCCCCCTTGGGCATCAGCGTCATCAGAAGGGTGATCGCAAGTGGCTGGAACCAACGGTAATTTCCCACTGGACAAGCACTGGTTGCCAGCATCGCCGCCAGTCCCTCCTCCCGTCGCCCCGACAATTGGCAGTCTCCAAACAAAGTCGGAAGCCATCATCCGTTTGAAGTCACTGCCGCCTTGCCGTCGTCATTGGCTACGGCTAGAAATTCCGCCCCGACACCATTTCGAGCTTCACTTTGCCTACGTAACCGCCGGTCTCGTCAACTCCCCCGACACAATGCATGGCGCCGTATTCGCGGTGTCTGTTTTCATTTTCACGTGTTCCTCTGGGCGGCGGTTCGAGACCGGTTTGGCACTGCTGAACCGCTGTCGCGCGCAACCGCCCGTGACGCCTGATTTCCGATCATAGCAAGCTTGCGCCACGCCGTGCCCCATGGGCATCTCGACATCGCCGACCTGATGAACTTCCCGACGGGAAGGGCTTATCGGCATGTCTGGTTATCTGTGCATCCACTGGGCGATCACGCCTGAAATCGCACCTCGGCCACTCATCAACTGCAATCGCTGCGGCGGCGTGAAGGCCTATCGCTGCAGCGAGAAATTTCGCGTCAACGCCAACGGCAAGCGCATCGACGTCTGGCTGATCTATCGCTGCATCGACTGCGACAATTCCTGGAATTTCGGCATTCTCGAGCGCTGCAACCGCCGCGACATCGAGCCGGCGCTGTTGCGGGCGCTGGAAAGCAACGATCCGGCATTGGCGCGGCGCCACGCTTTCGATGTCGTTGCCCTGCGCAGCCGTGTGGGGCGTGTCGAAGAGTTTCCCGATGTGACTGTCCACAAGCAAAGGCTCGGCGACACAGGGGAAAGCGCAACCGCGCTGGAACTCAAGCTCGGGCTCGAAATGCCGACGTCGCTCCGGCTCGACAGGCTGCTTGCCAATGGACTCGGCATCTCGCGATCGCGGCTTCAGGCACTGGAAGACAGGCGATTGCTGATTATTGACCCGGAAGGCGCCAGGGCGCTGCGCAAGCCGGCCCGGGATGGAGCGACGATCCGCATCGATCTCGTCGCCGAACCCGATCGCCAGGCCATCATCTCGGCTGCGGGTGGATAAATGAAAAGAGGGGCGGAGCACATGAGTACTCCACCCCTCCCGGCTCTTGGAAAATTGACAGCTTACGCCGCGCCGACCGCCTTGGCCGACTTCTCGAAGCGCTTGCGCTCGTTCGGATCGAGATAGAGCTTGCGCAGGCGGATCGTCTTTGGCGTCACCTCGACCAGCTCGTCGTCCTGGATCCAGGCCAGCGCGCGCTCCAGCGTCATGCGGATCGGCGGAGTGAGCTTCACCGCCTCGTCCTTGCCGGCGGCGCGGATGTTGGTCAGCTTCTTGCCCTTCAGCACGTTCACTTCAAGGTCGTTGTCACGGCTGTGGATGCCGATGATCATGCCCTGATAGACCTTGACGCCCGGGTCGATGACCATCGGGCCGCGATCTTCCAGGTTCCACATGGCATAGGCCACCGCCTCGCCCTGTTCGTTCGAGATCAGCACGCCGTTGGTGCGGCCCGGCAATTCGCCCTTGTAGGGCTCATAGGCATGGAACAGCCGGTTCATCACGGCGGTGCCGCGTGTGTCGGTCAAAAGCTCCGACTGGTAGCCGATCAGGCCGCGCGTCGGCGCGTGGAAGACGATGCGTTGGCGGTTGCCGCCGGACGGGCGCAGCTCGACCATCTCGGCCTTGCGCTCCGACATCTTCTGCACGACGATGCCGGCATGCTCCTCGTCGACGTCGATGACGACTTCCTCGACCGGCTCGAGCAATTCGCCATTGTCGCCCTTCTGCATGACCACGCGCGGACGCGACACGGCGATTTCAAACCCTTCGCGGCGCATCGTCTCGATCAGCACGGCCAGCTGCAATTCGCCGCGGCCGGAAACGAAGAACGAATCCTTGTCCGGCGATTCCTCGATCTTCAGCGCGACATTGCCTTCGGCCTCGCGCAGCAGGCGGTCGCGGATGACACGGCTGGTCACCTTGTCGCCTTCGGTCCCGGCCAGCGGTGAATCGTTGACCAGGAAGGACATGGTCACGGTCGGTGGATCGATCGGCTGCGCATGCAGCGGCTCGGTCACCGAAGGGTCGCAGAAGGTGTCGGCGACGGTGCCTTTCGACAGGCCGGCAATGGCGACGATGTCGCCTGCCTGGGCTTCTTCGATCGGCTGGCGCTCGAGGCCGCGGAAGGCGAGGATCTTCGAGATGCGGCCGGTTTCGACCAGCGTGCCGTCATGGTGCAGCACCTTGACCGGCTGGTTGGACTTCAGCGTGCCGGACTCGATACGGCCGGTGATGATGCGGCCAAGGAACGGGTTCGCTTCCAGAATGGTGCCGATCATGCGGAACGGACCGGGATGCACGGTCGGCGCCGGCACATGCTTGATGACGAGGTCGAACAGCGGCGCCAGGCCCTGGTCCTTGGGGCCTTCCGGATTTTCGGAAACCCAGCCGTCGCGGCCCGAGCCGTAGAGAATCGGGAAATCGAGCTGCTCGTCGGTGGCGTCGAGCGCGGCAAACAGGTCGAACACCTCATTGACCACCTCGACATGGCGGGCATCCGGGCGATCGATCTTGTTGATGACGACGATCGGCTTCAGGCCGACCTTGAGCGCCTTGCCGACGACGAACTTGGTCTGCGGCATCGGCCCTTCGGCGGCGTCGACCAGCACGATGGCCGAATCCACCATCGACAGGATGCGTTCGACCTCGCCGCCGAAATCGGCGTGGCCGGGGGTGTCGACGATGTTGATGCGGGTGTCCTTCCAGTCGACCGAGGTCGCCTTGGCCAGGATGGTGATGCCACGTTCCTTTTCGAGGTCGTTGGAATCCATGGCGCGCTCGGCGACGCGCTGATTGTCGCGGAAGGAGCCGGATTGCCGCAGCAATTGGTCGACGAGGGTGGTTTTTCCATGGTCGACGTGCGCGATGATCGCGATATTACGGATTTTCATGTTCTGGTCTCGGGAGCGTTGCAGGCAGCAGGCCAAAAGGCGCTGCCTCTTTCGGTTGCGCGGCTCATACAGGGTTTTTCGCATTTGCGAAAGAGGAAGCGCGACACCAAATACTCATCAAATCTTAAGCATCCTCGTGTGAGATGATTTTGTTAACCAAGGCGGGAACCTTTCCGGGTCCCGGGCAGTTCGAACGTCATGACCGATAAACTCAACCGATTTTGGCCGCTCATCGCATCGGTAGCCTTTGCCGTCCTGCTGGCGGCCAACGCCGCACAGTCGGCGGCGACACTGAAGCAAGCACGCCCTGCCTTGTCGGCGGACGCGCCGTCGGCCGAACAGGTTTTCGCCGATGCGCCCGACGGCGTCGACCCGATGGTGACCGGCCCGGTCAGCGCCGCCTTTAAGCAAAGGCAGGACGCCAACAATTGCGACAGCGCCGTCTGGCCGAACATCCCGATGGTCTGCTATCCGGATTAGGATCGGCAGCCTATGCCACGGGCTGGTGATTTAATCCGTTCTTGCAATCGAAAATATCGACATCGAAAGCGCTGACCGCGCCTCACCCTCCCCCTTGTGGGGAGGGTCGATCCGCGAAGCGGAGCGGGGTGGGGATCTCCCCACGCCGGCGCTTCACCCCCACCCCGTCTCGCCAGCTTCGCTTTGCGAAGCCACCTCGCCGACCAGGGGGAGGGTGAACGGGCCTCAGGCCCTTACGCCGACCGCACCGGGTCGAGCGTGACCTTGTAGAGTTCGTTGTCGTCGCGATCCATCAGCCGCACCGTCATCTGTTCGCTGGCGCCGTTGATATCGACCAGCCCGAAGAACTGCAGGCCGGCCGATGGCGGCAGGTTCTGGCCCTGCTCGGCGGTCGGCGCCTTGATGAACTTCAGTTCCGGACCGAAGGTCATGTCGAAATCGTTGGGGCCGAACGTACCGGCATGGATCGGTCCCGAGACGAATTCCCAGAACGGATTGAAATCCTGGAACTGCGCCTTGTCTGGATTGTAGTAGTGCGCCGCCGTGTAGTGCACGTCGGCGGTCAGCCAGACAGTGTTGCCGATGCCGGCATTCTTGATGTAGCGCAGCAGGTCCGCGATCTCGAGCTCGCGACCCTTTGGCGCATCATTGTCGCCATTGCTGACCGCCTCGGCGCCGGCCTTCTTGGCACCGTCATCCCAGACGACGAGGCCCAGCGGCATGTCGGCGGCAATGATCTTCCAGGTCGCCTTCGAATTTGCCAGCTCCCGCTTCAGCCACTTCGTCTGCTGTTCGCCAAGCATGCGCGATTGCGGCGTCATCTCATCCTGCATGTCCGGACCGTTGGGGCCCCGATAGGAACGCATGTCGAGGAAGAACACGTCGAGCAGCGGTCCGTAGGCTATCTTGCGATAGACGCGGCCGGGCTCGGACGGTTCGTAGCGGATCGTCGTCATTTCGTGGAAGGCGCGCGCCGCACGCGCCGCCAGCACGTGGATGGATTTCTCCGTGTAGCGGTTGTCGGCGCTCAGATCCTTCGAATCCGACCAGTTGTTCAGCACCTCGTGGTCGTCCCACTGGTAGAAGGTCGGACAGATGGCGCTCAAGCCGAGCACGTTCCTGTCCATCATGTTGTATTTCCACTGGTCGCGATATTCATCCAGCGTCTCGGCGACCTTGCGCTTGCCGTCGATGAGCACGGCGTTCTTCCACTTGCCGCCGCCGGGCAGATCGACCTCGTCCTTCATCGCGCCGTCGGCATAGATGGTGTCGCCCGAATGCAGGAAGAAATCGGGCGTGTGCTTGCCGATGGTGGCGTAGGTCTTCATGCCGGTCTCGTCGATGCCCCAGCCCTGGCCGGCGGTGTCGCCCGACCAGGCGAACCTGATGTCGCGCCTCGAGGCGGGCGCGGTGCGGAAGCGGCCGGTGATCGGCTCCGAGACGGCGTTGACGTCGGCGAGATCGGCCGCCGTCATGCGATAGAAGATGTCCTGGTCGGAGGCGAGATCGGTGAGCAGCCGCTTCACCGTGTAATCGCTGGCCGGCGAGGTATCGAGCGGCGCCAAGCGGGTCGCGTTGGCGAAATTCTCCGTCGACGACACCTCGAACATGACGCGCGAGGGGCGGTCCGTGCGCGTCCACACCATGCCGCTGGTCGCGTCGACATCGCCCGACTGGACGCCATGCGTGAAGGCCGGGCGCTGGCTGGCGCGCGAATAGTATGGCAGCGCCAGGCCGGAAACGCCGACCAGGCCAACGGCGCTGGCGGAACTGACGAAAGCACGGCGGGTCATCGAGAGCTTGTTCATGGCTGTCTCCTGGATGGCGTTGAACGGTGCCACCAAGGTCCAGCGTCAATGTTTCAGCGGCATCTCGAAACCGTGAAGTTTTTCTGACAATGCACTGGTGCGACAATGCACTGGCAAGGCGAGCCGCCGGCTATGCAGCCTGCGGTTCGGGATCGAAAGCCGGACGGCTGGTGTTGATCAGCAGCGAGATGCAGGCGGCGGCGATCGCGGTCATGCCGGCGATCAGGAAGGCCAGCTCATAATTGCCCTGCAGTTCGCGCATGGTGCCGCCGAAGGCAGCGGCTGTGGCCGCCCCGACCTGATGGCCGGCGACGATCCAGCCGAACACGATCGGTCCGCTGCGGTCGCCGAACGCCTCGTTGGCGAGCCTCAGCGTCGGCGGCACGGTGGCGATCCAGTCGAGGCCGTAAAGGACCGCGAAGATGATCAGGCTGGTCGCCGAGAAGCCGGAATAGGGCAGATAGATCAGCGACAGGCCGCGGATGCCGTAGTAGACGCCGAGCAGCTTGCGCGGGTCGAAGCGGTCGGTGAGCCAGCCCGACAGCGTCGTGCCGATCAGGTCGAAGATGCCCATCATCGACAGCAGGCCAGCCGCCTGCACCTCGCCGATGCCCATGTCGCCGCAGAAAGCGATCAGATGCGTGCCGACCAGCCCGTTGGTGGTGAAGCCACAGACGAAGAAGGTGGCGAACAGGTACCAGAACACCCGCGTGCCGGCGGCGCGGCGCAGCGTGTTGAGCGTGTGGGCGAGGAAATTGCCCTGCGAGGCCGGCGATGTCGGCGGCACGTCATCGGCCTCGGCGCCAAACCGCACCATGCCGATCGAGGCCGGCCGCTCCGGCACCAGCAGCCAGACCAGCGGCAGAAGACAGGCGGTGGCGACCGCGACGGCGATGGCGACCGGCTTCCAGCCGCCCGATTGGGCGAGCGAGGCGAGCAGCGGCAGGAACACCAGCAGGCCGGTGGCGCTGGAGGCCGACATCAGCCCCATGACAAGGCCGCGATTGGTCTTGAACCAGCGATTGACGATGGTGGCGCCGAGCACGGTGGCGACCGCGCCGGAACCGATGCCGGAAAACACCCCCCAGGTGATGAACAGATGCCAAGGCTTGGTCATCAGCAGGCTGAGCGCGGTCGACCCCGACATCACCATCAACGAGGCGAGCAGCGTGCGGCGCAACCCGATCCGCTCCATCAGGGCAGCGGCAAATGGCCCGGTCAGACCGTAGAGGAAGATGCCGATGGCAGCGGCCACCGAAACCACATCACGCCCCCAGCCGAAGCTGTTTTCCAGCGGCAGCATCATCACCGCAGGCGCCGAACGCAGGCCGGCCGCGATCAGCAGGCAGAGGAAGATGACGCCAACCACGACGAAAGCGTAGCGCTGGCCAAATGGGCGGGATTGAGCTATCATGTTACTGACCGGTACGTTTCAGGGGTGGAAGCATGTATACGTACCGATCGGTAACATTGTCAATCGAGTCACACGATGCCAACGGACAAAAATATTGAACCGACCATCAAGAACGGTCATGCGTCGGCTCCGCCGAAGGCCGCCAAGAAGATCCTCGACGTGGCGCGCGACCTGTTCTACCGGCAGGGCATCAGGGCGATAGGCGTCGACGAGATCGTCAGGCGCGCCGGCGTCACCAAGCCCAGCCTCTATCGCAGCTTTCCCTCCAAGGACGAGCTGGCGGCCTCCTACCTGCGGCAGTACGACCTTGAGTTCTGGGACCGCTTCGACGAGGCTGTGAACGCTCATCCCGGCGACCCGCGCGCCCAGATCAAGGCTTTCCTGACCCGTGTCGGCAAGCGCACGCAGATGCCGCAATATCGCGGCTGTGGCATGACCAACGCGGCGGTCGAATATCCCGAGCACGGCCATCCGGCGCGCGTGGTCAGCGAGGCCAACAAGCAGGAATTGCGCCGGCGCCTGCGCGCCATGGCAGCGGCGATGGATGCCAGCGATGCCGATACGCTCGGCGATGGGCTGCTGCTCCTGATCGAGGGCGCCTATATCAGCGGCCAGTTGTTCGGGTTCGGTGGCCCGGCGCAGTCGGTGGCGACGAATGCCGATCTGCTGATCGAAGCAAGCTTGAAGAAATAGCGATTGGCGATACGCTGGCGACCTCCAACGGAGATGTCCGCGATGCGCAGCCTGTTGATTCCGCTTGTCCTCGCCAGCGTCTGCCAGGCGGCGCAAGCCGGCGACATTTCCAGCGCCTACACCGATCTCGACTGGAAGAAGGACTGCGTGACCTATGCGCAAGCCGAGGAAGGCGACGGCGACTGGGCGGATCTCGCCTGTTCTGGGTATCGCGGCTATCCCGTGCTGGTCGCCTATGACGACGCCCGTGAATCGCTGTTCTACGGTTTTCCGCCCGGCGGCGACATGACGTCCGCCTGGGAGAGCTTTTCCGGCTTCAATTCGTCCGCAGCCAAGGTCGAGTGGCGCATCGAGACCAATGGCGACAAGGCCGTGCCGTTCGCGGTCATCCATCGCCGCTCGATCAGCAATCCCGAGGATGACAACAAGCCGACCGAAGTGCTGCTCGTCGCCAAGGTTGGCCAGATGGATGGTCGCGACAGCTGCACCGTCGGCCTGGTGCTGGCCACCGGCAATCCCGGCGCCAATGACCAGGCGCGCAAGCTTGCCGACGAGAAGGCGCGCGCATTCGCCTGCGGCAAGGACAAGCACATCGTCATCGGCAACGTGCCGGCTTTCGGCCGCGTCGACAATTGAGAGCGCGGCAATTCAAACCGGCGTGATGCAACGCATCAGTTAGATATCGTCGGTTCGCGCCGCCCCTCGTTGCACTGCCGGGCATTTCTCTCCGTATCGTCACGGGGAGAAAGACGCCATTTCGCCAAATGTCGGGGCTGCAGAAAAGGCGCCGAGGATCGCGACAGCCCCATCTCCCCGTCACGATACGGGGAGGTAAGAAGTGGTCCGCGCAGCGGACGAGAAGCCAATTGCTTGGCTTTTCGAACGACGAACGCCGGCAGGCGGATGAGCGGCAGCGCTACACTTGGGAGTTCGTTCTCAAACTCCGGCACACGGCTACTTGCTCGCTTTCGCCCGCGCGATCGCCTCGACGATCATCTTCTTGGCATATTTGGAATCGTGCCAGCCCTCGATCTTGACCCATTTGCCCGGTTCGAGGTCCTTGTAGTGCTCGAAGAAGTGCTGCACCTGCTGGCGTGTGATGTCGGGCAGTTGCGTGTATTCGGTGACGTTCTCGTAGCGCAGCGTCAGCTTGGGCGACGGCACCGCGATGACTTTCTCGTCCTGGCCAGCATTGTCTTCCATCACCAGCACGCCGATCGGCCTGACATTGATGACGCAGCCCGGCACCAGCGCGCGCGTGTTGCAGACCAGCACGTCGATCGGATCGCCATCGCCGGAGAGCGTGTGCGGCACGAAGCCGTAATTGCCGGGATAACGCATCGATGTGTGCAGGAAGCGGTCGACGAACAGTGTGCCGGCCTCCTTGTCCATCTCGTACTTGATCGGCTCGCCGCCGATCGGCACTTCGATGATGACGTTGATGTCCTCCGGCGGATTCTTTCCGATGGCTATGGCTTCAATGCGCATGGCTTTGTCCCTCTTTTGATGGGAGACCGATAGCGGGCGGCGCGCCATGGTGCAATGCGGCGAATGGTGCTGGGCATGGTCGGAAGGCGCACTGGCAGAAAGGTCGGGCCGTCACTCCCAGACGAAGGCGACCTTCTTCAGCGCCTTCTGCTCGAAGATCTCGACGCCCTCGGCAACGTCTCGGCCGCCGGCGCCGGCATAGAAGGCGAGCGCGTTCTGGTTGTCTTCCAGCGCCCACACCACCATGCCCTTCAGCCCGTGATCGGCCAGACGCGCCCGTGCCGCCGCGAACAGGCGGCTGCCGAGCCCGATGCCCTGATATTCCGGGCGCAGGTACAATTCGTAGATTTCGCCTTGCTGCCGCAGTTCCCGGGCCCGGTTCTTGCCGACCGTCGCATAGCCCGCGATCGTCCCGCCGATCTCGACGACCAGGACGGTGGCGGCGCGGCGGATTGCGTTCGCCCACCAGTCGGCGCCGCGGCGGTTGATCATCGATGTCAGGGTGCGGTGCGGAATGATGCCGGAATAGGCGCCGCGCCAGGCCTGCAGGTGCACCTCGGCGATGGCGCCAGCATCGCGCGGCTCGGCCTTCCTTATGTCGATCGTCAGCGTATTCATGATTTGTTAACCATAAACCCGCATCGCCCGATTGCAAGAGTCCGGGCGACCCGCCGACCGCTTTCTCACAGGCGATCATCGCGTCAGCAACGCGCCTTCGAAACCTTCCTGTAGGGGCTCAAATCTCGACCAGATGGTCTTCCAGTTCGTTGGTGTCGCCTGATGTGACCGGGAAATGCTCGGCCAGCACCGCCCCCACCAATTCGATTGCCTTGACGAAGCCGTCGGCAAGACGGTCGTCGCCGGCATGCGCGGTCAGGTCGCGGATGACACCATCCCAGACATGCTGGCCGACCTTGGCATCGATGCCGCTGTCGGCGACCACCTCGGCGTAGTGCTCGGCAATCGAGACGAACACCAGCACACCGGTGCGCGCCGTGGTGCGGTGGACGTTGCGGGCGAGGAACTGCTTGATCGCGTCGGCGTGCGCCGCCTGGTAGCGCAGCCGCCTTGGCACCAGATGGATGCGCAGGCCGGGCAGCGCCCACAGCAACACCAGCACGCAGGCCAGCGCCAAGAGCTGGGCGAGGACGAAATGCGGCAACCGGATCGACAGCCACCAGGCCTCCAGCCCATAGGCGACGGCGAGACTGACGATCAGCATGCCTGCTGTCGCCATGAAGGCGGCCGGGAAGAAATAGCCGTCGCTGGCACGCGCCACGACGCAATAGATTTCGCCGTCGGTTTTCGCTTCGGCGGCGCGGATCGCCGTGGCGATACGCTCGTGATCCTGTGCTGTGATTGGTCGTGTTGCCATGATCTGATCTCACCAGCTTCCTGAAGAACCGCCACCGCCGGACGAGCCGCCGCCGCCCGAAAACCCGCCGCCGCTGCTCGAACCCGACGACCAGCCACTGCCGGAACTCCCCGACGACCAGCCGCTGCCCGACGACGACCCCGAAGACCAGCCTCCGCCCGAGGACGACCCGCTCGGTCCGCGACCGTAGCGAAAGGTCATGCCCAGCCATTTGTACACGCCCGGCGACAGCTTCGTGCCGAACATCGGCGGCAGGAACGCCATCGCCAGGCCGCCGAAGAACATCGTCGCCCACAGGATCACGAACGCCGCGACGATGGGATCGATGGGGGTGCTGTTGTCGGCGGGATTGCGGTGACCGCGCGCTTCCAGTTCTTCCGGATTGCCTTCCAGCACCATGACCATGTCGTCGACGGCTTTGCTGATGCCACCGGAGAAATCACCGGCGCGGAACGCCGGCACCATGTCGTTTTCGATGATCAGCTTGGTGTGCAGGTCGGTCAGCGTCCCCTCGAGGCCATAGCCGACCTCGATGCGCATCTTGTGGTCGTTCTTCGCCACCAGCAGCAGAACGCCGTTGTTTTCGCCGGCCTGGCCGAGCTTCCAGAAGCGAAACAGCCGGTTGGCGTAGGGCTCGATCTCCTCGCCATCAAGGCTGGGGATCGTGGCGACGACAATCTGGTCCGAGCCTTTTTTCTCGAAATCGGCGAGCTTCTGCGTCAATGCCGCTTCGGTGGCATCGTCGATGATGCCGGCATTGTCGACGATACGGCCGGTCAGGGCAGGCAGGTCGGCGGCGAAAGCCGTGAACCCGCAGACCAGCACCCCCAAGGCCATCAGCATGGCGCGGATCACCGGGGCGAAGCGGCTGGATCTCGACAGGCTGATGCTGCGCGCCGTCATGTCGTCACCAACCGCCCGAGGAGCCGCCGCCGCCGGACGAGCCGCCGCCACCGGAGAAGCCGCCACCGCCGCCTCCCGATGACCACCCGCCACCGCCGGACGACCAGCCGCCACGGGAGGACCGCCGGCGGCCGGGCTCGAAGGTCATGCCGAGCCAGCGATAGCGGCCTGGCCCGAGTTTCTGGCCGAAGATCGGCGGCAGGACCGAAGCCGCGATGCTGCCGAAGAAGATGATCGCCCAGATGCTGATGAAGACGGCGAAGAACAGGTTGTCGGAATTGAACGGCGCCTGCTGGTTACGCTCGCCGCGCGCCACCAGTTCCTCCGGATTGCCTTCCAGCACCATGATCATGTCGTCGACGGCCTTGGTTATGCCGCCGGAGAAATCACCGGCGCGGAACGCCGGCACCATGTCGTTTTCGATGATCAGTTTGGTGTGCAGGTCGGTCAGCGTGCCTTCCAGCCCATAGCCGACCTCGATGCGCATCTTGCGGTCGTTCTTGGCGACCAACAGAAGCGCGCCGTTGTTCTCCTTGGCCTGGCCGAGCTTCCAGAAGCGGAACAGCCGGTTGGCGTAGGGCTCGATCTCCTCGCCGTCGAGACTGGGAATCGTGGCGACGACGATCTGGTCCGAGCCTTTTTTCTCGAAGTCGGCCAGCTTCTGCGTCAGCGCCGCTTCGGTCGCGGCGTCGATGATGCCGGCATTGTCGACGACACGCCCCGTCAGCGCCGGCAGCTCGGCGGCGAAGGCCGAGAACGGAAGCACTAGTGTGAGGAGCACGACAGCGACAAGACGAATGCCGCGTCGCCCCTCATAGGCCTGCGAGATCACCACGTTTGGCCCCGGCTATCAACCGCCCTGCTTGGTGCCGAAATCGACCTTCGGCGTCTGCAGCTTGTCGTCGTCGATGGTGAAATTGGCGAAGGGCTGGTTGCTGCGGAACCAGAAGGTCGCCCACAGCACCGAGGGGAAGGTCCTGAGCGTCAGATTGTAGTCCTTCACCGCCTGGATGTAGTCGCGCCGCGCCACCGCGATGCGGTTCTCCGTGCCCTCGAGCTGTGCCTGCAGCGCCAGGAAATTCTGGTTGGCCTTGAGATCGGGATAGTTCTCGACCACGGCCAGCAGCCGCGACAGCGCGCTGGTCAGGCCGGACTGGCTGTCCTGGAACTTCTTGAAGGCCTCGGGGTCCTTCAGCGTTTCCGGCGTCACGGTTATCTGCGTTGCCTTGGCGCGTGCTTCGACCACCGCGTCGAGCGTATCCTTTTCATGCGAGGCATAGCCCTTGACCGTCTCGACCAGGTTGGGGATGAGATCGGCGCGGCGCTGATACTGGTTCAGCACCTCGCTCCATGCCGCCTTGGCGTTTTCCTCAGCCGTCGGGATGGTGTTGTAGCCGCAGCCGGCAAGCAACGGCAGCACGATGGCCATCATCAGGAAAGCGGGAAGCGTGCGGAACATCGATGGTGAGGCAAGGCGCTGGGCGAACATGACGGGGTCCTTCGTTAGAAGTTGCATGCGAAGCATTACCACAATCGGCGCGCAAGAAAACGACCCCGGCCGGAAAGCATTTCCTGGCTCGACCGGCAACCGCTTGCCTGGCACGCAAGGTGTCGTTGCAAGGGCCCTGTGATTGGCGGTGCGAACGCGATAAGGTCCGGTCGAAACGGGACATCATCATGGCGGGACGCCAAGACAGCGACAGGGAATCGCGGCGTATCCTCGAGCGCATCGCGCGCGAGACCGATCCGGCCGGCACCTCGTTTGTGGCGCGGACCACGAAAGGCGTGCGCGATCACGTCAGCGCGGCCGATGCCGACCGCACGGACCCGATCGAAGTCTGGGGCACGCGCATTGGCAGGATACTCGGCCTGCTTCTGGCGCTGGGCCTGATGATCTGGCTCGTGCTTTTCGTCACCCGGGGCAGTTAGGAATCAAGAAAACAATGAGTGCCGAAAAACCCGACGCGCCGCGTGCGGTCATCGTCATTTCCAGCCATGTCGCACGCGGCTCGGTCGGCAATCGTGCCGCCGTGTTCGCCCTGGAGACGCTGGGCTTTCCGGTCTGGGCGGTGCCGACGGTCATCTTGCCCTGGCACCCCGGCCACGGTCGGGCGACACGCATCGTGCCGCCACTCGACCAGTTCAAGGCGCTGATGACCGATCTCGAGCGGGCGCCATGGCTGGGCGAGGTCGGCGCCGTGCTGTCCGGATACCTCGGCGAGGCCGGCCAGGCCGATGCCGTTGCCTCGCTGGTCGCCGCGGTGAAGGCAAGGACGCCTGACGCCATCTATATCTGCGACCCCGTCATGGGTGATTCGGGCGGTCTCTATGTGCCCGAGCCGACCGCCATCGCCATGCGCGACCGGCTGATGCCCATCGCCGACATCGCCACCCCCAACCGCTACGAACTGGAATGGATGGCCGGCGCCCAATTGCCCGACCTGAAATCGGTGATCGCGGCGGCACTCCATGCCGGACCGTCGACCATGCTGGTCACCTCGGCACCATCGATGATGACGGGCGGCACCGGCAACCTTCTGCTGAACGGCAGCCAGGCACTGTTGGCCGAGCACCGCCTGATCGACAAGCCGCCGAATGGTCTGGGTGACCTGACGGCAGCCGTCTATCTGGCGCGCATCCTGTCCGGCCAGCCGGCGATCAAGGCGCTGCAGTCGACCACGGCGGCGGTGTACGAGATCCTGGCGCGCACGGCAAAGCGCGGCGGCGACGAATTGCAGCTCGAAACCGATGCGCAGAGCCTGTCGCACCCCATGGCCATGGTCCAGCTTCGCCACCTCACGCATCCGGGGCGGGACCGCCGGGCGTGACCTCGGCTGCGACCGCCGTGCTTGTCGGCGTCGATGGCTGCAAGGCCGGCTGGATTGCCGTGCGGCGCGATCTCGGTTCGATACCTCGTAACCTCGGTTCGACACCTCGCAACCCCGGTTCGACACCTCGCAACCCCGGTTCGACACCTCGTATCCCTGGCTCGACGCCGGTGGTCACGGTCTTCGACAGCTTCGCCGCGCTGCTTGCGGCAAATCCCGATGATGCGGTCATCGCCGTCGACATGCCGATCGGCCTGCCCGAATTTTTGGGCAAAGGCGGGCGCGGACCGGAAGCGCTGGTGCGGCCACTGCTCGGGGCACGCCAATCCAGCGTCTTCTCGATCCCGTCCCGGGCCGCGCTCTACGCCGACACGGGCGGCTTCACCACGATCGAAGCCTGGTACGCCGCGCACCGCCGGGCGAGCGATGTGGCCAGGACCACATCCGATCCGCCGCGCGGCGTTTCGATCCAGGCTTTTGGCATCTTTGCCAAGATCCGCGAGATCGACGCCTTGCTGATTGAACAGCCGCAATTGCGCAGCCGCGTCTATGAATCGCATCCGGAGGTCGCCTTCCGCCGGCTGAACGGCGATCAGGCCATGCAGCTGCCGAAGAAGATCAAGGGCAGCATCAATCCGGCCGGCATGGCCGAACGCAAGGCGCTGCTCTGCCGGCACGGCTATGAGATGGGCTTTCTCGACCAGGCGCCACCGAAAGGCGCGGCGGCCGATGATTTCCTCGATGCGGCGGCAATGATGCTGGTTGCCGGTCGCATTGTCAGCGGTGAGGCAAGGCCGTTTCCCGACCCGCCGCTCGCCGACCGCTTTGGCGTTCCGGTCGCCATCTGGGCGTGACTCTATCGCCGCGAACCGCAGCTGGTGCATGGCATTTGCACCGAGCCCCTGCAATTCTGCATTGCTCGCGACAGGCTTTTGCCGCTAGAGGCTTCTCTCGACCGCAACGAGCTGCCGCCTCCAACCCGGAAAGGCCTTAGCCGCCCATGCCTCATCTCCCCGAACACCTTCTCGCCGGCTATCGCAATTTCATGAATGGCCGCTATCTCACCGAGAGCGGACGCTACCGCGAGCTCGCCCGCGAAGGCCAGGCGCCGGAGACGATGATCGTCGCCTGCTGCGATTCGCGCGCCGCGCCGGAAGCGATCTTCGACGCCGGGCCGGGCGAACTCTTCGTGCTGCGCAATGTCGGCAATCTGGTGCCGCCCTACGCGCCGGATGGCGAGTTCCATTCGACCTCCGCCGCACTCGAATTCGCCGTGCAAAGCCTCAAGGTCAAGAACATCGTCGTCATGGGCCATGGCCGCTGCGGCGGCATCCGCGCCGCGCTCGACACCACGGCCGCACCGCTGTCGCCCGGCGACTTCATCGGCAAGTGGATGAGCCTGATCGCGCCGGCGGCCGAAACCGTCTCCTCCAGCACCTTCATGACGGCAACCGAGCGTCAGACCGCGCTGGAGCGCATCTCGATCCGCTATTCCATCGCCAATCTCAGGACCTTTCCCTGCGTCTCGATCCTCGAAGGCAAGGGCCGGCTGACGCTGCACGGGGCATGGTTCGACATTTCGAGCGGCGAGCTCTGGGTGATGAACAAGGAGACCGGCGACTTCGAACGGCCGGAGATGGGGTGACGCCGATGATGCGCCAGGACTGCCATCGGGCCGCTTTCGTTGCCGCCGCGCTGCTGTCATCGCTGGTTTGCGCCCGCGCCGACGATGGCGCGATCATCGACCGCTGGTATTCGGCGTTGCTGGTGGCCGACCGCACCGAATTGACGGACCTGCTCGCCGATGATGTCCGCATGAAACTCGACGATGTCGGCGTCGTGCAAAGCAAACAGGAATTCATCGACTCGATCGACGAGTGGCAGGGCGCCGTCGCGGGTGCCGCGATCCGGCACAGGATCGAAAAGCGCGAGGCCGGCGTCACCACTGTGATTGCCTGCTACGATTTCCCGAACAATGACATGCTGATGCACGAGACCTTCGCCATTGCCGACGACCGCATCACGGCGAGCACGCAAAAGGCGCTCGCCGAAAGCTGCGCCGCTTATTGACCAGCCAGTCGCGCTGTTGCGCGTGACAAACCAGCACCCTACATCGGTGGTGCCCCGCCTTTCCTCGCCCGCCAATCGAAAGATAGCCAATGCCTGCCACGAAAACCGTCGACCTCGCCACCCATCCGCTGACCACGTGGCAAGGGCCGCTCGGTCTGCCCGATTTCGCCCATATCGGCGACGACGACTTTTTCCCGGTCTTCGACGCGGCGCTGAAGGCCCATGAGGCCGAGATCGACGCGATCGCCGGCAACAAGGATACGCCAACCATCGAAAACACGCTTCAGGCCCTGGAACTCGGCGGCGACGCCCTCGACCGTGTCTCGTCGATCTTCTGGTGCCGCGCCGGTGCCCATACCAACGATGCGATCCAGGCCCTGGAGCGCGACATCTCGCCAAAAATGTCCAGGCATTTCTCGGCGATCTCGATGAACGAGAAACTGTTCGCCCGCATCGATGACCTCTACCAGCGCCGTGAGAGCCTGAAACTCGATGCCGAGACGCTGCGCGTGCTGGAGAAGACCTGGAAAGGCTTTGTCCGCTCGGGCGCGAAGCTTGATGCCGAGGGCAAGAAGCAACTGGCCAAGATCAACGAGGAGCTATCCTCGCTCGGCACCAGTTTCGGCCAGAATGTGCTCGCCGACGAGCGCGACTGGGCGCTGTTTCTCGACGAGGCGGACCTTGCCGGCCTGCCCGATTTCCTCAAGAGCTCGATGGCCGAAGCCGCCGAAATGCGCGGGCAGAAGGGCCGCTACGCCATCACCCTGTCGCGCTCGATCTACGAGCCGTTCTCGACCTTCTCGGAACGCCGCGATCTGCGCGAGATCGCCTTCCGCGCCTTCACCATGCGCGGCCAGAATGGCGGCGCCACCGACAACACGTCGGTGGTGCGCGACATGCTGAAGCTTCGCGCCGAGAAAGCCAGGCTTCTCGGCTACGGCTCCTTCGCCGCGCTGAAGCTCGACGACACCATGGCCAAGACGCCGAAGGCGGTGCACGCGCTGCTTGATCCGGTCTGGGAGAAGGCGCTGGAGAAAGCAGCCGCCGACCAGACTGAGTTGCAGCGGCTGGCGACGGAAGCCGGCAGCAACGAAAAATTCGCCGCCTGGGACTGGCGCTTCTACCAGGAAAAGCTGCGCGCGGAAAAGTTCGCCTTCGACGAAGCCGAACTGAAACCCTATCTGCAGCTCGACCGCGTCATCGATGCCTGCTTCGACGTGGCGACAAGACTGTTCGGCATCACCTTCGAGGAGAAGCAGGGCATCGCCGCCTGGCACCCGGAGGCCCGCGTCTTCGTCGTCAGAAATGCCGACGGCAGCGAGCGCGGCCTGTTCCTCGCCGACTATTTCGCCCGGCCCTCCAAGCGCTCCGGCGCCTGGATGAGCGCGCTGCAATCCGGCTATCGTCTCGGCCATGGTTCCAAGCCAGTCATCTACAACGTCATGAACTTCGCCAAGCCGCCGGCGGGCGAGCCGGCGCTGCTGTCGGTCGACGAGGCGAAGACGCTGTTCCACGAATTCGGTCATGCGCTGCATGGCATGCTGACCGACGTCACCTGGCCGTCGGTCTCCGGCACCTCGGTCAGCCGCGACTTCGTCGAACTGCCCTCGCAGCTTTACGAGCACTGGCTGACGGTGCCGGCGGTGCTGGAAAAGCACGCCCTGCATGTCAAGACCGGCAAGCCGATGCCCAAGGCGCTGCTCGACAAGATGCTGGCCGCGCGCACCTTCGGCGCCGGCTTCGCCACGGTCGAATTCACCGCCTCGGCGCTGATCGACATGGCCTATCATGCACGACCGGACGCGCCTGAAGCGCCGCTTCGTTTCGAAGCCGAAACGCTTGAAAAACTCGACATGCCGGAGACCATCGCCATGCGTCACCGGACCCCGCATTTCGGCCATGTCTTCTCAGGCGACGGCTATTCGGCCGGCTACTACTCTTACATGTGGTCGGAAGTGCTCGACGCCGATGCCTTCGCCGCCTTCGAGGAGACCGGCGACCCTTTCAACCCGGCGCTGGCCGAGCGGCTGAGGCAGAACATCTACGCCGCCGGCGGCTCGAAGGACCCGGAAGACCTCTACACGGCGTTTCGCGGCAAGATGCCTTCGCCGGAAGCGATGATGGTCAAGCGCGGGCTGGTGTAGCGCGCTCTTCCTTCCCCCCTTGTGGGGGAAGGTGGATCGGCGCGCAGCGCCGAGACGGATGAGGGGTGTTCCAGTGGAGTGAGGCGTTGGCGTTCCCTGGAACACCCCTCATCCGTCGCCTGCGGCGACACCTTCTCCCACAAGGGGAGAAGGGGGAGCCTTATCCTTCCACGGATCGGCCACTCGCGGCCAGATCGGCCGCGTCAGCTTGGTGTAGTTGGTCGCCGCCGGATTGCTGGGATATGAGCTGGGCGCCGAGACATAGATGATCTCGGCGGCGATCGGCACGAAGCCGGCGTAGAAATGATTGGTCGATTTGATCAGCAGGACATCCTTGGCCAGCGGATCGACGCCGAGATTGACGAAGATATCCGGTTCAAAGGTCTGCGTGCGGTTGGTGTTGAGGATGATGTCGACCTCGGTGCCTTCGATGCGGACCAGCGCCGTCGGCCCCAATGTCACCCGGCTTGGCCCGAAACTCTGCCAACCCTCCGGGACCGCCTTCAGCACCTTGACCCGCGCGTCGATCGGCTCGCCGGCCTGCGGCCCGGCCTTGCCGCCGAAACGCAGGTCAATGACCGCGCCTTCGCCTGCCGCCAGGCAGAAGGTGACCGCGATCGGATCCCATATCGTCGCGACGCCGACATTGTTCAGGCCACGTGCCAGCATCTGACGCAGCACGACGGTGCCGTCGCCGGGAACGCCCCCGCCCGGATTGTCCCAGATGTCGGCGATGACCACTGGCTTGCCCGAATTTTCAGCGCGCACGGCCAGCGCCCGATCGATGCCGGCGGCGGTGCTCAGCATCGTCATCGCCGTCTTTTCACGAAGATCGTAGAGCTCGCGCCCCAGCCGTTCCGCCAGCGCATCGCCCTTGGCCTTGTCATTGTCGGTAACGACCAGGATGCGCGTGCCCATCTCGGCGACGTCGGCCGCCATGAAGCCGTGGATGACGGAGACCGACAGCACGCCGTCCTTGCCGTGCAGCGCCTTGATGCGGTCGACGAAGGAGCGCATCGGCTCGCGGCTGGTCGGCAGCACCTGGATCATGCGGCAGTCGAAGGTCGAGATGACAGGCTTGATCTCGCCGCGCGCCGCCGCGAGGCCAAGCTCGACGACATGTTCGCCACGCTCGTAGAAGTCGGTGTGCGGAAATTCGAGGAAGTAGGCCATGACGTCCGATGCCGCCACCCGCTTCGGCGTCAGATGGCTGTGCGGATCAAACTCCGAGGCAATCACCACCCGCGGACCCACCATCTCGCGGACGCGCTCGAGCAGATCGCCTTCGCAGTCGTCATAGCCTTGCGCCACCATCGCGCCATGCAGGCCGAGAATGACCGCATCGACCGGCAGCGCTGCCCTGAGCTGGCCGAGGATTTCGTCGCGCAGCGCCTCATAGGTCTGCCGTTGCACCAGGCCGCCCGGCTCCGCCCAGGTGGCGGTGCCCTCGATCACGGTGAGGCCTTCGGCGGCCGCGCGCCGGCGCAGGGCAACGATCGGCGACGAGCACAGCGTCGGCGTGTCCGGGTGCTTGCCAGGCCCGGCATAAAAGGCCATCTCGAACGAGGCCCGATCGGTCGGCACTGGCGAGAAGGTGTTGGTTTCCGTCGCCAGCGAGGCGGTGAAGATGCGCATTTTCAGGAATTCCGCTTCGCTATGGTCAGTTCGTGGTTGTTGCGGCTGGGCATGTAGACGAGATCGTCGGCCTTGGCGACAGCGGCGCGTGCGATGACCCGGACACATATTGGTGTGACATCAGGAACTCCGTTCGGCATGAATGCGCGGCTACTTGACCGCCCCGAGCGCCAGCCCGCGAACGAGGTAGCGTTGCAGCCAGATGAACAGGACCGCCACTGGCAACGTCGCCAGCAGCGTCGCGGCCATGACGTGGTGCCATTCGATGGTGTAGCGGCCGGCGACCAGCGAAAACACCTGGATCGGCAAGGTGTAGCTTTCCTGGCTGCGCAGCATGGTCAGCGCCACGACGAATTCGTTCCAGGCATTGATGAAGGTGAAGATCGCGGTCACCGCGATCGCCGGCAGGCAGAGCGGCAGGAACACCTTGCGCAAGGTCAGCCAGCGGCCAGCACCCTCCATCCACGCCGCTTCCTCGAGATCGCGCGGAATGGTGTCGAAATAGCTCTGCAGCATCCACACCGTGAAGGCGACGTTGAAGGCCATGTAGATGAAGCCGAGCGCGGTGGTGCTCTCCACCAGCCCCCACGCCGCCATCAGCCGGAACAGGCCGAGCACCAGCACGATCGGTGAGATCATCTGCGAGATCAGCAGGAACTGGCGCAAGGCGCCGTAGCCGGCAAAGCGAAAGCGCGACATCGCATAGGCCGCCGGAACCGAGATCAGGATGGCGCCAACCGTGGCGATAACAGACACATAGAGCGAATTGAGCAGCGCCTGGCCGAAGCCGGTCGCCACCCACATGTCGGAAAAGTTCGACCAGCGGAACTCGCTCGGCCACCAGGTTGGCGACAGCACCTCCTGCCTTGGCTTGACCGCGGTCAAGAACATCACGGCAAAGGGAAAGATCGTCACCGCGATCAGCGGCGCCAGGAGCAGCCAGGCGATGATGGTGCGTTTGAGCTTGCTTCTCATGCGCGTTGCTCCCGCATCGCCAGCCGCACATAGATCATGGTGAAGACGAGCAATATGGCGAACATCACCAGCGACACTGCCGAGGCCTCGCCGAGTTTGCCGATACGGAAGGCGAGCTTGTAGAGGTGGGTGACCAGGATGTCGGTCGAGTTGGCCGGCCCGCCTTGCGTCATCACCCAGATGATCGGGAAGGAGTTGAAGACGTAGATGGTGTTGAGCACGATGGCGATGTTGATGAACGGTTTCAGCAGCGGGAAGGTGATCTCGCGGAACTGCTGCAGCGGCGTCGCCCCTTCGAGCGCCGCCGCCTCGTAGAGGTCGTCCGGGATCGACGACAGGCCGCCAAGGAAGATCGTCGTGGTGAACGGCACCGTCACCAGGATGCCGATCAGCACCTGCATGGGAAAGGCGGTCTCCGCGCTCGCCAGCCACTGGATGTTGTGGTCGATGAGGCCGAGGCCGATCAGCGCCGAATTCAGCATGCCGCTTTCGCCGCTCAGCGCCCAGCGCCAGACCACCGCGGTCATGGTCAGTGACACCGCCCAGGGCAGCATGATGATGACGCGGGCGATGCCCCTGCCATAGAAATCGGTATTGAGGATCATCGCCACCGGGATCGACAACAGCAGCGCACCGCCGACGACCAGAACCGTCCACTGGCCGGTGCGCCAGAGCGCGGCGATGAAATCGGGATCGGCGGCGAGCGCCGAGAAATTGGCGAAGTCGTTGAGTTCGCGAAGCTGGCCGAAGCGGTTCACGTCATGCGTCGAGATCTGGATCAGGTCCCAGACCGGCCAGAAGATGACGACTGCCGCCAGGAGCAGGCTGGGCAAGGTCAGGAGATAGGGCAAGAAACGATTTTGCATCGGCTGACCTGGTGTGGCGAATTTGGAAATTCGCTTCAGGGAAATGTGGCGCGCCCGGTCGTCGGGGCGCGCCACGGGCGCGGGAGAGACGCCCTATTTCTTCAGCACGGCGTTGGCCTTGGCCGCGGCGTCTTTCAAGCCTGCCTCGGGGTCGCCGCCGAGATAGATCTTCTGCATGGCGTCGGAGGTGATCTGCGCGACCTCCTCCCAGCCCGGGATGATCGGCGCGAAGCGGGCGTCGGGCAGCAGGGCGGTGAACGCCGCCAGGTCGGCATTGTTCACATAGTAGTCCATCTTGGCCTCTTCCTTGTTGACCGGCAGGAAGCCTTCGCCTTGCGTGAACTTGGCGCGCTGCTCCTTGGTGAACAGGAAATCGAGCAGCTTCCAGGCCTCGTCCTTGTTCTTGGAATTCTTGAACATGATGATGGAATCGGTGACGCCATAGGTGCCGCGCGCGCCGGTCGGTCCGGCCGGAATGGCCGCCACGCCGTATTTCAGGTTCGGCGCCTCGTCCTTGATCTGGTTGGACAGGAAGGGTGCGGTGATCATCATGCCGACCTTGCCCTGCTTGAACAGGTTCTGCACATCCTCGCGGTTGTTGGAGGTGACGCCCGGCTCGGTCAGGCCTTCATCGATCATCGATTTGTAGAGCTTGGCGGCTTCAAGCGCGCCCGGCGTGCCGAGGCCGGAGGTGCCGTCCTTGTTGAGGATTTCGGTGCCGTAGGACCACATCGCATAGTAGTAGTAGACGTCGGTCTCGATCTCCTTGCCCTGCAGGCCGAAGCCGAAGGTGCCGGAACCGAGCGCCTTGATCTTGCGCGCGTCTTCCTGCAGCTCGGTCCAGTTGGCCGGCGGATTGGCGATGCCGGCTTTCTCGAACAGCTCCTTGTTGTAGTACATGGCGCGCGCCGAGGCAGCGATCGGCAGGCCGTAGGTCTTGCCCTCCATGATCGAGGGCGACAGGAACGTGTCGATGAAGCGGCCCTTGAAGTCGGGCGTGATGTAGCTGTCGAGCGGCTCGGCCACACCCTGCTGGACGAAGTCGATCAGCCAGCGTGTGCCGATGATCGAAAGATCGGCATTGGTGCCGGCGGTGATGTCGGTGGTCAGCTTCTGCAGCAGCACATCCCACGGCACCACTTCGAACTTGACGGTGATGCCGGGGTTCGCCGCCTCGAACTCCTTCTTGACGCTGTCGAAATAAGGGCCAGTCTTGGCGCTGTATTCGGCGACGGTGACGCGCACCTCGCCCGCATTGGCCTGCGCCGCGAATGCCAGCATGCTCATTCCGGCCATCAGGCCGACAGTCCATTTTGCAAGGCTCATTTGATGTCTCCCATTTTGATTTTGCGCCTGCGCGCCTCTTCGCTGCCGGAGCAGAAGATTTGTGTGACTTTCCTACATTATCGATGATTTCAAGGCTTGCAAGCGGATTATTATGTTGCTTAATTACATTTACAAGGCTAAGGCCTGACGTGATCCGTCAGAACTCCCGGAGGATGACGCGCGGTGGTTTCGAAAGCCGAGTTCGAAGGCAAGACTGTCGTGGTGACCGGCGCCGGCGGCGGCCTCGGCACGGCCATCGTGGCGCTGATGGCGCAAAGGGGCGCCAGGGTCGTCGGCTGCGACCAGTCGAGCGAAGCGTTGAAGAGCCCGCATTTTGCCTCCCGCCACGTCTTCGATCTTCTCGACCGGGATTCGATAGCGGCTGCGATCGGCGCTATCCTCGACAGGGACGGCGTGCCTGACATTCTCATCAACAACGCCGGCTGGACTCGCGCCGAGACGATCTCCGCGCTCACCCCCGACAAGATAGAGCAGGAGCTCGATCTCAATCTGACCGGCGTGATGACTTTCGCCGACCCGCTGGTCAAGGCAATGGCCGGGCGCGGCTCCGGCAGTGTCGTCTTCATCTCGTCGGTCAATGCCATCGCGCATTTCGGCAACCCTGCCTACGCGGCGGCCAAGGCCGGCATCAATGCCTATGCGAAGGCGATCGCCGTCGAGCTCGGCCGCGGCGGCCTGCGCGCCAATGTCGTGTGTCCGGGTTCCATCCGCACCGCCGCCTGGGACCACCGCCTTGCCAAGGATCCCGAAATCCTCGGCAAGCTGCAGCGGCTCTATCCGCTCGGTCGCATCGTCAACGCCTCGGAAGTGGCGGAAGCCGTCGCCTTTCTTGCGTCCGATCGCGCATCGGGCGTAACAGGCGTGGTGATGCCCGTGGATGCGGGACTGACGGCCGGCTGCCTGCCATTCATCGACGACATTCTGGGAGCGTGACCATGACCGACGTCGAGTTCCGCGACCTGTCGAAATCGTTCGGGCAGCACAAGATCCTCGAGAACATCCGCCTCGACATCAAGAGCGGCGAGTTCGTCGTTCTGGTCGGGCCATCCGGCTGCGGCAAGTCGACCTTGCTGCGCATGCTGGCCGGTCTGGAGACAATCACCTCCGGCGACCTGCTGATAGGCGGCGTGCGCGCCAACGAACTGCCGCCGCAGCAGCGCAACATCGCCATGGTGTTCCAGTCCTATGCGCTGTTTCCGCACCTGAAGGCGTCGGACAACATCGGCTTTGGCCCGAAGATCCGTGGTGAAGCGCGCGCCGCCATCGACCAGAAGGTCAAGAAGGCGTCGGGCGTCCTCAATCTCTTCTCCTATCTCGACCGCTACCCCCGCCAGCTGTCCGGTGGCCAGCGCCAGCGCGTCGCCATGGGCCGCGCCATCGTGCGCGAGCCGTCGGTGTTCCTGTTCGACGAGCCCCTGTCCAACCTCGACGCGCAACTGCGCGTGCAGATGCGCGTCGAGATCAAGGCGCTGCACCAGCGGCTCAAGTCGACGATCGTCTACGTCACCCACGACCAGATCGAAGCCATGACCATGGCCGACCGTATCGTGGTGATGGACCGCGGCAGGATCCAGCAGGTCGGGGCGCCGCTGGAACTCTATGACCGGCCGGCCAACAAATTCGTCGCCAGCTTCCTCGGCTCGCCGTCGATGAGTTTCGTTTCCGGAGCCCTCAAGACATCGCCTGAGAAAACCTGGTTCGAATCGGCCGGCGGCGGCCGGCTTGCGCTTGTCGGCAAGACGGTGCCGGCAGGCAGTGAGGTGGAAGCCGGCATCCGGCCCGAACACTTCGTCATCGGCGAGGCTGTCGACGCGATGGCGATCAAGGTGGATGTCGTCGAGCCGACCGGCTCCGAAACCCATGTCTATGGCGCCATTGGCGCCGATACGGTGCGCGCGGTGTTCCGCGACAGGGTGCAGGTCAGGCCGGGCGACTCACTGCCGGTGACCGTTGATCCCGGCAACATCCATCTGTTCGACAAGGCGACAGGCCTGCCGCTATGAAGACACACGCATGAAGACGCCGGCCGACATCATCACCCGCCTGCAACTGATGTCGCAGGACGGAACGAAGTCGGATCGCAAGCTCGCCGGTTTCGTGCTTGCCGACCTCGACTTCGTCTCCAAGGCGGCGATCTCGGAAATTGCCGCGCGCGTCGGTGTCAGCGAGCCTACAGTGACGCGGTTCTGTCGCAACCTCGGCTGCGAGGGCCTGCGCGACTTCAAATTCTATCTGGCGCAGGCCATCGCCATCGGCGGCCAGTATCTGTCGCCGGAGCCACTGAGCCGCGACGCGCGCGAGCAGCGTATCGCGTCAGCCATCACAGAGGCGGCGATCGCCGCCATCCAGCGCTCCAGCGAAAATCTCGACATGACGACGCTGGTCGGCGTCGCCGCGCGGATCGCTGTCTCCGGCAATGTGCTTTGCATCGGCTCCGGCGGCATTTCGTCGATGATGGCGACCGAGATGCAGAACCGGCTGTTCAGGCTGGGCATGTCGGTGGTGGCGCAGATCGACGGACAGCTGCAGCGCATGTACGCCGCCGTTGCCACGCCCGACACCACGCTGGTCGCCTTCTCGGTTTCCGGCTATGCGCGTTCGGTCATCGATGCCGTGCAGGTCGCCCAGCAGTATGGCGCCACCACCGTCGCCATCACGGCGCCGGACTCGGCGCTTGCCAAGGCCGCCGACACGGTGATCCATTTCCAGCCCTTGGAAGACGGCAACATCTACAAGCCGACATCGTCGCGCTATGCACTGCTGGCGATCGTCGACATGCTCGTCACCTCGGTCGCCGAGACGCGCGGACCAAAGGTCCTCGAGAATCTGCGCCGCATCAAGCAGAGCGTGAACACGTTGAAGGTGGACGATCCGCGCCTGCCGCTCGGGGACTGAGACGCCCTCTGTCTGTTCGCCAGGGGCTAATCTGAAACGTATGCGCCGACCGACGATTTTCAACCGCCACTCAACGCGTCGATGCTCTCCGCCAGGGCTCGCGGGTCACCCGAAATGCGCAGTGTCTTCAGGCGGCTCGTGCCGCCGGCGACCACCGACACCGCCGACGCCGGCACGCCAAGCGCCTTGGCGACAAGCCGTTGCAGCGCCTGGTTGGCAGCGCCGTTTTCCGGCACGGCGCGGACGCGGGCCTTCAGATGGCTTCGCCCGTCCGCTGAAGTTTCAACGCCTTCGAGCCTGTCCAGCGCGGCCTTCGGCGTCAGCCGCACGAACAGGTCGACACCGCCATCGCGCAAGCGAAACGGTGGGCTCATGGAACCGCCGGCCTCAGACGACCAGCGACAGCACGGTGGTGAGCAGGAACTGCCGCAGGAAGAACAGGATCAACAGCAGGATGATAGGCGAAATGTCGATGCCGCCAAGGTCCGGCATGAAACGGCGGATCGGCCGCAGCGCCGGCTCGGTCAGCCGGTAGAGCATGTTGCCGATGCTGCCGACGAACTGATTGCGCGAGTTGACGACGTTGAAGGCGTAAAGCCAGGAAAAGATCGCCGAGGCGATGATGACCCACCAGTACAGGTCAAGCGCCATGACGATTGTTTGAATGAGGGCGATCATGCCGGTCTCCAATTGTTGCCGACATGTAGCCATTGCACGCCAAACCGGCAAGGGCCGCCTTCCCTCACCCGCCAGCCCGGCGTCCGGCGGCCGGAGATTTCCACAAAACGCCGCCTTGACAGAAAACCACCGCGCCCGATAAATGCGCCATCCGCTGGACGGGGCTGTAGCTCAGCTGGGAGAGCGCGTCGTTCGCAATGACGAGGTCAGGAGTTCGATCCTCCTCAGCTCCACCAGCGGAATATCCTGAGATCCTTTACTGTTGCTCGCGGATATGGCGACCGCACGGAGACCCGCAGGGACGGGTGTCCCGATTGCCACCGTGCCTTGACGCCGTGTTCATGGCTCTGGTTCGGCGTTCTCCCGCCCCACTGGCGCGATAGGCTCGGGGCCCTTGCGGTGCAGCCCCTGTTCCTCGACCACCTTGAGACGGACCACTGAAACCGAGCAAAGGGCCTGTGCCACGACTTTGGTCGAGACGCTGCCGAGGTGACGGCGAATTGCCGAGGACGCCCTTGCTCCAACGACGATGTGCCCAACGTCATTGTGTTCGGCGTAGTTGAGGATCGCATCGGCAGGGCTGACCGCTTCAAGGACATGGTAGCTGATGCGGTCTTCCGGCAGGTGCAGCGGACGGGCCCAGTCCTTCAGTGCGACGAGCCGCCTTAGATACTCCGAGCGGCCCGTTTCGTCGGCCGCCGGCGTCTCGCCGATGATTTCGGTCTTCAGGACCGTCACACAGGCCAGCCAGGAGTCCTCGCGCGAGGCAAGCACACGAGCGGTTTCGTTGAGAACTTCGCCTGCCAGCGCATCGCTGCCATTGGCCAGATCGACCGCGGAAAGGACAATTGACGGTCCGGCCTGTGTCCTCGACATGGTCGGCTTGCCGACAAGCGATCTGTCATCCGTCTTGTGAAACAGCTTCGTGATCGCAGCCCATGCACCCGCGTCCCGGGGCTTGCGTCTGACAACCACCACCTGGTCGGGGTTCCTCAGGTCGGACAGAACCTGTGCTGCCTCGACATATCGTCGAGACCTGTCCACTTCCATGCATCTCAGGATGATGGCTTCCAGCCACCGCGGTATGGCCTCGTTGATGTCTCGCGGCCACTTGGGCGCATGATAGAGCCTGCGCTTCATCCCCGCGAAGGTCGCCGGACGCCCGAACGGTTCTTCGCCAGTGGCCAGCTGATAAAGGACGCAACCGAGTGCAAACAGATCGCTTGCGGGATCGCATCTCTCGCCGAGCACCTGTTCCGGCGAGATATAGGCGGCTGTGCCCATCGGCACGGAGCTTTCCGCGCCGAGAAGATCGGGGAGCTCCGCGTGCCGGGCAAGCCCGAAGTCGAGGAGCACCGCGCCGCGCTTGGCAAGAATGATGTTCTCGGGCTTCAGATCGAGATGAACGACCTTCTGCCGGTGGAGGGCGGCAAGCGCTGTCGCGATCTCGGTTCCGATTCTTGCCACCTCGTCCACTTGCAGCGGCGCGTTGCCTACGACATTTGCGAGGCCAGTGCCGGCCACGTACTCCATGGCAATATAGGGAACCTGCGCCAAACTGCCGGATGCCGCGAAATGCGGCACATGTGGTCCCGTCAGGCGTTTGAGGATCAGCTCCTCCGCCTCAAAACCGAGGATGACGGAAACATCCCCGCCCGGGTCGAGGAACGGTATCTTCAGCACAAGCGGGAAATCGTACCGCGGGTTGGTCGCCCGCCACAGCGAGGCCATGCCGCCGGTGGGCAGCTTTTCGACCAGCTCGAAACCATCGATGACCGTCCCTGCCTCGAACCGTTGCATGGAATACGCCTCCTCAGCGGCCGATCTTCAAACGCATGCCAAGCCACCCGGGCAGACCGGCGGCCCGGATCTTGCGGGCCGTCTCTTCGTGATCATAGGGAACACGAACCATCGTGACCTCGTGCCGCTCCGTGTCGACGAAAGCATAGCACGCCGCCGGATTGCCATCGCGGGGTTGGCCGACCGCGCCGACGACCACCAGATGCCGTGCCAGCGCGGACAAAGGCACCGCCACATTGTCCAGCGGCCGGAAATGGATCGGCCGGCGGCCCGGCAGCGCGTAATAGACGGACGGAACGTGGGTGTGGCCGCAGAAAATGAAACGGGCATCGCTTGACGACAGGCAGCGTTCCGCTGCGTCGACGTCGCGTATGTACAACCATTTTCCCGGCCGCTCCGCACTGGCGTGCACATACAGCCGGTCTTCGGATTGCAGCGAAAGCGGCAATCGCGCCAGGAAATCGAAATGCGCCGGAGCGAGGCGTTGGCGGGTCCACTGGACGGCGAACCGCGCATTTTCGGTCATATCACTCCGGTTCAGAACCACCGCCTCATCGTGATTGCCGAGAACGCAAAACGCCCCCTGGGCTACCAGGTCGGCGGCTTTCTCGACCACATGGACGGGATCAGGCCCATAGCCGACCAGATCACCCAGCAAGACCAGCTGGTCCGGGTCACGCTCGTTGACAGCCTCCAGCACCGCGTCGAACGCCTCGCGATTGGCATGGATGTCGGACAGGATCGCGATGCGCATTCAACATTATCCCGGGGATCGGCGGACCATCGCAAATCACTTGCCGCGACTGATATCATCCGGCCCAGTGCCAACATCCCCCGGTCGCCCAAAAAGCCAAACAGGGTCTTAGGGCCCTGATCGGATAGCTGCTTGATTTGGATCAAGAACCCGGTCGAGACTGGTTCGGCGCGAAGGCATCCACCATCAGCGGAACAATCGGTTTTTCGGCTCTCCGCGACAGCAGAAACGCACGCTATCGCACCCCGACTCAAAATCTCCGGCAAAACTGTTGTCAATTGAACTTATGGCGATGGCCGCCATGGGATCGCCGCTATTTTTTTTCGCGAGTCCCTCGTTACATTGACGTCATCTAATCGGTTTTTTTCTGTGTGTTGTACCGGGGCGTTTCGGGCGGGGGTGACCGAAGGCGCTATATGGATTCCGAATCGAAATGAAGAATCCCCTGCGGAAGCAAAGACGTGTCACTTCGCGAGAATCTCGCTGCAAACCTCAGACGGCTCTGCAAGGATCATGCATCTGTAAGCGCGGTGTGCCGTGAGCTGCACATCAACCGCACGCAGTTCGAACGCTACCTGCAGGGACAGACCGTTCCGAACAAAGCCACCGCCAAGCTGATATGCGACTACTTCCGCATCAACGAAGCCGAGCTGTACCAGTATCCCGACGCCCCCGAGCCAGCGGCAAGCGGCCTGCCGCCGATTTCCGAGGCGCTGTTTAAACAGATGATCCGCCCTCCCAGTCCATCGATCGCGGGGGGCACCTATTTCACCTATTTTTCGATCCCGGCCCGTCCCGACCTCCTGATGCGGTCGGTGACGTTCGTGCGGCGTGACGTCGAGCTGGTCACGTTCCGGCGGGTCACCGGATGGTCGGAGCGCCAGGGGTCGACCTGGGCGCGTGCGCGCGGCAACCACTATGGGGTGGCGATCGCACGCCTAAACTGGATCTATTTCAGCGGGATCAATCGCCGCCAGACCGGCGAGCCGTCGCTGATCTCCGTGCAGTGGGCTCCCATCTCGGAGCCGGTGCTGACCGGCAAGGCCATGCTTCTGACGGAGGCCGGCCCGGCGTTCGTGTCCGTCATCATGCGGCAGGACGCAGCCAACGTCCCGCCAAGACATGCGATCAAGATGGCGCATGTCATCAGGCTCGACGATCCGGGCGTCGACCCGCTCGTGGTCAGTCTCGCGCGCGACGGGTTGGGCTAGCCATGGCTTACGCTAAATATGAACAAGATATACCGAAAAAGCGTACCACAACGATAGTTTACTCTGTGTTTGAGTAAAATCGATTTTTTACACTTTCACGTGGAGAAATATAATTCACGACGCGGTCTTCAAATAGCGGGTTTACTGCGATTTTAATAAACCGCTAACCCTTTCGAACTTACCTTTCTTGTTGTGGATCCCGTTTTGAGGGGTCTTTCAACAGATCCCATGGGGTCAGGAAAGGGATGAAAATGGCGAAGAAAGTGAACACGGCTCCGAAGCTGACGATTGCCGCCGGCACGCAGACCGCCTTCTTTTCCAAGGGCATGCACTACAACAAGCGCTGAAGTCGTTCGGCGCCGATGAGCGGTTTGCTCGTCGGCGCCTCGGCTCCATGGATGGCATTCAGCATCATGAAAATGCGCTCTTCAAAAACGCTTGTTTTCTACCCCGGACCGAACAAGGTCACTGGGTGCAATTTCCTGACCAGGAACGTATTTGAATGCAGCCCCGAGGTGATCAGCCTTCTCGCTTCGTGGGACAAATGGGCGTCGATGACGGATATCGCCCGCGCCCATGGATGGTCGCAGGCCGAGCTGAAGGCTGTCGTTCCTCGGTTGCTCGATTTTTCCGCCCTGGTGACCGCCGGATCGCCGCTCGCCGAACAGGAGGCGCGGTTCTCCGGACAATGGACCTGGGGCATTCCGACCGCGCTGATGCATTTCTGCGTCCAGGACAGCGAGTTCATGACCATCGAGCAGGCGGAAGAGCGGCAGATCGAACGCGCCGGCCACACGCCGCAGCCGGACCTCCTGCTCAGGAATTCCCCAGGCGCCATTCGGCTGCCGGACGCATTGGAAGACAATGAACTTCTCGCCCTGATGGCGCGGCGCCGCACCAATCGCACAGCGGCGACGCCCACCATCACTTCCGAACAGCTTTCCGACTGCCTGTTTGCAGGCATGGGCATTACCGGCGAGACCACCAACTGCGTCGGCGCCCTGCCGCTTGGCATGACGCCTTCCGGTGGCGCGAGAAATCCCTACGAGGCCTATGTGGTCGCGCTGGCGGTCGAAGGCCTCGAGCCCGGCGTCTACCACTATTCCGCCGCCGATCACGACCTTGGCAGGATTTCCGCCAACCACCTGCCGAAGATCTCCGAACTGGTCGGCGGGCAGGAATGGGCGGACGCCATGCCATGCCTGATCCTGCTGTGCGCGAAGCTCGATCGCACCATGTGGAAGTACGAGGATGCCAACGCCTATCGTGTCGTGCTGATCGAGGCCGGCCATATCGGCCAGAACATCATGCTGGCGGCGACCAGTCATGGCTTGTCGGCGTGCCCCACGGCCGCGCTCAGTCATTCGGCAATCAAGCGCCTGCTCGGCTTGGATCGCCTCACCGACGCGCCCGTCTATGCCTTGACCATCTCGACCCCGCAAACATGCCCGTCTTCAGTGGGCCAATCGATCAATTAGTCGACTTAGTATGTTCAGAACGGCCAGTACCGCGTTCCCTGAGTTCCATCCGATCATGACAGGAGCATCACGTGCCAAACCATTCCCTACGTCAGTCTGAGATAGACAGCCTTCAATATATTTCGTCGATGACCAACGAGCTGGTGCAGATGGCCGAAGCAAGCCGTTTTCCGATGATCTCCTATCTGCTGGGCATGGCCTATGCCGAGGCCTTCGACGCTCTTCGCGGTGCACGGCCGGCCAAGCATGCGCAGTTCAGCGGCAACCCGGTGCACTCCAAGGTGCACGCAAAGGACAATCGCGCCCAGCCAAGGAGAGCGTAGCGGCATGCAATCGTCAGCCGCATGCGCGGTGGCAGGCCCGACTTCCCGCCCAAACCGCTGGGAGACGCTGTGTGCGTTGCAAAGCCTGCTGCCGATGCTGAAAAAAGCCGTCGCCGATCTTGACCGCGCCGACATGGTCTACTGGTTCGAGCAGGCCGATGCCGAGGTCGCCAACATCATCAGGGGCCGTCCGTCCGATACGACCGCGATTCCGGCCTTGATCGCGTGCAGCCCGCGGAACCGGCAGCTCGCGCGGAACCAGGCGTTCAGCGTCTGATGGACCCGTTGAACCCGCTCCAACCAATTGTTTTTACGCGATTCCGGACGGAAGACCGTCACACGCTTTTCCTGGGATTGCTTCAGGGGGACCTAACCAATGAACATGATTGTCAACATCAGGAGCATTGATGTCAGGGAGAGCATCTTCAGCCGGCTTGACGCCTTGATCGACGGGCGGCCGCCGTCGCCGGATGCCGCGCGGGTCGAGGCCCGCCAACTTGTCTCGACGGCGATAGCCGATACCTGCCAGGCCGACTGTCTTTGGGGCGCGGTGGATGCCTTTCATGCCCACTTTGACTTCATGATGCGGACCATCGACATCAACGGTGCCGACGACCCTAACCTCGGGATCCTGCGCACGAAATGCCGCTTCTATCTGGAGCAGGTCGAAGCCTTGTGCCTGTCGCAGAGCTATTGATCGGCTGATCCCTGCTCAAGTCTCTAATTGCGCAGGCTGAACACGAAGGGCGCCGTACGACTGACACGGGAACCGAGTTGCGCCGGTGGTGCCGGCACCGTGGCGCCCTGGAGCACGGCGAGCGCGGCACGGTCGAGATCCGGGTCGCCGGAAGAACCAACCATCCGGGCGGACAGTACGCGCCCGGATGAATCGATCGTGAATGTGACCCTCACATCGCCTTCCACACGTCGGGCCCTCGCCGCGCTCGGATAGCGCGTATGCCGCCTGATCCAGGCCGCCAGGCTGGAGTCCCATCTGGCGGGATTCACGCCCGATCGCGAAGCCACTTCGGCCGACGCAGGCGCGGCTGTCTTTGCCGCCGGCCTTGCGTCGGCACTGGCGACGGCTGCCGTATTCGGCGGCGCCGCCTTCTCCTTCCTTGGCTGCGGCCTGGGTTTCTCGACAGGCTTTTTTGCCTTGGCTTGAACCGGTTTCTTTTCCTTGGGCGCTTCGATCGGTTTCATCTGCGGCAGCGGAATGACCACGTCGGGGGCGACGGTCTCGACAATGTCGGGGACGACCTCCTGCAGCGGCGGCTGGTCGGCCTGTTCAGCCACCTCGGTTTGGGTGGGTTCGGCCTCGTCGGGCGGAACCGCTTTCTGCTCGACAACCGGCTCCATCTGTTCCGCCGGCTTTTCCGGTGCCTGCTCCGGCTCGGCCTGATCAGGCGTCACCGCGTCCAGCGCGGCAATCTGTTCTGCCACAGCCGGCATTGTCACCATCGGCGCCATCTCGATCAGCTGGGCCGGCGGCGGGCCGCCATCCGCTTCGTCGACCAGGCTGAAGCTCTGCACGGCATAGGCAAGCGCGATATGGGCTCCAAGGACCAGCATGGCCGCACCCGCCCACAAGCCAATATCGCGCCAACCGAAACGCGAAAGCTCCACCGTGGGCAAGGCAGCCGATGGCGTCATGGCGACGCCGCTCCCGTGGCGGCCGGGGCATCGGCCGCGGGCAAGGTCTCCAGGCCGACCAGCGCGATCTTCAGATAGCCGGCGCCGCGCAGCAGGTTCATCACTTGCATCAGGTCGCCATAGCCGACCGCCCTGTCGGCGCGCAGGAAGATGCGCGTCTGCCTGTCGCCCTTGGTTCTGCTGTCCAGAGTGGCGGCGAAAGCCGGGCGTGCCACGGTATCGTTGCCGATCGCCAGCGTCAGATCTTCCTTCAACGTCAGGAACAGCGGCGTCTCGGGTCGTGGCGCGGGCATCGCGGTCGAGCCCGGCAGATCGACATTGACATCCACCGTCGCCAGCGGCGCTGCGACCATGAAGATGATCAGCAGCACCAGGATGACGTCGATGAACGGCGTAACGTTGATCTCGTGGCTCTCCTCGAGATCGTCGTCCATGCTCAGTCGGATTCTGCCTGCCATTGCGTTGCTCCGCTCCTGCGCCGCATCATTCCGCCGCCGTCGCCGCCGTCGCCGGCGCGACGGCGCGGAAATCCAGATCGCGGCTGACCAACCGTTCGACGCCCGCCGACGCGTCGCCGAGGATCTGCCGGTAGCCGGCTATGGAGCGCGCGAAGACGTTGTAGATAACGACGGCCGGGATCGCCGCGACGAGGCCCATTGCCGTGGCCAGCAAGGCCTCGGCGATACCGGGAGCGACCACGGCGAGATTGGTGGTCTGCGCCTGCGATATGCCGATGAACGCGTTCATGATGCCCCAGACGGTGCCGAACAGGCCGACAAAGGGCGCGGTCGAGCCGATCGTCGCCAGCACGCCGGTGCCACGCGACATGCGCCGCGACGCCGCGGCCTCGATTCGCGACAGGCGCGAGGTGACCCGCTCCTTCAGCCCGTCACCGCGGACATGGTCGAGCGCACCGGCCGAAAGCGCGGTTTCCTCCTCGGCCGCCCGCACCAGAAGCGCGCCGGGGCCGCTCCTGCGGTCGAGCGCGCGGCTGGCCTGCTTCAATGTCGCGGCATCGCCGATCGCCCGCACGGCGTGACGGATGCGCAGCTTGCCGCCGAAAATCTCCAACGATTTGGCCAGCCATATCGTCCAGGTGACGAGGGAGGCAAAGGCCAGTCCGATCATCACTGCCTTGACGATGATATCGGCCGCCATGAACATGCCCCACGGCGACAGATCATGCGGCAGGGTCAATTCCATCGCCGTCGACGGTCCGGTCTCGACTGGCGAACTGGCGACCGGCTGGATGCCTGGCTGCCGTCGCGCAGCCGCCGCTGCTGCCGGTGCGGCAGCGGGTGCGGTGGGTGCCTCGATCGCGGGGGCAGCAGCGCCCGATTGCTCCTGGGCGGTCGCACTGCCGGCCGACAGGATCACGGATGCGGCCAACGCCGCCAACAGACCATTTCTCGACAACAGCTTCCCTCCAGTGCGGCCGCCCGCATTTCCATATCCGGGCTTCGGCGAGCGAATGCCGGGTTGACTATAAAACATGACATTGCTAGTCAACATTGAAGATGACTTCAACAGTCAACAAATCGTCGTGACGTACCGGTGGCGTCTATCCGGCGGCTGGCCGCCGCCCAGCATCGCTTCTTCGCGTTAGGGCCGCTGCCCGGGTGGACGGTTGCAACTTCACCGGTCAGGATGGACCTCACGATCGGTGAGGAGAGAACCACGGATGATCAAGGCGAGGCCCTTCGACTTCCCCTATGACGGCAGGCTGGTTGCGGAAAACACCGCGCTGGTCGTCATCGACCTGCAGCAGGATTTCCTGTCGACGACGGGCTACTTCGCCAGGCAGGGTTATGATCCGTCGCCGCTAAGGGCGATCCTGCCGACGGTGAGCCGGCTGATCGCCGCCGCCCGCGGGGCCGGCCTGACGATCATCCACACAAGGCAGGGTTACAGGGCTGATATGGCCGACATGACGCCCTACGAGAGATGGCGCCGCAAGCGCGCCGGTCTCGAAGGCACCGAAATCCTGCTTCGCTCCGGTCCAGGGTTTCAGATCGTTCCGGAGATCGACGTCGCGCCGTGGGACATCATTGTCGACAAGACCTGCAACAGCGCCTTCACCTACACGGATCTTGAGCTTGTCCTGCGCGCGCAAGGCATCACGCATCTGTTGTTTTCCGGATGCACGACAGATGTCTGCGTCCACACCACTCTGCGCGAGGCCTGCGACCGCAACTTTCAGTGCCTGACGATCTCGGATGCCTGTGCCAGCGGTGACAGACAGGCGCACGAAGCCGCGCTTCACATGGTGACGGTCGAGGATGGCGTCTTCGGCGCGCTGGCTGATTCCACCGCCGTCATCGAAGCCCTGTCGCGGCTGAGCGACGCGACAGGCTAGGTCAAGGGCCGCCGCGGCACCTGTCAACCCACCGCACGCGTCTCCGGCCTCGTGCGGGACGCAAACGCCCCGGGCTGAAATTCTTCGGTTTCGCGACGCGCCAGGGAGTTGCGCAACAAGGCAATCGTTTCCCGGCCGGCTGTCGCGATCTCGCGTGGCGTGTCGACGCCGACAATCATGAATTCATCGATCCCGAGCCCCGCATAGGCAAGCAGCGACAGGGCGACCTGGGCCGGCGGCCCCGAAACGTCGACCGCCTTGTGGCCGGTGGTGGAAACGCCCTGGTGGATCCTGACCGGAAGCGCAAAGCGCAGCTTGCTCGCCCGGCCGTGTTCAGCGGCGGCGCCACGCACCCGCTCCATCAACTGCCGGACTTCGTTGATCGAGCCCGGCGCCAGTTCAAAGACATCGGCATGCCGGCCGGCCACCTTGAGCGCCGTTCCGGATTGCCCGCCCATGCGGATGGTCCAGGTCGGCGCCGTGAGGACCCTTGCCGGGCACATAGCCGCCCTTGATGCTGTAGAACGCGCCTTCGTGGTCGAAGGGGCGGTCGTTCGACCACAGCCGCTTCAGCAGAACCAGATATTCGTCGATGCGCTGCCAGACGACCGTATGCCCGATCGGCCGTGTCTCGGCATCGTCGTCGCTCAACGGCTCGCTGATCATCCTGAGCGCCAGACGTCGGCCGCTCTTCCTGTCGATCGAGGCCAGCTGGCGCGCCGCCACCGTCGGCTCGACCACGCCTGCCCAGTGGGTGAGCACGACTTCCAGCGCCGAGGTGCGATCGAGCACCTGGGCAGCAAGATCCATGTTGGTCAGCAGCCCGGCCGAATCGTCGACGACGATCTTGCGGAAGCCGCCGTCCTCGATCAGCCCAAGCTTGGTCGCGGTCTCGGCGAAATCATAGAAGAAGGGAGCCGTGGTGTCGGCAGGGTGCGTTTTACCGGGTACATGCGTGAACTCGATCGGCATTGCCATCTCCTCCGTCACGTTAGGCGCGCAAAAGCGCACCGAGGATTCGGTTCATTCAACTCCGATTGACTGGAAGCGGTGGGCGGCTAGCCCCGGTCGATCCGACGGCTCAGGGAATAAGGCCCAGGACAACTGCCCCGGTGAACACGAACGCAAGGGCAAAGACGAGATAGGCGAAAGCACCGGCATAGGCCGGGCGAAAAGTCTGGGCATTAGCCAGCCGCTGGCCGTTGCTGTCAGTCTGAGCGTTCTGGATATAGGACATATCGACCTCCGTCTCGCCGCTTAATCTATAAAACTTGTAGACTTTGTCGATTGCTATTTTCGAGCCAAAAGCAGAATAAATTTCTCCCATCGAGCCTCAAATTGGTTCCCGTTTGCTGAGAGAGTGACCTTGGTCACCGATCGACATGGCATGTCCATGGTCCCCCCGCGCGGCTGGATGGGCCCATATCCTTGTTCTCACTGCACCCACTTGGTGCATTGGCCGCCCGGCGCGCGCGCGATAGGATCGCCAAACCAGCAAACGAAAATCGTCAAACAGGGGAGTGGGAAAATGGGCACAAGACTGGCCGGCAAGGTCGCCATCATTTCGGGTGGCGCGACGGGTATGGGCGGGGCGGCCTCGGAGCTGTTCGCGGCGGAAGGCGCCAAGGTGGCGATCATCGACCGCAACGGCGAGGCGGCCGCCGCCACCGCCGCGGCGATCCGCGCGCGCGGCCATGTCGCCGAGCATTTTGTCGCCGACGTGTCCGACGAAGCGCAGGTCGAGGCCGCCGTAAAGGGCGCGACGGAAAAACTCGGGCCGGTCACCGTGCTGTTCAACCATGCCGGCACCATCGTCATCAAACCGTTCCTGGAGACCACCGTTCAGGAATGGGACTGGCTGCATGCCGTCAATGTGCGCTCGATGTTCCTGATGACGCGCGCCGTGCTGCCCGGCATGATTGCGGCGGGCGGCGGCTCGATCGTCTGCACCTCGTCGATCTCGGCGGTGGCGGCGACGCCGATGGAAGTGCTCTACGACACCACCAAGGGCGCCTGCCACATGTTCGCGCGCGCCATCGCCGTCGAATTCCGCGACCGCAATATCCGCTGCAACGCTGTCTGCCCCGGCTTCATCCGCACGCCGCACGGCCTGCGCGAGGTGGCAGACCTCGGCAAGCTCGGCGTTGATGTCTCGGACGCGGCACTTGCCGCGCAGCAGGGCCGGATCGGCGAGCCGGAAGAAGTGGCTAGGGCTGCACTCTATTTGGCCAGTGACGAGGCCAGCTTCGTCAACGGTGCGCACCTGTTCGTCGACAACGGCTTTACCGCGATGTGAGGCGTCCCAGGATAGGGGTTCCTCGCCCCCACGAAGGTGGGGGAGAGGTGGCTCGGCGAAGCCGAGACGGGAGAGGGGGAATGGCTCGACCTTTCCTCGGACCCGTAACAATTCACCAGCGTCGCAGACCCCCTCTCCGACCGCTTCGCGGCCACCTCTCCCCCGCCCATGGCGGGGGCGAGGAACCCAAGCCTTGCTACCGCTCTTCCCTTCGGAACGGCTTGAGCAGCGCCGATGGCGCCACCGCGTTGCGCGACATCACCGCCATGGCGACGATGGTGAAGATGAAGGGCAGCATCAGGAACGCTTCGTAGGGGATGTGCCCGAGCCCGCTCGCCTGCATGCGCAGTTGCAGGGCATCGACAAAGGCGAACAAAAGGGCCGCGCCCGCCGAGCGCCACGGGTCCCAGCGGCCGAAGACGACCAGCGCGATCGCAACCCAGCCGCGCCCGGAGACGACGCCGAAGGTGAAGGCGTTGAACTGCGCCATCGACAGGAAGGCGCCGGCCAGCCCCATCAGCGCGCCGCCGAGGATGACAGCCTGGAAGCGCGTGGCAATGACGCTGACGCCAGCGGAATCGGCGGCGCGCGGATTTTCGCCGACCATGCGCACCGACAGGCCCCACGGCGTGCGGTAGAGCACGAAGGCTGCGAGCGGAATGGCCAGCATCGCCATATAGACCAGCGAAAACTGGTTGAACACCGCCGGCCCAAGCACCGGAATGTCGGAGAGGACCGGGATCGGCAGCGTCTCGAAGCCCTTGATGTTCGGCGGCACCGACTGCTGGCCGAAGATCAGCCGGTAGAGGAAATAGGCGAGGCCCGATGAGAACAGCGTCACGCCGATGCCGCAGACATGCTGGCTGAGGCCGAGCGCCGCCGTGAACAGCGCATGCAGCGCGCCCATCAGCATGCCGGTCAGGACCGCCACCAGCACGCCGAGCCACAGGCTGCCGCTGAGGCTGGTGGCGGTGAAGCCGGTCATCGCCGAGAGCAGCATGATGCCTTCGATGCCGAGATTGAGCACGCCGGCCCGCTCGGAAAACATTTCACCCAGCGTCGCAAACGCCAGCGGCGTGGCGATGCGGATGATGGCGGCGAGGAAGCCGACCTGGAAGATCTGTTCGAGCACCGCGCTCATCGGACGGCTCCGACGCGGCGGATGCGATAGGCGGTGAACAGCAGCGCCACCAGCATGGCAAGCAAGGCGGTTCCCTGGATGACGTCGCTGAGGAAGGCCGGCACGCCGGTCGCCCGCGACATCGCCTCGGCGCCGGTCATCACGGCGGCGAGGAAGATCGCCGCCGGCACCACGCCGAGAGGATTGAGCCGCGCCAGCATGGCGACGACGATGCCGGAATAGCCATAGCCCGGCGAGATGTCGCTCATCACCTGGAAATGCACTCCGCCGACCTCGCCGACGCCGGCCAGTCCGGCCAGCGCGCCGGACAGCAGCGCGGTCGACAGCAGCACGCGTTCGACGTTGATGCCGCCATAGCGCGCCGCTTCGGGATTCTCGCCGGTGACCCTGATCCGGAAACCGAGCGTCGTGCGCACGATCAGGAACCAGATCAAAGGTGCCGCGATCAGCGCAACGACGACGCCAAGATGCAGCCGCGTGCCTTCGAGCAGCACCGGAAAATTGGCCGAATCCTCGATCGGCGGCGAGATCGGATAGCCGCTGAACGTATCCTTCCACGGCCCTTCGATCAGCGCCATCAGCGCATAGTAGATGACCGAGTTGAGCAGCAGCGAACTGACGACATCGTCGACCTTGAATTTCACCCGCAGCGTCGCGGGCACGAGGGCAACGGCGGCGCCGGCGGCGGCACCGGCCACCGCCATCAAGACCATGGCCAGCGGCCCCGGCATCGGGATGGCGCCGACAAAGCAGCTCGCCACAGCGCCGGCCAGCAACTGCCCCTCGGCGCCGATGTTCCAGAACTTTGCCCGGAAGGCGACGGCGACCGCCAGCCCGGTGAAGATCATCGGTGCGGCACGCACCATCGTTTCGGTGATCGCGTAGCTGTCGCCGAGCGAGGCCGTGAACATCACGCCATAGGCTTCGAGGACGCCGGCGCCGGCCAGCGCGATCAGGCCGCTGCACAGCACGAGTGTGGCGCCGATCGCCAGCAGCGGCAGAGCAAGATTGAACCAGGCGGGCGTCGAGGTGCGGACTTCCAGGCGAAACATCAGCTATGCCCCTCCGCCCCGGTCATCATCAGGCCAAGCCGCGCGATCGTCGCATCGGCGCTGTCGAGTGTGCCGACGATGCGGCCCTCATACATCACCGCGATACGGTCGCAGAGCACGAGCAGTTCTTCGAGATCCTCGCCAATGACGATGATGCCGCAGCCCTTGGCCCGCATGTCGAGGAATTTTTCGTGGATGAAGCGGGCAGCGCCGATGTCGAGGCCGCGTGTCGGCTGCGAGACGATCAGCACCTTCGGATCGAAGGCGAGTTCGCGCGCCAAAAGCGCCTTCTGCAGATTGCCGCCGGACAGCGCGCCGGCGCGGGTCATCGGCCCAGGGCACCTGATATCGTAGGCCTTGATCTGCGCCTCCGCGAAGGCGCGGATCGCATCCGGCTTGAGCAGGCCCTTGGCTGAAAACGCCGCTGTGCCGATACGCGGCAGCACCATCGAATCGGCGAGTGGCAGATTGGTGACCAGACCGGTGGTCATGCGATCTTCCGGGATGCGCCCGAGACCAAGCGCCTGCACCTCGCGCGGCGAGAACCGCGACACGTTTTGGCCGGCAATCGTCATCTGGCCGGCATCGGGTGCGCGCACGCCGGAGATGACCTCGGCCAGCGCCCGCTGGCCGTTGCCCGACACGCCGGCAATGCCGAGGATCTCGCCGGCACGGACGGCAAGCGACACGCCGCGCAGCGCCGTACCCGAATGCTGCGATGTGGAGATTCCGTCGAGCGTCAGCACATCAGCGCCGGGCGTCGACGCTCCTCTTGCCGGCGGCACGATCTCGTGGCCGCACATCAGTTGCGCCATTGCGGCAGACGTCGTGTTGGCCGGGTCATCGACGCGGCCGGCAACGCGCCCATGCCGCAGCACCGTGCAACGATGCGTCAGCGCCCGCACCTCGTTGAGCTTGTGCGAAATGAAGATGATGCCGAGACCCTGCGCCGCCATCGAGCGCAGCGCCGAAAACAGCCCGTCGACCTCCGTTGGCGCCAGCACCGCCGTCGGCTCGTCGAGGATCAGCAGCCTGGCGCCGCGAAACAGCGCCTTGACGATCTCGAGCCGCTGCTGCTCGCCGACCGACAGCGCCGAGACCGCAAGATCGGGATCGAGCGTCAGCCCATGCTGCCGGCCGATTTCGGCCAACCGCGCCAGCCCACCGGCGCGGTCGATCCGCCCCGCTTTGCCGGGAATGCCGATGAGCAGGTTCTCCAGCACCGTCAACCTCGGCGCCAGGTGAAAATGCTGGTGTACCATGCCGATGCCAGCGGCCAGCGCGTCGGCCGAACTGGTGATCCGCACCGGCTTGCCCTGGATGAGGATCTCGCCGGCGTCCGGCGCATAGGCGCCGAACAACACGTTCATCAGCGTTGTCTTGCCGGCGCCGTTCTCGCCCAGCAGCCCAAGGATCTCGCCCGGTGCGACGCTGAGATCAACGGCCTCGTTCGCCTTGACGGCGCCAAAGCTCTTGGTGATGCCGCGCATTTCGATGAGTGGGGCGGGCGTCGGCAAGGTGGAATCCTGGTGGCGTTGAGCGGCTCCTCACCCTCCCCCTTATGGGGAGGGTCGGCTTACGATCGCAGCGAAGCGAAGATCGTGAGACGGGGTGGGGGCGGCGCTGAAGACCCCCACCCCGATCCGCTTCGCGGATCGATCCTCCCACAAGGGGGAGGGTGGAAGATCAATCCGAAACCGGCGTGTTCTCGTCGACGTCGACGCGGAAATTGCCTTCGAGGATTTCGGCCTTCTTCTTCTCGACCAGATCCTTGACGTCTGCCGGCAGCGTCTTGTCGAACTTGTGGTAGGGCGCGAGATAGGAGCCGCCCTTGGCCATGCGCGAAAAGTCGCCATAGTCCTGCGCCGTGAAGACGCCGGCCTTGACCAGCTTGATCGCCTGTTCGACCGTCGGATACATGTCCCAGACCGGGCCGGTGATGACCGTATCGGGGCCGAGGCTCGATTGGTCGGACATGTTGGAGATGGCGAGGATCTTCTTCTCGGCCGCCGCTTCGATGACGCCGAAACGCTCGGCATAGATGACGTCCGCGCCGGCGTCGATCTGCGCCACCGCCGCTTCCTTGGCCTTGGGCGGATCGAAGAACGAACCGATGAAGGCGACCTTCTTCTTGATGTTGGGATTGACCTCCTTGGCGCCGGCGAAGAAGGCGTTGACCAGCCGGTTCACTTCCGGAATGCCCATCGCCGCGACGGCGCCGATCGTGCCCGACTTCGACATCTTGCCGGCGATCATGCCGGAAAGGTAGGCCGGCTCGTGGATCCAGTTGTCGAAGACGCCGAAATTGGGTTCCGCCGGACCGGCGCCCGATCCGAACAGGAAGGCGGTCTTCGGGAACTGCTTGGCGGTGCGGCGCGATTCACGCTCGGCGGCGAAGGCGTCGCCCAGCACCAGCTGGTAGCCGCCTTGCGCATATTCGCGCATGACGCGGCTGAAATCGGCGGTCTGCACCTTCTCCGACCATTTGTATTCGATGCCGAGTTCCTTCTCCGCCTTCTGCAGGGCGACATGGATCTGGTTGTCCCACGGCTCCTCGATCGGCGTGGCGAAGATCGCCGCCACCTTCAGCTTCTTGTCCTTGGCGAAGGCGGCGCCCGGCAGCATCGCCGCGGCCAGGCCAAGCGCGCCGAGCTCCAGCACGTTGCGTCGCGAAAGCCCTTCGCGATTCATCTGGAATTTGTTCTTCCGGTTTTCCATTGCATTCCCCTCTGTTCGACAGCCGTGTCGAGCCGGCTGTTCGTGAAAATGTCAGACGGGGAACTATGGAACGACGCTGAACTTTTGTCCACATGGTCAAATTTGGCCGCGCGCCGAATCCGGCCATGATTTTGGCCGGCCAAAAGGAGACCGCGATCAAACCCGTTCGAGCGCGATCGCGATGCCTTGGCCAACGCCAATGCACATGGTTGCCAGCGCGTAGCGGCCGCCGCGTTCGCGAAGCTCCAGCGCCGCCGTGCCCGATATGCGGGCGCCGGACATGCCCAAGGGATGGCCGAGCGCGATGGCGCCGCCATTCGGGTTGACGTGCCCGGCGTCCTCGGCAATGCCGAGCTGGCGCAGCACGGCGATGCCTTGCGAGGCAAAGGCTTCGTTAAGCTCGATGACATCGAACTGTTTTGGTGTCAGGCCGAGCCGCGCGCACAGCTTTTGCGTCGCCGGCGCCGGGCCGATGCCCATGATGCGCGGCGCGACACCAGCGGCGGCACCACCGAGGATGCGCGCGATCGGCGTCAGGCCGTATTTCTTCAGCGCCGCTTCCGAGGCGACAATCAGCGCCGCCGCCCCATCATTGACGCCGGAGGCATTGCCGGCCGTCACCGTGCCGCCTTGCCGGAACGGCGTCGGCAGCTTGGCCAGCGCCTCGACCGTGGTGCCGGCGCGCGGATGCTCGTCCTTGGAGACGACAACCGCATCCCCCTTGCGCTGCGGGATCGTCACCGGGGTGATTTCCTTTGCCAGCCGGCCATTGGCCTGTGCCGCGACAGCCTTGTCCTGGCTGCGCACGGCAAATGCATCCTGGTCCGCGCGGGAGATGGCGAACTCTTCCGCCACGTTCTCACCGGTTTCCGGCATCGAATCGACGCCATACTGCTTCTTCATCAGTGGGTTGACGAAGCGCCAGCCGATAGTGGTGTCATGGATCTCGGCATTGCGCGAGAACGCTGTCTCGGCCTTGGGCATGACAAAGGGCGCGCGGCTCATCGATTCGACGCCGCCGGCGATCATCAGCTCCGCCTCGCCGGCCTTGATGGCGCGCGCGGCGATGGTCAGCGCATCCATGCCGGAGCCGCACAGGCGATTGACGGTCGAGCCGGAGACCTCCCTCGGCAGGCCGGCCAGCAGCAGCGCCATGCGCGCCACGTTGCGGTTGTCTTCGCCGGCCTGGTTGGCGCAGCCATAGACGACGTCGTCGACCGCCTGCCAGTCGATGCCAGGATTGCGCTCGACCAGCGCTCTCAGCGGCACGGCGCCGAGATCGTCGGCCCGCACGGAAGACAAGGAACCGCCGAAGCGCCCGATCGGCGTGCGGATGTAGTCGCAAATATAGGCCTCGGCCATGCTAGGCAGCTTTCTCTTTTCCGGTTCCCTCATGCGCCGCCCTGGTGCGGGCCTGCAGGTCGCGCAATGTCTTGAGTTCGAGTTCGCTTGGCGCCGGCGTTTCGTCAAGCGCCTCGGCGAACCTAACCACCCAGCCACAGCTCTCCTGCACCTGCTGGCGCGTGACGCCGGGGTGCAGCGACACGACCGTGAATTCCTTGGTCACCGGATCCGGTTTCCAGATGGCGAGATCGGTGATCAGCAAGGTCGGGCCAGCAGTGTCGATGCCGAGACGCTTTCGATGATCGCCACCCTCGCCATGGCCAAAGGAGGTGAAGAAGTCGATCTTTTCGACCATGCCGCGTTTGGTCTGCGCCATGGTGATGTAGATCTGCTTCGACGACGTCGCTATCTCTGGCGCGCCGCCGCCGCCAGGCAGCCGGGTCTTCGGGTGAAAGTAATCGCCGATGACGGTGGTGTTGATGTTGCCGAACTTGTCGAGCTGGGCCGCGCCGAGGAAGCCGATCGAGATGCGCCCGCCCTGCAGCCAATAGCGGAACATTTCCGGCACGGCGACGGTGGTGACCGCGGTTTCGCACAATTCGCCATCGCCGATCGACAGCGGCAGCACGTCGGGCGCGGTGCCGATGGTGCCGCTCTCGTAGATCAAGGTGATGTCAGGCGCATGCGTCAGCCGCGCCACATTGCAGGCGGCGGAGGGCGCGCCGATGCCGACGAAGCAGACATCGTCATTCCTGAGCGCGCGGCTCGCGGCGATCGTCATCATCTCGTTGGAGGTGAAGCCCAGCTCGCTCATGCCGCTTTCCTTAGATGCTCGACCCGGGCCGCGAAATCACCGGCGCTCTTCTCGATGACGTTCGCCTGCATCCATGCCTGGAATTTTTCACGGTCGGCGGCGATCTCGTCCCACTCCAGATAGGCGGCATTGTCACGTGCATAGTAGCCGTGCGCGTAGGACGGATGCGAGCCGCCGGGCACGACTGATATCGCCGCGATCGTCCAGCGCGGCAGCACGGTCAGATTGGGGTGCAGATCGTCGAAATTGTCGACCACTTCCTCCACCGTCACCACCGCCCGCCTGGCCGCCAGCACGGCTTCCTTCTGGATGCCGATGATGCCCTCGACCAGCACATTGCCTTTCCGGTCCGCCTTCTGCGCATGGATGAAGGTGACATCCGGCCGGATCGAAGGGACAGCCGCCAGCACCTCGCCGGTGAACGGACAGGTGACCGACTTGATGTTCGGATTGACCGCCGCCAGCCCGGCCCCGCGATAACCGCGAAACACCGCGCAGGGCAGGCCGGCCGCGCCCGCCTCATAGGCATTGGCCATGCCGGCATGGCTGTGCTCCTCGATCTCGATCGAACGCGGAAAGCCGTTCTCGATGGCGTCGCGGGCGCGCCGCAGCAGGCCGACGCCGGGGTTGCCGACATAGGAGAAGATGATCTTCCTCGCCATGCCCATGCCGATCATCTGGTCGTAGATGAGGTCCGGCGTCATGCGGATCAGGGTCAGGTCGCGAAAACCCTGGCGGATCGCCTCATGCGCCGCCGCTGTCGGGATCAGATGGGTGAAGCCCTCGAAGGCGACCGTATCGCCGTCATTCAGGTTCTCCGCGACGGCCTGTTTGAGCGGCAGGAACTTGACCATCCAACATGCTCCTGGATTCATAAGTTCGTATTGCGAACATATGTTCTATATGCGATACTTTCTATGCCAATTGAGGGCGCGGAGTCAATCCGGACGACAACGCCCTTCCGCGGAGGTTCGATGGACGAAGAGACCGCTTCCCGTGACCATGTCGGCTCGCTTGAACGCGGCCTCGTCGTCATGGAAATCCTCGCCCGCCGCCCCTCGGGCATGACGCTGACCGAAATGGCCGAGGAAGCAGGCCTGACCCGCGCCGGCGCGCGCCGCTTTCTGCTGACGCTTGTCGCCACCGGCTATGCCACCCAGGCCGGCCGGGTGTTTTCGCTGTCGCCGCGCCTGCTGACGGTTGCCCGCACCTGGCTCGGCGGCGGCTCGCTGTGGAGCTTCGCGGCACCCATCATGCGCGCGGTGGCTACGCAGCTGAACGAGGCCTGTTCGGCGGCGATCCTGTCGGGCCAGGATGTCGTCTATGTGGCCCGCATTCCCGGCCGCCGTATCCTCAGCGTGTCGCTCGATGTCGGCACCCGGCTGCCCGCCTATTGCACCTCGATGGGGCGGATTCTGCTTGCCGGGCTGACATCACGGGAATTGGACACATTTCTCGGCCAGGCGACGATCGAGAGAAGGACGCCGAAGACGATCACCGACAGGCATCTGCTGGCCGACGCCATCGGCAAGGCGAAGGCGGACGGCTTTGCCATCGTCGACGAGGAACTGGAACTCGGCCTGCGCTCGATCGCCGTGCCGATCCGCGACCGCTCAGGAAGCACGGTCGCGGCAATCAACGTCTCGACCCAGTCCGCCCGTTTCTCCGTCGCGGAGATGGAACGGGAAATCTTGCCCGCGCTGCTTGGAGCCAGGCAGCGCATCGAGGATTTCTTCGTCGTCTAACCAAGCGCTTCGAAGCCGTTTCACGATAGGCCTGTGGACGCGGCTAATCTTCAATGTCGGCGCCGCCCCTCATTGCCCTGCCGGGCATTTCTCGCCGTATAGTGACGGGGAGAAAGCAGATGGCCGCACCGCCGGCGTCTTTTTTGCAACGCTGGTGATTGGCGAAAGCACAAATGAGAGTGCCCCTCTCCCCGTCCCTATACGGGGAGAGGATGCCGGCAGGCAGGTGAGGGGCAGAGCCGACTTCGCATTCCTCTGACGCGAAGCCCGAGGCTGGGCCACCTCAATGCTTGATACGATCCCGCATCGCGTACCACAGCATGCCCAGCACATAGAGCGGACCGCGCAGCACCGTGCCGCCGGGGAACGGCATCGGGGTCAGCGTCGAGAACAGGTCGAGCCGCGAGGCGTCGCCGGTGATCGCCTCGGCCAAGAGCTTGCCCGACAGCGTCGACAGGATGACGCCCTTGCCGGAATAGCCATGCGCGAAATAGACCTCGCCATAGTGCCCGACATGCGGCAGCCGCGACGTCGTCACCGACACCAGCCCGCCCCAGGCATGATCGATGCGGCAGCCCTTGAGCTGCGGGAAGGTGCCTTCCATATGCGGCCGCACGAAGCCGGCGATATCGGCCGGCGGCGTCGGCGTGTAGCGCTCGCCGCCGCCGAACAGCAGCCGGCCATCCGCCGACATGCGGTAATAGTTGACGACGAAGCGTGTGTCGGACACCGCGACATTGGCCGGGATGACATTGCGCGTGCCTTCCAGCGGCTCGGTGGCGACGATGTAGTTGCCGACCGGCATGATGCGGCTGTTGACGCGCGGCTCCAACCCGTTGAGCAGGGCGTCGCCCGCCAACACGACATGCCTGGCCCTGACCGAGCCCTTTGATGTCGACACCCGGATCGAAGGCTCACGCTCCAGCTGCGTGGCCACCGAATTCTCATGGATGATGACGCCGGCCGCGCTTGCTGCGCGGGCAAGGCCGAGCGTGTAGTTGAGCGGATGCATGTGGCCGCCAAGCGGCTCGTACATCGCGCCGTGATAGGGCGTGTCGACCTTGCCGCGTGCGTCCGCCGCCGACAGGATCTCGGCATGCGGGAACTTCATCACCTTAGCCAGGCACTCGGCCTCTTCCTCCAGATCCCTCAGATCGGAGCTGTTGACCGCGCCGACAAGATGGCCGGTCAGCCGCAGATCGCAATCGATGGCATGGCGCTCGATGATGTCGAGCACCAGCCCGCGCGCCTCGAAGGCGAGATCGAACAGCGCCTTTGCCCGCTCGGGCCCGTAGGCCTTGACCAGCCCCTTGGCGCCCTTGCGCAGGCCGGGGATCATCTGGCCGCCATTGCGCCCCGATGCCCCCCAGCCGATCTTGCCGCCTTCGAGCAGCACCACCTTCAGCCCGCGTTCGGCGGCGTGAAGGGCCGCGGACAGGCCGGTGCAGCCGCCGCCGACAACCACCAGATCGGCGTCGACATCGCCCTGCAAAGCGGGATGGTCCGGCGCCGGATTGGCGGTGGCGACATAATAGGATTTGCCGATATCAAGACCGGAATTGAAACCCGTTGAAGATGCCATGATCACACCTTCAACAGCAGGTGGTCGCGTTCCCAGCTCGTCACCACGCTCTGGAACAGGTCGAGTTCGACGCTCTTGACGCGCAGATAGGTCTGGAAGAAGTCCTCGCCGAGCAGTTTGCGCACCGGGTCGCAAGCCTCGAAACGATCGAGCGCCTCCTCCATGGTTTTCGGCAGCGTGCTCCTGATCTTGTAGGCATTGCCCGAGGCTTCGGCCGAGCGCTCCAGCTTCTGCTCGACGCCGAGATAGCCGGCGAGCAGCGAGCCGGCGATCGCCAGATAGGGATTGGAATCGGCACCGGGCAGCCGGTTCTCCACCCGCCGCGCGGCACGGCCACCGGCCGGCACACGCAGGCCGCAGGAGCGGTTGTCATGCGACCACTCGATGTTGGCCGGCGCGCTGTGGTTCGGCCGGATGCGGCGGAACGAGTTCACGTTGGGCGCGAACAGCGGCATGATTTCGGGAACGTATTTCTGCAGGCCGCCGATGAAATGGCCGAACATCTCGGTATCGGTATCGTCAGCGCTGGCAAACAACGCGTTGCCGGCTTCGTCGACGACGGACATGTGCAGATGCATCGAGCTGCCGGCCTGGGCCGCGATGGGCTTGGCCATGAAGGTGGCATGCATGCCGCATTGCTGCGCGGCCTGGCGCGTCAATCGCTTGAACAGCAGCACCTTGTCGGCCAGCGGCAGCGCATCGCCATGCAGGAGGTTGATTTCCAACTGTGCGGTGCCCGATTCATGGATCAGCGTGTCGAGCGGCAGGCCGGCGGCGGCGGCATAATCATAGACGCGCCGGATCACCGGCTCGAATTCCTCGAGTGCCGCCATGTCGTAGGGATGCTGCACGCCTTCGGCGCGGCCATTGGCGCCAACCGGCGCTGTCAGCGGCTTGTCCGGATCAGGGTTTGGCGCGGTGAGATAGAATTCGAGCTCCGGTGCCACCACCGCCCGCCAGCCGCGCTGGCGATAGAGATCGAGCACCGCGCGCAGCACATGGCGCGGCGAGGCCATCCATGGCCGGTCGTCCATATGGAATGCATCGGCGAAGACATAGGCCTTGCCCGCGGCGGCACCCGGCGCCAGGCACAGCGTCGAGACATCAGGCACCATGCGCATGTCCGGGTCCGAATAAGCAAAACCCTCGTCGATCGAGCCGGAATAGCGGCCATCGATGCTGACCAGGAAGGCGCTGCTCGGCAGATAGAGCGCGCGGTCCTCCAGCGCCTTGAGGAATTTGGCTGTCGGCAACGCCTTGCCGCGCAACACACCGTTCATGTCGGGCACCAGGCATTCGACCTCGGTGATGCCGTGCTGGGTCAACCAGGTCTTGGGATCGCTGGAGATCGTCGCGGTATTCGTGTTCTTATCAAGCATTTCGTTCACGTCCGTATCAGGGAAAGTATGGCTTGCGCGGCCACATCCGTTCCGGGTTTCAGCGCCATCTGGGCTGCATTGTCCTTGAGGCGGGCGCGCATGGCGTCATCGGCCAGCAGGCCGAGAATGGCTCTCTCCAGTACTCCTTCGGTCCAGCCGTCTCGGCCGATATGGTCACCGACGCCGGTCTCCACGGCGCGTCGGGCATTGTCGTGTCCGTCCCAGCAATAGGGCATGATCAGCGACGGCACGCCGAAACGCAGCGCCTCGCAAAAGCTGTTGTTGCCGCCGTGGTGGATGAACAGGTCCGACTTTGCCACCACCGAGGGCTGCGGAAACCAGGCGTCGAGATAGACATTGTCCGGCACCGCGCGATAGGCATCGCGCAGGCCGCCGACATTGACGATGAAGCGGGCCGGCAGGCGGTCGAACACAGCCAGCATGCGCTCGATCAGGCCGACATCCATGGCACCGAGACTGCCGAAGCTGACATAGACCAGCGGCCCGCCATTGCGCGGGAAAACCGGCACCTCGAACGGCCCTTCCGAACGCACGCAGCCTTCGAGATAGACGAAGCGCGCCGGGTCGAGCGGCTCGGCGCGTTCGCGGCGCACGATCGACGGCGTCAAGAGCAGATTGAGGTCGGGCGAGCTTTCCAGGAACAGGCCCTTGGGCAGCGGCGCCAGGCCGGCATCCGTCCGGAAGCGGTTGAAGCGATCATGGGCCGGCGCGGAGGCGGTCAGGTACCGAGCCTCGAACGCCGCGCGTTGCGGGTCATCCGCGCCGAGTCCCGACAGATAAGGCGGAACCAGCGGGTCCGGGAGCTCGGTCTCGGCGCAGGAGACGACGCGCACCCAGGGACAGCCGGCGGCTTCTATCGCGGGGAACATGATGACATTGTCGAGCACCACCGCATCCGGCTTCAGCCGCGCCAGCAATTGGCGCAGTGGCGCCTCGGCATTGACCGCGGTGTCGACGATCGCCTGCCAGGTCGGCGCGACATAGGTTTCCAGCTGGTCGATCGGGCTCAGCCTGAAATGCGGCAGGTGGCGGCGCACGAAGGCCTGCCAGTAGCTCTGGCGCTCGCTGTCGGTCAGCGGCTCGTCGGTCGGCAGCTGGTATTCCTGAAAACCATAGTCGGCAAAGACACCGGAGAAGCCGGCATGACAGATGAACACCGGCCGGGCGCCCCGCGCCCGCAACGCCTGGGCGATGCCGACGCAATTCAGCGCCGCGCCGAAGCTCGCTTCGGGAAACAGCGCGATGGTCGGGCTGGCTCTGCGCGTCAATTAATCCTCTTCATTCCGGCCGGCTGATCATGCCGAACAGGGCGGGGGCCCCGCGACTGGCCGCTTGCGGCCGCTGGCTGCGGGAGAGCCGCAGGTGAACGCGAAGCAGATCGGCAGCCACCTCATACTGCCGGCTTTCGAGATGGTCGAGTATGTTCAGGTGTTCCAGCAAGGATTGCCGCAACCGAAAGACGTTGACGCCGCCATAGATGCCCGGCAACCGCCGCAGCCTGAGGTGACCCGCCAGCGCATCGGCAACGAAGCGGTTGGCGCAGCCCTCGGCGATCATGCCGTGAAAATCGATATCCAGTCGCTGGAATTCGCGCGTGTCGAACGCGGCGTCGGGCAGCGCCGACAGCGCTTCCATGCCCTGGCGCAACGCCGCCGCTCGCCCCCCATCCAGCCGGAAGCCGGGCGTCAGGATCGCGGCGGGCTCCAGCAGCAAGCGGAACTCGTAGCTTTCGCCCTGCGCCTCCGGATCGTCGGGCGCACGGCGGAAAAGCCAGGACTGTCCCGGCGCGCGATCAAGCAGATTCTCTTCCGTCAGTTTGTTCAGAGCTTTTAGTACCGTCTTGCGCTCGGCATTGTACCGTCGCATCAGCCCCGCGGCGGTCACCGTCTGGTCCAGCCGCCGTGCCGAGCGGTCGCGCAGGATCGCTTCGGCCAGCTCGTCCTCCTCGGTAACAGGCAGCTCGGCGGCAATGGCCGGCTGCGCGGTGAGGTCGATCGCCAGGTGATAACCCGAATCCGCCTCCCAGCGCACGACGCCCCGGTCCGCGAGCAGGCTGAGCGCCGCGCGCACCGGCGTGCGCGAGACATTGCACAGTGAGGCGATCTGCTGCTCGGGCAGGCGTGCGCCGGGCTCGAAGCCGCGCTGCCGCGCCACATCCAGGATGCGCTGCGCCAGATCGAGGTGGTTGGTGCGAGGTCGTCGGGCTGCGGCTTGCATGACTGGTCTCGTGAGCGGACGTGACCGCGTTGATTTGACCGATCGCCAGCGCGGACGCAATCGGCCAGATTCCTCGGTCGCTTGGCAAATTATGGATTGACGTACTTTTTTCTGCAATAGTACTGTCAGTGCAATCGGCGATAAAAAGACCGAGGGAACGGGATCGAGGCAGCGGCACGAGTCGCAAGCGTTGGTCCGGCGAATGAAATTCGACGATCAACCGGAATGGGAGTCTGTCATGACCGCTACCAGCCTGCGGCGCCGTGCGCTGAGAACGTCTTCAATCGCACTCGGCCTTGCCTTGGCGCTGTCTGCGCCGGCGATGGGCGCCGACCTCGTCATTTCCAATTGGGATGGCTACATGGCGCCCGACGCCATGGCCGCCTTCAAGACCGCGACCGGCGTTTCCGGCGAAGTGGTGGTGCACGCCACCAATGAAGAGATCATGGGCAAGCTTATCGCCGCCGGCGGCAAGGGCTATGACGTGGTCTTCGTCTCCTCGCCCTTCGCCGAGGTGCTGAACAAGCTCGGCCTGACCGAGCCGATCGACCACGCCAAGGTCCCCAACCTCGCCAACCTCTATCCGGAAGCGACGAAGCTGCCGCACGATGTCGGCAACACCTTCTCCGTGCCCTACACCTGGGGTACGACGGGCCTCTGCTACCGCTCGGATCTGGTGAAGGTCGCGCCGACGAGCTGGAGCGACCTGCTCGCACCCTCCGATGACCTCAAGGGCAAGACCACCATGCTGGCGACCGATCGCTGGCTGCTGGCCGCCGGACAGCTCGACAAGGGCTTTTCGGTCAACGAGACCGATCCGGCCAAGATGGCCGAGGTCAAGGACCTGCTGATCTCGGCCAAGAAGACCCTGCTCGCCTATGACGACACCACCTTCTATTCGAAGCTGGTGTCGGGCGAGGCACTGATGGTGCAGGCATGGGACGGCTGGTGCAACTATGGCATCGCCGAGAAGCCCGAGATCAAGTACGTCATCCCCAAGGAAGGCTCGGACCTGTGGGTCGACACGATGGTGGTGATGAAGGCGTCCGCCAACAAGGATGCCGCCTTCCAGTTCATCAACTTCATGCTCGACGCCAAGAACCACGCCTGGGCGGCGCAGAACATCGACTACAAGGTGCCGAACAAGCCGGCCATGGAGAGCCTGCCCGCCGATTTCCTGGCCAAGTTCCCCAATATGGCGATGCCGGTGGCCGATCTCGTCAAATTCGAACAACTGCGTGACGTCGGCGACGCCCAGCGCGACTATTCGAAGCTCGTCAGCGAGATCAAGGCCGCGCAGTAAGCGGAGTTCCAGCAGCATCTTGGAATTAAGCTTGCGTTCCGTGTCGCCTCCCTCTGGCCTGCCGGCCATCTCCCCTTTAGCGGGGGAGATTCGCTGGCTTGCAGCCTTTCGCCAGCACCCCCTCATCCGGCCGCTTCGCGGCCACCTTCTCCCCGGCGGGGAGAAGAGGCAAGTGCCGGCGCTGGCGACCTCCTCTCCCCTCGGGGAGAGGTCGGATTGCCCCGAATTGCCCTTTGCAATTCGGCTGGCAATCCGGGTGAGGGGGCAACTGCCGAGACACCATTCCGACGCTGTTGAGATGCCCGGCAGGGCAGAGGGGGGTACTTCATGAAGCACCAACCCTCCCGTTCCTCCCTGCTGATGGCCCCGGCGCTGGTCTGGCTGACCGCGCTGATGGTGGTGCCGTGTGCGCTGGTGCTGGCGCTCGCCTTCTTCCGGCGCGGCATCTATGGCGGTATCGAATACACCTTCACGCTGGAGAATTTCGGGCTGGTCTTCGACCCCCTCTATGCCGGCATCTTCCTCAAATCGGCGCGCATCGCCGGCACGGCGACCCTGATCGCGGTGGTGATCGGTTATGCCGCCGCTTATGCGATCGCTGCCGCGCCGCGCCGGTGGCAGCCGGTGTTCCTGTTCTTCGCGGTGCTGCCGTTCTGGTCCAACTACCTGATCCGCACCTATGCCTGGATCGTGCTGCTCAACCGCGAGGGCCTCATCACCCAGCTGCTGCGCTGGTTCGGCTACACCGGCGATCCGCCGTCGATGCTCTACACCGAAGGCGCGGTCATCGCCGGCCTCGTCTACAACTATTTGCCCTTCGTCATCCTCGCCTGCTACGCGCCGCTGTCGCGGCTCAACCCGGAACTCGCCGAGGCCTCGCGCGACCTCGGCGCTTCCGCGATGACCACGTTTCGCCGCGTCATCCTGCCGCTGACCGTGCCAGGCATCGCCGCCGGCGCGGTCTTCGTCTTCGTGCTGTCGATCGGCAATTTCGTCACCCCCGCCCTGCTCGGCGGCGGCCGCTTCCAGATGATCGGCAATCTCGTCTACGACCAGTTCCTGACCGCCAATGACTGGCCTTTCGGCGCGGCGCTCGCCATGGCGCTGATCGCGATCATGCTGCTGGTGCTGATGGCGCAGGCGCTCCTCGCCGATCGCGCTTCGGGGCATGCCGCACAAGCCGCGGGTAGCGCCGATGGCTGAGCGCTCCCCCGCCACGCGGCGCACGCTCTGGCTCGTGCTCAGCCTCGTCTTCGCCTTCCTCTACATCCCCATCGCCGTACTGGTGGCGCTGTCCTTCAATGAAGGCGGTCTGCCGACGGCATGGTCCGGCTTTTCGCTGAAATGGTATGTCTCGCTGGCCGGCAATTCCGCCATCCTCTCCGCCGCCCTCAACACGCTTGTCGTGGCGCTGGTTTCCACGGCCATCGCCACATTGCTCGGCACGCTGCTGGCGATCGGCGTCGAGATGCGCCGGCAATACGGCAAGGGGCTCGAGGCGCTGATCTTCGCGCCGATGATCATTCCCGACATCGTGCTGGCGATCGCCCTGCTCTCGTTCTTCTCGATGCTCAACCTCACCATGGGGCTGCACACCATCATCCTTGCCCATGTCGTGTTCAACCTCGCCTTCGTCTGTTCGGTGGTGCGCGCCCGGCTGAAGAGTTTCGACTGGTCGATCGTCGAGGCCTCCGCCGATCTCGGCGCCTCCGCCGTCACCACGTTCCGGCGGGTAACCTTGCCGGTCATCCTGCCGGCGGTGATCGCCGGCGCGCTGCTTGCCTTCACCCTGTCGGTCGACGAGTTCATCATCGCCTTCTTCACCGCCGGCGCCGGCCGTGCCTCGACCACGCTGCCGATGCAGATCTACGCGATGATCCGCTTCGGCATCACACCGGAGATCAACGCGCTGGCGACCATCGTCATGGCGGTCTCGATCACCGCGCTGACCCTGTCGCAGCGGCTCAACCGAGGGATGATAGGCCAATGAGCGAACCCCGCACGCTGTTGGCCATCGATCATGTGTCGAAGAATTTCGGCCGGGTCACCGCCGTCGACGGCATCTCGCTCGATATCCGCGAGAACGAGTTCTTCGCGCTGCTCGGCCCGTCCGGCTGCGGCAAGACCACGCTGTTGCGCATGCTGGCCGGTTTCGAGACGCCCAGTGACGGGCGCATCCTGCTCGACGGCAAGGACATCGCCAGGACGCCGCCCAACAAGCGGCCGGTCAACCTGATGTTCCAGTCCTATGCGCTGTTCCCGCATATGAGCGTGCGCGCTAATGTCTCCTACGGGCTGGAGATGGATCGCTTGCCGGCTAAAGAAATCCGCTCCCGCGTCGACGCCATCCTGACGACCACCGAACTTGTCCCGTTCGCCGACCGCAAGCCGGAGCAATTGTCCGGCGGCCAGAAGCAGCGCGTCGCGCTCGCCCGGGCGCTGGTCAAGCGGCCCCGTCTGCTGTTGCTCGACGAACCGCTCGGCGCGCTCGACAAGAAACTGCGCGGCGCCATGCAGTTGGAGCTGAAGCGCCTGCAGCACGAGGTCGGCATCACCTTCGTCATCGTCACCCACGACCAGGAGGAATCGCTGGTCATGGCCGACCGCATGGCGGTGCTCAGGGATGGCAAGCTGCTGCAATGCGACACCCCGCACACGATCTACGAACATCCCGCCGACCGTTTCGTCGCCGACTTCATCGGCGTGATGAATTTTGTCCCGGGCAAGGTCGTCGCCGATGGCGTGGTGGCCGCGAATGGCGCGCGCATCGCCGGCAAGGTTCCCGCAGCGCTCTCGCCTGGCACTTCGGCGGTGGCTTCGGTGCGGCCCGAACGCATCCGGTTGTTCCCGGAGGCCCAGACTGCCAACCGCACCACCGGCACAGTCGAGGCGCTCGCCTATCACGGGCTCGACTTGCAGCTGCATGTCCGCACGCCCCTGTCGCCAAAACCGTTCCTGGTGCGCGTCACATCCGATGCGGCCGACCGCCGACCGGTCTCGTCGGGCGACCAGGTCGAACTCGGCTGGGACCCCGCCGACGTCAGAATTTTCGCAGAGTGAAGGAGAAGCTTGATGGCGCAGAAGACGATCGCGTTTTTTCCCGAAGCGGCCTACGGCCCGGCGCTCAATTCCGTCGGTATCGCCCAGGCGGTCGAGGCGCGCGGCCACAGGGCGGTGTTCCTGTCCGACCCCGGCTTCGTCGATGTCTACAAGGGCTACGGTTTCGAGGCGCATCCGGTGAACCTGTCCGAACCCATGCCGCCCGAGCAGATGGCCAAGTTCTGGGAGGATTTCATCAACGGCCACATCCCGAACTTCCGCAAATCGCCCTACGACCAGGTCGACAACTACGTCAAGGATTGCTGGACGGCGATCGTCGACAGCGCCAAATGGGCGCAGAAGGACCTGCCGCGCGTTCTGGCCAGCATCAAGCCTGACGTCATCTGCGTCGACAACGTCATCCTGTTCCCGGCGATCAAGCAGTTCGGCAAGCCGTGGGTGCGCGTCATCTCCTGCTCGGAAAACGAGATCGAGGACGAGGACATCCCACCGCATCTGTCGGGCTGCGGCGAGAACGACCATGCCGGCCACCAGCGCTACCGCGACCATTTCAACGCGGTGATCAAGCCGATCCATGACGATTTCAACGCGTTCCTCACCGCCAACAACGAAGCGCCCTATCCGATCGGCCAGTTCTTCGAGGCCTCGCCCTACTTGAACCTGCTGCTCTACCCCGAGGCGGCGAAGTTCAAGCGCCGCGATCCGCTCGACCCGGCAAGGTTCCAGTATCTCGAAGGCTGCGTGCGGCAGGAAAAACCCTACACGGTGCCGACCTTCGCGAAAAACAATGACGGGCCGCTGCTCTATGTTTCCTTCGGCAGCCTGGGCGCCGGCGATGTCGAGCTGTTGAAGCGCATCATCGCGACGCTGGGCAAGACGCGCTACCGCGCGCTGGTCAATGTCGGCGGCTACAAGGACCAGTACACCGACGTGCCCGGCAACGTCATCGTCGAGAGCTGGTTCCCGCAGCCTTCGGTCATCCCGCAGGTCGACGCGGTGATCCACCATGGCGGCAACAACTCGTTCACCGAGTGCCTCTATTTCGGCAAGCCGGCGATCATCATGCCCTATGTCTGGGACGGCCACGACAACGCAACCCGCGTGCAGGAAACCGGCCACGGCTTCGGCATGCCCCGCTATGACTGGAACGATGCCGAGCTGATCGCCAGGATAGAGACCTGCCTGACCGATCCGAAGATGAAGGCGAAACTGGCGAAGACATCGGGACAAATGCAGTCGCAGAACGGCCCGGAAAAGGCCGCTGGGTTGCTAGAGGCACTGCTGTGAGCGCGACGTTTGACATGCCGAGCCACGAGCGAAAATGCATCAGAATTCAGCATCGAGCTAGCGGAGCCTCCGCATGACCTCTTCCGCCCCACACCTCCACCAGGCCTCCACCCGCACCGACCTCGTCGACTGGGGCACCCAGCCCGATGCAGTGGAAGGCGCCTCGCATTCCACCGGCAGGCTGGTGCACAAAGGGCCGAACAATCAGCCTGAGTCCGGCATCTGGGTCTGCACGCCTGGACGCTGGCGCCTGAGCATCCCGCGCGACGAATTGTGCCATTTCGTCGCCGGTCGCGCGACCTACCGCTCGGATGTCGGCGAGGTGATAGAAGTCTCCCCGGGGACCGTGGTCATGTTCCCCGCCGGCTGGACGGGCGAATGCACGGTGCATGAGACCATGCGCAACATCTACATGCTGGCCTGACCGAGGAACTGATATGCCGACACCGCACTGGCCAAAGGCCTCAACCGTGGAACTGGACGACTGGGGCGCGGGCAGCAACACGCTTGCCGGCGCGCCACGCGCCTCCGGCAAGATCCTGTCGCAGAACCCGGACGGATCGAGCGAATGCGGCCTGTGGTCCTGCACGCCGGGCACCCGCAAGGTCACCTTCGCCGCCGACGAGTTCTGCCACTTCCTGTCGGGTCTCGGCAGCTATGTCCATGAGAATGGGGAGCAAATCCCGGTCGAGGCCGGCACGCTCGTGTTCTTCCCCGCCGGCTGGACCGGCATCTCCATCATCACGCAAACGCTGACCAAGGCCTTCATGTGCCGGTGAGCACTCTTTCAAGGAAATCGATATGACCACGCCGATCATGCAATCGCCGCTCGCCATCACCGACCTCGTCGACTGGGGCGTCATCCCGACGATGATAGAGGGCGAATCCCGCACCTCGGGCAAGCTTCTGTACAAGGGACCGGAAGGCCGCTCCGAATGCGGCCTGTGGGTCTGCACGCCCGGCAAATGGCACTGCCACGTCACCCGCGACGAGTTCTGCCACTTCCTCGAGGGCCGCTGCACCTACGTGCACGAAGCCGGCGAGGTGATCGAGATCGAGCCGGACACGGCGGCCTTCTTTCCGCAGGACTGGAAAGGCGTCTGCACCGTCCATGAGACGATCAAGAAGGTCTACATGATCCGCTGAGCCTCGGCAGGGCGAATCCTCAAAAAAGCTCCATAAGTGGAGAAGGACAAAAATGCATTTCTCCCCTGACCGGCCGACCTTCTTCGTCAATCCGGACTACCGGCCGATGGCCGGCGCGAACAAACCGGTGATCGATCCGGCCACGCTTGAAACGGTCGGCACCATCGCGGCGGCCAGCGACGACGAAATCGACGCCGTGCTCACCGCCGCGACCAAGGCTCAAGGTCCCTGGAAAAAGCTCGACGCCAAGAGCCGGGCGAAACACCTCCATGCCGTCGCCAACGCCATCGAGGCGGCGGACCTCACACGCTGCGCCGAGCTGATGGTGCGCGAGATGGGCAAGCCCTATCCGGAAGCCATCGGCGAGATCGCCAATTGCGCGCCGATCTTCCGCTACTATGCCGAGATGGCGCGCGACGACGCCGGCAAGATCGCCGGCACGACGCAGGCCGGTTCTTTCCAGTATGCGCGCTACGAGCCCTATGGCGTCTCCGTCCACATCATGCCCTACAATTTTCCGATCCTGTTGATGTGCTGGACCGTGGCGGCATCGCTCGCCGCGGGCAATGCCTGCGTCATCAAGCCGGCCGAGGCGACGACGCTGTCGACGCTGGACTATATGGCCGTGTTCCGCTCGCTGCCGGAAGGCCTGGTCTCCTGCCTGCCCGGTGGCGCGGCCACGGCGCAGGCGCTGATCGCTTCCGACCGCACCCATGCTGTCGCCTTCACCGGTTCGGTCGCCGCCGGCAAGGCGGTGGCGGTGGCATGCGCCGAGCGCATGAAGCCTTGCGTCATCGAGGCCGGCGGCAGCGATCCGCTGATCATCAGCGAGCATGCTCCACTCGAGGTCGCGGCGGCCGGCAGCGTCACCGCCGCCTTCCACCTCACCGGCCAGGTCTGCACCTCGGCCGAGCGCTTCTTCGTCGTCGACGCCGTGCATGACCGCTTCGTCGCGCTGTTCGCCGAAAGGACGCGCGCCCTGCGCATCGGCAACGGCATGGACAAGACCGAGATCTGCCCGCTGGTCAGCGAGGCGGCGCGGGCGAAAGTCATGCGGCTGGTTGACGACGCCATCGCGCACGGCGCCAAGGCAGTCACCGGCGGGCGCATCCCACCGGCGCATGACACCGGCTGGTTCTACGAGCCAACCATCCTCACCGGCGTCACCCCTGACATGGCGATCGTGCGCGAGGAGTGTTTTGGGCCGGTCGCCGCCATCTGCCGGGTCAAGGATTTCGACGAGGCGATCCGCCTCGCCAATGACAGCCCGTTCGGGCTCGGCGCCTCGGTCTTCACCACCGACCTCGCCGAGGCGCATGAGGCGGCCGAACGGCTCGAGGCCGGCATGGTATGGGTCAACAATCCGCTGATCGACAATGACGCGCTGCCCTTCGGCGGCTGGAAGGCCTCGGGCCTCGGTCGCGAGCTTGGACGCCAGGGGCTCGATGCCTTCCGCCGCTCGAAGATGGTGATCATCGACCACAAGCCGGCAATCCAGGAATGGTGGTACCCCTATCCCGACAGCTGGTTCCGCGAGACCGGCGGCCGCAAGCATGTCTGAGCGAGAAGCCGTCGAAGCATTCGTGCCGAAGGCGTTGACCCGCCCTGCGCGTATCAGGCCAGCCCGAACCTCTCCACCGCCCGCATGATGCCGCGCAATTCGGCGAGGCCCTTGAGCCGGCCGATCAGCGAATAGCCGGGGTTGATCCTGGTCTTGCCGATGTCGTCGGCAAGAAGGTGGCCGTGGTCCGGACGCATCGGTATGCGCCAGTCGGCCCTGCCCTCTTTGCGCCGGCGCGCCTCCTCCTTCATCAGCGCCAAGATGACATCAGCCATGTCGGTGGAGCCCTCCAGGTGCTCCGCTTCGAAGAAGGAGCCGTCGTCCTCGCGCGTCACGTTGCGCAGATGCGCGAAATGGATTTTGGGCGCGAATTCCCTGATCATCGCGACAAGGTCGTTGTCGGCGCGCACACCGTAGGAGCCGGTGCAGAAGGTCAGGCCGTTCGCCGGGCTGTCGACCGTCTCCAGGATGAAGCGCGCATCCTCCGCGGTGGAGACGACCCGCGGCAGCCCGAACAGCGAGAAGGGCGGATCGTCGGGATGGATGCACATGCGCGCGCCGACGTCCTCGGCAACGGGGACGATCTCCTTCAGGAACCAGGCCAGGTTGGCGCGCAATTCCGTCGGGCCGATCGCGTCATAGTCGGCGAGCGCCTCGCGCATCGTCTCGCGATTGTATTTGCGTTCAGTCGCCGGGAGCCCGGCAATCAGGTTGCGCTCTATCCTGGCGACCTGCTCGTCGCTCAGGCTCTTCAGCCGCGCTTGGGCCTCCTTGAGACGCGCCGGGCCGTAGCTTGCCTCGGCATTCCGGCGCTTCAGCACGAACACGTCATAGGCGGCAAAGTCGATCGCATCGAAGCGCAATGCAAAGCCGGTTGTCGGCAGCCGGTAGGCGAGATCGGTGCGGGTCCAGTCGACCACCGGCATAAAGTTGTAGCAGATGGTGGCGATGCCGGCCTTGGCCAGTGCCCGAATCGTGTCCTTGTAGAAGCCGGCATAGCGCTGCCGTTCCGCAGAACCGATCTTGATCGAGTTGTGGACGGGAATGCTCTCCACCACCGACCAGCTCAGCCCTGCCGCTTCGATGATGCGCTTGCGCTCGAGTATGTCGTCCAGGGACCACGCCCGGCCATCATAGATGTTGTGCAAGGCTGAAACGACGCCCGTCGCCCCAGCCTGTTTGACATGGTCGAGCGTGACCGGATCGTCCGGACCGTACCAGCGCCAGCATTGTTCCATGATTGCCTCATCCGTGGTTGCGATAGACCATATTGTCGGACCACAATGGCAGTCAAATCGAGCGATCGCGACAGGCTGGCTCGGCCATCCGCTGAACCAGCCTCCGGACTTTGCGCCACGGTTCCCGCAGGAGGGTCCGCCTCCCGGCAGAATCCCGGCGACCATTGAGGGAGTTTCAGCAATGAAGGATTTCGACGGCAAGGTCGCCCTGGTGACGGGGACGACCGGGATCGGCCTGGCAAGCGCCCGGCGGCTGGCGGCGGGCGGGGCAGCGATCCTCGCCTGCGGCATCGACGAGGCCGCCAATGCGGCCATGCAGGCCGAATTCGAGCGCGCCGGCGCCGCGGCTCTGGTGGCGACTGTGGATGTTTCCGTGCCGGACGAGGTGGCCGGGGCGATCGCAGCCGGTGTCGGGCGCTTCGGCGGGCTGGACATCATCGTCAATTCCGCAGCCGTGCATCCCTATGGCACCGCCACCAGCACGGATTTCGAAACCTGGAACCGGGCGATGTCGGTCAATGTCGGCTCCATCTATCTCACCGCCCGTTTCGGCATTCCCGAAATGATCAAGCGGGGCGGCGGCGCCATCGTCAACGTGTCCTCGGTGCAGGGGCATGCCTGTCAGCAGAACGTCGCCGCCTACGCCACCACCAAGGGCGCGATCCACACGCTGACGCGCTCGCTGGCGCTCGACTATGCACGCCAGGGGATCCGCGTGAACTCGGTCAGTCCAGGATCGATCCGCACGCCTATTCTCGAGCGGGCCGCGCGCGGCGACAACGGCACCGACGCTGACATCGAAGCCGCATTCAAGCGCTTCGGCGAAGCCCACCCGATCGGCCGCATCGGCGAGCCGGAAGAGGTGGCCGAGCTCATCGCCTTTCTGTGCTCGTCCAAGGCGGGCTTCTGCACCGGCGCCGACTACAAGATAGACGGCGGCCTGACCGCCGGCATCGGGGTGAAGTGAGAGGCGGGCCGCCGGCCCCAATCAGCGTTTGATCAGGCGGTCGCGCCGGCTTCCCAGGACCCGGTTTCAGCCATCCGCTTCAGCAGCGGCGCGGGCTTGAACACATCCTTGCCAGTCCGCTGATGCCAATATTCGAGGCGCTCGATGATCTTGCCCGCCCCTTCGAGACCAGCCCAGAACATCGGGCCGCCCTTGCCGATGGGAAAGCCGTAGCCGTTGACCCAGACGACATCGATGTCGGACGCGCGGGCCGCTATCCCTTCCTCCAGAATCTTCGCCCCCTCGTTGACCAGGGGATAGAGCGTGCGCTCGATGATCTCCGCGGCGCCGATCGTGCGCGGCGCGATGCCCTTCTCGGCGGCCTTGTCGCGGATCAGCGCCTCGACCTCGGGATCCGGAACCGGTGTGCGCGTGCCGGCCTCGTAGAGATAGAAGCCTCGGCCGGTCTTCTGGCCGAAACGCCCCAGCTCGCACAGCGTGTCGGCAATGTCAGCCGTCTGGCCGCGCGCCTTGCGGTTGCGCCAGCCGATGTCGAGGCCGGCGAGATCGCCCATCTGGAACGGCCCCATCGGCCAGCCGAAATCGGTGAACGCCTGGTCGATCTGGCGCGGCGTGGCACCCTCCAGCAGCAGCGCCTCGGATTCGGCGCCACGCGCCGCCAGCATGCGGTTGCCGACGAAGCCGTGGCAGACCCCGACGACGACGGCCACCTTGCCGATCCGCCGCGCCAGGTCGACCACGGTCGCCAGCGCATCGGGCGCGGTCTTCTCGGCCCGCACGATCTCCAGCAGCTTCATGACATTGGCCGGCGAGAAGAAATGCAGGCCAAGCACATCCTGAGGCCGCAAGGTCGAGGCGGCGATTTCGTTGATGTCGAGATAGGAGGTGTTGGTGGCGAGGATCGCGCCGGGCCTGGCTATCGCATCCAGCTTGCCGAACACCTCCTTCTTGACCGCCATGTCCTCGAACACGGCCTCGACGATCAGGTCGCAATCGGTGAGATCGGCATAGTCGGTGGAGCCCTTGAACTGGGCGAGCCGCTGCCGCCTGGCATCTTCGGTCAAGGAGCCGCGACTGACCGAGACGGCATAATTCCTGTCGATCGTCGCCAGCCCGCGCTGCAACGCCTCCTGGCTGGTTTCCAGCAATGTGACGGGATAGCCGCCATTGGCGAAGGCAATGGCGATGCCGCCGCCCATCGTGCCGGCGCCGATGACGCCGACACGGCCAATCCTGCGCTTGGGCGTGTCCTTGCCCGGAAGCTTTGCCGCCTCACGTTCGGCGAAGAACAAATGGCGCTGGGCGCGCGACTGGTCGCTGGCGACGAGCCCAGCGAATAGCGCGCGCTCCGCCGCCAGCGCTTCGTCGAAGGGCAGCGTGACGGCATTGCGCACCGCCTGCGCGCAGGCGATCGGCGCTTCGAGGCCGCGCGCCTTCCTGGCAAGATCCGCTGCCTCGGCGTCGAAGGCCGCCAGGTCGGTTTCCCCAAGCCCCTCATCGCGATCGCGCACCGGCGTGAAGGGGCCACCCTTGCGGGCTATCTCCCTGGCGAAGTTCACGACATGCGTGGTCAGATCGCCTTCGAAGACGGCATCGACGAGACCGGCGGCATGCGCCTCGGCCGCACCGATCGGCGCACCGGAAACGATCATCTTGAGCGCCTTCACCGCGCCGACAAGACGCGGCAGCCGCACCGTACCGCCACCGCCCGGCAGCAGGCCGAGCTTCACCTCGGGAAGGCCGAGCTTGGCGCCGGCATCGGCGACACGGAAATGGCAGCCGAGCGCCAGTTCCAGGCCGCCGCCGAGCGCGGTGCCGTGGATGGCGGCGACCGTCGGCTTGGCGATGGTTTCCAGCATGGCCACGATGGCACGCAGATCGGGCTGCTGCACCGGCTTGCCGAACTCGGTGATATCAGCGCCGGCGACGAACGTCCGGCCGGCGCAGGCGATGACAATGGCAGCAACCGAACTGTCATCGCGCAGCCCAACCAGCGCCTTCATCAACGGCTCGCGGACATGAAAACTCAGCGCGTTGACCGGCGGGTTGTCGATGGTGACGATGGCGACATCGCCGTCACGGTTGAGCTTCAGGAAATCGGACACGCAAAACCTCCCAGCAATGGTGCGCGGCCCATGGCCGCGCGAACCGGATTTACAGCGCCATGACGCGGATGGGAACCGGATGCCGGCCTGGCACAATGATTCCCGGCCTTGAAAGTGCCTAGGGCTGGCCGGCAGCCTCGGTCGCCATGATGTCGGGGATCGAGGCGCTGACAGTGCGTCCGCCGCGCCAGGAGGCGAAGGCCGCGATGAGATAGAGGATCGCCGAGAAGGTGAAGGCGAAGACGAGGCCATGCTTGAACGGTCCCGACATCAGCTCGGGGAAGAAGGCGTGGCCGGTCAGCGTATCGATGCTCTGCTGCGGCAGCGCGTGCAGCACATCGGCCGGGATCAGCTCGCCCATCGGATTGTAGCCGAGGAAGGCGGCGAACAGGCTGGCGACCGGCGGCATGTTGGCGATCTGGTGCGCGACCGCCTCCGGCACATGCTGCGCCAGCAACCCGGCCTCCATCGTCTGCGGCAGGCTGGCCGCGAGGCCGAGGATCATCAGGCTGAAGAACAGGCCGATCGACAGCACCTGTCCGGCATTGGTGGTGGTGGCGCGCATGCCCGAGGCCTGGCCGCGCTCGCGCGCCGGCACCGAGTTCATGATCTGCGTCGAGTTCGGCGCGACGAACAGGCCGGAGCCAAGTCCGTTGAGGAACAACAACGCGGCGAATACCGTGTAGGAGAAGTCGGCCGGCAACGCCATTAGCGCCACGAAACTTGCCGCGCCGACGACCATGCCGCCGACCGCGAACGGCACGCCGCCGACCCGGTCAGAGAAATAGCCGGACACCGGACCGGCGATCAGGAAGCCGACCGTCAGCGGCAGCATGAAGATGGCCGACCACAGCGGCGTCTCCTCGAACGAATAGCCATGCAGCGGCAGCCAGATGCCTTGCAGCCAGACGATCAGCATGAACTGCAGCCCGCCGCGCGCAATGCCCGAAGCCAGATTGGCGATGTTGCCATAGGCAAAACCGGGAATGCGGAACAGCTTGAGATCGAGCATCGGCTTGGCGACGCGCTGCTCGATGAACACGAAGGCGATCAGCGAGATGAAGCCGATGGCAAACAGGACAAGCACCTTCGGGCTGGTCCATGCCATGATCTGATCGCCATAGGGCTGCAGACCGTAGGTGATGGCGGTGAGGATGAGCACGAGGCCGAGCCCGAAGCTGATGTTGCCGAGCCAGTCGATCGTGTGCGTGGAGCGGTTCGGCGCATCGTGCAGCTTGAGGTACGCCCAGACCGTGCCGATGAGGCCGAACGGCACGTTGATCCAGAACACCAGCCGCCAGTCCGTGTCGGCAAGCAGGCCACCGATCAACAGGCCGACGAACTGGCCGCCGATGGCCGCCACGACATTGATGCCGAGCGCGAAGCCTCGTTCGTTTTCCGGAAAGGCATCCGTGAGAAGGGCCGTGGAATTGGCCATGATCAGGGCACCGCCGATGCCCTGGATGATGCGCACGCTGATCAGGTAGATCGCCGCGAAATCGCCCTGGCCGGGCAACAGGCTAAGTGCGATCGAGGCGGCGGTGAAGATGGCAAAGCCGAGATTGTACATTTTCGCGCGGCCGAACTGGTCGCCGAGCCGGCCGAAGGCGACGACCAGCACCGCCGTTGCGATCATGTAGCCGATGATCGCCCGGAGCAGGTAATTGATGTTGCCGGGGTCGAGTGCCTTGAGGCCGATGCCACGAAACACCGCCGGCAGGCTGATCAGCAGGATCGAACCGTTGATGGCGGCAGCCAGCATGCCGAGCGTTGTGTTGCTCAGAACCATCCATTTGTGGCTCTGTGGGCGGCTGTCTGCGGCGGTATTCATGACGGTAACGTCCGAAGGTGCTGGCATGGTTGGCGTCAGCGCTATATATGAGGATAGTCTCAGGTTTGGAAATATGAGGATGGCCTCGGAAAAAGCAAGAGCCTCGGTGTCAAATCCGCGTGCACCGCAGCAAAGAAGAGGGCGCGAGCGGGTCGCGGCACTGATGGCGAATGCAGCAATACTATTCGTCGAGAAGGGTTTCTATGCCACGACGATGACCGAGATCGCCGCCCGTGCCGGTGCGGCCATCGGCACGCTCTACCTGTTCTTCCCGACCAAGGAGGCGCTGGCGACAGCCATTCTGGCCGAACATGCGGAAAATCTCTCCACCCAACTCGACGCCTTGCAGGAGAGCGCCAAGGGCCTGGCGCCGGCTGCGATCGCCGATGCGTTGTTCGACGTGCTCGGCGACTTCCTGGCCACGCACCCGGCCTATTCAGCGCTGCTCGACCTGCCCGGCGACGATGGCTGGCGGCGCGCGATGCGGGTCCGGCGGCGCGGCCAGATCGCCGCCCTGTTCGCGCAGGCCGAACCGCCGCTGCCGGCGGGCCAGGCCGAGCGGCTCGCCGTCATCGTGCCGCAGCTGATGCGCATACCGCTGGCGCTGGTCGGTGAGAAGAAAATGCGTGACGGCGTGCTGGAGGAGTTGCGCCTGATGCTCGCCCGGCATCTGCGGGCGAGCGCGGAATAACGCGTAGCCTCAACGCAAGGCCTTCTGCCCACCCGCCGCCGTGATCACGCCAACGATAATCAGCCCGGTCAGCAGCAGGCGCACGCCGGCACTGACGCCGAACGTGTTGAGCATGGTCAAGAGCAGCACCAGGAACAGTGCCGCGCCCCAGACGCCCGGCACGTTGGCCTTGCCGCCGGCCACCGACGTGCCGCCGATGACGACGACGGCGATGGACGCCAGCAGATACTCGTTGCCGATATCGACATTGGCGCCGCGGAAATAGCCGGCGAGCAGCGCGCCGTCGATGCCGCCGAGCGCCCCCGACAGCGTGTAGGTGAGGAAGCGGATCCGGCCGACATTGACGCCGGCCAGCCACGCGGCACGGATGTTCTGGCCGATTGCCAGCACCGAGCGGCCATAGATCATGCGCTGCAGCGCGATGGCCGCGCCGATGGTGAACAGCACGGTGAGGACCGCCAGCACCGGAATGCCCAGGACCTGCGAGTTGGCGAAATCGGCGAAGCCTGGCGGCGGCTTGATCTGCAACCCGCGCCCATAGCTGATGTCGATCGACTGGATGATGAAGCTGGCCGACAGCGTGGCGATGATCGGCGGAATGCGCAGCGCCCAGATCAGCAGGTAATTGACGACACCGATCGCGGCACCGGTGGCGAGCGCCGCCAGCAGCCCGACCGCGATCATGGAATCGTTGCCGTCCATGACCTTCATGGCCACGGCGCTGGCAAGCCCGATATTGGCCGGCAGCGACAGGTCGACATTGCCTGGGCCAAGCGTGATGACGAACATCTGGCCGACGCCGACGATGACGGTGAACACCGCCAGCGACAGGGCCGCGGTGACCATGCCGCCGGCGCCATAGCCGCCGGTGAAGACGATCGTCGCCAGCCACACCAGCACCGCGCCGAGGAACGACCATATCCAGGGTCTGCCGAGCAGCGCCTTCACCGATACCATTGCCTCACCTCTCCCTGCGGCTGATCAGCACCCGCGCCGCCAGCACGATGATCAGGATGGTGCCATTGGCGGCCACCTGCCAGTCGGGTGGGATGTGCATGAAGGTGAGCAGCGGCGATGCGGCGAGCGCCAGCGTCAGTGCACCAAGCACCGCGCCGATCGGGGACACCCGGCCGCCGACGAATTCGCCGCCGCCAAGGATGACGCCGGCGATCGCCAGCAGCGTGTAGCCATTGCCGATATTGGCATCGGCCGAGGTGGTGATGCCGATCAGCGCCATGCCGGACAGCACGCCGAACAGGCCGGCCAGCGCGAACAGCACGATCTTGGTCTTGAGCAGCGACCAGCCGGCGCGCCCGAGCGCCGCCGGATTGCCACCGGAGCCGCGCAGGATCACGCCGTAGGAGGTGCGCATCAGGCCGAAATGAACGACGAGGCCGATCAGCAGCGCCGCGATGATCGGGAACGGCACGAGAGGCGGCTTGAACGCCATGATCGCCAGCAGCCAGTCCGGCGCCTTGCCGCCAGGCTTGGGCAGGACGAGGATGGCCAGACCCTGCCAGACGAAGCTCATGCCGAGCGTCACCACGATCGACGGCAGGTTGCGCAGATGGATCAGCGCGCCGAGCAGCGCATAGACGCCGATCGAGCCGAGCAGGATGGCGACGCCGATGAGCGGCGCGTCCTTCAGCCATGTCGCGGTGACGCAGCCGACGAAACCGACGAAGGTGCCGATCGACAGGTCGAGCTCGTTGCCGGCGATGACGAACATCTGCGCGATCGTCGCCAGCGCGATCGGGATCGCCAGGTTGAGCATCAGGCTGAAGCCGAAATAGCTGATGGCGCGCGGGTTGAGCCAGGCGATGGCGATCAGCACCAGCGCCAGCGACAGCGCCGGCAGCAGCCCGCGCAGCAGGCGGGCACGCGCCAGCGCTCCACGCTCGGAGGAAGCCTTAAGCCCGGTGTCGACGCTGGCGGCCGTCATCTCAGGCCGCGTCGCCGAACGAGGACTGGATGATCTTCTCTTCGGTCAATTCGTCGCGCCGCAAATTGGCGACGATCCGGCCGTTCTTGAAGACATAGATGTGGTCGCAATTGTCGAGCTCTTCGGTTTCCGTGGTGTACCAGAGGAAGGTACGGCCATTGCGGGCTTCTTCGCGCACGAGGTCGTAGACCTCCAGTTTGGTGCCGATATCGACGCCACGCATCGGGTCGTCCATCAGCACGACCTCAGCGTCGGAGCCGAGCGCACGGGCAAACAGCGCCTTCTGCTGGTTGCCGCCCGACAGCGAGAAGATGTTGTTGTTCATGTCAGGCGTGCGGATGCCGATCTTTTTTTGCCAGAACCCGGCGAGTTCGGCCTCACGCTGCGGCGAGATCAACAGCCCGTTGCGCAGGCGTGCCAGCGAGCGGATGCCGATATTCTGCGCGATCGACCATTGCGGGAAGATACCGTCCGACTGGCGGTCGCCGGCCACCAGCGCCACCGGCGCGGTCACCTCGATGCCGGCCCGGGCGCGCGACGCAGCCGCGAAGATCGCCAGCAGCAGGTCGGTCTGTCCATGTCCCGCCAACCCGGCGAGGCCGATGATTTCGCCGGCGCGGGCGACAAGCTCGGCTCCGTCCTTCTGCGCGGCGGGACGGGCCCGCACCCGCAGCGGACTGGCCTCGGGCTTGGCGGCGGCGACTTGCGCCGCGGCCTTCTGGCGCGCTTCCGCCCCGCCCATCGCCGTCACCAGCCGGTCACGGTCGAAGGCACTGGCGGCGGCGGCGACAACCACCTTGCCGTCGCGCATCACCACGATGCGGTCGGCATTCCGCAGCACCTCGCCCAGCACGTGCGAGATCAGGATGCAGCTTCTGCCGCCGGCGACGAAGCGGCGCACGAAAGCCAGCAACTGGCCGGCCGTATGCGCGTCCAGCGACGATGTCGGCTCATCGAGGATGACGAGGTCGAGCCGATCCTGGGTGACCGTGAAGGCGCGCGCCACCTCGACCATCTGGCGCCGGCCGATCGACAGGTCGCCGACAATGTCGGACGCCGAAATGCTATGCCCCGGAAAGATCTCGTCGAGCTTGGCGGCGATCAGCTCGGCCGCCTTGCGCCGCCAGCCGAAGCCGCGCAGCGAAGCGTGGTTGATGCGCGTGTTCTCGGCGACGCTGAGATTGGGACACAGCGACAATTCCTGGAAGACGCAGCGTATGCCGAGCTGCTGCGCCCGCGACACCGAGTAGTTGTCCTCGCTGCCGCCATGCACGCCGATCCTGCCGCTGTCGGGCGTCAAGGTGCCCGCCACCATGTGCATGAGTGTCGACTTGCCGGCGCCATTGTGGCCGACGAGACCGACGCACTCACCAGGGCCGACGTGAAAATCCACGCCGCCCAGGGCGCGAACGGCGCCGAAATGCTTTGCGGCGCCGTTCAGTCTGATGATGTCAGCGTTCCCCTCAGGCATGCTCAACGATATCCGCTCGGCGATACGGACGGCAACGCTGCCGCGACACTCACTTGATGTTGGCTTTGATGGCCGCGATGGCGTCTTCCTGCGTGTATTCGTGGCTGGCGACGCCGCCCTTGACGATCTTCGGCAGCTCGGCCTCGAAATCGTCCTGGGTGAAGGCCAGATACGGCACCAGCAGATCGTGCGGGATGTCCTTGCGGCCGTCGAGCACCTGCTGCGCCACCCAGAAGGCGAGCGACGACACGCCGGGCGCGATCGATGCCGACCAGGTCTTGTAGCCGTCCTTGTCCTTCTGCTCCTTCCACCACTGCAGCTCGTCCTGGCGGTTGCCCATGATGATGGTCGGGCGCGGCTTGCCGGCGGCGGCGAAGGCCTGCGCCGCGCCGTAGCCGTCACCACCCTGGTCGACGATGCCGACGACATCCGGCAGCGATGGCAGGATGGTCGCGACCGCCTTCTGCGCGGTGGTCTGATCCCAGTCGCCGGTCACCGAGCCGACGATCTTGAACTCGGGATGGGCAGCAACGCCCTCGAGGATGCCGGCATGGATGGCATCGTCGATCGAGGTGCCGGCAAGGCCGCGGATTTCCAGCAGATTGCCGCCCTTGGGCTGGAACTTGGCCATCTGTTCGACTTCCTGCTTGCCCATGTCCTTGAAGTCGACGACGACGCGATAGGCGCAAGGTTCGGTGACGGTTCCGTCGAAGGACACGACGGTGATGCCGGCGTCGCAGGCCTGCTTGATGGCGCCGTTGAGTGCGTCGGGCGAAGCGGCATTGATGACGATCGCGTCATAGCCCTGCAGGATCAGGTTCTGCACCTGCGCCGCCTGCGTCGGCACTTCCTTGTCGGCGGTGGTGAAGATGTCGGCGGCGCCAACCACCTTGTTGGCCACCGCTTTCTTGGTGACGATGCCATAGCTGTCGAGCATCGCCTGCCGCCACGAATTGCCGGCATAGTTGTTGGAAAAGGCGATCTTCTTGCCACTGGTGTCGGCAAGTGCCGTGCCCGAGGCGAGCATTGCCGCCAGGGCGCTCAAGACGATTAGTTTCTTCATGTCGTATCCTCCCAGATGTTGACTGCTGCAGTTCCTGCCGGCTTTGATCCCGGCCTCACTCCCAACCTGATTTGAGCACGGATGGTCGCGAGCTCAAAACAGTCTTAATCCCGGCACGCGCACCCTGAGCCGGTAAAGCGATGTCGACGCGGCGATGTAGAGGCTCCTCAGATCGTCGTCACCGAACGTGAAGTTCGCGCAGGGTTCCGGCGTCCGGATGACGCCAAGAATGGCACCCGACGCATCGAAGACATGAATGCCGCCGGGGCCGGTGCAATAGACATTGCCGCGGCTGTCGATCTTCATGCCGTCGGGCGCTCCCGGTCCGTCACCCTCGGTCACTGCCCATACCGCGCCGCCGTTGAGGTCGCCGTTCACTTCCACGCCGAACACCCTGATATGGCCGCGCTCGGTGTCGTTGATGAACAGCCGCGACTCGTCCAGCGAGAAGCAAAGCCCGTTCGGCTGGATGAAATCGTCGGCCAGCAATGTCAGCCGGGCGCCGTCGCTATCGATGCGGTAGACGCCCTGGAACGTCAGCTCCTGGCGACGTGGCACACCGTAGAATTCCATCCTGCCGTAGCCCGGATCGGTGAAGTAGATCGATCCGCCGGTGGCAACGACGATGTCGTTCGGGCTGTTGAGTTGCCTGTCCTGGTGATGTGTGGCGAGCACCGTCACGCTGCCGTTGGGCTCGGCGCGGGTCACCCGGCTCGTCGCGTGCTCGCAAGTGACCAGCCGCCCCTGGCGGTCCAGCGTGTTGCCATTGGCCTTGTGGCTCGGCTCGCGGAACAGCTCGATTTCGCCCTCCGCATGGCGCCGGTAGATGCGGCTTTCCGGAATGTCGCTGAACACCAGCCATTTCTCGTAAGGGTGCCACGCCGGCCCTTCGAGGAAACCGAAGCCGCTCGCCAGCATTTCGATCGTCGCATCGCCGACGACGTCGTCGAAGCCTGATTGGCGGGGGCGCGCCAGCGCCGACATCACTGGCCCCTGGCGGCGCAAACAGCCGTGCGAATCCGCATGGTGACGAATGGCATGAGCGCTTCCCCGATATGGTCTTTTTATGAGGTCGAGCGTAGTTGCGGCGCCGGCGTGGCGATACGGGTCAAAGCGCACGGCCGACTGTGCGTTTGCACAGTCGTGGCGGTTGGAGTCAGTGATCCGGCGGGGCCTGGGCCAGCCAGGCATCGAGCCGGTCCTGTTCGCGGCGCAGCGCGTCGATGTTGATCAGGCCGCGCGCCATGGCCAGATAGATCGCCCGTGTCCGCGAGTTGAACACGGAAGCGTCGCTTGCGCCGTCCTCCGCCGGCACGATGCCGAGCTTGTCGTAGACATGCTTGATGCGGCTCTGGGCACCACGGATCGACAGGCCGCGACGCGCCGCGATGGCGCGGTCGGTCAGGCCGAGCGCGATGTCGATCAGGCTTTCATATTCGCCGTCGGTGATGCCCTCGAACCGATCCTGGACGCGGTGCTGGATGCCGCGTATCTCGCGGTCGATGATGCAATGGCCTTCGCGGAAAACGCCGCGCAGGGCCGACCGCATGCCCTCCTCCGTCGCCGACTTGAGCACGTAGCCATAGACCGAACCCGGCGGCACGATGCGTGCCACCCCGCGTACATAGGCCTCGTCGGCGAAATTCGACCAGAACAGGATGTGCGTGCCGGCGCGGCGGTTCCAGATCGCCCTGGCAACCTCGATTCCCGTCGCCTTCGGCATCTGCAGGTCGAGCACGACATGCGGCGGCTCGCGCTCGGCGGCGAGGTTGATGGCGTCCTCGCCATCGCTCGCTTCGATCACCTCGACGTCGCCGGGCCACAATTGCTCGACGGTGCGGCGCGCGAATGTGCGGTGCAGCCCGTCATTCTCGGCGATCATCACAAGCATCACACACCCTCCGGCACGGCCCGCGGCGCGTGCTCTACTTCAGCCGCCGCATGGGGCAATTCCCGGGACGGCTGGCGGTCTATCTCGATGACGACACGCGTGCCGCCACCCTTGCGGCTGGCTTGACCGATGCGCAGCCGCGCCCCGATAAGAGCCGCCCGCGTGTGCATGTGGCCAATGCCGCCATGGGCGGCCGGATCAACAGTGCCGCATCCCTGGCCGTCATCGGTCACGATCACCCGCAGCATGCTCGCCGTCGACGCCAGCAGCACGTCGATGCGGCGCGGCGTGGCGTGGCGGACCGCATTGTTGATCGCTTCCTGCACGATCCTGTAAAGCGCGGTGCGGACCGGCTCGGGCAGGCTGTCGGCGCTGCCGTCGCTGGTGTCGGCGATGCGCACGGCAATCGGCGGCTTGGCCCTGGCGACACTGCGGTTGAGATGCGCCTCGACGGCGTCGCGCAGGCCGAACAGTTCAAGCACGCTCGGCCGCATGTCGTCGACGATGTGGCGCAGTTCCGTCAGGCAGCCGGCGACCTCCTGCTCGAGGTCGGCAAGCTGCGCCGCCCGCGCCACGCCCTGGCCGCGCAAGGCCGAAAGCTGGCGCGCGATGCGGGCGAGGTCGGCAAGCGTCTGGTCGTGCAGGTCCATGGCCATGCGCCGGCGCTCGCGCTCCATGCCTTCGGTCAGTTGCGAGGCGCCGACCCGCAGCAGTTCGACGCGATTGCGCGCTTCGCTCTCGGCAAGCATGGCCCGGCGCGCCTCCTCGGTCTGGATCAGCGCGAAGATATAGGGCGCGATCAGATCGGCGCATTGCTGGGCGACCTCGACATCGGCAAGCGTGTAGCAGCCGACCTCATGCCGGCTGATGTTGAGGGCGCCGATGATGCCGCCGCGCGCCCTGAGCGGCACGATGATGCGGCTGCGCAGCCTTGCAGCGAAGATCGGTTCGTCGAACGCCCCCGTGAAGTGGAAGCGCTGGTCGAAAAGAGCATCGTCCGCCAGCAGATAGGGCACCTCGCCCCACAGCACCGACCGGATCGGGCTGCCCTCCACCGGATGCTGCGACAGCTCGCTCCAGCTGGTGTGGAAGCCGGCTTCATAGCAGGCATGCATGCGCCGATCGTGCGACAGCACCGCCAGGTCGATATGATTGTGCGGAATGAGCGTACTGATCTCGATGGCCGTTGCGCGGAACGCCGTACCGGTATCGATGTGGCCGGCCAGCGCCCGCGAAATGGCAAGCAGCCGGTCGATCAGTATGGGAGATACTTCCGACATGGTTTTGCGACCTCCCATGACAACTGAACGGACCACGCCGGGCCAGCCGCGGCTCCCGTGCCCGAGCGCGCTGCCGATCCTCGATTTTCGCCAAGCCTCCCTGCCGTGGGAATAGTGGACATCTACGAACGGTGCTGTCAACGACGCCCCCATTGCGACGGTCGATCAACTTGCGGTGCAATGATTGAAAAGGGTTCGCGTCCTGGTCTAGGGAAGGGGCCAGGAGACCGAAACCGAATGCCAGTGACGCCAACCGTTGCTCCGGGCGCCCCGGGAATTCCGGCACGCTGGACGTCAAGCGCCAAGAGCGGCGTCGGAACCTCCCTTTCACCCGCCGGCCGGATCTGGTTCACGATCAGCCACGGCATTCTCAACGAGGTCTACTATCCGCGCGTCGACAGCGCCTGCACGCGCGACCTGGGTCTGATCGTCACCGGCCCCGACGGCTACTTCTCGGAAGAAAAACGCGACGCGGCGCACGCCATCGAACCGTTCGAGGATGGCGTGCCCGCCTACCGGCTGGTCAACACCGCGACCGACGGCGCCTACCGGATCGAAAAGCGCATCCTCGCCGACCCGGCCCGCCCCGCCTTGCTGCAGGAGATCACCTTCACGCCGCTCAAGGGTGCGTCCAGCGACTACCGCGTCTACGCCTTGCTGGCGCCGCATCTGGTCAACGCCGGCATGGGCAACACCGCCTGGGTCGGCGACCACAAGGGAAAGCCGGTGCTGTTTGCCTCGGGGCGCGGCATCTGCCTGGCGCTGGCCTCGTCGCTGCCATGGGCAAGCTGCTCGGCCGGCTATGTCGGCTTCTCCGATGGCTGGCAGCAACTCCACAATACCGGGGAACTCGACCCGGCTTGCCAACGGGCCGAGGACGGCAATGTCGCGCTGACCGGCGAAATCGGCTTTTCCGGCGTGAAGACAACGGCTTTGCTGGCTCTTGGCTTCGGCGCAACCTCTGACGAGGCTGCTGAAAATGCCTTCGCCAGCCTGAAGCGCGGCTTTGCGGCGACGGCCGGGTCCTACGTCCGGAACTGGCGCGCCTGGCAGGCCGGCCTGCTGCCGCTGGACCGGCATGGCGCATCCGGGATCAACTTCTATCGCGTCTCGACCGCGGTTCTGGCGACACACCGCTCGACCGCCGTGCCGGGCGCCGCGGTCGCCAGCCTGTCGATCCCATGGGGCTTCAACAAGGGCGACGACGATCTCGGCGGCTACCATCTGGTCTGGCCGCGCGATCTGGTCGAAACGGCGGGCGGCTTTCTCGCCGCCGGCGATGCCGCGTCGGCCCTGCGGATTCTGGGCTATCTGCGCTCCATCCAGCAACCGGATGGACACTGGCCGCAGAACGCCTGGCTCGACGGGTCGGCCTATTGGCCCGGCATCCAGATGGACGAATGCGCCTTTCCGCTGCTGCTGGCCGACGCGCTGCACCGCGCCGGGCACTTGCCGCGCGCCAGGCTCTCCACCTTCCTGCCGATGATCGAGCGCGCCGCCACCTATGTCGTGCGCAACGGACCCGTGACCGGCGAGGACCGCTGGGAAGAAGATGCCGGCTACAGTCCGTTCACGCTTGCCGTCGAGATCGCCGCGCTGCTTGCCGCGGCGGACCTGCTCGACGCCTGCGGCAAGAAAGACGCGGCGGCCTATCTGCGCGAGACCGCCGATGGCTGGAACGACCAGGTCGAGCGCTGGACCTACGTCACCGGCACGGCAATCTGCGAGGAAACCGGCGTCGATGGTTACTACGTCCGCATCGCGCCACCCGACAGCGCCGAGGCCGGCTCGCCGAAGGACGGCTATGTCCCGATCAAGAACCGGCCGCCCGGCGATACGGATCGGCCCGCCGAGGAAATTGTCAGCCCCGACGCGCTGGCGCTCGTCCGCTTCGGCCTGCGGGCGGCCGACGACCCGCGCATGATCGACACCGTCAAGGTCATCGATGCGCAATTGCGCTGCGATCTGCCGCAAGGACCGCTCTGGTACCGCTACAATGGCGACGGCTACGGCGAGCACGAAGACGGCGCGCCTTTCGACGGCACCGGCCAGGGCCGGCCGTGGCCGCTGCTCGCCGGCGAACGCGCCCATTACGAGCTGGCGGCGGGGCGCATGGACAAGGCGGCCGGCCTGCTGGCGGCGCTGGAAGGCTCGGCCGGGTTTGGCGGCCTGTTGCCGGAGCAGGTCTGGGACGGCGCCGACCTCGCCGAGCGCGAATTGCTGCATGGCCGCCCCTCGGGCAGCGCCATGCCGCTGGTCTGGGCACATTCGGAGCATATCAAGCTCCTGCGCTCGCTGCGCGACGGCGCTGTCTTCGACATGCCGCCGCAAGGCCCCAAGCGCTACATCGAGGACAGGACCGTATCGCCGTTCAGGACCTGGCGGTTCAACCACAAGATCCGTACGCTCCCCGTGGGCAAGACGCTGCGCATCGAGCTGCTGGCCGCGGCGACGGTTCGCTGGAGCACCGACAACTGGGCGACGGCCAGCGACAGCCAGACAAGAGAGAACGCTTTCGGCATCCATCTTGCCGATCTGCCGGTGTCCGGCCTCCCCGGCGCAACCACGCTCACCTTCACTTTTTTCTGGCCCGGGACCGGCGATTGGGAGAATGTCGACTTCTCCGTCATATCAACCGGGCAGGATAGCCGGTAAATCCTTCCTCTCCAAACCCAGCAAATCTCTAGGAAACAGGGACGAAACCATGCAGATCGGAATGATGGGACTGGGACGGATGGGCGCCAACATGGTCCGGCGCCTGATGCGCGACGGCCACCAATGCGTCGTCTACGACATCAACCCCGCCAGCGTGGCGGCGCTGGTGGCCGATGGCGCATCCGGAGCGGCATCGATGGCGGAATTCGTCGGCAAGCTCGCCAAGCCGCGCTGCGTCTGGCTGATGCTGCCGGCCGCGATCACCGGCAAGATCGTCGATCAGGTGGCGGCCCTGATGGAACCCGGCGACATCATCATCGATGGCGGCAATTCCTACTATCACGACGATGTCGATCGCGCGGCCAGGCTCAGGGACAAGGGCCTGAACTATGTCGACGTCGGCACCAGCGGCGGCGTCTGGGGTCTCGATCGCGGCTACTGCCTGATGATCGGCGGCCCTGACGAAGCGGTCCGGCATCTCGATTCGGTATTCGCCACGCTGGCGCCCGGTACCGATGCCGGCGCGCCCGCCCCGGACAAGGCAGCCGGCACCGCACCCTTCGGCTATCTCCATTGTGGCCCGAGTGGTGCTGGCCATTTCGTCAAGATGGTTCACAACGGCATCGAATACGGCGTCATGGCCGCCTATGCCGAGGGCATGAACATCCTCAAGGCCGGCAATGCCGGCAAGGTCAAGCGCGACGCCGACGCCGAGACCAGCCCGCTGCAGAACCCCGAATATTACCAGTTCGACATCGACCTCGCCAACGTCGCCGAGGTCTGGCGGCATGGCAGCGTCATCGGCTCATGGCTGCTCGACCTCACCGCCAGCACGCTGAAGTCAGATGCATCGCTGGCGAACTTTGGCGGCCGCGTCTCGGATTCCGGCGAAGGCCGCTGGACGCTGAAGGCGGCGATCGATACCGGCGTGCCGGCGCCGGTGCTGTCCTCGGCGCTGTTCGACCGCTTCTCCTCGCAAGGCGAATCCGAATTCGCCGACAAGCTGTTGTCCGCCATGCGCTATGCGTTCGGCGGCCATGTCGAGAAGCCGAAGGCCGGATCGTGACGGCGGCAGGGGAGACACGCGCATGAGCCAGGAACGGTCCGACACGCTGGTGCTTTTCGGAGCCACCGGCGACCTCGCCCACAAGAAGATATTTCCGGCGCTCTACCAGATGGTCGCCAAGGGCACGCTCAGCGAACCGGTGATCGGCGTCGCGTTCGATGCCTGGGATTTGAAGCAGCTGCAGGCGCGCGCCCGCGACGGCATCGTCAATGCGCTCGGCAAGATCGACGACAAGGTGTTTGCCAAGCTCGCGTCCCTGCTTCGCTACGTCAGCGGTGACTATCGCGATCCGGCCACTTTCGAGAGGCTGAAGGGTGCGCTCGGCGGCGCCCAGCGGCCGCTGCATTACATGGCGGTGCCGCCGACCATGTTCGAGACGGTCGTCCAGGGGCTGGAGCAATCGGGCACGGCGCACGGCGCGCGGCTGATGGTGGAAAAGCCGTTCGGCCACGACCTGCAGTCGGCGCGCTGGTTGAACCGGGTCCTGCACCTGGTGTTCGACGAACAGTCGATCTTCCGCATCGACCACTATCTCGGCAAGGAAGCGATCCAGAACCTGCTCTATTTCCGCTTCGCCAATTCCCTCCTCGAGCCGATCTGGAATCGCAACTTCGTCGAAAGCGTGCAGATCACCATGGCCGAGGATTTCGGCGTCGAGGGGCGCGGCCGCTTCTATGACGATGTCGGCTGCATCCGCGACGTCATCGAGAACCATCTGCTCAACATCCTGCTGCTGCTGGCCATGGAGCCGCCGGTCGGCCGCTCCGCCGACGACCTGATCGACGAGAAGGTGCAGGTGCTGCGCGCGATCCGGACACTGACGAAAGACGATGTCGTGCGCGGTCAGTTCAAGGGCTATCTCACCGAGCCCGGCGTGGCGCCGAATTCGCCGGTCGAAACCTTCGCGGCGGTGCGCTTCTTCGTCGACACATGGCGCTGGCGGGATGTGCCGTTCTTCATCCGCGCCGGCAAGAACATGCCGGTTCATGTCACCGAGGTGGTGGTGCGGCTGAAGCGGCCGCCGCTCGACGTCTTCGATCCGATCAAGCCCGCCGACCAGAACTACGTGCGCTTCCGCATCGATCCGCAGGTGGTGATCGCCATCGGCGCCCAACGCAAGGCGTCCGGCGACGACATGATCGGCGAGCAGGTCGAACTGACGGCGCTCGACGACAGCAAGGCCGACATGCCGCCCTATGAACGGCTGATCGGCGATGCCATGAACGGCAATGGTCAGCTGTTCACCCGCCAGGACGCCAGCGAACTTGCCTGGCGCATCGTCGGCCCGGTGCTTGGCGACACCACGCCACCGCACATCTACGAGCCGGGAACATGGGGCCCCGCCGATGTCATGAGCGGGTTCGGGCCGCCCAACGGCTGGATCGATCCGGTGAAGTGAGAGGATGACGCGATGACCAAAGCGGTGAAACAACCAGCATCGGATGTCGAAAAGATCGTGCTTTCGATCGATATCGGCGGTTCGCACGTCAAGATCCTGACCAGCGCCGGCGGCGCGGAGTGCCGCGCCGACTCCGGTCCCGGCCTGACGCCGCAGCAGATGGCCGAGGCGGTAAGGAAGCTCGCCGAGGGCTTGTCATACGACGTCATCTCCATGGGCTATCCTGGCCCGGTCACCCACAACAGGCCGTTGGCCGACCCCGCCAATCTCGGCAAGGGTTGGGCCGGCTACGATTTCGCCGCGCAGTTCGGCAAACCGGTGAAGGTGGTCAATGACGCTTTGATGCAAGCCATCGGCAGTTACGAGGGCGGGCGCATGCTGTTCCTCGGGCTGGGAACCGGTCTTGGCGCGGCGATGATCGTCGACAATGTCGCCCAGCCGATGGAAGTCGGCCACCTCCCCTACAAGAATGGCAAGAGTTTCGAGGACTATATCGGCGAACGCGGCCTGGAAAAGCGCGGCAAGAAGAAGTGGCGCAGACATGTCTTCGACGTCGTCGACCGGCTTCGCGCGGCCATGCAGCCGGACTATGTCGTCATTGGCGGCGGCAATGTCGACAAGCTCGATGAATTGCCCGCCGACAGCAGACGCGGCGATAACACACGCGCCTTCGAAGGCGGGTTTCGCCTGTGGCGAGACAAGGCGTTGATCGTCTGATATTGTTACTGTTTAGTATAGTTGTTCAAAATAACGTGTGTCGCCACACCAAGTCATTGCGTTGCGCAGATTTGCCGACTAGGAATTCCGCGCCTCAGTAACGCAGCTCGTCCCGCGAACGCCCAAACGACGCGGTAGCATTTTGATTTGCGCATGATCCTTTCCGGAAATCGAATCCGATTTTCAGGTCATTCGCCTTGGACGGAGAGATAGATTGACCGACGACCACGACAGCGCCCGCAAAGACATCGACCTTCTCGAACTGACCGCTCACATCGTGTCCGCTTACGTCGAGAAGAACCGCTTGCCCGCTTCCGGCCTGCCCGATCTCATCGCCAGCGTCAGCACGTCGATAAGCGGGCTCGGCAGGCCGGTGGTCCCGGTGGCGGCGCCGCTGGTCCCCGCGGTCAACCCCAGGAAGTCGGTCACGCCGGATTTCATCATCTGCCTCGAGGACGGCAAGAAGTTCAAATCCCTGAAGCGTCATCTCGGCGTGCATTTCGGCCTGACGCCGGACGCCTATCGCGCCAAATGGGGCTTGCCCGCGGACTACCCGATGGTCGCCCCCAACTATGCGGCCTCGCGCTCGCTGCTGGCGAAGTCGATCGGGCTCGGCCGCAAGGCCGCCCCGGTGAAGGCACCCGCCAAGGGCAGGAAGGCCAAGGCCTCGGCCTGAGCCGATGGTCTGATCTGCACCCAGCACTGGCAGGCGAAACACATCCAACGCCTGCCAGGCGCTATATGTATTCCGATCCCATCTGCTCCCGCGCATATCGCGTTGGCGCCATGCCGACATGGCGGGTGAATGCCACGCTGAACGTGCTCGCGGAGCCGTAGCCAACGCGTTCCGCAACGGAACCGACACCACCCTCGTTTCGGCGCAACAGATTCTTTGCCAGCGCCATGCGCCAGCCCAGCAGATATTCCATCGGGGCGACGCCCACCGCTTGCTTGAACCGCTCGAAGAACGCCGAGCGGGAAAGAGCCGCCTCTTTTGCCAATTGCGCGACGGTCCAGGATCGGGTCGGGCTCTCGTGCATTCGTCGTAGTGCTGCGGCGAGACGCCCGTCGGCAAGCCCGCGCAGCAGACCTGGCGACGCCTCCGTCTCGGCCGTGGAACGGAGCGCTTCGATGAGCAGGACCTCGAGAAGGCGTGCCAGGATGACATCCCGCGCCGGCCGCTGCTCCCTGGATTCGTCGCCCACCAGCTGCACGAGCGTGGCGAGCCTGCGTTCGCCGCGAATGTGCACGAGTTGCGGGAGCAGCGAAACCAGCAACGCTGCATCAGGCGAACCAAAGACGCAGTAGCCGACGAGCAAGCGAACATCGGGTGGGCCGCTTTGAGTGCCGAGCCTGAATTCGTCGTGCAGCAAAGCGACTGGCGAAGTCTCGATGTCCTCCAGTATCGGCGGCTCGAGGCTCGACATGGCGAAGCCATACGCCGAGGGGATCAGCACGAAGTCGCCCGCCTGGAGTGTGATCGGCTCGTGTCCGTCGACCTTGAGGCGCGAGGACCCCTCGACGATCGCACAGTAGAAGGGTTGCCCGGCTTCCGAGCGCCGGACACGCCAGCAACCAGCTCCAAGGACGACTTTCGAGAATCGGGCTCGGGGTTGAAGCAGCGTGACCATCTCTGCGAGAGGATCAACCATTTCCGGACTCCTGCAAATGATATCTGGACCTTCTATCGTAGCTAGTCCTGCGGATGCACTCTACCCTTCCCAGCACTGCAATCAACCACAGGAGTCCCCCATGAAGACCGTCCTGATTACCGGATGCTCGTCCGGATTCGGTCTGAAAACCGCCCGCTACTTCCTCGACCGCAATTGGAATGTCGTTGCATCGATGCGCACGCCACGCGACGACGTCCTGCCCCGCTCCGGGCATCTGCGCGTGCTTGCCCTCGATGTCACCGATCCTGAAAGCGTTCTCCAGGCCGTGGATGCCGCTGGACCGATCGATGTTCTGGTCAACAATGCGGGCATTGGCGTGCTGAACGCCCTTGAGGGCACTTCCATGGAAACCGCCCGCGACGTCTTCGAGACAAACACCTTGGGAACGATCGCGATGACGCAGGCGGTGCTGCCACAGTTCAGACAACGCAACGCCGGTGTCGTCGTGAACGTCACATCGAGTGTGACACTGAAGCCGCTGCCGCTGCTTTCCGTCTATACCGCAAGCAAGGCGGCGGTGAATGCGTTTACCGAGTCGCTTGCGCTTGAGCTTCGGCCGTTCAACATCCGAGTGAACCTGGTGCTGCCGGGACGGGCTCCAGAGACCCGTTTCGGTGAGAACGCACGGCCCCGGATGCAGGTCCCCGATGCTTATGCCGGCTTCACGCGGAGCGTCTTCACCGAAATGAGCCAGTCTCAAACGGTGACTCGGGCGCTTGACGTAGCAGAAGCGGTATGGAGCGCGGCGAACGACCCCTCGTGCCCGATACGCTTGGCCGCCGGCGCCGACGCTTTGGCGCTGGCCTAGTCTAGTCAGCTCAACTGGACAGAAGCCTGCCGGCGAATCCGCCTTGGCAGGCTTCACGTTTTTGTGGCTTGGATAACCGGACAGGTTCTTTGGGGGGTGAAGCAATGAACTACACCAGGATGGTGATCGAGAAAGAGGCGCCGGAGGAGTACGGCTACGACCGGATCCGCTATAATCTCTCCGAAAGTTCGATCGCCGACCAGAAGCTCTCCGACATCGGCCTGTCCCTGCCCGATCTCACGCTGTTCTACGGCGAGCATCGCGGCGACAAGGAGTTGCGCGCGCTGATCGCGGCGCAGGACGCCGGCGTCTCGCCGGATGATGTCCTGGTCACCGCTGGTGCCGCCGGCGCGCTGTTCATCATCTCGACCTCGCTTTTGTCGGCGAGCGACCATCTGGTCGTCATCAGGCCCAACTACGCCACCAACATCGAAACCCCGAGGGCGATCGGCTGCGCCATCGGCTTTGTCGACCTGGCCTTCGAGGACGGCTTCGCCATCGATGTCGAACGCGTCAAGGCGGCCATCCAGCCGAACACCAGGCTGATCAGCGTCACCTGCCCGCACAACCCGACCGGCACGATGATGAGCCGAACCGAACTCGACGCGCTGGTGGCGATCGCCGAGGCCAGCGGCTGCCATCTGCTGGTCGACGAGACCTACCGCGATCTCTCCTATGGCAAGCGCCTGCCCTCGGCGGCCTCGCTGAGCCCGCGGGCGATCAGCGTCTCGTCCCTGTCCAAGGCCTTCGGCATTCCCGGCATCCGCATCGGCTGGCTGATCACCAGGGATGCGGCGCTCCAGGAAAAATTCCTCGCCGCCAAGGAGCAGATCGGCATCTGCGGCAGCGTCATCGACGAAGGCATCGCGCGCGGCATGCTGGAGCGCCGGGACACCTTCCTGGCAACGCTGTTGCCCGAAATGGCCAAGCGCCGCGACATCGTCCAGGCCTGGATCGACAACGAGCCGCTGGTCGACTGGGTACGGCCGGAAGGCGGCGTCGTCGGCTTTCCCCGTCTGAACGTCGATGCCGGCTTCGACCTCGACCGGTTCTATGTGAACCTGCTGGAGACCCATGGCACCTATGTCGGACCCGGCCACTGGTTCGAAATGCCGAAGCGCTTCTTCCGCGTCGGCTTTGGCTGGCCGACGGAGGCGCAATTGCGGGGCGGGCTCGATGCCATTTCCGCTGGGCTGCGCGGGTAAACTTCGCGTGCGATCCGCCGGACAGGCCGAAAAATTCTTGATCGCCTCCTGATTTTGACGCACATCCCGCCGCGAACTTTGTTAGAAGTTCCATTGGCCGGACCAGCGCCCATCGTGGAAGTGCCCCGCCAACCGATGCCATCGCAACGGGGCCTCCGTCCATGACTGCCGCACGAACCTCGCCGGACCAGCGCTACGCCGCGTTCCGCCACCGCCCTTTCCTGAGCTATTGGGCGGCGCGTTTCCTCACCACATTCGCCACCATGATCGTTTCCGTCGCGGTCGGCTGGCAGATGTATGACCTGACCCGCGATCCGCTCGATCTCGGTCTGGTCGGCATCGTCCAGTTCCTGCCGTCGCTGGTGCTGGTGCTGGTCACCGGCGTCGTCGCCGACCGCTTCGGCCGCCGGCTGATCATGGCGCTGGCGGTGCTGCTCGAAGCCATCTATGCCCTGGCGCTGCTGCTCCTGACGCTGCGCGGCATCAGCGGACCGCTGCCGATCTTCGCCGTGCTCGCCATGTTCGGCGTCGCCCGCGCTTTTTTCGGCCCGGCATCAGCCTCGCTGTTCGCCAATCTGGTGCCGCCGCAGGATTTCGCCAACGCCATCGCCTGGAATTCCTCGGCCTGGCAGACGGCCACCATCGTCGGCCCGGTCGCCGGCGGCCTGCTCTACGGCGTGTCGGCCGAAGTCGCCTATGGCACCGCCGCTGCGCTCATGCTTGCCTCCGGACTGCTGATCTTCACCATCCCGAAGCCCTCGCAGCGCACGGAAACCGAGAAGCCGACGCTGCAGAACCTGTTCGGCGGTTTCAGCTACATATGGAGCGAGAAGATCGTGCTTGGCGCCATCTCGCTCGATCTGTTCGCTGTGCTTTTGTCCGGCGCTTCGGCGCTGCTGCCGGTCTACGCGCGCGACATCCTGCAACTCGGCCCCTGGGGCCTCGGCCTGCTGCGCTCGGCCCCCGGCGTCGGCGCCATCTGCGTCGCCATCTGGCTGGCCGGCCATCCGATCCGCAACCACGCGGGGCTGATCATGCTCGGCTTCGTCGCGGCGTTCGGCGCCTTCACCGTGCTGTTCGGCCTGTCGACCATCACCTGGCTGTCGATCGTCGCACTCGCCTGCCTTGGCGCCACCGACATGTTCAGCGTCTACATCCGGGAAACCTTGATTCAGCTGTGGACGCCCGACCATGTGCGCGGCCGCGTCAACGCCGTCAACCAGGTCTTTGTCGGCGCCTCCAACGAGGTCGGCGAATTCCGTGCCGGCACGATGGCGGCGTTGATCGGCACGGTGCCGGCTGTCGTGGTCGGCGGCGTCGGCGCGATCGTCGTCGCCGGGCTATGGATGGTGCTGTTCCCGCAACTGCGCAAGGTCCGCCATCTCGACGGGCGAAACTGAATCAACGCCGGATCCAGGCCGCTGGATCCGACGCTCAGGCCAATCAGGCTGCGCCGACTTACGGCTGATTTTTGGGCCGTAAGTTGAACGTCCGTTGTTGCGCAGCGTCGACCGGAAAGCTGCCTTTAGGCTGTGGACCTCGAAATCCCTGCATGTGGTGTGAGATTGAAGTCGAGTGCACGGGCTGGACGCGGACGCACTTCTATGGGGAGCCGGGCAAGGGCGCGAAACGCCCGAAGCACTGCAAGCAAGTACCAAACCGTATGAGCACGAGTAGTGGCCCCTGCAATCTCTCCGCTCTCTCGTGGGGCACCGACTAGAGAGTGTCAGACCACTTCCGGAAGGCACGCGGTACATAGGTCCACGGCCGGATGGCGTTCACCCCTAACGACTTCCAGCGAGAAATTCCATTTGTTGTTCACTCGGGGGCAAAGCCCGGTTCCTATTTTTCTAGAGGGACGATGGGCAGACAAGCCAAGTTCGAACCAAGACTTGAGAGCTGCAGTCGCTGCTTCCCTACCTTCGGGCTATTAGCGCTTCGTTTGGAGGTGCTCTTTCTAGCCTCTTGAGCAGACCCTTGCGCACAGGCCGGTCTTGAGTGGAATGAACATTCGAGACACGATAGCGTGCTAGGCCGTCACGTCAGAGCGGCTCGGGCAGGAAACCAAGTTGCTCAAGCGCCCCCGGCCATTGCCGTCGGCAAGGGCCCTACGGACACGCGCTGTCGATTCAAAAAAAACATTGCGACACGGCTGTGTGTAATTGTTCGCATTCAAACGACTTTACGACGCTATTTTTGCGCCCTCTCACTTGGTGATGGTGGAGGAAATCATGGAATCGCCCGAGCAGCACGCCGTCGAGATCATTCGCGACAAGAAATGGACTGTCCGCGTTACCGCCTACGGCAACACGCTGACAGTCCCATTCGAGGCTGAAGGTCACGCACGCTCCTATGCGGATGGCCAGGCGTTCCGGCTTGGCGTCGAAGTGGCGGAACGCAAGAAGAGCGCCTGAAAAGTCCAACGATCACTTGTCGGGCGGTCGTCAGAGATCGACCTTAGCATTGTCGCCCACATCCGGATTGGAGCCGGTGAGGGCCGCTAACGCCATCTTTGCCGTTGCAACGACCAGTCCAGGGCTGTCCCACAATTCGCCTTCGTCCGGCTTGACCGTTATCAGACGGATCTCGGGATCGTGGGCATTGTCCCACCAAGCCGCGTCGGTTTTCTCCCAAAGCTCGGCAATTTTCTTCCTGTCATTGGTCACAGCGGCGGGACCGGAAATGGTGACGTATTTGTAGTGGCTGCTGTCGCTCCAGGCCAATGTCACTTTCGGATAGGCCGACAGCTGCTTGTTCTTGGCGCTGTCATCATTGACGAGGAAGTAGATGGCGCTTTCTTCACGCGAGACGCGCGCGGAGAGCGGTCGAGCGCGATTGTATTCGCCGTCCCAGGTCACGAACATGCAGACGTCGATTTGCTTGGCGAGTTCCCAGATGCGGTCCGTCGCCTCGGCGGGTGTCAGCTCTGTCTTTTGCTCTCGACGCTTGGCCATAACATGTCCTCCAGGGTGAATGCGATCGCTTAAAACTTGCGTAACGCAGCGACGTTCCACCGTGAGTCCACCAAATCTCCCCGAGGTCGCGGCTAGCTCGCGATCCTACCCTATCTCCGACTGAAACCACCTCGGTCACCAACGTGGCATTGTGTTGTGGATTTTCGAATCTCGGGCATTTTGCAAATGGCTATCAAGCTACCTTTGGTGAACTACCATCGCTAACTTTGAGTCGGGCCAGGCGGCTCCAATAGTGGTCTTGCGTCGTCGCATTTGCCCTCGGTCACCACGACCAGCAGTAAACGATCGATCGAAGAACCGTTTTGGGTCGATAGTTGACCGTTGGAAATTCGAGCAACCACGACCCACAGCCCTGTGCTTGGATGTCGGCTTTGGGGAGCGGTAAAAACTAATCTAAACTTCCGAGAAGAGGCGCAAAGCGGCCGTCCACGCCTCAGCAGACGTGAGTCGCCTTCGGGATCAAGCTCGGCCGTTCAGAGTAATTGGGTTTTACTCTTGCCACCTACCGGCTTGCCGAAGATCATGCGCAGGAATTCATCCAGCCAGCGCTTGAGATGCATGTCCCAGATCAGCCGGCCGCCGAGATGATCGCGGCCGGGCTGCGCGCCCGGCAGTTCGAAACGGTGGGCGCCGCGCACCACCCAGCGCTGCATCATCATCCGGGTCAGTTCGCCATGGAACTGGATGCCCCAGGCATTGTCGCCATAGCGGAAGGCCTGGTTGGGATAGGTCTCCGCCGTCGCCAGCAGCGTCGCGTCGCTGGGCAGCGAGAAGCCCTCGCGATGGAACTGGTAGACCATCTCCGGCCAGTGCATCAGGTTCCTGCCGGCCTCGGTCGCCTTCAGCGGATACCAGCCGATCTCGACCAGCCCTTCGCCGTGACCCTCGACCCTGCCGCCGAGATGGTTGACCAGCATCTGCGCGCCCAGGCAGATGCCGAGGAACGGCCGGTTCTCCTTGAGCGGTATCTCCAGCCAGTTGGTCTCGCGGCGGACAAATTCGTCCTCGTCATTGGCGCTCATCGGCCCGCCGAACACCACCGTGCCGGCATGGCCATCCAGCGTTTCCGGCAAGACATCGCCAAGCGGCGGCCGGCGGATGTCGAGATCGAAACCCTCTTCCATGAGCATGTGGCCGACGCGTCCGGGGCTCGAATTCTCCTGATGCAGCACGATCAGGATCCTGGGCTTCGAACTCGTTCTGAGCGGCATGGGAAGGCGAAAACCCTATTCGTCTGCGGATGTTCCGGTGGCGCCCGGTGCCTGCGCCGCTGCCTTGCGGCGCGCCTCGATGCGGTCTCGGCGTTCGACGCCGATCAGCTCGGCGACGCGCCAGACGGTGTTGTCTTCCAATTCATGCAGTTCGCCATCGGCATAGACGATCTCCCACATCAGGCCGATGAAAGCCTTGCGCGCATCGGCATCGAGGTGACGCTTGAGCACGCTGGTGAAGGCATAGAGATCGATCGCTTCATTGTCGGCCCGCTCGCCGGCCGCGGCCAGCGCTTCGAGTTCGGCGCCACTGATCGAGTAGCTCTCCCCCAGCACCGCCTTGAACCGTTCCCACTCGACATCCTGGCGCACACCATCGGCATTCATCACATGGTAGAGAAGCGCCGACGCGGCGATGCGCGGGTCGTCCGTGCTGGCGCGCGTGCCGGAGCCGGTCGGCAAATCCTTCAGAAATGATAGAACGCGTTCAAACATCAATTCATTCCCAAACAGCCGGACAATCGACCCGGTTTAAAACAGGCGGAAGCGGCGCGGCGATTTTTCCGCTTCTTCATCCGGATCGACGCCGGGATCGTCCGGCAACCGCGCAAGTTCCTCGGCCGGCTCGACGGCCTCGGCATCGGCCGGCACCGCGGCGAAGGCTGCCGCCGTGATCGGCCTGACATGGTCCTCGTGGCTCTCGGCTTCCTTGCCCGCTGCCGTGCGCGGACCGGTGTCATCGATCACCTCGACCGGCCTTTCGCTGGCCGGCTTTGCCAGCGCTTCAATGACCGGTACCGGACCGGCTGATGCATCTTCGTGGCTGTCGATCAGCTGACCGAGCCGCTCCATCGGCGCCCGCCACTCGAAGGCGTCGAGCCTGCCGGTGACCGGCGATACCGGAGCCCAGCGCTCGGAAACAACGCCGTCGGCGACCCAGGCCGGATCGCGTGGCGCCCGTACCGCCTTGGACAAGAGCTGCCGCACCTTGCCCTGATCGCCGGTCTCGGCCTCCTCGATGTCGGCCAGGAGCAGATAGGCGCCCTCGCGGCGGTCCATCCTGATCGCGGCCTCGGCCTCGCGGCGGGCGGTCGAAAAATCCTGCGCGTCGAGAGCGGCGCGCGCCACCGTCATCGACGACTCCGCGTGGTTCTTCTTCATCTCCTGCAGCTTCTTCGCCCGGTTGAGGCGGTCGAGCACGGCATCGCCCGGCCTTGCATGGGTATAGAGCTCGGCGATCTCTGGGTGCGGCTCGGCCTTCCACGCCGTCTCGAGGATTTTCGAGCCCTTGCGAACGTCGTTCTGCTTGAACAGCGCCGCGGCGGCGGCAACGGCGGCGGGCGCGAACTCCGGCCGCAACCGGTTGGCCTCGATCGCCGCGGTCCTGGCAGCAGTGGGATCGCTGCCGGCAAGCGCCTGCGCCTTGGCGGTCAACAGCACGGCGCGGCGGCGGTTGGCGGCGTCGCGTTCGATCTGCCGTGTCGATTTCTGCGCGTCGACCAGTTTCAGGGCCCCGTCCCAATCGCCGCGCGCGGTCAGCTCTTCCAGCGTCGATTCGGCCGCCCAGGCCAGTTGCGGCGCCACGGCGGCGGCACGGCCGGCGTAATGCCTGGCGGCGTTGCGGTCGCCGAGGCGTTCGGCTTCCAGATAGAGCCCGCGCAGGCCGAGCAGCCGCATTTCGGGATCGTCGAGCATGCTCTCGAACTTCTGCCGCGCGCCTTCATGATCGCCTTCGAGCAGCGAAGCCTGCGCCTCGAGCAGATGGATCAGCGGCTCCTGGTCGGAACGGATCAGCTTGGCCGCTTCCTTGGTCTTCTTGCGCGCCAGCGCGCCGTCGCCGGCGCCGGCGGCGATCATACCGGTCGACAACGCCTGATAGCCACGGTCGCGGCGGCGCACGCGGAAATAGCGCGAGATGGTATAGGGGCTGTTCCACAGCGACTTGACCAGCCACCAGAAGATCATCACCGCGGCAACGACGGCAACGACGGCCACCGCCGCCACCATCAGGCTGACCTGGTATTGATAGCCATTGAAGGTGACGACCATGTCGCCCGGCCGGTCGGCCAGCCAGGCAAAACCCAGTCCGAGCGCGAAAACGACGATGAGGAAGGCGAGCAGGCGGATCATTGTGTTGCCCTCATGCCTTCATCGCGCCGGAGATCAGTGCGTCGACCTGGGTTTCGACCTCGATGCGCGCCTTCAGTTTGCCGGCAAAGTCGGCGCCCGCGGCCTTGGCGGCCTGCGGCAGCGTGTCATACTCGCTGAGCGCCTTGGCAAAGTCGCCCTGATTGACCGCAACCTCGATGCGCGCGACGGTTTCCGGCGCGCCGGCCCCTTCGACGGCGCCGATCGGCCTGACCTTGACCAGCGATTCGGCGCTCGACAGCAGGTTCTGCAGCAGGCCGGCATTCTCATCGACGGGCCTCGCGGCCGCGACCATCGCGCTGGCGGCGGCATCCATCTGCGATGCGATCTCGGTGCGGGTCGGGACGCCCTCTTCGGCATAGGCGCGCAATGTCGCCAGCTGTGGCGCATCCGGCGAAATCGCCGCGAAGGTCTCGAGTTCGGCCGAGAACGGCGCGCCACGCTCGAGCGCCGACTTCAAAGCCGACGCGGCAATAGCGAGCGCGATTTTTGGCTGCCCTGCCGCTGCCTCGACCTTGCCGGAAAGCTGCGACACCGACTGTTCGAGCGCGGTGAGCCGGCCATCCTGCGCTGTCGCCGCCTCACCGGCTGATTTCACCAGCGCATCGAGACCAGCCAGTTTCTCGTTGAGCGGGCCGAGATCGACAGGAGCCGCGCTGCCGGCCTTGCCAAGCGCGGCGACCGCGGTTTCGATCTGCTTGACCTTGTCACCCAATGCGGCAAGCCCGGCGGTGTCGCCCGCGCCGCCGGATCCGACCGTCGATTTCAGCGCCGCGATGTCCATCTTGACCTGATCGAGCGCCGCCGACAGCCCGTCCACCTTGGCCGACGCGTCGGTGTTGCCACTCGCCTCCTTCAGCCCGGCAATCTCGGTCTTCAGCGAAGCGATCTCGCCATTGACGCCATCGAGCGAAACCCCGGAGCCGGGCGCGCCGAGCAGGCCGGCGAATTGCAGGCCACCGGCGCCGACCAGCGCGATGACACCGCCGATGATGCCGGCGGCGATGCCGTTGAGGCCGCCACGCTTCGGCTGCACTGCCATCGATTCGCCCCTCGTGTCGGCTTTCCCCGGCGCCGCTTTGGTCTCGGCGGTCCTGGTGGTTGCGTCCTCAAAGCTGTAGTCGGAGGTCTTGGCGCGGTTGGGCGGCGCATCCGAACCGGGATAAGGCAGCTCCGGTTCGGCGGCTTTGGCCCCGGCATCCGCCGGCGCGTCTGCCTCGGCCGCCCCTGCGGCGGCATCGGCATGCTCCCAGGGCTCGAGATCGGTCTGGTCGGCATGCACCGGTTCTTCGGGAACCTCGGCCGGCGTTTCTTCGGCGCCCGCTTGCGGCCTGGCGGCGTCCTCGTCGGCGATGCGCGAGACTGCGCCGGGCTCGAGTTCGATGGTCACCGGCTCACGCCGGCTTTTCGAGTGTCGCATCTTCGGCGTCTTGACCATGCCGGGGCTCCGCAAAAATTCGCTTCGTCTCAACGCCGGGCGGCGCTTGATGGTTCAGAAAGGGTCTAGCACATCACCAAGCGGTGAAAAGGGGCGGTGTGATGACGCGGCTCAGCGCCGCGCCCGCAAAAGTGCCAGCAGCGTTTCCTCGTCGGGTTGTTCGGCAATGCGGAGTCTCTCGCCGGCGGTATCGCCAAGGGCGGCGGCGATGCGCGCGGAAAGAGCGAAAAACCGTGTCTTTTCAAAGAGCCGTTGCAGAGTAGGCCGCGAGATCAGGGCCTGTAGCGCCGCAGCCGCCTTGGCCGAATAGAGCAGCACCGCGTCGGCGGGTTCACCCGAGAGACGCGCAAGCACGGCTTCGTCCGGATAATCAACCGCCAGCGTGTCATAGGTCTCGACGGCCTGGACCGGGACACCAGCCGCTTCCAGCCTCTGTTCGAACGCCGGAAACCGGACCCGTCCACAGAGATAGACGATGGTCTTGCCCGGAACATCGCCGGCCAGGCTGTCAGCCAAGGCTTCGGCATCGCCTGGGCCTTCGCTGACGGACAAGAACCCTGCTTTGCGGGCGGCCTCCGCGGTCCTCTTGCCGACGGCGTGACAGGGCAAGGCGGCAAGCGCCGCGATGACTTCTTTCGGCGCATGGCGCACCCCATTGGCGCTGGTGATGGCGACCGCCGCGGCGCCGGCTGCAAGCGGATCGGCAGCGACGGGCATTGCGACGGTCTCGGTGAGCGGCAACAGGACAGGCTCGAAGCCCCTGTCCCGCAGCAGCGACATCGTGCGCGATGCGCCCGGTTCCGGCCGCGTCACCAGAACGCGAAGCATGGTCAGGCCCAGCCGTCGAAGAACTTTTCGCCGGCCTTCGCCCGCACCGTCCCGGCGGCTTCCGCGCCGATGCGGGCGGCATCCCGCGCCGGACCCTGCAGCTCGACTGTGTGCGACTGCGTTCCGTCGGGCGAGATGATCAGCCCGGCGAAAGACAGCCGTTCGGCCTCGATGACGGCATGACCGGCGATCGGCGTGCGGCAGGAGCCATCGAGTGCAGCCAGAAAGGCACGTTCGCAGGCCAGCGCCTGTCCGGTCGGCACGTCATGGATGGCCGCCAGCATCCTGTCGGCGTCACGATCGCCGATGCGGCTCTCGATGCAGATCGCGCCCTGACCCGGCGCCGGCGGGAAGATGTCGAGCGGCATCAGGTCGGTGATGACATGGTCGAGCCCGAGCCGCTTCAGTCCGGCATGGGCGAGGATCGTACCGGCAGCGACGCCCTCGTCCAGCTTGCGCAGCCGCGTCTGCACATTGCCGCGAAACATCACCACGTCGAGATCCGGCCGCATCCTGCGGATCAGCGCCTGCCGCCGCAGCGACGACGAGCCGACTTTCGCCCCTTGCGGGAGGTCGGCGATCGTCTTCGCCGCCTTGCCCACAAAGGCATCGCGCGCATCCTCGCGCGGCAGGAAGGCACTGAGCTCCAGACCGTCGGGCAGTTGCGTCGGCATGTCCTTCGACGAATGCACGGCGATGTCGATCCTGCGCGCGAGCAGCGCCTCCTCGATCTCCTTGGTGAACAGCCCCTTGCCGCCGGCTTCCGACAGCGGCCGGTCCTGGATGCGGTCGCCGCTGGTCGAGATGACGACGACCTCGAACGCCGCCGCCGGCAGGCCATGCGCGGCCATCAGCCGCGCCTGCGTTTCATGCGCCTGCGCCAGCGCCAGCGGGCTGCCGCGTGTTCCGATTCTCAAGATTGTTTGCATGGCGCGCGGTCCGTGATAACCCCCCGGGCAAATGGAGGTCTGTCGAGATTCAGGTCAGGCCGGGCCGAAAATGGTGGTTCCGAGAACCGGAGCGGAGCGTACCTTCGGGTACGCGGGCACGGAAGCGCGGAAATCGCCATATGCAGGCCGGCATCACCTGAATACCGGCAGACCTCCTAACGGGGAAAGCCCGACGATACAATCTCTGGGGACAGCGACCAATTGATCCGCGTTCTGGGCATTGAGACGAGTTGTGACGAGACCGCCGCCAGCGTCGTGGCGCTGGACGGCGATGCCGCGCCGAAAATCCTGTCCAACATCGTGCTCAGCCAGATCGAGGAGCATGCCGCGTTCGGCGGCGTCGTACCGGAGATCGCCGCGCGCGCCCATGTCGAGGCGCTGGACGGCATCGTCGAGGCCGCGTTGGCCGATTCGGGCCTCGACCTAGCCGACATCGATGCCATCGCCGCCACCGCCGGCCCCGGCCTTGTCGGCGGCCTGATTGTCGGGCTGATGACGGCCAAGGCGATCGCCGCCGCCGCGGGCAAGCCGCTGATCGCCATCAATCATCTCGAAGGCCACGCCTTGACCGCAAGGCTGACCGACGGGCTCGATTTTCCCTATCTGCTGCTGCTGGTCTCCGGCGGCCACACGCAGATCCTCGCCGTGCGCGGCGTCGGCGACTATCAGCGCTGGGCAACCACCATCGACGACGCGCTCGGCGAAGCCTTCGACAAGACGGCCAAGATGCTCGGCCTGCCCTATCCCGGCGGACCGAACGTCGAAAAGGCGGCACAGGCCGGCAATGCGGCGCGCTTTGCCTTTCCCCGTCCGATGAAGGGTTCGGCGCAGCCCGACTTCTCCTTCTCCGGTTTGAAGACCGCCGTGCGCCAGGCGGCCACCGCCATCGCCCCCTTGAGCGACCAGGATGTCGCAGACATCTGCGCTTCGTTCCAGGCGGCGGTCGCCGATGCGCTGGCCGACCGTGTCGGGCGCGCCCTGGCGCGCTTCCGCGAGGCATTTCCCGGCACCAGGAACCCGGCGCTGGTCGTCGCCGGCGGTGTCGCCGCCAACCGCACCATCAAGGCGACGCTGGAACGCCAGTGCGCCGAGGCCGGCTTCACCTTCGTCGCGCCGCCGCTGAAGCTTTGCACCGACAATGCGGCAATGATCGCCTGGGCCGGCATCGAACGGTTGCGCGAAGGCATGGCGCAGGAGAACGGCTTCGATTTCGTGCCGCGCTCGCGCTGGCCGCTGGACAGCATCTCGACGCCGATGGTCGGTTCCGGCCGGCGCGGAGCCAAGGCATGAATGATCGAGCCCTGAGCAGCCGAGACATGAACAGTCCGGGCAAAAGCGGCTGGCGCGTCACTGTCCTCGGCGGCGGCGCCTGGGGCACGGCGCTGGCGCTGGCCATGCTGCGCGCTGGCCATTCGGCGCGGCTGTTCGCGCGCGACCCGGAAACCGTCGCCTCGATCGGCCGTGGCGAGAACCCGCGCTATCTGCCCGGCATCGCCATCGCGCCCGGCATCGAGGCGACGAGCGACATCAAGACAGCGCTCGCCGGCGCTGATTGCGTGCTGGCGGTGACGCCGGCGCAATCATTGCGGGCAACGCTGACGCTCGCGAAAGACCATATGCCGCGCGGCATTCCGCTCGTTCTCTGCGCCAAGGGCATCGAGCGCGACACCGGTGCCCTGCTGTCGGCGATCGTCGAGGAAATCCTGCCGCAAAATCCCGTCGCCGCCCTGTCGGGCCCGAGCTTCGCCACCGATGTCGCCCGAGGCCTGCCGACGGCGGTGGTGGTGGCCGCCCGCGACGAAGCTCTGGCCGCCGACCTCGCCGCCCGCTTTTCCGCCGAGAACCTGCGCTGCTATTCGAGCGACGACCTCATCGGTGTCGAGATCGGCGGCGCCTTGAAGAACGTCTTCGCCATCGCCGCCGGGGCGGTCACCGGCGCCGGGCTTGGCGCCAGCGCCCAGGCCGCCATGGTGACGCGCGGTTTCGTCGAGCTGCGCCGCATCGGTGCTGCTTTCGGCGCCAGGCCCGAAACCCTGATGGGGCTTTCCGGCCTCGGTGACCTGCTGCTCACCTGCTCCTCCGCCCAATCGCGCAACTTCGCCTATGGGCTGGCGCTCGGGCAAGGCAAGCCACTTGCCGGACTGCCGCTGGCCGAGGGCGTGCCGACGGCGGCAATCGCCGCCCGCATCGCCAGCGAGCGCAACATCGATGCGCCGATCATCACCGCCGTTGCGGCCATACTGGACGGCACCATCACCATCCAGCAGGCTGTGACCGCCTTGATGACCCGGCCGCTGAAGACCGAAACCAACGATTGATCCCCACGACCTTTGATCCAACGACCAGGAGAAGACCATGCTGTTTGCTCTGATTTGCAAGGACAAGCCCGGAAGCCTGCAGGTGCGCCTCGACACGCGGCCCGAGCATGTTGCCTTTCTGGAGGGATTGAACGGCGACAAGAAGCTGGCTTTTGCCGGTCCGTTCCTCGATGCCGAAGGCAAGCCCAACGGCAGCCTCGTGGTCGTCGAGGCGCCGGACCTGGCCGCAGCGCAAGCCTTGTCGGCCGCCGACCCCTACGCCAGGGCCGGACTGTTCGAAAGCGTCGAAATCCGCCAGTGGAACTGGACGTTCAACAAGCCGGCGGCTAGTTAATTCCGGTCGACGGCGAGCGAACGCCAGAGCAATTCCAGGAAAAGTGTGAAACGGTTTTCCGTCCGCAATTGCGTCAAGATAAAGAGTCCAGGAGGAGCAAATGAACTACTGGCTGTTCAAATCCGAACCCTCGGTCTTCTCCTTCGAGGCGTTGAAGGCCAAGGGCAAGGCCGGCACGCAATGGGATGGCGTGCGCAACTATGCCGCGCGCAACAACATGAAGGCGATGCAGATCGGCGATCTCGGCTTCTTCTACCATTCCAACGAGGGGCTCAACGTGGTCGGCATCGCCGAAGTCTGCGCGCTTGCCCATCCCGACACCACGTCGGACGATCCGCGGTGGGAATGCGTCGACATCCGCGCCTTCACGGATGTGCCGAACCCGCCGACGCTGGAACAGGTCAAGGCCAACCCGAAGCTTGCCGAAATGGCGCTGGTGCGGTTAGGGCGGCTTTCGGTGCAGCCGGTGACGCCGGCCGAGTGGAAGGAAGTCTGCCGCATGGGCGGCCTGACTCCCGCTCCGTGACAGCGCTTACGCCAGGCAGCGCCAGGCAGTTCATTCTCGACAACACGGCGCTGATGGCGCCGCCGCACGTGCCGGAGCTTCTTCTGCATCTTGCCGACGAAGCCCATGATTTGTGGCAGCGGACCGAGGATGAGCTGGTCGAGATCGGGCTGCCACCGCCCTTCTGGGCGTTTGCCTGGGCCGGAGGCCAAGGCCTTGCGCGCTATGTCATCGACAATCCCGATACAGTGCGTGGCAAGCGCGTGCTCGATTTCGCTTCCGGCTCCGGCCTTGTCGCCATCGCCGCCGCCAGGGCGGGTGCCGTTGGGGTTGTCGCCGCCGACATCGACCCGTTCTGCGCGACCGCGATCCGTCTCAACGCGCAAGCCAATGGCGTCGCGATCGACTTCCTCGGCACGGATTGCATCGGGACCGACGCGGGTTGGGACGTGATCCTGGCCGGCGACGTTTTCTATGACAAATCCTTCGCCGACCGGTTGATGCCGTGGTTCGCGACACTCAAGGCGCGCGGCGCCGAGATCCTCGTCGGCGATCCCGGCCGGTCGTATATGCCGAAGGCCGGGCTGGAACCGCTCGCGGTCTATGAAGTCGCCGTCACGCGGGCCTTGGAAGATTCCCTGGTCAAACGCACGACCGTCTGGCGGTTTGCTTGACGCCGTCGCCGAACAGGCGTTTCCATAAATCTGCATCTGGAGGGGGAAGCTCATGGATTTTTCAGCGGTGAACTGGCTGGCGGTGGTCGCCGCCGCCGTGGTGGCGTGGTTGTTCGGCGCCGCCTGGTACATGGCCTTGAGCAAGCCGTGGCTGAAGGCCGCAAAACTCGATCCGGCGACAATGAAGAAATCGCCGCTGCCCTTCGTCACCAGCTTCATCGCCGAGCTGGTCATGGCCTACATAATGGCCCTGGTCGTCGGGGCGATGACCGGCGGTGAGCCGACATGGCTCGCCGGACTGGTCTTCGGCTTCGTGCTTTGGCTGGGTTTCGTCGCGACAACGCTCTCGGTCAACCATCGCTACGAGAATTTCGGCTGGGACCTGACCCTCATCGACGGCGGCCACTGGCTCGGCGTGCTCTTGATCATCGGCGCGGTGATCGGCTGGTTCGGCGCCGCGGCAAGCTGAACGGACGGCGGTGCTTTGATGCTGGCGGATGAGTCCGGATTCCCTCGCGACCTGGTGTTCACCCGGGTCTGTCACGTCAAGCAAGGCTACGAGGATCGGCGTCGGCACATCGTCAAGGAGTTCGAGCGGCGCGGGGTGCCGGTTTACTTCTACACCGACTGGGACCAGCCGGAGGTCACCCCGGACATCCGCGCCGAGCTGATTGCCCCCGACTTTGTCCATCCGGCACGCGTCTCGCTGGCGCTGAAGCATGTCGGCATCTGGCGCGACTTCCTCGAGACCGACCTGCCCTATTGCCTGGTGTTCGAGGATGATGTCTTCCTCGCCCGCGACTTTGTCGCCAAGTTCCGGCAAGGGCTGACCGAACTCGGCGACCCCATGCGCAAGGCCGTCATCTACCTTGGCAATGGCAGCAACTACTACACGCCGATCTGGAAATTGCGCAGGGGTCAGAAGCTTTATCCGGCGCTCCATGCCAGATGCGCCGATTCCTACCTCATCACCCGCCCTGTCGCAGAAGCCCGTTGTGCCTGGATCGCCCGGAACAAGATATCCAGGCCGATCGATCATCAGATCGAACAAATGGACGACGAACTGGGGATTGAAATGCTGTGGTTCGAACGGCCGATTGCCGAGCAGGGCAGCGAAAACGGCGCTTTCCAGACCTCCGTTGCCGGCAAATCGCGTCCGCTGCTGTACAAGAAACTGCAGTGGAACTGGAAGAAGTACAACCGCATGATTTTCGGCCACAACGCCCGCTCCTGAGCAAAAGGACAGGCGGCGGCCGTGCCTATGCCTTGTCCGTGGTTCGCGTCCTGGCCACCTCCTCGAGAATCCATTCGCGAAAGGCGACGATGCGGGGATCGTCAGCCGTGGCCTGGGGATAGACCAGGAAGTAGGCGAATTCCGGCGCGACCCTGATGCTGAGTTCGAAGGGCCGCACCAGCCGGCCTTCGGAAAGGTCGTTTGCCACCATGGCGAAATCGGCGAGCGCCACGGCGTTGCCGTCGAGCGCCGCCTGGACCGCATCCGTGGACGTCCCGAAGACGACGGTGCGGCTGTCGTCGAAATCATCGACGCCGGCCGCCGCCATCCACATCCGCCAGTTCGGCCATGTCACGCCCTGGCGCGCCCATTCGATATGGGCGAGCGTATGGTTGAAGAGATCGCGCGGCTCCCGCAAGGGCGGTCCGGATTTCAGCAGGCTCGGGCTGCACACCGGAATGATGATGTTGTCGAACAGGCGGTGCGCACAAAGCCCGGGATATTTGCCGACGCCGAAGCGGATGCCGACATCGACATCGTCGAGGTCGAAATCGCGCAATCCGTAGGCGATGTCGAATCTGAGCTCGATGCCCGGCCTCTGCTTGCGGAAATCCTCGACGCGCCGCATCAGCCATTTGGCCGCGAACTGCGCGTCTAGTGTCACCTTCAGGAATTCCGTCCCGCGCGCCATCTTGCGCGCCCGCATGGCGGCCCGGCCAAGCAGGTCGAGCGCGTCGGTCGCGGCCTCGAACAGGACCGTGCCCGCCTCCGTCAGCCGGATGGTGCGGCTGGTGCGGGTGAAAAGCACGATGCCGAGCTGATCCTCGATTTCCTTAATCTGGTGGCTGACGGCGGCCGGCGTCAGGCCGAGCTCGTCGGCGGCGCGAGTGAAATTGAGATGCCGGGCCGCTGCCTCCAGCGTCCTGAGCGCCCGGGTTCCCGGCAGGAGGGTTGCCATCAGTGCGTGCCCTGGTCGAAGCGGCCCACGGCCTCTGCATCCTCAAATAAAACTTGATGATAGGGAAAAAACTACTCGTTTCCTGCTTGGATTTCAATCGGGCATGATGCGTGTATCGAAACACCATCAAACCGGATTTGATGTCCGGTAAACGGATCATGTCATGTCGCAAATCGCTCTCAACTCTGCCCCTGCCCGGCCGGCCTGGCTGACCGCCACCCTCGACTGGCTGCGTCAAGCCAGGGTCGCGATCAACCTTCCGCACCAGAACGTCGAGGACCTGTCCGATCGCCAGTTGCGCGATGTTGGCGCCAGGCGCAAGGACATCGCGCGGGCAATGGACCGCGAGATGGGGCGGCTGGGTCTCCTCGACATCGGCTGGCAGCAGCCACGGAAATAGGGGATTAAGGCAGTAGGGCGGTAGGGGAAATCAGGTAACAGCGGAGCCACACCCTACTGCCTACTGCCTACTGCCTACTGCCTATTCCCTATTCCCTACCTTACCACCCTCATCACCGTCCGGTCCGACAGCAGCGGCAAGAGCCGCGCCATCGTGCGTGCCGTCACCGCGACGCACCCTTGCGTCGGCGTGAAACCGGGGCGTGCCAGGTGGAAGAAGATGGCGCTGCCGCGTCCACGCCGGCGCGGCGATAGATTCCAGTCGAGCACCAGGCAGGCGTCATAGAGCCGGTCGTCGCGCCGCATGCGTTCGTGGCTGGCGCCATAGGGGATCTTGACCGGCCGGTTGTAGTTGCGATCGTCAGGCACTTCGCACCAGCCGAGATCGGGCCCGATCGGCGCCATCGCCAGGCGGGTCTTGCGGCCGCCAGAGAACTGATCTCCCCGGAAATAGCCCGACAGGATCCGCATCGAGGCGAGCGGCGTGGCGCCGTCGCCTTCACGCTTGTCGGCCGAGATGCCGCCACGCCCCAGCGCACAGGCAAATACCGTTGCGCCAGCCTGCAGCAGGCCCTGGCTTGGATGGCCGGGCCTGGCCCGCACGGTCAGCACGCGCAGCCCTTTTGGCAAAATTGCGCCGGCTGCATTGCGCTCGCGTTTTTTCTTGTATGATCGTGCCATGGAACAAATCACTGTGATCGGCTGTTGTGCCGGTCAGCTTCCGCATAAACAGGCAGTGGTCAATTGAATTTTCTTTTCAAAACAACGGATTGATCCATGACTTCACGCACCATCCTGATCGTCGACGACGATGACGACCTGCGCGGCACGCTGGTCGAGCAATTGTCCCTTTACGAGGAATTCGACGTGCTGCAGGAATCGACTGCGGCAAAAGGCGTCGCTGCGGCGCGCGGCGGCCTCATCGATCTGCTCATCATGGATGTCGGGCTGCCCGACATGGATGGCCGCGAAGCGGTAAAGATCCTGCGCAAGGGCGGCTACAAGGCGCCCATCATCATGCTGACCGGCCACGATACCGATTCCGACACGATCCTAGGTCTCGAGGCCGGGGCCAACGACTATGTGACGAAACCGTTCCGCTTCGCCGTGCTGCTGGCGCGCATCCGCGCGCAATTGCGCCAGCATGAACAGAGCGAGGACGCCACCTTCTCGGTCGGCCCCTACACCTTCAAGCCCAGCCAGAAACTGCTGATCGACCCGCGCGGCGCCAAGGTGCGGCTGACGGAGAAGGAAGCCTCGATCATCAAATATCTCTATCGCGCCGACCAGAAGGTGGTGACGCGCGATGTGCTGCTCGAGGAAGTCTGGGGCTACAATTCCGGCGTCACCACGCACACGCTGGAAACCCATGTCTACCGGCTGCGCCAGAAGATCGAGCGTGATCCTTCCAATGCGGAAATTCTTGTGACAGAAAGCGGCGGCTACAAGCTGGTTCCTTAAACATTTCATTATCCAATGAGCGGCCGGGGCGGGGCTGCTTTCGGGTACGATCCTGTTGGAGGGGGTTCTGGATCGACTCCGCGCATCGGCCCAAAAATCGGATTCGATTTTTGGAAAGCACGATGCGCAGATTGAAAAATGTTAGAGCGTCCTTTGCGCGTCCAAGAAGACGCGCGGCGCTCTAAAGGAGGGATTGGACTGACCGTTCGGGGACAAAGCTAGATGGCGCTGGATGACGACATCCGCATCCTGTCCGCCGTGAGGCTCTTCGAAGGCTTCACGCAGGAACAGTTGCGCCTGCTCGCCTTCGGCGCCGAGACCACCCTGCTGCAGGCCGACCACAAGCTTTACCGCGAGGACGACGAGGCCGATTCGGCGTATATCGTGGTCAGCGGGCGCATCGTGCTCTATCGCGAGCAGAATGGCGAACGCATCCCGATCGGCACGGCCGGCCCCGGCACGATGCTGAGCGAACTGGCATTGATCGCCGACACCAACCGGCTGACCAGCGCGTCGGCCGAGATCGATTCGGAAGTGATCCGGCTCAGCCGCAAGATGTTCCGCCGCATCCTCGAGGAATACCCGGAAGTGGCCGTGCAGTTGCATCAGCGCATCCTGGAGGATTTCCAGGCAATGATCCGCCGCATCGAGAGCCTGGCGCCGCGCTTCTCGGGCTGAGCCACTGCGGCGAAGCATCCGAGCGTCGCAGCGGTGCGGAAGATGCCGGCGGGGCTGTACAGCGGCTTCAATCGTCGACCCCCTGACGGCCGATCTTATTCAAGATCAAACCGCGCGATCACCGGCACATGGTCCGACGGCCGCTCCCAGCCGCGCGCCGGGCGCAGGATCTCGTAGCCGGCGAAATCGGGCACCAGATTCGGTGACGACCAGACATGGTCGAGCCGCCGGCCGCGGTTCGACGCCTCCCAGTCCTGTGCGCGATAGCTCCACCAAGTGTAGAGCTTCTGTTCATGCGGCACGTTGAGCCGCATCAGGTCGACCCAGTCGCCGGCCAGCCGCATCGCCTCGAAACTCTCCGTCTCGACCGGCGTGTGGCTGACCACGTTGAGCAGCTGCTTGTGCGACCAGACGTCGTGCTCGAGCGGCGCGATGTTGAGGTCGCCGACCAGCACCGAGCCCGACACCTCGTCATGCTCGGCCCGGATGGCATTCATCTCGGCGACGAAATCGAGCTTGTGCTTGAACTTCCTGTTGATGACGGGATCCGGTTCGTCGCCACCCGCCGGAACATAGAAATTGTGCAGCAGGATCGCCTTGCCGCCGGCCCGCACTGTCACCGACAAATGCCGGCTGTCCTCGATCTCGCAGAAGCGTCGCTTTTCGACCACCTCGATCGGCCGCCGCGCCACCGTCGCGACGCCGTGATAGCCCTTCTGGCCATGGAAGGCGATGTGCTCGTAGCCGAGCTTGCGGAACGCCTTCTCGGGAAACAGCTCGTCGGGAACCTTGGTTTCCTGCAGGCAAAGCACGTCGGGTGCATGCTCGACAAGCAGGCGTTCGACGATCGGCATGCGCAGGCGCACGGAGTTGATGTTCCAGGTGGCAATCGAAAAGGGCATTCGGCGGTCCGGAAAGAGGTCCCGAACTACTGCCAGCCGCGCGCCGCAAAGACAAGCCAGCATGCGCGTGCTGCTTCCTCTCGCACCAGCGGCAGCTGGGATTCAGGTCAGGCCGAGTCGGAGTCGAAGACGGGCGCGAAGCGACCAAACAAGGTGGTTTCCGAGAACCGGAGCGGAGCGTACTTGAAGTACGCGAGCACCGGAAGCGCAGGAAACCGTCATTTGCAGACCGGCATCACCTGAATCTACCGCGTCTTGGTGTTCAGCTCGCGGTTGGCGGTGTAGTCGATGGCAAAGGTATCAGGTGCGAAGCTGACGCCTTCCTTGGTGTTGAAGATCATCACCGTGGTGTCCTTGCCTTGCGCGTCGGTGATCGTCCATTGCCGCAAATCATAGGTTTTCGGATCGAACATCATGGTGATCCTGGCATTGCCGAACACCGACTTGTCAGCGAGCTGGATCGTGGTGAGGTCGTCTTCCTCCTTGACGCTTTTGACGCGGTCGCCGGAGAGGTCGATTCTGTTGTCGAGCAGCAGCTTCAGCGGCGTCTTCGACAGCGGATAGAGATCGGACGTGTTGAGCTTCTTGTTCAGGATGACCACCGACTTGCCGTCTGAAATCACCTTGAAATTCGAGGCACCGTCATAGTTGAAGCGGATCTTGCCCGGCCGCTCCAGGAAAAACTTGCCGCCGGTCTGCTCGCCCTTGGGGCCGAACTGCACGAATTCGCCGCTCATCGATTTGACCGAGGAAAAATGGTCGGCGATCTTCTGCGCGGCCGGTGGCACGGCCGCCTGCGCCGAGGCCAGCAACTGGAACCCGGGCATCACGTTGAAGGCCGCGGCTCCTGCGAACGCCAGGCCGAGGCCAAGCAGCTGGCGTCGGCTGGGAGCAAGATCGCTGAGCACTGAAGGAGCATTTTTCATGTCGGTCACTCTCATCTGATTCCTGAGTTGTTCTGGTCCTTGGACCCCCAGTTGGGCTGAAGTTTGGCGGGGCGGGCGCCCCTCGATCGCTTCAACGCGCTGAAAGGTTCAAGGTTGCCGGACAGGACGATGTCGAAGGCCAGGACTCCTGGTCAGAACTTGTCGTCTTCGGTCGGCACCAGGATCTCGCGCTTGCCGGCGTGGTTGGCCGGGCCGACGATACCTTCCTTCTCCATCTTCTCGATGATCGAGGCGGCGCGGTTGTAGCCGATGCCCAGCCGGCGCTGGATATAGCTGGTGGAAGCCTTGCCGTCGCGCAGCACCACGGAAACCGCCTGATCGTATGGATCGTCGGAATCCTCGAAATTGCTGTTGCCGCCGCCACTTCCGGAGCCGCCCTTGCCGGACGGCTCGTCGTCGTCCTCGCCGTCGTCCTCGGTGATGGCGTCCAGATATTCAGGCACGCCCTGCAGTTTCAGATGCGCGACGATCCTTTCGACCTCTTCGTCGGCGACAAACGGGCCGTGGACGCGCTGGATGCGTCCACCGCCGGCCATGTAGAGCATGTCGCCCATGCCGAGCAGCTGCTCGGCGCCCTGCTCGCCCAGGATGGTGCGGCTGTCGATCTTCGACGTCACCTGGAAGGAGATGCGGGTCGGGAAATTGGCCTTGATCGTGCCGGTGATGACGTCGACCGACGGGCGCTGCGTGGCCATGATGACATGGATGCCGGCGGCACGCGCCATCTGCGCCAGGCGCTGCACGGCACCTTCGATGTCCTTGCCGGCGACCATCATCAGGTCGGCCATTTCGTCGATGATGACGACGATATAGGGCATCGGCTCGAGATCGAGATTCTCGGTCTCGTAGATCGCCTCGCCGGTCTGGCGATCGAAGCCGGTCTGCACGGTGCGCGAGATCTTTTCGCCCTTCTTGTCCGCCTGGCTGACACGGGCATTGAAGCCGTCGATGTTGCGCACGCCGACCTTCGACATCTTGCGGTAGCGGTCCTCCATCTCGCGCACGGTCCATTTCAGCGCCACCACCGCCTTCTTCGGGTCGGTGACCACCGGCGTCAACAGGTGCGGGATGCCGTCATAGACCGAGAGTTCCAGCATTTTCGGATCGATCATGATCAGCCGGCAATCCTGCGGCGTCAGCCGGTAGAGCAGCGACAGGATCATGGTGTTGATGGCGACCGATTTGCCCGAGCCGGTGGTGCCGGCGACCAGCACGTGCGGCATCTTGGCGATGTCGACGATGACCGCCTCGCCATTGATGGTCTTGCCCAGCGCCAGCGCCAGCTTGGCCTTGGTCGTCTCGAAGTCACGGCTGGCCAGGATTTCCCGGAGATAGACGGTTTCGCGCTTGGCGTTGGGCAGCTCGATGCCGATGGCGTTGCGGCCGGGCACCACGGCGACGCGGCAGGCGATCGCGCTCATCGAGCGGGCGATATCGTCGGACAGGCCGATGACGCGCGACGATTTGATACCGGGCGCCGGTTCGAGCTCGTAGAGGGTGACCACCGGACCGGGGCGGACGGCGATGATCTCGCCCTTGACGCCGAAATCCTCCAGCACGCCCTCGAGCAGGCGCGCGTTCTGCTCCAGCGCGTCCTTGGACAGGCTGGCATCGCGCACCACGTTCTTTGGCTCGGACAGGAAATGCAGCGACGGCATTTCGAACTTTTCCGAGCCGATCAGCGATGTCTGCGCCTCGCGCTGGACGCGGGCGCCAGGAGCCGGACGCGGCGCCGGCGCCTCGACACGGGTGGCGGCATCGGAGCGGAATTGCTGCACCCTGGCGGTCGGCGCCGCGCGCCGCTGGCTGGCGGGCTCGAAATCCATGTCGTCATCGGCTTCGAACACGTCGGCATCATCGGGGTCGAGCGAGGCGCTGCGGTCATTGACCATGGCGGCGAAGAATTCAGGCTCGACGCGGGCGCGGCCGTCCTGGCTCATCCGCGATTCGGCGAACTCGGCCGATTCGACCCGTTCGGCGGCGCGCCGCCAGGCCGTGGAGCGCTGCTCCATCTCCGGCTCGTATTCGTCCCGCTCCTGCCTGCGGCGCACGGCGCGGCGGTGCATCCAGGCGCGCAGTGACAGCCACCAGTGGGTGATGGCGCCAAGCGCCAGAATGCCTTCGTCGCCCTCGTCCTCGTCATTGTCGAACAAAAGGTCGTCCTCGCGCGGATCCGCGGCCGGCTCGTCCTCCATGACGGCGAAGCCGTTCTTGCGTCCGATCAGCGCCGAACCATGGGCGAAGAGCCACAACGCCGGTGCCGCCAGCAAGATGGCGATGATGCTGGCGACAAGACCGGTCGGATAGCCGCCGATGACAACACCCGGTATCTTCAGCACCATGTCGCCGAACACGCCGCCGAGGCCGGTCGGCAGCGGCCAGGTCTTTGGCGGCACCACGCAGCCGGCCATGGCAGCGGCCAGCAGGGCAAAGCCGAACCAGGACAAGCCGCGCCTGGGCAGCCTGTCGACGCCGCGCGCCGAAAACAGCAGGAACCCCCAGATGACAGCCGGCACCAGCGCCGCGACGGCGGCGAGGCCGAAGAACTGCATGGCAAGGTCGGAGAACACCGCGCCGGCATAGCCCATGGCGTTGGTGACGGTGTTGTTTGTCGCGTGCGAGAAACTCGGGTCAGCGACGTTCCAGGTGGCAAGGCTGGCGACGCCGAAGGCGACCAGCGCGAACAGACCCGCGCCGACCAGCCGGCCGACCTGACGCCGCGCGAACGCCTGCATGCCGTGCCCCGTATCGGTCAGCGCGAGCGGTGCTGAAGCCCCTGAACGCATGCTCTTCCCCGTCTGTCATTGCCTCGCGCGGGTGCATGGCGCACTCCGGCAGATTCGGATGTCAGACTATCGGTGGGAAGGTTAAGGGCGCATTAACCATGGCTTTTGCCGGCGCCTGCTTGCAGAGAGAAAGATGGCGGGCCGCGAAGCCCGCCATCTTTTCATGGCAACGGCGAAACGATCAGGCCCGTCCGGACCCGATCTTGCGCAATCACGCAATCACTTGTGACCGGCGTACGCCATCAGGCTGGCGCAGAATTCGGCGTGAGGCTTGCTCATCGCCGCGTCCTGGCATTCCTTCATCATCGAGTCCTGCTTGTCCTTGGCCGTCGAAGCCCAGGCCGCCTTGAAATCCGCCTCGGACTTCATGGTCTTCATGCCGGTATCGGTGAAGAACGGCGCCATGTTGTCAGGTTCGTCGAGGGCGCCTGCCAACGCAACGCCGCTGACCATGGAAAGAGCGAGTGCGCCGAGGAAGATGTTCTTGAGTTTCATGAGATGGTTCCTTCCCTGTCGTTTTGCACGAGCGTCGGAACGACGATCGTCCTCAAGGTACGGGGCAAGGGCGGTCGATGTTTCTTCCGAAATCTTCTTCACGCGAACGTGATTGCACGAACCACGGCATGGCCGGAACGTTTTTCCAAAAAAAAGAGGCCCGGATGCGATCCGGGCCTCAATGCGTGAACTCCTTTCGGGAGCGTCACGACGGGATCTCTTGAGGCAATTCCGGGAAAGTGTGCAGCGGCTTTCCGTTCGGAATTGTTTGAAGTCGGACAGGGCCGGCGGGAGGAGGGTTCCGCCGGCCCCGTTGGCTAAGCTGGCCTCACGGCACCACTTCGCCATGCTGGGAGATGTCGAGGCCTTCGACCTCTTCCTGCGTCGTCGGACGCAGGCCGACCAGCGCCTTGACGATGTAGAGGATCACGAAGGTGGCAATCGCCGTCCAGATGATGGTGACCGCGACGCCGTAGATCTGCTTGCCGAGCGAAGCACCCGACGACAGGCTGTTGATCGCCGGATCGGCCAGCACGCCGGTGAGCAGGGCGCCGATCACACCGCCTACGCCGTGTACGCCGAAGGCATCGAGCGAGTCGTCATAGCCGAACATGTGCTTGACCTTGACCGCCGAGAGGTAGCAGACGACGCCGGCGACGATGCCGACGATGAAGGCGCCGGTCGGGTTGACGAAGCCGGAAGCCGGGGTCACCGCGACCAGGCCGGCAACGGCGCCCGAGATGATACCGAGCACGGAGGGCTTCTTGGCGACGATCCATTCGGCGAACATCCAGGCCAGCGCCGCGGCTGCGGTGGCAACCTGGGTGTTGAGCATGGCAGCGCCGGCGAGGCCGTCGGCCGCGAGCTCCGAACCGGCATTGAAGCCGAACCAGCCGACCCACAGCAGCGAAGCGCCGATCACCGAATAGACCAGGTTGTGCGGCGCCATGTTGGTGGTGCCGTAGCCTTCGCGTTTGCCAAGCACGAGTGCGCAGACGAGACCGGCGACACCCGCGTTGATGTGGACGACCGTGCCGCCGGCGAAATCGAGCACGCCAGCCGTGCCGAGGAAGCCGCCGCCCCAGACCCAATGCGCGATCGGCACGTAGACGACGAGCAGCCACAGCGCCATGAAGATCAGCAGCGCCGAGAATTTGAAGCGTTCGGCGAAGGCGCCGGCAATCAGCGCCGGGGTGATGATGGCGAAAGTCATCTGGAACATCGAGAAGACGAATTCAGGAATGTTCGCGACGCCCGGCAGCCACAGCGAGGCAGTGGTGATGCCGTGATGGAAGAATTTCGAGGTGCCGCCGAGATAGCTGTTCATGCCGCCGCCGTCGGAGAAGGCCAGCGAGTAGCCGAACATGAACCACAGCACCGTCACCAGGCAGGTGATGGCAAAGCTCTGCATGATGGTGGCCAGCACGTTCTTCTTGCGCACCATGCCGCCGTAGAACAGCGCCAGACCCGGGATGGTCATCATCAGCACGAGGGCCGTCGAGGTCAGCATCCAGGCGGTGTTGCCGGTATCGAGCACCGGGGTGGGGGCGGCAGCCGGCGCGGCCGCCGCGGCGGCGGGGGCCGCTTCCTGTGCGAAGGCGGCAACCGTGCCCAATGCTGCGAGAGCGAGCGAACCCAAAAGGGCGGCGCGTCCCGTTGTCTTCAAGGTGGAAGGAATATTCATTGAACTCTCCATTGGAATACGTTTTCGCCGCTCAGAGCGCGTCGGTGTCTGTTTCGCCGGTGCGGATGCGCACCGCCTGGTCGATGCCGAAAACGAAGATCTTGCCATCGCCGATCTGGCCGGTCTTGGCCGCCGCGGTGATGGCTTCGACGGCCTTGTCGACCATGTCGGCGCTGACCGCGACCTCGATCTTGATCTTCGGCAGGAAGCTGACCGCGTATTCCGCCCCACGATAGATTTCCGTATGTCCCTTCTGACGCCCGTAGCCTTTGACTTCGGTGACGGTCAGGCCCTGGATGCCGACGGCGGTAAGCGCTTCGCGTACCTCGTCGAGCTTGAACGGCTTGATGATTGCCATCACGATTTTCATAAGGTTTCACCCTTTGCTGTTGCGGTCCCCCGCGTTTGCACGACTTCACCGATCCCAAGGAGAGCCGGAGAGTGCCCTCAAGGATTCAAGCTCCGTGCCAGTTGCCGAAGCAGTGTATTAACCTGTTGTAAACAAAGGGATTGGGGTGATCGGCGAAAGAAGGTGCCAGCATCTGCGGCACGGCATGTGCTCAAAAATTATGCAATTTTTCGAAATTGCCTATTTTGCCGGCTTTGGCGGCATGGTCCCTAAAAGTGGGTCCCGGATTTCGGAAAAGATCCGCTCCAGCAAGACGCCGCGGTCAGGGTGCTCAACGCCTGAGCCGGATCAAACCTTCCTGGGCCATTGAGGCGATCAGCGTGCCGTCGCGTGCATAGAGGGTGCCGCGGCTGAAGCCGCGCGATCCCGAGCTTGACGGGCTGTCCTGGGCGTAGAGCAGCCAGCCGTCGAGCGCATGCGGCCGGTGGAACCACATCGAGTGGTCGAGGCTCGCCGCCTGGATATCGGGATCGAAAAGACCGCGCCCATGCGCGAAGGTCGACGTGTCGAGCAGCGTCATGTCGGACAGATAGGCGAGCAGCACCGATTGCAGGGCGCGGTCGTCGGGAACCGGCCCGGCAAGGCGGATCCAGACATTCTGCCGGGGCGGCAGCTTGTCGCGGCTTTCATAGTGCTGGAGATTGACCGGACGCAGCTCCAGCGGCCGTTCCCGTGCCCAGAAGCGGCGCACCGCCTCCGGGACACGTTCGGCCTTCTCGAGCAGCTGCCGCTGCGTCTGCAGCCCTTCCGGCGGCGGCACGTCGTCGGGCAGGGCGAACTGATGCTCGAGCCCCTTCTCGTCGACCTGGAACGAGGCTTCCAGCGAAAAGATCGCTTGCCCGTGCTGGATCGCCAGCACGCGGCGGGTGGTGAACGAGCCGCCGTCGCGGATGCGGTCGACCTCGTAGACGATCGGAACCTTGATATCGCCTGGCCGCATGAAATAGCCATGCAGCGAATGCACGTAGCGATCGGGCTCGACGGTCCGCTGCGCCGCAACCAGGGCCTGGGCGATCGTCTGGCCGCCGAATACGCGCTGCCACTCCACCTGGGGGCTGCGACCACGATACAGATTGTGTTCCAGCCTCTCGAGGTCGAGAATGTTGAGAAGCTCGTCCATGGCCGCCGTCATGTTTCGTGACCTCATACCGAATGCTATGGCGGGTTTCCGACAGGAAGGACGAGCCGTCAAGGGCGGATGCCCGACCGGCGCGCAAGGAGCGAAGATGATGCAATCCAGGAAAGATGCGAACACAAGGTCCGGGCTCGATGTCCTGGTCGCCGGCGCCGGCTATGTCGGGCTTGCCGCCGCCGTGTCGCTGAAGCAGGCACGCCCGAGCCTTGCGATTGCGCTGGTCGATGCCGCGCCCGCCGGGACCTGGCAGAAGGATGGCCGCGCTTCGGCCATTGCCGCGGCCGCCTGCCGCATGCTCGACCAGCTCGGCGTGTGGGCCGAGATCGCGCCGCGGGCCCAGGCGATCACCGAGATGATCATCACCGATTCGCGCAGCTCCGATCCGGTCCGTCCGGTCTTCCTGACCTTCGACGGCGAAGTGGCGCCGGGCGAGCCGTTTGCGCATATGGTGGCCAACAAGGTGCTGAACGGTGCCTTGCGCCGCGCTGCGGAGGAACTTGGCATCGACATCATCGAAGGTGTCGCCGTGCAGGGCTTCGAAACCAGCGGTGCCGGCATATCAGTGCATCTTGCCGACGGCGCGGCGCTGAAGGCTCGGCTGCTGGTTGCCGCCGATGGCGTCAACTCGAAGCTGCGCGACATGGCCGGCATCAAGACGGTGAAATGGGAATACGGCCAGTCCGGCATCGTCTGCACGGTGGCGCATGAACGTCCGCACAACGGCCGCGCCGAAGAGCACTTCCTGCCGGCCGGCCCCTTCGCCACCTTGCCGCTCAAACCGGACGACGACGGCACCAACCGCTCGTCGATCGTCTGGGTCGAGCGCACGCAGGATGCCGACAAGCTGGTTGCCGGCGACGATCTCGTCTTCGAGCATGAACTCGAACAGCGCTTCGGCCTCAAGCTTGGCGAGATCCGCGTTGCCGACAAGCCACGCGCCTGGCCGCTTGGCCTGACCCTTGCGCGCGCCTTCGTCGCGCCGCGCATCGCGCTCGCCGGCGACGCCGCGCATGGCATCCACCCGATCGCCGGCCAGGGCCTCAATCTCGGCTTCAAGGATGTCGCCGCGCTTGCCGAGGTGATTGTCGAGGCCGACCGGCTCGGCCAGGACATTGGCGCGCTCGACGTGCTCGAGCGCTACCAGCAATGGCGCCGCTTCGACACCGTGCAGATGGGCATCACCACGGACGTGCTGAACCGGCTGTTTTCCAACGACATCGGCCCGCTGCGCACCGTCCGCGACATCGGCCTCGGTTTGGTCGAACGGATGCCGCGGCTGAAGGAGTTCTTCATCCGCCAGGCGTCGGGCCTGTCCGGCGGTACGCCTCGCCTCTTGAAGGGCGAGGCGATCTGATCGCCTCGCCTATGATCCCGGTATGTCGTAGATCGCCCTGACCTCGATGGTGCCGATTTCGGCCAGCGGAATGCCGGCGGCAATGTCCAGCGCCTCGTCGAGATTTTTTGCCTCGATCATGACGAAGCCGAGCAGTTGCTCCTTGGTTTCGGCGAAGGGGCCATCGGTGACCAGCCGCTTGCCCTTGCGCCGACGCACGGTTTTCGAGGTTTTGACCGATTGCAGCGCCTGCGCGATGATCAGCACGCCTCGCTGCTCCAGGGACCTGTCATAGGCCAGCGAATCGGCATCGAGCTTGGCCGATCCCTCGGCTGTCAATGCGTAGAGGTCTTTCTCCTCGCCATACACCAGGCAAACATATTGCATCTCTATCTCCCTTGTTGTGACGAACCATAGGTTGACGCGATCACGGTGTCAGCCGGGACCCTGCCCGCCGCATGGTCGAGAAGGCATGCCGCGATCCCGATGATGGCGAGCGCCGCCAGCAGCCGGCCAAAACCGGACGGGGGCGGATGCAACCAGAAGTCTGCTTGTCGCCCGGCCTTGCGGCCTGGGCTCTTCCACAGCGCGAAAAACAGACTGTCCATGTGAACCTCCATCCGGCCACCAGACCGTGACCGCCCGCAGGACGGGCGGGCCGGACGGAAGTCGACATTCTTGCCCGCGGATTTTCAGATAAAGATTTCGCCGCCGACGCCGATCCTGCGGTTTCAGCGGGAACGGCGCGGTGGCCTTCCCGCGCGCCCGCGCTATAGTTGGGAGGAACGCCGGCGCCGGGCCGGCGCAATCGAGGCCAAGGAGGAATTCATGGACCGCACCGCAAACGCCGTCTGGAAAGGCAATCTCAAAGAGGGCAAAGGCACGCTCGACAGCCAGAGCGGGACGCTGAAGGGCACGCCCTATTCGTTCAAGGCGCGCTTCGAGGACGAGAGCGGCAAATCCGGCACCAACCCGGAAGAACTGATCGCGGCGGCCCATGCCGGCTGCTTTGCCATGCAGTTCTCTCATTTCCTGGCCGAGAACGGCACGCCCGCCGCCGAACTCGACGCCAAGGCCGTGGTGACGCTGGTTCCCGGCACGGGAATCACCGGCAGTGCCCTCACGGTGATCGGCAAGGTTCCGGGCATCGATGCGGCGAAATTCAAGGAACTGGCCGAGAAGGCCAAGGCCGAGTGCCCGGTCTCCAAGGCGCTCGGCGCCATCAAGGTTTCGCTCGACGCCAGGCTCGGCTGAGGACGCGCATTCCCTGTGAAATCCGGCGCGTATGAACGGCCGCGCGCCGGGTACACTAAGAGAGGGCGGACCTAGAGCAATTCCAGGAAAAGTGTGAAACGGTTTTCCCGGGAAGAGCGCACAGCGCTTTCCCTTGGGAATTGCGTCAAAACAAAGAGTTGGAGCGGTTTGCCGTTTCCGTGAAACGGTGAACTGCTCTAGGCGCCCAGCGAGTCGAGCCGGGCGCGAAGTGCGGCGACTTCCTGCTCCAGGGCCTCCAATCTCACTTCCAGGTCGGACTGAGGCGCGGACGGCGCACTTCGTTGCGCCGAAAGGGCTGCAACGTCCACCGGTCCGGCGAGGAGATGCACGTAGCGGTCCTCACGCTGGCCTGGCCCGCGCGGGATTTCCTGGATCAGCGGCGGCCGGCGGCCAATCAGCATGTCGAGTTCACCGCGCAGGTCTTCGATCGACGAAAACCGCGCCATGCGTTCGCTGCGCGCCAGGAGTTCATGCGCCGTCTGCGGTCCCCGCAAAAGGAGCAGGCCGAGCAAGGCGGTCTGCGGCGTGGTCAGCGAGAAGCGCTGCGCCATCTGATGCTCATGGCGCTCCACACGCGAGCCGAACATCTGCCGCACCAGCCCCTTCTGCTCAAGCAGCTTCAGAGCCCGGTGCACCTCCGTCTGTTCCAGCGCCATCACCGGCTCGCGTGCCGTCTTCTGGTTGGCGGCGGCAAGTGCTGCATTCAGCGTCAGCGGGTAGACATCCGGCGTCAGTTCCTTCTTCTCGATCAGGCAGCCGAGTATGCGGGCTTCGACAGGAGAAAGAACTGGCAATTCGGTATCTGTCATGACGATCGGCTCGCTATACCCGCCGCTCCACCATCATCTTCTTGATCTCGGCGATCGCCTTGGCCGGGTTGAGGCCCTTGGGGCAGGTCTGCGCGCAGTTCATGATGGTGTGGCAGCGATAGAGCCGGAACGGGTCTTCCAGATTGTCGAGCCGTTCGCCCTTGGCCTCGTCGCGGGAATCGATCAGCCAGCGATAGGCCTGCAGCAGCGTTGCCGGGCCGAGATAGCGGTCGCCGTTCCACCAGTAGCTCGGGCACGAGGTCGAGCAGCAGGCGCACAGGATGCACTCGTAGAGCCCGTCGAGCTTCTCGCGGTCCTCATGGCTCTGCAGCCATTCCTTGGCCGGCTCCGGCGACACCGTCTTCAGCCACGGCTCGATCGAGGCGTGCTGGGCGTAGAAATTGGTGAGGTCCGGCACCAGGTCCTTGACCACCTGCATGTGCGGCAGCGGGTAGACCTTGACGGCGCCGGAAATGTCGTCGCAGCCCTTGGTGCAGGCGAGCGTGTTGGAGCCGTCGATGTTCATGGCGCAGGAGCCGCAAATGCCTTCGCGGCAGGACCGGCGCAAGGCCAGTGTCGGATCGATCTTGTTCTTGATCCAGAGCAGGGCGTCGAGCACCATCGGCCCGCAATCGTCCATGTCGACGAAATAGGTGTCGATGCGCGGGTTCTCGTCATCGTCCGGCGACCAGCGGTAGATGCGGTACTCGCGCAGATTGGTGGCGCCCTCCGGCTTCGGCCAGGTCTTGCCCTGCTTGATCTGCGAATTCTTGGGGAGCGTCAGTTCGACCATTACCTGCGGTCCTTTCGGATGACGAGCTTCAGCCCGGACCAGATTTCATTCACGGCGGCCACCTTGACGTCGACAAGGTCGAGCTTCAGCGCCTCGGCGCGAACGACGCCCTCGGTGACGTCGGTCGGCACTTTCGATGCCTTCTTCGGCCAGGACACCCAGACCATGCCGTCGCGCTTGATGGCCGCCTCGAGATCGACCAGGCGATCCTCGATCTCGGCACGCTGCCGGGCGAAGGCATGAACGGCATCGTATTTCTGGCGAATGCCCGAAATCTCCGACCAGTCCGGCAGCCTGTCGACCTGAGCGAAGTCAACGGCGTCGGCGAGATCGTCGAGGTCGTGCGGCAGCGCGATGAAGGCGGCGGTCATGCCGTCCTTCAGGCCGAGCTTGGCCGGAAGGGGCGTGCCGGAATATCCAGAGGCCGCCAGCGCCATGGTCAGTACACCCTGGCCTTCGGCGCGATCTTGGCCGGGTTGATACCGCCGTCGGCTTCCTTGAGCAGCAATTCGGTGTGCACCGGCCGATAGCTGAGCGTCACCTTGCCGGCCTCGTTGAGCCGGGCCAGCGTGTGCTTGCGCCAGGTCTTGTCGTCGCGCGCCGAAAAATCCTCCCGCGCATGCGCGCCCCGGCTCTCCTTGCGCGCCGCGGCGCCGTGGACGGTGGTGATGGCGTTAGCCATCAGGTTTTCCAGCTCCAGCGTCTCGACCAGGTCCGAATTCCAGATCATCGAGCGGTCGAACACCTTGATGTCCTTGAGCTCGGTCCAGATCTGCGAAATGCGCTTGCAGCCGCTGTCCAGCGATTCCTGGGTGCGGAACACCGCCGCATCCTCCTGCATCGCCTTCTGCATCTTCTCGCGCAACACGGCGGTTGGCGTCGAGCCGCTGGCGTGGCGCAGCCGGTCGAAACGGTCCATGATCTTCTCGACCGAGGCTTCGTTCGGCGAAGGGATCGCCGACTTGCGGTCGATCACCTGGCCGGCCCTGATCGCCGCCGCGCGGCCGAACACGACCAGATCGATCAGCGAGTTCGAGCCAAGCCGGTTGGCGCCGTGCACGGAGGCGCAGCCGGCCTCGCCGACAGCCATCAGCCCTGGCGACACCTGGTCCGGGCTCTTGGCGGTGGGATTGAGCACTTCGCCCCAGTAATTGGTCGGCACGCCGCCCATATTGTAGTGCACCGTCGGCAGCACCGGGATCGGTTCCTTGGTCAGGTCGACGCCGGCGAAGATCTTGGCCGATTCCGAAATGCCGGGCAGCCGCTCATGCAGGACGGCCGGGTCGAGATGGTCGAGATGCAGGAAGATATGGTCCTTCTTCGGGCCGACGCCGCGGCCTTCGCGGATTTCCAGCGTCATGCAGCGCGACACCACATCGCGCGAGGCAAGGTCCTTGGCCGACGGCGCATAGCGCTCCATGAAGCGCTCGCCTTCGGAATTGACGAGATAGCCGCCCTCGCCGCGCGCGCCCTCGGTGATCAGGCAGCCGGCGCCGTAGATGCCCGTCGGATGGAACTGCACGAACTCCATGTCCTGAAGGGGGAGGCCGGCGCGCGAGGCCATGCCGCCGCCATCGCCGGTGCAGGTGTGCGCCGACGTCGCCGAGAAATAGGCGCGGCCATAGCCGCCCGTCGCCAGCACAACCATCTTGGCCGAGAAGCGGTGGATGGTGCCGTCGTCGAGGTTCCAGGCGACGACGCCGGTGCAGGTGCCGTCCGGCTCCATGATCAGGTCGAGCGCGAAATACTCGATGAAGAACTGGGCGTTGTTCTTCAGCGACTGGCCATAGAGCGTGTGCAGCATGGCATGGCCGGTACGGTCGGCGGCCGCGCATGTGCGCTGCACCGGTGGGCCTTCGCCGAAATTCATCATCATGCCGCCGAACGGCCGCTGATAGATCTTGCCCTCTTCGGTGCGCGAGAACGGCACGCCGTAATGTTCGAGCTCGTAGACGGCGGCGGGCGCCTGCTGGACCATGTATTCCTGCGCGTCGATGTCGCCCAGCCAGTCCGAACCCTTGACGGTGTCGAAGAGATGCCATTGCCAGTTGTCGGGGCCCATATTGGCAAGCGAAGCAGCAATGCCGCCCTGCGCCGCCACCGTGTGCGAGCGGGTCGGGAACACCTTGGTGATGCAGGCGGTGCGCAGGCCCTGTTCGGCCATGCCGAGCGTGGCGCGCAGGCCGGCGCCGCCGGCGCCGACGACCACCACGTCGAATTTGTGATCGACATAGGTGTAGGCCGATGCCGTGTTGGCGGTTTTCGCGTCCTTGGCCAACTCAGCCTCCGAATGCCAGCTTGAGCAGGGCGAAGATCGAGGCGACGCCGACCGCTACGGTGAAAAATGTATTGAGCGCGATCAGCGCCAGCTTCATGCCCTCGCCAGGCAGGTAGTCCTCGATGATCACCTGCATGCCGAGCCGCATATGATAGAGCCCGGAGACCAGCACCAGGATCATCACCAGCGCCACGAACGGATTGGCAAGCGCTGCCCGAACCTCGGCATAGCCAGCGCCGTTCAGCGCGATCAGGAACCCGACGAAGAACAGCGTCAGCGGAATGTTGGCGATTGCCGTGAGGCGCTGGCGCCAGAAATGCTGCGTGCCCTCGCGGGCCGAGCCGAGGCCGCGGACTTTCGCCAGCGGCGTGCGCATGTCAGTATTTTTGCCGGCCATGATCAGGCTCCCCGCGCCATGTATCCGACGATCCAGATCAGCAGCGTGAGCAGGATCGAGCCGGCCAGCGTCGCCCAGCTGATCCTGGAGGCCGTGTGCTTCTCGAGGCCGGCGCCGGTATCCCACACCAGATGGCGGATGCCGCCCAGCATGTGATGCATCAGCGCCCAGGTGTAACCGAACAGGATGAGCCGGCCGAGCCAAGTGCCGAAAGCCCAGTTGACCCAGTCAAACGTCGCCTGCGAGCTTGCCGCCGCCATCAACCACACGGCGACGAGCAGCGTGCCGAAATAGAGCGCTCCACCGGTGATGCGATGAATGATCGACATCGTCATGGTGATTGGCGGCCGGTACACGGACAGATGCGGCGAAAGCGGCCGTTCACGTCTGGCAAATTCGCGGGTGGCTGGTGATTTGCTCATGGCTCCCCCAGTTCGGCGTCCCTGGAGCCGCAGGTGGGAATGCGGCATTGCCGCTTCCGGTTGCGACCTCGGACAGCCGGTTTCTAATGCTCTTTTTGCACCGCGTCAAAGCCAGAAAACCGTTTTGAAAACGTAATTTAGTATGACTAAAGACGAGGCTCGGGCTTCAATCGATTAAGGGTTGGCGGTGCGAAGCCGGCGCATTGTCGCTGCAGTGCACCATACGGATGGCGAAGCCGTTTCGGCTCAGCGGGTGCACGTCACCGGAGTCGAGCCGGCCTTCATGACCAGCGCCTCGCGGCCATCGATCACAATCGCGTCATGCGCCTGCTCGTAACGGCTGTTCTGATTGACCGGCGAGGCCTGCAGATCCTCGCTGGCGCCGTCGGGACCGAGAACATGCAAGGAGGTGCCGAGATTCTCGATGGTCATCCTGCCGCCATCGGCACAATTGTAGGTCGCGGTGCGCGGTTGTGGCGTGGTCACGTCGGTGACGGCGCCGCCCGCCGGGGCGGCAGGCGCCAGCGAGGCCGACGTGGCGACCTTGTTACCGGCCTTCGGCTCATTGTCCTGCGGCACGCAGGCGACGGCGGCCAGAAGCGGCGAAAGGGCAAGCGCCACCCGAAACGTCCGGCGTAACGCCATGTGTTGTCCTCCCCCGCGGCAAGCTAGCCACGATGCTCCGCCAAGATCAAGGGGCGCCCGACGTCGAGCCCGGCGCCGGCCGTGATGGTGCGGCCTAGCATGGCCGAATGATGACCGCCGGGTTTTCCCTCCAGTCGGAAATTAACCATGTTTGACGAGACCTCGCCGGAAAGCGCGCCAGGCTCTTAACAAAGGTTAAGAAAAGGTTAATTTCTGATTCGAGGAGGCGTGCATGTCGCCCGGGGATGCGCCAGCGGTTTTGGGGTAACGGCATGCACCCAACCAAGGACTGAAAGCGCGTCGCGTCGCGCTTTGGCCCCTAACATGGAGGACGCCATGCGTTCGAACTCGGGCAGATCGCGCCTCGCGGCGCTCATTGTGGCGGCTTCGGTCGTCGGCCAGGCGGCGCCAGCGCTTGCCGGGGCACGTCATCATGATCGCGTCTACGCCGATTCATTCGGCAATCTCATCATCAACAGCGCCGCCGGCTACAAACGCATCCTGGTCGGCGAGGGCAAGCTCGCCAAGCAGCTGTCGGACTATACCAGCGCTGGTCAGCCCAAGGTGATCTATGAGAACGAATCCGACGAGATCGGCGGCTACAGGGACTGCTACCGGCCGCCGGTGTTCGTGAAGGGCCGCAGCTACATGTACGGTCTCTCCGAAGGCGAGATGCCCGAACTCAGCCCCTGCCGCTAGAGCAATTCCAGGAAAAGTGTGAACGGTTTTCCCGGGAAAAGCGCACAGCGCTTTCCCTTGGGAATTGCGTCAAGACAAAGAGTTAGTGCGGTTCGGCGTTTCCATGAAACGATGACCGCCCTAGGAGCATGATCCCGAGAAGTGGGAACCGGTTTTCGGAAAAGATCGCGCTCGAACGGGAAGACAGGACGAGGCAGGATTAATTCCGGCCGGAATCGGCCCTGATGCTGATTGCCGCCGAAGACTGGCCGTTGACCGGCCCGGCGGACACACGCACGCAATCGCGGCCGGCGTTCTTCGCCTGGTAGAGTGCCTGGTCCGCACGCCGCATCAGGTCGGCGAAGTCTTCGCTGGGATGAAGTTCGGCAACGCCAAAGCTCGCGGTGCAGCGGTTGTCAACCGGCAGTCCGTCGATGGGAAGCGCGCCGAAAGCACTGCGCGCGCCCTCGGCGAACAGCCGCGCGGCGGCAAGGTTGGTTCCCGGCAGGATGATGGCGAACTCCTCGCCGCCGATGCGGCCGGCGACATGGTGGCTGGCGGCGGCCTCGCGCAGGAAGCTGGCGAAGGTCTCGATCACCCGATCGCCGGACGCATGGCCGAAACTGTCGTTGACACCCTTGAAATGATCGAGATCGGCTATGACCAGGGCGACCGGCACGCCTTGCCGCACCGCGCCAAGCACCGCCTGCTCGGCGTGGCGGGTGAAGCCGCCGCGGTTGAGCAGACGCGAAAGCGTGTCCGTTTCGGACTTCGATGTCGCTTCGGCGAGCACGTCGCGAACCAGGATGGCCAGCATCAGCAGTGCCAGCGCCAGGCCGAAGACGGTGCCGAGCGACTGCGACACCAGCGCGTAGCTGCTTTGCACATAGGCCTGCGGGTTGGCGCCCCAGCCACCGAGAGCATGCGCGATGAACGGTTTTGAGGCGAACTGCAGGCCGCTGGCCGCCAGCACGGCCATCAGAATGCGGTCGAGGCGGGCGAGCCTTTGCCTGGACGACCAGACGATGGCGAGGCCGACGAACTGCATGACGGCATAGGGAAGCTGGTAGACCATCATGCGGGCCAGCGACTGGCGCGGCAAGTCCTGCACGAAATACACCGCGACGGTCGTGACGAACAGGAAGAACAGCATCGGCGGCCATGGTGGCGCCACGTCGTATTTGCGGGCAAGCCCGCCATTGAAGGCGATGGTGGCGCCAAGGAAGACCGCGAAGGCGGCAACGACCACCGGGCGCGCATCGGCAAAGACGGGGATGCTGAACTCGACGGCGAAATAGGCCATGCCCAGGAGATAGCCGAAGGCCAGCCAGCGCGCCGGCGCGCGGCCGACATCATGGAACGCGACCGCCATGAAGGACGCCGCCAGCAGGCCGGCGACCGACAGATTGATCAACAGGATGAAGTTAGCGCCACTCATGTCTTTTCGCACACCCGTACGTCACCTAACCATCGACGGGCGAAAAAGACGTTAACGCCGGCCCTGCCCTGCGGGCTCAGCCGGTCTTGAGCGGCTCCGGCACGAGCGCCGTTTCCGGCCGCTGGTAGGACAGGCGCACGCTGTCGCGGCCGTTCTTCTTGGCCTTGTAGAGCGCTTCGTCGGCACGGCGCATCAGCGGCCCCAGTGGCTCGTCGCCGCTGCGGGCGGCAACCCCGAAGCTGGCGGTCACCCGCGTGCCAGGCGGAAGCCCGTCTACGCTGCCGGCCGAGAAGAGCGTGCGCACGGCCTCGGCGAACAGCCGCGCGGCGGCGAGATCGCTCAGTGGCAGGAGCACGGCGAACTCCTCGCCGCCGATGCGGCCGGCAGCGCCGCGCGCGCCGGCGGCCGATCGAAGCTTGGCGGCGAAGTCGGCGATCACCCGGTCGCCCGCCGGATGACCGTGCAGATCGTTGAGCGCCTTGAAATGGTCGAGGTCGGCCAGCACCAGGGCGGTCGGAACCTTAGCCGCGGCGCAACGCTGCAGGAGGAGCCCCGCCCGCTCCTCGAAACCGCGCCGGTTGAGCAGGCCGGACAGCGGGTCGGTGTAAGTCTCGACCTTCAGTGCCTTCATAACGTCGAGCGCGGCGGCCGTGAACAGGGAAAGCGCGATCAGCAGCGACAGCAGCGCGTGCGACAGCAGCGCCGTCGTCCAGTAGGACGAGGCATAGAGATCGTCATAGCTCGCGAAAGGTCCGTGCGCGATGATGACGGCCGGCGTCCGCACGAGGAAGTTCAGCCCCGCGAGCAACGCCAGCACGAACAGGATCTTTTCCGTCGGCCCGTTGCCGCGCACCGTGCGCAGTTCGGCGGCGGCCAGCAGGCTGATGCCGCCGAGTGCGAAATTGACGGCAAGGATCCGCCATGTCAGGTCCGGCTGGACGAACAGGAACCAGCAAAAAGAAGCCATACCACCGCCCGCCAGCGCGCCGATGCCGACATAGGGCACGCGCCGGCCATAACGCGCCACGACGGCGCCGGAGAGACAGGATCCGGCAAGGCAGAAGCATAGGCTGGAGAGCAGCTTGGACGGCGCCAAACCAATGGGCAGCGTGAAATGCTGGAACAGGAAACCGGCCGCCGCGAGCGAGTAGCTCGCCGTCAGCACAGCCAGATAAGGGCGATGGCGCTGATTGAACCACAGCACGAGGAACGCAGCGCCGAGCGCCAACGCTATCGTCGGGTTGAGCAGCGCTATGAGCAGACCCGTGTCCAAACGACTGTGATTTCCCCGCTTACGTAGGGAAGATGCTAGTGCGGAAGCCCCAACAAGCGGTTAAGCGCAGGCTGATGGGTGGGGTGGACCAAGCCGAAATCGCCATAAAAACTCCAGCAACGCCGTGTCGGGCGAAAGAAAACCCCGAACCGCCAGGCGGTTCGGGGTTTGGCACGCGCGTCGACAGGCGGATCCGCTCTTATTTCCAGTCGCGAATGTCGACGAAGTGACCTGCGATCGCCGCCGCCGCCGCCATCGCCGGCGACACCAGATGGGTGCGGCCCTTGAAGCCTTGCCGGCCCTCGAAATTGCGGTTCGAGGTAGAGGCGCAGCGTTCATGCGGCTTCAGCCGGTCGTCATTCATGGCCAGGCACATCGAGCAGCCCGGCTCGCGCCAGTCGAACCCGGCGGCACGGAAGATCTTGTCGAGGCCTTCGGCTTCCGCCTGTTCCTTGACCAGTCCGGAACCCGGCACGATCATCGCATCGACATGCGGGCTGACCGTCTTGCCTTCGACCACCTTGGCGACGGCGCGCAAGTCTTCGATGCGGCCGTTGGTGCAGGAGCCGATGAAGACGCGGTCGAGCGAGATATCGGTGATCTTCGTCCCCGGCGTCAGGCCCATATAGTCCAGCGCGCGCTGCTTGGAGGTGCGCTTGTTTTCATCGGTGATATCGTCCGGGTTCGGCACGATGCCTTGCACGGACACGACATCCTCGGGCGAGGAGCCCCAGGAGACGATCGGCGGCAGTTTCGCCGCGTCGAGCACGACCACCTTATCGAAATGCGCGCCCTCGTCCGACTGCAGCGTCTTCCAGTAGGCAAGGGCTGCATCCCAGGCCGCGCCCTTGGGCGCGCGCGGCTTGTCCTTGACGTAGGCGAAGGTCGTCTCGTCGGCGGCGATCAGGCCGGCGCGCGCGCCGCCTTCGATCGACATGTTGCAGATCGTCATGCGGCCTTCCATCGACAGCGCGCGGATCGCCTCGCCGGCATACTCGATGACGTAGCCGGTACCGCCGGCGGTGCCGATCTCGCCGATGATGGCCAGGATGATGTCCTTGGCGGTGACGCCTTCCGGCAGCTGGCCGTCGACACGCACCAGCATGTTCTTGGCCTTGCGCTGGATCAGCGTCTGCGTCGCCAGCACATGCTCGACTTCCGACGTGCCGATGCCGTGCGCCAGTGCGCCGAAAGCGCCGTGGGTAGAGGTGTGGCTGTCGCCGCAGACGATGGTCATGCCGGGCAGAGTGAAGCCCTGCTCGGGGCCGATGATGTGGACGATGCCCTGTCGGATATCGTTTTCGGAATAGTATTCGACGCCGAAATCCCTGGCGTTCCTGGCCAGCGCCTCGACCTGGATGCGGCTTTCCTCGTTCTTGATGCCGAACTTGCGCTCGGGCGAGGTCGACACGTTGTGATCCACAACGGCCAGCGTCTTTTCCGGATGCCTGACCTTGCGGCCGCTCAGGCGCAGGCCCTCGAAGGCCTGCGGGCTGGTCACTTCATGGACGAGGTGGCGGTCGATGTAGAGCAGGCAGGTGCCGTCGTCCTGGCGGTCGACGACGTGGTCGTCGAAAATCTTGTCGTAGAGGGTGCGCGGTGCGCTCATGTGCGTAAATCCGTCGATATGAGAATGGGAAAAAGCAGACGCCGGCAAGCTTCGGTCCGGCGCGGAGACCTGGACAGGTCGGCCTAGCTAAGCCGGCTGGTCAGCGCGCCGCAGACGCGCGCGGAGAAGCGTGACGGCAGGCGTTTTCTGTCCTGCAGCACGAACCCCTTGTAAGCCGGATCGCCAAAAAGCTCTTCCATGGCGTGGCTCATACCAATGTTTTGGGTTTTCGGCAATTGCGACGTGGTGAGGCTTCCCCTTTCCCCCTTGTGGGAGAAGGGAAGAACCTCCGCTCAAAGCACCTCAAAGACAAAGGTCTTCACCAGCGCGTCGGGTTCGGCGATCGCATAGCAGCGGAACCACGGGCTTTGCTCGACCGGCCGCCATTTCTTCGCTTGCGCCAGTTCGTCGAACACGGCCTGGAAGCCGCCGCTCTCGAACACCTGGTCGCGCACGGTGAAGATGGCGTGGCCGCCCTTTCTGGTGATGCGCGCCAGATCGTGCAGGCCGGATGCCGGAGCGTGGCTGATGGTGAACACGCCGGTCGAGAAGAAGGCCCGGAAATGGCCGTCCGGCCATGGCAGCGGTCCGCCCAGCATCGCCTGTTTCAGTTCGCCGTAGGCGTTGCGGCTGCCGGCGATCTTCAGCATGTCGTCCGAGAGGTCGAGCCCGGCGATGTCGCCGTAGCCGAGCGCCTTCAGCGACGGCCCAGACAGGCCGGTGCCGCAGCCGGCATCGAGCAGCGGCCCTTCGCCTACCGGCACATGACGCGCCACCCAGGCGGTGATCAGGAACGGCAGGAGATAGCCGAGCGAGGCGGTTTCGCTGTCATAGGTCGCCGCCCAGGCGGCGTAGGCTTCGGCCAGCGCTTCCGGCGTGTCGGCCGTGTAGACGGAGTCCAGCGCCGCATTGGCTTTGTCGACAATCATCGGTCGTGCTTCTCCCAGCTGATGCATGTCGCCCAAAAGCGCGCGGCGGTTTTGGGGCAGCGACATGCATGAACCCCAGGATAACGCTGTCCTTGGCCGCGCGCTATTCCTCGTGCTGGCGTCGCAACCGCTTCTCCAGCGCTCTGAGCGCCAGCGACAGGCCGACGGTCAGGATGAGATAGATATAGGCAACGATCGAATAGGTTTCGAAGAAGCGGAACGAGCCGGCCGCATAAACCTTGCCCATCTGGGTGATGTCGGCGACACCGAGCACCGAGACCAGCGACGAGTCCTTGACCATGGCGACGAAGTCATTGCCGAGCGGCGGCAGGATGGTGCGGATCGCCTGCGGAAAGACGATCAGCCGGAAGCGTTGCGAGCGGCTCAGCCCGAGCGCCTTCGCCGCCTCGATCTGGCCTTTCTCGACCGCCTGGATGCCGGCGCGGAAAACCTCCGAGATGAAGGCGGAGTAGCCGATGGTCAGCGCCATGATGGCGCGCCACAACAGCGATACGTCGCGCACCAGAAGTTCGCCGAAGAAACCGGCGCTCTGCAGCGGCGCGGTCAGTGCGTTCCACGCCGCGACGAAGGCCGGCGCGCCGGCAAAGGCGATCCAGAACAGCAGCACCAGGATCGGCACGCCGCGGATGATCTCGACATAGAAGCGGGCGATCTGGCGCATTAAGCGCGAGCCCGACAATCCCATCAGCGCGATACCGAGCCCGATCACCGAAGCCAGCGCGAACGCGACCACGGTGACGAAGACGGTGATGCCGATGCCCTTGGCGACTGTGGCGAAGACCTGGGTGTAGAGATCGCTCGCCGCGACGAACACAGCCGCCGCGATCGCGATGGCCCCAGCCACGACAAGCCACCACGGGAAGTCGGGCTTGGAGGAAGACGAAGGCGGCGTTGCCATCAGGCCGTCGCTGCGCGCAGGTTTGAAAGAGAAATTGGGCGGCGCCAAAACGCGCGCTCACCCTCCCCCTTGTGGGGAGGGTCGGCGAACCGGCTTTGCACCGCAAAGTCGGTGAGAGGGAGTGCGGGTGACGAGGCGCCTGCGTTGGCGCCCCCACCCCGCTCCGCTTCGCGAATCGACCCTCCCCACAAGGGGGAGGGTGAGGGGGCGGAAATCACTGCCCCATCTTGTAATCGAGGAACCACTTCTTGTTGAGCGCGTCGAGCGTGCCGTCGGCCTTCAGCGCCGCGATCGCCGCGTTGACCGGCTTCACCAGATCCGAGCCCTTGGGGAAGATGAAGCCGAAATCTTCGGTGCCGAGCGGTCCGCCGATGAGCTTCAGCTTGCCTTCCGAGGCATCGACATAGCCCTTGCCGGCGGTGCCGTCGGTCAGCACGACATCGACGTCGCCGGACTTCAGCGCCTGCACGGTGGCGCCAAAGGTCTCGAACAGCTTGATGCGCGGGTTCTGCTCATTGCCGTCGAGCACGCTGTAGACGGCGGTGTAGAAGGGCGTCGTGCCGGCCTGCGCGCCGATCAGCCCGTCCTTGAAGGCGCCGAACGTCTTGGCGTCGGTGAAGCGGCTTTCATCGCCACGCACCAGCATGAACTGTTCCGAGCGCATGTAGGGATCGGAGAAATCGACCTTCTCCTTGCGGTCGTCCTTGATGGTGATGCCGGTCATGCCGATGTTGTACTGGTTGTCGGAAACCGCCTGGATCATCGCGTCCCAGGAGGTGTTCTGGTACTCGACCTTGAAATTCAGCCGCTTGGCGATCTCGTTCATCGCGTCATATTCCCAGCCGATCTGCTTTCCCGTCTTGGCGTCGATGAACTGCAGCGGCGGATAGGCGTTTTCGGTCACCACCACCACCTTCTTGCCGCCGAGATCGGGCAATGCCTGCGCGAAGGCGGCGACGGGCGCCAGGATGAGGGCAAACAGGCCGGCCAGCAGCAGTTTCGATTTGGTCATGACACACTCCCGGAAATTGAATGGCCCGGACATGGGCCGGGCTTGCAGGAAATCCGGCGCCGACTTTAGCTTTCCGCAAGCGCCATGCAAGACGGTCCTCTGCGTCAGCTCATGCGAAAGCGGATTCCAGTGCCTTCATTCCCCGGATTTCGGAACGATCCTTGCGGTCTCGTCAATCGCGGTCCGGCACGGGGGCACTGGCTTCACGCAACCCGCCGATCAGCCGGGTCAAGGTGTGGTGCAGGGATTTGAGTTCGTCGCCATCGAGCGGCGAATGGCACCGCATCGTCGCCGACACCGCCTTGGCGCTCTCGCGCAGCGCCTGACCCCGGGGCGTCGGTTCGACCAGCACCCGACGCTCGTCGGCGGGGTCGCGCCGGCGCGTCACCATGCCGTTCGCCTCCAGGCGCTTGAGCAGCGGCGTCAGCGTTGCCGAATCCAGCCCGAGCGTTTCGCCAACCTCGCCAACGGTGCGCGGCGAATGTTCCCACAGCGCCAGCATGGTCAGATATTGCGGATAGGTCAGGCCGAGCGGCTCGAGCAGCGGCCGGTAGAGCCGCGTCATCAGTCCGCTCGCCGAATAGAGCGCGAAGCAGAGATGCTGCGCGAGCTTTGGTATCCCGGCGGGATCCGCCGGGACGTCCAGGGGCGAGGGTATCGTTCTGGTGGTCATGCTGCCTTTGCTGGAAGCGCCTTTGCCGAAAGCGCCACCTCGATGTTGCCCTTGATGGCGTTGGAATAGGGGCAAACCTGGTGCGCCGCCGATACAAGCGCTTCCGCCGCCGCCTGATCAAGACCTTTCGTCTCGGCCGCGAGCGAAACGCCAAGCACAAATCCACCCTGCGCATTGGTATGCAGGCTGACGGTCGCCGTCACCGAGGCATCCTGCAGCGGCAGCTTCTGCTTGCCGGCGATGAAGCGTAGGGCGCTTTCGAAGCAGGCGGCATAGCCGGCGGCGAAAAGCTGCTCGGGATTGGTGGCGCCGCCCTTGCCGCCAAGCTCCTTGGGCATGGCAAGGTCGAGGCTGAGCAGGCCGTCGTCGCTCTGGACATGGCCGGCGCGGCCGCCAACGGCGCGGGCCTGGGTGGAATACAGTGCGGGCATCTCGCTTCTCCATTTATCTTGTGCACGATTCATTAGTGTACAAGATAAATGGAGTCAACCAGCGATTCCGGCCCGAAGCATAGCCTTCAAACGAAAGAGGCATGGCCTTCAAACGAAAAAAGGCGGCCGAAGCCGCCTTTTTGAACATGCTAGCGAAAACCTTATTCCGCCGGGGTCGCTTCAGCGGCGGCGGCTGCCTCAGCGGCGGCCTTCTTCTCGGCGGCGTCCTGGGCGGCCTTCTCGACGGCCAGCGCCTCGGCAGCGGCCACCTTCTCGGCTTCGATGCGGGCCTTCTCGGCGTTCAGCGCATCGCGCTCCTCATCGTTCAGCTTGCGGGCGCGCACGCCGGTGTTTTCCGAAATACGGGCCGACTTGCCGCGACGGTCACGCAGGTAATAGAGCTTGGCGCGACGCACCTTGCCGCGACGCACGATCTCGACGCCTTCGACCATCGGCGAGTAGACCGGGAACACGCGCTCGACGCCTTCGCCGTAGGAGATCTTGCGGACGGTGAAATTTTCCTGGAAGCCGGAGCCGGCGCGGGCGATGACGACGCCCTCATAGGCCTGGACGCGGGTGCGGGTGCCTTCGGTCACGCGGACCTGGACGCGCACGGTGTCGCCGGGCTGGAATTCGGGAAGCTTGCGCTTGGCTTCGATCTTGGCGGCCTGTTCGGCCTCGAGCTGACGGAGAATATCCATCTCAAAAGTCCACTTCTTGTTCTTCCGACAGTCAGAGCGTCCGACACTCGCCTTGCAGTTCCATTGACCGCTCGGCTATGCCCTTTGTCCTGAGACATCGGGCAGGGGCGACTACACCGTCATTGTTGACGGGTCCGGCAGATTCTTCTTCCGGTTCGGCGGGCACATACAGCTATTTCAGCGCTTTGTCACGCCTTGGCCCGAGTCTTTTTTTGCGCGCGTGCCATCATCGCGATCTTCCGGTGCGGGGTTGCGCCCGCGTGCCAAGCTTCCTAAGCCGGGCCTGGCACAGTTTTCCGCGGCGGCTTCCTCATGTCTTTCCTCGACGCCATCCTGCTTTTCCTCGCGGGCTTCCTGTCAGGCGCCGCCAACGCGGTCGCCGGCGGCGGCACCTTCATCACCTTCGGCGCCATGACATTGGTCGGCCTGCCGCCGATCGTCGCCAACGCCACCTCCTCGGTCACGCAGTTTCCAGGCTACATCACCTCGACGCTCGCCTACTCAGACGACATCAGGCATTTCTGGCGCGGCGCGCTGCTGCTCTGCCTGATCTCGGCGGCCGGCGCGCTGGCTGGCGCGCTGATCCTGCTGGCGCTCGACAACCCGTCCTTCCGCGTCCTGGTGCCATGGCTGCTGTTGGGCGCAACGGCGCTGTTTGCCGCCGGGCCGTGGCTGAAGCCGGCGCCAGAACCGGGGCACGAAGCGGCCGTCGGCTCGCTGGCCGGTTCCCTGGCGCAGTTCGTCACCGCCATCTATGGCGGCTTCTTCGGCGCCGGCATGGGTGTGATGATGCTGGCCACGCTCGGCCTCACGCAAGCCGGCGACTATCACCGGCTGAATGCGCTGAAGAACATGCTGGCTATCGTCATTGCCGCGGTGGCGATCGTCGTCTTCGTCTCCGGCGGCGTCGTCGCCTGGCCGCAGGCGATCATCATGATCCCGGGCGGCGCGCTCGGCGGCTATGCCGGCGTCTGGATCGCCAGGCGCGTGCCGCAGACTGTGGTGCGCGGCTTCGTCGTCGCCGTCGGCCTGTTTCTCGCCTTTTACTACTTCACCAAAGGCTGAGGGGCGGCGCCCAGCAAGTCCGGCCGCCGCTCCTTCGTCAGCGCTTCCGACTCCGCCCGCCGCCATGCGGCGATCTTCTTGTGGTTGCCCGAGATCAGCACCTCGGGAATTGGCCTTCCTTCAAATTCCTGCGGCCGCGTGTAGTGCGGATGTTCGAGCAGGCCGTTCTCGAAGCTTTCTTCTTCGCCAGACACCGAATTGCCCATGACGCCGGGCAACAGCCGCACCACCGCGTCGAGCAGCACAAGGGCCGCCGGCTCGCCGCCCGACAGGATGAAATCGCCGATCGAGACCTCCTCCAGGCCGCGCGCTTCGATCAGCCGCTGGTCGACACCCTCGAAGCGGCCGCAGAGAATGACCGCACCCGGCCCGGCGGCCAGGTCGCGCACGCGCGCCTGTGTCAGCGGCTTGCCGCGCGGGCTCATCAACAGCCGTGGCCGCGCATCGCCCGGCGGCGCGGCGTGGTCGATGGCCTTGGCCAGCACGTCGGCGCGCATCACCATGCCGGCGCCGCCGCCGGCCGGCGTGTCGTCGACGGTGCGGTGACGATCGGCGGCGAAGTCGCGGATCTGGATCGCCTCAAGCGACCATGTGCCCGCCTCCAGCGCCCGCCCGGCCAGCGACAGGCCGAGCGCGCCGGGAAACATCTCGGGATAGAGCGTCAGCACCGAGGCCTTGAACGTCACCGGTTGCCCCCGGCGTCCCTTGGTCCGCGCGGCCTGCCCTTCGGGTCGAAGTCCTCTTCGTGCGGCGCATCCTCGTCGTCGACGAGCCCGGCCGCCGCCGGGTCGACGCGGACAAAACCCTCGGCGACCGACACTTGCGGCACGGCGGCCTGCGTGAACGGGATCAGCACGCCCTTGCGCCCGCCCAGCGTCACATCGAGGATGTCGCCGCCGCCGAAATTGTGCACCGCGACGACCTTGCCGATGGCAACACCGGTGTCGTCCCGGACCTCCAGCCCGACCAGGTCGGCATGGTAGAACTCATCCTCCTCGCCGTCGTCCGGCAGCACCGAGCGATCGACGAACAATTCCGTGCCGGCCAGCGCCTCGGCGGCGTTGCGGTCGCTGATGCCTTTGAAGCGAACCACGACGACCGTGTTGGCGGGCCTGATGTCGATGATGTGGAAGGCGCGGCCGTCCTTGGCGTAGAGCGGTCCATAGTCGGCCAGCGCCAGCGGCTCGCCGGTGAAGGTTTTCACCCGCAACTCGCCCTTGATGCCGTGGGCGGCGCCGATCACGGCCATCTGGACAGGGTTCTGGGGCTTGTTCATGGCACTTTACCTTCGTCATCCACGGGCGGAGCAGGCGCAAAGCGGCTGCGGAGACCCGAGGATCCATTCCGTTACGGCGACCAAAAAGCACGGCAGTTCAGAAAGGATCACGTGTCTCGTTCCTGCCAACTCTCTGCTTGCGCATGGTCTCCACTGCAAAGTTATCAGACTTGTAACGCAGCAGCGCTCGCAGGTCACGGCATCCTCGGGTCTCCGCGACGGAGCTTCGCTCCTGCTCCGCCCGTGGATGACGAAGGGACCTTGCGTTTCAGCCAATCACCAGGGTTTGTGACTTGCCACCAATCCGACGACTCTCCTAACCCCAGCCCGGCGTCATTTCAATGATCGCCCGCTGTCATTTCAATGACGCGCTCTTCACCGCTTCCTAACCCGAATACCCGAAAATGCCGTCATGCAGGAATTCCTCATCCCGGCAAAACCCGATCTGCAGGCGGCGCGTGAAAGCTGGCTGAAGATGCTGGCGCGCGAGCGCCGGCTGTCGCCCGAGACCGTCGAAGCCTATGAGCGCGACACCCGACAATTCCTGCATTTTCTCACCGGCCATTGCGGCGGCTCGCCCGGCATCGCCGACATCGCCAACCTGCGCCCGGCCGACCTGCGCGGCTTCCTTGCCGCCCGCCGCAATGCCGGCGCCGGCGCCCGCACGCTTGGCCGTGGACTGGCCGGCATCCGTTCACTGCTGCGTTTCCTCGAGCGGCGCGGCCTCGTCAATGCCGCTGGTGCCGCGGCCTTGCGCGCTCCGCGCCAGCCCAAGTCGCTGCCGAAGCCGCTGACGGCCAGCGATGCAAAGCATGTCGTGTCCGTCGAAGGCCAACTGTCCGAGGAACCCTGGATCGCCGCCCGCAACGCCGCGGTGCTGACCCTGCTCTACGGCTCCGGCCTGCGCATTTCCGAGGCGCTCGGCCTGGCCGGCGCCGATCTGGCGTCGGCGTCCGACACCGTGCTGCGCGTCACCGGCAAGGGCGGCAAGACGCGGCTGGTGCCGGTGCTGCCGGTGGCGCTGCGCGCCATCGCCGAATACCGACGGCTGTGTCCGTATCATCTCGACCCGAAGGGGCTGCTGTTTCGCGGCGCCCGTGGTGGCCCGCTCAACCCGGCCATCGTCCAGCGCGACATGGCGAAACTGCGCTCGGCGCTCAACCTGCCCGACACGGCGACGCCGCATGCGCTACGCCATTCCTTCGCCACGCATCTGCTCGGCCGCGGCGGCGACCTGCGCACCATCCAGGAACTCCTGGGCCACGCCAGCCTGTCGACGACGCAGATCTACACCGGCGTCGACACCGCGAGGCTGCTCGAGATCTACGAGTCCGCCCATCCCCGCGCATGACCGGCGGCTTCGTCCAAGACAATTTCGCCGCGCCGGTTAACCGTTTCGCCGCTTTTTGATCCTAGACCATGATCCGGAAAAGTGGGGCCCGGTTTTCGGGAAGAGATCATGGTCAAGCACGAAGATAGAGCCATGAAACGCGTCATCGCCGTCGCCGACCGCGCCGCTCTCATCTCGCTGAAGCTGCTCGTGGCGCTCAACGTCCTGTTTTTCCTGTCTTTCCTCGCCGCACTGCTGTTCGCTGCGGGCAGGGCGCATGCCGAGATTCCGACCTGCACCGGCGCCAACATGCTGTCGGCCCTGCAGAAGGACGATCCGGCCACCTACCGCAGGATCGAAGCGGAAGCCGCCGCCACGCCGAACGGCAAGGGCCTGCTGTGGAAGCTGGAGAGGCCGGGCGAAAAGCCGTCCTTCCTGTTCGGCACCATGCACATGACCGACCCGCGTGTGACAGCGCTGCCGCCCGCCGCGCAGACAGCCTATGACGCCGCCGGCACCATCGTCATCGAGACCACCGACGTGCTCGACAAGCAGAAGATGATGGCTGCGATGCTCAAGGAGCCGGACCTGATGATGTTCACCGACAACACGACGCTGTCGTCGTTGCTGTCGCCGGACGATGCCGCGGCCATGAACACCGCGCTCGACGCGCGCGGCATTCCGCCATTGACGGTCGCCAAGATGAAGCCTTGGCTGCTGTCGGCGATGCTGGCACTGCCGGCTTGCGAGCTCGCCCGCCAGTCGGGCGGCGCACCGGTGCTCGACGTCAAGCTGGCGGAAAGTGCCAAGGCCGCGGGCAAGCCGGTGGAAGGGTTGGAAACGGCTGCCAGCCAGCTCCGCGCCATGGCCTCGCTGCCGCTCGCCTTTCACATGAAGGGGCTGGTCGATACCGTGAAGCTTGGCGACAAGGTCAACGACGTCAACGAGACCATGATCGTGCTTTACCAGCGCGGCGAGACCGGCATGTTCTGGCCGTTGTTTCGCGCCGTGCTCCCGGATGCGGAAGGCGGCCAGGCCGGCAGCTACGTGGCGTTCGAGGAAACCATGATCACCAGCCGCAACAAGGTGATGGTCGACCATGCCGAACCGATCCTTGCCAAAGGCAATGCCTTCATGGCGGTCGGCGCCCTGCACCTTCCCGGTCCCGATGGACTGGTCGAGGATTTTCGCAAAGCCGGCTATACTGTGACCGCTGTCAATTGAGTCGCATGGCAGCGGGGAATCCAGGCGTCGCCTTTTCGGCGTTTTCCTTCCCTAGCGTGAAACCCATTCAACGGTTGCGCGTTGATGGCTGTTGATTGATCATTTTCATCCATGGAGGACACTTTTATGGCGAATTCATCAAACGACACTTCCAGGCCGGGCGGCGGCGGCAGTCCTTGGCTGATTGCGCTGGTCGTCGTTATTCTGGCCATCGTCGCGTATTATGTTTTCGGAAGAAGGGTCGAACATCCGGCGACTGAGCCTCCGGCGGCCAGCACACCGGCCCCTGCGCCCGCGCCCGCGGAACCGATGAAGCCAGCCGAACCGGCAAAGCCCGCCGAACCGGCTCCTGCGGCACCAGCTCCCGCTGCTCCCGCAGCGCCGGCCCCTGCGGCTCCGGCTCCGGCGCCTGCACCTGCCGCACCGGCCAACTGATCGGCCAGAGATCAAATACGAACGGCCCGCTGAAAAGCGGGCCGTTTTGTTTTGGGCAGTTGCTATTGAGCGTGTGGGCCGTAACGCAGGTACGGTCGACATCGACGCCGCCTCTTGTGCCTGCCGGCCCCAACCTCGGCGCCCTTTCTGCTACGATGGCAATTGGCGACCCTCGGCGCGGGCTTCTCTCTCCCCGTCACTATACGGGGAGAAATGCCCGGCAGGGCAATGAGGGGCAGCGCGACGCTGGAGGCCTTCTTCGCGCCGCTACGGATCAGCGGCGAAGATCGGATAGCCGTCGCCCTAGATATGGATCGGCTTGAAGAAGGTGGCCAGCGCCGCCTCCTTCACCGCTTCCGACATCGTCGGATGGGCGTGGCAGGTGCGGGCGAGATCCTCCGACGAGCCGCCGAACTCCATCAGCACCGCCGCCTCGTGGATCATCTCGCCGGCGCCGAAGCCGACGATATGGACACCCAGCACGCGGTCGGTCGTCCTGTCGGCGAGGATCTTCACGAAACCATCGGTGTGCAGCATGGCGCGCGCCCGGCCATTGGCGCTGAACGGGAATTTTCCCGCCTTGTAGTCGATGCCGGCCTTCTTCAGCTCTTCCTCGGTCTTGCCGACCGAGGCGATTTCCGGGCTGGTGTAGACGACGCTCGGGATGACGTCATAGTTCACATGGCCGGCCTGGCCGGCGATGGTTTCGGCCACCGCCACGCCCTCGTCCTCGGCCTTGTGCGCCAGCATCGGCCCGGCGATGACGTCGCCGATGGCGTAGATGCCTGATACATTGGTCCTGAGATGGCCATCGGTCTTGACCCGGCCACGCTCGTCGACTTCGACACCGGCTTCCTTCAGGCCAAGGCTGTCGGAATAGGCGCGGCGCCCGGTGGCGATCAGCACCGCATCGGCTTCGATGGACTCGGCGGCACCGCCCTTGACCGGCTCGAAGGTGACGGTCGCACCCTTCTTGGCCTTGGCCACACCAGTCACCTTGGCGCCGAGCTTGAACTCGAAACCCTGTTTCGACAGCAGCCGCTGGAACTGCTTGGAGACCTCGCCATCCATGCCGCCGAGGATGGTGTCGAGGAACTCGACCACGGTCACCTTGGCGCCAAGCCGCGCCCACACCGAGCCGAGTTCGAGCCCGATGACGCCGCCACCGACCACCACCAGGTGGCCGGGAACTTTCTCCAGCGACAGCGCGCCGGTCGATGACACGATGACCTTCTCGTCGATGTCGACCTTGACGCCGGGAATGCCGGCGACGTCCGACCCGGTGGCGATGACGATGTTCTGGGTCTCGATCTCCTCGACCTTGCCGTCCTCGCCGGTCACCGAGACCTTGCCGGCCGCGACCACCTTGCCGGTGCCGCGGAACGAGTCGATCTTGTTCTTCTTGAACAGGAAGGCGACGCCGTTGACGTTCGACGACACCGTCGCGTCCTTGTGCGCCATCATCTTCTTCAGGTTCAATTTCGGCGCGGATATCTCGACGCCGAGCGTGTCGAAGGAATGGCCGGCCTCGGCGAACATCTCCGAGGCATGAAGCAGCGCCTTCGACGGAATGCAGCCGATGTTGAGACAGGTGCCGCCGAAGGTCGCATTCTTCTCGACCACCGCGACCTTCAGCCCGAGCTGCGCCGCCTTGATGGCGCAGACATAGCCGCCGGGTCCCGATCCGATGATAACGACGTCATAAGCCATGATATTGTCCTTCTGTTTTGAGCATGATGCCGAAAAGTGTGACGCGGTTTTCGGATGACATCATGCTCGAACTGCTTGAGAGCGCTCAGCGGCCGCCGCTGACATTCAGGATCGCGCCTGTCGTATAGGACGCGGCGTCGGATAGAAGATAGAGAACGGCAGCGGCGACTTCATCGGCGGTGCCGGCTCTTTTCATCGGAAGCGTGTCCTGGATCAGTGCCACCCGGTCCGGCTGTCCGCCGGAGGCATGGATGTCGGTGTCGATGATGCCCGGCCGCACCGCGTTGACGCGAATGCCTTCCAGCGCCACCTCGCGGGCGAGCCCGACGGTGAAGGTGTCGATGGCGCCCTTGGAGGCGGCATAGTCGACATAATTGTCCGGCGCGCCCAGCACCGCAGCGGCCGACGAGATGTTGACGATCGCTCCACCCTTGCCGCCATGGCGGGTCGACATGCGCTTCACCGCCTCGCGTGCGCAGAGGAACGAACCCACGACATTGATGCGCATCATGCGCTCCAGCCGCGAAACATCCATCTCGTCGACGCGCGCCTTGACGTCGACGATGCCGGCATTGTTGACGAAGGCATCGAGCCGGCCATAGGCACGGTCGACAGCCTCGAACATGGCCACGATATCGGCTTCGCTGCCGACATCGCCCTTGACCGAAAAAGCGTCGCCGCCGCCGGCCTTGATGTCGCCGACCAGCGCGTCGGCGGCGGCCTGGTTCGAGGCGTAGTTGACCGCCACGCGATAGCCGGCCTTCGACCCGAGCCGGCAGACGGCGGCGCCAATGCCGCGGCTGCCGCCGGTGACCAGCAGCACCTTTTGCGCCTCGCTCATTCCTGGCATCCCTTCAGCGTAAACACATCCGACGGCACTTTCGAAAATCCGCTGCCGCCATAGGCCAGCGAATGCCGCAATGACGGCCCGAGGTCGGGCAGGATCAGTGTCTTCGGCGCATCGACGCCTTGCGCCGGCAACAACCCGATCGCTCCCTTGTCATCCGACGTATAGATCACACCGTTCCAAAGGGTGCAGGCGGCAAGTTCGCCGCCAGTGACGTCGCCCTCAGGGCATTTGTACATCAAGGAGCCGTTCGGCCGCGCTTCACCCGAGCTCCACATCACAATGCCGTTCAGCACCACATTGTTGTCGAGGATCATGCGGAAGCTGTTGGTGACAACAGCCGAGGTGCCGGTTGGCGTGAAGTCGATCTCGGTGCCGCTCTGCGCGTCACCATAGACCGCGAGCTCGATCGGGCAGGCGGCATGGGCATTTGCAGAAAGCAAGGCGATGCAGGCAGCGAACGATACCGTCGGCAAACTTTTGGAGCGAAAGGAACGTGTCGTCATTTCAGCCCTATCCGCCTGGGACGTTCCGATCGAGGATGAAGACCGTCGAAAGAAAATAATCCATCTCGAAGGCCACGTTGTCATTCCTGTCGACCGGAATCGCGTTCACCTCGTATTTGAGGGTCAAGATGCGAGAACTCTCCGCGAGTTCAATATAGACATCGCGCTCACGGCCGCCGCCGATTGCCCACTTGAATTCACTCTTGTTCATGAACTGCAATGCTTTTGGCAAGGTATGTATTTCTATCGGCTTTGTGCCTGCAAAAATCACCGGATGCCGGCCCACATCGACGTCGAGATGGCCGTACCAGGTCGCCATCGCACCCGCCTGCAATCTTCCGAAGACAGGCTCGACGCTGATCGACCTCAGACGAAAATCAGGGCTGAAAAAGAACTCGCAATTCGCGCCGTAAATGCACCATGCGGATTCGTCGTCACCGTGCCGAACGTGGTTGTCGGCCCGGACATCTTCCGGATCGATCAGGCCGCGAATTGCTTCGCGACTGCTTTTGGCAAGTTCAATCGGGCCTGCCCGGCCTGTCGTCAGAAGTTCGAAGAGATCGATCGGCTCGACAGGCCCGGCCATCGCGGATAACCTTACAAATCGAGCACCAGCCGTTCCGGATCCTCCAGGCTTTCCTTGACGCGCACCAGGAAGGTCACGGCTTCCTTGCCGTCGACGATGCGGTGGTCGTAGCTGAGCGCCAGATACATCATCGGCCGGATGACGATCTGGCCACCAACCACGACCGGCCGATCCTGAATCTTGTGCATGCCCAGGATGCCCGACTGCGGCGCGTTGAGGATCGGCGTCGACATCAGCGACCCGTAGACGCCGCCGTTGGAAATCGTAAACGTGCCGCCCTGCATGTCGGCGACCGACAGCTTGCCGTCGCGCGCGGCGATGCCCAGCCGGCCGATATCCTTCTCGATCTCGGCGATGGACATCTGGTCGGCATTGCGCACGACAGGCACGACGAGGCCCTTTTCGGTGCCGACGGCGACGCCGATATGCGCGTAGTTCTTGAAGATGATGTCGGTGCCGTCGATCTCGGCGTTGACCGAAGGGATTTCCTTCAGCGCGTGCGTCACCGCCTTGGTGAAGAAGCCCATGAAGCCGAGCTTCACGCCATGCTTCTTCTCGAACACATCCTTGTATTTGGTCCTGAGCGCCATCACCGCGCTCATGTCGACCTCGTTGAAGGTGGTCAGCATGGCGGCGGTCGACTGCGCTTCCTTGAGGCGGCGCGCGATCGTCTGGCGCAGCTTGGTCATGCGCACGCGCTCCTCGCGCGCCGCGTCGTCGCCCGAGGACGGCGCACGCACGGCGACCGGCCCCGGTGCCGCCTTCGGCGCTTCGGCCGGCTGCGACGGCGTGCCCTTGGAGATCGCGTCGAGCACGTCGCCCTTCAGCACCTGGCCACGCTTGCCCGAACCCGAGAGCTGGTCGACCGCCAGATTGTTCTCGGCGATCAGCTTCGCCGCCGCCGGCGCCGGGGGCATGCTGCGCGGCTCGACCGCGCCGGCATCACCGGCGATCTTGGCGGTTTCCACCGCCGCCTGCTTGACGGTGGACGCCGCGTCAGGGCTCGAGGCCTGCGACACCGCTTGCGGCTTGGTCGCTGGTGCGGCGGCCTCGCCTCCGGCCGAAATCGACCCCAGCAAGGCGCCGACACCGACCGTCTCGCCTTCCTTGGCGGTGATTTCGCTCAGCGTGCCTGCGGCGGCGGCCGGCACCTCCACCGTCACCTTGTCGGTCTCGAGCTCGACCAAGGGCTCGTCGGCGGCAATGGCGTCGCCCACCTTCTTGAACCATTTGCCGATGGTCGCTTCGGTGACGGATTCGCCGAGAGTGGGAACGCGGATTTCGGTAGCCATTGTGCCTGTCCGTTTCTTGTCGGGTTCTGTTTATTCGCCGAGCGCGTCTTCGAGCAAGGCGGCGAGCTGGGCAAGGTGCTTGGACATCAATCCGGTCGCCGGCGAGGCGGCAGCCGGGCGGCCGGTGTAGCGCACCCGCTGATGCTTGGCGTCGATATGCGCCAGCACCCACTCCAGATACGGGTCGATGAACGACCAGGCGCCCATGTTCTTGGGCTCCTCCTGGCACCACACCATCTCGGCGTTGCGGAAGCGCGACAATTCCGTGATCAGCGCCTTGGCCGGGAACGGATAGAGCTGTTCGACGCGCAGCAGGTAGATATCGTTGACGCCGCGCTTCTCGCGCTCTTCGTAGAGGTCGTAATAGACCTTGCCCGAGCACAGCACGACGCGGCGGATCTTCGAATCCTTGACCAGCTTGATCGCCTGGCCGGGAAGCAGCTGGGCATCGTCCCACAAGAGCCGGTGGAACGAACTCTCGCCGGAAATTTCCGGCAGCGTCGACACCGCCCGCTTGTGGCGCAGCAGCGACTTCGGCGTCATCAGGATCAGCGGCTTGCGGAAGTCCCGCTTCAACTGCCGGCGCAGGATGTGGAAGTAGTTGGCCGGTGTCGTGCAGTTGGCCACTTGCATGTTGTCTTCGGCGCAAAGCTGCAGGAAGCGCTCGAGCCGCGCCGAGGAATGTTCCGGACCCTGGCCTTCATAGCCATGCGGCAGCAGGCAGACGAGGCCCGACATTCTGAGCCACTTGCGCTCGCCCGACGAGATGAACTGGTCGAACACCACCTGGGCGCCGTTGGCGAAGTCACCGAACTGCGCTTCCCACAGCGTCAGCGCCTTCGGCTCGGCAAGGCTGTAGCCATATTCGAAGCCGAGCACCGCCTCTTCCGACAGCATCGAGTTGATGACTTCGTAGCCGGCCTGTGCGGCGGACAGGTTGTTGAGCGGGATGTAGCGGGTCTCGTCGCGCTGGTCGTAGAGCACGGAGTGGCGCTGCGAGAAGGTGCCGCGTTCGGAATCCTGCCCCGACAGCCGGATCGGGTTGCCATCGAGCAGGATGGCGCCGAAGGCCAGCGCCTCGGCCGTCGACCAGTCGATGCCTTCGCCGGACTCGATCGCCTGACGGCGGTTCTCGAGGAAGCGGATGATCGTCTTGTGCGCCTCGAAATCCTTCGGCACCTCGGTCAGCTTCTTGCCGATTTCCTTCAGCGTCTTGACCGGCACGGCGGTCTTGCCGCGCCGCGTTTCGTCCTGGTTGTCGGCCGTGCGCAAGCCCGACCAGGCGCCGTCGAGCCAGTCGGCCTTGTTGGGCTTGTAGTGCTGGCCGACCTCCCATTCCGATTCCAGATGCGCTCGCCAGTCCGCCTTCATCTTGTCGAATTCGGCCTGGGTGATGTGGCCTTCGGCAATCAGGCGGTCGGCGTAGATCTGCACCGTCGTCTTGTGGTTGCGGATGTTGCGATACATGATCGGCTGGGTGAAGGCCGGTTCGTCGCCCTCATTGTGGCCGAAGCGGCGGTAGCAGAACATGTCTACCACCACTGGCTTGTGGAACTTCATGCGGAATTCGATCGCCACCTTGGTGGCATGGACCACCGCTTCCGGATCGTCGCCGTTGACGTGGAAGATCGGCGCCTCGATCATCTTGGCGACGTCGGACGGATAGGGCGACGAGCGCGAGAAGCGCGGATTGGTGGTGAAGCCGATCTGGTTGTTGATGATGAAATGCAGCGTGCCGGCGACGCGGTGGCCGCGCAGGCCGGACAGGCCGAGGATTTCAGCGATCACGCCCTGGCCGGCGAAGGCGGCGTCGCCGTGCAGCAAGAGCGGCAACACCTTGGCGCGCTCCTCCAGCGGCACGATCTCCTCGCGGCTGCGGCCGAACAGATAATCCTGCTTGGCGCGCGCCTTGCCCATCACCACCGGATCGACGATCTCCAGGTGCGAGGGGTTGGCGGTCAGCGACAGATGCACCTTGTTGCCGTCGAACTCGCGGTCCGACGAGGCGCCGAGATGGTACTTGACGTCGCCCGAACCTTCGACCTCGTCGGGGGCGGCCGAGCCGCCCTTGAACTCATGGAAGATGGCGCGGTGCGGCTTGGCCATCACCTGGGAGAGCACATTCAGCCGGCCGCGATGCGCCATGCCGAGCACGATCTCCTTCATGCCGAGCTGGCCGCCGCGCTTGATGATCTGCTCCAGCGCCGGGATCAGCGCTTCACTGCCATCGAGGCCGAAACGCTTGGTGCCCTTGTACTTGATGTCCGCGAACTGTTCGAAACCTTCGGATTCGATCAGCTTCTGCAGGATCGCCTTCTTGCCGGTCGCCGTGAAGGTGATCTCCTTGTCAGCGCCCTCGATGCGCGCCTGGATCCAGGCCTTTTCCTCGGGATCGGAGATGTGCATGAATTCGACGCCGAGCGTCGAGCAATAGGTGCGGGTCAGGATCTCCAGCATCTGCCGGACGGTGCCGAATTCGAGCCCGAGCACATTGTCGAGGAAGATCGGCCGGTCGTAGTCGGCGGCGGTGAAGCCGTAATTCTCCGGCGACAATTCGTTGTAGTCCTCAAGCGGCTTGGCGATGCCGAGCGGGTCGAGATTGGCGTGCAGATGGCCGCGCATGCGGTAGGCGCGGATCATCATGATGGCGCGCACGGAATCGCGCGTCGCCTGATGCACGTCGGCATCGGAAAGGACCGTGCCGTTGATGACGGCCTTGTCCTTGACCTTCTTTTCCAGGTGCTTCTCGACGATGCCCCAGTTGCCGTCGAGCGCCGACACAAGCTCGCCATTGGCCTGCAGCGGCCAGGACGGCTTGGCCCAGGAGGCGCCCTTGGCGTTCTTGCGGACATCGCCGGCGTCGTCCTTCAGCCCGGCGAAGAACTCCTGCCATTCGGGATTGACCGAGGCGGGATCGTCCTCATAGGCGGCATAGAGCGCGTCGATATAGTCGGCGTTGCCGCCATAGAGGAAAGAGGTGAGCGAAAATTGGTCGTTGGCCTGATCTTGTCTTGCCATGTCACTTAGCGGAGCCCGTGCTCCGTCTCCTTGCGTTTGCGGCATTGCCGCGATGTCGAACGGTTCACCCGTCCTTGTTCCCCTCAAGGCCAACGAACCGTCGCCAGCCTTCATTCCATTCCCGCCATTCCCGGCCCTTCGCTTTCGCTCCGGGCGCTCGAAACTCGAAAAGCCAGGCAATTGGCTTTTCGTCGGCCCAGGGCCGACCGTTTCTCACCCTTTGATCGCCTCGACCAGCGTCGTGCCGAGACGGGCCGGCGACGGCGAAACCTTGATGCCGGCCGATTCCATCGCCGCGATCTTGTCCTCGGCGCCGCCCTTGCCGCCGGAGATGACCGCGCCCGCATGGCCCATGGTGCGGCCCGCCGGCGCCGTGCGCCCGGCGATGAAGCCGGCCATCGGCTTCTTGCGGCCACGCTTGGCTTCGTCCTTGAGGAACTGCGCGGCGTCTTCCTCGGCCGAACCGCCGATCTCGCCGATCATGATGATCGACTTGGTCTCGTCGTCGGCGAGGAACATCTCCAGCACGTCGATGAACTCGGTGCCCTTGACGGGATCGCCGCCAATGCCGACGGCGGTGGTCTGGCCGAGGCCGACATTGGTGGTCTGGAACACGGCCTCATAGGTAAGTGTTCCCGAGCGCGAAACAACGCCGACCGAGCCCTTGCGGAAAATGCTGCCGGGCATGATGCCGATCTTGCATTCGTTGGGGGTGAGCACGCCCGGACAGTTCGGGCCGATCAGCCGCGAGGTCGAGCGGTCGAGCCTGGCCTTGACCTTGATCATGTCCATCACCGGTATGCCTTCGGTGATGCAGACGATCAGCGGGATCTCGGCCTCGATCGCTTCCAGGATCGCTTCGGCGGCACCCGCCGGCGGCACATAGACGACGGAGGCGTTGGCGCCGGTCCTGGCCTTGCCCTCGGCGACGGTGGCGAAGATCGGCAGGCTCTCGCCCTTCGAGCCGGCCCAGGTCTCGCCACCCTTCTTCGGATGGATGCCGCCGACCATCTTGGTCCCGTGATAGGCCAGCGCCTGTTCGGTATGGAACGTGCCGGTCTTGCCGGTCAGGCCCTGCACCAGCACCTTGGTGTTCTTGTCGACGAGAATGGACATCGGAGCCCTTTTTAAAAACCGTTGATCGAGGAAGGTTGCGCGGTCATGGTCACAGCCGCTTCAGGTCGGCGACGGTGAGGTCGCTCTTGGCGTTGCCGGTGTTGAGCGTCGTCGCCGGCTCGAACATCAGCACCACGGGCTCGGCCGTGAGCGAACGCGGCCGGTGCTCGACGGCGCGCGGCACGACGATGAAGTCGCCACTGCCAAGCTCCACCGTGCCGTCGCGAAAATCGATGGCGATACGCCCACGCAGCACGAGGAAGGCTTCATCCTCTTTCTCATGCGCGTGCCAGTCGAAGACCTCGCCGAACTTGGCGACCTTCGCCTGGCTGTCATTCACATCACCGGCGATATGCGGATCGAAGACCTTGGTGATCTTCGCATCCGCCGCCTCGACAAGGTTTATCTTGTGCGGAGGCACCAGATCAGCCCTTCACCGCCGCCACGATCTTCTTGGCCGCGTCGTCGAGGTCGTCGGCCGACACGACGTTGAGGCCGCTGTCGTTGATGATCTTCTTGCCGAGTTCGGCATTGGTGCCTTCCAGGCGCACCACCAGCGGCACCTTCAGGCCGACTTCCTTGACCGCGGCGATCACGCCCTCGGCGATGATGTCGCACTTCATGATGCCGCCGAAGATGTTGATCAGGATGCCCTTGACCGCCGGATCCTTGGTGATGATCTTGAACGCCGCCGTCACCTTCTCCTTGGACGCACCGCCGCCCACATCGAGGAAGTTGGCGGGTTCGGCGCCATAGAGCTTGATGATATCCATCGTCGCCATGGCAAGGCCCGCGCCATTGACCATGCAGCCGATATTGCCGTCGAGCGCGACATAGGCGAGGTCGTATTTCGACGCCTCGATCTCCTTCTCGTCCTCTTCGGTGGTGTCGCGCAGTTCGAGCACGTCGGGGTGGCGGAACAACGCGTTGTTGTCGAACGACACCTTTGCGTCGAGCACGCGCAGCCGGCCGTTCTTCATGACGATCAGCGGATTGACCTCGAGCAGGCTCATGTCCTTCTCGACGAAGGCCTTGTAGAGGATCGGGAACAGCGCATTGCCGTCCTTGGCAGCGTCGCCGTCGAGTTTCAGCGCGCCGTTGAGCGCCTTCAGATCGGCTGCCGTGACGCCCTTTTCCGGGTCGATGGCGACGGTGATGATCTTTTCCGGCGTGTCATGCGCGACCGCCTCGATGTCCATGCCGCCTTCGGTCGAAACGACGAAGGCGACGCGGCCGACCGAGCGGTCGACCAGGATAGACAGATAGAGCTCGCGATCGATATCGGCGCCATCCTCGATGTAGAGGCGGTTGACCTGCTTGCCGGCCGGGCCGGTCTGCTTGGTCACCAGCGTGTGGCCGAGCATCTCGTTGGCGTTGGCGACCACTTCGGCCACCGACTTCGCCAGCCGCACGCCACCCTTGGCGTCGGGGCCGAGCTCCTTGAACTTGCCCTTGCCGCGGCCGCCGGCATGGATCTGGCTCTTCACCACGTAGAGCGGGCCGGGCAGCGCCTTGGCGGCGGCTTCCGCCTCGCTCGCCTTGAACACCGGCACGCCTTCGGCCACCGGCGCGCCAAAGCTCTTCAGCAGCGCCTTGCCCTGATACTCATGGATGTTCATCTGGATTGGCTCCGGATCACGTACTGGGGTTTACTTCGAGGCGAGCTGCGGCGCGATCTTGACGCAGGCCTCGGTCAGGCCTTGCACCGTCGCCACCGAACTGTCGAACATCTTCTGCTCGCTCTTGTTCAGGTCGATCTCGATGATGCGCTCGACGCCGCCGGCGCCGATCACCACGGGAACGCCGACATAGGTGTTCTTGACGCCATACTGGCCGGAGAGGAACGCCGCGCAGGGCAGCACGCGCTTCTTGTCCTTGAGATAGGCCTCCGCCATCGAAATCGCCGAGGCGGCCGGCGCGTAATAGGCCGAGCCGGTCTTGAGCAGGCCGACGATCTCGGCGCCGCCGTCGCGGGTGCGCTGGACGATCTGGTCGAGCTTTTCCTTCGAGGTCCAGCCCATCTTGATCAGGTCGGGCAGCGGAATGCCCGATACCGTCGAATAGCGGATCATCGGCACCATGGAATCGCCATGGCCGCCAAGCACGAAGGCGGTGACGTCCTCGACCGAGACCTTGAACTCCTCGGCCAGGAAATAGCGGAAGCGCGCGCTGTCGAGCACGCCGGCCATGCCGACGACATGGCTCTTCGGCAGGCCGGAAAACTTCTGCAGCGCCCAGACCATGGCATCGAGCGGGTTGGTGATGCAGATGACGAACGCCTTCGGCGCGTACTTCTTCAGCCCGGCGCCGACCTGTTCCATGACCTTCAGGTTGATGCCCAGGAGGTCGTCGCGGCTCATGCCGGGCTTGCGCGGCACGCCGGCGGTGACGATGCAGACGTCGGCGCCCTCGATGCCGGCATAGTCGTTGACGCCGGTCAGCCTGGAATCGAACCCGTCGACAGGCGACGACTGCGCGATATCGAGCCCCTTGCCCTGCGGGATGCCCTCGGCAATATCGAACAGCACCACGTCGCCGAGGTCCTTGAGGCCGATCATGTGAGCGAGCGTGCCGCCGATCATGCCAGAGCCGATGAGCGCTATCTTGTTACGTGCCATGTGAGGATGTTTTCCCTTTGTCTGTGACGGCGCCATACGGCGTCGAGGAAGAGGCCGGAATGCTGCGGGGAAACCGCGAGATTTCGCCGCACCCAATAGCTCCGGTGCGCGATAAATTCAAACGATTATTTTGGAGTGAGTATTTTCAATCGGTTAGAGTGTTTGGGATTTACGTAAACGTCAAAATTCATAAGCCGACTTGGTAGATTTTACACAATGAAGATGGAAATCAGAAGGCTTGAAGCGGGCGATGACGCCCTTGTGATGAAGGTCGCCGAGGATGTGTTCGACGCGCCGGCCAGGCCGGATCGGCTGGCAGCCTACCTCAACGAACCCGGCCATTTCATGATCGTGGCGCTGGCCGATGGCGTGGTCGTCGGTCAATGCGCCGCGGTCATCCATCGCCATCCAGACAAGGTCAGCGAACTCTATGTCGACGAGGTCGGCGTTGCGCCGGCCTTCCAGCGCCAGGGCATCGCGCGAAAGATGCTCGACGCGATGTTCGCGATCGGCAGGGAGCATGGCTGCGAGGAAGCCTGGGTTGGCACCGAGCCGGGCAACATTGCCGCCCGCGCGCTCTACGAAGCGCGCAAGGAGCCGCACGGGCCAGCGGAAGAGTTCGTCATGTATGTGTATGAGCTTTAGGGAATGGCGTGTCAGGCTTGCGCCTGCTGCGCCTCCGGCAGCGCCTTCGCCATCCGCCGCTCCGCCCAGTCTTCCAGCCAGTCGCGGCTCTGCATCTCGATCAATCGTGATGCCGTGCGCTCGAACTCGAACACCTCGACGCCCCGCTTGGCCACGTAAAGCTGCGGCGGCGGGGCCTCGGCGCTTACGACCAGCCGCACATGATGATCGTAGAGCGTGTCGATCAAAAGGATGAAGCGCTTGGCCTCGTTGCGCTTGCCTTCGCCCAGCACCGGCACGTGGTCGATGAAGATGGTCGAGAACCGGTTGGCAATGGCCAGGTAGTCGCGTGCCCCGAGCGGTTTTTCGCAAAGATCGGCGAAAGAGAAGCGTGCCGCGACGCCAGCGGCGCGCGGGATCGCCACATGCCGACCCTTGACGGTCAGCGACGCCTCGGCCGTCGGGGCACCATATGTCATGGCCTGCCACGCCTCGTCGAGCGCCTGGTCGGCGGCGGCATCGGCCGGTGTGACATAGACCGGCGTGCGGGCAAGCTTTTCCAGCCGGTAGTCCTTGTCGGTGTCGAGCGACAGCACATGCGTGTGCCGCTCCAGTATGCCGATGAACGGCAGGAAAAGCTGGCGGTTCAGCCCGTCGCGATAGAGGTTTTCCGGCGCCACGTTCGAGGTCGCGACCAGCACCACGCCGCTGGCGAACAGCGCCGAAAACAGCCGCGACAGGATCATCGCATCGGCAATGTCGGTGACCGAGAACTCGTCGAAGCACAGCACCCAGGCCTGCTCGGCGAGCGCCTTGGCCACGGGCGGGATCGGATCGTCCTCCTTGACGTCGCCATTCTTGCGCGCCTGCCGGTGCTTCTGGATGCGGTCCTGCACATCGGCCATGAAGTCGTTGAAGTGCACGCGGCGCTTGCGGCGCACCGGCAGCAGTTCGAAGAATATGTCCATCAGCATGGTCTTGCCGCGGCCGACGCCACCGTGGATGTAGAGGCCCTTGACCGCCTCATGCGTCTCGCGCTTGCGGGCAAACAGCCAGCCCAGCGTACTGGATTTATGCGCCAGCCGCTTTGCCGAGATCTCGTCGATCAGCCGGTCGAGCGCGGCGGCGATCCGTTCCTGCGCCGGGTCGCGTTCGATCGCGCCCGTTTCGACCAGATGGTCATAGCGTTGCCTGACGGTCGCATGGGTCTGGAGGCCGTCGCGCAGATGCATCGGTCACGTCGTTGTCGAGCAATTCCAGGAAAGTGTGTAGCGGTTTTCCGTCCGGAATTGCGTAAAAACAAATAAGAGGAAGGTCGGACTTATCTTGTAAGCGAAATCGGCTGGCCGTTGGAAGTCTGGCCGTCGAATTTCGAACCGCCAGAGGAATAGAGCCGTGCCAGCGTGCCGCCATTCTCGTCATAGAGCGTCAGCTGCTTGCCGGAGACGTTCCACGACTTGATGCCGTCGATTGGCGCCGGGCAGTGCAGCGGTCCGGCGCGGAAGCCGGCGCCGAATTTGGTCTGCGGCGTCGCCACCTTGCAGGTCTGGCCCGAAACGCTGGCGTTCCAGACACCGGCGACGCTGGCTGCGGTCAGATCCGAGGCTCCGGCGGGCGCCGTGCCGTCCGGCGGCAAGGACGCAACCTGCGTATTCGCCGGCGCGGTCGGGAACTGCGACGGATCGGTGGTGCCCGGTGAGGCCGGCGGCGGCAGCTGATTCGCCGTCACCTGGCCGGCCGGGGCCGGCTGCAGCGGCGCGGGCTGCTGGTCATCCATCGACGAGAACCGCGAGGTCGAGCAGCCGCTCGCAACGAGCGCCGCCAGCGATACGGCCACCAGGCCGATTTTCGAAAAAGTCATTCCAACCTCCGTCGGATCCGGCTTGGGGGGACGCCGTCCGCGCAATCTCACCTCCACCAAGATGGAGAAGGTGGCGAAATTTCAACCCGATATGGTTAAAATACGGTTTGCGGCAACATTTGTTGCAAATTTATCGCAATCATCGCGCCAACGGCGCGCTCGGCACGAACACATATCCGTCAGGTCCGACGATATGGCTTTCGCGCAAGCCATGCGGCTTGTCGAGCGCGCCAGCCAGCACGATGTGGCCATGATGCCGTGCCGCCGTTTCGATCGCATCGGGATCGGCGCCGTAGAGGCGCAACTCTATCCCGGCCCCGCGTGTTTCGGTGCCGGCGATGACGCCGGTCATCGGGTTGTCGAGATAGGAATGGTCGGCATGCAGCATGAACACCGATCCCAGCAGCTCGATCGCCGCGAAATCCTCATCGGCGTAGATCACGCGCGCGCCAAGGACGTCGCGGCAAAAAGCTTCCATGGCAACCATGTCGCTCACCAGCAGGTTGACGCCGATGCCGCGCGGCAGCGAGCGGCCGAAATCCTCGGCCTTCATCCATGGGGTCTTCGTCCGCTTCATCGCCATGGCGTCGTCCTCCCGCTCCGCGATCCCTGGCGATCCTAGCCGAGCCGGCCTCCCGGCCCTTGGCATTCGGGAGCCAAATGCTTGCGCCAGCCGGCGCAGGGCCTATCTCTAGCAAACGCAAACCCGCCGGAGCCGCAACATTGGCCGCGAAAAAGACAGCCGCCAATCGCTACTACAGCGGCCCGCCAAGCGATCATTTCGACGGCACCTTGTTCTTCAACCCCGGCGGCCAGCCGCCAGGGCGCTTCACCGACCTGCTGAAATGGCGGTTGAGCGGCGGGCGCTCGAAATGGCCGGCGGCCGATCCGGGTTCGTTCCAGCAGGCAGCTCCCGTGAGAAGGGTCGAAGGCTCCGCTCTGAGAGTGACGATGGTCGGCCATTCCTCGCTGCTCATCCAGACCGCTGGCCTGAACATCCTCACGGATCCGGTCTGGTCGCAACGCACGTCGCCGTTTTCCTTCCTCGGACCAAGACGCGTCAGTCCGCCGGGCATCGCCTTCGTCCACCTGCCGCCGATCGACCTCGTGCTGGTCAGCCATAATCACTACGACCATCTCGACCTCGCGACGCTGAAGCGGCTCAAGGCAAAGCATGATCCCCTGGTGCTGACGCCGCTCGGCAACGACGTCCTCATCGACGGCGCCGTGCCCGGCATGCGGCTGTCGGCGCATGACTGGGGCGACAGGGTCGATACCCATGATGGCGTCGCCATCCATGTCGAGCCGGTTCATCACTGGTCGGCGCGCGGCACCCGCGACCGGTGCATGGCGCTGTGGGCCGGCTTCGTCATCGAGACGCCGGGCGGCAAGATCTACTTCGCCGGCGACACCGGCTTCCACGATGGCGCCAATTACCGGCTGATGGCCGAGAAACATGGCGGCTTCCGCTTCGCCATCCTGCCGATCGGCGCCTATGAGCCACGCTGGTTCATGGCGCCCCAGCACCAGAACCCGGAGGAGGCCGTGCAAGGCATGAAACTGTGCAACGCCGCCCATGCCGCCGGCTGCCACTGGGGCACCTTCCAGCTCACCGACGAACCGATCGAGGAGCCGGTCCGAAAGCTGGCCCAGGCGCTTGACGATCAAGGCATCCCGCAGGAGCGCTTTCGCGCCTTGCGGCCGGGGGAAGTCTGGGACGTGCCGGAGATGGAGCACGGCTGAAGTCTGCATTGGCCATTTACGGCACGATCATTTTCGCCGATGGTCTCTCCAGCAGGCAAAGGGATTCGGATGAAATCGATCGTGGCAGTTCTGATGGCGCTGGCAATTTCGGCGCCGGCTGCTTTCGCAGGTGAAATCAGCGACCGCGCCGCCGAAGCCGAAAAGGCGCTGCAGGCGGGTGACGGTCCCGGCGCGCTGGAAAAATTCCGCAGCGCCGAGGACGCGCTATGGCAAGCGATGCCGCTTGGCGTGCAGAACGTCAAACAGGTCGACACAGCCGGCGGCTTTGGCATCTACAGCGAGCGTGCCAATCACATCTACAAGCCTGGCGAGAAGGTCGTGCTCTATATGGAGCCGGTTGGATATGGCTATGGCTCGGACGGTCTGGGCAATAGCCAGATCGCGCTTGCCGTCGACCTCACCGTGCTTTCCGAATCGGGCGAACCTCTGGGCACGTTCGAGAAGATCGGCAGCGTTCAGGTCGCTTCTCGCTCGCACAACCGCGAACTCTTCTTCAAACTCGACCTTTCCCTCGATGGCCTGCCACCCGGCAAGTACCGGTGCGACTTCGTCATGCATGACCAGAATTCGAGCAAGACGGCGCCCTTCACCACCGATATCGAGATCGCCGGCTAGTTTTGCCCCTGACATACGCCTCGCAGCCAGCGGGAACCCAAGCGCGGCGGCCGCGTTTCCCTGCGGTTTCAAAATCTGTCGGCTTGCGAGGCATTCCCATGATCAAATGGATCATCATTCTCCTGATCGTCGCGGCGGCGGCGAGCCTGCTCGGCATGCCGGCGCTGGCCGGCGCCGCCGCCACCGGCGCGCGCATCCTCATCGGCATCGTTCTCATCATCTTCCTGCTGGTGGTGCTTGGCATCTTCGCGGTGACGTAAAGCTGCTCCGCACTGGTAATTCCTGCCCGTTTCCGCCATATAGCGCCAAACGGACACGGAATTTTCGGAGCAATGGCAAGCACGGCCCCCTTCGCCAAGATGAACGGCATCGGCAACGAGATCATCGTTGCCGATATGCGTGGCCGTGCCGATCGGGTGACGCCGGCTGCGGCCATCGCGCTCAACGCCGACGCCGCGACCAGGTTCGACCAGATCATGGCGATCCACGACGCCAGGACGCCGGGCACCGCCTTTTTCATCGACATCCTGAATTCCGACGGCTCCGGGGCGCAGGCCTGCGGCAACGGCATGCGCTGCGTCGTCCAGGCGCTGGCCGCCGAGACCGGCCAGAAGACCTTCACCTTCGAGACCGTGGCCGGCATCCTCAATGCACGCGAGCATGCCGACGGCTCGATCTCGGTCGACATGGGCACGCCACGTTTCGGCTGGCAGGACATCCCGCTGGCCGAGGAATTCCGCGACACCCGCATGATCGAGCTGCAGATCGGCCCGATCGATGCGCCGGTGCTGCATTCGCCCTCGGTCGTCTCGATGGGCAATCCGCATGCCATCTTCTGGGTCGACCGCGATGTCTGGTCCTATGAGCTCGACCGCTTCGGCCCGCTGCTCGAGAACCACCCGATGTTTCCCGAGCGCGCCAACATCACCATCGCACAGGTGACTTCACCGCAAACCATGGTCATCCGCACCTGGGAGCGCGGCGCCGGCCTGACCAAGGCCTGCGGCTCGGCCGCCTGCGCATCGGTGGTTGCCGCGGCCCGTACCAAGCGGACCGGCCGAAGTGCCAGCCTGTTGACCCCCGGCGGTGGCACGCTGCATGTCGAGTGGCGCGACGACGACCACGTCATCCTTACCGGTGCCGCCGAATGGGAATTTTCGGGCAGCTTCGATCCGTCGACCGGCATCTGGGCCCGCGACGCCGAAAGCGCGGCCTGATGTCCGCTCTGTCCAAGGGCCCGGTCTCCGAGGGCCCCATCTCCAAGGGAATTGACGTGGTGACCTTCGGCTGCCGGCTGAACACCTATGAATCCGAGGTGATGCGGCGCGAGGCTGAAACCGCCGGCCTCGGCGCGCTGGAGGGCGGCGCGGTGATCTTCAACACCTGCGCCGTCACCGGCGAGGCGGTGCGCCAGGCCAGGCAGGCGATCCGCAAGGCGCGCCGCGACAACCCGCGGACGCGCATCATCGTCACCGGCTGCGCCGCGCAGACCGAGCCGCAGAGTTTCGCCGCCATGGACGAGGTGGATCTCGTCCTCGGCAATGAGGAGAAGCTCAAGGCGCATTCCTATCGCGCGCTGCCGGATTTCGGCGTCAACGACACCGAGAAGGCGCGCGTCAACGACATCTTCTCGGTGCGCGAGACCGCCAGCCACATGGTCGACGCCATCGAGGGCCGGGCGCGCGCCTTCGTCCAGGTGCAGAACGGCTGCGACCACCGCTGCACCTTCTGCATCATTCCCTATGGCCGCGGCAATTCGCGCTCGGTGCCGATGGGCGCCGTGGTCGAGCAGGTCAAGCGGCTCAGCAACAACGGCTATGCAGAGATCGTGCTGACCGGCGTCGACATGACCAGCTTCGGCGCCGACCTGCCGGGCGCGCCAAAACTCGGCAGACTGGTGAAGACCATCCTCAAGCAGGTGCCGGACGTAGAGCGGCTGCGGCTGTCGTCGATCGATTCGATCGAGGCCGACGACGATTTGCTCGACGCCATCGCCACCGAGCCGCGGCTGATGCCGCATCTGCATCTGTCGCTGCAGTCGGGCGACGACATGATCCTGAAGCGCATGAAGCGCCGGCATCTGCGCGACCAGTCGATCCGCTTCTGCGAGGATGTGCGCAAGCTGCGCCCAGGCATCGTCTTCGGCGCCGACATCATCGCCGGCTTTCCGACCGAGACCGACGAAATGTTCGAGAACTCGGAAAAGATCGTCGAGGAATGCGGACTGACCCACCTTCACGTCTTCCCGTTCAGCCCCCGCGAGGGCACGCCGGCCGCGCGCATGCCGCAGGTTCGCCGCGAGGTGGTCAAGCAGCGCGCCGCCCGGCTGCGTGCCGCCGGCGAAACCGCCTATGTCAGGCATCTGTCGTCGCTGGCCGGAACGCGTCAGTCGATCCTGATCGAGCGCGACGGCCTTGGCCGCACCGAAGGGTTCACGCTGGCGGCACTTGCCACCGGCTCGCCGGGCGAAATCGTCCAGGCTGACATCACCGGCCATGACGGCGCCCGGCTGATCGCGGCGCCGCTTGCCGCCCGCGCCGCCTGAGAAACGCAAAGCATGGCTGGTTTTTTCAAGAAGATATTTTCGTTCGGCAAGAAAGAGGTTGTCGAGGAGCGCATCGACGAGACCGCTCCGCTGCCGCCGATCAAATGGGAAGCACTCGATGCGCTGAAGCCGGCGGCCGAGCAGGTCGTTCCGGAATTCCTGAAGCGCGACGAGGCGGTGCCCGAAGCAGAGGTCGTGCCGGCACCGCCGGCCGAGCCGGAAATTCAGCCAGAGCCCACACCGATCGAGGAACCGCAGGCACCTGAGCCGCCGGCCCCGGCAATACCCGCCGAAGAGCCGGCGCCACCGGAAGAGCCTGATGTGCCAGCCGTGCCAGAGCGCGTTCCGGAACCGGCGCCACAAGAGATTCCAGTCCCGGGACCGGAACTGCCGGAGATCGTGCCGGACGAACCGCCTGAGCCCGCGCCTGTCGAAGTGCCGGCGCCGCCGATCGAGGTTCCACCAACGATCCCGTCCGCGAGGCCTCCCTCGTCAGAGGTCGGCGCCGGTGAGGGGCAGCGCGAGCCTGCGAAGGATTTGGCACCCCCCGCTGCACCAGCGCCCCACCCTCCCCTCGATGGGGAGGGTCGACGCGGAGCGGCGGGTTGGGGTGACAGCGCCGACGCCGATCACCCCCAACCCCGAGCTGCGCTCGGGACCTCCCCCATCGAGGGGGAGATAAAACGCACGCAGCCCGAAGCTGAACCCGCGTCGGTCGAGCCGCAGCCTATCATCGCTAAGATCGCGCCCGAACCGCAGCCCGTCCCGCCACCGGAGCCAAAACCCGCGCCCGGCAAGGTGACCGTCACCAAGAAGGTCGAGCAGAAGGCCGAACAGCAGAAGGCACCAGAGCCGGCGCCGAGACGCTCGTGGTTCCAACGGATGAAGGACGGGCTCGCCCGCTCCTCGAAGGAACTCACCGGCAACATCGCCGGCGTCTTCACCAAGCGCAAGCTCGACGAGGAGACGCTGCAGGATCTGGAGGACGTGCTGATCCGCGCCGATCTCGGCATGGAAACCGCGCTGCGCGTCACCGATGCGCTGGCCTCCAGCCGCTATGGCAAGGACGTCTCCGACGCCGAAGTGCGCGCCATCATGGCGGCCGAGGTGGAAAAGGTGCTGACCCACGTCGCCATGCCGCTGGAGCTCGACCTCTCCCACAAACCGCATGTCATCCTGGTGGTCGGCGTCAACGGCACCGGCAAGACCACAACCATCGGCAAGCTCGCCGCCAAGCTGACCGATGGCGGCCTGTCGGTGATGCTCGCCGCCGGCGATACCTTCCGCGCCGCCGCGATCGAGCAGTTGAAGATCTGGGGTGAGCGGACGAAATCGCCGGTGATCGCCTCCAAGATTGGCGCCGATGCCGCCGGTCTCGCCTACGACGCCTTCGAGAAGGCCAAGGAAGCCGGCTCCGACGTGCTGATCATCGACACCGCCGGGCGCCTGCAGAACAAGACCGAACTGATGGCCGAGCTCGAAAAGATCGTCCGCGTGCTCGGCAAGCTGGATCCGGAAGCGCCACACACGGTGCTGCAGACGGTCGATGCCACCACCGGCCAGAACGCGCTCAACCAGGTCGAGATCTTCCGCAATGTCGCCGGCGTCAACGGCCTGGTGATGACCAAGCTGGACGGCACGGCGCGTGGCGGTATTCTGGTGGCGATCGCGGCAAAGCATAAACTGCCGGTCTATTTCATCGGCGTCGGCGAACAGGTCGACGACCTCGAACCTTTTTCGGCAAGCGAATTCGCCAGGGCGATCGCTGGAGTGGCGTAACGGCATATCCCAAGAAGTTGCAGGCTTTTTGGATCAGATTATGCGTAAGAAAGAGATTCCATGAACCCGCCCATCCTCGAAAGCGACCCATCCGATCCGCGCCGCAAGACGCTGAACCCCGCCCTGAAATTCGCTCTCGAACTCGGACCGGGCCTGGTGTTCTTTTTCACGACCATTCGCGGTGAGTGGCTCGCCCAGAAATTTCCCATCCTGACGCATCTGGGCGAACCGCTGCTGATCGCCACCGCCTTCTTCATGGTGGCCACGGCGCTGTCGCTTGCTGTTTCGTGGCTGGTGATGCGCAGCTTGCCGATCATGCCGCTGGTGTCGGGCATCATCGTTTTCGCATTTGGGGCCTTGGCGCTGTGGCTGCAGGACAAGACCTTTGCCTACATGAAGCCGACGATCATCAATTCCCTGTTCGGCCTGACGCTGCTCGGCGGACTGGCCTTCGGCAGATCGCTGCTCGGTTATGTCTTTGATTCGGCTTTCAGCCTCGACGCCGAGGGCTGGCGCAAGCTCACCTTCCGCTGGGGACTGTTCTTTCTTTTCCTGGCTGCGCTGAACGAAGTGATGTGGCGCAATTTTTCGGAGGAAACCTGGCTCTATTTCAAGGTCTGGGGCACGATTCCCATCACTTTCGTCTTCACTTTCAGCCAGATGCCGCTGATCCTGCGCCATTCGCTCGAGGAAAAGGCGCCGAAGGAAGAGAAGGCCGGCAAATAGGGAGAGGGCCATGGAATTCGTCACCACGCGCGACGAGCTGAGGACGATCTACAAGACGCCACGCCCGACCGACGGCTCGATCCGCAAGGAATTGAAGGCGCTCGACGGCCATTGCCGTTCCTTCATCGGCAAGAGCCCGTTCGTGCTGATCGGCTCGTCCGACGGCGCCGGCAACGCCGACGTGACGCCGAAGGGCGACAGGCCGGGCTTCGCCGCCGTGCTCGACGACCAGACCATCGCCATCCCCGACCGGCCCGGCAACAACCGGCTCGACACGCTGGAGAACATCCTGCTCAACCCGTCGGTCGGGCTGCTCTTCCTCATCCCCGGCATGAACGAGACGCTGCGCGTCAACGGCGATGCCCGCATCACCATCGACGCAACCCTGCGCGATCGCCTGGCCGTCGACGGCAAGGAACCGCAAAGCGTCGTCGTGGTCACCGTCAAGGCCGCCTACATGCATTGCGCCAAGGCCTTCATGCGCTCCGATCTGTGGAAGCCGGAAACCTGGTACGACCGCTCGACGCTGCCGACGCTCGGCCAGATCCTGCGCGACCAGCTGGCATTGGCAGAGACCGCAGGCAGCATCGACCGCGAACTGGACCAGGATTACCGCAAGACCTTGTGGTAGTTTTTCACGTCACGATTCGCTCGTATCCGGCCGCTCTCCCTTGATCGAAATCCTTGCCATCTCCGGCAGCCTGCGGGCGGCCTCCACCAATTCGGCGCTGGTCGCCGCGCTGGCGCGCAACGCACCGCCCGGCTGCCGCGTCACTGTCTATGATGCGCTTGGCCGGCTGCCGATCTTCAATCCGGACGAGGAGGGCGAGCGCACGCCTGCGGAAGCCGCGCGCCTGATCGAGGCCGTCACCCGGGCCGACGGCGTCATCGTCTCCTGTCCGGAATATGCCCATGGCGTTCCTGGCGGGCTGAAGAACGGGCTCGACTGGATGGTGTCGAGAGACGCGGCCGTCGACAAGCCGGCCATGCTGGTGCACGCCTCGCCACGTTCGCTGTTTGCCCGCGCCGCCTTGGCCGAGATCATGCGGACGATGTCGTTCGCGCTTTATGACGGCGGGGCGCTCGAGATTGCGCTGCTGGGCAAGAAGCCGCCCGAGACCGACACCATCCTGGCGGAGCCGACAAATGTGCTGGCGATGCACAATGCGCTTTCAGCCTTCGCGGATTTCATCGCGGGCCGCTGAGCACAACCTTCGCCACCAAGCCTTCGAACTACTTCTTGCTCCGCAGCGTCTCGACATCGGTCTTGCCGACATACCAGTCGCGCGCGTTGACCTCCTCGAAGACCACCCAGACATCGTCATTGCCCAGTCCGGTGGCCTCCATGATGGCTGCGGTGACTTTTTTGGCTATGTCCGCCTTCTTGCCGGCGGGGTCGGCCGCAATCACTTCCTTGACGAGGCGGATGTTGACGAATGGCATGATTTTCTCCCCTTCGATCCTGTTGACGGCAGCTCAGCACGTTTTGGCGCCGTTGACCATGAGCCGGACCATGTAGAGCGAAGTGGTGCCGGCGATGTAGAGACAGTTCAGCTTGTTGCCGCCGAACACGCAATTGGCGGTGACCTCCGGTACCTTGACCTTGCCGATCAGCGTCCCGTCCGGATCGTAGCAGTGGATGCCGTCGGCAGCGCTCGTCCAGATGCGGCCGCCCTCATCGAGCCTGAAGCCGTCGAACAGGCCGGCCGTGCAGTCGGCGAAGACTTTTTCGCCGGAAACCTTCTTGCCGCCCTTGCCGACATTGAACACGCGGATATGAGCAGGATCTTGCGCGCCATGCGTGCGGCCGGTGTCGGCGACATAGAGCTTGCTCTCGTCGAGCGAGAAGGCGAGGCCATTGGGCCTGACCATGTCGGTGATGACGGCCTCGACCTCACCCGTGCCGGGATCGACCCGATAGACATGGCAGGCGCCGATCTCGCTCTCCGCCTTGTCGCCCTCATAGTCATTGTCGATGCCGTAGCTCGGATCGGTGAACCAGATCGATCCATCCGACTTGACCACCGCGTCGTTGGGCGAATTCAGCCGCTTGCCACGCCATTTCGCGGCAATGGTGGTGATCGAGCCGTCATGCTCGGTGCGGCTGACGCGCCGGCCCGAATGCTCGCAGGTGACCAGCCGGCCCTGCCGGTCGACGGTGTTGCCATTGGAATTGCCGGATGGCTGACGGAACACGCTGACATGGCCGTCGGTCTCGTCGAAGCGCAGCATGCGGTTGTTCGGGATGTCCGACCAGACCACATAGCGGCCGGCGGCGAACCAGGCTGGCCCTTCCGCCCATTGGCAGCCGGTGAAGAGCTTGTTCACATGCGCATTCGTGCCGACCAGGCGCGCGAAACGCGGATCGAGAATTTCGTAATCTTCGGCGGCCATGGCTTCCCTCCCAGGTCATTCAACGCGGCACCGTCACCGATCAAGCCAGCCGGCGATCAATAAGGCAAGATCGATCATCAAATCGTCCGCAACCTCCCGCGGACGTGATGAGGTGCGAATGCCGCGTTAAGGGGCGGGTAACCCGGGTTAAGGGCGCTTAACCCCGGTTAAGGGCCCTTAACCGGCTATGCGCTGAGTGCAATGGTGCATTGCAACATCTTCTTTTTGCAACGCACCACTACTATGTCATGCTTCGTATCGATCAAGGGAGGAATAACCGCCGCGAGAATGCGGCGCCAAAAGGAACCTTGCTATGATCCTCGACAGCCTCATGACCCGCGCTCGTGCCAGCATTGCCAAGCGCAAGCACTACAACCGCCTCGTCGCCGAAATCGACAGCTTTTCCAGCCGCGACCTGGCCGACATGCGCGCCGACCGCTCGGAAATGCTCTACCAGGTCCACAAGCAGATCTACGGCTGACCTCAAGTCCGCGCCGCCCAGGCGTGTTGAGATTCAGGTCAGGCCGAGTCGAGAAGGCTGGGTTCCGAGACCCGGAGCGGAGCGTACTTTCGGGTACGTGAGCACAGTTCTACTGCGACGCAGTAGAACGGGGAAGCGCGGGGAAGCCGCCGTTCGCAGGCCGGCTGAATATCAATGCGCCGCCAGCGCCTTGTCGATCTGCGGCAGCAGCAGCGTCTGCACCGTCTCGGGCGTCAGCGGGCCGACATGCTTGTAGGCGATCTTGCCGTCCTTGCCGATGACGAAGGTTTCCGGCACGCCGTAGACACCCCAGTCGATCGCCGTTCCTCCAGCCTCGTCGACACCGATCGCCTGGAACGGGTTGCCGAGATCGCCGAGGAACCGGCGGGCGTTCTCCGGCTGGTCCTTGTAGTTCAGCGCCGCCATGACGAAGCGCTTGTCCTGCGCCAGCGCCAGCAGCACCGGATGTTCCTCCCGGCACGGCGCGCACCATGACGCGAAGACGTTGACCAGCGTGACCTTGCCGGCGAACAGCTTCGAATCGAGGCCAGGCAGGTTGCTGCCCTTGAGTGCCGGCAGGTTTGTCTGCGGCGCCGGTTGGCCGATCAGCGCCGATGGCACCTCCGAAACGTCGCGCCCCGACAAAAGCTGGGACAGGAACAACCCCGCCAGCCCGAGAAAGATCAAAAGCGGCAAAAGCACGAACAGGCGGCGACGGGGCGGCGCTGGCGTTTCGGTTTCCATGCTCATGACTTGACGGCCTTGTCGGAGCGGCGCCGCACGCCGGACGCTTCCAGTTCGGCGAGTTCGCGCTTGCGGGCCCGCTGGTCGATCAGGATCCAGCCGATCAGTCCGGCCAGCGCCACGGCGGTGATCGCGTAGGCAGCGGTGACGTAGAGTGCATGCGCGCTCATGCCTGCCGCTCCCTCGACGACATCCTTCTCTCCAACCGGATCCTTCCGCCACGCTCGATCATGCTTTTCCTTAACGGCGCGCCGGCGGCTTCGCAATCGGCTGCCGCGCCGCAGCCTCCGAACATAGGCGGTCGCCGCGCCACGGCCTTTGATGTCACGCAAACCCCGACCGACGTCACTCAATCCGTTCCATGGCGCAGCGCCAGCGCCGCCGAGACCGGGCCCAGCACGGCAAGAAACAGGGTCAGCGCGGCAAGAATGAGGAAGGGCTGCAGAAACGGAGCGGGATTGGCCGTCGCGCCGTAGCTCGCCGAAACGCCGAAGATCAGCACCGGGATGGTCAGCGGCAGCACCAGCACCGAGATCAGCAGCCCGCCACGCGGCAGCGCCACCGCCACCGCCGCACCAGCCGCCCCGATGAAGGTGATCGCCGGCGTGCCGACCAGCAGCGTCAGCGCCGTGGCGCCTATTGCCGCCGGCTCCATGTTCATGAACAGGCCGAGCAAGGGAGCGGCAATGACCAGCGGCAGCACGCTGCCCGCCCAATGCGCCAGGCATTTCGTCAGCACGGTCAAGGCCAGCATGTGGCGGTCGTTGCCGAGCACCAGCAGATCGAGCGAGCCGTCCTCACGGTCGGCCTGGAACAGCCGGTCGAGGCCAAGCAGGCAAGACAGCAGCGCGCCGATCCACAGGATCGCCGGGCCGATGCGGGCGAGCAGCTTCAGGTCCGGCCCAACCCCGAACGGGATGGTGGCAATGACGGCAAGGAAGAAGATCACGCCGGTCAAGGCGCCGCCGCCGGCACGGATATTGAGTCGGATGTCACGGAGGAAGAGCGCTAGCACTCCACCCTCCCCCTTGTGGGGAGGGTCGGCGCGCAGCGCCGGGGTGGGGGAGCAGCGGTAGTCATTCGAGACCCCCACCCCGCTCCGCTTCGCGGATCGACCCTCCCCACAAGGGGGAGGGTAAGCCCATCCTTAGTTCTTCCGCCTTGTCCAAACCCAACGGCAGATGCGTTGCGGCAATGATCATCCCACCCTCTTCACAATGCCTCGTCATCAGCGCGGCGAAGCGCCCCTCCGAAGCCTTGTCCAGCCCCGCCGTCGGTTCGTCGAGCAGCCACAGCGGCCGATGGCTGACCAGCAGTTTCGCGATCGCCGCGCGCCGCCTCTGCCCGGTCGAGAGATAGCCGAATGGCAGATGGCCGATGCTGCCCAGGCCGACGGTTTCCAGCGCCGCTTCGACGCCAATATGTCCGTCGCCATTGAAATCGCGCCAGAAGCGCAGGTTTTCCGTCACGCTGAGCGCCGTCTTCATCGCGTTGTGGTGGCCAAGATAATGACAGGCCGAAGCGATCGACGGAAACGCCTCGCCACCATCTTCGATCCGCACGCTGCCTTCCGCCACCGGAAGCAGCCCGGCGATAACCCGCAGCAAGGTCGATTTGCCTGATCCGTTCGGACCGGTGACGACCAGTGCCTGACCGTCCCGCAGGGCAAAGCCGATGCCGGAAAACACCGTGTCGCCGCCGCGTTCGCCGCCCAGATTTTCGGCGATAAGCCGCATCCCTCACTCGTCCCCAAAAACAATGTGTCGCGGCTGCTATCGCATCGCACAAAATAGCCTTTGGACTGTCTAGAACTATTCCAGAAAATTCTCTATATGCGGTGCATCCGTGCCAGCGGTCGGCACGGGATCAGAATTAGCGCCGAACCAGCGCACGCGCCGGCTTGAACGGCTCGGGTTGCTTGGGAGCGGACAGCGGAAATGGCCGTACCCGCACCTTTGCGCGTGATTGCATGCCATCGGCGTCCGTTCCCTTTCAGGCTGAACAGACAAGGACGGATCGCACGTGTCAAAATCCCTCGACAGTTTCAATTGCCGCCGCACGCTGACCGCAAGCGGCACCGAGTATGTCTATTTCGACCTCATCGAGGCCGAAAAGAACGGCCTTACCGGCATCGCCCAGCTGCCCTATTCGATGAAGGTGCTGCTGGAGAACCTGCTGCGCAACGAGGACGGCCGCTCCGTCACCAAGGAGAGCATCCAGGCGGTCGCCGGCTGGCTGACGGACAAGGGCACCGCCGGCGTCGAGATCGCCTATCGCCCGGCCCGCGTGCTGATGCAGGATTTCACCGGCGTTCCGGCCGTGGTCGATCTCGCCGCCATGCGTGACGCCATGGCCTCGCTCGGCGGCGACCCGCAGAAGATCAACCCGCTGGTGCCGGTCGACCTCGTCATCGACCACTCCGTCATCGTCGATGAATTCGGCACGCCGATGGCCTTCGCCCGCAATGTCGAGCTTGAATATGAGCGCAACGAGGAGCGCTACAAGTTCCTGAAATGGGGCCAGCAGGCCTTCCGCAACTTCCGCGTCGTGCCGCCAGGCACCGGCATCTGCCACCAGGTCAACCTCGAATATCTCGGCCAGGTCGTCTGGACCAACACCGAGGACGGCGAAACCACCGCCTATCCCGATACCTGCGTCGGCACCGATTCGCACACCACGATGATCAACGGCCTTGGCGTGCTCGGCTGGGGTGTCGGCGGCATCGAGGCCGAGGCGGCCATGCTCGGCCAGCCCGTCTCCATGCTTTTGCCCGAGGTCATCGGCTTCCGCCTCACCGGCAAGCTCAAGGAAGGCGTCACCGCCACCGACCTCGTGCTCACCGTCACCCAGATGCTGCGCAAGAAGGGCGTCGTCGGCAAGTTCGTCGAGTTCTTTGGCCCAGGCCTCTCCAACATGACGCTGGCCGACCGCGCCACCATCGGCAACATGGCGCCGGAATATGGCGCCACCTGCGGCTTTTTCCCGGTCGACAGCGAAACCATCCGTTACCTCACAATGTCCGGCCGTAGCGAGGACCGCATCGCGCTGGTCGAGGCCTATTCCAAGGCGCAAGGCCTGTGGCGCGACACCGGCTCGGCCGACCCGGTCTTCACCGACCTGCTCGAACTCGAGCTTGGCAGCGTCGTGCCGTCGATGGCTGGCCCCAAGCGTCCCGAAGGCCGTGTCGCGCTGGAAGGCATTCCGGCCGGCTTCGCCAAGGCGATGGAGACCGAATACAAGAAGGCCGCCGAAATCTCCAAGCGCTACGCCGTCGAAGGCACGGACCATGACCTCGGCCATGGCGACGTCGTCATCGCCGCCATCACCTCCTGCACCAACACCTCGAACCCGAGCGTGCTGATCGGCGCTGGCCTCTTGGCGCGCAACGCCAACCGGCTCGGCCTCAAGCAGAAGCCGTGGGTGAAGACCTCGCTGGCGCCGGGCAGCCAGGTGGTCGCTGAATATCTGGAGAAATCCGGCCTGCAGAAGGAGCTCGACCAGATCGGCTTCAACCTGGTCGGCTTCGGCTGCACCACCTGCATCGGCAATTCCGGCCCGCTGCCGGCTCCGATCTCGAAAACCATCAACGACAAAGGCTTGATTGCTGCCGCGGTCTTGTCCGGCAACCGCAATTTCGAAGGCCGCGTCTCGCCCGACGTGCAGGCGAACTATCTCGCCTCGCCGCCGCTGGTCGTCGCCCACGCGCTGGCTGGAACCGTCACCAGGGACCTCACCACCGAGCCGCTCGGCGAGGACAAGAACGGCAATCCGGTCTACCTCAAGGATATCTGGCCGAGCTCGGCCGAGATCCAGGAGTTCATCGAGAAGAACGTCACCCGCGAGCTGTTCGCCCGCAAATACGCCGACGTCTTCAAGGGTGACGAGCACTGGCAGAAGGTCCAGGCGCCGGAAGGCCAGACCTATGCCTGGGACGACAACTCGACCTATGTGCAGAACCCGCCCTATTTCGCCGGCATGACCGCTGGGTTCGGCAAGATCGGCGACATCAAGGGCGCCCGCGTGCTCGGCTTGTTCGGCGACAAGATCACCACCGACCACATCTCGCCGGCGGGCTCGATCAAGGCGGCCTCACCGGCCGGCAAGTACCTCACCGATCATGGCGTCGGCGTCGCCGACTTCAACCAGTACGGCACGCGGCGCGGCAATCACGAGGTGATGATGCGCGGCACCTTCGCCAACATCCGCATCCGCAACCACATGCTGGGCGAGAACGGCAGGGAGGGCGGCTACACCATCCACTACCCATCGAAGGAAGAGGAATCGATCTACGACGCGGCGATGGAGTACAAGAAGGAAGGCGTGCCGCTGGTCATCTTCGCCGGCGTCGAATACGGCAATGGCTCGTCGCGCGACTGGGCGGCCAAGGGCACGAATCTACTTGGTGTCCGCGCGGTCATCGCCCAGTCCTTCGAGCGCATCCATCGCTCGAACCTGGTCGGCATGGGTGTCATTCCCTTCGTCTTCGAGGACGGCACCTCGTGGGCCTCGCTCAACCTGAAAGGCGACGAGCTGGTCGAGATCGACGGACTGAGCGCCATCAAGCCGCGCCAGACGATGACTGCCAGGATCACCTATGGCGACGGCACGGTGAAGAATGTGCCGATCATCTGCCGCATCGATACGCTGGACGAGCTCGACTACTTCAAGAACGGCGGCATCCTGCAATACGTCCTGCGCGATCTTGCTGCGTAGCAGCAAGGGAATAGGGCTTGGGCAGTAGGGAATAGGACGCCTACTGCCTACTGCCTACTGCCTGCTTTCGGCACTCCAAACCGCGCCACCGCCGCCAGAAGCACGCCGAGCATCAGCCCGTTGAGGATGTGCCACAGGAAATGCGTGCCGAGCGGAAAGCTGGCGCAGACCAGCGGATCGATCATCCGGCAGATGACCGAGACGACGAAGATCGCCGATCCCGCCAGATTGTACCAGCCGGCGCGATTGCCGCCCGCCGCCACCAGGATGCCGAAGAAGGCGAGCGCGAGGAACGGCGGCAGATAGCCGGTCGTGCCGTTCGATGCCTGGCGCAGCCAATCCGGCACGGCCAGCGTCACCAGCCCGGCAACCGCGTAGAAGGCAACGAAGACGGCAATGGCCTTGCCCCATTTCATGCCGAGGAAGCGGCGCAGGTTGAACAGCGTGTAGGCCAGCGTGAAGCCGGCGATCGGCAGCACGTCGGCCCAGATGGTGCCCTTGGTGGCAAAGGTGTGGAATATCGTCGAGCCGATGCCGATCGCCACCACCCACCAGGCCAGCAGCTCGGCAAAGGTGCCGGTCCCCAGCCTTCGCACCTCGCGCACGCCCCACAGGCCGGCGGCGATGAAAGCGAGATTTGTCAGGGCATTGACCGGCTCGGCCCAGAGTCCCGGTCCGGTTCTCTCGCAGTAGAGATCGACCGGCGCCAAAAGTGTTTGCCACATCGTGATTGCCGCCCGAATCGGTTTCCACCCTGAAGTGCAGGCCTTGGTCCTATTGTGCCGTTGCGGTCGGTTGCAATGGCAAAATTTCACCGCAACGTGACTTCCTGTTGACTTCCGGTTCTGCCACATATTTCAGCAATCACAATAAAGCCGGCACCACCGGCGGGAATCGGAATGGCCATGGCCTCGCGAAAATCATTGTGGCTGGCAGCCTTTGCGCTGGCCTTTTCGGCGTTTGCCGGCACCGGACAGGCTGGCGAGCTCGACAAGCCCCAGTCCGACAGAGGTTCGACCGACAAACCCCTGGGCGTGGTCGAGCTGTTCACCAGCCAGGGCTGCAATTCCTGTCCGCCGGCCGATGCGTTGTTTGCCGAACTTGCCGCCAAGGAAGACATCGTCGCGCTCGCCTATCACGTCGACTACTGGGATTATCTTGGCTGGCAGGACACGCTGAGCCGCAAGGAGAACACCGAGCGGCAATATGACTACATGCGCGCCTTCGGCAGCCGCTCCGTCTACACGCCGCAGGCCGTCATCAACGGCCGCGTCCATGTCAACGGCGCCAGCCGCGGCGAGGTCGATGGCGCGCTCGCCCGTCTGGCGAAGACCGGCGAAGGCATGCGCGTCGCCATCAAGGTCAGCCGAACCAGCGACCGCGTGATGATCGACGCCGGCGATGCCGGCGCCGGGCCCAGCGATGCCCATGTCGTCATCGTCTATTTCGACCCGCCGCAGACGATCAAGATCGGCCAGGGTGAGAACACCGGCCGCAAGATGACCTACTGGAACGCTGTTACGGGTATCCAGACCGCTGGCATGTGGCACGGCAAGGCGCAGCGCTACGAATTGCCGATGAGCGAGATTTCCAAGAAGGGCGGCTGCGCCGTGCTGTTGCAGTCGGTCGGCAAGGATGGCCTGCCCGGTCCCATTCTGGGCGCCGCCTTCATCCACAAGCCTTAGGCACCCTTCAGATCCTGGTTGAGCGCCGCTATCTCGCCGGTGACGGGACGATCGTCATTTCGTCGTCCTGAGGCAGAGCAGGAACGACGCCCGTCGCGGAAACTGATGCCAGGGCTTTCAAGCACAGATTGGCAAAAGCGGGGGTGAAGGCCAATCTCCTCCTTGTGCGGGAGATGTCGGGCAGGGGCGCGAAGGATCGCCTGCGTTAGCGGATGGAGCAATGAAGCTGCGCACCTGTCGAAGACGTTCAGCCTCGATCAACCAGACATGAAAAAACCGACGCCAGCTTGCTTCTGACGTCGGTTATTCAGGTTTTGGGATCGTCGCACCCGGTCTTTCCAAGGAAAAACCGAGGTTGGTTCGATCCGACGCTGACCCGTGGGCGGGGGGCTTGGGGTTTACGAGCCGGTGCCGGACCGAACCGTCTCAGGCAACGCCGGTAAATTCGTCGGACATTGGGGCATGAGCGCGGATAAAAAAAGGCGGAAATGTGGCGAAGCATCACCAATTCCAACACGGCGTTTCATAAAAGTGACTGGACGTTGCAGAAACGGCGCAGCGCGGGGCTCGCTTCGCCGGGTCTTGCAATTCCTTCGCGAACGCGCCAACTTTGTTTGGCAAAGATTCATTTTGAAGGATCGAGGCATGACCGATGACGGCGGCGGGACGGGGGATGGCGACGCATCCGCAATATTGATCCCGCTGCACGAGGCAAGACGCGAGCGCCTCGATCAGCCGGTGCGGTTCGACCGGCGTGAACTGGACCAGATCCTCAGGATCTACGGGCGCATGGTCGCCGCCAATGAATGGCGGGACTACGCCATCGACCACCTTACCGACCGCGCCGTGTTTTCCGTCTTCCGCCGCACCAGCGAAGTGCCGCTGTTCCAGATCGTCAAGGATCCGAAACTGGCCCGCAAGCAGGGCGCTTTTGCCGTCATTGCCGCTGGTGGCCGCATCCTCAAGCGCGGCCAGGAGCTTGGCCGCGTACTTGGGGTGTTCGACGGCAAGCTGAAACTGGTCGAGGCTTAAAGCAATCCCAGGAAAAGCGCGAAGCGGTTTTCCGTCCGAAATTGCGTAAAAAGATCAAGTAGTTATCTTTTTCTGGCGGAATTTCCGCTCCGGCAGCGAATCCGGATCAGGGGGCGCCGAGGCCCCGCCGTTCAACGACAGCTGCATGAAGACCGTGTCCAGCCAGCGCCCGTGCTTGTAGCCGGAACCTTCAAGGCGGCCCGAATGGCGAAAGCCAAGCTTTTCGTGCAGCCGCACCGAAGCGCTGTCCGGCCGTCCATCGCCGATCACCGCGACGATCTGGCGAAAGCCCGCCGCGCGGCATGCCTCGATCAGCTTCCGCATCAGCAACAGGCCAACCCCCTGGCCCTTGGCCTCGGGCGCGACATAGACGGAATCCTCGACGATGAAGCGGTAGGCCGGGCGCGGCCGGAACGCCCCGGCATAGGCATAGCCAAGCACGGCTCCGTCCTTCTCCGCCACCAGGTAGGGAAAGCCGCCGGCCACCAGACCGTCGAAGCGCGCGCCCATGTCGGATCGGATCGGCGGCTCCAACTCGTAGCTGGCGGTGCCGTGCGTCACCGCATCGGCGTAGATTTCCGTGATTCGGTCGAGGTCGGCCGCTGCCGCCGGCCGTATGGTGATGCTGCTCATTTCCTACGCACGTTGTTTCTCTGCCCGCAATAACAGCAAAGGCCGGCACAAAAGAAAAGGGCGGCCGTTGGGCCGCCCTTCCAAACTCGCTGGTCCAGTCCAGATAAAGCCTTAGCGGCGATCACCCATGAACTGCAGCAGGAACATGAACAGGTTGATGAAGTCGAGATAGAGCCTCAGGGCACCCATGATCGCCTTGCGGCCGGCGACATCCGAAGCGTCGCCATCGAAATACATCTCCTTGATCTTCTGCGTGTCATAGGCGGTGAGGCCCGAGAAGATCAGCACGCCGATCGCCGAAACGGCGAAGGACAGGGCCGATGACTGCAGGAAGATGTTGATCACCATCGCGATGATCAGGCCGAACACGCCCATGATCAGGAACGAACCCATCGCGGTCAGGTCGCGCTTGGTCGTGTAGCCGTAGAGCGACAGCGCGCCGAAGGCCGCGGCGGTGGCGAAGAAGGTCTGCGAAATGCTGGCCGTCGTGTAGACCAGGAAGATCGACGACAGCGACAGGCCGACGAGGCCGGCATAGACCCAGAACGTCGTCTGCGCCGCCGCAACGCTCATCGACTGGACACGGAACGACAGGAACATCACTGCGGCCAGCGGGGCGAAGATCACCACCCAGCGCAGCGGCGAGCCGAAGATCGCGTAGCCGAAGGAGGTCAGCATTTGGCCGCTGGGCAGCGTCGCGACGGCCGAGGCCGGATCGGTGGTGGTGGCCAGCATGATCGTGCCGATCGCGGCGAGGCCGGTGATGAGGAGGCCAAGCCCCATCAGATTGTAGACCTTGATCATGTAGGCGCGCAGGCCTTGATCGATATCAGCACCGACGCCGACGCCGGGCACGGCGCGCGTCTGGTAGTTGCGAATGGGATCAGCCATGGTAGTCCTCTATTGCTTCTGCCCCGTCCGGTGTCAGGTCCGCCCGGACCCAGGCGCCGCTGGCAGGGCTCCAGCATGCCTGTGGCGAAATATGATGGTTATTCGCGTCAAGAACAAGACCGTAACGGGGTGTAATGCTTCGTGAGGCGCGCATGGCCCGGTTTTTCGGCCTTTGAAGGGAGAACATTACGCCGATTTAACCAAATGCCGGCCGCCAGCACGTGCGACTCACGCGAAACTCAGAGGTTGCGCAGCACCGGCGCGGCCTTGTGGCCAAGCACCCGCCAGGTGCCGGCGAGACCGATGCCAACCGTGATGGCGAGCGAAAAGACGATCGTCGCCACCGCTACTTCGGGCATGAAATGCGACGGCAATGTCATGATGCGCGCGACGACGAACCAGGCAGCGGCACTGCCGGCGGCCAAGGCGAAGATCGCGGTGGCGAGCCCGATCAGCATGTATTCGAGCGAGAAGGCGGCGATCAGCGTCGTGCGCGTCGCGCCCAGTGTCTTCAGCACCACCGCATCGTGGATGCGCGCCCGGTTGCCGGCGGCAAGCGCGCCGGCCAGCACCAGCACCGAAGCGATCAGCGCCACGCCGGCCGCGGCCCGGATCGCCGTGCCCAGTTGCCCGACCAGCCGGTTGACGACATCGAGCGCGTCCTTGACCCGGACCGTCGTCACCGCCGGGAAGGCGCGGGTGACGGCATTGAGGATGCGGGCGTCATCGGCCGTCGAGGCATTCTTTTCGGTCAGCGTCGCCATCCAGCCATGCGGGGCGCCGGCGAATGTGTTGGGCGAGAACACCATGACGAAATTGATGCCCATCGTCTCCCATTCGACCTGGCGGAAATTGGCGATCCTGGCCGTCACGTTGCGGCCGAGCACATTGACGGTGATGGTGTCGCCGAGCTTCAGCCCGATCTCTTTGCCTTCCACGGCCGAAAAAGAGACCAGCGGCTCGCCGGCATAATTGTCCGGCCACCAGCTGCCCTCGGTCAGCGTCGCGTTTTCCGGCAGTTTCGCGTCATAGGTCAGGCCGCGATCGCCTTTCAGCACCCAGGCGCCTTCCGCCGGAACCTTCACCTTGTCGACATCGACGCCGTTCAGCGCCATCACCCGGCCGCGCAGCATCGGCACCTTGGCGAGCGTTCCCCGTGGCGCCTCCTTGCCGATCAGCGCGGAGAACGAATCGACATCGCTGCTCTGGATATCGACGAAGAAGAAGTTCGGCGCCCGCTCCGGCAGGCTGCCGGAGATCTGCCGCCGCAGATTGCCGTCGATCAGCGCCAGCGTCACCAGCAGCGTCAGCCCGAGCCCCAGCGACAGCACGACCGATGGGGTCAGCGCACCGGGCCGGTGGATGTTGCCTACGGCGAGCCGCAGCGCCACGAAGCGCACACGCGGGCTCTTCCGCGCCGCCCATTGCACCAGCGCGCCGACGAAGCGCAGCACCAGGAAGGCGAAGATGGTGGCGCCGACGAAGATCGAGGCGATGCGGCGGTCGCTGGAAAACAGGATGGCCAGCGCCGCCAGCAACAGCGCGATGCCGACGGCTGAGGCAATATAGACAGGGCGCGGAAAGCCCCGCCCTTCCAGCCCCATCTCGCGGAACAGAGCGGTGGCCGGCACGTCGCGGGCGCGGCCGAGCGGCAGAAGCGCGAAGGCCAGCGTCACCAGCAGGCCGAACAGCGCCGCCATGCCGAGCGCGCCGGGATAGAAGCCGCCTTCCGCCGGCACCGGGATGACGGATTTGAGCGCGGCACTGGCGGCGAACGGCATCAGCGCGCCCAGCAGCAGGCCAAGCAGAATGCCCAAAGCGGCGATGATCAGGATCTGCACCAGATAGACGGCAAAGACGAAGCCGCCGGAAGCGCCCAGGCTCTTGAAGGTGGCAATGACGCCGCGCTTGCCGTCGAGATAGGCGCGCACCGCGTTGGCGACGCCGACACCGCCCACCACCAGCGCCGTAAGCCCGACCAGCGTCAGGAATTGCGAGAAGCGTTCGATGTTGGACGACAGCGCCGGGGCGGCATTGCTGCGCGTGCGGATCGACCAGCCGGCCTCGGGAAAATCCTTGGCCGCCTGATCCTGGATGGCCTTGAGCCGCGCCTCGTCGGCGCCGGCCGGCAGCCGGATCTTGTAGGCATTTTCGACCAGGCTGCCCGGCTGGATCAACCCGGTGGCCGCCAGTCCCTGACTCGAGATCAACAGCCGCGGCGCGAAGCCGAAACCGTCGGACACGGCGTCCGGCTCGGTGACCAGCCTGACGCGCAGCTCGAAGGTGGCGGTGCCGAGCTTCAGCCGGTCGCCGAGCTTGAGATGCAGCCTTTCGAACAGCAGATCCGGTGCCGCGGCGCCGAAAACGCCAAACTCTTCGCCAAACAGTTCCCGCTTCGACAGCGCCGGCTCGGTTTCCAGCGCGCCATAGAGCGGATAGGCGTCGTCCACCGCCTTGGCCTCGACCAGCGCCTGGTCGGATCCGTCGGCGAGACGCGCCATCGAGCGCATGCTGATGGTACGCGAAATCGCGCCCAGGCCGTTGAGGAAGCCGCGTTCGGCCTCGCTGGCATCGCGCTGGTTGATCTGGAAGCGAAGATCGCCGCCAAGCAGCGTCTGGCCCTGATTGGCGACGCCGGCGGTGATGGCGCGCGCCACCGAATTGACGCCGCCGATCGCCGCGACGCCGAGCGCGATGCAGGCGAGGAAGATGAGGAAGCCGGACAGGCCGCCGCGCATTTCGCGCAGCGAGAAGCGGATCGCGAGCTTCAACGTCTGCGCCAGCGGCATCAGGCGGTGACCTTGACGGGCGCCGGCGCCTCGATCCGGCCGGAGCGCATCGAAACCTGGCGCGAGCAGCGCGCCGCGAGTGCGGGGTCATGGGTGACCAGCACCAGCGTCATGCCACGCTCGGCCGCCTTGGCGAACAGGAGGTCGGCGACCTGCCGCCCCGTTGCCTGGTCGAGATTGCCGGTCGGCTCGTCGGCGATCAGGATACGCGGCGACGGCGCCAGCGCCCGGGCGATCGCCACGCGCTGCTGCTCGCCGCCCGACAGTTCGCCCGGATAATGGGTGACGCGGTCGCTCAGGCCGACCGCCGCCAGTTCGCGCGCCGCCACCGAAAACGGATCGGCATGGCCGGCCAGTTCCAGCGGCACCGCGACATTTTCGAGTGCCGTCATGTTGGGAATGAGGTGGAACGACTGGAACACGATGCCAATGTTTCGGCCGCGAAACGAAGCAATCCGGTCCTCGCTTTTGCCGTTGAGCAGCTCGCCGGCGATTCGTACCGTACCCGAATCGACCCTTTCCAGGCCGGCCAGGACCATCAGCAAGGTCGACTTGCCGGAGCCCGATGGACCGACGATGCCGGTCGCCTCGCCGCGCGCCACCTCAAGGCTGACGCCTTTCAGCACATGGACCGACGACGCCCCTTCGCCAAGCGTCAGAGACACGTCTTTCAGCTCGATGACGGCTTCTGTCAAAATGAAAGCGTCCTATATGGGAGAATGAAGGCTCTGCTTGTCGCAGACCGTCGCCGAAAGAATTCCTTGGTCATATGGGGCCTGCCGCATGTCTTTCAAACGCAGTATTGCCGCAGGCTTCATCGTTTTCCTCGCCATTTGCGGCGCCATTTCGTCGGCGCGTGCCGAGCCGTTCAAGATCGTCGGCTTCGGTGACAGCCTGATGGCGGGCTTCGGCCTTGGGCCGGACGAGGGCTTCACCGACAAACTGCAGGCCGCGCTTCGCGCCAAGGGCCATGACGTGACCGTCGCCAATGCCGGCGTTTCCGGCGACACGTCGAGCGGTGGCCTGGCGCGGCTCGACTGGTCGGTGCCGGACGGCACCCAGCTGGTCATCCTTGAACTCGGCGCCAACGACATGCTGCGCGGTGTCCCGCCCGACATCACGCAAAAGAACCTGGACGAGATGCTGGGCAAGCTGAGGGAGCGCAAGATTGCCGTGCTTTTGGCCGGCATGCGCGCCGCGCCCAATCTCGGTGCCGACTATCAGAACGCCTTTGACGCCATCTTTCCGCAGCTGGCCGGGAAATATGATGTTTCGCTCTACCCGTTCTTTCTCGACGGCGTCGCCGGCCAGCCTGGCCTGCAGCTCGAGGATGGCATGCATCCGAACGCCCGGGGCGTCGACCGGATGGTCGAACGCATCCTGCCGACGCTCGAGAAGGCCGTCGCGGCGGTGCCAGGAGGTTGGTGAGGCCGGACTGGACCTGTTTCCGTTGGGGAAGCTTTTTGGCAGGGACTGTGACCAACAAACCTCTTGCTCCGTTTGACTATCGATGATTCGCTACGGGTGACAGTTCGATTCGAGGAAGGGAGGCTCTTCATGCCGCGTCTTTTCACCGCCCTCGAAATACCGCGTGACGCCGCTCTTTCGCTGTCCCTGCTGCGGGGCGGCCTGCCAGGCGCCCGCTGGATCGACGTCGAAAACTACCATCTGACGCTGCGCTTCATCGGCGATGTCCCAGGCCATGTCGCCGACGAGATCGCCAACGCGCTCGACCGCGTTCACCGTCCCTCCTTCCCGCTGACGCTGTCCGGTGTCGGCGCTTTCGGCCAGAAGAAACCGCACGCGGTGTGGGCGGGCGCTTCCGCCTCGCCCGATCTGACGGCACTTCAGGGCGAAATCGAGCGCATCTGCCAGCGGCTCGGCATCCCCGCCGACCCGCGCAAGTTCATGCCGCATGTAACCCTAGCCCGGCTGCGCAATTCGACCCCGCTGGACGTCGCCCAGTATCTGTCGGCGCGCGGCAATTTCTCGACGCTGCCGTTCCGCGTCGGCCGCTTCGTTTTGATGTCGTCGCGCGATTCGGTCGGCGGCGGGCCCTATATCGTCGAGGAAGCCTGGCCGCTGTCGGGCAGTGACGCCCGCGCTTCCAGTCGCATAGCCAGCGCCTCTGACGCATCGCGGATCATGCGATAGACGGACGCGAACGCTTCCGCGCCGTCATGGTAGGGATCCGGCACGTCGCGCGCCGTTCCCTCGGCGAATTCCAGGAACAGGTGGATGCGCTCGTGCATGGCTGCCGGCGCCAGCGCCTTCAGGTCGCGGACATTCGACCGGTCCATGCCGAAAATCAGGTCGAAGCGATGAAAATCCCCGGATGTGACCTTGCGCGCCCGCTGTCCGGAAATATCGATGCCGTGACGCACCGCGACCGCGATTGAGCGTGGATCGGGGGCGGAGCCGACCTCCCAGCCGCTGGTGGCGGCTGAATCGAGCAGGATGTCCCGGCCCCGTCCGCGCTCCGCCCAGACGGCGCGAAACACGCCCTCGGCCAGCGGCGACCGGCAGATGTTGCCGAGGCAGACAAACAGAATGGAATTTATGGGCTTCGCGCGCATCGATCCGGCGTTATGGTGTCGGCTTCAGAGACTGTTCGAAATAGCACGGGAAATCGACATGGCGAGAGAGAAACTGGGCAGGGAAGCCGCTGAAGCAGCGCTGACCGGGCTCGACGGCTGGGTCCTCGCAAAGGACGCCGGCTCCATCAGCCGCACCTTCACCTTCAAGAATTTCTCCGAGGCCTTTGCCTTCATGACCCGTGTCGCGCTTGCCGCCGAAAAGATGGACCATCATCCGGAGTGGTCGAACGTCTACAAGACGGTCGACGTGACGCTCAACACCCATGATGTCGGCGGCTTGAGCGTGCTCGATATCGAGATGGCGAAGAAGATGAACCGCTATTTCGGCGGCTGAGTGCCTTCCGGACATGCCTGCGATTGAGCGGCGGACCTCAAATCGGAGCCGGCACTTGCAGCAGGGTTCGGATTTCACCACATCTTCCCCCGCGGGCATGCGCCAGGATGCGCATGTGCCCCCGCAAGGAGAGGTTGATGGCGCAAGAATCCGGTTTTGATTTCTTCGGCTTTGGCGACAAGCTCGGCGGCGAGAGCGAAGTGCGCGAGAAATTCTGGCGCACGGCGAAGAAGGCCGCACGGCAGATTCCGTTCATGGAAGAGGTCGTCGCCGCCTACTACTGCGCCATGGACAAGAACACGCCGTTGCGCGCCAAGGGCATATTGGTCGCCGCGCTCGGCTATTTCGTCCTGCCGGTGGACGTCATCCCCGACTTCGTCCTCGGGCTTGGCTTCACCGATGACATCGCCGTGCTGACCGCCGCCATCACCGCCGTCAGCGCCCACATCACGCCGGCGCACCGGCAGGCCGCCAAGGAGGCCATCGCCGACAAGGGCTGAGCGTCTCCACGCCAGCCCACGCCCCCTGGACATCGGCCTTAAGCGGCCAGGGAAAAAGTCAAACTCTTGCCGCTTTCGTGGCCTCCAAGTCGCCGAAGGGACGTCGCGCCACCCGCTGACGAGGCGGCGGCGCGGGAATGGCGGCGGTTTCCTCGGGTGAGGGTCCTTTTCTCGAAGGAGATTCACCGTTTGGTAACCCAGATTAAATCAAAATGAAGCGACGGGCAGGACGCCAAGCCGGCCTGCCGCCGCACCATTTGGGATACGGGAAAAACGATGCGCGGATTGATTGCTATAGTTTCGAGCCTGGTCCTGGTGGCCGCGGCAGCGCCGGCACTGGCGCAGTCGGCGACCAAGATCGGCCAGCACAATGCCTGGGGCACCTACAGCTACCAGGCATCGGGCGGCAAGGTCTGCTATGTCCTGACCGTGCCGACCGACAAGCAGCCGCCGACGCTCGACCATGGCGACATGTTCTTCTTCGTCAGCCAGCGGCCCGGCCAGCAGGTGTCCTACGAGCCGCAATTCATTGCCGGCTACAACTTCCAGGAAGGCTCCAAGGCCACCGTCACCATCGACAAGAAGTCCTTCTCGATGTTCACGCGCGGCAAGTCGGCCTGGGTCGAGAACGCCGCCGAGGAGCCGGTGCTGATCGCCGCCATGAAGACCGGCACCGACATGAAGGTGACGGCGAAGTCGGGCCGCGGCAATCCCACTTCCTATGTCTTCTCGCTGAAAGGCATTTCGGCGGCGCTGTCCTCGATCGCCAAGTGCAAATAGGCTGGCACGGCTCCCCCCTTCTCCCCCTGTGGGAGAAGGTGGCCGAGCGAAGCTCGGTCGGATGAGGGGTGTTCCAGTTTGGCGAAACCCTCCGTCCAGGCGCTGACCGACTGACGGCGGCCAGTTTACCAACGCCTCATTCCGTCCAACACCCCTCATCCGTCTCGGCGCTGCGCGCCGATCCACCTTCTCCCACAGGGGGAGAAGGAAAGGTCGTCCGGCATGACTCTGCCCTCAACCTGTGCTATGCGCCGCGCTTCATATCAGGCACGATGATGAAATCGGCCGCAAACCGCTTATATCAGTGCAACCATGACCCTTTCATTCGATCTTACCGCCGAAGGCGCCCGTGACGCATTGCGCGCCCGCGCAACACAGCCCGAGAAGCCGTCGCTGATCGGCCTGACGCGCGTCGAACTCGGCGAGGCTCTCGTCGCTTCGGGCATCGTGCCGGAGCGCCAGGCCAAGATGCGCGCCCAGCAGCTCTGGCACTGGATGTATGTGCGCGGCGTCTCCGACTTCGCCGGCATGTTCAACATCTCCAAGGATTTGCGCGCCGAGCTTGACAAGCATTTCACCGTCGCCAGGCCCGAGATCGTCGAGGAACAGATCTCTTCGGACGGCACACGAAAGTGGCTGTTCCGTTTTCCGCCGCGCGGCGCCGGCCGGCCGGTCGAGATCGAGACCGTCTATATTCCCGAAGAAGGCCGCGGCACGCTCTGCATCTCCTCGCAGGTCGGCTGCACGCTGACCTGCTCGTTCTGCCACACCGGCACGCAGAAGCTGGTGCGAAACCTCACCGCCGAGGAGATCCTGGCGCAATTGCTCACCGCGCGCGACCGGCTCGGCGACTTCCCCGACCGCGACACACCGGACGGCGCCATCGTGCCAGCCGAGGGCAGAAAAGTCTCCAACATCGTCATGATGGGCATGGGCGAGCCGCTCTACAATTTCGAGGCGGTGAAGAAGGCGCTGCTGATCGCCTCCGACGGCGACGGTCTTTCCCTGTCGAAGCGCCGCATCACGCTGTCGACCTCCGGCGTCGTGCCCGAGATTTTCCGCACTGGCGAAGAGATCGGCGTCATGCTGGCGATCTCGCTGCACGCCACCAATGACGATCTGCGCGACTTGCTTGTGCCGATCAACAAGAAGTATCCGCTGAAGGAACTGATCGCCGCCTGCCGCGCCTATCCCGGCCTGTCGAACGCCAGGCGCATCACCTTCGAATATGTGATGCTGAAGGACGTCAACGATTCCATCGAGGACGCCAAGGGGCTGATCAAGCTGCTCAAGGGCATTCCAGCCAAGATCAATTTGATCCCGTTCAACCCGTGGCCGGGCACCAACTACCAGTGCTCGGACTGGGAGACGATCGAGAAGTTCGCCGACTACATCAACAATGCCGGCTATGCCTCGCCGATCCGCACCCCGCGCGGCCGCGACATCCTGGCCGCCTGCGGCCAGCTCAAGTCGGACTCGGAGCGCATGCGCAAGGTCGACCGGCTGGCGCTGGAAGCCATGATGATCGCGGGGCACGGCGAGGCGTGAGCCGTCCCTTTGCCTGGCTGAAGCGCTTCGCCATCATAGCAGTCGGTTATATCACCGCCGTGCTGACCTCGATCCTGGTACCCGTGCTGCTGATCGCTCTTCTGGAAGGTGTGGAAGACGGGAACTGGTCCATCATTTTCGCATTCGACTGGCTGGGCTCCTTCCCGCTCGCCGTGTTGACCGTGATGGTCGGCGCCCTGTTGATCGTCGGCCCGGCAATCCTGGTCGCCGAACGGTTGTCGCTTCGAGGATGGTTCTACTTTGCGGTCACGGGTGCGATCACCTCCATCGCCTTTGGTGTTTCCATCCCGCGCTCGGCCGAAGGTTTTGTTTTCAATCCGGGCTATCTCGGTTTTCTGGCCACGGCCGGCATTGCCGCCGGTTTGGTCTACTGGCTTCTGGCCGGGCGCAAGTCCGGCCATCTCGCACGCTGGGATTTGGGATGAGCCGTTTCGCCGCCTACCTCGTCCGTTTCGCCGTCATCCTGTTCGGCTATGCGGTCGCCTCGCTGGCGGCGAGCGCCTTCCTCAACATCCTGTTCCTGGCCTCGCTCGGCTACACGCCGGAGCACGCGCAACCGGCGGCAGCAGCTTCCCTTTATTTTTCAATTCCCTTCATCGCCCTGTTCGTCGCCTATTTCGCCTTCATGCCGGCGGCGATCGTCATCCTGCTTGCCGAGATCCTCGGCCGGCGCGACTGGCTGTTCTATGCACTGGCGGGCGCGGTGGTTGCGGCGGTTTTCCTCGGCCTGGTCGACCATGCAGATGACGCCACTTTCGCGGTCAGGGACACCAGCGCCATCATGGCGGTGATTGGCGGCGGCATGGTGGGCGGCATCTTCTACTGGCTCAGCGCCGGGCGCTGGGCCGGAAGCTGGTGGCAGGACGGAACCGACCATGATCCCGAAAGGCGGAAATCGGCTTTCGGGAAGGATCCCGGTCAAACGGGAAGATGAAGCCTACTTCGCCTGCGCCGTCAGGATCTTGAGCGCGAAGGCGGAGAACACGCCGGCGAAGAGATAGTCGACCACCCGCGTGACGCGCGGGCTGGCCTTCATCGCCGCTGAAAATCTTTCCGCCGCCAGCACCATCGGCACGGTCACCGGGATGGACAGCACTATGAACATCGAGCCGAGGAAAAACAGCTTTCCGGGCGCGTTCGGATCATGCGCGGAGACGAACTGCGGCAGGAAGGTCATGAAGAACAGGATGATCTTCGGGTTGAGCAGGTTGACGCCAAGCCCCGCCGCCCAGCTGCGCAACAGCGAAATCCGGGGGCCTGTCTTCTTCTCCGGCGAAAAGGCCGAGCCCTTGGTGATCGCCTGCCAGGCCAGGAAGACCAGATAGCCGGCGCCAAAGATCTTCAATACGAAGAAGGCCATCGGCGAGGCAACGATCAGCGCCGAGACGCCGACCACCACCAGCGTGGTGTGGATCAGGGTGCCGCACAGCGCGCCGGCCATCGAGGCGAAGCCGGTGGCGCGGCCCTGGCTCAGCGTGCGCGAGACGAACAAGGTCATGTCCGGCCCCGGCGTGATCGCCAGGATCACGGTGGCGATGGCGAACTGGATCAGCGTGGTGGTGTCGGGAATGAAGGACATGGGTGGCCCCGGGGGATCGGACACGCAGCCTTTAGGGGATAGGGCCTGCGGTTGCCAGCGGCTGGGTGATTGAAACGCTGATCCAGCCCCCTTGAATCGCCTGTCCGCTTGCCGCCTCGCGGCGATCCACGGCGTTCATCTCTTGCGGTGACCGGAAACGGCGTGATACCTCGCCCGCCGAGAACTCCTGTCGCGGAACCGCCAAATGTCAAAAGCAAAAGACGTCAAGAAGGTCGTGCTCGCCTATTCCGGCGGCCTCGACACATCCATCATCCTGAAATGGCTGCAGACCGAACTCGGTGCCGAAGTGGTGACCTTCACCGCCGATCTTGGCCAGGGCGGCGAACTCGAGCCGGCGCGCCGCAAGGCGGAGATGATGGGCATCAAGGACATCCGCGTCGTCGACGTGCGCGAGGAGTTCGTGTCCGACTTCGTCTTTCCGATGTTCCGCGCCAATGCCGTCTATGAAGGCACCTACCTCCTGGGCACCTCGATCGCGCGGCCGCTGATCTCCAAGCACCTGGTCGAGATCGCCAGGGAAACCGGCGCCGACGCGATCGCCCACGGCGCCACCGGCAAGGGCAACGACCAGGTTCGTTTCGAGCTTTCCGCCTACGCGCTGAACCCCGACATCAAGGTCATCGCGCCATGGCGCGACTGGTCGTTCAAGTCGCGCACCGACCTGATCAACTTCGCCGAGCAGCACCAGATCCCGGTGCCGAAGGACAAGAAAGGCGACGCGCCGTTCTCGGTCGACGCCAACCTGCTGCATTCGTCCTCCGAGGGCAAAGTGCTGGAAGATCCGTGGAGCGAGCCGCCGGAATTCGTGCACCAGCGCACCGTTTCGCCGATGGACGCGCCGGACAAGGTCACCGAGATCGAGATCGAATTCCTCAAGGGCGATCCGATCGCGCTCAACGGCAAGAAGCTGTCGCCGGCAACCATGCTGGCGGCGCTCAACGATCTCGGCCGCGACAATGGCATCGGCCGGCTCGATCTGGTCGAGAACCGTTTCGTCGGCATGAAATCGCGGGGCGTTTATGAGACTCCCGGCGGCACGATCCTGATCGCGGCCCACCGCGCCATCGAATCGATCACGCTCGATCGTGGGGCCGCCCACCTCAAGGACGAGTTCATGCCGCGCTACGCCGAGCTGATCTACAATGGCTTCTGGTTCGCGCCCGAGCGCCTGATGCTGCAGGCGATGATCGACAAGAGCCAGGAAGACGTCGAAGGCACGGTGCGGCTGAAGCTCTACAAGGGCAACGTGATGGTCACCGGCCGCAAGTCGAAGAAGACGCTCTATTCCGATGCGCTGGTCACCTTCGAGGACGACCGCGGCGCCTACGACCAGAAGGACGCCGCCGGCTTCATCCGCCTCAACGCGCTGCGGCTGAGGACGCTTGCCGCGCGCAATCGCAACAAATAACTCGGATGCCTTGCCTCGGCCGAGGCCTGGCGCCGCTGGTTCTTCTGGCGGGTCCGGCCATGGCCGAGGATTTCGATCCGCCCTCTGCCGGCGTGAGCCTCGCCGCGCGCATCACGCTCGGCGTCTCGAAAAAAAAGCCCGGCGCATAGCCGGGCTCTTGCTCTTTCTATCGGCAGAAATTTCTATCAGTCGGCATCGATCGCCATGGCGATGCGGGCGATGGCCTGCTGATAGACGCTCGCGGAGTTCCAGCCGGCAATTGCGCCCATATTCGCCTGCGCGCTCGCGCCAGCCCGCCAACCATGACCCTTGAGGAAGTTGGCGGTGGAGGCCAACGCCGTGTTCCTGTCGCGCAGGTTTCCGTTGCCGACCGCATACTTCAAGACATTTCCGGGCAGGAACTGCGTGTGGCCAATCTCGCCATGCATGGCGCCGACAGACGAGGCGGTCAATGCTCCGCGATCGACCAGCTTCAGGGCTGCAATGGCGTGCGGATAGAAGTAGTCCGGGCGACGGCAATCATAAGCAAGCGTCAAAATGGCGGAAACCGTGTTCTGGTTGCCCATGGAGGCACCGAAGCCCGTCTCCATGCCCCAGATGGCGAGCAACACACCCGGCGACACGCCGTAGTTCCGTTCGATCTGGCTGAACAGCGCCGCGTTCGACTTCTTCAGCGAACGACCCTTGGAAATGATCGTGGCCCCGCCACGACGCTTCATGAAATCTTCCACCGAGCCGCTGAAAGCCTTGTGGATGGCGCGGTCGGCGGAGATCGTCCTTGTTGCGTAGGTGGCGCCAGCCAGTGCGGACAGCCCCCTCGAGCCCACACCTTCGGCCTTGGCCTGCTCGGCAAAATCCTGCTTCCAGGCATCGAAGCCGGCGCCGGTCTTGCCACAGCTGCCCGCCGCCTGCGCGCCCGTCGCCAGCGCAAGCACCGCCACCACCGCAGCCACTAAAATCCTACCCTTGGCAAGAAATGCCATGTTGTTCTCCTGGTTGTCTGATTCACGTCCCAGCTGCGAATTTGCCAGCGAAACACGCCCTTGTCACTGCCAAGAAGTCGTCACGTGGTTTCGTCGCGCGCCGCCGCCAGCGAATGGTGAGAACTTGACTACGATCAGGTGTTTAATGTGGCAAGATATGTCGTTCCAGCAACCAGCGGCAAAATAACCTGAGCGCACCGAGGAACACCGGCAGGTGGCGAACGTTTGAGACCTTTATCGATCGGGTGCCTGATGAAATCGAGACCTGCATGAAGCTCTTCGACTGCCCGCATTGCGGCCATCGTCTATACTTCGAGAACGCCCAGTGCCTGAACTGCGGCAGCCTCGTGCTCTACTATCCGGAGCACGCACGTTTCGCCCTGTCGGGCGTCGACGGCATTTTCCAGTGCACCAATGCCGATGAATGCGCCTGCAACTGGATGGCCGAGCCGGGACAGGCTTTTTGCCAGGCGTGCGTGCTGAACAAGCTGATCCCGGATCTCTCCGTCGACGGCAATCGCCGCCGCTGGATCCGCGTCGAGGCGGCAAAGAAGCGCGCCATCTATTCGCTGCTGGCCTTCGGCCTGCCGGTCGCGCCCAAGCAGGACCCTGCCGACGAGGCCGGCCTTGCCTTCGACTTCCTGGCCGATCCGATTGGCGGCGGTCCGGGCGGCGAGCGCATCCTGACCGGCCACGACAACGGCCTGATCACGCTCAACGTCGCCGAGGCCGATTCGGCCGAGCGTGAGAAACGTCGCGTCGAGATGGGTGAGAACTATCGCACCTTGCTCGGCCACTTTCGCCATGAGCTCGGCCATTATTACTGGGATCGCCTGATCCGCGACGTCCCGGAAAGGCTTGTCGCTTTCCGCGCTTTGTTCGGCGACGACCGCGCCGGCTACGAACAGGCGCTGCAGACTTATTACGCCGGTGGCGCGCCGCCCGACTGGCAACAGAGCCACATCTCGCCCTATGCCACCTCCCATCCGTGGGAAGACTGGGCGGAGACCTGGGCCCATTATCTGCACATCACCGACACGCTGGAAATGGTCCGTGCGCTGAACTTTCCGCTTGGCCGGCTGGCGACGGTGGAGGCGAACGACTTGCCACGGGGCGACACCGGTGGCGAACCGCAGGCGGCGCCATCGGAGCCTTCGGCTGCAGCCGAGCCGTTCGAAAGGATCCTCGCCCGCTGGCTGGTGCTGTCGGAGGCCTCCAACTCCATAAACCGCTGCATGGGCCTGCCCGACCTCTATCCCTTCATTATCTCCGACGTCACGGCGCGCAAACTGGCCTTCGTTCACGAACTTCTGACCGGTCTGCCGAAAGAAACCGGAACAAATCGTGAGTTGGCTCAGGCATTTTAGCCGGAACGCATACGCCACAGCTCCGTTTCGCTGGCGAGGGACCACGAAAACGGAGAGAACCCATGAAATCCATACTGTTTCCCGCGATCGCCGGGATGCTCACCGTGATGTCGGGTGCCGCGCTTGCCGACACCGCCGTCTCCGCCGTCACCGATCTCAACGTGCGCGCCGGCCCCGGCCCGCAATATCCTGTCATCGGCGTGCTCGCCGCCGGACAGTCGGCGACGCTCAATGGCTGCATCGAAAACAGCAAATGGTGCACCATCGCCGAAGCCGGCGGCCAGGGCTGGGTCTATTCCGACTATGTGACGGCCGACTTTGGCGGCAGCCGGGTCGTGCTGACGCAACGGCCGCACGGTTCCAGCGTTACAATCGTTTCACCGCCGGAAGACATAGGAAACTATCCGGGCGACTATACCGGAGCCATCGTTGCCGGTGAACCTGTCGAGGACGTTTTCCCGCCACCGCCGTCCGAGGTCAGAACCTATGTCGACACGCACCGCCTCGACCCCGTCTATCTGGACGGAGAGGTCGTCACCGGTGCAACCCTGCCCGACACCGTCGAGCTGCGCGAAATTCCAGACTACAACTACCGCTATGTCTATGTGAACGGTCAGCCGGCGCTGATCGATCCGCAGACACGGCGCATCATGTACGTGGTGCGCTGACAGCTCGAGCGGCCGCCACCGCGGCGGCCGCTTGCGACACGAGTGCCGATCCCACGGTACCGCGCTTCACATGACAGCGCGGCCGCCGCGCATGAATCCTTTGCGAAAACGATTCCGATTTTCGGGACCATCAGCTAGATCAACAGATGATGGATTCGGCAAAGGAGCCAGCGTGACACCAGACCCTGCCGCCTTCGAACGCTACCGGCGGTCGCCGAACCACAAGACGACCTTGCCGCGCCTTTTGCTGGGAACAGCGATCGTCATCCTGTTCTGGGCCGCAACGACGGTGGCCGTGCTGTTCGGCGCCGCCTATGCCTTCTTCACCTGGCAGGCAGCGGCCGCTCCCCCATCCGGCATGCAGGGGTTCCTTGCCTCGCCCATGGGCATCCTCACCGCGCTCGCCTCTTTTGCGGGCATCTGGATCGGCCTGTGGATCGCCATGCGCTGGGTCCACGGCGAGAAGCTGTCGGCTCTCTTCGGCGTCGGCCGTCGCGTTTCGCGATCGGGCTTCCTCAAGGGGCTGGTGGCGGTGCTGATCACCTCGCTTGTGTCCGAAATCCTGCTCTACCTGCTGCAGCCCGAGATCGCGCGCGGCGCGATCAGCCTGTCGTCCTGGCTGCTGTTCCTGGTCCCGATCGTCGCGCTGACCTTGCTGCAGACGTCGTCGGAAGAGATGCTGTTTCGCGGCTACCTGATGCGCGGCCTGGCCAACCGGTTCAAGAGCCCGGTCATCTGGGCGCTGCTGCCTGGCCTGCTGTTCACCTCGCTGCATTGGAGCCCGAGCTCGACCGCCGCCATCAACGCCTGCGTCCTGGCCTCGATCGCCGCTTTCGCCCTGCTGTTGACGCTCGTGGTCCATGCCACCGGCAATCTCGGCGCGGCCTTCGGCGCCCATCTCGGCAACAATCTGACCGGTTTTCTGCTGATCTCGCATCAGGAAAGCTACAATTCCTTCGCTTTGTTCAACGCCAGGCCGCTCGAGGGGCCGGGCTGGACGACGTCGGACGCGGTTCTGATCGCCTTTATCGGCATTGCCTGCAGCCTGCTGACGATTGCCTTGCTTCTGCATCCACGCTCGCCGCTCAGGGTTGCCGCCGAGCTTCCGGACCGGACGCGTGCGACCTGAATGCGGCTCACAAAGCAACGCGGCTCGGCGATAGCGTCTCGGTTTGAAATTAGCGTAACCGCCTAATTTCTTGCCCGAGCTGTGCAAACGCTTATATGTTTGGTGAACATAGGAAGCGTCATGATTGCCAAGTACACAACCGCCGAAGGTATGGCCCGAACTGTAGGTGTCGATCCGAACACGTTCCGCGAAGCGTTGCGCAATGTGAAGCACCCTCGGAAACGCAACACCGATTGGGAAGTGAAGATTGACAGCCCGTCATATTCGGGGATGCGCACCGTACTGGCCAGTCTCCTGCGACGGAAGGCAGCCTGACGCCCACCAAAGTCTGCGCGTTCGGGGTTGAGGTGCTTCCGAATTTCAAACTGAGACACCACCGGCTCGGCCCTTGTCTTGACTCTGCGGCCGATTTCCTGTCTACACGCCCCGAATTCCGCGACGAGTATCCCTCCGAGCAAGCCGACCAGGACGCCGAAACCTCTTCGAGGTGAAGTGCTGTAAATCGATCCTGGAGGCCAACACCCGGCAGCGCTGAGCGCCCCCGGGTGCTTTTTGGTTTTGGCTTTTGCTTTTGCTTGGACACTTGGCGCGAACGCATTACCTCTCGGGTCGAATGAACCGAGATCGAAGGACGCAAGATGTTTGAATCGCTTCAGGAGCGCCTTGGCTCCATCCTGAACGGCCTGACCGGCCGCGGCGCGCTGTCGGAGGCTGATGTCTCGGCGGCGCTGCGCGAGGTGCGCCGTGCGCTGCTCGAGGCCGACGTCGCGCTGGAAGTGGTGCGCTCCTTCACCGACAAGGTGCGTGAGAAGGCCGTCGGCGCCGCGGTGCTGAAGTCGATCAAGCCCGGCCAGATGGTCGTCAAGATCGTCCATGACGAGCTGGTCGACATGCTGGGCGCCGAGGGCGTCGCCGTCGATCTCAATGCGCCGGCGCCGGTCGTCGTCATGATGGTCGGCCTGCAGGGCTCCGGCAAGACGACCACTTCGGCCAAGATCGCCAAACGGCTGACCGAGCGTCAGAACAAGAAGGTCCTGATGGCCTCGCTCGACACGCGGCGCCCCGCCGCGCAGGAGCAGTTGCGCCAGCTCGGCGAGCAGGTGAAGGTCGCGACTTTGCCGATCATTGCCGGCCAGAACCCGGTCGATATCGCCAAGCGCGCCGTGCAGGCGGCCAAGCTCGGCGGCCATGACGTCGTCATCCTGGACACCGCCGGCCGCACCCATATCGACGAGCCGCTGATGGTCGAGATGGCCGACATCAAGAAGGTGTCGAGCCCGCACGAAATCCTGCTGGTCGCCGACTCGCTGACCGGCCAGGACGCCGTGAACCTGGCGAAAAGCTTCGACGAGCGCGTTGGCATCACCGGCCTGGTGCTGACCCGCATGGACGGCGACGGCCGTGGTGGCGCGGCACTTTCGATGCGCGCCGTCACCGGCAAGCCGATCAAGCTGATCGGCACCGGCGAGAAGATGGACGGGCTGGAGGAATTCCACCCCAAGCGCATCGCCGACCGCATCCTCGGCATGGGCGACATCGTCAGCCTGGTCGAAAAGGCCGCCGAGAACATCGACGCCGAGCAGGCGGCGGCGATGGCCAGGAAGATGCAGTCGGGCAAGTTCGACCTGAACGACCTCGCCCAGCAGCTTCAGCAGATGTCGAAGATGGGCGGCATGGGCGGCATCATGGGCATGATGCCCGGCATGGGCAAGATGAAGGACCAGATGGCCGCCGCCGGTCTCGACGACAAGATGTTCGGCCGCCAGCTCGCCATCATCTCGTCGATGACCAAGGCCGAGCGCGCCAACCCCGATATTCTCAAGCACTCGCGCAAGAAGCGCATCGCCGCCGGCTCCGGCACCGACGCGGCCGAGATCAACAAGCTGCTCAAGATGCATCGCGGCATGGCCGACATGATGAAGGCGATGGGCGGTAAGGGCAAAGGCGGCGGCCTCATGCGCGGCATGATGGGCGGCCTCGCCTCGAAAATGGGCCTCGGCGGCATGATGCCAGGCGGCGGCCCCGGGGGCATGATGGGCGGCGGCATGCCCGATCTGTCGAAGATGGACCCCAGGCAGCTCGAAGCCTTGCAGAAGCAGGCGCAGGCGGCCGGCCTCGGCGGCATGAAGGGCCTGCCCGGTGGTCTTCCCGGCGGCGGCGGCCTGCCCGGTTTGCCCGGCGGTATGAAGCTTCCCGGCCTGCCCGGTCTCGGCGGCGGCCTGCCCGGCCTCGGCAAGAAGAAGTGAGGACGCCATGAACGAAGAAAAAGACATGGCCGACGCACGCACCGTCCTGGCCGACTATCGCGCCTCGATCGACAACATCGACGCGGCCCTCATCCACATGCTGGCCGAGCGCTTCCGCTGCACCAAGGCGGTTGGCGTGCTGAAGGCGACGCATGGCTTGCCGCCGGCCGATCCGGCGCGCGAGCAGCAGCAGATCGCCCGTCTTCGCCAGCTGGCGAAGGACGCCCATCTCGACCCGGATTTCGCTGAGAAATTCCTCAACTTCGTCGTCCGCGAAGTGATCCGCCACCACGAACAGATCGCCGCTTCCAACGGCGTGACGAAAGCCGGCTGACCGGTGCATGTCGCCCAAAAGTGCTCAGCGGTTTTGGGACAACGACATGCACAAACAAAAAATTCAGCCACCAACCGATCAACGACATCAGAGCTTTTAGGAGAAAAGAAATGGCACTGAAGATCCGACTGGCCCGCGCGGGCTCGAAGAAGCGTCCTTACTACCACGTCGTCGTCGCCGACGCCCGTTCGCCCCGCGACGGCCGTTTCATCGAGTCGCTCGGCTCGTGGAACCCGCTGCTGCCCAAGGACGGCGAGCGCGTCAAGGTCGACGCCGACCGCGTCAAGCATTGGCTGTCGCACGGCGCCCAGCCGACCGACCGCGTGCTGCGCTTCCTCGACGAGGCCGGCATTGCCAAGCGCGACGCCCGCTCCAACCCGAAGAAGGCCGAGCCGGGCAAGAAGGCGCAGGAACGCGCCGCCCTGTTGAAGAAGGCGCAGGAAGACGCCGCTGCCGCCGTCGCGGCCGCAGCCGCCGCACCGGCCGAGGCGGAAGCCGCCACCGCCGAATAAGCATTGCGTCAGAGCATCGGGGAAAACGGCGGGCCTAGGCCCGCCGTTTTGCTGTTTCGACTTCGTTTGTCGAACGCGGCCCGGTCAATAGCCGCGCGGGCAGCGGTCTACATAGACACGGCCGTGACGGTCGCGATAGCGGCATTGGCCGCTTTCGCTGGCATGGCCTATCAGGGCGCCCGCAACGGCGCCAACCGCGCCTCCGACGATAGCGCCTTGGACAGGATCTCCGGCAACGGCTGCGCCGATCGCAGCGCCGCCAAGGCCGCCGACCGCGGCGCCTTTTTCCGTCTGCGAGCACGCACCGAGCGCCGTCGCCAATACCAGAATAGTCAGGATTTTCTTCATTTTCGTTCCTCTCACACGCGGATCGCCGTCTCGCCGCCGAGTCCTTAACTCTCAGACGGCCAATTTGATCCCGAGAAGAATGACGATCGCGACACCGCTTGTTCGAGCAAGCATTATCGTCTCACGCCGATCATACCTCGCTGAGGCGCTTCAAATTGGCGAGACCGACCTCGAAATCCCTACCGATCAGCGTGTCGAAGTTCATGAACAGGCCCATCAGCTTGGCGATGAACGGCCGGCCGCCGCGCATCGCCCAGGTGACGGTGGTGTTGTCGCCAGACGGCGCCAGGGTGAAATCGACGCTGTTGCTGGCCCTGAACGGCTTTTCGAAATCGAGCTTGAGCGACACCAGCGAGGCCGGCACCGAATTGACGATCTCCATGCGCCCCTTGCCGGCCTTGCCATTGCCTTCCCAGGCATAGGCGGCGCCCTTGCCGCTTGCCGCGCCGGAGAGCGTGCGCTTCATGTTCGGATCGAGCTTTTCGTAGGGCGACCATGTCGGCCAGCGTCTGAAATCGTTGATCAGCGGAAAGATCGCTTCCGGCGGAGCCTTGATATTGGCCGTGCGGGTGGTGACGAAGTCGTTCGGCCGTGTCGCGGCATAGAGGAGCACGGCGGCGACGATGACGACCAGGATGATGAGGATGGTGCTGAACATTTTTCTCTCCTTCGTGCTTATCGGCTGAACGGGAGCAGCGCCCGCAGCCTGGGGTCGCGCAGAAACAGGCCGGCCCACAGCACGACACCGAGATAGACGCCGAACAGCGTGTGCGAGAACAGCGGGTTGCCTACCCGCGCATTGGTGGCGATGGCGCCGCCCATATAGGCGGTGAGCAGGATGGCCCCGATCACCGATGTGCGCGGCAAGGCGTAGAGCGCCGTCGAGATCAGGCCGATGATGCCGAGCATGCGCGCGACGTTCGCATCGGCCGGCCAGCCAAGCGGCACCATCGTCTGGGTGACGATGTCGAGCGGCGGCAACTTGATGGCGCCATCGAAGATCATGAACAGCACGATGATGCCGCTCAGCACGCGGCCGGTCCACAGGGCGCCCGACGAGGCAGGCGCGGTTTCGGAAATGCTCATGGTGTTCCCTCCGGTTGATTCCAGCCCTTTCGCTGGGGTCGAACCAAGGACGTGGCATGAGGCGAGGATCCGACATGGTCGGGATTCTTTTTGGGACGCTGCGGCCATTAGAGAGAGGCGCGTCGAGCGCCTACGAAAAGTAGAACTTCTCCGCCGGGAGCATTTTCGGTGGCGTCTCGCCCAGTGCCTCGAACACCGAGATTTCGCAGACGCGGCAGAGGCCGTCGAGGGCGAGGTCGTTGGCCTCGGTGCCGAACGGATCCTCGAGTTCTTCCGAAAGCGCGTCGAGGCCGAAGAACGTGTAGGCGATCAGCGCCGTGAACAGCGGCGTTGCCCAGCCGGCGCCGGACACCAGCCCGAAGGGCAAGAGCAGGCAGAAGACATAGGCGGTGCGCTGCAGAAGCAAGGTGTAGGCGAACGGCAAGGGTGTTCCCATGATGCGCTCGCATCCGGCCTGCGCCGCGGCGATTTCCGACAGGCGCTCGTCGAGGATGCGGTAGCCGATCGTATCGATCGCGCCGGCCTTGCGCAGCGCGGCGATGCGGCGGCCCATCCCGCGCACCATCGCGTCCGGCGCGTTGGCCGCCCTGGCGACGATCTCGGTCTCGTCGCCGATGAAGGCGCGGGCTTGCGGCGTCGCGTCGACCCGCCTCAGCAGGCCGCGCAGGAAGTGGCAGAAGGCGATCGCTTCCATCAGCAGGCCACGCAGTTCGGTCCGGTCATCGACCAGCCCGGCGGAGGCGCGCGCCAGGTTGCGGATGTCGAAGACAAGCTGGCCCCACAATTTGCGGGCCTCCCACCAGCGGTCGTAGGCGGCGTTGTTGCGGAAGCCGAGATAGATCGACAGCGCCACGCCGAGCAGCGCGAAGGGCGCGGTGCCGGCATTGCCGAAGTCGAGCTTCAGCGCCCGCACAACCACCACCACCAGGGCGCCATAGGCAGCGAAACCAAGAATCTGCGGCAGGATGCGTGGCACCACCGAGCCGCGCATGATGAAGAACAGGTGCAGAAGGCGTGGGCGCGGGCGGACGATCATCAAAGGCCTTTCGCGGACCGGCGCTGGTCCTCAGCTCCTTTATTGTGCGATGCGACCGCTCCGCAAGCTCAGCCGCCAGCGACATCGCCATGTCGTCCGTGCGGTGCGCCGTGCGCGCTGGCGCGGACTATCGGTATTCGTCGGTCGCGGATATTGAGGAACACGCGGGCAGCGAACCCGTATCAGGCGGGGGGAGACAAGTGACAGGCGAGACCGATCTGAAGACACTGCTGGCATCGATGACACCGCGATTGCTCGCCGGCACCTATGTCTTCGTCACGCTGGCGCCCGGCGTCCCTCAGCCGGAAGGCCTCGAACCGGTGATGGTGTTTCGCGAACGCGAAGGCGCGACGCTGATCGTCACCGAGGACGCGGCCAGCGCTGCGGGGCTGACCGCTTCGTTCCGCTGCCGCATGATCACGCTGAACATCCATTCGTCGCTGGAAGCCGTCGGCTTCCTCGCCGCCATCACCACACGGCTGGCCGCCGCCGGCATGGGCGTCAATCCGGTCTCGGCTTTCTACCACGACCATTTGTTCGTCCCCGCCGACCGGGCGGAAGAGGCTATCGTGATACTGGAAAATTTGGCGGAGGAGAGCCGGCCTGAAGCTACGGCGCTGCCCCTCATCCCCCTGCCGGGACCTTCTCCCCGTGAACGGGGAGAAGGGAGCTAACGGCCGAAGGCCGAGCCCGCGACCGCGGGCCGCCGGCTTTCCGGCGCCCCCGCGGAGGGCCCGCCGCGGCAGCGGCGATACGGCCCGTGAGCGAAAACTAAGCCGCCTTCTTCTTCGGCTGGATCAGGCCGCGCTCGACCAAAAGCTCGGCGATCTGCACCGCGTTGAGGGCCGCGCCCTTGCGCAGATTGTCGGAGACGATCCACATCGACAGGCCGTTGTCGATGGTCGAATCCTCGCGGATGCGCGAGATGAAGGTAGCGTCCTCGCCGGCCGATTCCAGCGGCGTGATGTAGCCGCCGTCCTCGCGCTTGTCCAAGACCTGGCAGCCGGGCGCCTCGCGCAGGATATCGCGCGCCTCGTCGGCGGTGATCGGCTTTTCGAACTCGATGTTGACCGCTTCCGAATGGCCGATGAACACCGGCACGCGCACGCAGGTCGCCGTCAGCTTGATCTTGGGGTCGAGCATCTTCTTGGTCTCGGCGACCATCTTCCACTCTTCCTTGGTCGAGCCGTCGTCGAGGAAGACGTCGATATGCGGGATGACGTTGAAGGCGATGCGCTTGGTGAACTTCTTGACCTCGACGCCGTCGGCGACGAAGACCGCGCGGGTCTGGGTAAAGAGTTCGTCCATGCCTTCCTTGCCGGCGCCCGACACCGACTGGTAGGTGGCGACGACGACGCGCTTGATGGTGGCGAAGTCATGCAGCGGCTTCAGCGCCACGACGAGCTGGGCCGTCGAGCAGTTCGGGTTGGCGATGATGTTCTTGCGCGTGAAGAGCGAGATCGCGTCCGGGTTCACTTCCGGCACGATCAGCGGCACGTCCTGGTCGTAGCGGAAGGCCGACGAATTATCGATGACGACGCAGCCCTGCTTGCCGATCTTCGGCGACCATTCCTTGGAGACGTTGCCGCCGGCCGACATGATGCAGATGTCGGTGTCGGAAAAATCATATTGGTCGAGCGCCTTGACCTTCAGCGTGCGGTCGCCGAACGACACTTCGGTGCCCTGGCTGCGCCGCGAGGCGAGCGCCACGACTTCGCTTACCGGAAAGCCGCGCTCTTCCAGTATGTTGAGCATTTCCCGGCCCACATTGCCCGTGGCGCCGACGACTGCAACCTTGAAACTCATCGAAATCTCCTGTCCCTCTCCGCTTGGTTTTTGGAGAAACCCGCCGGCCGATGCGGGTTCCGTCCCCCGGGCCGGACCCGGGAGAGGGTGGTTAGGCCAAGGGAATCACACCGTTTTGGTGGTGGTTTTTTTGGCCATGGTTTTGCTGGAACGAGGGGACGCGCCGACACGCCCGGCCCAATGGTTCGCATTGAGGCTGGGGGCATCGAATGCAAGAAGAGCCATCGAAAGGCCGCGCATCGAAAAACGATCCCGTTCGAAGCGGGCTTTTACGCGGTTTGCGTAAAGAGTCAATTGCCGAGCGACGCGGCTTTCCCTGTACAAGAGAGGCAGCAGGAAGTACGAACGGCCAAGATTGTTTGGCTGGCGCGGCGCCGGCCCCGGCACGTGCTCCATGACGAGCGCAGACCCCGAATTCCGAAAGAGCGAGATGTCCAACTTCGAAGCTATTGTTCCAGCGCTTGCCAGGGCGCTGGAAAAACGCGGCTATTCCGAGCTGACCCCGGTGCAGAAGGCGGTTCTGGCCCCTGAACTGGGTGAGGCCGACGCGCTGGTGTCCGCCCAGACCGGCTCCGGCAAGACCGTCGCCTTCGGCCTTGCCCTGGCGCCGACCCTTCTGGGCGACGCGGAGCGCTTTGGCCACGCCGCGGCACCGCTGGCTCTGGCCGTGGCGCCGACGCGCGAGCTGGCGCTGCAGGTGACGCGCGAACTGGAATGGCTCTACGAGCTGACCGGCGCCACGGTGGCGTCCTGCGTCGGTGGCATGGACATGCGCTCGGAGCGGCGTGTGCTCGAGCGCGGCGCCCATATCGTCGTCGGCACGCCCGGCCGCCTGCGCGACCACATCACGCGGCACTCGCTCGACATGTCGGCGCTCAAGGCCGTGGTGCTCGACGAGGCCGACGAGATGCTCGATCTCGGCTTTCGCGAGGACCTCGAATTCATCCTCGACGCCGCACCCGCCGAGCGCCGCACGCTGATGTTCTCGGCCACCGTGCCGCGCTCCATCGCCACGCTGGCGCAGGGCTATCAGCGCGATGCCGTGCGCATCTCGGCCGCCGGTGAGGAAAAGCAGCACCTCGACATCGAATACCGGGCGCTGAGCGTTGCCCAGGCCGACCGCGAGAACGCCATCATCAACGTGCTGCGCTACTACGAGGCCAAGAACGCGCTGGTGTTCTGCAACACCCGTGCCGCCGTCAACCATCTCACCGCGCGCTTCAACAACCGCAACTTCTCCGTCGTCGCTCTGTCCGGTGAGCTCAGCCAGAACGAGCGCAGCCATGCGCTGCAGGCGATGCGCGATGGCCGCGCCAAGGTCTGCATCGCCACCGATGTCGCGGCGCGCGGCATCGACCTGCCCAACCTCGAACTGGTGATCCACGCCGACCTGCCGACCAACCCGGAAACGCTGCTGCACCGCAGCGGGCGCACCGGCCGCGCCGGGCGCAAGGGCGTCAGCGCGCTGATCGTGCCCAACAGCGCCCGCAAGCGCACCGAACGGCTGTTGCAGAATGCTGGGCTGAAGGCGACATGGGCAAACCCGCCCTCGGCCGACGACGTGATCCGGCGCGACGACGAGCGCATCCTTGCCGATCCGGCTTTCGACGAGGCGGTGAAGGATGACGAGCGCGGTTTCATCGACGCGCTTCTCGCCCGCCATGGCGCCGAACAGGTGGCGGCCGCCTTCGTGCGCCAGTGCCGCGCCAGCCGCTCGGCGCCCGAGGATCTGATGGAAATCGCGCCGTTCACGCCATCGCGTGAAAGACCGGCGGGCGAAAACTTCGCGCGCCGCGACGAGGCGCCCAGCCGCCGCGATGATTTCGGCGCCAGCGTCTGGTTCTCGCTGTCGATCGGCCGCCGGCAGAATGCCGAGCCGCGCTGGCTGATCCCGATGCTGTGCCGCACCGGCAGCATCACCAAGCGCGAGATCGGCGCCATCAAGATGCAGCCGGAAGAGACCTACGTGCAGATATCGGCCGATTGGGCCGACCGCTTCCTGGCGGCCATCGGTCCCGACCGCAAATTGCAGGGCAACATCGCGGTCAAGCGGCTCGAGGGCACGCCGGACCTGTCGCGGGCCGGCTACCAGCCGCCAAGCCCGGACAAGAAGCCGCATCGCGGCAAGGCGCCGTTCGACCCGAACGCGCCGAAGCGCAAATTCGACAAGCACCCGGCATCGGGCGATCAACGCCCCGCCGGCGCATTCGAGGCCAAGCCGTGGGCGAAAAAGCCGGGCAAGCCGAAATTCGAAAACACCGGCGCGCCGAAGCACAAGAAAGCGAAAAAGCGGCCGGCTTAACGGAGCCGCGTGGTTTGCAGCGGCGCGGCCGCCGCGACATTGCCAGCCACGCTTGCCTGCAGTCCTGCCTTGATGGCCGCCCAGCTTGCCGATGCCGGCGTCGGCCGATGCTGTTGGGCGATGCGCTCCGCCAGCGAGGATCGCCAGGCAGGATCCTCCGCCATCCTGCGGATGGCAGCGTACCAGCCGGCCTGGTCATTGGAATCGATCGCCGGCATCAGGCCGCCGGTCGCCTCGATCAGCGACGGCGTCGTCGAGACGATGACCGGAACGCCGAAGTCGAGGCATTCCGAGGCGCCGTAGCCCCAGCCTTCGATATGCGAGGGAAAGACGCCGAAGGACGCGCTGCGATAGTAGCGGATCAGCTCCTCGTCGCTGACCAGCCCGGTGAATGTAACCGACTGGTGCAGGCCGGGATGCGCCTTGAGATAGGCGCGCAGCGGCTCGATCATCCAGCCCCAACGCCCGGCGCAGACAAGTCTCGGCAGCTTGACCCCTTCCTCGAGCGCCTGTTGCCAGATGCGCGCCAGCAGGATGTGGTTCTTGCGCACTTCGATGGTCGAGCAGTAGATCACGAACGGTTCGCCAGCCTCGATGCGAGAGGTCTTGCCCATGCGGGAAGCGGTCTCGTGCAGAATCGAGGGCATCGGAAACCGGTATACCACCGGCGGATCGATGCCGGCCCTGCGCATGTGATCGGCGAGGGTGGCGCCGACCGCGTCGGAAGCGCAGAACGCTGGCGCGCCGGAGCGAACGAGCTGCTCGAGATAAGACCCGAAACGACGCTCGCCGGTGCCCGAACCAAGCAAATCGGGGCGTAGTGCCGGAATGATATCGTGGCAGAGGAAGGCAAGCTTGCCGGCGGCGCCGGAGACAGCGGACCGGTCTTCCTGGGTCAGGATGTGATGGCTGATCAGCACAAGGCTGCGTTCGGCCTCGGCGGTCCGGCGCCGAGCATCCTGGCTCGGGCCCAGGCGGATCCGCGCCCGCCGATACAGGCGATAGGCGCGGATCAGCAGCCTCGTCGCGCCGCAGGCAACCCCCGTCCGGCCGTTGGTCACCGTCTTGGCGAGGTGGCGGTCTGCCTCACGCTTGTCCCATGGCCGTTGCCTCACCGCCTCGAAAGCCTGCGATAACGCCATGCTTCTTCCCGGCCATCGTTTGACACGGCGGGGTGAGATCTCGCCCGTCGCGACATGTTCCTGTTCATAGGGAGCAAGCGGTCGAAACCGGCCTTCCCCGGACCTGAACGCCACCACGTCCACGCGAGGGTCGGGATCCGCCAACGCCGCGTTGATCAGAAAGCTCTCCACCCGCGGGATGCCCGCCAGACCCTTGCCGGGCGGCCACAACATCAGCCCGGTGGCGTCGATGGCCAGTGTCGGGGGCGTGATGACCTCCCCGTCCTCGGTCACGACGCTGGCATCAGAACGCTCGGCTGTCATTGTCTGCTTTTGGCGAAAGCGATTGCACTTCCTGTCTTATGCTTCATTTGCCATGGCGACGGTAGCCATGTCGCGCGGCCTTGCCGACAGGTTCGCCCCTGTGCCACACCTTTGGCGGGGTGTGGCGAGCGGGGTGGCCAATGCGCGGCGAAGTGCTTCACTATGACGAGGATCAGGGCTTCGGCTTCATCACCGGGGCGGATGGCAATCGTTACACGTTCAGGCGCGAGGACCTGCGCCGGCAAACCGCCATGGCGCGAGGCACGAGGGTCGAATTCCAGCCGGGCGGCGGCCAGGCGCGGGACGTTTTCTCGATCACCGCCCAGGCCGCGGACCCGGCCAACGATGCCGGTGCGAACGCGGCAGCGGCTCAAGCTGGCAATGCGCCGGCAGCGCGCGCAGCCCAGGCGCAACCCTTCGGCCGGTCCTCCGGGCCAGCCGAGCCCACCGACCTGTGGGGCTATTTCTGGCGCGGCCTGACAGGCAATTACTTCAATTTCGCCGGCCGCGCCCGCCGCAAGGAATATTGGGGCTATTGCCTGTTCTGGGCGATCGCCTTGCTGGCGATCATTGGCATCGGCATTTTCACCGATGTCGAGATGGGCAACCTCGACAGCGCCGAGATGCCGGCGGTGACGGTCGGGCTTTTCGGCGTTTTCCTGCTGGCAACGTTCCTGCCCGGCCTCGGCATGATCGTGCGCCGCCTGCACGATATCGGCCTGCCGGGCTGGCTCTGCCTCGTGATGCTCATTCCCACCATCGGCGGCCTGATCATCCTGGTCTTCGCCCTGATCCCGACGCAGGCCAGGGAAAACCAGTGGGGACCGGTGCCGGCAGGAGTCAGGGTTTAGCTGCAACCGCCAGCGACTCGCCCGACAATCTGAGGACAATCTTCTGGCCGTGGCGTTCGGCGCCGAGCCGCGCGTAGAAACGCAGCGCGCCCTCGTTCCAGTCCTCGGTGGTCAGGTCGATGCGGCCGATGCCGTGGCGCCGGCAATGGTCGGCGAGGAAGCCGATCAGCGCGCGGCCGATGCCGGCGTTACGAGCCTCGCCGCGCACGAACAGATCCTTCAGGAACAAGAGCCGCTCGAGATCGATGCCGGGATGCGCGATCGCCACCGATGCCAGGCCGCTGACCTCTCCCGCGACGAAGGCGAGCGCGAAATGCGGATAGGCCGGACTTTCCTCGGCCAGCCATTTCCGCGCCGCGGCAAGGGCCCGCTCGGCGGCGAGAGGCGGTTGCCGGTAATGCACCGCCATCTCGCACAGCATGGCCGCGAGTGCGGCCGCGTCCTCGGTCGTCGCCCAGCGGACGTCGACCGCCATCGGATCAGCCCAGGAATTTGGCGATGATCGCGTCGCCCATCCGCACCGTGCCGACCTCGGTCATGCCTTCGGACATGATGTCCTTGGTGCGCAGGCCATCATCGAGCACGGCGGCGATGGCGCCCTCGAGACGGTCGGCTTCCGCCACCATGCCGAAGGAATAACGCAGGCACATGGCGAAGGAGGCGATCATGGCGATCGGGTTGGCAATGCCCTTGCCGGCAATGTCCGGCGCCGAGCCGTGCACCGGCTCGTAGAGCGCCTTGCGCTTCTTGGTCTTGGCATCCGGGGCGCCGAGCGAGGCCGACGGCAGCATGCCGATCGAGCCGGTCAGCATGGCGGCGATGTCGGACAGCATGTCGCCGAACAGATTGTCGGTGACGATGACGTCGAACTGCTTGGGCCAGCGCACCAGCTGCATGCCGCCGGCATCGGCCAGCATGTGGTCGAGCTTGACATCGGAGTAGCGCGCCTTGTGGGTCTGGGTGACGACCTCGTTCCACAGTACGCCCGACTTCATGACGTTGCGCTTTTCCATCGAGGTGACGTGGTTCTTGCGCGTGCGCGCCAGCTCGAAGGCGACGCCCGAAATGCGCTCGATCTCGAACGTGTCGTAGACCTGGGTGTCGATGCCGCGCTTCTGGCCGTTGCCGAGATCGATGATCTGCTTGGGCTCGCCGAAATAGACGCCGCCGGTCAGCTCGCGCACGATGAGAATGTCGAGGCCTTCGACCACCTCCTGCTTGAGCGAGGAGGATGCCGCCAGCGCCGGATAGCAGATGGCGGGTCGCAGATTGGCGAACAGCTCCATGTCCTTGCGCAGCCGCAGCAGGCCGGCTTCAGGGCGCACTTCATAAGGCACCGCATCCCATTTCGGCCCGCCGACGGCGCCGAACAGCACCGCGTCGGCGGCCATCGCCTTTGCCATGTCGGCATCGGAGATCGCCGCGCCATGCGCGTCGTAGGCGCAGCCGCCAACCAGACCGTCCTCGGTGACGAAGCCGCTGCCGAGCTTTTCGTTCATGGCTGATATCAGCTTCTTGACCTCGGCCATGGCCTCCGGGCCGATGCCGTCGCCGGGGAGCAGGAAAAGATGCTTCGTTGCCATGGAGAACCGTCCCAGAAAGAATTTGAACCGCGGCCTTGCTAAACGCCAAGCGCTTGCGGCGCAAGGGGAGGAGGAACGCTGCCGCGCAGAACAAGCGCGGCTGTTCGGCGCTCTTCAACGGCCCTCTGGCCGGCCGACCTCTCAAGACTTGGGTTCCTCGCCCCCGCTAAGCGGGGGAGAGGTGGCCGCGAAGCGGCCGGAGAGGGGGCTTTCGTAGGGCGCAGGCCCCCCTCTCCGTCTCGGCTTCGCCGAGCCACCTCTCCCCCACTTCGTGGGGGCGAGGAACCCAAGCTGGAATGAGGCCGCGATCCTTGCGTCAACGTCGCAGCTCCTGCGGCGCCTCGCGAGATGTCGTCACCGATGCGAGAGAATGTTGACCAGCCTGCCATAGGGATCGCGCACATAGAAGCGCCGCACACCCCAGGGCTCGTCGGCCGGGCCGTATTCGACGGCGAAGCCGGCTTCCTTCATGGCGGCAAGCGCCTCGTCGACCTCGATCGACAGATCCGGCACCGGCGTGCCGGAGCCGCCTTGCGCCATGAAGCTGACCTGCACCTGCATTTGTTCCTCGGAACCGTAAGTGGCGATCCAGCCCTGATCCATCAGAACGTCGAGGCCCAGCACGTCATGGTAGAAGCGTTTCGCCGCCGCCGCATCCCGAGTCTCGATATTGGCGACGATGCGCCGGACCTTCATGGACTTCCTCAAGATCCCGCAGCCGAGCGCCGCAGCGCCGTGACTTCGATCTCGATCTTCATTTCCGGCTTGTTGAGCTGGCAGACGATCATCGTCGCCGCCGGCCTGATGTCGCCGAACGTCTCGCCCAGGATCGGGAAGACGATGTCCACGAAAGCCTGGTCGGTGATGTAGTAATGCGCGCGCACCACATCGGCCATCGCGAAGCCGCCATCCTGCAACGCCTTGCCGATCGTCGCCAGGCAATTGCGCGTCTGCGCCTCGACACCGTCGGGCATCGTCATCGTCGCGTAGTCGTAGCCGGTCGTCCCGGAGACGAAGCACCAGTCGCCCTGCACCACGGCCCGCGAATAGCCGGCGGTCTTTTCGAACGGCGAGCCAGTGGAGATGAGTTTGCGCATCGGAGGCCTCCTTACATTGATCCGCGTCGTCTAGCAGAGGAGGGTGATCCGGTCGTGGGCCAAGTCGAGCGGACAATTGTCACGATGTGGCGAAGCTCAGCCTCGGAGATTCTAGCCAGAGCATCTCTCGCATCGTCATCCCTGGGCGAAGCAAGGAGCGTAGCGACGCGGCGCAGACCATAGGATCCATGCGCGACTTCAAGGCGTTGCAGCCCCACAGAATTATGCCCCGCCGCGCTCTTCGGCCAAGGTCACGGCATGGATCCTCGGGTCTGCGCTCCGCTGTGCGTCGCTTCGCCCGTGGATGACGAAAGCGCGGCGCCAGCGCCACCCGCACCCCTAATTCGCCGAGCCCAGCGCCTTGTCCAGCGCCTCCTTCACATCGGCGGGCCATGTCGTCACCGACGGCCAAGCGTTCGGCTCGCCATTGTCGCCGCGGCGGGCGAAGTAGAGTTTGTGCTGGGCCGGGTCGACCGCCATGAAGCCGTCATTGCCGCCGCAATCATGCGGCACGCAGCCGCTGGCATAGAAGGCGCCCGACGCGGTCTTTTCCGTGCCGCCGCCGACCAGCAGGCTGGTTGCCATGTCGGGCATGTCCTTGCCGAGCAGCTTTTCCGCTTCCTTGTAGACAGCCTCGTTGTGGAAGGCGTCGATGATGTTGTCGTATTTCGACGGATCGACGTCCTTCCAGTCGGTGCCGGGTTCCGGCATGTAGGTCAGATTGCCCGAGGTGGTCAGCCCGCCGGTGGGCGACCATTGCAAAGCCGGCTTTGCATCGCCCGGCAACAGATAAGGCACGAAATAGATGGCGTTGTCGGACACCGCCGATGGCGGCGCGCCGCACTCGTCCTGCTCGACCTTGAGGCTTTGTATCGCGCCGCCTTCCGGCTTCCACACGATGACCTTTGCCGGGCCGCATTGATTGCCGCCATCGCCGACATCGACCAGCGCCACATTGATGTCGCCGATCTTCACTATCTTGTCGAAGAAGACATCGTAGTTGCTGGCCAGTTCCTTGCCGTCATAGGCAAGCACCTTCTCGCCATCCTGCTCCGGCTGGGTGATGGTCAACTGGCCGCCCTCGAAGGAGATCGGTGCCTGGCTGTCATCTTCGCCTAGGGCGGCATTGGCGGTGCTCGACGCGTCTTGGTTGGTGGCCCCACCGGATGGCTCGTCAGCCGGCACGAGCACCTTGTCGGTCTGTGCATGCGCGCCAGCCACCGGCATCAACATCCACGCCAGACCGCAAACGCCGGCTAGAAGCGAACGTGTCATGACTGTCCCTCCCTTCAGTCGCCACGAGCCCGGCCTGAAAGGGCCGGGCCTATCCGTCGGACAGGTGCCGCTCAGGCCCAGGGGCGCAGTTCGGCGTTGCGCTTCTCGAACGAGGCGATGGCGCCAGCCTTCTCCATGGTCAGGCCGATGTCGTCGAGCCCGTTGAGCATGCAGTGCCGCTTGAAATCGTCGAGGTCGAACTTGACCACGCCGCCATCAGGCCCGCGGATTTCCTTGGCTTCGAGGTCGATCGACAGCGTCGCGTTGGAGCCGCGCGAGGCGTCGTCCATCAACTTTTCCAGATCCTCGGGGCTGACGGTGATTGGCAGCACGCCGTTCTTGAAGCAGTTGTTGTAGAAGATGTCGGCGAACGAGGTCGAGATGACGCAGCGGATGCCGAAGTCGAGCAGCGCCCACGGCGCGTGCTCGCGGCTCGAGCCGCAGCCGAAATTGTCGCCGGCGACCAGGATCTGCGCCTTGCGATAGGCCGGCTTGTTGAGCACGAAATCCGGATTTTCCGAACCGTCGTCATTGTAGCGCATTTCGGCGAACAGCCCGGTGCCAAGTCCGGTGCGCTTGATCGTCTTGAGATAATCCTTCGGGATGATCATGTCGGTGTCGACATTGACGATCGGCATCGGAGCGGCGACGCCGGTGAGCTTGGTGAATTTTTCCATGGCTTTTGCCCGTGTTTTCGTTGCGGGGGAATTTGCTGAGGCCCGGTTTACACAAAGCCGCGGGCAAATAAAAGCCAACTGTTTGTGCGTGATGGCACAAGGGTATCAGGCAAAACGACTTCGAATTGCCCTCCCAATGGTGCAGTCTGCGGTCATGGTGGAAAACTCCCAAATCCTCTATGCACGCGAGCCAGCGCTCGACGTCGCCGAATTTCGCCGCGTGCTGGTGGAATCCGGCCTCGGCGAAACGCGCCCCGTCGATGACGAAGCGCGGCTGAAGGCCATGTTGTCAGCCGCCAATCTGGTGTTGACGGCACGTCTCGATGTGGACGGCAAGCCGCTGATCGGCGTCATCAGGGCTGTCACAGACTTTTCCTGGGTCTGCTACATCTCGGAACTCGCTGTTTCCCGATCAGCGCAAGGGCTCGGCATCGGCAAGGGCCTGATGGACGAGGCGCGGCGGCAACTCGGGCCGTCCGTCGCCATCAGCCTGATCTCCATGCCCGACGCCGTCGGCTTCTACGAGCGCATCGGCATGAAGCGCATGGCCGACGCCTTCTGGTTTCCCCGCAAGCACTGACGCTTTCCGCTCCTTGCCTGACGGGCAGGCAACTTTTCGTGATCCGCAAGCCGCCTTGACATGCAACCAAATGGTTGCATATTAGAGCCATGAGCATGGATGCCGTCTTTCGCGCACTGGCCGACCCGACACGCCGGCAATTGCTGGACAGCCTCCATGCCAGGAACGGGCAGACGCTGAACGCGCTGTGCGCGGAGATGGACATGACGCGCCAGGCGGTGACCAAGCACCTGGCGATCCTGGAGGAGGCGAACCTCGTCACCACCATCCGCAAGGGGCGCGAGAAGGAGCACTACCTCAACCCCGTTCCCATCAACGAGATCGCCGACCGCTGGATCGGCAAGTTCGAACGGGGACGGCTGACCGCCCTCAGCGACTTGAAGAAACGCCTCGAAAGGGAAGACTGATGAGCAACAGCTTCGTTTACGTGACCTACATCCGCACCACGCCCGAAAAGCTCTGGGAGGCGCTGACCGACCCGGAGTTCAACCGGCAGTTCTTTCTCTGCTCCTATCAGGAGAGCGATTGGAAGGTGGGCTCCAGCTGGAAGCTGATCTTCCCCGACGGGCGCCTTGCCGACAGCGGCGAAATCCTCGAGATCGACCCGCCGCGACGCCTGGTGATCAAATGGCGCAATGAATGGATGCCGGAGGTGAAGGCCGACGGCTACACGCGCTGCACCTTCACCATCGAGCAGGACGGCGAGTTGATGAAGCTTGTCGTCACCCATGAGGCGGACGGGCCGCACAGCCTGATCGGCAACGTCGCCAAGGGCTGGCCGCTGGTGCTGGCCAGCCTGAAGAGCCTGCTTGAGACCGGCAAGGGTTTTGAGCGCCCGCCATCAAAAGGATGAAGGCCTCGTTTCGATACCGAAACAACTTCATGTGGAGACATCCATGATGCACATTCCCAGGGTGCGGAGCATGACCAATGGCGAGACGATCATGGCATCCGCCGAGATCGAGGCGCCTCCGGAACGCATCTTCAGGGCGCTGGTCGGCAAGGAAGTCGAGCAATGGTGGGGTTCAGCCGACACCTACCGGATGACGGATTGGTCGGCCGACCTGCGCGTCGGCGGGCACTGGAACGTCACCGCACGCGCGGCTGACGGCAGGCACCTGCCGGCCGGCGGCGAATTCGTCGAGATCGAGGCGCCGCGCCGGATCGTGCAGACGCGGACCTATGGTTGGGATCATCCCACGCTTGGCCGGCGGCAAACGACGGTCGCCTGGCTGCTGGAGCCGATCGCCACCGGCACCCGCGTTACCATCTGCCATGGCGGCTTTGCCGGGCTGAGTGAAGCGGCGGCCGAACATGCCGAAGGCTGGGGACGGGTGCTGAGCTGGCTGCAGACGTATGCGAGTTCGGGCTGCCGGGCTGCGGCCTGACGAAGCTTCTTGTTTTCCAACCGTGAGAAGGAGGATGCCATGAAGGAAATCTGGCACGAGATCAGCATCAAGAGCCCTCCCGGCACCATCTACCAGGCGTTGACGCAAGCGGACAAGCTTGCGCAATGGTGGATTCCCGACACGCGGGGCGAGTCCAAGCCCGGCAACATACTGGAGTTTCGCTTCGGAGACGGCTGTCAGCTCATGCGGGTGTCCGCCCTCGAACCGGACCGGCTGGTGTGTTGGCAGCCGACGGAAGAGGACGATTCGGACTGGGCCGGAACGCAGGTCCAGTTCACCGTTCTTCCCGTCGACGGTCGGTCCACTGTCCAGTTCCGGCATTCGGGATTTCGTGGCGATGCCGAGCGCTACCCCTACTACTCGATGAGCTGGGCGGTCTTCCTGCTGAGCCTCAAGCAGCTTGTCGAGGACGGCGAGGGATTCCCGTTTCCGAACCGCTGGATTCACCAGTAGGGCAAAGTCGATCGGGAATCTGGACCCGTCGACTTGGCTGTGCCACCGCCTTGACCTGCTCGTCATGCTGTCCACATCCTCAGCATGGGAAAGCTTGGATGTTTGATAGGCACGGCCGGCTGGGGCATTCCGACGCGATACAAGGAAGACTTCCCACAACCCGGTTCGCATCTTGAACGATATGCCCAGCGCCTTCCGGTCGTCGAAATCGACACGTCCTTCTACAAGCCGCATCGCCGCGACACCTATGAGCGCTGGGCACGCGCCGTGCCGGAGCACTTCCGCTTCGCCGTCAAGGCACCGAAGGCGATGACCCATGAGCAGCGTCTCGTCGGCTGCGAGGCGCTTGCCGGGGTTTTTCTCCAGCAGGTTGAGGGTCTCGGCGAAAAGCTGGGCGTACTTCTGGTGCAACTGCCGCCGAGCTTGCCGTTCGAGCCCGACGTGGCTCGCGGTTTCTTCGGCATGTTGGGAAAGCGAACCCAGGCCAGGCTGGCATGCGAACCGCGTCATCCGAGCTGGTTCGATGCGGAGGCGGAGGCGCTTCTGGCCGGTTGCCACGTCGCGCGTGTCGCGGCCGATCCGGCTCCGGTCCCCGCCGCGGCGGCGCCGGGCGGCTGGCGCGGCCTTGCCTATTTCCGCTGGCATGGCGCACCGCGCATCTATTACTCGGACTACGATGCCGGGAGTCTCGACCGGATCGGCCGGCAGGTAAAAGCGGCAACGGCCGGCGCCGAGGTCTGGGGCATCTTCGACAACACGGCGTCAGGCCATGCGCTCGGCAACGCCCTCGCTGTCGACGCGACGCTTGCCTAGACGCGGTTTTCCCTTCTCTCCCTGTGGGAGAAGGCAGAGCGGCCTCACTCAAATCACATTCAATTCCCTGAACGCCCGCCCCTCGGCGACCCGGCTGTAACCAAACGCCGAACAGTCCACCGTGCGGTAGCCGCCATGCACGATCAGCTCGGCCAGCGCCTTGCCGACCGCCGGCGCCTGCTGCAGGCCGTGGCCTGAGAATCCATTGGCGAACAGGAAATTGCCGACCTGAGGATGCGGCCCGATCACAGCGTTCTGGTCAAGCGTGTTGTAGTCGTAATGGCCGGCCCAGGCGCGCGTCGGCTTGATCGCCTCGAAGGCCGGAATGCGGGTCGCCAGCACCGGCCAGATCACCTCTTCGAACAGCGGCCAGTCGACCTCGAAATCCGCGGGGTCGGCAGGGCCGTCGCCCTCTTCCGGCTCGGCGCCGCCGGTGAGGTAGACCGAGCCTTCGGGCCGCACATAAATTCCGGAGGGATCGACCAGCAGCGGCATGTCGGCGTATTTCTCGCGCGCCTCGAAGACGAAGACGTTGCGCTTGCGCGGCTCGACCGGCAGCGCCAGCCCGGCAAAAGCCGCGACCTTGCCGGCATTCGGCCCGGCGGCGTTGACGACGATGCCTGCCTCCAGCGTCTGGCCATTGTCGAGGCTGACACCGGTTATGCGGTTGCCGTCGCGCGCGATAGCAGTGACCGAAGCGGTGATGAAATCGATCTTTTTGTCGCGCAGCGCCTTGCGGAACAGCATCAGCATCGCATGCGCGTCGAACCAGCCCTCGCCGGTCCGGCCGTAGGCGCCGGCGGAAATGCCCTCGGCCGACAGCCACGCGAAGCGCCGCGTCAGCTGCTCGGCGTCCTCGAACACGATGTCGGCGCCCTCGGCGATCTGCGCCTCGTGATTGGCCTTGAGGATCGGTAAGCCATTCTCACCGGCGAGAATGAGATAGCCGCCCTCGCGGAAACCGATATCGGCGTCGGCACCGAACTCTTCCTTGAGCCGCCTGAACAGTTTCAGCGTGAATTGCGACAGCCGGATGTTTTCCGGAATGGAGAATTGCTGACGGATCGAGGCCATGGACAGCGTCGTTGCCGCGTGGGCGAATTGCGGATCGCGCTCGATCAGCGCGATCGAGCCGGAAAACCCTTCCTCACGCAAATAGTAGGCGATCGAGGACCCGACGATGGCCCCGCCAATGATGACGATGTCGTAGCGCACGCTTTTGCCTTTCCAAGCCTGGAGCATGATCCCGAAAAGTGGGTACCGGTTTCGGAATCAGGCTCCAATTTCATACAACCGGCAGATTGATCTCGAAGCGCGTGCCGCGTTCGGAGTCAACCAGCCTGATCGTACCATCATGCGCTTTCAGGAGGGCCAGGACGATGCCGAGGCCCATGCCGGTGCCGCCCGAAGCGCGTCGCGTGGTGAAGAACGGCTCGAAGATACGCGCCCGGTTGCTCGGCGAAATGCCGGCGCCGTCGTCATCGACCAGGATGGTCGTTCTGCCCTCGGCGTTTGCCGCCGTGACCGAAACCTGCGTCGCGCCATGCCTGGCCGAATTGTCGAGGAGATTGGCAAGCACGATGGCCCCGTTCTCGGCCGACATGCGCAAGGTCAGATCGCCGCCGGCCTCGACGCGGATCGCCAGCCTGTTGTCGATTGGGAGTAGCGCCAGCACTGCACCAATCGAGGTGCTTTCGCCGCTCGGCGCGCGATTTTCGGCGCGCGCCAGCTCGAGCAGGCGCCGCACCAGCAGATTGAGCCGTCCCGCATCGGTGACGATGTTGTTGGAGAATCGCCGCCGCTCGGCATCGTCCATCGCCGAACCGGAATCGCGCAGCAGCTCGGCCGCGCCCTGGATCGCCGTCAGCGGCGATTTCAGCTCGTGCGAGACATGGGTGGCGAAAGTCTGGATGCTGTCCGATCGCGCCTGCAGCTTTTCCGCCATGTCGAGGAAGGCGGCGGAAAGCTCCGCCATCTCGTATGTGCCGTGATGGTCGAGCGGCCGGATGGCGCCGCGATCGCCGGCGGCTATGCGCTGGGTGCGGTCGATCAGCGCATAGATCGGGCGGCTGACGGTGCGCAGGAAGACCAGGCCGATGAGCAGCGTGCCGCCGAGAATGGCGATCGCCGCCAACGTCACCTTGCCGCGTTCGCCATAGAGATGCTTGACGATGTTGTTGGGTGTCCGCGACACATAGACCACGCCGGCGACTCGGCCGTCGACGGCCACCGGCAGGGCGACGAAGACACGCACCTTGGTGCCACGGCTGACCGAATAGAGCGGCGGCGCCGGCTGGTCCGGGATGCGCAGCCTGAGCGCGCTGGCATGGCGCCCAGCGAGTGCCTCGCGCACCTCCTCGACGTCAGCGAGTGACTGGCCGACCTCGCCACGTCCGGCAATGACCACGCCTCGGGGGTCGAGCAGCCGGAAGCCGGCCAGCGTGGTTTTCTGCGTGGCGTCGAGAATGCCGGACAGGCGCGCGCCGATCGCGGTTAAGGCGGGATCGGCGGTCGCGGCCACCGCCGCCGGCCGGGTCGGAAGCACGGTGTCCGAGGCGAGATCGAGACGCGGCTCGATCGGCCGGTAGCCCGGGTCGATACTTCGGCCCGGATTGGCGCTCCGGCTCGCATCTCCGCCTCCCTGCGGCATCTCTGCGCCGAGCTTGTCCGGCGCAATGCCGGCGTCGCGCACGTCCTGCGCATAGATGGCGGCGAAGGCGGCACCTTGCGCGATCAGTTCCGCTTCGGTCTGGCGGATCAGCTGGTTCTCGTAGAGCCGGAAGAAGAACAGGCCGACCAACGGCAACGCCATCACCATGATCAGGATGGCAACGACGACCGTGGCGAGACGCGGCCGCCACTTGCGGCCAATCCATTTGCGCGAGGTCGTCAGCCGCATCGGCCGAGCCGGAAGCCGACGCCATGCACGGTCTCGATGACATCCAGGCAACCCAACGCCGCCAGCTTGGCGCGGATGTTGCGGATATGGCTGTCGACGGTGCGGTCGGCGACATGGACCTTGCCGGCATAGGCACTGGCCATCACCATGTCGCGGTCGAGCACATGCGTGGGCCGCGCCAGAAATCCCTTCAGGATCGAGAACTCTATCCCCGTCAGGGCAAGCGCCTTGCCATCGAAGCTGGCGGCGTGGCTGGCCGGCGCCAGGGCAAGCTTGCCGTGCGTGAACTGCCTGTCGTCGGCCGGTTCGGCCGGCGCCGGGCGGGCGCGCCGCAGGATGACGTTGACGCGAGCGACCAGCTCGCGCGGGCTGAACGGTTTTGTCACATAGTCGTCGCCACCCATTTCGAGACCCAGCACCCGATCGATTTCCTCGTCTCGCGCGGACAGGAACAGCACCGGCACATCGGATCGCTGCCGCAGCCGCCGGCAGACCTCCAACCCATCCATCTCCGGCATGCCGATGTCGAGCACGACGAGATCGGGCGCCCGGCGCCCGATCGCTTGCAGGGCGGCGGCACCATCGGCCACGGCCTGCGTTTTCATGCCGGCCTTTTCCAGCGCGAAGCAGATCACTTCGCGGATATGCGGATCATCGTCGGCAACGAGGATGTGATGCGGCATGGATCAGCGGCCCGGTACAGGTTCTGCGACATCAGGAACCACGAGCGGGGCCCTGGTGTCGAGATAGCCGAGCAGGCGCCAGTCACGGAAGCTCCAGGCACGCCAGTTCTGCTGCATGGTGCGATACCGGCCTTCGTCGCTGCCGCGCGCTCCCGCCAGCTCGCGGAAGTCCGGATCATTGGCGGCAGCAGTCCGGCTCTGATGCTCGAGGAAGCGATCAAGCGCCGGAAACGCGTCCGGACCGAGCGAACGCAGATACCAGGCGTCGAGTGAAATACCCTGGCCGGTCATTTCGAGGGAATGGTCGACATTGTAATTGGCGATCGTTGCTGCGAAGTTGATGAAACAGCAGGCATAAAGCGTCGCCGATAACGTCAGAAGATTGGCGGATAGCAGCCATTCATTGGATTTTCCAAGCGCGATGCGGGCGATGATCAGGGCAAGGCCGGCCGCCACCAGCCCCATCCAGACGAAAGCGGCGACGCGCCAGTAGGTCAGCGCATAGATGCCGATATAGAGGTCGAGCCGCAGGATCGACGAGATGACCAGCATGATGTTCTGCGCCACCCAGACGTAGACCAGCCGGCGGATGAGCGGATCCCCTGATGTTTCGCTGCCGGGCCGCAGCGCCGCAAGGACAAAACCGGCGGCAAGCAGCGCGGTGACGATCAGGGGATAGGCGCCGCGATGCGCATAGGCGGCGTAGCTCAGCCCGTCGGGAAGGGCGGCTCCGCCCCACAGATAGGCGGCGTCGAGTCCGGTCTGCAGCGCAAACAGCATGTTGAAGATAACGAGCGCGCGAAGAATGGCCGCCTTGCCGAAGAGGATGTCCTCGATGGCGGTCCTCTCGGATTGGGCACTGACATCAGCCGGCGCCGCCGTGCGCGGGATGCGGCGGAACAGGCGCGGCAGGCGTGGCCGCAAGAAAGCCCAGACGCCGGCGAGCACGAACATCCAGAAGGCAATCCGCGTTGGCTGGATGAGATCGAGCAGCTTCAGAAGGTCGATCAGCGACAGCCAGTAATCGATGACCGGATTGGCAGCGCCGAACAGCGCCAGGAAGACGGCGCCCAGCGTCAGCGGCATGACCCACACGGCGAGCGCCGCCAGGCGGACGCGGCGCCGGCCGGACCGTCGCGCCGTCTTGCGCCAGCGGATGAAATCGCCAACGAGCCGGAACGGCGCCGCCAGCAGGAACAGCGCGATCTGGCCGGCAATGCGGGCGATACGGTGCCGCAGCCTGCCACTGAGCGAAAGCGCGAAGACGATCATGGCAATAAGCGCGACCGACACCGACAGGCCGCAGACATTCTCCGTGAGCGGCAGCAGCGCGACAAGCAGGGCGACGGGCTTGATCCAGAGCCTGCCGTCGCTGAAGGCGGCGGGATGCACGGCGACGACGGCAGCGGCAATCAGGATGGCGAACAGGAAAACCGTGATGCCGGCGGGCTGGCCGTAGAAGAGGAAATCCGCAAGTGCTGCCAGCAGCACGGCAACACCGAGGCGGCTGCAATAGCTCGGCGCGGCGGTGGACAATGATGTCATGACCTGGCCTTCCCAATGGCGCTCAGCCGGATTGCCGGCGGGCTCCCGCGGACGAAAGGGATGAGGATCGCCGTGGGATTCGCGCGTGGCGGATCGACCAGCCACCAGCCTTCGCTGCGCAGCCGGTAGGGCAGGGACCAACGGGGTTTTGCTCGCTTGTGCATGCCGCCTGTCTCGCAGGCTGGCCAGGAAACGATTGGGCGGATTGGAGGAGGTTTTCCGCAAGCGTGTGCAGTTTTCGTGCAGGGGCGGCGCCAGCTTCTGCGACTGGCCAACTCGAAAGCAATGCCCTGTACGCTTGCCTCGATCGGCCACAGGCGGCATAGATTTGCTATGACCGATAGCTATCGCCCGCGCCGTTCGGTGCTCTACGTCCCGGCCTCCAACGACAAGGCCTTGGCCAAGATCGCGCAGCTTTCCTGCGACGCCATCATCATCGACCTCGAGGATGCCGTGGCCCCGGCCGACAAGGTTGCGGCGCGCGAAAAGCTGGCGGGGATTTTCGCCAACCGCCCGGTTGCCAACCACTTTGGCCAGCGCTGCGAGATGGTGGTGCGCGTCAACGCGCTGGCCAGCGAATGGGGCGCCGCCGACCTGCTGGCCGCGGCAGGCTGCGAGCCGGATGGCATCCTCTTGCCCAAGGTCGACACGCCGCGCGACCTGCTCGAGGCTGGCGATGTGCTCGACGACAATTTTGCCCCCGACAGCGTCAAGCTATGGGCGATGATCGAAACGCCCAAGGCACTGCTGAACATCGGCACTATAGCTGAACTTGGCCGGGATCCGGCCTCACGACTGGTTTGTTTCGTTTCCGGAACGAACGATTTGGTCAAGGATACCGGCGTGCTGGCGACGCCCGACCGGCGCTATCTCGTGCCGTGGCTGATGCAGATGGTGCTGGCCGCGCGTGCCGGCGGTCTCGACATGGTCGATGGCGTCTCCAACGATTTTCGCGACCTCGACGCCTTCGCCCAGGAATGTGTGGAAGCGGCCGCCATGGGGTTCGACGGCAAGACCCTCATCCATCCCGCCCAGATCGAGGCGGCCAACCGCGCCTTTTCGCCGTCCACTCAGGCCGTGGCCGAGGCGCGCCTGGTCAGCCAGGCCTTCGCGCTTGCGGAGAACACCGGCAAGGGCGTGATCGCGCTGAATGGCAAGATGGTCGAGCGGCTGCACCTCGGGCAGGCTGAAAAACTGCTGGCGAAGGCAGCCGCCATCGGCGCATGATCGGGCATGACCCCGGACCGAAGGTCAGCGAAGCAAGAAGCGGGAACCGGGTTTCGGAAAAGATCATGCTCGAAACGAAGAAAACAGAGCACTCACGACAGGACTGAAAAATGAAACTCTACCGCTTTCTGACTGGCCCGGACGACGCCGGCTTCTGCCACAAGGTGACGGCGGCGCTGAACAAGGGCTGGCACCTGTTCGGCTCGCCGACCTACGCCTACGACAAGAAGGCCAAGGCCATGCGCTGCGGCCAGGCCGTGGTCAAGGATGTCGAAGGTCAGGAATACGGGCCCGATACCAAGCTCAGCGACTGGTAGAGCACCTAACCGGCTACGGCAGCTTTGCCCAGGCGGCGCTGATTTCGTCGAACCGCGCATATGCGAGGCCGTCGACGTCATCGCAGCTGAAGCAGAGTATCGATAGCGCTGCGAGGAGGCCGGGATAGCCCGAGACGTAATCCATCTTTGTTAGTGTCTCGGAAACCGACGACAGCCTGTGCTCAATCATGGAGATCGCGCATTCCGCCAACATAGGCGCCACCGGATGGTCGAATTCGGATAGCCAAAGCTCGACCAGAGCTAAGAGGGTGGTGGACTCGACGGCAGCACTTACGGGCAGATGGCAAAACTCACTAAGCGCAAGGAACGCGGCATTCGGCGAAATGCCGACTGCGGTTGTGATCAGTTCCCGGCTTTGTGAAATGTGGTGATACGGCCAATTGCAATCGATCCGGTCGGCAAATTCTGCTTCCGTCATCTGAGTGCTATTCAGCAGCTTCCTCTATCCGCTCCATGTCATCATCCGACAGGCCGAAATGATGGCCGATCTCGTGGATCAGCACATGGGTGACGATGTCGCCCAGCGTTTCCTCGTTTTCGGCCCAGTAGTCGAGCATGGCGCGGCGGTAGAGCGTGATGCGGTTCGGCCCTTCGCCGGTCTGCGGATTCCAGCGTTCGGCGATGCCGCGTCCTTCGAACAGGCCGAGCAGGTCGAACGGCGTTTCCAGCGACAAATCGTCCATGATCTCGTCGGTCGGGAATTCGGCGATCTGGATGATGATCTCGCCGGTCAGCTTGCGAAAATCCTCCGGCAGGTGGGCGTAGGACTCCAGCGCCAGGAACTCAAATTCCTCCATGGACGGCGAGAACTGGTCGTGCCAGGTGCGGGTCTTGTAGATGCGGGCCATGCTTTGTCCTTTGAACCCGGCATATAGGCTTTCGCACCGGAATCGGCAAATGGCGCGGCGGCTGCTTCCGCACCCTCGAGGCGCGAAGGAATAAATTCCTTGTGACTCTGCTTGACTCTTGGGGCACCCTCTGGAATCTATAAGAACATAACAGGAACAATTGTGAGTGGAAGCTGACCGTCATGGCGATGACCGCCGTGGCGCGGGAGACTGTTTTTGCCCTGCGCCGCCAGATCGCGAAGATCGAGGGAACGTTGCCCGAGCGCCTGCAGGCGCCGGCCGCCGCGACCTCCGATGCTGACGTCGGCACCGATCTCACCCCCGATACTGATCTCACGATCGTCCGGCGCGGCGTTGCCGCGGCGTTGCCGGATGCCTTCCTGCCCACCGGCGTCGAGCGCCTCGATGCCGCACTGAGCGGCGGCCTGCCGAAAGCCGCCCTGAGCGAAATCCATGGCACACAAACCCGCGATGCCGGAGCCGTCGCCGGCTTCGCGCTGTCGCTCACGAGCCTGATCCTCAAGCAGGCGAAGGGCCTGCCGGTCCTGTGGATCGGCACGTCGGAGATTTTCCGCGAGGCCGGCTTTCCCTATGCCAGGGGGCTTCAAGCCTCGTTCGGCATCGAGCCCGAACAATTGCTGTTTTCCGAAGCGCCCAGACTTGTCGATGCGCTGTGGGTCGCCGAGGAGGCCGCCCGGATGACCGCGCTCGCCGCCGTCATCCTTGAAATCCGCGGCAATCCGCAGCGGCTCGACCTGACCGCGACGCGCCGGCTGCATGCAAGGGCGCTAGGTGCCGGCCGGCCGGTGTTCCTGCTGCGGCAGGCGGCGGAGCCCGAGCCGACGGCCGCACCCGTCCGCCTCATCGTCGCGTCGGCGCCGGCAACGCCGCGCGACACCATCGCCGGGCCGCTCGCCGGCTCGATCGGCCGCCCGGCCTTCACCGTCACCATCGGCAAGAGCCGCACGGCCCTGCCTGGACAATTCACACTGGAGTGGAACCCCGATGAACGCGCATTCGACGAAAGAAGGGGCGAGGAAAGACAGAAAGAACGGGCAAAGAATCCTGTCCCTGTGGTTTCCCTATCTGGCAGTGGAAAGGATCCTGCGGCAGCGTCTGGGGCGGTCCTGGCGTTCCCGGCCGTCGGATCACCTGCCGCCATCTCACCCACCGCTCGTGATCAGCCACCGCCAAGGCAACGCGCAGCGCATCTCGGCCCTCGACGAGCGGGCTGAGGCGCTGCACCTGAAGCGCGACATGGGCATCGCCGATGCGCGCGCCATGCATCCGTCGATCGACATCGTCGAGGCCGATCCGGAGGCCGACCGCCGCCTGCTCGATGGTCTTGCCGACTGGTGCGACCGCTACACCCCGCTGGTGGCGCTGGACGGTGCCGACGGCCTGTTTCTCGACATCACCGGCTGCACCCATCTGTTCGGCGGCGAACGCGCGATGCTGGACGACATCCTGTCGCGCTTCTTCCATCAGGGTTTTGATGTCCGCGCCGGGCTTGCCGCCACGCCGGGCGCGGCCTGGGCCGCGGCACGATTTTCCGGCGACCGCATCGTGCCTTCCGGTGAAGAGGAAGCGCTGCTGGCGCCCTTGCCGTTGGCGGCGCTGCGCATCGAGCCGGCGACCCGTGCCAGCCTGGAAAGCGTCGGCCTGCGCACGGCGGGCGCCATCATGGCCGCACCGCGCGCGCCGCTCGCGCGCCGCTTCGGCGCCTCCTTGCTGTTGCGCCTCGACCAGGCGCTTGGCCGTCTCGACGAGGCTGTTTCACCGCGCCTTCCCGTCGCGCCGCTTTCGGTCGAGCGCCACCTGGCCGAGCCCGTCACCCTGACCGAGGATATCGAGCGGCTGGTGGCCATGCTGGCGACGACCTTGAAGAGCGACCTCGAGCGCCGCGGCGAGGGCGCCAGGACGCTGGCGCTGCTGCTCTTTCGCGTCGACGGCGCCGTCAGCCGCATCGCCATCGGCACCTCGCGGCCGATGCGCGAACCCATGCTGATCCAGAAATTGTTCCATGAACGGCTGGCCGCGCTCGAGCAGGATATCGATGCCGGCTATGGCTTCGATCTCGTCCGGCTCTCGGTGCTGTCGGCGGCCGCCTTCGACATGCAGCAGGCCGACCTTGCCGGCGAGACGACCGACGACGGCGCCGATATCGCGCTGTTCGCCGACCGCATCCGCGCCCGGCTCGGCGATGGCGCGGTTTTGCGGCCGGTCGCGGTCGAAAGCCATCTGCCGGAGCGCGCCGTCGCCACCATCCCCTTCACCGAAGCCCCGCGCCGGACCACACCGCCGAAGAAGCCGGACAGGATGCAGGCGCCGGTGACCGTCTTCCCGCCGGAACGGCCGGTCCGGCTGTTCCGCTCGCCCGAACCCATCGACGTGCCGGCCACCGAAATGCCGGAAGGACCGCCGCTGAACTTCCGCTGGCGGCGCGCGCTCTACCGGGTCACGCGCGCCGAGGGGCCGGAACGCATCGCCGCCGAATGGTGGCGGGAAGCCGCGAGCGACGAGGCGGCCTCGACGCGCGATTATTTCCGCATCGAGGATGCCGACGGCCGCCGCTACTGGCTCTACCGGCAAGGCCTTTACGGCGGCTCCCAGGTGCCGCCGCGCTGGTTCATGCATGGTGTCTTCGCATGAACGCGCTCACCGTCATTCCCTATGCCGAGTTCGGCATCCAGTCGAATTTCTCCTTCCTGCGCGGCGCCTCCAAGCCCGAGGAGCTGGTGGTCGCGGCCAAGCTCATGGGCTTCTCGGCGATCGGGCTTGCCGACCGCAACACGGTGGCAGGCGTGGTGCGCGCCTGGCAGCAGGCCAAGGTCGAGGCGCTTTCCTATCACCCCGGCTGCCGGCTGGTTTTTTGCGACGGCACGCCGGATATTCTCGCCTACCCGCAGGACCGCAAGGGCTGGGGGCATCTCTGCCGCATGCTCACCCAGGCCAATCTGCGCGATGAAACCGAAAAGGGCGCCACCCTTCTCCAGCGCGGCGACCTCCTCGAATGGGGGGACCTGATGTCGCTGGCGGTCCTGCCCGATCTGTTGACGGGCGCGCAGGACAGTCTCGCTCTGCTTCGCCAGCTCAAGGACCGCTTCGGCAGGAACCTGCGGCTCGGCGTCTCGCCTTGTTATGCCGGCAATGACCGCTTCCGGATCGAGCAGGCGGCGGCACTGGCGCAGATCGCCGGCATCCCGCTGATGGCGACCAACGACGTCCTCTACCACACGGCGGAACGGCGCCCGTTGCAGGACGTACTGACCGCGATCCGCCTCAACACGCCCGTCGCCGAGGTCGGCCTTGAGCTCACCGCCAACGCCGAGCGTCACCTGAAGCCGCCGTTGGAGATGGCGCGCCTGTTCCGCCGGCACCCGCAAGCGCTGGCCGAGACCTTGCGCTTCGGAGAGGAGCTGACCTTCTCGCTCAGCGACCTCCAGTACAATTACCCCGACGAGCCAACGGAATCGGGCCTCGGGCCGCAGGCCGAGCTGGAGAGGCTGGCGCGAGAAGGCGCGGCCAAACGCTTCCCGGGCGGTGTACCCACCAGCGTCATAAAACGCATCCAGGAAGAGCTCGCTCTGATCGAGCGGCTGAATTACGCCCGCTATTTCCTGACCGTCTACGACATCATCAAATTCGCCCGCAGCCAGCATATCCTCTGCCAGGGCCGTGGATCTGCCGCCAATTCCATCATCTGCTTCTGTATCGGCATCACCGAGGTGGGGCCGGACAAGATCGATACGCTGTTCGAGCGCTTCATTTCCGAAGAAAGGAATGAACCGCCCGACATCGACGTCGATTTCGAGCATGAACGACGCGAAGAGGTGATGCAGTACATTTATACCAAATACAGTTCCAAGCGTACGGCGCTCGCCGCCGCCGTCATCAGCTATCGCGGCCGCTCGGCACTGCGCGAGGTCTCCAAGGCGATGGGCCTGTCGGAGGATGTCAGGGCGTCGTTATCAGGTTCGATCTGGGGCTGGTCGACCTCGGAACTCGGCGAGAAGGAAGCCCGCGTCGGCGGCCTTGACCGGAGCGACCCCACGTCGCGGCATGTGATGGAGCGCGCCAACGAGATCATGGGCTTTCCCCGTCACCTCTCCCAGCATGTCGGCGGCTTCGTCATCACCAGGGACCGCCTCGACGAGATCGTGCCCATCGTCAAGACGGCGATGGACCAGCGCAAGATGGTCGAATGGGACAAGGACGATCTCGACTCGGTGAAGATCCTCAAAGTGGACGTGCTGGCTCTCGGCATGCTGACCTGCCTGCAACGCGCCTTCACCTTGCTCGAAAACCATTACGGCGTGAGGGACGACTACGGCAGGCCATTGACTTTGGATACAATCGCCAAGGAGGACCCGCGCGTCTATGACATGATCTGCCGCGCCGACACGCTTGGCGTCTTCCAGATCGAATCGCGCGCCCAGATGTCGATGCTGCCGCGTCTCAGGCCACGCAGCTTCTACGACCTTGTCATCGAAGTGGCGATCGTCCGGCCGGGTCCGATCCAGGGCGATATGGTCCATCCCTACCTGCGCCGCCGGCAAGGCAAGGAAAAACCCGAATATCCCAAGCCGGAGCTGAAGGAAATTCTCGGCAAGACGCTGGGCGTGCCGCTGTTCCAGGAGCAGGCGATGAAGATCGCCATCGTCGCTGGCGGCTTCAAACCCGGCAAGGCTGATGAGTTGCGACGCGCCATGGCCACCTTCAAGGGCACCGGCACGATCGGCAACTATCGTCAGCAGATGATCGACGGCATGGTCGGCAGGGGCTACGAACAAGACTTCGCCGAGCGCTGCTTCAAGCAGATCGAAGGCTTTGGCGAATACGGCTTTCCTGAAAGCCATGCCGCTTCCTTCGCCCTGCTCGTCTATGCCTCGTGCTGGTTCAAGACCTTCTATCCCGACGTGTTCTGCGCCGCGATCCTGAATTCGCAGCCGATGGGATTCTACCGGCCGGCGCAGCTCGTGCGCGACGCGCGCGACCATGGCGTCGACATCCGCGAGGTCGACGTCAATTATTCCGTCTGGGACTGCACCCTGGAAAAAGCGCCTTTCGATCCTGCCCGCATCCTGCCGCGCCATGCCGAGATGCGCGGTGTCATCGACACAAATCATGCGCTTCGGCTCGGCTTCCGGCAGATCAAGGGTCTTTCCAAGGAACGCATGGAGGATTTCATAAAGCGGCGCGGTTCAGGCTACGAAACCGTCCGGGACGTCTGGCTGCGCTCCGGCCTCGATGTCGACGAGATCGAGCGGCTGGCGCAGGCCGATGCCTTCCGTTCGATCGGCCTCGACCGCCGTGCCGCACTGTGGGAGGTGCGCGCGCTGGGTGCCAAGAGTGCGGCCGAAAAGCTGCCGCTGTTCGACCAGCCGGCGCTGCGCCTGCGCGAACTCGAGCCCGAGACGAAGCTGCCGAAAATGCCGCTCGGCGAACACGTCATCCACGACTACCGCTCGCTCGGCCTGTCGCTGAAGGCGCATCCCGTCGCCTTCCTGCGCGAACGGCTCGACCGCGCCGGCGTCACGCCCAATGCCAACCTGCCTTCCGTGCGCGACGGCAGGCGCGTCTCCGTTGCCGGGCTTGTCCTGGTACGGCAGCGGCCCGGCAAGGGCAACGCGATCTTCCTGACGCTGGAGGACGACAAGGCCGTCGCCAATGTCATTTTCTGGGAGAGAACCTTTACCCGGTTTCGGCCCATCGTCATGGGTGCGCGATTCGTGAAGGTGTCCGGGAAATTACAGTCGGAATCGGGTGTGATCCATATCGTCGCCGAGAAGATCGAGGATTTGACGCCCTGGCTGACCGTGCTTCTGGAGAAGGTCAGCGAGGCCAGACCGTTGATCGCCAGCGCCCCGGCCGCCAAGGAGGGACTGGACCGCTCCAGCCGCCCCGCGCCTCGGAACGCGCCGATCCGACAGGATCTCGCAACGCTGTCGGGAGAAGCGGAACAAGTCATGCCCAAGGGGCGGAATTTTCAGTAGACGCAGCCTATATCTTCGTCATCCACGGGAGGAGCAGGAGCGAAGCGGCGTCGCGAAGACCCTTGGGATGACGAAGTGAAGGGTGGCGCTGCCAACTACGAAGGCCCACTCAAACGCGGCGGGGACAGCACGTCCTCCACTGACAACGTCCGCGCCTCCGAAGGCAGCATGATCGGGATACCGTCGCGCACCGGATAGGCGAGCTTGGCGATCCTCGATATCAGCTCGCCGCGCTCCGGATCCCAGGTCAACGGGCCCTTGGTCAGCGGGCATGCCAGCAGCTCGAGCAGCTTGGGGTCGACATTGACCTTCTTCCTGTCACGTCCATCCGCCGCCATCGGGTCCTCTTCTCCGGCCTTTATTGCAGGCTTGAGCCGAAATCCTCATTCTCGCGCGCCAGCGCCATTTCGGTGATGGCGATCAGCGTCTCGGCCCGCGTCTTCAGGTCCGCCGCTTCGAGCAGCGCCTGTTTCTCGGCCGGCCCGTAGGGCGCCATCATCGACAGCGCGTTGACCAGCATGGCGTTTTCGGCACGGCTGACACTTTCCCAGTCGGCTTCCAGGTCATTGGCCTGCAGATAGGCGCGGAATGCCCGCAGCAACGATGGCCGGTCGATCTCGCTCGCCGCCTGGTCTTCGTGGAGATCGGCGAGAAAGGGAGCCAGCTTGCACTGGCGAAACGGCGTCTTGGCCGTCAGCTCATGGGCGATGCGGAACCGGCACACGCCCTGCAGCGAAATCAGGTAGCGGCCGTCACCGGTCTCGGAAAAGGCGATGATGCGGCCGGCGCAGCCGACATTGCAGAGCTCCGGCTCGCCATCGGCGCGCAGCGCGCCATCGAGGCTGGGCTGGATGATGCCGATCAGGCGTGACCCGGCGATCGCCTCGTCCACCATCTGCAGATAGCGCGGCTCGAAGATGTTGAGCGGCATGCGGCCGCCCGGCAAGAGCAGCGCTCCGGCAAGCGGAAAGATCGGAATCGTCGACGGCAAATCCGTATCCAGCCGGTAGTGCGCGTTTCCCGCTTGCACCTATTCCTCCGATCGCTTCATCGAGAAGCGCCAAGTCCTGTCATATCTGGCGCGGTCATCGCCGACCGCAAGCCCGTGCGGCAAAACAGCCGCCGCTCAGGAGAACAGCAGCGACGACAGTTTGCGCCGCGCCGCCAGCGTCGCCTCGTCGGTCATGCCCCATGCCTCGAACAGCTGCAGCAATTGCGTCTTGGCGCCATCGTCGTTCCACGCCCGGTCGGCCTTGATGATGGCCAGCAGATTGTCGGCCGCCGCCGTGCGCTCACCCCTGGCGTTCTGGATCATGGCGAGATCGAAGCGCGCCTGATGATCCGCGGGGTTTTCGGCCAGGCGCCGCTCGAACTCGGCCGGATTGCCAAGCGCTGCTGCCTGCGCCGCCAGAGCGATCCTGGCGCGCAGGGCCGCCAGCGGCGGCGCATCCTTCTTGGCCTCCGGCGCTGTTGCCAAAAGCGTCTCGGCGCCCTCGGTGTCACCCGCCTCGAACAACAGGTCGCCCAGCCCCGCGATCGCTTCGATCGTCTCCGGCGCCTGTGCCAGGATGGCGTCGTAGATATCGGCAGCCGTCTGCATGTCGCCGGCGTCGCGCGCCTCGGTTGCCGCGGCCAGGGCTTCGGCCACCGGCGGCGCGCCATTGCCCTTGCCGCCCACCTTGGTGATGAATTCGGCGATCTGGCTCTCGGGAATGGCGCCCATGAAGCCGTCGACCGGCTGGCCGTCCTTGAAGGCGATAACCGCCGGGATCGACTGGATGCCGAGCTGGCCGGCGATCGACGGGTGGTCGTCGATGTTCATCTTGACCAGCTTGACCTTGCCGCCGGCGGCCCTGACGGCCTTCTCCAGCTGCGGGGTCAGCTGCTTGCAAGGCCCGCACCAGGGCGCCCAGAAATCGACCAGCACCGGCTGGCGTCGCGATTCCTGGATGACGTCGGCGGCAAAGGCGGCGGTGGTCGTGTCCTTGATGACATCGCCGGCGGGGGCGGCGGGCACATCGCCAAGCGCGACTTTCGCCGGGGTCGGCGCGGTTCCGCCATACTGCACGGTGGTGGCGTACTGGCCGCCAGTGCCGCCAAAGGGGCCGCCAAACGGATTGTTGTCGCTCATCTCTTTACCCTTCCATGGCGCGGCCGGCCGGCGGCCCAGCGCCATATCCCTTGAAGCATCGGTTTCAAGCCATCCATGTGGCGATCACGCCGAGACTTTCAAGATAGCAGCATCGTGCCCGGTTGCCTCGACGAATTTGATCAGGTCCTGCGCCGCGATCGATGTCGTCGCCTCATTGGTCAGCGGATGCGCGTTGATCACCGCATGCTCCATCAGCGCCCTGTCGAGCACGACCTTGACCCTGCCTGCCCTGTCGTTGATCAGGCCAAAGACCGTGACGGCGCCCGGCGCGACGCCGAGCAGCTCCATCAGCATCTCCGGCCTGCCGAAGGAGACACGGCCGGCGGCGCCGATCTCGTGGTGGATCTGCTTGAGGTCGACGACCGCGTCCTCGCCAACGGTGACCAGGAAGAAATTGTCCTTCTTGTCCTTCAGGAACAGGTTTTTGGTGTGCCCGCCGGCGATTTCGCCGCGCAGCGCCTGCGAATCGGCAACCGTGAACAGCGGTGGATGGCGGCGCGTCGAGGCGGCAATCCCGAGGTCGGCAAGAAATCTCATCAATTCGGCTTCGGTCTTCGGCATCGATCTTCTTCTTCGTCCCGTTTCCTGCCATGCCGTTTACGGCCAATGGTGCGGCCGGCACAAGACCGTCATGCGACAAGATGGTCAACGCGCCCGCCACATTGTGCCGGCGGCCCGCCGGCGGCGCCCGCCGCGTTGCAAAAAAGCCTGATATTTCCCTGTTGCAATCGCCGCGCTCTTCAGCCATATAGGCCCGGCTTGCGGCCAAGACGCCGTGTGAGCGGGTGTAGCTCAGGGGTAGAGCACAACCTTGCCAAGGTTGGGGTCGAGCGTTCGAATCGCTTCACCCGCTCCAATTTCCTCCAGGGAAATCAAGCATCGAAAACGGCTGCCTTCGGGCGGCCGTTTTGCTTTGGGGCTGTGGCGCCGCCTTGTCGCCCGGCCGCGTGGGCGGTTGCTCAGCGTTTGATCCTGATGCCGATTCCCATGACTCTGTCGGAATTGGAGTGAAATAGAAATTCATGGAAATCGGCGCGTCCCAATTCCTCGATCTTCAGCTCCCTCCAGAATTTCGGGACCGCATCGTCTCCACAAAATCGATCGTTGATATCGTGGAACATACAGAGGCGCGCCTGCCGACCGACATTCTGGTAGTCGCGGGCAACCCATTCGTAGGCGTGATTTCCGTCGATAAGAACGAGATCAAATACTTCATCGGCGAACGCGTCCGATGTCTTGCCGGCAAGGAACGCGACGGGTGTCTTGAAGACGATGCGCGCGGAAGTCGGAAGGGTGGGGGCAATATCAATGGTCGTCGCCTTCAGGCCGGGATTGAGCCTCGACAGACATGCCGCCATGAATGAAAAGGTGAATCCATCGCAAGTTCCCACTTCAAGAAAACTGAAGATCGGTTGGCTGGCCAACAGCACCATGGCTTCCGCCAGCTGCCTCGGAATCTGCCACAAACCGGGCGCGTGGAAATTCATGTCATCGACATCCTCGCCATACAGCCCACGCGGGTCGTAGCGCAGGCCAATCTGGCGGATTTTCGCCTCGAGGAACGTGCCGCGTGAAAGCTCCTCCCTTTCCGCATTTTCAATTTCTCGAACCACCCGTTCCAGCTTGCCGGTCGCGAAACGCGAACTGAGTGCATAAACCGGCTTCTTGATAAGTTGCTTGAGTGAAGGCATTTGCGGATCGCGATCCTTGGGAGCCTCGCATGCATAACACGCTTCGTGATCTGGCAAAGACCAGCAGCCCTTTCCCTCGCCGCTCGGGCCCTGTGAAAATCTTGCCCGCCGGCAGGCTGCCGCTTGCCGGTATTTGCCACTTGATCGTCGATCCCCGGAATGCTCCGTTGCCGCTTCGGACATCCGGAGAAACTCATGACGGGCTTTGTCGACCGCCAGCGCGCGACGCATTTGATGGAACGCGCCAACATTGATGCGCTGGTGCTGTGTGCGCCCGAGGCATTCCACTATGCGACCGGCGTGTCGATCGGCCCGGCGGGCCTGTTCCGGCGGGCCGGCGCCGGCTTCGTCGTCGTCCCGGCCCGGCAAGACCTGCCGATCGGTGTCGTGGCGGCGGATTTCAACGCGGCGCAGCTGCGACAGGCCCTGCCGGACGCTGTCGTGCGCGGCCACCCGATCTGGATCGAATCCGCGACGCTCGACGCCTCGACATCCGGACAAAAGCTGGCGCAACGCGTTGAGGCCGGTCTGGCCTCGTCCGGCCGCGCGCCGGACTTTTCCCGGCCGGCGACGTTCGAGCTCGCCAATTCCGTCCATCAGCTGAAGCAGATACTGGCCGGGTTCGGGCTCGACCGCGCGACGATCGGCGTCGATCTCGATTTCATTGCCGCCGCCGATTTCTCAGCCATGCGGGCGATGCTGCCGGCCTGCGCGATGGTCGACGGCTCGCCGGTCCTCGACAGGTTGCGGGCGATCAAGTCGCAAGGCGAGATCGACCTCCTGCAGCAAGGCATCATCCTGTCGGAAGCCGGGCTGGAGCGGCTGCTGGTGGATGCCATGGCCGGCATGCGCCAGGCCGATCTCATTGCCCTCTACCGGCAAGGCGTCGCCACCGCCGCGGCCGGACTGTCCCATCCGGTCGCGACCGCCGAATATGTGACGCTCGGCGCCCGGGCCAAGGGTGCCGATGCCAAGGCAATGCCGGGCGATCCGCTGAAGTGCGACATGGTCTGCACCGTCGGCTTCTACGCTTCCGACATGTCGCGCAACTTCACCTTCGGGCCGCCATCCGCCGAGCAGGCCGAACTGCATGCGATCGCCGAACGGGCTTTCGAGGATGGGCTGGCCGTGCTCGTCCCCGGAAACACGCTCGCTCATGTTCACCGCGTCACCACCGACAGCCTGGCGCGGCAAGGCCTGCCCTCCTACCGCCGCGGCCATTTCGGCCACAGCGTTGGCCAATCGGTGTTTTCAGAGCAATGGCCGTTCATCGCCACCGACAGCGATGTCGTGATCGAGCCCGGCATGGTGCTGGCCTTCGAAATCCCGCTCTATATAGACGGCCTCGCCAGCTTCAATCTCGAGGATCAGTTCCTGATCGCGGCGGATGGGCCTGTTGCGATGAACCGACTGCCGCGGCGGCTGGAGGGGATTGGGTAGGGGAAGGCTGGTCCTTGCCGCCGTTAGCACCCTACGGCGCCCCCCTCTGCCCTGCCGGGCATCTCCCCCACGAGGGGGGGATCGCTTGTCGGAACTGCCCTCGCCAATTTTCAACGTAGCAAGAGGAGGGCCGGCGCCAAAACTGCCAATCTCCCCACCCGTGGGGGAGATGGCCGGCAGGCCAGAGGGGGGCGCCGTAGAGTGCGACGGTGGATATTGGCCCTTGTCCGTTCTGCTCTCTTGCCCAGCCGACCGACTACGCGCTCACCGCCGGCCTCTTATCCCGCCACGGCATCTCCTGTTCGAGCAGCGCAGACGCGGCCAGCACCGTCGCCTCGTCGCCATAGCGGCCGATGAGCTGCACGCCGATCGGCACGCCGCCTTTCGACCAGCCGAGCGGCAGCGAGATCGCCGGCTGCCCGGAAATGTTGAAGGGGAAGGCAAACACCGCGTCCGTCCATTTGGCGTTGTAGCGGTCGATGTCGGTTTCCGACATGTCGTAATAGCCGAACGGGCGCGGCAGCTGCGTCAGCGTCGGGGTGACGAAGAGATCGTAGGCCGCGAGATCGCCGACGATGTCGCGGCCGACCTGCCTGAGCTGCTCGACATCGGAGATATGGCGGACGCCGCTGGTCGCGCGGCCGCGCGCGATGATCGCCCAGGTCACCGGCTCGACATCGCCTTGCGTCACCGGCCGGCCGATCACGGTTTCAAGATAGTCGAAAGTCGCCGCCGTCTGCACGCAGGTCATGTTGGTGTAGGTTTTCCAGACAGCATTGGCGTCGAGCGGCATGTCGTGCTCCTCGACATGGTGTCCCATCCGCTCGAGCGCCGCCACGGTTGCCAGCACCGCCGCCTTCACCTCCGCGTCGATGGCGGTGCCATTGGGCGGCGTGACGCAAAAGCCGATGCGCAGTTTCCTCGGCGCCCGCGCCGACAGGTTGAGCCAGCTGCCATCGGGAACCGGCGGCGTATAGGGGTCGCCCGGCAACGCACCGGCCACCGCATCGAGATAGGCCGCGGTGTCGCGCACCGTGCGCGAGCAGCACAGGAAATAGGCGCCGCCATACCAATAGTCGCCGAACGGGGCGAGGCTGACGCGGCCGCGTGACGGCTTCAACCCGACGATGCCGCAGCACGAGGCCGGGATACGGATCGAGCCGGCGCCATCGCTGGCCTCGGCGATCGGCACCATGCGCGCGGCGATGGCCGCGGCGGCACCGCCGCTCGAACCGCCGGGCGTGATGCCCTCCTTCCACGGGTTCTTCGTCGGGCCGTAGAGTTTCGGTTCCGTCGTGATCGACCAGCCATTCTCCGGCGCGTTCGACTTGCCGACCAGCACCAGCCCCGCCGCCTTCATGCGGCGGACGACTTCGGTGTCGAAGTCGGCGACGACGTCCTTCAGGTAGAAGCAGGAGTTGGTGTTGGGCGCCCCGGTCCAGGACGAAGCCAGCTCCTTGAGCAGGAACGGCACGCCGGCGAAGGGTGCTGATTTGTCGACCGTCCCGGCCTGGGCGCGGGCCATGTCGTAGAGGCGGTGGATCACCGCATTGAGCGCCGGATTGAGCCGCTCGACCAGCGTGATCGCCGCCTCGACCAGTTCGGCTGGCGAAACCTGGCCGCCGCGCACCAGCCCTGCCAGATCCAGTGCGTCGGACTCGGCATAGGTTTTCAGCAGGCTGTCGGTGACCATGTCTCTCTCCCAATTTGCTCTTTGTTGGCACGCCGAGTCGTGACCCTAGCCAGCTTGCCAGCCTTGGCGCCGCCCCTCATCCGGCTGCCGCCACCTTCTCCCGTATAGGGACGGGAAGAAGGGAAGCGCTCCAACGCTGACGTCCCCCTCTCCCCGTTCTTGACGGGGAGAGGGTAAGGGTGAGGGGCAGCGCCGACCTGACGCGATTGGCGCCGCCCGCCGGATCGCTTCACAGATCCACGGTCCGCCCCAGCGCGATGCTCTGTTCGGCGGCCAGCACGATGCGCAGGCTGTTGACCGCCGCATCCATCTGCTCGGTCAGGTCGAGATCCTCGCGGATGGCGCGCAGGAAGAATGCCTGCTCGCGGTCGCACAGTTCCTGGTGGCCGGGCTCGTCCTCCATGCTGACGATCTCATCCGGCTTCGAGAAATTCTTGTCGCCGTCGACTTGGGCATAGTGGATCTTCAGCGCGTCGGTCTTGGTGTGCCGGTCGATGTCGGCGGAGTTCGAGACTTCGGCGAGCTCGGTCGCGCTGCTCGCCTGCTGGCCGGCGACGATCGAGACCGCGCCCTTGGGGCCGACCACGTCCTTCACGAAATAGGCCGTCTCGCTCATCATCGGGCCCCAGCCGGCCTCGTACCAGCCGACCGAGCCGTCATCGAAGGTGACGTGCAGATGGCCGTAATTCTGCTTGTCGGCTTCCGCCCACAATTTGGCGCCTATGCCGTGCACACGCACCGGCTTGGCGCCGGTCAGCTGGCACATGACGTCGACATAATGCACGCCGCAATCGACGATCGGGATCAGCGAATCGATCAGGTTCTTGTGCCAGTGCCAGGCGCTGCCGCTGCTCTGCTGGTTGAGGTTGAGGCGCATCACCAGCGGCTTGCCGAGCGTCTTGCCGACCTCGATGAACTTGATCCACGACGGATGGACGCGCAGGATGTAGCCGAGCACCAGCTTGCGGTTCTTGGCGCGCGCCGCGGCGACGACCTTTTCGGCATCCTCGATGTTGGTGGCCAGCGGCTTTTCCATGAACACATGGCAATTGGCCGATATCGCCTTCAGCGCGTATTCGGCATGGGTGTTCGGCCAGCTGTTGATCGAGACGGCGTCCGGCTTGGTCTCCTTCAGCGCCTGGTCGAAATCCTCATAGAGCGGATAGCCGGCCAGTTCGGCCGGGATCTTCTTGTTGCTCTTGATCGAACGGCTCATGATGCCGACGATCTCGAAGCCGTCCAGCCTGTGATACGCGCTGGCATGCGAAGCGCCCATATTGCCCAGACCCACCACCAGCACTTTTACCTTGTCGGCCATGTCAGCCTCCCATGCTCTTTAATTGAATCGTGGGCGGTGATCCGTCGCCGCCCGTATGTCTACCCAGGGCAATCACTTCAGGTTGGCGCCGCCCCTCATTTGCCCTGCCGGGCATTTCTCCCCGGCACCAACGATTTCGCCAACTGCCGACGTGGCAGAAGAGGCGCTGAGGGTGCGGCCATCTCCCTTCTCCCCGTCACCATACGGGGAGAAGGTGCCGGCAGGTGGATGAGGGGCGGCGCCGACACCAACAATTCTCTGTCGAAGAAATTGCCATGCCTGTCCGCCGGTCCTTACTTGACCGCCGAATCGAACAGATGCGCCTTGATCTTCTCGACATCGAGCGCGGCAAAGCCCTCCGACAGCTTGACGCCGTCGGCATCGGCCTTGACCTTGGCCTTGTCGAAGTCGTTGGCCGGGCCAATCAGATCGTTGGTGCAGACGTCCTCGGCCTTCACCGGATTGGTGATCTGGCCGATCTTGTGGATCTCGTCGAAGAAGCCCTGCCAGCTCGCCATGTCGTGCGAGCCCCAGCCGCCGCGCTTGTCCATGTCGCCGCGGAAAACGTTGATCTGCTGCAGGATCGAGGTGGTGCCGAGCTCGGGCCCGAGATTCTTGGCCAGCGTCGGGAACTGCTCGAACACCGCTTCGACGGCGGCGCGCGGGTTCTGGTAGCCGAACTCGAGGCCCATCGCCCAGCCGCGCAGATACTTTTCCAGGAACGCCTTGCGGTCGGGGTCCTCGAGATCGGCGGCGCGCACGACGAAGGTGTTGGCCGGCAGTTTCGAGTTCTGCACGCCGAGCCAGTATTCGAAATCGAGGCCCTTGGCGATCCACTCGGCGCGCAGGCCTTCCCATGACAGGGCGGCGTCGCCCTGGCCGCCGGCAAGTGCCGTGCCCCAGGTCGGCCAGCCGGCCTCGACATATTTGACCTTCTTGATGTCGACGCCTTGCGCGGCCAGCAGCGGGTCGGTGATCGACTGCCAGGCGGCCGAGCCGAGCAGGATGGTCTTGCCTTCGAGCGTCTTCAGGTCCTTCGTTCCCTCGCCCTTGCGGAAGGCGAAGCTGAACGTGTCGCGCGCGCCCATGTGGAACACCGACTTCAGCTTCATGCCGTTCTGGATGGCGAAGGAGAACACGCCGGGCGACGGGAAGCCCATGTCGGCCTGGCCGACATCGACGAACTTCACCGTCGCCGTGCCGTCCGACGGACCCGGCTGCATGTCGGTGTCCAGCCCGTCGAAATAGCCGGCCTTCTTGGCCGCCCAATAGGGATAGTCGTCGAGCACTTCGAGTGTGCCGCGCGGCGATATCCAGGTGAACTTGCCATAGGGCTCGGCCCTGGCCTTGAGGCCCGTGGCGCCGAGCGCCGTGGCCGTCACCAGGCCGGCGCCGGTGACCTGCAGGAAGTAACGGCGGCTGATCCCCGCCCTTTGGCTGATCGAATTTTCTTTGGTCATGGCATTCCCCTTCTTGTTGATTGTCGGCCCTGTCGCCCGCCTCCCGGGCGCCGTCATTGCGTCTGCGTTAAGTCCTCGTCTTGTGCATGCCGTGTCCCAAAACCGCCGCGCACTTTTGGGCGACATGCTCTATGCCTCCCAGCTCGCCCATTTCTTGCCGATCAGGAAGAACAGCACGTAGATCAGGATGCCGAGCGTCGACAGGATCAGCACCACCGCGAAGAACTGCGGCATCTGGATCATCGACGAATAGGTGGTCAGCCGGTTGCCGAGGCCGAAACCGCCGCCGACCATCTCGGCGCCGACCGCCGTCAACAGGCCGAAGATCGCGCCGATCATCAGACCGACCAGGATCATCGGCAGGGCCATCGGCGCGCGGATCTTCCAGAAGATCTGCAAGGTGCTGGCGCCATAGGAGCGCGCCAGCGCGATCTTGGCACTGTCGACGCGGCGAAAGCCGGTGGCGGCGTTGATCATCACCATCGGCCCGGCGGCCAGCGCGACGGCGATGATGCGCGGCGTGTAGCCGAAGCCGAAGCGCAGGATCAAAAGCGGCACCAGCGCCAGCATCGGCGTGGTGACGAGCAGCAGGATGTAGGGCGCGACGATCTTCTCGGCGAACGGGAACTGGGTGATGACGGCGGCCAGCACCAGGCCGATGATGGCGCCGATTGTGAAGCCGGAAACCAGTTCGACCAGCGTGTAGCCGAGATGCGGCGCGATCAGCGGGAACTCGTCGAACAGCGCATAGGCGATCGAGCTTGGCGGCGGCATGATGTAGAGCGGCACATGGAACAGGCGCAGCGCCAGTTCGATGCCGCCGATGATGATGACCGCGACAGCGATGATGGCCGCCACCTCCTTGCCCGACTTGATGCCGGGGCCGCTGGCGAAGGCCGACAGGTTGGTCAGGCTGACCTCGTGGCCGTCGCCGGACTTGGCTTTCGGGAACTCCGGGATCGCGTCGCCTCCGCTCACGGTCTGATCCTCACGATTTCGGCGCTCGTGCGCTCCGCCGGCTTCGGTCGCGTGCGTTCGCCGACGATGTCCATCTTGATCCGGTTGGTGAGGTCGAAGACTTCCTTCGTCGCCATGATCTCCAGCGAGCGCGGCCGTGGAAACGGCACGCGATATTCCTTGGCGACGCGTCCCGGCCGCGCGCTCAGCACCACCACGCGGTCGGAAAGGAAGATCGCTTCCTCGATGCTGTGGGTGATGAAGACGATGGTGGTCTTGGTGTCGAGCCAGATTTCCTCGACCAGCCGGTTCATCTCCTCGCGGGTGAAACTGTCGAGGGCGCCGAATGGCTCGTCCATCAACAGCACCGACGGCTTCAGCGCCAGCGCCCGCACGATCGCCGCGCGCTGCTGCATGCCGCCCGAAAGCTCGCGCGGAAACTTGCCGCCAAAGCCATCGAGCCCGACGCGGTTGAGCAGATGCGCGATCCATGCCCGGTCCTGCTTCTCGCCCTTGATCTCGAAGGGGAAGCGGATGTTGGCGTCAAGATTGCGCCAGGGCAAAAGATTCGCTTCCTGGAAGACGATGCCAATGTCCGGGCGTGGGCCGGTGATCTTGATGCCATCGAGCCGGATCTCGCCGCTGGTCAGGCCGTGCAGGCCGGACATCGACCACAGGAGCGTCGTCTTGCCGCAACCGGAAGGACCGACGATCGAGACGATTTCATTGGCCTTGATATCGAGGCTGCAGCGGTCCAGGGCCAGCAGATCGCCGGACGCGGTGTGATAGATCTTGGTCGCGGCCTGCACGCCAAGCTTCGGGGTTGGTGCATCGCCCAAGTTCATGCGCCCCTCGGAGATTGCGCGATGATCCAACGGGTTCATCCGACCGCGAAAACAGTTTGTAACTATCCTACTTTCCTGTCAAGCGAGGAGTCTGAGACTTCGCTGTCGAAATACCCGTATCGCGCTCATCACCATGTTTTCATTGTGGTTTCTTCATCTTGAAATGCATGTTGCTTTCCTACATACTCATTGCCGTCGGGCGGATGAGGCGCGAGACCGTGCGGTTGTGAGAGACAAGCGGCGAAGGCAATATGCATTGGCGGCACGCAGCAGTTGTGGCGTGCCCGAACGCATGGAACGACAGCGTGCAACCATGGTAAGAAGTCGGCTCCGCAACCCAGGGAAAGACTTGACTTCATGACCGAAGCTGACAGCCAGGACCGGCGGCTCTCGAGCGGCGATGTGGAGGGACGCGAGCCTGTCCGGCGCATCCCCGACATCATCTCGCTGGTCAAGGATTCCTACAGCGACTTGCGCCCGGCCGAACGCCGCGTCGCCGATGTCGTGCTCGACGATGTCAAATACGCGGTCGACGCCTCCAATGCCGCACTGGCCCAGCGCGCCGGCGTCAGCGAGCCGACGGTGACCCGGTTCTGCCGCGCCATCGGCTGCGAGGGCGTGCGCGACTTCAAGCTGAAGCTGGCGCAGAGCCTGGTCGTCGGCGCGCTCTACCTCAGCAAGCCACCCGCCACCAGCGGCGACAACGGCATGCCGTTCTGGAACGCCGTGTTCGGCGAAGCGCGCCGGGCCCTGCAGGAGGCCGAGCGGCAGCTCGACCCGGGACAGTTGCAGAAGGCGGCCGAGCTGATCGCCAAGGCACGCCAGGTCACCGTTTTCGGCCTCGGCGGCAGCTCCTCGGCGCTGGCGCAGGAAACCCAGTACCGGCTGTTTCGCTACGGCATCACCGTCAGCGCCCAGTGCGACCCCTATCTGATGCGGATGACCGCCTCGACCCTGAAGCCGGGCGACCTGGTGATCGCCATTTCGGCGACGGGGCGCACGCGCGAGGTGATCGAGGCCGTCGAACTCGCCAAGCACTACCGCGCCAATGCGATCGGCGTGACGGCGCCCGACACCGAACTCGCGCGCGTCTGCGACGTCAGGCTGACGGTGGCGGTGCCGGAATATCCAGACACGCTGAAGCCGACGGCGTCGCGCTTCGCCTTCCTGGCCGCGATCGACCTTTTGGCGGTGGCTTCCGCCTACAGGCTCGACGGCTCGGCCCGCGAAACCGTGCGCCGCATAAAGTACAACGCCCAGATCCACCGCACCGGCAAGGAGATGGAGCCGCTCGGGGATTGAGGCATGACTTGCGGGCGTTTGCGCTGCCCCTCACCCTTACCCTCTCCCCGTGAAGAACGGGGAGAGGGGGGATCTCCGGCGCTGGAGCCAGTCCCTTTCCCTCGTTCTTCACGGGGAGAGGGTGCCGGCAGGCAGATGAGGGGCGGCTCCAAGTTCGACAACCGACGTCCCCGATACGAATTGGGCGCATTGAAGCAAGAGGGAAGACAGATGCTCGACATGGCACCATCGAAACAGGCCGCCGCATGGCTCGGGTCTTTTGCGAAGGCGCTCGAAGCGGGCGACGTCGCGGCGGCGGGCAATATGTTCGTCGATGACTGCTACTGGCGTGACCTTCTGACCTTCACCTGGAACGTCAAGACCATGGAAGGCCGCGAGGCGATCGCCGACATGCTGCGGGCGACGCTGCCGACGGCGAAACCGGCCGCATGGCGGCTGGCCGGCGAGGCAACCTCGGACGAGGGCACCATCGAAGCCTGGTTCAGCTTCGAAACCGCGGTGGCTACAGGCCAGGGCGTCATGCGGCTGCGTGACGGACGCTGCCAGACGCTGTTCACGGCGATGACCGAGCTCAAGGGGTTCGAGGAGCGCAAGGGCCCGGCGCGGCCGCTCGGCGTGCGCCACAAGGCCGACCCCGAGCGCGAGACCTGGTCGGAAGCGCGGGCGCGCGAGACGCGCGAACTCGGCGCCGGCGAACAACCCTATTGCCTGGTCATCGGCGGCGGCCAGGGCGGCATCATGCTCGGCGCGCGGCTGCGGCAACTCGGCGTGCCCACCATCATCATCGAGAAGAATGCGCGGCCGGGCGATTCCTGGCGCAACCGCTACCGCTCGCTCGTTCTGCACGACCCGGTCTGGTACGACCATCTGCCCTACATTCCGTTTCCGGAAAACTGGCCGGTGTTCACGCCCAAGGACAAGATGGGCGACTGGTTGGAAATGTACACGCGCGTCATGGAGCTCAACTACTGGGTCGCCACCAAATGCCTCAGCGCTTCCTATGACGAGACCGAAAAGGTCTGGACCGTGGTCGTCGACCGCGTCGGCCGGCACATCACGCTGAAGCCGAAGCACATTGTCTTTGCCACCGGCGCATACGGCCCGCCGCGGCGGATCGACCTGGCCGGCGCCGAAACGTTCAAGGGCGAGTTGCTGCATTCCAGCCAGTATTCCAGCGGCGAGAAATTTCGCGGCAAACGCGTTGCCGTCATCGGCGCGGCAAGCTCCGGCCACGACGTCGGCGTCGACCTGTGGGAAAGCGGCGCGAAGGTGACCATGATCCAGCGCTCGCCGACCACGGTGGTCAAGTCGGACACGCTGATGGAAGTCGGCTTCGAGATCTTTTCGGAAAACGCGCTGGCGCGCGGCATCACCACCGAGAAGGCCGACATGATCGTCGCCTCGACGCCCTTCGCGCTGGTGCCCAAGGGCCAGCGGGCGCTCTACGAGGTGATCAAGAAGCGCGACGCCGCCTTCTATGACCGCTTGCGCGCCGCAGGCTTCGCCATCGATTTCGGCGACGACGAGACTGGCCTCTTGATGAAGGCCTACCGTACCGGCTCGGGCTATTACATCGATGTCGGCGCGTCCGATCTGATCATCGACGGCGAGATCGGCGTCCGCAGCGGCCTCGCCATCAAGTCGCTGACGCCGACAGGCATTCTTTTCGAGGACGGCAGCGAACTGGCCGCCGACGCGATCATCTCCTGCACCGGCTATCAGTCGATGAACGAGACGGTGGCGCAAATCGTCTCGCGCGAGGTCGCCGACAAGGTCGGCCCGTGCTGGGGCCTCGGCTCGGGCGTGAAAGGCGACCCCGGCCCATGGCAGGGCGAGCTGCGCAACATGTGGAAGCCGACGGCGCAGGAAGCGCTGTGGTTCCACGGCGGCAACCTGGCACTGTCGCGCTTCTACTCGAAATATGTGGCGCTGCAGATCAAGGCGCGCATGGAAGGCATTGCAACGCCGGTCTATGGAGCACCCAGTAACTCCTGATCCGATGCCTTCGCTTCTTCTTCGCAACGACGGGTCTGACGGCCTGGACGAGCACATGGGTTAACCCAAAGCAGCGTTGGGCCAGTACTCGAAATTGCTTGCGCACTTTTCGGATGCGGTAGTAATCCCCCCTGTATTGCCTGGCAATTTCCGGGGGGGAGCCGGTGGGACTGCTAAGAGGACTTCGCATAAGACTGGGGCTGAAAAAGGTAGCGTTGCCGCCGCTGCCCGGTATCGAGATCGGCCGCCACACCTACGGCCTCACCAAGGAATCTTTCTTCGTTCCGCATAAAAACGTGCCGGTGCGAATAGGCTCGTTCTGCTCGGTTGGGCCGGGTGTACTCTTCATCTGCGCGGCCGAGCATCGCGTCGACACCGCAACCACCTTTCCGATCCAGTTTGTGGACGGGAAGATCCGCAATGCGCCCGGCACAGTCGGCAAGGGGCCAATCACGGTCGGCCATGACGTATGGTTTGGTGCCCGCTGCATTGTCCTTGGCGGCGTCACCATCGGCAACGGCGCGGTCATCGGTGCCGGCAGCATCGTCACCAGGGACATCCCGCCCTATGCCATAGCGGTCGGCAATCCCGCTCGTGACATCCGATACAGATTCTCACCTGAAATCATTGAACGTTTGCAGTCATCACAATGGTGGAACTGGAGTGACGATCTGATCCGCGAGCGCGTTGAGCTTTTGACGACCGTGGACGCCGAGAGTTTCGTCAACGCGCTGGACGCGAAGTGACCGCCTGATAGTCCTTCAACCGCTCACGGACCGGCCGGCCTGGAGTCTGTTCCATCTCGATGGAATCGGGATGGAGCCCTATCTCTTTGTTTGAGCATGATCTTTCCCGAAAACCGGATTCCACTTTTCGGGATCATGCTCCAGCGGGCTCAATCGTGGCTGTGGCCGAAGTGCCTGGCCGCAATATCGACATGGGTGTGCCGGGCTGACGCCTCGAAACGTTCGGTCTCGCCGGCATCGTTTGCCGCCTCGTTCGGCCACCAGGTGCCACCGATGACAATGCCTTCGCAGATCAGCCTCTGGTCGGCGACCAGCGATGCGCCGACCGCATCGACAAAGGTGAAGCGGCCGGGGCGCTGCCGAAGCACGGCGACATCGCCGACGGTGCCGACCGCCAGCGTGCCCAAATCAGGCCGGGCGATCGCCTGCGCCGGACGCTGCGTCGCCGCGCGCAGGACCTCGACCAGCGGCATGCCGAGCGCCAGCAGTTTCGACATGCAGACCAGGATGTCGAAGGCCGGCCCGTCGACGCAGTAGAGATGCACGTCGCTGCTGATGACGTCGGGCGCCAGCCCGTCTTCGAGCATGGCTCTCGCGACCGCGAAATCGAACGAGCCCATGCCATGGCCGAGATCGAAGATGACGCCGCGTTCGCGCGCCAGCCGCATGTCGGGCCTGACCGCGCCGGAGGCGAACACCGGCGCGTTGGGAAACGGCCGGAAGCAGTGGGTGAGGATATCGCCCTTGCGCAGGCGCGGCAGCACTTCCGAGCGGCCGGGCGGCGGCTCGTCGATATGCGCCATCAGCGGCAAGCCGGCCTTGTCCGCCGCCTCCAGCGCGAGATCGACCGGGGCGATGCCGCTGGTGCCGCCGGCATGGCGCCCGGAGCGAACTTTCACGCCGACAACCACGTCCGCGTGCTCGCGCACCGCGGCGACGACCTCGCGCGGATCGCAGAGCCTCAGATCGCTGCACTCGCCGACCGACACCGTCTGCGAGAAGCCGAAGATGCCGGCAAAGGAAATGTTCACATAGGCCAGGATGCGCACCCTCGACCGCTCGATGACATGGCGGCGAAAGCCGAGGAAATTGCCCGCGCCCGCACTGCCCGCATCGATGAAGGTGGTGGTGCCGCTCTTGGCGGCAAGACGGTCGGCGTCGACGCCCAGCGAGGTGCCGCCCCAATAGACGTGGCTGTGCAGGTCGACTAGGCCGGGCGTGACGATGCAGTCTCTCGCATCGATGACCTGCGTGGCGTGTTCGGCATCGATCGCGGCTTCGGTCGCGGCAACACGGCCATTGGCGATGGCAACGTCGCGCTGCCCGTCAAGACCCGTGGCCGGGTCGATGACGCGGCCGCCCTTTATCAGCAGATCAAATTGCATCGGCACCTGCCTCCGTGGTCTCTTGCCGTCAGACCGGCCGATAGGCGACGGCCTCGACTTCGATCTTGATGTCGATCATCAACCGCGATTCGACCGTGGTGCGGGCTGGCGGATTTTTGGGAAAATGCCTGGCATAGACCGCGTTGAAGGCGCCGAAATCGCGCGCGTCTTCCAGCCAGACCGTCGTCTTGACCACATCGTCCATGGTGCAGCCGGCGAGCGCCAACGCCGCCTTGACGTTCGACAGCACCTGTTCGGTCTGTTCTGATATGCCGCCCTTGACCACGATGCCGTCGCCGCCGACCGGAACCTGGCCGGAGACATAGACCAGATCGCCGGCCCGCACGGCCGGCGACAACGGCACATGGGACGTTCCAAAACACTGCTTCGGCAAGGCACAGCCTCCTCTGATGACGCGACGGGACCCATGGCGGCTCCCGCTTCGATCGACATTTACCCCGATCGCGGCGATCCTCATAGAGGCCTTGTTGGAAAGCAACATTCTTCGAAATCCATGTTGCTTTATTACAGGAGCGCTTGCATCGTACCCATTGACAGGCAGGCTTCAAGCCGCGACGGACAGACGCATTCCATACCCGGAGAAAACAGCAATGACCTACGACAAGAACCCGTTTCCGGCCGGCGACGCCGATCGCCACGCGCTTTGGGAAATGCTGGTGCGGCGCGACATCGATGCTTTCATCAGCCAGGACTGGTCGATGGTCGAGGATGATTTCGTGGCCTCGAGCTTCTTTGGCATGCACGCGCATTTCCTCGGCAATGCCGACGCCTGGCGGCTGCAGTTTCCGAGGCTGGAAGTCTATCGCGACGAGTGGCTGCGCCAGGCCAGGGAGACCGCGGCGACGAAATTCGCCGAGCCGCTGCGCGAGGCGCTGTTTCGCGTCACCAACATGCGCGACATCGATGTCGACGGCGACCGTGCCGTGCTGCACAAGAAATTCGACGGCTCCGTCGCCAAGGCCGACGGCGGCGTCGACAGGCTGAAATGGCAGACGCTGTATTTCTGCACCAGGGTCGGAGGCAGTTGGAAGATCGCGGGCTTCGTCGGCTACATGCCGTACCCGCTCGGCAGCTAAAGGTCCGGTGAAAAGGCGGCGAGCGCGATCCTCATTAGCCGGCTATGATATTCTGTGGTCCCTGCGCGTCCCATTGCATACGGATCTGGAAGAATTCGCTGTCCGGCGCCGTGGTGATGTCTATGCTAGGACGCGTGCCTTCCCACAGGACAGGAGCCATGACCAATCTTGCACCGTTGGTTTCGACCATAAGCGCGGCTTTTCTCGGCTCGTTCGTCGAGATGGTCGAAGCCTTCACGATCGTGCTTGCGGTCGGCCTGACCCGAGGCTTGCGGCCGGCATTGACCGGCGCTGTGCTGGCACTGGCGGTGCTGACCGCGCTCGTGCTGGCTTTCGGGCCATTGCTGGCGCTTGTCCCCATCACCATCCTGCAATTCGCGGTCGGCGTCCTGCTCATCTTGTTCGGCATGCGGTGGCTGCGCAAGGCCATCCTGCGCAGCCTCGGAATTGTCCCGTTGCATGACGAGGAGGCCGCCTTCTCGGAAGAAACCGCGGCGCTTCGCCGGCAGGCTGGCGATCGCCGGGCGGACTACCTGGCCGGGCTGGCGGCATTCAAGGCGGTGCTGCTGGAGGGTGTCGAGGTGGTGTTCATCGTCATCGCGGTTGGCGGGGCGCATGGACAGACACTCAACACCAGCCTTGGAGCGCTGGCAGCGTTCGTCCTGGTGGTGGTCATCGGCCTCGCCGTGCATCGCCCATTGGCGCGCGTTCCCGAAAATGCATTGAAGTTCGTTGTCGGCCTGATGCTGACCAGCTTCGGCATTTTCTGGACCGGTGAAGGTATCGGCGCCGACTGGCCCGGCGCCGATCTCGCCTTGCTGGCGATCTTCGCGGTCGTTGCGCTCGCGTCCCTTGCCATCGTCCGCTGGCTGCGCGACGCCCATCCCGCTCCAGCCGGAGAACGTCCTCGATGAACGTCGTGCGTATTGTCCTGAAAGAGCTCGCCGGCATGTTCATCGACGATGGCAACCTGGCGCTGCTGGCGCTGATCCTGATTGCCGGGGTCACCGCGGCGGTGAAGCTGCTGGCGCTGCCGCCGCTTCTCGGCGGCATCCTGCTGCTGATTGGCTGCCTGGCTATTCTCGCGCGGAGCGTGCGGCGGGCCGCATCGCGGCGCCGATGATCAGCCGATGATCAATAGAGCGTGACAAAGGGCTGGAACAGCAGGCCGCTCGCCCTGAAATGCTCGACCAGCTCAATGGCCGGGAAAATGGCAAGGAAATAGAGCCCGTCATAGAACGTTCGCTTCAGCGCCCGCGTCGAGAACTGCAGCTCGTCGAGGTCACGGTACAGCAACGGGTTCGGCCAGAACCGGGGCGTGCTCCTGATGTAGGCAAGGTAGGAGGGGCCGAACTTGCCCAGCAGATATTCGGCTTCCTTGCGCGCCGTGACCCGGAAGATGAGAAAGCTGGCAAGGCCCAGCGCCACGGCCGCCAGAAAGGAGCCATAGATCAACCCGACACCGACCGCACCGACTGTCGAGAAGAAATAGAGCGGGTTCTGCATCATCGAAAACGGTCCCGTCGACACCAGTTCCTCGTTCTTCTTGCCGCCGACATAAAGGATGCTCCAAAGCCGCCCGGCAATGCAGACGAGCACCAGGCTCAAGCCGAAGAGTTCGAGCGTCTCATGTCCGTTCGAGCCCTCGATCAGGGCTGGCTTGGCAACCAACAGAAGCAGCACCGCGAGCAGCGCCGCGGCGCGCACGAAGATCAGCCGCTTGCGCTGGACGAAGGCTTGTGAAGCCGGCTTGAGGGAAGCGTAGGTCATCGCGTTTTCCTTGGGGCCCTTACAAACCCTGTGGGCACTGGTCACGACATTGATGGCGGATGCAAGGCACTGGCCTTCTATCGGCGCACGGCGTGGCGTTCGTAAAGGCTTTTTGCGCGGCCCGCGCCAAATCTTACGAAATTGTAAGCCACCGGACAGGCGAGCGTGAACTCGCTTGCCTACTGTGCGGATGCCGGCCCGCCCACCATTGGGCCGGATTCAACCGACGTAGCCAAGTAAACGGCATCATACAGGGAAACACCTCATGAGAAGATTTGCGTTTGCCATCGCACTGGGCACATTTGCCGTTTCCGCTCCGGTTTCCTCTGTTTTCGCGGCCGCCGCGCCTTGCGAGGATACGTTGAAAACCCTTCGCGCCGCGGAGGCGGCGGCCACGCTCAACGCCGACGACAAGGCGAAGGTCTCGGCGCTGGAGACCAAGGGCATCGAACGCTGCAACGCCGACGACGACAAGCGCGCCGACGACTTCTTCGCCCAGGCCATGAAGGTCATGGGCAAATAGCCATGTCGCCCAAAGGCGCCCTCGGGCCTGACCCCGGGGGCGTGCGGCGATCGGGACATGACATGCATGAGATCAAGGCGGATCGCATGAATCCCTCGCGATGCGCTTCAATTCTACCCCAACCATCAACCTCAGGACTTTAGTCATGCTCGCCAACAAGCAACCTGCCGGACCGAGCTACAACAGGGTCCCGGACGTCACCGTCGATTTCTGGCTGATCAAGCTGATGGCGGTAACCATGGGCGAAACGGCGGCCGACTATCTCGCCGTCAACCTCGGGCTTGGGCTGACCGTCACCTCGCTGATCATGACCGCTGTCCTGGTCGTTGCCCTTGTCCTGCAGTTCGCGCAAAAACGCTACATGCCCTGGGCATACTGGCTGGCGGTGGTGCTGATCAGTGTCGTCGGAACGCTCATCACGGACAACCTCGTCGACAATTTCGGCGTCCGCCTGCAAACGACGACGATTGCGTTCAGCGTCGTGCTCGCCGCGACATTCGCGGTCTGGTACGCCAGCGAGCGGACGCTGTCGATCCACACCATCTTCACCACCAGGCGCGAGATCTTCTACTGGCTGGCGATCCTCTTCACCTTCTCGCTCGGCACCGCCGCCGGCGATCTCGTGGCCGAGACCTTCGAGTTGGGCTATCTGACGACAGGCCTGCTGTTCGGCGGCATCATCGCGCTCATCGCGCTTGCCTACTACCTGCTCGATCTGGACGCCATCCTCGCCTTCTGGCTCGCCTATATCCTGACGCGGCCGCTTGGCGCCTCCTTCGGCGACCTGCTGTCGCAGCCGGTCGAATATGGCGGCGTCGGTTTCGGCACCACCTTCACCAGCCTGATCTTCCTTGGCTGCATCATTGCGCTTGTCCTCTACATGAGCCTGAAGAGGACAGCCGACGAGGCCGACAAAATCCTGCTGGAGTCGGATTAGAACAAAACTTCGCCAGAAAGCCGAGCCATGAGCCCGCTGCGAGCCGCCGCGGGTTTCAGGCTCGTGATATCCTAGGAACGGGTCCATGCCGGTGCTAGCCTATCCTCGATGTCGGCAGCAAACCGGAACAGCCATGCGACTTCTTCTTGTCGAGGACGACCACAAGACGGCCGACTACATCGTCAAGGGATTGACCGAGGCCGGTCATGTCTGCGACTTGCTTCGCAACGGACACGACGCGCTTTTCGCGGCGACCAGCGGCGGCTATGACGTGATCGTGGCCGATCGAATGATCCCCGGTCTCGATGGCCTGTCGATGGTCAAGGCGATCCGCGCGGCAGGCGTGCGGACCCCGGCGATCTTTCTCACCTCCGTCGGCGGCATCGACGACCGCGTCGAGGGCCTCGAGGCGGGCGGCGACGACTATCTGGTCAAGCCCTTCGCCTTTTCCGAGCTGCTTGCCCGCATCAACGCGCTTGGCCGTCGCCCGGCCGCGCAGGAGCAGAAGACCGTTTTGCGGGTTGCCGATCTGGAAATGGACCTGATCATGCGGCGCGTCACCCGGCAGGGCCATCCGATCGACCTGCAACCGAGGGAGTTCAGCCTGCTGGAAGTGCTGATGCGCGGCGAAGGACGCGTGATCACCCGCACCATGCTGCTGGAGCGCGTCTGGGATTTTCACTTCGATCCCAAGACCAGCGTGGTCGAGACCCATATCAGCCGGCTGCGGACCAAGATCGACAAGCCGTTCGAGGCCCAGCTCATCCACACGGTCCGCAACACCGGCTACAGTCTGCACGCACCGCTCGCGCCATGACGGGTACAAGAGCCCGTCTGCTGCGCAGCACGCCCTTCCGGCTTGCCCTGACATTCGCCTTCCTGTTCGTGCTGGCCTTCGTGCTGTCGGGCGCCATCGTCTACCAGATGATGAGCGCCGATCTTGCCGGGCGCCTCGATGAAACCATCAAGGCAACCTACTCTCTCGTGGCGGCAACCTATGAGAGCGATCCCGAGGACATGATCGCCACGGTCGTGAGTCATTCGGAGCTCAGCCCCAAGAAGGAGCAGCTTTTTTCGCTCAGCGATGCTGCCGGAAACCATCTGGCCGGCAATTTCACCGCGGCGGGGCTTCCCGACGGTTTCTCGATGTTCGACGCCGTCCTGCCCGGCGTGCCTCCAGGCACCGAGTATCGTGCCTATTCCGGCTCGATCGGAGGGAACAGTCTGACGGTTGCCTTCAGCCTTTCCGAGACGGAGGAGCTGGAAACGGTGGTGCTGATGAGCTTCGGCTGGGGAACGCTCATCATCAGCGGGCTGGCGGTTGCCGGCGGTACCCTGCTTGCCACGCGCGTCCAGCGCCGCCTCGACGGCATTGCCGCCACGATGGTGGACGTCTCGCATGGCCGGCTGGATGCCCGCATCCCCCTGACCGGCAATGGCGACGATATCGACGTCGTGTCCACCCAGGTCAATGCGGCGCTCGACCGCCTGTCGGGGCTGGTCGAGGGCATGAAGCAGGTCAGCGCCAACATCGCGCACGACCTGAAGACGCCGCTCAACCGCCTGCAGATGATCCTGGAAGGCGCCGCCGACAAGGCCGCGCAGGAACAGGATGTCTCCGACGATCTGGCCGACGCGCGCGCGGAGGGCTATCAGATCAACGAAACCTTCGATGCTCTGTTGCGGATCGCCCAGATCGAGGCCGGCGCGCGCAAGGCGCGGTTCACCGATCTCGATCTCGGCGAGGTCCTGGAAACCATCGCCGAGATCTACGCCGAGGTTGCCGAGGACGACGGAAAGTCGCTGTCATCCGTGCAGCTACGCGAAACGGCGGACCCGATCCATGGCGATCGGGAGCTATTGACGCAGATGTTCGCCAATCTGGTGGAGAATGCGCTGCGCCATTGCCCGCCCGGCACGACCATCAGAATGCGGGTGACGCGCCAGGGCGAGCGTGTCCTTGCCAGCGTCGCCGACAACGGACCTGGCATTCCCCCGGACGAGCGCGAACGGGTGTTTCAGCGGCTTTACCGGCTGGATCACAGCCGGTCGACACCCGGCAACGGCCTCGGCCTCAGCCTGGTGCGAGCCATTGCCGATCTGCACGGAGCATCCATCGCCCTTGACGATTGTCAGCCCGGTCTCGCCGTGGTGGTGAGCTTTCCGCTGGTAAGATCGGCGGCGTCATAGGGCCGAAAACTGGCGCAAGAAACTTACCAAAGCGTATGAGGCCGGCGACCCGCCCGTAAGCTTGCAGCGGCATAATGGAAGGAGCCACCCTTCCATCGAAAGGCCGCGGAAAATGAAAATCCTTTTTCGGAAAACCACTGGCGTCTTGCCCGCTCTCGCCGTCGCGGCGTGCCTGGGCACGGCAGCCGCCCTGGTTGCGGTGCCTGGTGGCCTGCCGGCCTCGGCTGCCGAGAAACCCGTCCAGCAGGAGAAGAACCCGCCGGGCGACATTCCCGATACACAGGTCTTCATCGACTACACCTCGCCGGATGGGTTCACCCTGAAGGTGCCGGAGGGCTGGGCACGGTCGGACCGTGCCGACGGCGCCAGCTTCGTCGACAAGCTGGATGGCGTCGTTGTCTCGGTTTCCAAGGCGGACGCCGCACCGACCGTCGACAGCGCCAAGGCGGATTATGTTGTGAAGCTCGAGGCCGCCGGACGCGCTGTGCGGGTAAGCGCGGTCAAGCAGGTCAAGCTGCCGGCCGGCACCGCGATCCGCATCGTCTACACCTCGAACTCCGAGCCGAACGCGGTAACCAACCGGCAGGTTCGCCTCGAGAACGAACGCTACCTCTATTTCAAGGACGGCAAGCTCGTCGCGCTCGAACTCTATGCACCCAAGGGCGCCGACAATGTCGATCAGTGGCAACTGATGTCCAATTCGTTCCGGTGGAAATGAGATGCACGCGTTGGACGCGCATGAACTCTATCGGTTCTTCCACATTGGCGACGACGAGACGGCCGCATTGCGGGGCGTCAGTTTCCACGTGGCCGCTGGCGAGATCGTCGCCCTGGTCGGGCCTTCCGGCAGCGGCAAATCCACCTTGCTGGCCTGCGTAACCGGCCTCGATGAACCGGATGGCGGCTATGTCGAGGTGGCCGGCGTCCGGCTGACCCGGCGACCGGAGGCCCATCGCACGCGCGTTCGCGCCGCCAGCTTCGGCATTCTGCTGCAGTCGGGAAACCTGTTCGGTCACTTGAATGTCGAGCAGAACCTTCGATTGCAGATGCTGCTGGCGAAGAAGCCGGATGACGAGCGAATGGCCGGCCTGCTGGAAAGCGTTGGCCTTTCGCATCGCGCGCGCGCTTTTCCGACCGAACTGTCAGGCGGCGAGACGGCGCGCGCTGGCCTTGCCGTGGCGCTGGCCGCCGACCCGCCGATCCTGATTGCCGACGAGCCTACCGCGGAGGTTGATGCCGATACCGAATCCCGGCTGATCGCTCATTTCGAGGCGCGGCGCGACGCCGGATTGGCAACGCTGCTGGCTACCCACAGCAGGGCGCTGGCGCAGAAGGCCGATCGCGTCATCAGGCTGAAGGATGGGAGGATCGACCGTGGGTGAAACGCTCGTCATCGCAAAGGGCCTCGGACGAGAGTTCCGGGATGGCAATGCCGGCCGGATCAGCGTACTGCGCAATGTCGACTGCGAGATCGCGTCGGGCGCGCGCATCGCTCTCGTCGGACCTTCGGGTAGCGGCAAGACGACACTGCTGCATATTCTTGGCGGCCTCGACCGGCCGACGGCCGGTATCGTCGAATGGCCCGGACTCGGCGCATTCGAGACCCTGAGGCCGCGCCAGATCGGGTTCGTATTTCAGTCGCCCAGCCTGTTTCCTGCCCTCACCGTTGCCCAGAATGTCGGCCTGCCCATGCTGCTGGCCGGCGAGAATGTCGGCGACAACGACGTCGGGGCATCACTTCTGCAATCGTTCGGTCTCGGCGAACTCGGCGACAAGCTGCCGGAAGAACTGTCCGGCGGCCAGGCTCAGCGTATTGCCATGGCGCGCGCCCTGGTCATGGGTCCGAAGCTTGTGCTTGCCGACGAGCCGACCGGGCAGTTGGACAGCCGAACGGCGCTGCGCTTCTTCGACGCCGTGTTCGACCGCCTGGAGGGCACCGACATCGCCCTGGTCGTTGCCACACATGACGAAGTCGTGGCCAACCGCATGGCGACGCGCTGGACCATGGACCACGGCCGGCTCACCACCGGGCATCGGCCTGGGGCGGCTGCCGCATGATGTTCCTGCTGTGGATTCGTGGTGTGCTTGCCCGCCGTTTCCTGCGCGTGGCTGGTGCTGCTGCCGGCATCGCGCTGACGGTCGCTCTGCTCGCGGCGATGGCGCTCTTCCTCGCCAACGCTGGGGCATCGATGACCGCTCGCGCCGTGTCCGCGGTTCCAATCGACTGGCAGGTGCAAGTGATTTCCGGTGCCGATCCGGACCACATCGGCAAGGCGCTGACTGAAGCTGCTCCGGTCAAGGCCGTGCATCAGGTCCGCTATGCGGATGTCGCCGGCTTCGAGGCCCGAACCGGCGGGACGACCCAAACCACGGGGCCTGGCCAGGTTGTTGCTTTCGACCGCGGGTATTCCAGCAATTTCCCGGCGGAAATCCGCTCGCTTTCCGGCACCCTCGACGGTGCGCTGATTGCCCAGCAGACAGCCGCCAACCTCCATGTCGGCCCCGGCGACGCTGTCTCGATCCAGCGGGTGGGTTTGCCGCCGGCGGAGGTCCGGATTGCCGGCGTGATTGACCTCCCGGACGCCGACGCCCTGTTCCAGGCTGTCGGCCTGCCGCCTCAGGCAGCGCCGCAGGCTCCGCCCGACAATGTCGTCATTCTGCCGCAGGAAGCCTGGCGACAATTGTTCGATCCGCAGCAGAAGGCGCGCCCCGACACCACCCGGCTGCAATTGCATGTGCGGCTTGCCCACGAGGCGCTGCCGCCGGATCCCGTCACGGCCTATACTTTTGTCACTGCCGCCCAGCACAATCTCGAGGCGCGGGTCGCCGGTGAGGCCCTGGTGGCCGACAATCTCGGGTCGCGCCTCGGAGCGGTCCGCGAGGATGCGCTATACGCCTCCGTCCTGTTCCTGTTTCTCGGGCTGCCCGGCGTCGCGCTGGCGGTTGCGCTTACCTTTGCCGTCACCTCGTCCGGTGCGGCACGCCGTCGGACGGAGCAGGCGCTGCTACGCGTCCGCGGCGCGACGATCAACGCCATCCTGTTTCTGTCCGCCATGGAAGCCGCCGTCGCCGCCATTGGTGGAACCGCGATCGGCATGGCCGCGGCATCGCTCCTTGCCATCATTGCTCCGGGCCTCAAGGCGGCGCTTGGCTTTGACGGGCCGACGCTGCTTCTTGTCGCCTTCTTCGGGCTGCTGGTCGGGTTCATCGCCTTTCTCTACCCGGCCTGGCGGGACGCGCGCTGGGCGACCGTGACCGCGGCGCGGCGCACCGTGAGCAGGCCGAGCGCGCCGCTCTGGCAGCGCCTGTGGCTGGACTGCCTGCTGCTTGCGGCGGCGGGATTGTTCTTCTGGCAATCGGCAAGCACCGGATACCAGATCGTGCTTGCGCCCGAAGGCGTGGCGGCAACATCGGTGGACTACAAGGCATTCATCGCGCCGGCCTTGTTCTGGATCGGCATGGCGTTGCTGACGGTCAGGCTGTCGGCCGCGATCATCGCGCGCAATGGCGCGCTCCTGCGGATGATTGTTGCCCCGGTATCGGGATCGCTGGCGCCTGTTGTATCAGCCGCCCTGTCGCGGCAATCGGGACGGCTGACGATCGGCATTGCGATGACTGCGCTGGCCATCTCCTTCGCCACGTCGACCGCCATCTTCAACACCACCTACAATGCCCAGGCGCGCATCGACGCCGAGCTGACGAACGGCTCCGACGTCACTGTCTTCGGCACGACGGACAGACCGGCCGGAGCTCACCTGGCAGCTCTGGCCTCGCTGTCCGAAGCCGCGGCGGCCGAACCCATGCAACATCGTTTCGCCTATGTCGGCGCGGACCTGCAGGACCTTTATGGCATAGATCCCGGCCGCATCGGACGGGCCACCGGTCTCTCCGACGCTTATTTCAGTGGCGCCAGCGCGGCCGGCACGCTCGCCCTGCTCGCCGCGACGCCCGACGGTGTTCTGGTGTCGGAAGAGACCGTGCAGGACTTCCAGCTCCAGCAGGGCGATACGATCAACCTGCGGCTTATCGATGCCAGGGATCACCAGTATCATCCCGTGGCCTTCAAGTTCATCGGCGTCACCCGCGAGTTTCCGACCGCGCCAAAGGATTCCTTCCTTGTCGCGAATTCGGCCTACGTAGCCCGTATGACCGGCTCCGATGCATCCGAATACGTGCTCATGCGAGCCAGGGCGGATCCTGCCGCGCTGGCGCGGCAGGCTTCGTCGGTGATCACTTCTGATCCGTCGCTGAAGGTGGCCGATATCGGCCAGGCGGCACATCTCATCGGCTCGAGCCTGACCGCGGTCGATCTCGGGGGATTGACGACAATCGAACTGGGCTTCGCGGTCGTCATGGCCGCGGCCGCCGCCGGACTGATGCTGGCGCTAGAGTTCTTCGAGCGTCGCCGGCCTTTCGCCATACTGGCCGCGATTGGCGCCAAACCGCGCCAGCTCGCGGCCTTCCTCTGGAGCGAAGGTCTGCTGATCCTCGTTGGCGGCGTGACGTTCGGCCTCCTTTCGGGCCTGCTCACGGCATGGATGCTGGTCAAGCTGTTGACCGGCGTTTTCGATCCGCCACCCGAAGCACTGTCGATCCCCTGGCTTTACCTGGCAGTCATGCTTGGTCTCGTCGCGGCTTCGGTGGCTGCAGCCGTTCTGTCCGCAAGGCCATCGGCGGGACAGGCGGCGGAACAGCTGCGCGACTTGTGAGGCCGAACGTCGATTTACCTATTTGTAAACCTGCGGCCAGCCCACCGAAAACTCCACGGCCTAAGCTCGTTTCGTCTCTCGCAGGAGAGACAGACCCGGCGGCCAAGCGGCCCGGGTACCGGAGCCGCTGCAGAGCCAAATGGCCTGCGGCTCCACAACCAAGCCAAACGGGAAAAAGAACATGAAGAAGTCAGCTATCGCAGCCGCAATGGTACTCGCCGTCGTATCCTCGACCGGTGCTTTCGCGAAGGCGGCCACCGGCACCATTGCCAGCATCGACAAGAAAGGCGACTCGATCACGCTTTCCGACGGCAAGACCTTCATCCTGCCGGAAGGCATAGAAGCCGAGACGCTGAAGGTTGGCGAGAAGGTGGTCGTGACCTATTCGACCAAGGCCGGCAAGCTGGCGGCATCGGGCATCCAGCCAGCCAAATAGACGAACGCCAAGTGAGGACTCGTCGGCGAGCTAGCTTGGGCGGGGTCGCGTTACGGGTCCTCCACGGCGGCGGCGATCTGAAACTCGTCCCTATCAAGGTCAAATGCATGTCGCCCAAAACCGTGCAGCGGTTTAGGGGCAAAGACATGCATAAAAACGGGGACTTGAAGCGCGTCGGCTGAATCCGTCTCAACGCGACGCGATTTAGGACGCTACCACACCCAAAGCAAGTAAGACCGTTCGTCAAGGCCCGTCGAATGGCCGGACATGACCAGCAGCAGGCAAACCATGGCGAGGAGCGCCATGGAGGTGGCAAAGCGAATCCAGTTGCCCGAGGAATAGCCGCGACCCTGCATGATAAAGCCTCTTCAACGCGACGGGCTTTCGGCGCCAGGAATCCAAGCTGCCGCAGCGGGTCATCCGCGACTATGTCCGACCGAGAATACCGCCGCTTTGCCGGGTGTTTACAAATCGGTAAGGGCCATCATTGCGGCGATCATCGGTCGATGCGCGTCGACAGGATGATCGACGACAAGGTCCGCTCGACCCCTTCCATGGCGCCGATCTGGTCGAGCAGCAGATCGAGATCCCGGATCGACGACGCATCGACGATGACGATCATATCGAAATTGCCGCTGACGGAATGCAGCGTCCTGACCGGCGCCAGCGCGCGCAGGCCGCGCACCACCTTGTCGGCGAGCTTGGGCGTCACGGTGAGCAGCACATGCGCCCGCACCAGCCCCTGCTCGTAGTCCGGCGCCAGCCTGACGCCATAGCCGGTGATGATGCCGCGCTGTTCCAGCCGCTCGATCCGGCTTTGCACGGTTGTCCGTGACACGCCAAGCTTCCGCGCCAGCTCGGCGGTCGAGGCGCGCGCATTCTCGCGCAGCAGGGAAAGCAGGGCTTGTTCGGCGTCACTGAGCATTTCGACGATTCCCGTCGGCATATTGCGCAATCAGAGTTTCGTTTCGAACAATTCCACGCTTCCTTTCGACGGGCAAGCTGCGATTCTCATGCATGTCGTCCAAAAGCACGCCCACGGGCCCGACCCGGGAGCGTGCAGCGGTTTTGGGACAACGGCATGCACAGACAAAACAGCAAAATCAGTTTCGCGCGAGGGATCGGTCATGAAGAAAATTGTTGTTGTCGGCGCCGGCAAGATCGGCTCGACCATTGCCGGGATGCTTGCCGGTACGGGTGATTATCAAGTCACCCTGGTCGACCGCTCCGCGGCGCAACTCGCCGCAGCGGAACTGCCCGCGGCGGTCGCCACGCTGGAACTCGACATCGAGGCATCGGGCACGCTCGAAGCGGCCTTGGCCGACAAGTTCGCGGTGCTCAGCGCCGCCCCGTTCCATCTGACGACGCGCATCGCCGAGGCGGCGGCCAGCGCCGGCGTGCACTATCTCGATCTCACCGAGGATGTCGTCAGCACCCGGCGGGTCAAGGAACTGGCCCGCTCGGCCAGCAGCGCCTTCATCCCGCAATGCGGCCTTGCGCCGGGCTTCATCTCGATCGTCGCCAATGACCTGGCCAGCCGCTTCGACACGCTGGAGAGCGTGCGCATGCGGGTCGGCGCCCTGCCGCAATATCCCTCCAATGCCTTGAACTACAATCTGACCTGGAGCACCGACGGCGTCATCAACGAATATTGCGAGCCTTGCGAGGCGATCGTCGAGGGCGAGCTGGTCGAGGTGCCGCCGCTGGAGGAGCGCGAGGAATTCTCGCTCGACGGCGTCACCTACGAGGCGTTCAACACGTCCGGCGGGCTGGGCACCCTGGCGGAGACGCTGAAGGGCAAGGTGCGCACGCTCAACTACCGCACGATCCGCTATCCCGGCCACGCCGCGATCATGAAGGCGCTGCTCAACGACCTCGGGCTCCGCCACCGCCGCGAGGTGCTGAAAGACATCTTCGAGAGCGCCCTGCCGGCGACGCTGCAGGACGTGGTCATCGTCTTCGTCACCGTCTCGGGCCGCAAGAACGGCCGCCTGCTGCAGGAGACCTACGCCAACAAGATCTACTCCAGGCGCATCGGCCAGACGGTGCGCAGCGCCATCCAGATCACCACCGCGTCCGGCATCTGCGCCGTGCTCGACATGCTCGCCGATGGGACCTTGCCCGCGACCGGTTTCATCCGGCAGGAAGACATCGCGCTCGACGCCTTCCTCGCCAACCGCTTCGGCCGCGCCTACGCGCAGCACGAGATGGAGAGCCGGCTCGCGAGCTGAGCGGCACCCCTTTCCTCTCCCCCGTCGACCGGGGGAGAGGTGTCGAGCGAAGCTCGACGGAGTGGGGGTCGACCTGGCTCGGGCGTTGTTATTTCAAGCCGGGGCGATGCCTCGCCCTGGGTGAGGCCCTTTGGTGAGTTGCCACCGCGGCGCATTTGAAGAACGGCTTCCCCCACTCCGTCGCTGCTTCGCAGCGCCACCTCTCCCCCCTCCGGAGGGAGAGGAAAGGAGCCTTTCCCCTTGCGTCCCACAAGGGGGAGGGTAAGCCCCTAAATATGCAGCGCGTGCCCGAGCGCCTTCAGCGCCGCTTCCTGGAAGCCCTCGCCCTGCGTCGGATGCGCGTGGATGGTTCCGGCGATATCCTCCAGCCGCGCGCCCATTTCCAGCGCCAGACCGAATGCCGCCGACAGTTCCGACACGCCCTGTCCGACCGCCTGGATGCCGAGCACCAGATGGTTGTCCGCGCGCGCCACCACGCGGACGAAACCGTCCTCGCCGAGCCGCGTCATCGCGCGCCCATTGGCGGCGAAGGGAAACAGGCCGATCTTGATCTCGCCTTGAGCCTTGGCCTCTTCCGGCGACAGCCCCGCCGTCACCAGCTCCGGATCGGTGAAGCACACCGCCGGAATGGCTCGCTTGTCCCAGCTGCGCTTGTGGCCGGCGACGATCTCGGCGACCATTTCGCCTTGCGCCATCGCCCGGTGCGCCAGCATCGGCTCGCCGGTGACATCGCCGATGGCGAAGACGCCGCGCATCGAGGTGCGGCACTGCTCGTCGACGCGGATGAATTTGCCGGCCCTGTCGAGGTCGATCTGGTCGAGCCCCCAGCCTTCGGTCACAGGCTTGCGGCCGACCGTCACCAGGATCCTGTCGGCGGCCACCTTGGCGCTCTTGCCATCCGATGTCTCGACCAGCAGCGCGTCGTCCTTGGTGGAAATCCCCTTGGCCTTGGCGTTCACCAGCACCTCGATGCCGAGTTCGGCCAGCCGCTTGACCACGGGCCGGGTCAGCTCGGCGTCATACTGCGCCAGCACCCGCGGCAAGGCCTCGACCACGGTCACCTTGGCACCCATCTTTGCGAAGGCCATGCCGAGCTCCAGCCCGATATAGCCGCCACCGACGACGGCGAGCCTCTTCGGCACTTCGCTCAGCGCCAGTGCCTCGGTGGACGAGATCACCGGCCCGCCGAACGGCAGGAACGGCAGTTCGACCGGCGCCGAGCCGGTGGCGATCACGATCGTCTCGGCGCGGATCACCTGCATCCCGGTCTCGGTCTCGACCTCGACGGTCTTGCCATCGCGGAACGTCGCCCAGCCCTGGACGGTCTTCACCCTGGCCTTCTTGAGCAGGCCTGCCACGCCGCTGTTGAGCCGGCTGACGATGCCATCCTTCCAGGCCACGGTTCTGGCAAGGTCGAGCACGGGTGCCGAGACCGAGATGCCGAGCGGGCTGTTGCCGCCGGCCATGTGCGACACCTTCTCGAACTCTTCCGCCGCATGGATCAATGCCTTGGATGGGATGCAGCCGACATTGAGGCAAGTGCCGCCCGGTTTGCCGGCTTCGACGATCACGGTGTCGATGCCGAGTTGGCCGGCACGGATGGCGCAGACATAGCCGCCGGGACCGGCGCCGATGACGAGCAGCTTGCAGGAGATTTCCTTCATGACGACTGCTCCCCTTCGGCGAAGGCCGCGACGCGCCTTTTCCTTCCCCCCTTGGGGGGGGAGGTGGATCGGCGCGATAGCGCCGAGACCGATGAGGGGTGTTCCAGCGAAGTGAGGCGTTGGCGTTCCCTGGAGCACCCCTCATCCGTCGCCTCCGGCGACACCTTCGCCCACAAGGGGAGAAGGGGGAGCCCACACACCAGCGCCGGCAACTTCCGACGAACCGTCTTGATCAACCGCATCACTCTAATCCACGAAAATCAGCGCTGGTGTTTCCAGCAGCGTCTTGATGCGCTGGATGAAGACGGCGGCGTTCCAGCCGTCGATGACGCGATGGTCGAAGCTGGACGACAGGTTCATCATCTTGCGCGGGATGAACTGCGTGCCGTCCCACACCGGCCGCACCATCATCTTGTTGACGCCGATGATCGCCACTTCCGGATGATTGATCACCGGCGTCGTCGCCACGCCGCCCATGGCGCCAAGCGAGGTGATGGTGATGGTCGAGCCGGACAGCTCGTCGCGTGTCGCCGTGCCGGACTTGGCCGCCTCGGCAAGCCTGATGACCTCGGCGCCACAATCCCAGATGTCGCGCGCCTCGGCATGCTTGACCACCGGCACCACCAGTCCCGACGGCGTCTGCGCGGCAATGCCGATATGGATGCCGCCATGCTGGTGGATGATGCCGGCCTCGTCGTCGAACAGCGAATTGAGGTTGGGCTGGTCGGCGATCGCCTTGACCATCGCCCGCATCAGGAACGGCAGCAATGTCAGCTTCGGCCGCTCTGCCCCACCCTTGTCCGCGCGCTTTTCCTTGTTGAGCGCGGCCCGCAATTCTTCCAGCGCGGTGACGTCGATCTCCTCGACATAGGTGATGTGCGGGATGCGCGATTTGGAGAGCGTCATCTTCTCGGCGATCTTGCGCCGGAGCCCGACCACCTTGATGTCCTCGACGGTGTCGTTGCGGGCGAGGCCGGAGGTCTTGGCGACCTGCGGACCGCGTGCCAGATAAGCCTCGATGTCCTCGTGGCTTATGCGGCCGGCCGGACCGCTTCCGCCAACCTGCCTGAGATCGATGCCGGCGTCCCTCGCCCGCAGGCGCACGGCCGGCGACGCCAGCGGTTTCTCGCCTTCCGGACGCGGCGCGCCGGAGACGGAAGGCTGCTGCACGTTCTTCGAAACGGCCGCAGCCGGCTTCACGTCCGTTGCGCCGGCCTTTGGCGAAGTCCTCGCGGTTGGCGCAACGGCTTCGGGCTTCGGCGTCGGGAGCCTCGCCGGAGCTTCGGCGGCCACCGCTTCCCCCTCGTCGCCGCTCCGTGGCGTCGCGTTGCCCTCGCCCGCCACCTTCAGCCGCACGATGGGCGAGCCGATCGCCACCGTGTCGCCGATCTCGGCGCCCAGCCACAGGATTTGGCCATCGACGGGCGACGGAATTTCGACCGTCGCCTTGTCGGTCATGACGGCGGCGAGCACGGTGTCCTCGCGCACGATATCGCCGACCTTGACATGCCACTCGACGAGCTCGGCTTCGGCGACGCCTTCGCCGACATCGGGCAGCTTGATGACGTGCTCGCCCATCTCAGGCCTCCATGGTTTCAAGCAGAGCGCGGCCAACCCGGGCAGGGCCGGGGAAATAGTCCCACTCCTGCGCATGCGGATAGGGCGTGTCCCAGCCGGCGACCCGCGCCACCGGCGCCTCCAGATGGTAGAAGCAGTTTTCCTGCACCAGCGCCGACAGTTCGGCGCCGAAGCCGGAGGTCAGCGTCGCCTCGTGCACGATGACGCAGCGCCCGGTCTTTTTGACCGACGCCACGATGGTGTCGAGATCGAGCGGCAGCAGGGTCCTCAGATCGATGATCTCGGCGTCGATGCCGGTCTCCTCGACGGCGGCCTGCGCGACATAGACCATGGTGCCGTAGGCCAGCACGGTGATGGCGGAGCCCGTCCTGCGGATCGCGGCCTTGCCGAGCGGTACCGTGTAGTGGCCGTCGGCAACCTCGCCAAGCTCATGCTTCGACCATGGCGTCACCGGCCGGTCGTGATGGCCGTCGAAGGGGCCGTTGTAGAGCCGCTTCGGCTCGAGGAAGATCACCGGGTCCGGGTCCTCGATCGCGGCGATGAGCAGCCCTTTGGCATCATGCGGGTTGGACGGCACGACGGTCTTCAGCCCCGACACATGGGTGAACAGCGCTTCCGGACTCTGGCTGTGCGTCTGGCCGCCGAAGATGCCGCCGCCGGTCGGCATCCGCACCACGATCGGGCAGGTGAAATCGCCATTCGAGCGGTAGCGCAGCCGGGCCGCTTCCTGGGTCAGCTGGTCGTAGGCCGGATACATGTAGTCGGCAAACTGAATTTCCACGCACGGCTTCAGCCCATAGGCGGCCATGCCGATGGCCGAGCCGACAATGCCGGATTCGTTGATCGGCGCGTCGAAGCAGCGGCTCTTGCCGTATTTGGCCTGCAGGCCCTGCGTGCAACGGAAGACGCCGCCGAAGAAGCCGACATCCTCGCCGAACACGACGACTTTGTCGTCACGTCCCATCGACACATCCATGGCGTCGCGGATCGCCTCGATCATGGTCCGTCTTGGCATGGTTCAGACTCCCGCCTGCTGGCGCTGGCGCCGCAGATGCGGCGGCATCTCGGCATAGAGACCTTCGAACATGTCGCGCGTCGACGGCTTGCCGCCGGCATGCAGCGTGCCATGGCTTTCGGCTTCCTTCTGCGCCGCGATCACCGTGTCGAGGATTTCGGCCTCGGCCTGCGCGTGGCGCTCGTCCGACCAGACACCGAGCCGGATGAGATGGTTCTTCAGCCGCACGATCGGATCGCCGAGCGGCCAGGCGTCGGATTCGGTCTTCGGCCGGTAGGCGGAGGGATCATCCGAGCTCGAATGCGCGCCGGCGCGATAGGTGACATATTCGACCAGCGTCGGCCCGAGATTGCTGCGCGCGCGCTCCGCCGCCCATTTGGCCACCGCGTGGACGGCGAGATAATCGTTGCCGTCGACGCGCAGCGACGGGATGCCGAAGCCGAGCCCGCGCGCGGCGAAGGTGCCGGAGCCGCCGCGGGCGATGCCCTGGAAGGTCGAGATCGCCCACTGGTTGTTGACGACATTGAGCACCACGGGTGCCTTGTAGGTCGACGCGAACACCAGCGCCGAATGGAAGTCGGACTCGGCGGTCGAGCCGTCGCCGATCCAGCCGGCGGCGATGCGCGAATCGTTCGAGATCGCCGAAGCCATCGCCCAGCCGACCGCCTGGATGTACTGCGTCGCCAGATTGCCGGAGATCGAAAAAAAGCCGTGCTCCTTCGACGAGTACATGATGGGCAGCTGCCGGCCCTTCAGCGGATCGGCCTCGTTGGAATAGATCTGGTTCATCATGGTGACCATCGGGTAGCCGTCGGCAATGAGCAGGCCGGCCTGCCGGTAGGTCGGGAAGTTCATGTCGCCCGGGCTGAGCGCCTTGCGGAAGGCGCAGCTCACCGCCTCTTCACCGAGATGCTGCATGTAGAAGGACGTCTTGCCCTGGCGCTGCGCCATCTGCATGCGGGCGTCGAAGGTTCTGAGCGTCATCATGTGGCGAAGGCCAGCCAGCAACTCGTCATCGGAAAGCAGCCCCGCCCAGGGGCCGACGGCTTCGCCGTTGCGGTTCAGCACACGGATGATCGAGAAAGCGAGGTCGCGGATCGTGCGCGGATCGACATCGATCTCCGGGCGCGGCACCGAGCCGGCCTTCGGGACGGTCACGTTGGAAAAGTCAGGCGTTCCGCCCGGCCGCACTTCCGGTTCCGGAACGTGAAAACGCAACATCCCAGCATCGGCCATGACCTTTGTCCTCCAAAGTTGCCTGGCCAGGGATACTTGCATATCCGCGCGGCCAGACCAGTGCGAATTCGTCGGGCAAGCCTTCGGTCTCCATCCCGGCCGCGCCGGCCGATGCAGCCTCCCGCGCACCAAGATGAAGATATGTCCGCGAAATTTCTTGTCGATGTTTCATCGCCGCGCGCAATTTGGCGCAAGATTGCGCCGGGGTTTCCGCCAGATAAGGCGATTGGGCGGCAATACCCGGGTCCTCGCCCCCGCTTTAACGCCTCCTGAGGGAGAAACGGGCGCCAAGGTTGGCGAACTCGCGCCTTTCCTCTCCCCCGTCGATCGGGGGAGAGGTGTCGAGCGCCGCTCGACGGAGTGGGGGTCGATCTTTCATCGAAGCCATGCTCCGCCTGATTGCCGCTTGCCTAAGTTTTCTTGCTCGCGCGATTGTGCCTGTCTCGCGGTGGCGCGTCTGGCGAGCGGCTTCCCCCACTCCGTCGCTGCTGCGCAGCGCCACCTCTCCCCCTCCGGAGGAAAAGGAACCCAAGCTGGAAGCCGTCCCGACATCATGCTAACCACCCTTCATGGCACAGAAGAAAGCTTTCGAGGTCGATTCCTGGCTGGCGCGGCCCGATCCGCGCATCTCGATCGTCCTGCTCTATGGCCCCGACCGTGGGCTGGTCGCCGAGCGCGCGAAAGCCTTTGCCGAAAAGACCGGCCTGCCGCTCGACGATCCGTTCTCGGTGGTCCGGCTGGAGGGCTCGGAGGTTGACCGCGACGAGGGCCGCCTGCTCGACGAAGCGCGCACCGTACCGATGTTCTCGGAGCGGCGCCTGCTGTGGGTGCGCAACGCCAGCGGCCAGAAGGCGCTGGCCGACGACGTCAAGGCGCTCACCGCCGAACCGCCGCGCGACGCCATCATCGTGATCGAGGCCGGCGATCTCAAGAAGGGCGTCGGGCTGCGCGCTGTCGTCGAGGCGGCGGACAATGCTATGGCGCTGCCTTGCTATGCCGATGAAGCCAGGGATATCGACGCGGTCATCGACGATGAACTGCGCAAGGCCGGCATGTCGATGACCATGGAGGCGCGACAGGCGCTGCGCCGCAATCTGGGCGGCGACCGGCTGGCCTCGCGCGGCGAAATCGAGAAGCTCATCCTCTATGCCCATGGCCAGAAGGAGATCGGGCTGGAAGAGGTCAAGGCCATGTCGGGTGACGTGTCCGGCGCGTCTTTCGACGACGCGGTCGACGCACTCCTCGAAGGCAAGGTCGGCGACTTCGACACCGCCTTCACCCGCCATTGTCAGTCCGGCGGCCCGCCCTTCCTGGTCCTTTCATCGGCGATGCGGCAGCTGCAGCAAATCCAGGCCATGCGCGGCCAGATGGATTCGGGTGGCCGCAACGCGGCATCCGTCGTCGCCGCCGCCCGTCCGCCGGTGTTCTTCTCGCGGCGCAAGCTGGTCGAGAAGGCGCTCGAGCGCTGGAGCAGCGAAGCGCTCGGCCGCGCCCTGACCCGCCTGCAGACCGCCGTGCTGCAGACACGACGGCGGCCGGATCTTTCGGTCGCGCTGGCGCGGCAGGCGCTGCTCGGTATCGCGGTGGAAAGCAGCCGGCTGGCGCAAAGGTAGGGGAGCGATCCTTCCCTTTTTGGCGCCGAGCGCTGCCTCCATTGGTCAATTCATTGTCATGGCGCCCACTGGCTGGAAGGTCGGCAGCGCCTGTGGAAAGACCAGCACCGCCGCGCCATAAAGGAGCAGAGCGACACCCGAGACCTTTGCGATCCCCTCTCCTGACGGAAGCGTCTTTTCCGCAAAGATCAGCAAGGTGACCACGGCCATTGCGGCGACGTTCATGATCCCGAGAGGAAAGAGGGCGAGAAACAAAAGCCAGCAGCAGCCCAGGCAAAAAAGTCCATGCTCCAGGCCCATGCGAACCGCGCCCCAGTAACCATCGCGCCATGAGGTCAGGATGAAACCAATCGGCGTGCGGCATTTGGCCAGACACAGATCTTTCAGTGGGGAGAGTTGATAGGCGCCCCCAATCATCAGCAGCGCGCCGCCGATGCGCGCGGCCGTCGCCGTGGACAATCCCACATGCCCGGCAAGCATCTCCGCACCCGCCGCACCGGCAAAGGCGACAACGCCCATTACGCCCCAAACCAGCATGTACCCGGCGACGAACACCCAGCTCGAGACAAAGGTCTCGCCCCGGCCCTGTTTGCCGGCCTGGACCTGGTGAAACGTCAGGATCATGGGCGCGGCCGTCGGAAACATCATGGCAATCATCATGATCATCCAGACGGCAAGAAACAGCGGCGCCTTCATGCCCATGGTGAGTGAGTACATTTCCATGCGCATGTCCGCGTCCATGCCCATCTGCTGCCAGACAAGCAGGGCCCACGCCGCCGCGGCGATAGCGATCAGCAGCGTGAGAATGATGTTTCGCTGCAACGTCGGCGCCATGAACGAGTGCGTTCCGACTGTACGGCCAACGGCTACTGCTGGCCGGACCAATTGATCGGGGCGTAATGTCCGTTTCGGCGGGAATTGTCCCAGCTCATGCCATGGTCGCTGAATGCACTGCCTTCCGCCCCCATTGCCAGGCCGAGCCAGTCGGGATTGATCGGATGGCCGGTAGCCGCCCACATCTGCCCGTCCTCGCGCATTGTCGGCAGCGGCTCGACCGCCATCCGCATGACGCCCGCAATCTCCGCCGACCGCTTCTTGCCGTCTATCCGGTAGTCTATCGGCACCTTCTTGGCGCCGAGATTCGTGCCAATCATCGGTGCCAACACCGCCATGGGGCCACCCGCGGCGCCAGTGAAGATGGCACCTAGCGCCTCTGTTTGCCTGTCATCGGCCCGTTCGTCGATATAGGCGGCGGCCGTCCAATTGCCGTTCGCCATCGGACCCGGCGTGTGAGCAACCATCGCGACACTGAGCCCATCCAATCGAACGTCGCCGTAATTGCCCTTATCGATATGAAAGACCAAACCGACGTCGCAGACGCCTCTCGTGGGCTTCGATGTCAGCTGTGCGTTGGTGGATAGCAGGCAAGGACATACGACATCGCAGCTACAATTTTCGAAGTAACTTCCGGACAATTGCCAACGGACTGCCATTTGCACCTCCCACTTGCGTCAGGCGCGTCGGCATATCGCTTTGGCGAGGCGGTGCCATTTCACGACTATTGTAGGAATGGCAAATAGCCCTCGCCGCGACTGATCGGCACGCTTGGGCAGATAATTTAAGCCATGTCTAATTCAGGTTACGCCGTTGCCCGGCACTGTCAAGCCGCGAGCGCCAGGGCTGGCGATAGCCAAAAGCGGCGATGACGGGCAATCCCGCCCTTTGGGTACCTTTGGAGAGATTGGCAGCTCCACCGTTTTCGCCTGTCGCAAGCGCCGGGGAAGCAGAAGGGCCGGCAGCAAGCCAGCCCTCTATCGTGTTCTCATCGAATGCCGAACAGCTTCAATCGGTCGGACTTGACCTTGAGCCGAGAGATAATTTGCCGGCTAAATTCGTTGCCGCCTCAGGCACCTACTGCTCGTCCTTCAGCCGCCGGCAGAGCTCGTCGAGCTGGTCCAGCGTCCGGTAGCTCACCCGCAGCACGCCACCGCGATCCTTGTGCTCGATCGTCACGATCATGCCGAGCGTGTCGGTCATCAGCTTTTCCAGCGCCAGCGTGTCGGCATCCTTGTCCGGCGCGCCCGGCGCTGACTTGGCCTTGGCGGGCGTCGGGCCGGCCGGCATCTGTGCCAGCGCTTCGGCCTGGCGCACCGAAAGTCCTTCTTCGACGATGCGCTTGGCAAGTCCGGCCGGATCCTCCGCCGTCACCAGCGTGCGGGCATGGCCCGCCGACAGCGCACCGTCGACCAGCATGTCGCGGATAACGTCCGGCAGCTTCAGGAGCCGCAGCGTGTTGGCGACATGGCTGCGGCTCTTGCCGATCACCTGGCCGAGATCGGCCTGGGTGTAGCCGTGCTCATCGATCAATTGCTGGTAGCCAAGCGCTTCCTCGACCGCATTGAGGTCAGTGCGCTGGACGTTCTCGATGATCGCCAGTTCGAGCGCCGTGCGATCGTTGACCTCGCGGATGATGACCGGGATCTCGCTCAGCCCCGCGCGCTGCGCCGCCCGCCAGCGCCGCTCGCCGGCGATGATCTCATAGCGGCCGGCCTGGGTCGGCGACGGCCGCGCCACCACCGGCTGCACGATGCCATGTTCGCGGATCGACTGCGCCAGATCGGTCAGATCGGCGTCGCCAAAATGCCGGCGCGGATTTTTCGGGTTGGGACTGAGAAACTCGATCGGCACCTTGCCGTCGGCGCTCATACCAGGCTTTTCCGGCGCCGCCGGGCGATCGATCTCGCCGATCAGCGCAGCCAGCCCGCGGCCCAGTCTTTTTCTCGAAAGGTCTTCGCTCATCTTTATTTCAAGGTCCCGGATCGTTTCGGTATCGAATCGGCTTTTGATCTATGCATCCGGCCTAATCAAGCGGCGCGCAATTTACGCTCGCGGCGGATCACTTCCGATGCCAGTTGCAGATAGGCCTGGCTGCCCGAGCATTTGAGGTCGTACAGGATCGCCGGCTTGCCATAGGACGGCGCCTCGGAAACCCGCACATTGCGCGGAATGATGGTCTCGTACACCTTGTCGCCCATATGGGCGCGGACATCCTGGACCACCTGGTTCGCGAGATTGTTGCGGCCGTCATACATTGTCAGCACGATGCCCTGGATGGTGAGATCCGGATTGATCGAACGGCGAACCTGCTCGACGGTTTCCAGCAACTGGCTGAGACCTTCGAGCGCGAAGAATTCGCACTGCAGTGGCACCAGCACCGAATCGGCAGCCGCCATCGAGTTGAGCGTCAGAAGGTTGAGCGACGGCGGGCAGTCGATCAGCACATAGCCGAAGCCGGCCGAACGCGCCGAAGCGGCACGCAAGGCGTTGCGCAACCGCAGGACCCGGTCCGGCGCCGACGCGATCTCCATTTCGATGCCAAGCAGGTCGAGCGTCGACGGCACGATCGACAAGCCCGGCACAGCGGTCGGGATGGCTGCCGCTTCCAGCTCCAGCTCACCCGTCAGCACGTCATAGGACGACACCGTCCGGTCCTTGCGGTCGATGCCAAGGCCGGTGCTGGCATTGCCTTGCGGATCGAGATCGACGATCAGCACCTTTTCGCCGATTGCCGCCAGCGCCGTGGCCAGATTGATGGCGGTGGTCGTCTTGCCGACGCCACCTTTCTGGTTGGCTACGGTGATGATTCGAGGGCCATTCTTCATCATGGGTCTATGCCAGAAATTCATATCGAGGTCGCCAAACAAAAATCAGACAGGCCGCAAATTGGACAGCTCGAGGATGACGCCGCCAGCGTCGGTCACGCTTGGATGTTCTACCAGATCGAAGGACCATCGGTGAACGCTTTCTTGCACTTCGGCGCGGTAATCCCGGCCTTTGTGGAACAGCCCGCGCGCGCCCGATGTCAGCCACGGCGCCGACAGGTCCAGCAAGGTCGAAAGCGGGGCCAACGCCCGCGCCGTGACGATTTGCGGTGTCGAAACAAGCGCATGGCTGTCATCGATGCGACGCGCCACGACGCGCGCCGGCAGGTTGAACTGGCCGACGACGGCCTGCAGGAAGGATGCTTTCTTGCGGTTGCTTTCAACCAGATCGATGCTCGCGCCGTCACGCTCGGCAAGCAGGAAGGCCATGACAAGGCCCGGAAATCCGCCACCCGAACCCAGATCGACCCAGCGCGTGGCGGAGGGCTCTATGCGCCCGAGCTGCGCACTGTCCAGGATGTGACGCTGCCAGACATCGCCGGATGTCGACTGCGCGACGAGATTGATGCTGCGGTTCCATTTCTGGAACATCTGCTCGAACGCCACCAGGCGATCGAATGTTTCACGTGAAACCGGGCCCGCCGCGTCCTGCAGGCTCTTCCAGGAGAAAGAGCTCACGCAACGTCCCTCCGCGCATTCTCCTGGTGGCGGACATGCGCGACGATGATCGCCAACGCCGCCGGCGTCATGCCTTCCATGCGCTGGGCATCGGCGACGGAGCGGGGCCGCCGCGCCTGCATCTTCTGCTTGAGCTCGTTGGACAGCCCCGGCACGCCGGCAAAGTCGACGGTCTCGGGAATCAACCGGCTCTCTTCATGCCGGATCTGCGCGACGTCCGTCTTCTGGCGATCGAGATAGACCGAATATTTCGCTTCCGTTTCGAGGCGCTCCGCCGTCTTGGCGTCGATCACCGCGAATTTCGGCTCGATGCTGGCCAGCCAGGCGACGTCGACGCCGGGATAGGCCAGCAATTCGTAGCCCGAACGACGAACGCCGTCGCGATTGATCTCCAGCCCGTGACGCGCCGCTTCATTGGGGGTCATGGCGAGCGCGAGCGCCAGCTCCCGCGCCGCGTCGAGCCGCTGCATCATGTCGCCGTAGCGCTGCATCCGTTGTGCCGACGCAATTCCCAGCTTCGCGGCGAGAGGCGTCAGCCGCTCGTCGGCATTGTCGGCGCGCAGCGACAGCCGGAACTCGGCCCGCGAGGTGAACATCCGGTAGGGCTCGCTGATGCCGCGGCTGGTCAGGTCGTCGACCATCACGCCGATATAGGCCTCGGTCCGGCTGAGCACGATCTGCGCGCCGCCCGACGCGCGCCGCGCCGCATTGAGGCCGGCAAGCAGGCCCTGCCCGGCCGCTTCCTCATAGCCAGTCGTGCCGTTGATCTGCCCGGCGAGAAAGAGGCCGCCAACGCGCTTCGTCTCGAGCGTCTGATGCAGTTCGCGCGGATCGACATGGTCATACTCGATGGCATAGCCAGGCTGCAGCATGATAGCGCGCTCAAGCCCGGGAATGGTTTTCAGGATATCGAGCTGCACATCCTCGGGCAGCGAGGTCGAGATGCCATTGGGATAGACGGTGTCGTCATCCAGCCCTTCTGGTTCCAGGAAGATCTGGTGCCCGTCCCTGTCGCCGAACTTGACGATCTTGTCCTCGATCGACGGGCAATAGCGCGGTCCCACGCCTTCGATCGATCCGGAATACATGGCCGACCGGCCAAGATTGGCGCGGATCAGTTCATGCGTGGCCGTGGTCGTGCGGGTGATGCCGCAATCGATCTGCGGCGTCTCGATACGATCGGTCATCAGCGAGAACGGCACCGGATCCTCGTCCGCCGCCTGGCTCTCCAGCGAGGTCCAATCGATGGTGCGCCCGTCGAGCCGAGGCGGCGTGCCGGTCTTCAGCCGGCCAAGCTTGAAACCGACCCGTGTCATCGTCGCCGACAGGCCGATGCTGGCTTTCTCGTTCATGCGGCCGGCGACAATCTTCTTCTCGCCAATATGAATCAGCCCGCGCAGGAAGGTTCCGGTGGTCAGAACCACCGCACCGCAGGCCAGCCTGCGGCCATCGGCCAGAAGAACAGCGGCGATCTGGCCCTCGTCGATTTCGAAATCGAGGACCTCGCCTTCAACAACCTCGAGATCGTTCTGCTGCCGAATCGCTGCTTGCATCGCAAGGCGATAGAGCTTTCTGTCGGCCTGCGTGCGCGGGCCGCGCACCGCTGGTCCCTTGCGACGGTTCAGCAAGCGGAACTGGATACCGGCGGCATCCGCCACCCGGCCCATCAGCCCATCCATGGCGTCGATCTCGCGAACCAGATGGCCCTTGCCGAGCCCGCCGATCGCCGGGTTGCAGGACATCACGCCGATCGTGTCAAAGCGCAACGTCACCAGCGCGGTTCTCGCCCCGGCGCGCGCGGCGGCGCTGGCCGCCTCGCAACCCGCGTGGCCGCCACCCACCACAACCACATCATAGTGATCGGTCATTCCAAACATCCCTGGACTCAAAGATTCGGTCGACACATGTCCTCGCGTGACCTTGCTGTCAAGAAAACTCGGCGCATCGTTTCACGTGAAACAGCCTCGCGACCCGCCTTCACCCCGTTTCACGTGAGTCGCGATCCGTCCCGATGTTTCACGTGAGTCATCCCAACGCGTTCCCGGGCGAGCGGATGTTTCACGTGAGTCATTTCCCAATACAGAACTGCGAGAAGATGACGTCCAAAAGGTCCTCGACATCAACGGCGCCAACGAGGCGGCCGAGGCGGTCGGCGGCGAGCCGCAACTCCTCGGCGCGCAGTTCCTGTCCGACGCCCTGGTCGCTGGTCGCGCGAAGCAGGTGGCGGTTCGTTTCGCCAAGCAATTCAATATGGCGCAAGCGCGACGGCAGAATGTCGCCGGCGCTGCCGGCGGCACGAGCCGCGCGTTGCCCGATTTCCGCGAGCAGTGCCCCGACGCCGACCCCCTCCGCGACCGAAATGACAAGATCATAGTGTGCGGCCGCATTCGCAGCCGCCTGACCATCCAACAGGTCGAGCTTGGTGCCAACCCGCAAGGCTGGTATCGCCGCCGGCAGCGGACCGACATCCCTGGGATCCGCCAGGTCCTGGAGCAACAGCAAGAGATCGGCGCGATCCGCCTTGGCTCTTGCCTTCTCGATCCCTATCGCCTCGATCTTGCCCGGCGCATCGCGCAATCCGGCTGTGTCCGTCAGCCGGACGCGCAGGCCCTCGAGATCGAGCGTCACCTCGAGCAGATCCCGCGTCGTGCCCGGCTCATCCGTTACTATAGCTGCATCCCGCCGCGCCAAAGTGTTGAACAGACTCGACTTGCCGGCATTGGGCGCACCCAGGATAACGACCTCGAACCCGTCGCGGATGATTTCGGCAGCGCGAAATCCGGCAATGTGGCGGTCAATCTCGCCGATCATCGCCTGGACATCAAACCAGACCGTAGCCGAAACGGAACCCGGAACATCGTCCTCGTCGGCAAAGTCGATCTCGGCCTCGATCATCGCACGTGCATGGATCAGCCGCCGCCGCCAGCCGAAATAGAGCTCGCTTTGGGCGCCCTCGGCATTCTGGATCGCAAAGCGCCGCTGCGCCTCCGTTTCGGCGTTGACGAGATCCGCCAGCGCTTCCGTTTCAACCAGGTTTACCTTGCTATTGAGGAAGGCGCGGCGCGTGAATTCGCCGGGTTCCGCGTGCCTGACGCCGTCAAAACCGGCGATCGTCTCCAGCATTCTGGCCACCACGGCCCGCCCGCCATGGACATGGAACTCCGCCACATCCTCGCCGGTGAAACTCGCGGGGCCAGGGAAGAAGACAACCAGGCCATGGTCGAGCACGGTTCCGTCGGGCGCCCGCAGCCTGCGCAGAACCGCCACGCGGTCCTTAACCATGCCGCCGGAGATCGTTTCGACCACGAATCGAGTCTGTGGGCCGGAAATGCGAATGACGGCAACGCCGGCGGGTAGCCGGCCGCTCGACAGCGCCACGATTGAATCCCTTGAAATCATTTGCCCGCTCTATCGAACCGCCCTAGCTTCCGCCCCATTGCCAACCGAGTTGCCGATGTGACATTGCCAGCGCAAAACCTGCTTGCCGACGAGGCCAGCCCCTATCTGCAGCAGCACAGCTGCAACCCCGTGCACTGGCGGGCCTGGTCGCCGGCTTCGCTCGAAGAGGCAAAGGCCCTGGACAGGCCGATCCTGCTGTCCGTCGGCTATGCCGCCTGCCATTGGTGCCACGTCATGGCGCACGAGAGCTTCGAGCACGACGGCGTCGCCGCCGTCATGAACCGCCTGTTCGTCAATATCAAGGTGGATCGCGAAGAGCGCCCCGACATCGACCAGATCTACATGGCGGCGCTGTCCTCGATGGGCGAGCAAGGCGGCTGGCCGCTGACCATGTTCCTGACGCCGGACGGCAAGCCATTCTGGGGTGGTACCTACTTTCCGCGCGAGCCGCGCTACGGCCGCCCGGGCTTCGTCCAGGTGATGGAGGCCGTCGACAAGGCCTGGCGCGAGAAGAGAGCCAGCCTGAACCAGAGCGCCGACGGCCTGACCACGCATGTCGGGGCGCGGCTTGCCGGCTCGCATGCAGCGACGGCGCTTGACCGCGACACGCTGGCAAAGCTGGCGAGTGGCATCGACGGCATGGTCGACCGCGATCTCGGCGGCCTGCGCGGCGCGCCGAAATTCCCGAACGCACCATTCATGCTCACGCTTTGGCTGTCCTGGCTGCGCGACGGCGACGCCACGCATCGCGACGACGTCCTCATCAGCCTCGAACGGATGCTGAGCGGTGGCATCTACGACCACATTGGCGGCGGGCTCAGCCGCTATTCGACCGACGCCGAGTGGCTGGTGCCGCATTTCGAGAAGATGCTCTACGACAACGCCCAGCTCATCCGTCTGTGCAACTGGGCCTATGCAGCAAGCGGCAATGATCTGTTCCGGATACGAATCGAAGAGACGGTCGACTGGCTGCTGCGTGAAATGCGGGTCGACGGCGGCGCCTTTGCCGCCAGCCTCGACGCCGACAGCGATGGCAAGGAAGGACTTTTCTACACCTGGGACAGACAACAGATCGAAGCTGTTCTTGGTGACGATTCTGCCTTGTTTTTCAAACACTTCACCCTGTCCAGCCCGCATGGCTGGGAAGGCAGGCCGATTGTCCATCAAAGCCGGTCCCAGCAATCACAAGGTGTGACCCAACGCGAGCGGCTCATGCCGCTCAAGGCGAAGCTTCTCGCCGCGCGGGAGGAGCGGGTCAGGCCCGGCCGCGACGGCAAGACCCTGACCGACTGGAACGGCCTGATGATCGCGGCCCTTGCCGAGGCCGGTCGGTCGCTGGCGCGGCGCGACTGGATCGACGCGGCGGCAAAGGCCTTCGCCCAGATCAGCGCCGCCAGCCGCGACGACCGCTTGCCGCATTCCATGCTTGGCGTCAGGAAACTGTTCCCTGCCTTGTCCAGTGACTACGCTGCCATGGCCAATGCGGCGATCTCGCTGTTCGAAGCCACCGGCGATTGGAACTATGTCGATCGGGCCAGGCAGTTCATCGAGCAGCTCGACCATTGGCACGCCGACGCCGAGAAGACCGGATACTACCTGACGGCGTCGGACAGCACCGACGTACCGATCCGCATCAGGGGCGATGTCGACGAAGCCATCCCTTCGGCGACCAGCCAGATCATCGAGGCGATGGTCCGGCTGGCGTCAATCACCGGCGATCTCGACCTGCAGGAGAGAGCCTGGAAAGCCGCCGAACATGCCGCCGGCCGCGCGGCGCAGCAGGCCTATGGTCAAGCCGGCATCGTCAACGCCTGCGCTTTGGCGATCGAGCCGCTGAAGGTTGTACTGATAGATGATCCAATAAATCCAATACTTGTTCCGGTTGCGAATCGAAGCCCGGACCCGCGTCGAGTCGATATCGTCGTGCCGATCGGTTCGGAAGCGAATCGATCGCTGCTGCCCGGCGGTATCCTGCCGCCGACCGACAAGGCCGGCGCCTGGCTGTGCACCGGTCAGGTCTGCCTGCCCGTCGTGACGGATCCCGAAGAGCTCGACCGTCTTCTGCGCCGCCAATAGCGTCAGGTTGCTTCGGCTTCCGCAGGCGCTTCTGAAGGCAAGACTGTTGCTTCGGCCGCAGGGACATTCCGCTGGGGCTTGAACAACAGATCCTTGGCAGCGATCACCGCACCGATGGTGATCAGGACGCAAGCGAGCGCCACGGACCAGTGGAAGACGCCAAAGCCCGCGAGCAACAGCACGATCACTGAAAACAGCGGCGCCGCGTAGGACAAAGCGCCGAGAATCATGATGTCCCCATGCTTGCAGCCATAGTCCCAGGCATAAAAACCGGCACCCAGAGGGATCGTGCCTAGAATCGTGATCGCGCTCCACTGCGTCATCGTCTGCGGCCAGACAGTGGTTTCAAGCATCAGGTGAAGCGCGAAGGCGACCGCTGCCGTGATGAAGCAGTATCCTGCCACGACATCGGTCGGTACCTGGCCGAAGCGGCGGGACAGAACTGAATAGCCCGCCCAGATGAAGGCACAGAACAGGGCAATGACATGGCCCTTCATCACCCCGTTGGCCAGGCCGACATTGCCACCCTTGGTGATCACGACGATAGCGCCGGCAAGGCCAAGAATCACGCCCATGACGTGATGAGCCTTCAGCCTCTCTCCGGGCAGGAAGGCGGCGAAGACGACAATCAGCAGCGGCCAGAGATAGGCGATCAGGCTGACCTCGACTGGCGGAGCAGACTGGATCGCAAAGAAATAGGCGCAGTGGTAGATGCACAATCCCGCGGTCCCGATCGCCCAGACCGGCCATGGCTGCCGTAGTGACCGGATAGCCTGGGGGCGAAAGATCCAGCTGCTCGCGCCGAAGAGCGCTCCGAGCAGAAACGTCATCGCCGCCAGCTGAAAGGGTGGAATCGGGCCCGCGGCGGTCGAAAGCAGCGCCAGAAAGGACCAGGTCAGGATGGCCGAGAAGCCGATCAGGGTCGGGATTGTCTTGTTCACGTCGTCGTCTCTCGCCTGGCAAACACGAGTCGTCGCACAAAGGTGACACTGCCCGCTGCCGCATACGGCCACTCGATGTCGGGAATGCGACCTGATCCAGGCAACGAAAAACCCCACCCCGGTTTCCCGGAATGGGGTTCAATGCATGGACCGGAACGTCCCCGGACAAACTGTTACGTGTTCATCGAATCGAAGAAGTCGGCGTTGGTCTTGGTCTGCTTGAGCTTGTCGATCAGGAACTCGATCGCATCGGTCGTTCCCATCGGCGCCAGGATGCGGCGCAGCACGAAGATCTTCTGCAGGTCCTGACGCGGCACCAGCAGGTCCTCCTTGCGGGTACCGGACTTCAATATGTCCATGGCCGGGTAGATGCGCTTGTCGGCCACCTTGCGGTCGAGCACGATTTCCGAATTGCCGGTGCCCTTGAACTCTTCGAAGATGACTTCGTCCATGCGGCTGCCAGTATCGATGAGCGCCGTGGCGATGATGGTCAGCGAACCGCCTTCCTCGATGTTGCGTGCCGCACCGAAGAAACGCTTCGGCCGCTGCAGCGCGTTGGCGTCGACACCACCGGTCAGCACCTTGCCGGATGACGGCACCACGGTGTTGTAGGCACGGCCGAGGCGGGTGATCGAATCGAGCAGGATGACCACGTCGCGGCCATGTTCGACCAGGCGCTTGGCCTTCTCGATGACCATTTCGGCGACTTGCACGTGACGCACCGCCGGCTCGTCGAAGGTCGAGGAAACGACCTCGCCCTTCACCGAGCGCTGCATGTCGGTCACTTCCTCCGGCCGCTCGTCGATCAAAAGCACGATCAGATAGCATTCGGGATGGTTGGTGGTGATCGAGTGGGCGATGTTCTGCAGCAGCACCGTCTTGCCGGTGCGCGGCTGCGCCACGATCAAGGCGCGCTGACCCTTGCCGAGCGGCGCCACCAGATCGATGACGCGCGCGGAGATGTCCTTGGAGGTCGGAACCTCCATTTCCATCTTCAGCCGCGAGGTCGGATAGAGCGGCGTCAGATTGTCAAAATGGATCTTGTGGCGGATCTTTTCGGGATCGTCGAAATTGATCGTGTTGACCTTGAGCAGCGCGAAATAGCGCTCGCCCTCTTTCGGGCTGCGGATCGGTCCTTCGACCGTATCGCCGGTCTTCAGCGAAAAGCGCCTGATCTGCGACGGCGAAATATAGATGTCGTCGGGACCCGGCAGGTAGTTGGCATTGGCCGAGCGCAGGAAGCCAAAACCATCCTGAAGCACTTCGACAACGCCGTCGCCGATGATCTCGACATCCTGGGCGGCCAGCTTCTTCAGGATCGCGAACATCAGCTCCTGCTTGCGCATGACGCTGGCGTTTTCGACCTCGAGCGATTCGGCATAAGCGATCAGCTCTGGTGGTTTCTTGTTCTTGAACTCGGCGAGTTTCATTTCTTGCATAGACGGACTCTGAGTAAGCTTTGGGGAAATATCGGCGGGATGCGACAAATGCCGGGCGCGGCCGAAAGCAATGACGGGCGGCGCATGACGGGAAGGAAGACCCGTCTTTTATCGTCGGTCGGGTGAAAGAGCAAGCTGCGTTTTACGAGCCCGATAAAGGCTCAGAACGGCTTGACCACAACCAGGATCACGATGGCGATCATCAGCAATGTGGGGATCTCGTTGACGATTCGCCAGTGCCGTGCCGGTTTTTCGTTACGGTCCTCGGCAAATTTGCGCACCGCCCCGGCCAGATAGCCGTGGACGGCCGACAGCAGAAGCACAGCACCGATCTTGGCGTGCAGCCAGCCGCCCTGGAAACCATAGCCTTTCCAGGCAAGCCACAGCCCGAACATCCAGGTGACGATCATCGCCGGATTGATGATGCCGCGCAGCAGGCGCCGCTCCATCACCTTGAAGGTCTCCGACTGCACCGAACCCTTCTCGGCATCGGCGTGGTAGACCAGCAACCGCGGCAGGTAGAGCATGCCCGCCATCCACGAAATGACAGCCAGGACATGGATCGCTTTCGCCCACGGATAGAAACTGTCGGGCGCGACGAAAAACAAAAGTGCCGTCAGGGCAACCAGGACGGCAAGGCTGACCGTCATGCGCATCATCGCCTGGCCGGTGCTGTTGGTGCTGTTGGTATTGTTCATCTCGCTCATCAGCGTGTCGCGCTCCGCACCAGTTTCACCATTGCCTCGACATGCGCGATCGGAGTCTCCGGCGTGATGCCGTGACCGAGATTGAAAATCAGCGGCCCATCTCCCAACGCCTTCAGGATCGCCTCGACGCCATCGGACAGGGCCTTGCCGCCAGCCACGAGCCGCAAGGGATCGAGATTGCCCTGGACCGCACCCGAGCGCTGCAAATCCTTCGCCGCCGTCAGAGGCACCGTCCAGTCGATCCCCAGGGCCGTTACCCCGGTCTTCTGTCGATAGGTCCGGTAACGAGCGCCGGCGCCCTTGGGAAAACCGATGATCGGAACATCGGGATGGATGGCGCGCACTTGCCTGACGATCTCCGCCACCGGCCAAACGCAAAACTGGTCGAACGACGCATCGTCGAGCACGCCGGACCAGGAATCAAAAATCTGGACAACGTCGGCGCCAGCTTCGATCTGCCGGATCAGATAGGCAGCCGAATGATCGGCCAGCACCCTCAGCAGCTGTTGAAATGCCGCCGGCTCGCGATAGGCGAACAGCCGCGCCGGAGCCTGGTCAGGCGTTCCATGGCCGGCAATCATGTAAGTCGCCACCGTCCATGGCGCACCGCAAAAGCCGATCAGCGTGGTTTCATCAGGCAGTTTTGCCCGCAACCGCCGAACCGTCTCGTAGACCGGTTCGAGATTCACGTGAAACACGTCGCTCTCCAGAGCCATGATCTCTGCCACCGTGATCGGCGTCAGCAGCGGCCCTCGTCCCTCCTCGAAGCGCACGTCGCGGCCAAGCGCATGCGGAACGACGAGAATATCCGAGAACAGGATCGATGCATCGAAGCCGAATCGCTCGATCGGCTGCAGCGTCACTTCCACCGCAAGGTCGGGATCGTAGCAGAGGTCGAGGAATGACCCGGCCCGTCTGCGCGTCTCCCGGTACTCCGGCAGATAGCGTCCGGCCTGACGCATCATCCAGAGCGGAGGCGGAAACACCGTCTTGCCCTTCAGGACGTCCAACATGATCCGGTTCTGGGGCATCGAGCGCTCGCTTCTCCAAGCCTCTCTATAATCAAATATTCTTATATCTAAGATTCTTCTGATTCTAAGAGTCTGTTGGTTGTGGTGGTTGTCACCTGTCCCGCTTTAACCCGAAAAATGCCAGCAAGCATATTGTCGCGCGCTTCGCTCGCGGAATTGCAGGGTTCTGGGGAAGGTCGGGAATCCGCCACTGGAGTCAAGGCGTTAGGACGCGCCGGGAAAAGATCCCCCTGTGGACAGCTGAAAGGCAAGACAGGCCGTCCCCGGACTTGTCCCCAGCCGCTCGACGAAGCCTGTAGCGCATCGAATTGTGGACAAACTGCCATCTGATACAGTCGCCTGCGACCGACCCGTCTTTTCGTCCGACCTTATCCACACAAGCCCACAGCCTGGAGTGACCCCTGTGAACAAACCCCAGAGCTTCTTCCATCTGCACCTGATTTCGGACGCGACCGGCGAAACGCTGCTCGCCGCCGGCCGGGCGGCTTCCGCGCAGTACAAGGATGCGCGCGCCATCGAGCACATCTACCCGCTCATCCGCACCGAAAAGCAGGTGGCGAAGGTGTTCGAGGATATCGAGGAGGAGCCCGGCATCATTCTCTATACGGTCGTCGACCAGAAGCTGGCGCGCGGCATCGACGAACGCTGCGCGACCATGGGTCTGCCCTGCGTCTCCGTGCTGGAGCCGGTGCTGACCGTGTTCCAGTCCTATCTCGGAACCCCGGCCGGCCGGCGCGTCGGCGCCCAGCATGTTCTCGACGCCGAATATTTCCGCCGCATCGATGCGCTCAACTTCACCATGGAGCACGATGACGGCCAGCTGCCGGCCAACATGGATGACGCCGATATCGTGCTGGTCGGCATCTCGCGCACGTCGAAGACGCCGACCAGCATCTACCTCGCCAATCGCGGCATCAAGACCGCCAACATACCGATCGTGCTCGGCGTGCCGGTGCCGGAAAGCCTGGTCAATGCCAAGCGGCCGCTGATCGTCGGACTGATCGCCACCGCCGAGCGCATCTCGCATGTCCGCCAGAACCGCGTCCTCGGCAACAGCAGTTCCTACGAGGCAACTGATTATGTAGACCGCGCCGCCATCACCGAGGAGCTCGCCTATGCCCGCCAGATCTGCACGCGGCATGGCTGGCCGATGATCGACGTCAGCCGCCGCTCGATCGAGGAAACGGCGGCGGCCATCGTTGCCCTGCGGGGGAAGACGAGATAGACGAGCGAGGAGTGCGTTTTCCGAGACTTCTTAGCGGAAACTCGGCGCCGCCCCTCACCTGCCTGCCGGCATCCTCTCCCCGTATAGTGGCGGGGAGAGGGGCGCTGTCATCGAAGGTTTCGCCAATCACCGGCGTGGCCGAAAGAGCGCCCACGCTGAAGCTGCCCCTTTCTCCCCGTCTCTATACGAGGAGAAATGTCCGGCAGGACAATGAGGGGCGGCGCCAACGTTACAGATTGAAACCCATACCCCAACTGCGCCTGTGTCTGCGCCCGAGTGCCAAAATGACAGAGAAAATCATCCTCGCTTCGGGCAGTCCGTTCCGCAAGGCGATGCTCGTCAATGCCGGCGTCGGCGTCGAGGCGGTTCCGGCTGAAGTCGACGAGCGCGCGCTCGAGTCGCCCTTGCAGGGCAGCGGCGTCTCCCCCGAGGACGTCGCCCTGGTGCTGGCCGAGGCCAAGGCCACCGAGGTGAGCGCGCGCAAGCCTGGCGCGCTGGTGCTCGGCTGCGACCAGACGCTGTCGCTCGGCGACGAACTGTTCCACAAGCCGGCCGACATGGAAGGCGCGCGCCGTCATCTGCTGGCGCTGTCGGGAAAGACCCATCAGTTGAACAGCGCTGCCGTGCTGGTCCGCGACGGCGCGGTGCTGTGGCGGCATGTCGGCATCGCCAGCCTGACTATGCGCAAGCTCGATCCGGCTTTCATCGGCCGCCATCTCGCCCGCGTCGGTTCCAGGGCGCTGTCCAGCGTCGGCGCCTATCAGGTCGAGGGCGAAGGCATCCAGCTGTTCGACAAGATCGAAGGCGACCATTTCACCATTGTCGGCCTGCCGCTGTTGCCGCTGCTTGCCGAACTGCGCACGCTGGGGGCAATCGATGGCTGAAGCGACAAAAAAGGCCTTCGTCACTGGCCACCCGATCAAGCATTCGCGCTCGCCGAAAATCCACGGCCATTGGTTGGCGAAACACGGCATTGACGGCAGCTATGAGGCGATCGACGTGGCGCCGCAAGATTTTCCCGAATTCCTGGCGACGCTTTGGAAAAGTGGCTATCGAGGCGGCAATGTCACCATTCCCCACAAGGAGGTCGCCTTCGCGCAGGTCGCCCGCCGTGATGATGCCGCCGAGCAGATCGGCGCAGTCAACACGCTTTGGTTCGAGGACGGCACCTTGTGGGGCGGCAACACCGACGCTCACGGCTTCGCCGCCAATCTGGATGACCACGCGCCGGGCTGGGCGACCAACGGTCCAGCCGTGGTGCTTGGCGCCGGCGGCGCGTCGCGCGCGGTTATCCATGCGCTGAAGCAGCGTGGCGTCGGCGATATCCGCATCGTCAACCGGACGCTCGCGCGGGCACAGGAATTATGCGATCGCTTCGGCGCCGGCGTTACCGCCCATGGCCCGGAGGCGACGAACGAACTCCTCACGGGCGCCGGCCTGCTGATCAACGCCACGGCGCTCGGCATGCACGGCAATGAAGGCCTGTCCGCCGATCCGTCCAGACTGCCCGACCAGGCGATCGTCACCGACATTGTCTACGTGCCCCTGGAGACGCCGCTGCTTGCCGCGGCACGCGCAAGGAAGCTGAAGACGGTCGACGGTCTCGGCATGCTGCTCCATCAGGCCGTGCCCGGCTTCGAGCGCTGGTTCGGCATCAGGCCCCAGGTTACGGCTGAGCTCCGCGCGATCATCGTCGCCGACCTGGTGCCGAAGGCATGATCGTGCTTGGTCTCACCGGCTCGATCGGCATGGGCAAGTCGACGACGGCCAAGATGTTCGCCGAGGCCGGCGTACCTGTCCACGATTCCGACGAGACGGTGCACCGCCTCTATGCCGGCAAGGCCGCGCCGCTGGTCGAGGCGGCCTTTCCCGGCACCACCGCTTCCGGCTCGGTCGACCGCACGGAGCTGGCCCGGCGGGTGCTCGGCGATGCCGCCGCGCTGAAGCGGCTCGAGGCCATCATCCATCCGCTGGTGCGCGCCGATGCCGATGCCTTTCTGGCCAGGCATCGCGCCGCCGGCGCACCCTTGGCGGTCCTCGACATCCCGTTGCTGTTCGAAACCGGCGGCCGCGACCGCGTCGACAAGGTCGTCGTCGTCACCGCCTCGGCCGAGATCCAGCGCACCCGCGTGCTGGCCCGGCCGGGCATGACGGAAGAAAAACTGGCGTCGATCCTGGCCAAGCAGGTTACCGACGCCGAAAAGCGCCGGCTTGCCGATTTCATCATCGACACCGGACAAGGGTTGGACGCCGCCCGCGTCCAGGTCGATGGGATCATCAGGCAGCTGGTCGGGTAAGCAAGCTGGGCAACTGACATTGGCGCTCGACAGGCCAACTGTTGACGTCGGCGCTGCCCCTCATCTGCCTGCCGGCATCTTCTCCCCGTATAGTGACGGGGAGAAGGACGACTTCGCAAAAGATTTAGCCAATCTCCAGCGTTCCAGAGAGAGCGCCGAGGTTGCGGCCGGCCCCCTTCTCCCCGTCACTATACGGGGAGAAGTGCCCGGCAGGGCGATGAGGGGCAGCGCAAACCTGTAGGGATTGTCCTGGCCATCGTCGTTTTCCATTGCCATTTTGTTCCGGTCTCATGATTCTGCTCCCCAGGAGCAGAGTGATTCGATGCGCGAGATCATCTTCGACACGGAAACCACCGGCCTCGATTCGCGCGACGACCGCGTGATCGAGCTTGGCGGCGTCGAGCTGGTCAACCGCTTCCCGACCGGCCGCACCTTCCATCACTATATCAATCCGCAAGGCCGCGCGATCCACGCCGAGGCGCAGGCCGTGCACGGCATCAGCGCGGCGGACCTGCAGGGCAAGCCGACCTTTGCCGAGATTGCCGAAGAGTGGCTGGCCTTCATCGACGGCGCCAAGCTGGTCGCCCACAACGCCACCTTCGACGTTGGCTTCCTCAATGTCGAATTCGGCCGGCTGGGCCACCCGGTCATCGACAACGGTCTTGTCGTCGACACGCTGGCGCTGGCGCGCCGCAAGCATCCGATGGGCCCCAATTCGCTCGACGCGCTCTGCCGGCGCTACGGCATCGACAACACGAGGCGCACCAAGCATGGCGCCCTGCTCGATTCCGAACTGCTGGCCGAGGTCTATATCGAGCTGATCGGCGGCAAGCAGGCGGCGCTCGTCCTCGACAGCGCAACCGCGCCCGCCCAGGGCAGGGAGAATGTCCGCCAGATCGAAATCACGATAAGCCAACGCCCGGCGCCATTGCCAGCCCGCCTGACCGAAGCCGAGCGCGACGCCCATGCCGGCATGGTCGCAGCGCTGGGCGAAAAGGCGCTTTGGCTGAAGGTTGCGGCTGGCTGATTTCCGCCGCAGCGATCCTTCACGCCCCCTCTGTCCCACAGGCATCTCAAACAAAAAACCCGGCACAAGGCCGGGTCTTTCGTGAATTCTGCAAGGCAGGATCAGCTCACCTTGACCTTGGTGGCTGCCTGGTCCTCGGCCAGCTTCTGCTGGAACATCTGCGCGAAATCGATCGGGTCGAGCATCAGCGGCGGGAAGCCGCCATTGCGCGTCGCCTCGGCAATGATCTGCCTTGCGAACGGGAACAGCAGGCGCGGGCATTCGATGAACAGGATCGGCAGCATGTGTTCCTGCGGAAAGCCGCTGATCGCGAACACGCCGCCATAGACCAGCTCGACGTTGAACAGCACTTCCTGGTCGAAGGAAGCCTTGGCGTTCAGCGTCAGGTTGACGTCGAACTGCTTGTCGGAGAGCGGATTGGCATTGACGTTGACGTTGATGGCGATGCCGGGCGCCTTGTCGCGGCCGCGCAGCGAATTCGGCGCGCCGGGGCTTTCGAAGGAAAGATCCTTCACATACTGGGCCAGAACGTTGAGCGACGGCTGCGCCGCATTGCCGTTTCCGTTGGCTGCGCCGACCGGCGCGTCATCTTTGCTGGCCATGAGCCGTTGTCCTTTTGCCTGGGCAGCTTCGCTGACCGAATTGAAATCGGGCGTTCGCTACCATGGCCGGCATGACAAGACAAGGTTTGCCGCCTTGCTTGTGGCGGCCCGAGAAAGCCGCTGCCTCAATCGTCCTTCAGGCGCCGCCAGGGCGAGTTGTGGTCGGGACCGCGTTTCAAATCGTCCTCGCGCGAATAATCGCCGTCGTCGAGATCGATGACCCTGTCGCGCGGCCGGCCGCTAAAGCCCCCGGTGGTGAAACTGCTGGCCACGACGATGCGGCCCTTGAAAGTACGCCAGGCAAGGTCGCGCACCGGCGGCAGGAACAGCAGCAGGCCGATAATATCCGTGATGAAACCGGGGATGATCAAAAGGATCGACGCGACCACGATCATGGCGCCATGCGCAAGCTGGCGGCTTGGATCGCGGCCGGCATCCATCTCGGCGCGGATCCGCGTCATGACGCTTAAACCCTGGTGCCTGAGCAGCATCGCGCCGGCGATGCTAGACGCCAGCACCAGCCCGACCGTCGCCAGCGCGCCGATCTCGCGACCGACAACCACGAAGCCGGCGATCTCCAGAAGCGGAAGCGCGAGGAGAAAAAGAGGAAGGAATGAAATACGCAAGTCTTGCCAACCCTTCCGATCGTCTGGCCGTTTCGATGTTTTGGCGGCCGGCGAGCAATCGCCGCTGGCACTGAGCCTGTTAGATAGGTATGCCTGCCTTTGATTTGAATGATTGCGCCTTGCGTTCTATATGCTTTGAATGTTGAACGCTATGCGACCGCGGCGCCTTGGCCGGACGGTCCGGCCAAAAGGCAGGGATTGATTGGCGGAAGATATGGGATTCTTCGACTTCGGCACGATTTTCTTCCTGATTGCGGCGGTGGTCATCTTTTTCCAGCTGCGCAATGTGCTGGGCCGTCGTACCGGCAGTGAACGGCCGCCCTTTGACCCCTATACCGCGGCCCGCGGCGGCGACAAGGATGCCGCACAGAAATCCGAAAATGTCGTTTCGCTGCCGCGCAAGCGGTTGCCCGGCGAGCCGGCGGCCGACACCTATGCGGCGATCGACGCCTTCGCCAAGCCCGACAGCGATCTCAACAAGGGCCTGCGCACGATCAAGGACAACGACCCCTCCTTCGATCCCAAGGGCTTCGTCGACGGCGCCAAGATGGCCTATGAGATGATCGTCATGGCCTATGCCGACGGCGATCGCAAGACGTTGAAGAACCTGTTGTCGCGCGAGGTCTATGACGGCTTTGTCGCCGCCATTGGCGAACGCGAGGCCAAGTCGGAAAAGATCCAGTCCTCCTTCGTCGGCATCGACAAGGCCGACATCGTCTCGGCCGAGATGAAGGGTGGCGAGGCGCATGTCACGCTGCGCATCATCAGCGAGCTGATCTCGGCGACCCGCGACAAGGCCGGCGCCGTCATCGATGGCGACCCCGAAACCGTCGCCGAGGTCAAGGATGTCTGGACCTTCGCCCGCGACACGCGCTCGCGCGATCCGAACTGGAAGCTGGTCGCCACCGAGGAAGAAGACTGAGCCCCGATGCATGTCGCCCGAAAGTGCGAAGCGTTTTTGGGACAAAGACAGGCATCAAACCCAGGACCCGAAGCGCGTCGCATGACACTCTTCAAGCACGACGCGCTTTAGTCGAAGGCGGGCTCCGGTGTCGCTATCGCCTCTCCTTGTCGGAAAATCGTTTGAGGATCTCCCCGGCTGGGGCGATGACGACCATCTGGCGGCCTTCGCGGCCTTCCGCCGCTCCGCCTTTCATGTCCTGACCAAACCCTATCGCACCGGTTCGCTCGGTGTCGATTTCAACGCCTTCGCCGACGCCTACACCGAGGCCCGCACTGTTTCGCCGGCGAATCGGTCGCTGGCCCGTGCCTTCTTCGAGCGCCACTTCTCACCCGTGCATGTCCGCGCCGAGAACGGCGGCGCCGGCCTCGTCACCGGCTTCTATGAGCCCGAAATCGAGGCGTCGCCGGTGCAAACCCGGCACTTTTGCGTGCCGCTGCTGTCGCGTCCGGCCGATCTCGTCGATATCGACGACGCCAACCGGCCGCACGGAATGGACCCCTATCTCGCCTTCGCGCGCCAGACGCCGGACGGGCCGGTCGAATATCCCGACCGTGGCGAGATCGAGTGCGGCGCGCTTGCGGGCAAGGGGCTGGAGATCGCCTGGCTGGCCGACAAGGTCGATGCCTTCTTCATTCACGTGCAAGGGGCGGCGCGGCTCAACATGACCGATGGCCGGCTTCGCCGCGTCACCTACGCGGCCAAATCCGGCCAGCGCTTCACCGGCCCCGGCAAGATCCTGAGCGAGATTGGCGAGATCCCGCTCGAAAAGGTGACGATGCAGTCGATCCGCGCCTGGTTCAAGGCGCATCCCGGCCGCGTCGATGAAATCCTCTGGCGCAACCGCTCCTATATCTTCTTCCGCGAGGCTGATGTCGACGACGCGACCCTTGGTCCGATCGCCGCCGCCAAGGTGCCGCTGACGCCGGGCCGCTCCATCGCCGTCGACCGCCTGCTGCATACATTCGGTACGCCGTTCCATATCGACGCTCCGTCGCTGACCGCTTTCGACGGAAAACCGTTCCGGCGCCTGATGATCGCGCAGGACACCGGCTCGGCCATCACCGGGCCGGCGCGTGGCGACCTGTTCGCCGGTTCGGGTGACGCGGCCGGCGAGATCGCCGGCGTGGTGCGCAATGCGGCGGACTTTCACGCGCTGGTGCCGCGCGCGCTCGCTTCGGGTTCGAATCGATGACCCGCCGAACCGAGAGGCTGAGCGAGGATGACCGGGTTCTGTGGAACCTTGTGGCGCGCACGGCCAAGCCGCTGAAGGGCAGGACAGCCGTCGACATTCCCGACATCGGCGCCGAGACCAGGCCGACGCCGCCGCAACCAGCGCCGCTCGCCGGCGCTCCGGCCGGCGCGGCGAAGCCGAAGGCACAGCATATCGCGCACGCGCTCGACGAACCGACGCTGGACAAACTGTCGAAAGGCCGGCTGCCGATCGAGGGCCGCGTCGATCTGCACGGCCTGACCCAGGACGAAGCCTATTCGCTGCTGTTTTCGTTCCTGCGCCGTGCGCATGCCGGCGGCATCCGCTATGTGCTGGTCATCACCGGCAAGGGCTCGTCCTCGGGCGGCGACGGGGTGCTGCGCCGCGCGGTCCCGGCCTGGCTGTCGACGCCGGCCTTCCGGCCGCTGGTCTCCAGCCACGACCATGCCGCGCGCAACCATGGCGGCTCGGGCGCGCTCTATGTCCGCTTGCGGCGGGTGCGGTCATGACCCCCTTCGGCGAGAAGCTGCGCGCGCTGCGCAGCGAACGCGGTGTCAGCCAGAAGGACATGGCGGCGGCGATCGGCGTCAGCGCCGCCTATCTGTCGGCGCTGGAACATGGCCGGCGCGGTGCGCCGACCTGGACGCTGATCCAGAAGATCATCGGCTATTTCAACATCATCTGGGATGACGCCGAGGAACTGGCGCGGCTGGCCGAGGCCTCGCACCCGCGCGTGAAGCTCGACACGTCGGGTCTCAATCCCGCCGCCACCGAGCTTGCCAACCTCCTGGCCGAGAACATCGAAAAACTCGACGAGGCCGAGCTTCGCCGCATCACCGCGTCGATCCGCGCGGCACTGGGCCGGCGGCCGTAACCCGGCGATTTGCGCCAGACGGCGCGGGTTGTCGTGCTGGCGCCGGCGCTCCCTTCACCCGAAGAGCCGCCGGCGCTCAGTCGTGACGGATCAGGGCTTGCCGGCCGCGCCGCCATTGTTTCCGCCGCCATTGGTGCTCGGGCCGCCATTGTCGTGATGGTCGCGTCCACCGTTACCACCGCCCAGGCAATCCGATGCGCCGGCTGCGCTGCAGCAGCGGCCGCTCCACAGATCATTGAGCGTGGTCTTGGCGCAGCTCGTGACAGTCTGGTCAGCCAGAGCGGATCCGGTCAGGGCCGACACCGCAGCGGCGGCGAGAAGGGCATTTCGCAGAAAAGCAGTCATCTGAAGTCTCCATGGTTGGGTTTCTGTCGTCCACGGCTGTGTGTCGCCGGGCGAACGGAAATGGTTCATGGAGAGGCGCGAAATTTATCGGAAGATGGCGCGATGCGCGGCTGAGACAGCTGCCACCGCCTTGGATCAGGAGATCGTCATTGCGTTCTCGGGCGGAGCGTCCAGTCCGCTACTGGACGGCGCCGACCAGCACCTGCTGGCCGCCCCGGATCGAGACCCAGCGGCCGGTGTTGTCGATCGCCTGCCGCTTGAGGAAGCGATAACCGGTCTGGTCCCACGGCTTGACCTTGTCGGTCAGATTGTCGAGCACGTAGTCGCCCTTGTCGGTGCGCACCGTCAGCACCGCGTGGCCCTCGCCGTCGGGCTTGCGCACCACGGTGATCAGCAGATCGGCAAGCGAGATGCTCATGCGCGAAAGCTCGCGCCGCTTTTCCAGCACGTAGTCTTCGCAGTCGCCCAAGCCCTTGTCGGGATAGGCCCAGACCTCGTCCTTGCCGTAGATTTCCATGTCGCTCATCGGCTTGACGGCGGCGTTGACCTTGGCGGTGACGCTGATCAGCTTGCGCATCAGCCCGTCGGTCATCGGGGTGGGCGCGAGGTTGGTCGGGCGGATCGAGCATTCGCCCGGATTGAGCTTGCAGAAATCATAGTGGCCAATCGGCTGCGAGGTCAGCCCCCCGGTCGCCATTGCTCCAGCCGCCAAAGCCGGTGCCACCCAGCCTCCCGTTGCTGCCAGCCCGGCTAACACGCACAAGCGCAGCCTTCGTGCCATTGGTGAGGAAGTCATTGTCCCCGCTCGCCCTTTGTTATTAACGAAAGGTTAAGGGCGATTGACAGTCCGTGTCAATTACGACGACGGGCGGATTGCCGGCATGGTTACCCGAGGGGCAGGACAGCGTCTATTGTGCAACAGAATCGGCCGCCCCCCTCATTCTGGCGGCCAATTGGCCCGGACTATCGCCGTCGTACTTAAAACGCATCGCGCTGGAACCGCGTCAGTCGCCGCGTTTTAAGCCTTTTGTGTTATGCAGCCATTGTCCCGAACCGCCGCGCACCCTTGGCTCAGGCCCTTGGGAATTATTTTTTGGCGGTGCGGACCAGCTTCGGTTTCACCGCAACGCGGTTCTGTCGGCCATAGCTGGTGATGAAGTCGACGATGCGCGGCACGATTTCGGAGCGGAAGCGCGAGCCGTTGAACACGCCGTAGTGGCCGACCGCCGGCTGCATGTAGTGGGCGTGCCTGTCGGCGGGGATGTTGGGGCACAAATCATGCGCCGCCCTGGTCTGGCCAATGCCGGAAATGTCGTCGTTCTCGCCCTCGACCGTGAACAGGGCGACATTGCGGATGTCAGACGGGTCGATCCTGGTGCCGCGATGCGTCATCTCGCCCTTCGGCAAGGCATGGCGCACGAAGACGGTGTCGACGGTCTGCAGGTAGAACTCCGCCGTCAGATCCATCACCGCCAGGTATTCGTCGTAGAAATCACGGTGCTTCTCGGCATTGTCGCCATCATGCTTCACCAGGTGCATGAAGAAGTCCTTGTGGGCGATGATGTGGCGGTCGAGGTTCATGCTCATGAAGCCGGAAAGCTGCAGGAAGCCCGGATAGACCTCGCGGCCGAAACCAGGCACCGGCCAGGGCGCGTTCATGATGACGTTGTCGCGGAACCAGTCGATGCCCTTTTCCTCGGCCAAAAGGTTCACCGCGGTCGGGTTGCGGCGGGTGTCGATCGGTCCGCCCATCAAGGTCATCGTCGAGGGAACGAAGGGGTCGCCGCGCGTTTCCATCAGCGCGACGGCGGCAAGCACCGGCACGGAAGGCTGGCACACAGCCATCACATGCGTGTCGGGCCCGAGCGTGTGCAGCATGTCGATGATGTAGTCGATATAGTCGTCGAGATCGAAACTGCCGTCGGCCAGCGGCACCATGCGGGCATCGACCCAGTCGGTGATATGCACGTCGGCATGGGGCAGCATCGCCTCGGCCGTGCCGCGCAGCAGCGTCGCGTAGTGGCCGGACATCGGCGCCACGATCAAAAGCTTCGGATCCGGCCGGCGCCCGGCGGGCACTGCGCGTTCGAAGCGGACGAGATTGCAGAACGGCCGCGACCAGACGGTCTTTTCGGTGACCTCGACGCTCTTCCAGTCGACCACCGTCTTGTCGAGGCCGAACGTCGGCTTGCCGTAGCGGCGCGTCGTACGCTCGAACAATTCGGCGGTGGCCGCGATCGAACGGCCCCAGGGCGTATGGGAAAACGGATTGAGCGGATTGGCGTAGAACATCCGCACCGCGTCGGCGTAGAGGCGCGCGGGCTGCATGGCGGCGTGGTTCATTTCATAGAGCTGGTAGAACATCGAGAACCCCGCTGCTGCCGCCGACCGAAGGGACGACGAGCAGCGCCGAGCCTTAGATATCTCGCTGCGAGGTTAACAACTAATTGTTGCGATGCAATACGTCACGTCGCGTGACCAATGGTTCTTTCGTCCAAAGCGTTGAAAAACCGCCTCGAACGGCGCAGCCGGCTCAATGTGCGTTGCGAAGTGTGTAAGAAATGTGTCCGACCTTCGCGCCGGACACATGGGACATCAGACGCGCGCCATGCAGACGGCGGTGTGGCCGGAGCCGATGAAGCCGAGCTGACCGGCGGCACCCTTCGACAGGTCGAGCACGCGCCCCTTGATGAACGGGCCGCGATCGTTGATGCGCACGATGACGCTGCGGCCGTTGTTCTGGTTGGTCACCCGAAGCTTGGTGCCGAATGGCAAAGTGCGGTGGGCGGCGGTCAGCGCGGAAGGGTTCATCCGTTCGCCCGAAGCGGTTCTGGAATGCAGGGCGTACCAGGAGGCGCGGCCGCACTGGCCGGCGGCGGCGGCTGCCGAAGTGGCGGAGGCGCCGACCATCAGGCCAGCAGCAATCGTTACCGCGACAAGCGCGGTCTGTTTTGTGTTCTTCATATTTGGGGACTCCGTTTTTGACAGACCCCAGCCGTTAGGTAGTGAATAAGGCGGGAAATGCGGCAAGCATCTGGCGGTTCCGTGGCGAAGGCACACGTTTGGAGTCAACGGGTAACAGTCTGTCAGGGATATTCCGGTGCCCGATGATCAATTCATCATGATCTTCGTGCCGATATCCGAGATTTGTTTGACAAGATTGAACGTTGATATCCAAGTAGAAGTCGGCATGGGCGAGCCGCTTCCTTTGGCTCATTCATCGCCGAAATGACACCGCAACGGATCGACTTGGGAAGGGATATCGGACAGTGAGACTGACCAAAAATCTTCTGGCTTTGATCGTTCTTGCCATCGGCGCGCTGTGGTCGCTGCAAGGCATCGGCGTTGTTGGCGGCAGCTTCATGACCGGCCAGTCGCAATGGCTCTATGTCGGCCTCGTCACCATGCTGATCGGCCTGGCTGGGCTGGTGTGGGCGAACCGCGGGCGCAACTGACACATCGAATACAGTCCCGCCCAAGGCCAGCATTCCCAAAGGAAAAATATCTGGACTGGATGCCGGTTTGAACATGCGACTCGGCGCAGGGAACCGCCAGGCTGACGGTGAACATCCTTGGCGGGGCTTGGCAAGTCACCAAGCCAACTGTTTGGCGCCCCTTGATCCGATACCGTTGGAAGCAGGTCCGCGAGAGCAGGCTAGAGGGGTATTATCTTCGAATTCGCCGTGCGTTGCACGATCTTGGCACAGATCGCAGATGCCTCCGCCGCGAAGCGGATTATGCTCCCGCCAGAGGGGGTGCGTTGAGCTGTTCGATCTTGATTTAGTTGCGCTAAAAGAGGATACTTATCCTGTTTAGCACGCATATATTAAGCAGAACGCATATATATATTGCACGGACGCATCGCTGTCTTCAGCAGAATTCTAAAGGAGCACGTGAAGAGGATCACCTGATGGCCGACCTGGTGAAACTGGCATTGAAAGTGGCGGTGGTTGCCTCGGCGATTGTGCTCGGCGATATACGCACCAAGGCTGCCGATCTTGTTATTGCGATGCCGAACTGGTCGTCGGGCCAGGCTACGGCCAACATCCTGAAGGTGAGCCTCAAGAAGGAATTCGGGCTCGATGCGGATGTGGTGGAGATGGGCACCATGATCGCATTCGCCGGCCTCGACTCCGGCCAGGTCGACATCCATCCGGAAGTCTGGCTGCCGAACCTCGACACCCTCGTCAAGAAGTATGTCACCGATGCGGCTACGGTCGCGATCAGCCCGATCGGCGTTCCGGCCTGGCAAGGCATCTGCGCCAACAGGACAGCGGCCGACAAATACGGCTTCAAGGACATTTCCGACCTCAGTGATCCGAAGAAGACCGAGGCGCTCGACACGGACGGGGACGGCAAAGGCGAGATGTGGATCGGCGCCGAGACATGGTCTTCGACCACAATCGAGCGCATCCGTGCCAACAGCTACGGCTACGCCAAAAACCTGTCGCTGCTCGAGATGCCTGAAGATGTGGGCATGGCGGCTGTCGATGCGGCGGAGGCGGCGGATCGACCTATGGTCTTCGCTTGCTACTCGCCGCATGTGGTTTTCAAATTGCACGACATCGTCCGCCTGACTGAACCGCCATACGATGCCGCCAAATGGAAGATCGTCCTGCCGACGGAGGACCCGCTTTGGCTTTCGAAGTCGAACGCCGCCGTTGGCTGGGATACGGCCCATTACCACATAGCCTACGCGACTTCGCTGCGTAAGAAACATCCGGAGGTGGTTCGCTTCCTGGAGCACGTCGACTTCAAGCCGGAGGAGGCGATCGACATGAGCTATGCGCTCCAGGTCGAGCGGCAGCCGCCCTATGCCTATGCCGAGCAATGGGTGGCCAGGAACGAGGCGCGCGTCGAAGGGTGGGCCAAGCCATGACCAGCCTCTCGAGGACAAGGTTCGGCAAGGGAGAACAGGCGAAGGGGCATGCGGCAAGCCTCGCGGTTGTGCTGGCACTGGGGCTGGTTTTTTCCACGGCCGCGTCCCTTGCCGCAGGAACGCAGGTCTACGATCCCAAGACGCGGCAGTGGACGGACTACAACCGCACCAAGGCCTACCAGTATTACAAGCTTCACAAGCAGGTGCCGGAATCCTTCCGGCCGCAGGTGGTCAAGTTCCGGACCGCGGAGCAACCCGGCACCATCATCATCGATGGCAACCAGCATTTCCTCTATCTCGTTCAGCCGGGCCAGCAGGCGATCCGCTATGGCATCGGGGTAGGCCGGGACGGCTTCGGCTGGGCAGGCATCGTCAAGGTCGGCCGCACCGCGGAGTGGCCGACCTGGACGCCGCCTGCCGAAATGGTCGCCCGGGACCCAAAGGCCCGGCCCTGGGCCAACGGCATGCCCGGGGGTCCCGACAATCCGCTCGGCGCGCGGGCACTCTACCTCTATGAAGGCGGCCACGACACGATCTACCGAATCCACGGCACACCCGAACCGTGGACGATCGGTCTGGACGTATCTTCCGGCTGCATCCGCATGAACAATGGCGACATCATCGACCTGCATTCCCGCATCAAGGTCGGGGCGAAGGTCATCGTGCTGATGCAAGGAGCTGCCCTCTACAAGGGCGTCTGACACAAGGGCGTCTGATCGAGGACGGGCGTATAATTCGACAATGGGGACAGGACTATGGCTATGGTGACCCGCAGGCAGTTCCGGATGAGCCACTGGACCATGCACGGATCAGGCTCGATTGTCATCGCAGTGGTTCTCGGGGCATGCCAGAGCGCCCCGACACCCGACCAGATGTCGAGGACCACGGTCGAAACCGCACCTGCCGATCTCCAGCTTCTTTGCGCCGGTGCGGCGGCGAAGGCGAGCGGGGTCGATAGCAGCAAGGCGTTGCCGACCAGTTCGCGCAAGCTCGATTCCAAGAGCTTCCAGGTCGAGCTCAACGTCGCGGGAAAACCAACGAGTTGCATCGTCGATACCGACGGCAAAGTGGCTTCGGTTCAACCGGCCTGACGGTCAGGAGCCGCCTCGCCGGGCTGGTGTGGGGTGAACTGTTCGCGGGGTGAGCCCGCGTTGCAAAGCGAGTGCCGGCGATCCTTCGCGTGCCGTTTGTCCTGCCGACAGATCTGGCGTTGTGCCTGCCCTCTAACCGAACAGCCGGTCCAGAATGGTGCCTTCGAGACGGGCAAGCTCGGCGGAACCGCGCCGGCGCGGCCGTTGCACCGGCACATCCAGATCAAGTGCGATCTTGCCGGCGCTGATCACCACCACCCGGTCGGCCAGCGCAACCGCTTCGGCGACGTCGTGCGTGACCAGCACGGCGGTGAATTTCTGGGCAAGCCAGATGCGCTCCAGCAATTGCTGCATCTCGATGCGGGTCAGCGCGTCGAGCGCGCCCAGCGGCTCGTCGAGCGCCAGGATCCGCGGGTGGCCGACCAGCGCGCGGGCCAGCGCCACACGCTGCTTCTGGCCGCCGGACAGCACCGAGGGCCATTCGTCGGCACGATCGGCGAGGCCAACCTCGGCGAGCATATCGAGCGCGCGTTGCCTTGCGTCCGTGCCGGAAGCGATGCCGGTCAGCCCGACCTCGACATTTTTCACCACGCTGGCCCAGGGCAGCAGACGCGGCTCCTGGAACATGAAGCGCGTGCGGCTGTGGTCTTGTTCTTCCCCGCCGCGCTTTTCTTCGGCCCGGAATGTCAGCGATCCCGCCGTCGGTCGGTCGAGCCCGGCCAAGAGCCGCAACAGCGTGCTCTTGCCGCAGCCGCTCTTGCCGATGACGGCGACGAACTGCCCGACCGGAACCTCCAGATCGATGCCGTCGAGAACGACCTTGTCGCCAAAATTCTTGCCCACGCCCTTGAAGGCAAAGGCGCGCGGTCTTTCGATGAATTGCTCCGCAGGCAGCGCCGGTGGCGTGGCGACAAACGAGCGGACGGCGGCGAGACTGGCGGCGGGCATCGAAACCCTCAAGCGTTCTGGAAGGCGGGATGCCAGCCAAGCGACAACCGCTCGAGCAGGCGGGCGAGACTGTCGGCGAGCTTGCCGAGCAGCGCGTAGATCAGGATCGACAGCACGACGACATCGATCAGCAGGAATTCGCGCGCCTGCATGGCCATGTAGCCGAGGCCGGAACTGGCCGAGATGGTCTCGGCGACGATCAGCGTCAGCCACATGATGCCCAGGGCATAGCGCAGGCCGACAAAGATCGCCGGCAGCGCGCCGGGCAGGATGACGCGAAAGAACAGCGCGCGCCGGTCCATGCCGTAGACGCGGCCCATCTCGACCAGCTGCGGGTCGACGCTCTGGATGCCGAGCAGCGTGTTGACGTAGATCGGAAAGAACACGCCGAGCGCCACCAGGAACAGTTTGGCTTCCTCGTCGATGCCGAACCACAGGATGACGAGCGGGATCAGCGCCAGATGCGGGATGTTGCGGATCATCTGCAGCGTGGTGTCGGTCAGGCCACGGCTGAGCCGCGACAGCCCGTTGGCGAGGCCAAGCGCAAAGCCGATCGAGCCGCCGATGGCGAAGCCGGCAAGCGCGCGCGCCGTGCTGACGCCGATGTTGCGGATCAGTTCGCCCGACAGCGTCAGCCGCCAGAAGGCCTCGGCGACGGCACTTGGCGCCGGCAGCACGTTGGCCGGCATGACGCCCGCGCGGGAAGCCGCCTCCCATCCTGCAATCACCAGCACCGGCAGCGCCCAACCGATGCCCTCCCTGTGCAGGCGCGTGGAAAAGCTCATGAAGAGGCCTGCAGGCGGGCGGCGCCGTGGAAGCCGACCGAGAATTCGTTGGCGATGTCTTCGCGGGCTTTCAGCCGCCTGGTGCCCAGCCCGAGCTTCGGAAACAGAAGCTCGGCGACGCGGTAGGCTTCCTCCAGATGCGGATAGCCGGAGCCGACGATGGTGTCGATGCCGATCGCCTGGTATTCGCGGATGCGCTCGGTGATCTGCTCCGGCGTGCCGACCAGCGCCGTCCCGGCGCCGCCGCGCACCAGTCCGACGCCGGCCCACAGATTGGGCGACACAACCAGCCTGTCGCGGCGGCCGCCATGCAGCTCGGCCATGCGGCGCTGGCCGACCGAGTCCATCTGGTTAAGGAAGCGCGCCTGCGCGTTCTCGATCTGGGCATCGGTGACGTGGCTGATCAGCCGGTCGGCGGCGCGCCAGGCTTCGTCCTCGGTCTCGCGAACGATGAAATGCAGCCTGATGCCGAAACGCAGCTTGCGGCCGCGCAGCGCCGCCTTCCTGCGTGCCGAGGCGAGCTTTTCGGCGACTTGGCGCGGCGGTTCGCCCCAGGTCAGGTACATGTCGACGAGATCGGCGGCGAGATCCTGCCCGGCATCGGACGATCCGCCGAAATAGAGCGGTGGCCGCTCTTGCAGCGGCAGCAGGTCGAGGCGGCCATTCTCGACGCGGTAATATTTGCCGTCGAAATTGACGCGCTCGCCGGAAACCAGCCCGCGCCAGATGGTCAGGAATTCATGCGCCTGGGCATAGCGCTCGTCATGCGGCAGGAAGATGCCGTCGCCGGCGAGTTCGGTCGGGTTGCCGCCGACCACGACGTTGAGCAGCAGGCGGCCATTGCTCAGCCGGTCGAGCGCGGCGGTCTGGCGCGCGGCGAAAGTCGGCAGCGTCACGCCGGGCCTGAGCGCCACAAGGAACTTGAGTTTCTCGGTCAGCGTGGCGAGGCCCGTCGCGGTGATCCAGGAATCCTCGCAGTTCTGCCCGGTCGGCAGCAGCACGCCGGGAAAACCGAGCCGGTCGACCGCCTGCGCGATCTCTTTGAAATAGCCGAACTCCGGTGGCCGCTGCTGCTCCTCGGAGCCGAGATAGGAACCGTCGCCATGCGTCGGGATGAACCAGAAGAAATCGAGTGGCGCGGTGTCGGCTGGCGTGGTCATGAAAGCCCTCCTGGAGATGTGGACGGAAACGGCAACGGCGCCGGGCGTTCTCGACCCGGCGCCGCCAGCGAAAAAATCAATTGCCCGGTGCGGTCCACACCGCGTCGGAAATGCGGACCGCGTTGGGAATCAGGCCGAGCTTGTAGAAGCGGTCGGCGGTCGCCTGCTGGCCGGCGATGATCTCGTCGGTGATCGGAAAGATGCCGAACCTGGTGCGGTTGGCGGCGATCGTCTGCGCGTCGAGCGGCACCCCGGTCACCTCATGCAGCGCGGCGGCCACCTTGTCGCGGTTCTGGTCCGCCCATTTCGCCGCCTCGCCAAGTGCGGCGATCGTCGTGGTGACGACTTCAGGATGCGCCTTGGCGAAATCCTTGTTGGCGAGGAAATAGGTGTTGACCTTGAGCACCTCGCTGGAGCGCGCCAGCACGCGCGGCTGGTAGCGGGTTTCGGCGATGGCGAAGAACGGATCCCAGACGGTCCAGGCGTCGATCTGGTCGCTGGCGAAAGCGGCGGCCGCATCGGCCGGGCTGAGATAGACCGGCGTGATCTGGTCGAAGGGAACGCCTGCCTTTTCCAAGGCCGCCACAAGAAGGTTATGCGCACTGGTGCCCTTGCCGACGCCGACGCGCTTGCCCTTGAGGTCGGCGACCGACTGGATCGGCGAGGCCGGCTTGACGAAGATCGCCTCGCCGTCGCCGTTGGACGGCAGGGCTGCCGCATAGACGATGTTGGCGCCGGCCGACTGGCCGAAGATCGGCGGGGCGTCGCCGGTCCAGCCGGCGTCGATGGCACCGACATTGAGCGCCTCCACCAGTGGCGGCCCGGCGGTGAACTCGACCCACTTTACCGTCACGCCCTTTTCGCCCAGCGCCTTTTCGAGAACCTGCTGCTGCCTGGCGATCACCGGCAGGCCGGTCTTCTGATAACCGATGCTGAACTGCTTCAGTTCCTGAGCCGCGGCGCCGAATGATACGGCAACGCTTGCCGCCAGCAGACCGATGCCGAAAACGCGTCTCGTCAGATTGAACATGATCCCACTCCTTCAATGCCGATCGGCGTCGGGAAATGTCCTCGCCGGTTGGAAGATGGGTCAGGCTAGGTAGTTCTATAAATTTAGTAGAGGAATGATTTTGCGAGTTGACGTCGCGATGTGGAAATATCTTCTGCGGCAACCCGGCATTCGTCATCCCAGGGCCTGCGCTTCGTCGCTTCGCTCCTTGCTACGCCCTTGGGATGACGAGGTGCCGGGGCTGTCGCAAAGTCGAGCCGCCCCCTCACTGCGACCAGTACTGCCAGGCCCAGTAAAAGCTCTCGTCGCGTGGTGGCAGGCGGTCGCGCTCGGCGTCCCAGCGGACCGGCGCCGGCGATCCGGGTTCGGCGTCGTCGAGCTGTTTGTCCCGGATCAGGCGAAGCCGGGTTGCCAGGAAAGCGAACAATGCCGGGGCTGGGTGGGCCATGGATGTCGATCCTCTTGGGGTCATTCGCGTCCCGCCCACGGAACGAGCACGCACTCGATCCGGCGGATGGTGAATTCGAGCACGAAGGCGATGGCCGCGATCACCAATATGCCCATCACCACCACGTCGGTGACGAGGAACTGGGCGGCCGACTGGATCATGAAGCCAAGCCCGCGCGTCGCCGCAACCAGCTCGGCCGCGACCAGCGTCGACCAGCCGGCGCCGAGCGCGATGCGCAAGCCGGTCAGGATCGCGGGCAGCGCGCTGGGCAGGATGACGTGGCGGACCACTTGGCGCTTCGTTGCTCCAAGCGAACGCGCCGCGTCGATGCGTTCTTGCGAAACACCACGAACGCCCGAAGCGGTCGACAGCGCCACCGGCGCCAGCATGGCGATGGCGATCACCAGGATCTTCGACGGCTCGCCGATGCCGAACCAGATGATGACCAGCGGCAGATAGGCTAGCGGCGGGATCGGCCGCAGGAATTCCAGCAGCGGATCGAAGATGCCGCGCCCGACGGTGCTGATGCCGATCGCCAGCCCGACCGGCACGCCGACGAGGATGGCCGCGACCAGCGCCGCGAACACGCGGCCCAGGCTGGCGACGACATGCTGCGGCAGCGTCGCGTCGACGAAGCCATCCCGGGCGACCACGATGAATTTGTTCCACACGGCCACCGGCGAGGGCAGGAACACCGGCGACACCAGTTGCAGGCGAGCCGACAGCGCCCATACCGCCAGCACCACCAGAATGGTGACCGCGCTGACCGCGCGTGCCGAAACCCGGCTGCGGTTCGGACGCGGCCGCGACCACGGCACCGACAGGCCGTCGGCCTCGTCGACCTTCTGGGTCGGCCGTTCCGTGTAGGAGGTGACGGTCATGCCGCTTCTCCTTCGAAGATGGCATCGGTCAGGTCGCCGCGCGCCGCCGCGAAGGCCGGGTCGGCCTTGATCGCGCGAATGGCTTCACCTGACGCGTAACGCCGGCTGAAGCCGGGCTCGATGGTCCGCACGACGCGGCCGGGTGCGGGAGCCAGGACGACGATGCGGGTGGCGAGCACCAGGGCCTCCTCGATGCCGTGGGTGACCATCAGCACGCCGACATGGCTTGCCGTCCACAGATCGAGCAGCGTTGTCTGCATGCGTTCGCGCGTCAGCGCGTCGAGCGCGCCGAGCGGTTCGTCGAGCAGCAGGAATTCAGGTTCGGCGGCGAGCGCACGGGCCAGGCCGACGCGCTGGCGCATGCCGCCGGAAAGCTCCCAGATGCGCTTGTCGCCGGCGTCAGTGAGCTTGACCAGCGCCAGCAGTTCATCGGCGCGGCGTGCTCGCTCGGCCGGCCTGACGCCGCGCAGCCGCAGGGCAAAGGCAACGTTCTCGCGCGCCGTCAGCCAGGGAAACAGCGCATCGTTCTGGAACACCACCGCCCGGTCCGAACCCGGCGCGGTGATCGGCCTGCCGTTGATCGCGGCACTGCCGCGCGCCGGCGTGACCAGGCCGGCGGCGACATTGAGCAGCGAGGTCTTGCCGCAGCCGGAACGGCCGACAAGGACGACGAAGTCACCCTTGGCGACATCGATCGACACCCGCTCGACGGCAGGTGCTGCCTGGCCGTCATAGTGGATCGAGATTCGGTCGAGCACGAGATGCGGCATGGGCCCTCACGGGAGGTTGGTTCAAATCCGCCTGCCCCGAAATCGCTCCTCGTCGACGGTTCCGGGGCGGGCGGCACGCGGCGTCAGGGAAGAAGATCCGCGCGTGTTCCGAGCAATTCCAGGAAAAGTGTGAAACGGTTTTCCCGGGAAAAGCGCACAGCGCTTTCCCTTGGGAATTGCGTGAAGACGAGCGTCAGTTCGAAGCCAGCGCTTCGGTGACGTATTTCGATGTCACGTATTTCGAATAATCCGGCAGCACCGCGTCGATCTTGCCTTGCTCCTTGAGGAAGGCGGATGCCGCTTCGATCGCCTTGACCGTGCCGCCGCCAAGGAACTTGTCCGAGGCCTGTTCTTCCAGCGTCGGGAAGACATAGCCCTTCAAGAGCTGCGGCACTTCCTCCAGCTTGGCGCCGGTGATCCTGGCGATTTTCTCGGCCTGTGGCGACGACACCGACCAGGCGTCCGGCTTGGCCAGGAATTCGGCATAGGCAGCGCCGGTCACCTTGACGAAGTCGCGCACCGCTTCCGGGTTCTTTTCGGCGAAGTCGGCGCGCACGATCCAGGCGTCGAAGGTCGGCGCGCCCCAGGCTGCGACCTGCGAGGAATCCAGCACGACCTTTCCGCCAGTCTTGATCTGGCCGAGCGCCGGATCCCAGACATAGGCCGCGTCGATGTCGCCACGCGCGAAGGCCGCCGCGATTTCCGGGGGCCTGAGATTGAGGATCTCGACAGACTTCGGATCGACGCCTTCATGCTTCAGCGCCGCGAGCAGGCTGTAATGCGTCGTCGAGACGAACGGCACGGCCACCTTCTTGCCGGCGAGGTCGGCGACCTTCTCGATGCCGGCGCCGTTGCGGGCGACCAGCGCCTCGGATTCGCCGATCAAACCGACGACGAAGATGGTCTGGATCGGAAGCTCGCGGCTGGCCGCCGCCGCCAGCGGGCTCGAACCGACATAGCCGATGTCGACCGAGCCGGAGGCGACCGCGGCGATGACATCGGCGCCGGAATCGAACTTGCGCCAGTCAATGGCCGCCTTGGTCGCCTTTTCATAGGCGCCATCGGCCTGTGGCACTTTCGAGGGCTCGACCACCGTCTGGTAGCCGATGGTGATCTTGAGATCCTGCGCCTCGACCGGGCCAAGGAAGGCGGCACCCGCGAGTGCCGCGGACGACAGGAGAAGGATGCGTCGCGAAATGATGGACATTCAGGGCTCCATGAAAACAGAGAAAACCGGATTGCCCCATGATAGTCAGCTAATTCTATCGTTGTTGTAGAGTTAAATCCTTCTAGCCGAAGTCGGTTTGTTGGAAAAAAGTCATCTGCCAAAGGCCCGCAAAACGGATTTGACGGCTGAAAGCCCCTTTGTCGCCCTTTCGGCAACAGGCAGGGTGCGGCGCGCAGGTGCGGTGCGGCGCCGGCGAGCACGAGCGAAACGCCATCCTGTCGCCCCGAACTTTCTACGCAAGCCACCAATTCAGCAAATTTCTGCTGAAAAAATCCGGTGAATTGGAATGAGATTCCATGTGTTCGGCATTAAGTATAGTATTCTTATCGACATTAGGGAGTTGAGAACGACGATGAACCACCTCATGGCCGGCAACCCCCGACCCGCCCGCGGGACACAACGTCTCGGCGCATTCCCGGTCGCCTCCGGCCTCGATCTGGCCGATGGTGACGCCGCTGCGGTGCGGCGTGAGCGGCGCGCGCCGCGGCGCCTCGTGCCGCCAACGCCACGGAGATGTGTCGAATTGGCCGCGGCGGCTTGAAAACGAAACAAAATCAACGTTTCTTGGCTTGTAGATCATGTCACTAGAATTTATCTATGATGACAGCCTGGTCGCGGCGAATTCCCGGAGCGCCGGGTGTTTTGGCGCCGATGGTTTCACGCCGTCGCATGACAGAGAAATTTTGATTTCATGCTCACAAAAAAGGGCAAGTACGGCCTCAAGGCGCTTGTGCACCTCGCGCAATTGCCGGCCGGCCAGCTCGCTTTCGTCAACGACATCGCGACGGGCAACAACATCCCGAAGAAATTCCTCGACGCCATCCTGGGCGAGCTGCGCAATGCCGGCTTCGTCCAGAGCCGCAAGGGCAAGGATGGCGGCTATCGCCTGGCCCGGCCCGCAGACGAGATCAAGGTCGGCCACGTCGTGCGCGTCCTCGACGGGCCGCTGGCGCCGATCCCTTGCGCCAGCCGCACCCAGTACCAGCGCTGTGAAGACTGCAACGAGGCGACATGCCAAGTCCGACATCTGATGCTCGAGGTCCGGCAGGCGATCGCCGAGGTGCTCGATCAGCGCAGCCTCGCCGAAATGCGCGATATCGTCATCGACGACCTGCTGGTCGCGCGGGACATCGACGACCTTGCGGCCGCGAGCGGCATCGACGCCCCTTCGGTCCTGGTGAAAATCCCGGCCTGAGGCCGGCGCTTCGCACAGGGCGGTCCTGCGCATGACCGGGCGCGCGAACTCCATCATCATTGTCGGCGGCGGCGCCAGCGGCGTCGTGCTGGCCGCGCATCTCCTGAAATCGCCCAATCCCGATCTGCGCGTCACGCTGATCGAGAAGCGGCCGCATTTCGGCCAGGGCATCGCCTATTCGACGCTGCTCTCGGCGCATGTTCTCAATGTCAGCGCGGCCGGCATGAGCGCCTATGCCGACGATCCCGGCAATTTCTGGCGCTGGCTGCTGGAGCGCGGCCTGGCCACCCCGGAACAGGCGCCGGTCTATGCGCCGCGCAGCGTCTACGCCCGCTATCTCGGCGAGTTGCTGGACGATCTCGAGGTTCGCGAACAGGCGACGGGGCGGCTTCGCCTGATCCGCGAGGAGAGCCTTTCCATCACGCCCACCGCATCGGGCGTCGAGGTCGCTCTCGCCAACGGCACCAGCGTCGTCGCCCATCTCGCCGTGCTGGCCACCGGCCACGACGAGGAGCCGGCGCAAGGGCACGCGATCAGGATGGGCTCGGAGGCCGACACGGCGCTGCCCCCCGACAGCCGCGTCACGGTGCTGGGCACTGGTCTCAGCATGGTCGATGCATTCCTTTCCCTGGAGCAGCGTGGCCATCGCGGCGACATCATCGCGGTGTCCCGGCGCGGCCTGCTGCCCTCGCCGCACCGCAAGGGCAATCCGATCAAGCTCGATGTCGCCGACATTCCGCTCGGCACCCAGCTTTCCTATTTCGTCGGCTGGTTCCGCGACCTGATCAGGGAGAACCAGAAGGCCGGCATCGACTGGCGCGACGTCGTCGACGGCCTGCGGCCGTTCAACCAGAAGATCTGGCAGAACTGGCCATCCTCGGCCAAGCGACGCTTCGTCGAGCACACCAAGGCCTGGTGGGACATCCACCGCCATCGCATGGCGCCCGAAGTCTACGCCCGCGTGACCGAGGCCGTGCAGTCCGGCCGCATCCGCCTGGTCGCCGGGCGTGTCGTCGGCATCACCGCGGCTGACGGGTTCACCGTGGAGGTCCAGTCGCGCCGCACGCAGCGCCTCGAGGCATTCGACGTCGCCCGCATCTATGATTGCTCAGGCATCGTCAGGGACATCTCGACCTCGTCGAACAGCGTGGTGCGCTCGCTGGTCGATCGCGGCCTGGCGCGGCCGGATCCGCTGCGCATCGGCCTCGATGTGTCAGCCAATTGCGAGATCATCGCCGGCGACGGGACCGCCTCGGCCAAGATCCTGGCGGTCGGCCCGTTGACGCGCGGTACCTTCTTCGAGATCGACGCCATTCCCGACATCCGCGTTCAATGCGCCAGGCTGAGCAAGCGGCTGCTGGGTTGAAGCCATTCATGCCGGCAAACCGGAATTTCATTCCGCATCTGCCCGGTTGATTGGTACGATCTATCTTCTTTCCGACTGTAAAGGACTGGAAAAGAGGATACGCTGCCGCCCAGAGCCGGATGATTTCAGGTCGAAGCGACCCGAAATCTGAATCCGGCTCTAAATCAAATAGATAGAGCATGATGTCGTCCGAAAACCGCTCACACTTTTCGGCATCATGCGACCCGAGGCGGTCGCTTGACCATGGAGCATCGATATGAGCGAGCACAAGATCGCCGCACCCGAGAGCGCGTCGTCCCGCCTGCGTCCGCCCTATAAGTCGGTTCTCGACCTGATCGGCCAGACGCCGGTGGTCGAGCTGACCAGGTTCGACACCGGCAAGTGCCGGCTGTTCATCAAGCTCGAGAGCCAGAACCCCGGCGGCTCGATCAAGGACCGCATCGCGCTGTCGATGATCGCCGCCGCCGAGAGAGAGGGCAAGCTCAGGCCCGGCGGCACCATCGTCGAGGCGACCGCGGGCAACACCGGCCTCGGCCTCGCCCAGGTCGGCATTCCCAAGGGTTACCGCATCGTGCTGGTCGTGCCCGACAAGATGTCGCGCGAGAAGATCCAGCACCTGCGCGCGCTCGGCGCCGAGGTGCGCATGACGCGCTCCGATGTCGGCAAGGGCCACCCCGAATATTACCAGGACATGGCCGAGAAGATCGCGGCAGAAGTGCCCGGCGCCTTCTATGCCAACCAGTTCGCCAATCCGGCCAATCCGCTGGCGCACGAGACCACCACCGGCCCCGAAATCTTCGCCCAGCTCGACGGCGATGTCGATGCGGTGGTCGTCGGCGTCGGCTCCGGCGGCACGCTGACCGGGCTTGGCCGCTACTTCGCCAGGGTGTCGCCGAAGACCGAGATGGTGCTGGCCGATCCGGTCGGCTCGGTGCTGGCGCCGTTGATCAAGACCGGCAAGATGGAAGAGGCCGGCAGCTGGACGGTGGAAGGCATTGGCGAGGATTTCGTGCCGCCCAATGCCGACCTGTCGCTGGTCAGGAAGGCCTATTCCATATCAGACAAGCAGAGCATGCTGGCGGTCCGCGATCTCCTGTCGAAGGAAGGCATCCTCGCTGGCTCGTCGTCCGGCACGCTGCTGTCGGCCGCCTTGCGCTATTGCCGCGAACAGACCGTGCCAAAGCGCGTCGTCACCTTCGTCTGCGACAGCGGCAACAAATATCTGTCGAAGGTGTTCGACGATTTCTGGCTGGCCGAGCAGGGGCTGGCCGAGCACGAACAGCATGGCGATCTGCGCGACCTCGTCATGCGCACGCACCGCACCGGCGACACCGTCTATGTCGGCCCCGACGAAAGCCTGCTCAATGCCTATGGCCGCATGCGCCGCTCCGATGTTTCGCAGCTGCCGGTGCTCGACAATGGCAAGCTGGTCGGCATCGTCGACGAAAGCGATATCCTGGCCAAGGTCGACGGTCCCTATGACGGCCGCTGGGAGCGCTTCAACGGGCCGGTGCGCACGGCCATGACCTCCAATCTGCACACGCTGCAGGCCAGCCAGACGCTGGACGCGCTGCTGCCGGTGTTCGACCGCAACGAGGTCGCCATCATCTTCGACGGCGACGAGTTCGTCGGCCTGATAACCCGCATCGACCTGATCAACCATCTGAGGCGCGCACGATGACCAGCAACGCACCGCCATCCGGCCCATCATCGTCAGGCAAGAACCGCCTGGCTTTCTCGACGCGCACCATCCATGGCGGCCAGAGCCATGACCCTTTGACCGGCGCGGTGATGGTGCCGATCTATGCCACCTCGACCTACGGCCAGCAGTCGCCCGGCGTGCACAAGGGTTTCGAATATGCCCGCAGCCAGAACCCGACCCGCTTTGCCTTCGAGCGTGCCGTGGCCGACCTCGAAAGCGGCTCGGCCGCCTTCGCCTTCGCGTCGGGCCTGGCGTCGATCGCCACCGTGCTCGAGCTGCTTGATTCCGGCGCCCATATCGTCGCCACCGACGACATCTATGGCGGCTCCTTCCGGCTGATGGAACGGGTGCGCAAGCGCTCGGCCAACCTGCAGGTCTCGTTCGTCGACTTCACCGATCTTGCGGCGGTAGAGGCCGCGATCCGCCCGGAGACGAAACTGCTCTGGGTCGAAACGCCGACCAACCCGCTGCTGCGCATCGTCGACCTCGAAGGCGTCGCCGCGCTGGCCAGGCGCAAGGGTGTGCTCACGGTCGCCGACAACACGTTTTGCAGCCCCTACCTGCAGCGGCCGCTGGAGCTCGGCATCGACATCGTCGTCCACTCGACGACCAAATACCTCAACGGCCATTCCGACATGGTCGGCGGCGTCGCCGTGGTCGGCGACAACAAGGATCTCGCCGCCCAGCTGAAATTCCTGCAGAACGCCATCGGCGCCATATCGGGCCCGTTCGACAGTTTCCTGGCGCTGCGTGGTTTGAAAACCTTGGCGCTCAGGATGGAGCGGCATTCCGCCAACGGCCTGAAGATCGCGCAATGGCTGGAAGGCCGCAAGGACGTGCGCCGCGTGATCTATCCCGGCCTCGCCAGCCACCCGCAGCACGCCATCGCCGTCCAGCAGATGCATGCCTTCGGCGGCATGATCACCGCCGTGCTCGACCGCGACCTCGCCGGAACGAAACGCTTCCTCGAACGCACGCAGCTGTTCACGCTGGCCGAAAGCCTCGGCGGGGTGGAGAGCCTGATCGAACATCCGGCGTTGATGACGCATGGCTCCATCCCGGCCGAGAAGCGCGCCGAGATCGGCATCTCCGATTCGCTGGTGCGGCTGTCGGCCGGCATCGAGGATGGCGATGATCTGATCGCGGATCTGGATCAGGCGCTGGGGGGATAGAAGAGCCCGCCCCGTTGGTCGAAGGCAACTGTCGATGTTGGCACCGCCCCTCATTGCCCTGCCGGGCATTTCTCCCCGTATAGTGACGGGGAGAAGATCCTGGCACCGATGATTTCGCCAACTGCCAACGTTGCGAGAAAGGCGCCGAGGGCGCCACAGCTTCCTTTCTCCCCGTCACTATACGGGGAGAAGGTGCCGGCAGGCGGATGAGGGGCGGCGCTGTCGTTAGTGATAGGTATCAGCCCGATTGACCTAGCGCGCCATTCGCCCGAATTGTAGCGCCATGGCCATGCGCGACCCCCCAAAACCCACCGAGCCGCTCACCTTCGCGGTGCTGGTGTTCCCCGGCTTTCCGATGATGGCGTTCAGCTCGGTCATCGAGCCGCTGCGCGCCGCCAATGTCCTGGCGAAGCGGCAATGCTATCGCTGGATCATCGTCGGGGCGACCCAGGGTCCGGTCGAGGCCTCGAACGGCGTCGTCATCCAGCCGGGCTTCTATGCCGAGGATGCGCCCAAGGTCGACCGCATCGTCGTCTGCTCGGGCGGCGATGCCGATCATCTCGTCGCCGAGGGCGCGGCGAGCTGGATCCGTAGAAGCCTGCGCAATGGCGCCCATATCGGCGCGGTGGCGGACGCGGCGTTCTTCCTCGCGCGGGCCGGCCTGCTCGACGGCCATGCCTGCACGCTGCACTGGACCAGCCAGGCCGCCTTTACCGAGGCGTTCCCCAACATCGAGCTCAGGCGCGACCTCTATGTCATCGACCGCAAGCGTTTCACCTCGGCCGGCGGCGTCGGCAGCCTCGACATGATGCTGGAGATCATCACCAGCGACTATGGCGCCGAGCTCGCCGCCGGCGTCGCCGAATGGTTCGTGCACAGCCCGCTGCGTTCCAGCGTCGACCGCAAGCTGATGCCGCTGCGGCTGCGCACCGGCGTCCAGAACGAGTTGGTGCTGTCGGCCATCGCCATCATGGAGGACGCTGTCGAGGAGCGGCTGGGCATGGCCGAGTTGACCGCCCGGCTCGGCGTCTCATCCGACAAGCTTGAGCGCTCCTTTCGCTCCGAACTCGCCATTTCGCCCAATGGCTACTACCGGCGCCTGCGGCTGAAACGTGCCGCCGACCTGCTGGCGCATTCGACGCTCGCCGTGCGCGACGTGGCGCTGGCCTGCGGCTTTGCCTCGATGTCGAGCTTTGCCCGCGCCTTTCGCGAGGAGCATGGCCACCCGCCGAAACTGGCGCGACGGCATTAGGCGCGGCGCTCTATGAGGGTCCCCCTCATCCGGCCGCTACGCGGCCACCTTCTCCCCGCTGGGGAGAAGAGACTGGCGCCTGCGCTGGCAATCTCCTCTCCCCTCGGGGAGAGGTCAGCCGAGCGAAGCGGAGGCTGGGTGAGGGGCGGCGCCATGTGTAGCCCAGCGGCATCCCGCACAACACACGCGGTTTTCCGCACAATGCTTCGGCTCCTCCTGCGCCATGGTCTGGACTTGCAACCGACCCAAGGCTAGGCACCCATGAGCATCGTCGTATTCGACCCCGACAGCACGCAGGATGTGGACTTCAAGGACCGCATGCGCCACCCCGCCGCGGCCGATCCGGCCGGCGGCATGTGGCTGTCCGACACCGAGCCGTCCTTCATCGATACCGACGCCTTGCGCAAGGGCCGGCTGGCCAAGCTGCGCGGCTGGATGCGCGAGGCGGGCTATGGCGGCGTCGTGCTGTTCGACCCCTACAACCAGCGCTACGCCACCGGCTCGCGCAACATGTTCGGCTATTTCCTGCGCAATTCGACCCGTTATTTCTTTATCCCGACCGAAGGGCCGATCGTGCTGTTCGAATACCCGCAGAGCTACCATGTCTCGATGGTGCTCGACACGATCGACGAGGCGCGTCCGTCCAAGCTGGTCTGGTCGTCGGTCTCCGGCCGTGACGACGAGACCGCCGGTCCTTTCGCCGGCGAGATGGCCGACCTTCTGAAGCAGCATGGCGGCGGCTCGATGAAGCTCGGGCTCGACCGCTGCAGCCATCTGCAGGCGCTGGCTCTGGAAAAGCGTGGCTGCGAAGTCCGCGACTGCCAGGGCGAGATCCTGGCGGTGCGCGCGGTCAAGACGCCGGAAGAGGTCAAATGCCTGCAGGTGTCGATGGCCGGCGCCGAGGCCGCCGTCTACGCGGTGCGCGAGGCGATCAAGCCCGGTGTCTCCGAAAACGACCTGTTCGCCATCATGTATGGCGAGGTCATCCGCCAGGGCGGCGAGTTCATCGAGACGCGGCTCTTGACCTCCGGCCAGCGTACCAATCCCTGGTTCAACGAGGCCAGCGGCCGCAAGATCCGGCCCGGCGAATTGCTGGCGCTCGATACCGACACGATCGGCTGCTACGGCTATTACTCGGATTTCTCGCGCACCTTCCGCTGCGGGCCGGGCAAGCCGACACCCTACCAGAAGTCGCTCTACCGCATGGCGCACGACCAGGTTCAGCACAACATTTCGATCGTCAAGCCCGGCATGGCGTTCCGCGAGATCGCCGAGAAGGCCTGGAAGATTCCGGACCGTTTCGTCGACCAGCGCTACACCTCGGTGATGCACGGCGTCGGCATGCATGGCGAGACGCCGTTCATCGCCCACGCCATGGATTACGAGACCTATGGCCGCGACGGCCATATCGTGCCAGGCATGGTGGTGAGCGTGGAAAGCTATATCGGCGAGAAGGGCGGTCGCGAGGGCGTCAAGCTGGAGGACGAGATCCTGATCACCGAGACGGGTATCGAACTCCTGTCGCGGTTTCCTTATGAGGATGAGTTTCTGGAGACGCAGGTTTGATGGTCTTTGCACGACCCTTGTCAACCGGCGCAGCCTCCCATCGCTTCGTCATCCCAGGGCGAAGCAAGGAGCGCAGCGACGCGGAGACCCTGGGATCCATGCCGTTACATCTCGGCGTTGCGGCGGTGCAGGATCTTGTACCGCTGCATTCCTCGGCTAAGCTCGCGGCATGGATCCCAGGGTCTCCGCGACGGAGCTTCGCTCCTGCTTTGCCCTGGGATGACGAAGGCGCAGCATGAAGTCCCCCATCTCCATCAAGCGTGGCACGGTGGCCGCTATCTTCATCGACCTGCAGGAAGAGCACCGGCAGGACAAGCGCTACCTCGTCGAGGGCTTTCCCGGCATCCTCGGCAATGTCCAGCGCCTGCAGGCGGCGGCGCGGCAAAACCATGTGCCGCTCTGTCACTGGGCCTACATCGTCGATCTCGACAAGCAGCACCGGCCCTTTCATCCCGTCGGTGCCGATGGCAAGTCGGCCTTCTCCGACAAGAGCGATCCGTTGACGCAGATCTGCCATGAGGTGGCGCCCGCCAGGGGCGAGGCGCTGCTGGTCAAGGCCGAGGCCAGTGCTTTCCGCACCGGTCCGGCGGCCGATGAACTCAAGGCGCGCGGCATCGAATGGCTGGTCGTCGCCGGTGTGTGGACCGAGGCCTGCATCGACGCGTCGGTCAAGGACGCGGTGGCCAAAGGCTTTCGCGTGCTGCTGGTCAAGGATGCCTGCGGCAGCGGCAGCGCGGCCATGCACCAGACCGGCATCCTCAACCTCGCCAACCGGCTCTATGGCGGTGCCGTCACCGACACCGACGGCGCCTGCCGGCTGCTGGCCGGCGAGACCGTCACCGCCTGGCAGGTCGAAGGCTCGGTGCCGCTGCGCTTCACCTTCGGCAACGCGGCCGCGCTTTACGCCGATCTATGACGGCCGGAAGCAAGACTCGCGGCAAATACGAAACCCGGCTCGACCCCGCTCTATGGGCCTATATCGACGCGGTCGACGCCTGGTGTCCGCCCGAGATCACCGGCCTGCCGATCGACAGGCAGCGCGAAGTCTATGACAGCATGTGCCGGGCCTTCCACCAGGGCCGACCGCCCGGGGTCAAGGCCAGCGACGGCCTGATCGCCGCCTCGGATCACGGCATCCCGGTCCGCCGCTACCAGCGCGCCGGCAAGGCGGCGCCGGCGATGGTGGTCTACTACCACGGCGGCGGCTTCATTCTCGGCAACCTCGACAGCCATGACGACATCTGCGCCGAGCTCTGCGCCGGCACCGGTTTCGACGTGCTGTCGGTCGACTACCGGCTGGCGCCGGAACATCTCCACCCCGCCGCCTTCGACGACGCGCTGGCCGCCTTCGAGTGGGCGGCGGCGGCCACCGGCCTGCCGCTCGTGCTGTGCGGCGAAAGCGCCGGCGGCAACCTCGCCGCGGCGGTGGCGCAGGCGGCCCGCCATCATCCCCGCGCCGCGATCGGCCAGGTGCTGATCTATCCCGAACTCGGCGGCGATGAGGCCGCCGGCTCCTATGGCGAGCACGCCGAAGCGCCGCTGCTCTCCGTCGGCGACATCGCCTTCTGCCGCGACATCCGCTCGGCCAAGCGGCAGTCGCCGGACGACCCGACCTTCGCGCCTTTGCGCGACACCGATTTCTCCGCCCTGCCGCCAACGGTGATCGTCACGACCGAATGCGACCCGCTGTCGTCGGACGGCGAGACCTATCGCGACCGCATCGTTGCCGCCGGCGGCAAGGCATGGTGGCACGAGCAGCCCCGCCTCGTGCACAGCTTCCTGCGCGCCCGCGCTACGGTGCCGGCGGCAGCGGAGGCTTTCGCGCGGATCGTGGCGGCGGTCGCGGCGCTGGGTAAGGGCGAGTGGCCGTATTGACCTTTCAAGACTTGGGTTCCTCGCCCCCGCGAAGCGGGGGAGAGGTGGCCGCGAAGCGGCCGGAGAGGGGGCCTTCGTAGGGCGACCCCCTCTCCGTCTCGGCTTCGCCGAGCCACCTCTCCCCACTTTCGTGGGGCGAGGAACCCAAGCTGGAGCCCCCTTGCGGAGCACCGCACAAGAACTGCGGAAAACCGAACACTCCGCACCATCACCCCGCCCTATCATCGCCTCAGGCAATGGCGCCCCCGGCGGTCGTGTCCGCCCTTGCAGGCGTCGATTGGCCGGGGCGAGACTTTCTTCGTGCATGCCGTTGTCCCAAAACCGCTGCGCACTTTTGGGCGGCATGCACCAACAAGAGGGAACGACGATGAAGTTCATGCTGACCGACCGGAAACTGCACCCGAAAGCCAGGCCCGTCGCCGACGATTTCAGGCAGGGCGGCATCAGCCGCCGCGAATATCTGGCTCTGATGGCCGGCCTCGGCGTCAGCGCCGCCGGCGCGCTGGCGCTGGGCGGCCTCGGCGCCACCCCTGCCCGCGCCGCCGAGCCCAAGCGCGGCGGCACCTTGCGCGTCGCCATGAACGTCAAGGGCTTCAAGGACCCGCGCACCTTCGACGGCGTCGAGATGTCGAATGTCGCGCGCCACTGCAACGAATATCTGGTGCGCTGGAACACCGACTTCTCCTTCGAGCCCTGGCTGCTCGAAAGCTGGGAAGCCAGCGACGACGCCAGGACCCTCACCCTTCATGTGCGCAAGGGCATCACCTGGTCGAACGGCGATGCCTTCAACGCCGACGACGTCATCCACAACCTCACCCGCTGGTGCGAGGCCGGCGTCGCCGGCAATTCGGTCGCCGCGCGCATGGGCGCGCTGGTCAATGCCGACACCAAGAAGGTGGTCGATGGCGGCATCGAGAAGGTCGACGACTTCACCATCAGGCTCAATCTGCCGAAACCCGACATTTCGCTGATCGCCGGCATGGCCGACTATCCGGCGCTGATCATGCACCGCTCCTATGACGGCGAGGCTGACCCGAAGAAGGCGCTGGCGATCACCACCGGCCCATGCGAGCTGGTCAGCTGGGATGCCGAGACCGGCGCCGAGGTCAAGCGCAAGGACAGACCGTGGTGGAAGGGCGAATTCTGGCTCGACGGCATCAAATGGGTCGATTACGGCTCCGACCCCAATGCCATGCTGTCGGCCTTCGAATCCGGCGAGATCGACACCGATCACGAGACCGCCTCCGACGCCGTCTCGCAGACCGGCAAGATGGGGCTGATCAATTCCGAGATCGCCACCGGCTCGACCATCGTCGCCCGCTTCAATGTCGGCAACGCGCCCTATGACGACGTCAAGGTGCGCCGCGCCGCCCAGCTTGCCGTCGACAATGCCGCCGTGCTGAAGCTCGGCCTCGACGGCAGGGGCAAGCCCGCCGACAACCACCATGTCGGCCCCATGCACCCCGAATATGCCGATATCGGCCCGGCCAAGCGCGACGCGGACGCATCGAGGAAGCTGCTTGCCGAGGCCGGCAAGGCCGACCACGAATTCGACCTCATCTCCGTCGATGTGGAATGGCAAAAGAGCACCGGCGACGCCATTGCCGCGCAGATGCGCGAGGCCGGGCTGAAGATCAAGCGCACCGTGCTGCCGGCCGCCACCTTCTGGAACGACTGGAGCAAATACCCCTTCTCCTGCACCGAATGGCTCGGCCGCCCGCTCGGCGTCCAGGTGCTGGCGCTCGCCTACAAGTCGGGCGCCGCCTGGAACGAGAGCGCCTACGCCAACAAGGAGTTCGACGACCTGCTCGACAAGGCGGTGGCCGTGCCCGACGCCAAGGCGCGCAAGGAGATCATGGCGAAAATCGAGCAGAACCTGCGCGACGCCGGCATCATCATCCAGCCCTACTGGCGCTCGGTCTTCCGCACCTACCGCAAGGGCGTCGAAGGCTGCGAACAGCACCAGGCGCTCGAGCAGCACTTCGAGAAGGTGTGGATCGAGTCCTAGACAATCCTTTTGGGGGCGGACCACTGTCGATGTCGGCGCCGCCCCTCATCGCCCTGCCGGGCACTTCTCCCCGTATAGTGACGGGGAGAAGGGGCTGGCCGCAACGCCCATGCCTACCTTGCGACGTCGACAATTGGCGAACCCATCGATGACAGCGCCCCTCTCCCCGTTCTTCACGGGGAGAGGAAGCCGGCAGGCAGGTGAGGGGCAGCGCCGCCGCTCTTCCTGGTGTGGATTTCGACGATAGACCCGCTCACCGCACAGGCCTGAGCAAGGTCCAGATCCAGCCGATGAAGGTCAGCACTAGGAACGGATAGCCGGCGGCGGGCAGCGGCGACGAGGTCGGCAGCAAGGGCGTGCCCCACAGGATCATGCAAGCCGAGACGACGAACAGCAGGGCGGCGACGAGCGCGGTGAGCCGCATCCACAAAGCGAAGGTTTTCGGCGCGCTGACCAGGACCAGTGCTGCCGCCCACAGCGAAATACCGCCGACATAGGAGGGAACGCTGGCCTCAAGGCCCGCCGCATTGCCGGCCAGCAACAGGCTTTCGCCGGCGAGGAAGGTCAGGAAGCCGGCAGCTATGCAGTCATTGCCCAGCCGCTGGTACTTCATCGTCAGCAGCGCGGTCGCCACCACCAGCGCCACGCCGTCGATCGTCCACAGCGTTTCGCGCAGCGCGTCGCTGCCCACGAAGGTGCCGGCAAGCCCGAAAGCGCCACCGATCGCGAGGCCAGTCGCGGCGACGATGTCCAGAGAATTGGAACGCATTTGAAATCCCCCCAAGCCGGAGCGGAGGATACTCCTGGGCGGAGCGTTCTCAAAGCGGGTGTCCAAGGGCAGCGCGAGGCGGCAAGCGGCGGAGGGTCGCCTCGGGCGATCCGCCCTCCCGGGCCGATCCGGCAACTTAAGGGTGCGGGGAATGGCCGGCGCGAATGCCGGTGAGGGCAGTTGCCTGAGCCCGCGCCGGCCACTGGCGAACCTATGAAGTCCGCCGCCCGACGTTTCTACCGCCCGGGTGCCGCACGAGCAACCAACTCAGGGTTGGGTGCGGACCGACCTGGAAGAGTTGAAGAAAGGCGCTGTCCCGCGACAGCGCTTCAAAGCTCGCCCCGGCAGGGCAGGCTTGAAGAGCATGCTATCCGCAGGGCTGCGACACTGGACACGCTATAGCCGTGACGGCCGAAAGCTTCTCGCGCCTGTTCAGCGTTGGCCTTTCATAGATCTTTTTCACGAACAGTCCATTTAGCCCCCGATGGCCGGCGCCCAATGACGCCGGTACGCATCCATTGTCGATCCGGGGAGATGCGCTGCGCTTGGCACAGGTAATGCCGCGTTGAGGTCAGCTGGATCATCTCTCAATTAGCTAGGGCTGGTAGCCAACATCTGAATCCGCCATATTGGAAATGCACGATTCGGATCCGACTCGGACCGCCACTATCTCGCGACATTGCCCTGCACGCCCGGGGCAACTGCCCCGGGAAGGAGGTGATCGCGATGCAGATGCGATTTGTGTGGGACGAAGCGAAGACCGTCTTTGTACGGGAATATCTTCGTCTCAGATACGGAAGATGGGAGACTGTGGTATCTCATTTTCGTAGGCCGCCACGCGCCAACGTGACGACCTACTAAGGTATCTCAGAGCGATGGGGCGGGCGGTTCCGTAAAGGGGCCGTCCGCTCATTTTCTTAGCGCACCACGAATCAGAGGCAGTGTCGAGTGCAATTCGTGACATGGCCGGATTCGACGGTCAATAACTAATCAGCTACTAATTAGTTATGGCGAAGGGGCAACAAAAGGCTTCGCCGCTCAATCCGAGTTTGCCTCCAGAGACACTCAAGTATCTGAAACGGCTTACAAAGACGGGCGTGCATGGCAAAACCGCGAGTGAGGTAGCTCGGGTCCTAATCTGGGATCAGATCAAGATGCTGATCCGAGAGGGTGTCATCGATTGGGATATGGATGGCAGTGATGATGGGTAGCACAAGGGATTTGATATGGGACTTTCGCACACCAGGTCGGGTTACCGCTCGCCGTCTTAAGTAACTGGGAATTTAATGGTCTATATTTTGACTTGGGTAACGTTGATATGCGGTCTGGTGAGCGCCATACTTTGGTGGGCGTCGAGCTACTTTTCGATCCAGACGGTAGAAAGGCTTGACGCCGCCATGGGCGATGAGGGCGACATTGCGTTTGAGATCACAGATAACAAGACTACGATTTTCAAGATCAGACGGACAGCTCGCATCAATTCCGCCGCGGCATTTTTTGCCGGCTTGTCCGTCGCCGCCCAGGCGCTAACGGCTATTTCTCATTGGTGATGTTCGTTGCGGCAGCTAACGACGGGTCATGAGCACTTTCTGGTTTTCTAGAGGGGTCGCGGTTGCAGTTCGAATTTACCGATCCTCAGACCGAATTTGAAAGGCTCATTGGCGGGTCGTTTTCGATCAATGCCCTTGGAACCATTCGGGCGGGAGATGGGCTCAAATTTCGCGAATTCGTAGAACGATCTGCGCCTCCGCCTCGGACGACTGTTTACATCGATTCGAGCGGCGGCAACGTCGAGGAAGCGATGATCATCGGTCGAATAATACGAGATTGCTGGTTCTCGACGTCGATCGGCAGGTATCTTCTTAACCGCAATGAGATTTCCGATGTTTCGCATCTTATGACCGCTCGCGTGCGGTTGCCTGGCAGGTGTATGAGTGCGGCAACCCTGATTTTTCTCGGTGGCCGGCTAAGATATTTTCCACAAGGATCAGAGTTCGGAGTCCATCAGTTCTCATTTAAAAATCCGTCGCCCAACGACGTTGGCCAAACACAGTTACTCTCGGCAAGAATTGCTCGATTTATGGCGGATATGGGAGTTTCTCCTGACTTCCTTGAGTTCTCATCGTCGGTTCGAAGCGATTCAATACTCATCGCCGACGAAGACAATCTAAAGAAGCTCAGCGTAGTGACGGGTGGCGAGACCGATACCAGTTGGACAGTGCAGGCACGGGCCAACATGATCTATGTGCGCGGAGAACGAGATTCGCTCTATGGCCACCACAAAGTTATGCTTGGGCACACCAGGGGAGCGGGTTTCTTTTTCTGGGCTGTGATCGAAGCTCAAGGTAGGGAGGACGAACTGACTACACTCGGCCTTGTTGAGATCGTATTGAACGGCGAGGAAGAAAGGATCGATATTTCAAATAGGTGCGAGCGAGTGGTGAGTGGCATCTATGTGAACGTCTTTGCCAAGATCACACAAGCTGAGGCTCAGGCAATTGCCCACTCGACCAGTTTCGGGGTCCAGATTCGATTTTGGTTGGACTCTCCGACCTTTCTTGGCATAGCCGCGATGCCGACAGCAGGCGGAACAGAGCAGTTGGAAACGATCTATGATGCATTTTCCAAAGACGAAAGGACTCTTCCAAGAACGTCTTGAGATTTACTCCACCGCACCCCCCGGGGTGGGACCCGCTGCCTGCGGCAGCTCCCACCCGGACTTGCGCTCGCATCGACCCACCGGGTCGATGCGTTCGGCCGAAGGCCGAACCGCTTAGTCCCCCATCTTCAGCGCCTGGATGAACGCCTCCTGCGGAATATCCACCTTGCCGAACTGGCGCATCCGCTTCTTGCCTTCTTTCTGCTTGTCCAGCAGCTTGCGTTTGCGCGAGACGTCGCCGCCATAGCATTTGGCGGTCACGTCCTTGCGCAGCGCCGAGATGGTTTCCCGCGCGATGACCTTGCCGCCGATCGCGGCCTGGATCGGGATCTTGAACAGGTGGTGCGGGATCAGCTCCTTTAGCTTCTCGCACATCTGCCGGCCGCGCTTTTCCGCCGCCGTGCGATGCACCAGCATCGACAGCGCGTCGACCGGCTCCTCGTTGACCAGGATCGACATCTTCACCAGGTCGCCTTCCCTGTAGTCGGTCAAATGATAGTCGAAGGAGGCGTAGCCCTTGGAGATCGACTTCAGCCGGTCGTAGAAGTCGAACACGACTTCGTTGAGCGGCAAGTCGTAGGTCAGCATGGCGCGCTTGCCGACATAGGACAGGTCGGCCTGGATGCCGCGCCGGTCCTGGCAGAGCTTCAATATGCCGCCGAGATAGTCGTCGGGGGTCAGGATCGTGGCGCGGATCCACGGCTCCTCGATGGCGGAAATCTTCACCACGTCGGGCATGTCGGCCGGGTTGTGCAGTTCCTTCACCGAGCCGTCGGTGAGCAGCAGCCGGTAGACGACCGAGGGCGCGGTGGCGATCAGGTCGAGGTTGAACTCGCGCTCCAGCCGCTCCTGGATGATTTCCAGATGCAGCAGGCCAAGGAAGCCGCAGCGATAGCCGAAGCCGAGCGCCGCACTGGTTTCCATTTCATAGGAGAAGGAAGCGTCGTTGAGGCGCAATTTGCCGACGGCGGCGCGCAGATCCTCGAAATCGGCGGCGTCGACCGGGAACAGGCCGCAGAACACCACCGGCTGCGCCGGCTTGAAGCCGGGCAGCGCCTTGGCGGTCGGGCGCCTGTCCTCGGTGATGGTGTCGCCGACGCGGGTGTCGGCCACTTCCTTGATCGAGCCGGTGAAGAAGCCGAACTCGCCGGGGCCGAGCTCGTCGACATTGATGCGGGCGGGCGTGAACACGCCGGTGCGCTCGACCAGGTATTTGGCGCCGGTGCCCATCATGCGGATGGTCTGGCCCTTCTTCAGCACGCCGTCGATGACGCGCACCAGCACGATGACGCCGAGATAGGCGTCGTACCAGCTGTCGACCAGCATCGCCTTCAAGGGCGCGGTCGCGTCGCCCTCGCGCGGCGGCGGCAATTGGTGGACGATCGCTTCCAGCACGTCGGGAATGCCAAGCCCGGTCTTGGCCGAGATCAGCACGGCGTTGGAGGCGTCGATGCCGATCACCTCCTCGACCTGCTCGCGGATGCGCTCCGGCTCGGCCGCCGGCAGGTCGACCTTGTTCAGCACCACGACGATCTCGTGGTTGTTGTCGATCGCCTGGTAGACGTTGGCCAGCGTCTGCGCCTCGACGCCCTGGCTCGCGTCGACGACCAGCAGCGAGCCCTCGCAGGCGGCGAGCGAGCGCGACACTTCATAGGCAAAGTCGACGTGGCCGGGCGTGTCGATCAGATTGAGGATATAGTCCTCGCCATTGTTGGCGTGGTACTTCAGCCGCACCGTCTGCGCCTTGATGGTGATGCCGCGCTCGCGCTCGATGTCCATCGAGTCCAGCACCTGCTCCTTCATGTCGCGCAGCTCCAGCCCGCCGGTGGACTGGATCAGCCGGTCGGCAAGCGTGGATTTGCCATGGTCGATATGGGCGACGATGGAGAAATTTCGGATGTGGTCGAGGGGCGTGCTCATGTCGCGCGCTTTAGCAGGGGCGGGTTGCTGCGGCAAGCGGCACAGCCGCAGCCTGGGCAAGCGGTGCCGCCACTGCCGGGCAAGTGGTGTGGGTCTCCGCGCGGCCCACAAGCCGCTGGCTTCAAGCGGCCGACACATTTTTCAATGCCTGGCGACGTCAGGCGAGGATCGGTCCGGGAAACCTGGAAATCCTTAAACTTTGATCCATCCCTTTAGGGCATAGTTTGCCTCCGGTATGCTAATTTAGCCTAATGTTACGCTGTCGAGGAAGACAAATGCCAAGGATTGCAAGCGATTTTCTGCGCTCGCGGAGCGGCTCGCTCGCGCCGATACTCATTCTCAGCATGATCCCGCTGCTCACCGCCGTCGGCTTCTCCGTCGACTATACCTCGGCGGTCCAGACCAGGTCGAACATGCAGGCCGCGCTCGATGCCGGGATCCTGGCGATCACCACGATGCCGACGACCTCGACGCTGCCGCAGCGCCAGGTGACGCTGCAGGATTCCTTCGTCGCCAACGGTGGACAGGGAACCGCGACGCTGGGCAGCTTCGTGGTCAGCGCCAACGGCACCGCCACCGCCCAGGCCACGGCAAGCTATTCCATGCCGACCGTCTTCATGCAGATCGCCAGGATCAGCAGCGTGCCGGTCGCCGTCGCGGCGGCGGTGACCAAGACGCCGGCGCTGGTGCAGACCACCTTCAAGGTCTCCAAGGTGTCGGGCTACTGGGGCAAGACGATGACGCTCTACGGTACGCAATTCGGGGCGACGGTGGCCAAGCCGCTGATGACGATCACCTACGCCTATAACGGCTTCGGCGATCCGAAAGGCTACGGCACAACCACCGTCAACACCATCACCAACAATGGCGGCGCCGACATCAGCACGACCGTCCAGAAGCAGGTTTGCACAACCGCCAAGGTGAGCAACTTCAACAATGCCCCGGCCGGGTCCATCCAGCAGACCAGCGGCAGCAACAAATACCTGACCACCTGCGTCGATACATTCTATCCCGCCAACGGTACCGGCGCGGTGATCGACGTCAGCCAGATGAACGCCCTCTATCTGCAGATGGACGTGCCATCGGGCAACCCGAAGGTTCTGAAGTCGAACGATCCGGCCACCTCCAACCGGCTCTATATCGGCACAAGCACGACCGACATGCCCGAGGTCGCGACCGGCCAGACCGTCGACATCTTCACCGCCGTGCCCTGCGGCGTCCCGAGCTACCAGGCCTGGGAAGACGGCGGCAACGCGGTGCCGGCCGCGGTCTCCAATGCCGACTTCTTCTACAACGTGAACGGCAAGTGCGACTTCAACCAGCGGCCTTCGGACACGGTGCTGACGCAGTAGCGAGCCCGCCACTTCTCGCCCTTGTGAGGCCAGAAGGGTGGGCGAAGCCCGTGACTCGCCCAGGGCGGTGGGCGAGCGAAGCTCGGCGTAGGAGGGGTGCTGGACGGAGCACAACGGTTAGCTAATCTGACGCCATGCCGCATCAACCCGTTCCCCCAGTCAAACGTAGCTTTGCCCGTTCGCTCCGGCGTGAAATGACGGAAGCGGAAAACAAGCTTTGGCATGAACTGCGTGATCGCAGGCTCGACCGGACAAAATTTCGGCGCCAGATTCCCTTCGGAAAATACATTGCCGATTTCGTTTGTCTCGAAGCTGGGCTGATCATCGAGATTGATGGCAGCCAGCATGCGGGGTCCGAGTCCGATCGGATCCGCAAGGCCGAGCTGGAGGCGAAGGGCTTTCGCGTTCTGCGTTTTTGGAATGATGATGTCCTGAAAGACTTGAACGCCGTCTGCGACACGATCATCGCCTATGTACGGGATACAAATCTGCAGCCTTGGCGATAGGGGCGCCCTTGCCTTCTCCCCTTGTGGGAGAAGGTGGATTGGCGCGCAGCGCCAAGACGGATGAGGGGTGCTGGAAGGAATGAGGCGTTAGCGTTCCCTGGAACACCCCTCATCCGTCGCCTTCGGCGACACCTTCTCCCACAAGGGGAGAAGGGAAGGCGACGATCACAAACCGGTGAGCGCTGTAACGAACTCCGTGGCGACGGCGAAGTGGGGACATGACCGGCGCATCCTGGCGCCGCCCACGGAGCCAGCCAATGTCGGGATATCAAGCCAAGCGCAGCAAGCTTACCCTATTGTTCGGCCTGGGAGCGCTCGCCGCATCGCTCGGTGCCGCCGCCGCCCAGCCGCTCACCGTGGTCGAGCTGTTCACCAGCCAGGGCTGCTCGTCCTGCCCGCCCGCCAATGCCAACCTGATCAAGGTCAAGGACCAGCCCGGCGTGCTGGCGCTGTCCTTCAACGTCACCTACTGGGATTACCTCGGCTGGAAGGACACCTTCGGCAGGCAGGAATTCACCCAGCGCCAGGTGAGCTACGAACCATCGCTCGGCCATGACGGACCGTTCACCCCGCAAGTGGTGGTCAACGGCCATGCCGATGCCGTCGGCGCCGCGCCCGGCGAAATCCAGCATCTGATCTCGAGCGCCGGCCGCGCCAGCGGCCCATCGCTGTCGCTCGACAGCGGCAAGATCAGCATCGGCGCCGGCTCGGTGCCGGGCGGCAAGGCCGATGTCTGGCTGGTCCGCTACACCAAGGGTGTCGTCCAGGTGCCGGTGGCGCGCGGCGAAAACACCGGCCGCACGCTGCCGCATGCCAATGTCGTGCATTCGCTGAAGAAGCTCGGCAGCTGGACCGGCGAGGCCACGGCGCTGAACCTGCCGGCGGCATCGGATGGCCTCAGCACCGCGGTGCTCGTCCAGTCGCCCGGCGGCGGGCCGATCCTGGCCGCCGCCACCAACTAGAAATCACGCTTCGACAAGAGATTGCGCAACGCCGCACAAGCGGCGCCGCAAGAACCCGGCCGCCTGGAAGGCGCGCCATCAACCCACCAGGAGACCATCATGACCGTTCTTTCCCGCCTGACGCTGCCGGCGCTCGCTTTCGCTCTGTGCTCGACGGCGTTGTTTGCCGGCGGCATCGCCCGCGCCGACGACGCCACCAACGCCATGAAGCCGGCGAACGCCATGGCAACCGATGCGATGAAGCCGGCCACCGACGCCATGAAGCCGGCCGATCCGATGGCCACCAGTGCCATGAAACCAGCCGCCGACGCGATGAAGCCAGCCGCTGATGCCATGAAGCCCGCAACGGACGCCATGAAGCCGGCGGCTGATGCGATGGCCCCGGCCAACTGAGATTGATCCGTGGCCGGCTGTCCCTGGCGGGCTCCCTGTCCAGCCGGGGACAGTCCCTTGCCGGCCCAGGCCGGCAAGTCTGGACCGATTGACGGGCGCACGTGAAATTGAGGCGTCGGCCGCAACTCGCCTGTCGCACAATCCTATCTCATCCAATAGACTCCACACGATGGACGTCACAGGAGTTCAGCCATGACCGACATACAACAACCAGCCGCCAGACAGTCGTCGAACTTTTTCAAAGGCGCGCTCGCCGCGCTCGTGCTGGCCGCGGCTGGCGCCGCCTTCTGGCAGACGCCGGCGATCTCCGCCGAGGACGCGGTGGTCATCCCGCCGCCGGCGATGGACGAGAAGGCAGCCCCGGGCAGCGAAAAGGCGATCTTCGCCGGCGGCTGCTTCTGGGGCGTGCAGGGCGTCTTCCAGCACGTCAAGGGCGTCAGCAAGGCCGTCTCCGGCTACACCGGCGGAGCCAAGGACACCGCCGTCTACGAGACGGTCGGCAGCGGCCGCACCGGGCACGCCGAATCCGTCGAGATCACCTACGACCCGTCTGTTGTAACCTATGGCCAGCTGCTGCAGGTCTATTTCTCGGTCGCCCACAATCCGACGCAGCTGAACTATCAGGGGCCGGACAGCGGCACCCAGTACCGTTCGACGATCTTTGCCGAGAACGATGCGCAGAAGAAGATTGCGCAGAGCTACATCGCCCAGCTCGACCAGGCCAAGGTGTTCCCGAAGCCGATCGTCACCACGCTGGAGACCGGCAAGACCTTCTATCCGGCCGAGGATTACCATCAGGATTTCCTGACCCTGAACCCGACCTATCCCTACATCGTCTACAACGACCTGCCCAAGGTGGCGAACCTGAAGCAGCTCTTCCCCAAGCTCTACAGCGAGAAGCCGGTGCTGGTGCTGTCGGCCAGCAACTAGGGTCCAGACCCTAGATCTGGATGTTGGCGCGGAGAGCCGAAGCTCCCCGCGCGCCCCCGGAACCAACCGGCATCCGGCCCGCCCCAGCCCTTTATATGGGCTGGCGCCGATCGGTCGCGGGGCCTGGTGTGATGACGATCGGGGTCGCCGCACACCATAGCGAAGGCCGGCGCCGTGCCGGCAATCGGGATCAGCCGCCCATCTTCATCGCCTCGCACGACACGTTGGGGTTCATGTCGGCGAAGGTGCCGGTCGGGTTCTTCTTCCAGGCCCAGACATGCAGTTCATAGAACGGGCCGAGGCCGTAGCGGTTGGGGGCGCTGTTGAAGTTGAACAGCTGCCCTTCCAGCGAGGCCGGGCCTTTCGACGTGATGTATTCGACCGCCACGAGCTTGAGCTTTCCGTCGGCCATCGGCTCGTACATGACGGCCTCGGGCTTGGCGAGGTCGACCGCATCGTCCTTGAGATAGCCGGCATTGACGTAGTGGATGCCCATCGCGCCGCCGGTGATGCCGCTGGCGCAAGGGATCGGTGCATAGCCCTCGGCCGTGGCCGCCGCCACGTTCTCGAAGCGGCCATTGGCGGCACGCACCTTCGCATCCAGCGTGCCGCTGTCACCGGCATTGGCGGCCGTCGCCGCGATCGACAGGATCGACAGGTTGATGAGATGCTTGGTCCACAGATGGATGTTCATGTTCTCTCCTCGTTGTTGATGGCGCATGGGAGCGGCGAGCCGCCCCGCCGCGAAGTCGGACCTGGGCTGCACGCATCAGCGGCCCGACCGGGTGAAGTCCCAGTATTGCGGCAGCTCCTCGAGCTCCGGCAGGCCGATGTCGCGTCTCAGATAGTCGTCCTGCGGAGGCAACCGGCGCCGGCTCTTGCGCAATGACGCGAACAGCAGCGAGGCAATCCGCCGGAGAACCCGGCCCAGTAACGGGCCTCGTCCGACTGGTCTCGAAGCAGCCAACACCTCGCTGGACGGGTCGTCAGACAAGCCGCCATCGCCGCGAAGGGCCGTTTGATATCCATGGAGGGGATCAAAGATAAAAGTAAGGGTCAAGGACCCGCACCTCCGTGATCTTGTCGACTGGCAGCGAGTTCATCTGGGCGGTGCTGCGGATGGCTTCGGGCGAAGGCCCATCGTAGATGCAGAAACTGCGCTTCTTGTCGGGCGACACGAAGGACTGCACCCAGGTCACTCCCTTCTCCGCATTGCGCATGATGACGCCCTTCATCGCATCGGCGCCGGCGTCGTTCATCGGCACATTGAGGCCATCCGGAAATGTGCGTTCAATCAGGTAACGGGGCATGGCTTGGTTTCCTTTTTCCAGTGATTCACGCTCGATCCGAGCGCGGCCGGACAAAGATCACGCTCGTCAACGGCGCGCATCGGAGCCTTTCCCCATGTTTGGCGGGACGAATCCCCATGTTTGCAACGTTTGGTTTCGGGAGCCACAAAGCGGATACCGAACCAGGCTACCCTGGCGGACAGATCGTGGGGCCGCCGGCTCGCGACCTGGGAGAGGACGATGATGCTTCTGGAACGGCAGCCACAGCTGGAGCACCTGGACGCCCTTCTGGCGGAGGCGGCGCGCGGCCACGGCCGCGTCGCGGCGTTGACCGGCGAGGCCGGCGCCGGCAAGACAACGCTTGTCGAGGCCTTCATCGACGCGGCAGCCAAGGGCACGCGCCTGTTCCGCAGCGCCTGCGAGGATCTGTCGATACCCGATACGCTGGGGCCGCTCTACGATCTCGCCCGCGAGGCGCGATGGGCGCTGCCGCAGGCGATCGACATCCGGCAGGGACAAAGGATGGCGCTGTTCTCCGACGCTCTCGACGTCTTCGAGACAAAGGCGCAGCCAACCCTGCTGATCATCGAGGACCTCCATTGGGCGGACGACGCAACCCTCGATTTCGTGCGGTTTCTCGGCCGGCGCATTTCAAACACCCACATTCTCCTGCTGCTGACGGCACGCACCGACCGCAGCGAGGGACAGATGCGCGTCCGCCGCGCGCTCGGCGAAATTCCGGCCAATAGCGTCGCACGCATCGATGTGCCGCTTTTGAGCGAAGCGGCGGTCCTGTCGCTCGCCGGCGCCGCCGGCCGCGATGGCGATGCCATCTACCGGGCCACGGCCGGCAACGCCTTTTTCGTCACCGAACTGTTGAGCGCGGAAGATGAAACCGTCTTGCCGGCCAGCGTTCGCGACGCCGTTGTCGCGCGGGCCGAACGCCTGTCCGCCGGCGCCCGCTCGATGCTCGACGCGGTGTCGGTGTTCCCCAGGCGCGCCGACGCCTGGGCCTTGCAGGGCCTGTGCGGCGTGGCCAGCGCCGGCCAGCTTGCGGAATGCGTCTCGAACGGCCTGCTGGAGGATCTCGGCGACGGCTACGCGTTCCGGCACGAGATCGCCCGCCGCGCCATCGAGATGATGCTGTCGACGAGCCACAGGAGACAGTTCAACCAGCGCGCGCTGTCGGCACTGCTCGAAAATAGCGAGGTTGCCACCGCGCGGCTGGTGCATCACGCCGTGGAGGCACACAATCTGGAAGCGGTGCGCGAACTGGCGCCGATCGCCGCAAAGGAGGCCTCCCGCGTCGGCGCGCATCGCGACGCCGCTGGCTACTATGAGATCGCCTTGCGCCAGGCCGACAGCCTGCCGATGGCGGAGTGCGCGGATCTGTACGAGCGCTATGCCTTCGAGCGCCACTTGATTGGGCAGATCGACGAGGCCGTCGCCGCGCAGGAACAGGCGCGCGCGCTGCAGCGGGCCATGGGCAACACGCTGAAAGAGGGAGACAGCCTCAGATGCCTGTCGCGCTTCGCCTACCTGCTGGGCGACCGCAGGTCCGCGGATGCCTTCGGAGCGCAGGCGGTTGCGCTGCTGGAGACCGTGCCGGCCGGCGCCGAACTCGCCATGGCCTATTCCAACCTCTCGCAGCTGGCGATGCTGGCCGAAAGGCTCGACGAGACGGTGTTGCTCGGCGACAAGGCGATCAAGCTCGCCGAACGGCTGGACCGGCCAGACATCATCTGCCACGCCCTCAACAATGTCGGCGCCGCCGGCCAGTGGCTGGACCTGGCTATCGGCCGGCAGCAGCTTGCCCGCAGCCTTGACATCGCGCTTGAGCACAATTTTCAGGAACACGCGGCGCGCGCCTTCACCAACTGCGCCTGCAGCGAGATGAACCAGCTCGGCTACCGCCAGGCCCGGTCCTTCCTCGATCGCGGGATCGACTATTGCGTCGAAAACGACCTCGCGACCTGGCGTGACTATATGCGCGGCGTGAAGGCGCAGTTGCTGCTGCGTCACGGACAATGGGACGAGGCTGCCGCCGAGGCGCTTGATGTCATCACCAACGACCAGGCGACGGCCCTGGTGCGTTATCCGGCCCTGGTGGCCCTGGCCCGCCTGCGGCTGCGGCGCGGCGATCCCTCGGCCGAGCCGGTTTTTGAGGAGATGACCCGGTTCCTGGAAAAAGGAATCGAGCTGCAGCGCCTGGCACCCTATGCGGCGGTCATGGCCGAGCGGGCCTGGCTCGGGCAGATCGACAAGGCGCAGGCGCTCGCCCTGATCGACCGTGCCGAGACCCTTTCACCGACGCGGGCGGTTTTCGCCGAACTGGCCAGCTGGCGGCAGCTGCTGGCTCCCGACCGCGACCCCGGTGACACTGACGGCATGGCCGCTCCCTACAGGATGCTGCTGGCGGGAAACTGGCTGGAAGCGGCGGCTTTGTGGGCGGAGCTGCAAGCCCCCTTCGAACAAGGGCTTGCGCTGATGCAGGGCGACGAGGCGGCCCAGCGTTCGGCGCTGGAGATTTTCGAAACCCTCGGCGCAAGGACGGTTGCCCAGCACATGCGCGAGATCATGCGCAAAAACGGCCTCAACAACATCGCGCGGGGGCCGCGCCGTACCACGCGCGCGAACGGCGCCGGCCTGACCCAGCGCCAGATGGAAGTGCTGCAACTGATCGAGCGCGGCTTCTCCAACAAGAGGATCGCCGAGCATCTCACCATTTCGCCGAAGACCGTCGACCACCACGTCTCGGCGGTGCTGGGCAAGCTGGATGCTGGCTCTCGCGGCCAAGCCACGGCGGCGGCGCGCGACTCGGGGCTGATCTGAAACCGGCCCGCTTTCGCGGGCGCGAAGTCGTGCCCTGGCCGTTCCGTCACGTGCCCTTTCGCCAGGGCAGGCTCCAGCGCACCTTTTCCAGCGTCGCCCTGGCCTCGGCCGATTGCGGGTCGGGTTCCGTCTCGCGGTAGTGCGCCGATCCCTGTGGCGGGTAGGCAAGCGTGTTGTTGAGGGCAAACCTGTCGAGCTGGCTGAAGTCGGGGAAGGGCAGGTTTTCCGCCTCGCGCCAGTCGCTGACCCGTTTCTCGGCGGCGACGCGCTTGTCCTCGTCGATCGGCAGGTCGGCGGCGCTGTACTCCAGCTGCGCCGGGAAGGCGAACTGCGCGCCGGCTTCGTCCATGATGTTGATGATCGACAACAGGATGTCCTCGCGGATGGCGAGGAACTCGGACGCATCGGATGTCATGATGTAGGTGGAGATGTCGACGTCGAGCGAATAAGGGCCGAAGCCGACGAAGCGGACGCGGCACGGGTCCTCGATGACGCGCGGGTGCGCAATCAGCAGCTTGCGCAACTCGGCCAGCGTGTAGCGCAGCTGGTCGGGCGTGGTCTCGTAGCGCAGCTGCAGCGTGGTGGCGAAGCGGGTGCGGTCTCGATGCGCGTAGTTTTCGATCTGCATGCCGGCAAAGTCGGAATTCGGCACCGAGATGATGGTGCGGTCGAGCGAGCGGATACGCGTCGAGCGCATGCCGATATGCTCGATGGTGCCCGACTGGTCGCCGAACTTGCAGAAGTCGCCGACGCTGACCGGACGGTCGGCATAAAGCGTCAGGCCGGAGAGGAAGTTCTGCAGCGTCGGCTGCGCCGCCAGCGCCACGGCCAGGCCGCCGATGCCGAGACCGGCGATGACGCCCTCATAGGGAATGGCAAGCACTTCGGCGAGCAGCAGAAAGGCGACGACCAGCACCGCGACGCGGGCAACGCCGGTGGACAGCGAAATCAGCGTGTCGTGATAGCCGGGCACTTGCCACATCTTGCGATAATGGCCGGCTAAACTGCCGATCAGGTGCCAGACCACCGGCACGAAGCCGATGACGATCAGGCTCCAGGCCACCGCCTTGACGGGGGCCGCGATGACCTGCGGCAGGCCGAGCGGGCGCAGCGCGAACAACAGGAACAGGCCAAGCACGATGGCGCGCACAGCCCACGCGACGACGCGCAGGAAGGTCGAGCGCTCGGCGTCGCCGCGAGCGCCGGCAACAAGCCCGATCACCGCACTGGCGACGAAGCCGAAAGCGATGCCGGCCAGTGCCGTCAGCCCGAGCGCCAGCCACTGCCAGCGTTCGATCGGCCCGGCGCGGGTAAGCAAGGCGGGGCTGATCTCGCGAGCGAAGCCCCGGGTGGCGAAGAACGGATCGCCGCTGGCGAAGGCGGCGAATTCCGGCGCCACCGGCACGTCCTCGACATCGGCATAGAGCGTTCGGATGTTGGCCAGCGTCTCGGGCGTGAATTGCCAGACTTTGCCCTTGCCGGTGTCGACCGGGCCGACGACGACATTGCCGGACGGATGCTCGAAATAGACATAGGGCGTGTTGCTCTTGGGATCGTCGGGAATCTCCTGCCAGTAGACATAGCCGATGCGGTCGATGACCTTCTTCAGGTAGCGCTCGAGCAGGATCGCCTCGTCGGCGCGCACCGCCGGATTGTAGTCGCGCAGGTCAAGTGCCGCCTCCGCCGGATCGCCGACCTCGGAGATGCCGCCGAGCAGCATCTTGAAAGTATCGCGCGGCGAGGCGAGCTTGCTGGGATCGTCGACCATGTCGACGGCTTCGCCGCGCGCCGCCTGGAATTCGGCGAGCTTGGCCTGCAGCGCGACCAGCGGCGGGCCGACGATGAACCACGCGCCATTCTTGCGGCGGAAAGTGACGTCGAAGGAGACGCTGGTGCCGTATTGCTGCAGCCTGGCCGTCACCTCGTCGGCGGCGATCGCATCGTGCGGCAGGCTCCACAGGCGGAAGGTCGCCTTGTCGACGACGGAAAACAGCAGCTTGGTGTAGTCGGGCATGTTGAGGCCGCCGCGATCGGCCTCGCTGACATCGATGAGGCCGGCGGCGAGCGCGGCAAGGCCCATGCCGCCACCGGTGGCGCGCGGCACGTTGTCGGCGCCGCTTTCGTTCATGGTCTGCAGGAACGAGCGCATGGTGGTCATCGGGCTGGCCTGATCGACGCCGATATTGTCGACGGCGCTGACCCGCACGCCTGTCCACCATTCGGCGGTGGCGGATTCGAAGCGGCCCATGAAGCTCGCGCCGTCGGGCGACTGGACAAAGCTGAACTCGCCCTGGCGATTGCCTTCGAACCAGCGACCTTCCAGCGTTCCGCCTTCGGCCCGTGCCTCGATGCGGCCATTGTAGAGCGGGTAGACGCCTTTGACCTCGGCGCCATTCTGCTCGAACTTGATCTGGGCACCGCCACCGCGCCATTTGGTGTCCCAGACGCCAGCCCAATTGGCTACCTCCTGCGCGTGCGCCAGCGAAGGCAGCAGGCCGGCAAGGACAAGCGCGGCAATGAGGGCAAGCACGCGTAGCAAAAGAAAGACCAAGCGCTCCCGGCCTGCCGGGGTGAGGTGGACATCGCGCATCGGATTGCCCTTCTTCTCGCCGGCTCATATGGCGCGCCAGCCGAAGAAGGTTATTCCGCTTGAAGATGAATATTGTATTTCCGGCAGATGATCAGGCGCGACAACTTTTTCGTCAGCAACTCAGAATCAACAAGGATTAGGGCAAGCCAATTCGCATTTTGCAGGCCTGCATCACCTGCATCACAATACACCTCAGTCGTAGGTCAGGTCGGTCGCCTTGCCGCCGAACACCCGGTAGGCATAGAACGAATAGAAGATGATGACCGGCAGCACGACCACGGTGCCGGCCAGGATGATGGCCAGGCTTTCGGGCGCCGAAGCCGCCTGCCAGATGGTCAGCCTGTCGGGCACCACGAACGGGTAGAACGACCAGGCAAGACCGGCAAAGCCGAGCGCGAAGATGGCGGCCAGCGTCAGGAACGGCGTCAGCGAATGGCGGTCGTCTGCCTTTGGCAGATGGAAGGTCTGCCGCCACAGCCACAGAAACAGCAGGCCCGAAAGGATCGGCAGTGGCGACAGATAGAGCATCGAGGGCAAGACGAACCATTTGTCGAAGATGCGCGGGCTGGCGAACGGCGTCGCCAGCGACACCGCGGCCATGCCGAGCGCGGTCAGCACCAGCGCCGTGCGCAGCCACCGCACCGCCTTCTTCTGCAACTCGCCTTCGGTCTTGTAGATGACCCAGGCCGCCCCCATCGCCGCATAGGCGGCGGCGAGGCAGAGCGCCACCAGCGCGCCGAAAGCCATGCCGCCCAGGCCGACATCGAGGCCGAGCACATAGACGCCCAGCATATAGCCCTGCGCCAGCGAGGCGATGAGCGAACCGAGGAAGAAGATACGGTTCCAGCGATGCTTGCGTTCGGTCGGCACCTTGGCGCGGAAATCGAAGGCGACGCCGCGCAGGATCAGCCCGACCAGGAGCACGAACACCGGAATGTAGAGCGCGGTCAGGATGACGCCGTGCGCCAGCGGGAAAGCGACAAGCAGCAGGCCGACGGCCAGCACCAGCCAGGTCTCGTTGGCGTCCCAGAACGGCCCGATGGCCGCGATCATCGTGTCCTGCTCGGCGTCTTGCGCGGCGGCGAACAGGATGCCGATGCCGAGATCGAAACCGTCGAGAATGACGTAGATCAGGATGGCGAGGCCCATCAGGCCGGCGAAGATCAGCGGCAGCAGGGTTGGCCAGTCGAGGGTCATTTTCCTACTCCCCAGCCGATGGCTGCGACAGCGCTGCGTTCATCACACCCGGCAGCGGCGATGAATCGCCGTCCTTCGCCGCCTTCAGCGCCAGGTGCACCAGCACGCCGAGATAGGCGATCAACAAGAACGCATAAAGAATGAGATAGATGGCCAGCGTCAGCGCGACATGGCTGCCCGCCACCGGGCCGACGGCGTCGGCGGTCTTCAGCACGCCTGTCACCAGCCAGGGCTGGCGGCCGATTTCGGTGGTGTACCAGCCGGCCAGCGTCGCCAGCCAGCCCGACAGCGCCATCGGCACCATCAGCAAGGCGAGCGGCTTCGGCAGGCGATGCCGGCGCCTGAGGAAGAAGGCGGCGGACCAGGAGACAGCCAGCATCAGCAGGCCGGTGCCGACCATGATGCGAAAACCCCAGAACACCGGGAAGACCGGCGGATGGTTGCCGACATAGTCGTTCAACCCCGGCACGACACCGTCGGTGCTGTGCCGCAGCACAAGGCTGGCACCGTCCGGAATGGCGATTTCGAACCTGTTTTCCCTGGCCGCCTCGTCGGGCAGGGCGAAGAGAACCAGCGGCACGTTGGGGCCGGTGTTCCAGTTGGCCTCCATGGCGGCGATCTTCTGCGGCTGGTGCTCCAGCGTGTTCAGCCCGTGCTGGTCGCCGGCGAAGATCTGGATCGGGATCAGGATCGCCGCGGTGAAGACGCCGGTGCGCAGCGCCTTCCACATCGATTCCGAACGATCGCCCTTGAGGTAGCGCAACGCCGAAAGGCCGGCGATCAGGAACGACACCGTCAGGCCGGAGGCAAGCAGCATATGGACCAGCCGGTAGGGCATCGACGGGTTGAAGACGATCGCCCACCAGTCGACGGCATGCGCGACGCCGTCGCGCATCTCGAAGCCGGCTGGCGTCTGCATCCAGGAATTCAGCGCGATGATCCAGAAAGCCGAGACGGTGGTGCCGCCGGCCACCAGCACCGTCGCCAGCGTGTGGATGCGGTTGGAGACGCGGCGGAAGCCGAACAGCATGATGCCGAGGAAGGCCGCTTCGAGGAAGAAGGCGGTGAGGATCTCGTAGGCCAGCAGCGGCCCGGCGATGTTGCCGACCTTTTGCATATAGCCCGGCCAGTTGGTGCCGAACTGGAAGCTCATGGTGACGCCGGTGACCACGCCCATGGCGAAGGACAGCGCAAACACCTTCACCCAGGTGAAATAGGCGCGCATCCAGGCGGAATCGCCCGTGGCGTTGTAGCGGAGCTTGAAGAACAGCAGCACCCAGCCAAGCGCAATGGTGATTGTCGGAAACAGGATGTGGAACGAAATATTCGCGCCGAACTGCATGCGCGACAGGATGAGCGGGTCCATTGGCGGCTCCGGCTGCTTCTTATGTGCAAAGGATAGGCTCGAAGCGGGATTGGGTCAAAGCGTCGTGGCGCCGCGCGGGGCGCGTTGTCGCAGCAGATCAAGGAAAGCATCACCACACGACAGGCCGCGGGACGTGCGATGATTGTCGAGAACTGTCAGCAGCGGCATTGACTTCCGGTTGCATGCAACGACATTCGGCCTATATCAGGTCACCTCTTTCAGGCAGCCGTTTTCAGCCATGCCCTCCATCCTTTCCATTTCCGGGGTCTCCAAGACCTACGCCACCGGCTTTACCGCGCTCAAGGAAGCCAATCTCGACATCCAGCGTGGCGAGATCTTCGCGCTGCTTGGTCCGAATGGCGCCGGCAAGACGACGCTGATCTCGATCGTATGCGGCATCGTCAACCGCTCGTCGGGCACCGTCACCGTCGACGGCCATGACATCAGCAAGGATTATCGCGCCGCGCGCAGCCTGATCGGCCTGGTGCCGCAGGAACTGACCATCGACGCTTTCGAAACCGTCTGGGCGACGGTCAACTACAGCCGCGGCCTGTTCGGCAAGCCGGCTAACCATGCCTTCGTCGAGAAGGTGCTGCGCGATCTTTCGCTGTGGGACAAGAAGGATGCCAAGGCGATCACCCTGTCGGGCGGCATGAAGCGGCGGCTGATGATCGCCAAGGCGCTGTCGCACGAGCCGCGCATCCTGTTCCTCGACGAACCGACCGCCGGTGTCGACGTCGAGCTGCGCCAGGACATGTGGACGATGGTGCGGCGGCTGCGCGAGGACGGCGTCACCATCATCCTCACCACCCATTACATCGAGGAGGCCGAGGCGATGGCCGACCGCGTCGGCGTCATCAATCGCGGCGAGATCATCCTGGTCGAGAACAAGGCCGAACTGATGCGCAAGCTTGGCCGCAAGCGGCTGCTGCTGGAACTGCGCAATCCGCTGACGGCCATTCCCGAGGCCTTCTCGCGCTACGCGCTGGAGCTGTCGCCTGACGGCGGGCAGCTGACCTACACCTATGACAACCAGGCCGAGCGGCCGGGCGTCGCCTCTTTGATCCGCGATCTCGAGGCTGGCGGCATCCAGTTCCGCGACATCGACACGCAAAACAGCTCGCTCGAGGAGATCTTCGTCAATCTGGTGAGGAGAGAGCCATGAATCTGCGCGCTGTCTGGGCGATCTACCGGATGGAAATGGCGCGTGCCTTTCGCACCGTGCTGCAGAGCATCGTCTCGCCCGTCATCTCGACATCGCTGTATTTCGTCGTCTTCGGCTCGGCCATCGGCTCGCGCATCACCGAGATCGACGGCATCAGCTACGGCGCCTTCATCGTGCCGGGGCTGATCATGCTGTCACTGCTGACGCAGTCGATCTCCAACGCCTCCTTTGCCATCTACTTCCCGAAATTCGTCGGCTCGATCTACGAGTTGCTGTCGGCGCCGGTCTCCTATCTGGAGATCGTCATCGCCTATGTCGGCGGCGCGGCGACCAAGTCGATCATCCTCGGCCTGATCATCCTGGCCACCGCCTCGCTGTTCGTGCCGCTTTCCATCCAGCATCCGTTCTGGATGGTCGCCTTCCTGGTGCTGACGGCGGTGACCTTCAGCCTGTTCGGCTTCATCATCGGCATCTGGGCGAAGAGTTTCGAACAGCTGCAGCTGGTGCCGCTGCTGATCATCACGCCGCTGACCTTCCTCGGCGGCAGTTTCTATTCGATCAACATGCTGCCCGGCATCTGGCGCACGGTGACGCTGTTCAACCCGGTCGTCTACCTGATCAGCGGCTTCCGCTGGAGCTTTTTTGGCAAGTCCGATGTCTCGGTCGGCATCAGCCTCGGCATGACTGTTGTCTTCCTGCTGGTCTGCATAGCGATCGTCGCCTGGATCTTCAGGACCGGCTACCGGCTGAGGAACTGACGCGGCTTCGCAAACCCAAGTCCCGCAGAACCTCAAACAGCCTTGACCAGCCGCAGCAGTCCCAGCATCTCGACATATGTCCCCTTGCGGAAGGCGATATAGGTCGGCTCCTCGGTGCCATGGAAGCGGCGCTTGAACGCCGCCTGGCCTTGCAGGTTGAACCTACGGCGGTTGACCCATGGCGATTCGTAGGCGCGCTGGAAGGTGTTGCGCCAGAAATCGCTTTCGGCAAATCCGCTTGGCCGGATATCGAGCATCGGCGACAGGCCGAGCGTAACCACCGACATGCCTTGCTCGCGAAAACGGTCGACGGCGAATTTGGTCAGGCCGATCTCGGCATGCGGCGAGGCATCGATATGCTTGCGCTTGAAGGCCGTGGTGTAGCCGATGACCTTGCCGTCTCGAAACAACGGATCGAAGTCGAGCAGGGCGATCAGCTCGCCATCGGGGCCGTGCAGGACGAAACGGCGCATGTCGATGCCGAGATGGTCCGCAAACGGGCGGTTGAGAAAGCCCATCTCCCAGCGTTTGACGATGCGGTCGCCGCGCCAGTTTTCGGAAAGCCGTGCGATCTCGTCGAGAAAGATTGTCCGCTTGTCCTCGTCGAACGAGAACCCCTTCTTCAACAGCCAGCGCTCGGAGTAACGCACGGTTTCGTTGCGCTTCCCGGAAAAATCATGGTCGGGCAAGCTGAGGCGGGTGTCCATGCCGAGCCGATTGACCTTGTAGCCGAGCCTTGCCAGCACGCGCGCGGTCGCCTCGCCGATCTGCACGAACCACGGGCTGCCGGCGGTCTCGACGAAGCGCCTGATGTAGTCGGGCCGATGGGCCGGAGCCGCCACGGGATCGCCGAGCGCGAAATGATGCTTCATCTTGGTGCCGAAGGCGATGTAGCCGTTGGCGTCGCCGAAATAAGAAAGCTTGCCCTGCACGGCGGTCGAATAGGCGAGCGAGAAATCGCCATGGCGGCGGACGAGCGCCAGGCGCTCGACATGCGTCAGGTCCCGCCGCGGGACCTTGGGCGCGGCGCCCTCAAGGATTTTGTCGAAATAGATCCGCAAGGAGGGCATGGTCGAGATTCCGCGTACCGTCTACGGCGCCGCGCACCGTGTGGACACGCAAGACACGCCGTGGCGCTTTGATTTCGCCCGTGAACTCGAAAACCGACTGCGAGTTTCGGGTTCACGCGCTGGTAACACGAGATCCGCCAAGCCCCCGGATCTCGAATCAATCACATTGCCGCGACCTGATTACCGCCGATATCGCGTATATGCCATATAGGACGCAACCACGGCCCGGCGCATGGCTCGAGAATCGGTGGCGATTCGCGACAAGGATCATGCGCGGTATCAAAACGCCGCGGCGTGCCTTGCGCTTCCACGACGGAGGCGCGGCGCTGGAAGGGTCGGATGAGGATTCGAGAGGCAATGGCTGACACGACAATCAAACCGGTGGCGCACCAGCCGGTGGCAGTCGAGCCGGCGATCGTCATTGGCGCCGGCGCCGCCGGACTGGCCGCCGCGCATGCGTTGATCGAGGCCGGCGTGCCCGCGGCGATCCTTGAGAAGGAAAGCCGGCTGGCCGAGCCCTGGCACCGGCGGCACCTCAACCTGCACCTCAACACCCATCGCGACCTCTCTTCGCTACCCGGCGTCAGCTTCCCCGCCGGCACGCCGGCTTTTCCGCCCCGTCCCCTTGTCATCCGCCATCTCAATGAGTTCAGCGAGACGCACGGGCTGCCGGTGCAGTTCGGCGTCGCTGTCGAGGAGATCGCATTCAAGGGCGATCATTGGGCGGTGCTGACCAGCACCGGACCGCGCCTGGCCCGCCATGTCGTCATCGCCACCGGGCGCGACAGGCAGCCTTTCGTTCCCGAATGGAAAGGAATGAAGGATTTCACCGGCCGGATCATCCATTCGGCGGATTTTGGCGTCGCGAAGGACTATGCGGGTAAAAAGGTGCTGGTCGTCGGCGCCGGCAATTCGGGGTTCGACGCGCTCAATCATCTGGCGACTGTGGACACGGCCGCGGTCTGGCTGTCGGCCCGCAACGGCCCTGCGCTTCTGCCCAAGCGGATCGGCAAGATCGCCGTGCACCGGCTCTCGCCGCTCATGGCGCGCTTGCCCTTGCGGCTCGCCGATGCGGTGATCGCGGCGACGCAGCGCCTGGCTTTCGGCGACCTGACCAAATTCGGCATGCCGCCCGCGCCTTCGGGCGGCGTAACGCGCCTGGCCTCGGACTACACGGCGATCGCCGCCGACGATGGCGCCGTCAACGCCATCAAGTCGGGCCGGATCGTCGTGGTGCCGGCAATAAGGGAATTCACCCGCGACGGCGTGATACTGGCCAATGGCAACCTGATCGCTCCCGACATCGTCATTGCCGCGACAGGCTACCGCACCGGGCTGGAGCCCATAGTCGGCAAGCTGGGGGTGCTCGACAGCAAGGGCTTTCCGCTTTTCAACGGCGGCGAAAGCGATCCGAAATGGCCCGGCCTCTGGTTCACCGGCATGCGGCCAAGCATCCGCGGCTGCTTCGCCAATTCCGTCATCATGGCAAAAGCGATCGCCAGGCGGATTGCCGGGTCCGGCACCTACCCATCAGGTGCGTCACGCTGATTTCGGTTCGAGGCGCCGGGAACCGACGGTCTGCCTCGGTCGATTCAGGAACGCGCTTATGGCACATGGCTGGAGGCGTGTCCGCACAGCGCAGGTTGACCTGTTTCTTGCCCCGTTATATAACATGTTATAGTTTGCGAGCGAGGGGATGATGGAAGACGTCCTGCGATCTCTTGGCTTCCTGTGCCTGGGCAGCAGGTTGAAGCGCATCGGCGAGCAATTGCAGGCCGATACGCAGCGTCTGCTCGATTGCCTGGACGTTCCGGTTCAGTCCAGCCAGTACCCTCTCCTGGCCGCGCTCGACCGGCTGGGGCCGCTGCCCGTCGGCGAGCTGGCGCAATCTCTCGGCATCACGCAGCCAGGGGTGACGCGAAGCGTGTCGCTTCTGTCCGATCTGGGATTGGTCGAGGTCACGCAATCGGACGGCGACCAGCGGCGCAGGATGGTTTCCCTGACAAAGAGCGGTCGGAGCCTTGTCGATCTTGCAAAGCGAGACGTCTGGCCGCGCATCGAGAGCGCCGTCGCGGATTTGTGCCGGGACCTTTCGGGGCCGCTGCTTGCCCAACTGGCCGCCATCGAGGACGGTCTGGCCGCGGCCCCGCTCGATCGTCGTGTGGAAAAAGGCACAGCACAATGAAGCACGTGCTCGATCGTCCCGTCTGGAGCGCGCTGGACACGCGCCATCAGGCCTTCGCGCAGGGTGACAAGCTCGCCAGGCGTTATCCCCTGTCGATCGTTCCCTTCGCGGCCACCGCCACGGACGACGCGGAAAGCCTCCAGGCGCTCGCAAAGCTCGTTTCCCCAGACGAGAGCGTGATCATGCTTCAGGCGGACGCGATTGCTCTTCCTGTGGGGCTATCGGCGATCTCGACCGCTTTCGGCGTGCAGATGGTTGCCGAGACGCCGCTGCGCACCGTGTCGGATGAGCGCGTGCAGCCCCTGACGCAAGACGATGCAGCCGAGATGCTCGCTTTGGCGTCGCTCACCAGGCCAGGCCCGTTCACGCTCGGGGCATTGAGCCTCGGCGAGTTCTGGGGTGTGAAGGTCGAGGGTAGGCTGGTGGCGATGGCCGGCGAGCGCATGAAGCAGCCCGGTTATACCGAACTCAGCGGCGTGTGCTCGCATCCGGAATTTCGCGGCGGCGGCCTCGGCCGGCTGCTGTCCGTGTTCGTGGCAAACCAGATTCTTGCGCGCGGCGAGATACCCTATCTTCACGCCTATGCCACGAACGCTGCTGCCATCAAACTGTACGAGTCCATCGGCTTCCGATTGAGAAGCGCGATGAATGTGGCCGTGGTTCAGCGCGCGGGGTAGGGCAGCCGTCGGCTCGTGGGTGTCATGCCGACTTCGGCTCGAGCCGCCGGAAACCGACGGCTTCCATCAGCATGTCCTCCTCGACCATGCCGGCATTGTGCAGGGCGAGCAGGGTGAGGGCCAGTTCGCGCGCCTCTGCCGAATCGGGATGCGCTTCGCGCCGCCGGCAGGCCTCGTCGAAGACGCGCTGCAGCCTGGCGATCTCGCCAGGCTTGAGCAGGCCACGGTCATAAACGGACTTCGGCATGGTGGGTCTCCTGGTCATGACCTAGGGCGCCACGTGTAAATTGCCAATCTTTCCCGAGGCTTGAATGATGTCGTGCAAAAAAGGGGAGGACTTCGGTGATCCGAAGTCCCGTTCAGATCGAAAAATGGTCCGTGTCAGACCGCGATCTTGCCGCCGCCCTGTTTGGTGATCGCAACGACCGCCGGCCGCACCGGCATGTCGGGCCTGAAATCGGGCCAGCGGGTCGACAGGTCCTCATAGTAGGACGGGCGGCCGAACGCCTCCCAGTCCTCGCCGCCATCGCCCGGATGCTGGACAGCGACGAAGGCGGTCTGATCATCCGGCGCAAACAGCGGGCCGCACATTTCGGCGCCGATCGGCACGCGGAAGAACAGTTTTGAGGTCGCCCGCGCCGCGCCTTCGGTGTCCACCGCCCACAGGCCGTCGGTGCGGCCGGTGGCCTTGGGACCCTGGCCGTCGGTGGCGACCCACAGCCGGCCGGCTGAATCGACCGCGCAATTGTCGGGCATGCCGAACCAGCCATGGGCCGTCGTTGCCGTCGAGAAGGTGGCGCCAACCTCGGCCACCGCCGGATCGCCACATTTCAGCAGCACCTCCCACTTGCCGCTGGCGGCAGTGAAATCGCCGCCGTCCTCCGATATCTCGATGATGTGACCGAAGGCGTTGGCGGCGCGCGGATTGGCGGCATCGACCTGGTCGGCCTTGCGCTTCGAATTGTTGGTCAGCATGACATAGACCTTGCCGTTGACGGCATTGGGCTGGATGTCCTCGGGGCGGTCCATCTTGGTGGCGCCGAGCAGGTCGGCGGCGCGCCGCGTCTCGATCAGCACGTCGGCCTGGCTGGCAAAACCGTTCTCGGCGGTCAACGGGCCTTGGCCGAAGACGATCGGCAGCCATTCCACCGAGCCGTCCTCGGCGAATTTGGCGACGTGCAGCGTGCCGTCGTCGAGCAGGTCCTTGTTGGCGGCGCGATCGCTGGCATTGAAGCGGCCGGTGGTGACGAACTTGTAGACATAGTCGAAGCGCTCGTCGTCGCCGAGATAGAAGACGACGCGGCCATCCCTGGCGACGATCGATTCGGCGCCCTCATGCTTGAAGCGGCCCATGGCGGTGCGCTTCCTCGGCGTCGAGGTCGGATCGTTGACGTCGACCTCGACGATCCAGCCGAAGCGATTGGGCTCGTTCGGTTCCTTGGCGAGGTCGAAGCGATCGTAGTGCGCCGCCCATTCATAGGCGCCTTCGGGGATGCCGAGGCGCTTGTAGTTGGCGGTTTCCTTGTGGCCTTGCGGCAGTTCGCCGGAGAAATAGCCGTGGATGTTCTCCTCGGACATCACATAGGTGCCCCAGGGCGTGACGCCGCCGGCGCAATTGTTGATGGTGCCGAACACCTTGGTGCCCGATGGATCGGCATTGGTCTTGACGCGGTCATGGCCGGCGACCGGGCCGGACAGCGCCATTTCGGTGTTGGCGGTGATGCGGTGGTTGAGCTTGCCGTCGCGCACCACCTGCCATTTGCCGGCTTGCTTGCGGATCTCGACGATGGTGCCGCCATGGGCCGCCATCTCGACATCGACCTGCTCCTTGCTGAGCGGCGCTTGGCTGGCCTTGCCGTCGGCGATGGTGACGAGGCCGGGAAACATCAGATGCGGGTTGGTGTATTCGTGGTTGACCACCAGCAGGCCGTGTTCGGCCGAACCGTCGATCGGGATGTAGCCGACATAGTCGTTGTTGTAGCCGAACTGCCTGGACTGCGCCTGCGCCGACTGTTTCGTCGGATCGAATTCCGGCGAATCGGCAAACAGCGGATCGCCCCAGCGCAGCAGCACGTCGGCGTCATAGCCCGGCGCGACATGGTGCTTGTCGTCGATGCCGGCCTCGAGCTCGTCGAACGAGAAGGCGGAGCCTTCGGCGGCCCGGGCCTTGCCGGCGCTGACCAGCGCCAGCGGGCTGACGGTGGCGGCGATCGCCGAGACGGCCAGCGAACCCTTCAGGAAACCACGGCGCGAGAATCGCGCGGCGATGATCTCGCCCATGGTGCGGTTGTCGGTGGGGTTGGTGGCCGGTCCTTCGTTTTCCTCGAGCCGGCTGGTGGCGAATCCGGTGTCGGGGGAGCGATGATCGGTCATGGGGGTAGCCTCTGGCTATTGGAGTGGCTGGAGCGGGATCGGAGTTTGACCCCTTATAGCCGGCCGATCACATTTTCGTGACACCGGCAGCCCTCTTTCAGCCGCCCACGGCAATCCGCCATCCGCCGTTCGGGCAAGAGGTCTGCTTGACGTGCCCGCACGCTTCGGAAACAAGGTCTGCGACACACGCGGCGCGCGCCGCTTCGAGAGGGGACAGGGCGTGAGTTTTTCCGGATTGCTGCAACTCGGCTTTTCGACGGTCATCTTCCTGCTGGCGGCGACCGCCGCCAAGCAATGGGGACTGGCGCCAAGCCTGGGCAAGATCCTGCTGACGCTCGCGCTCTATTCGCTGGGCAATCTGATCATGCTGAGGCTGATCCGCGAGTTCGGCATGTCGGTGTCGTTCAGCCTCTCGGCCGTCATCCAGCTGGTCTCGGTGAATGTCGTGGCGCTGGTGTTCTTTGGCGAGCGCGTCAACGTGCTGCAGGCAACCGGCATCGTGCTGGCGGTCGCCGCCGTGGCGCTGATCACGCTCGGGCCCTATCTGCAAGCGCGGTTGTAACGGCGGATAACTGATGAAGAACGCTGCGAACGCTCTGCTCAACCGGCTCGAATTCCCAGTGCTGCTGGCCGGCCTGGTCATCGCCGGCGGCCTGTGGGGATTCGAGGAATTGATGGAGGTGGCGCGGGCCACCACGCCGCACGCCTTCGACACCGAAATCCTGCTTGCCTTCCGTCAGGCCGGCCAGCCGGGTGTCCCGATCGGCGCTCCATGGCTGGAGGGCGCGATGCGCGACATCACCAGCCTCGGCAGCGTCAGCGTGCTGGTGCTGATCACGGCGGCGACAATCATCTACCAGCTGTTGATCCGCCGTCCGGCAACGGCGCTTCTCATGTTCGTAGCGGTGGCGGGCGGCCAGGTGCTGTCGAGCCTGTTGAAAGTCGGCGTTGACCGGCCACGACCCGAACTCGTCTCGCATCTGGTCACCGAGACCTCGCTGTCCTTTCCGAGCGGCCACGCCATGCTGTCGGCGGTGACCTATCTGACACTCGGCTCGCTGGCGGCTCGCTTCCTGCCGGGCCGGACAATCAAGGTCTACGTGTTGTCGCTGGCGGTGCTGACGACGCTGCTGGTTGGCGTCAGCCGCATCTATCTCGGTGTCCACTGGCCGTCGGATGTGCTGGCCGGCTGGTGCGCTGGCTTCGCCTGGGCGATGCTGTGCTGGTTGGTGGCGCGGCTTCTGCAGCGACGCAAGGTGGTGGGCGACGACGCCTGACCGGCAAGGTCCAGCCTTCGGCCTGACGACGCCCCCGTCACGCCCGCGGTCAGATCAACCTGTTGATCAGGTGCCCGCAGCCCGCCAGCGCGAAAATCGTCGACAGCAAACATGCCGATGTCATCAAGGTTTTCAGGATTTTCAACGGCTTTATCCCTTTGACTCTGTCGATGAAATTGGGATTGCCGCCGATTTCCCGCCAAAAGACAACAATGCGCCAGCCTAGCATGACAGCCGCACGCACCGCCATCTCGTCCCGGCGTCATTGAACGTGGCGTGTGATCACCTGGGAATTGCAGCGGCTGGATCAGTTGGCCCGACCCGATTGGGTCGAAGGTGTTCATGCGCACCGCGCGCAACCTTCTTGGTTAGCTTCCAGGCCAGCGGCGTACAGCGTCACAATGGCCCGTTGGAAAGACATGCTTCTTCAAACCGCCGCCTCGATTGGCTCGGCGAGCTTCGGGTTTGCGCGCGCGGCGAGCAGGCAGCCGGCGACGATCAGGCATGCTCCCGCCAACGTGGTCCAGGCAGCCTCCTCGTCGAAGAAGAACCAGCCAAGCGCGATCGCCCAGATGAAGGCCGAGTATTCCGTCGGGATCAGATACTGCGCTTCGGCACGCGCATAGGACCAGCTCATCAGGAATTGCCCGGCAAGCGACAGCACCGTCACTCCCGCCAAGGAAAGCCATAGATTAGCCGGCAAAGCGACAGCGAGCCAGGGTGCGGCGAGACCCATTATGATGGCGACGCAAAGGTTCTGGAACAGCATGATCTCGATCGGCTTGGCCAACTGCGCCTGTTGCCGGGCGAGGATCAGATTGTAGCCGTAGAACACCGTCGAGACGAGCACCGCCGCCGTGCCAAGCAGGGCATCCTGCGAATAGCTCGCCTGGCCAAACTGGCCGGCCAAGATGATGGCGACGCCGGCGATGCCGGCCAGCGATGCCCAGATCGCTTGCCGCCGGATGCGTTCGCCCAACAAAAGTGCGGCGAGGAAGAGGGCGAACAAGGGCGCCACGAAGCTGAGCCCGATCGCCACCGCCAGCGGCAGCCTGGCGAGACCCCAAAAGAAACAAATGAGAACCATGGCGACAATCGCGGCGCGCAGCGCATGCAGTCTCAGCACCGCAAGGGTTGGCTTCGCGCGTGGCCCCGCCGACCAGGCGGCGCCCGCGACGACAGTCGCGACCATGCTGCGCCACAGCACCGTGTTATAGACGCCGACGGCGACAACCAGCGTCTTCATCGCCGCATCCATCCCCGACAGCAGGCAGATCGCCAGCGCGCAGACGAGCACCGGGATCATCGGGGAAACGGCGCCGGTCAGGCTGGGTGTCTTCACGGCTTCACTCATGCAACGGATTGCAGGCGCATATCCCGGAGCGAACGGCAGGACCAGATGGCAGGCCGGTCGATGTGGAGGTCCAATGCCGATTGGGCGACGCTTTGCGAGAGTCTCGCGGACCGATCCGGAAGCATCGCACGTATTCTCAGTCGAGCTTCAGCGCCGCCACTTCGCCCTCGTTCATCAGCGGCACGTAGAGGATCGACTTGCCGTCTGTGCCGATGTCGGCGCTGCCCGGCTTGAAATGCGCCACCGCTTCCGGCGCGCCGCCCGCATGATAGCGGTAGAGCGTCCCGGTCATGTAGGCGGTCGCATAGATCGTGTCGCCGATGGCGATGACGCCGTCGAGGTCGGCGAATTTCTGCGCGCCTGGCAATGGCGAAACCACCTGGCTGGCAATGTCGACCGACAGCAGCCCGCCCGGTTCCGCGGTGCTGAAGTCGGGCTTGATGCCCTTGCCCCAGGACGCCACGACCAGCCGGTCGCCATCGGCGAAGACGCCATTGGGCGAAGCCAGCATCGCGTCCTTGACGAACAGCTGCGGCCGGTCACCGTCGATGCGGTAGATGGCGTCGGCCAGCATGTCGGTGACATAGACCTTGCCGGATTGGTCTGAAGTCATGTCGTTCAGGAAGACGGCATTCGGCACCGCGATGCTGGCGACGAGCTTGCCGCTGGCGAGATCGACGACGCGAACCTTGGTGATGTCGGCGACATAGAGCTTGCCGCCCAATATCGCCATGCCCTTGGGTGCATCCATGCCGCCGGTCCAGTGCCGGGTGAGCGTCTTGCCGTCCAGGGACAGCACGCTGAGATAGCCGTTGCCATCGGCCTCGCCGGGATTGCCGACGATGTTGGAGACGATGATGCGGTTGTTGGCGGCGTCGAACAGCGCCGATTCCGGTTGTTCAAGGCTGGTGGCGCGCCAGAGCTCGCCGGCCTGGGCGGCAGGCGCCGAGGCAATGCCGATGATGGCGAGAAAGGCCGGGGTGATGAAGCTGTTCATGGTTGGTCTCCTGTGATGACGACGCAGAATTATGATTTTCGATACTTTTCCGAAAGTCCGATTGGCGATAGTATCGAAATTCAATACGAAACTGCCGGCAAGAGGTGCATCCCATGAATGGCCTGATCTTTGAGGCGCTGAAACGGACGCTGAAGGCGAAGGGCGTCACCTATCGCGAACTTGCCGAATGCATGGGCGTTTCCGAGCCGACGGTGAAGCGCATCTTCCACGAGCGCAACTGCAAGCTCGACCGGTTGATGGAAATCTGCGCCGCCGCCGGCGTCGAGCTGGAAAACGTGCTCGGCTCGATGAACCGCGGGCCGGGGCCGGTCAACCACATCGCGCCGGAGATCGAGCGCAAGCTGGCCGGCCGGCCGGCGCTGCTGTTCGTCTTCGTCATGCTGTCGGAAAAATTCACGCCCGAAGGCATCATGCGCTCGCAAGGCCTGAGCGAAGCCTCGATGTTTCTCTATCTGCGCGACCTCGAGGAACTGGGTCTGGTCGCCCTCGGCCGTGGGTTGTCGGCAAGGTTGCTGGTCGAGACGCCGATCCAGTGGAATTTCGAAGGGCCGCTGAGACCCCTGTTCGAGATGACCAACAAGAACTTCGTCGGCTGGGCCATCAGCCATATCGACAAGGAGGCCACCTTCGTCAGCTTCTCCAGGCGGATGCGGCCGGAGACGGCGGAGATGGTGCGACGCGAGGCCGAGGATCTGGCCGATCGCGCCAAACTGCTGGCCCATCACGACCAGCACACGACGCCGGAGGACGGGCTGGTCGGCTACAAATGGACATTCGCGTTTGGTGCGACGCCGTTTGAGGCGATCATGCCGATCGGCCCCCACCCGCGCGACGCCGGCGCGAGAGCAGACGGCCGGGCCGCCAAGGCACGGAAACCCATGCCGGCGTAGTTGAACCTGCTAGAGCAATTCCAGGAAAAGCGCGTAGCGCTTTCCCTTGGGAATTGCGTCAAAACAAAGAGTTAGAGCGGTTTGCCGTTTTCGTGAAACGGTGAACTGCTCTAGTCAGCCGCCTGCGCATCGGCAGCCCGGTCGTCCCACGTCACGGCCCGGTAGTCGAACCCATATTCCAACGTCGGCTTGACGATGCGGAAATAGGGCGACAGGTCGAAGTCGCGCGGCGTGTACAGCGAGTGATGGCGGATGTGCAGGATTTCCTTGCGCGAATAGTTCGACTGCGCCGAGGCGCGGCCTGGCGCGCGGGTGATCTCGGGCAGGATCGGATAGGGGATCTGGCCATAGGCCTCGGCGATCAGCGTCGAGCAGATCGCCCGTGTCGGGTCGCCGGAGCCGAAGGCCAGCATGCGGCGGCGCCAGCGCACAGGCACCGGCGGCGTCGGCAGGAAATAGCGCAGCATGTCGAAAAGGTTCTTGAGATCGTATTTGAGGCCGAGCTTGCCGATCATGAAGGCGACGACCTTGTCGCGGTCCTCCGGTGTCAGCCCGTTCGCCTGGCAGATACGGGTATTGTAGGTGCGATAGCGCGACAGCGGCACGGCGACGCAGCCTTCGCCGAGCGTGACCTCGATCAGGCGCGGCCGCTCCGATCCGTCCTCCGGCTCGGGCAACGCATCGCCGACATAGAAGGCCGCATGCGACCAGGTCGACTGAGTGAGGTACTTGATCGCCGCCGAGATCTTCTGGTTGCCCTCGATCAGCAGGATGTCGCCGGGCTCCAGCGTGCGGCGCAGCGTCTCGGCATCGGACGGGGTATAAGGCTCATAGCCGGAGGATTCTTCCTGCAGCCGGCCGGCAAGCCAGCGGCCAAGTCGATCCAGAAGCGTGTCGCCGGGCTTGCTCATGCCAAAAGGCAATTACCACAGGCGGGCAATGTGGACCATGATCAGCCGACCCTGAAAACCAGCCAGATTTGAATTCGCCCCGACACTTACCGTTTTCGGGCGTTTGCGCTGCCCCCCACCCCTTACCCTTCTCCCCGTTCTCTACGGGGAGAAGATACCGGCAGGCGGATGAGGGGCGGCGCCAAGGACGACAATTGGTGGAGGCGAGAAACCCACCCGCACCCATATGATGATCAGCCGGGCACGCCGGCATCCTCGTTCACTGCCGCGCCAGCCAGGTCGTCGCGTGCCTTGCGGGCCAGTTTTCGTGTCGAGCGCTTGGGACTGTCCCCGAACAGCTCGGTTGCCTCGGCCAGACAGGTCTTCTTGAGGTTCTTCTCCGACCGTTTCAGAAGCTTGCCCAGAAGCTTCTTGTCCTCGGGCGATCCGAGCGGCCGCTCACCGCTGTCGAGGAGCGCGCGCATCACCAGCACGTCGTGCAGCTCGCCCAGCCGCTCGCCCAGCTCGTCGACCGCCTTGCGCCGGGCCTTGATCGGTGCCGGCCACAGCCTGCCGAGCAGCGACAGATGCATGCCGTGCGTCTTGGCCGCCTTACGCAGATCGTGGAAGTCATTGGCTTCGCCGCGCGATCTGGCCTTGTCGAGCGCTTTCCTGGCACGGCACAAGGTGCTGCGGGCGCCGTCGGCAAGCACGTCGGCCGCCTGTTCCGGCTGGTCCGGCAGGGTGAGGCTTTCGATCCGCTTCAAGCCTTCTTCACAAGCGGCGGTTGCCGCGCCGATCGCCGCTTCGAGCCCGCTACCTTCATGCAATTCCTGCTGGTGAGCGACCAGCCTGTCGCGCACCACGCCCAGCCCGTCGCCGGCGCTCTCCTCGGGGAAGCTTGCCGCAAGCCGGTCGATGGTCTCGATCAGCGCCGTCGCCTCGCGTGGCCCGGCAAGCAGGCCCGCCACATTGCGGTAGCACTGGTTTTCTGTCTCGCAGAATGTTTCGTCTCCGGAACGAACAAGGCGCAACAACGCGCGCACATTCTTCAGCCGCCTGCGGCATTTGTGCAGCGCCTGTTCCGGCCGGCTGGGCGCGGCGTCGAGATGAGCCAGCGCCTTGCCGATTTCCTCGGCCAGGATACGCCTGACCTCGCCGGTCAGCGGCAGGCGCGGATCGATACGAAAACTCATGCGGCGATCTCCGGAATCCCCCCAAGGGCGAGCGACGCGTTGTAGAATTTAGACTCGCCGGTGACCTCGCGGCCGAGCCAGTCGGGCAGCATTTCGTCCGGCACGTCTTCCGGCGTTTCGAGTTCGGCAACCACCAGTCCCGCAAGCGGCCCGCCAAAGACATCGACTTCATAGAGATAGCCGCGATGCCTAACATGGTGACGTGTCTTCTCTATGACACGTCCGATGGCGAAGGCCAGCATCTCTTCGGCTTCCGCCAGGGGGATCGAATATTCGAATTCGTCACGCTCGCGCGCCCTGCTGCCGAACTTGAGCGTCAGCTTGGCGGAGATGCCATCGCTGATGCGGATGCGCACGGTGCGACCGGGTGCCGCGGCCAGATAGAACTGGCGAATGCGGATATCCGCCTCCGCCAGATCCCGCCATGCGGTGCTGGAGACCAGGAACTTGCGCTCGACTTCCTTGCCCATGGCCGCGCACTAGAGCGTCTGCGACCGGCGATGGCAAGTGCCCCCGGCGACGGCAAGACAGCCGCGCACGCAAGTTGACTTTAATCAATCGATTGATTAAATAGCGCTCATGATCAGGTCGTCGGATGCCAAAAGCCCGCGCCGCGAGACATCACCCGCGGAACTTACTCGAGCCGCCCTTGTCCGGGCGGCGCTGAGACTGTTCGGGCGGCAGGGTTTTGACGGCACCTCGACGCGCGAGATCGCGGCGGAGGCGCAAGCCAATATCGGCTCGATCGCCTATCATTTCGGCGGCAAGGAAGGGCTTCGCACCGCCGCTGCCGACTTTATCGTCGAGACCATCCAGACGGTTGCCGGCCAGGCGCTCGGCAATGCGCAGGCGCCTGTCCCGGGCAGTCCGGAGGCGGCGCAGGCGCAACTGTTCGCCGCGCTGGAACGGATGGTCGGCTTTGTCGTGGCAAGTCCCCAGGCCGGCGAGATCGTGCAGTTCGTCTTGCGCGAGCTCTCCCATCCGACCGCGGCGCTCGACCGCATCTATGACGGCGTCTTCGAGCCGACGCACCGCCGGCTTTGCCAGCTGTGGGAGCAGGCAACGGGCGAGCCTGCCGAAAGCGAGGCGACCCGGCTCACCGTGTTCACGCTGATCGGCCAGGTCATCTATTTCCGCATCGGCCGCGAAGCGGTGATGCGCCGCATGGGCTGGCGCGATATCGGCGCCGCCGAGGCGGCCAAGGTGGTGACGGCCACATCGGACAATCTCAAGGCCATATTGGCTGCCAGGAAGGGGCAAAGACCATGAGCTTTCTGTGTTCGCTGCCGCTCGCCGCCCAGCTTCTCGGCGCCTGTGCCCCGGCAGCACCGCTGGCCGTCGGCTATGTCGAAGGCGACTATGTGCTGCTGGCGCCGATCGAGGTGGCGCAGGTCGAGACGGTTTCCGTCAAGCGCGGCGATCGCGTTGTGCCCGGCACGCCCGTGGTGACGCTGGAAAGTGCCGATGCCAGGATCGCGGTGGCGCAAGCGCAGGCAAGCCTCGCCCAGGCACAGGCGCAGCTCGCCGATCTGCAGGTCGGCAAGCGGCCGGAGGAGATCGCGGCGCTCAAGGCTCAGGTCGACATGGCCAAGGCGCAGGCGGATGACGCAAGGCGCAAATACACTCGCGCCGCCGACCTGTTCAAGCGCGGTACCGGCAGCCAGGCCGATTTCGACACCGCGTCGGCAACGCTGGAGACAGCCGACGCGCAGCTCGGCCAGGCAGAGGCCAATCTCGCGGTGGGCGGCCTGCCGGCGCGCCCCGAGACGATCAAGGCCGCCGACAACCAGGTCAAGCAGGCGCAGGCAACGCTCGAGCAGGCGCAGTGGCGGCTGTCGAAGCGCGCGCTGGCGGCACCCTCGCCCGGCCGCGTCAACGACGTCATCCGCAATCCGGGCGACACCGCCGGCCCGACCGCTCCGGTCATTTCGATCCTGCCCGACGGCGCGGTGAAGCTCACCGTCTACATACCGGAAAGCGCCTTCTCCTCGGTCAAGGTCGGCACCTTGCTCAACGTCCACTGCGACGGCTGCGGTCCGGATGTGAAGGCGCGGGTCAGCTATGTCTCGCCGGATCCGGAGTTCACTCCGCCGGTGATCTACTCCCTCGAGAACCGGCAGAAGCTGGTCTATCTGGTCGAGGCGCGGCCGGAGGGCGATGCCGGCCCGCTGCAGCCCGGCCAGATCGTCGATGTCGAGCTGGACGCTGAAAAATGAACGCCATCGACGTCCACGGCCTGGTCAAGCGCTTCGGCGACAAGACCGTCGTCGACCATGTGACCATGGCGGTGGCGGAGGGCGAGATCGTCGGCTTCCTCGGGCCGAACGGTTCGGGCAAGACCACCACCATCCGTATCATGTGCGGCCTGCTGACGGCCGACGAAGGCGAAGGCACGGTGCTTGGCTTCAACATCCGCACCGAGAGTCTGCGCATCAAGCGCGAAGTCGGCTACATGACGCAGAAATTCTCGTTCTACGAGGATCTGACGATTGGCGAGAATCTCGAATTCGTGGCGCGGCTCTACCGGCTGAAGCCGGTCGGTGAGTATGTCGCCAGGACGCTGGAGGAGCTCGGCCTGACCTCGCGCCGCGACCAGCTGGCCGGCACATTGTCCGGCGGCTGGAAGCAGCGTCTGGCGCTGGCCGCCTGCATCATGCACAAGCCGAAGCTGCTTCTGCTCGACGAGCCGACGGCTGGCGTCGATCCGAAGGCGCGGCGCGAATTCTGGGACGAGATCCATCGCCTCGCCAGCGGCGGACTGACCGTATTGGTCTCCACCCACTACATGGACGAGGCCGAGCGCTGCCACCGCATCAGCTACATCTCCTATGGCAAGATGCTGGCCACCGGCACCGTGGCCGAGGTGGTCAGGAATGCCGGGCTGACCACTTTCATCGTGCAGGGCCCGCATCTCGACCAGGTCGCGGCGGCGCTCGATGGCCGGCCCGGTGTCGACCAGGTGGCGCCGTTCGGCGCGACGCTGCATGTCGTCGGTTCCGACAGGGAGAAGCTCGAAGCCGCCCTCGCCGATGTCGAGAAGGAGCATAAGGGCGTGATGGTGACGCCTGGCGAAACCAGCCTCGAGGATGTCTTCATCCAGTTCATGTCCGGCTCGAAGGACAACATGGCATGAACAGCGTCTTTTCCTTCGCCAGGCTCGGCGCGCTGCTGATCAAGGAATTCATCCAGATGCGGCGTGACCGCATCACCTTCGCCATGATGCTGGGCGTGCCGCTGATGCAGCTGGTGCTGTTCGGCTTCGCCATCAACAATGATCCCAAGAGCCTGCCCACGGCGCTCGTTGCCATCAGCAACGACCAGTATACGCGCGCCATGGTCTCCGCCCTGCAGATGACGGGCTACTACCGCTTCGACTATGTGGCGCGGAGCGCCGCCGAGGCCGAGGCGCTGATGGCCAAGGGCGCCGTCTCTTTCGTGGTGACGATCCCGGCCGATTTCGCCCGGCGGGTCGAGCGCGGCGACAACCCGCAGATCCTGATCGAGGCCGACGCAACCGATCCTTCCGCCGCGAGCGGCGCCGTTTCGACCTTGAGCAATGTGGCGAGCCAGGCGCTGCTGCGCGCGCAGGGCATGCAGGCGACCGCCGCGGAAAGCGCCAGGGGGCAGCTGCAGGTGGTGGTGCACCGGCGCTACAATCCGGAAGGCGTCTCGCAGTACAACATCGTGCCTGGCCTGCTCGGCGTCATCCTGCAGATGACCATGGTGATGATGACGGCCATGGCGCTGACGCGCGAAACCGAGCGCGGCACGATGGAGAACCTTCTGGCGATGCCTTCCAGCCCGGCCGAGATCATGCTCGGCAAGGTGCTGCCCTTCCTCGTTGTCGGCGCCGTGCAGGTGGCGGTGGTGTTGGTCGCGGCGAAGCTTCTGTTCAGCATCCCGTTCGTCGGCTCGCTGACGCTGCTTCTGTCGGCGGTGCTTGTCTTCGTGCTGGCGCTGGTGCTGCTCGGCTACACGATCTCGACCATGGCACGCTCGCAGATGCAGGCGATGCAGCTGACCTTCTTCTTCTTCCTGCCGTCGCTGCTCTTGTCCGGCTTCATGTTCCCCTATCGCGGCATGCCCGGCTGGGCGCAGGTCCTGGGCGAGATCTTCCCGCTCACGCATTTCCTGCGCATCACCCGGGCGGTCATGCTCAAGGGCGCCGACTTCAATGCGATAGGGACCGAGGTCGGCTGGCTGCTGCTGTTCGTGGTGGTGTTTGCCGGCACCGCGCTGCTGCGGTTCCGCCGCACGCTGGATTAGCATCAAGCTGGCTGGCCCAGATGGCCGAGATGGGTTGGACGGCGGACATTTGGATCGAGCCACGGAACCACATCGCGCGCCGGACATCGGGGCGACACTGAAAGTGTGGCTGTCTCCTATTCCCTGAGCGATCCCGGACCGCTGACGAACGGGCTCTCCCTGACATAGAATCGCAGCAGGCGGTCCGCATCCTTCGAAATACCGATCCGGATGCTCTGCCCGATGTCGCCGGGTTGGTGGTCATCACCTGCGAGCCACAGTGGGCCTTGCCGGCAAAGATCGAGCCCGTCGAGCGAACGATCGATCCGCAACGCCGCAGCGAGCCTTCCCGGTCCTCGCGCCAGGTCGCGCACGCGCTCGACGCCGCGGTTTTGCCGCATGATCGGGATGCCTTCGAGCGGCTCGAGGGCCCTGATCAGCACACCGGTGCCGACCCCTTGCCTCTCGCTCGAGACATTCAGCATGTAGGAGACGCCATAGGCGAGATAGACATAGGCATGCCCGCGTTCGAGGAACAGCGAGCGGTTGCGCGGGGTCATCCCGCGGTAGCCATGCCCGGCGGCGTCGCCGACGACATAGGCCTCGGTCTCGACGATGCGGCCGCTGACGACGCCTTCGGGCAACTCGCGCACCACGACCTTGCCAATGAGAGTGCGGGCGAGATCGGCCGTATCGTCAGGCAACTCCGAGCGTGCGAGCGGGCGGCGGATGGTCATCCTCATGGCGGCCAGGTTTCAGGGTATCCGCTCGACCCATTGCGCGCGCGAAGGCCCCGGCTCGAACGGATCGCCGAAATACTGGGTCTCGCGGGCCACCTTGCCATCGAGGAACTCCATGATGCTCACCGTGTAAGACGGCCGCCCGTCATAGGCCAGGACATATTCCGTGACCCAGAGGTCGCCCGCACCGACGATCCGCCGCACTGTGAAGCGCTTCCGGTTCGGCTGCGCGGCGCGAGATGACTGGATCTTCCGCCGCCCGCGGATGCGCTCGCCCGATTGCGGATAGTCGAGCACCGCGTCTTCCCGATAGATCTGGTGCTCCCCTTCGAGGTCATCAGCATCGGAGGCAGCCCAATGATGATCGAGGGCCGCTCGGATTTCCCGGTCCTCCATGTCAAACTCCTTCACCCTCGCCGTCGATACCGTGCGGTGGCGCTCCAACACTTTGGACCGCTGCGTGACCAGACCGTCGCCACCCTATGCGGCCGCCATGATCCCCGCATAGGTGCCGAAATCGACATTTCCGCCGGACAGCACCACGGCGATGCATTTGCCTGCCAGCTCGATCTCGCCCGACGACAGCGCCGCCAGCCCGACACAGCCGCCGGGTTCGACCACCAGCTTGAGATAGGCCATGGCGTCGCGCATCGCTTGGGCCGTCGCCTTGTCGGAGACGGCGATGCCGCCGGCAAGGTTCCTGCGGTTGATCTCGAAGGTGATCACGCCCGGCTCGGCGGTGAGGATAGCATCGCAGATCGAACTGTGGCCCGGCGCGTTCGCGACCCTGGCGCCCGCTGCCAGCGAGCGGCGGGTGTCGTCGAAATGCTCGGGTTCCACGGCCCAGACGGCAGTGCCGGGCGAGGCGTCCTTGACGGCGACAGAGATACCGCTGCTCAGGCCGCCGCCGCCGCAGGGCACCAGCACCGCGTCGAGGCCCACGCCAAGCGCTTCCACCTGGCGCATCAATTCGAGGCCGATCGTACCCTGGCCGGCGATGATGGCCGGATCGTCGAAGGGCGGCACCAGCACCATGCCCCTTTCGATGTACGGGCCCACCACGGTCATGCGGTCGTCGCGGAAGCGGTCGAACGGCACCACCTCCGCTCCCATCTTGCGGACATTGCCGATCTTCATGGCCGGCGCGTCGGCCGGCATGGCGATGACCGCCTTGACGCCGAACATCGCGGCGGAGGCGGCGACGCCTTGCGCGTGGTTGCCCGACGAGAAGGCGACGACGCCCCGGCGGCGCTCCTCTTCGCTGAGCGACGACAGCTTGTTGTAGGCGCCGCGGAACTTGAAGGAGCCGGTGCGCTGCAGCGTCTCCGGCTTGAACAGGATGCGGGCGCCGAAGCGCTTGTTGAGTTCAGGCGATTCGATCAACGGCGTTTCGACAATCAGGCCGGAAAGCCGGGCTGCGGCACGGTGGATGTCGGCTATGCCGGGAGGCGTGGTGGCGGTCATGCGAGGTCCAGCAAAAAGAGACAGTGTCTTCTCATGATGCCTGCAAACAACGGTGGCACACCATTGAAAAAATGTGACCGTCACAAGGTTGGGGTTCATGAGAGGCGCCGGGACCGGCAATTGGCCTTGCAGCCAACCTCTCTTCACCCCAGAAGCGCCCGCTGCCTCTTCGTGCCGCCCAACTTGCGCCAGTTGTTGAACCGGTGGGTGGCGGCGGCAAACGAGATCTTCATCTGCTGGGCGACCGAATAGCGCGACTTGCCTTCGTCGAACATGCGGTAGCAGCACTCCACGCCTTCCTCCGTCAGCTTGCCGTCCGGGGCCTTGTTGTGCGGATTGGCGGGATCGAATTTCTCGACCTGCTGCTCGACCAGGCCCTTCAGGCGCTGCAGGTCGGCCTCGATGCTGGCGATGAGATCGAGAACGGGCTTGGGGTCGAATTCCGGTGCGTGCTGCCTTGTCGTCATCTGCGGCTTTCCCTATTCTTGGCTTAGGTTCAGCTATATAGGTGAATCTTTGCCGATAATGAAGGGCCGGCGCCGACCGGAGACTTCAACAATTCTTGACTCGCGACGCAAGCGCGCGATTGACCGGGGGCGTGTCAAACCCTAGTTTAGAATTATTCTAAACTAGGGTGAATTCCTCATGCTTTCCCGTGTTTTCGGCTTCGGCTTCGGCCGCCGTCCTTTCGAATCGCTCTCCGAGCAGGAAATCCTGGCGCTGGCCATTTCGTCCGAGGAAGATGATGGGCGCATCTACCGTGCCTATGCCGACGGGCTGGCGGAAAGCTTTCCGCAATCGGCGAAAGTGTTCGAGGAGATGGCCGAGGAAGAGGACGGCCATCGCGACTCGTTGATCGAGCTTCATCGCCAGCGTTTCGGCGAGCGCATTCCATTGATCCGGCGCGAACATGTGAAGGGTTACTATGAGCGCAAGCCCGACTGGCTGGTGAGACCCCTCGGCGTCGAGCATGTGCGCAGCCAGGCCGAAGCGATGGAGCGGCAGGCCTATCTGTTCTACGTCGAGGCGGCAAAGCGCACCACCGATGCCTCGACCAGAAAACTGCTCGACGACCTGGCGCTGGCCGAACAGGGGCACGAGACGCTGGCGCAGCGCCTTGAGCAAAAGCACGTGCCGGGCGAAGTGAAGGACGAAGAGGCCGCGGCCGAGCGGCGCCAGTTCATCCTGACCTATGTGCAGCCGGGACTGGCTGGCCTGATGGACGGTTCGGTGTCGACGCTGGCGCCGATCTTCGCCGCCGCTTTCGCCACGCACGACACCTGGCAGACCTTTCTGGTCGGCCTTGCCGCCTCGATCGGCGCCGGCATCTCGATGGGCTTCACCGAAGTGGCGTCCGACGACGGCAAGCTGTCGGGCCGCGGCTCGCCGATGAAACGCGGCATCACCACCGGCGTCATGACGTCGGCGGGTGGCCTTGGCCACGCATTGCCCTATCTCATCCCGCATTTCTGGACGGCGACCGCTGTCGCCGCGGTGGTGGTGTTCTTCGAGCTGTGGGCCATCGCCTTCGTCCAGAACCGCTACATGCAGACGCCGTTCCTGCGCGCCGCCTTCCAGGTGGTGCTCGGCGGCGCTCTGGTGTTCGCGGCCGGCGTGCTGATCGGCAATGCGTAGGTAAGAGCGGCAAAGGTCAGCGCCGCCCCTCACCCTTACCCTTACCCTCTCCCCGTGAAGAACGGGGAGAGGGGGTCGCCGGCGCCGGAGCTTGTCTCTTCTCCCCGTCACTATACGGGAAGAAGGTGCCGGCAGGCGGATGAGGGGCGGCGCCCACATCAACCCGTAAGCCTCACCCATTCACCGCCCGGCTGTCCGCCGGCGCCTCGTCCCTCTCGGTCAGCCCGTAATCCCTCACCACATGCGCGATGCGCAGACGGTAGCCGGCAAAGATGCCGCCGCGGCCGGCCTGTTGCGCCTGCCGGTGCTCCTCGGTGTTGCGCCAGGCCTTGACCGCGTCCTCGTCGCGCCAGAACGACAGGGACAGGATGCGGTTCGGGTCGACCAGGCTCTGGAAGCGCTCGATCGAGATGAAGCCGTCAACGCCGTCGAGCAAAGGGCGCAGTTTGGCGGCGATCCCGAGATAGGCATCGCGTTTGCCTTCCGCGGGTTCGACCTCGAAGATGACGGCGATCACGGCAGCACCAGCTTGGCGTGTGGGCCGGAAGCCAGTTTCAGGAACATGCGGTCCTCCTTGAGGATGAATCTTTCGCGGCGGGCGAACGCGTAGTTTGCCTTGCCGGCGGGATCGGCGGCAAGCCGGGCACGATAAGCTTCGTAGGCGGCCAGGCTCTCGATGTTGTAGGCGGCATAGGCTGTCGTGGCCGAGCCCTCGTGCGGCGCGAAATAGCCGATCAAATCGGCGCCGCAACGCGGTATGGCCTGGCCCCAGTTGCGGGCGTACTCCTCGAAGGCCGCCTTGCCGAACGGGTCGATCTCGTAGCGGATGAAGCAGGTGATGGCCATTGTCGTCTCCTCGGTCGTTGCATCGATGGTTCGAGCACGGTCGAAACGTCGCGCGCTTCATTGTGCTAGGCAGCTGGCGGTCGGCTGCGCCGCCTGCTTGAGCTGAACCGAGAATAGTGATTATCTCGCAGCGATGCTTCAATGGATAACGAACTATGCGTGAAGGACCCGACATTGCCCGCATAGCCAGCCTGGTCGGCGATCCGGCGCGGGCCAACATGCTCTCCGCGCTGATGGGCGGCACCGCACTGACGGCGAGTGAACTGGCGCTCGAGGCCGGCGTATCGCTGCCGACCGCCAGCTCGCATCTGTCGAAGCTGATGGAGGGCGGATTGCTGACGCTGGCGAGCCAGGGCCGGCATCGCTACTACGGTCTTGCCGGTCCGCAAGTGGCCGGAATGATCGAAGCCATCACCGGCGTCGCCGCTTCTGTCGGGCCGCAGCGCGTGCGGCAGGGCCCACGCGATTCGGCCATGCGCGTGGCGCGCGTCTGCTACGATCACCTCGCTGGCGAGCAGGCCGTGGCGATGCTCGACCGTTTTGTCGAGAAAGAGATCATCCTGCGTAACGACCAGGAGATCAGGCTCGGGCCGTCGGCGGCATCGCATTTCGCCGCCATCGGCATCGATGTCGATGCCAAGCCGCGACGGCCGGTCTGCCGCGCCTGCCTCGACTGGAGCGTCCGCCGCTCGCACCTCGCCGGCACGCTGGGCGCCGCCATCCTCGACAAGATCCTCGCCCAGAAATGGGCGCGCCGCGAGAAGGATAGCCGCGCGGTCATTTTCTCGCCGCCGGGCAAGCAGGCTTTCGAGAAGGTGTTTCTGGCCTGATGCTTTGCCGACTAATGCGCAGCGGCTAACCCCGCTTCAGCGCCTTGCCCTGCGCGAAGAAATCCGCCCACGGATCGGTTTGCGCCAGCCGCTTCAGTGTCGACTTGTCGCCGATCGGGAAAGCATTCGGCGCCAGCCCGGCCTCGATCTCGGGCCAGGTCACCGGCATCGACACGGTGGCGCCCTTCTTGGCGCGAGACGAATAGGGCGCGACCGTCGTCGAGCCCCGGCCATTGCGCAGATAGTCGACGAAGATTTTTCCCGTGCGCGCCTTCTTCGACAGCGTCGCCGTGTAGCGGTCGGGGGAGGCCTGTTCGAGTGCCTTGGCGAAATCATGGGCAAAGGTTTTCACCGCATCCCAATCCGCTGAGGGCTTCAGCGGTACCAGGACATGGTAGCCCTTGCCGCCCGATGTCTTGACGAAATTCGGCAGCGCCAGCTCGTCGAGCCTGCCCCTGATATCGAGTGCCGCCTCTCGCACCGCCTTGACCTCGACGCCTTCATCGGGGTCGAGATCGAAGATGATCTGGTCGGGCTTTTCCAGTTCGTCAACGGTGCAGCCCCAGATATGGATCTCGACCACGCCGTACTGGACGAGTGCCGCGACGCCGTCGAAATCCCTGACGAACAGGATCTCCTCGCCGTCCGTCGGGTCTTTCATCCGCGCGATCTTGTCGCTCATGCCGGCGGATGCATGCTTCTGGAAGAAGCGCGGACCGCCGACGCCGTCCGGCGCCCGCACCAGGCTGAGCGGCCGGTTGACGATGAACTGTTCCATGCGCGGCCAGACCTGCGCGTAGTGGTCGAGCAGGCCCTGCTTGGAGATCTTTTCCTCGGGCCATAGCAGCTTGTCGGGATGGGAAAGCTTTACCGTGGTCGTCATCGCCCCGGCGGGTTCGGCGGCGCCGCTTGATGCCGCCTTCGCCCTGGCCGGGCTCTTGCCTGTCGATGCCTTCGGCTTTTCCTGCACGACTTCCTCCGCCGGCTTGTCCTCGCGCAATCCCTGGAACGAGGCATGGCGTATTATACGGTCGGAGGTCCAGCTGCGGAACTCCACTTCGCCGACCAGCTCCGGCTTGACCCAGACCAGGCCCTTGCCCTTCGGCACCGCTTCGTCGAAAGGCGACGATGTTGCCTTCAGCGCGTCGAGCCTTGTCTTCAGGTCGGCGGCGCCCTTGGCGGAGAAGCCGGTGCCGACGCGCCCGGCATAATGCAGCTTGCCGCCTTCGTGATAGCCGACCAGCAGCGAGCGCAGCCCGCGCCCGGTCTTTTCCGACGGCAAATAGCTGCCGATGACGAATTCCTGTCGCGCCGTGCACTTCGACTTCACCCATGTCGGGCCGCGCCCGCTGCGATAGGGCGCGTCGGCGCGCTTGGAGACGACGCCTTCCAGACCCATGCGGCAGGCATGCTCCAGCATGATCTTGCCGGGTTCGGAAAAATGGTCGCTGAAGCGGACCGCCGCATTCTCGGACTGCTCGCCGAGCAGCTCCTGCAAGGCCTGCTTGCGCTCGACCAGAGGCTCGGCGCGCAAATCCTTGCCGTCGAGGCGCATCAGGTCGAACACATAGTAGATGAAGCGATTTGTCCGCTTCGCCGACAAATCCTGCTGCAGCAGCGCGAAGGAAGAGACGCCGCTGTCGGCCAGCACGACGATCTCGCCGTCGATGATGGCGTCGCTGCATTTCAGCGCTGCCAGCTCCGCGATGATCTCGCTGCCGAATTTTTCCGTCCAGTCGAGGCCGGTGCGGGTCAGCAATCGCACGTCGGTGCCGGCGATCTGCGCCTGCATGCGGTAGCCGTCGAACTTCACCTCGTGCAGCCAGTCCTTGCCCGGCGGGGCTTCCCGCTCAAGCGTGGCGAGCTGCGGCTCGATGAAGTTGAGGCGCTTGCCGGGCTTCGCCTTGCCGGCGGCCGGCTTGTTGGAATGCCAGACGCCAGGCCTCTCGCCCCTGGCGGTCTTGCCCTCGCCGACCTCCTCGACCGTCAAGCCGGACTTCACAGATTCCGGCGCCTCCTTGAGGATGTCCTCGCCGGGACGCGCGGCGGCATCGTCGGACTTGATCAGCAGCCAGTTATCGCGCTTCTCGCCCGCGCGCGGCTTCAACCTGACCAGATGCCAGAGACCGTGCAGCTTGTGGCCGTGCAGCTCGAAGCTGATATGCCCCTTCTTCATCGCCTTGGCCGGGTCGGTCTCGGGGGTCCATGTGCCCTCGTCCCAGACGATGACCGAGCCGCCGCCATATTCGCCCTTGGGAATGGTGCCCTCGAACGGCGCGTAGTCGAGCGGATGGTCCTCGACATGCACCGCCAGCCGCTTCTCATGCGGGTCCAGGCTCGGTCCGCGCGTCACCGCCCAGCTCCACAGCACGCCGCCATGCTCGAGGCGAAGGTCGTAATGCAGCCTCGTCGCCGCGTGCTTGTGGATGACGAAGATGCCGCCCGCGCTGCTCCCCTTGCCGAGCGGCACCTTGCCGGCCGGCTCGGACGTCTTCTTGAAATCGCGCTTGGATTGATATTGTTCGAGGCTGGCCATCTCTGCGTCTCCTCAGGCCGATTTGCGCTTGGGCACGCCGGCTTTCGGCTTGGGGCGCTTTGCCGCCGGTTTGGCTTCCGCCGAAGCCTTCGTTGAGCTTGCATCCGACGACAGGCTCTTCTTCAGCGCGTCGAACAGACTGACGACATTGGAGGGTTTGGGCGCGGCTTTGGCCTTGGGTGCCGTCTTGCCGGCCTTCTTGGCGCGGATCAGTTCGAGCAGGGCGGCCTCGTATTTGTCATCGAATTTCGACGGATCGAACTTCGCCTTCTTCTTGTCGATGATCAACTCGGCCAGGTCGGTCATCTCCTGGTCCGTCTTCACCGCCTTGATATCGCCGAACACGGTGTCCGGCTGGCGCACCGTGTTGTCGTAGCGCAGTGTCGTCAGCACCATGCCCTTGCCCAACGGTTCGATGACCACCGGGCGTTCGCGCTGATAGAGCACGATGCGCGCCAGCCCGGCCATCTTCCTGGCCTCCATCGCGTCGCGGATGACGGCGAACGCCTCCTCCGACACCTCGTCGGCCGGCGCGACATAATAGGGCGTGTCGAGATAGATCTGCTGGATCGAGGATTTGTCGACGAAGCCGTCGAGGCTCATCGTGTGCGAGGACTCGATCTGCACCGCTTCGATCTCGTCTTCATCGATGTGAACGAAATCGCCGTCGCTGACTTCGTAGCCCTTGATCTCGTCGCCGTCGCCGAGCGGCTTGCCGGTCTGCGAGTCGACGTAGATGCGTTTCACCGTATTGCCGGTCTTGCGGTTCAGCACCCGGAACGAGACCTTCTCGGTATGGGTGACGACGTTGGTCAGTTCGACGGCACAGGTGACCAGCGACAGCTTGAGATAGCCCTTCCAGGCCGGACGCGGCGCCATGACATTTTCCCTTCCGGATCCAGATGAAGGTGAGAACGGACAGACCTCGCTCCAGTTCCGCCGCCGCGTGACGATCCGAATGCCGAGACGCCGCGCCGGATTCGGGCAGGCAGGCACAGACATTTCGCGGCGGCGGCAAAAATTGAAACAGAACCGCGCGCAGGCGACATTCAAACGAAACATATGTGATGCAAAAGTCACACTGGGCGGAATGGCGACAAAAGGCACGGAAACACCCCGAATCAGCCGCATTCCGGCCACGAAGCGACGGGTTTTCGACCAGAAATTAACATCACGTTCACCGACTATTCACGCCTCGATGTTATCGTTCTCGCAATTCGGAAGGGACATCCGAAAATCGGGACAGGGACAGGTAAAATGAACTTCCTCGCGCACCTCATCGGCTATGCCGCCGCCATCCGCGAATTTGTCGCGCCGACCTATCGGCCCGAGCGATACTACATGCGCGGCCCCGGCCCGGCTTGCGCCCGTCGCGGCAATTCGCTGGGCGCGCACTGATCATGACCTTCGAGACCCGTCACGACAGCCGGATCTGCAGGCCTGCGGCGGAATCCCGCGCCACGACCTATCGCGCCGAGCGTCCCGCTCTCGCCGACAGACGGCGTGCGACATCGCCACGTCTTTGATGCCGCCTCTGGCTGGCTTGGTGTCTTCAGACACGAGCAGCCGAGGCCTGCGTGACCGACCTTCCCAGGTCAAGTTGACCCCAGTCAAATCGGCCGTCCCAATCAAATCGGCCTAAGCCAAGCCGCCCCCCGAGCCTTTCGATGCACGCCATCCGCTGATCGTCTTCGATGGCGTCTGCGTGATGTGCTCCGGCTTCGTCCGCACGGTGGTCAGGCTCGACCGCCAAAGCCGCTTCCGCTTCGCCACCGCGCAGTCGCCGTTCGGCCAGGCGCTGTTCAGCAAGCACGGGCTGCGGACGGACAGCTACGAAACCAATCTCGTCCTGGTCGACGGCGTCGCCTTCGCACGGCTCGACAGCTTCGTTGCCGCCATGTCGGAACTCGGCTGGCCCTGGCGGACGGCCAGAGTACTGTTGCTGCTGCCGCCCCCGCTTCGCGACTGGCTCTACAATCGCATTGCCAAGAACCGCTACGCCCTGTTCGGCAGGAAGGACAGTTGCGAGGTCCCTTCCGCCGAGATGCGGGAGCGGTTCCTTGGTTAAGAGTGGCTCTGGGGGGAGCAGCGGATGAAACTTCTCATTGTCGGCGGCTACGGCACTTTTGGCGGCCGCATCGTCCAACTGCTGGTGAATGAGCCGCGCCTGACAGTGATCGTTGCCGGCCGCTCGCTGGCCAAGGCGGAGGCCTGGTGCGGGCACCGTGGCGGTGTCGCTGCCCAGCTGGTGCCGGCGGTGTTCGACAGGGATGGCGATCTCGCCGCGCAACTGGCGTCGCTGCGCCCTGACGCGCTGGTCGACGCCAGCGGCCCGTTCCAGGCCTATGGCGAGGGCCGTTATCGGCTGATCGAGGCCTGCATCGCCAAGCGCGTCAACTATCTCGACCTCGCCGACGGCTCGGATTTCGTCGCTGGCGTGCCGGCCTTCGATGCAGCTGCGAAGCGGGCCGGGCTGTTCGTGCTCTCCGGCGTCTCCAGCTTTCCCGTGCTGACGGCGGCGGTGGTGCGCCGGCTGTCCTCCGACATGGCGAGGATCGACACGATCGCCGGTGGCATCGCGCCGTCGCCCTACGCGGGCGTCGGCGAAAACGTCATCCGGGCGATCGCTGGCTACGCCGGCCAGTCGGTCGCGCTGGTGAGCGACGGCATCAAGACGCAGGGCCACCCGCTTACCGAACAGATGCGCTACACCATTGCGCCACCGGGCCGCGTGCCGCTGAAGAACACGCTGTTTTCGCTCGTCGACGTGCCGGACCTGCGCGCGTTGGGAGAACTGTGGCCGCAGGCCAAAACCATCTGGATGGGTGCCGGGCCGGTACCCGAAATCCTGCATCGTGCTCTTGTCGGTCTGGCCTGGCTGGTCCGCATCGGGCTGGTTCGCTCGCTGTCGCCGCTCGCCCCGCTGATGCATTGGGCAACCACCCGGCTGCGCTGGGGCGAACATCGCGGCGGCATGTTCGTTGAAGTCACCGGTGCCAGCCAGGCCGGTGCGCCGGTCAAGCGCTCGTGGCATCTGCTGGCGGAAGGCGATGACGGGCCACTGATCCCGTCGATGGCGGTCGAGGCGCTGGTTCGAAAGACGCTGGACGGCCATGCACCTACACCCGGGGCACGTGCTGCAGTGAGAGATCTCGAGCTTGCCGACTATGAAGCCCTGTTTGCAGTCAAGACGATCCATACCGGCTTTCGCGACGACACGGACGCTAATCCGGATGGACAGCTCTATGCCGTCCTGCTCGGCGATGCCTGGCAGCGTCTGCCCGAGGAAATCCGGGGCATGCACGACTGCACGAAAATAGCTGAAGGTCGCGCCAGCGTCGAGCGCGGATCAAACATCCTTGGCCGGCTAACGGCATCGCTGGTCGGCTTCCCCAAGACGAGCGCCGACATCCCGGTCCGTGCCCGCTTCGACGTCGACAGGAATGGGGAGACATGGACGCGGACTTTCGGCAAGCATAGCTTTTCCAGCCGCCAGTTCGCAGGTCGGGGCCGTTCGCATCGCCTGCTTTGTGAACGCTTCGGACCACTGAGCTTTGCCATGGCGCTGGTGGCCGAGGAGGGAAAGCTGTCCCTTGTCCTGCGCCACTGGAGCCTGTTGGGCCTGCCGCTGCCGATGTGGCTCTGCCCGCGCTCGACATCCCACGAAACGGTCGAGGATGGCCGCTTCCGTTTTCATGTCGAGATCTCGCATCCGCTCACCGGGCTGATTGTGCGCTATCGCGGCTGGCTCGTGCCCGTGGACTCGCATGGTTCCAGGGATGCAACGTCGCTTGGTTCAGCCGTTGGGTAGCGGCGTCGGCCAGCGTCTCCTTGCACAATGGCCGACTAGGCGCGAAAGTTTTTCTTCAGCCTGTCGAAATCGGACATGGCCGCGCGACATACGTTCGGCCCGCAACGATGCGGCCCTGTAACCACGGGAGATGACCATGCAGTATCTGCTTCTTATCTATTCCAACGAAGCCGCAATGGCGGCGGCACCCAAGGAGGCGGCCGTCCAGATGAGCGCCGCTTACGGCGCCTATACCGAAGCGATGAAGAAAGCTGGCGTGTTCGTTGGCGGCGAGCGGTTGAGGCCGACGTCGGTGGCAACCTCCGTGCGGGTGGCCGGCGGCAAGACCAACGTGCTTGACGGCCCCTATGCCGACACCAAGGAACAGCTTGGTGGCTACTACATGATCGAAGTGCCGGACATGGACGCGGCAATTTCCTGGGCGTCGCGCTGTCCTGGTGCCAGCGCCGGCACTCTGGAAGTGCGGCCGATCTGGCCGATGGCGGAATACATGACAAAGTATACTGCTGCGTGACCGCTACCGGATCAGATACCGCGCGGGCGGTCGCGGAGGCGGCCGCCCGGCAAAGCTACGGCAAGCTGATCGCCTATCTCTCGGCACGGTCCCGCGACGTGGCCGGCGCCGAGGACGCGCTGGCCGATGCCTTTGCCGCGGCGCTCGAACGCTGGCCGCGAACCGGCGTGCCTGAAAAGCCGGAAGCCTGGCTGCTGGCGGTGGCGCGGCGGCGACGCGTCGATGCGGTCCGGCGGCGGCTGACCAGCGAGGCCGGCCGTGACCATCTCAAGCTGATCGCCGAGGAGGTGGAGGCGCGCATGACCGATGAAGATCTGCCCGACGAACGGCTGCGGCTGATGTTCGCTTGCGCCCATCCGGCGATCGAATCGGGCGTGCGGGCACCGCTGATCCTGCAGACTGTGCTGGGCTTCGACGCGGCGGCGATCGCTTCCGCCTTCCTGGTCTCACCGGCAACGATGGGTCAGCGCCTGGTGCGCGCCAAGACCCGCATCCGCGAAACCGGCATTCCGTTCCGCGTGCCTGAGCGGGCCGAACTCGGCGAGCGGCTGGATGCGGTGCTGGAAGCCATCTACGCGACCTTCGCCGAAGGCTGGTCCGACCCGGCTGGCACCGAGACGCGGCGTCGCAACCTCGCCACCGAAGGCATCTGGCTCGGCCGGCTGGTGGCCTCGCTGCTGCCTGATGAGCCGGAGGCGCTCGGCCTGCTGTCGCTGATGCTATTTGCCGAAGCGCGCCGCGCCGCGCGGCGCGATGCGGCCGGAGATTATGTGCCGCTCGCCGAGCAGGATTGCGCGCTTTGGGATCACGCCTTGGTCGACGAGGCGGAAGCCTTGCTCGGTCGCGCCGCCAGCAGGGGCATCATCGGCCGCTACCAACTCGAGGCAGCCGTGCAATCCGCCCATGCGACACGACGGCGGACCGGGCGCACCGACTGGGTGGCGATCCGCGAGCTCTACGACGCGCTGCTTTCGGTCGCGGGATCGCCGGTGGTGGCGATCAACCGCGCGGTGGCGATCGCCGAAGCCGAGGGCGCCGCGGCGGGACTGGCGGCCCTCTACGTGCTGGGCGACGACAAGCGGCTCGATGACTATCAGCCCTACTGGGCAGCCCGGGCGGGTCTGCTGGCCAGGCTGGGTCAGGTGCAGTTGGCGACCGACGCATATGAGCGGGCGATCGGCCTCGAAAGCGATCCGGCGGTGCGCCGCTTCCTGCAGGGAAAACGGGCAGCGCTCCGAAATTGAGCCTCGCTTCCAACAGCCCGTTCAGATCGGCCACATCTCGTGCGATGTGTTGAGCTTCTTCATCAGCGGATGGTCGCGCAGCCTGGCCCACAGCCGTTCGATGTTCGGCCAGGCCGTACGGGCTTTGTCGACGTCGGGATGCCAGGCCACCAGCATGACGAGATAGATGTCGGCCAGCGACATCAGGTCGCCGACCAGCCAGTCATGGCCATCGAGAGCGGTATCGAGAACGGCAAAGCCGCGGTCCATCTCGGCAATGGCCGCCTGTTTGACCGCTTTCGTGCCGTCGGCATCGGACGTATAGCGGTTCGCGTAGTAGAAACGCAGCACCGCCGGATAGAGAACCGACGACATGAAGGCCATCCAGCGCAGGAAGTCGGCGCGGGCGGGCGCGTCGATCGCCGGCGCCAGTCTGGCGTCGGGATGGCGTTCGGCAAGCAGGACGCAGATCGCCGCCGATTCGGTCATCGAGCGGCCGTCCGGCAAGGTCAGCACCGGCACCTGGTTCAAGGGGCTGATGCCGAGGAAGGTCGGATCGGGCTGGTCCGTCTTCGGCACGTCGATCTGCTCGAATGGCGCGTTCGCCAGCGTCAGTGCCGCCTCGACGACGAAGCCGCCGCTGCCCGGACGGGTGTAGAGCTTGTACATGAAATCCTCCCCCGCCGGCGCGTGGCCGGCAGCGGATTTGACACGCAAGCCGCCTTGCACTCAAGCGCGCAACGGCGGCCACGAAGCTCTTTTCAACGGACCAGACGGTCTAGCCGGCCGAAACCCGTCCTTAAGCCCCCAGCCCCTCGAACAGCACAGTCGACAGATAGCGTTCGGCGAAGGACGGGATGATCACGACAAGGTTCTTGCCCTTGTTCTCCGGCCTTGAGCCGACCACGATTGCCGCCTGCAGGGCAGCGCCCGACGAGATGCCGACCGGCACGCCTTCGAGGCGGGCGACGAGGCGCGCGTTGGCGACGGAATCCTCGTTCGAGACCTTGACGATCTCGTCATAGATCGTGGTGTCGAGGATTTTTGGCGCGAAGCCGGCGCCGATGCCCTGGATCTTGTGCGGGCCGGGCTGGCCGCCCGACAGCACCGGCGAGGCTTCCGGCTCGACGGCGACGACATGCACCGAGGGCTTGCGCTTCTTCAGCACCTGGCCGACGCCGGTGATGGTGCCGCCGGTGCCGATGCCGGCGACGAAGATATCGACCTCGCCATGGGTGTCGTTCCAGATCTCCTCGGCCGTCGTCTTGCGATGGATTTCCGGGTTGGCCGGATTCTCGAACTGCTGCGGGATGATCGCGTTGGGGATCGTCGCCGCCAGTTCATCGGCCTTGGCGATGGCGCCCTTCATGCCTTTCGGACCCTCGGTCAGCACCAGCTCTGCGCCGAGCAGCGCCAGCATCTTGCGGCGCTCGACCGACATTGTCTCCGGCATGGTCAGGATCAGCTTGTAGCCCTTGGCGGCGGCGGCGAAGGCGAGCGCGATGCCGGTGTTGCCGGACGTCGGTTCGACCAGCGTGGTCTTGCCGGGAGAAATCTTACCGGCTGCCTCCAGCGCCTCGATCATCGCCACGCCGATGCGGTCCTTCACCGAGGCGATCGGATTGAAGAATTCGAGCTTGGCGATGAGATTGGCGACGATGCCCTTTTCCTTGGCGAACTTGTCGAGCCGCACCAGCGGCGTATCGCCGATCGTATCGGTGATGGAACTGTAGACGCGGCCGCGACCGGGCACGCGGGCGGATGTGACGGGCTTGTTCATTGGTTTCGCTCCCAGAACTTCAGGCAAGTGAGGATTTCAGGCAAGTGGCACTGCAGCCGGCAAGATAGAGCCTTCGGTCGCGCAAGATAGACTGTCGATTGAAAATATCCGAGTGGGACCCGTGTCTAAAACGCCCCGGTCCCGGAAAAGCATTTCCCGGAAAAGTCAGTCCCGGGAATATTTTGGCCGAAAGAGCCCTACTGACGGGCGGCGATCGCCGCTGCGGCGCCGACCATGAAGCCGGCGGCGGTGCGGTTCAGCGCCTTGAGCGCGCGCGGCGATTTGAGGAACCAGCGCGCCTTGGCCGCCAACGCCAGATATGGCAGCAGCACCACCAGGAGCACGACGATCGTCAGCGCGACGAGAATGCCGTAGTCGGCCAGCGTGATGGTCTTCAGGTCGACGATGGTCGGCGTGATGGCGAGATAGAAGATCATCGTCTTCGGATTGCCGAGCGTGACGGTGAGGCCGGCGACAAAGCTCGACAGCAGCCCGCCCTTGCCTTTCCTTGCCTCGACCGTCTCGGGCGTGATGCCGCTGTTCCAGAAGCGCCAGCCAAGGAAGGCGAGATAAGCGACGCCCAGCCATTTGATGGCGAGAAAGACCATGCCGAAGGTCTGCGCGACGAAAGCGAGGCCAAGCACCACGGCGGTCAGATAGGTGAGGTCGCCTAGCATCAGGCCGAAGGACATTGCCAGCGACGAGCGGAAGCCGGAGCCGAGCGCGCGTGCGACGAGCGCGGTGATGCCGGGGCCGGGAATGGCGGCAGCGATGCCGAGAGCGGCACTGTAGGCGAGGAATCCGGTGAGGGTCATGGCATTGGTCTCAGATCAGAAGGCCTTGTCGCATGCAACGGACCAGGGTTGAATTCCCTGGGGTCGGAATCCATTGCACCAGATATTGCTGCGACACCCGCAGACCCCCTCATCCGGCCGCTTCGCGCACACCTTGTCCCAGCGGAAGAGGAGTCTGGCGGCGGCGTTGGCAATCCGGGTGAGGGGTCTGCCCTGCCGAGCAGGATCAGGAGCGACCGCCGCCATAGGTGACGCGCCAGATGGTGCCGTTGCCATCTTCGCTGACGATCAGCGCGCCGTCGCTTGCCACCGCCACGCCGACCGGCCGTCCCCACACCTCGCCGTTGGAGATGACGAAGCCGGTGATGAAATCCTCGTATTCGCCGGTCGGCTTGCCATCCCTGAACAGCAGGCGCACGACCTTGTACCCGGTCCTGTTGCCGCGGTTCCACGAACCGTGCAGGGCCACAAAAGCGTCGCCCTGGTACTCCTGGGGAAAAGTCTTCCCGTCGTAGAAGGCGATGTTGAGCGGCGCCGAATGTGCCTGCATCAGCACATCGGGAAGGGTTGCCTTGCCGGCAAGATCGGGGCGTTCGCCCTTGTGGCGCGGATCCTCGTTGTTGCCGATATAATACCAGGGCCAGCCATAGAAGGCGCCCTGTTTGATGACAGTTGCGTATTCAGACGGCACATTGTCGCCCAGCGCATCGCGCTCGTTGACCACGCACCACAGCGCGCCGGTCGCCGGCTGAACCGTCATGCCCGAACAGTTGCGCAGGCCGGTGGCGACGATGCGGCCATTCTTGCCGTCCGGATCGAAGGCCAGCACATCGGCACGTCCATCCTCGGAACCCCAGGCCGCACCCAGCGGCTTTGACTTCGCCCACGCCGCGAGCCCACCCTGCGGCGCCTTGCCCATGTCCTCGGCGACATTCGATCCCGAGCCGACCGACAGATAAAGCGTCTTGCCATCCGACGAGAAAACGATGTCGCGGGTCCAGTGATGATTGGCAGGGATGTTGTCGACGATGGTTTCCGGCGCGCCAGCGGCCTTCAGGTCGCCATCGCGGTAGGCAAAGCGCACGATGCTGTCGCTGTTGGCGACATACACCCATTGCGGATCGTTGCCCGGCGGGTAGAAGGCAATGCCATAGGGCTGGTTGAGGTTGCCGGCGAAGATGCTGTCCTTGGCGGGCTTGGCGCTGCCCTCGCCCAGGCGATAGACGCGGACCTGGTTGGCTTCGCTGTCGGCGACGAACAGGTCGCCGTTCGGCGCGACGCGCACGACGCGCGGATTGTCGATGCCCGACGCGACCAGCTCGGCCGAAAAGCCCGGCGGCAATTGTGGTTTGGCACCAGCCGGCCTTTCGGCGAGGCCGGCGCTGTTCGAAGCGGATTTGGTGACGTAGGGCTTCGGCAGGTCTTCCGGCCTGATCAGGCGGCGCACCCCCGGCCTGTCGGCACGCCAGTCGCCGAAGGCGGCCGCGCCCTTCAGCACCGGCTGATCCGCCTGCTGGGCGAAAGCGGCGGTGGTGAGAAACAGTGCGGGAAGCACCAGTCCGGCCAATCGGATCATTTTGTCCTCCACCTGGTCGCGAAGGAAACCAACGGCCGGTTCTGTCCCTCGGTTCCGTCTCACACGATGAGTTGAAGGAAACGAAGGTCCGGGCTCAACTCCCGGCGGCGTAAAAATCGTCGTCGAGGCGTTTTTCCAGCGCGACGAGATCGGCCGGCAACGGCAGGCCCATGGCGCGCATTTCCCGCAGCTTTTCGCGCAATTGTTCCTGGATTTCGTGCTGGTCCTCCGGCTGGTTGACCATTTCCTCCAGCAGCAGGCTGATCCGGGCCTTGAGTTCTTCGAGAGCCATTGTTTTTCTCCTTGGCAGCCTGTTTCGATTTTGGGACTAAGGTGTGGAGATTCAGGTCAGGCCGAGCCGAAAATGGTGGTTTCCGAGAACCGGAGCGGAGCGTACTTGAAGTACGTGAGCACCGGAAGCGCAGGAAGCCGCCATTTGCAGGCCGGCATCACCTGAATATCAACACCTTAGCGCAGCATGCGGGAAATCAGCTGTGCGGTATAGTCGACCATCGGCACGATGCGGGCATAATTCAGCCGGGTCGGGCCGATGACGCCGAGCGCGCCGACGACACGCGCATCCTTGTCGCGATAGGGCGCGACCACCAGCGACGAACCCGACAGCGAAAACAGCTTGTTTTCCGAGCCGATGAAGATGCGCACGCCCGACCCCTCCTCGGCAAGGTCAAGCAGCTGGATCAGCCCGTCCTGCGTTTCCATGTCCTCGAACAGGTGCCGCAGCAATTCGATGTCGGCCTGGGCGGTGACGTTTTCGAGCAGATTGGCACGGCCGCGCACGATGAGCCGCGCCGGCAGGCCGCTGTCGGCACCCGCCCACACCGCCAGGCCCTTCTCGACCAGGTCCTGCGACAGCGTGTCGAGCGCCGCCCTGGTCTCTTCCTTGATGCGGGCGATCTCCACCCGCGCCTCGGCCAGCGTTCGGCCACGGATATGGGCGTTGAGGAAATTCGACGCCTCGTGCAGTTGCGAGACGGTGATGCCGGCGGGCAGGTCGACGACGCGGTTTTCGACGTCGCCATTCTGCGACACCAGCACCGCCAGCGCCTTGGTCGGCTCGAGCTGGATGAATTCGATGTGCTTCAGCGCCACCTCGTTCTTGGCGGCAAGCACCAGGCCGGCGCCGCGCGACATGCCCGACAGCATCTGGCTGGCCTCGGTCAGCATGTGTTCCAGCGTCGCGCCCGAGCCGGACGCCCTCACCTGCGCCTCGATGGTGCGGCGTTCCTCGTCGGAGAGGTCGCCCAGCTCCATGAAGGCGTCGACGAAGAAACGCAGGCCCGCCTGGGTCGGCAGCCGGCCGGCGGAGATGTGCGGGGCGTAGATCAGGCCGAGATGCTCGAGGTCGCTCATCACATTGCGGATGGTGGCGGGCGACAGCGAGGACGGCAGAATGCGCGACAGGCTGCGTGATCCCACCGGTTCCCCGTCCCTGAGATAGGAATCGACGATGCGCCGGAAGATGTCGCGCGAGCGCATGTCGAGCGCCTGAAGTACGGGCGATTGAAGCACGGGCGACTGCGAACTGGGATCGACTGCCTTGGTCATTGCGGCCAAAAACCTCCGTATCAAGGATATAGACTTCACCACGGCCCGCGCAACCCGGTGTCTGTCTCAGATCACCCCGGTGTCTGCGTCGGATCACCCCGGTGTCTGTACGGGTGTTCAGGCCATTTTCCTTTGCGCCGTGCGTCCCATGCGGCTACAAGCCGGCCAAGATTCCGAAAAATGACAAGAAAGCAGCCTGAATGCGCCCTTCCAAACGCCAATTCGACGAAATGCGCGCCATCTCCTTCGAGCGCGGCGTCTCCAAGCACGCCGAAGGTTCGTGCCTGGTGAAGTTCGGCGACACCCATGTCCTGTGCACGGCAAGCCTCGAGGAAAAGGTGCCGGGCTGGATGCGCAATTCCGGCAAGGGCTGGGTGACGGCGGAATACGGCATGCTGCCGCGCTCGACCGGCGAGCGCATGCGCCGCGAGGCTTCCGCGGGCAAGCAGGGTGGCCGCACGCTGGAAATCCAGCGGCTGATCGGACGCTCCTTGCGCGCCGTGGTCGACCTGCAGGCGCTGGGCGAACAGCAGATCACCGTCGACTGCGACGTCATCCAGGCCGATGGCGGCACCCGCACCGCCTCGATCACCGGCGGCTGGGTCGCGCTGTACGACTGCCTGCGCTGGATGGAAGCGCGGCAGATGGCCAGTGTCGCCAAGGTGCTGAAGGATCATGTCGCGGCCATTTCCTGCGGCATCCATGACGGCCAGCCGGTCATCGACCTCGATTATCTCGAGGATTCGGCGGCCGGTACCGATGCCAACTTCGTCATGACCGGCAAGGGCGGCATCGTCGAGATCCAGGGCACCGCCGAGGGCGAGCCGTTCTCCGAGGAACAGTTCGCGGAATTGATGGGCCTGGCCAAGAAAGGCATCCATCGCCTGGTCAGCCTCCAGCAGATGGCGGTGGCGTAAGCCATCGATTTTCCGGTGAACCCCTCCGCCATCCTTGAATCAGCCCTCTACGTCACCGATCTGGCGGCGGCGGAAGAATTCTACACCGGCGTGCTTGGACTTCACCTCCTCGGCAAGGTCGACGGCAGGCATATCTTCTTCCGCTGCGGCCCCGGCGTGCTGCTGGTCTTCAACGCCGAGGCGACCAGGGTGCCGCCGGCGCCCGACGCCCGGCTGCCGGTGCCGCCGCACGGCGCGGTCGGCGAGGGCCATCTCTGCTTTGCGGCGACCGCCGTCGAAATCGCCGGCTGGAAAGCCCATCTCGAGGCGAGGCACATCGCCATCGAAAGCGAATTCGAATGGCCGCAAGGCGGACGTTCGATCTATATACGCGACCCCTCGGGCAATTCGATCGAGTTCGCCGAGCCAAGAATCTGGGGCCTTTGATGCATTCTCTTAATGGAAAGAAGATCGTCGTCGCCAGCCACAATGCCGGCAAGCTGCGCGAATTCGCCGACCTGATGGCGCCGTTCGGCTTCGAAGCGAAATCGGCCAGGGAGTATGGCCTGCCGGAGCCTGACGAAACCGGCACCACCTTCGAGGAAAACGCCTACATCAAGGCGCTGGCCGCCGCGAAGGCCACCGGCCTGCCGGCGCTGTCGGATGATTCCGGCCTGTGCGTCGACGCGCTCGACGGCGCGCCCGGCGTCTACACCGCCAACTGGGCCGAAACCCCGGACGGCTCGCGCGATTTCGGCATGGCCATGCAGCGCACCGAAGTGGCGCTGCAGGAAGTCGGCGCCGCCTCGGCCGAACAGCGCAAGGGGCGCTTTGTCGCCGTCATCTGCCTGGCGTTTCCCGACGGTGACGCCGAATATTATCGGGGCGAGGCCGAAGGCACGCTGGTCTGGCCGCCGCGCGGCGAACTCGGCTTCGGCTACGACCCGGTGTTCCTGCCGAATGGCTTCGACAAGACCTTTGGCGAGATGAGCGCCGAGGAAAAGCACGGCTGGAAGCCTGGCCAGGCCAAGGCGCTGTCGCACCGCGCCCGCGCCTTCCAGAAGTTTGCCGAAGCACGATTGAATCTGGCCGGATTGGGCTCGACATGAGCATGCTGCTCGACCGGGCGCCGGGTTTTGGCGTCTATATCCATTGGCCGTTCTGCGCGGCCAAATGCCCCTATTGCGACTTCAACAGCCATGTCCGCCACCAGCCGGTCGACCAGGAGCGCTTTGCCGCCGCCTTCGAGGCGGAACTGGCGACCATGCGCCAGCGCACCGGGCCGCGCGAAGTGACCAGCATCTTTCTCGGCGGCGGCACGCCGTCGCTGATGAAACCGGAAACGGTGGCCAGGGTCCTCGACGCGGTGGCCAGGAACTGGACCGTGCCCGATGGCATCGAGGTGACGCTGGAGGCCAATCCGTCCTCGGTCGAGGCCGAGCGCTTCCGTGGCTACCGGGCGGCCGGCGTCAACCGCGTCTCGCTCGGCGTGCAGGCGCTGAACGACAAGGATCTGCGCTTCCTCGGCCGGCTGCACAATGTCGATGAAGCGCTGCATGCGATAGGCCTGGCGCGCGAGATTTTTCCGCGACTGTCCTTCGATCTGATCTACGCGCGGCCTGGCCAGACGCCGGAGACTTGGGCATCCGAGCTCGAACAGGCGATCGGCCATGCCGCCGATCATCTGTCGCTCTACCAGCTGACCATCGAGGAAGGCACGCCCTTCCATGCGCTGCATGCGGCGAAGAAATTCGTCATTCCCGACAACGACCATGCCGCCGACCTCTATGCGCTGACGCAGGAGATCACGTCGGCGCACGGCCTGCCGGCCTATGAGATTTCCAACCACGCCAGGCCGGGCGCCGAAAGCCGGCACAATCTGACCTACTGGCGCTATGGCGAATATGTCGGCGTCGGCCCCGGCGCGCATGGCCGCTTCGTCGAGAACGGCCGCCGCACCGTGACGATCGCCGAGCGGATGCCGGAAACCTGGGCCAATCTGGTCGAGGCCAAGGGCCATGGCGTCACCGGCGGCGAGATCCTGACCCGTTCCGAAGAGGCCGACGAGTTCCTGCTGATGGGGCTGCGGCTGGCCGAAGGCATCGATCTCTCCCGCTACGAGGCGTTCTCCGGGCGCGGCCTGTCGAGCGCGCGGCTGTCGATGCTGCAGGGCGAAGGGCTGGTGGCGCCGATCGGCAATACCCGCCTGCGCGCCACCCCGGCTGGCATGATCGTGCTCGATGCCGTGGTGGCCGATCTGGCGCGGTGAGTATGGTCCCGAAAAGCTCTTTGAAAAACGTCCTCTTCGTCTGCAGCCAGAACCGCTTGCGCAGCCCGACCGCCGAGCAGGTGTTTTCCGCGCGCCGCGATATCGAGGTCGCATCTGCCGGTACCAATCACGATGCCGACAACCCGCTGACGCATGAGTTGGTGGCGTGGGCCAATATCATCTTCGTCATGGAAAAGGCGCACCGAACCAAACTGCAGAAGAAGTTCAAGGCGAGCCTGAAGACGGCCAAGGTGATCTGCCTCGATATACCAGACGACTACGAATTCATGGATCCGGAGTTGATAGCGCTTCTGAAAGAGCGCGTTTCACGGTATCTGGACTGAGACGTCGCTTGCGAGGCTGCAATGAACCTGACCGTTTCCTCCTGGCAGTTCTGGGCGCTGCTGTCGGCGGCTTTCGCGGCCTTGACAGCGATCTTCGCCAAGGTCGGCATCGAAAACATCAATTCCGATTTCGCCACCTTCATCCGCACGGTCATCATCCTGATCGTGCTCGGCGCCATCCTGCTCGCCAGCGGCCAGTTCCAGTCACCGTCTACGATCTCGGGAAAAACCTGGCTGTTCCTCGGCCTGTCCGGCCTGGCGACCGGCGCCTCGTGGCTGTGCTACTTCCGCGCCCTGAAAATCGGCAATGCGGCGCAGGTAGCGCCGATCGACAAGTTAAGCGTCGTGCTTGTGGCGGTGTTTGGCGCGGCCTTTCTCGGCGAGCGACTCTCCGGAGCGAACTGGCTTGGCGTCGCCCTTATCGCGGCGGGCGCGGTGCTGGTCGCCTATCGGGGGTAGCGGCGCGTCGTTGCGGGCGTTCTTCGTTTCAAGACGGGTGATGAAGATATCGAAGCGATTGGGCATCGTCCGGTCAGTGCTCCGTCGTGCTGTCGGGTTCGGTGTCGAAAAGCCTGATGTCCGCTGGCACGGCGCTTGCGGCCAGCTCGTTGGTCAGGCTGGTTTCAGTCTTGGCAGGCAGGCGCCTGTCCTTGGGCGCTGCAAAGCGCTTTCGGCCGGCATAGTAGGGCGTGAAAGCGTCCTGTATCTTCAGGCTGTCCATCCTGTCCTCCTCGGAATCAGGGGCTAAATCTGCCAATCCCGGTTTCGTTCCCTACTGTGGCAAAGGAATGGCGGGAATTTCACTTCGCTCGACGCTTTTGCAACCGGGCGTGAGCCGTGCCAAACAGGGCCGAACGGAGAAGGCATCAGTGACCGGCGAAACGGGCAAGCGCAGCTATGTGGTCGGGCAGACCGAGATCGCGGCCCGCCCGCTCGAACCGGCGCTGTATCTGGTGGCGACGCCGATCGGCAACCTGGCCGACATCACGCTGCGCGCGCTGGAGACGCTGGCCGCCGCCGACATCGTCGCTTGCGAGGACACGAGGGTGTCGCGCGTGCTGCTCGACCGCTATGGCATTCGCCGCCGCACCACGGCCTATCACGAACACAATGCCGGCGAGGCCGGGCCGAAACTGATCGCGGCACTTCAAGCCGGACAGAGCGTGGCGCTGATCTCGGACGCCGGCACGCCGCTTGTGTCCGATCCCGGCTACCGGCTGGTCGGCGAGGCGCTCGACCATGGCATTCGCGTCGTGCCGATCCCGGGTCCGTCGGCGCCCCTCGCGGCACTGACGGCCTCCGGCCTGCCCTCAGACGCCTTCCTGTTCGCGGGGTTCCTGCCGGTCAAGACAGGCCAGCGGCTGACGCGGCTGGAAGCCTTGAAGGCCGTGCCGGCGACGCTGATCTTCTTCGAATCGCCGCGCCGGCTGGCCGAGTCGCTTGGCGCCATGGTCGAAGCGCTCGGTGGCGAGCGGAAGGCCGCGATTGGCCGGGAATTGACCAAGACCTTCGAGGAGATGCGCACCGGCACGCTGCAAACGCTTGCCGATCACTACGCGGCGGCCGATACGCCGAAGGGGGAGATCGTCGTTTGCATCGGTCCGGCCGAGGCGAGGTCGGACGAGCCGGCGGACATCGACCGGCTGCTTTTGTCGCTCGCCGCCGAAATGCCGGCCTCCAAGGCGGCGGCCGAAGCCGCGAAGATGACCGGTGGCCAGAAGCAGGCGCTTTATCGGCGGCTGCTGGAGCTCAGGGACAGACCATGATCCCGAAAAGTGGAAACCGGTTTTCCCCGACAAACGGTTCCGTTTGTCCAGAGATCATGGTCAAACAAAGTTTCGGAGAGGGTGGTGGCTGAGCGCCCGAGCGCCAGCCGCCAGAAGGCCTACAAGCGCGGCCATCGCGGCGAATGGCTGGCCGCGATGGCGCTGATGCTGAAGGGCTACCGCATCCTGGCACGCCGCCATCGCACCCGCTTCGGCGAGATCGACCTGATCGCGCGGCGCGGCGACCTGGTGCTGTTCGTCGAGGTCAAGGCGCGCGGCACGCTGATCGAAGCCATGGAGGCGATCGGCCGCGAATCGGAACGCCGCATCGAGGCGGCGGCCGACATCTGGCTGTCGCGCCAGCCCGACTATGGCAAGCTGTCGATGCGTTTCGACATGGTCGCGGTGCTGCCCTGGCGCTGGCCGGTGCATGTCGAGAACGCGTTTTATGGAAGGAATTGAGGGGCTTACCCTCCCCCTTGTGGGGAGGGTCGGCGAGCCGACGACGCGAAACGTCGTTGGCGAACCGGGGCGGGGTATGGCGCCGACCCCACCCCGATCCGCTTTGCGGATCGACCCTCCCCACAAGGGGGAGGGTAAGCTCACCCCCAAACAAACAACGCAACCAACCCGACGCCGCCCACCACCAGCCGCCACCAGCCGAACAGCGCGTAGCCGTTGCGCGAGACATAATCGAGCAGGTAGCGGACGACGACCAGTGCCGTGACGAAGGCGGCGACGAAGCCGATGGCGATGATCGGCAGGTCGGCGCTGCTCAAGACGTTGCGGTTCTTGAACAGGTCGAAGGCGAAGGCGCCGACCATCGTCGGGATGGCGAGGAAGAAGGAAAACTCGGCCGCCGCCCGCTTGTCGACGCCCAGAAGCAGCGCGCCGACGATGGTCGATCCCGAGCGCGAGGTGCCGGGGATCAGCGACAGGCACTGGAAAAGCCCGATCTGCAGGTAAAGCCGGGTCGGGAAGCGTTCGACGTCGCGATAGACCGGCTTGAGGTTCATGCGGTCCACCGCCAGCAGGACGACGCCGCCGATGATCAGCATGATGCAGATCAGCCGTGGCGATTCGAACAGCACCGTCTTGATGAAATCATGCGCCAGCGCGCCGATGATCGCCGCCGGCAGGAAGGCGATGAGGATGCCGATGACGAAATGCCGGGTCAGCCGGTCATGCGGCAGGTCGAGCAGCATCTGCCACAGGCGGCGGAAATAGACGCTCAGGATCGCCAGGATGGCGCCAAGCTGGATCAGGATCTCGAAGGCCTTGCCGGTCGAATGGAAGCCGAGGAAATGGCCGGCGAGCAGGATATGGCCGGTCGAGGAGACCGGTATGAACTCGGTCAGCCCCTCCAGCAGGCCGAGCAGCAAGGCTTCGACGATGGTCTGGCTTTCCATGGCTACCTCGGCATTGGCGTGACGGCTGAGAGAACGGTTTGCTTGTCATGGCCTGCAAGTCCCCCTATAGGTCGCAACACCATGACGGCCCGCTAACCGGGCGGCCAAGACTTACCGGTGCGCCCGGCGATTCGCCAGTGCGCTTTATCATCGCGGAACCATGCTGACGCTTTTCCACCATCCCATGTTCGCCACCTGCCGCTTCGTCCGCCTCGCTTTCGGCGAGTATGGCGAGGAGCTGGCCCTGATCGAGGAAAAGCCGTGGACCCGGCGCAAGGAATTCCTGGCGCTGAACCCGGCCGGCACGCTGCCGATCCTGCTGGCAGAAGGCGACGTGCCGATCGTCGGCGCAACGGTGATCGCCGAATATCTCGACGAAACGCGCGGTGTGCTCAAGCGCGACAAGCGGCTGTTCGCCGAGGACCCGATGCAGCGCGCCGAAATCCGCCGGCTCATCGACTGGTATCTCAACAAGGCCGAAAGCGAAGTCACCCGGCATCTGGTGCGCGAACGCGTGCTGAAGCCGATCATGCCGGAAACCGCCGGCGGTGGCTCTCCCGATTCGGGAGCGATCCGCGCGGCGCGCGCCAACATCCGCCAGCATATGAAATACACCAACTGGCTGGCCGGCACCCGCCATTGGCTGGCCGGCAGCAGGGTCACCTACGCCGACCTCGCGGCCGCGGCGACGCTGTCGGTGCTCGACTATCTCGGCGAGATCGACTGGCGCGAGCACGCCGCGGCGCGCGAATGGTACACGCGGGTGAAGTCGCGGCCGTCCTTCCGGCCGCTCTTGACCGACCGGGTGCGCGGCCTGTCACCGGTGTCGCATTATGCGGACCTCGACTTCTGACGCCGCAAAACTGCGCGCGCTGATCGACGCGGAGGCGCATCGCGCCGGCTTCGATGCCGTCGCCGTCACCACTCCCGATGCGATCCCGCTGGCACCGGCCCGCCTTGCCGAATTCGTTGCCGACGGCTTCCACGGCTCGATGGACTGGATCGCCGAGACGCTTCAACGCCGCGGCGAACCGACCGCACTCTGGCCGCAGGTACGCTCGATCATCGTGCTGGCGATGAACTACGGCCCCGACCACGATCCGCGCGGGGTGCTGGTCAAGCGCGACCGTGGCGCGATCTCCGTCTATGCGCAGAACCGCGACTACCACGATGTGATGAAGGGCCGGTTGAAGGAAATCGCCGGCAAGATCGTCGCGCGCGCCGGCGGCGACGTGAAGGTGTTCGTCGACACCGCGCCTGTCATGGAAAAACCGCTGGCCGAGGCCGCCGGGCTTGGCTGGCAAGGCAAGCACACCAACCTGGTCAGCCGCGAGCATGGCTCCTGGCTGTTCCTCGGCACCATCTTCACCACCGCCGAACTCGTGCCCGACCGGGCGGAGATCGACCATTGCGGCTCTTGCCGCGCTTGCCTCGACGCGTGCCCGACCGATGCTTTCCCGGCGCCCTACCGGCTCGATGCGCGGCGCTGCATCTCCTATCTCACCATCGAGAACAAGGGGCCGATCCCGTATGAGTTCCGCGAAAAGATCGGCAACCGCATCTATGGCTGCGACGACTGCCTCGCCGCCTGCCCCTGGAACAAGTTCGCCCGGGTCGCTTCCGAGGCCAAGCTCGCCGCGCGCGACGATTTGCGCGAGCCGCGGCTCGCCGACCTGTTGCAGCTGGACGATACGGCCTTCCGCGCTTTCTTCTCGGGTTCACCGATAAAACGCATCGGCCGCGATCGTTTTGTCCGCAACGTGCTGATCGCCGCCGGCAATTCCGGCGATGCCTCGCTTGCCGGCGCCGTGCGCGTCTTGCTGGACGACGCCTCGCCGCTGGTGCGGGGCGCGGCAATTTGGGCGCTGGCGCGGCTGGTGCCCAAGGCCGAATATTCGCAACGGGCCGCGACCGGCCTGAAAACCGAGGGCGACGGGGCCGTGCGCGATGAATGGCGCCTGGCGCGGCCAGATCCAACCGGGGCACATGCATGAGCGAACGCCAGATCTTCATCTTTGGCGCCGGCTATTCCGGCAAGGCCTTTGCCCGCGCCAACACGGACGCCGCCACGATCCTTGGCACGACGCGCTCCGCGGAAAAATTCGAGGCGCTGCGCCGGGCCGGCATCGCGCCGCTGCTGTTCGACGGCGCGCTGACGGGCGAAATCGGCGAGGCGCTGAGGAAAACGACGCATCTGGTGATTTCGGTCGCTCCGGAAGAGGCCGGCGATCCGGTGCTGAATGCCGCCCGCGCCGCAATCAGCCAGATGCCGGCGCTGGAATGGATCGGCTATCTCTCGACCGTCGGCGTCTATGGCAATTATGACGGCGCATGGGTCGATGAAACGGCGCTATGCCGGCCAGTATCGAAGCGCTCGGTGATGCGGGTCGCCGCCGAGCAGGACTGGCTGAAACTCGGCCGCGACATCGGGAGGCCGGTGGCGATCCTGCGCCTGTCCGGCATTTACGGGCCGGGCCGCAACGCCTTGGTCAATCTGGAGAACGGCACCGCGAGACGGCTGGTCAAGCCCGACCAGGTTTTCAACCGCATCCATTGCGACGACATTGCCGGCGCCCTCTGGCAACTCATGGACGGCAATGCCGGCGGCATCTTCAACGTCACCGATGACCTGCCGGCACCGCCGCAGGATGTCGTCGCCTATGCCGCCGCCTTGATGGGAATCAAGCCACCGCCCGAAATTCCCTTCGACGCCGCCCAACTTTCGCCCATGGCGCGGTCCTTCTATGGCGAGAACAAGCGGGTCGCCAACGCGGCGATCAAGGCGGCGGGCTATCGCTTTCGCTTTCCGGACTACCGCTCGGCTCTGGACCATATGTGGGCAAGCGGCGACTGGCGCGACGGCGAGCCGCGCAGCCCGATGAAGCGTTGATGGTCGAAGCATCGCGCGTTGCGTGATATGATACGGCCATGGTCGCGTCTCGACCATGGCTTCGGGATTTCGGAGGGGTCCGGCTTCATGAACTTGCTATCCGCCTTCAGGACACCGCTCTTGGTGGCCGTGCTTGCGGCCCTGGCCGGGTTCACCGCGAGGCCGGCAGCGGCCGAGGAGCGGGCGAAGGACCTGTTCGGCTCCAAGAAACTGCCGGCGGCGACATCGGCGCAGTCGATCGGCTTCTATTCCAAGGGCTGTTTTGCCGGCGGCGTCGCCATTCCCATGGACGGCCCGACCTGGGAGGTGATGCGGCCGTCGCGCAACCGCCGCTGGGGCCATCCGGCGATGATCGCGCTGATCGAGAAGCTGTCGCGCGACGCCGCCGCCGACGGTTGGCCGGGCCTGCTGATCGGCGACATTTCGCAGCCGCGCGGCGGTCCGATGATGACCGGTCATGCGTCGCACCAGATCGGGCTCGACGCCGACATCTGGCTGACGCCAATGCCCAGTCGCCCGCTGTCGATGGCGCAACGCGAAAGCATGAGCGCCACCTTGATGGTCGACGAGAAGACGCATCTGGTGAAGGACGCGCTGTGGACGCCGCAGCATACAAACCTTCTGAAGCGGGCGGCGAGCTACGCGGAAGTCGAGCGCATCCTGGTCAATCCCGGCATCAAGAAAAAGCTCTGCGACACCGTCAAGGGGGACCGCTCCTGGCTGCGCAAGGTCCGGCCGTTCTGGGGCCACGACTATCATTTCCACATGCGCATCGGCTGCCAGCCGGGCTCGCCCGACTGCAAGGCGCAGGAGGCTACACCGGACGATGACGGCTGCGGCAAGTCGTTGGCCTGGTGGTTCACCGAACAGCCCTGGCGCCCCAACAAGAACCCCGATGCGCCGAAAGCCCGCGACCTCATGACGATGGCGAACCTGCCCAGGGAATGCCGCGCCGTGCTCGACGCGCCGGGGCCAGCCTCGGTCGAGGCCGCGACCTATCATGGCGGCGCCGTCCCGGTCGCGGTCGCCGCGCCCGAGCCTGAAGCGCCGTCCGTGCCGGCGACCGCGGCCAGCGGCACGACCGGCTTGCCGGCCTCGGTGAACGCTTTCACCGCGACCCCGGAGATCGGCGTGCCGATACCACGGCCCCGGCCGGGAAACTGATCGCCGCGGCTTTGTCGGACACTGAACCGGTTCAGCCGCCCTTTTTTGCGAAACAGTGGCCGTTTGGCCGCAGAACGGGCCTGTGCGCAGCATCGGTTTCGAAAACCGTTTCCCTTTTCAAACTCATGCGCTAGTCAACGGGAGAACGGCGACAGGCCGTTCGGGGGCGCCGGGGACGGAAGAGAGCATGCCAGGCACAGGCGATGACGATACTTTGCTGCGGTTTCCGATCCTGATCGGCGACATTGGCGGCACCAATGCGCGCTTCTCGATCGTGCTCGACGCCAATTCCGAGGCCGGTGAGCCGACCATCGTCCAGACCGCCAACTACAACACCATAGACGACGCGATCCAGGCGGCGGTGCTCGACCGCTCGTCGGTTCGCCCCAATTCAGCGGTGCTGGCGGTGGCCGGCCCGGTCGATGGCGACGAGATCGAGCTCACCAACTGCCCCTGGATCGTCAAGCCCAGGCAGATGTTCGCCAGCCTGGGCTTGAGCGACATCGTCGTGCTCAACGATTTCGAGGCACAGGCGCTGGCCGTCGTCGCGCTCGGCGAGGAGCACATGGAAAAGATCGGCGGCGGAGCGCCGGAACCCAATGCCGGGCGCGTGGTGCTCGGTCCCGGTACGGGGCTCGGCGTCGCCGGGCTGGTCCATGCGCTGCGCCACTGGATACCGGTGCCCGGCGAGGGCGGCCATATGGACATCGGCCCGCGCACACCACGCGATTTCGAGGTGTTCCCGCATATCGAGAAGCTCGAGGGCCGCATTTCGGGCGAGCAGATCCTGTGCGGACGCGGCCTCGTCAACGTCTACCGGGCGGTGGCCAGGGCCGACGGCAAGCCGTCGCCCTTCACCACGCCGGCCGAGATCACCGCCGCGGCGCTGGCCAAGAGCGATCCCGTCGCGCAAGAAGCGCTCGAGATCTTCGTCACCTGCCTCGGGCGCACCGCCGGCGACCTCGCCTTGGTGTTCATGAGCCGTGGCGGCGTCTTCCTCACCGGCGGCATCGCGCAGAAGATCGTGCCGGCGTTGAAAGCCGGCAATTTCCGCGCCGCCTTCGAGGACAAGGCGCCGCACAGCGCGCTGATGCGCACCATGCCCGTCTACGTGATAACCCATCCGCTGGCGGCGCTCCTGGGCCTTGCCGCCTATGCCCGCAACCCCTCGCTGTTCGGCGTCCAGACGGCGGGCCGGCGCTGGCGCGACGAAGTTAGTCAACCCAAGGCATAGGCAAGCCGGCTCCTTGGCGTTAAGAGGGGTGCCGAATTGCCCGGCCGCGGGAAGCGGAAACCTACGAAGCGCTCCGATTTGACACTTCCACCCCCCAACCTGTCGAAACCCCGTGCGGGCGAGATCGTGGCGGTCATCCGCCGCATCCTCGAGGAGAACGGCCGCGACTATCGAGGGGCGTATATTTTCACGATCCTCTGCCTGCTGACCGTGTCCGCGACGACGGCGCTCTCCGCCTGGATCATGAGTCCGGTCGTCAATCAGATCTTCTATGAACGGCGCGGCGATCTGATCCCATGGATCTGCGCCGCACTCCTGGGCGCTTTCATCTTGCGCGGGCTTGCCGGCTACGGCCAGGCGGTGACGATGGCCAGGATCGGCAACAATCTGGTGGCGCGCTACCAGCAGCGCATCTTCAACCATCTGATGAAGCTCGGCGTCAGCTTCTTCAACGACACCCGTTCCGGGCGGCTGGCGGCGCAGATCAACGAGAACGTCAACGGCATTCGCGACCTTTTGTCGATGACGGTGACGTCGACCGCGCGCGACGCCGTCTCGCTGGTCGGTCTGGTCGGCGTCATGATCTATCAGGACCCGATACTCTCGCTCAGTTCGCTGCTGATCGGGCCGCCGCTGATCTACACCGTCACCTACCTGATGCGCCGGGTGCGGCGCATCACCCGCGAATCGGTGCAGATCAACTCGCGGCTGATCGGCGCCATGCAGGAGGCCACGCAAGGCATCGCCATCGTCAAGGCCTTCACCATGGAGGACGAACTGGCGCGCCGCATCGGCAAGCTTGCCAACGATGCCGAACAGCGGTCGAACAAGATCGCCCGCGTCTCGGAGCGGCTGACGCCGATTTCCGAGATGCTGGCCGGTGTCGCCTTCGCCAGTGTCATCGCCTATTCAGGCTACCGGGCCACCGTTCTTGGCCAGCCGCCGGGCGCGGTCTTTTCCTTCATCACGGCGCTGACGCTCGCCTATGATCCGGCCCGCCGGCTGGCGCGCATGCAGGTCGGCATGGAGCGCGCGCTGGTCAATGCGCGCATGATCTACGAGCTTCTCGACCTGGAGCCGCAGCAAGGTGACGTGGCGGGAGCCGCCGAGGCGAAATTCACCTCAGGTGAAGTGCGTTTCAACAACGTGTCCTTCCGCTATGTCGAGGAGGCGCCGGTACTGCAGGATCTGACTTTTGTCGCCGCCGCTGGCAAGGTGACCGCCATCGTCGGCGCCTCGGGCGCCGGCAAGACGACGCTGGTGGCGCTGCTGCAGCGCTTCCACGACGTCGAGGCGGGTACGATCGAGATCGACGGCCAGGACATTTCAAAGGTCACCAAGCAGTCGTTGCGCAACTCGATCGCCTATGTCTCGCAGCAACCCTATCTGTTCGAAGGCAGCATCCGCGACAACATCCGCTATGGCCGGCTGAGCGCCACCGACGCCGAAATCGAACAGGCCGCGCGCCAGGCCGCGGCCGACGATTTCATCCGCCAGCAGCCGCAGGGCTACGACACGCCGGTCGGCGAGAACGGCGTGACGCTGTCGGGCGGCCAGCGCCAGCGCGTGTCGATCGCCCGCGCCATCGTGCGCCAGGCGCCGATCCTGCTGCTCGACGAGGCGACATCGGCGCTCGACAACGAGGCCGAGGCGCGCGTCCAGCAGGCGCTCACAACGGTCATGGAAGGGCGCACCACCATCGTCATCGCGCACCGCTTGTCGACGGTGGTCAATGCCGACCACATCGTCGTCATGGAACAGGGCCGGCTGGTCGAGGAAGGCACCCATGCCTCGCTGATGGCCGATCCGCACAGCGTCTATGCGCGCTTCCACAGGGTGCAGGGCATCAAGGGCCTGGGGCTTGTCGACGACGCCGCGCCGATCCAGACTTCGGCGCCAATCCCATCGCAAGACATCGAGACGCAGAGCATCGCCGGGAGCACGACATGAGCGACACGCCCGCAACCGACATACCAGCAACCGACATGGGCCTCGTGGTAGTCGGCGCCGCCGGCCGCATGGGCCAGACGCTGATCCGCGCCATCCACACCATTCCCGGCGCGCGGGTCATCGGCGCGGTCGAGCGTGCGGATTCGCCCCATCTGGGCAAGGATGCCGGCGAACTGGCCGGCACCGGCCGCATCGGCGTGCCGATCAGCGCCGATCCGCTGCCGGTCTTCGCCAGGGCCGACGGCGTGCTCGATTTCACCACGCCGGCCTCGACCGTCGAGTTCGCCGGCTACGCGGCGCAGGCGCGCATCGTCCATGTCATCGGCACGACCGGGTGCTCGGCCGAGGACAATGCGAGGATCGAGGCGGCGGCGCGCCACGCGACGATCGTCAAGTCGGGCAATATGAGCCTCGGCGTCAATCTGTTGGCGGTGCTGGTCGAACAGGCGGCGCGCGCCCTCGACGCCGACGATTTCGACATCGAGATCCTCGAGATGCACCACAAGCACAAGGTCGACGCGCCGTCGGGCACGGCGCTGCTTTTGGGCGAAGCCGCCGCCGCCGGACGCGGCATCGCGCTTGCCGGCAATGACGTGCGTGTCCGTGACGGCCATACCGGCGTGCGGAAAGTGGGCTCGATCGGCTTCGCCAGCTTGCGCGGCGGCTCGGTGGTCGGCGATCACAGCGTGATTGTGGCCGGCACCGGCGAGCGCATCACGCTGTCCCACCACGCCGAGGACCGCGCCATCTTCGCTCGCGGCGCCGTCAAGGCGGCGCTGTGGGCGCGGGGCCGCAAGCCAGGACTGTATTCGATGCGGGACGTGCTCGGCCTGAGCTGACGCGGACCATCCACACCTCTTTGTTTAACGCAATTCCGGACGGAAAACCGCTTCACACTTTTCCTGGAATTGCTCTTCTAGGGAGCAAACATGTCGAGAACCCTCGTGCTCGTGCGCCACGGCCAGAGCGAATGGAACCTGAAGAACCTGTTCACCGGCTGGCGCGACGTCGGCCTGACCGAGCAGGGCCACGCCGAGGCCAAGGCCGCCGGGCAGAAGCTCAAGGCGCGCGGCCTGAAATTCGACATCGCCTTCACCTCGGCGCTCACCCGGGCGCAAAAGACCTGCCAGCACATTCTCGACGCGGTCGGCCAGAGTGATCTGAAGACCATCCGCGACCAGGCGCTCAACGAGCGCGACTATGGCGACCTTTCCGGCCTCAACAAGGACGATGCCCGCAAGAAGTGGGGCGAGGAGCAGGTGCATGTCTGGCGCCGCTCCTATGATGTGTCGCCGCCCGGCGGCGAAAGCCTGAAGGACACCGGCGCGCGCGTCTGGCCCTACTATCTGCACGACCTGCAGCCGCACGTGCTGCGCGGCGGCACGGTCCTGGTCGCCGCGCACGGCAACTCGCTGCGCGCGCTGATCATGGCGCTCGACGGCAAGTCGGGCGAGGAGATCGTCAAGCTGGAACTCGGCACCGGCGTGCCGATCATCTACCAGCTCAACGCCGATTCGACCGTGGCTTCCAAGGAAGTGCTGGAGGGCTGAGCCGGCGAACCGCAAACGGCTTTGAAAAAAGCGCGTTGACACACATCGCTTGCCCGCTTACATGAGCCCGCACCAGCCCAGATGGCGGAATTGGTAGACGCGCACGGTTCAGGTCCGTGTTCCGCAAGGAGTGGAGGTTCGAGTCCTCTTCTGGGCACCATTTTTTCCCGACTACCAACGGGATCAAGCCACCTGGAAGTCAACGATCTGCTTCGCCGGTCTCTTGGCGAGGCAGCTTGTATTGTACCTTGCCAAAGGTATTGGTAGACGGCACCACCCGCCGCGCTCGGTCATAGAGTGCCAGTCGTCACCCAGGCATGAACTCTGTTGAAACAGAACAAGCTGTCAATGATATCGCCGCGAGAAATTTGATGCCGTTGACTTTCCGCTGATCATGTCGCGAGACGCGCTAATGCAGGACGAACTAGAAGGCCTCTTCGTTAACAACGAACGGCTGCAGCAGATCCAAGCCTATATCAACCGCTTCAATCCGATCAGGGTCATGCGGATGGAAGGGATGGAAATCCGCCATTCGGCCGTTCTCGCCTGGCTGATGGATCCCCAAGAAACACATGGGTTCGGGGACCATTTCCTGAAGTCGTTTCTTGCTGAGGCGTTGCGCGGGAATAGTGGTCGCCATCCCTCAGCATTGGAAGTCGCACAAGCCGATTTGCGCGATGCCGATATTCGCCGAGAGTGGAATAACATCGATATCCTTGTTGTATCACCTCACAACTGCTGGGCGTTCGTTGTGGAGAACAAGTTTCACAGCGTCCAACATGGCGGGCAGCTAAAGAAGTATCGTGATCGAATAGATGAATTGATTGGTGTCTCTCACAATAATTCGCAAGCGAAACTGCAGATACGAGGCGTCTTCCTGACTTTGTCGGATGAGATACCGGAAGACAGTTCCTATGTAACGATTCGCTACACAACGGTATGCACATTCCTGCAGCGTTTCCTAAAACAAGAAGCCTATCAGATTTCTACGGAAGTACGAACTTTTCTGAATCACTATATAGAAATCCTAGAGGTCGCGACTGGCATGAGCAAAGAGCTATTGGAAATGCAAAAACTGGCTCGGCAACTTTACCGTGAGCATAGGAAAGTTCTTGAATTTGTCCAAACACACGGCGCGGGTTCAGATTTTGCTTTGGCGGCTCGAAATCTCTTTGGCGAGAATACCGACTACCTGGATCAGATTTCCATTGACGGAAGAGACTACATCTTCAACGCCCTGTCGAACTCAAATGTGAGCTTTCTGCCGCTAAATTGGTACAAGGCATTGGGTGAAGACGCGATGGAATGGCCTGGTTGCGAAGACTGGTGGGCCGGCTATCCACTTATTGTTTGGCTCGATATGTGGAACAACCCTCAAAGAAATGGGGGCGGGCTAAAATTGCACGTTGAAGTGGGGCCTCTTACGGATCACGAATTTCGCAAGGCACTCATCGAAAGTATCCAATCCATTGCTCAAGAAAAGAAATTATCCAACATTCGCTTTCAAAACGGTGCCGCTGACAAAGCAAAAAAATACTCTAAGTTTTTTAGGAATAATTCAGCGAATGTCGAAGACGTTCAGAATGTTGAAAAAATTGAAGATCAAATGAAAAGTCTTTTGAATAAATTCCAGCCAGAATTTGACGCTGTGGGTTCTATATTGGCGCAATTCAAGAAATATGGCAAAGTTGACGCATAGATTGTATAGAAAATGCCTCGGCGTCAGATAGATTCATAGCCTGCGGCAAGAAGCGCCCAATAGGCACAGCCATGTTCCACCGCGCGTGAATATTTTCTGATGCCGCTATCTGTCTGCGATGAGGCAGCCGAGAAGATCTCTCCGATATTGCGGCTCGACGCTTTGATCGTCTACGCCGAGCGAGAGTGCGCAGCGTTCTGCGCTGGATTTGCGGCAGAGGGAGGAAGGAGGGAACGGCCGCTGGCAAACCTCCCCTACCGACCAGGGCACCCAACAAACCACTTCAAACCGCGTGACGGCTTCGCTACGCTCGCAGCCATGTCTCAATCCGCCACCGCCATCTTCGGCGCCCGCCGCGATCAGGCCTTCCCCACGCTGGCTGAGGCCGACATCGATCGCATGCGCCGGTTCGGCGAGGCCGGTGCCCATGCCGCCGGTGAGCACATCGTCACCGCCGGCGATGTGGCGCCCGCTTTCCCAGGGAATTGCGCAAAGGGAATAGTTGAGCCTGAACGGGTCGGGAGAGTGTGATGGCGGATGAATGCAGACATGCAGCCGGGATCAAGGATGTGACGCCGAGCGCACTCGGCTGCGAGGAATGCCTGCAGAGCGGTTCGGAATGGGTGCATCTGCGACTCTGCCGCACCTGCGGCCATGTCGGCTGCTGCGACGACTCGCCCAACCGTCACGCCACCAGGCATTTTCATGCCACCCGCCACCCGATCATCGAGGGCTATGATCCGCCGGAAGGCTGGGGATGGTGTTATGTCGACGAGGTCTTTCTCGACCTCGGTGACCGCACCACGCCACAGAACGGCCCGATCCCGCGCTTCTATTGAGCAGCTGAGCAGCGCCAGTCAGATGGCGCACGGCGCCCTAGCGAAAAGCCCGGTTCGTCCGGGCTTTTCCCTGTCTGACGCATCGTTGTCGTCTGCCCGACTGTCAGCGAACTGACAGGTTTCCTGTTCCAGTGTCCGGCAAATCACGATCACCAGAGCCCGATCCTGGGACGCTTTTTTCAGCGGAATCGTACCTGTGTCATCGAGTGCGACCAAAAAGAGATCGCCGCCCGACAAGGCTTTGACATGATCGCGGCTAGTTTGGAAACATTCAGAACTGGAAGGCTCGCATGAACCCCACCTATACAAGCGCGCAGAAGGCCATTCACTGGGCGGTGTTTGCGCTGGTTATCGGCCTTTATGGCCTAACCTACATGGAGGAGCTTTTTCCGCGCGGCGATCCCGGGCGCGCGCTCGTCTGGTGGCTTCATATTTCGTTTGGGTTGCTGCTGTTCGCGCTGGTCGTCATCCGCGTCGGCCTGCGGCTGGTGCTGGGAACGCCAGGGCTGCCGACGGAAATGTCAGGGCTTGAACGATGGGCGGCAAGGATCGCGCATCTGCTGCTTTATGGGCTGCTCGTGGCCATTCCGGTTCTTGGCATCCTGCTGACGTGGTACAGGGGCGACGCCTTGAGCTTCTTTGGCCTTTTCACCGTCCCGGCTCCGGTTTCTGCCGACCGCGACACGGCCCGATTCATCAAGGAGCTGCACAGCCTCTGCGCCAATCTGATCCTCATCCTTGCCGGAGTGCACGCGGCGGCGGCCCTCTGGCATCATTTCATCCGCAGGGACGACGTGCTTAAGCGAATGCTGCCGGAAGCCACGGGCTCCTGACGCAATGCCAGGAAAAGCGTGAAACGGTTTTCCGCCCGGAATTGCGTGAAGACAGAGCTCCAGACCAGTGAAAAGGGACAAGGCCGGCGGGTTCACCCTTCATGCCGGCTTGTGCCGTCGCACGATCTTCCACTCGTGCCAGATCAGCACCATGACGACCGCATCGAACACGGTCAGGACGAGCAGGCCGAACGAATGGGTGTAGGAGTAGCGGTAGACTTGATAGACCATGAACAAGCTCAATGCCGCGAGCGATGCCGGATACGACCAGAGCTTGCCTCTCAGGAGGCCGACAACAAGGGCCAGCTTTATCAGGCCATGGCTGAGCAGGTAAAAGGCGTAGAACTCCTTGCTGGCGATCGAAAAATGGCTTGCCATCTGCAGCAGATGGCCCGCTATGAAATCGTTCGGATCTTCGATCAATTCCTCCTGGGTGAGAGCCTTGACCCAGGAGGCGATGGTGTCGGTGGAGATGACAAAGAGCAGTATCCCACCGATGCATTCGATCAGGGCATGCGCGCCCTTGAGCCAGACGCTGACTTCAAAGATCTGATGGATGCGGTGTTCATCGACGGGCTTCAAAGATTCACCTCACGACCAATCGCGGAAACCGACACCAAATGGATGCAGCTTTAACGCACTGGATAAACGCCGCGGCCGGTATCAGCCCTTTTCTTGATAAGGCAATGGTCGGCGTCTCACAAATCGGCGTTCCCCTCATGGTGCTGGCCGTGGTCCTGCAATGGTGGGCGAAGGCCGACCGTCACCATGTTCGTCACGCGGCGGTTTCGGCCGGCCTGGCGTTTCTGCTGGCTCTTGCGGTCAACCAGTTCATTCTCCTCTTCGTGCATCGGATACGACCCTACGATGCCGGTGTGACGCATCTGTTGATTGCGCCCAGCGCCGACTGGTCATTCCCGTCCGATCACGCGACAGCCAGCATTGCGATTGTCGCGGCCTTTGCGATGCAAGGCCTCCCGCGCCGGACGACTGCGCTTCTCGTCATGGCATTGCTGATCTGCTGGTCGAGAATCTACATCGGGACGCACTACCTGACCGATATTGTCGGCGGGGCCATCACTGGCGTCCTGGGCGCCATCATGGTGCGGCTGGCTTACCGGGAGAACTCCCGGCTGGACAAGCTGGTGACCAGGATTCTTTAAGCAGGCGCGGTTCGAAGCTCCCTGACAGGGGTTCGCTGCCGCGCCGTTTATCGCACCGATCCCGTGACAGTCGGGTCGAGCGTGTTGGGAACGGATTTGCGTTCGTTGCCGGCAAGTGCCGCTATGATCAGCAGGCTGGCAACGACCGGCACGAACAGGAGGGCAACGCGGGCTTGTATATAGAAAATGGCGCGCCATTCGCTGCGCTTCTCGGGGCTGTTGCTCATCATACTCACTTTGTCATGCCCCCCAGCGGGTGACATAGCCGCGAACGGTTAAGCAACCCCTTCCGGCTTTGTTAACCGGCGGGACGTCGCGCCCGGCTTCAGCCCAGCCCAATGCGCCTGGCGCCTTGCCGGAAGAGCGCCGCTGCATCGGGCCCGAAGCGGAAAGTGCCGATGAAATCGTCGCTCGAGTAGTGCGGCAATGTCTTGCGCATGGCGGCGGCATAGCCGCGCGCCTCGTCGAGGCGGCCCGCCAGCGCCAGGCAATGCGCGGCGATCGCCAGGATGATGGCGTGCGCGTTTGGCCGCGCCGCCGCCTTCAGCGCCCATTCGGCCGCCTCCTCGAACTGGCCGAGCCGGACATGCGCCATGGCCCGCGCCCCCAGCATGCCGAACAGCAGCGGGTCGAAGGGGCTGAGATGGCGCGAATGGTCGGATGAGCCGATCGCCGCTTGCGGGTCGCCCGACTGCGAGTGCACGAAGGACAGCGCGTAGTGGCCAAGCGCGAAATTGGGGCTGAGGTCGACCGCCCGTTCCAGTTCGAGCAGCGAGCCGTCCTGCTCGCCACGCAGCCAAAGCGCCCGGCCCATCGCCCAGTGCGCGGCCGGATTGTGGTCGTCGAGCAGCAGGCTGTGGCCGGCGCTCTCGAAGGCGAGCGCGCTTTCCCGGTCGCGGTCGCCCCAGCGCTGGAAGGCGTTCTGCCAGTGGGTGAAGGACAGGCCGGCATAGGCGCGGGCGAAGGTCGGGTCGAGCCGCAAGGCCATGTCAAAGAAATGCCGCGCCTGCTCGTTCTCGGTCTGGGTGAAGCGGTACATGTGCCAGAGGCCGCGATGGTAAGCTTCCCAGGCGTTGAGCGAGTTGGGCGCCTTCAGCATCGCGCGGTTGCGTTCGACCGTTTCGATCTCGGCCGAGATCGATGAGACGATGCTGTCGCAGATATCGTCGAGCACGGCGAAGATGTCGTCGGGCCGGCGCTCGAACGTCTCGGCCCAGACGATCCTGGCCGTGCGCACCTCGATGAGTTCGACACTGACAATGAGCCGGCCGGTCGGGCTACGCACCGTGCCGCCGGTCGGGCCGCGCACCGTGCCCGTGGCGACATAGTCGACATTCAGCCTGCGGCCGGCATCCTCGGGGGCGATGTTCTTCTCGGCCAGCGCAAACACCGATCCGCGCGCGATGACAAAGAAATCCCTGAGCTTGGCAAGCCGGGTGATGATGTCGTGGGTGAGGCCGTCGGCGAGCCCGCCACCGGTGCCGTCGCTGATTTCCTCGACAAACGGCATCACCGCCAGCGAAGCATGGTTTGGCTCCACCGGGCCAGCATCCAGGGGCGTGGCCACCAGACGTGGTCCCGCGGGCACCAGGGCCCGCGGCATCGGAGGCGAGGCAGCCGGCGGCCTGTCGCGGATCGCCCGCCAGGCCGCGTTGACTGCTCCGAAATCGAGGTCCTCCGACTGGAACAGCCGCGCCGCCGCCGCCAGATGCTGCTCGGCCGCGCCGATCTCGCCGCGCCCGGCCAGTCCTGCCAGCAGCGCCGCATGCGCGCGCTCGTCGAACGGCGCCAGTTCCACCCACCTTTGCAGATGGCCTATCGCCTCGTCGCAGCCCGCCGGCAGGCTGCCGGCAAGCTGCTCCAGCACCGCCGCGTGGCACGAGCCGAAGCGGTGGCGCTGCGCGATCAGCCAGCTGTTGAAATGCGGGTTGCGCTCGAGCTCCAGCCCGTCGAGGAAATCCCCAGTGAACAGTCCGGCCAGCACACGCAAGCGCTCCACGTCGAACGTGCCCAGCCCTTGCGCCGCGGCGCTGGTGACCTCGAGCGCGTCGACAAGACAATCGCCCAGGTCAAGCGCCACCGTGTCGCCTTGCGTGGAGACCCGGCGCCGGCCCGGCTCGTCCAGCGCGCCGCGCAGTTTGCTGAGGCACCAGCGCAACTCGCCACGTGGGTCGTTGGGCACGTCCCATAGAAGGTCGCACAAACGGCCGCGCCCGACCGGATGCGGCGCCAGCGCCAGATAGGCAAGGAGCGCGCGCAGTTTGCGTGACGCGGGCAAGACCACCGGAACGCCGTCGCGGGAGATCGTCAGCGGGCCGAGCATGCGCACCGACAGGCCGGCCGCTTCGCCGTCCAGTCTCGATCGGGTGGATTCCACGTAAATTTCCACGCCTGCTCCCACGCTGGCCTGTCGGCCTCTCCTGTATCACAGAACGCGACAAGGAGCATCCGGCCGCGAATTTCCGCGCCGGATGCCGCCACTGCCGCAGTGCCGGCATGTCAGTCCTATCGCGGCAAGGTCTCGAAACCTCGCCGCCCAACTCGCCGGTTTGTAACCGGCCTGTGATGACAAACACGACGATCGAGGAGATCAAAGATGTTGCAGCAACGGAAAATCAGGACCACGGCCGGCCGCGGCCGCCTGTTCGACAGCATTCTCGACACCGTCGGCGACACGCCGGCGATCCGCATCAACAATCTCGGGCCGGCCCATGCGACGATCTATGTGAAGGCCGAGTTCTTCAACCCGGGCGCGTCGGTGAAGGACCGGCTGGCGCTCAACATCATCGAGGAGGGCGAGCGCAGCGGCGCGCTCAAGCCGGGCCAGACCGTGGTCGAGGCGACCAGCGGCAACACCGGCATCGGGCTGGCCATGGTCTGCGCGCAGAAGGGCTATCCGCTGGTCGTCACCATGGCCGACAGTTTTTCCGTCGAGCGCCGCAAGCTGATGCGCATGCTGGGCGCCAAGGTGGTGCTGACGCCACGCGCCGAAAAAGGCTTCGGCATGTACAAGAAGGCGGTGGAACTGGCTGAGGCCAATGGCTGGTTCCTCGCCCGCCAGTTCGAGACGGCGGCCAATGCCGCCATCCACGAGGCGACAACGGCGCGCGAGATCATCAATGATTTCGCCGGCTCGCGGCTCGATTGCTTCGTCACCGGCTATGGCACCGGCGGCACCGTCGTCGGCGTGGCGCGCGTGCTGCGCCGCGAGCGGCCGGAGACCCGCATCGTGCTCTCCGAGCCGGCCAACGCGCAGCTTGTCGGCAGCGGCAAGGCGCAGCAGCGCGATGCCGATGGCGCCCCGGCCGCCAGCCATCCGGCCTTCGAGCCGCATCCTGTCCAGGGCTGGACGCCTGATTTCATCCCCAACGTGCTGCAGGAAGCCATCGACACCAGCCTCTATGACGAGGTGATGCCGATTGCCGGGCCCGAAGGCATCAAATGGGCCAAGGCGCTGGTGCGCCAGGAAGGCATCTTCACCGGCATCTCCGGCGGCGCCACCTTCGCGGTGGCGCGGCAGGTCGCGGAGAAAGCGCCGGCCGGCGCGGTGATCCTGTGCATGCTGCCCGACACCGGCGAGCGCTACATGTCGACGCCGCTGTTCGACGGCATCGAGGCCGAGATGGACGCCGACGAGATGGCGCTGTCGCGCTCGACGCCGGGCTGCCAGTTCCCGGCGGCTTGACGGGAGACCGGGGCATGGACGCCGTGCAGGAAGCCTTTGGCATGATGGCCGAGGAAACGCTTGACCCCTCCGACTGGGCCGATGTCCAGGTCCTGTCGCACCGGGTCATCGATGATGCCGTCGCTTATCTGAGCGAGGTGCGCGACCGCCCGGTCTGGCGGGAGATGCCGGCGGATGTGCGGGAGTTCTTCGCGACGCCCCTGCCGCGATCGCCGGCATCCCTTGCCGCCGTCTATGGCGAGGTCTCCCGGACCGTGATGTCCTATCCGATGGGCAACATCCATCCGCGCTTCTGGGCCTGGTATATGGGGTCGAGCAACTTCACCGGCGCGCTTGGCGATTTCCTGGCGGCGGTCCAGGGCTCCAATCTCGGCGGTGGCAACCACGCCGCCGGGCTGATGGACGGCCAGGTTGTCAACTGGTGCAAGCAGATGCTGGGTCTTCCCGCTTCGGCCGGCGGCACGCTGGTCAGCGGCGGCTCGATGGCCAACATCATCGGGCTGACGGTGGCGCGCAACACCAAGGCTGGTATCGACGTGCGCGAGCACGGCGTTGCCGCCATCGAAAAGCCATTGCGCTTCTATGGCTCGGACCAGACCCATTCCTGCCATCGCAAGGCAATGGAAGCGCTCGGCCTCGGCAACCGGGCGCTGCGCCGCATTCCGACCGACGCCAGCCTGCGCATCGATATCGCCGCCTTGCGGGCAGCGATTGCCGAGGACCGCGCGGCCGGGTTCAAGCCGGCCTGTGTCATCGGCAATGCCGGCACGGTGAACACCGGGGCGATCGACGACCTGCGGACGCTTGCCAAGCTGGCGCACGAGGAAGACCTCTGGTTCCATGTCGACGGCTGCATCGGCGCGCTGATCGCCATCGCGCCACGGAACGCCTATCGCGTTGCCGGCATCGAATGGGCCGATTCGGTCGCCCTCGACCCGCACAAATGGCTGCATGCGCCGTTCGAGGCCGGCTGCGCCCTGGTCAGGGATGCCGTCGCGCACCGCAAGACCTTCGCGGTGACGCCGGAATATCTGGAATCGACGCCGCGAGGCCTCGCCTCCGGCGAATGGCTGCACGACTACGGTTTGCAGACGACGCGCGGTTTTCGCGCGCTCAAGGTGTGGATGGCGCTGAAGGAGCATGGCGTCGACAAGTTCGGCCGCCTGATCGACCAGAACATCGCGCAAGCGGGCTATCTCGCCGGGTTGATCGAGGCCGAGCCGCTGCTGCAACTGGTCGTGCCGCCAACCATCAACATCGTCTGCTTCCGCTATCAGCCCGGCCTCGCCGGCGAGGCGCTGAAGGCGCTCAACACCGAGATCATGCTGCGGCTGCAGGAACAGGGCATTGCCGCACTGTCGGACACCACGGTGCATGGCGAACACTGCCTGCGCGTGGCGATCAACAACCATCGCACCCGGCGAGAGGATCTCGACCTTCTGATGCGTGAAACGGTGCGGCTGGGACGGGAAATTACGGCGGCGAGCCCCACGTCTTCCTAGTTCGCGGCAGGCATGCGATTCTGCCGGGATGATTCGGGAGGTCCGATCGTGACGCTCTTTCGCATGGCCGCGCTCGCGGCACTTGTCTTCACCACTTCGGCCGGCGCGGCCGACATGGCCTTCTTCGTCAAGAACCTGCGCAAGGAAGCGGTCGCGGTGGAGCTGTTCAGCCATGACCGCGAAACGGTCTGGCCGGGCAACGACCAGGTGTTCCTGATCGATCCGGGCTCGCAGAAATCGGTGCCGCTGTCCTGCAATCAGGGCGAGCACATCTGCTACGGCGCCTGGGTCAACGGCGACGACAGCATCTCCGCCGGCGTCGGGCCGGACAATGACCAGCCCTGCGACACCTGTTGCTTCATCTGCGTGGAACATACCACCGAGACGATCGATCTGGTCGAGTAGCGGGACGCTTGTTGCCCCTGTGGGAGAAGGCAATGGTGGCGTCGGACCCAGATTAAGTCAGGGATCGATTCATCCGGCCACTTCCGCGATTCAAAGCGACATGCGATGTTCGCCGCGCGGCCGGGTGGGCCGCTTTCTTTCTGGGGGTTGCCATGTTCCATGCCTATGCGCGCCGCACGCTGGCCGCGCTGTCTCTTCTCGTGCTGGTCGCGCCGGCGGCGCATGCCGGCGACGTCACCTTTGCCATCAAGAACAGTCATCCCAATGCCATGCGCATCGAACTCTACAGTCAGGACCGCGACTATGTCTGGCCGGGCAACGGCCAGGACTTCTACCTCGACGACGGCGAGACCAAGTCGTTGCCGATCTCCTGCAACGAGGGCGAATCGATCTGTTATGGCGCCTGGGTCGATGGCGACGAGCAGACCTACTGGGGCGTCGGCCCCGGCAACAAGGAAAAATGCGAGGATTGCTGCTACACCTGCAGCGGCGGCGAGACCGAGGAAATCAATCTGGTTCCCTGACCGGTTTGCCAGCTTGACGGTTTTCCCGCTGGAGCCATAGCTTGCGCAAACACCCAAAGCACGCCGCGTCTGTCCGTTCAGACGCGACGTGCTTCAGGCAACAGGAGCCTAGCCATGGCGGGCATTGTCGAAAGCGACAAGATCGACGTCGGATTTTCCGGCAAACGCTGCATCCATTCGCGCAATTGCGTGCTTGGCGATCCGCATGTCTTCGTACCCAACGCGCCGGGGCAGTGGATCCACCCCGACGCGGCCAGCGTCGAAAAGGTGGTGGCGATCGCCGAAAGCTGTCCTTCCGGCGCCATCACCTACATCAGAAAGGATGGCGGGCCGCAGGAACAGCCGCCGGCGGTCAACACCGTGCGGCTGCGAGAAAACGGCCCGCTGGCCGTCCATGCCGAGATCGTGCTCGACGGCGAGACCTTTTATCGCGCCACGCTCTGCCGCTGCGGCGCGTCGGAAAACAAGCCGTTCTGCGACGGCAGCCACACCAGATCAGGTTTTGCCGCCACCGGCGAACCGCCGCTCAAGGACACGCCGGCGCTGGAGGCGAGGAATGGCCCGCTGAAAGTGACGCCGACCACCAACGGCCCGCTCAAGCTCGAGGGCAATGTCGAGATCGTCACCGGCACCGGTCACACGATCCATCGCACGCAACGCACCTTCCTCTGCCGCTGCGGCCATTCGGCCAACAAGCCGTTTTGCGACAACACGCATAAAAAGATCGGTTTCGTGGCATGAAAGGCCGTTCGCCAGCGTTAGTGTAGGATGAGGGTTCGCGCTCAGGAGGAAATTCATCATGCGCACCATGCTTGTTCTTGCTCTGCTCGCCTTTGCCATGCCCGCCTACGCCGCCAACCACGCGGTCCAGATCAAGGGCATGAAATTCAACCCGTCCAAAATCTCGGTCGCCGTCGGCGACACCATCACCTTCACCAATGCCGACCCGATGACGCACACCGCCACCGCGCTCGACGGCTCCTTCGACACCGGCCATCTCGCCACCGGCAAGAGCGCCAAGGTCAAGATATCAGCCGCCGGCGCGCACCCATTCCATTGTGCGATCCACAGCTCGATGAAGGGCACCGTCACCGCGAAATAGCGGCATCCTCGCCAGGCCTGATCTTCCGCCATGCCGAGAACACCTGATCTTCCCAACACAGGAGATCAGGTCCTCATCACGGTCATCGCGTGTTGGCCCAGCGCTCGCCGCTTTATCGGCCGGCCCTTATCGGCTAAGGGCGGGGAGCAAAAAGCCTCGCCCGCCCGGATCCGCCAAAAGAATGACCGCCAAGACCAAGCCAAAGCCGCTGTTCCTCGGGATCGACACCGGCGGCACCTACACCGATGCCGTGCTGTGGTCCGAGACGGAAGGCCCGCAGCAGGGGCCGAACAAGGGCAAGGTGCTGGCCAAGGCCAAGGCGCTGACCACGCGGCATGACCTCGCCGTTGGCATTTCCGGCGCCGTCGACGCGGTGCTGCGGAAGGCCGGCACCGATCCGGCTGCCATCAAACTGGTCTCGATGTCGACGACGCTGGCCACCAACGCGCTGGTCGAGGGCCAGGGTGGCCGCGTCGCGCTGGTGATGATCGGTTTTTCCGAGGCCGACCTCGCCCGCGATGGGCTGAAGGCCGCACTCGGCACCGACCCGGTGGTGTTCTGCCCCGGCGGCCACGATGTGCACGGCAATGCAGCCAGGCTCGATCTGTCCGGACTGGAGGCCGCCTTGCCGGAACTCGGCGCCTCGGTGTCCGGTTTTGCGGTCTGCGCCTATTTCGCCACCCGCAACCCGGCGCACGAGATCGCCGCCCGCGACCTGATCCGCGAAAGGACGGGCCTGCCGGTCACCGCCAGCCACGAGCTGTCCGCCAAGCTCGGTGGTCCGCGCCGGGCGCTGACGACGCTGCTCAACGCCAGGCTGATCTCGATGATCGACCGGCTGGTGGCGGCGACCGAAGGCTTTTTGGAAGCACGCGAGATCGTGGCGCCCCTGATGGTGGTGCGCGGCGACGGCGCGCTGGTTTCGGCCGCCTTCGCCCGCCAGCGGCCGATCGAGACGATCCTCTCCGGCCCGGCCGCAAGCCTGGTCGGCGCCCGCCACATGACCGGGCTCGACAATGCCATTGTCTCCGACATCGGCGGCACCACCACCGACGTCGCCGTGCTCGACAACGGCCGCCCGCGGCTCGATCCCGAAGGCGCCACCGTTGGCGGCTTCCGCACCATGGTCGAGGCTGTCGCCATGCGCACTTACGGGCTCGGCGGCGATTCCGAAGTGGCGCTGGAGGACGGCGCGCTAAACCCCAAAATCCTGCTGGGACCGCGCCGCCTGGTGCCGCTGGCGCTGGCCGGCATGGCGCATGGCGCCGCCGTCACAGCGGAACTCGAGCGGCAGCTGCGCGCACCCAATCCCGGCCGCATGGACGGTCGCCTGGCGGTGAGGACCGGTGTGCCGGACCGGCTCGCCGCCGGGTTGACCGGCGCCGAGGCCAGGCTTTACGAGGCGATCGGGGCAGTGCCGGTCGCCATCGACAAGCTTTTGGCCTCGAACGCGCAGAACGCGACGCTCAACCGGCTGGTGTCGCGCGGGCTGGTGCATGTCGCTGGCTTCACGCCGTCGGACGCCGCTCATGTGCTGGGCAAGCAGTCGAACTGGGATCCGGTCGCGGCTCGGCTCGGCGCCGAGCTGTTCGCGCGCAAGCGGGACGGCCGTGGCCAACCTATCGCCGCCTCGCCCGAAGCGATCTCGGAGCGCGTGCTGGTGACGCTGACGCGCTGGTCGGCCGAATACATCCTTGAAACCGCCTTTGCCGAGGACGGGCTCGACGGCGCGGCTACGGTGGCGCATGCGCTGGTGCAGCGCGCCGTCGACGCGCATCCCGGCATCGCCCGCCTCAGCGTCGCGCTCGACCGCCCGGTCATCGGCCTTGGCGCCTCGGCGCCGCTGCATTATGCCGGCCTGCCGCCGTTGGTCGGCAATGACTGCGTGGTGCCGGAAGATACCGATGTCGCCAATGCGCTCGGTGCCGTCGTCGGTCAGGTGCGGGTGTCGGCCGAGGCGCGGGTCAGCCAGCCCAAGGAAGGGCTGTTCCGTCTTGCCTCGGGTGAAACCGTGCGCGATTTCCTGGACGAAGCCACGGCGATCGCGGCGGCCGAGGCCGATGTACGCGCCATCGTCGCACAGCGGGCCAGGGATGCCGGCACCGACAGCGCCGAGATCGATGTCGCCACCGAATTCCGCGTGTCGACCGTCGAAGCCCAGCGCATGTTCATCGAGGCGCATGTGGTGGCGGTGGCCTCGGGACGGCCAAGGATCGCGGTGTGAGCGCCTTCCTTCTCCCCGTTCACGGGGAGAAGGTGCCAGAAGGGCGGATGAGGGGCAGCGCCAACGAAATGCGATTTCACTGTGCCGCCCGTTCCCCGTAGAACGGGGAGAAGGACGCAGCCCCGCCAACCTTGCCTAAATGTTCCCTTCACCTTAAGCCGAATTGACCCTGCAAACCTGACATGTCAAAGGCGCGCGAAGCCTTTCGTCTGGAGAAGCCTTATGACCGATCGCATCGAGATCGCCGGATTGCGGATTGCCCGCGAGCTGCATGATTTTGTGGCCGACGAGGCGTTGCCCGGCACCGGCATCGCGGCGGCCGCGTTCTGGAGCGGCTTCTCAGCCATCGTCCATGACCTCGCCCCGAAAAACCGGGCGCTGCTGGCAAAGCGCGACGCCATGCAGGAGAAGCTCGACGGCTGGTACCGCGACCATGGCGCGCCCGTCGACATGGAGGCCTACAAGGCTTTCCTGAAAGAGATCGGCTATCTCGTTCCCGAGGGACCGGCCTTCAGCGTCACCACCGGCAATGTCGACCCGGAAATCGCCGTGGTCGCCGGGCCACAGCTGGTCGTGCCGGTGATGAATGCCCGTTACGCCCTCAACGCCGCCAATGCGCGCTGGGGTTCGCTCTATGACGCGCTCTATGGCACAGACGCCATCCCCGAGACGGATGGTGCCGAAAAGGGCAAGAGCTTCAATCCGGCGCGTGGCGCCAGGGTCGTGGCCTGGACGAAGACTCTTCTTGATGAGGCCGCCCCCCTCACCCTGGGCAAATGGGCCGGCGTCAACGGCCTTTCGGTGGCGCATGGCGCCTTGCGGCTGAGCGCCGGTGCGGGCTCCACGACATTGGCCGACCCCAGACAATTCGCCGGCTATCGCGGCGACGCCGCCAACCCCGACGCCGTGCTGCTGGTGAAAAATGGGCTGCACATCGAGATATCAATCGACCGCGCCAACCAGATCGGCCGCACCGATCCGGCCGGGATCGCCGATGTCATCCTGGAATCGGCGCTGACCACCATTCAGGACTGCGAGGATTCGGTCGCGGCAGTGGATGCGCAGGACAAGGTCGTCGTTTACCGAAACTGGCTCGGCCTGATGAAGGGCGACCTGGCCGAGGAGATCAGCAAAGGCGGCCGCACCTTTACCCGCAGGCTCAATCCCGACCGGTCCTACACCGCGCCCGCCGGCGGCACGCTGACGCTGCCCGGCCGCTCGCTGATGCTGGTGCGCAACGTCGGCCACCTGATGACCAACCCGGCGATAACAGACCGCGACGGCAACGAGGTTCCGGAAGGCATCATGGATGCTGCGATGACGGCGCTGATCGCGCTGCACGATGTCGGGTCCAATGGCCGCCGCGCCAATTCCCGCGCCGGCTCGATGTATGTCGTGAAACCCAAGATGCACGGGCCGGAGGAAGTCGCTTTCGCGGTCGAGATCTTCGATCGCGTCGAAGCGCTGCTCGGCATGGCCAGGAATACCATCAAGATGGGCATCATGGACGAGGAGCGGCGCACCACGATCAACCTCAAGGAGGCGATCCGCGCGGCACGCGAGCGCGTGGTGTTCATCAACACCGGCTTCCTCGACCGCACCGGCGATGAGATCCACACCTCGATGGAAGCCGGCCCGATGATTCGCAAGGGCGACATGAAGCAGGCCGCCTGGATCTCCGCCTACGAGGCCTGGAATGTCGACACCGGGCTCGAATGCGGGCTGGCCGGCCACGCCCAGATCGGCAAGGGCATGTGGGCGATGCCCGATTTGATGGCGGCGATGCTGGAGCAGAAGATCGCCCATCCCAAGGCCGGCGCCAACACCGCCTGGGTGCCGTCGCCGACGGCGGCGACACTGCACGCCACGCACTACCACAAGGTCGATGTCCACGCCGTGCAGGCAGCGCTGAAGAACCGGCCCAAGGCCAAGCTGGACGACATCTTGTCGGTGCCGGTCGCGGTGCGGCCGAACTGGAGCGAGGCCGACATCCAGAAGGAGCTCGACAACAACGCGCAAGGCATTCTTGGCTATGTCGTGCGCTGGATCGACCAGGGCGTCGGCTGCTCGAAAGTGCCAGACATCAACGATGTCGGCCTGATGGAAGACCGCGCCACGCTACGCATCTCCTCGCAGCACATCGCCAACTGGCTGCATCACGGCGTGTGCAGCGCGGACCAGGTGATGGCGACGATGAAGCGCATGGCCGCGATCGTCGACCGCCAGAACGAAAGCGATCCGCTCTATCGGCCGATGGCCGCCGATTTCGACAAGTCGATCGCCTTCCTCGCCGCTTGCGACCTGGTCTTCAAGGGCCGCGTCCAGCCCAACGGCTACACCGAGCCGGTGCTGCACGCCAGGCGGCTGGAGCTGAAGGCGCGCGAGCGGGCGGGATAGGCGGTAGCTAGCGACGTGCATTCTCAGGAATGCACTAATCGCCTTGACCGGCGCATCATGCTTTCCAAAAATCGTTCCGATTCTCCGGCCGATGCGTGAGAGCCAGCGCAAGGGCTGTTGGCGTAACGATCAGCGCTTGACCGGACCTTTCCGTGCGCCAGCCGGGTCGCCTTCCGGCTTCGGCAAGTCGTCGCCACCCGACGCTGCTGAAGCAGCATTGGCAACGTCATGCGACGGCGCCGGTGGCTCCGAGATGGAAGCTGTCAAACCACCGATTCCCGACATGGGGGTCGGGGGCATGTCTTGGCCCGAGGCCAGCGCCATGCTCGCCGACGGCGTAGGCACGCCGCCTTGGGATAGTGTCGCCGTACCGGACCCGAAATCCATTGGGGACGGCGCCTCGCCATGCAGCGAGACCCCGCCGGATGTACCGCTTGAATTGCCGTCGCCGATATCCAGGCGGATCGTAACGGATGTGATCGACATCGAACGCTCCTTAAAATTGGTTGCGAGTATAGGCCTGGGTGCAACCGTGCAGCCGCACCCAGGCAGCAGACTCGGATCGGCAGGAGTTCAGTTCATGTAAAGTGTGTAAAGCATGTTGTTGGTGTCGTCGTATGATCCGGACACCGTACGCCCGCCCGCCTTCGCCGCGTTCAGCAGAGTGAACATGTTACCGACTCCATCGGTGCTGATCGGCTGCACCTTGCGCCACGGTTGGGTTTCGATGTTTGCCCAAGCGTTCATGGAATGCGGGCTGGTGAAGGTAAGAAGCACGCGGGCGTTTGAGAAACTGACGTATGCCATGATAGTCCTCCAGAAAAACAGTTGGGGTTAAAGGCGCGGATACCCGCCCGTCGCTTCAACTCAGGCTGAGTAAGCCTGGTAGATAAGGGCTGCGTCCACGTAGACGTGCACCTTGGCGCCCGACGACTGTGATTCAGTCAGCAAGGTGAACATGTTATGGACTCCGTCGGGAGTCAGGGTCTGAACCTTGCGCCAGCCATTGTCTTGGATATAGGCCCAGGCATTGGTCTGATGCGGACTGGTGAAGGTCGAGAGTACTGCCTTGTTATATTGCCAAGACAGCACCGGCGCGACATCTATACCCACATCGTGCCAAGCCTTTATCACTTTGTCTCTGACTGCAGCACCAAACAGGGAATTGGCGTTGTCGACGGTCAGATTCGCGAAATCCAGGAACTGTGCTGTTTTTGTCAGCCGGCTATCGAGCAGCGTCTTGTACCAGATCTTGCCGGCGCCATCCCAGGAATTCCCGCCGATCGCCACCGCGGTGAGGTAGAAGGCCTTGTTGGGGATGCCTGAGTTGATGTGCACTCCGCCATTGTCCGAGGCCGTGTTGACGTATTTGCTCATGTGATCGGGCTGCGGATCCTTGCCGAGCAGCGGGTCATCGTAGGCGGTTCCGGGCGCCTTCATCGAGCGCAAGGCCACGCCGTGAATGCCCGCGGCAAGCAGGCCCGCACCGATCAGCCAGTCAGCCTGGGCCGCCGTCTGGCCGAGCGAGCGTTGCTTGACCAGCGAACCGAAGCAGTCCGAGACCGACTCGTTAAGCGCCCCTGGCTGGTCGTGGTATTCGAGGGCTGCCGTCGCACCGGTCACGCCATGGGTCAATTCGTGGCCCTCGACGTCGATAGCTATGGTGAAACGATTGAAGATCGTCCCGTCCCCGTCGCCGAAGACCATCTGGGCGCCGTTCCAGAAGGCGTTGTTGTACTTGTTGCCGTAGTGGACCGTTGCAATCAGGTCCATGCCGTTGTCGTCAATCGAATTGCGTCCATAGACCTGCGCATACAGATCGAAGGTCGCCCCAAGCCCATCGTAGGCCTCATCGACGGCGACGTCGCCACTGGCGCCCTGACCCTCGGAGCGGACCAAGGTGCCGGGCAAGCCAGTGCCGTGATTTGCAGTATAGGTGCGCCGGTTCTTGTGCAGCGCGCCCGCGCCCTGAATCCTATCGGGCGCCTGCAGCGGCTGGGCCACGCGTTGCGCCCGAAACGTACGGTCGATGGACAACGCCTGACGCGCCTTCTCGCGCTGGTCGGCGGTGCCGTTTTCCGCGATTTTCTCCAGCATGTGGGGTGGAATGATGAAGCAAGTGCACCCACCACCGCCGTGGGCATGTAGATGTCTCATGGTGTCCTCCTGCTAAGTTGAAATAAACACTTGAAGAGGGCAAAGGGTCAGCACTCCACCCGGATCAAGGGCGCTTCAAACGGCCAATGGCCTGAATCCGATCAATCAGGAGCTGCAGAGAAGGATCGGTGATCGGGTCGGTGATACGGATCGTATGGACCCGGCCTCCATCTCGAACCGTCACAATATAGGTCATAAGGTCGGCCGACCCTGGCTTTGTTGTACCGACAGACTCTGGTTGATCGAAGAAACTTGTCTGTTCCAGCAAAGATTTCAGCTCATCAGCAAGATGAACGTCAATCTTGTCCGTTTCTATAGTCATAGGCATGCTAAGTTTGGGGATCGCAGCAAAGCCGCCGCTGATCTCAAGAGCTATTTCCATTTTAATCTCATCCAATCCTGTCGACGCGAGCTAACGAAATTCGCTAACCAGATCAAAATAAGAGATTGCCGTTAGAGAATAATCAGGCAGCTCCATTTATCCTTTAATCTTATCATGATCTAATGCTCGCTGCAACATATAATTTAGAGAATGCTAAAGCGACAGGTTGTATGAATTTGTATTATCATTTGAATCTTTTTATTCTGTCGATTCCGACATAGCCGGCCAGCATGTCGCCCGGAATGGCGCCCAGCGCCGCCATCAGGCCAAGCGCGATCGGCAGGTCGCAATGGCTGCCCTCCTTCGGCAGGTCGGCGGGCGCCAGATTGACCGTCACCTTCTTGGACGGCATCGACAGGCTGGAGGCACTCAGTGCCACCTGCACCCGCTCGCGGCTTTCGGCCACCGCCTTGTCGGCCAGGCCGACAATATGGATTGTAGGGCGAAATGGATTGTAGGGCGAATTAATTGCGAAAGCGCTGGGCGAGCGTTGTAAGCTGAGCACGGTCAACGCGTGAACTTCTCCGCCCCGGTCGAAGCGAGCCCGCTCTTTAGATATGGGTGCAGGGTCAGTCCGCATGTTTCGACCATCCGTCTCGATGGAATATTGGTTGCGGCGACCTGTTCGTAAAAGACGGTCGCCGCCAGTTGCTCGAATGCCGTGACAGCGGCGCAGGCATTGATGTAGCTGCCAAGCGACTTGCCCCTGTGGGCCGGCGAGACCGCAGCGAGACCGCCCCAGGCATAGGTCCGGAACGGACTGAAGGAATTGTGTGGCATATAGACAAACGACGTGGCGACGAGGTCCCCATGTCCGTCGACAAGCGCCAAAGTTCGGCCGGTGACCGTTTCGCCCGCGAGGGTCAATCGCGAGAACGGCGCCAGGCCATTCTCCACGAGGAAGACCTGCACGCGCTCAAGGAAAGCCTCTGACGGGTTGTCTGACAGATCAATATGAAAGAGCCCCTCGGGCGGGCCTCGCGCAACGATTTGTTTCGACGCAGCTAGAACGTCGTCAGCGGAGCCCATGAACGTATCCCACCAATCCAGGCGATGTCCCCGGGCCGCCAAGTGAGCGGACATCGCCGCTGTGCGGTCTTCGTGGACGAGGCGAAAACCGAAGCCTCCGTCCGCCTCCAGCATCGCGATACAAGCCTCAAGCCCGACACGATCGACGTCGTCCGTGGAGACCATTCGGCCTGCATTGCAGAGCCCAGGAGTGTTGACGACCGTGCTGGCAAGCTCATCCGCTCGTCGCTGCAGGCGCTGCTGCAGTTCGGTCCCAAAATATCCCCTCATGGATGTCCCTCAACCGGCGGCCCGGTAACCCAAGGTTAAATTAGCATGAGCAAATTTAAAGAAAAGCCTGCCCTCTGCCGCAAGAGCCCCAATACTGGTCAGATGGACACGGTCGTGCCGTCATCAGCTGAGACCGGCACTGGTGCGCGCTTCGCTCCCGCATGGACGTTCTTCAGCAGATTCCGAACATCTGAGGCAACATGACCGCCGCAATCACGGGAAGCATCACGCCGCCTGCGCCACGCGCTCCGAACTCATGCGATAGGAAATCGCCTCGGCGAGATGAATGCGGCCGACGGTTTCGCTGGCGTCGAGATCGGCGAGCGTGCGCGCCACCTTCAGCACGCGGTGATAGGCCCGCGCCGAGAAGGCGAGCTTTTCGCTGGCGTCCTTGAGCAGCGACAGGCCAGCGGCGTCGGGCATGGCGATGTCCTCGATGACCGCCGTCGCGCAATGCGCGTTGGTGGTGGCGCGGGTAGCGCCGAGCCGCTCGAACCGCTCGCGCTGGAGGGTGCGGGCGCGCGCCACGCGCAGCGCCACATCGGCACTTTTCTCCGCCCGGTCGGGCCGGATCAAGTCGCTGGCCGAGACCGCCGGCACCTCGATCCTGAGATCGATGCGGTCGAGCAACGGGCCTGAGATACGCGCCTGGTAGTCGGTGCGGCAGCGCTCGCCGCGCAGGCAGCGATAGCCCGGCTCGCCGGCCATGCCGCATCGGCACGGGTTCATCGCCGCCACCAGCTGGATGCGCGCCGGATAGGTGACGCGATGGTTGGCGCGCGCGATCATGCAGTCGCCGGTCTCGAGCGGCTGCCGCAGCGCGTCGAGCGTCTGCGGCGTGAATTCCGGGAACTCGTCGAGGAACAGCACGCCGTGATGCGCCAGCGACACTTCGCCCGGCCGCGCGCGCAGGCCGCCGCCTACCATCGCCGCCATCGAGGCCGAATGATGCGGAGCGCGGAACGGCCGCCGGTCGGTCAGCTTGCCCTCGCCGAGCTCTCCCGCCACCGAGGCGATCATCGAGACTTCCAGCAGTTCCTTCGGCGCCAGCGGCGGCAGGATCGACGGCAGGCGCTGCGCCAGCATCGATTTTCCCGAGCCGGGCGGCCCGACCATCAGCAGATTATGGCCACCGGCAGCCGCCACTTCCAGCGCCCGCTTGGCGGTCTCCTGGCCCTTGATGTCGGCAAGGTCGGGCAGATCGCGCGCCGAGGCGTGGATGCCGGCTTCCGGCCGCGACAGCACCTGCGTGCCACGAAAATGATTGGCAATGGCGATCAGGCTGCGGGGCGCCAGAATGTCGAAATCAGCACCCGCCCAGGCCGCTTCCGGCCCGCAGGCGAACGGGCAGATCAGGCCCTTGCCCTCGGCGTTGGCGCCGATCGCCGCCGGCAAGGCGCCGGCGACGGCGGCGATCGTGCCGTCGAGCGACAACTCGCCAAGCACGACATAGCCGGCCAGCATGTCGCCCGGAATGGCGCCCAGCGCCGCCATCAGGCCAAGCGCGATCGGCAGGTCGTAATGGCTGCCCTCCTTCGGCAGGTCGGCGGGCGCCAGATTGACCGTGACCTTCTTGGACGGCATCGACAGGCCGGAGGCATGCAGTGCTGCCTGCACCCGCTCGCGGCTTTCGGCCACCGCCTTGTCGGCCAGGCCGACAATATGCATGTTGACCTTGCCGGGTGCGATCATCACCTGCACGTCAACCGGCACGGCTTCGATGCCCTGGAAAGCGACCGTGCGAACCCGCGCCACCATTTCCCCACCCCGGATATGGGCTTGCCCCAGCCCGTGCGATCAGGGCCCTGATAGCCCTTGGGGAGACAATCACAGTTTCCCGGTCAAAGCAAGAACATTACAGGAACATACAATCGCAGGGGTTGCAGCTGGATTGTGCCCGGTTGCAAAAGCGGAACATGGTTAAGACAAAATAAAGACGGCTTACTTCCGCTTGTCCTCGATCGCGTCCCAGAACAGGCTGGCGATGTCGGCGCCGCCGAAGCGCCTGACCTCGCGCACGCCGGTCGGCGACGTCACGTTGATCTCGGTCATGTAGTCACCGATGACATCGATGCCGACGAGGATGAAGCCGCGCTCCTTCAGCGAGGGCCCGATGCGGGCGCAGATCTCGCGCTCGCGCTCCGTCAGCTCGGTCTTTTCGGCGCGGCCGCCGACATGCATGTTGGAACGGGAGTCATGCTCGGCCGGCACCCGGTTGATGGCACCGACCGGCTCGCCGTCGATCAGGATGATGCGCTTGTCGCCCTTGCGCACCTCCTTCAGGTAGCGCTGCACGATATAGGGTTCGCGGAACATCTGCCCGAACATCTCGAGCAGCGAGGCGAGGTTGCGGTCGGCCTCGTGCAGATGGAAGATGCCGGCGCCGCCATTACCGTAGAGCGGCTTGATGATGATGTCGCCGAACTCCTTGCGGAAGGCTGCGACTTCCTGGCTGTCCTTGGTGATCAGCGTTTCAGGCATCAGGTCGGCAAACTCGGTGACGAAGATCTTTTCCGGGCTGTTGCGCACCCAGGCCGGATCGTTGACGACCAGCGTCCCGGGATGGATGCGCTCGAGGATGTGCGTGGTGGTGATGTAGTTCATGTCGAAGGGCGGATCCTGGCGCAGCAGGACGACGTCCATCTCCGCGAGATCGGTGCGCACCTGCTCGCCCAGCGAATAGTGATCGCCCTTCTCGTCGCGCACCTGCATCTCCTCGACGCGGGCAAACACCTTGCCGTCGCGCAGCGACAGCCGATCGGGCGTGTAGTGGAACAACTGGTGGCCGCGCCGCTGCGCCTCCAGCGACAGCGCGAACGAGGTGTCGCCGGCGATCGACACGGTGGAGATATGGTCCATCTGGACGGCGATTTTCAGCTTCATGGCAGGTCTCCGGCGCATCGGATGGGCGACTGCCTTGCCTGTACAGCCTCGCCGCGCGTCTGCCAATCGCGACATTTTGAAGATTGGCGTCAGGCAACCGCGAACCTGGCCGCTACCGGCCGTTTGGAGACAAGGCGAGGCTGCGCGTCATCGTTTTCTTAAGCCTTGCCGTGCAAGGGTAAGCGCCGAATTGCCCCGGCCCGCCGCTGCCGCCCCGGGTCATTGATGGAACAACGACCATGAACGCCGTCACCGCCATCCGGGCCGCCTCGGCCAAAGCGCTCGAACTCACCATCCTTATGCCGTGCCTCAACGAGGCCGAGACGCTGGCCGTCTGCATCGGCAAGGCGAAGGCGTTTCTCGGCAAGGCCGGGATCGCCGGCGAGGTATTGATCGCCGACAATGGCAGCACCGACGGTTCGCAGGACATCGCCGCCGCGATCGGCGCCCGTGTCGTGCCCGTGGCCGAAAAGGGTTATGGCGCCGCCTTGCTCGGTGGCATCGCCGCCGCCAAGGGCCGCTTCATCATCATGGGCGATGCCGACGACAGCTATGATTTCGGCGCGCTGGAGGCCTTCGTTGCGCGCCTGCGTGACGGCGCCGACCTGGTCATGGGCAATCGCTTCCAAGGCGGCATCGAGCCCGGTGCCATGCCGCCCCTGCACCGCTATCTCGGCAATCCGGTGCTGAGCTTTGTCGGCCGGTTGTTCTTCCGCATCAAGACCGGTGATTTCCACTGCGGCCTGCGCGGTTTCAACACCGAGAGCATCAGGAAGCTCGATCTGCAGACGACCGGCATGGAATTCGCCAGCGAAATGGTGGTACGCGGCGCGCTGGCCGGCCTGCGCATCGAGGAAGTGCCGACCAAGCTCAAGCCCGACGGCCGCAGCCGGCCGCCGCATCTCAGGACCTGGCGCGACGGCTGGCGGCATCTGAAGTTCCTGCTGGTCTACAATCCGCGCTGGATGTTCTTCATACCGGGCACGGTGCTCGGCGGCCTTGGCATGCTGTTCGCGGCGCTGCTGGTGTTCGGGCCGCTGCGCGTGATCGACAATCTGTCGCTCGACCTCAACACCTTCGTCGCCGCCTGTTTCATGGTCGTCACCGGCGTCCAGCTCATCACTTTTGGCGCCATTTCGCGTTACTATGCCGAGATAACCGGCATTCTGCCGCCAAGCCGACGTTCCGACTGGCTGACCAGGACCATCAGCACCGATCGTCTCGCCACCAATGCCGGCATCTGTTTCGCCGGCGGCGTGCTGTTCGTCATCTATGCCGTGGCGCGCTGGGCGCATCTCGGCTTCGGTCCGCTGAACGATTCCGAAATCCCGCGTATCGTCGTGCTCGGCCTCAGCCTGATCGTCATTTCATTCCAGGCGTTCTTCTCGGCGTTCCTGCTGGGGGTTCTGGAGATCCCGGTAAAACGGCTGAAAGCAGGCCAGGCCAACCGGCCGGGCGACTCCGTCGCCCCTGCTGAAAAATGAGCGGGCTTGCGCGAAAATTCGCCTCGGTGCGGCTTATCCGGTTCGCCGTGGTCGGCATTGGCGCGGCGCTGCTGTTCTTCGCACTGTCGTGGGCCTTGGTTTCGGCCGGCTTGCCGCCGTTTGCCGGAAGCGTCATCGCCTATGTGCTGGCGTTCGTGGTGGCGTATTCGGCACAGCGCGGCTGGACGTTCGGGGGACAGCACGACCATGCCCATGCGTTGCCACGCTATCTCGTCACCCAGCTGGCCTGCGCAGCGTTCGCAGGCCTGTCCGCCCATGTCGCGGTGTCGATATTTTCCGCGTCGCCGCTGGCCATGTCAGCCATCACCACGGTCGCCGCAAGCGCGGCGAGCTATGTGCTTTCATTGGTCTGGGTGTTTCGCGACGATCAAAGAGCCGCGTGAAGGCGTTCGACCCGGCCCGCCGGTCACCGAAGCGATGCGACGAAGTGCAGACCCCTGTCGAACAGAAGGTTCGCCGGAAAGGGGTATAGCGCCAGGTTTTCGCGCCAGGTCTGGGTCTTGAGCCCGACCTGACCGAACATCGCGTCCCATTCCTGTCTGGACAGATAGTTGTAGGGCAGCCTCACATCGTGGCCCTTGTTTCCCACCCAGTCCATGAACCTGAGTATGCCGTGGGCGAAGGGCCCGTCCCGCAGATGGTCCTTGATGACAACGCCCTTCCGGGCGACCCTTGCGGCTTCGGCGACAAGATGGCCGGGATTGTCCGTGTGGTGGAGAACATCGACTATGGTCACCCAGTCGAACGACCCGGAAGCGGCCGGAATCGTAGCGCCGTCGAAAATCTCGACGGGGATGGCCGTACGCGGACGGAGAAAAACATCGATCCCGCGAAACGCCAGCCCGGGTTTCCTGTCCATCACCGCCTTGGCGAGCGAGCCATCGCCGCAGCCGAGATCGAGAACGGTGCCGTCGGCCCTCAGCATGAGGCCGATATGTTCGGAGAGGACCCGGATGCGGCGTCGAAACACTGCACGGCTGTGCGCCGCGTTCAGGATCTTTTTTTCGACCGCCATAACACTCATGCCAGGATCCTGGACCGAATTGCCTGTTCATCGGCCATTCCGGGAACGTATCCGTGAATGGCAAACAAAGCGTTTCGCGCCATGGATTGCCTTTCGCAAGACTGGCTTAAGGTTTGCGCAGTGAGTTGGCGCTAGATTTCCTTTCGCGAAAGGGAGCAATCAAAGGCCGTCCCGTGACTCCTGTCGATGCCATAATGTCCGTCAAGGCCACGCCATGCCCGTCATGGCGCAACGACCTCGCGCTGGCGCTCATCGCCGCGCTGGTGTTGGTTGCCGTCAGCGCCTGCAACGGATTCCGCGAATTGACCAATGCCGGCGGCGACAATGACAGTCTGCTGCGTCTGGTCGAGGTTCGCGACATGCTGGCCGGACAGGGCTGGTTCGACCTGCATCAGTACAGGATGGGGCTTGAAGGCGGCTTTGTCATGCACTGGTCACGGCTGGTCGACGCGCCGCTCGCCGCCATCATCCTCTCAGCCTCGGCCCTGACCGGCAGCATGGCCATGGCCGAGGCCATCGCGCAGATACTGTGGCCGGCGCTGCTGTTCTGTGCGGCCGTGTTCTTCACCGCCCGCGCGGCGTGCAGTTTCGCCGGCGCGGGCGCCGTGCTGCCGGCTGTCGTCGTCGGCGCCGCGGCGCTGCATTTCATCGGCATCTTTTCGCCGGGCGCGCTCGATCATCACAATGTCCAGCTGACGCTGACTATGGCCAGCCTGAGTTTGCTGCTCGAGGCACCCGTGCGGCGGTGGGCGGCACTGTTTTCGGGCTTGTGCGCGGCGCTGACGTTGGCTGTCGGCATGGAGACCGCGCCCTATGTCGCCGCCATCGGCGCCTGCACGGCGATATTGTTCGTCGTCGACCTGGGCGGCGAACGCCGGATCGCAATGGATTTTGGCCTCGGCTTTGCCGGCGTTTCGGCGCTGGTGTTCGTCACCACCATCCCGCCGTCGGCCTGGGGCCAGGCGCAATGCGATGCCTTCTCGACCGTGCAGTTCGTCGTCGCGGCGCTGGCTGGAGCTGGCCTTGCGACCATCGTTTCGGTCGATGCGGCCAGCCGCACGCGCCGGCGGCGGCTTATCTCGCTCGGTCTGCTTGCCGCAGTGCTGGGCGCTGTCGTGGTGTCGCTGTTCCCGCAATGCCTGGCTGCGCCCTATGCGAACCTCGATCCGCGCCTCAGGGAATTATGGCTCGATTACATCGACGAGGCGCAGTCGCTGTACAAACTTGTCCTCTACGATCCGGTCCGGGTGGTGGCGCGTTTTGCCACGCCGCTGCTGGCGGTCGCCCTGATGGCGCTTCGCTTCAGCCGGGGCGGCTGGCGGCGGCAGGACAGTCTTGTCGGCGGGCTGCTGGTTGTGGCGTTGCTGGTCAGCGCCTGGGAAGTGCGCGGCTCGACGTTCTCCATCGCCTTCGCGGTGATCCCGCTTTCCGCCTGGATCGCCAAATGGCGGCAGCGGGCCGAAACCAGCCCGTCACGCGGCGCGCTGCTCAGGATGGTCGCGGCCTGGCTGATCTCGGTGAACGCAATCTGGTCGGCCGCCGCCGAGGCGACATCGAGCGCGTTCGAAACCCGTGCGGCCGTAAAGGACGCCAGTGTCGATGGGTCCTGCCAGGGCAAGGCCTCGTTCGCGGCACTCAGCCGGATGCCGGACACCACCGTGCTTGCCATTTCCAATCTTGGCTCGCCCATCCTGGCCTATTCCGGACATCGCGTCTTCGCCGGGCCGTATCATCGCAACATCGCGGGAAACCTGCTTGCGCTCGATGCCTTCCTCGGATCGGACGCTGATGCCAGGTCGGTGGTCAAAAGCCACCATGTCGGCCTTGTCGCTGTATGCCGTGGCAATCCGGAAAGCCAGCTTTTCGCCGCAACGGCACCGGACGGCTTTCTGGCCGGGCTGATGCGCGGCAACGTGCCGGAATGGCTGGAGCCGGTCGCGGACACCAAGGGCGCCCCGCTCGAACTCTATCGTGTCGGGCCCAACGGCTGAAGAATGTCTGAAAACAAAGGTTTGACGCGCTCCGCGCCGACCTTCCCGTAGGTGATGCACTTTACCCGCGAATAATCGATTTGGGATACGTTTCCTAAAGGGTTTGCTGACAGTCTGGGCCTAAATCCGAAGTCACAAACAGGGACACCGATGCAAACTTCGTTTGGCACCGGTCAGGCAAACAGGGAGAGCACGGATCTGGCATTCACCGATCCGTTGACCGGGCTTGGCAACCATCGCCGCTTCTTCGACAAGGTCGATCGCCTGATCAGCGATCGTGCCGACGACCCGGCGCCGTTCACCGTCGGGATTCTCGACCTTGACGGTTTCAAACCGATCAACGACCTGTTCGGCCACAAGGCCGGTGACGATATCCTGATCCAGGTCGCCATGCGGCTGCGCGCCTCGATGGACGGCTACTCCACGGTCTGCCGCATCGGCGCCGACGAATTCGCCTTTCTCTATCCGATGGTGTTCAGCGAGGAAGCGGCGGCTGAAAGATCCCGCATGCTGATCGAGATCCTGTCGGCGCCCTACGATGTCGGCGAACGCACGGCGAGGCTTTCGGCCTCGGTCGGCTGCTCGCTGTTCTATTCCGGAGACGAGACCACCGAGATCCTCGTCAACAAGGCCGAGACGGCGCTCTACCACGCCAAGCGTTCCGGCCGTGGCCGGGTCGTCGTCTACACCCGCGAGATGGAAGAAGCGGCCAAGCGCGTCACCCGCATCGAACAGGCGTTGCGCCGCGCCGTCTCCGCCGGCGAGGTGGAGCCGCACTTCCAGCCCATCGTCGACCTCAACACCCGCCGCACCGTCGGCTTCGAGACGCTGGCGCGCTGGACCGATCGCGACCTCGGCTCGGTGCCGCCAACGGTCTTCATTCCCATCGCCGAGGAGCGCGGCATCATCGGCCCGCTGTCGCAGCTGGTGCTGCGCAAGGCGACCGAGGCGGCGAGAAGCTGGCCGAAGGACCTGTTCCTGTCCTTCAACCTGTCGCCTTCGCAACTCGTCGACCAGAACACCGGCCTGCATATACTGGCCATCCTCGAGCGCACCGGCTTCGATCCGCGCCGGCTGGAAATCGAGATCACCGAGACCGGCCTGATGAACGACCCTGCCTCGGCCGAGAAGATCGTCGAGGATCTGCGCCGCGTCGGCATCCGTGTTTCGCTCGACGACTTCGGCACCGGCCAGTCCTCGCTCGGCCGCTTGCGCGAATTCCATTTCGACAAGCTCAAGATCGATCGCGCCTTCGTCTCCTCCATTCTCGATGACCGTCCCTCGGAACACATCATTCGCGCCATTCTCGCCATGTGCGAGGGGCTCGGCATGGATGTCGTCGCCGAAGGCATCGAGCAGGAAGCGCAGGCCGACCGCCTTGTCCAGTTCGGCTGCGCCGGCGGGCAAGGCTATCTGTTCGGCAAGCCGGTCGATGCCGACGCCACGCTCGGTTATCTCCGCGATTCCTACCGCGGCGCCTCGCGCGCCAAGGCGGTTTGACCGCCGATATCGACGCCGCCAGCAACCTGCTGACAGCGCTGTGCACGTCCAGTGCGGCGCATTGTCGTTTTGTCTGACATAAGCCCGCAAATCCGGCTTTTCGCACTTGCCCGCACGACGGGTCTGGCTAGGATGCGCGCCGGTCCGATTACAGCGCCGCGCGTCCTTCAGGACGCGCAAAGGACGGTGTAGCACTTTGTATTGCGCATGATCCCTTTCTGAAAATCGGTCCGATTTTGGGGGGCATGCGCTGGGAGAGATGAGATCATGATGCCATCGGCGCATTTTGCCGACCTCAAGGAAGCCTCGGTGCTGATCACTGGCGGCGGCTCCGGAATTGGCGCGGCACTGACCGAGGGTTTTGTGCGCCAGGGCGCCAATGTCGCCTTCATCGACATCGCCGATGGCCCAAGCACGGCCCTTGCCGACCGCATCGAAAAAGAGTTCGGCCGCCGGCCGCTCTATCTCAAGACCGACCTGCGCGATGTCGCGGCCCTGCGGGCGTCCGCGGCCAGGGCGGCTGAGGCGCATGGCGATGTCACCGTGCTGATCAACAATGCCGCGTGGGACGAACGCCACGCCGTCGAAGACGTGACGGTCGAATTCTGGGACAACAACCAGGCGATCAATCTGCGGCCGCACTTCTTCACCGCGCAAGCGGTGGCGCCGGGCATGAAGCGGGCTGGCGGCGGCTCGATCATCAATTTCACCTCGACATCCTACCTCATCAACCACCCCGACATGCCGGCCTACACCGCCGCCAAGGCCGGTATCCTTGGCCTGACCAAGGGACTGGCGGGCAAGCTCGGCGTGGACGGCATTCGCGTCAACGCCATCGCGCCCGGCTGGGTGATCACCGAGCGGCAGAAGGAGCTCTGGGTGACCGAACAGGCGCTTGCCGCCCACGTCGCCAAGCAGTGCATCAAGCAGGTGATGCAGCCGGACGACATCGTCGGCACCGTGCTGTTCCTGGCCTCGGATGCCTCGCGCATGCTGACCGCACAGATGCTGATCGTCGATGGAGGTTTTCTGTGAGCCCAGCCAGCAACGCGCCGGCGGTAGCCGCCGTCGACTGGGGCACGACCCGCATGCGGGTCTGGCTGATCGACAAGGACGGCAAGGTCCTTGCCGAGCGCCGTGGCGACGATGGTCTGATCACCGCGCAGCAGAAAGGCTTTTCGGCCCTTCTCGAAGGACATCTGGCGGCAATGGGGGCACCCGATGCGCTGCCCGTCATCATCTGCGGCATGGCCGGTTCCCGCCAGGGCTGGCTGGAGGCGCCTTATGTCAGCGTGCCGTCACCGATCGGCGCCATCCTCGGTGGCGCTGCCCGTGTGCCCGGCCAGAGCCGCGACATCCGTATCGTGCCGGGCCTCGCCCAGCGTCTGGCCGATGCCCCCGACGTCATGCGCGGCGAGGAAACGCAGCTTGCCGGCGCCGGCCTGCCGGCCAAGGGACGCCAGCTGGTCTGCATGCCCGGCACCCATTCGAAATGGGTGCTGGTCGAGGACGGCGCCGTTGCCGGTTTCGGCACCTGGCCGACCGGCGAGCTGTTCTCGGTGCTTGCCGCGCACTCCATCCTGCGCCATTCGCTTGGCGAACATCCGAAGCCGGTCACTGCGGACAATCCGTTCTTCCGCCGCTGGTGCGAAACCGCATTGGCGGAAGGCGGCGATGTCACCTCGAAGCTGTTCTCCATCCGCGCCGCCGGGCTGCTCCAGGATTTGAGGCCCGACGATGCGGCTGCCTGCCTGTCGGGCCTGTTGATCGGTGGCGAGATCGCCTCGGCAAACCGCCGCTATGACGCAGGCGCGGTGCCCGTCGTGCTGATTGCTTCCGGCTCGCTGGCGACGCTCTACGGTGAGGCACTTGGCCTTGCCGGACTCGGTGTGCGCACCGTCGACGCCGACGAGGCGGTGCGTGCCGGGCTCGTCGAAGCCGCGCGCGAAAACGGCATGATTGCCAGAATTGGAGTTGCCCGATGAGCCAGACCGCAGCTTTTCCAAAGCTCAAGCGCGGACTGGTCGCCATCCTGCGCGGCCTCAAGCCGGCCGAGGCGATCGCCATGGGCCAGGCGCTGTTCGACGCCGGCATCGAGGCGATCGAGGTGCCGTTGAATTCGCCCGAGCCTTTTGTCTCGATCGCGAGCATTGTCGAGGCGCTTCCAGGGACAGCGTTGGTCGGCGCCGGCACGGTGCTGACACCGGCCGATGTCGATGGCTTGCACAAGGCCGGCGGGCGGCTCTTGGTCAGCCCCAACATCGATGCCGAAGTGATGGCGCGTGCGATGCAATACGGCATGGTGACGATGCCCGGCGTGTTCACGCCGACCGAGGCCTTCCAGGCGATCCGGCTTGGCGCCTCGGCGCTGAAATTCTTCCCGGCGAGCGTGCTCGGCGCGGCAGGCATTTCCGCGATCCGGGCGGTGCTGCCGGCGCACACATTGGTCGGCGCGGTCGGCGGCGTTTCGGAAAAGGACTTTGCCGGCTACAAGGCGGTGGGCGTGACGGTCTTCGGCCTCGGCTCCAGCCTGTTCAAGCCGGGCATGAGCGTCGACGAGGTGGCCGCGCGGGCCCGAGCGGCGGTGACAGCCTGGGATGCGGTGTTCGGAGAAGCACGATGAGCGAAGCGATCGTTTCCGTTTTTTCTGACCACGTTTGCCAGCTCGGCGAAGGGCCAAGCTACGACCCCGCCACCGATACGCTCTACTGGTTCGACATCGTCAACGGCCAGCTTCTCGAAAAAGCCGTGGCGGGCGGCGCGCTGAAGATTCACGAGCTCGGCCAGATGGCGAGCGCCATCGCCATTATCGATGAGCAGCGCCAGCTGATCGCCACCGAGACTGGCCTCCATGTCCGCGATGTCGTTACCGGCAAGCTGACGCTGCACACGCCGATCGAGGCCGACAATCCGCTCACCCGTTCCAACGATTCCCGTGTCCATCCTTGCGGCGCCCTGTGGACCGGCACGATGGGCAAGAAAGAGGAAAAGGGCGCCGGTTCCATCTACTGGTTTTTCAAGGGCGAGCTGCGCCGCCTGTTTTCGGACATCACCGTCTCGAATTCGATCTGTTTCTCCGGGGATGGCGCGCTCGCCTACTACACCGACACTTCGACCGGGCTGTTGATGCGCGTCGCCTGCGATCCGGCCACCGGCCTGCCTGCCGGCGAACCGGACGTGTTCGTCGATCACCGTTCGTCCAAGGGCTATGTCGACGGATCGGTCGTCGACCGTGACGGCGTGCTGTGGAACGCCGTCTGGGGCGGCAAGGTGGTCAAGGCCTACGCCCCTGACGGCACGTTGCTGCGCTCGGTCGCCATGCCGGTGACGCAGCCATCCTGCCCGGCCTTCGTCGGCAAGAACGCCGATCGGCTGGCGGTCACTTCCGCCTGGTCGGGCAAGGACGAGAAGCAGCGCCAGCTCGACCCGCAGGCGGGCATGACCTTTCTGCTCGACATCCCCGTCAACGGCCGCTTCGAGCCACGCGTGCTGATCGCCTGAGCGGGCGATCGGCGTCCTCGATTTCCGCTGCTGTCACGCAGGCGTCTGGCCTGGGTCGGTTTCGCGAAAGCCGTTGGCGTCGGCCGTGCGATGGTGGGTGATCATAGCGCCGGGAATCGTTCGTTTCATGTCGAGCCGCAAGCCAAAACTGATCCTTGTCCATGAGCCGGAGAAGGCCTGCTTCGACCGCCTCGTCGCGGAAGGCCATGCGCCGGAGCGCGCCGCCGAAATCGCCTCCTACCTGGCGCAGTCGACCGACCTTGCGCGCGAGTTCGACGCGCTTGCCGCCGCTTGCCTGGCCCGCGGCCTGTCTTTTACGCCTGTCGCGCTCGACGATGCCGCAGCGGCGCTCGCCGGCGAGAATCCCGGCGCCACGATGGTCTGGACGCTGACCGACGGCGTCGCCTATTTCCGTGGCGGCGCAGCACCCGCCTTGGCGAGACTGGGCGGCTTCAAGACGATTGGCGCCGACGATTCGCTGTTCGCGCTCTGCCAGGACAAGTTCCGCTCCGGCGCCGTGCTTGGCGCGCTCGGCCTGCCGGTGCCGCCGGCCGGTTTGGCGCGGAACGGCGAATGGCTGGTCGAGCCACCGGCATCTGCCGCCGGCTGGTTCGTCAAGCCCAACCGGCTTGGCGCCAAGATCGGCATCTGGCCGGATTCGCGCACCAGTGATCTCGGCCACGCATTGGAGCTCAGCCGCCGGGTGTTTTCGGCCTATCGCGATGATGTCGTCGTCCAGCCTTATGTCGCCGGCCGCAATGTGCGCGCGAGTTTTCTTGGCCTGACAGCGGAAGTCAGCGTCGAAGCGCTTGGCATCACGTTTGTCGATTCCGGCGGCGATTTCCAGACCATGGCGGACAGCCTCGCGCTCTATGGTGAAACCGGCGAAGCGGCGAAGGCGGCTGGACATTATGCCGAACCGGAACTCGTCCCGGTCGCCGACGGCCAGCCGATCGCCGACGCCAGGATCCGTGCGATCGCCGAGCGGCTGATGAAGGGGCTCGGCCTGCGCGACGTGTTCTCCATCGATCTCAGGGTCGAGGCCGACAACACCGTCCACCTCATCGAGTTCGAGGTCTGCCCCGGCCTGCCTTGCTTCGATTTCCGCGCCTATTGCCGCCAGCAATGGGGCCTGGGCCTTGCCGACGCCATGGCAGAAACCACCGCGAACCGGCTCTTCGCCTAGACTCCCTCGACCAGCACGATCTCGCCGTCGGCGACCTTCTGGCGGATGGCGACGGCGCGCTGATACTCCGGCGAGTGATAGCAGTCGTGCGCCGCGGCGAGCGACGGAAACTCGATGATGACGTTGCGGGCGCGGCCAGGCCCCTCGGCCTTTTCATGCGCGCCGCCGCGCGCCAGGAATTTGGCATCGAAGCGGTCGAAGGCGAGCTTCGCGGCGGCGACATAGTCCTTGTAGCCTTCGGCGTCGCGCACATCGACGCGGGCGATCCAGTATCCCTTGGGCATGGTTTTCTCCGAGTTTGTTCCTGGGAAATCAGGCCGAGCGCATTTCATCGAGGATGGCTTCGGCCGCTTCGCGTCTGTTGGCGGCAGCGACGATCGGTCGGCCGACGACGAGGTGGCTGGAGCCGTTGCGGATCGCTTGAGCCGGCGTCACCACGCGCTTCTGGTCGCCATGGTCGCTGCCTGTGGGCCGTATGCCCGGCGTCACCACCGCCATGTCGGGCCCGGCGATCCGGCGCACCGCTTCCGCTTCCTCGGCCGAGCAGACGATGCCGCCCATGCCGGCGTGCAGCGCCTGTTCCGAGCGCCGCAGCACCAGCGTATGCGGGTCGTATTCATAGCCCGCGTCGATCACGTCCTGCTCGTCCATCGAGGTCAGCACGCTGACGGCAAGCAGGCAAAGGTCGCTGCCGCGCGCCGCGTCCACCGCCGCCCGCATCGCCTTCGGGTAGGCGTGGATGGTCAGCATGGTCATGCCCATCTTGACGATGTTCTCGACGCCCTTGGCCACCGTGTGGTCGATGTCGAGCAGCTTCATGTCGAGGAACACTTTTGTCCCGCCGCTGGCCAGCTCCCTGGCGAAGTCCAACCCGCCGGCGAAAGCCAGCTGATAGCCGATCTTGTAGAAGGAGACGACGCCGTCGAGCTCGCGCACCGCCGTCTCGGCTTCCTTCACGGTTGGCACGTCGAGACCGACGATCAGCCGATCCCTCATGGTCATGCCTCGATCCGGGTGGACAGCATGCGCGAGGTTTCGATCAGCGTGCGGCATAGGTGCTCCATCGATTTGTGCAGTCTTTCGTCGCGGAAATTGCCGTCCTCGTCGAAGGCGTTGCCGCCTTCGGGCACCGAGCATTCCGGCGTTACCACCTCCATCTGGCAACGCACCAGCACGGCGCGCAGATGGCTGATGCAGCGGATACCGGCAAAGTGCCCGTTGGAAGACGAGCAGAGGCCGGCCACCTTGCCAGCAAGCGGCCTGACCGGCCGGCCGCCATCCTTGCGCACCCGGCTCACCCAGTCGATCGTGTTCTTGAGCAGTGGCGGGATGGAGCCGTTATATTCCGGCGTCGCGATCATCACGCCGTCATGGGCGGCAATCAGCCGGCCAAGTTTGATGGCGTTTTCTGGGACGCCTTTTTCCTTTTCGAGGTCCTCATCGAGGATCGGCAGGGGGTAGTCGGAAAGCGAGATGCGGGTGACCTCGGCGCCCTGCATGGCAAGCTCCTTTTGCGCCACGTCGGCGGTCCTGCCGCTGTAGGCGCCGCTGCGCACAGAACCGGCGAAGACGAGGATTTTCGGGATCACGGCCATTGGCCCCCCTTGTTCCCGGACAGGTACAGCCAAGACCCGCCCAATTCAACGCGCCAGCCCAAAAAACGAAGCCGATTTTGGGGGAGCACGATGCGCAGGTTCAAAGTGTTGGAGCCTTGCTTTGTGGGTCCAGGGAAGGCGGGGCGTCCTAATGCGCCCCGCGCCGGTAGATCCACAACTGCGTCGGCGGGATATTGCGGATGACGAAATGGAAATGCTCGACCGTATAGTCGCCGCGGCCGGGTGGTATCGGCGACATCGGGCCATAGGTCAGCTGCACGATCGGCCGGCCGGCCGGGATGCGGTCAAGCAGGCTCTCGATATAGGCGATGCGCTGGGCGACCGGAAAGTTGAGCAGCGGCACGCCGGAAACGACGGAATCGAAGATCATGCCGCTCTTGTCGCCAAGCGTGGCGTCGAGGTTGAAGGCATCGCCCTCGATGACGTTGACGGCGGGATAGAGCCGCCGCAGGTGGCGCACGAAATCCGTGTTGTATTCGACCGCGTAGAGGCTTTCGGGGCGCACGCCCTGGGCCAGGATGGCGCGGGTGATGACGCCGGTGCCGGGACCGACCTCGAGCACGGGCAGGCCGGATTTCGGATCGACGATCGAGGCCATCTTGCGGGCGGTGATCGAACTGGTCGGCACGATCGAGCCGACCGTCTTCGGCTTGTCGATCCAGCCCTTGAAGAATTTGAGCTCGTCGTCGAACTTTTCGGCAAGCGCCTTCCGCAGTCCGGGACCACGTGTCATGCAAGCTCTCCTCAGCGCTCCCCGCAAGCTACTTAGCACCTGGGTGACGCAAGGCAAGGCGCGGCCATGCCGATGTCGTGGATAAGATAATTTTCGTCGCGTCCCAAAGAGCGACACGCCTTGCCGATTCGTGCGGCTCGCCCTGGCGTCTTGCCCTCTGCATCAACGCTCGCCGAAGGATTCGAAGAAATCCTTCATGCGGGCGAAAAAGCCGCTCGATTGCGGCGAATTGTCCTGCGAGGAGAGCTGTTCGAACTCCTCCAGCAGTTCGCGCTGGCGGCGGGAAAGGTTCTGCGGCGTCTCGACCGCGGTCTGGATGTAGAGGTCGCCGACATTGGGCTGCCGCAGCACCGGCATGCCCTTGCCCTTGAGGCGGAACTGGCGTCCGTTCTGGGTGCCTTCCGGCACCTTCACCTTGGTCTGGGTGCCGTCCAGTGTCGTCACCTCGAAGGAACCGCCAAGGGCAGCCGTCGTCATCGAGATCGGCACCTTGCAGTAGAGATCGGCGCCGTCGCGCTGGAAGAACTCATGCGGCTTGACCGCCAGGAAGATATAGAGGTCGCCCGATGGTCCGCCGCGCAGGCCGGCCTCGCCCTCGTTGGCAAGGCGGATGCGGGTGCCGTCCTCGATGCCGGCCGGAATGTTGACCGACAGCGAACGCTCCTCGGTGACGCGGCCCTGGCCGGCGCATTTCGGGCATGGGTCCTTGATGGTCTGGCCGCGCCCCTGGCATTGCGGGCAGGTGCGCTCGATCGAGAAGAAGCCCTGCGTGGCGCGCACCTTGCCGTGGCCGTTGCACATCGAGCAGGTCACCGGCTGGGTGCCGGGCTTGGCGCCGCTGCCCGAGCATTCCGAGCACGAGATCGAGGCCGGCACGCGGATCTGCGCGGTCTTTCCCGCGAAGGCTTCCTCCAGCGAGATTTCCATATTGTAGCGCAGGTCGGCGCCGCGCTCGCGGCCGCCCGACGAGCGGCGCTGGCGTCCGCCCATCATGTCGCCGAAGATGTCCTCGAAGATGTCGGCAAAGCCACCGGCGCCAAACCCCTGCGCGCCGCCATTCATGCCGCCCTGCTCGAACGCCGCGTGACCGAAGCGGTCATATGCCGCGCGCTTCTGCGGGTCCTTCAGCGTCTCGTAGGCTTCGTTGATTTCCTTGAACTTGTGCTCGCAGGAATGATCGCCGGGATTGCGATCGGGATGGAACTGCATGGCGAGCTTGCGGAAAGCGCTCTTCAGCTCCTTCTCGTCGGCGCCCTTTTGCACGCCCAGCGTCTCGTAGAAATCAGCTTTCATCTTTTCCCGCTGTCCGGATGCTCAACGTCTTGAAGCATTGTTGCGTCTTTTGCCGGCATTGCCGTTCCGATTTAGGTGCGATGGAAGCGGGATGCCAGTGTCGCCCCGGCTTTGCCCGCATTTTTTCGGCCAGCGCCGCTCTTTTTCTGCAAGGGGTTGCAAAAAAGCCCGGCTTTGCGCCGGGCTTTTCGCTTCGCCTGCCGTCAAACGGCTCAGGCGGACTTCTTCTTGTCGTCGTCTTCGTCGATTTCCTCGAAGTCGGCGTCGACGACGTCACTGTCCTTGGCGGCGTCCGCCTTGGCGTCGGCTTCCGCCGTTTCCTTCTGCGAGGCCTCGTACATGGCCTGGCCGAGTTTCATCGAAGCTTCGGCGAGCACCTGCGACTTGGCCTCGATCTCGGCCGCGTCGTCGCCCTCGGCCGCAGTCCTCAGCGCCGAAATCGCGTCGGCAATCGCCGTGCGGTCGGCTTCCGAGACCTTGTCGCCATATTCCTTCAGCGACTTCTCCGAGGAATGCAGCAACGCTTCGGCCTGGTTGCGGGCCTCGACCAGCGCACGCCGCTTCTTGTCGCTCTCGGCGTTGGCTTCGGCGTCCTTGACCATCTTCTCGATGTCGGCGTCCGAAAGACCACCCGATGCCTGGATGCGGATCTGGTGCTCCTTGCCGGTGCCCTTGTCCTTGGCCGAGACGTTGACGATGCCGTTGGCGTCGATGTCAAAGGTGACCTCGATCTGCGGCACGCCGCGCGGGGCCGGCGGAATGCCGACCAGGTCGAACTGGCCGAGCGCCTTGTTGTCGGCGGCCATCTCGCGCTCACCCTGGAAGACCCGGATGGTCACGGCCGACTGCGAATCCTCGGCCGTCGAGAACACCTGGCTCTTCTTGGTCGGGATCGTCGTGTTGCGCTCGATCAGCCGCGTGAACACGCCGCCCAGCGTCTCGATGCCGAGCGACAGCGGCGTCACGTCGAGCAAAAGCACGTCCTTGACGTCGCCCTGCAGCACGCCGGCCTGGATGGCGGCGCCGAGTGCGACGACCTCATCCGGGTTGACGCCCTTGTGCGGCTCCTTGCCGAAGAACTGCTTTACGATCTCCTGGATCTTGGGCATGCGGGTCATGCCGCCGACCAGGACGACCTCGTCGATCTCGCCGGCCTTCAGGCCGGCATCCTTGAGCGCCGCCTTGCAAGGCTCGATGGTGCGCTGAACGAGATCCTCGACCAGGCTTTCGAATTTGGCGCGGGTCAGCTTCAGCGTCAGGTGCTTGGGCCCGGTCGCGTCGGCGGTGATGAAGGGCAGGTTGATCTCGGTCTGCGTCGTCGACGACAGCTCGATCTTGGCCTTTTCAGCCGCCTCCTTGAGGCGCTGCAGGGCGAGCTTGTCGTTCTTCAGGTCGATGCCCTGTTCCTTCTTGAACTCGGCCGCCAGATATTCGACCAGGCGCATGTCGAAATCCTCGCCGCCGAGGAAGGTGTCGCCATTGGTCGACTTCACCTCGAACACGCCGTCGCCGATCTCGAGCACCGAAATGTCGAACGTGCCGCCGCCAAGGTCATAGACGGCGATGGTCTTGCCATCCTTCTTGTCGAGGCCGTAGGCGAGCGCTGCCGCCGTCGGCTCGTTGATGATGCGCAGCACTTCCAGGCCGGCGATCTTGCCGGCGTCCTTGGTCGCCTGGCGCTGGGCGTCGTTGAAATAGGCTGGAACGGTGATGACCGCCTTCTCGACCTTCTCGCCGAGATAGGCTTCCGCCGTTTCCTTCATCTTCTGCAGGATCATGGCCGAGATCTGGCTGGGCGACTGCTTCTTGCCGCCGGCCTCGACCCAGGCATCGCCGTTGTCGCCCTTGACGATCTTGTAGGGGACAAGCTTCTTGTCCTTCTCCGTCACCGGATCGTCATAGCGGCGGCCGATCAGGCGCTTGACCGCGAAGATGGTGTTTTCAGGATTGGTGACCGCCTGGCGCTTGGCCGGCTGGCCGACCAGACGTTCGCCGTCGCCGCTGATGGCGACGATGGAGGGCGTCGTGCGCGCGCCTTCCGCATTCTCGATCACCTTCGGCTCCTTGCCATCCATGATGGCGATACAGGAGTTGGTGGTGCCCAGATCGATACCGATTACTTTTGCCATTTTTCTAGTCTCTCCGCTAAGCAGGCTCTCAGGACCCGTACAGGCGTTCCGATGAAAGCCCCTGTTCACAAGAAATTCCGTTCCGGCTACCGGCGTTCCGGCGCCGAACGGCTTGGCGCGTATATAAGAACAGGCGGTGCCGCGCGCAAGCATTCTGCGCAAGGCGTCCACCATCCTTGCTGGCTGGCGGGAAACGGCCTAACTATGCATCATGCATAGGATTGCCGCCGGCGGAATATGGTGATGACCAGAGATCTGGAAAAGCTGCGCCTGGAAAACATCCTTGGCGCCATGAGCCTCGCTCTCGTCGACAAGATGGAGAAGGCGTTCGGCACGGAGACCGGTCTCGGCCCGAGTGCCGTCGCCGCGGTAATCCAGATCGGCTCGAACCCCGGCCTGTCGATCGAGACGCTCCGGCGCTTCATCGCCTTGACGCATTCCGCCACCGTCAGGCTGGTCGATCACCTGGTCGAACAAGGGCTGGTGCTGCGCGGCGAAGGGACCGAGGGCGACCGCAGGTCGAAGGCGCTGCGCCTCACCGACAAGGGCGACGACGTCTTCGGGCGCAATCTGGCGGCACGGCGCGGCGTCATCGAGCGCGCCGTTGGCGCGCTCAATCCCGAGGAAACGCTCAGCCTGGGCCAGCTGGTCGAAAAACTTCTGCCGGCGCTGGTCGACATGGGCGACGACCAGAATGTCGTCTGCCGGGTCTGCGACGAAGCCGCCTGCGTGCGCGAGCGCTGTCCGATCAGCCATATGGCCTGAGTCCGCCCACAGCTTTCATCACGACAGGTTTCACCGCCGCTACAACAAGTGTCCCTGTGGTCGTCCGGGCCCGCTCGACCGTTGCCCGGAACACCGTGCCGGAGCCTCATCGGTGAACCTTTCCACCTCCGCCTGCGACTGACATCCAGGCGCCGCATGGTGCGGCCCGGAAAGGAAGCCCCCATGACCAGAAACCCAGAGGCTCTGCGGTCTCCGGGAACAACAGGAGCTCGGCGCGACCACCGCCTTCGGGACGGGGTCGATGCGCTGGGCTTTCCGCTGATTCCGTTGACCCTGCGTAAGAGCAGGCGTATCGTGACTGTGAGGAAAGCAGACAATTCGATCAGGGAAGAACGAGCCGGAACGCCGCGCCTTGCCCTGATTTGCGCGGCAACGCCGGACGTTTCTCCCGTAGACTACGGGGGGAGTTTCATGTCTCGCGTCCGCGGCTCGTTCGTGTCTTCTCTCAACGGCCGTTTGCGCCGTGCCGTGCATGCCGGTGGCGGATTGTTGGCACTGGCGCTCGCTGTCGGCCTGTGGCTGGGCGGCACCGCCCAGGCGCAGGAGACCCAGATCATCTATCCCGGCTCGATGGCGTTGACCGGATTTTCCGGCACCGTCATTCCCAACTTCGACCAGGGCCTGCCGCCCGGCGTCGATCCGGTCGACGAGACCTTCATCGACACGACGCGCGCCACCTTGCGCGTCTTCGACGTCTCGCATCTTGGCGGGCCGGCCGCCGGCCAGCTCGTCTTCACGCCGCCGCCCTTCGAGGTGACGGCCGGCCAGATCGGCCAGGTGTTCGGCGTCACCTATGACGACGGCGTGCGCGACGGCGTCCCGTCCGGCGTTCCCAATCTCTATGCCGGCGCCACCTCGCTGCACGGCATCCGCATCGTCACGCCGGACGCCGACAACGACGGAAGGCCGGAGCGGCAGCGCCGCGGCACGGCCGGCGCCACCTTCATGGACGGCCAGTTCGGCACCGAAAACGGTGGCGGGCCGGGCACCATCTGGAAGATCGACGGCATCACCGGCCAGGTCTCCAGGTTCGCCGACATCGACGCCAACAGCGGTCCGGGCATCGGCAATCTCACCTTCGACGCCACCCATCGCCAGTTCTTCGCGTCCGACCTCGACACCGGCCTGATCCATCGCATCGACGCCAACGGCAAGCTGATCGACACTTTCGACCATGGCGTTGCCGGGCGCCCGGCGCATGGGCTGGCTCCGGTCGCCGATGATGGCGCGGTGATGGACATCCAGGGCGCGGCCTTCGATAGCGAAGACCCCGACAGCTGGGGCTACACGCAGGACGAACGCCGCGTCTGGGCGGTCTCCTATCATGGCGGCCGGCTCTACTATTCGGTCGGCGAAAAGTCGGAAATCTGGTCGGTGGGCATCGCCCGCGACGGCACCTTTGCCGGCGACCCGCGCTGGGAACTGACGGTCAAGGCCGACAAGGATTACGCCGTCACCGACATCGCCTTCGACAACAGCGGCTTCATGTATCTGGCCCAGCGCGGCCCGGTCGAGAACCGCTACGACTACAGCCAGTTCGCCGATTCCGGCAAGGGCGAGGTCATCCGCTACTGGCGCGAAAATCCGGACGATCCGGCGACGGAATCGGTCTGGGTGGAAGTGCCGCAGGAATATGCCGTCGGCTTCCCGCAGGGCAACCGGCAGTCGGCCGGCGGTCTCGACCTGCAATATGGCTATGACGCGGAGGGCAATCTCGACACCTCGGTCTGTACCCAGACGCTGGTCAACACCGGCGACAAGCTGCGCGACAATCCTGCGCTTGCCGAACAGCTCGCCGCCGGCGGGCCGCTCGCCGTGCATGGCGTGCAGATCACGCCCAGGGAGCTGGTCAAGCCGGCCAACGTGCCGCCCTTCGGCTCCTGGTTCGTCGACTTCGACGGCTATTTCGAAGACCCCGAGGTCGAGGGCCATGTCGGCGACGTTGCCGTCTGGCATCCTTGCGAGGGCCGTGCCGGCTACTATGAAGAAATCCCGGGCGGCTACCTGCCACCCTTCTACCCGCCGGACTTCCCACCGCCCGGCAACCTGCCTCCGTGTCTCGATGTTGAAGACGTCCAGTATTACTGCACGCCTTCGGGCCTCGAGGCCGATCTCTATCTCCATGACCATGCCGGCTTCGGCGGCGATTCGATCAAAGCCCAGTCCAGGACGCCAGGCGTCGGGGTGACCACCCCGCAGTCGCATGCGCCCGGCACGCCTTACACGATCGGCATCACCGGCCACGATCCGGGCGACACAGTCGACGTTGGACTCTGCTTCTACAGGAAGTCCGACAAGGACAAGGGTGGCTACTACCCTTGCTGCAAGATGACTTTGCCGCTCAGAACCCCAGCCGTCAGCTGCGAACGTTGAGGAGGGAAAGATGAACATTCTTGCCCTGTCCCCACTCGCGACCAACACTCAAAAAACCGTCATGGAGACGATCATGAAACCCCTGTCATACGCCAGGCGCGGCGCGCGCTGGCTGATGGCGGCCGGTATCGCGGTCGCTCTCGCGCCCGCACTGCCGGCCGTCGCCGCGCAGAACATCCAGGCGACCAGCCCGGATGTCCAACCGCTGCAACTCGACAACCCGCGCATCATCAATCCGGAGCCCGGACGCATGGTGCCCTTCTTCATCAAGAAAGGTGGCCAGCGCAGCTGCGACTACGTCGTCTATTCGCTGAGCTTCGGCTTGCGCGGCGATCCGCAAGGCTTTGCCGACCCAAGCCTGGCGGCCAGACTGAACAAGGTCAGGATCGACTTCAAGGATCAGCTTCCGCACGGCCTTGAGATCGTCAACGTGAATGTGTCCGGCGACGGCACGGATTCGTCCGGCGGACCGCTACCGGGTGCAACGATCAGCACGTCGGCGAGTCCGAACGATACGGCGGATGTTTCCGACTTCCGGATTTCCGCCTCCGATCTAGACGGCGTCGGCGCTCCGAACGAGCGCGTCATCAACTTCCGGATCACGGCCAAGATCGATCATGCGGCGTTTCCCGCGCCGACGATCGTCGACAACCAGGGCCTGATCAAGGTGACCGCCGGACCGGGCACCGGGATCATCATCCCGTCGCAGGATCCGAGCAAGCCCGACGACGGCAACATCCTGACCGGCGAGAAGACCTCGATCCGCATCGATTTGACCAAGTGCAATCCGCCGCCACCACCTCCCGGCAAGGAATGCTTCAAGGTGGAACGCGGCACGGTCGATTGCGTGCCAGGTGGCGGCGCCTTCATCTACCACATGCCGGTCGGCCCTGAGATGGGCGGCAAGTGGGTGCAGGTTTCGACGACAACACCCGGCATCACCATCATCCCCGACACCCAGCTGGTGCCGGCGGGCGGCGGTGTGCTCAACTGGAAGATCGTCGGGGCGTCACCCGGCGACGTCATCCATCTCATCGTCACCGGCATCGAGACCTATGCCGGCCCGAAGGAAGGCTGGGGCCTGTGCTGCACGCAGACCATCGACATCGTCATCCCGCGCGACCAGAGGTGCCCGCCCAGGGACAAGGAACCTGACCTCAAGGTCGAGAAACGCGCCGATGTCCCGCGTTGCACGATGGCCGGTGGCTGCGACTTCACCATCAGGGTCACCAATGTCGGCACCGCGCCCTACAACGGCAAGATCGTGCTCAACGAGGTGACACTGCCGGCCGGCTCGACGCTGGATTCAGGGCCCAATCCGCCCTGGGTCTGCGTGCCCGGCGCCACCCCGATGACGTGCACCTATCCGGTGACCACGCTCAATCCGGGCGCCTTCGTCGACCTCAAGCTCGGCTTCAAGCCGGCTGGGGGCTGGCAAGGCAGCGTCTTGCGCAACTGCGCCGCCTATAATTATGCGGCCAGCGGCAAGCCACTGTTCGGCAGCCAGTCGAACGATCGCGGCTGCGCCTCGATCCCGATCTGCCGGCGTGGCGATCGTGACCGCGACTGCCAGCCGCCGGTCGAGAAGAAAGTCGACCTGATCCTGAAGAAGCGTGCCCGCTCGGAGGTCTGCACCGCCGACGGCATCTGCACCTTCGTGATAGACGTCATCAACAACGGCACCGGCACCTACAACGGGCCGCTGACGGTGGTCGACACCTATCCCGGTGGCGCGCCGACGTCCTCGACATTCGGCCCGACCCCGCCATGGACCTGCGGACCGACTGGGCCCGGCCAGTTCCGCTGCGACAATGCAGGCATCTCGCTGCCTGCGGGTGCCTCGACGCCGATCTTCGTCAAGGCGGTCATGCCGGCCGGCTATCGGTCGGACACGGTGGAGAACTGCGCCGAGGTGAAACCCATCCCCGGTGAAACCGACCTCACCAACAACAAGGCCTGCGCCAAGGAACGCATCCGTCATCCCAATGGCGGCCAGCCTGCCCTGCGCATCACCAAGGTGTGCAGCGGTTCGCTGGCCGGTGCCGCGGTGGTTTCCTGCCGCATCACCGTGATCAGCACCGGTACGGCTGCCCCCACCGGTCCGGTGCGGGTCAACGACGCCGCCACGCTGGTGGCCGGCGGAGCGCCAGTCCAGATCCAGACCGTCACTCCTGACGGCGCGGAATGGGCTTGCGGACCGGTTCCGGCCAATGCGCTGTCGTGCCAGATTCCCGGTGCCGTCATGACACCCGGAACCAGCCGCCACTTCGACGTGACGGTTTCGGCGAATGGCGAGTTCGAGAACTGCGCGCGCGGCTCCTACGGGCCGGCGCAAGGCGACGACGTCGTCTATCCGATCGGCCAGGCCTGCGCCAAGGGCGGTGGCCCGTCGACCATCCGCGTCGAAAAGACCGGCGACCGCGAATGCCGGCTCGGCCAACCCTGCTCGTTCGACATCACCATATCAAACGATGGGACGAGCCCCTTCTCCGGTCCGGTTCGCATCGGTGATGCGATCGGCGTGGAGGGTCTCGGCCGGCTGGACGGCGTTGCGATCACCTCGATCGACCCGCCCTTCGGCTGCTCGCCGGAGCCGGCAACCTTGCCGGCGTCCTGCATAACCAACCTGTCGCTTGGCGCGGGCGAAAGCCAGTCGCACCACGTGACGGTGGTTATCCCCGACGATGGCCGACTGGCCAATCTGCAGGGCAACGTCAGCGGCCAGAACTGCGTTGGCGTCCTGTCTCCCGACACACGGGTGCAAGGCGGGGGCGATGTGCTTGGTGGCGACCAGGCCAACGTGCAGGGCGACCGCGGCAGGGCCTATGCCTGCCACCCCTTCATCATCACGCATGAGGTGAAGAAGGAGTGCTCGCAAGGTTTCGTCATGAACGACGCGGGCCGCTGCGTCTGCCCTGAAGGCACAACCTTCCGCAACGGCCAGTGCACCGGCGGCGGCACCAACGTTCTGCCAACGCCGCCGCCGCCGAAGCGCTGCGTGCTGCTCGAAGGCCAGATCCGCACCGAGGACGGACGCTGCGTCTGCCCGCGCGGCACGGCACTGGAGAACGGGAAGTGCGTCAGGACCGACAAGCCCGAGCAGTGCACCATCCGCGGCCAGATCCATGATGCCTATGGCGATTGTGTCTGCCCGCAAGGGACCGAGGTGCGCAACGGCGCCTGCCGTCCGATCCGGCCGAAGCCTCAGCAGTGCCGCATCCCCGGCCAGATCCGCAATGCCGATGGCGATTGCGTCTGCCCGCAAGGGACCGAGGTGCGCAACGGAGCCTGCCGTCCGATCCGGCCGAAGCCCGATCAGTGCACGATCCGTGGTCAGGTCCACGACGCCAACGGCGATTGCGTCTGCCCACGGGGTACCGAGGTGCAAGGCAACGCCTGCCGGCGCAAGCAGCCGACACAGCAGCAGTGCGACATACGCGGGCAGGTCCACAACAAGCGCGGCGAGTGTGTCTGTCCGCGTGGGACGCAGGTGATCGACGGTGCCTGCCGCAAGCCGCCGCAGGTGGAATGCGCACCGGGCTCGCAGATGATCAACGGCCAGTGCCAGCCGATCATCAAACGGCGTTGCCCGGTGGGCACGGTCGGACGGTATCCGGACTGCGTGCCGATCCGCAGGCAGCCGGGCGTGGAGATCAACCCGAACCTGCTGAACCCGAATATCCTGCAGCTTCTGCCGCGGCGCAGGCCGCCGGTCGAGCAGCAGCAACTGGATCCGGCGACCAACAACATCCAGAACTTCAAGCCGTAATCCTGTCCAGTCAGACATCGCGAGCCCGCCGGAGCAATCCGGCGGGTTCTTTTTTGGATCCCCGGGGACGCCGCGCGTCACGCCAGCCTGTGCGGCCATCCAGCTGCGCACTCGACAAGTCACCTGGAGCGCATTAGGCAGTCGATTCGGAGTGGCCACATGAAAGGGCGCTCGGAAAGGCAGCACCATGAGCAAGAAAACCCTGATCGCACCATCCGTGCTGGCATCGGACTTTTCCAGGCTTGGCGACGAGGTCGAGGCGGTGGTGGCGGCCGGCGCCGACTGGATCCATCTCGATGTGATGGATGGGCATTTCGTGCCCAACATCACTTTTGGCCCGCCGGTGATCAAGGCGATCCGCGACCGCACCAAGGCCTTCTTCGACTGCCATCTGATGATCGCGCCGGCCGATCCCTATCTGGCCGCCTTCGCCGAGGCCGGCTGCGACGGCATGACGGTGCATGCCGAGGCCGGACCGCATCTCGACCGCTCGCTGCAGACGATCAGGAATCTTGGCAAGAAGGCGGGTGTGTCGCTCAATCCGGCAACGCCGGAAAGCGCGGTCGAATATGTGCTCGACCGGCTCGACCTAATCCTGATCATGACCGTCAATCCGGGCTTCGGCGGCCAGGCCTTCATTCCGGGGATCGTCGACAAGGTGAAGCGTGTCAAGGCGCTGATCGGCGACCGGCCGATCCGCATTGAGATCGACGGCGGCGTGTCGGCCGAAACCGCGCCACTGGTCACCGCCGCCGGCGCCGACGTGCTGGTGGCCGGCGCCGCCATCTTCAAGGGCGGCAGCGTCGAAGCTTATCGGGCAAACATTCAGGCGATCAGGACGGCAGCCGACAACGCAGCCGGCTAAACGCACGGCGCCCACTCGCGAGGTCCGATGCTCCACGGCATCGATCTGGATGAGAAGCGGCGGCCTCATTCGATTCGAATGTTCGCCGCACCGTCCGACACGGCAGGACAGACAGTCTCGCACCCATACAAAAGAACGGAAAGAACAGATTCCCCTGCGTGCATGCAAACGGGTTGAGTTTCCTCAGGTTGTGGAAACGCGCGGATTAGCGGGATAAAATCCCGGCATGTCGCATATTTCTTTGTGCTTAAGTGCGATGGCGTGATCTTCTGCTTGAGCGTTCAGCGGCGGAAGCTGTATAGTACGCGTACGAAAAGGGAATGCTCTCGGACTCGAATTGCCCAAGACAAGTTTTGGGGACAAGGAGTCGCTATGTCATACGGAGCTGCCAATCTCGACGACGACGGCGCAGGATCCAAGAGCACGCTTGCCAGCGCGGTCTATCACCAACTGCGTGCAGACCTTCTTGACGGTGTCCTTGAAGCCGAGAGCAAGCTACGGGTCGAATGGGCGGTTTCCAGATATGGGGCTGGCGCTTCCCCTGTCCGCGAGGCGCTCAATCGCCTCGCCTCGGAGGGGCTTCTCGGCCGGCACGATCAGCGCGGCTTCTTCATCATGCCGGTCAGCGCGTCGGAGCTTGAAGAGCTGACGCGCACCCGCTGCTGGCTCGAAGAACGGGCGCTTCGCGAATCCATCGCTCACGGCACTGCCGAATGGGAAGAGCAGGTGGTGCTGGCACTGCATCGCCTGGGGCGCGCGTCACGTCTTTCGCCGCACAATCCCTCCTCGCTCGATCCGGATTGGGAGAAGCTGCACCGCATCTTCCACCGGGTTCTGATCTCGGCCTGCCGCTCGCACTGGCTGGTGGGATTTTGCGATCAGCTTTCCGATCACGCCCACCGCTACCGGCAGATGGCCAATGACGGCGAAAGCATGCAGCGCGACGATCTCGGCGAGCATCGCCTGATCGCTGAATGTGCCCTGGACGGCGATGCCGATGGCGCGGTCGAGGCCCTTGTCAATCACTACCAGTTGACCGCTGCCATGTGCCTGGAACGCTTCAGGCAAGGCGAAGAGTCAAAGGCGGCCGCCGGCAAGGCCGAACGCGCCCGGGGCTAGCGACCGTTACCGCTGGCGTGGCGAGCGCGAACCGGCGCTTGCGGTCTTGACGGCACGACCAAGAACCGCGAACTCTTCGCCGCCAATGCATGCCGCTCGAAAAGCGTGCTCAGCGCTGCCAACTCCGCCGCCGGGAAAGACTTCATGAGCAATCATCTGTTCGATGCGTTCCGTTCCAGGATGCCGGCGCCAGGCCGCCTGTTGATGGACACCGATGATGGGCGCTCGCTCACCTATGGCGACATGCTGGCGCGGTCGGCGCAGCTGGCGCACACACTTCTGCAACTGGGCGTCGAGCCGGGAGACCGGGTCGCCGTTCAGGTCGAGAAGAGCCCGGAGGCGATCCTGCTCTATCTCGCTTGCCTGCGTGCCGGCGCCGTCTTCCTGCCGCTCAACACCGCCTACACACTGGCCGAGCTGGAGTATTTCTTCGGCGATGCCGGGCCACGACTGGTCGTCTGTGATCCGGCAAGGGCGGCCGACATCGAAGCGCTGGCGCAAAAGGCGGGCGCCGCCACCGTCACCCTCGACGGCAAGGGCGAGGGATCGCTGACCGATCAGGCCTCGCGGCTGCCCTCGGACTTCCACGATGTGACGCGCGGCGAAGGCGATCTCGCCGCGATCCTCTACACCTCGGGAACGACCGGCCGCTCGAAAGGCGCCATGCTCAGCCACGAGAACCTCGCCTCGAACGCACGGGTGCTGGTCGATCACTGGCGCTTCACGACGGATGATGTGCTGATCCACGCGCTGCCGATCTTCCACACCCACGGCCTGTTCGTTGCCACCAACGTCATCCTGATGGCCGGTGCGTCGATGCTGTTCGAGCGGAAATTCGACGCAGGCCGCATCGTCTCGCTGTTGCCGCGTGCAACCGTTCTGATGGGGGTGCCGACCTTCTATGTGCGCCTGCTTCAGCAGGGCGGGCTGGACCGCCAGGCGGCGAAGAACATCCGCCTGTTCATTTCCGGTTCGGCGCCGCTGCTTGCCGAGACGCACAAGGCCTGGCGCGAGCGCACCGGCCACGCGATCCTCGAGCGCTACGGCATGACCGAAACCAACATGAACACCTCCAACCCCTATGACGGCGAGCGGCGCGCCGGAACGGTCGGCTTCCCCTTGCCTGGCGTATCGCTACGCATCGCCGACCCCGACGATGGCCGGCCGCTCGCCCAAGGCGAGGTCGGTATGATCGAGGTCAAGGGTCCCAACGTCTTCGGCGGCTACTGGCGCATGCCGGAAAAGACCAGGGCGGAATTCCGCGCCGATGGCTTCTTCATCACGGGCGATCTCGGCATGATCGACGGCGACGGCTATGTCCACATCGTCGGCCGCGGCAAGGACCTGATCATTTCCGGCGGCTACAACATCTACCCGAAGGAACTCGAAAGCGAGATCGACGCGCTTGACGGGGTCACGGAAAGCGCCGTAATCGGCGTTGCCCATCCGGATTTCGGCGAAGGCGTCACCGCTGTGGTCGTGCGTGCGCCGGTCTCGCAGATCACCGGGGTCGAGATTCTGAGCGCCATTGCCGGGCGCGTGGCAAAGTACAAGCACCCGAAGCGGGTGATCTTCGTCGACGAATTGCCGCGCAACACCATGGGCAAGGTGCAGAAGAATCTGTTGCGCGAGACCTACAGGGATCTCTACACATCCTAGTTAGAGCGACGCAATTCCGGACGGAAAACCGCCTCACACTTTCCTGGAATTGCCTTCGGACAGCGCCGCCTGTTCCAGCTTGCGCGGCCTTTCGATCCGGGAACCCCACAAGGCGCGCGTGAGCAGGTTCCGCTTGCCCTTGCGCGGGACAAGATCGATATCGCTGACAAGCTTTGCTCCGCCCTTGCGCCGCTCCAGGGTGATCTTGCGGCTGTGGAAGGCTTCCAGCTCGGCGCGGTGCGCCACGCTGATTATGGTGACTTTAGGCAATTCGCGGATCAGCGTTTCCATCATCTCGCCCTGGCTCTTCTCATCGAGTGCGGCGGTTGCTTCATCCAGCACGACAATATCGGGGCTGTGCAGGAGAAGGCGTGCGAAGGCGAGGCGCTGCTTTTCGCCGCCCGACAAGGTCTGGTCCCACGGTGCGTCTTCCTCGATCCTGGCGACGAGATAGCCGAGGCCCACCTTGTCGAGGGCAGCGTTGATCTCCTTGATCGTCCAGTTGTCGGCGGCGGCGGGATAGGCGACCGTACGGCGGAGTGTGCCCGACGGGATGTAGGGACGTTGTGGCAGCATGAACAACCGCCTGCCGGCGTGGAAATTGACGCGGCCGCCACCCCAGGGCCACAGGCCCGCGACGGCCCGCACCAGCGTGCTCTTGCCGGAACCGGATTCACCGGCCACCAGCACCCGCTCGCCCGGTTGGATCACAACCCCGGTTTCCTTGACCACGGCGGTGCCGTCGTCGAGCGTCACCGAGAGATTGTCCAGCCTGAGCATGGCACCGTCTTCGGTTTCGCCACGACCGATGCGTCCCAGGGCGTCGCTCTGCTCGGCGCGCTCGAGCCCGTCGAGCGACATCATCAGCGAGGCGACGCGCCGTGCGGAGGCGTTCCAGTCGGCGAGGCGCGGGTAATTGTCGACCAGCCATCCAAACGCGCCCTGAACGATGGCAAAGGCGGACGCTGCCTGCATGACCTGTCCAATCGTCATGCTGCCTTCGAGGAACTTTGGCGCGCAAAGCAAGATCGGCACGACCGGCGCAAACAGGCTCGATCCCTGCGATACCAGCGCCGTGCGCATGTGCTGGCCTGTCAGCAGCGCCCATTGCTTGAGCACATGGCCGAACGTCTTGTCGATGCCGCTGCGCTCTTCTTCCTCACCGCCGAGCAAGGCAATGCTCTCGCCGTTTTCCCGCACGCGCGTCAGCGTGTAGCGGAACTCGGCTTCCGCCTGGTTTTTCTCCTCGGAGAGGCGGACGAAATGGCGGCCAATGACCACCATCGAGGTGGACGTGATCGCGGCATAGATCACCGCCGTGATGACAAGGAAGCCGGGAACGGTGATGGTCGAGCCTGCGAGGGTGAGGCTCAAGGCGCCGCCGATCGTCCACAACACCACGATGAAGGTCGAGGCCGCCAGGAACGCGTTGATGACACCTGAGATGAAATCGACGGGCGATTCCGTGGCAATCCGCAAATCGTCCGTGAGGCGGGCTTCGGGATTCTGGTGGTCGCCGCTGACGAGGTTCAACTGATAGTAACGCCCGCTTGCGAGCCAGCGCGCGATGACCGCGGTGGTGAGCCAGGAACGCCAGCGGCGCTGTATCGTCATGCGCAGGTAGACTTGCGCGACGACAAGGCTGCCGCTCCCGAGCACGAGCGGCAGGAATACGGCGCTCAGGAAATAAACGGTGTGGGCATTGCGTTGCTCAAGCGCGTCGAAAATCGCACGGTTCCACACATTGATCCCGTACTGGAAGCCGACATTGACGCAGATCAGGATCAACAGCCCGATCGTGAACGGCCAGGCGAGCCGGTCGCCCCGCCGGCTCCAGTAACCGCGCGCGCTGATCCAGAAACGCCGCAGCAAGTATTTCTTGCGCGCCTGCTCGGCCTCCTCGGGCGTCAGTTCCGGATCGGGTTCTACGGCATCCGGCGGCGGCGCGGCCTGGCCGTTGACTTCAGGCGCCACTTCGGCGGCTGATGGCTTCTCTTCGCGCGGCTTCTCGTCATGCTGTTTGTCTTCGCGCGATTTCCTTTGGCGCGGCTTTTCAGCACGGAGTGATTTGGCGCCGTCGACCGATTTCGGTTTGGTTTTGACTTGGGACATTCGCCCGACAACGACCGGGAAATCAAAAGGTTTCATGACGCCGGCTCGAGATGACGGATCCCGGCGCCTGTCATTCCCGGTACAGCAGCCCGACGGCATGGTCGGCGATAGCCAGGCTTGCCGTCAGGCCGGGACTCTCAATGCCGAACAGGTTGACGATTCGCCCGGCGCCATGGTCGGCCGGACCCTGGATCATGAAATCGGCCGCCGGTTGGCCCGGGCCGGACAGTTTCGGCCTGATGCCGGCATAGGCCGGTTGCAGGACGCCATCGGCGAGGCCGGGCCAATAGCGCCGGATCGCCTCGTGGAAGACGGCGCTTCGGCCGGGATCGACCGTGTAATCCACGCGCTCGATCCATTCGACGTCGGGCCCGAAGCGGGCACTGCCGCCCAGGTCGAGCGTCAGATGGATGCCAAGGCCACCTTCGACCGGAACCGGATAGATCAGCCGCGAAAAAGGCGACCGGCCCGGAAGCGCGAAATAGTTTCCGCGCGCCAGCCACTGCCTGGGGATCAGGCTCCGGGGGAACCCTTCGATGCGGCCGGCCACGGCCTGCGCATCGAGGCCCGAGGCATTGACGAAAGCGCTGGCCTGCAGCGTGAAGGTCTCGCCATTGACATCGAGCGTGTCGATCCGGATGCCGCCGGCCTCGATCGCCACTCCGACGACAGCCGTGAGGAAAGCGAAGGATGTGCCGGCTGCTTCGGCATCGCCGCGCAGCGACAGCATCAGCGCATGGCTGTCGACGATGCCGGTCGACGGCGACAGCAAGGCGGCGTCACATGTCAGTGCCGGTTCCAGGCTTTCGGCCTCGCCGCGCGTCAAAAGCTCGAGATCGTCGACCCCACAGCGTCGCGCATTGGCCTGGATCGCCCGCAACCCATCCCGCTGGCCGGGCTCGCTGGCGACGATCAGCTTGCCGGTGCGCTTATGGGCGATGTCGTGCTCGGCGCAATAGGCGTAGAGAAGCTGGCGGCCTTCGACGCAGAGCCGGGCTTTCAGGCTCCCCGGCGCATAATAGAGCCCGGCATGGACGACTTCGGAATTGCGCGAACTGGTGACGGTGCCGATCGAATCGGCCTTCTCGATCACCACCACCTCGCGGCCCGCCAGAGCGAGCGCCCTGGCGATGGCGAGCCCGACGACACCGGCTCCAGCGACAACACAGTCGATCGCCTGCATGAGCTCGCCTTCAGTGTGAAGCGCTGGCCTCGAACACCGTCTTGCCGCCGATCCAGACTTGTCCGATATCGAGATCGTCCGACAGCGCGACAATATCGGCCGCCGTGCCATTGGCGAAGCGCCCGAGCCGGTGCGACTGGCCGATCGCTTGCGCGGGATAGAGCGAGGCCATGCGCAACGCCTCCGAGAGGTCCAGCCCGATGACCCGGTGGACGTATCGAACAGCCGAGATCATGTCGAGATCCGCCCCCGCCAGCGTGCCGTCGGCGAGCCGCAGGCTGCCATCCTTGCGGTAGATGGTGCGGCCGTTCAGCGTGAATGAGGTCATGTCGGTGCCGATCGTCGCCATGGCATCGGTGACCAGCACGATCCTCGCCGGTCCCTGCTTGGCGCGCAGCGCGATCTTGATGGTGACGGGATCGACATGGATGCCGTCGGCGATCAACCCGGCGGACAATGTGCCGCTGTCGATGGCCGCGCCCGCCAGCCCAGGCTCGCGATTGCCGATCTGGCTCATCGCGTTGAACAGATGGGTGACCACGCTGGCGCCAGCCTCTGCGAAGGCTTTTGCCGTGGCGTAGCCGGTATCGGAATGGCCAAGGCTGACGATGACGCCTGCCTTGGCGAGCGCCGCCACGCGTGCCGGTTCGACGGATTCGGGCGCTATCGTGGTGAGCAGCACCGGCAGCTTGCGCCGCGCCGCGATCAGCATCGCCTCATCCTCGTCCGTCATTGGCCGGATCAGCGCCGGATCATGCGCGCCCTTGCGGGCGATCGACAGATGCGGGCCCTCGAGATGCAGGCCGAGGAAGCCCGGCACCTTCCGCAGCGCCGCTGCTTCGCCGGCGGCGACTGCGGCGGCGGTGATCGCGGGCGTATCGGTGATCAGCGTCGGCAGCAGCGCCGTCGTGCCGAAGGGCGCATGCGCCTTGCAGATGGTTTCGATCGACGCGACATCGGGGTGGTCGTTGAGCATGACGCCGCCGCCGCCATTGACCTGCAGGTCGATGAAGCCAGGCGCCAGCATGCCGCCACCGGTGTCGGCGACGCGAATGTCGGAGGGGATGGCGCCCGTGGGCAGAATAGCCTCGACGAGGCCGTCGCGCACGACAAGCGCTGCGCCTTCATGCCAGTCGTCGCCGTCGAATATCCGGGCGCCAGTCAGGGCAAAACGGTCGTTCATACGGTCTCCGTCACCTTGCGAAGATTGCGCGGCGTGTCCGGGTCGAGGCCGCGATGGCGGGCAAACGCCTCGACGAACACATAGAAGGACACGATCAGCGTCAGCGGATCGGTCAGCGGGTGGCCGGTGGCGACATGCGGCAGGCGCAGGGCGCGATTGGCAAGCGTCGAGGTGATGAAGACCGGCGCCCCCTTGGCCGCCAGGCTGTCTGCGGCTTCGGCCACCGACGGTTCGGACGCGTCGCGCGCGGCCAGCGCCAGCACCGGGAAATCGGGACCGATCAGCGCCAGCGGGCCATGCATGACTTCGGCGGCGCTGTAGGCCTCGGCATGCATGCCGCAGGTCTCCTTGAACTTCAGCGCCGCTTCGTTGGCCATCGCCGCCGACGGTCCGCGGCCGAGGATGAACAGCGATTTCTGCTTGTCGATCGTTTCGGCCAGCACCGTCATCCAGTCGCAGCCGATCGCCTTGCTGAAATGCTCGGGCAAGCGGGCGAGCGCCTTGAGCAGCGCTTCGTCGCCGGTGGAATGCGCCATCAAGGCGAGACCGGCGACGGCGGAATTGACGAAGGTCTTGGTTGCCGCGACGCTGCGCTCGGGCCCCGCCAGGATATCGATCGCATAATCCGAGGCGCGCGCCAGCGGTGAATCGGCGGTGTTGGTGATGGCGATGGTCAGCGCGCCGCCGGCCCGTGCGGCTTCGGCCATGGCGACGATGTCGGGGCTCTTGCCCGACTGCGAGATCGCAAGGCAGGCGGAGCCTGCCAGCCTGAGCTTGCTGCCGTAGATCGAGGCGATCGATGGACCGACCGAGGCGACGGCGAGGCCCGCGGTCAGTTCGACGGCATATTTCATGAACGTCGCGGCATGGTCGGACGAGCCACGCGCCACGGTGACGACGAACTGCGGGTCGCGTTCGCGGATGCCGCGTCCGGCCTCGGTCAACACGGCGCCGGAGCCGTCGAGCAGGCGGGCGACCGCTTGCGGGATCTCCTCGATCTCGCGCCGCATATGGGTCATCTCTGTCGGCTCTGCACTCATGGTCGGCCCTCTTCGCTCGGCCCTGTCAGCCGCAGTTCGGCGACGAAATCATAGGCGTCGCCCCTGTAGATGGAGCGGGTGAATTCGATCACCTTGCCGCTCGCCAGATAGGAAATGCGTTCGATGTGCAGGCCGGCGATGCCGGGCGGCACTTCGAGCAGGCGCGCGTCGCTGTCGCCAAGATTGGCGGCGGAGATGCGCTGCACCGCCCGCACCGGCCGGTTGCCGGTCAATTCCAGCGCAGCATAGAGCGAGGAGCCTATCCCCGCCGGGTCGGGCAATACGCTGGCCGACAGCGAGGCGCGTTCGATCGCCAGCGGCGTGTCGTTGGCAATGCGCAGGCGCGCCACGCGCGCCACAAGTTCGTTCGACGACAGGCCGAGCACCATCATCTCGTCGGGCGAGGGCGCGTAAAGGCCGCGATCGAGCCAGGCCGATCGCACCGCCATGCCGCGCCGCGCCATGTCCTCGGTGAAGGATGTCAGCCGCGACAGCGACTGCTCGACGCGCTCCATGCGCGGCGCCACGAACGTGCCGGAGCCGTGGCGCTGGACCAGGATACCGCCCTTGACCAGGTCCTGCACCGCCTTGCGCACGGTGACGCGAGAAATGTCGGCCTTGGTGGCGATATCGCGCTCGGAAGGCAGCGCGTCGCCCGGCCCGATCAGGCCGCGATTGACGGCATCCTCGATGCTCTTGCGGAGCTGCAGATAAAGCGGCGCGCCGCTTTGCGACGACTGTTTCAGCGTGGCGAAGATCTGGTCAGCGGCGTCGCTCATCGCGCTGCCTCCGCTGGTCTGGCGAAAAGGCGGACCGCCATCTGCACCGCGCCGCCCAGTGCGTCGTCGAGCGGCGGCTTCAGCAACGCCCGGTAGCGCGCCGACAGGCGCGGCGCGTAGAGCGGCGCCAGCCCGCCGAGCAGGCACAGCGGCGCGTCGTCCGAAAGGTCGAGCGCGCCGAGCGAGGCTTCAACGTCGGCGATCGCCCTGTCGAGGATCCAGTTGGCGACGTCGTCCCCCTTCGCGGCGTGCTCGAACACCTTGGGCGCGAAGCCGCCGAAATCGCCGGGCTTGGCGTTGGTGGTGAATTCGACCACGTCCTCCGGGTTGTTGCGGAAAACGGCGAGCATGCTCTGCGTCAGCGGCGAACCCTCGCGGACGCCGTCATAGGCGAGCAGCGTCTGTTCGAGCAGGTCGCGGCCGATGCGGGCGCCGCTGCCCTGGTCGCCGACCTGGAAACCCCAGCCGCCGATGGCACGCGACTTGCCGTTCTTGCGCGCCATGTAGGCGGTACCCGTGCCGAGGATCGCCATGGCGCCGTCACCGGAGCCGACAGCCCCCTCGAGTGCGATTTCGGCGTCGGTCTCGACGCGGCTGATGCTGAACGGCAGGATTGCTTCGAGTTGCTGCCGGTAGGTACCGACATTGGCGCCGGCGAGGCCGAGAATGGCCGGCGTTTGCGGGATCAGGTCCGGGTCCTGTCCAGCGGCGATGAACGCTTGCCGCGCGGCCTCGACGATGTTCGATCGGGCGCCGGTGAGGTCGGTGCGGATGTTGGCGGCGCCGCTCTTGGCGCGGCCAATGACCGCGCCTTCCACAGTCGCCAGGGCAGCCCTGCAGCTGGTGCCGCCGCCATCGATACCGAGCACGAAATTCACGCGATTTCTCCTCCGGGCGGATAATACCAATAAAATACCAATAGCCAAGAGTTAATTTCCGTTTCAAAAAGATTAAGGCATACTTTCTTGAAAAACCTAGGCATTTCGTCGGCTCAGCGATTTCCGACGCGGGAATTCGTTAATGCGTGTGGACAAGTGGTATTTTTTTGGTATTGTTCTGGTATTGGAGGAACCGGGATGGCCGAAACGCGCACCGAAGCGCTTCACCAGAATGCCGAGGGTCTGGATATCCAGGCCCCCGACGCCATCCTCGCTTCATTGGCCGATGCGCAGATCGAAGCCGCGAAGGTCGTGCGCCAGGCCATTCCGTCCATCGCCAGGGCGGCCGAGATCATCGCCGGCAGACTGAAGAGCGGCGGCAAGCTTGCCTACGCGGCGGCCGGCAGCTCCGGCCTGATGGCGCTGGCCGATGCGCTTGAACTGCCTGGCACGTTCGGCATCCACCGCGATCGCATCGCCATCCTGATCGCCGGCGGCGATGAGGCCTTCAGGACACTGGCCGGTGGGCCCGAAGATGATACCGAGGAGGCTGCCGCGGCCGTCGCCAATGCCGGCATCGGCAAGGGCGACTGCCTGATCGCCATTTCCGCCAGCGGCACGACGCCCTATGCGGTGCGGGCCATCGAGGAAGCCGCTCGCCTGGGTGCTGCCACCATCGGCATCGCCAACAACAGGGATTCAGCTCTGCTGCGGCAGGCCGAAACCGCCATCCTGCTCGAAACGCCGCCGGAGCTGATCGCCGGCTCGACGCGTATGGGCGCGGGCACCGCTCAGAAGATCGCGCTCAACATGCTGTCGACATTGACCGCCGTCCATCTCGGCCATGTGCATGACGGCTACATGGTCAACCTGATGGCCGACAACATCAAGCTGCGCGATCGCGCGGCGCGCATCGTCGCCGCCATCAGTGGGCGCGGCAGGGACGAAGCGGCCCGGCTGCTCGAGAAGAGCGGCGGCGCGGTCAAGACCGCCATTCTGCTCGCCGCCGGCGCCGACAGCGCCGATGCGGCAGAGAAGATACTGGAAGAGGCCGGCCAGAAGTTGCGGCCGGCCCTTTCCGCGCTGGGGCATGATCCCGAAAAGTGGAAACCGCTTTTCGGAAAAGATCATGCTCGAACAAAGAAATAGAGCCTGTTTCATCCCGATTTCCACGGGGTGAAACGGGCTTGCGAGGGGAGCAAGGGGCGCACTGCCTCCGTTCTCATCAAAACCGAACCTGAAAAAGGTCAACAGGGAGACTGAGCATGACAACGAAACTACTGACGGCACTGCTTCTGGGCACCAGCATTCTCGGCTCCGCCGGGGTGGCTTATGCCGAGGACGTAACGCTCAACATCGAAAGCTGGCGCGGCGACGATCTTGCCATCTGGAAAGACAAGCTGATTCCGGCTTTCGAAGCCAAGAACCCGGGCATCAAGGTGGTGTTCGCCCCGTCGGCGCCGACCGAATATGACGCCGCGCTCGGCGCCAAGCTCGCCGCCGGTTCGGCGGGCGACCTGATCACCTGCCGCCCGTTCGACAAGTCGCTTGAACTGTTCAAGAAGGGCAACCTCACCGACCTCTCGGCGCTGCCCGGCATGGAGAATTTCTCGCCCGTGGCCAAGGCCGCCTGGCAGACCGACGACGGCAAGGCGAGCTTCTGCGTGCCGATGGCGTCCGTCATCCACGGCTTCATCTACAACAAGGATGCCTTCGACAAGCTCGGCATCAAGGTGCCGCAGACCCGCGACGAATTCTTCGCCGCGCTCGACAAGATCAAGGCTGACGGCACCTACATCCCGATGGCCATGGGCACCAAGGATCTCTGGGAAGCCGCGACCATGGGCTACCAGAACATCGGTCCCAACTACTGGAAGGGCGAGGACGGCCGCGCCGCATTGATCAAGGGCGAACAGAAGCTGACCGACAAGGGCTGGGTCGCGCCCTTTGAGGAACTGGCCAAGTGGAAGTCGTATCTCGGCGACGGCTTCGAGGCACAGACCTATCCGGACAGCCAGAACCTGTTCACGCTCGGCCGCGCCGCCATCTACCCGGCCGGTTCGTGGGAAATCGGCCTGTTCAACACCCAGGCCCAGTTCAAGATGGGCGCCTTCCCGCCGCCTGTCGAGAAGGCCGGCGACACCTGCTACATCTCCGACCATACCGATATCGGCATGGGCCTGAATGCGGCCTCCAAGCATGCGGATGCGGCCAAGACCTTCCTGTCCTGGGTGGCCTCGCCGGATTTCGCCACCATTTACGCCAACGCGCTGCCGGGCTTCTTCAGCCTGAACTCCTCGCCGGTGAAAATGGAAGATCCGCTGGCGCAGGAATTCGTCTCCTGGCGCGGCAAGTGCAAGTCGACGATCCGCTCGACCTACCAGATCCTGTCGCGCGGCACGCCGAACCTCGAAAATGAGACGTGGGTCCAGTCAGCCAACGTCATCAACGGCACCGTCACGCCGGAAGACGCGGCAAAGAAGCTGCAGGCCGGTCTCGACAGCTGGTACAAGCCGGCGAAGTAAGAGCTCAGGCAACGAAGCCGGCCGGGCGCATGCCTGGCCGGTTTCGGACTATCCCGGTTTTCAGGTTGTGATTGTCGGCGTGGCCTCTCGGCCTTACCCTCACCGTGGGGAAGGCGAAGCTGACCTGTCACAGGCCTTTGTCCTTCCTGCGCAGGAAGGAAATCCGGGCCGTGCATCGAGGCATCATCTAGCATCAACATCGTCTGGAACCGAGAGACGGCGGGGACCGAACTCATGGCCGCAGAAACACGACCGAAACGACCGATCCGCTGGCACATCGGCATCTTCCTGGCGCCGGCGGTGCTGGTTTATACGGCGATCATGATCCTGCCGCTGGCCGGCACGCTGCAGCTGTCGCTGTTCCGCAACATCGAGCAGCACCAGATCTTCGTCGGGCTGGAAAACTTCCGCACCCTGTTCGGCGATCCCAACTGGTCGGTGGGTTTCTGGAACGCGCTCAGGAACAACACCTGGTTCTTCATCATCCACATGCTGGTGCAGAACCCGATCGGCGTCATGCTGGCTGCACTTCTGTCCAGCCCGAGGCTGAGATTCGCCGCCTTCTACCGCACGGCGATCTTCGTGCCGACCATCCTGTCCTTCGTCATCGTCGGCTTTGCCTGGAAGCTGATCCTGTCGCCGCTGTGGGGCGTGGCGCCGCATCTGCTCGATCTTGTCGGCCTGAAAAGCCTGTTCACGCCTTGGCTCGGCAAGGAGGAATACGCATTGACCGCGCTCAGCCTGATCTCCGTGTGGCAGTTCGTCGGCATCCCGATGATGCTGATCTACGCGGCGCTGCTGTCCATCCCCGAAGAGGTGATCGAGGCGGCCGAGTGCGACGGCATCACCGGTCTGTCGCAGTTCTGGAAGATCAAGCTGCCGCTGATCCTGCCGTCGATCGGCATCATCTCGATCCTCACCTTCGTCGGCAATTTCAACGCCTTCGACCTGATCTACACCGCGCAAGGGGCGCTGGCCGGGCCGAACTATTCCACCGATATTCTCGGCACCTTCCTTTACCGCGCCTTCTTCGGCTTCCAGCTGCAGGTCGGCGACCCCAACATGGGCGCGGCGATCGCCACGATGATGTTCCTGATCATCCTCGGCGGCGTCTGCGTCTACCTCTTCCTCGTGCAGACGCGCCTGCGTCGCTACCAGTTCTGAGGGGGCAAGAGATGAGCACCCGTTCCCTGCCCCGCACCATCGGCGCCCACGCGATCCTGTTGACCTACACGGCGATCGCGCTGTTTCCGGTGATCCTGGTGATTATGAATTCGTTCAAATCCCGCGCGGGCATCTTCGGCGCGCCGCTGACGCCGCCGACGCCCAAAACCTTCGACCTGATCGGCTACAGCACCGTCATCGGCCAGGGCGACTTCATCCACTATTTCCAGAACAGCCTCGTCGTCACCGTCGCCTCGCTGTTCTTCGTGCTTTTGTTCGGCGCCATGGCTGCGTTTGCGCTGTCGGAATACCGCTTTCGCGGCAATTCGCTGATGGGCCTCTATCTGGCGCTCGGCATCATGATCCCGATCCGGCTGGGCACCGTCGCCATCCTGCAATTGATGGTGGCGAGCGGGCTGGTCAACACGCTGACGGCGCTGATCCTGGTCTACACCGCGCAAGGGCTGCCGCTCGCCATCTTCATCCTGTCGGAATTCATGAAACAGGTGTCCGACGATTTGAAGAATGCCGGGCGCATCGACGGCCTGTCGGAATACACCATCTTCTTCCGGCTGGTGCTGCCGCTGGTGCGGCCATCGATGGCGACGGTCGCCGTCTTCACCATGATCCCGATCTGGAACGATCTGTGGTTCCCGCTGATCCTGGCGCCGTCGGAAGAAACCAAGACGGTGACGCTCGGCGCGCAGCTATTCCTCGGCCAGTTCGTCACCAACTGGAACGCCATCCTGGCCGCGCTGTCGCTGGCGATCATGCCGGTGCTGATCCTCTACGTCATCTTCTCGCGGCAACTGATCCGCGGCATCACGTCGGGAGCCGTCAAGTGAGTGGAGCCCTACAAATCCCTGCTGGAGCCTTCACCCCACCCGGCGCTGCGCGCCGACCTCCCCATCAAGGGGAGGTAGAAGGTCGCGGCTTCATTCACGACCGCCAAGGGGCACCTTTTGGAGAAGCTTCTTTGGGGATGTTCGCGCCAACGTCCTACCTCCCCTCGATGGGGAGGTCGGCGCGAAGCGCCGGGTGGGGTGACACCCTCTCAGAAGGAACAACTGGAATATCTGGAGTAGCCAGGTGAGCTCTAAATCGCCCCTTCGCGTTGTCGTCGCCGGCCTCGGCAATATGGGCCGCAGCCATGCGCTGGCCTATCATACCAATCCGGGCTTCGAGATCGCCGCCCTGATCAACCGCTCCGACGTGCCGCTGCCGGAGGGGTTGTCGGGCTATGGCATCAGGCGTTCCTTCGACGAGGCGCTGCGTGAGGAAAAGCCCGATGTCGCCTGCATCGCCACCTATTCCGACAGCCATGCCGATTATGCGGTCAAGGCATTCGAGGCCGGTTGTCATGTCTTCGTCGAAAAGCCGCTGGCAACGACGGTGGCCGACGCCAGGCGCGTCGTCGCCGCCGCCAAGGCCAACGGCAGAAAACTGGTGATCGGCTACATCCTGCGCCATCACCCGTCCTGGATCAGGCTGATCGCCGAGGCGCGCAAGCTCGGCGGCCCCTACGTCTTCCGCATGAACCTCAACCAGCAATCCTCAGGTCCCACCTGGGAGACGCACAAGCAATTGATGCAGACGACATCGCCGATCGTCGACTGCGGCGTGCACTATCTCGATGTGATGCTGCAGATCACCGACGCCAGGCCGGTCGAGGTGCGCGGCATGGGGGTACGGCTGACCGACGAGGTCGCGCCGTCGATGTACAATTACGGCCATCTGCAGGTGCTGTTCGACGACGGTTCGGTCGGCTGGTACGAAGCCGGCTGGGGACCGATGATTTCGGAGACGGCTTTCTTCGTGAAGGACGTCATTTCGCCGAATGGCTGCGTCTCGATCGTCATGAAGGAAGGTGTGAAGTCCGACGACATCGACACCCACACCAAGACCTCGACCATCCGCCTGCACAGTGCCGCGACCGGCCCGGATGGCAAATTCGTAAAGCCGGACGAAATGCTGTCGATGGCAGGCGAGCCCGGCCACCAGGACCTTTGCGATCTCGAACAGGCCTTCGTGCTGAAGGCGATCCGCGAGGATATCGATCTCACCAGACACATGGACGACGCGGTCAGATCGCTCGCCGTCTGCCTTGCCGCCGATGAGAGCGTGCGCAGCGGCGCCCCAGTTAAGCTCTAGGACGAGTCAAACTCTAACGACAGGAACGAAGCCGTGGGCTCGCTGAAAATCGAGAATGTGAAGAAGGCCTTCGGGCCGGTCGAGGTGCTGAAGGGCATCAACCTCGAAGTGACGGATGGCGAATTCGTCGTCTTCGTCGGTCCTTCGGGCTGTGGCAAGTCGACCTTGCTCCGGGTCATCGCCGGGCTGGAGGATTCGACCTCGGGCCGGGTGGTCATCGACGGCGAGGATGTCTCGGCCACGCCGCCGGCCAAGCGCGGCATCGCCATGGTGTTCCAGACCTATGCGCTCTACCCGCATCTGACGGTGAAGAACAATATGGGCCTTGGCCTCAAGCAGGCGGGCACGCCCACGGCCGAGATCGAGCGGCGCATCGGCATTGCCTCGTCGATGCTGTCGCTGGAACCCTATCTTGAACGGCGTCCGGCCGAACTGTCCGGCGGCCAGCGCCAACGCGTCGCCATCGGCCGCGCCGTGGTGCGTGAGCCGAAGCTGTTCCTGTTCGACGAGCCACTGTCGAACCTGGACGCTGCGCTGCGCGTCAACACGCGGCTGGAGATCGCGCAGCTGCACCGCCGGCTGAAGGCGACGATGATCTACGTCACCCACGACCAGGTCGAGGCGATGACGCTGGCCGACAAGATCGTCGTGCTCAACGCCGGCCGGATCGAGCAAATCGGCGGGCCGATGGAGCTCTACAATTCTCCGGCAAATGAATTCGTCGCCGGCTTCATCGGCTCACCGAAGATGAATTTCATCGACGGCGCCCGTCTCGGCGAGACGGCCAGGACCATAGGCGTGCGGCCGGAACATCTGACCGTCGATCCGAAGTCGGGCAGCTGGAAGGGGACGGTGGTGCACGCCGAGCATCTCGGCGCCGACACCAACCTCTATCTCGACTGCGAGAAGGCCGGGCTGATCACCGTGCGCATCTTCGGCGTCTATGATGCCGAGCCAGGCGCCACGCTCTATGCGACGCCGGATCCGGCGAAGACCTATCGGTTTGGGGCGGATGGGAAGGTGCTGAAGTAGGGGCCTAACGCGCAGGTTTGGTGCTGCCCCTCATCCGCCTGCCGGCACCTTCTCCCCGTATAGTGACGGGGAGAAGGGAGATGGCCGCAACGCTGGTGACCCCCTCTCCCCGTTCTTCACGGGGAGAGGGTAAGGGTGAGGGGCGGCGCAAACCTATCGACCGATAAGCTTACACGTCAGCCTTGAACGTCTGCTTCTGCTGGCCGAGCCCTTCAATGCCCAGCTCCACCACGTCACCCGCCTTCAAGAACACCGGCGGCTTCATGCCGAGGCCGACGCCGGGCGGCGTGCCGGTCGAGATGATGTCGCCGGGATGCAGCGACATGAACTGGCTGAGGTAGGAAACCAGGTAAGCAACGCCATAGACCATGGTCTTGGTGGAGCCGTTCTGCATCGTCTTGCCGTTGACCGTCAGCCACATCTTGATGTTCTGCGGGTCGGCGACCTCGTCCTTGGTCACCAGCCACGGGCCGATCGGACCGAACGTGTCGCAGCTCTTGCCCTTGGTCCACTGGCCCTGCCGCTCGGCCTGGAAGGCGCGCTCGGAGACGTCATGCGAGACACAGTAGCCGGCGACATAGTCGAGCGCGTCGGCCTCGCTGACATACTTGGCGGTCTTGCCGATGACCACGCCAAGCTCGACTTCCCAGTCGGTCTTCACCGAGCCGCGCGGTATGAGCACGTCGTCGTCCGGCCCGACAATGGCCGAGCTTGCCTTCATGAAGATGATCGGCTCCGGCGGCACGGTGGCGCCGGTCTCGGCGGCATGGTCGGAATAGTTGAGGCCGATGCAGATGAATTTGCCCGTGCCGGCCACGCAGGCGCCGATGCGGGGCTTGCCGGAAACCGCCGGCAGCGACTTCGCATCCAGCTTCGACAGCATCTCCAGCGAGGCCGGATGAAGCGTGGTGCCGGCAATGTCGGTGACATGGGCGGAGAGATCGCGGATCGTTCCATCCGCATCGAGCAGGCCGGGACGTTCGCTCCCCACCTCGCCATAGCGCAGCAGTTTCATCGAATACTCTCCTCAGTCAGATTGGTTCAGATCGACCAGCCGCCGTCGATATTATAGGCCTGTCCGGACGTATAGGTGGCACCGGCCAGATAGACGGCCAGATCGGCGATTTCCTCCGGCGTGCCGAGCCGGCCCATCGGCTGGCGGGCGATGAAGGCGGCGCGGGCGGCTTCGTAGTCCCCCTGCGCGTGCATGCGGTCCTGCAGCGACGGGCTCTCGACCGTGCCGGGGCAGATGGCGTTGCAGCGTATGCCCTTGCCGACATAGTCGGCGGCAATTGCCTTGGTCAGGCCGATGACGGCGGCCTTGGTGACGCCATAGGCGAAGCGGTTGGGCACGCCCTTGCCGGCGCCGGCAACCGACGACATGTTGATGATCGATCCGTCACCGCGTTCCAGCATGCCCGGCAGCACCGCCCTTATGGTGCGGATCATGGCGCGGACATTGAGGTTGAAGGCAAAATCGAGATCGGCGTCCTTCATCTCGAGGATCGAGCCTGAATGGACGAAACCGGCGCAGTTGAACAGCACGTCGACGACACCGATCTCGGCAAAGGCGGCGTTGACCGCCTCGTCATTGAGCACGTCGAGCTTGCGGGTTTTGATGCCCGATGTCTTGGCGAGCTCCGCCAGCAGCGTCTCATTGATGTCGGTGGCGTAGACGACAGCACCTGCCTTGGCGAAAGCCAGGGCGCTCGCCTTGCCGATGCCTTGCGCCGCTGCCGTGACGACAACGACCTTGCCTGCCAGATCCGCCATGCTGTTCTCCTCGTCCGCCTTGGATCGTTCGGGTTTATCGGCAGTCGGCCAAGGCGTCATGTGCCAGTCGGACGCCATTATGCGGCCTGCGTCATTGCCAACCCACAGATAAAGATGTTTTTTCTCGTTAAAGAACACGCATCCGGGCGTCAAGCCCGAACACGATCAGCATCGCGCCAGCTGCGTACAAACGCAGAAAGCGCACGACGCGCTTTCGCTGTTTGTTTCCATGCATGTCGTTGCCCCAAGCCGCTGCGCACACTCGGATCAAGCCGCCGGGGCATGCTTTTGGGCGACATGCATTAGTCTCCGTAGGGCACCCAGACGTTCTTCACTTCGACGGCGCGGCGCAGGAAGGCGTCGCCGGCCGCCTCGTCGGATGCCCAGTCGAGGCCGCGGCCATTGCCGCTCCAGACGCGCTTGAGGTTGCCGATCGACTCGGCTTCCGCCTTGGCGCAGGTCTCGGCATCGGCGAACACCCAGAGCCCGTCGACATCGTCATGCTTGGCCAGCACGCTGGCCAGTTCGGCGCTGCGGCCGGTGACGATGTTGATGGCGCCGGCCGGAACGTCGGAATATTCGATCACCTGGTAGAGGTCGGTGGCGAGCAGCGGATGGCGTTCCGAAGGCACGGCGACCACGGTGTTGCCCATGGCCAGCGCCGGTGCGACCAGTGAGATCAGGCCGAGCAGGGGCGACGCGTCGGGCGCGACGATGCCGACGACGCCGACAGGTTCGTGTAGCGCCAGCGTCACGGTGCGGGCCGGCGGCTGGTGCACGCGGCCTTCGAACTTGTCGGCGAGGCCGGCATAGAGGAACAGCCGCTCGATCGACAGCTCGACCTCGTCGCGCGCCGCCTTGGCGCTGGCGCCGGTCAGCTCGGTGAGACGGGCGGCAAACTCGCTCGCGCGGCCGGAAAGGTTCTCGGCCAGATAGTAGAGCACCTGGGAGCGGTTGTAGGCCGTTGCTTCCGGCCAGCCCTTGCAGGCGCGGGCGGCAGACACGGCGTCGCGGATATCCTTGCGGCTGCCGAGCCCCACTTCGCCGGCCAGCTTGCCCTTGGCGGTGGCGACCGCCAGCGAGTAATTGCCGTCCGGCCGCACCTGCTTGCCGCCGATGAACAGCTTGGCCGTGCAGTCGATAGCGTCGCCGTCCGACTGCTCGGCAGGTTGCGCCGAGAGCGTCGCCGGTTTGATCACCGGACCGAGCGGCAGCTTTGCCGAGAGATATTCGAACATGCCTTCGCGCCCGCCTTCACGGCCGAAGCCGCTTTCGCGGTAGCCGCCAAAACCGCAGGCGGCGTCGAACATGTTGGTGCCGTTGACCCAGACGACGCCGGCCTTCAGCTGCGGCGCGACGTGCAGGGCAAGATTGACGTTCTCGCTCCATACCGAGGCGGCGAGCCCATAGCGTGTGTTGTTGGCGAGCTCGATCGCTTCCTCGGTGTTGCGGAAGGTCATGGTGGCAAGAACCGGGCCGAAAACTTCCTCCTGTGCAAGGATGTTAGCCGGCGAAACACCTGTGGCAAGAGTCGGCAGGTGGTAGTAGCCGGAAGAAGGCAGCGCGGCATCCGGTTGCCAGCAGACGGCGCCCTGTCTGGCGCCTTCGGCGACCAGGCCCTTGACCCGGTCGAGCTGGGTCAGGTCGACCAGCGGGCCGATATCGGTGTTCTTGTCGAGCGGACTGCCGACGCGCAGCCGGCTCATCCGCGTCTTGACCTTGGCGATCAAGGCCTCGGCGATGCCTTCCTGCACCAGCAGCCGCGAGCCGGCGCAGCAGACCTGGCCCTGGTTGAACCAGATGCCATCGACCAGACCCTCGACGGCGCTGTCGAGATCGGCGTCCTCGAAGACGATGAAGGCCGACTTGCCGCCGAGCTCCAGCGACAGCTTCTTGCCTGACCCGGCGGTCGCCTTGCGGATGATCTTGCCGACCTCGGAAGAACCGGTGAAGGCGATCTTCTGGATGCCGGGATGGTTGACGATGGCCGCGCCCGCTTCCGGACCGCCCTGGACGATGTTGACGACGCCTTTCGGCACGCCGGCGCGCTCGCAGATCTCGGCGAACAGGATGGCGGTGAGCGGCGTGAACTCGGCCGGCTTCAGCACCACGGTGCAGCCGGCGGCGAGCGCCGGCGCGATCTTCCAGGCCAGCATCAGCAGCGGAAAATTCCACGGGATGATCTGGCCGACGACGCCGACGCCCTTGTGGCCGGGGAAATCCCTGTCCAGTGCCTGCGCCCAGCCGGCATGGTGGATGAAATGGCGGATGGCCAGCGGCACGTCGATGTCGCGGCTTTCGCGGATCGGCTTGCCGTTGTCGATCGATTCCAGCACCGCGAACAGGCGCTGATGACGCTGCATGGCGCGGCCGATCGCGTAGAGCACCTTGGCGCGCTGGTAGCCTGAACTGGCGCTCCATTTCGGCAATGCCTTGGTGGCTGCCGCGACCGCCGCGTCGATATCGGCCGCACCGGCGTCCGAAATCTTGGCCAGCAGCTTGCCGGAAGACGGCTCGCTGGTCTCGAAAGTCTTGCCGCCGGACGCGGCCTTCCAGGCACCGTCGATGAACAGCGCCTTGCCGAAATCGCGTGAAGCAAGCCAGGCATCGGCCTCGTTGCGAGCCTCCGGCGCCGGGCCGTAGTCCATGGCGTGATAGCGGTCGAGGATGTTCATCATGTGCCTCCTTCACCCTCCCAAGGGAGGGTCGATCGGCAAAGCCGATCGGGGTGGGGTTGCTCAAGCCATCGCGTGGCGATGATTGGCCGAATAGTGACCGGTCAGATGATGCTCGAGCTGACGCTCGATGTCGGTCAGCAGGCTCGACGCGCCGAAGCGGAACAGGTCGGGTTCCAGCCACGGCCGGCCGAGTTCCTCCTTCATCAGCACCAGCCAGTCGAGCGAGGCTTTCGCCGTGGAAATTCCGCCGGCCGGCTTGAAGCCGATGAGATAGCCGGTCTCCTCGAAATAGGCGCGGATGGCGCGCACCATGGCGAGGCCGACAGGCAGCGTCGCGTTGACGCTTTCCTTGCCGGTCGAAGTCTTGATGAAGTCGGCGCCGGCCATCATCGCCACCATCGAGGCCAGCATGACATTGCGCAGCGTGGCGAGGTCGCCGGTGCCGAGAATGACCTTCAGATGCGCGTCGCCGCAGGCAGCGCGCATCGAGACGATCTCATTGTAGAGCTCCCGCCATTTGGCCCCGAACACCAGCCCGCGCGGAATGACGACGTCGATCTCGTCGGCGCCGTCCTTCACCGAGGCCTCGATTTCCTGCAGGCGGGTCGACAGCGGCGCGAGGCCATGCGGAAAGGCGGTTGAAACAGCCGCCACATGAATGCCGGTGCCGCGCACGGCCTCGACGGCGGTGGCGACGAAGGGATGGTAGACACAGACCGCGGCCGGGTGGATTTTTTCGTCCGCAATGCCGAGGCCCTCGACGATGTCGCGACGGAACGGGTTGATCGCCTTGGCGCAGAGCCGGCGTACGCGCTCTTCGGTGTCGTTGGAATTCAGCGTCGTCAAATCCATGCAGGCGACGGCGCGCAACAGCCATGCCGCCTGGTTGTCGGCCTTGATCGAGCGCCGCTTGGTCAGGCTGGCGACTCGGCGTTCGAGCGCCGAGCGGTTGACGTTGCGCATCGATTCCATGAAGCCGAGGTCGAGCTTCATGCCGGGATTGCGCGCAATGCGATGGTCCTGCGGCATCGGAGTGTTGGCGGCGGCGCGCGCCGGCAGCGGCGTCACCTTGGATGCGCTGGCACCGAGCTCGGCTTCGCGGATTGTGCTGCTCATCTCCTGCCCCTTTGTTCAGCGATCATGCCGAGGATAGCCCGCGAAGCTGTACTTCACGAGTCCTTCGGGCACCAATAGCGGAAAAAGGTCGCCAAAGCAGCTGGTTTTTGACCGCATGGTCAAAAGTTGTTCCAGGAACGAAGCGACCGGGTCTCAGCCGACGAAGGCGCGCTCCACGACAAAGCTCGCCGGATGGCTGAGCGAGCCCTCCTCGAAGGCAAGGCTTTCGGCCAGCTCCTTGACGTCCTTGAGCATGTGCATCGAGCCGCAGATCATGATGCGGTCGGTTTCCGGATTGAGCTTGTCGATGCCAAGGTCGGTGTAGAACTTGCCGGAGCCGATCAGCGCGGTGATGCGGCCCATGCATGCCGACTCCTCGCGGGTCGTCGAATTGTAGAGGGTGACGCGGCCGCCGGTCAGTTCGCCGATCAGCGGGTCGCTTTCGAGCGCTGCAACCAGCTCCTGGCCGTAGGTGAGTTCGGCAACGTCGCGGCAGGTGTGGGTCAGGATGACCTGCTCGAACTTCTCATAGGTGTCGGGGTCGCGCAGCAGGCTGGCGAAGGGCGCGATGCCGGTGCCGGTCGAGATCATGAACAGGCGCTTTGCGGGCGTCAGGGCGTCCAGCACCAGCGTGCCGGTCGACTTCTGGCGCATGATGACGGTATCGCCAACCTGGATCTTCTGCAGTTCCGAGGTCAGCGGGCCGTCCGGTACCTTGATCGAGAAGAATTCCAGCTCGTCGTCCCAGGACGGGCTGGCCACCGAATAGGCCCGGTATACCGGCTTCTCGGCATTGGGCAGGCCGATCATAACGAATTCGCCGGACCGGAAGCGCAGCGATTGCGGACGGGTGATGCGGAACGAGAACAGCCGGTCGGTATAGTGTTTCACCGAGACGACGGTTTCGGCATAGACGTTGGCCGGAATCGGGAATTGCAATGGGCGGGCGCCGGCGGTGTTGAGCGCGGATGTGGTGTTCATCAAATCCAACCTTCTGGCCCAATTCGCGGACGCGGGCACCAAACCTTTTCCCGCGCGCCCGAACCATTCAGGTTCCAGCGCGCCGCTCGCACACTCCGAAGCGTAAGCTCTTGTGTCCGGAATTTATTAGTATACAAACGATATTTGCGTCAAGATACCGCCGCGAAACACCTTTCCAAACTGTGCCATATCCGTAGTCCGGGCATTTCGGGTTTCGACAATGAAAGAGAATTTTTCGGTGCAGTCGCCGGATTCCCTGGGCAGTGTCGTTGCCGGCATCGATGTCGGCGGAACCTTCACAGACCTGCTTCTGATCGATGGCCGCGAGGGTGGCCGGGTGCATATCGCCAAGACCCCGACCACGGTCGACAACCAGGCGTTCGGCGTCGTTTCGGCGCTCGGCGCCACCGGATTTCCGATCGATGGCATCGACCTCATCGTGCATGGCACGACCACCACCACCAACGCGGTGCTGGAACGCCGGCTGGCGAAAACCGGCATGATCACCACGCGCGGTTTTCGCGACGTGATCGAGCTTGGCCGGCGCACACGGCCGCAGGCCTATGGCATGACCGGCAGCTTCGTGCCGATCATTCCGCGCAATCTCAGGCTCGAAGTGGTGGAGCGCGTCGAAGCCTCCGGGACCGTACGCACGCCGCTCGATGAGGCCGAGATGCGCGAGGCGGTGAAGACGCTGATCGCGGCCGGCTGCGAGTCCCTTGTCATCCATTTCCTGCATTCCTACGCCAACCCGGCGCATGAGCGGCGCGCTGTCGAAATCGCCGCCGAACTCTGGCCGAACGGCTACATCACGGCGGGCCATGCGCTGCTGTCGGAAGCGCGCGAATTCGAGCGCGGCGTCACCGCCTCGGTCAACGCCTCGGTGCAGCCGATCCTCGAGCGTTATGTCGAGCGGCTGCGCAAGGAGCTGGGGGCAAAAGGCTATGCCCGCGACTTCCTGATCATGAACGGCAATGGCGGCATGATCTCGGCCCGCTTCGTCACACGTGAATCGGCCAAGACGGTGATGTCCGGCCCGGCCTCCGGCGTCATCGCCGCCGCCTATACGGGGAAGCGCGCCGGCTTTGAGAATCTCGTCACCTATGACATGGGCGGCACCTCGACCGACGTGGCGCTGATCCGCAACGCCGAGCCGGCGGTGTCGAACGAAATCGAGATCGAATATGCGATGCCGATCCATGTGCCGATGGTGGCGGTGCACACGGTGGGAGCCGGCGGCGGTTCGATCGCCCGCGTCGACGCGGCCGGCCTGATCCAGATCGGCCCGGAAAGCGCCGGCGCCAATCCCGGCCCGATCTGCTACGGGCGCGGCGGCTTGGAGCCGACCATCACCGACGCCAACCTGGTGCTCGGCCGGTTGGCGCCGAAGAAGCTGCTGGCGGTCGAGAATCCGGTCACATCAGAGCGCGTCACCGGCATCTTCGAGGACAGGATCGGCAAGGCGACCGGCCTGTCCGGCGTCGAGGCGGCGGGCGCGGTGCTGCGCCTCGGCAACATGAAGATGGCCGGCGCCATCCGCATGGTCTCGGTGTCGCGCGGCCATGATCCGCGCGACTTCGCGCTGTTCGCCTTCGGTGGCGCCGGGCCGCTGCATGCCACCGCCCTGGCGCGCGAACTCGGCCTGCCGAAGGTGCTGGTGCCGGCGCGGCCCGGCATCACCAACGCGCTCGGCTGCGTCGTCGCCGACCTGCGCCATGACTTCGTCAACACGGTCAACCAGCCAGTGGCGGTGCTCGATCAAGCCCAGCTTCACGCTGTATTGGAACGGCACCGAAACGAAGGTGAGGAGCTGATCGGCAAGGAAGCGGTGAAGCCGGAGACGATCCGCGTCACCCACTCCGCCGACATGCAGTTCGTCGGCCAGACGCACATCATCAATGTGCCGCTGCCGTCCTCGTCGGTGACCCGGAACGAACTGCAGCTTCTGTTCGAGAAAGCCTATTTCGCCCGCTTCAAGGTCGAGCTTCCGGAAATCCGCGCCAACCTCGTCAACCTCAACACCTCGGTCACCGGTGTGCGGCCAGCGATCGACCTGTCGCGGCTGATCGACCCGGCCGGGCGCGAAAAAACGCTCGACGAGGCACGGCGCGAGATCCGGCCGGTCTGGTACGCCGGACGCTGGCACGACACGCCGGTCTACGCACGCGAAAAGCTGCCGCTCGACGCGGTTATCGTAGGCCCGGCGATCCTCGAACAGATGGACGCCACCACCGTGCTCGAACCCGGCGACCGCGCGCGCTCGGACGCCGACGGCAACATCATCATCGACATTGGCGAGGTCTGAGATGCCTGACATTGACATGGCAAAGCTCGACGCCATCACCCTGTCGGTCCTCCAGGCGGCCCTGCAGCAGGTCTGCGATGAGATGGACCTGACCTTTTCGCGTGCCGCCTTTTCGCCTGTGATCGCCGAAGCCAATGACCGTTCCGACGGCATCTATTCGGCCGTCGATGGCTCGCTGATCGCGCAAGGCAGCCAGGGCCTGCCGGTGTTCGTCGGCGTCATGCAGTATTCGACCAGGACGGTGATCGAGATGATCGCCGATGGCCGCTGCCTGCCACCGGAGCCTGGCGACATCTACATCGTCAACGATCCCTATCTCGGCGGCACCCATCTGATGGACGTGCGCTTCGTCATGCCGGTCTACAGGGGTGGAAAAATCTTCTGCTGGCTGTCCAACACCGGCCACTGGCCCGACATTGGCGGCTCGGTTCCGGGTGGCTTCTCGGCTTCGGCGACGGCGGTCGAGCAGGAAGGCCTGCGGCTGCCACCGGTGAAACTGTTCAAGAAGGGCGTGCTCGATCCCGAGATCTACGCCATCATTTGCTCCAACATCCGCGTCGCCGACCAGCGCATCGGCGACATCCGTGCCCAGGCCGCCGCGCTGCTGATCGGCCAGGATCGGCTCAGTGGAATCCTGGATCGTTACGGTGACGAAACTGTTGTCGAGGCGATCGCCGAGTTGCGCCGGCGTGCCGCCGAGCAGATGCGCGCCAACATATCGGCCATCCCAGACGGCACGTACCGTTCGAAAGCGTTTGTCGATTCCGACGGAGTGGTCAACGAGCCGCTGACCATCGCGCTCGCCGTCGAGAAGAAGGGCGACACGCTGACCTTCGATTTCGCCGGCTCGTCGAAACCTTGCGCCGGGCCGATGAACAGCGTGCTGGCGACGACCTTGTCTTCGGTCTATCTCGCCATGCGCCATATTTTCCCGGATGTGCCGATCAGCGCCGGCGCCTTCGAGCCGCTTGATGTCAAGCGGCCGGAAGGCACCTTCCTCGACGCCAAATATCCGCGCCCGGTTTCGGGTTGCGCCGCCGAAGTGTCGCAGCGTATCGCCGAGGCGGTGTTCGCGGCCATGGTGCAGGCGCTGCCCGACAAGGTGACGGCGGCTCCCGCCGGTTCCAGCGGCAATTTCGCGCTCGGCGGCAACGACCCGGCGCGCGGCCGCGACTACGTCATGTACCAGATCTCAGGCGGCGGCTATGGCGGCAATGCCGGCCATGACGGCTTGACCAATGGCTGTTCGACCATCGGCATTTCCAAATCGCCGCCGGTCGAGATCATGGAGCAGGCCTTTCCGGTTCTCTACCGCCACTATGCCCTGCGCGAGGGCTCCGGCGGCGCCGGCAAGCATCGCGGCGGGTTCGGCCTCGCCTATGAGGTCGAAATCCTGCGTGGCGACGCCCGCGCCTCCTTCGTCATGGATCACGGCCGTTTCGGCCCGCAAGGCGCGCTCGGCGGCAAGGACGGCGCGGTCAACACCGTGACGGTCTTCCGCAACGGCGAGGCACATGTGCCGCCGCATCTCTCCAAGGAGCAGGACATCGCGCTGAAGGCCGGCGACCGCGTGCGCGTCGGCACCCCGGGCGGTGGCGGCTATGGCGATCCGCTTGAGCGGGACCCGGAACTCGTCGCTCGGGATGTCAGACTTGGCTACTATACGGCCGAGCAAGCCAAGGACCTGTTCGGGGTCGCACCGGCGGGCCTGGCGTCCTGATCTCGCGCGTCGGACCGGACCATTCGGCGCATGGCATCGACACGGTTCTCCGATCCTGTGGTTTAGGTCGAGAGCATAGTTAGCCGGCTTACGCTCTCCGGTCCAGCCTCGCCACCAGCCGGTCACCCGCCCACTGGATGCCGCACACCAGGATGATCAGCACGATGACCACGGCGATCATCACCGACGTCTCGAAGCGCTGATAGCCGTAGCGGATGGCGAGGTCGCCGAGCCCGCCGGCGCCGATCGCGCCGGCCATGGCGGAAGCGCCGATCAGCGTCACCAGCGTCACCGTGAAGCCGGCGACGATGCCGGGCAGCGCTTCCGGCACCAGCACCTCGCGGATGATCGTCCAGCGGTTGCCGCCCATGGCGCGCGCCGCCTCGATCAGCCCGTGGTCGACCTCGCGCAGCGACACTTCGGCGATGCGCGCATAGTAGGGCGTGGCGGCAATCGACAGCGGCACGATGGCCGCCCACGTGCCGATCGAGGTGCCGACGATCAGCCGCGTCACCGGGATCAGCGCCACCAAAAGGATGATGAAGGGCACCGAACGGAAGCCGTTGATGACGGCGCCAAGCGCGCGGTTGACCCACAGGCTTTCGGCGATGCCGCCGCGATCGGTGGCGACCAGCGCCAGCCCGAGCGGCAGGCCGAAAACCAGCGAGATGAGGCCGGACGCGGCCGTCATCAGCACCGTTTCCCAGATCGAACGCAGCAGAAGCTCAAACAGGATTGGCGACATGGCCAAGCACCTCCACCCGCGCCTGGCGGGACTTCAGGAATGTGATCACTTCGGCGAGATGCCTCGCATCGCTGCCAGGGACAGAGAGAAACAGCGTGCCGACGGGCTGCTCCTGGATGTGGTCGATGCCGCCATGGACGAGGCGGAACGGACCGGGGACGATTGCCGCGAGATCCGAGAGCAGCGGGCCGCGCGCGGCCTCGCCGGCCACGTCCACGCGCAGGATCGTTTCCGCGCCGGCCGCCGGCGCCAGCCGGGCCGCCAGCTCCGCCGGCAACTGCGGCCGGATGGCGCCGAGCAGGCTGCGGGTGATGTCCGAGCGCGGGTCGGCGAACACCGACCAGACCGGCCCTTCCTCGACGATGCGCCCGGCGTCGATCACCGCCACCCGGTCGGCGATCGAGCGGATCACCTCCATCTCATGGGTGATCAGCAGGATGGTCAGGCCAAGCTGCCGGTTGATATCCTTGAGCAGGGCAAGGATGGAGCGCGTCGTCTCCGGATCGAGCGCTGACGTCGCTTCGTCCGACAGCAGCAGCGCCGGGCGTGCGGCAAGCGCGCGGGCGATGCCGACGCGCTGCTTCTGGCCGCCGGACAGCGACGCCGGATAGGCTTTTGCCTTCTCCGACAGGCCGACGAGATCGAGCAGTTCGGCCGCACGTGCCAGCCGCTCGGCCTTCGGCCGGCCCTCGATCTTCAGCGGCAGCGCCACATTGTCCTCGACGGTCTTGGCCGACAGCAGGTTGAAATGCTGGAAGATCATGCCGATCCGCCGCCGCAACGGCTGCAGGTCGCGCTCTCCGAGCCGGCTGATCTCGCGGCCTTCGATGAACACCTCACCGGAATCGGGCCGCTCCAGACCGTTCAAGCAGCGGATCAGCGTCGATTTGCCGGCGCCGCTGCGGCCGATGATGCCGAGGATCTCGCCCTTGCGCACCGTCAGCGAGACGCCGTCGAGCGCCGCCGTCGCGCCGAAGCGGCGCTTCAGCTCGAGAAGGCGCACGACGTCCCGTGACGGGTCAGGCCGGCCATGGGTTGGATCGGTGGTGTCCACGGATGCCGTGAAATGCTGGTTCATGCGTGTTCCTGTCCTCGCCATCCGAAAACGCAGTTGCGGCCCGCGCTCAAGCGCGGACCGCTTTTGCTGTCGAACCGGGCGTCCGGTCGCGGACGTTCTCAATAGGCGCTGAGGCCGGTGCCCTTGTAGACCTTGTCGAACTCGGCCTTCACGGCCTCGTTCTGATAGGACGCCACCAGCGTCTTCACCCAGGCCTCGTTCTCATTGCCAACCTTCACCGCGATGAAGTTGCGGTACGGATTGTCGGCGATGGGCTCCTGCGCGATGCGGTTTTCCGGCGTCAGGCCGCTCTTCAGCGCCCAGTCGGTGTTCACCACGGCGGCGTCGAGATCCTCGACCGAGCGGCCGACGATGCCGGCGTCGAGCTCCTTGATCACCACCTTCTTGGCATTCTCGGCAATGTCGGCGGTGGTGGCGAGAATGCCGGTGCCGTCCTTCAGCTTGATCACGCCCTCGTTCTGGAGGACGCGCAGCGCCCGGCCTTCATTGGATGGGTCGTTCGGCACGCCGATGACCGCGCCCTCGGCAGGTCGGCGACCTTGCTGTACTTCTTCGAGTAGAGGCCGATCGGCCAGACGCCGGTGTAGCCGACGCGGACGATGTGGTAGCCCTGCGTCTTGATCTGGTTGTCGAGATAGGGCTGGTGCTGGAAGGCGTTGGCGTCGATTTCGCCACGCTCCAGCGCCTCGTTGGGCTGGGTATAGTCGTTGAACACCACGGGCTCGATGGTCAGGCCCTTTTCGGCAGCCTGCGCGACGACGACCCGCCACACGTCCTCGTCTTCGCCGCTGATGATGCCGACCTTGATCGACTTCTTGTCTTCGGCGAACGACGCATGGGGTGCCATCAAACTGCCAATCGCGACCGCCGATGCGAACAGCAGGGCCAGGCCACTGCGCCGGTTGAGGGTTGACCAAAGGGAAGATGGCAAAGTGTTTTTGAAGTCGGACATGATTGATCTCTGCGGTTGTGAAGTCATGGCAGCCAAACGGATCGCTCAGCCTTGGTCACATCGTCAGAAATTCTATCGATTTTATCAAAGAACCGCGTTTCGCGGTTACCCTCAATACCGGGAATATTCTCTCAAAAATTTCAAGGCAGCGAGCACAAGACACCGCCCGGGTCGACCACTGCCGCTGCTTTGTGATCCCGCGCCCCGGAAGCAGTTGGGGCAGGGTTGAGTCGAGCGTTGCACTTTTCCCGCTTGACTGACCCGCCGTACCGAATACGCTAGGGCAAAATACCGGCTCTGATCGCCGGGCGGCAAGAATGCCTCGTATGCCTCGCCCATCCGGCGGTGGCTGCGGGGCATTGTTATTTTTGGGGATCTGTTTGAAACGGCGTATCGAGATCGGCATCCTGTATTCCCGCTCGGGGAGCTATCAGCTCGTGTCCGACGCGTGCCGGATGGGCGCGATGCGCGCGATCGCCGACATCAACGCCGATCGGAGCTCCGGCATCGAGCTGGTGCCGGTAGAGCGCGACCCGCAAAGCAATGCCGATCGCTACGCGACCTTGTGCGAGGACATTTTCAAGTCCAGCAGCGCGCGCCATGTCGTCGGCTGCGTCACTTCCTGGAGCCGCAAGGAGACCATCCCCGTGCTGGAGAAAGCGGGCGGGATGCTCTGGTACGCCTGCCCCTATGAGGGGTTCGAGGCCAACGAGCATGTCGTCTACATGCACGCATGCCCCAACCAGCACCTGGTGCCGCTGCTGGCTCATGTCGTGCCGCGCTTCGGCGCCAACGGCTTCCTGCTCGGCTCGAACTACATCTGGGGCTGGGAGATGAACCGCGTGGCGCGCGACCTGATCGCGGATGCCGGCGGCAAGGTCCTGGGCGAGCGCTATCTGCGCATCGGCGAGACCGACGTGTCGCGTCTGATCGGGGAAATCCGGGCCACGCGGCCGAACTTCATCCTCAACAATCTGATCGGCACCTCGTCCTACGCCTTCCTGGCGGCCTATCGCGACTTGGGCGACGAGGATCCCACCTTCAGCCCTGAAACCTGCCCTGTCATCTCCTGCAATCTCACCGAGGGCGAGCTGCCGGCAATCGGTGAATCCGGGAGAGGGCACTTGTCGGTCGGGCCGTATTTCGCGCCGCGGCCGGCCGCTTTCGGCTCGTCCTTCGAGGCGTCCGCCTATGCGTCGGTGCAGGTGATGGCCGACGTGCTCTCCCGCGATCCCGACGCCGGTCCGGCGGAGTTTTCCAGGGCCTTCGCCGAGCGCCGCTTCTCCACCCGGCTCGGGCCGATCGCCATCGACGCCCACTCCCAGCACGCGACGCTGCCGGTGATCATCGGGCGGATCGCGGACGGCTTCTTCGAGGTCGTCAGCCGCGAGGACGAGGTCGCGCCGGACCCCTATCTGTCGCGTTACGACCCCGCCAGGACATTCGGCCGTCCCCGCCTGAGGGTCGTGTCGTGACCAGGACGCCGCGCATCCCCAATCTCGGTGGCGCCAGGGCCTTCATCCTGCATCGTCCGCATCCGACGGTGCAGGCGATCACCAGGCAATTGTCGGCCATCGGCCTGATCACGCTGGACTGCTGGCCGGAACTGCCGCCGGAAGCGCTGGCCGCCGATTTCGTCTTCTTCGACGCCGATCTCGGCTTCGACGAGCAGTTTCCCTGGAAGCCGGGCGAGGCGCCGATGCCGCTGGTGGCGCTGATCGGCTCGGAGGCGCCCGGCCGCATCGAATGGGCACTGTCGCACAAGGCCGACGCCCAGCTCCTGAAGCCGGTCGGCAATGCCGGCGTCTACAGCGCGCTGCTGATCGCGCGGCAGAGTTTCGAGGCCCGCAAGCACCTGGCCAGCGAAATTGCGGCGCTTCGCCAGCGTGTAGCCGAGCGCCAGACCATCGTGCGCGCCGTGACGGCACTGTCGAAAGGCACCGACGACGACCGCGCCTATGCGCAACTGCGCTCGCTGGCGATGAGCTGGCAGATCAGCGTCGAGGATGCCGCGCGCCGGATCGTGGCGATGACAGAGGAAGAAGGCGGCGATGACCAGTCCCATCGCGCCTGATCTCCCGGCCGCCGGGCGCATGCCGGCCAAGCCGCGCGCCGGCGTCTGGCGCCGGCTGGTCAAACGCCGCCTGGCGGTGCTTGGCCTGGTGATCGTCGCCATCGTCGTTGCCGGCGCCGTTCTGGCGCCATGGCTGACCGGCTATGATCCCAATGAGCAGATGTTCGACGGCCTGACACTGGAAGGCTCGCCCTTGCCGCCGAATGCGCAATTCTGGCTGGGCACTGACCTGCTTGGCCGCGACCTCTTGACCCGCATCCTCTATGGCGCCCGCACCTCGCTGATCATCGGCATCGTCGCCAATGGCGTGGCGCTTTTCATCGGCACGTTGGTCGGCGTCACCGCAGGTTATTTCCGCGGCTGGATCGGCGGCGCGCTGATGCGCTTCACCGACCTGATGATGGCGTTCCCGGCGCTGCTGCTCGCCATCTGCCTGGCGGCGGTGTTCGAGCCCAGCCTGTGGATCGTCGCCATGGTCATCGCGCTGGTCAACTGGGTGCAGACCGCGCGCGTCATCTACACCGAGACCAGCTCACTCGCCGAGCGCGAGTTCATCGACGCCGAACGCACCATCGGCGCGAGCGCGCCGCGCATCCTGTTTCGCCATATCCTGCCGCATCTCCTGCCGACCATCATCGTCTGGGGCACGCTCGGCATCTCGACCACGGTGCTGCTCGAAGCGACACTCAGCTTCCTCGGTATCGGCGTGCAGCCGCCCACGGCTTCGTGGGGCAACATCATCTTCGAGAACCAGACCTACTTCCAGGCCGCACCCTGGCTGGTGTTCTTTCCCGGTGCGGCGATCCTGGCGCTGGCGCTGGCCTTCAACCTGATCGGCGACGCGCTGCGCGACATTCTCGATCCGACGCAGAGGGGCCGGGCATGATCGCCTATCTCGGCCGCCGCCTCATCCAGTCGCTGCTCATCCTGCTCGGCGTCTCGCTGATCACTTTCGCACTGCTTTATCTGTTGCCCGCCGACCCGGTGCGCCAGATCGCCGGCCGCAGCGCCACGCCGCAGACGGTCGAGAACATCCGCCAGCAGCTCGGCCTCGACCAGCCCTTCGTCATCCAGTACTGGCGCTATCTGGTGAAGCTGCTCAGCGGCGATCTCGGCCGCTCCTACATCCAGCGCTCCGAGGTCACCGAGCTGATCGTCTCGCGGCTGCCGGCCAGCCTGCTGCTGATGGTCGGCGCCATCCTGTGCGAACTGCTGATCGGCCTGAGCATGGGGCTGATCGCCGCCGTCAAGCGCGGCACGGCGACCGACCAGACGCTGATGGTCGCTTCCTTCGTCGGCGTTTCGGCGCCGCAATTCGTCGTCGGCCTGCTGCTGCTCTACGTCTTCGCCGTGCGGCTGAGCTGGTTTCCGATCGGCGGCTACGGCACCTGGCGCCATCTCGTGCTGCCGTCGCTGACCATGGGCATCCTCGGCGCCGGCTGGTACGCGCGCATGATGCGCTCGTCGATGATCGACGTGCTGCGCCAGGACTATGTGCGCACGGCCCGCGCCAAGGGCCTGGCGCGCCGCGCCATCCTCTTCCGCCATGCCCTGCCCAACGCCATCCTGCCGGTCATCGCCATGATCGGCATCGACATCGGCATCTTCATGGGCGGCATCGTCGTCGTCGAAAGCGTGTTCGGCTGGCCCGGCATCGGCCAGCTGGCGTGGCAGGCCATCCAGCGCGTCGACATCCCGATCATCATGGGCGTCACGCTGGTGTCGGCCTTCGCCATCGTCCTCGGCAATCTGCTCGCCGACATCATCGCGCCCTTTATCGACCCGCGCATCAAGCTCAGATGAAAACCAGGGCATGACCGAAAGCAACAAGACATGACCGAAAACGAACAGAGAAAGGGAACAAGAAAATGAAGAAGTTTCTGGCATCCACGGTAGCGGCATCGGCGCTGGCGCTGATGCTCGGCATGACAAGCGTACGCGCCGAGGACACTGTCGATCCGAACGCCAAGCAGGGCGGCGCCATCACCATCACCTACAAGGATGACGTCGCCACGCTCGATCCGGCAATCGGCTATGACTGGCAGAACTGGTCGATGATCAAGAGCCTGTTCGACGGGCTGATGGACTACGAGCCGGGCACCACCAATCTGAAGCCCGACCTCGCCGAAAGCTACGAGATTTCGCCGGACGGCAAGACCTTCACCTTCAAGCTGCGCCACGGTGTGAAATTCCACAATGGCCGCGAGATGACCGCCGACGACGTGAAATACTCGCTCGACCGCGTCACCAATCCGAAGACGCAGAGCCCCGGCGCCGGCTTCTTCGGCTCGATCAAGGGCTATGACGACGTCGCCGCAGGCAAGGCCGAAAGCCTGGCTGGCGTCACCGTGGTCGACCCCTACACCGTCAAGTTCGAGCTGACCCGTCCCGACGCCACCTTCCTGCATGTCATGGCCATCAACTTCTCGCATGTCGTGCCGAAGGAAGAGGTCGAGAAATACAGCGCCGATTTCGGCAAGCATCCGGTCGGCACCGGCGCCTTCAAGCTCGCCGAATGGACGCTTGGCCAGCGTATCGTCTTCGAGCGCAATCCGGACTACTGGCACAAGGGGCTGCCGCACCTGGACAAGATCACCTTCGAGATCGGCCAGGAGCCGATCGTGGCGCTGCTGCGCCTGCAGAAGGGCGAGATCGACGTGCCCGGCGACGGCATTCCGCCGGCCAAGTTCCAGGAGGTGATGGCCGATCCCGAGCAGAAGGCGCGCGTCGTCGAAGGCGGCCAGCTGCACACCGGCTACGTCACCATGAACACCACCATGGCGCCTTTCGACAATGTGAAGGTGCGCCAGGCCGTCAACATGGCGATCAACAAGGCCCGCATCATCCAGATCATCAACGGCCGCGCCGTGCCTGCCAACCAGCCGCTGCCGCCATCGATGCCGGGTTACGACAAGGAGTTCAAGGGCTATCCCTATGACGTCGCCAAGGCCAAGGCGCTGCTGGCCGAGGCCGGTCATCCCGATGGCTTCGACATCCAGCTGTTCGCCATGAACACCGATCCCAACCCGCGCATCGCCCAGGCGATCCAGCAGGACCTGGCTGCGATCGGCATCAAGGCCGGCATCCAGTCGCTGGCGCAGGCCAACGTCATCGCCGCCGGTGGCGACAAGGCCGGCGCACCGATGATCTGGTCCGGCGGCATGGCCTGGATCGCCGACTTCCCGGATCCGTCGAACTTCTACGGCCCGATCCTCGGCTGCGCGGGTGCTGTGCCCGGCGGCTGGAACTGGTCGTGGTATTGCAACAAGGATCTCGACGCCAAGGCGGCCGAGGCAGACTCCGTGGTCGACCCGGCGAAGGCGGGCGAGCGCGACAAGATGTGGAGCGCCATCTACGACAAGGTGATGGAGGACGCGCCGTGGGCGCCGGTCTTCAACGAGCAGCGCTTCACCATGAAATCGGCCCGCATGGGCGGCGCCGACAACCTCTATGTCGACCCGGTCCATATCCCGATCAACTACGACAATGTGTATGTAAAAGATGTGCAATAACTGCGACTACACCATCCACGGGCGCCATCACCATTTCGGCTGGGACAATTCGTTTGTCCCGGCCGAGCGGGTGGCGCCCGGCTCGACCATCGAGTTCCAGTGTCTTGATGCGGGTGGCGGCCAGCTTCAGGCCGACAGCACGGTCAGCGACATCGCCAAGCTCGACTTCGCCAAGGTCAACCCGGTGACCGGGCCGATCTTCGTCGAGGGTGCCGAGCCGGGTGACGCGCTCAAGGTGACCATCGAGATGTTCAAGCCGTCCGGCTTCGGCTGGACGGCGAACATTCCAGGTTTTGGCCTGCTCGCCGACGACTTCAAGGAGCCGGCGTTGAACATCTGGAAATACGACGCCGCCTCGCTCGAGCCGGCGCTGTTCGGCAAAAATGCGCGGGTGCCGCTGAAACCCTTCGCCGGCACCATCGGCAACGCGCTGGCGGAAAAGGGCCACCACTCGGTGGTGCCGCCGAGGCGTGTCGGCGGCAATCTCGACATCCGCGATCTCGCCGCCGGCACCACGCTTTATCTGCCGGTGGAAGTGGCCGGAGCACTATTCTCGGTCGGCGACACGCACGCCGCGCAAGGCGACGGCGAGGTCTGCGGTACGGCGATCGAAAGCCCGATGGATGTCGTGCTCAAGCTCGACCTGGTCAAGGACACCAGGCTGAAGACGCCGCGCTTCACCACCCCAGGCCCGGTGACCCGCCACCTCGATGCCAAGGGCTATGAGGTGACGACCGGCATCGGCCCGGATCTGATGACCGGCGCCAGGGAGGCGGTCGCGCAGATGGTCGACCTGCTCTCTGGCCGCTACGGAATAGACCCGGTCGAGGCCTATATGCTGGCCTCGGTGTGCGGCGATCTCCGTATCAGCGAGATCGTCGACATGCCGAACTGGGTGGTGTCGTTCTACTTCCCGCGCTGCGTGTTTGAATGAACGCAGGCGTGGACAGGAAGCGTACCGGGGCTGCCGCCCCGGTGACGGCGGGACCAGTGCTCGACATCGCCGGCCTGTCGGTCAGCGTGCGCGGCGAGGATGGCGAGCGGGACGTCGTCTCCAACCTGTCGCTGACGCTGCTCCGTGGCGAAACGCTCTGCATCGCCGGCGAATCCGGTTCCGGCAAGTCGATGACCGCCCTGGCGATCATGCAATTGCTGCCGCAGCCCGCAGCCAGGATATCGTCGGGCACGATCCGCCTCGGTGAGACCGATCTGGCGACGCTCGACGAGCGCCAGATGCGGCGCATTCGCGGCGACCGCATCGCCATGATCTTCCAGGAGCCGATGACCTCGCTCAATCCGGTGCTGTCGATCGGCCGGCAACTGACCGAGTCCATCGAGGCGCATACCAGCCTGTCGCCATCCGAGGCCCGCCAGCGTGCCATCGAGGCGCTGAAGGCGGTGCGCATCTCCGAAGCCGAGAGCCGGCTGAAGCAGTTTCCGCACGAACTGTCCGGCGGCATGCGCCAGCGGGTGATGATCGCCATGGCGCTGGCGCTCGAGCCCGACGTGCTGATTGCCGACGAGCCGACGACCGCGCTCGACGTCACCGTGCAAGGCGAGGTGCTGGAGCTGCTGCGCGACCTGCAGCGTGAGCATGGCACCAGCGTCATTCTCATCACCCACGACATGGGCGTGGTCGCCGAAATGGCCGATCGCGTCATCATCATGCGGCATGGCCGCATGGTCGAGGAGGGAAAGGCATCAGACATCTTCGCCCGGCCGCAAGCCGACTACACGCGCGAGCTGTTGGCCGCCGTTCCGCGCATCGGCGCCGGCGTCGGCCGGCAGAAATCCAGGGATGCCGAAACGGCAACGCCGGCCAATGTCGCCGTGGTCAACGATCTGCATGTCCGCTTCGATCTGCGCGGCGGCGTCTTGGGCCGGGTCAGCCGCCGTGTTCACGCCGTCGAAGGCGTCAGCTTCTCGATCGCGCCCAACGAAACGCTGGCGCTGGTGGGCGAGTCCGGTTGCGGCAAGTCGACCACCGCCAAGGCGCTGGCCGGGCTGGTGCCCTACACCGGCGACATCGTCGTTGGCGGGCGCAATTTGTCGGGCCTTGGCCGCGACGAGCGCAAGGCGGTTCGGCGCGACGTGCAGATGATCTTCCAGGACCCTTATGCCTCGCTCGACCCGCGCATGCGCGTCGGCGACCTCGTCGCCGAGCCGCTCGTCATCCATGGCATTGCCTCCAAGGAAGAGCGCGGGGAGCGGGTTGCGGCGCTGTTCGAGCGTGTCGGCCTGTCGGCCGACCAGATGGAGCTTTATCCGCACGAATTTTCCGGCGGCCAGCGCCAGCGCGTCTGTATCGCGCGCGCGCTGGCGCTGCGGCCGAAGCTGATCATCGCCGACGAAAGCGTCTCGGCGCTAGACGTCTCGGTGCAGGCGCGCGTGCTCGACCTGTTGAAGGAATTGCAGCGCGAATTCGGCGTCGCCTATCTCTTCATCTCGCACGACATGGCGGTGGTCGAGAACATCTCCGACCGCGTCGCCGTCATGTATCTCGGCCAGATCGTCGAGATGGGCACGCGCGACCAGGTGTTTTCCAACCCGCGCCACCCCTACACCAGGCGATTGATCGAAGCCGTGCCGGTGCCAGACCCGGCCAAGCGAAGAAGCCGCTTCGCCCGCCTCGACCAGGAGATTCCGAGCGCCACCCGCAGGATAGGCGAGGCGCCGCTGAAACTGGCCTTGCAGGATGTCGGTGGCGGGCATCTTGTTGCTGCCGGAAGCTGAAGCGGCCGCCGTCGATCAATTCCTGATGAGCCCCTCATACGGCGCCGTATTCAGGATGTAAGCCACCTCGGTCCGATTCCGGGCGCGAAGTTTCTTCATGATATTGCGAACATGCACCTTGACCGTGCTCTCACACATGTTGAGTTCATATGCGATGATCTTGTTCGCTTTCCCTCGACGCAGCGCTTCTATGACCGAAATCTGGCGTGACGTGAAAACGTTGTCGTCCTGCGCCTGCTGTTTGATCGTCTGCTGGCCGTCCTTGGCGTTCTGCGCTGACTGGAAAAGCACACTCGGCGGGATGAAGATCCCTCCTGCCGCCACGAGATGAATGGCCTTGGCCGCAACCTGCAGGCTGACGCTCGTCGGAACGTAACCGCGCGCACCATTTTCGATCGCCTTGAGAATATCGTCCAGATTCTCGATATCGGCCAGGATGATGGCGCTCACCCAAGATCTGGTCGCTTTGAGGTGGGCGATCCGGGCAAGATGGTGGTCCGCCTCGGCGTTTGACCACATGACGCACATCAAGACCGTCGAGATCCTTTGGGTCTCCTCCAGGTCTGCCGCGTCGAAGGCTTCGATGCTCGAGAAATGCCGGAAACGAAATGCTGGTTCGATTTCCGCGAGACCTCTTGCCAGGCAGTCGCACATCAGCGGCCGGTCATCGATAATCGCAATCTCGATATCCGTCGCCGTGGATGTGGGGGGATTGTCAGGATCGATATCGAAAGCGCACAGGCTTCGTTGGGCCGTCTCGTATGGTTGGATTGTTGTCATAACTCCACCCCTTCCTGCCCCTCGCACCCATTGGGAGCGCGGGCGCTGTTTTAGCTCCTCCTTAGTAAGCGTGGATTCGGGGCCGACGTATGTGAAACAAGGCACACGACGGAGCGAAGCCGATTTCGGCAATGCTCCACCCTGCGCCTGAAAACGCTCAAGGCATGGCGAACTGGCTCAGGAATAGCAGCCGCGTTCGATGGCGAGGCGGCGCACCAGCGCCAGCACGGCATCGATGGTCGGGGTTGGCTTGTCCGTCAGACGGCCAAGTTCCTGGACGGCCGTCACCAGCGCATCGATCTCCATCGGCCGTCCACGCTCCAGGTCCTGCAGCATCGAGGTCTTGTGCTCGCCGACATCGCCTGCGCCCTTGATGCGCCGGTCGACCGCGATCGGAAAGCGCACGCCAAGGCTTTCGCCGATCGCCTGCGCCTCCAGCATCATGGTACGGGCCAGCGTGCGGGTGCCCTCGTCGGCGACGATCGCCGCCAGCGTGCTGCCGGTCAGCGCCGAGATCGGGTTGAAGGAGAGATTGCCCCACAGCTTCACCCAGATTTCGCTGCGGATATCGTCGCGCACCGGCACCTGCAGCCCGGCCTTGACCATTTCCTCGGCCAGAAGCGTCACCCGTTCGCTGCGCTCGCCAGAGGGTTCGCCGAGCGAGAAGCGCTTGCCTTCGACATGGCGGACGAGGCCGGGCGCGTCGACCTCGACGGCGGGATAGACGACCGAGCCGATGACGCGCTGCGGCCCGATCCGCTGCCAGATCGCGCCGCCGGGATCGACCGTGTTCAACCTTGTGCCTTCGAGCGGCCCGCCAACACCATGGAAATACCACCACGGCACGCCGTTCTGCATGGTGACGACAGCGGTGTCCTGGCCGAGCAGCGGTGCGATCTGGTCGAGGGCAGGGGTGAGGGAATGGGCTTTCAGCGCCAGTACGACATAGTCCTGGGTGCCAAGCTCCTCGGGCTTCGCGGCGGCCCTGACGGGGGCGACCGATTCCTGGCCGTCCTCGATCAGGCGGAGTCCGCTTGTCCTGATCGCTTCGAGATGGGCGCCACGCGCGACGATCGAAAGATCGGTCCGGCCGGTGATCGCCAGCTTGGCCGCGAGATAGCCGCCGATCGCACCGGCGCCGAAGATGGTTATCTTCATCGTCAAAGTCCGAGTTTGGCGGCAAGCCCGATGCGCTGCAGCTTGCCCGTCGCGCCCTTGGGGATCTCGTCCAGGATCAGGATCTTGCGCGGCACCTTGAAGTCGGCGAGCCGCGTCGCGGCATGGCTGCGGATGTCGCCCTCGGTGGCGGTCATGCCTTCGCGCAGCACGACTGCCGCCGCCACCTCCTCGCCAAGCTTGTCATGCGGCATCGCGAAGGTGACGACCTGCGCCACCGCCGGATGGTCCATCAGCACGTCGTCGACCTCGAGCGGCGAGATCTTTTCGCCGCCGCGGTTGATGATCTCCTTGAGCCGGCCGGTGACGCGCAGATAGAAGTCCTCGTCCAGCACGCCCTGGTCGCCGGTGTGGAACCAGCCATGCGCGAAAGCCGTGGCGTTGGCGTCAGGGTTCTTCTCGTAGCCCGCGGTCACATTGGGTCCGCGAATGACGATCTCGCCGGTCTCGCCGGCTTCCAGCAGCCGGCCGTCAGGCGCCATGACCGCCACCTCCGGTCCGGCGGCCGCGCCAACGCTGCCCGGCTTGCGCAGGCCCGGCGGCAGCCGGTTCGAGGCCATCTGGTGCGCGGCCTCGGTCATCCCGTAGGATTCGATGACCGGACAGCCGAAAGTCGCCTCGAGCTCGGCCATCACTTGCGCCGGCAGCGACGCCGAGGACGAGCGGATGAAGCGCAGACGCGCTGCCGCCAGAACCTCTGGATTGCGCGCTGCCCGGGACAGGATGGCCTGATGCATGGTCGGCACCGCCGTGTACCAGCTTGGTTGTGCCTCGCTCAGCCACTGGAAGAAGCGCAGCGCGTTGAAGCCAGGCGTGCAGAAGATGCTGCCGCCCGACGCCAGCGAGGACAGCACGGCCGCGATCAGGCCGTGAATGTGGAACAGCGGCATGATGTTGAGGCACCGGTCATCCGCCGTCAGGCCGAGCGTCGCGCCGATATGGGCGGCGGAGGCCGCGATGTTGGCATGGCTGAGCGGCACCAGCTTGGGCCGCGACGTGGTGCCCGATGTGTGCAGCAACAGCGCGATGTCGCCGTCCTGTGCCATGTCGGGCGCTGCCGGCGCACCGGTCGCCGCGCCCTCGATCGCAAAACTTCCGGCAGGTTCGTCAGGCAAGGCGACAAGCCTGAGCACGCCGATGCCGAGGCGTTCGGCCACCGTCACCGCCGGCCCGGCCTCGTCGGCGGTGACAAGGATTGCCTTGGCGCCGATGTCGGTCAGGTAGAAATCGAGCTCGTCCGCCCGGTAGGCGGGGTTGAGCGGTGCTGTCGAAGCGGTCGCCGCCACCGCGACGAAGGCTGTGGCCATCTCCGGCCCGTTCGGCAGCACGATCGCCACCCTGTCGCCCCGGCCGATGCCGAGCGCATGGAGCCGTTCCGCCGTGGCGGCGATCAGCCTGCGCAACCCGCCATGGGTGAGCGTCGCCCTGTCGGGCGCCGAAATCGCCGGCGCGTCATCCGCCCCCGCAACGAGGCGGCGGGAAAGCTCTTTGGGATTTGCAATATTGGTCATGATCACCGGCTGGATTTCGAACGACTATTGGCGGGAGCCCCGTGGGCGGGCTTGGCTCGAGATGGAAACGCCATTGGACAACGGATCGCCTCAGTAGCCAAGCGCCATTCCGTCCTTGCGCGGATCTGAGGCACCGGTCAGCGTCCCCTTCTCCCAGTCGATCAGCACCGCCTGTCCGCCGCCGAGCGGGTGATTCGGTTCGGCTATGCGATGGCCGCGCTGGCGCAAACCCTCGATCGCCTCGGCGGGAACGCTGCGTTCGGCTTCCACCATATCATCATTGTAGAACACCCTCGGCGCGTCCAGCGCCTGTTGCGGGTCCATGCCGAAGTCGAGCATGTTGGTCAGCAGATGGACGTGCCCGAACGGCTGGTAGCCGCCGCCCATCACGCCGAACGGCATCACCGCGCGGCCGTTCTTCGTCGCCATGCCGGGCATGATGGTGTGCATCGGCCGCTTGCCGGGCGCGATCGCGTTCGGGTGCGCCGGGTCGAGGCGGAAGCTCGAGCCGCGATTTTGCAGCACGACGCCGGTCTTCGGGCTGACCACGCCGCTGCCGAACGAATAATAGGTCGAGTTGATGAAGGAGACCGCGTTGCGGTCGCGATCGACGATGGAGATGTAGACCGTGTCGCTGCCAGGCAGGTCCACGCGCGGCAGATGCGTCATGGCGCGTTCGCGGTCGATCTCGGCGCGCAGCCGGTCGGCATAGGCGCCGGACAGAAGCTGCTTCACCGGCACCGGGACATGGTCCTGGTCCGCGACGAAGCGGTCGCGGTCGCGATAGGCCAGACGCCCGGCTTCGATCTCCAGATGCAGGCGTTCGGCGCCATTGGGGTCGAGCCCGCCAAGCTTGAGCCCCGATAGCACGTTCAGCATCAACAGCGCCGTCAGCCCCTGGTTGTTCGGCGGCATCTGATGGATGTCATGGCCGCCATAGGAGACGCTGACCGGCGCCACATAGTCGCCTCTGGTCGCCGCGAAATCCTCGCGCGAATGAAGTCCGCCCAGTTCGTTGAGCCGGCTGACGATATCGTCGGCGACGGTGCCTTCGTAAAAACCGGCGCGCCCGTGCCTGGCGATTATCCGCAAGGTGGCGGCGAGTTCCGGCTGGCGGTGGACATCGCCGGCCCTGGGTGCCTTGCCGCCCGGCAGGAAGATGCGCGCGGCGTGCTCGTCGGCCGAAAGATCTGTCTCCGGCTCGGCCCAGTCGAAGGCGACGCGGTCATGCACGACATAGCCGTTCTCGGCGTAATGGATGGCCGGTGCCAGCGCATCGGCAAGGCCCTTGCGGCCATGGTCCTCCAGCAGGCGGCACCAGGCATCGACGGCGCCCGGCACGGTGACCGCGTGCGGTCCCTGCAGCGGGATGCGGTCGAAGCCTCTTTCCAGATACCAGTCGACCGTCGCCTTGGCAGGGGCGCGGCCCGAACCGTTGAAGGCCAGCACGTTGCCTTGCCCCTTCGGACAATAGAGCACGAAGCAATCGCCGCCGATGCCGGTCGACTGTGGTTCGACCACGGCCTGCACGGCGGCGGCGCAGACGGCGGCGTCCATGGCATTGCCGCCGGCACGCAGCATCTCGATCGCGGCAAGGGTTGCAAGCGGGTGCGATGTCGCCGCCATCGCTTCCGTGGCACGAACCGGCGAGCGGCCGGGAAACTGGAAATCACGCATTCTGTCTGGATGTCCCATGGTCACTTGAAATCAATGCCGCCTCCCGAACATCTGCGCAACCGACAGCAGGACGACCGAGAGCACGATCAGGCAGGTCGAGATGGCGGCGATCGTCGGGTCGATCTGGTCGCGTAGCGCGTTGAACATGCGGCGCGTCAGTGTCGTCGTCTCGCCGCCCGATATGAACAGCGAGACAACCACTTCGTCGAAGGAGGTGATGAAGGCGAACAGCGCGCCCGAGACGATCGAGAAGCGGATCTGCGGCATTGTCACCTGCCAGAACGCGGCGACGCGTCCGGCGCCGAGGCTGCGCGCTACCCGCTCCTGGTTCATGTCGTAGGAGCGCAACCCCGACAGCACGGTCAGCACCACCAGTGGCAGCGCCTGCACCGTGTGCGCGATGACCAGGCCGGTCAGCGTGTTGTTGAGCCCGATGCGCGCATAGAGGAAGAAGGTGCCGATGCCGATGAGGATCACCGGGACGATCAGCGATGCCGTCAGCAGCGCGTTGATGGTGCCGTTGAGGCGCAGCGTGCCCCTGTTGATGGCATAGGCGGCGGCGGTGCCGAGCGGCGTTGCAACGAATGTCGTCATGATCGCCACCTTGACCGAAACGATTGTCGCGTCGCGCCACTCCAGCGACTGGAAATAGCTCTGGTACCAGCGCAGCGACCATTGCTGCGGCGGGAATTGCAGCAGCGTCGAATCCGAAAAGGACATGATGACGATGATGATCGACGGCGCGATCAGGAACAAAAGCACGAGGCCGCCGAGCGCATAGAGCCACAGACGTTGCCGGTGCGAGATCGGTAGGCCGACATCCCCGCTCATCGCGAACTCCACACGCCGGTGGCGCGCGCGCCGAGCAGCCACTGGAAAAGGCCGAGAAGCGCCAGCGTGACCACCAGCAGCACCACGCCGAGGGCCGCGCCCGCGCCCCAGTTGGAATAGAGGCTGGTGGTCTGTTCCATGCGCATCGCCCACATGATCACCTTGCCGCCGCCCATCAGCGCCGGGGTGACGAAGAACCCGAGGCAAAGCACGAAGACGATGACCACGCCCGAGGCGAGGCCGGGGAGCGACAGCGGAAAGAATATCTGCCGGAAGGTGGCGACCGGGCCGGCACCAAGGTTCATCCCGGCGCGCAGGCAGTCGGTGTCGATCGTCTTCATCGAGGCGTAGAGCGGCAGCACCAGGAACGGCAGCAGGATATGCGTCATGCCGATGACGACGCCGGACAGATTGTTGGCGAGCGGCAGCGGCTCGCTGATCACGCCGAGGTCGATCAGCCAGCTGTTGATCAGCCCCTTGCGCTGCAGGATCACCAGCCAGGCATAGGTGCGCACCAGAACCGATGTCCAGAACGGCAGGATGACGAAGATCAGGCAGATCGACGCCGCGCGGCGCGGCAGTTGCGACAGCATGTAGGCCAGGGGATAGCCGAGCAGGACGCAGGCGCCGGTGACGATGAAGGCGACCCTGAAGGTGGTGACGAAGGTCTTGATGTAGGAGGCCTGCTCGAAGAACCGCGCATAGTTGGCGGCGCTGAGGGCGCCGGCCTCGTCGAACAGCGACAGCCAGAATAGCCAGCCGATCGGCACGATGATGATGGCGAAGACGAGGAACAGGCTTGGCGACAGCAGTGCCAGCAGCCGCAGCGACTCGCGCCGTGCGTCGGCACGCAGCGCCTGCGTGTTCAGGTCCTGGCCCGCACGGCCGGTATCTCGCGGGAGGGTGGGGTGCACGCTCATCAGTCGGCCGCCACCAGGATCGTGTCCTGGGCGTCGAGGCCAAGCGTGACGGGCCGGCCGGGGGCCGGCATTCTGGCCAGCACGTCGCTGCGGCAATAGTCGCGCAGGGTCAGCTGGCGGCCGTCGCGCAACACCGCGTAGCAGACGAAGCTGTCGCCCTGGTAGATGATGTCGCTGAGCGTCGCATTGAGCACATTGACGCCGCTTGCCGGCTCGGCGTCGGTGAGCAGCCGCAGCTTTTCCGGCCGCACCACCATCAGGTGCTGGCCCGGTGCCGGCGATGGTGCGGCGGTGTGGATTCTCTGGTCCTCGTACCAGACCGAACCATTGCGGCATTCGACGGGAATGAAATTCGATTCACCGATGAAGCCGGCCACAAACCGCGTCCGCGGCGTTGCGTAGAGGGTCTCGGGCCGATCGAGTTGTTCGATCCGTCCGGCGTTCATCACCGCGATGCGGTCCGACATGGTGATGGCTTCGCGCTGGTCGTGCGTGACATAGACCGTCGTCATCATGCCAAGCCGCCGATGCAGGGCGCGCAGCTCGATCTGCATGTGCTCGCGCAGGCCCTTGTCGAGTGCCGACAGGGGTTCGTCCATCAGCACGATGCGCGGTTCGAAGACGATGGCGCGCGCCAGCGCCACGCGCTGGCGCTGGCCGCCGGAGAGCTGGTCGACCCGGCGCTCGCCCAGGCCCTTGAGCTTCACCAGATCCAGCGCCTTCTCGACGCGCTCGGCCGTCTCGGCGGCGCCGACGCCGCGCTGCTTGAGCGGAAAGGCGATGTTGTGGAAGACGTTCATATGCGGGAACAGCGCATAGTTCTGGAACACCATGCCGATGTTGCGCCTGTGCGGCGGCGTGGTGATGATCTCGTCGCCGCCGACCTTGATCGAGCCGGCATTGGCCCGCACAAAGCCCGCCAGGATCATCAGCAGTGTCGTCTTTCCGGATCCGGAGGGGCCGAGCAGCGTCAAGAATTCACCGGCCGCGACATCGAGGTTCAGGTCACGCAGCACCGCTACGCTGCCAAATCGTTTCTCGATCCGGCGCATGCTGATCGGCAGCGCGGATGGCGCAATGGACAAGATCATCGTCTCCTGGGCGGGGGCGGCGGAAGCAGGGCGAAGCGGTTGCCCGCCCTGCCGTGATTTGGGCTCTGGCCGGAGCCTATTGCTGGACCAGATTGTTGAACTTTTCCGTCGCTTCGACCAGATTGTCACGCCAGAACGCGGCGTCCTGCAGCACCTGTTTCTTGACGTTTTCGGGCGACGAATTGATGTCCTTGATCCTGTCCTGCGGGATCTTGCCGGTCTCGAAGGCCTTCTCGTTCACCGGCCCGTTGTCGACATAAAGCGGCAGATTGGCCTGCAGCTGCGGGCTGACGAACATCGCCAGCGCCTTCATCGCGGCAGCCTTGTTCTTGGCGCCCTTGGGGATGACCATGCAGTCGGCGGTGAGAACGCCCTGGTCGAAGGAGAAGCTGATCGGCGCGCCTTCCTTCTTCAGGGTGCCGGCTCGGCCGTTCCAGATGCTCGCCATGTCGACCTCGCCATCCTTCACCAGTTGCATGGCCTGGGCGCCGGAGGTCCACCAGGCATCGATGTGGCCACGGATCTTGTCGACGGATTTCAGTGCGCCATCGATGTCGACCGGATAGACCTTGTCGATTGGAATACCGTTGGCGAGTGCCGCGACGCTCAGCGTTTCGGTCGCCTGGCTGCCGCTCAGCGCGCGCCGTCCCGGAAACTTTTCCACGTTCCAGAAGTCGGCCCATGTCTTCGGGCCCTTGTCGCCGAAGACATCGGTCCGGTAGATGAGCACGACGGAAGTGTAGGAAATGCCGACCCAGTCGTCATGCACCAGCTTCGGGTTGATGCCGCTCTTGTCGATGATGCCGTAGTCGAGCTTCTCGAACAGCCCTTCCTTCGAGCCACGCGCGCATTCGTCGGCGCCAAGTTCGGTGATGTCCCACTTCACGGCATTGCCGGTCACCTGCAGGCGCACATCGTCGAGGCCGTTGGTGGTGTCTTCCTTGATGGTGATGCCGAGCGCATCGGCGGTTGGCTTGAAGAAGGCCTTGGTCTCCGCCTCCTGATAGGTGCCGCCCCAGGAGGCGACGGTGATGGTATCGCCCGCCATGGCGGGCGGCGCGACGGCGGCCATGAGGCCGGCAACCGCGAGAATGCTAACGCTTCTTGTCCTGTTCATTTTCGGCTCTCCAACCGGTGTTCCCATTATTTTTGATTTCGCATGCTATTTTGTATACAATTTTGAGTGTAGCTTGCGGATCGGCGATGTCAACACCGGTCGGCGTCGCCTGGGAGCTTCGAGCGTGGCTGGGAAGACGAGGCGTCGGACATGGCAAATCGCGCCGACTTTGAATACAGCTATGCGTTAGAACACATCGACTTCCGGCGGAAAGACCGGAGAACTGGAAACGGGACTTGGCCAAGGAAACCAAAAACACGCTGCGCGACTCGGTCTACTCCGCGCTCAAGGCGATGATCGTGACCGGCCAGATTCCACCGGGCTCGCGCGTCACCGAGAACGACATTGCCGTCAGGCTCAATGTCAGCCGCACGCCGGTGCGCGAAGCCTTCAACCGCCTCGAACGCGATGGACTGGTCACCGGCCGGCCGCGCCAGGGCTATGTCGTTACCGAGTTCGACATCAACATGTTCCGCGAGGCTTTCGAGATCCGCGAACTGCTCGACGGCCATGCGACCGAACTGGCTGCCGCCGCCGCGACCGAGAAGGACAAGGCACGGCTGCGCGCCATGCTCGCCGAATGCGAGCGGTTGGCCACCATTCCGGACCGCACCACACGGGAGAAGTTCCAGGAGCTCGAGGTCGGCATCGACCTGCACCGCGTGATTGCGCAGATCAGTGGCAATGCCATGCTGCACGGCATGCTGTGCGGCATCCTCGACAAGTGCCAGCACTATGTGTGGACGGAACTCCTGTGGCTGGACGAATGGAAGATCGCCCGCGACGAGCACGCCGAGATCGTCGACGCCATCTGTGCCGGCGACGCCAGCCGCGCCGGCACCCTGGCGCGCGCCCATGTGCGGGGTTCGCGCGACAATGTGCTGCGCCTGCTGCAGGCCAAGTCGGACTACCAGAATTTCCTGGCCAGGGCGTCGTGAGCGGGGCCGACTGACCTGATGCCGGGCAGGGCTTCAGCCCTTGCGCTCCTGAAGCCTGGTGCCGCCGTCGACCACCGGGCAGGGCGCCGTTGACATAGTTGGCGCCTTCCGATGCCAGGAACACACGACCGCTGCGGCCAGTTCATCCGGCCGCCCGGCTCGCGCCGGCGACTGCGGCAACGGCAAGGCCAGTGCCGGTCACGAGCGCAAGCGCCCGGCGCGAAATTGCGGTCCAGGGTAGCCTCTTGAGGTTGTGGGAAAGAAAAAGGGCCGCCGAAGCGACCCTGTTGCCGCGCGGTATGCTCGAAGTGTGTCGTCGGGCCGGCCCTACGGCAGCAGAAGAATGTCGTTCGTCCCATCGGGCAAATTGCGGATGTCCATCTCTCTTTCGGACCGCCCGCCGAAGACGACGCAACGCCCATAATGTTGGGCCAGGTATGTGGTCATCTCAGTTGCCTTTGACGGACCATACCGAGACGGGACATACTCCATTAAAATGGGAACGCGACGATCAACCAGTTCCTTCATGGACTTCATCGCCTCTGGTTCGGCTCCCTCGATATCCATCCAGACAAGGCCGATATCGTCGGGGCTGACGTCGATCTCACGCAGAATGCTGTCCACGCGACGAAGCGAGACTTGGACAGAGTACGTCCCATCATCAGGCTTCGTTATACTGCTTGCGCCGAAATTCTTTTCGTTGAAATAGAAATCAACGACTCCGTCGTGATCACCAACCGCGCACTCAACAACGGTTGTCCGATCGTTCAAATTGTTGAGAAGCAGATTGTGCTTCAAGAGTTGGATGTTGCTGAGGGCCGGTTCGATGCAAATCAACCGGTCGAACCGGTCGCTGCGCGTCAAGTAGATACTATGCGTACCGATATTAGCACCGATCTCCAAAAGTATTCTGCCGGTCGTATCTCCGATAATCTCCAGGACTCTGTCGGCCAAATCACGCTGGTAATGACCATCCTTGAACAAATTCCTCCCAATTGCCTCATGTGGGGAAAAAATAAGACGATGATCCGAAAATTGCCTGGTGACCAAGACTATATCTTCATTAATCGTCAGTAGGCTGAAATACCTGAACCCATCAAAGGTTCGAAGTCCCGAAAACACTTTATCACGCAAACGACGAAGCGCTCTTTCAAGGGTGCGAAATAATTTCATGGGTGGGCTCTTAAGCAATTTCTACAATGCGGAATAAGAGGAAATACAATATGTAGTAAAATGCACCTTTTTACGGGGAATTCGCAGTGGATATCTGTAGCGCTAAAGGCCGCGTCCTTGCAACCATCTCATGCGCAGAAGCCCTGGATTTGCCGCGACCCGTAAGTCGATGGCCTTCTCCGCTTCGCCAAACGAGCGTCCATCCCGGACTGGCTCGTGTCTTGATCATGCCGGCGACAATGGTCTTTCACGTGTCAGGCAACAGTCGCGCGAGATCGGCCGCGACGTTGCGGCCCATGGGTTTTCGGATGATGATGGGGGAAAGTTGACGCCAAATCCAGGCGCCCCTATAGACCGCCGATGGGCTTGGACAGTTTCGGTTATGTTGCGTTCGGCGCGGACGAGTTGTACGCGCGCGGAGCGCTCTTCAGCGCACTTCGGCTGCTGCATTACCGCCCGAGCGCAAATATCAAGGTCTTGACCGATAGGCCTTCGGTTTTTGATGGATACCCAATCGAAGCGATTGAACTTACCGCCAGGAAAAAAACCGAGATGTCATTTGGCGACCGATACATTTTCGGGATCAAGGCCGCCGGTATCATTCAATTGTTGCAGCGCTGCGACCGTCTGTTCTTCATGGATACGGACATGTACCCGGTCGGCGACATTTCGAGCTGTTTCAGCCGAATTTCTCCGTCGCACTCCATCATGAGAAAATCCGAAGGAACGCCAAAGGCGGCCTATCGCGCGATCGCGGACAAGGGGTTCTTGCTGGGCGACTACACGCTCACGGGACACGAACCGATGTGGAACAGCGGCGTCCTGGGCGTTCACAATTCCAATCTTCCCGCTTTGACCGACGCTTATCATGCCATCGAACAGATGATTGGTGTCGTGAAGGTGCACACCACGGAACAATTCTGCATTGGCGTGGCGCTTTCCCGACATGGGAGGACAATCAGCCGCCACCGGCTACCCATCCGCAATTACAACACCAGGGGAAGGAAGCTCTTTGCCCGCAGGCGGCTGGAGGCTTTCTTCGCGGGCAATGCCCGCCTCGGCGTAAGCCAGCAAATCGAGCAGGCGGCCAGATACCGGCTTTGGCGCGCCCCGATCGATCTGTGGAAGCAGCGGGATATATGGCACTTCTAGATTGGCCCGTGGGGACGCATCGTCTTGCCCCCGCCAATCTCGTCGGCGGACGGAACCCCGTCTCTGGCTTGCCGCATGCCTTCAGGAGTTGAACGGCGCCCCAGCGACGATGAAACTGAGAACCATGTCTGCGCCGGAGCGCCCTGAAATAGCCGTCGAGCTCCGCGGAAATCTTGCAACTTTGCGAGGTTAGGAACATGGTTGTGGCGTAAGTCGGGCGGGATTTTTGTGACCTATGGGCATGCCGTTGTTCCAACGCAGCTTTTCAAATCACAAAGGACCTCAATCATGTCGGACAATCCTAGAGAAGGCCTCGATCGCCGCGATTTCATAATCGCATCTATCGCCACGGTTGGCGCGACGGCTGCCCTCGCCGTCAGCGCTGGTGCTGCGAATGCCCAGGACAAAGCGGCTGCGTCCGCCGCCGCCGCATCTGGGCAGGGAACGGTCTATACCGGCGATGTGATCCAGGGGAAGAAGGTCGTCAGCGCGCTCGACGTTAACGACCTCGAGCCTGGGCAGAAGCATCTTTTGTATTTTCAGGGCGTGGAGATGCCCACCGGACAGCATTGGTATGTATCCGTGACGGTCGCCAAGGGGACGAAGCCGGGTAAGCGCGTCGTCCTGGTCAGTGGCGTGCATGGCGACGAGATGAGCTCCATCCATACCGTCCAGACCGTGATGAACCAGCTCGATCCGACGCAGATGTCGGGCACGGTGATGGCGGTCACGGACGTGGCCCGCCCGGCCTTGGAAGGCATGCAGCGCAGATGGCCCAATTCGGGCAGGGGCAATGATCTGACCGACATGAACAGGGAATGGCCCGGGAACGAGAACGGTGTCACGGCGGCCAGCCGACACGCCGGGCTCCTGTTCAATCGGCTGCTCCGGCCGAACGCCGACTTCGCGATCGACTTCCATACCGGGACAACCGGCTTCGATGTCACCGCATTCAATATTGCCAGCATGGATGTGCCCGAGATCAAGGCGATGGTGGACCTTTACCCCATCGGCCAGATCTTCGACAATCATACATATCCCGGTGTCCTGCATAACGCGTTTATCGACGCGGGCATCCCATCCTTCTGTGCGGAGATCGGTGCTGCGCGCGTTCTGGACCTCGAGATGATCTCCCTGTTCGTGGAAGGCACGATGAACGTCCTCAAGCATCACGGCATCCTGGCCGGCCCGATGGGACGCACAGGCAAGGACTTGGCTGTTTTTACCGGCAACAGCGCGTTCCCGATCCTGGCAAGCGCGGGCGGGTTGGTCGAGTATCTGGTCAAGCTCAACGACAAGGTCGAAGCCGGACAGAAGGTGGCCATCCAGCGCGACAGCTTCGGCGAAGTGGTTGCGGAGTATGCAAGCGGCGTGGCTGGAGAGATGACGGGCAAGCGCAGCGACGCAATGTCCGAGCCCGGCAACCCCTTGGTATTCATCCTTTTCCACAAGGCGCCGCCGGAGGGCGGTGAGGTTTATCCCGAGTAATTCACCGTGTGAGCGGTCTTTGCGTGTCTTAGTTGTCCAGCGTTTGCGGCGACCGGGCACGCCGAAGGGCCTGGTGTCCACCCAGCGACCTCATGGGCGAGAGGCGTGAGCGTTCTCGTCGGGTCAAATGCGCGGCCTGGGTGCCCATTTTGGTCTGGAATGGTGGTGAGATGGCGCGCCCGAAGAGATTCGAACTCCTGACCCCCAGATTCGTAGTCTGGTGCTCTATCCAGCTGAGCTACGGGCGCGCAACAGGCCATGCTTTCCATGACCCACGATCCGATCCTGAGGACCGACCGCGAATGTGAGCTGTTCCCTAGCGACTGAATTTCCGAAAAGCAAGCCGATCCGGCAAAAGTTTTGTCGCAGGCATGTCAGCGAGTGACGACAGTTCGGGTTCCGGCGCTTCGAAACAGCTCGAAGTCTCGTGGAGCATCGGTCTTGGGAGGCAGGCAATCGGGGCGAAGACAGCGCCCGAATCGTCATGCCGGCCGGCGCAGGCCGTTGCGGGCCTGATCGAGCCGCACCGGCTGGTCGGGAATGGTGACCGCGAATGTCGTGCGCCCGCCAATGCTCTCGACCAGTTCCACCGTGCCGCCGTGCGCCCGGATCAGCTCGTGCGCGATTGCCAGGCCAAGGCCGGTGCCGCCGCTGCGCGCCGAGCCGCGAAAGGCCGCGAATAGGTTCTCTCGCGCCTTTGGCGGCAGGCCGGGGCCGGTGTCGGTGACGGCAATGCGGCTGACACTGCCCAGGCGCACGGCCGACACGGCCAGGCGGCGCACGATGGCGTTCTCCGTATCCGCCGCCATCGCCTGCACGGCGTTGCGGCAAAGGTTGGTCAGCACCCTGAACAACTGGTCGGAATCGGCGTCCACCTCGAAGGTCAGGTCGACGGCGTTGACGAACTCGATACCGCCTTCCGTATCGAGCAGGCCATGGACGTCCTCGACCAGTTGATGCAGCCGCAGCCTGCGGCGCGCCGGCGGCGGCTCCTGGGTGCGGCCATAGGCCAGCACGCCTTCGGAATAGGACACGGCGCGATCGAGCGCGCGCAGCAGTTTCGGCGCGAAGGCCTGCACGGTCGGGTCCTTGACCTGGCGCAGGCGGTCCGACATCAGCTGCGCCGACGCCAGGATGTTGCGCATGTCATGGTTGATCTTCGAGACCGCGAGGCCAAGGTCGGCAAGGTGCTTCTGCTCGGCAAGCATCTTCTGCAGCCGTTCCTGCATCTGCGACAGTTCGCGCTCGGCAACGCCGATCTCGTCGGCGCGGGCGGCGGGGTGGATGATGCGTCCTGGATCGTCAGGGGCTTCGGAGAAGGACAGCATCGATCGGGTCATCGTCCGGATCGGCCCGATCATGATCAGGTCGATGGCGGCATAGACCAGCATTGCGGTGAACAGCGAGATCAGCAGCGACACGAAGGCGACGTTGCGTGAGTAGATGAGCATGGCGTTGCGCAGGGGGGTGTCCGGCATGATCAGCTCGAACTCCTTGTCGCTGTCGCCGACCGGCCCGAAGACGCGCAGCATCCGGTTGCCGCCAAAAAACAGCGTGTCCAGCGCGCCGGTCATGCCCTTGATCATGCCGATGTTGGCGATGTCGATGTGTTCGTCGACCTGCGGCGGCATCTCGGCCACCACCAGAAGGCGCGAGACGCCGCCGTCGCGCACCGCGATCGCCTTGGCGCCGATTGCCATCAGCACGTCGTTCTGGGCCGCGCGCGACAGCGAGGTGGGCTCACCTTGCACCAGCACGATCGACACCGCCGCGGCCGTGCTCAGCCGCTCCTTGAGCCAGCTCAGCCGGTAGCTGGCGATCCAGGGCAGGAAGATGAGCACCTCGGCCAGAAGCACGAAGACGATGGTCAAGAGCAGCAGCTTTGTCGACAGGCCGCGCGACAGCGGCACCGTGCGCACGTCGCTGGCCGCCGCGCCGATCCTTTCCTCCGCTTGTGTGATTTCGTTCATCCGGCTCTGTCTTCACGATCACTTGATCAGCCAAGATTAGGCGATTGCGGCTTTTTTGCCAATTTCATCCTTCGGCGGAAACATAAACGGCGCCGAGGCACGGCCGTCTTCGGCCCGCCGACGCCGGATTGACTTCCAAAACCCTTCTTTCTATAAGCCCGCTCACGCTCGGGCCATTCGTCCCGGCGCGGTTTCGATCGCGCCAAAACCGGCCCGGCAAAGCTCCTGTTACAGAGTGACAGAATCAAGAAGGGCCGCACCCCGCGGTATTAAAACAAATGAAGCGTACCTACCAACCGTCCAAACTCGTCCGCAAACGTCGGCACGGCTTCCGTGCCCGCATGGCCACCAAGGGTGGTCGCGGCGTCGTCGCGGCTCGCCGCAATCGTGGCCGCAAGCGGCTCAGCGCCTGAACGGAAGACGAGATCGTTGCCCGCATCCGGCAAGCCAGTGGGACCAAATCCCAAGCGGCTTCTGAAGCGCGCAGAATTCCTGGCTGTCCGTCGTGGTGAAAAGCGACGCGGGCGGCTTTTTCTCGTTGAGGTTCTCGACCGCGGCGACGGCCTGTCGCCGCGTGTCGGCTACACCGTCACCAAGAAGGTCGGCAATGCGGTTGTCCGCAACCGCGTCCGGCGGCGGCTGCGAGAGGCCGTCCGCACGCACGCGGCGAGTGACATGGCGCCTGGCAATGACTATGTCATCGTCGGGCGCGAAGACGTGCTTGCCATTCCGTTCGGCCAGCTGAAGGCCGAGCTCTCCCGCCGACTGCGCGGAACACGATAGGCCAAGGGCTTTCGATGGAAAACAACCGGAACTTCTTCATCACCATCGCGCTGTCGGTGCTGATTCTGGCGGTGTGGCAATATTTTTACGTGTTGCCACGCAGCGAAGCGCAGCGCGAGGCGGCCCGCATCGAGCAGCAGCGCGTCGAAGAGCAGAAGAAGGCCGCCGGCGGCACCAACCCTGGCGACACCGCGACACCGGCGGCACCAGGCGCCATTCCCAACGCACCGGGCACCGACGCCGTGACGCCGGCCGGCCGTGAACAGGCCCTGGCGACCAGCAAGCGCGTCACGATCGACACACCGAGCCTCGAAGGTTCGATCAACCTGACTGGCGCCCGTCTCGACGACCTCAGGCTCAAGCACTACACCGAGACGGTCGACAAGAACTCGCCCGAGATCAGCCTGCTCAACCCGGCCGCGCTGCCTACTGGCTATTATGCCGAGATCGGCTTTGTCGGCAACGACAAGACCGGCGCGGTGCCGGGTCCGGAGACGGTGTGGTCCGTCGACGGCAACGCGACGCTGACACCGTCAACACCGGTCACGCTGACCTATTCGAACGACAAGGGCCTGACCTTCAAGCGCACCATTTCCGTCGATGCCAACTACATGTTCACGGTTTCCGACACGGTGCAGAATTCGGGCACGGCTCCCGTCTCGCTGTCCAATTACGGCCGCGTTACCCGTTTCGACAAGCCGGCCGTCGCCAGCACCTATGTGCTGCATGAAGGCCTGATAGGCTTCACCGGCACCGAAGGCCTGCAGGAACACAAATACGCGTCCATCGAAAAGGACAAGCAGGTCACCCCTGGCAAGTCGACCGACGGCTGGCTCGGCATCACCGACAAGTACTGGGCCGTGACCCTGGTGCCTTCCGAAAAGCAGCCGTTCCAGCCGCGCTTCGCCTATTTCGAGGACGGCCGCCATCGCTATCAGTCCGACTTCCTGACCGACCCGATCAATGTCGATGCCGGTCAGTCGGCGACGGTGGAAAGCGAAATCTTCGCCGGCGCCAAGGAAGTCGCCAAGATCAACGCCTATGCGGAAGACCGCCACATCAAGCGGTTCGACCTCTTGATTGACTGGGGCTGGTTCCACTTCATCACCAAGCCGATGTTCTGGCTGATCGACACGCTCTACAAATTCTTCGGCAATTTCGGCCTGGCGATCCTGGCCACCACCGTCATCGTCAAGGCCCTCTTCTTCCCGCTCGCCAACAAGTCCTACGCGTCGATGGCGAACATGAAGAAGGTGCAGCCCAAGATGCTCGAAATCCGCGAGAAATACGCGGACGACAAGATGAAGCAGCAGCAGGCGATGATGGAGCTGTACAAGACCGAGAAGATCAACCCGCTTGCCGGCTGCTGGCCGGTGGCGTTGCAGATTCCGGTCTTCTTCTCGCTCTACAAGGTGCTCTACATCACCATCGAGATGCGGCACGCGCCGTTCTTCGGCTGGATCCAGGACCTGGCCGCACCCGATCCGACGTCGATCTTCAATCTGTTCGGCCTCGTTCCGGTCACCTTGCCGCACATGCTGATGATCGGCGTTTGGCCGCTGATCATGGGCGTCACCATGTTCCTGCAGATGCGCATGAACCCGACGCCGCCGGACCCGACCCAGGCCGCGATCTTCACCTGGATGCCGGTCATCTTCACCTTCATGATGGCGGGTTTCCCGGCAGGCCTCGTCATCTACTGGGCCTGGAACAACACGCTGTCGATCCTCCAGCAAGGCGTGATCATGAAGCGTCAGGGCGCCAAGATCGAGCTGTGGGACAATCTGGTCGCACTGTTCCGAAAGAAACCGTCGCCGGCCGAATAACCACCGCCTCTTTTTTGTGAAAAGCCCTGGCTCGTCCAGGGCTTTTCCGTTTGGGCAAGCATCGGTTCACGTTCCCGTGATCGGCGAAACTGCAAGCGGTCGCAGGGCGTGACTGCGTGGGCATTTCCAAAGGCTGTCAATTCCGATCAGCCCTCACATGGAGGAAGAACACATGCGTTTGCCGTCATTCAGGATCGTCGCGCTTTCCGCGCTCGTCGCCGGCGCGACTATCGTCGCCCCGGCCTATGCCAAGAACCCGGTGGTCGGCGGCGCGCCGATGTATGCCACCAAGAACATCGTCGAGAACGCCGTCAACTCGAAGGACCACACGACGCTGGTCGCCGCCGTCAAGGCTGCCGGGCTGGTCGACACGTTGCAGGGCGCCGGCCCGTTCACCGTCTTCGCGCCGACCAACGAGGCGTTCGCGGCACTGCCCAAGGGCACCGTCGATACGCTGCTGAAGCCCGAGAACAAGGATCAGCTCACCAAGGTGCTGACCGCGCATGTCGTGGCCGGCAAGATCTCCGGCAAGGACATGATGGCCAAGGCCAAGGCGATGGGCGGCAAGTATGAGATGAAGACCGTTTCCGGCGACACGCTGACGGCCGAGGTCAAGAAGGGCAAGCTCTACGTCATGGACGAGTCCGGTGGCGAGGCCAGGGTGACGATCGCCGACGTCAATCAGTCGAATGGCGTCATCCATGTCGTCAACAAGGTGCTGTTGCCGAAGTAGCGGCTTCCGGCAAAGGGGATCAAGGCAAGTCCGTTGGGGCTTTCTCGGCTTGCCCTCCCCGCCTCATGACGAGGCGCCACGTTTCCTGGGAAGCCGCATCGGCAATGGGCCGGGGTCCTGTAGTCCCTCACAGGGCCCCGGTTTGTTTGTCGTCCCGCATATTGCCCCTGTCATCCCGCTTCGGGTTCCCGCGGCCTGGGTAGACGCCGGCCCCACGCATGCCTATAAGCTCGCTCTCGTTCGGGAGTGCCCCATCGATGAACAGGTAGGTTGATGCGTTCGGCAGGCCGTTGGTGCTGCCGTGCGGATCGCGCTATTTTGACCTGTGCGGCTTGAGCCCGAAATTCGCGCGGACCGATGCGAGTTTCGATTTTCGCCGCACCGCCGGCCCAATCATTCGACGGAGCCAGACCCCATTGACCGGACCCAACCCCGACATCAAGCACCCGATCCCGATGCACACGCGGGTCGGCTTCCTCAAGGGGCTGGTAAGCGCGCCGAACATCGAGATCGGTGATTTCACCTACTATGATGACCCGGACGGACCGGACAAGTTCGCCGAAAAATGCGTCCTGCATCACTACCCCTTCATTGGCGACAAGCTCATCATCGGCAGGTTCTGCGCCATCGCCGAAGGCGCGCGCTTCATCATGAACGGCGCCAACCATGCCATGTCCGGCTTTTCGACCTACCCGTTCAATATCTTCGGCCATGGCTGGGAAAAAGGTTTTGACCCCGTCACCTGGTCGAAGGAAGTGCGCGGCGACACAATCCTCGGCAACGATGTCTGGATCGGCATGGAGGCGGTCATCCTGCCCGGCGTGGAGATCGGCGACGGCGCCATCATCGCCGCGAAATCGGTGGTGACGCACGACGTGCCGCCCTATGCGATCGTCGCCGGCAACGCCGCCAAGGTGGTGAAGATGCGTTTCGACGACAGGACGATCCGGCGGTTGCTCGCCGTGGCATGGTGGGACTGGCCGGTGGACAAGATCAGCCGTAACCTCGATGCTATCAGAGGCGCCGATATCTCTCTTCTGGAGGCAGCAGTTTGAACGCCCTGAACAGCAGCACGATCGGAATCGACCTGTTTACACGCGGCTGGATCTTCATCCGCGGCGTGCCGGCAATGAAGTTCCTGCCGCCGGAAGGGCCGCCGGAAATCGCCTTTGCCGGCCGCTCGAACGTCGGCAAGTCGTCGCTGATCAACGCGCTGGTCAACCAGAAGGGGCTGGCGCGCACCTCCAACACGCCGGGGCGCACGCAGGAGCTCAACTATTTCGTGCCCGACGGATTCTCGGGCGAAGGTGCCGACCTGCCGCCCCTGGCGCTGGTCGACATGCCGGGCTATGGCTACGCCACCGCGCCCAAGGAGAAGGTCGACGAGTGGACCAAGCTGGTCTTCGACTATCTCAAGGGCCGCGTCACGCTGAAGCGCGTCTATGTGCTGATCGACGCCCGCCACGGCATCAAGGCCAAGGATGACGAAGTGCTGTCGCTGCTCGACAAGGCGGCGGTGTCCTACCAGATCGTGCTGACCAAGACGGACAAGATCAAGGTTGCCGGCGTGCCGCGATTGATCGAGGAGACGCTGCAAAAGATCAAGAAGCGGCCGGCGGCATTTCCGTTCGTTCTGGCGACGTCATCGGAAAAGGCCGAGGGCCTCGAGGACTTGCGGGCGGCGATCGTGCTTGCCGCCAATGGCGGCTAGAGCATGATCCCGAAAACCGGGAACCGGATTTCGGGAAAGATCATCCTCTATCTCTTTGCCTCCAGTGCAATCATCTGGTGGCTCTCTTCCGCGGCAAGGCTTTCGGTGCCGTAGGCCTTCAGGAACACGCTGACGCCGGAGCTGACGATGTGGTCGACTTCTTCCTGGCTCGGAGCTTTGGTGCGGTAGGCGAATATGCACTGGCGGAAAAGGCCGGCCAGGCACAGGTCGGTGAACTGATAGGCGGCAAGATCGACGTCGTCGATCCGCAGCATGCCGCGCTCGATGGCGGCATTGAGAAAGACCATCAGCTTGTCATGGCCGCGTTTCGGGCCGCGCTCGAAAAAACGCGCGCCAAGTTCGGGAATCCTGTCGCACGCGCCGATCACCGTACGCTGCGCCTGGATGACCTTGGCCGACGTGATCTTGAAGGCAAGCACCTTGCCGAACTTCACCAGGGTCTTGCGCAGGTCGTCGGTGTGATCCAGCACATCGTACATGTTCTTGAAGATGGTGCCGCGCTCTTCCTCGATCAGCGCTTCGAACAGCTCTTCCTTGTTGGCGAAATAGACGTAGATCGTCCCCTTGGAAACACCGGCCTCGCGCGTGATGTCGTTCATGGACGCCGCTTCGAAACCCTTGTCGATGAAGACACGGCGGGCGCCGTCGATGATCTGGCTGCGCTTGACCGGATCCTGGCCCGCCGCCGGGCGGCCCCGTCGCACGCTGTCCAGCAGGTCGCCGCACTGCTCGTTTTCGACGTCGGGCGGGGTCTCGTCCATAAAAGTCACACCTCGGAAAATAATTCGAACCAAGCGGTTCGATTGCTCTTGATATGGTCCTCTTTCCACGCTATGTCAACGGCCAGATCGAACCGAACGGTTCAGTATTATTACTTTAGAGAGATGTCATGTCCTCGAATGCGCCCACCACCGCCGAAGTCCGCCCCTTCCCCAGCGCCAAGGTCGCCCCGGCGACAGAAGCGCCAAGCGCACCGGTCGAGCCCGTAACCGCGGCTCCGGCTGAAACGCCGGCCAGGAAGAAGCGTTCCGTTCGCTCCTTTCTGCTGCCGGTCATTGGCGTTGCTCTGCTGAGCGCCGGCGCCTGGTACGGCTACAATTACTGGACCACGGGCCGCTTCATGATCTCGACGGACGATGCCTATGTCCAGGCCGACATGGCGTTCATCTCGCCCAAGATTTCCGGCTATGTCGATCAGATCAAGGTAAGCGAGAACCAGAAGGTCAAGGCTGGCGACCCGTTGCTCGTCGTCGATGACGGCGACTACAGGATAGCCGTTGCCCAGGCCGAGGCGCAGATCGCCACGTTGAGCAAGACGCTCGACCGCATCGATGCCCAGACCGAAGCGGCGCGTGCCTCGCTGCAGCAGGCGCAGGCACAGAAGACCGCCGACCAGGCCGCCGCCGACAATGCGGCGAAGGTCGCCGCGCGCGCCTCGCAGTTGCTCAAGACGCATGTCGGCACGCAGGCGCAGCTGGATGATGCCCAGACGGCGGTCCAGCAAGCCAACGCGGCGCTTGTCGGCGCCGAGGCGCAGATCGCCGCGGCGCAGGCCAATATCGGCGTGCTGCAGGCGCAGCGCGCTGAATCGGCAAGCACGCTGGCATCGCTGCAGCTCGGCCGGGACAAGGCCGTGCGGGATCTTTCCTTCACCGTGCTGAAGGCACCTTATGACGGCGTCGTCGGCAATCGTTCGGTCGAGCAGGGCGACCTCGTCAGCCCCGGCCAGAAGCTCGCCGTCATCGTGCCGATGGACAAGCTCTACATCGTCGCCAATTTCAAGGAGACCCAGCTTGCGCGGCTGGTTCCCGGCGAGAAGGTCAAGATCTCGGTCGATGCGACCGACGGCCAGGATTTCGAGGGAACCGTCTCGTCGCTGGCGCCGGCTTCGGGTGCTGTGTTCTCGCTGCTGCCGCCCGAGAATGCCACCGGCAACTTCACCAAGGTGGTGCAGCGCGTTCCGGTGCGCATCGACGTGCCGGCTGACGTGCTGAAGAGCGGCAGGCTGCGCGCCGGCTTGAGCGTCGTCGTCGCCGTCGACAGCCGCACCGCGCCCGTGGCATCGAACTGATCGGCCGCCGGGGAGCAATGCCATGGCAACCGCAACCCTGACAGCAGGATCGCCGCCGGCGAGGCTGGCCGTGCCTGACACCATTTCCACGCGCCGCGTCATCGCCTTCCTGGCGATGGTGTTCGGCATGTTCATGGCCATCCTTGACATCCAGATCGTTTCGGCCTCGCTGTCCGAGATCCAGGCCGGCCTGAGCGCCAGCTCCGACGAGATCCCGTGGGTGCAGACGGCCTATCTGATCGCCGAGGTGGTCATGATCCCGTTGTCGGGCTTCCTCAGCCGGATGCTGTCGACGCGCGTGCTGTTCACGGTCGCGGCGGCGGGCTTCACCGCCGCCAGTGCGCTGGCGGCGACGGCCACCAACATCGACCAGATGATCGTCTACCGCGCCGTCCAGGGCTTCATCGGCGGCGGCATGATCCCGAGCGTCTTTGCCGCGGCCTTCACCATCTTCCCGCCCTCGCGCCGCGCTGTCGTCTCGCCGATGATCGGCCTGGTGGCGACGCTGGCGCCGACCATCGGCCCGACCGTTGGCGGCTATATCAGCCATGCCATGTCCTGGCACTGGCTGTTCCTGGTCAATGTCGTGCCCGGCATCCTGGTGACGACGGCGGCCTGGTCGCTGATCGACTTCGACAAGCCCAATCTCAAGCTGTTCAGCAAGTTCGACTGGTGGGGCCTCGCCGGCATGGCAGCTTTCCTGGGCTGCATGGAATATGTGCTCGAGGAAGGGCCGAACAATGACTGGCTGCAGGATCAGGCGGTGCTCATCTGCGCCATCGTCATGACCATCGGTGCGGTGCTGTTCTTCTGGCGTGCCTTTACCGCCGAGGAGCCGATCGTCGACCTGAAGGCGTTCAGCAACATCAACTTCGCTTTCGGCTCGCTGTTTTCGTTCGTCATCGGCGTCGGCCTCTATGGCCTGACCTATCTCTACCCGGTGTTCCTCGGTCGCATCCGCGGCTATGATTCGATGATGATCGGCGAAGCGCTGTTCGTCAGCGGCCTGGCCATGTTCGCCACGGCGCCCATCTCCGGCATCCTGTCGAGCAAGATGGACCTGCGGCTGATGATGATGATCGGCTTCTTCGGCTTCGCCACCGGCACCTGGTGGATGACGCATCTGACCGCCGACTGGGACTTCTATGAGTTGCTCATTCCGCAGATCCTGCGCGGCTGTTCGATGATGCTGTGCATGGTGCCGATCAACAACATCGCCCTCGGCACCTTGCCGCCCGAGCGGCTGAAGAACGCATCGGGCCTGTTCAATCTCACCCGCAACCTCGGTGGCGCCGTCGGCCTTGCCATCATCAACACCGTACTGATCGACCGCAATGCCTTCCATTACGCCCGGCTCTCCGAGCACGTGCAGTGGGGCAGTGCGGCCGCGCAGACCAAGCTGCAGAACATGACGCTCAACTTCGAGCAGACCGCCGGCCTGGACGCCACGAGTGCTGCGATCTCCAAGCTGTCGGGCATGGTCCAGCAACAGGCGGCGCTGCTGTCGTTCATGGATGTGTTCTATCTGCTGACGGTGCTGTTCGCGACGCTCGGCCTGTTCACCATGCTGATCCGCAAGCCGGCCGCGGCCGGCGGTGGAGGCGGCGGCCACTGATACCAAAAGTGGGCAGCGGTTTCGGGAAGCTCCTCCAGTCCACGCCCGAAAAGCTCTGACCGCGCAAAAACTCCGGGCCGCAAGCCCGGAGTTTTTGTATTCCGGCCGATGTTCTCAGGCCGTGGCGGGCTTGAAGGTCAGTGCCACGCCGTTGATGCAGTGCCGCAGGCCGGTCGGCGCCGGGCCGTCGTCGAAGACGTGGCCGAGATGGCCGCCGCAACGGCGGCAGTGCACTTCGGTGCGGGTCATGCCGAGCGACCTGTCCTCGGTCTTGCCGATGGCATTGGCGATCTCTTGCCAGAAGCTCGGCCAGCCGGTGCCGGAATCGAACTTCGTCTCGGACGGATAGACCGGCAGGTCACAGCCGGCGCAAGCGAAAATGCCCTTGCGGTGTTCGTTGAGCAGCGGGCTGGTGCCGGGATATTCCGTGCCTTCCTTGCGCAGCACGTCAAAGGCGGCCGGCGACAGGATGGCTTTCCATTCAGCCTCGGTCTTGGTGACCTCGAATTTTTCGGCGGCCTGCGCGGCCTGCGGATTGCCCATGCGCAGCACGGTGGCCGCGGCCCCGACGACGCCGATGGCGGCAGCACCGCTCAAAAGAAAGTCGCGACGGTTCATGACCAGGTTCCTCCTGTTGTCTCTTTGCCAAACTATGCCGCCACGCGGAAATCAAAAGCCGGTGACGGTGGCTCCTCAAATGAACACTCCGCGCCATCCCACATCTGAGGTGGACGGCGCGGAGTGCACGGTCGGTTGCGGATCACGGGAGCGAGATCATGCAAGCGACGGGAGCCCTTGCTGCATCTTCGTCCGCGGCAAGCCCCTTGTTACATCTTCGGCAAAAGAACCTTGTCGATGACGTGGATGACGCCATTGGACTGTTCGACATCGGCGATCGTCACATTGGCGACATTGCCGTTCTCGTCGGTCACGGTGACCTTGCCGCCATCCGCCTTGAGCCACAGTTCGCAGCCGCCAACCGTCTTGACCTTATGGGTGCCGCCATCAGCCTTGGCCATCGCGGCCACATCCGCCCCCATCGCCTTGGCGCCGATGACATGGCAGGTCAGTATCTTGGTCAGCTTGTCCTTGTTCTCGGGCTTCAGCAATGTCTCGACCGTGCCGGCCGGAAGTGCTGCAAAGGCCTCGTTGGTCGGCGCGAACACGGTGAACGGACCGGCGCCCTGCAGCGTCTCGACCAGGCCGGCTGCCTTGACGGCGGCGACCAGCGTCGTGTGGTCCTTCGAATTGACGGCATTCTCGACGATGGTCTTGTTGGCATACATGGCGGCGCCGCCAACCATCGGGTTTTCGGCGTAGGCTGCGGTGGCAAGCGCGGAAACAGCGATCGTACCGGCAAGCAAAAGGGTGGCGAATTTACGCATGATGTCTGACTCCTCGGGTTTTCTCTTCCCATTTTTGGGGACGCGAGGAGATACGGAACACAAACGCATGAGTTTCAGAATATCGAGATTTTTTTGATTTTATTCGCCTGACGACGAGATTTCGGCGGGAGACGTTTTGCCGGCACACAAGCTTCCGACAACGCGCCAAGAAGCGGATAGACTTTCAGTCTGCGTTTGTGATGTTGGTGGCGCGGCGACGCTGGTCAGATGCTCTTCAGGTCGCCCGCCGCGACCACCGGTCCGGTCGGCTGGCCGGTCGGCGAACCGCCCGCCGGCTCGAGGCTGACGGCGAGCACCGCGCCCTGGGCAAGCTTCTGCTGGGCCGCCGGCGAGACGACGATATGCGCCGTCGAGCCGACGGGGATGACGCCCATCGAGACAGGCGGGTTCTTGCCCTCGATCATCCACAGTTCGAAGTCCTTGCCGGCGGCACGCTCGCCGGAGACGTGCGACAGGCCGACCTCGTGATGCGCGGCATCATAGATGGCAAGATATTTGACATCGCTGCCATCGGCGGTCAGCGAGGCGACGAGGCGCGCCTGCGGCTGTGCGACCGGCGGGTTGAGGTAGGGCACGGCAATGTAGATCGCCAGCGCGGCGACCGCGGCCGCCGCGAGGCCACGCCAGAAGGCGAGGCTGGACCACAGCCCGGCGCGCGCTTCAGCGGGCGCGGGCGCGGTTGACGCGAACAGCCGGCGATCGAGCGCGGTCTTGACGGAAGCCGGCGGCTCGATTTCCGGGTATGCGGCGGCCATGGGCGAAAGGCGGACTTCCCAGCCGTCGACAAGCCGCGCGAAATCCGTGTCCGCGTCGATGCGTCGGGAAACGATCTGCCGCTCGTCCGCCGACAGCACGCCGAGAACGTATTCGGCGGCGAGCAGGTCGTCGCCTCCGCGTTCCGGTCCATTGTCTTCCGCGAGCGTCATCTTTCCAGACATTCTCTGAGTTTCAGCAGGCTGCGGCGCAGCCAGGTACGCATCGTGTTCAACGGCACGCCATGGCGCTCCGCCAGTTCGGCATAGCTTTCGCCCTTGAGATAGGCGCCCCGGACGGCCGCTGCCCGCTCCTTTTCCAGCTCATCGAGACAATGATGGATGCGTTCGGATTCGCCGCCCGCCACCACCAGCGCCTCCGGCCCTGGCGCCGGATCGGCCACGTCGAGCGCGGCATCGATATCGGCGGCAGGCTTGCGCCGCGCTCTTATGCGATCGATCGCATGGTTGCGCGCGATCGCCACCAGCCAGGAGATCGGGCTCAGGTCGGAGACGGCAAAACGGTCCGCCTTCGTCCATATCTTGACGAAGACCTCCTGCAGCGCGTCCTCGGCATCTCCCCGGTCATTCAATACACGAAGGCAGACGCCGAAAAGTTTCGCGCTGGTCTGCCGGTAGAGCAGATCGAACGCGGCCCGATCCTTCATCGAAGTCCGGACGATCAGCTTGGTGATGTCCTGCGGCGTCATGCAGGCAAATTAGGGGATCGCAATGTATTTGCAACGGCGGAAATCGCCTTGTGCACGCCAAACCTTGCGGCGTTTGCCCGCCGGGATCGGTCCATCGATTGCCAACCGAATCACGACTGGCTAGCTTGCCGGCTGTGACGGGGGGAGCGCGCATGTCGATCGGGCACACACTGTGGGCGCAGGACGCAACCGGCCTTGCCGGCCTGGTCCGCAAGGGCGAGGTCTCGCCGATCGAACTGGCCGAAGCGGCGATCGCACGCGCCGAGGCCACCCGTCCCGACATCAATGCCACGGCCGAGCCGCTCTATGAGGCCGCGCGGGCGCGGGCGAAGACCATCGACCGCTCGCTGCCGCTGGCCGGCGTTCCCTTCGCCATCAAGGACCTCGGCATCGCCATCAAGGGTGTACCGACACATGGCGGCAGCCGTATTCCGGCATGGCTGGCCGATGTCAATTCGGTGCTGACCGACCGTTATCTTGCCGCTGGGCTCGTTCCGATCGTCACCTCGACATCGCCGGAGCACGGGCTGCGGCTGATGACCGAATCCAAAGCCTTCGGCATCACCCGCAATCCGTGGAACACCGGTCACACCAGCGGCGGCTCCTCGGGCGGCGCGGCGGCACTGGTCGCCGCCGGCGTCGTGCCGGTGGCGCATGCCTCGGATGGCGGCGGCTCGATCCGCGTGCCTTCCGCCTGCACCGGGCTTGTCGGCCTGAAGACGTCGCGCGGCCGTATACCGCTGACGCCATTGGTGAGCGAAAGCTGGTACGGCATGGTGGTCGACCATGCCGTCACCCGCTCGGTGCGCGATTCGGCGTTGTTGCTCGATCTCACCCATGGGCCCGACCCGCTGTCGCCCTACGCGGCGCCGCCGCCGAAAGGCACATTCACTGCCGCCGCCGCCCGCGATCCCGGCAAGCTCAAGCTGGCCGTGTACCGAAAATCGCCGCTCGGCCTGCCGGTTTCGCTGGAGACGTTGAAGGCGCTGGACACGGCGGTGGCGCTAGCCCGCGAGGGCGGCCATGCGGTCGAGGAAATCGACCTGCCCTTCATCGGGCGCGATTTCATCGCCGACTTCTGCAGGACGGTTGCCTCGGCCGTCGCCGGCACGATGCGGGCCGAAGCGCTGCGCGTCGGCCGTTCGGTTGCCGGCGACATCGAACGCGCCACGCGGGTGCTCGGCCGCTTGGGCGAAATGGTCTCGGCCGGCGAGACCTATGCCGGCCTGCAGCGGCTGCATGCCACCTCGCGGCGGCTGATCGAGGAGACCGCGCGGTATGATGCCGTGCTGATGCCGATCATTGCCCACCCTCCGCTCGCCTGCGGCGCCATGGATCCGAAAGGCGCCGATGAGCTCATCGAAAACCTGCTCGACAAGCTGCACCTCACGTCCTTGTTGAAGTTGAAGCCGTTGTTCGGCCAGCTGATGGACAAGAGCCTTTGGTTCACCCATTGGCCGGCGATCCAGAATGTCAGCGGCCAGCCGTCGATCGCGCTGCCCGTCCATGTCACCGACGCCGGCCTGCCGCTTGGCATCCAGGCGGCGGGCCGTCCGGGTGACGAGGAGACGCTGCTGTCGCTTGCCGCGCAGATGGAGAAGATCTCGGGTTGGCTGGGCCGCAGGGCGCCGCTGATGGTGCCATGATGATGACGACGTCGTGAGGCGCTCGAATATGACAGCAATGCCATTTGCGGGCCGCCGCAATTCCCGCTAAGACGCCGCCGTTCTTTCCAAGTGCATGTCGCCCAAAAGTGCTTGGCGGTTTTGGGACAACGACAGGCATAACCAGGTGCATGTCGCCCAAAAGTGCCTAGCGGTTTTGGGACAACGGCATGCATAAAACCAGAAGCCGGGAACCACGCCGATGACGGAGATAACCGCCACCGCCGAAATGCAGGCCGCCCTGCTTTCGCGGGCGCTGCCCTACATGCAGCGCTACGAGAACAAGACGGTCGTGGTGAAATATGGCGGCCACGCCATGGGCGATATCGAGCTCGGCAAGGCCTTCGCCCGCGACATCGCGCTGTTGAAGCAGTCCGGCGTCAATCCGATCGTCGTCCATGGCGGCGGCCCGCAGATCGGCGCCATGCTGGCCAAGATGGGCATCGAATCCAAGTTCGAGGGCGGCCTGCGCGTCACCGACCAGAAGACGGTGGAGATCGTCGAGATGGTGCTGGCCGGCTCGATCAACAAGGAGATCGTGGCGCTGATCAACGCCGAGGGCGAATGGGCGATCGGCCTGTGCGGCAAGGACGGCAACATGGTGTTCGCCGAAAAGGCGCGCAAGACGATGATCGATCCGGATTCCAACATCGAGCGCGTGCTCGATCTCGGCTTCGTCGGCGAACCGGTCGAGGTCGACCGCACGCTGCTCGACCTTCTGGCGCGCTCCGAGATGATCCCGGTGCTGGCCCCGGTGGCGCCTGGACGCGACGGCCACACCTACAACATCAATGCCGACACCTTCGCCGGCGCCATTGCCGGCGCCTGCAAGGCGACGCGCCTGCTGTTCCTCACCGACGTGCCGGGCGTGCTCGACAAGAACAAGAAACTGATCGACGAACTGACCGTCGCCGAGGCCAAGGCGCTGATCAAGGACGGCACGGTGTCGGGCGGCATGATCCCCAAGGTCGAAACCTGTATCGAGGCGATCGAGCGCGGCGTCGAAGGCGTCGTCGTCCTCAACGGCAAGACGCCGCATGCGGTGCTGCTCGAACTGTTCACCGAGCATGGCGCCGGCACGCTGATCGTGCCCTAACGTGCATTGATATTCAGGTGATGCCGGCCTGCAAACGACGGCTTTCTCCGCTTCCAGTGCTCACGGACCCGAACGTCCGCTGCGCTCCGGTTCTCGAAAGCCACCGTTTTCGGCTCGGCCTGACCTGCATCTCAACACACCTTAACCGAGCGCAGTAACAGTCAGGGACTCGGCGAAATCGTGATCCCGGATGATGTCAGCTTTCGCGCCGGGCGTTGAACGGTCATCGATTCCTCCTCGGCGTCCTGCGGCGCGCCCCAGAATTCGGCAAGCGTCGGGCCGTCCTGCACCCGGCGGTCGCGGGCCAGGAAGCCCCAGACCTCGCGGAACCAGACGCGGCGGCCCATCTGCGTGTACCAGCGCATCGAGTGCCGCTGCTCGGGATCCTTGTGGAACAGGATGCGGGCCAGCGCCTTCGGCCGCGACTGCACCGCCAGCTCGATCAGCTTGACGCTGAAGAACAGCATCCACGGCTTCAGCCGGGTCATGTGCAACACCTGGTGTTTGTAGTCCCACAGCCGGGCATCCCTTTGGATCACCTTGCGGTCCCGCGCGATCCTGAAGAACGGTGTCCAGCGGTGTGGCGTCACATAAAGCGCCTGGATCTGGTCCGGGTCATAGGCGATCAGCTGGCGAAAGCCGCGCCACAGGTCACGAAAGCCTTCATCCTCGAAGCCGGCCACCCAGGTCGCCATCGACAGGATGCCGTGCAGGCGCAGCAGCCTTATCGCCTCGCGGTCGGATGAGGTGCTGCCGCCCTTGCGGATCAATTGAAGCGTCTGTTCGTCGGTGTTTTCCATGCCGAGCAGCCAGCGGATGATTCCGGCCTTGCGGTAGAGATGCAGGATGTCGGCGTCGCGCACGATGTCGTCGGCGCGGGTCGAGCCGACGATCAGCACGGGCACGTTTTCGGCGATCATCGCATCGAGAAAGGCTCGCCAGGCCTTCTTCGAAACCGTCCGATTCTCATCGGCGAGGTTGATCAGCTCGACGCCGTGTTCTCGGTGCAGCCAGGCGATCTCCTTGGCGAATTTCACCGGATCGCGATGCCGCCAGCGGGTCCAGAAGCCGCGCTGGCCGCAATAGTTGCACAGATGCGGACAGCCGCGCGAAAACTGCATGACCACGGCGCGCTTGCCGCCCCAATAGCTGTAGCGCCTGATGTCGATCAGCTCCCAGCCGACGCGGTAGGCGTCGAGTTCCGAAATGGTCGTTGCCGGCTGCGTCGCGAAGGGACGGTGCAGATCGTCGCGAAAGGCGATGCCGGCCACGCTCGCCGGCGACTGGTGCATCTCCAGCGCCTCGATCAGCGCCACGACGGTCGCCTCGCCCTCGCCACGCACGATGAAGTCGAAGACTTCCGTCGCCGTCAGGATGTCGCGCCAGTGATAGGTCGGGAAAACGCCGCCATAGATGATGATGGTCGCCGGCTCGCGCTCCTTGATCATGCGCGCGATGAGCAAGGCGGTCGGATGCGCCGAGGTCGAGCCGGAATGGCCGATCAGGACGAAGTCGGGACAGTCGTCGAGCGCGTTGCGCACCACCATGTCGAGGGGCATCGGCCCGAATTCGGCATCGACGAGCCGCGCCTCATGGCCTGCATCGATCAGCGGGCCGCCGAGCGCCAGGAGCCCGAGCGGCGGCAGGTGATCGTCCGGCACGCGGCTGCCGATGGCGGTGTGCGGCGGATTGATCAGGACGATTTTCATGGCGGACCTCCTGGGAAGTTGGTCCGCGCATGCTGGCCGGCGATGTGGACGCGCGCTTGGCCCGTTTCAGCAGTTTGCGTGCAGCTTTTCCGCAGGAATGCGGAGCACCGTCATCGCCTGAGATGGCCGAGCGGCACGTGGCCTGGTCCCTTGATGTTCTGCAGCACCAGTTGCGTGTGAACGTCGCGCACGCCGCCGAGCCGCATCAGCCGGTGCATGACGAAGGCGTTGAGCTCGTCGACCGACGGCACCATGACATGCAGCAGGAAGTCATGGTCGCCGGTCATCGTCCAGCACGAGGACACCTCGTCCATGCGCTGCACGGCGGCAATGAAGGTCTCGGGCGAGCCGTCGCTGTGGCTGACAAGGCGCACCTGGATGAACACTTCGACCATCAGGCCGACCGCCCGGCGGCTGATCACCGCGGCGAAGCCCTTGATGATGCCGGCATCCTGCAGCGCCTCGAAACGCCGCGCGCAGGGTGTCGTCGACAGGCCGATCTCTTGCGCCAGCTCGGAAACGGGCTTGCGTCCATCGCGTTGCAGCACATCGAGCATCTTGATCTCGAAATCATCGAATTGAGGCATTTTCACTCCGTGTGCACGTTAATTGAGTGAATGTTATCTCGAATATTCCGTTCGGGCCATCATCAAAACCGATTTGCCTCGGCAGATCCGGTTAGCCTCACGGCACCATTCGCCACTCATGATTTGCGAGGAGAAAAACCATGACGACGATGAGCGTTGCCGAATACGCCCGCGATTGCGCGGCTCAGGGCCTGCGCGGCGACTATTCTGTCTGCCGTGCCGATTTCACCGTGGCGCAGGGTTACGATTACAGCGCCGAGGAACAGGCGGTGTGGCGCACGCTGTGCGACCGCCAGACCAAACTGACGCGCAAACTCGCCCACCACTCCTATCTCGACGGTGTCGAGAAGCTCGGCCTTCTCGACCGCATCCCCGACTTCGACGAGGTCAGCGCCAGGCTGCGCGAGTTGACCGGCTGGGAGATCGTCGCCGTCCCGGGTCTCATTCCCGCGGCGCCCTTCTTCGACCATCTTGCCAACCGCCGCTTCCCGGTCACCAACTGGCTGCGGACCAGGCAGGAACTCGACTACATCGTCGAGCCGGACATGTTCCACGACTTCTTCGGCCACGTGCCGGTGCTGTCGCAGCCGGTGTTCGCCGACTTCATGCAGATGTATGGCAAGAAGGCCGGCGACATCATCGCGCTGGGCGGTGACGAGATGATCACCCGGCTCTACTGGTACACGGCCGAGTATGGCCTGATACAGGAGAGCGGCCAGCCGCTGAAGGCCTTCGGCGCCGGCCTGATGTCGTCCTTTACCGAGTTGCAGTTTGCCGTCGACGGCAAGGATGCCCATCACGTGCCATTCGACCTCGAAACCGTGATGCGCACCGGCTACGAGATTGACAAGTTCCAGCGTGCCTATTTCGTGCTGCCGTCCTTCGATGCGTTGCGCGATGCCTTCCGGACCGCCGATTTCGCGGCGATCGTCGCGCGCCGCAAGGGCCAGCCGGCGCTCGACCCGGCGACAGTCTAATGCATCTCGCCCAAAGACCTAAAGCGCGTCGCATGAAATCTGTTTCAATGCGACGCGCTTTGGACGCTTTGACCCCGACAGGCTATTGCATGACGGCGGGGTTCATCCACAAGAACTCCCAGACGTAGCCGTCGGGATCTTCGATGTGGCGGTTGTACATGAAACCGAGGTCCTGCGCGGGGTTGGGATCGGCCCGGCCGCCGGCCGCCACGCCCTTCTCGATGACGGCATTGACCTCGTCCTTGCTGTCGGCGGTGAGCGCGATCAGCATCTGGCTGTCACGCTTGGGGTCGCCGATCTGCCGCGCTGTGAACTGGCTGTAATGCTGGTGCGTCAGCAGCATGACCCCAATGGAGTCTGAGAACATGATCGAGCTGGCCTGGTCGTTCGAGAACTGCGGATTCAGCGTGCCGCCGATCGCGAGATAAAACTTGGTCGCTGCCTGCAGATCGTGCACCGGCAGATTTATAAAGATCATCTTGGTCATCGGTCTAAGCCTTGCCTTCGTTGACAGGTACTAGTCAGTCCAGTACCGTTTTCAGGGCTATCATGCAAGAACGGTACCGTCTAGTACTGGTTGGGAGGGCGCGATGAAAATCGACGGTGAGACCAGATCAGCACGCAAGGATCGCGAAATCATCCAGGCGGCCACGGCGGCGTTCGTCAGCAAGGGTTATGACGGGACCAGCATGGAGGAAATCGCCACCAGGGCGGGGGCTTCCAAGCAGACCGTCTACAAGCATTTCACGGACAAGGAGACGCTTTTCGGCGAAGTCGTTCTGGCAACCGCTACCCAGGCCAACGATATTATCGAGTCCGTGACGACGCTGCTTTCCGAGGCGAAATTCATGGAAGGTGGTCTGCAGCAGCTTGCCCGACGTTTGATAGCGGTTCTCATGGATGAAGAGTTGTTGAAGCTGCGGCGCTTAATTATCGCCAACGCGGATCGAATGCCGCAGCTTGGCCGCAGTTGGTACGAAAAGGGCTTCGAGCGCATGCTTGGCTCAATGGCTTCCTGCTTTCAAAAGCTCACCAGTCGAGGACTTATACAAACCAGTGACCCCTATCTGGCTGCCAGCCATTTTTTTGGAATGCTTCTTTGGATCCCCATGAATGAAGCTATGTTCACTGGAAGCAACCGGCGCTCCAAGGCCGAACTTGAACGGCACGCGGATGCCTCGGTGGAGGCGTTTCTTGTCGCCTATGGGGTCCAGCCGAAATAGTCCCGCTCTCTGCCGACGTTTGCGGTGAAGCCTGGAACATCGGCGCCCCTATCGCACAGGGGTGTCCGCTCCCTCGGCCTTCAGCCGGGCCGCCGCTGCCGCGCTGCTGCGCATCGCCGTCTACGGTTTTTGAGGCCATGCCGGTTTCTGCCGGTGCCGTCACTGGCGCCGGCAGGCATGACGTTGCGCTCAGACGGCGACCACCTTGCTCAGATGTTCGCCCAGCCGGCAGGCCAGCGCGGTTATCGTCGTCGTCGGGTTGGCTTGACCGGATGTGCAGAACACCGAGGAGCCGCCGATATAGAGATTGTCCATGCCGTGCACCTTGCAGTTGGCGTCCACCACACTCCTGGCAATGTCGGTGCCCATGCGCGTGCCACCCATGTGATGGTGCCCCGCCGTCTCCTCGTTGGTCGGATAGTCCTCGCCGTTGGCAATCCAGTCGATCAGGCGAACACGGCCGAGATCTTTCTCGATGAGTGTCGTGCCGAACAACTTCAGGCCTTCGACAAGCGTGCGGCGTTCCAGCTCCGATTTCTTCCAGTGCAGCTCGATGCGCGGCACGCCGGCATGGTCGACATCGGTCTTCGACAGTTCGATCTGGTTGGAGGCCAGCGGCGCCTGTTCCCAGGCGACATAAAGCTGGGCCGCGCAGCGCAGGTTCTGGCTGAGCTGATAGGCGACCCACTCGGCCATGTCGGGCGCCGTGCAGGCGAGGTCGGCGATCACGTGCTTGATCCCGGCATAGGGCGTCTCGATCAGCCTGATGCCGAAATTCATGATCTGCAGGCGTTCCATGGCGGCCAGCGTCGGCGAGAAGAAAGCCTCGTTGACGGCATCGACCTCGAACTCGCCATAGTCGGCCAGGATGGCATTGCCGCCCTCGAAGGTCGGGTGTTCCATCCAGTAGCGGCCAAGCGCCGTCGCATTCGGCACGACGCCACCGTTCGAGCGCTGGTTCGACCATAGAAGCAGCCGTGAGTTTTCCAGCCCGCCGGTGCAGACGATGAAATAGTCGGCACTGAACGAGCCGGCATCCTGTCCGTTCGACCACAGCCTGGCGCCTGTCACTCGCTTGCCGTCGCCGGCAAGCTCGGTGGCATAGGTGTTGAGCACGACCGCGATGTTCCTGCTCTTGTCGAGCTCGTCGGCGAATTTTTCGGCAAACCGCACCGCCGGGCTCTTGATCAGCTGCACCCAGCGAATGTCGTCCGAGATCGGCACATCGGGCCGGAAATCGGGAAGTTCGAGGATGTCGTGCACCTCCGGCAAATAGGGTTCGATGTCGGCGCGGCGGATCGGCCAGCCGGTATCGGGTGCCCAGGCCTTTGGCTCGAAATCCTGTTTGTCGAGGACGCGGCACCAGCCGGCCCAGTGGTTCGAGCTGCCGCCCATGAAGCGCAGCCGGGTGATGTCGAGATCGAAATAGAAATCCCCGACCGTGGTGCCGCGGTAGAAATCCTGTGACTCGTCGCTGAACTCCCTCGATCCAGCCTCCAGCACCACGACGGGAATGCCCGCGGCGCCAAGCTTGCGGGCAATTGTGGTGCCGGCCGGGCCGGAGCCGAGGATGCAGACCTTGGGCTTGAAGTTGGCGGCGCGAAACGCCTCATAGCTGTCGAAGATCATGCCAGGTCGCTCCGCTTCAGGATCCAGCCATTGACCTCGACGATTTCATTCGGGTCGGCGTGGGATGGATCGCTATCGGAAGCGTTGGCATCAGGCAGCTTGCGAAACAGCGACAGGGCAGGCAGTGCGATCAGCGCCTGCACGATGCTGCGGCGCGACATTTTCTTGAAGAAACTCATGACAGGTCTCTCGATGGGGGCCTCGACTGCGCATGGCATTCCCTGAACGGCACATGCGCTGAAGGAAAAGCCAATTTCGTGCCAAGCTTGCCCACAAGTCGGCGAAAAACCGGGTAAACGGTGCAACCGGATGCAAACAGGGTTAGAAATTCCTTAACGGGTCGGGTGTACCGCCTCGGCGGCCTGATCACGCCGCCGCGGAAATATCCGTGTCGAGGATCGTCAGATTGCGGCCCCCGTGCTTGGCCTGGTAAAGGCGCCGGTCGGCGGCACGCATCAGGTCCGACACGTTGGCTTCCTCGCCGCAGACGGTCCCGCCGATGCTGACAGTGAGCGGAATGGTTCGCTCGTCGATGGGCCGGAAACGGATCAGTTCGACTTCGCGGCGGATGCGCTCGGCGACGCGCTTGGCCTCCTGTTCAGTGGCGCCGACCAGGAAGGCGCCGAACTCCTCGCCGCCGATGCGGCCGAGCACATCGCCGCTGCGCACGCCGCGCTCGATCGCGCTGGCGATCAGAAGCAGCGCGTCATCGCCGGTCAGGTGGCCAAAGCTGTCGTTGATCCTCTTGAAATGGTCGGCGTCGATGATCAGCAACGCGCCGCGATCGGACTTGCGCCTGGAGCCGTCGAGTGCGGCAAAGAAACTCTCCCGGTTGAGCATGCCGGTCATGTCGTCGCGGCTCGCCTTTTCCTCCAGGCGGCGATGCGCGGCGGCGAGCTGGGCGTGCGCCCGGGCGAGATCGCGATGCGCGTTCTTCAGCCTGTCGCTCTGCCAGAATGTGCTGGCGCCGGCGATCCAGGCAATGACGAGCGGGCAAACCGTCGAGGTCAGCCAGATCGTCCGGTTGATGGGAAATCCCATTGCCGGAACGATGATCAGCGTCAGCAGGAGAGAGGCGGCGACGGAGGCAAACGCGATCACGGCGGACTTCAGAAATATACGACTCATCGCTTGCTCCCACAGGACTGTCTCTTTGCCAGCAAGCCCTGAAGGCCACCTTTCCGGGATGTCTAAAATTTGAATCGTGACGGCATTTTCTGCCCTCCCGACGCGCATAGGTTGTGGATAAAGTCGCTTTCAGAATGCCCGTTTCATGCCATAAGGATCGCATGACAACGCTCCCCGATCCCGCCCGCTTCGCCCACGTCACCGACTGGGTGTTCGACCTCGACAACACGCTCTATCCGCACCATTCCAATCTGTTCTCGCAGATCGACGTCAAGATGACCGCCTATGTCGGCGAGCTGCTGGCGCTGCCGCGCGACGAGGCGCGCAAGCTGCAAAAGGAGCTCTACCGCGAATACGGCACGACGCTGAACGGGCTGATGACGCGCCACGGCATCGACCCCGACGATTTCCTCGAGAAGGTGCATGACATCGACTATTCATGGCTGGTGCCAGATCCGGTTCTCGGCACCGCCATCCGCCAGCTTCCGGGCCGCAAGTTCATCTTCACCAATGGCGACCGCAAGCACGCCGAACGCACGGCGCGCCAGCTCGGCATCCTCGACCATTTCGACGATATCTTCGACATTGTCGCCGCCGGGCTCAATCCCAAGCCGGCGCGCCAGACCTACGAGAAGTTCGCCGAGCTCCACGCCGTCATCGGCCACAATGCGGTGATGTTCGAGGATCTTGCCCGCAACCTTTCGGTGCCTAAGTCGCTGGGCATGACCACGGTGCTCGTGGTGCCGCGCAATTTCGAGCCGACCTTTTCCGAAATCTGGGAGCGCGATCCTGCCCAGGAAGACGATGTCGATTTCGTCACCGACGATCTCGCCGGCTTCCTGACGGCGATCGTCGAGGTCACCGCCTGAGGTTTGTCGGTATTCAGGTGATGCCGGCCTGCAAACAGGGACTCCACCACGCTCTCACAGATTGTAGAAGCGGCTGATGATGCCCCAGGCCTCGTCGGCGGTGTCGACGAAATCGATGATGTCCTGGTCGCCAGGGCTGATCGTGCCCTGCTCGGCGAGGAAGTCGAGGTCGATCGCCCGTTTCCAGAAGGATTTGCCGAACAGGATCACCGGCACGCGCTCCATGCGACCGGTCTGGATAAGGGTCAGCGTCTCGAAGAACTCGTCCATCGTGCCGAAGCCGCCGGGAAACACCGCCACGGCCTTGGCGCGCATGACGAAATGCATCTTGCGGATGGCGAAATAGTGGAAGTTGAAGCAGAGCTCCGGCGTCACATAGGCGTTCGGCGCCTGCTCGTGCGGCAGCACGATGTTGAGGCCGATCGACGGCGCGCCGACATCGTCGGCGCCACGGTTGCCGGCTTCCATCACGCCGGGCCCGCCGCCGGTGACCACGACATACTCGCGGTAGTATGAAGCAGCCGACTGCTGCGAGCAGAGGCGGGCGAATTTGCGCGCCTCCTCGTAGTATTTGCTGTTTTCCTCGAGGTTCTTCTTCTGCGTCTCGTTCTTGGCCGCCCAGGCCGCGCCACCGGGTTCGGGCAGGCGCGCGCCGCCAAACAGGATCACCGTCGAACGGATACCGCGCTCGGCCAGGATCATTTCCGGTTTCAGGAGTTCGAGCTGCAGCCTGACCGCGCGCAGTTCGCGCCGCGTCATGAAGTCGGGGTCGTTCCACGCCAGCCGGTATGTCTCGGCCCGCGTCTGCGGCGTGTCCGGCACGCTTCTCGACCGCTCCAGATCCTCATCCGAATGCGGCAGCGGCGTCCATCCCGCCTTTTCCATAGGAGTCATAGTTGCGTTACCCGTCCAATTCTTCACTTGCGCCGTCCCATGACGCAGCCGCGATTGACCCTCACCAGGGCTTCACTTAAGCAGGTTCCGCAAAAGTGTCCTGCGGTTTTGCGACAAGAACCTGCTACAGGCAAAGACCCAGGCAGGCGAAGCATGCTCAGGGTCCGCGCGACTTTCAAAACAGGTTAAGGCGCAGGCCCTTAACAGCTTGGTAATGGAGCGAATTCATGTCGAACGCCGATCTGGCAAGCCTCGAAAAGACCATCGAGAAGGCCTTCGAGGAACGCGATGCCATTTCGACGGCGACCCGCGGCGAGGCGCGCGACGCCATCCAGACGGCGCTCGACCTGCTTGATCGCGGCGCCGCCCGCGTCGCCGAGCGGCAGGCCGACGGCAAGTGGCATGTCAACCAATGGCTGAAGAAGGCCGTGCTGCTGTCTTTCCGGCTCAACCCGATGGAGATCATCAAGGGCGGCCCCGGCCAGGCCGTGTGGTGGGACAAGGTGCCGTCGAAATTCGACGGCTGGAGCGCCGTCGACTTCGAGAAGGCAGGCTTCCGCGCCGTGCCGTCGTCCATCGTGCGCCGTTCCGCCTATGTCGCGCCGGGTGCCGTGCTGATGCCGTCCTTCGTCAATGTCGGCGCCTATGTCGATTCAGGCACCATGGTCGACACCTGGGCGTCGGTCGGCTCCTGCGCGCAGATCGGCAAGAACGTCCATCTGTCGGGAGGCGTCGGCATCGGCGGCGTGCTGGAGCCGATGCAGGCCGGCCCGACCATCATCGAGGACAACTGCTTCATCGGCGCGCGCTCCGAAGTGGTCGAGGGCTGCATCGTGCGTGAAGGCTCGGTGCTTGGCATGGGCGTCTTCATCGGCCAGTCGACCAAGATCGTCGACCGCGCCACCGGCGAGGTCTTCTATGGCGAGGTGCCGGCCAATTCCGTCGTCGTCGCCGGCTCGCTGCCGGGCAAGCCCTTGCCCAATGGTGAGCCTGGCCCCAGCCTCTACTGCGCCGTCATCGTCAAGCGGGTCGACGCCAGGACCCGCTCCAAGACCTCGATCAACGAATTGCTGCGCGATTGATCTTTGCGGAAAGCGAGTGCACCTTCCGCCAGCGCGACAATCGGTCGCGCTGGTTCAACATGGAGGGGTGACATGGACTGGAAATATCTGCTGACGAGTTTTGACGGCCGCATCAATCGAGCCAAGTTCTGGGCCGGCATCGGCGTATTCATCGTTATCGGCATTGTTGCCTTCATTCTCGACGCGATCCTCGGCACGCGTTTCACCACCGCCAGTGGCGGCCAGGTCGGCATCATCGGCATCCTCTTCGCGCTAGCGTCGATCTATTTCGCGATTGCTCTCTACGCCAAACGCTGGCACGACCGGAACAAGTCGGGCTGGTGGACGCTGATCGGCCTCGTACCCGTCATCGGCGGCATCTGGCTGCTGGTCGAACTGGGCATCCTCGAAGGCACCAGGGGTGCCAATCAATATGGACCGGACCCGCTTGCCTGAAAGATCGGACCTTACCTGGCTTTTCTTCAAAACCTCGGGCCGCGTCAGCCGCGCGGCCTATTTTCTTGGCGGGTTGCTGGTCGCCATCATCCAGGCCTTTCCGCTCTACCGCTTCACGCTGGTGCCGGAAGGCTCGGCGGAGAGCAACATGTGGTCGTTCATCTTCTTCGTCGCCTTCATCGCCTCGCTATGGTCGAACATCGCGCTGGCGGTGAAGCGGCTGCACGACCTCGACAAGCCGGGCATTGCCGCGCTGATCCTGTTCGTGCCGGTCGTCTCGATCGTCGCCTTCCTTGTGTTGTGCCTGTTTCCAGGGCAGCCTGGGCCCAACCGCTATGGCCGGCGCACCAACGAGCCGGCCCAGTCATGAGGGCCGGTCGGATATCTCGCCATGCGCTACCGCACCCTTGATCCGAAACTGATCGTCGAAACCGCCGAACGGCTGGAGGGTCGGATCGCCGACCGTTTCCCCGAAGCCGGACTGCGCGGCGTCGCCGCCGAGCTGGTGTCGCTGTCGCGCGATCTGGCCAAGGCGGCGAAGGCGCTCGAAGCGCCGATCTGGTGGCTGCGCGGGCTCATCATCGCCGCGGTTGTCGCGGGTGCGCTGATCTTTCTGTTTGTCGGCACCATCCTGCCGCTCATTCGCATTTCCCAGGCCGATGATGCGGTGCAGTCGGTGCAAGGCATCGAGGCCACGATCAACATGATCATCCTCGCCGTGCTCGGTTTCCTGGCGTTGATCCGCGCTGAGGAGCGTATCAAGCGCAAGCGGGTGTTTCGCCAGCTGCACGGTCTCAGATCGCTGATCCACGTCATCGACATGCACCAGCTGACCAAGGATCCGGCGGCGCTGTCGGCCAATTTCAAGCCGACTTCGCACTCGCCGGCCCGCATCACCAACGCCGCCGACCTCGCGCGCTACCTCGACTACTGCTCCGAAATGCTGTCGATCACCGGCAAGATCGCGGCGCTGTTCGCGCAATCGGTCAATGACGACGTGGTCATTGACGGCGTCAACGACATCGAGAACCTGGCGTCCAACCTGTCGCGCAAGATCTGGCAGAAGATCACGCTGATCGACGGTCGTACGGCCGCACGTTGACCTGTTCCGGCGTCAGGCCGGGTGATCCTCGGTTTTCCTGTTCGGCGGTGCGCACCAGCGCCGCGACCCGTTTTGTCAAAGGCGCCGATGTGCCCGCCTTTTCAGCCAGCCGCAGGATCGCGCCCTGCAGGTCGTCGATCTCCGTCGGGCGGCCGCGTTGCAGATCGTCCCACATCGACGAGCGCGCCTCGGGGGCGATGGCAAGCATGCGTCGCGCCAGCAGCCTGAACAGCCAGTCCGGCAGCCGGAGCACCTTCGGCAGCAATGCTGGCCGCAGGCCGGCGATCCGCGCCGGCGCGATGCCCGACGCGTTCATTGCCTGGAGCGCCTCGTCGATCTGGCCGGCCAGGATCAGGCGCCAGCGACGATCGGCGAGTTCCCTCGCCAGTGGCAGGCCCGACAGCGCGGCCAGCGCGTTGTTCAAATTCATCAGCAGCTTGCCCCAAAGCACGGCCCGCATGTCGCCATGGGCTTCGACCGCCAGCCCTTCGACGCCGAGGAGGCTGATCAGGCCGGCGCCGCCGTCTTCGAGCATCACCTTGCCGTCGCTGGCGCGGTGCACGCGCAGCGGCAATTCGCCGTCCGGCGACTGCACGACATTGAAGGGCACCATGCCGGCCAGCACCATTGGCCCGTCAAGCCCGCCACGCAGCCTGTCGGCATTGTCGACCCCGTTCTGCAGGCTGACCACGATAGCATCAGGACGGGCATGGGCCTTGATGAGGGCGGCCATGTCCGTGGTCGCACCGCTCTTGACCGTGACCAGGATCACATCCGCCTTCGGCAAGGCGACGGCCGGATCGGTGGTAACGACAAGTGCGTCCGGCTTGATCCAGCGGTCATGGCCATCGAGGTCGCTGACCCGCAATCCGCCTTGCCGCAATGCCGCCTCGACGCGCGGCCGGGCCAGCAGAATCATCCGGCGTCCAGCGAGCGCCAGGCAGCCGCCGGCATAGCAGCCAATGCTGCCGGCGCCGGCAATGACGATTGTCTTGTCCCCTTCTGCCATCCTGTCGCTCCCCCGGAGCCCACAATTATACGACATGAAAACCATAATGTCGGCGGTATCGCCGGCCATTGGGCTGGCCCCTATGTCTGGCCGTGACAGGCCTTCCGCTTTCGACTATCGCTTTTGTCATGACGCTGCCGACCGATCCCGCCGAAAACCTCGCCGCCCTTATCCGTTGTGCCTCGGTGACGCCTGCTGAGGGCGGCGCGCTGACCGCGCTGGAAACCATGCTGAAACCGCTCGGTTTCCTGGTCGATCGGCCGGTGTTTTCCGAAGGTGGCACGCCCGATATCGAGAACCTCTATGCGCGGCGTTCCGGCAACGGCCCGCATCTGATGTTCGCCGGCCATACCGACGTGGTGCCGGTCGGCGACGAAGCCGCCTGGACGCATCCGCCTTTCGCCGCCGAAATCGCCAATGGCGAGATGTATGGCCGTGGCGCGGTCGACATGAAGGGCGGCATTGCCTGTTTCATCGCCGCCGTGGCGCGCCATGTCGAGACGAATGGCGGTCCGAAAGGTTCGGTCTCGCTGCTGATCACCGGCGACGAGGAAGGTCCGGCCATCAACGGCACGGTCAAGCTGCTCGAATGGGCGGCTTCCAAGGGCGAGAAGTGGGATGCCTCGATCGTCGGCGAGCCGACCAACCCGGATGCGCTTGGCGACATGATCAAGATCGGCCGGCGCGGCTCCATGTCGGGCGCCATCACCGTCAATGGCCGCCAGGGCCATGCCGCCTATCCGCAGCTTGCCGACAATCCGGTGCGCGGACTGATGAGCCTTGTCGACGCCTTGCTGCATCCCGTCTTCGACAAGGGAACGAAGGATTTCCAGCCGACCAACCTGGAAGTCACCTCCATCGATGTCGGCAACCCGGCCACCAATGTCATCCCAGCGAAAGCGACCGCCACCTTCAACATCCGCTTCAACGACACCTGGACGGCCGAGACGGTCCAGGCGGAAATCCACAATCGCCTCGACCAGGCGGCCAGGCGCAAGAAGTACCGGGCCGGCAAGAAAACGCCCGTCGACTATGATCTCGTCTGGCGCGATGGGCCAAGCCATGTCTTTCTGACCCGCGACGACAGGCTGATCGAGACGCTGGGTGGTTCGGTCAAGGCGGTGGTCGGCAGGAAGCCGGCGCTGTCCACCTCCGGCGGCACCTCGGACGCGCGCTTCATCAAGGATTATTGCCCGGTGGTCGAGTTCGGCCTGGTCGGCAAGACCATGCACATGGTCGACGAGCGCGTCGCCATTGCCGATCTCGAAACGCTGACGCAAATCTACCAGCGTTTCATCGACGACTGGTTCGGACAGGGCTGAGCAGCATGCTTTCGGCGGACGAGACCCAAGCTTCGCTGACCGGCGCCTGGCGGCTGATGCTCGGCAAGGTCGACGGATTGCGTCTGCTCGACCTGTCGGCCGACGGTTTCTGGAATTCCTTTTTCGCCATCGTCGTTGCCGCACCGGCGCTGATCGTCGGCTGGGTCGGCATTGCCAACGAGATCGGCGATCCCGATGCGTTCGCGGGGCGCTTCGGCATGCTGGTGCGCCTGGCAACGGTCGATATCGGCTCCTGGGTGCTGCCGCTGGTCGCCCTTGCCCTGGTCGCGCGGCGTGCCGGCATCGGCGGCCGCTTCGTCCACTATGTGGTTGCCAGCAACTGGGCTTCGGCCATCACCGCCTGGCTGATGTTGCCCTCGGCGCTGGTCAGGCTTTTCCTGACGTCGGCGAGCCAGATTTCGAGCCTTGTTTCGCTGCTGTTGTTCGCGCTGTCGATGGTGCTCACCTGGCGCATGACCAATGCCACCATCGGCAAGGGTGCCGCGGTCGGTACCGCCGTTTTCGTCGGCATGTTCATCGCTTCGCTGATGGTGCTGTTCGGGCTGCAGATGCTGCTCGGCATCACCGTGCCGGGTGACATCTAGGCCTGGGCCACCGCCGCATCAGCTGTTCATGACATTCCTGCGCGCGCCAGCCGAGGCAACGCGCGTCTGGCCCGGGGCTCGCGGATATCGGTCCATCCGGGTGAACCCGGCCTGGCATTCGCATGCCCGCCAAAATCTCGTCGGCGCCATTCGGGCAGAGCCGCAATCCCGACTTGCCGCAGCCGAAAGGGCTGAAAAGGGCCGTGACTTGCGACGTTTGCCCGACCCTGCGGGATCAAGGGCATTACCGTGCACGATGCTCATCATGGCGGCTTCCGTTTTGCGAGCGGTCACTCCCGGAAAGTCTTCCATCGCAGGATTTGCGCCAGATCAATGATGAAGTACGGATTCCAGAGTATATCTATCATGACAAGATTATGACAGTGCTTCGATCTCCGTTTATAAGCCGGCTTCTGATTTCGATAAACTTTGGAAAGCGGACAACGAGGCAATGGACCGAACAATGAACCATGTGGCAGGATGGAAGGCTGATAGATGGAAAAAGTGGATGTTGTCGCCGCGCTCGGCCAGTCGAAGCTGCTACTGCCGGCCCGGATCACCGGCGCGCTTGCGGCCAATGACCGGCTGAAATTCGCACTGACCGCACTTCAGGCCGCGGCTGCCCATGCCGCGGATGGCGCGGCTCCGCTGTCCAACCTGAGTCGCGACTACGCGGCCGCCCATATCAACGCGCCGTGGCTGCTGGAGATGCAGGCGACGGCCTGGCTGGAGGGCGGGACGTTGCATCTTGCCGACCTGGCGCGGCTTGGCAAGCTGCTCGGGGAGGACATCCGCCTGATGGCCCGGCCGCTGGAAGGCAGCGCGGATGCCGACCACAAGGCGCAGATCGCGCGGGTCGATCATTGGTGCGACTGGCTGGACCAGTTGAACGCGGGCGTGCTCGACGACGCCCAGATGCTCGCGCTGACGGGCGGGAAGCGGGGCGAGAGCGATACGTTCCACATTCTGGTGATGGATCTGCACAAGAGCCTGAACCGGCTGGCGGTCGACATGTCGGACGATACGGTCGACGGTGCCCATGTCTGGCAGCTCGATGCCGCCGACCGCCCCCGCATCGCTGCCTTCATGCGCGGGCTGAACCGCACGCGCAGGCTCAAATTCGATCATCCCGGCCTGGACACGGCGGCGACGCGCGACGGGGCGCGGTTGCTCATACAGAACGACATCGGCACCAACGATGTGCATGTGCTGGTGATCCAGGTGGAGGGTTTTTCGATCACGCTCACCTATTCGGACCTGCACGAGCGGCGCTTTGCCTTCTTCCAGGGCCTTCTGTCGGAGATTGGAGCGCAATGGTCGGACGTCGGCGCGCGGCGCAGCGCCGGTCTGAACTCGGGCGCCGACTACGTCGTCGGCACGGCGCGCTTCGATTGCGCCGATCTCGCGGCGGCCGACGCGGCCCTTGAGGGTCTGGGCGCGCGTATCGTCTTCCTGATCGACTGGAACCGGGCACGCAAACGGCTGAACCGGCTTGTCGCCAAGCCGCTTTCCATCGCGGTGCTGACCGAGGCAGCCCATCGCGAGGCAGGCCATATGGGCTGGCTCATGGCCGGGGCCGATCAACTGGTATTCGACGCGATGGAAGCGCTGTCGCCGGACCATTTCCGGATCGGCGACCGGTTGGACAGTGTGCTGGGCGCGGCCGAGGCGCAGGATTTCCTGACCGAGGCGCTCGTGCTTTCCTCCCATGCCCTGCAGGCGGACCAGACCGCCGCCCTGATCGCCGACCAGATCCGGCTGCTGCTGTCGCGCCATGTCCGCCGTCACCGGGACGAGTTCGCGCTTCTCGGCGAGCACGCCGCCTTCTGCCATGCCTTGGCCGAAGGCATACGCGATGCGCTCGCGTATGGACACGAAACAGACGTCAAGGCCGCTCGAAAGCTATCGGAGCGCGCCAAGATCTGGGAACGCAAGGCCGATCATCTGGTGATGCGCCTGCGCGATCAGGCCGCGGGCAACGCGCGCTGGCTGCCCTTCCTGCAGCTGATCGAATGCGCCGACGATGCGGCGGATGCGCTGGAGGAGGCCGTTTTCATCCTGTCGCTGATCGCCGAGGACAATCACCATGGCTGGAGCGACGAGTTGCGCACCGCGCTGCGCCGGCTGGCTGACAAGGTGCTCGAGGCGGCACAGGACCATGTCAAGGCGCTGACCACCGCGCGCACGCTCGACGAAGCGAGCCTCGCGCAGGACCAGGATGAATTTCTGGCCGCCTGCTGGCGGGTGGTCGATGCCGAAAAGGCGTGCGATGTGCTGACGCGCGAGATCAGGCGCCTGTTCGTGCGCAATGTCTCGGACGCGGCCACGCTCAGCCTCGGCACTGATTTCGCGGCCGCGCTGGAAGCATCCATCGACGCGCTGCTGCGCACCGGCTACGCGATGCGCGGCCTCGTCCTCACCCGGGTCGGCGCCGGCAACCAGGGGAGGCGAGCGTGAGCGGCGCATCGATGAGCACTCCGCCAGAAGGTTCGGCTCAGCTTGGTCTGATCGTAGCCGGCAAGCCGCTGGATAAAGCGGCTTCGCCCGAGACGATGGGCTTCAAGGCGTACAATCTTGCACGGATGGCGGCGCTCGGGCTGAACGTGCCGCCGGCCTTCGTGCTGGGCACCGGCTTCTGCGCCCATCCGGAGACGGCAACACCCGCACTCTGGCACGATGCACTCGTCCGGCTCGAGGCCGCGACCGGCCTTGGCTTTGGCGATCCGCGCCGACCGCTTCTGTTGTCGGTCCGCTCCGGGGCGCCGGTATCGATGCCGGGAATGATGGAGACGCTGCTCAATATCGGCCTGACAGAGGCGACGCTGCCGGGACTGATCCGGTCGACCGGCAATCCGCGGCTGGTGTGGGACGCCTATCGCCGCCTGATCGCCGGCTACGGCGAGGTGGTGGCGGGCGTCAACGCGACCGACTTCGAGGCCGACCTCGACGCCGTGCGGCTGGGCGAGGAAGAGCGCATGCTCGACTTCGCCGCGCTGCGCGATCTCGCGCAGCGGCACCTGGAGACCTATCGGCGGTTGGCGGGCGAAGCCTTCCCGCAGGACGCGGTCGCGCAGTTGCAAGCGGCGATCGCGGCGGTGTTCCGGTCCTGGTCGAGCGCCAAGGCCATTGCCTACCGCGAGATGCGCGGACTGAGTCATGGCATGGGCACGGCGGTGACGGTGCAGCGCATGGTGTTCGGCAATGCGGGCGGGTTGTCCGGGGCCGGTGTCGGCTTCACTCGAAACCCCAGTGACGGCAATCCCGCCCCTTGGGTCGATTTCCTGTTCAATGCGCAGGGCGAGGATGTGGTCAGCGGCCGGCGCAGCGCGCAGGGTCACGACCGGTTGGCGGCGATCGCGCCGCGCGTCTGGGAGGAACTGGTCGAAGCGGCGAAGGCGCTCGAGCGGCATTTTGGCGACATGCAGGATTTCGAGTTCACGCTCGAGGACGGAAAGCTCTTCCTGCTTCAAACCCGCGAAGGCAAGCGTACGCCGCAGGCCGCCGCCCGCATCGCCCTCGACATGGCGGACGAAGGGTTGATCGACCGGAAGACCGCCTGCCTCCGCACCGCCGGCCTCGACGCCGCGGCGCTGACGACGCGCGTCATCGTGGCCGAGGACGGCGCGGCGCCGACGGTGCTCGGCCATGCCGCGACCGCCGCCAGCGGGGTTGTCAGCGGCACGGTCGCCCTCAACGAGGCACAGGTGGCGGCGCTCAAGACGGAAGGGAAACCGGCGATCCTCGCGCGGCAGAACGCCGAGACCGATGACATTGCACTGCTCGAGCGCGTGCAGGGCCTGCTCACCCGGCACGGAGCGCGCACGTCCCATGCGGCCGTGGTGGCGCGGCAGCTTGGCAAGGTCTGCCTCGTTGGCTGCGAGGCGATGCGTATCGACGAATCGAGGGACCGGATCGGTTTCGGCGACACATGGCTGGATCCCGGAGCGGTGATCACCCTTGACGGCAACAGCGGCACGATTTTCGCGGGCGCATCGCGCACCGCCGAACAGGTGCCAGCGGAATTGCTGCAGCGGCTCGACCGATTGCACGCGACGAAGGGATGAAATGTCTGGCCCTGGACCAACCGGCCTGTGTCTCGCCTGATTTGGTCGCTCGCGACATTCTCGTCCTTGGCCAGGCATCGGACGAGATTGCCGCGCCAGACGCATCCGCGGTCGCGCCGGCCCGCGATGGGACCTCGGAGGCCCGTGGTCAGCAAAGGAAGTGGAACTCAGGCTCGCGTCGACGCCCGAGGCGGCCGGCGTGCTGATCTGGCCGGACTTGGTCCCGATTCCGCCGTCGCTCAGCTTTGGCCGGTCTGCGGATAGTCGACGCCGACGAGAAACAGCCCATCGGGCGGCGCCACCTGGCCGCAGGCGGCGCGGTCGCGCGCCTCGAGCGCCGCTTTCAGGTCGGCGACGGTCCACCCACCTTCGCCGACGCGCTTGAGCGAGCCGACCATCGAGCGCACTTGGTTGTGCAGGAAGGAGCGGGCCGAGGCCTTCACCTCGATCAGGTCGCCCTGCCGGCCCACGTCAAGCTGCTCCAGCGTCCTGATCGGGCTGTTGGCCTGGCACTGGGTCGAGCGGAAGGTGGTGAAGTCATGCCGCCCAAGTAGGACCTTTGCCGCTTCGTGCATGGCGCTGGCGTCAAGCCGCTTCGGCACCCACCACACCTTGCCCTTGTCGAGCGCCGCCGGCGCGCGGCGGTTGAGGATGCGGTAGAGATAGTGACGGCCGGTGGCCGAGAAGCGCGCGTCGAAATCGTCCGGGACAACCATCGCCTTAAGGATGGCAACATGTGCGCCGGCCGCCTGAAGATGGGCGTTGACTGCGTCGCGCACCTTGTCATCAGGCCATGCCTTGGCGAGGTCGACATGCGCCACCTGGGCCGTCGCATGCACGCCGGCATCGGTGCGGCCGGCGGCACGCAGCCGGACCGCCTCGCCGCTGAACCTCTCGATCGCCTGCTCGATCGCCTGCTGCACCGAAGGCTGGTCGGCCTGATGCTGCCAGCCGGCAAAAAGGCTGCCGTCATATTCGATGTCGAGGCGAAAACGCGGCATGCCGGCGGCTTATATGCTCTCGCCTAGGCGGCGAGAGCAGTGAAGGCGGAAGCGTAGACCAGCCTGCCTGCCTCCGGAGCGTCACCCCAGGCCAGTGCCTGCAGCGCCTCGCCTTGGTACTCGCTCTCGAAGTTCTCTGCGCGGGCGCGGCTGTAGCCGAAACGGCTGTAATAGGCCGGATCGCCCAGCACCACGGCCAGTGTCTCGCCGGCGTCCCTGAGGCGGATATGCGCCTCGCGGATCAGCGCGCCGCCGATGCCGCTGCCATGGAACGAAGGCTCCACCGCCAGCGGCGCGAGCGCCACGGCCGGAAAGTTCTTGCCGCCATTGCGGACGAACAGCCGGGAAAAAAGGATGTGGCCGACAACCTGGCCGTCCTCTTCCGCCACCAGCTCGGCAACGGCGTCACCGCCGGTCACCAGCGCGTCGACCAGCCCGGCCTCCGACTGCTGGCCGAAAGCGTGTTCCTCGACGAGGCGGATGGCCTCGCGATCCCGCGGCGTCGCCGCGCGTATCGACATCATGCTCATGAGAATTTCATTCCTTTTTCGATCTTGGCCCCGCGCAGGAATTCCGACGCGGCAGCAGGCCTTCCGCCCGCCCGTTGAACTTCGACCAGCCTGATCGCGCCTGCTCCGCAGGCGACCGTCAGCCGGTCATCGAGAATTCCTCCCGACTCGCCCGCGCCTTGTGAAAGCACCGAGCGAAGCAGTTTCAGCCGCTCCGGGCGACCGCCAATTTCAATCTCGGACCACGCCCCGGGAAAGGGCGACAGGCCACGAATGTGATTGTGGACCTCGGTCGCCGAGCGATTCCAGTCCACGCGAGTCTCCGATTTATCGATTTTCCTGGCGTAGGTCACCCCTTCCACCGCTTGGGGGGCAAATGTCAGGGTGTTCCTTTCCAGCCGCGCCAGCGCTTCCACCACGAGTGCGGCACCAACGCCCATCAACCGATCATGCAGGTCGCCGGCCGTCATATCGGGTTCGATGGCGCATTTTTCAACCAGTCCCACTGGGCCGGTGTCGAGCCCCTCTTCCATGCGCATCACCATCATGCCGGTTTCGCGGTCGCCCGCCATGATGGCGCGCTGGATGGGTGCGGCCCCACGCCAGCGCGGCAACAGCGATGCATGGCCGTTGATGCAGCCGAGCCGCGGCGACTCGAGAACCGCCTTCGGCAGCAGCAAACCGTAGGCGACGACCACGGCGACATCGGCCCGCAGGGCGCGCAAAGCCGCCTGCTCGGCCTCACCCTTGAGGGACGCCGGCGTGCGCACCTCGATGCCAAGCCGCTCCGCCTCGCGCTGCACCGGTGACGGCGTCAGCTCCAACCCGCGCCGTCCGGCGGCGCGCGGCGGCTGCGTATAGACGGCTGATATCTCATGTCCGGCCTCGCCGATCGCGCGCAGCGTCGGCACCGAAAACTCCGGCGTGCCCATGAAGATGACGCGAAGGGGCATTCCCCTATCCCACCAGCTTGCCCGGCGCCTTGTCCCTGGCGAGCTTCTTGAATTTCTTCACCACCATGTCGCGCTTCAGCTTCGAGATGTGGTCGATGAACAGCACGCCGTTGAGGTGGTCGATCTCATGCTGCAGGCAGGTCGCCATCAAACCTTCGGCCTCCATCTCCTGCAACTTGCCGTCGCGGTCGAGATATTTGACCCGCACAGCGGCCGGGCGTTCGACCTCGGCGTAGTAGTCCGGGATCGACAGGCAGCCTTCCTCGTAGACGGAGCGCGCGTCTGCGCTCTCCAGGATTTCCGGGTTGATGACGACGTGCGGCGCCGGTGTTTCGTCTTCCTTGGCGAGATCGATCACCAGCATGCGCAGCGGTTCGCCGATCTGGATCGCCGCCAGCCCGATGCCGGGTGCGTCATACATGGTCTCCAGCATGTCGTCGGCTAATTTGCGCAAGGGCGCGTCAACGCGCTCCACCGGCTTGGAAACCTGACGCAGGATGGGATCGGGAAGGATGATGAGCGGCTTGATCGGCATGGCGTTCCACGTAAGACCTCCAGCGAAAAGCGTCAACCGGGGCGCTTGGTTGGCGTTCACGTTTTGATCTGTGCCGGCATGCCGAATCATCTATGCTGTCCACATGAATGACCTGACATCCATCCTTTCGGAGCCCGTCGCCCGGCTTGGCGCCTCCACGATCACGCTCGGCCATGCGCTGGCTTTCGCCATATTGCTGTTTCTTGGCCTGTTCGTGGCGCTCGTCATCGCGCTGTGGCGGTCGGCCAAGGCGCGCGCCGTGGCAGCCGCGGAAGCCGCCGACCATGCCCGCGACGCCGAGGCGCGGATGGGCGGCATATTGCAGAGCCAGGCCGAGATGCAGGGCCGCATGGGCGCCATCGCCGAGGTGTTCGGGGCACGGCAGGCGGAACTGACGCAGTCGATCGGCCAGCGCCTCGACGCCATGACCGGCCGCCTCGGCCAGACCATGACCGAGCAGACCAAATCCACGCATGAGAGCCTGGCCAAATTGCAGGAGCGGCTGGCGATCATCGACGTCGCGCAGGGCAACATCCAGTCGCTCGCCGGCCAGGTCGTGCAGCTGCAGGCGATCCTTTCCAATAAGCAGACGCGCGGCGCCTTCGGCCAGTCGCGCATGGAGGCGATCGTCGCCGATGGCCTGCCGCACGGCGCCTACGAATTCCAGGCAACCCTGTCGAATGGCAGCCGGCCCGATTGCCTGGTGAAGATGCCGAACGGCGCGCCGTCGCTTGCCATCGATGCCAAATTCCCGCTGGAGGCCTGGAATGCCATCCGCGCCGCCGATGGCGCCGAACTGCAGAAGGCCGCCTCGCAGGCGTTCCGCCGCGACATCGAGATCCATGTCCGCGATATATCGGAAAAATACCTGATCCAGGGCGAGACGCAGGACACCGCCTTCATGTTCGTGCCGTCGGAATCGGTGTTTGCCGAGATCCACGAGAATTTCGAGGCGATCGTCCACAAGGCGCACCGCGCCCGCATCGTCATCGTCTCGCCGTCATTGCTGATGCTGTCGATCCAGGTCATCCAGGCGATCCTCAAGGACGCCCGCATGCGCGAACAGGCGCACCTGATCCAGGGCGAAGTCATCCGGCTGATGGAGGATGTCGCGCGTGTCGACGAGCGGGTGCGCAAATTGCAGGTCCATTTCGGCCAGTCGGCCAAGGACATCGACGACATCCTCGTCTCGACGTCGAAGGTGACCAAGCGCGGCCAGAAGATCGAGGCGCTGGAGTTCGGCGCGCAGCCGGACGGCGATGCTGGCCCGGAAACGGCATCGCGGGCTCCCGCGGCGAAGGTCGACGCAGGCGCGCGCGTCGCCGATTCGAAGACCGGGCAGCTTAGGCTGAGGGTTGTCGAAGGCGACGACTGAGCCGCGCTACTGCTCCTCCACGATGGTCATGCCTTGAAATTCCGGCAGCCAATGCAGCGCCGAGCGGTGCCATTTCTGCAGTGTAGGGATCAAATCCTCGCGTTGCCGCGCGGTCCCTGCTCGAATTCCATAGACCTTTGGGCCATCTCCGACCGACGTGGCGTAAAGGTGCGAACCGCAGTCGGCGCAAAAGGCCTGGGCGCGCTTGGCGCCGCTCGCCCCGGTCTTGGTGTAGATTTTCGGCGTACCCTTCGTGATCCGGTAATGATCCTCGGGCGCCGGAACCGTCACGCGAAAAGCCGTGCCGGTCAGCTGCTGGCAATCCGTGCAGTGGCAGATCGAGGTTTTTTCCGGGTCGACCTCCGCCTCGTAAGCAATAGCGCCGCAATGACAGCTGCCGTCGATTTTCATCCTGGTTCCTCCTGGCTTCGCGAGCATTTCAGCCGGCTCGCTCCGGCTCTTCTCCCGACGCGGTTTCAACCATCTTGCGCCGCTGCTCCCAGGTGCCCGTGGTCTGCGGTTTGACGAACAGCCGCATGATCTCCGGCATCTCTGTCTTCAACCGTTTCTCGAGGCGCTCGACACAGGCTTCGATCTCCGGCGCCGTCAGATGATCCTCGAATTCGATGCTCAAGCCCGCCACGATTTCCTCCGGGCCGATATGGACGCTCAATATGCCGTTCGCCCGCTGCACCGCCGGATCCTGCTGGGCGATCGCCAAAACCCTCCTCTGCACCTCTGGCGAGGCCGGCTCGCCGAGCAGCAGTCCCTTGCTTTCGCGTGCCAGGAAGATCGCCGTCGCGCCGAGGATCAGTGCAATGCCGATCGAGGCGGCGCCATCGAGCCGCGGCATCTCGAACAGCTCCGCCGCCAGGATGCCGGCAAAGGCGACGATCAGGCCGAGCAGGGCGGCACTGTCCTCGAACAGCACCGTGTAGACGCTCGGATCCTTGCTCGCTTGCACGGCCCGCAGCCAGCCCTGTTTGCCCTTCTGCTGGCGGAACGCCTTCAGCGCCACCAGCCAGGAGCTGCCTTCGAACAGGAAGGACAGGCCGAGAACGATATAGTTCACCATGGCGTTGGCGACGGGTTCGGGCGCCATGATATGGATGACGCCTTCGTAGAAGGACACGCCGGCGCCGAGCGCGAAGACGAGAAGGGCGACGATGAAACTCCAGAAATAGAGCTCGCGGCCATGACCGAGCGGATGCGCGCGGTCGGCAGGGCGGGCGGCCCGGTGCATGCCGTAGAGCAGCAGACCGCCATTGCCGGTGTCGACCAGCGAATGCACGCCTTCCGACAGCATCGCCGAGCTGCCGGTGAAGAAGGCGGCGGCGAACTTGGTCAGCGCGATGGCGAGATTGCCGGCGAGCGCCGCGTAGATGACCCTTTTCGATCCGCCATGACCGGCCATTGTCTTGTCCTGTTCGAGCTCCGAGCTTAGCGGAGCCCCTGTCGAAGCTCCACAGCCATCAACAACGCGCGAACTGGACAGTCGTTCAGGCCGCGGCGTAGGCGACTACTCGACGATCTCGTCGGTCCACACCTTGAAGCCGGCGAGCGTGCCAGGCCCGAAAATATGGGTCAGCGGCACGTCCGCCGCGTCACGGCCGGACGCGATCAGGATGCGGCCGATTCGCGGCGCATTGTTGCGCGGGTCGAAGACATGCCAGCGGCCACCGAGATAGACCTCCATCCAGGCGGCGAAATCCATGCTCGACCAGGGCTTTGGCATGCCGATGTCACTGATGTAGCCGGTGCAGTAGCGCGTCGGTATGTTGAGCGCCCGGCAGAAGGTAACGGCAAGATGGGCGAAGTCGCGGCACACACCGCTCTGTTCGCGATAGGCTTCCGCCGCGGTGCGCGTCGGCCGCGCATTGCCGTAGTTGAAAACGATATGATTGTGGACGAAGTCGCAGACCGCCTGCACGCGCGGGATGCCGAGCGGTGTGTGGCCAAACAACCGCCACGCCTCGCTCGCCAGCAGGTCGCTCTCGCAAAAACGGCTGGGCAGCAAGAAAAGCAGCGTGTCCGACGGCAGGTCGCGCACCTCGTGCTGCCAGGCCATCAGGTCGCCCATCTCGAAGGTGCCGGGGTCGCGGATCACCGCATCGGTGCCAAAGGTGAAGCGTCCGGGCGGGGCGACGAACCGGTTGCACCAGTTGCCGAAGCTGTCGCGGTAGCTTTGAACCGGCACTGGCGGGTTGGAGGTCAAAAAATCCGGCCGCTCGAGATCGGAAGCGCGGGAATAGTGGACGTTCAGCATCGCGATGAGCGGCGTTTCCTGCGGAAAGTCGAAGCTCATCTCGCAGCCGATGTGGATTCGCATTGTCGTCCTGACCAGCCTGCTCCGTCTGTCGCCCGGCGAAAACCCAAGCTGATGCTGCAGTGCGGTAAACAGCATGGCATGGTCCGAACCGCATTACGAGGGGAAAACCGGCTGACAGCGGAGGGCCGGCGCAAACGAGCGGCGGCAACCCCTTGCAGTCGGGCGATTCTCTTGTTTCACTTCGCTTCCCGCAATCGGAGGAACGAATCATGGCTAAAGGTGCGATGAAGGCAGGCAAGGAAGCCCGCAAGCCGAAGAAGGACGCCAAGAAGCCCGCCGCGGCTCCGGTCCTGAAGGCGCCGCCGGTCAAGGCGATGAAGCTCAAGGACAAGTAAGTCCGGCCAATCCGCTTTGGACAGGATGACGGCCGGCAACATTGTCACGTCGCCGGCCGTTGTTGATCGGGCGCGCGAGATTCCCATATTGGCGTGGCGGGGACGACCTCGCGCTCCCCGAAAACAGGCCGGGACGACCCGCCATTCCTTGATCGAGCATCGGTCCGATGCTCGGATGGAGCGTTCCCGATGTCGTGGATCTTGCTGTTCTTTGCCGGCCTGTTCGAGATCGGCTGGGCAATCGGCCTCAAATACACCGATGGCTTCTCGAAGCTGGTCCCGACTGTCCTGACGGTGGCTTCGATGATCGTCAGCCTCACTCTGCTCGGCCTGGCGCTGAAGGTGCTGCCCGTCGGCACCGCTTACGCGGTGTGGACCGGCATCGGCACTGTCGGTACCGCACTGCTCGGCATCTGGCTGCTCGGCGAGCCGGCCACCGCGATCAGGCTGGCCTGTATCGCGCTCATCGTCTGCGGCATCATGGGGTTGAAGTTCGCGGCCTGAGACTGGAAGCCTTCAAGACAAACGCGTTCAGGGCCGCTGCAAGGCGACCCTGATCCTGAATCAATTCGGCGCTTGGCCGTGGAGGCGCTAGCGGGCGGAGAAGCCCGGAGGCGTTCTGCCGGTGCGCTGCTTGCGCGCCGCATAACGCGCGTCGCGCTTGGCCTTGCGTTCGGCTTCGTCGGCCAGCAAACGGGCGATGCGCTCGTTTTCCTCGGCTTCCCGAATCTTGGCTTCCGCCTGTGCCGCCTCTTCGGCCGCAATGCGCTCCGCTTCGGCCGCTGCCTCGCGCTCGGCCTTCTCGACCGCTTCGCGTGCCAGCTTTTCCTGCTTCAGCCTTGCCTTCTCGGCCTCGCGTATCTGGCGCGCCTCGAGGATTGCCTTGCGTTCGGCCTGTCGTGCCTGCACCGCAGGATCATCTGCCGCCGGCTTCGACTTGAAACGCTCAAGAAGCGCCTTCTTTGCCTCGTTCGCGGCATTGCGCCGCTCGAAAATGTCTTTTTCCCTGTAGATAGCCAAGTCCACTTCCCTGAAGTCAATTCGCGAGGCTTACATACGCGCGAATGCCAAGAGTTCAAGCGCCAAAACGGTATGCCAGCCATGAAATTCTGGGTTGTTGCCGCCGGGAGACGCCTTTTTGGCCGAACCGGGACATGCACTGTTCACCGTCCGCCCTCTGGCGACGAAGCCGGCCGATCGCTACCTCTAACGCGAAAAACCCAACACCAGGATGACATGACATGGAACTCGGTCTCTACACCTTCGCCGACGTCAGCCCGCAGCCGGGGCCTGGCGCCATCGGCCCGCATGAGCGGCTGCGCAATCTGATCGAGGAGGTCGAACTGGCCGATCAGGTCGGCCTCGACGTCTTCGGTCTCGGCGAGCATCACCGGCCCGACTATGCCGCCTCGGCGCCGGTGGTGGCGCTGGCCGCGGCCGCCGAGCGTTCGAAGCGCATCAAGCTGACCAGCGCGGTCACCGTCTTGTCCTCCGATGATCCGGTTCGTGTCTTCCAGCAGTTTGCCACGCTCGATCTTCTGTCGAGCGGCCGCGCCGAGATCATGGCCGGGCGCGGCTCGTTCATCGAATCCTTCCCGCTGTTCGGCTACAATCTGGAGGATTATGACGAGCTGTTCGCCGAAAAGCTCGATCTGCTGCTTGCCATCCGCGATCAGGTGAAGGTCACCTGGTCCGGCAATCTGCGTGCGCCGATCAACGATCGCGGCGTCTATCCCAGGCCGTTCCAGGACAGGCTGCCGGTCTGGATCGCCATTGGCGGTACGCCGCAGTCGGCGGCGCGCGCCGGTGCGCTCGGGCTGCCGCTGGCGCTCGCCATCATTGGCGGCGAGCCGGCGCGTTTCGCGCCGCTGTTCGACCTTTACCGCGAGGCCGCCAAGCGCGCCGGCAGTGATCCGGCGGGCCTTGCCACCAGCATCAACGTGCACGGTTTCATCGCAGAAACCACCGAGCAGGCGGCCGATGATTTCTACGGCCCGCAGGCGGAGGTGATGAACCGCATCGGCCGCGAGCGCGGCTGGGGCCCCACATCGCGGGCGCATTTCGACCAGTCGCGTGGCCCCAATGGCGCACTGTTCGTCGGCAATCCAGAGCAGGTGGCCGAGAAGATCGTCGCCCAGCACAAGATTTTCGGCAACGACCGCTTCCTGCTGCAGATGGCGATCGGCGTCATGCCGCACGCCAAGATCATGAAGGCGATCGAACTCTACGGCACCAGGGTGGCGCCAATCGTGCGCAAGGAAACGGCGAAATCCGCGCCGGCAGTGGCGGTGCCTGCCGCATAGACCAATGGCAGGCCCTCATCGCGTCCGGCTCACGGAACCTTGAAGCCATGCCGGCGTTTTCCGTCGACGGACTGCACCAATTGCGGTGCGCCGTCGAGGGTCCATGATGAAGGCCGAACCCGCCGCTTCGGGCGCAGGCATTGCCGATGAGCCGGATCCGCGCGCCGAGGCACGCGCGGACACACATCTGATGCGTTCGCTGCTCGTCGGCATCTTTGTGTTCATGACCGTCTATGCGCTTTACTTCGCCCGCGCCTTCTTCATGCCCGTGATCCTGGCTTTCCTGCTGGCCTTGACGCTGACGCCGATCGTCCGGCTGCTGCGCAAGCGTGGCATTCCCGAAGTGGTTTCGGCGACCCTTCTGGTGCTGCTGTCGATCTGCGTTTTCGCCAGCGCCGGCTACCTGCTCAGCGGCCCGGTCATCGACCTCCTCAACAACACCTCGTCGATCGGCCAACAGCTCACCGAGCGACTGGCGCAGTTGCGGCGTCCGCTCGAGAGGATCACGCAGATCTCGCATCAGGTCGAACAGATGACCCAGACCTCGCAGGAGCCGGGTATCCAGAAAGTGGCGGTGGCGCAGTCCGGCATCCTGTCGGCGGCCGCCAGCAACATCCTGTCGGCGGGGACAGGCCTCACCATCATCTTCGTGCTGTCGCTGTTCCTGCTCGCCTCCGGCACGATGTTCTACGAGAAGATCATCCAGTCCTTCGCCAGCCTCAGCGAAAAGAAGCGGGCAATGCGCGTCGTCTATGACGTCGAGCGCGAAATCTCGCATTACCTGCTTACCGTCGCCATCATCAATGCCGGCCTCGGCACCGTCATAGGTCTCGGCCTGTGGGCGCTCGGCATGCCCAATCCGCTGGTCTGGGGCGTGGCCGCGGCGCTGCTCAACTTCCTGCCCTATGTCGGGGCACTGATGACCATCGTGCTTGTCGCGATTATGGCGCTGATCAGCTTCGACACCATCTCCTATGCGCTGCTGGCGCCGGCCTTCGTGCTGTTGTGCGATATCGTCGAAGGCCAGTTCGTCACACCCATGGTGGTCGGCCGGCGCCTCGAGATCAATGCCGTGGCGATCTTCATTGCCATCGCCTTCTGGTCATGGCTCTGGGGCTTCGTCGGCGCCTTGATGGCGGTGCCGCTGCTGGTTGTCGTCAAGGTGTTCTGCGATCATTTCGACGGACTCAGCCACGTCGGCAATTTTCTCGCCGCGCAACAGACAGTGGTTGTGGTGGAGGAACCGACCGAGGAGGGCGGCAAGGCCCCCGCATAATCGCCGAACCGTGTTTGCGGCGCCCGGATCGAATGCCTATATCCGGCCAGTCAATGCCGGTGCCTGTCCCCATGAGCGATGCTTCCTTCGATCTCGACGCCTATTTCACGCGCATCGGCTATGCCGGTTCGAGGGACGCGTCGCTGGACACGCTCAAGGCGCTGCATCTCATGCATCCGCGGGCCATCCCCTTCGAGAACATCGATCCGTTCCTCGGCAGGCCGGTTCGGCTCGACCTCGCCTCGTTGCAGGACAAGATCGTCGCCGGCGGGCGCGGCGGCTATTGTTTCGAGCACAATCTCGTTTTCATGCATGCGCTGAGGGCACTCGGTTTTCAGGTTGGCGGGCTTGCCGCGCGGGTGCTTTGGGGCCAGCGCGAAGACGCCATCACCGCGCGCGGCCACATGCTGCTTCGCGTCGAACTCGACGGCCGCACCGTCATCGCCGATGTCGGTTTCGGCGGCCTGACCTTGACCGCGCCGCTGCTGCTCGAGCCTGGCCGCGAACAAACGACCCCGCACGAGAGCTTCCGCATCGTCGAGACGGACGATCATTTTCGGCTGCAGGCCGCCATAGGCGGCGACTGGCGCTCGCTTTACCGCTTCGACCTGCAGCCGCAACATGAGATCGACTATTCCGTCACCAACTACTTCCTGTCGACCCACCCGACATCGCATTTCCTGTCTTCGATCCTCGCCGCGCGCGCCCTGCCGGACAAACGGTACGCACTGCGCGGCAATCGCCTGTCGATCCACCACATTGGCGGCCGCAGCGAGCAGAAGGAAATAGCCACGGAAGCCGAACTCGCCGACACGCTGCAAGGCCAACTCGGTATCGTCATTCCCGACCGCGCCGCCTTCGAAGCCAGGCTGCGCGAGAAGAACATCGTGGAGACCAACGCATGACAGACCTTTCCGTCCTCGACCTGTCGCCGATCGTCGAAGGCAGCGATGCCTCGCAGTCGCTCGCCAACTCGCTCGATCTTGCCCGCCATGCCGAGCGATTGGGCTACAAGCGCTACTGGCTGGCCGAGCATCACAACATGCCGGGCATCGCCAGCGCGGCGACCGCGGTCGTCATCGCCCATGTCGCCGGTGGCACCAGGACCATTCGCGTCGGCGCCGGCGGCATCATGCTGCCCAACCATTCGCCGCTGGTCATCGCCGAACAGTTCGGCACGCTGGCCGCCTTGCATCCGGGCCGCATTGATCTCGGCCTCGGCCGGGCGCCCGGCACCGACATGGGCACGGCTCGCGCCTTGCGCCGCAACCTCGAGGCCGGCGCCGACAATTTCCCACAGGACGTCGTCGAACTGATGGGTTATTTCCAGCCGGCCGAAGAGGGCCAGCGTATCCGCGCCGTGCCGGGCGAGGGCCAGAACGTGCCGATCTGGATTCTCGGCTCCAGCCTCTACGGCGCCCAACTCGCCGCCATGCTTGGCCTGCCCTATGCGTTCGCCTCGCATTTCGCGCCGGCGGAACTGGACAATGCGCTGGATATCTACCGCTCGCGCTTCCAGCCGTCGGACCAGCTCGACAAGCCGCATGTCATGCTCGGCCTCAACGTCTTTGCCGCGCCCACCGATGCCGAGGCGCGATTGCTGTTCACCTCGCTGCAGCAGGCCTTCGTCAATCTGCGCACCGGCAGGCCCGGAAGACTGCCGCCGCCGGTCGAGAATTATGACCGCGATCTCGACCCGATGGCCAGGACCATGCTTGGCCAGGCGCTGTCCTGCGCCGTCGTGGGTTCCCCGGAAACGGTCAGGCAAGGCATCGACGCCTTTGTCCGCCGCACCGGCGCCGATGAGCTGATGGTCACCGCGCAGATCTTCGATCATGCGGCCAGGGTGCGGTCGTTCGAGATCCTGGCCGAGGCTCACAAATCGCTGTCGCAGGCGGCCTGAAATTTATAGGCCGCCAAGCGCTTTTGCGGACATCGATGCTCTGCTAAGTGCGGTGCATCCATAGGCAAGAGCGAGCTTTCCCGTGACACATGATCTCGACGCACGCATGCAGTTCGCCATCGATCTGGCGCGGCGGGCCGGCGAACTCGGCCTGAAATACTTCCACGATCTCGACAGTCTGACCATCGAGAGCAAGGGTCATCAGGACCTGGTCTCGCAAGCCGACCGCGAGGTCGAACTGTTCATCCGCGCCGCCATTGCCAAGGACTATCCGCAAGACGGCATCGTCGGCGAGGAACATGCCTCGGTCGCCGGCGCGACAGGCTATGTCTGGGTGATCGACCCCATCGACGGCACCGCCAATTTCGTGCGCGGCATCCCGGCCTGGTGCGTGGTGATCGCTTGCGCCAGGGACGGGGAGACGGTGGTTGGCGTCATCCATGAGCCGTCGACCGGCGAAACCTTCCACGGCCGGCTCGGCGGCGGCGCCTTCGTCAATGGCAAGACGATCAAGACAAGCGCGGCCACCAGCCTGGAAGAAGGGTCTGTCGGGACCGGATTCTCGAACCGGGCGGAAGCCGGGCATGTCGCCGTGCTGATCCGCATGCTCCTGGCCGATGGCGGCGTCTTCTTCCGCAACGCGTCCGGCGCCCTGATGCTCGCCTATGTCGCTTCAGGCCGGCTGCTTGGCTATGTCGAGCAGCACATGAACGCCTGGGATTGCCTGGCCGGCATGCTTTTGATCGAGGAGGCCGGCGGCACGGTCGTCACGCCCGATCCGAAGACGGTGCTGCAGGACGGGACGCTGGTGATATCAGGCGGCAAGGGTGTCTTCTCGAAGCTGCGGGAGCTTTCTTGGGAGGCGTTCAAGCTCTGATCGGGATCCAGCGTGCTCCACCTGGAATGAATCCGGATTATCTCCGCTCAGGCCAGTTTCGCCAGCAGCTTCATGAAGGTCGCGATCTCCTTGGCCGAGAGCGGCGCCAGCGTTTCCTGGGTGATCTCGCGGGCCAGCGGGATCAGGCGCTCGACCGCGTCGCGGCCTTCCGCTGTCAGATTGACCAGCAGCCGCCTCTTGTCGACTTCATGCTTGGAGAGCTCGACCAGGCCGCGCGCCTTCAGCCGGTCGATGACGCCCTTCACCGTCGCCGCATCCATTGCGATCAGCGTGCCGAGCTGGTTCTGCGAGGTCTCGCCGACGTCGCGCAGTTTGGCCAGCGCCGCGAATTGCGGCGGCGTCAGATCGCCGATATGCGCGGCAAAGATCGAGACATGGCGCTGGTGCGCCTTGCGCAGGATGAAGCCGACCTGCTCCTGCAGGCGATAGTCGTTTTCGTCGGGCTCTTCGGCCTCGACCAGCTTGAGCAATTTGTCCTCGCCGCTCACCGCAGCCCGTCCCAGGCCTTGATATCCCTGGCCGCCAGGCCGCCCATGCGGTCATGCACGCGCGGGCCGCAGGTCATGGCGAGGCAGAACAGGATCTCGTCGGGGCGCGGGCCATCGCTGATGCCGACTTCCATGGCGTCGAAATGGCTGCGCACATAGGCGGCGTTGATGTGGCCGAGCGGCACGTCGAGCCGCGAGCCGAAGGCGCCGACCTTCTTCGCCGACGGCACGATCGCCTTGGCGTCGCCGAGCCGCTCGCGCATGGCGTAGCCCCCCGGCACGTGCCACAGCGCGCCGTGTTCCAGCTCGCCTGATGTGCCGACAATGGCGCCCTTGCCGTAACCATCGATCTGTTTCACGTCGCCGCCGAGGGCCGCGATCAGCCGATCCGCGAGCAGCAGGCCGAGCGGCTTCAGGTCATCCATGGCGCTCTGCAAGTCCTCGACATAGCGCCCGGCGAACGGGTTCTTGACCAATGCCATCGCGGCGGCGCGGCGGCGCGGAACCGCGGCCACCGGCCCACCCTCGTGAAAGATCTCTTCGGTCAGAACCGCGATCTTGCGGATCGGAAACTCAGGCATGGGCAACTTCCTTCCCTGGGATTTTGTTGGGCGCGGCAAGCGCAACCGAGCCACTGATGCGGGCCTCACCGCCAAGAAACAGCGCCGATCCGGCAATCAGCCCGCGCCGGCGAAAATCTTCGGCGACGGCAAGGCCATTGTCCAGCGCCCGTGCCACCTCGCCAAATGCAAGCGTTCCGACAGCTTGTGTCACCAAGCGCGGGCCGAGATCGCTGTCGGGCGACAGTTCGTGTGCGGGAACGCGCCTGATGGCGGGATTGCCGGGCAGGTCGACGGCGTTGGCAATGAGCGTCGCTGCCGCATCGGCCTCGGCGCCAGTCCGCGCGAGAACGGTGACGGCGTCGGCAATGCCAAGCGAGAAGGAACGGCCACGCCAGCCGCTGGTTGCAACGCCGCGAACGCCATCTTCTGAGCGAATGGTGATCCGGTCGGCCAGGCCGTTGCCGGTGCCGGCAACCGCCAGGCCCATCGACTGGCCCGTGCCGATATGGAGAGCGCTGTCGCCGCCATTGTTGACATAGGCGCGATCGAGCTTGCGGCCGGCAAGCAGCGCGGCGAGCATTTCGTCGGCTACCGATCCAGCAACGGCCGCCATTGGTGTTATGAAGCATTCCGCCAAGGGAATGACGGCTGCTTCCATGCGGCGCGCTGTCGGGCCCGCGAAGGTACGCGGCGCCAAGAAAAACGCCGGGAGCCGCAATTCGGGAAGCTCCTCGACCAACTCGATCAGGATCGTCTGGAAGCGCGCAACCGCCTGCTCATAGGCCAGGCGGCATTCGTGCGCCTCTCCAAAGGCCTCGACGATCAGGTCGATCGGCCCGTGGTTGAGATGCAGCCGCTTGCCGTCCTGCAGCCAGTGCGCTTGCGGGCCGTTCATCATCCGGCCCCGTTCGATCCGGAGCGCCGCAACTGCGCCAGCGGCGGCCATGGATTGCCGGCCTCGGCGCCCGTGCCACGACGCGGATTGAGATATTCGCCGCCCTTGGCAACGATATCGTCGACGCTGCGGATCTCGGCCTCGTAACCGCCGAGCCTGATGTAGTCGTCGCGGCGCAGTGTGAATTCGATCGGTGCCACCAGCGCCGGGGTCGGCACATAGCCGAAGGCGCCTTCCGGCACACGGGTGACATCGACCATCAGCGTGATGCCGCCGCCCGGCCAGACATAGACAGGCGCGCCGCCGACCGTCACATAGGTGGTCAGGCCCTGCACCGAACGGGTGAGGTTGACCGGGTTTTCGGTGACGCCGGCGCGCAGCGAGCCGCCGGCGCCGCCGATGAACAGCACGGTGCACAGCGCCGGCTCGCAATTGTCCTCGATCAGGCCGACCGACTTTTGCAGCCGCTCCGGAAACGGTTTTTGGATCGGCTTCAGATCGTCATCCAACTCGTAATAGGCGAACTGCTCGCCGGTGGTCGAAACCATCAGCAGCGACAGGCCCGGCCGCGCACCCTTCTTGGCATTCCACTCGCCGAGGATCGACAGCGGGTCTGATATGCTGGTGCCGCCCCAGCCGAGGCCGGGCTCGGACACCTTGAAATAGCGGCCAGGTGTGGAACGGCGGCCGATGATCTTGATCCCGGTATCCTGCCAGCCCAGCACCTTGCCGGCCTGATGCTCGGAAACGACGCCGGTGATGTGATCGTCGACCACCACCACCTCGTCGACGAGGCCGCGCCACTGCGTGGCGAACATGCCGATCGTGGCCGATCCGCAACCGACGCGCATGCGGTGTTCCTGCTTGCCGTCGATGAGGGGTGGCTTGCCGGCTTCGACGACGATGGTGGCGCCGCCGTCGATGGCGAGTTCCACAGGCTTGCGGTTGCACAGATTGAGCAGCGCGTCGCAGGTGGCGCGGCCTTCCGCCTTGGAGCCGCCGGTGAGATGATGCACGCCGCCCAGCGACAGCATCTGCGAGCCATATTCGCCCGTGGTGACATGGCCGATCGCCTCGCCTTGCGACCGCACGACAGCCGTTTCGGGTCCGATATGACGGTCGGTGTCGATCTTCACCTTGACGCCGCAGTAGGAGAAGATGCCCTCGGTAACGACAGTGACGAGATCGACCCCTTCGACCTCCTGGCTGACGATGAAGGGGGCCGGCTTGTAGTCGGGATAGGTGGTGCCCGCACCGATGGCGGTGACGAACCGGCGGCCGGTGTTGACCAGTTCGCCGTCCCATGCCTCGCCCTCGGCGACAAACGGCACCACGGCGGCGCCGGTCTCCGCCGCATGGTCGAGGATGGTCAGCGGGTCCATCCGCACGATCCTGCCGCCGACATTGCCGTAGCGGTCGCAGGCGCCGGTGCGGCCATCTGCGATGTAGCACATCACCGGACAGGCGTCGCAGCGGATCTTCTCCGCCACCAGTTTCTCGCCGGGATCATGTGTTTCGAAGCGTTCGGCAAGCTCGCTCATCGGCGTGCCTCCTTGTCGCGGACGGCGGCGCGGACACGCGTCGGCGTCGCCGGAACCTTGGTGACCAGGACGCCGGTGGCGTGCCTGATGGCGTTGAGGATCGCCGGTGCCGTCGGGATCAGCACGTGCTCGCCCAGGCCCTTGGCGCCGAACGGGCCTTCCGGATCGGGAACTTCGATCAGGATCGTCTCGATCGGCGGCACATCGCCGATGGTCGGAATGAGATAGTCGTGCAAATTCTCGGTGCGGCCGGGAATGTATTCTTCCATAAGCGCCATGCCGATGCCTTGCGCGATGCCGCCCTCGATCTGGCCCTCGACCAGCAGCGGGTTGATCGCCTTGCCGACATCGTGCGCGGCGGTGATCTTGATCAGCTTCACCGTGCCGAGCTTGAGGTCGACCTCCAGCTCGGCGATCTGCGCGCCGTAACCGTACACCGCATAGGGTTTGCCCTGGCCCTTGGCATCGAGCGGCAGCGTCGGCGGATCGTACGTCTCTTCCGCGCGGAAGACGAAGCCGTCGGCATCCACGTCAAGAGCGGCAAGCTCGATGCGGCGGGCGGCGTCACCCTCGCGGATGACGATCGCCGAGCCGTCCAGTTGCAGGGACGCCTCTTCGGAGACATTGGCAAAGCGCAGGATCTTTTCACGCAAGGCGCGGCCGGCCTTCTCGGCCGCCTTGCCGGTGACGAAGGTCTGGCGCGAGGCTGATGTCTTGCCGGCATCGGGGGTGATCGCCGTGTCGGCGCCCCTCAGCCGGAATTTCTCCAGCGGCAGGCCAAGCGCGTCGGCGCAGATCTGGGTTATGACCGTATTGGAGCCCTGGCCGATATCGACGGCGCCCTGGTGCAGGACGATATCGCCGGAGGGCGAGATGCCGACCCTGATGGTCGACGGGTTGGGCAGCGAGGTGTTGCCGCAGCCATACCAGCAGGAAGCGATACCGACGCCGCGCTTTTTATTTATATTAGTAACATTGAATGTATCTGCGTCGGCGTTCGCGCGCGCCCAATGCGGCCGCAAGGATTCGAGGCATTCGGCGATGCCGACACCGGAGTCCAGCCGCTGCCCGGTAACCGTTTCGGAACCGTTCCGAAGACAGTTCTTCAGCCGGAAGTCGAGCCGGTCCATGCCGAGCTTGCTGGCCAGTTCGTCGTAGAGCGTTTCCTGCATGATCGTCGCCTGCGGCACGCCGAAGCCGCGGAAGGCGCCGGAAATCGGGCCATGAGTGTGGATGGCGCGGCCCTCGGCGCGATAGTTGGGCGTCGCATAGGGGCCGCACGCATGCACCGGCACGCGGTTGGCCACCGTCGGCCCCCAGCTGGCATAGGCGCCGGTGTTGAAATCGCCGGCAAAGATCATGCCGGTGACATGGCCGTCGGCATCGGCGCCGATGGTCGCCTTCATCTCCGAGGGATGACGCTTGGTGGTCGACATCATCGATTCGCTGCGGGTGTAGGCCAGCGCCGCCGGGCGGCCGGTCTTCAGCGCCACCAGCCCGATCAGCGGCTGCAGCGAGACGTCGAGCTTCGAGCCGAAGCCGCCGCCGGTCGCGGTCGGCACGATACGCACCTTGTCGGCCGCAAGGCCGAGCACCTTCGCGGTGTCGTCGCGGTCCATATAGGGTGCCTGGGTGCAAGCAACGACGACCAGCGTATCGCCGTCCAGATATGCATAGCCGGCTTCCGGTTCGATGTAGGCATGCTCGACATAGGAGGTGTCGATCGCGCCGGACACGGTGACGGTAGCGCCGGCAAGCGCCGCCTCGGGGTCGCCGTGCTCGACGAAGCCTGAGGTGAGCAGGTTCGCCGGGCGGTTGTCATGTATCAGCTTGGCACCGCTGGCCTGCGCTTCGCAAGGCTGCAGGAGATGCGGCAACTCGGTCCAGCGGACCGGGAAGTCCGACAGGTCCAGATCGAGGATGGCCTCGCGTTCGCCGGCAACCAGCGCCACTGCTTCACCACGAAGGCGCGCAAACCCTTCGGCCAGCGCCGGCTGGTCGGCGAACGGGCCGATGACGCCGAAACAGTTCTTTCCCGGAATGTCGGCGGCGGTGAACACGCCGGCGATGCCGGGATGGGCTTTCGTCCAGCCTTCCAGATCGCCGAAGGCGAAGCTGGCATGGTAATGCGGCGAGCGGACCACCAGCACGGCCAGTGCATCGGCGGGGAAGGAATCGCCGCCGAATTTATCCCCGCCGGTGACTTTGGGGATGCCATCCAGCCGGATGGGTGATGAGCCTACAGCACCACCGGAGACTGGCATTCTAAGATCAAGATCGCGATCCAATCGCTGATGTTGATGCTGCCCCTCACCCTTACCCTCTGCCCGTGAAGAACGGGGAGAGGGGGGCGCCGGCGTCGGAGCTTCTCCCTTCTCCCCGTCACTATGCGGGGAGAAGGTGCCGGCAGGCGGATGAGGGGCAGCGCCGTCCGTCGATGGTTCGAATCGTCCTGCATCCATCACCGCCGCGATGATCTTCCGGTAGCCGGTGCAGCGGCAGAGAATGCCGCCCAGCGCATCCTGCACCTCGGTCTCGGTCGGGTTGGGTTTCTTGTCCAGCAGCGCCGTCGCTGCAACAAGCAGGGCCGGCGTGCAGATGCCGCATTGCGCGGCGCCATGGGCGAGGAACGAGGCCTGCAACGCCGACAGCCGGCCCTTGGCGAGCCCCTCGACGGTCGTGATCGCCGTCTCCGCGGCGGACGCCGCCGACATCAGGCAGGCGCAGACGGGATCGCCGTCGACCAGCACCGTGCAGGCGCCGCAATCACCGGCATCGCAACCGACCTTGGTGCCGGTCAACCGCAGGTCGTCCCGCAGCACGGAAGACAGCCGGCGCAGCGGCGGCACGTTGACCGAGATGGCGGCGCCATTGACCTCGAAGGCGATATTGGCGCGATCCAAGCTCATGCGGCCACCTCGTCGCCTGCCAACTGCCCTGTAGCGGCAAGAACGGCGCGGGCAACGATCTCGCGCACCGCATCGAGCCGGTATTCCGCGCTGCCGCGCACATCGGCGATCGGTGACAGTTCAGCCATCGGCGCGGACAGGACCGCATCGGCGAGTGATGGACCGACAGCCAGCCCGCGCAAGGCGGCCTCGACGCCGGCAAGCCGCTTGGCCACCACGGAACAGGAGCCGGCGGCGACGGCCGCATCCCTGACCGTGCCATTCTCCACGACCAGACGTGCAGCCACCATGGCGATGGAAATGACGAGATAGCGCCGCGCGCCGAGCTTGACGAAGGCCGACGTCCCGGCAGCGGCAGGCTTGGCGACGCGGATTGCCGTGACCATCTCGCTCGCCCGCAGGGCAGTGCGGCGATTGCCGAGAATGAAATCCTGCAGCGGCAGGTGGCGGGTCGCCGCTGCTGAACGCAGTTCGACCTCGGCCTCAAGCGTGAGCAGGCCCGGCACGCCATCGGCGGCCGGCGAGGCGTTGCAGAGATTGCCGGCGACCGAGGCGACGTTCTGGATCTGCGCCGAGCCAACCTCGCGTGCCGCCTGTTTCAACGCGTCGAAGGCCGGCGGCAAGGGATGGCGGATGATGTCGGTCCAGGTCGTGCGCGCGCCGATGACCCAGTGGCTGCCGGTCTCGGCGATGCCGCGCAGCGCGGCCAGGCCATTGATGTCGAGGACATTGTCACGAAACGGCTTGCTGCCTTGCGCCGGGTAGAAATCTGTGCCGCCGGCAAGGATACGCCAGGCGTTCTCGCCGAGCAGAGCGAGCGCCTCGTCGACCGTGGTGGGTTTCGCGTAACGGATCACGCTTTACCTTCCAGAAAAGAGGGCCTTCCAGAAATGGGTATTTCGAAAGACCTTGCCAGCCTCGGAACTGGCCAAATTCATTCGTATGCAAATGATATCAAGCCGGCGGGAATTGTCAAAGCCGGAGTGTGCGGCCGCTCGGCCGCCACGCATTTGTTATACCGCCAGAGGTTGACGCAGCCGGCCATCTGGTCAAGTTTCTGCGTCCGGTCGCGTCAGCGGCATTTTTTCCACGGAGCGCACTCCCGCGACAACCAAGAGGAAGCCCCATGGCCGACGAAGCGCTTGTTGTCATCGACCTGCAGAACGACTTTTGCCCGGGCGGCGCGCTGGCGGTTGCCGGTGGCGACGAGATCGTGCCGCTGGTCAACGATCTGATCCGGCGAACCGACCATGTCGTGCTGACGCAGGACTGGCACCCCGCCGGCCATTCGAGCTTTGCCTCCAGCCATCCAGGCTCGCAGCCTTTCACGACGATCGATATGCCCTACGGCCAGCAGACGCTGTGGCCGGATCATTGCATCCAGGGCAGTCTCGGCTCGGATTTCCATTCCGGCCTCGCCTGGACCAAGGCCGAGCTTGTCATCCGCAAGGGATTTCGGTCGGAGATCGACAGCTATTCGGCCTTCTTCGAGAACGACCGGACGACGCCGACCGGCCTTGCCGGCTATCTGCGCGAGCGCGGCATCGACAGGCTGATCCTGGCCGGCCTTGCGACCGACTTCTGCGTTGGCTTTTCAGCGCTGGACGCCATCAGCCAGGGCTTCAAAACCACCGTAAGGCTCGATGCCTGCCGTGGCATCGATCTCAACGGTTCGCTTGAAGCGATGCTGCATCGGATGCGCGACGCCGGCGTGACGCTTGAAGACCATTTGTCGGACTGAACGGGCAGTGGGGCGTCAGGGGGGCTTCTTGCGGATCACGGGGGTGATGGCGGGCGCCGCGATCGCCGTTGCGACGCTGTTTCCGCCACAGGCTTTCGCGGCAGAGGAACACGGCCTGCCTGGCGCCACGATGTCGCTGTGGTGGGCGCTGCCCTTTGCCGGCCTGTTGTTGTCGATTGCCACGGGGCCGCTGCTGTTCCACCATGTCTGGGAGCACCACTACGGCAAGATCACGGCGCTTTGGGCAGCACTGGTGGTGGTGCCGCTGATCGCGGCCTTCGGCGTCCCCGCGGCCACCGAAGCCGTGCTGCATACCGTGCTCACCGAGTATATGTCGTTCATCATCCTGCTGTTCGCGCTGTTCACCATCTCGGGCGGCATCCTCCTTGCCGGCAACATCCATGGCACGCCGCTGGTCAATGCCGGACTGCTGCTGGTCGGCGCCATTCTCGCCTCCATCATCGGAACGACCGGCGCCTCGATGATCCTGATCCGGCCGATACTGCGCGCCAACGACGCCAGGCGGTTCAATGCCCATGTCGTCATCTTCTTCATTTTCCTGGTGTCCAACATTGGCGGCTCGCTGACGCCCTTGGGTGATCCACCGCTGTTCGTCGGCTTCCTGCGTGGCGTCGATTTTTTCTGGACAACCACGAACCTCTGGCGCGAGACGCTGTTCGTCAGCGGGGTGGTGCTGATCGTTTTCCTGGTGATCGACATCGTCCTGCATCGCCGCGAGGCCGGCGCGCCGAAGATCAAGGACCCGACGCCGGACAAGACGGTGCGCCTGCGGGGGCTGCCCAACATTCCGCTCCTGGCCGGCGTGATCGGTGCGATCCTGCTGTCGGCAAGCTGGAAGCCGGGTGTGAGCTTTTCCATCCTCGGCGTCAGCCTCGAGCTGCAGAACCTGATGCGCGACGCCATCATCCTGGCGCTCGCCTTCCTTTCGCTCGCCGTTTCGCGCAAGAGCCACCGGGAGGCGAACGGCTTCAACTGGGGCCCGATATCGGAAGTCGCGAAACTGTTTGCCGGCATCTTCATCTGCATCGTGCCGGTCATCGCCATCCTCAGGGCAGGCCACGAAGGCGCGTTGGCGCCATTGGTCTCGCTGGTCACTTCGCCGACTGGCCAACCCAACGATCTCGCCTATTTCTGGCTGACCGGAGCACTGTCGTCCTTCCTCGACAATGCGCCGACCTATCTGGTGTTCTTCGAACTCGCCGGCGGCGATCCACGGCATCTGATGACGGAAGCCGCCCCGACATTGGCGGCGATCTCGGCCGGCGCCGTGTTCATGGGCGCCAACACCTATATCGGCAACGCACCCAACTTCATGGTCTATGCCATTGCCAGGCATCGTGGCGTGAAAATGCCGGGCTTCTTCGGTTACATGGCGTGGTCTGGCCTTGTGCTGATCCCGACCTTCTTGATCGCCGGATTTCTGTTCTTCGGGTGAACCTCACCCGACGCCGACATAGCGGCGGACCGCGGACGGATCGGCGCGCAGTTGCTCGACATCGACCGTCTCGCGGTTGCGGCCATTTTCGATGAAGCACACGCGGTCGGCGACGGACAACACCGCATCGACACGCTGCTCGACCAGGATGGTGGAGACGCCCATGCCGCGCAGCTTCGCCACCGTCTCGCGGATCCTGGCGATCATCGATGGCATCAGGCCTTCGGTCGGCTCGTCGAGCAGCAGCACCCGCGGTTCGAGGCAAAGCGCGCGCGCCATGGCCAGCATCTGCTGCTCGCCGCCGGACAGTGTGCCGGAGCGCTGCCGGAGCCGCTGGCGCAGCAGCGGGAACAGGTTGAGCACGTTTTCGCGCGTCGCCTTGCCCTTGCCGCGCGCCATCAGCCCGATCTCGATATTTTCCGCCACCGTCATCTCGGCGAACAGCCGCCGGCCTTGCGGCACATAGGCGACGCCGGCCTTCGGCACCTCATGCGCCGGCAGCCCGGTCAACTCCTGGCCGTCGAGCCTGATCGAGCCGGCCCTGACCGGAACCAGTCCCATGATCGCCTTCAGCGTCGTTGTCTTGCCGGCGCCGTTGCGGCCGAACAGGCACAGCACCTCGCCCTTGTTCAGCACGAGGTCGAGACCGTAGAGCACCTGGACCTCGCCATAGAAGCAGTCCAGTCCCGAGATTACCAGCGCTTCGGGCTTTGTCTCCGCCTTGTTCGTTTCGGTCATGGGGCGGTCCCCAGATAGGCTTCCTGCACCGCTGCGTTCTCGCGGATCGCTTCCGGCGCGCCTTCGGCCAGGATCTTGCCGGCGTTGAAGACGGTGATGCGATCGGCCAGATGCATGACCACAGGCATGTTATGTTCGATCAACAGCACGGTGGCGTTTTTGGCGATCTCGCGCACCAGGGTGATGAAATTGTCGATCTCGCCGTCGGCCAGCCCTTGCGTCGGCTCGTCGAGGATCAGCAGGCGCGGCTTCAGTGCAAGGCCCATCGCCACTTCCAGCAGGCGCTGATGGCCATAGGACAATTGTCCGGCCGGCATGGCGGCTTGGTCGGCAAGGCCGGTGCGTTCGAGCGCCGCCATGACGGCGGCCTGTATCGCGCTCTTGGAAGGGCCATGCCGCAGCGTCAGTTGCGCGGGCAGCGCGACGTTGGCGTAAACGGACAGGTTGGCATAGACGCTGGTGAGCTGGAACGTATAGGCGATGCCCAGGCGGACCCGGACGTAGGCCGGCTGGCTGGTGATGTCGGCGCCGTCGAAGACGATCATGCCGGAAGAGGGTTGGATACGGCCGCTGACCAGGCTGACAAAGGTGGTCTTGCCGGCGCCATTCGGCCCGATGACGGCGCGGATCTCGCCCGGCATCAAGGTGAAATCGACATTGTCGACGGCGCGCAGGCCGCCGAAATTGCGCGACAGGCCCTTGGTGATCAAAAGCGGCATCATGGCAGCCACCCGAGCCAGCGCTGACGGATGCTGCCGAGAATGCCCTTGGGGAAAAACAGCACCAGCAGGATCAGTGCGATGCCGACGATCAGCAGATAGGCGGAGGTGTAGCCGCTGGTGATGTCGATGACATAGTACATGAACAGCGTGCCGATCAGCGGCCCGAGCGTGGTGGCGGCGCCGCCGAGCAGCACCCACAGCAGCGGCAGGATCGAGTATTGCACCGAGGCGAAGCTCGATCCGACATAGCCGAACAGCAGCGCGTAGGCAGCGCCCGAGGCGGCGCAGATGGCGCCGGAGACGACGACGGCCGCGAGCTTGTTGGAAAAGGTGTCGTAGCCGAGCATCTTCGTCCGCTCCTCGTTCTCGCGGATGGCGACCAGCACGCGGCCATATCTGGAGCGCACGATGGCAAGCGTGATCAGCAGCACGAGCGAGAAGAGCGCCAGCGCTGTCATGTAGCGCACGGTCGGGTTGGTGAGGTCAAGCGCGGTCGCGCCGAAAGTGAGGACACGCGCCGGCTGCGGCACGACCATGCCCTGGTCGCCACCGGTCCACGTCGCGAAATAGAGGATGACGAGGTAGAACACCTGCGCGAACATCATGGTGACGATCATGAAGGCGACGCCCGTGGTGCGCAGCGCCAGGAGGCCGATCGCGAGCGCCAGGACCGCGCCACAGCCAATCCCGCCAAGGAAGGCCGACGGCACGCTCCAGCCGAGCTGGATGACGGCAAGGCCGGCGCCGTAGAGCCCGGCGCCGAAGAACATGGCATGGCCGAGGCTGAGCAGGCCGACATAGCCGAACAGGATGTTGTAGCCCATGGCGAAGACCGCCAGCACCATGATGCGGGCGAGCAGCCCGTGATAGTACTCCGGCAGCAGGAAGCTCAGCACGAAGAGCAGCGCCATGACGCCGAGATGTGAGGCGTAGGCCCTTGCCGGCGAAGCTTCGCTCATCGCGATGCCGTCCCGAACAGGCCTTGCGGCCGGAACACCAGCACCATGGCGACGAGCAGCGTGGCGATGATCTTGGCCAGAGTCGGCGAGAAGAACATCGAGATGATGCCGTCGGACAGTCCGATCAGCACGGCGGCGACGACGGTGCCGCGCAGCGAGCCGAGACCGCCGATGATGACGACGATGAAGGACAGGAGCAGCGGATCCTGCCCCATCAGGTAATGCGCCTGGCTGATCGGCACGATCAGCACGGCGGCGACAGCCGCCAGCATGGCGCCGAGCGCGAAGACGCCGCCATAGACGCGGTCGACCGGAATGCCGAAGGCCTGCGCCGTCTCGCTGTCATACTGTGTGGCGCGCATGACGAGGCCGATCTTGGTCCGGGTCAGCACCAGCCATGTCGCCACCAGCAGCAGCGCCGACGCGGCGATAACGGACAATTTGTAGCCGGAATAGCCGAACCACGGCAAAAGGATGCGGTAGCTGAAGGGCGGCTCCACCGGGCGCGCCTCCGGACCGTAGAAGGTCAGCGCCAGCTGCTGGATGATGTAGAGCATGCCGATGGTGGCAACGATGGTGGCTTCCGGATTGTAGTTGAGCCGGCGCAGCACCAGCTGTTCGGCGACCAGCGCGATGGCGCCGACGATCAGCGGCGCAATCACCAGTGCCGCCAGGAAGCCGAGCGCCGGGTGGCCCCCGATCGCCGTGGTGATCGCCCAGGCAAGCACCGCGCCAAGCATGAAGAACTCGCCATGCGCGACATTGACGACCCGCATCACGCCGAACACCAGCGACAGGCCAAGTGCCGTCAGCGCCAGCACGGCCGAGGTGACGAGGCCTTCGAGGGCGGCGAGGAGGAGGTGGGGTCCGAAGGCCATTCAGGGCGCCCTTTACCCTCCCCCTTGTGGGGAGGATGAACCGCGCAGCGGTCGGGTGGGGGAATGGGGCATGGGCCGTCGCGGCCCCCACCCCGTCTCATAGGCTTCGCAAGATGCGAAGCCTATTCGCCGACCCTCCCCACGAGGGGGGAGGGTGAGGCGCCTCACAGCGCCTGCGTCGTGTAATCCCCCTCGGCCTCGTAGAGGCCGTCCTCGATCTTGGTCTTGTGGACGACCTTCAGCTTGCCGCCTTCGACCTTGGAGATGTTCTGGATGCCGAAACACTGGTGGATCTTGCCATTGAAGGTCTTTGGCCCCTGCGGATGCTCGGGCCCTTCGGCGAACTCGGTCAGTGCCTCCGTCGCCTCGACCAGCTTGGCGCGGTCTTCCGGTCCCTTGTAGCCGGCGTCCTCCATTGCCTTCTTGACGACATAGAGCGTCTCCCAGCAGCCGAACATGTGCGCGGCGGTGGAGACGTCCTTGGGGTCGCCGACGGCGGCGCCATTGTCGTCGATGCCGACGGCGGCGCGATAGGCTTTCTGCGCGGCGGAATCATCGGGCTGCGCATAGCGCGGCGAGCCTTCCCAGAAATGGCTGCCGTCGAGGAATTCGAGGCCGGGGCTGTTGATGTCGGTGGCCTCGAGCGAGTCGATGAAGCCGAACAGTTGCGGCCGGTTGGAGCCGTAGAACTCGCCGAGCTCCTTGACGAAGGTGAGCACCGCCGGACCGACCATGACGTGGTAGAGCACCTCGGTCTCGGCCGGAATCTGCGGGAAGTACTTGGTGAAGGAGGATTCCGTCGGCGGGATGGCGATCTGGGCGATGACGTCGGCGCCTTGCGCCTTCAGCGCCGGCGGCAGGTAGTCGCGATGGTCGTAGCCGAAGGCGAAATCCGGGAAGATCATGGTGACCTTCTTGCCGACATTGCCCGCGATCCACGGCGCCATCGCCTGGATCTGGCTCTTCACGTCGGTGATGCCGGGCTGGAAGACATAGCGGTTCAGCTTGGTCGAGGCGACATGGTGGCCTTCGCTGACGACAAAGTAGGGGATCTTGGCCTCGCCGGCGGCGGGCGCGGAGCCGATGACGACATGCGAGAACAGCGTTCCGAAGACGATGTCGGTCTTGTGCTGGGTGGCGAACTTGCCGACCACCTCGGCGCCACGGCCGGGATCGGTGCCGTCATCCTCGATGATCACCTCGACCTGGCGGCCATTGATACCGCCGGCTGCGTTGATCGCCTTGACCGCCGCGGCGGTGGTCTTCTCGTACCAGCGGCCATAGGCGGCGCCGATACCGGTGCGGTGCGACTGGAAGCCGATCTTGATCGGCGCCGAGCTCTGCGCCTGCGCGTAGCGGACGAAGCCCGGTGCGACGGCAAGGCCGGCGCCCGCGGCCAGCCCCTTCAGCGCCGTGCGGCGGGTAAGGGCAGTCTTGGAGAGGTCGAAAAATCCGTTCCTGTCAGCCATGTTCGTTCCCCTGTTTTTTCAGTCTTGACCAACGATAAATCGGCTTCGGCATCCTCGCTCGGAGGGTGCAAGAAATTGCATGTGTACAAACTAAATCACCAAAGCCTTGATGTGGCAAGCGAGCTTTCCCCAACGACATCGGGGCGCCCTTTTCTCATCCGGCGGTCGGCGTGGCAAGCAACCAGAGGCCGAAGACCGTATAGGCGATCATCAGCACGGTGAGCGGGAATTGGCTGAGTGCGGCGCGCGCTGGCATCGGATGCAACCGTCCGGCGAAACCGTGGGCGACGAGGACGGCGAGCACGTGGCCGAGGATGATGGCGCCGGCCTGGGCGTTCCACAGCCACCACGCGGAATCCGCGCCGGCAACGATGCCGGCTTCTATCTGCATGTCGGCGGTGCCGAACAGGTTCCAGCCCAGCGCGAACGGGTCGGACAGCGCCGCAAGCGCGTATTGGCCGTTGACGAGCAGCGCCGTCAGATAATGCGCGACATGATAGGCGAGTGCGATCGGCACGATCGACCACACCAGCAGGCCGGCGGCTTGGCCGAATGGTTGACCGCTGGCGGCAAGACGCTGGCCGAGCCAGACAGCAAGGATGAATACCGCCGCCAGCAGCACGAAGGTCAGGACAAGCCCGAAAGTGCCGCTCCCGATCAGGGCGGTGCGGCCGGGGAACTCGAGCGGATTGATGCCGAACAGGCCGAGCCAGAAAAAGGTCTTCGACAGGCCGTCGAAGGACACCGACGACAGGGCCAATAACAGAAAGGCGATGCCGCTGATCGGCAGCGGCTCGGCGGCGAGCAATTTGGCGCCCGGCCAGCACAGGCCGAGCCGGCCGGTTTCGTCGCGCTCGACGACGGCGAAGCGTGCCACCATCGAGAAGAAGACTGTCAGCAATTCGCCGCTGCGGCTCCAGTCGCGGTAGCCGAACGCCAGCATGGCGAGGAAGGTGAGCAGCCAGTAGAGGCCGGCGGTTGCGGCGAGCCGTAGCGGATCGTCGGGAGCCGGATCGATGAGTTCGAACCAGGCAAAGCCGAAAAACAAGATGACGGCTGGCCAGCGGCCGAGCCAGCGGGGAAGGCGCCATGCCCCTTCATCGCCTGCGCCGAACAGCCGTGAGACGACGCGCCACGGCCCATGCCACGGGTTCAGCCATGACCAGAGATCGCCGAAGACACCTTGCAGCAGCGTGGCACCGGCCCACAGCAGGGTCCAGATCACCAGCGGCAGCGGGTTGGAGAGCGGATCGCGGCTGCCGAGGACGCCAGCGGCGATCAAAATTACAAAGCCGGCAAAGGATATCAGGCTGACGGCGGCCCGGTCGCTGTCATCGAGCGCAAAAAGCGGCAGCCGGCGGCGCCAGAAACGCTCAAGCGAATCCGCCGGCAGCAACGCCAGAACGAGGAAGCTGACGGCCACGGCGAAGGCGCCGCCGACCAGATAATAGCCGGTGGGCAAGAGAAGGACATGGCCACGGTCGGACGCATGAGCGAAGGCGGGGGAGGGAAGGAATAGCGCGCAGACGAAGGCTATCTTTGAGAAGAATTGCCACTCACGGGGCGGGAGGGAATGCGACCGAGCGGTCATGGCATTCAATCCCGGCACCTCTCAAACCTTGACCAGTTGCTCCACGCGGTCCTTCTCACCGAAGATGCCGATATAGCGCTCGATCTCTTTTTCGTCGCCGGTCGCCTTGGCCGGATTGTCGGAAAGCTTGACCGCCGGCCGGCCATTGGCTTCGGTGACCTTGCAGACCAGCGATATGGCGTCCAGCCTGTTGGTCTCGGTCGGCGCGCAGCCTTCGAAATCGTTGGTCAGGTTGGTGCCCCAGCCGAAGGACATGCGAACCTTGCCCTTGAAATGGCGGTAGGTCTCCTCGATCGTTTCGACCTCGAGCCCGTCGGAGAAGATCAGCAGCTTTTGCCGGGGATCCTTGCCCTTCTCGCGCCACCAGGACAGGATCTTCTCGCCACCTTCGATCGGCGGCGCGCTGTCGGGGCGAAAACCGGTCCAGTCAGCCACCCAGTCCGGCGCATCGCGCAGGAAGGAGGCGGTGCCGAAGGCATCGGGCAGCACGATCAGCAGATTGCCGCCATAGTAGCGTTGCCAGTCCTGCAGCACCTTGTAGGGCGACTGTTTCAGCTCCTTCTCCGAATTGGCGAGCGCGGCAAACACCATCGGCAGTTCATGCGCATTGGTGCCGAGCGCTTCGAGGTCGTTGTCCATCGCCAGAAGCACGTTGGAGGTGCCGGTGAAAGCCTCGCCGATGCCTTCCTTCAGCGCCTCGACGCACCAGCGCTGCCACAGGAAGGAATGCCGCCGGCGGGTGCCGAAGTCCGAGATGCGGATGCCGGGCAGCGCCTTCAGCCGCTCGGTCTTGGCCCACATCTTGGCCTTGGCGCGGGCATACAGCACATCGAGCGCGAAGGGGCCGAAGGCCCGCATGGCCGCGCGAGATCGAAGTTCATTGATAATGGCCAGCGCCGGAATCTCCCACAGCGTGGTATACATCCACGGACCGCTGAAGGTGAGTTCGTACTGGCCGTCGCGCCTGCAGAGCTCGTATGCGGGCAGCCGGAAATTCTCCAGCCAGGCGAGGAACTCCGGTTCGAAGATCTGCTTGCGGCCATAGAAATTGTTGCCGCCGAGCCAGATCATTTCCTTCTTGGAGAAGCGCAGCGTGCGCGCGTGGTCGAGCTGTTCGCGCAGGTCGCCTTCATCGATCTCGTCCGCCAGCCGCACCGAAGTGGTGCGGTTGATCAGGGAGAAGGTGGCGTCGACCTTGGGGTACATGCCCCAGATCATCTGCAGCATCAAAAGCTTGTAGAAATCGGTGTCGAGCAGGCTGCGCACGATCGGGTCGAGCTTCCAGGTGTGGTTGTAGACGCGCCGTGCAATATCGGTCTTAGCCATATTTCAACACCGCCTTCGCTGCCTGCTGTCCACACCGCGACAGGCCTCATAGCATCGAATTGCCCAAAACGCTGCCCGGTTTCAGGCTGGCCCGACAAAAAGAAGAGCTTGCATCCGACCGAGAACCATCGGCGGCGGTCGCGAACCGCGGGTCTGTCAGCTCCCGGTTTTGGCGCCGATGACCCTGAGCGCCGGACGCTTCCGGCGGCTGACGATGCGGCCCGCCACCGGCGCGTCGGCGCGGCCGTCGTCCTGCGCCTTCTCGGCGAACAGCCAGTCGATGAACACCTGCACGATCGGCGTCGATCTCATCTCGTTGCGGCAGACGACGTAGAAATCGTCGACCGCCGGCACCGACAGGCTGAACGGCGCGACCAGCATGCCTCTGGCCAGCAGCGCGCTTGCCGTCACCGAATCGCCAAGCGCCACGCCATGGCCGTGGACCGCGGCCTCGGTCGCCATCCGGGCGTCGCCCAGGTGATGGCGGCGGCCGCGTTCCAGGTCCAGGGCATCGGCGGCGGCCAGCCAGGTGTGCCACTCACGGCCATCGTCGCCGTGCAGGAAGACATGGTCGGCGAGATCGCGCACGCTGCGGATAGGACGGTTGTTGATCAATGTCGGGCTGACCACGGGGAACAGTTCGAGGCCCGACCATTTGCGCATCCAGCAATCGGTCCAGCTGCCGTCGCCATAATGCACGCAGACATCGATATTAGGCGCGCGGAGATCCTTGGGATCGTTGGACGGGATAAGCGTCAGCTGGATGTCGGGATATTGCGCGGTGAAGCTGCCCAGCCGCGGCGTCATCCACAGCAACAGCAGCGCCGGCACGCAGGACACCGACAGCGCGCCGCTGCTCGCTGGCCTTGTCAGCCGCTGGGTGGCGGCGGCGATGCCGTCGAAGGCTGTCGATACGGCCGGCAGGAGTTCGGCGCCATGCGGGGTCAGCTTGACCCGCTGGCCGGCACGCTCGAACAGCTTGACGCCGAGCGACCGCTCCAGCGCCTTGATCTGGTGGCTGATGGCGCCGTGGGTGACATTCAGTTCGCTCGCCGCCTTGGTCAGCGAGCCATGGCGGGCCGTTGCCTCGAAGGCGCGCAACGGATTGAGGGGCGGCAGGCGCTTAGCCATCTGGCTCTCGATAGTTTGTGAGTTTTTCTCACAGAAAACACCCTAACAATATCAATTGATTTTTCAAAGGGGCTGCCCGACACTTTGCCCCGGGAACAGCATCAAGACGTCAGGTCAACAGGCGGCCGGCGCAACCATGGCGGGATCCGAAACGGGTCGAGCCACGCGTCGCCAAAGACCAGATCGCTCCAGTCAAGCAGGGAGAACCGGCATGGGTTACGATCGCGGCAAGCTCGACGCGTTGCGTCGCAAATATGGCGAGAGCCATGGCGGCGAGATGTTCGACCCGAAATTCCGCAAGGTCGCCGACAAGATATTTTCCAAGTCCGGCACAAGGCTGGCGCCCTATTCCGGCATCCCGACCTTCCTCGCCGCGCCATACCGCGAAATCGCGGCCGAGAACCCGGATTTCGGCGATCTGCAGGTGGCGATGATCGGCGTGCCGATGGATCTCGGCGTCACCAACCGGCCGGGCTCGCGCTTCGGGCCAAGGGCGTTGCGCGCCATCGAGCGCATCGGCCCCTACAATCATGTGCTGGAATGCGCCCCGACCCACGAGCTCAGGGTCGCCGATATCGGCGACACGCCTTTCCGCAGCCGCTACCGGCTGGAGATCAGCCATGAGGATATCGAGCGCCGCACCAACCAGATCGTCGACGCCGGCGTCATTCCGCTTTCGGTTGGCGGGGATCATTCGATCACCCACCCGATCCTGAAGGCCGTCGGCAAGAAGGCTCCGGTCGGCCTGATCCACATCGACGCCCATTGCGACACCAGCGGTCTTTTCGACATGACCAAGTTCCATCATGGCGGCCCGTTCCGCAACGCGGTGCTGGACGGCGTGCTCGATCCGACGCGCACCATCCAGATCGGCATCCGCGGCTCGGCCGAATATCTGTGGGAGTTCACCTACGAGTCCGGCATGACCGTGGTCCACGCCGAGGAGGTCACCGGCCTCGGCCTTCCCGCCATCATCGAGAAGGCGCGCAGAATAGTCGGCGACGGGCCGACCTATGTCTCCTTCGACATCGACAGTGTCGATCCGGCCTTCGCGCCCGGCACCGGCACGCCGGAAGTCGGCGGCCTGACGACACGGGAAGTTCTGGAACTGCTGCGCGGCCTGAAGGGCCTCAACATCGTCGGCGGCGACGTCGTCGAGGTAGCGCCGCAATATGACGCCACCACCAACACGGCGCATGCCGCGGCACAGGTGCTGTTCGAGATCCTGAGCCTGATGGTGTTCAGCCCGGCTGTCACCGGCAAGGCAGCCTGATCCTGACAAGGCAAAGGGCGGCCGCCGCGCTGGAGCCGGCGACCGCTTCAAACAGACAAAGCTTCCAGACAGGGGAATAACAATGACAATCCGCACGACACTCAAATCAACCATCGCCGCCGTCCTGGTGCTGGGCGCCGCAGGTCTCGGCTTCGCCACACAGGCCGCCAACGCCGACGCACTGGCCGACATCACCAAGGCCGGCACCATCAATGTCGGCGTCTTCGCCGATTTTCCGCCCTTCTCCTCGGCCAGCGCCGACATGAGCCTCAAGGGCTACGACATGGATGTCGCGCAGTACATTGCCGACACGCTCAAGGTGAAGCTCAATCCCGTCGCCGTCACCGGCCAGAACCGCATTCCTTATCTGAACGACCACCGCGTCGACATCCTGATGAGCGTCGGCTATTCGAAGGAGCGCGAACAGGTCATCGACTTCGCCGCTGCTTACGCGCCCTATTACATCGCGGTGATCGGCCCGGCGGCCCTGACGGTCAAAGGCAAGGAAGACCTTGCCGGCAAGTCGATCGCGGTCAATCGCGGCACGCTCGAGGACACTTCGCTCACCGAGGCGGCACCCGCCTCCGCCGACATCAAGCGCTTCGACAACTACAATTCGGTGATCCAGGCCTTCATTTCCGGCCAGACCCAGCTGATGGTCGTCGGCAACGATGTCGGCGCGCAGGTGCTGGCGAAGCAGGACCAGCTCAAGCCGGAGCAGAAGTTCCAGCTTCTGACCTCGCCCTCGCATATCGGTCTCAACAAGAATGAGGACAGCCTGAAGAAGGCGGTCAACGACGCCATCGCCAAGATGCTGGCGGACGGCAAGCTGGACGAAAGCTCGAAAGCCTGGCTGAAGACGCCGCTCAATCCCGACAACCTCAAGGATTGAGTTTCCGTGGCCTTTGCCTGGCTTCCAGGTGCTGCCGGCGACATCGCGCGCGGGGCGGCCACGACGATCCTGTTGATCGCCGTGACCACCCTGGCGGGAACGTTCCTCAGCATCCTGGGCGCAGCGGGTCGCCGAAACGGCCCCGTACTGCTCAAGCGGGCGATCGCCATCTATGTCGAGATTGTCCGCAACACTCCATTCCTGGTGCAGCTGTTCTTCATCTTCTTCGGGCTGCCCAGCCTCGGCATAAGGCTCGACCCGATGCTGGCCGCCATGCTGGCGATGACGCTGAACATGGCGGCCTACACCATCGAGATCGTTGGCGCCGGGCTTGACGCCGTCCCTGTCGGGCAGACGGAAGCGGCCCTGTCGCTTGGGCTGCGGCCACGCCAGGTGTTCATCAAGATCGTGCTGCCGCAGGCGCTAAAGGTGATCTTTCCCGCGCTCACCAGCCAGATCGTCATCATGATGCTGGAATCCGCCGTGGTGTCGCAGATCGCCGTGCGCGAGCTGACCTACGAGGCGGATATGCTGCAGGCGCGCACCTTCCGCTCCTTCGAGACCTATCTTGTCGTGACGATCGTCTATCTCGTCCTGTCGATGGCCTTGCGCCGGCTGCTGGTTTCGGGTGGGCGCCGCGCCCTGGGGGCTGGCGTGTCATGATCGAGTTCACCTTCTGGGACATCGTTCGCAACCTGCTGCTTGCCGCCCGCTGGACGGTGCTGTTGTCGCTGGCCGCCTTCATCGGCGGCGGTATCGTCGGCATGATCGTCTTGTTCTTCAGGATCGCCAAGAACACATGGAGCCGGCGCCTCGCCTCCGGCTACATCGCGCTGTTCCAGGGAACGCCGCTGTTGATGCAGCTGTTCCTGATGTTCTTCGGCCTGCCGATGCTCGGCCTGCGCATCGAGCCATGGACGGCGGCGGTGCTCGGCCTCACCTTTTTCGCCAGCGCCTATCTCGCCGAAATCTGGCGCTCCGGCGTCGACGCGCTGCCAGCGGGCCAATGGGACGCCGGCGCCAGCCTCGGCCTGCACTATCTGCAGGAGCTCAGGCTGATCATCCTGCCGCAGGCGTTTTCGATCACCCGCGCGCCAACCGTCGGCTTCCTGGTGCAGCTCATCAAATCGACGGCGCTCACCTCGATCATCGGCTTCGAGGAGCTGGTGCGGACCTCCAACGCCATCAACAACGCGACCTTCGAACCGTTCAAGGTCTACGGGCTGGTGGCGTTGATTTTCTTCGCCATGTGCTTTCCCCTGACGCAATACGCGCGTTCGCTCGAGAAGCGCGCCGCCCATTGAATGGAGAGCACGTCGCGTTGACCAACATCGACGGGACCAAAAACCGGAGAGCGCTCGAATGCCTCTTTTGGATCATCGATGACGGCGGGTGCGTCAGCTTTGACATTCCGTCAGGTAGATCCACCACCGGCGCGTTGCTGCAAACCACAAGTGCGAAGTATCCAGCGCTTACCGTCCGAATAGAGGCTAATCATGGAAAGCGGGGGGGTGTCGATTTTCCAGCATGACGTTAGCGGCGCCGCCAATATGTGGATCATGGCTGTCCGCACCACCGCTGGGTGGGTGACCGCTATCAGCTGTCCGCTTGCTGACCGCATTGCATCCAGGAATCCCGCGGTTCGGGTGGCAACCTCTGTCAGTGATTCACCACCTCCGGGACTATAGGCCGGATCGGCTCGCCATGCGGCAAGTGCGCCAGGCTGCTCTGCCTCAATCGTCTCTGGCATCTTGCCTTCCCAGACGCCGTAGTTCTGGTCTCGAAGGCTGTCATGCGTCGCTGCATGAAGCCCCAACAAATGAGCTGTCTCCCGCGCACGCAGCGATGGAGCCACGAACACGCGATCTGTCTTTGAAAGATGCTGTCCAAGCGCGCGCGCCAGCTCGATCGAGCGCTTTTCCAGTGGCTCGTCGAGCGGAAATCCCGCCTTGCGCATCCGGTGCGTGATGCCGCTGCAAACCAGCGTCAAGCGCGTCGCTTTCATCCTGTCCACGTCTGCGTTCGATGATCCCTGTCTCAGGCGGCGAAAGCCTGCGGCAACAGCCTACCTGTTGATAATTGTTTTCCTCACTGCCGCGGCGACCGAACACTTCGGGTCCACGAAGTTGCCCAGTCGCACGATGCCGCATTGGCTGAGCAGCATGTAAGCGTCCCATTTTTCGAAGGCGAACTCCGCGACCATCCAGCGGATCAATTCGCGGTAAGCGATGCGTGTTGCGTCCTCAAGGGGTCTGGCGCTGCCGATCGCCATGATGAGATCGGCGGTCTCAAGCCGCGGCCAGTCGATTGTCCAGCCCTTGATCAGATCGACACGGATAGTGACGGTCGCTGAATACTCAACCGCCACACCGCAGACCTCGCCGTCGCCCTGGCAGGCATGCGCGTCGCCAATGAAGACGCGTGCGCCGGGCGAGCGAACGGGCAAATAGGTCACGCTGCCAGGTCCCATATCCGGCAGGTCCATGTTGCCGCCATGGTTGTCAGGCGTCAGCGAGTTGATCGAATCGATCTCGGGCGAGCAGCTTAGTGTCCCGATATGTGGTTTATAAGGAAGTGTGACGCGATCGCTCCAGTAGACGTTCTTGTCATCGAGGTTGATCTTGCGAACCACCTCGGGAAGTGGCTCGTTGAGCATGGCGGTGTATGTCGTACCGGTTAGTCCACCAAACTCCTCGATCATGCAGCAAGTGCCGCGCGGATTTTCGCCGCGGGGCACCATTGACTCGATGTAGACCGCAACGGTGTCGCCCTTCTCCGCCCCTTCGACCATGATCGGTCCGTTCTGAGGATTGAGAAACGGCATTCGCAAAAGTTGCGAAGGCTTGTCGGATTCGTGCCGAATGGCGCCTTCGAAGGCGTCTCGCGTTTCGACGACTATCCTGTCGCCAGGGGAAATCTTGAGGACCGGCTCCGAATACGGACCCATCGTATAGTGAAAAGTCCCTTGTCTTTCTTCGGTCAGGTGGTGCGTGTGTCGCCCTGAACCCCGACCTACCCCGCGCATCGCCATGATCGAGCCCTCCACCCATTTATGTGTGAAGGGGACCGCATGATCCAACTTTTTCATGATCGTTTCCTCCAAGAGTCAAGTCCGCGCGAGCGCCGCTTTCCACGGACGATCGCACAGCGCTGTGCGTGTTGAGTTCGAGATTTGGCTTCAGTCTCTGCCGCTTATTTGCGCGCAAGAGATCTGCTGAGTTCCGGAATTGTCGACAAGAAGTTATCTGCGTGTGCCTCGAGTTCCTGGCAGCACGCTTCGACGGAGATACGCCGGCGCATGCTCTCGTCCCGGAGCAGGTGGAATGCCGCGTCGTCATCGATGCCCAGCACACTCATGATGCGCAGGATCGTGTGAACCACCAGCGGGCGGCATCGAAGCCGCTCGCGCAAATCGGCCACTTCTCGCTGAAGGTCCGCTCTGTCCGTATGATTGTGGAAGGCCGTGACAAGCGCCTGAAACACCCCTTTCGACCCTATGGGCGTTGTGAGGTAGGCGCTCGGATGCTGGCTTATCGCCCAGGCAAGCCGGCCCGGGGTCTCTGATCCAATGATCGCAATCAGCGGAATCGGAGCCTGGGTCCATGGGAACATGCCGTCGAATCCATTGTCGACATCGAAGAACACGATGTCGACCGGGCTGAAATCCTTCGCCCGCGGTGGCCATTGGCATATGGCATCTATGTTGAACCTGCGGAGTTGGCTCAGCAGGGAATCCACGTTGCCGTCCGCTTTATGGACGATCAGCGCTGTTTTGTTGCTGAAGTTCGGGATCGCCTTGGTCACGACACAACCCTCAATTTCGGCTGTCGACTGTGATCGGCCGGCTGGATCTGGTCGCGGGCCGCGTCCAGCATGAAAGCGGCGCCCTTCAGGGAAGCGAGAAACGGATCGGGCTTAATCGGCTTTTGCGCGGCCGCAACGACGGCAAATTCCGCACCGGCGCTCGATACGCCGATGCGCGGCGTCAGGTAAGAATGGTTGTTTTCCGTGTCGATGCGAATCCGCCCCTGCGGCGCATCGTAAACACAGTCGCCGAGCACAGCGAGTATGTCGGATGCCTTCGTCGAGGCTGCAGACCGAAGCGCGAGCGCCAGCATGTGAACGGAATTGTACGAAGCTTCCGCGTCGGCCGACGTCACCTTCTGCGGACCGAAACGCGTTCTGTAATTTTTGACAAAGGCATGATTCTGCGGATTGTCCAGCGACTGGAAGTAGACGCTGGAGGTGATGTGGCCGAGCGCTGCCGGATCACCGATGTTGCGAAGTTCCGGTTCGGAGAGTGTGCAACTGGCTATGGGAATGGAAACGTCGTCTGCGGATTGCGTACCCAGTCCCGCCTCGCGAAAAGCACGCAGAAAGGCGTAACTGGATTCCCCGATGAGCGTGTTGAAGACGAAGTCGGGCCTCAACAAACGAATTTCCTCGACAAGACCGGTGACCTCGGTCGATCCGACCGCCAAGTAGCGCTCCGCGAGCATCTCGCCGCCGAAATTCTCGACGATTTCGCGCATGACTCGGTTGCTCTCCCACGGCCAGATATAGTCGGATCCGCAACAGTAGACGCGAGCGCCGAACCTCGAGGCCATATATTGTGCCAGGGGCACTATGTGCTGGTTCGGCGACGCTCCGAGATAGACGACATTGTCGCTGCTTTCGAAGCCTTCATAGTGCGATGGATACCAAAGCAACGCGTCGTATTTCTCAACGACGGGCACGATCGCCTTGCGGCTGGAAGAGGTGTAGCAGCCGATGATGTGCGCAACACCGGAGTTGATGATGAGATCCCGGCATATCGAAGCGTATTCAGACGTTTCGCCTCCTGGATTTCGAACAAGCGGTACCAGCTCGAAATCGAAGTCCGGCGCTCTGTTGACTTCGTCGATGGCAAGCAAGGTTCCATTGAGCATCGCCTCGCCCACCGTGGCGTAAGGCCCGGTCGTGGAAAAAAGCACGCCGATCGGTATTTTCGCTTTTCCGCCCAATGTAGCTCAGCCCAAAAAAAAGCCCTGAAGCCTAGGAAGGCGTCAGGGCTTCGTTGCCACGAAGGATCGTCGCGATCCCTCAATTTCTGGTTCAAACCGGCTTGCCGGCAAATCCAATGCTGAATCGTCCGCCATATGCGCAAAAATGTCAAATTCTATTTCCGCCGGCTTGCCACGGCGCTATGCTTATCGACTAAGTATCTGTTTTTGTTTGGTAAAATTTAAGACGTTCGTCGACCTGGCGAATTTTGCGAATTTTGCATGAATGATGGTTGACAAAAAAAAATTACTCAGCGACGCTAAATAGGAACAGAAAAGCGAGCGCCCTGAAGAGGCGCGACATGAACAGATAAAGCTCGTGAAAATGCGAGCTTATGGCGATGAGGCCCGCTCACCGGTGACGGTGGCGGGCCTTTTTAGTTCTGAAAAAGACAATGGGGAACCGACAATGAAACCTATCACCGCCACAGCTCTAAGCGTTGGCATCCTCGGGGCGATCTGCACCTGGGCATTTCTCTCAATCGGCACGCTTCTGGTTTGGGCCGCCTTCGTCGCCTGGGCCTGCTTTTTCCAATCAGGCGGCGATGAAGCCGCGCTCAAGAGCACGATCATTTCCAACATCTTCGGCTGCTTTATGGGTTGGCTTGGGGCAGTCATGATTCTCGGCCTCCCCATCGGCAATTTCGTCGGTCCGCAGATCTGGCCTGCCATCGTCGTTTTCATCACCGTCGTAATCTACATTCTGGCATCGCAGATCCCGGCCCTGGCCTCCGTGCCAGGAACGACGTTTGGCTATGCCTGCACGTTTGCGTTTCTGCTGCAGACGCCCGACCGGCTCGCCCTGGCGAAGCTACTTTCGGCATCTTTCGAGAATTCGTTAGTTGTGGTTCCGGCATCGATGGTTGGCGGCGCCCTGTTCGGGTTTGCATCGGCCAAGCTCGCGGCAGCCTTGACCAAGCCGACCTTGGCCGTTGCCTGACCGCCGATCGGCGCGTGCGACAGGCCCGCTCAATAGAATTCTTCAGACCCCATCAATGAGGCAAGTCATGAAACACGATAACCACAGTCACGCCAACGTCCTCATCCCCGAGGTCGGCCTGCGTGTAAAAGCGTTGGAATCACTTCTCGCCGAGAAGAAGGCCATCGATCCTGCGGCACTCGATTTGATCATCGAGACGTTCGAGACGCAGATGGGTCCAAAGAACGGCGCAAAGGTCGTCGCCAAGGCATGGACCGATCCCAAATACAGGAAATGGTTGCTGGAGGACGGTACCGCCGCGATCAAGAGCCTCGGCTATATCGGCATCCAGGGCGAGAACATGGTCGCCCTGGAGAACACGCCTTCGGTCCACAACGTCGTCGTTTGCACCCTCTGCTCCTGCTATCCTTGGCCGACGCTAGGCTTGCCTCCCGTCTGGTTCAAGTCGGCGCCTTACCGGGCAAGGGTGGTGATCGAGCCTCGGAGCGTCTTGAAGGAATTCGGCCTTGATGTCGCCGACGATGTCGAGGTCCGTGTCTGGGACAGCACCGCCGAGCTTCGCTACCTGGTGATTCCGGTGCGCCCCGCGGGCACTGAAAACCTAAACGAACAGGAACTGGCAGCTCTCGTCACCCGGGATTCCATGATCCGAACTGGCGTGGCGCAATCACCTTCGCACTAGGCTCTGGCAAAGGATCAAACCATGAATGGAATTCACGACGTGGGCGGCAAGCACGGCTTCGGCCCGGTGCTGGTTGAACAAAACGAACCCTATTTCCATGAGGAATGGGAGGGGCGGATGCTGTCGATGATGATCGCCTGCTTTGCCGCCGGCATCTACAATGTGGATCAGTTCCGGCATCCGATCGAGAAGATGGATCCGCGCCACTATCTGATGTCGAGCTATTACGAAAAGTGGCTGTGCACCGTCGAACAAAATTGCATCGATGCCGGCATCGTGACTCGCGAAGAAGTCGATGCTCGCCACGCCCAGCTCATGAAAGGAAAAGCAGCATGAATATGCTCACCACCGCTATGGTGCCGACGGTTCTGGCCACCGGCGATCCGGCGCGCGTCGATGTCGAGATAGCGCCGAAGTTCAAGGCCGGGGACAAGGTTACGGTCGTCAACCTGAACAAGGTCGATCACAACCGCCTGCCGGCCTATATCAAGGGCAAGGTTGGCACCGTCACCTTCGATCACGGCGTATTCGTGTTCCCCGACACCAGCGCCCACCGCAAAGGACCCAAGCCCCAGCACGTCTACACCGTCGTGTTCAACGCTCGCGACTTGTGGGGCGAGGCCGGTCATCCGCGGGACCGGATGTATGTCGACGCATGGGACGACTACCTGGAGCACGCTCGCTAGCGCGCCGCACCGGCTCGTCCATCCAAACAGCTTCGATAAGGACTTTTCCGATGACCCAGAATACCAATATCGACGAGCTTCCCGGTCTTCCCCACAACGAAGCCGGCCCGCTGTTTGCCGAGCCCTGGCAACTCACCGCCTTCGGAATCGTGCTGGCGCTTCACCGCAACGGCTATTTCCAGTGGCGGGAGTGGGTAAACTACATCAGCGCCGAAATCGAACTCGGCAAGACCTATGGCCTCGATCCGCAAAACCACAATGGGATCTATTACCATCAATGGCTTGCCGCTCTTGAGAAACTCGTGACCGACAAGAAGCTTTCAAGCTTCGACGAGTTGATGGCCCGGAAGGAGCAGTGGCGCCACGCCGACGAGCATCGTGGCTTTGGCGAGCCGCTCAGCCTTGACCGTCATCATCATCCGCACGGTGATCATCACCATCACGTCCATGCTCACGATCACGATCATAGCTGCCGCGCACCAGCCACACGGCTGGCGTGACGTATGCACCAATCATCGTAGGCGTTGCCGCTATCGCAACGTGTGGTGGCGGCGAACAAAAGTGCCGTTGCCACGTCAATCCAGGAACACTCTTAAGGAGAACATTCATGTCCGAAATCGCTCTCAAGCCCATTGCACTTCCGGCTCCCATCCCGGTTCGCGAGCTTCTGCCATGGGCAGTCTTTGGCGGGCTGATGCTGATGCTGATGATTTATTTCGTCGGTGCCGAGGAAGGTGCGACGTCGTTGATCCGCAGCATGTATGTGCACGAATTTGTTCACGACGGCCGTCACCTGCTCGGCTTCCCCTGTCACTAGGAAAGGATCAGCACCATGGTTGGCAGTCTTTTGCTGCGCGGCATGCTGGTAGGGATCATCGCCGGTCTCCTGGCCTTCGGTTTCGCCAGGGTCTTTGGCGAACCTCAGGTCGATCGTGCCATCGCTTTTGAGGAACAACAGGCTCAGGCCGCGGGCGAAGCACCGGAACCCGAGCTTGTCAGTCGCGCCACGCAAGCCGGACTAGGCCTGCTGACCGGCATTCTCGTTTACGGCGCGTCCATAGGCGGGTTGTTCGCGCTGGTCTTCTCTTATGTCCAAGGGCGAGTCAGCGGCTTTGGCCCGCGCGGCACGGCAGTGCTCATCGCGCTGGCCGGCTTTGTCGCGATCATCCTGGTGCCTGAGTTCAAGTATCCGGCTAGTCCGCCTTCCGTGGGTAACCCCGAGACGATCGAGGCGCGAACCGGGCTGTTCTTCGTGATGCTGGTCATGTCGGTCGCCACAGCGGTCGCCTCAATCGGCCTCGCCAAGCGTCTTATGCCGCAACATGGCGCGTGGAACGCCTGGATAGCAGGCGGTACAGCCTATGTGGTGGTGATGGCGGTCGCGCACTATGCGCTGCCGCCGGTCAACGAAGTTCCGGAGCAGTTTTCTGCCGTCGTGCTGTGGAATTTCCGCGTCGCGTCCCTGGGCATTCAGGCAGTGCTTTGGACTGCGATCGGATTGATGTTCGGCGCAGTCGCCGAGCGTAAGCTTGTCGAACGGCGCGGCCGCCAGTCCGTAGTGCGCGCCGCGAGCCACTAGACTGGGTCGTTTTGCAACCTCGCGGTGTATCGCTATGTCTATCCGCCCGCCGCATTGTGTTTTTGCCTGCGCCTGGTTTCTCTATTCGCAGGTTCGACACAGGCGCATCGTCAGTCGGCGGACATGAGAAGAACAGCCGCTTTCCGCGATCAGGTCCCGAAGGCGGACAATCGGCTCGCCCATTTCGGTCTTTAATGCCACTCGCTTCGGCGACCGCTTCTGGCGCAAAGCAGACGTTTCAGGGGCCGACATAAGGGCTCCGTTCAATGAGCCGCAATGTTAGGACACGACGGCCGCCGAACCGGCGGCCGTCTGCGTTCAATGCCCGAAGGCGAGCGGCGGCGCGATACGGTCGCGCCGCAGCCAGCGCACCAGAAGCAGGGCCGCCACCACCGCCAGCCCCGACGACAGGCCGATCCAGATGCCGACGCCATGCAGGCCGAAATGGAAGGCGAGCAGCACGCCGAGCGGCAGGCCGACACCCCAATAGCCGATCGCGGCGTAGATCATCGGCACCTTGGTGTCGTGCAGGCCGCGCAGCATGCCGGCGGCGACCGCTTGCGCGCCGTCGAAGACCTGGAACAGCGCGGCGAAGGCCAGGAACGACACGGCAAGCGCGATCACCCTGGCATTGGCCGGGTTGCCCAGGTCGATGAAGGCGCTGATCAAGAGATGCGGCCACAGGATCATCACCAGCCCCATCAGCGCCATGAACGAGACACCGATGACGAAGGCGGTCCAGCCGGCGCGGGAAACGCCTTCCGGGTTGCCGGCGCCATGGGCAAGACCGACGCGCACCGTCACCGCTTGGTTGAGACCGAGCGGCACCATGAAGCTGATCGAGGCGATCTGGATGGCGATCGCGTGCGCGGCCAGCGAATCCGCGTCGATCAGGCCCATCAGCAGCGCCGCCGCGTTGAAGATCGTCACCTCGAAGGCGAGGATGCCGGCGATCGGCAGGCCGAGCCGCAACAGACCCTTGAAGCGCGGCCAGTCGGCGCGCCAGAAACGCCCGAACAGATGGTAGCGGCGGAACTTCTTCTCCAGCATCACCACGACAGCCATGCCGATGAACATCAGCGTGCTGGACAGCGTGGTGGCGAGACCGGAGCCGGCGATGCCCATCGGTTCGACACCGAGATTGCCGAACATGAACACCCAGTTGAAGAACACGTTGCAGGCAACGGCGACGAAGACGATGACCAGCGCCCAGCCCGGCCGCTCCAGCGCCGAGATGAACGAGCGCAGCACGATATAGAAGTAGAAGGGCAGCACCGCCCATTCGAGGTAGCGCAGATAGATGCCGGCCTGACGCGCCAGCGCCGGCTCCTGGCCCATGGCCAGCAGAATGGCCTCGCCATGCCAAAGCACGATCCAGATCGGGATGCAGATAAGGATCGCCAGCCACAGGCCCTGGCGCACCGTGCGGCGCAGGTCGCGCACCGAATGACGGCGGCGTCCGAGTTCGGTGGCGATCATCGGCGAGGTCGCCAGCATCAGGCCGAGGCCGAAGATCAGCGGCATGAAATAGAGGTTGGCGCCGAGCGCGCCGCTGGCCAGCGTATCCGGCCCGAGACGACCCATCATCATGACGTCGGTGGCCGTCATCGCGGTCTGGCCGAGATTGGTCAGCACCATTGGCCAGGCGAGCGCCAGCGTTGCCCTGATTTCCTGACGCCAAAGATTTTCCGGCGCGCGCGCGCCGGCTTCGATCGCAGACATTTTCCGCTCTTTCCAGTTGCGGCACGTCGGGATCGAGCCGGAAGCCGCATGTCAAACGGCAAAACCTTCGGTTTCGCGGCGTTTGCGTCAGCTTTTGTACGAAACGCGACATGAAGGCAAGAGAGGAGGCGGCGAGAACAGATTGAGCCAGCCTGGGGAGATTGGAGCCGGCGATTGCCGCTCACAGCGCCGAAACCCCACTCACTGCGCGAACTGATGCCCATTTCACATGCGGGCAATCGGCTGCTACGGATTGCATGGACGAGTGAGGGTGCCACCACGGATCCCGGATTTGCCAGGAGGTAGGATGCAGTTCAGGCGCAGAAAGAACCCGGCCGCGATCCCGCGGACAGCACCGTCCTTCGAGCACATCGTTACCGAGGCGAGCGACAGTTTCCTGTGGCGGCTCGACGACTATCCCTGGGAGCGCAATGTCTGGAACTTTCATCCGGAATACGAAATCCATCTGCTCAGGAAATCCTCCGGCGTGGTTCTGGTTGGCGATCACATTGGCGAGTTCGGGCCTGGCTACCTGACCATCGTCGGCGGCGGCCTGCCGCATGATTGGGTGACGGCGGTGCAGCCGGGCGAGCTGATCGAAGGCCGCGACATCGTCCTGCAATTCGATGCGCAGAGGCTGCGCGGCTCGGCGGGCCTGTTGCCCGAACTGCGCGAACTGGAGCCGTTCCTCGAACGGTCGCTGCGCGGCATGGTCTTTCACGGTCGCACGGCGCTGGAGGGCGCCGAACTGATGGAGCGGATGGGAACGGTGAATGGGCTCGCCCGCCTCTGCCTGTTCCTCGAACTGGTCGACCTCCTGGCCAGGACCGACGAGTACGAACTCTTGTCTTCGCCGGATTTCTCGCCGGTTCTCGATGCCGCGTCGCTCGACATCATCCAGCGCACGCTGACCTATCTGTTCCAGCATTTCGCCGAGGATCTGAAGCTGCCCGACGTGGCCGAACTCGCGGGAATGACGGAGAGCACATTTTCGCGCTTCTTCCAGAAGAACACCGGCAACAGCTTCAGCGACCACCTCGCCAAGCTGAGACTCTGGCAGGCCTGCAAGCTCTTGGCGGACACCGATATTCCGATCACCGACATCTGTTTCCAGGTCGGCTATATGAACATCTCGAACTTCAACCGCGCCTTCATGCGAAAGCATAAGTTGACGCCGTCGTCCTACCGCCGGCTGTCGCGGCAGCGGCTGACAATGCGCGCATAAGCGCACTCCAACATCACCGCTCCGGGCGCCATCGATACTCGTGTGACGAACGTTCTTAACGAATGCCGGTTTTTGCGCTGCACAATGCATGAAAGTACAGGTCGGCTGCAACGGGGCTTCTAGCATGGCCCGCGGCAACTCCGCATTTTGGCGATGGGTGGCATGTCACTCGGGCGATGGTGAGGATCGCATAACCCGACGACGTCCGCTTCCTGCGAAGTGTTCCTGGAGGAGAAAAGATCATGAAACCAGTTCGGCTTGCTGCCAGCCTTGGCGCAGCTTTTATGCTTTCCGCTACCGTTTCCACCATCGCCTTGGCGCAGGCGCCGGTCTGCTCGGCGCCGGTCAAGGTGCTGGCGCAGCCACGTGACGGCCTGACACTTCTGGAGGACTCCAAGGCTGAGTTCCAGAAGCTCTCCGGCGCCAGCTTCCAGATCGATTATCTCAACGAGAACGACCGCCGGGCAAAGTCGCGCGCCGATGCGTCCACCGTCGGCAACTACAACGTCTACTATGTCGACGAGGCCAACGTCGCTTTGTTTGCCTCGTCGAAATGGATCGTGCCGCTGACCGATTATTATCCGGCAGACTACGACTACGCCGATTTCGATCCGGGCCGCCAGAAAGTCGCCACCTATGACGGCAAGGTCTGGTTCGCGCCGCTGACCGGCGGCGGCGACTTGATGGTCTACCGCAAGGACGTGCTCGAGGCCGCCGGCATCCAGCCGCCCAAGACGCTGGACGAGTTGATCGCCGACGTGCCGAAGCTGACCAATCCTGACAAGGGCATGTATGGCATCGCGCTGCGAGGAGCACGCGGTTCGGGCGCCAATGTCTGGCGCTGGATGCCGTTCTTCAAGGCTTATGGCGGCCAATGGTTCGATGGCGACAAGCCGGTCTTCAATTCGGACGCCGCCGTCAAGGCGACCGAAACCTACCTGAAGCTGTTCAAGGATTCCGCACCCGGCACGCAGACCGGCAGCTGGGATGAATCGACCGGCGCCTTCCTGTCGGGCCAGGTCGCCATCCTTGTCGAATCGACGCCGCTGTCGGGCATGTCTGTCGACCCGAAGACCTCGCAAGTGGTCGGCAAGGTCGGCTTCCTGCCGCCGCCGGCGCCGCTGACCGGCGGCGGCTACGGCCATGGCCTTGCCATCGCGGCGAAGGCCAATGCCGACGACGCTTCGAAGAAATGCGCCGGACTGTTCATCGCCTGGGCGACATCGAAGGAAAACGAGAAGCGCCGGCTTGATGCCCACCAATTCGGCGAACTGAACCGCACCAGCATCCTGTCCAGCAAGGAATTCGCCGATATCTACGGCGCCGATCTCGGACAGGCGCTGGCCGAAACGGGTAAGGTCACGGCGGTCAACTTCTGGCAGGACCCGCGCTGGCCGGATCTCGGCGACCGTTGGGGCATCATCCTCGAGGAGCTGGTCACCGGCACCCGCACCGACATCAAGGGCGGCCTCAACGAGCTTGAAGCCTATGCCAACGAACTGGTGAAGAAATAAAGGGTCCTCCCTCTGCGGCGCGCGGTCCACGGCATTCGAGCGAATGCCGGGGCCTGCGCGCCGCGGGATTCCCGCCCAGCTGCTGAACTGTTGCCGGATAGATACCAATGGCCCGACGCTCATCCTTGCCGGTCACCTTCATCGTTCCGACGCTTGCCATCCTGCTGGTGCTGTCGATGGTGCCGACTCTCTACGCCATCGTCATCGCCTTGCAGAACCGTGAGCTCTCCTCGACAGCCTATTCCTATGTCTGGTTCTCGAACTTCTACGACCTGTTCTTCGACCGGCGTTTTCTCAACGCCGTCTGGGTGTCGGTGAAGTGGGAGATCGTCACCGTCGCGGCGACAATGGCCGTTGCGATCGGGCTGGGCGTGCTGATGTTCGAGGTCGCGTCGCCGCGCCTGCGCAACATCTACTGCCTGCTGTTCATCATCCCGGTGCTGCTGCCACGTGTCTCGGCGGCCTTCGTGTGGAAGTTCGCCTACCATCCGCTCTACGGCATCGCCACTTACCCCTATCGGCTGCTGACCGGCGGGCTGATCTTCGACCCGCTGTCCAAGCCGGCGACAGCCTTGTTTGCCGTCGCGTCGGTCGATGTCTGGCAGTGGGGCCTGTTCTTCGCCGTCATCGTGCTGAAGCTTTTGGAAACGCTGCCGCCGCAGCCGATCGAGGCGGCACGGCTGGACCATGCCAAGCGCTGGCAGATCCACGCCTATGTCACCCTGCCAATGCTGAAGGCACCGCTGATCAGCCTGATGTTCGTCAAGATGATCGAGTCGCTGCGTTCCTTCGATCTGATCTATGTGATGACGCGTGGCGGACCAGGCGTGGCGACCGAAACGCTCGACATGTACGCCTTCTCGCAAGGCTTCATCGAGTCGGGCAAGGTGTCCTATGCCTCGGCGATGGCCGTGCTGATGATGATCGCCACCGTCATCACCTTCACCATGCTGTGGAAGCGGGTGCAGGCATGAGGCCGGGCCGCCTGATCGGCAAGACCGTGCTGGCCCTTGCCGGCTTCATGGCAGTGTTTCCACTGCTGTGGACAGCGCTCAATTCGCTCAAGAACAATGTCGACATCATCACCCGCGTGCCGCGCCTGGTATTCACCCCGACACTGGCCAATATCAGCTACATCATCGGCCGCGACAGCGTCATGATCGGCCTCTACAACTCGGTCATCGCCTGCGGCGTCGCGGTGCTGATCGGCGTGGTGCTTGGCTTGCCTGCCGCCTATTCGGTCGCGCGCTATCCCAACCGCTGGGCCGGTGACATCCAGTTCTTCGTGTTGTCGCTGCGCTTTCTGCCACCGGTGGCGGTGGCCATCCCGCTGATGGTGATCTGGCTGCAACTCGGGCTCTACGACACGCTGGCCGCGCTGATCGTCACCTATTCGCTGCTGACCATCTCGGTGATCATGTGGCTGGCCATTCCCGCTTTCCAGGCCGTGCCGAAGGAGGTCGAGGAAGCCGCCTTCGTCGATGGCTACGGCGCCTACTCGGTGTTCTGGCGGATCGCGCTGCCGGTCGCGGCGCGCTCGCTGACCGGCGCGGTCGCCTTCAGCTTCGTGCTGGTCTGGAACGAGTTCCTGATCGCGCTGATGCTGTCCAGCTCCAACGCCAAGACCTTGCCGATCGTCGCCTCGGAATTGTCCCAGCAAGGCATGAACGTGCCGTGGGGCATCCTCAACGCCTCGGTCGTGCTCTTGTCGCTGCCGCCGTTGCTGTTTCTCGGCGTGCTCAGCGGCTTCCTGAATTCCGTTTTCCGGCAGAAAAAGACTTGAAGCGAGGACGATACGATGCGGGCATTGGTGCTTGAGAAAAAGGGCGAGCTGGCCCTGCGCGAGATTGCGTTGCCGCTCGACGTCGGGCCGGACGACGTCAAAATAGCCATCCACACGGTCGGCGTCTGTGGCAGCGACGTGCACTACTACACCCACGGCGCCATCGGCAGCTACGTCGTGCGTGCGCCGATGGTGCTCGGCCATGAAGCGTCCGGAACGATCGTCGAAATTGGCGCCAATGTCCGAACGCTGAAGGTCGGTGATCGCGTCTGCATGGAGCCGGGCGTGCCGAACCTGTCGTCGCGGGCAACAAAACTTGGCATCTACAATGTCGACCCGGATGTGAGCTTCTGGGCGACACCGCCGGTGCACGGCATTCTGGCGCCTGAAGCTGTTCATCCGGCCGCGTTCACCTACAGGCTGCCGGACAACGTTTCCTTCGCCGAAGGGGCGATGGTCGAGCCCTTTGCCATCGGCATGCAGGCGGCCGCCCGCGCGCGCATCGTTCCTGGCGACGTGGCGGTTGTCATCGGCTGCGGCCCGATCGGCATCATGATCGCGCTTGCCGCGCTTGCCGGCGGTTGTTCGAAGGTGCTGATTTCCGACTTCTCCGCCCCCAAGCTCGAAATTGCGGCCCGGTATCCGGGCATCGTCCCGGTCAACATCGGGGAGCTGTCGCTGGCCGATGCGGTGGCGGTGGCGACCGACAATTGGGGAGCCGACATTGTCTTCGAGGCCAGCGGTAGCCCGAAGGCATTCGCCAATCTGTTCGATGTCGTGCGCCCCGGCGGCGCAGTGGTCCTGGTCGGATTGCCGGTGGAGCCGGTGTCGCTCAACGTGCCGGCGGCCATATCGAAGGAAGTGCGCATCGAGACGGTGTTCCGCTACGCCAACATTTTCGACCGCGCCTTGCAGCTCATCGCGTCAGGCAAGGTCGACCTCAATCCGCTGATCACCGGCACCTATGATTTCGCCGACAGCATCGAGGCGTTCGAGCGGGCGGCTGCGGGCCACCCGGAAGACGTCAAGCTGCAGATCCTGATTTCGAGCGAGAAGGGCTGACCGAACCATGTCCGCGATCACCTGCTCCCATGTCGAGAAATCCTATGGCGCCACGACCGTCATCCGCGACCTCAATCTGAGCATCGAGGAACATGAATTCGTCGTCTTCCTCGGCCCGTCGGGCTGCGGCAAGTCGACCTTGTTGCGCATGCTGGCGGGGCTCGAGGACATCAGCGGCGGCGAGGTCTCGATCGGCGGCAAGGTGGTCAACGACCTCGATCCCGGCGACCGTGGCATCGCCATGGTGTTCCAGAACTACGCGCTCTACCCGCATATGACGATCTTCGACAACATCGCCTTCGGCCTGAAGCGCCAGAAGGTGCCGAAGGCCGAGATTCAGCAGCGTGTCGAAGCCGTCTCGAAGACACTTGGCCTGGATCCCTATCTGGGCCGCAAGCCGGCTGAACTCTCCGGCGGCCAGCAGCAGCGCGTGGCGATTGCCCGCGCCATGATCAAGACGCCAAAGGTGTTCCTGTTCGACGAGCCGCTTTCCAATCTGGACGCCAAGCTGCGCAACCACATGCGCGTCGAGATCGCCCGCCTGCACCAGTCATTGAACACGACCACCGTCTACGTCACCCACGACCAGTTGGAGGCGATGACGCTTGCCGACCGCATCGTGCTGCTGCGCGACGGCAGGATCGAGCAGATCGGCTCGCCGGCGGAAATCTACGAGCGGCCGGGCAATCTGTTCGTCGCCGGATTCATCGGCACGCCGAACATGAACTTCATCGACGTCACCATAGGCCGGAAAGGAGACGGCTGGACGCTGACCAATGGCGGAACCGTCTTCAGCATCGATGGCTCACGGTTCAAGCTTCAACATGGCGAGCGCGCGGTGCTTGGCATCAGGCCCCCGGACCTCAAGCCCGCGGCCCCTGACGCCTCCGGGAATCTCCTGGCAGGCACGGCTGATCTCATCGAGTTCCATGGCAATGATGCGCTGGTGACATTCGGTTTGGGCGGCAAGGAAATCAGCGCGCTGGTTTCGAGTCGCGCCTGTCCCGTCATCCGCGGCGATGTGCGCTACACCTTCGACGAATCGAGCCTGCATCTGTTCGATGCCAAGTCCGGCGCCTCCCTGCTGTGGCAGTGACGCGACAGCTCTCTACGTGATCGTGTCCAGCACCTGCCGCTGCCGGTGCATTTCGAGGAAAATCCGGTAGTCGCGGTCGAAGCGCCCGGTTGCCATGGGATTGGACGCGCGCCTCTTGCCGCCCTGCTGCATGGCAAGGCAGGCGGCGTTGAGGTCGGGGAAAAGCCCGGCCGCGGTGGCCGCCACCATGCCGGTGCCGAGCAGCACCGCCTCGTCTGCCAGCGGCTCGATCACCGTGCAACCGGTGGCGTCGGCATAGAGCTCCATCAAAAGCGGGTTTTTGGTGTGGCCGCCGGTGACATGCAGTGTGTCGATCAGGTAGCCGTTCTCGTTCAGCGCCTCCAAGACATGGCGCACGCCGAGCGCGATGCCGACGGCGGTGCGCCAGTAGAGCTTGCACAGGCTGTCGAAGGAGGAATCCAGCGTCAGCCCGCTGACGACGCCGACGGCGTGCGGATCGGCAAGCGGCGAGCGGTTGCCGTGGAAGTCCGGCAGCACATGCAGCCTTGCAGCCAGGTTTTCTCCCTCGATGGCGCGCAGTTCGGCGACACGCCGGGCGATTTTGGCATGCATGGCGGCATCCGGCTCGCCGCCGGCGCCGTGCCAGCGGATGATGTGGTCGAGCAGGGCGCCGGTCGCCGACTGCCCGCCTTCCGACAGCCACAGTTTGGGCAGCGCCGCGCCATAGTAGGGACCCCAGACGCCGGCGAAGGGCTGCGGGTCGGGCGACATCGCCATGACGCAGGAAGATGTCCCGGCGATCAGCGCCAGATGCCGGCCGATGTTCCGTTCGTCACCGGCAAAGCCGCCGAGCACGCCAAGCGCCCCGGCATAGGCGTCGATGACGCCGGCGCCGACCCGGCATTTCTCCGTCAGGCCAAGCTCCGCCGCCGCCTGCGCGGTCAATTGGCCGATATCGGCGCCGACCGGACTGGCTCTCTCGGGCAAATTGCCATGCTCAAAAAGATCCTCGAGGCCGACGATCTTGAAGAAATCGCGCCGCCAGCCGATCTCCTCATGTGCCAGATAGGTCCATTTGGCGGTCAGCGTGCATTGCGAGCGGGCCAGCGAGCCTGTCGCTTGCCAGGTCAGGAAATCGGTCAGGTCAAATAAAGTGCCGGCCTGCGCCCACGTTCCCGGCAGGTTGCGTTTCAGCCACATCAGCTTCGGCGTCGCCATTTCCGGCGACATGACGCCACCGATATAGTCGAGCACGGCATGGCCACTTGCCGTGCATTCGTCGGCCTCGGCTATGGCACGATGATCGAGCCATACGATGGTGTCCCAGCGCCTGTCGCCGCTGACCGAGACGCTGAGCTGATCGCCTTGCCGGTCGCGCACCACCAGCGAACAGGTGGCGTCGAAGGAGATGCCGACAACATCCTCGGCGGCGACGCCGGCTTTTTGGCGCGCGGCGCGTACGGCGGTGCAGACTGCCGACCAGATATCTCGCGAATCATGTTCGGCGTGATCGGCCTTTGGCTGGTTCATGGCGATGGGCCGCTCGGCGCGGCCGAGCAAGCTGCCAGTGGTGTGGAGAATGCCCGCGCGGGCGCTCCCGGTGCCGACATCGACCGCGCAAACAAATTGTTTCGTCAAGATGTTTTAACTCTCGCTCCCAGGCCTGCAATCAGATCGGGCAATTGCAGCATGTCAGCGAATATAAAGTCCGGTTCACTCGACGCAAGCCGCGCTTTCAAGGCAGGGTTGCCGGCATGCGAGCCGCCGGTGAAGGCAAGAACGCGCATGCCCGCCGCCCGTGCCGCGGCGATGCCGGCCGGGCTGTCCTCGACGACGACGCATTTGCGCGGATGGGCTCGCATGCTGGCGGCGGCATGCAGGAACAAGTCCGGCGCGGGCTTTCCCTTGGCCACCATGCCGGCGCTGAACAGATGCGGCTCCATCAGCCCAAGCAATCCGGTGACGTCGAGCGCATAGCGGATACGGTCGAGCGTGCCCGAGGACGCGACGCAGAACGGCAGACCGAGCTTCGGCAGCATCTCCATGACGCCGGGCATCGGCTTCAGCTCCTCGCGGAACCTGCGCATCAATTCGACGCGCATCTCGGTCAGGTGCCGGTCGGTGATGTCGAGCCCGAAGTCGCGGCCGAGGATCTCGCGGACGCTTTTCATGCTCTTGCCGAGGAAATGCTCGTAGGCGGTGTCCTCACTGACGCTGCCACCGGCAAGTCTGATCATGCCAAGCAGCGCCGAGACAGAGAGCGCTTCGCTGTCGACCAGCACGCCATCGCAGTCGAAGATGACCAGTTCAGGCGCCATGGTTTCGGATGGTCTCAGAGCTTGCCGGCGAGGTAGCGCGTCAGCGTGGCCCGCGCGCCATCCGCCCACAACACGTCGAGGGCATGAGCGAACGCCTCGACGAACGGGGCGGCGCGGCCGACATTGCCATAGATGTCCTCCATGGCAAGCCAGGCGGCAGGCGCGTCCCTGGCCGCCTTGGCCGTCGCCTGCAGCCGGTCCCAGCTCGGATCGTTGGGCTCGATGACGGCGCCGCTATCCGTCGTGCCGAAGCAGTAGCGGCACCACAGCGCTGATTCCAGCGCCAGGCCGGCGACGCTTTCCCCCGCCTTCAGGCGGTCGGCGATGGTCGGGATGATGAATTTCGGCTGGCGGTTGGAGCCGTCGAGGCAGAGACGGCGCACCGTGTCGCCGATCTTGGGATTGGAGAAGCGGCTTTCGATGAGCTGGTAGTACTCTTCCAGAACCGTGTCCGGCACCGGCGGCACGGTCGGAATGATCTCTTCCCGTTCGAGTTTGGCCAGGAAGCCGGCGACCAGAGGCTCCTGCATCGCCTCATGGACGAAATGGATGTCCATCAACCCGGCCGGATAGGCAATGGTGGCATGGCCGCCATTGAGGATGCGGATCTTCATCAACTCATAGGGAGCGACGTCCTTGACGAACTGCACGCCGACCTTTTCCAATGGCGGACGGCCATCGGTGAAATGGTCTTCCAGCACCCATTGCCGGAACGGCTCGCAGAACACCGGCCAGTTGTCCTCCAGCCCAAAGTCCCTGGCCAGGATGCCGCGCTCGCGGTCGGTGGTGGCCGGGGTGATGCGATCGACCATGCCGTTCGGAAAGGCAACATGGTCGCTGATCCAGTTCGCCAGATCCTCATCGATCAGGCGCGCCAGGCCGATGACGCCATCGGAGGTGACATGGCCATTGTGGGGGATGTTGTCGCAGGACATCACGGTGAACGGCACGATGCCGTCATCGCGGCGGCGTACCAGTCCGGCAAGGATGATGCCGAACACGGTCCTCGGCGTGGCGCCTGGCTGGGCATCGGCGACAATATCGGGATGGGTCGGGTTGAACACGCCGGAGGCCGGGTCGATGAAATAGCCGCCCTCGGTGATGGTCAATGAAACGATCCTGATCGCCGGGTCGGCAAGCCGTTCGATGATGCCCGCCGCGTCGCCCGGCGTCAGGAAGTCGATCATCGCGCCGGTGACGCGGGCGCTCATATGACCGCTATCCTGCTCGACCACGGTGGTCAGCCAATCCTGCTCCTCCAGTTTGGCGCGGCCGATCTTCTCGCCCTCGAACACGCCGGCGCCGACCAGCGCCCAGTCGTGGCCGATGCCCGAATTGAACAGGTCGTCGAGATAGACGGCCTGGTGCGAGCGGTGGAAATTGCCGACGCCGAAATGCACGATGCCGGCCTTGAGCGCCGCGCGGTCATATTTCGGACCGGCGACCTTGGCGGGCAGCTTGGAGAGATTTGAAGACGAGAGTTTCACGGTCATCTGTTCTACCCTTTGGCCGGGCTGCGGCCTTCGTTACTCGCCTCTCCCCGTCCTTCAGGGGAGAGGTAGGCGCGGTGCAATCTTCCGAGGTCGATGCCGCCCCTCACCTTGATGTCGGCCTCTTCTCCGCGCGGAGGGACGAGGAGAAGAGGCCGTCCCCGCCCTCAGCTCATCCACTGGCCGCCATCGACATTGTAGGTCTGGGCGACGATGTATTCGGCGTCGCTGCTGGCGAGAAAGACCGCCATGCCGGTAAGGTCATGGGCCGTGCCCATGCGGCCATAGGGCACGGCATCACCGACCAGCCTCTTCTTCTCGCCCTTCGGCCGGTTTTCGTACCTGGCGAACAGCGAATCGACGTGATCCCAATGCTCGCCATCGACCACGCCGGGGGCAATCGCGTTGACATTGATGCGGTGCTTGATCAGGTCGAGCCCCGCCGACTGGGTCAGCGAGATGACGGCGGCCTTGGTGGCGCAATAGACGCCGACCAGTGCCTCGCCGCGCCGCCCTGCCTGGCTCGCCATGTTGATGATCCTGCCGCCCTTGCCACGCGCGATCATCGAGCGGGCGGCGGCCTGCAGCATGAACAGCGTGCCGGCGACATTGACGGAGAACAGTTTTTCGTAGCTCGCCCTGCTGATCTCGACGACTGGCGCCAGGTCGAACAAGGCGGCGTTGTTGATCAATATGTCGAGACCACCGGTCCTGGTCTCCACTGCCTTCACCGCTGTGTCGATGGATGCCTGATCCGTGACATCGAGCTTCACGGCGTAGGCTTTGCCGCCGATCTCGGCGGCCGTCTTTTCGGCAGCCTCAAGGTTGATGTCGGCAATCGCCACCGTGGCGCCTTCGCGCGCATAGGCTTCGGCAAAGGCCCTGCCGATGCCACGGGCCGAACCCGTGATCAGCGCCGATTTGCCGGCCAGCCGCATGGTCATATCGCCTTTCCGTCGGCGCCGAAGCGATGCAGCTTGGCCTTGTCGGGCGTCAGATAGATGGTGTCGCCGTGATGCACGGCCAGCTCGCCGTCGGCGCGCACCGTCAGCGGTCCGACGCCATCGGCCTGGACGTGCAGGAAGGTGTCGGAGCCGAGATGCTCGGCAACGCCGACGGTCGCTTTCCATTCGCCAGCGGTGGTCGATATCTCCATGTGCTCGGGACGGATGCCGATCGTCTTGGCGCCGTGTTTGGCCGCCGGCGCGCCCTCGATCAGGTTCATCTTCGGCGAGCCGATGAAGGCGGCCACGAACAGGTTCTTCGGTGTCTTGTAGAGTTCCATCGGCGAGCCGACCTGCTCGATGTTGCCGGCGTTCAGCACGACGATCTTGTCGGCCATGGTCATGGCTTCGACCTGGTCGTGGGTGACGTAGATCATGGTGGTCTTGAGCTGTTGGTGCAGTTCGCTGATCTCCAGCCGCATGGTGCCGCGAAGTGCCGCGTCCAGGTTGGACAGCGGTTCGTCGAACAGGAAGGCGGTTGGCTGGCGCACGATGGCGCGGCCGATGGCGACGCGCTGCCGCTGGCCGCCGGAAAGCTGGCCGGGACGGCGTTCAAGATAGTTGGTGAGGTTCAGCACGCGCGCCGCGTCTCCCACCTTCTTGTCGATGGTCGCCTTGTCTTCGCCGGCCATCTTCAGCGGGAAGCCGATGTTCTTGGCCACCGTCATGTGCGGGTAGAGCGCATAGGACTGGAACACCATGGCGAGCTTGCGCTTGGCCGGCGCCTCGCCGGTGACATCACGGCCGTCGATGTTGATGGTGCCGCCGCTGGTGTCCTCCAGCCCGGCGATCAGGCGCAGCAGCGTTGACTTGCCGCAACCCGACGGGCCGACGAAGACGACGAACTCGCCATTCTCGATCACGAGGTCGAGGCCGGGGATGATGGACGTCGCTCCGAAGGACTTGGAGACGTTCTTGAGCGTGATGTTTCCCATGGTTTCCTCCCCGAGGGGTTATTTTTCGCCGATTGCTTCAGGCAACGTCCGTTACTTCACCGCGCCAAATGTCAGGCCGCGCACCAGCTGCTTCTGGCTGAACCAGCCCATGATCAGGATCGGCGCGATCGCCAGTGTCGAAGCCGCCGAGAGCTTGGCCCAGAACAGGCCTTGCGGGCTGGAGAACGAGCTGATGAAGGCCGTCAGCGGCGCGGCCTCGGTGGTGGTCAGCCGGATCGTCCAGAATGCCTCGTTCCAGGCCAGGATGATGTTGAGCAGCATGGTCGAGGCGATGCCCGGCACCGCCATCGGCGTCAGCACATAGACGATCTCGTTCCACAGCGAAGCGCCGTCCATGCGTGCCGCTTCCAGGATCTCGCCAGGGATTTCGCGGAAGTAGGTGTAGAGCATCCACACCACGATCGGCAGGTTGATCAGCATCAGCATGATCATCAGGCCGATGCGGCTGTCGAGCAGGCCGGCGTCGCGGAAGATCAGGTAGATCGGGAACAGCACGGCGACCGCCGGCATCATCTTGGTGGACAGCATCCACATCAGGATGTCCTTGGTTCGCTTGGTCGGCGAGAAGGCCATCGACCATGCCGCCGGTATGGCGACCAGCAGGGCCAGGATGGTCGAACCGACCGAGAGCAGCACCGAGTTGAGGAAGAATTTGAAGTAGCCGCTCTGCGCCTGGACCTCTGCGTAGCTCTCCATCGTTCCCGACGGGATCATGCTGAAGCCCTGGATGGCTTCCTGCTCCGACTTGAACGAGGTGATGATCGTGTAGAGGATCGGGAAGAAGATCAGCAGGGCGACGATCCAGGCCGCCGCGGTCGCGATCGTCTTGTGCTGGGTGGTGACTGAGCGTGCCATCGTATCCTCCCTATTTGTCCAGGTTCTTGCCGACGGCGCGCATGGCGAAGAAGGCAACGATGTTGGCGAGAATGACGGCGATCACACCGCCGGCGGATGCCTGGCCGATTTTGAATTCCAGCAAGGCCTTCTGGTAGACGAGGAAGGGCAGGTTGGTGGAGGCGTATCCCGGGCCGCCATTGGTGGTGACGAGGATCTCGGCATAGACGGAGAGCAGGAAGATCGTCTGGATCAGGATGACGACGGTGATGGCGCGCGACATATGCGGCAGCGTCAGGTAGATGAAACGGCTGATGAAGCCGGCGCCGTCCATCTCGGCGGCTTCCTTCTGCTCACCGTCCAGCGACTGCAGCGCGGTCAAGAGGATCAGCGTCGCGAACGGCAACCACTGCCAGGCGACGATGATGATGATCGCCAGCATCGGATGTTGTCCGAACCAGTCGATCGGCTGGGCCCCGAACAAGCGCGCTATATCGGCGAACACGCCATATTGCGGGTGCATGATCATGTTCTTCCAGACCAATGCCGCCACCGGCGGCATGACGAAGAACGGCGAAATGACGAGAATGCGGACTATGCCTTGTCCCCACATCGGCTGATCGATCAGAAGTGCCAGCAGGATGCCGCCGATCACCGTGATCAGCAGCACGCTGACCACCAGCGTGAGCGTGTTGAGGATCGATTGCAGGAAGGCCGGGTTTGAATAGAACAGCGCGTAGTTCGAGAAGCCAACGAAGCCGTCGTGGATCGGGTTGAGCGGGTTGAACTGCTGGAAGGAGAACCAGATGGTGATGACCAGCGGCACAATCATCCAGACGAACAGCAGCACCACGGATGGCGCCATCATGAAACGGGCAAGCGAACGGGTCTGCTGAGTAGCCATGACGGTCACCCTTCACTGGTCGGACTGAATTTTCAGAGGCGTTGAAGGCGGCCGCCCGAACTGGGATTCGGGCGGCCGTTGCCGGCCAGGAAGGCGACCGGCATTCGGCACCGGGAGGAGCCTTACTTGATATATCCGCCTTCGGTCATTGCCGCGGTGGCAGCGTCCTGGGCCTGCTTCAGGGCATCGTCGACGCTCGACTGGCCGGCAAGAGCCGCCGAGAAGAGCTGGCCGACAGTGGTGCCAAGGCCCTGGAACTCAGGGATGGCGACGAACTGGACGCCGACATAGGGCACCGGCTTGACGGTCGGATGCGTCGGATCTGCGGCATTGATGGAGTCCAGCGTCATCTTGGCGAACGGAGCCGCCTTCTGGTAGTCGGCATTGGCGTAGAGCGAGGAGCGCGTGCCCGGAGGAACGTTGGCCCAGCCTTCCTTCGAGGCAACCAGTTCAGCGTAGTGCTTGCTGGTCGCCCAGGAAACGAACTTCTCGGCGGCGTCAGCCTTCTGCGTGCCGGCGGGGATCGCCAGCGACCATGCCCACAGCCAGTTGCCGCGCTTGCCGAGCCCGTTGTCGGGTGCCAGTGCGTAGCCGACCTTGTCGGCGACGGTCGAGTTCTTCGGGTCAGAAACGAAGGACGCCGCGACGGTGGCGTCGATCCACATGCCGCACTTGCCCTGCTGGAACAGCGCCAGGTTTTCGTTGAAGCCGTTGGAGGACGCGCCCTCGGGGCCGTCGGCCTTCATCAGGTCGACATAGAACTGCAGTGTCTTCTTCCATTCGGGCTGGTCGAACTGCGGCTTCCAGTTCTCGTCAAACCAGCGGGCGCCGAACGAGTTCGACATCGCCGTCAGGAAGGCCATGTTCTCGCCCCAGCCGGCCTTGCCGCGCAGGCACACACCATTCACGCCATTGGCGCGGTCGGTCATCTTGTCGGCGGCCTGCTTGATGAAGTCCCAGGTCGGCGCGTCGGGCATCTTCAGCCCGGCCTTGTCCATCAGGTCCTTGCGGTACATGACGAACGAGCTTTCGCCGTAGAAGGGCGCGGCATAGAGCTTGCCGTCGACCGAAAGGCCGCCGGCGATGGCCGGGATGATGTCCTTGGCGTCATAGTCGTCGCCGAGCTTGTCCAGCGGCAACAGCCAGCTCTGCTTGGCCCAGATCGGAACCTCGTAGGTGCCGATGGTCATCACGTCATACTGGCCGCCCTTGGTGGCGATGTCGGTCGTGACGCGCTCGCGCAGCACGTTTTCCTCGAGCGTAACCCAGTTGAGCGTGATGTCCGGGTTAGCCTTGGTGAAGTCGTCGGTCAGCTTCTGCATGCGGACCATATCGCCATTGTTGACGGTGGCGATGGTGATGGATTCGGCGTGTGCGGCGAAGGCAAGAGCGCTGGCCGACAACAAGCCCAGGGTGAGCGTGCGAAGTTTCATCAAATTCCTCCCATGAACCAAGATGAGCATTTGCCTTGGCTGTGAGCAATTACTCATTTAGTGTTAATTATGTCAAGCCGGATTCGATGCTGCAGCGCAGCACTCGGCGACGGCGATGGGCAATGGACGCGCGGATATTGCGGGGACGAGCCTTGCCCGCCGCCTTCGTCAGGCGGCAGGACAGGAAGGCGTGCGGGGTTGCGTGGGGTTGCCGGAGGGCTTGCCTCTCAGCAGGCGATCTCGGCCAGCAGCCAGTCGCGGAAGGCGCGGATCTTCGGCACGTTGCGGCGCGCCTCCGGGTAGACCAGCCAATAGGCGTGACCGTCGTCACCGACCAGGTCGAAAGGCTGGATCAGGCGGCCGTCGGCCAGCTCCGCCTTGAACAGCGCCCTGGTCAGGATCGCCACGCCATGGCCGGCGATTGCCGCATTGGCCTCGTAAGCCTGTGCGCCCATGCTGCTGCCAGGCCGACTGGCAAGGTCGTGCGAAGGCACGCCCGCAGCCTCGAACCATTGCGTCCACCAGATGTCGCCGGGATCGAGGATCGGCAGCCGCAACAGGTCGGCCGGTTCCTTGACGCCGCCAATGCTCGCCGCGAGCCTGGGGCTCAGCATCGGCGTGTAATCGGCATCGAGCAGCTTGTGGGCTTCCAGCCCAGGCCATTTGCCGCCACCCGAGCGGATGGCGAGATCGACATCCTCGCGGGCGAAATCGGTCAGGCGGCTCGACGTTTCGAGCCGCACGGCAAGAGAGGGATGCGCGATCTGGAACGAGCCCAGATGATGCGCCAGCCAGTTCGAGGCAAAGGTCAGCACCGTGGTGACGCACAGCAACCCATCCGCGCCGCCACGCGCCGCGGCATAGGCCTGGCCAAGAATGGCGAAGGCTTCGCTGACCGCCGGCGCCAGGCGCTGCCCGGCCGCGGTCAGTGCGATCTGGCGCGGCCGCCGCAGGAAAAGCGGTGCGCCGACCCGCTCCTCCAGCACCTTGATCTGATAGCTGACCGCCGCCTGCGTCATGGCAAGCTCCTCGGCGGCCTTTGTGAAGGAAAGATGCCGCGCCACCGCTTCGAACACCCGGATCGCCTGCAGCGGCGGGAGCTGCGAAACCTGTCGCGAGCCAAGGTCCGGCATAAAGCCTCCTTATGGGTCCTTATCGAAGTTCGATTGGCAAAGGCGGTCGGCAAGACCGACATTCGGCATCAACCCGTCATTCGGGTGCAAGATAGCGAAGGTTGACGATCATGGCCATGGCGCAGCAGAAATGCCCTCCCACTCCGGATCATCGCTGGATTTCGTGGCTCGCGGACGGATTCAGCTGGTTCGCGGTCAGAAAACGGGCGCATCTCGACATCAGGGACCTCTCCCCGCATCTGCAACGCGACCTCGGTTTCCTTGATGGCAACGACCCTTTCGGGCGGGGCAGATAGCCTGACTGACCTTATCCCAAATCGGCCGTGGCGCCGTTACAGTCCCGCGAGCGAAAGCGGTTCGGTGTCATCCGCCGGCCAGCAGGGCAGCCGCCGTCCGTTCATCGGTGATGAGCCCGTTGACCAGCCGCCTGTTCACCGCCGCCAGGATACCAGGCAACTTGCGCTCGCCCATGGCAAGCGCGATGACCAGCGATTTTTCGCGTGACGGCAGCGAAGCCGATGACACCCGGTCGTTGGTGATGCCTTCGATCATGCGGCCTTCGCGATCGAACACCCAGCCGACGATTTCGGCGATGCCGCCGGCCTTCTGCAGGGCCTTCAACTCACTTTCCGAAATGAAGCCGTCCTCGTAGAGCGGCGCCTTGGGGCCGAGGTCGCCAATGCCGATGAAGGTGACGTCGGCCTCGGCGGCCAGCGCCAGCGTCGGCTGGATCATCGGCTGGTTGAGCAGCATCTCGCGCTCCTCCGGCGAAGAGGCGATGACCGGCAGCGGCATCGGGAAGGATCGCGCCTTCACCCTGTCTGCCATGGTGAAGATGACGTTGTAGAAGGCTGCCGAGCCATCCGGCGAGATGTTGCCGGTCAAGGACACCACCTTGTGCTGCGGACAGTCCATTGGCGGCAGCTGCTCGATCGCCGCCTTCAGCGTGCGTCCGGTGCCGATCGCCATGACGATCGGGGTTGGCGAGCGCAGCCGCCGCTCGATCTCGGCGGCGGCCGCTTCGGCGATGCCGATGGTGGTGGAGGATGAGTTGGGATCGCTCGGCACCACCTCGACCAGATCGAGCGCGAAGCGTGATTTCAGCCGTGACGCCAGATCAAGGCAGTTGGCGATCGGGTGGTCGACGCGAACCTTGATCAACCCTTCCGACACCGCCAGCGACACCAGCCGCTGTGCCGTCTGCCGTGAGATGCCGAGCGTGGCGGCAATCTGGTCCTGCGTGTTGCCGGCAACATAATAAAGCCAGCCGGCGCGCGCCGCGTCATCCAGCCTGTTGCTGCCGCCATCCTGCCGGGTACTCACGTCCTGCCTCCCGAAGCCGCCGGTCATCAGGGCGGTTCGCTGCTACTCTTACAGGGAAAAGCCTCCTGCGCAATTGTCAATCTCCAGGGCAATTGCTTGCGCCGCGACATGGCCACGACGGAAATGCTCTCCCTGGATCATGTTAAGCGAGGGATGGCAGGCGGTTTCGGCCCCGGACAGACGACAAGGGATAGCCGGCCGGAAGGTTTATCTCCCGGCGCAAACCCTTTAAGGGATCAGAAAAAGGGATTTTCTGCATGATACCGAAAGCGGTTTTCTGGGATATGGACGGCACGCTGGTCGACAGCGAACCGCTGCACGAAGCCGCTCTTGTGGCGGCGATGCGCAGTGTCGGCCTCGTGCCGCCGCCCGACCTGCATGAGCGCGTGCTCGGTGTCGCCGCCTGGCCGGTCTACGAAATGATGCGCGACGAATTTGGCCTGGATCTGCCCTTCGACGATTGGATCGTCCGCAAATACGAGCACTATCTGCCGCTTGTCGAGAGCCTGAAGCCGCGCCCCGGCGCGATCGAGATCTTCAGCGATTTGCGGGCAAGGGGCGTGGCGCAAGCCGTCGTGTCGAATTCGGACCGGATGATCGTCGACGCCAATTTGCGCATGGTCGGGCTGACCTATCCTGGCATGAAGACGATCAGCCGCAACGATGTGCATGACGGCAAGCCGCATCCCGAACCATTCCTGCGCGCCGCGTATCTTGCTGGCGTCGATCCCGCGCATGCCGTGGCGATCGACGACAGCTGGCCGGGCGCCATGGCGGGGCTGGCGGCGGGGATGAAGACGATCTTCTGGCCAGAAAAGCCGATGGACGGGCCGCCCGGCGCTGTCGTCATCGACAACGCTGAGGAATTGCGGGCTCAGTTGGGCCTCTGAGCGCACGCAAATGTAGGTGCCGCCCCTCATCCGCCTGCCGCGACGAAAAACGTCAGCCCAGAACCAGGGACATTCAATTCCGATAAACCGGCTCTTCCTCGTCGAGGATCGCCTTCAACTCGCTGAGATGGCGTTCGGCCTGGCCGGGATAATCATCCATCTCGCTCGCCGCCTTTTCCGCGATCGCGTCCGAGAGCACGCGCAACGGCCGGCCGGTCCACAGCGCCTTGATATAGGTCTCGGCGGCACGCTCGAAATAGAACATGCGGTTGAAGGCATCGGCGACCGTATCGCCGATGACCAGCACGCCGTGATTGCCCATCACCATGACCTTCACCTTGGGATCGACGAGCAGTTGCGAGCAGCGTTCGCCCTCTTCCTCGAAGGCCAGCCCGCCATAGTGGCCGTCGACGACATGGCGGTTGAAGAACATCGCCGAATTCTGGTCGACCGGCGGCAGGCGAGAGTCGGCGAGCGACGCCAGCACCGTGGCATGGATCGAATGGACATGCATGACGCAGCGCGCGTGCCGCACATTGCGATGGATGGCGCTGTGCAGGCCCCACGCCGTCGGATCGGGCGCGTTCGGGCCGGAAAGCGTATCGGGATCGTTGGCATCGATCATCAAAAGGTCGCTCGCCTTGATGCGCGAGAAATGCACCTGGTTGGGGTTCATCAGGAACTGCGTGCCGTCATCGTTGATAGCCAGCGAGAAATGATTGGCCACCGCCTCGTGCATGTTGAGCCGCGCCGTCCAGCGAAAGGCGCAGGCGAGATCGACGCGTTCCTCATGGAAGGGCAGGTTGGTCAGCGTTTCTTTCTGCAGGCGGGCGATGCTCATCGACGACACTCCGTGAAAGAGGCAAGAATGCCGCGACCAGCCCGGGCCCGCAACCGGTTTCGCTTGGTGCAGTCGACGGTCCCTATGCCGCCGTGCTTGCTGTGGCGTCGGTCCGCAGCCCGCCATGCTCGACGATGAAGTCGACGACCTCCTGCAGCCCCTTGCCGCGCGACAGATCCGTGAAGCCGAACGGCCGCTTGCCGCGCATGCGGCCGGCGTCGCTCTCCATGACGTCGAGGTTGACGTTCACATAGGGCGCAAGATCGCTCTTGTTGATGATGAGGAAATCGGAGCGGGTGATCGCCGGTCCGCCTTTGCGCGGGATCTCCTCGCCCTGGCAGACCGAGATGACGTAGAGCGTCAGGTCGGCAAGGTCCGGCGAGAAGGTGGCGGCGAGGTTGTCGCCGCCGGATTCGATGAAGACGATGTCGAGATCGGGAAATTTCCGGTTCATCTCGGCGATCGCCTGCAGGTTGATCGAGGCGTCCTCGCGGATGGCGGTGTGCGGGCAGCCGCCGGTCTCGACACCCATGATGCGATCCTCGGGCAGCGCCTGCAGCCGGGCCAGCATCATGGCGTCTTCCTTGGTGTAGATGTCGTTGGTGACGACGGCGATCGAGAATTCGTCGCGCAGCGCCTTGCACAGCTTTTCGGTCAGCGTCGTCTTGCCCGAACCGACCGGACCGCCGATGCCGACGCGCAGCGGGCCATTTTTCTGTGTCATGCGGGAAACTCCGTGATGGCAAGGACTGCGAAGCCGAGCCCGATAAGCAGGCACAATGGCGAATAATAGCGGACATCGAGCCGTGCGAAAGGCTGTTCCGGTGCCAGCCGCCGCCACCATGGCGTGAAGCCGGCGATGCCGCGTCCCAGGAAAACCAGGCCGATGAGCAGCGCGGTGGCGGCGAGCCCTTCCCTTGGGAAGGGCGAAGCAAAGACGCCCTCGAGCGCCAGCGGCCACAGCGTCGCGAGGCACAGGCACGCGGCAACAGCGAAACTGGCGAAGGGCGTCGGCATGGCATCGACGCCGCGAAAGCCGACGACGGCATGGGCGCAGGATGCCGCATCCTTGCCCGGCCAAATGCCGCCAATGCCCCAATAGACATGCAGCGCGGTGATCAGCAGCAGAACAAAGGACAGCGCGAAGGCAAGGACGATCATGAGCGGAACAGTCGCGAATACTGGGTTTCGTGCTTCATCGCCATGACATCGGAGACGAAGGCGCATCCGCCGAGATCGTCCAATGTCGAACGGGACGCGCGGTCGGCAGTCGAGAGCGCCAACGGCTCGAAGCCAGCCAGCAGCGTGGTGGCCGCGCTCTGGCCGACGACGCCGAGCCTGATGGCGGCCTGGACGAGATTGGAGAAGAAGGCTTGCAGGAAGGCGGACAGCGCGTCCTGAAGCGCGATGCCATTGCCGCCGGCAATGGCGCCGACAGCGACACAATAGGCGCATTCGGCCGGCAAGCGCTCCAGCACGGGGTTGGGCCATGCGGCGGCGGCCTTGAGGAAGGCGGCGCCCTGCAGCATGGTCTCGGTGTGGCGTTCCCGCGAGCCGGCGAGCGCCTCGGCCAGTGCAGCCACTTCGTCAAGATCGCCTGCGTTGCGGGCGCGGCGCCAGCTCTCGGAAAAAAGCACGGCATCGTTCCAGCCCGAGCCTATCTCGATCAGTGTTTCCAGCCAGCCGGCGAGGCCGGTGGCATCGGCAACCAGGCCATCATGCACCGCGCGCTCGAGACCGTGGCTGTAGGCAAAGCCGCCAACCGGAAAGGCCGGCGACAGCCACGCCATCAGCCGCAGCAAGGCGATGTTCGACGGCTGGTCAGTCATGGTCGTGGTGATGGCCGCCGTGGCTGTGCGAATGGGAATGCTTGTCGCCATGTGAATGGGAATGCGCTTCCGCATGGCTGTGGGCATGGCCGTGATCGTGCGCGCCGCCATGGCCGGAATAGGCACCGCGCACCGGCTTGAACGGCTCGGAAACCTCGCGCACCGTGGCGCCAAGCCCCTCAAGCATCGCCTTGATGACATGGTCGCGCAGGATGACGATGCGATCCGCCTCGATGCCCGCCGCGAGATGGCGGTTGCCGATGTGCCAGGCAAGCTCGGTCAGATGCACGCCGTCGCGTGCGCGGATGTCGTAAACCTCTTCCGGCGCGGCAAGAATCTCGATGTGGCGGCCATCCTCCAGCACCAGCCGATCGCCGTCGTTCAGGGCAACCGGCTCGGGAAGGTCGACCAACACCTTGCCGCCGTCTGACAGTTCGATGGCGCGGCGGCGCAGATGCCGTTCGTCATGGGCGAGAACGGCACGACCGGATGGCGCGATGGTCCCGGCGCCGCCGGCGGGCAGCACCGCGACGGCACGCGGGAATTTGGTGAAGTCGGTGTTGAGGTTGAGCTTCATTTCATGGCTCCGCCATTGGCCTGCGCCCGTGCGCGGGCAGGGCGCGAAAGCACCCGGTTGAAATAGGCGTTGACGCGCTCGGACTCGATAGGGAATTTTCCAGCACGGGCCCAGCCGCCCATGTCGCCGAGCAGCACGTCGACGGCGGAAAACCGGTCGCCGAGCGCAAACGGCTTCTCGGCGAGCCGACGATCCAGGGCTTTGGTTTCCGAGGCGAAATCATAGGCCGCCGCGGGGCCGACATCGACCCGCACTTCCTTCGGCAGCAGGAAGCGGTGGCGCAATTTGTTCCACAGCGGCGCCTCGAACTCGCTCTGGGCAAAATGCATCCAGGAATCCATCTCGGCACGACCGGCAACACCTGGATTGGCACCCATGCCCTTGTCGGCGTGCTTGTCGGCCAGGTAGACGCAGATCGCCGCCGAATCGGTCACCGTCAGCTCTCCGTCGATGAGCACCGGTACCTTGCCCGACGGGTTGAGTGCGTAGGCTTCCGGCGAGCGCAATTTGACTTCGACGAATTCATAGGGCTGCCCGAGCTCCTCGAGCATCCAGAGGACGCGACTGACCCGGGATCCGCGCGATCCGACGGCCTTGTACATGAGAAACCTGCCTTTCCCAGGAAGCCTAGAGCATTCGCAGTCGTCATACGATCGTGTCGAAGAGCCGCAGGATAAACGATATCTGATAGATCAGCGCCGCCGCGACAAAGGCGGTGTGAAAGCGGCGGTCGCGCACCAGGATGGCGGCAATGCAGAGTGCGACGAAGATCGGCGTGCGGAACAGATATTCGTTGCCGAAATGGGCGAAATGCTCCGGCCCTTTCAGCAACGTATCGATCACGTCGAGCAGATAGGTCGCGGCCAGCAGGCCGAAGAACCAGGCGCGGCGCGAATAGAAGAAATCCTCGTAGCTTGTGTAGTCCAGCATCGAATCCGGAAACAGCAGCGCGCAAAGCAGGAACAGCGTGATCGCGTAGAAGATGATGAAAAGGTATTTGCCGAAGGTCCATGTCTCGATGGCGTAGAGGCCGAACTCCCACCACCAGAAATGCACCAGCATTAGAAGCACCGAGGCGACCCAAGCCAGATGCACGGGATAGAGCCGGTACTGGCCGGGATGCTGGATAATACGAGCCACCCCCGACAGCAGGCGGGTGACACCAAGTCCGATCACCATGCCCATGACGATGCGGATGTGCGGGAAGATGTCGTGGGCGGAGGCTATTTCGGTGGCCATGGCAAGTCATGCGGTTTCTTTGAGCCGCATATTGCGGTGTCACGGCACATGCCGCAACGGATTTTACGCTGGCGGCTCGGTCGCCGATCTCGCATCAAAACAGAAAATACCGCTGCGCCATCGGCAGCACCGTTGCCGGCTCGCAGGTCAGCAATTCGCCGTCGGCGCGGACCTCGTAGGTTTCGGGATCGACCTCGACATGCGGCGTGGCGTCGTTGAGCACCATCGAATGCTTGCCGATGCCGCCACGCGTGTTTTCCACGGCGACGAACTGCTTGTCGACGCCGAGCCTGCCATGCAGGCCGGACTCGAGCGCCGCCTTGGAAACGAAGGTCACCGACGAGTTGGTCCTGGCCTTGCCATAGGCGCCGAACATCGGCCGGTAGTGCATTGGCTGCGGCGTCGGGATCGAGGCGTTGGGGTCGCCCATCGGTGCCGCGGCTATCATACCGCCGATCAGCACCATGTCCGGCTTCACACCGAAGAAGGCTGGGTTCCACAGCACCAGGTCGGCGCGTTTGCCGACAGCGATCGAGCCGATCTCTTTCGACAACCCATGCGCGATGGCCGGATTGATGGTGTATTTGGCGATGTAGCGGCGGACGCGGAAATTGTCGTTGTTGCCGGTTTCCTGCGGCAGCGAACCACGCTGGCGCTTCATCTTGTCGGCGGTCTGCCAGGTCCGGATCGCCACTTCGCCGACGCGGCCCATGGCCTGGCTGTCCGAGGAGATGATCGAGAAGGCGCCGATGTCGTGCAGGATGTCCTCCGCCGCGATGGTCTCCTTGCGGATGCGGCTTTCGGCAAAGGCGATGTCCTCGGGGATCGACGGCGACAAATGATGGCAGACCATCAGCATGTCGAGATGCTCGGCCAGCGTGTTGACTGTGTAGGGCCTTGTCGGATTGGTCGAGGACGGGATGACATTGGGCAGGCCGCAGACCTTGATGATGTCGGGCGCGTGGCCGCCACCGGCGCCTTCGGTGTGGAAGGCGTGGATGGTGCGTCCCTTGATCGCCGCCACCGTGTTCTCGACGAAGCCGGATTCATTCAGTGTGTCGGTGTGGATCATCACCTGCACGTCATAGTCGTCGGCGACCGACAGGCAGCAGTCGATCGCCGCCGGCGTCGTGCCCCAGTCCTCGTGCAGCTTCAGCGAACAGGCGCCGCCCAGCACCATTTCCTCGAGCGCGGCGGGTAGCGACGCATTGCCCTTGCCCGACAGGCCGATGTTCATCGGAAAGGCGTCGAACGACTGGATCATGCGGGCCATGTGCCATGGCCCCGGCGTGCAGGTCGTTGCCAGCGTGCCGTGCGCCGGGCCGGTGCCGCCGCCCAGCATGGTGGTGATGCCGCTAATCAGCGCTTCCTCGATCTGCTGCGGGCAGATGAAATGGATGTGCGCGTCGAAGCCGCCGGCGGTCAGGATTTTGCCTTCGCCGGCGATGATCTCGGTGCCGGGACCGATGATGATGGTGACACCATCCTGCGTGTCCGGATTGCCGGCCTTGCCGATGGCGGCGATACGGCCGTCGCCCAGGCCGATATCGGCCTTGAAGATGCCGGCGCTGGCATCGATCACCAGCGCGTTGGTGATGACGGTGTCGACGGCGCCCTGTGCCCGCGACGCCTGGCTCTGGCCCATGCCGTCGCGGATGACCTTGCCACCGCCGAACTTCACCTCCTCGCCATGGATGGTGAAATCCTTCTCGACCTCGATGAACAGCTCGGTGTCCGCAAGCCGCACTCTGTCGCCGACAGTCGGGCCATACATCTGCGCGTAGGCGGCGCGGGAAATCCTTGCTGGCATCAGAGCTTCCCCATCACCTTCTGCTGGAATCCGTAGACTTCGCGCTTGCCGCCCAAGGGCACCAGTGTGACGTCGCGCTCCTGGCCGGGCTCGAAGCGCATGGCGGTGCCGGCGGCAATGTCGAGGCGCATGCCGCGTGCCCGGTCGCGATCGAACTTCAGCCCCTCATTGGTCTCGAAGAAATGGTAGTGGCTGCCGACCTGGATCGGCCGGTCGCCGCTGTTGGCCACTTTCATGGTGACGGTCGGCAGGCCCTTGTTGAGCTCGATGTCGCCGCTTGCGGTGATGACTTCGCCCGGGATCATCGCGCCCCTCACAGAACGCCGAAGACGAGGCCTGCGCCGACCGCCGCGCAGGCCGCACCCGCGGCGCGGGCGAAACTGCTAAACCGGATGCCAAGACCGAGCCCGGCAGCGATGCCGGTGGCATGCAGCAGCGCCGTCACCATGGCAAAGCCAGCCATGTATTCGAGCCCGCCGGCGTTTTCCGGCACTTCGGTGCCATGAGCATGGCCGTGGAACAGGGCGAACAGGCCGATGATGGCGACGCCGGCCGAAACCGGCAGATCGACCGCCAGCGCCACCAGCAGTCCGAGCACCACGACCGACGCCAGTATGCCCGGTTCGACGAAGGGCAGCGGCACATGCAGCATGCCGAGCGCGCCGCCGGCCAGCATCACGCCGACAAAAGCCGCCGGCCATGCCCAGATCGCCTTGCCGCCATTGAGCGCCGCCCACAGACCGACCGCGATCATGACAGTCAAATGGTCGAGGCCGGAGAGCGGATGCATGAAGCCGGCCATGAAGGAGGAGGCCGTGCCGCCGCCGACATGGGCATAGGCCGGCATGGCCGCGGCCAGCAGCAGGATCGCCGAGAGGCACAGTCGTTTGGCTGACATCATCGATTTGCCTTCCGTTTGAAGTGTCGTGGTGCTCACGCGGCCTTGCGGGCCGGGCCGCAGCCTTCGGCCTTGAGAACGCGTTTGGTCGAAGCCGGGTACTTTTTCAGCATCGCTGCCGGGCGGATCGGCCGGGCTGAAAAATTGCCGCCGCAATTGGGGCAGACGCCGACCAGCACGTTTTCGGCGCAATCGGCGCAAAAGGTGCATTCGAAGGTGCAGATCACCGCATCCGCCGCCTCCGGCGGCAGGTCCTTGTCGCAGCATTCGCAGTTGGGGCGCAGTTCAAGCATCTCTCACCTCACCGGATGGGTTCGTGTACGGTCACCAGCTTGGTGCCGTCGGGGAACGTCGCTTCCACCTGCACGTCATGGATCATCTCGGCGATGCCTTCCATCACTTGCGCGCGGGTGACGACATGGGCGCCGGCCTCCATCAGTTCGGCGACCGGTCGGCCGTCGCGGGCGCCCTCGACGACGAAGTCGGTGATCAGCGCGATCGCTTCCGGATGATTGAGCTTGACGCCGCGTTCGAGCCGTTTGCGCGCCACGATCGCCGCCATGGCGATCAGCAGCTTGTCCTTTTCCCTCGGCGTCAGGTTCATGCGTTTTCCCGGACTGGCATAGACAAGATCACAGTGACCATAATTTGGGCAGCCCCGCCCTTCCGTTGAGCAGTTCGACGAGCGGAACCAGCCGCTGGCGGAGCTGGTAGCCGTCGTCGGCATAAAGCCTCGCAAGAAGCTTGCCAGATTTTCTCACGCTCCAGGAACTGGCGCTGCCCTGGTCGCCGACGATCTCCAGAACCGGATCGAGCAGGGCATCGGCCCGCGGCGACACCAGCAGCAGCGTCGCCGTCGCGATCGCACCACCCGCAATCGCGGGGCGGCCGAGCATGGCAGCGATATCGGGCCCGATGCGGAAATCCTCGGCATGAATGAGGGAGCCATCCTGGCGGACACGCCAGCGGTCATGGAAATAGCCCTGCGCGGCGCGCTCCCCCATGGCCAGGCGGCCGAACACCGTGGCCTCCAGCACCAGCGCTTCGGCGTTGGCGGCAAGCTCGACATCGAGCGTACGGGCAAATGTCGCCCGGTCGAAGACGATGGTTTCCTGCGGCAGCCAGGCGATGCGGCCGTTTTCGCCGACCGACAATCTGACCCGCACTTCGGCACGGTCGGACGCCGCGCGATAAATCTTCTCGCAGGCCTGGGTCGTTACCGACGCCGAGGCATCCACGCCGACATCCACCTGCCAGCCGAGACGGTCGCCGCCGGTCATCCCGCCGGCGGTGTTGATCAGCACCGCTTCGAGCGGATCGGCCGCGACGGTCGGCATCCTTATCTTGGCGGCGCCGTCCTGATAGAGGCGCAGCAAGCGCGTGCGACCGTCGCCAACACCACAGGAAAGCCGCGCCACGCCCGCCGCGCGCTGGGCCGGCGGCGTCGAAATCCCGCCATGTTCGATCGTATCCATGCCTCCACGTTAAGCACTGCGGCGGCTTTGTCGATATATAGCTTGTTGCTTGACAACGTTTTGGTTTCTATAGAGGGAACCACCTTGGTACGGTCATGCAGCGCTTGGCGGGGGTACAGAGCGACGACGACGGCTTGATACCGGGAGAACAAGGGGCGCTGTTCGTTTGGCGTCGGGAAACGCGACAAAGTGGGGAAGAAACCGAATGGCCGACCAGCTGGCAACGGATATCATCGCGAAGATCAAGGCTCATGCCGAGCCGGGCGGCGAGGAAATCACCACCAATACCGAATTGACAGCACTTGGCATCCATTCTCTGGAGCTGACGGAGATCATCTTTGATCTCGAGGAAGAATATGGCATCGAGATCGAGATGAACACGGTCGATGCCTGGAGCAATCTGAAGAATGTCGGCGACATGATCGAAGCTGTTCGCGCGCTGATCGCGAAAAAAGCTTGAACTGAATGCATAAGCGCGTCGTCATCACCGGCATGGGCGGCATTTGCGGGCTCGGCACCAACGCAGCCGCGATCTGGAACGAAATGCGTGCCGGCCGCTCGGCCATCGGCGCGATCAGCAGTCCGCAGCTGCATGATCTCAAGGTCAAGGTCGGCTGCGAAATCAAGGCGCTTCCTGATCACGGCATAGATCGCAGGCAATTGGTGTCGATGGACCGCTTCAGCCTGCTGGCGGTGATCGCGGCCAGAGAGGCATTGCAGCAGTCCGGCCTGGTTGCGGATGAAGCCACCACCTATCGCATGGGCACCGTCGTCGGCGTCGGCGTCTGCGGCTGGGAAGCGATCGAGGAGAACTATCGCGCCATCCTGATCGAGGGGAAGAACCGCGCCGGCATCTTCACCGTGCCGAAAGTGATGCCGAGTGCGGCCTCCGGCCAGGTCAGCATCAATCTCGGTCTGCGCGGTCCGGTCTTCGGGGTCACATCGGCCTGCTCATCATCCAACCATGCCATCGCCTCGGCGGTCGACCAGATCAGGCTCGGCCGCGCCGATGTGATGGTCGCCGGCGGCACCGATGCACCGCTGGTCTGGGGTATTTTGAAAGGCTGGGAAGCGCTGCGGGTGCTGGCCCCGGATACGTGCCGGCCATTCTCGGCCGACCGCCAGGGCCTGTCGCTTGGCGAAGGTGCTGGCATGGCGGTGCTGGAGAGCTACGAGCATGCCATGGCGCGCGGTGCCACCATTCTTGCTGAAATTGCGGGCGCCGGCCTTTCCGCCGACGCGTCCGACATCGTCGCGCCGACCATCGAAGGACCAACGGCCGCCATGCGCGCCTGCCTGGCCGACGCTGGGCTCAATCCCGAGGATGTCGACTATCTCAATGCCCACGGCACCGGCACCAAGGCCAACGACCAGATCGAGACGGCGGCGATCAAGCGCGTCTTTGGCGACGCCGCCTACAAGCTGTCGGTGTCATCGACCAAATCGATGCATGCCCACTGCCTTGGCGCATCGGGCGCGCTGGAGATGATCGCCTGTGTCATGGCGATCCGCGAGGGCATCGTGCCCCCAACGGCCAATTTTCGCGAGGCCGACCCCGATTGCGACCTCGATGTCACGCCGAACGTGGCACGTGAACGCAAGGTGCGCACGGCGATCAGCAATGGCTTCGCTTTCGGCGGCACCAATGCGGTGCTGGCGTTCAAGGCGGTCTGATTCCGGACCGTCCCGCGCCGTCCGTTCCGTTGACCATCCGTGCACGGTGAAACTGTCGCCGCCATATTGATCATGCCGCGTCGCGCGCCTAAATCCTTGGCCGCCCCCGCAAAACCGCGCCTCTCGACGCACCCCCCATCCAGGAGTTTGCCATGGCCGACCTGTCCGCCTTTCCGATCGCAACACGCTGGCCGGCCAAGCATCCTGACCAGATCCAGCTCTATTCGGCGACAACGCCGAACGGCGTGAAGATATCGATTGCCCTGGAGGAACTCGGCCTGCCCTACGAGCCGCATCTGATCAACATCAGCAAGGACGAGAGCTGGACGCCGGAATTCCTGTCGCTCAATCCCAATGGCAAGATACCGGCGATCATCGATCCGAACGGCCCGGACGGCAAGCCGATCGGCCTGTTCGAATCCGGCGCCATCCTGCTCTATCTCGCCGAAAAGACCGGCCTGCTCATCCCGGCGGACGCGGCGCGGCGCTACGAGACGATCCAGTGGGTGTTCTTCCAGATGGCCTCGGTCGGGCCGATGTTCGGCCAGCTCGGCTTTTTCCACAAATTCGCCGGGCGTGAGATCGCCGACAAGCGCCCGCTGGAGCGCTATCGCGATGAATCGCGACGGCTGCTCGGCGTGCTCGACGACAGGCTGAAGGGGCGCAAATGGATCATGGGCAATGACTACACCATCGCCGACATCTCGCTGCTCGGCTGGGTGCGCAACCTGATCGGCTTCTACGAAGCGCGCGAACTCGTCGGCTTCGATGATTTCGCCAATGTGGCGGCGTGGCTGGAGCGTGGCCTGGCGCGGCCGGCGGTGCAGAAAGGTCTCACGATTCCGGCGAGGGCTAAGGTGTAGGTTGCCGGAAAACGCGGTTCTGGCTACTTGGCCTTCGCCTTGGCTTTCGAGCCGCCCTTGCCCATGACGGAAGCCGCAAGCGATGCAGCGCCCCTGGCCGCGATCACCACGGCACCGGCAGCCACATTGGCCGTCGCCTTGGCCGTGCGCATGGCGCTGCCCGCCAACGAGTCGTTAGCGTTTGCCGGCTTCTTCGGCTTCGCGGCCTTGGCGGTGGCCTTCGCTGCGTCCGGCACCACTTTTCTTGGCGCCGCCTTGCCGAAAGCGGGTTTTGCCGCATCCTTGGAGCGTTCGGCGATAGCGGGGCCGGCGCCGGCCTTCGATTGGGTTGCCTTGCCCTTGGCGGGCGCGGACTTTCTTGCCTTTTGTGCCATCGGACGGAATCCTTTTTTGGCGAAAGTGCCTCGTCGGCGATAACGGCCTGAAAGTCTTAAGGTTCCCCTCGAAGAATCCGTAGGATCAAGCGGAATCGCCGACCACGAGGTCGGCGGCCCGGCGGCGGGCAAGCACGCGGTCGATGTTGGGCATGTCGTTGGAGGCGATCCAGGCGCGCGCATCGGCGTCGGACCGGCCATGGCCGTGCCAGCGCTCGATCAGGCGGCGCTCGAGTTCGGCGCGCGGCACGTCGACAAAGATCGAGAAATCGAACAGCGGCGCCAGCCGCGACCACGGCTCCTCGTCGAGCAGCAGGTAGTTGCCTTCGACCAGGATGAACTTGGTCTCCGCGCCGATGATCGCGGCGGCGGCGCGCGACAGTTCCATGCTGCGGTCGAAGACCGGGATGGCGATATCGGGTTCGCCGGCGCGGATGCGCTTCAGCAGGGTCTCGAAGCCGGCGAAATCGAAGGTTTCCGGCGCGCCCTTTCGCGCGCGCAGGCCACGCCGGTCGAGCACGGCATCGTCATAATGGAAGCCGTCCATGGGCACGACTTCCACGGCACCCTCGGGCAGCAGATCGCGCAGGCTCGCCGACAGTGTCGACTTGCCCGCTCCCGGCGGGCCGGCGATCGCGACGATGAAGCGTTGTGCCTTGCCGGCACGCTTGAAGATGGTGGCGGCGAGATGGGCGATTTCGGACATGAGAGCCTCTCTGGCGGAGCTTCAAATCCACCACGTTCCGCATGATGATTTCGGCCACATCTTGGCGGCAGTTGCCGAAAATTTCAAATCCTACGATCGCGCAATCCCGCCTATGAGGCCGCTGGCTGGCCGATGCGCAGGAAACCGCTGTCGAAGGGAACCTCCCGGGTCCAGCCCCCGGCCGCCAGCCGCATGCGGCCGTTTGCCGTCGTGACCCCCTGCGGCGGCTCGCCGCCGGATAAAGGCATGGCGCCAATAACATGGCGAAAGGAAACGCCGCGGCCCAGCGCAAACGCGGTCGCCACCCCTTCGCGCTTCAGCCAGTTGTCGCCGATCGAGGCGGCGTGGCCGACGGCGGCGCGCCCGTCCTCGATGCCGAGCACGCCGCGATGGCGGCCGCTCCAGGGCGCGTAGTCGCGGCCGCCATTGCTGAACCACAGCATGGTGATCGGCAGTTCGGCCGGGTTCTTCAGCACCAGCACCAGGTCCTCTTCGGCCTGGCGCGCCAGCGCGGTCCAGCCCGGCCCGCCATGATCGGCCTCGACCAGCGTGATGAAATCCTCGCGCCGATCATCCATGCGGTACTCCGCCAGGTCGAGCGTGCCGCCGCCGGCGGCGGGAAAACGGCTGAGATCGGCGGAGCGCGCCGGATAGGCCAGCATGAAGCGGCCGCGTGCGGGATCCGGCTCCAGCGGGTCGTCCAGCGTCGCGGCGAACCGCTTCGGTGAAAAGGCCAGCCTGCCGCCATTCGTCATCGCCGTCATCGGATGGTGCGCGACGGAAATGGCGCCATGGCCACCGGAAAACACATGCTCCTGATAGAGAAAGGGATGGTCGTCGCGCAAAGTGAGGATCTTGTCGACGCTGGCGCCCATCACCTTGTGCCGCAGCCGGAACACCGCCCGCCAGCCATCCACCGTCGCGGCGCTGTCGACCACATCCCAGGCGCTGTTGGCCGGCCAGCCATGCAGCGGAGCGTCCTCGACATCGCTGCGTGAAAACGGCGCGCAGAGGAAGTCGCCGGACAGCCGCACGGTGCCTTGCGGCAGGTCTTTCGGCAATGTCTCGGGCGCGTCAACCCACGGCGCGCGGTGCAGTGGCTTGAGCTGGCGCCCGTCCCTGTCGATGACCATGTCGGCGAGGTGGCCGACCGTGAGATCGACCGAAACCGAAATGCCTTTTGCCTTGATCGTGCTGATGGTCATTGCGCTCTCACCGAATCCGAAGGTGCAGACAGAACCTTTTCGGCGTGGATTGCGCAAGCATCACAACGGGCATTTTGCATCAAGGGTGGCTGCGCCTACTGCCGCTTGTATTCCCGCACCGGCGATTTTGTCCCATCGGTATAGGTGACCTGCACCGACATCGACTTCACGCTGTCGGCGACCTTGAAATAGGGCTGGTAGTCGTAAGGGATGGCGTAGGGGTCCTTCTTGTCGCAAGCCGGCATCTTGATCGCCCTGTCGAGCGCCGCGCCGTTCAGGCCGTAGTGCACCTCCTTGATGGCGCAGCGATAGGACAGCATCTGGGTGAAATAGACCAGGCCGTGATTGCCGCTGGCGTCGAAGGCGATCCACGACGTCCAGAACTGGTCGAGGATCTGCTTGTTGCCTTGCTGAAGGGCGGTCTCGGGGTCGAAACGGATGTCGAACGGGCCGGTCTCGCGGCCCCTGATGTCGAGATATTTGATGGCGATGGTGCCGGCCTGCGTGCTGTCGGGCAACTCGAAGCTCGGATTGGGCACCGGCTTGCCGGTCGCCTGGTCGTTCATCGCCAGGAAGCCGGTGTCGGTGAACGGCCCGCTATCGCCCATGCGCCAGGAAATGCCAGTCGCCGGCTCCGGCAGCGAGATGGTCATCGACCAGCCCTGGTTCGAGCGCATCGGTGTCAGCGAAGGCACGAAGCGGGCGGGATCGAGCACGTCGCCAAGCGCTGCCAGCCGGCTATGGCCGCGGTCCAGCCAGTCGGCGAGCTGGGTCTGGTCGACGAAATATTTGAGCAGACCGCCATCCTTCTCGTAGGAAGCGAACTTGGTCAGCGCCTTGGCCTCGTTGCGCTTGTCGGCCAGCGTCTGGGCGCCGAGGCGATCCTCGGAAAACTCCTGCGCCAGCAGGAAATAGGCCGGCGCGAAATCCGGATTGGCCGCGATGAAGGCGTTGAGCTTGTCGGGGCGCTGGGCGTCGTCGAACTGCAGGATATGCACAAGCTTGATCGACAGCGCCTTGCCCTTGTCGGCCAGCGCACCGAACACCTCGCGGGCGCCGGCCTTGCCGTCCTGCACCCGAAGCAGCGTGGCAAAGCGCGTATAGGGGTCGATGGCGTCGACATCGAAGCCGGCAAAGGCGAGATAGGAGCGCCGCGCATTGAGCATGTCGCCCGACAATTCGTAGACGCGGGCATTGTGGTAGAACTCGTCCGGCCGCTTCGGCTCGGCGATGGCCCCGCCCTGCGCGGCAAGGGCGGCAAACCCCTTGGCGATGGTGTCGATCGAGGCCGCGATCTGCTCGGTGGTCGCCTGCAGCTTCTCGGTCTGGGCCTGCTGCCGCGCCTGGCCGGCGGCCAGCGTCTCGGTGGTCTGCTTGACCGCCTCGACGGTCTTTTGCGTCTCGGCTCCCTGCTGCGTCTGCCGCTGCTGCGTGGAGGCGATCTCGTCGGTCTTCTTCGCCACGGTGTCGGTCGACTGCTTGACCTGTTCGACCGTCTTCTGCGTTTGCGTGACCGTCTGCTCGATCCTGGCCACCTTGGCCGAGACGATGCCCATCGACTGCTGCAGCCCGGCCACGACAGGCACCAGGCTGGCGATCACCCCGTTCTGCGAATTGGTCTCCTGCTGCACGGCATAGACGCCGCCGGCGACGGCTGCCGCGCTGGTGGCGAACACCAGCGCCGGCAATGCCTTGGCCGCCAGCACCAGCCGCAGCACGATTGCAATGGCGATGATGACCGCCGCCACCGAGGCGACCAGCGCGATATAGGCGGCGAAAGGCGCCAGCGGATTGAGCACGTCGGAAACGGCACCACTGACGAAAGCGACGCCGCCGGCCCATTTGCCGGTGCGGCTGAGTGATGCCTTGATAAGCGACGGCGCAGCGCCGCCAACCCCGATGTCCGCCATTCCCCAGTCCCCCAAGCCAGCCAATGCTGCGCCCCTTCCCACGGGAAACGCGGCTTTGGCAAGGAGAGACAGGAAACAGGCGATTTAGGGGCGGGCCTGCAGGCTTTTCCTCGCCCCCACGAATGTGGGGAGAGGTGGCTCGGCGAAGCCGAGACGGAGAGGGGAACGGCGCCGGCCGTGCCGGTTAGCGATCCAATCGCGAGGGCCGCGTCTTACGAAATCCCGCTCTCCGGCCGCTTCGCGGCCACCTCTCCCCCGCTCCGCGAGGGCGAGGAACCCAAGCTTGCGAAGCCTCGACATTCCTGGGTATGACCGTCATTAACCAAATGGACGCAGCTGGCGGGTTACGTTAGCTTCGCCTCATCTCAGCAACAGCTTGACCCGAACAGACTTGCCCTTGTCCAACCCGCGTCCCCTTCCGCTCATCCAGAGACTTGTCGCGGCCCTCGGCCTGTTGCTTCTGCTTGCCGCCTGCACGACCACGACGCCGCCGGATGCCGTGCTGGCGGTGCCGGCGCCGCCGCAGAAATATGCCGCGATCGTCGTCGACGGCAAGACCGGCAAGCAGCTGTTCGAGGTCAACTCGACGGCGCAGCGCTATCCGGCGTCGCTGACCAAGATGATGACGCTCTATCTCCTGTTCGAGGCGATGGAGGGCGGCCGTGTCACCAAGCAGACGCAGATCCCGGTTTCGGACCATGCCGCCTCGCAGCCGCCGACCAAGATGCGCTTCCGGCGCGGCGAGACCATCGACGTCGATTCGGCGATCCGCGCCATCGTCGTCAAATCGGCCAATGACGTGGCGGTGGCGGTCGGTGAATATCTCGGCGGCTCGGAGGATCAGTTCGCCGGCATGATGACCGCCAAGGCGCGCCAGCTCGGCATGACCAGCACCACCTTCCGCAACGCGTCGGGCCTGCCCGACGATGGCCAGATGACGACGGCGCGCGACATGGCGGTGCTCGGCATGGCGTTGCATTCCCGATTTCCCCAGCAGTTCCACTATTTCTCCGAAAGCGATTTCATGTTCCGCGGCAAGCTCGTGCGCGGCCACAATGACATGCTCGGCCGCGTGCGCGGCGTCGACGGCATCAAGACCGGCTACATCAGGGCCTCCGGCTTCAACATCGTCACCTCCTACGACGCAGACGGCCGCCAGCTGATCGTGGTGGTGATGGGCGCCGACAGCGCGCGCCAGCGCAACGACCATGTCGAGGCGCTGATCCAGCGCAGCCTGTCGCCGACCACGGATGCCAGCAAGACCAGGCTGATGTTCGCGGAACAGCAGTAAGGGGGCCGGGGAGGCTTCGGCCAATCTCGAATGTCTCTGATGATCCACCGCCCTGAGCCCTGCGAAGGGCTGCGGATCGCTGTCGCTGCCAGCAGCCAGAGCGTCGCCCCTCCGGTTGATCAAAATTGCTTGTCCCGGCATGCGAAGTCCGCTGTCGCGCTGGCTATGCGCCGCCACCTCTGCTTATCGTTCTTCGCAACGCGACAGCAGGAGCCCGCACCATGAGCACCATCCCCAAGGCGCCCGAGCAGCAAGCGGCGGACAACCAGAACGACAGTGGCGGCGAATATTTCGAGGCGCCCACCATCGGGGAGCACGACGCGGATCAGATTTCGGACGAGCACCTCGAAGTGCCTGACGTGCCGGACTCGGAGCCGGCCGGTCCAGGCGCGTCACGCGGCAAGCCCAAGAAGAAGCCATCGGCGATATCGGGCCGGAAATTCCGCAAGCGCGATCTGGTGCGCATCGACAATCTGCGCCCGAGCCTCGCCGACCGCATCCGCGCCGATCACCCGGACCTGCCGGCCGGCGCCCGCATCAGCCGCGCCGAGCTCGGCCGGTACCGCATGCGCTACATGGAGGAGCTGCTGCAGCAGGAGCACGGCGAATTCTCCGAGCTCGACCGGCAGGTGGTCGAAAGCATTGCCAGGCAAGACACCATTTCCGAAAACTCGGAGGAGGAGTTCGAGGAGCACAGGACCTTCGCCGACCGCGTCTCCGACAACATGGCGGCCTTCGGCGGCAGCTGGTGGTTCCTGATTTCGTTCGGAAGCGTGCTTCTGGTGTGGATAGGCATCAACCTGATCGCAGGCATGAGCGCCGCCTTCGATCCCTATCCCTTCATCCTGCTCAACCTGCTGCTCTCCTGCATTGCCGCCATCCAGGCGCCGATCATCATGATGAGCCAGAAGCGGCAGGAGACCAAGGACCGCCTGCGCTCCTTCAACGACTACCGGGTCAACCTCAAGGCCGAGCTCGAAGTGCGCCATTTGCACGAAAAGCTCGACTACCTCATCTCGCGCCAATGGACGCGGCTGGCCGAAATGCAGCAAATGCAGCTCGACGCCATGCACGAACTGACCGGCGCCAAGAAGCCAAAGCGCGCGCCGAGGCGGCGGCGCACGGTGCGGAGCGAGGCGGGGCAGTAGGCTGGCGTGATACGAGGTTGAATGGGAGAAGCGAGCTGCGGCCACAAAGCGCGCCCCAGGAAAGCTTGGGTTCCTCGCCCCCAAAGTGGGGGATCCGAAGGACGGGCGGGACCCGTGGCTCGCCCCGCAAGGTGGCTTGGCGAAGCCGAGACGGAGAGGGGGAGCGCCGTATACGACAAGCACTCACCGTGAGAGGATCGACCCACCCTCCACCACGGGGCGCTGCCAATCTCCAATTGCCCGTTGAAGCCTGCCCCGGCTTCCGCTAAGAAGCCGTGACTTGCCGGTTCACCGGCTGGTTCGTTTTCCGGATTTCCGGGAAGCACCCGTAGCTCAGCTGGATAGAGCGCTGCCCTCCGAAGGCAGAGGTCACAGGTTCGAATCCTGTCGGGTGCGCCAACTCTCCACTTCCCCAATACCGAGGTGCGAGTTGTAAGACGCGACTTGGGCAAATGGCCACGGAAGGCACCTAAGCTAATCTTCGGATTTTCCTGTACACTAAGCTAAAGCGATAGAGGTCCTTGTGCCTTTGGACATCGCGTGTTTGAGGGCCTTCGGAGGAGTATGCAATGACGGCATTCAATAGCGTCCGCTTCCGGGTCAAGCCAGGTCTTGACGACGAGTTCGTCGAACTGTTCCGCAGCGCCCCGCGCAATTTCGCGGGATTGCGAAAGATGGCCCTCATCAAATCGGGAGATGGAACCTTCTTCTCAATTGGAGAGTGGGACTCGTTCCAGCATATGACAGATGCCCGACCTAAGATGATCGCCAATCTTGATAGGTTCCGCCACACATTGCAGCAGCAATTGGATGGTGGGCCTACTGATGCTGTTTCCGGCGAGGCGGTCTTTGAGACGGGCGTCGGCGACAAGTCGGCATAGTTAGTCGGCATAGTTATCTGCATTTAAGCAGATCCTGCGATCTGCTGTCGCAATTGGCGCCATGGCCGTCTGCGTATCCGGTCCTGTCGCAGGCATGCCTGGGTCGTCTTAGCTAAGGCCGTGTCCCACCCCCCTAACACTCTCCCTTTCCACCAGCGGGCATTCCAGCTTGGTGATCGGATAGCGCCCCCGCCCAGGCGCTCCCGACGCCTCGAGTTGCTCGATCGCCCACTGGCCCATTGCCATGTGCGGCAGGATCGAGGTGGTCAGCGGCGGGAACAGATGCCGGGCGATTTCCTCGTCGTCGTAGCCGACGACGGAAATATCCCCAGGGATGTGCAGGCCGGCCTCCTTCAACGCTTCGTAGCAGCCGATCGCGGTGCGGTCGTTCTGGCAGAAGATGGCGGTCGGGCGGTCCTTCAGCGCGAGCAGCTTGACGGTCGCGGCATAGCCGGCGCTGGCCGACCAGTCGCCTTCGACCACAAGTTCGGGATCGAACGGGATGTCGGCGGTGGCGAGCGCGCGGCGGTAGCCTTTCAGCCGGTCTTGTGCCGCCTGCATCCAGGGCTCGCCGGTGATGGTCGCGATGCGGCGGTGGCCGTGGCTGATCAGGTGGCGGGTGGAACTCTGGCCGCCGGCGATCTCGCTCGGCACCACGGCGGGGAAGGCATAGTCCGATGTGTAGCAGTTGAGCAGGATCACCGGGATGTCGAGGCCGTAGAGATAGTCGGGCGCCGTGATCTCGCGGGTGAAGATGGTCATGTAGATCAGCGCCGAAATGCCCCGCTTGGTCAGCGCCGCGATGGCGCGCGGCTCCATGACGGCGTCGCCCATGGTCTGCGCCACCAGCAGCACGTTGCCGGCGTTCCACGAGGCCTGGCGCGCGCCCTCGATGGCGACCACCGCCTCGGGGCTGGTGGCGAGCTGGTCGACGACGAAGCCGATCACCCCGTCAAGTCCTTCGAAGGCGGGCCCCTCGAAGGCGGTTCCCTCGAAGGCCGGGACAGGGCCGCGCAGGGCGGAAAAGGCCGGGGGCGCATAGCCGAGAGCGCGCGCGGCCTCGATCACCCGCTCGCGCGTCTGCTGCGACAGCCTGATGCCGGGTGAATTGTTGAGCACGAAGGAAACGGTCGCCTGCGAGCAGCCGGCGGCCCTGGCGATGTCGGTCATGGTGACGCGACCCCGGGCGCTCTTCGCCGGCGCCTTGCGGCGCCTGGCTGTATCGAGGGCCGGACCGTCCGTATCCCTGGTCTCGCTCATGTCACTCATGTCCCCAATCCCCGGCCTGTCTAGCGGCAGCCTGCCGGGCCGACAAGATGGTGCGACGCTGCCGATTTATAGAAGCCGTCGCCGCTGATTATAATTATTATCAGCTTCCAGACCCATTTGTCATTCGATTCCGGATGCCCTGGGAACACAAAGACCGCAAGGCTCGAGCTTCAGGACGACCAAGGCAGCAGTTCGTCGGCAAATCCGCGACGGCATCGCAACGATGTGTCCGGAACTAATACTGTTTACTAATACAAAAATGCGCTGTACCGTCAATCCATCGCGTCCGGCCCTTCGGGTCCAGGCGTGATGGAAGTGTGCATGGATGGCCCGATGGCGAGCGGATCGTACCGCCGCGAGCCCTGTCTCGGACATATGATATGTCAGACAAATCGGACTATTTACGAACGATGGATGAGTCTCTAAAGTCCATGATCGTGGCTGGAACGACGCCATTCCTTCGTTGCCGGGGAACCCCTTTGAGGAGGAGGGCGTCCAAGCCGCAGACGGCAAAATGCAAAATCAGGTCAGTGCAAGATCGGTCAGTCGAACGACTGAACCAAAAGGGAGGTTGAACATGAAATCCTTGATACGAAATGCATCCGTAGCCGCCGCGGCGCTGCTGCTCGGCCTGTCGGCGACGGCAATCGCGCGCGCCGACGACAAGCCGACCCTGGCCTTCGTCGTCAACGGCGCTTCCGATTTCTGGAAGGCCGCCGAAGCCGGCGTCAAGAAGGCGCAAGGCGAACTGCCGGACTACAATCTCGAGCTCAAATATCCCGAGCAGTCCTCGGTCGCCATCCAGCAGCGGCTGATGGACGATCTGGTGACGGCTGGCGTGAAGGGCATCATGGTTTCCGCCGTCGATCCGAAGACCTCGACCGATGGTCTCAACAAGATCGCCTCGGAAACGGCGCTGTTCACCACCGACAGCGACGCCCCGCAGACCAAGCGCGTCGCCTATATCGGCTCGTCCAACGTCGATGCCGGCAAGCAGGCGGCCGAGATCGCCAAGAAGGCGATGCCCAATGGCGGCAAGTGCCTCGGCTTCGTCGGTCTGCTCGGCGCCGACAATGCCAAGGAGCGCATCCAGGGCATGAAGGACGGCCTGGCCGGCACCAAGATCGAGCTGGTCGACGTGCGCGGCGACGACATCGACCAGGCGCGCGCCAAGAAGAACGTCGAGGACGCGCTGGTCGCCAGCCCCGACGTCACCTGCATGGTCGGCTTCTACTCCTACAACACGCCGCGCATCTATGAAGCGCTGCGCGACGCCGGCAAGCTCGGCTCGATCACCGTCGTCGGCTTCGATGACGATCCGATCACGCTGGGCGGCGTCAAGGAAGGCACCGTAGCCGCGACCGTCGTGCAGCAGCCCTTCGAATGGGCCTATCAGGGCATGAAGCTGATGGCCGCCTATCTCAAGGGCGACAAGTCGGGCATCCCGGCCAACGGCCTCATCATCATCCCGACCAAGATCATCGGCAAGGATGACGTCGACGCCTATGCCGCCAATCTGAAGGCGATGTCTGGAAACTGAGACAACAGGCAGTTCAGCCGGCTCAACTTCGCTTGGGCCGGCTGCTCGCATTGACGAACCGGGCGCGGCCCGTCAGTCTGCGGGGAGGCCGGCCCGCCAATTGCTGTCAGGCATGATGAACTATTCCGACACATCCATTGCTGTATCGGTGACCGCTCCGTTCCTCAGCCTCGAGAACGTGCGCAAGACCTATCCGGGCGTCGTCGCACTCGATGGCTTTTCCATGGAGGTCAGGCCCGGCGAGGTCATCGGCCTCGTCGGCGAGAACGGCGCCGGCAAGTCGACATTGATGAAGATCCTCGGCGGCGTCACCACGCCGGACACCGGCACGATCACGGTCGACGGCATCGCCCACAAGGGCCTGACCGTCGAGGGCAGCCTGGGGTCGGGCATTGCCTTCGTCCACCAGGAACTCAACCTGTTCGACAATCTCGACGTTGCCGCCAACATCTTCTTCGGCCGCGAGCCGTTGCGCGCCGGTCCGCTCAGGCTCGTCGACCGCGCCAGGCTGCGCACCATGGTGGCGCCGCTGTTGAAGCGCGTCGGCGCCAATTTCTCCGCCGATACGCCTGTCTCCGCTTTGTCGCTGGCCCAGCAGCAGATGGTCGAGATCGCCAAGGCGTTGTCGATCAAGGCGCGGCTGGTCATCCTCGACGAGCCGACGTCCAGCCTGCCGCTCGCCGAAACCGACAAATTGCTCGACGTCATCAAGGCGCTGAAGGCGGACGGCATCAGCGTCATCTTCATCTCGCACCGCCTGCACGAGGTCGAGCGCGTCGCCGACCGCGTCGTCGTGCTGCGCGACGGCATGCTGGCCGGCACGCTGCAGAAGCGCGACATCAACCACGACCAGATGGTCAAGCTGATGATCGGCCGCATGCTGAAGGAGCGCGAGAAGGCCTCCGAGGCGGCGCGGGCGCCGGGCGCGGTCGCGCTGTCGGCCAAGGCCATCCGCACCCCCGCCTATCCCAGCCGGCCGGTCGACCTCGACGTCAGGCGCGGCGAAATCCTCGGCCTTGCCGGGCTTGTCGGCTCCGGCCGCACCGAGCTGGCGCGGGTGTTCTTCGGCATCGACAGCAGCCTTGGCGGCGCGCTCGAGCGCGACGGCAAACCGCTTGTCCTCGGCTCCGCGGCCGACGCCGTCGCGCACGGCATTTTTCTGGTGCCCGAGGACCGCAAGCTGACCGGCATCCTGCTCGACCTGTCGATCGCCCAGAACATTTCGCTGCCCAACCTGCCGGCGCATGCGAAGCGCTCGCTGGTGTCCGCAAGCGCCGAAACGGTAACCGCCGAGAAGCAGAAGAGCAATCTCGGCATCAAGGCGCCGTCGGTGCAGACGCGTACCGGCACGCTGTCGGGCGGCAACCAGCAGAAGGTCGTGCTCGGCAAGTGGCTGGCCATGAACCCGAAAGTGATGATCCTCGACGAGCCGACGCGCGGCATCGACATCGGCGCCAAGGCGGAAATCTACGGGCTGATGCGCGCGCTCGCCGATGCCGGCGTCGCCGTGCTGATGATCTCCAGCGACATGGAAGAGGTGATCGGCGTGTCCGACCGCATCGCCGTCATGCATGAGGGCCAGATTTCGGGCATTCTCGACAAGGAACAGTTCAGCCAGGAAAACGTGCTGCTGCTGGCGGTGGGCAAGCAGCCGAAATAGTTTGCCGCGGGTTTCGCACCACCGCGCAACCCGCTCAGGCAGGCATTGGGGAGAAGACGATGAGCAAGAAAGATCTCGGCCTGCTGATCCTGATCCTGGTGGTCGGGACCGTGGTCGCCATCATCAATCCGCGCTTCCTGCTGCCGATCAACCTCGCCAACACCTCGAACCTGATCGGCCTGTTCGGCATCCTGTCGATCGGCCAGGCCTTCGTCATCATCACCGGCGGCATCGAACTGTCGGTCGGCTCGGTGGTCGCGCTGCTGGGAACGCTGTTCATCGACTTCATCGCCGTGCGCGACCTGGACTGGCCGCTGGCCTTCGTGCTGATCATCGCGCTCGGCGCCATCATCGGTCTGGTGCACGGCTGGCTGATCACCAGGCTCAAGCTGCAGCCTTTCGTGGTGACGCTGTGCGGCCTGCTGATCTATCGCGGCGTCGCCCGCTTCTACACCGCCGACGGCACAGCCGGCTTCGCCTTCGGCCAGAACTTTCCCGAGCTCGAATTTCTCACCGCCGGGCGGTCATATGGCGTGCCCAACAGCTTCATCGCGCTGATCGTCATCGCCATCGTCATGTGGGTGGTGCTGCACCGTTCGGTGTTCGGGCGCTATCTCTATGCCATCGGCAAGAACGAGGAGGCGGCGAAATATTCGGGCATCCGCACCGGCCGCGTCGTCATGGCGGCCTATGTCATTTGCGGCGTGCTGACAGCGCTGTCGGCGATCTATTTCGCCATGTACACGCGGTCGATCTCGCCGGCCAGCCACGGCCAGTTCTACGAGCTCTACGCCATCGCGGCAGCGGTGCTCGGCGGCTTCTCGCTGCGCGGCGGCGAGGGCTCGCTGATTGGCGTCATTCTCGGCACGGTCCTGCTGCAGGAGCTGCAGAACCTCGTCAATCTGCTCGGCATCCCGTCCTCGCTCAACTTCGCGGTGATGGGCGGCGTCATCCTCATCGGCGTGCTGGTCGACCAGCAATGGGGCGTGTTCCGGGCAAGGCGGCTGATGGTCGACGCCGCCCGCAAAAACGTCGCTGGTGCGGCGGCGGAATAACCGCCTTGCAACGACCCGCCTGCTTGTCCAGGCGTTGAGATTATTATAATAGCATAACCCGAGAAGGTCGGGGGGCTGACGGGACATGCGTTGCGATTTGCGAGGCAAGGTGGCGCTGGTCACGGGAGCCGCGGGCGCGATAGGCAGTTCCATTGCCAAGCGCCTGTCCGACAATGGCGCAGCGGTCGTCGTCGCAGATATCGACAGGGAAGGCGCGGAGCGGGTCGCGGCTGACTTCAGCAATGCAATGGCCTGCACCGCCGACATCCGCGACGCGGTATCGGTCGACAATGCGATCGCCGCGATCATGGAGCGCCATGGCCGCCTCGACATCCTGGTCAACAATGCCGGCGTCAACACGCTGGCGCATCGCGTCACCATCGATGAATTTCCGGCCGAGGAATGGGATCGCATCACCGGCATCGATCTCGATGGCCTCTACATCATGAGCCGCGCGGCGCTTGGGCCCATGCTCGCCGCCGGCAAGGGCGGGCGCATCGTCAACATCGCCTCCGTCGTCGGCCTTGCCGCCATGCGCCTGCAAAGCCCGTTCGTCGCCGCCAAGGCCGGCATCATCCATCTGACACGGTCGATGGCGATCGAACTCGGAGCCAGGGGCATCCTGACCAACGCGATCGCGCCGGGCTCGGTGATGACGGCGCTGACCGCCAAGCTGTTCTATGGCGACGACGGCAAATTCGCCGGCCGCACCCAGGAATTCCTTGCCCATGTGCCGCTCGGCCGGCCGGCCCGGCCGGAGGAGATCGCCGAGGCCGTGCTGTTCCTTGCCTCCCCGGCCGCCAGCTACGTCAACGGCCAGGTGCTGGCCGTCGATGGCGGCTGGACGGCGGGATACATGATGTGAGTGCTGCCATGGAAATCGATCTCGAGGGCACCGCTTTCGCACTGGATGGCGACACCAACCCGGTTGCCGAGGCAGCGCTTGCCGCGCTGCAGGCCAATGGCGGCCTTCTTGTCGAAGGCTCCCATGCGCGCGGCGCCGATATCCTGCTGATCTCCTGCCCGCTGCGGCCGGGGACGGCGACCGGCGATCCGCGATCGCTCTATGCCGACGCGCGCAAGGCTGCCGTGGCCATGACCGAGCGTGGGAGCGGGCGCATCGTCTTCCTGCTGTCGGCGGCTGCCGGCATGCCGATGCGCCGCCATCCGCGCTTTTCCATGGAGAATGCGTCGATCCTTGCCGGCATGCGCACGCTCGCCATGGAGTTCGGCCCGAAGGTCTTGGTCAATGCCGTCGGCGTCGGCGCGGTCGAGGATGAAACCATGGTGTCGGGCGACAAGTCGATGCTCAGCCACATCCCGGTTGGCCGCGCCGGCAGCATCGAGGAAGCCGTTGCAGCCGTGCTGTTCTTCTGCGATCCACTGAACACCTACACGACCGGCCAGATGCTGGGTGTCGATGGTGGATGGACGGCAGGCTACGGGCGCAACTTCTGATCTGTTGACGCTCGACGCTGAAGCGGTTGAGGTCGGGCTGGCGCCCGGGATCGGCGGCAGCATGGTCCCGCTGTGCCGGCGTGGCATCGGTTTCATGCGCCGGCTTTCGGATCGGTGAAATCTTCGACTCGTGATGGTCGGGTGCATCGCTGGAAAGCGTCCGCCGCAACCGCTATGAATGGCGTTTGTCGCGTGACCCCGAGAACATTGCTTTGGCGGATCGCGCTCTCTTGGAGCACTTGTGATGACCGACAGGCCGGACGGCCCGGGGGAGAAGAAGTCGCGGCGGCTTGGCGTCCGCGAGATCGCCAAGCGCGTCGGCGTCGCGCCGATGACGGTGTCGCGGGCGCTGTCCAATCCCGACATGGTCTCGCCGGAGACGCGCGCCAAGGTGCTGCAGGCCATCGAGCAGGCCGGCTTCGTGCCCAACCGGCTGGCGTCCAGCATGCGCGGCCATGGCCGCATGATCGGCACGGTGGTGCCGCCGCTGATCAATTCGGGCATCGCCGAACAGGTGCAGGGCATGTCCGACGAGTGCCACGAGAGCGGCTATTCGATGCTCCTGGTGCAGGGCGAGTTCACGCAGGAGGCAGAGGAGAAATCGATCCGCACCCTGCTTGGCTGGCGCCCGGTCGGCATGATCCTGCAGAGTTTCGTACAGAGTGAAACGGCGCGCGAATTGCTGAAGAGCAGCGGCGCGCCGGTGGTCGAGATTTCCGAGATCAAGGGCCGCAACCCGATCGACATGGCGGTCGGCGTGTCCAACTTCGAGACCGCCTACGCCATGACCATGCATCTGGCGGCCAAGGGCTACAAGCGCATCGGCTTCGTCTCGACGCCGATCCATGGCAATGACCGGCTGCAGCAGCGCCGCACCGGCTATCATGCCGCACTCACTGAACTCGGCATCAGGAATCATGGCGGCATGGAGGTCGAGGTGCCGATCACCGCGCAAGGCGGTGCCGAGGCGCTTGTGACGCTGACGTCGAGGCACAAGGACATCGACGCCATCTTCTTCTCCAGCGACACGCTGGCCGTCGGCGCCGTGCAGGAATGCCACCGCCGCCGCTGGGCGGTGCCAGGCAGGATCGCCATCGCCGGCTATGGCGACATGGATCTCGCGGCCCAACTCTATCCACCGCTGACCACGGTCAAGGTCAATCGCTACGAGATGGGCCGGCGCGCCGTGCGGCAATTGCTGGCAAGGCTCGGCGGCGACACCAAGGTGCCGACCATCACCAGCCTCGGCTTCGAGATCGTCGACCGCGAGAGCGCTTGATCAGGAGGGCTGTTTCCTTGCGGTGCCCTCGCGCCGCCCGAGGCGCTTTTCCCAGCCCTCGGCATGGACGTTGAGATAGGCGTCGGGGTCGTAGGGGTGATGCTTGATCGCATCGATGTTGAGATCGATGCCGAGCCCCGGCGCGTCCGGCAGCGACAGATGGCCATTGTCCGGGTTGATGGTCGGATGCCAGGTCACGAGGTCGCGCGTCCAGGTGTCGTTGAAGGCGTCGAAATGTTCCTGGATGAGGAAATTCGGCACCGCCGCCGCCAGTTGCAGGCACACCGCCGTCGCCACCGGTCCGCCGCTCTGGTGCGGCGCGATGTGGCTGCCATGGGCGAGCGCCAGATTGGCCACCTGCATGGATGGTGTAATCCCGCCGAGCGACATCGGCTCGGGCTGGAAGATGTTGACGCCGCCTCCCGCCGCCAGCGTGTAGAACTGGCCGACCGTGTCGTACATCTCGCCGGTCGCCACCGGGATCGGTGAGCGATGCGCCACTTCGTGCACGGTCTCCTGGCGGTCGCGCGAGGTCGGCTCCTCCCACCAGTAGATATCGAGGTCGGCGAACCTTTGGGCCGCCTGCAGGGCGGCGATCTCGGTGAAGCGGGCATGGACATCGATCAGGATCAGCGTGTCCCTGGGCAGTTCGTCACGCAATTTTCGGCAGATCGCGTGGGAGAGCTCCAGCTCCTCGCGCGAAATGAAACCTTGCGCGGTGCCGAACGGGTCGAGCTTGAACGCCTTGAAGCCCTTGGCCAGCACCGCCTTGGCGGCTTCGAGGAAAGCTTCGGGCGTGCGTTCGGTGCGATACCAGCCATTGGCGTAGCCGAGCACGCTGTCGCGCACCTGTCCGCCAAGAAGCTGGTGGATCGGCACGCCGAGGCTCTTGCCCAGAATGTCCCAGCAGGCGACATCGATCGCGGCGATCACCGTGCGGTGGATGTGGCCGCCGTCGAGCGAGACGCTGTCCAGCATGCGCTTGGCCAGCGCGTTGATGCGGCGCGGGTCCTGACCGATGGCGAGGTGCTTGAGTTCATGCACGCCGGCTTCGGTGGTCTTGATGAAGCCGTTCAGCGTGCCTTCGCCGACGCCATGGATGCCCTTGTCGGTATGCACTTTGACGAACAGCCAGTTCTTCCAGCCGGCGCCGACGGCGAAGGTCTCGATCTCGGTGATCTTCATACGACAGTCCTAATTCAGCGCGGCGATCGTTGCGATGACGGCGTCGGTCGTCAGGCCGTATTTCGCTTGCAGGGTCGGCACCGCGCCGCATTCGATGTAGCGGTCGGGCAGGCCGATGCGTGTCACTGTCTTCGCGATGCCGGCATCGAACAAGGTCTCGACGACCAGGCTCGCCAGTCCGCCAACGACGACGTGGTTTTCCGCCGTGACGATATGGCCGACACCGGCAGCAAATTCGGCCACCGCTTCGGCGTCGAACGGTTTGATCGTCGGCACATGCAGCACGCCGGCGGAAATGCCTTGTTTGCGCAAAGCGTCCGCCGCGTCCAGTGCCCGCTCGGTCATGAAGCCGGTCGAAATGATGCCGACATCCGGACCGCCGCGAAGCCGCCCCGCCTTGCCGATCTCGAAGCGGTACCCGGGTTCGAACACGACCGGCACGCTGCCGCGCAGCAGCCGCATGTAGACCGGGCCCTGATGCTCGGCGATCGCCTCGGTCGCCGCCTCGATCTCGGTCGCGTCGCAGGGATCGATGATGGTGAGGCCGGGGATCATGCGCATCAGCGCCAGGTCCTCGATCGCCTGATGCGTGCCGCCATAGCCGGTCGTCAGACCCGGCAGGCCGGCGACGATCCTGACGTTGAGGTTGGAGTGGGCAAGCGCGATGGCGATGAAATCATAGGCGCGCCGCGTCGCGAACACGCCGTAGGTGGTGGCGAACGGCACCTTGCCGGTGCGCGCCAGCCCGGCGGCGACGGCGACGAGGTTCTGCTCGGCCATGCCGACATTGAAGAAGCGCTCCGGAAAGGCATCGCGGAATGGCAATATGTCGGTGTATTTGCCGAGATCGGCGGTCAGCCCGACAATGTCTGGATGGCTCTGGCCAAGACGGGCCAGCGCCCGGCCGAACGGGGCCTCGACACTCTGCCGGCCGCCGTCAACGGCTTCGTCCTGCCCCATGGCCAGCGTGCGGCCAGCCTCCATCGCCGCGCCGCTCACGGGCCCGCTCCCGCGCTTTTCTCGAACTCGGCGATGATGCCGCCCCATTGCGCCACGTCGATGCGGAAGAAGTGCGATTTCTCGCTGCTCTCGATGCGCGGCACGCCCTTGCCGGGCAGCGTGCGCAGCACGATCGCCTTCGGCTTGCCGTTGCGCTGGCGTGCACTGGCCAACGCGCCGACCACCGCCGTCATGTCGTTGCCGTCGATCTCGAACGTTTCCCAGCCGAAGGCGCGCCATTTGCCGGCGACAGGTTCCATGTCGAGCACGACAGGCCCGTCGGCCTGGATGCCGTTGCAGTCGATGAGCGCGACCAGTCCGTCGAGCTTGAAATGGCTGGCCGACATTGCCGCTTCCCAGGTCGAGCCTTCCTGCATCTCGCCGTCGGACAGTTCGACGAAGACGCGCGCATCGGAGCGGTCGACGCGCAGCCCAAGCGCCTGGCCGACACCTTGTCCCAACCCATGACCAAGCGAGCCGCCGATCATTTCGACGCCGGGCGTGGTGTCGAGCGTCGACATCTCCAGCCGGCTGTTGTCCGCGCCATAGGTGACCAGTTCCTCGACCGGAATGATGCCGGCCTCGGTCAGCGCCGCCCACAGCGCGATGGAATAATGGCCGGTCGACAACAGGAAGCGGTCGCGGTCGGGCCAGGCCAGATTGTGCGGGTCGTAGCGCAGCTCATGGAAATACAGCGCGGCCAGCGCATCGGCGATGCCCAGGCCCTGGCCGATATAGCCCTGCCCCTGGCCGCGCGCCATGGTCAGCATGTGGCGGCGCAACTGCGTTGCCTTGCGTTCAAGCGCGCCGATATCGGCGGTGCCGGGAGGGGAGTTGCGCGGCATCTGATCAATCCTTGTCGAGCCCGCCCGACATGTTGAGCCGCTCGGCGGTCATGTAATCGGGCGCATCGAGGCAGAGCCAGACGACGGCCTCCGCGACTTCCGCGATCTCTGCGCGGCGGCCGAGCGGGATGCGGCGCGTGCGCTCGTCGAGAAAGGCCTGGAGGTCGTTGCGGCCATTGGCGCGGGCGAGATCGGCCTCGGTCGAGCGCTGCATCTCGGTGTCCATCATGCCCGGCGCCAGGCTGTTCACCAGTACGCCGTAGGGCGCCAGGGCAACCGCCGCGGCGCGGGTGATGGAATCGACGCCGGCTTTGCTCGCCGTGTAGGCGGTGTAGTCGGGCAGCGCCATGCGCGAACCGGGTGAGGTGATGTTGATGATGCGCCCGGAGCGCTGCTCGCGCATCACGCGTCCCGCCGCCTTGCAGGCCATGGCAAGCGCGGTGACGTTGAGCGCCAGCGTGCGCGTCCAGGATTTGTAAGTGGCGTCGAGGAAAGGTTCGATCACACCATAGCCGGCATTGTTGACGAGGATGTCGATGCCGCCCCAGCGCGTGACCACTTTTTCGACCGCCGCTTCCGGTGCGCCTTCCCCAGTGAAATCGCTGACGATGCGTTCGCTTTCCGCGCCGGTCTCCCCGATCCGCCTGATGGTCTCGGCCAGTCCCTCGCCATTGATGTCGGTGACCGCGACGACACAGTTTCGCCGGGCCAACTGGATCGCCACCTCGCGGCCGAGGCCGCCGGCGGCACCTGTGACCAGTGCTCTGCGTGGCGTGGTATCGAGAATTTCGGCAGGCAAGCGAGCACCCTCCCGGTGGTCATCTTGACGGGATTGATACCGGTACCATAAATGGCTGTCAACGGGGATGTGCTATTGTCCGCCGACCGTGCGGTCGGCCGGTACGGGGAGGAAGAAATGAAAGTCGTCGCGCTCGAAACGCTGCAGCTGGCGGAGTTCCCGTTCCTGTTCTGGCTGCGCGTCCACACCGATGCCGGCTTCATCGGCACCGGAGAGACCTTCTGGGCGCCGGGGCCGGTCGCCTCCTACATCCACGACAACGTCGCCGCCTACCTCCTGGGCAAGGATCCGCGCGACATCGAGCTGCACGACCGTATGTTGGGCAGCGTCTATGTCGGCGCGCGCGATTCCGGCGCCGAGGTGCGCGGCAATTCCGCCGTCAACATCGCGCTCTGGGATATTCATGGCCAGGCACTCGGCGAGCCGGTCTGGCGGCTGCTCGGCGGCCGCACCCACAAGACCGTGCCGATCTACAACACCTGCGCCGGCTACAAGCATGTCCGCGCCACGAAGAAGAACGCCCTGTTCGAGCGCGGCGAGGACTGGTCGCTCAAGGTGGGCGATTCGAACGAGGGCCCGTACGAGGACCTGCTCGCCTGGCGCTACAATGCCGGCGACCTCGGCAGGAGCCTGAAATCCGAAGGTATCAAGGCGATGAAGATATGGCCGTTCGACATCGCCGCAGAGGCATCGAACGGCACTCGCATCTCGCTTGCCGATCTCGACAAGGCGCTGGAGCCGTTCCAGAAGATCCGCGACGCCGTCGGCCGCGACATGGAAATCATGGTCGAGCTGCACGGGCTGTGGACCTTGCCGCCGGTGCTGCGCATCGCGGAGGCGCTGAAAGCGTATGACGTCGCCTGGCTGGAGGAACCGATCCGCTACAACGAGCTCGACGCCATGGCCGAGCTTGCCCGCCACACCTCCATTCCGATCGCCGCCAGCGAGAGGCTGGCCTCGCGGCAGATGTTCAAGCAGTTGATCGACAAGCGCGCTGCTTCGGTGATCATGATCGACCTCGCCTGGTGCGGCGGCCTCAGCGAGGCGCGCAAGATCGCCAACATGGCCGAGGCCAGCGAACTGCCGGTGACCTTGCACGACTGCACCGGGCCGATCGTCTATGCCGCCAGCTGCGCGCTGTCGGCGACCTTGCCGAACGTCAATTACCAGGAAGCCGTGCGCGCCTATTTCACCGGCTGGTACACCGAGATCGTCGCCGACATTCCGCTGGTCAGCGATGGCCAAGTCGCACCGCTCGAAGGGCCGGGGCTTGGTCTCAGCCTGCGGCCGGAGCTGTTCCAGCGGCCCGACGCCACGGTGCGCATCACCAAAATCTAGCGGCCACACCGGCTCCGTCAGGAGTCAGTAGACATTATGCTATTATAATCTATTATCAGCCGAAGCGGGCGGCCAGCAAGCTCGCCGCCGGCGCTCTGCCGCCCGGCGTCAGACTGATTTAGGGAGGCCCTGGTGGCAATTTCTGCGGCGCGCACGCGTGAGGATTCTAGGAGTGCGCCAAATCTGCTCGACCGGAAAATCCTGCTCGACCTGTTCGAGCGCATGGTGCTGCTGCGCCGCTTCGAAAGCATCGCCCAGATCGCTTGCCGCAAGGGCGAAACGCCGGGCTTCCTGCATCTCTATATCGGCGAAGAGGCGACAGGGGTCGGCGTCTGTGCGCATCTGCGCCCGACGGATTGGGTGACATCAACCCATCGTGGCCATGGCCACGCGCTGGCCAAGGGCGCCAACCCCGGACGGGTGATGGCCGAGCTGTTCGGCAAGGTCGACGGCATCTGCGGCGGCCGCGGCGGTACCATGCATCTCTATGACCGCTCGGTCGGGCTGTTCGGCACCAATGGCATCGTCGCCGCCGGTATCGGCCATGCCGTCGGCATCGGCATGAGCGCCCGCCAGCAGGGCCGCGACGACATCGGCGTCGCCTTCTTCGGCGACGGCGCCGCCAATCATGGCGGCTTCCACGAGGCCCTCAATTTCGCCGCCGTGCAGCGGGCGCCCGCCGTCTTCATCTGTGAGAACAATCTCTACGCCACCGCGACGCCGCTCAAGTCCGTCACGCTCAATCCCGAGATCGCCACCAAGGCCGCGTCCTACGGCATGCCCGGCGTCGCCATCGACGGCAACGACGTCTTCGCCGTCTGGCTGGCCATGAAGGAAGCCACCGAGCGCGCCCGCGCCGGCAAGGGTCCGACGCTGATCGAGGCCAAGACCTATCGCACCGTCGGCCACCATGAGGGCGATCCGGTCATCGGCACCTACCGCACACAAGAGGAGCTCGACGCCTGGATCAAGCGCGATCCGATCGACATGTTCCGCAAGAAGCTGGTCGAGGACTATGGCATCGCCGATGCGGAAGCCCTGGCGGCGATCGAAAGCCGGATCGAAAAGGTGGTCGAGGAAGCGTTGACCTTCGCCCGCAACTCGCCCGAGCCTGACCCGGCAACGGCGCGCCTGCACGTCTTTGCCGATCCGATCAATCCGCCCGCCGCCCTGCAGTCGCGCGCCATCGGCGAGACGCGCATGCAAGGCTGGCTCGAAGCGGTGCGCGACGGCATCGCCGAGGAGATGCGCGCCAATCCGGCGATCCTCTATTTCGGCGAGGGCACTGGCGAACGCGGCGGCAGTTTTGCCCACACCAGGAACCTGTGGCAGGAGTTCGGCGCCGAGCGCATGGTCGACACGCCGATTTCCGAACAGGGTTTCACCGCCGCTGCCGTCGGCGCTTCGGCCACCGGCGCGCGCACCGTCTCGGACCTGATGTTTGCCGACTTCGCTTTCGAGACCGCCGGGCAGATCTTTTTGCAGGCGGCGAAGCTGCGCTACATGACCAGCGGCTTGATGAGCGCGCCCATGGTGGTGCGCGTCGGCGCTGGCGCGCTGCGCAGTTCCGGTCCGCATCACAGCGGCATCTATCATCCGGTCTTCGCCCACATGCCGGGCCTCATTGTTTGCGTGCCCTCGACTCCGGCCGATGCCAAGGGCCTGATGAAGACGGCGCTGAGGGCTGGCGATCCCGTCATCATGCTCGAACCCAAGGCGCTGTTCGCGTCGAAGGGCGAGGTGCCCGTGGGCGAACATTATGTACCGTTCGGCGTCGCGCGCATCGCCCGGTCCGGTACCGACATCACCATCGTTGCCGCCGGCCAGATGGTGCAGCGCGCGCTGGAGGCCGCCGAGGGGCTGGCCGCCGAAGGCATCGAGGCCGAGGTGATCGACCCGCGAACCATCATGCCGCTCGACATCGACACCATCGTCGCCAGCGTCCGCAAGACCCATCGTCTGCTCATCGTCGACGAGGCCTGGGCGATGTGCGGCCTTGGCGGCGAGATCGCGCAAGCCATCAACGAACTCGCCTTCGACGAACTCGACGCGCCGCCCGGAAGGCTGCACACGGCGCCGACTTCGCATCCCTTCGCGCCGGTTCTGGAGCGCGCCATGCTGGTCGATACAGCGCGCATCGTCCAAGGCGTGCGCGACGTCATCGCTGGCCAGCCGCCGGTGCCGGATCACTGGTACACGGTCGGCCTGAAAAGCGCTGCGCCGGCTAAGCCTGCGTCTGCTCCGGCCAAGCCACAGCCCACCGTGCCAGCGACTTCCGCTCCTCCCGCGGGCGATGACGAGCCGATAACGATGCCGTTCGGCGATCTCACCGTCAGCGAAGGCACCGTCATAAAATGGCTGAAGGCGGTCGGCGATGCCGTCAAGGAGGGCGAACTGATCGCCGAGATCGAAACCGACAAGGCCGTGGTCGAGATCGATGCGCCGGTCGGCGGCACGCTCGTCGCGATCGACCAGCCGGTCGGCGCCGTGGTGCCAATGGGCGGCCGCATCGGCGGCATCAGGAAATAAACCACCACCAGATATGAAATCCGAAGGGCAAGCATGAAGATCCTGTGCGCCAACTGGCAAGCCGCCGACGAGGCTGAACTCGAGCGCGAGCATTATCCCGACGTCGAACTCATCCTGGCCCGCTCGACGAATGACAAGGCTGCCAGCCTCGATCCCGCGATCTGCGGTTCGGTCGATGCCGTCATCAACTATTCGCCGACCCATAATGTCGCGGCCGCTCCGACCGCCTTTCCCAAGGCGAGGATCGCGGTGCGCTCGGGCGTCGGCTTCGACAACATCGACACCGCGGGCTGGGGCGCGCGCAAAATCCCGGCCTGCAATGTTCCGGACTATGGCACGACGGAAGTCGCCGACCACGCCATCGGGCTGATGCTGGCGCTGACGCGCGGCACCTCCGCCTATGGTGCGGAGCTTTCCGGCAACGGCGCCGAAGGCTGGCATTTTTCCAAGGCGCCGCTGGTGCGCCGGCACAAGGGTGCCATCTTCGGCATTGTCGGGCTCGGCCGCATCGGGCTTGCCACTGCCCGCCGCGCCGCCGCTTTCGACATGAAGGTGGTGTTCCATGACCCGCATCTTCTGTCCGGCGTCGACCTCTCGACCGGCTACGAGCGGGTCCATTCGCTGGCCGAGCTGATGGGGCGGGCGGATGTGGTGAGCGTTCACACGCCGTTGAGCGAGGAAACCCGCAAGCTGCTTGGTGCGGCTGCCTTCGCCGCCGCCAAGCCAGGCCTTGTCCTGGTCAACACGGCGCGCGGCCCGATCGTCGATCTCGACGCGCTGGAAGCGGCGATGCGCGAAGGCACTGTCGCCGGGGCCGGGCTGGACGTGCTGCCGAACGAACCCGGCGATCTCGACCATCCGTTGCTGGTGGCATGGCGGCGCCGCGAGCCGTGGATCGCCAACCGGCTGATCGTCACCCCGCACGCCGCCTTCTACAGCCCGGCGGCGATGCGCGACCTCAGGCTGAAATCGATCGAGGTCGTGCACGCCTACCTCGCCGAGGGCCGGCTCACCAACTGCGTCAATTCCGAGTATCTGAAATGAACATGGCGGTCGGCCAAAGCCAACGTCTGGCGGCGTCGCCCTATGCGCGCCGCCTGGCGCGCGAGCGTGGCCTTCCGCTAGAGACGCTCCGCGGCAGCGGCCCTGGCGGACGTATCCTGGCGGCTGACGTGCAGGGCTTCGTCCCGGTTCCCACCCCTGTAGATTTGCCTGATATCGTCGCCCGTACCGCTGCCGCGCCATATGTTGCGGCGCCCCGCATGGCCGCCTTCGCCGCATCGCTCGCGCTGGGCGCGCTGCGCGACCTGCTGGCCGCGCTGGAGAGCACCGGGAAAGTGTTCGTCATCGACGACGTGCTGCTGCGCGCGGCGGGTCATGCATTCGCTGAAACTCCCGGGGCCGCCAAGCTCGGCGGCGCTCCGGTGGCTCTGGAACTCGCCGGACGGCAAGCGGTCTTCACGGCTGCCTCGCGGGTTACCTTGACGTCACTGCGTTCGACACGGCTTGCGGCTCTGGCCGACGACAATGACGACGCGCAAAAACCGGCCGCGCTGTCCTTGCGGCTCTTGCCTGCGAGCGACATCCGGCCGCTGATGATGCCGCTTCTGCCGGGCCGCGCCATGCGGCTGACCGTCTGCGTCGCCACGGGCGGCGACCATGCCGAATGCCTGCTCACCACAGATACGGCAAGCCTTGACGAGGCGGCCGCGGCCGCGTGGCTCGCCGCCCTGAAATCGGCGATCGAACACCCGCTCCGGCTGTTCGTCTGATGTTCCGGATCGTCGGCGGCATCGCCTAGCCTCGGCGCGAGGAAGCTATTATAAAAGCTTCGACACAGGCGCGACGAGGCTCATGGATCATTCCGTTCCCACCATCGACATACTTCCCCGGCGCGCACTCGGCCGCTCGAACGGGCCGCTTTACCGCCAGCTTGCCGACATCCTGCGCGAGCCGATCGGCGACGGCACCTTTCCCGTTGGCGGTGAACTGCCGAAGGAAGCGACCATTGCCGAGCATTTCGGCGTCAGCCTGATCACCGTGCGCCAGGCCTTGCGTGACCTCGAGGCCGACGGGCTGATCAGGAAGCGGTCGGCCAAACCGGCGGTGGTGACGGCGCGCAATCCGTCGGTCAACCTCAGCTGGAAATTCAAGAACTTCGCCGACATGGCGGCCTTCACCAAGGATGCGCAGCTGACGGTGAAATCCTATCGCAAGGAGGTTTCCCCCGTGCTCCAGCGCCATTTCGGCATGGGCAAGGACGAGGCGGGCTACTGCTTGCGCGGCATCCTGTCGGTGGGTGAGCAGAAGAAGGCTCAGATCACCAGCTATTTCCCGCCAATTGTCGGAGCGAAGCTGAAGCGGGACGATTTTTCCGACGTGCTGATCTTTCGTTCGGTGCAACGGCATCTCGGTCTGCGGCTGGACGTCGCGCATGTCACGGTCCGCGCCGAGATCGCCGACGAGGCCATCGCGGAAGACCTCGGCATCGCGCTGGGCAGTGCGGTCCTGAGCGTGGAGATGCTCTACCAGTCGGCCGACCAGCAGAGCATCGAGTTCACCATCGCGCGGCATCCGGCCGATCTTTTCAGCATCAGCTACGACGCGCCGAACGACCTCGCCTGAACCCGATCGGCGGGATTGCCACGCCGATTTCGTCGTCTCGGCCATGGACAGCTTTATAAAATTATAATAGCATCATAGCTAGGATGGAGGCTGCGTCGGAAACCACGATCAAACGTGGATGCGCAGCCGCATCCGACGTCGAGCATTTGCCTGGTGCGTGTCGTCGCCGAAGTGCGAAGTGGTTCTGGGGTAACGGCATGCACAGAACAAAGTCTGTCCATAAGGGGGTGTGCCGCGAAGGCACTTGACAGGCGGCGGCGTTCGCGCGGCCGACACCAAACACGGGAGGAGGAAATCATGAAAGCAGGCGCATTCTTCGCCGGGCTTGCGGTGATCGCGACGACTTTGCTGTCGATCGATGCCGTGCCGGCCAACGCACAGGACAAGAAGCCCTACACGATCTACCTGTCCAACAATTTCGTCGGCAACGACTGGCGCCAGCAGATGCTGCGCAGCGCCGACATCGCGGTCAAGAAGCCGCCGCTTGCCGGCCGCGTCGACCTCAAGGTCGAGGTGGTCGAGACCACGGTCCAGGCGCAGATCAATTCCCTCAACAACATCATTCGCAACAAGCCCGACGCCATCGTGATCGACGCGGGCTCCGGCGAAGCGCTCAACCCGACGATTGAAAAGGCCTGCAAGGCCGGCATCGTGGTCATCGCCTTCGACCAGATCGTCAGCGCGCCCTGCGCTTACACGATGGAGTCCGACTGGGGCCGGGCGCCGCGCGTGGAGGCCGAATGGCTGGTCAAGAAACTCGGTGGCAAGGGCAAGATCCTCGTTGATCGCGGGCTTGCCGGTGCTCCGATCTCCGCCCAGCTGCAGGGCGGTTTCGAGGAAGTCATCAAGAAATATCCCGGCATTGAAGTGGTCGGCTATTTCAACGGCGACTATGCACTTGGACCGGAGCAGGCCGGCGTCGCCAGCCTGCTGGCGGCGCACCCGCAAGTCGACGCCATCTTCGTTCAGGGCTACGGCGCCGGAGCGATCAAGGCGCTGCAGGATGCCGGTCGTCCGATCGTTCCCATCACCGGCAGTCCGTTCAACCTGACGACGACGACCTGTGCGCAGACCCAGGGCGCCCAGTGCATCCTTGCACCCAACCCTGCCTATCTGTCGGCCGAGGCCTTGAAACTCGCGGTGGAGATACTCGACGGCAAGAAGCCGGCGGAGAAAAAGATCCTGCTGCGCAATGCCTTCCTCACCACCGATCCAGTGCCGTCGGAATTGTATCCCGATGCGACCATGCAGAAGATAGAGGTCGGCAAGAATGCCTTTCCGGACATGGCGCCGGGCCTGTTTCTCCCGGTCAGCCCGGACTGGGTCGAAATCACCCCCGCCGAGGCCGCCGGCTCGAAATGACGATGCCTGCCGATCGGTGACGAAATGGTCGCCTCCGGGCCTCTCCAATGCGCCCTGGCTTAAATTGACAAGGCGCATTGGTACCGGTATCAATTTACACGCAGCACCCACCAAGATGGCGAAGTCCGTCACCGGCTGATGCAGGAAACGCAAGGAGGAGAGATCATGAAACTGAAGACAATTTGCGCCGGACTGGCAAGCCTTGCCGTGTCCGCGATCGCCATCGGCACGGTGCCTGGCCACGCCGAGGATAAGAAGCCCTACACCATCTATCTCTCGAACAATTTCGTCGGCAATGACTGGCGCCAGCAGATGGAGCGTGTCGCCACCGTGTCGGTCAACAAGGGACCGTTGAAGGGCCGCGTCGACCTCAAGATCGAGAACGTCGAGAACACGGTCCAGGCGCAGATCAACTCGCTGAACAACATCATCCGCCAGAAGCCGGACGCCATCCTCGTCGATGCCGGTTCGGATTCGGCATTGAACCCGACCATCAAGAAGGCATGCGACGCCGGCATCGTGGTCATCAGCTTCGACCAGGTGGTGACCGAGCCCTGCGCTTTCGCCGTCGCCTCCGACTGGGACCGCATCCCCTCTGTCATGGCCGAGTGGATGGCCGTGCAGCTTGGCGGCAAGGGCAACATCATCCTCGACCGCGGCCTTGCCGGCGCGCCGATCTCGGCGCAGCTGCGGCAGGGCTACGAGAAGGTGCTGGCCAAATATCCCGACATCAAGGTCGTCGGCTATTACAACGGCAATTACGCGCTCGGGCCGGAGCAGTCGGGCGTCGCCGCACTGCTTGCCGCAAATCCGAAGATCGACGGCATCATGACGCAGGGCTATGGCTCCGGCGCCGTCCAGGCGCTGAAGGATGCCGGCCGGCCGATCGTCCCGGTCGTCGGCTTCTCCTACAATGTCGCCGCGCTCACCTGTGCGCAGACGCAAGGCGCCAAGTGTATCCTCGGCTCGAACCCGGCCTATCTGTCGTCGGAAGCGATCAAGCTGGCGGTCGACATTCTCGACACCGGCAAGAAGCCGGCCGAGCGCTCCGTCTCGGTCAAGGGTGACTTCGTCACCACCGATCCGTTCGAGTCCAAGCTTTACCCCGGCACCAAGATGATCAAGATCGCGGTCGGCGAAAATGCCTTCCCCGACCAGGCGCCCGGCCTGACGCTGCCGATCACGCCCGACTGGGTCGAGATCACCGCTGCGGAAGCCGCCGGCAGCAAGTAACATCCGTCACCGCGACCCTGTCTCCCGGCATCGCAGGATGTCGGGAGAGCTTTTCGGAAGCAGCCCATGGACCTCGTCACTGTCAAAGGCCTGTCCAAACGCTATGGCGGCATCGTCGCGCTGAGCGAGGCGACATTCAGCGCCCGCGCCGGCGAAGTGCATGCGCTGCTCGGCGAAAATGGCGCGGGAAAGAGCACCTTCATCCAGATCCTGTCTGGCGCGGTGCGGCATGACGGCGGCTCGATCCTGGTCGACGGCCAGGACTATCGCCCGGCCAATCCGGATGCTGCCCAGGCGCGCGGCATCGCCGCCGTGTTCCAGGAGCTGTCACTGATCCCCGATCTCAGCGTCGAGCAGAACATCTGGTTCCGCCACGAGCCAAGAACGCTTCTGCGCACCGTCAATCGCGCCGAGATGCGCCGCAAGACGCTGGCGCTGCTCGACAAATACAATTTCCCTGCACTGCGCCCCGACCAGGAATTGCGGCGGCTGACACTGGCCGAACGGCAGATCGTCGAGATCGCTAAGGGGCTGGCCAAGGACCCGCGCATCCTGATCCTCGACGAGGCGACCTCCTCGCTGCCCGCGCGCGAGGCAGAGTGGCTGCTCAAGCTCACCCGGCAGCTCGCCGCCGAGGGCAGGCTGGTCATCTTCATCTCGCACAGAATGGCCGAGGTGCGCGCCATCGCCGACCGGCTGACCATCTTCCGCAATGGCAGCACCATCGCAGTACACGAGGCCAATGCCGTCTCCGACAACGAGATCGTCACCCAGATGATCGGCCGGCACCTCGACCGGCTCTACCCCGAGCGGATTGCCACCGCGACCGATCGCATCGCGCTCAGGGTCAAGGGGTTATCGAGCGACAGCCGGCTCTCCGGGGTCGACTTTGCGCTGCGCGAGGGCGAGGTGCTCGGCGTCGGCGGCCTGCAGGGCCACGGCCAGCGCGAACTGTTCCAGGCGCTGTTCGGCGCCAGCAAGGCCAGCGGCACCATCGAACTCTGGGGCAAGCCGGTTTCGATCGCCAATCCGCGCCAGGCGTTGACCGGCGAGGATGGCATCGCATTGGTGCCCGAGGACAGGCGCGGGCAAGGCCTGCTTCTGACCAAGAGCGTGCGCGAGAACCTGACGCTGTCGGTCATCAAGCGTTTTACAGAAAACGGTTTGCTGAGCCGGCAAAAGGAAGCCGCGCTGGTCAAGGAAATGGTCGACTTCCTGCGCATCAAGGCCGGCACGCCGGAACAGCTTGCCGGCACGCTGTCGGGCGGCAACCAGCAGAAGGTGATCTTCGGCAAGATGCTGCTCACGCAAGCGCGCGTGCTGCTGCTCTACGATCCGACGCGCGGCGTCGATGTCGGCACCAAGGGCGAGATCTTCCAGCTGATGCGCGACCTCGCGGCCAGGGGCTATGCCATCCTGTTCCATTCCAGCGACATGCCGGAGCTTGTCCATGTCGCCGACCGCGTGCTGGTGATGCGCAACGGCCACGTGGCTGCGACGCTCGAGGGCGACCGCATTTCGGAAGCCGGCATTTTGCGCGCCGCCATGCTTGAAAACGAGGCGGCCTGAGGCATGGTGATGGCGATCGCGGAGCAACCTGTGGAGATGGCGCAAAGGCCCGCCGAAATGAAATCCGCCAAGCCGGGCATCGACTGGCGCGGCCGCCTGCTCGACCGGGCGCCGTTCCTCGTCGCGTGCCTGATGCTGGCCTTGATCGTCGCCATCTATGGCAGCCTGCAGTCCGGCGTCTTTTCGCTGGATGAGCTGAACCTCGACACGGCGGCGGCGTTGACGCTCATGCTGGCGGCGACCGGCCAGACCATCGTGCTGGTGCGCGGCGGCATCGATCTGTCGATCGGTGGCATGATCAGCCTCGGCACGGTGATCGCGGCAACGCGCTTCACCGACGACCCCTCGACCACCGCACTTTGGGCATTGGCCGTCCTCGCGCTCGGCTTCCTGATCGGCGCGCTCAATGGTCTGCTGATCTCGTTGCTCAAGCTGCAGCCCTTCCTGGTGACGCTCGCCACATGGTCGATCCTCAACGGCGTCGCCATGATCATCCTGCCGACCGATGGCGGCAGTGTGCCAGCCTGGTGGGTAGGCTTCGGCTACGCGCAACTGTTCGGCCTGACCAGTCCGGTGTGGATGCTGCTGGCACTGCTGCTGTTCTGGTGGTGGTTCCGCGCCACCCGCGTCGGCATCACCATCCAGGCAACAGGCTCCAACGAAAAGTCGGCCTTCCTGTCGGGCGTCTCGATCGCCCGCGTCAACCTCATCACCTATGGCCTCTCCGGCCTGTTCGCGGCGGGGGCGGCACTGTTTCTGACGACGCAGACCGGGGCCGGGTCGCCAACCATCGGCAAGGATTACATCCTGCCTTCGGTGGCGGCGGCGGTCATCGGCGGCGTTAGCCTGTTCGGCGGCCGCGGCCATCTCGCCGGCACGCTGATCGGCGCCTTCGTGCTCACCCTCATCGGCAATCTGGTCTTCGTCCTGCACGTGTCGAGCTACTGGCAGCCGGTCGCTTCGGGCGTCATCCTGCTGCTCTCGGTGCTGGCCAGTTCCGTCGCCGAAAAGGCCGCAAGGGGCCGTGTCCAATGAACGCCTTCCTCGCCCGCAACCGGCTCGTCGTGCTTGCCTATGCCGGCATGGTCGTGCTGCTCCTGGTCACGGCGCTGTTCTCGCCGGGCTTCCTGTCGGTCTCCAACATGCGCTCGACCGTCGTGCTGGCCGCCTTCGTCGGCATCGTCGCGCTCGGCCAGACCTTCGTCATCATCGGCGGCGGCATCGACCTGTCCGTGCCATGGGTGCTCAATTCGGCGGCCATTGTCATGGCGCTGCTGTGCGGCGGCCAGGACCTGCCGCTGGTCTGGGTCATGCCGCTGCTGCTCGCCGGTGGCGCCTTCATCGGGCTGATCAACGGCGTCGGCGTCGCCCAGTTCGGCGTGCCGCCAATCATCATGACGCTGGCCACCAACGTCATCCTGCAAGGGTTGATCCTGGTGCTGACCGGCGGTTCGCCGACACCCTCGGCACCGGCCTTGATCCAATTCCTTTCGGTAGGTCGCATCGGCGCCTTCCCGGTCATCGCGCTGATCTGGCTTGCGCTGACGCTGGTGGCGACGCTGCTGCTCTCCAAGGCGGCGTTCGGCCGCCACCTCTATGCGCTCGGCACCAGCGCCACGGTGGCGGAATTCTCCGGCGTGCCGACGGCGCGCACCACCATCCTGACCTATGTGATCTCGGGCCTCACCGCCGCCTTCGCCGGCATGCTTTTGACCGGCTATTCCGGCCAGGCCTATCTCGGCATGGGCGACGCCTATCTGTTCACCTCGATCGCGGCGGTCGCCATCGGCGGGGCCTCCATCCTCGGCGGCAGCGGCCACTATCTCGGCACCGTCGCCGGCGCCATGGTGCTGACCATCCTCACCGGCCTGCTGCCGGCGCTGAACCTGTCGAGCGGCGCGCTGCTGATCGTCTATGGCGCGGTGATCCTGCTCACCGTGTCGATCGGCAGCGAAACCTTTGCCGGGCTTGGCGGCAAGATGCGCGGAAAGGAGGGCTGACCATGGTCGAAATCACCTGTGTCGTCGATGCCAAGGCCGAGCTCGGCGAAGGCACGCTTTGGGACCCGAAAGCCGGCGTGCTGTGGTGGATCGACATCTGGAAGAAGCTGATCCATCGCTACGATCCATCGACCGGCAAGGACGATGTGTTCGAGACGCCGGAATATCTCGGCTGCCTTGGCCTGCGCGAGAAGGGCGGCCTGGTACTGACCATGACAAACGGCTTCCATTTCTTCGACCCGGCAACCGGCAGGTTCGAGGCGATCGTCGACCCGGAAGCACATATGCCGAAAACCCGCTTCAACGACGGCAAGCCGGACCGCCAGGGCCGTTTCTGGTCGGGCTCGATGTTCGAGGTGCCGGGCCAGCCGATCGAATTCATCGGCGCGCTCTACCGACTCGATCCCGACCTTTCGGTCCACAAGATGATCGACGGCATCGGCTGCTCCAACGGGCTGGCCTGGAGCCCGGATTCGAAAACCATGTATTTCTCCGACAGCCATGCCGGCGCGGTGTGGGCCTATGATTTCGATGCCGCCACCGGCGAGATCGAGAACCGCCGCACCTTCATCGACATGACGGTGACCGGCGGCGTCGCCGACGGCGCCACCGTCGATGCGGAAGGCTGCTACTGGGTGACGATCCCGGTGACCGGCAAGGTCTGTCGCTACGATCCGGACGGCGAGCTTATGCAGACCGTGCTGCTGCCGACGGACCTGCCGACCTGCTGCGAATTCGGCGGCAAGGACCTCGATGTCCTCTATGTGACCTCGGCCGTGCTCCGGCGTCCGGCCAGTCACTTCGTCCGCCAGAAGAATCCGGGCGGGCTGTTCGCGCTCGACGTCGGCGTCAAGGGCCTGACGCTGCCAGCATTCAAAGGCTGACCCTTCCCTACTCCACCGGGGTGACCAGCGGATTTCAGACCTTGCGCGTCATTCCGGTGGCGAAACGACGCTTGGGATAGCCGGTATGCCGTGGATTTCGTCAAGTCGCGGTGCGTGTCGGGTTGCGTCAAGCCATGGCCTGCTGCGCGGGTTGCCGGACCTAGATCAGACCCGACATGTCGGAAAAGGCCATCGCCCTGCGCAGCACCTCGGCGAAGCGCTCGCCAGCCGTTTCGCGCGGACCGCTGTTGTCGATCGAGGTGACGCCAGGTCCCGACAAGGTCACATTGGCGCTGCGCGCCAGCCGCGCCAGCACTTCGCCGCGTGACTCGCGGCCGCGCATTGCCAACCGCTCGGCCAGCACGTCCGGCGAGGCCGTGATCTCGACGATCGCCAGATTGGCATAACGCTCACGCAGCACCGGGATGATTGCGCGCGACACGTTGGCCACGGCGACACGGCCATTGGCGACCGACCAGTCGACGTCGGCGGGGATGCCATAACGCAAGCCGTGCGCCTCCCAGGAGATGGCAAAGGCGCCGTCGGCTTCGGCTTCGACGAAGGCGGCCTCGGCCAGCGTGTCGTGATCCTCGCTTGCGGCATCGCTCGGCCGGGTGATGACGCGGCGGACGAACTCCAGCCGGGTCTCGTCGGCGAAGCGGGCACGGGCGTAACCGATCACCGTGTCCTTGCCGGCGCCGCTCGGGCCCACAACGGCGACGAAGACGCCGTCGCGGATCGGAAACGTCTCGGCGGACAGTTCACGCTCGATCAACGCCGATACCATCATGCAACCCGACGCCCCTGCCGCCAGACCGTGCGCACTACCGGAACATGGTCGTCGACGCGCACGCGCACGAGGTCGGCACGCCGGCCCTGTTCGATGACGCCGCGATCGGTCAGGCCAACGGCTTCAGCCGGATTCTTCGACACCATGGCGACCGCCTGCGGCAAGGTAATGCCCTCGACGACATCGCCAAGGAAGAAGGCGGACTGGATCAGGCTGAAGGGGATGTAGTCGGACGACAATATGTCGAGCAGGCCGTCGCTGGCTAGCGTGCGGGCAGAGACGTTGCTCGAATGCGAGGCGCCGCGCATGACGTTGGGCGCGCCCATCAGCACGCCGAGCCCGGCCTCTTTCGAGGCCCTGGCGGCCTCCTCCGTGGTCGGGAACTCGGCGACACGCACGCCTTGCTCGATCGCTTCGTCGACATGGCCAATGGTGGCGTCGTCATGGCTGGCCAGCACGATGCCGCGCTCATGGCAGGCGGCGGCGATCACCGCCCGGTTCGGTGCCGAATTCCGCGCCGATTCCGCCATCCGCTTTTCACAGAACACTTTGAAATCGCGGTCGGTCAACTTCAGCTTGCGCTGGTAATAGTAGGCATAGGTTTCGAGATTGACGAACTGGCGCTGGCCGGGCGCATGGTCCATCAGCGATGCCAGCTTGACCCGCTCGTCGCCGTCGAAATTGGCGAAGGCCTTGAGGCAATCCGGTGCCGAAACCTCGCAGCGCAGATGGATGAAATGGTCGGCGCGCAGCCGATCCTGCTGCACACTGTCCTCGATCGCGTCGGCCAGCTTGCGGATGTCGGTCGACGTCAGGTCGGCGTCCTCGTCCATGCCGACGCGCAAGGCATCGAGCACGGTGGTGATGCCGGCGGTCGCTACCTGTGCATCATGGGCGAGCACGGCGGCGATCGGGTTCCAGCGCACCTTCGGCCGCGGCGCGTAATGGCCTTCGAGATGATCGGTGTGGAGTTCGACCAGTCCCGGAATGATATAGTCGCCGCCCATGTCCTCGCCGGTGCGGCCGGCGCCGGCATCGATGCCGGCGATAAAGCCGTCACGCAGCACCAGGGAACCCTCGACGATCTCGTCGGCGAGCACGATGCGGGCATTGTGGAGAACAGTCTCGGCGGTCATTTCAGGCAGTCCTTGGTTATTCACGCGGTTCTTCTAGCGGCGCGGCGCCCGAGCGCGTGATGGGAGAGCACCATGAACGGCGCGCCCGGTTCGGTTTCGACAAACAGCGTCAGCGCGTCGACCAGGACCGGCTGTTGCAGAACCTCCGCGAACAGGCTGTCGATGGCTAGGCGAAGACGAGGGCTTTCCTGTGACGCCGCCCGGCCGGACAGCGTCATGTGGAAGCGAAAGGTTTCGAAGACGTAGGGATAGCCCCATTGGCAGAGATTGCGGAACTCGGCCGGCTTCAGCGAATCGGGGCTGCGCCTTTCGATCTCGGCCTCGGTCAACGGCGCGCGAAATTGGTCGAAGCCGAGCACGACATCATCGGCGAAACGGTTGAGCGCCGGCAGCGGTCCTTCCGGCACCAGCGCGAAGAAGCCGTCGATCTGGCTGACGACAAGGCGCGGGATTGTCACAACCGGCGTCGCTTCGGCAAAAGTGTCGAGTGCTGCGCGCAACGAGGCTTCCGTCTCGTTGGCAGCCAGGCGGAAGGGCGCTTTCAACGTCGCGTGAAAGCCGTAGCGGCGCGCCGAAGCGGTATGGAAGGCGACTTCCGCCGCCGACAGGTCGCCCACCGCCTCAACCGGCCTTGTCGCGGCACCAAACGGGTCGCGGCCAAGCCAGTTGGCGGCGATCCGCGCCAGCTTCTCGTCCTGCCGGGGGGTGAAATAGATGGCATAACGCATGGAAAGTCCTCGTCAGTCTCGTTGCCATAGGTGATTTCCATGACGGATTGACGAAGCTTTGAAGGGTTTTCGAAGGCAAATCGACCTGGCTGGTCCTTAGCCGACGATTTTTCCAAGCTGAACCAACAGCTTCACGCAAAAGGCACGACCGGAATCCATCGAATGGATGGATCCCGGTTCTTATGCTTGGTCGCATTTGTGCAACGCCAAGTGATCCCACTTGGCTGCGAAATGCGTGGTCAGGCCTTCATCAGCCATTCGTGCTCGGGCGCATTGTGGAATTTCCACGTCCGCTTCGGACCGGCCATGACGTTGAGATAGTAGAGGTCGTAGCCGTGGCAGGCGGCGCAGGGATGATAACCCTTGGGCACCAGCACCACGTCGCCATCCTCGATCGCCATCGCTTCGTCGAGCGCGCGATGGCCATCCTTGTCGGCGTCGGTGTAGACGCGCTGGAAGGCAAAGCCCTGCGGCGGGTTGAGCCGGTGGTAGTAGGTTTCCTCGAGATAGGATTCGGCCGGCAGATTGTCCTGGTCATGCTTGTGCGGTGGGTAGCTCGACGTATGGCCACCGGGCGTGATGACCTCGACCACCAGCAGCGAGTCGGCCGGCTTGCCCTCCGGCAGGATGTTGGTGACGTAGCGCGTGTTGGTGCCCTTGCCGCGCACCTCCTGGCCGAGATCGTCCGGTGCGATCACACGAACCGGCAGGCCGCCGCCAAGGTCCGGCGCCGAGCACACCGCGAGCTCCAGCTCGGTGTCGGCGGTCACCGACCAGTCCGATCCCCCCGGCACGTACACAGACCACGGCTTGCCCTCGAAGGGCGACATGCGCTGGCCGAGCAGGCCGAGCTCCTTGCCGCCGGCGCTGGCTTTGCCCTTGCCGGTGACGAACACCAGGCAGACCTCGCGATCATCCGTTTTTCCGGAAGCCGTCTCGCCGGGTTTCAGCCGATGCAGGTCGAAACCGACATAGGTCCAGCCGGCGCTTTCCGGCGTCACATGGGCGACGCGGCCATGGCCCTTGTCGGCCTTCACCAGCAGCTTCGACATCCGGGTTACTCCTTCGGTTCGGCTTCGGCCGTCGTCTTGGTCTCGTCGGCCGGCTTGTAGAGATAGAAGAACTGCCAGACGCCGTAGCCGGCGAAACCGAGCGCGATGACGCCCCAGAACGGCGTGCCGGTGGCGAACTCGATGACTGACCAGATGACACAGACGGCGACGACCGCGACGCGCCGCCACAGCGGGCGGAAGAACGGGTGTTCGGAATCTTTCATAGGGCCAATCTACAGCAACCGGCTTCACAGGGAACCATCGCATCAGGCATTGGGAAAGCCCTAGGCATTGGGGAAGCCCTAGGCATTGGGGAAGCCTTGTGTCTCGACCGTGTAGCCGGCGGCGGTCATGACGCGCATCAATTCCTTGTGGCCGACCTGCGCCATCTTGAGCGGCGGGTTCTTCTTCGGGTCCTGCTCGGCCTCGACCACGAACCAGCCTTCGTAGCCATGATCGGCGAACCGTTGCACGATGGCGCCGAAATCCAGCGAGCCGTCGCCCGGCACCGTGAAGGCGCCGAGCGCCACGGCGTCGAGGAAGGACTGCTTCGTGCGGTCGAGCTTGTCGATCACGCCCATGCGCACATCCTTCACATGCACATGGCTGATGCGCTTGTGGTGGTTGTCGATGGCGCGCAGCACGTCGCCGCCGGCAAAGGCCAGATGTCCGGCATCGAGCAGCAGCGGGATACCGGCTCCGGAATAGCGCATGAAGGCATCGAGCTCCGGCTCCGTCTCGACCACCGCCGCCATGTGATGGTGATAGGACAGCGGCATGCCTTGCTCGGCGCACCATTCGCCAAACTCGGTCAGGCGCTTCGCATAGGCCTTCATCTCGTCGTCCGAGAGCTTCGGCTTGGTGGCGAGCGGCTTCGAGCGATCGCCCTGGATCGAGCGGCCGACCTCGCCATAGACGATGCAAGGCGCATTCACCGCCCTGAACAGGTCGATCATCGGCTGGATGCGGTCCTTGTTCCTGGCCATGTCCTCATCGACCAGCGTACCCGAGAACCAGCCGCCGCACAGCGTCACATCGGCTGCCTTCAGGATCGGCAGCATGACATTGGGGTCATTGGGAAAACGCCGGCCCATTTCCATGCCGGTAAAGCCGGCCGAACGCGACTGGCGCAAGCACTCCTCCAGCGATACGTCATCGCTGAGTTCCGCAAGATCGTCGTTCCACCACGCGATGGGGGACATGCCCAGTCTGGCTTTCAAGTCGTCGCTCCATTTTTAGTTCGTGTCACCCTCCCCCTTGTGGGAAGGGTCGCTGCGAAGCAGCGAGGTGGGGGTGCGGCGCCAGACCCCCACCCGGACCTTCGGTCCGACCTCCCACAAGGGGAGGTAGGGACTGGCAGCGCGATCATTCAATCGCCAATGGTCTGCATCTGCCGCTTCTCGTCATAGGCCTTGCGCGCCGCGTTCACCTGGCTGCGTGCCGAGACCTCCGGCACCGCCACGTCCCACCAATGGCCACCGGCCTCGGTGGAAACCAGCGGGTCGGTGTCGATGACCAGCACGGTGGTGCGGTCGTTCTTCTTGGCCTTTTGCAGCGCGTTTTCGAGCCCCGCTATCGACGGCACCTTCTCGGCGATCGCCCCCATGCTCGCCGCGTGCGCGGCGAAGTCGATGTCGGGCAGAACCGCGTGGCGCGAGTCCTTCAAGAGATTGTTGAAGTTGGCGCCGCCGGTCGCCATCTGCAGCCGGTTGATGCAGCCATAACCCCTGTTGTCGAGCAGCACGATGGTCAGCTTCAAACCGAGCATCACCGACGTGGCGATCTCGGAATTCAGCATCAGATAGGAGCCGTCGCCAATCATGACGACGACCTCCTCGTCGGGCTTCGCCATCTTGGTGCCGAGCCCGCCGGCGATTTCGTAGCCCATGGTCGAGAAGCCATATTCGGCGTGGTAGGAGCCGGGGGCGCCCGCCTGCCAGAGCTTGTGCAGTTCGCCCGGCAGGCCGCCTGCTGCATTCAGCAGGATCACGCCGGAGCCCATGGCGCGTTGCACGGCGCCGATCACCTGCGCGTCGGACGGGTAGGCGGCATTGGTTGACGCCGTCACCCTGGCGGCGTCGGCCCGCCAGGCCTTCTTGCCGGTGGCAGCATTGTCGGTCCAGGCGGAAGGCGCTTTCCAGCCCTTCAGCGCCGTGCCGAGTTCGGCCAGCCCCTCGGCCGCGTCGGCGACCAAGGGCAGCGCCCGGTGCTTGCCGGCGTCGAAAGGCTGCACGTTGAGCCCGATGATGGTCTTGCCGGAATTCTTGAACAGCGCCCACGAGCCGGTGGTGAAATCCTGCAGCCGCGTGCCGATGGCCAGCACGACATCGGCGCCCTCGGCCAGCCGGTTGGCGGCCGAGGTACCGGTGACGCCGACCGCCGCCATGTTGAGCGGATGATCGTCCGGCAACGAGGATTTGCCGCCTTGCGTCTCGCAGACCGGAATGCCGGCCGTCTCGGCGAACTTCGCCAGTTCGTCCGAGGCTTGCGAATAAAGCACGCCGCCGCCGGCGATGATGAGCGGCTTCTTCGCGCCCTTGAGCGCCGCGACAGCGGCGGCAAGTTCGTGGCGGTCCGGCCGCGGCCGGCGTTGGTGCCAGACCCGCTCGGCAAAGAAGCTCTCGGGATAGTCATAGGCCTCGGCCTGCACGTCCTGGCATAGCGACAGCGTCACCGGGCCGCAATCGGCCGGATCGGTCAGCACAGCCAAGGCACGGCTGAGTGCGGGAATGATCTGCTCCGGCCGCGTGATGCGGTCGAAATAGCGCGAAACCGGACGGAAGCAGTCGTTGACTGTCGCGGTACCGTCGGAGAAATCCTCCGCCTGCTGCAGGACCGGGTCCGGGATGCGGTTGGCGAAGACATCGCCGGGGAGAAACAGCACCGGCAGCCGGTTGACATGGGCGAGTGCCGCCGCCGTCACCATGTTGAGGGCGCCCGGGCCGATCGAACTCGTCGCCGCCATGAAACGGCGGCGGAAGTTGGCCTTGGCGTAGGCGATCGCCGCATGCGCCATCGCCTGTTCGTTGTGGGCGCGGAAGGTCGGCAGTTCGTCGCGCAGCTGGTAGAGCGCCTCGCCGATGCCTGCGACGTTGCCGTGGCCGAAGATCGCCCACACGCCGCCGAAGATCGGTACTTTCTGGCCGTCGATCTCGGTCATCTGCTTGCTGAGAAAGCGGGTCAGCGCCTGCGCCATCGTCAGGCGGATTGTCTTGCTCATGGTGTTTTCCTCCGCAGTCCTACGCCGCGCTTTCTTATGCTGCTTTACGACCGCGCGCGGCAAGCCACGCCTCGGTCAGCTGTTCGAAGCGCGACGCCATGTCGGCCACTGCCTCGTCATCCGACATCTTGCCGGCCAGCCATTGTTCGGCCGCGTGGACGAAGATGGTGCGGCCGACGGCAAAGCCCTTGACGATCGGCGCCTTGGCGGTGGCGGCGAAGGCTGCTTCCAGCTCGTCCTGCGGCGCTTCCAGGCCAAGCAGCACAACGCCGCGGCACCAGGGGTCGTGCTTGAGGATCACCGCTTCGATCCTGGCCCAGGCGCCGGCCGATGCCTGCGGCTCGAGCTTCCACCAGTCGGGCTTGATGCCGAGCGCATAGAGTTCCTCCAGCGCGCGCGGGATGGTCGTGTCGTCGAGCCTGCCATGCTTGCCGGCAATGATCTCGATGAGAAGCTCCCTGCCCACTTTCCGCGCCGCCTCGAACAGCGAGCGCAGCTTCTGCTGCTGCTCTTCCTTCAGCGCCGCCGGATCGTCGGGGTGGTAGAAACACAGGCATTTGATGCAGTGGTCGACCGGCCATTCCACCAGTTGCGAGCCGATGTCCTGTGAGAACTCGAAGCGCAACGGCCGCGAGCCCGGCAGTTCCACCGGCCGGCCAAGCCAGCTGAAGGGATGATGCGCGAATTCGAACATCGCCTTGCGGCCATGTTTCTCGTCGATCAGCATGCCGTAGCCGTCGCGGCCGGCGGCGACCTTTGCCGCCGCCCTGACGGCCAGCACCTTGAAATCGCGGATGCGCGCCGGATCGGCGCCGGCTTTCGCCGCCACATCCTCCAGCTGCACGCGGTGATCGCAGGCGAGCGCCATCAGCGAGGGGATGTCGCGCCGGCGCGTCGTTGCCCAATGGATGTGGTTGATCGCCTCGTCCTTGCGCAAGGCCAGGTGCTTGCTGCCGTTCTTGAGGAAGAACTGCAGCTCCTCGAAGGTCGGATATTCGGGCGCGCAAAGCAGCCGCGACACGGCGAAGGCGCCGCAGGCATTGGCCCAGGTCGCCGCCGTCGCGAAGCTCTCGCCGCCCAGCCAGCCGCGCAGGAAGCCGGACATGAAGGCGTCGCCGGCGCCAAGCACATTGTAGATCTCGATCGGGAAACCCTTGCCGACGACGCCGTCCTCGAGATCGTCGCTGATGGGGCCGTCATAAACGATACAGCCCATGGCGCCGCGCTTGAGAACGATGGTCGCCGAGGACAGCGAGCGGATCGTCTTCAGGGCGCTCAGGCAATCGTCGGCGCCCGACGCGATCATGATCTCTTCCTCGGTGCCGACGATGAGGTCGCAATCGGGCAGCACCGTCTTCAGCTGGGCCGAGACCCGGTCCGACTTGACATAGCGCTCGAACCCTTCGGCATGGCCGGCCAGCCCCCACAGATTGGGCCGATAGTCGATGTCGAACACCACCTTGCCGCCCTTGGCCTTGATGATGCGGATCGCCTTGCGCTGGGCGGCATCGCTGTTGGGGCGGGAGAAATGCGTGCCGGTGACGACGATCGAGCGGGCCGAGGCGATGAAGGCTTCGTCGATATCTTCCGGCGCCAGCGCCATGTCGGCGCAGTCGCTGCGGTAGAAGATCATCGGCGAGACGCCTTCATCCTCGACCGACAGCAGCACCAGCGCGGTCAGACGCTCCTTGTCGGTCTTCAGCCCGTCGACGCAAACGCCTTCGCGCGTCAGCTGTTCGCGGATGAAGCGGCCCATCTGCTCGTCGCCGACGCGGGTGAGCAGCGCCGAGCGCAGGCCAAGCCTGGCGGTGCCGACCGAAATGTTGGCCGGGCAGCCGCCGACCGACTTGGCGAAGGAGGTGATGTCCTCCAGCCGCGAGCCGATCTGCTGGCCATAGAGGTCGACGGAAGCACGGCCGATGGTGATGACGTCGAGCGGCGTATGTTTCGCTTCCACGGCTTCGCTCATTGGAACCTCCCGTCGGCCTTGTTGTCTTCACGCGCGAGCGGCAGCGTGGCACCGGGAATATGAAATAATAATTCCAATACATAGTCAATATGGAATGAGCATTCCCCGGTTTAAAATTGCCTGACCATGATCCCGAAAAGTGGCTGCCGGTTTTCGGAAAAGACCATGGTCGAACAAGAAAAAGGGCCTGATCAGGCCTTGCGCCTGCGACCCGAGTCGCGCCGTTTCTCGCCGACGCCAACGGTCAGCGCCATGGCCAGCGCCATCGTCGCCGATAGCGAGCGGAAGCCGGCGAAATCCGCCTCGGCCACCTCGAACCAGACCCTGGCGAACTGGGCGAGCGGCGAAAACGAGCTGTCGGTGATGGCGACGATCGGCACGCCCCGCTCGGAAATGGCCCGCGCTTCCTCGATGGTTGCAGGCGCATAGGGCGAGAAGGAGATGGCGATGACGGCATCCGCCGGCGTGGCGAAGGCGATCATCTCGGCATTGAGGCCGGCCGCCGATTCGATCAATTGGTTGCGGATCTTCAACTTGCCCAGCGCATAGGCAATGTAGGTCGCCACCGGATAGGAGCGGCGCTTGGCCAGCACATAGATCGTCTCGGCCCTGGCCAGGAGGGAGATCGCGTCTTCCAGATGCGTCTCGTCCAGCGTGCGCGAAATATCGTTGAGCGACGTGCTGGCGGCGGCGACGAAGCCGTCGAAGATCGCGCGGTGGCCGGCGCCGCCTTCGGCCTTGGCGCGCAAGGCCAGCAACCTTTCGTCATAGGACGAGTTGCGCTCGCGCAGCCGCTCGCGAAACACCTGCTGCAGGCTGGTAAAGCCGTCGAAGCCAAGCTGCTGGGCAAAGCGGATCAAGGTCGACGGCTGCACGCCGGCCGAGGCGGCGATGCTGGCGGCGGTACCGAAAGCGATGTCGTCGGGATTGTCGAGCGCATAGGCGGCGATCTGGGCGATGCGTCTCGGCAGGCTTTCACGCCGGTCCAGAATGGTGGCGCGCAGCGTCTCGAAGTCGCGAGGTACCCGTTCGTCCATTGTCGCCCTGTCCAAGCTCATCTGTGGATGCCCTCTCTGCCTCATCATAGCGAGCCTGCGCAAGAACGCCATAAAAAATGAGGCAGACATTCCATTCCTGGGGAAAATGGACTAATTCATCCATCGAACGCTTCAGGCAGTGGAGAAAATGGAAAATGGTTGGCGTCGGTCTTATCGGCACGGGGTTCATGGGCAAATGTCACGCCATCGCATGGAGCGCCGTCGGTGCCGTGTTTCCCGATGTGGCCAAGCCTCGGCTTGTCCATCTCGGCGAGGTCAATGAGGAGCTCGCCAGGCGCAAGGCGGGCGAGTTCGGCTTTGCCAAGGCGTCCGGCGATTGGCGCGCCGTCGTCAACGACCCGCAAGTCGACGTCATTTCCTTGACCACGCCCAACCAGTTCCATCCGGAAATGGCCATCGCCATCCTCGAGGCCGGCAAGCATCTGTGGTGCGAGAAGCCGATGGCGCCAAGCTTCGCCGAAGCCGAGGCCATGGCGGCCGCGGCGAAAAAATCAGGCAAGGTCGCGGCACTCGGCTACAACTACATCCAGAGCCCGGCCATTCGACACATCGGCGCGCTGCTCGACGAGAAGATCATCGGCGAGGTCAACCATCTGCGCATCGAGATGGATGAGGATTTCATGGCCGATCCGGAGGCGCTGTTCTTCTGGAAGCACGAGGCCGCTTCCGGCTATGGCGCGCTCGACGATTTCGCCGTGCATCCGCTGTCGCTGGTCTCGGTGCTGTTTGGGCGCGTCGCCAGCGTCATCTGCGATATGGCCAAGCCCTATGCCGACCGCAAGCTGGCGGCCGGCGGGCGCCGCGCGGTCGAGACCTATGATATCGCCAGCGTGCTGATGCATCTGGAAAACGGCATTGCCGGCACGCTGCTGGTCAACCGCTCCGCCTGGGGTCGCAAGGGGCGCATCGCCATCCAGATCTTCGGCTCGAAGGGATCGATCCTGTTCGACCAGGAGCGGATGAACGAGTTCCAGCTCTACCTTACCGCCGATCGCCCGACCGAGCAGGGCTACCGCACCATCCTGGTGGCGCCGCACCACAAGCCCTATGACGCCTTCCTGCCGGCACCCGGCCATGGCCTCGGCTTCAACGACCTCAAGATCATCGAATGTCATGAGTTGATGACGCGCCTTGCCGGCAGGCCGGCGCGGATCATCGAGTTTGCCGAAGGGCTGGAGATCGAGCGCACCGTGCACGCGATGGCACGCTCGTTCCAGGAAAAGCGCTGGGTGGATGTGAGGTAACGGCCGCCGCCGGCTTCCCCTTCTCCCCTTGTGGGAGAAGGTGGCCGAGCGAAGCTCGGTCGGATGAGGGGTGCTGGACAGATCGCTACTTGGAAGTCTTAAACATTTAAAATCATTCTATATTTTAACGCAGCGTTTCTTCCAGCACCCCTCATCCGTCTCGGCGCTGCGCGCCGATCCACCTTCTCCCACAAGGGGAGAAGGTGTGGCGATGTGCCTTTCTCAGGCGGCTCCCTGACGGCTGTCCATCATGGCGCGGCGCGCCGAGCGGCGCCACTCGACGGCACCGGCAAGGCCGTGCAGCACGGTCTCGGTGGTCGCCCAGTCGATGCAGCCGTCGGTGATGCTCTGGCCGTAGACGAGCGGCTTGCCGGGCACGACGTCCTGCCGGCCGGCGACGAGATTGCTCTCGATCATGACGCCGATGATGCGTTCGTCGCCAGCCGCAACCTGGCCCGCGACATCGGCCGCGACCTTGGGCTGGTTCTCGGGCTTCTTGGCTGAGTTGGCGTGGCTGACATCGATCATCAGACGGGGTGCGACGCCGATGCGGCCGAGTTCAACGCTGGCGGCCTCGACGCTCGCCGCGTCATAGTTGGGCTGGACGCCGCCGCGCAGGATGACGTGGCAGTCCTCGTTGCCGGTGGTCGTGGCGATGCCGCTGCGCCCGCCCTTGGTCACCGCCATGAAGTGATGCGGCTGGGCCGCGGACTTCACCGCCTCGGCGGCGATCCGCAGATTGCCGTCGGTGCCGTTCTTGAAGCCGACCGGGCAGGATAGGCCGGATGCGAGCTCGCGGTGGATCTGGCTCTCGGTGGTGCGCGCGCCGATCGCGCCCCAGGCGACGAGGTCGGCAATGTATTGCGGGGTGGTCATGTCGAGGAATTCGGTCGCCGCCGGCAGGCCGAGATTGTTGACGGCGGAGAGCACATTGCGCGCCATCCTGAGCCCCTTGTCGATGTTGAAGCTGCCGTCGAGATCGGGATCGTTGATCAGGCCCTTCCAGCCGACCGTCGTGCGCGGCTTCTCGAAATAGACCCGCATCACGATCTCCAGCCGGTCCGCCAGGCTCTCGCGCAGCGCCGCCAGACGGCTGGCATAGTCCACGGCGGCGACCGGATCATGGATCGAACAGGGGCCGACGACGACGAGCAGCCGGTCGTCGGTTCCGTTCAAGATGGCGTGGATCGCATTGCGTGACGCGCTGACGGTGCGCGTCGCCGTCAGCGTGCGCGGGATCTCCCGCATCACCTGGTCCGGCGTACTCAATTCTCGGATCTCCTTGACCCGAAGGTCGTCTGTGGTGGTCAACACGGCTTTCTGCTCCTGGTTTGGGAGACCTGTCGGCTGAAACAAAAAAGCCGCCAAGTCTGGCGGCTGTTCGGATCTTGTTGCTGCAATCTTCAGATCGAGCGCAATCCTCCCGCCGCCAGCGAGCTGCTAAAGTACCAATAGGTGGCGGACAGGTGGATCATGCGGCTCATATAGTCGATGCGAAGGCGTTTGTCACCTGCTACTCGCCGACGATCCCGGCGATGTTCTGGTCGTAGTCGACCAGTGACCCGGTCATGACGCCGGCCTGCGGGCTGACCATGTAGGTGATGAGCCGGGCGAGTTGCGCCGGCTTCACCAACTGGCCCATCGGTTGCGCGGCCTCGGCCTTTTCCAGCCAGTCCTCCGGCGCGTCGTGCCACTTCTTCTGCACGATGTCCTCGCCTTCGGTGTCCATCCAGCCGGGCAGCACGGCATTGCAGCGGATGCGATTGCGCCGGTAGGCGCTGGCGACATTCTTGGTCAGCGTCATCAGCGCTCCCTTGCTCGACGAATAGGGCGTAAGGAACGACTGGCCGGCATGCGCCGACATCGACAGGACGTTGACGATCGAACCCGGCGCCTTGCGCTCAAGAAGGTGCGCCACAAGCCCTTGCATGAGGAAGAAGGGGCCGCGCACATTGGTGTTGAAGATCTGGTCGAAGACGTCCTCGGAGGTTTCGACCAGCGAACCGCGCGCCGACGTGGCGGCGGCATTGACCAGCGCATTGACGGTGCCGAAATGCGAGATCGCGGTTGCGACGGCGCGCTTGCAGTCGGCCACCTTGGCGACATCGGCGCTGATGAAGATCGCGTCGACACCTGACTTCTTGAGGCTTGCGACGGCCTTGTCGCCCTTCTCCTGCGAGCGCCCCACCAGTGCCAGTGCCCGGCAGCCCTCTTCGGCCAGGGCCTCCGCGACGGCGAAGCCGATGCCTTGCGCGCCGCCGGTGACGATGGCGCGCGTTTCTGAATTGCGACCGGCTGAACCGTTCATCGCTCTGCTCCTGTGTCTTGGGTCCGGATACCGGTTCTTACTTTGCCGTGTCGAGGCGGACGGTCTTGCCCGATGTGGCTGATTTCAGCGCTGCGTCAGCCAGTTTCAGCGCCACGAGCCCGTCGGCGCCGCTTGGCGCCGCCTTCTTGCCCGAGGTTGCCGCAGTGATGAAGGCGGCGATCTCATTGGCGTACGCGTCGAGATAGCGCGTCATGAAGAAGTCGTGCAGCGGCGGGCGCGTATAGCCCTTCTCGTTGGCCAGTTCGATCGACACCGGCCGCTGGTTCTCGGCCGCGACCATGCCTTTCGAACCATGCACCTCGATGCGCTGGTCGTAGCCATAGGTGGCGCGGCGCGAGTTGGAGATGATCGCCTGCTTGCCGGAAGCGGTTTCCAGGATGACGCTGACGCTGTCGAAATCGCCGGCCTCCCCAATCTTCTTGTCGACCAGCACCGAGGCATGCGCGCTGACCGCCACCGGCTCCTCGCCGAGCAGGAAGCGCGCCATGTCGAAGTCATGGATGGTCATGTCGCGAAAAATGCCGCCCGAGCGCTTGATATAGTCGATCGGCGGCGCGCCCGGATCGCGGGAGGTGATGGTGACCATCTCGACGGTGCCGATGGCGCCGTCGTCGATCGCCTTGCGCACGGCGGCGAAGTGCGGATCGAAGCGGCGGTTGAAGCCGACCATCAGCGTGGCCTTGGTCTTCTCGACCACGGCCAGGCACTTCTCGACGCGCTTGACGTTGAGGTCGATCGGCTTTTCGCAGAAGATCGCCTTGCCGGCCTTGGCGAAACGCTCGATCAGGTCGGCATGGGTATCGGTCGGCGTGCAGATGACGACGGCGTCGATATCCGCGGATTTTTCGATGGCGTCGATCGTACGCACTTCGGCGCCATAGGCCGATGCCAGTTCCTTTGCCGCTTTCTCGAACGCATCGGCAACGGCAACCAGTCTGGCCTGCGGGTTGGAGCCGACGGCGCGGGCGTGGACCTTGCCGATGCGGCCGGCACCGAGGAGGGCGAAGCGGAGAGTCATGGAATGTCCTTTGAGGAGGGTTCGAAACTGTCGGCGCCGGTCATGGGCGCGGGTGATCTTCCGGTCAAGACGGCATCGACAGGGAGGCGATGACCACCGCCTCCGCGCCCGGCCTAGGCCGCGAGTTCCGCCTCTCCGGTCTTGGCGCCGGTGATGTAGGAGACGATATCCTGCCCGTCGGTGTCCTGCTTGCGCAGATTGGCGACGATGCGGCCGCGCCGGAAGACGACGATGCGGTCGCAAAGGTCGAACACCTGGCGCATGTTGTGGCTGATCAGGATCAGCGGCTCGCCATTGTCCTTCAGTGTGCGGATGATGTTTTCGACCTGCGCCGTTTCCTGCACGCCGAGTGCCGCCGTCGGCTCGTCCATGATGATCAGCTTGGAGGCGAAGGTCGCGGTCCTGGCGATCGCCACGCACTGGCGCTGGCCGCCCGACATGTGGCGGATGGTGTTGGACAGATTGGGGATCTTCACCGCCGTGCGGATCAGTGCCGCCTCGGTCGCCTTGCGCATGTACTTGCGGTCGAGGATCGAGAACGGGCCGAGATTGAACAGCACCTTTTCGCGGCCGAGGAACAGGTTCGACGGCACGTCGAGATCGTCGGCCAGCGCCAGGTTCTGGAACACGGTCTCGATGCCCGCCGTGCGCGCCTCGATCGGGCCGGCAAAATTCACTTCCTTGCCGTCGAACCAGATCTGGCCGCTGGTGCGTTGCTCGACCGCGGTGATCTGGCGCACGAAGGTCGACTTGCCGGCGCCATTGTCGCCCATGATGGCGACATGTTCGCCTTTGCGCAGTTCGAAGTTCGCGCCTTCCAGCGCATGCACGCCGCCATAGCGCTTGGTCAGGTTTTCGGTCTTCAGGACGATGTCTGACATGGTCAAGCCCTCAATGCCCGCAGGCGCTGGCGCCACTGGTCGAGAACGACCGCACCGACGATGATCACGCCCTTGACCATTTCCTGGTAGTAGGCGTCGAGGCGCAGGAAGGTGAAGCCGGAGATGATGACGCCGAAGATCAGCGACCCGATCACCGTGCCGACGATCGAGCCGCGGCCGCCCGAAAGCGAAACGCCGCCGATCACCGCCATGGCGATCGCGTCGAGTTCGTACATCACGCCCATGCCGGACTGGGCGGTAAGGTTCTTGGAGCTAAGCACCACGGCGGCGAGCGCGGCAAGCACGCCGGCGATGACGTAGACGAGGATCTTGTGGTTGGCGATCTTGATGCCGGACATGCGCGCGGCGTCCTCGTTGGAGCCGATCGCATAACAGTGCTTGCCATACCTGGTGTAGGTCATGATCAGCTGGAACAGCACGGCCAGCGACAGGAAGATGATGACGGGCATCAGGCCCTTGCCGATCGCGGCGAAGCTGTCGGTGGGAAACGAGATCGGCTGCCCCTTGGACCACCATTTGGCGATGCCGCGCGCGGTGACCATCATGCCGAGCGTGGCGATGAATGGCGGGATGCGCGTGTAGGCGATCAACGAGCCGTTGACCAGGCCGGCGAGCAGCCCGCAACCGATCGCCACCAGCACCGGCACGATGACAGGCAGGTCGGTCCAGCCTTGCGCCAGGAACATCGCCTTGGGATTGGGGTTGCCGTTTACTGTCGCCACCTGGGCGAAACTCATGGCGATCATCGCGGTCGCGCCGACGATGGAGCCCGAGGACAGGTCGATGCCGCCGCAAATGATCACTTGCGTCACGCCGATGGCGATGATGCCGACGATCGACACTTGCAGGATGATGATCTGCAGGCGCGCTTCGTTGAAGATCCCCGAGACGTCGCTGCGGGTGTTGAACAGGAAGCTGTCGCCGAGAAAGATACGGCCGATCAGTTCGAAGACGACAACGAGGATGACAAGCGCCAGGAAAACGTTGAACTCGGCCGGCCATGCGCGCTTCTTCGCGTCATAGCTGAGTCCTCCGACGCCGTGAGATGTCTGTGCCAAATCGTCTATCCTCCGTCGGCCGTGGTCGCCCCTCGTTGCCTTGCTGGCGTTGGGGGAAGAAGAGCGGCGCCGTCTATTGCGTGAGAGCGCCGCTCCGTATGCCCGCTGCTCAGTTCTTCTTCAGGAACTTGTCGATGTTCGCAGGGGTCACCAGCTGGAAGGGGACGTAGACCTTGTGTTCGACCTTCTCGCCCTTGGCCAGCTTGAGCGCTGCATCGAGAGCACCCGCGCCCTGTCCGGCCGCGTCCTGGAACACGGTTGCGTCGAGGTCGCCGGCCTGCATGGCGGCAAGCGCGTCCTGGGTGGCATCGACACCGCCGACGACGACCGACTTCATGTCGACGTTGGCGGCCTTCATCGCCTGGATGGCGCCGATGGCGCTTTCGTCATTGTTGGCGATCACGCCGTCGAACGGCTTGCCGGTCGACAGCCAGTTGGTCATCAGGTTCTGGGCTTCGTCGCGGTTCCAGTTCGACGTCTGCTTGTCGATGATCTTGATGAAGCTGCAATCCGGCGTGGCGATCACTTCTTCGATGTCCTTGGTGCGCTGCACCGCGGCCTGGTTCGACAGCTCGCCCATGATCACATAGACGTTGGCTTCCTTCTTGCCGGCTTCCTTGAACAGGCGGCAGACTTCCTTGGTCTCGAGCGTGCCGGAATCGGCCTCGTTCGAGGCAACGAATGCCTGGTTGTCCGGCAGCGTATTCACGTTGACCGGCTCGCGATTGACGTAGACCAGCGGAATCTTGGCGGCGGCCGCGGCATCGGACATCGCCTGCGTGGCCGAGGTGTCGACCGGGTTGACGATGATCGCGTCGACGCCCGAAGCGGCGAAGTTCTTGATCTGGTCAAGCTGCTTGGCAACGTCGTTCTGCGCGTCCTCGACCTGCAGCTCGACGCCGCTCATGCCCTTGGCCTGCGCGATCATCCCATTGCGCAGCACGGTCAGGAAGTTGTCGTCGAACTTGGCCATCGATACGCCGATCTTGGCGGCCATGGCGGATGAACCCATCAGCGCCGCGAAGGCGACGCCCAAAAGCAGTTTCTTCATTGTATCTCTCCTCCACTCTTGGTGTCCGGTTGCACCGATCTATCCGGAATCCCCGATCTCCCGGGGAATCTCTCCCGATTGCCATTTCCGTCCCGGATGACGCCTTCCAATTGGCTGGAACGTCGAACCCTCTGTTGTTACCGGAACGAAAGAACCAAAATATACAGTTGGTGAAATATTTATTCCATTTTGCGCCAAGGCGTCAAGGGCGATTCCAAAACCGGATGCGCGATTTTCGGATGACGGGCGCTTGCCGCCAGGCCGGACACCGACGATCGGCCGATGTTCTCGCGACGTCGCTTCGCCGCTGCTCCGCTTGAAATGACGAAGCGGCAGGCGTTTCAGCCAATCTCGAAGATCGAGACCCCTAGATATTCTCGGGCAGATAGATGTCGAACGGCAGGAAGGTCTGGCCCGGCGCGTTCGCGGCGCCCGTCTCGATGGCATGTGCCATGAGGTCGACCAGTTCACGGCAAAGTGCTGCAAGTGGCGTGGAGATCACCATGGTCAGGATGTTATCCGCCAGGGCGGAACGCGATACCGCTGTGATCTCGTTGCAGATGACCGCGGGCATCTCGGCCGGCCTCGCCTGCCGGAGCGCCGCGACCGCGCCCTCCATGCCGCCGCCGGCGACATAGAGGCCGGCGAGGTCGGGGTGGCGGCCCAGAAGCTCGATGATGGTGTCATGCGTGATCTGGTTGGCTTCCAGGTTGACCAGCGTTTCAAGCAAGGTGAATTCCGGTGCCTGCTCGCGAAAGAAGGAGCGAAAGCCGATCTCGCGCAGTTCATGGCCGTGGAAGCGGTGGCTGCCGACGAACAGGGCGACCTTGCCTGGCCGCCGGGCGGCCTTCGAGATCATCCATGCCGCGGTGCGGCCGACCTTGCGGTTGTCGAGGCCGACATAGCCCTCGCGAATGCCGGCGGCGAAGTCGGACAGCAGGGAAAACACCGGCAGTCCTTTCGCCTTCATCTCCTCGACCGCGACCGTCAACGTGGGGTGATCCGGTCCGACCAGGGCGACGGCCCTGCATCTGGCCGCCAGCTTGCGCGCGCGCTCGACGATTTCGTCGGGCGCCAGCGAGTCCGCGAAGTCTATTGCTGCGACGCCACGAAAGCGCTGCGATCGCGACACGGCGAGTTCAAGCTCGCGTGCGAACTCGCTGTAGAAGACATAATTGCCCCTGAGCAGCAGGAAGCCGAGCCGATACTCGGGCAACTCATGGCGCATCCGCTGCTTGATCAGGCCCGCGGCGTGGTAGCCGATTTCGGTCGCCGCCTCGTAGACGCGACGCGCTGTTTCCTCGCGCACCGGCAAGCGGCTGTTGAGCACGCGGTCCACCGTGGCGACACTGACGCCGGAGATGCGCGCCAGATCGGTGATGGTCGGCCGTTTCGCCATGCTTGCCTCAGGAATTGTTCGGCCTTCCTACATCATTCTGATAGGAAATGATAGAAACTATCTTTGTGATGTTGAGTCTATCATTCGTCGGCGCTATTTTCACGCCTGAAGCTAATGGAGGATAGGCATTCGTCTTGGCGAGTGCCTTTGCCATGGGAGGCAGCCATGTCCACGACGCCGTCCCGGCGTGACTACAGCCTGATCGGCCGCGACGCCCAGCTCGCCGTCGAGACAGGCCTGTCGGCGGCCGAATGGTATCACACCGAGATTCCGCGCAAGCAGATGAAGGAGCTGATGCAGCGCTCCGACGGGCCGGCGATACGCGATACGCTGATCTGGCCCGCCGCGCTGGTCGTCAGCGGCGCCGGCGGCGCCTGGTTCTGGGGCAGCTGGTGGTGCGTGCCGTTCTTCTTCGTCTATGGCGTCCTCTACGGCTCGTCCACCGATTCACGCTGGCACGAATGCGGCCACGGCACGGCGTTCAGGACGCAATGGATGAATGATGCGGTCTATCAGATCGCCAGCTTCATGATCATGCGCAATCCGGTGACCTGGCGCTGGAGCCACACGCGCCATCACACCGACACCATCATCGTCGGCCGCGACCCGGAAATATCCGTCATGCGGCCGCCGGACCTGGCTCGCGCCGTCCTCGGCTTCGTCGGTGTGCTCGACGCCTGGCATGCGATGAGCGACATGCTGCGCAATGCCGCCGGCAACATCAGTGCGGCGGAAAAGACCTTCATTCCCGAGCAGGAGCAGCCCAAGGCGATCCGCATTGCCCGCATCTGGACGGCGATCTATGCCGCGACGATCGCGCTGGCGCTGTATTCTGGTTCGTTCCTGCCGCTGATGCTGGTCGGCCTGCCCCGTCTCTATGGCGCCTGGCACCACGTCATGGTCGGTCTGCTGCAGCATGGCGGGCTGGCCGACAACGTCACCGATCACCGGCTCAACAGCCGCACCGTCTACATGAATCCGATCAGCCGTTTCATCTACTGGAACATGAACTACCATATCGAGCATCACATGTTTCCGATGGTGCCCTATCATGCGCTGCCGAAGCTGCATGAGCTGATCAAGCACGACCTGCCGGCGCCGACCCCGTCGATCCTGGCCGGTTACCGCGAGATGATCCCTGCCTTCCTGCGCCAGTTGCGCAACGAGGACTATTTCCTCAAGCGCGAACTGCCGCCGACCGCCAGGCCATACCGTGAGGAATTCCACGACGGTGCCGTCGCCGCCGCGGCGGAATGATCTGGTTATCCAAGCCGTCGCCGCCGCGGCGGAATGATCTGGTTATCCAATTTCCAGGAGAGGACTGAATGAGCGACTGGGTTGCGGCCTGTGCCGCCGGCGATATCGACGAAGAGGACGTGATGCGCTTCGATCATGGCGGCCGTACCTTCGCCATCTATCGCAGCCCCGACGACGAATATTTTGCCACCGACGGCCTTTGCACGCACGAAAAGGTGCATCTCGCCGACGGGCTGGTGATGGACGACATCATCGAATGCCCCAAGCACAATGGCCGTTTCAACTACAAGACGGGTGACGCGCGCGGCGCGCCGGTCTGCGTCAACCTCAAAACCTATCCGGTCAAGGTCGACGCTGGCAAAGTCCTCGTTCGGATCAGATGATGGCGCGCGGGATGGTGATTGTCGGGGCCGGCGAATGCGGTGGGCGGGCTGCGCTCACGCTGCGCGATCTCGGCTATGCCGGACCGGTGACGCTGGTCGGTGATGAACCGCATCTGCCCTACGAGCGCCCGCCGCTGTCCAAGGACGCGATGGTCAGCGATGCGCCCGAAATCAGGGCCATCGCCAGCGACGAGGTGCTGGCCGAGAAATCGATCAGTCATATCCATTCCGTCCAGGCCATGGCGATCGATCGCGAGGCGCATAAAGTGCGCCTGTCGGACGGCTCGGTCCTGCCTTACGACAAACTCTTGCTGGCCACCGGCTCGACGCCGCGCAAACTGCCGATGCCTGGCCTTGGCGCGCGTTGCGTCTATCTCCGCACCTTCGCCGACGCGCTGGCCATTCGCGCTCATCTGCACACCGGAAGCCGTATCGCCATCGTTGGCGGCGGCTTCATCGGTCTCGAACTCGCCGCCGCTGCCCGCAAGCTCGGCGCTGCGGTCACCGTCATCGAGGCGCAGCCGCGCATCCTGATGCGCGGCGTGCCGGCCGAGATCGCCGAAATCATCCATGATGCGCATGTCGCCGAGGGCGTCGACATCCTGTGCGGCGACGGCATCGCGTCCATCGCCGACGACGGCAGCGAGGCGCGCGTGACGCTTGCCGGTGGACGAGAGATCGTCGCCGATCTCGCCATCATCGGCATCGGCGCCGTGCCCGTGACCGGGCTTGCGGCCGAAGCCGGCCTGGCCATCGACAACGGCATCGCTGTCGATGCGCAACTGCGCACTGGCGATCCCGATATCTTTGCCGCCGGCGATTGCTGCTCGTTCCCGCTCGCCGTCTATGGCGGCCGCCGGGTGCGGCTGGAAGCCTGGCGCAACGCCCAGGAGCAGGGCGTGCTGGCGGCCAAGAACATGCTGGGTGCCGGCGAGGCGCATGCGGCGGTGCCGTGGTTCTGGTCGGATCAGTATGGCCTGAGCCTGCAGATATCAGGACTTTCCGACGAAGGGCGCAGCATCGTGCGCCGCGATCTCGGCGACGGCGCCTTCATCCTCTTCCACCTCGCCGAGGACGGCAGGCTGGTGGCCGCCAGCGGCATCGGGCCCGGCAACGCGGTCGCCCGCGACATCAGGCTGGCCGAAATGCTGATCGCCAAGCGGGCGAAGCCGGCGCCGGACGCCCTCGGTTCGCAGACTGTCAAGCTGAAGTCGTTGCTGGCGGCTTGAGTTTTACCCTCCCCCTTGTGGGGAGGGTCGCTGCGAAGCAGCGGGGTGGGGGTGCGGCACCGGACCCCCACCCGGACCTTCGGTCCGACCTCCCCACAAGGGGGAGGTAAAGGGCGCCTAGAAAAGCGCCTTGAGCTCCGGCAGCTTGTCGTTGACCAGCCAGCCATAATAGTTCTCTTCCGGCAGCTTTTCGGGCTCGCCGGCGCCGCGGCGCTTGTCGTTCTCCGCCTTCAGTGCATAAGCGCGCTGCTCCGGATTGCCGACATTGTAGAGCGTGGCGGTCAGCCCCGGATTGCCCGAAATGTCGAAGCCGGCGATGCTCTTGTAGGCGTCGATCGATTTCCTGATCGTCGCGGCGACGTAAGGCAGCGTCAGGTCGGGATCCATGATGGTCTTGTAGACAGAATTGGGATCGGCGACGTCGAGCTTGGGCAGGCCTGAAACCTTGTGCACGAGATCGCTCATCTGCAACGCCGTCAAAGGGTTGAGCTGGCCGAGGCCGAAGGTCTGGCCGGCATAGTAGGGTTGGAAGAAGGTGGCGCCGAAACGATCGTCGGGAAAGCTCTCCCCGCCAACGCTCTTGCCGCGGAACGAATGGTTCCACACCTGCTCGCGGCATTCCCACAGATCGTAGCTGTCGGACATCCCGGCGCATTTCTTGAATTCCGGCCGCTGCACGAAATCGGTGATGTCTTCGCCGTCATAGGCGAAGGACAGCTTGCTGGAGAGATAGGAGATCGCCTTGACGTAATAGGTCTGCAGCCGGTCATAGGCGTCGACATTGTAGGTGTGCTCGCCGACAATGGCGCCGACGATGTGCAGGGGATCGATGCCGTAGGCGGTGGCGGCCTTCTTGATCTTGCCGCGCAGGTCGGCGTCGTTCTGCAGCAGGGCGTAGACCTTGCGGTACTTCGCCTGGAAGGTGGTGTTGGTGGCTTGCGTGCGCCGGCTCGAGGCGCCCGGAATATCGGGCTGCTCGGCATTGCGGTTTCCAGCCGGCACCAGTGTTGCCGCGTCGGCGGCGAAGAGCGTCGCCGCCAGCGTCAAGCCGAGAATGACCAGGATCAGTTTTTTCATGCACCGCCGCCTGCAAAAGCACATGACCCGAAATCGGAAACAGATTTCGGAAAGGATCATGTGCCAAATAAAGTGCTACAGCGTCCTTTGCGCGTCCGACGGACGCGCGGCGCTGTAGTGCCGGGCAAACTAGGGTAGTGCTCTGGCTCGAGTCGAGAGCGTCCCTTCACCCGGCAAGACGAAAGGTGGCCAGATGGTACCATCTGGCCACACATGATTGAGCTGCCGGAACGCGTTGCCTGAACCGGCGCCGGAACAGCCCGGCGTCGTTCTTTAAAGAATAAATCGCGACAAATCTGTGTTCCTGGACAGGTCGCCGACATGCTTCTCGACATAGGCGGCGTCGATTGTCACCGCGGTGCCGTTGCGATCCGGCGCGTCGTAGGAGATTTCATCCAGCACCCGCTCCATCACCGTCTGCAGCCTCCGGGCGCCGATGTTCTCGACGCTGGCATTGAGGTCGACGGCGATACCAGCCAGTGAATCGATGGCGTCGTCGGTGAAGGACAGCTCGACACCCTCTGTCTTCATCAGCGCGATATACTGCTTGATCAGGCTCGCCTCGGTCTCGGTCAGGATGCGGACGAAATCGTCCTTCTCCAGCGCGCGCAGCTCGACGCGGATCGGCAGGCGGCCTTGCAACTCCGGCAACAGGTCGGACGGCTTCGAGACGTGGAATGCGCCGGAGGCGATGAACAGGATATGGTCGGTCTTCACCGGCCCATACTTGGTCGCCACCGTGGTGCCTTCGACCAGCGGCAGCAGGTCGCGCTGCACGCCTTCGCGTGACGGCCCGCCCGAAATGTCTGATCTGGCCGCGATCTTGTCGATCTCGTCGAGGAAGACGATGCCGTCATTCTCGGTGGCGTCGAGCGCCAGTCGCACCACTTCGTCCTGGTCGAGCAGCTTGTCGGACTCGTCGCCGACCAGCAGCCCATAGGACTCCTTGACCGTCGTCTTGCGCGTCTTGGTCTTCTTGCCGCCCATCGCCTTCGACAGCATGTCGTTGATGTTCAGCACGCCGATATTGGCGCCCGGCATGCCGGGAATCTCGAAGCCGGGCATGCCGCCATTGCCGGTGTCGGCAACCTCGATCTCGATTTCCTTGTCGTCGAGCTCGCCGTCGCGCAGCTTCTTGCGGAAGCTGTCGCGGGTGGCCGGGCTCGCCGTCTTGCCGACGAGCGCTTCCAGCACACGTTCCTCGGCGTTGATGTGGGCGCGTGCCTTGACGTCCTCGCGCATCTTCTCGCGCACCAGCCCGATGGCGATCTCGACCAGGTCGCGGATGATCTGCTCGACGTCACGGCCAACATAGCCGACTTCGGTGAACTTGGTCGCCTCGACCTTGACGAACGGCGCACCGGCGAGGCGCGCCAGGCGGCGCGAAATCTCGGTCTTGCCGACGCCGGTCGGCCCGATCATCAGGATGTTCTTCGGCATCACCTCTTCGCGCATCTGGCCTTCCAGTTGCTGGCGGCGCCAGCGGTTGCGCAAGGCGATGGCCACGGCGCGCTTGGCGTCCTTCTGGCCAATGATGAAGCGGTCGAGTTCCGAAACGATTTCGCGGGGAGAGAATGTGCTCATATCACTAAATTCCACTTTGCCACTGCTTGATGGCCTCGAACGGATGCAGCAGCATGATCACGTTGAGTGTCAGATTGTCCCGGATGAGATAGCCGGTACCGAGTTCGAAGAGGATGGCGAGGCTGACGATCACCCATATAGGTAGCCTTCGCGCCATCACAAATCCCAGCACCATGGCCAGTGTGTCGGACACCGAATTGATGATGCTGTCACCGTAATAATCGAGCGAGATGGTGCCGGCGCGGTAGCGGTCGATGATGAACGGGCTGTTCTCGAGCAGCTCCCAGCCACCCTCGACGAGGACGGCGAATGCCAGCCTCAGCCCGATTGGCGACCGCGGGAACAGGTATCTCGCCAGCGCGTAGAACAGGAAGCCGTGGATGATGTGCGAGAACGTGTACCAGTCCGAAATGTGCTGGGAGTTCTCGGAACTGTTCACCACGCCGTGCCACAGCTTGACGTAACCGCAGGTGCAGATCGGCGGGTGGCCCATCATGTAGAGCGTGACGGCCTGGACAATGACCAGGCCGAGCACGATCAGAAGTCCCATTCGCCAGCTGTTCTCGTAGGCCGAGAGGTCGTTGGCCTCGCCGGATCCGGATGCGTTCATGCCCTATTGCCCCTCTTCCACGTCGCCCTCTTCGGCGTCGATCGCCATCAGCACGACGTCACCATAGACTGATTGCCGCCGGTCAATCGCCTGGAACCCAGCCTTTTCATAGGCGCGGATGGCTCGGCCGTTGGCGGGATCGGGGTCGATGATGACGCGCGGAACGCCTTCCTCGAACAGGTGTTCGACGAACTGGCGCACGATCGCCGAACCATGGCCGATGCCGACCAGCTCAGGCCGGCCGATCGACAGGTCGATGCCGAGCGTGCCGAACGGCTGGTCGGCATAGGGATGGTCGTCTTCCAGATGCGGATCGTAGCTCTGCAGATAGGCGATCGGCTTGCCGTCGAGCTCCACGATCAGCGGCTCGACGGAAATCGAGTCGATATGTTTGCGAATCTCGGCGATTTCCGTCTCGGGATCGTTCCACCACTGCGCGACATGCGGCTCGGCGAGCCAGCCGGCGATCATCGGCAGGTCTTTCTCGGTCACCGGCCGAAAATCGTAGAGCACCACCTTCTCAGGCGGCATCGAGCGTTTCGACGACGAAATTGTTGTTGGTGTAGACGCAGATGTCGGATGCGATCTGCATCGCCTTGCGGGCGATCTCCTCGGCGTCCTTGTCGGTGTCCATCAGCGCGCGCGCCGCGGCCAGCGCGTAATTGCCGCCCGAACCAATGGCCATGACGCCATGTTCGGGTTCGAGCACATCACCTGTGCCGGTCAGCGCCAGCGAGATCGACTTGTCGGCAACCAGCATCATCGCTTCCAGCCGGCGCAGATAGCGGTCGGTGCGCCAGTCCTTGGCGAGCTCGACGCAGGCGCGCGTCAACTGGTCGGGAAATTGTTCGAGCTTGGCTTCGAGCCGTTCCAGAAGCGTGAAGGCGTCGGCGGTGGCGCCGGCGAAACCGGCAATCACATTGCCGCCCTTGCCGATGCGGCGCACCTTGCGTGCATTGCCCTTCATGATGGTCTGGCCAAGGCTGACCTGGCCGTCGCCGGCGATCACCACCTTGTTGCCCTTGCGCACCGTCACGATGGTCGTTGCGTGCATGGTCAGTTCATTCGACATTTCCTGGCTCCGATTCGCGCGATCCCAAAAGGCGATTGGCGCGGTACGAGTAACTTTGATCGGCCATATGTATGCATGGGGCAAACGATTGCAAATCGCCTCTCCGGCAAGGCCGATACCTTTCCGCATGGCAACTGGCAATCGCCGGATCATGCTGATAGAAGGCTTTCGTTTTCAAGCCCGCGAGCGCTTGGAGCCCGTGAACCGGTCACGATGCGTGAACCCCTGGGACAAGGATAGAGTGATGGCGCCCCGTTCCGCCGAAGCAAGCCGCAAGACCAAGGAAACCGACATCTCCGTGTCGGTCCATGTCGACGGCTCGGGCAAGTCGGACATAACCACGGGGGTCGGCTTCTTCGATCATATGCTGGACCAGCTCTCGCGCCACTCGCTGATCGACATGACGGTCAGGGCCAGGGGCGACCTGCATATCGACGACCACCACACCGTCGAGGATACCGGCATCGCGCTCGGCCAGGCGCTGGCCAAGGCGCTCGGCGAGCGGCGCGGCATCATGCGCTACGCCTCGATCGACCTTGCCATGGACGAGACGCTGACGCGCGCCGCGATCGACGTGTCCGGCCGCCCGTTCCTCGTCTGGAACGTTTCGTTCTCGTCGCCGAAGATCGGCACGTTCGACACCGAGCTGGTGCGTGAATTCTTCCAGGCGCTGGCGCAGAATGCCGGCATCACGCTGCATGTCACCAACCACTATGGCGCCAACAACCACCATATCGCCGAGACCTGCTTCAAGGCGGTGGCGCGCGCGCTGCGCGCCGCTCTGGAACGCGACCCGCGCCAGCCGGACGCGGTTCCCTCCACCAAGGGATCGTTGAAGGGATAGCGTCATGGCCACCTATGTCGTCATGGAACCGCCCGGCCGCAGTGAAAAGGTCGACGCAACGGCCTTTGTCCGCGATGGCTTCACCTGGCTGGGTTTCCTGGTGCCGCCATTGTGGCTTGCCTGGCACCGGCTGTGGATCGAAGCAGCACTGGCCTTCGTCGTCATGGGCCTGCTTTCGATGCTTGGCGAAAAGCTCGGCCTTGGGCTGGCTGGCTCGCTGCTGTCCCTGCTGGTTTCGCTGTATGTCGGGCTGGAGGGACAGGGGCTGCGCGTCGCGGCGCTTCGCCGCCGCGGCTGGCACGAATGGGGCGTGGTCGAAGCCGGTTGGCTCGATGATGCCGATATACGCTATGCGCTGGAAGCCGATGCGCTTGCCGGTGAGGTTGCGCCGCCGCCGCGCATGGTCCCGGATGCGGCCCGGGCACGCCCGGCGCAGCCGGGCATGGCGCTGGGGCTGACCCACATTCCGGGACGAAGCTGACATGCGGGTTGCGATCATCGATTACGGTTCGGGCAATCTGCGCTCGGCCACCAAGGCCTTCGAGCGCGCCGCGCGCGAAGCCGGCATCGCCGCGCAGATCGACCTGACCGCCGATGCCGAATGTGTGCGCACCGCCGACCGCATCGTCCTGCCCGGCGTCGGCGCCTATGCCGACTGCGCCGCCGGACTGCGTGCCGTCGCCGGCATGTGGGAAGCGGTCGAGGAAGTCGCTATTCGAAAGGGCCGGCCCTTCCTCGGCATCTGCGTCGGCATGCAGCTGATGTCCGAACGGGGTCTGGAAAAAACCGTTACCAACGGCTTTGGCTGGATTGCCGGCGACGTCAAGGAGATCACGCCGGCCGATCCGTCCCTGAAGATCCCGCAGATCGGCTGGAACACGATCGAGCTCAAGCGCCAACATCCGCTGTTTTCCGGCATTCCCACCGGGACCAGCGGATTGCACGCCTATTTTGTCCATTCCTATCATCTCGATGCGCGCAAGCCCGAGGAGGTTCTGGCGGTTGCCGACTATGGCGGACCGGTGACGGCCGCTGTTGCCCGCGACAATCTCGTCGGCACCCAGTTCCATCCGGAAAAGAGCCAGGCGCTGGGCCTGGCGCTGATCACCAATTTCCTGCGCTGGAGGCCCTGAAGAATATGAGCAAGAAGGGCTACTGGATGGCGATGATCGATGTCCGCGACCCTGAGGTGTACAAGCAGTACATCGAGGCAAATGCCGTTGCCTTCGCGAAGTACGGCGCGAAATTCCCCGTGCGGGCCGGTCGCTACGAGAATCCGGAAGGACCGACCGGAAACCGACACGTGCTGGTTGAGTTCGACTCCTACGACAAGGCGGTCGAATGCTATCATTCGCCGGAATATCAGCAGGCCTCGAAGTTCCGGCTTGCCGCCTCGACCGGCCATTTCGTCATCGTTGAAGGCGCCTGAACGGATGATCCTCTTCCCCGCCATCGATCTCAAGGACGGCCAATGCGTGCGCCTGAAGCACGGCGACATGGCGACCGCCACGATCTACAACGATGATCCGGCGGCCCAGGCGCTGGCCTTCGAGGAGCAGGGCTTCGAATGGCTGCACGTCGTCGACCTCAACGGCGCGTTCCAGGGCCAGAGCGTCAACAGCGCGGCGGTCGGCGCCATCCTCAAGGCAACGAAGAACCCGGTGCAGCTTGGCGGCGGCATCCGCACGCTGGCGCAGATCGAGGACTGGCTCGACCGCGGGCTCGCCCGTGTCATCCTTGGCACGGTGGCGGTGCGCGATCCCGACCTGGTCAAACAGGCCTGCAAGGCTTTCCCGGGCAAGGTGGCCGTCGGTATCGACGCCAAGGGCGGCAAGGTCGCTGTCGAGGGCTGGGCCGAGGCGTCCAGCCTCGGCGTCATCGAGCTGGCGAAGAAATTCGAGGGCGCCGGCGTCGCCGCCATCATCTACACCGACATCGACCGCGACGGCGTGCTGACCGGCATCAACTGGGACGCCACGATCGACCTCGCCGATGCCGTGTCGATCCCGGTCATCGCATCCGGCGGCCTCGCCTCGATCGCCGACATCGTGCGCATGACCATGCCCGACGCAAGAAAGCTCGAAGGCGCGATTTCCGGTCGTGCGCTCTATGACGGCCGCATCGATCCGGCCGAGGCCCTGGCAATCCTGCAGGGCAGGCCGGCGATGGAGGCGCGGCCGTGAAGCTTTCCATCATCCTGGCGTCCTATGACAGTGGCCACTACCATGGCGGCATGGGCCAGGGTCCGGACGCGCTGATATCAGGTGGTCTCGTCGACGCCCTGACCATGGCCGGTCACGACGTCGCGGTCGAGGACATCGGCAAGGTCGGGGATGACCAGGAGCGCGAGATCGTCACCGGCTTCGCCGTTTGCAACGCGGTTGCGACCGAGGTTCGCCTTGCCCGTGACGCCGGCCGGTTTCCCATCGTTCTCGCCGGAAATTGCCTGACCAGCGCCGGCGCGGTCGCCGGCGAGGGCGCCGATGCGATCATCTGGGCCGACCAGCACGGCGACCTCAACACGCCCGAGACATCCATCTACGGCTTCCTCGACGGCATGGCGCTGGCGACGGTGCTTGGCCTGTGCTGGCGGCCGATGGCAGCCGCCATTCCCGGTTTCAAGCCGATCGACCCGTCACGCTGCGTGCTCGTCAACGCGCGCGACCTCGATCCGGCGGAAAAGCAGCTTCTCCAGACATTGCCGGTCATTCGGACGGAGTGTCCCGGGGTGGCCCAGGCAACCGAAAGACTGAAGGCCGCCGGCGCCAAACGCGTGCACATGCATCTCGACCTTGACGTGCACGACCCGAAGGAACTGCAGGTCAACCGCTATGTCAGTCCAGGCGGGCCCAGCCCCGAGCAGTTGCGCGACGCGGCCTGCGCCATGGCGCTTGCGGTGCCGGTCGTCGGCATCACCGTTTCAGCCTACGATCCGGCCTTCGACGCGCAAGCGGAAGTTCCGCCGCGGGTCGGTCAGTTGCTCAACGATCTCATAGCCACGATAGAGGGAAGGTGATGCTGAAAGCCCGTGTCATCCCCTGTCTCGACGTCAAGAACGGCCGTGTCGTCAAGGGCGTCAACTTCGTCGATCTCATCGACGCCGGCGATCCGGTCGAGGCGGCCAAGGCCTATGACGCGGCCGGCGCCGACGAGCTCTGCTTCCTCGATATCACCGCTTCATCGGACAATCGCGAGACCATCTTCGACGTCGTCGCCCGCACCGCCGAACAGTGCTTCATGCCGCTGACCGTCGGCGGCGGCGTGCGCCAGGTCGCCGATATCAGGAAGCTGCTGCTGGCGGGGGCCGACAAGGTGTCGATCAATACGGCGGCGGTGAAAAACCCGGACTTCGTCGCCGAGGCGGCCGACAAGTTCGGCAACCAGTGCATCGTCGTCGCCATCGACGCCAAGAAAGTGTCAGGCGCCGGCGAGGCCGACCGTTGGGAGATATTCACCCATGGCGGCCGTGAAAAGACCGGCATCGATGCGGTCGAATTCGCGCGCCTGATGGTCGATCGCGGCGCCGGCGAGATCCTGCTGACGTCGATGGACCGTGACGGCACCAAGGCCGGTTACGATATCGCGCTCACCCGTGCGGTCGCGGATGCGGTGCGCGCGCCGGTCATCGCTTCCGGCGGCGTCGGCACGCTCGATCACATGGTCGAAGGCATTCGCGACGGTCATGCCGGCGCGGTTCTGGCCGCTTCCATCTTCCATTTTGGCACCTACACCATAGCGCAGGCCAAGGCCCATATGGCTCAAGCCGGGCTGCCGATGCGGCTGGACTCCCCCGGCGATCGGTCTTAAAGCATGATCCCGGAAAGTGGGAACCGGTTTTCGGAAAAGATCATGCTTAAACAAGCAGATAGATGACGCCATGACCGAGTTTTCGCTGTCCGACCTGGAAAAAATCGTCTGGGAACGCGCCCATTCCGGTGACCCGGACTCGTGGACGGCGAAACTGTTCGCGCGCGGCATCGACAAGGCGGCGCAGAAGCTCGGCGAGGAGGCGGTCGAGACGGTGATCGCCGCCGTCAAGGGCGACAAACAGGCCCTCGTTTCGGAAAGCGCCGATCTTATATATCATTGGCTCGTCGTTCTCGGCCTCTCGGGGGTTCCGCTGAGCGACGTGCTCAGGGAGCTCGAAAGCCGCACCGGGCGTTCGGGCATCGCCGAGAAGGCGTCACGGCCCAAGGGCTGATCGCGAGGGAGGGCAGGTATCTCGATGGATCAGCTCGCGCCAACCGAGAAATATTCCCCCTTTCGTTTCTTCTCCGCCGAGCAATGGTCGCAATTCCGCGCCGACACGCCGCTGACGCTGAGCGCGGATGAATTCCGCCGCCTGCGTTCGCTCAACGACCCAATCGACCTCGAAGAGGTCAAGCGCATCTATCTGTCGCTGTCGCGGCTTTTGTCGGCGCATGTCGAAGCGAGCCAGCTTCTTTTCAGGCAACGCCAAGCTTTCTTCAACGCGGTGGACATCGTCAAGACGCCGTTCATCATCGGCATTGCCGGTTCCGTGGCGGTTGGCAAATCGACCACGGCGCGCGTGCTGAAAGAGCTGCTGGCGCGCTGGCCGTCGAGCCCCAAGGTCGATCTCATCACCACCGATGGCTTCCTGCTTCCCAACGAGGTCCTGCGCCGCGAAAACCTGATGGAACGCAAGGGTTTCCCCGACAGCTACGATGTCGGCGCGCTGCTGCGTTTCCTGTCGGGCATCAAGTCGGCACAGCGCAACGTCCGCGCGCCGGTCTATTCGCACTTGACCTATGACGTCATTCCCGGCGAGTTCGTCACCATCGACCGGCCGGACATCCTGATCTTCGAAGGCATCAATGTCCTGCAGCCGGGCAAGCTGCCGCAAGACGGCAAGATCGTGCCTTTCCTGTCGGACTTTTTCGACTTCGCCATCTATATCGATGCCGAGGAAGAACTGATCCACCAGTGGTACATTGCCCGCTTCATGCGGCTGCGCGAGACTGCGTTCCGCAACCCGGACTCCTTCTTCCACCGCTACTCCCAGCTCTCGGAGGATTCTGCCCGGGCCATCGCCGAAGGCTTGTGGACCAACATCAATCTGAAGAACCTGCGCGAGAACATCCTGCCGACGCGGGCCCGCGCCGACCTCATCCTGCGCAAGGGCGCCGACCATCTGGTCGAGGAAGTGGCGCTGCGCAAGCTCTAGTGGCCGGCCATCAGCCATCAGCCATCAGCCATCAGCTATGAACGCCCTTGCCTGCTGGCTGCTGGAAACTGCGCGACACCAGCTGTCCCGGATCCATCACCTTGCCAGCCTTCATAGCGCCGGGCGTCAGATCGGCTTGTGCTGGAGAGGGTCGTCATCCTCCGGCTTTGTCACTCGTCGCAGCGTCAGATTGATCCGCCCGCCATTTTTCAGCAGTGCCGAGGTCGAGGGATAGATGCGGTCGACGCCGTGAAAGCTGAGGCGTCCTTCGCCGCCGAGCACCACGACGTCGCCGCTTTTCAGCCTGAACGATTTTGTGCCGCCCTCCCGCGTCGTCTGGCCGACCCGGAACAGGCAATCGTCACCCAGCGAGACGGAGACGACCGGCGCCGAGAAATCGGCCTCGTCGCGGTCCTGGTGCAGGCCCATTTTTGCGTCCTGCGTGTAGAAATTGATCAGGCACGCTTCCGGTGGCTTGGGGTAGCCCGAGACCTGCCGCCAGAGCTCGAGCAGCGCTTCCGGGATTGGCGGCCATGGCGTCCCGGTCACCGGGTGCGTCGGCTGGTAGCGGTAGCCGCGTTCCTTGTCGGTGACCCAGCCGAGCGGGCCGCAATTGGTCATGCGCACGCTCATCTCCTTGCCGGTGCGCGGCATCGCCGGCACGAACAGGGGTGCTTGCTGCACGATCCGTCTCACATCCTCGACCAACGCTTCCTGCACGGCGCGCGACAGGTAGCCGGGCATGTGGCGGACGCCTTTGGGCAGGACGAGCATGGCTTCGGTCAATCAATCCGTTTGATGTGGCGGCAAGCGAGATTGCCACGAGGACCCGCAAAGGACGACCCGAAAGCCGCGCTTGCCGACCTGAAAGGGAATAGGAGCGGGCCGCCTCAGTCGTCGCCGACCCGGCCGCGCAGCTTCTTCACGGTCGAGCGGCCGGCCTTGCTCTTCAGCCGCCGCTCGACCGCGCCTTTCGATGGCCGCGTCTTCTTGCGTGGCGGCGGTGGCGGCTCAGCTGCCTTGGCGACCAGCGCGGTCAGCCGCGCCCGTGCATCCGCGCGGTTCTGCTCCTGCGTGCGGAAGCGTCCGGCTTCGATGACGATGACACCGTCCTTGGTGGCGCGCTGGCCGGCCATCTTGATCGTCCGCTCGCGCACGCGTTCCGACAGGCCCGACGCATTTTGCGCGTCGAAGCGCAGTTGCACGGCCGTCGCCACCTTGTTGACGTTCTGGCCGCCCGGCCCGGACGAGCGGATGAAGTCCTCGTGCAGGTCGCCCGGGTGGATCACCGCGTCGTCGGCAATGATGATCTTGTCGTCGGTCGTCATGCCGCAGTCATGGCGCGGCGGATCGAAAAAGAAAAGGCCCGATCGAGACCGGGCCTTCAATGGTGCTGAGCGGCGTGGCGATTATTCCGCCGCTTCCTGCATGTGGGGCGCCGCACCCAGCACGACGGCATCGACATGGCTTTCGAACTTGCCGAAATTGTCGATGAACATGCCAACCAGTCTTGCCGCCTGCCGGTCATAACCGGACTTGTCGGCCCAGGTCGACCGCGGATCGAGAATGGCGCTGTCGACGCCAGGGACGGCCACTGGCACTTCGAAACCGAAATGGGCGTCGGTGCGGAAATCGGCCGTCTTCAGCGAGCCGTCGAGTGCCGCCGCAAGCAGCGCCCGCGTTGCCTTGATCGGCATCCGCTTGCCAGTGCCGTAGGCGCCGCCGGTCCAGCCGGTATTGACCAGCCAGCAATCGACCTGGTGCCGGGCGATCAGGTCGCGCAGCAGATTGCCGTATTCCGACGGATGGCGCGGCATGAACGGTGCGCCAAAACAGGTCGAAAATGTCGCTTCGGGTTCGGTCACGCCCTTTTCGGTTCCGGCCACCTTGGCCGTGTAGCCGGAAAGGAAATGGTACATTGCCTGCGCCGGGGTCAGCCGGGCGATCGGCGGCATCACGCCGAAGGCATCGGCGGTCAGCATGATGATGTTCTTCGGATGGCTGGCGCGCCCCGTCTTGCTGGCATTGGGGATGAACTCCAGCGGGTAGGCGCAGCGCGTATTTTCGGTGAGCCGACCGTCGTCGAAATCCGGCACCCGGTCCGCGCCAAGCACGACATTCTCCAGCACGGTGCCGAAGCGCTGCGTGGTGGCGAAGATTTCCGGCTCGGCTTCCGCTGACAGCTTTATCGTCTTGGCGTAGCAGCCACCTTCGAAATTGAAGATGCCGTGCGGCCCCCAGCCGTGCTCGTCGTCGCCGATCAGCGTGCGTGACGGATCGGCCGACAGCGTCGTCTTGCCGGTGCCGGAAAGCCCGAAGAAGACGGCCGTGTCGCCGGCTGGCCCCTCATTGGCCGAGCAGTGCATCGGCATCACGCCCTTGGCCGGCAACAGGTAGTTGAGCACCGTGAACACCGACTTCTTCATCTCGCCGGCATAGGACGTGCCGCCGATCAGCACGATCTTGCGCGAAAGGTCGACGGCGATCACCGTTTCGGTGCGGGTGCCGTGACGGGCGGGATCGGCGCGGAAAGACGGCAGGTCGATGATCGTCATCTCAGGCACGAACTGCTCGAGTTCGGCGGCACCGGGACGGATGAGCAGATTGCGGATGAACAGCGAGTGCCAGGCAAATTCGGTGACCACCCTGGTGGTCAGTTTCAGTTCCACGTCGGCGCCGCCGACCAGATCCTGCACGTAGAGATCCTTGTCCGCGGCATGCGCCCGGAAATCAGCAAGCAGCGTGTCGAACTGGGCCGGCGACATCGCCTTGTTGTTGTCCCACCAGACATGCGGCTCGGTGGCGCCGTCGCGAACGACGAACTTGTCCTTGGGCGAGCGACCGGTGTGCTGGCCGGTCTCGGCGACCAGCGCGCCATGCGCGGTCAGCCGGGCTTCGCCGCGCCGGATAGATTCCTCGTAAAGGGCAGCCGCGCCGAAATTATAGCGCACCACGCCCGTGGTTTTCAGGCCGATACGATCGATCCCGCAAGCAGGATTGCGTTTGCCGACTTCCGACATGGGGGTCCCTTCTTCAATTTGCCGCATCTGCCGGCGCATTTCCGGCGCGCCCACTACGCGGGCTGAGATGGTCAGAACCAGAAAAGCCAAATGATATCAAATCATTAATCGATTTAAATATTTTGAAAGTTGTTTAAATCGTTTATATGTGCAAGAAGTTCGGCGGTTGCCCAAAGGATTGGCAGGGTTCGATCGTCTAATCCGTAGTGAGGTGCAATTGTGACCGCCGGCACGCCGCCCGTGACAGCGGACAGGGCTTATGCCACATTTTGTACCTAATTTGTCCTGCAAAAGCCCCTTCTCTACGAAAGAAGGGACAGCTCATGAGGGAGCCGCTTGAAATGGCAACAATCGCGCTTGTCGATGACGACCGCAACATTCTGACGTCGGTGTCGATCGCCCTCGAATCCGAGGGCTATCGCGTCGAGACCTACACGGATGGTGCGTCCGCGCTGGAGGGTCTGGCGGCACGCCCGCCGAATCTTGCCATCCTCGACATCAAGATGCCGCGCATGGACGGCATGGAGCTGCTGCGCCGGATGCGCCAGAAGTCCGACCTGCCGGTGATCTTCCTGACCTCCAAGGATGACGAGATCGATGAGTTGTTCGGCCTCAAGATGGGCGCCGACGATTTCATCCGCAAACCGTTCTCGCAGCGTCTGCTGGTCGAGCGCGTGCGCGCCGTGCTGCGTCGCGCCAGTGCCCGCGAAGCCGCGGCCAAGACGCCCAGCCAGCAGGCACGTTCCCTCGAGCGCGGCCAGCTTGTCATGGACCAGGAGCGCCATACCTGCACCTGGAAGGGCGAGCCGGTGACGCTGACCGTCACCGAGTTCCTGATCCTGCATTCGCTGGCGCAGCGTCCCGGTGTCGTAAAAAGCCGTGATGCGCTGATGGATTCGGCCTATGATGAACAGGTCTATGTCGACGACCGCACCATCGACAGCCACATCAAGCGGCTGCGCAAGAAGTTCAAGGCCGTCGATGACGACTTCGAGATGATCGAAACCCTTTACGGAGTCGGGTACCGCTTCCGCGAGGCATGAGTTGATGCACGTCGCACGACGTTATGCATCGAAATAAAGATTAGGCAGGGCCTGCTATTCGATGGCAGTGGAGGCACAGCGAACAAGACCGGCGGGCGCTGCCAGGCGGCCGTCGCGCATCATGCCGTCATTCGTGTCGAAACTCACGGTGCCGATGCGCCGCTTCCTTGGCCATCATATCTTTTCCAGCCTGACGCGGCGCATCCTCTTCCTCAATCTCGCCGGCCTGGCCGTCCTGGTCACCGGCATCCTCTATCTCAACACTTTCCGCGACGGGCTGATCGATGCCCGCGTCGAAAGCCTGATGACCCAGGGCGAGATCATCGCCGGCGCGATCGCCGCCTCGGCGACGGTCGAGACCGACTCGATCAGCATCGATCCGGAAAAGCTGCTTGAGCTGCAGGCCGGCGAAAGTCTCGGCCCGGGCTCGGACCAGCTCGACAATCTGGACTTCCCGATCAACCCGGAGCGGGTTGCGCCGGTGCTGAGACGGCTGATCTCGCCGACCCGGACCCGCGCCCGCATCTATGACCGCGACGCCAATCTGCTGCTCGATTCGCGCCATCTCTATTCGCGCGGCCAGATCCTGCGTTACGACCTGCCGCCGGTCGACGAGGAAGAGCCTGATCTGCTCGAGCGCATCCAGAAGTTCGTCTTCGACTTCTTCCGCAACACCGAACTGCCGGTCTATCACGAGCAGCCGGGCGGCAACGGCGCCGCCTTCCCGGAAGTGGTCAAGGCACTCACCGGCAGCCCGTCGACCATCGTGCGCATCTCGGAACAGGGCGAGCAGATCGTTTCGGTGGCGGTGCCGATCCAGCGCTTCCGCGCCGTTCTCGGCGTGTTGATGCTGTCGACCGAAGGCGGCGACATCGACAAGATCGTCGCCGCCGAGCGCAAGGCGATCCTGCGCGTGTTCGGCATCGCGGCCCTCGTCACCGCCATCCTGTCCATGCTTCTCGCCTCCACCATCGCCAACCCGCTGCGCCGGCTGTCGGCGGCGGCGGTGCGCGTGCGGCGCGGCGTCAAGAGCCGCGAGGAAATCCCGGACTTTTCCGACCGGCAGGACGAGATCGGCAACCTGTCGATCGCCATACGCGACATGACCAACGCCCTCTACGCCCGCATCGAGGCGATCGAAAGCTTTGCGGCGGACGTCTCGCACGAGTTGAAGAACCCGCTGACGTCGCTGCGCAGCGCGGTGGAAACCTTGCCGCTGGCCAAGAACGACAATTCGCGCAGCCGGCTGATGGACATCATCCAGCATGACGTCAGGCGTCTGGATCGTCTCATCACCGATATTTCCGACGCCTCCCGTCTTGATGCCGAGCTGGCGCGTGAAGATGCCGGGACGGTCGACCTGAAGAAATTCATCACCGATCTGGTCGCTGTTTCGCGTGAAGCCACGCGCAACAAGAAGGCGGTCGAGATCGAATTCAAGGTCGCCAAGCTGCCGCAGGGCGTCAAAGGCTATTTCGTCGTCGGCCATGATCTGCGCATCGGCCAGGTCGTCACCAACCTGATCGAGAACGCCCGTTCCTTCGTTCCCGAGGATCATGGTCACATCACCCTGTCGCTGGCGCGCGCCGGCAAGTTCAACATCCTCACCATTGACGACAATGGTCCCGGCATCCGTGCCGACAACATCGACCGCATCTTCGAACGTTTCTACACCGACCGCCCGGCGGGCGAGGCGTTCGGCCAGAATTCGGGGCTTGGCCTGTCGATATCCAGGCAGATCGTCGAGGCCCACGGCGGGACGCTGACCGCCGAGAACATCCCTGGCACCAAGCCCGGCGAGATCAAGGGCGCGCGCTTTGTCGTCACGCTGCCGGCCGAAGCATGATCCCGAAAAGTGGGGACCGGTTTTCGGACAAGATCATGCTTAATTCAAAAACATGAACGGGCAACATCGTGCCTGATCCAGTCGCGCAGCCTGAAAACATTCACGGAACCGCGATCCTGATCGGCGAGCGCGGCGTGCTTATCACCGGGCCGTCCGGCGCCGGCAAGACGACGCTGGCGCTGACACTCCTGGACCATTGCCGCGCGCGCGGGCTGTTCTCGCGGCTGATCGGCGACGACAGGCTGCTTGCCGTGGCCCGCGCCGGGCGGCTGGTCTGTCGCGTGCCGGCGCCCATCGCCGGTCTCGCCGAAGTGCCTGGGTTCATGCCGCACCCGCTGCCGTTCGAGCCGGGCGGAGTGATCGACCTGCATGTGAGGCTGGTGCCCAAGGCAGAGAGGGCCCGTTTCCAGGAGGAAATCAGCGAGCCGGTCGCAGGCTGCCCAGTGCCGCGTATCGACCTTGCCGAGCGTAACGCCGCCACCGCCTTGCCCGCCGTGATGGCGCGGCTGTCGATCGCGCCTTTTCTATGATCCGCTGCGGAATTTTTGCTGCAATGCGTCAAAATGGCATGGGCCTGCGCAATTTTGGGCTTGTCAACCGGCCGCGCGTCGACAAGATAGCGCTCCCGCCGCCTGGAATGGCTGGCGAGCATAAAATACGCCTGTGAAGCGGCGATGACGGGAGCCACCAAAGAATGATCGGACTCGTGCTTGTAACGCACGGTCAACTGGCCGCCGAGTTCCGACATGCCGTGGAACATGTCGTCGGGCCACAAGACAATTTCGAAACCGTGGCGATCGGCGCCGATGACGATATGGAGCAGCGTCGCCGCGACATCGTCGATGCCGTGGCCCGGGTCGATACCGGGACGGGCGTCATCGTGCTGACCGACATGTTCGGCGGAACGCCCTCCAACCTTGCCATTTCGGTCATGGAGTCCGGCCGCACCGAAGTTATCGCCGGCATGAACCTGCCGATGCTGATCAAGCTCTCCTCGATCCGCAAGGGCGACAACATGGCGGCGGCGCTCGACGAGGCGCAGGCGGCCGGCCGCAAATACATCAACGTCGCCAGCCAGCTCTTGAGCAGCAAATGAACGCGCTGTCCCCGGAAAAAGACCAGATCGTCCGGGATTTTCCGATCGTCAACCAGCGCGGCCTGCACGCGCGCGCCTCGGCGAAGTTCGTCCAGCTGGCCAGCGGTTTCGACGCCTTGGTGCATGTCGAGAAGGATGGCGTCCAGGTCGGCGGCACCTCGATCATGGGGCTGATGATGCTGGCGGCAAGTCCCGGCTACTCGATCCGTGTCACCGCCAGCGGGCCGGAGGCCTTGCAGGTCATCGATGCGCTGGAGCAGCTGGTCGCATCCCGCTTCGGCGAGGAAGCCTGATCCCTCGCGGAGCAAAGAAGCTCCCCTCGAGACATGCACGGATAAAGATTTCTTTATATCCCATTGTCGTCTTGAACCTGATCTGCTAGTCAAGCCGGCAATTCGCGCCCTTCGACGCGCCGACCGGCGCGGGCGCATCCGCAACCAATTCGCAGCACAACAATTCGCATCGGAGCACTGCCATGACGGGTAGCAAGGACTATGTGGTCGCCGACATCTCGCTTGCCGGCTGGGGCCGCAAGGAAATCGAGATCGCCGAAACCGAAATGCCGGGCCTGATGGCCTGCCGCGAGGAATTCGGCGACAAGAAGCCGCTCAAGGGCGCGCGTATCACCGGCTCGCTGCACATGACCATCCAGACGGCGGTGCTGATCGAGACGCTGAAGGCGCTCGGCGCCGATATCCGCTGGGCCTCCTGCAATATCTTCTCGACCCAGGACCATGCGGCCGCGGCCATCGCCGATGCTGGTATCCCGGTATTCGCCGTCAAGGGCGAGTCGCTTGAGCAGTACTGGGACTACACCGACAGGATCTTCCAGTGGACCGACGGCGGCACCTCCAACATGATCCTCGATGACGGTGGCGACGCCACCATGTACATCTTGATCGGCGCCCGCGCCGAGGCCGGCGAGGACGTGCTCTCCAACCCGCAGAGCGAGGAAGAGGAGTACTTCTACGCCCAGGTCAAGAAGCGGCTGAAGGCTTCGCCCGGCTTCTTCACCAAGCAGAAGGCGGCGATCCGCGGCGTCACCGAAGAGACGACGACCGGTGTCAATCGGCTTTACCAGTTGCAGAAGAAGGGCCTGCTGCCTTTCCCCGCCATCAACGTCAACGATTCGGTCACCAAGTCGAAATTCGACAACAAATACGGCTGCAAGGAATCGCTGGTCGACGGTATCCGTCGCGGCACCGACACGATGATGGCCGGCAAGGTCGCTGTCGTCTGCGGCTATGGCGACGTCGGCAAGGGCTCGTCGGCCTCGCTCAAGGGCGCCGGCGCCCGCGTCAAGGTCACCGAGGTCGACCCGATCTGCGCGCTGCAGGCGGCGATGGACGGTTTTGAAGTCGTCACGCTGGAGGACGCGGCACCGACCGCCGACATCGTCATCACCACCACCGGCAACAAGGATGTCGTCACCCTCGACCACATGCGCGCGATGAAGGACATGGTGATCGTCGGCAACATCGGCCACTTCGACAACGAGATCCAGGTGGCTTCGCTGCGCAACCTGAAGTGGACCAACGTCAAGCCGCAGGTCGACATGATCACCTTCCCGGACGGCAAGCGGATGATCCTGCTGTCGGAAGGCCGCCTGCTCAATCTCGGCAATGCCACCGGGCATCCGAGCTTCGTCATGTCGGCGTCCTTCACCAACCAGGTGCTGGCCCAGATCGAGCTGTACACCAAGCCCGGCCAGTACGAGAACCAGGTCTACGTGCTGCCCAAGCATCTCGATGAAAAGGTCGCGCGCCTGCATCTCGACAAGCTTGGCGCCCGCCTGACCGAACTGTCCGGCGAGCAGGCCGCCTATATCGGCGTCACTCCCCAGGGCCCGTTCAAGCCGGAACACTACCGCTATTAACCAAAGCTAAATTTCCTACCAGATATTGACGCCGGGCGATTGACTTTTCGCCCGGCTTTATTTTTGCGCGCCATCAGCCTTCACGGCGATTCGGCGAGGGTTTATTGTCAGGTGATTCGCGACGCTTCCGGCCCGAGAGGGGATCAGAGAAGCGCGCATCAGGGCGGTCTTGCATTCAGGCGGCGGAGAGGACCAAGACATGCCGGGGCAACACCCGCACAGAGCGGGACGGGCCGTTTCCGGCGGCCACGACGATTCGGGGATCGCTGGCCCTGCCTCGCAAGGCGGGAGCCTTTCATGGCGCGCTCGCGCCGGAGTTTTCCTTGCCACCTCTGCATTGGCCGGCCCCTTGCTCGGTGCGGTCGCGCATGCCGAAGCCGTGGGCGTCGCCGCCGCCGGCTTGTCGATCAGCGCTGTGGAAGTCATGCAGCTTGCCGTGTTTGTCGGCGTGACGGGCGCAGCGCTTCTGTCGGCCATCGTCCTCATCCGCGAGCGGGCCCGCACCTCGGCGGAAAATGTCGAACTCAGGAGCCGCATCGCCGACATCAACGCGGCTCTGCGCCGCTCTGAAGCGCTGCTCAATCTGCGCGACCAGCGTGTGGTCGTCTGGGCCTCCGAAAACAAGAAACCCGAACTCATCGGTACATTGCCGGTCGAAAGCGGCGCTCCCGACGAGCGTGCCGCCTTCCTCGCTTTCGGTCGCTGGCTGATGCCGCGCTCGGCGGCGGCGCTCGAGCACGCCGTCGCGGGGTTGCGCGAAAAGGCGAGACCCTTCGACCTCGTCATCGAATCGCAGGCCGGCGCACCGCTTGAAGTGCATGGCCGCAAGAGCGCGGCGCATGTGATCGTGCGTTTCGTTTCGCTTTCGGAGACGCAGCGCAGCCAGGCCAGGTTGAAGATCGAAAACCAGCGCCTCGTCGCTGACCACGAGACGATGATTGGCCTGTTCGACGCGCTGAAGATGCCGGCATGGCTGCGCACCGAGGACGGGCGGTTGAAGTGGGTCAACCGGGCCTATGCCGACGCGGTCGAAGCCGACAATGCGGAGACGGCCGTTCGCGAGGCGAAGGAGTTTCTCGGTGGCCAGGCACGCGATGCGATCGCCGCCCAGCACAAGTCGCATCCGGTCTTCGAGCAGACGCTTTCCACCGTGATCGAAGGCGACCGCCGCGTGTTCGCGGTGACCGACTTCGCCGGCCCGGACGGTTCGGCCGGCCTTGCCTGCGACACCAGCGCCATCGAGGCCGTTCGCGGCGAATACGAGCGGACCGTCAGGAGCCACGCCGACACGCTCGATCAGCTCAACACCGCGGTCGCCATTTTCGACACCGACGAGAAGCTGCGGTTCTTCAACCAGGCTTTCCAGAAGCTATGGGGTCTCGACAGCGGCTTCCTGCACAGCGCCCCCGACAATGCGCTGTTGCTCGACCGTTTGCGCAGCGAGGGCAAGATCGCCGAGCAGCCGGAATGGCGCCGCTGGAAGGAAGGCCTGCTTGGCGCCTATCGCGCCGTCGAATCACAGGAACATTGGTGGCACCTGCCGGACGGCAAGACCATCCGCGTCGTCGCCAACCCGCAGCCCAAGGGCGGCGTGACCTGGGTCTTCGAGAATCTGACCGAGAAGATGGACCTCGAAAGCCGCTATCAGACCGCGGTGCGGGTCCAGGGCGAGACGCTCGACAATCTTGCCGAAGGCGTGGCGGTGTTCGGCCCCGATGGCAGGCTTCGACTGTCGAACCCTGCCTTTGCGACACTCTGGGGACTGGGCGCGGAGGCCGCCAAGCCCAATGTCCACGTATCCACCATCCGCGACCTTTGCGACCGGCAGGCGATCGACAGCCCCTGGCCCGGCTTCGTTGCCGCCATCACCGGTTTCGACGACGAGCGCCGCGACCGCCACGGCCAGACTGAACTCAACAATGGCAATGTGCTGAGCTACGCCATGATCCCGTTGCCCAACGGGCAAGTGATGATGACGTTCGTCGACGTCACCGACAGCGTCAACGTCGAACGGGCGCTGAAGGACAAGAACGAGGCGCTGGAGAAATCCGATCAGCTCAAAAACGAATTCGTCCAGCACGTCTCCTATGAACTGCGCTCGCCGCTGACCAACATCATCGGCTTCACCGAACTGCTTTCGCTGCCGGCGACCGGCCCGTTGACGCAGAAGCAGCGCGAATATGTCGAGCATGTCAGCTCGTCCTCCTCGGTCCTGCTGACCATCGTCAACGACATCCTCGACCTGGCGACGGTAGATGCCGGCATCATGCAGCTCGACATTTCCGAGGTGCATGTCGACCGCACCATCGCCGCCGCGGCGGAACTGGTGGCCGACCGCCTGGAGGAGCATTCGATCAGGCTCGAGGTCGACGCCGCCGCGGCGCCGAAGACGTTCCATGGCGACGAAATCCGGGTCCGCCAGATCCTCTACAATCTGCTCAGCAACGCCGCCAACTACGCGCCGGAAGCCAGCACCATCAGGCTCGCTTGCCGCCAGCTGACGGACGGCGTGGAATTCTCGGTCCATGACGACGGGCCCGGCATGCCGCCGGACCTGCTCGATTCGGTATTCCGCCGTTTTGAGCCGCGCACCAACGGCGGCCGCCGGCGCGGCGCCGGTCTCGGCCTGTCGATCGTCAAGAGCTTTGTCGAGCTGCATGGCGGCAACGTGCGCATCGAAACCGGCACGGACAAGGGCACCACCGTCATCTGCACCTTTCCCGACATGCCCGGCATCCGCGCCGCGGCCGAGTAGCGCACTCGATGACGGGATTGGTGCTGGAGCGTTTACTCGCGGACGAGACACAGACAGCGCTGCTGGGCGAGGATCTGGCGCTGGCGCTGCGCGCCGGTGACGTGCTGGCGCTCAAGGGTGATCTCGGCGCCGGCAAGTCGACGCTGGCGCGGGCATTGATCAGGGCCTTGGCCGACGATGCCGGCCTCGACGTTCCGAGCCCGACCTTCACGCTGGTGCAGAGCTACGACACGCGCATCCCGGTCCATCACTTCGATCTCTACCGCCTGTCCTCGGCGGCCGAAATCGACGAGCTGGGTTTCGAGGAAGCCCTGGCGCAAGGTGCCGCCCTGGTCGAATGGCCGGAACGGGCGGAGTCCTATCTGCCGAAAACCTCGGTGCTGATCGAACTCGTCCAGGAAGGCGAGGGCCGGCTGGCGCGACTGTCGGGGCAAGGTCCTGCCTTCGACCGCGCGGCGCGCTCACTGGCCATGCGCGACTTTCTCGGGAGCGCCGGCTGGGGGGAAGCGCGGCGCCGCCATTTCATCGGCGATGCGTCGGCCCGCTCCTATGAGATCGTTTCGCTTGCCGGCCAGGAGCCGCGCGTGCTGATGAACTCGCCGCGGCTGGTGCTCGGCCCGCCGGTGCGCGACGGCAAGCCCTATGCCGTGATCGCGCACACCGCCCAGTCGGTCTCCGCCTTCGTCGCCATCGACCGGGCATTGAAGGCTGGCGGCGTCAGCGTTCCGGAGATCCATGCCGAAGACCAGGATCAGGGGTTCCTTCTGCTCGAACATCTTGGCTCCGAAGGATTCCTCGGCGAGGACGGCCAACCGGTATCCGAGCGTTACGCGGCGGCCGCGGAGCTGCTCGCCATGATGCATGGCAGGACATGGCCGCAACGCATGGAAACGGGGCAGGGCGGCTTCCACGACGTGCCGCCTTTCGACCGCGACGCCATGATGATCGAAGCCGATCTGCTGGTCGACTGGTACGTGCCCGCGATATCGGGCAGCCCGGCAAGCGAAAGCCTGCGCGCCGGCTACGCCAAAGAGTGGAATGCGCTTCTCGACCGGCTGGACGGCCGCGAATACACGCTTATGTTGCGCGATTTCCATTCGCCCAACATCATCTGGCGCGGCGATCGAGCCAGCCATGATCGGCTGGGCATCGTCGATTTCCAGGATGCGCTGATCGGCCCGTCAGCCTATGACGTTGCCTCGCTCGCCATGGACGCGCGCGTCACCATATCGCCGGAAATCGAGAAGCAGACGCTCGACGCCTATGTCGCGGCGCGCCATGCCGCCGGCGCTTTCGATGAGGCAAGCTTCCTGGAATCCTATGCAATCATGGCGGCGCAGCGCAATTCGAAGATCCTCGGCATTTTCGTCCGCCTCGAAAAGCGCGACGGCAAACCCTATTATCTGAAGCACCTGCCGCGCATCCGCGACTATCTGCGGCGCGCGCTGTCCCATCCTGCATTGGCCAGCCTGCGGGATTTCTACAACGCCAATGGTTTGCTCGAGGAGCGAACGCTGTGACAGCAGGACCGGACACTGCCATTGTGCCCAAAACAGCAATCGTGCTTGCCGCCGGGCTTGGCAAGCGCATGCGGCCGATCACCGACACCATCCCCAAGCCGTTGGTCCGGATCGCTGGCAAGACATTGCTCGACTGGGGCCTCGACAGCCTGGCCGCCGCCGGTGTCGGCAAGGCCGTGGTCAACGTCCACTATTTTCCCGAACAGATCGTTGCCCACGTCGCCACGCGCCGCGCGCCACGGATCATCATTTCCGATGAGAGCGAAAGGCTGCTCGATTCCGCCGGCGGCATTGTCAAGGCGCTGCCGGACCTGGGCGACCACCCCTTCTACATCCTCAATGCCGATACTTTCTGGATCGACGATGGCCCTCTCAATCTCGGCCGCCTCGCCCTTGCATGGGACGCGGCGAAAATGGATATTCTGCTGATGCTGGCGGATCTCCATCAGGCGACCGGACACTGCGGCGGCACCGATTTCCTGGTGGCGCCGGATGGCGCCTTGCGCCGGTCAAAGGGCGATCCGGCGGGCCTGATCTATGCCGGGGCTGCAATCATTCATCCGCGCCTGTTCGCGAATGCGCCTGTGGGGCCGCATTCGCTCAACGCCTATTTCGATTCGGCCATTGCCGCCGGCCGGCTGTTCGGCATGCGGATGCATGGCCATTGGATCACCGTCGGCACCCCCGATGCCATTCCGCTCGCGGAAGCAGCGGTCGCCGGCGCCCTAGCCGAGTTGCAATGAGCGGCTCAAGCCGCGTTTTCTCGATTCCCTCCGGAGCGCCGTTTCTGCCGACGCTTGCCGAGGCGCTGCTTGCCGGCCGCCTGGTTCCGGGGTTTCGCTTTGACGGCGACCCGCTCGCCCTGGCCGATGTCACCATCTACGTGCCGACGCGCCGTGCCGCGCGTGCCTTGCGGGGTGTTTTCGTCGACAGCTTGCGAGCACGCGGCGGCGGCGGCTCGGCGATCCTGCCGGTGATCCGTCCGCTCGGCGAGTTCGACGAGGATGAGGCCGCCTTCGAGACAGAGGCATCGGCGGCAATCGATCTCGCGCCGCCGATCGGGGCCACCGAACGCCTGCTGCTGCTGGCGCCGCTGGTGCGCGCCTGGAAACGTCGGCTGCCGGCGCATGTCGCGGCCCTGTTCGCCGAGGAGATCGTCATCCCGGCCTCCACCGCCGACGCGATCTGGCTGGCGCGCGATCTCGCGGGGCTGATGGACGAGATCGAGACGGAAGGCACGGACTGGGCAAAGCTCACCGATCTGGTCACCGGCAACCTTGCCGGATGGTGGCAGGTGACGCTCGAATTCCTCGGCATCGTCACCGACGCCTGGCCGAAATTCCTCGAGGAGAGCGATCGCTCCAATCCGGCCGCGCATCGCAGCGCGCTGATCCGTACCGAGGCCGCGCGGCTGCAGCGCAATCCGCCTGCCGGACCAGTCATTGCCGCAGGATCAACCGGTTCGATTCCCGCCACGGCCGAGCTGCTTGCCGTGATCGCCCGCTTGCCCGGCGGTGCCATCGTGCTGCCCGGTCTCGACCGGACGCTGGACGAAGCGTCCTTCCAGGCGATTGCGGCACCCGGCGCGCGTCCGGCCGTGCTCGGCCACCCGCAATATGGCCTGGCCAGGCTGATCGGCAAGATCGGCGTGCTGCGCGGCGATGTCGAGCAGATCGGCGTGGCCGAGCCGTCGCTTGCGCTTCGCGCCGCCCTTGTCGGCGAAGCGTTGCGGCCGGCCGAGACCACCGAACTCTGGGCCGAGACACGCGCTGGTTTCTCAGCCGACGACATCGCCGGTGCCTTCGCCGACGTGACGCTGCTCGAGGCGGCCAGCGAACGCGACGAGGCCGTCGCCATCGCTGTCGCGCTCAAGCAGGCGGTTGAGCAGCCGGGCCAGAGGGCGGCGCTTGTCACCGGTGACCGCGCCCTGGCGCGTCGCGTTTCGGTCGAGCTTTTGCGCTTCGGCGTCGTCGCCGACGATTCCGGTGGCACGCCGCTCGCCAACACCCCGGCGGCCAGCCTGCTCAGGCTGGCGCTCGAAGCGGTGTTCCGGCCAGGCGATCCGGTTGGCCTTTTATCGCTGCTCAAGCATCCGCTGCTTGGCCTCGGCCTGCAACGCGCTGATGTGCGCCACGCGGCCGAACTGGTCGAACTGGTGGCGCTGCGCGGTGGTACCGGCCGCCCCGACATCACTTCCCTGTCCGACCTCTTCGAGGCTCGTCTCACCGGCCTGGGCAGCGACAGCCGGCCGCCCTTCTGGTTTTCCCGCCTGACCGTGCGCTCCATTGAAGGCGCGCGGAATGTGCTCGAGTGTCTCAAACAAGCACTGGCGCCTTTCGCGGCTTTTCGCGGCCAGGCGGACGCGGACCTTGCCGCGCTGGTCAAGGCCAGCGTCGTGGCGCTCGAAAATCTCGGCCGCGCCGAAGATGGCGGCCTTCGCCAACTCTATGCCGGTGACGCCGGCGAAAAGCTCGCCGAATTGTTGCGCGGCCTGGTCGCGTCGTCCGCTTCGCTGTCGTTCGCGGCGAGCGAATGGCCTGACGTGATGGAAGCGCTGATCGCGCCTGAAACGGTCAAGCCGGCGCAAGGCACCGACAGGAACATCGCCATCTGGGGCGCGCTGGAAGCCCGGTTGCAGGATGTCGACACGCTGGTCATCGGCGGGCTCAACGAAGGTGTGTGGCCGCGCAAGCCGGAGAGCGACCGCTTCATGTCGCGGCTGATGAAGACGGGCATCGATCTCGAACCGCCCGAACGGCGTATCGGCTTGGCCGCGCATGATTTCCAGATGGCCATGGGCGCCAGGAAAGTGGTGCTGGCTCACTCGGCGCGTGCCGGAGACGCACCCGCCGTGCCATCGCGCTGGTTGCAGCGCCTCCTCACTTTCATCGGCACCGACCAGGCGGCGGAACTGCGCCGGCGCGGCGACGAACTGCTCGCCTGGGCACGCACGCTCGATACCGGCCCCAGGCAGGATTTCGCGCCACGGCCGCAGCCGAAGCCGCCATTGTCAGTGCGCCCAAGCTATTTCTCGGTCACCGAGATCGAGACGCTGCGCCGTGACCCCTATGCCGTCTACGCAAGAAGGATCCTCGGCCTGATGCCGCTCGATCCGGTCATCCGCGATCCGGGTGCCGCCGAGCGCGGCACGCTGTTTCACGCCATTCTGCATCTCTTCTCGGCGCAGGTGGCCGATCCGCGCACGCCGGATGCCCTCGCCGGGCTTATATCAGCGGGTCGCGCCTGTTTTGCCGAAGCCGCCCTTCCGGCCGATGTCGAGGCCGTATGGTGGCCGCGCTTCGAAAAACTCGCCGCCAACATCGTCGAATGGGAGCGTACGCGCGCCGACGCGGTAATACGGCGGCATGCCGAGGAGCGTGCTGGAAAGACCGTCGTCGGCCAGTCCGGCGTGACGCTGTCCGGTTATGCCGATCGCGTCGACCTGCTGGCCGGCGGCATGGCCGACATATTGGACTACAAGACGGGTTCCTCGCCGTCCAAGGCGCAGGCGCACACGCTGCTCGCCCCGCAACTGGCGCTGGAGGGCGCGCTGCTCAGGCGCGGCGCCTTCAAGGATCTGGGCGCGCGCGAACCGTCGCAACTGGCGTTCGTGCGGCTGAAGCCGAATGGCGAGGTGTTCGAGGAATCGATCCTCGAACACAACCGCCAGCCGCGAACCGCGACCGATCTCGCCGAGGAGGCCTGGGCGCGGCTGGAAAAGCTGTTGATCCACTATGCCGACCCGGCGACCGGCTATCTGTCGCGCGCGCTGCCGTTTCGCGAAGGCGAGACCGATGGCGACTACGACCATCTTGCCCGCGTGCTCGAATGGTCGGCGGGCGGCGATGCCGGCGACGAGGGAGGGGAGGCATGAAGAGGGCCTATCCCATCCCGAGCGACACGGCTTCCAGCCAGGCCCGCGCCGCCGACCCCGGGAATTCCGCCTGGGTGTCGGCCAATGCCGGATCCGGCAAGACCCATGTGCTGGCCCAGCGCGTCATCCGGCTGCTGCTGCGCGGCACCGATCCGTCGAAGATATTGTGCCTGACCTACACGCGCGCGGCCGCCGCCAACATGTCGAACCGGGTGTTTTCGACACTGTCGGAGTGGACAACGCTCGCTGACGCGGATCTGGCGGCAAGGGTCGAGGCGCTGGAAGGCCTCCGGCCCGATGCTGAAACCATGCGCCGTGCCCGCCGCCTGTTCGCCGAGGCGCTGGAAACGCCGGGCGGGCTGAAGATCCAGACCATCCACGCCTTCTGCGAATCTGTGCTCCACCAGTTCCCGCTGGAAGCCAACATCCCTGCCCATTTTGAAATGCTTGACAGCCAGATGGAGGCATCGCTGTTTGCCGCCGCGCGCCGCGAGATGATCTCGGCCGCCGGCGATAGGAATCTGGCAGAGGCCTTTGCCACCATTCTCGATCGTGGCGGTGAAGCTGGTCTCGATGCCTTGCTGGGCGAGATCGTGCGCAAGCGTGACGGTTTGCGCAATTTCATTGACGCCGTCGGGCGCGACGGCTCGCATTTCCAGGCGCTGTTCGACGAGTTCCATTTCCGCCCCGGCCAGACGGCCGAAGGCATAGCGGCATCGGTCTGGCCGTTGCCGGGTTTCCTGCCGGATTATTTTGCCGGCTTCGCCCAGGCCGCCGATTCCACCGACGCCAGATCGGTGTTGAACAACATCCTGCCTTATGCGCGTCAGGCTTTCGCCGAGGGCGATCCCGTTCGCCGTCTGCAACTGCTTGCGAGAGCCTTCCTCAAGGCCGATGGCGACTCCTACGATCCGGCAAAGGCTTTCAAGAAAGCCCTGGTCGACCGGTTGCCGGATCTGGCCGAGCGCTATCTCTCGGCGGCCAGTGCCATCGTCGAAACCGTCGACCGGCTGGCGCTGTTCCGGATGCTGGAAGGCACGCGCGCCGCGCTGATCATCTCCGACTGGCTGATCGCCCGCTACGAAGTGCTGAAGCGCAGCCGCGGCTTTCTCGACTTCAACGACCTTATCACCCGCACGGTCAACCTGCTGGCACGGCCCGATGCCGGCCCCTGGGTGCAATACAAGCTCGACCAGGGCATCGACCACATCCTGCTCGACGAGGCGCAGGACACCAGCCCGGATCAATGGGAGGTGGTGAAGCGGCTGGCGGAGGAGTTCTTTGCCGGCTTCGGTGCCCGCGACAGGATCCATCGCACCGTCTTTGCCGTCGGCGACGAAAAGCAGTCGATCTATTCCTTTCAGGGCGCGGCGCCCGACTCCTTCGCCGATAGCCGTTTGTTGTTCGCGGGGCGGGTGCGCGACGCCGAGGCATCCTTCGCCGACCTCAAGCTGACCTGGTCGTTCCGCTCGACCGATGACGTTCTTGCCGCGGTCGACCGCGTCTTTGCCGATCCCCTCGTGCGGCGCGGCATCAGCCACGATCCCGATCCGCTGAACCACAAGGCGATCCGCACCGACGCGCCCGGCTATGTCGAGGTCTGGCCGTCGCTCGGTGCTGACGTCGTCGACGAGCCCGACGACTGGACCCAGGCCATCGACCATGCCCATGCCCCGGCGGTGCGCGTTGCCGAGAATGTCGCGGCCACCATTGCCGGCTGGATTGGCGCCGGCGAGGTCATCGAAGGCCGTGGCAAGCGGCTGCGGCCGGGCGACGTGCTGGTGCTGGTGCGCAAGCGCGATCGTTTCGTCCATGCGCTGACCCGTGCGCTCAAGCGCCGCGACATTCCGGTCGCCGGCGCCGACCGGCTGAGCCTGCCCGGCCATATCGCGGTCAAGGATCTGATCGCGCTCGGCCATCTCCTCATCCAGCCGCAGGATGATCTGTCGCTCGCCGCCGTGCTGCGCAGCCCGATCTTCGACTTGCCGGAGGAGACGCTGTTCACACTCGCCGCGCAGAGGGCGCCCGGCCTGTCGCTGGCCGCGTCGCTGCGCCAGCATGCCGAAGAAAACGAGCACCTGGCGAAGATTGTCGCGCAACTCGACGTCTGGGCTGACGAGGCCGCCTTCAAGCCGGTGTTCGAATTCTATGCCGGCCTGCTGGCACGCGATGGCGTGCGCAGGAGGATGATCGCGCGGCTCGGGCCCGAAGCCGGCGATATTCTCGACGAGTTCCTGAGCTTCTGCCTTGCCGAGGAGCGAACCGGCCTGCCGGGGCTGGAAGCGTTTCTCTCGACGCTGGAGAACGCCGGCCCCGAGATCAAGCGCGAGATGGACCAGACCCGCGACGAGGTTCGGGTCATGACCGTGCACGCCGCCAAGGGCCTGGAGGCACCGGTGGTGTTCCTGGTCGATGGCGGCTCCGCCCCGTTCAGCGACCAGCATCTGCCGCGCCTGATGCCTTTCGATGGTTCGGGAACATATTGGGACGGCAAGGGCTATCTCTGGCGCTCGGCCAGCGATGTCGCCAATGGCTTTTCGAAAGCGGCGGCAGTCCGTGCGCGAGAACTCGCCGACGACGAATACCGCCGCCTGCTCTATGTCGGCATGACCCGCGCCGAGGACCGGCTGATCGTCTGCGGCTATCATGGCAAGCGGGCGCCGAACACCGGCACCTGGCATTCGATCGTCAGCCGCGCCCTGATCGGCGCGCCGGAAAGCGAACAGCGCCCGCATCCCGCCGGTGGCGAGCCCGTGCATCGTTTCCATGTGACCAAGCTGCCGCCCGTCGCGGCAAGCTCGAGCGAGCAGGCACGGCGGACGCACGTTTTCGGGCCGTTGCCGGCAAGCCTGTTCCGGCCCTTGCCACCTTTCGAGGACTTGCCGCGTCCGCTGTCGCCATCGGGCGCCTCGGCGCTGATCGACGAAGGCAAGGAAGCCGTGGTCGACAAGGCTTCGCCGGTGCTGGACGCCGATGCCGAGCCCGGCTTTGCCGTGATGCGGGGGCTCGCCCTGCACAAATTGCTGCAGATGTTGCCCGGCATTGCCGAGCACGAGCGCCAGGGCGCGTCGGAACGCTATCTCGCGCGAACGGGTGCGGACTGGACTCAATCCGAGCGTGAAAAAGCCTTGGTGTCGGTCACCGCCATTCTTGCCGACCCCCGCTTCGGCCCACTGTTCGCGCCGTCGTCGCGTGCCGAGGTCGCCATCATGGGCAGCTTCGAGGTAAAGGGCAAAAAGCGCTCGATTTCCGGCAAGATCGACCGGTTGGCGGTGACATCGGACACAGTGTCGATCGTCGACTACAAGACCAACCGGCCGGCGCCCGACTCTCTGGCCGAGGTTCCGCCGGCTTATGTCCTCCAGCTCGCGCTTTATCGCGCCCTGTTGCAGCCGCTCTATCCCGGGCGCGTGATCCGGGCGGCCTTGCTGTTCACCGAGGCGCCGCGGCTGATCGAATTGCCGACCGGCGCCATGGATGCCGCTCTTGCTCGACTCACGGGAGCGTGACACAACACCTGCTTGAAGAAGGGCGCGATCACCACCACATTTGGTGCGACAAAAAATTCTCGAAAGGATTTCCGCATGACCACCGTCAAGGTCGACAAGAGCAATTTCCAGGCCGATGTGCTTAACGCCAATGTACCGGTCGTGGTCGATTTCTGGGCGGAATGGTGCGGTCCCTGCAAGATGATCGCGCCAGCGCTGGAAGACATCGCCACCGAACTTGGTGCCAAGGTGAAGATCGCCAAGCTGAACATCGACGAGAATCCCGAGCTCGCCGCGCAGTTCGGCGTTCGCTCGATTCCGACGCTGATGATTTTCAAGGGCGGCGAAATGGCCGATATGAAGGTAGGTGCCGCGCCGAAGACCGCCCTGTCCCACTGGATCAACGGCAACCTCTGAGCCCCAACATCCCGATTGAAAAAAGCCCGCCTCGCGCGGGCTTTTTGTTGGCGCCATCGCTGCGCCGCTCTGGCCCTCGCGTGCGGGCACTCCATGTCGTCTGCTTGAGGCAGACAGGAGAACCCCATGACCGGATCCGCCAAGGCCACCGTCTTCATCGACAATGAGCGCGTCATCGTCACCGAATACCGCTTCGCGCCCGGCGACAACACCGGCTGGCACCGCCACGGCCACGACTATGTCGTCGTGCCGCTGATGGACGGCAAGGTGAAGCTTTTGACCAAGGACGGCGAATCCTTTGCCGAAATGAAGAAGGGCGCCCCCTATTTCCGCAAGGAGGGCGTCGAACACGATGTCATCAACGCCAATGAAGGCGAATACGCCTTCATCGAGATCGAGCTGAAGTAACGCACCAAGGCCACGTCAGGGCCGGCGGGCGCGATCACCAATCGGCGATACGATCGCCGCCGACGAACTGCGCACTTTTTTCGGTATACTCGAACAGCTCTATCTTCACGTCGTTGGGGTCGCGAAGCCAGGCCTGGCAGGTATCGTCGCAGGCGAGCTTCCTCGGGGTGACGTCTATTCCCTTCGACCTGATGTGGGCGATCGCCGCGTCGATGTCTTCCACCTCGAGGCAGAGATGGTTGATCTGGTTAAGGTCGCTGTAGCGGGCTCCGTTCTTCTGGAACACCTCGATGTGGCTGCGACCGCCGCAATTGAGGTAGAATCCGAAAATCTTGCCGTCGCGCAGGAAATTGAATTGGGTGTCCATGCCGAGGACGTCGCGATAGAAGCTTCGCGTCACGTCGAGGTCATCCGCGAAGATGCAAACGTGAGCGAGCTGCTTTACCTTGATCATGTCGGCGGCGTGCCGTTTTCAGCCAGCACCGCCCCAGCCAGATAGAGCGAACCGCCGATCAGGATGCGGGGCGGCGGACCGTCCCAGGTGTCGCGCAGCAGCATCAGTGCGTTGGCGACGGAACTCACCGGTTCGGCCGTCAGTCCGGCTTCCGTGGCGCGGACCGCCAGTTCGTCGTTCGGCACGCCGGCGTCGCTCGCGCTCACCGGCACCGTGTAGACATGCCGGGCCAGCCCCTTGAAGGCGCGGAAATAGCCGCTCTGGTCCTTGGTGTTGATCATGCCCGAGATGAGGAAAAGCGGACGCGGGTTCTTTTCTTCCTGCTCGGCCAGCGCTTCGGCGACGACCACGCCGGCGCCCGGATTGTGGCCGCCGTCGAGCCAGATGTCGGCGCCCTTCGGCGCCAGTTCGGCCAGCCGGCCCTGCACCAGCTTCTGCATGCGGCCGGGCCAGGCGACATTGATCATTGCCTTCTCGGCGGCGCGATGGCTGATCTCGAAGCCGGCCGCCTTCACCGCCGCGATCGCCGCGGCGGCATTGGCGAACTGGTGGCGCCCGGGCAGCCTGGGCGGCGGCAGGTCCATCAAGCCGTCTTCATCCTGGTAGACCATGCGGCCGTTTTCCTCGAAGGCGAGGAAATCCTGGCCGTAGACGAAGGTCGGACACTCAAGCCGCTCGGCGGTTTCGATCAGCACCTGCAGCGCTGTTTCGCTTTCCTGCGCGCCGATGACCACCGGGCAGCCGCGCTTGATGATGCCGGCCTTTTCGGCGGCGATCAGTTCGACACGGTCGCCGAGATAGGCCTCGTGGTCGAGCGACACCGGCATGATCACCGATACTGCTGGTTCCTTGATGACATTGGTGGCGTCGAAGCGGCCGCCGAGCCCGACCTCGATAATGGCGGCATCGGCCTGATGCTCGGAAAACAACAGGAAGGTGACGGCGGTGAGAATCTCGAAGACGGTGATCGTCTCGCCCTCATTGGCCCTGGCGACGCGGGCGATGGCATCGGCGAAGACCTTGTCGTCGACCAGCCTGCCGCCGCCGTCGGCGGCCAGCCGGTAGCGCTCGTGCCAGTTCACCAGATGCGGCGAGGTGTGGACATGGACGCGGTAGTCAGCCGCTTCGAGCAGTGCGCGCGAAAACGCCGCGCAAGAGCCCTTGCCGTTGGTGCCGGCGACGTGGATCACCGGCGGCAGCCGGTCCTGCGGATTGCCGAGCCGTTCCAGCAGCCGCGTAATGCGGTCGAGCGAAAGGTCGAAACCCTTCGGGTGAAGCGCCATCAGGGCTTCGATTTCGCGGTCTGCGGCAAGCGTCGTCATATGGGAATCCTAGCGCATGACCCCGAAAATCGGAATCGCGGTTCGCGGCGAAGAATGTCGCGTCAGGCCTGTGGTCGTGCCTCCGCCGGAATTGTTGCCGGCGGCAGGATTTCCGGCTCCAGCGGCTTTTGCTCTTCCGGCAGCTTGAGCAGCATCTTCAGCAAGCGTGCGATCGTTTCGCGCAGCTCCAGCCGCGACACGACCATGTCGACCATGCCGTGCTCCATTAGATACTCGGCGCGCTGGAAGCCGTCCGGGAGCTTTTCCCGGATGGTCTGTTCGATGACGCGCGGTCCCGCGAAACCGATCAGTGCGCCGGGTTCGGCGATGTGCACGTCGCCCAGCATGGCGTAGGAAGCGGTGACGCCGCCGGTGGTCGGGTTGGTCAGCACGACGATGTAGGGAAGACCGGCTTCCTTCAGCCGGTCGACGCCGACCGTGGTGCGCGGCAACTGCATCAGCGACAGGATGCCTTCCTGCATGCGCGCGCCGCCGGAGGCGGCGAACAGGATCAGCGGCCGCTTGCGCTGCAGGGCCACTTCGAAACCATGAACGATGGCGTCACCGGCGGCCATGCCGAGCGAGCCGCCCATGAAGGCGAAATCCTGCACCGTCACCACCACCGGCAGACCCTCGACGGTCCCCAGCGCGTTGATGATGGCGTCTTCCAGGCCGGTCTTGGCCTTGGCGTCCTTCAGCCGGTCGACATAGCGCTTCTCGTCGCGGAATTTCAGCGGATCCTGCATGACCCTGGGATTGTCCAGGGTCTCGTATTTGCCGCCGTCGAAGAAGAATTTCAGCCGCTCCTTGGCCGAGATCTTCATGTGATGGCCAGAGGACGGAATGACGAACTGGTTGGACTCCAGATCCTTGTGGAACACCATTTCGCCGGTCTCCGGATCCTTGATCCAGAGATTCTCCGGCATGTCGGTGCGCCGGCCGAGCATCGAATTGATCTTCGGGCGAACGTAATTGGTGATCCAGTTCATCGCTTCGGCTCCTGTCCTGACGAAGAGTTAGTGCATGTCGCCCAAAAGTGGGAACCGGTTTTGGGATAACGACAAGACCTGAGGTAGGAAAACTATTCGGCGGCAGCAAGGCGGGCCGAGCGCACGCCCTGCGCGAGGCCGCTGACCAGCGTGGCGACGGCTTCGGCCGGATCGGCGGTCTTCTCGCCTTTCGGTCCCAGTACATTGGCGACCGCATTGACGATCGCGGTGCCGACGACGACGCCATCGGCATTGGCGCCGATCACGTGCGCCTGCTCGGCGGTCTTGACGCCGAAACCGACGCAGACCGGCAGGTCGGTATGGCCCTTGATGCGCTTCACCGCCGCCGCCACCTTGCCGGTGTCGGCCAGCGCCGAGCCGGTGATGCCGGTCATCGAGACATAATAAACGAAGCCGGATGTGTTCTGGAGCACTTTGGGCAGACGCTTGTCGTCGGTGGTCGGCGTCGCCAGCCGGATGAAGTTGATGCCGGCCTTCAGTGCCGGAATGCACAGTTCCTCGTCCATCTCCGGCGGCAGGTCGACGACGATCAGGCCGTCAATGCCGCTGGCGATCGCGTCCTTGAGGAAACGGTCGACGCCGTAGATGTAGATCGGGTTGTAGTAGCCCATCAGCACGATCGGCGTGTCATTGTCGCCGGCTCGGAATTCCGACGCCATCTTCAGCGTCTTGACCAGCGTCTGGCCGCCCTTGAGCGCCCTCAAGCCAGCCGCCTGGATCGCCGGGCCATCGGCCATCGGGTCGGAGAACGGCATGCCGAGCTCGATGATGTCGGCACCCGCCGCCGGCAATGCCTTCATGATCGACAGCGAGGTGTCGTAGTCCGGGTCGCCGCCCATGAAATAGGTGACGAGCGCCGGGCGGCCCTCGGTCTTCAGCTTCGCCATGCGGCGGTCGATACGAGTGGCCATGATCAGATCTCCATGCCCAGCATGCTGGCAACCGTATGCACGTCCTTGTCGCCGCGGCCGGACAGGTTGACGATGACGATCTGGTCCTTGTCCATGGCTGGCACGATCTTCACCGCATGCGCGATGGCGTGCGCCGATTCCAGCGCCGGGATGATGCCTTCGACGCGCGTCGTCAGCTTGAACGCTTCCAGCGCCTCGTCGTCGAGGATCGGGACGTATTCGACGCGGCCGCTGTCGCGCAGCCAGGAATGCTCCGGGCCGACGCCGGGATAATCCAGGCCGGCCGAGATCGAATGGCCGTCCATGATCTGGCCGTCGGAATTCTGCAGGAGATAGGTGCGGTTGCCGTGCAGAACGCCGGGCTTTCCGGCATTCATCGAGGCGCAATGCTCGATGCCGTCGAGGCCACGGCCACCGGCTTCGATGCCGATGATGCGAACCTCCTTGTCGTCGAGGAAGGGGTGGAACATGCCGATGGCGTTCGAGCCGCCGCCGACACAAGCGATGATGGTGTCGGGCAGCCGGCCTTCCTGTTCGAGGATCTGCGCGCGCGCCTCCGAACCGATCACCGACTGGAAGTCGCGCACCAGCTCCGGATAGGGATGCGGGCCGGCGGCGGTACCGATCAGGTAGTAGGTGTCCTCGACATTCGTCACCCAGTCGCGCAGCGCCTCGTTCATGGCGTCCTTCAGCGTGCCATGGCCAGCGGTCACCGGCCGCACCTCGGCGCCCAGCAGCTTCATGCGGAAGACATTCGGGCTCTGACGGGCGACGTCGGTGGCGCCCATATAGACGACGCAGGGAAAGCCGAAGCGGGCGGCGACGGTGGCGGACGCCACGCCATGCTGGCCAGCGCCCGTCTCGGCGATGATGCGCTTCTTGCCCATGCGCTTGGCCAGCAGGATCTGGCCGAGACAGTTGTTGATCTTGTGCGAGCCGGTATGGTTCAGGTCCTCGCGCTTGAAATAGACCTTGGCGCCGCCCCCGAGGCCCTTCGCCGAGGAAACCTCACGAAGATGCCTGGTCAGCCCTTCCGCGAAATAGAGCTTCGACGGCCGTCCGGCGTAATGGGTCGAGAGATCCGTGAGTTCAGCCTTGAAATCCGGATCGTTCTTGACCTCGTTCCAGTTCCGCTCGAGATCGAGGATCAGCGGCATCAGCGTTTCGGCAACGAAACGACCGCCGAAAATGCCGAACATACCCTGTTCGTCGGGTCCGGTGCGGAAGGAATTGGGTGTCGCCGGCTTGTCCATTGCCGATCTCCTGCATCTTGACTTGCGAGCCTGTCCTTGTCGGAAAATCGGTTCCCACTTTTCCGGGACATGCTCTGGTTTGAGCCGGTCAGGCGGCGCGGTTGTCGCGTGCTGCCCTGACGGCCCGGAAGAACTGTTCGATCAGCGCCGGATCCTTGACGCCTGGCGCGCTTTCCACGCCTGAAGAAATGTCTATTCCGGGCGGGTTGGCAAGCCGAAGGGCATCGCCGATGTTGGCGGCGTTGAGCCCACCGGAAAGCATGTAATCGACGCCGGCGTCAAGGCCGGCGAGAATGCGCCAGTCGAAGGCGACGCCGTTGCCCCCCGGCAGTTCCGAGCCCTTCGGCGGCTTGGCGTCGAACAGGAAGCGGTCGGCAACGCCGATGAGCGGCTTTATCCGTTCCAGATCGGCAGCCTCGCTGAGCGGCAGCGCCTTCATCACGGGCAGCCCATGGCGGGCCTTGACCTCGGCCACGCGCCCGGGCGTTTCCGAGCCGTGCAGCTGCAGCATGTCGGGCTGCATCGTTTCGACGATCTCATCGAGGAATGCGTCGCTTGCATCAACGGTGACAGCAACCGCGATTGCCTTGCCGCGCGCCGCCTCGCGCAGGCGGCCAGCCTCGGCTGGCTCGACGTAGCGCGGGCTTTTGGCAAAGAAAATGAAGCCGACATGGCTGGCGCCGCCGGCCAATGCCGCGGCCAATGCCTTGTCGGTCTTCAAGCCGCAGATCTTGATGTCAAGCGCCATGGCGCGGGATTGGCACGAAAAGCGATAAGAGTCGAGAAAAAGCATGCTGTTTGCCGGCGAGGCCAAAGGCGCTACCTATTGATGGACAGGACGCAAGGCGGGAGCAGATCATGGCGGACAGAACGGTTGCCGAACTCAGGCAGAAGATCGCTCAGGCGCGCGAGGTTATCGCTCATCTGGTGGACAAGGCCGCCTTCAACGGTACCGAGGCACATCGGGCGCTCGACTATTTCGGTGGCGACGCCTTCGACAGCAAATTCCTGCCATGGCCGCGTAATGACGACGAGGGCCTGCGGCCCGAGGACCTCAACGCCGCCAACGACGATTGAATCGTCGCCCGTCACCTACTCGAACGCGATCGCCTGCAAGGCGCCGCCGTTGCGCTTCAGCCAGGCCTTGCAGCGCTCGGTGTCCGGGCAAAGCTGTTCGCACAGTTTCCAGAATTTCGGACCGTGGTTCATCTCCTTGAGATGGGCCACCTCATGTGCGACGAGGTAATTTATGACCGGCGCCGGCGCCATCATGATGCGCCAGGAAAACGACAGATTGCCTTCCGAGGTGCACGAGCCCCAGCGGCTTGATGTGTCCTTGAAGCGGATCGCCTTGGCGCGCTTGCCCAGTGCCTGCGTATGCTTGACCACCAGCGCCTCGATCTCGCGCTTGGCCTCACGCTTGAGGAAATCGGCGATGCGGCGCGGCAGGTGCACGCGCTCGCCATGCACGATCAACAGCGGGCCGCGCTCGTCGCGCGACACGGTGACGGTGCCACGTTTCGAGGGCTCATGGACGATACGGTGCGGCACGCCGCGCACCGGGACCTTGATGCCGGGCCGCACCTGCGGCCGGTTGGGCACCTTGGCCAGCCGCTGTTCCAGCCACTCCTGATGGCGGTCGAGGAATTTCTCCACCTCGCCCCGGCGCAGACCCGGCGGCACTGTGATGCGCAGGCCACGGCCACCGGAATCGATGCGCAGCGTCAACCGCCGGGCGCGATCGTTCTCGACGATCTTGAGCGGCAATGACCGGCCGGCAACGACATGCTCGCGCTCCTGGACCGGCGCGGGCTTGGGTTTTGTCAGGTTGCGGAAGAAGCCGAAAGACATGGCCGGACGATACGCGATTCGAGGAAAACGAATAGAACAAAAAAGAAACGGCGCCGCTCGCGCGACGCCGTTTTTTCACGATCTGGCCTGTCGCTTGGCCTTAGTCGTCAAGCAGGTTCGAGCCCTTGCCACGCTTGCTGGTCGTCGCCCCGGAGCTCGGGTCGGTCTTCGTCGGCGCCGTCGCCTTGTTGCGGTTCGCCATGAAGCGGTCGAACTCGTCCTGGTCCTTGGCGCGGCGCAGTTCGCGGGCGTACTCGTCGAACTGGGTCAGCATCTCGTCGAGCTTGCGGCGCTCTTCGTCCAGGCGCTCGAGTTCCTTTTCGCGCCAGTCGTCGAAAGCGACGTTGCCGGTGCGGGCGGAGCCGTGGCCCCAGCGAGCGGCCTTGTCGGAACCGCGGCGGCAGCCGGCGAAGATGCCGTCGGTCGCCCGGTTGACGTCACGCTTGAAGCCATCGAGGCGGTCGCCCCAGATGATGTAGGCAAGCATGGCGAAGCCGAGTGGCCAGAACACCATGAAACCGATCACCATCAACGCGATGGTTGCCGGCGTCCAGGCCGGACGGATCAATGCGGATGTGTTCATTTTCTCCCATTCCTTCGGTTGGAGACAGCCAAACCCGGCTGCGTGGAATCGAAATGGGAAGAAGAAAACGGCGATTCAAGACAATGTCCGCCAAAACCGGACAAGAGGCTGAAATGATTGTCGCTTTTTGAATGCTTCGAGGAAAAGGACGGCCAGGCCCGCGACCAGCCCCCAGAATGCGGCGCCGACGCCGAACAGCGTCAGTCCCGACGCGGTGACGGCAAAGGTGACGGTGGCAGCCATGCGTTCGCCTTCGTCCTTCAGGGCGATAGACAGGGCATTGGCAAGCGGCGCCGTCAGCGCCAGACCCGCCACCAGCACGATCAGGCTTTGCGGCAGGACGGCGAAGATTGCCACCAGCGAAGCACCGAATATGGCAAAGATGATGTAGGCGAGCGCATAGAACGGGCCGGTCTTCCAGCGTTCAGCCGGATCGGGGTGGACGTCCGGCCCGGTGCAGATCGCCGCCGAAATCGCCGCCAGGTTGGTGGTCGAGCCGCCAAACGGCGCCGACAGCAGCGAAAACAGGCCGGTGACGCCGATCAGCGGGCCGGGCTCCGGGTGATAGCCGGCGGCGCGCAGCACGGCGAGCCCGGAGAGGTTCTGCGAAGCCATGGTGACGAGGTAGAGCGGCAGCGCCAGGCCGATGATCGCGGCGGCGCTGAACCGCGGTGTGATCAGCGTCAGCGTCGACAGTTCCGGTGTCGGCAAGCCGCCGACGCGGCCTGTCAGGAAAGCGGCGAGGCCGCCGCCGATCAGCACCACCAGCACCGACACCGCCGGATTGAACAGCCTGATGATGAAAAAGGCCGCGATCAGCGGCAGGATCAGCCAGGGATCGGCGGGGATGGCCTTGACCGCGTTGATGGCGAAACTGACGAGGATGCCGGCCAGCATGCCCGATGCCACCGACGGCGGTATCCTGGCGATCAGCCGCGTCAGCGGTCCAAACAGGCCGGTCGCGATCAACAGGAGGCCGGTGACGATGAAGGCGCCGACGGCCTCGCCCATCGAGAAGCCGCTCGACGCGGCGATCAGCGCCAGGCCCGGCGTCGACCAGGCGGTGATGACCGGCATCTTCGTGCGCCAGGATAGCCACAGGCACTCGATCGCCATCGCCAAGCAGATCGCCGTCACCCAGCTCGCTGTCTCGATCTGCGTCGCGCCGACCGCCTTGGCGGCGGCGATGACGACGGCCAGCGTGCCGCCAAAGCCGACGATTGCCGCGACAAAGGCGGATATCGGAATGGAAACGCGCATCAGTTTCCCCTCCGCGCCATCGCGTCGACGGTCCGTACAAGCATGTCGAGATCCTGCGGCCGCGACAGCCGATGATCGCCGTCGGGGATCAGCGACAATGTCACATCGTCCGCGGGCAGCAGGCCGACCAGCTTCAGCGCGTGGCTTGCCGGCACGTCCGGATCGGCCAGTCCCTGCAAGATGTGCACCGGGCAATGCGTGTCGATAGGGCCTGCCATGACCCGGTTGTTGCGCCCGTCCTCGATCAGCGCGCGTGTGTAGATGTAAGGCTCGCTGGAATAGTCCGACGGCTCCTCGAAGAAGCCTTTTTCGGCGAGATCGTGCTTCTGCGCCTCGGTGAGCACCGGTTCGACCAGCTCGACGGTGAAATCCGGCGCCGGCGCCAGCAGCACCAGGCCGGCGACGTTGTTGTCGCCTGCCTTGCGCAGTTCCTGCACCATGCGCAGCGCGATCCAGGCCCCCATCGACGAACCGACCAGGATCTGCTTGCCCCTGGTGAAGTGCCGGAACACGGCCAGGCTTTGCGAAAGCCATTTGGAAATCGTGCCATCGGCAAAGGCGCCGCCGGATTCGCCATGGCCGGAATAGTCATGGCGCAGGAAGGCGCGGCCTTCTCCTGCCGCCCAGTCCGACAGCGTTTCGGCCTTGGTGCCCAGCATGTCCGACTTGTAGCCGCCGAGCCAGACGATGCCGGGCGTCGTGCCAGCCGTGTGGCGCACCGCGATGCTCGATCCGTCGACGTCCAGAAAGACAGGGGGCGTGGCAGTCATGGCTTTTTCCTCACGCCGGTCTCTTGGCACCGGGTCTTGTGACACAGCCAGTGGTGTGGCGAAAAGTGCTCGCGGTCCTTCTTTGTTTGGTGCAGGTCAGTGATCAGGGTGATTTCCTGTCAATGCTGTGCTATTGACTCCGCCCGCGCGCTCACCACATTGGCGCGTCCACGCATCAAGACCTGCAAACCCTGAACGAAACGGCCAAGGAGACCACGACCATTCGCAGACCTTTCAAAGCAGCGGCGCCGACCAAGGATGGCCCGCGCTCAAACCGTGATATCCGGGTTCCCCGGGTCCAGCTTATCGACGCCGAAGGCCAGAACCGCGGCGATGTTTCCATCAACGACGCATTGTTGCTCGCCGAAGAGGCCGGGCTCGATCTGGTCGAGATATCGCCCAATGCGGTGCCCCCCGTCGTAAAGATCCTCGATCTCGGCAAGTTGAAATACGCCAACCAGAAGAAGGCGGCCGAGGCGCGCAAGAACCAGAAGGTCATCGAGATTAAGGAGATCAAGATGCGCCCGAACATCGACAGCCACGACTACGAGACCAAGATGAAGGCGGTTCGCCGCTTCTTCGAGGAAGGCGACAAGGTCAAGCTGACACTGCGTTTCCGGGGCCGCGAGATGGCGCACATGGAACTTGGCATGCAGCTTCTGAACAAGGTGCGCGAGGAAGTTGCGACCATCGCCAAGGTCGAGGCGGAACCGAAGCTTGAAGGCCGCCAGATGATGATGGTGCTGTCGCCTCGCTAGATCACGATGACGTCAGGCTTGTTATCGCGCTCCAAATCCGCCTGAATCGTGCTACAGGGCGTCCCGGCGATCGGCGGGACGCCTGTTTCTTGACCAAGGCCGCGATCGCCGGTTCTGTTTTTTATGCATGTCGTCCTCCCAAGACCGGGGCCATTTTCAGGCGGCATGCACCAGGCTCCTCGACGATCGGATTCCTCCCTTGGACAATGAATTCAAGTACGGGCTGGGCAACTATCAGCAGATGCGCAGGCTGGTGCTTGCCGTGCTCGTGGTGGTGCTGTTCTTGGCGCTGCTGTTCGGCCAGTCGACCTTCCCGCCCGATACGCCGGTGCACGAGTCGATCGAGATGTTCGGCGTGCTGCTGATTTTCCTCGGCATTGTCGGACGCCTTTGGGCGACGCTCTATATAGGTGGGCGCAAGTCTTCCGAGGTGGTGACGGGCGGGCCATACTCGATCACCCGCAACCCGCTCTACGTGTTCTCGACAGTGGCCGCGGCCGGCGTCGGCGCGCAGATCGGCTCGTTCTCCGGCATCATTCTCTTTGCTGTCCTGTGCGCGGGCGCCTTCCATATCGTCATCCTGCGCGAGGAGAAATTCCTCAGGGAAGCGCTCGGCGCGCCGTACGCGGCCTATCTGGCGAGGGTGCCGCGCTTCTTTCCGAAGCTCTCGCTCTACCAGGAGGGCGATACCGGCAGCTTCAAGCCGCGCCTGCTGTTGACTACGCTGCTCGACGGGCTGGTGTTCCTGATCGCGCTGCCGGCCTTCGAACTGATCGATGGCGCCCAGCAGTCGGGCATGCTGCCGGTCTGGTTCACGCTGCCCTGACGAGGACCCAAGCGTCGCATCCCGACGTTTCGGCAACGCGCGGCGCAGGGGGTGTTGCACAGCCGCCTGCTTTGACGTATAGCACCGCGGTTCTGAAAAACCGCCCGGCAGGGCATGCCGTGGCGGTTTCATTTGCTTTTCGGGCTTTGGTCGGCCTGAAGCGAACAAAAGCGCGATAGTGCGCCCACGATACGGAGTAGCAAAATGCCCAAGATGAAGACCAAGTCCGCCGCCAAAAAGCGGTTCAAGATTACAGGTACGGGTAAAGTCCTGTCGGCTGCGGCCGGCAAGCGTCACGGCATGATCAAGCGTTCCAACAAGTTCATTCGAAATGCCCGCGGCACGATGGTTCTGGCTGAACCGGATGGCAAGAAGGTCATCAAGAATTTTCTGCCGAACGGCCTCTAAGGCGTTCGGTCCGGACACGCATTAGTTTTACGCAATTCCGAACGGAAAACCGCTGAGCACTTTTCCTGGAATTGCTTTTAAGGAGATCATGACATGGCACGCGTAAAGAGAGGCGTCACCTCGCACGCCAAGCACAAGAAGGTCCTGAAAGCTGCGAAAGGCTTCTACGGCCGCCGCAAGAACACCATCCGCATCGCCAAGCAGGCGGTGGAAAAGTCGCTGCAGTACGCTTACCGCGACCGCAAGAACCGCAAGCGCTCGTTCCGCGCGCTGTGGATCCAGCGCATCAACGCCGCGACCCACGAGCATGGCCTGACCTATGGCCGCTTCATCGACGGCCTCAACAAGGCCGGCATCGAGATCGATCGCAAGATCCTGTCCGACATGGCCATCCATGAGCCGCAGGCTTTCGCGGCTCTCGTGGCCAAGGCCAAGGTGGCGCTCGAATATCTGAAGAACACCACGCCGAACGCTTTTGAAAGCGCTGTCGCTTAAAGACCAGCGCTTCCCAAGCATTCGCAATTCTGATTTGGGGAACCCGCGCTGGCACGGCTGGCGCGGGTTTTTCTTATGCCTGAATTCACCTTAAACGTGACTTCCACCTTAAGGCTGACTTCCCAACGCAGCGAGTTTGACCGTGAACGACGCAACCACTGGCCTTGATACGCTTGAAAACTCACTTCTGGCCGACATCGCATCGGCCGCCGACGAGGCCGCGATTGAAGCCGTGCGGGTTTCGGCCCTTGGCAAGAAGGGATCGATTTCCGAAATGCTGAAGACGCTCGGCGCGATGACCGCCGAGGAACGCCAGGTGAAGGGCCCGGCCATCAACGGCCTCAAGAACCGTGTTACCGAGGCGCTGACCTCGCGACGGGCCGAGCTGAAGGATGTGGCGATCACCGCCCGCCTTGCCGCCGAAAAGGTCGACGTGACCCTGCCGGTGCGGCAGTCGCCGGCCGAGCGCGGCCGCATCCATCCGATCAGCCAGGTCATCGACGAGATCGCGGCGATCTTCGGCGACCTCGGCTTCTCGATCGCCGAGGGGCCGGACATCGAGAGCGACCACTACAATTTCACCGCGCTGAATTTCCCCGAAGGCCATCCGGCGCGCGAGATGCACGACACCTTCTTCTTCCAGCCGGACGAAAAGGGCGAGCGCAAGCTGTTGCGCACCCACACTTCGCCGGTGCAGATCCGCACCATGGAGACGCAGAAGCCGCCGATCCGCATCGTCATCCCGGGCAAGACCTACCGGCAGGATTCGGACGCCACCCACTCGCCGATGTTCCATCAGGTCGAGGGGCTGGTGATCGACAAGACGGCGAATGTCGCCAACATGAAGTGGGTGCTGGAAGAGTTCTGCAAGGCCTTCTTCGAGGTGCCACAGGTCAAGATGCGCTTCCGGCCCAGCTTCTTCCCGTTCACCGAGCCCAGCCTGGAAGTCGACATCCAGTGCGACCGCTCGCGGCCGGGCGAGGTGCGTTTCGGCGAAGGCTCCGACTGGATGGAGATCCTCGGCTGCGGCATGGTGCATCCCAATGTACTGCGCCATGGTGGGCTCGACCCGGACGAATATCAGGGCTTTGCCTGGGGCATGGGCATCGACCGCATCGCCATGCTGAAATACGGCATGCCGGACCTGCGTGCCTTCTTCGATGCCGATGTCCGCTGGCTGTCGCATTACGGTTTCAGGCCGCTCGACATGCCGACTTTGTTCGGCGGACTGAGCGCATGACAGCGCCGCACACCGGCGGCTGCCGCTGCGGCGCCGTGCGGTTCGAGGCTTCGGCCGAGCCGCACCACGTCAGCTATTGCCATTGCGGCGATTGCCGGCGGGCGAGCGGCGCGCCGGTTTCGGCCTTTGTCGGCTTCCTGGTCGACCAGGTGGCGTTCACCGGCAAGGCGCTGAAGATGTACGAGAACGGGCCGGTGACGCGCTCCTTCTGCGGCGTCTGCGGCTCGCCGATCGCCTATGTCGACGAGCGGCTGGAGGACGACATCTACTTCATGCTCGGCGCCATGGACATGCCGGCCGATTTCAAACCGACGCTGCATGCCTATGTCAGCGAGCAGCTTCCTTACCTGTATATGTCCGACGACTTGCCGAGACACCTGAAAACAAGCGTCAAAAGACCAGACGGAACAGTCCCATGAAATTCACCCTCTCCTGGCTCAAGGATCATCTCGAGACCGACGCCTCGCTCGACGAGATCGTCGAGCGGCTGACGTCGATCGGCCTCGAAGTCGAGCATGTCGACGACAAGTCGAGCCTGAAACCCTTCGTCATCGCCAAGGTGCTGACGGCGGTGCAGCACCCCGATGCCGACCGGCTGCGCGTGCTCACCGTCGACACAGGCGACGGCAAGCCACCCGTGCAGGTCGTCTGCGGCGCGCCGAATGCTCGCGCCGGGTTGATCGGTGCCTTTGCCGCGCCCGGCACCTATGTGCCCGGCATCGACGTGACGCTGACCGTCGGCAAGATCAGGGGCGTCGAAAGCCATGGCATGATGTGCTCCGAGCGCGAGCTGGAGCTTTCCGACGAGCATAGCGGTATCATCGACCTGCCGGCCGACGCCCCCGTCGGCACCAGCTTCGCTGCGTACGCGCATCTTGACGATCCCCTGATCGAGATCAACCTGACGCCGAACCGGCCGGATGCCACCAGCGTCTACGGCATCGCCAGGGATCTGGCGGCGAGCGGGCTTGGCCGCCTCGTTGGCGGTGCCATCATGCCTCATGCCGGCAGCGGCATGTGCCCTGTCAAGGTGACGATCGAGGCGCCGGAGCTCTGCCCGGGCTTCGCGCTCAATCTGGTCAAGGGCGTCAAGAACGGCCCGTCGCCGAAATGGCTGCAGCAACGGCTGATCGCCATTGGACTTCGGCCGATCAGCGCGCTGGTCGACATCACCAACTACGTCACCTTCGATCGCGGCCGCCCGTTGCATGTGTTCGATGCCAAGAAGGTTGCCGGCAATCTTGTCGTGCGCCGGGCGCGCGACGGCGAGAAGGTGCTGGCGCTCGATGGCCGCGAATACACGCTGACGCCGGAGATGTGCGTGATAGCCGATGACGACGGCGTCGAATCGATCGCCGGCATCATGGGCGGCGAGCATTCCGGCTGCGACGAGAACACCACAGACGTGCTGATCGAATCGGCCCTCTGGGACCCGATCGCCACCGCGCGTACCGGCCGCACGCTCGGCATCATCACCGATGCCCGCTACCGCTTCGAACGCGGCGTCGACCCCGAATTCATGGTCCCCGGCGTCGAGCTGGCGACCAGGCTGGCGCTCGATTTCTGCGGCGGTACGCCGACGGAGATCGAAGTGGCCGGCTATGCCGGTCACAAGCCCATGATCGTTTCCTTCCCGCTGTCGGAAGTAAAGCGGCTGACCGGTATCGAGGTGCCGAAGGCTGAAAGCCTCGACATCCTGTCGCGCCTCGGCTTCAAGCCCAAGGGCTCGGGCGATGTCGTCGATGTGGCCGTGCCGTCCTGGCGCCCCGATATCGACGGCAAGGCCGATCTGGTCGAGGAGGTGATGCGCATCCACGGCGTCGACAATATCTTGGCCCAGCCGCTCGGTTCGCATGACGCGGTCAATGCAAAAATCCTCACCACGCTGCAGGTCCGCACCCGCACGGCCAAGCGGGCGCTCGCCGTGCGCGGCATGATGGAGGCCGTCACCTGGTCGTTCATCCCGGCCAAGCACGCCGAACTGTTCGGCGGCGGCCAGGCCGCGCTGAAGCTTGCCAACCCGATCGCCGCAGACATGTCCGACATGCGGCCGTCGCTGCTGCCGGGGCTGATCGCCGCCGCCCAACGCAATGCCGACAGGGGCATCGGCGACGTGGCGCTGTTCGAAGTGTCGGGCACCTATGAGGGCGACGGCGCCAACCAGCAGCGGCGCGTGGCCGCCGGCGTTCGGCGCGGCACGGCAAAGCTGGACGGTTCAGGCCGCAACTGGGCCGGCAATTCAGGTCCGGTCGGCGTGTTCGACGCCAAGGCGGATGCGATCGCGGCGCTCGAAGCCTGCGGCGCGCCGGTCGAGCGGCTGCAGATCGAGGCCGGTGGACCGGGCTGGTACCATCCCGGCCGTTCCGGCACGATCAAGCTCGGGCCAAAGACCGTGCTTGGCACCTTCGGCGAGTTCCACCCGAAGACGCTGGAGGGGCTCGATGTCTCCGGGCCGCTTTGCGGTTTCGAAGTGTTCGTCGATGCCGTGCCCGAGCCGAAAGCCAAGCCGACGAAGACCAAGCCGAAGCTGGAGCTGTCCGCTTTCCAGGCGGTGAAGCGCGATTTCGCCTTCGTCGTCGACAAGTCGGTCGAGGCCGGCACGTTGGTGCGCGCAGCCCTTGCCGCCGACAAGAAGCTGATATCAGGCGTTTCGGTCTTCGATATTTTCGAAGGTGCGTCGCTCGGCGAGGGCAAGAAGTCGATCGCCATCGAAGTGTCGATCCAGCCGGTCGAGAGGACGCTGACCGACGACGATTTCGAGTCGCTGGCCAAGCGTATCGTCGAGAATGTCGGCAAGCAGACCGGTGGTGTGCTGAGAGGCTGAGGCTTGCGGGCAGATGGTCCATCGCCCTCCAAAGGGCGATGGACCATCTGCGCTATTCCGGCCTCCCGTTCGAAGCACAACGCACGGCTTTTCTCGGCATTGTCGCGGCGGATCCGCTGCTTGTCGAAACACTGGCTCGGGTGCGCGCGCTCGCGCTGCCGGACTGGCTGCTGGTCTCCGGCGCGCTCTACAACAGCGTCTGGAACAACCTGACCGGGAAGCCGTCAGGTTACGGCATTAGGGATGTCGACCTGTTCTATTTCGACGAGAGCGACCTGTCCTATGAGGCCGAGGACGCGGTCATCCGCCGAGCGGCGCAGCATTTCGAGGAGCTGGCGTTGCCGGTCGAAGTGCGCAACCAGGCGCGGGTTCATCTCTGGTACGAGGCGCGTTTTGGCGACACCTATCCCAGACTTTCCTCGTCTGCAGAAGCGCTTTCCTATTTCGCTTCGAGAACCCATGCGGTCGGCGTTCATTTTGGCGCGGATGGGCAATTTGAGCTGATGGCGCCGTTCGGTCTTGATGACATCTTCTCGTTTCGTATCACGCCGAACAAGGCACTGGACAACCGCAAGACGCACGAGGCCAAGGGCGCCCGCGCGAAGGCCAACTGGCCGGAGATCACGGTGGTGCCGTGGTGACCACCCTCCCCCTTGTGGGGAGGGTCGCGGAGCGAAATGCCGCAAAGCGGCGTTTTGCGGAGCGGGGTGGGGGTTCTCGTAGGGCGCTACCCCCACCCCGTCTCGCTGTCTCCGCTTTGCTACGACAGCGAGCCGACCCTCCCCACAAGGGGGAGGGTGAAGGTGAAGGCCTAGCCATTCACCAGCGCCAGCAGCTCCTCGGTGTAGCGCTTGCCGACGACCTTGTCGGGCGACAGCGCGTCGCCGATCGCGGCCACCTCGGCCACGCTCAGTTCGATCCCGGCCGCCGCCGTGTTCTGCTCGAGATGGCGGATTTTTCGCGCGCCGGGGATCGGCACGATGAAGTCGCCTTGATGCAGCACCCAGGCCAGCGCCAGCTGCGCCGAGGTTACGCCTTTTTCAGTCGCCATCTTCTCCAGCGTGGCGATGACGGCGGCATTGGCCGCCATGGCGTCGGCCTGGAAACGCGGCAGGCCGCGGCGCCAGTCGTCGTCGCTCAAAGCCTCGGGTTTGGCGATCGTGCCGGTCAACAGGCCGCGGCCGAGCGGGCTGTAGGGCACGAAGCCGATGCCGAGTTCGCGGCAGACGGCGAACACTTCGTCTTCAGGGTCGCGGCTCCAAAGCGAATATTCGCTCTGCACGGCCGATATCGGATGCACGGCATGCGCCCGGCGGATGGTCGCGGCGCTCGCCTCCGACAGGCCGAGTGCGCGCACCTTGCCCTCGCGCACCAGCTCGGCCATGGCGCCGACCGTATCCTCGATCGGCACGTTGGGGTCGACGCGGTGCTGGTAGTAGAGGTCGATCACGTCGGTGCCGAGTCGCTTCAGCGATGCCTCGGCGACCGCCTTGACGTGCTCGGGACGGCTGTCGACGCCGGCCATGCGCTCGGTGCCTACGCCTTCCTTCAGGATCTTGAAGCCGAACTTGGTGGCGATCGTCACCTTGTCGCGCACCGGCTTCAGTGCCTTGCCGAGCAGGATCTCGTTCTCGAAGGGGCCATAGACTTCCGCCGTGTCGAAGAAATTGACGCCGATCTCGACGGCGCGGTGCAGTGTGGCGATCGCCTCGGCTTCCGGCTGGCCGCCATAGACAAAGCTCATGCCCATGCAGCCGAGGCCAACCGGGTAGACGTTCAGTTCAGTTCCTAGCTTGCGGGTTTGCATCACGCGTCTCCTTGTTGTGATGCCTGGGAAATAGCGCCTTGCCTTATGTTCGTTAATCGTCTCTCATCTGCACAGGCTGTTCTAGAAAATAGATCAATGAATCGAGCTCATCTGTCACAGCTTGCGGTGCTGGCGACCGTCGCCCAATGCGGCAGTTTTCGCGGCGCGGCCAGGGAACTGGCCATCGCGCCCTCGGCGGTCAGCCATGCGGTGTCCAGCCTGGAGGCGCGGCTTGGCGTCCGTCTGCTGTCGCGCAGCACGCGCAGCGTCGCGCCGACCGAGGCAGGAGCACAACTGCTGGAGCGGCTGCGGCCGGCGCTGTCGGAGATCGATCTGGCGCTGGAGACGGCGATCGAGGCACGCGACCGGCCGGCCGGCAATCTCAGGCTGACCGTGCCGCGCACCGCAGCCCACCTGGCGCTGACGCCGCGGCTCGGTGCCTTCGCATCGACCTATCCCGACATCGTGCTGGAGATCATCATCGAGGATCGCTTCACCGATGTCGTCGAAGGCGGTTTCGACGCCGGCGTGCGGCTCGGCGAAAGCCTGCAGCGCGACATGATCGCTGTGCGCATCGGGCCCAATCTGCGTGGCGCCATCGTCGGCGCGCCGTCCTATTTCGCGACCATGCCCAAACCATCGCATCCGCACGATCTGGCCAGCCACCGCTGTATCCGCTTCCGCTTTTCCAGCGGCATTCTCTACCGCTGGGAATTCGAGAAGGACGGCGAGGAGATCGAGTTTGCAGCGCAAGGGCCATTGATCCTCGACGAGGATCACCTCGTCGCCAGGGCGGCGGTCGACGGCGCCGGCCTGGCCTTCGTGTTCGAGGACTATGTTCGCGATGCAATCGCCGACGGCCGGCTTATCCGCGTGCTGGAGGACTGGTGCCCGTCCTTCGACGGTTTCTTCGTCTACTATCCAAGCCGCCGCCAGATGCGGCCGGCGCTGCGTGCCTTTGTCGATTTCTTCAAGGTGAGCGGGTGAAAGCCACCCTCCCACTTGTGGGGGTGAGAAGTGGTCCGCGTAGCGGGCGAAAGCCAATTGCTTGGCTTTTCGAACTTCGAACGCCCTGAGCCTGCGAAGGGCCTGGCTGACAATTGGCGAGCCCGGCCGGGTCCCCGCTGCTTCGCAGCGTCCTGGCGTTCGCTGGCCTTTCATCGTGCCACTGGCACGATGAATTCGCTTGCGGCGAACCGGCTGCTTACCCCCACAGGGGGAGGGTGGACGAAAACCGGCATCGTGGTCGTTCACGTCCCATGTCTGCATCGATCACAAACAGCACGACCCGCTACGGCTGGGGCACGATCCTTCTCCACTGGTTGATTGCGCTGATCTTCATCGGCCAGTTCGCACTCGGCCTCATCATGGTGCGGCTCACCAGCCAGCGCACCGCCTTCGAACTGATCCAGCTGCACAAATCCTTCGGCTTCCTGCTGCTTGGGCTGATCATCCTGCGCATCGCCTGGCGGCTCGGCAATGCGGCGCCGGCGCTGCCGCGCTCGGTCGGAACCCTGGAGCGCCGGGCCGCGCCGCTCGCCCACCTCGCGCTCTATGCCTTTCAAATCGCTCTGCCTTTGTCCGGCTGGGCTCTGGTCTCCGTGTCGACGCTGGAGATCCCCAGCATGCCGTTCAGTCTTTTCGTCATGCCGAACCTGCCATTGGCCGAATCGGACGCGGCGGAAAGCTTCTGGGCCGCGGCGCACTGGTATCTCGCCTATGCCGGCATCGCCCTGGTCGTGCTGCATGTCGCGGCGGCGCTGCGTCATCATTTCCGGCTCAGGGACAATGTGCTCACCCGCATGATCACACCTTCGTCAGGTGGGGAATAGAACGGGCAGTTCGTTCGTTCCCAGGGCGAGGACGCGAAGAGCGTTGCCTCCAAAAAGGAATACTCCCATGTTTGCGCGCATCCTTGGATTTGCGGCGGTTGCCGCTTGCATTGCCACGCCTGTCTTCGCGGCCGTCGCGCTCGGCGACGCCGCCGGCAGCTACTCGATCAGTCCGGCCAGCTCCAGCATCCGATTTTCCATCGGCAAGGTCGGCGGCGGCGGCCTCAATGGCGCCTTCGCCCGCTTCAAGGGCTCGATCCGCATCGACAACAGCGACGTCGCTCGCTCGCAGGTCAATTTCACCATCTTTCCCGAAAGCGTCGGCACCGGCCAGGGCCGCATCGACGCCTTCCTGCGCTCCGACGCGGTGTTCGACGCCGCCAACAGTCCGGAAATACAGTTCCGCTCGACCAGCGTGACGCGAACCAGCGACACCACGGCGCTGGTCACCGGCCGGCTGACGGCGCGCGGCAAGTCTTTTCCGGAAAAATTCACCGCCGAGCTGGGCGGCCTCAAGGCCGGCACGATCAAATTCCACGTCATCGGCAAGGTGCTCAGGTCACGCTATGGCATGGATGTCGGCACACCGCTCTATTCGAACATCGTCGACTTCGACATGACGCTGACCGGCAGACGCGGCTGAACGCGGCCTACTTCCTCTCCCCCGCAGAGCGGGGGAGAGGTGGCTCGGGCGAAGCCCGAGACGGAGAGGGGGACGCCGCTCGTGACGCAGAGCCATTCAACAACACACGCGCCTAAGGGCGCTCGAGCCGGCAAGCCCGGGCACTTTACGAAGGCCCCTCTCCGTCCCGGCTTCGCCGGGCCACCTCTCCCCACTTCGTGGGGCGAGGAACCAGCACTGCGCATTGGCTTTTCCGCTGATTTCGGGCAAACCTCGTCGCCTGTAATCGACATGGAGAAGCGTGATGTTCCGATGGGGTGTTTTGTCGACGGCCAAGATCGGCCGCGAACATTTGCTGCCGGCGATGGTCGAGGCCGAGAATGGCGTGCTGGCGGCGATCGCCAGCCGCGACCTGTCGAAGGCCCAGGCGCTGGCCGAGCGCTTCGGCGCGCGCCACGCCTTCGGCTCCTATGAGGAACTGCTCGCCTCAAACGAGGTCGACGGCGTCTATATCCCGCTACCGACGTCGCAGCATGTCGAATGGACGGCCAAGGCTATTCAAGCCGGCAAGCATGTGCTGGTTGAAAAGCCGCTGGCGCTCGACGCCAAGGACATCCTGCCGCTGATCAAGCTGCGCGACGCCAGGAAAGTGCTGGTCTGCGAAGCCTTCATGGTCATCTACCACCCGCAATGGATCAAGGTGCGCGACCTCATCGCCAGCGGCGCCATCGGCCGGCTGCGCCATGTGCAGGGCGCGTTCTCCTACTACAATGTCGACCCCGGCAACATGCGCAACCAGCTCGATCTCGGCGGTGGCGCGCTGCCCGACATCGGCGTCTACCCGACCGTGTCGACGCGCTTTTCCACCGGCAAGGAGCCGCTGCGCGTCCAGGCGACGATCGAGCGCGACAAAAAATTCGGCACCGACATCTACTCCTCGATCCGCGCCGATTTCGGCGACTTCGAACTGTCCTTCTACCTGTCGACGCAGATGGCGGCGCGTCAGGTCATGGTGTTCCATGGCGAGAAGGGTTTCATCGAGGTGTTCTCGCCGTTCAATGCCGGGCTCTATGACCATCACCGCGTCGAGCTGCACAACCAGAACCACACCGAGGCGCAGGTGTTCCGCTTTCCCGGCACGCAGCAGTACCGGCTGGAGGTCGAGACTTTCGCGCGGGCAGCGCAGGGCGGCAAGGAGCGCGTCTTCACGCTGGAAGAATCGGTGCTCAACCAGAAGGTCATCGACGCCATCTTCCGCGCTGGCGGCAAGGATGGCTGGGAGGCCGTCTAACTCTTTGTTTTGACGCAATTCCGGACGGTTTCCCGGAATTGCTTTAGCCGGCCAGCTGGGAGGGGAAATGGCGGACGATGCGGATGTGATCATTGTCGGCGCCGGCCTTGCCGGGCTGGTTGCCGCCGCCGAGCTGGCCGAGGCTGGCAAGAAGGTCGTCATCGTCGACCAGGAGCCGGAGCAGTCGCTGGGCGGCCAGGCGTTCTGGTCGTTCGGCGGTCTTTTCCTCGTCGATTCGCCTGAGCAGCGGCGCATGCGCATCCGCGATTCGCATGACCTGGCGCTCGAGGACTGGCTCGGCACCGCCGCTTTCGATCGCCCGGAGGATTACTGGCCGCGTCGGTGGGCAAAGGCCTATGTCGGCTTTGCCGCCGGCGAGAAGCGCTCCTGGCTCGTGCAGCGTGGCCTGAAGTTCTTCCCGGTGGTGGGCTGGGCCGAGCGCGGTGGCGGCAATGCCGTCGGCCACGGCAATTCGGTGCCACGCTTTCACGTCACCTGGGGCACCGGCCCCGGCGTGCTCGAACCGTTTGTCCTGCGCGTGCGCGAGGCGCAAAAGCGTGGATTGATAAGCTTCCGGTTCCGTCACCGGGTCAATGAACTGACCCGCACGGGTGCGACCGTTGACGGTGTGCGCGGCGATGTCCTGCAGCCAAGCACTGTCGAGCGGGGCCACAAGAGCTCGCGCGAGATATCAGCCGATTTCGAGTTTCACGCACAGGCGGTGATCGTCGCCTCCGGCGGTATCGGCGCCAACCATCAGCTCGTCCGGGAAAACTGGCCGCGGCGGCTGGGCGCGGCACCGAAGCGCATGATCACCGGCGTGCCCGACCATGTCGACGGCCGCATGCTGGCGATCGCGGAACAGGCAGGCGGCTCGATCATCAACCGCGACCGCATGTGGCACTATGTCGAGGGCATCAAGAACTGGGCACCGATCTGGACCGACCATGCGATCCGCATCCTGCCCGGCCCGTCATCGCTGTGGCTCGATGCGCGCGGCAAGCGCCTGCCGGTGCCGCTCTATCCCGGCTTCGACACGCTGGGCACGCTCGCCCACATCATGGGCACGGGCTTCGACTATTCCTGGTTCATCCTGACCAGCAAGATCATCCAGAAGGAGTTCGCGCTGTCGGGTTCCGAACAGAACCCCGACTTGACCGGCAAGAGCTGGCGCCAGGTACTCGGCCGCGCCACATCGGGCATTCCCGGTCCGGTCAAGGCGTTCATGGAGAAGGGCGAGGACTTCATTGTCGAGGCCGATCTGCCAACGCTGGTCGCCCGCATGAACGCGCTCGCCGGCGGCGAGCCGCTGCTCGAACTCGCCCAGGTCGAGCGCGAGATCCGCGCCCGCGACCGGCAGCTCGACAATCCGTTCTCCAAGGACATGCAGATCACCGCTCTGCGCGGTGCGCGCGCCTATCTCGGCGACCGGCTGATCCGCACGGCAAAACCGCACAAGATGCTCGACCCGGCAAATGGCCCGCTGATAGCGGTCCGCCTCAACATCCTGACCCGCAAGACGCTGGGTGGCCTGCAGACCGATCTCGACAGCCGCGTGCTGGGTGCCGATGGCCAGCCGGTACCCGGGCTCTATGCCGTCGGCGAGGCCGCCGGTTTCGGCGGCGGCGGCGTGCATGGCTATGCGGCGCTGGAAGGCACCTTCCTCGGCGGTTGCATCTTTTCCGGCCGTAGCGCCGGGCGAGCGGCAGCCGCCTTGGTGGCGTGAAACGACGCCATTACGCGGTCTGATTTTCGGGTCTGGGTTCCACATATGCCCGGGCGATAAACATATGACTTTTTTATATTTTTCAGTTTTGAGCCGCCTCGAATACAAATGCGGATGCTTTTATCTTTCTGAGTGCAGCCGGTCCTGAGCCGCTGCAGGCAGTCGCCACCTGGTGGCGACAGTTCCAGGAAGAAGGAAGTCTCCGATGTTCCTCTCAGACGGGCTCTATCTGCCCACCCATCGTCCGCTGCCGGCGTCGCAGGTCGAACAGATCAGGCTTGCGGCCAACAACAATCGCCGTACGGCCAGCCTGATCGCGCCATTCACCCCGACATGGTGGCTGCTGGTCGTCGGCGCCTTGCTGGCCGCCGCCGCCATCGCTGCTCAAGTCTCCTGATCGCATGGCAGAGATGACGATGCCCAGCTCTCATATTTCCCCTGACGGAAACGCTCTTCACCGCTTCGTGGTCGGACGCGACGGCGAAGGCCACTGGATCGCGCGCGACGAAGAAGGCCTGACCGGCGGCGTGTTTGCCGACAGGAGTTCCGCAGTGCGTTTCGCCACAATGGAAACCGGCCACAAGGCTGGCGCGATACGCTTCGCTCCGGCGAGCGTCCGGCTTTCCCTGTTCAACTGATCCTGTTTCCGGCCGCTATCGCCTTTCCGGAACGGTCTGATCATGGCCAATTCCAGCGCTGCCGATCTGATCGGGTTGTTCGATCGTCTTCCTTATGTCGGTAGGTTGCTCGAACACCAGCTTTGGGAAGCCGCGCGCGGTCTGTCGCTCGACAGATCATCCCGACAAGGCCGCCGGTTCACCCATCTGGTCGAGGCCGGCGCCACGCTCGACGCCGTCCTCTTACTCGCCGCTTTGTCGAGGCCGGAGCATGCGGTGTCGTCCATCAGCAGGACCGGCGAGCGTTGGTCCTGCAGCATCCAATCCACGCCCGCGGGGACGCAGGCCCAGGCTGGAAAATTCGAAGCCGACCATACGGATATGGCCGCCGCCGTGCTGTTAGCCCTGCTTTCCTCGCACCTTGAGCAGGCAGCGCACCCAAGAAATCACCCAGGAGAATCCCATGATATCGGAACAAGCCCGAATGCGCCTGACCGGAACGATGACCGCGCTGGTGACGCCGTTCACCGACGGCGAGGTCGATCTGAGGCAACTGACCACGCTCGTGCGTTGGCAGATCGAACAAGGGATCAACGGGCTGGTCCCGTGCGGCACCACAGGTGAGGCCCCGACCTTGTCGTGGGACGAGCGCCTCGACATCATCGCGCTCTGCGTGAAAATCGCCGGCGGCAGGGTGCCTGTCGTCGCCGGCACCGGCACGAACAGCACCGAGACCACGATTGCCTTTTCGACAGCCGCCGAAACCCTTGGGGCCGACGCGGCCCTCATCGTGACGCCCTACTACAACAGGCCGAGCCAGGAAGGGATCTTTCGCCATTTCGAAGCGGTCGCCAGCAAGGTCAGGATACCGATCATCGTCTACAATGTGCCGGCGCGAACCGGCGTCGACCTGTCCGAGGAGACGATCGCGCGCCTGGCGCAGATACCGGCCATTGTCGGCATCAAGGACGCCACCGGCGATGTGAGCCGGCTATCCTCGCTTCCTGCCGTGCTGAGGCGTCGCTTCATCTGTCTCTCCGGCCATGACGCAACGTCGTTCGGTTTCAACACGATGGGCGGGCGTGGAACGATCTCGGTGGTCTCCAACGTCGCGCCGCGCCTGTGCGTGGAGATGCACGATGCCTGCAAGCAAGGCGATCATCACACCGCCCGCGCCATCCATCATCGCTTGCGGCCGCTGATCGCCGCACTTGAGCTGGAGAGTAATCCGGTGCCGGTCAAATACGCGTTGAGCCTGGCGTTGGGGACGAGCCCGGACGTCCGATTGCCATTGACCGCCGTCCGGCCTGAAACCGAAACCGCGATCCGTGAGGCTATGCTGGCCTTGGGCGGGAGCATCTCCGGTGTCGCGCAATCAAGACCGGTGCTGGCCTCGTCCGCGCCGTGGCGGCTTTGACGGAGGCGCTTGGCCGTCGACGGCATAGACCAGCCCCGGCTGGACGATCCATTCGCCGGCCCGGAGCGCTTCGACATCGAAGCGCCCGCTGCGGTCGCGCGGCGCGACGCCGACAAAATGGTACTGCAGCCCGCTTGTATCGACGACCGTATCGGCGATCGGATGGCCGGCGAGCCGGCCGATTATCGCCCCCTGTTCCCTGAGGTTTGCCAGGATGAAATATTCCGTCGGCACCCTGTGGCCGGCCCTGGAGGTCGGCCAGACTGAATGTAATCGCATGTTCGTCTGAAGCCAGTTGTTGGTCCGGCCGCCGGTCGAGCGGCGGCCCGGCACTACATAGTCGCTGGCCGCATAGGAATTCGAGAGCGGGTTTTGGCCTGATTTATATATGCCGCATATGTCCGGCCGCGCTCTCGAACAGGGATACAGCCGCGCGGGGGTGTGGCTCGATGCAGTCAGACGAGGGCGTCGTTGCCGATCCGCCGCGACAATCGGGACTTGAGCGATCCAGCCTGTCTGGTCAATCCGGCCAGTCCGGTCTATCGGGCCTATCTGTCGGGACGGTCGGACCTGTCCGGGCGCCATGGCCCGTCCGGCCTTTGAGGCCTGCGTGGTCTGTAGTCGCCATCCCGCCAATGGTGTTCGCGGCAGGGGCGGTCGCGATAGTCATCCGTGTCGACACATGCGCCGGAGAAGAAGCGCCAACGCGCCTCTAAGCCTGGTCAGGTCTGCGATTTCCTCGCTGTCGGTCACCGCGGGTTGGTCTGCCCGCTCTGCATTGCGTCTCGCGCGAACCGATCGCGAAATCTCCGGTACCATCAAGTGGAGCGCCGCGTTGCACCTCGGCCTATGCCAGCGCCTCAGGCGTCGCCTCGCGTCACTTCGGCGTCCGTATGTGGGGCGCAGGGCTCTCGCGGCGATCCGGCTTCGGCCCTTCGATGCGTCGTCCCTGTTGATGACGTGGCAGCGGCGAGATGCAGCGGAGCAGATCGAAAGGCTCGACAAAGGCGGCGATCAGCGGCAGGCGTTGCATGAGGTTATCCGGCTTTGTTTTCAAAATATGTATGCAGTCTGCATATTAAAGAAACGAATGTCAAGCGGAGCGAAAGCGTTCCGGCATGTGGGCCCGCATCGGATCACGCCCGTGCCATCTCGTCTCTCTCACGGGAGGGGAAAGTCGCTCACCAGAGCCAGGCGCCCTTACCAAGGTCGGCTACTGCATCGACGATCCGGGTAAAGCTCGCGCGGGCGCGGCCCACCGTGTGCCGGGCCCTGAGATAGCCATGCACCAGCCCCGGTTCCTCGAACCAGGTGGCGCGCCCGCCCGCCGCGACGATACGGTCGCGATAGGTCTCACCGTCGGACGACAGCGGGTCGCATTCTGCGGTGACGAGCACCGTCGGTGGCAGGTTTGAGAAGTCGGTGTCGGCAAGCGGCGCGAGTGTCGCGTCGCCGCTGCGGTCCTGCCCGCCGGTGCGGATGTGCTTGTAGAATTCGAGATCGCGCATGGTCAGCATCGGCGCTTCGGCATGCCTGAGATAGGATCCCTTTGACCGGTCGCCGCCGAGGCCGGGATAGATCAGCACCTGGCCGACCGGCTTGCGCGGATGGCCGCGTGTCGCATGGCTGACGGCGACGGCAAGATTGCCGCCGGCGCTGTCGCCGCAAAGCAGAATGGGGTGATTGCGGGTGGTGGCGGCCCATTCGAAGGCGTTCATCACATCGTCGAAAGCGGCCGGATGCAGATGTTCCGGCGCCAGCCGGTAGTCGACAGAAACCACCTCATAGCCGGTACGGGCGCAGAGCTCGGCGCAGACATCGTCATGGCTGTCCAGCCCGCCGAGGATGAAGCCGCCGCCATGGAAATACAGCACCGTCACCGGCGCTTGGCGCGCGCTTCGGTAGATGCGGACCGGGATGTCGTGCGTGGGCGTTGCAATCGCGGCCGTCTCTGCCGTCACGCCCTGCGGATAGCCGGCAAAGAATTCGCGGCACATGCGGTCGTAGATCTCACGCTGCTGCGCGATCGTGTAATCGATCGTATCGGGCGGATAGTAGGAATTCGTCCGTTCGATGAAGGCCCAGGTCTCGGCGTCGATCAGGGTTTTGTAGTCGGTCATGGAACTCCTTTGCCTCCCCCTCGATGAGGGAGGTCGCCGCGAAACGGGGGGTGGCGGCGCTGCACCCGCCCCGGACCTTCGGTCCGACCCTCCCCATCAAGGGGAGGGTAAAGGCGGAGCCACTATTTCCCCTTCCACACCGGATCGCGCTTTTCGGCGAAGGCGCGAAAGCCTTCCATATTGTCCTCGGAACCGTAGAGGGCATCGACCGTCGCCAGTTGGCGGCGCGTCACCCGGTTCATTGCGTCCTGGAAGGTCAGCGCTTCGGCCACCCGCGCCGTCTCCTTGATCGCGGCAAAGACCAGCGGCGGGCCGCTGGCGAGCAGCCGGGCGATCTCCCAGACCCGGTCCTCGAGCTCCTCCTTCGGCAGCACTTCGTTGACCAGGCCCCAGCGATGCGCCTCGGCGACATCCATCCAGCGTCCGGTGAGCAAAAGGTCCATGGCGACATGATAGGGGATGCGCTTCGGCAGTTTGATCGTCGCTGCGTCGGCCAGTGTGCCGGCGCGGATTTCAGGCAGCGCGAACGATGAATGATCGGAGGCGTAGATGAGGTCGCAGGACAGCGCCAGTTCGAAGCCGCCGCCGACCGCCATGCCGTTGACGCAGGCGATGACCGGCTTGTTGAGGTCGCGCAACTCCTGCAGACCGGCAAAGCCGCCAACACCATAGTCGCCGTCGACCGCATCACCGCCGGCAGCCGCCTTGAGGTCCCAGCCGGCGCAGAAGAACTTGTCGCCGGCGGTCTTGACGATGGCAACGCGCAAGGTGGGATCGTCGCGGAACGCCTTGAACGTCTCGCCCATCAGCCGCGACGTCTTCAGGTCGATGGCGTTGGCCTTGGGCCGGTCGAGCGTGACCTCGAGGATCGTGCCCTCGCGGCGAGTGGTGATGACGTCAGCCATTCTTCTTGTCTCCCAGCACCAGCAGCGCGTCGGCGATCCAGGCACCCTTGCCCTCGGCGCAGACGATCAGCGGGTTGATATCGAGTTCCTCGATCTCGCCGGCATTCTTCTGCACGAAGGCGGCAATGCCCGAGATGGCGTCGATGGCCGCGGCGACATCGGCTTTCGGCCTGCCGCGATAGCCTTCGAGCAGCGGATAGAGCTTCAGGCCGCGCAACGCCGCCTCGATGTCGTCGCGGGTTGCCGGCAGCATCAGCGTGACGCTGTCGCGCAACAGCTCGACCAGCACGCCACCGGTGCCCAGCGTCATCACCGCGCCGAACATCGGATCACGGGTGAAGCCGACGATCAGTTCGGCGACACCGTCGCGCACCATGCGCTCGGCATAGAGCCCGGTGCCGAGCGGCAGCAAGTCATGCGCCGCCGTGCTGACGGATTCGGCGTCCTTGAGATTGAGCCGCACCGCCCCGACCTCGGATTTGTGGGTGACGCCCAGCGCCTTCAGCGCTACCGGAAAGCCGAGCGCCATCGACGAGATCACCGCCTCGACGGCATTGCCGGCACGCTCGCCTTTAGGCACTGGCAGGCCCGCCTTGATCAGCCGTGCCTTCGCCTCGGCCTCGTCGGGGGTGACATGGTCGCCGCCGGGTGCGCCGGCAGCCGAGGTGTCGATCGGCTGCGCCTGCGGCTCGTGCCACGCCCAGCCGATGAAGGCTGCCGCCTGGGCGGCGTCCATGGCTTCGGAAATGCCGAACAATGGCACCATGCCGCGTGCCATCAGCCCGGCCGTGTACTCTTCCGGCAGGTTCTCGGGCAGCGATGACACGATCGCGCCTTGCGCCTTGTTGGTCTTCAGCGCCGATTCGAAGGCGCGCAGCGTCGCCCACCAGTCGGTGTCCGAGCAGCGGTCGGGGCGCGGGAAGTCGAGCACCAGCATGTTGAGGTCGAAGCCGCCCGACACCATGGCGGTGAAGGTGGCGGTCATCGCCGGCTCGTTGTTCCAGATGAAGGTGTGGTAGTCGAGCGGGTTGGCCACCGCGACCAGCGGCCCGAGCGTCGATTTGACATGGGCGCGGTGCTTGTCGGTCAGGACCGGGAAGTTGACCCAGCGCCCCTCGGCGCTGTCGGCCATGACGGAGGCCTCGCCGCCGGAGCAGCTCATCGACGACAGTCGATAGCCGGGCAGCGGACCGGTGATGTGCAGAAGCTTCAGCGCCTCGATGAAGGCGGGAATCGAATCGACGCGCGCGATGCCGAGCCGCTTCAGGAAGGCGCCCGATGCCGCGTCCGAGCCGGCGAGCGAGGCGGTGTGCGAGACGGTCGCCTGCCGCGCCTGTTCGGAACGGCCGACCTTCATGGCGATGATCGGCTTCTTCAGTTCGCGCGCCCGCGCCGCCAGTCTCTCGAAGCCGGCTACCGAATCGAAGGCCTCGATATGCAGGCCGAGCGATGTGACCCGCTCGTCCTCGATCAGGCCGAGCGCCATTTCGGACAGGCCGGTCTGCGCCTGATTGCCGGCGGTCATCAAAAAGGCGATCGGCAGGCCGCGCTTCTGCATCGTCATGTTGATGGCGATGTTGGACGACTGGGTGATGATGGCGACGCCACGGCCCCCCTCGGCCAGCCTGATGCCGCCATGCTGGTCTGGCCATAGGAGCGCGCCGTCGGCATAGTTTATCAGGCCATAGCAATTCGGCCCGATGATCGGCATCGAGCCCGCCGCCGCGACCAGTTCGGCCTGCAGCCGCTGGCCGTCGTCGTCATAAGCCTCGGTCTCGAGGAAGCCGGCGGCAAAGCAGACGGCGCCGCCGGCGCCGCGTTCGGCCAGCGCTTTGATCACCTCGATGGTCAGGTGCCGGTTGACGCCGACAAAGGCGGCGTCAGGCGCGCCGGGCAGCTCGGCCACCGAACGATAGGCCTTGCGGCCTGCGACCTCGTCCTTGGTCGGATGCACGGGCCAGATCTCGCCGGCAAAGCCCATCTTGATCGATTGCGCGACGACAGCCGCGGCCTGTGCGCCGCCGAAGACGGCGATCGACTTCGGCCGCAGGAGACGCTCTAGCTTGTGCATTGTCAGGCTCCAAACGGGCGCAGCAGCGACCGCGAAATGATATGGCGCTGGATTTCCGAAGTGCCTTCCCAGATGCGCTCGACACGCGCATCGCGCCAGATGCGCTCCAGCGGCAGATCATCCATCAGCCCCATGCCACCATGGATCTGGATCGCCTCGTCGGCGACGAAGGCGAGCATTTCGGTGGCCTTCAGCTTGGCCATGGCCATGTCCTGGTCGGTGACGGTGCCCTGATCGTACTTCCAGCCCGCTTCGAACACCATCAGGTCGGCGGCCTTCAGTTCGGTCGCCATGTCGGCGAGCTTGAACGACACGCCCTGGAACTTGCCGATCTGCTGGCCGAACTGCTGGCGCTGCGCGGCATATTCGACGGCATGGCCAAGCGCCCGCTCGGCGCGGCCGAGACAGGTGGCACCGACCTGCAGGCGGGTCGCGCCCAGCCAGGAGTTGGCGACGTCAAATCCCTTGTGCACTTCGCCAAGCACTTGGGCTCCGGGAAGCCGGCAATCGTCGAATTCCAGGATGGCGTTGGTGTAGCCGCGATGGGAAACATTGCGGTAGCCGTCGCGGACGGTAAAACCCTTCGTGCCCTTGTCGACGAAGAAGGCGGTGATCTTCTTGCGTTTTCCACGCGCGGACTCTTCCTCGCCTGACGCCATGAAGACGATGGCAAAGTCGGCCAGGTCGGCGTGGGAGATAAAGTGCTTGGTGCCGTTCAGCACCCAGTCGTCGCCGTCCTGCACGGCGGTCGCCTTCATGCCGCGCAGATCCGAGCCGGCGCCTGGCTCGGTCATTGCCAGGCAGTCCCATTTCTCGCCACGGATGCAAGGGAACAGGTATTTTTCGCGTTGCTCCGGCGTACCGGCCAAAAGAATGTTGGAGGGACGCGCCACGCAGGTCCAGTGCAGTGCGTAGTTGGCGCGGCCAAGCTCCTTTTCGTAGAGCAGCCAGGTCACCGTATCCAGGCCCGCGCCGCCGACGTCGGCCGGCATGTTGGCGGCGTAGAGCCCGGCCTCTATCGCCTTGGCCTTGAGCTCCTCGATCAGCTCGCGGCGCAGCACGCCGGTGCGCTCGACCTCGCGCTCATGCGGATAAAGCTCGTTCTCGACGAAGGCGCGCGTCGTCTCGACAATGAGCCTCTGTTCCTCCGACAGACCGAAATCCATGGTCTCAGCCTTTCTTCTTGCCGGTCTTTTTCTTCGGCTTCTCGGCTTTCTTCACCGGCTTGGAGGCCTTGGCCTTCTCGGCCGCCCTGGAAGCCGTCGGCTTCTTCGCCGCCAGCTTGGCCAGTTGCTTGGTGTAGTCCTTGTGCAGGGCGCCGGCGCCCCAGCCCTTGCCCTTGTTCTGCTTCGACAGCGCATCCATGATCGCGACCAGATTGTCGTCGCGGATCTTCTCCAGCTCGCGGATCGACAGGCCGTGCGCCTGATCGTCCGATTGCGTGGCGATCAGGTCGACCAGCTCGTCGTTGAACTCCGGCACGTCCATCAGCTTGGTCCATGGCCATTTCAGGCACGGGCCGAACTGCGCCATGAAGTGGCGCATGCCGGCCTCGCCGCCGGCGACGCGGTAGACCTGGAACATGCCCATCTGCGCCCAGCGCAGGCCGAAGCCATAGCGCATGATGTCGTCGAGTTCCTCGACCGTGCAGATGCCGTCCTTGATCAGCCACAGCGCCTCGCGCCATGCCGCCTCCAGCAGACGGTCGCCGACGAAAGCCTCGATCTCCTTGCGGATCACCACAGGCTTCATCCCGATCGAGGCGTAGATCTCCTTGGCGACCTCGATCGCCTCGGGAAAGGTCTGTTCGCCGCCGACGATCTCGACCAGCGGCAGGAGATAGACCGGGTTGAACGGATGGCCGACGACCAGCCGTTCCGGATGCTTCTTCATCGCCACCTGCATGTCGGTTGGCTTGATGCCCGAGGTCGATGAACCGACAATGGCATTGGCCGGCGCATGGGCATCGATCTCGGCCAGCACGCGGTGCTTGAGGTCGAGCCGTTCCGGCACGCTTTCCTGGATGAAGTCGGCATCGGCAACCGCCTCGGCGATGGTCTTGGCGAAGGTCAGCTTGCCTTCCTTGGGCAGGCCGCCGGGAAGCATCTGCTTGTAGGCGCGGCGCGCGCCCTTCATCACTTCGCCGACCTTGCGCGACGCTTCCGGATCGGGATCGAAGATCGACACGTCGATACCGTTGAGCAAAAGCCGCGCCACCCAGCCCGCGCCGATGACACCGCCGCCGATGGCGGCTGCCTTGTTGATGATGCTCATGCTGAGGCTCCGGTTCTTTTGTTGGCAGTTTCGGGGTCGATGAGGGCTACGCGCTCGCCGGCGCGGATCACTGCCGGGTCGTAGGCCTTGCGGGCGAAGACTTCGAGCACGAAGGGCCTGAAGAACGCGATCGGCAGCGTATCGTAGTCGGGGTCGAAGCTCGATTGGTCCCAGCGTTCGCAAAACTGGTCGCAGTCCTCGAAAGGCATGGCCGGCAAAACGGTCGCGGGCGTGACGGTTGCCGCCGAGGTGGTGGGCATAATAGAGCCGCTGGAAGTCGCCGTGCTTTTCCACCACCCAGGTGCATTGTTCGCGCACGAAGGGTTTCAGGATCGAAGCGGCGTATTCATCGTGATTGTAGGGCGCGTATATGTCGCCGATGTCGTGCAGCAGCGCGCAAGCGATCCAGTCGGCGTCGGCGCCGTCGCGCCACGCGCGCGTCGCCGCCTGCAGCGAATGGCCGAGCCGGGTGATCTTGTAACCCGACAGGCCCTCGTCGAGTTGCACCAGCGCGTCGAGCAGCCGCTCGCCGGTCCTTGCCGCATAGTCGATTTCATGGGCGGTCAGGAACTCGTAGTCGTCCCTGTCGCCATCCTTCATCGCGGTGAATTTGACGGTTGTCATCTGCGACGCCCTGGTTGTCTTGCTGGAAGCATGATCCTGAAAACCGGTTCCCACTTTTCGGGATCATGCTCTGGCTTATGCCGCGATCGGAGCCCGCTTGGTCAGATTCAGCTTCTTGCGCACTTCCTCGGGCCCGAGGATCCTGGCGCCCAGATTGGTGACGATGCTGGCGGCACGCTCGACCAGCTGCGCGTTGGTCGCCAGCACGCCCTTGTCGAGCCAGAGATTGTCTTCGAGACCGACGCGGACATTGCCTCCGGCCAGCACTGCGGCGGCGGCATAGGCCATCTGGTTGCGGCCGATGGCGAAGGCCGACCAGTTCCAGGTCGACGGCACATTGTTGACCATGGCCATGAAGGTGTTGAGGTCGTCAGGCGCGCCCCACGGCACGCCCATGCAGAGCTGCACCAGCGCATCGGGATTGAGCACCTTTTCCTCGACCAGCTGCTTGGCGAACCACAGATGGCCGGTGTCGAAAGCCTCGATCTCCGGCTTGACGCCGAGCGCCGTCATCATGCCGCCCATGGCGCGGAGCATGCCCGGCGTGTTGGTCATCACATAGTCGGCCTCGGCGAAGTTCATGGTGCCGCAGTCGAGCGTGCAGATTTCCGGCAGGCACTGGCGCACATGTTCCATGCGGTTGGTGGCACCGCCCATGTCGGTGCCTTTTTCGTTGAGCGGCAGCGGCGCCTCTGGCGAGCCGAACACCATGTCGCCGCCCATGCCGGCGGTCAGGTTCAGGATGACGTCGACTTCTGCCGCGCGGATGCGCTCGGTCACTTCACGGTAGAGATGCACGTCACGACGCGGCTTGCCGGTTTCGGGGTCGCGGACATGGCAGTGGACGATCGCCGCACCGGCCTTGGCCGCATCGATAGCCGAATCGGCGATCTGCTTGGGCGAGCGCGGCACATGCGGACTGCGATCCTGCGAGCCGCCGGACCCGGTCACGGCACAGGTAATGAAAACCTCACGGTTCATCGCGAGCGGCATCGAAAATCCTCCCAATCGAGATAGCCTTGCATGTCGCCCAAAAGTGCGAACCGGTTTTGGGATAACGACATGCACAAGAACCAGCCAACAATGAACGACTTGCCGGAAACTGTTTTGCGTTTTACGAAGCTCTCATGATCAAAAGCGAAAAACCGACAATCTTTCGCGCCGAGCGGTCGCCGCTCAAGGTGACGCTGCTGGTGTTTTCCGGCTCGTCCATCATGTGCGTTGCGTCGGCCGTCGACCCGCTACGCGCCGCCAACCGCATTTCCGGCGAGACCTTGTTCGATTTCAAACTGGTCTCGGTGACGGGCGAGGCTCCGGTCACCACTTGCGGCCTGCCAGTGGCGGTCAGTGGGCGTTTCGATGCGACCGAGCCAACCGATGTTCTTGTCGTCGTCGCCGGTTTCGGCACCCAGAACTACGCGACGTCAGCTCTGCTGTCAGGCCTGCGTCGGGCGGCGCGGACGGCGCGCGCCTGCGGCGGCGTCGAGGCCGGCACCTGGCTGGTGGCGCGTGCCGGCCTGCTGGAAGGGCGCAGCGCCACCACCCACTGGGAAGACATGGAGGATTTTTCGTCGGCCTTCCCCGGCGTCGATGTCCGTCCCGACCGCTATGTCATCGACGGGCCGGTCTTCACCTCGGGCGGCGCTTCACCGACCTTCGACCTGATGCTGCATCTCATTCGCACGCGGCTCGGCATGGCCGTCGCGCTGGATGTCGCCAGCGTCTTCATCTACGACCAGGCACGCGCCGCGACCGATGCGCAGCCGCTGGTCTCGCTTGGCCGGCTCGACGGCTACGATCCACGGCTGGCGCAAGCCATACGGCTGATGGAAGCGCATGTCGACCAGCCGCTGACCATAGAAGCGGTGGCCAAGCGCGCCGGCGTGACGGCGCGGACGCTGGAGAGCATTTTCCGCAAGTCGATCGGCGAGACGCCGGGCGCCTACTATCTCAGGCTGCGCCTGGGGGCGGCGCGCCGGCTGGTGGTCGACACCAGGGTGGCTATGGCCGATATCGCCGGGCGGACCGGATTTTCGTCCGCCGCGGCATTTTCGAGGGCTTTTTCACGGGCTTTCGGCGAAGCGCCGGTCAGGCTGCGCCGGGGCTGATATGCATGTCGCCCAAAAGTGTATTGCGGTTTTGGGGCAACGACATGCACAAAATCGGGAGATCAGGCGGCGTTCTGGCGGTCTGCGCCAGCGTCGATCTGCGAACGCATCTGTCTGGCAAGATGGGTCTCAAAACGGCTGGCGACGGCGCGGTCCCATTCGTTCGAGCGGTGCGCACCATCCTTGGGATGCGGCATGGCCATCAACCGGTCGATGATCGATCCGGCCTCGCCCGGTGAGAGCAGGGCGTCGATTTCACGTTCGTTCTGCATATCGGTTCGCCTCCTTCTTCCTCTCCGCCACGCAGCATCCTTATAGGAGATACGTGACGGCAGTTTGAAGGCAGGAGCGAGGTCATTGAAGGGCGGCAAAGGGCAAAACCCTGTCGTCCGGTGCGGCCTCGCGCAAATCCGTTCCAGGGCGGCAGGGGTGTCGCCCAGCCGCCCTTCGAGCAGTCCGAAACGGCTTTCCGTTCTCAGACGTATCGGTTGACGATGTTTTCCAGCAGCTCCTGGCGGCCCGACCTTGGCTGCGGCTCGATCTTCTTCTTGACGACACGCTCGGCTATTTCTTCCAGCGTCCGCTTGCCGGACAGCATCGCCTTGCCCTCAGCCGTGCTCCAGCCGGCGTAACGTTCGGCCAGCGGGCCCGACAGCGCCTTGTCCTCGACCATGCGGGCCGCGGCCTTGAGGCCACGCGCGCACGAATCCATGCCGCCGATATGGCCTATCAGCAGATCCTGCGGATCGAGCGACTGGCGGCGCAGTTTTGCGTCGAAATTGGTGCCGCCGGTCTTGAAGCCGCCGGCCTGCAGGACCTGATAGTAGGCCAGCGCCATCTCCGGAACGTTGTTGGGGAACTGGTCGGTATCCCAGCCCGACTGATAGTCGTTGCGGTTCATGTCGATCGAGCCGAAAATGCCGAGCGCATTGGCTAGCGCCAGCTCGTGCTCGAAAGAGTGGCCGGCCAGGATGGCGTGGCCCTGCTCGATATTGACCTTGACCTCCTTCTCCAGCCCGAAGCGCTTGAGGAAGCCATAGACCGTGGCGACATCGTAGTCGTACTGGTGCTTGGTCGGCTCCTGCGGCTTCGGCTCGATCAGGATCGTGCCCTTGAAGCCGATCTTGTGCTTGTAGTCGACGACGAGGCTGAGGAAGCGGCCGGCCTGCTCCTGCTCGCGGGCCAGGTCGGTGTTGAGCAGCGTCTCATAACCCTCGCGTCCGCCCCACAGTACATAGTTCTCGCCCTTCAGCCGCTTGGTGGTGTCGAGGCAGTGCTTCACCGTCGCCGCCGCATAGGCAAATACGTCCGGATCGGGATTGGTGGCGGCACCCGACATGAAGCGGCGGTTGGAGAACAGGTTCGCCGTGCCCCACAGCAGCTTGACGCCGGTCTGCTTCATCTTTCCGGCGAAATAATCGGCGATCTCGTCGAGACGCGCCGCACTTTCGGAAAAATCCTTGCCCTCCGGCCGGACATCGGCATCGTGGAAGCAGAAATAGGGCGTGCCGAGCAGCGAGAACATCTCGAAGGCGACATCGGCCTTGAGCTTGGCCAGTTCCATCGTGTCGACGCCTCCGGCCTTGGGGAACCAGGGGCGATCGAAGGTCTGGCCGCCGAACGGATCGCCGCCCGGCCAGGCGAAGGAATGCCAGTAGGCGACGGCAAAGCGCAGGTGATCTTCCAGCCGCTTGCCGGCGACAACCTCATCCGGATTGTAGAACCGGTAGGCGAGCGGATTGGTCGAATCCGAACCCTCGTATTTGATCTTCTGGATGTCGCCGAAAAATCCGCTGCTCATTGGCTTTCTTCCTCTCGAATAGTTCGCCTTGATTACCTCAGGCGTAATTGGTTTCGTTCTTCCGCCGGTCGAAAAGGCTCATGTCAAAGCCACTCGACAAAGGAGACAGACCATGACCGACCTCAACAGGATTGCCGAAGGCTACATCACCGCCTGGAACGAGAGCGACGCGGATCGCCGCGCAGCCTTGCTCAAGGCGATCTTCACCGAAGACGTCAGCTATCGCGATCCGCTGATGCAGGGCGATGGCCATGCGGGTGTCGCGGCACTCATCGACGGCGTGCAGCAGCGCTTTGCCGGCTTCCGCTTCTCGCTGAAGGGCACGCCCGATGGTTTCGCCGACAAGATCCGTTTCTCGTGGAATCTCGGCCCGGAGGGCATCCCTTCCGTCATCGAAGGCACCGACATCGGCATCATCGAGAACGGCCGGCTGAAGAGCGTCACCGGCTTTCTCGACAAGGTGCCGGCACAGTGAGCCGGCAAGCCACGGCTTGGAGGAGAAATCGCTCATGCCGTGACGCTCTTGATTGCCGGATATAGCGCCCGGTAGCGGTGATAGGCATCCGCGTAGGCCCCGCCGAGCACAGCGTCCGGTTCGATCGTCGCATCGGTCGCGGGTGCTCTGCAGACGCTGAGCGGATCCGCGCCTGTCGCCGCGATCAGGCCGAGCCTGGCCGCGCCAAAGGCGGCGCCGAAATCGCCGTCGGCGGGAATGTCGACCGGCAGGCCAAGCGCGGTGGCGATCGCCTTCAGCCAGTAGCGTGAGCGCGAGCCGCCACCGATCGCCGTCACCCGCGTCAATGTCGTGCCGGCCTTGGCCAGCGCTTCGAGGCTGTCGCGGAAGGCAAAGGCGACGCCTTCCAGTACCGCCTGGGTCAGTACCGCGCGGCTCGATTCATGCGCCAGTCCGGTGAACGCGCCGCGAACGGCGGAATCATTGTAGGGCGTGCGCTCGCCTGACAGATAGGGCAGGAACGACACGCCGCTCGGCGCCTTCAGCGTACCGCCGAGCTCGGCGGTCAGTTCGCCGGCGCCCTTGCCCGTGATCTCCGACAGCCAGTTCAGCGAATCCGTCGCCGACAGGATCACGCCCATCTGATGCCAGGTGTCGGGCAGGGCATGACAGAAGGTATGCACCGCGCTCGCCGGGTTGGGCAGATAGGAAGCGTTGGCGGCAAACAAAACACCCGACGTGCCGAGCGAGACGAAGGCCTGGCCGGCGCCGACCGTGCCCATGCCGCAGGCCGAGGCCGCATTGTCGCCGGCACCGCCGGCAATCGGCATGCCGGCCTGCAGGCCCCATTTCGAAGCCAGTTCGGCGCGCAAGGCGCCGGCCTTCTGCGTGCCTTCGACCAGCGACGGCATCTGTCTTTCGTCGAGCGATGTCGCCGCGAGCAATTCGGCCGACCAGCGCCGTTCACCGACGTCGAGCCAGGAGGTGCCGGCCGAATCCGACATTTCCGAAATGTGCTCGCCCGACAGCCAGAGCCGCAGGAAATCCTTGGGCAGCAAGACCTTCGCCACCTTGGCGAAAATGGCGGGCTCGTTGTTCTTCACCCAGGCCAGCTTCGGCGCGGTGAAACCGGGAAAGACGATGTTGCCGGTCAACGCGCGAAAGCGCGGGTTGGCGTCGAGGGCAGCTGCCTCGGCATGGCTGCGCGTATCGTTCCACAGGATGCAAGGGCGCAGCACCTGGTCGGCCGCGTCAAGCAGGGTCGCGCCATGCATGTGGCCGGAAAGGCCGATGCCTTTGACGGCCGAGAGTTGTTGCGGATAGGCGGCCCTCAGCGCGGCGATCGCCTCCTCGCAGGCGCGAATCCAGTCGGCGGGATCCTGTTCCGACCAGCCGGGATGCGGCCGCGACACATCGAGCGACGCATGGCCGGAGCCGACGACGGTTTGCCCGGCATCGATCAGCAGCGCCTTGACGCCCGATGTACCGAGATCGAGCCCGAGATACATGTCTTCCTCCCATGCCACTAATTTTTTCGGATCTCGAAAAAATCTGGCTTGGCCAGTTTTTAAGACAAGATACGCTTCGGGTCAATTCTCCGACAAATCGGCCGCGCGACGCGAAAGCAGCGCTGACAGCGGACTGTCGGGTCGAGCCATCGAACGTTCCGCGGCAAGCGCCCTGGCCAGCGCGCCGTCACCGGCCCGCAAGGCCGCCTCGATCAGCGTCAGGTCGATGACGTCGCGTTGCGCGTGGCTGCCGCCGAAACGATGGGCGATCGCCCGGATTGGCCGGATCAGGCGCATGGCCTCAGTGTAGTTGCCGTCGCCGAACGCCTTGATGGCGAGTGTCAGCGGGTGACCGACATCCCGGGTGAACGCGACGTTGTCATCGTTGCCGCGCATGGTCTCGCGCTGTGCCTCGAGTAAGGTCTGAGCCGGGGCATCGAGGCCAGCCCCGACAAACGCCATCATCGCGTGGGCATCGTTGAAGGCATAGTTGCCGGTGCCGGTCTTGCGCCAGTTGGTGGCGATCGCTGCCCAGCGGTCGCCGACATCGACGCCGCCGAGATAGAGCCGCCACAGGATCGCCGAGGCATCGACCATGTTGAGCGCCAGTGCCGATCGCTCGCCGTAGATGGGCCCATCGTAGAGCGCCAGCACCTCGTCTGTCTCGCCTAGGTCATAGTGGAACAGCGCCAGGTGCCACCAATTGTGCACCTGCAGGAAGCTCTCTTTCGTCCACGCTTCAGGATTGGCGCGCATCCAGGCTATGCCATCCTTTTGCCGGCTTTGCATTTCCATGACATGTGCGACGGCATGTTGGGCCCAGCCGTCGCGCGGCTCGATGTCGACGGCGGTGCGGCCAAGTTTTTCGGCCCGCGCGTAGTCACCCATTTCCTCCAGCCCGAACGCCTGCATGCCGAGGATGGCGTGGTAGCCGGGCATGCCGCTCTGCCAGGACGGCAGGGCGCGGGCGATGCGGTCGCGCAACATGCGGGCATTGCCGGTGAAGAAATCGATCTGGTGGCCGACCTGCAGCGCCAGCGCGTCGCGTGGGTTCTCGATGGCGATGTCCTCGAGAATGCTGCCGGCATCATGCCAGCGCCCGTTGGCGAGATGGCCAAGGGCCGAGACATGCGCCTGCTCGTGCGTTGTCGCGGCAAGCGGCAGTGCCGCCTCATGGCAAGCCCTGGCCACCGCCGTCGCCTCCCGCTCGGTGGCGAGGCCGAAGAGATAACCCTTGAACACATGCGCCATGACGAAGCCGGGATCCTCGACGATGGCACGATCGACGGAGGCGACCGGATCGCCGATAAAGCACTGCAATTCATGGACAGCCTGGCTGAAAGGCGTGAACCCCGCCTCCGTCGCGCCTGAAAATGTCAGTCCGAATGGGTCTTTGAGCGTCATGCCCCGTCCTCCACGAGCCGCATAAGGCTTGATCCTAGAACATCGGAAGCGGGCAAGCCAGGCGCGGTGCCGTGGCAGGCTGCCCGGCTCCTAGCTGCTCGAACGCATCGCCACCGTGGCGATGCCGGCGCCGACCAGCAGCGTGCCGCCGGTGCGGTTGAAGATGCGGATCGCCTTGGGATTGCGCACGACATTGCGAGCCCTCGCCGCGATCAGCGCATAGCCGAAGGCATTGGCGAAGGCGAGCGCCAGGAAGGTCGTCTCGAAGATCAGCATCTGCGTCCAGAAATCGGCGTGCCGGTCGAGGAACTGCGGCAGGAAGGCGACGAAGAAGGTGATGCTTTTCGGGTTGAGCGCCGTGACCAGCCAGGCATGCGCCATCATTCTGGCCGAGGACACAACGTCAGTGCGCGGTTCGGCTTTCAGCGCGCCGCCGGCGCGGAACAGTTTCACGCCGAGATAGATCAGATAGCCGGCGCCGATCAGCTTCAGGATGGTGAAGACGGTCGCCGAAGCCGCCAGCAGCGCGCCGATGCCGAGCATTGACAGCGTCATCGCGGTAAAGTCGCCCAGTGCCACGCCGACCGCCATCGGCAATGCGGTGCGCCAGCCCTGGCCCAGCGCATAGGACACGACCAGAAGGATGGTCGGGCCTGGAATGATGAGTAGTATCGTCGATGCGGCGGCGAAGGCGGCCCAGTTTTCGAAGGACATGCTCGTCTCCCTTGAGCTCAAGAAAGAGGATAAATCCTTGGGTGCGGGAGAATGTAAAGAGGCCGGATTTTTGTTTTACGCAATTCCGGACGGAAACCGCCACGCACTTTTCCTGGAATTGCTGCGATATCGATGCGCCAAGGGCAGGCCGGCGTCAATTCGCGCCGCTCAGCGTGCTCGCGATATCGGCCAGGCTGACATTGGCGCCGAGAACCATTGCGGCCGCGGCGGCGGCCCTCGGCCAAAGGTCAGATAGGACGATTGAGCGCCCACCAGGCAATGCGCAGACGCCGGCTGTGCAAGGTCTTCATGCTTTATCAACCATGAATGATGAAAATGCCTGCTATCCGGCCGGACCGTGCTTCCCGCCGACAGCGTAGGGTTTGGGTATATGCGTGAGTTGCCGCAAGGTCTGACGCCGCCGCGAAACGGCGACGCAATCGAAACCGATTATCACCTTTCCCGCCGCGCCATTCTGTCCGGAGCAGGGGCGCTGGCCTTGCTCGGCGCCGCCGGCTGCTCCACCTCTGGCGGCGGTTTGCCGGCGCTGGAACTGGATGATGTCACCACCGGCTCGGTGCGGCCGATCCGGCCAAGCATCAGTGTCGACAGGAACGTCACCAGCCCGGACGTGATGTACGCGTCCATGACCGATGGCGGCTTCAACCTGCCGGAAGTGCCCTATCTCAAGGTCAAGCCGGAATTCCGCCGCCAGATCGTCGTCGACACGACAGGCGAAGCGCCCGGCACCATCGTCGTCCATCTGCAGGAGCGCATGCTCTATCTCGTGCAGCCGGGTGGCGACGCCATCCGCTATGGCGTCGGCATCGGCAAGGACGGCTTCCGCTGGTCCGGCCGCGCCAACATCCAGTACGGCAGGGAATGGCCGACCTGGACGCCGCCGCCGGAAATGATCGCCCGCAAGCCGGAACTGGTGAAGTGGCAGGCCGGGCAACCCGGTGGCCTCACCAACCCGCTTGGCGCCCGCGCCCTCTACATCTATCAGGACGGCAAGGACACCGGCTACCGCATCCACGGCTCGCCCGAGTGGTGGAGCATCGGCCAGGCCATGTCGTCGGGCTGCGTGCGCCTGATCAACCAGGACATCATCGATCTCTACAGCCGCGTCTCCAAGAAAAACCCGGTCGTCGTCGTCTGATCCTGCCGGCCTGCCGCGCGGCCGCCTCGTCTCTCTGTTTGAGCCCGATCTCTGGTGAAGGCCGGTTGCCACCCTCGGGTCAGGCCCGAGGGCATGCTTTTCGGGACCGCGCTCTGGTTCTCCCGTTGCGCGACGGCGAAAGACAGGCGAATGTGCCTGCGAATTCATCGCCCGGGAGACGTCAGGAATGGCCGGAACTTTTGTTATCGCGCAGGGCGGCGGTCCCACCGCCGTCATCAACCAGACGGTGGTCGGGGCGACGCTGGAGATCCGCAAGCGGCATCCCGGCGCCAAGGTCCTGGGCTCGATCCACGGTGTGCGCGGCATCCGTGACGGCAATTATGTCGACCTCTCCGCCATTCCCGAGGACCGGCTGCGGCTGATTGCCGGCACCCCAAGTGCGGCCCTTGGCTCGACCCGCGACAAGCCGGACGCGGCCTATTGCGACGTCATCCTCAATGGATTGAAGAAGGCCGGCGCCGACGCCTTCATCTATATCGGCGGCAACGACACGTCGGGCACGCAGCAAATCCTGACCGATGCCGCCGGCGGCAAGATCGCCTTTGTCCATGCGCCGAAAACCATCGACAATGATCTCGAGGAGAACGACCACACGCCGGGCTTCATGTCGGCGGCCGAGTTCGTCGCCGGCGCCTTCCTGTCCGTCGATCTCGATTTTCGCGCTCTGCCCGGCATCTATGTCGGCATCGTCATGGGCCGGCATGCCGGCTTCCTCACCGCGGCGGCCGCGGCCTGGCAGTTCGACCAGGACAGCGGGCCGCATCTTGTCTATGTGCCGGAGCGTCCGTTCTCGGCCGCCGGCTTCATCGACGACGTGCGCGCCACGCTCGACCGCCACAAGCGCTGCATCGTCGCCGTGTCGGAAGGCGTCAGCACCGCCGACGGCAAGGCGCTGGTCGAAAGCCTGGTGCCGCCCGACAAGCTGGAACGCGACGCGCACGGCAACGTCAAGCTGTCGGGCAGCGACCTGCCGGCGGCGCTCGAGCGCGCGCTGGCCGAGGGCCTGCCGGGCAAGCGGGCCCGCGTCGATGCGCTCGGCTATATGCCGCGTGGCTATGTCGGCGCCATCAGCGCGGTCGACGCGCGGGAGGCCTTCGATGCCGGCGCCTTCGCCGTCACCGTCGCCGAACAGGGCGGCGGCTCGGTGGCGCTCCAATATGACGGCGGTAAAACGGTGCTGAAGAAGGTGCCGTTGAAGAACGTTGCCGGCAAGACCCGCCACATGCCGGACGATTTCATGCAGCCCGATGTCAATCAGCTGTCCGAGGCAGGCATGGCATACCTCAAGCGGCTGGTGCCGGAAAAATACAAGATCGGGAAGCCGTTTGTCTGATGCCGGGCTCACACCTGATGCCAAGGCTCACACCGTGATGCCAGGCTCACCGTGATGCCAGGCTCACACATGATGCCCGACTGGTTCAGCAGGAGCATCGTCGACGACAAGACGACGATGCTGACCGAGCCGTTCGTGCATGCCTATGTGCGCGCCAACATCTGGCACCTGCGCGGCCGCGACGCCGACCTTCTGGTCGATACCGGCATGGGCATCTGCCCGCTGGCGCCGGAAATCGAAACGCAGCAGGGCAAGCCGCTTCTGGTGGTCGCGACGCACATCCATCTCGACCATGTCGGCTCGCTGCACGAATTCCCGTTGCGGGCCGGGCCAAGGATGAGTGCGGCGCAGTTCGAAAGCATGGATGAAGCCGCGACCTACGCCTATATGTTCCACGATCTCGAAGGTGCCGTTTCGAGACTGCCGGCACCGGGTTGGAAAGCCGCCGATTACAGGATTCCGTCGGCGCCCTTGACGCGGACCCTTGGCGAGGGCGACGTGGTCGACCTCGGCGACCGGAAATTCCGCGTGCTGCATCTGCCCGGACATTCGCCGGATTCTATCGCGCTGTTCGACGAGGCCGATGGCTTGTTCTTCAGCGGCGACGCCATCTACGACGACACGCTGATCGACAGCCTGCCGGACTCCGATCGCACGGCCTATCGCCATACGATGCAGCGCCTCCTCGACCTGCCGATCCGCATCGGCCACGGCGGTCACGGACCAAGCTTCGATGGCAAGCGCATGCGCGAGATTGCCACGGTCTATCTGCAGCGAACCGGCGGAATCTGATGCCTTGCGGGGCGGAAAAACCCGGCCTGGCCTGTCGCTAACGACATTGTGACCTGCCGTCCTCCGGAAATTAAATCTTCGTAACGTCGCCCGAAAACCCTAAATCGGGCCAATCCGCGCTCTAGATGCAGGGTTGTCGATCCGGTCGGCTGCCATGCCAGGCGAGACGGGCAATCGCGACCCTCGACACGCCGGATGATCGGGTTTCCCCGCATGGGGAAGAGGCTACGGCGCGCTGGATCAACTCTCGCCCGGACAAACGACCATGTCAGATATCCTTCGCAGACATCGCGTCGCGGCCTTGCTGGGCGCTGCGCTGATCATATCCCCCTTCGTCGTGTCTTTCGCCCAAAGTGCGGGCAACACCGTTCCGACAACCCAGACACCTGTCGCCGGCATCACGGCCCCCAACGGCTCGTTCGCCCCCATCGTGGCGGCCGACAAGCCGGCGGTGGTGACCGTCACCACCGTCATGAAGGCACAGCCGGCAAGCACCGATGACAACATGCCTCTCGGCAACTCGCCATTCGACGACTATTTCCGTCAGTTCTTCGGCGATCAGGGCATGCCGGCCCCGCGCACACCGCCGCAGCAGCAGGCGCAGCGTGCCGAGGCGCTCGGTTCCGGCTTCATCGTCGCCGACGACGGCACCATCGTCACCAACAACCACGTCGTCGATGGCGCTTCTTCGATCAAGGTGACGCTCGACGACGGCACCGAACTTCCCGCCAAGCTCGTCGGCAGCGATGCCAAGAACGATCTCGCCGTGCTCAAGATCAAGGCCGACAAGCCGTTGCCGACGGTCAAATGGGGTGACTCCGACAAGTTGATGACCGGCGACCAGGTGCTGGCGATCGGCAATCCGTTCGGCATCGGCACCACCGTCACCGCAGGCATCGTTTCGGCACGCGGTCGTGATCTGCACAGCGGGCCGTTTGACGATTTCATCCAGATCGACGCTCCGATCAACCATGGCAATTCCGGCGGCCCGCTGGTGGATATGAACGGCAATGTCGTCGGCATCAACGCGGCGATCTATTCGCCCAATGGTGGCAGCGTCGGCGTCGGCTTCGCCATCCCGTCCGATCAGGCCCGGAAAGTCGTCGCCAAGCTGATGAAGGACGGTTCCATCCAGTACGGTTACCTCGGCGTCGAGATTCAGCCGGTTACCCCGGATGTGGCGAGCGCCATCGGACTCGACCATCCCGGCGGGGCACTGGTTTCGCAGGTCAATGACGGCTCGCCGGCCGCCAGGGCCGGCGTCGAGACCGGCGACGTCATCACCGGCTTTGCCGGACAGGACGTGAAGGATCCCAAGGACTTGTCGCGGACCGTCGCCGACGTCGCACCCGGCGCCAGGGAGCCACTCGACGTCTGGCGCAAGGGCAAGGCGGTGCGGATTTCCGTCGATGTCGGCCAAAACAGCGATGACGTGAAGACCGCGTCGGTGACCGACGGCTCCGGTGCGCCCGGCACCGGGCAAGGCAATCGGGCCCCGGCGATCGGCCTCGGCCTGATCGACATCAAGCCCGACATTCGCCAGCAGCTGAACCTCGCCGACAATCAGCACGGCGCGGTGGTTGCCAGCGTCAGTCCCGACAAGGCGGCCGCGGCGTCCGGTATCGAGCCCGGCGACCTCATCGTTGCCGTCAATCAGGTGCCAGTGAAGAACGCCAGGCAGGTCACCCAGGCGATTGCCCAGGCCGGCAAGTCCGGCAGGAAATCGGTGCTGTTGCTGGTGGAGCGCGACGGCGGCCGGATTTATGTCGCGGTGCCGTTTGCCAATGGCTGACATGCGGCGCTGAACCGGGCGCAGGAACGGCAGGGCTGGTCGGACCAACGACGAACCCTCCGCCTGTATCAAGATTTCGGTTGCCCGCCACGGTATCTTCGAGAACATTGTGCAAGGCTGACAGATGGCCTGACACAGAGGGATTGCCGCAATGGTCACCCGAGGTTTTGTTTCTGGGCGGCGCCCACCGACCGACGGCGATGCGCGCATCCCGCCCGGGCAATATCTGGAGCAGGGATTTCCGGTCCTGTCGGCCGGTCCGACGCCGCGCGTGCGCACCGAGGACTGGTCGTTCACGCTGAAGCATGGGCCGCGACCAATCAAGAAATGGAATTGGGCCGAGTTCAACGCGCTGCCTTTGACCAAGATGACGCGAGACATCCATTGCGTGACCGCGTGGACCAAGTTCGACACGCCGTGGCAGGGCGTGCTGATCGACGATATCCTTGCCGATGCCGGTCTGGAGCCGCCGACCGGTTTCACGCTGGCGCATGCGTTCGACGGCTACACCACCAATGTGCCGGTAAAGGATCTGACCGCCGGCAAGGCGATGGTGGCGCTGCTCTACGAAGGCAAGCCGATCACCCCGGACCATGGCGGTCCGGCGCGGCTGCTCGTTCCGCATCTCTACTTCTGGAAGTCGGCCAAATGGTTGAACGGCCTGCAGTTCACGACGCGTGACGAGCCCGGCTTCTGGGAATTGCGCGGCTATCACATCTATGGCGACCCCTGGCGCGAACAGCGCTATACGGACGATCCATGAGCGAGGCGCTGGCGGCCCAGTCGCCCTGGCAGACAGCCGCGATCGTCCGCATCGAAAAGCGCACGCCGCGGGTCACCAGCTTCTTCTTCCGGCCGTCGCGGCCCTTCGCCTATCGAGCCGGGCAGCATGTCGATGTCAGGCTGACGGCGCCGGATGGTTATCAGGCGCGCCGCTCCTATTCCATAGCCTCCGCGCCCAGGACGGACGGGGCGATCGAGCTGGCGATCGAGAAACTCGATGATGGCGAGGTCTCGCCCTTCTTCCACGAGGTCGCCGCGGTTGGCGACGAGGTCGAACTGCGCGGGCCGCTCGGCGGGCATTTCGTCTGGCCCGATGATGATGGTGGGCCACTTCTGCTGGTCGGCGGCGGCTCGGGCGTCGTGCCGTTGATGTCGATGGTCCGCCATCGCGCCGCACGAAAATCGACGGTGCCCGTCGTTCTGGTCTTTTCGGCGCGCGTCTGGGACGAAGTGATCTTTCGTGACGAGCTGATCGGCCTCGACGACCGCGAGGACGGCTTCGGCCTGGTGCTGACCCTGACGCGCGAAGCCGCGCGCCGGCCGGCCGACTATTCACGACGGGTGGACGTCGCGATGATGGTGCAAGCCATGGCCCGGCTGCCCGAGCCGCCTGACACCGCCTTCGTCTGCGGCTCCAACGCTTTCGTTTCGGCTGCCGCCCAAGCGCTGACCGATGCCGGCGTTGCGGCTGAAATCATTCGCACCGAACGCTACGGGGTCTGAAGGAGGGTCGCTTCGCAGAGGTTGCGCTTGTCGTTTTTCGACGCGTGCCTCTCGTCCCCTCCGGTCTCAGCCGGCCGGCGAGAATTCTGCCGACAGCAATTGGAAAGGCAGTGCGCCATAGGTGGCGACGGCGGCTGCGTCATTCCATTCGCGAAACTGCCGCGACGGCCGCGCCTCCAGCGTCAAGGCCTGTTGTGAGCCGTCCAGCCTCACCTTGCCGCGAAAATGCAGCACCCTTTCCTTGCCGGATCGGCTGATGACCATGGCACGCAGGCGAGCAACATGGTCGTCACCGGCATTGATCTCCATCTCGATGCGGCGCCGGACCGGCGGGACAGCGATCCTGACGGTGACGTCCAGCATTATATCACCGGTTTTCTGCGGACCCGCGATAGCCTGCGAAAACACCAACGGCGCTCGCGCGGCTGGCGGCTTGCGCCCGACCAACTTGCCGCGCCAGGCCTTGGCCGGCGGCTCCTGTTGCAGCCGGCCGCTCTTTCGCTTCAGCCGCAATTGCTTGGCAAGGCCGCGCGACAGCCAGACCAGCCTGCCGAAATCGGTACGCGGCTTGGCCTGCAGCACGGCCGACCAGCGCGAAAGGCCGGTGCGGTCGGCCATCGCCAGCACGCGCGCCAGCACCCCATCCGGCACCGCCACGCCGATACCCAGCGCAAGATAGGAGAGCGCCACCGCCGCGGCGGCGGCAAGGCCTCGCCGGGCGACAATATCGAGGAACACGTCCCAGTCGACTTCGCCGTCGCGGATAGCCACGGCGCAATCGACCAGCCAGTCGCTGTGCGTGTGGGCATCGAGCCCGCCATGCGCGATGGCGAGCGCAATGCGGTCGGCAGGCGACGGCACCAGCACGCCGACACCGCTGAACGCGGCGGCCGCCGCCCGGCTCCAGATGGCCAGGTCGTCTTCATTGCTTTGCTGCGAACCGTCATAAGCCAGCTGGTGCAGGTCGATGTCACCGAAACTGCCCTTGAAGAAGTTCATCGATCGCAGCGACGGCAACCGGGTTCGCAGATATTGCGGGCTGACACCCGAGGCGATCTGCCAGTCGCGGTCGCGCAGCACGTCGAAGGCTGTTTGCATGTCCTGCGGCCGTACCAATATGTCTATGTCGTGCGCCACGCGGCCACGCTGCGCCGACGCGTTCAAGGCAATGCGGCTGGCGCCCTTGATCAGCATCACCATGCATCCGGCGTCCGCCATCGCCTTCAACGCTGGCTCCGCCTCGCGCATGGCCATGCGCGACTTGGTCCACAGCATCTTCTGCAGGCCAACGAGGCGCGGATAGGCGGAATGGCCGGCAAGCTTCCTGCCGAACCTGTCGGAGATGGCGGCAAGCAGCCGGTGCTCGCGGAAGGAGACGAGGTCGATGTCGTTCTCGTCCAGCCAGCGCGCCGCGCAAGCGGCGGCGGCGTCCTCGTCGGAAAGAAGCGCCGCCTTGAGCAACTGGTCGAGCCCGCCGGTCGGCCAGGACCAGCCATAGTCCGGAAAGCGGCGGCCGATGCGGCGAACTGCCTTGGCCGTCAACTCGTGCCCGCCTTGTTCCGTGCTCGCCGCTGCATGGCGAGCCTTGCCACCTGGAGATAGCCGCGATCGCGTGCCGGATCGCGTCCATAGGACAGGCTGCCCGGCCTGATGCGCCGCAACGCCAGCACCTCGTCCATCATATCAAGGACGAAACCGGCTTCGCGCACCCGGGCGATCCAGTCGATCATTTCGCCCCGGCCGCCCGGCGGATCGACGATTGGTCCAACGGTCTCGGCGACCGCGCGGCGGATCATCATGGTGGTCCGCGACCAGCCAGGCAAGGCAGCGGCCTCGGGCGCGTCGGGCCGGTCGTTGCGGAAATTCCGCCAGTGACAGAAAACCCCCGATGTCGCGGGAGATCCCTCGAGATGCGCGAGTTGCCTTTCGATCTTGTTGGGCAGCCACAGATCGTCCGCATCGAGCGTCGCGATGAGTGGCGTCGATAGCGCTGCAATGCCCCGGGTCGTGGCACTGCCGGGCCCGGCATTGTCCTGGTGCAACAGCTTGACCGGCAGGTTCATCGTCTTGATCACCGCGACCGTGTCGTCGGTCGAGCCGTCGTCGACGACGATGATGGTCTCGGGCCTGATCGACTGGGCCACGACCGATCGCAGGGTTTCAGCGATGGTGCCGGCTGCGTTGAAGGCTGGGATGACGACGCCGTATCCGCTCATCACATGAAATGCCAGTCAGCGAGAGGCCTGAGATCGAAGATACCCTCGATTCGACGCCGGGACGGATCTGCCTTGCGGCGGTTCATCGATTTGTAGATAGCGCGCATGAATTCACGGGACTGGACGTCGGTCTGTCGGGTCATGTTGCCGGGATGGCGTCTGTAGTAGAGCGCCACTGTCTCCGGCATCGCATATCTTGGCCCGCTTTCAAAGGTGCGCAGCAGGTAGTCGGTGTCCTCCGCCTGATTGAAGGCTTCGTCGAAACCACCGATTCGCTCGACAAGCCGGCGCGAAAAGATCGCCGCCGACAGATGGATGCCCCGAACCGTGATGCTGTTGCTGCTGGCGGCCGGCTCCAGACGCTCGTCGTCGATCTGGTCGACAAGCATCATTTTTGAATAGGTGAGGTCCAGGTCCGGATCATTCCGGAAGAGTTCGACATCGGCCTCGAAGCGTCCAGCGGGGGAAATGTCGTCCGAATCGAGAAAGGACACCAGTTCCGTTTCCGGATCGAGCAGCCTGAGCCCGGTGTTGCGCGTCCGGGTCACCCCCAGGTTGGGCTGCTGGAACAGGCGGATGCAGGGGTTTTCATCCATCACCGAGCGCACGACTTCGGCCGATCCGTCTGTCGAGCCATCATCGATGACGATGATGTCGAGATCGGCGGCGTCGCGTTGTCTCAACAGCGAGCGCAGGGCCGCGCCGACAAAGGCCTCGCGGTTGTAGACGGGCATGATCACGCTCAGCCTCATTGATGGCTTCACGATCGTTGCGGGCTTGGCCGATCCGAACCGATTGTGTCCGGCATCACAGCATCTGCCAGTTGGCCGGGCCCTTCAGTTCGAAGATGCCCTGGACTTCATGTAACGACGGGTCGGCCTTGCGCCGCCGCATCGACTTGTGGATGGCACGCAAGTGGTTGCGGACCCTGCCGCTATGTTCCCTGGTGACATTGCCAGCGTGGCGCCGGTAGTAGATCGCGACGGCATCCAGCAATTCGTAGTTCGGACCCGTTTCGAAAACACGCAGCAGATAGTCGGTGTCCTCGGCCTGTTCGAAATCCTCGTCGAATTGGCCCGTCCGGTCGACAAGCCCCCTGCTGAACACGGCCGCGCTCAGCGAAATTCCCCGAAGCGTCATGGTACGGCTGTCGGCCGCGGGCTCAAGCCTCTCGTCGTCAATCCGGTCGGCCAGCGTCATCAGCGAATAGGTCAATTCGAGGCGGGGATCGGCCATGAAGCACGCAAGATCTCTCTTGAAGCGTCCCGCCAGCGAGATGTCGTCCGAATCCAGGAACGACACGAACCCGGCCTCCGGCGGCAGCTGCCGCAACCCGGCATTGCGCGCCCTGGCGACGCCCATATTGGCCTGCCGGAACAGGCGGATGCAGGGGGTCTCGCGCATCATCGAGCGCACGGCCTCCGCCGAACCGTCGGTCGAGCCGTCATCGATGACGATGATGTCGAGATCGACGTCGCGCTGCCGCACCAGCGAGCGCAATGCCGAAACGACATAGCGCTCGCGGTTGTAGACAGGCATGATCACGCTCAGTTTCACGAAGCGCCCCGCGCGAGGAAATCCGCGACCGTGCCGGCGATCTCCTGCGGCTGCGTCCCCAGCGACAGACGGTAGCACGGCAGCAGGCGGGTTAGATCACTGAAGAAGCGAAAGCCGCTTTCCCGCTCGCCCGGCATCTGCGCTATGCCGGACGGCGCCAATGCAATCATGGCATCCCTGCGCGACACCGGCATGATCGAGCTTGCCCCGCCACCGCTGATATGTGGCACCACCAGCGCAACGATGTCCAGCGTTGCCGGTACCGGCCGAGGCGCGATGTCGCCAATGTGAAAAGCATGCTTGCCCTGCCAGTTGAGCGGACCGTTGGCGGGCACCCGGCGCTTCAGCCCGAGCCGCGCAAACCCTTGGGGATCTTGTTTCAGCGTTGAAAACAGCGGACGCGCGGTCACGCCGTTGGCGAGGTCGATCAGCACATAGTCGTCGCCGACGCTGTCCAGACCGTTGAGGAGGCCGGCAGCGACGGTGCCGGATTTGCCGGCGCCGCCCGCGCCGGCCAGCAGCACGCCCTTGCCGTTGGCGCCAAGCGTGCCGGCATGGGTCAGCCGCATGCCGCGTGCCGCATACTCCCAGTGCAGGAAGGCGCGCAGCGGCGCGCCAGGTTCCCAGGGCGGAAAGGCGTCGGCCGAGCCCATCAACTGCACGCCAACGCGACGTTGCGGATCGTAGAACTGCCAGAAATCGAGATCGTGAAAATAGTGGCCGCGCAACCCGGCCTCGGCGAGGCGCTCGGCAAAGCCGTGTTCGGTGAAGTGCGCGTCGCCCCACCGTGCCGGCTCCGGGATGCCGTGGATGCCCGGATGAGCAATAAAAATGCGGCAGCGGGAGCTTTCCGGTTGATCACCCCTGCTCTCGACAAAAGCATGGCCGAGCGCATCCGCCAGCACACCGGGACCGAGATGCGCGGTCACTTCCAGCCAGGGCAGGCGGATCTTTCGCGTGAGTGGATAGGGCGCGGACGCGCCTTCGGCGGCGGCGATGAGATAGCGGGCGTAGTCCGGCAAGGTTTCGAGGGTAACGCGCGACATGGCCAGGTCCAGCACCCCTCTGTCACGGATGCGACTGATCGTCAGGATGCCTGCTTGACTGCCGGCCAGCCCAGCGGTTCCTCGACTTCATGGATGGGATCCACGATGATGAGGTCGGCGAGGTCGTCGTGGACACTCACGTTGAGCGGCTCGCTCGTGGCCGCAAGCGCGGCAAGCAGGTCGCCCGGCAGTGGCTGCGCCGGCGCGTCGGAACGCGTCAGGAGCCGCAGTTCGACCAATTGCGATACGAAGCCGTCGAGTTCAGCCGGGCCTATTGTCGAGGCGCCTGCGGTCAGCCCGATCAGGGCCTGGGCATCGACGCCGGACGAAAGCGCCTGCCAGATCCTGCTGCCTGAATCGGAAAACCCGAAATATTTCCCGCTCGAAAGATCGAGCACCACGGCCTCGCCGTCGAAGGACTCAAAGACAATGTCCTTGCTCGCGATTGTGTAGACATTGGCATGGCGCATCGTTCTTGGCCCCGCGGCTTGAGCGACCAGATCGCCGGTCGACGCGGTCGCTCCCCAACAACGCCTGTAAACACTCGGTTCTTCCTTGGCAAGACAACGGGTGCCGGTGAGGCGTCGACCATTTTTGGGAGCGGTCTGGCTCCGGGTGGATCACGCCTCGATTTCGAGCGCCGAAAGTGGTTTCGAGCAGCAGGCGAGGATGAAACCGTCGTCGATCTCATGATCGAGGATACCGCCATTGTGGCTCATCTCGACGGCGCCCGCCACCTTCTTGACCTTGCAGGTTCCGCACAGGCCGAACTCGCAGGCGGCGGGGATACGCACGCCCGAAGCCCGCGCCGTCTGCAGCACGGTCTGGCCGGCGACGCACTCGGCATCGACATCCGAAAGCGAGAAGCGGATCGGCGTGGCGGCTTCGACGGGAACCGCGGTGCCGTCGCGCGCCTGCGCCGCGAACGGCGCCGGGATCTCCTCCACGACAGGCGCCGCAAAGCTCTCCTGATGGTATTTCGTCATGTCGAAGCCGGCGGCCTCCAGCATGCCGCGCACGGCGCGCATGAAGGGATCGGGGCCGCAGCAGAAGATTTCGCGTTCGCGGAAATCAGGCGCCAGCAACGGCAGCCGGATCGCGTCGATGCGGCCCATATGGCCGAACCAGCCCTCGCGGCTCGACCGCTCCTCGATCATGAAGCCGAGCGACAGGCCGGGCATGCGGCTGCCGAGCAGCTCGAGCTCCTTGCGGAAAATGATCTCTTCCGGGCGGCGCGCGCAGTTGACGAAGCCGACATCGGTCCATGGCGCGCAGTCGTTGAGCCAGCGCAGCATCGACATCATCGGCGTCACGCCGGAGCCGGCCGAAATGAACAGGTATTTGGCCGCCGGGTGGCTGTGCAACGAGAAGTCGCCGGCCGGGCCATAGGCCTTGACATGGGTGCCGGGCGTCAGATGATCGAACATCCAGCGTGTGCCGATGCTGCCCGCTTGTGCCTTAACCGTCACCGCGATCGAGAACGGCCGCGACGGCGAGGACGACAGCGTATAGGTGCGCATCAGCGGCCCGTCGGCGGTCGGCAGTTCCAACGTCACGAACTGGCCAGGCTTGTAGCGGAACCAGGTCTGGTTATCGGAGCGGAAGGTGAAGGTCTTTACGTCAGGGGCCTCGTCGGCGACGCCGATCACTTCCAGCACCTGGAGCCTGTCGTTCCAGGGCGCCATCTCGTCGAGATGGCGATAGAGGCCAAGATCCGTCATCGCATTCATCCTCTTGTCCCTTTTGTTCCGTGCATGTCGTGATCCCAAAACCGCTGCGCACTTTTGGGCGACATGCGCTAGGCGACGCTGCGCAGGGCCGGCCTGCCGTCTCCGGCCAGGCGTGGGCCGATGAAACGCGCGTACCAGTCGACGAACTGGATCACGCCGCCCTCATGCAACTCCGAATAGGGACCTGGTTCGTAGGCCGGCGACAGGATGCCGAAGGCGTTTTCCTCGACGATGCGGCGGTCCTGGTCGTTGGTCTCGGTCCACACATGGGTGAGTTCGGCGAGATCGTAGTCGACGCCTTCGACCGCATCCTTGTGCACCAGCCATTTGGTTGTCACCGCGGTCTCCGTGGCGCTGATCGGCAGCACGCGGAAGGTCACCGCATGGTCGATGAGGATGTGGTTCCACGTCGTCGGATAGTGATAGTGCATCAAAGTGCCGATGCGGTCGGCGGAGACGGCTTCGGACAGGTTCTTCTTCACCGCCCGCTTGCCGGTCATCGTGTAGCTGACGGCATCGCGCAGCAGCGGCGCGCGGGTGGCACGGTACTGTCCGGCCGTATCGATGCGAAACTTGCTCGGCAGGCCGGTCGCTTCGCATTTCGCCCAGTGCGCGAGCATTTCAGGATCACTGTCGGCGCCTTGCACGCCGGTCACCGTCGGTGCTTCCGGGAAGGTCTTGCAGAGCTCCGGATGATTGCCGGCGCAATGGTAGCACTCGCGGTTGTTTTCCCAGACCAGCTTCCAGTTGCCCTTCTCGATGATCGTGCTCTCGAAGGCGACTTTTGCCTCACTTAGCCGGTGCGGCTTGAGATAGGGTTCGATCATCGCCCGCATCGGCGCGAAATCCGCCGGCTCCTTGGCCAGGCAAATGAAGATGTAACCGCCGACCGTCTCGCAGGCGACCGGCTTCAGGCCGAACTGGCTCTTGTCGAAACCGTCGGCCATCTGCCTGGCGAACAGCAGCCTTCCGTCCAGCTCATAGGTCCATTGGTGGTAGGGGCAGACCAGCTTTGCCGCCGTGCCCTTGTCGGAATTGCAGACACGGCTGCCGCGATGGCGGCAGGAATTGTGGAAGCCGTTGATCTTGCCTTGCTGGTCGCGGACGATGACGACCGGATAGTCACCGATCTGCACGGTGATGTAGCTGCCCGGCTTCGGCAGTTCGCAATCATGGCCGATGAACAGCCAGTCGCGATACCAGATCAGCTCCATGTCGAGCTTGAAAAAGTCGGGATCGGTGTAGAAGGGCTGCTCTAGTGAAAAGCCTTGCTTGCGGCCATTCAAGAGCCTCAGCATGTCGTTGCGCGCGTCCATGTCCTGTCCTCACAATCAAGGACTGCATCGGAGGGGAAGAGAGGAAGGATCGGACGCAAGCCGGCGATGAGCCGGACATGCACCATCCACCTCTTGACCGCCCACCGCGATCAGTCGAGTCTAGACATCTCCGGCTGGTTTCCGGGCTCTGGAGTTGTCCTTGCGGACGATCGCGACACCTTCCCAGGCTTTCGGCCCAGTGGTCTCCCGTTGCGACTTGAACTCCACCACCGTTGCGGGGGCAGCGCCGGATTCTGACCGGCTTCCCAATTCTCCGCCTCGTCGTCACGAAGCGGCACCTGAGATGTCATGATCTAATCACGACGGCGATTGCGACATCGGCATGAAAGCGACATCGCATCCATGCGGCGCGACACGCATACGAAACGCCCCGGTTGTCGATTGCGGGGCTGAAATCCATCTGCCCGGCTGCCATTTGCCGGCTGCGATCTTCTCGAATCCGGTCGCTTGCGGAGGCCAAGAACGGTTAACGGTTTCGAAAAGTGACTATTAGCTCTCTCTAAAATCGAACCGAACGGTTCGTTTCTGTTGACGATGCGTGCAGGACGGTGTGAACACTGGGCTTGCGACACAGTTGGTGATCGGAGGGATGTTTTAGGCTATCATATTGATATAACACATAAAAATAACCGGTGTAGAAGCCTTTGGCACAATTTCAAGTAGCAGATTCATGGTCCACGCGAAACAACTTCGTGATTGGAAATGGCCGGATGGCTTTCCCACATCGGGGCGGTCCGAACGACGCGAATTCCTTCCAAGACACGCCGCTAGACGGACGGAAATAAGAAGATACTGGAGTATCAAAAATGAAAAAGATTGTCCTCACTGCCGCCGCCCTTCTGGCCATCTCCGGCAGCGCCTTCGCTAATGGTAGCGATCACTACGGTTCGAATGCCCCGGCAGCCACCGCTGTCGACAGCTCGTACACCGCTTCGATCAAGAAGTCGGAACCGGCTGCTCAGACGCCTGCCCAGGGCAGCGACCGTAACCTCTTCGGCAATCACTAACAGCCGATCCCCAGCAGGCGGCGGGCTTGCCCGCCGCCCTGGCGAAATCCAGAAATTCAGGAGTACTTGAAATGAAGAAGATCATCCTTTCTGCCGCCGCCGTTCTGGCCATCTCCGGCAGCGCCTTCGCCGGCAGCGACAACTTTGGCTCCAATGGCGCCAATCAGCCTGCAGCCACCTCGGTTGACAGCTCGCGCACGGCTTCGATCCAGAAGTCGGCTCAGGCTGAAAAGCAGCCCGTCGTTCAGGGCAGCGACCGTAACCTCTTCGGCAACAACTAACAGCCGATTCTCCAGGTGACGGCGGGCTTGCCCGCCGCCCTGGCGAAGTCCAGAAATTCAGGAGTACTTGAAATGAAGAAGATCCTTATCGCCACCGCCGCCCTCCTTGCCATTTCCGGCAGCGCTTTTGCCGGCAGCGACAATTTTGGCTCCAACGGTGCCAACCAGCCCGCCGCTGCGGTCGACAGCTCGTACACGGCTTCCATCAAGAAGTCGGAGCCGGCCGCCCAGGCGCCTGCCCAGGGCAGCAACCGCAACCTGTTCGGCAACAACTAACACCCGACAGCAAGGCGGCGGGGCCAGCCCGCCGCCTTGAACGCGAAAATACCGGAGTATCAAAAATGAAAAAGATTGTTCTTACTGCCGCCGCTCTTCTGATTGCCGCCGGCAGCGCCTATGCCCGCAACGACAACGTTGGCGGCACCGACATCAACAAGCAGGCGACCGTCAATGTCGACACCTCGCATACGGGCTCGATCCGCAACAGCGGCTCGCCCGTCTACAAGCTGCTCAATTCGTCGGGCGACGTAGAGAAGTCAGCCCCTCAGGGCAGCGACCGGAACCTCTTCGGCCACTAACAGCCGAAGTCGATTCCTGAAACAAGAGCGGCGGGCCTTGCCCGCCGCTCTTGTTTTTGTCTCGTCTTGGTCCAGCGGGACTGGCCGCCTCAGGCCGCCTTTGCCTCCGGCTTCTGGAGCGCGAAGGAATGTCCGTCCGCATCGAAGATATGCAGGTCCTCGGCATTGGCGCTCAGCCGCAATGTCGAGCCGCGCTTGACCTCGACATTGCCAGGCAGCTTGGTCACCAGCGGCAGGTCGGCGCGGCCGATGTCGACGTAGACAAGCTGGACCTCGCCGAGCTGTTCGACATAGTCCACCGTTCCTTCGAACAGATAGTCCGCGCCGGTGGCGATGATCAGGTCTTCCGGCCGCACCCCGAAACTCACCGCAGCACCCTTTGCCGAAGCCGGTGTCGAGATCGGCACCGTCGCCTTCCGCCCGCCGACATGGCTGACGACGGTCGGGTTTCCGGTCTTGTCGATGGTCGCCGGCAGGATGTTCATGGCCGGCGAGCCGATGAACTGGGCGACGAACAGATTGCCGGGCTTCTTGTAGAGGTCCATCGGCGTGCCGACCTGTTCGATATGGCCTTCCTTGAGCACCACGATACGGTCGGCCAGCGTCATCGCCTCGACCTGGTCGTGGGTGACGTAGATCATGGTCGTGTTGGGCATCGATTCCTTGAGCTTGGCGATCTCGATGCGGGTGGCGACGCGCAGCGCCGCGTCAAGGTTCGACAGCGGCTCGTCGAACAGGAACACTTTCGGATTGCGCACGATGGCGCGGCCGATGGCGACGCGCTGGCGCTGGCCGCCCGACATCGCCTTGGGCAGGCGGTCGAGATATTTGGTCAGCTGCAGGATTTCCGCCGCCTGCCGCACCCGCTTGTCGATCTCGGTCTTGCTTTCCTTGCCGATCTTCATCGAGAAGGCCATGTTGTCGTAGACGGTCATGTGCGGATAAAGCGCATAGGACTGGAACACCATGGCGATGCCCCGCTTCGACGGCGGCACGTCGTTCACCACCTCGCCGGCGATCTTGAGCTCACCGGAGGTGATTTCCTCGAGCCCGGCGATCGACCGCAGCAAGGTCGACTTGCCGCAACCGGACGGGCCGACGAAGACGATGAATTCGCCCGACTTTATATCGAGGTCGATGCCATGGAGAATGTTCAGATTGCCGTAGGACTTCTTCACTTGTCTTAGCGTGACATCGGCCATTGGTTTCCTCCCAGTGATTTGAAATTCAGTCGATGCGCCCGAACCAGGCGCCGTAGCCGCCGAGCTGTATGGAACCAGTGCTCGTCTGGCCCAAAAATCCGTGCCCGGGCAAAGGGTGCAGCGATCGGTCGCCAAGGTCAATCTCGGTCGGCACGGCTCCCAGATTGAAGACGCAGACGATCTGCTCATTGCCTGCCCGGCGCGTGAAAGCGACCGTGTCGCCCTGGCTTTCGATGAAGGTGATGTCGCCCTTGGCCAGCGCCGGATGGGCGCGCCGGAAGGTGAGAAAGCGCCGGTAATGCTCGAGCAAGGAGTGATCGTCGCCCTGCTGGACATTGACCGCTTGCGAGAGATGCTTTCCGGGCACCGGCAGCCACGGCTTCGCCGTCGAGAAGCCGCCATTCCTGGCGGCGGCATCCCACACCATCGGCGTGCGGCAGCCGTCGCGGCCCTTGAATTCCGGCCAGAAGCGGATGCCATAGGGGTCCTGCAGATCCTCGAACCGCAGGTCGGCCTCGCCAAGGCCGAGTTCCTCGCCCTGGTAGATGCAGACCGAGCCGCGCAAGGACATCAGCAGCGCCGAGATGACCTTGAGATAGGCGGTCGGGTCGGCCTCATTGGCGGCCCAGCGCGAGGCCGGGCGCATCACGTCATGGTTGGAAAAGGCCCAGCACGACCAGCCGTCACGGGCGACCTTGCCGAAGGCTTCCAGCACCGAGCGGACCTTGGCCGCGCTGATCTTTTCGGGCGCCAGGAAATCGAAGGAATAGCACATCTGCACGCGCTTGCCGCCGGCGGTATAGGCCGCCACCACTTCCAGCCCGCGCTGCGAATCGCCAACCTCGCCGACGGCTGCTGCTGCCGGGTATTCGTCGAGCAAGGCGCGGAACCGTTCGAGGAAAGCAAGGTTCTCCGGACGGCTCTTGTCGTAGAGATGGTCCTGGTAATTGTAGGGGTTGACCGCCGGCGCCGTCTGGTCGTTGCGCTCTTCCGGCGGCAGCGGCGGGTTGTTTTCCAGGCCCTGGCTGTGGAAGTAGAAATTGATGGTGTCGAGCCGGAAACCGTCGACGCCGCGCTCGAGCCAGAAACGGGTGACGTCGAGCAACGCGTCCTGGACTTGGCGGTTGTGGAAGTTGAGGTCGGGCTGCTCGGCCAGGAAGTTGTGCAGGTAATATTGCTGGCGGCTGGTGTCCCATTGCCACGCCGATCCGCCGAAGATCGACAGCCAGTTGTTGGGCGGCGTGCCGTCCGGCCTGGCGTCCGCCCAGACATACCAGTCGGCCTTCGGGTTGGTGCGGCTCGATCGGCTTTCCTTGAACCACGGATGATTGTCGGCGGTGTGCGACAGCACCTCGTCGATCATCACCTTCAAGCCCAGCCTGTGCGCCTCGGCTGTCAGCGCATCGAAATCGGCCAGCGTGCCGAACATCGGATCGACGTCGCAATAGTCGGTGACGTCGTAGCCGAAATCCTTCATCGGCGATTTGAAGAACGGCGATATCCAGATGGCGTCCGCGCCGAGTGCCGCGATGTAGGGGAGCCGGCCGATGATGCCCCTGAGGTCACCAATGCCGTCGCCGTTCGAGTCCTGGTAGCTGCGCGGATAGATCTGGTAGATCACCGCGCCTCGCCACCAGTCGCGATCGACGGCGAGGTCAGGTTTCGAACTGGCCTTCAAAGCTGATTGCATGGTCTCAGCCTCCTTTCACGGAACCGGCAAGCAGCCCGCGGACGAAATAGCGCTGCAGCGAGAAGAACACGATCAGCGGCACGATGATGGTCACGAAGGCCGATGTCGTCAGGATCTCCCAATCGCCGCCGCGCGAACCAAGCAAGGCATTGAGCTTGGCTGTCAGCACGATCTGGTCTGCTTCCGTACCCAGGAAAACCATCGCTACCAAGAGATCGTTCCATACCCACAGGAACTGGAAGATGGCAAACGAGGCCAGCACCGGAAATGACAGCGGCAGCACGATCTTGACGAAGATCTCGAAATCGCTGGCGCCGTCGATGCGCGCCGATTCCATGATCTCGCGCGGCAGGCCGGCAATGTAGCTGCGCAACAGGTAGATCGCGAAGGGCAGGCCAAAGCCGGTATGCGCCAGCCAGATGCCAAGATAGGTTTTCGACGGCACGCCAAAGAACGAGCCGACGCCGTTGTAGAGCTTCAGAAGCGGGATCAGCGACATCTGCAGCGGCACCACCAGCAGGCCGATGATGACCGCGATCAGCAGCGCACGGCCGGGAAAGCGCATCCAGGCCAGCGCGTAGGCGGCAAAGGCGGCGATCAGGATCGGGATGACGGTCGCCGGGATGGTGACGGTCAGCGAGTTCATGAAGGAGCGGCCGATGCCTTCGGAAAACAGCACGGTCTTGTAGTTGTCGGTGGTGAATTTCGGCGGCGCCGACGAGGCATAGTAGACGCGCTGGCCGCGATCGCCTTCGAACGCCTTGGGCGAGGCCATGACGAAGCTGCCGTCGGCATTGAGCTGCAAGGTTACGCCGTCGCCGAGATCGGCGACGCTGCCGGCGGGATATTGCGTGGGCGCCGCCGACTTGACGCCGAAAGCACTGATGTTGCGGGCAGCGCCGTCCCCGAAGATGTTGCCCTGAAGGACGAACTTGCCGTCCTTCTCGACTTGCGTCGAGGCGGCCGGCAGGCGGCCGGCTTCCGTCTGGGTGGAACTGGAGAACGAATTCCACCAGCCCGAGGCGATGATCTGGTCCTTGACGCGCAGCGACGAGACCAGGATGCCGAGCGTCGGGATGGTCCAGATGGCAACGAAGACAAGGACGGCAATGTGGACGCCAAAGCGGCTGGCGAAGGAATTTCCGGTCGCGACGGCCATCTCAATGTCCTCCCGTCTCTTTGTTCGCCTGGCGGATGTTCCAGACCATGATCGGAATGACCGCGATCATGATGATGATGGCGATGGTGGCGCCGCGGCCGAAGTCGCCGCCGCCACGGAACATCCAGTCGAACATCAGATTGGCCAGCACCTGGCTGTTCCACTGGCCGTTGGTCATGGTCAGCACGATGTCGAAAACCTTGAGCACCAGAATGGTGATCGTCGTCCAGACGACGGCGATTGTGCCCCAGATCTGCGGCACCATGATCTTCCAGAAGATCTGGAACGGGTTGGCGCCGTCGATGACGGCGGCTTCCAGCGTTTCCTCCGGAATGCCGCGCAGGGCGGAGGAAAGGATGACCATGGCAAAGCCGGTCTGGATCCAGATCAGGATGATCATCAGGAAGAAATTGTTCCAGAACGGCAGCGATATCCAGACCTGCGGCTGGCCGCCGAAATGCTGGATGATGGCGTTGAGGATGCCGATCTGCGTCTGGCCCTCGCCGCGATACTCGTAGATGAATTTCCAGATCACGCTGGCGCCGACGAAGGAGATCGCCAGCGGCAGGAAGATCAGGCTCTTGGCGATCGTGCCCCACCAGATCTTGTCGGTGAGCACGGCGATGATCAGCCCGAGGAAGGTGCAGGCGGCCGGCACCACCGCCAGCCAGATGATGTTGTTGAGGATCGAGTTGCGGAACTCGCGATCGCCGAACGCCCATTCATAGTTGGCCAAGCCGACGAAATTGGCGCCGCCGCGATCGAGGAACGACAGCCGCAGCGTCTCGACCACCGGATAGATCAGATAGATGGTCAGGATGATCATCGCCGGACCGACGAACAGCCATGGCCTGATCAGCCCCTGCCGGCGCAGATTGTCGATGGCGGCGGCACCGGCGACGCCGCGCGACGGGAATATCAGGTCGACCAGCTTGTTGGCGCCCCAGAAATAGGCGACGCAACCGCCGACCCCGACGATGATGACGAATATGGCCGAGAAGATCTGAGACGCCATGGGTTCCTCCCCCTGCGCATGATCCACCAGGGTTGAATGACCTTGGTGACGGGACCAGGCGCCGATTTCAGTTGTTTGGAGCGCGATCGGCCGCAGAACGTTTTGCGGATTGCGCTTCATGTCGATGCGCTCATGACGAAAGGCCGCGGCGCGGGCCGCCGTCGGATCCGGGCCGGCTAGGCCCGGATCCAGTGCGAGAATGAAAGGCTCGCGCGTTGAGTTGCCGAGCCCGGCAGGCCGCCTGCTTGCCGCCCGCCTACTTGATCGCGTCCCAGCTCTTCTGGATGTCGGTGGCGACATCCTGCGCCGACTTGCCGCCGACCAGGTCGATCATGCCGGTCCAGAAGGCGCCGGCGCCGATCTTGCCCGGCATCAGGTCGGAACCGTCGAAGCGGAAGGTCGAGGCATTGGCGAGGATCTCGCCCTGCTTCCTCAGCGCGTCGCTGGCATAGGCTGCCTTGTTGACCGCCTTGAACGGCGTCACGAAACCGCCCTCGGCCATCCAGATCTCGTGCGCCAGCGGCATCTTCAGGAATTCGATGAAGGCGCGCGCGGCCTTGGAGTCCTTGGTGATCATCGCCAGCGTGCCGGCGCCGAGCACGGGCGTGCCCAGGTCAGGCTTCGAGGCATAGGGCGGGAAGTAGAAGAAGTCCGCGTCCTGGCCAACCTTGGTGCCTTCCGGGAAGAAGGTCGGGATGAACGATGCCTGATGGTGCAGGTAGCATTTCGGCGGCACCGAGAAGAGGCCCTTCGGGCTGTCGCGGAAATCGGTCGCCGCAACCGCCTTGGCGCCACCATCAACCATCTTGTCGTCGGTCGCGATCTTGCCGAAGATATCGATGGCGTTGACCACCGCCGGATCGTTGAACGGGATCTCGTTCTTCACCCACTTGTCGTAGACGTCGGGCGTCTGGGTCCGCAGCATCAGGTCCTCGACCCAGTCGGTCGCCGGCCAGCCCGTGGCGCCGCCGGAGCCCAGCCCGATGCACCACGGCTTGCCGCCGTCGGCGATGATCTTCTTCTCGAGATCGGCGAGTTCTTCCTGCGTCTTGGGAACCGTGTAGCCGGCTTCCTTGAAATTGTCGGGCGAGTACCAGACCAGCGACTTCACGTCGGCCTTGTAAGGGAAAGCGAAGAAGCCCGGCTTGCCGTCCTTGTCCTTGAAGGTGCCGAGATCGACCCAGGACTGGCCGGCGCCGTAATTGTCCTTGACCCATTTGGCGGTATCGTCGCCGAGCGGCGTCAGCAGGCCCTTCGACGCCAGGTCCTGAATCAGGCCCGGCTGCGGCAGCACGGCGATGTTGGGCGGGCTGCCGGCCTGCGTGTCGATGACGATCTGCTGTTCGTAATTCTCAGAAGAGGAGTACTTGATCTCGACGCCGGTGGCTTCCGAGAAATAGTCGAGAACGCCGCGCACCAGGCCTTCGTCCTCGCCGCGCCATGGCCCGAAGATGGTCAGCGTCTCGCCCTTGAGATTGACTTTCTTGAGCTCTTCAAAATTCGCCCAGTCGAAGCGGGGATCCTCGCCCGGCTTGAACTTCAGTTCGGCCTGCGCGGGCACGTTCAGGGCGAGCGTGACAAACGCGGCGCCCAGCAAAAGCATTTTCTTCATCGGTATTCCTCCCAGTGGGTCACACACACCGGACGGAACCTCCATTCCGTCCGCCGACGCCGCAGGACTGTGACTCAGTCGGAAAGGAACCGCAACCTTTCGGAGAGTCTTCCAAAGCGCTTTGGCTTTTTTGATCTCGCCATTGAATCGCGCGGAAGTCAAGAGGGTGATGTGCTAATCGATTTAATTTGAGGCCATCCGAGCTCAAAAAGTGCGTTGCAGCATGCTTTTATGGCGGTGCAGCAGCAATTTCTGTTTCAAATCTTGTCAAACCACCCTTATGGTTGCTCATGGCGGCGCCCAGCTACCGTGGTGTCTTGGCCTATTCAATTTAAAAGCGCTTTGAGGCGCGGAGACCTGCTGTGAACCTCAAGCAGCTCGCCCATATGCTGGCGCTTTCGCAGACCACGGTAAGCCGCGCGCTGAACGGCTATCCGGAGGTCAACGAGGAAACGCGCCGGCGGGTGATGGACGCCGCCAAGCGCCACGGCTACCGCCCCAACCCGAGCGCGCGCCGGCTGGCGACCGGCAAGACCGGCATGATCGGCTATGTCCTGCCGACCGGTGCATCCGTCGACATCGATCCGCACTTCGTCGAGTTCCTGTCCGGCCTTGGCGACTATGCCCGCTCGCACGAGCTTGACCTGGTGCTGTCGCCGGCCGATGCCGACGACCAGGAAACGACCTACCGGCGCATCGTCGCCAACCGGCAGGTCGACGCCGTCTACATCTCCTCGCCAACGCCCGCCGACCGGCGCGTGGCGCTGGTCAACACGCTCGGCATTCCGTTCATCGTGCATGGCCGCAGCGAAGGCTTGGATTTCGACTATCCATTCACCGACATCGACAATGAGGGCGCCTTCCACGAGGCGGCCAGGCTTCTCATCCAGCTCGGCCATCGCCGGCTGGCGCTGATCAACGGCGACGACCGTGAGACCTTCGCCATCCATCGCGAGCGCGGCGTGCGCCGCGCCCTGGCGGCAAGTGGCCTGGAACTGGGCGAGCGCCATGTCTGTTCGGTGGCCATGACCGAGGAGAACGGCTATCGCGCCACCCGGCGTCTGCTGGAAGACGGCGACCCGCCGACGGCGATCGCCTGCTCCAGCCTGATCATGGCGCTCGGCGTCGTGCGCGCCGTGCGCGACCTCGGCCTGAGCATCCCCGGCGACGTGTCGCTGATCGCTCATGACGACGTCTTTCCCTGGCTGAGGCCTGAGAATTTCTCCGTGCCGCTGTCGACGACGCGCTCATCCATCCGCCTCGCTGGCGCGCGTATCGCAGAACGGCTGGCCGCACGGATTTCGGGACTGGAAGAGGGCGCCCGCGGCGAGGTCTGGCCGGTCGATCTGGTGGTCAGGGGATCGGTCGCCGGCGCGCCGGCGTAGAGGACAAACCCAACCGTCCCGGGGAGCCGGCCCTCTTGCGGACGTCGCCGGACGATCGATCGCCGTCTCGTGGGATAACGGTCTGTCTGCATCTGCTCTTGATTTGGCTTTTGGGGGATGGCAACCAGTAAGCCAGAGCCATCGATCATTCCTCCAGGATGCGCCACTTGCCCACGTTCCCGTTCTCCGAAACGGATCCAATCCAACATCATGGCCCGCCGCCGAAGACTTCGGAGGTGGTCATTGTTGGCGGCGGTATTGTAGGTGTAACGACCGCTCTTTTTCTTGCGCAGCGCAACATTCCGGTGACGCTGCTGGAAAAGGGACGCGTTGCGGCCGAGCAGTCCTCCCGAAATTGGGGTTGGATTCGAAAGCAGGGACGAGACGCGGATGAGCTGCCGATTGTTATCGAAGCTTGTCGTCTATGGCGGCAACTGGCTGAGGAATGCGGCGAAGACATCGGTCTGAACCAGACAGGTGTGACCTACCTGGCAAGCTCGGACAAGAAAATGGCCGGCTTCGAAGAGTTCATGAAGATCGCCGCGATCCATCAACTCGACACGCGCCTCCTGGACTCGGACGAAACCGCAAAACTCATCAAAGGCGCTTCGCGCAGGTTCAAGGGCGCGATGACGACGCCCTCCGATATGCGTGCGGAGCCTTGGTTGGCGGTGCCCGCGCTTGCTCGGCTTGCCGCTCGAAAAGGCGCCAAGATCGTAGAGAATTGCGCCGTGCGAACCCTCGAAATCTCGGCTGGCAAGATCAGGGGAGTGTGGACCGAGGCGGGATACATCGAGACGTCCAGCGTACTGGTCGCTGGCGGCGCCTGGTCGTCCCTGCTCCTGGCAAGACACGGCGTGTCTATCCCTCAACTCAGCGTCAGGGTAACCGTGGCTGCAACGGCGCCCTTGCCTGAAATCTATCCCGGTGCGGCAGCCGACGAACACATCGCGTTCAGGCGCAGACAGGATGGCGGATACACGCTCGCCCCGGGAGGTAGTAATTTGCTTTACCTTGGGCCCGACGCATTCCGGCATGCAACCAAGTATCTTCCCGCCCTCATGGCCAATCCGTTCGGAACACGTTACTTTCCGTTCGCTCCACCAGGCTACCCCGACAGCTGGTCGACGCCGCGCGATTGGGCACCCGATTCCCGGAGTCCTTTCGAAGGAATGCGGGTGCTCAACCCAGTCGCCGAACGCTCCGGTCTCCGTTCGGTAGAGCGCAATTTCAGACGCCTTTTTCCACAGTTCGAAACAGTTCGCTTAAAGGCGAGCTGGGGAGGCATGATCGACGCCATGCCCGACGTCGTCCCCGTCGTGGATCGCGCAGAGGCAATCGGTGGTCTTTTCGTCGCGACCGGAATGAGTGGTCACGGGTTCGGTATCGGGCCTGGAATCGGTCGCGTCGTTTCCGACATGATACAGGGAAACGAGAGTGGGCATGATCTCAGCCGCTTTCGGCTGTCGCGCTTCTATGATGGAAGCGCCGTTCGATTAGGTCCGGCCCTGTAGCGGATCGCGCGAAGCCATCGTCCATCGCCATGCCGGTGGGCGACTGCATTCCACCCATCTCGGTCGTTCCAAATAGCCAGTGCATGTCGCCCAGGCTCACTCCTTTGCCGCCTCGGCCGCCTTCGTATCCAGCAGCCCATAGCCGAAATCATTGTCGCGCCCCTTGGGTCCGAGGTCTTTCGCTGTTGCCGCCAGTGCCTTTTCGATGTCGTCGGCCGAGCGGTCGGGCGCGGCATGGATGAGGTTGGCGATGGCACCGCTCACGATCGCCGCCGCGAACGAGGTGCCGGTCACCACGTCCGAGCCGGCGCCGCTCGGCGCCACCATCTCGACGCCGGGCGCCGAGATGAAGACATAGGCGCCGCGATTGGCCTGCGGCATCAGCCCGTCCCTGGCATCGGTGGCGGTCACCGCGATGACACCGTCGAAGGCGGCCGGATAGCCGTAAGGCGCCTTCGGCCCGTTGTTGCCGGCGGCGGCAACCAGCACGATGCCAAGCGCCCGCCCATTGCGGCAGGCGGTGCCGAGCAACTCGTTCTTCGGGCCGACGAAGCTCATGTTGATGATGCGGACGTCCTGGTCAGCCGCCCAGTCGAGGGCCGACAGGATGACGTCCATGGTCGACTTGCCGCCCTCGAAGGCGCGGGCGTGGTAGATCCTGGCGCCTGGCGCCATGCCTTCCAGCGCGCCCACCCCGGCTATCAGGCCGTCGACCGAAGTGCCGTGATCGCGCTTTTCGATCGGCACGTCGGGCATCGCGTCGAACTGTCCGGCGATGACGCCGGACAACGCCGGATTGGTGTCGTCGATGCCGGTATCGATCACCGCGATGCGGACGTTCTCTCCGCTGGCCTGCTTGGCATCGAGCGCGATGCGGTCGAAGGCATAGTTGACGATGCTGGCGGCCTGCTGCAGCGAATAGACATGGTTGGGCTCGCGCCGCAGGGTGCGGCCATCAGCGGCAAGCTGCGCCAGCACGATTCCGACAGGGCGGCCATCGGGAATGCCGAAGCGCACCAGCGTGGTGCCAAGCAGCCTGGACTGGCGCTGCGAGCGCACCTGCAGGCCGAAGGAAGCGGCAATCTGCTGCACGGCGCCGGCATCGCCATCGACGGTCACCAGCACTTCGTCGGGCACGAAATCGCCGGCCACCGCGCGCGGCGGCAGGACTGGGATGAGATCGGTCGGCGAGACGATCGGGCCGCCCGCCGGCGGACCGGCCTGCGTGTCGCCAGGCGGTATCGCCGGGTCTGGCCGCGGCGTCGGCACCGGTGCCGGAGGGGCGATCGGATTGGGAAACAGGTCGACGATCAGGGCGGGAAGAAAGACGGCCCCAGCCGCGGCAGGACCCGCGTCGCCCCCACCACCGCCGCCGCCGCTGCCATCCTTGGCGCAGTCGGCGCCGGCCGCATTGGTCCCGTTGCGGCAGTCGATTTTCGTCTGTTCGGGATTGGCGGCATTGGTCTGCGCCGACGCGGGCACGGCGGCGATTGTTATCGCCGCCGCAAGCATTGCCGCAAATCGAATGACCGCCTCAGCCGCCATCAACCGGTTTCCTTCCCTCGATCACAGTGTCGGTGAAGGGCTGGGCGGCAATAAGGCCGAGTTGCTTGGCGTAGTCGGCTGCGGTGGCAGCCGGGATGCCAAGCCGGAACACGCCGTCGGCGGTTGGTCCATCGATGATCTTCAGCCCATTGCTGCCGAGGAAGCCCGCAATGTCCGACATCTTCGCGTCGGGCTTAAACCTGACCAGGGCGAACGGCATTTTTGCCAGATCGTCTTGTGCACCGGCAATCTCGAAATTGCCGCTCTTGCCGCCCGGGTTGACGAGCGACTGCACAATGATCAGCGCCAGCAGCACCGCGGCCGCCGCCCATGCGACGCCGGCCGGCACCGCCATGAAGCGGCCCCAGGCCTGCGCCAGCCAGGACGAGCTTGCCGGCCTGCGCACAGGCCCGGCCTCGGCGTCGAGTGCTTTGGCGAAGCGGCTGAACGCATCAGCCGGTGGCCGGATCGCTTCATTGGCGGCCGTGGCACTGGAGAATTCGGCTTCCGCCTCGCCAAGGGCGGCAAGCGCCGCCGGATCGCTGGCAAGCCATTCCTCGACGGCTTCCAGCTCCGAACCTTCCAGCGAGCCGTTCAGGTAGAACGGCAGCAGCGTTTCCATTTCGTCGCGGCGCGACATCTTCTCAGCGGCGCTCATGGCCACCCCCTGTCGTAACCGGCGGCCTTGAGGGCTTCGCCGAGTTTCTTGCGGGCGTAGAACATCCGGGTCTTGACGGTCGCGACCGGGATGCCGAGCACCTCGCCGATCTCGGTGACCGACTGCCCGTGATAATAGGCAAGGTCGATGACCGTGCGATGCTCTTCGGGCAAGGCGTCGACGAAGCGGCGCAAGGCGGCAGCCTTGTCCTCCTTCATGGTGACGACTTCCGGAGTGTCGGCGCCGTCGGGCACCGCGGCGGCGGCCTCGTCGTCGATCCAGTTTTCCTTCCTCTTGCGCAGCAGGGACAGCGCCTTGAAACGGGCGATGCCGAGCAGCCACGTCGAGACTTCGGAGCGTCCCTCGAAGCCTGGCGCCTGGCGCCATAGCTCGAGAAACACTTCGTTCGCGATATCGTCAGCCATCATTTCCGATCCCGTCTGGCGCGCCACGAAGCGGTAGACCCGCGCGTGGTGACGCATGAACAGGAGCCGCACGGCGGCACGATCGCCCTTCGCGACCCGGTCGACAAGCGCGCGATCGGTCTCCGTCGCTGCCGTCATGGCCGGTCGAGCCGCCTGGCTCCTGTCTGCTCTGTCGCTGATCGGTCCAAAAAGGTTCATCCTCCGCCAAGGAATTCTGGGGAGGCTAACCGAAGAAGGGAAGCGTTGCCAGAGTATCTCCCTTCTCCCCGTCACTATACGGGGAGAAGGTGCCGGCAGGCGGATGAGGGGCGGCGCCGGCGTCGCGTTCACCCGGCCCTTCGCAGGCTCAGGGCGTTCGAAGCTCGAAAAGCCAAGCAATTGGCTTTTCGTTCGCCTGCGCGAACCGCTTCTCACCCCAGGAACGGCTTCGCCTTCATCGTCGCAGGCACCGGAACACCCAGCCGGCTCAGGATGGTCGGCGCCAGCTGCAGCTGGTCGAGCAGCGTGTCGGCCTGTGGGCCTTGCCCTGGGCCGAAATAGTACAACGCGAAATCCTGCATCTCGTCGTCATGGCCGCCATGGTGGCCGCGGTCGGTCTGGCCGTGGTCGGCGGTGACGATGACCTCGTAGCCGGCTTCGATCCAGCGCGGCAGGAAAGCCGCCAGCATGCCGTCCATCGCATAGACGGCATGGTCCATCTCGTGGCAGTCGTGGCCGAAGCGGTGGCCCATCGAGTCCAGCGTGCAGGTGTGCAGGATGCCATAGTCGATGCCGTGGCGCCTCGTCAGCATGGTCAGCGTCGCGAACAGGTCGACGTCGCTCGGCGTCATCTGGTTGCGGGCGTTGTAGCCGGTCATGGTGTGAAACCGGCCATGCGTGATCGGCCCGCCCGGCTCGTCGAATTCCATGTCCTCGACCAGGTCGAACGGATAGGCGCGGAAGAATTCCGACCAGTAGGAATGGGTGACCGCGCCGGTCTTGCCACCGGCCTTGCTGACCTCGGAGAAGATATCGGGTTGCCCGACGCGGAAGCGGTTCTCGTTGGACAGGATGCAGTGCACCTGTGGCGGCACGCCGGTGTGGATCGAGGCGTAGCAGCAGGCGGAGGTCGACGGCAGCACGGAGCGCATCTTCCACACCCGCGCCTCGCCCGATTGCACCCAGCCTTCGAGATTGCCCATCAGCCGGCGCCAGTTCCTGTAAGGCACGCCATCGAGGATGATCAGCAAGAGCTTGGATTTGAGCGCCATGGGCTGCTCCATGCGGTTTGGCAGTTGACAAGGGAACGCCGTGTGCCGTTCCGGGCACACGGCGTTCTGCAGGTGAATCAAACGAGCATGATTTCGACTATGCGTTCAGCCAGCACTCGCCGAGCGCATAGCCATCCATCATTTCGCCGATCGGGCTCTTGGCGAAGCCGCCGATCTTGTTGGTGGCGGCGGCGTCGATGAACTGGTTGAAGAAGGGCACGATCAGTCCGCCTTCATCGCGCATCATCACCGCCATGTCGTGGTAGATCGCCTTGCGCTTGGCCTGGTCGAGCTCGCCGCGCGCCGCAAACAGCATCTTGTCGAATTCCGGCCGCTTGAACCGCGTGTCGTTCCAGTCGGCGGTCGAAACGTAGCCGGTGGAATACATCTGGTCCTGCGTGGCGCGCCCACCCCAGTAGGAGAGCGAGAAGGGCTGCTTGTTCCAGACCTCCGACCAGTAGCCATCGCCGGGCTCGCGCTTGATCTCGATCTTGATGCCGGCCTTGGCGCAGGACTGCTGGTAGAGCTGGGCGGCATCGACGGCGCCGGGGAAGGCGACGTCCGAGGTGCGCAGCACGATCGAGCCGCTATGGCCGGATTTCTTGTAGAGCGCTGCCGCCTTTTCCGGATCGAACTTGCGCTGTTCGATGTCGCTGGAAAACAGCGGATAGGCTTCGTTGATCGGGAAGTCGTTACCGACCGAGCCGTAGCCGCGCAGGATCTTCTCCAGCATCTCGTCGCGGTCCATGGCGAGTTTCAACGCCATCCGCAGGTCGTTGCTGTCGAAGGGGGCGGTGTCGCAGAACATGTTGAACGGGTAGTAGCCCTTGCCCGACACGTTCTCGATGGTGACGCCGGGAATGCGCTTGACCAGGTCGACCACCTTGGGCTCAACGCGGTTGATCATGTGCACCTGGCCGCCCTGCAGGGCGGCAAGCCGTGCGGTCGCGTCGTTGATGACGACGATCTCGATCTGGTCGGCATGGCCCATCTTGTCGCCTTGCCAGTAATTGGCGAAGCGCTCGCCGCCATGGCGCACGCCCGGCTGGTTGACGGCGACCTTGTAGGGGCCGGCGCTGATGCCGGCATTCGGATTGTCCTTGCCGCCATTCGGCTGGATAACGAGGTGGTAGTCGGCCATCAGATAGGGGAAGTCGGCATCGGCGTCGCCAAGCGTGACGATGACTTCCTTGCCGCTCGCCTTGACGCCCTTGATGTTCTTGAGGATGCCGAGCGCGCCCGACTTCGATTTCTCGTCGGCATGGCGTTCGATGGTGGCCGCGATGTCTTCCGCGGCAACGGTCTTGCCATTGTGGAATTCGATGCCGTCGCGCACCTTGATCGTCCAGGTCTTGGCGTCCTTGGCGGCGCCGATTTCCTCGGCGATCATGTTTGTCAGGCTATTGTCCGGCATCAGCCGGACCAGGTATTCGCCCCATTGCTTGCCGAAACTGTAGGTTACCTGGCTCAGGTTGAGCGCCGGATCGAGGCTGTTGGTCGATTCGCCGCCTTGCAGGCCGGCCTTGAGGATGCCGCCCTTGACCGGCGCCTGCGCGAAGGCTTTTCCCGCCAGTGTCGTTGCCAGCGCCGCCGATACGCCCAGTGCCGCGGTGCGGCCGAGGAAGTCGCGGCGCGATATCCGCCCCTGGCCGGCGAGTTCAGTGAGATGGTCGAGTTCAGTCTTCATTTGTCTACCCCCCTTTAAAACAATTTCACACGAGCGGCGCCCGTCCAGGAGGACGTGTGGCGCTGTAGTGTTGCATGCGGATGACGGTGGCCGTCTTCCCTGACCGGCGGATCAGGTCCATCCCTTTGTCTTGGCGCAATTCCCTGGGGAAAGCGCCACGCGCTTTTCCCGGAATTGCTCTAGTTCCCCGCGCTGGCCATGCGCCGTCCCTTGATCGCCTTTTCCAGCCAGCCGATCTCCATCTCCGGGACCGACGACAAGAGAAGGTCGGTATAGGCGTCGAAGGGCGGCGTCAGCACCTTGCTCTTCGGCCCATAGCGCACCACCTCGCCGCGATACATCACCGCGATCGAATCGGCGATCGACTTCACCGTGGCGAGATCATGGGTGATGAACAGATAGGCGACATTCTCCTCCTTCTGCAGCTCGAGCAGGAGCTCGAGGATGCCGTGCGCGACCAACGGATCGAGCGCCGATGTCACCTCGTCGCAGATGATCAGCTTCGGCTTGGCGGCGAGCGAACGGGCGATGCAGACGCGCTGCTTCTGCCCGCCCGACAGCTCGGCCGGATAGCGGTCGATGAACCCCTTGCCCATCTCGATCTTGTCGAGCAGCTCGGCGACGCGGGCGTCGCGCTGCTTGCCGCGCATGCCGAAATAGAACTCCAGCGGCCGGCCGATGATGGTGCCGACGGTCTGGCGCGGGTTCATTGCCACATCGGCCATCTGGTAGATCATCTGCAACTGGCGCAAATCCTCCTTCGGCCGGTCGGCCAGCCGGTTGGCCAACGGGCGCCCGTCGAAGGTCACCGTGCCCTGTTCAGGCGGCAAAAGCCCGGTGATGGCGCGCGCCAGCGTCGACTTGCCCGAACCGGATTCGCCGACGACGGCCAACGTCTGGCCTGGATAGATGTCGACCGAGACGTTCTTCAGCACCTTGACGTGGCCGCCGCCATAAGCGGCGGTGACGTTCTTCACCGACAGGAATGGCGTCGTGCCTGGCTTCTGTTCGGCATGTTCGATCTCGTGCACCGACACCAGCGCGTTGGTGTATTCCTGGCGCGGCTCCTTGATGATCTGGCGGGTGCCGCCCCATTCGACCAGCCGGCCATGGCGCAGCACCATGATCTCGTCGGAGACCTGGGCGACGACGGCAAGGTCATGGGTGATGTAGAGCGCCGCGACATGGGTGTCGCGGATGGCGTCCTTGATCGCCGCCAGCACGTCGATCTGCGTCGTCACGTCGAGCGCCGTCGTCGGCTCGTCGAAGACGATCAGGTCCGGCTCGGAGCACAGCGCCATCGCCGTCATCACGCGCTGCAACTGGCCGCCCGAAACCTGGTGCGGAAAGCGTTCGCCGATGGTTTCCGGGTTCGGCAGGCTGAGCTTCTTGAACAGCGCGACGGCGCGCTTTTCGGCTTCCGCGCGAGTCGCCGTGCCGTGCAGAAGGGTGGCCTCCACCACCTGGTCCATCAGCTTGTGCGCCGGGTTGAAGGCGGCCGCCGCCGATTGCGCGACATAGCAGACCTCGCGGCCGCGCAGTTTGCGGAAGCCGTCCTTGCCGCCCTTAAGGATGTCGCGGCCATTGAGGATCACCTCGCCGCCGGTGATGCGCACGCCGCCGCGGCCATAGCCCATCGACGACAGGCCGATCGTCGACTTGCCGGCGCCGGATTCACCGATCAGCCCCAGCACCTTGCCCTTCTCCAGCGTCAGCGAGACGTCGTGGACGAGGGTGATCGTCTTCGGCGGCTCGCCGGGCGGGTACACCGTGGCCTCGATGCGCAGATTGCGGATGTCGAGCAGCAGGCCAGGCTTCGCTTTGCTGTCGGCCATCACCCGCGTCCTCCCTTCAGGCTTGTCGTGCGGTTGAGCACCCAGTCGGCGACAAGGTTGACCGAAATCGCCAGCATGGCGATCGCCGCCGCCGGGATCAGTGCGGCCCCGATGCCGAAAACGATGCCGTCCTTGTTTTCCTTGACCATGCCGCCCCAGTCGGCATCCGGCGGCTGTACGCCAAGGCCGAGGAAGGACAGCGTCGACAGGAACAGCACGGCATAGATGAAGCGCAGGCCGAGTTCCGAAACCAGCGGCGACAGCGCATTGGGCAGGATCTCGCGGAAGATGATCCAGGCGCTGCCTTCGCCGCGTAGCTTGGCCGCCTCGACATAGTCCATGACATTGATGTCGACGGCGACCGCTCGCGAAAGGCGATAGACGCGGGTCGAATCGAGAATGCCCATCACCAGGATCAGCGTCACCAGGTTGGACGGCAGCACGGAGAGCACGACGAGGCCCATGATCAGCGTCGGGATCGACATCAGCAAGTCGACGAGACGCGACAGCAGCGTGTCGAACCAGCCGCCGAACACCGCCGCCGAGAAGCCGAGGATGGCGCCCAGCGAGAACGACAGCGCTGTGGCGAGCACTGCGATGAACAAGGTGATGCGGGCGCCGTAGATCATGCGCGACAGCAGGTCGCGGCCGAGATTGTCGGTGCCCAGCCAATGCGTCGCCGACATCGGTTCCCAGACGTCGCCGACGATCTCGCCATTGCCGTGCGGCGCGATCCACGGCGCGAAGATCGCCGCCAGGACGAACAAGGCGGTCAGGACTATGCCGATCAGCGCCGGGATGGGGATGCGTTTGATATCGAGCATACCCGCCCCCTTACTTTGGATGCCGAAGGCGCGGATTGGCGACGATCGCCGCTATGTCCGCAATGATGTTCAGCCCGATATAGACAGCGGCGAAGATCAGCCCCACCGCCTGCACCACCGGCACGTCGCGCTTGGTGACGTGGTCGACGAGATATTGCCCCATTCCGGGATAGACGAAGATCACCTCGACCACGACGACGCCGACGATGAGATAGGCGAGGTTGAGCATGACGACATTGATGATCGGCGCAATCGCGTTGGGGAAGGCGTGCTTGCGGATGACGTTGAAGGCCGACAGGCCCTTCAGTTCCGCCGTCTCGACATAGGCCGACTGCATGACGTTGAGGATCGCCGCGCGCGTCATGCGCATCATGTGGGCGAGCACCACCAGCGTCAGCGCCGTCGCCGGCAAGGCGATCGCCTGCATGCGCTCGCCAAACGGCATGCCGTCATAGACGGTCGAGATGCCCGGGAAGATCTGCCATTTCACGGCAAAGAAATAGACGAGCACGTAGCCGATGAAGAATTCGGGGAAGGAGGTCGACGCGAGCGCCAGGCCGGAGATCAGCTTGTCGACCCAGCCATTGCGGTAGCGCACCGCGATCAGGCCCAGGATGATCGCCAGCGGTACCGCGACGATCGCCGCCCAGAAGGCGAGGAACAGCGTGTTCCACAACCGGCCCTTGATCGATGTGGCGATATCCTGCCCGCTCGACATCGCCGTGCCGAGGTCGCCGGTCACCACGCCGCCGAGCCAGCGGAAGTACCTGACATAGGCCGGGTCGTTCAGCCCGAGCTGCTCGCGCAGATTGGCGAGCGACTCCGGCGTCGCCGATTGTCCGAGAATGGCTTGCGCGACGTCGCCGGGCAGGATCTGGGTGCCGGCGAAAATCAGGACCGAAACGGCCAGCAACAGGAGAATGCCCAGCGCGATGCGCTGGGCAACTAGCTTCAGGATGGGTGAAGACATATCCGCAAAGCCGGGCTCAAGCCTGGAGCCAGCACTTCGCCAGGGCGTAACCGTTCATCAATTCCTGATGCGGATCATCGACCCAACCGTCGACCTTGGCGCCGGTCGCGTCGATGAACTGGTTGAACATCGGCAGGATCAGACCACCCTCGTCGCGCACCATGACGGCCATGTCGTGGTACATCGCCTTGCGCTTGGCTTCGTCGAGCTCGGCGCGCGCCGCCAGCACCATCTTGTCGAAATCGGGACGCTTGAAGCGCGTGTCGTTCCAGTCGGCCGTCGACAGATAGGCGGTCGAATACATCTGGTCCTGCGTCGAGCGTCCGCCCCAGTAGGAGGCGCAGAAGGGCTGCTTGTTCCAGACTTCAGACCAGTAGCCGTCGCCGGGCTCGCGCTTGACCTCGAGCGTGATGCCGGCCTTGGCCGCGCTCTGCTGGAAGAGCTGCGCGGCATCGACGGCGCCGGGGAAGGCGACATCCGAGGTGCGGAGCAAGATGGAGCCGTCATGGCCCGACTTCTTGTAGTGGAACTTCGCCTTGTCGGGATCGTATTTGCGCTGCTCGATCTCGGTGAACAGCGGGTAGGCCGCGTTGATCGGGAAGTCGTTGCCGAGCGAGCCGTAACCACGCAGCACCTTGTTCAGCATCTCCTCGCGGTCGATCGCCAGCTTCAGCGCCATGCGCAAATCGTTGTTGTCGAACGGCGCCGTGTTGCAATGCATGATGAACACGTAGTGGCCGGGACCGGCATGGTTGCGGATGGTCACGCCCGGCACCCGCTTGATCAGGTCGACGATCTTCGGCTCGACGCGATTGATCATGTTGACCTGGCCGCCCTGCAGGGCCGCCGTGCGCGCGGTTGCGTCGTTGATGACGATGATCTCGATCCGGTCGGCATGGCCCATCTTGTCGCCCTGCCAGTAGTTGGCGAAGCGTTCGCCGCCATGGCGCACGCCGGGCTCGTTGGTGGTGACCTTGTAGGGGCCAGCCGAGATGCCGGCGTCGGCCTTGTCCTTGCCGCCATTGGGCTGGACGATCAGGTGATAGTCGCTGAGCAGGTAGGGAAGATCGGCATTCGGCTCCTTCAGCGTCAGCACGACTTCCTTGCCGCTGGCCTTGATGGTCGCGATGCCCTTCATGTAGCCGAGCGCGCCGGACTTCGACTTTTCGTCCGAATGGCGCTCGAGCGTGGCGGCCACGTCCTCGGCGGTCACGGTCTTGCCATTGTGGAACTCGACGCCGTCGCGGATCTTCAGCGTCCACACCTTGGCGTCGTCCGAAGAGCCGATCTCCTCGGCGATGCGGTTCTCGAGCTTGCCCTCCGGCGACAGCTCGACGATCATTTCACCCCACATCTTGCCGAAGGCGAACGGCACTTGCGTCATGAACAGGGCCGGGTCGAGGCTGTTGGTGGATTCGCCACCGACCAGGCCGGCCTTGAGCGTGCCGCCCTTGACCGGGCCAGCCGCGCGCGCCGCACTTGAAAGCAGCGAGTTGGCGAAGGGCGCGGTGACGCCGAGCGCCGCCGCCCGACCGAGAAAATCACGACGGCTCAGTTTGCCCGCCGCGACACGCCGGCTAAGGAATTCCAGTTCGTTTGACATGTTGAGTTCCTCACTCTGTTGGTTCGACTCTGCGGCCGATTTTCTTGTTTCTTGTGAGGAGAATAATGACCGCAAGGGAAAGCGGTAAGCAAGACGGAATGCGACATGCCGTGGCGTAAATCGTACGTCGCATTTGGACCAACGAAACCGTGCCTCGATCGAGGCTCAAAGGAGCGCGCGTGGTACCTTTTCCTCGAAATTGCGTTCGAAAACGAGAGTTTCGCCCTCATAGGCTTCGATTCTGGCGCTGACGATGAAGTTTTGCGCGTCCGATCGCATTTCCGCCGATGTCTCCGTGCGCACCGACCATCCATTTCGCGACAGGGTTTGCGTCCAGTGCGTTTTTCCCGAGGCCGACAGCGGATCGTCGGGATGGATCGTCCAGGTCTCGCGGGCAATGCTGCCATTGGCCAGGCCGTGGGCGAGATCGCGCACCTCGCCGAAATCGTCCGTAATGGAAAGCGTGACAATCCCGGTCTTTTCGTCGCGATCGACATGGCGCTCGGAACTGGTGGCGCGGATCGTTTCCGTTGCCCAGGGAGCGGCGCCTTCCGGCTCGGCGAACGTCACTTCGGCGCCTGTCGCCACCGGGCGCAATGGCAGGGACAGCGTCGCGGCCGGCATGGTGAGCTGGACCGGTTCCGGCGATGGCCAGATCATCGGCCAATAGGCGTTCGAAACGGCAATACGCAGGCGGTGGCCGGCTGGCACGCGGTAGGCGCATTGATCGAGCACCACGCGCGCCGACACGGTTTCGCCGGGCACCAGCGCTTCGGGGAATTCGTGCGAGTTGCGGTGTGTCAGGTTGAGCACGCCGTAGGAAATCAGTTCCGAGGCACCGTCCGGGTGCACGTCGCACAGCCGGATCGCGATGTTGGCCTGCGGGCGGTCGGAGGATAGCCGCACCTCGACTTCGGGCGCGCCGACGATATCGATCGCCGCACTGAGTTCCGGCTGGTCGAAACATACCGACAGCGCATCGTCGGGGCGCTGGTCGCCGGGCAGTTCCGGACCGAAGGTGAACGGAAAATACTCGCCACCGGCGAGGCCACAGCTCTGTGGCGAGGCGACGATTGCCGCCTTGCCGCCCTCGGGGATCAGCGCAATCTGTTGTGTCTTGATGTTGGGCGATGGCCACTCCTGTTCCGCCACCCAGCGGCCCGGCCGCTCGGGATGCCAGCGCGCCGGGCGCACGCTGTCCATCACATAGGCGCGGTAGGCCGCGTCGGCCTCGACGCCGGTGTCGATACCCTTCAGCCAGCGGTCCCACCAGCGCAACGCCTCCTGCAGGAAGCCGATGCGCGGGGCCGGTGCCGCGTAGTGTGGATATTTGTGAATCCAGGGGCCAATGATGCCCTTGACCGGGGCTTCGATGTTGGTGGCGAGATGCGAGACGGTGTTGCGGTAGCCGTCGTGCCAGCCGCCGATCGACAGCACCGCCGCGCGGACGGCGGAAAAATCCTCGCAGATCGAGCCGCGTTTCCAGTAGGCGTCGCGGTGCTGATGCTTCAGCCACAGCGGTGCCAGGAAGGGCTGGTTCTCCAGCCTTGTCAGCCACAGGTCGCGCCACCGGTTTTCGCCAGCCAGGAGCGGGTCCGGCGGCCGCGACGAATAGGAGAGCATTGTCGACGCCCAGCCGAAATTCTCGATCAGCAGGCAGCCGCCCTTGTAGTGGATGTCGTCGGCATAGCGGTCGACGGTCGAGCACAGGCTGATCACCGCCTTCAGCGCCGGTGGCTGCTTGGCCGCCACCTGCAGGCAGTTGAAGCCGCCCCAGGAGATGCCCATCATGCCGACATTGCCATTGCACCAGGGCTGGCTAGCCGCCCAGGCGATGACGTCGCAGGCGTCCTGCAATTCCTGCTCGGAATATTCGTCGTCCATCAACCCTTCGGAATCGCCATTGCCGCGCATGTCGACGCGGATCGAGGCATAGCCGTGGCCGGCGAAATAGGGATGCGTCAACTGATCGCGAAAAATGGTGCCGTCGCGCTTGCGGTAGGGCAGGTGCTCGAGGATCGCCGGCACTGGATCATCGTCGGCATCTTCCGGCATCCACACCCGCGCCGACAACCGGCAGCCGTCGGGCATGACGATGGCCATGTCCGGAAATTCGACGACCTTGCGGGGAAATTCGGTGACGGTTTTCATGCCGGGACTCCAGGATCGCCAGATGATGGAGCCGGTGGGGTCGCGTCATGGGCCAGCCAACGAATTCGGCTGGTCAATCCGCGTCAATTCAGCGGTATGTCGTTTTCGGCCTTGCTCGCCTGGTAGGCCTCCGACAATTCGTCATAGCGGGCCGAAATCCTGCCGATGCGCGTTTCGAGACGCTGGCGCTCGGCCTCGGGCAGTGACCGCACCAGCCTGCGGATCGAAAAGCTCTTCCAATACGCATTCTCTGCGTTGTAGCCGCCTGGGTCGAGCGTGAAGACTTCTTTCAGGATCCTGAGATCATGCGGGATGGCGAAGCTGTCGCGCGAATCCTCGTGGCTGAACAAATAGTAGAAATTGTCGAAGCCGGTCCAGGTGATCGCCGACAGGCAGAGAGGGCAGGGTTCGTGCGTGGCTAGGAAAATGGCGTCCGTGGTATCGACGCGCTCGGCCTTCGGCATTTCGTAGAAACGCTTCAGGCAATGCACCTCGCCATGCCAGAGCGGGTTTTCCATCTCGTTGTTGGTCTCGGCCAGCACCAGCGAACGGTCGTCCTTGCGCAGGATCGCCGCGCCGAACAGCTTGTTGCCATGGGCAACGCCTTCTTCCGTCTTCGGCACGATGTCGTGCTCGATGACGTCGAGCAGGCGGTCGATCAGCGAAATGTCGGTCATTATCGGGTCTCCTGCTGCATGTCGCCCAAAAGTGCCCCCGGTTTTGGGGTAACGACATGCACGAAAAACTATGGGAGATGGATCTCGTAGGCATGCGAGAAATGGAATTCTTCGAGATTGGAGCCGTCGCCGCCGCGGTCGACGATCAGGAAATCCTGCGTTTCGCCGATCGGCGTCAGCACGCCATGCCAGAGATTGCGGGAATAGTTGATGCCTTGTCCGGGCGCGGTGATGAAGGCGTGCGGCTTGCCAGGCCCCTCGTCGCCGTCATGGCAGACGACGACCAGGAACGGGCGCGGCGACAGCGGGATGAAGGCCTGGCTGCCAAGGGGGTGGCGCTCGACCATATTCAGTTTCAGCGGCAGTTCGTAAGGTGTGCCGCGCACCATCGAGATCAGCACGCGGGCGTTCGGCCCTGCCGCTTCAGCGGTCGCAAGATCATGGTAGCGCTCGGCCTTGCCGCCATTGATCGGGTAGTGGTTGCCGCCGCCCATGTCGATGACGTCGCCGAATTCGGCAAAGCTCTCGCGGGTCAACGGCCGCGCGACGATGCGGGTCACCGCGCGCGATCTCCGAGGCCCGCCCCGCCAAGTTTGGCGTGCCGGTTGACGTCCTTGTAGAGCAGATAGCGGAATTTTCCCGGGCCGCCGGCATAGCAGGCCTGCGGGCAGAAGGCGCGCAGCCACATATAGTCGCCGGCCTCGACCTCGACCCAGTCCTGGTTGAGGCGATAGACCGCCTTGCCTTCCAGCACATAGAGCCCGTGCTCCATGACGTGGGTCTCGGCAAAGGGAATGACCGCGCCCGGCTCGAGCGTGACGATGGTCATGTGCATGTCGTGGCGCAAATCGGCCGGATCGACGAACCGCGTCGTTGCCCAGTGGCCCTCGGTGCCGGGCATCGGCGACGGCGCGATCTCCTGTTCGTTGGTGAAGAAGGCTTCAGGTGTCTCCAAGCCGTCGACAGCTTCGTAAGCCTTGCGAATCCAGTGGAAGCGGACATCGGCCTTGCTTTCGTTGCGAACCGTCCAGCCGCTTGCCGGTGGCAGGAAGGCAAAGCCGCCGGGCTTCAAACGATGCTTCTTGCCGGCGAGCAGAACCGTCAGTTCGCCCTCGACCACGAACAGGGCGCCCTCGGCGCCTTCATCCGGTTCCGGCCGCTCGCTGCCGCCGCCGGGCGCGACCTCGACGATGTATTGCGAGAAGGTCTCGGCAAAACCGGACAGCGGTCGCGACAATATCCAGACGCGGGTCTTGTCCCAGAACGGCAAGGCGCTGGTGACGATGTCCTGCATCACACCCCTGGGAATGACGGCATAAGCCTCGGTGAAGACGGCGCGGCCGGTCAGCAGCTCGTTCTGGCCGGAATGGCCGCCATGCGGCGCGTAATAGGTTCGGTCGGGCATCCTGATCGTATCCATGGGTTCAAACCTATTGTGGAAGCATGTCCTTGAGGCGGAGCAGGGCTATGCGCTCGACCTGTCTGCAGGCGGTCTCGAATTCGACGCCGCGGCCGTTGCCGATGCGCGTTTCGAACTCCGCCAGGATTTCCTCCTTGGTCTTGCCCTTCACCGCGATGATGAAAGGGAAGCCGAAGGTGGTGACGTAGGCGGCATTGAGCTTGGAGAACAGTTCGCGCTCCTTGTCGGTCAGCGCGTCGAGGCCAGCCGAGGCCTGTTCCCTGGTCGATTCCGCCGTCAGCCGCTTGGCTTTTGCCAGCTTGCCGGCAAGATCGGGATGGGCATTGAGCACGCCGAGCCGCTCAATCTCGCTTGCGGCGCGGAAGATGCGGCAAAGTGCATTGTGCAGGCCGCCCGAGGTGTCGTGCGCCGGGCCCAGCTCCAGCTCATAGGCGCGTTCGGCGATCCATGGCGAATGCTCGAACACGCCGCCGAAGGTGTGAACGAAGGCCTCGAATTCCATCTTCGACGGACGCAGTGCCGCCGGCTGGTAAGGATTGACCTCTTGCCAGTGCCTGGCGATATCGATGCGCCGCGCCAGCCAGACCTTGTCGTGCGACTTCACATAGTCGACGAAGCGTTTCAGCGCCGCCACCCGGCCCGGCCGCCCGACGAGGCGGCAATGCAGGCCGATGTTCATCATGCGCGGCCGGCCGGCCTTGCCCTCGGCATAGAGCGTGTCGAAGCTATCTTTGAGATAGGCGAAGAACTGGTCGCCCGAATTGAACCCTTGCGGCGTGGCGAAGCGCATGTCGTTGGCGTCGAGCGTGTAGGGAATGATGAGCTGTGTGCCGCCCTCGTGCTCGAACCAGTAAGGCAGTTCGTCGTCATAGGTGTCCGACACATAGTCGAAGCCGCCTTCTTCCGCCGCCAGCCGCACCGTGTTGACCGATGTGCGGCCCGTGTACCAGCCGGTCGGGCGTGCGCCCGTCACTTCGTAGTGCAGTCGGATCGCCGCTTCGAGATCGCGGCGCTCGTCCTCGGCGCTGTGGTCGCGATAGTCGATCCACTTCAACCCGTGCGAAGCGATCTCCCAGCCGGCTTCCTGCATCGCCGTGACCTGGTCGGGCGACCGGGCGAGCGCGGTGGCGACGCCGTAGCAGGTGACGGGCACCTTGGCCTCGGTGAACAGGCGATGGAGCCGCCAGAAGCCGGCGCGGGCACCGTACTCGTAGATCGATTCCATGTTCCAATGGCGCTGCCCCACCCAGGGTGCCGCGCCGACGATTTCCGACAGGAAGGCTTCCGACGCCTTGTCGCCATGCAGCACGCAGTTCTCGCCGCCCTCCTCGTAGTTGACGACGAACTGCACGGCGATATGCGCACCACCAGGCCATTTCGGATCCGGCGGATTGGCTCCGTAGCCGCGCATGTCCCGTTCGTAACGCATTGTCACTCCTGCCGGATATTGTGATGAGGATAGTCGAAAGGGTTGCCCGCGCATTCCCCCGAAAATTTTTGAAAGTGTTTTTGTCGCGCTCCGCTCGACCGGGACTTATGCATGGCCTTTAATTGGCGCACAATTCATCACTATGTTCGATTGTATCGGGCCAATTCGTTCATACTGGAAATGGGAGGCGGCCAATGGCAGAAACGTCGAAAGCCGATGGCGGACGTCTGACGACCCACGTCCTCGACACGGCGACCGGCAAGCCGGCGGCGGGGCTGTCGATAGCGCTTTTTCACCTCAATGGCGACGCGCGGACACATCTGAAGACTGTTGTCACCAATGCCGATGGCCGTTGCGACGCGCCGTTGCTGGCGGGCGCGGAATTCCGCACGGGAGAATACGAACTGGTGTTCGCCGCCGGCGACTATCTGCGGCGGCAGGGAACAAGGCTGCCGGAGCCGGCCTTCCTCGACAGCGTGCCGATCCGCTTCGGCATGGCCGAGCCGGTGCACTACCATGTGCCGCTGCTCGTCTCGCCCTACGGCTATTCGACTTACAGGGGGAGTTGAGGCGTGGCCAAGGTCAGTATCCGCAACGAGATACGCTTCATCCTCAATGGCGAGGACGTCACGCTCGCAAAGGTGGCGCCCGATGAGACCTTGCTCGACTGGCTGCGGCTCAACCGGTCGCTGCGCGGCACCAAGGAAGGCTGCGCCGAAGGCGATTGCGGCGCCTGCACTGTCCTGGTCGGCAAGCTTTCGGCCGGCGGGCTGGTCTATGAAAGCGTCAATGCCTGCATCCGCTTCCTCGGCTCGCTGGACGGTACCCATGTCGTGACCGTCGAGCACCTGCGCGGCGAGGCTGGCAAGCTGCATCCGGTACAGCAGGCGATGGTCGATTGCCACGGCTCGCAATGCGGCTTCTGCACGCCGGGCTTTGTCATGTCGCTCTATGGCCTGTGGATGAAATCGCCCGACCCATCGAACGCTGCTATCGAAAAGGCGTTGCAGGGCAATCTCTGCCGTTGCACCGGCTACGAGGCGATCATGCGCGCGGCACATACCATCTCCAGCTATGGCAAAGCGGCGAAGGATCCGTTGGCGGTGGAGCGCAAGGCGATCACGGCAAAGCTCGAGGCGATGCATGACGGCGCGCGGGTCGAGATCGGCGGCGGCAAGGCGCGCCTAGTCGTGCCGGCCAACGTCGACGATTTCGCCGCCGTGCTCGACAAGGAACCCGGCGCCACCATCGTTGCCGGTTCGACCGATGTCGGCCTGTGGGTGACCAAGCACATGCGCGACATCTCGCCGGTGATCTTCATCGGCGATCTCGACGGGCTGTGCACCATCTCCGAAGACAGCGGCGTTATCTCGATCGGCGCCGGCGTTACTTACACCGAAGCCTTCTCGATGCTGGCCAAGCGTGTCCCGGCGCTGGGGCCGCTTTTTGATCGCATCGGCGGCGAACAGGTGCGCAACATGGGCACGATCGGCGGCAACATCGCCAACGGTTCGCCGATCGGCGACACGCCGCCGCCCTTGATCGCGCTCGGCGCGCGGCTGACGCTGCGCAAGGGCAGGAAGCGGCGCACGATACCGCTCGAAACCTTCTTCATTGCCTATGGCAAACAGGACCGGCGGCCAGGCGAATTCGTCGAGGCGGTGCATGTGCCCGTGCCGGCCAAGGCAACGAAATTCGCCGTCTACAAGATCACCAAGCGCCGCGACGAGGACATCACTGCGGCACTCGGCGCTTTCTTCCTGACACTGGCCAAGGACGGCACGGTCACGGATGTGCGCATCGCCTATGGCGGTATGGCGGCGACGCCGAAGCGGGCGTCTTCTGTCGAAAAAGCGCTGCTCGGCAAGCCTTGGACCGAAGAAACGGTCGAGGCGGCGATGGCGGAATACGCCAAGGATTTCACCCCGCTCACCGACATGCGGGCGTCAGCCGAATACCGGGCTCTTGCGGCCAGGAACCTGTTGTTGCGCTTCTTTGTCGAAACCACCGGCACCAGGGCGCCCTTCCAGGTGTCCCGCAACGAGGCGGCATGATGAACAAGCACGCCACATCAAATCTCAAGGCGCAGAAGATCATCGGCGGCGTCGCCACCGATCAGCGGCATGATTCCGCCCACAAGCATGTCAGCGGCACCGCCATCTATATCGACGACATGCCGGAACCGGCCGGCACGCTGCATGGCTGCCTCGGTCTTTCGGCTGCGGCGCACGCCACCATCACCAGCATGGACCTTTCGGCGGTGCGCGCCGCTCCGGGAGTCGTCGACGTGCTGACGGCAAAGGACGTGCCGGGCGAGAATGACATTTCGCCGACCGGCCGCCACGACGAGCCGGTGCTCGCCGACGGCAAGGTCGAGTTCTACGGCCAGCCGATCTTCTGTGTCATCGCTGAAACGCGCGAGCAGGCGCGTCGCGCAACCAGGCTGGCCAAGGTCGAATACAAGGAATTGCCCTTCGTCACCGACATCGGCGCGCTCGATCCGAAAAAGGACAAGCTCGTCACGCCGCCACTCACGCTGAAGCGCGGCGATGCCGCCACAGCGATCCGTCAGGCGCCGCGCCGGCTGAAAGGAAAAATGCGCGTCGGCGGTCAGGAGCATTTCTACCTCGAAGGCCATATCGCGATGGCCGTTCCCGGCGAAGACCAGGACGTCACCATCTATTCCTCGACCCAGCATCCGAGCGAAATCCAGCACATGGTCAGCCATGCGCTCGGCGTGCCGAGCAACGCCATCACGGTGGAAATCCGCCGCATGGGCGGCGGCTTTGGCGGCAAGGAAACGCAAGGCAATCAGTTTGCCGCGCTCGCAGCCATCGCTGCCAAGAAACACCATCGCGCCGTGAAAATCCGGCCCGACCGCGACGACGACATGATCGCCACCGGCAAGCGGCATGATTTCCTCGTCGACTACGAAGTCGGCTTCGACGACGAGGGCAACATTCTGGGTGTCGATTTCATGTTCGCGGCGCGCTGCGGTTTCTCGGCGGATCTGTCAGGCCCGGTCACAGATCGCGCGCTGTTCCATTGCGACAACACCTATTTCTGGCCGGCGGTGCATGCCCAGTCGGCGCCGCTCTACACCAACACCGTGTCGAACACCGCCTTCCGTGGGTTCGGCGGTCCGCAAGGCATGGTCGGCGCCGAACGCGTCATCGACGAGGTCGCCTTTGCCGTCGACAAGGACCCGCTCGAGATCCGCAAGAAGAACTTTTATGGCACCTCGGACCGCAACATCACGCCCTACCACCAGACGGTTGAGGACAACATCATCCAGCGCATCGTCGCCGAACTGGAGGAGAGCGCCAGCTATGCCCGGCGGCGGCGCGAAATATCGGCCTTCAATGCCAACAGCCGCTTCATCAAGCGCGGCCTGGCGCTGACGCCGGTCAAGTTCGGCATCTCGTTCACGGCCACGCACTACAACCAGGCTGGAGCGCTGGTGCATGTATACAACGACGGTTCGGTGCATCTGAACCACGGCGGCACGGAGATGGGGCAGGGCCTCTACGTCAAGGTGGCGCAGGTGGTGGCGGAGGAATTCCAGATCGACCTCGACCAGGTGAAGATCACCGCGACCACCACCGGCAAGGTGCCGAACACCTCGGCCACGGCGGCGTCGTCCGGCACCGACCTCAACGGCATGGCGGCGCAGAACGGCGCTCGCCAGATCAAGGATCGGCTGACCGATTTCGCCGCTGAAAAATACCAGGTGCCGCGCGATCAGGTGCTGTTCCTGCCCAACCGGGTGCGCATCGGCAACCAGGAGATCGCTTTCGCCGACCTCGTCAAGCAGGCCTACATGGCTCGCATCCAGCTTTCGGCGGCGGGCTTCTACAAGACGCCGAAAATCCACTGGAACCGCGACAAGGGCGAAGGCCGCCCCTTCTACTATTTCGCCTATGGCGCCTCGTGCTCGGAAGTCTCGGTCGACACGCTGACCGGCGAGTACATGGTAGAGCGCACCGATATCCTGCACGAGACCGGCCGCTCGCTGAACCGCGCCATCGACCTCGGCCAGGTCGAAGGCGGCTTCATCCAGGGGATGGGCTGGCTGACGACGGAGGAATTGTGGTGGGACGCCAAGGGCCGGCTGCGCACCCATGCGCCGTCGACCTACAAGATCCCGCTCGCCTCCGACCGGCCGAAGATCTTCAACGTCACCTTGGCCGACTGGCCGGAGGCAGGCGAGCCGACGATCCACCGCTCCAAGGCGGTCGGCGAGCCACCGTTCCCGCTCGGCATGTCGGTACTCCATGCGCTGTCGGACGCGGTGGCAAGCGTCGCCGACCACAAGATCTGTCCGCGCCTCGATGCCCCCGCGACACCCGAACGCGTGCTGATGACGATCGAGCGGCTGAAAGACGAGGCCAAGGCCTGAGGCTGGCAAAACGTGCAATTCGGGCCGGAAAACTCTATGTTTCCCGCACGGGAATGCGAATGATGAATTCGAAAGTGCAAAGCCTGAAAGACTTCCTTGCCGGGCAAGGCCGCGTCGCTTTGGTCGAAGTGGCCGGCACCAAGGGCTCGACACCGCGCGAGAAGGGCGCCTTCATGCTCGTCTCGGCGACGACGATGTCAGGCACGATCGGCGGCGGTCAGCTCGAATACATGGCGATCGACAAGGCCAGGCAGATGCTCGGGTCTTCACCCTCCCCCTTGCGGGGAGGGTCGGCCGGCAAAGCCGGCCGGGGTGGGGGTACGGATGGTCGTGCCACGCGCGCCCCTACCCGGTTCGAAGTCGACGAGATGTACGCCACGCTCGACGTGCCGCTAGGCCCCGAGATCGGACAATGTTGCGGCGGGCGCGTCGAAGTGCTGATCAGGCTCGTCGATGCCGCGCTTGCAGCCGACCTGATTGCTGCGGCGGAGGCCGAAGAGGCACATCTGCCGCATGTCTACATCTTTGGCGGTGGCCATGTCGGCCAGGCGCTGGCGTCGACGATCGCACTTCTACCGGTGCGCGGCGTCGTCATCGAGACACGGGCCGAGGCGCTGGAAGGCATGCCGGAAACCGTCGAGACGCGATTGACGCCGATACCCGAGGCCGAGGTGCGAAACGCTCCGGCCGGTACCGCTTTCGCCATCCTGACCCATGACCACGCGCTGGATTTCCTGATTGTCGCGGAAGCGCTGAAACGCGACGACACCGCCTATGTCGGCATGATCGGCTCGAAGACCAAGAAAGCCACGTTCAGGAACTGGTTCCTGAAATCGGTGGACGGCAGCGAAGCGCAACTTGCCCGCCTCGTCTCACCGATCGGTGGCGACGCCGTCAAGGACAAGCGCCCGCAAGTCATCGCGGCGCTCGCGGCCGCCGAGATCATGACGGCGCTGGTCACTCACACAGCCGCGTCAAATGCCGATCACCAGGCGCGTTGTAACAAGGTGACAGCCGGCTGACCTCATCGATCAGGTCACAGCTGCTCGTCGATTTCTTCGGTTCTCAAATCACTTGGGAGGGTGTTTCCTGCGCGCCTTGGGAGTACGAGGTGGAAGCAGATGGACGTACTGAAAATCGCAGCCTTTTCGGATGGCGACACCGGCGGCAATCCCGCGGGAGTCCTGATAGGCGACGTCTTGCCCGATGCAGTCGCGATGCAGCGCATGGCGGCCGAAGTCGGGTTCTCGGAAACCGCTTTTGCCGCACCGGACGGCAATGGCTGGCGGGTCCGCTATTTCTCGCCGGAATCGGAAGTTCCCTTCTGCGGCCATGCCACCATTGCGCTTGGTGCGGCGCTGGTCCGGCAATTCGGCGATGGAATTTTCCCGTTGACCCTCAACCAGGCGAGCATCACCGTCGAAGGGTTCCGTGATGGCGCGAATGTCGCTGCTGCCTTGCAGTCGCCGCCGACACGCAGCAAGCCGGCACCGCCGCAGCTCATTGCCGAGGCGCTAGTGCTGTTCGGCTACGCATCCAGCGATCTCGATCCGGCCATTCCACCGGCCTTGATCCATGGCGGTGCGGACCATCTTGTGCTGGTTCTCAAGTCGCGCGAGGCGTTGGCCGCCATGCGCTACGATCTGAAAACCGGCCAGGCCCTGATGCGGCGCGAAGGGCTGGTGACGATCCTGCTTGCCCATGCCGAAACGCCTCGGCTGTTCCACACGCGCAATCCGTTTGCCTCCGGTGGCGTCTATGAGGACCCGGCAACGGGAGCGTCGACGGCCGCCTTCGCCGGCTATCTGCGTGACATCGGCTGGCCGCATGGCGGCGCGATCGATGTCGTGCAGGGCGAGGACATGGGCATGCGCTCGCGCTTGCATGCCGACATTCCACCCGCGCCGGGCAGCTCGATCAGGGTGTCGGGAACCGCGCGGATGATGGACGAGGCGTAGGCGCGCTCGATCTCAGGCGGGCCGCCTCAAGCCCAGATGCTCGCGCAGCGTGTGCCCTTCATAGTCCTTGCGGAACAGGCCGCGCCGCTGCAGTTCCGGCACGACCAGCGTGGCGAAGGCATCGAGCTCGCCGGGGAAATAGGAAGGCATGACGTTGAAGCCGTCGGCCGCACCACCCTCGAACCGCGCCTGCAACTCGTCGGCGACCTGGGCGGCTGTTCCGACGATGCGCCAATGGCCCCGCGCGCCGGCGAAATGGCGGGCAAGCTGACGAATGGAAAGGTTGTCGCGGCGCGACTGCTCGATGACCAGCGCTTGCCGGCTCTGCATGCCTTCTGTCGCTGGCAGCTCCGGCAGCGGCCCGTCAATCGGATAGCGCCAGAGATCGGCGATGCTGAGATAGCTGGACAGCAGCGCAACACCGACATCGTCGGGGATCAGTTCCTGCAATTCCTCGTATTTTTCCCGCGCTTCCGCTTCCGTTTCCGCCACTACGGGCGCAACGCCCGGCATGATCTTGATGTCGTCCCGCTCACGCCCATAGGCCGCCAGGCGCCCCTTGAGATCGTCGTAGAAGGCCTTCGCTTCCTCGAAAGTCTGCGCCGCCGTGAACACCACGTCGGCTGTTCGGGCGGCAAGGTCGCGGCCGACATCCGAGGCGCCGGCCTGAACCATGACCGGCGCGCCCTGAGGCGAACGCGGCAGGTCGAGCGGACCCCGAACCGAAAAGCTCTGGCCATCGTGACCGGATCCGGAAGTCCCGTCGAGCTTGCCGTGCCAAAGCCCGGTCACCACCTCGGCGAATTCACGCGCCCGCTCGTAGCGGTCGGCGTGCGGACGCAAGCCGGTCGAGCCGAAATTGGCGGCTTCGATCTGGCTGGCTGATGTAACCAGGTTCCAGCCGGCACGGCCACCGCTCAGATGGTCGAGCGACAGGAAGGTCCGCGCCAGCCCGTAAGGCTCGTTGTAGCTTGTCGAGGCGGTGGAGACGAGACCGATGCGGCTGGTCTGGACGGCGAGCGCCGACAGCAGGCTGATGGGCTCGAAACCGATCGAGCGCGAGGTCTGGCTGGCGATGCCGACATCGGCCTCGCGCAGGCCGGCGGCGTCCTCACAGAACAGCAGGTCGAATTTCGCCGCTTCCGCGGTGCGCGCCAGCTGGATGTAGTGGTCAATGTCGATGCCCGCCGTCACATGCGCTTGTGGATGGCGCCAGGCGGCGATGTGATGGCCCGTCGCCCACAGGAAGGCGCCGAGCTTCATCTGGCGGGACGCGGCGGTCATTGGTCGCCTCCGCCGCCAAGTCCGAGATGCGAGCGCAGCGTCGCGCCGCGATAGCCCTGTCGAAAAAGGTCCCGCCGCCGCAACTCCGGTAAAACCAGATCGACGAAATCGTCGATCGCCGAAAGCTCTGCCGGCATGAGGATGTTGAACCCGTCGCAGCTTGTCGAGCGGAACTGTTCTTCCAACTTGTCGGCGAGGCCGGCCGGCTCACCACCGGTGACGGGCAAGACGTCCATCAGCACCTTCACGGCATCCGGGTCCCGCCCACGGGCAGCGACGCGGCGCTTCAGATCGTCACGGCTTGCCTTGGTCTCTTCCGCCGGCCGTTCTTCCAGCAGGATGACATCCGCGGTGCGGGCGGCAATATCCATGTCTGATACCGACAGGCCGGACAGCACCAGCACCGGCCTGTCCTGCGGCGATCGCGCGACGTTCAGCGGTCCGCGCACGGAAAAGAACTCGCCCTTGTGGTCGAGCAGATGCATCCTGTCGGGGTCGTGGAAGCGGCCGCCGCCTTTGTCGAACAACAGCGCGTCCGCGTCCCAGCCGGTCCACAAACCTTGAACGATGCCGATATACTCCTCCGTGCGGCGGCGAAAATCGTCGCGGGAAAAGCCTCCCGGCCGGCTGAAATTGGCCGCTTCGCGTGGCGCTTGCGCCATCGTCGCATGCCAGCCGGCGCGGCCATGGCTGATGATGTCGAGCGAGGCGAAACGGCGCGCCAGATTGTAGGGCTGGTGGGCGACCGTCGAAGCCATTGCGACGAGGCCGATCCTGCTTGTCACCGTCGCCAGTGCGGCCAGCAAGGTCGTCGCTTCGAAGGGCACTTGCCGGTTCGCGGCATCGCCGCCGGAAGCCGGCGCGGCATCGGCAAGCAGCACCATGTCCAGCCCGGCGGCTTCGGCCTTCTGCGCAAACCGCGCCAGACGATCGAATTCCGGCTCGGCCCCACGCGATGCGTCGGTGGTTCCCGGACACAGCGAGACGGCAAGATGCATTGTGGCGCCGTTGTCCATCGATGGTCCCTGCAGCACGAAATCGATCGGAACTATGTTTGCCGCTTCCCGGGATGGCAACCGCTGGCACTGGGCCAATCGCCGGTCTCTTGCCGGCCAGCTATCACTTGCCCGCGAGAAGGTCGTTGATCAATCGCTGGCAACGCTCCGCCATGAAGTCGAGCAGCAGCCGCACTTTCGGGTCCTGCAGCTTCTTGTGCGGATAGACGGCGGCAAATTGCACCGGCGTCGGCGGCGTGCTGCTCAGGATGACTTTCAGCCGCTGGTCGCGGATGAACGGTTCCACCTCGAAGCGCGGCTTGTTGATGATGCCGCGCCCGGACAGCGCCCAGCCGGTCAGCACATCGCCGTCATCCGTATCATACGGACCATGCACCTCGAATTTCTGCGGACCCGTGGGGGTCTGCAGCGTCCACACATATTCGCGCGCGCCGGAATAGCGCAGCATCAGGCAGTCGTGCTTCTTGCCGATCAGTTCCTGCGGTTCCGTCGGCTCGCCGCGCGCCTCCAGGTATTTCGGTGCCGCCACCAGCACGCGCTCGCATTCCATGATGCCGCGCATCCTGAGGCTGGAATCCTCGATGATGCCGAGCCGGAAGGCGACGTCGATGCCTTCCTTCATGATGTCGACATTGTGGTCCGAGAGCCTGAGCCGCACCTCGATGTCAGGATATTTGTCGTGGAAATCGGGAATGCCCGAGGCCACCAGCCGCCGGCCGAGGCCAAGTGGCGCGGTGACGCGGATGGTGCCGCGTGGCTGGCCGGACAGCGCCGAGACCGCCGCTTCCGCCTCGGTGATCGCCTCAAGCACCTGCTTGGCGCCAGAGTAGAAAACCGTGCCATGCTCGGTCGGCATCAACTGCCGTGTCGTACGGTTGAACAGCCGCACACCAAGATGCTTCTCCAGTTCCTTGATGCGGTTGGAGGCGACCGCCGGCGAAATGCGCATGTCGCGCCCAGCCGCCGACAGATTGCCGAGTTCGACGACGCGAACGAAGACGGCGATGTTGTCGAGATAGGCCATGCTGTTTCGTGGCTCTCACGCGGCTGAGTGGGAACAGCCTAGTATTTTCCATTTTTTTTTGAAAGTCATCGTGCGCCTCGCCTCTTTCCGTTTGCGCTCCAGCCCGTAAAGTCGTGTGATCGGCAGGGACGACTTCAATGATGGATTTCGCGATTTTCTGGGAATGGCTGAGTTTTGCCGTGCGCTGGCTGCACGTCGTCACGGGCATCGCCTGGATCGGCTCGTCCTTCTATTTCGTCGCGCTCGATCTCGGCCTGCGCCAGCGTCCGGGCATGCCCGTCGGCGCCTTTGGCGAGGAATGGCAGGTGCATGGAGGCGGTTTCTACCACATCCAGAAATATCTGGTGGCGCCGGCCGAGATGCCCGAGCACCTGACCTGGTTCAAATGGGAATCCTACGCCACCTGGCTGTCCGGCTTCGCCATGCTCTGCGTCGTCTACTATGCCGGGGCCGATCTGTTCCTGATCGATCCCAATGTGCTGCCCATGTCGGTGCCGGTCGGCATCCTGCTGTCGCTGGCGACGATCGGCGTCGGTTGGGTGGTCTATGATCTCCTGTGCCGCTCGCCGCTGGGAAAGAGCGACACCGGCCTGATGCTGGTGCTCTACTGCGTGCTGGTGTTCATCGCCTGGGGGCTGACGCACCTGTTCACCGGCCGCGCCGCGTTCCTGCATCTGGGCGCCATCACCGCCACAATCATGTCGGCCAATGTCTTCATGGTGATCATCCCCAACCAGAAGATCGTCGTCGCCGACCTGATCGCCGGCCGCAAGCCCGACCCCAAATACGGCAAGATCGCCAAGCAGCGCTCGCTGCACAACAACTATTTGACGCTGCCGGTGCTGTTCCTGATGCTGTCGAACCACTACCCCTTGGCGTTTGGCACTGAGTTCAACTGGGTCATCGCCTCGCTGGTGTTCATCATCGGTGTGCTGATCCGGCACTATTTCAACACCGTCCATGCGCGCAAGGGCAACCCGCACTGGACCTGGTTGGGCGCCCTCGTCCTGTTCATCATCATCATCTGGCTGTCGACCGCGCCGAAGGTGCTGACCGGCGAACCCAGCGCCTCGGCCGCGGCGCAGGTCTATGTCGCCTCGGCGCATTTCCCCGCCGTGCGCGACACCGTGCTCGGCCGCTGCTCGATGTGCCACGCGGCGGAGCCGGTCTATGAGGGCATCTACCATGCGCCCAAGGGTGTGATGCTCGACACCGACGCGGCAATCGCCAACCACGCCCGCGAGATCTATCTGCAGGCCGGCCGCAGCCACGCCATGCCGCCCGCCAACGTCTCGCAGATTACCGACAAGGAGCGGGCGCTGCTGGTGGCCTGGTTCGAAGGCGCGGGAAAGTAAGCATGACCTCGACACTTCTGCGCGGCCGCACGCTTTCCTTTGTAAGCTGGCCCGAGACCATCGACGACCATTCCGCCTGGCGCTACGAGGAGGATGGCGGCCTGCTGATCCGCGATGGCCGGATCATCGCCGCCGGCGCCTATACGCAAGTCGAGAAACAGGCCGGCGAAGCGGCGAAAAGAATAGACCACCGCCCGCATCTGCTGCTGCCGGGTTTCATCGACGCGCATGTGCATTTCCCGCAGATGCAGGTCATCGCCTCCTACGGCGCGGAGCTGCTCGACTGGCTGAACACCTTCACCTTCCCGGAAGAGACGAAATTCTCCAACGCGCAGCATGGCCGCCGCATCGCGCGGCTGTTCCTCGACGAGATGGTGCGCCATGGCACCACGACGGTTGCCGCGTACTGCTCGGTGCACAAGGCGTCGGCCGAAGCCTTCTTCGCCGAGTCGCATGACCGCAACATGCTCAACATCGCCGGCAAGGTGATGATGGACCGCAATGCGCCCGACGGCGTGCTCGACACGCCGCAGTCCGGCTATGACGATAGCAAGGCGCTGATCGCGCAATGGCACGGCAAGGGACGGCAGCTTTATGCCATCACGCCGCGCTTCGCCATCACCTCATCGCCGCAACAGATGGAGATGGCCGGCGCGCTGTGCCGCGAACATCCCGGCCTGCACATGCAAACGCATCTGTCGGAAAACCATGCCGAAATCGCCTTCACGCGGGAGCTCTATCCGTGGTCGCGCGACTACACCGACGTTTACGAGCACTATGGGCTGTTGGGGAAGAAGAGCTTGTTCGGCCATTGCATCCATCTGTCAGAGCGTGAGGCGGATGCGCTTTCGGACAGCGGCTCGGTGGCGGTGTTCTGCCCGACCTCCAACCTGTTCCTTGGCTCCGGCCTGTTCGACTATCAGCGCTTTCGCCGCCGCGACAAGCCGATCAGGATCGCGGCCGCCACCGATGTCGGTGGCGGCACCAACTATTCCATGCTGCGCACCATGGACGAAGGCTACAAGGTGATCGCGCAGAACGGCGAGAAGCTCAACCCGTTCCAGTCCTTCTGGCAGATGACGCGCGGCAATGCCGAGGCGCTGTCGGTGGCGGAAAAGATCGGCACGCTCGACGAAGGGACTGATGCCGACATCGTCGTGCTGGATGCCAGGGCAACACCGGCGATGCGGCTCAGGATGGAAACGGCCGAGACGTTGGCGCAGGAACTGTTTCTCCTGCAGACGCTCGGTGACGACCGCGCTGTGCGCGAGGTCTATGTGGCGGGGCGGGCGGCGAAGACCGACATGGCGATTTAGGCATGCTGATATTCAGGTGATGCCGGCCTGCAAGCGGCGGCGTCCTGCGCTTCCGGCGCTCACGTACCTAAAAGTACGCTCCGCTCCGGTTCTCGGAAGCCACCACTTTCGGCTCGGCCTGACCTGAATCTCAACATGCCTTGGCACTTACGAAGTCGCGCAGACGCTTGACCCGGCGGTAACCATCGGCCAAAGCGTGCGGCGAAGTTGACAGGGGAACGACATGGCCGTTGCTGATGACATCGCTCTGATCAAGAGACAGGAAGAGGTTCTTGTCTTTCCAGCCTTCGATGAGGCGGTTGCCTTCAAGATCGGTTCGGCCATCCGCGACCGCGCGCTCGCCGGGAACCTGCCTGTCATCGTCGACATCAGGACCTTCGACCGGCCGCTGTTCTATGCCGCGATGCCGGGCTCGAACGCTTCCAACCCGGACTGGGCGCGGCGCAAGATCAATGTCGTCAAGCGGTTCCTGCGCAGCACCTACCGCATGGTGCTGGAGCAGCAGCGCCCCGACCGCACCTTCAAGGTCGGTGAAGGCCTCGACATATCGGACTTTGTACTGGCCGGCGGCGGCTTTCCGGTCACTGTGAAGGACGCCGGCGTGATCGGAGTCATCGCCGTTTCGGGCTTGCCCGAGCGCGAGGACCACGGCGTGGTGGTCGATGCGCTGTGCGATCATCTCGGTGTCGACAAGCGCGGGCTGGTATTATCTCCGGAAACAAATTCTTGACGCTGGCGCCGCCCCTCATCCGCCTGCCGGCACCTTCTCCCCGTATAGTGACGGGGAGAAGGGAAGCGCTCCAACGCCGGCGATCCCCCTCTCCCCGTTTTTCACGGGGAGAGGGTAAGGGTGAGGGGCAGCGCAAACGGCGCAGAAGTTTGCAGAACGTCGGTGGCAGCTCGGTATGACCATTCTCGACCCCAAGGCCTTCCTCACATCCATTTTCAACGCCGCCGTCGCTGCCGCCGATCCTGAGCGGACCATCCGCGATCATTTGCCGGCCAAGCCCAGGGGCCGCACAATCGTCATTGGCGCGGGCAAGGGCTCGGCGCAGATGGCTGCGGCGTTCGAGAAGGTCTGGGACGGACCGATCGAAGGGCTGGTCGTCACCCGCTATGGCTATGGAGCGGCCTGCGAGCGCATCGAGATCATCGAAGCGGCGCATCCGGTGCCGGATGCCGCCGGGCTTGAGGCGTCGCGGCGGCTGCTCGAAAAAGTCCAGGGGCTGACAGCGGATGATCTGGTCGTGGCGCTGATTTCCGGCGGCGGCTCGGCGCTGTTGCCGTCACCGGCCGGAAGCCTGACGCTGGCCGACGAGATCGCCGTCAACGAGGCGCTGCTCGCCTCCGGCGCGCCGATCGCGGCGATGAACACCATTCGCAAGCATGTCTCCACCATCAAGGGCGGCAGGCTGGCGGCGGCCGCCTGGCCGGCCAGGGTGGTGTCGCTGGTGGTTTCCGACATCCCAGGCGACAACCCCGCACTGGTCGCCTCCGGCCCGACCGTTCCCGATACCGGCAGCCGCGAGGACGCGCTCGCGTCGATCGTTGCCTACGGCATGAAGCTCCCGCCCGCGGTGATGGCGCACATCAACTCGCCGGCCGCCGATGCGCCAGGTCCGGATGATCAACGCTTTTCGCGCAACGAGGTGCACCTGATCGCCTCCGCCGGTGTATCGCTGGAAGCGGCGGCATTGGAAGCGAAACGGCAAGGCATCGAAGCTGTCATCCTCTCGGATGCCATCGAGGGCGAGGCGCGCGAGGTCGGCGGCGTGCATGCCGCAATCGCGCGCGAGGTGGCGACACGCGATCGGCCATTCCCAAAGCCGGTGCTGATCCTGTCCGGCGGCGAGACAACCGTGACCTTGCGTGCCAAGGGCAAGGGCGGCCGCAATTCGGAATTCCTGCTCGCCTTCGCCATCGGCATCAACGGCGTGCAAGGCATTCACGCCCTGGCCGCCGACACCGACGGCATCGACGGTTCGGAAGACAATGCCGGCGCCTTCGCCGATGGCTCGACTGTTTCGCGCATGCGCGCGGCGGGTGTGGACGCCAAGGCGATGCTGGCCGGCAACAACGCCTGGACGGCCTTCAATGCCGTTGGCGATCTTTTCGTGCCCGGCCCGACGGGCACGAATGTCAACGATCTCCGGGCGATACTCATTCGTTAGGGCGCGTCGCATTGCGCTGCACAAGCGTTAGCGCTGCCCCTCATCCGCCTGCCGGCACCTTCTCCCCGTATAGTGACGGGGAGAAGGGGACTAACCCCGCCTTCGCGCTCCTCTTGGAACCTTGGCTATTAGCGAAAGCCGCGACGACAGCGTCTTTCTCCCCGTCACCATACGGGGAGAAATGTCCGGCAGGACAATGAGGGGCGGCGCTAACCGACAGCCTGATCAAGCAGCCATCAGCCGCTTCACTTCTCTCATATCTTTCAGAAACCGTTCGCGCTCCGCTTCCTTCTCCGCCGATTCATGGATGCGCAGGATGAACGAGGGATGGATCGTAACGAACACACGCAAGCCGTCCTCGCGCTCGATCACCTGGCCGCGCATCTTCGTCACCGGGATCGCCTTGCCGAGCAGCGACAGCGCCGCGGTTGCGCCCAGCGCCACGGCGAGATCCGGCTTGATCAGCTCGAATTCCCTGTCGATCCACCAGCGGCAGGCCTGAACCTCGCCGGCATTCGGCTTGGAATGGATGCGGCGCTTGCCGCGCGGCTCGAACTTGAAGTGCTTGACCGCATTGGTGACGTAGACTTTCTGGCGGTCGACGCCCGCGTCGTCCAGTATAGCGTCGAACACGTTGCCCGCCGGGCCGACGAAAGGTTTGCCGGCGAGGTCTTCCTGATCGCCCGGCTGTTCGCCGACGAAGATAACCCGGGCGTCATCGGGTCCTTCGCCGAACACGGTCTGTGTCGCGTCGCGCCAAAGCGGACAGCGGCGGCAACCCTTCGCCGCCTCGCGCAACTTTGGAATGGTGCGGGCAGCATCCGGCTCGGCCGGCTCAGTCGCCTTCGACCAATGCTTGGCCTGCACCTTGGCGTGGTGCGGCGCTGGCGTCGTCGGCATCTTGGCAATCATGGCTGTGGCGGCCTTGTCCGCTCCTGCTATCAGATCTGGAATGAGCGAGGCCTCGGGAAGGTTCCGCCAGTATTTCTTCGGCATCTCCTTCTGCATCGCCTTCACCTTCAGCCGCGCCGGGTTGAAGATGTTCTCGAAATAGGTGCGCCACAGCGCCTCGGTATCGTCTCCAGCGGGGGCATCGCCCTTGGCGGCGCCCGGCCCGATGGCCAGCCTTTCGCCATTCCAGTCGGCGGAGGCATAGGGTGTCAGGATCGTCCAGCGCATGCCGGTGAACCGCCTGACGAAGAAATCCGCGTTGCGCTCGACGATGAAATGATCCGGCTCGAACCAGGCGACATAACGCTCCTCGTCGCCGTCGCCGATCTTCCGGAAGCGCACGAAGGCATGCATCTTGTGGCTGTCGCGCCGCACCGCCTTTTCCATGGCTTCGAGCCGCCTGGTGTCAGGATCCGATGCGATCGCCAGCAACTTCGGCTCGCGGCGCAGTCGCCACAGCAGCCGGTAGAGAAAAGCGAACCGGCCTGGGTCTGAATGGCAGAAGGCGGTCTCGGCGTGTTCGATGAATTCGCGCGGCACCAGGAGCTGCACGCCCCCAGGCATGGCCGGCAAATCGGTCTGGCATCCGTCAGGATCCGGCGCGACATGCCAGCTGATGTCCTCGGGCTTGACCTCGTTCAGTGCCAGCCGCCGCGCAGCGTCGCGCCAGCCGGAAAAATCGGTCTGGCTATCGAGCCGTACACTGTATCGGGCAAGATCGAGCTCAGCCGGCTGCATGGTCAAAACAGCGACAGTTGTTCGCAGGATTGCACGATCTTGCCGCGCAGGCCCGCCTTGTCGGTGAGTGCGCCCGGCGACCAGCCTTCCGCGATGATGAAGGGCCGCAATTTGGCGATCGACTGGCAAAGCCGCCCGAGATCTTCGAGCCGCATGCGCCGGTGGCGGCGGGTCTCCAGGATTTTCGCCACCACCTTGGTACCGAGACCCGGCACGCGCAACAGCGCCTCACGCTCGGCGCTGTTGACATCGACGGGGAACAGTCCCCGGTTGCGCAGCGCCCAGGCGAGCTTGGGGTCGATGGCGAGGTCGAGCATGCCGTCATTGCTGCCGGCCAGGATCTCGGGCTGCGAAAAGCCGTAGAAGCGCATCAGCCAGTCGGCCTGATAGAGCCGGTGTTCGCGCATCAGCGGCGGCTTCTGCAAGGGCAGGGACGACGACGAATCCGGGATCGGGCTGAAGGCGGAATAGTAGACGCGCCGCAGATGGTAGCTGCCATAAAGCCGCGCGCTGGCATGCAGGATGCCGTCGTCGGAAGTCTTGTCGGCGCCGACGATCATCTGTGTCGACTGGCCACCCGGCGCAAAGCGCTCGCGCTTCTTGGTCTTCAGCGTCGGCTCGGCCTTTTCCTCCATCTTCTGGCGCAGCCTGGCCATGGACAGCCGGATCGTTTCCGGCTTCTTTTCCGGCGCAAGCCGCTTGACGCCCTCGTCGGTCGGCAGCTCGACATTGATCGACAGCCGGTCGGCATAGAGGCCTGCCTTCTCGACCAGTTCAGCCGAGCTTTCCGGGATGGTTTTCAGATGGATATAGCCGCCAAATTTTTCGTCGAGTCGCAGCCGCCGCGCCACCTCGACCATTTCGCCCATGGTCTCGTCGGGCGAGCGGATGACGCCCGACGACAGGAACAGGCCCTCGATGTAGTTGCGCCGGTAGAAATCCATGGTCAGCTTCACCACCTCGTCGACGGTAAAGCGGGCACGCCGCACATTGGACGACGAGCGGTTGATGCAATAGCTGCAATCGTAGATGCAGAAATTGGTGAGCAGGATTTTCAGCAGCGAAATGCAGCGGCCGTCGGGCGCATAGGAATGGCAGATGCCCATGCCTTCGGTGGAGCCGATGCCACCGGACTTCAGCGAATCGCGCTTGGCCGAACCCGATGAAGCGCACGATGCATCATATTTGGCCGCATCGGAGAGAATCGCCAGCTTTTCGCGAACAGTGAGTGCGGACATTTGTTCATGATATGTTCTTAGTGGCTGGCGCGCTACCTCATTCGATGGGGGCGGCGAAAAAGTGATCGCCGCCGGATCATTCAGCCATCAGACTTCGTGCAGATAGAGATGGTAATCCAGTTCGCTGACCGTGCGCGCCACACGCAGATACTCGGACTGCTTGATCGCCACGAAGGTGCGGTGCAGGTCTTCGCCGAGCGCCTCTTTCAGGAACGCCGACCCCCTGGCCGCTTCGATCGCGGCGCGCCAGTCGACAGGCATCGTCGTGCGCGTGACCGCGGCCTCATAGCCGTTGCCGGTGGTTTCCGGGCCGGGATCGAGACCTTCGTCGAGACCCTTGATGATGCCGGCGAGCACGGTCGCCGCGATCAGATAGGGGTTGGCGTCAACGCCGGACGGGCGGTGTTCGATGCGCCGGTTCTTGGCGTCGCCGGCCGGCACGCGCAGCGCCACCGAGCGGTTGTTGACGCCCCAGGTCGGCGCCACCGGCGCATAGGATTGCGAGACGAAACGCCGCCAGGAATTGGCGTGCGGCGCAAACACCAGCATCGATTCCGCCATCGTCTGGATGAGGCCGCCGAGCCCCTGCAGCAGTGGCAGCGACCAGCTCTCGCCACCGGCTTCGGCAAAGACGTTTCGGCCGGCCTTGTCCTGCAGCGAGACGTGGAAATGCATGCCCGAGCCAGCATATTTCTCGATCGGCTTGGCCATGAAGCAAGCGGTGACGCCGTGGCGGCGCGCCTGCGCCCGCACCAGCCGCTTCAGCATGACGAGATCGTCGGCCGCCCGCATCACGTCCTTGCGGTAGTTCAGCGTCAATTCGTACTGGCCGGGCGCATATTCGGAAATGACGGTCTCGGCCGGGATGCCTTGTGCCTTGGCCGCGGCGTAGATGTCGGAAAACAGCGGTTCCATGCCGTGCAGATGATCGACCGAATAGACCTCGGTCTTGCCCGAGACGCGGCCGTCGAGCACGGCGCGCGCCGGCTGCACCTTGCCATCGGCATCGCGCTCATTCGCCAGCAGGAAGAATTCGAGCTCGAAGGCGCCGGCCGGATAGAGGCCCCTGGATGCCAATATGTCGACCTGCCGGGCCAGCGCCAGCCGCGGATCCGACGACATCGGCCGGCCGTCGAGCTGGTACATCGCCATCAGCAACTGGCCGCGCGGCGGGTTTGTGCCGTAGAGCGGGACCAGCGTGCCGGGGATCGGCCATGCCCTGAGATCGCCGTCGCCGGTCGTCCAGATCAGCCCGGTCTCGTGCACATCCTCGCCGGTGATGTCGAGGCCGAGGATGGAGATCGGCATATGGCGGCCGCCCTCGAAGATGCTTTTCAGCTCATGCCGGCGCACGATCTTGCCGCGGCCGACGCCATTGGCGTCGGTCAGCACGATATCGAAGGCTTCGATCTCGGGATGAGCGTCGAGAAAGGCTTGCGCCTCGGTGGGCGTCGAGCCCGAAGGTGAGGTCATGATGGAACCTGGTTTGGCTTGCGCGCCCATTTGCTAGCGGCTTGTCTCATGCCGCAAGCTTTGCCGCAACCGCGCCGAAGGCGGTGATCAGCCGGTTGACCTGGGCACCTGACGTCGCCGGCGAGATCAGCATCATGTTGTGGAAGGGCGCGATCAGCACGCCGCGATTGACCAGCGCGACATGGATGGCCGCTTCCAGTTCCGGCGCATGCGCCACCTCCGCCTCGGCGCCATTCCGCAAGGGGCCGGGTGCGCAGATGAACTCGACGCGGGCGCCGACGCGGGCAACATGCCAGGGCAGGCGGTAGCGGTCGATGACCCCGGTCAGCCCGGCATCGAGCCGCCGCGCCAGATGATCCATGCGGTCATAATTCTCACTGGTCATCACCTCTTCGAGCGTGGCGCGCATGGCCGCGAATTGCAGCGGGTTGGCTGACAGGGTCGTGCCCATGCCGGAATAGCCGGGTTCCTTGCTTCTGTTGTAGGCGGCATAGCGCGAGGCGACGTCATCGCTCATGCCCCACACGCTCGCCGGCACACCGCCGGCGATCGGCTTGCCCAGCACGAACAGGTCCGGCTCCAGCCCGTACTTTCTGGTGTAGCCGCCGGGGCCGGTCGAGATCGTATGCGTCTCGTCGATCAACAGCAGCGTGCCGGCCGCGCGCGTCAGCCTGCGCAGCGCATCATGGAAGCCCGGATCGGCCAGCACCATGCAGGAATTGGTCAACACCGGCTCGGCGATGACGCAAGCCACGTCCTTGTCCCTCAGGGCGGTTTCCAGCGCGGCAACATCGTTGAACTCGATCACCTTTGCCGTGCGGGTCAGGTCGCGGAACTCGCCCGCCAGTCCCGGCCGGTTGACCGGCTTGCCATCGATCAGCCGCACCATCGTCTCGTCGACCGAGCCGTGATAGCAGCCGTTGAAGACGAGGATCTTTTCGCGGCCGGTGATGGCGCGCGCAACGCGCAACGCAAAGCGGTTGGCGTCGGTCGCCGTCGTCGCGATCTGCCAGAAAGGCAGGCCGAAGCGTTGTTGCAGCAGCGGTCCGATGGCGAGCGCGTCTTCCGAAGGCAGCATATAGGTCAGGCCGCGTCCGGCCTGGCGGCGGATGGCGCGCGCCACCGGCGGCGGCGAGTGGCCGAACATCGAGCCGGTGTCGCCAAGGCAGAAATCATCGAGCCTGATACCGTCGATGTCGGTGATGGTTGCGCCTTTGGCGCTGTCGACCAGGATCGGAAACGGCGTCGGCCAGTCGTTCATCCAGTGCATTGGCACGCCGCCGAAGAAACCTGGTAGGCCGTTGCCGACTTTCGCTTGCGATCGCGGCCGCGCCTTGCGGAAGGCCTCACCTTCGGTCTCGCGAAGATCGGCAATGCGGTCGCGGCCGATGCCGCCGATGGACGTCCTTGAAGTGTCGCTGCTGTGCATGGAAACCCCTCTTGTCCGTCACTCTTAGCCAATCCATGTCCGTAACCGCAATTGGCCGCGGGTCCGCCCTGCATTGGCTCAGCCGGCAGCGGCGGCGCTTGACCCGGTTGGCGAAGTCGGCGTCAATGCGGACGGCAATGGGTGGCGTGGGGGAAAATGCGGTCGATCATCTGCGGATTGGGGCTGTTCCTGTCGGCCGGCACGGCCTTCGCCACCGGCGGCATCTGGTGTTCCGTCGACGATGCGGCGGTGAAATTCCAGGTCGATGCCGGCGTCACCACGGGCATGGGCGGCCCGACCTTCAATTTTCGCGGCGACCTCGAAATCAAGGCAAGGCCCGCCGGCGATGAATTGCGCAAGACGGTGTTCGAGAATTCCAACCTCACCCAGTACTGGCTCGACAACAAGGAGCTGCGGTTGAACATCTACAGCGAGCATCAGGTCGCAAACACCTACAGTTCCGTCGAACTGACGGTCCTGACCAAGGCCAGCGACGAAGGCGTCTATGACGGGCAGTACAGGCTTGCCGTCTACGACAGCACGGCTGACAAGGACGGCGACGGCAAACCCGCAAATCTGAGCGGGACGGTATCCTGCGGCGCCGAGTAGACCGATCGGATGCGGCAGCGCGCAAACGCGGCGGCGCCGCGTTATTTCCGGGAGGTCACCGATGGATCGACGAGATTGATCTTTTCGCCGGGCGGAAAGCCGAACACGCGTTCGAAGTGCTTGGGGCCAAGCAGCAAGGCTGCCTGATCGATCAAATGCTGGTTGCGCGCATTGATCGTTTCCGGGCTTGGCGGCGCAAAGCCTGGAATTCGCTGCGCTGTGAAATTCTGCACCTCGCCCTTCAGCGACAGGAGCTTGGCCAGCAGTTCCGGTTCCTCGTCGCCGAGCACCGATCGTGCGTGCTCCTCGAAATCGTCGGGCAATCCTTGCATCTTGGTCACTCCGCCGGCTCCACCGGCCGCCAGGGCGCTCGTTCCCAGGCAATGCTGGATCTTGCTGGCCCACGCCGCGTGCCGCAGCCCATAGGTTCCATATAGGAAGCTGCTCGCCCCATAACCACGCGCTTTCTTCACCGTCAGCCGCGTCCCGGTGGTCGCGTAGAGCACCTGATTGGCAAGCTGGTGGCAGACGCCATCGATGCCGTAAATCAGTATGGTCCCCTGGGCGGCGGGAACTGTCGCCGAATCGGCATTCGACTGGACAAGGCATTGCGCCAGCGCCAGATGCCCGGACTGTTTACCGAGAGTTCCTGTCGGATCACCGGGTGTTCCACCGGTCGGATGATAGCTGCCCCAACAGAACCAGTAGTCCTTGCCGGCGGCGGCAACAGCGGCTGCATTGGCATAGTGGTGCCGCTGGTTGTCATAGGTGGTAACCCAGGTATGGTCGACCGGCGAGCCGCCGACAAATGCCGGCGTCGCCCAGGCATGAAGCGTAACCGTGCTTGGCAAGGTCTCCTCCCATCGGAAGCTTGTCCAACGCAAAGAGGATGCGCTCAAGAAGGGCAGCGCGCAAGCATGGTGCCGGGCTTGACCCCGATGGCGCGGGGTTTCAGGCCGAAATGTCGATGACGCCGCAGTCGCCGGCGGCACTGCCAAACGCGACGCGGCGTTCTTCCTTGTCCCACATCATCGAGGTGATGGCGCCCTTGCCCGGTCGCCGCAACAGCACTTCCTTGGCGTCGGCAAAACGCACCGCCATCACCATGCCGTCGTCATAGCCGACGGCGACGACATCCTGGCTCGGATGGCAGGCGACCGCCGTCACCATGGCGTTGCCGCGCGTGCCAAGTTCCAGCGGCGCCTTGCCCATCGGGCCGTCCTTGCCCGAGAATGGCCAGACGATCGCCGCCGGTGCACCGGAACTCGCCAGCCACTTGCCTTTCACGCTCCACGACAGGCTTTTGACCTTGCCGGGATAGCCGGTCATGCGCATGTGCTTGCCGTCGGCGAGCTTCCAGCCATGCAAGGCGTTTTCCTGCATCGTGGTGACGAGGAAGGCGCCGTCGGGCGAGAAGGTGATGCCGGTGTGGGCGCCCGCCCATTCGAGTTCGACCGGCTTGCCCTCGGCGGCGGGGAAATGCAGCGTCGCGCCATTGTAGCGGGCAACGCCGAAGCGCATGCCCTTGGGCGAGAAAGCCAGCCCCTCGACCGAGCGCGGATGGACGAATTCCCGGGTCTTGCCGTCGGCGAAGCGCACGAAGACCGTCTTGCCCGTCGCATAGGCGATGGCGCCCTGCGGCCCGGCGGCGACGCTGGTGACCCATTTCTTGCCGGCGCTTGCCAACTCGGCGGCATTGCCGCCCGCGGTAACGGCAAACACCTTGCCGTCCTCGCCGCCGGTGATCAGCCGGTCATTGGCCGCATCATGGAAGGCGGCGAGCAGCCCGTCATTGGCCTGAACTGTCTTGTGGCCATGGTCGAGCCGATGGACGGCGCCGTCGGCCAACGCGAAATGCGGCACGTCGCCGAGGAAGACGGCGGCGACGCAATGGCCTTCGAGATCAAGCGGGGCGACGGTCGGCATGGCGGGTTTCAACAGTCATTCGTTCGTTCCAGTGCAGGATGACGGTTCCCTCGATCGGGACCGGGCCGCCTTGATAGGTGAAGACGAACCATTTGTCCCAGTTTTCGATCAGCCAGGCTTTCGAAAGTCCAGGTTTTTTCTCGAACCGGCTTTCCTCGGGCAGCACCGCGAAGACCAGACCTGCCTTGTAGCCGGATGCCACCATCAGACCGAGCCCGGCATCGTTTTCGCGGGTATCGAAGATCAGCAGATCGACTGGGCCGGAGCCCGGCCCGAGATCGTAATTGTCGCAAAGTCGGATAACGTCTCCAATGATCAGAAAATCATCGGAGAGGTCGAGCAAACGCGGCATTGGTTGCGGTCAGGCGACCTGGCAGGCGTCGAAACTCTTCTTCAGCCGCTCGGCGTCGAGTTCGCGGCCGATGAACACCAGCCGGCTCTCATGTTTCTCGCCGTCTTTCCAGGCACGCTGGTGGTCGCCCTCGATGATCATGTGCACGCCCTGGATGACATAGCGCTCGTCGTCGCCCTTGAGCGCGATGATGCCTTTCAGCCGCAGGATGTTCGGGCCTTCCATCTGGGTGATCTTCTCGATCCATGGGAAGAATTTCTTCGGGTCCATCTCGCCGCCGCGCAGCGACACCGACTGCACCGTCACGTCATGGATGTCGGAAGGATGCGCGTGATCGTGATGATCATGCCCGTCATGATCATGGTGATGGTGATCATGATGATCGTGGTCGTCATGCGCTTCGAGGAAATGCGGATCGTTTTCCAGCGCCCTCGACAGGTCGAAGGCGCCTCGGTCGAGCACTTCGGACAGGGCAACCCCGGCGCGGGTGGTACGGTGGATCTTCGCCGCCGGGTTGATGGCGCGGATCGTCGCTTCTACCTTGGCGAGCTCTTCGGGGGTGACGAGGTCGGTCTTGTTGAGCACGACGACGTCGGCGAAGGCGATCTGGTCCTCGGCTTCCTTGGAATCCTTGAGCCGCAGCGGCAGATGCTTGGCGTCGACCAGCGCCACCACCGCGTCGAGCCTGGTCTTGGAGCGCACGTCGTCGTCCATGAAGAAGGTCTGCGCCACCGGCACCGGATCGGCGAGACCGGTCGTTTCCACCACGATGGCGTCGAAGCGGCCCGGCCGGCGCATCAGTCCCTCGACGACACGGATCAGGTCGCCGCGCACCGTGCAGCAGACGCAGCCATTGTTCATCTCATAGATTTCCTCGTCGGATTCCACGATCAGGTCATTGTCGATGCCGATTTCACCGAATTCATTGACGATGACGGCGTAGCGCTTGCCGTGGTTTTCCGACAGGATGCGGTTGAGCAGGGTCGTTTTGCCGGCACCGAGATAGCCGGTGAGAACGGTTACGGGAATCTGCGTCTGTGCGTCGCTCATGGCCTGCCTCGAAGAATTTGGGCCTCGGAAAATCCGGCCCTCGAAAAAGGGATTGTCGGCTCCATATAGGATGTGCGCCGCTCTTTTGCACGAGGCAAACCGATGGGCCAAACAGGCTTGCCGCCGTTACCTGATTTTCGTTGGCGATAGCCGCTGTCACAAGCTGGATCAGGACAAGGGAGGCAATGCGAAGCCAATTCGAGAGGCACGATATGTACGGCAAGCCATCCTCTTCCCTGCTGAGCCGGCGCAAGGCGCTTGGCCTGATCGCGGTGACCGCCGGCGGTGGTGCCTTGCTGCCGGGCGCGGCAATGGCCGCCCAGTCTTCGGAGCCCTCGCCCTATGCCGGATTGGCCCTGTTCGAAACCGGCGCCGGCGTCTGCGCCATTACGCCCGAGGTGACCGAGGGACCGTTCTATTTCGATCCGAAGCTCGAACGTGCCGATGTTACCGAAGGCAAGAAGGGCATTGCCCTTACCGTGAGGCTGCAGGTCGTCGACGCGGCCTGCCGCCCGCTTGCCGGCGCCCGCGTCGACATCTGGCATTGCGACGCGCAAGGCGCCTACTCCGGCTATCCGGGACAAGGTGATGGCAGGGATGTCGATACGTCGGGCCAGGCCTTCCTGCGCGGCTGGCAAAGGACCGACGCCAGCGGCATTGTTTCCTTCGCCACCATCTATCCTGGCTGGTATCGCGGCCGCACCACCCATATCCACTTCAAGGTCTTCCCCGATGACAATTCGGTGATGACCGGCCAGTTGTTTTTCCCCGACAGCCTCAGCGAGCAGATCTTCACCGCCGTCGCGCCCTACAATGACCGGCCCGGCAAGCGTGACACCTCGAACGCCAGCGACCGCATCGCCAGGCAGGCCGGACCGCGGTCGCAGGCGGCGCTGCGCGAAGTGGCGGATGCCTATCAGGCGCTGATGATCATTGCGGTGAAGCCCGGATGAGCTGTGCGCGCCGGAACTTCGCCTGCCGCGAAAACTCCGGCCACGAAACTCGTTTGTCATCTAACTGAAATAATCATCTGGCATTAGCCACGGCGGACACCGCAATGCTTGCCGGCAAAGCTGTTTGGGACGCCGGATTCTTTTTATCGTCGATTGCCAACCGGCTGGCAGCTTCTATGCTGCCCGCACCGGTACGGCCGAAGAGGGATGACCATGGCCAAGGCGGACAAGACTGCGACAATGAGCCGGCTGCATTCGGCGGCAAGGCTGGCAAGAACCGCGCTGGCGGCGCGGCTCCTGGCGCACGGCTTCTATGCCGGTCAGGATCAGATCATGCTGGCGCTCGACCGTGAAGACGGCCAGACGCCGGGCAATCTCGCCGGCCGTCTCGGCGTGCGCCCGCCGACTATCACCAAGACCATCAACCGGTTGCAGGCCCAGGGTTTTCTGGAAAAGCGGGCCTCGTCGGCCGATGCTCGCCAGGCGCATATCTTCCTCACGGACACCGGCCGCGATATCATCCACGCCATCGAGAAATCGGTGAAGAAGACCGAAAAGCAGGCGCTGAAGGGCCTCGACAAAAAGGACCAGAAGGCGCTGTTCAAGCTGCTTGCCCGCATCGAGGCCAACCTCTCGAACGAGGAACTGGTGTTGGTCGACGACGACGCCGAGTCGGACGAATGAACGCCTGATCCCGGCGCAACGATCAAGCCGCCGCCGCGGCGTATCCACGGATCAGCGACGACCAGCGTCCCGGCGTCATGCCGAACGCCTTCTTGAAGTGCCTGATAAAGTGGCTCTGGTCGCTGAAGCCGGCCTCGATGGCGATCTGCGCCAATGGTTCGCCCGCGGCGATCATCCGCCGCGCGCGCTGAAGCCGGCGCATCACCAGGAAGCGATGCGGGCTGGTCGAGAAGGCGGCGCGGAAATGCCGTGACAAGGCATAGCGGTCGAGCCCGGTGATCGCCTCCAGTTCGCCGGAATGCACCGGACGGGCGAAGTTTTCCGCGAGATAGTCACGCGTGAGCGTCGCCGCCCGCCACGCCGTCCTCGCGATCGGCTTGGCTGGCTGGCCCGCATGCCGGGTCAGGCCTTGCATCAGTTGGGCGAGGAAGTCGGCAATGAACAACTCATCGAGTTGCTGTTCCAGCGGCCCCAGCGCCGAAAGCAGCGTTGCGCGGAAGGCGCCATCCGTCACCACGCCGTCCCGGACGAAGGGCAGTGATGCGCCGCCAAGGCAGTCGAGCATCAGCGACGGCTCCAGGTAGAGCATCCTGTAGCGCAGGCCGTCCTCGGTGCCGGCGCCGCCATCGTGCAGCTCGTCGGGATGCAGCACGATGATCTGGCCAGGCAGGCTGTGGCGCGTCGCGCCGAGATAGCGAAATGTCTGCACGCCATGCAGCGTCACCCCGATCGCATAGGTGTCGTGGCGATGCAGCTCGAAGGCGCTGCCATGGAACCGCGCCTCGATCCTCTCCATACCGGCAGGATCGGGGGCGGAGATGATGCAGTTTTCCGCCGCATCAACGCACAAACGTCCAAGACCCTCGAAGGCCTGGCTGCCTACATCGTGCGACATCGTCTCCTTCAGCCTCGAAATCGGGGCGCAACCTCGAATGGTCAATGTCACATGTTCGATACCAAGTTTGCAATCGTGCTCAGGGACGATCTGCCAGTCTGGCAGAAACTCAACGTCACCGCTTTCCTGACCAGCGGCATCATCGCCCAGTTTCCGGACATAATCGGCGAGCCTTATCTCGATCGCGCCGGCAATCACTACAATCCGCTGTCGATCCAGCCGGTCATCGTGCTGTCGGCCGACCAGGCGACGCTGGGGACGATCCACCGGCGCACGCTGGAGCGCGGTGTGACGACATCGCTCTATGTCGAGGAGATGTTCTCGACCGGCTTTGACGCGGCCAACCGCGCCGTCTTTGCCGAATTCGCGCCCGACGATGCCAAGGTGGTCGGTATCGCGCTTCGCTCCGAGAAGAAACTGGTCGACAAGATCACCAAGGGTGCCCGCATGCACGCCTAGTCCAATGCTCACGAAAGACTAAGCCTGCCGGCGGCTGTTGTTGTGCCAGCCGGCTTTGGCCCGGCGGCAGGCGACAATTGGCTTGCCGGCAAGCGACATTTCCCGCAAAGGTGGGCTCCAGCCCTGCTTCCCACCGGCCTGCAAGTGAGTGCTCCCCAAAAACACCTAGAAAGCGCGACGCCTCCCGTGGCGATCCTGTGCATGCTTTCCACCTATGTCTGCTTCACCTTCCTCGACACCAGCAGCAAATATCTCGTCCTTGCCGGCGTGTCGGTGCTGATCGTCGCCTGGGTGCGCTTTGCCGTGCATGTGGTGCTGGTCGGCGCGCTCCTGCGCGGCTGGCGCGAGCCGGCGCGGTTTCGCCCGGACAGCCTGCCGGCACATGTCCTGCGCGGCCTGTTCCTGTTCGGCTCGACCATCTTCAACGTCCTGGCGCTGCGGTCCCTGCAACTGGCGGAGACGACGTCGATCTATTTCTTCGGGCCGATGGTGATCACGGCACTTGCCGGTCCGCTGCTGGGCGAATGGGCCGGCTGGCGGCGTTGGCTGGCGATCCTGGCTGCCTTCGCCGGGGTTCTCATCATCACCCGGCCAGGCGTGGGTGTTTTCGGTGTCGGGCACCTCTTCGCGCTCGGTTCGATGCTGTCGAACTGCTTCTACGTCATCATGACCCGCCGCATGTCGGCAACCGAGACGCCGGAAAGCCTCATCCTGTTCTCGGCGCTCGCCCCGGCGCTGCTGCTTTTGCCCCTCCTGCCGTTTTCGTTCTCCCTGCCGCATGATGGCTGGCATTGGTTCGTGCTGCTCATGCTCGGTGTGTTCGGCGCCGTCGGCCACTGGCTGCTGGTCCAGGCCTATCGGCTGGCGACGACCACGGCATTGGCGCCCTATCCCTATTCGCAGATGGTGTGGATGATCATTTCCGGCTGGATCGTCTTCAAGCAGTTTCCCGACCGCTGGACACTGGTCGGCGCCGCCATCATCGTCGCCAGCGGCCTTTACATCGTCCATCGCGAGCATCGGCTCCGGCTGCGCAGCCGCGCTGCCTCGGATGTCGAGGCGGAAGCGCTGGCAAAAAAACTTTGATTTGCTCCCAATCGATGGCATAAGGCCGCCTTTAAACAGTTTAAATCGATTGGGGAGCGCAAGGCGCTGGCACAGAAGATCAAGCTCTCGACGATCGCGGATGCGCTTGGCGTGTCCACGGCCACGGTTTCGCTGGCCCTGCGCGACAGCCCGCTGGTCGCGGGCGCCACCCGCGACCGCATCAAGGAACATGCCCGCGCCATCGGCTATATCTACAACCGTCGCGCCGCCAGTCTGCGTACCTCGCGTTCGGGCATTGTCGGTGTCGTCGTCCACGACATCATGAACCCGTTCTTCGCCGAGATCCTGCGCTCGATCGAGAGCGAGCTCGACCGCAGCCGGCAGACCTTCATCCTGTCCAATCACTACGATCAGCTCGAGAAGCAGCGCACCTTCATCGATACGCTGCTGCAACTCGGCGCCGACGGCGTCATCATGTCGCCGGCCATCGGCACGCCGGCTTCCGACATTATGATGGCCGAGGAGAACGGCCTGCCGGCGGTGCTGATCGCGCGCACCGTCGAGGGCGCCGACGTGCCGGTCTTTCGCGGCGATGATGCCTATGGCACCGCGCTCGCCACCAATCACCTGATCTCGCTCGGTCACAAGCGCATCGCCATGATCGGCGGCACCGACCAGACTTCGACCGGCCGCGACCGCTACCAGGGCTATCTCAATGCCATGGAGGCGGCCGGGCTTGAAGTCAGGCCGTCTTGGCGCATTGCCGGCCCGCGCACCAAGCAGGCCGGCTTCGAGGCAGCCGGGCAGTTCCTGGCGCTGAAGGACAAGCCGACGGCGGCATGCTGCTGGAACGACCTCGTCGCCATCGGCCTGATGAACGGCATCGCGCGCGCCGGCCTGGTGCCGGGCATCGATATCTCCGTCACCGGCTATGACGATCTCGAAGAGGCGGCGATCGCGACGCCGGCGCTGACCACCGTCTGGAACGGCCAGCGCGAGGTTGGTCGCCGCGCCGCCAGCGCGCTGCTCGACAAGCTCAACGGGCAGACGGTGCGGCCGTCGCAGGAATTGATCAAGCCGGAACTGCATGTGCGCCAGTCGACCGGCAAGCCGGTGGAGCGTGCATGACCAAGGCCGTACAGCTGCAAGCGGTAGCCATTCTGGTGCCGCGCGACTTCAGCGACCACGCGGTCGAGCGCATCGACCGAACGTTCAAATGCATCAGGATCGAGCACGCCGATCCGGCGCTCGTCACTGACGAGATGCGTCGTGGCGTGCGTGGCATCGCTGCGTTCGCCGGTATCAACGCGGCGATGATGGATGCATTGCCCAATCTCGAACTCATCGCCTCCTTCGGGGTCGGCTACGATTCGGTCGATGTCGGCCATGCGGCCGCGAAAAACATCATGGTCACCAACACGCCTGATGTGCTGACCGAGGAGGTCGCCGACACCGCCATCGGGCTGCTGATCAACACCGTCCGTGACCTGCCGCGTGCCGAGACCTGGCTGCGTGACGGCAGTTGGGTGCGCAAGGGCAACTATCCGCTGAGCCGGCTGACCTTGCGTGGCCGCAAGGCCGGTATTTTCGGCATGGGCCGCATCGGGCAAGCCATAGCCCGCCGGCTGGAAGCGTTCGGACTGCCGGTCGCCTACCACAACCGGCGCAAGGTCGACGGTCTTTCCTACCAGTACCACCCGACACTGAAGGGTCTCGCCGAAGTGGTCGATACGCTGATTTCGGTGGCGCCCGGCGGCGCCTCGACGGAGAAGGCGGTCAATGCCGAAATCCTGTCGGCGCTTGGCGCGAACGGCGTCTTCGTCAACATCGGCCGCGGCAGCACGGTCGATGAGGCGGCACTTGCGGCAGCGCTTGCCAATGGCGCCATCGCCGCTGCTGGCCTCGATGTCTTTGCCGACGAACCGAACGTGCCCAAGGCGCTGCTCGACGCGCCGAACACCTCGCTGTTGCCGCATGTTGGCTCTGCCTCGGACCACACCCGCCGCGCCATGGCAGATCTGTGCGTCGACAATCTGGTCTCCTGGTTCACCGAGCGCCGGCCGCTGACATCGGTGCCCGAGACGGTGCATGTCAGGGCACGAAGCTGAGTGACGGGCTGCCACATTTATTAACGTCAGCTTAACCCTTTGAAATCATTCTTCATCCTGTCCGTGCTCGTGGATGAACATGATGAAAACGATTTCCGCATTGATTTCAGCCGCCGCGTTGTTCGGCGGCGTTGAGCTGTTCCATGACGGCAGCGGTGAAAGTGCTGCCGACGAGGTCGCGCCGTCCAGCAACTACAGGCTGGTCGCCAATGGCGACGAGGCGGTCTGCCCGGTCAGTCGCGGCGCCGCAATTTCGGATGGCCTTTCCCTGCTCACCGTCGCCTCGACCTGCCGTCGGCTCTTGCCAGGCATCGAGCGGGCAAGGTTCTGGCGTGAGAAACAGGACGGCACGGTCGCCTTCAGCGCCAATGGCATCGATCCGATCGTCACTTTCGCGGTTGCCGATGGTGACGGTTACGAATCCTATGCGCCAGCCACGCCCTTGCTGTCGCTTGCGGCCACCGGTGATTTGAGCGCTGGCGACTGATTATTCCGCCGCGGCGCGCGCGCCGGATCTTGCCGCCGCGTGCAGGCGCACCGCATCGCCGAAGGCGCGGAAGATCCTGGCCGAGTTGCCGTCCGACTTGACCCAGTATTCAGGATGCCACTGGACGCCGACGGCGAAGGCGCGGGCGTCCTTCACCGACACCGCTTCCACCGTCCCGTCGGTGGCGACGGCCTCGATCTGCAGGTTGGGCCCGAGCCGGTCGACGGCCTGGCGGTGCACCGAGTTGACCAAAATGTCACCGGCACCGAACACACCTGCCAGACAGCTTCCAGGTGCGATCGTCACCTTCTGGCGGATGCCGAAACGTTCGTCCTGATTGTCGCTTGCCGGCGCGCGATGGTCGAGCGAGCCATCGCGCTCCTGGATCTCGGTGGCCAGCGTTCCACCCAGCGCCACGTTCATCTCCTGGATGCCGCGGCAGATGGCGAGCAGCGGCACGCCGCGCTCCACCGCCTTGCGGATCAGCGGCAGCGTGGTGGCGTCGCGCGCCGGGTCATAGGGGCCGTTGGCCTCGCTGGCATCGCCGCCATAGAGCGAGGGGTGCACATTGGATTTGGAGCCGGTGACCATGACGCCGTCGACCGACGACAAGAGTTCGTCGAAGTCGAGCCTGTCGCCGAAGGACGGCACCAGAACCGGGAATACGCCGGCGCCTGTTATCGCGGCCTCCAGATATTGCTGCGGGGCGGCATGCCAGGTGTAGTTTTCGAACTGACGTACGTCGGTCGATATGGCGACGAGCGGCTGGTGCATTTTGGCTCTGTTTTCCATCTGGGCAAGGAATGTTCTGCCCCCAAAATAGGCCATCCGTGGGCATTTTTCCATGGCAAGTTTCAGCGTGTCGCATGGGCCACGAATCGGTCTGTTAGACTATAGTTGCAAGGTCATGTGGCTTCGCCGTCAAATCCGGCCACCGCGCTGGACTCGACTTTTCGCCTGTGTATTGTTCGGGCGAACCGATACGGGGAGACGAGGATTCCCGAACGTCGGTCTGTAGGTCCAAAAGGGAGGAACTTCATGGATCGTCGTTCGTTCATTCGCAAGGCCGGCGTCACCGGCGTCGGCGCTGCTGCCGCGGCCGCAACGCTTGCCGCGCCGGCAATAGCCCAGTCCAACCCCAAGGTGACATGGCGGCTGGCGTCGTCCTTTCCGAAGTCGCTCGACACCATCTATGGTGGCGCCGAGGTGTTCTCCAAGATGCTGTCGGAAGCCACCGACGGCAACTTCCAGATCCAGGTCTTCGCCGCTGGTGAGCTCGTGCCCGGCCTGCAGGCCGCCGACGCCACCACGGCCGGCACTGTCGAGGCCTGCCACACGGTGGCATATTATTACTGGGGCAAGGACCCGACATGGGCGCTCGGCGCGGCGGTTCCCTTTTCGCTCAACGCGCGCGGCATGAATGCCTGGCACTACCATGGCGGCGGCATCGACCTGTTCAACGAATTTCTTGCCACGCAGGGCCTTTTCGGCCTGCCGGGCGGCAACACCGGCGTGCAAATGGGCGGCTGGTTCCGCAAGGAGATCAACACGGTCGCCGACCTTTCCGGCCTCAAGATGCGAATCGGCGGCTTTGCCGGCAAGGTGGTGCAGAAGCTCGGTGTCGTGCCGCAGCAGATCGCCGGCGGCGACATCTATCCGGCGCTGGAAAAAGGCACCATTGACGCGGCCGAGTGGGTCGGTCCCTATGATGACGAGAAGCTCGGCTTCTACAAGGTCGCGCCCTATTACTACTATCCCGGCTGGTGGGAAGGCGGCCCGACCGTCCATCTGATGTTCAACAAGGCGAAATACGACGAGCTTTCGCCGGCCTACAAGTCGCTGCTGCGCACCGCCGCGCAGGCGGCCGACGCCAACATGCTGCAGAAATACGATTATTTGAACCCGGCAGCGGTGAAGCGGCTGGTGGCCGGCGGCGCCAAACTGCGCCCGTTCAGCCAGGAAATCATGGCTGCCTGCTTCGAAAAGGCCAACGAAGTCTACGCCGAAATGGAAGCCTCCAACGCGCCCTTCAAGAAGATCTGGGAATCGATCAAGGGCTTCCGCAAGGAGCATTATCTCTGGGCGCAGGTGGCCGAGTACAACTACGACACCTTCATGATGGTCCAGCAGCGCAACGGCAAGCTGTAGACCACCCCACTGCATCGTTAAGCAGAGACCCCGGGCCGGCGCGCCCGGGGTCTTTCATTTCAGGCTGGGCACCACCAGCACCTTGACCTCGCCCGGAGCTGGCGGATTGGCGATCACCGTCGGCGCGTCCTCGAGCGGCACCTGCCTGGAGATCAGCCGGTCGATTTCGATCGCGCCCGACGCGATAAGCTCGGCCGCCCGGCGATGAGTGTAGGGATTGAGGAAGGAGCCCAGCACCCTGAGTTCCCGGAACAGCAGGTCGAACGGCTCGAATTCCGCTTTCATGCCTTGCGGCGTCACGCCGACGATGACGATCGTGCCGCCGGCTCGGGCCAGCCGCATCGACTGCTCGACGGTTTCCCGCACGCCGGCGCATTCGAAGACGACGTCGACACCGCTGGGCGCCAGCCCAGCTGGCCCGGCGATGGCATCGATGACATCGGCTGCGGTCGGATCGACCGTCGCCGTGGCGCCGAGATCCCTGGCCAGCGCTCGCCGCGATGCCTGCCTGGTCGACAGGATGATGGTCCTGGCCCCCGCCAGCCGCGCCAGCTGCACGGTGAGCAGGCCGATCACGCCGCCGCCAAGCACGGCCACCGAGCTGCCCGGCCCGATTTCGGCAAGGTCGACACCATGCAGGCAGCAGCCGAGCGGCTCGCAGAAGGCGCCATGCGTCGGTTTCAGGCCGGCAGGCAGGACGAAAGCCTGTTTCTGCGGCAAGGCGAGATATTCGGCGAAACCGCCGTCGCGATGGATGCCGATGGCGCGCAGATTGCTGCACAGATTGACCCGCCCGGCATGACAGTGCGCGCAACGCCCGCAGGCGATGTTGGGGTCGCCGGTGACGCGGTCGCCGACGGCAAATGCCGAGACGGACGTTCCGATCGCCTCGACGATGCCGGAGAACTCATGCCCGGGCGTCACCGGCGGCGTGCACGGAAATTCGCCGTGGAACAGATGCCGGTCGGTGCCGCAGACGCCGCAGGCTTCGACGCGTACCAGAAGTTCATCCGGTCCGATGTCAGGCTTGTCGACCTCGCGCAGCGCAATGCTGCCCACCGCTTCAAGCCGCACCGCTTTCATGATCGTCGCCATGCCTGTTTCAGTTGAAGCTTGGCGGTTGCGACAGGTCCGGCTGCGGTGCCGCCGGCTGGACTGGCGGCGTGTCGCCAAAGCTCGGCGGCTGCGACAGGTCGGGGGCGGCGGGAGCGGCCGGAGCCGTGCCGCCGCCGGCCGGCGGTGCACCGAGCGGCGACAGGCCGGGTACCTCTGGCACCTTGTAGTCGATGGTGCCTGGATCGACGGTCGTGCCCTTGTAGTGCATCACCATCTGCGGGAAGGCGATGGTCAGTCCGATCATGATGACCTGGATGCAGACGAAGGGAACCGCGCCCCAATAGATCTGGCCGGTGGTGACCGGCGCGATCTGCTTGCCGGTGAGGCGGTCGAGATAGGGCACGCGGGCAGCCACCGAGCGCAGGTAGAACAGCGCGAAGCCGAAGGGCGGGTGCATGAAGCTTGTCTGCATGTTGACGCCCAGAAGCACGCCGAACCAGATCAGGTCGATGCCGAGCTTGTCGGCGGCCGGCGCCAGCAGCGGCACGATGATGAAGGCCAGCTCGAAGAAGTCGAGGAAGAAGGCCAGGAAAAAGACGAGGATGTTGACGCCGATCAGGAAACCGACTTCACCGCCCGGCAGCGAGGTCAAAAGGTGTTCGACCCAGATGTGGCCGTTGACGCCGTAGAAGGTAAGCGAGAACACGCGCGCGCCGATCAGGATGAACAGCACGAAGGACGACAGCCGCGTCGTCGAGGTCAATGCCTGCTTGACCACGTCCAGCGACAGCCGCCCCTTTGCCGCGGCCATGATCAATGCGCCGACACTGCCCATGGCGCCGCCCTCCGTCGGGGTGGCGATGCCGAGGAAGATGGTACCCAGCACCAGGAAGATCAGCGCCAGCGGCGGGATCAGCACGATGATCACCTGCTGCGCCAGCCTGGACATCATGTTGAAGTTCAGCCGTTTGTCGGCAATTGCCACGATGTAGATGAAGAGCACCCCGACAGTGGCGCCGAGAATGTCGGCATTGTCGCCATGCGCCGGAGCGAGGTAGTAATACGCCGCATAGGAGATCGCGACCGACACCAGCAGCGCCGCCAGGAGCGACAGTACGCCGTGGCCGAGCGTACGGGCTTCCAGCGGCAGCGCCGGCACCGACGCCGGCCGGACGATCGACATGATCAGGATGTAGAGCGCGTAGAGACCGGTCAGCACCAGGCCCGGGATCAGCGCGCCCGCATACATGTCGCCGACCGAACGGCCGAGCTGGTCGGCAAGCACGATCAGCACCAGCGATGGCGGGATGATCTGGGCGAGCGTACCCGACGCCGCGATGACGCCAGCCGCCAGCCGGCGGTCATAGCCATAGCGCAGCATGATCGGCAGCGAGATCAGGCCCATGGCGATGACGGAAGCGGCCACCACGCCGGTTGTCGCGGCCAGCAGCGCGCCGACGAAGATCACCGCATAGGCGAGGCCGCCGCGGATCGGCCCGAACAGCTGGCCGATCGTGTCGAGCAGGTCTTCGGCCATGCCCGATCGTTCAAGCACGATGCCCATGAAGGTGAAGAACGGAATGGCCAGCAGCGTGTCGTTCGACATCACCCGGCTGCCGTAGAAATTGTCCGGCAACGCGTGCAGAAGCGGCCAGGCGAGGTTGATCGATCCACCGGAATAGGGCGAGAGGAGCACGCCGATGAAGAAGAACATCAGGCCGTTGGCGGCCAGCGAAAAGGCGACGGGGTAGCCGATCAGCAGGAAGATGATCAGCGAGGCGAACATGATCGGCGCCATGTTCTGGGCGATGAACTCCATCACGAGCGCACCTCTTCGGCCATCGCCTTGGCTTCGAGTTCGGCCTGCTCATGTGCCGATATGAATGGATTGGGATCGTCCATGTCGCCGCGCATGATGGCGATCTTCTTGATGATCTCGGAAATGCCCTGCAGCGCGAGCAGGAAAAAGCCGACGAGCAGGATGGCCTTGGCCGGCCAGATGATCAGCCCGCCGGAGTTGTTGGACATCTCGCCGCTGCGAAACGACAGCGACACATAGGGAACGAAATAGATCACCATCAGCGTCACGAACGGCATCAGGAAGAGGATGTGGCCGAGCAGGTCGATCCAGTGCTGCACGCGGCGCGAGAACAGGCCGTAGACGATGTCGATGCGGATATGCTCGTTCTGCTTCAGTGTGTAGGCGGCCGCCAGCATGAAGGCGGCTCCGAACAGATACCACTGCAACTCGAGCCACGCGTTGGAGGATATGTCGAACACCTTGCGGATGATGGCGTTGGCGGCGCTGACCAGGATCGCCAGCAGGATCAGCCACGATACCCACTTGCCGATGAATTCGTTCGCGCGATCGATGGTCCTTGATAGAGCGAGAAGCCCTGCCATGCATTCCTCCCTGGTATTGGAGGCGTGCCGGCTTCCCCCTTGTCTCCGTCACGCCGCGTGGTCCAACGGTATGCCGCGCGTGGACTGACGGGTCAACAAGGATAGCGGCGGCAAAACATCATCGAACGAGCGGCAGGGCCGGATACCGGCGGCCTGCCCTCGCGGCATGCAACCAAAGTCTGATACGGTTCAGACGATCTTCCGCTGGTCGCGGCCGGCGCCGATCAGCACCAGCATGGCGACGAGGAACACGTACATCCAGGCGTCGCGCCATTCGAGCGGGAAATAGCCCGCCCACAGCGATTCGGCCATGCCGAAGGCAGCCGCACCGAGCGCCGCGCGCGGCGGCGAGAGATAGCCGCCGACCGCCGTCACGAACAGGATCTTCAGACCATAGGTCAGGCCGGTGCCGAAGCTGATGTTGCCATAGTAGATGCCGGCAAGCACGCCGGCGAGCGCGGCGCAGAAGCCGCCGAACAGCACCGCGTGGCGGAACACGGCACGCACGTCGACGCCGCACATCGCCGCCGCCTTGGGGTCGTCGGAAACGGCGCGCCATGACCTGCCGAAGCTCGAGCGCGCGAACGCCCATGCGGCCAGCGCGATGGCCGCCAGCACGGCGGCGCAGTCGAGCAGCTGGATCAGCGTCAGCGTCGCCTTGAAGCTGTCATCCTGCGCGAAGATCACCGGCACCGCCAGCATCGGCGGCAGCCATAGATCATGGGTATCGGCGGCGATGCGGCTCGCCTCCGACAGCACCAGCAATATGCCGAGCGTCGTCACCACGATGGCGTTGGGCGAGCGGTCGGCCAGCGGCTCGAACACGTTGCGCGACAGGACATGGCTGATCAGCGCCGCGTAAAGGAAAGCCGCGACGACGCCGAGCGCCACCGCTGCGAACAGCGTCATCCACAGAGCCTGGTAACCGAAGGCGGCGGTAAGGATCATCGTGTGGCCGCAAAAGGCGAACACCGCGCCATAGGCGAGATTGGTGCGGTGCAGGATGCCGTTGGTCAGCACATAGCCGAAGGCGAGCAGGGCATAGAGAGCGCCCGAATGCAGCCCGTTCAGAACCTGCTGGAAGAAATAGAGCATGCACGGTCCTCAGAGCTTGTCGCCCAAAAGTGCGAGGCGGTTTTGGGACGACGACATGCTCTACTGAAGGTCGCCGCGGACGCCGCGCCCGAAGCAAGGTTGCATCGTGGAATCTAACTTGTCAAACAGGATTTATCGGTTAGATTTAGCACATGACGGTATCCTGGACCCCGCATCGCTTCACCGGCGGCATTCTCGCGCTCGACACGGCCAACACTGTCGTGTTGCGCGACGACCCCCAGAAGACCTTCGATCGTTTCGACGATCCGGTGGAGATCGCGCGCTTCGCCGATGCCGCAAGCGGTTTTCGCGCGGCCGAACTCGGTGGCAGGCAGTTGCAGGCTCCGTCGCCGGAGACGATAGCGCCGGTGGTGATGTCGATCCGCGAGAGCACCGACCGGTTGTTTCGCGGCGCTGTGTCGAAAGGCGCGATCGCCACCGGCGACCTGGCGGGCTTCTTGCGGGACTGCGCCGACGGTCTGACGCACAGCCGCACCGAAATCGGTGCGGCTGGACGGCCGTTCGGAGACCCGGCGACGCCGATCGCCTTCGAGGCGGCACTGGCCGTCTCGGCCCTGTCGCTGCTGCGCGACGACACCGTCGCCAGGCTCAGAATCTGCCCCAACTGCAGTTGGCTGTTTGTTGACCGAAGCCGCAATTCCAGCCGCCTTTGGTGCGACATGGCGGTGTGCGGCAACCGTCAGAAAGCCAGTCGACACTATCGCCGCCGCACAGCGGCCGGGGAGGTCTCCGATGTCTAGAAAGTTCTCGCGTTCGATCGTTCTGGGGGCATGCTTGTTCGCCGCCGTCGCCCTTGGCGCCTGCCGGGACTCTGGCAAGGATCAGCTGTTCGCCATTTCGGGCAAGCTTTTCGAGTTCAACTACCGGCTCGGCATCGCCACCTATGTCATCACCCTCAATCCGCTGCGTCCGATGGGTGAGGGGCAGGTCGCCGTGGTCAACTTCCAGAACCCGGCCGGCGGCGATCCGATCATCGTCAACCAGAAGATCTGGCCGAAGCTGCCGCACATCACGCTCACCAGCCCGCCACTTACCTGCGTGGTCAAGGACAAGCCCTATGCCGTTTCGATCCGCATCGAAGATGCCAACGGCAAGCTGCTGCAAAGCTTCGAGACGACGCTGACATCGTCGCTCGATCAGTCGGTCCTGCCCGACCGGCCGCTGGTGGTCGGGCCGGTCTACGAACTCAACAAGGACATGATCGGCCATGTCGACGGCAAGCTGCCGGGCGAGCCGAAGCCCGACTGTTCGAAGGCCGCCTGATATCTCCCGCTTGTGAGCGCCGCCGGGGGCACCCGGCCGCGAAGGCTGCCACCAGTGCCGTTCTCGTCCGCCTGATGGGTGTGCGGCGGTTTGCTCTCCGCTCTGCTGGACCCTTCGATTTTGTTTGACCTGCCTTGCAAGGGGAGAAAGGATGCGTCATCCGACCCCGACGTTGGCTGCCTGTCCCCGCGCGGCCTTCGCAGAGGAAATACCTGATGACGCTGCACGACGTCGCGCTCGACGACAAGTTCGATCTTGGCAAGGAGCGCATCTTCCTTTCCGGCGCGCAGGCGGTCATCCGCATGCTTCTGATGCAGCGCGAGCGCGACCGCCGCGCTGGCCTGAACACGGCCGGCTTCGTCTCCGGCTATCGCGGCTCGCCGCTCGGCGGTCTCGACATGCAGCTGTGGAAGGCGAAGAAGCAGCTCGCCCAGGCCGACATCGTTTTCCAGCCCGGCCTCAACGAGGAGCTTGCCGCCACAGCTTGTTGGGGATCGCAGCAGACGGAACTCCTGGGCGAGGGCACCCACGATGGTGTCTTTTCGGTCTGGTATGGCAAGGGGCCGGGCGTCGACCGCTCTGGCGACGTGTTTCGCCACGCCAATCTCGCCGGCTCGTCCAGACATGGCGGTGTGCTCGCCCTGATGGGCGACGACCACATGGCCGAATCCTCGACCAACGCTCACGCCACCGAATTCCTGTTTGTCGACACGATGGTGCCGATCCTCAACCCGGCCGGCGTCCAGGAGATCATCGACTACGGGCTCTACGGCTTTGCCATGTCGCGCTTCGCCGGCACCTGGGCGGCGATCAAATGCGTCAAGGACAACATCGAATCGACGGCCTCGGTCGATGCCTCGCTCGAGCGGCTTGGTATCGTCGTCCCGGATTTCGACATGCCGCCCGGCGGTCTCAACATCCGCCACGAGATCGACATGCTTGGCCAGGAGGAGCGGCTGCATGAACACAAGCGCGCCGCCGCTTCCGCCTTCATCCATGCCAACGGGCTGAACCGGATCGTCTATTCGGGCGGCCGCAACCCGAAGATCGGCATCATCACGCTTGGCAAGAGCTATCTCGATGTCCGCCAGGCGCTCGAGGACATCGGCGTCGACGAGGCGGCCGCCAACCGCATTGGCGTGAGGCTGTTCAAGGTTGGCTGCCCCTGGCCGCTCGACCTGCATCACATCGCCGACTTTGCCCGCGGCCTCGACACCATCGTCGTCGTCGAGGAGAAACGCTCGCTGATCGAGGTGCAACTGCGCGAGAGCCTTTACGGCACCGCCACCCAGCCGGTTATTGTCGGCAAGAAGGACGAGCGCGGCGACTGGCTGTTCCCGGCCAAGGGCGCGCTCGACCCCAACGAGATCGCCATTGCGCTTGGCGAGAGGATCGTCAGAACCATCGGCCCGTCGGAAGAGATTTCGGCGCGGGTGGCCAAGCTGCGCCAGTTCCAGGCAATGCTGGCGGACGCCACCGACATCGGCTCGCGCACGCCTTTTTTCTGTTCCGGCTGCCCGCACAATTCCTCGACCAAGGTGCCGGACGGCTCGATCGCCGCGGCCGGCATCGGTTGCCATTTCATGGCGTTGTGGATGGACCGCAACACCGTCGGCTTCACGGCGATGGGCGGCGAGGGCGCGCAATGGGTTGGCCAGGCGCCCTTCTCCAAGCGCGGCCACATCTTCCAGAATCTCGGCGACGGCACCTACAACCATTCCGGCATGCTGGCGATCCGCTTCGCGCTGTCGACCGACGCCAACATCACCTACAAGATCCTCTACAACGACGCCGTCGCCATGACCGGCGGCCAGCCGCATGAAGGCGGCCTGACCGTCGACATGATCGCCAGGCAGGTGCGCGCCGAGGGCGTCGACCGCATCGCCATCGTCACCGACGAACCCGACAAATATGCTGGCAAGGCCGAATTCCCGGCCGGCGCCACGATCCATCACCGCGACGATCTTGATCTGGTCCAGCGCGAGCTGCGCGACGTCAAGGGCGTCTCGATCCTGCTCTACGACCAGACCTGTGCCGCCGAAAAGCGCCGCCGCCGCAAGCGCGGCACTTTTCCTGATCCCGACAAGCGCGTCTTTATCAACGAGCTGGTCTGTGAAGGCTGTGGCGACTGCGGCGTGCAGTCGAACTGCGTCTCGATACAGCCGGTCGAAACCGAATTCGGCCGCAAGCGCAGGATCGACCAGTCGAGCTGCAACAAGGATTTCTCCTGCGTCAACGGCTTCTGCCCGTCCTTCGTCACCGTGCACGGCGCCAGGATCCGCAAGGCCGAGGGCCTGGCCGGCAAGGCCGATCCGCTCGACGGCGTGCCCACGCCGGCCGAATTCCCGCTGGGCGAGCAAGGCTGGGCGGCGATCATCGATGGCGTCGGCGGCACCGGTGTCGTCACCGTCGGTGCGGTGCTCGGCATGGCGGCCCATCTCGAGGACAAGGGCTGCGGTATGATCGACATGGCCGGCCTCGCCCAGAAGGGGGGCTCGGTGTTCACCCATGTCCGCATCGCCCGCACCCCGGACGACATCCATGCCATCCGCGTTTCGGCCGGCAAGGCCGATCTCGTGCTTGGCTGCGACCTCGTCGTGTCGGGCGCCAAGAAGGTGCTGACCGCGGTGCGCGAGGGCCATACCATCTTCCTCGCCAACACCGCGGAGATCATGCCCGGCGAGTTCGCCCGGTCGGCCGATTTCTCGTTGCCGATAGAGCGCCTGAAGAAGGCGATCCGCACCGCAGCGGGCGACGACAAGGCGCATTTCTTCGACGCCACGCGAACCGCCACCGCGCTGTTCGGCAATTCGCTCGGCGCCAACATGTTCATGCTCGGCTTTGCCTTCCAGCATGGCGGCTTGCCGCTGTCGGCCGAGGCGGTCGAGAAGGCGATTGAACTCAATGGCGAAGCCGTGGCGATGAACATCGCCGCGTTCCGCTGGGGCCGTCGCGCCGCCCATCAGCCGGATTTCGTGCGCGCCCTCGTCGTTCAGCCGGGCAAGGCCGGGCAGACTGCCGATGTCGCCGAGACGCTGGACGACATCATTGCCCGCCGCGTCGCTTTCCTGACCGCCTATCAGAACGCCGCCTATGGCAGGCGCTACGCCGCGAGATTGGCCATTGTGCGCGCCGCCGAGGCCAAGGCCGTGCCCGGCTCGACAGCCGTGGCCGAGGCAGCGGCCAGGAATCTGTTCAAGCTGATGGCGATCAAGGACGAGTACGAAGTGGCGCGGCTCTACACCGACGGTTCCTTCGCCGCCGGCCTGGCAAAGCAGTTCCAGAGCTACGAGAAGCTCGAATTCCATCTCGCGCCGCCGATCATGGGGCGTCGCGGCAATGACGGCAAGCCGAGGAAATCGAGCTTCGGTCCCTGGATGATGAGGGGTTTTCGCGTGCTGGCGGCGATGAAGGGCCTGCGCGGCACCGCCTTCGACCTGTTCGGCTACTCCGCCGAGCGGCGCATGGAGCGGCAACTGCTTGGGCAGTACGAGGCGGATCTGGAGCTCGTGGCCAGATCGCTGACGCCGGCCAGGGTCGATGTGGCGGTTGCGCTGGTCTCGGTGCCGGCGCTTATCCGCGGCTACGGTCACGTTCGGCAAGCCAGCGCCGAAAAGGCCGCGGGCGAACGCCAAAGGTTGCTCGAACGCTTGTCTAACACGCCGGCGCGGCCCGAACTTCAGGCCGCGGAGTAATCGATACGCCTTGTTTACCTGAAGAACACTTTCCTCGCTTTCCGCAACGTCACCCGGCTTGACGGCAAGGGCGTGACGGTCTCTCTAAATCTTTCTTAAGGCGGATGTGGCACTGCTTGGGTCCCAAGGGTTGGGATTCAGGCGTTGAATCTGAGAAAAAAGAACGAGATCCCGGTCGACGTCTACATTCCGTTCGTGGAAACCCTGTTTCGCGACGGCTTGACGCTTTCGATTGGCTTCTTTGCCCAGACCCTGCTGGTGGTGCTTGTCTACTGGAAAACCAGGGATCCAGCCTATCTTGCCGTGACGTTTGGTTTTCTGACGGTCGCATTCCTGCGTCTGCGCAACATCCGAAAGTACCGGAACGCGCCGGTGCCGAAGAGCCGGGAGGAAGCGCGTCAACGCGAGAACGACTACATTTTCTACGGCTCCATGCATGGCTTCATGCTGGGCACCTTCTGTTTCGTCGGCATCTATCTGGCCTATGACAGTTTCGCCGAGATCGCGGCCGTCTGCGTGACGCTCGCCTCCGCGACCGCGATCGCCGGCCGCAACTACGGCTCGCCCAGGATGGTCATGATCTTCATCATGACCATGACCTGGCCGATCTCGCTTGGCTTCATCCTGCGCGGCGATCCCTATCATTTTATCCTTGGCCTGCTCTCCGCGCCTTTCCTGTTTGCCATCAAGCGCTTCGCCGACCTGGTCCGCGAGGTGCTTTTTGCTGCTTTGTCCGAGGAAAAGAAGGCGAACCGCATTGCCCAGCGCTTCAACCGGGCGCTCAACACCATGTCGCATGGCCTTGTCATGCTCGGCCCGGATGGCCGGGTGGCGGTGGCCAACGCCGAAGCCGCGCATCTGATGTCGCTCAAATCGCCGGATGCGCTGCTCGGGCGGTCGATCCATGGCCTTCTGATGCGCGGCGTCGCCGGCGGCATGCTGGCGCCCAAGGATTGCCGTTATATCGAGGCTCAGCTGACGCGCGCCCTACGCGAGGGCCGTGACCGCAAGGTGCTCGTTTCGCTTGCCAATGGCCAGCACTATGAGTTCTCGGCTCGCGAAGGCAGCCAGGAGCTCGGCGTCATCACGTTCGAGGACGTGACCGCCCGTGTCGAGGCGGAAGAAAAGATCCGCTTCATGGCGCGCTACGATAACCTCACCGGCCTGCCCAACCGCGCCTATTTCCATGAACTGGTCGGCGAGGCCATGGCGTCCGGCGATCGCGACCGTCTCTGCGGGCTGGCGGTGCTCGACCTTGACGATTTCAAGAGCGTCAACGACACGCTCGGACATCCGATCGGCGACGGTTTGATCTACGCTGTTGCCGAGCGGCTTGCCGCCATTGCCGGGCAAGGCATCACGGTCAGCCGTTTCGGCGGCGACGAATTCATGATCTTTTTCGACCGCGTCGAGGATGAGAGCGATCTGACCAGTCAGCTCGACGAGATTTTCGCCGGCCTGCAGGGGGAAGTGGACGTCGCCGGTCACGGGCTGCGCATCCAGGCCAGCGGCGGTGCGGTGCTGTCGCGGGTCAAGGACACCGATGTCGACGCCATGATCGTCAAGGCGGACCTGGCGCTCTACAAGGCCAAGGAACTCGGCAAGAACAGCTGGCGGCTGTTCGAGGCTTCGATGGATGCCGCCTTCCGCAACCGCCAGCTGATGAAGGCGGATCTGCGCAGCGCCGTAGAGGCCAAGAGTCTGCGCGTGGTCTATCAGCCGATCGTGGCGATGAACACGATGCGCATCGCCAGTTGCGAGGCGTTGTGCCGTTGGGACCATCCGGATCTTGGGCCGGTCTCGCCCAGCATCTTCATTCCATTGGCGGAGGAAATGGGCATCATTTCCGAGATCAGCACCTTCGTGCTGCAGGCAGCCTGCGCCGAATGCGCCAAATGGCCGGACCAGACCAGCGTCTCGGTCAACCTTTCCGCCAAGGATTTCCGCAATCGTGACGTCATCCAGAAGGTTCGCGATGCGTTGGCCAGCTCCGGCCTCGCCGCCGGCCGGCTGGAGATCGAGGTTACCGAAACGGCGCTACTCGACGACAAGTCGCTGACGCGCCAGTACATCGAGGAACTGAAGCGGCTTGGCGTGCGCATCGCGCTCGACGATTTCGGCACCGGCTATTCGAGCCTGAGCTACCTGCACAAGCTGCCGCTCGACAAGATCAAGATCGACCGCTCGTTCCTGATCGATGTCACCCAGAACGCCCGCTCGCTTGAACTGCTCAAGGGCATTGTCAATCTGTCACGGCCGTTGGGGCTTTCGGTGACGGTCGAAGGCGTCGAGACGTTCGAGCAGCTCAAGATCCTGGCGCTGCAGGTAAAACCCGACCTTGTGCAGGGTTTCCTGTTCGGCTCAGCGCTCAGCGCGTCCGGTATCGACACGATGTCGAGCACGGTCTGGCCCTTCGCCAAGGATATCAAGACAGCCAAGAGGATTGCACGCCGCTGATTCCTTGCCAGGGAAGCGATGCATTTTCGTAAAACTTTACGGATTGTTAACGTTAACGATGAGTAAACGGCGTCTGTCCCATTTTCATCTTTACATCCCGGGGGCCTGTCGTAGGGTTGAACTGCGGGGGCAACTTACGGGGACGCATGATGGACGGGCAGTTGGCGGCGCTTCGCCATGCGGCGGGCGCGGACGGAGGAAATTCGTCCGATAACATGTCGAGCTTTGCTCGGAACATTTCGGCAATGCTGGAGCGCACAGAGTATCGCCGCTGCGACAAGGGCGAAGATCTCGAAGACATCTACAGGTTGCGCTACAAGTCCTATCGGTTGAGCGATATGGTGCCGGAAAACCCCGAACATATTGTGCATGATGAGCTCGACGAAACCGAGAATTGCTCGAAATTCGGCATCTACATTGACGGGGAACTGGTCAGCACGCTGCGCATCCACCATGCCTGCAGCGCGACCCCGCAATCGCCCTCCACCACGGTCTACGGTGACATCTTGCGGCCAATGCTTGCCGCTGGTGCGCATTTCGCCGACCCGAGCCGCTTTGCCGCCGACCCCGACTGGTCAAAGATCTATCCGCAGATTCCCTATCTGACGTTGCGCCTCGCCGGTATGGCTTGCTTCTATTTCGATGCACCTTACTGCCTGTCGACCATTCGGCCGGAACATGCGGGTTTTTACCGTCGCATCTACTGTTCCGAGCAGATCGGCGAGCTGCGCGACTATCCAGGCCTGAACTACAAGGTCGTGCTCTACAGGGCCAACGTCAACGCGATCCGCGAGCGCTCCTTCTCTCGGTTCCCGTTCTTCCGGTCGACTCCGATGGAGCAACGCATGCTGTTCGAGACCCCTGGTGCGGGCGAACTGGCGCCGCTGACCATTCTGCCAACGGCAAAGTATTTTCGCGAAGCCGCTTGAGGCCACGCGTTTTTCGCCAGGCGTCTGGAGCTTTCCAGCCATATCCGCGTTCTGATGATGGCGGCGTGCTTCGCGCCGGCCTTGTCATCATGCCAACGAATCTGCCCGAAGGAACCCGACATGCACATTTCCCAGCTCGCGCTCACCCCGCTCATCTCGCTGATCGCCGGCGTGCTGATTCTGGTGATGCCACGGCTGTTGAACTACATCGTCGCGCTTTATCTGATCGTCGTCGGATTGCTCGGGCTCTTCCCGCATCTTGCCCGCTGACAGCGCCGGTTGCGGCGACAGGCCCCTCGGCGGCCGCCTCGATCGCTTTCGCAATCCCGCGTCAGGCCCCCCGACCCCAGGGATCCGGCAGCCGGCTTCAACTTTCCTTTGAGGCAGTTGTCGCCGGCGATGCGGCAATAGCGCCATTGCCCTCGGCCCGGCTTTTCGCTATGTGCCTCAAAGATGTCTTCGAAGGGGAATTCCTATGGCTGATCACACGCCGACCGGTCCTGTCGAACTGGGCGCGAAGATGGACTACGCCGAGCATGACCGCACCTATGCGGGCTTCCTCATGCTCGCCAAATACGGCGCGCTGTTTTGCGGCGCCCTTTTGTTGGCGATGGCTTTTGGCTTCTTTGCAGGCGGCTTCTTCTCGGCGACCATCCTGTTCGTCCTGATCCTGGCCGTCGGCGGCTTCATTCTCCGATAGACTTTTCAGACCCTTTGCCGGGGGCGCCGCCGGAAGTCCGGCCGACGTCTTGCGGAAACAGGTTCCAGCCGAAAGGATCATGCGGTGGGACAGATGGTTTTCATCCCTCGTGAGCTCGATGCGAACGAGCCACGCGTCGCGGCCTCGCCCGATACGGTGAAGCGGCTGGCCGGGCTTGGCTTCGACGTGGTTGTCGAAACCGGAGCCGGCACACGCTCGCGCATCCCCGACGAGGAGTTCGCCAAGGCGGGGGGCGCGATCGGCAAGGCTTCCGATGTCGCCAAGGCCGACGTGGTGCTGAAAGTGCGCCGGCCGATGGATGCCGAACTGAAGAACTACAAATCCGGGGCGGCGGTCATCGCCATCATGGATCCCTATGGCAATGATGCCGCCGTCGCGGCACTTGCCAGGGCCGGCGTCACCGCCTTCTCGATGGAATTCATGCCGCGCATCACCCGTGCCCAGTCGATGGACGTTCTGTCCTCGCAGGCCAATCTTGCCGGCTATCAAGCGGTGATCGACGGCGCTTCGGAATATGACCGGGCGTTGCCGATGATGATGACGGCGGCCGGCACCGTGCCGGCGGCAAAGGTCTTCATCATGGGCGTCGGCGTCGCCGGCCTGCAGGCGATCGCCACCGCGCGCCGGCTTGGCGCGGTCGTCACCGCCACCGACGTGCGTCCCGCCGCCAAGGAACAGGTTGCCTCGCTCGGCGCAAAGTTCCTGGCCGTCGAGGACGACGAGTTCAAGGCCGCCGAGACAGCCGGCGGCTACGCCAAGGAAATGTCGAAGGAATACCAGGCCAAGCAGGCGGCGCTGACCGCCGAGCATATCGCCAAGCAGGACATCGTCATCACCACGGCGCTGATCCCCGGCCGGCCGGCGCCGAAGCTGGTGTCGGCGGCCATGGTCGCTTCGATGAAGCCGGGTTCGGTGCTCGTCGACCTTGCGGTCGAACGCGGCGGCAATGTCGAGGGTGCCGTGGCAGGCCAGGTCGTCACCACGGCCAACAACGTCAAGATCGTCGGCCATCTCAATGTGCCCGGCCGCATCGCGGCATCCGCTTCGCTGCTCTATGCGAAGAACCTATTCGCTTTCCTCGAGACACTGGTCGACAAGACGACCAAGACGCTTGCCATCAACCGCGATGACGATCTGGTCAAGGCGACGATGCTGACCGACGGCGGCAAGATCGTGCATCCGGCCTTCGCCAAGACCGACCAGCAGCCTCATGTCGAGCCCGCCGCGATCCCGGCCAAGACCATGGTCGCCGACGCTTCGGGCAAACCTGCTGCCGCGAAGAAAGCCGCGCCCAAGAAATCTGCCGCATCCAAACCGGCCGCACCCAAGTCGCCCTCGTCCAAGTCGAAAGGCATTGCGTGATGGATCAGACCCTCCAGAAAGCCCTCGACCAGCTCGACCAGGCCTCCGCCGCCGTTCGGCTGGCGGTACAAAACATGGCGACCGCGCCCGGTGGCGCCGAGGCGGCGGGTGACGCCGCGCACGCGCTGTCCGGCGGCGCCATCGATCCCTTCGTGTTCCGCTTCGCCATCTTCGTGCTGGCGATCTTCGTCGGCTACTATGTCGTCTGGTCGGTGACGCCGGCGCTGCACACGCCGCTGATGGCGGTCACCAACGCCATCTCCTCGGTCATCGTCGTTGGCGCGCTGCTCGCTGTCGGCATCGCGGCCTCCGGCATCGCCGCCGGCTTCGGCTTCGTCGCGCTGATGCTGGTCTCGGTCAACATCTTCGGCGGCTTCCTCGTCACCCAGCGCATGCTGGCCATGTACAAGAAGAAGGACAAGTAGAGCGCCATGAACGCCAACTTCGCGTCCTTCCTCTATCTGGTTTCCGGCGTCCTGTTCATCATGGCGCTGCGCGGCCTGTCGCACCCGACCACCAGCCGCCAGGGCAATCTGTACGGCATGATCGGCATGGCCATCGCCATCGCCACCACGCTGGCGCTGGCAACGCCGTCGGCCGGCCGCTTCGGCCTGATCGTACTCGGTCTTGCCATTGGCGGCGGCGTCGGCGCCATCACCGCGCGCCGCATCGCCATGACCTCGATGCCGCAACTGGTCGCCGCCTTCCATTCGCTGGTCGGCCTCGCCGCCGTCATGGTCGCGGCCGCGGCCATCTATGCGCCGGAAAGCTTTGGCATCGGCACGGCAGGCGATATCCATGCCCAGGCGTTGATCGAGATGAGCCTGGGCGTCGCCATCGGCGCCATCACCTTTACCGGCTCGGTCATCGCCTTCCTCAAGCTCGATGGCCGCATGTCCGGCAAGCCGATCATGATCGGCGGCCGCCACTTCATCAACGCCGCGCTTGGCATCGCGCTGATCGTGCTGATCGTTCTGCTGGTCACCACGGAATCGAAACTGGTGTTCTGGCTGATCGTCGCCGCGTCGCTGGTGCTCGGCATCCTGCTCATCATCCCGATCGGCGGCGCCGACATGCCGGTCGTCGTCTCGATGCTGAATTCCTATTCCGGCTGGGCGGCGGCGGCGCTGGGCTTCACGCTCGGCAATCTGGCGCTGATCATCACCGGCGCGCTGGTCGGCTCGTCCGGCGCGATCCTGTCCTACATCATGTGCAAAGGCATGAACCGCTCGTTCATCTCGGTCATCCTTGGCGGCTTCGGCGGCGAGACGGCGGCAGCGGCCGATGATGGCATCGAGCGTACGGTCAAGCAGGGCTCGGCCGACGATGCGGCCTACCTGATGATGAACGCGCAGAAGGTCATCATCGTGCCCGGCTACGGCATGGCGGTTGCCCAGGCGCAGCACGCGCTGCGTGAGATGGCCGACAAGCTCAAGGCCAACGGCGTCGACGTCAAATACGCCATCCATCCTGTGGCAGGCCGCATGCCCGGTCACATGAACGTGCTGCTTGCCGAAGCCAATGTGCCCTATGACGAGGTGTTCGAACTCGAGGACATCAACTCGGAGTTCGCGCAGGCCGACGTCGCCTATGTCATCGGTGCCAACGACGTCACCAACCCTTCGGCCCGTGACGACAAGTCGTCGCCGATCTACGGCATGCCGATCCTTGACGTCGACAAGGCGCGCACCTGCCTGTTCGTCAAGCGCTCGCTCGGCTCCGGCTATGCCGGCATCGACAACACTCTGTTCTACAAGGACGGCACCATGATGCTGCTCGGCGACGCCAAGAAGATGACCGAGGAAATCGTCAAGGCCATGGATCACTGATCCGGCGACAGCGAGATTGAACCAAACAAAAGCCCGGCCGCGAGGCCGGGCTTTTGCGTTTTCAAGGGCGTGGCAGGTTCAGCGGCTGCTGATGAAAAGCGCTTCCTCGTCATCGCGCTGCCTGCCGCCGAGGGCCGCGGCAGCGCTTGCAATGAAAGCCCCGATGACCAGCGACAAGGCGCCAAGCAGTGCAAAGGTCGCACCGCCCTTCCTGGCGGTATCGGCTGCCTGCTTGGCCTTGACCTTGGCATCCTGGACCTTGGCAACCAGCGCATCGACCCGTGCCTTGGCATCGGCTTCGGAAAGACCGGTGCGGGCGGCGACCAGTTGCGACAGATAGGTCTTGTCGTCGGCCGGGATTTCGCCTGCGGCTGCACTGGCGATCAGGATGCGCGAGGCCTGCCCGACGGCGGCGGCATCGCCGTCTGGACTGGCGGCCGCGAGCTTGCTCGGATCGGCCGGACGAAACAGCGAATCCACTAGGTAGGAGGTCGCATTGTCGGTCGGTGCGCCGCCGGCATTGGCCGATGCACCGGCCGAAGCGCCCAGCGCCGCGCCAGAAGCCACGGTGGAGACCGCCTGGACGCCTGAACCAACTGCGGCGGACAGGGCCGAACCAAGCACGCCGACGACGAGCAGGGTGGCCAGTGCCCAGGCGAGGAAGCCGTGGGCGGTGTCACGGAAATAGACCTCGTCGGTGTGGATGCCGACCCATTTGGTGCGCAGGCGCCCCGCAAGGTAGCCGCCGACACCGGAGGACAGCCATTGCACGATGACGAGCCAGATGGCGGTGGAAACCGCGAAGGTGGTGACCGAAGCGCCCGAGCCCGACCATGGTGAAACCATGCTCAGCCCAAGCCCGGAGCCGAGCAGCATGAGGATGAAGGTCAAGGTCGATGCCGCGAAGGCGCCGGCGATGATCGGTCCCCAACTGACGGCCGTGGCGGAGGATTCTGTTGAAGCGGATACGTCGACCGCCGATAGGATGGACTGCATCAATGCCCCCTACCGTACGAAGAGCATGATGAGAATGATGATTGGAATCGGAATTCCGAGCAACCAGAGCAAAATGCCGCGTCCCATGAAAGCCTCCTGTGAGAAATTGTGATCGATGTTGTCACAATGTCCCGAGGAGACTTCTGTTCCGGCGGGTTATAAAATGATTTTGTTTGCCAGGGTGGAACAATTGGCGCGCCGCGGCGCGCCAACACCAGAGATCAGATATCCAGATTGGCGACCGACAGCGCGTTGTCCTGGATGAATTCACGCCTGGGCTCGACCTCGTCGCCCATCAGCCGCGAGAACAGGCTGTCCGCGTCGGTTGCGTCATTGACCTTGACCTGCAGCAGCGAACGCACATTCGGGTCGAGCGTGGTTTCCCAGAGCTGTTCGGCGTTCATCTCGCCGAGACCCTTGTAGCGTTGCATGGTCAGGCCCTTGCGACCAGTCGCAAAGACCGCGTTGAGCAGCGCCAGCGGTCCCGAGATGGTTTCGGAGACTTCCTTGCGGCGCAACACCGGTGGCGTTCCGTAGACGTCGCTGAGGCGCTGTGCGTAGCGGTCGAGCTGGCGCGCGTCGGCCGAATTGATCAGGGCGAGATCCAGATGCGCGTATTCCTTGACGCTGCGCACGGTGCGCTCGAACACATAGCCGCCAGTGCCTTCATTCGAGGTTGACATGCGGCCGGTCCAGCCGCGCTCGGTGTCTTCGGCGATGATGTCGAGGCGCTTGGCGACACGCTCGGCCATGGCATTGGCGCGGCCGAGGTCGGTAAACACGTCCGGGTTAAGGCCCCCGGCGATCGCCGCCTGCTCGACCACGCCTCTGCTGTAGCGCGTGTGCAGGCCGTTGATGAGCTGGCGCACGGCCAGCGCATCGTCGATGGCGCTGCGCAGGTCCTGCCCGGCGCGAACTTCGCCCGAGCCGAGCGCAAGCGACGCCTCTTCCAGCCCCGAACCGATCAGGAATTCCTCGAAGGCGCTCTCGTCCTTGATGTATTGCGAGCTCTTGCCGCGCGTCACTTTGTAGAGCGGCGGCTGGGCGATGTAGAGATGGCCGCGCTCGATCAGCTCCGGCATCTGCCGGAAGAAGAAGGTGAGCAGCAAGGTGCGGATGTGGGCGCCGTCGACGTCGGCGTCGGTCATCAGGATGATCTTGTGATAGCGCAGCTTGTCGGCGTTGAACTCGTCCTTGCCGATCGAAGTCCCGAGCGCGGTGATCAGCGTGCCGATCATGTCGGAGCCGAGCATGCGGTCGAAGCGTGCCCGCTCGACATTGAGGATCTTGCCGCGCAAAGGCAGGATCGCCTGGTTCTGGCGCGAACGGCCGCCCTTGGCCGAGCCGCCGGCCGAGTCACCCTCGACGATGAAGATTTCGGACTTCGCCGGGTCGCGTTCCTGGCAGTCGGCCAGCTTGCCGGGCAGAGAGGTGACGCCAAGCGAGCTCTTGCGGGTGATGTCGCGCGCCTTGCGCGCGGCCTCGCGCGCCGCCGCGGCCTGGATCACCTTCTCGATGACCACCTTGCCCTCGGTCGGGTGCTCTTCCAGCCAGGTGCCGAGCGCCTCGTTGACCAGCCCTTCGACGACCGGGCGCACTTCCGACGAGACCAGCTTGTCCTTGGTCTGCGAGGAGAATTTCGGATCGGGGACCTTGACCGAAAGCACAGCCGTCAGGCCCTCGCGGCAGTCGTCTCCGATCAGCGAGACCTTTTCCTTCTTGGTCAGGCCCGAGGAGTCGCCATAGCCGGTGACCTGGCGGGTCAGTGCCCCGCGGAAACCGGCCAGATGGGTGCCGCCGTCGCGCTGCGGGATGTTGTTGGTGAAGGCCAGCACGTTCTCGTGGTAGCTGTCGTTCCACCACATCGCCACTTCGACGGTGATCCCGTCGCGCTCGGCCTTGATGGCGATCGGCTTGTCGATCAGCGGCTTCTTGACCCGGTCGAGATATTTGACGAACTCTTCGAGCCCGCCATCATAGTGCAGCTCATGGCGCACGACATCGGCATGGCGCGCATCGGTCAGAACGATGCGCACGCCGGAATTGAGGAAGGCGAGCTCGCGCAGCCGGTGTTCCAGTGTGCCGAAGTCGAATTCGACCATGGTGAAGGTCTCGGCCGACGGAAAGAAGGTGATCTGGCTGCCGCTGCGTCCCTCATAGGTACCCGGCTGCTTGTTCTGCTCATAGCTGCCCGTCGCCTTCAGCGGCGCGTCGGCATTGCCATGCGTGAAGCTCATCTCGAAGATCTGGCCGTTGCGGCGGATCTTCAGCTTCAGCCATGCCGAAAGGGCGTTGACCACCGAGACGCCGACGCCATGTAGACCGCCGGACACCTTGTATGAGTTCTGGTCGAACTTGCCGCCGGCATGCAGCTGCGTCATGATCACTTCGGCCGCCGAAATGCCTTCACCGGTGTGGATATCGGTCGGAATGCCACGGCCATTGTCGATAACCGTCACCGAACCGTCGGGGTTGAGCGTCACCGTGACGAGGTCGGCGTGACCGGCCAGCGCCTCGTCGATGGCGTTGTCGACCACCTCATAGACCATGTGATGCAGGCCCGAACCGTCGTCGGTGTCGCCGATATACATGCCGGGGCGTTTGCGGACAGCGTCCAACCCCTTCAAAACCTTGATGGAATCGGCGCCGTATTCGGCTTCGGCGCCGTTGGCGTTTTCGGTCTGGTCGCTCATGAAAACCTGTTGTCTAGATGCCGCTTGTACAGCGCGAAAAATCGGCCCCGAATCGCGCCTCTGCTATCGGCTAGATATAGGCGCTAAAGGCGGTTTTTCCAAGGTTTGCAGCCATTTCCAGGGGAATGAGCCGGCTGTCCATGCCCGGCTCCCACCAGGCCTTATTTCACCTTGGCCAGCCGGTCCTCGAGAAACTTGATCATGAACTTGTATCGCGGTGCCAGCCGCCCGCTGCGGTCGAGCTCCTGCGTCATGTCGAGCGCCTGGGAAAGCACTGCCTTGGGGTTCTTGGCGACCTGGGCGTAATCGACCATGGCAACCACCAGGTCGCGCTGCCAGGTGGCATTGTCCGGGTCGGACTGGGCAAGCTGCTGGCGGATGGCGAGACTGTCCTGGAATGCCTGCCGCGCCCCCTTGATGTCGCGCTGCTTGACTTTGAGCATGCCGATTTCGGACAGCGTGATCGACAGGTCGCGTTGCCAGTCGGCATTGCCCGGATCAAGCTTGGCCAGCCGGTCGGCGATGACGAAACTGTTCATATAGGCTTTCAGCGCGCCTTTCTGGTCGCCCTGTGTGGCCAGAACCCCGGCGACCTTTTCAAGGCAGACGGAAAGGTCGCGTTGCCAGTCGGTGTTGTTCGGGTCACTGGCCGCCAGCACGCGGGCTGTCGAGAGGGCGTCCTGATAGGCGGCGAGCGCCGCCGGCCAGTCCTCCTGATCGCTCAGCGCATTTCCGATCTTGGCGTTGCCGACCGACAGGTCGCGCTTCAGCTCGGTATTGTCAGGGTCGCGGCTCACCAGTTGTTCGACGATCGCCTGGCTCGCATGGTAGGCCGCGAGCGCCCCCGCCGCATCGCCGCGCTCGCGCTTGAGATCGCCGATCGTCTGATGGCTGACCGAGACATCGCGCTGCCGCTCGGCATCCTGCGGTTTCTTGCCGGCCAGCGCCAGGCGGACCTTCAGGCTCTCCTCATACGCCACCTGGGCGTTGTCCAACTGGCCCATGACATGGGCAAGGTCGCCGATCTCGTCATAGCTGATGGTCAGATCGCGCTGCGGCTCGGCGCGGTCCGGCTCGCTGTCGGCAAGCTGCTTCTTGATGGACAGGCTTTCCTGGTAGACCTGCGCGGCACCAGCCAGATCGCCCTGCGTCACCAGCACATTGCCGATCTTGTCGTCGGCCATGGCCAGATCGCCGAACCAGGGCAGCTTGTCCGGGCGGGCCGCGGTCAGGTCCCGCAAGATCGCCTTCGCCGCCTGGTAGCCTTCCAGCGCGGCCGGCAGATCGCCTTGCGCCAGCCGGATGTTGCCGAGCTTGATGTGGCTGACCGCGAAATCGCGCTTGACGCTCGGATCGGTTTCGCGGCCCGAACGCAGCTCGAGATTGGACACCAGCGCCGCAAAGGCACGGCCTGCCGCATCGGTGTTGCCGACAAGGGTGTAGAGCTTGCCGAGCTCATCCAGCGTGCGGATCTGACGGTCGGCGTCGTCCAACGCCAGCGAGGTTTGCCCGGCTTCGCCGTAGAGGGCCAGCACCGATTCATAGTCCTTGATGGCGGTGGCGTAGTCGAGGTCGGCGCGTGCCGCGCCGCCGGAAAGAAAACGCGTCGCGGCTTCGGACAGCGTGCGACTGACGAAGTTGGCCTTCAAGGCATTGCGCGAAACATTGTCGATGTCGGCCGCCCTGGCGAGGATCGCACGCGCGCCATCGAAGGCGCCGAGCGAAAGCTGCTCCTCGGCCTGCCGGCGCAGTTCCGTGACTTGTGGGTCATCGGAGGCGAGCGTTTTCATTTCGCTGCGCACCTTGACGAAGGCGTCGGCCGCTTCGCGCAGCCTGGCATTCAGGCTGTCGGCCGACAAATGGCTGGCATCTGAACTGATCAGCGCGCCATAGAGTGGCGCCAGCGGCATGTCGGCATCGCTGGCGATCTGTTCGACTTCGCCGCGCATTTCCGGCGTCACATCGGCCATGGCGAGCAGCAGGCGCTCGCGCTCCGGCAACGATTCCTTGGCCGAAGCGGCAAAGAACAGTTTCGGCAGGCCGCTCTCGACATAGGGCAGCTGCTTTCCACGCGAAAGGTCATAGACCTCCTGCTGGACCAAGGTCAGGACCGAACGGATCTCGAGGCCGTCGGTGCCGAGATATTTGACCAGCGCCGTCGTGAATGGCGAGTTCTGGCCGGTTCCGTCGGCGGCTGTTTCGCCGGGTGCCGCTGAAAAGGCGAACAGGATGTTCTCGGCGCGGCCAATGCGGCCGAGGCCCGGCCGGACCTTCTCCGCGACATCCTTGGCCAGTGATGTCGCGCCACGCCCTTCGCTCGCCGTGCCCGAGAACGGATCGCTGCGGCAGGCGTCGAGCACGATCAGCCCGACCTTGGCGGTGGCGGCAACCGCGTCGCGCACCTCCTCCAGCGGCAGGCTGGTCTTTTCCAGCGCATCGAGCGAAGAGGCATCGGCATCGATCGGCAGCAGCCGGTTGTCGCCAGAGATTTCGACGCCGTGGCCGGAGAAATAGAGCAGCGCCACGTCTGCCCCTTTGGCGTCCTGGCGAAAATCGTCGAGCGCTCGCCGCATGCGCCTGAGATCGCGGTTGGTTTCGAGAACGACCTCGAAACCGAGCTTCTTCAGCGCCGCTTCCATGGCCTCGCCGTCATGAACGGGATTGGCGAGCTGCCGGACCAGGCGGTAGTCGTCATCGGCAATCACCAGCGCCACGCGCCGCTCCGCCATCGCAGTGGCGGTCGCCGACAAGATCAGCAGCAAGGCAAACAGCAAGCGCAAGTCGAACCGCCCCCGGCTCGTTCATTTGCGCGAACATTCCACCTCTTTATGGCATGAGCAAGCCGGGCTTTTTGGCCGAAAACCGGCTCGTTCAGGAGGCGCGCATCGGCTTCAACGCCTCGCTCCAGCGCAACAGCTCGTCCAGCATGGCTTTAGCTCCGCTCTGCACATGTTCGCTGGGCCGGAAAGAGCCGTCGTTCTCGAGCAGTTTCTGATAGAGCGGCAACGAAACGCCCTCGGGGATCGGCATGATGCCGACCGAAGTCAGCAGCGGCTTGACCGCTTGCGCCGCGCGCAGGCCGCCGGAGACGCCGCCATAGCTGAGGATGGCGGCGGGTTTGTATTTCCACTCGCGCGCGAGATAGTCGACGGCGTTGACGATCGCCGGAGCGGCGAAATAATTGTATTCCGGCGCCACGAACACAAAGGCGTCGGCGGCATCGATCGCCTTCGACCAGGCCTTGGTATGATCGTTCTGGTAGTTGCCGAGCCTCGGGTGATGCGGTTCGTCCAGCACCGGCAGGTTGAACGCGGCGATGTCGGTCAGCACCGGCTCGAATTTCCCGTGCTCGCGCGCGAATGTCTCCAGCCACTGCGCAAATACCGGTCCGGCGCGGCCGGGCCGCGTGCTGCCGATGATGATGTTCAGCTGGTGCTTCAAGGTCGGCTCCTTCGTTTGGCGGTATCTGTTGGTGACTGTCACTACGGCACAGCGTCCGGGTGGACAAGGCGGGACCTTGCGCGCGGCGGTCACGATCGGATGAACAGGCTGTCTGCCGCGACGTCCCGGTCGCGCGGCTTGAGCATTGCTGTTCGGCCACATGGACGCCTGGATTGCCAGCCACTACATTGATGTATCAGCGGAGCACATGATGGACACCCAGCCCGCCCCCTTCGTTCCCCCCGCACCGAAGCCGCGCACGTCGCCGCCTTCGACGCTGGAGATGATCCGCATCGTCTATCGCAATCCGCTCGAGCTGTGGGGCGAGCCGACCTACAACGAGCCTTGGATATCGGTGAATGGCGTTGGCGGACATCTGGTCATAGCCAACGATCCCGGCCTCATCCGCCATGTGCTGGTCGACAACGCCAAGAACTACAAGATGGCGACGGTGCGCCAGAAGATCCTGCGGCCGATCCTGCGCGACGGCCTGCTGACCGCCGAGGGCGAGGTCTGGAGGCGTTCGCGCAAGGCGATGGCCCCGGTGTTCACGCCGCGCCATATTTTCGGCTTTGCCCAGCCGATGCTCAGGCGCACGCAGGAGTTCGTCACCCGCTACGAAGAGGGCGGCACGTCCGACATCGCCCATGACATGACCCTGCTCACCTACGACATTCTGGCCGAGACGCTGTTCTCGGGCGAGATCGCTGGCGAGCCTGGCAGTTTTGCGAATGAAATCGACCGCCTGTTCGAGACGATGGGCCGCGTCGATCCGCTCGACCTGTTGCGTGCCCCCGACTGGCTGCCACGCCTGACCCGCATCCGTGGCCGCAAGACCATGGCCTATTTCCGCAAGATCGTGACGGACACGGTCAAGATGCGCGAAGACAAATTCAAGCGCGATCCCGATGGCGTGCCGCAGGATTTCCTGACGCTGCTGCTCAAGGCGGAAGGGCCGGAAGGACTGACGCGGGCCGAGGTCGAGGACAACATCATCACCTTCATCGGCGCCGGCCATGAGACGACGGCGCGCGCACTCGGCTGGACGCTCTATTGTCTCGCGGAATCACCATGGGAGCGCGACAGGATCGAGCGGGAGATCGACCAGGTGCTGGCGCGCGAGCCCGATCCGACGAAGTGGCTGGACGCCATGCCGTTGACCCGCGCCGCTTTCGACGAGGCGCTCAGGCTCTATCCGCCGGCGCCATCGATCAACCGCGAGCCGATCGTGCCGGAGATGTGGAAGGATCTTTACATCCCGAAGCACGCGGCCGTGCTGGTGATGCCGTGGGTCGTCCATCGCCACCGGAAGCTTTGGGACAGGCCCGACGCCTTCCTGCCGGAACGCTTCCACCCGGGAAACCGTGAAAAGATCGACCGCTTCCAGTATCTACCGTTCGGCGCGGGCCCGCGCGTCTGCATCGGCGCCAGCTTCGCCATGCAGGAGGCGATCATCGCGCTCGCCATCATGCTGTCGCGCTTCCGCTTCGACACGACGGCCGAGACCAAGCCCTGGCCGGTGCAGAAACTGACCACGCAGCCGCAAGGCGGCCTGCCAATGCAGGTCACGCCTCGCCATCGTTGAGGGGCAAGACCCTTCTGGAAGTTAAGCTGCGGGCTTGCGCTGCTGGAACTGGCCGGCGGCGCGGAACCGCCAGAGGTAGCTCGGCAGGATCGAGCCGATCGATTGCGGCTGGATGCCGAGCCCGGGCAATGTCCGGTTGGCCTTCGCCGCCGCGTCGGAAACGATGTTGTGCTCGCGCAGCTGCAGCACCTGGTCCTTGGTCAGCAGCGGATTGGGCAACAGGCCGAGGATCGAGGCCTCGATGTTTGCTACCCACCACGGCACCGGCACCAGCAGGCGCTTGCGCTCGATCACTTCAAGCAGCTCTTCCATGCACTCCTTGAAGGTAAGCACCTCCGGTCCGCCAAGTTCATAGATCTGGCCGCCCCCGACCTTGCCGTCGACCGAACGCGCCACCGCTTCGGCAACGTCGCCGACATAGACCGGTTGGAACTTGGTCTGGCCGCCGCCGATCAGCGGCAGCACCGGCGAATAGCGCGCCATGTTGGCGAAGCGGTTGAAGAATTCGTCCTCGGGCCCGAAATTGATCGATGGCCGGAAGATCACGGCGTCCTTGATCGTCTCGAGCACGGCCTTTTCGCCAAGCGCCTTGGTGCGTGCGTAGTCCGACCCGGACTCCAGATCGGCGCCAAGCGCGGAAACGTGGGTCAGGCCGGCGCCGACGGCGCGCGCCGCTTCGGCCACGGCGCGGGCGCCGAACTCGTGCAAGGCGGAGAATTTCTGGCGGCCGGTCTCATGCAGGATGGCGACGAGATTGACGACATGGTCAGCACCCTGCACGGCGCGGTCGATCGACCAGCGCACGCGCACATTGGCCTGCACCGGCTGGATCTGGCCGACATTGCCAAGCGGCTGCAGGTGGCCGGCAAGATCGGGCCGCCGGCAGGCGACCCGGATGCGATAGCCGCGCTTGGCCAGCGCGCGCACGACATGGCGGCCGACAAAGCCTGACCCGCCAAAGACGACGACGAGCTTTGGGGTCTGCAGGATTTCGGTCATGGCTGGCTCCGGCGCACGTTCCAGATGGCTTGGCTGAAGCCGTTTCATAGTCGGTTTTGCGCCAAAGGCAAAGGGCGACGCGTCGTCGCTGTCCCCCTTGTTTTTGAGCAATTCCAGGAAAAGTGCGAAGCGGTTTTCCCGGGAAAAGCGCATAGCGCTTTCCCCTGGGAATTGCGTCAGGACCAAAACGAGTCTGAATGCCTTGCCGATGCGGGCGTCGACCGAGTGGCGGTTGCCGCCGGGAATGACCAAGAAGAGCAGGATCGCGGTCCACGAAAGCGATTTCTCGGCGGCCGAAAGGACGCGTGTTTTATTGACGCACCCGCGGGCAAATTCAAACGCAGAAAACCCCGCCGAGGCGGGGTTTTCCGGGTGACGCTCATGTCGAAACCAGGGTCCAACGAGGCTGCCTGACCTGAGACGGTATCAAGTGGGCGCGAAGCAAGCACGCCCGCCCCAGCCCTGGACACATTCGACCGGATGGCACCGACCGGGCAAACCCGACCCGGACAGCTATTGGTCGTCGCAACGCACCAGAAGGTTCAGCGAGGCGCGGAAAAAATCCGTTGACTTCATTCAGGAAGAATAACGCGCCGCGAACTCGGAGATGCGCTGCACCACCGCCTTGGACGCGGTGATCCCGCGCGCTTGCGCCCTCTCGACGGCCTCGGCGCGGGCGCGGCCCGGCACATGCACGCCATAGCGGCGCCGCAGCCGGTCGAGCTGGTCCTTCATCCGCTGCTCGAAGTCCGGGTCGAGCAGCTTGGGCTCCACCGCAAGCACGAACAGCCCGGTGCCGGGGCTCTCCGCTCCGCCGGTGAACCATGGCGCGTCGAGCGACCAGTTGGCGCCCGACAGGCCGGCCGCCAGCACTTCGACCATCAGGGCGATATTGGCGCCGCGCTGGCCGCCGAAGGCGAGCATGGCGCCTTTCATGGCGGCGGCCGGATCGGTGGTCGGGTTGCCGCTGGCGTCCAGCGCCCAGCCTTCGGGTATCTTCTTGCCGTCTTCCGCCGCCTTTCGGATATTGACGAAAGCGGTGGCGCTCGACGACTGGTCGATGACCAGCGGCGCGCCGTCGGCGGCAGGGGCCGCAAACGACATCGGGTTGGTGCAGTAGACCGGCTTGGTCGAGCCCGAGCCGGCGAGAATGGCCGGGCCGTTGGTGGCGGCGAACGACACCAGCCCCTGGGCGGCCAGCCGTCCGGTGAAATAGCCGAGCGCGCCGCATGTATAGGCGTTCTTCTGCGAGAAGATGGCGACACCGAACAACCGCGCGGCCTTGGCGAGGTCGTCGATTGTGCGGTCGAAGCCGGTATGCGCCAGACCGCCGCGCGCGTCGGAGAGATAGACCGCGAGTGCCGGCCGGGTGATCACCGGATCTGCATTGCCGTCAATGCGCCCGGCTTCCAGCGCCTCGAGGTAGTCGATGAGATGCGACAGCCCGACGGTCGAAAGCCCTTCCGCCTCGGCTGATATGATCGAGGCGGTGAGCGATTGCGCCGCTTCCTCATTGGCACCGGCGCCAAGCGCCGCCATTCGGCACAGTCCTTTGGCCTGGTCGAGACTGAGTTGCATCACGATGAGTTCCTGAGTGAGTAGCGAACAGGGAATAGCGAATAGGGGAATGGCGAGCTGTCGGCCATCGCGCGTCCCCTGTCCCCGATTACTACTCGCTATTCGCTATTTGCTTCTACCCAATTTTGTTGGGGATCCGCGCCTCGATCCTGCTGAACGCGAAGACGAGAATGCCGGTGATCGTCATGTAGATCAGCGCCAGCAGCAGCAAGGGTTCGTAGGTGAGGTAGGTGTCCTGCCGCACCTTCGACGAAACGGCGAAGATGTCGATGACGCTGATCGTCGCCACCAGCGGCGTCGATTTCAACTGCAGCACGGTCTCGCCGGTCAGCGTCGGCAGCGCCCGGTAGAAAGCCTGCGGCAGCCAGATGCGCCGGAAGATCTTCCAGCGGCTCATGCCGAAGGCGCGCGCGGCTTCCAATTGCCCCTTGGGAACGCCGGCAAACGCACCGCGCATCACTTCGCCCTCATAGCCGGCGAAGGACAAGGTCAGCGCCAGTACGCCATAGGGCCACGCCTGCCGCAGATACGGCCACATCCAGGACTCGCGGACCCACGGGTACTGCGGAAACAGCGAGCCCAGGCCGTAATAGAGCAGCCACAGCTGGATCAGAAGCGGCGTCCCCCGGATGATCGTGCAGAAGGCCTTGGCGGGCGCGGCGAACCAGAACGAACCGGTGGCCTGCGCCAGCCCGAGCGGCACCGCGAACAGGAAGCCCAGAATGCAGGTGACGGCCAGGATCCACAGCGAGCGCCAGATGCCGATCAATCCCATTTCATAATATTGCGGCAACCAGTCCCAGCGCATGAAAAAGGCTGCCGCCAGAACCAGCCCCAGCGCGATCAGGATCAGCACGATGCGATGCGGCTGCAGCCACAGCGAGGTCCGCGCGACAACGTTGATGATGGCCGCTTCGTTGGCCATCAGCGTGCTTCCCTGAGCGAAGGCATGCCGCGCCGGGACCATGCTTCGACGCGGCCGATAAGGAAATTGGAAATCAGGGATAGCAGCAGGTAGAGCACTGCCGCGGCAAAGAAGAAGGTGAAATAAGCCTTGGTGACGCCCGCGGCCTGCCGTGTTGCCAGCGCCAGTTCGTAGAAACCGACGACCGCCAGCAGGGCTGTATCCTTGGTGGCAATGAGCCAGAGATTGGCAAGGCCCGGTATGGCGAAAGGCAGCATTGCCGGCAAGGTGATGCGCCGCAGGAGAAGTCCAGGAGACATTCCATAGGCGCGGGCGGCTTCAATTTGGCCCTGCGGAATGGCCAGGATCGCCCCACGGATCACCTCGGTCGAGTAGGCGCCCTGGACAAAGCCGAGCACGGCGATGCCGGCGGCAAGGCCGCTGATGTCGACGCGCTGATAGCCCATTGCCGTCAGCGCCTGATTGATCAGGTCGGTGCCGGCGTAATAGAGCAGCAGGATCAGCACCAGTTCGGGCACCGCGCGCACGATGGTCGTGTAGACACCCAGCAGGTCGCGCACCACCGGACCGCCATAAAGCTTGCCATAGGCGCCGCCGGTGCCGATCAAGAGACCGAGGCACGTGGCGCCCAGCGCGATCTCGATCGAATGCAGAAGCCCAACCAAAAGCGTCCTGCCCCAGCCCGGTGGGTTGGGCGAGAGAAGTTCGATGATGCCGGCCGCCGAGGCCGAAAGAAATGCGTCGATCAGCTTCGCCCCCGGATTGCTGCGTCAGCCGCTGGCCATTTTCGTCAGCGAAAGCGTGCGTGGAGAGGTTCAGGCAAACCGCACGGCGCTCAACGCGCCGCGCGGTCACAAGCCCAGACTTGCCGATCAGTTCGACTGCGCGCCGCCGCCGCCGTAAATATCGAAATCGAAGTACTTCTTCGAAATCTCGTCATATTTGCCGTTGGCGCGAATGGCCTTGATGCCGGCGTTGATCTTTTCCTTCAGGTCGGTGTCCTCCTTGCGGACGCCGGCGCCGACGCCCGGTCCGAGCACTTCATCGTCCGGAGCCACCATGCCCTTCAGATCGCAGCAGGCCTTGCCCTGGTCCGACTTGAGGAATTCGCCAAGCGCGATGGAATCGGCCTGTACCGCGTCGAGACGGCCGGCGGCGAGATCCTGGTTGGCCTCGTCCTGGGTCTGGTATTCCTTGATTTCCTGCGCCCCGGTGAAGTGCTTCTTGGCGTACACGGCATGCACCGTCGACACCTGGACCCCGATGACCTTGCCCTTGAGGTCGTCCGGAGCGGAGCCGAACTTCTGGTCCTTTGGTCCGATGATCGCGGTCGGGGTGTTGTAGTACTTGTCGGAGAAGTCGATCGTCTTCTTGCGCTCCTCCGTGATCGACATCGAACTGGCGATGACGTCGATTTTCTTGGTCGTCAGCGCCGGAATGATGCCGTCCCAGGCGACGGGGGTGATGACACAGTCGAGCTTTTCTTCGGCACAGACGGCGTCGATGAAATCGATCTCCCAGCCGACCCATTTGCCGGACGCATCCGGCGAAGTGAAGGGCGGATAGGGTTCGGCGGCGACGCCGATCTTGACAGGATCGGCCTTGGCCACGCCCATGGCGGCGACGCCCAGCAGCAGCGCCGCGGCGAATGTCTTCAGAACAGTCTTCATTTTAACGACTCCCAGTTTGTTGTTGGTTCCCGGTTTTTCTTCCGTCGCGGCCTTTCCCTAGCCGATGTTGCGGATGAACTGCTTGAGCCTCTCGGATCTGGGCGCGCCGAAGATCTGCTCCGGCGGTCCTTCTTCCTCGACCAGCCCGTTGTAGAGATAGACGACGTGTGTCGCGACCTCGCGGGCGAACTTCATCTCGTGTGTGACCAGCACCATGGTGCGGCCTTCGCGCGCCAGGTCGCCGATCACCTTCAGCACCTCGCCGACCAGCTCGGGGTCGAGTGCGGAGGTCGGCTCGTCGAACAGCATGACGCGCGGATTGATGGCCAAGGCGCGAGCGATCGCGGCCCGCTGCTGCTGGCCGCCCGACAGATAGGCCGGATAGACGTCGCGCTTTTCGGCCAGGCCGACGCGGGCAAGCAGCTTTTCCGCCTCGGCGACGGCCACCTCGCGCTTGACGCCAAGCACATGCACCGGAACCTCGATGACGTTTTCGATCAGCGTCATATGGCTCCACAGGTTGAAGTTCTGGAACACCATGCCGAGCTTGGAGCGGATGCGTTCGATCTGCCTGCGGTCGGCCGGAACCGTGTGGCCGTGGCTGTCGGCCTTCAGCTTGATCTCCTCGCCATTGACACGGATGACGCCGCTGGTCGGGTTTTCCAGGCAGTTGATGCAGCGCAGCAGTGTCGATTTGCCCGAGCCCGAGCCGCCGATGATGGCGATGACCTCGCCGTCGCGCGCCGACAGCGAGACGCCCTTCAGCACATGCAGCTCACCGAACTTCTTGTGCAGGTTCTCGACATGGATGGCTTCGGCGGCGCCGTCCTGCGCCGTGTGTTTCAGTGCGGGTGCGGCGAGTTGAGCCATCATCCCTTCGACGCTCCGCGGAGCGGTCGAGCTCGTCGCTGCTGGATTCTTTTACCCATTACCCGTCACTGACAGAGTTCCCGTTCTCAAGATGGACCGTTCCGCTTGCCTCCGTCAACCATGGTTTTTGGACTATTGATCACGGCCTGCTGTAGTGGTTAGTGGCGGCAACGGACGCTTCGGGAGAATTGAGTGGGCAAAACATACGGGTCGCAGTCGATGGCCGGACCGTTGAAGCGCGTGCTGATGCGCTCCGCCGAGAGCGCCATGCGTCATGCCAGGGCGCAGGAATGGCACTACGGCCCCGGCTTCGATGCGCAAAAAGCCGCTGCCCAGCATGAGCAGCTGACCAGCATGGTCGCAGCCTCCGGCGCCGAGATCGAATGGCTGACGGACGCCGATGACGGGCTGGCCGATTCCGTTTTCACCCATGATCCGTCGCTGATGACCGATCATGGCGCGATCATTCTCTCGATGGGCAAGGCGCTGCGCCAGCCTGAGCCCGGTCTGCATGAGATAGCCTACAGGCGCATGGGCATCCCCCTTCTCGGCCGCATCGATGGTCCGGGCCAGGTGGAAGGCGGCGACTGCGTCTGGGTGGATGCAGACACGCTGGCCGTCGGCCGTGGCGTGCGCACCAACCAGCACGGCATCCAGCAGCTGTCAAACCTGCTCTCGCCCAAGGGCATTTCGGTTTATGGCTTCGACCTGCCGCTCTGGCATGGCGAGGAAGCCTGCCTGCATCTGATGTCGGTGATCAGCCCGCTTGCCGACGATCTGGCGCTGGTCTACGCGCCTTTGCTGCCGGCCGCTTTCTACCAGCTGCTGCGCGCGCGCGGCATCAGGCTGGTCGAGGGCGATGCCGACGAATTCTTCGCCTCCAACGGGCTCAGCCTCAATGTGCTGCCGACGGCGCCGCGCCAGGTGATCGCTGTCGCCGGCTTTCCCAGGACAGCGGCTGCCATGCAGGCGGCCGGCTGCGCGGTTTCCACCTTCGAGGCGGATGCGCTCTGCATCGCATGCGAGGGCGGCCCGACTTGCCTGACACGACCGGTGCTGCGCCAATGACGAGCATCGGGACGACTGTCGGCGAGGCTCTCATTTCGCTGCTCGAAGCCCATGGCGTCGATACGGTCTTCGGCATTCCCGGCGTGCACACGGTCGAGCTTTACCGGGGACTTGCCCGCTCGAAGATTCGCCATGTCACGCCGCGCCACGAACAGGGCGCCGGCTTCATGGCGGACGGCTATGCGCGCGCCAGCGGCAGGCCGGGCGTCGCCTTCGTCATCACCGGACCTGGGCTGACCAACACCATCACGGCCATGGGTCAGGCGCGCGCCGATTCAGTGCCGATGCTGGTGATCTCCGGGGTCAACGCCACGCCGACGCTGGGCAAGGGTCTGGGCTTCCTGCATGAACTGCCCGACCAGCGCGGCATGATGGAAAAGGTGGCGCTGTTTTCTCAGCGCGTTACCGAAGCCGGCGAACTGCCCGGCGCGCTCGCCCGTGCCTTCGCCCTGTTTTCATCGTCGCGGCCAGGCCCGGTGCATATCGAGATCCCGACCGACGTCATGGTCAAGCCGGCGGACGGCATCGCTGCCGTCCTGAGCAATGCCGCGCCGCCCGTGCCGGAGCGCGCGGCAATCGCCAGGGCGGCCGAACTCATCGCCGCGGCGCGCCGTCCGCTGATCCTTGCCGGCGGCGGCGCCAAGCGCGCCGAACCGTCATTGCGGCGCCTTGCCGAGCGGCTCGGGGCGCCGGTCGTGCAGACCGCCAATGCGCGCGGTCTCTTGCACGGCCATCCGCTTTGCGTGCCGGCCAGCCCCAGCCTGAAGGTGGTGCGGGCGCTGATGGCCGAAGCCGACCTGGTCATCGCCGCCGGCACCGAATTCGGCCCGACCGACTATGATGGCTACAGCGACGGCGGTTTTGTCCTGCCCGCCAACCTCATCCGCATCGATATCGGCGCCGACCAGCTCGCCCGCCGCCCGGTGACTGTTGCGATCCAGGCCGATTGCGCCGAGGCGCTCGAAGCGCTGCTCCTGGAAACCAGCCATGTCCGTGCAAACGAAGCCGGCCCGGCGCGCGCCGCCGCTGCACGGGAAGCGGCCTTTGCCGAGATCAATCCGACGTTGCAGGCACAGGTGCGCGCCGTCGAGACGATCCGCGATGCGCTGCCGGGCGCGATCATCGTCGGCGATTCCACGCAACCGATCTATGCCGCCAACCTTTATTACGATCATGACCGGCCAGGTGGCTGGTTCAATGCCGCCACCGGCTTCGGCGCGCTTGGCTATGGTCCGCCGGCGGCGATCGGCGCCGCCCTTGCCGTGCCCGATGCGCCGGTCGTATGCCTGACCGGTGACGGCGGCTTCCAGTTCACCTTGCCGGAACTGGGTGCCGCGCTCGATGCCCAGGCGTCGGTCATCTTCGTGGTCTGGAACAATCGGGGCTACCGCGAGATCGAAACCTCGATGCTCGACGTCGGTGTCGAGCCGGTCGGTGTGTCGCCGGCGCCGCCGGATTTCTGCAAGCTGGCGGAAGCCTATGGCATCAGCGCCGAACGCATTGCCGACATCGACGACCTGGCGGGCGCGCTGAAACGCGCGCGGGCAACCGGACTGCCGCGCGTCATCGAAATCACCGTCGATTGAGCATTGGCGGCGCAACGTGCCTCGTGCCTAGGCTTTGCATGGACCCCCGCTGGCCGGCGGGCGGATGCATGCAAAGACGCGACGACTGCCATGTTGAGATTTCAGTTGAGTGATCGCGCGAAAGGCGCGATTTTCTGCGCCGGCGCGGCACAAGCATAAGAAGAAAAATGACAGGAGCGGTCGAAAGATGACGGAAACACTTGATGGCAGGCATATCGTCGTGACCGGCGGAACCGGGGCGCTCGGTGGCGCGGTAGTCGGCAAACTGCTGGGTGAGGGCGCGATCTGCCATGTACCCAATGCCCATGCCGCCGCGCCCGCGCATTTCCCCTTCACCGCGCATGACCGTGTCAGGCTGGTGCACAATGTCGATCTCTCGGACTCCGCCAAGGTCGAGGCGTTCTACAGCCAGGTCCCAGGCCTGTGGGGCTCGATCCACCTGGCCGGCGGCTTTGCCGCGGCGCCGGTGGAAAAGATCGAATCGGCATCCTTTGCCGAGATGATGGACACCAATGCGCGCACCGCCTTCCTGTGCTGCCGCGCGGCGGTGCGCTCGATGCTGGTGTCGGGCACCGCGGGCCGCATCGTCAACGTCACGGCGCGCGCCGGGCTCGATCCACGGCGTGGCGGTGGCATGGTTGCCTACGCCGCCAGCAAGGCGGCGGTCGCGGCAATGACGGTGGCAATGGCCGAGGAACTCAAGGGCAAGGGCATCCTGGTCAATGCCGTGGCGCCGTCTACGCTCGACACGCCGGCGAACCGCGCCGACATGCCGGACGCCGATGTCACCAAATGGGTCAGCCTCGAGGCGGCGGCCGAAGCCATCGCCTATCTCGCCTCACCGGCCAATCAGGCGATGAGCGGCACGTTGGTACCGCTTTACGGCAGGGCCTGAGCAGAGAGCGTCGAAGCGGGGCAGCCGGCTTCCGATCCATCGGTATTGCGGTAGCTGTAGATTCGCAGTGGCGATGAAGCATCCGTAGGGCACTCCCTCAACCATGCCGGCGGGTGGCCTTCCATCAGCGCCGCCGCGAATGGATAGGCGGCTTCGAGATGTGGCGAGGGCGGGTCTCGCCACGCGCAAATCGCAACATGCGTCGCCTTGGAGGCATCGAGGATCGCGCGCGGGTCGGCGGTCGAAGGGTCGAGAAAACGATAGCTCCGTTCGATGCCCTTGGCTGAAGGGTGGTTGGGGATCGTCACGACCTTGGGACCTTCGGCAAGCGCGACAAAATGCGATCCGATCAATGGTGGCGCAAGAACGACGGCGCCTGCCGGCCAACCCCGTTGCGGATCAAAATGACTGAAGTAACAACTGTCGGCGAACTCGGCAGCGGGAATCGCTGCCTGGGATGCTCTCACCGAGAGGTGGTATAGCGCCATTGCTCCCGACAGGACGAGACCGGGGACGATCAACGCGTATCTGCGCGATGCCACCGGCACGGGAGATTCCAGGTAGCGGGCCAGTCTTGCGTCGCGTGGCAGGAAACTCGCCAGCACGAAGATCAGGCCGATGCCGGAAAAAACCGGCAGATAGCGGAAGTAGCGGAGATAGTCGATCGCCAGCACCAGAGCGAGCAGCGAGAACAGCGCCAGTATGACGAGGGGGCGGCTTCGGCCATGCGGATCGAGGCAGATGACAACCGGGGCAAGCGCGCCGACAAAAAGCAGCACCATGCTCGGAAAACTTGCCGACAGAACGAAATCAGGCCGCCGAAACAGGCTCAATTCCTGGAGGATTCTGTTGAGCATGTTGTCGCGAACATAAGCGTCGAGCGAGCCATAAGGGCCGGCCAGGCATTGCGGGAACAACATCACCAGCGCCGCCAGGCTGGCGGCCGCGAACACCAGCAGAATTGCCGCGCGCGTTGCCCATCCGCCGCGCCGTCCGACAAGCAAAGGCACGACGGCAAATGAAAGCCCGGCCGCGGCCAATGCCGTCACATGCGGCGCCGAATAGGTGTCGCATCTGACGGCGGCATAGGCTGAAGGCGGCACGATCGCGGCGTACAGACCGACCGCGCCAATGGCCAGGGCCAGCCCAAAACCGACGATCCTGTCTTCACCGCCTTCGCGGCCAAGGATCCAGTCAAAGGCATAGACTGCCATCACGAGAGCATAGAACGGCGCGAACTCGGCGCTGACAGCAATTGCCAGGGCCGCCAGCAGCCCGTTGACGAAGGCTGAAAGGCGGTTCGGCGACATCATCAACACCAGGGCCGCGAGCAGCAGCAATATTTGCAGATTGTGATAGTCGATCCGTCCCGGGGCGTATTCGAAAAAGGTGCGCACGGCAAAGATCAAAGCCAGCGGCAATGCAACGGCCGGGTAGGCAAAACCGGTGGCGATCACCAGTCGATTGTAGAAATAGAGCGCCGGCGCGAGCAGCAGCAGCGGAACCGCAAAGCTTGCCAGCATCAGCGCCGGCTCGAAGCCGGCAAACGGCGCGAGCAGGCGCGCGAAGGCGGCATAGGGCAGGTCCACGATCCATGGCCAATGCGAGACATAGGGCTCTGGCTGGACAATGCCGGGCAGCGTCCGGTCGAAGATGTTGCCCGTTTCAAGCAAGGTACGGACTTCATGCAGTTTCAGGAGGTCGTCCGCGTCGCCATTGAGCCGGAAGTCCAAGGACCACAGAACGGTCATCAAGATCGCCATTGCGCAATAGCAGAAAAAGGCCGGCGACCTGGTGTAAAGACGCAGCAACCACGACGATCCCCTGGTGGAACGATCATCGCCATTGCGCATGAAAAGCCTCCCTCGCGGACCACAAGGCAAATACGCGAGGAAGTTTATCTTACCGTAAAGAAAAACCCCGCCGGAGCGATCCGGCGGGGTTTTGTTGATAACCGCGCGAACTGCGCGGCGGCAGCCGATGCTTAGCTGCCCTGCTTCTTCAGCGCGGCACCCAGGATATCGCCCAGCGAAGCGCCGGAGTCGGTCGAGCCGTACTGGGCAACCGCTTCCTTCTCCTCGGCGATTTCCAGCGCCTTGATCGAGACCTGCAGCTTGCGGGTCTTCTTGTCGAAGGCGATGACGCGGGCATCGACCTTCTGGCCGACGGTGAAGCGCTCGGGGCGCTGCTCGTCGCGGTCGCGGCTCAGATCGGAGCGCTTGATGAAGGTCTCGATGCCGCTGTCGACCAGCCGCACTTCCAGACCACCATCCTTGACGCCGATGACTTCGCAGGTGACGACGGCGTTTTTGCGCAGTTCGCCCGAAGTCGCTGCCTCGCCGACCGTATCCTTGGCCAACTGCTTGATGCCGAGCGAGATGCGCTCCTTCTCGATGTCGACGTCGAGCACCTGCGCCTTGACCATGTCGCCGCGATTGTACTCTTCGATGACCTGCTCGCCCGGACGGGTCCAGTCGAGGTCGGAGAGGTGCACCATGCCGTCCACGTCGCCTTCCAGGCCGATGAACAGGCCGAACTCGGTCTTGTTCTTGACCTCGCCCTCGACCTGGCTGCCGACCGGATGGGTGCGCGCGAAGGCTTCCCACGGGTTTTCCAGCGTCTGCTTGAGGCCGAGCGAGATGCGGCGCTTGGCCGGATCGACCTCGAGCACCACCACGTCGACTTCCTGCGTCGTCGACAGGATCTTGCCGGGATGCACGTTCTTCTTCGTCCACGACATTTCCGAAACGTGGATGAGGCCCTCGATGCCCGGCTCCAGCTCGACGAACGCGCCGTAGTCGGTGATGTTGGTGACGGTGCCCTTGATCTTCTTGCCGATCGGGAACTTGGTGCCGATCTCGGACCACGGATCGCTCTCGAGCTGCTTCATGCCGAGCGAGATGCGGTGGGTTTCCTGGTTGATGCGGATGATCTGCACCTTGACCGTCTGGCCGATGTTGAGGATTTCGGTCGGATGGTTGACGCGGCGCCATGCCATGTCGGTGACGTGCAGCAGGCCGTCGATGCCGCCGAGGTCGACGAACGCACCGTAGTCGGTGATGTTCTTGACGACGCCTTCGACAACCTGGCCTTCTTCGAGGTTCTGCACGATTTCCGAACGCTGTTCGGCGCGGCTCTCCTCAAGCACGGTGCGGCGCGACACCACGATGTTGCCGCGGCGGCGATCCATCTTGAGGATCTCGAAGGGCTGCGGGTTGTGCATCAGCGGCGAGACGTCGCGGATCGGGCGGATATCGACCTGGCTGCGCGGCAGGAAGGCCACGGCTCCGTCGAGGTCGACGGTGAAGCCGCCCTTGACCTGGTTGAAGATGACGCCTTCGACGCGCTCACCCTTGGTGAACTTCTCTTCAAGACGGACCCAGCTCTCTTCGCGGCGGGCCTTCTCGCGCGAAAGCATCGCTTCGCCAAGCGCGTTCTCGATGCGCTCGACATAGACCTCGACCGTGTCGCCGACCTTGAGCGTCGTGTCCTTGCCCTTGACGCCGAATTCCTTCAGCGGCACGCGGCCTTCGACCTTGAGGCCGACATCGATGATCGCCATGTCTTTTTCAATGGCGGTGATGATGCCCTTGACGACCTGGCCTTCGCCGGAGTGGCCGGCGGTAAATGATTCTTCGAGCAGGCTCGCGAAATCATCGCGAGTGGGATTTGCAGCTGACATTGTTTCTCCTGGATGCCCCGCATCTGTCGCGGGACGGGCGCCGTGGGTTAGCGTTGCTTGGGCCTGCCGGCGTTCCGGGCTACAAAAGCCCTGGGCCGCTCTTTAGGCGGCAATTCCGGCGCATGAAGAATGCTGGCAGGCTGGTTCGTGCCCGATATGGGTATTTTCTTCGCCTCCGGCAATCGGAAACAGCATGAAAACCCAGCTCAGGCCTTGTCTCTCTTGGCCAGCACGTCGTCGATAACAGCTCTGGCTGCGAGAAACGCGGCTTCTATAGCCATTTCGCTGGTATCAAGCAAGTGCGCGTCGGCCGCGGGCTTCAACGGCGAGTCGGCGCGGCCCATGTCGCGCTCGTCGCGGTGCACGATATCGGCGAGGATTTCGGCGAAATTGGCGGTGCCGCCGATGCTTTCGATCTCGGCCAGCCGCCGCCTTGCCCGCACCTCGGCGCTCGCCGTCACATAGAGTTTTATGTCGGCGTCGGGACAGACCACGGTGCCGATGTCACGGCCGTCGAGCACCGCGCCCGGCGGTGTCTTGGCGAAGTCGCGCTGCTTTTCGACCAGGATCCGCCGCACCGTCGGGAAAACGGCGACCTTCGAGGCGGCCTCGCCGATGGCATGCGCCGACAGGACCGCCCGGTCGAGCCTTGCCAGATCGACCTGGCGGGCCGCGGTTTCCGCCGCCGAGACATTGTCGAGCGGCAGCGCGTGCTGGATCAGCGCATGGGCCACCGCGCGATAGGTGAGGCCGGTGTCGAGCAGGTTCAGCCGGTAATGGTCTGCGAGCCGCCGGGCAAGGGTGCCCTTTCCGGCTCCGGCTGGGCCGTCTATGGCGATGGTGAAGACGTGTGTCATTGGCAGGGAACCGGCCTTCGCCCCGTCGTCATCCCAGGGCGGAGCAGGAGCGAAGCTCCGTCGCTGAGACTCCAGGATGACGAAGGGAGGTACGCTGGCGCCCAATCTCCACGGTTTGCGATTGCCACGACTGTCATCCGATCTCCGCGCCCAGCCCCTTCATCAGCCCCATGAACTCAGGAAAGCTGGTCGCGATCATCGCCTGGTCGTCGATGGTCACCGGCTTCTCCGTTGCCAGTCCCATGACCAGAAAGCTCATGGCGATGCGGTGGTCGAGATGGGTCTGCACGGTCGTGTCCTGGCCGTTGGGATGGCCGCCCAGCCCCTTGCCGCCCGGCCTGCCGCGCACCGCGAGCGAGGCTTCGCCCTCGGTGCAGTCGACGCCGTTGAGCTTCAGTCCGTTGGCGACGGCCGACAGCCGGTCGGATTCCTTGACCCGCAGCTCTTCCAGCCCCTGCATCAGCGTTTCGCCCTCGGCGAAGCTGGCGGCGACCGCGAGCACCGGATACTCGTCGATCATCGACGGCGCCCGCTCGGGCGGCACGGCGACGCCTTTCAGTTCGGAGTAGCGCACGCGCAGGTCGGCGACATCCTCGCCTCCGGCATTGCGCGGGTTGAGGATGTCGATCTTGCCGCCCATTTCCTGCAGCGTCAAAAGCAGTCCGGTGCGGGTCGGGTTCATCAGCACGTTTTCGATGACAATGTCCGAGCCCGGCACGATCAATGCCGCCACCAGCGGGAAGCCGGCCGAGGACGGGTCGCCCGGCACCGCGATCGTCTGGCCGGTGAGCTTGCCCTGGCCCTCGATGAAGATGTGGCGCACGCCGCGCTCGTCGGTCTCCACCGACAAATTGGCGCCAAACCCCTTCAGCATCTTTTCGGTGTGGTCGCGCGTCATCACCGGCTCGATGACGGTGGTGATGCCCGGCGTGTTGAGGCCGGCCAGCAGCACCGCCGACTTCACCTGCGCCGAGGCCATCGGCACCCGGTAGGTGATCGGCGCGGCATGTTTTGGCCCATGCAGCGTGATCGGCATGCGGTCGCCGGGCGTCGCCTTCAGCACCTGCACGCCCATCTGGCGCAAGGGTTCCAGCACGCGGCCCATCGGCCGGCCCGACAGCGAGGCGTCGCCGATGAAGGTCGTTTCCATGTCATAGGTGCCGACCAGGCCCATGGTGAGCCGCGAGCCGGTGCCGGCATTGCCGAAATCGAGCGGGCCTTCCGGCTGCAGCAGCGCGCCGTTGCCCGTGCCGCGGATCACCCACTCGGCGCCGCGCTTTTCGATATGCGCCCCCATCGCCTTCATGGCCGCACCCGTGCGCATCACGTCCTCGCCCTCCAGCAGGCCGGTGATGCGAGTCTCGCCGGAGGCGAGGCCGCCGAACATGAAGGAGCGGTGCGAGATCGACTTGTCGCCCGGCACGCGTGCCGTGCCGGAAAGGGCTGATGATCTGCGGGCGGTGGCCGGCTTTGGGGCGGCAGCGTGAGACATGGAATTTCCCTGGACGGAACGCCGGCGGCCCGGCGCTTTTCATTTGTTGCGGCGGTCTCGTATCACGGCGGGGCGAAATGGTCATCCCCAGGGTCGCCACTTGCCGCGAGGCCTTTCAATGCATGGTTTTGTGACGCCGGCTTTTCGCTTTGACAGCGCTGCAAACTGTGGTTAAGGGGACCACTCTTTTATTGACGAGGCTTGCCGTGGCAAAAACCGAACTTGGCACAAAACGCATCGACCCGGAGACGGGCCGAAAATTCTACGACCTGAACAAGGACCCGATCGTCTCGCCCTACACCGGCAAGACCTATCCGCGTTCCTATTTCGAGGAAGGCAAGATCGCCGCCCTCGAGGAGGAAGAGGAAGTGGCCGAGAAGGAAGTGGACGCCGAGGACGAAGAGGGCGTTGAGGTCGTCTCGCTCGAAGAGGCCGACGAGGACGTCAAGGCCGACGATCTGCCCGATCTCGGCGATGACGAGGACGACGTCGACCTCGGCGACGACGAGGATGACACCTTCCTGGCCGACGAAGAGGAAGAAGACGACGACGTCGCCGACATGATCGGCGTTGGCGACGACGACGACGAGGTCTGATCGGCCTGGGACGCAAGCGTTTGCAGGCTTTCTCGGCCTGTGAACAAAAAGCCGGTATTCAAGGCTTGATATTGACGAAGGGCGGGGTTAGAAGCCGCCTGCACTAACGGCTCGGTCTCCAACCCGCGCCGGATCTCTTCGCCGGAAACGGCGCCGGTTGACTGCCGGAAGTGGGGCCATAGCTCAGTTGGGAGAGCGCTTGAATGGCATTCAAGAGGTCGTCGGTTCGATTCCGATTGGCTCCACCAGTTTTCCCCCAATCATTCCAGATAGTTACATAGTCGCCCGTTCCGGGCCGGTTAGTAGAAAATGGCTCGGGGCCCCGCCGGGGCACCGCGAGACTCATTTTCGACCCTGCAGAAATCTTTCTGGCTAACCCGCCCCTCGGGCAGGCGCGCGCGTATTGGTCGGGAAACCATCAAAAAGGTTCGAAAGGTCGAGCGGCCTCTAGCCATGTCACAACTTCTCATTAACCAAATCAGCGCAGCCCAATATGCACCGGGCTGGTTGTGCGTCTCTCCGGTAGCGTCCCGGCAATGGCGGAAATCACCCTTCCCGCCTTTTAGGCAACAGCCGGGGCGCATTTGGGGCCACGCCAAGCTACCAGCGTGAATAGCCGCCTCGGAGCATCACCATGTCCGAATCCTCTTCGTCCTCTTCCGGCTGATATGGTTTTGGCGCCACCAAGATCGCGCTCCCTGTATCGTCGCTGCTCTTCGCGGTGTTTGATTGGGTCCCTGACCATCTCGAATAGGGCAGCTCGGTCCGCGTTTTGCGCAAGCAATCGGGCGCAATTGTGCCCGCTGATCCCGCCATTAGCCCCAGAAAGCAAGAATGCCCGCCACCGTGGAGGCAGCGAGCCAGCTATCCCATCTCGCAAGATTTACAGGCCCTGCCCGCCTAGAATAAAGCCGGGAAGTCGTAATCGGTCGGATCGGCTTCGCGCTCGTCGTCAAGTTCGCGCTCGTCGTCCCCCTCCCTATCATAGGTGCCGACGACTTCGATCCCGCCTGCCAGATACGGTTCGAGATCCGGGTCCGGCTCTACGAAGTCCAGCAGTGGGAGCGGACATTGCTCCGCTCCCAAATAGTCGGCGTTCGGCTGCTACTTGGAGCCGCCGAGTGCCTTCAGCTTCTCGCAGAACTTGGCATGCGGCTTGCTCATCGCCGCATCGTTGCATTCCTTCATCATCTTGTCCTGATCGCCCTTGGCCATCGCCGCCCAGACCTTCTTCATGTCGGCGTCGGACTTCATAGTCTTCATGCTCGCGTCGGTGAAGAACGGCGACATCATCTTGGGCTCATCGAGGGCCCCGGCCAGAGCAGCGCCAGCCAATACGGTTGCTGCAAGTGCTCCTAAGCACGCTTTTTTGATGTTCATGGAAATTATCTCTTCCCTGGTTGTTTCCTCGGCCCTTGGACGGGCCAAAGTATCATTACCACCTTCCTCAAGGAAACCTTCCTTACGAATCCGTAAGTCGCGCACCTGCGGTCGGTATCACAGGCTGAACAAGAGCAACGAATTCTCTTACCCCTTCGCTGCTCGTGGGTGTGAACACCCATCAGCCCGCTGCCCCCGCAGCGGGCTGGCCTGCTGTAAGCGCCTTGCTCGGCAGAGCCATTGTCGATGAAAGTGAGCGGAACCGAATCGGGGGTTCGCAGCTTTTGGATTCAACGAAGAATTCATGAGGCGCGTCTAATGTTCAGTGACAAAGAAACACGAGTTTTGGAAGCAGGGCTGTTCGCCGCAGTGCCGCTCTCAATCTTGATCGCGGTGGTGATGGCTAGCCTTACGTTTGGTTGGTTTGGATGACCACTCGCGGCATCAAATTGTTGGCGGATGCCAAGCCTGTCGGCATAAAGCGCGGTGCGGCCCGAACGGGCGTTGTTTAGGGCGAAATCGAATCGAGCCCTTGCGTGGAGAGGCTTCGCCCTCGTGAATTGCTGATGAGGACCGAGGACGCGCCTAGCCCTTCGCCTCTTTCATCGCTTGCGCAGTCGCGCTAACAGGCCGCGAAAACCGAACGGCAACCAAACCGTTTGAATGTCGATCTGGTCTGACGCAAATGCGCTCCTTCGT
>NZ_JAPFQA010000019.1 GCF_027563465.1 Mesorhizobium qingshengii | reverse complement strand
GCGGTGATCGAGCCGAGACTGGCGTTGCCCAGACCGGTGAAGTCGAGCGACCAGACCTGCAGTTTGAAGGCGACGGCAACAACCCCGACGAACAGGACGATCGGAGCGATCTTTGCCACCGTGACGATGAGGTTCACGACCGCCGCCTGCCGGATGCCGGCGAGAACCAGGACGTGGATCAGCCACAGCAGGATCGATGCGCCGAGCACTGCCTGCCAGGTATTTCCATCACCGAAGGCCGGAAAGAAATAAGACAGGGCGCTGAATACGATCACGGCGTAGGAGACGTTGCCAACCCATGCACTGATCCAGTAGCCCCAGGCGCTGTTGAAGCCGATGAAAGGACCGAAGCCGGCCTTGGCGTAAGCATAGGGCCCGGCGTCGAGTTCGGGCTTGCGCGTGGCAAGCGATTGATAGACGAAGACCAGCGCCAGCATGCCGACGGCGGTGATGGCCCAGCCGATCAGGATGGCAAGAGGCCCGGCGCCGGCGGCCATGTTCTGCGGCAGGCTGAACACCCCGGAGCCGACCATCGAGCCGATCACGAGTGCCACGAGTGATCCGAGGCGCAGCTTGTTGCCGGTGGCGACTGGAAGCGTCGCTGCGGATACGTTGGTATCGGTCGTGGCCATGGATTTCTCCCGTATTCGAGGGCCTTGGCGAGCTTTGGTAGCACAACCGGGCTGATGGCTTTGATCCACGTCAAACCGGCACTTTTTGCGCGCTATTGCAGCCAAAGTCTCGCACGTCGCTAGCGCCATATTTGAGAGGCGTGGCAATGTTCGCAGAAAGCGCTTGGTCCGATGATAACGTCACGCTAAAAGCGCGCGAAGAACGAGCGCGTTGTTTGTCTGGAAAAAAAGGCGGTGCTTTCTACAATACATCGGGCACTTCGAGACGGGGCATGCCGCCCTTGGGGAGCAAGCTTTCTAAGCCCTAGGCAGCTTGGTCGCAGACCATTTCAAATAGTATAGGCCTGTCGTGGCATTTTTATTCATGGCGCGCAGGACTGCTATTCACTTGCTTCTCGGCCCGCCACCTCTTCGATGAGAATCCGGAAGAACACGTGCGGCGTGCTGTCTGCTACCGGAGGCATGACCGGCTTGAGGGCACCGGGCTCCCACCAGTCCGCGTGCTTGCTCAAAACCGACCACGCGTGATCGCGCTGAAGCTTGTGGCCAATCCGGTCAGGCAGTTCCTCATAGCGGCCGTCAACCACCACGCTTCTCCATCCGCGCCCCTGACCGTGTTCGCCGACCTGGACACACACCAAGGGATTTGCCCGCATCCAGTCGATCTTCTTGCCCGGTAAGGAAAACGCATACAGGTGATTGTCCGCGTGGGCGTAGTTGAAGCATACGACGTAGGGTTGCCCGTCCTTCGCGCATGCCAGATGGCCGACGCGATTGGCCGCCAGCAACCTCGTGCATTCGAGATTGGATAGCATACGCACATTCATCATCCTATCTCCCGTGGTTTCCTTCCGCTCGCAGGCCTCGCCATAGGCGCAATCATCCCTACAGAAACTAGCATTTTCCAATTTCTGCATTTTATCGACGGCTGGCGTTGATCCGCATCAATTCGGATACTGTGCCGCAGAGAGCCGCATTCTTCCTGCGCGCCAAGCCATCTTAGGGTTCGCTCGCGAAAGGCGAAATCCGCCAGCCGGCGGCTGCAAGCCGCTGACCGATGCCGCGTCGGAGCGATCTGGCTCACGGATGATCAACATCTTGTTGCCGCTCAGCTTCTTGACGTGGACTTACGTCGAATTTGAGCCGCAGGCAGGGCCGGCCAGTTCGCCGCCAAGCCCGCAAGGTGAAGTGCTCATCGCGCCACCCTTACACGCGCCAGTCACCCAAGCGCCCGAATGGCTGTAGCCACCGATCTGGCCGGGCTTGACACCGCCCGTCTTAGCGTTCGGCCGGAACGCGACGGTCCAAAGCGTCATACTCAGCGGCGGACATTTTGGGCAAAGTCATCAGGAATTCGGTCACGTCCCAGATTTCCTTATCGCTGAACGACGGACCCCAGGCGGGCATACCGGTGAAGCGAATGCCGTTTTTCGTTGCCCAAAACAGTTCTTCGGCGCTCATGTCGTCAGCGTCGGCACCAAAGGTGGGGGCCCGCGGGTTAAAGCCGGCGGCCATCGGATTTGGCGTCTGGCCAACCGGCGTGTGGCACATCGCGCACTGCTGCCGGAAGATGCGAAAGCCATTGTCACGATCCGCGGTCACAGCGGGGCTGGGCAGCGCAACGTCGCGCGAATGCGTCTCGATGGAGGCCTCGCGAACAGTGATGAGCAACCATTTCAGCGCTGCGGAATCCTCCACCGTCGCCGCCACGTTGAATGCGCCCGAATAAATCACCACCACTGCGGCCACCATGCCGCCGACCACCAGCACGCCGACAGTGACAAGCGCATGGCGGACCCAATGCCTGGCTTCAAACCACGTAGACATTCCAGCCCCCATATGAATTGCGGATAGATCCGCGCGGAATTGCGAGCACGACAAGCAACAGTCCGGCAATGACACTGGCCCCCTGCGCCAGCGTCGATGCGGCACCGTCCAGCAGCCAGGGAGCTGCGATCAGCCACGCCCCGGCGGGGACATTCAGGAAACGTACTGCGCGCGTCACCTCGGCGAAGGCGATGATCGAGAAGGTCACCACCAGCAGACCGACCAGATGGTCGCTGTTGGCCATGCCGCCGGTGCTCCCAAAACTGAGTCGGGTAAAGGTCAGCCAGATTCCGATAGCGATGCTGGCCAAGAGCGCCGGTGGGAAGGTTACGCCGCGAGCGGATTGTGCAAACATCTGCCCCTTTGGGGCCAGCACGCCGCGGGCATGGTCGTCGCTGCCGCCCTCGATCGCGCCGCCGGTCCAGAAGGTGCGCCAGAACGGTTTGCCGGCGCGCGTCGATTTGACCATAAACTGTCCCATTGCCACGAATTCATCCATCGAGAACGGGATCATCAGCGCCATCGCCAACGCTGCGATCAGGCACAGTGTGCACCAGGTGCCGATGACGATTGGTTGGATGATGACAAAATAGATGCTGACAACCCCCAACGGAACGATCAGCAGCGCCAGCGCCAGCACCATCCAAGGCATGGTGCGCCAGCGGTCCTTGCCGCCCATGAAGGTCATCACGATCTCCAGCGCATAGACCAGCGCCCCCAGCCCGGCGTCGGCAACCGGCCAGGCCTTTGACACCGACGAGGTGATGATGGTCTCGGTGCCGTTCAGGCCGTTTTCACCGGCAAAGAATGGATCCCATTGGCTGTCGATATGACCAAGCTGATAGGCGGTCATGTAGCGCGCGATCAAAAACCCGAGCAGCGCAAATGCCGCGATCGGCACTCGTTGCAGCCAGCTTGCCGGATTATAGCCCCATTCCGGCGGAATGTCGGGCTTGCCCATCATCCCCTCCATGCTCATCCCTGGCATCATCGGGATCAGTACGGCAAGGGCGATCACCAGGCTGCCGACCAAGGTGCCGTTGGCATAGGCCTCGGGCAGCGGTGTCCAGAACACCAGGGGCGCCACCAGCAGCCAGCCGCCGACCACCGCATTCGCCCATTGCGCCCAGGGATAACGGCGCTGGGCGTTGGCCGACAGATAGCCGAAGATCACGATCAGAACGCCGCTGGCCGCATCGCTGATGGTCATTTCCATGTTACGATGCGCAAACGGCGTCAGCCCGCGCTCCGCCATCACCCGCAGTTGGTTGACGTCGGGCACGAAATTGCTGAGGTAGCCCAGCGTGGATGGCGCGGTGATCATCCAGAAACCCAGCATCATCGCCACGTAATGCGGCCAGAGCATCGCGCGGTGCGCTTCACCCATCATGTCGCCCATCCCGACCGCTGCCACGCCGGGCATTGTATGGCCCTTCATCTCGCTGGTCATGGACGTCATCGTGTGATCTTGCATGGCGAGTACGGTCGCGCTTCGCGCGGGCTCTTCCACCAGCGTCATGCCGCAGATCGGGCAACTGCCAGGTTCGCTGCGCTTTATCTCGGGGTGCATCGGGCAGGTGTAAGTCTTGCCACCGCCGGTTCTGGTCGGTTTGACGGTCGCCGCTTGCGGCGCCGCAGCGTGACCGGCGTGACCTGAATGATCTCTTGTCATCACATCTGCTCCTGTTTTGCCGCTTCCGCGTTGGCCAGCATCCATTCGGCCGGCTCCAGGCCGTTTTCTCGGTAAAAAGCCAGCGGATCGGCCTTGAGTGCCGCCACCATTTTCGGGATCGTCTTACGCAGGGTGTGCTTCGGTACCCAGCCCAAAAGTTTTTTCGCCCGGCTCGGGTCCAGCGCGTAATGGTCATTGGCGCGGTCAATCATCCACGGCTTGATGAAAGGTTTCTGACCGAGGACATTGTCCTCAACCCACGCGCCGATCTTGGCGATTGCCCCCGGTACACTGAGCTCCTCGTAAGACTCGTCATGGATCTGCCGCATGAAGGAGTGTTGCAACTCGTCATAACTCAGTGTGTCGGGCTCGCCGATCAGGATCGCTGTCTCTGCCGCCAGCTTGGTGCGGCGTGCCACGGTGCGGGCGATCGCCTCCACCACGTCGTCCATATGAACATAGGCTGTGCCATGCGATGTTGAGCCGGCGTAAAGATGCGATTCAAGCTGGCGTTCGTGGATCCGCTGAATCTGATGCGCCAGGGGCGGCGAATGGCAGCCATCGTCATAGACGCCGGCAAAGCGCAGCATCACCGTCGGCACGTCACCGCGCTCCGCAGCGATCATCGCCTCGGTGCGAACCTTCGATTCGGGGTAGGCCCAGGTGGGGCCGATCGGCCAATCTTCGGTGATGAATATGCCCGGCTCGCCGGGTTTGTGCACCAGCATGGTCGAGGAGAAGACGAACTGCTGCACGTCGAACCCGACGCGTAGGCCAGCCAGCAAGCGCCTGGTACCATTGACCGTCACTTTATCATACATCGGGCTCGGTTTACCGATGAAATCGTAATATGCGGCCAGATGGATCACCGAGGCGATGCGATCGCCGTGATGGGCACGCAAGATGCGCAGTCCTTCGGTCACGCTGGAGTCCGAGGTGATATCGACCGGAATCCGGGTGCAGCCTTCGGGCGGATCAGGAGGAGACTGGAGATCGAAGCCGACGACGTTGGAGAAGGTCTTGCGCAACTCGCGCATCACGGCAGTGCCGATCCGGCCGTTGGCACCAGTGATCAAAATGATATCCCCGTCCGGCTTCATGGTCGCTCTCCTCGTACTATTTCGTCGGGTTTTGGATATCCTGACAGACGCTGTCGCGTTGGCCTATCCGCCAAATCTGGATTATTGACGCGCGCGATGTTCTTGGTGAAGACCAATCTGCCCAAACCGAAGTCTGAATCATTGGCAGAGGTGATCGACGCTTCCTTCACACGAAAGAAGAGGGTGACAGGGCCAGAGAATTCCCCGCGGTGAGGCAGCTTGCCATCGCAGTGGGACTGGGCTGCTCTTGCCGAGAATGGCAAGGGCTTTGCCGTAATCTTCGGAACCGGCGCAACTTCCCGCTTTCCAACAGCTGGGGGTGCGATCGTCTCCTTTGCGACCTGGCCGCAGCAGGCATGTGTGCCGGTCTTGCTGTCCATTTTTGTTCTTCCGCGACCTTGGTGCCGGGACAGCATGCCCTATCACCGAGAGCCTGACTTTGCTCTGAATCAATCTGGGCTCGATTAATGGTGTCCACTTTCTTTATCGAACAGGAGATCAAGACCAGCTTCGCCGACAGGGCAGGAGTGGATTAAGCGAGACGAGGTCACGGAAGTGGTCTCGTTTCTCAAGGATCCGAAAGCTACGGGAGGCTGGGCTCACATGAGCCGAAGGTCGTGCTGCTGGTTGGTCCGACGGGTACCGGCAAGACGCTGCTTGCCCGGGCTGCCATAGGGGAGGCGTGGGTGCCTTTTTCTCGATCTCGGGCTCCGAGTCTGTCGAGATGTTCATCAGCCTGGGTGCCGCCCGACCGGCGTCGTGGTCCGGCGTCTGGGACGGTCACATTGTCGTTAGCCCATGAGGGTCCAAAGCGCCGGAGGGGTGTGGCATCACACCTTGTGTTTGATTCGCGTCAAAGCGGTTTTACCGAAATCACCGTAAAAGCTACTCGCCCATGCCGAGTGTGATACGCGGCTGTGGCAGCCAGGGACAAAGGAAGACAGCAAATGATGAGGGATTGGATCGATATGACCGGATACGACCTCGGCCACTGGGTCGTCTTCGCCGTGATGATCACGGTACTTCTCTATCCGATCGGCAGGATCCTCAGGCGTATTGGCTTGTCGCCACTCTGGTCGGTTCTAGCGGTCATTCCGCTTGTGAATCTGATCGGGCTTTGGGTACTTGCATTTGCCGACTGGCCGGGAAGGAGAGGCGGGGCAGGCAGGCAATAGGGCGCCCGACGACTCAAAGGCGTCCTCCTAATCGATATCGATTGGTTCGGACCGTCGCCGATGGGCCGATGTTCAATCGCGGTTAAGATTTCCCAAGGCCGTGCCGCTCAGTTTTCCTAGCCTGAGACAATCTTTGCCGGAAGTGACCTCGCGTCATCGCCCATCCCGGACCATTCGCGAACGACGGCCCCTCTCGGTCATGAGATCTGATGGAGACACCGCGCTATGCCCCTTCGTCGACCCCGATATGAGCTCCACGCCAACCATGCAACACACCGCGGAAACGATTTGCTATGTCATCCTCAAGACTGGTGCGCATCGGCTTGTCGGGGGCCTCATCTCAAGACCCGCGGCTCGGCGTGCCGCGGGAGTCGATATACGACTGGGCTTGTGAGCCTACGCTGTTTGAGGACCTCGCCGCGCATCCGGTGAGGTCGACCGCGCCATTTTGCGCCCACAGCCCACGTCGGCCCTTCGACTCCTTGTTGATCGGCCACTCTAACCGAAAGAATCCGCCCGCACTCTACAGCAGACCATTTTCGGGCAATTTCCTGGAAGCTGCAACTGCCGCAACCGGATTGACCTCGTCGGCGAACTCAATCTTCGCGATTGAGCTGGTCGAAAGAGGCTCCATGCCTTAGGCTAGTCCGGTCACGGCTGCCGTTTCGCAGATCCTGCCTGCCCGGATAGTTTCGGCTAACCAAGGTTTCTTGACGCAGATCAAAGCGCCCGGTGTCAAAATCCGGTGGTATCGATCTAGAGAACCTTATGTGGGATGGTTATGACCAATATGCCTGCAAAAGCGTGTGCAGTTGCGGCGCAGCCGAATGGGGCAGCGGCGGGGCACATGTTTCTGCTGGCGTTATTCTTGGTGAGCCTGCTGTTGTCGACCGGCCATGCCAGGGCGGAAGGGCCGACCGCCGTCCCCAATCACCTCGTCGCGGGTATTGGTGGCTTCGAAACTCAGAGTTCTTCGTCGACGGTATGGGACGCCTCGACAAGCAACGCACACCAGAGCCACAGCCTTCCCTTAGTCCCCTGCACAGGCGCCTGCTGCTGTGGAACAGCTTGCCACGCGCCTGCGGGATTGGTCACGGCGGTGGAACTGCCCTCGCCAGCTCGGATCGTTCATCATTTGGCCTTTGTTGCGTCCGCGGGCAGTGAGTCGGGTTCGCCCGACATGTTGCGACCTCCGATCGCCTGAAATCGGCTGCCGGCTATTTAAAGCCGGCAGAGTCGGATGTTCGCAATAGCCATCGCAAGGACCAAGCCGTCCGGCGACCGGTATTGCCGACGCCCACGAAGAATCCACATCGAAAGCTCAAGTCCGTGTCGTCGGGTGCCGCCCTGATGACAAACGGCAGCATGAGGCAAAAATGGAACAGATCATCCTCAACGAACGCACGGTCCCTTCTGGCCGGTGCGACCACGGTCCGGCCACCGAGGATCACGTGCACGAGCATCACAGTACGGCTGGAGGCCAGCGGAGCTCGTCCACCTTGATGTCGCCTGACGCGGCCGCCGATGGCGTATGTCTGCCGCAAGCAATCGTGCCCCGGAAGCAAGGCGCCGGAGCCAGCGCAAGCACGTTCTTGCTGCGGAGCCTGCTTCGCCGCATCATCCGCAACGGCACGTTGACCTTGGTGACACCCGACGGCTGCGCCTGCGACGTCGGTCATGGCGAGCCGTCAGTTACTATCCGGATCACAGATCAAGCCACGGTGCGGCGTCTGTTTCTCAATCCCGATCTGGCGCTAGGCGAAGCCTATATGGCCGGCACGCTCGTCGTTGAAGACGGCGGAATCCATGACCTGCTCGATCTCTGCTTCGCCAATCTCGGCTGGAGCACAGGACATTGGGTCCAACGCGCTCAGGCGATTGGCCGACGCCTGGGCCGACGCCTGACGCAGCACAATCCGGTTTCGATCTCACGCGCCAACGTGGCTCACCACTACGATCTTTCAGATTTGTTGTACGAGCTGTTCCTCGACGCGGATCGCCAATACTCCTGCGCCTACTACATGTCGCCTGACGACACGTTGGAGCAGGCCCAGGATCAGAAGAAGCGGCATATCGCAGCCAAGCTTCTGCTACGGGCCGGCCAGCGCGTTCTCGACATCGGCTCGGGATGGGGTGGATTGGCCCTTCACCTTGCACGCAATGCCGATGTCGACGTCACCGGGGTGACGCTGTCGACAGAGCAGCATGCCTATGCCAACCGGCGCGCCCACAACGTCGGGTTGAATGAACGCGTCAGGTACCTGCTCAAGGATTATCGACACGAGAACGGGCGTTACGAACGCATCGTATCGGTTGGCATGTTCGAACACGTCGGCGTTGGGCATTACGGCGAGTATTTCGCAAAGATAAAAGATCTGCTTTCGGACGACGGCGTGGCGTTGATCCACACGATCGGCAGCGCCGCCGGGCCGGGGGCGGCCAACCCCTGGATTCGCAAATACATTTTCCCTGGCGGGTACACGCCGGCGCTGTCCGAGATCGTGCCAGCCATCGAGCGTGCTGGACTTCATATCACCGACATCGAGGTGCTGCGGCTGCACTACGCCGAGACGCTGAAAGACTGGCGCAAGCGGTTCATTGCCAACCGCGATCGCATCGCTGCGATCTACGACGAGCGGTTCTGCCGGATGTGGGAGTTTTACCTGGCTGGTTGCGAGGCTGCATTCCGTCATTCGGGGCTCGTCGTCTTTCAGATCCAGCTGAGCAAGCGCGTCGATACCGTGCCTCTTACCCGCGACTACATCGCCGAGTGGGAGCGCGCGCAAAGCCTGGTCTGAAGGGCTCGATTTATAGGAACCGCTCCTCCCAATGAGCGGCGGAGATCAACGGAGACGAAAATGAAGAGAACGATCAACCAAAGCGCAGCCCCATCTGGTGGATGCGGCTGCGGGCACGCCGCAGATCATTCGCACAAACACGAGGGGCGCGCCGGACACGGCTGCTGCGGCGACGCAGCGCATCACGCTGATTCCGCGCACGAGCGCCAAGAGGGCTGTTGCGGCGGATCGAGTGTCTCGGAAACGAGCCAAAACGCCGACGGTCCGTCTGTTTCTGACAAGGGGGATCACCCATGAGCAATCACACCCATCTCCCGGTCGATCACGAGCCGGAGCCTCATACCGGTCAAGAGAACAGGCCGAAACCATCCGGTTTCTGGAGTTCGAGGACGGGTCTGGTGACGATCGCTTTCCTCGCCATCGGCGCCTTCTTCCTGGTTTCGGAGCATCGGGCACACGTCATTCCCTGGCTTCCCTGGCTCATCCTCCTCGCTTGCCCTTTGCTGCACTTCGGGCACGGCGGGCATGGCGGGCATGGCGACGCCGAGAACAACCCGTCCGACAATCGACCGAATTCGCCGCATCAGCACTGAACCAACAGTCTGTCTGGAGAACCATCATGAACGACACCATTCCCGCCTATGGCCTATGGTCACTTGTCATCGTCAATTCAGCGATTTTTATCTTCTTCGCTTTCAGCTTCTTCAAGCCGCAGACGAAACGCGACTGGCGCTCGTTCGGCGCGTTCAGCGCCTTTCTGATCGCGCTGTTCACCGAAATGTATGGCTTCCCGCTGACGATCTATCTGCTCTCAGGGTGGCTGCAGAGCCGATACCCCGGCGTCGACTGGTTCTCGCATGATGGCGGGCATCTTCTTGAGGAACTGTTCGGTTGGCGAACGAACCCGCATTTCGGGCCGTTCCACATCCTGAGCTTCGTTTTCATCGGTGGCGGCTTCGTCCTGATCTCGGCCGGCTGGAAGGTGCTCTACGAGGCGCAGCGTCGCCGGACGCTCGCCACCACCGGGGTCTATTCCTACATCCGGCATCCGCAGTATGCTGGCTTCGTCCTGGTGATGTTTGGCTTCCTGCTGCAGTGGCCGACCTTGCTCACATTGGCGATGTTCCCCGTTCTGGTCTACATGTACGTACGCTTGGCCCGGATCGAGGAACGCGAGACGCGAGCAGAATTCGGGGTCGAGTATGAGCGCTATATGCGTGAAGTACCGGGCTTCGTCCCGCGCTTGCGTGACCTCACCGGCGGCCCGAAACATGGCCAGGCCGGCCAGCGCTGATCGGAGAAGACCATGGAGATCAAGCGCGAGCACCAGATCAATTTCTGGTACGTCGTTATTGCCGTTGTCGCCGTGGTGCTGATTCAGGGCCTCCTGTTCCAGCCCACGCACACGAAGACGATCCCCTACAGCGAGTTCCAGCAACTCGCCGACCAGGGCATGGTCACCGATCTCGTGATCGGGCCCGACCGGATCACCGGCACGTACAAAGCGCCGGCAGACAAGGCCGTTCCGCACTTTGCCACAAACCGCGTCGATCCGAGCCTCGCGCAGACGCTAGGGAAAGGCAATCTGGCGTTCTCTGGCGCGGCCGCTCCGGGCCTGCTTCAGACCATCTTGGGCTGGCTGATACCGACGCTCGGGTTCGTGCTCATCTGGATGTTCCTCATCCGGCCGATGGCCGGAGGACAAGGAATGGGCGGCATGATGTCGATCGGCAAGAGCAAAGCCAAGGTTTTTGTCGAAAAGGACATCAAGACCAGCTTCGCAGATGCGGCGGGTGTGGATGAGGCGAAAGACGAGCTCAAGGAGGTTGTCTCGTTTCTCAAGGATCCGAAAAGCTATGGCAGGCTTGGCGCGCACGTGCCGAAGGGCGTGCTGCTCGTTGGTCCGCCAGGTACCGGCAAGACGCTGCTTGCCCGTGCTGTCGCGGGGGAGGCGGGTGTTGCATTCTTCTCGATCTCCGGCTCCGAGTTTGTCGAGATGTTCGTTGGCGTGGGTGCCGCCCGCGTGCGTGACCTCTTTCAGCAGGCGCGCCAGCACGCCCCAGCCATCATCTTCATTGACGAGCTCGATGCGCTCGGCCGTGCCCGCGGCAGCTCTGTTCTGGGCGGCGGCGGCCATGACGAAAAGGAACAGACCTTAAATCAGCTCTTGACCGAGATGGACGGCTTCGATTCGAGTGTTGGCGTCGTGCTGCTGGCCGCGACCAACAGGCCCGAGATACTCGACCCGGCGCTGCTCCGCGCTGGCCGCTTCGATCGGCAAGTGCTTGTCGACCGGCCGGACAAAAAGGGGCGCGTCGACATTCTCCAGGTGCATTTGCAAAAGATCAAGCTCGCCTCGGGCATTCCTGTCGAGGACATCGCGGCGCTCACGCCCGGCTTCACGGGGGCCGATCTCGCCAACCTCGTGAACGAGGCCGCTCTTCTGGCGACGCGGCGCAATGCCGAGAGCGTGACGCTTGACGATTTCACCCAGGCAATTGAGCGCATCATCGCCGGCCTTGAGAAGCGCAATCGACTGCTCAATCCCCACGAGCGAAAGATCGTTGCCCACCACGAGATGGGCCACGCCCTAGTGGCGATGGCCTTGCCCGGCGTCGATCCCGTCCAGAAAGTCTCGATCATCCCGCGTGGCATCGCGGCACTCGGCTATACGCTTCAGAGACCCCTCGAAGATCGCTTTTTGATGGATCGCGCTGAGCTTATGAACCGCATGACCGTACTGCTGGGCGGCCGGGCGGCGGAAACCCTCATCTTCGACGAGGTATCGACCGGCGCCGCCGATGATCTCGGCAAGGCCACCGAAATCGCCCGAAGCATGGTGGTGCGCTTCGGTATGGATGAGGCGCTGGGCCAGGTCGCCTATGAGCCCGAGGCGGCCCCGCTTCTGGGAGGCCCTGAGGGTGCCGATTGGCGCCCACGCCGTTACGGCGAGCAGACGGCCGCTGCCATCGATGCTGCTGTGCGCGGGCTGATCGACAGCGCCTTTCAAAAAGCGATCGCTGTTCTGACGACCAATCGCGCCCTGCTCGGCCAGGCGGCAACGGAGTTGCTCGCGAAGGAGACGTTCTCCGCCGCGGAATTGCGCACGGTCGCCGAAAAGCTGACGCGAACCGACATGCCCAGGACGATGCCGAAGGTCGGCCCAGGTCTTGCCGCCATAAGCTCGATCTCGTGATGATGCCCTTGGCTGGATACTGGATCTGGGTGGACGCCGCCATTTTGCGACCACTCCTGGTCGACTTCTGCGGACCAAAAGCTGGCCGCCCATACGGCTTTGGCTCTGCCTAAGGTGACATTGATTGAGCAAGGAGAACGACGATGTTTTACACGAGGCGAAACACAATCGCGACTGTATCGCCTGATGGGATTTGCGAAGCACCGATAGCAGCGTGGCCCGATTTACGGCGAGGCCTCTTTGCGGTCCTGGCGACTGCGCTCTGGCTCACAGCCATTTGGTTTACCCCGGCTTTGGCCGAAGAGAATGAAAACTATAAAGTAGCGCAGGGGTTGGGCGTCTATCTGGGAGTCTTGCCGGCGGCAATTGTGCGTGGTCATCTCGAGAGCCACCCGGAGGCTACCATGCATGGCGGCGCCCCGCGCGGTGCGCATGAATATCACATGATCGTCGCGGTCTTCGAGGCCGCGACGGGCGCGCGCATCGAGAACGCCAAGGTGACCGCAACCGTATCGGGACTGGGACATGTTGGGCAAAACAGCCTGGAGCTTGAGCCGATGGCGATCGCCGGCACGGTAACCTATGGCGGCTTCGTCGCGCTGCCCGGCAGTGACCGCTATGATATCCAGGTAGACATCAGTGTCCCGGGACGCCCCGCGCCCGCGCGAGTCAAGTTCACGTACGGACACTAGGGCTTCCCCTACAGGCAGTGCCGTTGCAGCGCCTGCCACCCGAATTCTGCGCCAACGTTGTTCTGCAACAAAGAAGCCTCTCTCATTAGAGACCATTGTCCAATCTGAAGCTTGAGACCGACAACGCGTTCAACAAGGGTCGGCTTCAAGGGCATGTTGACAACGGAAAGTCATGATCCTGCGATCGTTCGAAAAATGGAAAGCAAGATTTGGAACAAGGCGCTGGGCCGTCGCCGTGTTGGCGGCAGTGCTGGCTCTGACGAGTGTGCTCCAAATTGGGCTGATCAAGAACGGGCCTATGCACGGGACGGAACGGTATATGGTTCTCGACCAGGCCAGCAGCGGTACGTTCGGTCAGTACGCCCCGGGAGGCCATCCGTCGGGGCAGCATGACTATGGCCAACTGGCTGGCTGCACCGCCGGAGGCTGTGGCTTGTGCGGTGTCGTGCAAATGACATCTCCCATGCCGCAGAAAGTTGCAGGCCGGACGGCGCGGGCTGGCCCCACTGGCTCGTTGGTATCGCTCGCTATTGTGCCGCCGCTGCCGCCCCCCATTCTCCACGCGTAGGACTTCGTCACCGCGCCTTCGGGCACTTATCGAAAAAACCTAAATACGTGGAGAATTGTTATGTCACTGATCAATATGGCGTCGCGCGCGGCGCCGGTATTTTCGCGCGCGCTTATCGGGCTCGCCATCGCGGCGGCTGCCGGTGTGGGCCTGTCCCAAACCCTGGCGGCGGAACCGAATCTCGGCCCAGGTTCGGTCTTTACCGCCAACGAAGAAGGCGGGAGCCTCAGTCGCATCGATCTCAAGTCAGGCAAGGTGCAGTCAGTGACCCTGCCGCTGATGCCGCACAATGTCGACGTCAGCGCCCAGGCGAGGCTCGTCTTTGTCGTTGGCGCCGGCCAGGAGAGCGAGATGTCCATGTCTGGCCAGGCACCCGGTTCCAAAATGAAGATGGCCATGGCCGGAAGCACGTCGGAACCGGGTGGGCGTTTGGCGGTCCTAAAATTGGACGCCATCGACAAGGGGCCAATCGCGGTGGTCGACATCGGCCACCATCTAGCCCATGTCATTCCTGACCAGGATGGGAAACGGGTCTTCGTAACCGATTCGGAATCGAACACGGTTTCCGTGATTGACCTGTCTACGCTTAAGGTGTCGAAGACAATCCCGACTGGCCGCTATCCTCATGGACTGCGGCTCAGCCCCGACGGAAAGGAACTCTTCGTCGCCAACGTCGAGGATGGATCGGTTTCCGTCATTGATGTCGCGAGCCTGGCAGAGTCGGCTCGCATCCCGGTTGGCAAGGCTCCGGTTCAGGTCGGCTTCACGCCGGACGGAACACGCGTCTATGTTTCCCTGCGGGACGAAGACAGCGTCGCGGTGATCGATCGCGCCACGCGGCAGGTCGTGGCCAAAGTCGCTGTCGGCCGCAATCCCATCCAAGTCTATGCGACGCCGGACGGACAGTTCGTCTACGTCGCCGATCAAGGCAGCGATGCCAACCCCGATAACAGGGTCTCGATCATCGATGTGGCCGGAAATAAAGTCGTGAAGACGCTGAACGTTGGCGCCGGCGCGCACGGCGTCACGATCACCAAGGATGGACGGTACGCTTACATCACCAACATCAAGGACGACAGCGTCTCAGTGATTGATACTGCCGCCCAGGCCGTCGTCCGGACCATTCCTGTCGGCAAGGGACCGAACGGGATCACTGTCTTCTCCGGCAATTCATAAACTGGTTCTGCTGACAGTCCGGCGGCGCGGCCCTGCTTTTTGCACGGCCGCGCCGCTCCCAAAACCACCGTACAGCTCGACTCGCATGTTTGGCCCTTTGCGATAAGCTGACAAGATCTCATGCGCTTCGGTGGCTTTGATGCCCATTTTCCGACTCTTCCGCATCACCTTAGAAGCGCTCCGCTTCGTGTGGGACGGCGCCTTGGGCCGACTCGGCCTGTCCCGATCGGTTCCGCGGGCGCCCGAGCGCTTGCGGCTCAGCCTTGAGAGGCTGGGCACAACATTCATAAAACTCGGCCAGGCGATGAGCATGCGTCGTGATGTGCTCCCCGACGCGTACATTGTGGCCCTCCAGGCTCTGCAGGATCACGTGGTGCCGTTTCCGACGAAGGACGCAATCGAGGAGATCGAACGCGGCCTGGGTCGTCCCGTCGGCGAGTTGTTTGCCGAATTCGATGCCACTCCACTCGCCGCGGCGTCCATCGCGCAAGTCCATACGGCACGGCTCCATGACGGACGGGACGTCATCATCAAGGTTCGTCGTGCCGGCATCAAGCAGCAGATCGACCGCGACATGCGCGCCCTCACGTGGTTGACGCGCATCGCCCTCATGCTCTCGCCACGACTACGGCACTATCAACCTCTGCGCATCGTTGACGAGATCTGGAGCAACCTCTCCAAGGAGATCGATTTCCGCCGGGAAGCGCAAAACATCAAACGGTTCGCGGTGGCCTTCGCGGAGTGGCCGACTCTGCTCGTGCCTGACGTTGTCGATGATCTCGTTTGCGAGACCGCTATCGTCCAGGAGCGGAGCGGTGGCCTGCGGATCGATGACCCGGCGGTGAAATCCATTGGTCCGCGGCTCGCGCAGAATTTCGTGGACGCGTACCTGCACCAGATATTCGTTCTTGGCGTGTTCCATGGTGACCCGCATCCTGGCAATCTCTTCATCACTCAGGACAAACGGATTTGCTTTCACGACTTCGGCCTGGTCGGGTTCCTTGATCGGGCGGCACGCCGCAAGCTCGCCGCGTTCACCATCGCCTTCATTCGCCAGGATGCCGACTGGCTCCTCGACGCGGCCATCGACCTTGGCGTTCTGGGCGGCGACATGAATAGAGACGAATTCCGGCGCGGACTGGCGGAGATCATTGCCGACTACGCCGCGTTGCCGCTCAAGGACTGGTCTCTCGCTGAAGCGTTCCTGCGGGTGACCCGCCTCGGACGCGCTCAGAACATATTCGTCCCTCTCGACCTGCTCATCCTGATGCGCGCCATGTTCCTCGCCGAACACACCGTGCGCATTCTCGACCCCGATTTCCAGTTGCTGGAAAACCTGCAGTCCAAAGGCCCTGAGGCGCTCAAAGGTGCGATGGAGCAATCAGACTGGACGGGCGCGCTCGACCGGCTGAAACTCGACGCCATCACGGCGGCACACGACCTGCCGACGGTGATCAGGTCATGGACCCGGCAACTGGTGCAGGAAGGCGACGGTCTGGGCCTGAGCTTGCACGTGCGCGAGTTGAGGGGATTGAACGAGCATATCGACCGCGGCAGCAACCGGCTCGCGCTCGGCCTTGTCACGCTGGGCCTCTATATTGCCGGCTCACTGCTCATGCAGCACAGCGTAGGGCCGCGTATTTTCGGCGACATGCCTGCCCTGGCGGCCTTCGCTTATGTCCTCGCGCTCTGGTTCACCTTTCGACTTGTCCGCGGCATTGCCAGGTCCGGCAAGCTGTGAAGAAGACGAATTAATCTCTGCTGAAGCTGGCGCACATCGATCGCGTCTTGACGGGTGCCTTCCACGCCGCCGCCTTGGCCGCCGTCGAACGGCCCATGACCACGGCGGTCGGTTCACTGCGTCCCGCGACCATCCTGGTGATCGGCTTCGGTGTTGCTGGGCTGCAAGAGCTCGCAACCGCGCAACGGCTGGCCGCCGTCGTCGAAGGCTACGACGTACGCCCGGAAACCAAGGAAGAGGCGGCATCCCTCGGTGCGAAGTTCGTCGACATCGGAGTCGACGCCCGGGGCCAAGGCGGCTATGCGCGCGAGTTCACGGCGGCGGAGAAGGACAAGGTAGACAAGACCCTGACGAAGCCACGGCGTCCGGCGGATCAAGGGAGCGGCCGATGAAACCGCGCCTTGAATCGGCTAGTGGCGTGCGGATCTTACTTCAAGGCGCGATCCCAATATTGGTCCAGCGAGCGCTGCCATTCGCCACTGGCGGTCGTTGCAAAGTTTCTGCGGTCCACTGGTGGTGCCTTGTCCATGGTCTTCGGCGGGACATCGAGCACATAGAGTTCATGATCCTCGGTGGCGCGGAGATCGTTCCACCGCACAGCCACCAGCTTGCCGCCGAAGCCGAGAAAGCCGCCGCGGGACACCAGGACATAGAGAATGTCGCGCTTTTGCGGATTGAGTACGAAGTCTGCAATCTCGCCGAGCCGTTCGTCCTTTAGGTTCCGGACCTCGGAACCGATCAGGACGTCGGCCCGCATGAGATGATCCATCTTCGCGACGGGTTCAGCTCTTGCCAGGTGAGCGCGCCGCCAGGCCGTGCGCACATTCGGATCGTCGCTCTCCGCCCCAATCAGCTTCTGGTGCTCGTCATAGACTGCGCGCATCGCAGCGAGTTCGCGCTGGCACGACGGCTCGTCGCCGTCGAAAGCGTAGACGTACGCGGCGTCGCGCAATGCTTGCATCTTTTTGCGCGGCGTGGCCTCGACCCCGTACAAATAGAAGTCGGAGTAACCGGGTGGCACGGGGACGCCGTAGCCTCTGGGTGGCAGCGCGCCGAAGCCAACGCGCCACAGCTGTTCCTCGAACGCCTGCAGATCGCCCAGGCACTTCTGCGCGATCTGCTCCTTGGGCGGCTGCGCCCCGGGGAGACCTTCCACGTCGGCCGCGGAGGCAGCTGCCGCCGCCACCAGACCTATCCCCACCCCCACCGCCGCGGCAAGAAAAATGGACAAGCGCATGACAGTGCTCCCGTTATTTAGATTTGTGCTTCATGACCGAACGCGACCCCACCACTCGCCCCCCAAGCCAACGCGCGATCCGCGTCCGCTACTTCGCCATCTGCTTCGGGCCCTGTATCTGCCGTGGGCCCTGTTCTTCGGCGAGGAACCCAGCCCGCCAAGCCGAGGACGAGAACGCCGATGATCACGGCATTCCACATCAAGTCCGCGGACGTGCTTGATCCCAGCACCCAGGCGACACCAGCAGCCAGGCGCCCAGCGCAACGTTGAGCCATTCCTCCCATGACTTGAACGCGAAGAGCGCAACGGCGGCCAAGATCACAACGGCGACTCCAACGATGTGCTGATTCCACTTCCTCACTTCCGTTACGCGTCACGCCGCCAAGATTCGCAGGGGCTCACCATAACATGCGCGATCGCCCACGGAGAGAGGATCACCCGGAGACCGAGCACAAGGTCCACCCAGTCCTGCAAATGCTCTTTCTTCATGACGATCTCCTATCTGCCGCAAGGGTCGCGGCCATCCATCGCACACTTGGCAACGCCTAGGCCCCGCGTGTCTTTGACGAAGATCAAAGATCAGGATCCGGATATCCGCGCGATGCAGAAAGCGGTCCCATTCGCCTTATGACTGCGCGACCGGGTCATACTCCTCAGCGGGCAGATTGAAGGTCCAGGCAACGGCCTTGGCGCGCCGTGGCCATCGTCGGCGGAACGGGTAGCCAGAACTCGCGGACACTGCCGTCCGGCTCGGGCGTATGGTTCATCACCCGCACAGCCAGGATCGGATCGCCCAGGCGTCGCGCGAGACGGTGGAGTTGGCCGCAGTCGTCGCGCTGGATCTCGGCGGCGCCGGCTTCCACCAGATAGCTCCCCAGCCCATGGCGCTCGATCAGCACCCAGCGCCGATCCGGATTCATTTTGCGGTCGATGCGCCGACGCGTGATCGGCCGGTCCCGGTCGAGCACTTCGGGTGAAACCAGCCGAAGTGCCAGGCAAAGATGCGCGTGCCATCCACTCAGGCGAGCGCTATCCCCTCCTCGGCGTGCGGCCTGCCCCTCGGCGTCGAGCGCCACCGTTGTTGCCTGCCGTACTGCCACCGCAATCGCCGCGAAGGGGTAGAGCCGATCGACATGAACGGCCAGCTCGGCGAAGAGCGCCGCTGCGCCGCTGGCGTCGGCGCGGACGGCCGCCACAGCGCGCCGCGTCCTCGATCCCGTCCAGATACGGCGGTATCCCGCGAATGGCCTCTGGATGCGGATTCGGCGACATGTCGCCTGCGATCCAGCCAAAGCCGCCCCAATTAGTGACTCGTCGGGTGAAGGCTTCCCGAGAGACAGTGCGATAGGCCGCCAGCAACAACTCGTGCGGTCGCGGGCCAACAACGGCGGTTCGCGAGTATGGAATCCACGCCTCCCACCGCGCACGCTTGAGCTGGTGCACGACGGATGGAGATGGCGAAAGCTCGCGGAGGGAGCCTGGCAGGTGCGCGTAGGTGCGCCGCATGCGCAAGCCAAGGGACACGCCCGGCAGCGTGCCGACCGATGCCGCCAGGGCGAGGGCAGCGCCGCACTTGTGTCGGTCAATTGCCGCATGGCGGGTAGGAACCGGAAAAGCTACGTCGGGAAGTTTTCCGACGTGCGCGACAGCATCCCCTGGACATTGATTGAGATCAAAGCTGGCCGACGCTTGGCTCTTTAGACTGCAGATAGTTCCAGTTATCTTAGGTCGGAGCGAGCGCTCTAGCCGCGCAGAACCGGAAGTTCCCGACCTCAAAATGCAAAGAAGAATCGTCATGGTCGACCAACATGCCTCCCACGCCACAGCTCCAACCTCTGTCGGACAACCAGCGATCGACGCGGGTCTGCGCGCGTATATGCTGGGCGTTTACAACTACATGGCCGGCGGACTTCTTCTGACCGGAGTTGTCGCCTACGGAGCGGCTGCGAGTGGCTTGTATCAAGCTATCGCTGGCACGGCCTTTATTTGGATAGTGCTGCTGGCCCCCTTGGCTCTCGTTATGCTTTTGAGCTTCCGCATCGAGCGCATGAGCCTGGGTACGGCACAACTGACCTTCTGGGCCTATGCGGGGCTCGTGGGTCTGTCGCTCTCCGGCATCTTTCTCATCTATACTGGCGCAAGCATCACGCGGGTATTCTTCATCGCCGCCGCAACCTTTGGCGCTATGAGTCTTTACGGCTACACGACTCGGAGCGACCTCTCCCGCTTCGGCTCTTTCCTGTTTATGGGACTGATCGGCATAGTCATCGCTAGCCTCGTCAACATCTTCCTCGCCTCTTCGGCGCTGCAGTTCGCGATCTCGATTATCGGTGTCCTCGTCTTCGTCGGCCTCACTGCTTGGGACACGCAACGGATCAAGGAGATCTACATCGAGGGCGAGGATGCGGCGGTCGCCGGGAAAAAAGCAATCATGGGCGCGCTGGCGCTGTACCTCGACTTCCTCAACCTGTTCCTTCTGATGATGCAGCTCTTCGGTGATCGACGCCGCTAGGACTCAAGGGCTGACGCCGCCTGCGGCAGCGTAGAGCCGTCAGTCGAGCTGGCCCCGAACGATAATGTGACGAGGCGATTGAAGTGGTCCGCGCCAAGACCGAGCGAGCAAGCAAGCGTCCGCAGGTCGACTGCAGAGACGAACGTGCCCTGACTCGAAGCGCCTCTGTGACAGTCGCTGCAAAGGAGTGACGTGATGACTTGGCTTGTAAATAATTGGATTTGGATCGTGTTCGCCTTTGGTATGTTCGCCATGCACTTTTTCGGGCATCGGCACGGACATGGGTCCGCTCATGGCAACGGTCACGATCCTGACCCCGCGGTTCCGGCAGATCGATTGAGCAGACAGACAGAGGGCGAGGTTTCCGGGGCCTTGGGGCCGGCCGCCCTTCCTCACGCCTCACTGGCCGACGACGCTAACGTGGCCCGTCGCAGCTCTGTTGTTCCTCAAATCGCGCCCGATCACGAAACTGCGTCCGGCGATGTTTCGGCACCGATGGCAGAACACGCTGCACATGATGGTGAGGCGCGGCCGACCGGAGATCGGCGGCATCGCCACCATTGTTGAATTATTAGCGAGGCCGGCACCGTGGCGGGCATCGCCAACGAGAACAACCTTTGCCTGATGGGCAGCGCAGCAAATGCCCGGGCGTAGACCTCGCTAATACCTGTTTGATCAGGGCAAGCCGGCGTGGCGCGGCTCGCCGAACAGATCGGCGCGATAGCCCCGTAGCGACGTCGCGTGCCCGGCCAACTATTTTCCGCCGCAACGCGATCTTGACCTGTCGCGGCCACCTCGATTTCGTTTTCCAGTTGATCGCGTGGGCGCGCAAAGGAGATCTGGACGACAGGTTGAGTCCTCGGCCACGGAATCCATGCTGATTTGGCTTCATTTCTGGGTCCAAATATCACGGCTTGACCCGATCAGACCGTTATAATTGTATCCGGTTTACCGGAACTAGCTCTGACATGGACGTGGATTTTGTCCGAAGCCTTGTATTTCGAAATCGGCAGTTTCTGGACACTGTTCTACCTTCTTTTCGAATGGTCGATCCGGGTGATCATGTTGGTGATCGTACCATTTCGTCGGTCACCCGATGCCGCAAAGGGCTGGCTGCTTTTGGTTTTCTTTTTGCCGGTTCCAGCCCTTGTGCTCTACATCCTCATTGGCAGACCGAGCTATCCAAGATGGCGTCGCATGCGCTTCGCCCGATTGCACACAATCCTTGAGCGCGCGACCCACCAGATATCCCGTCTAGAAGCTTGTCGCCCACCTATACTCCCGAGCAATCTGGTTCAGGCTGCCACCCTGATCAAGAACCTCGGTCAATTTCCCACGCTGGCCGGCAACAATGCGGAACTTCTCAGCGACTACAACGGTCTCATCGACAGACTCATTGCGGATATCGACGCTGCCCAGGATCATGTTCACCTGGTCGTCTACATTTTTGCAGACGATAATACCGGCAGGAGAGTGATCAAAGCCCTTGTTGGCGCGGTACGGCGAGGCGTCACGTGCCGAGTTCTCATCGATGCTCTCGGTTCGCGGCAGTGGGCGCGACGGGTTCTTGAGGCTCTCACTGCCGGGGGCGTAACCGCTCACTTGGCGCTGCCAGTCGGACTGTTACGTCGTAGAACCGCGCGAGCCGATTTGCGCAACCACAGGAAGATTTTCGTGATTGACAGCCGGATTGGCTACGCCGGCTCCCAGAATATTGTCGATGCCAATGTGACTAACGAGGAGCTCGTCGCGCGCGTAACTGGTCCGGTCGTCCTCGAGCTGCAAGCAGTCTTCGCCGCAGATTGGTTCTTGGAAACCGAACAGGTTCTCAATATCGCGGATCTCTTCCCCCACCACCATCCTGGCTCAGGCATGGTCGCGCAAGTCCTGCCCAGTGGACCCGATTATCCAACCGCTGGGGTGGAAAACCTTATGGTCGGCCTTATCCACGGCGCCCGGGAGCGGGTGGTCATTACAACCCCATATTTTATCCCGGATGAGGCTCTGCTGCGGGCGCTCCAGACTGCCGTGTTACGCGGCGTCGACGTCCATCTGGTGGTATCACGCCGGGTGGATCAGGTCCTCGTTGGTTTTGCGCAGCGCTCCTACTATGAGGAACTGCTTGAAGCCGGCATTCGACTTCACCTTTATCGAAGCCGCTTGCTGCATGCGAAACACTTCAGCATTGATGGCGAAATCATGCTGATCGGGTCGAGCAACGTCGATATTCGCTCGTTCCTGCTGAATGCCGAGGTCAGTCTTATCTTTTATGACAAAGACGTGACCGCTCGGCTTCGCTTGGAGCAGGAACGCACCTTTGCGAGCAGCGACTTGCTGACGCTTCCCCTGTGGCGGGACCGTTTCGTCGGCATAAAAGTGTGCGAGAATTTAGCGCGTTTGATGAGCCCGCTCTTGTGAGCTGAATTTGTGTGGGCTGAATTTTGTGCGGCGTAACGAACTGGCCCTTGGCGTTCATGACCGCCAAAATAGTCTGCCGAGCCCTAATGAACTCTTCGGCGGCAATCCAATTGGCCTTGCGCCGACACGATTAAAATGTTGCCACAGCCGTGCATGGATTTGCCGTCAGCGAGGTCCGGTTAGTCAGTGTCGATCGCGACGGAAAGGGGTGCATCTCTCTGCCGACGCCGATCGATCCAGAAAATCATGGCGACGAGGTAAAACGACATCAAAGCACCACCGAAGCAGAACACCGATATGTAGGCGAAACGGAAAAACAGGTACGTGATGGCGGCGACAATCGCTACGAGCACTCCAAAGACCCTGACCTCACCCCTGGTCGAAAGAAGAAGCGGCAGGATGATGAGCGTGAGATAGATGGCATAGGTGAGTTCACGAGCGAACAAGAAATCAAAAAGTTCGACCCCATCATACACGATCGCTGAATCGAGGAGCTGTACGCTGAGCCAGTTGCTATGAACGAAATAGGGAAGATACTGGCCGGCACCGAGGATTGCGCCGGCGATCGCGAAGAGAAGATAGAGCGACTTTCGGCGCGCCGGCTCAAGAAAATAGATCGAGAATGGGACCCATATCGGCCAAGCCAGCCACGAGAAGAACATGTAGCCAATAGCGAAGCGCTTAACGAGATCGAGATCGCCACTTGCGCCGCTGGTCCAGACGAACCCCTCCAAGAGCTGTTGCAGGCCGAACAGCAAAGGCAGCGCACAGACCGGTGCGTAGCGGCGGTCGGTACGATAGGCTCTCTGGACGCTGAGTGCACCTGACGGAATGAGTAGCGCCGCCGCCGTAAAGCTCGCCTCGGCCGAGAAGCACATAAAACCTCACTGCGTCGATTCTTTCTGCAGAGGCGGCGGATGCCGTTGCCGCGAGACTAGATTGACGATGCAAGAACTGTCCATAGCTAATCATTGACGTCGCACGTGCGGATCGTGGCGACTAAAGTTGCGACGCCGAACGCGCCGCGGCCCAGAGGCCCGGTGCGTTCCTGGCACTCTGCTGCGGCTGGTTCGGAGCCGTATTGATTTGCCTCAAAGGAGGTCGGCGGCATCTACGCTACGATGCCGCAAATTGGTGCTCGGGCGCCTGTTCAATTGAACTGAGCTAGGGATGAGGCAGATGAAAGCAAAGGATGTAATGACTGCAAAGGTTGTTACCGTGTCGCCCGACCACAGCGTAAGACACGCAGCACGGATCATGCTGGATCATCGCATCAGTGGCATGCCTGTCGTCGATGACAACGGCCGTCTGGCTGGAATTGTGAGCGAAGGTGATTTCCTGCGCAGGTCGGAGCTCGGTGCCTCAGCGTTTCCGGCAGGTGGGGCGCGCGGCTATGTGAAGGGCCACAGCTGGAAAGTGGCGGATCTGATGACCTCGGATGTCATCGTGGCCGATGAGGAAACTCCGATAGAGCGAATTGCTGCGCTGATGCAGGAGCACGGAATCAAGCGCATACCGGTCATGAGGGGACAGCGTCTGGTCGGCGTTGTCAGCCGCGCCGATCTTCTGCGCGTCGTCGTTGCGGCAAAATTAGACGACGACACGGCGGCAGGTGACGATGCGATCCGGCGCAGCATTCTTACACGGTTGCAAGAGGACGCAGGCGTCAACGGAGACGCAATAACGCTCACGGTCACCGATGGCCTGGTCTATTTTTCGGGAGCGGTCTCATCGCAGAGTGAACGGGATGCTGTCCGCGTGGTTGCCGAGGGCGTCAGGGGCGTCAAAGGTGTGTTCGACCACCTGTACCTGGCGCATCCGTGAAAAACGGCCGGGGTAAATACATTGGTGCAATCGCAACCTTCGCACGCCAACCACCTGATGAACACGTCTGCCACGCAAGACGATCTTGCGACGCTGCAGCGGGAGACATTCGACTACTTCATCCATGAGGCGAACCCTGCCAACGGTCTCATTCTGGACAAGACCGAAGCAAATTGGCCCGCAAGCATCGCGGCCACCGGCCTGGCGCTGGCTTGCTATCCAGTGGGGGTCGAGCGCGGATTCATGACGCGAAGCGCGGCTGTGGAACGCACTTTGGCAACGCTGCGCTTCTTCTGGAACAGTCCGCAGGGGCCGGAGCCGGACGCTACGGGATATCGCGGCTTCTACTATCACTTCCTGGACATGCAAACTGGCCGGCGGGCCTGGCAATGCGAGCTTTCTACCATCGACAGTACATTCCTGCTGGCGGGCGCGCTGGCTGCAGGGCAGTATTTCGATGCCGACACCGCGGCCGAAGCCGAGATCCGGACCTTGGCGGAAACGCTCTATCACCGAGCCGATTGGCGCTGGGCGCAGGACGGGGGAGAGACCGTCACCCATGGTTGGACACCAGAGCACGGATTCCTGAAGTATCGCTGGGAAGGCTATGACGAAGCGCTCTTGCTCTATGTCCTGGGGCTCGGTTCGCCGACACATCCCTTACCCCGGAGCAGCTATGCGGCCTGGACCGCGACATTTCGATGGGAGCACTGTTACGGCTATGACTATCTCTATGCGGGGCCGCTGTTCATCCACCAGCTCTCGCACGTATGGATCGATTTTCGCGGCGTGCAGGATGCCTTCATGCGTAGCAAGGGAAGCGATTATTTCGAGAACAGCCGACGCGCCACCCTCGTCCAGCACCGCTACGCCATCGAGAACCCGCGAGGTTTTGATGGCTACGGCGAATATTGCTGGGGCATTACCGCAAGCGAGGGTCCTGGCCCTTCCACGCTCAAGTTGAACGGCATCGAACGCCGGTTCGAGGATTATGTGGCGCGCGGTGTCCCGTATGGCCCCGACGATGGCACGCTCGCTCCGTGGGCCGTCGTGGCATCCTTGCCGTTCGCTGCCGAAATCGTCCGGCCGGCGATCAGCTTCTGCATCCACCAGGCCAAGCTGAAAGCCGTCAAAGCCTATGGTTTCAAGGCGGCGTTCAATCCGACGCATCCGGGAACGTCCGACGACGCCTTTGGATGGTGGGTGTCGCCCTGGCATTTCGGCCTCAACGAAGGCCCCGTTGTCCTGATGATCGAGAACGAAGCCAACGGCCTCTTATGGCGGTTGATGCGCTCATGCCGGTATATCCGCAGCGGCCTGCAACGAGCGGGATTTGAAGGCGGCTGGTTGAGAGAGTTTGACCAGGAGTCGGCGCGACCTGTTTGATGGGCTTACACGGAATTAGAACGTATTCGCCAAAAAACGCCGGGGCGAACTTGCTTACTCGGTCGATGGCGACGAACATGTAGAGCTTGCCCTCCTCGGTCCAGACTTCGGCGATGTCGACATGGAAGTAGCCGATCGGGTAGGCCTTGAACTTCTTGCGCGGCTTGGCGCCTTCGATGCCTGGCAGGCGGCTGATGTCGTGGCGCTGGAACAGCCGATGCGGACTGGAACGGGTGAGATGTGGGACCGTGGCCTGGAGCGCATAGAGGCAATCGTCGAGCGGCAGCAGCGTGTGCCTGCGGAAGGCGACAACCAGCTTCCTCTTCCTTTGAGAGCACTGTCGAGCGCACATCCTTCGGACCCATCGGCGTGTCGGTGACGAAATCGCGCTTCTTCCACTTCGTCCCCGTCTTGGGGTTTATGCCGTAGCGTCCGCTCAATTCTTGGATCGAAGCTTTCGATCGCTGTATCGCAGCTCGGACCGCATGAGTGGTCGTGGCGCTCCCGTGAAGTGTCTGTCCCATAGTCTGTCCTTGTCGATGGCGGCATCAATTCTACCATCACACCGTGGGACTAAACATCTAGATCGGGCAGGCGACCGCAAGAACGAAGAATACAAATGTAGGGCCGCTCGCAGCGAAAACTCGGATATAAGCGAATGCTACACGTACCGGGTCTCCACCGAGTAATTTCGCAGAGGCTGCGGTTCAGAGCGATGCTCTCGCAGCGGGTTGAGGCAAGATCACATGGCGACTATCATCGTTTCCGCGCTTGAGATCGCCGATAATGCAGTGGAGCTCGTCGAGCGCAAAGGTCTCGGACACCCAGACACGATCTGCGACGCGCTTGCCGAGACGCTCTCACAAAACCTTTCTCGCGAATATCAAAATCGATTTGGGAGCGTCCTCCATTACAACGTCGACAAGGCGCTTCTCTGTGGCGGACGCGCAGCGCCAGCCTTCGGAGGCGGTGCTGTGCTGGCTCCTATCAAAATCTACTTGGCCGGACGAGCCGTAACGCAGGTTGGAAACGAAGCCGTCCGGATCAACGAAATCGCGGTCGAGGGATCGCGGGCGTGGCTGCGTACCAACTTGCATGCGCTTGATGCCGAGCGCGACGTGCGCATTCACGAATTGATTCAGCCAGGCTCGTACGATCTGCAGGCGGTGTTCTCGCGGCGATCCGGGTCACAAATCCATCTCGCCAACGACACGTCAATTGGTGTTGGCTATGCGCCGATGAGCCCACTTGAGCGGATGGTCCTCGCGATTGAGAAGCAGGTCAATGGAAAGATCCGTGACGGTGAGCATCCCGCGTGGGGTGAGGACGTCAAGGTCATGGGAGTGCGAAACGGGGAGACGGTAGACCTGACAGTCGCATGCGCCATTATCGGGCGTCACGTGGCGCATATCGACGACTATCTAGGCGCAAAGGCGTCCATCGAAAAGCTTGTGCGGGAGCTTGCCGCCCATCACGGCTTTGCTTCCGTCCGAGTCGCCGTCAACGCGGCAGATGATCCCCCCTCTGGCGCGCTTTATCTAACCGTTACCGGGACTTCGGCAGAGGCGGGGGACGATGGTCAGGTGGGCCGCGGCAATCGAGCAAATGGCTTGATAACGCCCTGCCGGCCTATGAGCCTCGAGGCAGCTGCCGGGAAGAATCCGGTCAGTCATGTTGGCAAGATCTACAATATCCTCGCGCGCGAGATTGCCAGAACGCTGGCGGTGACAGTACCCGAAATCGCGGCAGCATATTGCTTTATGGTCAGTCGGATTGGCGCCCCGGTGACCAACCCGGCGCTTGTACAAGTAAAGCTGGCGACCAGAGATGGCTTGCCGGCCATCCAATTGAAGGAGCGGGTTGACGACATCGTTGCCGATCATCTTTCCCGCGTGCCGCAGTTGATCGATGAGTTCGTCGCCGGCGCGATTGATGTTTTTTGACCTCGAGCAACACCGCGAGGGCGTAGTCACAGTTGCGGCGGTGCGCGATGATGGCGGCAACGGCGAGCAGGCTGAACGTCGCGCCGAACCATCGCCTCGTGCATGCCGAAGACCCAACTGGAGCCGCCAACGCGCTTGGCGGCGTGCGACAGATTTGATCCCATGTTTTGATCGGGCATCCTTGTCGTCCGAAGCAGGGGATGCCCTACGGGCCAAGTTCTTCATGGGCGCCACGACGACAAAGGCGATCCGTCGAGCTAGTCAAGAGAGCCTGAGGGCGCTGGCAAAGTGCTACGGGATCAATCAGAAGACCGCTGAGAGGATGATCGGCGTCCCCGTCGATGTCGGCAGGCAAGCCTACTGCCCCTTAGACTTTCCGCTCACCATGCCGCCATGGCCCTCCATCATCATCTGGGAGCCGCTGGACGCCTTGTCAGATTCCATGTGCTCCTTGATGTCGGCTGGAATGTCAGCCTGCGAAAATGTTTTCTGCACATCCGCATTGTGGACGAATGCGATGATGTCAGCGAGGTCCTGACCCGTGAACTCGATTTGCTGGCCGAGCTGCTCGTTCTGCATCGCGATCATCGTTTCGGCACCGAGCCACATCTTGGCGAAGAAGTCGAATGGGCTCATGATGGGATCCATGGTTTTCTCGTCGAGCGCCACGGCGTCCGTTCCGCCAACTCCATTGATCGAGTGGCACACCACGCATCCCTTGCCGGCAAAAAGCTTCTTGCCACGTTCGGCATTCATGCTTGGCAACACAAGCCCGGGCGCGATCGCAGATTTCGCTGACTCCCCGGCAGTGGCCGGTGCAACAAGAAGCCCGCCAACGGTGGCAACTGTACCAAGGGCCGCCAGGACCATTCCTTCGATCACTTGACGCCTCATGATGCGGGGCATCCTGTTGTTGCGGCAGATTTAGCCGGCCTGCACATACGAATCGACCACCGCGATAGGTGCCATCGTATTTGTTCTGGGCGTGCGGTTCGCATTAGCCTATGCCCCGGGGGCAAACGGGCGAATTGCCGATCTGCCCGGCTTCGATCCTATCGGCAGTGTACCGTCCGAGAGTTCGCTTTGCCAGTGGGTGTAACCGAGGGCGGTAGACCTCGACTTTCTTTGCTGCGACCTGCTTTGGCGTGCAAATCCACGACGCCATCCGCTTAATCGAGGAGGTCGTCCAACGTGCCGCTGATAGCCAGACGGGCTTGTTTCATTGCCTGGGGTGCTCCGTCGTCGCGCCAAACGGGCGGACTCCCTTATGTGTGGCCATTCGCCGATGGAGCGCCGTCCGCAGGAGGTCTCCATCGAAGACATCGATAGGGGTCGAGCACTCCTTCCGGCCGCTGTCGGCCAACCCTGGAATCTTACGGAGCAGCTCGTTCAAGGAGCAGGTTTTGATCTGGCTCAAAGAAGGCGAAGTCGATCGCGATACGATGCCATTTATACCCGCTGTTTCTACCCGGCGGCGCTGCTGATCAAAGCAAACTTCAACAAATTATGGGAACAGGAAATATGAAAGAAAATAACGTAGAGACGTCGGGTCTCATCGGGGGCGACGAAACTCCACTGGTTAGAGGGCCTCTGATGCGAGGCATGCCTGCTTTGACGATGCTGGCTGCGGCCTTGATCATTTCGGGGTGCCAACAGTTGCCCGCTGGACATTGGGCCGGCACGCCATGCGGACCAAAGCCGAGCGACGCCAGAAACTGCTACGGGTCTGCTGCTCTTCCGCCCTCACACGGGCACTAGCTCATTAACGATTTGGCTCGGCGCGCCGCAACGGGTGAAGGCGGAAAGTCTCGACCGGCCTCAAGCGCGACGAGGAAGCTTGAGTTGACCGAGTTCGCCAAGGTAGTGCCCGGCGCTGATCTCCAGGGGTGTGTCTTGCGTTCGGGTACCGGCCATGGCATCTGGCAAGGCCAAACGTCGATACATGTTCGTTGCTCGTATTTGCGTTGAGTCAAAGCAATCACCTGGCTCAAGCTTACGACATTACAAACTGCTTTCCCGAAGCTGGACCAAAGCAGTTTCGGCAGACTGTCCGGCACGTGCGTCCAAATGGATCAAAAATGCGTATTGCTCCGATCATAACTGTCGCAGTCCTCGCCGTCGCTGCCGCCGGTGGTGCTTACGCATACTGGCTGAAGGAACAGGCAGCCCGTGTTCCGGTGGGATTGGCACGGGCCAATGGTCGCATCGAAGTCGAGCGGGTCGACATCGCAACCAAATATGCCGGTCGCCTCGCTGAGGTGGGCGTCAACGAGGGCGCTAATGTCGAAAAGGATAGTATCCTTGCGCGTATAGACACGACAGAAATACTTGCGCAGCGCGCCGGGGCGAGAGCTGCCGTCCACCGCAGCCACCAGGGTGTAGCAACTGCCGAGGCCAATGTTGCGCTGCGCGAGGCGGAGTTGAAGCTGGCCGAAGTCGAGCTTAAACGCATCGTTGAGCTCGCGCGCACCAGTACGTCCACACAAGCGGAACTGGACCGCCGAACGGCGCAGAGAGACATCTCAAAGGCCTCTCTGGACATCGCCAAAGTGGCCGTCGAAGACGCCAAGACGGCGGTGGAGGCTGCCGAGGCTCAGATCACCCAGATTGAAGCGGTGATTGCTGATATGACGCTGAAAGCTCCAGTGTCGGGCCGCGTCGAATATCGTCTCGCTCAGGCTGGGGAGGTTGTTGCGGCGGGCGGGCGGGTGCTCACGCTTCTCGACCTTTCAGACGTCAATATGACCATCTTCCTGCCCACCAGCCAGGTCGGACGTGTCGAACTCGGATCGGAGGCGCGGATCGTGCTCGATGGATCGTCGGAATATGTCGTTCCGGCGACAATTTCCTTCGTTGCAGCCGACGCACAGTTTACCCCGAAATACGTCGAGACCGCCGATGAACGCGAGAAGCTGATGTATCGGATCAAGCTGCATATCGATCCGCGGATACTCGAAAAGCACAGCGGCTATGTGAAAGCAGGCATGACCGGCAACGCTTACGTCAAAGTGCAGGCCGGAGCAGCCTGGCCGGCCAATCTGACGCCGAGGCTGCCGGATGACCGCTGACGAGGGACCCGCCATTCGAGTTGATGCGATCCATCACCGCTATGGCAAAACAAATGCGCTCGACGGCGTCAGCCTTTCGATCGCACGTGGAATGACAGCGGCCTTCATCGGCCCCGATGGCGTCGGCAAGTCCACCCTGCTCGGCCTGATTGCCGGCGTCAAACGCATCCAATCCGGGACCGTGACGGCTCTTGGCGGCAACATGGCGTTGCGTTCTCACCGTGATATGGTTTCGCCACGCATCGCCTATATGCCGCAGGGTCTCGGCCGCAACCTCTACCCGACACTCTCCGTCGTCGAGAACATCGATTTTTTCGGCCGTTTGTATGGGCAGCGTGAAAGCGAACGCCGTCGGCGCATCGCACGCCTGCTTGCTGCCACCGGCCTCGATCCTTTTCCGGATCGTCCGGCCGGCAAGTTGTCCGGCGGAATGAAGCAGAAGCTTGGACTCTGCTGCGCCTTGATTCATGATCCCGACCTATTGATCCTCGATGAACCGACGACCGGTGTCGATCCTCTGTCGCGGCGCCAATTTTGGGACCTGATCGGACGTATCCGCCTCGAACGTCCCGGCCTGACGGTACTGGTTGCGACCGCCTACATGGAAGAGGCTGAGCGCTTCGACAACATCGTCGCCATGGATGAGGGCAGGGTCATCGCCGCGGGTGACACGGCCCAGATCCTTGCCCAAACCAAGGCAAGCACGCTGGAGGAAGCCTACATCGCTCTGCAGCGCCCTGAACGTCGTGGCGATCGCACGCAACTCGCTATTCCAGAACTGCAACCTAGCGACGGTCCTCCCGCGATCGCCGCGGATAACCTGACCATGCGCTTCGGCGATTTCACGGCAGTGGATCACGTCAGCTTCCGAATCCAGCGCGGAGAGATCTTCGGATTTCTGGGATCAAATGGTTGCGGCAAGACGACGACGATGAAGATGCTCACGGGCCTTCTGCCGGCAAGCGAAGGGCGAGCCGAGCTGTTGGGAAAGCCGGTCGATGCCCGCGACATCACGACAAGAATGCGCATCGGCTACATGTCGCAATCCTTCTCGCTCTATGAGGAGATTTCCGTCAGGGCAAACCTGGAGCTTCATGGACGCCTCTTTCGGACTCCGGCGGGCGAACTTGAGGCACGCGTCGCCTCGGCATTGGCCCGATTCGACCTCGACGCCGTTGCGAACGCGTTGCCTACTGAGCTGCCGCTCGGGATTCGCCAGCGGCTCCAGCTCGCCGCCGCATGCCTGCATCAGCCGGAAATATTGATCCTCGACGAACCCACTTCAGGTGTCGATCCGGCGGCACGTGACCGGTTCTGGCGTCTCCTCGTCGAGATGTCGCGCCGCGATGGAGTGACGATCTTCATATCGACGCATTTCATGAACGAGGCCGAGCGCTGCGATCGCGTTTCGTTGATGCATGCCGGCCGTGTTCTTTCGATCGGCAGCCCTGAGGAGCTTCGCCTTGCGCGCGGGGCCGATAATCTCGAAAACGCCTTTGTGGCCTATCTCGAGGAGGCATCGGCACAGTCGGTCGCACCGAAGGATCTACCTGCATCATCCGCTGGCGTTAAGCCTACTGATGCGTCTGGTCTGTCCGGGTCAGAGACGAGATCCCTGTCAGATCTCCCGTACAGATCGGCGGCGGCACCTCTGCGCCGAATCTGGGCCTTTGCCCGGCGAGAGGCGGTGGAACTCCTGAGAGATCGCGTCCGGCTTGCCTTCGCGCTGCTCGGGCCTCTTTTGCTGCTGGCGACGTTTGGTTACGGCATCTCGTTTGACATCGAAAATCTTCGTTACGCGGTGATCGATCGGGATCAGTCTCTTGAGAGCCGCTTGTTCCTGGAGCAATTCTCGCATTCCCGCTATTTTGTCGAACAGTCACCACTGAGAGACGAGTTCGAGATCGACAATCGCTTGCGATCGGGCGAGTTGCGGTTCGCTGTCGATATTCCGCCCGGCTTTGGTCGCGACCTTCTGCAGGATCGGCAGCCGCAGGTGAGCTTCTGGCTTGACGGAGGCAGTACGTTTCCAGCGGAGACGGCGCGCGCTTATATCCAGGGTGCGGTTCTGACCTACGCGGCGGAGCGCCATCTTCAGTTGCAGGGCCAAGATCCGCAGATGCTGCCGGTCAATGTGGAGCCGCGGTTTCGATATAATCAGGATTTCCGCAGCGTATTCGCAATCACGCCGGGGTCGATAATGCTTCTGCTGGTCGTGTTTCCAGCGATGCTGACGGCACTCGCCGTCGTGCGGGAAAAGGAGATGGGCTCGATCACGAACGTCTACGCCTCTCCCGCGACGGTCAGCGAATACCTCATCGGCAAGCAGCTGCCCTATGTTGCCACCGGTTTTATCAGTTTTGTGAGCCTTGTGGTGATGGCCGCCGCCGTGCTCGGTGTCGTCCCAAAGGGGTCCGTGCTTGCCCTGTCAATTGCGGCCTTGGGTTACGTGTTTGCGGCAACCGCCTTCGGCCTTTTGGTGTCGGCGTTCGTTTCGACACAGGTCGCGGCGATTTTTGCAACTGCGATCCTGACCGCAATGACTGCGGCACACTATTCCGGGTTCCTTTTCCCGGCCTCCACACTTGAAGGCCCGGCTCGTCTGATGGGGCTTTCATTTCCCGCACTTTGGTTCCAAACCGTCAGCCTCGGCGTCTTTGCCAAAGGGCTCGAGGCGAACGCGTTTATTCCCGAGATCGCTGTATTGCTCGGCTTTGGCATCCTGTTTCTCCTGCTGGCCCGCCTGTCGGTCCGCAAGCAAGGCGTCTAGCCATGCGATATTGGGTTCGCAACGTTTTTCATCTCGGGGTCAAGGAGCTCGCCAGCCTCGCGCGCGACGTGGTCATGGCCGTACTGATTGTCTACGTTTTCACGGTCGCCGTTTACTCCGAGGCGACCGCCATGAAGACCGACGTAAGCAATGCTGGCGTGGCCGTCGTCGATGCCGACCACTCGGCCTTGTCGTCTCGCATCAAGGACGCCCTGCAACCACCTTATTTTCGCGCACCCCGCGAAATCGATCGCTCGGAGCTCGATGCACTCCTGGACAAGGGACTGTATACGTTCGTCCTGGATATTCCGCCGCGTTTCGAAGCCGATCTTTTGGCGAACCGCGGCCCATCAATACAAATCAATGTCGATGCTACGGCAGTGGCACAAGCTGCCGTCGGAACGGCCTACATCCAGCAAATCATCGCCCGCGAGACAGCAAACTTTCTGCACCAGCACGGTGCCAGCCAGGCCGTACCGATCGAGCCGGTCATCCGCGCCTTGTTCAATCAGAACCTTGAGGCGATCCGCTTTTCCGCGAGTATGGGTATCATCAACAATGTCACGATCCTCGCAGTCATCCTCGCCGGCGCGGCTGTGATGCGCGAACGCGAGCGCGGCACCATCGAGCATTTGTTGGTGATGCCTGTGCTGCCGAACGAAATTCTTGCGGCAAAGATCTGGGCGAATGGTCTGATCGTCCTGCTGGCGGCAGGGCTTTCGCTCCACCTCGTGGTGCAGTTCGCGCTGCAAGTGCCAATCGTGGGATCGGTGGAATTCTTCCTTGCCGGGGCCGCCGTTTATCTCTTCGCAGTGACATCGCTCGGCATCTTGCTGGCGACTATCGCGAACTCGATGCCGCAATTTGCGCTGCTAGCGATCCCGGTCTTCATCGTGATGTTCCTGCTATCAGGCTCGTTCACGCCATTCGAGAGCATGCCGGTGTTGCTGCAAGACATCATGTACGCGTCGCCGTCGACGCACTTTGTCAGATTCGCGCAATCGGTCCTCTATCGTGGCGCCGGAATTGACCTCGTCTGGAAGGACCTGGCAGCAATGGCAGCGCTGGGCGCCGCGTTTGTTGCCGTTGCTTTGTCGCGCTTCAGGACAATGCTCGCACGGCAGTCGTAGCCGATGTTCCTGCCTAGCCTAACTGAACTGGTGCTGCCGTTCTGGTGTTCTGTGGTTGTGATGAAGCCCACTTCGCCGACGGCACACGGCTGGAAACGCGCGCTGCTCGAGACGTTGTTCCGCGAAATGCCGTTCAATGAGCCGTTTTCGCGGACATTGCGTCGCCGAGAGCGACAGGATGCACTCTGCACCGACATACGAGTCGGTCGAACGGGTGACCGGCGACCGTTCGGACTCACTTCCGCATCTCATCTTGGCGAGCCAATAGTACCTGTCCGTCCCAATCCGAGGCCGTCACTCTTTTGGCCGGTGAAACGAGGCGTCCTCCGTCGAGAGCCGCGGCCAGCGCTTTTCGCGGCGCGTTGACGTTGGGCTGCGTCGAGGCCAGAGTGACCAGCCCGAGAGGATGAGTGAGACGCTCCTCGACGACAGACCCGATCCAAAGCGGCGCGGTCTGTCCGTTGGTAACCTCGACGTCGGCGGCCCACAGCCGGAGCACGAGACGAGAATCCAAGAATACAACGTCACCGGATTGTCGAACAAGGGTAAGGCTGGGAAAGCGACCGCCGGCGAGAAAGGGAACAACCGGAAGATTGGCCGGACTGGCCGATCCGGTGAACCAGGTCAGAGTGCTCAATGGCGCCCAAGCTGTCGATGTGTGCCAGCCCTTCCGCAGCAAGACGTCTTGCAGGCTTTGCAAGCTACCGGCCCACTGGAACGTTAGCGGCTCTTGCGTCTCGCCGGTAAGGTCGATGCGCCGGGCCGGCAGTTGCTGCCAATCCGACGCCCACCAATCAGCGGCCGCAATGGATTGCGTCGCGCTTTTGACGGCGTATCGCTGGAGATCCGTCGCGTGGCTGCGGTAGATATGGAAGCCGCCGGCGAGAATAAGCGCCGCACATCCGACGGCGAGCAGCCCACTTGGTTCAATGCGCTCGGTTTGCCGGCGCAGGTAGGATAGTCCAAGCAGCGCGAGCCACGCGGACCCGAACGCCAAGCCCCCAAGCACGTCGGACAGCCAGTGCGCACCGAGGTAGAGGCGTGAGAACGCGATCATAAATATCAGGACCGCGGCGCCGAGAGTGACCGACAAGCGCAGCGCCGGGCGAAGTTCACGCGCGATGAGGAAGGCGAGGAATCCGTAGAGCACCATGTTGATGGTGCTATGGCCGCTTGGAAAGGAAAAGGCGCTCCAGCCAGAATACAGCGACTCACCGGGCCGGGCTCGATGCAATGCCACCTTGATGGCCGTGTTGAGCGCCGATGCGCCGGCGATTGCAGCGATCCAGTAACCGGCAGTGCGCCAGGCCCGCTTCCAGGCAAGCCATAGAAAGATGATGATCGTGACCGCGACCACGACGACGGTGTCGCCGAGTTCGGTGATGGCTATCATCAACGCATCGCCGGGTGCGGTGCGAAGATCCTGGAGGGCGCGATAGATCGCGCCGTCGGCGAGCACCAAAGGGTCGCCACTGACGACATCTTCAAGGACGCCGAAGAACAGCCATGCTGCACCGATCAGCAGAACCATCGGCAATGCGAGAGCCCGCGCCTCGTGCTGCGAAGGATCAAGCAAACTGGTGAGATTGCGGCTGAGCCAGCTGTCGCGGGCGCCGGCCCAGCTCCGCAGCCGTTCCACACCAACGATGAGCAGTGGTATGCCGCGGCGCAACGTCCAGCGCACGACATGTACAACCACCCAACCTGCCACGACCAGAACGACCAGCAGGATCGCGAGCGGCTTTGCGGCTGCACCGAAGATGCCGAAGGCGGCACCGACGAGCACACCCGGCAGGATATGCGACGGCGCCCAGGCGATCGCCGACGCGACATTGACGGCATAGAACCGTCTGACCGGCATTCCCAGCATGCCGGCGAGCAGCGGAATGAAGGCGCGGACGCCCGGCGTGAAGCGTGCGAGAAAAACACTCTTGTCGCCGTGACGCGTGAAAAAGGCATCACTGCGCTCGATCAGTTCGGGGTTCCGGTTCAGTGGCCAGAGGCCAAGAATCTCGCGATGGTATTGGTGCCCGAGCCAGAATGAAAAACCATCACCGGCGATGGCGCCTGAAGTGGCTGCGATCAGCAATGGCCAGAGCAACAATACGCCGCTCGGCACCAGGGTGCTGAGCGCGAGGATCACGGCGGTGCCTGGGATGACAACGCCGATGATCGGGATCGACTCCGAAAGCGCCAGCAGAAACACCGCCAGATAGGCCACATGCGGGTGCGCCGTCAGCAATTCGACCACCGATGAGACCAGGGACGTCAGCATCCCGAGGCTTCCTATAGAATGCCAGTGACGAGGCGGTCGATGCGGGTGTCTTGCCGATAGACCGCGCGAACGGCGAAGGCGGCAATAACCCCAGTCAGCGCCCCGCCCAGAACGTCACTGGCGTAGCGGGTTCCGATATAGACGCGAGAGAAGGTCACGAGTGCCGCCGCCGCGAGGAAACCCAGCCCCACGCGCCGCATGCCATGCAGAAGGAACGCCGCCGCGATGGCAAAGGTCGCTGTCGCGTGATCAGAGGGGAATGATGGATCGGCGCTGGGGGCGATCAGGACATGAGTTGCGCCGCTGTCATAGGGCCGCATCCTGTGAACGAAGAGTAGGATAAGCTGATTAAGGGCGACACCAAGAAGGAACGAGAGTCCGGCCGCGACAAGCGCGTGGCGAGTGTGAGGCCTTTCGGCTTGCCGCCACCATTGTCCGGCGACCGCAAGCACCAGAAGGGGGACGCCGATGGAGGAAACCCAGATCATCAGAAAATCGACGACCGCACTGCGTTCCGCCAATCCATTGATTGCGTGCGTTACCGCGGCGTCGAGTTCAAACATGGGCGACTCCTAGGTTCGACCTCCAGTGTCGACGCATGTGCGGTACTCTGGGGCGATTGACGGGTAAGGGTTGGCAGGTGGGCGCCGCGGATATCAGACATCGGCCCGCTCTCTCAGCCGACCGCGAATGACAAACAATCCTGCGAGGGTCACCACGGTGAAGGCGGCTCCCGCCAGGAACGTGCCTTGCGGCCCTGCCAGATCCCAAAGAGCGCCGGCGACGATGCTTGCGACGAGCAACGCGACACCGGTCACGAGATTGAACATGCCGAAGGCGGTTCCACGCAACTCCGCTGGCGCGGTCTCGGCAATCAAGGTTGCCAGCAGGCCTTGCGTGAAGCCCATATGCAGGCCCCAGAGCACAACGCCGATCCCGACCCAGACAATGCCTGCCGCGAACGCGAGCACGAGATCGGCCAGTAGAAGAAGGACGAGGCCAACGGCCAGGAGAGCCAGGCGATTCACTCGATCGGACAGCACGCCAATCGGATAGGCCGACAGGGAATAGGCGAGACTCATGATCACTAGAACAACCGGGACCAATGCCAACGGCAGGCCGATCGATTGCGCGCGCAAAACGAGGAAGGCTTCGCTGAAGCGAGCGAGCGTGAAGATTGCCGCGATCCCCACAACCCACCAATAGGTCGCTCCCATCCGCTGCAGTTCGTCGCGATGCAACGGCATGCGGACACGGCGCTGCTCCTTCGGGCGCTCTGGTTCTTTCACGGCGACGAGGATCAGGCCAAAGGACAGGAATGCCGGAATGACGGCAATCCAGAACACCGCCTGAAAATGATCCGCCGTCAGCCACATCAAGCCGATAGCGAGAAGCGGGCCGACGAACGCGCCGACGGTGTCAAGCGACTGGCGCAGACCGAAGCTCGCGCCGCGCAGATGCGGCGGGGCGATGTCGGCGACAAGTGCATCGCGTGGCGCGCCGCGAATGCCCTTGCCGACACGATCGATGAATCGCGCCGCGATGAGCCATTCGATCGAATGCGCCAACGGAAAGATCGGCCTGGTGAGGGCCGCCAGGCCATAACCGAACGCGGCGAGGAATTTGCGCTTGCCGAGCCAGTCGCTGAACGCGCCGGAGAAGACCTTGGTGATCGAGGCAGTTGCTTCGGCAATGCCCTCGATGGTTCCGATGGTCAGAGCCGAAGTTCCGAGCACCGTCACCATGTAGATGGGCAACAGCGCGTGGATCATCTCCGACGAGATGTCCATCAGCATCGAAACGAAGCCGAGGACCCAAATGCCGACGGGAATCCCCTGCCGGACTCCGGAGCGATCCACTGCCGCGGCTGTCATCGCGCCTGTTCCGTCATCCTAGCTGCTCACCTCACCGATTTTCATCGTGAGCGTCGAAGACCCGTTGAGCGTAACTGTCGAGCAAAGCCTCGCAGGCCCGTAGCCGTTCGGCGGCTTCATCCGCGAGTGATGCACCGTAGAAATCGAGCTTCTTGATCTTCTCCAGCCAGCCCTGGAGCTTCTTCAGATCGGTGTCTTCCTCTTCAAGTTCGGCATAGGTGAACTTGTTGATCGAGATCTCCTTGGCGATCTCGATCTCAAAATCAGCGCACCGACCGAGAAACTCGCGGTACTGGTCGTCGCGATCCGCCTTGAAGCGGGCGACCACCTTGTCCTCTTGAGCGCGATCGAGGGCGATGGTCTCCAGGATGACGGATTCTCCACCCATCTCGGAAACGTCGTTCTCCAGCATTTTCAGCCGACGGACATGATCGTCAGTCTTCGGCAGCAGGCAGACGCCGTTCTGCAGGTAGATCGCACCCATACCCTTGAGCCGGCGCCACAGCGCGATACGCTTCGTCGCCGGTTCCGGGGGCACTTTGTACGTGAGCAAGAGCCAAGCTGTAGCGGTCATATAGCAGCAATAATGCAACGACCGTTACAAATCAATATAAACGGGCGGCATTGTTCATCACTACCGGGCAGAGAGGGCGTTCCCGAACAATTCGGCGCTGGCCTCAGCCAGCAAGCCGGCAATGGAAATCGTATTCGACGGATGCGGAATTGAGTCCGTGCTCACGATCCTTTCGGCACCGGCCGCCAACAGCTGCGCGTAGGCGTTTTGAGCGAACACGGGATGAATGACAATGCAGACTACGGGAGGCAGACCAAGCTGCCTCAGGTGATCCAGGGTTTCAAGCATGGTCCCTCCCGACGAGACGATGTCATCAACGATGATTGGGGTTCGGCTGCGAGCCGCATCGATCGAAGGAAGGCTCACCTCGACGTCGCGGTCACCTCGTCGGATTTTCGTCAAGATCTGAAAGGCAACACCAGCGCGGTGGGCGATCTCGGATACCCATTGGTCGCTTTCACTGTCGGGACCTATCAGGATGGCGTTGGGGATGTTGTCACGAATCCATTCTGCGATAAGGGAAGCCGTGGCCACCGCATGGGCCGGGATCCGAAACAGCTCGGAAAGCTTGGGATTCCTGTGCAAATGGGGATCTGCCGTCACCAGCCAATCGAAACTTTCCGCCAGGAAACGTGCGAACACTGGCGCGCTTACCGCTTCGCCGGGATTGAACCGCTTATCCTGGCGCATGTAGGCCAGATAAGGCGCTATGAGGCCAACGGAGCGAGCGCCGAACTCGCGCGCTGTCGCGGCGGCGAACCGCAGCGGCAGGGCAAGTGCATCGGGATTGCGCAAACTGGCAACGAGCGCGACATCAAAGCCGCGCAAATCCTGTTCGATCGCGACCAGGGATTCGCCATCCGGAAAGTGGCGCCAGTCCAGCCGGCCGGTTCGCGCGCCCAGCAAAGGGGCTATCGCGGCAGCCAGGGTTCGCTGCAACGGGAAAGGAAGCAGCATGCGGGTCATTGTCCGACCCCGATTTCGAATATGTCCGGATGAGCCGAAGCATATTCAAATGCGTATTCCAGCTCTCCTGGCGACCGGGCGTGGACTTCAAAAAGCGGCTCGCCGATCTTGATACCGTCGCCGATGCGAAGGCGGGAATCAATTCCAGCAATAGCGCTGCCGGGAGCGCCGGCAAGCTTGGCGACCTTTGCGAGCCGACGGTTGTCGATCTGACCTATCTGGCCGGTTCGGTTGGCGAAAACCGGACGGATGTGGGGAGCTATTCCTGGCTCGGTAAAGCCGCCCTGTGCCTCACAGATCGCCATAAACTTCCGGAGAGCGGCGCCGTTGTCGAGCAATGTGGATGCAATGGCCCGGCCTTTTCCTGGTTCCGCCCCGGGTGCGGCATCGAGCAAGGCGCCAGCAAGGTCGAGCGCACGGCCGCGGAGATCGCGGGGGGCCGCCGCGTCATTGCGCAGGACGCTCAGCACGTCGCGGGCTTCAAGGGCCGGGCCGATGCCGTATCCAACCGGTTGGAAGCCATCGGTGCGCAGCACCGACAGGTTAAGTCCGAGAGCCTGAGCTGTCGCCAGGAGCCTTGCCTCAAGCAACGCGGCGGCTGAGGAAGAACGCACCTTGGCAGTCGGTCCGATCGGAATGTCGATCAGCACGTGTGTCGAGCCGGCGGCGACCTTCTTCGAAAGCACACTTGCGACCAACTGTCCGTCGCTGTCGAAGTCGAGTGGACGCTCGATGCGGATCAGAATGTCGTCGGCTGGGCTGAGCCGGACTTTTCCGCCCCAGACTATGCAGCCTCCTTCGCGCTCGACCACCCGTCGCATGGCCTCGAGGTCCAGCGCCACCGGCGCCATGACCTCCATGGCGTCGGCGGTGCCCGCGGGAGATGTGATGGCACGTGAGGAAGTCTTGGGAATCCGGTAGCCGGCGGCGGCAACGATCGCGACGATAATCGGCGTGGTGCGATTTCCCGGAAGGCCGCCGACGCAATGCTTGTCCAACACCGCGCCGCTGCCCCAATCAATGCGCTCTCCGACCGCCAACATTGCCTTTGTGAGAGCAACCGTCTCTTCTTTGTCGAGCCGCTCGCCGGCGCAGGCCGTGACGAATGCCGTCAGTTCAATGTCCGACAGGCGGTTGCTGACGGTGTCGCGCATCAGGGCGAGGAAGTCCGTCTCCCCGAGCCGCTGGCCGAAGACCTTCGCCCGCAGCGCCGGTGCCGAAGCGGGCGGCTCTGGGTGACTGAATACGCCCCATGCTTCAGGGCCTGGCCAGAGCGCCGTCCAGGCGGACTCGGACAATGCAGCCACATCCAGTTCAAGGTGGTCATCGACAACGACGTTGAGTGTGGCGACCACCTCGCGGTCGCCGCTACGCGCCAGAACCCGGGTGAGTGCCGTAAAGCCCTCCGACCGGCAGACATGGCAGTCGCGATGCATGTAGACGACGGGTTGCTGATAGGTGTCGATACCCGCTCGGACGAGGCGCAACCGGCTGTGAGCGCTGTTCATGCCGGGTCCTCCAAGCTAATCTCTTCTAGATGCTCGGGGACACGGGCCTGCCACTGCAGTTCGCGATTGATGCGGCCACGCAGCGTATCCGCGGCGTCCGGTTCGCCGTGCGTGAGGTACGTCATCCTGGGTGCGCGGCGAGCATGCCGCATCCACTCAAGAATTTCGTCGGCGTCCGCATGACCGGAAAAGCTCTCAAGCTGAACGACTTCGGCACGGATTGGGATGTCGTGTCCAAACATCCGCAAGTGATCGGCGCCGGCTGCAAGAGCCGCACCTCGCGTGCCTCCAGCCTGATAACCGGAAAGCAGAATCGCATTGCGCGCATCTGATCCGAACGCCTGAAGATGGTGCAGCACCCGTCCTCCCGTGAGCATACCACTTGCCGATATGATTATCATGGGCCCGCGCCTGTGGTTCAGGGCTTTGGATTCTTCGACAGAACGCACCAGTGTCGCGATCGAGTACATGGCCCGGCATTCATCGACGCTGACGTGATGCTCGTCATGGAAACGGTGGTAGATTTCCGTGGCGTCGACAGCCATCGGGCTGTTGAGGAAGACGGGCATGGTTGGGATCTCGCCACGCTGACTTAGGCGAGCAATGTGCAGCATGATGCCTTGGGCGCGGCCGACGGCGAACGCCGGGATGACGATCACACCGCCTCGCGCTGCGACACGCCGGATCACCGGAGCGAGTTCCGCCTGGGCATCAAGTCGCGGATGTCTGCGGTTGCCATAGGTGGACTCGCACACGAGTATGTCGGCTTCAAGCAGCGGTTGGGGTGGCCGCATCAGTGGGTCTTGCGGGCGCCCGAGATCGCCGCTGAAATGCAGAGTCATGCCGGCCAATTTCAAGCTTATCTGCGCGGCGCCAAGAAGATGCCCAGCGTGGATGAAACGGGCTCGAACGCCGGGCCGGACTTCGAATTCGCTATCGAAATCCCGAGTCTCGATATGTTCCAGCGAAGCCCTCGCATCTTCGAGAGTGTAGAGCGGCGCAGGGTTGGCATGCTTGGAATAGCCTCGCTCCTTCGCGTACCTTGCCTCTTCTTCCTGAAGGTGGCCGCTGTCGGGCAGTAGCAGTGAACACAACTCGGCGGTGGCGGGAGTGCATATGATTTTGCCGCGAAAGCCATCGCGCACCAACGCGGGAATATAGCCCGAATGGTCGAGATGCGCATGAGTGAGCAACACCGTGCCGATGGTTTCGGGCGGCACCGGGAATGCCGCGCGATTGCGATCACGCAGCTGCTTGTAGCCCTGAAAAAGACCGCAGTCGATGAGGACGCGGTGACCATCCGTTTCAAGCAGGTACCGCGATCCGGTAACTGTTCCTGCGGCCCCGAGAAATTGAAGCGACGGTGAGGAATGTGATTTCACGTAGCTCTCCAAATAGCGGGCAAAAGTCCGAGAATGCTCATTCGGCAATACCACTCCCGTAAACGGCGCGAGGCCCAGCCGTCTCAAGCACCGGCCGCGGTGGCGTGAAGCGGCTGGTTGATCGACCTCCAGGAAGAGCAGTCCCGTTACCTACAGCAGTGGCCAGAACCAGGGCGGCCGCGAGAGGCAGCGGGACGACTTGCGCAGAGGAGGAACCCGCGCTGCCGAAGTCAAAACCTCTCCAGCAGCGAGGCCGCCATTCAAGATCCGCCCGACATAAAGCACGGGCAAACTCGGCACGAGCGCCAAAGCCGCCAAGGTGACGGCAAAGCCGATCAGACCGATGACAAGGATGGGCCTGCGTCCGATCAAATCCGACAACCGCCCCAGATCTCATAGCCGCACGCAACGACCAAGGCCGAAGCCGGAAGTGCGCCCAGGAACCACCGCGATGCGGGCAGGGGGCCTTTCGTGGATACGCTCATGCCGGGGCGCCAGTCGGATGCTCGTGAGCAACACCTTCGGTCATCGACCCGGCGGGCCGGATGCCCGCGAGCCTGGTTCGCTTCAGCAGCAGGGCGTTGACGGCCACGAGAGCCGAACTGCCCGACATTGCCAGCGCTGCAATCTCGGGGCTCAGCAGGAATGGGTAGAATACGCCTGCCGCGATCGGGAAGGCGATGAGATTGTAGCCGACCGCCCACCACAGGTTCTGGTGCATCTTGCGTAGCGTGGCGCGCGAGAGCGTCATCGCACCGACCACGTCGTAGGGATCGCTCTTCATCAGCACGATGTCGGCGCTTTCAATGGCGACGTCGGTGCCCGCACCGATCGCAAATCCGACGTCGGCTTGCGTCAGGGCTGGCGCGTCGTTGACGCCGTCGCCAACCATGCCGACCTTCAGGCCTTGGCCTTGCAGTTCCTTGATTTTCTCGGCCTTCTGCCCTGGCAAGACATCGGCCAGGACGATGTCGATGCCGAGTTCGTCGGCGATGCGCTTGGCGGTGCCGGCATTGTCGCCCGTGAGCATGGCCACGCGAACACCCTGGTCGTGCAGTTTGGCGATCGTTGCGATGGCTGTCGGGCGCGGCGTATCGGCGATAGCGATCAGCCCGAGCAGCTTGCCAGAGCGTGCCACATGGATGACGGTGCGGCCTTCGCCCTTGAGCGTTTCGGCCTTGTCACCGAGCGCCAGAAGATCGATCTTCTGCTCGTCCATGAGGCGCCGGTTGCCAAGGAAAACCGGCGCTCCGGCGATCGCGGCTGTGGCGCCTTCGCCTTCGATATTCAGAAAGTCCGACACTTTGGGAAGCTTCAGGTCTTTGGCTCGCTCGACGATGGCGACGGCGAGCGGATGGTCCGAGCCCTGATCCACGGCGGCCGCGACTTGTAGGACCTCGTCGGGGGAAACGCCGGCAGCGGAGACGATTTCGACGACCTTGGGTTGCCCCATCGTGAGCGTGCCGGTCTTGTCGAAGACGATCACGTTGAGCTTGGTCGCCTCCTCGAGAGCGGCGGCATTCTTGAACAGGATCCCGTTTGAAGCGCCAAGGCCGGTGCCGACCATGACAGCCATCGGCGTAGCGAGGCCGAGCGCATCGGGACAAGCGATGACGAAGACGGTTATGGTCAAGGTCATCGCGAACAGCAGAGGCTGGCCGAGCCACCAGAACCAGACGGCGAAGGTCGCAAGCCCGATGAGGATCGCGGCAAGCACCAGCCATTGCGAAGCGCGATCGGCGAGCAGTTGGGCCGGCGCCTTCGAGTTCTGGGCCTCCTGGACGAGCTTGACGATCTGGGCAAGCGCAGTGTCGGCACCCACCTTGGTAGAGCGGTAGCGCAGCGAGCCGCTCTTGTTGATCGTCGCCCCGATGACCTTGTCGCCGACCTTCTTGGTCACCGGCATCGACTCGCCGGTCAGCATCGATTCATCGATCGTCGACGTGCCTTCGATCACCTCGCCGTCGACGGGTAGCTTGTTGCCGGGCCGCAGGACCACAATGTCGCCGAGCACGACGTCGGCGGTTGCAACCTCGACCTCCTTGCCATCGCGGAAAACGGAGGCCCTGGGCGGTGCTAGGTTGAGCAGGGCCCTGATCGCGGCCGACGCCCCCGCACGGGCGCGCATCTCCAGCCAATGGCCGAGCAGGATGAACACGAGCAGCACGCTCGCCGCCTCGTAGAATTGCTGCCCCTCGAAGAAGAAGGTCGCGCCAACGCTGAACAGGTAGCCGGTGCCAACGCTCAGCACCACCAGCACGGCCATGTTGAGGACGCCGTTGCGCAAGGCCCGCCAGGCGGCGACCAGGAATGGCCAGACCGGGTAGAGGATCGCGGCGCTGGCGAGGAAAAACATTGCAAGGTCTTCACTCAGTCCGAAAGGCGGGCGCAGCCACGGCTCGCCCAGGCCCATCGGCTCCATGGCGAAAATCGGCAGCGTGAAAACCAGGCTGACGAGGAAACGATTGCGCATGTCCTTGACCATGCCCTGCATGTCCATGCCGGCGCCGTGTCCCATCTCATGGGCCATGGCGTCGTGCGGCGCCTTGGCTGCAGCCGTGCTCTTGCCCGCCGGAGCCGGCTCGATCATGGCGGCGTGCCCCCCATGATCGTGCCCCCTATGATCGTGCTGGGCGTAATCGTGCCCGGAGGTCGCGCGCGGATGCCCCGGCGGTATCGTCGTGCTGTCGGGAATGCACACATGCCGCGGCACGACCTCGCCACGGCAATGGAAGCCGCAGGCCTCAATTTCGCTGGCGAGGATCTCCGGGCTCGTCCGCCCCTCGTCGAATTCGACGCTCGCGGTTGTCGACCCCGCGTTCATCGCGACACCGGCGACACCCGGCAAAGCCGCGAGATGCATTTCGACCGCTGCGAAATCCATTATGCCGACAAGGCCGCGCACTTCCAGATTGACCTTTTTCATCAACGGTCTCCTATGCTTCCTGCTGCATTGCCATCGTTGTTATGCAGGCCCCGGATCGTTGCGGCCCGCGGAATATCCTAAACCCGATAGGCAAAGGTCGACATCATGCCGGTCGCCATGTGGTAGAGATGGTGACAGTGGAACGCCCATTTTCCGGGATTGACGGCGTCGACAGCGATCGTCACGGAGCGATTAGGGGGCAGCAGGACCGTATCCCTCACCGCTCCCGCAAAGCGCTGTCCATCAATCGCGACCACCTGGAAATGATGGCCGTGCAGGTGCATTGGATGGGCCATCATGCTGGTGTTGCGCAGCGTCACTTCCACCCGGTCGCCCGGATCGACGACGAGCGGTGGGTTGGTCTGCAAGCCCCAGCGGTAGGCGGCCATGTCGCCCGTTAGCGCCATGTCGAACGTCTTGTCGGCAGGGCGCGATGCAAGTGGCGCGATTGCCCGAAGTTGTGCCTCGAGCGCCAGGTCGAGAACTGGAGCGTCGGCATCCGCCGCCGTCCCGAGCTTGGCCACCGCTGCGCCGGCCGGACGCAGGACAATTCCGGTGCGTTCCTTGCTTCCCTCGCGCAGCGCCAGGATCGGAAAGGAGGAGCTGACGTCGCGCGGCAACTGCAGGCGCACGTCGATGCGCTGCCCCATTGTCATCGGAAACCGCCGACCCCTGACCGGTTCGACAGGCTGACCGTCGACCGCAATCAGTTCGCCTTCAAGCGCGCCAAAGTCGATCGTGAACGCCGTCGCCGTGGCGCCGTTGATGATCCGCACCCGCACACGTCCACCCCGTTCGACCGGGACGATCTCGGGGTCGTTCAGGGACCGGTCGTTGGCCAGATAGGCGTCATAGTCGATATCGTTGATATCGGTCGCCATGCCGCCATTTTTCGTCCCTGCCATGGCGTCGGTCTTCGCTCCCGACATATCCATCCCGCCCATCGGCATGGAGCCGCCGGTGTTCTTGCTCTGCAACCCGGCCAGCAGCTCTTCCGGCGACGAGAACGAGAAATCGTGGAGCAGGATGACAACCTCCTGCTCGTCCTTTGCGTCATCGGCGGGATCGGCGACAATGAGCGGAGCGGCGAGCAGCAATTGCTCCTGCAAGGTATGCGCGTGCATCCAGAAAGTGCCGGGCCCGCCGACCGGAAAATCGAAACTGCGATCGGCTCTAGCGCCGATGAGCGGCAGTGGCGCGTCGGCGACGCCGTCGCTCGGCCACGGCGGCGTCAACCCGTGCCAGTGTATGATCGTTGGCTCGGCTGTCTCGTTTCGAAGCAGCACGTTGAAGGCTTCGCCCGCCCGCAAGCGCAGGCCAGGCGCGCCGTCGGCCCTTCGCAGGCCGAAGACGCTGGCAGCTTTGCCGTTCACCTCGATAGTGCGGCGTGAGATGCCAAGCGGCTGGGCGCCTGACTGACCGGCGAAAGCCGGCCTGAACGAGAACGCTGGCGCCGCAAGACCTGCCGCACCGGCTAACGCACCTTTCAAGAAATCTCGGCGCTTCATCATCATCTCCTTCGGTTTGAACTCTCGGTCTCGAAACATTCGGCCCGGGTTAGGGTGTAACAAACGCACGTTCGCGGCTTGCCGCGCGTTGGAAGCCAATCGTGACCAAGCCGGTCTTCGAAATTTCCGCCCGATCCGGCCTCGACCTCCGGCTCTGGTTGGGCAGGTCGGGCGTACGGACATGCGGTGCGCGTTGGGGTCATTGGCTGCTTCTCTTCGTTAGAGATTGTCGTTGCTCGGGCACGGCGGTCGATGCGGAGGCTTCGAAGCCGTACGCGACGAAGCTCAGGGCCCAGACCAGCGCGCAGGCAAACAGGGGCCACCTGAAATCGGAGCCAATCGTGAAATTGACCACTGACATCAGTCCGATGGATGACGCTCCTCCGACCAGAGCGCCTGCCAGCGCGATTGGGTGGCGCGCGCGGAACGCGGTGAGTGCTAGCGCAATCAGGAGAACGCCGGTGGCGAATGCATAGCCACCGAGCACCCTGAAGACGTATGTGAGCCACATAGCAAGACGCGGACCGATGGCTTCGAGCTCGGCGGCCGACAGGCGCATATAGCGGATATCCTCGGGCAGCAGTGGCGGCCGGAGAACGATGAAATACAGTCCGATCCCGGCGATGATCATTCCCGCCAGGGCAAGAATTGCAGACGACATCGTCCATGGATTGGCTGCAGCTTTCACAAGCGGTTCCTCGCCTTGCCCTACCGGCTACCGGTTGCGACAACATTGTAGATCGAGGCGTACACGACACCCGCCACGAGGCCGACGACACCAATGCCGAGAACGCCGTAGACAATCCGGCCAGGGCTCATCGGCGCCGTCGATTTGACCGCGCTGAGGTCGAGCCCATGCGTGAAGGCTCCGAAGAAATCGAGCGTTGCGTCCGGCCAGATGGCGAAGGCCAGAGCACAGAGCATGCTCATCAGGGCCAGCGTCACGCCAAGCGCAATGCCGACGGACAGAACGCTGAGTTTGTTCATGGCTTCCTCCTGTCATTTCGCGTGTTGCTTGAGCCATTCCTGCATTGCGGCGATCTCGGCCTGCTGAGCCGTGATGATCTGATTGGCCCAGCCCTTGACCTGATCATCCTTGCCAAATTGCAGGACCGCACGGGCCATGTCGATGGCTCCTTGATGGTGCGGGATCATCGCCTGGACGAAAGCGACATCGGGATCGCCGGCCTGGATGCCCTGCATCATCGGCCCGTCCATTCGCTTCATGGCCTCCATGTAATTCCTGGACGCCTCCGGCATGTTGTCAGTGTTCATCGGCATGCCGTTCGCCATGCCGCCTTGCATTCCGCCGCCCTGTCCGCCTTGCATCATGCCGCCGCTCTGCGTCGTGCCGCCTTGCATCATCTGCTGCATCATCGGCATCATCTGCTGCATCATGGGAGCCATTTTCTCCATCATGGGCATCATTTTCTGCATCATTGACATCATCGTTGTGCACTGCTCGGGCAAATTACCGGGCATCGCCTCCGCGGCGGGGGCCGCTGTCGTGGATTGTGGTACGTCAGCCGCCGGATGGTGCGGATCCGTCTGGGCAAGGGCCGCGCTCGACAGGGTTGTGAATGCGGCAAGCGTGATCAATCGAAGATGGGCTTTCATGACTGTTTCCTTATCGTTGATGTGAAACGGATAGGCGAAATCTGGAATTGGGTGCGCAGGGCAGCGGGAGCGCCGGTACCGGTTTGGTTTTGGTGGATCGCTCGCGCGCTGTCGGGCCTTGAAGGGCGCCGCAGGGTTCAACAGTCCCAAGGACAGCGACGGCGCGATATCAGGCGAAGATCTGGGGAGGTCGCAGGAGGGCCTCTGGATCGACGCCCGTTGCCAAGAACGCCTTGCCTGCCATGAACCGGACGGCATCCGGCGCGTCATGGAGAACCCTGCATTCGCCGGTGGCGGAAATGCTTGCGGCACAACAGCCCGATCCGGTCGAGTGCACGCAATCCAGGCAGCCATCACATGGGGGGCGATGGTTGTCCCGGTCTGCGGACGCGACGTGACCCATCACCTTGTGTGAGGCGCTCGTCGAGCGCGTTGCAACGTTAGCAGTAACGTCAGCACCCATTCCAAGAGCCTGCTCGGCAAAACCAGCAATAGCCCCGCCCGCGATCAGCAGGATCACGGCGAGCAGTAATCGAAGCTGAGCCATCGCGATTTTCATAGATTCAGTATAGCCCAGTTGCGCGTCGCCACTTTGACGCAAATCAATGCCGCGAGCCGGTGGAACTTCTTAAGTGGCCAAGTCTCATCGGACGCGGATCAAAGGCCTTTGCCGATAACGTTGGGTGACCTAAGCAGGAGTTGAGGCAAATGCCGGTAGTGCCGCGTTCCACCGAGGGTACCGTCAGGATAGAATTCGGCGCCAAGACCTTATCGCCTGTCTCCACGACCACGGGCATCTGGGTGCTCATATGAGCCCCTCGCACTGGGTCCCGTCGATAGGCTGATCGGGTCTCGGCCAGGTTTACTGGCAGGAAACCGCAGCCGCCGGCAGCGAGGAGATACTGACATGCTAACAGTCCCCGGCGTGGCGGAAATCACCCCGTCCTTATCGGCGCGGCTCAACCGCAAATGCTTCTGCATCACGCTCGACCGAGCGGAGCTTCGGGCGGCACTGGATCACGAAGCCGGCGACGCTGGTTTCTGCGAAGCTTTCATGGCGTCGCGGCCGCATTTGTTTTCCAATGTGCCGGTCTTCCTCGCCGCGTCCGCCCTCGACGAGATGCAGAGAATCGTCGTCGCCATCGAGGCGACAGCAAAGTTGCCAGCTTACCGCGAAACGGTCCTCTCCTGGGCTCCCGAAATCGCGCAAAGGGATTTTGGACCCGTCGGCGCTCTGATGGGCTACGACTTCCATCTCGACGATCAGGATCCCAAGCTGATCGAGGTCAACACCAACGCCGGCGGGGCTTTCCTCAATGCCTTATTGGCCAGAGCACAGAAGGCCTGCTGCTCCGAAGTCGATCAGGCGTTGATCGGCGCCAGGGACGATCACTTCGAAACCAGTGTCATTGCGATGTTCGAGAATGAATGGCGCCGTCAGCGCGGAGCCGGCTCGCCGCGAACGATTGCGATCGTCGATGATCAGCCTAGGGAGCAGTATCTCTATCCTGAATTCGTGCTGGCCCGGCAGCTATTTCTGAAGCACGGCGTGGAGGCGATGATCGGGGACGCGAGTGAGCTGAAATATGATGGCGGCAGGCTTCGGCTCGGCGGACAGCAGATCGACCTCGTTTACAATCGCCTGGTGGATTTCACACTTGACCGCCCGGAACATGCCGCGCTCAGAGCGGCTTATCAGGACGGCGCCGTGGTGCTCACTCCCAATCCGCACAACCACGCGCTCCTTGCCAGCAAGCGCAATCTGACCTTGCTGTCCGATCCGGCGGCGCTGGAAGCATTCGGCCTTCCTCCGGACATGCGCTCGCGGCTCGCCGGCATTCCGCGGACTACGCTGGTCACGCCCGACAATTCGGATGCCGCCTGGCAGTCCCGCAAGGACATGTTCTTCAAACCGCTCTCGGGCCACGGCAGCAAAGCGGTCTATCGAGGCGACAAGGTGACGAAAGGGATGTGGGCCGAGATCGCCCGTGGTGGCTATGTCGCCCAGGCATTTGCCGCACCCGGGCAGCGTATGATCGAGATCGATGGTGCACTCTCACCGCGCAAAATGGACGTGCGGCTTTATACATATGATGGCAAGGTGCTGCTCGCGGCCGCGCGCCTCTACCAGGGCCAGACCACAAATTTCCGCACACCCGGCGGCGGTTTTGCTCCTGTCCTGGTCATATGAACATGCAAGAATCATCGGTGCTGACGATCAATGGCGGCTCGTCGAGCATCAAGTTCGCATTATTCGCGGTGGCGGACGCTCCGATCCGCCAACTGCGCGGCAAAATAGATCGTCTCGGCGAGCGCGATGCCACAATAACCTTGACAGATTTAGCCAGTGGCGAAAATCAGATCCGCTCGGTTGGCGCGTTGGATCACAGGTCTGCAACGGGCTACCTGCTTGACTGGCTCGAGGAGCGCGTCGGATTGGCCTCGCTGAAGGCGGTAGGTCATCGTATTGTCAATGGCGGCGCGCGCTACAAGGAACCGCAACCGATCACAAGCGAACTGATGGACGAATTGCGGCGGATAAGCGCCTACGCGCCGGAGCATCTGCCATCCGAGATCGCAATGATCGAGCTGTTCAGCGGCCGCGCTCCGACCTTGCTGCAGGCCGCATGCTTCGACACCGCGTTTCACCAACACATGCCGCGCGTCGCGAAAATCCTGCCAATCCCGCGGCGTTACGAGGCGTTGGGAGTTGAGCGGCTCGGATTCCACGGTCTTTCCTATGCATTCCTCGTCGAGGAACTGACGCGTGTCGCTGGCGTAGAGGCGGCCTCTAGCCGCGTGATCATGGCCCACCTCGGCAATGGCGCCAGTCTGTCGGCGGTGCGCGGCGGCAAATGCATCGACACAACCATGGGATTCACCCCTGCGGCCGGCGTGCCGATGGGCACACGGTCGGGCGATCTCGATCCGGGCCTGGTCTTGTTCTTCGCCCAAGCCGAAGGCCTGAGCGCCGAACGATTTCATCGCATGGTCAATCACGAGGCGGGATTGCTTGGCGTTTCCGAAACGAGCTCTGATCTGCGCGACCTCCTGGATCGCGAAACCCGTGATGTCAGGGCATCCGAAGCCGTTGATCTGTTCTGCTACCAGGTCAAGAAGAGCATCGGGTCATTTGCCACCGCGCTCGGCGGGCTCGATACGCTGGTCTTCACAGGTGGCATTGGCGAGAATTCGTCTGCCATACGTGCACGCATTTGCGCCGATCTCGATTTCCTCGGCGTCCAACTCGACGCGACGCGGAACGATGGCAGCGAGCCGGTCATCTCAACCGACTCTGGCTGCGTCTGCGTTCGCGTTATCGCCACCGATGAAGAAATGATGATCGCCAAAGCGGTCAGTGGCATTTTGGACCGCACTCACTCAAAGGAATAGACGCATGAACGAGCCACTCTCGCCGGAACTCCTCCGGAAGATGCACGCCTACTGGCGGGCAGCTAACTTTCTTTCCGTCGGCCAGATCTACCTGCGCGACAATCCATTGCTAAAGGAGCCGCTGCTCTTGGAGCACGTGAAGCCGCGGCTGCTTGGGCATTGGGGCACGACCCCGGGGCTGAACTTTATCTATGTCCATCTCAACCGGATCATAAAGCAGTTCGACCTCGACATGATTTATGTCGCCGGACCGGGGCACGGCGGCCCGGGCGTGGTGGCCAATACCTATCTCGAAGGTACTTACAGCGAATTCTATCCGGCAATTTCCCAGGACGAAGACGGCCTGAAGAAGCTTTTCACCCAGTTTTCCTTTCCTGGTGGCATTTCGAGCCATGTCGCGGCTGAAACGCCGGGTTCGATCAACGAGGGTGGTGAACTCGGCTATTCGCTGATGCACGCCTACGGTGCCGCTTTCGACAACCCGGACCTTCTGGTCGCCTGCGTGGTGGGCGACGGTGAAGCCGAAACCGGCGCCTTGGCCACGAGCTGGCACTCAAACAAGTTTCTCAATCCGGCGCGCGACGGCGCAGTACTGCCGATCCTGCACCTCAACGGTTACAAGATCGCGAGTCCGACAATCCTCGCTAGGATTGGTCACGAGGAACTCGAGGCGCTGTTTCGCGGCTACGGATACAAGCCATACTTCGTCGAAGGCGATGATCCGCAGACGCTGCATCAGCTCATGGCCGGAACGCTAGATCAGGTCGTCGGGGAAATCCGGCAGATCCAATCCGACGCCCGGGCCAACGGGTTCACCAGCAGGCCCGCTTGGCCGATGATCGTGCTTCGGACGCCCAAAGGATGGACAGGACCCAAGGAGGTCGATGGCAAGAAGACCGAAGGGTCATGGCGCTCACACCAGGTTCCGCTGGCCAATCTTGCTGGCGATCCCAGCCATCTCGCGGTACTGGAGACTTGGATGCGGAGCTATCGGCCGAAAGAACTGTTCGATGAAACGGGCAGGCTTGTTACTGAGTTGAGGGAACTGGCGCCCAAAGGTGCTCGCCGGATGGGAGCGAATCCGCACGCCAATGGCGGATTGCTTTTGCGCGAACTGGAGCTGCCCGATTTCCGCGATTATGCCGTCGATGTGCCTGCTCCGGGCACGGTTGTCGGTCAAGCCACCCGAATTGCAGGCACCTTTCTGCGGGACGTGATGAAGCTCAATATGGCTGGGCACAACTTCCGCGTCTTCGGTCCGGATGAAACCGAATCGAACCGTCTCTCCGCGCTGTTCGAAGTCACCGACCGGGCTTTCGCTGGCGAGCTCATCGAGGACGACACCCAAATCGCGCCGGACGGCCGCGTGATGGAAGTCCTGAGCGAGCATCTTTGCCAAGGCTGGCTGGAGGGATACCTGCTCACCGGCCGCCACGGATTTTTTTCCTGTTATGAGGCCTTTATCCACATTGTCGACTCGATGTTCAACCAACATGCTAAATGGTTGAAGGTCTCGCGCAAGGTCGCTTGGCGGCGCCCGATCGCATCGTTGACCTATCTGCTTACCTCTCACGTTTGGCAGCAGGATCACAATGGATTCAGCCATCAGGATCCCGGTTTTATCGACCATGTCGCTAACAAGAAAGCCGATATTATCCGGGTCTATCTGCCGGCCGATGCCAATACGCTGCTCTCGGTCACAGATCATTGCTTGCGTAGCCGCAACTATATCAACGTGATCGTTGCGGGAAAGGCGCCAGAGCTACAGTGGTTGGATATCGACGCCGCAGCAGCTCATTGTGCGGTCGGCGCAAGCATATGGGAATGGGCCACCAGTGATGGCGAGCCCGACGTGGTGATGGCTTGCGCCGGGGATGTACCAACGCTCGAGACCTTGGCCGCGGTCGACTTGCTTCGGCAGCATGTCCCGGATCTAAAAATCCGCGTCATCAACGTTGTTGACCTGATGGCATTGCAGTCTCCAAACCAACACCCCCATGGTTTGAGCGACGGTGCTTTCGACGAGATGTTCACCAGGGACAAGCCCGTGATCTTTGCCTATCACGGCTATCCGACACTGATCCATCGGCTGACCTATAGGCGCACCAACCATCAGAATTTTCACGTCCACGGCTATAAGGAAGAGGGCACCACCACTACGCCGTTCGATATGGCGGTTCTCAACGAGATCGACAGGTTTCATCTGGCCATGGATGCCGTTGATCGGGCGTCGCGCCTGGGCTCACGTGCGGAGCAGTTTGGCCAAGAGATCCGCGACAAGCTCGCCGATCATGCCCGCTACATCAGGCAACATGGTGAAGACATGCCCGAAATCCAGAATTGGAAATGGAGTGCCTAGCGAGGCTCCTATCAGACGATCTGGCTGACGGTCGTTACCTTCTCGGACCCAACCAAGGCAGTTAGGACTAATGACAATTTCAGCATCGTGATCGTCGCGTCGCGGGCCGATGCGTCCCTGCTCTCCACCGACGATCTCTGGCGACGCGGCGACGTGCTGGCGGCGTCGCTGGTCCAGCTCGCCGAAGCCGACGCTTTTCTGCCGGATCTGAACCTTGCCCGCCATCAACGCGCTGCGGGACGAACCTTTCCCTGTTTGTGGCCTGCCCTCGTCATGTGGCGCAGCAGCCGCAATATGCCCCAACTGTTCGTTTAAGGAGACGGACACGATTGAAGGAGCGCCACGATGCAATGCCAGTTATTGACAATGAGCAAATACACCGCCGTTTTTAGCGGTTTTGTCTTTATGGTTGGTGTCGGAGCGGCCCGCGCGGACGTGAAGCTCGATATCACCTATTCGACTTATCAGTTGCGAGGCCTTAGCCGGCAAGCGATACATGAAGACTTGCACCGGGTGGCCAAGCGGGACAGCGACGGTATCATTGAAGGCGAAGTGTCAGATGATTGGCACTGGAATTTCCAGTTTGAAGCGGCGGAGAACTCCTGCCGGGTCAGCTCGGACGAAATCGTTCTCAAACTCAACATTTTACTTCCGACCTGGGCCGACGAAGAGCGCGCCGACCAAGCCGTGCGCACGGCTTGGGCTAGTTACTTTCAGGAGCTGAAGGCCCATGAATATGGTCACAAAACGATTGCCGTTGATGCGGCAGAACAGGTTAGCAAGCTGACCCATGGCGCGACGGCACCTGGCTCATGTACAGCTCTGGAGCAATCCCTAAATCGCGCTGCCAAACAGATTGTCGAGAAATCAGAAAAGGCGCAGGATCAGCTTGAGGCCACCCTCCCGTCATATACACTCGAATGAATCGACGTTCGATTTCCGAGGACGGATCGTCCAATAGGGAAAGATATTTGCGGGCATCTTGGCGGCCTTCGGGACACCCACATCGATGTGGTTCTTGGCTGCTGGAGCCTTTGCTTGCAATTTTTCGCTTTTGTGCGTCTATCTCAAATCTCGATACAAATCGGTCTGGCTACAAGGGATACGCACATGGCTACTGGCACCGTGAAGTGGTTCAACAGCACCAAGGGCTTTGGATTCATTCAGCCCGACAACGGCGGTCAAGATGTGTTTGTTCATATTTCCGCAGTCGAACGCGCGGGCCTCTCGACCCTGGTTGATGGCCAGAAGATCAACTATGAGGTCGAGCAGGACCGCCGTACCGGTAAATCTTCTGCTGGCAATCTCAGCAAAGCAGGCTGATTTCTGTCCGGGCAGGAGCCAGAGCCGCGCAACCGAGCGTCGGCAGCTGGGTTTGGTCGACATGATTGGGTTCCTTCGTTCCGCTAGATCGCTTGACTGTCTGAGGCGGCGATACATCGTGCTGGCCTAAAGCGGCTTCTATGTGATGTAAGCTCACAGACGAAAGGTCTGGATGCAGGACGCGACGGCGCAACCGCTTCTGGCGCTACGCGTGGCCAGCTTCTTTTGTCCGGCGCAACAGTGATAGTCGTCATGCGGGGCTGAATCAGATCGCGAGACCATGAGCATCCATACGCTGACCGCACCCGTTCAGGATCAACCGAAGCGCATCATCGCCATCGACATCGTGCGCGGCTTCGCGTTCGTCACCATGGCGAGCTACCATTTCGCCTGGGATCTGGAGTTCTTCGGATATACCGATCCCGGCCTGACCGCCTATGGTTGGTGGAGGATCTACGCCCGCTGCATCGCTTCGACCTTCCTGGTACTGGTCGGCGTCAGCCTGTACCTTGCCCATGGCAGGCAGATCCGCTGGAACGGCTTCTGGAAGCGGTTCGCCATGGTTGCCGGAGCCGCGATCGCCATTTCGGTCGTCACCCGCGTCGCCATGCCGGACGGCTTCATCTTCTTTGGCATATTGCATGAGATCGCGCTGGCCAGCCTGCTGGGTCTCGCCTTCCTGCGCCTTCCGGCGGTGCTGACGCTTGCCGTTGCCGCGTTTCTCATCGCGGCACCCGTTTACCTGCGGTTGGAGGCCTTCGATCATCCCTGGCTATGGTGGGTCGGCCTTTCCGCCATCAATCCGCGTTCCAACGACTATGTGCCGCTGTTCCCGTGGTTCGGCGCGGTGCTGTCGGGGATCGCGACGGCGAAGTTTGCCTCCACCTCCGGTATACGGGCGCGCCTGGCAAGCCTCGCACCCGGCCGATGGGCCAACCCGCTGGTCTTCATCAGCCGCCACAGCCTGGCCTTTTACCTGATCCACCAGCCGCTGCTGATCGGCTGCGTCTGGCTGTTTTCTCAATTGATGCCGGCCAAGGTTGAAACCCCACAGGTTAACTTCCTGAAAACCTGCCAGCTATCGTGCGAACAGTCGCGCGACAGCAAGTTCTGCTCCAGCTATTGTGCCTGCATGCTCGATACGCTGGAGGGCGAAGCCTCGCTTGATCGGCTCTACAACAACAACGATCAGACTGCGGAATGGAGGGCGCATCTGGGTGATCTCGTCGGCATGTGCACCGCCAGCACCGACATCAAGATGGAGAAAGGGGTCAAATGACCGAAGCCAACTGCCCCTCATACGCAGGTCCGCGCCTTGCCCTGCATGGCGGATGAGACGCTGGTCCTAGGCGGGCGAAAGAGCCGGGTAAGGTGGGCTCACCGCTGCACGACGTCGTCATCCTCGTTGGAACGCAGCGTCTGCGTCGTGGCCCCCATATATTCAGTGCGTCGGATGTCTCCTCCCATTCGTCCGGCGCGTTTCCCTCTGGAGGTTCCGACCTTCATTCTTGGCCGGACTTTCATAGTCCGGCCTTTCTGTTGGCAAACGAGAGCGTGACCAAATGGGACTGGTGTGACGCGGTCGTGCATTCGGCGATTTGCAGGCGCTGCGTCATCAGCCCATGCTTCAGCTTGCGTGCGACCAGCCAGACATTGGCAGGGTAGGCGAGCGCAAAGCCGGCAATGACGCCGATCGACATCACGCCCCAGAACAAAAGCTCAGTCGGCTCCATCCCGCGCCTGTCGCGACCCATCATCAGGAAGCTCATGACGGGGGCCATGCCGGCCATCATGAAATTCATGGAGATGAACTCGGGCAGAAGCTTTTGCGAACGTTTTCCCAATAGGTGCCGCCCATCATCGATTTCATGAACAGCGACTGGAATATGAACAGTCCGAAGGCGACGCCCGCGAGATATTCAACGATGAGATCGAGCCACATCGGCAGGCCTAGCGTCGCCGTGATGACGGCGGCGAGGATGATGCCGGTCGCGTCCCCGGCGACGCAATGGATTGTCGAGCCGACGCCCTGCCGGCGGCTCTTCCTACTAAGCCTCAATGGACTTTAGTGTATGAACGCGGCCGACGCGGTTTTGATCCGCGCCGGCCGCGCGCGAGACGATTAGGGAGCCAACTTTTCGTTGTCGTAACCAGCCGACCTGATGACGTCGCGGATTGACGTTTCGTCCGCCTTGGTTTCGACAGCGACCGTCGATGACCCGAGGTCGACTGCCACGCGAGCTGTCGGATCGACGCTCTTTACCGCCTTTTCGATCGTGCTGGCGCAATGGCCGCAGCTCATGTCCGGAACCTTCAGTTTCAACATCACTGCTTTCCTTTCTTGCTGATGCGAGTCATATGGGGCTTCCCATCGTTGGAAGGTCAAGAGCTTTTTTCTGGGCCGGTTAGATCGTCGTAGCCCACGGCGACGTAATGATCGAATTTTGCCTCTTGACCTTCCAATTATGGGAACCTTTATATAGTGTGGCTGCTACCGAATGGAGTTGCAGACCGTGAACGCCGTTACCCCCCACACACCAGCCGACCCCGTTTCAGCTCTTGGTTCCACAATTCAGATCGGCATCGAGGGCATGACGTGTGCCTCGTGCGTGCGGCGCGTCGAAAAAGCAATTGCCTCCGCGCCGGGCGTCGCCAGGGCATCGGTCAATCTGGCGACCCAACGTGCCGAGGTGACTTTCTCCGGCAAGCCGGAGCTTGCTCCCGTTCTCGCGGCAGTATCGGCGGTGGGATACGAAGCGCGCGCGGATACGATTGAACTCGCCATCGAAGGCATGACCTGCGCCTCCTGCGTCGCGCGTATCGAAAAGGCACTCAAGAAAGTGCCGGGCGTGGCGGAGGCGAATGTTAACCTGGCAACGGAGCGCGCCACCGTCCGGATCGTCACGGGTGCCGCCGAGGCTGATGCACTTGAAAAGGCGGTGGCGGCCGCCGGCTACGGAGCGCGTCAGATCCTGCCGGATGCAGGCGAGGACCGCGAGCGGGATGGGCGCGAAACCGAAATCCGCGTGCTCGGCCGTTCGCTCGCTTTGGCGGCGCTTCTGACGCTGCCCGTCTTCACGCTCGAAATGGGCTCCCATCTCGTGCCAGCGTTCCATCACTGGGTGATGATGACGCTTGGCGATTGGAACTGGCGCCTGCAATTCGTCCTGACCACGATTGTTCTGTTTGGCCCCGGTCTGCGTTTCTTCAGGAAGGGAATGCCGGCGCTGCTCAGGGGCGCACCAGACATGAACGCGCTGGTCGCGCTTGGGTCGGGTGCTGCCTGGGCCTACTCGATCGTCGCGACTTTCCTTCCCGGTGTTCTGCCGGCAGGCACAGCCAACGTCTATTATGAAGCAGCGGCCGTGATCGTGACGCTGATCCTGCTCGGACGCACCCTCGAAGCGCGGGCCAAGGGCCGGACCAGCGAGGCGATCAAGAAACTCGTCGGACTGCAGCCCAAGACGGCGCGCGTCGTCAAGAACGGCATCACGGTAGACGTGCCGCTCGCCGAAGTGCGGGTCGGTGACATGGTCATGGTTCGGCCGGGTGAAAAGATCGCGGTCGATGGCGAGATCGTCGGAGGATCATCCTTTGTCGACGAGTCCATGATGACTGGCGAACCGCTGCCCGTCGCCAAGGGTCTTGGCGCGGAAGTGGTCGGCGGCACCATCAACAGTACCGGGAGTTTTTCCTTCCGTGCCACCAAGGTCGGCTCGGCCACGCTGCTCGCCCAGATCATCAGGATGGTCGAAGCCGCTCAAGGCTCCAAGCTGCCGATCCAGGCGCTCGTCGACAAGGTGACGGCGTGGTTCGTGCCGGCGGTCATTGCTGCGGCCTTGCTCACGTTCGGGGCCTGGCTTTTCCTCGGGCCGGAGCCGGCGCTGTCCTTCGCGCTCGTCAACGCCGTTGCCGTGCTTATCATTGCCTGCCCGTGCGCCATGGGCCTCGCCACGCCGACCTCGATTATGGTCGGCACGGGGCGGGCGGCCGAAATGGGTGTGCTCTTCCGCAAGGGCGAGGCGCTGCAGACACTGCGTGATGCTACGGTCATTGCTCTCGACAAGACGGGAACGCTCACCGAGGGCCGCCCCGAACTGACCGATTTCGTCGTGACTGACGGTTTTGTCGAAGCCGACGTGCTCCGGCTCGTCGGCTCGGTGGAGGCTCGTTCCGAGCATCCAGTCGCCGAGGCGATCGTTCGGGCCGCGGAGCGGCGCGGTCTTGTGCTTGCCGATATCAAGGACTTCGAGGCCGTCCCCGGTTTTGGCGTCAGTGCTGCCGTCGAAGGCCGCAAGCTTGAAATTGGCGCTGATCGCCTGATGACACGGCTCGGCCTGGACATCTCGATGTTTGCTTCGGCGGCAGCACGGCTCGGCGACGAGGGCAAGACCCCGCTTTATGCGGCCATCGATGGCAGGCTTGCTGCAATCATCGCGGTCGCTGATCCGATCAAGGCATCGACGCCGGCGGCCATCGCTGCCCTGCATGCGCTCGGTCTCAAAGTGGCCATGGTGACCGGCGACAACCGGCGCACGGCTGAGGCGATCGGGCGGCGGATCGGCATCGACGAAATCGTGGCAGAGGTGCTGCCGGACGGTAAGGTCGACGCCGTCAAGCGGCTTGGCCAGCACGGTGCTCGCGTCGCCTTCGTCGGCGACGGCATCAACGACGCGCCCGCGCTTGCCGCGGCCGATGTCGGCATCGCCATCGGCACTGGCACGGACATCGCCATAGAAAGCGCCGACGTCGTCCTGATGTCTGGCGATCTGCGCGGCGTGGCGAATGCGATCGCGCTCTCCAAGGCCACGATCCGCAACATCGGCCAGAATCTGTTCTGGGCCTTCGCCTACAACATCGCGCTCATACCCGTCGCCGCCGGGGTGCTGTACCCGTTCTCCGGCACGCTTCTGTCGCCGATGCTCGCGGCGGGCGCCATGGCGCTGTCCAGCGTCTTCGTCCTGACCAATGCCTTGCGCGTCAGGCGCTTCCAGCCGCCGATCGACGGCAGGCCGCGCGCCGACCAGTTCTCCGGGCCGGTCCCGGTCATATGAAGGGGCTAGTTCAGATGTGTCTTATCCCCGGATCCCGGCTCTGCTGTCGCCGGAAGCCTCAACCTGCAGGAATTCGCTCATGAACATCGGTGAAGCAGCAGCGGCGTCTGGCGTCTCGGCCAAGATGATCCGTTATTACGAGACGATCGGACTCATCTCGAACGTTGTCCGGACCGATGCCGGTTACCGGGTCTATTCCGACGACGACGTCCACATGCTTCGTTTCGTCCGTCGAGCTCGCGATCTTGGCTTTTCGGTGGAGCAGATGACCGCTCTGCTGGCGCTCTGGAGCGACCGCTCGCGGGCGAGCGCCGATGTCAAGCGGATTGCCATGGAACATGTCGCGGAGCTCGAGCGGAAAATGCGCGAACTCCGCGACATGAGTAAAACTCTGCGTCATCTGGCCGAACACTGCCAAGGCGATGATCGCCCGCATTGCCCGATCATCGAAAGCCTTTCCAGCGGTCACGAGGCCGGGCCAGCCAGGGCACCGAAAAAGCGCCGGAGCCCCGTGGTGGCGGCGACAGCGCCAAGCGTTGGTGGACTTTCTCATCGTACCGCGCGCTGACGCGCTACTCTGTGACGTAGGAGACGACAGATGCATCGACGCGGTTTTCTGGCGGCAGGTCTTGCGACGGTTTTTGTTAGCCGGCGTGCGATCGCTCAAATGAAGATGGACGGCATGGATGACATGCCCGGCATGGATGACATGCCCGGCATGGATATGGGTGGCAACGACATGGCGGCACCGAAGAACGCGCTCATGCTGCCTGAGGGAGAGCCGCTTCGTCAATTGCCTCTCCTCGTCAACGAAGCCAATACGCCCGGCCTGTTCAGGGCGAAACTCACCGCCGAGCCCGCTACGGCTCGCTTCGCCGCGGGGCTCGACACGCCGATTCTTGGCTACAACGGCATGAGTCCCGGTCCGCTGATCGAGGCGGTCGAGGGCGACCGCGTCGAGATCACCTTCGCAAACCGCATTCCGGGCGAGGCGAGCACCCTCCACTGGCACGGCATGCCGGTGCCGGCGGACCAGGACGGCAATCCGATGGATCCGGTCGCAACGGCGGGCGATCGCACCTACAGCTTCGAACTGCCCGAGGGAAGCGCAGCAGCGTACTGGTACCATCCGCATCCGCACGGCAAGACGGCCGAGCAAGTTTATCGCGGCCTTGCCGGCGTGTTCCTGGTCAAGCCGAAGGTCGATCCAATTCCGGCGGAGTATGGCGATACCGTACTGGTGTTCACCGACCTTCGCCTTGCTGCCGACGGCACGATGCCGGACAATACGATGGTCGATCTGATGAACGGGCGCGTCGGCGATCACGTACTCGTCAATGGCCAGAAGAATCCTGCGCTAACGGTCCCCTTTGGCACGAAGCGGCGCTTCCGGCTCTACAACGCCACCAATGCGCGCTTCCTTCGACTGTCGTTTGAAGCGTCAATGATGGTTGTCGGAACGGACGGCGGTCTGTTGGAAGCACCGATCGAAGCCGACGAAATCCTTCTCAGCCCGGCGGAACGCCTTGAGCTGATTGTTACCTTCGACAAGCCCGGCCCAGCCACGCTGTACACGCTTGACTACGATCGCGGCTGGATGGGCGCAGGCCGCCCTGCGGATGCAGGCCTGACACTGCTTACGGTCAATGTTTCGGAGACACCTGCAGAGCCGCTCCCGCCGCTGCCGGACAGGCTGCGGCCGATTGCGCAACTTAACGCCCCTGTCGTCAGCCGGCGCTTCGTCTTCACCGAAACCATGACGATGACCGCGACAAACATGGAGATGGGGTTCCTGATCAACGGCGCCGCCTTTGACATGGGCCGCATCGATGTCGTGTCTAAAGCAGGACAGGTCGAACTCTGGGAAATTGTCAACAAGGCGGACATGGACCATCCGTTCCATGTGCATGGGACGCAGTTTCAGGTGATCGAGCACGAACGCGATGGCCAGGTCTCGAAACCGGCCTACCTGGCCTGGAAGGACACGGTCAACGTGGCGCGCGGCGAGACGGTGCGGCTCCTGCTACGACAGGACCGGCCGGGGCTGCGAATGTTTCATTGCCACATCCTGGAACACGAGCAGCTTGGCATGATGGGCATCGTCGACGTGCAGGCGTAGCCGGTCGCTCGACGTGGCAGCGTTGGCCATCTATGGCGGTCTGTTCGTCAGCGCATTCCTCGCCGCAACCGTCTTGCCAGTCTCATCGGAGGTGGTGCTCGCGGGCTTAGTCGCCGCGGGCCGTGGCGATCCGGCGCTGCTCTTTACGGTTGCCACGATCGGCAACACGCTCGGCTCGGTGATGAACTGGATAATGGGGCGGGGCATCGACACGCTCCAGACCAAGCGATGGTTTCCAATCACTCGTGAACAGTATGAGCATGCGAGCCGGACGTTTCGCCGCTTTGGCGCGTGGACGCTCCTGTTCGCCTGGCTGCCGGTCGTCGGAGATGCTTTCACGGTAGCGGCCGGCGCAGCGCGCGTGCATTTTGGTTTGTTCGTGGTGCTCGTCGCACTTGGGAAGGCTGCACGATATGCGGTGATCATCGCGGGAGGATTATGGGCGATCGCCTGAGCTGCCGGCTTTATCGCCGACCGCAACCGGCACCTTCTGCTCCCGCGAGGCCGTGTTCGACCGATTGAAGAACATGCTTCGCATTACACCATCGCGAAGCAGCACGAAATGCACCAGCGCGCCCAGGACGTGAGCACCAATGAACCCAAGCAAGATCCAGACGAGCTTTGCATGGACGAACGCGAAAGCCCTTGCCGACAGCGCGCCGACAGATGGTGGCAACGGCACGGGCAAGTTTCCGAAAAGCCGTGCGGGAGGCATGAAGGGCATTGGCTGGTAGCCCAGCCATCCCGTTATCAAGACGGCAAGAATCATTGCGTAGAGAAACACGTGGAAGAAAGAAGTCGCAAACCGCACGGTTCGTTTGGGCTGCCTCACGGGGGGGTGGGTGAAGATGCGCCAGCAAAGCCTAAGGACAATGATGGCAAGGATCGTCACGCCGATCGACATGTGGAGCGGAAGCCAGTTCATCGTCGCCATCCCCGGCCCGTTCATCGGTCCGAAGGCAATGGCGATTTGCGCCGCGAGCGCGATCACGGTCAGCCAATGCAGCAGCCGAATGCCGAAATGCCAGTGCAGGCGAGGATTCTCTCTCACCTTTGAGGCCCGCCGGTTGTCAAATGCGCGTGAGAGGGCGTGATGTTTTTCGTCATCTCAAAGCTCGTCGAGTTTTTCCTGATCCCTTCCAATCTGATCGCGCTGCTCGGCATGGTCGGCATTCCTGCCGCGCTCCTCGGCAGATTCCGCCTGGGACGGGCATGCATCATAGCGTCGGTTCTGTTGTTGGCCATCTGCGGTTGGAGCCCTCTGGGACCGGCTGCGTTGATGTTGCTCGAGAACCGCTTCCCCCAGCCGGTCATCGATATGCCGGTGGCTGGTATCATCCTGCTTGGCGGGGCCGTCGACCCGCATATCAGCAGCTATCGCGGCACTTTGGCGATGAATGAGGCGGGAGAACGGCTGACCGCGACTGTCGATCTCAGCAGGCGTTATCCAGATGCACGAATTTTTCTCTCCGGAGGGTTGGGCCAGAGTCATGGTGCCAGCACACTGACGGAATCAAAGGTCGCCCGCGATATTCTCGTGTCGCTGGGCGTGTCGCCCGAGCGCATCGAGATGGAGGAACGATCTCGAAATACCTGCGAGAACGGCACGGAGAGCGCCGCCTCGATCCAACCGAAGCCAGGCGAGCTTTGGCTCCTGGTCACGTCGGCGAGCCACATGCCGAGGGCGATCGGATGTTTTCGCGCTGCCGGTTTTGATGTGACCCCTTACCCTGTCGACTATCGTACGCGCGGCGCGGCAGATCTCAAACGCCCGACTGATTCAATCACGGTCGGTCTTGCAGCGACCGATCTCGCCGCGCATGAATGGTTCGGCTTATTGACTTACCGGATTGCAGGGCTGACGGCTGAGTTGTTTCCTTCCGTGCATTAGGTATCATTCGCGAGGCGAAGTTATCGCTCCGGTCGTGAGGGGAGACGATTTCCGAAGCCACCTCCCGCCAAGGATTGCTGTCGAACGACAAATCGCTCAGCCAGACGCCATATTTTTCCCGCCTCGGCGGCTACTGCGACCTGTGTAGTTATGTTGACATCAATACTCCAGTATTGCTAAGAGCCGGCCGGCACATCAGCCTGTAGCCTGGAGCATCCGATGAGATCCGCCCTTTCAATTTTCGCGAGCGCCATGGCGCTATGCTACGCCTTTCTCGCTGCACCGGCGCTGGCCCAGGACACAAACGACGGTATCATCGTCTACAATGCCCAGCACGAGAGCCTGGCCAACGAATGGGTAAAGGGCTTCACCAGGGACACAGGAATCAAGGTCACACTGCGCAACGGCGAAGACCCTGAATTCGCCAACCAGATCGTCACCGAAGGCGCCGCCACGCCGGCCGATGTATTCCTGACAGAAAATTCGCCCGCCATGGCACTTGTCGACGCGGCGGGCCTGTTCGCGCCGGTCGATGGAGACACGCTGGCGCAGGTGTCCAAAGAATTCCGTCCTGCTAATGGGCATTGGGTCGGTATTGCCGCGCGCAGTACCGTCTTTGCTTACGACAAGACCAAGCTGACTGCCGACAAGCTTCCAAAGTCGCTGCTGGATCTGGCTGACCCGGGCTGGAAGGGCCGTTGGGCTGCTTCTCCGTCGGGTGCCGATTTTCAGTCGATCATTGGGGCCCTGCTTGAGATAAAGGGCGAAGCCGATACGGCGGAATGGCTGAACGCGACAAAGGCCAATGTCACCGCCTACCGAAGCAATAGTGCCGCCATGAAGGCGGTCAATGCTGGTGAAATCGAAGGTGCGGTGATCTTCCACTACTACTATTATGGAGATCAGGCCCAGACTGGAGAAAACAGCAAGAACGTGGGGCTCCTCTATTTCAAGGATCAGGATCCGGGCGCATTTGTCAGCATTTCTGGAGGGGGCGTGCTTGCTTCGAGCAAGCATGCCAAGGAGGCGCAGGCCTTCCTGAAGTGGATCACCGGCAAGGATGGCCAGGACGTCCTTAAGACCGGAACGTCGTTCGAATATGCCGTCAGCGTCGGTGCCGACAGCAATCCAGCGCTGGTTCCGCTGAAGGATCTTCAGGCGCCGAAAGTCGATCCGTCGAATTTGAACAGCAAGAAGGTCACCGACCTTATGACCGCTGCCGGGTTGCTCTGAGCGGCTTACCATTGGCGACGATAGCCGCATTTTTCCCACCCGATACCTAGGCTCACTGCCATATCCGGCAGTGAGCCTTTTGTTTAGGCGGAAGAGAAACAAACCCACTCTTCGGGCGGCCGAAACGTTCGCATCAAATGATCGCTGCGGCAGAAGCCGACCAACAGCTTAGCCAACACATTCTTGTGACCTGCCCGATGGGCCTTGCTCCCCTAGCGGCCAGGGGATGTAGGGTGATGAGGCCGTCGCGCGTGTTCCTTTCACTTCAAGGGCCACGGCGATATGGAGCGGCCGCCGGCACGTGGCCGCTCCAACTTTTGTGCGCTGTGGTTCGCCGACACCTCGATCACTCGACAACTTTTCCAAGCCAGCATCCCTCAACCATGAGTTCCAGCTCTTAAACGCTATCTTGTTTCGGTCCGCGTAGCCGAGGTGCGCGGGTTCGAATAATATCGACTCTCAACTGAGCGTCCGCGAAATCGCGTGGATGGGCTTCATGCCATGGCCGAATTTGGCGATAGCCTCGCGATTGTGCTTGAGTTCGCCGTACGCCAAATATCGCACCTTCAGATCCGCAATTCGGCTGAATGCCGGCCTGTTGAGCTGATTGCGGACATCTTGCTCCCGCGCGTCGGGCGCTACAAGGAATAGCCCCTCCAGCCCTTGCACTTCCTCGCCAAGGGCAAGATCCAACATGCGGACTATTCCGGAATAGATCGATGTGGTGTGCTCTACCTCGTAGGCAGCGACGATCCGCCTCGTCGCCTTATCGAGCCACAGCACGTCGATGAGCCGAACTGCGTCCGCGGCCGAAACGCCTTCGGGAAATGGAAGGACTTCAAGACAGAAGTCGCTGAGCTTCCCACCGCCAAAAGCACGGTTGCGGTCGTTGGAAGCCACCCAAACATCGTAGCCCATAGCGAAACCGAGATCGCGCAACCAACCTTGGATCTCTGTGTGTGTGTGATCGTTCTCGCGCGCCGCATTGATCAGACGGTCGGCTATCGCCTCCTCCCGAACGCGCGCCAGGTCGTCGCGCCAGGCGGCCATCGCCACAGGACTGTCCTCGAGCGGCGGCGCGGCGTACCGGCCACTGCCAATATCGAACAGCAGGCCGCCAATCGCTCCAAGATCGTTCGAAAGCGAAGCGCGGTTTTTGGCGTTCAGGACAAGGATTCCCTTCCTCATTGCCAGATATTGCTCCCATCGGCCGAGCTTCACTTTGGCCCCGGTGAGCGCATTGTAGCCGTTGACGATCGCGGTATTGAAGGGCGGCGCCAACGTCGGATGCAGGAAATAAAGAAGATTTGCGACGGCAGGGCCTAGCCCCTTGATCGCCCGTGCGTCGATTTCCTGTATCGCCGCGAGCATCACCGACTCCTCGTTGCAGCACACGCAGGTGTCGAGCATTCGTCCGAATGCGCGCTGGTTGTCGGCATTCTCGTAGATGTCCGGGATTCGTAGCTTGGGTTTCCAAAGAAAGGCGTGATCGGCCCCCTTGAAAATCTGTCTTTGCTCGGCGATCGAATGGACGACCACTTCCAACGAGGACCCTCTGTAGGCGTTTCCGAACGCGCCCGCACCGATCTCGCTCACGACCTGCTGAATGCCACGGCGTATCGAGCGAAAGTTCTTGATGCGCTCTTCCCACAAGAACCATGATCGATAGGTCCCGTTGGGATCACTGCGCCAACGGTTCAACAACGCCGCCATCGCTTCTGACAAGCCGACCTCCCTAAGCTGCGCTCGCTTGCGAACTGCAACCGCCAAGGTGCATTTTGGCGTGTTACCGTGACCCGCGGCAAGGGCGCTTGCCACAAAATCACAGAACGGGTTCCAGGGTTCAGTGCATGCCTTGCATCATAGGAGCTGGATCCAAAGAATAGCACCGTCGAAGGCCCCCCGGCCACCGCCGTCGCCAAGGGTGATCTTCGGCGAGGGAAGGCCAAGGCGGCAACGCCAGGCGTCGCCGCGAACATGCGATGCTCCGTCGCACGAATGCATGGACACGTTGAGCGCCTGGGATTATCCCTAGACTAAGTGACGCCTTACGATTCGGCGAAGCTGTCTGGCCTTAACCAGACCTTAACAATGTGATGCAAACTGGAACTATGCGCATTCCTCGCTCAGCTTGGCCGGCCCGTCGCCTAATTGCTGCAGCCATCACTTTGGTGATGCTGTTGTTGGCATTTGCTGCGCATCCGCCGGCGCTTGAGGCTGTCGATCTTCCACTCGCGCAGCTCACTCACGTTCACGATCAGGGATCCAAGGATGCGGGCGCTTTGTCGCATCAGGTTCTGCATCACGATCATCATTTCGAGATGATCAGTCAGCAGGCAATTGACATTGCAGGGATGAAGGACCGCCCAACCTTTGTTGCCCATCAGGACGACGTGCGCATAGTCCAGATAACTTTCGATCGCCCTCCGCGATCCGCTTGGTGCTGATGCACTGAGTGTGTTTTTGCCGGCGCCGATGGCGCCTGTTCTTCTTCCGCTCAGTGCCCACCCGCCGCCCGCAATGCGGGCGGCATTTGAAGCTATAGCGGAATTTCACAATGTTCATCGCAGCGGCGCGCGCGCGCAAATTGATTCTACGCAACCTCGAAGCCATTGGATACGAACCGGACGAGGCCGCGTGGCGCTCGATCCGAATGGGCGTGAAACGGGACCTGCAAGCTCACAGACTGCGTCCCAACGTACCGATACCATCGCGGCGGAACCCGGTCAGGTATCTGAAAGCGATGTTTCGCGAGACTGGGTCGATCTACGATACCCTTGTTTCCTTTCTTCATGACGGAACATGGACCTCTAGCGGCGGGTCGTTTCGTCTTGCTGAACAGCTTGGCTTCGATCTGGTCCACGAAGCGAATCGCCGTCTGCAGGCGGACGGAACCTTACGATATCTGGAAGTCGGCGGCGGCTGGGCAGGATTGAAAAGCCCTGCGTCAGGGAGCTCTCGCGATATTGCAGGCCTTGCCAAACATTTTGAACGCGATCTTGGTCAGAGCGTCTTTCTCCACTTCACGAATCTGACGCAGTGGCACGCCGACCTGCCAAAGGGGATCTTTGAACACCCTTATGTCACAGCTGCGGGCCTGCCGGTCCTTGACACACAAGGAATTCCGCCTGGGACGGTCGGCATCCTCTATTCGCAAGCAGCGGCCTATTTCGAAACAGATGTAAAATCGTTTCTGGCCGCAGCCGCAGCCCTGCTGTGTCCTGGCGGACTGCTCATATTCAACCTTCGTCCGGAATATGTCGGATTGGTTTCAGACTGTGCCGGCACCGGCGGTCTGACGATGCGCAAATCTTGCGATCTTGGTGGCATGAACGGGGTCGTTGTTGCGTTCGAAAAGCAGCCTTCACTCAAGAAAGGTCGCGCGGCCGTCGTCGACATGACCGGCATGAAGTCGCTCCGCGCAAAACAGTATCCGGCTGAGAAGGGGCGCCCATATGCGAGCAACCAACGTTAGACGATCCGTCACGGCACCGAGACGGATCCTTGTCAAGGCGGCCTTGACGGTCGAAATCCCGCAGCGGCTGCGGCACAGCCAGCCTAGCATGGCACCGCTTTTGGAGGGGGTTCGATGAACAGGCGGATGTTCTTGATCGGCGCCGGCCTGACTGCTTTCGCGCCTGCTTACGCAGTAGCGCAAAGTCAGACCTCGGAGCCACTTGATGCACGCGTCGCCGAGTTGGAGCGCGAAATGGCAACTCTGCGTGCCGAAGGCAAACCAATTTCCACCGGCTGGGTTGCCGGCAAGCTGGAAGCCGGTCTGACCGACCGTGACCGGCGGGTCGCGGCATTCAAAATCGTTCAGAATCTCCCTTATAGGCTAACGGCGTGGACTGGTGATCCCGACAGCCTTTTCGCGAACGGTCGCGGCGATTGCCGTCACAAGTCGGCCGCCCTACTTCGACTGATGCGAGCCCGAAAGTTCGATGCCCGGCCCATCCAATTGCCATTCGACTGGGCTGACCTGCCGATACCCAAAGCAGTGCTTGCACCCCTGGCCGAAACCCGCGGCTTTCATGATACCGTGGAGGTCCGGATCAATGGCAAGATGACGCTGGTCGACCCGACCTGGGATCCTGTGCTTGCCAAAGCAGGATTTCCCTTTCTCGCAAACTGGGACGGCATTGAACCAACGCCAGCGATTACTCCCCGCGCCAACGGAGTCATACGGCAAGGGGATTTTAAGGCGGGGACCGATCTTTACGCACATTTCGGAATCAGGTGGCCGGAACGCGCTCGCACATTGGCCTTCAACCGCGCTTTCAACGCCTGGACCGATGAATTGCGCGCGCGCGAAAATCCCGTCAGAGGATAACGTCATGGATGACTCGTCTTCACAGACCAACCCGTTATCCACCAATTACCGCGTCCGGATCTACATGGTTATGGCGCTGTTTTCCGCCTTCTTTGCCGCGATAGGGGTACGCCTGGTGATCCTTGGAAACATGGAACGGCCAGATAAAGCGTACGCAGCGGTACCGCCGTCTGTTGCGCGGCCGGACATAGTCGATCGCAACAACGTCACTCTTGCCATGGATGTCGCAAGCCGTTCCGTCTATGCCGAGCCTCGCCGGATTATCGATGTCGACGAAGCAGCCGAAGGCCTGACGAGCGTCTTTCCCGACCTAGACATGATCGATATTCATAAGCGCCTAGCCAGCAACAGCGGCTTTACCTGGATCAAGCGTGGCATAACGCCTGCTGAAAAGGATCGCCTGTGGGCACTTGGAATTCCAGGTGTCGGCATTCGGGATGAAACCCGGCGTCTTTATCCCAATGGGCCTGCTGCTGCACATGTCCTGGGGTCGGTCAACATAGACAATGCCGGAATCGCCGGCATCGAACGCTGGATCGACGAACAGGGACTCCAAGACCTTAGATCCGCTGGCTTGAACCTCAATCGACGAAATCTCGAACCGATTGTTCTCAGTCTGGATCTGAGGGTTCAGTATGCATTGAGCGATGAATTGAGGAAAGCCGTCACCCGTTTCGAAGCTATCGCGGGGGCAGGGCTGGTAATGGATGTAACGAATGGGGAGGTGCTCGCGCTTGTTTCGCTGCCGGATTTCGACCCCAACATTCCCGCCGACGCATTGAAGCCGGACCGCATCAATCGTGTCAGCGTCGGCACATATGAAATGGGCTCCACCTTCAAAGCCATGACCACCGCCATGGCTCTGGACTCGGGAGTGTTCAACATCCACTCCGTCCTCGACGCCAGCCAGCCTTTGCGCTTCGGCCGGTTTTCAATCAACGACTACCGTGGCCAAGGGCGCCCCTTGTTTGTTCCCGAAGCATTTATCTACTCTTCGAACATCGCCATGGCGCGAATGGCGATGGGGGTGGGCGTCGAAAAACACAAGGCCTTTTTGAGGCGGCTGGGCCAGTTCGACCGTCTCGTAACCGAACTGCCGGAGAACGCACAGCCTCTCATTCCCCCGAATTGGAGTGAGATCAGTACTGCCACCATCGCCTTTGGCCACGGCATGGCAGTCACACCGCTTCAGGCGAGCATGGCTATCAGCGCAATTGTCAACGGTGGGCGCCTGATCCGGCCGACCTTCATAGAAGGTACCCCGGTCGAGAAACGCATTTTGGCGACAGATGTGGTCACGCCGCAAACAGGCGAAGCGGTGCGGTTTCTGATGCGCCTGAATGCCGAGGTTGGCTCCGCCAAAAAAGCCGATGTCGCCGGGTATTTTATTGGGGGCAAGACAGGCACTTCGGAGAAAGTGGTAAATGGCGCCTACTCGGGAGACCGGGTGCTGACGGCCTTCATGGGCATAGTCCCTGCCGACAAACCTCGCTATCTTTTCCTTACAATTCTCGATGAGCCAAAAGGGTTACCGGAAACCAGCGGGTTCAGAACCTCGGGCTGGAACGCGGTTCCGGTGACCGGGACCATCATGGCGCGGGTTCTACCCTTTCTGCCGATCGCACCGCAAAAAGAGCGGCCGGCCAATCCGTTTCCGACGATGGTAAGGATTGCGGCCTGGGGTTCCGAGCGTTTTCAGCCATTACCCCCGGAGCCGACCCTTCCGGCGCTTCAAACGGTTGCCGCCCCGAGCAAGGCCGCGGCAGAATGAGGAAATCCTGCGAGCCATATCCATCGCTGCCATTGGTGCGATATCCACGACGGACCTCAAGCATTTATACGCCGCTCAGCCACATATTCAGCTGTTTCTTGCGCAACCTTGTCGCATCTGCGGACGTTTTGCTCGTCGGGATCGAGCTATCCGCGCCTGTCAATGATACCAAAATAAGGAGATGGAAATGACGTTTGGCTCATTTTTTAAGGGAGCTTTGGTCGCGGTCGTTTCTTTCGCAATGCTTGGGACGGTGGCCGCCCTATGGGCCAATCCGTTTTTTATCCGAATGACGCCGACAAGCGGATTTGAGGTCGCGTTCCTCACCCTCCAGGCGCTTTTGCTTGGGGTCTATGTGGCGATCCCGGTTCCCGCGTGCGCGGTCAAGCTCGCGAGCGTCGGCGGGATTGCCAACTACATCGGCATCGCTTGCCCGATCTGTAACAAGATACTGCTCTTCATGTTCGGCGCAAACGCGCTGCTGACCTATCTGGAGCCCGTGCGAATTTATCTGGCGGCGGGCGGGGCCCTCGTGACGATGGTCGCCGTCCTCATCCGCTGGCGAAACTTCCGGGCCGTATCGTCTCTCCAGTCGTCTCTGCCTTTCCGCGATCAGCCTCCGGCAACCATTTAGGTTGGAGACGCGACAGGTTTCTCTTGGGTATCGCGAGCGAATATCAGTTGTGTCGATAGAGCCGGCGTCGCGTTGCCTGTGACCATCTGGTAAGTATAAAGTTGTTTAAAATTTTAGATAAGATGGACAGAACGACTTTCCGAAACAGTATCTACCTTCCTTTCCAGTAATTTGAGACAAGATTGGTAGCGTCCACGATTAAAGGTGGGCGTTATGAAAAAACAAAACACTGCTCGGGGAACAACCAGGCTCAAAGTGCTGTTGCTGGCAATCGGCGTTGCCGGTTTGGCGCAGCCTTCCCTTGCCAACAACGGTTTCGGCACAGCCGCCCCTGCCGGGGCACTCCTGGAAAAAGTCCAGGCGCCGTCTTATCTCGGCGGCGTTTCGCTGGAAAGGCCACGGCCATCGCAGCCTGCCGCAGCCTACCGGATCGGTGTGGTTCTCGGCGGCTACGGCCCAGCCATCGCAGATCGAGAGATTGACCCTTCGATGGCGCAAGGCGATATCGGCATAGATCCCGTGCAGACGGCGGCGATCATCCCGGGTGTGTTCGGATCGGTCGCCTTGTCCATGCGCAACTTTCCCGCTTCGGCACGCTGGGCGCCTGTCTACCAGGCGATCGTCGGCTGTTCGGCGGGCAGCGCCTGCGAGCGCAAGAGCGCCGCTTTTGCCGCTATCATCGACGTGGTTCGAGGCAAGGAATTCAGCGACAAGCTATCCTACATCAACAGCAGCGTAAATCGCCTGATCGCTTACAAGAAAGACAGCACAGTCTACGGGAAATTCGACTATTGGGCGAAGCCTTCGGAAATCCTCGATCGGCGAGCCGGCGACTGCGAGGATTTCGCCATACTCAAGATGACGGCGCTGCTGAGGGCGGGCATTCCGGCGCAGAGCATGTCACTCGTTGTTCTCCAGGACCGCAAGAGAAATTTCTTTCATGCGGTGCTGTCGGTAAGCACGAGCAGTGGCACGTTCATTCTGGACAACCTCAGCAACATTGTTCTGCGGGACAGCGATCTCCCGACCTATCAGCCGCTCTATTCAGTCAGCACAAACCGGGCCTGGATCCACGGTGCAAAATCTGGTGCAGCGCAGGTGGCCGACATCAAAGGCGGCTTCGCATCGGTCGCTCCTGGCGAAGGTCTGCAGTAACCCATTCGGTCATGTATGCAGATTGGCCGCTTCCTGAAGTCTTCGATTTCCTCAGGCTGCTATCCGTTCGATGCTCCCTGAAGGAAAGAGGAAACGCTTGTCGTCGCATTCACCGGACTACGCCTTCGGCGCTGGACGATCGTCTCAAGGCGCTTGGGCCATTCCGCTGGCGAGCTGGATCGGATGAGGTATGATCTAGACCAACTTGGTTTCCAGGATCATGCCTGCCGGACAACGCGGCGCCCGTATCGGGCTAGCACCACTCGTAACAGCAGCATTCTCAGGTCGCACTCGGTCGGCCTTCATAGCGCGAGGATGAAGGAGAACCCATGATGCCGCGCCTTGCCATCATTCTGATGTTCACGGTGCTCTTCGGAGTCGTTGGGATTCTGATTAGTGTACCTTCATCGCCCGGGATACTCTTCCGGTCGTTGGCCCTGGGAGCCCCACCTCGTTCGAGTACAAGGATGGCGACGCGTCGACCACGGTCGAGCTTCAAGTCGACACGTTTGGGCGGTTCATAGTGGTTCTTGCTACGGATGCACAGAGGAGTCCAGAAACTCCGACTCTCGTCTTCCGCATGCTCGATCATGACATGCCGCCACTGAAGCCGGCGGTTCAGCTCATCTCAAACCATCAACTCCAGGCAAACGGAATCTTTCCAATGCGAGGGCGGTGGCAGGTCTTTCTGCAACAGGGAGAGAAACAGCAATCCTTTCGGTTCATGTTGCGGGAATAATCGGCAGCGACGTCAAGTGGAATCCAAAGGTGACTAGCTGACGAGTTTGCACCATGCCGTCAGAAGGGAACTCTGCTGTCGCCGCCGGTTGGGTGGACCTCAGTGCCTGCCGGTGAATAATCTGACGGCAGCGCGTCCGGGAGATAGGCAGCGCTGCCGGGGGCGGTGAGGCGACCTCTTCCTTCTCGCCAAACGCGCGTCAACAAGCGCTGCTGTTTTGATCAGCCCGGCATCATGGCCTTCATGGCCTTTTCCATATGGGCCTTGCAGTCTTTCATGTCCTTGGTCTGCATCGATGCCTTGGCCTTCTCCATGTCAGCCATTGCCATCTGTTTCTGAGCTTTCTGGCTTTCGCTGGTCATCGAATCAATCTGGGATTGCATTTTCGTCATATTGTCTTCCGTGCAATCTGCGTTCATGCTCTGGGCCTGAGCAGCGCCGGCTACTGCCAAGAAAACCGCGGCCACGAAAAATAACTTGGTGATCATCTCAATGCCTCCTGAGTTGAAAATTGCGCGACGTTGACCAACAAAAATTCGTGTACAAAATAGGCCTTTTTGTGAAGAGTGTTTGGAGTTTTGCCGGGTACTGGTTTTTGCCTATTCAACAAGCTGAGCCACTTCGTGTTTCGTCCTCAAGCCGGGGTCCGGCCGCGAACTACAACTTGAAACGGCCGATCTGAAGAGATCGCTCGGCGTCGGCAACGCAGGAAATTACCGAAAGCCGTAGAAAAAGCACCCCTATTGGACAGCGGCAGCGGCATGTAGAAATGCCCAAGTCCTGGGAATGCAAATCATGTGACGGCCGAGTCGCCAAGGCACTAGAATGATGACGCCATGCCTCCTGGCAAACCCTTTCCACCGCACTACGTCTCCGTAGCGAGGACGAGGCTGACATGGCAGGGAGAAGCAACAAAAGGTCTTCCGAACGGTGCCGTGGCTGACGGCATTGGTCAACGCATCCCTTTCCTTGTGGCTGCTGCCAACCGGTGCCGTCGCGCAAAGCTCCCACATCGCCTACGTCACAAGCGAGGGCGCCGGATTGGTCTCGGGCGTTGATACTAGCTCGAACCAGACCGTCTGGCACGCGGAGGTGCCTGATCGTCCTCACAATCTCGAGGTGACCGTAAATGGCCTGCTGGCCGTCGCTACGCAAGGCGTCAATGATGTCTGCTGCGCAACCGGCGCGACCTGCCATGGCCGAGCGTGACTGGGCTCGGGCGAATTGCCCTTGCATCGGGTGCACATGGGCTGACCGTGCATCCACGCCCCGACGAGAGGCATACGCGACATTCCGACCTGCCCGAGATCAGGGCGCTCATCGACGACGAGTTTCCCAAGGCTGAATTCAACATCGAGGGTTAAAAGCAACCAGCCGGAACAGGTGACGCTGGTGCCGGACGATCCGGCTCAGGCGACGTCCGACCATGGTTGGAACTTCGTCGCCGAGGCCGCGTTCCTGATGCCGATCGTCAAGCGGCTGAAGAAGGGTGGCTTTCTGGTGTCGCTGTTTTCCGATCCGGACCCCGAGGGCGTTTCGGCCGCGCGCGACACCGGCGCCGATCGCATCGAGCTCTATACAGGGCCTTATGGAAGCTGCCATTCCGATCCCGCCAGAGCGGCCATGGAACTGGAAAGACTGGGAAAAATCGCCGATGCCGCCCGCCGGGCTACGGTCAATGCCGGGCATGATCTGGTGGTGAGCAATCTGCCGGCGCTGGCAGAGCGCATTCCGGCACTGGCGGAAGCCTCGGTCGAGCACGGGTTGACAGCCGATGCGCTGGAGTATGGCCTGGCCGGCACCGTTACGCGGTTCTGAAGGCCTGCGGGTGGTGAAGTTGCTAACCCTTGGCGCCGCAGGATAATTCAAGTTTCGTCGCAAATATCTTGCTCATATCAGTCCCTGTGGGATCGTTGAAAAACGCATCCGTGAGGGTTTTCTGGTTCTGTGAAATGGCTTCATCGGCATTGGGCCGGATGACGGTGCGCGTGCACGCGGCGGGCAATTGATCGACTACAAGGTTGTCATCCGTTAGAAAATCGATGGCGGTATAGAAGGTCGGATCGTAGACCCCAAAATCAATTCTTCCGGCAAGCATAAGCGGTTTGTTTGGCTTTGATTCAAATGAGACGGTCAACTGGTCATTCTCAAATGTTGTCGTGAGCGAAGGTGGGGAGTTCATCAAAACGTCTTTTCCATTAACGGTCACAATCTGGAAATAGTTGTAGTCGGCGAGCGACGCGTAAACTGTTTCGGAAACAAGTTTCATTTCTGATGGATCAAGCTGGAGGTCAAGATTCTTATCGAACTCCATCATTACTGTGCTTGAAAATATCTCGTCGAAGCGCCAAAAGTGCTGCAGCGACGTGACGGATGACTGATCGGCGGAGAGTGTGATACGGAGCTGTGCTTCGGCAAAGACATGCGGATGTGCGTTAGCTTGGCCAGGCAACGAAAAGGCTACCATTTGCGCCACTGACGCAACTGAAAATATTGATTTGCCGTTCATGGGCACTTCTCCAGGGCATCACAAGCGGATGGCTCTGACCTGCCACTGAGAATTTCCTCCATCTGAGATTAGAGTCCGGCCCTTGATCGAAGGACGGACTGATGAAGAGAAAGCGGTTCACGGAAGAGCAGATCATTGCGGTTCTGCGCGAGCACGAGGCGGGAGCGAAGGCGGGCGATTTGGCTCGCAAGCACGGGGTCTCGGAGGCGACGCTGTATAATTGGAAGGCGAAGTATGGAGGGATGGACGTGTCCGACGCCAAGCGGCTGAAGGCGCTGGAAGACGAGAACGCCAAGCTGAAGAAGCTGCTCGCCGATCAGATGCTGGAAGCCTCGGCGCTGCGTGAGCTTCTGTCAAAAAAATGGTAGGGCCCGCCGTTAAGCGCGAAGCCGTCGCGCATCTGCAGGCCGTCATGGGCTTGTCGCAGCGTCGGGCCTGTTCCTTCGTCGGCGCCGATCGCAAGATGATCCGCTACCAGTCCCGGCGTCCGCCCGAGACGGAGCTGCGTGGCAGGTTGCGCGACCTCGCCAACGAGCGCCGACGCTTTGGCTACAGGCGGCTGTTCATCCTGCTCAGGCGCGAGGGCGAGGCATCTGGGGTCAACCGCATCTATCGTCTCTACCGCGAGGAAGGCCTGACGGTGCGCAAGCGCCGGGCAAGGCGGCGAGCGGTCGGCACGCGGACGCCGATCCTGGTCGAGGCAAAGCCGAACGCGCGCTGGTCGCTGGATTTCGTGCATGACCAGTTCGCCTGCGGCCGGAGGTTCCGCGTGCTCAACATCGTCGACGACGTGACGCGCGAATGCCTGGCCGCGATCCCGGACACCTCGATCTCCGGCCGTCGGGTTGCCCGTGAACTGACGGAACTGATCACCCACCGCGGCAAGCCGGGCATGATCGTCTCCGACCACGGCACCGAGTTTACCTCGAACGCCATCCTCGCCTGGTCGAAGGATTGCAGGATCGAATGGCACTACATCGCGCCGGGCAAGCCGATGCAAAACGGTTACGTCGAGAGTTTCAACGGCCGGATGCGCGACGAGCTGTTGAACGAGAGCCTGTTCTTCGGTCTCGACCACGCCCGAAGCGCCATCGCCGAATGGAGGGAGGACTTCAACACCGCCAGGCCACATTCCTCGCTCGGCTACCAGACCCCGGCAGCCTATGCCGAGGTCATCACCGCAACCGGCTCCGACGCTGTGCTGATGGAAGGCTCCGCGCCTCCGCCGGTTGCTCAACCCGCGCCACAAGGCGTAACAAAAACGGTCGAGGCTCTAATCGCAGCTGGATGACAGTTCAGTGGCAGGTCAGCTCGACTCAAACTGGAACTATGTCAGCGATGGCCCATCAAGACTGTGCAATAATTTAGCAAATTGTTGCACAGTCGTCGACTTTTGTGCTCGCGACCTTCAACTGGTCGCTGTCTTCCTGCTTGAGCAGGTCATCAATGCGTTCGCGCTCGCGCTTGAAGGCAACGAGATCGTCGCCCTTTAGTACCTTGCCGACCGGCAGGCGAACGCGCATCGGGTCGACCTTGGTGCCGTTGACGGCGATTTCGAAATGCAAATGATTGCCCGTCGAGAGGCCAGTCGATCCCACATAGCCGATGACCTGGCCCTGTCGTATTCTGACGCCCGGCTCCATCCCGTCCGCGATCCTGCTCTGGTGATTGTAGGTTGTCCGATAGCCGTTGGCGTGCTGGATGACCGTCTGCTTGCCGTAGCCGCCGGCCCAGCCGGCCTTCTCGACGACGCCGTTGCCGGCGGCAATGATGGGCGTGCCAGAAGGCGCGGCCCAATCCACGCCGGTGTGCATCTTGAAATAACCGAGAACAGGATGCACCCGCCCACCAAAGCCAGATGTAAAACGACCGTTTGGAACCGGCTTGCGCAGCAGGAACTGCCGGGCGCTGCTGCCGTTCTCGTCGAAATAGTCGGTGCTGCCGTCCGGCATCTGGAAGCGGTAGAAATTGCGGGTCTGTCCGCCGAAGGTCGACGACACATAAAGCAGCTCGGATTCGTCGGACGCCTGGTCGTCACCGTCCGGCTGCGAGAACAGCACTTCGAGACGGTCCGACGGGCTGAGCCGCGACTGGAAGTCGACATCGGACGCCAGAAGCTTGACCAGCCGCTGGGTCAACTTCTTCGACATGCCGTAGGAATAGGCGGTGCGATAGATGCCGTCGTAGACGTTCGGCAAATTGGCGCGTTCCACCACCGGCGGCGAATCGTCGAACGCCCTCAGCAATTCGGGATTGGGCTCCGGCTCCTGCGCCGGCACATACTGGCCATGATCATCGAGCGCGATGGTCACGATGTGCTGGGTTTTGTCGTAGACGCTGGTACGCACGACCTTGGCGGCGTCGCCATGGACTTCCAGCCCGACGCGCAGCACGGTTCCTGCCTTGAGCGCCGGGGCGTTCAGCAATTTGGAGATCGCCTCGGCCATGCCGGTGGCGTCCTCGCCCGTATAGCCCGAATCCGCGAGGGCTTCGATTATGTCGCGATCCTTGGTGAAGGGAATGATTTCCTCGGCGAAGGCTGGCGTCTGGTCGTGGGCAACGGCGCGCGGCGACACCGAGACGTTTTCCGGCACGATCTTGACGTAGGAGCCGGCCATGCTCTGTGCCAGCGAATCGCCGAATCGCTGCGGGTCGACATAACGCAGCGACGCCACCTGGACGGCGCCGTCACTCAGACCTGTGCCGGCCCCACGCACCACTTTTTCCACCTCGTCGGCGGACAGGTCGCTTTTTTCATCGAAGGACGCCGTCTCGACCGGGAAGTCGACCGTCTTCAGGCTCATCTCGCTTTCGACCTTGGCGCCATAGATCTGGCCGGCGGTTGCAGCGGCAGCGGCGGCCGGCTGGCCCGAATTGTCATCGCCGTCGTCGCCAAACACCTGTATCGGGTCGAAAGGCGGGTAGGGGCGGTTGGTCGTGTGTCCTGCAGCTAGCGCCATCTTGATCTGCACGAAAGGCATTGTGTGGATGACATCGCGGTCGCCGACCTTGGTCACCATCGACACTTCCATGCGTCGGCGGTCCTTGGCCTTGGCGATCTGGCGCGGCGCCACCAGCCTAGTGGTCTTGGCGACCTCGCCGGAATCGTCGCTGTTGGAGGGATGACCCAGTTCGGCGATCTCTGGCGGCGTCGCCAGTTGCTGGCGACCGTCAAGGGCGGCGAACAGCGCCACGCCCATCAGGACGCTCGAGGTCACGCCGGTAAGGAAGGTGCCCGACAGCCAGCGCGCCGAAACTTCGCGCCGGTCTGGTGCGCGACTGCGGCCGTCCGCAACCAGCGGGGGCTCATTGCCGAGCGCAGCTATCACCTCTGCCGTGTCGTGCATTCAGAAAGGCTGCTTCTTCCCCGGGCGGAACGGCTTGTCGCCATTTTGAGCCGAAACAGTTGCCCGTCACGGCTGATAAAGTCAACGAAGCGGCTGGCCAAAGACAGGGTTTCGCACCACTCGACCGCATCGTGCTGATTGGCTTCGGATGGCATTGTGGCGGCAGTTGGGTCCAAATGTGGCTATCTAGCTCTAATAGCCGGGATTCGAGCCGCTGTGTTTGTCTTCGCGCTTCACCAACATGCCTGGCCAGGCAGCCAGAAGTGGTTCGGCCTTCGGTACCATGGCGCGCGCGTGATTTTGCGACGTCATAGCCTCGACTGAGATTGCTTCCGTATTGCCGGGTCCGAGACCTCAAAAGACGATACAATCAGCCGCACTCGGCGCTAGTTCACTCAACGGCCTTCAGCGCTGCACCTAACGAAATGTGCCCGAGTGGAGCCCCCATTTGGTCCGATCTTGCGATGCGCGCCCAGTTTGGCCGTTCAAACAGGAAGGCGCCAATCCCAGTACGCTTGACCAGCAGGTAGAGCACTACGGGGCTGACGACCGAGACAACCAGAACTGCCAAGCTGAGTGTGCCCGTTTCGGTGATCAGGACGCTCCTCAAGGGCAAGGCCCACAAGCCCTATGAGTTCGGCGTCAAGGTCTCGGTCGCCACCACGCTGCAGCGCAGCCGCGGCGGCCAGTTCGTCGCCCACGTCAAGGCGCTGCCCGGCAATCCCTATGACGGCCACACGCTGGCCACCGTCATTCCCGCCATCGAGACCGCGATCGGCGCCAATCTCGGCAAGATCGTCGCCGATGCTGGCTATCACGGCCACAACGCGCCGAACGACAAGATGTTCAAGGTCCATGTCGCCGGCTACAGGCGCGGCCTCACCAAGGCCATCGAGCGGGCACTGCGACGCCTGGCCGCCCTCGAACCGGTCATCGGCCATCTAAGAACGACCATCGCATGGGCCGCAACTTCCTGGCCTTCGCCGAAGGCGATACCAACAACGCAGTGCTCGCCGCCGTCGGCTATAACTTCAGCCTCTTGCTCAACTGGCTGAGGCTTTTGTGTGCCTTCTTCCTGGCGCTGTTCGCAGCCGCCGCTCCAGCAGCGATCAGCCTAACCGACGTGCCAATACCAGCCCCATCCTACCGAGCCCTGCTCGCAACTCACCATCGGCGAATTGGGCCGTCTTCACGGACGACTAATTATCTGCAAAGCGACAACGCGGTCGGGAAGTTCGATGCTCTGTTTTAGGGCTCTCAGGAGCGTACGCGATATTGTAGCACTGTCTCGGTGGCATCGGATGACGGGATCAAGCCCGCGCTAGCCAGAAACCTGCGAACTGCAGTGCGAACTTCCTGCACCTGTCCAACCAAAAGGTGTCCGCCAGTGTCGTAGACGACCAGCTTGGCACCGGGGATCTTGCTCGCTGCGAACTTGGCTGCTGGCAGCGTGTTGAACAAATCGTCGCGCGCAGAGATGATCATTGTCGGCGCAGTAATTTGTTCCAATGGCAGTTCATGCAACGCGGGGGTGCTATCGATATTGATTCCGGGGAAACGCAGCGACAACGGCTCTACGCTCTTGACGAAACTCATCACGCGGTCCCGCTCGGCCTGAGGCGCAGCCGCTACCAGCGCGGGTCGAACGCCGAGGAAGCGAATGAGCACTGAAGGCGCGATCTGCTCGGTGGCCCACCAAGCGAAATCGCCACCAGCATTGACGGCCCACAATGCGAACCTGTTGCCGCGGCTCGCTTCGATCGAGACCGGACTGGTAGGCGAATAAAGGGCAGGGACGATCAGAATGAGAACGGCGACCTTGTCCGGGTGCCGAAGTGTCAACTCAACTGCAGAACGCGCGCCTGCCGAAACGCCGACAACCACCGCTTTGGGAACATTCAGTTTGGAAAGCAACGCCGCGTGCGCATCGGCCTGCGCGGCTGGAGAGGGGTCTTGCGGAACGGGCGTGCGCAGATAGCCGAAGCGCGACGGCGCGATGACCCGAAAGCCGTCACCCACAAGATCGGCAGCAAGGGCAAGGCCTTGGTCAAAGCCGCCGCCGGCGCCGTGGATCGATAGGAGCGGAATGCCCGCACCCTTGTCGGCGTATTCGATCGGGCCCATGTCGAGGTTGGCGACCAGACTGCCTCGGCTGGCGGCGTCGCGCATAAGACCAAGCTCAGTCTTGTAAAGCAAGAAAACCACACCGGCGGCAGCCGCCATGGCGATGAACATGGTCAGCAGGAAACCTCCAGTTCGACTCATTGCAAAAAGCCCCACAAAAGGACGGGTGAATATTGACCTATCTTGCTTGGAAGCAAGTTGATTTATCTCAATGGAGCGAACCCAAAAAGGGCGATCTCGACACCACGCCGTGGATCGCCTGGTTCCTGGAGTGCCTGGACCGCGCCTTCGAGGGCGCGGAGACGATCCTCGTTTCGGTTCTGCGCAAAGCCCGGTCTGGGATGCCCACGCCGGGGCAGCACTCAACTCTACTACCGCCAGCGTCTCGCCATCGGCCGCTTACTTGGCGGGTTCGAAGGGAAAGCTGACCTCGTCCAACTACGCGGCTTTGGCCGAGCGCTCGCAGGATACGGCGGCCCGTGACATCGAGGACCTATCCCGCCAAGGCATTCTGGCCCGCGATGCGGCCGGCAGGTCGGAGCACCAGCTACAGTCTTATCGCCATTACACGCGATGCATTGAATGAGGTCGCGCGCTGGGCTCCGGCCTATGCTGATACGGCCGTGAGGGATGGGCCAAAATGCGCAGTCCGGAGGAGCCGCGCATCCGAACCGTGCCCATTCAGGCCATCGGCCGGGAAATTCAGGACCTGGCCGGATCCCGACGTGGCACCGAGATATGCCGACTTTGAAGCCCGGCTAAGGGCTCTGCAGGATCTCGGGCCTCTATCTGACGAGCACCTAGTCTCCGCGGTGGCACAGGCAATCCACCGCGCCGCGCGAGGTTTGGATTTTGAAAATCCGTTCCGCTCACCAAGAGCGGGCAGACAGGGATGGATCACTTCCGTCCGTTCACGAGGTCGCCGACAATGTCGTATTTGCCGGAAATACGCATCTTGTAGACTTCGTAATTCTCCATCACGCGCTGCACGTAACTTCTTGTTTCCGTGTAAGGAATCCGCTCGATCCAGTCGACGACGGCATCGATGTCCTTGCCGCGTGGGTCGCCGTATTTCGCCACCCATTGGCTTGCCCGGTTAGGGCCCGCATTGTAGCCGGCGAAGGTCAGCACATAGGAACCGTTGAAGCGGTCAAGCTGCTCGCCAAGAAAGGCCGAACCAAGCGTCGCGTTATAGCCGGCGTCGGTGGTCAGCTTTGTCTGCGAAAACTGCAATCCGGCCTTCTTCGCCAGTTGTTTGGCGGTTGCCGGCATCAGCTGCAGCAGCCCGCGCGCCCCAGCACTTGATACCGCGCCGATGTTGAATTCGCTTTCCTGGCGGGCGATGGCATAGGCCAGCGCCTTGCCGGAGCCGGAGATATTGGCCGAATCGGGAATGACGCCGAGCGGATGCGACAGCGCGCCGACATCGATGCCTCGCGCCCCGGCGATCTTGCCGACCTTCAGCGCCATGAAATGGTTGCCTTGCTTCTCGGCAAGAACAGCGAGCAGCGCCAGTTCGCCCGGGCTGGTCAATTGGCCGGCTAGGTCGCGATAGAGCGTTTCGGCATAGCGGTCGTAGCCGGCCTCCTGTAGCCGCTTGATGGCGCTAACGGCCTCGCGGCCGGTAAAATTCTGGCGATCGGCGGTATCAGGCTGGGGGTAGACGATGTTGAGCGCCTGCCGGCCGACGCGTTCGGCGGCAAGCTGGCCGTAAAATGTCGTGCCGTAGGCAGCGGCGCGCGCAAAATAGTCCTTGGCATTGCCCGGACCACCGACTTCCGCCGCACGGCCGAGCCAGTAGTAGGCGCGCGACAGGGTCATCGGTCCCTGTGCAAGGTCGGCGATGCGCACGAAATGCGTTGCAGCAAGTTTGGGGTCGTTCAGGCCACGCAGCGCGTACCAGCCGGCGTGGAATTCGGCATCCGCCGCATTGGCGGCACTTTCGGCGGCATGCATGGCGACAATCCGGTATGCCGTCTTCATGTCGCCCTGGTCGACCAGTTCGCGCGACAACACCCGGCGCTCGACCCACCAGGCGTCCGGATCGACCAGCGCTTCGCGATCGGTCGGCGCCTGCATCACGACAGAAGCGGCGCCGGCAAAATTCTCCTGCTTGCGCAGATATTCGGCCTGCGCGAAGAAATAGCCGGCCGAACGCTGCGCCGCCGGCACTGCCTTCAGCAGTTTGGCGGTGTTCTTGTCGCCTCTATCCGCCGCCGCCCAGGCCTCCGCAAGCTGTTGGGCGCCGGCGAGGCTGGCGACGCGCTGCGCGGAGCCAACCCGATCGGCATAGAACATGCGCTCCATGCGAAAACGGTGATCCGCGGCCGGGATCAGGCTGCCGAATTCCTTGATCAGCGCGGTTTCGTCCTTGGCTTCCAGGATCGCGGTGCGCCAGAACGGTGACAGCACCGAACGCGCCGCCTTGGCGTTGCCGGACGAGACATAGGCGCGGGCGAGAACCATCACGCCTTCGAATGTCGACGGCTGGCTGCCGTCGAACGCCCTGATAACGATGTCGGGGGCAGGGTTCTCGCGATAGAGCGCGCGCTCGCTGTTCTTGCGCAAGGCAACGGTGCCCGGCCAGTTGGGCAACATCTTTGCCGCGGCGGCGATGTCGCCGCTCGGAACCTTGTCGCCGCCGTACAGCGCAATCGCCCAGGCAAGGATGTGCTGGTCGAGCGAGTTGGCGGGAAGAGCATCACGCACGGCACGGGCGCCGGGAATGTCGCCAGCTGCGAGCGCATCGAGGCCCGTTTTTAGCCGGGAAACGCTGGCGAATTGCGATAGTCCTTTGTTCTCCAGGCTCGGGTCATGCAAGCTAGGTGTCGGAATGGCCGACGTGACTTGCATGTCGATGCTGTCGCTAACCGCCACGCTCGGCGTCAGCGCGACAAAGGCGCCGAACAACGCGAGAATATGAGGCCGTCTGGTCGCCATGGGTTCCGTCATTCTCTGCCCTTGCACATTATCAACAGGCACAAATAGGGTAAAGCCTAGGTGGATGTCATGAAGAGCCCGTAAACAAAGGTTACAGAGGTCGTTCGAATTGCGCTGGCTGGCTTTGGAACGAGCGTCGCTTTCGCTCCCCAAGTGGCCATTGCCCCATAGATCATCGGAGCCCTTTTCGGTCGACCCGGCCTACCTGCCGCAGGTGGAGTTCCCTCTCGGTCTATTCCGCCGAACCGTTGTCGCCGACGCCTCGGACCGGTTTCTTTACCTTGTCGAGGAGAACTGTAGCCCCCAGGGCTATGGGATAGGGGTAGGAAGGTCGGGCAAAGCAACGGCCCAAAACCCGCAAATGGACCGGGATGCTGCCCGCTTTCATCTCCAGCCAGGCGTCCGACACCTGTCGCAATTCGCCAAGCAGTGGCGCCACGTCGTTGGCCTCGACGACCTCGAAGACCAGACCGTCCTTTTCGGCGCGGCGATCGGCGTAGCGGAGCGGCTGGCGGCGCAGGCCGTCGAGATTGAACGCGGCTAAATCGACGCGCGCGACTTCGCCATGCTTCAGTGTGACCAGGCCCATGTCGAGATACATGGCAGTTGGTCCGGCTCCACGCCATAAAAGGCGGTGCGGACAGCCGAACGGTCGGCAAGATCGTGAAAGGCCCAGGCGAGCTTGGCGCCCTCCACCGGCCCGATCGGGCCACCAAGCGCGATAAGGCTCCCGCCTGAACGCGCATACATGATGAAGCCGCGACCATGGCGGCGGCATGAATTTTCCGCCGCCGGGTGTTGGATGCGACTACGCTCGGGCTATCGCCCTCCCTGCTTCACGCCCGACACCCGGCGCAATCGAATCAATGAAACCCGGCCGAACCCCACTTATAGTTCGCGGGAAACTGTTCAGACAACCGGAGCCAGCGCTCTCGTCGTCCAGGATTCCCATACCCTATGAGGGACAAGGGGGACCTTGAATGTCGAGGCCGGGCTGAAACGCTGGTCACAAATGCCGTCCTGATAAAGTGTCTTGCCGCTCGCGGCATCCAAAATCACCGGTGCATTGGACATCCTCAAGCGGCGCGGATTGGGCACGCATCGGAAAACCCAATAACCACGCAAGCAGGAACAGGACTGCGGCAAAGATGAATGGAAGACGGTCAATGTGACGCATTTGGAGCTCGCTCATGAGGGGATGTCAGAAGCGGCTTAGCGAGGTCTCTTGTCTCGATTTTGTCTCAAATGCGATACGTGTGGTTAACCTAAACAGATCGTAAAAGCCTGATCGAAGCAAAGGCTTGAACACCAAGCGGAAGCGCAGCATGCGAAAAGCCCCATCCACCCGCCGGCACGGTCTTGATGCGGCCCCGGAAGTCATCGTCCTTGGTCGCGGCATGCATGACGATGTCGGCGCCCAGGGTCAGCGGGCGGGCGTGGACCGGCAAGGCGCAGGTCGAGTCGACCGCCAGCTTGGCGCAGGCCTTGTGGGTGATCTCGGCGGCTGCTGCGATGTCGGTGATCGTCCAGAGCGGGTTGGAGGGCGTTCGTGGAATCACCAGCCCGAACGTCTTCATGAGCCCGCGGATTTGGTTGGACAGCTCGGTCGTGATCCTGACCAGCCTTGTCCGCGCGGCGACGAGCGTGCGGATCAGCATGCTGTCATAGCCCTTCACCCGTACCTCACCGTAGAAGCCAACCTCAGCCAGATGTGCCAGGCCATCGGCATCATTGGCGTCAGTCTTCTTGGGCGCCATGTCGAGCGCGGCCTTGGCATGCCGGGCGTCGATGCAGATCGCCGGAAGCCCTTCTGCGCTCAAGGCGTGGTAGAACCACACTGACAAAGGACCGGTCTCACACCACCCGCTTTGCCGCTGGCGCTTGCTTGCGGAGAACTTCTGCGATCAGGTTCGGACGGGCATTTGCCGCACCAAATCCTCTTGCCGTCACGCCGCACCACCGCCAGATCCGATTGGCAGGTGTCACCTACGCCTATCAGATGTACGGTCATTAGGAGCTGTTGGAGACTGGCTGGCCACCGGCGGCTATTAAACATATGAATCGAGGTAACCACGGCGGGTCTTTGAACGAATATGGTAAGAGCAGCGCCTTTAATCGACTACTCGGGCTGAATTGCAATGAACACAAGTGATCTCATCAGGGCGTTGGCTACAGACGCTCGACGGCCTGTGGTGCCGCTCTCCACAGTTTGGCTAGGCGCGTTGGGACTGGCAATTCTGATTGCGGCTATCGTCTTCTTCGCGACGCTCGGCCTGCGACCGGACATCCTCGCTGCCGCCCGGACGCCGCGTTTTCTGTTCAAGTTCGTTGTGACGATATCGCTCGCTGCGAGTGCGTTTGGTCCTGCTCGCGCACTTTCCCGCCCAGACGACGCGTGGCGAAAAGCAATTCCGTATTTGGCGATCGCTCCCGTCCTCATCGCCATTGCGGTGGTTGTCGAACTTTTCGTTCTTCCTCCGGATGTCTGGTCGGCGAGGATGATTGGCAAGAACAGCATGGTTTGCCTGACCTACATTCCCCTGATTGGCATCGGTCCCCTGGCCATTTTTCAGACGGTCCTGCGCTATGGCGCGCCGACGAGGCCGACCCTTGCAGGCGCGGTTTGTGGGATATTTGCGGGAGCGATTGCGGCGACGCTCTACGCGGCCCAGTGCACGGACGACTCGCCGCTTTTTGTTGCCACGTGGTATACGATCGCTATCGCAGGCTTGGCCGCAATTGGAGCCGTGAGCGGGAACATATTTGCGCGGCGTTGGTGACATTCTCGGGGTGGCGGATACCCCCCAGTGCAGCTCAACAAGCCTCACACAAGACACGCGGGATACTCGAGGATCCTGACCTGAAATTTGGAAGGACCTGTCGTGGGCATTCTGATTGGACTTGTGGTGACGCTCGGCTGCGTCCTTGGCGGCTTCATGGCCATGGGCGGCCATCTTCGCGTGCTGGTCCAGCCATGGGAAGCCGTCGTCATCTGCGGCGCGGCACTGGGCACCTTCCTGGTCGCCAACCCGATGAAGACGGTCAAGGATACCGGCAGGGGCATCCTTGAAGCCTTCAAGCAAGCGGTGCCGAAAGAGCAGGACTATCTGGAAACGCTCGGCGTGCTGCACAGCCTGATGCGCGAGCTGCGCTCGAAGTCGCGCAGCGAGGTCGAGGCGCATATCGACAACCCCGAGGAGTCGGCGATCTTCCAGGCCTTTCCGACCGTGCTCAAGAACCACGACCTGATGGCCTTCATCTGCGACTATTGCCGCATCATCATCATCGGCAATGCCCGCTCGCATGAGATAGAGGCGCTGATGGACGAGGAAATCCAGACCATCAAGTCCGACAAGATGAAGGCCTATCACGCGCTGGTGGCGGTCGGCGACGGCTTGCCGGCGCTTGGCATCGTCGCCGCGGTGCTTGGCGTGGTCAAGGCGATGGGGGCGCTCGACCAGTCGCCGGAAATTCTCGGCGGCCTGATTGGCGCTGCCCTGGTCGGCACCTTCCTTGGCATCTTCCTGTCCTATGCGGTGGTCGGGCCGGTCGCCACCAAGATCAAGACTGTGCGCGAGAAGAACAACCGCCTCTACATCATCGTCAAGCAGACGCTGCTGGCCTACATGAACGGCGCGCTGCCGCAGGTGGCGATCGAGTTCGGCCGCAAGACCATCTCGTCCTATGAACGGCCGACCATCGACGCCGTCGAGCAGAGCACGATGAACACCGGCTCCGCCGAGAAGAAGGCCGCCTGAACGCCTCTCGGTGTTCGGCGACCGTTTGTCGCAGTCGCCACAGACATGTCAGTAACCATGCCGCTGATCTGGCGGGCCGCATCATTGACACGCACTGTAAATGGTCGTTAACGTTTCGTTAACAATCAGGGACGAGCGGGGACAATGTTTTCCTTTTCGACGGCGCGGATCGTGCGCACGGCTGCCGGGACTGCGTTGGGATTGGTAGTTTTGGCATTGGCTGCGGTGTCTGCCGTTGCTGCCCATCCGATGGTAACGGGCGGCCTCACCTCGCAGCCGATCGGACACTACGATTTTTGCAAGGCCAATCCGGCCGAATGCTCCATTCGCCCAAGCAAACTGGCACCCGCCACCATGACCGACGCGCTGTGGAGAGAACTGACCAGCGTCACCGCAAAGGTCAACGCCGCGATCAAGCCGATGAGTGACTTGGACATCTACGGCAAGGATGAGGTCTGGGCTTATCCGGACCGGGGCGTCGGCGACTGCGAGGACTATGTGCTCGAGAAACGCCGTGAACTGAACCGCATGGGAATGTCGCTAGCCGATCTTCTGATCACTGTCCTGCGCAAGCCCGACGGCGAAGGCCATGCGGTGCTGACGGTGCGCACCGACAAGGGCGATTATCTCTTGGACAATCTGACCGACAAAGTCCGCCAGTGGGATGAGACAGACTATACTTTCTTGAAGCGTCAGGCGATCGACAACACCGGACAATGGGTCTCGATCCGTGAAGGCCAACCCGTCCTGGTTGGCGCGGTTCAATAGGGACGTGCGTCTCGCCTAAGGCGGACATTTTTTCTCAGGCTATGTGCATGAACTCGGGGCGTGGGATGTCAGCTCCCGCCCAGGTCCAGACTACAGATCACATATAGCCGACCTGCTTAGGCAAAGCTCTAAGCCTCGCAGGCGTCAGGAAGTCGAGACTGACTTCCGTTTGCCAGCCGAGCCTCGTTGCTATTCCCCGCACGCACGCTACTTTTCAAGGATATCGTAGCCGGTCTTCTTCCAATCGATCATTCCGCCCGATAAATGTGACACTTGGCTGAAACCGAGTTGCGTCAACTCCCGTGCCGCTATTTCGCTCATTCGCCCACTTCGACAATACAGTACGATCTTTGCAGATCTATCCTTCGGAAGCTTGTCAAGATTATCCGCGATTTTGTCGAAGACAATAAAGGCGTCAGTATTTCTGATCTCGCCCTCATATGGCGTGTGCACGTTCACGAAGAAGAAGTCCTTTTTCTTCAGCATCTCGGCCAACTGAAAACTCGTCAGGGTCGTGAACTTTGCCTCCTCCGCCTCGGTCGAGCCGCCAGACATCGTGACCGCTGACACTATTGCGATCAAAACGGCGGTCCGTCGATTGATTTCACTTTTTTCCGGTCCCATTTTGCTGCCTCCATATTCCTAGCGGGTTCCATACGACCGCCCGGCATGGGCCCTCCCTTTTCTGTCTGGGCGGGCACACCAATCTAGCGCATGCGCGCGCGAATATCTCTCACACTTCCGTCGTAAGGCACCAAGCGTTGGACCTATCCGCCAGCAGATTTCGACCAGCGGAACGAAGACGCTCCAGGATGCGCATTTCGTCTTGGAGTGCCGTATCCAATAGAGCGCTGCAGCGAAGCCTCCTGTCGAACATGGATGATGACATTTTCTCTGTGTCACAGAACAACGACGATCGTTCCGATCGGGACGCGTTCATAGAGATCGGCCACATGCTCATTGAGCATTCGAATGCAGCCGTTGGATACCGCCCGGCCGATCGTCCAAGGCTCTGTCGTGCCGTGAATCCGATAGTAGGTATCGCGACCGTTCCGATAAAGAGTGAGCGCGAATTTCCCCGCACCTTTTGCCATTGAGTGGGTTGATGCATGAGGTGTCCACCAAAATAGGTGGACACCAAGTTATGGAAGAAGATGAGCAGAAGCTGCGGGTGAGGCTTGTCGGTCGGAACGGGCGACGCCGATACGACCCCGCATCGAAGGACCGTCTTGTCGCGGCCTGCCTTGAGCCTGGTGTGTCGGTATCGCGGCTTGCGCTCGAACATGGGGTCAATGCGAACCTTCTTCGGAAGTGGATAAAGAAGCGCACGGAGACCCAGTCCCTCCCGCCGTCCTCATCACCGGCGTTTCTCCCGGTTCAGATTGAAAGCACCTCCGATCGGGCCTTGCTGCGACAGAGCAGCATGGCTGCGGTGGATTTGCCGGGGACTTGCGATGGGGTGCGTGGGTCGGCATCGAAAAGGACTGCGCTTTTTTCCTCTCCAGCCAAGGTGAGCGCGTCACTGCCGAACGGCGTGAAGCTGACGCTGGAATGCGGTGATGTGGATGCATTGACGGCGACCATCGGAGCACTGGGTCATGTTCAGACTGGGCGCTAACCTGAAAGTCTACCTGCACCGCGAGCCGATCGACTTCCGGGCCGGCATCAACAGCCTTGCGGTTCTGGTCCAAGAGACGATGGCGCTCGATCCGTTTGCTGCGGCGGTTTTTGCGTTCTGCAATCGCCGTCGCGACCGGATGAAGCTCCTGTTCTTCGATCGGTCGGGCTTTGTGCTGGTCCTGAAGCGGCTGACCGAGGACAAGTTCCGGTGGCCGCGCCGGGAGGCAGCGGTGGTCACGCTTACGACCGAGCAATTGCACTGGATTCTCGACGGCATCGATATCGATGCGATGGTCCGCCATCCGGTGCGGCAATATCAGGTTGCCGGTTGAGGGCTCTCGAATTGAGCGATTGACGCGGCGGCATGCTTTCGATTCAAGAATCTGATGAATCGACCCGGCGAACCGACTGTTGAAGAGTTGATGGCGCGTATTGCTGCGCTGCAGGCGCAGAACCGTCAACTCGCCGACCGCGTCGTCAAACTCGAGGAAGAGCTGGCGCTTGCACGACTGCATCGTTTTGCGCCGAAGAGCGAAAAGCACATTGATCGTCTCTTCAATGAAGCCGAACAGGCCGCGGATGAGGATGACGCCGACGGCGAAGATGACGATGTCGCCGACCTTCCGGATACTGGATTGCCAGTGGTCGAAAGCAAGACCGGAAAGAAGCGCGGCCGCAAGGCCTTGCCGGAAAACCTGCCGCGCGAGCGTGTCGAGTACGACCTTCCCGACGATCAGAAGGCGTGTCCTTGCTGCGCCGGCCAGATGCATCGCATGGGCGAGACCGTTACCGAGCAGCTTCATGTCGAGGTGAAGGCGAAGGTCCTGCAGAATGTGCGGTTCAAATATG
>NZ_JAPFQA010000018.1 GCF_027563465.1 Mesorhizobium qingshengii | reverse complement strand
CTTGGCTTTCGGGCTTTAGGCTGTCAAACAGCTTCACGAGGTTGTGCGATTTGACAACTTTTGGATCATCGTGGTCGAAAACGAACCACGCTTTGAGCGCCAACTCCATCGATAGCGCTAAAAGCATCGGTTCAACACCGACGTGTTCGCGGTCGCTCGGATCTGCAAGCTCTCTGAATTCTGGGCCTGGAAAGCTCTGTGTTTTTCGAAGAATCGCCTTTGCTGCTTCCCCTATCCGAATGGCCGTCGATAGCCGTGCACTCATTAGAGGTCCATTGGATTGATGTAGACTGGCTCCGGAATTTAAGCCGAGACATTGCAAGAGTTTATGGCTTGGAGCCAGGTGGCGCGGATTCACTATTTTGAGACGAAGGTTGAGTTGAGTTCTCCACAAATTACCTGCTTTCCTACACCTTCAGGGTGCGAATGCTATCATTCGGACGAACTCGCTGGGCTATGTCAACTCGTCTGAACTCGATGCGGGCGTCGGGCTACTGAACAGTCCGTCCGCTTTCAGGAATTCCTTTAAAGTGGATGAACGGCTGGAGCGAGGTGCAAAGTTGGCGTTCGCTTCGTGGAAGACAGTGGAAGACATAAGTCGACTTCGGGTCGAACTCGTTCGGAGTGATCGGGTTTTGACCCTAATCCGCCGGCATGGTCAGGCCAAGCGCGTCGATGATGGCGGGGTCCAGGGCGCGCGTGGCGTCGTCCATCATCCCCATGCCATCGAAGAGGTTCCAGAATGCCCAGGCAAAGCCGAGATCCTCGGCGCCCTGGCGCACGTCGGCGATGTAGCGCGCGCGATCGGGGTTGGGCGCGGCCACGTAGCGGGCGTCGGTGCGCAGCGCGCCGAACTCGCCCATGACGATGCGTTCCGGCGCAAGGCCATGGGCGTCGCCCCAGGCGCGAACCTGGCGAAGATATTTGTCGACGAAGCCCCGGTCGGGCTGGGCGTCGAAATAGACCTTCAGCACGCGCTCGGTTTGCGCATAGGCGGCGCGCTTGGCCTCGCCGGTCGTTTCGGTGTCCTTAGCCATGCGCGCCCTGACGGACGCCAGCGTTCCTTCCAACGAGCCGGCGGATGCCGGCCATGGCACGTTGTTGAGCGAACGGTAGACAGGCTCGCGCATCCACGGCGCGCCCTGGTGGCTGAACAGATAGGGTTCGTAGAAATGGAAGGTGAACAGGATCGGCTCGAATGGCGACAGCGGCGCCGGATCGAGCGCGGTCAACCCGCCGACCATCGAGCCGCAGCCGCCGGTGACGACCAGCGGCAGGGTCGCGGACGATGCCCTTGCCGCGGTCAGAAGCGCGTGCTGGACCTGCGACCAGACGTTGGACGCGCAGGCCTGCGGCGGTTCGTTGACCGGCTCGAGCGCCACCTTGCCCGGCTGGAACCGCTCCAGCCTGCCGGCAAGCTCGCCGATCAGCCCCCGGTAGAGATCGAAGGCGGGCGCGGCGGTGCTGGAGACCATGCGGTCAGGGTTCCAATAGTGGGTGGCGCCGTTGGCCTGCACGTTGACGATGATGCCGAGATCGGCGTCGAGCGTCGCGGTGACGGCCTTGTCCAGCATGTCCAGCAACTGGCCGCGGGACGTGGTGTCGGCCGCCAGGAAGGGGCCGGGATCGACGGGCAGGCGGATGAAATCCAGCCCGGTGGCGCGCAACCGGCGCAGATCGGCCGGTGTCGGAACCGGCCGTTGCGACTGGAATGGCGGCCAGGCGTAATCGGTGCGGGGTGCTGGAAATTCACGTGTCAGCGAGAACCACGGCCAGGCGTTGACGCCACGCCGAAAATGCGGTGCCTCGGCGGCTGCGCGGGCGGACGGCGCGATCGGGGCGAAGCCAAGTGCTGCCGCCGTGGACAGCGCCGCCTTGAGGACCCGACGGCGCGACCAGCCCGTCATGCGGTGCCGGGCGATGGACGATCGATCGCGACGGCCTCGGCGGCGGTCATGCCGAGCAAGCGGTAGGCTTCACGCTCGTAGGCAAGCAGGACGTCCTCCCAGCGGAAGGCCTCATTGGCACGCGCCCTGGCGGCCTTGCCGCAGGCCGCGACCAGGGCGTCGTCGTCCAGCGCCTGTTGCATCCGCTCGGCGCAGCTGCCGGTATCGGTGAAATAGATGGCGGCAGCCCCGGCGGTCCACCTGTTGTAGGGATTGTCGTGCGCGATCACCATGTTGCCGGCGGCAAGCGCCTCGACCAGCGACGGGTTTGTGCCGCCGACCGTGTGGCCGTGCAGATAGGCGCGCGCGTGGTAGCGCAGCGCCTTCACAATTTCCTGGTCGTAGATGGCGCCCGGCAGAACCACCGAGCCATTCGCCGCCTTGCGGACGGCGACGTGATAGGGGATTTGGTCGGAAAGCGTGCCCAGCACCACCAGCTTCATGTCGCGCTTGCGGCTGCAAAAGGCTTCGACGATGGGCAGGATGTTGTTGTCGGGTTCGATGCGCGCGATCGAGATCAGGTAGCGCCCGGGCTCGAGGCCGAGCGCCCGAACCGGCGCCTCGGGCGCCGATGTCACCGGATCGGCGCCATAGGCGATGGTGGCGATGGCGCTGCGCGGCCGGCGCGTCGCCAGATGGTCTGCGATCGCGGGATGATCGGCGACCAGGCGATGCGAGGTCCAGGCGGCAATCCATTCGTTGAGCCAGAACCAGGTGCGCGCCGCCATCCCCCATTTGGGGCGGCGCCACTCGATGCCGTCCATGTTGGTGATGATCTTGCGCCGCATCAGCCTGAGCCAGGTCAGGAAGATCCCGCCATTGTAGCCGAGGACGAGGCAGACGCCCGGCCGCCTGGCGGCGTCGCGGGCGCATTGCCAGTCGAATTCCAGTGTCGCGCGCGGCCCCTTGGAGGCGACCTCGACATGGATGAGCTCGATGCCGCGCCAGGTTTCGCTGCGCACCCTCTGCCCGATCCGGTCGACCTCCTGCTGGCAGTAGACGCCGACCTTCCAGCCTCTCGCGGCGAGAAAAAGAGCCAGTCTCTCGGCGAAGGTTTCAAAGCCGCCATGGGCCGCCGGTATGCCGCGCGTGCCCAGGATCAGAATGGCGGGCGTCTCTGGTTTCATGGCCGGCGGCACTTTCGGATGGGTTCCATGCATATTAGCGACTGCTGCATCATCAGGAAGCGGAAGCGCAACTTCCGTGCCATCTCCCGATTTCGGCGTCCGGGCGGATGATCATCGCGCCGGGTTGTAAAAAAACTGTATTGAACCCGGTGGTTGTTTCATTATCGGTCAACCCTTCTGTGCGCATCTGTGTCGAAACGAGGCATTGCCAGGGATTTGGCGTCCGGCGGCCGGACGGATCGACCAGGCATGGTTCTTGCGACAAGGTTCCAGCACGCCACCGGTCAGCGCGATGGTTGCGGCACCTGGCGGGATACAAAGATGCGGATTGCCTGCGTTCATCAGGGATATGAACTCTATGGTTCCGACCGCAGTTTCGCGGAGAGCGTCGCTGCGCTGCGCGCCGCGTTTCCGTCGGCCGACATCGAAGTGGTGCTGCCGCGCAGCGGGCCGATCGTGCAAATCCTGGAGGGCCATGCCAGCCGGATCGTCTTCGAACCGCTCTGGGTGCTGAGGCGCCAAGCCATACTGCGCCTGGCGACGGTCGAGATGGCGCGGCTGCCGATGGCGGTGCTGAGGGCATGGCGCCGCCTCAGGGATTGCGATCTCACCTATATCAACACCTCGATCGTGGCCGATTACGCGCTGGCCGCGCGCTTCGTCCCCGGCAAGGCTGTCCTGCATATCCACGAGATCCCCGAAGGCGCCATGCGCCGGGTGCTGGTCGGCCTGATGCGCTGGAGCCATGCGGATCTCATCTTCAACTCGCGCGCGACGCGCGCCGCGTTCGGCGATCCCAGGGGCTCGCGCACGCATGTCGTCTACAACGGTGTCGCCGGGCCGGCGGCCGCCGAAGCGATGACCTATGACGGCAAGCGCCCGTTGCGGGTGTTGCTGCTCGGCCGCGTCAACAGGATCAAGGGCCAGGAAGTCCTGCTGGAGGCGATCGCTTCGATGCCACCGGAATTGCGGTCGAGGATCGAGGTGCGGCTGGTCGGCGGCGCCTTCGAAAGCGCCGAGCGCGAGCGCGCGCTGGCCGAACTGGTCGAGAGCATGGGCCTGGCCGAACGCGTCAGCGTGTTGCCTTTCGTGCCGGACCCCTCGGAGCATTACCGCTGGGCCGACATCGTCACCGTGCCGTCGCGGCGTCCGGAATCGCTGGGTCGTGTCGCCATCGAGGCAATGGCCCATGGCCGTCCGCCGCTGGTGTCGGCGATCGGCGGGCTGGTGGAAGTCGTCATCGATGGCAAGACGGGCTGGCATGTTCCGCCGGGCGATGCCGCGGCGCTGGCCGGCAAACTGCGGGAGATCATCCTGCGGCCGGACGCCTGGCGTGGTTTCGTCGCCGCGGGGCGGTCGCGATACGAGGAGATCTTCAGCGAGCAGGTGGCGGCGGCGGCGATCGCGGCGATCGCCACGGACAAGCTGAGGTCGGCGCTGGCGAAGCCTGGCCGGGCGCATGCCGCCCGCGAAGCGGAGACCAGTTCGTGAAGTTCGCGTTTCCCGCCCATCTGCTCCGGCGTCTCGTGCTGATGATCGGCGGCGAGGCCATGCAGAGCGGCTTTCATTTCGCGCTGAACATCGCGCTGCTGCATGTGCTGTCGGCGCAAGGCTACGGCATCTTCGCCATCGCCATGGTGATGGGGGGCGTCGGCCTGTCCTATATCCGGTCGCTGACCGCCGTGCCCGCCAGCATATGGATGGGCAAGAGCACCAACAGCGCCGGCGTCGACGCACACGATGTCACTTTCGGAACGGCGGCGCTGGTCGTGGCGCTGGTGATGGCCGCCGCCACGGCGCTGCTGATGCAGCTTTGGGGAGAAGCAAGCGGTGTCGCCGCTGGCTGCTTCGTCGGCGCTTGGTCGCTGCGCAGTTATATGCGCACGGCATTCTTCGCGCGCCGCCAGCAGATGATTGTCTCCATCAGCGACTTCGTCTTCACGGTCGCGGGCGCCGCGTTGACCGCGCTGGCGATCTGGGTGGCCGCTGATGTGCTGCAGGCGGTGTTCTATGCACTGGCGGCGGCCAACTTGATCGGCATCGTCGTGCTGGTGCGGCTGGCGCGCCGGACGCTTCGCGTCAGCTTCCGCATGCCGGCCCGGCGCCGTTACGCCAGGCTCTGGCCCCAGCTGCGCTGGTCGGGGTTCAGCGCCACCACCACCAACATCCAGGGGCAGTGCCTGGCGCTGCTGGTCGCGGGCATTGCCGGACCGGCCGCTTACGCGCCACTGGCGGCGGTTCTCGTGCTGTTTGGCCCGCTGCGCATCGTCAGCCTCGCTTTCATGAACATGATCCAGCCGGAACTCGCGAAGCTGATGGCGAAGAACGAAGTCGGCCGCGTCTGGACGCAGGCCAAGATATGGGCCCTGGTGATGGGGCTCGGCAGCCTCGTCTACGGAGTTGGCATCCTGTTCGTCTTGCCGATGATAAAATCCCAGGCCCTCGCGGACGCCTCGATAGGCTTCATCGGGCTCCTGGCGATCGCGAACTATGTGCCGATCATGCTCTACATCATGCCCCGCGTCATCCTCGAGATCCTCGGCGATTTCCGGATGGTCGCCTTCATCACGACGGCCGGCGCGATCGTCGGACTGGTCCTGATCGCCATCCTGCTGGCGATCGCGTCTCCGCCGTGGTCGCTCGCCGGGGCCGCTGCCTCCGAGATCGTCGTGCTTCTGGCCTCATGGTATTTCGCACGCCGCCACATGCGGGCGCTCGAGCCGAGGGACGACCGCCATGATGGCCAGCCAACGTCGTGGCGACGGGCCGGACACATCCCGCTCGCCACGGGAAAAAGATAGGTGACGGACATGTCGATCCCGACAATGGCGACAGCGCCCGCAACTGGCGCGCCGACACCTGGCGGCCAGGTCCTGGGCCACGGCACAGGCGTTGCCGGAGGCGTCTACACGGCTCGGCTGCACACCAGCCTGGAAACAGTCATGCCGCTCTGGCTGCGGTGCCAGGCCGAGGGCGTATGCACCGCCCATCAATCCTATGCGTGGGCCGAGGGGATCGCCAAACGGCTGATGCCCGAGGGCGCCGAACTGCTTGTCGTGGAAGTGACCGACGCCGGTACCGGCGAACTCAAGATGCTGATGCCGCTGATGCGGAGCTCGAGGTTCGGACATCGGGTGATCGAATGGCTGAGCTGCGGCGTCTGCGACTATTCCGCGCCGCTGCTGGCGGACAGGAGCCCCTGGACCCGGCAAGCCGCCGAGGCGGCATGGGCGGCGATCCGATCCGTCCTGCCGCCGGCGGACCGCATCCATATCACGGGAATTCCGCGCGAGATTCACGGCGTGGGCAATCCACTGGCGATGCTGGCCTTCGCCGCCGATTCCAGCCTCATCACCTCCGGGCTCGTTCTGGAGGGCGATCCGGAGACCCTGATCAAGCGCCATGGCAGGCCGTCCTTTGTCAAAACCTTCAACAAGGACTGGCGCCGGCTTGAACGGCACGGCAGCGTGGATCTGGTCGAGGCCAACACGCCGGCCCTGGTGGAGCTCATCTTCGGCGCGCTGGTCGAGATGCGGCTCCGGCGCTTTCGGCAACTGGGGCGTTTCGACCTGCTGGCGCAGCCGGCGGTCGTCGATTTCTACCGAAACGCGGCGCTTCAGGGCCTGTCCGACGGATCGGTGCGCGTCTTCGGGTTGCGCGCCGGCGAGGATTGGGTCGCCGGCCAGTACACGCTGGCCCGGCAAGGCACCTTGCATGCCATCCTGATCGGAATAGACCAGGAGGTGGTGGTCAACGCCTCACCGGGCCTGGCGATCATCGGCAGGCTGATGGAATGGGCACTCCGGCAGGGCTTCGACTATTTCGACCTGTCGGTCGGCAGTCAGCCCTACAAGGAACAGTTCGGCGCCGAGAGCTCGGTCCTGGCCAAGATCGACGAAACGCTGACGCCGCTGGGCAAGGGCGTGGCCGCCGTCGCGGCGCTTCGCGAGCGGGCCGAGCTTTTCGTGCGCTCCAACCCGCGCCTGTTCAAGGCCGGCCAGGGACTGGTGCGCGGCTTGCGGCGATTGAAGAGCTGAAGCGCTCGCATCGGTTCCCGTGCCCGTACCAGCGAACCGACGCGTCACATCGCCTCCGAATCGAAAAGCAGCATCATCACGTCGTCGTCTTCAGGCGCGTATTTGCGCCGGTCGACGGCGCAGGCCTTGCCGATCTCGCTCGCAAAAGCCGCACGAATGGCGTCCAGGCTGTCGAAATAGAGGGTCGCGACGATGTAGGGTATCTCGCCCGGCGAGAGGCTCACGATCGGCCGCTTGCTGACATCGTAGCGGCGCAGGCCGGGAAGTTGTTTCGCGAGCGGCAGATGGATGTCGAAATAGTGCCGGTCGAAGGCGGCAGGATCGGCAGGGGTTTTGTAGATGACAAGCATTTTGGCCATGATGGTGCTCTCTGAGGTGTGATCGGCGCCGCGATGTTGGTCGGCGCCGCACCAATGTCGTTCGCGGGGAGCGGATTTCGACAGCGGCAGGTTTTTCGCGGCGCCAACGACAGGGCGCCGGCGGCTCATGGTATTGGCACGCGCCATCCGTGCGCGACCGGCCCGCGTGAGCATGGCCCGGCGCGGTGGCGCCCGCCTGTCAGGGGCGCGACCTCGAGGGCACTTGATCCAAGTCAAGGTGAATTGGCGTCGATGCGCCTATCTTGTGTCCTGTCTTGGGAAGGACGCAAGGCGGGCGGGTGGTTCCAGGCCGGCAAGCTGAAAACAGCCCCGGTTTGGGCCGCCCGCAACTTCGTCGGGAGGTCGTGCCGCATTTGCAGGCCACCCCAAATTGACAGGACGGCGTGTCTCCGTCATCCTTGAGCCCAGTCGCCAGGCTGCGGAAGCGGCTGTGTTGCGTGTCAGGGCGACCGAGGGCAGCGTCATGTTCAGTCCCGTCATCGGCCAGAATTCGAAGCGCGCGGCGGTACGCAAGGCGCTCGACCGCCACAAGGTCTACATCACCGCGCAGAGTTTTTCGGCCGGCGCCTACCAGGCACGCGTGCTGGTCGAAGGCGAGGCCTACTGGGTCGACGAATTCCGGCTCGCCCAGCTGCGGCAGGGGCTGTCGCCGGCCGAGCTCGAACTGACGCCGGCCACCGACGATTGAGGTTCAGGAAGAGCGCGGCGGTCCTTGACGTGCGTCTCATTCCTTCGCGTATGCCATGACGACCCCTCCCAAACTCCAGACCTATCGCGCCAAGCGCGAATTCTCGAAGACGCCGGAGCCGGCCGGCGGATTGGCCGCCGACGAAGGCAACCGCTTCGTCGTGCACAAGCATCACGCCACCGCCGATCACTATGATCTGCGCCTGCAGGTCGGCGGCGTGCTGAAGAGCTGGGCGGTGCCGCGCGGGCCCTCGCTCAACCCGGCTGACAAAAGGCTGGCGGTCGAGACCGAGGATCATCCGCTCGAATATATCGACTTCGAGGGCGTCATTCCCGAGGGCGAATATGGCGGCGGGCCGATGATCGTCTGGGACACCGGCAGCTGGGCGCCGATGGACGATGTCGAGAAGAGCCTGCGCACCGGCGCCTTCAAGTTCCGGCTGGCCGGCGAGAAGCTCAATGGCGGCTGGATGCTGACGCGGCTGAAGCCAAAGCCCGGCGAGGACGAGAACAAGAAGAACTGGCTGCTGTTCAAGGAGCGCGACCTTGCCGCCGACGCCAAGCTCGACATCCTCGAAGCGCGGCCGGAAAGCGTCAAATCCGGATTGCGCATCGAGGAGCTGGTGGCGCCGCCAAAGCCGGCCGCCAAACCCAGGCCCAAACCGGGGTCGCTGAAGCCCGGCACGCTGCCGGGCGCCTTCAAGGCGCCGGCGCTCAGCCGCATCGAACCGCAACTGGCGACACAGGTGCCCAAGCCGCCCGATGGCGAGGACACCAAAGAGGTCTGGCTGCACGAGATCAAGTTCGACGGCTACCGCACCATGGCGCATGTCTCCGATGGAGAGGTGCGGCTGATCACCCGTGGCGGCATCGACTGGACGAAGCGCTATGGCGACCTCCCGCATGCCTTCGCCAAACTGCCGTGCCGCGACGCCATCATCGACGGCGAGATCGTCGTGCTCGACGCCAAGGGCATCAGCCGTTTCGCGCTGCTGCAGGACGCGCTGGCCGAAGGCGCCGGCAGCAAGCTGCATTTCTACGCCTTCGATCTTCTGCATCTCGACGGCTGGGACCTGACGAAAACGCCGCTCGTCCGGCGCAAGGCGCTGCTGGCCGAGCTGCTCGCCGGCCTCGGCGCCAATTCCGCCATCCAGTTCTCCGACCATGTCGAGGGCTCCGGGCAGGGGCTCTACGACCAGGCGTCGGATATGGGGCTGGAAGGAGTGGTTTCGAAGCGGGCGACCGCGATCTACCAGAGTGGCCGCACCAAGAGCTGGACGAAGACCAAGGCGCTAAAAAACGGCGACTTCGTCATCGCCGGCTATACGGTCTCCGACGCGGCGGAGGGGCTGGCGGCACTCGGCCTTGCCGAATTCGAGGAGGGCGAGCTGCATTATCGCGGCAAGGTCGGCACGGGCTTCGACCGCGACACGGCCGCCGACCTTCTGGCGCGGCTGGAGCCGCTCACGTCAGGGGCGACGGCGCCAGAAGGCGCGCCGCGCGAAGTGATGCGCGAGATGCACTGGGTGAAGCCACTGTTTTCGGCCCGCATCCACTATGCCAACCGCACGGCGGACAATGCGCTGCGCCACGCGGTGTTTCGCGGCCTGCGCGATGTCGGCCTGTCGACGCCGGTGTCGGCCAAACGCAAGCGGCTGATCTCGGAGGCCGACCTTGCCACCATCTGGGTGACCAACCCGACGCGGCGGCTATTCGGCAAGACCGGCCCGACCAAGCTCGACATCGCCGTCTATTACGCGCTGGTCGGCGATTTCATGCTGCCGCACATCCTCGGCCGCCCGGTGTCGCTGGTGCGCTGCCCGACCGGCCTGCCGAAGGACTGCTTCTTCCAGCGCCATGCCTTCACCGGCATGCCGCCCTCGGTGGTGACGTTCGAGGCCACCAATTCGGAGGGCGAGACCAAATCCTATCTCTCGGTCGAAGGCGCCAAGGGCTATCTGGCGCTGGCGCAGTTCGGCGTCGTCGAGTTCCACACCTGGGGCACGCATCGCACCAGCCTCGACAGACCGGACCAGATCGTCTTCGACCTCGACCCGGGCGAGGGGATTTCCTGGCGCGAGGTGGTCGAGGCGGCGGTGCACATCAAGGCCGAACTGGAGGGTCTGGGGCTGGTGCCCTTCGCCAAGACGTCCGGCGGCAGCGGCATCCACATCACCGTGCCGGTAAGCGCCAAGCAGAACTGGAAGAAGCTGCACCAGGCGACCAGCGCCATTTCCACGCATCTGGCGGCCACCGCGCCCGACACCTTCACCACCACCATGGGCAAGGACAACCGCAAGAAGCGCATCTTCATCGACTATCACCGCAACGCGCGCGGCCACACCTCGGCGGCGCCTTACTCCCTGCGCGCCCGCACCAACCTGCCGGCCTCGACACCGGTGAGCTGGGCGGATCTGGAGAGCATCGATGCGCCGCAGGATCTGAACTATTCCTCGCTGCCGGGACTGTTGGCGACTTCGGGCGATCCATGGGCGGATATCGGGGATTTCGCGAGGGATTTGCCCTTTCAGACCTTGGGTTCCTCGCCCCCGTGAAACGGGGGAGAGGTGGCCGCGAAGCGGACGGAGAGGGGGGCTGCGCCGACGGTTGGAAGATGGCTCTAGGCCCGCCCAAGGATAGGTTCGCGCCATCCCCCTCTCCGTCTCGGCTTCGCCGAGCCACCTCTCCCCCGCCTTCGCGGGGGCGAGGAACCCAAGGTCCATCGACGCTTTCGACAATTTGAATTATTCTCCGCCCCTGACCCCTCCGGCGGGATGGAAGATTTCGTCAGGGATTTGCCTGTATCGTGCGGGGTCGGTGTAGGATTTGCGCAGCCTTGTTCGTCCTTCGGACGAAAGCGCTGCAGAGAGCATGATCCCAAAAAGTGGGAACCGGTTTTTGGGTAAGATCATGCTCAGTCAAAAATGTCAGTGCATGGCCGCGTAGGAGTGTTTCATGGCGCCCAGGGCAAGTTGGAAAGGTTACCTCAAGCTCAGCCTCGTCAGCTGTCCGGTCCGGCTCTATCCGGCGACGACCACGAGCGAGCGCATCTCGTTCAACCAGCTGCACAAGAAGACCCACAACCGCATCAACATGAAGCCGGTCGACCCCGAGCTGGGGTTGGTCGAGCGTTCGGACCTGGTCAAGGGCTATGAGTACGAGGACAAGCAGTACATCATCATCGATGATGCCGACCTCGACGCGGTGCGCATCGAATCCAACCACACGATGAACATCGAGGCCTTCGTCGACGAAGGCGAAGTCGACGTCATCTACCAGGACGCGCCCTATTATCTGGCGCCGGATGGGGCGATGGCGGAAGAGACTTTTGCCGTGCTGCGCGAAGCCATGCGCAAATCCGGCAAGCTGGCAATCGCGCGCCTTGTGCTGTCCAGCCGCGAACGGGTGGTGACGATCGGCGCGCGCGAAAACGGCATGTTCGTGTGCACTTTGAGGAACCCGAACGAAGTGCGCGGCACGGCTGAGTATTTTGGAAATATTCCGGCCGGAAAGCCCGACCCGGAAATGCTTGAACTGGCCGAAGCGCTGATCAAGCAGAAGGAAACCACCTTCGACCCGAAGAACTACGAAGACCGCTACGAGATCGCGCTGATGGCGATGATCCGCGAGAAGCTCAAGGGCCACAAGCCGATCATCGCGGCCGCCCCCGAGCGCGGCAATGTCATCAACCTGATGGACGCGCTGAAGGCGAGCCTGTCGCAGTCGAAGCCGCCGGCCAAGTCCAAGAGCAAGACAGACGAGGCCGCCAAGCCCGCCGCCAAGAAGGCGGCAGCTGGTGGTGCTGCTGAAAATCCGCTGAAGGCCAATCTGCTCAAGGCGGTCGGCAAGAGCAAGAAATGACGGCACAAGCCGTCCCGGGGGCCGTCTTCGGTACGATCGGCGCGCTGGCGGCGTTTCCGCTGAGGCTGGCGGCGCGCGAAGTCGAGCGCCAGCATGGCCAGTTGCGGCGCGGCGTCACCAGGCGCACCACGCATGTGGTGTTCGGCCGGACTTTTCTCGCCAAGGCCGGGCTGACCAAGAACGGCGATGCCGGGATCGAACGCCGCGTTGCCGCCGAGCGCGCGGCCGGGCGGACGCTGATCAGCGAGAACGGTTTCCTGCGCCTGCTCGGGCTGATGAAGGCGCCGGAGGCCTCCTCGCTGTCGCGGCAATCGCTGATCGAGCAGTCGCGGCTGCCGGGCGCCGACCTCGACCTGCTCTCGCTGTTCGATGCGTTCGAGCATGATGCAGAGCCCTATTCCTTCCGCGACCTGATCCTGGCGCGCAAATATGCCGGGCTGGTGGCCGGCGGTGCGACCTGGGGAGCGATCGCGCGTTCGGTGCACCGCTCCGGCCCGGTGGCTTCGCTGACCGCCAAGTCGCTCAATGTCGGCTCGCAGCATGGGCGACCCGACGCGATCTATCTCGAAGGCGGCCAGAGCGAGCTCGACGGGCAGTTGCTGTTCGACCTGGGCATGGCCGGTTCAACCGGCGACGACACTTTGGAAGAGCTGTTTGCCGAGGCGGAAGCGGCGGAGGAGGGCGGCGACCATGATGGGGCGGCCGCACTCTACCAGCGCTGCCTCGCCATTGACCCGAGCGATGCCATCGCAGCCTTCAACCGCGCCAACTGCCTGCGCGCCGGCGGCCACGCGGCCGAGGCCGCGCATGATTATGCAAGGGCGATAAAGCTCGACCCTGCGTTCGTCGAAGCCTGGTTCAACCTCGCCGGGCTGATGAGCGAGCAAGGCCGCGACGCCTCCGCGCGACGGCACCTGCAGAAGGCTATCGCGCTCGACAAGAATTATGCCGATCCGGTGTTCAACCTGGCACGGCTGGAGTTCGACGCCGGCAATCTGCCGGAGGCACGGCGGCTGTGGGTGCGGTATCTCGAGCTCGACGCGGAGTCCGAATGGGCCGGGGTGGCGGCCAAGGGGGTGCAGTTCGTGGATATGCAGCTGGCGCGCGGCGCGGCCGCCGCGCAAGCATAGTCTGGCAGCATGATTCTGGAAGGATTGGAAGGTTCATGTTTCGAAAGACCGCCCCATGACCACCTTCCTCTTCGACGGCTTCGACACCGCTCCCGTCACCATCCTGCTCGCGCATGGCGCCGGCGCGTCGATGGATTCGCCTTCGATGACCGCCACCGCCAAGGCTTTTGCCGCCGCCGGCTTCCAGGTGGCGCGCTTCGAATTCCACTACATGGCCGCCCGCCGCTATGGCCACCGCAAGCCCCCGCCGCGCGCCGAGACGGTGAACCCGGAATACATCAAGGCGATCGCCGACCTCCGGGCCAGAGGCGTGGCGGGTAAGCTCATCATCGGCGGCAAGTCGATGGGCGGCCGCGTTGCCTCGATGGTGGCGGACGAGATGTTTGCCAAGGGCGAGATATCAGGCCTGCTGTGTCTCGGCTATCCCTTCCATCCGCCCGGCAAGCCCGAGCAATTGCGGACAAAACATCTGGTGGGACTGAAGACGCCGACGCTGATTTTTCAAGGCACGCGCGACGAGTTCGGTACGCCGGAAGAGGTTGCGGGTTATGGGCTGTCCGATGCGATCGAGGTGGTCTGGCTCGAGGATGGCGACCACGATCTCAAGCCGCGCAAGAGCATTTCGGGATTTTCGACGGCCGATCATCTGAAAACGCTGGCAGAGACGGTGAAGGACTGGGCGGGCGGGCTGGGCGGGCGTTGAGTTTTCGCACTTTCTGAGACGTTTGCGCCGCCCCTCATTGTCCTGCCGGACATTTCTCCCCGTATAGGGACGGGGAGAAAGACGCGGTCATCGCCGCTTTCGCCAATCGCTTGCGTTGCAGAAAAGGCGGAGGCGTTGCGGCCAGCTCCCTTCTCCCCGTCACTATGCGGGGAGAAGGTGCCGGCAGGCGGATGAGGGGCAGCGCTGACATTGGCCATTCGCCCAGCACCGCGCGCCGCATCCCCTCTTGCCCCCCGCTTCGCCTTCCTGCTTTCATGCACGCAATGAAACTCGCCTCCTTCAACATCAACAACATCAACAGCCGGCTCGAAAACCTTCTGGCGTGGCTGGCGGCGGCAAAACCCGATGTCGTCTGCCTGCAGGAGCTGAAGGCGCGCGACACGCAGTTTCCGCGCAGCGCATTGGCGGCGGCGGGCTATGGCGCGGTGTGGAAGGGCGAGCCGACCTGGAACGGCGTCGCCATCCTTTCGCGCGGCGCCGAACCCGTCCTGACCCGCGATGCCTTGCCCGGCGACGATGCCGACAAGCAGAGCCGCTACATCGAGGCGGCGGTGAACGGCATCGTCATAGCCTGCCTCTATGCGCCGAACGGCAACCCGCAGCCGGGGCCGAAATTCCCGTACAAGCTCGCCTGGCACGCACGGCTCGAGGCGCATGCCGAACAGCTCATCGACACCGGCCTGCCGGTGGTGCTGGCCGGCGACTACAACATCGTGCCCGAGCCGCGCGACATCTACCCCACCCGCTCCTATGACGACAACGCGCTGGTGCAGCCGGAAAGCCGGGCGGCCTTCGCCGCGCTCATCGAGCAGGGCTGGACGGACGCGCTGCGCAAGAAGCACCCGAAGGAAACGCTCTACACGTTCTGGGATTACCGCCGGAACCGCTGGCCGCGCGATGCGGGCTTGAGGCTGGACCACATATTGCTGTCGAAGACGCTGGCGCGCCGGCTTATAGCCGCCGGCATCGACCGCGACGTGCGCGGGCAGGACGGCGCCAGCGACCATGCGCCGGTGTGGGTGGAGGTCAGGTGAGGGCGCTGCCCTGCCTCTGGTTCGATATGATCGAAACGTGCTCTAGGCAGCGCCGAACGCAACCTGAGCGGCCACTTCTTGCGCGAGGTCGCCATGCAGTGGCGAGCGCGGGCGGTTCGGCTGCGCGGGAACGCCGCCATCGGTCCAGCCGTCGCCATACCGCAAGGACGTCACATCGGTGATCATCTGTTCGACGGCTTGCGGAAAGGCGAGCCGGGGCAGCGAGCCCGACAGCCAGTCCCATGCCCACGTCATGAGATCGGCGAGCCGTTGTTTTTGCAGAGGAGATAGGGACGTTCCCCAGGCACCGAAATTGCCGAAAGAGACCTGCATGTCGGTATCCTCGAGAACCATCAGACAGGCGGCGAACAACAGCAGCGCGATGGCCGCCGACGAGTCCCTGGCATCATCAGCCAGCAACCGCGCGGGTGCGGCCGTCGACCCTGCCAGCAGATGGTAGAGCGTCGCGTCAGGCTGGACGTCGTCCGCCACGATATATGCCAGCTGGGCAGGCAAGGGCGTCAGTTTCAGCAGGTGAAGCGGGTCTGCCGGCATGATCGTCTGGCCGAGCGGACCCATCTGGAGGCGGCCGCTTTTGTTTTGAGCGGCTTCGGCTTCCCAGCCATGGCGGATCCAGTCGATCCAATCGTCGTGATCCATGGTGGGCGCCGCGCCGAACAACAGCCACATGCAAATGCGGGTGCGCACATCATCGCTGAGGTCCGGAAAGGCGCTGATCAATGCAAACTGACTTTCGTTTGGCCACCCGAGCGAATCCCGCATCGCGTCGGCCCAGCTTTCCAGCGTCTTGGATCCGTACCAACCGAACAGCCAGTCCCATAGCCCAAGCCGCGCGATCGTCTGGCCGAGTCCTCTCGCCGCTTCCTGCCAGCGCAACTGGTCGTCCAAAAGGCGCGCGGCGGGCAGACGCTCGAGCATCTCATGCATCAGCAGCAGAGCCGCCCAGCCGAGAATGTCCTCGGCGCGGGTCAGGGACCCGATGGTCGGCGGCGTGGCCATGGAACCCTGTCCGTCCGCTCGCCACGACATCCGTTCGCCGCTGACGGGGCCGTCGAGCTCATGCCGCGCCAGTTCCTTGAACGACATCAGGAGCGTTGGAATGTCGGGGGGCCCCGGTTCCACTATGTCCATCGCGCCGCGTCCGGGATCGAACCAGGGAAGCCCAGGCTCGGGCTCGGCGTGCGCGGGCACCGAGCGGATATGATCATAGGGGAGGTCGAGCGGCAGGGCGGGCAAAGGCGAGCCGCCGCCCTCGGGCCTGGGCGGGACCGGCGTGCTTCCGCCCTCGATTCCGTCGCTGCCGGCGGAGCGAACATAGATCCGCCGTACGAACTCGGCCACCGCCTCCAGCGTCGTGAACGACACTTCGCTCTCTCCGGCAAAGACGCCGATCTGAAAACAGCCGCGCGGAGCGGAGCGGGCCAATGCGCGGCTGGCGACCGGTTCGGGGCGAAAGTAGGGGGCGCTGATCATCACGCAGGGCGCTTCGCGCAGTTCCGAAACCTCGTCCGTCAAGGAGAACTCTCGCCAGCTCGCAAAGGCGATGCCGCCGCGCGGGTCCAGAGCATCGATCTGCCAGGTGTCCATGGCTTACCCCTTCACCCGTCCCGTGGTGGTGACGATGCGGACAGGCACCGCGCACTTGCGCAGTTCCTTCTCGGCCACCCTTCGACGGTCACGCCAGATCTGTGACTCCAGCGGCGGGGCAGGCCCCATGCGCCGCCGGTCCGCGATGCCGGCTTCACACGCGGCATCGGCCGCGCTGACGCGAGCCTCCGAGAGGTCCTGCGTGCCGAACGAGCCGAGCCTGAGGATTTCCACATAATCCTCATCGACACGCAGCGCGTCCGAGATCTGGCCGGTGGTGAGCCGGCGCGGCCGCACGCCGAGAATGGAGAACACCTTGACGGCGGCGATGGCATCCCGGCTGTCCCCCCAGCTCCCCGACATCCGCAGCGCTTCGTCCGCCCGGCGTTGCGGCCATTGGTCCGGGTCATGTCCGTCCTCGATCACATTCTTCAAGGGCGCGCGCACGAGATCATATGAGTTGCTCGCCAGAACGGTCGTTTCATCGGGCACCGTCTTGAGGACAAGACAGATGTCGCCGTAGAAATAGACACCGGTACCGTTCAGCTCCATCGCGCCGAAATAGAGGTCCGCCGGGGTTTTGCCGTCGGGAACGGGCAGTGCCCGGTCGACGATTTCACGGAGCTTTCCAGCGCTGTCCGGCGTCTCGCTGCCGACATGATATTTGGCCAGATCGTAGCCGTTCTTGTAGGGCCGGTCGTCGCCCCTCAGGCTCGCCTCGCAGACCGCCGGCACATGCGCCGACGAGATGTTGGCGACCATGGAGGCTCCCATCCCGGAGTGTCGCGGCAAGTCCTTTCGCGCAAGTCCGGGAACATCTGGTCCGACCCCGGCAAGGGCGGCCCGGATGGCGTCGATATTTGCCTTGAAATAAATCGATATGGTTGGGTCGACCGGCAATGGCGCAACCGTCATGGCCGTCAGCCTGTCTGGCCAATCCGTCTTCGTCAGGTCCTTGCCCATTGCCGTCTCCTCGATCCGGGGTGGCTCGGGTTTTGCGCGTCGTCAGGACTCAGGGTCCGGGATGGGCCACGTTCCCGATATTCAAGGCCGAGAAGATCGCGATCGCGATAATGCCAGCCGCAAAGCCGAGATACTGCAGCACCATGCCGAACTGGCGCCAGCAGTTGATCTTCTTGCGTGCGGCCTTTCCGTCTTCCCCCTTCCAGTCGAAATCGCGGTAGCTGATGTAGAACCTGTCCCATCCCTGCATGTGTATCATGCCGCCCACCACCGAGAGGCCGAGCCCGACCCAGCCAATCCACATAAGCAATGGTTCATCGACTTGTTTCAGGCTGGGCCGAAACGAAACCGTGAAAGCCAGAACACCCGCAGACAGGGTCATGACAAGCTTGATCAGCTCCAACCTGTAATTGTTGGCCCATTCGACATTGCTATGGATGGATTCGATGGTCGGAGTCTTTTTCTTCGCCATAGCGGGCACGACGACATCGGTCTTATTGGCTGCCGCAGGTTCATTGTGGTGCTCGCCTTGACCGCTCCCAGGTTCCACCATGCCATCCCCCGTTATGACTTCAGCAAGCCCCAACCATACATGATAAGACATATATTTGATAAGACATATATTTGGAGGCAGAATCTGGAAGTCGAAAGCACAAAATCTCAGGGGCGCAAACGATGCCGCCGGCCTCATCGACCGCGACGCGCGCGGGCAGGACGGCGCAAGCGATCATGCGCCGGCGTGGGTGGCGTTGCGATAGCCAGCAAGAGCCGATGCCTGCCTGCGCCTAGGGAACGACGCCAACCCCGGCATATACCAAGCCGGCGAAGAGCAGGGGAACAGCGACCAGGCAGGTCGCCATGACGACGACAACGGCGGTGGCCATCCGCTCGCCTCGCCTGCAAAGCGCGTCGGCAGCGGCGTCGTCTTGCGGGATGAGTTCTCGCAAGAAGTCCGAAATATCCTGGTTCGCGGGTATCTGGTTGTCGTTGGCGGGCAGGGGAGCCGGAGCCTTGGAAATCTTCGGAACTGGATTCACACTTTGCCTCACACTCGATCGCGTGGCCCAAACGCCGGAACCCGGCGATGGTTCCGAATTTTCCAAATTGGCGACGATCGCCGTTCGAGGGGCGTGGGTGGCGTTTTGCGATACATGTTGGCGCTGATAGTCTGACTGTGCGGCCCGAAACCCGGCAAGCGGAGAGCGCGATGGACAGGTTGGCTGAAAGGCTGTTTGCGCTTCCCCTGCTGGCGGCCGCCATGGCTTGCCTGGTCCGCGCCTATCTGCTCCTGGGCGGCAGGGACTTTACCTGGAGCGGGATGGTCCGGATGCTGCATGGTCCGGCCACGCTGTGGCCGTTGGTGTTGCTGGCGGTGGGCGCGCTCTGCCTGCTTGGCGCCCTGTTGTTCTGGGCCGGGCTGCTGCCCGGCCGGCCGGGCCACTCCACCGGGGCGCCACTTTTTGGCCGCGACGCCGAGATCGATCCCAAGGGCCGCCCGGGCTTGCGGCGCGCCTTCCTTGTCTTGCCGGTGATTGCCGTGCTGGCGCTGCTGGCCGATCAGGTCCTGTGGCGGGTGCAGGGCCCGGGCGATGTGGTGGCCTCGCCAAGCCAACCCAAGGCCAGCGAACCAAAAACCCCTGAACCGAAGACCAACGAGCCCAAGGGCAACGAATTCGCCAGCGCACCGCCGGCCCCGGAGCCGGCTGCTCCGCCAATAGCCTCGCCGCCGGCGCCTCCCGGCCCCCCGCCGGAAGCCGCCAACCCGCCCGCGGCGTCGCCGACACCGCCCGTGGTCGTGCCGCCGCCCGCTGCTCCAACGCCGCCCGAGGTCGCGGTCATTCCGCCGCCCACCGTGGCGCCCTTGCCGCCACCGCCGCAGGCCGCTCCGACGCAGCCGGACGGCCATCGTGACGCCGTCGTCTGGCTGTCGGTGGCGCCCGACGGGCGCTCGATCCTCAGCGCCAGCACCGACCATGTGATCAAGCTGTGGGACATCGGCGGCAAGCATCTGATCCGCAACCTCGGCGTCCACAAGGACATGGCGCGCACGGCGCTCTACATGCCCGACGGCCTGCGCGCGCTGACGGGGGGTGACGACGGCGAGATCGTGCTGCGCCAGCTTTCCGACGGCGCGGTGCTGCATGTCTTCCAGTCCGGCGGCAATGGCGGCGTCAACAAGCTCGCCATCACGCCGGACGGCAAGCGCGCCGTCAGCGGACACGATACCGGCAACGTCATCGTCTGGGACCTCGTCAACAACGCCGTGCTGCACATACTGACCGGGCATGACTGGTCGATCAGCGCGGTGGCCGTCTCGCCCGATGGCACCCGCGCGGTGTCGGGCAGCATCGACGGCACGCTGAAACTCTGGGATATCGAAAGCGGCAAGCAATTGCGCAGCTGGCACGGCCATGAGCAGGGCACCTATGGCGCGGTGTTCACCGCCGACGGGCATCATCTGATCACCGGCAGCGGCGACCTGACGATCAAGGTCTGGGATCTCGACAGCGGCCGCGAGGTGAAGCGACTCGAGGGCCACGAGGGCACGGTCTACGCGCTGGCGCTGTCGGCCGACGGCAGGCGGCTGCTGTCAGGCTCGCTGGATGGCACCGCAAGGCTGTGGGACATGGAAACCGGCAACCAGATCGCCATGTTCGACAGCCAGACCGGCCCGATCTACGCGGTGGCCTTCGCCGCCGACGGCACGGTGCTGACCGGCGGCTACGACCGCACCATCCGCGACTGGCCGACCACCGGCGGCGATGGCATGGTGCTGTTTGCCGGAGCGCCGGGGTGAGCGGCTCCGCCATCATGAGCGGCAGCACCGGGTGACAGAGTGGCGCCAGTCTGCCAAGTTGGGTCGACAAGGCTGAGCAAGCTGTGTGAGTAATGCTCGGGAGGGGTTTTGTTGTGTATGGGTCGGCTTCGCTGAGTGCTCCATTGCGTTCGAGGCTGTTGCAGGCGATTGGGCTGTTTGGCGCCCTGGCGTGCCTGATCGAGGGCTGCGCGAATCCGCGCATCATTGAAAGCGCCGTGCCGACGGCTCCTCCGGCCGAGGCCCAGCAATCCTGCACCGCGCAATGGCATGCCCGAGGCCATACGACCCAGGCCCAGGCACAGGCATTCGCCAGGAAATGCCTCCATGCGCAAGGCGCGTTGGAAAAGCAATTCGACAACAAGACCGTCACCCGCAAGGTGACGGCGCTGATCGATGCCGATCAGCCGTTGACCGCCCTCGAACCATCCGACGTCGGCATCTTTTGTCCGGGCTATATGTTGCAAGGCAGGCAAGGGCGCGCGGTTTTCTGGCGCACGCTGATTGCCACCCTGGCCGGCGCGGAATCCGTCAACAACAGCGCGGCTGCCTTTTGGGAGGCAGACCAGGACCAGTACTCCATCGGGCTGCTGCAGCTCTCGTTGGCCGATGAGGGGAGATACAGATGCGGTTTCAAGTCGGAGGTCGACATCACCGATCCTGACCGCAACCTCGCCTGCGGCATCAAGGTCGTGACGATGCTTGTCCGCGCGGACGGCATGATCGGCGGCGGCACGGGTCACGAGATGAAAGGCGCCGGCGCCTACTGGCAGAACCTTCGGCAACCATCCGAAGTGCGCAACCGGCTGATCAACGCCACCAAGGCGGTCGCGGAGTGCAAGCCGGACCCCCGAAACGCCTAGAGTGGTCCGTCATTTCACGGAAGCGCGACCACCCTATCTCCTTGTTTCGATGCGAATATGGATCGACAGCCATGTCAGCAAATATACGTTCCGCGACCGCGCCGCTGGTCGTCATCGATCTCCAGACCGGCATGTTCGACGGCGTGCACGAGCCGCCGATCCATGATGCGCCTGCCATCGTCGAGCGCACGCGGGCGGTGATCGGCTGGGCGCGGCGCGGTGGGCGCAAGGTCGCTTTCATCAGGCATGACGGACCGGCGGGCGACCCGCTGGCGCCGGGCGAACCGGGCTGGCCGGTGTGGCTCGCGCTTGGCCAGGCCGAGGATGAGCCGACCTTTGCCAAATCGGTGCGCGATGCCTTCAGCAATCCAGCCTTTGCCGACTGGGTGGCTGGGCAGGGCGCCGGTGCGGTCGTGCTCCTCGGCGCGCAGACCGATTTCTGCGTGGCGGCGACCGTCAAGGGCGCGCTGGCCAGAGGGCTAGGCGTAACCGTCGTTTCCGATGCCCACAGCACGCTGGACAGCGCCAGCGAGAGCGCCTGGCAGATCATCGCGCGTCACAATGCCAGCTTCGCCGAGGCCGGCGCCGATCTGGTGACGACGCAGGCGCTGGTCGGCGGCTGAAGCCAGGGGGCAGGATGACAGCGCCAAGCGCCTCCTTGCCGTGGTCGACACGGACGGGGGGGCGCATGTTGGGGTGAGCTCGGGCGCCCGCGTCGACCAGGGCGGCTCCTCGCCGCAACAACAGCATGGCACATCGCCCGCTGGATGAAACTTCCGCGAAAGCGGAATAGGCGGGGCGAAAATAACGCAATCCGCGTCGGGGCAAGGTGGTGGCGAGAGATGGCAAGGATGCCGGGGTGAAGTGGACGCCTGTCGTCCGGTTTGTCTCGAAGAGACTCCGGCTCGTATCGACAAAGTTCGCTCATTGTATTTGGGAGACCGCGATCTGTTGCCGCAGTGCAACTGCGTCCGCCGAAACGGTCCGCTGCTGATACTTTTGGTTGCAGCCACTGGTTTGGGTTGTGATATTAATTTGGATTGATTGGTGTGGGCGGAGGTATCGATGAAACTGGCACTGCTCTGTTCAGTTGCATTTCTGGCGGCCGCCTCCCCGGTTCTGGCCGCGGATTTCATTGAGCCGGTTGCCGCCATGCCTTTTTCCTGGACCGGCTTCTATGGCGGTGTTCAGGCGGGTGGCGGATGGAACGACAGCCGCTGGTCACAGACGACCAACCCGACCTTCAACACCAATGGGTCCGGAGGTATTTTCGGCGGCCAGATCGGCTACAACTATCAGATCAATCAATTCGTGATCGGCGTTGAAGGCGATTTTGCGGGCTCGACCGTGAAGGGCGACAACCAATGCTCGAACGTCCTAGGTACGACCTGCGAGGCCAAGCAGGACTATCTGGGCTCAGTGCGTGGACGCCTCGGCTACGCGGTCGACCGGTTTCTGATCTATGGCGATGCCGGCGTTGCATTCACCAAGTATAAATTCGCCGAGGTTGACAGCTTTCCTCAATCGTTTGGTGGCGGGTCTCGGGTTGGGTGGACCGCCGGCCTCGGCGCCGAGTATGCTTTCACCGATCATTGGACCGCCGGCGTCGAGTGGAATTACTACGATTTTGGCTCCAAGGCCGGCGAAAGCGATGTTCTGCCAGGTTTCTTCGTCGACAATCGCGACACGGAAAATGTCGTCGTCGGCAAGATCAACTACAAATTCTGAGGCGCTCGGCAGTTGGCCGGGACCCGTGTGAGTCGTCTCGGTCTGATCCTTGAGATGGACTGGTGATTTTTGCCGCATCGCGCGTGGGCGAACAGCAAGGGAAAATTGGCCCGGCGGCCAGGTGCAAAGGAAGGCACGCCGGGCCCAGCCGGCTTCTGGCGGTCGCCGGCTGACTTCTATATTCGCAACCTCTAATGTTTAATGCAAGGCGGCGTCAAAACCTCGCCTGGGGATAAAGGCATCGAGTCCTCGCTGTCAGAACCCGGCCGCTCCCGTCACCATCAGCACCAGCATGACGACCGCCGCGCTCCAGACGGCTGCCGTTGCCAGGGTTGTTGCGTTCGGACGAATTGTGCGGTGCGCCCGGGGCGGTGGCGATTTCGGCATCGCTCAGTAGCGACGGAAGTCGCAGACGCGCACCTTCTCGATGACCCAGTGATGGTGGCGCCAATGCTTCCTCACCTTCACGAAGCAATGGCGGTTATGATGCTTGCGCCAGTGATGATCGCGCCAGCGATTGTCGCGCCAGTGGTGCCGGCCCATATTGCCATTGTCCGTCGTGATGACGAGGCTTGCGGCTTGCGCCGGAGCGACGATGACCGGGGACACGACGGAGATGGCGACAAGTGCCGAAAGAATGAAGTTTTTCACAGTGGATATCCTCCGTTATTAGCATTTGCTCATGTCAATTCGAAAGGCGGCTAAATGTTCCGCCGGCCTGCTCGATCAGTTTGCCGCCCCTCGGTCGACTCGTTCAGTAGGGCAGGAACCGAGCGCTCAAAACGGGTTGACATTGCAACGCCCGACGGCGAATTAGCACCGTCAAGCAATGCATGGGGCGACGATGAAGAAGATCTACGAGAAGCCGGTCCTGGTCCGCCGGGAAAAACTGACGAACGTTACCGCCCTTAGCGGGCCATCCGGGCTGCCCAAGGGCTGACCGGCGGGGCAGTCCGCGATAGCGCTTCGAGCGGCGCCATGCTTATGGCGCCCCGATTGCGTGGGTACCCCAGCCATCACCACTGACGACCGGTCTCGCGATCAAGGGCTTGCCATCGGAGCCGCCCGAGGGCATCGGTGACCGGCGCTCACGCCGGCCTGCCTGCCAGCGCTGTCCTACCAGCCCATCCACTCGCGCGTGCGCCAGGCAAGGCCGGCGAACGGCGCTGCCAGCGCGATCACGACAAACATCAAGGTGAAGGGATACCTGGTCACTGAGGGTCGAGGAGCCATCTGGCCGTCATCCTTGCTGGTGATTTTTGCCACAACGTCATCGCGATCACATGGTTGCATGCGAACCAAACCGGCTGCATGCGGACCAGACTGGACGTGCCGGCGATGTTGGAACCAAGCCGCGACCCTTGCGTTTTTCAACCGCGACCGGCGAGGCTGCCACCTCCATCGGGCGCTGTTGGAGGCTCGCCCTGCTCCCGGCGGGGCGGGCCTTTTTCGCACCCGGGAAGAGCCGGCTGGAGAGGCATTGCGCGCTCTACGCTGGCTGCCTCCAGGGCCGTGAATGGATCGACCTCGCCCGAAGAGGCACGCCCTTCACCCCTTCGGGTGCTCACCCGTAGGAGAAATATCACGCTATGTTTGCCGTCCACTGCAGTTTACCCAAATATTTTTAAAATACATATTCCGATGGTTCCGATGCTTATGCCAGCGGTTCGAATAGGATTTAACAACGCGAACCTCTTGGCGGTCGATTAAACAACACATTTATTCCACAATTCGAGATGGAACCTCCATGTGACGATCGAGTTTCCATGCAGGGCGGATTTTCAGACAGCCCTTATGGAGGTTATCATGAAACATTATCTTTCGAGTGCAGCGGCCGCGATCGTCCTGATGAGCGGCATTGGTGTGGCCGTGGCGGAAAATGTCGTCGTCGTCCAGCCGGAACAGGAGACGGTCATTCGCGAATACGTCAAGAAGCAGCCGCTGGCGTCGGTGAACCTTCTGGGCGTCGAGCTCAAGCTCGGCTCGCCGGTACCGGACACGGTTGAATTGCGCGAGGTGCCCAACGTCAAGTACCGCGTCGCCGTCATCAACGACCAGACCGTCCTGGTCGACCCCGAGACCCATCAGATCGTCGAAGTCCTGCACTGACGACGGCCTGACGACCGGCATTGTGCCAGGTCAGTCTTCTGGAAAAGCCCGCCACGGACGCAAAGTCGTGGCGGGCTTTGTCTCGAAGCAGGCCGAACATCGCGCGGCGGGAGCGTCGATCGCCGCGCGATCGTCCGCATGCATTGGGCTGGAAAACCGGCCCGCCAGGGTGCAGGATGCGACCGTGCGGGACATTCGCGCGCCGGCTTGCGTACCGAGCCGCATATCGATGCATCGCATGCGCGGCCGGCCCTTCGGCGGAAGACCTGAAAGCCCTTCAATGACCATTCAGCCAGTCGAGACGAGTGTCCGCGACGACGCGCCCCGCATCATGCTTCTGCTTGGCAGCGCGCCCGACGCGGTGCGTTGCGAGCCGTGGCCGAAGCAGGCCTTCAGCCGGATCGTCGCCATCAACAATGCCTGGCGCGTGCGCCCCGACTGGGATTTCCTCGTCCATGCCGGCGATTTCCCGTCGGACCGGCTGCCCGGCGACGCGACCTTGCGGCAGGCTCGGATATTCAGCGCCACGCAGTATGTTCCGGCGCAGAACGCGTTCGGCGGCTTCGTCTATGCCGGCGCCACGATGGCGCTGACCGCCGCCTATTGGACCATTCACAGCCAGAAGCCCGATGTGCTGGCATTCCTGGGCTGCGACATGATCTACGACCGGCCGGACAAGACGCATTTCTACGGCATCGGCCGTCCCGATCCATTGCGCGACGACGTCACGCTGCGCAACCTCGAGGCCAAGTCGGCGCGCCTGCTTGTCCAGGCGTTGAAGCACGACTGCCTGTGCATCAATCTGTCGGACCTACCGCGCAGCCGGCTGGTCTTTCCCAGGCTGGCCTTCGACGCGCTTGGCGGCCTTTCGCTGGCGCGGATTGCCGAAATGAAGGCGGAAATCCTTGGCAACATCCGGCTCGACAAGGCCGAAAAGGCCGAGGAGATCGAGAAGGACCTCGGCTATTTCTACGAGGACGGCATGTACTGGAACCATCTCGACGAGATCGACGAGACCTTCCTTGCCGACATCGACCGGCTGTGGATGTCGGCCGTCGGCAAGGAACGGGTGGGCTGAAGCGGCCAACCTCCCCAGAGGGGAGGGAGGCTGACGCGTTCTCGGCTCAGTTTACTCGGCCGCCAGTTTGTCCTGCGTCTTCGTGTCGAAGTCGCTGGCGTCGTGGCGCTCGTGCAGCTGCAGGGCCGGTTCGCCGAAGGCGCGGTTGACCATGCGGCCGCGCTTGACTGCCGGGCGGGCGTCGATCGCCTGCGCCCAGCGCTGCACATGGCGGTAGTCCTGCACCGACAGGAACTCGCCGGCATCATTGTACATGCGGCCAAGAGCCAGCCCGCCATACCAGGGCCACACCGCCATGTCGGCGATGGTGTAGTCCTTGCCCCCGAGATATTCGGTCTCGGCGAGGCGACGGTCGAGCACGTCCATCTGGCGCTTCACCTCCATCGAGAAGCGGTCGATGGCATATTCGAACTTTTCCGGCGCATAGGCGTAGAAATGGCCGAAGCCGCCGCCCAGATACGGCGCCGAGCCCATCTGCCAGAACAGCCAGGACAGGACTTCGGCGCGGGCCGGCTGTTCGGTCGGCAGGAATTCGCCGAACTTTTCGGCGAGGTAGACGAGGATCGAGCCGGATTCGAAGACGCGGACCGGCGTCTTGCCGCTATGGTCCATCAAGGCGGGAATCTTGGAGTTTGGGTTGACCTCGACGAAGCCGCTGCCGAACTGGTCGCCATCGTTGATCCTGATCAGCCAGGCGTCGTATTCGGCGCCCTTGTGGCCGCGCGCCAGCAGTTCCTCCAGCATGACCGTCACCTTGACGCCGTTCGGCGTCGCCAGCGAATAGAGCTGCAGCGGGTGCTTGCCGACCGGCAGTTCCTTGTCATGCGTCGGGCCGGCGATCGGCCGGTTGATGCTGGCGAAGGCGCCGCCATTCGCCTTGTTCCAGGTCCATACTTTCGGCGGGGTGTACTCGGTCATCTCGGAGCCTCGTGTCTTGGGGGGAATTGGCTTGCGATGGGGGCAGATCATCTACAGCTAGGGCTGCGGATGGGGAAGTTCAACTTGCGTTGAACTATTGTTTTATGAAGGTCTCTTACCCGGCCCTTCGCAGGCTCAGGGCGTTCGAAACTCGAAAAGCCAAGCAATTGGCTTTTCGCGGCCTCCGGCCACCGTTCCTCACCCCTTGCACCATCCCCGGCATGGCATACCTATAGAAATACCACGTACGAGGAATGCCAGCATGACCATCATTCCCAATCCGCGCTCCGTCGTCGCCGTGCGGGCCACTGTTCCCGAAGATGCCTTTACGGCGGGTGCCTTGGGCACGCTGCGGGAAGGCAGCGGCGTTGTCATCCGTGACGACGGGCTGGTGCTGACCATCGGCTATCTCATCACCGAGGCCGAAGAGGTCTGGCTGACCAGCCAGGACGGCCGCGTCATCCCCGCGCACGCGCTGGCCTACGACCAGGAATCGGGCTTCGGCCTGGTGCAGGCGCTGGCGCCGCTCGGCCTGCCGGCCGTGGCGCTGGGCGATGCCGGCAAGGCCAAGGTCGGTGATGCCGTCGTGCTCGCCGATGGCGTCGGCCGCTCGGTCCAGTCCAGGATCGTCACCAAGCAGGAATTCGCCGGCTATTGGGAGTATCTGCTCGAAGAGGCGATCTTCATCGCGCCGGCGCACCCGTCCTGGGGCGGTGCGGGATTGTTCGGCGCCGATGGTTCGCTGCTCGGCATCGGGTCGCTGCGCCTGCAGATGAGCCGCAACGGCGAAGTGGCCGATATCAACATGGTGGTGCCGATCGATCTGTTGCCGCCCATTCTCGACGATCTCCTGACGCGCGGCCAGGTGGCCAAGCCGCCGCGCCCGTGGCTCGGCGCCCTCTCGGCCGAAAGCGACGGCAAGGTGGTGGTGATGAGCGTGACCGAAGGCGGCCCTGCGGCAAAAGCGGGCCTGCGCCAGGGCGACGTCATCTCCGACATCCGCGATGGCGCGGTCGACGGGCTCGCGGATTTCTATCGCAAACTGTGGGAAAGCGGCTCGGCCGGCGCCGAGATCCCGATGCGGGTGGTGCGCGACGGCCGCGAAACCTGGCTGCGCGTGAAGTCCGCCGACCGCGGCAGTTTCCTGAAAAAGCCGCAGCTGCAGTAGGCGCGTCGGCCGGTCGATGCATCCAAGAGGGCTCGAGACCTTCCTGGCGGTGGCGCGAAGCCGCAACATCACCCGAGGCGAGTTCAGGACTTGAATCGACCGATCGTTCCAAGACCTTGTTTCCAAACAACTCCTGACGGAAAGCCGCCACCGCCTGAACCAGGCGATGTCCGCCTTCATCGGCAAGGCCGATGGTTCGGCGCATGCCTGCTCGCCGCAAGCGGTGAAGGCGCCGCCGGATTGCGGTCCTTGAAGGCGATGGTCTGGCCTTTGGCGGACACAGGGGGAGAAGGGAAGGCGCTACTCTTTCTCAGCACTCGCAAGCGCCACCGATACTGGCTTCGAGGTCGGAGCAGCTGACATGGGCGAAAATCTATCGCCATCGGGACCCTCCATCCGGCGGTTGCGCTGGGGGCGGAACGCGGTAATGGGGGTTGCGTTCCGTTGCTTCGCGGCGACGCGTCTTGCTGCTGACGCAAACTGACAGGGACCCATGCCAAGATGCCGGCCGATGACGATGGCCGCGATTCTGGCGGCAGAAGCGACAGTGAAAGCAGGGAACATGGTGATGCCAGCGGCAAGAGCACTGAACGGGCAGGCCGGCTGATGGCGCCGGTCAAGGTCGACCCCGGCAAGGTCAGGGAATTCCCGGACCCGGCCAGCTTTCATGCCTGGCTCGGCAAGCACCACGCAACCGAAACCGAAGTGTGGATCAAGGTGCACAAGGTCGGGTCGGGACTGAAGTCGATCACGCCCAAGGAAGCCATCGACGTCGTGCTGTGCTTCGGCTGGATCGACGCGGTGCGCAAGGGGCTGGACGACAACAGTTTCCTGCAACGCTACACGCCGCGCGGCAAGAAGAGCATCTGGAGCCGGATCAACATCGACAATGTCGCGCGGCTGGTCGCGGAGGGCCGCATGACCGAGCATGGGCTGAGAGAGGTCGAGGCGGCCAAGGCGGACGGGCGCTGGGCGCGCGCCTATGGCAGCGGCAAGGCGATGAAGATCCCCGACGACCTGCAGGCGGCGATCGACGCCGAGCCGGCAGCCAAAGAAATGCTGGGCAAACTCAGCGCGCAGAACCGCTTCGCGCTTGCCTTCCGCACCCACAACATGAAGACCGAGGCCGGGCGCAAGAAGAAGATCGAGACCTTCGTCGCGATGCTGAAGCGCGGCGAGACGATCCATCCGCAGGGCAAGAAGTGAGGCCGTTCAGCCGCCCGAGTGCGGATCAATACCGTATGAGTGCACCGGGTAGCCGGGACCGATGGTGTCGCGCACGCGGCCTGCCCATGCAAGGAATGCCGGGTAGTCGGAGAGACGGAAGCCGCAATCCTCGGCGCGATGGCTGTAGGCATAGACAGCGATATCGGCGATCGTGAAGTCGTTGCCGATGAGAAACGGCGTATCGCCAAGGCAGCGATCCAGGGCCGCGAGTGTGCGGGCGCCGGCTTCGCGCTTGCCCGCAACCATGCCCTGGTTGCGCTCGAGCCGTCCGGTCAGCGTCCAGAAGCGCAGCGAGCCGATGACCGGCTCGACATTGTATTGTTCGAAGAACAGCCACTGCATGACCTTTGCGCGCCGATAGCGGTCCGCCGGCAAGAAGCGCGTCCCTTCCGCGAGGTAGGTGAGGATCGCATTGGATTCGGCGATGGCGCTCCCGTCTTCGAGCTGAAGCACGGGGACCGCACCGGCCGGATTGAGTTCAAGGAAGGCGTCAGTGTGGCTCTCGCCCTCGAAGATCGAGACAATGCGACTGTCATACGGGATGTCGAGCAGCCCGAGCAGGACCCGGGCCTTCCAGCCATTCTGCGATGGCAAATAATCATGGAGCGTGAACATGGCCCATCCTTCCGCCGCGGTGGGGATAGCGTTCGCACGCGGCCTCGCCATTCGCCACCCGATTCCTGCACCGGGCATCCGGCGCTGGTCCGAGGCGGCGCTACAGGCTGCTGCCGGCAAGGATGATGCCGAAGCCGGCAAGGCAGATGGCGCTGGCGCGGCGCAGCGACCGCTGGCTGAGCAGGTTTGAACCGCCGCGGCGGACCACCAGACCAACGACGATCCAGGCCGCTCCGGCAAGAGCGACGAGCGCGGCGATCGTGGCCAGAAACTGGGCTGTCATGCCTTCGCTCTGGACCAGCAGCGCGACGATCATCGCCTTGGGATTGATGAGCGTGGTGACGAAAACCTGCCTCACCGCGACCAGCCGGACCTCGGCGCCGTCGTCCTTCGTGGTCCAGACGCTGTAGGCGAGCCAGAGCAGCCACAGCACCGCACAGATCCTCACGCCGGTCCGGAGCCCGACCTGGTTGCCCGCCGGCACCAGGGCGGCAAGTGCCGCAACCGCCAGGATGATCACCATATAGGCAAGCACGGCCGCGGCCAGCATCGGCACCGTGCGCCGCGCCCCGGACGAAACCGCCGAAAAAGCCAGAAGGATATTGGTTGGTCCGGGCGTCAGCAGCAGCCCGCCCAGCGCCAGCAGATCAAGGTCGAGCATCCGAGGCTGTTGTCCCGCATCGTGTCAATCGGCCGGAACTGTTAGCGGCAGCCGCGCCAGGAGTCGAGTTACACGCTGCCGGGTAGTGGGTCAGTTTGAAGTCTAGCCGGTACGGGAGCGCGGCTCTTTCAGGAGTTCCGCCAGCAGGCCGTCTTCGGTTTCGATCCCCGTCTCATAGAGCGCCAGGACGACCACTGCGATATGTTCCCGTTCGATATGGCTGACGACGCCAGCATGGCTGCAATAGGCGTCCAGCACGCGAGCCATCATCTCCACGGTTTCAAGGCCCGCGACAACCCCGCTTCCCATGGCCAACTCTCCCTGGAAGACCATGGGCGAAATTTTAGGCTCGGCTTGTGCCGAGTCAATAAATTTCCGGGGCGCTTGGCGTCGCTTGAGGCGGTTCAACATCTGAATCGTGAAGTTGCTCCAACTGCTTGTTTTTAGCCAGATCGTAGCCTGGCCGTGGCGCGTCGAGCGGTAGGCGCCGACATCGGCGATGGACGAAGGACGGCATGGCGGCTACCTTTCGAAGGCCGCGATGATCGAGCGGCAGAGCTGGTCGCTGGGAGCCGTTGCCGTTGAGAAGGGTTGCTTCGTGGACGATGGCACTGGTTGTCATTGTCGTCGTCGCCTGTGCCGGGGCTGGCGCCACGGTCGCTCAGACTCCCCCCGACCTGTCTTCGAAGGAGATATCGGTCGGGGTAAAGGCCGCGCCGCCTTTCGCCTTCAAGCTGCAGGACGGCAGTTGGTCCGGACTGAGCATCGACCTCTGGCAGAAAATAGCCGGGCGGCTCAACCTGCGTTTCCGCTATGTCGAGGTGCCGACCGTGCAGGACCAGATCGATGGCGTCGCCGGCGGCAAGTTCGATGCGGCGATGGCCGCGATCACGGTCACGGCCGACCGCGAAAAGGTTGTCGACTTCACGCAACCCTTTTTCTCGACCGGGCTCGGCATCGCGACACCTCTCAACAATCAACCGTCATGGCGGCCGGTAGTACATGCACTGACGTCGTTCGGTTTCCTGCAGGCGGTGCTGGCGCTGATCGTCATATCGGTCGTTGTCGGCGTTTTGATCTGGCTGTTCGAACGTCGCCACAACGATGATTTCGGCGGCGGCGTCGCCAAGGGCCTGTTTTCCAGCATGTGGTGGTCGACCATCGCCGCGACACAGGCCAGCACCGGCGATTTCGGCCCGCGGACCGTACCGGGACGCGTGCTCGCCGCGCTCTGGATGATGGGATCGATCATCGCGATTGCGGTGTTTACCGCCGGCGTCACATCGGTCCTGACCGTAACGCAGATGGAAGGACTGGTGCAGGGCGAAGGCGACCTCGCCACGGTCAGGGTCGGCAACGTGCGGGATTCGTCGACGGCTTCCTATCTGGATTCGACGCATATCCGGCATCAAGGCTTCGCCTCGATCCAGGAAGGCCTCGACGCGCTGCGTGCCGGCAAGATCGACGCGCTGGTTCACGACAAACCGCTGCTCGGCTGGCTCGTCGGGCAGAACTACGCGACGAGCCTGCAGGTCCTCGACGCGACCTTCGACCAGCAGCAATATGCCATTGCGCTGCCACTCGGCAGTCCGTTGCGCAAGCCTCTCGATGTCGCCTTGCTGCAGACCGTCGAAAGCGACTGGTGGAAGCAGGCCGTATTCCAGTATCTGGGCGGGAAGTAGCCCGATAGGGCTTGATCCCCGGGGGCTTGATCCCCGGGGCCGCGCGCAAGAAAAAAGCCGCCCTCGCTTTTGCGAGGACGGCCTTTTTCCGGAAGGAAGTCGGAAGAGAGGCGATCAATAAGCCTTGGCGTGCTTGTTGCCGTGCTTCTTGCCGGTGTGCTTCTTCACGTGCTTGCGGTGCTTCTTCACGTGCTTGGCATGCTTGTGCGCGGCGGCCTGGACCGGTTTGCTGACGGCAGCGGACGCCGCCGGGGCAACGCCCGACGCGGCCGTGGTGGTCGCGGCCGCGTTGGCCGTGCTGGCACCGACAACCGGCATGGCGACGCCGAGGGCAATGGCCAGGCCGAGCGCGCAGAGGAGGGGCTTGTTCATGATAGGCTTTCCTTCAGGGGTTGATGGTTGCCGTCACTGGTTCAGATCGACCGGAGTCACTCCGAGAAGTCTCAAGGCGTTGGCGAAGGTCCGGATGCCTTGTGCCTGCTTGCGCTCGGCACAAAACCGGTTCGCCTTGTTCTGGAGTGCCGTTGCCTCGGCGATCTCCGTCGCATTGGCACCGGGGCCGGCCTTGGTTTCGATGGCCTCGTCGAGCTGAAGACCGAGCCGGCTGCAATATTCGCTCCGGGTAACCGCTGCTTCCGCACCCGGCTGCGCGACCGCAAGCATGGCGAGCGAAATGCCGATCAGGGCACCCATCCATCCGGTCGAACGTCGTTGCATCTCTCGGGACCATCCGTTTGCGTTGTGTGGCGACCGCTGTCCGGCCGCCGCGCGGATGGTTATGACAGACGATTTTTTCGCCAGTTTTTCCGGACTGTTGAATCTTGTTTCTGGAGTGTTTCCGGGAAGTGCAGTGTCACCCACGCCGTCCCCGGGCGGCGCGCCGGGTGTCAGTCCTCCGGTGCGTCGTTGATCGCTGGCTGTCCTGAAACGACAAGCAGGATGCGGCCGCGCGCCGGGCGCTCCACCTGGACCGGAGCGTGCTTTTCCTGCAGGCGGCGCTGCAGAAGGAGCAGCCTCGTTTCCAGATTGTCCTTGAAATCGGGCAGGCGCAGCGTGGCGTCCGCGCGGATTTCCTTGTTCGAGAACTCACGCCGGCCCTCGCGCAGGTAAATCCTGAGGAAGCTCATCAGCAGCCGCCCCGGCACGCCGCGAACGATATATTCGTTCCCGATGAAGACGCTGTCGTCGATCGGGTGATGGACCACGCGGAAAACTGGCCCTGCGGCCGGAGCGCCCGTGCCGCCGACAGTCCGCGCCGCAGGCGTCTCGGGCGGATCCGTTTCCACCAGCGACAGCGCCATGGCGAGATGCCGTCCGAGGATTGACATCGCCACCTCGTCGTCGGGCGAGAAGGCGAGGCGCTTCTCGCTCTCGATCACCAGCACGCCCTTGAGCTGATGCTGGGCGACGAGCGGCACCACGAGCTGGCTCATCGCGTCGGGCAGGCCGGGCAGGCTGATGGTGCGCGTGTGGTTTTCGCGGGTGCTGCCGCTTGCCTCGATGGCGCCGCCGAACCGCCGCGTGCGGCTCATGTCGTTGATTCGAAGGCTGCGCCGCTCCAGCGCGGCGGTGCCGATCAGGCCGTCGCCGAGCGCCACCTCCGAGCCGATGCCGCTGGTACGATAGCCGGCGCTGGCGATGGTCGTCAGCTTCTCGCGCGCGGCGTCATAGGCGAGGATCATCGCCGGGCGAAAGCCGAATTCGTCTCGCAGGCTGGCAAGTGTGGTCTCGAGCAGCACAGCGAGATCTTCCGCCTCGGCGAGCGCGGAAGCCAGCATGCCGAGGCCCTTCAGCCGCTCGCCCGCCATGCCGGGGACCGGCGCCGCCCGCATCACCGGTGAGCGTACCTTGCGGATGGCGAGTACCCTGTAGACGTCGATGGCCCTCAGCCGCATCACCGAGCCCATGCTGATCTGCAGGCTGGCCGCCTTCAGGTCGGCGGCCATGCGTTCGAACAGCGGCCCGGTCTCGAGGCTCTCCTTGAAGGCGATGTCGAGCCGGTATTGCAGGCCGTTCAGCGCGTCGACCACCAGCAATGCGGCGCGTGGATTGGCCCGTACATTGGCGGCGGTCTTCGAGAAGAACTGGTTGGACAGCGCGACATGGCCGTTGTCGACGGACACGACATGCGAAAGATAGGAGATGTTGGGCGTTCCGTCCGCCGCCACCGTGGTGATGATGGAGGGGATGACGCCTTCGAAGCAGGAGGCAAGCTCGGCGAGTGCGATCGTCATGGGTCGGCCGCGACAAGGCGTCCGGCCTGTGCCCCTGGCGTCTGCAGGAACACTTGCCCCGGTGCCACATTGATGCGCAGCAGCTCGCGGTCCGTCTGCCACGGCTCGGCAAGCATCGTGTCGAGGCCGAGGCCGCCGAGCACGGAGGTGATGCTGGCGATGTAGCGGCCGGCACGGGCCTCGTCATCACCGGCGCCGGGCCGCGCGGCCGTGACAATGCCTTTCAACTGGTAGCAGACATAGTCGGATGGCCGCGCCAGCGTGATCGCGATCGGGGCGCCGCTTGCAAGGTTGGCGGCGGTCTCAGGCCACTGCCATGCCGACATCAGCAGGCTGATCGTGCCGGTCGCGCGATCGACCTCGACGCCGACGCCGCGCGCGATCTCGGGAACGTAGTCGGCATTGCGCGTGCCGATGATGATCATCACCGGGCTTTCGATGAAATCGGCGAGTTCCTCGTCCAGTGTCATCCGTCGCCGCGCCAGGTCCTGTTTCAGCCGTTCCTTATAACCATAGTATTTATTTAGGAAAACCAGGCTCCGCTTAGGAAGCATTTAGGAGGCGATGCGGTCGGCGCCGCGCTATCGGCGGGCTTTCCCAGGACAGGAGACCCAGAATGACCGCATCCCATGTTGAAATCCATCCCGGCAACCATGTCGCCGTCATCGGCGCCGGACCCGGTGGCCTCGCCGCCGCCGCCTGGCTGAGCCGCAACGGTTTCGAGCCGGTCGTCTTCGAGGTCGCCGAGCGGCTAGGCGGCCAGTGGAACGCCGGACAGCCGATGAGCGGCACGTGGGCCGGCATGCGCACCAACACCAGCCGGGTGCTGAGCGCCTTCAGCGATCTCGACCATGCGCCCGGCACCCCTGTTTATCCGACGCAGGCGGAGATGCTCGCCTATCTCGAGCGCTATGCCGCCGCGACAGGCACTGCCCGCCGCATCAGAACCGGGACGCCGGTGGAGCGGCTGGAGCGGCATGCCGATGGCGGCTGGCTGGTCACCTCGCGCGCCAATGGCGCGTTGCGCGCGGAACGCTTCGGGCGTGTGGTGGTCGCAACCGGACGCCAGGCTCGCCCGCACATGCCGGAGGTCGCTGGCATCGGCGGTTTTACCGGCAGCGGCGGCGTGCGCCACAGCATGCACTACCAGGGTGCCGCCGCCTATCGCGGCCTTTCAGTGCTGGTCACCGGTTGCTCCATCAGCGCTCTGGAGATCGCATCCGAGCTGGCGGCCGGCGGCGCGGCAAGGGTCAGCGTCGCCAGCCGGCGCCAGCGCTACGTGCTTGGCAAACTGCTCGCCGGCGTTCCGGCGGACCATCTTGCCTTCACCCGCTTTGCTGCCCTTGCCGGGCCGGTGACGCCACCGGAGATGCTGGCGGCGGGGCTGAAGGGGTTTGTCGTCGGCACTTCCGGCAGCCCGGAGCAGTTTGGCGCGCCGCGGCCCGACGACAATATCTTCGCCGCCGGGCTCACCCAGTCGCAGAACTACCTGCCGCTCGTCGCCGAGGGCCGTATCGCGCCGCGCCCGTGGATCGAGCGCGTCGAAGGCGACACCGTCTGCTTTACCGACGGGACAAGCGAGCAGGTGGACGCCATCATCATGGGCACCGGCTATGCGCTGTCGCTGCCATTCCTCGGCCGCGACATCGCCGAGGCGCTGGAACTCGACGGCCAGCACGTAACCCTGGCCGACCACACCTTCCATCCCGACCTCGAAGGGCTCGCCTTCATCGGGCTTTACGACCAGGTGGGACCGCTGCTGCCCGTGCTCGAACTGCAGGCGCGGTGGCTGAGCTATGTCTGGTCCGGCCGGGTCGCCGCTCCCTCGCGGACCGAACTCGATGAAGGGCTCGCCGCCAGCCGCGCGGCGCGCAACGGGCCGCCACAGGTGCTGATGCACGACATGGCGGTGCTGTTCGCCCGCAGGATCGGGGCGGAGCCCGATCCACGCCGCTGGCCGGATCTGACGCGCGCGCTGATGTTCGGCCCGCTGTCGCCGGCCTCCTTCCGGCTGGAGGGGCCGGACAGGCTGCCCGAAGCGCCGGCTCGCACGCGGGCCGCCGCGGCTGCCTTTGGGGCCATCGCCTCCAACGAGATGACGCCTGACGAAGCGGCACGATGGGCGATGATCGAGGCGGCGGCGCTGGCGCCGGTTGGCGAGGCTGCCTGAGGGAGGGGAGCAGGGCAGCAAAGGCGTGTGGGATAGGGGTTACCTTTATGGCGAAGCCTTGGTAGAGGCTTCCTCCCAACCGCCTTGTTCCCCTCTCCACCTTTCGGACTCCCATATGATTCACCTTGAAAGCATCAGCAAGCAGAACGGCCGTCAGCTCGTCTTCATCGAGGCGTCGGCCGCCTTGCAGAAGGGCGAGAAGGTCGGCCTCGTCGGCCCCAACGGCGCCGGCAAGACGACGCTGTTTCGCATGATCACCGGCCAGGAGCAGCCCGACGAAGGCCAGGTGCAGGTCGATCGCGGCGTCACCATCGGCTATTTCAGCCAGGATGTCGGCGACATGGAAGGCCATAGCGCGGTGGCCGAGGTGATGAACGGGGCCGGACCGGTCAGCGAAGTCGCGGCCGAAATGGCGGAACTCGAGGCGGCCATGGCCGACCCCGACCAGGCCGACCGGATGGACGAGATCATCGAGAAATACGGCGAGGCGCAGCACCGCTTCGAGGAACTCGACGGCTATGCGCTCGATGGCCGCGCGCGCGAGGTGCTCGACGGCCTCGGCTTCTCGCATGAGATGATGGACGGCGATGTCGGCAAACTGTCCGGCGGCTGGAAGATGCGCGTGGCGCTGGCGCGCATCCTTCTCATGCGCCCCGATGTCATGCTGCTCGACGAGCCGAGCAACCATCTCGATCTGGAAAGCCTGATCTGGCTGGAATCCTTCCTGAAGGGTTATGACGGCGCGCTGCTGATGACCTCGCATGACCGCGAGTTCATGAACCGCATCGTCAACAAGGTGGTCGAGATCGACGCCGGTTCGCTCACCGCTTATTCCGGCAATTACGAATTCTACCAGCAGCAGCGGGCGATCGCCGACAAGCAGCAGCAGGCCCAGTTCGAGCGCCAGCAGGCGATGCTGGCCAAGGAGATCGCCTTCATCGAGCGCTTCAAGGCGCGCGCCTCGCACGCCGCCCAGGTGCAGAGCCGGGTGAAGAAGCTCGACAAGATCGACCGCGTCGAGCCGCCCAAGCGGCGCCAGATCGTGAATTTCGAATTCCAGCCGGCGCCGCGCTGCGGCGAGGATGTCGTCACCTTGAAGAACGTGCACAAGGCCTATGGCAGCCGCAGCATCTATGAGGGGCTCGACTTCCAGGTCCGCCGCCGCGAGCGCTGGTGCATCATGGGCGTCAACGGCGCCGGCAAGTCGACGCTGCTGAAGCTGGTGGCCGGCGCATCCGAACCGGACAATGGCACGGTCGCGCGGGGCCCGAGCGTCAAGATGGGCTATTTCGCCCAGCACGCCATGGAACTGCTGGAAGGCGAACGCACCGTGTTCCAGACGCTGGAGGACGCGTTCCCGCAGGCCGGCCAGGCGCCACTCAGGGCACTCGCCGGCTGCTTCGGCTTTTCCGGCGACGAGATCGAGAAGAAATGCCGGGTGCTGTCAGGCGGCGAAAAGGCGCGGCTGGTGATGGCGCTGATGCTGTTCGATCCGCCCAACCTTCTGGTGCTGGACGAGCCGACCAACCACCTCGACATCGCCACCAAGCAGATGCTGATCGAGGCGCTGTCGCAATATGAAGGCACAATGCTGTTCGTCTCGCACGACCGGCACTTCCTGGCCGCGCTCTCCAACCGCGTGCTGGAACTGACGCCCGAAGGCATCCACACCTATGGCGGCGGCTATACCGAATATGTCGAGCGGACAGGGCAGGAAGCACCGGGACTCAGGAGCTGAATGACGAGGGGCGGTGCCAGCTCGAAGCCGGCACCGCCCTTGGATATCCTCCGCCTGGAATGACGGCTTTAGTTGAACGAGATGGCCATGCCGCTGAGGTCGGCGTTGACCTGCAGGCCGACCTGCTTGCCCGTGAGTTCGAGCTGGGCACCCTTGTCGTTGGTCATGATGATCACCTGGGCGCCCTTGCCGATCGTGCCACCGCCACCGGCCGCTCCGTAGACCCCGGTCACGTCGCGGGCGCGGCGGATGTGGCGCACGGTGCCGTGGAAGTATGTCTTGGATACGCCGAAAGCCAGGCCTCCGGACACGGCGCCGATTGAGATCGGGTAGCTCTTTCCATGAAAGGTGAAGGTGCCTTTGCCGCCGGAGCCGCCGACGAAGAACGCCGCCTTGTAGACGGCGAAGCGGATCGTGCCGCTGTCGGCATGCGCGGCGCTGGCGACGCTGACTGCCCCGGCGGCGATGACGGCAAGCGAGACGGAACGAATTGTGGACGAAATCTTCATGATGGGAGCTCCTGGAGGTCGCCGCTTACCCGGCCGGGCTCGTCAGCGTCGTATCAAAGTTACAATTGAACAGTCTCGCCCGTCATTGGTTCCCGCACGCGGCGAATGACGGTTTTGACCGACAAGCGTATCCCGACCTGCCTCTCGAACCTGTCTCCTTGTGGGAGGAAGAGTTCCGTGTACTCTCCACACCGGTTGGGAAGCTCGGGATGAGAATTGCGATGAGAATTGCAGTGGCGGTCGCATTGGCCGCGACGGTGGCTGGATGCGCGACGTCTCCCGTCGACTATGGCGCGTCGCTTTCGCAGCAGGACCAGAAATGGGCGTCGCCGGAATGCCAGCAGGCCCGGGCGGCGGCCTTGGACTACGAGGCTCGCGAAAAACACCACCCGGGCTGGGAATTCGCAGCACTTGGCCCGTACGGGCTAGGGATCATAGCCGCCACCAAGGAGCATGAGCAGAAGCAACGAAAACTATTCGCCCGCGAGGTGCATTTGCAGTGCTCGAGTCTTCCCCTGCCGAAGGCGTTGCAGGGCGATTTAAGCCCGGCGGTCGCAAAGGCGAAGTATCCGTAGCCGCCGTGAGCCCAAAGGCTCGGCGGCATGCTGACTTCAAACCTGCTGTCGGCCCAGCTTTATGATGGGGCGTTGATCGCAAATTGCGCGGCGAAAGCTCTGGCATAAGCGGGCCGAGCTTCCCCGCGAGCAACATAGGCAGCCAGGTTTTGATATTCGTCCAAAATGCCGGACATTCTTAGTCGAAGCAGCACCGATACCATCAACAGATCGCCGGCGCTGAACGCATCATCAAGCCAGTCGGCGCCGCCTAAGTGAGCCGAGAGCTTGTCCAGCCGGGCGCGAACACGGTCCTTTACCAACGGCAGGCGCTCCGCGCTCCAGGACCTGTCAGCTTCGAATATTCTTGCTGTCGTCAATTCGAGGATCGGCGGCTCGACGGTGTTAAGTGCGGCAAGCATCCAGGTGATGGCACGCGCGCGGGCATTGCGACCCTTGGGCAGCAGTCCCGCATGCTGTTCGGCTAGATGAAAGATGATCGAGCCGGTCTCGAACAGGCACAGAGAACCTTCCTCATAGGTGGGGATCTGGCCGAAGGGATGGATGGCCAGGTGGCCAGGCGCCTTCATCTCTGCGAAGGAAACGAGACGAACCTCATAGGGCTGCCCCACTTCTTCGAGGGCCCAGCGAATGCGCGTATCGCGCGCCAGTCCCTTGCCGCCATCGGGCGATCGTTCAAAGGCTGTGATGGTGGGGGTCATTGGCAGGCTCCGGGTGATTGGTCGGGTGTCCGGTTCTTGGTTGCACCCAGAGGACGAACGGCCGGCATCATTCCCGACAAGCCATCTCGTTTTTCGCCCATTGGATTTCGCGACCCGAACCGAAGGAGTGCAGCCACGGTTCTAACGCAGCAGGCCTTCCGCCTCGAACGTATCCCAGCCCTCCAGCTTTGGCCGTGGAGCATCATCCTTTCCCGAATTCCTGGGACTGCGCGCCTTGCGCTCTCGTTTTCCTGCTCGCGTCAGCGCGGCCTTGCCGGCACCGCGCCGTCTGTTCTCGGATGCTTCCTGCGCATCTTCCTCCCGCCACGCACTCGCCAGGTCCCGATCGAGAATGTCCTCGATGTGCCGTGGATCGAAGACATGGAAGGTTACGGCCTTGGATCGGCCGCGCATCTTCACGGTGCGGGTGCCTATGCTTTTCAGGCGACCATCCTTGAGCCATTTGTGACGCTCGCGGGAGGAGATGGTGAGAATGTCCTCTGCCTCGCGCGGAAGCACGGCCAGTGCTTCGATCTCCTCCAGCGTCCTGGAGATGGTTGCCGAGGCGGCCTGGAACGCATCCGCATCGGTTTGCAACATGCGCAATACGATGCGGCCCGTTTCAGCCTTGGCGAACTTCCTCACCGCCCACGGCAGGCGGGCTCGAATTTCGCGTTCGATCCCCTTCAGGCGCAAGGAGGAGCCAAGCGTTGCCGATGGCGGCAGCGGCCATTCGGCGACCACTGACGCCTTAGCGGTGCTCACGCCTTGCTCGGATGTGCGATCAGGCGCGGCGGCAATTGCCGCGACGATGCCACTCAGGATCTTTCGAAAAGAGCCGCGCTTCTTGATTGCCATGTTTCATGTTCGCTCATCGGGTGCCTTCGTGGAATGATAAGTTGCACGGCAGACAACCGAAATCAGGCTCAACAGTTCCTTTAGCACGCGCAGGCACCTATTCGGGTTCGCCAAACCATCGCGACACGGCCTGGGTGGCCTCATCGAAGTCAGGAACAGCCTCAGCGGCCCAGGCGACGAAGCCATCGGGGCGCACGAGCACGGCGCTCAGGCCCAGCCGATCCCTGGCGTCTCCTGCGATATAGGTGATCCGGCCGCTCCAGCGGCTTGCGAGCGCTTGAAGGGGAGGGTGGGCATCGAAGTCCAGCAGCAGGCCTTGCCCGTTCCTCAAGCGTTCGCCGAGCCTCGTCCCGTCGACCAGTTCGAAGTCGGGCGCGCTATGACCCACCAGCTTGTGACCGCCGCCCAGATCGTAGCGGAGAGAAACGCCCCACACGCGCTCGGCGAAGTATGTCGCGCCGTCGCGCGTGTCGATGAGATCGCGGATAATGGCTTCGAGCGCGCGTGAACTGCGGCTCGGCCGCATCAGCGCGACCTGGGCGCGCGACCAGTCGAGAACCTGCGCCCCCACCGGGTGCCGCTCATCGAAGTAGCTGTCGAGCAGGCCGGCCGGCGCGTCGCCGCGGATGGTGGCAGCGAGCTTCCAGCCGAGGTTCATTGCGTCGCCCAGCCCGAGATTGAGCCCCTGGCCGCCCAAGGGAGAATGGATGTGCGCGGCGTCGCCGGCGAGCAGCACCCACCCCATGCGGTAGGCGGTCGCCTGGTAGGCGCGATCGGTCCAGGTCGTGGCGAGCTTGAGCGCCGTCAAGGTGACGTCGGTGCCGGATACGCGGCGCAACACCGCCTGCACATGCTCGAGCGTGATGGGCTGGGTCCGGTGGAAGGCGCCGCCGTCGAAGTCGACCATCGCGATGGTGCCTGGCCGTGAGTGGGTATACATGCCCGTCGCCGTGTAGTGGCGGCCCAGGCTCAGCCTGTCCGGATCGGCCATCTCGACTTCAACGGAATAACCGGTGAACTCGGCCTCGGTGCCGGTGAACGCAATGCCGCCAAGCTTGCGGACCGTGCTGCGGCCGCCATCGCAACCGACGAGCCAGCGTGCGTGAAAAGTCTCGCCACCGGCGCGGATGGTCACCTCCTCGTCCGACTGGCCGAAGCCGTTGACGCCGAGGCCGCGCCTGATCTCGACGCCCATCGCGCCTGCGCGCGCGGCAAGTGCGGTTTCCAAATGCTCCATCTCGGCCGCCATGCCGGTGCCCGCCGGGCCCGGCAGGCGATAGAGCCATTTCGAGCTGTCGACGGCGTCGAGGTAGAACTGGATGCCGGCGAAATGGCCGCCCGGGCGGCGCGGCTGCTGCATCCAGTGCGCGGCGGCCGATTTGCCGTCGGCGGGGCCATCCTTCGCGGGCGGCGCCGCAATGTCGTCCAGCAGGCCGCGCCGGTGGAAGGCCTCGATGGTGGGTGCCGAGAGGCCGCGCATACCGAAGGGAAGCCGCTTCAGCGGCGAGCGCGGGTCTTCGGCCTGCTCCAGTACCAGCACCGACAGGCCCGCCAGGCGCAGCTCGCAGGCGAGAAACAGGCCGACCGGACCGGCGCCGGCAATCACGATATCATGGGGAATCGGGTTGTGGTTGTGCATGAAACTACTCCTTGGTCGATGTTCGACCGGAGCGTTCCTCGAGTTGAGAGCCACACGGACGAACGATTGGACGCTTGAGCAGCGTCCGATGTTCGTCGTGGGGATCTCGTGCACGAAGCCAAAGACCAGAGCTTCCGTTACCGAAAGGACTTGGGCTTACCAAACCAAGTCTGCCTTTTCCGACACGGGCTATATAACGTCGCGGCGATTAATCTGCAACGGCGGCGGCCGGGCAACGCCCTCGGTGTCAAAACCGTGACGGTCGGGTCCAGAGCATGTCGAGCACACCGGGCAGGAAGCGCCGGGCCGCGGAGCAAAATGGGCAGCGCGGAACGACTATTGGCCCAATCAGGGCAGCACGTCATCAAGGAACCTGGCTGCCTCGGCGAGGCCGCCGTTTGAAATCTGGTGGCCCAGTCCGGGCTCGATCGAGATCCTGGTCCGGACGCCGGCGGCTTTCAACTGCTCCGCCGCCCGGATGCTCTCGCCCGAAGGCATGATCGGGTCGGCGTCGCCGTGAACCAGGAGCAATGGCGTGCCGGTCGCGGGTGCCAGGGGTGGCGGGGATGCCAGGCGTCCCGAGAAAGCGACCACCGCCCCTACTTGCCAGCGTCCGCTGGCCAGCGCGTCGAGCGCCATGATCGACCCTTGGGAAAAGCCGAGCAGCGCCACGCGATCGAGGGCATTCGAGAAACCGTGTTGCTCGATCAGAGTGGCGATAACCGCGTCAAAACCGGGCCGCGCCGCAACGACGCGCCCGGGGCGGTTGGCCTCGGTAACGCCGGTGACGCTGAACCACTCGCGATGCGGGCCGCTGCCATGGGGCGCATCGGGGCTTTCGAAGACGATACCGGGCAGCGCGGGTGCCAGCGCCCGCCCGAGCGCCGCCATGTTGGCGCCGTTGCTGCCGACGCCGTGCAAGAGGATGACCAGGCCGCGATCCATCAGTTCTGCCCTGTCACGGAGACGGGCGCCAAGCCCGGCAGGTCGGGCCCTTTCGGCACGATGCCGTTAGGGTTGAGGGCCTTGACCGAATAGTAGCCGGCCTTGATGTGCTCGATGCTGACGGTTTCGGCAATCCCCGGCACGGCCAGCATCGCAGCCAGATAGGCACTCAGCGCCGGATAGTCGGCAAGGCGCCGCAGATTGCATTTGAACAGGCCGTGATAGGCGGCGTCAAAACGCACCAGGGTGACGAACAGCCTGATGTCGGCCTCGGTCAGGGTATCGCCCAGAAGGAAAGGCCCACCCTTGTCGAGCCGGGCCTCGAGACTCCCCAGCATCGAGAACACGTCATCGAAGGCTTCCTCATAGGCGATTTGCGTGATGGCGAAGCCGGCGCGATAGACACCATTGTTAAGCCGTGGATAGATATCGGCGTTGAGCGCGTCGATCTCGGCCCGCAACGGCGCGGGATAGAGATCCGGTCCGCTTGCGAGGTCGCCGAAGCCGGAGTTGAGCATGCGCACGATATCGGCGCTCTCGTTGTTGACGATGGTGCCAAGCTGCTTGTCCCAAAGCACCGGCACGGTGGCACGCCCGGTATAGAGCGGATCGGCCCTGGTGTAGATCTCATGCAGATGGCGGGCTCCGTTGATGTCGTCGGGGCCAGTGCCGGGATAGCCGCCGAACGCCCAGCCTTCATCATCCAGGCGGGGGTTGACGATGCTGATGGAGATGGCGTCCTCAAGCCCCTTCAGCTTGCGCGCGATCAGCGTTCGGGATGCCCAGGGGCAGATGAGCGCGACATAGAGATGATAGCGGCCCGCTTCGGCGGCGAAACCCGCGTCGCCCGTCGGCCCGGCGCTGCCGTCGGGCGTCACCCAGTTGCGGAAGCCGGAAACCTGCCTGACGAAGCCGCCCTTGGCATCGCTTGCCTGCACCGGCTGCCAGTTGGCCGTCCATTTTCCTTCAATGAGCATCGTCTTCGTCCTTCACGCAATCACTGGGGGATTGTCCACGAATGCAGCGGCGTGCCGCTTGACCGATATCAAGTGGCGCTGCGCTGTCCGCACTTGTTCTTTGATGGCGCGCTCCGGCCGCCGAGGCCGGAGCACGATCAAGGCCTGGATCAGATGCCGACCCAGGTCGGAGCGATATCGGTGCCCTTTCCCTGGCCATATCCGAGGCCGATGTTAAGGGCGGCCACGGCCTCGATGTTGCGCGACGCGGCCAGGGGGCCGGCGACGATGGCCTTGAGGCCGGCTGCTTTCACCAGCGCCTCGACCTGGGCGACGGCGCCCGCGTCATCGCCGGCGAGCAGCACCGTTGCGGGGGTGCCGGCGACCTTGCCGCCATTCTGCAGCACCGACGCAAACAAGGTGTTGAAGCCCTTCACCACCTTGGCCCGCGGGGCGAGCCGCGCGATTTCCTCGGCGGCGCTGGTCGAAAAGCCGATGGCCAGGCCGGAAAAGTCGGCCTTCATGGGATTGGTCAGGTCGACGACGACCTTGCCCGCCAAGCCTCCGGCGGCTTTCACCACCGCGGCCGCGGCATCATAGGGCACGGCGAGAAAAACAATGTCGGCCTTCGCGACGGCGTCGGGGATCGAGGCGGCGGACACGGTGGCGCCGAAGCCGCTGGCGACCGAGGCGGCCTCCGAAGGATGGCGCGAACCGAAGACGATGGCGTTGCCGCTGCCCGAAAACACTGTGGCGAGGCCTTTGGCCATATTACCGGTACCGATGATTGCGAGTGTCATGTCCTGTGCTCCTGTCAGCTTGCCCTGCGGCGATGACGGGAATATCGACCTGTTCCGTATCGACTTCTATCTGGTGAAATCGCAGAAGATTTCTTCCAAATCGGAAAGTCTACCAGCCCTGGTCCCAAGGCGGGCTGTCCTGGAAATGCGAGACGAGGAAATCCACCATCACCCGCACCTTCGCCGCCAGGTGCCGGCCGGTGGTGTAGACGGCCCAAAGCGCCATCGGGTCGGCCTCGCAGCCGGCCAGCACGGGAATGAGCTGGCCGGTCCGGATGCGCTCGCCGGCGACGAAGCTGGGACCCTGCACCAGGCCCAGGCCGATCGCAGCCGCGGCCGCGCAGGCCTCGGCGTTGGAGAAGCGCAGCCGGCCACGGATCGGCACCGTCAGGCCGCGCGCGAAACGCCAGCTGGCGCCATCGGCGAAGTTGCTATCGAGGATGCAGGCGTGTCCGGTCACGTCCTCGGGACGGTCCGGTGCGCCGAATGCGTGCAGATAGGATGGCGCCGCCGTCGTCACCAGCCGGATCGGGCAGAGCTTTCGCGCAATGAGGGTGCTGTCGCGCAAGCTGCCGATACGCAGGGCGAGGTCGAAACCTTCCTCCACCAGATTGACCACGCGGTCGGAGAACGACACGTCGAGCTCGATCAGCGGATGCGCCCGCGCGAACTCGGCCAGAAGCGGCGCAAGGACCTGGGTGCCGAAGGTAATCGGCACGGACATGACCAGTCGCCCACGCGGTGCCCCCGACGCGCTGCGGATGGTGGAATCCAGCTCGTCCATCTCCTCGAGCAGGCTTTTGATCCGCTCGAAATAGGCGCGCCCGGCCTCGGTGGGAGAGACGGAGCGGGTGGTGCGATGAAGCAACTGCACGCCCAGCTCTTCCTCGAGCCGGGAAACCAGCTTGGACGCCTGACCCGAGCTCACGCCGAGTTTTTGCGCCGCGGCGGACAGGCTCCGGCGCTCGATGACCGCAACCAACATCCTGTCGCATGCCAGTCTGTCCATGCCGTGAACCCCGATCGCGGTGACTGTTGAGCATCTACCATAATCGCAAATGGCGCGTTCATGGCCAGACGCGTCGAGTTTTCGAACTCGACCTGGAAATGACCGCTCATCGAGTGCCTTCAGGGGTCCATCCGGGTGCGCTGGGAACGCTCCGGTCAGGCTTCGCGAAGGCGCTCGGGTGGCACAGGGCGTACGCCCCCGTTTCCCCTCAGCCACATCAGGGGAGACGGCGATTGGAACCGTGATCGGCAAGCGACCTGTCCAGCGCCGACCCGAACGAACGAATCCTTGATCGGCTCGGCCGGGAGAAATTCTTTGCCGACACGTCAGCGATTATACGCGCAATCAATCAGTTGTTGAACGCCGACGCGACCTGATGTGGCTGCGGCAGCTGTCCGTTCGGCGTCAGCTTGTCGACGATGCCCGGCAATGCCGCGGACAATTGCTTGAGCAGTTCCTGCTCGTCCATCCCGGTCTTTTGCGCGATCTCGTGAATAATCTGGGGGCCTATGGCGCTGCCAAGATCATTGGCGTTGATCGGTTGGTTCTGCCCGGTGCCGACCCATGAATCGGCGACATTGCCGTGGCCGGCGTCCTTCAGCTTGTCCAGCAAGCCGCCCAGCCCCCCGAGCAGGCCGCCGTCCGCCGGCGTCGTTCCGGAAGGGGAGGTAGTTTGCGGCTGATCCGGCTGGCCGGCGCTTCTACCGCTCAGCATTTTTCCAACCAACAATGCGCCGAGCGCGATCATCAGCGGCTTGGTGATGTTGCCGCCGGGAACGGCGTTGTCAAAAAGTCCCATGGTGGATCCTCCGTTTCAACCAAGCCCAGCCATTTCAACAATGGGGCATTCGGGCCGAATTTCAAGCTGCCTTGTACTTTTGACAGTCCTATGAAAATGATTGGCGGCGGGGGGACGAGAGGAAAAGATGTCAATCATCAGCTGGATCATTCTCGGCGTCATCGCCGGCTTCCTGGGCAGCAAGATCGTCAACAGGACCGGTCAGGGTCTTATGCTGGATATCGCGCTCGGAATTGCCGGCGCAATCGTTGGCGGCCTCATCTTCAGCGCCTTTGGCGCGTCGGGCGTTACCGGCCTGAACATCTACAGCTTGGTGGTCGCGGTAATCGGAGCGGTTGTGGTGCTATGGGCCTATCACCAGATTGCTGGCAACCGGACGCCCTAGAATCAGAATTCGACAGGCAGGGGCAGCGACGCACGTGGTCGGCGGCCGTGAGCTGGACTGCGTCGCGGGTGGGCAGCGAGCCTGATGTCTTCGACGGGTGGCTGGGGCGGGTGCGCATGACTGCTAGCCCGCGGCCAGCCATTTGCGCGACTGGGCGAAGGCCTTGAAGGCCTTGGCCTCCATCGGGCGGCCCAGAAAGTAGCCCTGCAGGATATCGCAGCCAAGCTCTCTCAGGATGCGCGCGTGCTCCATCGTCTCGACGCCCTCGGCAACCACTTCGATGCCGAGTGACTTGCCGATCTCGATGATCGACGACACCAGGTGCCGCTGCGCGCTCGAGCCGATGATGGGCGTGACCAGCTGACGGTCGATCTTGAGGCGGCGCGGCTGCAGCTTGAGCAGGGAGACGATCGAGGCGTGGCCGGTGCCGAAATCGTCGATCTCGATGTCGATGCCGAGCTCCTTGATGTGCTCGATGTTCCAGGTGACCAGATCGTCGTTCTCGTCGAGGAAGATGGACTCCACCAATTCGAACGACACGGTTCCTTCCTTGATACCGAGCTTGCGCAGGCCGCTGATCAAGTCCTTGTCCTCCAGGCGCCTGGCCGAGACGTTGACCGACACGCGCGGGATGTTGAGGTGGTTGCGCGACCAACGTCCGAAATTCTCCAGCGCCTGCCCGAGCACGGTACGGTCGATCAGAGCCACGACATTGAGCTCTTCGGCCACCTTGAGAAAGGCGTCGGGGGCCAGGAGGCCGCGCCGCGGGTGCTTCCAGCGCGACAACGCCTCGACGCCGACGATCTCGAGCGTCCTGGCATCGAACTGCGGCTGGTAGTAAGCGATGAATTCGTTCCGCTCCAGCCCGCCGAGGATCTCATCGGCGATCTGCTTGGTCCGCATAATCTCGCTCTGCAGCTCTTTGTTGAAGAACTCAAAGCGGTTGCGGCCGCGGTCTTTCGCCCGGTAAAGCGCGAGATCGGCGTTGACGAGCAACTGCCTGGCGTCGATGCCGCTGTTGGCGGCGATGCCGATGCTCACTCCGAACCGGCACGGATGGCCCCGATAGTCGACAGGCTGGCGCATCTCCTCGATGATGCGGTCGGCGAGCGCCGCGAGCTGGCCGTCGTCAAGCGCATGACTCACCACGACGAACTCGTCGCCGCCGATGCGCGCAACGAAATCGTCGGGGCCCGTATTGGCCTTGATGACCTTCGAGGCATGCACCAGCATGGCGTCGCCGGCTGCGTGGCCGAGCGTGTCGTTGATCTGCTTGAAGCGGTCCAGATCCAGATGCAGCAGCGCCGTGCGGCGGTCCGGTTCGCTGGTTTCGGCCAGCAGTTCGTCGAGATGGCGGCGGTTGGGCAGGCCGGTCAGCGAATCGTGCAGCGCCGCGTACTCGATATGCGCCTTGGCGAGATTAAGCTCGGCGTTCTTCGATTCCGTCAATTGGCGCTCGCGCATGAGGGTCTCGTTGAGCAGCACGTCGCTGGTCACGTCCCATTCGGCGCCGATCAGCTTTGGCGTGCCATCGATACCCTGGAAGAAGCTGGCGCGGGTGCGCACATGGCGGACCGTGCCGTCGGGGCGCAGGAGCCGGTATTGTGAGGAGTAGGGGCCTTTTTTCGCGGTGGCCAGATCGAAGTCCCGCAGCGCCCGCCCGATGTCTTCAGGATGGATCGTCCGTGCCCAGTCGTCATAGCGGCGCGGCTTGCCGTCGGCTGGCTTGCCGTAGATTTCGTTGACGCGGTCATCCCACACCATCTTGTTGGTGGTGAGGTCGTGTTCCCAGACGCCGATGCCCGAGGCTTCCAGCGCCAGCTCCAGGCGCCCGGACAGGCGTCTCAGCTCGGCGTAGTTCTTCTGCCTTTCGCCGAACAGCCGCCCGGCCACCATGATCGGCAGCACCACCAGCGCGCCGGCGAGCAGCATGAGCGTCCGCAACGTCAACTCGTTCTTCGGAGCGGTCGGCCAGCCGCCTTTGGGGATGGCCGAAATCTGCCAGGAGCCTGAAGGCAGCTGGACATCGGCGGAAACGGGGTTTCCGGCGAAGACATTGTCGCCGCCAAAGAAGTGTTCGCCGCCGCCGCCCAGCGCATCCTTGCCCGTGAGCGCGACATCGATGTCGATCTCCGGGTCGGTCAGCCCGCTCGCCGCGTAGAGCCGGTCGACATCGACCACCGCCGAGACGATGCCCCAAAAGCGGTCGCCGCCGCCCGCCGTCGGCACGAAGACCGGAATGCGGCCGATGAAGCCGCGCCCGCCCTGGGCAAGGTCGACGGGGCCGGCAAACACCAGCACGCGCTGGTCGCGGGCCCGGAATGCCGCCTTCCGTTGCGCTTCGTTCTTGCGGTAATCGAGCCCGATCGCCTTCTCGTTGCCTTTTATCGGGTACATCAGCGAGATGACGAGGCCGGGCGCGCCGGCGATGTTGCGCAGTTGCGATTTTTGCTGGAACAGATTGGTCGCGAGCGAGGCAAATCTCTGCTGGCCCATGTAGGGCTCTGTAACGATGGTCGAGACGAGGCCCTGAACAAGCTGGAGATTGCCGCCTATGTTGCCTTCGAGCTTGGCGCGGATGATGTTGACCTTGGCCAGCACATCGGCGCGCGCCAGTTGATCGGAGACCTTGCTGTTCTGCTGGTCGGCAACGATGGCACAGGCCAAAAGCACAACAAAAGCAATGGCCGCCGGCAAGTTGGCGGAAGAGAAAACGGCCTGTTTGACGCGGCCGAGATTTGATCTCGCTATGGCCAATTCGACCTGAATACCTTTCCTGAACGGCAGCCCCCGGTCGCACCTTAGTAGAAAACGCTTAAATTAGAACTTCCAAGCCGGATGTAAGTTTCGGCATCGGCTCGTGACTGCCGGGATTTCAGCTCGCAGGCTGAACCGGAGCTTAACGGACCAGCGCTACAGGTTCGCTTCGGCGAAGATGCGCGACGCCCAGTCGAGGAAGACGCGAAGCCGCGGCGAGAGCTGCCTGTTCTGCGGGTAAAGCGCCGACAGCGGCGTCGGCGATGGCGGGTAGTCGGCCAGCACCTCGACCAGCGCCCCGTCGGCAAGGTCCTTCTCGAAACGATAGCGCGGCGCCTGGATCAAGCCCAGCCCAAGCCGCGCCAGATCGGCGGCGGTGTCGGAATTGTTCGCGGCCACCCGGCCCGGCAGACGGACTTCAACGGTCTTGCCACCGACGGTGAATTCGAACGGGAGGGTCTCGCCGGTGCGCGATGAGACGAACCCCACCGCCTGGTGCCCGTCGAGCGCGTCGGGGGAGGCGGGTGTGCCGTGCCGTTCGAGATAGGCGGGGCTGGCGCAGGTGATCTCGCGGATCATCGCCAGCCGCCGCATGATCATGCCGCTGTCGGGCGGCTCGCCGACGCGTATCACGCAATCCACCCCCTCGCGCACGAGATCGACCAGCCGGTCGCTCTGGCCGATCAGCAGGTCGACGCGGGGATAGCGGGCGAGGAATTCGGGCAGGCGCGGCAACAGGAACGTGCGGGTGAGCAGGGTGCTGGCGTCGATGCGCAGCAGGCCGAATGGCTCGGCATTGCGGAAGGCGGCCTCGGCATCCTCGATCTCGGCCAGGATCGACAGGCAGCGGCGATAGTAGGCCTCGCCGTCCTGCGTGGCGTTAACCTGCCGCGTCGTCCGCTCCAGCAGCCGCGCGCCGAGATGCTCTTCGAGCCGCCTGACCGCTTCCGTCGCGGTTGAACGCGGCAGGCCGAGATCGGCGGCGGCGGCGGTGAAGCTGCGCCGTTCCAGAACGCGAACAAAGAGCCGCATCGTATCCAGTCGATCCATGCCATTTGTTCGCAGTTTCCGAATAGTGATGTCAATAGGAGGCTGATTATCCGGGAAATGGCTTGGCCTATATCCGTGTCACCAACCAAGCGGAGACACATCCATGACAAACCAGCAATCGACCCAACAAACCAGAACGGCGATCGTGACCGGCGCCTCGAAGGGCATCGGCGCGGCAATCGCGCGGCGGCTCGCCCGCGACGGCGTCGCCGTCGTCGTCAACTACGCGCGGGGACGCGCGGAGGCCGAAGAGCTTGTGCGTGCGATCGAAGCCGGCGGCGGCAAGGCGATCGCCGTCCAGGCCGATATCGCCGATCCGGCCGGCATCGCCGCTCTTTTCGACGCCGGCGAGAAGGCCTTCGGCGGCATCGACATCCTCGTCAACAATGCCGGCATCATGAAGACCTCGCCGATAGCAGCGACCGACGACGCCTCGTTCGACACGCAGATCGCGATCAATCTCGGCGGCGTGTTCCGCGGCATGCGGGAAGGCGCGCGCCGGCTTCGCGACGGCGGCCGCATCATCAATTTCTCGAGCAGCGTCGTCGGCCTCTACCAGCCGGGATACGGCGTCTACGCAGCCACCAAGGCGGCCGTCGAGGCGATGACCCATATCCTGGCCAAGGAGCTTGGCGCGCGCCGCGTCACAGTCAACGCGGTGGCGCCGGGGCCGATCGAGACGGCGCTGTTCCTGGACGGCAAGAGCGAGGCGCAGATCGAGGCCATCGGCAAGATGATCCCGCTCGGCCGGCTCGGCCAGCCCGACGACATCGCAGGCGTGGTTTCGTTCCTGGCCGGGCCGGACAGCTTCTGGGTCAATGGGCAAATCATCCGCGCCAATGGCGGCGTGATCTGAGGAGGCTACCATGCAACAGACGATCCTGATCACAGGGGCTTCCAGCGGCTTCGGCGCGATGACGGCGCGGGCGTTGGCGAGAGCGGGCCACACGGTCTATGCCTCGATGCGCGACCCGGCGGCGCGCGGCGGCGTGGCGGCGGCCGAAATGGAGAAATTCGCCCGCGACGAGGGCCTGGCGCTCAAGCCCATCGCGCTCGATGTCACTTCCGACGCTTCCGCCGAAACGGCGGTCAGGCTGATCCTCGGCGAGGCCGGCCGGCTCGACGTGCTCATTCACAATGCCGGGCACATGGGGTTTGGACCGACGGAGGCTTTTGCGCCCGAACAGCTGGCGCAGCTCTACGACGTCAACGTCGTCGGCACGCAGCGCGTCAACCGGGCGGCCTTGCCGCATATGCGCTCTCTAGGCAGAGGGCAGATGATCTGGGTCGGCTCGAGCAGCACGCGCGGGCGGCACGCCGCCGTTCCTAGCGGCCTATTTCGCGGCGAAGGCCGGCATGGATGCGCTGGCGCAGAGCTATGCGCTGGAACTCGCCCGCTTCGGCATCGAAACGACGATCGTCGTGCCGGGCGCCTTCACCAAGGGTACGGAGCATTTTCATCATGCCGCCGCGCCCGCGGATGCGGAGCGAGCCGCCCTCTACTGGTCCGGGCCCTACGCCGATGTCGATCAGCAGGTGCTGAAGGGGCTGGCTTCGCTGGAGCCGGCGGATGCCGATCCGGCCGATGTCGCCACGGCAATCGTCGACCTCGTCGCCATGCCGCACGGAAGGCGCCCGCTGCGCGTGCACATCGATCCCTCCGACGATGGCGCCGCGATCGTCAACGGCGTCGCCGACCGCGTGCGTGCCCAACTCATGGAACGGATCGGCCTTGCCGACCTGCTCCATCCCAAAGCCTGAACCCACCCTCAAAGAGAAGGAAACGATCATGCCATTCGCCAACATCAAGATGCCGCAAGCGGCTCTCTCCAAGGCACAGAAGGAAGACCTCATCCATCGCACGACGGCGATGTTCGTCGAATTTTTCGGCGAAGGCGTCCGACCCTACACGATGGTATTGGTGGAAGAGGTCGCCGATGGCGGCTATGGCCGTGCCGACGAAGTGTTCGTCGTGCCGGAAGCCTATCGCGCCAAGGAATAGGGGGGCGGGGCTGAGGCAGGCGTGGCGCCGGCGCGCCAGGGGAACGTCTACTTGCCGGCCATGTGGTCGGCAAGCTCCTGCGCCTGGCCGAGAAGCGCCGGGAAGACCGGTTCGCCCGGCAGGCGCTCGCCCATGCACGTGCGATAGTCGCCATCACCTTTTTCCCAGGCGGCGTTGGCGGCATCATATGCCTTTTCGTCCTTTTGCCCGGTAGCCTCGGCGGCCAATTTCTGGGCAGCGGCGTCGGCCGAGGTCCATATGGCCTCGCAGGCCGCGATCTTCGGAACAGGCTGTGCTGCGGGCGCCGAGGCGATCATGACGCTATTGCCCTTGACGAGCGTGACGATGACCTGCTGTTCGTAGATCGGTCCCACGTCCTGCGTCCAGCCGCCAAGCCGCGCAATGGCGATGTCGGCGCCTTCGGGCTTCTTCAGCGGAAAGTCGAGCGTCCCCATGAACGCGGCGTCGCTGTTGATCGCCTGGGTGTAGAAGGCATCGAGTTTCAGCGCCTCGTCGATGCCGGTGGGCAGTTTGAGACTCGCGTCCGTCTCGGCGGCCCTGGATTGAAGCCAGCGATCGAGGAGCCCTCGCGTCGTCGCCACGAGGCTCGGGCCGTCGTCGCTCCTGGCGTATCTCAGCCCGTCGAGCATGCCGTATCCGATATCGACGTCGCTCAGGCTTTCGAGATTGATGGTGCCGGTCGCCGGAAAATCCGCAACCGCCAGGGGGCCGAGAAGAGAGGAAAGCCGCCCTTCAAGATCGGCCCGCGCCTTGGCGTCGGCGGCATCGAGCGTTTCCACTGGAGCATTCGCGCTGTTGAGTGCCGCGATGGCGGCAATCGCCTTGTCGCGCGCGGCGATATAGTCGTCCTCCGGCGAGGCCGCGAAAGCCACCCCGCCCGCGAACGCGAACATGATCGTCCAGACCAACCGCATGACGTAAGCCTCCCGCTTTTTGTCCTGGCTTTGGGAGCCTATCGAGCGTCTTGGTGGCTATTGTGGGGCACCATGTCGACCAGAGGCGTCCTGCGACGCTTGACCGAAGGCCTCGCCGTCCCGTCACCCTCCCTTCCGCTTCTCGACCTCGGCCTTGCGCAGCAAAAACCGCTGGATCTTGCCGCTCGGTGTCTTCGGCAGTTCCGTCACGAAATCGATCTCGCGCGGATAGGCGTGGGCCGACAGGCGCTTGCGGACATGCAGCGCCAGCTCCTCGGCGAGTTCCGGGCTGCCTTGCCAGGACGGCGCCAGGATGACGAAGGCCTTGACGATCTCGGTGCGCTGCGGATCCGGCACGCCGACCACCGCCGCCTCGTTGACCGCCGGATGCTCGATGAGCGCGCTTTCGACGTCGAACGGCCCGATGCGATAGCCGGAGGACGTGATGACGTCGTCCGACCGGCCGATGAAGCTGATCGAGCCATCCGGCTCGAACTCGACCGTGTCGCCGGTGCGGTAATACCCGCCCGATATGGCCGGGGTTTCCGCCTGGTGATAGCCGCCGAACCAGCGCAGCGGCGAGTTGGCGATGTCGACGGCGAGGACGCCGGGCTGGTTGGGGCCAAGCTCCTGGCCGGCCTCGTCCAGCACGACGATGCGGTAGCCCGGCATGGCAAAGCCGGCCGAACCCGGGCGCACGGGGTGCGACAGGCCGTGATGGTTGTTGACCATCATGCCGTTCTCGGTCTGGCCGTAATGGTCATGGATGGGTGCCGCGAGATGGGCGTCGAACCAGCGGATCACTTCCGGGTTGAGCGGCTCGCCGGCGCTGCTCACCACGCGCAGGCGGCCCTCGATGCGGGCGGCGGCCTCCGGCCCTTCGGCCAGCAGCAGGCGGAAGGCGGTAGGCGAACCGGCGAGGCTGGTGACGCCGAGGCGCTCGATGATGTCGTAGGTGCTTCTGGCGGTGAAGGCGCCTTCGTTGAAGGTCGTCGCGACGCCGAGCAGCAAGGGGCCGGTGATGGCGTAATAGAGGCCGTAGGCCCAGCCGGGATCGGCGATGTTCCAGAAGACGTCGTCGGGGGTGAGCCCGATGGCATCGCGCATATAGGCGCCGAAGGCCATCAGAGCGCTCAGCGGCACCGGCACGCCCTTGGGCAGGCCGGTCGTGCCCGAGGTCGACATCATCATGAACAGGTCATCGCCCTTGCGCAGGACGGGTTCGCAGTCGGACGAGGCGGCGGCAAAGGCTGCGCGGAAATCGATGTCGCCCGCCGGCAAGGCTTCGCCCGGGGCGAGGACGGTCGCAACCCGGGGGCAGTGCTCCACCTCGTCGAGCTTGCCGCGATTGGCCGTGTTGGTGACGACGAGTCTGGCGCCGCTGGTCTTCAGCCGGTGGTCGATGGCCTTCGGGCCGAAGGCGGTGAACAGCGGCTGATAGACGGCACCGATGCGCCATGTGCCGAGAATGGTCGCCACCAGTTCGGGAATGCGCGGCAGCATGCCGGCGACGACATCGCCGGGGCCGACGCCTGCCGCCTTCAGCAGATTGGCGACGCGGCCCGACATGTCGTCGAGATCGTCGAAGGTGAATTCCCGCAGCTCACCGCTGGCCGAGATCGCGCGCAATGCCAGCCGGTCCTGCCCGGTGTGGCGGGCGCAGCATTCGACATAGGCGTTGATCCCGGTCGCGGGATCGCCCTGAAGACGCGCTGCTTCATCCTCGATGCGGAATCGCGCAACGGCATTGTCATAGCGCGGCAACCGCGCCGGAGCTGTTTGGGTCATGGCAGTCCTCCCTGGCGCCCCATCTCCTCCATGGGGCGCGCTGTTTGTTTCATTAAATGCATGAAACTGCGCCGTTGGTCGATGCGGCGAAAGTTGGTGGCGGTGGGGTAGGTTCACAACACAGGGGGCCAGGCTGGCGTTCCTTCCCACCCCCCTGACTGGCAGGACAGAGGGGGATGGGAAGGAACGCGACGGATTGGTCAGCTGTTGACCGGAACCCGCTTCCGACGGATAGGTCCGGCCAAGCATGCCACCCCGAGAAAACGATGACTTCAGACTCCAACCTCCATCATGCGGCCGTTGAGCGCGCCACCGCCCCCGCCTGGCAGGACGATGTTCGCCAGGGTGTGCGCCATGCGCGCGATCTCGCTTCCCTGCCGCTGTCGCCGGGCGAGCGCGCGGCGGCTCAAGGCGCGGCGGCGAACCATAAGGTTCGCATCCCCAAAGCCTATCTCGACCTGATCGACTGGAACGACCCCGCCGACCCGATCCGGGCGCAGGTGATCCCGTTGCCGGAAGAGCTTGTGGAGCAGGACGGCGAGCTCGGTGACCCGATCGCAGACCAGGGGTTCAGCCCGGTGCCGCGGCTGACGCATCGCCATGCCGACCGGGTGCTGTTGTTCCCGACCTATCAATGCGCGGTCTATTGCCGGTTCTGCTTCCGCAAGGAATCGCTGACCGCGATCGGCCGCGGCTACACGCGCGAGGCGCTGGAGCCGGCGTTGGCCTATATCGCCGGTCATCCCGAGATTCGCGAGGTGATCCTGACCGGTGGCGACCCGCTGTCGCTGCCCGACAAGGCGTTGGCCGAAATCCGCGCCCGCATCGAGGCGATCGCGCATGTGCGGCTCTTGCGCATCCACACGCGCGTGCCCGTCGCACTGCCGTCGCGCATCACGTCAGGGCTGATCGAGGCCTTGCAGGGCCGGCTGATGGTCACCGTCGTCACCCATTTCAACCACGCGCGGGAGATCACGCCCGCCACCGAAACGGCCTGCCGAATGTTGCGGCAAGCCGGCTTCGTGCTGCTCAACCAGAGCGTTCTTCTCAAAGGCGTCAACGACACGGTCGAGGTGCTGGAGGAGCTCTGCCGCGAGCTGATGTACCGCCTCGGCGTCAAACCCTATTACCTGCACCATGGCGACCTCGCGCGCGGCATGGCGCACCGGCGCACGACCATTGCGCAGGGTCAGGCACTCGCTGAAGCGCTGCGCGCGCGCCTGTCGGGCATCTGCAACCCGGTCTATGTGCTCGACCTGCCGGAAGGTGGCGGCAAGGTGCCGCTCGGGCCGTGTTATGTCGAAGCGCGGGAAGGGGAAAGCTGGCGCCTGCGCGGGCTGGATGGTGAGGTGAGGGGATATCGGGAGGTGGTTGGCGAATAGGGTGGTGCGCTAACGCGCTTCAACAAACGCCAAGACGACCACACGCGGGGCAACGCAGTAGACGAGGCTGACCTTGCGGCCCGTCTTCGTCGTTGCGCGGCCGGCGTCGAGGTCCACGGTGATATCCTCATAGCCGAGAATCTCGCGATCGAGCGGATAGACCGCCTTGTAGACCGCTTCCTTGGAGGCAAAGAGGATGCGACCGGCAAGATGCCGGTCGGCCGCGTCCGTCCGGTCCGCCGGGGTTGCGGCGAGCGCGAGGATGTCGTCGGGCAGGGGTTGGGCGGGCTCGACGTCGATGCCGAGAGAGGCGATGCGGCCAACAGGCGCAACCGCCGCCACGGCCATTTCGTCATCATGGGCGAGCGAACCCGTTATCCCGTCGGGCCAGACCGGCGCGCCGGATGGCGCGCGCGGGAGGGCGACGTCGTCGAAGCCGATAGCCGCCAGCAGCCGGTGCGCGAGCCATCGGGCCGCGCCGCTGGCCCGCCGCGTGGCTGGCTGGCGCGCCGGAATCGAGCGCGCCTCCTCGGGCAAAAGATGGGTCTCGTCGCCTTCGCGTATGAGCCGGCATCCGGTGCGGACCCCATACGGGGCGATGGCGGCCAGCGCCTGCGCCAGGGAGGTTTCCTCGGGCAGATCCGGAGGCGAAGAATTTGCGGCGGGGGTCATCGGCCGGTCGATGCAGCGAGGGCGAGGTCGGCGATCATTTCGCCATCCTCGTCGAGGCCTTCTTCCACGAAACCGGCGGCGCGGTAGAGCTGGCGTGCCGCCTCATTCTCCGGCTCGTAGCAGATCGAAACGTGCCTGATGTGGCCGAGCCCGCCGATTTCGCCCAGCACTTCGCGCAACGCGGCCTTGCCGTAGCCTTTGCCCTGGCTGGCGCGGTCGATCATGAAGCGGTAGATGCGCGCCTCGTCGTCATCCAGCGGCGCATCGTACATCAGGAAACCGACGACACGATCGCCAGCCATCACGACGCGCGGCCGCGCGTCTTCATCAAGGTCGGCTTCGTCCAGGGACTCGGCATTGCTGGCGACGAAATCCCTCTGCTCCGGAGCCAGTTCAAGGGACGCAACCGAGGCCCGGTTGGCCTCGGTCAGGAAAACGAGCCGGATTTCTCCGGCCGTCAAGCCGACGCCTTGGCGCCATCGTCCGTGACCGGGGTCACGAACCTGTGCAGCTTGGCCGGGTTGCCGCGCCATATGGAGTAGGGCTCGAGTTCTTCGCCCTTCATCACGAAGGAATCGACATCGGCCACCGAGCCTTCGCCCATGACGACGCCGTAATGGACAAAGGCGGAAGGTCCGAGCGTGCAGCCCTTGCCGATGCGGATGAAGTCGGACTTGAACGCGCCTTCCTCCAGCGAATGGGCCTGGATGACGCAGCCCTCGTTGAGAGTGACGTCGTCGCCGATCTCCACCAGCGAGCGTTCGGTCAGGTTGCTGCCGCCGTCATAGACCCGCTTGCCGACCTTGACGCCCAGCAGGCGCAGGATCATCGGCCGGAACGGCGTGCCGCCGAACAGGTTGACAATCGGCGAATCCGCAAGCTTCCAATGGCGTTCGTGGCGCCAGAACGCGACGTCGTAGATCGTCGTCATCTGAGGCTTCAGCCTGCCAAAACCGAGACTTGCCCGCTCGACCAGGATGTAGAACGGAATGGTGATCGCCGAGGTCAGGAGCACGGCGACGAACAGCGCGACCTCGTTCCATTCGGTGTAGTAGTTCAGCGCCCGGTCCCAGATCGCCAGCGTGGCGAACAGCATGACCCATTGCGTGGCGATGAACAGAATGATCGTCACCGCGTTGTGAAGGTTCTTGTGCGGGATGCGCTGGCGCCGGTCCGCCTCGTCGACGCCGGCGATGAGTTCCTTGTCGCGGTTGACCATGCGCGGGATTTCAAAGGCAGGCGAACCGAGAAGCCCGACATTCTCGCGCAACGGCCCGTCGATGGGGATCATCACCTTGGTGCCGAGCAGGCAGTTGTCGCCCGTGCGTCCGTCCGGCGGGTAGTAGATGTTGTTGCCGAGATAGTTGCGCTCGCCAATTCGCGTCGGCTCGAGCCGGAACGCCGAGGCGGACTTGTGCATGTTGATCATGAACAGCCCATCCGACACCATGGTCTCGGTGCCGATCTCGCACAGAAGCGGGTTTTCGTGCTGCTGGTTGCTGCCGAAGTTGGATCCGGTCTGCACCACCTTGTTGAGGTTCCAGCCGATGGCACGCATGTAGTGCACGATCGCCGAGCTGTCGCCGAACAGCAGCCCCAGGACACGGGAGTTGCTCGAGAATTCGGTGGCGGCTTGCAGCCAGTAGCGGAAACCGTAAAGCGCGTAGGTGCGGCCCGGCTTCAGCAGCAGGCTGGTCAGGCGGGGCAGCAGCGTCGCCGCGAGGAAGGCCACGGCGATATAGCCGAAAAGCGTGACCGTGGTGCCGATCGCGACAAGGCCGATCGTCTCTTGATAGTCGTCGCCGACATTCTCCCAATAGCTGTGGAACAGCAGCGGCAGCGGGATGACAATGGCAAACAACCCAATGAGCTGGACCGCTTCGAAGAGGAAGCGCCGGATGCTGGAGGGGTTCTCATTGCGCACCTTGCAATAGTCCGCCGTGGTCGGCACGGCCGGCGATCCATGCCAGTGTTCGCCGTCCGGGATGCTTTGCCCGCGGAGCAGCGCAGACGCATGGCCGAGCTGGGCGCCGTTGCCGATCGCGGTGTCGATGTCGAGCGTCGAGCCCACACCCACGAAGGCATCGCGGCCGATGGTCAGCGGACCCATATGGATGTAGCCGGACTGGGCGCGAAAGCCGAGGATCAGCGATTCCTTGCGCAGGATCGTGTTGGCGCCAATTGAAATCAGATCCGTGCAGACGGGTACGGATTTGGATTCGATGACAGCGTTTTTGCCGATCCTGGTTCCCAGCAGCTGCAGATAGAAGCTGTAGAGCGGGCTGCCGCGGAACAGGACGACGGGTGCTGTGCGGATCAATGTCTTGACGATCCAGAAGCGGTAGTAGCGCAGGCTCCAGATCGGAAACGCCTCGGCCTTCCAGCGGCCGATGAGCACCCATTTGGCAAGGACGGCAAAGCCCGTCATGCCAAAGAACACGCCGGCCGAAAGCGCCACGCAGCGCAAATAGAGCTGCAGCGGATCGTCGAGTGCGTCATACATCCAGTTGAGGCCGTCGTTGATCGCCCACAGCGCCACGTAGCTGTAGAGTCCGTAGAACAGGAGCTGCGCCACGCCGCAGGTCCAGTAGGCGAAGTTCGATGCCTGGCGGGTGAGAACAGGCTCATTGGTGGCCGTCGTCATCCCGTCCGGCACGCGCAGGTGCGTGGCCAGGAGCGCCACGGTCGGATAGAGATAGATGTCGCGCATGGACGTCGTCGCCCATTCCTTCCTGGTGCGCACGCGCGCGCAGAAATGCGCCATCAGCAGCGAGTTGGCGCCGAGGTCGTCGAAGAAATTGTCCTCGACCGACACCTCGTCGAATTTCAGCACCGCGGCCAGCGCTTCGGCCAGGAAGCGCTCGTCGTCATTGCCGGGCGCCACCATCTCGCGGTCGGCGGAAAGCCGGACGCTGGTCGGCTTCGGCAACTGGCGAAGGTCGACCTTGTTGGAGACCGTCATCGGAATCGCCGGCAGTTCCTCCAGATAGGAGGGCACCATGTAATCCGGCAGGCGTCGCTTCATCGTCTGGGCGAGATCCGCCCGCGAGATCGCCGGCACTCCGGTCCTGGGTGCGTAGTAGGCAACGAGCTCGACGCGGCCGGGCTCGATCTCCCAGGTGGTGACGGCAGCCTGCGCGATGTCAGGCTGGTCCAGCAGCACCGCCTCGATCTCGCCGAGTTCGATGCGATAGCCGCGGATCTTCACCTGGGTGTCGATGCGCCCGTTATATTCGATCTCGCCATCGCCGTTGATCCGGCCAAGGTCGCCCGTACGGTAGATGCGCCGCGACGGATTGTTCGGCAAGCCGAGGAAATCGGCGATGAATTTCTGTTCGGTGAGGTCGGCCCTGTTGAGATAGCCTACCGCGAGCCCGATGCCGGCGATGCCGATCTCTCCCAATTCGCCAGGCCGGGCAAGCGCGGGCACCTCGGGGTCGAGAATGACGATGGAGTAGGTGGGCAGCGGCGCGCCGATGGTGACGGGCCTGTCCGGCGTCAGCACGCCCATCGTTGCCGTGACGGTCGCCTCTGTCGGTCCATACGTGTTGAGGATCCGCCGCCCCGGCGTCGACCAGCGCACCACCAGATTGTGCGGGCAGGCCTCGCCACCCACCAGGAGCGTGCGCAGGCTGGGCACGTCTGATGTCATGGACGACAGCAAGGTCGGGCTGCAGGCCATGCAGGTGACTTCGTTGAGCCGCAGGAAATCGGCGAGTTCCTCGCCCACCAGAGGCAGCTGGCCCGGCGCCGGCACGACCGTCGCGCCGGCTGCGAACGGCACCCAGATCTCCTCGGAGGAAAAGTCGAAGGCGATGGTCATGCCCTGGTAGACGCGATCGCCCGGCCGGTAGCCGTAGGATGCGGCGGCGACCCGGATGAAGTTGACGAAGCTCTGGTGCTTGATGACCACGCCCTTGGGCCTGCCGGTGGTGCCGGAGGTGTAGAGGATGTAGCAGGTGTCATCGGCTTGAGGCGGCGCCTTGTGCGGCTTCAGCGGCGCGCTGGACTGTCTGGAGATCTCGGCGGCGGCGCTGTCGATCAGCAGGTGGGGAACGGGCAGTTTGTCGGCGCGCGACGCATAGGCGGCGATGGTGACAATCAGCCCAACGCTGGCGTCTTCGATGATGAGCGCCATGCGCTCTTCAGGAAAGGCGGTGGCCAGCGGCACGAAGGCCGCGCCTGCCTTCATCACCGCGAGCAAGGCGACGTAGGTCTCCGCTGACCGGTCGAGAATGAGCCCGACCCGGTGGCCCGGCCGCACGCCATGCTTGATCAGCAGACGGGCGAACTGGTTGGCCCGCTTGTCCAGCTCCCGGTACGTCCAGACACGTCCCTCGGAGATCACCGCCGGCAACGAGGCGAATGTCCCGGCGAGCTGCTCGAAGACCGTGTCGAGCCGCTCACCGGCTTGCCCCGGCTGGGCGAAATCGGCACCCGCCAAGACCTGGCCGCGCGCGATCAACCCGGAATCGGAGGCAATCCTTACGAGCGCTTCGACGCCTCCGAGGCCGATTTCGGGCTCCCGGCCCTGTCTTGCCGTGTCCCTGTCCAGTTCGGCGATATCGACACCGTGATCCATTTCCAAACTTTCTCGTCCTGGCCGAGCAGCGCCAGGAACATCTCAATCATGCCGCCGCGACGGCAGGCCTTGTCGGCTGCGCCGCCGCTGCAATGTGACCCTAGTTGATGGAGGTGGAATGACTGACGCTTCCACGAACGAAACGCCCGGAATCCCGGCTGGCGATCACTGACCGCCGAGTCGCACCCCTCTTTGGCCGGCCCGATATCATTTTTCTGACCGCTCCACGATCACATGTTCGGGAGCGCGGGCGGGAGGCGGGTGCACCGGTTCGGCGCTGCCGGCGGCGAGCGACGTGCCGAGCAGGGCACTCATCCATCCGTTCGAACCTCGTTGCATGGCCCGTAACCGCTCCATTCGGTTGTGCCGCGACCATTTTCCGGCCGTAGCGGGGAGATTATGCCATCCGATCTTTTCGCCAGTTTTTCCGAACTGTTGAAATTTGTTTCTGGAGTGTGTCTCGGCGCTCTTCTTATCGTCCGCCTTGTCGACCCTTGCGGGGAGGGAATGCTGCAGCGCTCGTCAGTTTTCATGGGGCGAGGCACCCAAGTTCCTGGGGCCACCGAGCCCTCAACTCCTCCCCTTTTAAAAAAAATCGCTGCCCCTCGGGAATAAAGGCTGGCCCTTCCGGGTCTTGCCTGTAGCGGGGCCATTTTCGCGGCACGCATCCAGGAAACGAAACAAGGACCTATGAAATGACCAAGCTCGCACTCAGCGCGGCTGCGATGTTGCTTGCCGCAAGCTCTGCCTTCGCCGCCAGCGACCACGGCGCCAACAATGCCAACCAGCCGGCCGCTTCCGTCGACACCAATGCCACGGCCTCGATCCCCTACACCGCGCATCCGGGCGGCGTCGACACCAAGGTGACGACCGGGCCGAGCCAGGGGTCGGTTCAGGACATCATCACCCGGCACAACAACGACAGCCTCTGGGGCCGCTGAGCGCGCCTTCAAGCAATTTCTCAACAAACAGGAACCATCGACATGAAAAACATCGCTCTCACCGCCGCCGCCATCCTGGTCGCCACCACCAGCGCCTTCGCCGGCAGCGACCACTTTGGTTCGCACGCCGTCAACCAGACGGCCGTCGACACCACCACCACCGCCGCGTCGATCCGCAAGCCGGACATGGTCCGGCACGGCATGCAGGCGACGATGAAATCTGATGCGGAGGAACCCGGCCAGGGCATCTGGGGCAATTGAGTTCAGGGGCTGGCACCGGATCCCGACCGTGCTCGCCCCAATCCGCAATCAGCGACGGAGGGCCAGGGCTTGGCCCTCCGTCATTTCCTTCGCGACTTTAGCCACCACTCAACCGAGGAGAACACCCATGTTCAGCATGACACGTCGCACAGTGCTTCAATCCGCCGCCGCCGCTGCCGCCTTCGGCCTTGCCGGCAGGTTGGAATTCGTCCGCCCGGCCTTCGCCGAAACGCCGGTCGAGCCCACCGTCGGCTTCTACAAATACAAGGTCGGCGATATCGAGATCACCGCCATCTATGACGGCATCTGGAAGAAGCCCCACGACCCGGCCTTCATCAAGAATGCCTCGGTCGAGGACACCAAGGCGGCGCTCGCCAAGGCGGGGCTGACCACCGACTTCATGCCCATCCCGCTCACCGTCGTCGTGCTCAAGATGAACGGCAAGCTGATCATGATGGATGCCGGCTCGGGCGTCGGCCAGTGGCAGACCAATGCCACGCATTTGCCGGCCAACATGGCCGCCGCCGGCATCGACTACAAGGCGATCGACACCATCATGATCTCGCATTTCCACCCCGACCATGTCTGGGGCCTGATGGAGAAGGGCACCAACGCGCCGGTGTTCCCGAGCGCCGAGCTGATCGTCAACGCCACCGAATACAATTGGTGGACCGACCCCGGCCGGCTGGCCAAGCTGCCCGAAGGCCGCAAGCCGGCGGGCAAGCGCATCGCCGAGAACTTCCCGAAATGGAAGAACTGGAAGCTGGTCGAGGACGGCGCCGAGGTGGCGCCCGGCATCCAGATCATCGCCGCCCCCGGCCACACGCCCGGCCACTCGGTGTATCTCGCCAACTCCGGCAAGGAGCAGATCATGATCTCGGCCGACACCATGTATGTGCCAGCACTTCTGGCGCCGCATCCGGAGTGGCAGGGCGCCTACGACCAGGACGGGCCGACGGCGATCACCACGCGCCACAAGATCATCGACCGGGTGATTGCCGACAACATCCGGATTTCCGGTTCGCACTTCCCGTTCCCGGGCACCGGCACCTTCGTCAAGGACGGCAATGCCTATGGCTTCACTCCAGTTCAGATATGAGCGCGAGCTCCCAACCCAGGCGAGAAAGACAATGAAACATACCTTTTTTGGCAGACGGGCCCTTTTTGGCAAACATGCCCTGTTCGGGCTGCTCGGCGCCATTTCCGTGCTGACCGTGGTTCCGGTCGCCGCCGTCATGCCGGCCTATGCGGTCGACAACATCGAGGGCGGCGACGCGCCCGACCTCACCGCCGTCAAGGCCAAGATCGAGGCCAAGGACTACCAGGGCGCGCTGGCCGAGCTGCGCGACCTGGCGCAGGACACGCAGCAGCCCGACGTCTACAATCTGCTTGGCTTCACGCTGCGCAAGACCGGCGACTACAAGACGGCGCTCACCTACTACACCAAGGCGCTGGAGCTGAAGCCCGACCACAAGGCCGCCCGCGAATATCTAGGCGAGCTCTATGTCGAGACCGGCGACATGCCCAAGGCCCAGGAGCAATTGGCGTCGCTGGAAAAACTCTGCCCGGCCGGCTGCGAGGAGCTGTCGGACCTGCAAAAGGCCATCGACACCAAGGTGACGAAGTAGGACCGATAGGGCTGTTCCTCGCCCCCAGGGTTGGCAGAACTATCCTTAGGGCAAGTGCCCCCTCACCCGGATTGCCAACCGAATTGCAAAGGGCAATTCGGGGCAATCCGACCTCTCCCCGAGGGGAGAGGAGGTCGCTATCGCCGGCGCCAGCCTCTTCTCCCCAGCGGGGAGAAGGTGGCCGCGAAGCGGCCGGATGAGGGGGCCCTGGCGCCAAGCCCGGACCCAACTCACCGTATTTTTGGGCGCTCGTGGCTGGCGCCCAAAAACCGGAGCCGGCGTCTCTCCCTCCGCCGGCTCCACCCCTTTCAAGGATCGGACGTTGCAGCGCCATTGCGCGCGTCCGGCCGGGCGCGTGGCGCCTGCCTGTTACCAGAATTGGAGCCTGACCATGACACCGACCGAAATCGCCGCGAAGCTGCACCTGCTCGCCACCAGGCACCACGCCAGCGATGCGACCCTGCTGGCCGGCCGGCTGCTGCTTTCCCTCATCTTCCTGCATGAAGGCGTGACGCTGGCCACCCATTTCGACGGCGCCGCCAAGGCGATGGCCGCCCTGGGCGTCGGCCTGCCGCTGTTTGTCGCCACCATCGCGCTGCAACTGGGGGCGGGGCTTAGCGTTGCAACAGGCCTGCTGACGCGGCTGGGCGCCATCGGGCTCGGCCTGTTCTGCCTGGCGACGGCCACGCTGTTCCATACCAATTTCGCCAGCCAGAACGAATTGCTGCATTTCGAAAAGGACCTGGCCATCGCCGGCGGCATGTTCGTGCTGGCCATCGCCGGCGCCGGCAAGTTCTCGCTCGACCGGCTGGTGGCCGGCTATCTGCAGCAGCGGCGGCGCGACAAGGAGATGGTGGCGGCGCTGCTGGCGGCGGAGAACCAGATGTCCCTGGGGGACGTCAGGCTGCCGGTTTGAGGGGCCGAGGCTCGCGGCTTTGTGCATCGGCATGCCGGCCAGCAGGCGCCACCCTTGCCGCAAGCTCGCTTGCTGGAACCAGTCGCGATGCCCCGCATTCTATTGGCTGAGGCTCAAGGAGTGTGGGATGAAAGCGATTTTGGCACTGGTCGGCGGCTTCGCCTTGACCCTTGCGGTTTTCGGCAGCGGGCTGGCCTTCGCTGCCTGGCTGCTGGTTGCCAAGCCCGTGCATCAGTCAAGGCCCGCCGACAGCGTCGCCGAGTTGTGGACCAAGGGCGCACAGCCGGTGGACAAGGCAGCGCAGGGCCTGGAGCGGGTGGCCGCCGCGCAGCCCGCGGCGCCCGATGCCGCAGCCAGGGCGCAGGCGGTGCCGCCCGACCCAACCGTGATAAGCGCCGTGACGCCCGTGGTGGGCGAGGAGCAGGCCGGGCTGCCGGCTTCCCATGTCAGCTGGTGCGCGAACCGCTACCGCTCCTACAATCCAGACGACAACAGCTACATGTCCTATAGCGGGGAGCAGCGCCCCTGCATCTCGCCCTATCTCGACGCCGGCGCCGTCGACCAGGCCGCTCGGCCGTCCACCGAAGTCAGCTATGTCGAGGGGGGCGCCGCCCCCCTGGCCGCCACGCTGGAGGTTTCCACCGGCCACGCCCAATCCTGCTTCAGCCGCTACCGCTCCTACCGGCCCGAAGACAACAGCTACCAGCCCTACACCGGCGGGCCCAGGCGCCAGTGCGAGTAGGCGCCGCCTGCTGCTTGCCATCGCCGGTGCGGGCAGCATTTCGCTGGGCAGGTTGGCCGCAGGCGGGCAACGAGGCACAGGAACTGCTCGACAGGCTGGGCGGAGACTGCGCGGCGGTGTGAGTCGTGGCTGGAGCCCTTGAGCGGGAACCAGCAAATCAACTACCAGGTAAGCTGCAAGCCTGCATTTCCGCCAACGCTGTGACCGGCGAATGCCACGCCAGCCGTTCCTGTCAGCCGGCCGCCGCCCGCAAAAAGGCCCTCGCCAAGAACCGCCGCACCCGTCAAGCCCATCGCATTGGACATGCCGGCGTTACCCCAGTTGACGCGCACGCCAAAATGCTCGCCGGCGACCAGGTCGGGGCTGGTCAACGCCGCGGCGATCGAGGAATTCTCGAAGGCGCGAGCGACACGGTTGTCGATGTCTTCAACGCTCTGTGCCAGCGCGGTCTTGGACGTCACCGTGCCGTTCTCGGTTTGCCTCTTGGTCACACCAGTGTTGGCGTTTATGCAAGTGTCCGTACCCGGGCTGTAGTAGTATTGCGCGCCGTAAAGCGAACAGACTCTCACGTACTCGACCGGCTGCGCAAAGCCAGGCGTAACGGCGCCAACCGTTCCCGACAGAACCGCAAGCAAAATGTAACGATTGATCCCGACCACTTACCCCTCCAATGGCAATTGTTAGCAAACCCTTAACGCAATGCCGCATGGAGACGCTTTGCCTGTCAACGGGAGGTAAATCCGGATCCTGTGCGGTTCTCCGAAATCCGGAGCTTGTTGCTCGCGCGCAACAAGACGAGATGGCGGTGACGAGGCATTCGGCTTCTCTCTCGGCCCGGGCGCGATGAGGTTCCCGGCCGCATTCCACGCAAAATTCCACTCTTGCGGTGGTTCTTACCACGCCCGCTACCACGCCGGCGCAAACACCACGCCCTTATGAAGCGGCCAACAGCGCACCAACGGACCAAGACGACCGTGCGCTGAACGGCCTGCCGCCGCGAATCCAGCGGGGATGGCGGTTGGTCGGTTTCGCCCCAAGAGCATGAAGAGACGGCCTCATGAACGCGGTGCGGGCGGCGCGTCGAGGCCAAATGTCAACTTTCAAAGATGGAGAATTGAAATGAAGAAGATCGTTCTTAGCCTTGCCACGCTTTTGTTTGCCTCCGGCATGGCTTTTGCCGGCAGCGACCGCTTTGGCTCGGACTACATCCCTGCCGCCGGCGACTATCCGACTGCCGGTACCCATTCGATGGTGTACGGCGCCAGCGCGGTCGACCTGAGCGGCACAAAGAGCGTCACCGACAGCGCGGCGGGTGGAGATTCGCACTCCGGCATGCCTGCGCCGGGCTACGGCCAGGGCATCTGGGGACGCTGACGGCAAAGCCGGCCGCCACGGCCGGCATCCAGGCGGCGGGCTCGCCCGCCGCCTGGGATCATCTCGCGGCCTGACCGGAGGCCGCCGGTTCGAGCGGACCGCAAGACGCTGGTTCCTCGCCCCCATTTAATGGGGGAGAGGTGGCTCGGGCGAAGCCCGAGACGGAGAGGGGGAATGGCGCGGCCTTGATGATTGTGCGGCTCGACCTCACGTGAATTCAGACGAAGCCTGGCAGCGCGGCGGGCCCCCTCTCCGGCCGCTGCGCGGCCACCTCTCCCCCGCTTTGCGGGGGCGAGGAACCCAAGTTCTCGGGCGGCACCGCCCGCCGACCTCCTGCGACCCGACCCAACCCAACGATCACGCGAAATTTTTGGATCGTTCGGATGGGTGCGGCGTTCTTCCCTGACGCAAAGGAGGAACGACCATGGGCGACGACCGGCACGAGAAGATTCAGAAGCGCGCATACGAACTGTGGGAACGCGACGGCGGTGGCGATCCGGAGCGGCACTGGTACCAGGCCGTGGCCGAGATCGACCGGGAGGCGGCGCTGCCGCTGACGGCCGACGATGCGCTGCCGCAAACCCGCGAGATCGCCAGCTCCGACGTGCTCACCGTCGAGGAACTGGCGGTGCGCACCGGCATATCCGGCGACGAGGCGCAGGAACTGCTCGACAGGCTGGGCAGCGACCGCGCCGCGACCGAGCACGCGCGGAACATCAAGGGCAAGCGGAAATCCTGATTGCTCCGGGAGAGACCAATGATCCGGAAACTCAAGGACGGAAAATACCGCCTCTATTCGCGCAAGAAGGACGAAAAGACCGGCAAGCGGCGCAACCTCGGCACGTTCGAGACCCGCGAGGCGGCGGAGAAGCACGAGCGCGAGGTGCAGTATTTCAAGCGGCACTGAGCCGGCCTGACGACGAGACGTCCGCCGATCGCGGCGCCCCGATCTATCGCGGCGTGTGCAGCGTGCGCGCGCTTTGCCAAAACCAGATCGCGAGCGAGCCGGATCGCCCACGGATGTGCGTTTCCACGGGTCCTCTCAGGGCGCCGGATTTGAACAGCGCGCAGTCGCGGCCGGCGGCATCGAGCATTTTGTCGCTCACCGCGACTTCGGCATTGTGCTCGGCCGCGATCTCCATCAGGCGGCTGGCGACGTTGACCGTGTCACCGATGGCCGCGATGTGCTGACGGCCTTCGCCGCCGAGCCGGGAGGCGACGATCGTTCCGTGGTGGGCGCCGATCTTGAAGCCGAGCCGCGATGCGGTCGATGCGGGCAACGAGGCGAGCCAGCCGTTGGTGCGGCTGGCCAGCCCCACGCAACAGCGGGCGGCATTGAAGGCGTCGTTTGCCGAGGGTTGCGGCAGGCCGAACAGGATCATGGCGCCGTCGCCCATGAAACTGGTGACGACGCCACCGCTGCTCGTCACTTCCTCGTCGACCAGCGCATGAAAATTGTTGAGGAGTTCGCGTGTGGCGACCGGTCCCAAGGTTTCGCTCAGTCCGGTGAAGCCGGACAGGTCGATGAACAGGATGGCGGCGTCTCCCCGGACGGGGTCGGAGAGGAAGTCGCCATGCCTGGCGAGCCATTCGCCCATGCCCGGGGCTTCGACGCGTTGCAGCAATTGGCTCTGCGTGGCGAAAAATTGCGCCCGGCTCCTGCCCAGCCAAAGCTGCGCCGCCCCGAACAGGATGGCCGGCGGAACGGCGGCGGTGATCGGCAGCGCGGCGCTCAGCCAGATATGGTGCGAGAAAGCCGTCATGTTGACCACGACCCAGAGCAGCACCACGCCGGCGACCGCCGCCAGGCCGCTGGCGTTTCGCCGCCACGCCAGAAGCCCGACGAGAAGCATGGGCAGCACCACCGCAAAGCCGGCATCTGCAAGGCGAACGTAGCGGTCGCGCACGATTCCGTCGCCGGTCATCAGATGGGCAATCGCCGTCGACATGACTTCGACGCCCGGCAGCACGGGATCGAACGGCGTCGGGAAAACATCGCCGGTGCCGGTCGCGGTCGCTCCGATCAGGACAATCCGGTTCCGGATGATGCCGGGATCGAGCTGGCCGTCCAGCACGGTCGCGGCGCTGATGGTGCGGATCGTGCCGCGCGGGCCATAGAATGCCAGGGGCAGGATGTGGCCGATGTCCGTCCGGATCGACCGCCCGCCCAGCGACAGGTGATCGGGGGCAATTTCCGGATCCTCGCCCGCCGCCACGGTGGCAACCCTCAGGGAGAAGGACGCTTCCAGTTGGTCCGCGGCCCGAAACAGCAACGGCACGAACCGGGGCGTTCCCGTCCGGTCGGTGATCACGTTGACGACGCCGACAGCGGCGGCGTCCGAGAACGCCTTGAGCGGCCACAGGAACCGCTCGGCATCCGGCACGCGGGCGAGGGGGCCTTCGCCCAGTGTCCATTGCCTGCCTCCGGGGTAGACCGCCGCGGCCGCGATGACGCTTCTGGTCCCGCCCAGCGAACGCGCCAGCGCCTCGTCATTGTCCTTTGCCCCGGGGTCGACCAGCAGCAGGTCGAGCGCGATGGCTTTCGGGCCAAGGCGCCCGATCGTGTCGACAATCCGGGCCAGCGTGGCGCGGCTGAGCGGATAGCTGCCCTCGTGCCGCACCGCGTCGTCGTCAATCGCGACGATGGTGATCAGGTCCGGTGGCGGTTCCGGTCCTCGAAAAAGCGTTCGAAGATCGGTCATCGTTGCCTCGAAGCGATCGAGAAACGCCATGTCGCCGCGCCAGTGCGCGAAGCCCAGGCCGGCGCCCCAGAGGCCCGCCAGGACGAGCGCGATCAGCGTCGGAAGCGCTCGTCGGCTCATTGCCGGTTCACTGCCCGAAACGGGCCATCAATGCGGTGACGCGCTTGGCGGGCCAGCGCTTGACGGTCAATGGTGCCGTTCCGGCTTCGACGTCGACGCCTTCGCCCGGCGCGAGGACCACGCCGGCAGTGGAGGCCGGCCTTTGCACGGCGACGCGGCCCCTGAGCACGAAAACGGACGTCTTGCCCTGGCCGACGTCGACGACCCATTTCGTCCCGCGCACCGCGGCGATCGCCTGCGGGGTGACAACCGCGAAGCCATCCGGGACCGAGCCGGCCGGAGCGTCGAGCAGCAGCGCCTTGCGCCGCAACCTGACCGCATCGGCCTTGCCGTTCCGATCGCGGTCCTTCAGCGTGAAACGAGCGCCGTCTTCCACGATGACGGTAAGGCCTTCCCGGCATTTCAGGATCTGCCGGGTCGTCCCGGCCACCGGCACCAACCTGCACCCCGCGTCCTGCGCGAGGGCGGTCTCCACCAGGCAGACACCGGCAAACAGGCCAGCCACCAGGCCACGGAAAAATCGGCCCCTTGCGCTCATCGACGTCCCCTTGCTCTTGCGAAAACTCGCGGCAAGAAAACCTTGCCGGCGGCCTGGCGGTCTATTCATGCATACGGACCGGCTGCGTATGGACCGGCACCTGGCAGCCGCGTTGCCCCCCGGCCGCCGGTGCCGACGGGCAATCCTAGCACGACAAGCTGCTGCGACAGCAAGGCCCGGGGCGGTATGCGCATGTCGGCACGGTGCTCACTGGGGGCGAAACGGTAAGAGGCGCTCGCCGGGAGCCATGTACCATCAAGGGCAGGCGGAAATCATGATCGATCCGGAGAAGCGAGATGATCAGGAAACTGAAGGACGGAAAATACCGCCTCCATTCGCGCAAGAAGGACAAAAAGACCGGCAAGCGGCGGAATCTGGGCACGTTCGACACCCGCGAGGCAGCGGAGAAGCATGAGCGCGAGTTGCAGCATTTTAGGAGGCAGGCAGCCGTGCCATGCCATGCGGCGGCACCGATGTCTTGGAGGTTGAGGCGCTGGCGGCGCGCGCACCGCCATATTGGGCGACGAGTCGTAGGAACTGATCGGCAGGCTGAGCAGTGCTCCGCCACGATCAGGCAAGCCGCGCGCAGCCTCAAGGGGGAAGTTGCGGTCAGGGAGAGACAGACTGCTAAGGTCTGTCAGATGTCTGCTAGGGTCTTGTTCTGGCGGGTATATTTTGGACCCACGGTGAGCCCTTTAGCTTCGAGTTCGGGGTTCATCATAGATGTAGTAAAAATTATCTGATGCGGGTACTTCGCTTTGGCAGACTCATCCACTATCAATCTTTGATAATTGTGACTTCTTATTTGCTCCATGCCCTTATCCTCTATATTGTCCATCAATACAAAGCGCGGATGCCAGAATTCCTTATCGTAGCACGCTGACAGAATCATTGATAAGATTGCCGTATTCTTAACAATAACATTACTGCTCTCCGAAAAATTCATCTTCCCATCGACAAGCATCGCGTCGTCGCCGAAATTCAAAGAAAAAGTTTCCGGGTTTTCAAAAGTATCCTCGCGAGGCAGGTCTTCCTTCAAGAGACGCTTGCCGACGACACTAATCGAATCCATAGCTGTTCGGGTACGAGCGGTGGATGACGCCTCCAATCTCCTTAGCCGTGCCTGTAGCCGCTCGATCTCGTCATTGAGATTCGCGCGTTCCTGCGACAGCTGATCAACCCGTGCAATCGTGGCACGTAGCTCTTCGACATAAGTCAGTTCCCGCTCTATTCGGCCGAGAAGCTTGTTTCTCTCAGCTAAAAAGCTTTCTCGTGGAGAGTTAGTAACGTCGTAGCGACCAGAAAATTCAACTACTGCTTCAGAGTAAGTCCTGCGAAGAGCACGCAAGTCGTCCTGAAGGCCTTCAGATTCTGCCGCTTTCATCTTCAATAACTGCGAAGATTCTCTAATTTGAAGTTCTGTGTCTATTTTTATTTCGAAATATTTCGACCTAGCCTTCTCTTCGTCGATCACCTCATGGCAAACAATACAATGCCCGGCCTCGCTAGTACTAAGTTCCTTCAGGCAAGCTGGGCAATACTGAAATTCGATGCTGCCGAGCCGCTCAGATATGTCGTCAGCAGAACCGATTGAAGCGAGTTGCGCCTCCAAGAATTCGACAAACTGTTCTATCTCTTTCCTTTCCTCTGTAATGTCCGCTAGCCTATGTTCCTTATCCTGCAAGCTGGCAGCTAGTTTCCGCAAATTCGTCTGCATGGCACGCCTATCTGAGAGAAATTTGTCAGACTGCTCGCCCCCCACGTAGGAATCGACTTTTCCAATTTCCTCGATGATCAGATTTCTTTTCGCCTCAAGCTCGCTGACTCGGATATTTAGAGCTCCTATCGAGCCCAAGCCTTCTGATTGGGGAAGCGCAAGCAGGGCAGCTTTGTATAAGCGATCTTTTCCGGTGTACTCGGATTCAAGATCTCGAAGTAGAATCTGACCCTCATAAAGTTCATAACCGTTAACCCCGATAACGAGTTGGCCAACAGCCTCACGAATGTCCCTTGTATCGAAATTCTCAAAGCGGAATAGCTTTCCCGCAGGCGTCTGCTGGTCTGAGTAGAGAAGCCGAAGAACCTGGTGCATCGTGATGTTCGAATTGCCAAAATTCGGTGCCTCTGGTATTCCTGCCGCGCTGAACACCACCTGCGTGATAGATAGTTCTTTGCCGCTAGGCGGTCGCCTGATGGGAATACGCTGCCACTCGTCAATACCTTTCGAGAGAGATTCCTCCATGGTTCCATAGTAAAGCAGAATTGGTTCCTGCTTGCCGCCGACCGCCCGATGAAGTGTAAGCACCGAACTTGTTGTCTCAATCTCCAGGCGCACGGCCGAACAGCGAGCTGCTGCATCCTTCCAGCGGTCAAATTCCCCTCCAAGCCCATAGAATATGAAGTCGGATATTGTCGATTTCCCAGAACTGTTTTCGCCGCGAATAATATTGACACCGCGATGAAATTTTTCATCATAAGCGACCGTGTTGCCTTTTGTTACACGCAATCGCCTGAGTGAAAGAAATGATACCATGTTAAGTCCCCAAGCGTCGCAAGCCAGTCACGGCTCGTAGGCCGCTCTTTCCTATACCGATGGATACAAATTCCGATGTAAGGAACTCAATTATCTCCATTTCGTCGCGGATAACGAGTTTTTTACCCATATCCATCGCAAAGTTCTCACCTTTTGTACTGAGTCTAAGTTGACCTTTGTTTATCAAGCTTACATCCAATAGCCCTTTTCCAACGATGTTATGCAATGCTTGTTCCTGAACTCCAGCCATCTTATTATATAAAACAGGCGGTGCTGGATATTTTATAAAGCAATGTTCAGGCCTCGGAATTTTCAGTAGGTTGAATTCGCGCCTAACATCCAGAGTCATATGCGTCAGATGCAGCAGACTAGGACTCACGAGATAGAAATCGGAAATAAATAATCGATCGCGGCTAGGCGGATCGGATTTCCAGTTATTCAACAGAGCAATGTAACGACGTGCAGTGTCAAATATATCTAGATGAGCGTACCATATTCTATATATCATGGCTTATCGAATCGAATATGGCAGCGCTCTGTTAGAAAATAAAGAGCGTTCATGATTGTTTTCCCAGACGCGCTGCTCGTCGCGTATTTTTTTGCTAGAGGGTCAATAACATCCGTCTGAATGGCGGATGTGACCGTTGAACTGTTTGCCCCGCCACAAATTAAATTATGAAATATCAGACTCTGGAAACGCTGCTCTATGTCAGCGAGAAGATTGTTGTGCAGTGCGGCCGTTGACGTCTTCAGGCCGTTTTGAAAGAACGCGCGGGCGAACTTGTTCTGTGAATCGTTTGCGAAAGCGTACTCGTGCTCACGGCCCGCAGCCGTCATTTTAGCCAGTAAATCTCTTCGGTCTTGGCCGTTTGCAGTTCCCAGATCATCTTCATCAAAATGTGGAGTGGAATCACTGACCTCCGTCATTTTGTTTGGCAGGATGCCCGCAATTCGACGCTTGATGCTCAAGTACACGAAACTATCGCGACTCTCAGGTTTGCATATGTTGAGGTGGTCACCGTCGACAGGGATGGGCATAGATGCGCCTACGCCGGGGTCGGCGCTTTTTGCGTCCACCACGAGTGCTATTTTCTTGGTTTTATGCATCTCGTGGTAGGCAGTGACGTCAATTGAACGGCATTGGCAGAATGTCCTAAAACTGGCGTTCAATTCCTCGAGGTCTGAGGTGTCGCTCAGAAGTTTGGTGACGTGCGGAGAAGTGAAGCCACCAGCGAAACTATGTAGTAAGTTCGCAAGGCTTGACCCGCTATGCGGCGTCGCAAGAAAAAGCACCCCGGCGCAGCTCTCTGCAATGTTCTGCCAAGCAATATCAGTTGAATCCTTGGCCGTTCGTAATATCTGCTTTACGAGCAGGCCACCCAAGCTGTGGCAAACAAATACAATGGGACGTTTTCCGAACGCGTAACCAGATAGCATTTCTAAGACATTTTTTGCTCTCTGGTAGAGGGTCATCTCCTTCCTTGCCCATTGAGCGAAGATGCTCGCTGGATACCCTAACGTATAGTAGTTTATGTAAGGGAGATCGACTGCCAGCCAATTTGGCCAATATGGGCCTTCTGGCTCGGTCGATCCAACTGACGACCAAGTCGCAACTGCGTCACCTGTCAACCCATGAACAAAGATGACGTCGGCGCAACCGCCATTGTCTTTGATGGTCGCAAACGTAGTATCGGATGTTGACAAAGCGAGGTCCCGTTAAACGGTCTAGAGATTCTATCGCACCTAAATGCCAGGCTAACGATTTCAAGCGAAGTGGTCTTTGGGCCCTAAGTTTTCGGCGGGCCGCAGCGCCCCTTAAGAATGGCGATCTCGGCTTCGTGGTCACCGCCTGACATGGACGCGACCGGCACGCCGATCAGGAACACCCCTAACGCGTCTCCGGTCGCAGCCTTGTTCTGCTGATTTGAAATGACGGCGAGGCGCTCTTTGTCGGCCTGCGTGCAGGGGCCGGAATTTGGAATCCCCGATATCTTGTCCGGCGGTGTGGCACATCCCGCGAGACTGGCCAGCACCGATATTGTCAAAACAGTACGCTTCACTATTCCCCCACTTTTCAATAAACCCACCCGCCGACAACATTGCGCGGCGCATGACGTTTCGCAAGTATTCGGCGGAGAGTCACACACGATTATTTTCGACAATTTGCGCTGATATCCGTCGCGCTGGGCGGGCGCTATGATTGTAAGTAGCGTTGCTGGAGGCAGAGGGATGATCGCGTCAGGTCATGCCTTGCGAGGCTTCCCAAACCATCGAGAAGCTGTCGAATTTGTTCGCCGCCGTCGCCTGCGCGCGGCTGTCATGAACCTTGCGTTCCACCCTCACCCCACCCCCCCCTCATTAACCATTCGTTAACCATTCCCTCGCTAGCGTTTACCTATCAGTAAGGATTCGCCAGCCGTGACCTTTGCCGCTCCCCTCGAGGCCAAATCCATTCGCTTTCGCGCCCGCTCCTTCGTCGCTTTCACGCTGACGCCGGAGGCGCCCCTGGCGGCCTGGCTGGAGGGGCTGGACCACTGGATCGGCAACTCGCCCGGCTATTTTGCCGGCCGCCCGGTGCTGCTCGATCTCAACACGCTGAAGCCGCAGCCAGGCGAGATCGCGGCGCTGGTGGCGGAATTGGCGACGCGCGGCATCCGCATCTATGCCATCGAGCTCGAAGGGGCCTCGCTCGGCGCCGAACTGCCGCCGCCGCTGGTCGGCGCCAAGGAGGCGACGACCGACGGCCTGCTGCCCGGCCGCAAGGCGAGGGCGGAGGTTTCGGACAAGGCCGAGGGCAAGGCGCCGGAACACACTGTGGGAGCCCGCGAAGATGCAGCCCGCGACGGCAAGGCTGGCGCAAGCAAAGCGGGCGAAAGCGAGCCGCAGCAGGAGGCATCGGGCACGCTGATGATCAAGTCGCCGATCCGCTCCGGCCAGGCGATCGTGCATCCGCATGGCGATGTCATCGTGCTGGGCTCGGTCGCGTCCGGTTCGGAGATCATCGCGGCCGGCTCGATCCATGTCTATGGCACGCTGCGCGGGCGCGCTTCGGCCGGTGCGCTGGGCAACAAGGGCGCGCGCATCTTCTGCCGCCGCAACGAGGCCGAGCTGCTGGCGGTCGACGGCTGGTACGTCACCGCCGAGGAGATGGAAGGCGTTTCGCGCGGCAAGCCGGTGCAGGCGTTTCTCGACGGCGAGAGCCTGCGTGTGGCGCCGCTGAGCTGACAGTCGTTTCGACCGATTCTGGGCGGCCGGCAAGGAGCCGCCCGTCCAACAACAAACAACAATGGAGGCTTTTCAATGGGCAAGGTAGTGGTGGTCACCTCGGGCAAGGGGGGCGTCGGCAAGACGACCTCGACGGCGGCCCTTGGTGCGGCCGTGGCCAAGACCGGCAAGAAGGTGGCGCTTGTCGATTTCGACGTCGGCCTGCGCAACCTCGACCTGATCATGGGCGCCGAGCGGCGCGTGGTGTTCGACCTCGTCAACGTCATCCAGGGCTCGGCCAAGCTGTCGCAGGCGCTGATCCGCGACAAGCGGGTGGAGACGCTGTTCCTGCTGCCGGCCTCGCAGACGCGCGACAAGGACGCGCTGACCGAGGAGGGCGTCGGCGAAGTCATCGACAAGCTGCGCTCGGTGTTCGACTACGTGTTCTGCGACAGCCCGGCCGGCATCGAGCGCGGCGCGCAGCTCGCCATGCGCTTCGCCGACGAGGCGGTCATCGTCACCAATCCGGAAGTGTCGTCGGTGCGCGATTCCGACCGCATCATCGGCCTGCTCGATGCCCGCACCTTGAGGGCAGAGCAGGGCGAGCAGATCGCCAAGCACGTGCTGGTCACCCGCTATGACGCGGCGCGCGCCGCGCGTGGCGAGATGCTGTCCATCGACGACGTGCTGGAAATCCTGTCGACGCCGCTGCTCGGCATCATTCCCGAGAGCCAGGATGTGCTGAGGGCCTCCAACCTCGGATCGCCGGTGACGCTGTCGGAGCCGCTCAACGCGGCCGCAAAGGCCTATCTGGACGCCGCAAGGCGGCTGGAAGGCGAGGACCTGCCGGTCGTCGTGCCCTTCGAACGCAAGGGTTTCCTCGATCGTCTTCTGGGAAGGAGGGCGGCATGAGCCTGCTCGACATCTTCAAGCGGCGCTCCAGCGCGCCGGTGGCGCGCGAGCGGCTGCAAGTGCTGCTCGCCTATGAGCGCCGCAACCGCAGCCAGCCCGACCTCGTCTCCATCCTGCGCGAGGAGATCATGGCCGTCATCGCCAAGCACGTGCAGATCGACCAGGACTACCTCCAGGTCTCGATGGACCGCGGCGAGACCATGTCGACGCTGGAAATCGACATCCAGATCCCCAACAAGAGCGCCAGGCCGCTGGCGATGGCGGGGTGAGTTTTTACCCTCCCCCTTGTGGGGAGGGTCGATCCGCGTGGCGAATTCATCGTGCCGGTGGCACGATGAAAGGCCAGCGAACGCCGGGACGCTGCGAAGCAGCGGGGACCCGGCATGAGGTCGATCCGCGAAGCGGATCGGGGTGGGGGTCGGCGCCGGCACCCCCACCCGGACCTGCGGTCCTCTGCCGGGGCGAGCCACGGGTCTCGCCCGTCCTTCGGACTCCCACAAGGGCAGGGCGATCGCATATGGATTCTTACGAAGATAGACCCCCACCCTAACCCTCCTCACAAGGGGGAGGGAATGCTGCCGCGCGCTGTTACCCGGCGTCAAAACGTCGGCAACCTGCCGATGTCAGCGCCAACGGAAGTCTCCCTCCCCCTTGTGGGGAGGGGGTAGGGGTGGGGGTTAATCGTAGAGCGAAAGCCCCGCCCACCTATATGCGATTGCCCTGCCCACATCCGTGGGGCGAGGAACCCAAGCTTTTCCATGGCCGCGGCATGGTTGCTCGCAGCATCCAAACCCCCAAATGTCCCATAACTACCGCCCCCAATGGGGGGCTTCCCCTACGCAATCAGTGGATGTAGGGTTATGTTAGCAATACGTTAAGTACCGGGTTTGGTGACGAGTGAAGGAGTTCGGACATGAACTTCAAGGCTTTGATCAAGCGTGCTGAAGACGTAGACAAGACATTCCAGGATTTGCAGATCGATCTGGCGGACGCGCTGAAATCGGATTTCGGCGCCGATGGCGGGGCACCGCCAAAGAGCGACGATGTCCCGGATCCCTCAGCAGGACCTGACGTTTCGCCGCCTGAAGCGAACGCGGCAAATCCGGATGGTGCGGACAATACGGACAGCCCCGAAACCGCGCCGCGACTGACGTCCCATACCCAGACCCGGCTGGCTGCGCTGAGTGCCTTTGAGGGGCTCTTCCAAGATGCCAGGGAGTATCTCGAGGAGATCAACGGCAAGCTCTCGGAGATCGCGACCTCACACCACCTGACGCGCGAATTCCTCAACATCCTCCACAGCGACATTCTTCGCGCGAACGAGCTGGAGCTTGCAAATGCCGGCCTGGGCGCGGAACAAAGAACGCTGTTGGAAAATCTGCACGACACGACGAGAAAACTGCGTGAGCGTGAAGGCGCCTACGAAGTGCTGCAACAGCGCGAGACAAGCCTGGTTCAGGACAGGGAGGCGCTTCGTGCAGCGCTTGCCGCGGTAAGGCTGGAACTCGTGGAGACAGCCAATGCGAGCGCAAGACGCGAGGCGGAGTTCGGCGACATCGCCAAGCGGCTGACCGCCAGAACGGTCGAGGCCAACAGGCGCTTGCGCGAGAGCAAGATGCTGCGGGAAAAGCATGTCAGCCTGTCGCTCGATCTCGACAAGGCGCTGAAGCGGGAATCCCAGGCGCGCCACAGGCTCGACGAGCTTTCGACGGTCCATGCCAGCGAAGCAGCGCGGCTTGCGGAACTGCTGGCCGCGCTCGGCAAGAGCGAGAAAGAGGAGATGCGGCTTCAGAAGTCGCTCGAGGCCGCACAGGCGAAGCTGTCGGAAACAGCCGAAGCGGCCCGCATGACGGAAGGCGACAGGGAAGCCGAACTGGCTCGCAGTCAGGCGGAAATGCGCGGGTTGCGTTCGGAAATCCAGGACCTGCAATCGCGACTGGAGCAGGCCTCGAACGAGAACAGCGAGGCCGCCAGCGAAATCGCCAGGCTCAAGACTGAATTGAACGAAACCCTGGCCGAAAAGAAGATCGCCGACGAAAGATTGTCTGCTCTCGCCCATGAGAGCGAAAACGACAAGATGAGCCTTTCGAAGGTGAACGCCAACCTTTCACAGCTTACGCTGCAACAGGCATCGGAACAGATACAGCTCGATGTCCAGAGGCAGGAATGCGAGGACCTCAGGGCCGAAATCGCGTCACTCAATGCCCGGATCAAGGAATTGCTGCCCTACGAGCGACTCCACAAGGCCACCAACGGCAGACCGCGCGAGGGCGGCGTGGTCGAGATTGCCGGCGTGGTGGCGGAGAAAGCACGTGCAACGGGCAGGCGGCGCATCCGCAGGAACCTCCGCGCGGCGCCGTAGCCGGCTTCGCCATTCCAAGGTTCCCGCGACGTCGCTTCGCTCCCGGTCGCCGTCTCTCGACTTCGCCTGGGCACCCTGCCGGGGCGAGCCACGGGTCTCGCCCGTCCTTCGGACCCCCACAAGGGGGAGGTGAGGCGCCAGCTCACACAGCCGCGAACACCACCGTCTGGGCCAGCCCGCCGCCCTTGCGGTTTTCCAGCGTCACGGTGCCGCCGTAGCGCTCGATGATCTCCTTGGCGATGGCGAGGCCCAGCCCGGCGCCCGGGATGGATTGCAGGCGGCCGGGATCGACGCGGAAGAAGGGCTCGAACGCCTTGTTCAAGAGCTCCTGCGGGATCCCCGGTCCATGGTCGGAAATGGTGAGCACGGCGCGGCCGCCGGCCACGGCAAGGTCGATGCGGCACGCCTTGCCATGGGTGGCGGCGTTGACGATCAGGTTGCGGAGCGCCCGGCGCAGGCCGAGCGCGCCGGCCCGCACCGAAACCGCGTCCAGATGGCCGATCGCCACGACATGGCCGAGCGATACCATCTCGGCCGCGATGTCTCGCACTATCTTGTCCAGATCGACCGGTTCGACGGCATCCTGGTTGACCTCCTCGCGCACCAGCCGGATGGCGCTGTCGGCGATGCGGTCGAGCTCGTCGAGGTCGTGAAGCCATTTGTCGCGCTCGTCGTCGAGGAACTCGGCGCGCAGCCGCATGCGCGTCATCGGCGTGCGCAGATCGTGGCCGGCGGCGGCGACCAGCCGCATGCGGCTCTCCATGGCGGTTCGCAGCCGCGACGAGAGCTGGTTCAGCGCATGGGCGGTGGCCTTGACCTCGGCCGATCCCACCTCCGGCACCGCGGCCAGCACGCCATCCGACCCGATCTTGGAGACGGCCGCCTCCAGCATCTCGAGCGGCCGGATCAGCACCGAGGTGAAATAGACCGAGACGGCCGTGGCGCCGGCCACGATCAGCGAGATCCAGCCGGCGAGAACCAGCCATTCGCGCCTGGGCGGGTCGATGTGGGGAACTTCCATGATCGCCCAGCGGCCGTCGGGCAGGCGCACCGATGCGATCTGGCCTGGCTTGTCCACCCTGTCGCTGACGATGGCCGCAACGTCGAAGCCCCGGCGGCGCAGGATGTCGCCGAGCATCGCCGTTTCCGGCCCGGCCACCTTGCCGCCCGCCGGATGATCGGTGAATTCGACCCGCAGAACGTCCGGCAAAGGGCCAGGCAGCCGCATCACGAGTTCCATCTGCTGGGCCACCCAGGGCACGGTCAGTTCCGGCGGCGGTCCTCCGCCCCGGACGCTGAGGACGGCGGCGGTCGCCAGGCCGACGACGCCGACGATCGAAGCGACCAGCAGCAGGATGAGGCGACGCCGCAGCGAGTTCACGCGTGGCCCTCCACCGTCTCGACGCGCGCGGTGAGCTGGTAGCCGCCATTGCGCACCGTCTTGAACAGCGGCCCGTCGCCGGTCTCGGTGAACTTGCGGCGCAGCCGGCTCATCAGCACGTCGACCGAGCGGTCGAGCGGATCGCGCTCGCGGCCTTGCGTCAGGTCGAGCAGCTGGTCGCGCGACAAAAGCCGGCCGGGACGGTCGAGGAATACCTGCAGCAGGTCGAACTCGGCGCCGGTGAGGTCGACGGCCAACCCTTGCGCATCCGTCACCTTGCGGGTGTCGGGCTCCAGCCTGTAGCTGGCGAAACGGTAGGCGCGGGGGCGGGGCGCCACGGGCGCGTCCTCGGGCGATGAGCGCCTGAGCACGGCGCGGATGCGGGCGGTGAGCTCACGCGGATTGAAGGGCTTGCCGAGATAGTCGTCGGCGCCGAGTTCCAGGCCGATGATGCGGTCGACATCTTCCTTCAGCGCCGTCAGCAGGATGACCGGGATGTGCGGCTTGCGGTCGCGCAGGCCGCGGCAGATATCGAGGCCGGAGCCGTCGGGCAGCATGACGTCGAGCACCAGCAGGTCGAACTGGCCAAGCCCAAGCTTCTGCTCGCATTCGCGCCGGTCCGCCGCCACCGAGACGCGAAAGCCCTGGCTATCGAGATAGCGCCCGAGAAGCGTCCTGATCTCGCGGTCGTCGTCGACGACAAGGATATGGGGTTGTACCTGCATTGCTCGCCCGTTTGCCTGTTGGTTTCGGATTATAGGGAGAGCCGCCGGCAAACGGCATGGAAAATTGCAACGCAATGTTGCCAGCGGGCCGCCGGAAACATTGCGAAACAAATCTCCTTTTTCTGGAAACCTTGGGAAACACGCCGAAGCAAAGCGGAAAAAAACGGTTCCTATCCTCTCGGTCATACGAAGCATGAGAGAAAGGAACACCATCATGCGAAGCAGACTTCTCGCGCTCGGCCTGTTTTCCGCCGCGGCCATCCATCCGGTGCTGGCGGCGCAGCCCGATCCCGCCGCGCCCGGCGGCGCGCCACCGATGATGGCCCTGCAGGATGGGGCCCCGCAGGATGGACCGGACCACGGCCCGATGGCCTGGTTCGGCCAGAACGGGCCCGGCCCGCACGGGCCGATGCGGCATGGTCCGCAAGGCTTTGGGCCAGAAGGCTTTGGCCCGGAAGGCTTTGGCCCGGAAGGCTTTGGCCCCCGCCGCATGGGGCCGCCGCCGGAATTCATGCTGGCGGCGCGGCTTGCCGCGCTCGAGACCCGCATTGGCGTGCGGACCGAGCAGCTCGACGCCTGGCGCGACTACACCAGCGCGTTGCAGGCCGTGCTTTCGCCGCCACGGCCCGATCACGGACCCGGCGGTCCGGGCGGACCTGGCGGGCCGGAGGCGAAAGGCCCTGACGCGGCGGGCGGCAAGCCCGATGCCTTCGCCTTCCAGGAAAGGCTGGCGGACGACGTCACCGCCCGCGCGGTTTCGGCCGGCAAGCTGAAAGAGGCGATCGCTGAACTTCGCGCCAAGCTGACCCCCGAACAGCTCGAAATCCTCGCTTCGGCGGAGCGCCCACACGGACCACCCCCCGGTCCCTGGGGCGGCCCGCCGAATGATGCAGCCGGGCCCCGGGGCCTGCCCGACAGGCAGCTCCCGCCGCCCCAGCCCGGGAACGGCGAGCAACCCTGACCGGCTGCGCCGGCCGGCCCCGGTACCCAACCCGTTCCCGGGCCGGCCGGTTCCTTTTGGGATGGCGTCCCGCCAACCCACCGCTTCGAAATCTCCGAATGGAAGCACGACAATGTGGGAAGCCATGATGCTGCTGCGGCTGATCGCATCGGTCAGCCCGAGGCGCTCGATCGGCCCAAAATTCCCGATCGATGATGCCGGACGCGGCCTGCCGACGGCCCTGCCGGTCGACACGCTGAAGGGCGCGATACGCCTGAGCTTCGCCGCCTGGCGCCTGTCGCTGCCGCTTTCGGAGTCCAACAGCCATCATGACCGCAAGACCGCGTAAGGCATGGCATGTCGCGGCCGATCGGGATACTGATGCTGAAGGGCATCGCGGCCCTGTGCCCGATCCTCGGGTGCGCTCCGGCCGCGGAGAAGGAGCGCGACATGAGCCGCTTCGAAGCATTGCTCGACGCTGCCCGCAAGCGGGCGCGGCCCTTTGCCATGACATCGATCGGGATGCCCTCGACCGACCGATCCGGTGCCCGCGCGCACGCAACCCCAGGGAAGATCCAGGCCATGCCCATCAAGCCTAGTCAGCCTCCTTTGTCGGCCAAGCCACGGTCGGCCAAGCCACGCCGTCTCGTTCCCTGGGCCGCGATGCTCGCCGCCACCGTTCTTCTGGCGGCCTGCTCGCAGGAGCAGAGCAAAGCTCCCGCCGGCATGGGCGGTGTCGGCAAGCCCGAGGTCGGCGTCGTCACCCTGCATCCGCAATCGGTCGCGATCACAGCCGAATTGTCGGGGCGCACGGCGGCCTCGCTGATTGCCGAGGTGCGCCCGCAAGTGAACGGCATCATTCAGCAGCGCCTGTTCAAGGAGGGCAGCGAGGTGGCTGCGGGGCAGCCGCTCTACCTCATCGATCCGGCCAGCTACAAGGCGGACTACGACAGCGCGGTGGCGGCGCGACAGAAGGCGGAAGCAGCGCTCCCTTCGGCGCAAGCCAAGTTCGACCGCTATGCCGGCCTTTTGAAGCAGAACGTTGTTTCCAAACAGGATTATGACGATGCCGCCGCCACGCTGGCGCAGGCCCAGGCGGATGTGGCGTCGGCCAGGGCCAGCGTCGAGACGGCGCGCATCAGCCTCGACCGCACCTCGATCACCGCGCCGATCGCCGGCCGCATCGACAAGTCCTCGCTGACGCCCGGAGCGCTGGTCACCGCCAACCAGGACACCGTGCTGACCACCATCCGCGCGCTCGATCCGATCAATATCGATGTCACGCAGTCGAGCACCAATTTGCTCAATCTGCGCCAGGCCATCAGCGAAGGACGGCTGAAGATCAGCGGCCCCAATGTCAGCGTCAAGCTGAAGCTCGAGAACGGCACCATCTATGCGCAGACCGGCAAGATGGAGTTCACCGGCGCCAATGTCGACCAGACGACCGGCACCTTTGCGTTGAGAGCCGAGTTTCCCAATCCGGACCGCCTGCTGCTGCCCGGCATGTATGTGCGGGCGCTGGTCGAGGAGGGCGTGGCCCAGAACAGTTTCCTGGTGCCGCAGCGCGCCGTCAGCCGCAACACCAAGGGCGAGGCGACGGCAATGGTCATCGATGCCGCGGGCAAGGTCGAGGCGCGCGTGCTGACCGTGCGCAACAGCGTCGGCAACAACTGGCTGGTGGATGCCGGCGTCGGCGACGGCGACCGCGTCATCGTCGAGGGCATGCAGCTGGTGCGCGCCGGCGGCGATGCAACGGGCGTCGAAGTGACGATCGACGAGGCGACCGGCGAGGTCAAGGATCGCGGGCAGACGTCAGCCGTACCCGCGCCCGCCAAGATGGCCAGCAGCGGCCAGCAACCGGCGCCAGGCGCCTCGACCGGGAACTGAGCAATGTCCGCATTCTTCATCAACCGGCCGATCTTTGCCTGGGTGATCGCCATCGTGATCATGCTGGGCGGCCTCCTGGCGCTCACCACGCTGCCGATCTCGCAATACCCGCAGATCGCGCCGACCACGGTGAACATCAGCGCGACCTATCCGGGCGCCGACGCCCAGACGGTGGAAAACTCGGTGACCAAGGTCATCGAGCAGGGCATGACCGGCATCGACAATCTCGACTATATGACGGCGACGTCGACCTCGACCGGATCGGCCTCGATCACGCTGACCTTCACAAGTGCTGCCGACCCCGACACCGCCCAGGTGCAGACGCAGAACAAGCTGCAGCTGGTGCAGTCGCAGCTGCCGCAGGTGGTGCAGAGCAACGGCATCACCGTCTCCAAATCCTCGACCGGCTTCCTGATGGTCATCGGCTTCGTCTCCAGCGACGGCAAGATGAACTCGACCGATCTCGCCGACTATGTCGACGCCACCGTCAACGACACGCTGAAGCGCGTCGAGGGTGTCGGCTCGACGCAGCTTTTCGGCTCCGGCTATGCCATGCGCATCTGGCTCGACCCGGACAAGCTCGCCAAATATGCCCTGATGCCGAGCGACGTGGCCTCGGCGATCGAGGCGCAGAACACGCAGGTTTCGGCCGGCCAGCTCGGCGGCCTGCCGGCGCGCAAGGGCCAGCAGCTCAACGCCACGGTGACGGCCAAGAGCCGGCTGCAGACCGCCGAACAGTTCCGCAACATCATCCTGAAGAGCCAGACGGACGGCTCGCTGGTTCGCCTCAACGACGTCGCCACCGTCGAGCTCGGCGCCAAAAGCTATACGACGCAAGCCAACTTCAACGGCAAGCCGGCGGCGGGCGTCGCCGTCAACCTGGCGACCGGGGCCAACGCCATCAACACCGCCGAGGCGGTGCGCACCACGATCAACCGCCTGAGCTCGACTTTCCCGCAAGGGGTCGAGGTCGTCTATCCCTACGACACCTCGCCCTTCGTGCGGCTGTCGATCGAGGAGGTGGTCAAGACGCTGGCCGAGGCGATCGTGCTGGTGTTCCTGGTGATGTTCATCTTCCTGCAGAACCTGCGCGCCACCATCATCCCGACCATCGCCGTGCCGGTGGTGCTGCTCGGCACGTTCGGCGTGCTGTCGCTGTTCGGCTATTCCGTCAACACGCTGACCATGTTCGCCATGGTGCTCGCCATCGGCCTGCTCGTCGACGACGCCATCGTCGTCGTCGAGAATGTCGAACGCGTGATGCAGGAGGAGGGCCTGTCGCCGAAGGAGGCGACGAGGAAGTCGATGAACGAGATCACCGGCGCGCTGATCGGCATCGCCACGGTGCTGTCGGCGGTGTTCGTGCCGATGGCTTTCTTCGGCGGCTCGACCGGCATCATCTACCGGCAGTTCTCGGTCACCATCGTCTCGGCGATGGTGCTCTCCGTGCTGGTCGCGCTGGTGCTGACGCCGGCACTTTGCGCCACGATCCTGCGGCCGCCCAAGGACCATGCGACGCAGACCGGCCCGTTCGGCTGGTTCAACCGTGCCTTCGACCGCGGCGCGACAGCCTATCGCGACGGCTCGCATGGCATCATCAACCGGGGCAAGCGCTTCCTCGTCGTTTTCCTCGCCATCGTCGTCGCCGTGGGCTGGATGTTTGCCCGGCTGCCGAGCTCGTTCCTGCCGGAAGAGGACCAGGGTATCCTGATCACCAGCGTGCAGCTGCCGGTCGGCGCGACGCAGGACCGCACCGAGCGCGTGCTGGCCCAGGTGACCGACCACTATCTGAAGGAAGAAAAGGACGCGGTCGAAGGCGTATTCACCGCCTCCGGTTTCGGCTTCGGCGGCGCCGGCCAGAATGTCGGCATCGCCTTCGTGCGGCTGAAGGATTTCGCCCAGCGCACATCGCCGGCCTCGGCGGCGCAGGCGATTGCCGGCCGTGCCATGGGCGCCTTCTCCAGGATCAGGGACGCGCGGGTCTTCGCGCTCGCGCCGCCCGCCATCCAGGGGTTCGGCAACACCAACGGCTTCGATTTCTTCCTGCAGGACGTCAATGGCGCCGGCCATGACGCGCTGATCCAGACGCGCAACCAGCTTCTGGGCCTCGCGGCGCAGAGCAAGGTGCTCGCCAACACAAGGCCCAACGGCCAGGAAGACCAGCCGCAATTCTCGGTCGACATCGACCAGGAAAAGGCCAGCGCGCTCGGCGTCAGCCTCGCCGACATCAACAACACGCTGTCGACCGCCTGGGGCAGCGACTACGTCAACGATTTCATCGACCGCGGACGGGTGAAGCCGGTCTATCTGCAGTCGGACCCGAACTTCCGCATGCAGCCGGAGGATCTCGAGAAATGGCAGGTCCGCAATGCCAGCGGCGCCATGGTGCCGTTCTCGGCCTTCGCCTCCAGCCACTGGACATTCGGCTCGCCCAGGCTCGAACGCTACAATGGTTCGGCGGCGGTCGAGATCCAGGGCGCGGCGGCCACCGGCGTCAGCTCGGGCGCCGCCATGGACGAGATCGACAAGCTTGTGGCGCAGCTGCCCGCCGGATACTCCCACGAATGGACCGGGCTGTCGCACCAGGAGCGGCTTTCCGGCAACCAGGCGCTGTCGCTCTATGCGATTTCGGCGCTGGTCGTCTTCCTGTGCCTGGCCGCGCTCTATGAGAGCTGGTCGATCCCGTTCGCGGTCATGCTCTCGGTGCCGATCGGTATCTTCGGCGCGCTGCTGGCGGCGAGCCTGTTCGGCCAGTCCAACGACGTCTATTTCAAGGTCGGGCTGCTGACCACGATCGGTCTTGCCGCCAAGAACGCCATCCTCATCGTCGAGTTCGCCATCGAGCGGCAGACCGCCGGCATGGGGCTCGTCGAGGCGACGCTGGAGGCGGCGCGACAGCGGTTGCGGCCGATCCTGATGACGTCGCTGGCCTTCATCCTCGGCGTCACGCCGCTGGCGATCGCCAGCGGCGCCGGCTCGGGGGCGCAGAATTCCGTCGGCATCGGTGTCATGGGCGGCATGATCGCGGCGACGGTGATCGGCGTGTTCCTGGTGCCGCTGCTGTTCGTCACGGTGCGCCGCATCTTCAAGGGCGGGGCGGCCAAGCAGGAAACCGGGCAGGATACTGGGCAGGATACGGGCGAGACGCCGGCGACGGCCAACCAGCAATAAGGGTTCTTCGCATGACAGGTTTGAAACGTGGCTCGGTGGCCGCGAGGCGGCTCATCGTGCCGATGCTCACCGCTGTCCTGCTCGCGGGATGCGTCGTCGGTCCGGATTATCAGATACCCATCCTGCCGATGCCGGCGAACTGGAGCGGCCAGAAGCCGACAAAGCCCGCCCGGCCGGCGCAGCTGTCGAGATGGTGGCAGCGGCTGCGGGATCCCCAGTTGAACGCGCTTGTCGAGGAAGCTGTGGCCGGCAATCTCGATGTTGCGACCGCCAAGGCGAGGATCCGCGAGGCGCGTGCCAGCTATCGCCAGAGCGCCGGCACATTGCTGCCCTCGGTGGATGGTTCCGGTTCCGCGACCCGCAACAAGTCGGACGTGGCCACGTCAGGCTCGAGCGCCATCTACGCAGAGTACCAGGCCGGGTTCGACGCCAGCTGGGAACTTGACCTGTTCGGCGCCAACCGCAGGGGCGTCGAGGCCGCGCGCTATGGCGTGGACGCGTCGGAGGAGGACCTGCGCTCGACCCTCCTGACCCTGGTCGGCGATGTCGCGTCCACCTATGCGCAGGCGCGTGGCTACCAGGCCCGCATCGCGCTCGCCCGGCGCTCGGCCGCGTCGCAAAGGCAGACCGCGGAACTCACCCGCTCGATGGCGCTGGCGGGTACCGCAACCGCCGCCGATGTCGCCAAGGCGATGGGGCAGGCGGCCAGTACCGAAGCCGCGGTGCCGACGCTGGAAGCAAGCTATGCCGAGGCCGTGCATCGCCTCTCGGTGCTCACCGGGCGCCCGCCGGCGGCGCTGAGCGAGCGGCTGAAGCGCGGCGTTCCGATCCCGGCGCCGCGCCTGCCGATGCCGACCGGGATTCCGGCCGACATCCTGGTATCGCGCCCCGACGTGCTCATGGCCGAACGGCAGTATGCGCAATACACCGCCAAGGTCGGCCAGGCCGAGGCGGCGCGCTATCCCTCGGTCAGCCTGACGGGCAACATCAGCACGGCGGCCCTCAATCTCGGCGATCTCGGCAAGAATTCGTCGATCGGCTGGTCCTTCGGGCCGACGCTCAGCGTGCCGGTGTTCAATGCCGGCCAGTTGAAGGCGGCCGTCGAGGTCGCCGAAGCGCAGCGCGATCAATATTTCATCGCCTATCGGTCATCGGTGCTGACCGCGCTCGAGGATGTCGAGAATGCGCTCGTGCTTTTGTCGCAGGAGCGCATCAGGATCGGCAAGCTTGCCTCATCGGCGAAATCCTACGGCGAGGCGGCACGCCTGGAAGGCACGCTCTTCAAGGCCGGCGAGACAAGCCTTCTCGACGTGCTCGACGCCCAGCGGTCGCTCTACTCGGCGGAGGACACGCTGCTGCAAAGCCGCGTTTTGCTGGCGACCGACTACATCGCCCTCAACAAGGCGCTCGGGGGCGGCTGGGACGGCGCCGTCGATACGGGGAAGCCGGAGATCGTCGACGTCAAGACGGGCCCAAGGCTGGCGTCGAAGCCCGCGACGTAGCCAGGTCCCGGTTCCCGGCGCCGTGCCCTATCAGGCAGTCGCCCGCTGCCTCACGACAGCCAGGCCGGTTCAGCCTATCCCCATGCCGCCAGTGGGCTTGCGCCCGGCGGCATGGAGGATGAAACCAAAGTGACATCGACGCCGATTGCCCGTCGCGAAGCGGCCCCTTTGCCGGTTGCCGCGCTGATGGGCGCCATGGTGTCGATCCAGATCGGCGCCACTTTCGCCAAGGGGCTGTTTCCATTGATCGGCGCGCAAGGCACGACGACGCTGAGGCTCGTCATCGGCGCGCTGATGCTGGTCGCGGTGCTGAAGCCGTGGCAGATGCGGCCGTCGCGCGTCATCTTGCCGTGGCTGGTCGCGTATGGGGTGACGCTCGCCGCGCTCAACCTTCTGTTCTATGCCGCGCTTGCCAGGATACCGCTCGGCGTCGCGGTGGCGCTGGAGTTCTCCGGCCCGCTTCTGGTGGCCACGCTGACCTCGCGGCGCGCCAGCGACTTTGCCTGGATCGCGCTGGCGGTGGCCGGCATCCTGCTGTTGTCGCCCTTCCTGCATTCGCTGCAGCCGCTCGATCCGACCGGGGTGGTGCTGGCGCTGGCGGCCGGCGGCTTCTGGGCGCTCTACATCGTGCTCGCCCAGAAGGCGGGCGCCGAGCTTGGCACCCGCACCACCGCTTACGGCATGGCGATCGCCGCCGTGCTGGTGCTGCCATTCGGTGTGGCGCAGGCGGGAACCGCGCTGCTCGCGCCGTCGATCCTGGTCAGTGCCTTGCTCGTCGGCCTGTTTTCCAGCGCGCTGCCGTTCTTTCTGGAGATGGTGGCGCTGACGCGGATGCCGGCGCGCATCTACGGCACGCTGACCTGCCTGGAGCCGGCGCTGGGCGCGTTGGCCGGCTTCCTGTTCCTGCATGAAACCCTGACCGCGCCGCAACTGGCCGGCATCGCCGCCGTGATTGCCGCCGCCTTCGGCACGGCAATCACCTCGAAGCCGCCGGTGCCGTCGCCGGAATAGGGGCGGGGCCGACATGTGGGTTCATAGGCGGCACGGCGACATCATTTCCGCGGTCGGCCCGCGGCCTGTTGCCTTCAGAACTTGACGCCGAGATTGACCTTGGCGCTGTTGTCGACCGCACCGCCGCCGAACTGGCCGGAATAGGACAGGCCGAGCGTGGCATTGGCCGACATTTGGAGGTCGAAGCCGGCCTCGATCACCGCTGCGTCCCTGGCGATCGGCACACCGGCGATGGTGAAGGCGTCGCCGCCGGCGAAGGCGAAGCTGGAGGTCGGCGTGACATCGCCGAACGCATGACGCCAGCCGAGCGTGCCGCGCGCGGTGGCGTTCATGCCGCCCAGCGCGAAGTCGGTCGAGCCGCGCAACCCGAGCGTGGTAAAGGTCGCGTCGGTGGTCGAACCAGCACTGGTCAGCGCGGCAGCACCGCCTGTCTCGGTGAAGCCGTCGGTGTGCACGCTGACATAAGCGAGGTTGGCGAAAGGCTCGAACTTGAAGCGCCCGGCATCGGCCTTGTAGGCGAGTTCGCCGAACATCTGCGCGGTGCCGGCGTCGTAGTCGGCCGACAGCGCATCCGTGAAGCCGTTGAAGGCGACGGAGCGATGTGTCGAGAGGCTGCTCCAGCTATAGGCCGCACCGGTGCGGAAGGCGATCGCGCCCCAGTTGGTGCCGCCGTAGAGGCCAAGATGGTAGTTGTCGCCCTTGCCGGAGGAATTACGATCGTCGGCGTTGAAGGAGGAATGGCTGTAGCCGCCGAGCAGGCCGACGCGCCAGCCGCCGACCTGGCCGTCGGCGCCGGCAAGCAGGCCACCAGTGGAGCGGTCGAAGGCGGCGGCGTTGCCGTCGGAATCCGTGTTGCCCCAGGAGCCGAAGGCCTGGCCCCAGACGGCGAAGCGGTCGGTGTCGGCCGCAACCATCTCGGGTCCGCCTTCGCCATAGGCCATGACCGGCAACGCGGTCGCGCCCGCATCGCCGAAGGCGGCGCTGATGCGGTTGGTGGCGGCGTCGCGGACGAAGCGGCTGTCCTCGACCAGCATCCCCTTGGCCGAGGCATGGATCTCGCCCGACAACTGGTCGAAGGCGGCGCGCGCCTCGGCGTCGGTGGCCAGGCCGGCGACGGCATTGAACAGTGATCCGGATGCCGGAATGCTGTCGAGCCCTTGGCCGGTGGCGATCTGGTTAGGCGTTAGCCCGGCATCGGCGAAGTTCTGCGTCTTCAACACGTCGAGATAGGCGTTGTTGGCGTCATAGGTATCGATCACCGACAGGAACGCGGTGTTGGTGATCCCCGTCACATCGGCGAACTCGCCAGTCAGTCCGAGATCGGCGGTCAGCACCGTATAGTGGGAACCGAACTGCAGGCCGCCCTGTATATTGACCGCCAGCGTCGAGCCGGTGATGTCGGCGGTGCCGGAGGCATGAAGCAGATCCGACTGAGCCCCGCCGATGTCGATGGCGTAGGTCGAGCCGACAGCCAGCGTTACATTGCCCGCAACCAGGGTGCGGTCGCCCGCGCCGCCATCCTGCATGGTCAGGTGTCCGGCATTCAACAGGGATTCGAGGCCGCTGAAGGTCGTGGTCTCGAGCGATGCGCCATTGCTGGCGGTGACGAGAGTTGCCGTGGCCGCGTTGATCAAGCTGTCGATGCCGGCGCCGAACTGGCTGGTGCCGCCGGTTGTCCAGGTGGCGTTGTTGGTCAACAGATCGGCGTAGTCGCCAAGCGTCACCCCGCCAAGCAGCGAGCCGTTATTGATGAGCGTGGTGGCGCCGCCGGCCGTGGTGATGGCCAGCGCCGAGGCCGTCTGAGCGCTGTTGTGCGTCGCGCCGGAAAGAGTGATGCCGATCGCGTGGCCGGCGGTTGATTGTGCGTCGATCGCGGCGGTGGCGCCTTCGACCGTGCCGCTGGCGGTGATGCTGATCGCGCCCGCGCCAACGCCGGTCTGCTGGGCGATGATGGCGGTGTTGCCGGTGGAAGTGACATCGCCGGCGTTGACCGTCACGTTGCCGCCGGTCGACAGCGCGAAGATGCCGTTGCCGGTGGTGACATTGACCGGGCCGACCGTGGTCACCTTGGTCGAACCGGAGCCGAAGTTCTCGGCGTCGATGCCGAAGCGGGCGTCGATCGAGCCGTTGGCGGTCACGTCGATGTTGCCGGTCGCCGCAGCGT
>NZ_JAPFQA010000017.1 GCF_027563465.1 Mesorhizobium qingshengii | reverse complement strand
AGCAAGGCGCAACGAACGGAAACAGAACGAAAGTCAGACCCTATGAATGGCATTCAAGAGCTCGTCGGTTCGATTCCGATTGGCTCCACCAAACAGTCCCTGGCAAACTTGGCCGTCAGGCCCTTGCATCGACGGCTAACCCCGCGCGCATTCCAATAGAGCGGCTCTGCGTTTCCGTGAAACGATGATCCGCGCTAGACCACCGTTTCTCCGCCGTCGACCACCAGAATCTGGCCCGTCATGTACGAGGACCGGTCGGATACGAGAAACAGCACGGACTCGGCGATTTCCTCGACGCTTGCCCAGCGGCCGAGCGGTACTCTTTCGCGGATGTAGGCTTCGATGGCATCCCGGCCCCCCATCTGGGCGATGAAAGGGCCATTGAAGGGCGTGTCGACCCAGCCGGGGCACAGCGCGTTGACGCGAATGCCGAAGCGGCCATAGTCGCCCGCCATCTGCCTGGTCATCGCGATTACCGCATGCTTGGTCGTCGTATAGGCGATCATCTCGCGGTCGTAGAGCACGCCGGAACTCGACGAGGTGTTGAGAATGACCCCGCGGCCTGCCTTCTTCATGAACGGCATGACGATGCGGGCGCCGAGGAAGTGAGCCCGCACGTTGAGCGTCCAGGACGCGTCGAAGCCCTTGACGCTCACACCGAGCACGTCACCCTCGACCTGCACGCCGGCATGATTGTGGAGGATGTCGATCCCGCCCTGCGCGTCGATGAAATCGCGGAAACCGGCCTCAAGCGCCTGATCGTCGGTCAGGTCGAACACAAGCGCTTTCGCGCGGCCGCCGGCAGCAAGTATCTGTTCGACCGTCGCGTTCGCGCCGTCGGCGCTGCGATCCGCCACGCCGACCACCGCACCCTCGCGCGCGATGATCAGCGCCGCCGCCCTGCCGATGCCCGATCCCGCCCCGGTCACGATCGCGGTCCTGTCCTTGAGGATCATCCCTCTCCACCCTTTCTCCCGGCCTCGTAATCCTGCATCATCCGGCGCGCGAGCCTCGCCGGCTCCGTTGCGCGCCGATCAATCTCTGGGGAAAAAGACAGGCATGTACGACTTCGGTCCCTTCAAGTTCGAGTCGAAGCAGGATTTTTTCGACAAGGCAATCCGTTTCTGGAACCCCGACAAGACCAGGTTCTGGCAGGAGGCCGGGATCGACCTGGTGATCGGCAGGCGGGAGGGTTATTTCCTTTACGACATGTCGGGACGCCGCCTGATCGACCTGCACCTGAACGGCGGCACCTACAATCTCGGTCACCGCAATCCGGAGCTGGTCGAGACGCTGAAGAGCGCGCTCGACTATTTCGACATCGGCAATCACTGGTTCCCTTCCGTGGCGCGCACGGCGCTGGCCGAATCCCTCGTCAATGTCTCGCCGGGAATGAAATATGCCGTCTTCGCGCCGGGCGGCGCGGAGGCGGTGGACATCGCCATCAAGAGCGCCCGCTATGCCACCAAGCGGCGCAAGATCGTGTCGATCATCAAGGGGTATCACGGGCATTCGGGGCTCGCGGTGGCGACCGGCGACGATCGCTTCACCAAGATCTTTCTCTCCGACCAGCCGGAGACGTTCATCCAGGTTCCCTTCAACGATATCGATGCCATGGAGCAGGCGCTCAAGGGCGAAGACGTCGCGGCGCTGATCATGGAGACGATCCCCGCCACCTACGGCTTCCCGATGCCGAAGGACGGCTATCTCAACGCCTGCAAGGCGCTGTGCGAAAAGCATGGCGCGATGTACATCGCCGACGAGGTCCAGACCGGCCTGATGCGGACCGGCAGCATGTGGGGCTGGCAGGCTTATGGCGTCCAGCCGGACATCATGGTGACGGCAAAGGGCCTGTCCGGCGGGCTTTATCCGATCAGCGCCGCGCTGGTGAACGACAAGGCCGGCGGCTGGCTCAACGAGGACGGGGCGGCGCACATCTCGACCACGGGCGGGGCCGAGCTCGGCTGTGTCGTCGCCCACAAGGTCATCGAGATGCTGCAGCGGCCTGACCTGGTTGCCAATGTCGGCACCGTGACCGAGTTCATGGCGCAGGCCATGCGCGAGATGCTGGCTCGCCACGGCGATATCTTCACCGGGGTGCGCCAGAAAGGCGTGATCCTGGGTCTCGAATTCAGCAACCACAGGGAAGGCGCCGTCTTCGCGTCACGTGCACTCTACGAGCAGGGCGTCTGGGCGATTTTCTCGTCGCTCGACAAAAGGGTGCTGCAATGGAAGCCCGGCGTGCTTCTGGATCGCGAAACCTGCCGGGACATCATGGATCGTTTCGATGCGGCGATGCCGCGCGCGCGGGAGCTCATGCACCAGGCAGGCAAGGCGAGTTGACATGGCTCAAAGCTGGTTGAAACTGCCAGATGTCCAGTTCGCGCCGGCGGCTGGGCTTGCGGGGATCGTGCAGGTTCTGGCAGGGGGCAAGGGCGCAATGATCGGGCAGGACAGACAGTGACGGATTTCGACGCGCTCACCCACGACCAGCAACTCGGCGTCCTGCGGGAGACGGCAGAGGCGGCCACCGCCAACTACGATCTGCCGGCGGACGTTTCCGTCGAGATGATCAACCTGTCGGAGAACGCGACCTACAGGATTGCGGCTCCCGACGGCCGGCGCTGGGCACTGCGCATCCATCGCGACGGCTACCATACAAGGACGGCCATCCAATCCGAACTGGCCTGGCTGACCGATCTGCGCCAGACCGGGATCGTCTCCACACCCGTGCCGGTCGCGGGCAAGGACGGCGAGCAGATCCAGCGGGTCGGCCATGCCAGATTGGCGCGACCCCGCCACGTCGTGTTGTCGCAATGGGAGAGCGGTTCGGAACCGGGCATAGGCGAGGCGCTTGGCGAACCTTTCGAGGTGCTGGGCGAGGTCACGGCCCGCATGCACGTCCACGCCCGGCAGTGGCGGCGCCCATCCTGGTTCAGCCGCCACGTGTGGGATTTCGAAACAAGCCTCGGCGAGGAGAACCCTCATTGGGGACGCTGGCGCGACGGCATGGGCGTCGACGCCGCGAAGGCCAAGCTCTTTGGCCGCACCGCGGACCTGATCGGCCGCAGGCTGGCTGCCTTCGGCAAGGGCCATGACCGTTTCGGCCTCATTCATTGCGACCTGCGGCTGGCCAATCTTTTGATCGACGGCAAGACAGTGAAGGTCATCGACTTCGACGACTGCGGCTTCGGCTGGTATATGTACGACGCGGCGACGCCCATCTCCTTCTACGAGCACGAGCCGCAGGCCGCCGATCTCATCCGTTCATGGACGGCCGGCTATCGCCGGGTGCTTGACCTGCCCAAGGCAGACGAGGACGAGATCCCGACCTTCGTGATGCTGCGCCGCCTGCTCCTGGTCGCGTGGATCGGCTCGCACGCGGAGACGGACCTCGCCAAGTCGATGGGCCTTCCCTACACCGAGGGAACCGTCGGGTTGTGCGAGGCCTATCTGAGCATGTTTTCCTGACAGCAATTCCAAGAAGACGATTTTCCGGGAAAAGCGCGTAGCGCTTTCCCTTGGGAATTGCCTCAAGACAGGGGGATAGAGCGGTTCGTGAACCGCTCTATCCCAGTGCCTCCAGGCTCTCCGGCAGGATCTGGCCGCCGTCGACGATGATTGTCTGCCCGGTCACGTAGCCTGCTTCCTTCGACGCAAAGTAAAGCGCGGCGTGGCCGATGTCTTCCACGGTCCCGAGCCGCTTGAGCGGGATCGAGGCGGCCATGGTCTTCTGGTAGGCCTCGCCCAGGCCGACAAGGCCCTCGGTGATGATGTTGCCCGGCATGACGGCGTTGACGGTGATGCCGTATTTCGCCAGCTCGATGCAGGCCGTGCGCATGAAGCCGAGCTGCCCCGCCTTGGTGGCGCCGTAGTGCGACCAGCCGGGGAAACCGGTGATCGGGCCGGTGATCGACGACGTCAGCACGATGCGGCCCTGGCCGGACGTCTTGAGATAGGGAACCGCCGCCTTGACCGCGTGGAAGGTGCCCTTGAGGTTGGTGTCGACGACCTCGTCCCATTGTTCCGAGCTCATGTCCTCGAGCCGCGCCTGCGGGAAAATACCGGCATTGGCGCATAACACGTCGATGCCCCCGTTTCTCGCGGCTGCCGCCGCGAACGCGGCCTCGACGCTGGCAAGCGAAGTGACGTCACCAGCCACGCCGAAGGTGCCGTGGCCGATTTCGGCGGCCGCGGCTTCGGCCTGGTCGATGTGGCGCGCGATGATGACGACCTTGGCGCCCGAGAGTGCGAACACCCGCGCTATGCCCTTGCCGATGCCTTTCGATCCGCCGGTGACGACGACGGACCGATCCTTCAAAGACTGGGTCATGACTTGAAGCTCCAAAATGAGACGGGGACAGAGTGATCCTCCGTCCCCGTTGCCGCAAGAAATCCAGGGCGATGGATGCCCTAGCCTTCGTTCACCATGTGACCGATGTTCTGGTACGCCTTGGGATTGGCGGACTTCAGCACGAAGCCCCAGATCAGGCCGACGATAAGGATCGCAAGCCCGACATAGGGGATGCTCCTGGCGAAACCATTGGTGCCGCCGAGCGTCGCGAGATTGGCCACCAGCGTGTAGACGAGGATCAGCTGGACAATCAGCGAGATCAGCGGCGCGATGACCGTCGTCAGCATGTTGCCGCCGCCGTTCTTCTTGAACCACATGTAGATCGCCAGCGAGACAACGGCCTGCAGCACCAGCAACAGTCCCGTGCCAAGCACCGCAAACAGCGTATAGACGCCAAGCCAGGCCTGTCCCGACGGATCGTCGAAGCCGTAGGCCAGACCGTAGAGCAGGACCCAGACCGCCGCCAGCACCGACTGCAGCGCCGAGGCCTTGTGGGGGCTCTTGTGGTGGTCATGCGTCTCCGCGATCGCCTGTGGCAGGACGCCTTCGCGTGCCAGCGAGTACAAATAGCGGGAAGCGGTGTTGTGGAAGGCCATGCCGCAGGCGAAGGAGCTGGTCAGGATGAGAAGCGACATCAGCTGGTAGCCCCAGCCGCCGACAAAAGTCTGGATGGGCGTCAGGAAGAAATTCACCCCGTCGGAGAATGCCTTGGCCACCATGTCGGCCTCGGTAGGATAGGCCGCCACCGCGCACCAGCTGACGAAGGTGTAGAACAGGCCAAGGCCAATCACCGAAATCAACAGCGACTGCGGAATGATGCGCTTCGGATCGCGGGATTCCTCCGCATAGTTCGGCGCCATCTCGAAGCCGACCCACGACCAGAAAGCCATGAAGATGCCGACGGCCGCGGCACCCGCGGGTATGGCCACGGTTCCGACTGTCTGCTCGGCGACAGGCGTGAACACCTTGAACACATTCAGCGAGTCACCGGAAAAATTCGTCCCGCCATGGGCGAAGAGCACACCCAGCGAGAAGATCACCAGCATGATCACTTCAAGAATGAGGGCTATTCCGAGCAGCCGCGCCGACAGCTTCACGTCGCGGTAGGCAAGTGCGGCAATGACCACGATCATGGCGAGCGCCAGGACGATCCAGGGTACGTTGATGCCGAAATGCTGGGAAATCCACAGATTGCCGAAAAATGCGAACAACCCGGTGAGCGAGGCCTCGAACAGCGAGTAGCAGGCGAGCGAGCCTATGCCCGCCGACATGCCGACCTCACGGCCGAGCCCCTGGCTGATGAAGGAGTAGAAGCCGCCGACGGACGAGACGCGCGATGCCATCGCGGCATAGCCGACCGAGAAGATGGTCAGTACGATCGTCGCCATCAGGAAGGCGGCCGGCGTGTATTTGCCGATGCCGTAGCCGGCCGCGAACGGGACATTGCCCAGCATCGCCGACATTGGCGCCGCGCCGGTGACGGCCAGGAAGAGCACTCCCGCGAGCCCCACGGCCTTCGAGTGCAAAAGGTTGATGCTGTTACTCTTCGAGACGTCGATCGTCCCGCGTGCAGTTTCGATGGCCATGAAGCCTCTCCATTGTGACAGCTGTATGCAGTTCCCCGCACTTGGCGGCCGATGTGTCCCGGCCTGCGAGTGCCGCCATGACACTACGGACGCAGCGTCACTTTGCCAAGGCCATGATTTTGCAAAGCTCACCGCTCGACATCACGTGGCAGTAGATCATGTTGATGATTTCGAGCTCCTTGCGATGAAGCTCCTCGGTTGCCGCCGCGCAGCAATCCTCGAGCACGATGACGGCATAGCTCTCATCCGCCAGGCTGCGCACCGTCGAAGACACGCATTGGTCCGTGAAGATGCCGCAGCAGATGACATTCCTGATGCCGAGATTGTGGAGGATCAGGCGCAGGTTCGTCCCTGTCAGCGCTGAATCGGTGGTCTTGGTCACCACGATTTCGTCGCCGGCCGGCTGAAGTTCGGCAACGAGCTGCGACGGCGCGTCGTTCTTCGGCAGCAGCAAATTGTTCCAGCCCGGCATTTTCTGGGAGAGCGAGCGGTCGCGCCCGTCCTGGGTGTGGCAGGCGATGCGGGCGAAAAGGCATTCGATGCCATTTTGCCGTGCCAGCGCCAACAATCTTGCCGTGTTCGGTACGACCGTGCCGTGCATGCGCTCGTGGAACGGCGTCCACAGGTCGTAGCGGTGCTGTTCCTGCGGCGAAAGCGACGCGCGATCCGGCCGCTCCAGGTAGGTGTTCTGAACATCGATGACCAGGATGGCGGTTTGCGCCGGCACCAGCACCGGATCATCCGGCTCGGGCGCGCCGAGGTAGTAGAGCGAACGGAATCCGGTTTTCCAGCTCATGCGGTCCTTTCAGAAGCGGAACGTGAAAAGGCCGCGCGCCGCATAGGTCTCGGCGGCTTCTTCGATGAAACGGGCGATGCGCTCGGCCTGGTAGGTGTCGCGCATCGTGGCGGCGGCCTCGAGCAATTCTTCCTTGGACTTGGCGCGGCCGGGGCGCAGCAGTTCGTAGACCTGCATGATGAAGTCCTGCGGCACCTCGACCAACTCCGCCCCGCGCTCGAAGTTGAGGGCCAGTGTCGGCCGTCCGACATCGCGCGCGACGTCAGCCTGGGCCTGCAGCGCTTGCGGCGTGATGCGAAGGTCCTCCATCGTCACCTCGCCGGCAAGCACCGCATCCAGCGTTATCTCCGGAAGCGCCTTGCCATGCTTGCCGGTGACGGCGCCGGGCTGGGTTTCGGCGAGCGGATAGTCGGCGCGCGTCCGGGTCACGATTTCACCCCCGTCAGGGTGACATCGACCTCTTCGGGAGCCGCACCAGCCTCGGTCAGTCCGGTTTCGATGGCGTAGATCAGGGCGACGCGGGCATGGTAGCGGGACCCCATGGCCTCGCCTCGCTGCGGCACGACGATAGGCTCCGGCATTTCGCCAAGCGCATAGGCCGCCGCATTGGCGCCGAGCGCGCGATAGTGCTCGAGCCTGGTGATCGGCGCATTGGAAAACAGTTCCAGATTGTTGTGCGGCTGGCGGTCACGCTGATGGATGACGGCCGTGCCCTTGGCCTGGATGCCGATGCCGATGCCGCTGCCGGCAAGCCGCGCGGCGGACAGGCCGAGGAAGGACGTATCGGCCGTATGGCGGAAGCGAACGACACGCGCCTTGAGCCCGCGCGCGCGAATTGCATCGAGCATCGCGCCAAGCACTTCGGAAAGCCTGTGTCCGGCCGTCGTCCGGTAAAGCTTCAACCCGAAGGCCGGGCTGATGCCGATGACCACGTCGTCGTTTGTCGACCCGCTGGCCGCAGGCCCAAGGTTGCGATAGCGGATGTGCCTTGCCTCGTCCTTCTCGTGCAGGGCTTCCGAGCGCAGCACCTCCTTCTGATCCAGCACGTCACGGATGTCGTTGAGCTGCAGGCGCCGTTCTTCGGACACGCGATAGCCGGAGCCGGGGCCGAGATAGTCGTTGGGATCGTTCACCGCGCTGACGATCCGCCCGTTGCGGATCATGGCCGAGGTCTGGAGATAGTCGCCGGAAAGGCGCAGCTTCACCACGTTCAGGAGGTTCTCGGCCTCTTCCCGGAAACCGCGGTTGGCCAACGCCTTGACCACGTCGATCACGGTGATGCCGCGCTCCTTGATGGCCTCGCTGATGAAGGACACGTCGCGCGGCATCAGGCTGCGCGTATCGTCGGAGCCGGAGGCGTAGACCACACTGGTCTTCATGTCCTCGGTCGGCGTCGACAGGCCGAGCTCCTCGAACACGGCGGCGATCGCCTCCACCGCCCGCTCGCGCAATTCGATCGCGCGCGACTCGGGCAGCGGCGTCAGCCCGCCATCGGCCTCGAAATCCCGCTGCAGCACCAGATAGTCTTCCAGCTCCTCGCCGTTGATCAGCGACGGGTTGAACGAATTGTCGTATTTCAGGATCGATCCCATCCCGGAGCAGATCAGGTCCGAGCCGGCAATCAGGTAGGGAAGGATCTTGGCGCCGACGCGTATTTCCGATTCGGTGGAGCGCGCGTCATTGCCCGATGCGCATTCGAGATCGAGCCAGACGGCGATGAGGTTCTCGGCCATCAGTTCGCGGACGCCGCCGGGAATCGTGGCGGTCAACGGCGCTCCGTCGATGCCGCCATTTTGCGTGCCCTGGACCCCCATGCCACGCTGCAGGCAGAGGCAGCGCGCCTCCAGGTAGAGCAGCGATTTCGCTTCATGGAAGCCCATCAGCAACTCGGAGCCGGCACCGGACGTGCAGCGCATCTTGACGCCGCGCGAGGCATAGGCGGCGGCGAGGAATGCCTTGGACCATGGCGTGTCGTCCCCATCGGTGAACGATTTCTCGGTGCCGTACACGGAAACGGTCTCGGCGTAGGACGTAAAGCCGGCCATGGCGATGCGCAGCTCTTCGGCTTCCTCGCTGGAGCACTGGAACAGCGTTCCCCAGCGGCCGACCGCGCCGCCCACCGCGCACGCCACCGCGTTGGACCAGGCGTTGCGCGACACGCGCATCGTCGTTTCGATCTCGTCGAAGCCAAAGGCGACGGCGGTCGCGGCATCGGCGGCGAGCTGGAGCGGGTCGTCCTTGGCGTTGGTGACGTGCGCCTGGTTGCCCGGCGTCTTGCGTGCCCGCATCTTCGAGTAGGCGAAGGCGATCTCCAGCGCGTTGAGCTGCGACACCACCTCGGCGAGTTTCGCCGGTGTCATGCCATGCGCGAGCCGCACCAGCTTTTCGCGCGGCACGTTCATGTCGACCAGCCAGCGCGCGACCGTCGCCGAGTCCAGCGCCATTGCTTCAGGCGCCACGTCCGAATCGATGTGATGGCGGGCAATGAAGCGGTCGATCATGTCGTAGTCGTGTTCGAGCACCCCATCGAGGGACACGACCCGCCCGCCCGTGATGCCGATGCCTGGTTTGGGATCGGCCGGGCTGGAGAAGGCGGAGAAGCCGTTGGCGGGGTCTTCCGCCGCAAACTTGTCCAGGCGCAACGGCCGCTCATCCCAGTCGGCGAAGCGCTTCCAGCGGTTCAGTTTCGGCGTCATGCGTGCGATCCTCGACCCGGCCGAAAGACTAGTGAATGCCCACTCTTCACACAATGGCCTGGATAGACGGTCGCCAAACGATATGCGGCTCGTTCATATCCCCTTCTAGAACGAAGCCGCTATTGTGTCGGGGCGGCGCTCGCCAGTTTCTGTGGTCCCGGCCAGAAACGTTCGGACCAGAGCAAATCCCTCGAAACTGAGCCGAGAACCAGGGATGTTGCCGGTCCGCAACGAAATAGCAGGCTGTGGCTCGGTCCGCGCGTCGCGACCTTGCTGGCCACGCGAGGTTGGTGTTTAGCTGGGACGGGGCAGGGGTGCACAACCGTGGTGAAGCAATCGGATCGGCTGCGGCGGAATTCTCGTCGGGGCGTGAACGCCTGAGATGAGGACGAATGCCGAGCTTTCGTCAAGGCACCGCCTCGTTCTGGCAGTGGCGCGGCTGCTGATCACGATCCGCCATCCGGTTCTCGTCATCCGGTTTTTCAAGCGGCTTGGCTACATGCCCAATCCCGCCGCGCCGGAACGCTACAACGAACGCATGCTGTGGCGAAAAGTGATCGACCACAATCCGCTGTTCGTCACGCTGTCGGACAAGCTCGCCGCCAAGGATTACATCCGCCGCGTCTGCCCGGAACTGCCGGTGCCCGAGACCTTGTGGCGCGGTCGTGACCCTGACGACATCCCGTCCTCGCTGTTGGCCGGCGAAGTGATGGTCAAGGCCAACCATGGCTGCGACATGAACGTCCTTGTTTCCGGCGGCGAGCCGGATCGCGCCACGATCCTGCGCAAGATGAAGCGCTGGCTGGGCAAGCGGCACGGGCGCCGCTTCGGCGAATGGGCCTACCGGCCGATCGTGCCGGAGGCGTTTGTCGAGGAGGCGCTGCCTTTAAGTGGCGGCAAGATCGCCACCGAAATCAAGGTTCAGGTCTGCAGCGGCGTTGTCTGCCATGTTCGGGCCGAGGACAAGAAAGCGCTGAAGTCGCGCCTGTTCGATGCGAATGGCAATCCCTTGCCGGGGCGCGATATCGACTATCCGCGGGAGGATCAGGCGCTGCCGGTCACGCCACGCCTCGTCGAATTCATTCGCCAGGCAGCCATCATCGCCCCGCGCATCGCCGGCGATCTCGACTATATCAGGGTCGATTTTCTGGTCACCGACGAGCGGCTGTTTGCCGGCGAAATCACCGTCTATTCGGCGGGCGGCTATGCCAAGTGGAGCAACCCGGCGCTCATGGCGGACATCGAGCGGCTGTGGCGCCTCGATCATTCGGATTACTTGCGGCGGCGCCACACCGGGCTCGCCCGGCTCTACGCCGACGCGCTTCTGGCAAAGTTCACAAGAGAAGGCGATCCGGCGCCGGTTCATCCAGTCGAAAAACTACCCCTGCAAAGCCTGCCGGGCTGAGGCTTGTTGAGATTCAGCGTGAGTTTATGACGGCGGCTGTGAGATTGATGAAGGCAGCGAAGCTCTGATCAGTTTTGTCGGCGCGCATGGCGATACGCTTGAATTCCTTGAGTTTGGCGAAGAAGTTCTCGATTAGGTGGCGCCATTCAGGGGGAATGCTGAATCTCGTCAAGCCTTGGAATGTAAACCAGAAAGCACTTAAGCCGGGCATCACTGACGTCGCCGATCGGCAGGGCGTTCCGGCATCTCGACGAGCGCCGCGTTCGGCGCGCTTGTCGCCCGAGCAACGCCTGGCAGCCAATCAGTTTCGATCGGGCGGAGAGAATTTCCAATTGTGTCGCCGGATTTAGAATAAACTAACTCTACAGAATTTATAGAATAAGCAATCTGCACGGGCGATCTGGTTTTCCCCTCGACAGGACCACGCCATGCCTACTTTTGTTCGCCCGCCCTCAATCCCGTCAGGCATAGCCAGCCACCGCCACAAGACGACGGGAGACAGGCCATGAGCCGCGACATTCCGGACCGCATCAAGGTTCTCTGGTTTCTGCCGACGCATGGCGACAGCCGCTATCTCGGCACCGCCGAGGGCGGCAGATCGGTCGATCTGCCCTACCTGACGCAAGTGGCGAAGGCCGCTGACACGCTCGGCTACTATGGCGCGCTGTTGCCGACCGGCCGGTCGTGCGAGGATTCCTGGGTGATCGCATCGGCGCTGGCGCCGCTGACCGAGCGGCTGCGCTTCCTTGTCGCCGTCCGGCCGGGCCTGCAGTCGCCGACGCTCGCTGCGCGCATGACGGCGACGCTCGACCGCATCTCCAACGGGCGCCTGCTGATCAATGTGGTGACCGGCGGCGACCCGCTCGAGAACAAGGGCGACGGCATCTTCCAGTCGCATGCCGAGCGCTATGAGGTGACGCAGGAATTCCTGCGGATCTACAAGCGCTTGCTGCGTGGCGAGACGGTCGAGCACGAAGGCAGGCATTTCCATATCGAAGACGGCCGGCTGCTGTTTCCGCCGGTGCAGACGCCATACCCGCCGCTCTATTTCGGTGGCTCGTCCGAAGCCGGATCCGTGGTGGCGGCGCAAGAGATAGACAAATACCTGACCTGGGGCGAGCCTCCCGCCGATGTCGAGCGCAAGCTGGACGGCGTGCGTGCGCTGGCCGAGAAGGCCGGCCGCAAGCTCTCCTTCGGCATTCGCCTGCATGTCATTGCGCGCGAAACGACCGAGGAGGCCTGGGCCGCGGCGGACAGCCTGATCAGCCGGCTCGACGATGCGACCATCGCCTCGGCGCAGAAGGTCTTTGCCCGCATGGATTCGGTCGGCCAGGCGCGGATGAGCGCGCTGCATGGCGGCAACCGCGCCAAGCTCGAGATCGCGCCCAATCTGTGGGCCGGGGTCGGCCTGGTGCGCGGCGGCGCCGGGACGGCGCTTGTCGGTGACCCCGACACGATCGCCGAGCGCATCGATGAATATCGGCGCCTCGGCATCGACACCTTCATCCTGTCGGGCTACCCGCACCTGGAAGAAGCCTACCGCTTCGGTGAGCTGGTGCTGCCGAAACTGCCGACCGATCATCCGGTGAAGGCCGCCGGCTCGTCCGTCAACACCGGCCCGTTCGGCGAGACCATCGCCGGCGACCATCGGCCGAAGTCGCTCGCCAGCGCCTCATGAACGCGCTTCCTCCGGCCCGCCGGTTGCGCGTCGCCATAATCGGCGGCGGCTTTTCCGGCGCGGCGGTGGCCTGGCACCTGGCGTGGACACATCGGCCGGCGCACCTCTCGATTTCCGTGATAGAGCCGCGACCGGTGCTTGGCGGCGGGCTTGCCTATTCCACCGAGGAGCCGGCGCACCGGGTCAATGTTCCGGCGATCAGGATGAGCATGGCTCCCGATGATCCGCAGCACTTTGCGCGCTGGTTGGCTGGCAGTGGGGAACTCGAGCGCGACGCCGACGCCATCTGGAAGAGTGGCGACGCCTATCCGCGGCGGCGCGTGTTCGGCCGCTACGTCGCCGAGCACCTGGTGCCCTATCTCGACTCGGGCGTGATCCGTCACGTCGAAGGCCGCGCCACGCGCGTGATGCATGACCCCAAAGGCGTGGGGTGGACCGTGCACACCTCCGCTGGGCCGGTTGCCGCCGACGCGGTCATCCTGGCGGCGACGCATCCACTGCCCGAAATTCCAGCCGCGCTGACCTCGCTGGCGGAAGCGCCGGGCTTCATCGCCGACCCGTATGCTTCGGGCGCGCTTGCCGCGATCGGGCCGGATGCTTCGGTGCTGATCGTCGGTTCCGGGCTGACCTCGGCCGACATGGTCGCCGAACTTGATCGCCGCGGCCATCGCGGCCGCATCCTGGCGCTGTCTCGTCGCGGCCTTCGCTCGCGCGGCCACCCGGACGTGAGGGGCGAGCCTTTTGGCGACTTTGCCTCGGCGCCGGCCGCAACCGCCCTTGGCCTGCTTGAGAATATCCGCGCGACGCTGGCGGCGGCGCGTGCCGCCAATGTCAACTGGCAGTCCGTGTTCGACCAGCTGCGCCTGCAGGGACCGGTGCTGTGGGCCGCGCTTGCTCCGCGGGAGCGGGCAAGGCTGGTCCGCCGGCTGCGCGTGTTCTGGGACGTGCATCGCTTCAGGATCGCACCGCAGGTCGCGGCCGTGCTCGATCGCCGGGCCGCCACCGGCACATTCGACAACATCGCGGCCAGGCTTGTCGCATCGAACCATGAGGACGACAGCCTGGCGGTGAGCTTTCAGCAGCGCGGGCAGACGCGGATCGAGACGGCACGCTTCGATGCCGTCATCAACACCACGGGTCCGGCTCATGGCCAGGCGCTTCAGCTCAATCCGGCATTGAGCTCACTGGCCGAAGCCGGGCTGATCAGAGCCGACCAGTACGGTCTGGGCATCGAGACAGGCCTCGACAGCCGCGCCGTTCGCAGGGATGGCAGGGCGGCCGCCACACTCTTTGTCGCCGGCCCGCTGGCGCGAGGGACTTTCGGCGAACTCATGGGCCTGCCGGAGGTCGCCCGCCATGCCCAGGCGGTTGCAGCCGAAGTTGCAAAGCTGCTCGACACGCCGCCGTCACCCGAAGCCGTCGGCGCCAAGGCGGCGCGCGCACCGGTCGAGAGCTGAAAACCGCGAGCCGGCACGGCTCGTCAAAATTGGTATTTCCGTCCTGCAAAGGCCCCAAAAACGGAAAATCCTTCTTTGTATATATATTCTATAAACATAATAAATATTGGCGAAATCCGGCCACGGTCGGATCGACCAACGAGACGGCCTGAATGGGAGAAAGTTCATGGCGCACGCAGGAACCGACACGATCAAATTCGCCTACTGGGTGCCGAACGTTTCGGGCGGCCTGGTGATCTCCAACATCGAGCAGCGCACCAACCATTCGGCTCAGTACAACCGAAAGCTGGCGCAGATCGCCGAGAAGGCCGGCTTCGATTATGCGCTCAGCCAGATCCGCTTCACCGCCGGTTACGGCGCCGACGAACAGCATGAATCGGTGGCATTCAGCCATGATCTGCTGGCCGCGACCACCACGCTCAAGGTCATCGCGGCGATCCTGCCCGGACCGTGGAACCCGGCGCTGGCGGCAAAGCAGATCGCCACCATCAGCTACCTGACCAACGGCCGTGTCGCGGTCAATATCGTTTCCGGTTGGTTCCGTGGCGAATTCCACGCCATCGGCGAACACTGGCTCGACCATGACGAGCGCTACCGCCGCTCGGAGGAATTCATCCGTGCGCTGCGCGGAATATGGACGCAGGACAGCTTCACCTTCCGTGGCGATTTCTACCGCTTCAACGACTATTCGCTGAAGCCGAAACCGCCGCAGCCTTTGCCCGAAATCTTCCAGGGCGGTTCGTCACGCGCCGCGCGTGACATGGCATCGCGGGTCTCGGACTGGTACTTCACCAATGGCAATACGCCGGCCGAGATCGCCAGACAGGTGGACGACATCCAGGCCAAGGCGAAGGCCAGCAACCATTCCGTCAAGGTCGGCGTCAATGCCTTCGCCATCGTCCGCGAGACCGAGGACGAGGCAAAGGCGGTGCTTGCCGAGATCATCGCCAAGGCCAATCCCGAGGCGGTCAACGCCTTTGGCCACGAGGTCAAGAATGCCGGCAAGGCTTCGCCGGAAGGCGAGGGCAACTGGGCGAAATCGTCCTTCGACGATCTGGTCCAGTACAATGACGGCTTCCGCTCGAACCTGATCGGCACGCCCCGGCAAGTCGCCGAGCGCATCGTCGATCTGAAGCGCGCCGGCGCCGATCTCATCCTGCTCGGCTTCCTGCATTTCCAGGAAGAGGTCGAGTATTTCGGCAAGCATGTCGTCCCGCTCGTTCGCGAACTGGAAGCCGCCGAGGCGGCGGCGTCGCTGGCGGCAGAGTAGTCACCCGCAGGCTGGCCGGACAGGCTCCGGCCAGCACACGAATGAAGGTCCCTGGCACGCCCGATCCATCGGGCGGCAATGGGGGTTTGCGCGCCTGCGGAAGCAATCGAGGATGATTGGAATGCCGTTGCCCAGTTATACGCTCGGAGTGATCGAGGCTTCCGCCTATGCGCCCGAAGTCTTTGCGCGCGGCCTGCCGTCGAGCCTGTGGTCGGAGCAGCAGTCCGAAGGCCGCGTCGAGCCGACAGGATCTGTTGCCGCTGTCGCCTCTCCGCTGCTTTCGCTTCAGGGCATCGGCCTGTCGTTTGGCGGTGTCGTCGCGCTGGCCGACGTGGACCTGTCGGTTCGCCCCGGCGAGATCCGTGCGATCATCGGCCCGAATGGCGCCGGCAAGAGCTCGCTGATCAATGTCATCAGCGGCGTCTACCGTCCGGACCGGGGCCATGTCCTGCTCGATGGCGTCAGTTATGCCCAGGTGCCGACGCAGCGGCTGGCGCATCTCGGCGTCGCCAGGACCTTCCAGAACCTTGCTCTGTTCAAGGGCCTCAGCGTCCTCGACAATGTCGCGTCCGGCCTCGCTTACAAGGTCCGCTCCAACTTTGCCGGCCAGGTGCTTGGCATCGGCCGGTCGCGCGGCGAGCAGCGCGACTCTCTGAGCCGCGCCGACCAGGTCCTCGAATTCCTCGACCTGACCGCGGTCCGCGATCGCCTTGCCGGCACGCTGCCCTACGGGCTGCAGAAGCGGGTTGAGCTTGCCCGCGCGCTGGTTGCGCAGCCGCGGCTGCTTTTGCTGGACGAGCCGATGGCCGGCATGACCGCAAGCGAAAAGAGCGAGATGGCGGTCTTCGTCCGCGCGGCGCGCGACCGCTTCGCCACCACCGTCGTGCTGATCGAGCATGATGTCGGCGTTGTCATGGGTCTGTCCGACCGCATTGCCGTTCTCGACTACGGCCGCAAGATCGCCGACGCCACGCCCGACGAAGTCAGGAACGATCAGCGCGTCATCGATGCCTATCTCGGAGTCGCCTCCGACAACGAAGACGGGGCAGGCATATGATCGCCGACTTCGACTACCAGTTCTTCCTCGAAGTGCTGACAGGTGGCCTGCTTTCGGGCGTCATGTATTCGCTGGTCGCGATTGGGTTCGTGCTGATTTACAAGACCTCGGGCGTGCTCAATTTCGCGCAGGGCGCGATGCTTTTGTTCGCCGCACTCACCTTCGTCAGCCTTGTCGAGCGCGGGGTTCCGTTCGCGCTGGCGCTGGTGGTCACCTTCGCCATCATGGTGGCGATGGGCGTCGCCATCGAGCGCACGGTGCTCAGGCCGCTCACCAACAAGCCGCCGATCACCCTGTTCATGGCGACGCTCGGCCTCTCCTACATCATCGAGGGCGCCGCCCAGCTGATCTGGGGCACGCAGGTCCACGGTCTCGACCTCGGCATCGAGGACGTGCCGCTGGAAATCGGCGGCGTGCTGATCAGCCAGTTCGACATCTTCGCGGCTGTGGTCGCAGCCGCCATGGTTCTCCTGCTGTCGCTGTTCTTCCGCTACACCCGCATCGGCCTCTCCTTCCGCGCCGTCGCCGACGACCAGTTCGCCGCCCTTGCGGTCGGCCTCAGGCTGCCGCTGATCTGGGCGACCGTGTGGGCGGCGGCCGGTCTCGTCGCTCTGGTGGCGGGGCTGCTCTGGGGCGCTCGCCTCGGGGTGCAGTTCTCGCTGTCCCTGGTGGTGCTCAAGGCGTTGCCGGTGCTGGTGCTCGGCGGCTTCGATTCCATCCTCGGCGCGATCGTCGGCGGGCTCTTGATCGGCGCCAGCGAGAAGCTCGCCGAGGTCTACATCGGCGACTATTTCGGTGGCGGTATCGAGAGCTGGTTCGCCTATGTCGTCGCGCTCGTCTTCCTGCTGATCCGTCCGTCCGGCCTCTTCGGCCAGAAGCTCGTGGAAAGGATCTGAGCCATGACCGCGATATCAAGCGATTTCCCGTCCGCGCCGGCGCTGCCGAAATGGATCGCGCCTGTGCTCTTGCTCGCCTTCGCCTACGGGGTCGTGCCGCTGATCGGCTCGAGCTACCTGTTCGAGGCTATCCTGCTGCCGTTCCTGGCACTCAGCCTCGCTGGTGTCGGGCTCAACATCCTCACCGGTTATGCCGGCCAGGTCTCGCTGGGCAGTGCCGCGTTCATGGCGGCGGGCGCCTTCGCCGCCTATAATTTCAACCTGCGGGTCGAGGGACTGCCGCTTATCGGCAGCATTGTCCTGGCCGGTCTCGCCGCGGCCGCGATCGGCATCGTCTTCGGCCTGCCGAGCCTGCGGCTACGGGGTTTCTACCTGGCGGTGTCCACGCTGGCTGCGCAGTTCTTCGTGCAGTGGGCACTCACCAAGTTCAGCTGGTTCTCCAATGACTCCGCTTCCGGCGTCATCGATGCGCCGAGGCTTTCGATAGCCGGCTTCGCGCTCGATGGCGCAATCGGCCGCTATCTCTTTGCTTTGACCATCGTCGCCATCCTGACCTTCCTCGCCCACCGGCTGGTTTCGTCGCAGACCGGGCGCAACTTTATCGCCATCCGTGACAATGAAACCGCCGCCCGTATCATCGGCATACCAGTGCTGAAGACCAAACTGCTGGCCTTTGCCATCTCGTCCTTCATCATCGGCGTCGCCGGCGTCATCTGGGCCTTCGCCTATCTCCGGACCGTCGAACCGGCTGGCTTCGATCTCGATCGGTCATTCCAGATCCTGTTCATCATCATCATCGGCGGCCTTGCCTCGATGCGCGGCGCCTTTTTCGGCGCCGCCCTCATCGTCGTCTTTCCGCTCGCCCTGTCTCGCCTCGGCGGCTTTCTGCTCGGCGATCTCTTCGACTCGGGCGTCCTCGACATGAGCCAGCGCATCGTGCTGGGCGCGCTCATCATCCTGTTTCTGATCCTGGAACCCGACGGGCTGGTGGCCCTGTGGGACAGGGTCCGAAGACGGCTCCTGTTCGCCTGGCAGTCGACATGAGCTCCATGCATTCGAAAATGAACCAGAGGCCGAACCCAAGACGGCCCTTACCGGGAGTACCTCGACAATGACCTTCCTGAGCACAGTCAAGGCGGCGGCGCTGTCCGCGGCGATGATCGTGTCGGTGGCCTTGCCCGCCGCCCACGCCGATGAACAGTATTTCCCGCTGCAAAGCTATCGCGTCGGGCCCTACGCGGCCGGCGGCACCGGTTTCTTCGGCGGCTTCATCGACTATCTCAACCTCATCAACATCCGCGACGGCGGCGTCAACGGTGTCAAGCTGACCTGGGACGAATGCGAGACCCAGTACGAGGTCGAGCGCGGCGTCGAATGCTACGAGCGGCAGAAGAGCCATGCCGGTGCCGCCGCCTGGAACCCGCTCTCGGTCGGCATCGCCTATGCCATGATCGACCGCATCACCGCCGACAAGGTGCCGCTGATAACGGTCAACCATGGCCGCACCGATTCCACCGACGGACGCGTCTTCCCCTACGTCTTCCCGCTGCTGCTCAACCCCTACAGCGAGACGTCCGGAATCGTGAACTACATCGCCTCCAAGGAAGGCGGCATCGACAAGCTGAAAGGCAAGAAAATCGTCGTGCTCTATCACGGCTCTCCCTACGGCAAGGAGACCATCCCGATCTATGAGCTGCTGGCGCAGAAATACGGCTTCACCGTGCAGCAGATCGAAGTGCCGCATCCCGGCAACGAGCAGCAGTCGCAATGGCTGACCATCCGCCGCGCCAAGCCGGACTTCGTCGTCCTGCGCGGCTGGGGCGTGATGAACCCGGTGGCACTGAAGACCGCGGTCAAGGTCGGTTATCCCGTCGATCATATCGTCGGCAATGTCTGGTCGAATTCGGAAGAGGATGTGATCCCGGCCGGCGACGCCGCCAAGGGCTACACCGCCATCACCACCCAGGCTTCCGGCAACAGCTACCCGGTGGTGCAGGAGATCGTGAAGACGGTCTACGGCGCCGGCAAGGGCAATCTGGAAGACAAGTCGCGCATTGGCTCGGTCTACCACAATCTCGGCATCGTCAACGGCATCCTCAATGTCGAGGCGATCCGCGTCGCGCAGGAAAAGTTCGGCCATCGCACGCTGACCGGCGACGAGGTCCGCTGGGGCTTCGAACACCTCAAGCTCGATCCGGCCAAGGTCGAGGCGCTCGGCGCCAAGGACCTGTTCCACTCGATCAATGTCAGCTGGGACAATCACGAGGGTGAAGGCTACGTGACCTTCCAGCAGTGGGACGGCAAGAAGTGGAACGTCGTCTCCGACTGGATCGCACCCGACTGGGCGCTGTTGCGGCCGATCATCGAGAAGTCCGCCGAGGCCTACGCCGCCGAGAAGGGCATCAAGCTGCGCACCGCCGACGATGCCAACGCCGTGACCACCAACTGATCAGCCAATGCCGGGCGCCACGGAGAGCTCTCCGTCGCGCCCGGCCCTTTACGGTTCCTCGAACCGCGGAAGAAGAGCCCATGCCGAACGATGACGTCATCCTTGCGGTGGACGCGATCCATGCCACATACAACCACGCCATCACGGCGTTGCACGGCGTCAGTTTCGAGATCAGGCGCGGCGAAATCCTGGCGCTGCTCGGTGCCAACGGCGCCGGCAAGACCACCACGCTTAAGGCCGTCTCCAACCTGTTGCCGGCCGAGCGCGGCCAGGTCAATGCCGGCACCATCCGCTATGAAGGCGCGGATGTCACCCGCCGCAAGCCCGGCGACCTCGTGCGCGCCGGCCTGGTTCCGGTGCTGGAAGGCCGCCACTGCTTCAAGAGCCTTACTGTCGAGGAAAACCTGGTCGCCGGCGGCATCGGCCGCAGCGGCAGCCGTGCCGAGATCAACCAGGATCTCGAGCGGATCTACGGCTATTTCCCTCGCCTCAAGGAGAAGCGCCGGACATTGTCCGGGCTTACCTCCGGCGGCGAACAGCAGATGACCGCGATTGGCCGCGCGCTGATGTCTCGGCCGCGTCTGCTGGTCCTCGACGAACCGTCGATGGGGCTCGCCCCGCTCATCGTCCAAGACATCTTCCGGACGCTCAGAAAACTCAACCGCGAGACCGGCCTGTCGATCCTGGTCGCGGAGCAGAACTCGGCTGTGGCCCTCGGATATGCCGACCACGCCACGGTGCTCGAAAACGGCGTCTCCGTCCTCTCTGGCGCCGCCGCCGACCTTCGCCAGCGCGAGGATGTCCGGGCCTTCTATCTCGGGCAACAGGCATCGCCTGCCGTCAAGCCCGCTCATCTCCATGCCGTAGCCTGAAACAAATCCGAAGGAGCAGTGATATGACAGTCTCGACCGTCAAGACAGACCAGGCTTCCGCCGCCGTACCGCCAGTCGCGCGGCCAACCGCACCGGCCCACATCATCAAGGATGACGCCGAGGCGATTGCGGTCGCCCACCGGCTCGCCGCCGAATTCGTCAAGGACTCTTCCAAACGCGACCGCGAGCGGATCTGGCCGGTTGCCGAACTGGACGCGTTTTCGCAGAGCGGCCTGTGGTCGATCAACGTGCCCAAGGCATTCGGTGGCCCCGAACTGTCCTACGCGACGCTGGCCAAGGTGATCGAGATCATCTCGGCGGCGGATTCCTCGATCGGCCAGGTTGCGCAGAACCATCTTGGCGTCGTCGCCGCCATCCGCACCGTGTCCGACAAGGATCAGCAGAAGCTGCTGTTCGCCGAAGTGCTGAAAGGCACGCGGTTCGGCAACGCCTTTTCCGAGTTCGGCTCCAAGCGCGCCGCCGATTTCGAGACCCGCTTCACCGATGCCGGCGATCATGTGGTCGTCAACGGCCGCAAATTCTATTCGTCCGGTGCCCTGCTCGCCCATCTGGTGCCGATCGTGGCGCTCGATGACGAGGGCCGCGCCTGGTATGCGATCGCCGATCGTGGCGCCCCCGGCCTGACGGTCATCGACGATTGGTCGAGCTTCGGCCAGCGCACGACGCTGTCCGGCACCGTCATCATCGACAACGTCAAGGTGCCGAAGACGCACCTGGTGCCCGGCTACAAGGGCTACGACAAGCCGACCGCTGACGGCGCCATCTTCCAGATCATCCAGGTGGCGGTGGACACCGGCATCGCCCAGGCGGCGATCGACGAGACGGTCAGTTTCGTCAGGACCAGGAGCCGCGCCTGGATCGACAGCGGCGTCGACAATGCCTGGGACGATCCCTACACCATCCAGGCCATCGGCGACCTGACGCTGCGGCTGCACGCGGCGCAGGCGCTGCTCGAAAAGGCTGGCCTTGCAATCGACCGGGCAGTGATCGAGCCGACTACCGAGACGGTGGCGCACGCGCAGATCGTCACCGCCGAAGCGAAGATCCTGTCGACCGAAATCGCCATCGCCGCCACCAACAAGCTCTTCGAACTGGCGGGAACCCGCTCGACGCTGGCCGAGCACAATCTCGACCGGCATTGGCGCAACGCCCGCACCCACACGCTGCACGATCCGGTGCGCTGGAAATATTCGATCCTGGGCAAGTATTTCCTCAACGGCGAGAACCCGCCCCTGCACGCCTGGAGCTGATTTCCCACCGGTGGGCGAACGGCCCGCCACGGTAAAATTCCGACCATCCAAGAGGCCCACTGCCATGTCAAATCCAACCGTCGTCGGCTTTTCCGGCAACATCACCCGGCCGTCAAAGACGCGCGCTTTCGTCGATCTGGTCACCAGGGACATCGCCGTCCGGCACGGCCTGTCGGCGAGCACCTATGACATAGAGGATGTCGGTCCATCACTCGGCACGGCACGATGGGCCCGCGATCTCGACGGCCAGGCTCAACCGATCCTGGCTCAAATCCTGGCCGCCGACGTGCTCGTCGTGGGATCGCCGACCTACAAGGGCAGCTATACCGGCCTGTTCAAGCATTTCTTAGACCTGATCGACCCGGCCGCGTTGCGGGGAAAGCCCATCCTGTTGACGGCGACCGGCGGCGGCGAGCGTCATGCCCTGATCGTCGAGCACCAGTTGCGGCCGCTGTTCGGCTTCTTCGAAGCCTTCACGCTACCCACGGCTGTCTACGCCACCGACAAGGATTTCACCGACGGCGTGCTGCGCTCCGAGGCGATCCTGAAGCGGGCGGCGCAGGCGGTGGATGAGGTCGGCTTCGTGCTGGCCAACCGCTCCGCAGGCAGGATCGCCGCCGAATAGCCTGCCGCGACACGGATCGTGCCAGGGTCGAAATCCCGCATCGCGGCAACTTCGCTTACGCGCAATTTACGACCGGCGGTTACATCTGTTCCTGTCTGATTCGTCCGGGACAGGAACACCATGAGCAAAGCCCTCACGTCCTTCGCACTCGTCGCGGTGCTGACCGCTCTGCTCATGGCGTTGAGCCTGGCGGTGGCCAGGCACGGCTATCCCTACGGCGCGATCGGCGTCAGGCGTCTCGACGGCATCGCCGATGCCGGGACGTTCATTCCGCTGGCTGCCATCTATTTCTTCAGCGCGCTGTTGATGATGATCCTGCCGATCAGGGCGGCCAGCATTGTCCTCACCCATGCCGCGGACGCCCTGTTCTGGACGGCGATCGTGCTGCTTGCCACCATCGTCGGCGGTCTTCTCGCCCGATGGGCCTTTGGTCAGGGCGGCGCCCTGTGGGCGTTGCTGAACTGGCGATTCCTGTTTGCCGCTGCGGTGATCGGCTGCCACTTCGTCATGAACGAACTGCGCCGCAACGTGTTGCTGCGCAGCCTGTTCTTCGTGGTGTTCGCCGCCGCGACGCTGGCCTGCCTGTTCTGGTCGTTCACGCTCTGAGCGAGATCATGGCAGTCTAATTTGATGAACCCGCCGCGATATGGCCTGCGGCCTGCTCCATCCATGTCCAGAGATAGGCGGCGAGACCGCGGTCGACATGGATGCGCAGCCTGTCCTGGCGGCGATAGACGACGGCGTTGATGCCGGCGAAGGAAAACGCGGCGCTCGCACTCGCTTGGCTGGGGTCGAGCGTCGTTCCACGCGCGATGAAAGCGTTGAGCGCCGGGCCTTCGACCTCGAACACCTGCAGCCCGGCGCTGATCTCCGTCACGGCGAAGCCTTCTGCGTGCCAGCCCTTGGCGATGGCGAGCGGGCTGTTCGACACGGCCAGCAGCCGGTCGCGCGCCAGCCGCGCCGCATAGCGGTCGCCTTGCGCGGTGCCGAAGGCCCCGACAGCGCTGCAGTCCACGCCGGATACTCGCGCCCAGGCGTCGAGATCGCCGCTGACCAGCAGTTGGTTGAGATCCGGGATCGCTCGCACCACAAGGCCGGGCGCGGTGATGACCGCCGACTGCCAGTCCGGCGCGACGGACCATTTTTCCGCGAGATCACGCATGCAGCCGCTCTCCTGCGGGGTCGAAGGCGCAAGGGGCGGCGATCGTCGCCGTCCTGAGCTTGCCGAGATGCTGGATTTCGATCGCCTCGCCATGGCGGGCGGCGCCACGTTCGATCAGGCCAAGCGCGACCGGCCGGCCAAGCGTCGGGCTTTGGTAGCTCGAGGTGACAAAGCCCTGGCTGTTTAGCTTGCCATCGCTCCGTCTGATGCCATGCGCGCCTGTCGGCAGCGGCGCCTCGCCTTGCGGCACCGTCAGCCCGACAAGCTGCAGCCGGTCGCCGCGCGACGCTTCCTCGGTGAACAGCGAGCGGCGGCCGACAAATTCGGTCTGGCGCTTGCCGCGCGGGCCCTCGACGCCGAGATCGTGTGGCAGCGTGGTGCCGTCAGTGTCCTTGCCGATGACGATGAAACCTTTCTCGGCGCGCAGGATCATCAGCGCCTCGAGGCCGATGACAGCGACATCGAAGGCTTGTCCGGCCTGGCGCAGATGCGCCCATAGCGGCTCGGCGCGATCAGCCCGGATCGAAATCTCGTAGCTCCTGTCGCCGGTAAAACTGACCCGGGCGATGCGGACCTCGTCACCGGCATAGGTGCCATGGCCGATTGCCATGTGCGGCAGGTCGGCATCGTCGAGAGAGAGGCCGAGATCCAGCGCTTGGAGCAGCTTCCGGGCATTCGGTCCCGAGACGGTGAGCGTCGCCATCTCTGATGTGGCGTTGTGGATGTAGACCGCGTCGCGGCCAAAGCGGTCCTGGCGCCATTCCTCCAGCCGTGCATGCACCGCCGCGACATGCGAGGATGAACACGACACGATGAAGCGATGCTCGTCCAGCCGCACCAGCACGCCGTCATCGAAGACCACGCCGTTTTCCGACAGCATGAAGCCATAGCGGCAGCGGTCCGGCTTCAGCGTCGACATGGTGTTGTAGTAGATGAAATCGACGAACTCGGCCGCCTTCGGGCCGATCACCTCGATCTTGCCCAGCGTCGAACCATCGAACAGCGCGACCGACTGGCGGGCGCGCCGCGCCTCGTCCTGAATGGTGCCGTCCGCGTCGGCGCCGCCGCCATGGTGAGCCGGGCGCAGCCAGCCGCCATATTCCTGGAACACCGCGCCGCTGGCGCGATGTACGTTTTCCAGCGGCAGCCGGCGCACCGGCGCCATCAACTCGCCGGCGCGCGCGCCGGCAAAGCTCGCCAGCGGCACCGGCGTGAACGGCGGGCGATAGGTGGTGGTGCCGACCTCGGGCACCGTGCGGCCGGTGATCCCAGCCATCAGCGCCAGGCCGGGCAGGTTGGAGGTCTTGCCCTGGTCGGTCGCCATGCCGAGCGTGGTGTAGCGCTTGAGATGTTCGACCGAGACGAAGTTTTCCCGCGCTGCCAGTTCGACGTCCTTCACCGTCACGTCGTTCTGATAGTCGATCCAGATGCGTCCCTTCGAGCCGGGTATCGGCCATGCCGCTGTTATGCCGCCTGTCGCCTCCGGTCCGGTGCTGGCCGGCATTGCCGCTTTCGTCTGGCCAAGCGATGCAACCGCCTTCGCCGAACTGGCAAACACCTCCGACAAGGAAACCGCGCCGGCGGCCGCGCCGGCGACGGCAATGCCGTCGACCGGATCGCCCGGCAGGAAGGCGGCGCGCGCCTCGCTCCAGGCGAGCTTGCCCCTGGCCTGGCCGAAGAGATGAAGGGTCGGCGTCCAGCCGCCCGAGACCAGCACGCAGTCGGCATCGAGCCTGGTGCCGTCATCAAGCGTCACGCCCTCGACGCGCAGCCTGCCGTTGGCGGCGGCAAGCGCCCGCCCCTTGATCAATCGCACCTTGGCCGGGGTGGCGGGCATGCCATCGGGCCTGATGTCGACGAGCGTGATATCGGCGCCGGCCTCGGCGAGCGCCTGCGCGACTTCATAGGCGCTGTCATTGTTGGTGGCGACGACGACGCGCCGTCCGACGAGCACCGCATGCCGCCGGAGATAGGCGAGTGCCGCATCCGCCGATAGGATGCCCGGCAGGTCATTGTTGGCGAAGGGCAGCGGCCGCTCGATGGCGCCGGTCGCCAGCACGATGTGGCGCGGCCTGACTCGCCACAACGTGTCCGGCCGGCCGTCGGAATGGCGCTGGTTCAACCCGACCAGATTGTGGTCGTAGATGCCGAAGGCGGTGGTCGACGGCAGGATCAGGTGACCGCCAGCGGTTAGCGCCGCAACCGTCTCCTCGACCCAGACGGCCGCCGGCTTGCCGTCGATCTCGCCGGCGCGGTGGCCGAGCGATCCGCCCGGTCTCTGCTGGTCGTCGACAAGTATGACGGACAGACCCGTGCCGGCTGCAAGCCTTGCCGCCGCCAGTCCGGCCGGCCCGGCGCCCACCACCAGCACGTCGCAATGATGATTGATCTGGTCCGATGTTCCCGGCGAGGTCCAGTCCGTATCGACCTTGCCCAGTCCCGCCATGGCACGGATGCGCGGCTCGAACATATGCCAGTCCGGCCACATGAAGGTCTTGTAGTAGAACGCCGCCGGAATGAAGCGCGAAAAGCGGTCGAGGAAGGCGTTGCGGTCGGCCAGCGCATTGGGCGTGGCGTTGACGCTTTTCGCAACCAGCCCGTCGCGCGCGGGCTCGGTCGTGGCGCGCGTGTTCGGCGTCGCCCGGGGGCCGCCGATGTCGACCAGCGCGTTCGGCTCCTCGACGCCGGCGCCCCAGATGCCGCGCGGCCGGTGATATTTGAAGCTGCGGCCGACAACCGCCACGTCACCTGCCAGCAGCGCCGAGGCGATGGTGTCGCCGGCAAAGCCGTGCACGGTGGCGCCGTCGAAGCTGAAGCGGATCGGGCGCGAGCGGTCGATGGCGCTGCCGCCGGTGGCAAGACGCGAGGCGGTCACGCCGCGCGCTCCCCGCCAAGGGCGGCCGAGGACAGCACCTTGTGGGTGACGGTGTCACGGTCCATGACGAAGAACTCGCCGCAAGTCATGTGAACCCAGATTTCGCGCGTGGTGCCCTTCGGGTTGGTGCGCAGATAGAGATAGTTTGCCCAGCGGTCGATCGGCACTTGGGTGCCGTCCGGCCTGGCGTTGCCGGCATCGCCGCCATAGTGGAATTCGGTCTCGTCGCGCGGGCCGCAGAACGGGCAAGGGAAAAGCTGCATAAGATCCTCTAGTCTTTGCCTTTATGCATGTCGTTGCCCCAAAACCGCTGTGCACTTTTGGGCGACATGCATCAGTGCGCGATGCCGGAGCCGGCCGCTTCGTCGATCAGCCGTCCGCTAGCGAAGCGATCGAGGTCGAACGGGCGGCTGATGTCATTGTGCTTGCCGGTCGCCAGCAGGTTCGCCAGCAGGGTGCCGCCGGCGGGGATGGCCTTGAAGCCGCCCGTGCCCCATCCGCAATTGAGGAACAGGTTGGGGAGCGGCGATTCACCGATGATCGGCGAGGAGTCCGGCACGACGTCGACGATCCCTGCCCATTGCCGCATCAGCTTCAATTGACCAAAGATCGGGAACATCTCCAGCAGCCCGGCGATGACTGTCTCCAGCGTCGGCAAATTGCCGCGCTGCGCATAGGACGGGATGCGGTCGAGCCCGCCGCCAATGACGATCTCACCCTTGTCCGACTGGCTGACATAAACACCGCAGCCGGGCGACAGCACGACCGTGTCGAGGATCGGCTTGACCGGCTCGGAAACGCAGGCCTGCAGAGCATAGGAATTGATCGGCAGCCGGAAGCCGGCCTTGGCCGCCAGCACCGAGGAATGCCCGGCCACCGCCATGCCGATGCGGTCGGCGCGGATGGCGCCGCGCGTCGTCTGCACGCCCCGGCAGCGGCCGCCCTCGATGATGAAGTCGGTGATCTCGCAGTTCTGGATGATGTCGACGCCGAGCCGGCTTGCCGCCCGCGCATACCCCCAGGCGACCGCGTCATGGCGCGCCGTTCCGGCTCTGCTTTGCCAGATGCCGCCGAACACCGGGAAACGGGCATCGGCTGAGAAATTGTAGATCGGCGCCACCCGGCGCACATCCTCGGGAGAAAACAGCTCCGCATTGATGCCGTTGATCTGCATGGCGTTGACCGTGCGCGCGCCGATCTCCATTTCAGCGGTCGAGTGGCAGAGATTGACCATGCCGCGCTGCGACAGCATGACATTGTAGTTCAGGTCCTTCGACAGTCCCTCATAGAGCCGGTGCGCCAGCCCGTAGAGCTCGACGCTTTCGGGATAATAGTAGTTGGAGCGCACCACCGTGGTGTTGCGGCCGGTGTTGCCGCCGCCGATCCAGCCTTTTTCCAGCACCGCCACCCGGGCGATGCCGTGATTCTTGGCGAGGTAATAGGCCGTCGCCAGCCCATGGCCGCCGCCGCCGATGACGATCGCATCGTAGGTTGGCTTCGGTTCGGGCGAGCGCCAGGCCGGCCGCCAGCCGGTCTGGCCGGCCAGACCTTCCTTGAATAGCGACAGAGCGGAATAGCGTCGGGTCATGGCGTGCCCGACAAGCCTGATTTCCGGAAAGGAACGTCGATCATCACATGGTCTTTTGCACGGACGGCACCGGTTCGATTGGTCATGCCCGCATCGCCTTGCCTTGCGGATCGTATGGCGACGAAGCGATGACGCGCGCCCCTCTTTCGACGCCGACGATATGGGTTGTCAACTGCGTATCGATATCAGCCGCCTCGCGCTCGACGAGTGCCATGGCGAGGCTCTTGCCAACCGTATGGCCGTAGCCGCCGGAGGTGACGAAACCGGCAAGCCGGCCCTTGCTCCAGACGGGTTCGTAGCCGCTGGCATCGGCGTCCGCTGCATCGATCTCAAGCGTCACCAACGTGCGTCTGGATTCGGACTTCTGCTCTTTCAGAGCCGCCTCGCGGCCGACGAAGTCGCCCTTGTCGAAGGCGATCCAGCGGTCCATGCCGGTCTCGGCCGGTGTGTAATCCTGCGTGAACTCACGCGACCAGATGCCGAAACTCTTTTCGAGCCGCAGCGAATTGACCGCGCCGAAGCCGTATTCGGTGACGCCGAGGTCGCTGCCTGCCGCAAGCAGCGCTCGGCGCAGCCCCGCATGCTCATTGGCCTGGCAATGGATTTCGTAGCCGAGTTCGCCGATGACCGAGAGCCGCCCGGCCTTGGCTCGAACCAGGCCGACATCCAGCACCCTGCAGGCGAGGAAACCGAAGGCTTCGTGCGAGACATCCTGGTGCGTCAGCCGTTCGAGCAGGCGGCGGGCATTGGGGCCGGCGAGCGAAAAGCCGACGACCGTGTCCGAAATGTCGCGGACGGTGACGCCGTCGGCAAGGTGCTGTTCGAACCACCGCATGTGCCACTGGCGCAGATAGTAGGACCCCATGATCCACCAGCTCCCGTCGCCCCAGTTGAAGACGGTGAGGTCGCCCTTGAGCTTGCCGTTCCCGCCCAGCATCGGCGCGAGTTTTGCGCGACCTGGCTTGGGCAAGGCACAGGCGAGCAGCCGGTCGAGCCAGGCTTTCGCCTGTGGTCCGGTGATCTCGTAGCGCGAGAAGGCGGTGATATCGAGCAGCCCGACGCCCTCGCGCACCTTGCGGCATTCCTGGGCGACGATGTCGAAGGCGTTGGAGCGCTTCAGCGTCGGTGTTTCGACGAACCCTTGCGGCGCGAAATAGAGCGGCACTTCCATGCCCCAGGAATTGCCCCAGCGCGCGCCGGCGGCATCCATGCCATCATGCGCGCCGGCCGTCTTCAAGGGCCGCCCGGCCGGCAGCTGCTCGTTGGGATAGCTCATGACGAAACGGCGCGAATAGAACTGGCCGGTCGTCTGCCTGATGTATTCGCGGTTGGAAGCGAAATCGCCATAGCGGGCGATGTCCATGCCGTAGACGTCGGCTTCCGGCTCGCCGTGGATCATCCATTCGGCGAGAGACTTGCCAACGCCGCCACCTTGCAGGAAGCCGGCCATGACGCCGCAGGCCACCCAGTAATTGGGAACGCCGCGCACCGGGCCAACCAGCGGATTGCCGTCCGGCGAGAAGGTGAAGGCGCCGTTCACCCAGCGCTTGATGCCGGCTGTCTCCAGGCAAGGGTAACGGCTGAAGCCGAGCGCCAGCTCGTTGGCGATGCGATCGGTGTCCTCCTGGATCAGCTCGATGCCGTAATCCCACGGCGCGCCGTCCATGTTCCAGTGCTTGTGGTTGATCTCGTAGATGCCGAGCAGCAGGCCCTTCTGCTCCTGGCGCATGTAGGTGAAGCCTTCGAGATCGACGATCAGCGGCAACTCCCTGTCCAGCGCCTGGATCTCGGGCAGCGCCTCGGTGACGAGATAGTGGTGTTCCATCGGCGAAACGGGCAGGTCGATGCCGGCCATCCTGCCGACCTGCTTGGCCCACAGGCCGCCGGCATTGACGACATGCTCGGCAATCACCGTGCCTTTCTCGGTGACCACGTCCCAGCTGCCGTCGGCGCGGCGGTTGAGCTCCAGCACCCGGTTGTGCTCAATGATGTCGGCGCCGCGCCGTTTGGCGGCCTTGGCGTAGGCATGGACGACGCCCGATGGGTCGATATGGCCTTCGCGCGCGGCATAGAGGCCGCCCAGCATGCCGTCGGTGTTGAGGATCGGGCAGCGCTGCCTGATCTCGTCGACGCCGACCAGATGGACGTCGTCTATGCCCATCGTCTGGAAGATGCGGTAGGAGGCCTTCAGCCATTCCCAGCGCTCCGGCGCGGACGCAACCGAGATGCCGCCGGTCATGTGCATGCCGATGTTCTGGCCCGATTCCGTCTCGACTTCCGACAGAAGGTCGATCGTATAGGCCTGCAGCGCGGCGATGTTGGGGTCGGCGTTCAGCGCATGGAAGCCGCCGGCCGCGTGCCAGCTCGACCCGGCGGTCAGCACCTCGCGTTCGATCAGCGCGACATCGCTCCAGCCGAATTTCGCCAGGTGATAGAGCACCGAGGCTCCCACCACGCCGCCGCCGATGACGATCGCCCGGTATTGGGATTTCATCCTGTCGCACTCCACCCGGTTTTGCGGCGCAATCTATTGGCATTGTACATCTGTGTCTAGTGCATTGCGGGCAAGGGATCGCACCGTCGATGTGGCCCCTGTTGACGCCAACGCAACGGAAGGCGCCGCTTGCGCCTGTCGGGCAGAAACGAACGCGCTTTCTATTGGGAGTAAGCGAAATTGTCAGGTCGCGGCGACCGATGGCGGCGCCTACCGGTTGGCGGAAAGCGTCTTCTCGACATAGCGCGAGAAGTCCTCGATATCCTCCGCCGAAGGCTCTTTCCCGGTGAAGCTGCGCAGATACGACGCGACGTATGTGATGCGGCTGCTCATCGGCTCGTTGAGCTCCAGCGAGTAGTAGCCGATTTGCATGAAATAGAGCACGCGGGCTCGCACGAACGCGTCTTCCTCGTCATAGCCATGGCGCATGAACATGTCGCGAATGGCGTTGACGCGCTCCTCGTCGGCCTCGTCGAGCGCGCGCCTGATGGCGGGGGAGCGACGAGCCCAGGCCCTGATCGCGAAATCCAGCTGGGGATCGAACAGCCGCTCGTCCACCCAGCATTCGAAAATGCTCATCACCCCGCGGATGACGGTCGCGGAAGGTCGTCCGGCACGCTCGACGATGAACCTGGTGTTGGTCTGCCGCCAGTAGTCCAGCAACTGGTCGAGCAGATCCTGCCGGCTCTTGAAGTACCAGTAGAAGCTCGAGCGCGAGACATCGAGCTTCTGGCCAAGCGTCAGCACGCGGACGCGTTCGACACCATCGGAGATCAACGTTTCAAGCGCAAGCTTCAGCCAGTCTTCGCGAGTGGCCTTGATGTTGCCGGTGGCGCCGGCGCGCTGGATCGTCGTTTCGAGTGCCGCCATCAACCACGACGCATGGCACGCCGCATCGTGCAAATCAAGGCTATGGACATCTGTGTACAGAGCAATTCGATCTGGCTCGAGCGAGGCGTCACGGACGATGGCCGGGTTGTGGGCCAATAGGATGCTGTCGCCGCCACGCCACCGGCGTGACGGCAAGTCAGGGGATTTTTGTCGCGGCTACCGGCTCAGTGCGTGCTTTCCCGCAAGGCAATTGTCTGTCAAATACCAATTCAGACAGATGCCGCCGCGCGGCCAGTGAGCCAGGGAAAGACGAAGGACATGACTACCTTTAGAAAGAACCTCATCGATGGCGAATGGGTCGGCGACGCCGGTTCCCGCAACATCAACCCCTCGGATACCGGTGACGTCGTGGGCGAATATGCCTCGGCGGGTGTCGAACAGGCCAAGCAGGCGATCGCCGCGGCCAAGGCGGCGTTTCCGGCATGGTCCCGTTCCGGTCCGCTGGCGCGCCACGCGGTGCTGAAGAAAGCCTCGGACGAGATTCTGGCGCGCAAGGACGAGATCGGCCGCAACCTGGCGCGCGAGGAAGGCAAGACGCTGGCCGAGGGCATCGGCGAGACCATTCGCGCCGCCCAGATATTCGATTTCTTTGCCGGCGAAACATTGCGCCTGTCGGGAGAGGTCGTGCCAAGCGTTCGGCCGGGCGTCGGCGTTGAGATCACCCGCGAAGCGGTCGGCGTGGTCGGCATCATCACGCCGTGGAATTTCCCGATCGCCATTCCGGCGTGGAAGATCGCTCCGGCGCTGGCGCATGGCAACACCATCGTCTTCAAGCCGGCGGAACTCGTTCCCGAGAGCGCCTGGTCCATCGTCGACATCCTGCATCGCGCCGGCCTGCCGAAGGGCGTGCTCAACCTCGTCATGGGCAAGGGCTCGGTGGTCGGCCAGGCGATGCTCGACAGCCCCGATGTCAACGCCATCACCTTCACCGGCTCGGTCGGCACGGGAAAACGCGTCGCTGCTGCAAGCATCGAGCACATGCGCAAGTTCCAGCTCGAAATGGGCGGCAAGAACCCGCTGGTCGTGCTCGACGACGCCGATCTTGCGGTCGCCGTCGATTGCGCGCTCAATGGCGCCTTCTTCTCGACCGGCCAGCGCTGCACGGCCTCATCCAGGCTTATTGTGACCGACGGCATCCACGACCGTTTCGTCGATGCCCTCAAGGATCGCATGAGCAAACTGGTCGTCGGCGACGCGCTCGATGCACAGACCCAGATCGGCCCGGTCGTCGACGCCACCCAGTTGAAGCAGGACGAGGACTATATCGCCGTTGGCGTCAGGGAAGGCGCTACGCTCGCCTTCGGCGGCGAGCGGCTCGACCGCAAGACGCCGGGCTTCTATCTCAGCCCTGCGCTGCTGACTGAGGCCACCAACGCCATGCGCAGTTCGCGCGAGGAGATCTTCGGGCCTGTCGCCAGCGTCATTCGCGTCAAGGACTATGACGAGGCGCTGGCTGTCGCCAATGACACGCCTTTCGGGTTGACGTCGGGCATCTGCACCTCGAGCCTCAAGCATGCCACCCACTTCAAGCGCAATTCGGAGGCCGGCATGGTGATGGTCAATCTGCCGACGGCGGGTGTCGACTTCCACGTTCCCTTCGGCGGGCGCAAGGGGTCGAGCTACGGCCCGCGCGAACAGGGCCGCTATGCGGCGGAATTCTACACCACCGTGAAGACGGCCTACACGTTCGCAGGCTAAAACGGGCGCAGGCTAAAACGGGCGCAGGCTAAAACGGGCGCAGGCTAAACGGGCGCAGGCCAATCGGGCGCCGGCTGATCGGGCCGGCGAGCCGCCGCGCATCAAGGGACTGGACGGGCGCAACGCGATGACATTGCAGGACCTGACCTGGCTCAATCCGCCGCCGCAGCATTCCATCGACGGCGATGCCGTTCGCGTGCGCACCGGCAAGGAGACCGACTTCTGGCGCGAGACCTTCTACGGTTTCTGGCGCGACAACGGCCACTTTATATACCGGCCGGTCGAGGGCGATTTCACAGCCGAAGTCACCGTCAAGGGCGACTACGAGGTGCTCTATGACCAGGCCGGATTGATGGTCCGGCTGAGCGAAACGCATTGGGTCAAGGCCGGCATCGAGTATACCGACGGCGTGATGTACTTTTCCGTCGTCGTCACCATCGATGCCTCGGACTGGTCGCTGGCCACCATTCCGGCCAGTCCGGACGGGGTCAGGATCCGGTTGACCCGCCATGCCGAGACGGTCCGCATCCAGTATCTCGACGCTTCCGACGGCCACTGGAAGCCTGTGAGGCTTGCCTACTTCCCGCCCTCGAAGACGGTCGATGTCGGCATGATGTGCTGTTCGCCGCAACGCGAGGGTTTTGAGGTCACGTTCTCCGGTTTTTCGATTGGTCCGCCGATATCGCGGGAATTGCACGATTGACGCCATGTCAGGGACCCCGGGACGCCGCAACGCTGGACGGAGCAGATCGAGCATTTGACGGACCGGGACGAGTTGTGCGGACGTCTGCGGCCGCAAACCTGTCTCGAACCTCTCTGGCCGGAGCTTCGGCGGGCCGCTGTCTCACCACGGAACATGCAGGATTTCCAGCTTGGGCAAGCCGACCGGCCTGATGCCGAGATCGTTGGCAAGCGCGCCGAAGCCCTCTGTCTCGATCAGGTCCCGGTAGGGAATCTCGGGGAAGCGAAGGCCGCCGCGATGCAGCCTGGCATCGACCAGCAGCATGGTGCCACCGACGGCATCGAGGCCGATGACGTCGAGATGCCTGACATCGCTGAGATGAAGGCGGCTCGCCGATTGCAGGGGCGGTTGGTAAAGGCCGCCGCGTATATGGCGATAATAGCGATAGTCCTTCGTCGAACGCGTCGTGATGAAGCTGTTGAGATCAAAACTGGCGCCACCGGCGGTCTTGAGGCAGTTGGGAACCGCGATGCGGTGACCGGTTTCGATGAGGCGGTTTACGACGTCGCGCGGGTAACGCCATACGTCGATGTCGATCCACAGCGCCCAATCATCGTTCTCGCTCAACCCATGATCGATCAGATGGTTGCGAACCTTGGCAATCGTGCCGCGCCGGATGCGCTGCATCCGTGGCCTTGCCCGATCTATTCGGTCGAGGCTGGTGCCGACATGTCTTTGCAGAAGGACGACACCGCGATATTCGCCGGCTAATTTAGCCGTTGCCGCCTGCAGTCTTTCCCAGCTTCCATCGACGCTGTCGCCTTCGCAGAACACCAGCTTGATCCGGTCCTTGGGATAGTCGAGCGTCCGCAGGAGGTCGAGGAACGGCTGGATATGCTCGGCGGCGTCGCGAAGCGGCACCAGAATGGCGATGTTCTGGCCCGATGGCGGCGTTGCCAGAACGGCTGACGGGCTGACGCTTGCTTTTGCCGTGGCCTCGTCCAGATGCGCCCCACGCGTCAGATGATACCAGCCACGGTAGGCATGATTGCGAAGCTTGGTGAACCACCGTGGCGCCGGCTCCGGCGTCCACCAGGTGCCCGCCCAATGATGAATGGAAAGCGTTGTTCCACCGACTGGTTCCCTCGATCCAGCCGAATCCATCGGAGAGAACAGCGTCGAAGGATGTATGGCGAAGGCCTTCTGGTCGTCATAGTCGCGCTGGGCGGAGGTCAGCAGGCAAGGGCCGGTCGAGTCGAGCACGTCCTTGGCATGGGCCAGTCCGGGCAAAAGCGACAGCACATGCAGCCAGAAGGGATGCCTGGGCGGGCTGGCCATGGTTCCATTGAAGATCAGATAGGAAAGGCCGCGAAATTCCGCCTGGACGCCCGTGTGCGAGGCGGGTTCCGTGCACAGCACGACGCGGTCTTCGCCCATGATCCGATCGAAGGGAGCCACACATTCGCAGTCGATGTCGGCATAGACCCCGCCAAAATGGTAGAGGAGCAAATAGCGCGCCGCATCGGCGCGCCGGACGCCGTTCGAGTAGCCGCAGAAGGTCGGCAGGAAATCCGGATAGTGGTCGGCAACGAATTCCAGCAGCATCCGGTCGTTCCAGAACATGCATGTCCAGTCCGGATTGTGCCGCTTCCAGCTCTCGACATAGCCCTGGAAACGGGCAGGAACAACATCGTTCTTCCATGTCTGGTGAAGGATCGGAGGGATCATGCGCCGGCCTCTTCCAGCCCCAGCCCATCGCGAACGGCATTGCGGACCGCTCGCGGGCCAAATCTTGCCCATACCGCTCGATGCGCGCGAATGCGCTGCAGTGCCCTGCGTTCAGCGTCCAGGCAAAGTCCGACGGCCATCTCGGCAAGTCCTTCATCGGTATCCGATAGCAGCACTTCGTCCTTATCGACCAGATCCAGCCCCTCCCCTGCCAGTGGTGTCGCGATCACCGGCACCCCCCACGCCATCGCCTCCAGGATCTTGATGCGCGTGCCGCCGCCCGCCGTAAGCGGGATGATGCTGAGATGCGCCCTGGACAGCAGCGGCACCACGTCTTGCGGGTCCTCGACGAGCTCCACACCAGGCAATCCGGCCAGCGCCCGCACCGCCGGCTTGGGGCTGCGTCCGGCAAGAACCAGTCTCGCTGTTGGAAAAGCCTGCCGGATGCGGGGCAATATGGCGACGGCCAATCGCTCGGCGGCATCGACGTTCGGAGGATAGCCGAGATGGCCGACAAACAGGATCTCCGGAAAGCCGTTGTCGGTCACGGCTTCGGCGGGCAGCGTCTCGGGAATGTCGCCAGCGTGCGGAATTCCGTTCGGAACGACATCGATCGGCACCTTGTCACCGCAAACGGCCATCAGCCTTTCGCGATCGCTGGCCGAACAGACCCAGACCCTGTCGACAATGGCCAGCGCCTTTCTCTCCAGACGCCTGATGCCAAGGCTCGTGGCGATCACCGCGGCGGCGGATCGCGTCGCATCGACGCGCCGCAACTGTCCCGCCAGGTCGGACTCGACATTGTGCATGTCGAGAATGAGTTGTTTGGTCAGTGGTCTCAAAGGCCGCAGCAGCTTGAACAGGCCAATGCCCTCGACCAGCACCGTGTCGGGGCGGAAGTCCCGAACGAGTGTCTTGAGCCGAGCCAGGGCGGAGCGTGAAATGCGCTGCTCCGCGCCCATGCGCCACCACCCGATCGAACTGGTGCGGGCCTCGCCTTCGATCGACAAGGCCTCGATGCGGATCGGTGCATCGGCTGCTCGCGGCACCATGGCCCGCGGCCGCACCGACACCAGGCAGACGGGACCGAATTCGGCTGCCGCTTCGGCGTTGCGGCAGTTCCTCAGGTCGGCGCCGGACGTCGGTGGAAAGGCCGGATCGTGAGACACGACCAGCACGCGCCGCTCGGCGTTCCCCACGGAAATGGTACCGTCGGGTCGAGCGCCTATGGGATTCATGGCGAACGCCCAGGACTTTGCGTCGGGCGCTGCGCCGAAGGCTTTGTTCCAGACGGCATTCGCGACGGTCCCGAGCCACAAGAATCAGCTTCGACTTGTTCAGCCGAACGGGGGCGCTTCGTCAAGCGCCGGCATGCCGGCAGGGCGCGAGGGTCATCGCCTGGACCATGCCAGCCAGCGTCCCGCCAGATGTTTCCAAAACGAGGTGAGCCGGGTTCGCCGGTAGGCGTCACCCGCCATCTTTATGCCTTGTGCCTGGGTCGGGAAGGGGTGGATGACGTCGGCCAGCGCATTCAGCCCCATGCCCGACCTGATGGCGAGCGACACTGCATTGATCATCTCTCCGGCATGGGAGGCGACGACCGTGGCACCGAGGATGCGGTCGGATCCTTCCCTGACGTGGATCTTGACGAAACCCTCTTCCTCGCCGTCCATCACCGCCCGGGCGACATCGTGCATCAGCACCGTGTAGGTCTTGACCGGTACGCCGTTCTGGCGCGCCTCAGCCGGATACAGGCCGACATGGGCGATCTCCGGATCGGTGTAGGTGCACCAGGGAACGACCAGTTCACTCAGCTTCCTGCGCCCGAAAAACAGCGCGTTCCGCACGACGATGCGGGCTGTCGCCTCCGCGGTGTGCGTGAACTTGTGTTCGAGGCAAACGTCGCCGGCCGCGTAGATGCGCGGATTTGTGGTTCGCAGATAATCATCCACCTTGATGCCGTTGGCATCGTAGGCCACGCCGGCGTTTTCCAGGTCGAGACCGTCGACATTGGGCGACCGGCCGATGCCGGTGACGATCTCGTCGACGGAAATCGTCGTCGTTTCGTCGTCCCGCACCAGGTCGGCGAGCTTCTTCCCACCCGCTGTCCGCACCGCCACCACCTCGGTGTTCAGGCGAACCTCCACCCCTTCGCGCGCCAGCGCGTCCGAAAGGATCTGGGCGGCGTCGCGTTCTTCGCCGGGCAGAAACATCGGATCGCGCTGCGCCAGGATGACGTTCGCGCCGAACAGGCAGAACGCTTGCGCCATCTCGCAGCCAAGCTGCCCGCCGCCAATGACCAGAAGCCGCTTCGGGCAGTCGGCAAGATCGAACATGGTCTCGTTGCTGAGATAGCCTGCCTCGGCGAGGCCCGGAATTGTCGGCAGGCGCGCACGCGATCCCGTCGCGACCAGCGCCTTCCTGAAATGCAGGGTTTGCCCGGCGACCAGAATCGAGTCCCGCCCGGAAAATCGCGCTTCGCCGAAGTAGAGGTCGATGCCTTCGGAAGCCAGGCTCTCGGCCGAATCGGCGCGGCTGATCCGCCGCCGTATCTGCCGCATCCTTGTCATCGCGCGTTGAAAATCGACGCCAACATGTTTCGGCGTGTCGCCGCCAAAATTCTCGGCATCGCGCATGTCGGCATAGAGTCTGGCGGTGCGGATCACCGCTTTCGACGGAATGCAGCCGACATTGATGCAAACGCCGCCGATCAGGCTGCGCTCGACCAGTGCAACCTTTGCGCCGAGGCTCGCCGCCTCGCGGGCCGCGGTCAGCCCGGCGGGGCCGGCGCCGATGACGACGAGATTGTACGGTCCGGTTGGGTCGGGGTTGCGCCAGTGTGGCGGATGCGCGCCCCTGATCAGTGTGGCGTCGTTGCGGTCGACAGGGAAGGCGGCTGCTTTTGTCTTTTCATAAGACATCGCGGCCACCTGGCGCCGGGCTTGCCGGCTGCGATAGCCATCCACCCGTGAAACCCGCTTTGCGCAGGCCGCGACGGATGTGCTGGTTGGACCGCATCAACTCCCAGATCAGGCGCGAGCGATGATTCTCGATCATCATCACCACGATGCCCTGGTCCAGCCCGTAGTGGCCTTCCGACACCCAGCCATGCCGGCCGAAATTTCGCCGGTTCGCCAATGTCGGATTGAAGCCGCTCGGCAGTCGGAAATTGTCGATCACCTCGGGGTAGCGATCGCCGAGATGGCGCAACGCCGCCAGGCAGATGTCTGGCGCGAAAGGCAGCGATGCCGGATAGGACCACGGAGCAATCGTGCCGTCATCCGGCCCGAAAGGCGCGCCGCGCGCGGCATAGCCTGAAAACCGGTGAGGCCTGCGCTCTATCCTGGCGCGAAAGCCGCCTGGCCCGTCGCCCGCGGAAAGTCCCCACAGGTTCTCATCGTAGCCGTTATAGCCGTAAGGGTTATGCCGCGCATAGTCGCGATGAAGGTAGGTCGAGCGCCGGCTGTTTTCGAAATAGTCCGAGTTCTTCTCGCGCATGAAGGCGTCGCGGATGCCGGCGAAATCGATCCAGGCATGCGAGAACTGATGCATGAACAGCGGACCGCCATAGAGCACATCATAACCGTAGATGTTTTCCCATTGATAGGTCGCCGTCCAGCCGACATAGCTGTCATCCGAGGTTGGGCTGTCGGGCGAGGCCATCGACAGCACGTAGAGGATCGTCGCTTCGTTGTAACCTTCCCAGCCATAGTGGAGAAAGCCGCTCTTCGGCTTCCAGCCTTGCCGCAAGGTGGGCGCGCTGCCCTGCGCCCATCGCCAGTCGACGCGCCGGTAGAGCGCCTCGGCCAGGTCCCGGATCTCGCGCTCGTCTTCGCCGGCGCCCGAGAAATAGGCGCCTGACACGAGCAGGCCGGCCATCAACAGCGCGGTGTCCACCATCGACAGTTCGCAGCGCCAGACACGCCGGCCGGTCCGCATGTCGAGAAAATGATAGTAGAAGCCTTTGTGGCCGGTGACATCGTCGCCATTGCCTTGCGTGCTGGTCCAGAAGAAACGCAGCGCGGCAAGCGTCAGCTTCACAGCCGCCTCGCGCGTCATCCATCCGCGTTCGACCCCGACAGGATAGCAGGACAGCGCAAAACCGACGACGGCGATGCTGGCCGGCGAATTCGGCCGTGAGGTATCGGCGACCAACCCGTTGTCGGGGTTCACGTTTTCGAGGAAATAGTCGAAGGCCGCGCGCTGATAGCGGTCGAGCAGGTCGTCATCGGACAGCGAGGTTGGGTCGACCTTAAGCAAATGCAGCGGACCCCAGCCGGATGGCCGCGGCGCCCGTCGAGCGCACGGCAGTGGCGCGGCCCAGGCAGGCCATCGCGTTTGCAGGACTGTCACACCGTGTCATGGCTTTTCCGCACACCTGTTGCGCCATCGCCGATCCAGGCGCCGCCCACTATACGCCCGTCCAGCTTCTTTCGTTGCCCCGTCACGCGGAATTGTAGCGCATCAGGCTGACGCAGCGGGTGTCCTGGCCTGTCTCAATAGGTGGCCCGGCCGCCGGAAACGTCGAACACGGCGGCTGTCGTGAACGAGCACTCCTCCGAGGCGATCCAGCAGATCAGCGCCGCCACTTCGTCGACCTCGCCGAAGCGCGCCATCGGTATCTTGGACAGCATGAAGTCGATGTGCTCCTGGCTCATCTGCTTGAAGATCGCAGTGCGCACCGCCGCTGGCGTCACGCAGTTGACCGTCACCTTGGTCTTGGCCAGTTCCTTGCCGAGCGACTTGGTCAGGCCGATCACGGCGGCCTTGGAGGTGCTGTAGGCCGAAGCGTTGGGGTTGCCTTCCTTGCCGGCGATCGAGGCGATGTTGACGATGCGGCCGTAGTTGCGCTCGAGCATGTGCGGCACCAGCGCCTTGTTGCAGTAGAAGACGCCATTGATGTTGATGTCGATGACCTTCTGCCAGTCCTCGGTCGAATAGTTCCAGGTGGTCATGTTCGGCCCGGTGATGGCAGCGCTGGTGACCAGGATGTCGACGCCGCCAAGGGCTTCGAGCGTCCGCGCGGCGGCGCTTTCGACACCAGCGGCGTCGGCAACGTCGACCGCCACACCGTGGAGGGCCGGAACGACGGTTTTGGCTTGCTCGATCTGGCCGGGATCGCGATCCCAGACGCAGACGCGCCCGCCCTCGTCGACGATCCTTTGCGCGACGGCCAGGCCTATGCCCGAGGCGCCGCCAGTGATGACAGCCGACCGACCGCTGAACCGTCCCGCGAAACCCGGCATATGGTCTTCCTCCCAATCGGTGGCGAATGTGAAGTCAACGGCGGCCAAGTTCAAGGCGGGATCGGAGCCGCCGGACGGGATATTGGTGGGCCAGCAGAATGCGGCCGCTATCGGTGCTGGAAGAACTGCAGGAACAATTCCCGTTCAGTGGTGATGTCGAGCTTCTCGTAGATGCGCCGGCGATGGTTCTTGACGGTGCCGACGGTGATGCCGAGACGCTCGGCGATGTTCGCTGTTGGATGACCGGCGAGGATCAGCTGGACCAGTTCCCGTTCGCGCAGCGACAGCTCGGGCCACAGGCTGGCCGGGATGGTCGGCTCCTGCCGGGGCGAGGCGCCCGGACCTGTCGGCGCCGAGGTGCGGGAGAACTCGGTTCCCCGCGCCTTGATGTCGAGTGCGTGCAACGCCTCGAACACAGGCAGCCGCTCATCCAGGAGTGAGATCTCGCTGTCCTTGAACGACATCTTCGAGCGGTCGAGGAAGATGCCGAGGCACCAGTCGCCGCCATCGGCCAGCATGATGCCGACCTCGTCGCAGATTTCCGACTGCGCCAGGAAGCCGGCTATGTATTGGCCGCGCTTGGCCTCATCGTCGGCAAGCCGCTTCAGCGGCATGATGCCGAGCCGTCGTTCGCGCCGCCACGAGGCATAGAATGGGTCGAAGACATAGTAGCTGGCGAGGTAACGCTGGACCATCTCGTCCGAAAAGCGCCGGTGCTTGATGAATTCCGGTGTCTGCGTCGCCGAATAGCGCGTCACGGTGACGAGGTCGTGCTCGATATCGGCGCCGATCAGGTCGATCAGGCAGTCGACATGCCTGTCCGTGCCGGTAGCGGCGATCGCCCTGGCGAGCGGCGCCCAGATATTGCCCATGCGCATGCCCTTTTCTCGGCGATGTCAGCCCAGCCGTCATTGTGTCTTTAGGCATATGGCGCGATGCCGCCTGTCGAATCTAGCCTGGCGTCAACCTAGACCAGATCCGAGGCGACCGTGACCCAGCCCCATCCCACCGGCCCTATCGTTGGCAATCCGCCAATCATTGGCAATCCCATCGTCATCGGCATCGACGCCGGCGGCACCATGACCGACACGATCCTTGTCGATCAGGACGGCCACTTCAAGATCGGCAAGTCGGCAACCACGCCCAGGAACGAAGCCGAGGGCTTTCTGGCCTCGGCCGAAGACGCGGCGGATGCCTGGGGCATCTCGCTGGAAACACTGTTTTCCGGCGTCAACGTCGTGCTCTATTCCGGCACCGGCATGCTCAACACGCTGCTGTCGCGCACCGGTCGCCGGCTCGGCCTGATCACCACCAAGGGCCTCGAGGACATGATCCTGATGGGCCGTGGCCTGCAGGCCTGGGCCGACTATTCCTATGCCGACCGGCTGCACGCGGTGACCCATCATCACCCCGATCCGCTGGTGCCACGCCGCCGCACCCATGGCGTCACCGAGCGCATCGACCAGTTCGGCGATATCGTGCTGCCGCTTTACGAACACGAAGTCTCAGCCGCCGCGAAAAAACTGATCGCCGACGAGGTCGAAGCGATCTGCGTCATGACCATCTTCTCGCACGTCAATCCGGTGCACGAGAAGCGCATCGCCGAGATCTGCCGCGCTGAGGTCGAAAAAGCCGGCGCCAACATCATCGTCTACACCAGCCACGAGGTGCGCCCGGTCATCCGCGAACAGTCGCGGCTGAATTCGGTGCTGATCGAAGCCTATGCCACCTCGCGCGGCCGCAAGCAGCTCAAGGGCATAGAGGACGTCTCGAAAAAGTACGGCTTCAAATATGGCGTGCAGACGCTGCTGTCCTTCGGCGGCCTGACCTCGATCAACCATCCGCGCCTGCACGAAACCATGATCTCCGGCCCGATCGGCGGCATCCTCGGTGCGGCCTATGTCGGCAAGCTGATCGGCAACGATTCGCTGATCTGTTCGGATATGGGTGGCACCTCCTTCGACATGGGTGTCATCACGCGCGGCCAGACACGGATCGAGAACGAGCCGTTGATGGACCGTTTCAAGCTCAATGTGCCGACGCTGCATCTCGACACGATCGGCGCCGGTGCCGGCATGATCCTCAAGGTCGACCCGTTGACGAAAAAAGTCAGCCTCGGACCGGAAAGCGCCGGCTCCGATCCCGGCCCGATCTGCTTCGATCGCGGCGGCACCGAACCGACCATCGCCGATTGCGACGCCATCCTCGGCCGGCTGAACCCGCATTACTTCCTTGGCGGCAAGGTCGTGCTGCAGGTCGAAAAGGCCCGCCAGGCCTTCGAGGAAAAGTGCTCCAGTGTGCTCGGTGTTGGCGTCGAGGAAGCCGCCGAAGGCATGATCGACATGCTGGAGTCCGATGCCAACAACGCGCTGCGCCGGGTCATTTCGGGTCAAGGCATCCACCCCTCCGAATTCACGCTTCTGTCCTATGGCGGCTCCGGGCCGCTGCATCTGGCCGGTTGCTCCAGGGGCATCGGCTTCAAGGACATCATCACCTTCCAGTTCGCCGCCGCCTTCTCCGCCTTCGGCTGCACCACGGCCGATTTCATGCGGCGGCATTCGGTGTCGACGCAGCACGATATCCCCTCGCGCGCCGATGAGGCGACGCTTGCCGGCTTCGGCGCCAAGGTCACCACGGTCTGGAACGATCTGACCAGGGCGGCGGTCGACGAGATGATCGCCGACGGCCATGCACGCGAGAAGATCAAGACCGTGCCGTTCCTGATGATGCGCTACACCGGCCAGCTCGAGGACGTCGAAGTCATGGCGCCGTTGGCCGAGGTCAATTCGGCCGACGACATGCGCAAGGTTCTCGACGAGTTCGAGGCGGTCTACGCCAAGGTCAACCACCGCGTGTCGCGTTATGGCGAGGCCGGCTTCACCATTACCGAGCTCGGGCTGATCGCCACCGCCGACAAGGTCAAGCCGGTGTTGCTCAAACGGCCGCTTGGGGCCTCCAATCCGGCAACCGCCCACAAGGGGGTGCGGGAGGCCTATATTGGCGGGCGCTGGCACAAGGCCAATCTCTACGAGATGGATCTCCTGCAACCCGGCCACGAAGTGATCGGCCCGGCCATCATCGAACATCCCGCCACCACGCTCGTCGTTCATCCGCAAGACCGTGTCTTCGTCGATGAATGGACGCTGCTGCACTACACCCACGCTTGAGAGGGCGACCGCCATGTTGGACAAACCTGCCTCGGCCCTGCGCCTTCGCGAACGGCTGCTCGATTCCGAGCGGCTGATGGAAGAAACCGGCTGCTATGACGGCATCACGGAACTCACGCTGCGCAACCAGGACCCGTTGAAATTCGAGACGCTGCACACCAAGCTGCGCGCCTATTGCGTCTCGGCCCGAGAGATGGCGCGCCGCATCTCTGCCTCGCCCGGCGTGCGCGAGGTCGGCGAGATGGTGGTGGCGATCTATACGCCGGAGGGCGACGCGATCGCGCTCTCCAACGGCATCATGGTGCACGTCCATACGATGAGCCGTTTCATCAAGTGGATGATCAAGAACAACTACGAGGAAAACCCGCGCATCCGCGAAGGCGATATCTTCGCCAACAACGACGCCTTCATCGGCACCGTGCAGGTGCCTGACGTCATGGACGTGGTGCCGATCTTCCATGAAGGCACGCTGGTCGGCTGGGCCGGTGCCGTCTGCCACGAGCTGGAAGCCGGCGGCATCACGCCGGGTGGCGACGTGTGTCTCGCGCAGGAACGCTTCACCGAAGGCCTGTTCGTCTGCGCCGAGAAGATCGGCGAGAATGACGAGATCCGCCGCGACTACGTCATCCGCTGCGAGCGCAACCTGCGCATGCCGATCTACTGGGTGCTCGACGAGAAAGCCAAGGTCGCGTCCTGCATCGACATGCGCGAAAGCGTCAAGCAGCTGATCTCGGAGATCGGCCTCGACTACTGGATGAAGGTGTCGAAGGAGTTCATCGAGGAAGGCCGCCGCGCGCAGCTCGCCCGTACCCGCCAGCTCACCGTTCCCGGCATCTATCGCGGCCACACCTTCTATGGCCACGTCACATCAGGCAAGCCCGGCTTCCAGCTGCTTGGCGATCCGGACTGGCTCTACAACATCCCCATCGAGATGGAGATCACCACAGACGGCAAGATCACCATGGACTTCGAGGGCACGCAGCCCTGGGGCTATCATTCGATGAACTGCACGCCCGCCGGCATGGATGGCGGCATGTTCGTTACCTTGACCCAGCACATGAATTTCGAAGGGCTGGTCAATGACGGCGCCTGGATGGCGACCGAGCTGAAATTGCCGCACGGCACCTGGACCAACCCCGACAACGAAATGGTGGCGACCGCGACGTCATGGGCGCTGCTGCTTCCCGCCTATGGCGTCTTCCAGCGGCTCTTGTCGCGCGGCTTCATCGCACGCGGCTATGTCGAGGAAGCCTTTGTCGGCCAGGTCAACAGCCCGATGATCGAGATGGGCGGCGAAAGCCAGTATGGCACGCCGTTCGGCATGGCGCATTTCGAATGCGCCGCCGCCGGCTCCGGCGCGCTCGCCATCAAGGACGGGCTCGACACCGCCTATGTCGGCTGGAACCCGGAATCGGACATGGGCAACATCGAGGTCTGGGAACAATCGATGCCGATGGTCTATATCGGCCGCTCGATCGTCCCCAACTCCGGCGGCGCCGGCAAATATCGCGGCGGCTGTTCCTTTGTCTCGACCTGGCTGATCAACAAGACCCCGCATCTCAGGCTCCACACCTCGGAGCACTCTTCCAGGGTCTTCGACAATGGCGGCATGTGCGGCGGCTATCCGGCGCCGACCTGCCAGAAGCACCGCGCGGTGCGCAATTCCAACATCCACGAGTTGGCGGCAAAAGGCCAACCGCTGGCGCATGCGCCCGGCATCGACCCGCATGTCTCGGATTACGAGAAGAACATCGGCGGCGACCATGTCGTGGTCGAGGGCCCCTACATCACCGCGCCGCACAAGGAAGGCGATATCTTCAGCCATTCCTACAATGGCGGCGGCGGTTACGGCGACGTGCTTGAGCGTGACCCGATCAAGACGGCATGGGATGTCGAGAACGGCTTCCTCACCCGCGAGGCGGCGGACCAGGTTTTCGGCATCGTGCTGAAGGACGACGCCGAGGGCTATCCGGTCGCCGATATCGACGCGACGGTCGAACGCCGGGCTGAGATGCGCAAGCAACGCCTGGCCAAGGCGATCCCGGTGGCGGACTGGATCGCCAGGGAGCGCGGCCGCGTCGAAAAGGCCGACTTCGCCCCCGAGGTGAAGAAAATGTATGCCAGCGCCATCAAGCTGTCGTCGCGCTTCACCAGGGATTTCAGCGATTTCTGGAACGTCGATGCCAGATCGATCTTCACGCCGGGAGCAAAGTCATGACCTCGTACAGCAAGGAAGTCATCCGCGATCTGGCCGCCGGTCAGCTGCCCTGGCCGCAGACGCGGCGCATCATGAGCGCCTACAAGGACGATGATCGTTTCTTCAAGATGGTCGCCGTCTACCAGGATCGTGTCGCCTGGAAAGACCCGATCCTGCTTCCGGTGAGCGATCACCTGTTCATCTGCCAGAGCGGCGACGAGCGTATCACCCGCTGCGAGTGCGGCCATTCCTTCGGTGACTATCGCAAGAACTGGAAGCTGAACGCCGCGATCAACGTGCGCAACACCGAGGAAGCGTTGCGCGAGATCTACCCCAACAGCGACCTTCCCGATCCGCAATGGATGGAGATCCGCGAATTCATCTGCCCGCGATGCGGAACGTTGCACGAGGTCGAGGCGGCGGCACCCGGCTATCCGATCGTCCATGATTTCGAACCCGACCTCGAAGGTTTTTATCGTGAATGGCTGGGCAAACCACTTTGAGGAAACTGGTATTGTGAATCGCGCAGCAGGCAAGGGTGCGCCCGTCACCGGGGAAGGGATGGTCATCGATGGAGGTTGTCTTGCCGTGTGAATCTCAAATCCTCTTGGGCCGGCTTGCCCGTCCTGAACTGTCCGGGAGCCACATCTGATGAAGAACCTTTCCGGCCGCAGCGCGATCGTCACGGGCGGGTTTTCAGGCATGGGCTTTGCCATTGCCACGGCATTGGCCGAGGCCGGCGCCAATGTCGCCGTCGGCTCCTACATTGCCCCCGCCGGCGCCGACAGATCCGATGCCGCCTATTATCCCGGCGCGGACGAGATCGAGCGCGTCCGCGCGGCTCTCGCAGCGCACGGAACCAAGGTTCACGCCGCGCATCTCGACGTGCGCGACAGCGAGGTCACCAATCGGTTCGCCGCGGACGCGGAAGCGGCCATCGGACCTGCCGACATTCTGGTCAACGCCGCCGGCACCACCGCCGAGCAGCCGGTCTGTGGTCATTCCGATGCGCTGTGGGAGAAGATCGTCGACACCAATCTCACCGGCGCCTTCCGCGTCACCCGCGCCGTGTTGCCGGGCATGATCGGGCGCGGCTGGGGCCGCATCGTCAACATTGGCTCGACGGCGGCTTCCGTCGGCTGGAAGGACAACCCGGCCTACTGTGCCTCCAAGGCCGGCCTTCTCGGCCTCACTCGTTGCGTGGCGCTGGAAGGCGCCGCGCACGGTGTCACCTGCGTCATGATCAGCCCGACCTGGGTCGAGACCGAACTGATGCGTCGCAACGTGGCGCAGGTCGTCGAGCGCGAAGGCAAGGGGCGCACGCCAGAGGCGGCGATGGCCGAGATCGCCAGGGGTAACCCGCAGCAGCGCATGCTGCAGCCGCGGGAGATCGCGGCGCTGGCGGTCTTCCTGTGCTCCGATCTGGCCAAGGGCATCACCATGGAAAACATCCAGATCACCGGCGGAGCCCTATGGTAGTGTTCTTGCAGGATGGCCAGCCAGTTGACCTCTCCGCGTCCCCTTGGCTGCAAGACAAGGTGACCGGATTTGCCATTGAGCGCCGGGCGCGATAGGTTATATTGCACTGCACAATGGAGACGCCGTTTATTGCACGCCCCTGTTCGCGTATATGCCGGCTGGCTTATGGCACGCCGGGCCCGGATCGCGTCGGCGGGACTCTGAGATGAAGATTCCAAAGTCCCTGCTGGTCGACCCCGAAAAGAACTCGGTCTATGGCAGTTTCGCCGTGGCCGTCTCGATCTGGGCGTTTTCCTACTCCGTCATTTTCGGCCAGGTACTGATCCTGGCCTACTACGCGGTCTGGCTTCCGCTCATCCTGGTCGACTACCGGCGGTTCCTGCGGCAGCTGTCCAGCGCCTGGTTGCCACTGCTGTTTGCAGCCTATGTCTGCTTGTCGGTCTTCTGGTCGGCGGCTCCCGGCATCACCGCGCGGACGGCCGTCCAGTACTTTTCCCACATTGCCTGCGCCTACATCGCGGCGCGGACCGTCAGCGTGCGTACGCTGACGATCGGCGCCCTGATCGGCATATTCGTCGTCCTGCTCTATTCGCTGCGGGTCGGACACTATTCCGAGGACGTCCTCGATGGCACCGTTAACTTCGTCGGCGCCTTCGCCTCCAAGAACCAGATCGGCTTCGTCGCCTCGCTCGGCATCTATTTCTCCGTTGTGTTCCTAGCTTTTCTGCGCCGTAGCCGGATGAGCTTTATCGCGATGGTACCTGTCGTGCTGTTGTCGGCTTATATGCTGGCCGTTTCGCATTCCGCCACCTCTGTGGCCTCGATTCCGGCCGTTTTGGCCCTGGTGGTTCTGCTTGCCATGAGCAAGTTGCTCTCACGCCGCTACCGCAGGGTGATATTTCTGGTGGGGGCGGGCCTGCTTGTCGTGTCGGCCTTCGCAGCCATGAACATGGGGCTGCTGGATTTCGTCCTCAACATATTCGGCAAGGATTCCACGCTCACGGGGCGGACCTATCTGTGGGAGCAGGGTTGGAACGCCGCACAGAAATCGCCGATTCTTGGCGTCGGCTATGCCGCCTATTGGGTGCAAGGCTTCTCCGAAGCCGAGCGGCTATGGAATGAATTCTACATTACGAGCCGCACCGGTTTCCATTTTCACAACACCTATATCGAGGCCCTTGTCGAACTAGGCTCCGTCGGGGTGACGATGATTGCGCTGATCATGCTGCGCACGCTCTATGGCCATGTCTCGGCGGTGATCTTCAGGACGTGGCAAGCGGGGCCGGTGATTCTCACCGGCGTGATGGTGCTGCTGTTGATCCGCTCCTTCGTCGAGGTTGACATTCTCAACCCCTACGTGACGGGCTCCTTTCTGATGTACTACAGCTTTTTCAAGCTGGCGAAAGTACCTGTCACCAGTCCGCGACGGGCCGCGGTACCAACGAACCGGCAGGGTCTGGAGCAGGATCCCGAAAAGTGGAATCCGGCTTTCGCGAATGGTCATGCCCAAACAAGCAAATAGTCCGATCCCCTCCCCGTTGGGATCGGACAGGCCTCAGTCCGGACGAAACTTGCCTCGGACCGATGCATCGAACTTCCTGTCAGGATCGAATGTAATCTTGGGACGCTGCAATCTCGCGAATTATGCGGGCAGGATTTCCTGCCGCCAGACTTCGCGGGGGAATGCTTTTGGTCACGACAGATCCGGCTCCAACTACGCTATGGTCACCGATTTCGACCCCAGGCAGGATTATTGAATTTCGACCAATCCAGACATTATCGCCGATCAGGACAGGCATTGACTTGACGCCGGCGCCTTGCTCGATCTCATGATAATTTGAATCCTGGATTACGACGCAGTCACCAATCAGACAGTTTCTTCCTATGCTGACGGCGACGGATACGTCGATCATGACCCCGCTGTTTATGAATGATTTTGAGCCGATTGACAGCTTTGCATTGCTAAGCACATGAAACCAGCAGCGCGAGCCAAAGCCTCGGAACGAAACGAGGGAGCCGAAATTGATTTTGCCTTTTCCTGAAATATGAGGAGAGGTACCAAGAATGGATACTCGGTCAGATATTTCTACCCCTCTCGTCTTCCAAAGAAGCGTAATAAATTTACCTTTGATATATCGCCTAGCGCGATAGATGTTCATCAGAACATATCCATTGTTAGATATATTATTTGTCGGACCAAGCGTCCTTTTTTGGAAGAGCCGATTGGTCGAGCTGCTTGCGCATCTCTGCGCTCATGATGCCTCGAGGCTCGCCGCCAGAGGATTCCCATCCCATCGTCAAGGGAGCGTATATCCTTGACTCCAGTGACCGCTTCGCCTGACAGCCCCTTGAATGCGGGCCGATGTCGATGTCCGAATGCCTACTGGCTGGCCAGCGGCGCCAGCTTGACCTTGATCACGTCGCCAGGCAGCACCAGCGTGTCTTCCTTGGCGGCGATTTCGCTGGTCTTGCCGTCCACGGCCCGCACCAGCGAATAGAGCAGGGTGGGTTGCTGGTCGCTTGTGATGGCGGCCGTCGTCGCGGGATCGCTGGCCTGGGCTATCAGACCTTTCTGCATGTTCACCTTCAGCGCGGCCTCGTTCAGGTCGGCTTCGGTCTGCTGCCGGTCGGTGGCGAGACTTGAACTCAGGGTGTTCTGGGCATCAATGGCGTCCTGCGCCGCCTTGCTGATCGCCTGCTTGGCGGTGAGGATGGCGGTTTCGTAGTCGAGGATCTTGCCCTGCAGGTCGGCGACGGACTGCCGCGAATCCAGCAGTCGGGCGTTGGCGATCAGGCCTTTCTGAGCCAGCGGGCCGATGCTGGCCAGTTGCTGCTGTGCCAGGTCGACCTGCTGCTGCTGGTTGACGATCTTCTTCTGCAGCGATTCGATCTCGGACTGCAAAACCCCTTTCAGATCGTCGAGCGCCTCGAGCTTCAGCTTCAGCGCCTTCTGGTCGGACGTCAGGATCGTCATCTCGTCGGCGACGATGGCCGGCAACCGCGGATCGCCCTCGACCTCCTTAGGCGCCTCGAAGGTCGTCTTGCCGGCCATGTCGGCGTCGATGCGGGCGCGCTTGACGATCAGCCGAACACGCTGGTCGTCGGAGATATCGAAGTTGCCCTTGGCGGTGACCAGGTCCTTGCCGAGCTGGGGGCCAAAATCGGCGTTTCGCCTGATGCCGCCGGCGACGCTGATGGCCTTCAGCACCGTCAGGTCGGGCACATAAGGAAATTGGCCGGGGTTCTGCACCTCGCCGGAAATGTAGAATGGCCGGAACTGCGCCATTTCGACCGAGGCTTCAGGCCTGTCCGACAGAGCGAGCTTGTGCTGCAGCGCCTCGCCGATCGCCGTCGCGATTTCGGAAGTGGTCTTGCCGGAAGCCGGCAATTCGCCGACGAACGGTACCGACAAGGTGCCGGATGGACCGACCGTGTATTCGCCATTCACCGCCGACCAGTCGCGGAACGTGCCTTCGACGGTCTGCCATTCCGCAACGCGGATGGTGAGCTTGTCCTGCGATCCGAGGCGATAGTCGCCGGCGGCGGCGATGTGGGGGACGGCGAGCGACACGACAAGGCATGTGGCCAGCAATCGTGCCCGCCGCAGGCGGCCGGAAAACGGGCCGCCGCGAAGGGCTTCGAACATATCTGTTTTCAACTGAACGTTCCGATCCGCTTTAGCCCCATCGCCCGATGTGCTTGCTGCCGAATGGTTGTTCGATGCCGGTCAGTAGGAGCCGCGCGACATCCAGACGGCAGGGACGGTCTTGATGATGATGCGAACGTCCTCGAACAGCGACCAGTTCTCGACATAGTGGCGGTCGAACGCAACGCGGCTGTCATAGGAAACGTCGTTGCGTCCGCTGACCTGCCACAGGCCAGTCAGGCCGGGACGGGATTTCAGGTAATACACGGCGGAAGTGCCGTAGATCTCCAGTTCGTCGCGCACGACCGGCCGAGGTCCGACAAGGCTCATGTCGCCCTGCAGGATGTTGATGATCTGCGGCAGCTCGTCGAGGCTGAGTTTCCTCAGCACCGCTCCGACACGGGTGACGCGCGGGTCGTTCTTCAGCTTGCGCGTCGCTATCCATTCCGCGTTGGCGTCCGGGTTGGTGGCAAGATAGGCTGCCAGCACCTTGTCGCCGTCCGGAACCATGGTGCGGAACTTCAGGCACGGGAAGACCCGTCCGCCGCGCCCGATTCGCCGGTGGCCGTAGAAAATCGAGCCGCCGTCGGAAAACTTGACCAGCAACGCGATCATAACAAACAGCGGGCTGAGAGCGATCAGGCCGATCAGTGAACCGGTGATATCGAAGCCGCGCTTGAGCAGGCCGCCGATCGGCGGCGGAAATTCGATGTCGGCCTGCGAAAAGCCCGCGGTGGCCGACTTGGCAATGTCCCTCATGCGGTAAACTCCATGCGTTGAACGAATGGTTCACCACACGATACCAAAAAAATGTTGCAGCGCAACACACAATTTCCCGGCCCATTGAAATAGTCACGTCATGAATTGACTAAATAATAAGCTCGCCATGCACAAATTTCGGAATATTTAGCACATTTGTGACAATAAATGGGCACAGACGAAAAAATAGGGGCGGCTTTGGGGCGGTTTTTAGGCGAGGTGCCCTATCTGCCTGAGAGCGGAGCATATTAGTGCTTTAGCGCTGCGTGATACTATGAAGGAATAACATAAAATACTAGCTAATATCGTATCTTCTACTGAAAGTTGGTGGCTGCGGGAGATCGGGGGAAATCCCTCCGTGTGCATTGCACCATGAGTGAGTCGATCGCAAAAGCTCCTACCAAAAATATGTCCAGTTGCCCTTGCCGCCTATTGCTCGCCTTAATAGAATTGCAAATTATACCTGTCAGAGTACCGACAGGTTGGAAAGGCCGGAAGCAACCGGCCGCGAGTGGGCGGCTTAACAAGCCCACATGACAAGGGACGGCGCTCGGGTAGGGCAATCGTTGGATATAACCCGAGCCGGTTTATGGGCTGTTGGGTATGGCGCTTCCAAAATTCATCCTCGGGATGATCTTCGCTCTGGCGATCGTCGTTGGCTGGTCCTGGTTGGGCGGTGCCTCGACAGGCACGATACTGGTGCGCGTCATCATTTGCGCCGTTGTCATTCAGGCGGGTTACTTCGTGCTCGTCTATGCCATGATCGCCGGCAGCGCGCCGACGCCTGCCGACATGGCTCGCGACGCCGAAAGAAAGTTGAAAACGACCGAGGTGGCCGAAGGCGACAAATTGGGCGCCAGGCGCAGCCTGCACTGACCCGGCCGCATCCGGCCTCAAGCCACGTCGGCGGGTTCCCTCTCGCTCTCGGACTGCTCGCCCGACAGCATCCTCGACAATCGGCTTCCGGCCTTGGCCTTCAGTCGCTGATATTGCCCGACTTCAACGATACGGCCATTTTCCACTGCCACCACCCAGTCGGCGAACGCTATCATCGACGGCCGGTGCGCAATGGTCAGGATCGTCATCGTGCCGCGCAATCCGTCGATCGACTTGGCGATAAGCGACTGGTTCTGCCAGTCGAGCGCGCTGGTGGCCTCGTCCAGGATGAGCAGGGACGGCTTGCGCAGCAGCGCGCGCGCAAGCGCAATGCGCTGGCGCTCGCCGCCCGAAAGCCGCACGCCCCGGTCGCCGACCTCCGTCCCGAGCCGGAGGTCGAGCCGCTCGACGAATTCGCCGGCGTGCGCAGCGCGCAGCGCGGTCCACAAATCCTCGTCGCTGGCCTGCGGCGCGGCAAGGCGCAGATTCGCCGCGATCGTGTCATGCAGGAGGAACACGTCCTGCGGCACATAGGCCACCTGGCCGCGCCAGCGACGGCGATTGGCGGCATCGATCTCGACCCCGTCGACGAGAATCTTGCCGGCGGTCGGCTCGAGCAGCCCGAGCAGCATGTCGGCGATCGTGCTCTTGCCTGATCCGGAGGGGCCGATAAGGGCGGTGACCTTGCCCGCCGGCAGGCCGAAGGTGATGTCCGTGACGACCGTCCTGGTGGGGTCGTCGCCATATCCGAAGCAAACGTCCCTTATGTTGAGCCCGGTTGCCAGCGACAGCTTGCCGCCTTCGCCGGCTTCGGCGTCGCCCGGCTCGCGCTCGGCGTCGAAACGCGTCTGCAGGCTGCGCATCGCGGCATAGGCGGGCAGATTGATCAAGACCTGCTGCGCCTGCGTTTGCATGTCCATGAAGCGCGGCGCGATGCGCATGAAGACCAGCAGCAGCACGACGATCTCGGCCAGCGACAGGTTGAAGCGGACCAGCGCCACATAGATGAACAGGCTGAGGCCGACGACGCTCGCCACCTGGAACAGCGCGGTGCCGATCGTGCTGTTGCGCACATAGTCGATGTTGTCGGCCTTCATCCTTTCGAGGGTCGATTGCAGCTGTGCGAAATAGCTGGCCTCGACGTTCAGGCTCTTGGCCACCTTGATGCCGCCAAGGAATTCCGAGACCGTCCGGTACTGGTCCTGCCGATTGGCCGTCAGAACCCGGCCAAAGGCGGTGGCCCGCGCCCGAAAGGGCTGCAGCGCCACGAACATCAGGATGCCGATCACGACGGCAAACAGCGTCATGACCGGCGAGATGAACACCGAAACCAGGAGATAACCGGCCAGAAGCACGGCGATCTGCACCAGCATCAACAGCGCGAAGGCGGCGCCCTGGACGCGGTCGATGTCGCCGGTCAGGGCATGGTCGAGATCGGAACTGCGCATGCGCGTGAAGACGCCCCAGCGCGCCTTGCCGATGCTCTCGAACAGGTTCATGCGCAAGCGGTTGATGAAATCGAACAGCAGTTTCGCCATGTAGACCGACTTGAAGCGGTTGAAGGCCGCCTGCACGGCGACAAGCCCGATCAGCGCGCAGAGCACCGTCGTCAGTTGCAGCGTCCCGTCCGGCACCAGCCAGCGCACGAAATCATTGTTCGGCAGCCTGACCGCGAAATCCTGGTCGGCGCGACCAACCAGATGCAGCAGCGGCACGAGCAGCAGGATGGAGATGCCTTCGGTCAGGCTGCCCAGGATCAGGAAGAGCAGCGCCGTCCAGGTTCGCCGCCCGCCGATCTGGGCGATGACGGCGCCGAACGCGGCGACGTCGCGAAACAGCGACAAGCTAAGGACCGATGACCTAGACATCGGTCGCCAGATCCCTTTCGATCAGGGCCACGGCCTCGTCGATCCGCTCCAGGCCCGTCGGCACCTCGAGGCGGGACACACCGACATGGTTCGCGATCCCTGAACATTGCCGAAGATGCGTCGCGGCGAAATCGTCGGGCAGGGCCGCGCGGCCGAAACGCGTCACGTAGGAGAATTTGATGATTGCCGGCAAGGCGGCGATGCCGGGCAAGGGCGTGATATCGGCTTTTTCACCCCGTTCCAGCATATAGATCCTGCCTGCCGGCACCCTTTCGCCGGAAAAGGCGCCGTTCAGGCGATGCTGCATCTTGTCGATCTCCGGATGCGCTCGCGGCCGGACTTCCGCGTCCCTGAATGAGATCGCGGCCGCCGCATCGGCGGCCAGCTTGATCTGCGGGAAACCCGGAACGATCATCGGCTGGTTCGGATTGGTCAGGTCCAGGGCCACCACGTCATCGGTAAGCAAGTCATGTCCGGCACGGATCATCGCGCTTGCCGTCGTCGATTTGCCGGCGCCCTTGTCACCCATGAAGATGGCGCTCTTGCCGGCCACGGCAATGGCGCTGGCGTGCAGGACGAGCAGGCCGCGCCGGTGCAGCAGCAGCGCCAGGACCGGACCCAGCAGCGGAAACGCGATCAGCGCGTCGTCGACGCCAGGCGCCGGCTCGACGTCGATGCGGCGACCGTCGGTGATCAGGAACGCGCCGACTGCGTCCCATGCCAGATACTGCCGGTCCGGCTCGAAGCGGAAGTCGGTCGCGGCCTCGGGCGAGGGCCTCGGCAGGTCGATCGTGCCGACGGCGATCACGACATCGGCTGGTGCCGGCGCCGTCGGTTCCAACTCGGGCAGCAACACTTCGGACGCGATGGTCAGGCCGTAGGCCCGGTAGAAGCGCCGTTCTCGCGCGGCCCCGCCACGCGCCAGGGGACGGCCATCGTCTCGGGCGAGCGGCTCGTTGCGAGGCATCATGCGGGACTCCCGCCGGACTGGACCTGCCGCAACCAGAGCGACAATGAAGCCGAGCGCCAGACATACTGGACATCCAGGGGGGCTGCCTGGTCAGGCTGGCGCTGCAGCCGCGCGTAGGCAGCGCTGACCTGCGGAAGGTTGACGTAGGGTGCTATGCGGCCGGAATCGGAAACGAGCAGCTGTTCCAGGAGGTCGCGGTGGTTGCGCAGCATGCCATTGACGAGATTGGAGGTGAAATCGATCTTGTCGCGCCGCCACTGGACCGCCGCCGGCAGGATGCCCTCCATGGCGCGGCGCAGCACATAGCGGCCAAAACCGTGGCTGAGTTTTTCTTCGCCGGGCAGCGCCAGGCAGAACTCCACCAGCGGCTTGTCCCAGAAGGGATAGCGCGGCTCGACGCCGAAATTGGCCGCGGCCTTGTCGAGGACCTCGAAAGCATGCGGCACATAGCCGTTTGAAAGGATCCAGCGATGGCTCAAGGCATCGCTGGCCTTGACGCCGGGCGGCATGTAGCCGGCGCGGTGAAACCGGTCGACAAGCTCGGTTCGCCTGGCCAGGTCCGGATTGATCAGGTCGCGCCAGCTTCCGCCGCGCGGCGCTTGTGCCGGCTTGCGGATCCTGTTCAGGACACGGTTCGCCACGTGTCTCAGCTTCGCGATGCGCCAGGCAGGCCCGTAGATGGTCAGGAACTGGAAGTACATGCCAAGCGTGCTGTCGCCATAGGTGTTGGAGGCACTGCGAATCTCGCGCCATAGATCCATCCACCGGCCGGCATTGGCAAGCTCATGCAGATGGCCATGACCTTGCGAAACGACCTCGTCGCCGCCATGGCCGTCCAGCAGCACCTTGATGCCATTGGCGCCCGCCGTCCGGTAGATGCCGCGGGTGAGCGTGAGGCCCGGCGCCAGGAACGTTCCTTCCTGTTCCTCCAGCACGCGTTCGAATTCAGCGAACGGCGCATAGTTGCCGACCGGAATCAGGGTCGCGTCAACCTTGTGCTGGTCAAGCACGGTATCGATGAACGGGCGTTCGTCCATCGACGAACCCTTCTCGAAAATCAGGGAGAAGGTGGCCAGCTTTGGCTTGCGCGCGGCAGCATTCTGCAGGCCGGCGACACAGGCGATCGACGAGGAATCGAGGCCGCCGCTCAGCATGGCGCCGATCGAAGAGGTTCCCCGCATGCGGTTGTGGACCGATTGCGAGAACAGATGGGCGAATTCCTCGGCCGCATCCGAGCGCATCGGTCGTGGCGACGGCTCGATCTGCCAGTATCTGCGCAGCACAACCTGTTGCGCGGTGACGGTGAGGCTGTGGCGGGCCGGCAAGCTGAAAATATCGTTGTAGGGCGTCGATTGCGGGTCGTCGGGGAGCCCGGCCAGGAATCCCGAGATCTGGTGTTCATTGACGCGCGTGCCGACCCCGTCGACGCCAAGGATCGGACCGATCTCGGAGGCAAAGACAAAATGCCGGTCCGCCGCGTGATAGTAGAACGGTTTGACCCCGAAATGGTCGCGCGCGCAAAACAGGAGCTGTCGCTCGGCATCCCATATGGCGAAAGCGAAATCGCCTTGCAGTTGCATGGGGCAGGCTTCGCCCCAGCGCAGATAGGCCCGCATCAGCAATGTCGCGTCGGCGACCGACCTGTCCCGGATGCCCAGCCTGGCCAGCAGTTCTTCACGGTTGTCCAGCCGGCAATCCGCGGTGATGGCCAGCTTGCCGTCGGCCATCGTCAGCGGACCCGGGCCGGCTTCGTCTGTGGTGTTGAGCCAGGCGTGGCCAAGGGCGATGCCGGCGTCCAGCCACCACGAATTTCCATCAGGGCCACGATGGCGCATGCGTGCCAGCATCTGCTGTATATCCGCTGCGGCAACCGCCGGTGCGTGTCCCCGGACCGCTGATGCGTGTCCCCGGACCGCAGGCGCGTGTCCCCGGACCGCTGATGCGTGTCCCCGGACCGCAGGCGCGTGTCCCCGGACCGCTGATGCGTGTCCCTGTCGCAGCAGGATTCCGGCCACGCCGCTCATCGGCTGCCGTGGTCGACGAGATGGGCGAAACCGTCGATCGATCCGCCGAGGACGACATGGTTGTCGCTGACCAGCCAGGCATGCGCTTTCAACTGCTCGCCGGTGCCGCGTTCGATGCCGACGCGGATCTTCGAGGCATTGCCCTGGCGGGCGAGAATGTACTGGCCTGAAAGCGCCTGGGTCAGGCAAGTGGCGCGCGGCACGAAACGGGCCGCGGCGGCAACCCCCCATGCGACACGGCGCAGTTCGCCCATGCTGGCGCACTGACGCGCCTCGAGCCGCGTCACCAGGCTGCGGACACGGTTGTAGGACAGCAGCGTCAGCCCCAGCCGAACCGCCGTGACCACCAGCAGGCAGCGGGCGAGGAAGATCATTTCCGAGCCGCTCAGGGAAAGAACTCCAAGCATACCTCGCTGACGCTTCGTATGCTTAGGGCGTTTTTCTGTCGCAGGTTCTTGTCGCAAAACCGTGGCCCACTTTTGCGGAACCTGCCTAGACAAGTTCCTCATGATGCAGCCTCGCAAGCCCGTTATCCGCCAGGCCCTTCAGCAATGCGTCGACGTCGGCTTTGCAGCGCGCCGGCTCGACATTGTAGCGCGCAAGCACGGCGCCGCGGATGTCCCCGATCGGCTTCGGCTCCTGGATCAGGTCCCAGATGAAGGCGCCGACGCCATTCAGGCTGTAATAGATGTTGGATTTCAGGTTGAGCAGCGCCAGGCCCTCGCCGAACTCGCAAGCCACGGCGTCCTTGGTCGCGCTCACCAGATCATGGTCGGCCAAATCATGGTCGGACGGGTTCCGTTTCATCCCCAAACCTCGCTTACGCTACGCTTCGACAGTTCCAGGCAATGAAGGGGGAGTCGGAGGTTTTTAGCCCCCGACTCTCTTATTTTTTTGCGTCCAGAGTCCCAACGTCGTCACTCTGGAAAACTGTGATAGGCTCAGGAGAACGTCAGGTCGCCGATCGGCGTATGCGCGGGGAACGATGCATCGATCGCCGTGCTGCCGCCGCCGCCCTGGGTGATGGTTTCAATCGAACCATGTACCGTCAGGCTTGGCGTTTCGTATTCATGCTTTTCAACATTCTGTTCCATTTTACTCTCCAATAAGGACTGGAAACGGCCTGTCGAGTGCCGTCAGCACTTCTCATGCTGCAGCGCAATAGCTGCATGGCAGCATTTATGAGTCAAGTCTGATTTACCAGGCGTTAATCAATTACGGGTTGCGGGCGTCGCGATACGTGTAAGAGATGCCTAAAACCTGACATCTTTCAAGCTGAATCCTTGTGCGTCGGCGCTATGTCGATGGTGATTCTTTAAGCATTTGATTTTGCTTGCATAAAATATTTGCCCGAGCGCCTTCTATTTAGGCATTGCTAAAAAAGGAGTTTCAACTGGCAAAGGTCGGCTGAAACGCCTTGGCAAGGGTGATATCCCAACCGCGATCTCGCGGCCTTTCAGATCGTGAGGCAAACGCTATGGTTGCAGGACTCCGCGCTGCAAAAAAGGTAAAATTCCGCACTGCAAAAGGAAAGGCTTTACCGCATCGAGGTTTTTGGTGATGCTTGCTTCGCACTTGCAGCATAGGCGGCGAGCAAATTGCTTCTTCAGGAGACTGTGCGCTAAATGGCCTTGCCGGACGGTTCATACGAACGATTGCGCGCCGCTGACTGTGCCGACGAGATTGCCTATGTACAGGCTTGCCTGCGCTTGTATTTCGCGGGGGCGGGAGCCACTGCCGGCGACATGTCGATGCCTGGCCCGGGCGTCGCCAATGTTGCCGATATTACCAGGTTGAACAAGGTCGCGACCTTTGTCCTCAAGGCCCTGTCGCGTGCGCCGGCGGGTGAAAGACCGGCCGAGCTTTTTCACTGGTTGGACACCTACCGCAGGAGGACGGTTTCGATGAATGCGTCCTGCATCATGGATTCGATGGCGATCCATGACGTGCTGCGCGCCAGGCAGATCGATTTCGTCTTCCTCAAAGGCCCGTTCCAGCAGCAGCTGCTCTATGACGACCATTTCATGAAGCCTTCCGGCGATGTCGACATTCTGGTCTCGCCGGCCGGGTTTTTCCCGGCGCGTGATGCGCTCCGCTCGATCGGCTACGAGGTCGCCGGCAAGTCGCGCTCCGTCTGGTGGGTTCGCTTCCTTGGCGAACAGCATATGACGCGCGGCGTCGGGCCGAGGCCGTCCACGGTCGATCTTCACTACCGCCTCCAGCAGCCCGGCTCGCCGAGCCCGCGCGACGCGGACGGGTTTCTGCGGCGCAAGCGACAGCTCGAGATCGCCGGTGCGGTGGTGCCGTTCACCTCGGCTGCCGACACTTTGCTTCTGTCCTGCATCAGTGTCGCCAAGGCGCTGTTCAATCGGGAACCCTGCGCGGGTTATGTCTGCGACGTTCGCGCCAGCGCCAGCCGCCTCGACGAGGCGGATCAACAGCTTGTGCTTGACGCAGCGGTCAGGCAGGGGCTGGACGACACGCTGCTGCTTGGCCTGCGCGCCGCAGATGTACTGCTCGGCGGCGCCGGCACGCTTCTGTCGGAGCGTGCCACACGAATCCTGTCACGCATCGGCAACGAGGACCTGCTCAACATGGTCATCGCGCCGTGGCTGTCGTCCTTGCGGTGGCCGCAGCGGCGAACGGTGCTGTGGGAATTGTGCGGCCGTGCGCCAGTCCGCTATCTGGCCGAGGCCGGCTGGGCGGCGTCCGCCGACATCAGCCGCCGCATCTTTGAACGGCCGGGCAGTCAGTGATGAAAAACATATCGGGCATCGAGCGGGTACGGGGCGAAAACAAGTCGGTATCACCTGTACGAGAGGCAAATCCATGTCGATGACCAAACCCCAGGTCTGCGTGATCATCGCGGCCCGCAACGCGGCGCCGACAATCGCCGTCGCCATCGCGTCCGCGTTGCGCGAACCGGAAGTGGCGGAGGTCGTCGTCGTCGACGATGCTTCCACCGACGACACCGCGACAGTCGCCCGATCCGCCGACGACGGCAGCGGCCGGCTCACGGTGATGCGTCTTGATGTCAATCGCGGTCCTTCCTTCGCCCGCAACGCGGCGATCGCCGGTTCAAGGTCGCCGTTCATCAGCATTCTCGACGCCGACGACTTTTTCCTCGAAGGCCGGTTTCGCAACCTGTTTGCTGGCGCCGACTGGGATTTCGCGGCGGATAACATCATGCTCATCCGGGACGATGCGACCGGCGACGTGACGAAAATCGTCGCCCCGCAATTTGCCGCCGAGCCGGAATTCCTCGATTTCGAGCGCTTCGTCGAAGGCAACATCTCCAGGCGACGGGTGCAAAGGGGCGAACTGGGCTTCCTCAAGCCTGTCATCAGCCGTGCCTTCCTCGACCGCCACGGGTTGCGCTACGACGAGAGCTTGCGCCTGGGCGAGGACTATGAACTCTACGCGCGCGCCGTCGCCCGCGGGGCACGGTTCAAGGTCATCCGCTCATGCGGCTATGGCGCCATCGTCCGCGCTGATTCGTTGAGCGGCCGTCACAAGACGCAGGACCTGGAGCGCCTGGCCGATGCGGACCTGGCGTTGCTGGCGATCGAAAGCCTGCCGGAAGGCTCGAAAGCGGTGCTGAGGCGGCACGAGCGGCACGTGCGCGACAAATACCGGTTGCGCAATTTCCTCGACGTCAAGGCCGAGCGGGGGCTGGCATCGGCCGCGGCCTATGCGCTGGCCAGTCAATCCAACCTCGTTCCCATCGTTCGTGGCGTTGCCGCCGACAAGCTCGAGTCGCTGTTTCGCCGCGCCGGCTTCGCCTCGAAACGGAGCCATGTGCCGCCATTGCGTTTTCTGATGGCCGGAACCAGCCCCGGCAAGGAGCGTTGAGGGTCTCCGGCGCGTCCGGTTCGTCCGCCAGTGCCGGCTGGTCGTTCAAACCATTTCGGACGGATTTATGAGTTTACGAATTGGGTGGTTGCCTCATGGCTCCGGGGATGGCAGTCTATGTTGCGGTGCAGCAAATTAGACGACCAACCGAACTGGCCCCCGATCGGATTGGTCTGATGTCTCTCCCGTCAGAGGAGCAGGACGATGCAATTTCTTGAGCCCCGGTCGCGGGGATCGGCCAGAAACCCGGCCTGGAAGCCGGCGATGACAGGAACCTGAACTCATGGCCTCGATATTCGGCTTCAGATCAAGGGATCCGGCCCGCGACCGGCAAACCGACGGTTCGCGGCTCGATCGTCTGGCAAGGCTTTTCGAGCAGATCGCGGCCGAGATCGAGGCCGAGAGAGCCGGACTTGAGAATCGCTATCGGACAAAGGCGACCAACGCTGCCTTCCTGGTCGAGGCGATGGAAAACGGCTCCGCCTCCGACCGTCGGTCATCCGAGGTCAGCGCGCTGACGGAGTCGATCCTGAACTGCGAGCGCCGCATCGCGGCGCTGTCGCGCCAGAACGGCATGATGAAGGACCTCCGTCATTCGCTGGACGTGGTCTTCCACGAGGATGGCGCGTCCGATTCGGCCACCCCGGCCGAATTCGCCAAGCCGGCAGGCGCCGGCAGGGCGTAAGAGTGAAGGCTCGGGAACTGTTGCAACAGATTTGATGCGAGGCAGGAAAAGCAATTCGGGAGGGTCACGCAGGAGGTCAGGGTTGGCCCGTTCAGGAGCGGTTCGAATGTCGACTTTGGGTTGGGGGAAGCACAGCACAAAGGTGAGTTTGGTATGAATTCGGGTCCGAAAGCTACGTCCACCATCGCAACCGGCGGGACGCCGTTCACGCCTCAGGCCAGGCAAGCCGGCTTCAGGCGGCTGAGGTCGATCAGCGCGTTTCTGCTCGCCGCTCTCGGCAGCCTGTCGACGACCTCTTCCCATGCCCAGGACATACCGACGTCGCCATCATTCGTCGACGATTTCAAAAGCTTCGATCGTGCGCGCTGGTATGTTTCCGACGGCTGGAACAACGGCAGCCATCAGAATTGCACCTGGTCGAAGGGCATGGTTCAGCTTTCCGACGGCGTGCTGTCGCTCGGCTTTGAAAAGCAGAAGCTGAAGGACCGCGACTTCGTCTGCGGCGAGATCCAGACCAAGCAGCGCTTCGGCTACGGCACCTATGAGGCGCGGATAAAGACCGACACCGGTTCCGGTCTCAATGCGGCGTTCTTTTCCTATATCGGCCCCACCGACAAGCAGCCCTGGGACGAGATCGACTTCGAGATCCTGACCAAGGACACCTCCAGGGTGCAGGTCAACACCTATATCGACGGCAAGGGCAAGAACGAGAAGCTGGTCGACGTCGCGGGCGGTACCGAAAATGCCTTCAACGACTACGCTTTCGTTTGGCAGAAGGACAGTTTGCGCTGGTACGTCAATGGCCAGCTGGTCAACACGATCACCGATCCGGCGAAGCTGCCCACCCATGCGCAGAAGATCTTCTTCAGCCTGTGGGGCAGCGACACGATGAAGGGTTGGATGGGTGCGTTCGCCGATCCTGGCCGCAAGCTTTCGCTGCAGGTCGAGCGCGTAGCCTTCACCGCGCTCGGCGAGCCCTGTCAGTTTCCGGAATCGCTGGCATGCAGCGTAAAGTAGTTGGGAAAGTCGAATTGAACTGGCCGGACCGAAAACGGTCCGCCGCCTTGAATGGGAACGAAACCGAATGAATTTGACGGTGTTTGGAATTGGCTATGTCGGTCTCGTGCAGGCGGCGGTGCTTGCCGAAGTCGGCCACCAGGTGGTGTGCGTCGACATCGACGCAGCCCGGGTCGAGCGGCTCAACCAGGGTCTCGTGCCGATTTTCGAGCCGGGGCTGGAGAGCCTCGTCAAGGAGAACCACGCCGCAGGTCGCATCAAGTTCACCACTGATGCCGCCGCTGCGGTCAGGCATGGCGAGATCCAGATGATCGCGGTCGGCACGCCGCCCGGCGAGGATGGTTCGGCCGATCTCAAATATGTGCTGGCGGTCGCCGAGACCATCGGCCGGGAAATGGACGCGCCCAAGATCGTCGTCGGCAAGTCGACCGTGCCGGTCGGCACCTGCGAAAAGGTAAAGGCCAGGATCGCCGAAACGCTGAAGAAAAGGGGTCGCGAGGACCTCGCCTTCGACGTCGCCTCGAATCCGGAGTTCCTCAAGGAGGGTTCCGCGGTCGCCGATTGCATGAAGCCGGATCGCATCATCGTCGGCACCTCGAGCGAGGGCACCGAGGCGGTGATGCGCGAGCTCTACGCGCCGTTCAACCGCAACCACGAGAAGATGATCGTGATGGACGTGCGCAGCGCCGAATTCACCAAATACGCCGCCAATTGCATGCTGGCGACCAAGATCAGCTTCATGAACGAGATGGCCAACCTGGCCGAGCAGCTTGGCGCCGACATCGAGGAGGTCCGCAAGGGAATCGGCAGCGATCCGCGCATCGGCTACCATTTCATCTATCCGGGCCTCGGCTATGGCGGCTCGTGTTTTCCAAAGGACGTGCGGGCGCTGATCAAGACCGCCGAGGGCGTCAAGTTCGACGCCAAGCTGCTGCGCGCCGTCGAGGAGCGCAACAACGACCAGAAATCCGTGCTGTTCGACAAGGTGAATCGCTATTTCAAGGGCAATCTCAGGGGCAAGACCTTTGCGCTGTGGGGTCTGGCCTTCAAGCCCAACACCGACGACATGCGCGAGGCGCCGGCGCGTGTGCTGATGGAAGCGCTCTGGAAGGCCGGCGCGACTGTGCAGGCCTATGATCCCGAGGCGATGCAGGAATGCCAGGCCATCTACGGCCTGCGCGACGATCTGCTGTTGTGCGGCACCAAGGAAGCGGCACTGCGCGGCGCCGATGCGCTGCTGATCGCCACCGAATGGAAGAGCTTCCGCGCTCCATCCTTCGACGCGCTGAAGGACGCGCTGACCACGCCGGTCATCTTCGATGGCCGCAACCTGTATGACCCCAAGGTCGTCGCTCGCCACGGCATCGAATACCACTCGATCGGCAGAATCGCGGCGTGAGGCCGGACGTGGAGAGCCGGAACCGGAATCTGGTAGGCGCGCTCGGCGCGGAAAGGACTTTTGGCTGATGGTGCTGGACGTAAGGCCCGAGCAAATCACCAGGGATCATTTCGATCTTGTCGCGATCGGTTCCGGCTTCGGCTCGGCCTTTTTCCTGCACGAGTTCGCCAAGCGGCGAAAGGCACGCATTCTGGTTCTGGAGTGGGGCCGTCACAACACCCATGAATGGCAGCTCGACCAGAACGCCAACACCGATATCGATGACGAAACGACCTACAAGACCAATTCCGACAAGCCCTGGAACTACACGATCGGACTGGGTGGCGGAACGAACTGCTGGTTCGCGCAGACGCCAAGGTTCCATCCCAATGACTTCAGGCTGAAGACCACCTACGGCATCGGCAACGACTGGCCTATCAGCTATGACGATGTCGAGCCGTTCTACTGCGACGCCGAAGACATCATGTCGATTTCAGGCGATCCCGACATGGCGGCGATGCTGCCGCGTTCACGGCCGTTTCCGCAACCGCCACATCGCATGTCGACACCGGACCGGATGATGAAGGCGGCACAACCCGGCCAGCATTTCGTCATGCCGACGGCACGGGCGCGGGTGCCGACCGCGCAGCGCACTTCGTGCTGTGCCAACCTGCGCTGCTGGCTGTGCCCGGTCGACGCGAAATTCACGGTCAACAACGGACTGATGCATGTCTTTGAGCATCCGGACGTTTCGGTCTGCCTCGGTGCCGAAGTGCGGCGGCTCGATCATGTCGGCGGAACGGTCCGTTCGGTCACTTTCGTTCATGGCGGCAAGGAATACCAGGTCAGCGGCGACCTCTTCCTTCTCGGCGCCAATGCCATCCAGAGCGCGGCCATCATGCTGCGATCCGGTCTGGGCGACGAATTCGTCGGGCGCGGCCTGCACGAATCCTACGGCTGGAATTTCGAGGTCTATCTCGACGGTGTCGACAATTTCGACGGCAGCACCATCACAACGGGGCTGAATTTCGGCCTCTATGACGGTCCGCACCGATCGGAGCATGCGGCCGCACTCGTCTATTTCGAGAACCGCTGGCAGCACGGAATGCGTGCCGAAGAGGGGCGGCTGCGCCAGACACTGCCGCTTGTCGTGGTCACCGAAAACCTGCTCGATCACGAAAACTTCGTCACGCTCGATGAGGATGACAATGCCTTCGTAAGCTTCAAGGCGCCATCGGACTACGCGGTCAAAGGCATGGCCCGGGCGCTGGAGAAATTGCCTGGGCTGCTCGCCCCGCTGCCGGTCGAAAGGCTCTTCGACCGCGGCATCCGGCCGACCGAATCGCATGTCCAGGGCACGCTGAGAATGGGCACCGGACCTGCCGATTCGGTGATCGACAGCGGCATGGTCCATCACCGGCTCAGAAACCTGGTTGTCGTCGGCACCAGCACCTATCCAAGCTGCTCCTGCGCCAACCCGAGCCTGACCGCGGCAGCGCTGTCCTTGCGGGCGGCGAACCGCATGGCGTGAGAGGAGGGTATCCGATGACCAAAATCTCGCGACGCTCGGCTCTGGCCATCGTGGCGGGCGGGGTGATGTCGACGGGCATCGCCTATGCCGCGGTCTCCTCGTTTTCAGACGAGGACCTGGTTCGCGTCACGCTTGAAAAATATCTCGGCAAACTGAACATGCGCATCGAGCATCTGCAGCAGTTCGTGCTGGCGTTCCGCGACAGGAATCCGTGGATATTTCCGAGCGAGAAGCTGAGCGACGCGGTCACTCTGGTGGAGGAGCTCAAATTGGGCGCCGCACGCCGCCTGCTGCCCCAGCAGAAGCGGGAAGATCTGGTGCGTTTCGACCGTTGGGTCATCGCCGAATTCCATATGCTGACGGACTACGCATGGCGCAGTTCGCCTAACGACCCGATCCGGTTTACCGGCTGGCAATCCTGTACCAATCCCTTCGCCAATCTGGAGCCGCCGAAGCTTGCCTGACGTCGAAACCAGGCAGCGGATTTCGCCTGTTGCCTCTGAACGAAGAATACGAGAATGCGACAAGGAGCCGGTCCCATGAAAGTTCTTTTTGCCAGCGGCAATGGCTACCCGCCGGAGTTCGGCGGCGGCGTCCAGTCCAGCACCCATCATCTGGCTGAGCAGCTGATCGAGCATGGCCATGAGGCGTCGGTGCTCGCCGCCCTGTTCGGCGACGGCATGTTCGGCCTCAAGGCACGCGCCAAGATGAAGCTGCTGCGGCAACCAGCGGTCGTCGACAGCCACCCCGGCTATCCCGTGATCCGCGCGTGGTTTCCCTGGGAGGCGGCGGCCTTTGCCGTCGACAGGCAGAAGCCGGATGTGGCCGTGGTCCAGTGTCACAAGTCGGTTCCGATCGGCAAGGCGCTGCAGGCCGAGGGCGTGCCGCTGGTCGTCTATCTCCGCAATGTCGAGTTCCATGAACTGGGTGGCGATCTGCGGGAATTGCGTTCGGCGCTCTACATCGCCAATTCGGAATTCACCGCGCGCACCTACAGGAAAGAGTTCGGCATCGAGGCGGCGGTGATCCCGCCCACCATCAATCCGGCGCATTACAGCACCCCGACGACGGGCCAGTTTGTCACTTTGATCAACCCCTACGAGGAAAAAGGCTTCGAGCTTGCGGTGCGTGTTGCCGGCGCGTGCCCCGAAATCCCGTTCCTGCTCGTCGAAAGCTGGAAGCTGGAGGACGATCATCGGGCACGCATCGAGGAGACGATCACGCCGCTCGGCAATGTCACGCTCGAGAGCCGCACCAGCGACATGAAGACGGTCTATGGCCGCACCAGGATCCTGCTTGCCCCCAGCAAATGGGAAGAGGCCTGGGGCCGCGTCGCGTCGGAGGCCCATTGCAGTGGAATCCCGGTCGTCGGCTCGCGGCGTGGCGGTCTGCCCGAGGCGATCGGCCCCGGCGGCGTGGTGCTGGATTACGATGCTCCGCTTGCCGACTGGGTCGCGGCCGTCAGGCGGCTGTGGAACGACAACCAGGAATATGACCGGCTCTCGGGTCTCGCGCGCGGCTTCGCGGCGCGGCCCGAACTGGATCCGGATCGCCAGTTCGCCACCTTCTTTTCGATACTCGACAGGGCGGTACAGCAGCGCGCGCGGCAAGCGGCGTAAGGATGCTGGCAGTCCGGGTCAGGCCGGGCGCTTGACCCGGTTCTTCAGCGTCTCGTAGCCGCGCGCGCCAAGCAGCGCGCGGGCGATGGTCTTGGCGGCCGCCTTGCGCCCTTCCTGCGACTTGATCTGCCTCAGCCTTGCCGGCAGGTTGCGGGCCGCCTGGCCAAGTGCCGGCAGCGACAGCGCGTCGGGAAAGCTGACCATATGCGTTTCGACGCACAGCACCGGCTTGCCGGACAGTTCGGTGATCTTCAGCGCCTGCTCGTGCTCGCTCTCGATGAACAGGACGGCATTGGATTTGCGGTAGAAATCGGCCTTGAAACTGCCATGCGCGCCAAGCCGCTGCCGTTCCGCCTTGCTCGGCAGATCGAGCATGATCAACTGGTCGTATTTGATCTCGTGCCTGGCGAGCCAAGCCTCGGTGAGCGCGCGGTATTTCTCCAGCCGGCTGGTGACCAGCCAGCCGATCTTGTGGGTCGGCGCATGCAGAGGCCGCGCCTCGCTGAGGAACTTCTCGTAGACCGGTCCATCGTCGTTTTCGGCCTCGGTCGGATCCAGGCACAGCACGCCGTCTATGTCGACGCAGCACTGCGCCAGGAATTTGTGATGCATGAAGTTCCACTGGAACATGCGTGGATGCGGCACGACCTCGAAGACGAAGTCGGTCTCCTGGTGTTCAGGCTGCAGGCCGAACACCGCGGCAAAGGCGAAGTCCGCCTCGATACCGGCCGCCGCGATGCGGGCGCGCGCGTCGCGCATGGCATTGCCACCGGCGACGCTGTCGTCGATCACCAGCACCTTGCGCATTTCGGAGGCCTTGCGATCGAGCGCGGCGCGACGCTTGGTGACGCCCGAGGTGTAGATCCGTCCGGTCAGGAAGCTATCCAGGTCGGTCATCGGAATGTTGGCCGTCAGGCTCACCAGCGTCGCCGCCAGTATGCCGCTTCGGGGAACGCCGACGACAAGGTCGATGTCGCGGGGCAGCCGGTGAAGGTTCCTGACGATCGCGTCGTTCATGTCGGATATTGATCGATAGTGCATGAATCAGACCTGGAACTGGAGTGGATGTCCGTAGCTGTCGAAGGCGTCCAAATTATTGCGCCTCGCGAGGCGTCGCCGCGGGCGGTCTTGCGGGCAGCATTTTTAGCGCCTCGCGCAGGGCTTCGCGGCCGGAAGCGAATGCCAGCGCGATGACGATGGTGATGAGGTAGGCGAGGACGGCGCCGCTGGCCAAGGCAACGACATGCTGCTGCGGCAACAGCGGCTTGATGAACCAGATGCCGGCCAGTGCGAGATGGGCGCCAAGCACGAAAGGCGTTGCGGCGCGCAGCACATGGTGGGCCTGCAGCGGACCGCTCTTGCCGATATAGAGCCACAGGAAAGGCGTCCGCAGATACTCGCTGATCGCATAGGCGATCGCCACGCCCAGCGCGCCATAAGGCAGGCCGAGCATGAAGGCGAGTACCGAGGTCACGGTCGTTACGATGCCCCAGCGCATGAAGTCGCCGGAGCGGCCCTGGCTGACGAAAAGCCATCCCGCCGGGTTGTTGAGCGGCTGCAGCAGCCCGGCAAAGCCAAGTGCCAGGAAGATCGAGGCGCTTTCGCGCCATTGCTCGCCGAGCACGAACGGGATCAGCACGTCCGACATCGCGGTGGCGAAGGCGACACCGGGAAGCGCCACCAGCAGGATCAGCGGCATGACGCGCAGATAGGCGCTACGGTAGCGGTCCGGCTCGTCCTTCAGCCTGGAGAGCGCCGGCACCATCACCTTCGACAATGGATTGGTGATCTGGCTCAGCGGAAACAGCAGCAGCTTGTAGGCGCGGTCATAGAGGCCGAGCTGGGCCTCGCCCCAGTATTTTCCGATCAGCACATTGTCGAGATTTCGGGCAAAGAAATTGGCGAAATTGAAGCCTGTGATCCCGGCGCCGAAATTGATCAGCTCGCTGATTCCGGCGACCTTGCGCGGCAGGCTCGGACGCCAGCGCGAACTTGCCCAGTAGCAGAGCGTCGGCAGCACCGCGCCGGTCAGCGTGCCGGCAAACAGCGCCCAGTAGGAGCGGTCGATGAAGGTCCAGGCGATCGACACGGCGAGACCGGCCACAGCGCTGGCGACATCGATGATCGCGAGACGGCCGAACTGCATGCGGCGCGTCAAAAGCGCCAGATGCTGGGCGCCAAGCCCATAGGCCATGATCTGCAGCCCGAACGCGGCCACGAGGCCGGCCACGCGCGGCTCGCCGTAGAAGGCGGCGACCAGCGGAGCGGCGCCCGCGAGCACGCAGGCCAGGATCGCGCTGACGGCGACATTGATCCAGAAGAGGTAGTTTACCTCCTCATGCCTGATGCCGTTTTTCTGGATCGTTGCCTGGGTCAGGCCGAAATCCTGGAACAGCGCGATGAAGGCCAGCACTGGCGCGCACATCGCCACGACGCCGAAATCCTGCGGCGACAAGAGCCGCGACAGCACGATGACCGATAGGATCTGTGTCGCGACCCGCACAGACTGCGCCATGGCCGTGACAACGGCGCCGCGCCCGACCGATTTGCGGAGCGAGCCTTCTGGCGGATCGAATGCATTGGCTTCCAAATTCAGGATTCCTGATCTTTGCGCGGATTTCCGACCCTGAAAATCCACAACCGCCGCCAAGGACAAACTAGGGCATTAATTTTGCAGTGCAACAGAAAACGTGGATCGTCGCAGCAAAAATGTTGCGATGCAGCAAGAGCTGTACTAGCATTCCCGTGGGTGGGCCAACAGCGGTCGAGTTTTCATGCTGCATGTCTTGTACCTTGTGCACGACGTTTCCGACCCGGCCGTGCGCCGGCGGATCACGATGCTCAGGGCAGGCGGTGCCCGGGTCACGCTGGCCGGTTTCCGTCGCACTGCGAACCCGATCGCGGATATCGAGGGATTGCGGCCGATCGACCTTGGCGCGACGCGTGACGGCCGGTTCGGCCAGCGCCTCGCTGCGGTCGCCAAGGCGGCGGTTTCGATCGGCTCGAGGCTTGGCGGCATGCCGAGGCCCGATCTTATCATCGCGCGCAATCTGGAAATGCTGGCGCTGGCGCGGCGTGCGAAGTCGGCATTCGGTGCGCCGGTTCCGATCGTCTACGAATGCCTCGACATTCATCGCTTGGTGCTTCGCAACGATCTTCTCGGCAAGGCGCTGCGCGCCACCGAACGTTTTCTGGCCAGGGACGTGAAGCTGCTGGTGACCAGCTCGCCCGCCTTCATCGCCAATTACTTCAAGCCGTTCGGCCAGGTCGCGGCACCGATCGAGCTGGTCGAGAACAAATATTTCGAGGCCGCGGCGATTTTGCCCGGCGACTCCGAGCCGGCGCACGGCCCGGCCGGCCCGCCATGGCGTATCGGCTGGTTCGGCGCCCTGCGCTGCCGCCGCTCGCTCGAACTCCTTGCCGATTTCTCCCGCCGGATGAATGGGCGCTTCGAAATCGTGCTGCGCGGCCGTCCGGCGCTGTCCGAGTTTCCGGATTTCCATGGCTTTGTCGAATCCGAGCCGTGGCTGTCGTTTCGCGGGCCCTATCGCAATCCAGAAGACATGGCGGCGATCTACAGGGAAGTCCATTTTTCCTGGGCGATCGATTTCTTCGAAGCAGGGCAGAACTCCGAATGGCTGCTGCCCAACCGGCTCTATGAGGGTTGCCGCTTCGGCGCGGTGCCGATCTCGATGGGCAACACCGAAACCGGGCGTTTCCTCAACCAGCAGGATATCGGCGTCCTGCTCTCCCAGGCCACGCCCGAGGGTCTCGAGGCCGCGCTCGGCAAGATGGAGGAGTACCGCTTCGGCAAACTGAAGGCGCGTGTCCTTGCCCGCAACCCGAGGACGTGGAGTTATGATCGCAGTGATTGTCGGGCGCTCGTCGAGCGGTTGCGCAGCCTGACCACCGTGCCCGGTTCCTTCGCAGCAGAAGCGTTGGCATAGGATGGCCAGAGATGGACGTGGGTTGATGACGCAAACTGGAAAGCCATCATCCAGCCTGATCGTTGTTCCGTGCCTGAACGAAGCCGCCCACATCGGTGCGCTGCTCGATCAATTGCGCCCTTCGGCCGCAAGGCTTGGCGCCAGGATCATCGTCGCCGACGGCGGCAGCACCGATGGCACGCTGGCCATCGTCGAGGATGTCATTGCGAAGGATTCGCGCGTTATCCTGCTTCACAACAAGCGGCGCATACAGAGCGCGGCGATCAACCTCGCCGTCGGCACATTCGGCGAAGGCACGGACTATCTCATCCGCATCGACGCGCATGGCGGCTATCCCGACGATTATTGCGACCGCCTGGTCGAGGAAGCGCAGGCCACCGGTGCCGATTCGGTCGTTGTTTCGATGCTGACCAGTGGCAGCGGCGCCGTGCAGAAAGCGGCCGCCGCGGCACAGAACTCCAGGCTCGGCACCGGCGGCTCCAAGCACCGGCACCTTTCCGCGGGAGAGTGGATCGATCACGGCCATCACGCGTTGATGCGGATATCGGCGTTCGGGGCCGTGGGCGGTTATGACGAGACGTTCAGCCACAACGAGGACGCCGAGCTCGACTATCGGCTGCGACAGGCCGGCTACAAGATCTGGATGAGCGGCAAAACGCAGATGGTCTACTATCCACGCGCCTCGTTGAGCGGGCTTTATTTCCAGTATCTCGGCTATGGCCGCGGTCGCGCCAAGAATGTGCTGAAGCACCGGGTGATCCCGAAGGTCCGGCAGATGGTGCCGCTGCTGGTGTTTCCGGTCGTCCTGCTGGCGGCGTTCTCTTTCGTGCACTGGCTGGCGGCGGTGCCGCTTCTGCTGTGGGCGTCGGTGTGCCTGGGTTATGGCTTGTGGACGGCCATTCGCCAGCGCAATGCCGATATCGCGCTTGCCGGCGTCTCGGCAATGGTCATGCATCTTGGCTGGTCCGTCGGCTTCTGGCTGCAGCTTCTCGGCCTCGGCGCGCGGCGCGGGGTGGCGTGATGGCGGTGCCTGTCAACAACCGCAGCATCGACATCGGTGTCTGCACGTTCCGGCGACCGGAGCTGGCCGAAACGCTGCGCTCGCTGGCTGCCATGGACATGCCTTCAGGATTCGATGTCAGCGTTATCATCGCCGACAACGACGACACGCCAAGCGCCCGTGACCTGGTTACGGCGCTGTCGCGGGAACTGACGCTGCCGATCCACTATCGCCATGCCCCGGCGCGCAACATTTCGATCGCCCGCAACGCTTGCCTCGACGCCAGCACGGCGGATTTCGTTGCTTTCATCGACGACGACGAGACGGCTTCGTCGCGCTGGCTCGCCGAGCTGGTCGCGACGGCCGAATCGAGCGGTGCGGCCGCCGTGCTCGGTCCGGTGCGGGCGCGCTATCGCCCGGATGCGCCGGACTGGATGCGGCGCGGCGACTTCCATTCAACCTTGCCCGTCTGGGTGCGCGGCGAGATCCACACCGGCTACACCTGCAATGTGCTGCTGCGGGCCGGCGCCGACAGCCTGCGTGGCCGCCGCTTCAGCCTGGCGCGTGGTCAGACCGGCGGCGAGGATACCGAGTTCTTTGACCAGATGCACAAGGCCGGCGGCCGGATCGCCTTTTCGCCCGAGGCCTGGGTGGATGAGGTGGTGCCGCGCGCCAGGGCCGCGTTCGACTGGCTCGGCCGCCGTCGCTTCCGCGTCGGCCAGACGCATGGCCACCTTCTGGGAGGTAAAGCCAGCGGCATCGGCCTGGTCAAGCAGGTCGGCCTGGCGTCGGCAAAGGCCATATATTGCTTCGCCTCGGCTATCCCGGTTGTCGTCAGCCCGGTTCGCAGGAACCGCAGCGTGCTGCGCGGCATCATGCATGTCGGCGTCGTCAGCGGCCTCGTCGGCATCCGTGAAATCCGCCTCTACGGCCAGCCTTCGCCAAAGGAAGGAGGCAAGCGTGCAGCCTGACGTCTCCTTTGTCATCGCCGCCTACAACGCCGAGGCAACCCTCGACCGGGCGATCGCCAGCGCCATTGCCCAGAAAAACGTCAGCGTCGAGATCATCGTCGTCGACGACAAGTCGCGCGACGCGACGCTCGATGTGGCAAGGGCCTATCCGCGGGATATCGTTCGTGTCGTCGCCCTGGCCAGCAATCGCGGTCCCGGCGGCGCCAGGAATGCCGGCCTCGACCTCGCCCGTGGCAGATGGATCGCGGTTCTCGATTCCGACGATGCGGTCTTTCCGGACCGTATCGCCACCATGATCGCCCGCGCCGAAAGGGCGGATGCCCAGATCGCCGTCGACAACCTCCAGGTCATTCGCGAGGACGGTGTCGTTGAAGACGCTATGTTTCCGACGCGCTATCTGGAGAGTTTGAGTGAAATCTCGCTGGCCAGCTACATCGCCGGCAACATCGTTTTCGAATCGAAGTTCAATCTCGGTTATCTCAAGCCGATCTTCCAGCGCCGGTTCCTGGATGAAAACGGACTTCGCTATGATGAAGAACTGATCATCGGCGAAGACTACATCCTGCTTGCCGACGCCTTGGCCAACGGTGGCAAATGCGTGGTCGAGCCGACGATCGGCTATGCCTACCATATCCGCAGCGGCTCCATCTCGCGCGTGCTCGAGCTTCATCACGTCGAGGCGATGCGCAAGGCCGATGCCGTGTTCGCACAGACCCATTCCATGGATCCAGCCGCGCTGGCCGCGTTCGCCCGGCGCGGCCGCAGCCTGCGCAAGGCCGCATCGTTCCTGTCAATGGTTCAGCACATCAAGGCGCGGTCCCCGCTCAAGGCGATCCGGACGGCGCTCAGCGACCCGGCGGCGGTCAGGCATATGGGCATGCCGATCGCCGTGCGGTTGCGAAGAGTAGCGGCACAGTTTGCCGTGGGGGCGGGGAGGTGAAGATGCAGGCACATGGAGGGATTTTTCGTGGCCTGTGAATGGACTGAAGTCGATCTCCTCAGAAGGAATTTGCAATGAAGAAAATCAGGAAGGCCGTGATACCGGTGGCGGGGCTTGGAACACGGTTCCTGCCGGCGACCAAGTCGATGCCGAAGGAAATGCTTCCCGTCGTCGATCGGCCCGTCGTGCAATATGCGGTGGACGAGGCCTTCGAGGCCGGCATCGAGCACATCGTGTTCGTGACCGGTCGCAACAAGGCGGTCATCGAGGACTATTTCGACCTGCATCCGGAACTGATCGGAACCCTGGAGCAGACCGGGAAGAAGACCCAGTTGGAGGCACTCGAAAGCATGCTGCCGGTGGCCGGCGCCACCAGCTTCATTCGCCAGCAGTCGCCGCAAGGCCTCGGCCACGCCGTCTGGTGCGCGCGCGAGGTTATCGGCAACGAGCCCTTCGCCCTGCTTTTGCCGGACATGGTTTCGTTCGGCGGGCCCGGATGCCTGGCCGAGATCACCGACCTCTATGCCCAAACCGGCGGCAATGTGATCGCCGTCGAGCGCTGCGATCCGACCGAGACCAACAAATACGGAATCGTCGGCCGTGGCGCCGATGTCGGCGGTGGTTTCGAGGTGACGGCGATGGTCGAAAAGCCGGCGCCAGCCAACGCGCCGTCGAACTTCTACATCAACGGCCGCTACATCCTGCAGCCCGAGATCTTCGCGTTGCTGGGCAATCAGCAGCGTGGCGCCGGCAACGAGATCCAGCTCACGGACGCCATGGTCCGCCTGTCGCAGGACCAGCCGTTCTTCGCCCAGCCTTTCAAGGGCCGAATGTTCGACTGCGGTTCCAAGGAAGGGTTCATCCAGGCCAACATCGCCTTCGCTTTGGCGCGCGACGATATGAAGGGCCCGGTTTTCGAGATGCTTCAGGAGTTCGTCCGGTCGCATGAACGCCAGGAAGAAGCCGCATAATGCCCATCTTTCGGGAGTATTTTCAGATGGCTGATGGCGCGAGGCGATAGCCCGCGCTGTCTGGCATGAAGCTTGCGTTGCTTTACGCATGCTCCCGATCTTCGCGGCGCCTGCAAGCCAAAGCATGATCCCGGAAAGTGGGTACCGGTTTTCGGAAAAGATCATGCTCAAACAAACAGATAGAGCCCCATCCCGACCATCGGGATGGGACAGGCTCTGGAATTGGACCGAAGATGAATTATGCCAACTTTCCTCTCGACAAGAGGATGCCATTGCCGAATTCAGACGCAGGAGACGGCGAAGACTTCATCGATATCGAGCGGCTGCTTGGCATGGCCGCACGGCAGGCCAAGGTGGTTGCCGTGTGCGCCATCATCGGTCTTTTCCTGGGCCTGCTCTATCTGCAGACCACGCCGCCCAAATATGTATCGATCAGCAGCGTGCTGATCGACGAGGGATTGAACAAGATCGTCGATGACATCTCGGCGACGTCGACGAGCATGCAGACCGACTCGGCCATTCTGAGCCAGATCGAAATTCTGACGTCGTCGCGGCTCGCCGCCGTGGTCGTCGACAAGCTGAAGCTCGACCAGAACGATGCCTTCATGAACCCTCCCGTGTCGGCGCTGGCGAAGGGCATCGGCTTTGTCAGGAGCATAGTCCAGTATGTGCATCCCAGCTCTCCCGTCGGGGCCATGGGCGACATTACCAAGGTCGACGCGGCCACGCGTGAGGCGATGATCGCCACGGCCCGCCGCGACTATGCGATTCTCAAATTGCAGAGCGAGGTTCGGGCGGAGCGTGTCGGGCGGAGTTTCGTGATCGCCCTCGGCTACCAGGCGACCGACCCGGGACTGGCAAACGCGGTCACCAAGGCCTATGCCGATGCCTATCTCGCCGATCAGCTCGATGCCAGCTTCGACGCTACCGAGCGGGCGGCTGTCTGGCTGCAGGGCCGGTTGACGGAATTGCGCGAGAGTTCCCAGGCGGCCTCGCTGGCGGTCGAAAAATTCAGGGCCGACCACGGACTGGCCGCCAACAGCGATGGCCAGCTGATGAGCGACAAGCAGCTCTCGGACCTGAACGCCCAGCTCATCGTGGCGCAGGCCGATACCGCACGCGCCAGTGCCCGCTACCAGCAATACAAGGCGATTATCGATAGCGGTTCGGAGAATGCCTTCAAGGATGCCGCCATATCGAGCGACCAGCCGAGCAGCTCGGTCATCGCGGCGCTCAAGACCCGCTATCTCGCTGTCTCCAAGCGGCTGCAGGACGTCGAGGCGAATTTCGGCCCCCAGCATCCGCAGGCGCAGGCACTCACCAAGGAGAAGGCCGACATCTCGACGCAGATTTTCGGCGAGCTCAAGCAGCTGACCGAAAGCTATCGCAACGAGTATGAAGTGGCGCTGGCGCGCGAGACCGCGCTCAGGGCCAATGTCGCGGCGGCGCAAGGCAAAAGCTCCATCGACAACCAGTCGCAAGTCCAATTGCGTGACCTGGACCAGAAGGCGACGGCGCTCACCACGCTCTACCAGACATTCCTCGGCCGTTACGAGGAAGCCGCGCAGCAGCAATCCTTCCCGGTCGGCAAGATCCGCATCATCTCGGACGCCTCGATGCCGCTCGCCGCGTCAAGCCCGCGTACGATCGTCGTGCTGGGACTTTCGCTGGTGCTCGGCATGCTGATGGGCGCCGGCTTCGGCGGCCTGAATGAGTTCAACGAACGCTTCTTCAGGACCGGCGATGATGTGCGCGACCGGGTCGGTCTGAAATTCCTCGGCTATCTGCCGACGATCGGCGGCAAGCTCGGCAAGGAAGACCAGCCGGGCGAAACCCAGCTGGATGCCAAGACCGCCAAGTCGCTGTCGGCCGCCGAAAGGCGGGCGCGCATGCGGGTCAGCATCGATTCGCCCGCGTCGATGTTCTCCGAAACCTTGCGCAGCGCCAAGATCGCCTTCGACGTCGTGATGGAAGGGCAAGGCAGCCGCGTCATCGGCGTCATCTCGGTCCTTCCCGGCGAGGGCAAGTCGACGGTCGCGGCAAATCTCGCCGGATTGCTTGCCGCCAACGGCGCCAGGACGCTGCTGATCGACGGCGATCTGCGCAACCCCGGCCTCAGCCGCGGTCTTGGCATGGAGGCCGAGCAAGGCTTGATGGAAGCGGTGGTGAGCGGCCAGACCTGGCAGTCCGTCGGCAAGATCGACCGGCAGACGAAGCTGGCGATTGTCCCCGCCGTATTGCGCGGTCACTTCTCCCACACGAGCGAGCTTCTCTCCTCGGCCGGGATGCGGCGCTTCATCGAGAACGCCAAGGAGACGTTCGAATACATCGTCGTCGATCTGCCGCCGCTCGGACCGGTGGTCGACGCCAAGGCCTTCGCGCCGCTGGTCGACGGTTTCGTGCTTGTCACCGAGTGGGGTCGTACGCCGCGCGCGATGGTTCAGTCGCTGCTCAACGCGGAGCCCTATATCGCCAACAAGATCATCGGGGCGGTGTTGAACAAGGTCGATCTGAAGAAACTGGCCAAATACGGAACGTTCGGAGGTTCGGAGAAGTTCTTCGATAGATATTCGACCTACTATCTGGAAAAATCCGAAGTGCGCAGCAAGGCGGCCGTCTAGTGCATGCCGCTCAAAAGCGGCCCCCGGTTTGGGACAGCGACATGCATGGCAACAAAGACTTGAAGCGCGCCGCATGAAATCCGCTGCGATGCGGCGCGCGTTGATCAGGAGAAGATCAGCCTGCCCTGCTTGTCGGCGATCCTGACGGCCGTCAGACGTCCGCTCTGGAAGGCGGCGGTGTCGATGCCGAGCCGTCGCCCCTCGAGTTTCGGGATGTCCACCGGCGTATGTCCGTGCACCACCCAGCGGTCGAGCAGGTGCGTTGCCTCGAAGAAATCCGAACGAATGTGAAGCAGGTCCTGGTCGGCTTGTGCCGCGAGGTCGACGCCCGGTCTGATGCCGGCGTGGACGAACACGAACTTCCTGGAACGGACCATGATCGGCAGCCCGCGCAGGAAGCTGACATGTTCGGCGGGAATGACCTCCCTTATGCGCTGGTCGATCCGCGCGTTGCCCTCGTAGAGCCTGGCAAGGCGCGCCGGGTCGATGCCGTAGGAAAACAGGGTTTGCAGGCCGCCGGTCGCCAGCCAGGATTCACGGGACAGGTGTCCGTCGAGATAGTTCAGCATCGCGACTTCGTGGTTGCCCGCAAGGCAGATGCGCTGGAACCCCTTCGGCGGCGGCGCCAGAAGGTGACCGAGCACCCGCGCCTACTGTAGCCCCCGGTCGATATAGTCGCCCAGCATGATGATGATCTTGCGGCCCTGGAAACGTAGCGAATCGAGCAGGATCTTCTGCTCCAGCGAGCGGAGTTCCTTGTAGCAGCCATGCACGTCGCCGACCGCGTAGACGACGGTGTCCTGCATATCGATGTCGAGGCGCGCTCGCTGCGCGATACGGGGTTTTCGCTGGAACAAGGTCACGGGAGGAGCGTCTCGATGTCGAAGGTGCGCGGTCATGCGCAGGGCATGAATGCCTGTATCATGCCTGAAGCGAAAAACTCCGCAATGGCGGCAAATGCGGTCCCGCCGAACCGCTTGAGCGGCCGCGTCGGCGCGCGGCCCGACCTGCCAGCCGATGGCTATCAGGCTGCCTTGAGACGATAGCGAAAAACGATGTGGTCGAGCAGCTGCCGGATGCGCGGCTCGGCCTCTGTCGCCACCAGCCAGCTTGCCGCGATCATCGTCGCGCCGATCGCGGCCATCGACAAGAGATGCGGCAGCCCGGCGCGGACCAGGACGCCGAGCATGGCGGCGCCGACGACGTCATGCAGCAGGTAGAGCGGATAGGTCATCAGGCCGATGCGGCGCCAGCCGCTCCAGGACAGATCGAGCCGCAGCGACCACGCCATCAGCGCGATCGCGGCGAGGAAGATGAGGATTGGTGGCGCCAAGGGCATCTGCTGCCCGACCTTCAGCATATGAACGTCGACCGAACTGGCGATCTGCAGGACGCCGCCGCCCAGGAACAGGGCACAGAAGGCAAGGCGAGCGGCCGTCACCGCCTTGAACCGCATCAGCCACAGCATGACGCCGGTTGCGAAGAAAACCCCGTGATGCACCAAAAGCAGGTCGAGCGAGCGTGTCTCGGCGAGGCCGAACCAGTCCAGCGGATAATAGAGGCACCAGAAAAGCGTGCTGATCAGCCCGATCGCGATGGCCACCACTTCCATCAGATGGAAGCGGCCAAGCAGCAGCAGGATCCAGACGACAGCATAGAAGGCGATCTCGATACCGAGCGTCCAGTAGACGCTGTCGACCCATGGGCCGTAGGGGACAAACAGGCCAGTGCGAACCAGCCTGGTGACCGCATCGGTCGGCCAGCTCAGGCCGACGATCAACAGCACCATTGCGGTGATCGGCGCACAGATCCAGACCGCCGGCGCCAGCCGCTTCACCCTTGCTTCGAAAAAGCGCAGGGGCGTCGACTTCTCGGCGCTGAAGGCGATGACGAAGCCGCTGATGACGAAGAATATCTGGACGCCCACCCAGCCGGATTCGACCCACGCGCCTATTTCCGGATGCGCGGCAATGCCGCCCGTGGCCCGCGCCGAAACGCCGTCCGGGAAGGCCCACACCCAGAAGCCATAGTGGTAGACCATGACCAGTACGGCGGCGAGAAACCGCAGGATGTCGACGCCGCCAAATGTGATCTTCTGCTGAGCCATGCGAACCTTGTCGATGGCCCCCCGCCATGAACCCTAGGGCGCATTGCTGCATTGCACAATAGAAGTATTGCTTACCGATGCCGGCCACGCCTTCCGCGAGGCGGCGCATGCACGCAGGTCCGCCGCCAACCGCGCCGGCTGTTCAAAGCCCGATGCCGCGCTCCTTCAGGGCGGCGGTGATCTCGTCGAGAATGACAGGGTCGTCGATGGTCGCCGGCATCGCCCATTCCTCCTTGTCGGCGATCTTCTGCATCGTGCCGCGCAGGATTTTGCCGGAACGCGTCTTCGGCAGGCGCTTGATCGTCACCACCGTCTTGAAGGCGGCGACCGGGCCGATCCGCTCGCGCACCAGCCTCACCACCTCGCTTTCGATGGCGCCGGTATCGCGCGCGACGCCGGCATTGAGCACGACGAAGCCGAGGGGGATTTGGCCTTTCATCTGGTCGGCGATGCCGATGACGGCGCATTCGGCGACGTCCGGATGCGCCGACAGCACCTCCTCCATGGCGCCGGTCGACAGCCGGTGGCCGGCCACATTGATGATGTCGTCGGTGCGGGCCATGACGAACAGATAGCCGTCCTCGTCCATCATGCCGGCGTCGGCCGTCTTGTAGAAGCCGGGGAACTCGTCGAGATAGGCTTGGTGAAAACGCTCATCCGCATTCCACAACGTTGGCAGGCAGCCGGCCGGCAGCGGCAGCTTGACCACCACATTGCCCAGCGTGCCGCGCGGCACTTCGTGACCGGCATCGTCGAGCACGCGGATGTCGTAGCCCGGCATCGGCACGCCGGGCGAGCCGTATTTCACCGGCAGCAGGCCGAGGCCGGCCGGATTGATGGTCATCGGCGAACCGGTCTCGGTCTGCCACCAATGGTCGATCACCGGCACGTTCAGCTTCTGCTCCGCCCATTTGATGGTTTCGGGGTCGGCGCGCTCGCCGGCGAGGAACAGCGTACGGAACGTCGAAAGGTCATATCTGGGAATGAATTCGCCCTTCGGGTCCTGCCCCTTGATGGCCCGAAACGCCGTCGGCGCGGTGAACAACGCGACGACGCCGTGTTCGGCGATCACCCGCCAGTAGGTGCCGGCATCGGGGGTGCCGATCGGCTTGCCTTCGAACAGGATGCTGGTGCAGCCATGCAGCAGCGGCCCGTAGACGATGTAGGAATGGCCAACCACCCAGCCGACGTCGGAGGCCGCCCAGAACACCTCGCCCGGCTTGACGCCGAACTCGTTTTCCATCGTCCACTTCAGCGCGACCATGTGGCCGGCATTGTCGCGCACGATGCCCTTGGGCTGGCCGGTCGTGCCCGATGTGTAGATGATGTAGAGCGGATCGGTGGCCAGCACCGGCACGCAGTCGACATTGGCGCCGGCGGCGCGCTCGCGGGCGACAGCGTCGGCATAGTCGATGTCGAAATGGTCCTTCAACTCGCAGCGCAGCTGGTCGCGCTGCAGGATCAGGCAGGCGTCCGGCTTGTGCCTGGAGATATCGATCGCCTTGTCGAGCAGCGGCTTGTAGGCCACCACACGGCCCGGCTCCAGGCCGCACGAGGCCGAAATGATCAGCTTCGGCTTGGCGTCGTCGATGCGGGTGGCAAGCTCATGCGAGGCAAAGCCGCCGAAGACGACCGAATGCACGGCGCCGATGCGGGCGCAGGCAAGCATGGCGAAGGCCGCCTCCGGCACCATCGGCATGTAGATGATGACGCGGTCGCCCTTGCCGATGCCGCGGTTCTTCAGCACCGAGGTCAGCGCGACCACCTCGCGCTTCAACTCGGCATAGGTGAACTTCCTGACCGTTCCGGCGATGGCGCTGTCATGGATCAGCGCGATCTGGTCGGCGCGCCCGCCCGCGACGTGGCGGTCGACGGCGTTGAAGCAGGTGTTGCAGGTCGCACCGGTAAACCAGCGTCCATAGACGCCTGCCGTGGCGTCGAACACCTTGTCATAGGGCGAGTACCAGTCGATGGCGACAGCCGCATCCGCCCAGAACTTCTCCGGATCGCGTTTCCAGCCGTCATAGACCTCGTGATAGCGTGAAGCCATCCGTACCCTCCCCAGGAACGATTTGCCGTCCTTGTGAATAGCCTATGCTGTTTTTTCCGGCGATGTCTCCTGCATTTTCGTCTGAGCCGGTCTCGTCTTCACCTCGGATGCGTGGTGTCGTGAACCGTGGCCGTGACGGGGAGGACGAGAACGAACGCGCCATCCGTGGTCGGCCAGGCGCCGAAGGCCGCGCCGACCAGTCCTTGAAACGCACCCAACAGGACGCTGCCCAGCAGCGTCCTGTTGGGTGCGTGAAGGTCGATTGGACGTGAAGCGGCTCATCGTTTCACGGAAACGCGAACCGCCCGATCTCCTTGATCCGACGCAATTCGAGACGGAAAACGGTTTCACGCTTTCCCGGGATTGCTCTACAGCGGCAGAGCCATAAGCATCAGGCCAACACCGCCGGCGATCAAAATCGCTGCCGCCAGGGCTTTTCGATGACGTTCGAAGCTCGTCGGAGCCCGCTCCCAATTGTAACGCATACTCTATCTCCCCAAGACCCGCGGCTTCCTTACCTTACTTAGGGGAAGAAAAGCAACGGCCCTGCCCGGACTGCTCGCGGGTAAGCCACTGCTGCCGCGACTATTTCTGGGACGATTCCCATCGAGATCCGGCAGCGGCGCGATATCGATCCGCGGCAGCGGGCATCAAGCTGGGCGATGCCAGGGAAGGTGGAACTGGCCAGCCAATGGACAGCGCCCCACCACCGCGCTATCTGATTTCGGGGTTTTGCATGGCTTGGTGGGTTCGTGATGGAAATTGCCTCTGGAACTGTTCTGCGGCTGGCGGACGACGCCTCGGTTCAGCATGCCGGCGATGGTGCCGTCGTGCTCTTGGCGCGCAGCGGCCAGCTCTATACGTGCAACGGCACCACCGAGGCCTTCCTCGACAAGGTCGATGGCGCGCGCAGTCTCGACCAGATCGTCGACCTGCTTTGCGAGGAGTTCGAGGTCGACAAGGGCACGCTTGATCAGGACATGGCGGCGCTGGCCACGGATCTGGTCTCGGAAGGTATCCTCGCCGCCCCAGGCGCTTGATGGCTAAGGACACCCGCGTGATGGCTAAAGGTGCCGCATGATGGCTGACGGTCCCCTCCTGCGCGCCCTGTTTCGCTGCCATCTCTGGGCGAGCGCGCGGCTGCTGCCGGTCCTGGTTGGCAACCGCAGCTTCGAGGACGTGCTCAAATGGGCGCCGCTCGCCTCGTCGACGCCCTACCGCGGCTTGCCGTCCGCCTACGTCGTCGCCAGCGTCAACCGCACCGTGCGCCATCCCTGGCTGATGCGCGACCGCAGATGCCTGAGGGAGGGTCTGCTTGGCCATCGGTTCCTGCGCCTCGCCGGCTTCGATCCGGACCTGCGCTTCGGGGTTGACCCGAAATCGATGCAGGCGCAGCGCATGTCGGCGCATTGCTGGGTCTGTCTCGACGGCAGGCCGGTGGTCAGCGACAGCCTTCCCGGCATGGTCGAGATCTATCGCCACCATGCCGATGCCACAAAGGTGCGTCCCGCTTGACCAGACCTTCAGCCTGCTATGGCCTCAACGGCCAGATCCTCGGCATATCAGCCGAGGGTCCCGAACTATGGCGGGACTTCGACCGGATGCTGGCCAGCCTGCGGATCGCAGGTCCGATCGAGCCGGATTTTCGCCTTGATATCATCGAGACCGAGGCCCTGGACGAGGCGCCGGATGGCTCCCCCGTCTTCGACGGCGAAATCCCGGAGGATGGCTACTGCCGGATGATCGAGGACGGTGGCACCGTCCATCTCGTCTTTCCCGAACGCCAGACCGTGGCGATCAATGGTGAGGAAGGTTGGGCCCAAATCCGCATCCGCCCCAATGCGAAAGCCGCCTGGACGCCATCGATGCTGGTGCTCGACGCCGCGCTCGACGCCGGCGGCCAGCATATGCTGCACACCGCGGGCCTGACACTGCCGGAACACGACGACGTCGTGCTGATCCACGCCCCGAGCGGCACCGGCAAGACCACGACGTCGCTGGCGCTGGCAACGCATGGCTTCGGCCTGTGCTCCGACGATGCCATGATCCTGGACGCGGCAGCCACAAGGCCCGTTGCCTGGGGACTGCCGCGCCACGTCAAGATCCACCAGAAAACCGCGCGGATGATCCCGCAGGTGTCGCCATGCCTCGGTCCGTCATGGGACCGCAACGGCGAACAGGCCGTCTCGCTCGAGCGGTTGAGCGAGATTGTACGAATCGAAAGCCCAGCCGCCAGACCGGTGGCGGCACTTCTCCACCTCGCGCGGTCCGTCGACAGCCAGACCCGGCTTGTGCCCATGGCCCGGACCGACGCGATGGTGGCGCTGGCGATGGACAATGTCCGCACGGGCATGACCGGCCTGCTACCGCTGCAGAAACGCCGGCTGGCAACGATCGCCGGGCTGGTCTCTTCGGTGCCGACCTTCAGGCTGGAAGTTGGCGCGCGTCCGGCCGACGCCGCGGCGCTGATCAGCGATACCCTGAGGGCACGGGACTGATCAGGCCCGTCAGGCGGCGTACGGTCTGGCCTTGGCCAGCCGCTGGATCCATCGGAAGGCATCGCGGCGCAGCCGCGAGCCGATCTTCTCCCTGGAATTGACGCCGAGCAGCGTGTTCGTGGTGATCAGCCGTCTGGCCAGTCGTATCGACAGGTCGGGCTTGATCCGGCCCGCGAGTTCAAGCGCGCGCTGTTCGTCGAACAACTGGCCGGTCACATTGAGCACAATCGCCAGTTCAAGCTCGATGCCGGTCATACGGGCAGCGTCGAGCAGGCGGGCTTCCGAATCCGGCGACCGCAGCGCCCGCACGCCTTGCAGCACGTCGACGCAAAGCTGCAGCCGGTGGAATTTGTGCCCTCCGGCGGCGTGCACGATGGCGATCGTCAAAAGCGCGGCCGGTGTGTCTGATGCGTCGCCGTCGATGACGCGCAGTTCCTTGAACCCCAGTGACAGGCGCCGCCGCATGCCAGTATCATGCACCAGGTCGCCATGCAGTTCGATCAGCAGGCTCGAATTCTCCTTTTCGAGCCATTTGAATTCCTGCAGCGAATAAGATTCGGCCTCGTTGCTGCCAAGCTCGAAGCCGCAGGATGCGATCACCTGGTTTGCCAGCGACAGGTTGGCGGGTTCGACGAGGATGTCGATATCGGTGAATGGCCTGTCGGAAATGTTGCGGTAGAGCTTGCGCGCGAAGACCGGTCCCTTGACGATCCGCGCTGGAATGTTTTCCGCGGCGAGGCCCTTCATGATGCGGTCGCCATGGTATTGCAGCAGCATCGACTGGCCGGTGGTGATCGTCGCCTTCTGGCGCAGGTCGTCAAGCTTGTCCCGCAAGCCGGGGTCCGGTGGCAGATGCGCGTCTCCACGCTCCTGGAGCTTGCGCAGCATGATCGGCAGGACGCCATGGAATTCGGCGTTGTCGAGCAGCGCCGTCAGCGTCCTTGCCGACAAATCTTCCCCGACTGTCGCGGCCTCCGGATCGGCGTAGCGCAGCATCAGCTTTTCTTCGGCAGAGGTGAGAGATGGCAGCATCAACCGGACAATGTTACGGATAAGGGGATTGTCGAGGATGGTTGCAGAAAAGCACGGCGGAAGCCAGCGCCCTGGTCATTTGCTTTACGCAATTCCGGACGGAAAACCGCTGCACGCTTTTCCTGGAATTGCTCTACATGCCCCAGCGCAGTGCCGACGTGTGGACGGGCGCATCCCACCAGCCGGTCGTCTCGTCATCGAGCATGGTCAGCGTGATCGAGCAGCCGGCCATGTCGAGTGAAGTGACATAGGTGCCGACCAGCGAGCGGGTTATCGTCACGCCGTGCTTCTCGAAAATCCGGCGGGCGCTGTTGTACATCAGGTAGAGTTCCATCTGCGGCGTGCCGCCGAAGCCGTTGACGAACAGCAGCGCCGGGCCCTTCGCCCTGGCGCCCAGATCGCCCAGGATCGCGGCACAAATCTCCTGCGCGATCACGTCGGCGCTTTTCAACGTGTCGCGCCGCCTTCCGGGCTCGCCGTGGATGCCGACGCCGAATTCCATTTCGCCGTCGCCGATGTCGAAGGTTGGCTTGCCGGCGGCCGGCACCGTGCAACTGGTCAGCGCCACGCCCATCGAGCGGGTCACGCCGTTGACGCGATCGCCCAACGCCTTCAGCCGTGGCAAGGCCATGCCATGCTCGGCGGCGGCGCCGACGATCTTCTCGACCACCAGCGTGCCGGCGACGCCGCGCCGGCCGGTCGTATAGGACGAGTTCTCGACGGCGACATCGTCATTGGTGACCACCTGCAGGACGCCTTCCGACATTTCGGCCGCCATGTCGAAATTCATCACGTCGCCTTCGTAGTTCTTGACGATGAACAGGCAGCCGGCGCCGGTATCGACGGCCTCCGCCGCCGCCATCATCTGGTCCGGCGTCGGCGAGGTGAACACCTGGCCGGGGCAGGCGGCGTCCAGCATGCCGTGGCCGACAAAGCCGCCATGCAACGGCTCGTGGCCGGAGCCGCCACCGGAGATCAGCGCCACCTTGCCCGGCCGCAAGGTCTTGCGGCGGACGAATTTGTGCCCGTCGCCGAGCACGAGGATGTCGGCGTGGGCGGCAACGAAACCGTCGAGGCTCTCGGTCAGCACCGTGTCCACCGAATTGATAAACTTCTTCACGGCCGTCTCCTCCCGAAATAGGCGATCAGCTGCCTTTGCCGGTGATGCTGGTGATCTTCTGGATGAAATCATTGACCGCCCTGTCGAGCGCGGCGTTCTGCTTGTCGTCGCCGAAATCCGGCACGATCAGCGAAACATGCCGCGTCTTGCGCATGCCCGCCGCGACAGACATCTTGCCCGGATGCGCCTGGTGATAGGCGGCGAGAAACTGATCACGCTCGGCCGGGCTGAAATGGCAGACCGAGAAGATGGAAGGCAGATGTTTCGATGGAATCGGGATCGAATAGGCCGGGCTGGAAATCTGCGTGACGAAACTGCGGTGCTTGCCAAGCGCGTCGGCAAGGCGCTGGCGCATGCCGGACGGCCGCTGGTCGATGACCTGGGACAGGATCGTCTTGTAGGCGCGGATCGCCTCTTCGGAACCGGGTTCAGGTGTCTTGTCGATCATGCCAGCCGAGCCTAGACTGAAACGTCCGCGATGGCCGCCTTGGCCATGGCGAGTTGAGCCGGAGCGACGGAAAGATCACGCAGGCCGGCCTCGAGCAGTGACGGGATCGAGGCGGGATCGCCGCCAGCGTCACCGCACAGGCTGACCGGGATTCCTTGGCGCTGGCCAAACGCGGCCACGGCAGCGACAAGCCGCAGCACCGCCGGATGGCGGACCGAATTGAGGTGCGCCACGGCAGCGTTGTCGCGGGCGGCCGCCATGACATACTGGGTGAGGTCATTGGAGCCGATCGAGAAGAAGGCGGCCTCGGTAAAGGCCTCCGGCACGATCGCCACGGACGGCACCTCGACCATGATGCCAAGCGGCGGCATTTCATGCGCGATGCCACGCGCGGCGAGCGTTGCCTGCTCCTCGGCGAACATTGCCGCGGCCTGCCTGTATTCCTCCACAATGGCGATCATCGGGAACATCACCTTCAGGCTGCCGTGGACAGCGGCGCGCAGCAGCGCACGGATTTGTACACGAAACACCTGAGGCCGCGCCAGCGACAGCCTGATCCCGCGCAGGCCGAGGAACGGATTGCCTTCCTCGACTGTGAAGCCAGGCACCGGCTTGTCGCCGCCGGCATCGACGGTGCGGATCGTCACCGGCTTCTCGCCGGCCCACTCCAGCACCTTGCGATAGGCGCGATACTGCGTCTCCTCGTCCGGCAGCGTCCTGCCGAACAGGAATTCGGTGCGCATCAGCCCGACACCGTCGCAGGTTGCGATGTCGATGCCATCGACATCGGACGGGTCGGCGATGTTGACTTGCACGCGCACCGCCGTGCCGGTCCTGGTCATCGCCGGCCGGGCCAGGAAAGTCCCGGCCAGGTCGCGGCGCGCCGCGAATGACGAGGACGATTGGCGGAAGGCGTCGATCTCGGCCCTGGAGGGCGACAGCACGATCCCGCCGTGCTCGGCGTCGAGCAGCGCTGTGCCGGCAAGTTTGGCTGCCGAAGCACCAAGCCCGACAACCATGGGCACCCCACGCGACCGCGCCAGCATGGCGACGTGGCTGGCGGTGCTGCCTGCCTTCAATGCGATGCCGCCACCACGACTCCAGTCGGTTTCGAGAAAACGTGTCGGCGCGATGTCATCGCCGTAGAGAATGGCGCCGGCCGGTGCCAGGACGTCGCCATCCTCGGTCAGCGCCTGCAGCACCTGGTCCCTGATGTCTCGGATGTCGGCCGCCCGCGCCCGGAAATAATCCTGGTCGGAAGCATCGTAGCCGGCGATTTCGGCGTCGAGCGCCTGCCGCCAGGCCCTGTCGGCAGGTTGGCCGGCGTGAATCGCGGCAAAGGCCGGCCTGCCCAACGCATCATCCCCCAGCATGGCGATCTGGAATTCGAGAATGTCGGCGGCGGCGCCGTCAGCCGTCTCGATCAATGCGGCGAGACGAGCCGTCGCGGCATCGATTGCGGCTTCGAGCGCAGCCTTTTCATCCGCGGCGGTGGCCCTGGCAGTGTAGTGGGCGGCAGTCCGGTCGAGGTCGAACAGCGGACCTTCGGCATAACCGGCCGACGCCGAAATACCCTGCAGCCTATGCGGTCCGGACATGGTCCGCGCCTTCGTCGAAATCGCGCCGCACCAGCTCGGCCAGCGCGTCGACGGCATCATTGGCGCCATCGCCGCTGGCCCTGATATGCAGCACCGTGCCCTTCGGCGCCTTGGCCGCCATCACCTTGACGATGCTCTTGGCGTCGAACCATGGCCCGTTGGCGGCCAGCGCTATTTCCACGTCGGCGGCGAAGGTCTTGGCAAGCTTGGTGAACTTCACCGAAGGACGCGCGTGCAGACCCACCTCGTGGGTGATCAGGACGCTCGCTTCGGCGGATGCGGACATGTCTTCAAAATTCCCGTTCGCTCATGACGGCGACAATTCATGCGCCGTCGCCACCACTTCCTTCAGCGAGGCGCCGCCGGAAGCCTCGGTCGCGGCCATCACCGCGCCTTCGACGATCGGCGCGTTGCAGACGATGATCTTCTGCGAACGCGGCTCGCCGATCATCTCCACCGCCATTTCGCTGTTGGTCTCCGCACCGCCGAGATCGACCAGGATGGCGACCCCGGCTTCAGACCAGGCCTTGTCGATGGCACCCATGATCGCCTCGACATTGGTGCCGAGCCCGCCATGGCCGTTTCCGCCGCACCATGCAAGCGGCACTTCGTCGCCCACCATCTGCCGCACCATGTCGGCCGTGCCCTCGGCGACCAGTGGCGAATGCGAGACGATGACGATGCCGACATTGCTCATGCGCTTTCCCCGATGGTTTTCGCCACTGTCCGCACCAGCAGCGCGGTTGAGCGCGCGCCGGCGTCCATATGACCGATCGAACGGTCGCCGAGGAACGAGGCGCGGCCACGCAGGGCCTTCATAGGCACGGTTGCCTCGGCGGCCGCGTCGGCGATATCGGCGATTTCAGAGGGGGTTTTTCCCTGCAGCAAAGCGTCATGTACGGGCTGCAGCACGTCGAGCATTGTCTTCTGTCCGACTTGCGACTTGCCCCGCGCCGCCACTGCTTCGATCGCCTTGCCAAAAGCCGCCGTCAGATTGGCGCGATCGGGCGCACTGGAAATTTCCTTGCCGAGCGCCATGAAAAGGGTGCCGAACAAGGGACCTGAAGCGCCGCCGACCGTCATCACCAGCTTGGTGCCAATCGCTTTCAGGGCCTCGGGCAGCGGCTTGGCCGAAAACGCTTCCGCCTCGCTACGCACGGCCTCGAAGCCACGCTTCATGTTCAGCCCATGGTCGCCGTCGCCGATCGCCTGGTCGAGCGCCGTCAACTCCTCGGCATGAGCGGCAATCGTGTCCGCGGCTGCCGTGATCAGCCTGGAAAGGTTCAACCTCGCCATGTCGCCCCAATTCCCGGTTTCCATCCCGCCGGCAGTATCGAAAGAACTGTCACTCGACAACTGAAGCATGCGTCAGGCCGCTGCATGCAGTGCGGCCACAGCCGCGAAGACCTCGGCCACGGCATGAGCACCGGGGTCGGCCACGCCCTGCAGCTTGCCGCCGACATAGGCTGACCGCCCGGCCTTCGCCCTGTCCATGGCGGCGGTGGCCTCGGCACCGCGGCGGGCCGCCGTTGCCGCTTCCTCCAGCCCCTTGGCGTGGAGCGCTTTGAGCGCTGGCTCCAGGGCATCGACCATGGTGCGATCGCCAATTCTCGCGCCGCCGTAGAAGGTCATCCGTTCGAGGCCAGCGAGCAGCGCCTTGGCCAGACCGGCACCGCCGTCCAGAGCCTGCGCCGCCGCCGTGAAGAAGATCGAAAGCAGCACCCCGCTGGAGCCGCCCATGGATGCGCTCAGAATGTCGCCGATCGCGCCAAGGGTTGCCGCAGGGTCGGCAAGCGGCAGCGTATCCAGCCGGTCGAGGACACTGCGTGCGCCGGTCGCCACCGTCGAGCCGGTGTCGCCGTCGCCAGCCTTGGCGTCCAGCCCGTTCAAAATGGCTTCGAGCGATATCAGCCTGTCGCAGACGGTGACCACAAGGCGCCTGCTGCGTGCATCCTGGCTGGGCTTGCGCGCCGCGCTTTCGGTTGCGGGTTTCGCCAGCGGCATGACGGAAGGCGCGACAACGGGCTTTGCCGGCATCCAGGCGTGCGGGCCGACCGGCGCGCGCAGCGCCGCCTCGCGCGCTGCATCGAGCCGGATCAGCGACAGTGAGAAGCCGTTCATGTTGAGCGCCGTCATCAGCGGTCCGGGGCCGATCGTCAGCTTGACCGTCCGAGCGAGCGGCGAGGCAAGCACGGCATTGGCGACAAGCGACATTTCGAGCGGTGGTACGGAACCGAGATTGTTGATCAGCAAGGCATAGCCGGCTTTCGGGTCGAGCCCTGCCGCGAGGCGCTCCGCCATGATCGCGACCAGCCTGTCGACGCTTTGCACGGCGATGCGCTCGACACCCGGTTCGCCGTGGATGCCGAGACCGAGCTCGCCATCGTCCGCGCCAAACCTGTCTTCATGCGGCTGGCCCGGGATCGAACAGGACGACAGCGACATGCCGAGTGAAACGATGTCCGTTGCCGCCGCCCGCGCCGCCGCCGCGATGTCGGCCAGAGCGTGGCCGGCTTCCGACAGGTGGCCTGATATCTTGTGCACGAACAAGGTGCCGGCAACGCCGCGCGGCTGGTTGATATCCGGCAAAGCTATGTCGTCCGCGACAATCACCATCTCGACACGAAAACCCTCGGCGCGCGCCTTCTCGGCGGCCAGGCCGAAATTGAGGCGGTCGCCGGTGTAGTTCTTGACGATCAGCAGGCAACCGGCCGGGCCGGTGACCGCGCGAATGGCCGCCAGCACCGCCTCCACGCTGGGCGAAGCAAAGATCTCGCCCGAGACCGCCGCCGTCAGCATGCCCTTGCCGACGAAGCCGGCATGCGACGGCTCATGCCCGGCGCCGCCGCCGGAAACGACGCTGACTCTCGTCCTGTCCCAATCGGCGCGCAGGATGACCTTGATCTCGGGATAGCCGTCCAGGCGCGCGAGGTCGCCGGCGCCAATTGTCCTCAGGAGGCCATCCAGCGCCTCCGTGACGATCGTTTCCCTGCGATTGAAAAAGTGCTTCATCGAATTCGTCCAGTCTATCCGCAATCGTCGATCAGAGCCGGCGTTGACCCTTGGCAGGGAAACACCGAAAACCATTCACATCAGCCGTTGTCCGTCGGCGCCAAAATAGAGCGGCGACCGGTAGCGGATCATCACTCTGTCACCCTGTTCCAGATCCGTGTCGGGATCGGTCAGCGTCACCAGCTTCTTGGAACCCACCGTCACATGCAGGTGGTTCTGGTCGCCGAGATGCTCGACCCAGTCGACAACGCCGTCGGCATGGCCGTTCATCGCCTTGTCGATCGACAGATGTTCTGTGCGCGCGCCGATTGTCTTCGTTCCTGCCGGCGCGCCGCCGTCAGGAAGCAGACCGGCCGGCAGCAGATTGATCGCCGGCTGGCCGAGTCTCGCCGCGACATGCAGGTTTGCCGGCTCGGAATAGATCGTCCGCGGCGTGCCGATCTGCACCAGCACGCCATCGGCGAGGATGCCGATGCGATCGGCCATGGTCATCGCCTCGATCTGGTCGTGCGTGACATAGAGCATGGTGGCGCCGAGTTCGGACTGGATGCGCTTCAGTTCGAGCCGCAGATCAGCGCGCAGCTTGGCATCGAGCGACGACAGCGGCTCGTCCATCAGATAGATGGCCGGCTTGCGCACCAGCGCGCGGCCGATGGCGACGCGCTGCATTTCGCCACCGGAAAGTTTGGTCGAGCGGTTGGCGAGCTTGTGATGGATGCGCACCATCCTGGCCACATCCTCGACCCGGCGGCGAATCTGGTCTTCCGGCATCTTCCGCGCCGGCGAGCGCAGCGGGAAGGCAAGATTGTCGAACACCGACAGATGCGGATAGAGCGAATATTGCTGGAACACGAAAGCGGTGTCGCGCTCGGCGGGCGACAGCGTCGTGGCATCGTGGCCGCCAATGCGAATCGTGCCGGCATCCGGCCGCTCCAGTCCGGCGATCAGCCGCAGCGTCGTCGTCTTGCCCGCCCCGGTCGGCCCAAGCAGCACGACGAATTCACCGTCGGCGATATGCAGGTCGAGATCGTTGACGGCGACATGGTCGCCGAAACTCTTGGTCACGTTTCTGATGTGCACGTCAGCCATGCTGTGCTCTCCGCTCCGATGCCACATCGTGGATCGCGGTCCTCACCGCGCGGCCGGACCCCTTTTCGAACAGCGACAGGCGCGCGCTGCTCAGCGCCAGGCCGACGTGATCGCCGGTGGCGAGGCGGATCTCGGCCGGCACGCGTGCCTTGATGATGCCGTCCGCAGTCTCCACCGCGACGATCTGGGTGGTGCCGAGATATTCGGTGCCGTAGATGGCGCCGCGCAGCTTGGAGGCATCGTCGAAGCGGATGTGTTCCGGCCTTATGCCGAGCGCCATGTCGCCGGGTGCGATATCCTCGCGCACCTCCGGCACCGCGACTTTCGCGCCCTGGACGACGATTTCCCTGGCGCCCTTTGCCAATCCGCCGCCAAATCTCAGGAAATTCATCGGCGGCGAGCCGATGAAGTCGGCGACGAACATGGTTGCCGGACGATCGTAGATCTCGCGCGGTGTGCCGAACTGTTCGATGACGCCATGGTTCATCACCGCGATCTTGTCGGCCATCGACATCGCTTCCATCTGGTCATGCGTGACATAGACGGTGGTGGCGTGGATGCGGTTGTGCAACTCGCGCAACTCATGGACCATCAAATCGCGGAATTCGGTATCAAGGGTCCCCAGCGGTTCATCCATCAGGAAGCATTTTGGCCGCCGCACGATGGCGCGGCCGAGCGCCACCCGCTGGCGGTCGCCGCCGGCAAGGCCGGAGACGGATTTGTTGAGCAGATGGTCGATGCGCAACAGCTTCGCCGTCTCCTCGACCCGGGTGCGGATCTCGGCCGAAGGCATGCCTTGCGCCAGCAAGGGGAAGCCGATGTTCTTGCGCACGTTCATGTGCGGATAGAGCGCGAACAGCTGGAAGACGAAAGCGATGTCGCGCTCGCGGGCGCGGCGCATGGTAACGTCCTCGCCGCCGAGCAGGATCTCGCCGCCGGTCGGCAGCTCGAGCCCGGCGATCATGCGCAGCGTCGTCGTCTTGCCGCAGCCCGACGGCCCGAGCATGACGAAGAACTCGCCATCCTCGACGACGAAGTTGGAATCCTGCACGGCTACGAAATCGCCGAAGGCCTTTCTCAGATGCTGAACGCGGATCTCGGCCATCACCTACTCCGGAAATTTCGAGACGATGATGAACATCACGGTGCCGGCGAGCATGGTGATGAAGGAATAGGTGTAGAGCGACAGCGCGAAGGGCTGGAACAGCATCAGGAAGCCGATGGCGATCAGCGCCGTGGCGATGTTTTCCATCAGGCCGCGCCGGGCCCAGACCGGCCAGCGCGATTTGCGTTTTGCGGGATTGGTCATGCTCATTTGCGCACCGCGCCGAAGGTGATGCCGCGCAGCAGCTGCTTGCGAAGCAGGATGGTGAAGACCAGGATCGGCACCAGGAAGATCGTCGTTCCGGCAGCCACGGCAGGCCAGTCCTGGCCGCCTTCGCCGATGATGGTCGGGATGAACGGTGGCGCGGTCTGCGCCGTGCCGGAGGTCAAAAGGGCGGCGAAGGCATATTCGTTCCAGGCGAAGATCAGGCAGAAGATGGCGGTCGCGGCAATGCCGGTCGTCGCCTGCGGCAGCACGGTGCGCCAGAAGGCCTGCAGTCGCGTATAGCCGTCGATCATCGCCGCTTCCTCATATTCGCGCGGGATCTCGTCGATGAAGCCTTTGAGCAGCCAGACCGCGAGCGAGACATTGACCGCCGTGTAGAGCAGGATCATGCCAAGCGCGGTGTCGGACAGGCCGAGCTCGCGGTACATCAGGTAGATCGGAATGGCGACGGCGATCGGCGGCATCATGCGCGTCGACAGGATGAAGAACAGAAGGTCGTCGGCCAGCGGCACCTTGAAGCGCGAGAAGCCGTAGGCCGACAGCGTACCGAGGAAGACGGCGCAGAAGGTCGAGCCGAAGGCGATGATCAGCGAATTGACGAAGCGCGGCACGAAGTTGGACGGGCCGGCGATGACCATGTTGCGCTTGCGCGTGGTCTCGTCGCAGAAGCTCGTCGCCGGGCCTAGCGAGTTGATGTATTCCGGCGTCTGCCGCGTCCGCGTCGTGAACAAATTGCAGTAGCCTTCGAGGCTCGGCTGGAACAGGATCTTGGGCGGATAGGCGATCGAGTCCGGCGGCGTCTTGAAGCTGGTGGCGAAGATCCACAGCAGCGGCACGATCGAGATCAGCGCATAGGCGATGATGATCGCGCCGGCGATCCGCTTCGAGGCGCCCGAGGGGGCGACGACCGAGTGGGCAGTGGTCAGGCTCATCTCTGCTTCACCTTGTTGAGCGCCTTGACGTAGATGTTGGCCAGCCCAAACACGGCGACGAACAGGATGATGGCGAAGGCCGAGGAATAGCCGGTGCGCCAGCTCTCGAAAGCCTGCCGCTTCAGCGTGATCGAGGCGACCTCGGTGGTCGAGCCCGGCCCACCGCCGGTCAACAGATTGACCATGTCGAACATCTTGAAATTCTCTATGCCGCGAAACAGCACCGCCAGCATGATGAAGGGCAGCGCCATCGGCAGGGTGATCGACCAGAACTGCCGCCAGTTGGAGGCGCGGTCGACCTCGGCCGCCTCGTAGATGTATTCGGGGATCGAGCGTAAGCCCGCGAGGCAGATCAGCATCACGTAAGGCGTCCACATCCAGGTGTCGACGATGATGATCGACCACGGCGCCAGCGAGACGTTGGAGAGCATCTGGATGTTCGTCGGCGGAATGCCTGACACGAAGGAGATGGCATAGGCGAACAGGCCGATCTGCGGTTCGTAAAGGAAACGCCAGAAATTGCCGACCACCGCCGGCGACAGCATCATCGGCACCAGGATCAGCGTCGTCCAGAAGGCATGGCTACGGAATTTCCTGTCGATCAGCCAGGCCAGCGTAAAGCCGATCAGCGTCTGCAAGAGGATGGTCCAGAACACGAAATGCGCCGTCGTCTGCATGGCGATCCAGATGTCCTGGTCGCCGAGGATGCGCTGATAATTGGCGAAGCCGAGATTCTTCACCACCTCGTTGGGCCGGTTGGCGCGGTAGTTGGTGAACGACAGATAGATCGCCCAGAACAGCGGAAAGATGTTGATGGCGAGCAGCAACAGGATCGTCGGCGAGATGAACAGCCAGGCGAGGCCCTTGTCGCTGATGCCCCGGACCTTGCGGGCCAACGGCTCCGGGGTCGCCCGGGCAACGTTCTCCGCGGTCCGATTGAGCATGGTCAGTCCTGCTTCGGTCACTTGGGTCGTCTCTGTCATGAATTTATCTGAACTGCGTCCCGTGCCAAGGGCGGCACGGGACGCTTCGGCCAAGCTCGGGAGGAGCCGGTTACATCTTGCCCCGGTTACATCTTGCCATCGTCCTGGAAGACCTGGGTCCAGTCCTTGACCAGGCCGTCGAGCGCATCCTTGGCCGAACCCTGGCCGGCGACGACATAGTCATGGAAGCGCTTCTGCGAGGCCTGCAGCAGCGGCGCGTAGCTCGGTTCGGCCCAGAAGTCCTTCACGATGGCCATCGAGTCGAGGAAGGTCTGCGCGTAGGGCTGGCTTGCCGGGAACTTCGGGTCCTTCACCACCGCGTTGAGGCAGGAATACCCGCCGAGCGACCACCACTTGGCCTGGACGTCCTTGTTGGCGAACCACTTGATGTATTTCAGCGCCGATTCCTGCTTGTCGGAATAGGACACCACCGAGATACCCTGGCCGCCGAGCTGGGCGAACTGGTCGCCGTCAGGCCCCTTGGGGTTGACGAAGTAACCGATCTTGTCGCCGCCGACATTCTCGTCCTTCTGCAGGCCCGGCCACGTGAAGGCGAAGTTCATGTGCATCGCCACCTGGCCGGATTTGAAGGCATCGACGCCTTCGCCCATGTAGCTGTTCGAGGCGCCCGGCGGGGTGCAGCAATCATAGAGCGCCTTGTAGAACTCGAGGCCCTTCACCGACTTGTCGGAGTTGACGTAGCCTTCCATCTCGTAGGGCTTCTTGGGGTTCTCGTACTGGAAGCCGTAGCTGTAGAGCACGTCCATGGCGCCCATGGTGATGCCTTCCGAGCCGCGCTCGGTATAGATCGAGGCGCCATAGACGGTCTTGCCGTCGATCTGCCGCTTCTGGAAGAATTCGGCGATCTGCTTCAACTGGTCGAAGGTTGCCGGCGGGCCGAGATCCCAGCCGTATTTCTCCTTGAATTCCTTCTGCAGCTCCGGCTTGGAGAACCAGTCCTTGCGATAGGTCCAGCCGACGACGTCGCCCATCGCCGGCAGCGCCCAGTAGTTCGGCGTGTTCTTCGGCCATTCCGAATAGCCAACGACCGTTGCCGGCACGAAGTCGTCCATGCTGATCTTCTCCTTGTCGAAGAAGTCGTTCAGCTTGACATAGTGGCCGTTCTCGGCCGCGCCGCCGATCCACTGGCTGTCGCCGATGATCAGGTCGCACAGCTTGCCATGCGAGTTCAGCTCGTTGAGGAAACGATCGGCATAGTTGGTCCACGGCACGAATTCGAATTTCATGCCGATGCCGGTTTCCTTGGTGAAGTCCTTGGACAGTTCGACAAGCGCGTTGGCCGGGTCCCAGGCGGCCCAGCACAGCGTCAGGTCTTCAGCGTGCGCGACGTTCGAGACCGCTGTCGACGCAACCATCGCCGAGGCCAGACCCAACGCCATTTTCAAGCTCGATTTCATGCCTTCCTCCCATTTGCGAAACGCGTCCGGATGACGGTTTCAAGAGCCCTCAACCCCTCTCCTCAGGGGCCTAAACATGGCGGCGCCGGAGCGCGGCGGATGTTTAGTAATTTGTTTAGTGATGCAATTTTTACTAAACAAGGCAAGCGAATTCGTTGCTGCGTCGCAGCATGCCGGCGCCGGTGTCTGAAAACGTTGGGAAAAGTTCGGATCGCTGGGCGGTTTCCTGTGGAACAGGAGAGCATGCCAGGCTGATCCCGAGCAGACCTGAAGGTCGTTTGGCTTTCTGTCCTGACGCAATTCCGGACGGAAAACCGTTTCACACTTTTCCTGGGATTGCTCAGTCGACCCGTCCGGTGCTGACCATCACCGTCCGGATCGGCGGCGCCGGCGGCAGCAGGGCGCGGATGTCGGCGAAGGGGAACGTCGGTTCGAAGCGGAACGCTTCGGCCAGCGCGTCTTGCGCGCCGTTGCACTGGCCGGAACGAAAGGCGTTCTGCGTCCGCGCCGCGTCGACGAAGCGCTCCGGGTCCTGCGACTGATGCATGCGGATCGCCTTGGCCTTGACGGCGGCATGCGCGGAAATATCGACATAGTGCGTCGGCGAAAAACCGGTGCCGCCGAGCGTGTCGGCATGCAGCACCGGGACGGCGAACGAGGCGGCGATGCGCACGCCATCCGACAGCGCGCGGTGGTCGCCGTGATAGTCGTTCGGCGCGTGCGTGATCGCGAGATCCGGGCCGATCTCGCCGATCAGCGTCTTCAGCGCCGCGATGAGTGCCGCGTCGGCCACCAGCGCGCCGTCCGGGAAGTCGAGGAAGCGTGGCACGGCACCAAGCAGGGTCGCTGCCTGGGCCGCCTCCCGCCGGCGCGCCCGGGCAAGCGCGCCGGGATCACCCTTGCCGCCCTTGGCGCCATCCGTGGCTATGGCAAAAGTGAGCTCTGCGCCTTGCGCGGCATAGGCGGCCATCGTACCGAACATGAAGATCTCGATGTCGTCCGGATGCGCGCCGAGAGCCAGTATTTTCACGCTACTCTCTCCCCGGAAATGGAAAAACGTGCCGAACGGAATCCTGCTCGCCCTGATCGCCTACGCAAGCTATTCGGGCAGCGATGCCGTTGTCAAAAGCCTGGGGGGACAATTCACGGTCTTCGAGATCGGCTTCTTCTCGACCTTGTTTGCCGGCTGTTTTCTCTTCTTCGCGCGGCCGGCGCACGAGCGCTGGCGTGATTTCTGGCGCACCAGCCGTCCCTGGGCGGTGCAGGCCCGCGCCTGGGCGGGCATCGCCTCCGGCGTGCTCAGCGTCTACGCCTTCACCACCATTCCGCTGGCGGAGGTCTATGCGCTGGTGTTCCTGGCGCCGCTCTGCGTCACCATCCTCTCCACGGTCATCCTCAAGGAGAAGGTCGGCCCATGGCGATGGCTGGCGGTGGTCGCCGGCTTCGCCGGCGTCATGCTGGTGGTGCGCCCGGGCTTTCGCGAGCTTAATCTCGGCCACCTTGCCGCCTTCGGCGTTGCCTTCCTCGCCGCCACCAGCGTCATCCTGATGCGCTCGCTGGCGCAGCAGGAAAAGCGCACGACCATGCTGGGCGTGCTGATCGGCTATGGGCTGCTGTTCAACGGCATCGGTGCCGCCGCCACGTCCTTCACGGTTCCCGACGGAAAACAGCTTATGTGGCTGGTGATGGCAGGCGCCTTCACCGCCTGTGGACAATTGCTGCAGTTGCTGGCCGTCAAATACGCGCCCGCCAACCGGGTCGCGCCGACGCACTACTCGCAGATCGTCTGGGCGGTGATCCTCGGTGCGCTGTTCTTCCGGGAGTATCCTGACTGGCTGTCCCTGGTCGGTCTCGCGGTCGTTGGCGGCTCCGGCCTGCTGACCATGGTGCGCGAGGAAGCGCGGCTGGGCACGGTGCGCTGGAATCCGTTTTCCCGGACCCGGCTTTGAACTGGCCACGATCCCATGAGTTGCACGGCCACCGCGACCGCTGATATGCGGGCGAGGCGGGCCTGCCGCGATTGGATGAACGCATTCCTGGACCGATGACGACAAACCCCTTGCCGGAGCTTCCGGTATCCGCCGTGCTGCCGGCGCTGAGTGAAGCGCTTGGCCGTGGCAACAGCGCCGTGCTGGTGGCGCCGCCGGGCGCCGGCAAGACGACGCTGGTGCCGCTGGCGCTGCTCGACGCGCCGTGGCTGGGTGTCGGCAAGATCGTTCTGCTCGAACCGCGCCGGCTCGCCGCCCGCGCCGCCGCCCGCCGCATGGCCGAACTTATCGGCGAGGAACCCGGCGCCACCGTCGGCTACGCCATGCGCATGGAAAACCGCACCTCGGCCCGGACAAGAATTCTCGTCGTCACCGAAGGCGTGCTGGCGCGCATGATCCTCGATGATCCCGAACTGCCCGGCGTCTCGGCGGTGATCTTCGACGAATTCCACGAGCGTTCGCTCGATGGCGATTTCGGCCTCGCTTTGGCGCTCGACGTGCAGGGGGCGCTGCGGCCGGATCTGCGGCTTTTGGTGATGTCGGCGACGCTTGACGGCGCGCGTGTCGCGAAACTGCTGTCGGGCGCGCCGGTGATCGAGAGCGAGGGCCGCGCCTTCCCTGTCGATGTCCGCTACGACGAACGGCCTGCCGGCGCCACCATAGAGGACGCCATGGCCAAGGCGATCCGCTCGGCGCTCGTCGACGAGCGCGGCAGCGTGCTCGCGTTCCTGCCCGGCCAGCGCGAGATCGAGCGCACCGCAGAGCGGCTGGCGGGCAAGGTCGGGGCCGGCACCGACATCGTGCCGCTCTACGGCATGCTCGACGGCAAGGCGCAGGACGCGGCGATCAAGCCGGCGCCGACGGGTCGCCGCAAGGTGGTGCTGGCCACCTCGATCGCCGAGACGTCGATCACCATCGACGGCGTGCGCGTCGTCATCGATTCCGGCCTGTCGCGGCTGCCGCGCTACGAGCCGGCCAGCGGCCTCACCCGGCTGGAAACCGTGCGCGTCAGCAAGGCGTCGGCCGACCAGCGCGCCGGCCGTGCCGGGCGCACGCAGGCTGGCGTCGCCATCCGGCTGTGGCGCGCCGAGCAGACGGCTGCACTCCCCGCCTTCACGCCGCCGGAGATCCTCGAGGCGGACCTCTCCGGCCTGCTGCTCGACTGCGCCGCCTTCGGCGTCGCCGATCCGACAACGCTCGCCTTCCTCGATCCGCCGCCAGCTCCGGCGCTGAACGAGGCAAGGACGCTGCTGCGCGCGCTGGATGCCGTCGACAAAGCAGGACGCCTGACGGAAGCGGGCATGGCGATGCGCAAACTCGCTTTGCCCGTGCGGCTGGCGCATATGGTTGCCGAGGCAGCCCGGAGCGGCCATGCCGACGAGGCGGCCATGCTTGCCGTGCTGCTCACCGAGCGTGGGCTTGGCGGCGAAGGTGCCGATCTCGAGCGGCGGCTGATGCGGTTTCGGTCTGAACGATCGCCGCGGGCGACCGCCGCGCGGCAGCTCGCCGAGCGCCTGGCGAGGCAGGCAGCCTCTTCTTCACCCTCCCCCTTGTGGGGAGGGTCGATCCGCGAAGCGGAGCGGGGTGGGGGCAGGCTGAGCGCGGCACCCCCACCCCGTCTCCCTCGCCTTGCTGTGCAAGGCTCGCTCGCCGACCCTCCCCACAAGGGGGAGGGTGCCGGCGCCCTGCTGATCCACGCCTGGCCGGACCGTCTCGCCAAGGCACGTGGCGAGCGTGGCCGCTTCGTGCTGGCCAACGGTTCCGGCGCCATGCTCGACGCCGCCGACCCGTTGGCGGGCGAGCCGTTTCTGGTCGTCGCCGATTTGCAGGGCAAGGCGCAGAATGCCCGTATCACGGCAGCCGCGGTAATCAGCGAGGACGATATCCGCGCCACGCTGGCGGACAGGATCGAGACCCGCAGGCAAACGAGCTTCGACCGCGACCGCCGCGCCGTGCGCGTGCGCGAAACGGTGCGCCTCGGAGCCATTGCGCTCGCCGAGCGGACGCTGCCGCCACCAACCGGCGCAGACGCCGATCGTGCCATTCTCGACGCCTTGCGCGAGCATGGGCTTTCGCTTTTGACCTGGAGCAAGGAGGCGCAGACGCTGCGCCAGCGATTGTCCTGGTTGCATCGCGGTCTTGGCGCGCCCTGGCCCGATATGGCGGATGCAGCCCTGCTCGATCGCCTTGACGACTGGCTGCTGCCGTTCCTGTCCGGCACGGCATCCTTTGCCGCCATCGATCCGGGCATTGTCTCGGCGGGGCTCGCCGCGCTCGTGCCGCACGACTTGCAGCGCAGGATCGACACGCTGGCGCCCACCCATTTCGATGTCCCGTCGGGCAGCCATGTGCCGATCCGTTATGAAGGCGAATGGCCCGTGCTGGCGGTTCGCGTGCAGGAGCTGTTCGGTCTCGATAGCCATCCTTCGATCGCCAATGGCACCGTGCCGCTGACGCTCGAACTCCTGTCGCCGGCGCACCGGCCGATCCAGACGACACGCGACCTGCCCGGTTTCTGGCGCGGCTCCTGGGCCGATGTGCGCGCCGACATGCGCGGCCGCTACCCCCGGCATGTCTGGCCGGAAAACCCGTTGCTCGCCGCCGCCACCAGCCGCGCCAAGCCGCGGGGCACCTAGCGCTTGCCGTCCCAGGGCTGTAATCCATGGCCATGATCAACGTTTTGCGTTCGCCCGATTTCCAGCAGAGCCAGAGACTGCGCCTCAACACGCTGATCCGGCTGCGCTGGCTTGCCATCGTCGGCCAGAGCCTGACCGTGCTCGTCGTCGCCTATGGCCTGAAATTCCCGCTGCCGGTCAGCCTCTGCTTTGCCTTGATCGCCTGTTCGGCCTGGATGAACCTGTTTCTGGCTTTCCGGTTTCCGGCCGCGCACCGGCTCACCCCGCTCGCGGCCTTCGGCATCCTCGTCTTCGACAGCCTGCAGCTTGCCGGCCTGCTCTACATGACCGGCGGCCTCACCAATCCGTTCTCGCTGTTGATGACCGTGCCTGTGGTCATTTCGGCGACATCGCTGCCGCTGCGTCTGACCGCCATCCTCGGCGGGCTGGTGATGTCGGCGGCGACCTTCCTGGTTTTCATCCATCTGCCGTTGCCCTGGTATGAAGGCGCGCCGCTGGCGATGCCCTTCATCTATGTCGCGGGCATGTGGATGGCGGTGCTGTCCTCGATCGCCTTCACCGCCATGTACGCCTTCCGGGTGGCCGCCGAAGCGCGGCTTCTGGCCAACGCGCTTGCCGCCACCGAACTGGTGCTGCAGCGCGAGCAGCACCTTTCTGCGCTCGACGGGCTGGCCGCGGCGGCCGCGCACGAGCTCGGCACGCCGCTTGCCACCATCACGCTTGTTGTCAAGGAGATGGAAAAGGCGCTCGGCAACGATCCGAAATACGGGGAAGACGTGAAGCTGCTTCGCTCGCAGAGCGAGCGCTGCCGCGAAATCCTCAAGCGCCTGACCAGCCTGTCGTCCGAGGGCGAGGCGCATCTTTCCCGGCTGCCGCTGACCTCTTTGGTAGAGGAGGTCACCGCCCCGCATCGCGACTTCGGCATCTCGATCAAGCTTCGGCCCGGCGAACGCATAGGCCCCGAACCGGTCGGACGCCGCAATCCGGGCGTCATCTATGGTCTCGGCAACCTGGTCGAGAACGCCGTCGATTTTGCCCGCAAGAGCGTCACCGTGAGCTGGAGCTGGGACGAGGCCACCGTCACCTTCTCGATCATCGATGATGGGCCCGGGTTCCCGGCCGAGATCATCGACCGTATCGGCGAACCCTACATGTCGACGCGGCAGGGCAACGAAGCCGGCGGCGGCCTGGGGCTGGGGCTGTTCATCGCCAAGACGCTGCTCGAACGCTCGGGGGCGACGCTCGATTTTCGCAATTCGAGCGGCCTGGGCGAGGGCGCTGTGGTACAGATATCATGGCCGCGCAGCGTGTTCCTCAATCCGGAAGTCACCTCGGCCAGTATGTTCGACACCGCCTGAGAGCCCTTCGGGGGGCTCTAAGAATTGGACAATGGGGCTCAGGAACTATATCTGCGTAAAATTGAGGCAGCAGGAATTTTGAGACTATGACAGGCGACGAAAATATTGGCGCAATGGTTGAAGGCGAGGACACCTCGCTGCTCATCGTCGATGACGACAAGCCGTTCCTTACGCGTCTGGCTCGCGCCATGGAAACCAGGGGCTTCGTGGTCGAGACCGCCGAGAGTGTCGAGGAAGCGGTCGCCAAGGCGCGCGCCAATCCGCCCGCCTATGCCGTGGTCGACATGCGTCTCGGTGACGGCAACGGCCTCGACGTCGTCGCGGCCATCCGCGAGAAGCGCGACGATTCCCGCACCATCATCCTGACCGGCTATGGCAACATCGCCACGGCGGTGACGGCGGTGAAGCTTGGCGCCGTAGACTATCTGTCGAAGCCGGCCGACGCCGACGACATCTTTGCGGCACTGACCCGCACCGCCGGCGAGCGCGCGGCGCCGCCAGAAAACCCGATGTCGGCCGACCGCGTCCGCTGGGAGCATATCCAACGTGTCTATGAGATGTGCGAGCGCAATGTCTCCGAGACCGCGCGCCGGCTCAACATGCATCGCCGCACCTTGCAGCGGATCCTGGCCAAGCGCGCGCCGCGTTAGGATCGCCAAACACGCGGGGCAATTGCTTCACACCGATGACCATTTCCACCTTGGCGGGAGACCACCAGTCGCCGAAGCCGGCGCCGCCCCTCATCGCCCTGCCGGGCACTTCTCCCCGTATAGTGACGGGGAGAAGGGGCTGGCCGCAACGCTGGCGCCCTACTTGCAACGACGGTGATTGGCGAAGCCGGCGATGACAGCGCCCCTCTCCCCGTGAGGGGCGGCGCCAACGCTTGGATAATGAAATCCGCCGAAATAGGCGGCATGACGGAGGCGACATGCGGGACTTGAAGCAGCGGCCGGTTTCCGTCTTCCGCGAATTTCTCGATGGCGAGGCGGCTGGCGGCATCGTCCTGATGGCGGCCGCTGCCCTTGCCCTGATCGTCGCCAATTCGCCGCTCTCGCAAACCTATTTCGCCGTTCTCCACGCCTATCTCGGTCCGCTCAGCGTCTCGCACTGGGTCAATGACGGGCTGATGGCGGTGTTCTTCCTGCTCGTCGGGCTGGAGATCAAGCGCGAGATGCTGGACGGGCAGCTTTCGACCTGGCCCAGGCGCGCGCTGCCCGGCATCGCCGCCGCCGGCGGCATGCTGGTTCCGGCGCTCGTCTATGTCGCCGTCAACCGCGACAATGCGGCGGCGCTCTCCGGCTGGGCGATTCCGACCGCCACCGACATCGCTTTCGCGCTCGGCGTGCTGTCGCTGCTCGGCAGCCGCGTGCCGGCCTCGCTGAAGGTCTTCCTCACCGCGCTCGCCATCATCGATGACCTCGGCGCCGTCATCATCATCGCCATATTCTACACCAGCGGCCTGTCATCAGCCTATCTCGCCGCGGCCTTCGCCGTCATTGCCGTGCTCGTCGTGCTCAATCGCATGCGGGTGATGACGCTGGTGCCCTATCTCGTGCTCGGCCTCATCCTGTGGGTGCTGGTGCTGAAATCGGGCGTCCATGCGACGCTTGCCGGCGTGGCGCTGGCATTGACCATTCCGCTCGAACGCTCCGCCGGAGTCGGCCATGATCTCGACCATTCGCCGCTGCATCGGCTCGAGCATGGCCTGCACAAGATAGTGCCTTTCGTCGTCATCCCGATCTTCGGTTTTGCCAATGCCGGCGTTTCGCTGGCCGGCCTGAGCCTTGGCGCGCTGATCCAGCCGTTGACGCTGGGTGTCGCCGCCGGCCTCGTGGTCGGCAAGCTGGTCGGCGTGCTGGGCTCCTCCGCGCTTGCCATAAGGCTAGGCCTTGCCGACCTGCCGGCCCATGCCGGCTGGTCGCACATGATCGGCATTTCGCTGCTGTGCGGCATCGGCTTCACCATGAGCCTGTTCATCGGCCTGCTCGCCTTCGCCAGCGATGTGGCGCTGCAGGACGCGGTCAAGGTCGGTATCCTCGCCGGCTCCTTCATCGCCGCCATCCTCGGCGCCGCCGTGCTTTTGCTGGCGCCGGCGCCGGGTGGGGTGGAAGAGGGCGAGGGGTAGGCAACTCCTGGCCACCTCTCCCCCACCTCGTGGGACGAGGAACCCAGCTTCGCCAAAGTTACTCGCTCTCACCCTCAAGCGCCGGCACCGAAACGCCGGCCAGTTCGGCCGCCAGCAGGCGTGCCGCACCGGCCCGCGCGATCCGCAGCATCAGCGCCTTGCGCGTTGCCGCCGCCATGCGGTGCTCGGGCGCATCGCGCAGGATCTCGGCGCCATAGCCGTCGGAGAGGATGAAGCCGCACTCCTGGGGAAAGATTTCCGCGGGCACGCCGGGATGGGTGGCGAAGAAGAAGCGGTCGGAGTGCAGCCGGTAGTCGGGCCACTTGCGGTCGACCCGGAAATCCTCGATCGACGATTTGATCTCGATGATCCAGATGTCACCCTGCCGGGTCAGCGCCACGAGGTCGGCGCGGCGGCCGGTGGCCAGCGACAGTTCGGGCAGCACATGCGCGCCCATTTCCCTCAACAGCCGCTGCACGCCGCGCCGCACCAGCATCGCGCGTTCGGATTGGCGACCGTCGATGAGCGGGTTGATGGCTATGGGCGAGATGATTGGCATGGCGGGCACCATGCCAGATTTTGTTCACGGTTTGAACCTGTTTTATGCAGGCGATTGTATGTTTGACAAACCCGCCAACGCGGATGCCATCCTTCAACTACTGTCTGGGTAGATGGGCGATGATGAAGTTCAAGGCGTCGTCATAGCTGGCAAAGTCATCGGTATTCGCGGCCAGCGGCTTCTGTTTGCCACTCACCGCCCAGACCTGCTTGTCTCCCAATGAACGGAGAAGGTAGAAAAACGCAACGCAGTTTTCTTCAGCGAAGACGAAGTACAGTTCTTCGTCGCGCAACGGCTTTTTCACGATGATCATTGATTGCGCGCGGCTACAGCGCGATGCACTTGGTCTGAGGAGGGCTGACTAGCCCAAAATGATGCCGCGAGTCCAGTGGCCCCGCCCTTGGCCGTTGCTTCCGCCTGATCGACGACAAAGGCCCCGGCGGATGCCGGGGCCTTCGCGTTTACCGGCTCTCGTCAGAAGTAAACCCAGACGGGCCTGCGGACACATCGCCGGTGCCAGCGGCCACGACGCCTGTAGCGATAGCAAACCCGTCTCCACACGCGGCGGCGCCTCCCGCGATGCCAGCGCACGGGCTCGATGCCGTTCTGGGTATCGGGACCATCCGGCTCGAAAAGGTCGTCGGAAGGCTTGTCGAGTTCATCGAGAATGCCGGGTCCCGTATTCGGGATGCCAGCCAACGCGGTACCAGGGCGCGCGACGGCGGTCACGGCCGCGGCCCCCGCCAGTCCAAGCATTCCAGTCAGAAACAATCGCCGATCCATGCCAACCTCCATCGTTGATCAACGCGACAATGGAAAAGTAGCGCAGTCGGCCGGCGTGGCCAGAGGCGGAAGGAATTGATTCAATCGAACGAACGTTCCGCGTTCGTTTCGATACTGACCGGCACGCCCCGCCGCAGCGAATTGCTGACCGTGGAAATCGCTCCAGCCCCTGCAATGATTTGTGCCGGATCGGAGCCGTCCAATGTCTCACAGGCAACCACCATGGTTGCCGTGGTCGCCAGCAAGGGCTGGCCCTCGAGAGTGAGCGTCACGGTCACGGCGATTTTTCCAAGTCTCGCGCCCATCTCCTCGGCGACATAGCGAAGGTCGTTGCAGAAGCAGCCGCCGATCGCGAGGGCGAGAAGCTGGCCGCCATTGAAGCCGAGGCCCATCCCGCCGGCCTTGCCTTCCGGCCTGTCAACGATGATCGTGTGGCCGCCCGCCCAGCCCATGGCGGCTTGTGTGCCCTCGACATTGCGCAATTCGACGGTCATCGAGACCATTGGCGGATATCCTCCCTACCGGCGCCGATAAGGTACCGCGCGGTACCTATGCCGACGCCGAAGCGGCCTTGTCGCCGAGCGCGCCCGCCATGTCATCCAGGATCGGGCAGTCCGGCCTCGCATCGCCATGGCAGGCGTGGATGAGCTTCTGCAAGGTCGAGCGCATCGACTGCAGCTCGCGCACCTTCTCCTCGATCGCCGTGACATGCGCGGCCGCAATCTCGCGCACATCGTGGCTGGCGCGGCCGCGATCCTGGTAGAGCGCCATCAGCTGCCGGCAATCGTCAATGGAAAAGCCGAGGTTGCGCGCGCGGCGCAGAAAGGCAAGCCGGTGGATGTCGTCGCCGGAATAGTCGCGGTAGCCATTGCTGGCGCGCGCCGGCGCGATCAGGCCGATCTCTTCGTAGTAGCGGATGGTCTTGGCCGGCAGGCCTGAACGGTGGGCGGCGTCACCGACATTCATGACGATTTTCCTCGGTTTTTAACGAGCCCTCGAGCTTGGCCCCTTGAATTTCCTTCACAATCCTGTGAAGGCTGTTGCCGAAATGCCATAGTGATACAGTTACCGGCGCGTAAGCCCCACCATATAGGCATCGCGTGCTTGGCAAGCAAAGCAAATGCCAGCATGAATGATGGTGAGAAAGCGGCCGACTCGTGCCGCTTGGGGCGGGGCACCGGATCACCTGATGCGCATGAAGTCGTTTGCAATAGTCGCCGCACTGGCGCTTTCCACTGCTATCGCCGGTTGCAGCACCATCGGCTCGCGGATGTTCTCCAACGACTATGGCGCGGTCACCGACGCCGGTTACCAGCTGCCGCGGATCCCGATCGAGAAGGTGCCGATGAAGTACCATCGGCAAGAGGTGAATTACGACACCCAGGAAAAGCCGGGCACGATCATCGTCGATACGCAGAACAAGTTTCTGTACTTCGTCGAGGGCGACGGCCAGGCGATGCGCTACGGCATCGGCGTTGGCCGCGAGGGCTTTGAATGGCACGGCACCGCCCACATCGCGCTGAAGCGCGAGTGGCCGACCTGGACGCCGCCTTCACAGATGATCCAGCGTCAGCCGGAACTGGCCAAGTTTGCCGGCGGTATGGAGCCTGGCCTGAAGAACCCGCTCGGCGCACGCGCCATGTATCTGTTCAACAAGGGCGGCGACATGGGCTATCGCCTGCATGGCAGCCCGGAATGGAACTCTATCGGCAAGGCAATGTCGTCGGGCTGCATCCGCCTGATGAACCAGGATATTATCGACCTCTATGACCGCGCCTCGGTCGGCGCCAAGGTCATTGTTCTTTAGACCATGACCCCGAAAAACCGGTACCGGTTTTCGGGAATCGTGATCAGATAGAGGCAGCTTTCGTACGCGGACCGTCTAGGCAACAACGGACGTCCCAGACAGAAAACCGGGCAATTTGGCCCGGTTTTTTGTTTTCGTCGCTGTGATTGGCCGCCGAACATCCACCCGCCGGCGGTGGAAGCGTTAGGAGACCTGCTCGACCTGCTGCACTTCAGGCACGAAATGCCGCAGCAGGTTCTGGATGCCGTGCTTCAGCGTGGCCGTCGATGACGGGCAGCCGGCGCAGGCGCCCTTCATATGCAGGAAAACCGTGCCGTTCTCGAAGCCGCGGAAGGTGATGTCGCCGCCATCCTGGGCGACCGCCGGGCGGACCCGCGTGTCGAGCAGTTCCTTGATGGTGATGACGAGTTCCTCGTCGGCCTTGTCGTAGAACTCACCGGTCAGGCTGGTTTCGGCGGCAGGGCCGGCCTTGGCCATGACCGGCGCGCCGGACATGAAATGCTCCATGATGGCGCCCAGGATTGCCGGCTTCAGATGCTGCCAGTCGGGGCCGTCCTTGGTCACGGTGATGAAGTCATAGCCGAAGAAGACACCGGTGACGCCCGGAATCTCGAACAGCCGGCCGGCCAGCGGCGAGGCAACGGCTGCACTGTCGGCATCGCGGAAATCGGCGGTGCCTTCAAGAAGCACTTCCTTGCCGGGCAGGAATTTCAGCGTCGCCGGGTTTGGTGTCGATTCGGTCTGGATGAACATGGCCGTCTCCCAGCCCATTTCGGGCAAGTAGTTTGGAATAATTCTAAATAAGCTCTATTGGCGGGACATTCAAGCGAAACGCGTCGCCGGAATGGCGGGCGCGCGGAATGTTTTTGCGCGCCTTGGACAGCTCCAGGGTGTGTCGAGATTCAGCTCAGGCCGGCTGAATGTCATCGCACTCAGGCCAAGCTATCGATTTCCTCGTCCGACAGGTTCTGTGGCACCACGGTCACCGGGATCGGGAATGCGGCACCCTTGCCGGCGACAGCGCCGACCAGCGGTCCTGGCCCTTCCTTGCCGGCGCCGGCGGCCAGCACCAGGATCGCGATGTCCTGGTCTTCCTCGATCAATTTGTGGATCTCGTCCGTCGGCTTGCCTTCGCGCACCACCATCTCCGGCTCGATGCCAAGTTTCTGGCGCACCTTGTTGGCATAGCTGTCGAGTGCTGCGCGCGCCGTGGCGTTTGCTTCCTCGCGCATGATCTTCTCGACGCCCAGCCAGTGCTGGAAATCGTCCGGCTCGATGACGTAGAGCAGCACCAGCGTGCCGTTGGTGCTCTGCGCCCGCTTCGAGGCGTAGGCGACGGCGCGCTCGCATTCCGGCGTATCGTCGATGATCGCCAGGAACTTGCGGCGATGGCCGGTTTCGCGGCTGAGACGTTTGGAGACCATGTCTATCTGCTCGATGTGGTTTCGGCCGCAATCTGCCACCGCGGCCGACCGGCGGCAAGCCGCCGGCCTTGTGCCAGTGTAATGCACCCAAGCGTTGGGATCAGCCCTGCAGCAGCCCGATGATGTCGCGCACCGTCTTCATCGTCGCTTCGGCGAGCACGCCGGCGCGCTCGCCTCCGTCCTTGAGCACCGCGTCGACATAGGCGCGGTCATCGGAAATGCGGCGCATCTCGCTGGCGATCGGCGCCAGCTTTTCCACCGCCAGGTCGGCCAGCGCCGGCTTGAACACCGAAAACTGCTGGCCGGCGAACTCCTTCAGCACGTCCGCCTTCGACATCTCGGCGAGACCGGCATAGATGCCGACCAGGTTTTCCGCCTCGGGCCGGGCGGCCAGGCCATCCAGCTCGCTCGGCAACGCTTCCGGGTCGGTCTTGGCCTTGCGGATCTTCTTCGAGATGGTATCGGCGTCGTCGGTCAGGTTGATGCGCGACAGGTCGGACGGATCCGACTTCGACATCTTCTTCGAGCCATCGCGCAGCGACATGATGCGCGCCGCCGGCCCGCCGATGACCGGCTCGGTCAGCGGGAAATAGCCATTCACCGTCTCTTCGCCAACCTGCATTTCGACACCGACGCCAAGACCGGCGATGCGGTCCGAGAAGTCGTTGTTGAATTTCTGCGCGATGTCGCGGGTCAGTTCCAGATGCTGCTTCTGGTCCTCGCCCACCGGCACGTGCGTGGCGCGGTAGAGCAGGATGTCGGCAGCCATCAGTGAGGGATAGGCGAGCAGGCCGAGCGAGGCGTTCTCGCGGTCCTTGCCGGCCTTGTCCTTGAACTGCGTCATGCGGTTCATCCAGCCGATGCGCGCCACGCAATTGAAGATCCAGGCAAGCTCGGCGTGCTGCATGACCCGCGACTGGTTGAAGACGATGTGCTTCTTCGGGTCGATGCCCGAGGCGAGGAACGCCGCGGTGATCGACCGTGTCTGGTCGGCGAGGTCTTCATAGACGAGCTGGGCCGTCAGCGAATGCAGGTCGACGACGCAGTAGATGCAGTCGGATGTGTCCTGCAGGGCGACGAATTTCTTGATGGCTCCGAGATAGTTGCCGAGGTGCAGGTTGCCGGTCGGCTGGACGCCGGAGAAGACGAGTGGCTTGAAGGCGGTCATTGTTGTTCCCTTGGCTTGTGGAGGGCCGTTTCGCGCGCGGCGAAAGTCTTTCGACGGCGCGCTTATGGACGAACACGGCGCTGCGATCAAGGCCGGCGTCGGCCTCGGTTGCCTGGCCTAATCGTCTGCTTCGGTTTTTGCGGCGGGGGACGGTGCCTTTGCCGTGCCCCGCCTGACGTTGCGCCGGATCATGCCGAAATCGGCGCCGCCGGTGACGAAGGCGGCGATGAAGTAGAGCAGCGCTCCGCCGGCGACGAGCGTTAGGAGCGTCGTCGCCTTGACGACCAGCGGTGAGCCGGGACCGAGCCTGACGGCGAACCAGTGCTCGGCAAAATAGAGCGCGACCGCCATCACGATCGCCGACAGCACCAGCCGCGGAATGCGCTTCATCAGCGGTACGTCGCGGCCCCAATGGCCACGCCGGATCAGGACGCCGAGCAGCATCAGCGCGTTGACCCAGCCGGCAACGGCCGAGGCGACGGCGATGCCGGGCGCGCCCATCGACGGAAACAGCGTCAGCGCCGTGGTGACGTTGACCGCCACCGAGATGGCGGCAAAGATCATCGGCGTGCGCGTATCCTCGCGGGCGAAATAGCCGGGGGTGAATGCCTTGATCAGCACGAAGGCCGGCAGGCCGAGGCCGAAGATCGCCAGGATCGCTGCCACCGAAGGCGTCGAATGGTTGGCCGCGAACGCGCCTCGCTCATAGACCAGCCGCACGATCGGCTCAGACATGATCCAGAGCGCGGCGGCCGCCGGCAGGGTCAGGAACAGCGTGAACTCGACCGAGCGGTTCTGCAGGTTGGCGGCCTCGATCAGATTGCCCGACTTCAGCGCCCGCGACAGTTCGGGCAACAGCACGATCGCGACCGCGACGCCGACGACGCCGAGCGGCAGCTGGTAGATGCGGTCGGCATAGGCGAGCGAGGACACCGCGCTGTTCTGCGCCGAGGCGATCGCCGTGCCGATCAGCTGGTTGATCTGGGTGATGCCGCCGGTGATCGCCGCCGGCAGCGCCAGGATCAGCAGGCGCTTGACCGAGGGCGTCATTTTCGGGCGGCGGAAGCCGATCGAGATGCCGGCATGGCGCACCGCCACCCAGACGATCGCCAGTTGCACCAGTCCGGCCGCCAGTACGCCCCAGGCCAGCCCGAAGCCGACGGTACGCGCGTCGGCCCCCTTGTACCAGGCGTAGGCAAGCACGCCGATCAGGATGATGTTGAGGAACACCGGCGCCACCGCGGCGGCGAAGTAGCGGCGCAGCGAATTCAGCATGCCCGCCATCATGGCGCCCAGCGACATGCAGATCAGGTAGGGGAACATGATCGTCGCCAGCGTCACCGTGGTGTCGAATTTCCCCGGCGTGCTGGCAAAACCCGGCGCCACCAGGTAGCGCACGATCAGCGGCATCGCCAGTTCCATGACGATGGTCAGCGCCAGCAGCGCCGTGAACAGCACGCCGAACACCTCCTCGGAGAAGCGCTTGGCGCCGTCGGTGCCGTGGGTCTCGATCTCCTTGGCGAACAACGGCACGAAGGCGGCGTTGAAGGCGCCCTCGGCGAACAGCCGGCGGAAGGTGTTGGGAAACTGGAAGGCGGCGTTGAAGGCGTCGGCGACCGGCCCGGTGCCGAGCGCCGCCGCCATCAGCATCTCGCGGCCGAAGCCGAGCGCGCGGCTCATCAGCGTGCCGGAAGCGACCGTTGCGAATTTCTTGACGAGGCTCATAAGTCTGGGAACTGCCTGCGGGAAGGGGACAAGTAGATTGTGGTCGTCACTCGGCGGCCGCCTTGGCCTTGCCGCCGCGCTCGGGCGCGACGCCTTCGAGCGTCGTCATCAACCGGTTGCGGATGGTGGCGACGCGCGCCGGGCTGTCGATCTTCTGGCCGGTGAGATCGGTGACATAGAAGGTGTCGATGACCTTCTCGCCGAAGGTGGTGATGTGGGCGGAGGCGATGTCGAGCGACAGGTCGGACAGCGTTCCGGTGATCTCCGACAGCAGCCCCGGCCGGTCCAGCCCCTCGACTTCGACGACCGAAAAACGGTTCGACAGCGTGTTGCGGATTTCGGCGCGCGGCGGGATCTTGAACACCTTGGCGCCGCGCCGTGGCTTGGTGCGCTTCTCGATCATCTCCGGCAGCCAGCTCTTGCCCGACAGCACGTCCTCGATCAGCCGGCCGACGCGCTCGGCGCGCCGGCGCTCGTCCTCGTCGCGGTCGAACTCGCGGGAGATCAGGATGGTGTCCAGGGCGCGGCCATCCGAAGTGGTGAAGATCTGCGCGTCGACGATGTTGCCGCCGGCTCCGGCGCAGGCCCCGGCGACAACCGAGAGCAGGCGGGGATGGTCCTGCGCCAGCACGGTGATCTCGGTCACCGCCTCGAACTGGTGGGTCTTGACCATGGTGGCCAGCTTGTTGCCCGCCACGTCGGCTTCGCGGATGAACTCGGCATGGCGCAACTGGTCGGCGAGATCGACGGTCAGCAGGTAATTCTCATAGTGCAGGCCGACATAGCGCTTGCGCGCCTTGTCCGGCCAGTCGGCGAGCGCCTCGGCCAGACGCTCGCGCGCCGCCGCCGTCCGCTGGGCGCGCGACACTTCCGAAAAGCCGCCGGTCAAGAGCAGTTCGGTCTCGTAGTAGAGGGTGCGCAGCAACTGGCCCTTCCAGCCGTTCCAGACGCCCGGTCCGACGCCCCTGATGTCGCAGACGGTCAGGATCAAAAGCAGCTTCAGCCGCTCCACCGACTGCACGATCGAGGCGAAATCCTCGATCGTCTTGCGGTCGTTGAGGTCGCGGGTCTGCGCCGTCATCGACATCACCAGATGATGCTCGACCAGCCAGGCGACCGTTTCGGTGTCGGCGGCCGAGAGCCCCATATGCGGGCAGATACGGCGCGCGATCCTGGCCCCGGCCTCGGAATGATCCTCCGGCCTGCCCTTGGCGATGTCGTGCAGGAGCACGGCGACATAGAGCGCCTCGCGGCTCTTCCTGAGCCCCGGCATCAGTGTGTGCGACAGAGGATGGATCTTCTCGCCGTCGCCGCGCTCGATCTCGGCAAGCACGCCGATGCAGCGGATCAGGTGCTCGTCCACCGTATAGTGGTGGTACATCGAGAACTGCATCATGGCGACGATCTTGCCGAAATCCGGGATCAGCCTGCCCAGCAGCCCGGCCTCGTTCATGCGCCGCAGGTTGAGTTCGGCGTTGCGGTCCGAGGTCAGGATGTCGAGGAACAGCCGGTTGGCCTCCGCGTCGCGCCGCAACGACTTGTTGACCAGGCCCAGCGAGCGGGTCAACAGCTTCAGCGCATCGGGATGGAATTCCAGGCCGTGCTTGTCGGCGAACCAGAACAGTCTCAGCAGATTGACCGGATCGCGCTCGAAAACCTGATCGTCGGCGATGTTGATGCGGTGGTTGTCGACAATGAAGTCCGACGTGCCGGCAAGCTTGCGCTTGCGCCGTGAGAAGGTGAGGAAGATGCGGTTGAAGCCCGGCACATGCTTGGCCTGCTCTTCCTCGAGCGCGGCGCAGAAGATGCGGGTCAGGTCGCCGACATCCTTGGCCACGAGGAAGTAGTGCTTCATGAAACGTTCGACCGCCGACAGCCCGGGGTGGCTGGTATAGCCCAGCCGCTCGGCGATCTCGCGCTGGATATCGAAATGCAGCCGTTCCTCGGCCTTGCCGGTGAGGAAATGCATGTGGCAGCGCACCGCCCACAGGAAATCCTCGGCCTTCTGGAACTCCCGGTATTCGCCTTCGGTGAAGACGCCCTTGTCGACCAGCTCCTCGCCGGTGCGCACCCGGTAGAAATACTTGCCGATCCAGAACAGCGTCTGCAGGTCACGCAGGCCGCCTTTTCCGTCCTTGACGTTGGGTTCGACGAGATAACGGCTTTCACCAGCCTTGGCATGGCGGTCGTCGCGTTCGGCAAGCTTGGCCTGGACATATTCGGGGCCAGTCGTGCGCACCACCTCATGGTCGAAGCGCAGCATCAGTTCGTCATAGAGCTTGAGCTCGCCCCACAGGAAACGCGCTTCGAGGATAGAGGTCCGGATGGTGATGTCGGTGCGCGACAGGCGCAGGCATTCGTCGATGTTGCGGGTGGCGTGGCCGACCTTGAGCCCGAGATCCCACAGCATGTAGAGCATGTATTCGACGGTCTGCTCGCCCCACGGCGTCTGCTTGTAGGGCAGCAGGAACAACAGGTCGATGTCGGACCCGGGCGCCAGCGTGCCGCGGCCATAGCCGCCGACCGCGACGACGGCCATGCGCTCCGCCGAAGACGGGTTCTTGACACGGTAGACATGCGTTACGGCGAAATCGTAAAGCGCCCGGATGATCTCGTCCATGAGATGCGACAGCCGCGCCGAGCAGGCGCTGCCGCTGCCGTCGTCCCTCAGCATGCGTTCGGCAATGGCGCGCCCGTCCGCCAGCCGCCCCTTGAGAAGCTGGAGCACACCGCTGCGCGCGGCCTGTCCCGAGCCGTCCCCGGCCGTGGCCCGGGTCAGCGCGGTCATCTCGCGGCGCAAGGCTTCGCCGTCGATCAGTTCATCGAGCTTCAGGGAGATTTTCGCCATAGGTACCGGTTGGCCTTGCCTTTTGGGCGGCGTCTATAGCGCGTTTTCACGGCGCTGGGTATGGGGCCTGCCGGCAGGCCCGGCAAGCCGCCTATTCCTCCGCCTCGGGCGGATCGAACGGGATAACCCGATATTGCCGCAGCCTGCAGAAATCGATGATCCACTCGGCGATCCGCCTGGTCTCCACCCTTATTTTCTCGGCGATCGGCTTTTTACGCTTTACGGTCAGCCCGCTTGCGACCCATGCGGCGTCCCGTTCCTCGGAAAGCAGGCTTGGCAGCCTGTCGTCCACGAACTGGTCCTGCGCGCAGAGCGCGGGAACGAGCTGGTAGATCGTCTTGCCGCCCGATGTCGGGAACGCCGGATTGAAGACGAGATCGTCGGCCGCGGCGTTGGTCTGCGCGGTTGCTTCCAGGAGATCGCGTGCCATCTGCCTTGAGAGGACGTAGCCGCCGGTTCCCATGTGGCTCCTGCGCAGCCTGAACACGGAAAAACCGTGACCAACGGAAGTCTTTTTCCGCTGGATCATGGTTTTGCTGAAGAATGTTTCGAGCTTGATGGCATCGGCATCCGCTGGAATCCAGCGCGCATCGGCAAGCAAGGCACCGGCTTTCGCGGAAAAGACCATGTCATCCTCGAACACGGCGCCGTAGGGGGCGTCGTCCCGCGCGATGATCGACCAACAGGCACGATGGCTGTGCATGCAGGCGATCTCGCTGCGGGACAGGTGCCGGATGGCGTACATCGCATGCTGTGGCTGCAGCACCAGGTCGGGATGGTCACGGGCATCGATTGCGACGATTCGCTCAAAGGCGACGCCGATGCGGGCAAACTCCGCCGTGATATGGGCAAGCCGGTCTGGAGACCGATCGAGATTGATGACCAGACACTTCATTATCTAACGAAATCTTTACCATGCAAGGACCAGGCGGCGCTTCTTAGCATAGGCGCTGCTGCCGTGTGCGAGCTTTTTTTGGGGGACGCCGCGGTCGGCACCAATGGGAAAAATCAAAAACAGCCCTTGACCTTCCAGTTACTGGAAGCACTACCTCCTGCCTTGAAGCAGAGGCATCGAGGCACTTCCAAATGACGCATTCAGATCACGATCATCATGCGCATGGCGCACATGGCGGCTGTTGCGCGGCGAAAACCGCGGCTGGCGACACGAGCGTGGTGCGCGATCCTGTCTGTGGCATGACCATCGATCCGGCCGCCGGCAAGCCGACGTCAGAACACGCCGGCCGCCTCTATCATTTCTGCAGCGAGCGCTGCCGTTCGAAGTTCGAGGCCGAGCCGGAAAGCTTCCTGACGTCCACCGACCCGGTCTGCGGCATGACTGTCGACCGCGCCACGGCGAAGCATTTTGTCCGTCACGAAGGCCAGGGCTTCTATTTCTGCTCCGCTGGCTGCAAGGCGAAATTCGAGGCCGAGCCGCAGAAATATCTCGGCGACAGACCGGCGCCGGAGCCGATGCCCAAGGGCACGCAATACACCTGCCCGATGCACCCCGAGATCATTCGCGACAAGCCCGGCTCCTGCCCGATCTGTGGCATGGCCCTGGAGCCGATGGGCGTGCCGACAGGCGATGAGGGGCCAAATCCCGAACTGGTCGATTTCACCAGGCGGTTCTGGGTCAGCGCGGCCCTGTCGGTCCCCCTTCTGGTCATGGCCATGGCGCCCATGGTCGGCCTGACGTTTGGCGGCCTGGTCGAAGATCGGACAAAGGTCTGGATCGAGCTGGCCCTGGCAAGTCCGGTGGTGCTTTGGGCCGCCTTCCCCTTCTTTCATCGCGGCTGGGATTCGATCCTCAACCGCAGCCCCAACATGTGGACGCTGATCTCGCTCGGGGTCGGCGCGGCCTATCTCTACAGCGTCGTCGCCACGTTGTTTCCGGATATCTTCCCACATCAGTTTCGTGGCCATGGTGGTGCGGTGCCGGTCTATTTCGAGGCCGCCGCGGTCATCGTCGCGCTGGTCTTCCTTGGCCAGGTCCTGGAGTTGCGCGCCCGCGAAATGACCGGCTCGGCGATCCGTGCCTTGCTCGATCTCGCGCCGAAGACCGCGCGGCTGATCGTCGCCGACGGTTCGGAAAGCGACGTGCCGCTCGACGCGGTCAAGGCCGGCGACCGCTTGCGCATTCGCCCCGGCGACGCCGTGCCGGTCGACGGCACCGTTCTGGACGGCCGTTCTTCAGTCGATGAATCGATGATCACAGGCGAGCCGTTGCCGGTCGAAAAGGCTGAAGGCGATGCGCTGACCGGCGGCACGCTCAACAAGAACGGCTCGCTGATCATGCGCGCCGACCGGATCGGCGCCGAAACAACGCTGGCGCGCATCGTCGAACTCGTCGCCAAGGCGCAGCGTTCGCGTGCACCGATCCAGGGATTGGCCGATCGCGTGTCGTTCTACTTTGTCCCGGCCGTCGTTCTTGTCGCGCTCGTGGCTTTCGCCGCCTGGGCGATGTTCGGACCGGAGCCCAGCCTGATCTTCGCCATTGTTTCGGCGGTGTCGGTGCTGATCATCGCCTGTCCTTGCGCGCTCGGTCTCGCCACGCCGATGTCGATCATGACCGCCACCGGGCGCGGGGCGCACGCCGGCGTGCTGATCAAGGAAGCCGCGGCGCTCGAACGCTTTGCCTCGGTCGACACGCTGATCGTCGACAAGACCGGCACCTTGACCGAAGGCCGGCCGCGACTGACCGATGTCGTCGCCGTCGAGGGCATGGCCGAGGATGAATTGCTGGCGCTTGCCGCCGCCCTGGAAAAAGGCTCGGAGCATCCGCTTGCCGAGGCGATCGTCGAGGGGGCTGTCGCCCGTGGCCTGAAGATCACCGAGGCCAGCGATTTCGAGGCGGTCACCGGCAAGGGCGTTTCCGGCGCCGTGTCGGGACAGAAGGTCGCGCTCGGCAACGCGGCGATGATGGCCGATCTCGGCATCGACACCGCATCCGTCTCGGCCAGGGCCGAGACGCTGCAGGCCGAGAGCAAGACCGTGATGTTTGTCGCCGTCGGCAAGAGGCTGGCCGGCATCGTCGTCGTCGCCGATCCGGTCAAGTCAACCACGGCCGAGGCGATCAAGGCACTGCATGACAGCGGATTGAGGATCATCATGGCAACCGGCGACAATGAGCGCACGGCCAACGCGATCGCCAGAAGCCTCGGCATCGACGAGGTCCGCGCCGGCCTGTTGCCCGAACAGAAGTCAGCGCTCGTCGAGGAACTGCGCGCCAGGGGCGCCGGCGTCGCCATGGCGGGCGACGGCGTCAACGATGCACCGGCGCTTGCCGCCGCCGATGTCGGCATCGCCATGGGCACCGGCGCCGATGTCGCTGTCGAGAGCGCCGGCATCACTTTGGTCAAGGGCGACCTCAACGGCATCGTGCGGGCACGCACGCTGGCGCGGGCGACGATCGGCAACATCCGCCAGAACCTGTTCTTCGCCTTCCTCTACAACGTGCTTGGCGTGCCGGTCGCCGCCGGCGTGCTCTACCCGCTCACCGGCACGCTTTTGTCGCCGATGCTGGCGGCGGCGGCGATGAGCCTGTCCTCGGTGTCGGTGATATCAAATGCATTGCGGCTGAGAACGTTGAAACTCTGAGCAAAGCCCCCAAATACGAAATCCACCCAACAGGAGACCATGAATGACCTTGGCTAAAAAACTCGTGCTGTTGCTGATGGCGGCCGGAATGCTGCTTGCCGTCTTCCTCGAAAGTGTTCCGGCGCAGAGCGAGGAAATGAAACACGACATGGCCGGCATGGCGATGGGCGCGGACAGTCCCTCGACCGACGCCTACAAGGCGGCGATGGACAAGATGCATGGCGACATGATGATCGAATATTCCGGCAATGCCGATGTCGACTTTGTCAGGGGCATGATCCCGCATCACCAGGGTGCCATCGACATGGCCAAGGTCGAGCTTGCCAACGGCAAGGACCCGGAAATCCGCAAACTGGCCGAGGCGGTCATCACCGCGCAGGAAGCCGAGATCAAGCAGATGCAGGACTGGCTTGCCGCTCATCCCGTAAAGTGAGCCTTCTGCCGATGGCGAAGAAGATCCGGAGAGAACTCTCTCTGGATTTCTCGCCGGGGCTGTGATGCGATCAGGCCCCAACCGGAGCCCCGCCATGCCATCGATCATCAGAGCCACCACGCTGCCCTCCGGCGAAGCCGTCCCCATTCTCGGTCAGGGCACCTGGAAGATGGGCGAGGACGCCCGCCGTCGCGCCGATGAGGTCAACGCCCTGAGGCTCGGCCTCGACCTTGGCGTCACGCTGATCGACACCGCCGAAATGTATGCCAGCGGCGGCGCCGAGGAGGTGGTGGCCGAGGCCATTGCCGGGCGCCGCGCCGAGACCTTCCTGGTCTCGAAGGTGCTGCCGTCCAACGCCTCGCGCACCGGCGTCCAGCGCGCCTGCGAGAACAGCCTGAAGCGCCTGCGCACCGACCGCATCGATCTTTACCTGCTGCATTGGCCGGGCAGCGTGCCATTGACGGAAACCGTCGCGGCATTTGAAGCCTTGAAGAAGGCCGGCAAGATCCGCCATTGGGGCGTCAGCAACTTCGATACCGACGAGATGCGGGACCTGGCATTGCTGCCGTCCGGCGCCAACGTCCAGACCAGCCAGGTGCTCTACAATCTGGTCCGGCGTGGCGTCGAGTTCGATCTGGCGCCCTGGAGCCGCCAGCGTGGCATTCCGCTGATGGCCTATTCGCCGGTCGAACAGGGCGCGCTGGCGCGCAATGCCCGGCTCGACGCCGTTGCCGCCCGCCACAATGCGACGCCGGCACAAATCGCGCTTGCCTGGGTGATGCAGCAGGACGGCGTCATCGCCATCCCCAAGGCCAGCAGCCAGGAGCATGTCCGCCAGAATGTCGCCGCGCTCGACATCGAGCTTGCGCCGCAGGACATTGCCGATCTCGACCGTGCCTTCCCACCGCCGACCCGCAAGCGCGGGCTGGAGATGATCTAGAGGATGATCCCGAGAGGGTGGGACCGGTTCTCGGAAGAGATATTCCGCTCAATGAGACGTAAAGGTCTCGCTCGTGGCCCGAGTTTCCGCGTTTAGACCATGCAGCTACTGAACCATGTTTTGCTACGTCAAATGCAAAATTGCGAAGATAACCTGTGGAGCGTATCGATTATTAAGAACGACAGAAATACTTAAATAATACATAACAGTAATCAAAATTTGTAAGTTTCGATGGAATCTAGAAATGCGCTTTCTGCATCGGGCAATTCATCAAGCATATGAAAGTTCATCGGCTGCGGTGCGTCCACAATCAATAGGCCTTTGACTTCAGGGGGCTTCGGCAGCTTTAAACTCTTCGCAACAGCGGCTGCGCGGTCCCGCAGATATTTTACCCTGCGGATGTGACGCAGCATCTTGTCCGGCTTCGTACCTCCTTTGGAGGTGGGAACGGTGCGACCACGATATTCCGACATTCTTGCCGCCACCTCGGTTTCAGTCCGGCAAAGCCGCAAATTTTTTGCCTCGATTACAAAAACTCGCTCTCGATCGGCAGAGATCGCAAAAACGTCGACATCACCAAATTCTGGTGCAACCTTCTGATTGAGTATCGCGGACAATTTGCGTCGAGGCTGTGCGTCTAGCCCAAGTTCGCGCAGCCGTTGCGCTACAGACTCCTCAAAAATTTCTCCTGCAACACGCCCTTGCTCACCTGCGTAGCTTCGAGCCTGATCTGAATCCCAGAACGCATTGTTGAGGTTTCCCTCCATCAATCCAGAAATTGAGAACATAGCGGAATCCGAAATTAGTACTGGCGACATGAGTACCAGAGGGTCCGTCCGATTATCGTCCAACATCAGAAGCGGACGATTGATCAGTGAGAACGGTCGATCGAAACGTCCAAGGTCAATATGAGCATCTGGCAATCCGGCAGTCCAAGAGGTTCGCCTTTGCAGGGTAAGAC
>NZ_JAPFQA010000016.1 GCF_027563465.1 Mesorhizobium qingshengii | reverse complement strand
ATCGGCTAATCTGGCGTGTCCTTTCGAGCGAGTGTCAGCTGCGTGATCGAGATGCCTTGCGGCGCGCGGTTTGCTTTGCCCTGTCGGATGGCGACAGTTCCGGCCAGAAGCGTCCAGCAGCCTCCAGCTTCCGCGATCACGCCATAACCCCGACCGTCCGAATAGGCCATGTGTGCGGGGCGGCGGACCTGACGGTTCGTCTGGCCGGTGTCACGTTGGCTCTCCAAGACGCGGCGCCGGCCTACCCGCGGCTTCCTGCCGCGAGGAAAGACACCGTTCCATTCATCGCGTGGCCGGCACCGGCCACCTACCCCTGTCATCGACTCACCCAATTTAAGTCAGCGCGCCGTGCTTGAAAGCGCAGCGATCTCTGTTACTTGCGGCGTGGGGTTAGTGCGTTTGGCTGGGTAAGAAAAATTGGCAACGGCTTTAGTGAATGCGGAATGCCCGCACTGTCATGGCAGCGGCAAGGTTTTTGACTGCTCCAGATGGGATGCGTCAAAGGGGCATTGCTGCCCGCAAGGAACCCATCAGACCGGTTGCCCAGGAAAGACGATCGCCTGCTTGGGATGTGCCGGCCTGGGGACGCTGGCAGAACCCAGGCTCAGTGCCGCGGCATAGCCCACGATCGGACAGCGGCAACCACCGAGCCCCGGCCTCCGGGGCGCGGCCGGACTAAGGACGCGGCCCGGCAGGCTTCTCGCCGCAGCCCGTATCTTGCGCGCGGAGGGCCTCCGCGCGATGCTGACACTGAGCTGGAGCGAATCATGCGAAAAATTCTGATGTCTGGGCTGCTGCTCGCGGCGGTCTTTTCCGCAAACCCGGCTTGGGCACTGGACAGCAGCGGCACACCCGTCATTGTCACACCGCTTGCGTCACGCACGACAACCGCTTCCGGCCAGCCGATCACGCTGCCGCGGGAAAACGTGCAGGTCCTGGTTTCGACCTATGACATCGCACCGGGCGCGACCTTGCCGGTGCACAGGCATCCCTTCCCCCGCTACGCCTATGTCGAGGCCGGGAGGCTGAAGGTCACCAATGTCGAGAGCGGCAACAGCAACACCTACAAGACGGGTGATTTCATCGTCGAAATGATCGGCCAGTGGCACCAGGCCACCAATATCGGCGACGGTCCCGTCAAGCTGCTGGTGATCGATCAGGTCGAGGAAGGCGCCAAGAATACGGAGTTGCGCCAGTAGCGGCCTGCCTCACGATCGCCGCCCGAAACCGATGTACCGAAGCAGCCGTCCCTCGGGACGAACTGAAGCCCACCGGCAAGGTGCAGGGCGATCGTTCCGGTGAGCACCGCCAGCGCCGCCCTGCCCCATTACCCCCAGGCGCCAACCATCTGTCGCGTCGTGGCGTTCAGCCGGTTGAAGGCGTTGATCAGGGCGATCTGGATGACCAGCGCGGCCAGCGCCTTTTCATCATAGTGCCGGGCGGCTTCGTCCCAGACATCGTCCGGCACCGCGTCCGGCCGGTCGGCGAGCCTTGTGCCGGCCTCGGCGAGCGCCAGGGCCGCCCGTTCGGCGTCGGTGAAGTAGGGCGTCTCCCGCCATGCCGCGAGGGCAAAGATGCGCTCGTCCTTTTCGCCGGCCTTCTTCAGTTCGCGCGCATGCATGTCGACGCAGGCGCTGCAGCTGTTGATCTGGCTGGCGCGCAGATGGATGAGCTTGCGCGTTACATAAGGCACTTCAGCCGCCTCGGTCGACTTGTCCAGCGCCAGCAGGGCCTGCAGGGAGCCGGGAAAGAGCGCTACCGGATTTTTGATCCTTGCTTGCATGGTCTTTTCCTTCTTGAAGCGTTTCGTCAGGGCACGTTTTGCCGAGCCCGGATGCCACGCATCCAGGCTTCTGAGTTTGATTCCGCCAGTTGGCCGGTCGCCGTTGGCGGCGTATCGTCCACGCGAAATCAATAACCAGTTGGCTATATGTGAATCAATAACGGAACGGTTATGGAAGTGTCAAGCGAGGAATTCGATACCTGGCCCAAGTGGCGGCGCGCTGTTCACGCTTTCGCGCCGACCTGCCCGATGCTAGGGCTGGCGCCGACATCATGGACTGGATCGCCCCTTGACCAAACAACCTCGCCTGCCGCTGATCGAAATCTGTGTCGAAGGGATCGACGGCCTTTTGGCGGCGCAGGCAGCCGGCGCCGACCGGGTCGAACTGTGCGCCAGCCTTGTCGAAGGCGGCATCACGCCGAGCCTCGGCACGGTGCGCGCCGCCCTCGACCAGGCGACCGTGCCATTTCACGTCATGGTGCGGCCGCGCGGCGGCGATTTTCTCTACAGCGACACCGAATATCGCTCGATGCTTGCCGATGTCGCCGCGCTGCGCGACCTCAGCGTGCCCGGCGTCGTATTTGGCTGCCTGAAAGCCGATGGCACAATCGACGAAGAGCGCATGAACGAGTTGACGAAGGCCGCCGGGCCTCTGAACGTCACCTGCCACCGTGCCTTCGACATGACGCGCGATCCAGCCGAGGCGCTCGAAGCGCTGATCCGCTGCAAGGTCGGCCGCGTGCTGACCAGCGGCCAGCGCGACACCGCCATCGAAGGCATCTCACTGTTGGCGGACCTGGTGCGACAGGCCGGCGACCGCATCGTTGTCCTCGGCTGCGGCGGGCTCGACCTTGGCAACATCGCCGAGGTGCGCAAAAGGACCGGATTGTCCGAAATGCATTTCGCCGCCCTCAAGGAGGTGCCGAGCGCCATGGATTACCGCAACCCCGACGTCGGCATGGGCGGCTCCGACCTCGACCGCGAGTATCGCAACACCTTGACCGACACGGACCTCGTGGCGGTGACGATCGCGGCAGCCAAGGCATGACCGCGACCCCTGCCGCGATCAGCCGTGTAGCGCCGGAAGACGAAGCGGCGATCCTGGCGCTCAACAACGAGCACGCAGCCGAACTGTCATGGCTGGAGCCGGAGCGGCTGTCCTACCTGCTCGGCGAGGCATTCTATGCGCGCCGCATCGGCGACCTCGAAGCCTTCATCATGACCTTCGATCAGGACGCCAGCTACGACAGTCCCAATTTCCTGTGGTTTTGCGAACGCTACCCGCGTTTCGTCTATGTCGACCGTGTCGTCGTCGCGGCGCAAGCGCGCGGCCGCGGGCATGCCCGCCGGCTCTACCAGGACCTGTTCGATCATGTCGCGGCCGCCGGCCACACGCTTGTCACCTGCGAGGTCAATATCGATCCGCCCAACCCGGCTTCGGATGCCTTTCACGCCGCCCTTGGCTTCGCCGAGGTCGGCGACGCCGTCATCCATGGCGGCAAGAAGGCGGTGCGCTACTACGTCAGGCAGATCGCCGCCTGACCCGCTGGTGCTGGCCACACAAAGAAGCTGAAGCTAATGTAGCTGTTTCCGCCAACCGGAGGAAACGCCATGCCAAGCAATGTCTTCCGTTTCGACGAAAGCTGGCACATCCCCGAGGGCACGCCGCTGGAAGTGTGGGAGGTGCTCTCGGATGCCGAACTGCTGCCGCTCTGGTGGGGTGACGTCTACAAGGAAGTGGTGCCGCTGGACAGGAAAGGCAAGGCGACCATCGGTTCGCGCGCAAGAGCACGGGCTCGCGGTGCCCTGCCCTATGAGCTGAACTTCATCATCGAGGCCGCGGAGCTCGAACCTAGCCGGCTGGTGGTGGTGAAGACCCACGGCGATTTCGACGGCCTGTGGCGGGCGGAATTGTCGCCGTCGGGCACCGGCACCCATGTCCAGCTGACCTGGCAGGTCACGGTCGAGAGACCCATCCTCAAATTCCTCGCGCCGCTGCTGCGGCCTGCCTTCGCCTGGAACCACCGCTGGACGACGCCGCGCGGCGAAGCCGGCCTGCGACGGTATCTTAGGGCGCGGAAAAACAGCGCCCCGGCCTGACGATGCCGGCGGTATTCACCAATTGCGGTTGAGCCATTCGCGTGCCGGCCGCTCGATGACGTAGTAGCTGCAGAGCGCGCAGGCAAAGGCGCCGGCCAGCATCGGCCATGGATTGCTGCCTTGCTCATAGACGAATTTGTAGAACGGCTGCTGCCACAGATACAGCGAATACGACCACAGCCCCAGCATCGTCATCGGCGATGAGGACAGCAATCCGGTCAGATAGCCGGTGTTGAAATCGAGCACGTTGACGGCGAGCGCCAGCAGCGGCACCGCCAGAAGATAGTGGATCGGCGTCGGCACCGGATCGAGGAACAGCACAACGGCGCCGACCGTTGCCGCCAGCGCCACGTGCGTGCCCATGAGCACCGCCGGCAGCCTGCCATCGGCCTTGAGCAGGCAGATCGATGCCGACAGCAGGATTGACGCGATGTGCACGTCGGTGCGCCAGTAGGTGGTCTCGTAGTCCAGATCGAACACCCAGTACGAGATCGCCCCGTTCGCCATGGCAAGCAGGGCCAGGGTCACCAGCAGGGGGATCACGCGGTTGCGCCTGGAGACGAGCGCGCTAATCAGCGCCAGGATGACATAGGCGTGCTCCTCGACGCAGAGTGACCAGATATGGTCCAGCGCCCCGGCCCGGGTAACGAGAATGCCGGCATAATTGTAGGTGAATGTCAGCGCTGTCAGTGCCGCCTTCCATTTGAAGGCGATGAATGTGCCGGAGAGCGCAATCATGGCAACGATGACGAACACCAGCAGAGCCGGATAGATGCGCGCGAAGCGGCGCTTGAAGAATTTCTTCAGCGGGTAGCGTTCGATGAAAAGGATCTCGGCCATCAGCCGGCCGCTGAGCACGAAGAAGAATTCGACGCCCAGCACCCCGAGATTGATTCCGGGAACGGGGAAAAAATGGCCGATCAGCACCAGGGCTATCGACAGGCCGCGCCAGCCGTCGAGATAGGCCAACCTTGTCCTGGCCGATCGGTCGGTGACGGTTAGGGACCGAACCATATGGGTTGCGGAAATGTCGGACATGCCGATCCTTTCGCATTGGTCACGCGAAAGGGTACGGCGGTAAGCTGTCCGAACCCGGCTCGCATTCCCGCCCTTGACCATATTGCAGTGCAATATCAGTTTGTGCAAGTGCGAGATTGCTGCTGGGCAGTTTCAGGGGCAGTAAGCGCCGGGGCTGCTTCAAACAAAAGAGGCCAGTGCGACAGCGATTCCTTCAGGAACTGGACGACTACAGCCGCCACATACGAAAGGGGCCGCGAAGGCCCCTTTCCATGTCGTGAAATGATGAACCGTTTTGTCGTCAGGCGTTGGCGGCAGCCACCGCGCGCTTGGCCATCACCGCGATCAGATTGGCGCGGTAGTCGGCCGAGGCGTGGATGTCGGTCATCAAATTCTTCGCCGGCACTTTCACGCCGTCGAGCGCGGCGGCGGCGAAATTCTTGGCAAGTGCTGCCTCGATTTCCTTCGAGCGGAAGACGCCGTCGTCGCCGGCGCCGGTGACGGCAACGCTGACGCCGTCCTTGCCCTTGGCCACGAACACGCCGACGATCGCGTAGCGCGATGCCGGGTTGCGGAACTTCTCGTAGGCAGCCTTGGCCGGCGCGGTGAAGCTTACCGCGGTGACGATCTCGCCGTCCTTCAAGGACGTCTCGAACAGGCCCTTGAAGAACTTGTCGGCGGCGATCTGGCGCTTGTTGGTGACGATGGTGGCGCCGAGCGCCAGCATCGCCGCCGGATAGTCGGCCGCCGGATCGTTGTTGGCGATCGAGCCGCCGATCGTCCCCCGGTGGCGCACCGCCGGATCGCCGATCAGCGACGCGAGATGGGCAAGCGCCGGGCAGGCCTTCTTCAGCTTCTCGTCCCGGGCGACATCATAATGCGTGGTGGCGGCGCCGATGGTGACGGTCTTGCCCGACACCTTGACGCCTTGCAACTCCTTGATCCGCGACAGGTCGACAAGATCGGAAGGCGCCGCAAGCCGCGTCTTCATGGCCGGGATCAGCGTCATGCCGCCCGACAGCAGCTTGGCGTCGCCGGTCTTGACGAGTTTGGCGGCATCCGTGACCGAGGCGGCGCGATGATAGTTGACCGAATACATGCTTCTTCCTCCTCAGTGTTTCGTCGTCGCGCGGATCGCTGCCCACACGGTGGACGGCGACGCCGGCATGGCGAGATCGTTGCTGCCGATGGCGTCGGTGATGGCGTTGATCACCGCCGGCGGCGAGCCAATGGCGCCGGCCTCGCCACAACCCTTGATGCCGAGCGGATTGCCCGGGCACGGCGTGTTCGAGGTCGAGACCTTGAACGACGGCAGGTCGCCGGCGCGCGGCATGGTGTAGTCCATGTAGCTCGCGGTCAAAAGCTGGCCGCCATTGTCATAATGGGCACCCTCGAGCAGAGCCTGACCGATGCCTTGCGCCAGTCCGCCATGCACCTGGCCTTCGACGATCATCGGGTTGATGATGTTGCCGAAATCGTCGGCGGCGACGAACTGGATGATCTCGGTGGTGCCGGTTTCCGGGTCGACCTCGACCTCGCAAATGTAGCAGCCGGCCGGGAAGGTAAAGTTCGACGGATCGTAGAACGCCGTCTCCTTCAACCCGGGCTCCATGCCGCCCGGCAGATTGTGGGCGGTATAGGCGGCGAGCGCCATCTGGAACCACGGCACGTTCTTGTCGGTGCCGGCCACCTTCAGCGCGCCGTTCTCGATGACGATGTCGCCCTCGTCGGCCTCGAGCAGGTGGGCGGCGATCTTCTTGGCCTTGGCCTCGACCTTGTCGAGCGCCTTGACGATCGCCGACATGCCGACCGCGCCCGAGCGTGAACCATAGGTGCCCATACCCATCTGCACCTTGTCGGTGTCGCCATGGACGATCGAGACCGAATCGAGCGGCACGCCAAAGCGCTCGTTGACCAGTTGCGCGAAGGTCGTTTCATGGCCCTGGCCGTGGCTGTGCGAGCCGGTCAGAACCTCGATCGTGCCGACCGCATTGACGCGAACCTCGGCACTTTCCCAAAGGCCGACACCGGCCCCAAGGCTGCCCACCGCCGCCGACGGCGCGATGCCGCAGGCCTCAATGTAGCAGCTCATGCCGATGCCGCGCAGCAGCCCCTTCTTGGCGGCGGCGGCCTTGCGCTTGGCAAAGCCGTCATAATCAGAGGCCTTCATGGCCGCGTCGAGCGACGCAGCGTAGTCGCCGGCGTCATAGCACATGATGACCGGCGTCTGGTGCGGGAACGAGGTGACGAAGTTCTTGCGCCGCAACTCCGCCGGCGAGACGCCGAACTGGCGCGCCGCGGTCTCCATCATGCGTTCCATGACGAAGGTCGCTTCCGGCCGCCCTGCCCCGCGATAGGCGTCGACTGGCGCGGTGTTGGTGTAGATCGCCTTCACATTGGCGTGGATGGCGGGGATGTTGTACTGGCCCGACAGCAGCGTCGCATAGAGATAGGTCGGCGTCGCCGACGAGAACAGCGACATGTAGGCGCCGAGATTGGCCTTGGTCTCGACCTTCAGGCCAAGAATCTTGTGGTCCTTGTCGAAGGCCATTTCGGCATGGGTGTGATGGTCGCGGCCATGCGCGTCGGTAAGGAAGCTCTCGGTGCGGTCGGCCACCCATTTGACCGGCACGCCGGTCTTCTTCGACGCCCAAAGGCAGACGATCTCTTCGGGGTAGATGTAGATCTTCGAGCCGAAGCCGCCGCCGACGTCGGGGGCTATGACGCGCAGCTTGTTTTCCGGCGCGACATTGTAGAAGGCGCTCATCACCAGCCGCGCGACATGCGGGTTCTGCGACGTCGTCCAGCAGGTGTAGTGGTCCTCCGCCTTGTCGTAATGGCCAAGGGCGGCGCGCGGCTCCATGGCGTTGGGAACCAGGCGATTGTTGATGATGTCCATCTTGACGACATGGGCCGCCTTCTGGAAGGCCGCCGCCGTCTCATCGGCGTTGCCGATGTCCCAGTCGAAGATCAGATTGTTGTCGGCCTCGGGATGAATCTGCGGCGCGCCCTTGTCCATCGCCTTCGAGGCGTCGACGACGGCCTTCAGCTCCTTGTAGGTGATCTCGACCGCCTCGGCCGCGTCACGCGCCTGGCCCTTGGTTTCGGCGACCACGATGACGATGGCATCGCCGACATAGCGCACCTTGTCGAAGGCCAGCGGCGACCACGCCCCCATCTTCATCGGCGAGCCATCCTTGGAGTGGATCATCCAGCCGCAGATGAGATTGCCGATACCGTCGGCTTTGAGCTCCTTGCCGGTCAGCACACCGATGACGCCGGGCATGCCTTGAGCCTTCTTGACGTCGATCTTCTTGATCTGCGCATGCGCGTGCGGGCTGCGCACGAAGGCCGCATGCTTCATGCCGGGAACCACCATGTCATCGACATAGCGGCCGGCGCCGGTGATGAACCTTTTGTCTTCCTTGCGCGCCACACGAGCGCCAACACCTTCAATGCCCATAGAAATCCTCCACCTGAGTTGCGCGGGACCGGAACGCCTGGACTTCGGGCGTCACGTCGATCCGCGACGTGCGAAAAACAAAGCCGCGTGGATTACGCGGCTTTCTTCTTTCCCTTGGACATCGTCTTCGATGCGGCGAGGATCGCCTTCACGATGTTGTGGTAGCCGGTGCAGCGGCAGATGTTGCCTTCGAGTTCGGCGCGCACCGTCGCCTCGTCGAGGCCTTCGGGGTGGCGGTTGATCATGTCGGTCGCCGTCATGATCATTCCCGGCGTGCAGAAGCCGCACTGGAGCCCATGATGCTCCTTGAACGCGGCCTGCACCGGATGCAGGTCGGCGCCATTGGCCAGGCCTTCGATCGTCACGATGGTCGAGCCGGAGGCCTGTATCGCGAGCATCGTGCAGGACTTGACCGCCTTGCCGTCGACATGCACGACGCAGGCACCGCATTGCGAGGTGTCGCAACCGACATGCGTGCCGGTAAGGCCGAGATTCTCCCGCAAGAAATGAACCAGCAGCGTTCGGTCCTCGGCAGCGCCGCTGACCCGCTTTCCGTTCACCATCAACGAAACGTCCGACATGAATCCTCCCTGGGTATAACCTTGGTCATCACGCTGCCGACGCGATGTTGGCGCTTGCGCCATGCGTTATTCGTACACCGCATAACGTACAAAAAACAGCACGTCGAAAACTCGGCTCATTGTACTTTCGGTCATGGCCGCGCAAAACGTGCAATCCGGTCGCCCCATTGCCAAAACGCCGATTGGAAGCAACAATATCCTTCGACGCCCGCGCGCCAGAAGCTTGTAAAAAACAGCCGCGCATAAAAAAACAGCGTCGGAGGAAATGCGGAGGACGCCGCTGGCCAGTTCACGGACCCGCTATGCATGCGGTCTGTCGGTGCTCACCTCGGACGAGCCCGACCCGAATGTCTTTGCACGCGCGGTGGCTATTGAGGCCGCCGCCATCGATGCCGGCTTTGCCCTGCTGTTCTTTTCCCAAAGCCTGGTCGAGGCCGGCGCCCTTTCCCAGGCATTCAGGACCCATGCGCCGGCGCTCCACCACGCCGGCTGCTCGACCGCCGGCGAGATCACGCCGCAAGGCCTCGAGGACGGCCACGTGCTCGCCATGCTGCTTCCCTCGGCGTCATTCACCGCGGTCAGCACGATGGTCGACGATCTGTCCTCCTCGGGCATGGACAGGATCACCGGTGAGGTCGAGGCGCTGAGGCGCCTGTTGCGTGGGCGCATCGGCCACGAGCAGACCAGGAACACGTTCGCGCTTTGCTTCATCGATGGGCTCTCCTATGCCGAGGAAGCAGTGAGTTCGGCCATCCACTGGGGTCTCGACGACATACCGCTGCTCGGCGGCTCGGCTGGCGATGACCTGAAATTCGAGACGACACGGCTGATCTCGAATGGCAGGGTCACCTCCGACAGCGCCATCATCGTGCTGATCGCCACGGAAATTCCCTTCCATGTCTTCAAGACCGACAACTTCGTTCCCACCGACGAAAAGCTGGTGGTGACGGCATCCGATCCCGATCACCGCATCGTGCGCGAGTTCAACGCCACCAACGCGGCGGAGGAATATGCCGCCTCTGTCGGTATCCTCCCGCAGACATTGACGCCGCTGAGCTTCGCCTCGCATCCGGTGGTGGTCAAGGTCGGCGGCGAATACTATTGCCGCTCGATCCAGAAGATGCACCCGGACGGCTCGCTGTCGTTCTTCTGCGCCATCGACGACGGCGTCGTGCTGTCGATCGCCCAGCCGATGGACATGGTCGAATCGACTCGCGCCGCGCTGCGGGATGTCGAGGACAGGCTTGGCGGCATCGACATGATCCTCGGCTTCGACTGCGTGCTGCGCCGGCTGGACGCACGCAACCGTCAGGTCTTCCGGGACATTTCGGAGCTCTACCGGGTCAACAATGTCATCGGCTTCGGCACCTATGGCGAACAGTACCGGTCCATGCATTTGAACCAGACTTTCACCGGCATCGCCTTTGGCGAACGCCAGGCGGCGGAATAAGATGCCGCTCAGGGACATCAATGACCTCGAGAGGCTGAAGAAGATCAACGCGGCGCTGGTCAGCCGCGTCGAGCGATCGATGGACCAGCAGGGCAACGCCTTCTCGCTGTTCCAGACCGCGATTTCGCTGGAAAATCGAGTGCGCACGCGCACCGAGGAATTGCACTCGACGCTGCGAAGGCTGGAACAGTCCAACATCGACCTCAGCGCCGCCAAGGAAAACGCCGAACTGGCGAACCTGTCCAAGACCCGCTTCCTCGCCGCCGCCAGCCACGACGTGCTGCAACCGCTGAACGCCGCCCACCTCTCCGTCTCGGCGCTTGCCGAAGTGCAGACCAGCGACGAGGGCAGGAAGTTGGTGCGGCAGGTCGAGCGCTCGCTGGAGACGATGGAGGACCTGCTGCGCACGCTTCTCGACATCTCCAAGCTCGATGCCGGCGTGGTGCAACCCGACATCGGCGACGTCAGCCTGGAGGCGCTGTTCTCGTCGCTGCGCTCGGATTTCCAGCCGGTGGCGGAACTGAAGGGGCTGTCGCTGAAGTTCCGGCCGGTCAATGCGGTGGTCCGCTCCGACCGCACGCTGCTGCGCCGCATCCTGCAGAACATTCTTTCCAACGCGCTGGGCTATACGCGCTCTGGCGGCGTGCTTGTCGGCACCAGGCATCGCGGCGACACCATCCGCATCGACGTCGCCGATACCGGTTGCGGCATTCCCGACGACCAGCGCGAGGCGGTGTTCGAGGAATTCCACCGCGGCACCTCGCCGGCCAATGCCGAACTGGACGGCGGTGGTCTTGGGCTCGGGCTCGCCATCGTGCGCCGCATGGCCAGCGCGCTCGGCCATCCCGTGACGTTTTCATCGAAGGTCGGGCGCGGCACCATCTTTCACATCGATGTTCCGGTCGGCATCGGCGCGCCCGCCGACGCCATTGCCAACCTCGCCGACATGGAGCGGCCGCGCGGCTACGGCCTGTTCGGCACAAAGGTGCTGCTGGTCGAGAACGATGCCGAGGTGCTGCAGGCCATGACATTCCTGCTCGAGCGCTGGCAATGCCTGGTGCGGGCCGCGACCTCGACCGACGATGCGCTCGACCTGCTTGGCGACACCGACTGGGTGCCAGACATCGTCATTGCCGACCAGCATCTCGACGGCGGCGATCTCGGCACCGCCACCATCGCCGAGGTCCGCGACTATCTCGGCCGCGCCGTGCCGGCGCTGATCGTCACCGCCGACAGCTCCGAAGCCGTCGCCAAGGCAGCGCGTGCGGGTGGCATCGAACTGATGCGCAAGCCGGTGAAGCCGGCGCAACTGCGCGCGCTGCTGGCGCATCTGCTGGCTTAGACCCTCGATCCTTCCCCCGTTGGAGCTGCGCGCAGCGTCGGGTGAGGTGAAAGATCAAAATCCCCCCTGGTCTCGAAACAGCTCCGCATTGTCCAGCTTCGAAACCTCGATGACAGCCTGCGTGCGGCTATAGACATTGAGCTTGCGCAGGATTTCGGAGACATGCGCCTTGACCGTGGTTTCGCCGACCTGCAACTCGTAGGCGATCTGCTTGTTGAGCAGGCCCTGGCGCAGCATCTGCAGCACGCGTAGCTGCTGCGGCGTCAGCGTGGACAGGCGCTGCACCATGTCGGCGCGGTCGGTGCTGTCGGCGTCCGGTGTGCGACCTTCATAGGTTTCCGGCACATAGATCGCGCCTTCCATCACCGAGCGGATGGCGGCGGCCAGGTCGCTCTTGCGCGCCGATTTCGGAATGAAGCCGGCGGCGCCGTAGGACAGCGCCTCGGAAATGATCTTCGGTTCCTCGTAGCCCGAGACGATGACCACGGGCAGGCGCGGATAGCGGGTCCTGAGCTGCAGCAGGCCATCAAATCCGTGCACGTCGGGCATGCTGAGGTCGAGCAGCGCAAGATCGAACGGCTTGGCGCCGGCCAGGAGCTCGAGCGCCTCGGTGATCGAGCGCGCCTCCACCGTGTCGACTTCCGGATAGGCCATCTGCACCGCGCTGTGCAGCGCCTCGCGAAACAGCGGGTGGTCGTCGATGATCAGGAACCGGGCGCGATCGTGGACTGCGGTCATGGGGTTCATTTCAGTTCAGAGGCGATTAGAATAGTCTCGCCAGCATGGCCAGATTATTGCCAAATAGTATATCGCCATCTCTTGGAAAGAGCCGGGGCCGGCGTTTCCGATGACAATCGCCTTGCCCGGCCATCCAAATGGGTCGAATGTTCCGGCAACCAAGCAGAGACCTTACATGACAGAGTTCGTCCTTCCCCCGCCAGCAATCGCATCGGTGGCCATCGCGGGTTCGCCAGAGCGTTTCGCGGTGCGCCGCATCTTCTGCGTCGGCCGCAACTATGCGGCGCATGCCCGCGAGTTCGGCAATGACGAGCGCGATCCGCCCTTCTTCTTCACCAAGCCGGCCGACGCCGTGGTCGATTCCGGCGCGACGATCCCCTACCCGCCCTTGACCGGCAGTTTGCATCACGAGATCGAACTGGTTGCCGCGATCGGCAAGCCGGGCTTCCGCATCGCCCGCGAGCAGGCGCTGGATCATGTCTGGGGCTACGGCGTCGGCATCGACCTCACCCGCCGCGATCTGCAGGACGAAGCCAAGAAAATGGCGCGGCCCTGGGACTGGTCGAAAGCGTTCGACCGTTCCGCCCCTTGCGGCCCGCTGATATCAGCAGCAAAATCTGGACATCCGCAAAAGGGCCGCATCTGGCTCGCCGTCAACGGCCAGGTCAGGCAGGACGCCGACCTCACCGAATTGATCTGGCCGATATCAGATATCGTCTCGATCTGCAGCGAGGCGGTGGAGCTGGAGCCCGGCGACCTGATCTTCACTGGCACGCCGGCCGGCGTCGGTGCGGTTCGTGCCGGCGACACGATGACTGGCGGCGTCGACGGCATCGGCACGATCGAAATCACCATCGGCCAGCCGAAGTGAACGCATGAGCGATATCGTCCTTCACAACTACTATCGCTCCTCCACCTCCTATCGGGTGCGGATCGCGCTGGAGATGAAGGGGCTGGGCTACGACTATGTCCCGCACCATCTGCGCCATGGCGAGCATCTGGAGCCCGCCTATCTCGCGGTCAATCCGCAGGGGCTGGTGCCGGCGCTGATCTGGAGCGACGGCACGCTGCTGACGCAATCGCTGGCGATCATCGAATTCCTCGACGAGATCCGACCCGAACCACCGCTGCTGCCGAAGGATCCGCTTGGCCGGGCCCATGTCAGGATGCTGGCGCAGATGATCGCCTGCGACATCCATCCCGTGAACAATCTGCGCGTGCTGACCTCGCTGCGCACACTGTTCGGTGCCGGCGACCAGGACATCGCCAACTGGTTCCGCCACTGGGTCAACGAGGGCTTTCAGCCGCTTGAAAAGATTCTGACTTCCTCGCCCGAGACCGGAGAATTCTGCCACGGCGACACGCCGGGGTTGGCGGACATCTGCCTGGCCGCGCAAGTCACCAGCAATGCCCGCTTTGGCGTCGACATGAGCCCCTACCCGACGATCGCGCGCATCAACGCCGCTTGCATGGCTTTGCCCGCCTTCCAGAAAGCCGCTCCTCAGAACCAGATTGATGCCGAGTAGGCTTCATTGGTCCACGCAGCATCAGCATCCAGAGCAGCATGCCTGGCGGAATCGATTTCCGCTTGACCGGACAGGGAATCGGCTATCGTTTCTGGCAGCGCGGGCCGTGTGAAGGGTGGAGTGACCGATGAGAGCCGTCGTCTTCGAAAAGTTCGGCGAAGCGCCGACGATCCAGACCGTTCCCGATCCGAAACCGGCTGCCGATGGCGTCGTCATCAAGGTCGAGGCGACCGGCCTGTGCCGCAGCGACTGGCATGGCTGGATGGGCCATGACGCCGATATCACGCTGCCGCACGTGCCGGGCCATGAACTGGCCGGCATCGTGGTTGCCGCAGGCAAGCACGTGACCCGCTGGAAGGCCGGCGAGCGTGTCACCGTGCCGTTCGCCGTCGGCTGCGGCCGCTGCTTCGAATGCACCTCGGGCAACCATCAGGTCTGCGAACACCAGTCCCAGCCCGGCTTCAACGCCTGGGGCTCCTTCGCCGAATATGTCGCCATCGAGCATGCCGACACCAATCTCGTGCGCTTGCCCGACGAAATGGAATTCGCCACCGCCGCCAGCCTTGGCTGCCGCTTCGTCACCTCGTTCCGCGCCATCGTCGACCAGGGCCGGGTGACGCCGGGCGAATGGGTGGCGGTGCATGGCTGCGGCGGCGTCGGCCTGTCGGCGATCATGATTGCCAGCGCCATGGGCGCCAATGTCATCGCCATCGATCTCACCGACGAGAAGCTGGATTTCGCCAAGAAGATCGGTGCTGTGGCGACCATCAACGCGTCCACGACGCCGAATGTGGTCAAGGCGGTCAAGCAGATCACCAATGGCGGCGCGCATATGTCGATGGACGCTCTCGGCCACCCCACCACCTCGTTCAATTCGATTGCGAACCTGCGCCGGCGCGGCCGCCACGTGCAGGTCGGCCTGATGCTGGGCGAGCACGCCCGCCCGCAGGTGCCGATGGACAAGGTGATCGCCTTCGAACTCGAGATCCTCGGCAGCCATGGCATGCAGGCCTATCGCTATCAGGCGATGATGGACATGATCCGCCACGGCAAGCTCAAGCCCGAACTGCTGGTCGGCAAGAAGATGAGCCTCGACGAGGCGCCGGCGGCTCTGATGGCGATGGGCGGCTTCGAGGGCATCGGCATTGGCGTGGTGACGAAGTTCTAGGGGCGCGAGCCGCTCTACCGCGAAGCCACTTACCTCGCGAACTTCTTCGCGCCGAACACGCACAGCACCACGCCGAGCGTGACGACGACCATCAACCAACTGACCTGCTCGTGCAGCAGCGTCGCCGCAAGCGCCAAGCCAAAGAAGGGCTGCAGCAGCTGCAACTGGCCGACCGCGGCGATGCCGCCATGCGCCAGGCCGCGATACCAGAAGACGAAGCCGATCAGCATGCTGAACAGCGAGACGTAAGCCAGCCCGATCCAGGCGTGGGAGCCGACGGCGGCAAAGGACGGCGGCAGGGTCACGAAAGTCAGCACCAGCATGATCGGTAGCGACAGCGTCAGCGCCCAGCAGATCACTTGCCAGCCGCCGAGCTTGCGTGACAGCGCAGCGCCCTCGGCATAACCCAGGCCGCAAACGACGATGGCGGCGAGCATCAGGCCATCACCGACCGGCGAGGCCGTCACTCCCTGCATAAGCGCGAAGCCGGCGACAAGCGCGCTGCCGATGCAGGAAAACAGCCAAAACGCCGGCCGTGGACGCTCACCACCGCGCAGCACGCCGAAGATCGCGGTTGCCAGCGGCAGCAGGCCGACGAAGATGATCGAGTGGGCGGAGGTGACGTGCTTCAGCGCAAGCGCGGTCAGCAAGGGAAAGCCGACCACCACGCCCAGCGCCACGATCACCAGCGACAAGAGATCGCCGCGCTCCGGGCGCTTCTGCCGGAACAAGAGCAGCATTGCCAGGCCAAGCAGCCCGGCAATCGCGGCGCGAGCCGATGTCACGAATGTCGGATCGAAGTCCATCACGGCCACGCGCGTCGCCGGCAGCGAGCCTGAGAAGATCAGCACACCGATAAATCCGTTCAGCCAGCCGCTCGCGGTCTTGTCCATTCCAAGCTCCATTGCTTTCGCCCTCTATCGGGCAGATGCCCGTGGCGCGGCCAGAGACAATGCAGTACAATTCAACGAAACTGTGATGACATAACGAGCAGTACAGATGACTGACCTCGCCTTGGAAACTGACGTTGCGCGAGCCCTGGGCGCCCCCACTTTGGTCGAAAGCGTCATGGCAACCATCCGCCAGCGGATCGCCGCGCGCAGCTTGACGCCTGGAGCCCGACTGCCGTCGATCCGCGCCTTCGCGCAATCCATGCAAGTGTCCAAATCCACCGTGGTCGAGGCCTATGAGCGGCTTGCCGCCGAAGGCACGATCCGCTCCCGGCCGGGATCAGGCTTCTATGCCGCCGGCTCGCTGGCGCCGCTGTCGCTGGCCGAGATCGGTCCCCGGCTCGACCGTGCCGTCGATCCGCTCTGGATCTCGCGACAGTCACTGGACGCGGGCGACGATATGTTGAAACCCGGCTGCGGCTGGCTGCCGGCCTCGTGGATGCCGCAGGCGGGATTGCGCCGCGCACTGCGCACAATGGCGCGTGCCAACGACGCCGCGCTTGCCGACTACGGCACGCCGCTCGGGCTGCCGCCGCTGCGCCAACTGCTGGCACGGCGCATGGCGCAGCATGGCATCGAAGCCTCGCCTGAGCAGATCATGCTGACGGAATCGGGCACACAGGCCATCGACCTCCTGTGCCGGTTCCTGATCGAGCCCGGCGATACCGTGCTGGTCGACGACCCCTGCTATTTCAATTTCCACGCTCTGTTGCGCGCGCACCGGGCCAAGGTCGTCGGCGTTCCCTACACGCCATCGGGGCCGGATATCGACCTGTTCGCACAGGCGCTGGCAGAGCACCGGCCGCGCCTGTACATCACCAATTCCGCCATTCACAATCCGACCGGCGCGATCCTGTCGCCGGTCACCGCGCACCGGCTGCTGAAACTCGCCGACCAATCGGATCTGACTATCGTCGAGGACGATATCTTCGCCGATTTCGAGCATGCCCCCGCCCCCAGGCTGGCGGCGTTCGATGGTCTCAGCCGGGTCGTCCATATCGGCAGCTTCTCCAAGACGCTGTCGGCGTCGGTCCGCTGCGGCTTCATCGCCGCACCCCGCGACTGGATCGAGCGCCTGACCGATCTCAAGATCGCCACGACCTTCGGCGGCGGGCGGCTTGCCGCCGAACTGGTACTGACTCTCTTGAAGGACGGCAGCTATCGCAAGCACATGGATTTGCTGCGCGCGCGGCTCTCGCGCGCCATGGGCGAGACCAGCACCCGCCTGAAGGCGATCGGCATCACGCCCTGGATCGACCAGCCGGCCGGGCTGTTCCTCTGGTGCAGCCTGCCGGACGGTGTGGACGCGGCTGACGTGGCCCGCCGCGCTCTCGCCGACAACATCGTGCTGGCGCCCGGCAACGCGTTCAGCCTGTCCCGGACGGCCAGCCGCTTCCTGCGCTTCAACGTTGCCCAGTGCCAGGACGAGCGGATTTTCAAGGTGCTGGAGGCGGCAATGGCGCGTTGACTTCATACGGTCGTCAGTCAGCGAGAAGCCGCACAGACCTCCCGCACGCAGTCGCGCAGCCAGCGTTGCGCCGGATCGGCATCGAAGCGCGGATGCCAGAGCATGGAGATGGTGACCTCGACCGTGGCGACCGGCAGCGGAAAGCTGTGCATGCCGGCACGCGCGCCTTCGGTGTGCCGCTCGGGCACGCTGGCGATCAGGTCGGATGCGCGCGCCATGGCAAGCGTGGCCGAAAAGCCTGACACCATGCACACGATTGTCCGCTGGAGTCCAAGCCGTTCCAGGGCTTCATCGATCGGCCCTTTCTCGCGGCCACGCCGCGAAACACTGATGTGGCGGCCGGCCGCGTAGCGCTCCGGCGTCACGATGCCCTCGCTCAGGGGATGGCCAGATCGAACGGCGCCGATGAAGCGGTCGCGAAACAGCGCCTGAATGCGCATCTCGGGTCCGGTTTCACCGGCGACGCCGATTTCCAGATCGATCGCCGCCTCGCGCAGCGACGTGACATCCTTGTCGAACTTCGGCGCGAAACGCAGCCGCACGAGCGGCGCCTCGGCTTCGATGCGGGCGACAAGACGCGGCGCGAACTCCTCGACGAAGCTCTCATTGGTGCGCAACGTGAACGTCCTGTCGAGGCTTGAGAGATTGAGAAGCTTGGCTGGACGCAGGAGTGCTTCCGCATCTTGAACGACACGACCGGCCTGCTGCCGCAATTCCTGCGCGCGCGGCGTCGGAACAAGGCCGCGACCGGCACGGACCAGCAGCGGATCGCCTGTTGTCTCACGCAACCGTGCCAGCGTCCGGCTCATCGCCGAGGGGCTGAGGCGAAGGCGATTGGCGGCGCGCGCCACGCTGCCTTCCGTCAGCAGGACATCCAGGGCGACAAGCAGATTGAGATCAGGTGATGACATGACGGGATCGTAGCATGGATCCATCGTGATGTGGCGTTTCATGCATGAATAAGATGCAAAGGCTGCGCCTTCCGCCATATCCGCCAAGGAACTAGATCTCCGATAGCTCCGGTTCCGGGGCCGATGGAATGGAGATCGCCGTGGCAATCGTTGAGCAAACTCTGGACGGGCGCGTTTCGGCGCCGCAACAGACCCAATCCACCGGCTGGGCGCTGGCAAGCCTGTCGCTCGCCACGCTGCTGTCGTCGCTGGGAACCAGCATTGCCAGTGTCGGCCTTCCCTCGCTGATGCAGACGTTCGGGGCGTCGTTCCAGTCCGTGCAATGGGTTGTTCTCGCCTACCTGCTCGCCATCACCACATTGATCGTCAGCGCCGGACGGTTGGCCGATATGTTCGGGCGCCGGCCTCTGCTGCTTGGCGGCATCGCGCTGTTCACGTCGGCATCGGTGCTCTGCGGCCTGGCGCCGACGCTCTGGTTGCTGATCGCCGCGCGCGCCATGCAAGGGCTTGGCGCGGCGCTGATGATGGCGCTGACGCTGGCCTTTGTCGCTGAAACCGTGACCAAGGCCAGAACCGGCAGCGCCATGGGCCTGCTCGGTGCCATGTCGGCGATCGGCACGACGCTTGGCCCGTCGCTCGGCGGTCTTCTGATCGCCGGTCTCGGCTGGCGCGCGATTTTCCTCGTCAATGTCCCTTTGGGCGTGCTGACCTTCGTTCTCGCCTATCGCGCCTTGCCGGCCCGCGGCAAGACGGCACTGGCCGACCGGGGCAAGTTCGATGCGACAGGCACCGCCCTGCTGGCCCTGACGCTGGCCGCCTATGCGCTGGCCATGACGCTTGGCAGAGGCAATTTCGGCGCCCTCAACATCGGCCTGCTGGTCGCGGCCGGCATCGGCGTCATGCTGTTCGCCAGGGTGCAGACGAAAGTGAAAAACCCGTTGATCCAGCTTGCCAGCTTCCGCGACCTCCAACTGAGCGCCAGCCTGGCCATGAGCCTCATCGTCGCGACCGTGATGATGGCGACCCTGGTGGTTGCCCCCTTCTACCTGTCCCGCGGCCTCGGCCTGGATGCCGCGATGGTCGGCCTCGTGCTTTCGACCGGCCCTCTGGTTTCGACCCTCTCGGCGCTGGCGGCAGGTCGCCTTGCCGATCGCTTCGGAGCCCACAGGATGATGGTTATCGGCCTGCTCGGCCTCGCCATCGGCACGTTCCTGCTGTCGCTCGCCGTGACCAAGCTCGGCATTGCCAGCTATGTCGTTCCGATCATCGTCACCTGCTTCGGCTACGCCTTGTTCCAGACGTCCAACAACGCGGCCGTCATGAGCGGTGTCGGCGCCGGCGCGCGCGGCGTCGTCTCCGGCCTGCTCAATCTTTCGCGCAATCTCGGCCTCATCACCGGCGCGTCATTGATGGGCGCCATATTCGCCATCGCATCGGCCGGCGGGCAGCCAGGCACTGGACAGGATATCCTGAGTTCTGCGGCAGCCGCCCATGGGATGCAGGTAACCTTCCAGACGGCAACGGCGCTGGCACTGGTGGCGCTGTTCCTCGCGCTGCTCTCGGCCCGCGCCGTTGGTCGCGCGGAACCCACAGTTTCGTGACGTGCGACCTGTTTGGCGGCAGGCGATCAAAGCGGAATATCGTTGAACGCCGCTCAGGCCCCTGCCCGCTTGCGGCGCTCGTAGAGCATGACCAGCGTTTCAGCCGTCAGCGCTGGCTTTTCCTCGCCTTCGATCTCGACCGTGTTGGCCGCCTTCATCAGATATTGGCCGGGACCCCTGTCCTCCATGGAAAGCAGGGTGATGCGCAGCCTGATGCGCGCGCCGACCTTGACCGGCGCCAGGAACCGCACCTTGTCGAAGCCATAGTTGAAGGCGGCCTGCGTATTCTCCGGCACGATCCCCATGCCCAGCGCCAGCGCGCCGATGATCGACAGCGTCAGGTAGCCATGCGCGATCGTCGTGCGGAACGGGCTTTGCCGCCGCGCCCTCTCGGGATCGACATGTATCCATTGATGGTCGCCGGTGCATTCGGCGAACTGGTCGATGCGGTTCTGATCGACCGTTGTCCATTCCGACACGCCGAGTTCCTGCCCGGCCATCGTCCTCAACTGCTCATAGGTCGGCGGCGTCTTGGGCCGTATTTCAGTCATTCCTGATTTCCCGATCGCTTCCAACGCCTCCGGACCACGAACTGGCGGCCTCTGTCAATTCGCCCTGCGTGAATCCGTTCCGCCGAATCCGGCCGCAACCGTCGCATGCCTCCCGGTGCAACGGCAGGTCAAATCGGGAATCCTTGGCTTTCAAGACTGTCGCCAGCAACAACCAGTCTTGGACAGGAAACGCTACTTCTTCTCGTAGCCGGCGCGGATTTCCTCCATCGCCTCCTTGATGCGCGTGCGCAGGATATCGACCGATTCGGTGCCGGATTTCTTGACCAGTTCAGCCACTTCGCCGGCGTTCTTCAACGCGGCCTCGAAGGATTTGCGGGCGAATTCCGTCTGTTTGGCCATCAGTTCCTGCGGATTGCCCGGCACTTTGTAGTCCTGCGCCATGTCGACGACCTCACGCAGCGTGTCCTGCAGCATTTCGCGTTGCCTGGACAACAGCGAGGATGCGCCGGCGGCGCCGGCTCGCGCCGATTTCTCCAGCGCCTCGAGGTTCTTGCGGTGATGCGCGAGGATCGCCTCGACATCGACATTGGGCACCTTCAGGTCGCGGCCGAACCTGCCGAACATGTCCATGAAGGAATCGGATTCCGGTTGTTTTGCCATGATTGTCTTCTCCCCTGTCGCCGCCGATTGGGCTCCCCGACGAGAATAACACCGAAGCACCGCGTGTCCATTCGCGCCTGGCGGAATCGGCACAGGCCCGAAACGGGCGTCAGCCGGCGAGGAACAGCCGCTCGGCGACGTAAAGCACGACACCCGCAAGCCCGCCGATGATCATGCCGTTGAAGCGGATATATTGCAGGTCCCTGCCGATGTTCATCTCGATCAGCCGCGTCAGCTGGGCAAGGTCCCAGCGCTTGACCTGGTCGGCGATGAATTTCGACACGCTGCTCTTCTGGCTCTCCACGAACGACGAGAGAGCCACCACAAACCCCTGGTTCATGTCGGCCCGGATCTGCGCATCGCCTGCGAGATGCCGCCCCACCTCGACGAACATGCTGGCAAGATGCGCGCGGATCACCGAATTCGGCGCCTTGGCATCCTGCTCGATGAACTGGCTGAGGCTTGCCCACATGTCGCCGGCCAGCGCCCTGACTTCGGGCCTGGCGAGAAAATCGCGCTTCATCTTCTCGGCACGCCTGGCGTATTGCCTGGACGTGCGCAGCCGCTCGACGAAGCTTTGGGCGAAGCGATCGAATTCGGCACGCATCGGGTGGTCGGGATCGGCCCGCACCTCGTCGAGCAGCGAGCCGGCCGAGGCGACGATCTTCTTCAACAGATAGGCGTCGGCGCGAAACAGGTTGAACAGCGACGGCAGTTCCTCGCGGATCTTCTCGCGCATCGTCGCCAGCGCCTGTTCGTCGTTGAGGAACCGGCCGATCACCTTGATGAACTCATCGAACAGTTTCTGGTGGCGGCGGTCGTTGGTGAGTGCCGACAACAGCTCGGCGGCCAGCGGTGCCAGTGGCACTTTCTCGATCTGCTCCAACATGCGGTTTGTGACGAAACCACGCAGGCCGGATTGCTCTATCGCGGCAAGCGTCTGCGGCACCAGCCGCACGACGAAGCGCGACAGGCCGGCGGCGCGCTCGGCATCGGCCAGCCAGTCGGCGACGAGCGCCGAGAAATCGACCTCGGCAAGCTTTTCGCGCACCGGTTCCGGCGCCAGGAAATTGACCTCGATGAAGCGGCCGAGATTGTCGGCGATGCGGTTCTGGTTCTCGGGGATGATTGCGGTATGCGGGATGGGCAGTCCGAGCGGTCGCCTGAACAACGCCACCACCGCGTACCAGTCGGCGAGGCCACCGATGGTCGCCGCCTCGGCAAAGGCAGCGACGAACCCCAGCCACGGATAGATGCTCTCGAACGACTTGGCGAGCGCAAACACCACCACGCAAAGCGCCAGTGCGGCCGTGGCGACGAATTTTGTCCACCGCAGCGCGGAAAGCTTGGCATCCGCGTCGGCATCGAAACGCACGGGCGCCAGGGAAGAGGCGGATTGAGACATGGATGAGCCGCTCCTCGTCGATCTCGGGCCTATTTAGTGTTTCATCAGGCGAAATGCTCGTGGCGGCCGATTTCGCCCGGCGTCTTGCCCGTTGCGCACACAAAGTTGACGAGAATATTCATCTATTATGCCCAGCCAGTCTGGAATTGTTCCAAGGTATAGGCCATATTCCGCCCAAGCCAGCGTGGCGGATCCGAAAATTTTCGGATCAAGCCGCGCCAGCAGGGTTTTGAAATCTGGCGTTGTTGCATCGCACCAACGCCCTGTGAGGACAAGATGCGGCTTACCCGCCAGACCAACTATGCCATGCGCATCCTGATGTACTGTGCCGCCAACAATGATCGGCTGAGCCGCATTCCGGAGATCGCAGCCGCCTATTCGGTTTCGGAGCTGTTCCTGTTCAAGATCCTGCAGCCGCTGGTCGAGCACGGCCTGATCGAGACCGTACGCGGCAGGAATGGCGGCGTCAGGCTTGGCCGCGCCGCCGAAGCGATCAGCCTGTTCGATGTCGTGCGCGTGACCGAGGAAAGCTTCGCCATGGCCGAATGCTTCGAGAACGATGCCGCCGAATGTCCGCTGGTCGACAGTTGCGCGCTGAATTCGGCGCTGCGCGAGGCGCTGAACGCATTCTTCGCGGTGCTGTCGCGCCATACGATCGCCGATCTCGTTGCGGCACGGCCAAATGTGCGCAACCTGCTCGGCATCGACATGCTGGTGGAGCGCCGCGCCCCGGCCGCCTGACCACACAGACCAGGTCTGTTGAGATTCAGGTCAGGCCGAGCCGGGAATGGTTGGTTCCGAGAACCGGAACGAAGCGTACTTTGGTACGTGAGTACCGGAAGCGCAGGAAACAGCCGTTCGCAGGCCGGCCTCACCTGAATCTCAACAGACCGAAGTGGCAGATTGCGGCAATACGAACGGCACATTGCCGGCCGGCAGCACGCCGACCTTGAGCCGGCAGTCGAACACTTTCTCGATCAGATCATCGCTCAGCACCTCCCGCGGCGACCCGGTCGCGGCGAGCCTGCCGCGATGCATGACGAAGATCCGGTCGGCATACATGGCCGTCAGGTTGAGGTCGTGCAGGATGGCGACCACGCCGCCGCCCCTTCTGGCGAAGTCACGGGCGATGTTCATGATGATCAACTGGTGCTTGATGTCGAGGCTGGAAACCGGCTCGTCGAGGAACAGATAGCGCGGCCGGCCGTCGAGCAGCGGCGCCCAGACCTGGCACAGCACGCGCGCAAGCTGGACGCGCTGTTGCTCGCCACCCGAAAGCTCCTGGTAGAAACGCCCGGCAAAACCGTCGAGATCGACGCGAGCCAGCGCCCGCTCCGGCAACCGCGCATCCTCGCCGGGCAGGACACCCGAACGGCCACCGACAAGGCCGAGCTTGACAACCTCGCGCACCGTGAACGGGAACGACAGCGTCGTCGCCTGCGGCAACACGGCCCGCTGGACGGCGATCTCGACCGGCTTCAATGCCGAGAGATCGCGGCCGTTGAGGGCGACGCGCCCGGTGTAGGCGAGTTCACCGGACAACGCCTTGAGGAAGGTGGTCTTGCCGGACCCATTGGGGCCGACAATGGCGGCCACTTCGCCTGGCCGCGCATCGAAGTCGACACCGCTGACGATACGCTTGCCGGCGATCGCCACCGACACATCCCTTGTCTCGATCATCCCAGCCTCACAGGTTCCAGCCCCACAGGTCCCAAGTCTCACAAATCAACCACGCCGCGCTTGCGCAGCAGGATCCATAGGAAGAAGGGCGCGCCTGATATCGCGGTAACGATGCCGATCGGCAGTTCGGCCGGCGCCACGATGGTGCGGGCGACGGCGTCGGCCACAAGCAGCAGCGAGGCGCCAAGCAGCGCCGAAGCCGGCAGCAGATAGCGGTTGTCCGGACCGATAGCCAAGCGCAGCAGATGCGGCACCACGATGCCGACGAAGCCGATGCCGCCACTGACGGCGACCGAGGCACCGACCGCCGCCGAAACACCGATGATCGCGGTATATTTCAGCCGCTGCACCGGAATGCCGAGATGGCCGGCGGTCGCCTCGCCCAGCGCCAGCGCGTTGAGCCCCCGCGCCAGGAATGGCATCGCCACCAACGCAAGCATGATAACCGGCCCGACCGAAGCGATCTTCGCCCAAGTCGCGCCACCGAGCGATCCGAGTTGCCAGAAGGTCAGGTCGCGCAACTGGCGGTCGTCCGCCATGAAGATCAGGATGCCGGTCAGCGCCATGGCGAGCGCCGCCAGCGCGATGCCGGCAAGCAGCATGGTGGCAACCGAGGTGCGGCCCTGCCGCGTGGCAACCTGATAAAGCACCAATGTCGTGGCAAGGCCGCCGCAAAAAGCCGCCAGAGGCAGCGCGAGCGTGCCGAGCGGGGCCGTCAGCGGTGCCAGCATTGTCCCACCGAGCACGATCACGGCGACGGCGCCAAGGCTCGAACCCGCCGACACGCCGACCAGGCCAGGGTCGGCGAGCGGATTGCGGAAAAGCCCCTGCATGACGGCGCCGGAAACCGCAAGTGCTGCCCCGACCAGCATGCCGAGAATGACGCGCGGCAGGCGGATGTCGTAGACGATCAGGCTGTCGCGGGCGCTCAACGCGGCATCACCCGGCATCGCGCCAAACAGCCCGTCCCTGATAACGTTGAGGGCCGACGCGTCCGACGCTCCAGACGTCAGCGACAGCAATGCGGCGATGACGAGCCCCAGGCACAAAAGCAGGATGACGATGCGGGCGCGCGCCGAGCGGTCGCCTTCGGATGCACTCGTCATCGCCTTCGCCGGGCCGGCGATCGATTGATCGACCATGATCCGCCCGCTCAGTCCTTGACCTGCGCGCCATAGAGCGAGACGGCGAGGTCGTGGATGGCGTCGGCCGTGCGCGGCCCGAAGCCGAGCAGATAGGCGCCATCCATGCGGATCAGCTTGCGTGCGGCACCCGCCGGCGTCGAGGCGATCGACGGATTGGCGAACAGTTCGTCGTCCGGTACCGGGGGTCCGGCATTGTTCATCATCAGGATCACATCCGGACCGGCGGTGATGATCGCCTCGTCGGACATCTGCTTGTAGCCGGAAAAGCCCTCGACGGCATTGACGCCGCCCGCCAGCTTGACGATGCCGTCGGCGGCGGTCTCCCTGCCGGCGGCCAGGATCTTGCCGCCCTGCATCGACAACACGAACAGGATGCGCTTGCGCTCCTTGATCGAGGCCGTCTGCTGTTCGGCGGCGGTGAGCTTGGCATCAAGCGCCTTGGCCAGCACTTCAGCCTTGGCATCGACGCCGAGCGCCTTGCCGACGATGCGGACCTTCTCGATGATGCCTTCGTGGCTATAGTGCTCGGGCACTTCGATGAACGGGATGCTCGTCTTCTTCAGCACATCGACGGCTTCCCTGGGGCCGCTGCCGTGCAGCGCCAGGATGGCGGTCGGATTGACTGACAGGACACCCTCCGGCGACAACTGGCGCATGTAGCCGACGTCAGGCAGATCGAGCGCCGCTTTCGGATAGTTGCTGGTGGAATCGCGAGCCACCAGATGCTTCTCCTCGCCGAGCGCATAGACGATCTCCGTGATCGAGCCGCCAATCGCCGCGATCCTCGACGGATCGGCAAACACGACCGTGCCTTCGCTGGCATTGGATGGCAGCAGCGCGGCAAAAGCCAGGGAAAGGCCGATCGCCGGCCCGACCACGATCCTGGAAAAGCAACTCATTGTCGTTCTCCTCAGGCCGCGGTCGGACTTGGGATGCGCGGCAGGTTCTCCGCCAGGAACCGCCAGTCGTCGCGCTCGCTTTCGCCTTCGTGACGCTTGCCGAAGAACTGGATGATCATCTTGCCGTCGGCGGCATAGACTTCGAGCGAAGTGACATGACCGTCCTTGGTCGGCTTGCGCACCGCCCACACTTCGTGGATGTGGTCGGTTCGCAGATGCAGGTGGAAGGTCTCGTCCAGCACGTTGATCCATGGCCCCATCGGCTTGATGGATTTGACCGGTCCGGAATGGATCTGGATGCAGCCGCGATTGCCGACAAAGCACATGATTGGCATTTCGCCCCCGGCGGCATGATGGAACATGGCCCTGACGGCGTCATTGTCGAGCAGCCAGGCATAATCCTGGCCGACCATGCGCACTGCCTGGCGGCGGCTGAGCTTCAGCGTCTTCAGCATGCCGAAGAACTGGTGCACGTCGGTCAACCGGCTCCAGCGGTCGCGCAGATCGTTGAGATTGGCGGTCGTTTCGCCACCATGGATCTCGTCGTCGGAGGTTGGCCCTGAAATGTCGACCGTCGGCTCCTGGTTCGACGATTCGAGCGCCGCCACCAGCTTCTGATAGGCATAGAGGCTGGAAGCCGGTCGCAGATGCACCTTGTGCATCGCCTCGCCGGCCGCGTCGAAGAACTGCAGGCTGCGGCGTATCTTGTCGCCATCGCGCTTTTCCACGGCAAAACCATGCGCCCAGACTTTCGGGAAGATGCGCAGGTCGATGTTCTCGCCAAGCACCATGGCACTGTGGTTACCGGTGATGACCTTGTCGTAGACGCCGATCTTCTCGTGCACCGCGCTTTCGTTGCGGGTCAGCGCCATGACCTCGCCGACGGCCTCGAGGCCGGTCAGCAGATCGTTGACACGCGGCTCGATACGGACGACGCCGTCGCCGCAATGCGCGGCGACCAGTTCGGCTTCCGAAATGCCGAGTTGCGCGGCCAGGTCACGCTCGCGCGCCTTCGGATTCTCTGTCCGTGCCCGCCGGATTTCATGCGGGGCGGGTTTTACGCGCTGGTCCATGTCTCGTCCCTACTGCCATGCCTTACTTGTTGAGAATGAGCTTGCCTTGGCGGGTGATCTTCAGCCGGTAGAGCGCGCCGTGATGTTCGATGCCGATCTCGTGCTCGCCCTGGAACAGGGTGTTGCTGGAGAGCGTTCGCACCGCCAGCGGAACCCGATCGAAGCGGGCGGAGGCATCGTCGGAACGGCGGACGCGATAGCGAAAGTCATTGGGATTGTGCGTGTTCATCTGGGTCGATCCCTTTCCTGTGCCGGGCATCTGGCTAGGCGCTGCATAAATTCCGATTCATTTCTTGACTCGAATAATCATGTTTACTAGTCAGTGCAATACCGGAGCAAATGAGTCAACATTTAAGACGCCGGACACGATGAAAAATGCCAGCCAGCCCCGGGCCAGCCAGCATCGAACCTGGATTTGGAGTTGGGGCGTGGGGTTGGTGAACTGGGAATGGCGCGGCCGGTCGGCAGCGAACGAAATAGCGGCTTTGTTGGCAAGCGTGGCGGCGATCGCCTTGTCCGCGCCATCAGCCCACGCCCAACAGGCAACGCAGCCGGCGGGCAAGCAGACGGATCAATCGAAGAAGGCTGACCAGGAAAAAGCAGCGCCCGCGGGCGCCACCCTGCTCGACAAGATCCTGGTACTCAGCCGCACCGGCGAAACGGCGATCGAATCGTTGGCCTCGGCCAGCCATGTCGGCCAGGAACAGCTCGACCGCCGCATGGCGACGACGCCCAACGAGATGCTGCTGGGGGTGCCGGGTATCGCCGCGCAGGCCGACGCCAGGCGCGTCAGCACCAGCATCAACATCCGCGGCTTGCAGGATTTCGGCCGCGTCGCGATCATCGTCGACGGCGCGCGCCAGAACTTCCAGCGCTCCGACCACGGCACGCAGTCGACCTTCTATATCGACCCCGAACTCGTCAAATCCGTCGACGTGATCCGGGGTCCCGTCGCCAACACCTATGGTTCGGGCGCTATAGGCGGCGTCGTCTTCTTCGATACAAAGGACGCCGAGGACTTCCTCAAGCCGGAAGAAACATGGGGGGCTTCGGTCACCGGACGTTACGAAAGCAACGGCAAGGGCTGGACCACCAGCGCATCCGGCGCCTACCGCTTCAATGAGAACTGGGACGTCTTGGGCAACATCGTCTACCGCAACTATGACGACTACAAGGATGGCGGCGGCGACACCGTCAAGGGCACCGGTTTCGACGTGCTGAGCGGCCTGCTCAAGACCACCATCCGCCCGACCGACAACAGCGAATTGAAGCTCGGCTGGGTCGGTTCAAGCGACGGCTGGCGCGAGATCAGCAGTGGTGTTCCGATCAATGATGCAGACCTGAAGTCGAACACCTTCACAGCCCGCTACAACATCACGGATGAAGACAAGAGCTGGCTCGATCTCCACATCAACACCTCCTACAACAAGACCAATCTGGATCTGACCAGCCTCGTCCCGCTCAACCGGTTCGATCCGACCACCGGTGATTCCATAATCCTCCCGGCGGGTTCGACATCGACCTTCGACGTCGGTACGGCAGCGATCGATATCTGGAACACGTCGAGATTCGAAACTGGCGGCGTCGCGCACGAACTGACCTATGGCGGCGACTGGGTGAATGATGACGTCGAGACTGGCGGCACCGCGGGCGGCGATAGTTTCTACACCCCTTCGGGCAAGCGAAACGTGTCCGGCGCCTATGTCCAGGACAAGCTCACCTGGGACTGGCTCGAGATCATCGCCGGGCTGCGTTATGACAGCTATAGCCTCAAGGACAGCACCCACGAGACATCGGGTGACCGGCTGTCGCCACGGATCACCGTCGGCGTCTCGCCGTTCGAAAGCGCCAGCCTTGCGGGCCTTCAGTTCTACGGCACCTATGCGGAAGGCTATCGCTCGCCTTCGCTGACGGAAACGCTGATCAGCGGCAACCATCCGACCGGCGTCACTTTCCCGTTCCTGCCCAATCCCAACCTGAGGCCCGAGACCGGTAAGACAGTCGAATTCGGCGTCAACTACAAGCAGAACGACATCCTCGAAGCCGGTGACGCGCTCCGCATCAAGGCGGCTTATTTCAACAACGATGTGGACGACTACATCGAGGGTGCATCCTTCGGAGCTTCGTTCAGCGACCCGACAAGCGCCTGCCCGGTCGATTGGGATCAATTGATGAACAACCCCGGCTACATCCCGATCTGCTACCAATACCAGAACTTCGCCAAGGCCAAGATCAACGGCTTTGAACTGGAAGGGGTTTATGACGCCGGATGGGGCTATGCCGGCCTCTCGGCCTCGATCACCAACGGCCACACCATTTCCTACGACGGCATTCGAGCAGACCTCGCCACCATCCCATCCTCGCAGGTTACGGCGCAGCTCGGACTGCGCTTCCTCGAGGACAAGCTGACCGTCGGCGGCGAGGTGCAGTACAATGGCAAGCCGAAGGGCAATGCGGTGGCCAGGGACTACACGCTGGTCAATGCCTTCGCCAGCTATGAGGCGACCGACAATCTGAAGGTCGATTTCCGCGCCGATAATCTGTTCGATGTCAAATACGCCAACCCCTTGAACGGCAGCACGACGGTCGCGGTCTATGAACCGGGCATAACGCTGAAGCTAGCGGCGACCATGCGTTTTGGAGGCTGACGGCCATGACGGGCTTGACGACATCGCTTCGTCTCCTGACCTCGACGCTCGCGATGTCGCTGGCGATGGTTCCGGCGCGGGCACAAGAACCCGCGCCGGCCCCCGCGCTGGCCCTCGAACTCAATGGCGCGCAACCTTCCGAAAAGGGTTGCCGGCTGACCTTCCTGGTCAACAACAATCTTGGCGCCGACCTCTCCAAGGCCGCATTCGAGATCGCCCTGTTCAACGAAGCCGGCGTCGTCGACCGGCTGACCGTGCTTGACTTCAAGGAGCTGCCGGCGGGCAAGACCAAGGTGACGCGCTTCGATCTGGCCGGCACGGACTGCACCAAGGTCAGTCGCGTTCTGATCAACAGCGCGACGGAATGCGCCGGCACCGGCGTCGAACCGAACGCCTGCATGCGCAAGCTGAAGACGGGCACCAGGACCGGCATCGCTTTCGGCGTCTGAAGCAGTGGGATTGCACCCGGCACTCACGCGAAACACCGTGGCCTGGCCTCTGGCCGGCCCCCATGCGTTGTCGTTTGGACCAAGCGATCTTGATTTGACAATTCCGCACGGGTCGCTGCAGTTTCCGGCCCGCGACATGCAGGAAATCAGTCCCCTCCCCGACGCCGGCGGCGAGCTGGCGATAGCGCCGGCCAAGCCGCTTGCCCAGACGCGACCGCAAGCTGGCAACGGCAAGTGGGCGATGGCGATCGTCATCTCCGGCCTGCTCCATGCCGCGGTGGCGGCGGCTTTCCTGATCTCGCCGTCGGGGACATTCGATTTCCAGGAAGCCATGCAGTCGGAAGGCAGCGATCAGGCGGGCGCCAATGTGGTCGGCAGCGCGCTGGATCGGGACACGGCGGCAATGAATGTTACCCTGGTGCCCGCCCCGCAGCCCACCAGACCAGAGCCGGCAAGGGCGGCCAGGCCGGTGCCACCGACAGAACCTTCGCGGCCCATGGAGGAAGCTGTGAAGGGACTTCACGAGCCTTTGCCGGAACCTGTCAAGCAGTCAGCGGTCACGCCGCACATATTGGTGGCTGGCGCCCAACGTCCCGATAGCCAGAGCGTGGCTCCCAAGACTGAGGCGCCGACACAGCCAACTGCTCAGGCCGAAAGCACCGAGGCGCCTGCCCCGGTTCCAGAGCAGCCGCCTATCTCCAGCGCCAGGTCGGGTCCGGCGGTTGCCCCTGCAACTGCAAGTGAATCATATGAAAAGCGCGGCACGGCGGATGGCCACGAAATCAAGGCTGCAATTGCCAGCAAAGGCAGAAAACAAACCGATGCCGGCAACGCGGCGGCGTCCCGCTATAGCGGCGAGGTGGCCAGCAAGTTGGCCCGCGCCAACCGCCGCGTTTCGAAAGCGGCGCAAACGAAGGCCCGCAACAACGCCATGGTGGCGTTTGTGGTGCTGGCCAACGGAAACATCAGTGACCTGCAACTTGCCAAGAGCTCGGGCTCTCCGGAGCTCGACAAATTCGCCTTGGAGCTTGTGCGCCAGCAAGCGCCCTTTCCTCCCATTCCGTCGGCGACCGGGCTATCGAGCTGGCGATTCAAAGCGCCGATCGGTCCGTTTTGACAGCCTCCACCTCACCGTTTCAAGCCATCAATCAATCGTCAAAGTGCAAAACCCGCTGAAAGGAACCCGATGTACATCGCCATGAACCGCTTCAAGGTGCAGAACGGCTCGGAAGACGATTTCGAAGCCGTCTGGAAGAATCGTGATTCCAGCCTTTCGGAGATGAAGGGCTTCCAGGAATTCCATCTGCTGCGCGGCCCGGTCAACGAGACCGAAGGCTACACGCTGTTTGCTTCGCACACGGTGTGGGCGAGCCACGATGATTTCGTCGCCTGGACCAGGTCGGAGAATTTCCGCGCCGCCCACAGAAATGTCGGCACGACGAAGGTCCACTATCTCGGCCACCCGCAGTTCGAGGGCTTTTCCGTCGTCGAGGGCGCCTGAAATGACAACGCCTGCCGCCGATCCCGCGCGCGGCATGCCGAATACTCTGCGCGCGGGGTCAAACGCGCTTAGCCCATTGACCGTGCGGCCCTGGAACATGAAGGAAATCTACATCCGGGATCCGCACGGCAATCTGCTGAAATTCAGCTGCGCGCCCGAGGAGGTGTGAGACAACGCCAGTTCGGCGCGGGACGGGCCTCGAACTGCTGCTCACCCTATCCACAGGCGACAAAGGCCGACCAGAAGCGTCGCCGGCTGGCTGGCCGGCGACGCTTGCGCCAAATCAGTTGTCCTGGAACTGGTTCTGTTCGGTGAATACCACCGTACGGTCGGTCACGCCCTGGAAGACCACCTGGAAGGCGTTGGACGAGGTGGCCGTGTCGATAACCTGGCCCTGAACAAAGGAGCCGGCAATGATGTAGTACGTCGGCTTCGGCGTGAACTGGTACAGCAGGTTGGGCAGCGCCTGCACGGCGATGGTCGGCTTGGCATTCATCGCGATACCGACATTGACGCTGACAGACTGGCTCGCCTGAACGATTGCCGTCGGGATCGTGGCATCCGACTGCACGCTGATCAGGCCCGCCTTGCCGTTCGTTGGACCGGCCGGAAAGGCCGGCGCACCGTAGGGGAACGGTCCCAGATACGTAACGCCAATCGAATTCTGGGTGTTGATCATCACATCGGCGTTTGACGCCGTGGTGAAGCGTCGGGGGTTGGTGGTTGTTCCCTGATCCTGGATGTAGCCCGTGTTGACCTGGTAGTTGATTTCCCAGGAAAATACCGACTGGCTCGGATTGGTGATGCTGCCGGGCGCCGCCCCGCCGAGCATCCACGCCAAAGACACCGGATTGACCGAGGGCCCGACGATGTCCGGGATCGTCTGGAAAAGGGCAAACTGCTGGAATTTGCTGTTCTGGTTAAGGACGGTCAGCGAATAAGGCTGCCCGGCCTCCACCTTGGCATTGACCATGGTGCCCATCAAGAATCTCATTCTGGTAGCTCCTCGCTGTTGGGTTCGACCGCGGTGTCACCGGTGGCCGATGCAGCCAGTCCGGTCACTTTGGGTGCAATCCGTCGCAATCAGAGATTGCACAATCTGGCTTGCACAAGAGCAAGGTATTCTAGGTTATATTATTTAACTGTACCCTAGGTGACACCGAAATATTCTTTTTCAATACTAAAATCCCTATGTATATTTATGTTGTCTAAAGTTAAGTCTCGCGGACATAGGTCGGGCATACATGTCGTATAGCGCGAAGAATGCGGTTCGGATCTCAGGGCTTCTATCGGCCAATATCTTTGGGGACTTCGATCAGAGCCAGCTAACGGAAATCGCGCTAACTGCCCACGAATACCGTTATGAACCAGGTCAGGTGATTTTCCAGCCGGGCGACCCATGCAACCAGCTCTCGATCATTACATCCGGAAGCGTCAATGTTTCCTTCAACTCGGAAGACGGCAAGGAAGTGATCGTTGCCGAATTGCGGGTAGGCGATACGATCGGCGAAATGGAGTTGCTTTCGAATTCGAGGCGGCTGACCAACTGTATTGCCAGTCGCAAGACGCATCTCCTTGCACTCGACAAGCCGATCTTCGAAGGGCTGCTGACCAATCCGGCCTTTACAAAGGGGCTTCTCGAAACGATCTGCCGGCGGCTTCAGCAATCGCTGCTGTTCGCCGAGGGCCTGTCAATCCACTCCCTGGAGACGAGGCTCGCTCGCTTGCTGGTTTCCATGAGCGAGACGCATGGCCGACGTGTCGGCGATGGCGTTGTCATCGACCGCGCCATATCGCAAAGCCTGATCGGTCAGATGATCAACGCCAGCCGGCCGAGGATCAACGTTCAACTTCAATCCTGGAAACACGAAAAGCTTATCCGGCTCAGCGGCAACCGTATCACCATTCTCGATGAAGGGGCGATACGAACCATTTCGAGGTCGCCACTGGCCGACAGCTAGAGACCTCACTCAGTTGCACCCACCCTTCACGAAGGCGATCATCGCCTCTGTGGTCGCGGTCAAGGCCGGGCCAGTCATCGCCAGCGTCTTGCCCTGCACGATCTGTGCCGACACCACGCTGACGAGGCTGTTGTCAGGCGCGAACCATGCCCCCCCACTGGCCCCCGTTCCGAACTCAGTTGGCGCGGCTAGATAGGTGCCGCCAACCTGCGCCAGCTTGGTCGAGTCCTGCTTGTACATGTACTTCCCGTCACCAAAATTGCCGGGATACCCCATCATGCTGACGGCGGTGAAACCGCCATCCTGGCTGAGCACGAACTTTCCGGCATCTGAATTTGCCGTGGTGCGCAGCGCAGCATAATCGAGAGCGCTTTTCTCCGCGCTTGGTGGATTGGGGCTGATTGGAATCCAATCCGTCAGCACCGCGGCCTGGTCGACGATAAATCTCGTCCCGGCGCCGTCTTCATAAGCACGGTAAAACACGACGTTCACCGCATGCTTGTCACCGCGCCACATGCTGTGCGCCGCAGCCAGCAGAACGTTGTCTTCCGAGACGAACTGCGCGCTGGCCGTATAGTCGACTCCGTCGCGGGTGTAGAAGAGCTTGCCGCCATATTCATAAGGCGGCTGAGTCACGTCGACTCGTGCAGTGGCCGCAAGCCCCTCAGGCTTGGGTGCGGTCACATTGCCGCCGTCGTTTTCGGAAACGGCCCGGTCGCGCCGCTCCTTGGTCCAGTAGCCTTCACCCGCCTCATCGGCGGCTAACAGCGTCTTGTTGGGTTGCCAGCAAGCGAAATCGGCGGCCTCGGCGCCGCTGCAAGAAATCAGCCCGCCAAGCAACGCCAATGAGCCTAATACGATCGACCTTGAAGCCATCTTCGTCTCCTCGTCCTTGCCTCAACCGGATCGGCGCCACCACCGCGATCTGGCAGTGGGAACACCCGGTTGGTGTCGGACCATCCGACGTCGGCAAGACTACGTGGCACCAAGGCGGTCGGCAGTTCCGCAGGCTACAGCGGAAACGAATTTCTGGTCTTTGCCCGAATTCACCAAGTCGGCAACGCCTTACGTTCGCCGGCTTCTCTCCTTGCGGCGCGGAATACCCGCCGGCTCTCTATGCCGCGGCAAGCAGGCTGGCATTGCCGCCCGCGGCCGTGGTGTCGACGCAGACGGCGCGTTCATGCGCGTAGGCAGCCGGGTTGAGCACCTCGCTGACCAGCGGCACGATCGGTCCGCTGCGCTCGGCGATCACCTTGCGCACGATGCGTGCGGCCTCGGGCGTGCCCGAGAACGCAACGACATCGACACGCAGCGCGCGCGCCTCGACCGGATCGGGCCGGCCGTCGATGGCGGCCAGGGGCAGGCCTTTGCCGGTCAGTGCGGAGAGTGCCGCCGGTGCGCCTGGCGCCACGGCCAGCACTGCGTTGCCGGCGGCGAGCGCCTGGATGGTCTGCGCCAGCAGCGTGTCGGCATCGGGACCGAGACACAGCACCCGCCCGCGCGGTGACAGCGACAGCGTGTTGGCCTCGCCGGTCGGCCCGGGCAGGTCGACCTGGCCGAAATCGATGCCCGCGGCGGCACCGATGGCCGCCGCGCCCTTGCCCCGCAGATGCTTCCTCAGGATGGCGACCCGGTCGGGCCGCGTCGACCAGCCGCCAAGCATTGGATCGGGCAGATTGTCGGCGAGCTCCGTCGCCGTCACCTTGTGGCCCTCGGCAAGATGCGTGCCGGCCTCCGGCCCTTTTCGGAAGCGGCGGAGATAGTGCGGGCCACCGGCCTTCGGCCCGGTCCCCGACAAGCCTTCGCCGCCAAACGGCTGCGAACCGACGACGGCGCCGATCTGGTTGCGGTTGACATAGATGTTGCCGGCATGGATGCCGTCGACGAAATGCTGCACGCGGCCCTCGATGCGGGTGTGCAGGCCGAAGGTCAGGCCATAGCCCTTGCGGTTGATCGCGGCGATCACCGCGTCGATCTGGTCGGCATCGAACGTCGCGACATGCAGCACCGGCCCGAACACCTCGCGCTCCATCTCCTCGATGCCCTTGACCCGGAAAACATGCGGCGCGACGAAGCGGCCATCCCTGGGTGCCTCGAGCTTGGCGATCAGCCGGCCCTGCAGCCCCATTTTGGTGCAATAGTCGCGGATCGAGCTTTGCGCCTCGTCATCGATGACCGGGCCGACATCGGTCGAAATGTGCCAGGGATCGCCGATGCTGAGCGCTTCCATGGCGCCCTTCAGCATCTCCAGCATCTTCTTCTCGACGTCCTTCTGCACATAGAGCACGCGCAGCGCCGAGCAGCGCTGGCCGGCGCTCTGGAAGGCCGAGGCGAGGATGTCGCGCACCGCTTGCTCAGGCAGCGCGGTGGAATCGACGATCATCGCATTCAATCCGCCGGTCTCGGCGATCAGCATGGCATCCGGTGCGGCGGTCTCGGCCAGTTGCTTTTCGATCAGCTTCGCAACCTCGGTCGAACCGGTGAAGCAGACGCCGGCGATGCGCGGATCGGCGGTCAGCGGCCCACCGACCGAAGGGCCGTCGCCGGGCAGAAGCTGGATGACGTCTTCCGGCACGCCAGCCTCGCGCAGCAGTTCGACGGCCCGGAAGGCGATCAGCGGCGTCTGCTCGGCCGGCTTGGCGATGACCGAATTGCCGGTGACGAGCGCCGCGGCGATCTGACCGGTGAAGATGGCGAGCGGGAAATTCCACGGCGAAATGCAGATGATGGCGCCACGCGCTTGCGTGCCCATCTCGGCATTGGCCGCCTCGGCGGCGTAGTAGCGCAGGAAGTCCACCGCTTCGCGCACCTCGGCAACGCCGTCGGCCAGCGATTTTCCGGCCTCGCGGGTGGCGAGCGCGAAAAACTCGACGGCATTCGCCTCATAGAGATCGGCGGCGCGGTTGAGGATGGCGGCGCGCTCGACGACGGGACGCTTCGCCCATGCCGGCTGTGCTTCCACGGCGAAGCGCACGGCTGTTGCCACCTGCTTGGCGGCGGCCTCGCTGATCGTGCCGACCACTTCGTCGGGCTTTGCCGGATTGACGATCGGGCGCTGCTTGCCGTAGCCGGCGGCCCGCGTGATCGGCTTGGCATGCCAGCGGTCCGGCCCTGCGAATGCCGCCCTGGCCTTGTCGATCGCCGCCAGCGTCACCGTGTCAGTGATGTCAAAACCCTTCGAATTGCGACGGCCGGTGCCGAAGATCTGGGAAGGGCGGGCGATCGCCGGATTGGCGGCCGGACCCTGGCTCTCGACCGTCTCGAGCGGATCCCGGGCGATATCCTCCGGCTCGACGTCCTCGTCGGTCAGCTGATGCACGAAGGAGGAATTGGCGCCGTTCTCCAGCAGCCGGCGGACCAGATAGGCAAGCAGGTCCGAATGCGCGCCGACCGGGGCATAGATGCGGCAGCGTGAGCCTTCTGCCTGCCGCACCGTCTCGTGCAGCGCCTCGCCCATGCCATGCAGGCGCTGGAACTCGAAGGAGTCTCGATTCCCGGCCATCGACAGGATGGCGGCGACGGTGTGGGCGTTGTGGGTGGCGAATTGCGGATAGATGCGGTCGGTCATCGACAGCAGCTTCTTCGCGCAGGCGATGTAGGAGACGTCGGTGTTGGCCTTGCGGGTGAAGACGGGGTAGCCGGTGAGCCCAAGCGTCTGCGCGCGCTTGATCTCGGTATCCCAATAGGCGCCCTTGACCAGCCGCACCATGATGTTGCGGTCATACTTCTTGGCCAGCGCGTGGAGCCAGTCGATGGTAAAGGCCGCGCGCGGCCCATAGGCCTGGACGACAACACCAAAACCATTCCAGCCTGCCAGTTCCGGCTCTGCCAGCACCCGCTCGATGACATCGAGCGACAGATCGAGGCGGTCGGCCTCCTCGGCGTCGATGTTGAGGCCCATGCGCGAATGTCTGGCTGCGAGTGCCAGCGACAGCAGCCGCTCGGCCATGACCGGCAGCATCTCCTCCTTCTGCGCCACCTCGTAGCGCGGATGCAGCGCCGAAAGCTTGACCGAGATGCCGTGGTTCTGGCGGATATCCGGGCCGTTGGAACCGGCGTCGAGCGATGAAATGGCGTCGGCATAGGCCTTGTGATAGCGAAGCGCGTCGGCCTCGGTGCGGGCCGCCTCGCCCAGCATGTCGAAGGAATAGAGATAGCCCTTTTGCGTCATCGGGCGGCCGCGCTTGACGGCTTCCGCGATGGTGCGGCCGAGCACGAACTGTTCGCCCATCTCGCGCATGGCGGCCGCCACCGCCTTGCGGATGACGGGCTCGCCTAACCGCCGCACCATCGAGCGCAGCGTGCCTTCGATGCCGCCCTCGCCTTCATCCAGGACACGCCCGGTCAGCATCAGCGCCCAGGTCGAGGCGTTGACGAAGATCGAGCTCGAACCGCCGGAATGCGCCGACCAGTCGTGCGGCGCGATCTTGTCGGCGATGAGATCATCCATCGTCTCGGTGTCAGGCACGCGCAGCAGCGCCTCGGCCAGGCACATCAGCGCCACGCCTTCCTTGGTGGAGAGGCCGTAGGCCGAGAGGAACACTTCCATCAGCCGGGGATCCGACGAGCCGCGCACCGCACGCACTAGGTCCGCGGCACGGGCTGAGACCGCCTTGCGGTCCTTGGCCGAAAGCTCTGTGGCCTCGGCCAGCCGTTTCACGGCCTCGTCTTCGTCAGGCAAATAGTTGGCGCGGATCTGCTGGCGGATGGCATCGAGGGCTGGCATGGCGGTCCCGTGGATCGAGCAAAGGGGATCGGGCCGGCGGCCACCGGACCGAATGGCGCAAGCTAGCACAGGTGCTAAATTTCAGCCGGTCCAAAGAAATCGACATGGCAGGTTATTCTATCTATCATGACGTTTCAAAGTCGGAAAACGGACTGCAATTTCGATGACAGAAGACCAATTGGACCGCATCGACAGGAATATCCTGTCGGCATTGGCAAGCGATGGCCGGCTTTCGATGTCCGAACTGTCGGCAAGGGTCGGGCTGTCGAAGACACCGGTGCAGGCGCGGGTGAAGCGGCTGGAGAAGGACGGCTTCATCAGGGGCTACCAGGCAATCATCGACCGTGAGCGCATGGGCGAAGGCCATGTCGCCTTCGTCCAGGTGAAATTGTCCGATACCCGTTCCGCCGCGCTCGACGCTTTCAATCGATCGGTGCAGGCCGTGCCGGAGATCGAGCAATGCCACATGATGGCGTCGAGCTTCGACTATCTGCTGAAAGTCCGCACCCGGGACATCGCCGCCTATCGCCGCGTGCTGGGCGAGCGCATCTCGGCCCTGCCCCATGTCGCCCAGACATCGACCTTCGTGGCGATGGAGACGGTCAAGGACCGATGACCATGATCCCGAAAAGTGGAAGCCGGTTTTCGGAATAGATCATGGTCAAATAAAAAGAAAAATAGAGCCCCATCCCGATACTATCGGGATGGCTCAGGCTCTGGATCACTCGGACAACGTCTTCAGGAAGGCCACCAGCGCCCCGCGTTCGCGGTCTGAGAGCTCCAGCGGATGGACCTCTGACATGCCTTCGACACTCGGGGCAGCCTTGGCGTAATGCGCCACAACCTCGTCAAGCGACGAAAACTGCCCGGCATGCATGTAGGGCGGCCGCGTAGCCGCGCCGCGCAACGAGGGCGTCTTGTAAGCACGGATGAGTTCCGGTGCGGACTTGACCACGAAGCGCAACTCACCGCAGGCACTGACGTCGCCATCGCGATAGGCGCCAAAGCAGTTGAACGGATCGGCCTCGACTTGGCGCACCGCATCGATGCGTCCGCGATCCGGCGGCAGGCCCGCGACGGGGGGCACGCCGGTGTTGTGAAAGCCGTTGTCGGTGAAGCGTGGACCGTTGTGACAGGTCACGCAATTGGCCTTGCCGATGAACAGCTTCAGCCCAAGGACTTCGTCCTTGGAAAAGACGGCATCGCCTTTCGGTTCGGCGCCGGTGACGAGGTCCAGCGCAAAGCGGTCGAAGCGCGTTGGCGCCGGCTCGATCGAACGCTCGAAAGCGGCGATCGCCTTGCCGATATTGGCGTAGACGCCGTTGATCGCGTCGCGTTGCGCGCCGCTCATCGCGTTCCAGGCAACCTTCTCGGCATCGGTTCCAAGCGGGCTGGCGTTCAATGGCATGCCGGAAAGATCCGGCAGCGGTCCAAAGATGCGCTCATAGCGTTCGCCGAAGCGCGCCTTGATGTAATGCGCGTAGGCGGCGCGGTTTCCGGCCTGCTCCAGCGGGTTTTCGAGCGGCGTCAGCGCTTGCGCCCACAGGCTGTCGCGGCGGCCATCCCAGAAGAACCATGGATCGCGCGCCACGCCGGCCAGCGGCATGGTGCGCCGGTTGGTGTGGCCGACGCCCACCGCTTGCGGCAGGTCGTCCTGGAACTGGCGGTCGATCTTGTGGCAGGTCGAGCACGACACGGTGCCGTCGCGGCTCATCCCCAGGTCGAAGAACAGCGTCGAGCCAAGTGCCGCGGCCGCCGGCACGTCGGCGAAACGGTTGGTGGTGTCGGGTTTGAGCGGCGGCAGCCTCGACAACGCCAGCGAGGCGATGGTCTGCTTCTCGGCGTCGGAAAAATCCGGCTTGCCGCAGCCGGCAAGGATGACGGCCACCATCAGCGCCAGAACACATGAAAGGCGCTTCATTGGCCGCTCACAGCACCACGTTGAACAGCACCGTGTCGGAACCGGCGGTGGCCGAGATGGCGAAATGCAGCTGCCACCAGCCGCTCATCGTGAATTTCAGCCCCTCGATCCGATAGCGCCCGTCGCCAAGATAATCGGTCGCCTGCGGGCTGGTCGGCAGGCCGTGATTGTGCTGCGGCATGCCGCCGGAGATCGCGATCGCCGCGCCTTCCACCGGCGCTCCGGCCTTTGTCTTCAGGGTCAGCAGCCAGGATTCCAGTTCGCCCAGTCGCACAACGCCCCGCTCCGGCGCGAAGCTTGCGACGAACAGCCCGTTGTCGGTCGCCTTCGTCCGCGAGACATCCGGACCGGCAGTCCGCGACGATCGCGGCGCCGTCAGGTAGACCACGGCGAGAATGCCAGCCAGCAAAGCAGCCAGACCCAGACCTGCCAGAAGATAACGCCATAACGATGCCAAACCGGTTCCTCTTCTGCAGACAACGTTCTACCAGGCGGATCGCATCCCGCCAGTCTGTGGGAAAACGCTGTGGCGGAAAAAAGCCCGCTTGCCAACCATGGCGCTGCCGGTGGCAAAAAGCTACAGCACCGGAGTCACTGGAGGACTGTGCATGGCGGGAAACGGCGTTGCCTCGATCGGCGAATGCATGCTCGAACTGTCGGGTCAGACGGGCCCGAACTGGCGCATGGGCTTTGCCGGCGACACGTTCAACACGCTGTGGGCGCTGCATGCGTTGAGTGGCGATCGGCCGGCAACCTATGTCTCGGCCTTCGGCGACGATCCCTTCTCGCAAGGCCAGATCGCCTTCTTCGCCGAAAACGGCATCGGCATCGGCTCCAGCCCGATCATACAGGGGGCACGGCCCGGTCTCTACGCGATCACCCTGACCGGTGCCGAGCGGTCCTTCACCTACTGGCGCGGCGATGCCGCCGCCCGGCAGCTCGCCTCGGATCCGGCGGCCCTATCGAAAAACCTTGAAAATCAATCGCTTGTCTACTTTTCCGGAATCACCTTGGCAATTCTCGACGATGCCGCGCGCGCCGCATTGCTGGCGGCCGTGGCCAAGGCGCGGGCGGCGGGCTCGACTGTCGCCTTCGACCCAAACTACCGGCCACGGCTCTGGCCCAGGCGCGAGGATGCGCGAGCGGCGATCGTCGAAGCGCTTGCCGTCACCGACATCGCATTGCCGACCTTCCCCGACGAGCAGATGCTGTTTGATGATAAAGCGCCGCAGGCGACCGCTGACCGGATCGGGCGACTGGTCGGCGAAACCGTCGTCAAGAATGGCGAAGCCCCGGCGCTGATTGCCGCAAACGGGACGCTGCGCGAAGTCGCTGCAATCCATGTCGCCACTCCCGTCGATACGACGGGCGCCGGCGATTCCTTCAATGGCAGCTATCTTGCGGCTCGTCTTGCCGGCCATGACCCGTTGGAAGCCACACGCCGCGCCCATCGCGTCGCCGCCGCCGTGGTACAGGTGCGCGGCGCGCTGGCACCGTTCGAGATATTGAGAGCGGCGTTCGAAGGCTAAGGTCAAGGCAGACGGAAGCGGTACTCGGTCACGTGGTGATAGGCTTCGCCGGGCCACAGTGTCGCCTGCGGAAAATACGGCCGGTTCGGTGCATCCGGCCATACCTGCGGCTCCAGGCAGAAGCCGCAAAAGGCCTTGTAAGCCCGCCCTTCCAACCCCGCGCGCGGTGTCACGTATTGGCCGGTATAGAGCTGGATGCCGGGCTCCGTGGTCCAGACCTCCATCTCGACACCGGAGCTCGCCGCTTGCACCCACGCGGCCTGCCGAAGTGGTCCGCGCGTCGAGGCAAGGCAGAAATTCTGGTCGTAAGGCAGTTGCTCGCCCTCGGTCTCCATGCGCAGCGGTCGTGCCTGGCGGAAATCGAAAGGCGTGCCGTCAACCGGCTTGACCACGCCGGTCGGGATCATGTCGCCGTCGACCGGCAGATAGGCGCCGGCATTCAGCATCATCCTGTGGTCGAGAATGTCGCTGGCGCCGCCATCATCGAGGTTGAAATAGGAGTGCTGGGTGAGATTGCACAACGTCGGCTCCTCGCAGGTCGCCGTCAGCTCGACGCTCAGCGTGCCGGGGATCTTCAGCCGGTAGGTGCAGGTGACGTCGAGCGCACCGGGGAAGCCCATCGTGCCGTCGGGATCGTGCAGCGTCAGCGTGACGAAATCCCTGCCATGCAGCGAAACTGTCCACGGCCGGTGGGAATAGCCCTGCGAGCCGCCATGCAGCGTATGCTTGTCGAGGAAGTTTCGTTCGGTCTGGTAGCGATTTCCGGCGATGGTAAAGCGGCCGTCGCGGATGCGATTGGCGTAGCGGCCGACGACAGCTCCGAAGAAGGCCGTATCCGTCTCATACGCTTCCAGACGGTCATAGCCGAGCACAAGCGGTGCATCGTGCCCGGTCAGGCGCAGATCCTGGATGATCGCGCCAAGTCCGACGATGTTGGCGGTGAGACCGCCGCCCCTGATCGTGAAGCGACGCACCGACTCACCTGCCTGCGTCGTGCCGAAAACCTCGCCGTCCTTCATCGCCATGCCCGCAAACGCCAGTTGATCCAGAGGATTTCGGCTGGTTTTCACCTCCTGGGCAGGCAGGTCACAGGCCTGCCCACCTGGGGGATAGTCTATCAGAGGCCGAGACCGCCGATGCAGACATATTTGGTGTCGAGATAGTCCTCGATGCCCTGATGGCCGCCTTCCTTGCCGAGGCCGGATTCCTTGACGCCGCCGAACGGCGCTTCCGGCGTGGTGATGAGGCCTTCATTGACGCCGACCATGCCGTATTTCAGCCCTTCCATGACGCGGAAGGCGCGGCCGAGATCGCCAGTGTAGAAATAGCAGGCGAGGCCAAATTCGGTGTCGTTGGCAAGCGCGATCGCCTCAGCTTCGGTCTCGAATTTGAACACCGGCGCGACCGGGCCAAAGATCTCTTCCTTCATGAAGCGCATCTTGGGCGTCGCGTTGGCGATGACGGTCGGCTGGAAGAACGAACCGCCGAGCGCGTGGCGCTTGCCGCCGGCGACGACCTTGCCGCCCTTGGCGGTGGCGTCGGCGATCAGTTCCTCGACCTTCTCGACCGCCTTTACGTCGATAAGCGGTCCCTGCTGGACGCCATCCTCGAGGCCGGAACCGACCTTCAGCCCGTTGCTGGCCGCTGCAAGCCCTTCGACAAATTTGTCATAGACGCTGGCCTGAACCAGGAAGCGGTTGGTGCAGACGCAGGTCTGGCCTGAGTTGCGGTATTTGGCGGTGATCGCACCAGCGATGGCGCGCTCGATATCGGCGTCGTCGAAGACGATGAACGGCGCGTTGCCGCCGAGTTCCATCGAAACCTTCTTGACGGTGACGGAAGACTTCTGGATCAGGATCTTGCCGACCTCGGTCGACCCGGTGAAGGTGATCTTCTTGACCAGCGGGTTGGCGCAGATCTCGTCGCCGATCTCGCCGGCGGCACCGGTCAGGATGTTGATGACACCCTTGGGGAAACCGACTTCCTCGGCGAGCGCGCCCCAGGCGAGACCCGAGTAAGGCGTCTGCGAGGCCGGCTTGACCACGGCGGTGCAGCCGGCGGCGAGCGCCGGGCCGAGCTTGCGGGCCAGCATCGAGGACGGGAAGTTCCACGGCGTGATGGCGGCGATGACGCCGACCGGTTCCTTGGTCACCAGGATGCGGCGGTCCGCCCATGGCGAGGGCACGACGTCGCCATAGGTGCGGCGGCCTTCCTCGGCGAACCACAGGATGTAGGCCGCGGCCGAGCCGATCTCACCCTTCGATTCGAAGAGTGACTTGCCCTGCTCGATGGTGAGCAGTTCGGCCAGCACGTCCTGATTGTCCATCATCGCGTCATGCAGCTTGCGAAGCAGCTTCGAGCGCTCGAGCGCGGTCGTCTTGCGCCACGACTTGAAAGCGGCTTCGGCAGCCTCGATGGCGCGGCGGGTCTCGGCCTTGCCCGATTTCGGCACGGTGCCGATCTTGAGCCCGGTGGCCGGGTTGTTGACGTCGACCGTCTGGCCGCTGTCGGCCTGGACCCATTCGCCGTTGATGAGATTGGCCTGCCGCATGAAATGGCTGGTTTTCTGAAGCATGGTCTATCCTCCGTTCGGCGCTGACGGGCCGGTCTGTGAATTCTGCGCTGGGCGTGCGCCGTGCCATGGAAGCCGGCACGCCGGGGCCACTGCTCTTTACCTAGGGCAAGGCCCGCAAGCAATCGCAAGATGGCATATAGGGGTTGGGCCAGCGCGTGACGAGGGCAGGCTGACATGCTTCGCTCAAGGGTATGTTGAGATTCAGGTCAGGCCGCGCCGAGAATGGTTGGGGCCGAGAACCGGAACGGAGCGTACTTTGGGTACGTGAGTACCGGAAGCGCAGGCGCCCGCCGTTCGCAGGCCGGCATCACCTGAATATCGACATACGCTAGCCGAAGACGTGGACAACAACCGTCAGCCAGAAAGCGGTGGTCACGACAGCGCAGGCCGTGGCGATGGTCATCTGGTTCGACGCCAGCGCCTGCCCGGTGTTGAACTGGACGGCGATGAGATAGGAATTGACGCCCGACGGCAGTGCTGCCACCACGACGGCCACCTTGGCCGTCAACGGCGGCAGGCCGAGCAACCAGACAAGCGCGAGAACCAGCGCCGGCATCAGGAACAGCTTCAGCGCCGAAAGTGCCAATGCAGGCCGTACATTGCCGGAAACGCCGAAGCGGCGCAGGCTGAGCCCCATGGCGAACAGCGCCACCGGCCCGGCTGTATCGGCCAGCGCATTGACGAGCCGCATGACAAGGTCCGGCAGCGGCGCGCCGCCGAGGCGCCATGCGAGCCCCGCCAGAATGCCGATGATCAGCGGATTGATGAACAGCCGCCTCAGGAAACTCCGGATGATGCGCAGTGGGTGCACTGGTTCGCCACCGCTCCGGCCGAACATCTCGAACAGGACGATCGAGGCCATCATCATGATTGGCAGGTGCACGGAGACCAGCAGCGACAGCACTTCGAAGCCGCTCGGGCCGAATATGCCAAGAATGAAGGGAGCGCCGAGCAGGACGACATTGGAGTATGCCGACGACACGCCACCGACGACGCCAGCGCGTGCATCCCGTCCGAAGATCCTCGTGGTGACGAAATGGCCGGCGGCCCAGGTGATTGCCACTGCCGTGAAATACGCACCCCACAGGGGCCACGGTGCCACGCCGTGGAAATCGGACGTCACCATCGTCTGGAACAAGAGCAGCGGCATAGCCACGCTGACCGCGAAATCGGCTATCCCCTCGCCGCTGGCCGGCTTCAGATAGCCGGTAAACCCGGCGAGATAGCCGAGCGCCACAAGGCTGAAGACAAAGAGGACGGTTTCGGTGAGCGGAGACATTTAATTCCGATATCTAATTGTAAAATAACGATATTGTAATTTAGTACGTGTATCTTTCCTAAACCCCTTCCAACGATAAGACTCAACCACCTAGCACCAATGTAGCCGATATGAAAAAAGCCCGCGCGAAGCGGGCCTTTCGTTTCGATGGCGCTGAGCGGTCAGGCAAAGCCGCGCGCGAAGCTTGCTTCGAGGTAGCCGTCGTAAACCGCGAACTGCTGGTCGGGTGCGTCCTCCGCAAGTTGCCTGGCTAGGGCTACCGCGTCGTCATGGTCGATAGCCAGCCGCCAATCAACCGGGATGCCTCTTTCGTCTATCCGCGCAACTTGCGATCCAAGGTACTTTCCGCGGGTCTCGATCTCATTAACTGCGTTGGCGTTCATGCTGGTTCTCCTCGTTGCGCCGGTGTCCAATGTCGGACATAATGTCCAACATAAAACGCGATGTCAACAAGGAATCCAACGTTGGACATAAAGTCGATTTCACCGGGGCAGTGTAGAGCGGCACGCGCTCTGCTGGACATGGATCAGAATGTTTTGGCTGGCGCCGCCGCTGTGTCACGCGGCGTCATCATCGACTTCGAAAAAGGGCGCCGTGTGCCTGGCAAGAACAACCTCGCCGCCATCCGCGCAGCACTCGAAGCGGCCGGCGTCGATTTCATCAACCACAGTGGCGTCAGGCTTAGCGCACCGTGAGCAATGATTTGGAGGTACGCTTTTACGCTCGGCATGAGGATGGCGGATTCGAATCCCTGATCACGTACAGCGCAAAGCACTTCGACGGGGTCATTCCATCCTGCGGCGACACTGTCATTCTAGATGAGCATCAGTGGGGCAGACGTTATTTCATCGTGACGCGTCGGCATTTCCTCACCGAACTCTCCGCAGCTAAAGGCTGGGCGTTGATGGTTGAGCAACTGGATGAAGACCACGACCTGAAGGAAATCGCCTATCAATGGGATCACGAGACCAAGTTTTTCAACGAGGCCCGCGATGAACGGCGAGCCGCCCCAGATTGAAATCGCCTTTTGGCTAGATGGCGAGCTTCAGCTTTCCCGCACCTGCGAGATTGAGCGTTTCGGCTTTGTGCCTGACGTAGGGGACATAATCGCTGACGAAATTCACGATCCACTTAAAGTGCGTCGTCGCGTCTTTGTCCCCATGATAGGCGAGCGCGATATATGGTGGCTTGTTTGCGATCCGCTTCCGGACGACGCAGAGATCGAAAGCCTGTTGGTTTTCGATAAGGAGATGCGGGCCGATCTAAAGCAATTGGAAGAGGAGGCGCGGATAGAAGAACAACAAGAAACCGCGCTGGGGCTTCGAAAGCTAGCACTCCAGCGCTCCAAGCGCCCGTCTCACAAAAAGATGCTGAAGGAAGAGTTCGGCGAGAGCGATTGACTTCATTTACCGCCGCGCGCATCTGTCGACATGGGAACGGGAGGGGACGATGAAGTACAAGCTATCGCTAATATTTGTTTGTGCCGGTGTAGCGGGCTGCGTGTCTGGGGCGGTTGCTGCACCGCAGGCAGATCAGATCGCTAGCGCCGCCCTCTGCAGTGCGATCCCCGATTCTCTGGCGCGGCTGACCTGCTTCGATCGGGTGTTCCCAAAGGGATCCCCGACTGCCGCAGTGGATAAGCCAAACCCAACGCCTTCGCCTAACGCATGGGATATCAAGCGGGAAAAAAGCGCTATCGATGATAGCCCTACAGTCGTTGCCAGCCTGACTCCTACGGAAACGTCGGGATCGGGCATAGGCAACAGTGAGATGTGGCTCCTAGCCCGATGCTCAGAGAATATTACCTCGGTGGTGCTCGCCACCAATATGTTTATGACCGATAGTCCCAAGGTTACGATCCGTATCGGTGAGTCTCCGGCGAAAACCACCGTCTGGGTGAGGTCGACCAACTACAAATCAGCAGGTCTTTGGAATGGCTCGGAGGCTATCCCGTTCCTCAAGTCACTGAAGAACGGGGTCAAACTCGTGGTCCGGGTTGAAGAAAAAGATCGACTGGACGGTACGTTCAATCTTGGGAACGTTGAGGACGTTACGGCAGAGATCGCCGCCGCTTGCAAATGGAAGTGATGAATACGCGACATTGGGAGGGGATAAAATTGGAAGTTCTTGTTATAGCGGCTATTATCGGACTTATACCTGCAGCCATCGCTAGATCGAAAGGAAAATCATTCGGCTTATGGTGGATTTACGGAGCAGCGTTGTTTATCATTGCTCTGCCGCACTCGCTTTTGATGCGATCGGATCAAGAATCCCTAGAAAGCCGAGCTATCTCCAGCGGGATGAAAAAGTGCCCAAGCTGCGCTGAACTCATCAAAAGCGAGGCGAAGGTATGCCGCTACTGCCACAATCCTACGTGATGACTCGGACATGAGTAATACAGGAACGAAGTGGATGGTTGCCGCCGTTGCGGTGGTTGCTGTACTCGGTATCTGGCTCGGTGGCATTAGGATTATCGTGATCCAGCCCATCGGCGCAATACCACACGGGGTTACTGTCGTGGTCGCAGGGATCAACGCTAATCTGGTAGATAGTCCAGACGCTATGTGCCAGCGGATACAAGGCGGCGTTAGCCTCCTGTGTCGAGGCGTTATGGCGGGAGCGATCGCAAAGGAAGGGAAAATTCTTCTTCGCCTTCCCTATAGCGAAATCCTGTTTCGACTGTCCGGTGCGCCGTATTTAAGCCAGTAGGGCCAACTTACCCGCCATTCCGCGATCGCGCCATAGCGTACCCCGCCGGCCCGCGCATATTGCCATTGCGGCGGACCTAATGTCCGCTTGGCCGGCGCTTGCCCTAAGCCCCCCCGCCCAAACTGGCGCCGGCCAATTTATGACGTAGGCAAACAAAACCCGCCGCTCCATTCGCAGCAGCAGCGGGCCGCCCCTTGGGGTGACGGGGGCTGTGCAGGGGTTTCGCATGCCCCTGCCGCGCTATGCTAATGCGATTTCAGCTCCAAAGATATGACCCGTTACAACTTAGCCGCAGCCTCAAACAGCTCATCAACCTGTCCATCGGTCAGCCCTAGTTCCGCCGCCAAAGCTTGCAGGTAAGCATGGCCGCGCGAGATGTAGCTGGCCTTGCGCCACCAGATTCGAACAGGCTCATACGGGAAGGCATCGATAACAGCGTTGACGTTGCCAAGCAGTGCACCGTTGTCGACTTGATAAAGTGCAATCTCTGCCTGCGCAGGCGATACCCTATCAGGAATCCGAACCACGGGTCCCGGCAACCCGTAGGCTGCCAGGACGTCGGTTAGCTCATCTTCGCTAGCAATGAGCGTTGGCGTGGCGTCGTCTGGCAGCATGCTGATATAAGCCGCCGCAGCGCTCGACCAGTAGCGGTCTTCTACGCCACCAACGATCCAGAACCAATTTGTAGGATTATAATCGATCATACGTAAAGACCATAAGGTGTTACTCCGGGGTTTGTTCCTGTTCCGGCTGTTGAACCGGGAATAAATGATGCACCGCCGCCGCCTGTATTAATAACCCCGTCGTTAGCAGCCGCGTAACGCGATCCAGTTATTGCACCGGCAGTAACATCAAAAGTTGCGCCTTGCATTTCCAGAACGCCGCCGTTTGTCGCGCTTACTGTTGCGGTAAATGTCCGCGCCGCAGTAGTCAACATTTTCGCACTACTGCCAACAAGAACATGACCTAGTGAACCGACGAAAATTGCATAAGTTGAATTTCCGGCCAAATAAATATTATTGCCAGAACCAACGCATTCGATGTACGCGCTGTTATCGCAACCAATTAGACGAGCCGAAGCTGCGCCAAACGCCATATTGCCAGCAAGAAATACCTGTGCGCCATAACGTGCCCAAAGGCCAACAGCACTACCAGTAATATTTAAATTCAATATAGTCAGCGAGAGACTACCTGTCGCTAGAACACCATACGTCGATCCGCTGATTGTCGTTGTAGTGTAACTTGCGCCTTGTAATGTTATTCTGGCGTTGCCGTTGCCTTGTATTGAAAGAAAAGAACCTTCCGCAAATGTGCCGGCACCAATATCGATCGTAACGGCGTAGATGCTCATATCGAGCGAGAGCGCCACGTTGACGGCTTTTTGGACAGTGAGGAAGGCCGCGCCAGACGACAAACCGGTATTGCTATCCGACCCAGTAGTCCGAACATAATAGGTCCGGTTAGCAGTAAGAACTTCACGCGCAGTGGCCCACTCCGGAGCCGTTAGGGCCGTGTTCTGACGCAGCATCTGTAGTGCGGTGCCTTTGGCCAACCGCTGCCATGCGGAGGCGCCGCGGTATAGGATATCGCCAGCAGCGGGCGTGCCGGTGATTAGGTCGATAGCCTGAGTGATGGTCAGGTCTTCTGGGTCGCCCGTTGACGCCGTAGCGCGCCCTTTGATAGTGGCTGTCGCGACGTTGGCCAGCTTCGCGTTGGTGACTGCATCGTTGGCGATCGATACAACCGGAATCGCCGGATTGGTGTTGTCGACAGTAACTCCATCGCCCGCTACCAGGCTGGACACACCGCCAGTAGCCACAGCATTAGCGACAGCAAACGGGCCTTCCCAGGCCGTTCCATTCCAGCGATAGAACGCGAACGCCACGCCAATCTCGGCGTGCAGGAACAGATAGCCCTTGTCCGCCATAGCCAGGCTAAGCGCGTTGCGCTCTGCGATGGTGCCTGATGCGTCAGGATGGATGCCTGCGAGGCTAAGAGTCACGAGGACGCGCGACAGCGTGGTCTGGAGGCTGACGACATCAGCCGCCGCAGCGTTCTCCAACGCTATGGAATAAGCTGCGCCGCTGGCGGTGGTTCCAGGCCACGGATAGTCCAGCGTTATCTGTGTGTTTGAGTCTACAGAAGCGATCGGAACCGCCAGTCCGGCTGACGAGAACATGCCGCCCGCAACAAGGGCGACAGCCCACGCGGTACCACTGCCGGTAACCACAGCGCTGCCATTCGTGACGGTTACCGTCCCGGTGTTGTACGTGCTCATTTGGAATTTCCTATTTTTTAAGCGAGGCATCTGCCTTGCGCGCCATGAGCGCGTCGAGAGCGTCTTCGACGGCTTGAACTACCGCGGGGTCGACAATGTCTTTCAGATAGACGGGCGGCTTAACGGGTGCCGTTTCGCTGCGCGTAGCCATCAAATCATGCCCCGAACTTTGGCGGCTCGGATCGCCTTAACGGTGTTCATAGTGAAGTCCTTTTGAAACGCCTTAAGCGCAGCCTGGATCTCGTCTCCAGCGCCTTTCTGGGCGCCGCGTGCGTCGATCACAGGAGCGAAAGTGATGTTGTTGGTTTGGGAGGATCCACCCGCGGCATTGATACTCGGAACGCGCGGCATCACCTGAGACCCGCGAGGCAGATTGAGCAACTCAGGGCCGCGCTCGCCGACGATGGCAAGGCCGCCCGGATGGTTTGATGTGCCGTTGGCGTAACCGGGAATGCCGAGCATCTGGGCGAAACCGCCAGGCGTGCCGAATGATGATGAGCCGCCACTACCGGTAAGCAGCCCAAGCAGTGACCCGAAGATGCTTCCACCGCCGCCCGCATTATTCGCCTGCATAATCGAGTCGATAAGATCGTTTTCGATCTTGTCGATGATCTTGTCGAGGGCATGGGTAGCAATGTCAGCAAACGTCTTCCACGATAGTTGTCCGCTTTCCAGCGCCGACCGCAGATCATCAAACGCACCTTTCAACACGTCGCGTTGGAGTGCTTGCATTTCTTGCGCTTTTTTCAGCGCATCAGCTTGCCTCGCATACGCGGCTGAAACGTCATCGATTTCCTTGATCTGCGCAGGCGTAAGCTGAGCATTCTGCCAATCGACGTCACCCTTTTTGCGGGCTTCCTCACGCACCTGTTTGAGGGCAGTTTGCTCTAATTCGAGTGCCGTTTTGCGCTTGGTTTGCGCCTCATAGGTGAGCCCAAGCGCATTGAACTCTTCGTTTAGCGCTGCAGTGCGATCCTGAATCGACTTGATGTCATTCGCAAACTGGTCGTCGGCTGTTTTGGCGGGCGCGTGAAATTTGTGCTTCCGCGCTTCCTTAGCGGCCGCCTTGTCATATCCTGCGCCGAGGTCTTCCTTGTTGGCATGTGTCGGAACAACGTCGACGGTATCCGGCAGAATCCCGACAGGAAGCTTCTGCCTTCCGTTGGTAGGTGTGCCCTGGTTCGCGAAGTACTTGGATCCCAGAGCGTCCAGCGCCGCGGCGGTATCTGCGGCGGCCTTCAGGATGCCGGCGAAACCAGCAATAATGCCCGAAAAGTTAGGATTCGCCTGCTCGAGCGCTGCCAGCGAGTTCAAGATATCGTCGATCGGCTGCTTGCCTTCGCTTGCCTTGTCGAAAAGGTCCTGCAGATCCTTCTGCAAAGGCTTTGAATCGACGCTGGCGAGCTGTAGAGCGAAGGCGTTCACAGTGTCTGTGACATCCGACACAGACCGCGCCAGGTCAGGCATTTGGGCAGCGGTATCCGCCGCAGCCTGCGAGAAGCCTAGAATCTCCTGGCGCCTGGCGTCGAGGCCCGGATTCGCGTTGGCAATCTCATTGATCGAGTTGCGGAACGCCTTAATGTCGGGCGTGCCGTTGCGCAGTTCCTCCATCAATTTCTTGATTGGCTCGGCAAAGGCGGCAAACCGGCCGCCGCTATCAAACGAAACTAGGTTGGCGTCGACCTTTCCGAGGATGTCAAGAGCCTGCTTACTTAGCAGATCGGCCGCATCCTGTGCGCCCTGCTTGTTTAGTTGGTTGACGGTCAGCGCGGTGTCAGATGCGTACTTCTTACGCTTGCCTGCCACCTCGTCGTACGCGTCGCCAAGGCGCAGAATGTTCGCTTCGTGGGTCTTAAGTATCTCGTCAAGCGTCTTAACGCCGTTGACGCTCATCAACTCATAAGCGGCGAACGCCAAGCCCACAGCGCCGACCGCGGCAGCCACTTCTGGGAACTTTGTGACTAGGCCAGTGGCCATGTCGCCAACGCCCTTCAGCGCGGCGCCTATGCCGCCAGGCTGCGAGGCCACATAGGACAGGTGGCTAAGCTGCCCGGTCAATGCCTGAGCAGGCGAGACGCCAAGTGCGAGCTGTTCGCCAACAGAGCGGATGCTGTGCAACATTGCCTGCATCGATGTGCTGGTGGCGCCGGCTGCATGCCCGGTCTTTTCGAGGCCGCTGGCAGCATCCGCCAGGGCACCTTTCCACTCCTTAAGCGGTTTGGCGCCCGTGCTAGCGATCCCCATCATGTCATTAATGCGCTTTTGCACAGGCGTCATCGACTGATCGATGGCCTTGCCCATACCGTCGAATTGTTTTTGGATGCCGGAGGTGGTGGTGCCGATATCAGTGGTGAGCTGCTTAAGCTGACGCTTAACGGCGGTCAGGTCAGTGCTGATCGATATGAGCAGGTCGTCGTTAGATGCGGCCATTAGCGGCCTCCTGCGCCATTGAGTTGAGCAACCCGGCCCACGGCGTTTTGTTGGGCATGCCGCGAATGAGGCCCTTGGCTTCGGCCAGGAGTGCAGCAGCGATATAGCCGTCATTGAAATCGAGGCTGCGGAGAACGTCGACCACGCTTGCCGTTGCGGACGATGCGACGTGGTTTTCTAGAGCCTCTAGGAGCGCGGCTTCGCGTTTGCGGGCATGGCTGTGCGGGCGCGCCGGGGCGCGGTGGATGGGTTTCATGTTGTGGATTCCTGTGAAAAGGACCGTCGAGATGGGGCGGCTTGGCCGCTATTGCCGATGCGCTCCAGCGGTGTTCTAATTGACTAACGATATTCGCGAGGGATGGCGCATGAGCGGCGACGACAAGGACAAGGACTCTGACAAGTCTTCAGAAAAGCCCGACGATAGCTGGACAAATACCGGCCGGGACCGTGAAGAGCAAAAAGACATGACACGCGATAAAGAGGAGCGCCGCAACAGGGGCGGCTAAACAGCCGAACCATATTGCTCGCTTCAGATAAACAGCCTTGCGGTCGTTCGATTCATCATTGAACGCGATGGCCTTCGCGATAGTTTCAAATCGCATTTTTGCGAATAGAAGCGCCTCGTCCGTTCCTCCCTCTAGCAACGGCTTCCATTCGGAGATTGCATCCGGAATCCTGGCACCAACTAGGTAGCTACGTGTTTGAAGCGCGATTGCAGCGTAGATCGATGATAAGAAAAAGAGCGCTGCAAGCGTAGTGGCAGAAATGCCGGAGCACACATTTGGTGCCACCAGCGAAAATACATAAGCTGCCAATGCAGATCCAAGTGCAATCGTGGTGGTCAACAACCAACGTGCCTTGTCGTCGAGCACGGAATAGAGATCATGGCTCGCGGCTAATCTCTTTTCGTATTCTGTCATGATCATGGCAATGTTAACAGGATCGGTTTTACGCCAATCGACCTCGACAAGAGGCTTGCCTTCGCCCATCGCATTCACCATCCCAAATCCATGTCAGTCAGTTATTACCGTATTCCATCACTTGCCAAGGTATGTTTGTTGCTGGGTCGCTCACCCTTCAACAGCAACCCATGCCGTTTGAGATATTCGGCCTGCGTCTCGTCCTCCAAGAACGGCGACGCCAGGTCCGCACCGTATCGCCGCTCACCAGCGTAGGGCAGCGCATACTTCCACCAATTCGTGGGACGCGTGCCGGCTGGGTTCGTCTTAAGCCATGCCATAATGGCGCGCTCGCCTTCCGTTTGCCAACACAGTCGACGCTCATCGTCGGTCAGGAAGTATTCGAACTCCAACCAGCCATCGCGGCTTGGGTCTGGCTCAGGCGGTATTTCGCCGTCACAAGCCCAGATCACCCAGGCATCGGACACGGTTTGCTTACGCTTGGATTTACGTATCTTTCTCGGCATTAGTGCCCCCCGCTGGTGGCTTGTATGGGCGCGGTGTGTTCAGCACCATGCGAGCAATGGGTCGTAACCAGCCGCAATGCATTCCGCCTCCAGCCTGTCGCATTCCTCGTCTTCCGCGGCTGTTCGTTCCTTCACTTGCCAAAGCGCCCGTACGCGGCGTAACGCCTCGATAGGCATTCCGTCGCGGCGCTTATCGACCCTGCGGCGAACTGGCATTTATCGGCGACTCCCATAGTCCGCCGTTCGCGGCGCCCGCGGCGTCTCTGGAGCACTTTCGACGCCATCCAGTGCCAACTCTCTAACAAGTCTAGCAAAAGCGACGCGACAGTCTCGCTCGATTGCCACGGCTGGGTGCGCCTTTGGCGTACCGTATCGGTCCTTTACGGTCAGGCCTTCCTTATCGATGATTACTCGCGCCTGCTCGCCTCTATCATGCGCCTCGGCGGCCTTAACCAGTAGCTTGAAGTGCTGCGATTCCAGGTCGAAATCGGCAAGTATGCTCTTCACCCATTTTCGGGTTGCCGGAGCCAGATGGCCCGGAATCTTGTGGTTTTCCATCGGTTTCCTATTGTTTTAGGTATATTTTGGATACCATTGGCAATTGCAAAGCCTTGCGGCGCAAGATTTGCCAGGTTCACGGGACGATTCGGGGCGTCACGATTGTGCGCGATGGGGGGCGTGCGGTTTATGCTTCCGACGATGGGAGCGATGCAGACACCCCCACTGGGGGCTAGATCGGGTAGCCGTCGCTGCTTTGTTCGGACACCGCATCCGGCCCATAGTACGCGCAGCCGCAATTCAAATGTTGACCCATAGGGGGGTGATCATCGACCTGGCGGGCGCCCGCCCTAGGACCGGCTGCCAAGGCTAGCGATAACGCTAATGCAGATTTTCCCGCGCGTGCGTGCAAGCGCGCGAGGCAAAAACGTGATTTTGTGAGTGGCAGCAGATCGGTTACGCTACGTCAGCAACGAAGGGTGAACGAAATGAAGACATTACTCGCAATCGCTGCCGCATTGGGCCTGTCAGTGTCCGCCGCTTCGGCAGAGTGCGCCTTCCACTCCAAGGCCTCAGCGTCTGTCGACGCACAAATTAAGACAGCGAGCGTCGAGAAGGCCGATACCACAGCCGACACTCAGACGATCAAAGAAGTGCCGCCAAAGACCGAATAAACGTCAGCGGATCCCGCGTAGCCGGTGTGCCGCTTCGACTTTGCGACGAAGCGCGGCTGCAGCGTTGTTGGCAGCGCGGACGCTCGCATCCGTTGTCTCATAGGCGGGGAATGCTGTCAGCGTGATCTCGTAGAGATCAATCTCGGTGACAGTGCGGAGCGGCAGTCTGTCGCCGCCGTCTTGCCACTCCTCAGCCAGAAACTGCCCGGCAAACGAGCAGCCTTTTACATCCTGTCGACGAACCGTTCCGAGCGCCTCCTGGCCTGATGGCGTCGAGGTGTCGACGTCCAAGCTGAACCAGAGTCCGATGCGATCTTCTCTGAGCGTCAACGTGCCAGCACTCTGACGGCCGAGCACACGGCCGGTATCGTGGCCAATCAGGGCAACGGTGTCATTGCGCTTTAGCGTTTCGGTGAATGCACCGGGCGCAATCTTCTCCCGAAAGGAATTGCCGATCGTTGTGACGTCACCGAAACGCACGGCATAACCGGAGATGGTGTTGCTATCGGCCAATTTTAGCCTCCGCCGCCTTCAGTTTTGCCTCGCGCTTGCCAAGGCTAGACTTCGCCCTAAGCTCCGCGGCGATGTCCTTAGGATCTTTCGAGTCGTAGCGGACCTTGCCGTCCGGCATCGTGATCTTTCGCGACCGCAACGTCCTGGCGCGGGAGGTGTCAGTACGTTCAAGCGTCATAACCGGCGTCCTTCGCTGCACGGAACCAACGGTGCACATGGCCGTCTCGAGCATCGCCCAAAAAGTTCGGTTGAAGCGGTACGAGGCTAGTCCATGAAATCTCATTACGACTGAACTCATCGACCATCTCGTCATAGCCGGCTCGCGCAGCCTGAACCGCACGCAGAGCCTGGCCGAGCACAGCCACGCGACGCGCGTATTCCGGACGGCATGCCGTCGCGACCTTCAAACTGGTCTTACCGCGCTCAACGGAGATGCGTTCGCGCAGGACGTCGAGTGCGATATCAATGTCATTCACGGCGCGGTGGATTTCTGCAATGCGCTTCAGACTGTGCGATTTGCTGTCGTCTTCGTCGCCAAGCAAGGCGGCAACCGATGGGCGCAGCGCAACGGTCGTGTCTTCTTCGATGGCTCTTTCCAGTTTCCGCCTTTCGGATTGAAGCTCGCCGCGGGCTCTGGTCAGGTCGATCTGCTTTGTCATCAGATCAGTGTAGACGGTCGACGTTCCCTCGAGCGTCGGCATAGCGAACGGCGCCGACTGCGCGACGTCATTCGGCTTGGTCGGTTCTGTCTTTTTAAGAAGTCCCATTTTCATGCTCCAAAAAGATCGTTGATGGCATCGGCGAAAGCCGCTCCGTTCACCGCGGTCGATCGACGGTGGCCGGTGTGCTGCCAATTTGATGCCAGTGCGCCAGGCTCTACGAAGCGGTTGATTGTGCCGTCGGGTTGGTGGATAGCGACTTCGTTCCAGTTGCCGACGAACTCGAGTTTCACCCTACGCACGTCTTTCGAGCCGTCGGCGGCCAGGTCGGCGAGCGAGTCCAGGTAGTTGCCGGCTGAGTACTGAAGGCTCGCGGGAAGCGCACTGATCGGCGTGCCAGCGGGCGTCAGTTCCCTGATCTTCGCAACGGTGTCAGCTACGGCACGCAACGGCACGTCGACTGCGCATCCGATTAGAAGGTCCACAACATTGCTGATGTCGAGCATCGGTGACCTAGCTGGGGCGCCAGGCGGCAGGCGCCCGGCGTCAGTGAGCGAGCGCGCAACGGCGCGGACCCTGGGTTTGTCGAAGCCGACGCGTGCAGCAAGCACGTCCACGGCCTCCATTGTTGAAGGCATGATGAGTTTTCCTATTTCGAAATTGGTTAGTTCTTACGCAAAGGGGGTTGCAGCCTCCGACGAACCGAAGCTCAATCGAAGGCCGCTATTCCGGCGCTGCTCGGAATTGGTCCCGCCCGACCTACTGAGCCGAAGACGGGTTGCACATGCCGATGACGAGGCGGCAAGTGCAAACGGAAAGGGACGCCGAAGCGCCCCACTCGTTGCTGTTGCCCTAAAGTGTTTTCGTGGCCACGATTTGGCACTCAGCCACTAAGCTGCCAGGATTCGGCGGTTGTCATTCGCTACCGCCAGCTTTGCCCACCTGCCTGCAGCAAGCAGTTCTGTACCTCCGCGGCGATCGGCATATCCGCCCTTCGCGCCGAAAGCCTTTCCGACTTCGGCAACGTTGCCGCCTGACAGGATGACCTCAATGACGGTCCCGATTTCTGCCGGTGGATTGGCTGGATCGGCACATGCGGCGAGCCGTACATCACCTCGGCGCTTGCCCATCTTAAGCTGGCCGAGACCACCTATGGAGCCGAGGAAGCTTGCGCCTTCCGCGATTTCCGGAGGATGGAAGCTGAAACGGCAATGCGGGCTGAATTTGAAGTCTTGCCGCTGCGGTTTGATCGTGACTCCACGCGACACAGCATCCCAGTTACCAGTTCGAGCAGGCTCTGGATCGGGGTCGCCTAGCCGCGGTTGGACAGACGGCAGCGCGATGTATGCATCCAGGGAACGCGGATCCGGGTTCTTGCCACGCGGCCTTCCGTCCTTACGGCTCCGGTCGACGTTCAACCCGGCTTCAGTCGGCAGATTATCGTTCGCGGCTTGCGGTAAGCGCTCTCTGGCTACCAACCACAGAGCCGCGGCGCCCTTGTCGTCATGCTTCTTAAGCCAGTTCCAGGCGGGCCGGCCGCCGCGGTAGCGAATACGGACAGCGGCGTGCTTCTCCTCCGGATTTGCCTTCAGGAAGGCGTCAGTTTCGGCAAGGATTTCTTTTCGAGTGGTCTTGGTCATTGGGTGGTCATCCCATGTGAGAGCCGGCCAGGCCGGTAGTCCGTTTCCGCTCTGTGCGGGACGGTAGTTCTTAAGCAGCCTTGTCGATCGGCTTCTTATTATCGTTCGCCGGTCGCCGGTCTGGCCGGATCTTCCAGAATTCCGGCCAACTGAGCCTGCGAATTTGAACCGTTTCGCCGTTGGTCTCGACAGTCCGTGCCGCAGTCATTGGCTTCTCCCATTTAAGCTGAAGGACGGCGGTTCTTCACGTTGTCGACAAGATCGACATGCGTGCCGTGGACGTCGGTGACGAGAACGATCATCTTGGGACCGAACGAACTCGACAGGTCGATGCCGACGACTCGGACGCTCTTGCCGTTTGTTGGGTGGATGGCGTCGAGCGGGTTGGTGAGGGGTATCATTTCAATCTGTTCCATTCGGTAATCTCCTCGTTGAAAAAGTGCGGCACTACGTCGATTTGCGGCACCTTGGATTTTCTACACACAGCAGCGTGCGGCACTATCCCCACAAGGGGTATAGGTGCCGCGCCGCAGTATTTGCGTCACTTGCGGCACCTCTTTGCGGCACCGCGTTTTCAAAGTGCCGCAGTTGGTTTTATGTGCGGTTTTAGGTGCCTATAGGCGTCCATGATGTCGACGATTTCCAACTCGCCGGCATCTATCCATCCGGCAAGCATCGCCCTTATCTGCTCGCGGTCAGTTTTCGGATCGAGGCCAAAGATTTCAGCCACCAACTTACCAGCCCAATTCCCGGCCTGCGCCGATTCCTTGTAGTGACTCGCGTGTAGCCTAACCTTCAATCCAGCAAGCATGTCCTCGGGCACGTCTGCTACGGCTGCGCGGCGAGTTTCCGCCACACGCTCAGCTAACGCGCTCGATGAAGGCCAGCGCCACGACTCAACAACGCCGATCTCGTCGCCGGTCTTGTTAGAGATCGTGCCGTTTCCAAGCGGCACGGAAGCAAAGCGGCGCCACTGGCTCCGACCGGACGCGACTAGATTCACCTTGCTTTGGTCGATCCTGAAATATCCGTCCGGGCCTTCAATGCCGACCTTCTCGGCCTCCGACGCCGTCATGGGATTGATGACACGCATGCCGCGGGTCTTGTCCTTCAACGCCCCACCGCCGCGCGCGCTGTCGGCCGTGACTTCGTTCTGGCTTTTAACGACGTGGTGGATGACCTCGACGCAACAGTTCGCTTTATCAGCAACCTCGGTCCAGGCCTTGGCCACACGTTGCATCGCCGAATTGTCGTTTTCCGGAACTTCGTGCGTTGATACCAGCGGATCGATGATCACGACGTCGATTTCTCGCCGTTTGATTTCCGCCACCATTTCGTCGATTAGTGGCTGGCAGACGGCAAGGTTGCGTCCTTCCTGCCGCATTATTACGAACTCCTGCTCGCGACCGGAGTCGGTGTAGAGACGGCCGCCAATATGCTCAGCGGTAACGTTGAAGTGTTTTGCCGCAGCATGGAAACGGCGGTCGATCTCGTCTTGCGGATCTTCCGCGTTAACGTACCAAACACGCAACGTTTTTGTCAGCGGTCCTTCAGGGTCAAGAAGAGGCCGGCCGGTAACCATCGACAGGGCCTCGGAAACCGCATGCGCGGACTTTCCACCACCGCCTGCGCCTACCGTAGAGGTAAGGTACTTGCGGATATAATGGCGACCAAAGAGCCAATCGCGCTCAGGCAGGCTTGCGGGGTCGCGCAGTTCGAATGGCGTGGCGACAATCGACTTTCTGGTGGTCTTGGTGACTGGCGCTTTCGTATCGGCAATAGCTTTAGCTTCCGCCTCGGCTTCTGCCTCCGCAGCGTACCGCTCTCGACGCTCCAGCACCTTTTCAGAAATCTGCGGCTTCGCGGCGAAACGTTTGGCGGCAGCATCGATCTCGGGATCCACCAGCGGCAGGCGCTCAGTAAGTTCCTTCATCCGCTGTCCGGCCGGGGTGTCGGGCCAGGTTATGTCAGCAGCGCGATTATCGGTCGATGTTATCCGCGAGAGGTTTTTCCAAGAGAAGTCATAAGGGTCTATTTCAGTCTGCGGTACGTTCACTCGGATTCTCTCCCAATGCGACGCCTGCGGCACGCACGATTTGTTCGGCAATTTCTGTGGTGAAGGTTGCGGCCGGGTAGCCGAAGGCAGACGGCGCAAATACACGGCGCCGGCCGTCCGCCTTCTCTGTCAGCTTCAGATTGTAGAGTCGCACGCCGTCGACCAACTGAAGGTCGAAGCGTGCAAGGGTTCGTCCGCCCGCTTCCGGTCGGATTGCTAAGATTTGCACTGTGTGGTGTTCCCAGTTTTGGAAGTTTCTTAGTCACTAAAAGAGAGAACGCGCCCGCGGCACTTGCCGGCAGGGTTACAATTGACGCTAGGCCGCAGGGGCTGAAATCAGGCGGCGCGCTCCTCGCCGTCGAAGCAAAGGCAGGAAATAAGCTGGCCGCCGCATGACGGGCACGGCTCATGCTGGCACCACGCGGCGTGAAGGTCGCCGTCTGCCACGCCACAATCCGAGCAGGCGTGGGGCTTGCTGTGGCGGATACGTGGGAGTTCACGACCATCAGGAAGGCGAATGGACGCCATCCGCTGCTCACGGCGCCAGGCTTGCACGGCGCGGATGGCTGCCAGCTCTGCGTCGAGTTCTGCGAGGGACATTTCGGAATAGGGCTTCATGCTGCAGCCCTCGCTGCCATCCGGCCAGCGATCCAGTCGCCGATTTCGCTCTCAACGAATCCAATCCGCCTGTCGCCAAGTGGCACCGCCCGCGGGAAATCGTCTGCCTTGCGCAAGCGTTTGATGAAGGTGAGCGATAGCGAAGTGCGTTTCATCACCTCACGGACCCCAATTAGGCGGTTGTTGTCGTTTGCTGTCATTTTGAAATTCCCCGTTGCATCCGACACCATGAGGCGCGGAAATCCACACACGCCGAAAGCGTGCTTCAAAACTGAAATGGAAGGATTGGGGTTAGGGCCGCCGTTTGATTTGGCGGGACAAGCGAGTCGCGGCGACAAGCGCCGACTTGCCCCAACAATATGCCGAACAGTATTTCATGTCAAGATGCAATTGGCCCGTTATGGCCTATCTTGTGACTATTGCGCCTCACTTACACAATATCTAGACCAAGCTTCCATCATCTCGCGACGCCTTTCTAGAACGTCTGAGCGGGCATAAGCGCGTTGCACCTTGCTGCGCTTTTCGTGCGCCAATGCCGGCTCTGCCAGCTCGTCCGGATATCCATGCTCCTGAGCCCACGTCCTGAACGATGTGCGGAAACCATGCACTGTGTACTTGCCAACCTCCTTCGCTAGCAGCTTGGCCATCGCAACTTCGCCGATCGGTCGGTCGCGCCGTGCACCCTTGAATACAAGCCCCTCGCCAGCCTCGCCTAGAACGGCAATGGCAGCGTCGGTCAGCGGTATGCGATGTTCGCGCGGCTCTTTCATCCTCGTAGCGGGGATCGTCCACACGCTGGCCTCCATGTCGATCTCAGCCCAATCGGCGAAGCGGACCTCGCCAGTGCGATTCGCATTCAAGATCAGGAAGCGCAGCGCCCTGCCCGCCATACTGTCGGGGATGCTGGCAAAAAACTTCGGTAAGTCCGCATAGGGCATCGAGTCGTGATTGCCTGCCGCAGCCTGTGTACCCAGCGCCTTCTCGCGCGCCTTCGCATCCATACGAGCGGGATTAGGGCCAGTGCGCAGTTCCATGTCGGTGGCAAGTTCTAGCACAGCAGCGATGCGATCCAGCGTCTTCTTGGCTGTCTCGGCCTTCGCGTGCCAGATTGGCTTGATGACGCGAACGACGTCGGCCCTTCGTACCTCGTTGACGGGTAGCTTTCGAAGGCCCTTGGCATGCACCTCCAGTGACGACTTCCATCCAATCTCCGTCTTGCCGCCTCGCCATTGTGAGGCGTGGTCCTTTATATACTCATCCGCATAATCGCCGAACGTCGGAACGCGATTATCGACTTGCCGGAACGACGCCTCCCTAAATGGATCCCGTCCAGCATGCAGAATCTTGCGAACCTCATCGGCCTTGTCGCGCGCGTCGGCGAGGCTTACAGCCTCCAATGGACCGAGACCCATTTCCCGCCGCCGACCATGGCGCTGGTATATGAAAACCCAATACTGTTTTTCGCCCCGCGGCATCAACCATAGGCCGCCACCGTCGCCTAAACTCCCCTTCGCAGCCTTCACCATTCCGGCAGTCAGCTTATAGCGCGCCATTTGTCTTTCCTAATTCCTTTCCTAATTTCGGTAAGGCATAGGCCAAGACGGGCCAAAAGGCAACAGAATGGAAACTTAAAGGCTAATCAATGGCTTGTCGCGACGTTCCAATCTTGAGATTGCCCCTCTTGGCCCCTTGTAGTCTGGCGCATAGCCCCGGTGAGCGGAGACATTTTTCAGGGATAGGCGAGCCACGGTCGCGGCGCAATCGCGCCCGAATTTGATCATGCCCGAATTTGATCATGCCCGAATTTGATCATGGTAGGCTGGCAGCGTTATAGAGGGCCTGCGATCTTCAGGGCGGACACGAAACGACAAATGACTTTTGTCGAAACCTCAAAACAGCATCCTTTCCAGCAGACGTGGCTCACGGCTTTCGTCGCCGTGCTGTTTTGCCTTGCCGCGACGACACTTCAGGCCGCCGAGACGAAGAACCTCAAGGGCGTGGCGCTGATCATCGGTCAGTCGAAATACGAACACATCGCCGCCCTTCCCAACCCGGCCAACGACGCCCGCGACATGGCCAAGATGCTGACCGATCTCGGCTTCGACGCCCGCAGCGTCACCGATCGTGATGCCGCGAAGCTGAAGCGCGACCTGGAGCGTTTCACGGAGGATGCCGAAGGTGCCGACGTCGCCTTCATCTATTATTCCGGCCACGGCATCGAGGCCGGCGGCGAGAACTATCTGGTGCCGGTCGATGCCAACGTTTCATCGCTGAAAGACGCCGACCAGGCGCTGGTGCCGATTTCCATCGTCATGGACGCGTTGAAAATGACCGTGCCGGTGACGATCATGCTGCTCGATGCCTGCCGCACCAACCCGTTTCCGCCGGATGCCCAGGTACGGCGCGCACCAACCGCTTCGGCTTCGCCCGTTGGTGCTGGCGGACTGGAGCCGGTGCGCGGCGCCAAAGCCCTCGAAAACACGCCTGCGACGGACGAAAGCCTCGGCACCGTGGTCGGCTTTGCCGCCGAGCCGGGCCGCCCGGCGCTCGATGGCGCCGCCGGCGAGAACAGCCCGTACGCGGCGGCGCTGCTGCGCCATCTCGCGGCGATGAAAGGCACGGAATTCGGCTCGGTCATGCGCATGGTCACCGAGGAAGTCTATCTCGACACCAAGGCAAAGCAGCGTCCTTGGGTCAATGAGAGCCTGCGCCGGCTGCTCTATTTCGGCATCGCGCCACCCGAACCGACCGGCGACGACGGGCTGATCACCGGCGAAAGGCGGCAGCTGCTGTTGACCATCTCCGACCTGCCCGGCCCGAAACGGGCGCAAGTGGAGCTGGCCTCGCTGCAGGACGGCGTGCAGCTCGACGCACTCTATGGCGTGCTCAAGGCGCTGGGCACTGAAAAGATGCCGGAGGATCCGACCGATCTGCAAAAGCTGCTGGGTGCCCAGGCCGAGCGCCTGAAGAAGATGATGTCCGAGCGTGCCGCGCTGCGCACCGACGATCCGGAGATCAGGCGCCTGGTTGCCTCCGCCGACAAGGCCATCGGCCAGGGCGCGATCGCGACGGCGCGCAAGTTCCTCGATGAGGCCGTCGGCCGGGTCGAGAAGACCGGCAACGCGGTCGACGAGGCCGAGGCGTTGGTCAAGCAGAAGCGCCTTGCCGATGCCGCGATCTACGCCAGGCGGGCCGATGCCTCGGCGCTGGCCTTCGACCACAAGGCCGCCGCCAACGACTACGCCAAGGCGTTTTCGCTGGTCGAGAAGTGGGATGACAAGCTGCGCTGGAACTACAAGAACCAGGAAGCCGAGGCGCTGAACGCCTACGGCTATGCGACCGGCGACCTGGACGCACTGCAGCGTTCCATCGACGCCTACCGCATCATCCTGAACTTCATCCCCAATGGCGAACAGAACCGCGACTGGGCGATCACCCGCAACAACATGGCGGTGGTGCTGCAGACGATCGGCGAACGCGAGACCGAAACGGCGCACCTCGAGGAAGCGGCTCGGATCTTTCGCGATTCGCTTGTCGTCTTCGAGCGCGAGAAGGACGACCTCAACTGGGCCGCCGCGCAGAACAATCTGGCCAATGTGCTGTTGAAGCTCGGCGAACGGCAGAGCGACCCGAAGCGATTGAATGAGGCGGTGACGGCAATGCGCGCCACGCTGGAGAAGCGGCCACGCGACAAGGTACCACTCGACTGGGCGGCCTCGCAGATGAATCTTGGTATCGCGCTCTACGCGCTTTCCGAGCGTGAGCCCGCCGGCGAGCATCTGACACAAGCGGAAGCGGCCTACCGGCTGGCGCTCGAGGAATACACGCGCGAAAAGGCGCCGGTGGAGTGGGCGATGGTCGAGAACAATCTCGGCAACACGCTTGTATCGCTCGGCATTCAGCTCAACGACAAGGCGAAGATCAACGAGGCGGCCGACGCCTTCCGCGCCGCGCTTCAGGTGCGAACCAGGGAAACCTTCCCGGTGTCGTGGGCGACCAGCCGGCTCAACCTCGGCAATGCGCTAAGCGGTGTCGCCCGCTTCGACATGGGCACAAGCGCGCTCGAGGAGGCCGCGACGGCCTATGGCGACGCATTGACGGTGTTCACCCGGCAGCGTTTTCCAATGGACTGGGCGTCGGCCCAGAACAATCTCGGTTCGATCTACCAGACGCTGGGCCAGCGCACGCGCGACCCGGCCAGACTCGAGGAGTCGGCCGCCGCATTTCAGGCGGCGCGCCGGGTTTACACCAGAAGGGCATTCCCCCTCGACTGGGCAATGAGCCACTACAATCTCGGCAACACGCTGCAGCTTCTTGGCGGCCTGTCGGACAAGCCGGAACGCTACAGCGAAGCGGTCAACGCCTATCGCGATGCGTTGCGCGAATACAAGCGGGAGACGAACCCGCGGCAATGGGCGCTGAGCGAGGCGGGCCTCGGCTCGGCGCTGCACTGGCTGAGCATGAGCAATGCCGATCCCAAGACCCTGGCCGATTCCGTCGCGGCGCGTCGGGCGGCACTTGAAGTGCTGACCTTCGAGGCTGCACCCATCGACTGGGCCAACGCCCAGAACGGCATCGGCATGAGCCTGCTCAATCTTGGCAATCTCGAACGGACCGACAAATATCTTGGCGATGCCGAGGCCGCCTTCACGGCGGCGCTGAAGGTTTTCACCCGCGAAAGCCAGCCCATGCAGTGGGCCTTCGAACAGAACAATCTCGGCGACATCCACTGGAACCGCGCCAGCTATGGCGGCGGCAAGCCCGAATATCAAAGGGCGATCGAGTTCTTCGAGAACGCCAAGCAGGGTTTCACCGAAGCCGGCTACACGATCCCGATCCCACTCACCGACCAGAAGATCGATCTGGTGAAGAAGCAGATGGCCAAGAAGTAGGGCTCCACCCGACCGCGCCTTGTCTTTCGACTGGCTTTGCGGTCCCTATATGTCCTGTCACCGGAACCCATTGCCGGGAACCGGAAAAGGATAGCTGATGATTCGATTTGCGCTGGCGCTGCTTGTGTTCGTCTTCCCTTTTGCAGCCCACGCGACGGACGCCGGCTGGGCGCTGCTGCGTGACGGCGGCCATGTCGTGTTGCTGCGCCATGCCATGGTCACCGGCACCACCGATCCGGCCAATTTCGACATCGACAGCTGTGCCACCCAGATCAACCTGTCGGCGCGCGGCAAGCAGCAGGCGAGCAAGATCGGCGCCTTGTTCGCCGCCCGCGCCGCGCCCATCGATCGCGTGCTGTCCAGCCGCTATTGCCGCTGCCTCGACACTGCCCGCATCGCCTTCGAGGCCGAACCGAAGCCCTTCGCGCCGCTCGATCTCCTGAAAACCGACGAGAAGGAGAAAGCCGCCCAGATCGCCGCCATCATGACCGAGATCCGCGGTTATTCCGGCTCCGACAACCTGGTCATGGTCACTCATCTCGAAAATATTGTCGCGCTGACCGGCGTCGCGCCGCGCGAGGGCGAAGCGGTGGTCGTCGAGCCACAAGGCGACGGCCTGCGCGTGCTCGGCCGCGTGACGTTCTGAAGGCCCGGCATCGCCAGCAGTGTTGCCGAAATGCCACAGCCGAAAGAAGCCGCAAATTCGCCGCGACAATGCCGCTTGCGACAACCCGTCGCAGGCTCTATAGCCGCGCTCCCGGTCACGAGAACCGAAGTGAGCACAACGGTTGGAGCTTTCGTCTCCGCCCGTGCAGGCGGCTTTGCCGCCCTGTATACGGCGCCGCTTTGGGGATTGGGATCGCGGATGTAGCTCAGGGGTAGAGCGCCGGATTTGGGTCCGGAGGTCGCAGGTTCGATTCCTGCTGTCTGCACCACGGATAGCTCAGTTTGGTAGAGCATCAGATTTAGGTTCTGATTGTCGAAGGTTCGAATCCTTCTCCATTGGCCTGATAAGCCAGCACCCTGCCACGGTGTTATCTGAAAAACGGTCCGGGGACTGGAATGCGGAAGACCGGACGGAACGACCGAAGCCTTCGGGCCAAGGCCGTATCGAAAGGTCTGACGCCATCGGCTCGCGGCCCGGCCCGCGGTGACGGTCAAGGCGCAGCGTCGCCGGCAAGGGAGGCCAAGACCTCCGGCGCCCGCTTCGCTGCCCCGCGACCCGCTCCCGAAGGCCCGCCACGGATTGATGCCACCAGTCCCCGGATCATTCGTGTCCGGACCATGACGACGTGAAACGAGAAACGAAGGGAAGATCGACGCATGACGTGACGCCTCGCATGGGGCCATGCCCGACAGGAGTAAGACAATGACTGTTCTCGAGAAGGTTCTTGGACGCGAGCGCGTCCTCGTAAGGGAAAACGAACGTGCCCTCACCCTCTACAAGGGTGAGATCAAGGCTGTCCTGACGCCGGGCGAGCACTGGCTCGCCAACCGGCGCGGGAGCCTTGAAGTGTCGCGGCACGATCTGAAGAACCCGGAATTCGTTTCGGCATACGAGAAGGCGTTGTTCGACAAGCTCCCGGATGTGGCCGCGCGTCATTTCACCGTCGTTCGCACCGGACGCACGGACGTCGCCGTCATCGAGCGTGACGGCAACCTCCATGCCGTGCTGGCGCCCGACCGCAAGCTCGTGCTGTGGACGGATGCCGGCCCGTGGAAGGTAACGGTGATCGACACGTCGGCCGATCTCGCTATCGATCCGGCGGTCATGCGCCGGCTCGGCCAGGCCCGGAAGGCGGAATTGATGTCCGTCCATCCGGTCGTCGACGGTCAGGCCGGGCTGTTGTTCGTCGACGGTGTCCTGGTGCGGACGCTCGCCGCGGGCGTGCATGGCTTCTGGAACGTCGGACGCATGGTGCAGGTCAAGGTCGTCGACCTCAAGCGCCAGTCGCTCGATGTCGCCGGGCAGGAAGTGCTGACCAAGGATCGCGTCACGATCCGCGTCAACATCGCCGCCGAATACCGGGTCGTCGACCCGGTCAAGGCGGTGAGCGCCGTGAAGGACTTCTCCGAAGCCCTCTACCGCGCCCTGCAGTACGCCTTCCGCAAGACGCTGGGCGCGCTGACGCTCGACCAGATCCTTGAAAAGAAGGTGACGGTCGACGAGGAGGCGGCGGCCAAGGTCCGTGCCGACATGGCCGAGATCGGGGTCGAAGTCAGCGATATCGCGCTCAAGGATGTCATCCTGCCGGGCGAGATGCGCGAGATCCTCAACCAGGTGGTGTCGGCCGAAAAGCAGGCCGAGGCCAACATCATCCGCCGCCGCGAGGAGACGAACGCCACGCGTTCGCTGCTCAACACGGCCAGGGTGATGGCGGAGAACCCGGTGATGCTGCGCCTGAAGGAGCTCGAGGCTCTGGAGACCATCGCCGGCAAGGTCGAGCGGCTGACCGTCCACAACGGAACGGGCGGACTGCTGAACGACCTCGTCAAGCTCCGCGACAACTGATGCATGTCGCCCAAAAGTGGTTCCGGTTTTGGGAAAACGACAGGCATCGAAACAGAGACTAACGTGACGTAATGGGAAGGGCCGCCGGCTTGACCGGCGGCCCTTCTTGCGTTTCTTGGGCAGCCTACCCATCTGTGCCCGGCTTATCAGGCCTTTTCCTGCCGGGAAAAACCGATTAGACAGCGCCCAAACACATGCGGACAGATTCCGCCCGCAACCAAAGGAAAAGCCGTTGTCCACCACGTTCGACAAAGTCGCCAAGATCATTGCCGATACCAGCGAGATCGATATCGACACCATAACCCCCGAGAGCCACACGATCGACGATCTCGGCATCGACAGCCTCGATTTCCTCGACATCGTCTTCGCGATCGACAAGGAATTCGGCATCAAGGTGCCGCTGGAAAAGTGGACCCAGGAGGTCAATGACGGCAAGGCTTCGACAGACGACTACTTCGTCATGAAGAACCTGTGCGCCAAGATCGACGCGCTGGTCGCCGCCAAGAACGTCTGACGTCAGTCGAGCGCGATCTTGACGCGCTCCACCGCCTGACCCACAAAGCCGCCCATGAGCAGCCCCCGCGACGTCGTCATCACTGGTATCGGCCTTGTTTCCTCGCTGGGAGAAGGTCCTGACGCCCACTGGCAAAAGCTCGTGCAGCCGGGCCTGCAGCCGGTGCTCGAAGCCGCGCGGTTCGCGCCCTACACCGTCCATCCGCTGCCGGAGATCGACTGGAACCTGCAGATCGCCAAGCGCGGCGACCAGCGGCAGATGGAAACCTGGCAGCGGCTCGGCACCTATGCCGCCGGCCTTGCGCTGGACGACGCCGGCATAAAAGGCAATGACGAGCTCTGCACGACCATGGACATGGTGGTGGCCGCCGGTGGCGGCGAGCGTGACGAGGCGGTCGATGCCGCCATTCTCGCAGCCTCGGAAAGCCGCAACGACCGCGACGTGCTGCTCAACGAGAAACTGACCACCGAACTGCGGCCGACGCTTTTCCTGGCCCAGCTCTCCAACCTGCTCGCCGGCAACATCTCCATCGTCCACAAGGTGACGGGGTCGTCGCGGACCTTCATGGGCGAGGAAGGTGCAGGTGTCGCCGCCGTCGAGACGGCCGCTGCGCGCATCCGCTCCGGCCAGTCGACGCACATCCTGGTCGGCGGCGCCTTCCAGACCGAACATTCCGACATGCTGCTCGGCTACGAACTTGCCGGCTACCTGCATCGTGGCCCGTGGAAGCCGGTCTGGCAAAGACAGGACTCCCAAGGTGGCGGCGTGGTGTCAGGCTCCGGCGCCGCCTTCCTGGTGCTCGAACAGCGCGAACACGCGACAAGCCGGGGGCGCAAGATCTATGCCGAACTCGGGCCGGTCGTCTCCGGCCGCGCCAGGCGGCGGCAGGGAGAACTCGACGCCGAGATCGCCACGTTGCTCAAGCAGGTGGCATTGCCGAACGGCAAACTGCTTGCCGTCTCAGGCGCGTCGGGCGCTCATGTGGCAACCACCGCGGAGAAAGCAGCGCTCGATGCCAATCCGGCGATCGCCACGCGCGGCTTCTCGACGCTGACCGGACACATGAAGGAAGCGCAGTTTCCCTTCGCCGTGGCGCTGGCTGCACTGGCTGTCGACCGCAAGGCCGCTTACCCTGTTTTTGATGCCGCTGCCGAGAAGCCGTTCGAAGGCGTTCCCGCAACCGTACTTGCAACGGCGATCGGCTATCACCAATTCGAGGGCATGGCGCTGGTCAACGCCGCCTGAGGCGGCGCTTCACGCTCCATCCTGCAACGATAACGCTCGAGGGCTACCGGATGGCCAATCTGAACGATCACATGGGCAGGCCGATCGTCGCCGTCACCGGCATCGGCGTGGTGACCTCCCTTGGTGTCGGCAAAACCGACAATTGGGCGGCGCTGACTTCGGGCAAGTCGGGAATTCACCCGATCACCCGCTTCCCGGTCGATCATCTCAACACCCGTATCTCCGGCATGGTCGACTTCCTGGCGTCGAGTTCGAAAGGTGCCAGCCCACTTACCTACGAGTTGGCCGAGCTTGCGGGCCTCGAAGCGGTGGCCGAAGCCGGTCTTGATTCCAGCGATTTCGGCGGACCGCTCTTCCTCGCATCGCCGCCGGTCGAACTCGACTGGGCCGAGCGCTTCTCGCTCTACAATTCCGACAAGGACAAGGATCACACCGCCGCCGAAAGGCTGCTGCGGGTGGCGCGCAGCTTGAAAGAGCTGGATATTTTCGAGACCACCCAGTTCGGTTCGATCGCCGACCGGCTTGCCGACCGCCTTGGCACACGCGGTCTGCCGATCACGCTGTCGACGGCTTGCGCTTCGGGTGCCACCGCGATCCAGCTCGGTGTCGAGGCGATCCGACGCGGCGAATGCGACCGTGCGCTGTCGATCGGCGCCGACGGTTCTGCGACCGCCGAGGCATTGATCCGTTTCTCATTGCTTTCGGCGCTCTCCACGCACAACGAAATCCCCGAAAAGGCATCGAAGCCTTTCTCCAGGGATCGCGACGGCTTCGTGTTGGCCGAGGGATCCGGGGCGCTGGTGTTGGAATCGCTTGAAGCGGCATTGGCTCGCGGAGCGACTGTCCTCGGCATCCTGGGCGGTTGCGGCGAGAAGGCCGACGACTTCCACCGCACTCGCTCGAAGCCGGACGCTTCGCCGGCCATCGCCGCGGTTCGCGCCGCGCTTGCCGATGCCGGCCTGGGTGAAGACAAGATCGACTATGTCAATGCCCACGGCACGTCGACGCCGGAGAACGACAAGATGGAACATCTGGCGCTATCGACCGTGTTCGGCGAACGCATAAGCTCCATGCCGGTTTCGTCGAACAAGTCGATGATCGGCCACACGCTGTCGGCGGCCGGAGCTGTCGAGGCCGCGTTCTCGCTGATGACCATGCGCGAAAGCGTCATTCCGCCGACCATCAACTACGACAATCCTGACCCGGCGATCGTGCTCGACGTTGTGCCGAACAAGAAGCGCAACGCCGAGGTTCGCACTGTCCTGTCGAACTCCTTCGGCTTTGGTGGCCAGAACACTTGCCTTGTCATGGCGCGGGAACCGGTCTAAGCGAGCGCTTTCCGCTCAACAGAACCGACGGGCTCCATGCGCGCACTGCAACTCATCGAGGACCGCCGCCTTGAAACGGTGGACCTGCCGCCCCCGCCGCCGCCCGCACTCGGCGAAGTCACGCTGCGCATCAAGGCGGTGGCGCTGAACCACATCGACGTCTGGGGCTGGCGCGGCATGGCCTTCGCCAAGCGCAAGCTGCCGCTGGTCGTCGGCGCCGAGGCCTCCGGTGAGGTCGAGGCGGTCGGTTCCGGCGTTTCCGGCCTCCTGCCCGGACAATTGGTTTCGATCTATGGCGCCCGCACCTGCGGCCTTTGCCGGGCCTGTCGCGAAGGCCGCGACAATCTTTGCGAACATGTTTCGGGCGTTCACGGCTTCCATCTCGACGGCTTCGCGCAGGAAAAGATCAACCTGCCGGCGCGCCTGCTCGTCCCCGCGCCGCCCGGCGTGACCGATATCGGCGCCGCGGTGGCGCCCGTCACCTTCGGCACGGTCGAGCACATGCTGTTCGACAATGCCAGGCTTCAGCCCGGCGAGACGATCCTTGTCCATGCCGGCGGATCCGGCATCGGCTCGGCGGCCATCCAGCTGGCGAAGCGGATGGGCTGCACGATCATCACCACTGTCGGCTCGAACGACAAGATCGACAAGGCCAAGGCGCTCGGCGCCGACCATGTGATCAACTATCGGGAAGACCGTTTCGAAGGTGTCGTGCGCAAGCTGACGAAGAAGAAGGGCGTCGACGTCGTGTTCGAACATGTCGGCGCCGACACCTTTGCCGGCTCGATGCTGTGCCTGAAGCGCGGCGGCCGGCTGGTGACCTGCGGTTCGACCTCGGGCGTATCGACGCAGATCAACCTGATGCAGTTGTTCCAGCAGCAGTTGAAACTGCTCGGTTCCTTCGGCTGCCGCATGGAGAACATGGCCAACGCCATGCAGAAGATGGCGGCGGGACAGGTTGCACCGGTCATCGACACCGAAGTCGGCTTCAACGACATCGATGCCGCGCTGAAGCGCATGGAAGGCCGGGACGTGTTCGGCAAGATCATCCTGCGCGTCGGCTAAAGCCTTGACCTCTGTGTTCAAGAAGCTTCGCCGGGACTTGAGGTATCGCTACGGCAGGCAATTGCGCCAGTTGAACTATTGGCTGGTTGCGCGCGCGGCGATGATGATCATCTCGATGCTGCGACTGCTGCCGGTCGATAGCGCACTGAATTTCGCCGACCGGGTCGCCCGCCGTGTCGGCCCCATGGTGGGGCGCCATCAGGTCGCCGTCGACAATCTGCGCAAAGCCTATCCGGAAAAGAGCGAGGATGAGGTGCAGGCCATCGCCTCAGACATGTGGGGCAACATGGCCCGGCTCGCCGCCGAATACATCTTCCTCGATGCCCTTTTCGACTATGACCCCGCCGCCATCAAGCCCGGCCGCGTCGAGGTCAAGGGAGTAGAGCACTTCACCGAGATCGCGGCCGAAAAGCAGCCGCATATCGTCTTCACCGGCCATCTTGGCAATTTCGAGCTGCTGCCGGTGGCGGCGGCGACCTTCGGCATGAACATCACGGCGCTGTTTCGGCCGCCCAACAACCCCTACCTTGCCGACTATATCCTGTCGACGCGCCGCTCGACCATGGGAGCGCTGCTGCCATCGATGGCCGGCGCTTCGTTTGCGTTGGCGGGGGTGCTGGAAAACGGCGGCAACATCGGCGTCCTTGTCGACCAGAAATTCTCCAATGGCCTGGACACGACATTCTTCGGCCGTCCCTGCCAGAGCAACCGGGTGCTGGGCACCCTTGCCCGTCACTACGACTGCGACGTCTATCCGGCACGCTGCGTCAGGCTGCCGGGCAACCGCTTCCGGCTCGAGATCGAGGACAAATTGACATTGCCGCGCATCGCCGACGGCAGCGTCGACGTCCACGCTACCACCCAGCTTCTCAACGACGTGGTCGAACGCTGGGTGCGCGAAGACCCTGGTCAGTGGATGTGGTTCCACAAGAGGTGGGAGATCAGCGGCGGGCGCCGAAAGCGTTCCCCGCAGGCAAAGGCGCCGGTCGCGGATGCCTGAGATCGATCATCAGGGTGTGCCAACCCATGCACCGCCCCGCGATCCATGAACCCGATGATCCGGTACTGACATTCGTAGCTTCACTGGTCAGGGAATCTTAAAGGACCACGGTGCAAGTATCCCGAACGATGTTCATCGGCTGGGATGGAGCCCGTTGCATGGCAAATCTCGAGACGCGTCGCCTGGATCGGGATGGCCTCGAAGACCGCTCGTATGGCCGTTTTGGCAGGGCATGGTCCCATATCCGTCAGCGGGGTCTGCTGGAGCCGATCAGGCTCGTCCGCCGGCATGGGCTCGGCGCAAGCGTTGGCTTTGTCCTGCGAAATCTCCGTTATATCCTCGCCGACCTTCTCGCGCGAAAATGGGATCGCCAGCACGGCGTCGACACCGCCGGCTCGATCCAGCTCGGCGCGCTGGATGTCGTCGGGCCGCATCGCGGCAAGGGCAACGAAGCCGTCTGCACGTCGCCCAGAACCTTTGATTTCATCATGCGGTCGCTGCCCCGCGATCTCCAGGACCACACGTTCATCGACATCGGCTCTGGAAAGTCGCGAACACTGCTGCTGGCGTCGCGATATCCATTCGCGAGCATCATCGGCGTCGAGTTCGCGCGCGAGCTGGTGGAAATCGCCAGAAACAACATCGAGCGCTTCAGGGATCCGTCGCAGAAATGCAGGGCGCTTGGTGTCGTCGAGGCGGATGCGGCAGCTTACGAATTTCCCGAAGCGCCTCTGGTGGTCTATTTCTACAATCCCTTTTCAAAGGATGTTTTCGACATCGTGCTGAAAAATCTCGTGTCGTCGCTCGAACGGCAGCCGCGGGACTGTTTCATCGTCTACGGAAGCTCAAGCCACCGCGCCATCGATTGGGCGAGGCCCGCGATCCGCGAGGCCGGCATTTTCACGGAACTTCCCGTGCCGCCGATGCCTCACTTCCTCGATGCGATCCGAACCGTCGACTATGCGGTCTTTCAATTCCGGCCCGCGGCATAGTTCCTGCCTCCGGCCTTCCGGACGAAACGCGTGACGGTTCGGGCCGCGTATGGCGTGCCGGCGGTGAAACGCATCAGCGGGCCGAAACTGCCGACCGCGCTCGCGCCGACGAAATGCAGGCCTGGAATGCTCGCCTCGAACCCCCCCGAGAGCACGGGAGCCCCTTCCCGGCGCGCAATCGCGGCAAGCATATCGGGCGCGAACAATCCGAGCCTGGCAATATCGATCTGGTAGCCGGTGCCGAGCAGCACGTGATCGAAGGTGGCGGCATCCTTCTCGAACCGCAGTTCAATGGCGTGCCCCTTGGCGGCGGCGCCAACAATCCTGCTACCGGCATTGACCTTTATTCCGTCGAAGTCCGGCTTCAGCCAGCCTGACGCGCCGGCCCCAAGACTGCGCTTGTTGAGCCCGGCCCGGGCCGCCTCCGGAAAACGGTGCACGAAGCCCGGAACTTCGACCAGCCAGGACAGTGGGAACGGGCCGACCCTGGAGGGAGACGCAAGACGCTCCGAAGCGAAGTCGCGTAAACTCCAGCCTTGCTTTCCCGACAGCGCTCGATAGCCCAGCCAATGGATGTCGCCATGGCAGACGAGTTCGACATCCGCCCCGCTTCGCTTGAGCAACACAGCGGATTCGCAGGCACTCTGCCCGCGCCCGACGACAGCGACGCGCTTGCCGCGAAACGCCTCGTAGCCGGCATGCTCGCTGGCATGGCTGACCAGTTCGCCGGGCAATCCGTTGAAGACGGCGGGTATCATCTGCTGGTTCATCAGGCCGGTGGCGATGACGACGCGACGCGCATGAACGGCATCTCCATCGGCCAGGGCGAGACGAAATCCTCCGTTCGCCGCCTCGACGCGACTTACCATCCGCGTATCCAGATCCGGAACCGTCTGTGCCTGGATCCACAGTCCATAGTCGACGAAGTTCTCGAGCAACAGCGGTTCGCGCGGCGATATCCCGAGGATTCCTGCATAGGAATCGAGCGAGAGCGGACCGTTCGTGTGGCCGATATAGGTCGCGTGCCAGGGTGAGCGCAGCCTCATGCCCCTTGGCATATGATCGCGCCAGAAGGACATTGCGCCGCCAAGAGCAAGCGTTTCGACGCGCGCTGCCTTGAGGGCGGCTGCAACGGCCAGCCCAAAGGGTCCAGCGCCGATCACGGCCACCTCGCAATCAGTCCTGGGCATGGAAGCGGTCATGTCAGTTGGTCTCGCGGATCTGGTTTCTGGCGGCCTGATCTCGACCGGGAGTTCACTCAGGCACGTCACCGTCCTAAACAATCCCAGGTTAAGAATGCGGAAATAGAACGGGTCCTGCTGCAGGGCCGGCAGATTAACTGGCACTATCAGTTAATTGTTTTCACAGGTTACGAAGTATCCGCCTCGTCAGCACTCTCCAGACAGTCAATGGTATGTCGATAAGGCCCGGCATGGGATCGCTTGCCGCGAATGTCGCCCATGCTCGCACCGAGGCGAACGAGCGCAAATAAGCTCTCTTTGTCAGCCGGCCGCGTGAGATCAACTTGCCGGCCGCCACCATATCCCGAACCAGATACATCCAGGACGTATTGGGCCGCGCCGAGGCTGTCTCTACCGTGTGGCCGGACTTGATTGCCCAAAGCATGGCGCCGAGATCGACGCCCGCGGCGGCGGCGAGCCCGAACCATGTCCAGGGCCGCGGATTGACGTCGAGTACCTTCATCGAACCATCGCGGGGATCGCGTTTGAATTCGACCTCCACCAATCCGTGATGTGCGATCGATCCAAGCAGCCGGCGTGCGGCATCGATCAGTTGCGGTTCGTCGACAACCTCCACGAACGTGCTGGTATAGCCGAAGTCGACCGGATATTGCCGTGTCCGGCGGGCGGTAAATTCCGCCACCGGTGCTCCCCGGTTCCAGAGCGCCGCATAGGAAAACTGGCTTTCTCCTCCCCCCGGTATCATTTCCTGAACGACGACATTCTCCATGCCGATCTCTTCGGCAGCCCATCCGAAGGCTGTCAAAAACGACGCCTGGTCGTTGGCCAGAATGGCTTTCGCGCGAGCAAAACGGCTGCTCCCGCCCATGTTCGGCTTCAGGACGACAGGAAAGCGAAGCTCGGCGGCCGTTGCCTGCTGAAGCGAAGCGAACTCGTGCGTCAACGGAATGGCGACCGCCAGTTCCCGGGCCCGGCGATACAGAAGCGGTTTTTCGCAAACCCATTTCAGCTGCTCCCATGGTGGCAGCATCACGTCGAAGACACCAGACAATTGGTCGATGGATTGCGACACCAGCCGAACTTCAGGATCACCGCCAGGGATCAGAAGAAAGCCGTCCAGTCCCTGGGTGGCGGCCAGATCGAGCAGGAAGGCAACCGCGCCACGATCATCGGGGCCGGGCCACGTCATCTGTCGATGAGCATAACGCGAAAAACGCGGCAAAGGGGTATCGGCGCTCACCAGCCAGACAGGCACTTTCTGGGCACCAAGGCTCCTGGCCAGCGCCAGCGTCCCATGCGCCCCACCGAGAATGACCACTCCGGCGGGTCGACTTGAAACACGATCGTCGATTTCAGGCTTGGAAAGCATCTGTCAATTCCGGCAAACGGCAAGTTTCCCGGCGCACCGATTGACTGGCCTGAAAATGCAAGCGCACAAAAAACCGACAGCCAAAGCGGTTCAGCGCGCCCTATCGACACTGAACCGATCGAGCACAAGTCACGACCGAGCCGCGGCCTGGACGATGCGCGACAGACCTAGTTCGTCACCACAATCCGCGTGTTGCCGAAACCCACTTCCCGCACCATCGAATAGAAGGTCGCGGCGTTGGCGGTGTGCAGCCGCACGCAGCCATGCGACGCCGGCCGGCCGAGCTGCCTGACGGCGCCTGTCCCATGGATGGCATAGCCGCCATGGAAGAAAACCGAATAAGGCATTGGCGACATGTGATATTTGCGCGAATACCACATCCGGGCCGTGCGCTGCGGCCGATAGGTGCCGCGCGGCGTGAAATAGCCTGGACGCGCGGTGGACACGCTCCACCGGTAAACCGACAGGCCATATGTTACCGTCATCGTCTGCGACGACACGTCTATGTTTGCAACGAGACTGGCTGCCCAGCCCTGCCCCGAAGCACCGAACAGCATCGCGACAAATACTGCTGCCATGAGAACTGTCTTTTTCATGCGATCAAACCCCTTTGATTGCCCCTTGCCTGCCATCACGTTGTTTTTCATCTTTTTAATGGCAGGTGAATGAGATACCACACAGTCCTTGACCAATTCGCCAATCCAATGCAGCGAATTTGAACGATTTCCCGCGATAGTTGCCGCAACGACACGTCGCACCATGATGTGGATTGATGTTGCCGGCCGCTGAAGCTGTCAGGACGGCAGCGGCTCCAGGCCCGCCACGCTGGCGGTCGCGCCAACAGACTTGCAATGCCAGGCCGTTCGCTGCTCAACTCTCCCGATGAACGAACGACTCCTCCAGGCAATCGACGACCGGCGCGACGATGTTGTCGCGCTGACCGCCGACCTGATCCGTTTTCCGACCATCAACCCGCCCGGCGAGGCCTACCGGCCCTGTGCCGAGTACATCGGCACGCGGCTGAGGAAACGCGGCTTCGAAACCGAATTCATCCGCGCCGAGGGCACCCCCGGTGACACCGATCGCTACCCACGCGTCAACGTCGTCGCCCGTTTCGACGGAAGGTCGCCCGGCGCCTGCGTCCACTTCAACTCGCATATCGACGTTGTCGAAGCTGGCGACGGCTGGACCGTCGATCCGTTCGCTGGTGTCGTCAGGGACGGCAAGGTCTACGGCCGCGGCGCCTGCGACATGAAGGGCGGCCTGGCCGCTTCGATCATCGCCGCCGAAGCCTTCATGCAAGTGTTTCCCGACTTCCCCGGCGCCATCGAGATATCTGGCACCGTCGACGAGGAGTCCGGCGGCTTCGGCGGCGTCGCCCACCTGGCCAGGCTCGGCTATTTCTCGAAACCCCGGGTCGACCACGTCATCATCCCCGAGCCCTTGAACAAGGACCGTATCTGCCTTGGCCATCGCGGCGTCTGGTGGGCGGAGATCGAGACCAAGGGCGAGATCGCGCACGGCTCGATGCCGTTTCTCGGCGACAATGCTGTACGCCACATGGGCGCCGTGCTGCAGGCTTTCGAGGACGAACTGTTTCCGGCCCTCGATCGCAAGATGACGCGCATGCCGGTGGTGCCCGAAGGCGCCAGGCGCTCGACCATGAACATCAACTCCATCCATGGCGGCCAGACCGAGGATTTCCGACCCGGCCTGCCCTCGCCCAACGTGCCCGATTCCTGCCGGCTGACCATCGATCGCCGCTTCCTGCTCGAGGAGGATCTCGACACGGTCAAAGGCGAAGTCACCGGCATTCTCGACCGGCTCAAGCGCGAGCGCAAAAAGTTCGACTATGAGATCCGTGACCTGATGGAAGTGCTGCCGCTGATGACCGAACGCGACGCGCCGGTGGTCAAGGCGGTGGCGCAAGGCATCATGGCGATCTTCGACCGCGAACCCGACTATGTCATTTCGCCAGGCACCTACGACCAGAAGCACATAGCCCGCATCGGTCACATCTATGATTGCATCGCCTATGGTCCGGGCATTCTCGACCTCGCCCACCGACCGGACGAATGGGTCGGGATATCGGACATGGTGGAATCGGCCAAGGTGATGGCGATCGGCCTCAACGTGCTGCTGCGGGGCACGGTCGCGGGATAATCCCTGCATGGCGAAAGACTTCGACCTGGCAATCGGGCTGTCAGGACAAAAACATTTCCAGCCACGTCGCCGGGCAGTACGAAACGCAATTTACTCCACCGCAAAATCACGCTTCTATCGCCCGGGTTTGAGCACGTGTTTAAACACATGGGGAGTTGCACGATGAGATTGTGGAAAACCATTCTGGCCGCGACCGTCCTGGCACTGGCCACAGGCACCTCGGCATTTGCCGCGCGAACCGACCTGGTCATCGGCATTCCGCTTGAACCGCCGCACCTCGATCCGACCGCCGGCGCCGCCGCGGCGATCGATGAGGTGCTCTACGCAAATGTGTTCGAGGGCCTGACCCGCATCGGGCCGAAGGGCGAGGTGCTGCCGGATCTGGCCGAAAGCTGGACCATTTCAGACGACGGCAAGACCTATACGTTCAAGCTGCGCACCGGGGTGAAATTCCACGACGGCACCGAGTTCGACGCCAACGACGTGAAATTCTCGCTCGACCGGGCCCGCGCCGACAATTCGGTCAATGCGCAAAAGGGCCTGTTCGCCGCCATCGACAAAGTCGATGTGATCGATCCGGCGACGGTCAAGGTGACGCTGAAGAACCCGCAAGGGTCCTTCCTCTACAATATGGGCTGGGGCGACGCGGTGATCGTGGCGCCGGAGACAGCCGACACCAACAAGGAGAAACCGATCGGCACCGGTCCGTTCAAATTCCAGAACTGGGCCAAGGGGTCGTCGATCACGCTGGTGAAGTCCGACAATTACTGGGGCTCGCCGGCGTCCCTCGACAAGGCCGAGTTCCGCATCGTGCCGGATGCCGCCGCCTACGTGCCGGCGCTGCTCTCCGGCGACATCCAGGCTTTTCCGTTCTTCGATGCCGACAGCGTCGCACAGGTCAAGGACGACCCGCGTTTCAAGGTGGTGATCGGTTCGACCGAGGGTGAAACCATCCTGTCGATCAACAACAAGAAGCCGCCCTTCGACAAACTGCAGGTCAGGCAAGCGATCTCCTACGCACTCGACCGCAAGGCGATCATCGACGGGGCCTCGGCGGGCCTCGGACAGCCGATCGGCTCGCACATGTCGCCGGCCAACAAGGACTATGTCGACCTCACCGGCCGTTACCCGCATGACGTCGCCAAGGCCAAGGAACTGTTGAAGGAAGCAGGGCTGGAAAATGGCTTCAAGGCAACGTTGAAACTGCCGCCCCCCGCCTATGCGCGGCTTGGCGGCGAGATCATCGCCTCGGAACTTCGCGACGTGGGCATCGACCTCGAAATCATTCCGGTCGAATGGGCGCAGTGGCTGGACCAGGTGTTCACCAAGAAAGACTACGACCTGACCATCGTCTCGCACACAGAGCCCAACGACATCGATATCTATTCGCGCAAGGACTACTATTTCAACTATGACAATCCGGCCTTCGACAAGGTCATCGCCGACCTGAACCTCACCTCCGACGAAGCCAAGCGCAAGGAATTGCTGGGACAGGCGCAAAAGATCCTGGCCGACGATGCCGTGGTCGGTTTCCTCTTCGAACTGCCCAAGGTCGGTGTCTGGGACGCCAAGCTGCAAGGCCTGTGGGAAAACGCGCCGATCCAGGCCAATGACCTGACCAAGGTGAAATGGTCGGATTGATTTTGCCATTCCGAAAAATGCGCGGCTCCGGGAGTGAAACAACTTCCGGGGCCTGTCTTTTTCCGGCACGTTGGAACGGATGACCGCCTATCTTCTCAAGCGCCTGGCCATCGCCATCGCCACGCTGGTGCTGGCTTCCATGGTGGTGTTCGCCGTGCTGGAGGTTCTCCCCGGCGATCCGGCGCGGCTGATGCTGGGCTTGAATGCCAGCGCCGACCAGGTTGAGCTCTTGCGCAACCAGATGGGTCTCAACGCGCCGCTTGGCCTGCGCTACTTGCGCTGGGCCGGCGGCCTGCTCAGCCTCGATTTCGGCCGCTCCTACACCTACTCGGTGCCGGTCATCGATCTCGTGCGCGAACGGCTTGCCGTCTCGCTGCCGCTGGCGCTGATCGCGCTCGCGCTCTCCACCATCATCGCGATTCCCGTCGGCCTGTTTTCCGCCAGCCGGCGCGGCCGGGCCGGTGACACCGTGGCGATGGGCGCCGCGCAGCTTGGCGTCGCCGTGCCCAATTTCTGGTTCGCGCTGATGCTGATCTATGTCTTCGCCGTCTGGCTGCGGCTGGTTCCCGCCGGCGGCTTTCCCGGCTGGGGCGCCGGCGTCTGGCCGGCGCTGAAATCGCTGCTGCTGCCGGCCGTGGCGCTTGCCTTGCCGCAGGCGGCGATCCTGGCGCGCGTCACCCGCTCGGCGTTGATCGAGGTGCTGAACGAGGACTATATCCGCACCGCCCGCGCCAAGGGTCTGCCCTATCGCGCCGTCTTGTGGCGGCACGCGCTGCGCAACGCCATGATCCCGGTGCTGACGATCCTTGGCCTGCAGTTCGCCTTCCTGCTTGCCGGCACCATCATCATCGAGAATGTCTTTTACCTGCCCGGCCTTGGCCGGCTGGTGTTCCAGGCGATCACCCAGCGCGACCTGATCGTCGTCGAGAGCGTCGTCATGCTTTTGGTCGCCGCCGTCATTGCCGTCAACCTCGTCGTCGACCTCTCCTACGCGGTTGTCGATCCGCGCCTGAGAAGCCGCCAATGACGCTGCATATCGACATCCCCGAGGAGACGTTCAGCGGCATCCTGGCCAAGGCGTTCAGGAACAGCGCCTTCGTTGCCGGTTTCGTCGTCACCTTGCTGATCCTGGCGATGGCTATCGCCTCCTACGCCTGGACGCCTTACGACGTCACCAGGCTGGTCATATCGGACAAGACGCAGGCACCCTCGCTGGCGCATTGGTTCGGCACCGACCATTTCGGCCGCGACATCCTGTCGATGGTCATGGTCGGCGCCCGCAACTCGATTGCCGTGGCGCTTGTCGCGGTCGGCATCGGCATGGGTGTCGGCGTGCCGCTCGGCGCCTTTGCCGCGGCGCGTGGTGGGCTGGTCGACGAGGCGCTGATGCGCCTCAACGATCTCGTCTTCGCCTTCCCTGCGCTGCTGTCGGCGATCATGATCACCGCCATCTTCGGGCCGGGCGCCGTCAACGCCATCATCGCCATCGGCATCTTCAACATTCCGGTGTTCGCGCGGGTCGCCCGCGCAGGCGCGCTGGCGATCTGGCCGCGCGAGTTCATTCTTGCCGCGCGTGCCGCCGGCAAGAGCAGCACGCAGATCACCGTCGAACATGTGTTGCCCAACATTGCCACGCTGCTTTTGGTGCAAGGCACCATCCAGTTCGCGCTGGGCATCCTGGCCGAAGCCGGGCTTTCCTATCTGGGCCTGGGTGCTCAACCGCCAATGCCGAGCTGGGGCCGCATGCTGTTCGACGCGCAGACCCGCATGGTGGTGGCGCCGTGGATGGCGATCTTTCCCGGCATGGCCATCGTCGTCACCGTGCTCGGGCTGAACCTCCTGGGCGATGGCATCGCCGACATCCTCGACCCGAAATCGCGGCGGCAGCGATGAGCCTGCTGGAAATCGACAACCTGTCGCTGACCATCGGCGACACGCCGATCCTCAAAGACATGGAGCTTTCCGTCGCGCCCGGCGAGGTCATGGGGCTGGTCGGCGAATCAGGCTCAGGCAAATCGATGACCGCGCTGACGGTGATGCGGCTTCTGCCGCATGCCGCGCGCGCCACCGGGCGCGTCTCGTTCGACGGCATCGACGTCCTCGCGGCAAGCGAGGACCAGATGTGCGCGCTGCGCGGCGACGACATCGGCATGGTGTTCCAGGAGCCGATGACGGCGCTCAATCCGGTCAAGACCATCGGCGAACAGGTGGCCGAAGGCATACGTTGGCACACCAGGGCAAGCCGCGCCGACGCCGAGGAGCGGGCGCGAAAAATGCTCGACCGCGTCGGTCTGCCCTCGGCAAAATTCCCGCTGTCGCGCTATCCGCATGAGCTCTCCGGCGGCCAGCGCCAACGCGTCGTCATCGCCATCGCCTGCGCATTGAAACCAAAACTGCTGATCGCCGATGAGCCGACGACGGCGCTCGACGTCGTGCTGCAAGCACAGATCCTCGATCTCTTGCGCGATCTCGTCGCGGAGAGCCGCATGGGACTGCTCTTGATCTCGCACGACCTCGCCGTGGTGACCGAGATCGCGGACCGCATCACCATCCTGCGCCGCGGCGAGGTGATGGAGGCCGGCGATACGGCGCGCACACTGTCCGAACAGTCCCACCCTTACACGCGTCAATTGGCACAGGCCTCGATGCATGTTCCGGCGCGCGCCAGGCCGCACGGTGCCGCGTCGGGCCAAGCCTTGCTTCAGGTCGAGAGCGTGACCCGCGATTATCCCGGCCGGCGCACATCGCTGTTGCGGCGCGCACCTGTTATCCGCGCCGTCGACGATGTCTCCCTCTCGATGACGCCGGGCCAGTCGATAGCGCTGGTCGGCCGCTCCGGCTGCGGCAAGTCAACGCTCGCCCGCATGATCCTGGCGCTGGACCGGCCGAGCTCGGGCACAATCCGGTTTCGCGGCGAGACCATCACCGGCAAGCGCGAAGCCGAACTGAAGCCGGCCAGGCGCGACATGCAGGTTGTCTTTCAAGACCCTTACGGCTCCTTCGATCCGCGCCAGAAGGTCGAAAAACTGGTCGCCGAGCCCCTGCATGTGCTGGAGAAGAAACCGACGCGCGCCGAGCGTCGCGAGATGGTGGCGCACGCGCTGCACGAGGTCGGCCTCGACCAGCGCGACATGGAAAAATACCCGCACGAATTCTCGGGCGGCCAGCGCCAGCGGCTGTCGATCGCGCGCGCCATCATCACCCGCCCCAAGCTGGTCGTCGCCGACGAGCCGGTCTCGGCGCTCGACGTCTCGATCCGTGCGCAGATTCTCGACCTGTTCGCTGAGCTCAACCAGAAGCTCGGCATCGCCTATCTCTTCATCACCCATGACCTGACCGTCGCCCGCGCCATCACGGACGATGTGTTGGTCATGCATGATGGCAAGATCGTCGAGCGCGGCAAGACGAATGAGGTGTTCGATCATCCCCGGTCCGAGGCGGCGCAGGCCCTGGTTACTGCTGCCCCGGACCTGCACCGGGCAATTGCACGCCGGATGCAGGAACAGGGGTGAGCGGCCGCGCTGCCGTCGAACTCCAGATGGAGTCTATTCTTCCGGCTTCACCACATCGACCGGGCTGATGTCGAGCAGGTCGAGCGTGCGGCGCAACAGGCGCACTTCGGTCTCGGCCAGTTGCGAATCCGCCTTGGCGATCTCGGCCATATGGCGAGCCAGCTGCTTGCGCCGCTCGAGATCGAGATCGCGAAACAGCGCAACAGCCTGCGAGCCGTTGGTCTCGTAGCCGAACTCGTTGAGATACTCGATGACGCTGTCGATGCTGGATTCCGGAATGCCAAAGGCTTCCTTGCAGATACGCCGGAAGGCAACCATCTCGCTCTCGCTGACCGATCCGTCGGCCAGGATCATGCGGAACAGCATCAGAAGCTCCGCCGACAGGACAGGATCGTCCGCCACCTTGCGCACGCCCGGGTCGCCGTCGAAGATCGAGCGTATCTGGTCCAGCAATGCGAACGCCATCATGGTCCCTTTCCGATTCGTCTGGTGCATGTAGCCCAAAAATGCGCAGCGGTTTTGGGATAACGACATGCAAAACACAAAAACCAAGCGCGTCGTAGGATTCCGCCCAAGCGCGACGCGCCTGGATAGAGGTAGCGCGAAATCGGCCTTGCGCAAACAGGTCGGCCGTGGTCGAACGCCCACTATCCTACCCGGCCGGATTTCTCCACGCATTCGATGATCGACCTCAGCATCCAGACAGTCACCATGCTGGCATTCGCCGGCTTTGCCGCGGGCTTTGTCGACTCCATCGCCGGCGGCGGCGGGCTGATCACGATTCCGGCGCTGCTGCTTGCCGGTTTCTCGCCGGTCGAGGCGCTTGGAACCAACAAGCTGCAGGGCATGTTCGGCTCCGGGTCGGCGACCATTCACTATGCCTCGAAGGGTCATGTCGACCTGCGCCGGCAATTGCCCTCGGCGCTGCTGGCGCTTGCCGGAAGTGCTGTCGGCGCGCTGCTGGCCACGATCGTGCCCGGCGATCTCTTGCGCGCCCTCCTGCCCCTGGTTTTGATCGCCATCGCCCTCTACTTCGCGCTCAAGCCCAACATGAACGACGTCGACCGGGTCGAACGCCTGTCACCGTTCCTGTTCGGTCTGACCCTGGTGCCGGCAATCGGCTTCTACGACGGCCTGTTCGGGCCGGGCGCCGGTTCCTTCTATATGCTGGCCTTCGTGGCACTTGCCGGCTACGGCGTGCTCAAGGCGACGGCGCATACCAAGCTGCTCAACTTCGCTTCCAATATCGGCGGCTTCATCGTCTTTGCCGCTGTCGGTGTCATCTACTGGAAGATCGGAATGATGATGGGCGTTGCCCAGTTCCTCGGCGCCCGTATCGGCGCCAGCCTGGCCATGCGCATCGGCGCCAGACTGATCAAGCCGCTGCTGGTGATCGTCTGCCTGGCACTGGCGGTGAAGCTGCTGGCCGACCCGGCGAACCCCTTGCGTGTCATGATTGGTGTGTGATCACACGTCCTGATAGAATGCCACTGTTCGAATCATGTTGGAGGAGCCACACATGAATCTCAGCGCACCTACCCAGATCGTTTTTATCATATCCCTTGTTATCGCCATCATCGGCATTCTTGCCGCGCTTGGCGTTCTTGCGTTCATTCCGCTCGCATCGGTGTGGATTGTTCTTATCGCCTACATCGTGCTTGCCGCCGGTTGTTTGATGCGCGGCGCCTGATACGTTTCCCTTGAAGTGGGGACTCGGAGCGCCCGGGCAAAAGCCGGGCGCTTTTGATTCCGAGCTAGGGTCTGCTAGATTTTCCTGCGGAAGGATGGCCGATGCCAGTCGAGATGCAGCGCCAGCAGGACCAGGATCGCTCGATCGCCGGACGGTTCGAGATGCGCCGGCGCCTTCCCGATCCTGGACTTGAAGGCATCGTCACCGACATCTGCGGCTACCGCGAAACCGCGTCCGGCCATCTCCGCACCATCGAATACGCATCGCTGACCGTGCCGCTGGTCATCAGCTTTGCCGAGCCCTTTGCCATCGGGCTCGGCAAGGCGCCGGGCGACAATGACCGCTTGGGCAGCTTCGCCGCCGGCCTCTTTGCCGGGCCGGTGATAATCGAATCCTTCGGCTGCGCCTGCTGCGTCCAGATCAATTTCACGCCGCTTGGCGCACGCCGCTTCTTCCGCCGACCGATGAGCGAACTGACCGACAGCATGGTCGTTCTCGACGACGTGCTCGGCGCAGAAGGCATGGCACTGCGCGAAAGGCTTGGCAACGCGCCGGACTGGACGGCGCGTTTCGACATGGCCGAGACCTTCGTTGCCGCGCGCCTCGGCAATGCCTCTGAGACGCCGCTCGAAATTGCCTGGGCCTATGACCGCATCATCTCGTCCGGCGGCCGGATCCGCATCTCATCGATTGCCGAACGGCTGGGATGGAGCCGCAAACATCTCGCCAGCAGCTTCTCCAACGCCATCGGCATCGGCCCCAAGACGCTGTCGCGCATCGTCCGCTTCAACCGCGCACTCGGCCTGTCGAGGCAGCAGACCGTCGACTGGGCGGATATCGCCGCCGATTGCGGCTATGCCGACCAGGCGCATCTGGTGCGCGAATTCCGCGACCTTGCCGGTGAGACGCCGGGGGCGCTTTCGGTCAGGTAACATTTCTTCAAGACGCTGGGACGGCCTTCGCCCAGGGTGGGGCATCGACCAAACCCACTGAAGGAGATCGACATGGCCACCAGCAACGAAGCACCCCGCCTGTACCCAGCCCTGCGCTACAGGAATGCTGCAAGGATGATCGACTGGCTGGGCGAAGCCTTCGGCTTCAGCGTCCGCGCCCGCTATGGCGAAGGCGATGTCGTGCACCATGCCGAACTGGTCTTCGGTTCCTCGATGATCATGCTGGGCACGGTGCGCGACGACGACTACGGCAAGATGGTTGGCGAACCCGGTTCGGGCGGCGGCAAGTCGATCTATATCGCCGTCGACGATGCCGATGCCGCCTACGCCAGGGCGAAAAAAGCCGGCGCGACGATTATCCAGGAACTGACGGACCGCGACTATGGCAGCCGTGAGTTCATCTGCCTGGACCCGGAAGGCAACGTCTGGTCGTTCGGCACCTACTGGCCGAAGGCAAGCGATAAGGCTTGAACTGGCCCTTCAGCGCGCCAAGGCGAAAATCGCGTCGCAGTCGAGATGAGTTTCCAGTTCGGCTGCGACCTCGTCCAGCGCCCGCTCGACCTCGGCGCGGTAGTCGATGCCACCGTCTCTGATGCCGAGACTTTCCAGGAATTTCCCACGAAAGGCGTCGGCGCCGAACAGGCCATGCATATAGGTGCCCAGCACCTTGCCATCGGCCGACACCGCTCCGTCATCGGCGCCATTGATGATGGCGGACGGCCGCAGCGTATCCGGTCCGGTGGTGCGGCCGAGATGGATCTCGTAACCTTCGAGCGGCAGGTCGAATTGCACCGACCGGGCACTGACATCGCGCACCGTCTTCTCCGGCTCCATCACCGTTTCAATATCGAGCAGGCCGAGCCCTTCGGCCTCGGTGACGCTGCCTTCGATGCCGTCGGGATCGCGTACGGTGCGGCCAAGCATCTGAAAGCCGCCGCAAATGCCAACCACATGGCCGCCGCGCTTGCGGTGGGCGGCAAGATCCCGGTCCCAGCCATTCTCGCGAAATTTCAGGAGATCGCCGATCGTCGACTTGGAGCCGGGAATGACCACCAGGCCGGCATCCGCCGGCAACGGCTTGCCAGGGGGTACGAACACCACTTCCACCTGCGGTTCGGCCTTGAGCGGATCAAGATCGTCGAAATTGGCTATACGGCCAAGCATCGGCACCGCCACCTTCAGCGCGCGGGACTCGCCGAACGCCAGCCGCTCCAACACCACCGAATCCTCCGAGGGCAGCCGTGCCGCCGCCTTCAACCACGGCACGACGCCAAAGCAGCGCCAGCCAGTGAATTTCCCGATCGCCTTCAGGCCGTCATCGAACAGCGAAACATCGCCCCGGAACTTGTTGATGAGGTAGCCGACGATCATGCGCCGGTCCTCCTCCGGCAGGATCAGATGCGTACCGGCGACCGAGGCGATGACGCCGCCGCGATCGATGTCGCCGACAAGCACCACCGGCACGTCGGCCCGCGTGGCAAAGCCCATATTGGCGATGTCGCGGCTGCGCAGGTTGATTTCGGCCGGCGAGCCGGCACCCTCGACAATGACGAGGTCGGCGCCCTCGCCCACCTTCGCCCAGGAATCGAGCACCGCATCCATCAGCCGGCCCTTCAGCGCCTGGTAGTCGCGCGCCCGCGCTTCGCCAAACACCTTGCCCTGCACGATGACCTGGGCGCCGACATCGGTCTGCGGCTTGAGCAGCACCGGGTTCATGTGGACGCTTGGTGGTACGCCACAAGCGATCGCCTGCAGCCATTGCGCGCGGCCGATCTCGCCGCCACCGGCATTGTTGTCGCCCGGTATGTTGGCGACGGCGGCATTGTTCGACATGTTCTGCGGCTTGAACGGCCGCACCTTCAGCCCGCGGTTCCTGGCCGCACGGCAAAGGCCGGCGACCAGCACGGTCTTGCCGACATCCGAGCCGGTGCCTTGCAGCATGATCGCCCTGGCCATCAGTCCCTGCCCCGCGCCACAGTTCCGGTGATGTTCGATTTCTGCGCCAGCGGCCCGCCACGCCAGATATAGAGCGCCAGCAGAGGCTGCTCGGCCGTTCGCATGGCGTGGCTGACATTCGAGGCGTGATGGATCACCTCGCCGGCCGCACGCATGCGAAAGCCGCCCTCGCCCATCCGCCACTCGGTGCCCCCGGTCAGCGGAATGTAGATCTCCTCGGCGACGTGATGGTGGTCGGGATAGACGATATCGGACCCAAGGATCAGCAGGCCGGCCGCGACCTCGTCATTGGCGAAATGGCCGCGTGTGCCGAACACTTCCAGCCAGCCGTAATTGTCGATGAACTCTTTGCCGAAATCCGCCTCGCTGTAGGTCTGCCCCCAGCACAGATCGTTGCGCTGCTCCGCGACCAGCCGCACCAGCGGCCTGGCTTGCGCCGGCGCCAGTTCGGCGGCACGATCGAGATGACGCAGGCAGCCGAGCGGATGCGGCTCGAGGGCACGGGCAGGCATTGCCCAGCCTATGCGCGCCACGGCATCGCGCACCAGGGCGTCATCCACGGAAGCGAGATAGCCGTGGAACCGTCCCAGCAGATCATCGAATTTTGTCGTCACATCTCGCTCCGGACATGCATTGATGCACAGCCGCTCCGCGGAGGGTCGGGTTGCACGGCGGCATCATTGGTCTAGATTGGTGCGCGCGCAAAGCCAAAAACGACAGGCCAGCGGGCTAGCTGGCCAGCACATAGGGAGCACGCCATGGACGCCGCGGTCGATGCGAGCACCAGCCAGTTCGAACTCAACGAGGAACAGCGCGCCATCCAGGAGATGGCGCAGGCGTTCGCCGCCGATCGCGTCGCGCCGAATGCGCTCGACTGGGACCGCAGGAAACACTTCCCCGCCGACGTGATTCGCGAGACCGGGCCGCTTGGCCTCGGCGGCATCTATGTCCGCGACGATGTCGGCGGTTCGGCGCTCGGCCGGCTCGACGCGGTGCTGATTTTCGAGGCGCTGTCGCATGCCGATCCGGCCTTTTCGTCGTTCATCTCGATCCACAACATGGTGGCCTCGATGATCGACCGATTCGGCGATGACGAGCAGCGCCAGCGCTTCCTGCCGAAGCTCACCTCGATGGAATGGCTGGCGAGCTACTGCCTGACCGAACCGGGTTCGGGATCTGACGCCGCGGCGCTGAAGACCCGCGCGGTCAAGAGCGGCGGCGACTATGTCCTCAACGGCGCCAAGCAGTTCATCTCGGGCGCCGGCGACAGCGACGTCTACGCCGTCATGGTGCGCACCGGCGCCGAGGGGCCGAAAGGCATTTCCACCATCGTCGTGCCGAAGGATGCGCCCGGCCTTTCCTTCGGCGCCAACGAGCACAAGATGGGCTGGCACATGCAGTCGACCCGCCAAGTCATCTTCGAGGACTGCAAGGTGCCGGCGGAAAACCTTTTGTCGGGTGAAGGCGCCGGCTTCGGCATTGCCATGGCCGGCCTCGATGGCGGCCGGCTGAACATCGCCGCCTGTTCGCTGGGCGGCGCGCAATCGGCGCTCGACAAGGCGCTGTCCTACACCGCCGACCGCAAGGCCTTCGGCTCGAAGATCAACCAGTTCCAGGCGCTGCAGTTCAGACTGGCCGATATGGAGACCGAGCTGCAGGCGGCACGCATCTTCCTCTACGCCGCCGCCGCCAAGCTCGACCGCAAGGCACCGGATGCCGGCAAATGGTCGGCGATGGCCAAGCGCTTCGTCACCGACACCGGCTTCACCGTCGCCAACGATGCGCTGCAGCTGCTCGGCGGTTACGGCTACCTGCACGACTACGGCATCGAGAAGCTGGTGCGGGACCTGCGCGTGCACCAGATCCTCGAAGGCACCAACGAGATCATGCGCGTCATCATCGCGCGTGCATTGATTGGCCGATAGGCAGTAGGCAGTAGGCAAAGAGATGACCGGCAAGATCAATTCATACAGGGATCTTATCGTGTGGCAGCAGGCGATGGATCTAGCCGTCACCACCTACTCCTTCACCAAGGCATGGCCGAAAGAGGAATTGTACGGGCTGACCAGCCAAATCCGCCGCTCTGCAACCTCGATCCCTGCAAACATCGCGGAGGGTTATGGCCGAGACAATAGAGGCTCCTATCAGCAATTTCTCAGGATAGCCCAAGGCTCGCTGAAGGAGTTCGAGACACACCTCCAGATCGCTGAACGCATTGGCCTTGCCACGCATGATCAAGCTCATCAGATACTGTTAGCGACTGAGGGTCTCGGAAAAATGCTTCGCCAACTCATTATCAAACTCGCCCCCGAATAGAGTGCCTACTGCCTACTGCCTACTGCCTACTGCCTACTGCCTACTGCCTACTGCCTACTGCCTACTGCCTACTGCCTACTGCCTACTGCCTACTGCCTACTGCCTACTGCCTACTGCCTACTGCCTACTGCCTTACCCCAATCACGGAGCGCCATTATGACCACCATCGCCTTCATCGGCCTCGGCAACATGGGCAATCCGATGGCCGCCAACCTGGTCAAGGCGGGGCATGCCGTGCATGGCTTCGACCTGATGCCGGAGAATCTCACGGTCGCGCGCGACCATGGCGTCGTCATCATGGCCAACGCGCCGGCTGCGGTGAAGGACGCCGATGTGGTGATCACCATGCTGCCGGGCGGCAAGCACGTGCTGTCGGTCTATGAGGATATCGCCCCCAGGGCCAGGAAAGGCGCGCTGTTCATCGATTCCTCGACCATCGACGTCGAATCGGCGCGCAAGGCGCATGCCGTGGCCGCAAAACACGGGCTGCCGTCGATCGATGCACCGGTCTCCGGCGGTACCGGCGGCGCTGCGGCCGGCACGCTGACCTTCATGGCCGGCGGCTCGGACGATGCTTTCGCCGCCGCCGAACCGATCCTGAAGCCGATGGCCGGCCGCATCGTCCATTGCGGCGGCGACGGTGCCGGACAGGCGGCAAAAATCTGCAACAACATGATCCTCGGCATTTCGATGATCGGCGTCGCCGAAGCCTTCGTGCTGGCTGAAAAACTGGGCCTGTCGCATCAGGCGCTGTTCGACGTCGCCTCGACCTCGTCCGGCCAGTGCTGGTCGCTGACCACCTACTGCCCGGTGCCCGGCCCTGTGCCCACCTCCCCCGCCAACCGCGACTACAAGCCCGGTTTTGCCGCTGCCCTGATGTTGAAGGACCTGAAGCTGGCGCAGGAAGCAGCACTTGGGTCTGGCGCGGTGACACCGCTGGGCGCCGAGGCGGCCCAGCTCTATGCGCTGTTCAACGCCCAGGGGCACGCCGGCGCCGATTTTTCCGGCATCATTAATTTTCTGCGCGGGAGCAATCCATAAGCTGCTAATATAATTGGTTTTTTCGTGGATCTCGCGAGAAATGCATCAAATTTAGGTTTGCTTAAGCTCTCGATAACTCTGCGGTAACGATGTCTCTATAAAACGGATTGCGAGGCGGACATATCGCATCCGCCCGGCGCTCCGGATCAGGTCTCGCGTACCGGAGCCCGTAAGTTTCGCCAAGTGTTTGAGTAGCGAAGCGCCATGCGTATCTGGCAAAGCCGCGTTCCCGATGGAGCGCGGTTTTTGCGTTTTGCCGACCTGGCTACATGATCCCGCTTTATATTCCGATCGCCGCGTTCGGAATTGGCACATGATCCTCATTGAGCAGCACGATCGGTGCATCGACCCCTTCCACCTTGACGACCAGCAGACGCAGGCTCCATGTGCCGGCTGTTCGGGTAGCGGTCGAGAACGCAGTGCCCTTGCCCTTCGCGCCATCGAGCGCAATGCTGAACTGAGCCTCGCCCGCCCCATTCGCGTCAACATTGAGATGGCCGCCGACCCAGAAATTGTCGGTCACGTCGTCGCCGAGAGCGGCCTTGACGCGATCGTCGGCGCGAAGCTTTTCCATGGTCATGTGATAGGCATCGCTGCCTTTCAGCACGTAGGGAATGCTGCCGACCATCGTCGCACAGCCGCCGATCCCAATCACCCAGACGGCAAGGCCGGCGATCGCCCAGTTGCGCTGGGTCTTGCGGAACTGCTCGGCATCTCGCCACGCCCGGTTCCGCCAAGCCCAGCGGCTGCCGCGCGCGCCAAGCACGATGATCATGATGATGTTGACGAATGGGATCAGCGCCAGCAGTGCGATGAAGGTGCTGTTGCCGATACCCCAGATCCAGTTGAGGAAGAAGGCGCCCCAGTTCCAGCGATCAAGTTCGGCCGGAATTTCAGCGGGCTCGTTCAGCGCTTGTCCTGCCATCATACCCCCTCTGATGCATGGCGCCCAAAAATCGGCTTCGGATACCGACATGCATAACGCGCTTCAGGCAAATGTGCCTCAGCGGGTTCTAGACCATCATCCGGAAAACCGTAATCGGTTTTCGTTTGGCCGACAGTTAACGGGTCGCCTCGGTCAGGCTTTGTTGGACAACCGGTGAAAGTTCGCTTTCACGGCGCGGCTGGCCGGTTTCAGCGCGGCGCCGATCGACCGTTCCGCCGCGACGCCGTTGAACAGCGACGGCGTGCGACCGGAAAAGACTTCCGGCCAGAACCGCGATACCGACTGCAGGAAAGACATGTGCGCCGCAAAAGCACCTTCGGCCATTGCAACGGTCTTCTCGTTCACCGCGCGGGCCGTCTCCGTGCTCCATGGCTGGCCGCTCCTGGCATCCATGGCCATCAAGGGCAGACGCATCATGGCCACCATCGGCGCCAGCATCAGGTCGCCACCGATGCTGGTTGCTTCTTGCACGCGTCGGCTCTTGCCAGTTTTTCTCATGAAAACGAATCCCTTGTCGCAGCCGAATCGGTTGCTGCCCGACACACTACGCGCCGAAGATGGAATCGTTCCCTATTCTCGCCGGGCGTTCCTGTCGAAGAACGCCCGGTCGAGGTTCGAACCTACCGCTTGCGCAGATCCGCTTGCGCCAGATCCAGCGCCCTGACGATGCGCTCGCAAGCCATGTCGATGGTGTCGCGGGTCCAGATCAGCGGCGGCGACAGGATCATCGTGTCGCCCGTGGCGCGCAGCATCATGCCTTGCCCGATCGCATGGTCGCGGACGGTCACCGCGGCACTTCCCGACGGCAGGAACCGCTCCTTGGTCGCCTTGTCCTTGACGATCTCGATCGCGCCCATCAGCCCGATCGAACGCACCTCGCCGACCAGATCGTGCCCGGCAATGCGTTCCTGCAGCGCCTTGGCGAAATAAGGGCCGGTTTCGTTCCTGACGCGATCGACCAACCCTTCATTCTCGATGATCTCGAGGTTCTTCAGCGCCACGGCACAGGCCACCGGATGACCGGAATAGGTGTAGCCGTGATAGAACTCGCCGCCTTTCTCGACCAGCGTCGCCGCGATGCGGTCGCCGACCAGCAGCGCCGACAGCGGCTGGTAGCCTGAGGTCAGCGCCTTGGCCGTGGTGATGGTGTCCGGTTCGATGCCGAAGGTCTGCGCGGCGAACCATTCGCCGGTGCGGCCATAGCCGGTGATGACCTCGTCCAGCATCAGCAGCACGTCGTATTTGCGGCAGATGCGCTGCACTTCCGGCCAATAGCTGGCCGGCGGTATTTTCACACCGCCCGCCCCCATCACTGGTTCGCCAATGAAGGCGGCGACCTTGTCGGCACCTGCTTCGAGGATCGCATCCTCGACCGCCTTTGCCGCACGCAGGCCGAAATCGTGATCGCTCTCGCCAGGCAGCGCCAGCTCATAGGCATAAGGCATCATCACATGGACGATGTTGGGCACCGCGCCGCCGAGCTGCTTGTGCATGGCATCCATGCCGCCAAGCGAAGTCCCGGCAACGGTCGAGCCGTGATAGGCCATCTTACGCGAGATGATGCGGTTCTTCTCCGGCTTGCCTTCAAGCCCCCAGTAATGGCGCACGAGACGCAGCGCCGTGTCGTTGGCTTCCGAACCGGACGAGCCGTAGAACACCTGGTTGACGTGCTTCGGCGCGATCTCCGCCAGCTTCCTGGACAACAGCACGGGTGTCGGCGTCGAGCATTTGAAGAAGGAGTTGTAGTAAGGCAATTCCTTCATCTGGGTGTAGGCGGCTTCGGCCAGTTCGTTGCGGCCATAGCCGATGTTGACGCACCACAGGCCGGCCATGCCGTCGAGGATCTCAGCCCCTTCGGAATCGTAGATGAACGGTCCGTTGGCGTGGGTGATGATGCGTGAGCCGGTCTCGCGCAGTTCCTTGTGGTCGGTGAACGGGTGGAGATGATGTGCGGCGTCGATCTGCTGAAGCTGCTTCAGCGAATAGTTCTGATAGGTCATGGATCTGATCTTTCCTCTGGATTCTATCCGGCCGTGCCGGGGGCGAATTCATCAGAGGAAGGCAGGTGGCGAATACCCGATGCGGGCGCACAGCCGCAAAAGCTCGGCACGCAGCGTGCGCGGTGACGGTGTCACCGCGACCCGGAATGCGCGAGCCGATATCCTGACGTAAGCCATGGCCGGCACCTTAGAGCAAAAGACCGTCGAGGTGAACCGCCCTTTGCGTGGCTGCCCAGGGAATGAGTTCAAGCCTTGGCGGTCAGCGCCCTTTGCAGGAAGACGTACTTCATCGCCGTCTGCGCCGCCTGCGGCCGGCGGTCGCCGCGGCCACCATGTCCGCCTTCGGTCTCCTCGAAGAACAGCGTCCTTGCATGGCCGGCCTCCTGCAGGCGGGCGGCCATCTTGCGCGCATGGCCGGGATGAACCCGGTCGTCCGCCGTCGAGGTGGTCAGCAGCACCGGCGGATAGGCGGCGCCGGCATCGACGTGCTGGTAGGGCGAATAGGCCGAGAGCCACGCCGCGTCTTCCGGTTTTGACGGATCGCCATATTCGGCCATCCAGGAGGCGCCGGGCGGCAATTCGGTGTAGCGCAGCATGTCGAGCAGCGGCACCTCGATGATGGCCGCGCCAAAAAGCTCGGGATGCTGGGTCAAGGAAACGCCGGTCAGCAGGCCGCCATTCGACCCGCCCTGGATGCCGAGCGAGGAAGCCGTGGCGATGCCGCGCCTGACGACGTCCTGCGCGACCGCGGCGAAGTCGTCGAACCCATTCTGGCGGTTGCCCTTCAGCGCCGCCTGGTGCCAGGCCGGGCCGAACTCGCCGCCGCCGCGGATGCAGGCTTGCACATAGGCGTTGCCCTTCTCCAGCCACAGCCTGCCACGCACGCCGGCATAGCCCGGCAGCAGCGGCACTTCGAAACCGCCATAGCCATAGAGCAGCGTCGGCACCGGACCCTTCTGGTCGCGCCGCCGGACGACGAAATAGGGGATCATCGTGCCGTCCTTCGAACGCGCCTCGAACTGTTCCGAGATCAGCGGCGAGGCATCGAAACGCGCCGGCTGCGACTTCACGGTGGCCAGCGTCTCGCCATCGTCGTCAGACCAGATGATCGAGCTTGGCGTAAGGAAATCGGTGAAGGAGAACGAGACGCTGGAGCCGAACTGCTCGGCATGGCTGATGCCGACATTGCCGTTTTCGGGCAGCGCGACCGGTTTCAGTGACCAGCCGCCCTCCTTGCGTTCGCAGACGACGACCTTGCCGCGCACATTGTCCATCAGGTTGATGAACAGCCGGTCCTGCGTGCGGGCAATGCCGGCGATGGACACGCGATATGCCGGCTCCAACAAGGTCTCCACGGGTCCGAGCGCGCCAGTCTCGACCCAGCGCGCGAAATCCACCGAATAGAGGCCGTCGGGCTTGCACGGCGTGCCGTCGGGCGCCGTCCACGGGCTGCGCACGCCGAAGACGAGCTGGTCCTTGAAAATTGCAGTGTCGGTCATGTCATCAGGCAGCGGCAGGCGTTTGTTCTCCCCGGAAGGCAGCCGCAGGAAGATGTGCGAGGCGAAGAAATCGAGCGTCCTGGCCAGGACCAGATAGCGTCTGTCGCCGTCGAACTCGAGAGCGGCACCCACGGCGAGATCTTCCTTCTGCGCCTCGAAGATCGGTGTCGCGTCTTCCAGCCTGGCGCCGCGCTTCCACAGCTTGACCACGCGCGGATAGCCCGATTCAGTCTTGTCCGCCTCCTCGAAGGCCGCCGAGACGATGACGGTGTCCTTGTCCAGCCAGCCGAAACCCGATTTCGAGGCGGGAGCACGAAATCCGCCATCGACAAAGGATTTGGTCTCTATGTCGAATTCGCGCATCTCGCTGGCATCACCGCCATCCGGCGACATCGAGACAAGGCATAGGTTGAAGTCCGGATAGAGCCGGCTGGCGCCACTGAACACCCACTTGATCCCTTCCTTTGCTGCAAGCTGGTCGAAGTCGATGATCGTTTCCCATTCGGGTTTCTCGGTCTTGTAGGAAGCGACCGTGGTGCGGCGCCAAAGGCCGAGCACATTGGTCTTGTCCTGCCAGAAATTGTAGACATGGCCTTTGAGCGCGGAGCCAACCGCGATGTTGTCCTCGGCCGTCATCAGGTCGAGCGCGGTCTGGAACGACGCCTGGTAGGACGGGTCGCCCTGCAATTCGCCAACCGTGACCTCGTTCTGGCGATGCACCCAGTCGAGCGACTGGGTGGCTGTCCTGTCCTCCAGCCAGAGGAAGGGATCTTCAATGCTGGATTCTGGCTTCGTGATGGGCTTGGTCATGGAATCTCCGATAGGCAAGGCTTCGGCATGCAACATCGACATGCCGTGTCCGATATTCAATAGCCGCGACGCCTTGGCCAAGGATTCAGGCTTTCCCGCGACCAACGACGCTGGCGAGCGCCAGCGCCAGGCACAGCAGACCGAGCGTGATCGGCAGGCCGCCGGCGCCCAGGACATCCATGGCGCTTCCGGCCAGCGGCGGCATGGAGATACCGCCAACGCCCCACATCAAGGAGAAGGCGGCGTTGCCGGCGATCAAGGTCGATCCGGAGAATCGCTCGCCGAGCTCGATGATGGACATCGTGTAGATGCCGTAGGAGACGGCACCCCAGACGAAGATCATCGGCCAGATCAGCGGCGTTTCGATGAGAAGCGGCAACAGCATGCATCCAAGTATCGTGATGGCTATGCAGACGAGCCGTACAGACCGCGCCGTCAGCCTTTCCGCCAGCAAGCCCAGCGGCACTTGCATGGCGATGTTGCCGGCAATCATCACCGACAGCAGCGCCGACATCCGGATTTCCGCGATGCCGTAATGCGTTCCATAAACCGGCAAAAGCGCCAGTGACGCCTGTTCGAAGCCGGCGGCGACGATGACCGAAAACAGCAGCAGCCAGGCCAGCGGCACAAAGCCCAGGACGGAAACCCGATGGCCAGCCTCGTCCACCTTCGGCAGGCGCGGCAGCACGGAGGCCAGGCAGACGCCGCACAGCACGAAGGCGGAAATGCCGACAAGGAATGGCGGCCAGCCTTCCGTGCCGACGGCAAGCAGGCAGAGCGGCCCGGCCGCGAAGCCGGCCGAGATGATCGTCGAATAGACGCCCATGACGCGGCCGCGCCGGGCCGGCGGCGCCAGCGCGATCACCCAGATCTCGCTCAGCACATAGAGCGGATTGGTGACGACGCCGATCAGGAAGCGCAGCGGAAACCACAGATAGACATCTTGCGTCCAGCCGATCAGCGCCAGAACAACAGCCGAAAGAGCAGCACAGGTGAGCGCCGAACGCCCTGCCCCGAACCGCCGCGCCAGCGCCGGGATCAGCGGCGACGACAGGATGAACCCGACTGGCGTCATCGCCGCCGACAGGCCGATCATCGCCGGCGAAACGCCCTGGCGCTGCAGGATAAAGCTCAGCAGCGGATAGGACAGCCCCTGCGCGATGGCGAACACCGACACGGTCGCGATCACGCCGGTGATCGCTGCCCATTGTATTCCTTCGTCAGTTTCCGAATCCGCCCCGGCCATGGTTCAGGAGGCTCGACGTTGCGAGGAGCGGTACAAGGCGAAGGCGATCAGAACCGCGTCGAGACCGGCGATCACCACGGGCAGCCCCAGCGGGCCGATGCCCTGCATGAGCAGGCCGGCACCCGGCGGGCCGACGATACCACCAACGCCCCACAACAAGGCGAAGGCTGCGTTGCCGGTGACGAGCAGCGTGCCCTTGAACCGGCTGCCGAGTTCGACCAGCGCCATCGTATAGACGCCGTAGCCGACCGCGCCCATCACCAGCAACACGCCCCAGATCAGTGGTGTCAGGATCAGCAACGGCAGCAGAAGCGCGCAGGCGGTCGTCGCCATCGCGCAGGCCAGGATCATCGCGCGGCCGCCGAACCGCTCGGCGAGCAGCCCGAGCGGAATCTGCAGCAAGATGTTGCCCAGGGACAGCGCCATCACCAGCGCGGCGAGCACGGCTTCCGGCAGGCCATAAGCGGCACCGAAGACCGGGACCAGCGCGTAGGTGCTTTGCTGGACCGCGGCCGAGACCAGCACGGCCAGCAGCAGCGCCGGTGCCAGCCGGGCGAAACCGACGAAGCTCCCGGAGGGCTGGCCATCATCCTCGAACCCGGTGAGCTTTGAGGAGACAAGGCGCAGAATGACGGCGCAAAGCATGAAGCCGCCGACACCGACGCTGAAGGGCGCCCAGCCCGATATGCCAACCAGAGTCAGGGTGAAGGGCCCCGCCGCATAGCCGGCGCCCATCAGCGTGTTGAACACGCCCATCACCCGGCCGCGCCGCGAAGGCGGCGCCAACGACAGCGCCCAGACCTCGCCAAGGATATACAGCGGGGTGATGACCACGCCGATGATGAAGCGGATGATGTACCAGGCCACCCAGTTCTGCAGATAGCCGATCCCCAGAAAGCAAAGCGCGCCGATCAGCGAGCAGCCGACCGCCAGGTTTCGCGCACCGACCAGCCGCACCGCCGCCGGCACGAATGAGGCCGACAGGATCAGCCCGAGCGGCATCATCGCCGCCGACAGGCCGATCAACCCGGGCGACATGCCTTGCTTCTGCATCAAAAGCGTGAACAGCGGCGAGCTCAGCCCTTGCGCCGCGCCGAACATGGCAAGTGCGGCGGTAACGCCGGCGAGCGCTGCCCACTGCGTTCCCGCTTCGCCTTCGCTCGAACCGGTCGCGACCATGCCGTCATCCATGTGAGTGCCGGCCATCCGGCCGGCAAGCCTCACTAGCTACTGGTTCGACCAGAGGAAAGGAAGGGCCGGACCCGCGATCCGTTTGCACCAACCAGATCGACCTGCCGGCCGGCGCGGATCGGTCCCGGATTGAACGAATCTCAGAGGCAGAGCGCGGCGGCGCTATGGAAAATAGCGGGCGATCGCGCCCTTCTTGCCGTCGGCATAGGGCTTCAGCCACTTGTCGTCGATGGAAATCCCGTCATCGTCGGAAGGCCCCTTGCCGATCGTCCTGCGCCAGGCGCGGAACTTGTAGTGGTCGAAGACGTCGAGCATGTGCACGGCATAGGCCGCGGCAAATGTCTTGTCGCCTTCCACGATGACCAAATTCTCGTCGTTTTCGTAGGAAGCCTTGTAGCCGAGGTTATGGCTGCCGGTGATGACGGTGGCGTTGTCCTCCATCGGATCGATGATGACGATCTTGTCGTGCACGATCGCATGGCCGACCGTCAGCACCTCCGCCTGGAAGTCGCGGGCGATCGTGGCGCCGGTCAGGTTTGCCGCCCGCACGATCGAGACATTGGGCGCCTCCGAGACCTTCTCCGGATAGACAAAGGGCGACTTGCCGTCCTTGTTCGACGTGTGGGTGACCGGATCCTTGGTCGGCGCGACATAGTTGGGCATCGCTGTCTCGTCGCTGATCGCGCCTTGCACGATGAGCTTCGGATCGGCCTTCGCCGCCGCGACGGCCTGGTCGACGATCGAGTTTTCGCCGAGCAGCGAAGGGTTGAACACCAGGAACAGCACCGCCCGCTTCGCCGCCCTGATGCGGGCGAAGACATCCTCGAGGTCGACCGGACGCACCGAGGTGTCCTTCTTGTTGCGGTTCGGGTCGTTCGGCGAAAACCACACCGTCATGCCGTCCAACGCCACCGAGGCGCCGTCGAGCGGGTTTGGCGTGTGGTTTTCCTTGCGGAACGGCACGCCCTGCGTCTGCGCGACGTGACCGGCAGCGCTCTCCGAAGCTGGCGGTGGGAACACATCGGCCTTCATGCGCTGCCAATAGGCGTCGAACACCTCTGCCATATCGGGATCGTCGCGGATGAAGGCGTTGTTGGACTGACCGCAAATGCCCGTCGACGTCCAGTTGGTGCTGCCGGTCATCACCGCTTGCGGTTTGCCCTGGGCATCGCGGTAGACGGCAAACTTGTTGTGGCCGATATGGTTGTTGTTGAACAGGCGGTCCGTCACCACCACGCCCGCATCGTGCAGGCGCTTCCGGTCCGGGGCATTGCCGGCGTCCCAGGCCTTGGTCTGGTCGTCCCTGCCCGAATTGGAAAGGATGACCTCGACGACATCCTTGGCGGCGATGATGGCGTCGCACAATTCGTCGTCGCCAAGTTCATAGAGGGCAAGCCTGACGGTGCCGCCTTCGGTCTTGGCGCGTTTCAGGAGGCTGGTCAGCACATCAGGCACATCGCCATGCAGATAGGCGCGTATCTTGCTGGTCGGATCCTGCAACACCGCCCTGATCTTGTCGCGTTGGCCGACCTTGATGCCGGCCTCCTGAAGCGCGTGCGACATCCATTGCGTCGACAGCACGCCATTGGTGAACGCAACGCGCGCCTTGCCGAACATCTGCCCCAGGAAGATCGGTGGGCTGACGGCGCCCTGGCCGAGATAGCCGAGCGGGCGCGCCGGCCCGGTATAGGCGGGTGTGCCGTCAACGACCTGATCGGGGCGTACCGGCACCGGATCGAGGCCGGGCTTCATGTCGCCGACCGGACGCACGCGGTAGGCGATCATCTCGCCCTCCGGCCTGACATCGAGGCTGTCGCGCCGGCGCCGCACGGTCAGATCGCGCCAGAATGTCTTCTGCACCGGCCAGACGCCGGTGTCCTGCGGAATCCATCTCGGATTGCGCTGCCCCTTGAACGGCACCCAGGAGGCCAGGCAGCGTTCCTCGCCGCTGCCGGGGTAGAGGCGTACGATCTCGAAACCGAGGCAGCCCGGGATCATCCCGTCAATATCCCAGGAAAGGAACGCGACTTCGTTGTTGGTCGCGGCACGCACCTTGATGACGTCAGGCATGGCTGTCCCTCCAAAAAAGTTCAACGCACAAATATGTCAGAAGTAAAAGACAGTACTGTAACGCACTTTACATTGGCGTCCATCCGATCGGCCGCGCTCAGGCGCCCGCCGGCGGGCCGATGTGGCCAGGGCGATGTCACAGCCGCGCGGCTGCCGTTCCGGCATGTCGCTTCCCTCGCCCTAGTGGTCGCCGCCTCCGCAATGGCTGGACAGCCGCCGGTCCATTATGCCGCCCGCTATTGCATCGTACGAGGACCATCATGACCGCCGCGCTACAACCCTTGGAACCGGCATTGGCCAACGACCGTGCCCGTCGCGGCGGCCGCGCCGGAAAGCGCGCCGGCGGCTCGGCCGCGTTCGAGCAGCCGCCCTTCCGTCAGCTGAAAATCCCGCTGACGCCGACCAAGCTGGTCTCGGACGACGAGCTGGAATCGATCCACCTCGCCTCCCTGCGCGTGCTGAAGGAGATCGGCGTCGACGTTCTGCACGACGAAGCCCGCCGCATCATGAAGGCGCATGGCGCCGACGTGCGCGATGGCAGCGAGCGGGTGCGCTTCGACAGCGACATGATCCTCGAACTGGTCTCGCACTGCCCTTCGGAATTCACCATCCATGCCCGCAACCCTGCACACAATGTGCGCTTCGGTGGCAACAACCTGATCCTTTCGATGATGGCGTCGGCACCCAACTGTTCCGACCTCGATCGCGGCCGCCGACCCGGCAACCAGCAGGACTACCGCAACTTCCTCAAGCTCGCGCAGATGCACAACATCCTGAACTGCACCGGCGGCTATCCGGTCGAGCCGACCGACATCCACCCGTCCGTCCGGCATCTGGAGTGCATCCGCGACCTCGCCACGCTGACCGACAAGGTGTTCCACATCTATTCGCTCGGCAAGGAGCGCAACGTCGACGGCATCGAGATCACCCGCATCGCGCGCGGCATCAGCCATGAGCAGTTGCTCGAAGAACCGTCCGTCTTCACCATCATCAACACCAATTCGCCGCTGAAGCTCGACGTGCCGATGATGGAAGGCATCATCCAGATGTCGAGCAAGGGCCAGGTCGTCATTGTCACGCCCTTCACCCTGTCGGGCGCGATGGCGCCGGTGACGATTGCCGGCGCACTGGTGCAGCAGAATGCCGAGGCCCTGTCCGGCATTGCCTTTGCCCAGATGGTGCGCAAGGGCGCGCCGGTCGGTTATGGCGGCTTCACCTCCAATGTCGACATGAAGTCCGGTTCACCGGCCTTCGGTACGCCTGAATACATGAAGGCGCAGCTCGTCGGCGGCCAGCTTGCCCGCCGCTACAACATCCCCTACCGCACCTCCAACACCTGCGCCGCCAACACGGTCGACGCGCAGGCGGCCTACGAGAGCGTCTTCTCGCTGTGGGGCGCCATCCAGGGCGGCGGCAATCTGATGATGCACGCGGCCGGCTGGCTCGAGGGCGGCCTGCGCTGCTCCTACGAGAAGACCATTCTCGACATCGACCTGTTGCAGATGGTGGCGGAATTCCTCACCCCGCTCGACCTCTCCGAGGAGGCGCTCGGTTTCGACGCCATCCAATCCGTCGGTCCAGGCGGTCATTTCTTCGGCACCCAGCACACGCAGGACCGCTACAAAACGGCCTTCTATTCGCCGGTCCTCTCCGACTGGCGCAATTTCGAGACCTGGGCGGAAGCCGGTTCGCCGACGGCGCTCGAAAAGGCCAACAAGGTGTGGAAGGAGCGGCTGGCCTCCTATGACGAACCTTACATGGACCCGGCCATCCGCGAGGAACTCAACGCCTTCGTCGCCAAGCGGCGGTCCGAAGGCGGCGCGCCGACAGATTTTTGATCATCACGCGGCGACGAGTTTGATTTCGGCGTCGAGGCGTCGCTCGCCAAAAACCTGATTCAGTTTACGCAAAAACGGACCTATCTTGATGAAATCTCACGTAAAAGCGGTTGTCATCGGCGGCGGCGTCGTCGGCTGCTCGGTGCTCTATCACCTGGCCAAGGCTGGCTGGACCGACATCATGCTGATCGAGCGTTCGGAGCTCACCTCCGGCTCGTCCTGGCATGCGGCCGGCGGCTTCCACACGCTGAACGGCGACCCCAACGTCGCCAAGCTGCAGGCCTATACTGTGCAGCTCTACAAGGAGATCGAGGAAATTTCCGGCCAGTCCTGCTCGCTGCACCTGACCGGCGGCGTGATGATGGCCGATACGCCCGAGCGCATGGACTTCCTGCGCCTCGCCCACGCCAAGGGCCGCTATCTCGGCATGGACACCGAACTGATCACGCCGTCCGAAGCCAAGGCGATGTTCCCGCTGATGGACGAGACCAATTTCGTCGGCGCCATGTGGGACCCGGTCGAAGGCCATCTCGATCCGTCCGGCACGACGATCGCCTATTCCAAGGCGGCGAAGAAACTCGGCGCCGAGATCGTGCTGCGCAACCGTGTCGTCGAACTGACGCAGGAGGCCGACGGCACCTGGAACGTCGTCACCGAACAGGGCACGGTGAAAGCCGAGCATGTCGTCAACTGCGGCGGCCTGTGGGCGCGCGAGATCGGCCGCATGGTTGGCGTCGAACTGCCGGTGCTGGCCATGGAGCACATGTACCTCTTGACCGAGCCGATGCCGGAGGTCGAGGAATTCAACAAGTCGACCGGCCGCGAGATGATCGGCGTGCTCGACTTCAAGGGCGAGATCTACACCCGCCAGGAGCGCAACGGCATTCTGCTCGGCACCTATGAAAAGGCCTGCAAGCCGTGGTCGCCGGTCAACACGCCGTGGGATTTCGGTCATGAATTGCTCCCCCCCGACCTCGACCGCATCGCGCCATCGCTGGAGATCGGCTTCAAGCATTTCCCCGGCATCGAGAAGGCCGGCATCAAGCAGATCATCAACGGACCCTTCACCTTCGCGCTCGACGGCAACCCGCTGGTCGGCCCGGTGCAGGGCCTGACCAATTTCTGGTGCGCCTGCGCCGTCATGGCCGGCTTCAGCCAGGGCGGCGGTGTCGGCCTGGCGCTGTCGAACTGGATGGTCCATGGCGACCCAGGCTTCGACGTCTGGGGCATGGATGTCGCCCGTTTCGGCGAATGGGCGGGCCTGCGCTACACCAACGCCAAGGTGCGCGAAAATTATTCGCGCCGCTTCTCCATCCGCTTCCCCAACGAGGAACTGCCGGCGGCACGGCCGGCGCAGACGACGCCGCTCTACGACACCATGCTGGCCAACAACGCCGTCATGGGCGACAGCTGGGGACTTGAGACGCCGCTCTGGTTCGCTCCAAAGGGCAAGGAGCCGAAGGACATTGTCTCCTTCCACCGCTCCAACGACTTTGGCCCGATTGGCGAGGAAGTGCGCGCCACGCGCGAGCGCGTCGGCGTCACCGAGATCGCCAACTTCGCCAAATACGAAGTGTCGGGACCGGGAGCGGAAGAGTTCCTCAACCGGCTGATGACCAACCGCATGCCGAAGACCGGCCGCATCGTGCTGACGCCGATGATCAACGAATTTGGCAAGCTGATCGGCGACTTCACCATCGCCAAGGCGGGCGAAGACCGCTTCATGATCTGGGGCTCGTCGGCCGCGCAAAAGTACCACATGCGCTGGTTCGAGAAGCATTTGCCCAAGGACGGTTCGGTGCGCATCCACCGTTTCGACCAGACGCTGGTCGGGCTGTCGATCGCCGGGCCGAAATCCCGCGACGTGCTTCAGAAGCTGGTCGACGTCGACATTTCGACCAAGGCCTTCCGCTTCATGGATTTCCGCGAGATGGCGGTCGGCGGCGCGCCCTGCATGGTCAACCGCATCACCTACACCGGCGACCTCGGCTACGAGATCTGGATGGCGCCGGCCTACCAGCGTCTGGTGTACAAGGCCATCAAGGATGCCGGCGAGGAGTTCGGCCTCGTCGATTTCGGCATGCGCGCTTTGCTCTCCATGCGCCTCGAAAAGAACTTCCCGACCTGGTTCCGCGAATTGCGTCCGATCTACGGACCTTTCGAAGGCTCGATGGACCGCTTCATCAAGCTCGAGAAGAACGACTTCATCGGCCGCGAGGCCGCCGCAAAGGAACACGCCGAAGGACCAAAACTGCGCCGCGTCTCCTTCATCGTCGACGCTGCCGACGCCGACGTGATGGGCGACGAGCCGATCTGGGCCAAGGTCAGCAAGGACTACGGCACGGTGGAAAAGCCGCATGGCTACGGCGCGCCGCGCTTCGACGACAAGGGCAAGGAAGTGCGTGGCTCCAAAGCCGCCGAAGGCGCATCCGCCGTGCGCGGCATCGTCGACGGCGAATGGCGCGTGGTCGGCTGGGTCACGTCGGGCGGCTATGCCCACTATGTGCGGAAGTCGATGGCGCAGGGCTATGTACCGGCGGCCCTTGCCGAGGACGAAAGCGCGGGGCTGTTCGAGATCGAGATTCTTGGACATCGCCGGCCGGCCCGCATCAACGTCGAAGCGCCGTTCGACCCGAACGGCGAGAAAATGCGGACCTGAGGCGCGACCATGGACAGCGCGGTGCCAAAGGGCAGCTTTGGCCGCCATCGCAAGATCATGCCGTTCGAGCCAGGCTCGATCGAGGCTCTGCGCGACGCCTCCCGCCAGAAGGCGGCGTCTCTCAACCAGCATGTGCTCGGCTATGGCGCGCAGGCGGAAGCAGAATGGGGGGCGGCGGGCATTGCCGCTCCCGACCTGCCGGCGATGCGCAAACACCGGCTGGAGCGCATCCGCGCCGAGCTGAAGCGTCGCGGCTATGCCGGCGCCCTTCTCTACGACCCCGTCAACATCCGCTATGCGACCGATTCCACCAACATGCAGTTATGGGTGGCGCACAATCCGACGCGGCATTGTTTCGTCGCCACCGACGGGCCAGTGGTGCTGTTCGATTATTTTTCCTGCGAGCACCTGTCCGACCATTCCGGCGTCGTCGACGAGGTGCGGCCGGCCGTCTCGTGGATGTATCTCTATGGCGGCGAGCTGACGGAGCAGAAAGTCCGCCGCTGGGCAGCCGGCATCGCCGACCTGGTGAAAGAACATGGCGGCGGCAACGGCCGCATTGCGGTTGACCACATCAACCCGGAAGGCGTTGAGGAACTGGCCCGCCTCGGTATTTCGATCGGCAACGGCGAAGCGGTGATGGAAAATGCGCGGCTGATCAAATCGCCGGACGAAATCCTCGCCATGCGCCGCGCCATCGTCGCCTGCGAGGCCGCGATGGGCGAAATGGAACATGCGCTGAAGCCGGGGATTTCCGAGAACGAATTGTGGGCCGAACTCCATCGCGGCAACATCGCGCGCGGCGGCGAATGGATCGAGACACGGCTGCTGGCGTCAGGCCCGCGCACCAATCCGTGGTTCCAGGAATGCTCGTCACGCATCATCGATGCCGGCGACCTCGTCGCCTTCGACACCGACCTGATCGGCCCTTACGGCTTCTGCGCCGACCTGTCGCGCACCTGGCTGTGTGGCGACGCGCAACCCTCGAACGAACAGCGCGACCTGTTCCGCATCGCCGCCGACCAGATCGAGCACAACACGCAATTGATGCGGCCCGGCATCTCGTTCCGCGATCTGGTCGAACGCTCGGTGGTACCGCCCAGCGATTGCTTCCCGACCCGCTACGGCGTGCTCTATCACGGCGTCGGTCTGGCCGACGAATATCCGACCCTGCCGCATGCCAGCGACTGGACCGCCGATACGCCCGATGGCGTGCTCGAACCTGGCATGGTGCTGTGCGTGGAAAGCTATATCGGCAGGCTTGGCGGCCGCGAGGGCGTCAAGATCGAAGAGCAGATCCTCATCACCGACACCGGCAACGAGAAGCTTTCAACCTACCCGATGGATGCGAGGCTGCTCGGCTAGTCTGGTAATGACCTCACGGAGCGCCGTGACTGTCTTTTCCGGTGTTGTCCTCGCGGTGATGAACGGCAGGCCTTTGCGCCGTCCGGTCCAGCCAACGATTATGACTTTCCGCGCCGCCGGCTCGAAGCGCTGCGCCAGCGCCCAGCTTTCGCAATCGATCGCCGCTACATCCGCCTTGCCTTCGGCCACGGCGACAATCGAGCTTCGGTGACCGCCGCTTTCGCTGCGCGACGAAAAGATATCAGGACTTTCGCCCATCGCTTCCAGATCGCGCGTCAGCCCGATGAGGCCCGACATGGAATCGAGGTTGTTGAAGGTGAAGCGCTTGCCGCGGATCAGATCGAGCGGGATGAGAGCACTGCCGTCCGCAGGCGATCGAGTCTTCGGCCCCTCGCCTGTCCGCATGATCACCGCACTCGAATAAAGCTCGCCCTGCCCGCCTTCATAGGCGTCGTAGCTTGGCTGGGCGACCACCTGCACATGGCTGGACAGGCCGAGTTCCATCGGTCCCCAGCAGGTCTGCGCGAACAGCAGCGCCGGGTGCAGCCACAATTTGTGGAAATCGAGTTCGTCCGGCGGCAATGTCGCCGGATCGGGCGCGATCAAAGCTCCCTGGGCATCACGAATGCCGCCCGGAACCGGCGGCAGGTCGCCATTGCGGCGTGTGATGGTTTGCGGCGCGTCGATACCCTTCTGCCTGAAGGCATCGCGCAGCAGCGCCCATTGGGCGTCGACCTCGTCGCGCACTTCAGGCCAGTCATACATCGGCAACGCCGCAACCAATTCGCTCATGCCGGAATCTGACCGTTATGTCCTGGATTGAAGGGAACCGACCGAAGCCAGTCTAGCAGGCAGCACCAGCTTGCCGCAAAAACTCACTCCTTAGGTGGCTCGGCCGGGACCGGCGCGCTGCCAAGCCCGTTGATGCTGCGGGCCCTGACGCGCGGCTTGAAGGCTCTGCCTGGCTCCGGTGCGCGCCGCAGGACCGGATGCACGATCGGCTCCTTCGCCTTGAAAGCATAGGCTTTGACCAGCGCGAAATAGTTCGGATAGGCGTAGCCATTGTTCATCCGCAGCCATTCGTCACGGCGGTCGCGAAACAGCTTTGGCAGCCGGTACCAGGCCACTGTCGGGCTCTTGTGGTGGATGAAGTGCAGATTGTTGTTGAGGAACAGGAACGACAGCGGCGAGCGCTCGACGATCACCGTGCGGCCCTCCGGGTGCTCGGACCATTGATGCTCCGCGAAGGTGCGAATCGAAATCAGCGACTGGCCGAGCCAAACCGGGACCAGGATATAGAGCCACAGCGGGATGCCGAAGCCGAACTGAACGATCGGCACCACGATGGCGAGGCCGATCGCGTGCAGCAGCCACGCCTTGCGGATCGCCTTGTCCCCGGCCATCACCTGCCTGGCGTCGTCGATGAAGAAGCCGATGCAGGACAGCCAGGGGCCGAGCACCAGACGACCAGCCATGGTGTTGTTGATCTTGAGCAGGAATTTCATCAGCGGCGGCAGTTCCTCATGCAGCCAGAGCGCCTGGTAGTAGCTTTCCGGATCGTCCAGAGGATCGGTCAGCCGCTCGTCGGCGTGGTGGCGCAGATGAATGGTCTTGAAGCGGCGGAACGGCCAGGCGAGACCGATCGGCAGGAAGACAAAGGCTTCGTTGGCCAGCGCGTTGCGCGTCGGATGGCCATGCAGCACTTCGTGCATGAGCGAGGATTGCAGCGCGGCGGTAAAACCAAGGATGGCGAGCGCCAGGGTGGGATAAGAGGGCCAGAGCAGGAAGCCGGTGGCGAGCCATGTTCCGTAACAGAAGAAAGCGAGAACCACGGTTGGCCACTCGATGGCCGGTATGCTGCGTTGCCTGATGCTCTTGCTCGTCATGCTATCGACCACTGCCCCTCAGTCGCCGGAATCCCTGTTGATTCCTGACAGCATTGTGTCAGGAGTGTTGAGTTGCAGCAACGCGACAACGCGCACAAACTGTTGCGATTGCGCATTTTTAGTCGCACATGTTGCACATTGTAAACAGACTAGGGATTCATTTACGCCTGAGGCAGCTTTGGAGAGGCTTCGGCGCAAATTTTTCCTCAATCGGATTGGAGCAACGGCATGGACAAGCGCGACCTGTCGACCGTCTTCCGCGAACGCCTCAAAATGCTCTTGACACGGTCCGACCTCAACCAGTCGGCCTTCGCAACGGCGGTCGGCATCGACCGCTCGGCGCTCTCGCAGCTGCTGTCGGGCGCCTCGACCCGCCTGCCCCGCGCCGAGACGCTGCTCAACATCGCCGCCGAGTTCAAGGTGTCGCTCGACTGGCTTCTCGGCCTCAGCCAGGACGAGGGCCTCACCGGCGAAATCCGCGAAAGCCTGGAGATCGAGGAGGCGCCCGACGGCTTCGACCGCACGCTGCTGGCCAAATGGCACGCCGAGGCGGCCGGCACCAAGATCCGTTACGTGCCGGCCGGAATTCCGGATCTTCTGCGCACCGAGGCACTGGTCGACTACGAGGCGGGCATCGCCAACAAGAGCCGCCTGGCGCAGGCCGGCGAAACGCAATACCGCATCGACTACAACCGGCGGCCGGAAACCGACATGGAGGTCTGCATGCCGCGCCACACGCTGGAGATCTTCGCGCGCGGGCTGGGTGTGTGGGACCGTTTTCCGGAAGCCGACCGCCGCGCCCAGCTGCTGCACATGGCGACATTGCTCGACGACCTTTACCCGACCTTCCGCCTGTTCCTCTATGACGGACGCATGCGCTATTCGATCCCCTACACCATCTTCGGGCCCTATCGCGCCGCCATCTACGTCGGCGACATGTATCTGGTGCTCAACGCCACCCAGCCGATCCAGACGCTGATCCGCCACTTCGACAATCTGATCCGCGCCGCCGACATCAACGCGCATGAATCCGCCGGCTTCGCGCAAAGGCTGGCGGGCATGTCGTTCCCATCAGGCACTGTCTGAGTTCCGTGCGAGGGCGTCCGCATAGGCAACGCCGCCACCACCGCTATTTCATTGACTACACATAAAGACTTCTTTATATCCTTACCCGACTTTGAAACATGAAAGCCAATCCGATGACGACGACCAACCCGATCGATGCGCTGCTGGCTGAAAAGGGCGTGCTGCTGGCCGATGGCGCCACCGGCACCAATCTGTTCGCCATGGGGCTGGAGGCCGGCGAGGCGCCCGAGTTGCTGAACGAGACGGCGCCCGACACCATCACCAGCCTGCATCAGAATTTCGTCGATGCCGGCGCCGACATCATCCTCACCAATTCCTTCGGCGGCACCCGTCACCGGTTGAAGCTGCATCATGCGCAGGATCGCGTGCACGCGCTCAACAAGCGCGCCGCCGAAATTGCCCGCGCCGTTGCCGACAAGGCCGGCCGCAGGGTGATCGTCGCCGGCTCTGTCGGCCCGACCGGCGAGTTGCTGGTTCCGCTTGGTGCCATGACCTATGACGAGGCGGTCGACGCCTTCGCCGAGCAGATCGAGGGTCTCAAGGCCGGCGGCGCCGAAGTCGCCTGGATCGAGACCATGTCGGCCCCCGACGAGATCCGGGCCGCCGCCGAAGCCGCCATACGCGTCGGCCTGCCCTACACCTACACCGGGTCCTTCGACACCGCCGGCCGCACCATGATGGGGCTGCTGCCGAAGGATATCCACGGGGTCGTTGATGGCCTTTCCGAAGCGCCGCTTGGCGTCGGCGCCAATTGCGGTGTCGGCGCGTCCGACATCCTCGCTTCGCTGCTCGACATGACCGAGGCGAAGCCGGAGGCGACGGTGATCGTCAAGGGCAATTGCGGCATCCCCGAATTCCGTGGCACCGAGATCCATTATTCCGGCACGCCGGAACTGATGGCCGACTATGTGCGCCTTGCCGTCGATGCCGGCGCGAAAATTGTCGGCGGCTGCTGCGGCACGTCGTTCCAGCACCTTGCCGCCATGCGCAAGGCGCTCGACGCGCACACCAAGGCGGATCGCCCGACTGTTGCCGCGATCGTCGAGCGCATCGGTCCGATGCGCAACAAGGTGGCGACGGAAAACACCGCCGAGACCAGCGAAGCCCGTCGCGAGCGTCGCCGCGGCCGGGGCTGACGCGATTCGTCTTTTCGATTATTCGCTGTTGTCGGCGTAGCTTGACTGCGCCGACTTGAAGTCGGTACCCGCACCGACCGCATCGCTGCGCATCGTCATCAGCGCGCCGGAAGCGCTCGGGTCGGTGATCTGCTCCAGCATGACGCGAAAGCGGTCGTTGTTCAGTGCCGACATGGCGGTGTTACGGGCAGCGGCGACATCGTCCCTGATACGTCTGGTTTCCTCGGACGGCGCGGACGAGGCAGCCGATATGCCCCTTACCGTCGGCGTCGGGCTCGCAACATTCCTGATCAGCAATTCCGGCCCCCTCAAGCCCAAACCATGAGGTATTTCATAGCAAGCAGGAATTGCGATCCAGTTCCGGAAAAACCGTGCAATTTAACGATCTGCGCATAGCCCCGACTCCACGGGGCCGCGTCAGCGAACATCGGTATCGTTTTTTAATGACCTCGATTGGGGAACGGATGCAAAAGGCGTTCGATGCGCATACTCGGCGTATGGACCACCCTTGGCTGCGATCGTCGGACGAAACCAGCTGATCCCGCCGCGAGCACCGGCCTGGATGCGGCTAAATCAACGGTGGAAAAAGCTTCCGCAAGAACCCGTGGAACCAGGCCGCTTGCGCGGCGTCGTGCAGGCTCATGAGCCGATCCTGTTCCTCGCGCGTCTGTGCACCCGGCTTGCCATAGTTCGCGCCCGGACGATTTTGCACGCGCCCAAAACCGGTCGGCGTGACCTCCGCATGGAATTGCAGTCCGTAGATCTTGTCGCCGATGCGGAAAGCCTGATTGGGAAACAGGGCGCTCGAGGCGAGGTGCTCGGCGCCGTCCGGCAGTTCAAAGCCATGCCAATGGGATTGTGTCACATAGATCGGCGCAGGCAGGAAATCTTCGGCGCCCGCGGCCGGATAGAGTGGATAATAGCCGAATTCATGCATGCCGGTCGCTGGCGGGCCAACATGCGCACCGCGATGCCACGCAATCTGCTGCGCACCTTGGCAGATACCGAACAACGGAATATCGGAATTCATGCAGAAGTCGATAAACCGGTACTCGTCCAGCAAGAATGGATGCAGCGCCGTATCGTAGACGTTGTACATGCCGCCATAGACCACGCCGCCCGCGACAGCGTCGTCCGCATCCAGCGCCTCTCCGGCATAGGCCCGACGCAAGACCGGCTCGTAGCCGTTTTGCCGGAGATAGGCGAAAACACGGTCGTCCGCCGGCTCGTCGCCGTGCCGCACCAGAATAACACGTTTCGTCATGGCTCAGCCTTTCATCTCGCCGATGAATGGGTGACGGCAGGCCGCGTTGCAACAAAAAAAGGCCGGCAAGGGAATGAATCCCTCGCCGGCCTGCCTCACCCGCCCGTGGGTCGGTTTCCCCTATCAGAACGATCCCATCTGAAAGAAACCGGCCGTCATCACCACTACCGGTTACCGCCCAGCGCCGAGGCAAGGCGCACAAGCGAGAGGAACTCGGACCTGTACCCAAACGGGTCGGCTCCTCGAGCGGCAGTGGCGATCTCCATGATCTTGTCGTAACCGAACTTCGCGGTCGCATCCTCGTCGCGCAGCTTCTGGCCGAAGGCCGCGACTGCAACCGAGAACCGCTGATCGGTGCTGGCCTGGTCGAAGGACGCGACCTCGTTGGCTGACGTCACCGGCGTGGTGATCAACTTCGAAACGTCCTCGTTTGGCAGCTTGTAGCGGATCTTGACGAAGGCATATTCGTCCGCATTGGCGACGCCGCCATTGTTGACCGTCGCCTGGCCATAGCGCAGCGGATCGATCTGCTCGCCACCGCTGCCCTTCGGCGTGACCTCGTAGATCGCGGTGACCGAATGGCCCGAGCCGATATCGCCGGCATCGACGCGGTCATCGTTGAAGTCTTCGCGGTTGAGCGCCCGGGTCTCGTAGCCGATCAGGCGATATTCGGAGACCTTGTTCGGGTTGAACTCGACCTGGATCTTCACGTCCTTGGCAATGGGGAACAGCGTCGAAGACGCGTCTTCGACCAGCACCTTCTCCGCCTCGGCCAGCGTGTCGATATAGGCTGCCGTGCCGTTGCCGTTCTGGGCAATGGTCTGCATCATCTGGTCGTTCAGATTGCCGCGGCCGAAGCCGAACACCGACAGGAAGACCCCGGTCTTGCGCTCGCTTTCGATCAACCGCTTCAGGTCGTCGTCGTCGGTCTGTCCGACATTGAAGTCGCCGTCGGTGGCGAGCATCACCCGGTTGACGCCGTCCTTGATGAAGGACTGCTGGGCAAGCTTGTAGGCCTCCTTGATGCCGGCCTCACCGGCGGTCGAGCCACCGGGCTGCAGATTGTCGATGGCGTTGAGGATCTTGTCCTTCTCGGCAACCTTGGTCGGCATCAGCACGGTGCCGGCATCGCCCGCATAGGTGACGATCGAGATGGTGTCGTCGGCTTTCAGCTTGCTGACCAGCAACCGGAACGCCGACTTGAGCAGCGGCAATTTGTCGGGCTCGTCCATCGAGCCTGAAACGTCGATCAGGAACACCAGATTGGCCTTGGGCTGTTCCGTCGGCTTGAGGTCGAAGCCCTTGATGGCGACGTGCATCAGCTTGGTGTGCGCGTTCCAGGGCGTCGGCATGACGCTGACCGTCGAGTTGAACGGCGTCGACGCCGAGTCCGGCCCCTTCCAGTCATAGGGGAAGTAGTTGATCATCTCCTCGACGCGCACCGTGTCGGCCTGCGGCACGAAGCCTTGCTTCAGCGAACTGCGCACGAAGGAATAGGACGCCGTGTCGACATCGATCGAGAAGGTCGAGACCGGGTCTTCCAATGCGGCATGCACTGGATTGGTCTTGAAATCCTGGACGCGGTCGCGGTTCTCCTCCTGAGGCGCGATCTGGTCGGCCGGCGCCATTGCCGGCTGCTGCGGCGCCATCAGCTTGGACTCGGCCGCGGGCATGCGGGCGACCCGCGATGTGCTGGGCGTGCTTACAGTTCCGTCCAGTGCGAATTCACCCGTCGGCGCCGGCGGTGCCGGCTCGGCCACCACCCCGCGCTCCGCGGCAGTCTGCTGAGCTGAGCCACCGGCAACGGTCGATTCGGACTTCGGCGTGGCCGGCGCCACAAGCGCATCCGTAGCGTCGCGGCTTTCCGCGTCCGCGTCGGCCTTCTTGTCCTTAGCCAGCTCGGTGGGAACCGGCTTCGGCTCGGCGGTCGTCGGCTTGATGGTCGCCGGCTTGTCGGCCAGCGTCTCGGTGATCTTCTCGTCGCCGCCGAATTTGGGCGGCTGTTCCCTCAGCAGATGGAAGGTGGCGTATCCGGCGATCGGCAGGGCGACGAGCCCGGCAATGGCCGGCGTGGCGAAAAGTTTCTTTTGCATGATCTCGCTCCAGAGCTTTTGTGCTCGCTCTGTGAGACGAAGACCGCCAATCGATCCTTGGGTGACAGCGGAAATATTTTCTTGCTCGTAGGCACGCATGGCGGCCTCGAAAGCACGCGCCTTGGCATCCTGGGCAGGGGCCGGCGCGGCGATGTCGCGCAGTCTGTTGAGTTCGTTGTCGTCGACCATGGTCACACTTCCCCGGCCGAGCGCATGAGCGTCTTCAGCCGTTTCTTCGCTTCATGGATGTGCCAGGAAACCGTCGTCTCCGAGATCGCCATCGCCTCCGCGGCGGCCGCGTGGCTCAAGCCCTCGCCATAGACAAGCAGCACGGCATCGCGCTGCTTGTCCGGCAGTTGCCGCACCGCCGCCCACAGCGCCTCGGCCGGGTCTTCCGGTTCGGCCGAAGCCTCGCCCGAAATCAGCGCATGAACGCCGTAGGCCTCGGTTTTGGCCATGTCGCGGGCCGACTTGCGCATCATGTCGCGCGCGGCGTTCAAGGTGACGGAGTAAAGCCATGTCGTGAAGGCGCCGCCACCGCGATAGTCGCGGATCGCCCGGCCGAGCCGGACGCAGACTTCCTGGGCGATGTCCTCGGCATCCGCCTTCTTGCCGCACCAGCGATAGGCGGCGCGATAGACGAAGTCGTAGTGCCTTTCCAGCAATTTGCCGAAGGCCCCCCTGTCTCCGCCCTTCGCCCGCCCGATCAGTTCGGCGTCGGAGGCTTCGCTCTCATCCAGCATCATCGCCATCATTTGCCTGTTGGACGAAGGCTAATGGCGATTCCTTGGGGCGATGGAAAGATTTTTTTGGAAACAGCCGGATCGTGACCGTCGACGCCCAGAAACGTTCCTGCTTGACTTATACATATCTCCACGGTTATACGTCGATCAATAGCCAAAGAGTTATCGATCCCAAATGACGAACGCGCACGATATGCTGTTCAGAACGCTCGCCGATCCCACGCGTCGGGCGATCTTCGAGCGCCTGTGCCGGGAGGGCGAGCAGACAGTCGGAGCCCTGACAGCGCAGTCTGGGGTCTCCCAGCCGGCGGTGTCAAAACATCTCGGCCTTCTCAGGCAAGCCGGCCTGGTGCGGGACCGCCATGAGGGACGACAGACCCACTACAGCGCCCAGCTCGCCGCGCTGGCGCCGCTGACCGACTGGACGAACCAGATGAACGCGTTCTGGCAGAGCCGGTTCGACGACCTCGAAAATTTGCTCAAAAGAATGGATCAATGACCAACACTGCCACCGAAACGCGCTCCGTCGTTGTCGAACGTGAGATACCGTATCCGCCGGAAAAGATCTGGCGCGCGCTCACCCAACCGCACCTGATCGAGGAGTGGCTCATGAAGAACAACTTCAAGCCAGTCGTGGACCACCGTTTCAATCTTAGCGCGGACTGGGGCGGCGTCGACTGTCAGGTCCAGACGGTCGAGCCCAACAAGACGCTGTCCTATACCTGGGACACCAAGGATCTCGAGAGCGTGGTCACCTGGACGCTCACGGCTACGAGCACGGGAACGCACTTGCGCATGGAGCAGACCGGCTTCCGGTCGGATCAGCAGCCCTACTACCGCGGCGCCACGGTCGGATGGCCGAGGTTCCTCGCAGCCCTGGAAGAGGTCCTGGCGCGGATGGATTGAAACCCGCCGGCAAGCGGATCGCTGATCCGCTTCGGCTCGTTTTGACGGGAGGTCTCATTGGACTGGAACTATTGGGTTCGGCAAATTCATCGCTGGCTGTCGATCATCTTTACGCTGACCGTCATCGCCAACTTCGTCGCCATGGCATTGGGGCAGCCTCCCGCCTGGGTGGTCTACTCGCCGCTCTTGCCGCTCTTCTTGCTGCTGTTCAGCGGCTTGTACATGTTCGTGCTGCCGTATGTCGCCAAGGGACGCGGCGCGCAGCGTGCGAGCGGATAGGAATGGGCGGAATGGCCAGGACGCAAGGGCAATCGACCAAGGTCGCGGCCAAGGCCGGCTCGACCCTCGCCCAGCCGAACGACACCTGCGGCAACCGCGTTCAAATCACCCGGTTGGCGCACTGGTGACGGGCGGCAATTGAGACGCGGCGAGACACGGGAATTCGAGGTGCCCAGTGACTCCATCGGAACAGATCGACCAGTTGATTGCGGGACTGACGGACTGGCGGGGCAAAACGCTCGCCAGCGTCCGCAAGACCTTCCTTGAAGCCGACACGGAGATCATCGAGGAGTGGAAGTGGATGGGCAGCCCGGTATGGTCCCGCGACGGGATCGTCGCGATCGGCAACGCCCACAAGGACAAGGTGAAGCTCACCTTTTCCCACGGCGCCAGCCTGCCCGATCCCGACAAGCTGTTCAACAACGGTTTTGGCGGCAAGGTGTGGCGAGCGATCGATCTCTTCGAGGGTGACAAGATCGACGAGAGTGCTCTGAAAGAGCTCGTCCGCGCCGCCGTCGATTACAACACGGCCAGAACGAAGAAGAAAGCGCCCGCGTCTGCACGGGCGAAGGTACAGAAGTAACAAGATCAAGCGCGCGACGACGAAGCCACGGCGACGGCCAAGCCGGCCAAGGTGAGCGCTTTGATCTTACGCCGCCTGCCCCGCCACCCAGCCCGACGACCATGCCCACTGGAAATTATAGCCACCCAGCCAACCCGTGACATCGACGGCTTCGCCGATGAAGAACAGGCCCGGCACGGATTTCGCCTGCATTGTCTTCTGGTCAAGCCCGCTGGTGTCCACCCCGCCAAGCGTCACTTCGGCGGTGCGGTAGCCCTCCGAGCCGGCCGGCTTGATACGCCAGTCGTTGACCGCGGCATCGACGGTTTTTATCTGGGCATCCGAAAGATCGGCGAGATTGCCGTCGATTCCGGTGCGCTCGGCGATTGATTGTGCAAGTCGTTTCGGCAGATGATTTGCCAGCACCGTCTGCACCGCTTGCCGCCCATTGCCGCGCTTGGCGGCGCGAATGAGGTCAGCCACATCCACCCCCGGCAGCATGGTGATGCGGATTTCGTCGCCCTCGCGCCAATAGGACGAGATTTGCAGGATGGATGGACCGCTGACGCCGCGATGCGTGAACAGCATCGCTTCTGAAAACCGCGCCTTGCCGCAAGCGACTTCCGCGTCGACGGCATTGCCGGCCAATGGCGCCAGCCGTTCGAGCGTTTTTGCGTCGAAGGTCAGCGGCACCAGCGCCGGCCGCGTTTCGACAATGGCAAGGCCAAACCGTTCGGCAAGCTCATAGCCAAAGCCCGTCGCCCCCATCTTGGGGATCGACTTGCCGCCGCACGCCACGACCAGGGACTGACACGCGACCGTGCCGGTGGAGAGAGTGAGCACGAACCCTTCAGAAGTCTTGCGGACATCCTTCACCTCGGTTGACAGTACCAGCTCCGCGCCCCTGCCCTGCATTTCCGAGACCAGCATGTCGATGATCTGGCGCGCGGAGCCGTCGCAGAACAGTTGCCCCAGCGTCTTCTCGTGATAGGCGATACGGTGGCGTTCCACGAGCGCGATGAAGTCGCGCTGCGTATAGCGGCTGAGCGCCGAAATGCAGAAATGCGGATTCGCCGACAGAAAATTCTTGGGGCTGGCGTGGATGTTGGTGAAATTGCACCGGCCACCGCCGGAGATCCGGATCTTTTCGCCAGGCATCGCGGCGTGATCGAGGATCAGCACCGAACGGCCGCGCTTGGACGCCTCCAAGGCGCACATCATTCCGGCGGCACCGGCGCCGATGATCACGACATCATAGGATTGCATCAGGCTAATCGTTCCCGCTCGACCGGCCCCGTTTTGGCAGGCCGCGCCAATCGTGCAGTCTCTAGCCGTTCAGGGCGACTGCAGGCAACGCGTTTTAGATCAGCGTCTCGGCGAAGAACGTCGTCAATCGCTTCCAGTGGCGCTCGGCGCCGGTCGCATCGAAGACGCTGTGGTCCGGCACGCACCAGCCATGCGCCATGCCGGCATAGTTCTCGATCGTGTGGTCGACTTCCGCAACCCGCAGCGCCTCGGCCAGTCGCGCTGACTGTTCCGGCGGGAAACTCCTGTCGACACCCGCCATGCCGACATAGAGACGCGCCTTGATCGATGCTGCCTTGCGATGCGGGCTGTCGGCGGCATCGCTTGCGAGGTTGCCGCCATGGAAACTGGCGGCGGCCTTGATCCTGTCCGGATAGGCCACGGCGGCATTGAGCGCCCGCGCACCGCCCATGCAATAGCCGACGGTGCCGATCGGCCCGGTAACACCTTCGCCGGCGAGCGCGTCGAGAAACGCGGCGCCGTCGCTGATGGTCATCGCTTGCGTCGTACCGCTGACCAGCGCCATCAGCGCTGCCTTGGTCGTTTCCTGGACAAAGGCGGTCTTGGCGTCAAACGGACCGTAAGGCGCATTGCGATAGAAAAGATCCGGTACCAGCACCGCGTAGCCCTCGTTCGCCAGCCGCTCGGCCATGCCATGGAGCGCCGGCCGCGGACCGAAGGCGTCCATGTAGAGGATGACGCCGGCCTTGGCCGGGGACGCGACCGACGGGCGGAACAGCCCGGCCTTTGCCGTGCCGTCATTGGTCTTGATCTGAAGGTCCTGCTGCGTCATTGCCCGCTCCGTTCACCGGTTGCGCGATACATATCCGCGCGAGCCGCCAGGGCAAGGCGTTCCCTGAACCTTGCAGTCAACATTTCGTGCAACGTCGCGTGACGAGTTACAGCCCGGCGAATGCCGCCATGTGGAAGGCCTGGACCTCGGGGGGATAACGATAGTCCGCGCCGTAAGGGCAGGCATTGCGGTCGAGACAGCCGCCGGTTCGGCAAGCCGCCCCGTCCGCGCCACGCACATGTGCCAGACAGGCCCGATGCGCAAAGCCGTCGGCCGAATAGGCCTCGACCGGACAGGATTTCAGGCAAGGCTTGTCGGCACATGCATCGCAAAGGTGAATCGCTTCGCTAGCTTCCTGAAGCGCGATCGCTTCCTCGAACAGCAGCGCACCGCGATAGGCGTGCCAGAGCCCATATTGCGGATGCATGAGGATACCGAGCGGCGACGGCTTCAGCCCTTCCGCCCGCATCGCCCATTGCTGGAACGGCAGATAGGGCTTGTCTGAGGGCGAGACCGCCCGCCCTCCGAATGTCTCCGCAACGTCGCCGATGACCTGCCGCGACCAGCTGTCCAGCGGATTGGCGATCACCTGTGGTTGCTGCTCGCGCCAGCGCAGGAAGTGCGCCCAGGGTGCCGCGCCCGCCTGCCCCACCAGCAGCACGGATTTGGCTGGCGCGCCAGATGGGCCGTGTGGTGCTTCCTCGCAGTCCGCGAAAGTGAAGCCGCCGCGAAGGATGAGGCCGTTGGCGGAAAGCGCAGCCGCCAGATCTTCCACCCGGCCGCGCACAGCAATCATTCCTTCTTGACCGGATCGGAGAAAGCGCTCCGCCAGACTTCCTTGTGGATGATGTTGGCGACTTTAGCCCCGCCTGACTCGGGCTCCTTTCAAGTGAAGGCGTCGGGCATCGACCCCTTCTTCTTGGCGATGAAGTCCTTCAACGCTTCGTCGATGGCCGGGTCGAGATACGGCGCCTCGTAGCTTTCCAGCCAGCGGCGGGCGAGCTCATTGGCGCGCTGCGGCGCGGTTTTCTCGCCCTCGGCCAGCCACTGCTCGTAGGAATTGTTGTCGGCGATGTTGGAACGGTAGAAGGCGGTCTGGAAATTCGCCTGGGTGTGGTCGCAGCCGAGATAGTGGCTGCCCGGACCGACCTGGCGGATGGCATCCATCGCCTGGCCGTTTTCCGACAGGTCGATGCCTTCGGAGAACTTCTGCGTCATGCCGAGCTGGTCGATGTCCATCATGAACTTTTCGTAGCAGGACGCCAGCCCACCCTCGAGCCAGCCGGCCGAGTGTAGAACGAAATTGGTGCCGGCCAGGATGGTCGAGTTCAGCGTGTTGGCACTCTCGTAAGCCGCCTGCGCATCCGGGATCTTCGAAGCGCACAGCGAACCGCCGGTGCGGAACGGCAGGCCGAGACGGCGCGCAAGCTGCGCCGCGCCATAGGAGACCAGCGACGGCTCCGGTGTGCCGAAGGTCGGCGCCCCGGACTGCATCGAGATGGAGGAAGCAAAGGTGCCGAACAGCACCGGTGCACCCGGGCGGATCAGCTGCGTGAACGACGCGCCGGCCAGCACCTCGGCCAGCACCTGCGTCAGCGTGCCGGCAACCGTGACCGGGCTCATCGCGCCGGCGAGGATGAACGGCGTGACGATGCAGGCCTGGTTATGGCGCGCATAGACCTTCAGCGCGCCGAGCATGGTCTCGTCGAACACCATCGGCGAGTTGGCGTTGATCAGGCTGGTCAGCACGGTGTTGTTTTCGACGAAATCGTCGCCGAACACGATCTTGGCCATCGCCACCGTATCCTCGGCGCGCTCCGGCGCCGTCACCGATCCCATGAACGGCTTGTCCGAATATTTTATGTGCGAATAGATCATGTCGAGATGGCGCTTGTTGACCGGCACGTCGACCGGCTCGCACACCGTGCCGCCCGAATGGTGGATGGACGGCGCCATGTAGGCGAGCTTCACGAAATTCTGGAAATCCTCGATCGTCGCGTAGCGCCTGACGCCATCGAGGTCGCGCACGAAGGGCGGACCATAGACCGGTGCGAAGACAGTGGCGTTGCCGCCGATCTGCACCGAGCGTTCCGAATTGCGGGCATGCTGGGTGTAGACGGACGGGGCGGTCTTGAGCAGCGAGCGGCAGAGGCCTTTGGGGAAATGCACGCGCTCGCCCTTGACGTCGGCGCCGGCTTCTTTCCACAGCTGCAGCGCTTCCGCATCGTCGCGGAAGATGATGCCGATCTCTTCCAGCACCGTGTCGGTGTTCTTCTCGATCAGCGTCAGGCCTTCCTCGTCGAGCACCTCGTAGACGTTGATCTTGCGCTTGATGTAGGTGAGTTGGGTGCCGGGACCGCCGCCCGAACGCGCCGCACGCCGGGCGGCAGCCCCACCGCTGGCACCGCGTCCGCGCCGCGCGTTTGACGCCTCTTGGTCGACTGCCGCGTGCTCGCTCATGATCGCTCTTCCCTGAATATCGCCTGGCCCGACTACGGACAGGTCCGGAACCGTTGCGGCCGCATATCGCCGCTGCTTGCCGGATCGTAGTCATGCACCCTATTCGAAACGGCCCGTCAGCGCCAACGCCTGTCGCAAAATCGACAAGAAATCCAATAGATTTGCGGTCGCTTTCCTTTTGCGGGAAGTCGCAAATCAGCTATGGATGCATGCCCTTAGCGGGTTAGGTATGAACGCGAATATTTTGTGCTTTGCGACACGGTCGCGATGCCGGCAGGAGCCCGATAC
>NZ_JAPFQA010000015.1 GCF_027563465.1 Mesorhizobium qingshengii | reverse complement strand
ATGAGCACCCAGCAAAAACTGCGCTGTGCAGTCTACACCCGCAAATCCACCGAGGAGGGCTTGGAGCAGGAATTTAACTCACTTGACGCCCAGCGCGAGGCTTGCGTCGCCTTCGTCGCTTCGCAAATCGGGCTCGGTTGGAAGCTCGTTCCCGACTTCTATGACGATGGCGGCATCTCGGGCGGGACGATGGAGAGGCCGGCCCTGAAACGCCTACTCCAAGACATTCGCAACGGCCGGATCGATGTCGTTGTGGTGTACAAGATCGACAGGCTCACGCGATCCCTGATGGACTTTTCCAAGATCGTCGAGACCTTCGATGCTCACGGCGTGTCGTTTGTGTCTGTCACTCAGCAGTTCAACACCACGACCTCGATGGGCAGGCTGACGCTCAACGTGCTCCTCTCGTTCGCTCAGTTCGAGCGGGAAGTCACCGCCGAGCGTATCCGCGACAAGATCGCTGCGTCCCGGAAGAAAGGCATATGGATGGGCGGCACCATTCCGCTCGGCTATCGTGCAGTTGATAAGAAGCTGGTGGTTGATGAAGCAGCAGCGACGATCGTTCGATCGATATTCCGGCGCTATCTGGAATTGAAATCGGTGCTGGCCTTGGCCGATGAGCTGAATCAAAGCCAAACGGCGGACAGGTCCACGACTCTTCGACCCCCTGTCAGTCGTGGGCGACTCTATCACCTGCTTTCAAATCCCGTTTACATCGGCCAGGCTCGTCACAGGGATACATGCTACGAAGGCGCTCACCAGCCGATCGTCGACGCTGAATTGTTTGCATCGGTTCAGGCACTGTTGAAGGAGCAAGGGCCAAAACGCCGATCGCGATCGAATGCTGCGGATCTGCATCTGCTTACTGGCCTCATCTTCGACGAAACTGGCGATCGCCTGAGCCCTGCCTATGCGAACAACCATGGCAAGCGCTACCGGTACTACATCTCCAATCGGCTGAAGGTCGCTCGGCGCAAGGACGACACCGGCTGGAGAGTTCCGGCTGACGAACTGGAAGCGTTCGTCGATCAGCAGTTGATCGCTTTGCTCAACAACAAATCACGACTGGCCGAATGGATCCAGCAATGCGCATCCAAGGAGGCGATCGCGAGCGGGTTGAACGAGGCGGACGGGCTCTTGGACGGCTCGCCAGCATGTCATGCAAAGCGTAGATCGATTGTCAAAAGCGCGATTGTGAGGATAACGCTCTCGCCCGAGACCATTGAGTTCGAGATTAGGCCTGCTGCTTTGATGAGGGTGATCCTACAATCACAAGGCGACGGACAATCTGGTGGAACAAACTCCCAACAACCTGTCATCCCGCCGGAGATTCACAAAGTCACCGTCGCATGCCAGATTCAGAGGCGTGGAAATGAGGCACGGCTGATCATTGGCGACCAACCGAAACACAGCAGGGCTCCTGACCCAAGCCTGATTAGCCTGCTGGTCAGGTCACACTCGATGTTGTCGGCGCTGACAAATGGCTCAGCTCGCAGCATCTCCGAACTCTCCAAAGCGACTGGCATCCATCGGGCCGACCTTAGTAAAGCTTTGCCCATGGCCTTCCTCTCTCCGGCGATCGTGGACGATATTCTGGCAGGCAATCAACCTGTCAGCCTAACCGCCCGGCGGCTCGCTCGGCTCGCCGATCTCCCGGTTGATTGGGACGAGCAGCAGTCCCTTCTGGGCTTTTGATTACCGCCTGGCCATGTTTGCTCTCCAGAAGTGGGACACGCCGGCGATCGCTTATGCATCGGTCTCAAAAACAATAGGGCACAGAAAGCCGGTCAATGAGACGGGCCTAACGAACGGGGCGGAACAGAGACTGACGGGGCGTCTCAGCCCGACTGCTCGGAGAAGGCTCCGTCTAACCCTCGGATAAGTCGATTGAATTTCGAGCCAGCCGAAATAGGCTATGTCTGCAGTGACTAAGTGGTGATCCCGACAGGAATCGAACCTGTGACCTACAGATTAGGAATCTGCCGCTCTATCCTACTGAGCTACGGGACCACGCGGCCAGACACATAACCGCTTCGGATCGTTTCGCCAAGAGGCCGGCCGAACGCAAATCGGCCAGCCCTTTGCGCGGATGGCATCAGGCCGCGAGTGCGGTTTCCGCCAGTTTCACCCAATAGCTCATGCCGTGCGGTATGACCTCGTCGTTGAAGTCATAGGCAGGGTGATGGAGACCGGCGGTGTCGCCATTGCCGATGAAGATGAAGGCGCCGGGGCGGGCTTCCAGCATGTAGGAGAAATCCTCGCCGCCCATCACCGGCTGGATGCCGCGGTGCACATGGGCGTCGCCAGCGACGTTTGCCGCGACGTCGCTGGCAAAGACCGTCTCTTCCGCATGGTTGAAGGTCACGGGATAGTTTGCCTGGTAGTCGACCTCGATCCTGGCGCCAAACGCGGTCGCCAGCCCGTCGCAGATGGCGCGGATGCGTTCTTCCGCCTTCTTGGCGATTTCCTTCCTCAAGGTGCGCACCGTACCGGCGATCTCGGCCGATTCCGGGATGATGTTGTAGGCGTCACCGGCGTGGAACTTGGTCACCGACACCACCACGGCCTCGACCGGATCGGTGCTGCGCGAGGCGATCGTCTGCAAGGCGCCGACCAGCTGGCTGGTGATGACGATCGGGTCGATCGTGCCATGCGGCATCGCCGCGTGGCCGCCTCTGCCTTTCACGGTGATGGTGAACTCGGCCGTCGCCGCCATGATCGGGCCCGGGCGGATGGCGAACTGCCCGACAGGCAAGCCCGGCATGTTGTGCATGCCGAACACCTTGGAGATGTCGAAGCGTTCCATCATGCCGTCCTTGACCATCTCGTTGCCGCCGCCGCCACCTTCCTCGGCCGGCTGGAAGATGACCGCCACCGAGCCGGTGAAGTTGCGTGTCTCGGCGAGGTATTTCGCGGCACCCAAGAGCATCGCCGTGTGGCCGTCATGGCCGCAGGCATGCATCTTGCCGGGAATGGTCGAAGCGTAAGGCTTGCCGGTGATCTCGTTGAGCGGCAGCGCGTCCATGTCGGCGCGCAGGCCGATGGTGGGACCTTCGCCCTGGCGGCCGCGGATGATGCCAACGACGCCGGTCTTGCCGAGGCCGGTCACCACGTCGTCGCAACCGAAGGCCTTCAGCTTCTCCGTGACGAAGGCGGCGGTCTTGAAGACGTCGAAGTTCAGTTCTGGCGTCTGGTGCAGATGTTGGCGCCAGCCGGCGACCTCGTCCTGCATTTCGGCGGCACGGTTCAGGATTGGCATGATGGTTTCATCTCGCTGTTCGAGCAGGCGGGTATTGCCCGCCACCTTGCAATTGTGATTGTCAGGCACTTTGCCATGTTGGTGTCACATAGGGTAAATAGCACCGCAACGATGTGGTCCGGTTTTTGAGGGTCGGACCCATTATGCTGGCGATCGTGTAACGAAATCTTACGGAGCCAGGGGCGACTACGGCAAGAGGCGATTTCGGATTTGATCATGCGGCACAGACATTTCCTCAAATTGTTCTCGGCTGGTGCAATCGTGCTTTCAGCCGTGGCCGGGCCGGCGTTGGCCAATCCGTTGGTTCTGTTCGACCTGAACAGCGGCCAGGTCCTGCAACACCAGGATGCGTTCAAGCGCTGGTATCCGGCTTCGCTGAGCAAGCTGATGACCGCCTATGTGACCTTCCGGGCGATCGCGGCCGGCGAGGTCCAGCTTGATTCGCCGATCAAGGTGACGAAACACTCCGCCGCCGAGCCGCCAAGCAAGATGGGCTTCAAGCCAGGCTCGGTGATGCGGCTCGACAACGCGCTGAAGATGATGCTGGTCAAGTCGGCCAACGACATCGCCATGGCAGTCGGCGAGAATGTCGGCGGCTCGCAGGCCGCCTTCGCCGACCGCATGAATGCCGAAGCGGCCCGGCTCGGCATGACCGGCACGCATTTCGTCAATCCGAACGGGCTCTATTCGCCCGACCAGTACACGACGGCGCGCGACCTCGCCGTGCTGGTGATGGCGATCCGCCGGGAGTTCCCGCAATATGCGCCATGGTTCTCGATCGAGGGCCTGGCCGTCGGCAAGAAGGCGATCCCGAACTACAATCTGCTGATCGGCCGCTATCCAGGCGCCGACGGCATGAAGACGGGCTTCGTCTGTTCCTCCGGCTTCAACATGATCGGCTCGGCGACGCGCAACGGGCGCACGCTGGTCGCGGTAGTACTTGGCGAGAAATCGGCGGTCACCCGTGCCGAGACAGCGGCGAAACTGCTCGACCAGGGTTTTGACACTCCGGCCGCCGGCTCGGCCTCCGTCGCCACGCTGGCGCCCTATGGCGACACTGTCTCGGCCAACGACTTGCATGACGAGATCTGCAAGAAGAAGGCACCGACCGAGCAATCGGAGGCACCGCCGGCCGCCGCCAAGGACGTGCCGAAATCGCCCTATCAGGAAAAGCTCGACCATGTGCCGACGCTGGTTGCCGTCGGTCTCGGCGGCGCCATCGGCCCGGCGCCGAAGGCCATGCTCGGCCAGGCTGGCCAGGACTATGCCGACGTGCCGATCCCGAGCTGGCGGCCCGACAGGCCGGCACCGGCCGGCAGCGGTCCGGTCGTAGCCGGTTCCGCCGCGCAGGGCGACCAGCCGGCCAAGGTTGCGAACTAGCCAATGAATGGCTTCCCGATCCCTGTCTCCGTGCTGACCGGTTTCCTCGGCGCCGGCAAGACGACGCTGCTCAACCGCCTCTTGAAGGACCCGGCGCTGGCCGACACGGCGGTCATCATCAACGAATATGGCGAGGTGGCGATCGACCATCTGCTGGTCGAGCAGGCCTCCGATGGCATCATCCAGCTTTCGGACGGCTGTCTGTGCTGCACGGTGCGCGGCGAACTGGTAGACACGCTGGCCGACCTGGTCGACCGGCTGCAGACCGGCCGCATTGCCCGTCTCGCCCGTGTCATCGTCGAGACCACCGGCCTTGCCGACCCGGCGCCGGTGCTGCAGTCGATCATGGCGCATCCGGCGCTGGTGCAGGCCTTCCGGCTCGACGGCGTCATCACGCTGGTCGACACGGTCAATGGCAATGCCACGCTCGATGCGCATGTCGAGGCGGTCAAGCAGGTCGCCGTGGCCGACCGCATCGTGCTGAGCAAGGCCGATCTGGTCACCGATCCGCGTGAACTGAAAACGCTGCGGGCGCGCCTGCGGCAAATCAATCCGGGTGCCGAGTTGCTCGATGCCGCCGACACGGGGACGGGCGTGGCGGCGCTGTTTGACTGCGGCCTCTACAATCCCGCGACCAAATCCGCCGATGTGCGGCGCTGGCTTGGCGAGGAAGCGGCGCATGATCACGACCATCACCATCATGACGGCCATGATCACGCGCATGGCCATGATGGCCATCGCCACGATCAGCGCGTGCGCTCCTATTCGCTGGTCCATGATGGGCCGGTGCCGTTTTCAGCGATCGAGATGTTTCTCGACCTTTTGCGCTCGGCGCATGGCGAACGCCTCTTGCGCATGAAGGGCGTCATCGAACTCAGCGAAGACCCATCGCGACCGCTGGTGGTGCATGGCGTGCAGAAGATCCTGCATCCGCCGGTGCAACTGCCGTCCTGGCCGGATGGCCAGCGCGGCACGCGGCTGGTGCTGATCACGCTCGACATGCCGGAAGACTATGTGCGCCGGCTGTTCGCCGCCTTCACCAACCGGCCATCGATCGACACTCCCGACCGCGCGGCGCTGGAAAACAATCCGCTGGCGATTGCCGGACGTTGAATTCTACGATCGAGGTTCGCCGCGCTCGACCAGAAAGCGATGACCGCCTGAAACCGCCGCGGTTTCAATCAGTTGGTGGCCCGCATCGGAGCAAAAGGCAGGAATATCAATGACGGCCAGCGGATCGGTGGTTTCGATCCATAGCCTGCTGCCCGGGTGCATCCCGGCCAGCCGCTTCTTCGCTTTCAGTACGGGCAGGGGGCAGTTCAACCCCTTGAGGTCATAGACAGCATCGCTCTTGGTCACGGCGGGGACTCAGCCGCCGAACATGCCGAGCAGCTTGTTCTTCAGCCTTGTTACCCTGCTCTCATCGGCGCTCGCGGCCTGCGTTTCGGCCGGTGGCGCGGCCTCGGTGGGAGCAGCGATGGTGGCGGTGGCGACAGGTGCTTCCTTGGCGGCCTTGGCCGCTTCCTTTTCGGCCAGGGCCTGTGCCTTGGCAGCTTCCTTGGCGGCCTTGGCAGCCTCTATGGCAGCCAGCCTCTGCTCCTCTGCCTTCTGCTTGGCGGCCTTCTCGGCGTCGAGTGCCGCCATCTTGCGGCCGGCCGGCGAATCGATGCGGCCCATGCGCGCCGTCTCGGTCACCGAACCGTCGGAATTGAGCGACGGCGGATCGATCGGCACGCGCTCGCCGCGCGCCCGGCGCTTCGACCAGTCGGAGACGATGCTGGCTTCCTTGATGCCGGCGATGGTCGGCTTGGGCGGAGGCACGCTGGCCTTGACCGCGCCGTTGAACGCCGCGTCGTAGGTGCTCATGTAGGAGTTGTAGGCGCTTTTCAGTGAATCCGGCTGCGTGGTCGCCGGGCAGGGGCCCGTCGGATCGAACGTCTGGCCGTCGGCGGCTACCTGGTTGAAGACATAGCGCTTCTCGCAGACATCGACCTTCGGCGGCACCTTGGTGATTTCGAAATTGTCGTAGCCGACCTTGAGCATCTTCCAGAAGTCGTAATTCGGGTCGTTGCGATAGCGCGCCATGTTGGCGGCGGTCATGCGGAACGGAAAGGCCTGGATCTGGAATTCGGTCTGGCCACCCTGGAAGGCGTCGCGGCCGAAGGCATAAATCTGCTCGATCTGCGCGTCGGTCATCGAATAACAGCCGGACGACGAACAGGCGCCGTGCACCATCAGATTGGCGCCGGTGCGGCCATTGGCCCGGTCATAGGCGTTGGGGAAGCCGATGTTGAAAGACAAATGGTAGTTCGAGCGCGGATTCATCTGCGACGGGCGGACCGTGTAGAAGCCTTCCGGCGCCTGACGGTCGCCTTCGGTGTATTTCGGCCCGAGCTTGCCCGACCATTTGCAGATATCGTAGCTGGCCACCATGTCGTAGCGGCCGTTGGTCTTGGCCTTCCAGATTTCGAGCTTGCCCTCTTCCTTGAAGATGCGGGCCATCACCGACGAGGTGCGGACCATGCCCTTGGCCTTCATATCGGCGAGGATCTTGTCAGGCAGCGGCTTGTTGGCCTCGGGCGCGAAATCCTTCATCGACGAATCGTTGCAGCCGGCAACGCCGAGGGCGGCGATCAGGATTCCGGTGCGGGCAAGCTTTGCGAACATGGCGGCGGATATCGTCTTTTTCTCTGGCGCCAGGGCGATTCATGCCACGGCTACTGCACTGAACGTGGACGGACCCTAAGCCCGTTAACCTTGAAAATTCCTTACCGCAAGTGTCGACGCGTCCCCATGCGGCAGTCTCATTGAGCCGAATGCAGCGGCATTTTTGTGGCAAAAATGCTCTGCGCCGCCACATTGCGGCGGGCAAGGGTGCTTGTGGTCAGAGACTGCGGCCCATTGCCAGGTATTTCTCGCGGCGCTGCTCGCGGAAATCGGTGTTGGCGCCGGAAAACTCCTTCATCGTCCTGGCGATGAGGTCGCCGGTCGCGGCGATCACGGTTTCGGCGCCGCGATGCGCGCCGCCGAGGGGCTCGGGGATGATGGCATCGATGATCTTCAGTTCCAGAAGATCCTGCGCGGTGATCTTCATGTTGGTCGCCGCGTCCTTCGATCGCGTCGTGTCGCGCCACAGGATCGAGGCCGCGCCCTCCGGCGAAATCACCGAATAGATGGCGTGTTCGAGCATGTAGACGCGGTTGGCGGTGGCGATCGCGATGGCGCCACCCGAGCCGCCTTCGCCGATGACCACCGAGATCGACGGCACCTTGAGGCCAAGGCAGGCCGAGGTCGAACGGGCAATGGCTTCCGCCTGGCCGCGCTCCTCGGCGCCGACACCGGGATAGGCGCCGGCGGTGTCGACCAGCGTCAGCAGTGGAATCTTGAACCGGTCGGCAAGCTCCATAAGCCGCACCGCCTTGCGGTAGCCCTCCGGCCGCACCGAGCCGAAATTGTGCTTCAGCCGGCTGGTCGTGTCGGAGCCCTTTTCCTGGCCGATGATCGCCACCGGCTCGCCGCGAAAACGGGCGAAACCGCCGACGATCGCCTGGTCCTCGCCAAAATTGCGGTCACCGGCGAGCGGCGTGAAATCGTTGAAAAGGCCCTTGATGTAGTCAACGCAATGCGGCCGGTCGGGATGGCGCGCCACCTGCACCTTCTGCCACGGCGTCAGCGCCTTGTAGGCGTCGCGCAGCGCATCGCGGGAACGCTTCTCGAGACGGCTGATCTCGTCGCCGACATCGACCGCCTCGCCGTTCTCGGCAAGCTTCTTCAGCTCGAGGATCTTGCCCTCGAGATCCTGCACCGGCTTTTCGAAATCGAGGTAATTGTACATGCTTGAGCGGACCGATACGTCGGAAGGCAATGACTGACGGAACCCTGGAATGCGAGGCTCCGGGCGGTGAAACGTCGTCCTCACATAGCGATATGAGGCCTAGTCGGCAAGCGGATGATGATCGTTGACCAGCCGCACCAGCCGCTCCTCCAGCACATGGGTATAAATCTGTGTCGTCGATATGTCGGCATGGCCGAGCAGTTGCTGCACGGCCCTGAGATCGGCGCCGTTCTGCAACAGGTGGCTGGCAAAAGCATGGCGCAGCACATGCGGCGATATCCTGGCCGAGGCGATACCCGCCCTCGCGGCCAGCCCTTTCAGGTCGCGGGCAAAGACCTGGCGCGAGAGATAGCCGCTGTCGGAGGCGGCCGGAAACAGAAACGGGCTGGCGGCGAAGGCAGGCACCTTGGAGCGGGCGGCAAGCCAGGACTTCATCGCCGTGCGCGCCTTGGCCGACAGCGGCACCATCCGCTCCTTGTCGCCCTTGCCGCGCACCATGAAGAAACGGTCGTCGCGCTGCGCCACCGTCACCGGCAGGCCAACCAGTTCGGAAACGCGCAGGCCGGTGGCGTAGAGCACCTCGACCAGCGCATGCAGGCGCAGCGCCGCCAGACTGTCACCCTCGTCGAGCCCGGCATCGCCGGCTTCGGTCGCGGCGCGGTCGATCAACCGGCCGGTGTCGGCCTCGCTCATTGTCTTCGGCAGCGGCCGGCCCTTTTTCGGACTGTCCAGCGTGCCGGTCGGGTCATCGCCGCGCAGGCCCTCGGCATAGAGGAATTTGAAGAACTGACGGATCGCCGACAGCTTGCGCGCCTGCGAGGTTGGCGCAAAGCCGCGCGCGGCGATATCGTCGAGATAGGCGCGGATATCGGCGACGGCGGCGCCGGCGAGCCCGCCAGCGATCTCGTTGGAAGCGTCTTCGAGGTCGCGGCGATAGGAGGAAAGCGTGTTTTCGGCAGCGCCCCGCTCGGCGCTCATCATTTCCAGGAAGGCTTCGATGCGGGCGGCGCTGTTCATTCAGCTTTTCTTGTCATTCAGCTTTTCTTGGGATTGAGCTTTTCCGGCGGGATGCGCACGCTCATTTCCGCCTTCTTGGGCTCGACGAACATCACCAGCGCGAACATCGTACCATAGGCAATGCCAGCCAGAATCGCGAGTGTCACGACAAAGCGAAACAGTGTCGGCATCAATTTTCGCCCGTCTACTTGTTCTGCGTTTCCAAACCCTGTCCCCTTATGGGACGCCATTCCGGCCAATTCAAGGAAGAAGCTGAGGCCTGTTAGCAACTTCCGATGCAGGCCTTGCAGCCCATATCAGGCTCGGGTGCTTGCCAAGCTTGACGCAAACGGGGTTTTCATGTCGATACGCCGGCAAAGAGGGCCTGGAAACATCTGATGAACGCGCTACCGGCAAATCCTCCGGGCGAGAACCACGCCGCGCTGCTTGGCCGGCTGGGCAGCCGTTCCATCGTCTTTGTCGGGCTGATGGGCGCCGGTAAGACGGCTATCGGCCGCAAGGTGGCGACGATGCTGGCGCTGCCGTTCATCGACAGTGACCAGGAGATTGAAAGTGTCTCGCGGATGACCGTTCCGGAGCTGTTCGAGCGCTATGGCGAAACCGAGTTCAGGGCCCTGGAGCAGCGCGTCATCCTGCGCGTGCTGGAAAACGGCCCGCAGGTGCTGTCGACGGGCGGCGGCGCCTTCATGAACGCGCAGACGCGCGAGGCCATCGCTGCCCAAGGCGTGTCGGTATGGCTGAAGGCCGAGCTCGACCTTTTGATGGACCGCGTTTCCAAGAAGCAGAACCGGCCGCTGTTGAAAAGCGCCGATCCCCGCGCCGTGCTGGAACGGCTGATGGGGGAGCGCTATCCGGTCTATGCGACATCGGATGTGACCGTGCCGACCCGCGACGACCGCAAGGAGGTTATCGCGGCCGAGGTGATCGAAGCGCTGTGCCGCCATTTCGGCATTGATGAAATTGCCGCGACAGGCGAGGTACGATCGTGAGCGCCGATGCACCCGTTGTTGTCGAGGTCGGGCTTGGCGACCGGACCTACGACATCCTGATCGGCTCGGGGCTGCTGTCGCGCGCCGGCGCCGAGATTTCGCGCCGCCTGCCAGGCACGCGCGCCGCCGTCATTACCGACGCCAATGTCGCGGCGGCGCATCTCGACGCGCTGAAGGCAGGTCTCGAAACGAGCGGCATCCAGCCAGCCGTCATCACGCTGCCGCCCGGTGAGAAAACCAAGAGCTTTGCCCATCTCGAAGAGGTGGTGGACGGCGTGCTGGCCGCCAGGCTTGAGCGCGGCGACATCGTCATCGCCCTGGGCGGCGGCGTTATCGGCGACCTTGCCGGCTTTGCTGCCGGCATCGTGCGCCGCGGCATGAATTTCGTGCAGATCCCGACCTCGCTGCTGGCGCAGGTCGATTCCTCGGTCGGTGGCAAGACCGGCATCAACAGTCCGCGCGGCAAGAACCTGGTCGGCGTCTTCCATCAGCCGAAGCTGGTCCTGGCCGATACCGAGGTGCTCGACACGCTGCCGATCCGCGAATTCCGCGCCGGTTATGCCGAGCTTGCCAAATACGGGCTCATCGACCGGCCAGAGTTCTTCGGCTGGCTGGAACAGAACTGGGGCAAGGTGTTCGCCGGCGGGCCGGAGAGGGCGCAGGCGATTGCCGAAGCCTGCCGCGCCAAGGCCGACGTTGTCGCCCGCGACGAGTTCGAGACCGGCGACCGCGCGCTGCTCAATCTCGGCCACACGTTCGGCCATGCGCTGGAAGCCGCCACGCACTATGACGGAACCCGTCTCGTCCATGGCGAGGGGGTCGCCATCGGCATGGCGTTGGCGCACCGGTTCTCGTCGCGGCTCAATCTGGCCAGCCCCGACGACGCGGCGCGCGTCGAGGCGCATCTGCGCGCTGTCGGCCTGCCGTGGCGGGTGGCCGATATTCCGGGCGATCTGCCGGATGCCGAGGCGTTGCTTGCCTTCATCACGCAGGACAAGAAAGTGTCACGCGGCGCGCTGACGTTCATCCTGACGCACGGCATCGGCCAGGCCTTCATCGCCAAGGACGTGCCGGCGTCGGAAGTGCTATCGTTCCTCAGAGAGAATCACCCAGCCAGCAGGAAAGCCGGCTGAGATGGACAACGGCTGGATCGTCGTTGCTGTCCTTGCCGTCCTCATCCTGCTGGCCATTGCCTTGCGCACGCGCCTGCTTGCCGCGTTCGGCCATGAGCTGCTGCGCATCGAGCCGCAGCGGTCGAGTCAGGACGAATTGCGCGGCGCGGTCGACGATTTTCGCCGCGATGGCCAGGTGGTGCGCGAGGATCGCGACCGTGTCGGCGGCTTGTTCGACCTCGAAGAGCTCGAAGTCTCCGACATCATGGTGCACCGCACCAATATGCGTTCGGTCAATGCCGACAATCCGCCGGAAGCGGTGGTGCGCGAGATCCTGCAGAGCCCGCACACCCGCATGCCCCTGTGGAAGGGCTCGCTCGACAACATCGTCGGCGTGCTGCACGCCAAGGATCTGCTGCGCGCGCTCAATGAAGTCGGCAACGATTTTTCCAAGATCGACGTGATGAAGATCGCCTCGAAACCCTGGTTCGTGCCCGACACCACGACCTTGCAGGAACAGCTCAACGCCTTCCTGCGCCGCAAGGCGCATTTTGCCGTCGTTGTCGACGAGTATGGCGAGGTCGAAGGGCTGGTGACGCTGGAAGACATCATCGAGGAGATCGTCGGCGAGATCGCCGACGAGCACGATGTCGATATCCAGGGCGTCAAGCAGGAGGCCGACGGCTCCGTCGTCGTCGACGGCAATGTTCCGATCCGCGACCTGAACCGGGCGCTCGACTGGAACCTGCCGGACGAGGAGGCGACCACCATTGCCGGCCTCGTCATCCACGAGACGCAGTCGATCCCCGAGGAGAAGCAGGCTTTTACGTTCCACGGCAAGCGCTTCATCGTGATGAAGAGAGACAAGAACCGGATTGCCAAGCTGAGGATCAGGCCAGCCGGCGACGCCTAGGGTGTCCGTACAGGTTACCAATCCTTCATTGGACCTTCGCGGCGCCATGGTGCATTTTTTCGCCGGGCGGCCAGGAGAGAATGATGATCGATCGGCGAACCCTGCTCCTGGCTTCGATGGCGGCTTTTCTGCCGGCCACGACTTTCGCGGCTGGGCGCCAGTCAGCACCACCTGCCAAAACCTTCGACTATGGCCCTGCCAAGCTCGACATCTATGCGCCTGATGGCGCAGATGGCCTGCCTGTGGTCTTCTTCGTCCACGGCGGCGCCTGGCGGTTCGGCAAACGCAGCCAGGTGAACGCCAAGCCGGCTTTCCTGCTCGCCAACGGTTTCTGCTTCGTCTCCATCGACTATCGCATGCTGCCCGAGGCCGATGTCGCGACCCAGGCCGGCGATGTCGAAAAGGCCTATGCCTATCTGCGCGCCAACATCGCCAAGCATGGCGGCGACCCCAACCGCATTGTCGGCATGGGCCATTCGGCCGGCTGCCATCTGATTGCCTTGACCGGCATGCGCGGCGGGCTGCCTGGCGTCGCCGCACTCATTCTCGACGACACCCGGGCCTATGATCTTGCGGCACTCTCCAAGAATGGCGGCATGGTCAGGGCCTATGCGCGGGTCTTTTCCGATCCCGCGCAATGGGCTGCCCTGTCTCCGGCCAGCTATGTCGACGGCCGCCAGCATCCGCCAACCTTCATCGCCTATTCGCGGGCGCCTGGCCGTGGCGAGGACTCGAAGGTCTTTGCCGAGCGCCTCCGCGCCACCGGCACAAAGGTTACGCTGTTCGACGGCAGCGCCTATACGCACCTGTCGATCGACCGCGATTTCGGGGAGGACGGCGACGCGCTGACCACTGCTGCGCTGGCGTTTCTGAAATCGACGGTCGGCTGAGCTGGACAAGAACTGGATCAGATCAAAGGTGGCGGCGGGATATTGCCGCCCAGGCGTCCGCGGGTGCAATTGCTCCATCTGTTTGTTTCATCGCAATTCCGGACGGAAGACCGCTTCACGCTTTTCCTGGATTGCTCCTAATCGTCAGACGGGGGAGAATTTCATGAATGGCGCCGATGTCCTGTGCGACGTGCTTCTGGCCAATGATGTGACGGTCTGCTTCGCCAATCCCGGCACCTCCGAGATGCATTTCGTTGCCGCGCTCGACCGCAAGCCGGAGATGCGTTGCGTGCTTGGCCTCTTCGAAGGTGTCGTGACCGGTGCCGCCGATGGCTATGCGCGCATGACCGAACGCCCCGCCGCGACGCTGCTGCATACCGGCCCGGGCTTGGCCAATGGCCTGGCCAACATGCACAACGCCCGCCGCGCCTTGAGCCCGATGATCAACATTGTCGGCGACCACGCTTCCTACCATCTGGCGCTCGACGCTCCGCTGACCAGCGACATCGAGAGCCTGGCGGCGCCAATGTCGAACTGGGTCGGCCGCGTCGACGGTCCGGCCGATGTCGGGCCGGCAGCCAAGGCGGCCTTTCGCGCTGCGATGACGCCTCCAGGCATAGCGACCCTGATCCTGCCGGCGGATGCGGCCTGGGGCGAAGTCGGCGCGGTTCCGCCAGGCAAGGTCAAGCTTGCGCCGCCGCCCGCCGTGGACATGAACGCCGTGCGAAAGGTAGCGGCTGCGATCCGTGCCGCTCCGGGGCGGGCCGGCATGATCGTTCGCGGTCGAGCGGCGCGGGCCGATGCGCTTGAAATTGCCGGGCAGCTCTCGACAGCCTGCGACGTCCGCCTGTTCAGTGAGGTCCTGATCGCGCGCATGCAGCGCGGGCGCGGGCGCGTCGCGCCGACCCGCATTCCCTATCCGGTCGATGCGGCGACGGCGCTGCTCAGGGATATCGACGTCCTGGTCCTGGTCGGCGCTAGGGAGCCGGTTGCCTTCTTTGCCTATCCGGGAAAACCGGGGCGGCTCGTTCGGGAGGGCTGCCAGGTGCTGACGCTGGCTGGCCATGGCGATGATCTGCAGGCGGCGCTGGAGGCCCTTCGCGACGAGCTCGGCATAAAGCCGTCGCAACAAACGGTGGTCGCCACCGCTTTCCCAGACGAGGCAACGCCGAGTGGCAAGCTGACGGAAGATGCGATCGCGTTGTCGGTGGCGCGAAAGCTTCCCGCGGATGCGATCATCTGTGATGAGGCGATCACTTCGGCGCGGCGTTTCTTCGCGCTGTCGGCCTTTGCCGCGCCGCACGACTACATGATGGGCACGGGCGGATCGATCGGCGGAGGCATTCCGATGGCAACAGGGGCGGCGATCGCTTGTCCCGGTCGCAAGGTGATCAACCTGGAGGCCGACGGAAGCGGCATGTACACGGTGCAGGGGCTGTGGACGCAGGCGAGGGAAAACCTCGACGTGGTGACGATCGTCTTTTCCAACAGGACCTATGCGATCCTGCATGGCGAAATGCGTAATGTCGGCGTTAGCGCGATCGGCGAGAACGCCAGGCGCATGCTCGACCTCGACCATCCCGCGCTGGACTGGGTGTTGCTGGCCAAGGGCATGGGCGTGGAGGCGGCCCGCGCCGAAACGTGCAAACGGTTCGACGTGCTGCTGGACAGTGCCTTGTCGCGGCGCGGGCCGTTTCTCATCGAAGCGGTGCTCTGAGCGCCGCGGAAGGCGAGGGGCGACCTGGCCTACCAGCGGGTCTTTTCGCCGGGAGCCGCCGGTTCGATCGCCAACGCATGCACGCCGGCCTTCAGTTCGTCGGCAAGCAACTCGTTGACGGCGCGGTGACGGTCGATGCGGCTCATGCCGGCAAAGGCGGAAGCGACGACGCGGACGCGAAAATGCGTCTCGCCGGTGCCGTCATAGGTGCCGTGATGGTCGGAGCCGGAATGGTGATGGCCGGCGTGGAGATGGCTTTCGTTGATGATGACCAGCCGGTCCGGCGAAAATGCCTTGTTGAGCTTGTCCTCCATGGTCGCCTGTATGGACATCGCCGTCTCCCTTCACCACATATGGCTGGCGCAGCAGCCCATAAAACCGGAATCGGTCTTGGCAAGGCCGTTGCCACGCAACAAAATCCGCCATTCGCCCGCTTTATGCCGCGATTCAGCGGTTAGGGCGATCATCGCGAAAATGTCAATTCTTGTTTCGCATCTGCGAACGCCCCATAAATGGGTGAAATGAAGCCGTACCCCAAATATTTCGAGAAGATTCGCATCCGCCCGGAGAAGGATGCGGAGCTGAAGTCGCATTCGCCGATCTGCCAGTGGGACGGCTGCAAGGAGGCGGGCACCCATCGCGCGCCGGTCGGGCGCATGAAGGAGGGCGAGTATTTCCGCTTCTGCTTCGACCATGTGCGCGAGTACAACAAGGGCTTCAATTATTTCTCCGGCGTGCCGGACACCGAGGTCGCGCGCTTCCAGAAGGAAGCGATGACCGGCCACCGGCCGACCTGGAAAATGGGCGTCAACGGCGCCTCGACGCGTTCGTCGCCCGATATGGCCCAGATGCGTTCCGGCCGCGCCGGCTACTACAATCGCATGCGCGACCCCTTCGACCTGTTCAAGGGGCCGAAGGATCCGCGCGAGGCGCGCGAGCGCAAGGCCAAGCCGCTTGAGGCCAAGGCGCTGGAAACGCTTGGCCTTGATACAAAGGCGACTGGCAAGGAGATCAAGGCGCGCTATAAGGAACTGGTGAAGCGTCACCATCCGGATGCGAATGGCGGCGACAGAGGTTCGGAAGACCGGTTCCGCGATGTGCTGCAGGCCTATCGCGTGCTCAAACAGGCGGGCCTGTGCTGAGCGACCTTTCGGTCGGGGCATTTTTCCAACTTTCATAAGATTGGAAAAGGCTCTAAGACCGCCCCCGAACAAAATCGATTGCCGGCGAAATCAGGCTTTTCGCCCGTGGAGACGTTGAGAGATATGAACAAGGTCGATCGCGACATCGCCAACCTGCCCGACACGACGGTGTCGGTGAAGGAAAAATTCGGTTTCGAGTCCAAGATGGTGGTGCCGGCCTATTCGGCGACCAGCGAACATGTGCCCGACATCGATCCGGACTATCTGTTCGACAAGAACACGACCATGGCGATCCTGGCGGGCTTTGCCTACAACCGCCGCGTCATGGTGTCGGGCTATCACGGCACCGGCAAGTCGACCCATATCGAACAGGTCGCCGCCCGTCTCAACTGGCCTTGCGTGCGCGTCAACCTCGACAGCCATGTCAGCCGCATCGATCTCGTCGGCAAGGACGCGATCGTCGTCAAGGACGGCTTGCAGATCACCGAATTCCGCGACGGCATCCTGCCCTGGGCCTATCAGCACAATGTCGCGCTGTGCTTCGACGAGTATGACGCCGGTCGCCCCGACGTGATGTTCGTCATCCAGCGCGTGCTGGAATCGTCGGGCCGGCTGACGCTGCTCGACCAGAGCCGGGTCATCCGCCCGCATCCGGCCTTCCGGCTGTTCTCGACCGCCAACACGGTCGGGTTGGGCGACACCACCGGCCTCTATCACGGCACCCAGCAGATCAACCAGGCGCAGATGGACCGCTGGTCGATCGTCACCACGCTGAACTATCTGCCGCACGACAATGAAGTCGCCATCGTGCTGGCCAAGGCCAAGCACTATCGCGACGGCAAGGGCAAGGACATCGTCAACAAGATGGTGCGCGTCGCCGACATGACGCGCTCGGCCTTCATCAATGGCGATTTGTCGACGGTGATGAGCCCGCGTACGGTCATCACCTGGGCCGAGAATGCCGAGATCTTCGGCAATATCGGCATGGCGTTCCGGCTGACCTTCCTCAACAAGTGCGACGAGCTCGAGCGCTCGGTGGTGGCCGAGTTCTACCAGCGTGCCTTCGGCGAGGATCTGCCGGAGAGTGCCGCCAACGTCGTGCTGGGCTAAGAGCGCGATGCCGGAAGGTCATATGACTTGTCCGGCAACATCCTGCTCCAGGGAATAATCGATGGCGGGTCCGGGCGACAACACGCGCAACAAGTCGAAGACGGGTTCTGAAGCCGACAGCTTCAAGCGCGCCGTCACCGTCTGCATGCGCGCCATCGCTGGCGACAAGGAGCTGGAAGTCGGCTTCGCCAAGGACAGGCCCGCACTCGCCGGCAGCCGCGCCCGCTTGCCGGAACTGCCAAAGAAGGCGTCGAAGACCGACATCGCCATCACCCGCGGTCTCGGCGATTCCATGGCGCTGAAACGCGCCTGCCACGATGTGCGCATCCACACCAAGCTGGCGCCGGAAGGCAAGCAGGCCCGCGCCATCTATGACGCGGTAGAACAGGCCCGCGTCGAGGCGATCGGCAGCCGCGCCATGCAGGGTGTGGCCGACAATATCGGCTCGATGCTGGAGGACAAATACGCCAAGGCCAATCTGGTCGACGTCAAGGACAAGGCCGACGCGCCGATCGAGGAAGCGCTGGCGCTGATGGTGCGCGAGAAGCTGACAGGCCGCCCGATCCCGAAGAGCGGCGAGCGGCTGGTCGAGCTCTGGCGCCCCTGGGTCGAGGAAAAGGCCAAGGCCGACCTCGACGGACTTTCAGCCAAGCTCGACGACCAGCAGGCCTTCGCCCGCGTCGTGCGCGAGATGCTCGCTTCCATGGAAATGGCCGAGGAACTCGGCGACGACCAGGAGACGGAAGACTCCGACGACAATGACGACAACCAGCCGCAAGGCGAGGAGCAAAGCGAGGAAGGCGGCGAGGAGGATTCCGGCTCCGAGCAGTCGCAGTCCGAGGATGCCGAGGCTTCGGCCGATGACGAGCAGTCTGCCGAGACGGAGGCGTCCGACGCCACCGCCGACGATCTGTCCGACGATGACGATGCGGATGCCGAGACGCCCGGCGAGGCACGCCGCAACGACAATCCCTTCGCCAATCTGCCGAAGGAAATCGACTACAAGGTCTTCACATCCGCCTTCGACGAGACGGTCGGCGCCGAGGAGCTGTGCGAAGAAGAAGAGCTCGACCGGCTGCGCGCCTTCCTCGACAAGCAGCTTGCCAATCTGTCCGGCGTCGTCGGGCGGCTGGCCAACCGGCTGCAGCGCCGGCTGATGGCGCAACAGAACCGGTCCTGGGATTTCGACCTGGAAGAAGGCTATCTCGACCCGGCACGGCTGGTGCGCGTCGTCATTGACCCGATGCAGCCGCTCTCCTTCAAGCAGGAGCGCGACACCAAGTTCCGCGACACGGTGGTGACGCTGGTGCTCGACAATTCCGGCTCGATGCGTGGCCGGCCGATCACGGTCGCGGCCACCTGCGCCGACATCCTGGCGCGCACGCTGGAGCGCTGCGGCGTCTCGGTCGAGATCCTCGGCTTCACCACCCGGGCCTGGAAGGGCGGGCAGGCGCGCGAGAAATGGTTGAAGGACGGCAAGCCGCCGAATCCCGGGCGCCTCAACGACCTGCGCCACATCATCTACAAGTCGGCCGACCATCCGTGGCGGCGGGCACGGCGCAACCTCGGCCTGATGATGCGCGAGGGCCTGCTCAAGGAAAACATCGACGGCGAGGCACTGCTGTGGGCGCACAGTCGGCTGATCGCCCGGCCGGAACAGCGCAAGATCCTGATGATGATCTCGGACGGCGCGCCGGTCGACGATTCGACGCTGTCGGTCAATCCGGGCAATTATCTCGAGCGCCATCTGCGCGCCGTCATCGAGCTGATCGAGACGCGCTCGCCGGTCGAATTGCTGGCCATCGGCATCGGCCATGACGTCACGCGCTATTACAGGCGCGCTGTCACCATCGTCGATGCCGAGGAACTGGCCGGCGCCATGACCGAGCAACTGGCTTCGCTGTTCGCCGAGGAAAGCGCGCGCGACACGCGGCGCGGCGGCATGCGGCGCGCCTCGTGACGGCGGTTTTTCAGAAGACTGGATCGCCGCGCCGCCCCTCACCTGCCTGCTGGCACCCTCTCCCCGTGAAGAACGGGGAGAGGGGCGATTTCATCCTCGATTTCGCTATCTGTCAGCGTTTCAAAGATAGTGCCGAGGCCAGCGGTCTTCTCCCCGTTCTTCACGGGGAGAAGGTGGCGGCAGCCGGATGAGGGGCGGCGCCAGCCTACGCTTTTTCGCCTTGAGCCTCGTCACGCTTTTGGCGATGGCGCCTGGCGGTTCGGCCGGTCCGGCCGCGGTCGAACCGATCGAAATCTCGGCTCGCCCGATCACCGAATTCCAGATTGGCCGTGCCGACAGGCAGTTCGGACCGCTCGAATTCGTCGGCGGGCTGGAGATGACCTCGCCGTCGCGCGACTTCGGTGCGCTGTCGGCGCTCCGCTTTCTGAAAGCCGGCGGCGATTTCGTCGGAGTGGCCGACACCGGCTTCTGGTTCTTCGGTACGGTGGTCCGCGACGCCGACAGGCGACCGGTCGGCATCCGGAATTTCCATATGCAGCAGATGGTCGACGGATCAGGCCAGCCGATCGACAAGAAATGGGAAGTCGACGCAGAAGGCCTCGCGGTCAAGGACGGCATCGCCACCGTCGGCTTCGAGCGCAATCACCGCGTCGCCCAGTTCAAGATCGACCCCGCGGATATGAAGGCGCCGTTCAAGCAGCTGGATTTCCTGGTGCCGGCACGGGAGCTGCGCCAGAATCGCGGCTTCGAGACCGTCACCCATGCCAGTGCCAGCGGCCAGCATCAGGGCGGGCTGGTGGTGGTGTCGGAGAAGAGCCTGGACAAGTCCGGCAACATCTATGCCGCCATCATCGAAGGGCCACACAAGGGCGTCTTCACCGTCAAGCGCAACGGCGATTTCGACATCACCGATGGCGCCTTCCTGCCGGACGGCGATCTGCTGCTCCTGGAGCGCAGCTTTTCGATGGCTTCCGGCGTCAAGATGCGGCTGCGGCGCATCCATGGCGAGAGCGTCGAGAAGGGTGCCGTCGCCGACGGGCCGGTGCTGCTGGAAGCCGACATGGGATACCAGATCGACAATATGGAAGGGCTAGACGTCTGGACCCGCGACGACGGCGCGCTGATGGTGTCGCTGGTTTCCGACGACAACCACTCGATCCTGCAGCGCAACCTCTATCTGGAATTTATTCTGCATCAGGATTGAGTGGCGCTCCAGCTGCGAACCTGAAGTTGAGGGCTTTTAACGGCGGGTTCGATTTGACCGACGCCTTCCCCCCACTCCGTCGCTGCTTCGCAGCGCCCCTCTCCCCCTCTGGAGGGAGAGGAAGGGGGTCTGATTTGGCGAACGCAGCTCGACGGAGTGGGGGTCGACCGTTCATCACCCGATTCACGCGCCAAAATACTTTAGTGTCGACTTGACAATTGGCGCTGAAGGATCAATACTCAAGTCCATGCTTAACCATTCCAAGATCGACAGCATCCTTCGCGCCCTTGTCGAGCCGACACGCCGGCAGATCCTGGAAAGGTTGAGCCGCGGACCGGCCACCGTCAGCCAGTTGGCGGAGCCGTTCGGCATGACGTTCGCCGCCGTGCTGCAGCATCTGCAAACGCTGGAGGCCTGCGGGCTGATCCGCAGCGAAAAGATCGGGCGGGTGCGCACCTGCCGGATCGAGCCGGGCGGGCTCGCTCCGCTCGCCGACTGGATCACGGAACGCCGCATACCGGCGGAACGGCACCTCGACCGGCTCGGCCAGATTCTGGCCGAGCCGGATCAATCGCCCCCGAAAGTTCAAGATCAGGAAAAGGACGAACAGACATGAACCAGATCGCCCCCGTGAAAGACGAGCCTTCCGTCATCCACTCCACCTTCACCATCGAGCGGACCTATCCGCAATCCCCCGAACGCGTCTTCCATGCCTTCGCCGACAAGGCGACGGTGCGGCGCTGGCGGGTCGAAGGCGATGGCTTTGCGATCGCCGAATTCAGCTTCGATTTTCGCGTCGGCGGTGGCGAGGTGTCGCGCTTCAGCTATGCCGGCGGACCGGAGGTCAGGCTCGACGCGCAGTTCCAGGACATCGTTCCCGGCCAGCGCATCGTGTTTTCCTACCGGATGGCAATCGGGCCGCAGCCAATGTCGGCATCGCTCACCACCGTCGAGCTGACGCCTTCGGGCAACGGCACGCGGCTGACCTACACCGAGCAGGGTGCGTTTTTCGACGGTGTCGATTCCGCGAAGGGGCGGGAAGAGGGGACGCGCGGGCTGTTGGAGGCCCTCGCCGCGGAACTTCGGAAGTCGAATTAGACCTGAACACCGCCTGCGGCCGGTCCGCTGCCGGCTTCCCGTCAGGGCCGGGAGCCGTTGGTGGCGATCCAGATGACATGACGCGCGCCACGCTTGCCGTTGGCGCGCGTGTTGACCTCCTCGACCGCGAACCCCGCCTGCTTCAGCCGCCGCGCGAAGCCACTGTCCGACCCTTGAGACCACACGGCCAGCACGCCGCCCGGCTTGAGGGCGGTGCGTGCGGCAGCCAGGCCCTGCAGGCTGTAAAGCGCGTCATTGGACTTGTGGACGATGCCTTCCGGGCCGTTGTCGACATCGAGCAGGATGGCGTCATAACCCGACGCCTGCGACCGTATCAGCTGCCCGACATCGGTCTCCTCGACGGTGACGCGCGGATCGTCGAGACAGCCGCCAAACATTTCGGCCATCGGGCCGCGTGCCCAGGCGACGACGGCTGGCACCAACTCGGCGACAACAATCTGGGCATCGCCGCCCAGCTCGGCGAGTGCCGCGCGCAGCGTGAATCCCATGCCAAGCCCGCCGATGAGGATTCTCGGTTGCCGATGGCTGGCAATCTTCCGGCAGGAGAGTTTTGCCAGCGCTTCCTCGGAGCCGCTGAGGCGGCTGTTCATCAGCTCGTTGGTGCCCAGCATGATCGAGAATTCGGAACCGCGCCGCTTGAGGCGAAGTTCCTGCCTGCCGTCGGGCGTCTTCGCGCAATCCAGCTGGACCCAGGGGATCACTGCCTGATTCCCCTTTTCTGAATCATGGCTGTGCGGCCAGCGCCGGCTGGCTCCAACGGGTGGCCAGCAGCCGGTAGGGGATAAGCGCCACCACGGCGATGATCAGCTTCACAGTGAGGTCGCCAAGCGCCCACGAAACCCAACGCATCGAATCGACATGGAAGACGCCCATCAGCGGTGCGGTTTCGAGCGCGAAACCGTCGTTCGGGCCAGCGAAGGCGAAAGCGGCCGATAACGCGACGGTGAAGAACACGGCGGTGTCGAATACCGAACCGACCAGCGTGCCGACGATCGGCGCGCGCCACCAGCTCTGCCGGCGCAGCCGGTTGAACACGGTCACGTCGAGCAATTGCGCGCTGAGGAACGCCGCGCCGGACGCCGCCGCGATGCGCACCAGCCGGTCGGCGGCGGTTTCGAATTCGATCAGGCCGTGGCGGAACAGGAAGGGCGGGACAAGGATCGAGCAGACCACCGCCGTCATGAAGCCGACAAACACGATCCGGCGCGCCACGGCAGGCCCATAGCGGCGGTTGGCGAGGTCGGTGACCAGGAAGGAGAAGGGATAGGTGAAGGCGCCCCAGGTCAACAGGTCGGCCAGCGAAAGGCCGCCGATCTGTCCCTGCATCGGGAACTGCACGAGAATGTTCGACGCCACGACGACAAGCGCCATGGCCGCCACGAATGGCAAATATCGCGAGAAGGAATTCATTTTTTTATCCTGGGTAATGGAACCAGCGGAGCATCATGCCCATCCGGGCGATGCTCGCTTCGTATTTGAGCACCGGATTTTAGACCTTGCGGTTTCTATCCGATGCTCAAGGCCAACAAGAGGTTGGCCAGGGCGGTCGTCCCCCGCCTTAAGCGATATCAGGCAGCGGGCTGATCAGCCAGCTTCTTGGCGATCTGCTTCTTCAGCAGGCGCGCGCGCTGCGACAATTCCTTGACGTCGGCCTTGGCCAGGAAAGCATCGAGACCGCCGCGATGTTCGACCGAACGCAGCGCGTTGGCCGAAATGCGCAGGCGCACATTCTGGTTCAGCGCTTCCGAAATCAGCGTCACATTGACGAGGTTCGGCAGGAAGCGACGCTTGGTCTTGTTGTTGGCGTGGCTCACATTGTTGCCGGACATGACTGCCTTGGCAGTGAGTTCGCAGGTGCGGGACATTGTTCTAACCTTCAGTTCTCGGGGCTTGCCAAACCTTTGTGCCCACGCCGGGTGGCGCGCGGTTCTGGTCAGGCGGCCTTATGGAAAAAGTTGGCGTTCCATAGTTGCATTTCGCCGGTGCGTCAAGCTCCGGCTTGCCCACGGAAGCGCCCGGCATTTCATATTAAGGCCGGATTTCTTCCTATAAGCCGTCCCATAGGGACATGCCAGACCGGAGTTGCCCACCTCCGGTCGAAAATCAAGGATACGATCCCGCCATGCTTCGTTCGTCACATGCCCTCGCCATCGCGATCGCTGTCGCGCTGCCTTCGCCTGGCTTCGCTGCCTCGCCCCAGTCCTTCAAGGGCGAGTACACGGTGTCGTTTTTTGGTCTTTCGATCGCGAGATCGACGTTCTCCAGCCACTATGAGAACGGCGCTTACGCGATCGAAGGCAGCGTCAGCGCCGCGGGTCTGGCCAAGCTGTTCGACGACACGCGCGGTACGATCTCGTCCAAAGGCACCATTTCGGGCAAGAAGATGGTGCCGCAGGCGTTCCGTGCCGACTACACCTCCGGCAAGAAGGCATCGGTGGTCGATATCCGCTTTACCAATGGCGCGGTCACCTCGACGCAGGTCATCCCGGCGCCGGGCAAGCGCGATCCCAACAACTGGGTGCCGCTCGGCGCCAGTGACCTCGCGTCGGTGCTCGATCCGATGGCGGCTACCGTTGTCCATGCCGACAGCCTCGACCAGGTCTGCGGCCGCACGGTGAAGTTCTATGATGGCGAGATGCGCGCCGATCTGACGCTGACCTACGATTCGAAAGGGGCGATCTCGGTGCCAGGCTACAAGGGCGACACCGTCACCTGCCGGATGGGCTTTGAGCCGGTGGCGGGCTATCGCAAGGGCCGCAAGGCGCTGAACTATCTGAAGAACCGCAGCCGCATGATGGTGACGTTTGCGCCGCTCGGCCAAACCGGAGTATATGCGCCGATCCACGCCACGGTCGGAACGCAGATCGGTACCTTGACCATCAGCGCCGGGCGTTTCGAAGCAATACAATAGCCAGGCGCGCCACTGGACCGGAATGGCGCGCCACTGGAGACAGAATGGGGCGCGCAACACTGATCGGCTTTTCGGCGGTCGCCATGTGGGCACTGCTGGCGCTGCTTACGGATGCATCCGGCAGGGTGCCGCCGTTCCTGCTGTCGGCGATCACCTTCTCGATCGGCACCGGGGTCGGGCTGGTCGCGCGGCTGTTCATGCCAGCTTCCGACAAGAGCCAGAAGATACCGCCGCAAGTCTGGCTGATCGGCATTGCCGGCCTGTTCGGCTACCACTTCTTCTACTTCACCGCGCTGCGCAATGCGCCGGCGGTGGAGGCGAGCCTGATTGCCTATCTGTGGCCGCTGCTGATCGTGCTTGGTTCGGCGCTGATGCCGGGCGAACGGCTGGCCTGGAACCATGTCGTCGGCGCGCTTCTCGGCCTCGCCGGCACCGTGCTGATCGTCACCAAGGGCGGCGGTCTCGCATTCGACGCCCGCTATGCCTTCGGCTATGCGATGGCCGCCGTCTGCGCGTTGCTGTGGTCGTCCTATTCGCTTCTGTCGCGGCGCTTCCCATCGGTGCCGACCAGCATCGTCACCTGGTTCTGCGCGGCCACCGCGGTGCTGTCGCTCGCCTGCCACCTGGCGCTGGAACAAACCGTGCTGCCTGACGGTGTCGGCCAGTGGCTGGCTGTGCTCGGGCTTGGCCTGATGCCCGTGGGGGCGGCTTTCTATGCCTGGGACATCGGGGTCAAGCGCGGCAACATCCAGGTGCTCGGGGCGGCAAGCTATGCGGCGCCGCTACTGTCGACGCTGGTGCTGATCGCGGCCGGCGTCGCCGAGCCGTCGCCGCGCATCCTGGCCGCCTGCGTGCTCATCACCGGCGGGGCGGCCCTTGCGGCAAAATCGCTGTTCCCGCGCAAGCCGGCAGCATCCGCAAGCGGAGCCGGGGCATCCGAACGCGGAGCCGGGGCATGACGCTGCCATTTGCCGGCGGCATCGACGCCAACGCCAATGCGACGCTGATCTTCTCGCTGGTGGCGGCTGTGATCTACGCCTTCACGCTTGGCATGGCGCCGACGCTTGCCCGCTCGGCGGCAAAGACGCTCGCCGTGGCGATGCTTGCCGTGCTGGCGGCACTGCAGGGCGGCCCGCTTCTGCTGGTCGCCGCTCTTGCGCTCAGCGCCGTTGGCGACGCCTTCCTGTCGCGCGATGGCGAAAAGGCCTTTCTCGGCGGGCTGGCCAGTTTTCTCGTCGCGCACATCGTCTATGTGGTGCTGTTCCTGCGCAGCGGCGGCGGGTTGGGATTGCTTGGTGCCGAATCGTGGCGCGCGGCGATCGCGCTGGCGATGGCCGTGTTTGCAATCGTCATGCTGGCGGCGCTCTGGCGTCGCGTCGGTCCCGACCTGCGTGTCCCGATCGCCGTCTATGTCGCGGCGATCCTGGCAATGGGCATGTCTGCCCTGACGACAAGCAATGTGTGGCTGATCGGCGGCGCCGTGCTGTTCATGGCATCCGACGGGCTGCTCGCCACCGAAAAATTCCTGGTGGCCGCCATCTCGTCGCATCGCGTCTGGATGCGCTTTGCCGTCTGGGCGCTCTACTACGCCGCTCAGCTGGGGATCACCCTGGGTTTCCTGCTAAGGTAGGACTCCAGCCTGGCTCGGCCAGTTCGAAGGCGGCAAAATCAAAGCCCGGCGCGACGGTGCAGCCGACCAGCGTCCACTCGCCGAGGCTGCGCGCCGATTGCCACCAACCGGCCGGCACGACGATCTGCGGCCGCTCGCCCGCTGCCAGCCCGACGCCAAGCACCTGCTCAATCATGGCGCTGCCTTCCTCCCACATCGACAGCGCCAGTGGGGCGCCGGCATGGAAATGCCAGACTTCCGCTGCGTCCTTGACCCGGTGCCAGGCTGACAACTGGTCTTGTTCCAGCAGGAAGTAGATCGCCGTCGAATGGCCCCGCGCGCTGCCGGCGTGATCGCGAAAGGTCTCCGCGTACCAGCCACCTTCCGGATGTGGCTTCAAACCGAGGATGGCGATGATTTCCGCGGAGCTCGTCATGGTTGGACGATACCACCGGTCTCAGAAATTGTCCTTGCGCTTGCGGATCTCGGCGAACACCTCGGCATCGCTCGCTTTTTCCATGCCCAGATGCTTGCGGATCGCAGGGTCATGCCAGCGCAGGAAGGGATTGGTCGACAGCTCCTCGCCGATCGTCGTCGGCAGGGTCGGCTTGTCGTCGGCGCGCAGCGCCTCGATCCTGGCAACCCTCTCCTTCAGCGCCGAATTGGTCGGGTCGACGGTCACTGCGAAACGGGCGTTGGCGAGCGTATACTCATGACCGCAATAGATGACCGTCGCGGCGGGAAGCGCTGCAAGCTTCTTCAACGATTCATGCATCACCGGCGGCTTGCATTCGAACAGACGCCCGCAACCCAGCGCAAACAGCGTGTCGGCGGTGAATGCCACTTTCGATGCCGGCAAGTAATAGGAGACATGGCCGGCGGTGTGGCCGGGCGTGGCGATCACCTCGATCCTCTCGTCACCGAGATGGACGACGGAACCCTCTTCGACGGTTTCGTCGATGCCGGGGATCCTGGCCTTTTCCGCCTCCGGGCCGACGATGCGCAGCTTGAAGCGCTCCTTCAGCGCCAGATTCGCCTCGACGTGATCCATGTGATGATGCGTGGTCAGGATCATCGTCGGCGTCCAGCCGGTGCGCTTGATCGCTGCCAGGATCGGCGCCTCCTCGGGCGCATCGATGATCGCCGTCTGGCCGCTTTTGGGGTCATGCACCAGCACGCCGAAATTGTCGCTGCGGCACATGAATTGTTCGATTTCGACCGGCATCCTCGTCTCTCCATTGTCGCCGCACACATAGGGCCCCGGCACGCGGATGTCATCCCAAGGGTGACCAATGCCACCCCGGGGTGACGGATGTCATCCCCAAGGGGGGGGACGAACGTCGTCCCCAGGGTGACGAATGTCATCCCGGCATGTCGAATGACATCCCGGAAAGTCGGGCTCATCAAGGCCTTTGTTGAAACCCGATGATATCACGGCTACATCCCTCGCATGCATTCCGACATCGTCGATCTCCGCTCCTTCTATTCGACAACGCTCGGCCGCTTCGCCGAGCGCTCGATCACCATGGCGCTGTCATCGATATGGGCTGTTGTGCCCAATGAGCGGCTGGTTGGCCTCGGCTACACGCTGCCCTGGCTGGAGCGCTTCGGCACCGACGCCGAGCGGGTCTTTGCCTTCATGCCGGCGACGCAGGGCGCCGTGGTGTGGCCGGCGACGGGGCCGACCGCGACGGCACTGGTCTTCGACGAGGAACTGCCGCTGGTCGATTCCTGCATCGATCGCATGCTGCTCGTCCACTCACTCGAACATGTCGAAAACCCGCGCGAAACGCTGAACGAGATCTGGCGCGTGCTGTCGCCGGCGGGGCGCGTCGTCATCGTCGTGCCCAACCGGCGCGGCGTCTGGGCGCGCTTCGAGCACACGCCGTTCGGCAATGGCCGGCCTTTTTCGCGCGGACAGCTCACCGAATTGCTGCGCGAGGCGAATTTCACGCCCGCGGCCTGGTCCGATGCGCTGTTCTTCCCGCCATCGCGGCGGCGCTTCATGATGCGCTTTCACAATGTGCTGGAACGCGTCGGTCGGCGGCTGTGGCCGATCTTTTCCGGCGTCATCGTCGTCGAGGCGCAGAAACGGCTCTATCAGGGCGTGCCGGTCGCTCAGCGGACGTCTCGCCGCGTCTTCGTGCCGGTGCTGTCGCCGCACGGCGCCACGCGGCTCGGCCGCCGGGCGGAGGCCGATAGGGCAATCTCGCCGGTTCGCCAGGTGACACCTTCGTGATCATGATGAAAACTCGCGACGCGGGGCTTTTCCCGACCTATGTGTCATGCGCGGCCCGTTGAAAGACCAATGCCGTCAAGTCTCTCCATCCGGTTTCAGCACCGCTTCTGAACGCAAGGACCTTGGCTATGGCTGATCAACCGGACAACGACGCTTTCGCCCGGCCGGTTGCGGCGGTCGAGGCCAGCACCCTTCGGGATCAGGTGGCGACGATCAAGCAGGCGCTGATGGGATCGCCGGTTCGCAAGTGGTTGCTCTGGACGTCGGTTGGCATCGTGGCCGTCATCATCGCAACGTCGATCGGCCAGGTTCTGCTCAACCGCTGGAACCAGCCTTTCTACGATGCGCTTGCACGCCGCGACATGGCGGCCTTCCTGAACCAGCTTCTCGTCTTCGCCGCCATAGCCGGCGGCCTTCTGGTGCTCAATATAGGCCAGACCTGGCTCAACCAGATGATCAGGCTGAAGCTACGCGAGGCGCTGACGCTCGACCTGATCGACCAGTGGACGCGGCCGGCGCGCGCCTTCCGGCTGGCCAATGCCGGCGCCATCGGCGTCAATCCCGACCAGCGCATGCAGCAGGACGCCGCGCATCTGTCCGACCTGTCAACGGATCTCGGCGTCGGCCTGCTGCAGTCCTTCATCCTGCTGGTGTCCTTCGTCGGCGTGTTGTGGGAACTGTCTTCGGGCTTCGTGTTCCACATTGGCGGGACCTCCCTGGCGATCCCTGGCTACATGGTCTGGGCCGCTATCCTCTATGCCGGCACCGCCTCGTGGCTGAGCTGGCTGGTCGGCCGGACGCTGATCCGCCTCAACAGCGACCGCTACGCGCGGGAAGCGGAGCTGCGCTCCTCGATGGTGCGCGTCAACGAGAATGTCGATGCCATTGCCTTGTACCATGGCGAGCCCGACGCCAGGCGGCGGCTCGAACTCGACCTCGGCACGGTGCTCGGCGCCATGCGGCGCATCTACACCGCCCAGATCAACCTGTCCTGGGTCACCGATACCTATGGCTGGATCACGGTCGTGGCACCGATCCTGGTCGCCTCGCCGGTCTATTTTGCAGGTGACATCAGTTTTGGCGGGCTGATGATGGCGGTCGGCGCCTTCAATCAGGTTCATTCTTCCTTGCGCTGGTTCATCAACAACATCGGCAGCATCGCCGATTGGCGCGCCACACTGATGCGCGTTGCCGATTTCCGCATCGCGCTCGATGAGACCGATGTGCTGCACGACACGGAAAAACGTATCGAGTTCGTTGAGAACCCTGGCGGCAGCCTGACCTTCGAGAAGCTAGAAGTGGCCTCGCCGGAGGGGTGCACCAGGCTCGCCGACCAGCATGTCGAAATCCGCGCCGGCGAGCGCGTCATGATCACCGGCGACCCGGGCGCCGGCAAGACGCTGTTCTTCCGCGCCATCGCCGGACTGTGGCCATGGGGACGCGGACGGATCGGCCTGCCGGCGGGAGAAACCCTCATATTCGTGCCGCGCGTCCCGTATTTCCCGGCCGGTACGCTGCGCGAGATCCTCGATCACTCGAACGGACCCGCGCCGGCGAGTGATGCCCAGATTTCAGAGGTGCTTGCCGAGGTCGGGCTCGGGCGCCTGGCGTCCTCGCTCGACCGCTCCGCGCGCTGGGAGCACGAACTGGGCGATGACGAACAGCGCTCGCTGGCCTTCGCCAGGCTCGCCTTGCGACAGCCGAAATGGGTGATCATCGATGAAGCCATGGACGCGTTCGACGGACCCTCGTTGCGGCGGGTGCTGTCGATGCTGGAGAAGCGCTTGCCCGGAGCCGCGATCCTCAACATCGGACGTGGCCAGCACAACATTCAGTTCTTCCCACGCGCGTTGACCATCATGAAGGATGCCGCTGCACCGGCCCTGAAACCTGCCCGTATCAGGGCGGGCGCGATCGAACCGCCGCCGATCGCCGCGCGTCGCAAGAAGTAGGCCGGCGTCCGGGCCACGGTGCAGAGCTTTATTTCGCCGTGATCGCGAGGGAAGCTTCCCCGCAGAAACAACCTCGGCGCCGGCCATGCTTGATGCTCTCCGCCTGCTTGCCTGTCTTGCCTGCGCCCAGGCAGCCCCTGTCGCCTCGCCGCCCGATGCGCTGGCCGTGGACGTCGAGCTGGTGCTGGCTGTCGATATCTCGCTGTCGATGGACGAAAGGGAATTCGCCCTGCAGCGCGCCGGCTATGTCGAGGCGCTGCGGCATCCCGATTTCATCAAGGCGGTCCGCGCCGGCAACACGGGCCGTATCGCGCTCGCCTATTTCGAATGGGCCGGCACGGTGCGCGATGACGCGGTCATCGGCTGGCAAATCATCGACAGCGCCGAAAGCGCCAACAGCTTTGCCGACAAGGTCGCGGCTCGCCCGTTCCGCAGCTTTCGCGGCACCTCGATTTCCGGTGCGCTTGCCTTCGGCGCCAGGCTTTTCGATGGCATTGTCTTCCGGGGCGAACGCAGCGTCATCGATATTTCCGGCGATGGCCCGAACAATATCGGGCCGCCGGTCACCACGACACGCGATGCCGCCATCGCCAAAGGCATCGTCGTCAACGGCCTGCCGATCCTGATCAGCCCGTCGCCCACCTTCAGCCATCTCGATCAATATTATGCCCAGTGCGTGACCGGAGGGCCCGGTTCCTTTGTGCTGCCGATCCACGCGGCCGCCGAGTTTTCCACGGCCATCCGGCGCAAATTGATCCTCGAGGTCAGCGGCGTTCAGGAGAGGGGCAGGGTCGTTCCCGTCGATGCCGCGGCTCCCATCGACTGCCTGCAAGGCGAACGGGACAGACGGTTCTATTCCGATCCGTTTTTTCCGGAACTCGATCGATGAGCTTGCGCCGGACCTGCTTGGCATCTCGCTGTCCCAAGGCCGCTGCCCACCCCCGGATCAGGTCCGAGGGCATGCTTTCGGGATATATCAGGCCGGACGGGCACCAAGCTTTTTAAGATCACGGCGCCAGCGCCGGCCACGGACATAGCCGTGCATCAGTTCCGGCAGCGAGTAGCCGAGCGCTGTCGACGAGCGGTTGGCCATGTAACCCGCAATCGCCTCCGGTATCCGGCCTCTGAGGATATCGGCAATGATCTGCCGCGAGATCATGTAGGGCGGAATGTGCGGGTAGGAGCGCGCAATATGCGGGTGTTTGCCCATCAGGTTCGCATAGGCTTCGACATAGCCGTCGCGGCGGCCCGAAATCGAATTCTCCGAATTGTATTTCGTCCAGTCCATGTCCCCGGACAATTGCGCGCCGAAGCGCCGGGCAAGACGCAGCAGCAATTCCCGATCCTGCATCCGGGTGATGTCGCTGTCGTAGCCGCCAATGCCCAGCAAGGCTTCGCGGCGGGCCGTTATCGCTGAACCGGCAATGAAGATCGTCTGCGCGACCAGCGCCCGTTCCAGCATGGTCGGGCTCAGGAACACTTCTCGGTTGACGCAGTTTGTGGCGCGATTGCTCTTCAGGGAGACAAACGAGCTGATCAGGACCTGAAGCGCCGGATTGTCTTCAAACCAGCTCAGGGTCCGTTCGAGCCGGTGCGGCAGGTAGACATCGTCGGAATCGAGGAATGTCACCACAGGCGCCCGCGCCCGCTCGATGCCGGCATTCCTGGCGGCGTTGGCGCCTCGCCATTTCGCGCCGACATAGATCAGCCGCGGGTCGCGAATGCGCGCGAGCGAGGCCTCGGTTCCATCGGTCGAGCCATCGTCGACGACAATATGCTCAAGTCTCGGCATGCTCTGGGAAAGCACGCTTTCCACCGCGCGCAGCACTGTTTCGCGCCGGTTGTGCGTTGGCGTTATGACCGTGATGAGCGGCTCGGTGATTCCGACCATGCCGCGTCAGCGGTTTCCCGCGCAAGTATGCGCGTCAATCCAGGACTTTTCGATTTTCACAACGGTCGAATGGATCGGACTTCCCCCTCCGCCACACCTCAATCGTATTCGCCGCGACGCTATATAAAACAGCTGCACGTGTCACTCGCCGCGCCGGTGCCCAACCCCGCGTGAGATGACGAATTCCCGCCCCTAGCGTTCCAATTGCAACAGCTTTGCCGAAAAGGGGGTGCGAATCACCTGCGGGGAGGTCGCTCCGACCGCATGCATTCCATTACCTCGGGCGTAATCGCCTTGCGATCGGCGTTTCGGCACATTGCCCTTGCGAGGCCTGCTGATCGGCCTCGATGCAGAGGGAGTGCAGTCATGACCGCCTATGCCGTTGCTCATATGCGCCACGTCACGCCAGGACCGTGGATCGTCGAATATCTTGAGAAGATCGATGCCACGCTGGAGCCCTTCTGCGGTCGTTTCGTCGTCCATGGCGGCGAGTTCGAGGTCGTCGAAAACAGCTGGCCGGGACATCTGATCGTCATCGAATTCCCGGACAGACACCATGTGCGCGCATGGTACGAATCGCCCGCCTACCAGGCGATCCTGGGCCTGCGGACCAAGAATTCGGAATCCGACGTGATCTTCGTTACCGGCGTTGGACATCCACACAAGGCCACGGATGTCCTCGAGTAGTCGGTTGCTCCTGGATCAATTCAACATTGGCAGGCGCAATTCAAAGGACCGCCACCAAGCATTTAGCTGTGTCCGACATAGTCCGGCACGAGTTCGATTTCGTCCCGGACAATACCGGTTGCGAAACTGAACTGACCCCAAAACGCCAAGCCATAAAATACCTGACCGACCACAAGGGAGAACGGAATTTGCCAAAGGGGCATCCCTGTCTCGCGGGCATGGCCCACTATACGTCGTGTTGTACGCCAGGACATGGTGAACCAGCGGCTGAATGATTTGGCCACCCGTTGCATGCGGCTGGGTGAACCAAGCTCGACAAATTTCCGATCGGCATCGCGGCCGGTTACCAGCGCACGCCAGTAAAAGAATTTCCAGCCGCGCGGCGCGTAATGGTAGACGCGTGCGTTAACGTTGCGAATTTCATGACCTTCGCGTTGCAGTTTACGCATCAGCAAAGTGCAGGAAACCTTGAAGCCATTGTGCTTCGGAAAAGGGTTGTTTGTAATCCAGAGACGTCGAAAGGCTATATTGTTGGCGTTGAGTGCCCGCTTCGAAGCAAATCGCCTGTCTCCTCGCGCCATCGGGAAAAACCAAATCAAGGCAAACGTTCTTGAAAAGAAATCGTCGTACAAAAGATATGTGTATCCGTTTACGCAGATAATCTCCGGGTCCTCAAAAGGTCCAAGGAGAGCCGAGAGCCACCCCTGCTCCGGAACCGTATCCGAATCGGTGAAGACAACTACATCTCCATCTGTCCTCAGGACTCCATTATTCTTGAGGTCATAATATCGTCCCCCCGGGCAAGCGGCAAAGATCAGGTCGGCAACCTGTTCCAATTGCGGCGCTTGCGCTGTGATGTCGTCAAGAAGAGCGTTCGCATCCGTGTCTCTGCCGCCGTGAGCAATGACAACCTTGGGTCTTGCCAAGCCGTTCGAAGAAACGACGGCAATTTCACGCGCCAAGGCCTTCAGTCCAACGCCGACCTCGGCCCAATCGATGGACCTGGCGTTCTCCATTTCCACGACGAGTGAATATGTCGTGCGTTCTTCAGCCATCTCTACACCGACCAGTTATCAGTGCCTGGGTGACTATAGTTCCCACAACCCAATGTAAAGGCAACCCCTGCCGATCAGGCGGCACCGTTTTCGCATGGCGCTCGTTGATCAGATATACTCTGGCGGATTGTCTTTACGATCAAACCGGAACCCGATCGCGGATTTTTTATCGAAAAAGCCGAATACGACGATTGCTGGCCAGAAATCTTGAGGTGTCGGAGTACTGCGACAAGAAACGCTCCCTCCATTCCGCACTGACGGTGTCTCGTTGAATTTCGAGACCAGAGTTGGGGACAGACGCAGGCTCAAAGGCGATCTTGGTATCAGCCAGATATGCGATTTTCTCGAGGTTCGCCCGTGGGGCCTCCAAGATTTCCTCGTATGTCAATGACAGGAAGGGCAATCCGTTCCTTGCGAGCCAGACATCCCAGGCCAGATTTTCCAGCGCGATTTTTTCAAGCGACTCCGCGATCGCCGCACCGTCGTAGCGTGGCGCCTGCCGACTGGTCTCGGTTGAGCGGAATCGACCAGTTTGACGAGCGCGCGTCCACGAAATCGCCTGACCAAGCAGATCGCGGCGAGTCAGACGGACATAGCGCAATCTTGGAAGGCTGGCAGGGAGATCCACAGTCTTGGCTACCTGGGAAAACTGGCTGGCAAACAGTTTGACTGCGTAAACTCCGGATGTGGATCGCCCATCCTTCAATGCACGCAGGACCTGGGCACGGGGATCGCGAGGATAGTCCGGCAATTCGAGAACCCGGCGGCCGCCGAACCATTCCAGAGGGTTGCCAAGTCCGGCGGCTGCCATCAATCCAGCGAGATGGTTGCTGCCGCTACGCGGTGACGTGCAGATCAAAATTCCGGCTTTTATCCCAACCAGGATGTCTGGCGGAATTTCAACTGGCAAAGGGCGTTTGCGAAATAGGTGCATGGCGAACAAAGCTACCGTCTCAGCAAAAACACCGCCTGCTGGCCGAAGAAATTCCAGAACCACCACGGCATCGACAGCCCGATCTTCTGGCCGTTGGCGTCGAGCGCGGTTGCCTTTTCCACCGTCGCGCCAAGCTCGTCGCACAGGTTGACGAAGTCGCGGATGGTGCAGAAATGGATGTTGGGCGTGTCGTACCAGGAGTAGGGTAGGTCCTTGGTCACCGGCATGCGGCCGTTGAGGAACAGCGACAGGCGCACCCGCCAATGGCCGAAATTGGGAAAGGACACGATCGCCCGGTTGCCGATCCTGAGCAGTTCGTCGAGCACCAGCTTCGGGTTGCGGGTGGCCTGCAGCGTCTGCGACAGCACGACGAAGTCAAAACCCTTGTCGGGATAGAATTGGAGATCCTTGTCGGCATCGCCCTGGATGACCGAGAGGCCGCGCGCCACGCATTCGTTGACGCCGCGCTGCGACAGTTCGAGTCCACGGCCGTCGACCTGCTTGGTGTCCTGCAGCAGTTCGAGCAGCGAGCCGTCGCCCGAACCGACGTCGAGCACGCGGGACTGTGGCGGGATGAGGTTGGCGACGACCTCGAGGTCGACACGCTGGTCGCGGTTGACACTCATGATGCGAGCCCTCTCGCCCGTGCCGCAGAACCGATGAAGCCGTTGATGGCGGCAAACAACTCCGGCTCGTCGAGCAGGAAGGCGTCGTGGCCACGGTCGGTCTCGATCTCGACGAATGACACCGATGCGCCGGCGGCATTGAGCGCGTGCACGATCGAGCGGCTCTCCTCCGTCGGAAACAGCCAGTCCGAGGTGAAGGACACCAGGCAGAAGCGGGTTTTGGTGCCGGCAAAAGCATCGGCCAGTCGGCCGCCATGGTCGGCGGCGAGGTCGAAATAGTCCATCGACCGCGTCATGTAGAGATAGGAATTGGCGTCGAAGCGATCGACGAAGGTCATGCCCTGGTGGCGCAGATAGCTTTCGATCTGGAAGTCGGCATCGAAGCCGAAGGTGAGCGCTTCGCGATCCTGCAGATTGCGGCCGAATTTCCGGTGCAGGGCGGCTTCCGACAGATAGGTGATGTGGGCGGCCATGCGCGCCACCGCCAGCCCCTTTTCCGGGCGTTTGCCGTACTCAAAATATTTGCCGCCATGCCAGTCCGGATCGGCCATCACGGCTTGCCGGCCAACCTCATGGAAGGCGATGTTCTGCGAGGAATGGCGGGCGCCGGTGGCGATCGGCAGTGCCGAGAAGACGCGTTCCGGATAGCTCGATGCCCATTGCAGCACCTGCATGCCGCCCATCGAGCCGCCGAGCACGCAAAACAGCTTTTCGATGCCGAAATGGTCAATCAGCATCTGCTGCGCGCGCACCATGTCGCGGATGGTGATGATCGGCAGGTCGAGCCCATAGGGCTTGCCGGTGGCGGGATTGGTCGAGGCCGGGCCGGTGGAGCCCAGGCAGCCGCCGATGACGTTTGAGCAGATGACGAAGAAGCGGTTGGTGTCGATGATCTTGCCCGGGCCGATCAGCACTTCCCACCAGCCCGGCTTGCCGGTCACCGGATTGGTGTTGGCGACGTGCTGGTCGCCGGTCAGCGCGTGGCAGACGAGGATGGCATTGGAACGGGCGTCATTGAGCGTGCCATAGGTCTGGTAGGCGATCTGGAACGGCGACAGCAGCGTGCCGGCGTCGAGCTTGAGCGGCTTGTCAGATCCAAAACGCAACACCGGGCTCGACGGTTGGTCGGCCTCGTTGTTGGTCTTTCCAGCGCGCAGAGCGGCCATCACATCTCTCTACCATTCCGCATCGTGCTTTTCGAAAAATCGCTGCCGATTTTCGGGCCGATGCGCTCATCCGCCCGGTCGCGGACAATAAAAAACCGGCAATGCCTTCGCAAAGCCGGTTACGTCACGCAAACGGCCCTTTAGCGAATTGTTTAACGTGGCTGCAAGCCGACCGGCCAAATCACCACGGAACTGTCGCTGCCCTTCTAGAACTCGCCCGCCTTGCCGTCAATGCCGGCCACTGGCACCACCGCAACCTCTCGACATTGCCGGTCATGGCTTGTATTTCCGCTGCGGCTCCTGCCGGGAGCTTTCTCGATGGATATCTCGAAATGAAGCAGACACCGGATCAGGCACGTCCAACCCCGCGCGCGGGCATCATGGACATCGACGCCTATGTGCCGGGCAAGAGCACGGCGCCGGCCGGCGTCGCCAAGGTCTACAAGCTGTCGTCGAACGAGAATCCGCTTGGGCCCTCGCCGAAGGCGATCGAAGCCGCGCGGGAGATTGCCGGAAAGCTCGACATCTATCCCGACGGCACCGCCAGGCGGCTGCGCGAAGCGATCGCCGAGGTGCATGGCCTCAACGCACAGAACATCATCTGTTCCAACGGTTCCGACGAGATTCTGGGCCTGCTGGCGCAGACCTATCTGGCGCCCGGTGACGAGGCGATCTTCACCGAACACGCCTTCATGGTCTACAAGATCTACATCCAGTCGGCAGGTGCCATCCCGGTAGCGGTCAAGGAGACCGATGAGCGCGCCGACATCGACGCAATCCTGGCCGCCGTCACGCCGCGCACGAAAATCGTGTTCCTCGCAAATCCCAACAATCCGACCGGCACCTATGTGCCGTTCCAGGAGGTGTGCCGCCTGCATGCCGGCCTGCCCAGGCACGTGCTGCTGGTGCTCGACGCGGCTTACGCCGAATATGTCCGCCGCAACGACTATGAAGCCGGCATCGAACTGGTCGGCAGCGCCGAGAACGTTGTGATGACCCGCACCTTCTCCAAGATCGGTCTTGGCGGGGCGCGGATCGGCTGGATGTACGCGCCGATGCACATCGTCGACGCCATCAACCGTGTGCGTGGTCCCTTCAACGTCAATGCAACGGCGATCGAAGCCGGTATCGCGGCGATCCGCGACCGCGCCCATGTCGAGCGCAGCGTCGCGCACAACGAGACCTGGCTGGCCTGGGTCAGCGAACAGATGACGGGACTTGGGTTGCGGGTGACGCCCAGCGTCGGCAATTTCGTCCTCATTCATTTTCCCGATGACCAGAAACACTCCGCGGCGGCGGCGGACGACTATCTGACCGCGCGCGGCTATATCTTGCGGCGCGTTTCCGGCTATGGCTTTCCCAACGCGCTGCGCATGACCATCGGCACCGAAGAGGCCAATCGCGGCGTCGTCGCCGCACTCACGACATTCCTGAAAAGCTAGAGCACCATGGCATCACCGATGTTTGAGAAGATCGCTCTGGTCGGCATCGGCCTGATCGGCTCGTCGCTGGCCCGTGTCATCCGCCGCGAGGGGCTGGCCGGTCACGTCGCCATCTCGACCCGCAGTGCCGCCACGCTGGCGCGGGCGGAGGCACTTGGGCTGGGGGATTCCTACACCACCGACGCGAAAGAAGCGGTTCGCGATGCCGATCTGGTCATCGTCTCGGTGCCGGTCGGCTCATCCGGCGCGGTGGCCGAGGAAATCGCGCCGGCGCTGAAACCGGGCGCGATCCTCACCGATGTCGGCTCGACCAAGGCATCGGTCATCGCGCAGATGCAGCCGCATGTGCCGGCCGGCGTCCATTTCATTCCCGGCCATCCGCTGGCGGGCACCGAGAAGTCCGGGCCGGATGCCGGTTTCGCCGACCTGTTCGACAATCGCTGGTGCATCTTCACGCCGCTGCCGGACACCGATCCGGATGCGCTGGAGAGGCTTTCCGAATTCTGGCGCCGCTGCGGCGCCAACATCGACACGATGGATCCCCAGCATCACGACATGACGCTGGCCATCGTCTCGCACCTGCCGCACATCATCGCCTACAACATCGTCGGCACCGCCGACGATTTGCAGTCGGTGACCAAGTCCGAGGTCATCAAATATTCGGCTTCGGGTTTCCGGGACTTCACGCGTCTTGCCGCCTCCGACCCGACCATGTGGCGCGACGTCTGCCTGCACAACAAGGACGCCATCCTCGAAATGCTGGCGCGGTTCTCGGAGGATCTGGCGTCGCTGCAGCGGGCCATCCGCTGGGGCGACGGCGAGAAACTCTTCGATCTGTTCACCCGCACCCGGGCCGTGCGCCGTTCGATCATCGAGGCCGGCCAGGACATCGACGTGCCCGACTTCGGCCGCCAGGCGGTGGAGCACCCGGCCAAGAGCTGAGGTCCCATTGATATTCAGGTGAGGCCGGCTGACCTGAAATCTCAACAGACCTTATGGGCTATGATAGCGCAGGCCAGGTCGCCGCGACCATGGCCAGCGTCTCGGCCCTGTCCGGGGCGCCGAGCCTGCCACCGAAGCGCAGGCATTTGAGCGCGGCGGCGGCACTGGCAAAACGCAAGGCCTGCTCGACCGGCATGGCTTCCGCCAGCCCGACGGCAAAGGCACCGTGGAAGACATCGCCGGCGGCCAGGGTGTCGACCGCCTTGATCTTCGGCGCCGCTACATGACGGGATGATCCCGCCGCGCGATCGAACCACCAGGTTCCCGCCGCACCGCCAGTGACCGCAACAAAGGCGTCGGTGCGCCGGGCAAGTGCCTCGCAGGCCTGGCGCGGGTCGAGATCCCGATTGCACAGAATGCGCGCCGCCGGCTCCGAAGCCACGATGTGGGACGCCAGCGGCAAGAGTTGCTCCAGCACATCGCTTGACGCGGTATCGGCATCGAGGATCGCCGGCCGGCCGATAGCGCGCGCCGCCTTCAGCGCAAGCGCTGCCGCACCCGGCCAGCGCACGTCGACCAGCATGGCATCGAATGCGGAGACGTCGGCCGCCGGCAAGGCCTCGGGATCGGCCTGGGCCCGGCTGTCATAGAACGGCACGATGATGCGCTCGCCCTGCGCGTCGACCAGGATCGAGGCCAGCGCGGAGCGGGCGCCGCCGACACGGCGGACAAAGCCGCAATCGACGCCCTCGGCCTCGATCGCGGCAACCAGATGGTCGCCGACCAGGTCATCGCCGGCGCTCGCCCACAGCGACACCTCGGCGCCCAGGCGACGCGCGGCGCAGGCAGCGCTCGTCGCCATGCCCGAGGCGATCTGGACGCCGTCGGAGGCGATGAATTTTCCCTGATGCGCCGGTAGTGTCTCGACACGCAGGATGGTGTCCAGCGTCAGCGCGCCAACGCTCAGCAGCTTCACCGGTCTTGCCATGGAAGGGTTATTCAACCGGCTTGATCTTGCCCAGCGGGATGAAGCCGAGCGAGGCCTTGCCCTTGACCACCTTCAGCGGCATGGACGGTTCGTTGCCGAGCAGTGCCAAGGCGCCAAAGCCCTGTTCGATCTGGCTTTTCTGCTCGGGGATGGCGGTGCCGAGGATTGCCGCCACGGCCTTCGGATCCTTCAGCCTGATCATCAGATCGGCATCGATCAGGCCGTCGGCATCGACCGACAGCGGTCCGGAAACCGTGACGCGCGCCGTCCCCGATGACAGGTCGAGGTTGCGGATCTCGACCGTCTGGCCGCGCAGGCTGTGCGCGTGGGTGCCGATCAGCGCAACGCCGTTCTTCAGCGTGGCGTCGCCGCTGGCATCGAGAGGCGGCAAGACGCGCCCGCCGATTGCGTCGGGGTTGATCTCGAGATCGCCAAAGCTGCCGAGATAGTCGATATCCCCGCCGTTCGGCTGCAACTGGCCGGCCGCCTTGCCGGCGCTGAACAACTGCACCGGATCGGTGTCGTCGGCCGGGTCGGTCTGGCCTGACAGGCCCTCGGCCTGCAGCGAGATCCGTCGCGGCAGCGGCCATGACAGTTTGACGTTGGCTTGCAGATTGTCCCAGTCGATCCACAGCGGCACCATGCCCGGGACCGAGGTTCTGAGCGGACCACGCAGATCGGCAACCGGCGACAAGGGTTGGGTGATCTGGGCGACGGCATTGAAACTGCCGGCCGAGGCGGCGATGTTCCTGGCATCGTCCTCATAAGCGAGGTTGTCGCAAGAGACGGCAAAGCTCAGGGGATAGCCGCTGACCTGGAGATTGGCGCAGCCGGCCGCGACGCCACTTTTGTTGAGCGTGGCAACTGCCTTGTCGGCCTCGCTTCTGACCCGGTCCGCCAGATAGAACCAGCCGCCGCTGTAGATGGCGAACAGCAGGACGATGAACGCCGCAAGCCACCACAGGCGGCGACGGTTACTCGGTTGGCGTTCGTCACTTGACGTCATGCTTTGGCTCTCGTTAACGCATGGGTGTTGGGGACGGACTCTCGATTCCGGCAACGGTGGGTGGACGGAGACGAATAGGTAGACGGAGACGGGTGGAAAAAACACCGGTCCCGGTGCGGTGTTGCCATTCTTTTTGCAATCAGGCGCGGCGATATGGGCGATTTTTGGGTGTTTGGCTACGGTTCGCTGATCTGGCGGCCGGGTTTCGCGCATGTCGAGACACAGCGCGCGCGCCTGCACGGCTACCGGCGCTCGCTTTGCGTCTTCTCCTTCGTGCATCGCGGCACGCGTGAACGGCCGGGGCTGGTGCTCGGCCTCGACCATGGCGGCTCCTGCGTCGGCCTGGCGTTCCGTGTTCCCGGCGAATTGCGCGACGAGGCGATCGCCTATTTGCGCGAGCGCGAGCTGGTCACCAACGTCTATCTCGAGCGCATGCTCAAGATTCGCCTCGACGGCGGCCGGACGGTCGAGGCGGTGGCCTACATCGTCGACCGCAAGCACGAGCAGTATGCCGGTGCACTGGACGCGGCGCACGCGGCGGCCGTGGTGCGCGGCGCGGTCGGCCAATCCGGCAACAACGAGGACTATGTGCTCAGCACGCTGGAGCACCTCGAGGCGCTGGGCATTCGCGACCACTGGCTTGAGGATGTCGCCAGGCGGGTCGCGCCTTTGTGAAGCGCTGGCTCTGCGGAAAAGGCGGCCAGGCCTTTGACCTCGATGAGGCAAGACCTAGGTTAGATGCCGAACCTGGGGGGCATCCGCCCCAATTCAATCATCACGGAGATCCGTCTTGCAGAAACGCCGTCTCGGTCGTACCGACCTTTCCATCGCGCCGCTGGTTCTGGGCGGCAATGTCTTCGGCTGGACCGCCGACGAGAAAACGTCTTTCGATCTGCTCGACCGCTTTGTCGGCGCCGGCCTCAACGCCGTCGATACGGCCGACGCCTATTCGCGCTGGGTCCCCGGCAACAAGGGCGGCGAATCGGAAACCATCATCGGCAAGTGGATGAAGGACCGCGGCAACCGCGACAAGGTCGTCGTGGTCACCAAGGTCGGCTCCGACATGGGGCAAGGCCACAAGGATCTGTCCGCCGCCTATATCGAAAAGGCGGTCGACGCGTCGCTGAAGCGGCTGCAGACCGACGTCATCGACCTCTATCTGTCGCACTGGCCGGATTCGGCTACCCCTTATGAGGAAACCCTTGGCGCCTACGAGAAGCTGCTCGCCAAGGGCAAGATCCGCCATGCCGGCTGTTCGAACCTCGACGCCGGGCAGTTGCGCGCGGCGCTCGACGTGGCGAGCCTGCGCGGCCTGCCGCGCTACGAGGTGCTGCAGCCGGAATACAATCTCTACGATCGCTCCTCCTTCGATGGGCCGTTGCGCGATCTGTGCATGGCCGAGGAGATCGGCGTCATCACCTATTTCAGCCTGGCCAAGGGCTTCCTCAGCGGCAAATACCGCAGCGAGGCCGATCTCGGCCAAAGCGAGCGGGGCGAGGACGTCGGCAGCTATCTGAATGCACGCGGCATGCGCATCCTCGCCGCACTGGATGCGGTATCGGCCAGGCATTCGGCCAAGCCGGCGGAAGTGGCGCTTGCCTGGGTGATCGCGCGGCCAGGCGTCACCGCGCCGATCGCCAGCGCCACCAAGCCGAGCCAGATGGACAGCCTGATCAAGGCGGTGTCGCTGAGGTTGACAGCCAACGACATGGCCGAGCTCGACAAAGCCAGCGGCTGAGGATCCCGGCCGCCGCTGCGCGCACGAACGTCCAAGACCATCCTCCTGTCTTGCCATACCGTCCTTCGCACGGGGCAAGGCAGAGGGTGAGATGGCCGAACCGCTTCTTTCGCAGCCGGATCTCTGGCGTCAGCTGTTCGCGCTGGTGCTTGCCGCCACCGTCGTCATGGGCAGCCCCGGGCCGGCAACGATAAGCGTCACCGCCGTCGGTGCCGCCTTTGGCCTGCGCCGCTCGCTGCGCTATGCCTGCGGGATCATCCTGGGCACGATCGCCGTGCTGTTGGTGGTGGCGACCGGGGTGGCGGCGATGCTTGCCTCGATGCCGCGGCTTGCGCCGCTGCTGGCTGTCGGGTCTGCCGGCTACATCCTCTACCTGGCGTTCAGGATCGCCACCGCTCCGCCCTTGGCAACGCATGCCGGCCAGGCCGCACGGCCAACGTTCCCAGGCGGCTTCCTGCTGGCGGTCGCCAACCCGAAGGCCTATGTGGCGATCGCCGCCGTGTTCGCCGGTGTCTCTTCGAAACAGGGTGCCGTTGAGCTTGGTCCATGGCTGAAACTGGCCGTTCTCGCGCTGATGATCGTCGCCATCCATGCCGTGTGGCTTGTCGCGGGCGCAGTGTTCGCGCGCTTCCTGCGCCAGCCCGTGGCCTCGCGGATCACCAATCTGATCTTTGCGGCAACGCTGATGTTGACCACCGCGCTGGCCATGTTCGGCTGAGCGTTGTCTTCAGGCCTTGGCGCCGAGCTCCTGCAGCCGTTTCACCGCCGTCGGCGGCAGGGCAGGCGGGTCTGGGGCGCGGGATGCCTCGATGAGGAACTGGTCGCAGGCAGCTTCGGTCTCACCGATCAGGCGCGCCATGAATTCGTCCTTGCTCAGGCCAGGCGGGATCGCCGGCAGGAAACGCGCCTTGATGGTGCCGGGGTAACGCAGGAATTTGCGGCGCGGCCAGTAGAGGCCGGCAACATGGGCGACCGGCACCACCGGAACGCCAAGCTGCGCATAGATTTCGACAATGCCGTATTTGTAGGCCGGCTCGTCGCCCGGGGCGCGGCGCGTGCCCTCGGGATAGATGATCAGCTGGCGCGGATTGCGTGCCATTTCCTCCTTGGTCGCGGCGACCACTGCCTTCAGTGCCTTGGAGCGGCTGCCGCGGTCCACCGGGATCATCCGCATCTTCATGATGTACCAGCCGAAGAACGGGATCCAGGTCAGTTCCCGCTTGAGGATGTAGAGCGGATCCTGGAGGAAGGGGAAGAAGGCAATCGCGTCCCAGAACGACTGGTGCTTGGGCGCCAGGATGAAGGAGCCTTCAGGCAGGTTTTCCTGGCCGGTGATGTCGTTCTTCGTTCCGGCGATCTTGTCATAGAGCCACATCGAGGTGCGCGACCAGAATTTCGGCACGAACCAGGCGCGGTGACGGGGCGACAGGAAATAGTAGGGGGTCCAGAGGATCATCTGGACGATCAGATTGACGTAGAAGACGAAATTGAACGCCAGCGATCTGACATAGAGCATGGGGGAGGTCCGGTGAGGAGGTGTGCGTTGGTTACACCAAGCGCGGGCAAAAAGGAAACAGGGCGATACGGCTCATTCCACCAGCTTGCTTGCGCCAGGCGTTCCCACAGGCGGGGGGCCGCGAAATCGAGGAATGCGCGCAGTTTCACCGGCAGCCGGCCCTGGCCGGTGTGCACCAGGTTTACCGGCCACGGCTCCGGTTCGAATTCCCGAGTACCGGCCTCCACCGTCGCGACGAAAAGGGACATGGCCTTGAGCCGAGCCATCGCTTCTTCCGGAAATTGGAAGGGTTGATTGCAAATATGCTATCTACATCCGGCATGTGGAAGGGCGCATATGGGAATGGTAAATCGCGAGGATTTCTGCGCCGTCAGGCTGGCAGGCTATGACGGTGGAGAGATCATCGAGACACCTGGACCAACTCTATCAATGAGGTTGCCCGCACCGAAATGGATTTTCCGGTTGTTTCTGCTAGCGATGCTGCCTGAATCCGGAGCGGGCCAGCGGTGTCCGCCAGGCCTCACCCCATTCATCCCGCAGAGGAGTTGCCATGTCTGAAAATCGCCCACCGCTTCCGCCGTTTACGGCAGAGACCGCCGCGCAAAAGGCACGCATGGCCGAGGATGCCTGGAATTCCCGCGACCCGGCACGGGTCGCGCTCGCCTACACGACAGACAGCTGCTGGCGCAATCGCGCCGAGTTCCTGCAAGGGCGCAATGCCATCCAGGCCTTCCTGACACGGAAATGGAGCCGCGAGCTCGATTACCGGCTGATCAAGGAGGTCTGGGCGTTCCACGGCAACCGCATCGCCGTGCGCTTCGCCTATGAATGGCGCGACGACAGCGGTTCATGGTTCCGCAGCTATGGCAACGAGAACTGGGAATTCGACGAACACGGGCTGATGCGCCTGCGCATCGCCAGCATCAACGACCTGCCGATCGGCGCGGCGGACCGCAAATATCACTGGCCGCTCGGCCGGCGGCCGGACGACCACCCGTCGCTTTCGGAGCTCGGGCTTTAGCACCTTCCCACAAGGAGGCTTTCGATGAACGCGCATGCCTTCACCAGCGACGTCGCCTTCACGCCGACCGTCAAGGCGATTCAGGCCCGCAAGGGCTCACGTCAGTCCTATGCCCGCGTCGAAGAGCGTGGCGGCTTGCAAGCCGATATCACGCCAGACCTTGCCGCCTTCATCGAGATGCAGACCAGCGTCTTCCTGTCGACGGCCAATGGCGATGGCCAGCCTTACATTCAGCATCGCGGCGGGCCTGCCGGCTTCCTCAAGGTGCTGGATGAACGGACGATCGGCTTCGCGGATTTCGCCGGCAACAGGCAGTTCATCACGCAGGGCAATCTGGCCGACAATCCGCGAGCCTTCCTGTTCCTGATCGATTACGCCCACCGCCAGCGCATCAAGATCTGGGGCTCCGCGCGGGTCGTGGAAGGCGACGCCGAGCTGATGGCGAGGCTGATGCCGCGAGACTACAAGGCGCGCCCGGAGCAGGTCATCCTTTTCACGGTCGCGGCCTGGGATGCCAATTGCCCGCAACACATTCCGCAACGGTTCGAAGCCGCCGACGTGGCGGCGGCACTGGCCGAGCGGGATCGGCGCATCGAGCAGCTTGAACAGGAGATCGTGCGCCTGCGCGAGGTGTCGAAGGTCGGCGCCCGGGAATGAGACGGGTTAGCCGCCGGCCGCCGTTTCAGCCAGCGCGATGCCGTCGGGTGTTGGCTTGACGGGCACGATACCGCGCGCCAACGCCAGCAGATACTTGTTGTACTCGGTGAACAGCACGCGCAGCGCCCGCGGCTTGGTCAGCCAGCCGCCATTGTCGAGATTGGAATTGACCACCGGATAGGGCTCGAGCTTGGCGCCATGCAGCAGCCGGCGCATTTCCAGCAGGCTGCGCGGCATGTGATAGTTGTTGGTGACGAGGATCACCGTGCCATAGGCATGGCTTTCAATCCATTTGGCGCTTTCCTCGGCATTGCCGATCGTGTCGAGCGCGGCGCGGTCGATATCGACGCAGCAGGAAAACAGCCTCTTGTCGCCGCCGGTCGCCGCCTGAAGCTGGCGGCGGCTGGCCGAAGGATGCACGCCGCTGATCAAGAGCCGCTCGCCTTTTCCGGACGCCAGAAGATCCATCGCCGCATCGAGGCGTGACTGACCACCGGTCAACACGATGATCGCATCGGCCTTGGCCGGGTTGGCAGGCGTCGTCAGATGGCTGACCTTGTTGGCGAACCAGCCGAAACCGCCGGCAAACAACGTCGCGAGCACAAGCAGGGACAGGGCGGAAATGCGCAGGACAGTCTTCAAACGGCTGGCCTTGCCGTGGTCGTGCAAACGAGCAACCACTGGCATCTGTCCAGCCGTCCCGGTCGAATCCCGCGCGTCCATCGCCATATGGTTAACCCCGAAATGCGGCCTTTGGTAGGTAAAAGACGCAATTTGCGTTACGCCAATTCTCCATCCGTGATCATCCGACCTTTTTCCATGCGTCGTCAGCCTGCATCCGGTTGGCGGACATCGATGTCGCTGAGATAGGCGACGACGGTGGCATGCGAGGTTGCAGCCGTCAGCGCGCCGATCACCAGCACCATCAGCACGACACCGAGATAACCCGCCGAACCGATGGCAAAATTGCCGAACAGGGCGGTTGCCTGGTCGGCCTGCGGTGTCGCGATGTTGCGCGACGACCACCAGGAAAAGACGATGAAGACGAGCACGGCGGCGGCGCCGCCGGCGGCGGCGCCCTTCATGCCGGTGACCAGGAAATGCCGGCGGAATTCGCGCGCGATGAAACGCGCCTCGGCGCCGACGAAATGCAGCACCTCGATGATGTGGCCATTGCCGGCCATGGCGCCACGCGTTGCGAACACCACGGTCAGCACCGTCGCCGACAGCATCAGCGCCAGCACGGCGATGCCGATGGTCACCGTGGTGCGGGCCATGGCCACCAGCCGGTCGACCCAGGTGCGGTGATCGTCGAGCGATGCGCTCGGCAATTTCGGCGTGATCGCCGCGCGCATGGCGGCGAAATCGGGCGGGCTGTTCTCGTCGATGGTGACGATGATCAGGCGCGGCACCGGCAACTCGTCGATGTTGAGCCCGGTACCCAGCCAGGGCTCGAGCAGCCTTGCCGTCGCCTCGCGATCGATGATGCGGGTCGCCTTCACGCCGGGAAACTCGCCGGCGATCTGCGAGGCCTGGGCAAGGGCCGCCTCCATGTCGAGGCCATCGGCCGGCTTGATCTGGATCGTTGCCTCGCGCGAGATCTGGTTCTCCCAGACCGAGGCGGTGTCGCGCACCAGCGTCACCGCGCCGAAAGTCAGGCAGGACAGGAAGGTCATGATGGCGATGACCAGCACCAGCGCTCGTCCCGCGATGTTCTGCGCCGGCACGATAGGCGCCATCTTGCGCTGGGCACGCGGCCTTGCCACGGCCGCTTCGGCGTCGTGGTCGTCAAGATGTTCGGCGGACAGCTCAGTCATAGATGTCCAGCCTTCCGCCAGCCAGGATCATGCGGCGTGCGTCGACCTGTTCCATCAGGCCGAGGTCGTGGGTCGCGATCACCACCGCTGTGCCCAGACGGTTCAGCTCGATGAACAGCCGCAGCAGGCGTCGCGCCAGCGGCGGATCGACATTGCCGGTTGGCTCGTCGGCCAGCAGGATCTCCGGCTGCTCGATCAGCGCACGGGCGATCGCGGCGCGCTGTTTCTCGCCGCCGGACAGGACCGGCGGCAGCACATGCATGCGCTCGCCAAGGCCAACCCATTTCAACAGCTCGGTGACATCGGTGCGATAGCTTGCTTCCTCGCGCCCGCGCACGCGCAGCGGCAGCGCGACATTCTCGTAGGTGGTCATGTGGTCGAGCAAGCGAAAGTCCTGGAAGACCACGCCGATGCGACGCCGCAGGTGCGGCAGCTCGCTGCGCGAGATGCGCGAGCGGTCCTTGCCGAAGATGGTGATCAGCCCGCGCGTCGGCTTCAGTGACATGAACAGCAGGCGCAGCAAGGTCGTCTTGCCGGCGCCCGAAGGCCCGCTCAGGAACTGGAAGGAGCGCTCCGGGATGTGCAGGGAGATATCGCGGAGGATTTCCGGACCCATGCCATAGCGGAGGCCGACATTTTCGAAGCGAATCACTTTCGACGACCTGAAATTTCTAGAGCACGATGCCGAAAAGTGTGAGGTGGTTTTCGGACGACATCATGCTCTATCTCTTAGTTTAGAGGCGGATACAGATTTCAGGTTGATTTGACCTGAAATCTGTATCCGGCTCTGGCGGCGGCAAGCCGGCCTGTTCTGGGAAAAGACCATCGGCCGGCATGGTTAACCGGCGGTTAATTCCTGGGCTCTTTCGGCTCGTCACGAGGGCTCCGGTGGGGAAGCGTTAACCATTTGCGTTTACGCAAAAGAAACGAAAAGCGAACACGTGCTGCAATGCTGGGGCCATGATGGCTGAGGATCGAACCGCGCGCCCGGTTTCCGGCGAAATCATGACCGATCCGCCGGCAAATGCCGTCGCGGACCGGATCATGCGCGGATCGGTGGCCGATATCATCGATGCCGACTATGAGGTGATGCCGCGCCTTGTCCCTGCCGCTGAAAGCGTTTCGCCGCCGCGGGTGATCATCCCGCCGTCCATCGAGGGCATGGACATGCTGCGCAAGCCGGAGGCACCGGCGGAGCGGCCGCCGGCCGCGCGCGGCGGGCCGATCTTCTGGATCGCCGGCATCGGTGCCGCCCTTGCCGCTTTCTGGGTCTCCGGCGGGCATGCGCTGGTGCGCCAGGCGCCGTTCCTGTCCGGAGGGCAAGCGCCGGCGCTGACCATTTCGGGGGTCACCTCACGCGTCGACGCCTCCGGGCCAAACCCCGTTCTGTTCGTCGACGGCGAGGCCGCCAATGACGGAACGAAACCGGCGCGGCTGCCGCCGCTCGAAATCCGGGTGACCGGCAATGACGGACGCTTGACCCGCTATACGTTGGGGACATCCGGCCGTTCGCTGGCATCGGGCGAAAGATTCGGCTTTGCCAGCCGGCTCGACGTGCCTAGAAACGGCGTGAGGACCGTATCGGTCACCTTCGCCGAATAGCGTGTGTCGATATTCAGGTGAGGCCGGCCTGCAAACGCCCTGCGCTTCCGCTGTGGGTGAAGGCGTCTTGGGTAAAAATCTTGAGGGGGCGGAAAATGCCAGTTGTACGCGGCAAGGACATCGAGGTCCTGTTTTCGGCATCGGCGATCGCACGGCGCAATCTCGAACTCGCCAAGGAGATCGCCGAGCACGACTATCACGACCTCCTGGTGATTTCGGTGCTGAAAGGCTCATTCATCTTCGCCGCCGATCTCATCCGCGCCATGCATGATGTCGGCCTGTCGCCGGAGGTCGAGTTCATCTTCATCTCCAGCTACGGCGCCGGCACCACCAGCGGTGAGGTTAGGGTGCTGCGCGATATCGACAATGAGGTCGCCGGCCGCGACGTGCTTTTGATCGACGACATTCTCGAATCGGGCAAGACGCTGACCTTCACCCGCGACCTGATGCTGTCGCGCGGCGCCAAGAGCTGCGCCATCGCCGTGCTGCTCGACAAGCGCATGCGCCGCCAGACCGCGCTCACCGCCGACTATGTCGGCTTCGACTGTCCCGATTATTTCGTCGTCGGCTACGGCATGGACGTTGCCCATGCTTTTCGCGAACTGCCGTTTGTCGGTATTGTCAAAGGCGACGTCTGAACGACTTCCAAAAAGGCTCGCCGACCCTCCGCGCCTTCAGGAAAAGTCAACTTTTCGCCGCCAAATATGCCGGCCATGGCAAAGCTTCTGATCGTCGAGGACGATGAGTCCGTTCGCACTCTCGCGGCCCGCGCGCTTGAACGCGCCGGGCACACAATCGATATCGCCGCGGACGGCGCGCAAGGGCTTTCGCTGATTCAAGCGGCGCATGGCCGCTACGATCTCGTCGTCTCCGACATCCGCATGCCGGAGATGGACGGCATCGAGATGGCGATTGCGGCGGCGGCACTGTTCCCGTCGGTGAAGATCATGCTGATGACCGGCTATGCCGACCAGCGCGAGCGTGCCGAGGAGTTGAACGGCATTATCCTCGATGTCGTGCAAAAGCCCTTCACGCTGGCCGAAATCCGCTCGCGCGTCGAACGCGCTCTGATCTGCTTCGCCTGATCAGGCAGGATCGGTGGCGGCGAGCACGGGCGCGGCGCTCTTGCGCCGTTCCGTGCCGAGCGCCAGCAGTCCGGCACCGATGATGAGGGCGGCACCGATCACGGTCGTCGATCGCGGGACCTCGGCGAAAAACAGGAAACCCCACAGCGGCGACCACAGGATGCCCGTGTATTCGAAGGTGGCAACGCGATTGGCCGGCGCCATCCGGTAGGCCTGCGACAGCAGGATCATGCCGGCTGAGGCGACGAAGCCGCACGCCGCCATCTTGAGGAAATCCGGCAATGTCGGCCACAGCCAGGGCCGCACGAGGAATTCCAGGCTCGGATGGACGGCGTGGGTTATGCCGGCAAGGTGAAACGCGCTGGCAACCACGGCGGCGCCGACCAGATAGGCGCCGTTCTGATAGAAGGCCATGACGGTGGACGATTCGGTATCGCCGATCTTGCGGGCCATCAGCTGCGAGAAACCGTAGAGCGCCGCCGAGCCCAGCGACAGCAGCGCCGCCCAATCGAACAGTCCGGCGCCGGGGCGTAACATCACGACCACGCCGAGCAGTCCGATCAGCACGGTCGCCAGCGTCCGCCAGGAGACGCGCTCGCCAAGATACGGCCCGGCCAGCGCCATGATGAACAGCGGCGCCATGAAATAGAGCGCCACCGCGTCGGCCAGCGGCAAGGCGGCGATGGCCAGATAGTAGACCGTGTAGGAGGTGAACTGGATGAAGGCGCGCATCGTCAGCAGGCCAAACCGCCGCGACAGGATTGCCCGCAGACCGACATCGGCGTGGACGAGAACGATCAGGATCGGCAAGGCGACGATCGAGCGGATCGCCATCACTTCGGTCACCGGATACCCGCTCGAAACGGCCTTGACGAGCGGATCCTGCAGCGAGAAGACCAGCACGCCCAGGCACAGGCTCAGGATGCCGAGCACCATCCGATTCCGCATGAGGATCCAAGGCTCCAGTACCAGGGCTGCAAGCACGCTTGCCGCAAGCTAAAAAGAACCCGCCACCGTTTCGGGCAGCGGGCACGAGTGAGGACTCTTGATTGGTCCGCAGCCGATCTCACAGCCGCATATCCAATGGGTGAAGCGACTATCATCCGGTGTTTGACATGTTGCAAACGAATTGGAATGATACCAACGATCAAATTTCCTTATGGTGGATAGAATGCGGCCAACCCTCGACAGCGATCTCTTGCGCACCTTCGTGGCCATTGCCGAGGCCGGCAATTTCACCAAGGCGGCGGAGCTCGCCGGCCGCACCCAGTCGGCTGTGTCGATGCAGATGAAGAAGCTCGAAGGCCTTGTCGGCGACAGCCTGTTCGAGCGCGGTTCACGCGGCGTCGCGCTGACGCGGCGCGGCGGCGAACTCATCGTCAATGCCCGCCGCATTGTTTCGCTGCTGGATGAGACGGCTGCGTCGATGGCGGCGGCGCCGCTTGGCGGGCCGGTGCGCATCGGCATCCCGGAGGAATATGGCCAGGCCATCCTGTCGCGCGCGCTGGGTGCATTTTCGAAATGTCACACAAAGGTCGAGGTCACCGTACGCTATGCGCATTCGGGGGCGCAATTGGCGGCGCTCGCCGCCGGGGAACTCGATCTCTGCGTGGTGTTCGAATGGCAGGATCCCGCCGGCGGCGAAGTCCTGATGCACGATCCAACCGTTTGGGTGACATCGAACCTGCACCACATGCATGAGGAGCGGCCGGTGCCGATCGCGCTCTACAACCGGGCCGGCTGGTGCAAGGACTTCGCCATCAAATCGCTGGAGCAACTCGGTCTTGCCTATCGCGTCGCCTATACGAGCGACACCACTGGCGGCCTCAAGCTCGCCGTCACCTCGGGACTGGCGATCGCGCCGATTTCGCGCAGCAACATTCCGGCGGACTGTCGCGAACTGACTTCGGCGGACGGGTTCGGCCACGTCGATTCTTCAAATGTGGTGATGCATCGCAACCCGAATGCCTTCGGCGAGGCGATCGACGGCATGGAAGAGGCGATCCGTGAGGCATTCGTCAACAGGCAGGATTAGCCCGCCGATTCCTCGTGGAAATGCAGCCGGTTGCCGAACGGGTCGCTCACCGATATTTCACGGGTCTTCCACGGCGTCTCCTCCAGGCCCGGCCTAGCGAAGCGATACTTTTTGCCGATCAGTTCGCGATGCAGGGCCGCGATGTCCTCGACCTTGATGCGCACGGCAATGCCGGGTGCGCCGTCGCCGTGATGCTCACTGAGATGCAGGACGTAGCCATCGCGGCCGACTGCCATGTAAAGCGGCGCATTGTCGTCGAAGCGATGTTCCCACCGCACGTCGAAGCCGAGGAAGCCGACATAGAATTCGCGTGCCTTGGCAATGTCGAAGATGCGCAGGATGGGCGTGACAGTGCCAAGTTTCGGCATGGTGCTGCAACCGTTCGGGAAGTCTTCGGGTGGAGTTGGAGGCGAGCGCTGATTCCTATTTCAGCTCGAGCAGCCGTTCCAGGTAGCTGCGTTCGATGTCGGGGCTGAGCGCATTGCCGAGCCGCTTGCGGATCGCTTCCAGGATCTGGCGGGCGCGCTGCACGTCGATCTCGTCCGGCACCTTCACCGAATCGCCGAAATCGGGGCCCTGGCTGGCGCGTGGCCGGCCGAGCGGGTCACGATCGGCGTCCTGCTGGCGGCCACCATCCTGGCTGCCGCCCTGGTCGCCCTGCATGGCCTGCATCTGCTTCATCATGTCCTTGGCGCCTTTGCGCAGCGCCTCCAGCGCCCGGCCCTGATGGCCGACGGCCTCATCGCCCTGGCCTTCGCCGAGCGCCTGTTCGGCGTTGCCCATGGACTTGCCGGCCTCGCCAAATCCTTCATTGGGCTCCATGCCCATGCCTTCGAGCCCCTTCTTCAACTGCTCGAGGTCGCTTTTCAGCTGTCCCTGACCCTGTTGCAGCTGTTTTAGCGCATCGGCGAATTCCTGTGGCGTCATCGACTTCGGCCGGGCGAGCGGATCGCGGTCCTGGCCCACACCCGGCAGGTTCTCATCCTGGCCACCACCAAGCTGTTCGTCGCGGTTCTGTCCGCGCTGACGCTCGCCACGCTGCATCTGGTCCATGCGGAAGGTGTCGTTCATCATCTCCTGCTGGCGCCGCAGGATCTCGCCCAGCTTGTCCATCTGCTGGCGCATCTCGCTGTCCTGCTGGCCGCCTTGCTGCTGACGGCCGGCCTGCAGATTGTTCATCATGTCCTGCAGTTGCGACAGCAATTGCTGCGCCTTGTCGCGATCGCCGGATTTTGCCAGGTTCTCGATCTGGTCCATCATGCGGTCGATGTCGCTCTGGCGCAGTTCCTGGCCGTTCTGCTGCATCTGCGGTGCGTTTGGGTTCTGCTTGGCGCGTTCGGCGAATTCCTGCAGGAACTGGTTCATCGCCTCGCGCAGTTCCTTCATCGCCTTTTCGATTTCCGCGTCGCTGGCGCCATTCTTGATGGCGTCCTGCAGCGCTTGCTGCGCCTGGCGCAACCGCTTTTCCGCGGCCGAGAGATTGCCTTCCTCGATGCCGAGCGCGATTTCCCAGAGATAGGAGACCTCGTTGCGCAACTGGTCGTCGCTGGCGGCCATCTTCAGCCGGCTGCGGGCACTCATGATGGCGAGGTAGTGCGCCATGTTGTCGAACGTATCTTCGGGCCGCAGCGTGACCGCGTCCATCAGGTCGAGTACACGCGGCTTGGCGTTGGCGTCGAGCGCCAGCAGGCGGCGTTCTTCGATCACCGCTCGCGCCAGCGGGTTGGCGAACGGCCGCTCCGGCATCACCAGCGTCTTGGTCTCGCTCGAGGCGGTGTGTCCGGCATCGTCGGTGGCCACGAGCGTCAGCTTGATGCCGCTGCCGGCCCAAACATGCTCGGTCAGGTCCTTCGAGGTCCTTGCGGCGTTCGACTTGCCGCCGCGGCGCGGCAGCGCCAGCGGCATTTCAGGCGGACCATAGAGCGGATGCGCATTCGGCGCCTGCGGATCAGCGAGCGCGAAAACCGCCTTGGCGGTGGCGGCGCCATAGTCGTCGTCGATCTGGTAGTTGAGTTCGAAGGCGCCGTTGGCGGCGCGCTTCGGCTCGCCGACGAAGCGGATCTGCGGCGGCTTGTCGGGCACGATCGCGAAGGCCCAGCGGCCAAGCTCGTCATCGCTCGACTTCAGCGTCAACGTGCCGTCGCCGGTCAGCTTGCCGGTGAATTGGCGCACTTTGGATGGCGTCGCCGGGCTTGCAGCCGGTTTGGCCGTGGCGGCCTGCGGGCCGGCCGGGTCGATAGCGCGGGAATTGCCATCCTTGCCGGCATAGGCCAGCGTTTCGTCGCCTGAGCCGCCGGTAACGCGCAGCGAGACGTCGCTGCCTTCGGGAACGGTGAAGGTCGGCGTCATCTGGTTGGCGTCGGCGGTCAGGAAGATCGGCGGCTTGCCGGTGTAGGTCGGCGGCGTCACCCATGCGTCGATGCGCGGCGGCACGGCATCATGCGCGCCATGGGCATTGAACCCGTCGCTCAGTCTGCCGCCTGTCGGCCCGAAGGAGAAGGCAAAGGCGGTAACCAGCAGAAGTGCCGCTACCGCGCGCAACCCCCAGGGGTCTCGCTCCGGCACGCGCGTGCGCGGCAGGTCGGCGCCGAGGCTGTCGAGCTTTCCGGCCATGCGCTTCTGGTGTTCGCGCCAGAGCGCCCGCGAGAAGCTGCTTTCCCTGCCACTTGGCCGGTCGGTCTGCACCAGCACCGGGCTGTGCGACAAGTGATTGGCCGCCTCGATGCGGCGGTCGACCTCGGCGGTGCCGGGCATGCGGAAGAAGCGCAGCGGATAGAGCGCGGCCAGCGCCGCGATGCCGAATGCGGCGACCGCGCCGATGCGCGCGATGTCCGGCAACCGCGAGAAGATGCCGAGCCAGGAGACGCTGAGGAACAGGCTGGCGACGATGACAAGCGGCAGCAGCAACGGCCAGCCACGCTCGACCATCATCGAGACCCGCGTCGCCAGCCGGCTCAAGGCAAGGCGCCCGGCCAGGCCGCGATCGCTGCTGAAGGTGGGTCGTTCCGTCATCGGCCCTTCCATGGGGCGGGCAGGATAGCCCATGCCTCACGACTCGAAGAATACCAGCAAACACGGCAAAGGCGAGGCGGTTCCAAAAAAGTGAAGCCCGCCCCGGCGGTTGCGGTCAGAAGGTCGCGGGATTCGCGTTCGCGCCGCAGACCAGCACCGCGACCCGTTCACCGGGTTCCGGTGCGTAGCGCCCGGACAGCACGGCCGCGAACGCGGCGGCGCCACCCGGCTCGGAGATGATACGCACCCGGTTCCACAGCGCCTTCTGCGCGGCGATGATGTCGTCATCGCTGACCAGGATGGAGCGCTCGACAAAGGCCTCGGCGATCGGGAACATCATCTCGCCGACGCGCTTGGGCGCCAGCGAATCGGCGGCGATGCCCTCGGCCGGGGCGTCGACGGGCCGTCCTGCCTCGAAGGCGCGATGAAGCGTCGGCGCCGCTTCCGGCTCGACGGCGATGATGCGGATGCGGCCGGCAAACCAGGCGGCGATGCCGCCGATCAGTCCGCCGCCGCCGACGGCGACCAGCAGCGTGTCGATATCGGGCAGATCGCTCTCGATTTCCAGCCCAAGCGTGCCCTGGCCGACAAGCGTTTCCTCCTGGTTGAAGGCATGGATCTGCAAGGCACCGGTTTCCTCGGCGAAGCGTTCGCTGGCGGCCAGCGCCTCGGCGTAGCGAGCACCGCCGACGATCAGTTCAGCGCCGTAGCCGCGGATCCGTTCCAGCTTGGCCGGCGGGCTCACCTCGGGAACGAAGATGGTTGCCTTGTGGCCAAGCCGCATGGCGGCATAGGCGACGGCGGCGCCATGGTTGCCGCCCGAAGCGGCGACGACGCCGGCTTCGGGAACCGGCCGTTCCAGGAGGTTGGTGAAGGCGCCGCGCGCCTTGAACGAGCCGGAATGCTGCAGGCATTCGAGCTTCAGGTCGACCGCCAGCGGCGTGCGGTCGAAGTCGGCCATGTCGACGCGCAGCACCGGCGTGTGGCGCACATAGGGGCGGATGCGCGGTTCCATCGCGGCAATACGTTCGCGTGTGATCGTGTTGCCCTGCGACATCGATACCTCCCTGGGGTTGACAGTAATTAGTAACTTGGCAAAATTCCTAAATGCAAGAGGTCGATGTCTTCAAGGCGATCGCCAATGAGCGCAGGCTGCAGATCCTCGATTGGCTCAAGGATCCGCGCGCGCATTTCCCTCGCCAGGTCGACGGCGATCTCGTCGAGGACGGCGTTTGCGCGCTGTCGATTGCCGAGAAGCTCGGCATCACGCAAGCGACGCTCAGCGAGCATATGCGCGTGCTCACCCAGGCCGGCCTGTTGCGAACCAGGCGCATCAAGCAATGGACGTTCTACCGCCGCGACGAGGACAGGATCGCCGACACCAGGGCGCTCATCCAGAGCCGGCTGTAGCACCGAGGCGTAGGGCGCCCTCTATGCAAGCCAGTCGGGCACGGAATCCAGCCCGATCAGATCGTCATAGGTCAGGCGCGGACGCACGACGTGGAAGCGGTCGCCGTCGACCAGCACCTCGGGCACCAGCAGGCGGGTGTTGTAGGTGCCGGCCTGCACCGCGCCATAGGCGCCGGCGGTGGAAACGGCAATCAGGTCGCCAGCCTTCAGCCTCGGCAGATCGCGGTCGAGGCCGAGATAGTCCCCGGTTTCGCAGACCGGGCCCACCACATCGACCATCATGCGCGGTGTGTCGGCCGGCGGTTGCACCACCGGGCGGATGTCGTGGAAGGCGTCGTAGAGCGTCGGCCGGATGAGGTCGTTCATGGCAGCGTCGACGACGAGGAAGTTCTTCGCGTCGCCTTCCTTCACGAAGATCACTTCCGAGACGAGGATGCCGGCATTGCCGACGATCAGCCGGCCTGGCTCGAACATCACCTTGAGCCCGAGCTTGGTGACATGCTTCCTGACGATCTGGGCATAAGCGTCGGGGAGTGGAGGCGGGTTGTTGTCGACGCGATAGGGAATGCCGAGGCCGCCGCCGAGATCGACATGCTCGATGGCGTGGCCATCGGCGCGCAGCGCGCCGACCAGGTCGACAAGCAGCGCGAAGGCGTCGTCGAAGGGCTGCAGCTCGGTGATCTGGCTGCCGATATGGGTGTCTATTCCGGTGACCCTGATGCCCGGAAGCTTAGCCGCGCGGGCATAGACCTGCCGCGCCCTCTGCCGCGGGATGCCGAACTTGTTCTCGGCCTTGCCGGTGGAGATCTTCTTGTGGGTCCTGGCGTCGACGTCGGGATTGATGCGCAGCGAGATCGACGCCACCTTGCCAAGTGCCGCGGCACGCGCCGACAAGAGTTCGAGTTCAGGCTCGGATTCGACGTTGAAGCAGAGGATGCCAGCCGTCAGCGCAAAGTCCATTTCGCGCGCGGTCTTGCCGACGCCCGAGAACAGGATCTTGCTGGCCGGAATGCCGGCGGCCAGCGCCCGGCGCAATTCGCCTTCCGACACCACGTCGGCGCCGGCGCCGAGCCTGGCCAGCGTTCTCAGAACCGCCTGGTTGGAATTGGCCTTCATGGCGTAGCAGACCAGCGCGTCGAGCCCGGCAAGGGCTTGGGCAAACACCCGGTAGTGCCTGGTCAAGGTGGCCGTCGAATAACAGTAGAACGGCGTGCCAACCTGTGCGGCGATATCAGGGATAGCCACGTCCTCGGCATGCAGTACGCCGTCGCGGTAGTCGAAATGGTTCACGGGGATGGTTCCGGAAAGTTGGAGCACGGTGAGATCGGGTTCAGAAAGAAACCCAGTCTCATCGGCTTCTAGATCAGCGGGTCGAGGATGAACTTCTTGTCCTCGACCGGTTTTTCCGGCTCTGGTGGCACGGGCTGGTGGGCCTTCGAGGCATCCTTGCGCGCTTGCACGGCTGCCTCATAAGGCGTGTCCAGAGCTCCCCTCCGGCCGCAGGCCGAGACGGCCGCAATTGCCATCAGCAGCGTCAGCGTCACCAAAATCCTGCTTCCGGTCATCGATCCATCCGTCCGAAACTTTTGCCAGCCGCCGCTTTTAGCCGAGTTCTCGGCGTATTGCACCCCGGATATTGCTGATCGCGATATCCGGCATCACGCTTTTGCGATGCGCTTTTTCCAGGCGCGGATCTGCTTCCTGACTTCGGACGGGGCCGTGCCACCGAAACTGGTGCGGCTCTTGACCGAGTTCTGCACCGCCAGCACCGAAAATATATCCGCGGTGATGCCAGGATTGATCGACTGCAGATCCTCCAGCGAAAGCTTCTCCAACCCGACCTTCTTCTCTTCCGCCAGTGCCACCGCCCGGCCGGTGACGTGATGCGCCTCGCGGAACGGCAGGCCGAGCGTCCGCACCAGCCAGTCGGCGAGGTCGGTCGCGGTGGCATGGCCGGAGCCGGCGGCCTTTTTCATCGCCGCTGCGTTCACCGTCATGTCCGAGACCATGCCGGTCATCGCAGCCAGCATGAGGTCGAGCGTCTCGGCGGCATCGAACACCGATTCCTTGTCTTCCTGCATGTCCTTGCCATAGGTCAGCGGCATGCCCTTCATCACCGTCAGCAGGCCGACAAGATGGCCGGTGACGCGGCCGGTCTTGCCGCGCACCAGTTCGGCGGCGTCGGGGTTCTTCTTCTGCGGCATGATCGAGGAGCCGGTGGAGAAGCTGTCCGAGAGCCTGACGAAGCCGAACTGCGGCGTCGACCAGATGATGATCTCCTCGGCCAACCGCGACAAATGCGTGGCGCAGATCGCGGCCATGCCGAGGAACTCCAGCGCGAAATCGCGATCCGAAACGCTGTCCAGCGAATTGCGCATCGGCTCGCGGAAGCCGAGCGCCTTGGCGGTTCCGTGACGGTCGATCGGGAAGCTGGTGCCGGCAAGCGCGGCGGCACCGAGCGGGCTCTCATCCATGCGTTCGATCGCGTCGCGGACGCGCGACAGGTCACGCGAAAACATCTCGACATAGGCCATGCAGTGATGGCCAAAGGTCACCGGCTGCGCTGCCTGCATATGGGTAAAGCCAGGCATCACGGTCGCCGCATGTTCCTCGGCCCGCTCCAGCAGCGCCTTGATCAGCCCTTTCAGTGCCTCGGCGACGCGAAAGCACTCGTCCTTGACCCACAACCTCAAGTCGACAGCCACCTGGTCGTTGCGCGAGCGGGCGGTGTGCAGGCGCCCGGCCGCCGGCCCGATCAGGTCGGCGAGGCGAGCCTCGATGTTCATGTGAATGTCTTCCAGCCGGGTCGAGAACTCGAACGTGCCGGCTTCGATCTCTTTCAGAATCGTGTTCAGCCCGTGAGCGATTTTTTCTTGATCGGCCGTCGAAATAATGCCCGTTTGCGCCAGCATCTCGCTGTGGGCGATCGAGCCTCTGATGTCCTGCGCATAGAGTTTGCGGTCGAACGAGATCGACGCGTTGATCGCTTCCATGATCGCGGCCGGACCCGAGGCAAAACGTCCGCCCCACATCTGGTTGCTGGTCTTCTTGTCGCTCATCGCTATAACCCGTGCTTCGGAGCAGTTTTGAGAAAATGGCAGACGGTAATAGATTCTTCCCGGCCCCACGCCTGATCCTCGCCGCCTTGGTGGCGGGCGTGCTGGCCGGCGCGGTCGCGGTATATGTCAGCGAGAGCCGGTCTGGCAACAATGCCGCGAACCAAGTCGCGGTCGGCGACAGCAAGGACGATGTCGCCTGCGCCGCCAAGAGCGACCGCGCCAAGAAGATCGCGGCCGCGGCGACAGGCGAGGTCGCGGCACTTTTGCCGGCCGATCCGCCGCAATCCCTGAAGAACCTCGCCTTCAATGGCCCGGACGGCAAGCCGATGACGATCGCCGACCATGCCGGAAAGACGGTTCTGCTCAATCTGTGGGCGACGTGGTGCGCGCCGTGCCGCGCCGAAATGCCGGCGCTCGATGCGTTGCAGAAGGAAAAGGGCAGCGACGCCTTCCAGGTGGTCGCCGTCAATGTCGATGCCGGCGACGATGTGAAGCCAAGGAAGTTCCTCAAGGACACCGGCGTCGAGACACTCGGCTACTACAGGGACTCGACGATGGCGCTGTTCAACGACCTCAAGACGCGCGGCCTGGCGCTTGGCCTTCCGGTCACCATGCTGATCGATGGCGAAGGCTGCCTGGTTGCCCATATGAACGGCCCGGCCGAATGGTCTGGACCGGACGCCAAACGGCTGGTCGAGACGGCGCTGGGCGGCTGAGGCGGGCAAGCATCTGACATCTGCCGGTCTGCGGCGTCACGCAATGCGAATGGTTACCGCCAGAGCCTCATGATCCGAGCTCGGGCTGCCATCCGGCAGCACCGCCGGGACAACGGCCGGATGACTTGCGACAAGGCCGCGCGTGAAAAACCAGTCGATGCGGCCAACAGGTGTGCCGGGTTCCCGTCGCTGGGTGGGCAGATCGAGGTTGTTGGCGGCCTGCCAGCCATAGCCTCGCTCGGCAAGCACCGCGAACAGTGGTTCATGGTGTTCGACCTCGATCAACCGGTCCGGTTCGGCAGCGATCCGCGTCCTCCACGCCATCGGGTCGTCATGGCGTTCCTCATGGCTGGCGGTCAGCGTGTTGAAGTCACCGCCCAGCAGCACCGGCGCGTCCGGGTCGTATTTGTCGATGGCATCCAGGAGATGGCTGGTCTGGATGGCTCGGCCGGCGGGATCAGTGCGGTTTTCAAGATGGACCGAGACGACCGTCACCCTGCGGTTGCGGATATGCACCTGGCCGCCGATCGCCATGCGTCCGCCGATGCGGGGCTGGCCGCGCTCCGCCCGGAACCAGCCGCCGGCCGCGTCGAGGCGTACCAGGAAAGGGCGCAGCAGCGGGATGGCGCTGGTCACGGCATTGCCGTGAAAGCCTTCGGCATTCTCGACCGCGCCGGTCGCCGACCGTTCCACTTCGTTGCCGCCGCCGAGCTCGACGAACTCGACGCCATAGGCATAGGCATGGCCAAGCCGGTCGGCCAGCACGCCGAGGGGATGGCTATTGCCGGAGCGGGCCATGCCCTTGTCGACCTCGGACAGCAGAACGACGTCGGGCGCCAGCCCGCCAAGCGTTGCCGCGATCGCATCGCCATGGCGGAGCCGCTCGACGTTCCAGGTCACCACCTTCAAGGCGTCGCCGGCGTTCTTGCGTGACGCCTTGCCGCCGATCTCGATCTCGCCAAGTGCTGGAATGGCGGCGGCATGCCGCAGATGCGTGGTGCTGTCACGCGGGCCTTCGCGCATCTCCTGCCGGTCAGCGACAGGCACATGGGTCAACTGCTGCACCAGCATCTTCATTCATTCCCTTAGCCGGATAATCATCTCTGCCATTCCGGTCTTTACGTCATCGGCAGCCGCCCCAACTACCTAAAGCGCCGGTATGACGTTTTCGTGCCGGTGCAACGCCGAAGGGGAGGAGAGACGGCTGTCCCCAGGCCCGAAAGGCCACAACAGAACTGTCACATACCTTCTCTAAGAGAGCGGGCAAGGACTTGCGCAAGACCCTTGTCAACAGCCACTCAAGAGGGAAGAAATCATGACGATCATCAAGCGGGGCTTTGCTGCCCTTGCCGCTGGCGCGCTCAGCACCGCGCTGGCGATGCCTGCCTTTGCAGAGCCGGTAAAATTCGACTTCTGGTTCGGCCTTTCGGGCGACCTCGCACGCGTTGTCGACACGCTGTGCAAGAACTTCAACGCCTCGCAGTCCGACTATGAAGTCGTCTGCACCAGCCAGGGCAACTACGACGCCACGCTGCAGAACACCATCGCCGCCTTCCGCGCCGGCAAGCAGCCCGCCATCGTCCAGGTCTATGACGTCGGCACCGCCACCATGATGCTGTCGGGCGCCTACAAGCCGGCCGACAAGCTGATGGAGGAAAACGGCTACAAGATCGACTACGCAGACTATTTCCCTGGCATCGCGCGCTACTACGCGACGTCGAAGGGCGAGATGCTGTCGTTCCCGTTCAATTCCTCGACGGCGCTGATGTACTGGAACAAGGATGCCTTCGCCAAGATCGGCAAGACCGAGGCGCCGAAGACCTGGGAAGATGTCGGCGCCGACCTCAAGGCGATGAAGGACGCCGGTTACGATTGCCCGATGGCGATCAACATCTCGGCCAACGAAAGCTGGCAGCTGATGGAGCAGTTCTCGGCCCTCCACAACCAGCCGATCGCGACCAAGAACAATGGCTATGACGGCCTCGACGCCCGTCTCGAAGTCAACAAGACCAAGTTCGTGCAGTACGTCACCGATCTGAAGAAGTGGTATGACGCCGGCCTTATCAAGATCAAGTCCAAGGACCTTGGCCAGGACATGGTCCAGGCCTTCGCTTCCGGCACCTGCCAGGTGATCATGACCTCGGTCGGCGATCACGGCACCGTCGGCAAGACGCAGAAGGAAGGCATGAACTGGGGTGTCGCAGAGCTGCCGGTCTATGCCGGTACCGAGCGCAAGAATTCGCTCGTCGGCGGCGCTTCGCTGTGGGTTCTCTCCGGCAAGTCGGATGCGGAATACAAGGGCGCGGCCGCGTTCCTCAACTTCATCCACGATCCCAAGACCGCGCTGTTCTGGTCGACCAACACCGGCTACATCCCGGTGACCAAGTCGGGCTTCGACTACATGAAGTCCAACGGTTTCTACGACAAGGCGCCCTACAAGGGCCGCGAAACCGCGATCGCCAGCCTGACTGCCTCGGAGCCGACCGAAATCACCCGTGGCATCCGGCTGGGCAACTTCACCCAGATCCGCGCCGAGTTCGGCACGCAGATGCAGGCGATCTTCGCCAACAAGGTCAGCGTCCAGGAAGGCCTCGATACGCTGGTCAAGAACGGCGACGCCATCCTCGACCGCTTCCAGCAGACCTACCCGGGCAAGATGCTGCCCTGATCGCGGGATCCACACGGCCGCCCGCCGAGTCTTGTCCGAGCATGATCTCTCCGAAAACAGGTTTCCACTTTTCGGGGTCATGCTTGGGTCGACGGGCGGCCATTTCGTAATTAATCTCACCTTGCTCCAAGCTGGCCGCCAGGCGGCATCGGCGGACCGATGGAAAAGCGCGTTACCTTCAGCAGGTGGACAATCGGCATCCTTTTCGCGGTGCCTCAGCTCCTCCTGATCTTCACGTTCTTCTACTGGCCGGCGGGTCAGGCGGTCTACTGGTCGCTGACGCTGCAGCAGCCTTGGGGTGGTGGCAACATCTGGGTCGGGCTCGACAATTTCCGCTCGATCCTGTCCAGCGCCGATTACTGGAACTCGATCACCGCCAGCCTTGTCTTTGCCGGCATCAGCACCGGGCTTGCGATGTTCATCGCGCTGGTGCTCGCGGCGCTGACGGATCGGCAGCTTACCGGCTCGCGTTTCTATCGCGTGGTGCTGATCTGGCCCTATGGCATCGCCGCGCCGGCGCTGGCGCTCGCCTTCCGCTTCATCCTGGCGCCCGAGGCCGGGTTCCTCGCCGTCGTCAACCGGATGTGGCCGGGAATCTGGGATCCGGGCCTCGACGGTGCCGACGCCATGGCGTCGATCATCGCCGCCTTTTCGTGGAAATATGTCGGCTACAACTTCATCTTCTTCCTCGCCGCGTTCCAGGCCATCCCGCGTTCGTTGATCGAGGCGGCGGCGATGGACGGGTCCGGCGTCATCAGGCGGTTCTGGGACATCCAGTTCCCGCTGATCACGCCGACGATCTTCTTCCTGCTGGTCATCAACATCACCGAAAGCTTCCAGGATTCCTTCGGCATCGTCGACATCATGACTTCCGGCGGACCGGCGAACGCCACCAATTTGATGGTCTACAAGATCTATTCCGACGGCTTCAAAGGCCTCGACTATTCAGGTGCCGCCGCACAGAGCATCATCCTTATGCTGCTCATCATCGTGCTGACCATCTTCCAGTTCCGCTTCATCGAGCGGCGCGTTCACTACCGGTGAGGCTGGCATGGTAGAGCGCACTCCGATCCTCAATTTCGTCACCCACGTCATCCTGTTCCTCGGCTTCCTGATGGCCGTTGCGCCGTTCGTGATCGTTGCCATCGCCTCGTCGCACAATCTGAAGGACGTCAACGACGTGCCGATGCCGCTGCTGCCGGGCAGCGACTTCTGGATCAACATCAAGACGGCATGGACGACGGCCGACCTCGGCCCCAAGCTTTTGAACAGCTTCATCATGGCGACCGGCGTCGCCGCCGGCAAAGTGATCATCTCGGCGCTCACAGCCTTCTCGATCGTCTATTTCCGCTATCCCGGCCGCACCTTCATATTCTGGCTGATCTTCGTCACGCTGATGCTGCCGCTGGAGGTGCGCATCGTGCCGACCTACGCCGTCGTCGCCAATGTGCTGTCGCCCTATCAGGCCATCCTCGACGTCACCGGTCTGAGCTGGCTGATAGAAAAGGTCTCGGGCGTCCAGGTTTCGCTCAGCCTCGGGCTGCTCAACTCCTATTCCGGGCTTATCCTGCCGTTGATCGCCACGGCCACCGGCACCTTCCTCTACCGGCAGTTCTTCCTGACCGTGCCGGACGAACTGACCGAAGCGGCACGCATGGACGGCGCCGGCGCATTGCGCTTCTTTATCGACATCCTGCTGCCGCTGTCGCGCAACAACATGGCGGCGCTTGGGACGATCATGTTCCTGTGGGCCTGGAACCAGTATCTGTGGCCGCTGCTCATCACCACCGACCAGTCGCATGCGACGGCGGTGACCGAGCTCAAGCAGCTCATCCCAAATGTCGGCGGCATTCCGGAATGGAACATCGCCATGGCCGGCACGCTGATCGTCATGCTGCCGCCGCTGATCGTCGTGGTGGCGATGCAGCGCTGGTTCGTGCGCGGCCTGATCGCCACCGAGAAATAACAAGGAGACGGAAGATGGCCTCCATCACCATCCGCGACGCCAAGAAGAGCTACGCCAAGATGCAGGTCGTGCACGGCGTCGACCTGGAGATCGCCTCGGGCGAATTCGTCGTCATCCTGGGGCCGTCCGGCTGCGGCAAGTCCACGCTGCTGCGGATGATCGCCGGACTGGAGGAGATCTCCGGCGGCGAGATCGCGATCGACGGCACCGTGGTCAACAAGCTGGAACCGCGCGAGCGCGGCTGCGCCATGGTGTTCCAGAACTACGCGCTTTATCCGCATATGAGCGTGGCGCAGAACATCGGCTATTCGCTCAAGGTGGCGGGTGTTCCCGCCGCCGAGCGTACACAGCGCATCCAGGCGGTTGCCCGCACGCTGGAGCTTGAACATCTCCTCGATCGCAAGCCGATGGCCCTTTCCGGCGGGCAAAGACAACGCGTCGCCATGGGCCGCGCGATGATCCGCGAGCCGAAGGTGTTCCTGTTCGACGAACCGCTGTCCAATCTCGACGCCAAGCTGCGCGTCCAGATGCGCTCGGAGATCCGCAAGCTGCATCGCCGGCTGAACGCCACCTCGGTGTTCGTCACCCATGACCAGGTCGAGGCGATGACGCTTGCCGACCGTCTGGTGGTCATGAACGGCGGGCGCGTCGAGCAGGTCGGCACGCCCGCCGAAATCTACAGCCGTCCGGCCACCCGCTTCGTCGCCACCTTCGTCGGTGCGCCGGCGATGAACATTCTCGAAGGCACGGTCGAACTCGACGGGCTGTCGTTGCTCGGCGGCAGCCGGCGCCTGGCCATGGCACGCGCCGGCCTGCCGGTCGGCACGAAGGTCGCGATGGGCATCCGGCCCGAAGCCGTCCGGCTGGTGGCACCTGGAACGGCCGGCGCGCTCAAGGCCACCGTCGACCTGGTCGAGGAACTGGGCGCGGGGCGGGTCATCTATGTCGATCTCGACGGCGCGCCGTTTTCGGTGATGACGTCGGAGGCGGTCCACCCCGAGCCCGGTAGCGCCGTCGGCCTGAAGATCTTGCCGGAGGACATGCATTTCTTCTCGTCGGAGACGGGAGGCCGCCTCGATGTCTTCAAGGTGTCCGTACCCGAACCGGCGCTCTGATCCCGAAGCCCCCATCATCGCGGTGATGAATCCGCCGGCCCTCGGCAAGTCCAGGAAACATCATGAAAATCATCCAGGTCACCGATGTGCATCTCGGCCGTCGCGGCGAGCGCCGCTATGGGGCGGACCTGCATCAAAGGCTGGCGGCATGCATCGCGCACATCAATGCGCAACATGCCGATGCCGCGCTTTGCGTCTTCACCGGCGACCTGACCGAGACCGGCGCGCCTGAAAGCTATGCCGATCTCAGGGTGGCCTTGAGTGCGCTGTCAGTGCCCTGGCGGCTGCTACCGGGGAACCACGACCGGCGGGCCAATCTTGTCGAGGCGTTTCCGGAAAATCCGGTCGACGAGAATGGTTTTGTGCAGTCGGTCCATGACACCGGCACCGAAGTGCTGCTGTTTCTCGACAGCCTGGCGGAAGGGCGCATCGAAGGCGAATTGTGCGAAACGCGGCTTGCCTGGCTCGATGCCCGGCTCGAACAATCAGCCGGCAGGCCGGCTTATGTTTTCCTGCATCATCCACCGGTCGCGCTCGGCCTGCCGCAACTCGATCCGCTGGCACTCGACCAGCCCGAGCAGTTGCTGGACCGGCTGCGGCGCCACGGAAACGTGCGCCATATCTTCTTCGGCCACGTCCATCGCGACATCGCCGGCACGGTCGCCGGCATCCCGTTCTCGGCACAGCGCGGCCTGCATGCACGGTTCGCGCTTGCCCTCGACAGATCGAGCGAGATCGTCGAGCAGGCGCCGCCATCCTACGCGGTCATCCTCATCGACAGCGCAGGCGGGCGCGTGGTGGTGCATGGCTGCGATTTTCTGGAGCAGTGGCCGGCCTATTCCGCCGAAACCGGTGAACGCATCACCGCCTAGCGCGCGCTGTCGCGCTTGAATAAAGCTGGCGGCGCTTATGAAGCGCGCGGCGTTCAGGCGAACACGTGCGCCTTTCCCAACACGGTCAGCCGGACAATCTCGCCGACCGCGGGGGCGTCCATGCCTGGCTTGCGCAGGACCAGCGGCGTGTTGCCGATCGCGGCCGCATCGGGCGGATCGGCACTGTTCAAGAGCCGGACCGCGATCGTGCACATCGAGCCGCCGAATTCCGATTCGGTCACTTCGCCGAACAGCATATCGGGCGTGCCCGACATGCCCTCGCGCGACGTTCTTTTCAAGGCGATCTGCTCCGGCCGCAGCATGATGCGGGCCACGTCGCGATTGTCGGCGGTGTCAACCGGGATGCGGCCGAGCGGCGAGTTGGCGAAACCGCCCGATATCTTCGCCGGCAGGATGATGGCGTCGCCGAGGAACTCGGCGATCATCCTGTCCCTGGGTCTGAGATAGAGCTCGCGCGGCGAGTCGACCTGCGAGAACTTGCCTTCGCGCATCACCGCCACCTGGCTGGCGAAGGACAGCGCCTCGGCCTGGTCGTGCGTCACCAGGATGGTGGTGATGCCGGCCGCTTCCAGGAGCTCGGCCACCGCCTTGCGCATCGAGGCGCGCAGGCCGGTGTCCAGCGCCGAGAACGGCTCGTCGAGAAGCATCAGCCGAGGCTTCATGGCCATGGCGCGGGCCAGCGCCACACGCTGCTGCTGGCCGCCGGAGAGCTCGTGCGGGCGGCGTTTGAGGATCGCCTTGTCCAGTCCGACGATGTAGGCGAGTTCGACGATGCGCTCGGAGCGCTTGTCGTCGCCGCGGGCCATGCCAAAACCGATGTTATCGCCGATGGTCAGATGCGGGAACAGGGCGCCGTCCTGCGCCACCACGCCGATGCCGCGGCGGTGCGCCGGCACGGCACTGCCGCCATTGGCCAGCACTTCGCCGTCGAGCGCGATGCGGCCCTGGTCCGGCGCCTCGAAGCCGGCGATCAGCCGCAGCAAGGTCGTCTTGCCGCAGCCGGACGGGCCGACGATCGCCGTGCGGCTGCCGCTGGCGACACTCAGATCGACACCGGCAAGTGCCGCCACCGGGCCGTAATGCTTGTGCAGGCCGCTGATTTCGAGAAAGCTCATCGTCCGGCCATCCGTTTCGACTGGACATAGAGCAGCCAGGTCAGGGGCAGCGACATCGCCACCATGATGAAGGCGTAAGGCGCCGCCGAGGCATAATCAATCTCGCCGCTGTAGGACCAGAACGCCATCGCCAGCGTGCGGGTGCCGTTCGGCGCCAGCATCTGGGTCGCGGTCAGTTCGTTCATGATGCCGAGCGCCACCAGCGCCATGCCGGCCGCGGCACCTGGCGCCGAAAGGCGGATTGTCGTCGACCACAGCGCATTGAGCGGCGGCCGGCCAAGGCTGGACGCCGCGCGTTCGAGTTCGACCGGTGCCTGGGCGATCGACGCCCGCAGGCTGACCAGGGCACGCGGCAGGAACATCAGGGCATAGGCAATCAGGATGGTGAACAGAGTCTGGTAGAGCGGCAGCGCGATGCGCACGGTGATGGTGACCAGCGCCAGCGCGATGACTGCCCCGGGCAGCGAACCGACAATGTAGTTGCAACCCTCCAGCAGGCGCTGCAGCGGTCCCGGCGCGCGGATCGAGATCCAGGCCATCGGCATGGCGGCAACGGTGGCCAGCAACGCGCCGGCAAGCGCCAGCAACAGCGTCTGGCCGAGCGCCAGGCCAATCTCGTCGAAGCGCCAGACATCCGCGCCGCCGGCGACAAGCCAGCGGCCGATGGTGACGAACGGCACGCCAAGCGCCAGCAGCGTGGTGGCGAGGAGCAACAACAGGCCGGGGATGGTGGCGCGACCCAGACGCGCGCGCTGCTGATAGCGCGCGGCGCCGGAGCCGACGCGAGCATAGCGCTCTTCGCCGCGCACGAGCACTTCGATGCCGAGCAGCACGAAGCAGCAGCTCACCAGCACGCCGGCCAGCATGTTGGCCGCCGGTCCGTTGAAGGTCGACTGGAACTGGTCGACGATCGCCGTGGTGAAGGTATCGAAGCGGATGAAGACATAGAGGCCGTACTCGGCCAGCAGATGCAGTGCGACCAGCAGCGAGCCGCCGCAGATGGCGAGGCGCAGTTGCGGCAGCACGACGCGCAGGAAGACACGCCAGGGGCCAAGGCCGAGTGCCGCGGCGGCGTCCTCCAGGCCAGGATCGAGACGGCGCAATGCAGCCGACACCGTCAGATAGAGGAACGGGAAATAGGCGATGACGGAAACAAGCACGCCAGCCCAAAGACCGTGCAGCCGAGGCACCATGGTGATCCACGCATAGCTGTGCACGAAAGCGGGGATGGCCAGCGGCGCCACGCACAGCCAGGCCCAGAGCCGGGCGCCAGGCAGGTCGCTGCGTTCGGTCAGCCAGGCCAACGCAACCGACAGCACGATGGCGATCGGCACGGCCAGCAACACCAGCAGGCCGGTGTTGACCAGAAGCTCGCCGACGCGCGGCCGAAAGACCAGCGCCGAGACGGTTTCCCAGCCGGTCTGCACCGCGATCCAGATAATGAAGGCAAGCGGCAGCAGCGACAGCAGCGAAACCAAGATGGCGGCGAGCACTATCCATGGCGCCGTGCGCCGCAGCGTTCTTTGGCCTGTGTCCGAACCCAGGCCCGAGCGCGCGAGATCGACCGCGGACTGCATCAGTTCAGGCGCCGCGCCGCTGCCGCCTGGTGGCAGCAATTGAAGGACCGCGATGGCGGTCGGGAACACAGCGTGTCGTCATGGACGAATGCCATCTCGAAAAACAAAGCACTCCCGCGGAAAGTGAATTCCCCGCGGGAGCGCGGTCGGTAGTCCTTTTAGGACGAACGGCAACTAAAGCAAGCCGGCTGCGGTCATCAGGTCGGTGACCTTCTTCGAGTTCAATGTCGTTGCATCGACCTTCGGCGCCTGCAGATCGGCCAGCGGCACCAGCTTCGGATTGGACTCAGCCCCCTTGCTGACCGCGTATTCGAAGGAATTGCCGGTCTTCAGGATCTCCTGGCCACCCTTGCCCGTAACCCATTTCAGGAAGGCCTGGGCTTCCTTCGGATGCTTGCTCGAGGCCAGCACACCGCCGCCGGAAATCGAGACAAAGGCACCCGGGTCCTGGTTCTTGAAGTAGTGCAGCCCGACATTCTTGCTGTTCTCGCCGGTCTTGGCCTGATCGCCGAAGTAGTAATAATGGTAGATCACGCCGCCTTCGATCTCGCCGGCATTGACCGCCTTCATCACCGTGCTGTTGCCCTTGTAGGGGGTGAAATTCGTTTTCATCGCCTTCAGCCAGTCCGCCGTGGCGGCCTCGCCCTTGAGCTGAAGAAGAGCGCTGACGATGGCCTGGAAATCGGCACCCGATGGCGAGGCGGCCCAGCGGCCTTTCCAGCTTGGGTCGGCGAGATCGAGCAGCGACTTGGGCAACTTATCGGCGTTGAGCTTGGTCTTGTTGTAGGCGAAGACGGTGCTGCGCGCCGCGATGCCGACCCATTTGCCGCTAGCCGGCTGATAGTCCTGCGGAACCTGCGCCAGCGTGTCCGTGTCGACGGGTGCGAACAGGCCGGCACTCTCGACCAGTGCCATGGCAGGCGAGTTTTCCGTCAGGAACACATCGGCCGGCGAGGATGAGCCTTCGGCGACGATCTGGTTGGAGAAATCACTGTCGCCGCCATTGCGCACGGTGACCTTGATACCGGTTTCCTTGGTGAAGCCTTCGGCCCACGCCTTGGTCAGGTTTTCGTGCTGGGCGTTGTAGACAATGATGCCGGCGTCCTCCGCCATCGCCGGGCCGGCGATCAGGCTGATTGCAAGCGCTGCCGCGCCGGCAAGAGTGAAAAGAGCGTATCTCATGGCGTCGTCCTCGGTCTCGTTGGTCTTGATCTCGCAGGCTGCACCTATCGATACCTGACAGCGATAGTCAAGATTGATGATCTGCTTCAATCGGTCGCTGAGGCACAAAGGCCGATGCGAGATGGACAATTCCGCGTGATGCCCAACCGGCGGATTGCCGCGTGGCGTGTTCGCGAGGCTGTTGACGATGAAGGCGAAGCGGTTTGCGGTCGCGGCTACAGACCCCGCAAACTTTCGTGATTTGTCCGCAGTTTGCCTTGGACATTATTTCGCCGGGCACGTAACAAATCAGCGCCGAGGCGCGAAAATCGGGGGAGTAACTCTTGTGAGCGGCAAGGACGAGGCCGAGCTTTCCCGGCTGATGCGAGCCGCGATCGCGGGAGACGAAAGGGCCTATGCCGACTTTCTGCGCCGGATCGCCGCGCTGGTCCGCGGTTTTGTCAGGCGCAAGATCGTACAGGGCGGGGTCGATCCCGAGGATGTCGTGCAGGAAACCTTGCTGGCCATTCATGTGAAACGGCATACCTGGCGCCAGGATGCACCGGTGTTGCCGTGGATCTATGCGATCGCCCGCTTCAAGCTGATCGATGCCTTCCGGCGGCGCGGACGACGTATCGAGATCGATGTCGACGATATCGCCGAGACTTTCGCCGAGCCAGAAACGGAGACTGTCAGCGAGCGCGACATAAACCGGGCCCTGGACGGGCTGTCGCCGGCACAGCGTTCGGTGGTTTCGGCCGTATCGGTGGAAGGGCGGTCAATCGGCGAGACGGCGGCGAAATTCGGCATCAGCGAAACGGCGGTGCGGGTGTCGCTGCACCGGGGACTTGCCGCGATAGCCAAGCGATTTGGACAGGGGCGGTTCGGGCGGGAATGACATGAGGACGGACGATCTCATCAAGGCGCTGGACGCCGATGCCCGCAGCAAGGCGATGCCGCTGAGTTCGGCCTGGTGGCTGGCTGCCGGCGCGGCCGCCGTCGTCGCGGCAGTCGTTTTCCTGCTGACGATCGGCCCGCGCCCGGACTTCATGGCGGCGATGCACACGATGCGCTTCCTCTCGAAGTTCGTTTTCACCATCGTGCTTGCCGTCAGCGCCTTCGCGCTGATCCGTGCCTTGTCGACGCCCGGCGCGGCCACCGGCCGGGCGATGGCCTGGATGATGGCCGCTCCGCTGCTGGTCGCGGCGGCGGTGGTTCTGGAGCTTTTCGCTGTGCCGGAAGCCGACTGGGGAACGCGCCTTGTCGGCTCCAACATGATGATCTGCATGGTCTTCATTCCGCTAATCGGCATTGGCCCGCTTGCCATCTTCCTGTGGATGCTGCGCTACGGCGCGCCGACACGGCCGGTGCTTGCCGGGGCAGTCGCTGGCCTGCTCGCCGGCGGACTGGCGGCGACCTTCTACGCCGCGCACTGCTTTGACGATTCGCCGCTTTTCGTCGCCACCTGGTACACTATCGCCATCGCGGTGCTGGCACTGCTTGGCGCGCTCGGCGGACGGTTTTTCGTGCGCTGGTAGTGCCGCCGCGATCACGCTCCGTGCACACCGATCCTTAATCATGCCGGCAATGTTCGCCGCTAGCGATGGCGCCGGCATGCTGTACGCAACCTTTCCTTAAAACCAGTCCATCAGGGTCAGCGTGAAAACATCCGTTTGCGCACGGGGGTGGCACGTATCGCGATGTGGCGAGGATTGACCGGCCGACGATCTTTTGGGCACGCAGGGTCGGCGCTGCTCGTGGCCGGCCTCTGTGCCGCGGTTGCCCCGATGGTGTTGTCGCGACTGGATCCCGGTGCTGACGCGCTGAAACTCTGCCTGTGGATATCGGCAGCGGTGGCGGCGGGCGCCCTCTTGCTCGCCGCCCTGTTCGCCCACCGGATCACGAAGGACCGACGGCAGATCGCGCAGAGCGAAGAGCGCTTCCGCCGCGCCATGAAGGATTCGGCGATCGGTATCGCCGTTATCGGCCTCGACGGGCGCATTCTCGAGGCCAATCCGGCCTTCGCCGCCATGCTTGGCTACAGCCGCGAGGAGATCGAGGCGCTGACCTTTTTCCAGATCACGCATCCCGACGATCTGCAGATCGGGCGGGAAACGATGGACGGTCTGAAGGCGGGCACCGTCGACGCCTTCCAATTCGAGAAGCGTTACCTGCGGAAGGACGGCACGCCCGTCTGGGCCCATCTAGCCGGCTCCGTCATTCGCGACGAGAAAAGCGGCCGTCCGCTCTATCTCGTCTCGCAGATCGAGAACATCGACGCACGCAAGCAGGCCGAGGCGCGCATCGCCGAAGCGGAAACGCGCTGGAATTTCGCTCTCGCCGGCGCCGGCCAAGGCGTGTGGGACCTCGACATGCGCATGGGCGGCACGACCTATTCCTCGACCTGGGTCAGGATGCTCGGTTATGCGGATGGCGAGCTCGATGGCGATCCCGCCCATTGGCTGACGATGGTCCATCCCGACGATCGCGAGATCGTCGCCGAGGCCGATCATGCCCATCTCGACGGCAAGACGCCATTCTTCGAAGCCGAATTCAGGATGCGCCACAAGGACGGGCGCTGGATGTGGATCCTCGACCGTGGCAAGGTCATCGAGCGTGACGCCGAGGGGAAGCTGATCAGGGCCATTGGCAGCCTGACCGACATCACCCGGCGCAAGGAGGCTGAAGAGCGCCTTGCTGTGTCGGCGACAATGCTCGCCGACGAGAAGGAGCGACTGAGAGTTACGCTCCAGTCGATCGGTGATGCCGTTATCTGTACCGACGCCGCGAACCGCGTCACCTTCATGAATCCGGTCGCCGAAAAGCTGACCGGAGTTTCCGGCAGCGAGGCCCTCGGCAAGATGCTCGGCCACGTCTACTGGGCGGTGGACGAGGAGACGGGTCACAGGATCGGCGTAACCCGGCCGGCGATCGGCAGCCAGGCCTCTTCCGACCAGAACAGCCGCGCCGTCCTCATCCGGCGCGACGACACGCGATGCAGCATCCGTCAGGTCGTGTCGCCGATCATGAACGAGCGGAACGAGTTCTGCGGACTGGTCATTGTCTTCCAGGATTTCACCGATGCGCGCGCGCTGCAGCGACAGCTTGCCTATGCCGCCGCGCATGACGCGTTGACCGGCCTTGCCAATCGCTCGAGCTTCATCCGCACGATGGAGGAACTGGTCGATCAGGTGCGCAAGGACGGCACGACAGTGCCGGCCGGAGGCAGCGCACATCAGTTCATGTTCATCGACCTCGATCACTTCAAACTGGTCAACGACACCGGCGGCCACGTGGCGGGGGATGCCTTGCTCAAGCGGGTTGCCGAGGCTATCCGTGGCGTCCTTGGCCCCGAAGACATCGTCGCGCGTCTGGGCGGCGATGAATTCGCGGTCATCCTGAAATCGGGTTCGGCTGCCCGCGCCAAGATTGTGGCGCGATCCATCATCGATGCGATAGCCGGTCTGGATTTCACCTGGGATGGCCATCCCCACCTGATCGGCGCCAGCATCGGATTGGCTGCGATCGGCGCCAATTGTGGCGAGGTCGACGAGATCATAGCGAGCGCCGACGCCGCCTGCTATGCGGCCAAGGCGGCCGGCCGTGGCTGTGTTTCCGTGGCGCCGGACGGGGTCGACAACAAGACAGAACCGTCCGAGCCGCTGGCTGCCGCGTCCTGATCAGGGTCAATCGGCTGCCTGTTCGCCGACGCGGACCTGACTAGCGTGTCGGAACGGGATGTTCGCCGCGATAGTCGTAGAAACCACGCCCGGTCTTGCGGCCGAGCCAGCCGGCCTCGACATATTTGACCAGCAGCGGGCAGGGGCGGTATTTCGAATCCGACAGGCCGTCATGCAGCACCTGCATGATCGACAGGCAGGTGTCGAGGCCGATGAAATCGGCAAGCTGCAGTGGCCCCATCGGATGGTTGGCGCCGAGCCGCATGGCAGTGTCGATGGCATCGACGGAGCCGACGCCCTCGTAGAGCGTGTAGATCGCCTCGTTGATCATCGGCAGCAGGATGCGGTTGACGATGAAGGCCGGAAAATCCTCCGAAACCGTGATCGTCTTGTCGAGCTGCTTCACATAGGTCTTTGCCGCCTCGAAGGTCTGGTCCTCGGTGGCAATGCCGCGCACCAGTTCCACCAGCTTCATCAGCGGCACCGGATTCATGAAATGGATGCCGATGAAACGCTCCGGTCGGTCGGTCTGCGCGGCGAGCCGCGTGATCGAGATCGACGAGGTGTTCGTCGCCAGGATGGCTTCGGGATTGAGCAAGGGACAGAGCTGCGCGTAAATCTTGCGCTTGACCGTCTCGTCTTCGGTCGCCGCCTCGATCACGAGATCGGCGCCGGCAAGATCGGCCATGGCCGGTGCCGCCGAAATGCGCGCCATCGCGTCGTTGCGCACCTTCTCGTCGAGTTTGCCGGACCCCACCTGACGGGCCATGTTGCCGCTGATGGTGGCGATGCCCTTCTCGATGCGGTCGGGCGATATATCGTAGATCAGCACCTTGTAGCCCGAAAGCGCGGAGACATGGGCGATGCCGCCGCCCATCTGGCCTGCGCCGATGATGCCGATCGTCTCGATCTTGCTCATTACACCGATCCCGTCAAAAGGCCTTTGCAGCCTGCTTTTTGTGCGGTGCAAACTAAAAGGGCGGGGCGACTTCGTCTACCCCACCCCTCACAATTTAATACGCTTTGGCAGAAAGCGTCAAAGCGCCTTTTGCAGTTCCGGCAGGATGACGAAGAGGTCGCCGACAAGGCCGTAGTCGGCAACCTGGAAGATCGGTGCCTCCTCGTCCTTGTTGATGGCGACGATGACCTTGGAATCCTTCATGCCGGCAAGGTGCTGGATGGCGCCCGAGATGCCGACCGCGATGTAGAGATCGGGGGCGACGACCTTGCCGGTCTGGCCGACCTGCCAGTCGTTCGGCGCGTAGCCGGCATCGACCGCGGCGCGCGATGCGCCAACGGCGGCACCGAGCTTGTCGGCGACCGGCAGGATGACCTCCTGGAACTTCTCCGAGGAGCCGAGCGCGCGGCCGCCGGAGATGATGATCTTGGCCGAGGTCAGTTCCGGACGGTCGGTGTCAGACAGCTTGTTCTCGACGAAGGTCGACAGGCCGGGATTGGCCGCCGCCTTGATCGTCTCGACCGCCGCCGAGCCACCCTCGGGGGCCGCCTGGAAGGAGGCCGTGCGGACGGTGATGACCTTCTTGGCGTCGGTCGACTGCACCGTCTGGATGGCATTGCCGGCATAGATCGGCCGCTTGAACGTGTCGGGAGACACGACTTCGATGATCTCGGATACCTGCGCGACGTCGAGGAGCGCGGCCACGCGTGGCGCGACATTCTTGCCCGACGAGGTCGCCGGCGCGATGATGGTGTCGTAGGCGCCGGCCAACGACACCACGAGCGCGGCCATCGGTTCGGCCAGACGCTCGGTGAGTTCGTCGGCGTCCGCGAGCAGCACCTTGCTTACGCCCTTGAGCTTGGCGGCAGCGTCCGCTGCCGGCTTGGCGCCCTTGCCGGCAACCAGCACATGCACGTCCGAGCCGATCTGCAGGGCCGCTGAAAGCGCCTTTGCAGTCTGATCGGACAGGGTGGCGTTGTCGTGTTCCGCGATGAGGAGAATTGTCATTTGTCTGTTCCTTCCGATCTCAGAGCACGCCGGCTTCGTTCTTGAGCTTGTCGACCAGTTCGGCGACGCTCTTGACCTTGACGCCCGCCTTGCGGCCACCCGGCTCCTCGGTCTTGATGACCTTCAGCCGCGGCTTGACGTCGGCGCCGTAGTCGGCCGGGGTCTTTTCGTCGAGCTGCTTCTTCTTGGCCTTCATGATGTTGGGCAGCGAGGCATAGCGCGGCTGGTTGAGGCGAAGGTCGGCGGTGACGATCGCCGGCATCCTCAGTTCCACCGTCTGCAGGCCGCCGTCGACTTCGCGCGTCACCTTGGCCTTGTCGCCTTCGAGCACGATCTTGGAGGCGAAGGTGCCCTGCGCCCAGCCGAGCAGCGCGGCCAGCATCTGGCCGGTCTGGTTGGAATCATCGTCGATCGCCTGCTTGCCGAGGATGACGAGGCCGGGCTGTTCAGCGTCGACGACGCCTTTCAGCACCTTGGCGACGCCGAGCGGCTCGGTCTGCTCGTCGGTCTTGACCAGGATGGCGCGGTCCGCGCCCATGGCGAGCGCGGTACGCAGGGTCTCCTGCGCCTGCTGCGGACCAATCGAAACGACGATGATCTCTTCAGCCTTGCCGGCTTCCTTCAGCCGGATCGCTTCTTCGACCGCGATCTCGTCGAACGGGTTCATCGCCATCTTGACGTTGGCGAGTTCCACCGCCGAACCGTCAGCCTTCACGCGAACCTTCACATTCGCATCCACAACCCGCTTCACGGGCACAAGGATCTTCATTTGCCTGTCACCTCTCTAGAGATATTTGGGCGCGCTATAACAGCCTGCGCCCTGTCTGAGTTGTCGAAAGCCGACATTCCGGATGGAAATTCTGGTCTTTGACCGCCTTGGGCTCGGACGGAGACGTTTCCGTAGTTGCGGCAACCCTGCACGTCAATACGCTGCAAGCCGCTCAAATCGGTTCAGTCGGGACCGGAAGTGTTTCCTCGCCCCCAGCGCGGCGTCGTGGCGGGCGGCTCGGGCGTCACCGGGGCGGAAACCGGAGGCTGTTCGGGACGGGTAACGGCGACATCCTCGTCAGCGGGCGCAAACAGCGGCACGCCGCGGCTGCGCAGCACAAGCACCAGTATGGCTCCGGCGATGATGCCGCCGATATGGCAGGCCCAGGAAATCTGGTCCTCGCCGCCGGCGACGAACATCACCACCTGGAAAAGCACCCACAGGACGAGCGGGATGAAGGCTGGAATGCGCAGCGGGATGCGGGCAAAGGCCAACACCCACACCTTCACGCGCGGATAAAGGATCAGATAGGCGACGACCACGCCGGCAATGGCACCCGACGCACCGATCAGCGGCACCTGCGAGTCCCATCCGACGAGCCCCTGGAAGGCTGCTCCGGCGATGGCGCACAAGAGGTAGAAGATGAGGTAGCGGACATGGCCGAGCGCGTCCTCGACATTGTCGCCGAACACCCACAGGAACAGCATGTTGCCGCCCAGGTGGAAAATGTCGGCATGCAGGAAGGAATAGGTGAGATAGCTCAGGCTTTCGGGGATGATGACAAAGCGAGGGTCGAGCTCGGCGGTGTCATGAACGACCGAAGGGATGAAGCCGAGGCCGAGCACCGCGGCATTGGTGAAGTTCTCGCCGCCGAGCGACGTGATGAGATAGACCACGGCGTTGACCACGATCAGGCCGATCGTCACATATTGCAGCCGGATATGCCGCAGCCTGTTGGTGTCGTAAAGCGGGATGAACATCGATCCCCGGCTCCCTCCCGCTTTTCGGACAGCTCAGCGGTTCTTGCCGGGAACCCATAGCACGTCGGCATTTCCGTTGTCATTGACCGCCCGGGCGGCGACAAACAGGAAATCCGAGACACGGTTGATGTATCTCAGCGCGTCGCGGTTGACGTGCTCGCGCGGGTCCTGAGCCAGGGCCACCATCAGCCGTTCGGCCCGCCGCGCCACGGTGCGGGCCAGATGCAGGGCGGCGGCCGCCGGCGTGCCGCCGTTCAGCACGAAGGATCTGAGTGGCTGAAGGTCCTTGTTGAGCAGGTCGATGTCCTTTTCGATCCGGCCGGTCTGCGCGGCGATGATGCGCAGCGGTTCATAGCCGAGCGGCTTGCCATCGTCGGGCACGGCGAGATCGGCGCCGAGATCGAAGAGATCGTTCTGGATACGGGAAAGCATGGCGTCGATCGCCTGATAGGTCTGCGCGGTGTGGACGCGGGCCATGCCGATGCAGGCATTGGCCTCGTCGACCGTGCCATAGGCGTCCACCCGCAGATCGGATTTCAGCCGACGTTCGCCGGTTCCGAGACCCGTGGTGCCATCGTCGCCGGTGCGGGTGTAAATCTTGTTGAGCTTGACCACGTCGCCTCCCGAACGGCCGATATCCTCACTTGCGGGTGAAATACACCGCCAGCAGAATCAGCGCCAGCGCCACGGCCTGCAGGAGAACGCGCGCCTGCATCAGCTTGTTCGAGGTGACGCCGGAACCGCCACGCATCATGTTGATGAGACCGCGAACGAGCACGATCACCACGGCGACCATGACCAGAATGGCGAGGATATTGAAGGTGGTGGCCATTGTTGCGTTCCCAGTTCCCTTGCGCTCAGGCGCGTTTGGCGAGCAGGCGATAGAGCATCGACGCTGGCAGGATGCGCTTGAGCATGACGCCGATTCTGGCTGGCACCGTTACCACATAGTGCGGACGCGGGCGCCGCGACAGAAGTGCATGGCGCAGGGCCTTGTGAACCACTTCCGGCCCAGGTTTCAGCCGCGACTGGCTGCCGCCCGCCCTCAGCCGTTCCAGTTGCGCCTGGTAGTCCGCGCGATGCACGGAATTCTCGTGGTCGATGTTCTTCAAGAACCACACCAGGCCGTTGCTGGCGATCTTCGACGTCACCGGCCCCGGCTCGATCAGCGAGACATGGACGCCGCTGCCGGCCAGTTCCTGGCGCTGGCAAAGCATCAAGGCCTCCAGCGCGTGTTTTGACGCCGAATAGGCGCCGCGAAAGCGCACCGGCGTCAGGCCGAGGATCGACGAACAATGGACGATACGGCCATGACCCTGTCGGCGCATCACCGGCACCAGGCGGCGGGTCAGGTCATGCCAGCCGAAGAAATTCGCCTCGAATTGCTCCTTGAGCGCCGCAACGGCCAAGTCCTCGACGGCGCCGGGCTGAGCGTAGGCGCCATTGTTGAACAGGGCGTCGAGCTTGCCGCCCGTGCGGTCAAGCACCGCCGTCACCAGCGCCTCAATGGATGCGGCTTCGCCATAGTCGAGATAGAAGGCCTCGATGCCGTCAGCCTCGAGCGCGGCGATATCCTCATGCTTGCGCGCCGTCGCGAACACCCGCCAGCCTTCGGTCTTCAACGCACGCGCGCAGTGGGCGCCTATTCCCGAGGATGCGCCGGTGACGATGATCGAGCGCAATTCCTGCACCGGATTGCTGGTGGTTTCGCCAAGGGTTGCCATTTGCCGCAATCCCTTCCCATATTCCCGGCGTGGAGACAATTGGAGGGATGCGGTTCTCAATGCGGAAGATCGTAGCCCTCAAGCGCGTTCTCTATGACGCGCTCGGCCATTTCAACACCGATGACGGCTGGGCGATGGCCAGCCATCTGGCGATCACCTCGCTGATGGCGCTGTTCCCGTTCCTGATCTTTGCCACGACCCTCGCCAGCTTCCTTGGCGCGCAGGCGTTCTCCGACACGGCGGTGCACCTGGTCTTCGACACCTGGCCCGAACAGATCGCCAAGCCGATCGCGCGTGAAGTGCTCAATGTGCTGACAGTCAGGCGCACCGACCTCTTGACCTATGGCGTGCTGCTGGCCGCTTACTTTGCCTCGAATGGCATCGAGGCGTTGCGCACCTCGCTCAACCGCGCCTATCGCGTTTCGGAAACCCGTGGCATCATCTACCGCCGGGTGCAGAGCATCATCTTCGTGCTGATCGCGACGGCCGGTTTCCTGGCGATCAGCGTGCTTCTGGTGTTCGCGCCGCTGCTGGCGCGGCTCGCCGAAGCCCATATAGAAGGGATCAAGCCCTATATGGGCACGATCACGCTCTGGCGTTACGTCATCGCCTCGGTGGTCATTGTCGGCGGGCTGTTTGCCGTGCATTTCTGGCTCCCGGCGGGCAAGCGCCGCCTCGTGTCGATCGTACCGGGCATCATCTTCACGTTGTCGGCATGGCTTGTCGGCTCGACCGTTTTCGCTACCTACCTCGATCATTTCTCGTCCTATGTGACGACCTATGCCGGGCTTGCCTCGATCATGATCGCGGTGGTTTTCCTCTATATGATCTCGGCGATCTTCATCCTTGGCGGCGAGCTCAATGCTGCGATCAGCCGCTATCTGGAGGCGCGCGCCCGAGTCGGCTGACTCTGTGCCTTGGTCTGTCGAGCCGTTGCCAGGCCAACGCCGAAGGTCGTGATCGCCATGCCGACAATCTGCAGCGCATTGAGCTGCTCGTCGAACAGCGCCCAGGCGATGATGGCCGTCACCGCCGGCACCAGGTAGAACAGCGAGGCGACTTTCGACATCTCGCCGTCGCGGATCATCACCATCAGCAGGAAGATGGCGCCGAGCGACAGCACCAGCACCAGCCAGGCCATGGCGAAGATCAATTCGCCGTTGATGACCACGGTGCGTGTCTCAAAAGCGAGCGAGGCCAGTATCATCAGCGAGGCACCGCCGACATACTGCCACATGGTCGCGGCGACGAGGTCGCCGCCGGAGGCGAACCGCTTCTGCCAGATGGTTCCGGCGCTCATGCCGAGCACGGAGACCAGCGAGGCGGTCAGCGTGGCTGCCGTCACGCCGCCACCGAGTGCCCCGAGCTTTGGCCACAGCACGATGACGATGCCGATGAGGCCGATGCCAAGGCCGGCCCAGTGGCGCGGCAAGATCGCCTCGCCAAGGAACTTGCCGGCAAGAACGGCCGTGATCAGCGGCTGCAGGCCGACGATCAGGGCCGAGAACCCGGCCGGCATGCCCCTGTGGATGGCCCAGAAGACGGCGCCGAGATAGACGCCATGCATGAGGATGCCGGCGCCGGCGGCATGCAGCGCTTCCTCGCGCGTGGCTCGCTTCGAGCCCAGCAAGGGCATCAGGACAGCCAGCAGGATGGCAGCTATGACGAAACGCGCGGCGAGGAAGGTGAACGGCTCCGCCCATGGCATGGCGTAGCGCGCGCCGATGAAGCCGGTTGCCCACAGGACAACGAAGGTGGCGGGGATGAACCGCTTGATGCTGTGCATTTTCCGGAAACCGCCGCGCTGGTGAGAATTGACCGTGGCGATGCTCTAATGCGGTTCAACCCGGCGCGCAAAACGAAACGATTGATCCATGGATCACCGGAATTCAACGGGCGGCGAATTCGAGGCGTGGTTTGTTCGAACCGAGCAGGAGCTAAAGTCCGACCATCCGCCTGACATCCTCCGGGGTCGCGCCGGCATCGCGCAAGGCGGCAAGGCCCGTGTCCTTCAGGCTCTTTGACAGCTTTCGTCCGTCCGGCCCGAGGATGAGACGATGATGGAAATAGGCCGGCCGCGGCAGTTCCAGGATTTCCTGAAGCAGGCGCTGCACGCCGGTGGCGGAAAACAGATCCTGTCCGCGCACGACATGGCTGACGCCTTGCAGCGCATCGTCCATGACGACCGCGAGGTGGTAGCTGGTCGGGATATCGCGGCGCGCCACGATCACGTCGCCCCAGTCCTGCGGACAGGCTTCGACGAAGCGCGTGGCGGAAAGCGTCTCATCGACGAATTCGGCCCATGCGAGGTCCTTGCCGGCACGCGCCATGGCTGTGCCGACATCCAGCCGCCAGGCGAAGGGCGCGTTCTCGGCGATCCGTCGCTTGCGTTCCTTCACCGGCAGCGCCTTGTCGGCCGGGGGATAGAGCGGCACGCCGTCGGGATCGCGCGGCCAGTCGCGCCCGCGGTGTTCGCTATCGGTGATGAAGGCGCGGATCTCGCCACGGCTCATGAAGGCGGGGTAGACGAGTTCCTCGCGGATCAGCCGGTCAAGCATCGTCCCGTACTCGGCGAAATGCTCGGACTGGCGGCGCACCGGCTCCTCCCAGCCAAGCCCCAGCCATTTCAGATCGGCAAGCATGCCCGCCTCGAATTGCGGCGTGCAGCGCGTCGTGTCGATGTCCTCGATGCGCAGCAGCAGCCGGCCGCTGGCGGCGCGCGCCAAATTCTGGTTGAGCAGCGCCGAATAGGCGTGGCCGAGATGGAGTTCGCCGTTCGGGCTGGGCGCGAAGCGGAATGTCAGCAGTGTCATCTGTCCGGCGGCATTCATGTTTTGCGGCGCTTCGCCAATTGCTACCTTGTAGAGGATCAAGGAACAAGAAAGCATGCAGCGCATCGCCACGCTCGACGACATTGCACGGGGCCTCGACGCGCTTTGCGTGATCGATCCACGGCTGGAAAAGGTGCGCGGCATGGCAGGTGAAGTGCCGCTGCGGCTCTCCGAGCCAGGGTTCAGGAGCCTCGCCTCGATCGTCGTCTCGCAGCAAGTGTCCCGGGCGAGCGCCGATGCCATCTTCGGCCGGCTGACCAGGCTCGTCGATCCCTTGACGCCGCAGGCGATCCTTGCCGCCGGCGAGGACATGTTTCGCGAGGCCGGCCTGTCGCGGCCGAAGCAGCGTGGTCTGGTCGCCATTGCCCAGGCCGTGGTCGGCGGCCTCGACCTCCACCACCTCTGTTCGCTCGACGCCCAGGAGGCGATCACGACGATGACGGCGGTGCCCGGCATCGGCCCGTGGACAGCGGAAGTGTATCTTCTGTTCGCCGCCGGCCACCCCGACATCTTCCCCGCGCGCGACGTCGCCTTGCAGAGCGCGGTCGGTCACGCGCTCGGCATCGACCCGCGTCCGCCGGAGAAAACGCTGATCGCGTTGGCCGAATCATGGAGCCCGTGGCGAGGTGTCGCATCGCGGCTTTTCTGGTCTTATTATCGCGAAACCAGGGGGAGGGATGCCGCGCCCCCGGCCTGAATCCGCGAAAAAGCATAAAAATCATGCGGTTTTGGCGCTTCGGCGACACGACAATCCGCTTCACATCCCTGTCATGTCGGGCTTACAGTATCCGCGCCGTTCGGTACTAGAACGAAGGAGGTCAACACGTGACGGTTGCCGTATCTCCGGATGGGCTTCCAGCGCTGGTGCTGAATGCGGATTACCGTCCGCTCAGCTACTACCCCTTGTCGCTCTGGTCGTGGCAGGACGCCATCAAGGCGGTGTTCCTCGACAGGGTGAATATCGTCGCCGAATACGAGCACGCCGTATCCTCGCCGACCTTCTCGATGAAGCTGCCGAGCGTCGTCAGCCTGAAGGCCTATGTGAAGCCGTCCAGGCATCCGGCCTTCACCCGCTTCAATGTCTTCCTGCGCGACCGGTTCCAGTGCCAATATTGCGGCACGCCGGAGGATCTGACCTTCGATCACGTCATCCCCCGCCATCGTGGCGGCGCGACGACATGGGAAAATGTCGTCGCCGCCTGTTCGCCCTGCAATCTCAGGAAGGGCGGCATGATGCCGGCGCACGCCAAGATGTGGCCGCTGCAGAAGCCTTATCAGCCGACGGTGCACGACCTGCACAACAACGGCCGCCTGTTCCCGCCGAACCATCTGCATGAGAGCTGGATGGATTATCTCTACTGGGATGTCGAACTCGAACCCTGAGATCGTCCGAGAATTCGGGAGGCTGGCCGTCTGGAGCGATTGTCTGCGCTTCCGATGCTCACGGACCAAATGTCCGCTCCGCTTCGGTTCTCGACAATCACTCCATACGACTCAGCCTGCCGAATTCTTGAACGATCTCGGGTCGGCTCAGTTCTGGTGAGTTAGTCGCGGGTGAGGGCGCCGCGGAAGGCGATCGCGGCGAGGACAAGGCTGGCGATGGCGTTCCAGCCGGCCAGCGACAGGCCCAGGATGCGCAGCGCCGCCTTGTCGCAGGAGGGCGGAACGAATTTGTCGAGCGCGTCGAGCACGCCCTTGCCGCCGGTGTCCACCGGGCCGGCGCCCGCGGTGCAATCGGTCGGGCCCGCCCACCACGCCCATTCGACGCCGGAGTGGTAGACGCCGAGATAGAGGCCGTAGAGCATCAGCAGGCCGCCGATGGCCAGCAAGCCGCGCGTCACCCATGCGGGTGCATGCAGCATTGACGCAAGCACCGCCAGCACCATCAAGGGCACGCCGACGTAGTAGGGCGTGCGCTGTTGGAGGCAGAGGTGGCAGGGGATGTAGCCGCCGAGATACTGGAAGCCCAGCGCCGAGCCGACCGTGGCGGCCATGGCGACTGCGAGAAACAAGGCGGTCCGCGTCCGCTGGCGTCCGGTGTCGGCATTCATGGTCGCTGTCATGGGTCTTTCGTCCGTTGCGTTCGCCGCCCGCTCAGTCTCGTTTTATCCATGTCGCCCAAAACCGCCGGGCACTCTCGGGCGACATGGTCTAGAGGGCGTATTTGACCAGGATATAAAGCAAAATCAGGGCACCCGCCGCGGCCCCCGCGATCAGGCCAAGGCGCCTTTCGATGAACTCGCGGATCGGCTCGCCGTAACGGCGCAACAGCCAGGCCAGCAGCAGGAACCGGGCGCCGCGCGCCACGATCGCCAGCACGATAAACAGCGCCAGATTGACGCCGATGACGCCGGACAGGATGGTCACCACCTTGATCGGCGGCAAATGGGCAGCGCCCGACGTGATCAGCATCAGGATGATGAAGCCGACGCCGATGCCCGATGAGGTGCGCAACTGCTCGAACTCGTCATACTTGCCGTAGAATTCGAGAATCGGCCTCGCCACCGCGTCATAGGCGTAATGGCCGATGAACCAGCCGGCGATGCCACCCAGAACCGACGCGACGGTGGCGATTAGCGCGTAGCGGTAGGCGCGATCCGGCCGCGACAGCGCCATCGGCACATAGAGCACGTCGGCCGGCACCAGAAACACCGAGCTTTCGACGAAAGCGATGAGGGCCAGCCACCATTCGGCGGATTTCCTGGCCGCCAGCGACAAGGTCCACTCGTAAAGTCCGCGAAGCATCGGCACTCCTAATGCGTGTCGCCCAAAAGTGCGCAGCGGTTTCGGGACAAGACAAGGAACCCAAAGCACGCCATCCGTCCTTTCAGACACGCCGCGCCTTGATGCGCCGCCTGTCTAGAAAGATTTTCCGCGTCGCACAATGGCAGCACCATCACGAAATCGAAAGGCGCAGTTTGGTCGCATCCGGGGCACCTGAGAATTGGCCAGTTGACGAACAGGCCTCCGACCGTATAGTCCGCGCCCATCCAGGCCGCCCGGCCTGAGCCCCTATGGCGGAATTGGTAGACGCGCTCGACTCAAAATCGAGTTCCGCAAGGAGTGCTGGTTCGATCCCGGCTAGGGGCACCATTTCATTTTATCGAGCAGTCGGCGCTCACCGCATGTTCCCCGTATGCCCCTGCGAGTATCGGCCGGGCTGCGGCCAGACCGTCAGGCCGTGAGGCTCGACGCCAACCCGGATTTTCGTCACGGCGCCCGAGGCCGTGTCGATCATGTAGACCTCGCTGTCAAAGCGGCCGGACAGCCACAATTGCTTGCCGTCGGCGCTGACATTTCCCATGTCGGGGCTGCCACCGCCAGGTATGGGCCATTGCGCGACGACCGAGCGGGTGGCGAAGTCGATGACGGTCACACTGCCCGGTCCCTTCGCACGGCCTTGCTCCATCTTGTGCGAGCCGCGGTTCGAAACGTAGAGCCTTGTCCCGTCACGGCTCACGACGAAGCCGTGCGTTCCGATACCGGTGGCGATGAAGCCGATCTCTGAAAAGCTGTCTCCGTCGATCAGGAACACGCCGTCGTTCATCATGTCGGCGACATAGAAGACCTTGCCGTCGCGGGAAAGCCGGATGTCTTGCGGCATGCCCATCTTCGACAGAGCGAGGTGGCCGAGCACCTTCTGGTTTTTCAGGTCCACCTTCAAGAGGCCGCCAGCGCCATATTCGCATGTGAAGATGGCATAGGCATTGTCGGCGGAAAAATCGGCGTGATTGATGCCAGGACAGGTCGGCGTGGGGATCACCGATTTCAGCGCCATTGTTTGCGGATCGCGCAGATCGAGCCGCTCATAGGCTTCATCCACAATGATGGCCGAACTTCCGTCCGGCATGAAATACATGTTGTAGGGGTCGTCGACTGGAATTTCGTGACCCGGTTTGCCGGTTCTGGGGTCGATGGGCGTCACGCTGCCCTTGCTGGTTCCGCTGGCGTTGTTGGCGACCCACAGGGTTCGCAAATCCCAGGAGGGAACGACGTGCTGCGGCTTGAGCCCAACAGTGAACCTGTCCACTTCCTTCAGGGTTGCGGTATCGATGACCGATACGCTGTTGGACGACCGGTTTGGAACATAAACGCGTGGCAACGCGCCCATGGTCGCCGGGCTCAAATGGTCGGCCGTTGTCTGGTTGTAGATATTGACGGGACTGCGCGACGTCGGCGGATCGCTGCAATCCTCCGGGCACGAGCCAGCTGGCGCTGATGTCGACGACAGCGCGAGCGACAACACGAGCGGTGCGAAGAAGCTCGTGAACCACCAATATGCCTTGATCATCTGGGTTGCTGCTTTGCGGTGAATTCGCGGATCGCTTCGGTCGTTCCATTGACGATCAGGTCCACGCCGAGCTGGCCAAACTCGGCCGACGATCGTGCCGGATCGCCGCCATAGACGCCGTCGCCGGCATTGAGCTTCGGGGCGGCCGCAAGGCGATCCTTGCGCACCATGGAAGGATCGATGGCGAGCATGAGCGATGTGTCGGCCAATCCGGCGTGCGTTCCAATCTCGGGCTGCGTCGCACCGGCCGACAAGAGCTTGTCGACATAGGCGCCCTGGCTGATCTGGTAGTATTGGAGCGCCGCGAAAACCCGCACCGGGGTCTTGCGCCATTCGGCATTCAGGCGATCGGCCACAAGGCGCTCGTCGGCCTGATAACTGCCGTGGTCGCCGATCAGCACGATGGTCTTGAAGCCGTGCAGCTTGAAGCTGCGGGCCGCGGATTCGAGCAACTGCTCGAACGTCTTGTCGCTGATGGTGATCGTTCCGGGAAACCGCATATGGGCGGCCGGCGGATCGATGGTCCCTTCCGGAACATAGGAGATCACGGGAGCGACCAAGGCGTTGCCCAGTTGGCCGGCTATCTTTTCCGCCAGGAACCTGACCCGCACATTGTGCTTGCCCAACGCCATGGCGGGACCATTCTGTTCGGTGCCGCCTATCGGGACAATGATCGTCGTCGTGCCGGCGCCGATCAGATCGCGCAGTTCGGTCCAGGTCTGGTCTTCAAGGAAGACAGACGCATTGGCGGCGCTCGCCGCCGACAGAAGACCTGACAGAGCCCAAACGGCGACGACAGTGCCCGCGAGAATGAAACCGTGCCGCCCGATCATTCCAGCCTCGAGATCATGCGTCGCATAGGATCGCACATGCCCATCCGCCGATTTGCGGAATTGTGTGAATAGCGGGTCTCGGCAAGGGTCCTGCCCGTCCAGCCGCGGAAGTTCGAGATCATGGTCTACCGCCGCCTCAACAGGCTTTTCATCCGGTTGCGCAGCAGGCGGGCCATGTTGCGGGTCTCGCGGTAGAGATGCAGTTGCGAGGCGGCCTGGCGGGTGAGCCGGTCGGCATCGGGTGTCAGTCCGATCACCAGCGTGCCCATTGGCTTGCGCTCGGTCCACAGCCGGCTCATCACCGGATGGTCGGGTACGGCGCAGGAATCGGTCATCATGATGTTGGGGTCGTCGAGATGCTGCTTCGTCACCTCGATCATCAGCAGCGTTCCCGGCGAATAGGCCGACAGCGTCTCGTCATAGGCGGTCTTCCAGGTGTAGGCGACGCCGGCTTCGACGAAGACGATCAGGCAAGCGATGGTGCGGCCGTCGAGCGTCAGCGAATGGATGCGGCACATGTCCTGCTCGGCCAGCCGGTGCACGGCTTCGCGGGCAAAGGCGGCGCGGTAGCGGTCGATCGCCATGGCGGTGCGTTCGCGGCCTTTCCAGCCGGCCGCTTCCAGGGTCAGGAAGCTTTCGATCGCATGGCGGATTTCTTCGGGCCCGCGCGCCACGATATGGTCCAGCCTGCCGAGGTCGCCAAGGCGCCGCTTGAGGCGGCGGAACTCGCGATAATGGTGCGAGCGCAGCGAGGCCTTCAGATAGTCGTCTCCGTCGAGCTCGCTCTCCAACACGGGGCGCTCGGTCTGGCCGGTGGTGACCAGCATCAGGCCGCGCGTCTCGGCCACGGTGGCAAGCAGGCTCGCCACCTGGCCATCGAGCCGGATGTCGGGCAGGACAAACACTTTCGGCAGCTTGAGGTGCGGGCGCGACAGCATCGCGAAGAAATCCTCGACGACGCCGACCGGGTCGTCGCGGTCGACCAATGGCGTGCCGAGCGGACCGAACGGGCTCGACCATGTGCGCATGACCGGGACACCGAGCGGCACCACCGGCCGCTCAACCGAGAACGGCACCAGCAGGCGCAGCCGGTTGCGGTATTCGTCGCCGTCGCGGATGACCGCCAGCCGCACCTCGCGATCCTCCAGCCGGGGCATGGCGGGCGCCAGGAAGCGCGGATTGAAGAAAACGTTCGGCTCGATCGTGCGGGCGCACAGATAGTCCAGTTCCTCGACCAGGTCGAAGCCGGCCGATGCCGGGTAGATGGCCAGTTTGCGCTCGGGCCGGTTGTTGGCGAGGATTTCGATATGGGCGGGATCGGCGTCGCGGGTCAGCCCGGCAAGGCCGGACACCATCGCGCCGGCCGTGCCGCCGCTGGTTTCCTCAAGCAACGGGACGGCGGCCATCACGCGGCTCCTTTCGCGGGCACGAAGATGAGCATGACGATGCCGAGCTGGCGCCAGACCGTGAAGGATAGCGCGCTGGCCTCGAAGATCATGGCAAAGGCGGTGGCCATCGCCGCGCCCCACAGGCCGAAAAGCGGGATCAGCACCACGTTGAGAGCGATGTTGAAGGCCAGCGTCATGGCATAGACGGCGGCGCAGATGTTCTGGTTGCCGCTCATCGTCAGCAGGCTTTCACAAGGGCCGACGGCGGCCCGCGCGACGACGCCGAAGACGAGCAGGAACAGCAGCGGATAGCCGCTGGTGAATTCGGGGCCGAATAGCACCAGCATCGGCTCGCCCAGCGCCAGCACAAGCGTCGCCATCAGGAGCGACGGCCAGAACGTCCACGACACCGTCTCGCGGGCGAAGGCGGCAAGTTTCTCCGGCTCGCCATGGGTGAACTGCGCATAGCGCTGGGCAACGCCGGCCTTGACGGCGAAATAGACGAAATGCACCAGCGCCAGCGTCTTGACCGTGGCGAAATAGATGGCGACGTCGTTGGGATCCATATAGGCGCCGACCATCAGCACGTCGGCATTGGTGAGCAGGAAGAAGAAGCTCTCGACCAGGAAGATCGGCAGCGAGACGACGAACCATTCGGCGAAATGCACCTTCATCGGCCCAGCCGGAATCCGCTTTTCCAGGCGATTGGTGACGCCGATGAGTTGACCGAGCGTGGTGATGTAGGTGGCGGCGATCGAGGCGAATATCGCCGTCCTGGCATCGGGGGCGTAACCCGCCAGCAGCATCAGCGCCATGAACAGCAGGATCAGCACCGGCCGCACCAGATAGGTCGGCGACAGGGCGAACAACGCCCAACTGTTCGCCCTGGCCTGGCCCTGCAACAGATCCGAGAGCGCGATCATCGGCAGGCAAATGACGCCGAGGATGAACGGCACCACGTAGTAGTTTTCGATCCACGGCGAAGCCAGCCAGACGCCGAGCGCGCCGAGCCCGGCGATGAACGTGGAGGCGATCAGCACGAACAGGCGGCTGGCCAGCACGATGCCGCGCAGTTCGTCCATCAAGCCGCGTTCGCGGTATTCGGGGATGAAACGGATGACCGAGGTATGGAAGCCGAGGCAGGCGAGGTTGCCGACGATGACCATCGTCACCCAGACGAGGACGAAGATGCCGTACTCGAACGAGCCTATCCAGCGCGCCATCAACACCTGGCTGACGAAGGCGATGACGGCGCTGATGATGCGGATGGAGAAGGCGATGACCGACATGCGGCCGGCCTCGCCGCGCTCGTCGGCGGTGAACAGCACGGCGTCGATGCGGTCAAGCAACGGCCCGATGCGCAGCGCCAAACGCTGCGGCAGGAACCGCCCGGCTGTCGTGGCCGCGGAAAAGCGCACCCCGATTACTCTCCGTTTTCCGCCTCTTTTTCAGGCCTTGGTGTAGCGGAGACACCTTAAGAAAACGTGGGCGGGAGCTCGCTTCTCCCCGTCACTATACGAGGAGAAGGTGCCGGCAGGCGGATAACGGGCGGCACGGATTTGCGCTGTGCCGGTCCAGCCGCGCCTGTGCACGGCTTTGGGGGCGCGATGGTGGGGACGGGCCGACAAGGCGCTGTTGTCACAACCGGGATATTGCCGGCGGAGGCTGTGCGCGACGGGGCTCCGGCCATCGACTTGTCGACGGTGATGGAAGGCGGCGCGCATGAAGATGTTCGAGTGACCGTCGACGAGGCGGCATTCGTGGGGTTTTAGCGACGCCGATTTCGAAACTCAGCGCTGCCCCTTATCCGGCCCTGCGGGCCACCTTCTCCCCGTATAGTGACGGGGAGAAGGGAAGAAGCGCCCTACGCGAACGCCCCGTGGCAATGCTTGTATTTCTTGCCGGAGCCGCACGGGCAGGCTTCGTTGCGGCCGATCTTGCCCCAGGTCGCAGGATTGTTCGGGTCGCGGTCCTCGGGAGCAACGATGGCGGTCGCCTCCGGACGGACCAGAAGGGCGGTCTCGCCGCCTTCGAAATCATTCTCGCCGGTGGTGCCGTCGATATGGGTGCCGAACATGTCGGGCGCCTCCGGTGGCGGCGCCTCGGCGGCCTGGCGGACCAGCTCGACGCGCATCAGCTGCGCGGTGACGGCCTGCCGCAGATTGCCCAGCATCGCCTGGAACAGCTCGAACGCCTCGCCCTTGTATTCCTGCAGCGGATCACGCTGGGCGTAGCCGCGGAAGCCGACGACCGAACGCAGATGGTCGAGATTGACGATGTGCTCGCGCCACAGATGATCGAGTGTCTGCAGCACCACCGAACGCTCGACATAGGTCATCACCTCGGGGCCGAAACGATCGGCGCGCTCCTTGGCGGCGGCGTCGGCGGCCTGGGTGATGCGCTCGCGGATGTCGTCCTCGGCGATGCCCTCTTCCTTGGCCCATTCGTCGACGGGCAGGTCGAGGTTGAGGAATTCGGCGACCTCGGCCTTCAGGCCCGCGACATCCCATTGCTCGGCATAGGCGTTTTCGGGAATGGCCTTGGCGACGATCTCGTCGATGACCCCTTCGCGCATCTCGGCGATGATCTCGGGCAGGCCCTCGCCGTCCATCAGCTCGATGCGCTGCTCGAACACCACCTTGCGCTGGTCGTTGGAGACGTCGTCATACTTCAACAGGTTCTTGCGGATGTCGAAGTTGCGCGCCTCGACCTTCTTCTGCGCCTTTTCCAGCGCCTTGTTGATCCAAGGATGGATGATCGCCTCGTCTTCCTTGAGGCCGAGCTTCTGCAGCATGCCGTCCATGCGCTCGGAGCCGAAGATGCGCATCAAATCATCCTGGAGCGACAGGAAGAACTTCGAGCGGCCGGGGTCGCCCTGGCGGCCGGAACGGCCGCGCAGCTGGTTGTCGATGCGGCGCGATTCGTGGCGCTCGGTGGCGAGCACATAGAGGCCACCGGCGGCCAGCGCCTTTTCCTTCAGCCTGGCGATATCGTCCCGGATCGCCTTTTCCATGGCTTCGCGCTCGGGCCCCTCGGGCATGTCGCCCAGCTCGTCGGCGATGCGCATCTCGGCATTGCCGCCGAGCTGGATGTCGGTGCCGCGGCCGGCCATGTTGGTGGCGATGGTGATGGCGCCCGGCTTGCCGGCCTGGGCGACGATTGCCGCCTCGCGCTCGTGGTGGCGGGCGTTCAGCACCTCGAAATCCTTGAAGCCTTCCTTGCGCAGGCGCTCGGCCAGCTGCTCGGACTTCTCGATCGAGGTGGTGCCGACCAGCGTCGGCTGGCCCTTGGCGCTGGCTTCGCGGATCTCCTTGACGATCGCCTTGTATTTTTCCTCGACCGTCCGGTAGACCTCGTCGTCCTCGTCCTTGCGGATGACCGGCAGGTTGGTCGGGATCTCGGTGACGTCGAGATTGTAGATGTTGCCGAATTCCTCGGCCTCGGTCAGCGCCGTGCCGGTCATGCCGGCGAGCTTCTTGTAGAGGCGGAAATAGTTCTGGAAGGTGACGGAGGCCAGCGTCTGGTTCTCCGGCTGGATCGTCACGTGCTCCTTGGCCTCGAGCGCCTGGTGCAGGCCTTCCGAATAGCGGCGGCCGGGCATCATGCGGCCGGTGAACTCGTCGATGATGACGATCTCGTCGTTGCGGACGATGTAGTCCTTGTCCTTCTGGAACAGCCGGTGCGCCTTCAGCGCATTGTTGACATGGTGGACGATGGCGACGTTCTCGACGTCATACAGCGACTCGCCCTTCAGCAGGCCGGCGGCGCGCAGCAGGTTCTCCAGCTTCTCAGTGCCTTCCTCGGTGAAGATCGAGGTCTTCTGCTTTTCGTCGATCTCGTAGTCCTGCGGCTGCAGCTGGATGATGAAGGTGTCGATGGTGTTGTACATTTCCGAGCGGTCCTCGAGCGGACCGGAAATGATCAGCGGCGTGCGCGCCTCGTCCACCAGGATGGAATCGACCTCGTCGACGATCGCGTAATTGTGGCCGCGCTGCACCATCTGGGCGCGCTCGTACTTCATGTTGTCGCGCAGATAGTCGAAGCCGAGTTCGTTGTTGGTGGCGTAGGTGACGTCGGCGGCGTAGGCGACGCGACGTTCCTCGTCCGACAGGCCATGGACGATGACGCCGACCGAGAGGCCGAGGAACTTGTAGACGCGGCCCATCCATTCGGAGTCGCGGGTGGCGAGATAGTCGTTGACGGTGACGACGTGGACGCCGTTGCCGGCGAGCGCGTTGAGATAGACCGGCAGCGTCGCGACCAGGGTCTTGCCCTCGCCGGTGCGCATCTCGGCAATGCCGCCATTGTGCAGCACCATGCCGCCGATCAGCTGGACATCGAAGGGACGCATGCCGAGCACGCGGCGGGCCGCCTCGCGGGCGGTGGCAAAGGCAGGCACCAGCAGGTCGTCGAGCGTGGCGCCATTGGCGATGTCCTGGCGGAATTTCGCGGTGCGGCCGACCAACTCCTCGTCGGAGAGCGCCCGCATCTCGTTTTCCATGGCATTGATCGCCTCGACGCGGGGCCGGGTCGATTTGACCCGACGGTCATTGGAGGAACCGAAAACCTTACGGGCGAGACCGCCGAGACTGACCATCCAATGGTCCTTTCGATAGAATTCTCAATCTTGAGACGGGCGCCGGCCGGCCCCATCAATTCCACGTGACGCACCGCCTGAATACGGGCAAACACAAAAAGCGCCCGGAAAACGGTTCTGGACGCAAAGTCGTTGGACAGATAAGAGGGGGCTCAACTGATGTCAACGCCGCGCTGGCCCTGCCGGTCGCGCCAAATTCCGCCACAATCTGGCTGATCTGGAAGCCACCCCGCTTTTTACAATCCCTTACCGGAGTCATCTACATGTCCTTGTTGTTCCGCCGCGCGTCGCTCGCCAGCCTTGGCTTGGCATTCGGCCTGTCGGCTCTTTCGCTGTCGCCGCTGATGGCGCAGGAAACCGCTCCCGCCCCGGCTGGTGCGGCAGCACCTGCCGCGGCACCCGTCGATCCGAACGCCGTCGTCGCTACGATCAACGGCCAGCCCTTGACCGAGGCCGACCTCGTGCTCGCCGAAGGCGAGCTTTCGCAGCAGTTCGCGCAGCTGCCGGCCGAGCAGCGCCGCGCCGCCGCGCTTTCGGCGGCCATCGAAATCCGCGTCATGGCCGCCCAGGCAGTCACCACCGGCCTCGACAAGGATCCCGACTTCCAGCGCCGCATGGCGTTCCTGCAGCAGCGCGCGCTGCATGGCGAGATGGTCGAGAAGGGCGTCGTCGACAAGGTCACCGACGCCGAGGTTCGCGCCCGCTACGACCAGGAAATCGCCAACACGCCGCCGGTCAACGAAGTGCACGCCCGTCACATCCTCGTGAAGACGAAGGAAGAGGCCGAGGCCATCATCAAGCAGCTCGACGGTGGCGCCGACTTCCAGAAGCTCGCCAACGAACACACCAGCGACCCGAGCGGAAAGACCAGCGGCGGCGATCTCGGCTGGTTCGGACCTGGCCAGATGGTGCCGGAGTTCGACAAGGCTGCCTTCGCGCTCGAGGTCGGCAAGTACACCGAGCAGCCGGTGCAGTCGCAGTTCGGCTGGCATGTCATCAAGCTGGAGGACAAGCGCGCCAAGCAGCCGCCGGCCTTCGACGAGGTCAAGGACCAGGCCAAGCAGGCGGTCATCCGCGACAAGTATTTCGCGCTGGTCAAGTCGCTGCGCGGCGCCGCCAAGGTCGAGATTCCGGACGCGAACCTCAAGAAGGCGGTCGATACGCTGGAAAGCGCCAAGTAAGCCTGGAAGAATTTTGAAAGAGGGGCGCGGCAGCCAAGGGTTGCCGCGCCCTTTTTTGTCGACCCTGTGCGGCTGGTTCTTACCTGCAGGGTGCTGCTATGCCTCGCATCACATAAGCCACCGCCTTGCGGATGGTGGCTTCGTCCTCGTCGAGCCGATTGGTCAGGAGATGCTTCCAGGCGTAGGAGGCGATCAGATCGGCGACCAGCGCCGAATCGACATCGGGCGGGATTTCGCCCCTTGCCTTGGCACGCTCAACTATCTGGCCGGTATGTGACCGTCGGCCCAGCGCATAGTCGGCAAGGGCCAAGGCTGCGGCATCATCCGACTGCGCCTCGGCGACCAGCGATCTGAACACGCTGCCCGACGATGTCTCGCGCCAGTGCTGGAACAGGTTTTTCAGGAAGCCGACGAGATCCTCCTCAAGCCCTCCGGTATCGGGGACGTCGACACGCTTGCCCCGCTGGTAGACTTCGAGCAGCAATGCCGCCTTGCTCGGCCACCAGCGATAGATCGTGGGTTTTCCCGCGCGCGCCCGCCGCGCCACCGCCTCGATCGAGAACCCGGCGTAGCCGGCCTCGACCAGCACCGCTTCGGCTGCTTCGAGTATGGCGCCGGCGCTGTCGGGATTGCGCCGTGCGCCGATTGATTTGCGCGCCGGGTCAGCGTCTTCGGCCATGCCTGTCGTCCTCGCCAACAATTTCGCCGGCAATCATAGGTGAGCTGGCGATGAAACGAAACGGCCCGTTTTCAGGGGATGGTTCCGGAAGCAGGTGATCAGCAATGTGGACCAGCAGGCATATGTCGCCGACGGTGGCGCGCCGCCATCGGCGTTTAATTCATGGCTTCCGATGTCTCCGACACGATGCGCCAGCCGTCGTCCGCCTTGACCAGCCCAAGCGTGACGCGCGCCTTGCCGGTCAGCCGGGCCGCCGACTTGTCCTTCGGCACATAGTCGTAGCGCATCGCGAAGACGGCCTCGGTGCGATCCTCGCCATGCGGGGTGACCTCCAGGCTGCCGGGCTCGAGGCCGAACGACCAGGAGGCCCATTGCGCGAACCAGTCGGTCTTGACCTTGGCGATGGCATCGGCGTCGTAGCGCGTGCCGAAAATGGTGGCCGACGGTGCATAGAGCCGCTTGACGGTTTCAGCCATCGCCCTCGTATCGGGCGCCAGGTAGTCCTGGCGCAGGAATTTTTCGATCGATCCCTTGTCGTCGCCGACGGACCGTTCGAGCGCCGCCACCTGCGGGGCCGGCGCCGGTGCGGCCGCCGGCCTGGGTGGCAGCGCCGGCTCGCCGCTCGGCACAAACTCGAAGCGTTCGAGCAGCGAGCCCTGCTCCCACGGGCGCTGGGCCTCGCGCGTTTGCGAGACCACGTCGCGGCGCACCTCGATCATCATGTCGTTGATGCTCTGGCCGGGTTCGGCGATGTGCCGCAGCAGGGCGGCGGCGAAGGGCGAGTTGCGTCCGCTTCCGTCCATGGCGACGGCGCCTGGCGCGGTCGAGAAGGCAATGAAAGAGCCGCGTGTCGAATCGAACTGCGCGAGCCCGGCCAGCGCCGTCGCCGAGCGGGTGGTGGCGTTGCGGCTCAGGCCGCGGGCAAACGGATTGTTGCGGCAGGCATCGAGGAACACCAAGCTGACCTTGGTCTGCTGTTCCATGATGTCGAGGACCTCGTCGATCGGCACGGCCTCGAGCTGCAGCTTCACCGGCATGTCGAGCCTGGCGTCGACCGGCACGATGTAATTGCGCCCTTCGACCTGCAGGCCATGGCCGGCATAGTAGAAAAGCCCGACGCCCGCGCCTTGGAGCGCATCGGAAAACTCACCGATGCTGCGTTCGAGTTCGCGCTTGCCGAGATCGTTGCCTTCGATGACCTCGAAGCCGATGGAGCGCAGCTTGTCGGCGATGTCGAGCGCATCGTTGACCGGATTGGCCAGCGTACCGGCTTCGGCGTAAGTGCCGTTGCCGATGACGAGCGCCACGCGCCGCTGCGGCTCAGCGTCGGCGCTCAGCAGCAAAAGTCCCAGAAACGCCCAAGCGAGGATCGCAAGCCTGCCCATGGGGCAGGATCATAATGCCATGGGCCCCGGCAACGCCAACAGATTTGAAATGCAAGCTTAATCCCGGCGGGCTCTGCCCTGGCGGCAGCGACGAAAACGCCCTTGCGCCCGCGCGGCGTATCGGGCAAACCGGCCTTCCCTTGCGATTTTTGCCGCCCGAGGTCCCATGTCCACGACGATTTCGCCGCTCGCGCCGAAGAAATACCCCAAGATGCCGGCCATCGAGGGGGTGCGCATTGCCACCGCCGAGGCGGGGATAAAGTACAAGAACCGCACCGACCTCTTGACCATGGTCTTCGACGCGGGCACGGCGGTCGCCGGTGTTTTCACGAAATCGAAATGCCCTTCGGCACCGGTCGATTTCTGCCGGCAGAATCTCGGGGCCGGCACAGCGCGGGTGCTGGTCGTCAATTCCGGCAACGCCAATGCCTTCACCGGCAAGAAGGGTCGCGAGTCCACAGCAGTGACGGGCGAGGCGGCGGCGAAGGCAGCGGGCTGCAAGGCCAGTGAGGTTTTCCTGGCATCGACCGGCGTCATCGGCGAGCCGCTCGACACCACCAAGTTCAGCCATCTGCTGGCTGGACTGGTCAGCAACGGCAAGCCTGACCTGTGGACCGAAGCGGCAAAGGCCATCATGACCACGGATACCTATCCGAAAGTGGCGACCGCGACCGTCAAGCTCGGCGACACCGATGTCACCATCAACGGCATCGCCAAGGGCGCCGGCATGATCGCGCCCGACATGGCGACGATGCTGTCCTTCATCGCCACCGACGCACCGATCGCGGCCCCCGTGCTGCAGGATCTCTTGTCGCGCGGCACCGCCAAGACCTTCAACGCGGTCACCGTCGACAGCGACACCTCAACCAGCGACACGCTGCTGATCTTCGCCACCGGCAAGGCCGCCGGTCGCGGCGCGCCCGCGATCTCCGATCCGAAGGATGCGCGCCTCGGCGCGTTCCGCCGGGCGCTCGGCAAGGTGCTGAAATCGCTGGCGCTGCAAGTGGTGCGCGACGGCGAGGGCGCCCGCAAGCAGGTCGAAGTCACCGTCACCGGGGCGAAATCGGCAAGATCGGCCAAGCGCATCGCGCTGTCGATCGCCAATTCGCCGCTGGTCAAGACGGCGGTCGCCGGCGAGGACGCCAATTGGGGCCGCGTCGTCATGGCCGTCGGCAAGGCCGGCGAGCCCGCCGACCGCGACCGGCTGTCGATCTGGTTCGGCGACAACAGGCTGGCGCACGAGGGCGAGCGCGACCCGGGCTATTCCGAGCAAGCGACGTCGGCTTACATGAAGCGCGACGATATCCGCATCCGCGCCGATATCGGCATTGGCCGCGGCAAGGCGACGGTGTGGACCTGCGATCTCACCAAGGAATACGTCGCCATCAATGGCGATTATCGGAGCTGATGGTTTTGGCTTCCAAGCATCCGGCAAGCATGCTCGCGATCGTACGCCGCTATGAGGCGGCCGGCTTTCGCGCCTGGCCGGCAGCCGCCGTCCATTATGACGGCACCTGGGTGGTGCGGCTGACCGCCGGCCATCCGGCCAAGCGGCTGAACTCGGTCAATCCGCTCGATCCGGGCGACATCCAGCACATTGCCGATCGCATCGGCCGCGCCAGCCGCCGTTTCGATGCCTATGGCAGGCCGCTGACGTTCCGCATGTCGCCGCTGTCCGGCCCCGATCTTGCCAGCCATCTCGACAAGGAGGGCTGGAGCCGATTCGACGAATCGCTGGTCATGCGGCTGCCGCTGGCCGATGCCCAGCTCGATGCCGCCATGGACCAGATCCCGCTGAAGGACATCAGCCGCTTCATCGGTGCGTCGCTCGAGGTCAGCGGTTCGGACGTGTCGCTGCGGCCTGGCCTGTCGGAGATCATCGGCGCCATCCAGCCCGAGGCCGGGCTGTTCGCGCTCGAGGATGGGGCCGAACCGCTGGCGACGCTGATCTGCGTGCACGACGGCGATCTCGCCGGCCTGTTCGAGGTCGCCACCGACAAGTCGGCGCGCAACAAGGGCCATGGCCGCAACCTGATCCTGTCGGCGCTGAAATGGGCGCGGCTGCGTGGCGCGCGCGAAGCCTGGCTGCAGGTCGAAGCCGGCAATGCGCCGGCGCTGGCGCTGTACCGCTCGCTCGGCTTCGACGAAGTCTATCGCTATCACTATCGCCGGCCGCCGGGCGCATGAGTGGCGTGACGATCGCCGGCAAGCGCCTGCTCCTGGTCGCCGCTTGCGCGCTGGTCGATGCCGATGGCCGCGTGCTGTTGGCGCAGCGGCCCGAGGGCAAGCAACTCGCCGGCCTGTGGGAATTCCCCGGCGGCAAGGTCGAGCCCGGCGAGACGCCCGAACAATGCATCATCCGCGAACTGCATGAGGAAATCGGCATCGAAACCGACATTCCCTGCCTGGCGCCGCTCACCTTCGCCAGTCATTCCTACGACGATTTCCATCTGCTGATGCCGCTGTTCGTCTGCCGCCGCTTCCGCGGCATCGCCCAGCCAAGGGAAGGGCAGGCGTTGAAATGGGTTCGGCCAAAGCAGATGCGCGACTATCCGATGCCGCCGGCCGACGCGCCGTTGATCCCGTTCCTCATCGATCTTCTTTGAGGGCGCCCTACCGCCCGGCTGCCGGTCGAGGCGTCGTGTCAGCCAGCGTTAATGGAAGATTTATCTCGTCATGAAAAATTGAAGCAAGGCCGTGTCGCGGCCGCGCCACCGATTCGCTGGGGAGCGATAGCATGAGCCTAGACAGGGATTGGGACTCGATCCGGCCCGACCGCGGCTTTCGTGCCGCAGACGCTGGCATGGGCTTATTGCGCATCACGCTGCTGTTCGGTTCGGCCGCGGTGGCGCTGGCGCTGATCGCGACCCCGTTCCTCGAGAGCCAGACGCGCTCGCTGGCTGCCCGCAATGATTTTCCTGGCGGGCTCGACATGACGGCCACCGGTTCGGTCAGCCATCGCGACACCTACACAGTGCGCCGCAGCGTGCTGCAGCCGCAGCCCGATTCGGTCTGCATCATCCGCTCCGATGGCAAGAGCAGCGGCGACTGCTGACGTGGTTAGGCATTTTCGAAACGGCGACGGTTTCACCGCCTGTTAAGCCTTTGCCGTTAACCTTTCTTAACAGATCGAGGGTAGTGTCCTGGCAAGAGGGATCGAGGTCATGAAAACAGTGCTGCAACGTTTTCTGAAGGACGAGAACGGCGCCACGGTCGTCGAATATGCCCTGATCGTCGCGGTGCTGTCGTTGACCATCATCGGCGGCATCGGGCAGGTCTTCAACTCGATCACATGGCTGTTCAGCGACAACACCAGCAGGCTTTCGAACGCCTTCGCCCCCTGACGCGTCCGCGCCTGCGGACGGTTTATTGCCCTTAGCGGCCTTCCAGTATCTGCTTCAGCGAGACCTTGGCCGAACCCGGTTTGAGCGGTTTCTGCTGCGAGGCGTCGGGCGCCCAGCCGGACATCCAGACGATCGAGAAACTTGCCCTCACGCGACCGTCGGGGTCGGAAAACCGTTCGGCGTAGATTTCAGCCGCCCTGGCGAACAGCCTGCGAGCGCCGGGCCGCCGGCTGCGATCGGCGAGCGCGCTGGTTTCGCCCATGGCGCGCAGGTCCGCCATCAGGCTGAACAGGCTGGCATAGCGCACCGTCACCGTCTCGACGTCGGCGACCGGCAGCGCGAGACCGGCGCGCTGCAGGACCGCGCCGGCATCGCGCACGTCGGTGAACGGGGTGACGCGCGGACTGGCGCCTCCATGGAGCTCGGTCTCGGCCGCGAGCAGGCTTTCGCGCAATTCACCGAGCGTGCCGGCACCCGCGAAGGCGCCGAGAAAAAGCCCGTCCGGCCGCAGCGCGCGGCGGATCTGGATCAGCATGCCGGGGATGTCGTTCATCGCTTGCAGAGACAGAAGGGAAACCGCCAGGTCGAGGCTTTCCGGCTCGAACGGCACGGTTTCCAGCGGCGCGATCAAGCCGGCAGCGCCATTCAGGAAGGCGGCGTCCGTCTCGACGCGGACAATGTCCGCTACCTTGCCGCTTTCGCCAAGCACGTTGGCCGCCGCCGCCGTCTGGCAAAACAGCACCGCCGCCTTGCCGAACTTGCGCTCGACGGCCCCCAGCCGATCGGCAAGATCCTCAGCGGCACGGTTCATCAGGAAGTCCGCGCCGTTAACCGGATCGGCGAGCGCGCGCCGCTTGTGCGCCAGCCAGAGAGAGGTGTCCATTATAGGCTGCAATGGGCGGATCCTTGTTTGTCCAGGCTCTGATATAGTTGATATAGTGGCGCCGAGGACCAACCACGTGGCCGATCGGATGCCCAAGATCAAGCCCATCGCGATCAGCAACTTCGCCCGATCGGCGCTCGCATGGCCGGCGCGCATCCTGTTTCCGCCGGTCTGTGCCGGCTGCCGCCGGCATGTCTCGCAGCCCGGCGTGCTGTGCGGCTCCTGCTGGCCGAAGCTGCGGCTCCTGGAACGGCCATGGTGCCCGGTGATGGGCACGCCGTTCACCCACAATATGGGCGAGGGCTTTCTGTCGGCCGAGGCGATTGCCGATCCGCCACCCTTCGAGCGGGCGCGAGCCGCGGTGGCGTATTCCGGCGTCGCCCGCCAGATGGTGCAAGGGCTGAAATATCAGGACCGCACGGATCTCGCGCCATGGATGGCGCGCTGGATGGTGCGCGCAGGCGCGGATCTCATCGCCGAGGCGGATGTGGTGGTGCCGGTGCCGCTGCACTGGCGGCGCTTCTTCCGGCGGCGGTTCAACCAGTCGGCGGAACTGGCAAGGGCGGTCTCCGTGCTCAGCGATCTGCCCTTCGCCCCCTCGGCGGTGCGGCGCGTGAAGCTCACCCGCCAGCAGGTCGGCTTGGAGCGAAAGGAACGCGAGGAGAATGTGCGAGCCGCCTTTCGGGTGCCTGCCGAGGCGGAAATCGAGATTGCCGGCCGCAGGGTGCTTCTGATCGACGATGTCTACACCACGGGCGCCACCGTCCGTGCCGCCACCAAGGCACTTAAAAAGGGTGGCGCCGGCGCTGTCGACGTGCTGACCTTCGCACGTGTGTTGCCGGGGGACTTCCGGGCGGACGAGTCCGCGACTATATAAGTCGGCAACGAACAATGGAAATTCGTCATGGTCGACGTCACGATCTACACCCGCATGATGTGCGGCTATTGCACGGCAGCCAAGCGGCTGCTCGAGCGCAAGGGCGTCGCTTATACCGAGCACGACGCTTCCTTCTCGCCGGAGCTGCGCCAGGAGATGATTTCCCGCGCTCATGGCCGCTCGACCTTTCCGCAGATATTCATCGGCGACACGCATGTCGGCGGCTGCGACGACCTCCACGAGCTGGAGGCCGAGGGCCAGCTGGACAGACTGCTCGCCAACGGCGCCACGATTTGAGGAATATGACGATGGGTGTTTTCAAGGCTGCTGCGATCCAGATGCGTTCAGGCGAGAGCCCCGAGCGCAACGCGATCGATCTCGAACGGCTGGTGCGCGAAGCGGCGGCTCAAGGTGCGGCCTACATCCAGACGCCGGAGATGACCGGGGCGCTGATCCGCGACAGGCAAGCGCGCGCCGCCTCCTTCACCTCCGAGGACAAGGACATCATTGTGTCAACCGCGCGCGGACTGGCGAGCGAGCTCGGCGTCTTCCTGCATATCGGCTCGACCGCCATCCTGCGCGCCGACGGCAAGCTCGCCAACCGGGCGCTGCTGTTTGGCCCGGACGGCGCCACGCTCGCCACCTATGACAAGATCCACATGTTCGACGTCGATCTCGACAATGGCGAGTCGTGGCGCGAATCCGCCGCCTATGAGCCGGGGACGGAGGCCGTGGTGACCGGGATCGCAGGCGCGAAACTGGGTTTCGCGGTCTGCTACGACCTGCGCTTCCCGCAATTGTTCCGCGCCGAGGCGCTGGCCGGCGCCGATTTGCTCTCCGTGCCCGCCGCCTTCACCCGTCAGACGGGCGAGGCGCACTGGCATGTGCTGCTCAGGGCGCGCGCCATCGAAAACGGCGCCTATGTCGTCGCCGCCGCGCAAGGTGGCCTGCATGAGGACGGCCGCGAGACCTATGGCCATTCGCTGATCGTCGATCCGTGGGGCCGCATCATCGCCGAAGCCGCGCATGACGAGCCTGCGGTGATCGTCGCCGAGATCGACCCGGCGCAGTCGCTTGCGGCGCGCAGGAAGATCCCCAACTTGAAAAATGCGCGGGATTTCGCCGTCAATGCCGGTTCGTCCGAGGCTCCACGACTCAGGGGTGCGGCATCTTGATACGCTTCGCCCTGATCTGCGAGCATGAGCACCAGTTCGAAGGCTGGTTTCGCAGCAACGACGATTTCGACACCCAGAAGAAACGTGGCTTCGTCGATTGCCCGACCTGCGGCTCGCACAAGGTGCAGAAAGCGCTGATGGCGCCGGCCGTCTCCACGGCGCGCAAGCAGGAGACGATAGCGCTCGCCATGGGCGAAGCGCAGAAGCAGGCCCTGGCGCAGCTCAAGGCGATGGCCGAGAAGGTGCGCGAGAACGCCGACTATGTCGGCGACAAGTTTGCCGAGGAAGCGCGCAAGATCCATTTCGGTGAAAGCGATGCGCGCGGCATCTATGGCGAGGCGACGCTGGAGGAGGCCAAGAGCCTGGCCGAGGATGGTGTCGAGTTCATGCCGATCCCGGTGTTTCCGGACGACCGCAACTGACCGGTCAGGTCACGCTTCCGATCAATTTCTCCAGCAGACGAGAAAGCGTTTCCCGTTCGGCCTGAGTCAGGCCGGACAGGACCTGATGCTCGTTGGCCACATGGGCGGCAACAGCCTCGTCGATCAGGGCAAGACCCTTTTCGGTCAGCCGCACGACAATGCCGCGCCGATCGTTGGGGTGCGGGCCGCGCAGGATCAATCCGGACGTTTCGAGCCGGTCGAGCCGGTTGGTCATGGCGCCCGACGTCACCATCGTCGCTTCGTAAAGAGCGGTTGGCGTCAGCGCGTAGGGTGATCCGGAGCGACGCAGCGTCGCCAGCACATCGAATTCCCCGGACTGCAATCCATAACGCGCAAACAGCGGCGCGAGGCGTTCGCGGGCGATCAGGGACGCGGCCTCGTTCAGCCGTCCAAGCACGGCCATCGGCGAGACATCCAGATCAGGCCGCTCCCGTTTCCATTGCTCGATCGCTCTTGCTGCCCTGTCCAAACTGTCTCACCATCATATATCTTGACGCTAAGATTCTTTCTATTATCTTACCGCAAGATGCAATGCTGGCCAAGGGCCGTGCACGACGGGGCTCGATCATGAAATTTCTCTGGGATTCGGCGCTCGGCCTGCTGGTCGTCACCGGCGGCCTGCTCGGCCTGACGCTGCCGTTCGGCAAGCTCGCCACGGCTGCCGGCGTTCCGGCCATGGTCTGGGCTTTCGTCATCTCGCTCGGCGCCGGCGGCGTGCTGCTGTGCTCTTTGCTGCTGCGCGGCCAGCGCATCCAGCTCACCGCGCACAAATTGCGCTACTTCTTCGTCACCGCGGCTGTGTCCGATGCCGTCCCCAATCTCATGATGTTCTCGGCCATATCGCATCTTGGCGCCGGCTACACCGGCATCATGTTCACGCTGTCGCCGGTGATCACGCTGGTGTTCTCGATCCTGCTGCGTGTCCGGCGCCCTAACATGCTGGGCATCGTCGGCATCGCCGTCGGCTTTATCGGCGCCGTCATGGTGGCGGTGACTCGCGGCGAGGCCGGTCAGCCGGCCGAGCTGTACTGGGTGGCGATGGGCCTGCTCATTCCGGTCAGCCTTGCCGCCGGCAACATCTACCGCACGGTCGACTGGCCGGAAGGCACCGGCCCGATCGAGCTTGCCGTCGGCAGCCATCTGGCATCGGCAGCGCTGCTGCTGGCCGGTATTCTCGCCTTGCTGGGCGTGGGGGCCTTCGCTCCGTCTGGCGGGGTGCCGCTGGTGGTCGTCGCGCAGGTCGCGTCGGCATCGGCGATGTTCGCCTTCTTCTTCCGGCTGCAAGCGGTCGGCGGCCCGGTCTACCTCAGCCAGATCGGTTATGTGGCCGCAGCCGTCGGCTTGTTTGCCGGCACCATCTTCCTCGGCGAGCATTATCAGTTGCTGACCTGGGCGGGCGCGGTCATCGTCACTGGCGGCGTGTTCATCACCACCATGGCGCAAAGTCAGAAGGCATAGGACATCCGATGCCTGCATGGATACAGGGTCAGACCGATCCCTTTTCCGCCAGCACCATGTAGTTGACGTCCATGTCCTTCGACCGCGTCCACCGGTCGGCAAGCGGGTTGTAGGTGACGCCGGTGCGGTCAATGATGGTCAGGCCGGCCCCGCCGAGCGCCTTTTCGAGCTCTTCCGGGCGCACCAGCTTGCCGAATTGATGTGTGCCGCGCGGCAGCCAGCGCAGCACATATTCGGCGCCAATGATGGCAAGGCCCAGCGCCTTCAGCGTGCGGTTGATGGTGGCCACGAACATGATGCCGCCGGGCTGAACCATCTCGCCGCACTTGGCGACGAACAGATCGATGTCGGCGACATGCTCGACCACTTCCATGTTGAGGATGACGTCGAATTTCTCGCCGGCGTCGGCCAGGTCCTCGGCCGTGGTGGCGCGATAGTCGATGCTCACATTGCCCTCGGCCGCGTGCAGCTTCGCCACTTCGATGTTTGTTTCGGAGGCATCCGCTCCCACCACCTCGGCGCCAAGCCGCGCCATCGGCTCGCACAAAAGGCCGCCGCCGCAGCCGATATCGAGGATGCGCAGGCCCTCGAAGGGCCGTGCCGCGCGTGGATCACGGCCGAAGCGCGTCGCTACCTGGTCGCGGATATAGGAGAGCCGGACCGGGTTGAACTTGTGCAGCGGACGGAACTTGCCGTTCGGGTTCCACCATTCGGCGGCAAGGGCGGAAAAGCGTTCCACTTCTCCGGCATCGATCGTCGATCGTCGGGGCTCTGGCATCGGTTGGTCTCCTCAAGCGCTAGGAAGTCGGGCGTGAGGCCGCGAATGTCAAGGCGGCAATTTTGAATGCTGACAAGTGCCAGACCTTAAGTGCTGGCGTCGAGCACTTCGCGCAGCTTGGCCCCGAGTTGCTCGATGGTGAAGGGCTTGGCCAGGAAGTGCACGTCATGGTCGAGCACGCCATTGTGGACCACGGCGTTCCTGGTGAAGCCGGTGGTGAAGATCACCTTCAGCTGCGGCATGCGCTCGATCGCCGCTTCCGCGAGCTTGCGGCCGTTCATCACCGGCATGACGATGTCGGTGAACAGGAGCGCGACAGCGGGGTTTTCCGCCAGCATCTGCAACGCTTCCTGGCCGCTCGCCGTATGGATGACGGTGTAGCCGAGTTCACGCATGGCATCCGTGGTGGAAGCACGCACCCGGGCGTCGTCCTCGACGACGAGGATCGTTTCGGTGACAGGAGCGGCAAGATTGTCGCCTCGCGCCACGGGCCCGGCGGCTTCCTCCGGGCCGAAGAATCGCGGCAGGTAGATCTTGATCGTCGTGCCTTCGCCGGGCTCGGAATAGATCTTGACGTGGCCACCCGACTGTTTGACGAAGCCGAACACCTGGCTCAATCCCAAGCCGGTGCCCTTGTTGACCGGCTTGGTGGTGAAAAACGGCTCGAAGGCCTTGGCCATGACTTCCTGCGACATGCCTGTGCCGGTGTCGCTGACCGCGATCATTACATACTGGCCGGCTGTGACCTCCGCATTGGTGGCGGCGTAGTCATCGTCGAGGTGGCTGTTGGCGGTCTCGATGGTCAGCTTGCCGTCGTCGCCCATGGCGTCGCGCGCGTTGACCGCGAGGTTGAGAATGGCGTTCTCGATCTGGCTCGGGTCGGCGTGGGTCTTCCACAAGCCTCCCGCCAGCACGGTTTCGATGCGGATGGTTTCGCCGAGCGCCCGCCGAAGCAGATCGGACATTCCGGTTACCAGGCGGTTGGTGTCGACGATCTGCGGCGCCAGAGGCTGCTGGCGCGAGAAGGCAAGCAGCCGGGCTGTCAGGTTGGCGGCCCGGGTTGCCGCGTCGGTTGCGGCTTCGATGAATTTCGCGATGTCGTTCTCACCACGCGCCAGCTTGCGCTGGGCAAGGTTCATGGCGCTGATGATCACCGCCAGCATGTTGTTGAAGTCATGGGCGATGCCGCCTGTCAGTTGGCCGACGGCCTCCATCTTCTGCATCTGGCGAATCTGGGATTCAGCCTTTTCGCGCGTTCGGATTTCATTGCCGAGCGCGATGTTCTTGTGCATCAGCTCCTCCTGGGCAACGGCCACCTCGCGGAAGCGGCACCGGGATTCGCGGATGGTGTAGGCGCCAAGCAGGAAGATCGCCAACAGGGCCGCCAGCGAGCCGATGCGCAGCCAGGCCTCGACCTGGTCGGTATGCTCGTCGCGGGCGGCGATGGTGGCGGCGCCGATACGCCGGATCGCGTCCATGCTGGCCCGGATCTCGTCCATGGCGGCCTTGCCCTGGCCGGCGCGCACCAGCTCCAGCGCCTTCGTTGCATTGCCCTGGTCGTACAGGGCAATCGTCTCTGCCAGTTCCGCCTGCTTTTGCGAAAGCGCCTCTTTGATATGGCTGACCTGCAGGGTGCGTTCATCGTCGGGAGCAGTCATGCCGTCGATGCGGGCAAGTTGCCCCGGGATAGGCTCGACGGCCTGCCGATACGGCTCGAGATAGGATTTCTCGCCGGTCAGCAGGTAACCGCGCTGACCGATTTCCGCATCCTGCGCCAGCGAAAGCAGTCCGGAAAGCGCGTCCTGGTACTCGATTGCCTGGCGGGCTGCAACGCGATTGGCCCTCTGGCTCTCGACGAGCACGGCCCGGGCGCCGACGATCAGCGCCAGCACCGCGAAGCCGATGACGAGCGGCAGTGATTGCCGTCGCATGGCACGCCGAAGACGAGCAATCATCTGTTATGCCGAACCAAAAGGAACTCCCCACAGGCAGCATTTGGTAAGGGGCGCCGCAGCGGAACGCAATATGCCGCCGTCTTGAAGTCGGCAATCCGCCGCCAGCCTTGCGAAACCTTCATCATTTGGCTAAGGAGGCCGCGCATTCAGCGGCCGGCGTCAGCCGGGCGTTCTCTTCCGCTTTCGGCTTCGAGCCGGCTTCAGTCAAAGGCATTTCGCTTCCATGGCGCGCATCGTGATGAAATTCGGCGGGACCTCCGTCGCCGACATCGCCCGCATCCGCAATGTGGCGCGGCACGTCAAACGCGAGGTCGATGCCGGCCATGAGGTGGCGGTCGTCGTTTCGGCGATGGCCGGCAAGACCAATGAACTGGTTGGCTGGACGCGTGAGGCCTCGCCGATGCATGACGCACGCGAATATGACGCGGTCGTCGCTTCCGGCGAGCAGGTCACGGCCGGCCTCCTGGCGATCACCTTGCAGAATATGGGCGTGCATGCGCGTTCCTGGCAGGGCTGGCAGATCCCGATCAAGACCGACAACGCACACGGCGCGGCGCGCATCCTCGACATTGACGGCGCGTTCCTGATCAAGCGTTTCGGCGAGGGCCAGGTGGCGGTGATCGCCGGATTCCAGGGCATCGGCCCGGACAATCGCATCTCCACGCTTGGCCGCGGCGGCTCCGACACCAGCGCCGTGGCCATCGCCGCGGCGGTCAAGGCCGATCGTTGCGACATCTACACCGACGTCGACGGGGTCTACACCACCGATCCGCGCATCGAGCCCAAGGCGCGGCGGCTGGCCAAGATTTCCTTCGAGGAAATGCTTGAAATGGCTTCGCTCGGCGCCAAGGTTCTGCAGGTGCGTTCGGTCGAGCTTGCCATGGTGCACAGGGTGCGTACCTTCGTGCGGTCGTCCTTCGACGATCCCGATGCGCCCGGAATGGGGGATTTGCTCAATCCGCCCGGAACGCTCATTTGCGACGAGGAAGAGATCGTGGAACAGCAGGTCGTCACCGGAATTGCCTATGCCAAGGACGAAGCGCAGATTTCGCTGCGCCGTGTCGGCGACCGGCCGGGCGTCGCCGCCGGTATCTTCGGGCCGCTGGCCGAGGCAAACATCAATGTCGACATGATCGTCCAGAACATTTCCGAGGACGGCAAGTACACCGACATGACCTTTACCGTTCCTTCGGGGGATGTCGACAAGGCGCTTGCCGTGCTCGAACGCCTGAAGGCCTCCATCGGTTATGACGTCGTGCAATCGGAAGCCGGCATGTCCAAGGTCTCGGTCATCGGCATCGGCATGCGCAGCCATGCCGGCGTCGCCGCGACCGCTTTCAAGGCGCTGGCCGACAAGTCGATCAACATCCGCGCCATCACGACGTCCGAGATCAAGATTTCGATCCTTATCGACGGTCCGTACACTGAACTCGCGGTTCGTACTTTGCATTCGGTCTACGGTCTGGATAAGCAGTAGCAAGACTGAATCAGTTGTTGCGTGAGCGCCGGCCGCAGCCGAAACTGCGGCGGGCAAAATGCCCATTGGAGAAGAAGCCGCGATGCGTGATCAGGCCAGTGGCCCGCGCGTTTTGCTGAAACGGCTCCGCGAGCTCATGCAAGAGCCGCTGGAGCCGCAGGAGCGGCTTGACCGCATTGTGCGCGACATCGCCTCCAACATGGTCGCCGAAGTGTGCTCGCTCTACGTGCTGCGCGCCGACTCGGTGCTCGAACTCTACGCCACCGAGGGTCTGAACCCGAACGCCGTCCACCTGGCGCAGTTGCGGCTGGGGCAAGGTCTGGTCGGCACGATCGCTGCAAGCGCGCGGCCGCTCAACCTCTCCAGCGCGCAGGAACACCCGGCCTTCGCCTACCTGCCGGAGACCGGGGAAGAGATCTACAATTCCTTTCTTGGCGTGCCTGTGCTGCGGGCAGGGCGCACGCTCGGCGTGCTGGTCGTGCAGAACAAGACCATGCGCCACTACCGCGACGACGAGGTCGAGGCGCTGGAAACCACGGCGATGGTCATTGCCGAGATGATCGCCACCGGCGATCTGGCGCGGTTGACCCGGCCCGGGCTCGAACTCGATTTGCGCCGCCCGGTCAGCTTCACCGGCCTGTCGTTTAATGAAGGCGTCGGGCTTGGTCACGTCGTGCTGCATGAGCCGCGCATCGTCGTCACCAATCTGTTCAACGAGGACAGCGAGGAAGAGGTTCGGCGGCTCGAAAGCTCGCTCGGCTCGCTCCGGCTCTCCATCGACGACATGCTGGAACGCCGCGACGTCGCCTTCGAAGGCGAGCATCGCCAGGTGCTCGAAGCCTATCGCATGTTCGCCAACGATCGCGGCTGGGTGCGCCGGCTGGAAGAGGCGATCCGCAACGGCCTGACGGCCGAAGCCGCCGTGGAAAAAGTGCAGAGCGACATGCGCGCCCGCATGCTGCACATGACCGACCCCTACCTGCGCGAGCGGATGAGCGATTTCGACGACCTCGCCAACCGCCTGCTGCGCCAGTTGATGGGGCGCGGGCCGGAGGATGTCGCCGCCTCGCTGCCGAAGGACGCCATCATTGTCGCCCGCTCGATGGGGGCCGCCGAACTGCTCGACTATCCCAGGGAGAAGATGCGCGGACTGGTGCTCGAGGATGGTGCCGCCACCAGCCACGTCGTCATCGTCGCGCGCGCCATGGGCATCCCCGTCGCCGGCCAGATGAAGGGCGCCGTTTCCATGGCGGAAAATGGCGACGCCATCATCGTCGACGGCGAAGAGGGTGTGATTCATCTGCGGCCGCAACCCGATCTGGAGGCCGCCTATGCCGAAAAGGTGCGTTTCCGCGCCCGCCGGCAAGAGGTTTACCGCGAGCTGCGCAAAAAGCCGTCGATGACCAAGGACGGGGTCCAGGTCGACCTTCTGATGAATGCAGGGCTTGCCGTCGACCTGCCGCAGCTTGCCGAGGCCGGCGCGGCCGGCATTGGCCTGTTCCGCACGGAACTGCAGTTCATGGTCGCTTCGACGTTTCCCCGCGCCGAGGCCCAGGAGCGGCTCTATCGCGACGTGCTCGACGCGGCGCGCGGCAAGCCGGTCACCTTCCGCACCATCGATATCGGCGGTGACAAGGTGCTGCCCTATTTCAAGGGAGCGATCCAGGAAGAGAACCCGGCGCTCGGCTGGCGCGCGATTCGTCTCACCCTCGACCGGCCGGGGCTGCTGCGCACCCAGATCCGTGCCTTGCTCAAAGCCAGTGGCGGGCGTGAGCTCAAGCTGATGCTGCCGATGGTGACCGAGCTTGGCGAGATTGCCCAGGCGCGCGAGATCATCGACCGCGAGGTGCGGCACCTGTCGCGTTTTGCCCACCACCTGCCGACCAGCCTCAAGCTGGGCGCCATGCTGGAAGTGCCGTCGCTTCTGTTCCAGCTCGATGAATTGATGAAGGCGGTCGACTTCGTTTCGGTCGGTTCGAACGACCTCTTCCAGTTCGTCATGGCCGTCGACCGGGGCAACACACAATTGGCCAACCGCTTCGATACGCTGTCGGCGCCGTTCCTGCGCGTCCTGAAGCAGATCGCCGATGCCGGCGTCCGAAACCACACGCCGGTGACGCTGTGCGGCGAACTCGCCGGCAAGCCGATCTCGGCGATGGCGCTGATCGGTCTCGGTTTTCGCTCGATCTCGATGTCGCCGGCCTCGATCGGCCCCGTCAAGGCGATGCTGACGGAATTGCCGCTGGAGGAGTTGAAGGCGTTCTTCGACGACAATCTGATGGCGCCGGCGCAAGGGCTGCCGATGCGGGCGCTGCTGCAGGCCTTCGCCGACGACCGCTCGATCCCGTTGTAGCGCCCTGATCATGGTCAACCTGCCCCGCGATCGTATGGATCAAGTCGTCAAGCGTTTCGAGATGCTCGAAGCGCAGATGTCGGCCGGGCCGGCGCCGGATGCCTATGTGCGGATGGCGTCGGAATATGCCGAAATCCAGGACATGGTGGCAAAGGTCAGGGCTCTGCGCGCGGCCGAGCATGAGCAGGCCGACCTTGAAGCAATGCTTGCCGACAAGGGCACCGATGCCGAGATGCGAGCCCTGGCGGAGGCCGACCTGCCGGAGGTCGAGGAACGCATCGAGGCGCTGCAGAAGGACATCCAGATCCTGCTGCTGCCCAAGGATGCCGCCGACGACAAGAACGCCATTCTCGAAATCCGCGCCGGCACCGGCGGCGACGAGGCGGCACTCTTCGCCGGCGACCTGTTTCGCATGTATGAGCGCTACGCCGCCGCGCGCGGCTGGCGGTTCGAGACGGTGTCGGCCAGCGACGGCGATGCCGGCGGCTTCAAGGAAATCATCGCCACGGTGTCGGGCAGGGGCGTCTTTGCCCACCTGAAGTTCGAATCCGGCGTGCATCGCGTGCAGCGTGTGCCGGCGACCGAGGCGAGCGGCCGTATCCATACGTCGGCGGCGACAGTGGCCGTGCTGCCGGAAGCGGAAGAAGTCGACATCGACATAAGGGCCGAAGACATCCGCATCGACACGATGCGCGCCTCGGGCTCCGGCGGCCAGCACGTCAACACCACCGATTCGGCCGTCCGCATCACCCATTTGCCGACCGGCATCATGGTGGTGCAGGCGGAAAAATCGCAGCACCAGAACCGCGCGAAGGCCATGCAGATCCTGCGGGCACGACTCTATGACCTGGAGCGTAGCAAGGTTGACGATGAGCGCTCGGAATCGCGCAAGTCGCAGGTCGGCTCGGGCGACCGCTCGGAGCGCATCCGCACCTATAATTTCCCGCAAGGGCGCGTCACCGACCACCGCATAAACCTGACGCTCTACAAACTCGACCGGGTGATGATGGGTGAACTCGACGAGATCATCGACGCGCTGATCGCCGATCATCAGTCGAAGCTGCTTGCCGACATCGGCATCGATGGCTGACAAACTGCCTGAGGCGCTGGGGCCGCTGCTGCGGGAAGCGCGGGCCCGGCTTGCCGCGGCCGCTGTCGATGATCCGGCGCTCGATGCGCGGCTGATCGTCGAACATTTTTCCGGCACGAGCCGCACGCAGGCGATTGCCGATCCGGAACGCAAGGTCGAGGGGAGCGCCATCGCGGCAATCGAAGCCGCCTTGCGGCGACGCGCCGGCGGCGAGCCGGTGCACCGCATCCTGGGCTATCGTGAATTCTATGGTTTGCGCCTGTCGCTGTCGCCGCAAACGCTGGAACCGCGGCCGGATACGGAAACGCTGGTCGAAGCGGTGCTGCCCTTCGTCGAGGCGATTGCGGCGCGGGAGGGCGAATGCCGCATCCTTGATCTCGGCACCGGCACCGGCGCCATTGCGCTGGCGCTGCTCAGCGCCGCGCCGGCCGCGATCGCCACAGGCGTCGACATTGCCGCTGGCGCGCTGGCGACGGCGACCCGCAATGCCAGGCAACTCGGGCTTGGCGGCCGGTTCACGGCGCTCCAGTCCGACTGGTTCGAAAAAGTTTCCGGCCGTTACCATGTAATTGCCGCAAACCCTCCCTATATACCGTCACAAGACATTGGAAATCTGCAGGACGAAGTCCGCGATTTCGACCCGCGCCTAGCCCTTGATGGTGGCGTGGACGGGTTGGCCCCGTACAGAACAATAGCCGCCGAGGCGGCAAGGTTTCTGGAAGCCGAAGGCAGAATCGCGGTCGAGATCGGCCACACGCAGCGCAACGAGGTCAGCGAGATATTCCACGCAGCCGGCTATGCGGCCGCTGGGGTATTTGGCGATCTCGGCGGAAACGACAGGGTTCTTGTCTTTCAACGGGGAAAGCCTTGACGCAGTGCGAAAAAAGCGCTTGGCAATACCGGGGAATGCGGCTAGGGTCGCCTCAACCGGATGAGACGAAGCAGGCAGTGCTCTTAGCGATTCGGTTTCCTTGGAAATAGCTGCCTTCTTGCGCAAACGACGCCCAAGCTTCGTGCGGGAATCGTCCGGCAAGTGATGTAACCGGAACAGGATGGCACGTGGCGCCAACGCAATCGATGCGGGCGAACGCCGGTGAAGAAACGAAGCGGCTGGCTGCATGAGCGCCTCCGTTCGTGAAGAGTTTTTCGAAAATTTCAAAATGAAGAGAGTCGAATGAGGCCACAACAGCAGAACAGGCGCATGCGCGGTCGCAACAATAGTGGCGGCGGCGGTGGCAACAACAATAACAACAACAACCGCAAGGGGCCAAATCCCCTGACGCGCAACTACGAGAGCAACGGCCCGGACGTGAAGATTCGCGGATCGGCTCAGCAGATCGCCGAAAAATATGCCACCCTTGCCCGTGACGCGCAAAGCTCCGGCGACCGGGTCATGGCGGAAAATTATCTCCAGCACGCCGAACACTACAATCGCATCATCGCGGCCGCGCAGGCGCAGATGCCGATCCAGAACGTCCAGCAGAATCGCGACGACTTCGACGATGACGGCGATGAGGATCGTGACGAGTTCGACAATGCCGGCAATAGCGGGAACGCCAATTCCGAGACACAGGTGCCGGCAGTCAGCCATGGCGCCGGTCCGCAGCCGGTCATCGAAGGCATGCCGGCCGAGGTCGCGCTGAACCGCGAAAGCGGCCGCGACACGCGTGACAACAATGGCGGACGCAACAATGGCGGCCGCGACAACAATGGCGGGCGCCATCGCGATCGTCGCCCCAATGGCGGTTATGGCCAGGGGGGCCAGCGCGACTATGGTTCGTCCGTCGAGCAAGGCGGTCAGCAGCAGCGCAATGAGGCTCCGATCCAGGCAGAGGCCGGCTCGCCAACTGAAGCCATTGTGTCCGAACCCGTTGCGGCCGAGGTGACTCCGCTGTTCGAGCACCTGTCACCGGCAGGTCTTGCCGCCCAGGCCGAGCTCAATGAGGCGGCTGCCGAAAGCGCCGCTGCCCGTCGCCCGAGGCGTCCGCGCCGTCCGCGCGTCAATGCCGACCAGGTTGACGGTGGTGGCGACAATGCCGGCGCCGGCGAGGTGGCTGTGGCCCCCGTCGACGGCGGCAACGCTGAACCGGTGATCGTCGACATCGACAACTGATCGAGCGGCTGTTCAAGACATCGAACGGCGGGGAGAAATCCCCGCCGTTTTTGTTTTGTGCAGCGGCGGAATATTATGCGTTGACCAATATCAAAGCGTCTTGAGACAGCATGGCCTATGCACCATATCTCGGCTGAACAGGATCCGGCTCGAATGGGCGGGTCCGTCACCGCAATCTGATCCGGTGCCGCAAAGCGGGCCGGTGATGGAAGGAGACAGATATGAACCTTGAGAAATATTCCGAGCGCGTGCGCGGTTTCATCCAGTCCGCGCAGACCATGGCGCTCTCGCGCAACCACCAGCAATTCACCCCCGAACACATACTGAAAGTTCTCGTCGATGATGACGAGGGCTTGGCCGCGTCGCTGATCGAGCGCGCCGGCGGCAGCGTCCGCGACGTCAAGCTTGGCGTCGAGGCGGCACTCGAGGCGATGCCCAGGGTCGAAGGGGGCAATGGCCAGCTCTATCTGGCGCAGCCGCTGGCCAAGGTGTTTTCGACGGCGGAGGAACTGGCAAAGAAGGCCGGCGACAGCTTTGTCACGGTCGAGCGGCTGCTGCAGGCGCTCGCCATGGAGAAATCGGCCAAGACAGCCGAGATCCTGTCCAAGGCCGGCGTCACCGCGCAGGCGCTGAACCAGGTCATCAACGACCTCCGCAAGGGCCGCACCGCCGATTCGGCGAGCGCCGAGCAGGGCTATGACGCGTTGAAGAAATATGCGCGTGACCTGACCGCGGATGCCCGTGCCGGCAAGCTCGATCCGGTCATTGGCCGTGACGACGAGATCCGCCGCACCATCCAGGTGCTGTCGCGCCGCACCAAGAACAATCCGGTGCTGATCGGCGAGCCGGGCGTCGGCAAGACGGCGATCGCCGAAGGCCTGGCGCTGCGCATCGTCAACGGCGACGTGCCGGAATCGCTGAAGGACAAGCAGCTGATGGCGCTCGACATGGGCGCGCTGATCGCCGGCGCCAAATATCGCGGCGAGTTCGAGGAGCGGTTGAAGGCCGTGCTTTCGGAAGTCACCTCTGCCGCTGGCGGGATCATCCTGTTCATAGACGAGATGCACACGCTGGTCGGCGCCGGCAAGGCGGATGGCGCCATGGATGCGTCGAACCTCCTGAAGCCGGCGCTGGCGCGCGGTGAGCTGCATTGCGTCGGCGCGACCACGCTGGACGAGTACCGCAAGCATGTCGAGAAGGATCCGGCCCTTGCCCGCCGTTTCCAGCCCGTGTTCGTCGAAGAGCCGACGGTGGAAGACACGGTCTCGATCCTGCGCGGCCTGAAGGAGAAATATGAGCAGCACCACAAGGTGCGTATCTCCGATTCGGCGCTGGTGGCGGCGGCGACGTTGTCCAACCGCTACATTGCCGACCGCTTCCTGCCGGACAAGGCGATCGACCTGGTCGACGAAGCCGCCTCGCGGCTGCGCATGCAGGTCGATTCCAAGCCCGAGGCGCTGGACGAAATCGATCGCCGCATCATGCAGCTCAAGATCGAGCGCGAGGCGCTGAAGGTCGAGACGGATGACGCGTCGAAGGACCGGCTCGCCCGCCTGGAAAAGGAACTCGTCGGCCTCGAGGAAGAATCGACCGAGATCACCGCGAAGTGGCAGGCGGAGAAGCAGAAGCTCGGACTGGCGGCTGATCTCAAGAAGCAGCTCGACGAGGCGCGCAACGACCTCGCCATTGCCCAGCGCAAGGGTGAATTCCAGCGCGCCGGCGAGCTTGCCTATGGCAAGATCCCGGAGCTGGAAAAGAAGCTCAAGGACGCCGAAGCCCAGGACGGCAAGGTCGGCATGGTCGAAGAGGTGGTCACCCCCGACCACGTCGCCCATATCGTCTCGCGCTGGACCGGTATTCCGGTCGACAAGATGTTGCAGGGCGAGCGCGACAAGCTGTTGCGCATGGAAGACGAGATCGGCAAGCGCGTCGTCGGCCAGGGCGAGGCGGTGCAAGCCGTCTCGAAAGCCGTGCGCCGGGCGCGTGCCGGCCTGCAGGATCCGAACCGGCCGATCGGCTCGTTCATGTTCCTCGGACCGACGGGCGTCGGCAAGACCGAGCTGACCAAGGCCTTGGCCAGCTTCCTGTTCGACGACGAGAGCGCCATGGTGCGCATCGACATGTCGGAGTTCATGGAGAAGCACTCGGTCTCGCGGTTGATCGGCGCGCCTCCCGGCTATGTCGGTTACGAGGAAGGCGGCGCGCTGACCGAGGCCGTGCGGCGCCGGCCCTATCAGGTCGTGCTGTTCGACGAGATCGAGAAGGCGCATCCGGACGTGTTCAACGTGCTGCTGCAAGTGCTCGATGACGGTCGCCTGACCGACGGGCAGGGCCGTACCGTCGATTTCCGCAACACGCTGATCATCATGACGTCGAATCTCGGCGCTGAATATCTGGTCAGTCTTGGCGAGGACCAGGATGTCGACCAGGTTCGCGACGAGGTGATGAACGTCGTCAAGGCTTCGTTCCGGCCGGAGTTCCTCAACCGCGTCGACGAGGTGATCCTGTTCCACAGGCTGCGCCGGCAGGATATGGGCCGCATCGTCGAGATCCAGCTCAAGCGGCTGGAAAGCCTGCTTGTCGACCGCAAGATCACGCTCGGCCTCGACCAGGAGGCGATCGACTGGCTGGCGGCCAAGGGTTACGACCCGGCCTACGGCGCGCGGCCATTGAAGCGGGTGATGCAGAAGGAACTGCAGGATCCGCTGGCGGAGAAGATCCTGCTTGGCGACATCCTCGATGGCTCGACCGTCAAGGTGACGGCCGGCTCCGACCGGCTGAACTTCCGCTCCAAGCCGACGATAGTCGCGGCCGAGGCGGCTGCCTGATACAACGCCGCGCGTCCATCCAGGACGCGCGGCGTTTTCATATGAATGACGAGGGCAGGGATGACGCTGGACGACTACAACAGCTTCTGCGCCTCGCTGCCTTCGACGAACCATGTCGTCCAATGGGGCGGCGCCCATGTCTGGAAGGTCGGGGCCAAGGTCTTTGCGATCGGCGGCTGGGATCAAGGACAGCAGCTCTTCGTCACCTTCAAATGCTCCGACATTGCCTATGATGTGCTCAAGGAGCTACCGGAACTGCGGCCGGCGCCCTATCTTGCCTCGCGCGGCATGACATGGATCCAGCGTCGGACAAGCCAGAGCGTGGATGATGCTGCGCTGAAGGACTATCTGCGCGAGAGCCATCGCCTGGTTGTCCTCAAGCTGACGAAGCAGGCGCGCAAGGAACTGGGGCTTGCCGCGCGCTAGCCGACATTCATCGAGGCGCCGGAAAACCGCCATCTTCATGCCCGGTTCATGTTGGAACCATATGCTGGGTAACTGGTTTGTTGGCGAAGGGTTCGCCTCACAGGGACACTGCCGGGCGGCGGCAATTACGGACCGGAGAGTTTGGCCACCATGTTGCGGACGATCTTCACCCTCTCGGCGCTCGCCGCCGGGATACTTTCTTCAAGTGCAATGGCCGCGCCGACCGACGATACCTCGCCACGGGCTGTTCGCACTGCTGCCGCCGGCGGCATCCTTGTCGCCCAGGACGGCAATCTGGACATCTATTACGACGCCAGGGGAAACCGCGTCATTGTCGATGCCGATACCGGCAAGGTGATCGCCATCCAGCCGCCGCAGACCCGGCTCGACCGTCGCGCGCTGCGCCGTGAGACAAGGCTGCGCGAGCTTGGTCGCGTCCCCGCCGAAGACGACCGCTACTATCTCGACGATCCGGAAGATATGGCGCGGTTCCGCCGCAAGCAGTTGCAAGAGGAAGGCCGGGTCATCGCGCCGCCGGCCGACGAATACGATCCCAATAGTGACAATTCCGTGGAAGCCTACCCGCCGGCGCCTCAGGACGACGGCAACTACGACAACAATTATCCCGAGGCACCGCAGCCGGCAGAGCCGCGCACCGTCAAGCGTCAGCCGCTCAACGAGGCATCGATAGAACCTGTCCAGCCGAGAGCGCCCGCCGAACAGGCCGTGCCTGCCGATCAGGCGGCACTGCCACCAAAGGCTGGCGACAAGACCACTGTCGGGCCGTCGCTTTCGCTCGGAGCGCGCCAGGATGTCGCCGCGCTTCAGGTGCTGCTCGACCGGGGCGGCGCTTCGCCTGGCGTCATCGATGGGCGATTCGGTTCGAATGTCGACAAGGCGCTCGCCGCCTACAACGAAATCACTGGCAGCAATCTGCGATCGACCGATGCGGTCGGAATCCAGGGAGCACTTGCACAATCCGGCGGCGATGCCTTCGCCAACTATACCATCACACCGGAAGATGCGGCCGGCCCCTATGTCGCCTCGATCCCGGAAGACTACAGTCAGAAGGCACAGCTCGACCGCATGGGCTACACTTCGGTGACCGAAGCACTCGCCGAGCGCTTCCACATGGACGAGAACTATCTCAAGGCGCTCAACCCGGACGCCAACTTCAATCGTCCTGGCACGATCATCAAGGTCGCCAATTTCGGCAGGCTGGTCTCGACACCGGTCGCGCGCATCGTCGCCGACAAGGGCAAGAAAGAGGTTTTCGCCTATGATGCGGGGGGCAAGCTGGTCGCGGCCTATCCCGCGACCATCGGTTCGTCGGATACGCCGTCACCGTCCGGCACGCACACGGTGTCGCGCGTCGCGCTCGATCCGAACTACACCTACAACCCCAACATCAATTTCAAGCAGGGCCAGAACGACAAGATTCTGACCATTCCGCCGGGTCCCAACGGCCCGGTCGGATCGGTCTGGATCGCGCTCGACAAGCCGACCTACGGCATCCACGGCACACCGGACCCGTCGAAGATCGGCAAGACCGAAAGCCATGGCTGCGTGCGCCTGACCAATTGGGATGCGCGAGAACTCGCCAAGCTCGTCTCGCCGGGTGTCACCGTTGAGTTTATCGGCGGACCCTCAGCCGATGATCTTGCGCAGCAGTGAATTCCGAAGTGCGGCGGCATAGACCAACTGCACGACCAGGATGAAGCCGACGCTGAGCAAGGGACTGATAAGTGAGAGTGCGGCGCCGATTGCCCACAGGAATTGCGCCTTGACGATGCGCAGGTAGACCGTGCGTCGCGTTTCCGCGTCGACACCCTCCGCCAGAAAGCCGTTTTTCTCCGCATAGCGCCAACTGGCGAACAGGGTGACGCCGAGCATCAGCAGGTTGAGCCAATAGACGAGCACCGCGGTTCTGAATTCGAGGAAGTCCGCCAACAAGTCGGTTGAGAACGGCAGCAAGGCGATGAAAGCGAGAAAGCAGAGGTTCAGCGTGGCGAGCCGTCTGTCGGATTTCGCGATCAGCCCATGCTGTGCCTGCTGGCCGAACCAGAAAATGGTCAGCGTCAGGAAGCTCAAGGCATAGGTCAGGAAGCGTGGCGCAAGTGCCGCGATCGCGGCAAGCAGATCGCGTTCCGAATGGATCGTCTCATGCGCCGGCACCCTGAACTCGAGCACGATCAGTGTGAGTGCGATGGCGAACACCCCGTCGGTGATGCCGACGACGCGGCCGCGTCCCTCCGCCGATGCCTCGAGTGGACGCTTCATCGATTGCTCTCCAGCTGCGGCTCCCGGGAAAACTTACCATGACCGCCGCCGTTTGCACCCGGATAGGTGCCAACCCGGCAAGACGGCCGGTCCGAGAGTGAGACTGGTTTCAATGACTGCAAGCCGCTGGCCGGTTGTTGCCGGCGCGCCGGAGGTCTAAGCAAGGTTCCATGCATTCACCAAGTGAAGCCGCCGCGGTCCCGCTGGCCAGCCCGGTCACGAACGGTACGTTCTGTCCGCAATCGCAGCGGCGATTCGTGTTGATCGCGGCGATCCTGGCCTCGGCGCTTGGCTTCATCGACGGTTCGATCCTGGCCATCGCCATGCCGGCGATCCGTGTCGACCTCGGCGCCAGCCTTGCCGAGGCGCAATGGATTTCCAATGCCTATGCGTTGACGCTCTCGGCGCTGATCCTTGCCGGCGGCGCCGCCGGCGATCGATTCGGGTTGCGCCGCGCCTTTGTGGCAGGCATCGCGTTGTTCATTGTTGCCTCGCTTGCCTGTGCCTTGGCGCCGAATGCGGCTGTGCTGATCGCGTTTCGCGCCATCCAGGGCATTGGTGCCGCGATCATGGTGCCGGGCAGCCTCGCCATCATCGCCAAGGCCTACCCGAAGAAAGAACGCGGCCGCGCGATAGGCATCTGGGCGGCGGCTTCGGCGCTGACCACGGCACTTGGCCCGGTGCTCGGCGGCCTTGTGCTCTCGGCTTTCGGCGACGGCATCTGGCGGGCGATCTTCGCCATCAACCTGCCGCTCGGCCTCATCTCGATCTATCTTCTCCTGGCCAAAATCCCGGCCGACGCACCGACGGCGAAACGCAGTCTGGATCTCGGCGGTGGCGGGCTCGCGACATCGGCTTTCGGCGCGCTCGCTTACGGGCTGACCTCGATGAGTGCCAGCGGCGAGGGTCATATGTCGGGGCCGAGCATTGCCGCCGGCGCCGTATTGCTGGCTGTCTTCATCTTCTTCGAGCTTCGGCAGCGCGAGCCGATGATCGATCTGTCTCTGTTTCGCATCGGCGCCTTCGCCGGAGCCAATGTCGCAACGTTCTTCCTCTATTTCGCGCTGTCAGCCAATCTTTTCTATCTGCCGATGCTGCTGATCGCCGGCTGGGGATTGAGCACGGCCGAGGTCGGCTTCATCTTCCTGCCCTTGTCGGCATCGATCGCGCTCCTGTCGGGACCGGTCGGCCAGCTGTCGGATCGGATCGGGCCGCGTTTTCCGATTGCCTGCGGCAGCCTTGTCGTGGCTCTCGCCTTCGCCGGACTTGCGTTGCTCACCCATGCCGGCATCCACAATTTCTGGGCGGGAACATTTCCGCTGATGGCGCTGATGGGGCTCGGCATGGCGTTGGTGGTGTCGCCGCTGTCGACCGCGATCATGACGGCGGTGGAAGACAGGGATACGGGTGCTGCATCCGGTATAAACAATGCCGTTTCGCGCATCGGCGGCCTGATCGCGGTGGCGGCGATGGGGTCGCTTGCCGCCTGGGTCTACGCGAATGCACTGGATGGGAATGCGTTGTCCGGCGTCCCTGGCTTCGGCGAGCCGGCACCGGCCGGACTGGCGCCGGCACTCGATGCGGCAAGGCTCGCCGCCAGCGATGCTGCCTTTTCCGCTGTCTCCTCGGTGACAGCGCTGCTTTGCCTGCTTTCGGCTGTCATCGCGTGGACGACCATTTCCGGCGAGCGGCTGCCATGGTTGCGGCGTGCGGAAGATCCGCAAGGCTGAACTTCAACGAATCAGCCGTCGATCCTGGCGCTCGCGACTTTCAGCGAATCGCTGTCTTCCTGCTTCAGCAGGTCGTCGATGCGCTCGCGCTCGCGCTTGAAGGCGACGAGGTCATCGCCTTTCAGCACCTTGCCGACCGGCAGCCGGACGCGCATCGAATCGACCTTGGTGCCGTTGACGATCAGCTCGTAGTGGAGGTGCGGACCGGTGGAGAGACCGGTCTGGCCGAGATAGCCGATGACCTGGCCCTGGCGGACATGAACGCCGGGTTCGATGCCTTTGGCAAAAGCGCTCTGGTGATTGTAGGATGTCTCGTAGCCGTTGGCATGGCGCAGGATGATCTGCTTGCCATAGCCGCCGGCCCAGCCCGCCTTCTCAACGACGCCGTTGCCGGCGGCGATGATCGGCGATCCGATGGGGGCGGCCCAATCGGTGCCTGTGTGCATGCGGACATAGCCGAGGATTGGATGCTTGCGGGCACCAAATCCGGAGGTAAACCTGCCGTTGGGCAGCGGGTTGCGCAGCAGGAACTGCTCGGCGCTCGAGCCGTCCTCGTCGAAATAGTCGGTGCCGCCGTCCTGCATCTGGAAGCGATAGAAGTTGCGCGTCGTGCCGCCGAATGTCGCCGAGACGTAAAGAAGTTCGGAATTGTCCGAGGTCTGGTCGTCGCCATCGGGCTGCGAGAACAGCACTTCGAGGCGGTCGGAGGGGTTGAGGCGGGACTGAAAGTCGACGTCTGATGCCAGCAGCTTGATCAGCCGCTGTGTCATCTTCTTCGACATGCCGTAGGAATAGGCGGTGCGGTAGATCCCGTCATAGATGTTGGGCAGGTTGCCGCGCACCACCACCGGTGCCGACGAATCATCGAACGCCGTCAGCAATTCGGGGTTCGGATCCGGTTCCTGCGCCGGAACATACTGACCGCGATCGTCGAGCGCGATGGTGACGATGTGCTGGGTCCTGTCGTAGACGCTGGTGCGGACGACCTTGGCGGCATCGCCATGCACCTCGAGACCGACACGAAGTACGGTACCGGCCTTGAGCGCCGTCGCGTTGAGCAGCTTGGCGATCGCCTCCGCCATGCCGGTGGCGTCGTCCCCCGTATAGCCCGAATCAGCAAAGGCTTCGGTGATGTCGAGATCCTTGGTGAAGGGGATGATTTCCTCGGCGAAAGCCGGCGCCTGGTCGTCGGCGGCGGCGCGCGGCGCCACCGAGACGTTTTCCGGCACGATCTTGACGTCGTAGGACCCGGCCATGCTCTCGGCAAAGGCTTCGCCAAATCGCTGCGGATCGACATAATGGAGCGAAGCAACCTGGACGGCGCCGTCGCTGAGGTCGGTGCCGGCTTCACGCACCACCTTTTCCACCTCATCGGCGGACAGGTCGTTTTTTTCGTCGAAGGAAGCCGTCTCGATCGGAAAGTCGACCGTCTTCAGGCTCATCTCGCTTTCGACCTTGGCGCCGTAGATCTGGCCGGACGCGGCGGAGGCTGCCGCCGGCTGCGCCGCACCGTCGTCGCTGTCGTCGCCGAACACCTGCATGGGGTCGAAAGGCGGGTAGGCGCGGTTGGTGGTGTGCCCGGCGGCGAGCGCCATCTTGATCTGCACGAAAGGCATGGTGTGGATGACGTCACGGTCGCCGACCTTGGTGACCATCGACACTTCCATGCGGCGGCGGTCCTTGGCCTTGGCGATCTGACGCGGCGCCACCAGCCTTGTCGTCTTGGCTACCTCGCCGGAATCGCCATTGCTGGCCAGGCCGATCAGTTCGGCAATTTCGGGCGGGGTCGCCAGTTGCTGGCGCCCGTCGAGGGCGGCGAACAGCGCCACGCCCATCAGCACGCTCGAGGTCACGCCGGTGAGAAAGGTTCCCGACAGCCAGCGTGCGGAAACCTCACGCCGATCGGGCGGGCCGCTGCGGCCATCCGCGATAAGCGGCGGCTCGTTGCCGAGTTCGGCTATGACATCTTCCGTGTCTGGCATCCAGAAGGGCTGCTTCTTCCCCGGGCGGAACGGCTTGTCGCTTTTGTTGTGGCCATGACATTTGCCTGTCACGGCAGGTGAAGTCAACGAAGCCCCAGGCCCCGGTGGATTTCCCCTCGCGCACTTCTCTTATAGAGCGCTCCACGAAGAGAGGCGATGCACCCCGTCTGCAGAGCGTATCGCGCACTTCCATATAAGGCTCTTAAAGAAGGCACTGCGCGGTTGGCGCCGCACCCTCTTTTGTTGGCCTTGGTGTCGAACGGCAATGCGGCGGCAATAGGGCTCCTTCATGGCCGCCCACCTGCGTTGTCCGCGTTCCGTTGGGGCAGTCGGCTACCAACAAAGTGAGCCCGAAATTTCTGTCGCAAAAAGTTCAAAAACTTCGAATGA
>NZ_JAPFQA010000014.1 GCF_027563465.1 Mesorhizobium qingshengii | reverse complement strand
GAAAGCAGTCGGTAAGAACAATGGCAAAGAGAATTATCATCCTACTCGACGGGACATGGAACGATGTCGAGTTCAGCAAACAGGATACAAACATTGTCCGATTGCGCAACATCATTTCGGCAAATCTCGGCTCTGGGTCGGCAATCCTGGCTAAGGCAGTTCGCGGCCCCGAACTAAAGCCGGGCCAGAAAATTGCTGCCGGCCGCACGACAAGCGATGGGCAGGAAAATCTAGTATTTTACGAGCGTGGAGTAGGTACGAACGGGATCGACAAAATTCGTGGCGGATTGCTGGGAGAAGGTCTCGATGTGAGCGTTCGAAGTGCATATAGATTTCTTTCTTTTTACTATCGCCCTGGGGACTCCATTTTTGTCTTTGGGTTTTCAAGAGGCGCGTACAGTGCGAGAACACTAGTCGGTTACATTGGAGCTGCAGGATTGTTGAAACGAGACTCCTGCACTCGGCATCTGGAAGGCGTGGCTTGGGCTTTCTACCGGACGCCGCCAAACGATAGATTGCCTGGTGTTTGGGCGAGTCTCACACCCTATGTGCACAATCGCGACGATTTCCGGATCGATTGTTTGGGAGTTTTCGATACTGTTGGCGCGCTCGGTGTGCCGCTAAATTTGTTCAGCCGCCTAAATCGGAACCGTTTCGAATTCCATTCGGTCGAACTCTCGTCCATCACCAAGGTAAATCTTCAGGCTTTGGCTATCGATGAGCATCGACAGCCGTTCCAGGCAGCGGTTTGGCGAAAGCCCCGGTTCAAGTCGCTTTCCAGCGTTACAGAACAGGTTTGGTTTTCTGGCGTCCATGCGGATATCGGGGGAGGATACTGGACAGACGAACAGCGTCATCAATGGGGCGTAGCCGCTGATGACATTTCGCTTGATTGGATGCTAAAGCGAATTGGCCATTTCTTTCCCCAGTTTCCTTTTCGTCCTGGTCACGACTGGGCGACCGTTGGAGACAGTTGGTCGTTCTCGCCGACGCATAATTCGCGCAGTCTGCCCTTTCGGCTTATGCCTTCTGCGCTTCGCGTCATTAACAACTCATCGGTATTGCGTGGGCGAGCGTTTGAGACAATCGTCTGCCAGGATCGCAACGCCGACCCGATTGGCGAAATGGTTCATGTCAGCACTCTTAGTAGGCTTGGTGCGCGGGTCTATGATGGAGACGTGATGGCAAATTACTACCCTCACAATTTGATGGCGAGTCTTAATACAATTGAAGTTACGTATGGCTTTAGCAAAAAGACATCTGGCGAATATGATTTGCTTGTCGTTGATTGGTCAGGAGTGCCAATGAGTCCAAAGAATCCAGGAGATGTCTCAAGGATTTGTACTCTTCTTGCATCAGCACGGTCGCGTATGCAGGTGCCGGCTCACTAGACGTCATGTTCCGAGGCCTGAGATCGGGTTGCCCGCCCTTTCGTGCGATTAAGAGACGAGGGTTGCTCGGATAGGTCGAGCCGATCCTCACGCACGGAGGACGAGCCATGGGAGAGTTTAGCGAAGCATTTGTCGCGTTTGATGTAGCCAAGAAGAAGCATGCGGTGGCGATCGCCCGAGGGCGGCCGCACCGGCGAAGTCCGGTTTCTCGGTGAGGTAGAGAATAGGCCGGCAGCGATAGAGCGGACGATCAAGAAGCTGGGAAAAAGGTACGATCGACTGCACGTCTGCTTCGAGGCTGGACCGACTGGTTACGGACTTTACCGTCAGGTCCGCGATCTTGTTCACGACTGCGTGGTGGTTGCGCCCGCCCTGATTCCGAAGCGGTCGGGCGGGCGCATAAAGACGAACCGACGGGACGCGGTCACTCTGGCGCGGCTGCATCGGGCGGGCGAACTGACCGAAGTGTGGGTGCCGGACGTAGTCCGCCTTGACAGGGAACATGAGAGACTAGAGGCTTTCACGCTCCGCCTTCGGCGTCGAGACCAGCAAGGCCGACGCGGCGTTGGCGATGGTCACTGCCACCCGCATGGCGTCTCCACGGGCGAGCCCCGCGGCCAGCGCGCCGACGAATTCGTCGCCCGCGCCATGCGTGCTGACAACCTTGATCGGGATGGCTGGCAGCGCGAAGGCCTCGCCGGTCCGTTCGCAGCAGGCGACGCCTTCGCCGCCCGCCGTGACGATGGTGACCGGGCAGAGATCGACCAGCCGCCGCGCCGCTTGCGCGGCGCCGTCGAGCGTTTCGGCCACCGCCACGCCGGCCAGGAATTCCGCCTCGATGGCATTGACCACGAGGATGTCGACCAGCGCCAGAAAGTCGTCGGAGAGTTCGCGGGCGGGTGCGGCGTTGAGGACGACCCGGCCGCCCTTTGCCTTCACCGCGCGCGCGGCCGCAATGTTCGCGGCCTCCGGCACCTCGTTCTGCAGCAGCAGCACCGCTGTGCGTGCAACCGCATCGGAAGCGGCCGTGACGTCTGCCTCGCCGAGCGTGAGATTGCTGCCCGAAACGATCACGGCGCCATAGTCGCCGCCTGCGTCGAAGATCGCCACGCTCATGCCGGAGCCGGCACCCGAAGCCACCCGCACGAAGCGGCGGTCGACGCCGGCGCGATCGAGATTGGCCAGCAACGCCCGCCCGAAATCATCGTCACCGACGGCGCCGATCATCACCGCTCGCATCCCGGCCCGTGCCGCCGAGACGGCCTGGTTGCCGCCCTTGCCGCCACATTTCGGGTGCCAGGCATGGCCGGTCACCGTCTCGCCCTTGCGCGGGCGGTCGGGGGCAGCGACCATGATGTCGTAATGCAGGCTGCCGAACACGGTGACCTGCGGTGTTGTCGATGGCGTCATGAGCCCCGGTCTTTTCGTTTCGATGTCACCGCCGACATGGTGCGGCCGAGATTGCGCTCCGCCGCCTGGTAGTCGCGCTGCGCCACCGCCACGAACAGCGCGTCGAGGATGTTGAGCTGGGCGATGCGCGCCGCCGCGTTCTCGCCCATCAATGGCGAGCCCTGCGCGGTCGAGCACAGCACGATGTCGGCGATCTGGGCCAGCGGCGAGTTGTCGTAGTTGGTGATGGCCAGCGTGCGGGCACCGTTCTTGCGGGCCAACTGGATGGCGTCGATGACGGCTGATGTGTTGCCCGAATGCGAGAAGCCGACGGCAATGTCGTCCGCGCCGAGCAGCGAGGCCGACATCAGCATCATGTGCGAGTCATCGTAGACCGATACGCGGATGCCGATGCGCAGGAATTTGTGCGAGACGTCGCGCGCTATCTGCGCCGAACCGCCGACGCCGTAGAAATCACGGTTCTTCGCACGGAAAAGCAGTTCGGCGGCGCGGTCGAAATCCTCGATATCGAGGATGGCGAGCGTCTCTTCCAGAGCCTGGATCGAGGTGCGGAACACTTTCTGCACGATCTCGGCCGAGCTGTCGTCGGACGACAGTTCCTGGTGCATCTCGGCGGTCGGCAGGCGACTGTATTCGTAGACGGCGGTGCGAAAGTCGCGATAGCCGGAAAAGCCGAGCTTCTTGGCGATCTTGACCACCATCGCTTCCGACACGCCGGATTCCTCGGCGATCTGCTTCAGCGGGATGCTCTCGTCGAAGCCGCGCCGGCCGAAGACGGTCTCCACCACCTTCGCCTCCAGCGGGGTGAGATGCGGCATCATCATGCGGATGCGCGGTCCTACCGCTTTCAGGTCCAGCCCGCTCACGGTCATCCACGCCCCCTCGTCACGCGTCCGGCCCGAGCATGATTTCCTGGATGATGGCCTGCGATGTCACCGCGTCCTGGCTGTTGATGGCGGCGGACAGGCGGTTGTCGCGCTCGATCCGGTCGACAACGCGCAGCATGCGCTTGACGGTGGCGATGTTGACTTCGCACTCGTGCACCGGGTCGAGCCCGGTCATGTCCGGAAAGGTGTCGAAATAGATGGCACCGGCGTAGCCGTCGCGGCGGATTTGCCGCAGCAGTTCGATGGTCTGCAGCGTGTGCACGGCTCCGACCATCAGGCCGTCGTCGCGCTTGGAGTAGCCGTCATTGAGGTGCACGCCGAGCAGCTTGCTGTGGCGCGCCACCAGGGCGGCAGCGAAGGCCGGCTGCTCGTCGGCATAGAGCACATGGGCGAAGTCGAGGGTGACGCCGAGATTGGGCAGGCCGACATCGCGGATCGCCAAGAGGGTCGTCGCCGCGTCCGGCATCAAGCTGTAGGAGCGCGGCTCGTTGGGTTTGTATTCTAGGCTGATCTGGCAGTCAGGATCATGCGCCGCAACTTCACGGATTCCGTCTATTTCGTGTTGCCAAAGCGTCGCATAGTCGGCCTGGAAAGCATAGTCGAAGCCGTCCTGGCCGAGCCACAGCGTCATCAGGCTGGCGCCCGCCTCGCGCACGGCATCGATGCCGGCCTTGGTCAGGTCGATGGCTTCACGGCGCACCGCAGGGTCGGGATTGGTGAAGGCGCCCAGCTTGAAGGCCGGATTGGAATAGTAGCGCATGGCGAAGCCATTGATTGAAAGACCGAGATCGCCAAGCTTGCGGGCAATTTCGGCGGGTTTTTCGCCGACATGATCGGGGAAATTGAGATCGAGGTCGGTCAGCCCGGCAACCTTGGCGGCGCGCGCAGCCATCTGCATCAGCGACGGCCTGCCGGCGAGACCGGGCCATTCAGCCTGTGGCCGCGAGGCAAAGGAATTCAGGCGCGTGGCGAAACGATTGGCTGTCATGGTCAATCCTCAACGGTCACAACTTCACACAAGCGCAAATATTTGTAAAGTTGTTGTTTGAGGGGCGACGGGCCAGGCCGTGCCGCAGTGCGGCTGGGCTGAGCTGTGCAAAGGCGCGCCGGCGGTTTCCCAGCCGACGCCACAGGCCGGAGAGCCGGTCAGGGTGGTGTAATCAGTGACGAGGCAAGACCGTCTTATACCGCCGCCTTGCGGAAGCGGGCGACGAAGTCGTCGAGTTCGGGCCGCTCCATGTCGGAGATCGCCCAGTAGGAGAAGGCGCCGTCGCTCCAGTGCACCATCGAGAAGCCGCCCGACGAAAGATCTTCCGGCGCGGTGGTGCTGCCGCCCTGCTGCGGTTCGGCGACCAGCGTGATCAGGTGCTCGCGGTGACGGTAGACCAGCGCCGGCACCGGGCGGCCTGATATCACCTCGACCCGGCCGCCAATGAGTGCGAAGCCGTCCTGCGCCAAGTCAGGCGCCGGCGGCGAAACGCCGATCCGGGCGTCGAGCCATGGCTTGACCGTATGGCGGTCGGACGAGACGATGTCGATCGGGCTGGCGGCAAGCAGGCTGCGGCGATGGCCGCTGGCGACCGCCGCGGCAAAGCCGTCGGACGCGCTGTTGAACATCACCCATTGCGTCGCCCCGCTGGCCAGCACCGCGCTGATCATGATCGATGCGGCCATGGCGCGCCAATCGAACGAGCCGAAGCGGCGCGCCCTTGGCAGCGCCCGCGTCTGCGACGGCCTTGTCTGGGCGTCCCGCCTCGTGGTTCCGCGGAGTTGGTCACCCCTTGGCTGATCCTGCCGCGCCGACGGTATGCCCGGCCGCGGCTCCACCAGTTCGTCTCGCTCCGGCTCGTCTTGTGCCGGCTGTGCCGTGGCTGTCGCACCAAGTGCGGCGATACGCGCCCGAAAGGCGTCGCTTACATCGGGGCGCGGCAAGCGGGTGACCGCCGCCCGCAAGGCGACGATGCGGGCATGTTCGGCGGCCAGAGCCGGGTCGGCGGCAATGCGCCGCTCCAGCGCCAACGCCGCCGCCGCGTCGAGTTCGCCATCGATCAAAGCGTGGATCATCAGCTTGATCCCTTTCGCGTCGTTGGGCAGTCCGTCGTCGCTCATGGCGCACTCCCAAGTTCAGACATAAGCAGGTTTCGCGCCCGCGCCAGCCGCGACATCACCGTGCCCATCGCCACGCCGAGCATGGCCGATATCTCGCGATAGCTGAGGCCGTTGATGTCGCGCAGCACCAGCGTCTCGCGAAACGGCTGCGGCAGTGCCGCTATCGCCGCTTCCAGTGCCGCCGTATCGGCCTTGGCGATCAGGCTCGCCTCCGGGCCGTCCTCGTCCGGCAGGCTGGTGCCGTGTGCCGCCGCCATGTCGTCGAGATCGCCGAGGTCGCCGACGGCCATGATGCTGCGCGGCCGATTGCGCGACATCCAGGTGTAGGAGGTGTTGCGCACGATGGTCAGCAGCCAGGCACGGGAGTTGCCGCCGGCATAGCCGGCGATGCCGGCATGTGCCTTGATGCAGGCGTCCTGCACGACATCCTCCGCGTCGGCGGCATTGCCGGTCAGCCAGCGGGCAAGCGCCAGCGCGTCGCCAAGATGCGGCAGCACCACTTCGTTGAAGCGCTCGGCCAAGGCCTTCTCGCTCAAAGCAGCACCATGATCCGATACTCCGGGACGGACAGGCCGTGCCGCCTCAAGACGCGACAACGACCTTGCCTTGCTCGTGGCGGCAAAGCCCCCAAAAGCAGGCAAAGTCGCCTGCCTTGCTGAAAGTGAATTCATCTGCGTCACCAGTGTCAAGCGCCACGGAGGAGGGACTGATGACCAACATGCTCGCCAGCACATGGTGACGGCTGACGCCGCAGCCTTGTTTGCTATTCGGGCAATAATGCATGCCGATCTCCCCAACGCCAGCAGTGGCGTATGTAGAGGAGACTCGAGACGGCGTTGGTTTATTCCCGCGGCATGCAAAATCAGCTGTTCACGGTCGCGAGATTGTGTTGCGGCGTGGTGGGAGGTGCCCCGAAGATAAGCCCCCGGTATCAATGGATATGGTACAAATTTATGAAAGTAGGAGGGACAATTGGATACGACTCTTAGGCTTGCTGATCTTGCGATCGTCTTCGCGACACTACTTGGTCCGGTTCTAGCTGTTCAGGCCCAGAAATGGGTTGAAGGTTCGCGGGAACATGCCAGTCGGAAGGTTTCAATATTTCGTACGTTGATGGCGACCCGTGCAACTTCGCTATCCTCATCTCATGTGGAAGCGCTTAACGCCATTCCAATTGAGTTCTACGGAGAGCGCGACGTGGTCGATGCGTGGAAGGCATATCTTAATTATCTATCACAAGATGGAATTGAACCTGCAGTGTGGGCTCAAAAGAGATTTGATTTGTTCATCGATCTGTTGTGGCGTCTGGGAATTTGTCTTGGATACAAATTCACGAAGGTAGAGTTGCAGCGTGATGTCTATTCGCCGAAAGCGCACGCTACCTAAGAGGCCGAGCAAAATGTTATCCGACAAGGGCTTTTTCGCCTCTTTAGCGGCGAAACTGCCCTGCCTTTGGATATCAAGTCGTTCCCAGCCAATCCAGAACTGGCCAAGAGGCAAAGTGAATTGCAAGAGCAACTCTCCAGCCTTCTCTCTGGGGATCGCACCATCAAAGTTGAGATTCGGCCGCGGGACAAGGAGTAAATACCGCGAAGTCGCGATTTGTTAATCCGCTCTATCGTAGGCGCTCAGTCCGGCCAGCGCAACAGGCCAGACGAATCCTTGCGGGCAGGTTTCATCGCATCGGCGGGACGGTCCTTCGCGGTCAAAATGGCGCGCAGCCGTTCGGCGACGATCTCCGCCTCGCCGGGGTGAAGATTGCACGGGTCGAGGAAGAAATGGCCGCGCTCCACCTCGTGGTTGCGCACGATGATGGGTGGCGAGCCCGCCGCGAGTGCCGAGGTGAGACCTGCCGCCGTGAACCGGCTCTCGGGCGACACGAAGATCTGCAGCCGGTCGAGCGGATTGGCGGTCGGGTCGGGAATGATCTTCGCGGCAATGCCCGGCAGACCCTGCAGCGTGTCCTTCCACAAATTGAGTGCTGCTTCCTCACGCCGGCGGATGCCCGCATGGTCGCGCTTCTCCCAGGCTTCCAGCGCCGCCATGGTGCCGGCGATGCTCTCCTTGCCGACCTTCATGGCACGTGCGACGCCGCGGTTCTGCAGATAGGCGGCGCGCACCAGATCCTTGCGCCCGGTGACGATGCCGCTGGTCGGCCCGCTCAGGAATTTGTGGCCGCTGTAGATAACGATGTCGGCGCCGCGCGCCAGGAAACCGCGCAGATCGTATTCGGAGGCCGCGTCGACGATCACCGGAACGCCTTTGGCGTGGCAGATCTCGCAAAACTCCTCCAAAGACAGCATGCCGTACTGCACGGTGTGGTGGGCAACGACGTAGAGACCGGCTGCCGTGCGGTCGTTGATCGCTTCGCGCACATGATAGTCCTGCGTCACGCTGACCGTCCCGGCGGGTACCACCTTGGCGCCGGCGACGCGTACCGACTGATCGATCGGGGCGCCGTAATTGACGATGTGGCCAAGCTGGATGACGACCTCCGACTTGAGGTCGCCTGTGTCATCGGGCAGACGCTCGATGGCGAGCAGGTTGGTTCCGGTCATGGCGCCGGCGATGGCCATGGTGATGCCGCTGGCGCAGCAGGCGGTGATGAAGCCGGCCTCGCCGCCGGTGAGGCGCGCGACGACCGTGCTTGCCGCACGCTGCAGATCATCCATCTCCACCCATTGCGAGGCCATTTCAGACATGGCGCTGATTGCTTCGGGGACGATGATCGACGCGCCGAGCGCGGTCATCGTGCCGGAGACGTTGATGATCGGGCGAAGACCGAGCCGTTCGCGGATTGTCGAGTTGGAGCCGCCGGCGGAAGTGGTTTTCATCTCTGTTGATCCCATTGAGGAGAAAGTCAGGCGGCGATCTCGACGACCGCCTCGATTTCGACTGTGATGTTTCCGGGCAAGGAGCCGACCCCGATCGCCGAGCGTGCATGCCCGCCGATGTTGTTGAAGACGTCGGCGAAGAGGTCGGAACAGCCATTGACCACCTTCGGGTGGTCGCTGAAGGTCGGTATCGCGTTGACGAAGCCGAGCAGCTTGACGATGCGCACGATGCGGCCGAGGTCGCCAGCGGCCGCATGCATGACAGCGAGCAGGTTGAGGCCGGTGAGGCGGGCATGGCCGTAGGCCTCCTCGACCGTGACGTCTTCTCCCACCTTGCCGGTGAAGAGCGTGCCGTCGGCCCGCAGCGGCCCCTGGCCGGACAGGAAGATCAACCGTCCGCTTTCGGCGTGGGTGACGAAGTTGGCGATGGGCGTCGGCGGTTCGGGCAGCGTCAGGCCCAACTCGGCGAGCCGGATGTAAGGCGTCATGAAAAGGCTCCTTGCGACAGCTTTCGCCGTCTGGTGTCAGAAATGCGAGGCGCGGAAGCGCGCCAGGAAGGTACGGAGGCGCTCATTGTCGGTGTCCGCCGCCAGAATTTCGGCGGGTGGGCCGGCCGCGCTGACGCCGCCGTCGGCCATGAAGACGATGCGACTCGAAGCATCGCGGGCAAAGGCCATCTCATGCGTGACCATCACCATCGTCATGCCATCCTCGGCCAGGCTGCGCACGACTTCGAGCACCTCGCCGACAAGTTCCGGGTCGAGAGCGGAGGTTATCTCGTCCAGAAGCAGGATTTTTGGACCCATCGCCACGGCACGGGCAATGCCGACACGTTGCTGCTGGCCGCCGGACAGTTCGGCGGGAAGGCTGTCGGCCTTGTGGGCAAGGCCGACCCGGCCGAGCCAATGCTCCGCGATCGAGCGCGCCTCCGCGCTGCTTTTGCCGCGCACCTTGGTGAGGCCAAGCATGATGTTGCCGGCGGCGGTGAGATGCGGAAACAGGTTGAAGCCCTGGAACACCATGCCGGTCTCGGCGCGCATTGCGGCGAGGTCGCGTTCGCTGCGGCGCTGCCGGGTCCCGGTGTCGCGAAAGCCGACCTCCCTGCCGTCAATGCGAATCGAACCGCTGTCGTAGCTTTCGAGGAAGTTGACGCAACGCAGCAGCGTGGTCTTGCCGCTGCCCGAGGGGCCAATGACAGTCACCACTTCACCGCGCGCCACCTGCAGGCTGACCGAGCGCAGCACTTCGACGGCGCCGAAGGACTTGGAAACATTGGCGACGTCGAGAAGGGCCGGGGTGTCGTTCCTGGAACTGGTGGACATTGTGCTATTCCCGGATGAAGGAGAAGCGCTTCTCGAGCCGCCGGCTGGCGAGCGAGAGCGCGTAGTTGACGGCGAAGTAGATGAGCGCGCCGAGGATGTAGAGCGGCATGGCCTCGTAGGTGCGGCCGATGACCTGGTTGATGGCCTGCATCAGGTCGGTGATGCCCAGCAATGACACCAGCGCGCTGCCCTTGACCGCATCGGTGACGCCGTTGATCCAGGGCGGCAGGAAGCGCCTGAACGCCTGCGGGAAGATGACGTAGGCCAGGCGCTGGCGAAAGGTCAGTCCGATCGCCATTGCCGCCTCGGATTGCCCCTTCGGAATGGAACCGACCGCCCCCCTGAGGTATTCGATGACCTGCGCCGTCTTGAACAGGGTTAGCGCCAGAACGGCGGCCCAGAAGGAGGGCAGATGAAGCCCGACGGCAGGCAGGCCGTAATAGACAAAGAAGATCAGCACCAGGATCGGTATGCCGCGGATGGTGTCGCTGAAGATGCGCACCGCCCAACGCAACGGGACGGGACCATAGACCAGGCCGACGCCCATGATCACGCCGGCGATCAGCGAAAACACCACGACCAGCAGTGATACCCACAGCGTCAGGGCAAGACCCTGGGCGAGGAAAGGCAAGGCATAGGCGATCTGGCCAATCATCTAATGCGCCGCCCTGAACCAGCGTTCGAGAAGCCTCAGCGCATAGAGAAGCGCATAGCCCGTGAGCAGGTACATCGCCGTTACCACGAGATACACCTCGACGATCCGGAACGTGTTGAAATTGATCCACTGGGCGCCGTAGGTCAGTTCGGGCACCGAAATGACCGACGCCACGGACGTATCCTTGAAAAGCGAGATGAATGTGTTGGAAAGCGCTGGCAGCGTTATGCGCAGCATCGTCGGCAGGCGCACATGCAGCAACCTTTGCCAGGGTGTCAGGCCGATCGCCTTGCCGGCATCTATCTGCCCGCGCGGCACGGCCTCCAACCCGGACCGGAACACTTCGACCAGATAGGCGCCGCTATAGAGCGCCAGCGTGGCGACGAACGAGGTCTGGGCGCTGTAGGCGATATCGACCACCGTCGGCAGGCCGTAGAAGACGAGGTAGACGAGCAGGATCAGCGGCACGTTGCGGATGAATTCCACATAGGCGGCGATAATCGTGCGCACCACACGCCCGGCCGAAACGTACCAGACCGCCAGAACCAGTCCGATGACGATGCCGATGGCGATCGAGATGACGGCGAGCTCGAGACTGAGCAGCAGTCCGCCCCAGAGCTTGTCGAAATGCCGCCAGATCAGGTTGAAATTGAGGGCATAGCCCATGCGTCCGCCTCAGTGCCGAGGGCCGTCGGGAGGCGGAAGGGCGCTGGATACGCCCTTCCGCCCGCTGCAGATCAGATGGCCGGGAAGCCGGGGTGGCGCGCCGGCGGCTCCTGTACGAAATAGTCCTTGAAGGCGGCGTCGTAGAGGGCGTTTTCGTGGCCGAACATGGCGATGGTGAAGGTCGCGTTGACGAAGGCCAGCCAATCAAGGTCGCCTTGCCGCAGTGCCGCGCCATAAAGCATGCTCAGCCAGCTCTTGCCGGCGTCGAAGTATTTGTCCGGGTTGCGCGAGGCGAGCCAGCGCACCGTGGAAAGATCGACGGCGGCCGCGTCGACGCGCTTGGATTCCAGCGCCTGCAGCACGTTGGCCTGGGTATCGATCTGCATGACCTGGCTCTGGGGCAGGACCGAATGCACCTGTGCCTCGGCATCGACATTCTGCAGGATGGAGACGCGCGTTGCGGCACCGCCGGCGAGCAGCTTGTCGAAGGTCTTGTTCTCGGCGGTCGGAAGGCTCAGCAGGGCGACACCCTCGACGTAGTAAGGCCGGGAGAAATTCACCAGCTGCGAACGCTGGGCGCTCATGGTCATGAACTGGATGGTGATGTCGACCTTGTTGGTGGTCACGTTCGGAATGCGCTGCGCGGGGTCCTGCATGACGAATTCGACCTTGGTCGGATCGTCGAAAAGCCCCTTGGCAAGAATGCGTCCCATGGTGATGTCCATGCCGACGAGTTCGCCGGCGTCGTTCTCGAAATGCCAGGGCGCGTTGGTGCTGCCGGTGCCGACGATCAGCTTGCCGCGGTCGAGCACCGTGCGCAGCAGGCTGTCGGGCGCAGCCTGGGCAGCGGCCTTCTGGGCATCGACGGTAGCCAGCACGCCGGCCGTTGCCAGCCCTGCCATTCCCAATTTCAGAAAATCACGTCTTCCGGATGTGTCGTTCACGGCGACCTCCTTTCGTGTTGTGTTCCCCTATGCACAGACAATACACGCATCGGTGGACTTCAGAGCGATTGTCTCTTACAAGAGACGTTTGTATCCTGTACAAGACAGATACTAGCACCGGGAATCGACAATGCAAGATGGCAATGCCCCAGCGGTTTCAGTTGGCCAGAAGACGGGGGGCTCCCGTGAAAAGGGCCTTAACCGGGTGCTCGAGATTCTGGAGTTTCTTCACACGACGCAGCGCGCGATTGGCATTGGCGACCTTGCCAAGGGGGTGAACGCACCCCGTTCGACGACCTACACAGTCGTGCGTTCGCTGGTCGAGGCCGGCTTGCTGGAGATGGCCGGCGACGGCAATCGCGTCTATTTCGGCAAGAAGCTCTACCTCTACGGAATGGATTATGTGCGGGGTAACGACCTTTTGAGGCGAGGGCGTCAGGAGGTCGACCATCTTTCGCGCGAAACCGGCGAGACCTCGGAACTGTGCATGCTGCAGAGCGGCCGCTACACGATCGTCCATTCGAGTCCGGGAACCAGACCCTTCCGTATCAGTTCGGCCACCGGCCTGCAGATACCGCTGCCCTGGACCGCCTCGGGCCGGCTCCTGCTGGCGGGCATGGACAGGGCTGATATCGAGGCCATGGTGTCGGAAGACGATCTCACGCTGCCCGACGGCCGCCGACTGCTGTTGGACGACTTCGTCACCGATATAGCGACCGCCCGGGCGACCGGCTACTGCGTCACATCCGGCCTGGTCGACGCCTATACGAAATGCCTGGCCGTTCCGGTGTTTTCCGCGCCCGGCAAGGTTGAGGCGACGATGTGCCTGGTGGTTCCCATCGACACGTCAGAGGAACGGACCGGCAACCTCCTGGGCCTGTTGCGCGACCGCGCGGCCAGACTTTCGATCGGCGGATAGGTAAGTGACGAGAAGCGACCGGGCGTTGCCGCTCACGCGATGATGTCGGGAATGATCCGGTCTTCCAGCGCCATCAGCCGGTCCTTGAGCACCAGCTTCTTCTTCTTCATGCGCTGGATCTGCAGCGGGTCGCAATTCGTGGCGATCATCGCGTTGATCGCCGCGTCGAAATCGGCGTGTTCCTGCTTCAGCCGGGAAAATTCGAGGCGAATATCGGCCTGTTCCTGATCGGACATTCTCTACCGTCTGCACGTCTGCGGCGCCCAAAAATGGGCCTGATTTGGGCGGGGCCGGCAACTTCTGCCACCGGCGCGCAGCCCATATCACATTTCACATTGTCGTGGAATGCTACCACGCAGCATTCGACATCGATGCCGGATGGTGGCACAGTGTCATGGTGCCGTCACAGAAGCGAGCCTGCGGTGGACGCGCCTTGACGGTTGCAATCGAGGAAACCATGAAAGGGAGAACCAATCATGTCTCTTGCTTCCCATCTTGATGAGTTGCAACGGAAACACGGCGACATCGAACGTGAAATCGATGCCGCGATGAACCACCCGTCGGTGGACGACCTCGAAATCGTGAATCTCAAGCGACGCAAGCTGGCACTCAAGGACGAGATTGAAAAACTGAGGGCGCAACCAACCACGCATTGATGCCCTTCTGACATAGCCGCTCGCCATCCGCGGCCTCTCTTGCCGGCGGCAATCGCCGCCGGTGTGGTGGTTTTTGATTTTCAGTGCTGGCCACGAGCCGAGGCTGGACCTCCGTTCAGCTCCCTTTGCGCCTCGGCCGTCGCAAGGTCCATGGGTTGTTTCCGATCCCCGGCGGCGGTCAATTGCGGCCAGTGGCGACCTGTCGCCATTGACAAGCCATCTTTGCTCATCCACCTCATGCCGAACTTTAGCGCATCGGCCCCGGGCGCGTTTTCGTGCGCCCAAGTGGACGCACAGTGCCCCAGAGACAAAAGGCTGCCGGCATGACCGGGTATTTTTCCTTTCCCTTCCCCCGCCGCACGTCGGTCGGCGTTGATGTCGGCGGCGTGGTCGTCGGCGGCGGCGCGCCTGTCGTCGTGCAGTCGATGACCAACACAGACACCGCCGATGTCGACCAGACGGTCGCGCAAGTCGCGGCGCTGCACCGCGCCGGGTCCGAGATCGTGCGCATCACCGTCGATCGCGACGAGAGCGCGGCCGCCGTGCCACGCATCCACGAAAGGCTGGCGCGGCTCGGCATCAACGTGCCGCTGGTCGGCGATTTCCATTATATCGGCCACAAGCTGCTGGCCGACCATCCGGCCTGCGCCGAGGCGCTGGCAAAATACCGCATCAACCCCGGCAATGTCGGCTTCAAGGACAAGAAGGACCGGCAATTCACTGATATCGTCGAGATGGCGATCAAATACGACAAGCCGGTGCGCATCGGCGTCAACTGGGGCTCGCTCGACCAGGAGCTGCTGACGCGGCTGATGGACGACAACAAGGCGCAGGGTTTTCCGCTGACCGCGCAGGAAGTGACCCGCGAGGCGATCGTGCAGTCGGCGATCCTGTCTGCGGAGATGGCGGAAGAGATCGGCCTTGGCCGTGAGAAAATCATCTTGTCGGCCAAGGTCAGCGGCGTGCAGGACCTGATCGCCGTCTACACGGAACTCGCCACCCGCTCCGATCATGCGCTGCATCTGGGCCTCACCGAAGCCGGCATGGGGTCGAAAGGCATCGTGGCTTCGTCCGCCGCGATGGGCATCCTGCTGCAGCAGGGCATCGGCGACACCATCCGCATCTCGCTGACGCCGGAGCCGAATGGCGACCGCACGCGCGAGGTGCAGGTGTCGCAGGAACTGCTGCAGACCATGGGGTTCAGGCAGTTCGTGCCGATCGTCGCGGCTTGTCCTGGGTGCGGCCGCACGACCTCCACCGTGTTCCAGGAACTCGCCCAGAACATCCAGGCTGATCTCAGGAAGAACATGCCGGTGTGGCGCGAGAAATATCCCGGCGTCGAGAACCTCAAGGTCGCGGTGATGGGTTGCATCGTCAACGGTCCGGGCGAGTCCAAGCATGCCGACATCGGGATTTCGCTGCCCGGCACCGGCGAGACGCCGACGGCGCCGGTCTTCGTCGACGGCAAGAAGGCGGCGACGCTGCGCGGACCATCGATCGCGGCGGATTTCGAGAAAATGGTCGCCGATTATATCGAGCAACGGTTTGGTCGCGGCAAGGCCGCGGCCGAATGAGCCCATGCGGAAACTCTACTCCGGCGGCCACCTGAAGGCGTCTTCTGCGCTTCCGGTGCTCACGGACCAAATGTCCGCTGCGCTCCGGTTTTCGAAGCCACCATCATGTGGCGCGCCGGAGCGACTTTCGGCACGGGCTCAGCGCGCGATGCAGCGTTTCCTCAGGGCGCTGGTTCTGCTTTGCGCCCTGGTGTGCTCGACAGCTGTCGAGGCCGATCCGCCGCCATCGGCCAGGCAGAGGCTCATCGACAGGATCTGCAACCTGATCCAGGCCAATGCCGACCAGAACGGCCTGCCGCGGGATTTTTTCGCCCGCCTGATCTGGAAGGAAAGCCGTTTCGATCCCGACGCCGTCAGTCCGGTTGGCGCCGAGGGCATCGCCCAGTTCATGCCGGGGACCGCCAAGATGCGCGGCCTCGCCAATTCCTTCGACGTAAACCAGGCGATCCCGGCGTCGGCGAAATATCTCGCCGAAATGAAAACCAGCTACGGCAATCTTGGCCTGGCGGCCGCCGCCTACAATGCCGGCGAAAGCCGTGTGTCGCGCTGGCTGGGCTCCGGCGGTTTCCTGCCGATGGAGACCGAGAGCTATGTTTTCGACGTCATGGGCGAGCCGGTCGACAACTTCACTGACCGGGCCCATGCCGGAAAAGTCGAGCCGCTCGACGCAAAGGCGGATTTTGGCGTGGCTTGCCGCAAGCTGCCGGTGATCATGTCGCAAACCGTGGCGATGGCCTCGATCAACATAAAACCATGGGGCATCCAGGTGGCCGGCAATTTCCGCCGCAGTGCCGCGATCAGCCAGTGGCTGCGGGTGAGAGGCCGGTTTCCGGCCCTGCTCGGCGGGCATGATCCGGTGGTCAGCCGGGTGCGCACGCCGATCGGCCGGCGCGGCATCTACGCGGTCAGGATCGGGGTCGACGACCGCGCCGCCGCCAATGTCATCTGCCAGAAACTGCAAAGTGTCGGCGGGGCGTGCGTGGTGGTGCGCAACCGGTAGCTTCTCGAAGTCGGCACCAACGTCCCTGCTCCGCTGAAGCGTGCCAGTCGCGTCCAGCAAAGATCTCGGTTATAGCGGCGACCATCATTTGCCTGGGGCGACTGCCTTGCCTCCGACGAGCAACATGGGCCGTAACATGTTTGACGGATACATTATCTGCGGCACGCCGAGAACCGGAAGCACTTTGCTGTGCAATCTCATGGCGTCCACGAAGACGGCCGGCAATCCCCACTCGTTCTATCGGCGGCAGGACGTGTCGGAGTGGGCCGAAGAGTGGACTCTTCCCGATCGCGGGACGATGAGCGAGCTCGAATTCAATGCTGCCTATCTCAATGCGGCGATCGCCGCTGGCAAGGGTGGGACGGGCATTTTCGGCCTTCGTCTGATGCGAGAGAACCTGGACGAGCTCTCGGCGATCCTCGACCAGATTTTCCCAGGACTGCCATCGGACAAAGCGCGGTTCGAAAAGGCATTCGGCAATGTCCTCTACATACACCTCTCGCGCGAGAACAAGCTGGCGCAGGCTGTTTCCCTGGTGAAGGCAGAGCAGACCGGTCTTTGGCATATCGCTCCCGACGGAACCGAGATCGAGAGGATCGCACCGCCGAAAGAACCCCAATATGATTTCGAGCGGATCAAACGAGAGGTCGCGGAGCTCGAGGCCCATGATGCGGCCTGGAACATCTGGTTCGCGGAACAAGGCATAATTCCGCTGCGGGTTGGCTATGAGCGCCTCTCAAGCAATCCGGCTGCGACATTGCTCGTCATCTGCGAAGCCCTGGGAGTTCAAGCCCCGGACCCCAAGGATGTAAGGCCCGGCGTTGCAAGGCTCTCTGACGGCACAAGCCTCGATTGGATGCGCCGCTATGATCTGGACGCGGCCGTCTGACGCATCGATGCATGCAGGCCAATGCATGTCGCCCGGAAGTGGCCCCGGTTTTGGGAGAACGGCATGCACAAAGCAAGGACCTGAAGCGCGTTGCCTGAGTTCGCTCAAGCGAGACGCCCGTCAGGCGGTCTTGGCCACCACCGTCTCGCTGAGCCAGGTGCCGATCTTGGTGCCGAGGCGGTCGGGCGAAACCGGTTTCGGCAAGTAGTCGTCCATGCCGGCCTCGATGCACTTGTCGCGATCACCCTTCAGCGCATGCGCGGTGACGCCGATGATCGGTATGTGCGTGCCCGTCGAGACCTCGATCGCCCGGATGGCGCGGGTCGCTTCGTAACCGTTCATCTCCGGCATCGAGACGTCCATCAGGATCAACTTGGGGCGAAGCGCCCGGTACATCTCGACCGCCGTGCGGCCATTGCCGGCGATGCGATAGCTGAGGCCCAGTCCATTGAGGATCTGGCCGAACACCAGCTGGTTCACTTCATTGTCCTCGGCAATGAGGATATCGATCGGGCCGTTCGGCGCGGCTGTCGATGCCGGTACCGTCGCGGCCCGTACTGCCGGGCCGCGGATGACGGTGAAGGCGGGCGCCGCCGCCTGTGGAAGCGGCGGGACCGGTTCGCGGACGAACCGCGCCTTGCCAACCTGCGAACGGGCCTTCTGGACGACGGAAATGACGGTACCGAGCAGGACGGCGGAGCGCGCCGGCTTGGTCAGGTGCGCGGCAATGCCGAAGTCGAGGATCATCTTGCCGAAATCGACCTGGTCGACCGAGGTCAGCAGCACCACCGGAATCGAGGACAGCCGGCTGTCGGCGGCAATGGCCCTGGCGACATCGGCGCCGTTCATGCCCGGCATCTGGTAGTCGAGGATGATGCAGTCGACGGCGGCCCCCAGCTGGCAGGCGCGATCGAGGAAGGCCAGACCCACGGCTCCGCTTTCAGCGGCGGCGCAATCAAAGCCCCAGCTTCTGAGCTGCTCGAGCAGGATTTCGCGGTTGACCGGATTGTCGTCGATGACCAGCACACGCGCGCCGGTGACGTCGACCGGCACGATTTCATCGCGCGCGGCGGCATGATGCGCGGGCAGCGGCACCGCGAACCAGAACACGGAGCCCCGCCCAATCTCGCTTTCGACGCCGATCTTGCCGGCCATCAGGTCGACGAGGCGGGCGGCGATGGCGAGGCCGAGGCCGGTGCCTTCGTGGCGGCGGGTTGATGAGCCGTCGACCTGGGCGAATTTCTCGAACACGTTCTGCAGCTTCTCGGCCGGTATGCCGATGCCGGTGTCCTCGACGCGAACCTTGAGCTGGACGACATCATTGACGATCTCGCCGCCGACATCGATCAGCACATGACCCTTTTCGGTGAACTTCACCGCATTGCCGAGCAGGTTGGTGACGATCTGCCGGAATCGCCCGGCATCGCCGACGACATAGGCCGGCAGGCGCGGGTCGACACGCACGATCAGTTCGAGGTTCTTTTCGGCGACGCGCGCCGATACCAGCGTCGCTACATCCTCGACCGCTTCGGCGAGGCGGAAGGGAGCCGGATCGAGGGTAAGCTGGCCGGCATTGATCTTCGAGAAATCGAGGATGTCGTTGATGATGGTGAGCAACGCATTGCCGGATTTGACGATGACTTCGGTGAAAGTCTTCTGGCGCGTGGTCAGGTCGGTCTTGGCCAGCAGTTCGGCCATGCCGAGCACGCCGTTCATCGGCGTGCGGATTTCGTGGCTCATATTGGCGAGGAATTCCGACTTGGCGCGGTCGGCGGCCTCAGCCTTGAACAGGGATTCGGCGGATTCGGCAAAGGCGCGGCGGATTGCCGATTCCATGGGGCGGAAGATCCAGAAGGCGACGACGGCAAGTGCTGCGAACAGGATGCCGCTCGCCCAAAGCAGCAGCCTGTCGCTGGAGGCATCGGCCAGATGCCGCTCGTCGTCCATGGCGGTGCGGACGCGCACCAGCATGGGCTGGGCAAACAGGTCGTTCTGGTTGCGGATTTCGCGATAGCTCCATTCATCGACCCTCTGCGCCATCGACATCAGGTTGAGGTTGTGCACCATGTCGCGCGGCGACCAGAACAGATCGCCGTTGACGGAAGCGGATTCGAGCTCGTTGATGGTCTTGCGCGAAAGGCGCGGTTTTATCGCGGCAAGCTGCGCGGTCAGCGTCTCGATTTCGCCGGTCAGCCGCTCCGAATGGCCGCGCGCCGATGAGGTCAGGGCATCGCGTGTCTCGGCCCGCCAGGCGGTACCGGTCGTTTCGGCAAAGCTGGTCGCGTTGCGCAGGTCGCGGGTGAAGGCGACGAGATTGCTGCTTAGCGCGTCGATGTCATGGCGAAAGGAATTGACGCGATCGAGCGCAATCATGATGACGGCCGAAGCCAGCGCGAAGATCATCAATCCTGAAATATAGCGCATCCGGACCGACCGGATGAAGGACGAATATTCCGGCATGCGCAACCCCAACACATACGCAACATTTTAATGGCCGGGATTACGCTTCATTTACATTAAAATTTCGTTCGCGCGGATCGGCATCAGCCTGGCGTTTTCGCGTTCGGACAAAGGCGAGCCGCGCCCTCCTGCACGAAGCCGAAAGGCGGAATGAAATATTTTGCAGTGCAACATTGTGCGCTGCAGCAATCTCTGTTTTAGTCGTGTCTTAACGACGGGGCGATTGGGGTCGCGGCGTTTTGCACAACGTGCAAGTTCGTCGGTGGCGATTGGGGCAGTGGATAAAACATATGGCTGATCGAGAGATTTGGCTTGATGCCGCCAGGAGGGCCGGCATCTTGCTCGACTTCGGCTTGTCGAACGCGATTGTCCTCATCGTCGCTTCCATATCGATCCCTTGCGCGTTCTTTGTCCTGTTTCGACAATCACCGGGCTTCGCCGCATGGTTTCGGGGAATGCCGTTCGGCGCGCCAGCCCGTTTCATTGCCACGATACGGCATGGAATCGGGTGGAGGCTCGACGCCTATGCCCGGTATGGTTCGCTTTACGTCAAAGGCTACATAGCCAAGCAGTCGATTTCCCTGAGGTGGCTTTTCAGGCGGAAGGGTCGGCCAAGCGGATTGCAGGAGGGATTGATCATTTCCCTGACCTCGTACCCGCCTCGTTTTGCCAGCCTGGCGCTTACGCTTCGATGCCTGCTTTCGCAGACCGTCTCCGCCGACAGGACCATTCTTTGGGTCACCGCAGAGGATTACAGGCTGCTGCCAGCGTCCGTCATCGATCTCAGGGATGAGGGGCTGGAAATCCGGTTTTGCAGGAACATCCGGTCATACAAGAAAATCATACCGGCACTCCTGGCTTTTCCCAATTCCTATATCGTTACGGCGGATGACGATGTCTATTATTCTTCCAGGTGGCTCGAAGAACTTGTTGAGCATGCCGGCAAGGGCACCATCGTTTGCCATCGCGCCCACTCGGTCAAGTTTGACGAAGATGGTCAGATCGAGCCCTATGACAAGTGGGGCTACGAAGCAGCCGGCAAGGGGTCCCTGCTTTTTCCAACCGGCGTCGGAGGCGTGCTTTATGGCCCGGGCTCGCTTTCTCCCGATGTGCTGGACCACGAAGCCTTTATGCAGCTTTGTCCCCAGGCCGACGATGTATGGCTGTTCTGGATGGGCCGGCGCGCAGGCAGCGACTACGTCAAGACCAGGAAACACTGGTCCGAGGTGTCGTGGAACGGGACGCAAGGGTCCGCACTGCATCTGACCAATGTCGCCGGCAAAGGGAATGACGAACAGATCAAGTTGATGGTGGACCGGTATGGGTTGCCCAGTCGGTCAGGCGAGCTGAAGCGACGGCCTTTCAATGCCGACGAGATGATCGCCAGGATTCAGCGGATGCTCGACACGCAGGGCATTTTGACCGCCGACGAATGTCGTTCGATATGGGCGGATGGCCCGACAAATACCACGCCAATCCCACTTGCCGTGTCCTCTCCCGCCGCTACCGATATGGTCGAGGCGCCGGCGGATGTCGCAGGCGACGCGGCTATTCCAGCCGCCCACTCCTGAGGCAAATCGGTGCCGAGGTGGCGCAATTCCCGGCGCCTCTCGGGATCAGCTGTTACGCGCAGCCACGAATGTCGCCGCTTCCTTCAGAAGCAGGGCACTGTCGCCGTAAGGCTCGAGCAGTTCATGAGCCTGTTCGACAAGGCCGCTAAGCTGGCCGCGCGCCCAGGCCGCACCGTGCAACGCCACCAGCGTCGCCTTGCCGGCGGCGGCGTCCTTGCCGGTCGCCTTGCCCATCTGGCTGGCATCCGCGGTCAAGTCGAGCAGGTCGTCGGCTAGCTGGAAGGCAAGGCCGATCGCGGAGCCGAATTCGGCCAGACGCTCACGATCCTCGGCGGCAGCGCCGGCAATAAGCGCGCCGGCCTCGCAGGCAAAGCGGATGAGCGCGCCGGTCTTCATCGCCTGCAGCCGGATGATGCCGGCCTCGTCCGGCGGGGCCTGTTCGGCTTCGAGATCGAGCTTCTGGCCACCGACCATGCCGCCGGCGCCAGCCGCGCGAGCCAGCGCCAGCACCAGGGCGGCCCGCCGCTCCGCCGGCAGCACGGTCGCTTCGCCGGCGATGATGTCGAAAGCCAGCGTCAGCAAGGCGTCGCCGGCCAGGATGGCGGTTGCCTCGTCGAAAGCCCTGTGCACGGTCGGCTGGCCACGGCGCAAATCATCGTCGTCCATGGCGGGCAGATCATCGTGGATCAGCGAATAGCAATGCACGCATTCAAGTGCCGCCGCGACGCGTAGCGCTGCCTCGCCATCGGCGGAAAAAAGGGCCGCACTTTCCATGACCAGGAAGGGGCGCAGGCGCTTGCCGCCGTTCAGCACGCCATGGCGCATCGCCGCCATCAGACGGTCGGGCCGCGTGATCTCGCCCGAAAGCGCGCGGTCGTCGAGCAGCCGCCGCAGCAGCGCCTCGACGGCGGCAGCGCGCGTAATCAACGCCATTTCGAACGCCATTTCGTCGTCATTCGTCATGGTCGGGACCGGTAGCCGACACTCAGACGTTGCGCAAGAAGCCAAGCGCGATTATGCCGGAGCAGGGAGAAGCACGGGTTGGGCGGCTTGGCGGAACCGATCGTCGATCATGAAACCGAAAAGCTGGACATGGCGACGAGATCGAGAGGCGTGAACCGTCGCGGTCTGAAACGCTGGGTCCGGCGCGGCATCGTCGTGGCCGCGGTGCTGGCGCTTATACCAACGGTGCTGACGTTCCTGTATCTGCCATCGTTCGTGCATCCGGTATCGACGCTGATGCTGAAGGACCTGGCGACGTTCTCCGGTTATGACCGCCGCTGGGTTTCAATCGATGACGTCGCGCCGGTGCTGGCGCACTCCGTCATCATGTCGGAGGACGGGCAGTTCTGCTTTCACCGTGGCGTCGATCTCGGCGAGTTGAGGGGCGTCGTCGATGACGCGCTGGCTGGCGAGGCGACGCGCGGCGCCTCGACCATCACCATGCAGACGGTGAAGAACCTCTACCTCTGGTCGCGGCCGCTGGGCTCGGTGCGCAAAATCGTCGAACTGCCGCTGGCCATCTTTTTCGACGCGGTGATGTCGAAACGGCGCATCATGGAAATCTATCTCAACATCGCCGAGTGGGGGCCGGGCATCTATGGCATCGAGGCGGCGGCACAGCACCATTTCGGCATTTCGGCAAAACAGCTATCTCGAAGGCAGGCCGCACTGCTCGCCGTCACCTTGCCAAATCCGATCGCCCGCAACCCGGCCAAGCCCGGGCCGGGCCTGAGACGGCTCGCCAATCTGATCGAACGGCGCGCCGGCCGCTCGGGCGCCTATGTCGGCTGTCTGTAGTAGTCAGTTCAAAAAAGTTCACGGCAGTGCTGGCCAAAACGGCACAGGGCGTGTATAGGCACCCGACTTTCTCAGATTTAGGCCCCGACATGGCCCTTTCACGAGGGCGGGCGGGGCTTTTGACCATGTAGTGGAGCATATCCATGGCCGTTCCGAAACGCAAAACCTCTCCGTCCAAGCGCGGCATGCGCCGCTCGGCCGACGCCCTCAAGGCCCCGACCTATGTCGAGGACAAGAATTCCGGCGAAATGCGCCGTCCGCACCACATTGACCTGAAGACCGGCATGTATCGCGGTCGCCAGGTGCTGACGCCCAAGGAAAGCTGAGACCAGCTTTTTTAGAAGTCTCGAGTTAGCGAGGACCGGCCAGTGGCCGGTCTTTTTGCGTTTGGCGGTCCCTATGGCCTGCGTCTCGTGGCTCGGGCGGCATCGCCGGCACCCTCCAGGCCTTCGCGGTTGAAGCCCGCCGCGCCGGTCCATTCAAGTGTCGAGCCGAGACCGTGTCGGAAGGGCAGCCGGGCTGACACGGTGTTGCATGCGGTCTTCGACCGTGTTCGGCGCTTCAGCCGAAAAATCTTGACGGCGTGCCTGTGGCGCATTCTACAAAGGATTGCCCCACATGGAGACGCAGATGTTCGGTGCCGTCCCGCTGCTGATCGTGCCTTTCGTGCTCTACAATCTCGGCCTGCTGGGGATATTCGGCAGCGGTGACGATCCGTGGGCGAGCGAAATCTTCTCATTCAGCATGATGTCGGGCGGCGTGTTCTCGATGACGCTGGGCGACCTGATGGTGCTGATCGGGCTGATCTTCCTGTTCGTCGAAATGGTGAAGTCGGTGCGCACGACCAGCGCCTCGATCATGGACCATCTTCTGTCGACGCTGGTCTTCGTCGCCTTCCTGGTCGAGTTCCTGCTGGTGAAGGGCGCGGCTCATTCCGTCTTCTTCACGCTGATGGTCATCGCGCTTTTCGATGTGTTGGCCGGCTTCACGGTGTCGATGCGGTCGGCGAGCAGGGACATCAACGTCAATTAAAGCCGAAGCTCCGGTGCCTCAGCCTGGATCGGCGGTGAAGCCGGCGGCCTCGATGCCGGCGATGGCTGCGGCTTCGTCATTGTCGGACGTATCGCCGGAAATACCGACGGCGCCGATGATGGCGCCGGCCTTGTCGCGGATCAGCACGCCGCCGACCACCGGCAGCACACGACCGCCCGACACGTCGGAGATGCCGGCAACGAGATGCGGACGCTCCTTGGCGAAGGTCTCGACCCGGCGCGAACCCATGCCGATGGCCAGCGCGCCATAGGCCTTGCCCGCCGACATCTGCGGGCGCAGGAACGAGGCGCCGTCCTGGCGCTGGAAGGCGACCAGATGGCCGCCGGCGTCGAGCACCGAGACGCCGAGCGGCTTGAGCTTGAGGACGGCGCCCCTGGCAAGTGCGGCATCGATGATCTCAATGGCCTTTTCGAGCGGCAGTGCGGTCATGGCAGTCTCCTGTTTAAAAACGCGTCAATCATCGACCGTCGACGGGGCAAGGCGAAATCCCGGTTTTGATTGAAATTGCTTCGCTTGATGGGGTGGAATGGAAGGCGGCGGCATGGCCTGGATCGTTCCTTACCGACACCATCCGGACATGGCGTTGCCGTTTGCATGGCTCCAGAACGATGGTCGATGGTACCGGTCAGTCGCGCTATTTTTTCTTGGCGCGTGCCGGCTTCTTGGCCGGCGCGGCAGCCGCGTTGGCAAGGTCTTCGGCTTCCTTGGCGAGCCGGAGCGCCCGCAACTTGTTGGTCTTGGCCTGGCGGGCGTCGCTCTCGGCGACGTATTCAGCCATGGCTTTCTGGCGGACGGTCGCCGCCTCTTCCTGCTTCTTGAAGCGCAGGTCGGCGCGCGCGCGGGCAGCATCCCGAGAGTTCTCAACCAAGACCTTATCCAATCCCGTGAATTGTGATTTTCCGCTTCTTCTAGCAGAGCCGGGCTCCAAACGGGAAAATAAGTTGATCAGGCGGCCGTGCTGGCCCCGAGGGCCTTGCTGGCGACCACGGCCTCGTAAGCGGCCTGCAAGGTCGCGCGCACGGTGGCGTCCGCCGGCGTATCGAGCGGCATGCCGAGATGCTCATGGCGCAACTCGTCCATGAACTTGTCCCACATCGGCTGTCCGCCCTTTTCCAGAAGCTCGGCGCGGATCGACAGTTCCTCGCTGACCGGCAGCCAGACCCGGCCCCAGGCGCCGAGATGGGCGAGGATCGGCACCAGCGAGATCGCCATCTCCGTCAGGCTGTAGATCGCCTTCTGCTTGTGGCTGGGATCGTCGGCCTTGGTCAGCATGCCGAGTTCCATCAGCCGCTTCAGCCGGTCGGCGAGGATGTTGGAGGCAATGCCTTCCATCGATCCGTTGAGCAGCTCGCGAAAATGGCGCCTGCCGCCGAAGATCATGTCGCGCAGGATGATCAGGCTCCATCGGTCACCGAACACTTCCAGCGACAAATTGATCGGGCAGCCGGACCGGCGATCCATGCTCATGAGACTCTCCGCAAAACTGGTTGCATTATCGTATCGGTCTGGTTATCGTGCAACCGATTGCAAAATGCAATCAGAATTACAGGAGAGGATACGGCGCCATGACGACGATCGAACGCCCCGAAATCATCTCCGAAGTCTTTGGCGATCCGGCAGACCCGTCGCTGCTCCTGATCATGGGAGCGATGGCCTCGATGCTCTGGTGGCCGGAGGCGCTGTGCCGGAACCTGGCCGATGCCGGCCTGTTCGTGATCCGCTATGACAATCGCGACACCGGCCGTTCGACCAAATATCCACCGGGAAAGCCGCCTTACACGTTCGACGATATGGCGGACGATGCGATGCGCGTTCTCGACAGCCACGGTCTCCAGAGCGCGCATCTGGTCGGCATGTCGGCGGGCGGGATGATCGCCCAGCTGGTGGCGTTGAAACGCCCCTCGCGCGTCATCTCGCTGACGGTGATCAGCAGTTCACCAATTGGGATGGACACGTCGCATCTGCCCGGCACGACCGCGGCCTATAGCGAACACTCCGCCGAGGGCGCGAAGGTCGACTGGTCGAACCACGATCAGGTGGTCGATTTCATCGTCAGGGACGCGCGGGCGATCGCAGGCGCCGCGCATCCGTTCGACGAGGCGCGAGCGAGAGCCTTCGTCGAGCAGGATTACGCCCGCTCCGGCGGCTTCGAGAGCGCGACCAATCATTTCCTGCTCAAGGGCGGAGACGCATGGAAGGGCCGCCTGCGCGAGATGACGGCGCCGCTGCTGGTCATCCACGGCACGGCGGATCCGATCTTTCCGGTCGAGCATGGCGAGGCGCTGGCCGAAGCTGTCGCCGGGGCGAAAATTGTCCCCATCGAAGGCGGCGGTCACGAACTGCATCCGGGCGACTGGACGGTGATATCGGCGGCAATCGTCGCGCACACCCGAGCCATTGAGGCGGCATGGGTGGGGTCTTGACGAGCAAGGCTTGCAATAGTGAAGTGAATGCTTCAGTGTTTGGCCTTGGCTGATGGCAAGGCAGCCGCTACCGACGAACCGCGAAACAGGCGAGAAAAGATGTCCCTGACGCTTCATTTCCATCCCCTGGCCTCCTTCTGCTGGAAGCCGCTGATCGCGCTCTACGAGAACGACATACCGTTCACTCCGGTCATCGTCGATCTCGGCAATGCCGAGTCGCGCGACGCCTTCCTGAGGATATCGCCGAGCGGCAAGATGCCGGCGCTGCGCGACGATGCGCGCGACCGCACGGTGCTGGAATCGACAATTGTCGTCGAATATCTGGCCGCGCACTATCCGGGGCCGGTCGAACTCGTTCCCGCCGACATAGACCTGGCGCTGGCAGTCCGCCAGGCCGATCGCTTCCATGATTTCTATGTCCAGGAGCCGATGCAAAAGATCGTCGGCGACCGGTTGCGCCCGGAAGGCAAGACCGACCCGTTCGGCGTCGAGCAGGCTCGCGCCCAGCTGCGCAATTCCTACGCCATCATCGAAGAGGACATGCGGTCGAAGAGCTGGGCGATGGGCGAGGCCTTCACCATGGCCGATTGCGCGGCGTCTCCCGCGCTGTTCTACGCCAACAAGGTCGAGCCGTTCGGCGACAGATATCCCGCCGTGAAACGCTATCACGACCGCCTCGCGCAGCGGCCCTCCTTCGCGCGGGTGATCGAGGAAGCGCAGCCCTACTTCAAGTTCTTTCCCTACAACAACGGCTGATCGCGATGCTGCATGATCCTGCCCAGCTCGACCGGATGTTCCAGGCGCTCGCCGATCCGGCACGGCGACAGATGGTCGACCGGCTGTCGCGAGGCCCCGCTTCGGTCAGCCAGCTGGCCGAGCCGCTGGCGATGTCGCTGTCGGCCGTCGTCCAGCATCTGAACCTGCTGGAGGCGAGCGGCCTTGTCCGTACACAGAAGCTTGGCAGGGTGCGCACCTGCCAGATCGAACCCACGGCGTTGAGAGCGGCGGAACACTGGATCAATGAGCGGCGTCTCGCCTGGGAGCGGCGGCTGGACCGGCTGGGCGAGTTTCTCTCCGAAAGCAAGGATGAGACCTGAAGGAGGCAATCATGACCAAACGTTCCGTCGTCCATTCCACCTTCGTCGTCGAGCGCCTCTATCCAGCGGCGCCGTCGAGGGTCTTCTTCGCGCTCAGCAATCCGGCCGCAAAGCGGCGCTGGTTCGCCGATCCTCACGACCCGACACCCAGCCGGCATGAAATGGACTTCCGCGTCGGCGGCAAGGAGGTCAATGCCGGCTGCCCGAGCGACGGGCAGATGCACTATTTCAACGCGGTCTATCAGGACATCGTGCCGGACCAGCGCATCGTCTACAGCTACGAGCTGCTGTTTGGCGAAACCCGCGTCTCGGTGTCGCTGACAACGATCGAACTTGTTGCCGAGGGCAAAGGGACACGGCTCGTCATGACGGAACAGGGCGCCTTCCTCGACGGCCATGATATTTCGGCCACGCGCGAACATGGCACCGGTGAGCTGCTCGACGCGCTCGGCGCGTTTCTGAGTGCCGAAGCCTGACCGTGTGCCGCGGCTGGCCGGTCAATGCATGTCGCGCATGGCGCGCAGCGGTTTTGGGACGACGGCATGCACAAAAGACAAAGACTCAAAGCGCGCCGAGTGAACCTGCTTCAGAGCGACGCGCTTCAGTCAGGCTTCCCAGAACTGATCGAGCCAGATGTTGAGTTTGAGGAAGCCGGCGTTGCTGACCGCATAGACGCGCCTGGTTCCTTCCGGCCTGGCGTTGACCAGGCCGGCATCGAGCAGCACTTTCAGATGCTGCGACACGGCTGGACGCGAGACCGGCAGTCCGGCGGCCAATTCGTTGACGGTTTTAGGGCCGCGCCGAAGTTCTTCCAGAAGATGGCGCCGGTGGGGGTCGGCAATCGCCATGAAGGCGTCGGAAAAGATCATGGCTCATTTGTGAGGCAAAGCTTTTCGAATCTCAACCGCCTGCTTCTGCTTTTCTTCGCGGGTCAAGCCGCAATGCTTCCGGTGTCACCGAGCGATCGGCCGGTTGCGTCTTGAACGCGTCGCGATCTCCGACCGGCACCGGGGCACGGCGGCTGATGCGCAGCAGCGTATAACCCGCCAGGCACAGATGCGCGAAGGCGGTCGCCAGGAACAGGCCTTCCGGGCGCATCCAGCCCATCAGGGCCGCGGCCAGCAAGGGGCCGATCATCGTGCCGAAGCCATAGAGCAGCAGCAGGCCGCCCGATACCTTGACGAAATCCTCTGGGCGGGCGTGGTCGTTGGCATGCGCCACCGCGATCGAATAGAGCGTGTAGGCGAACGCGCCGTAGGCGGCGGTGAAGACGATGACAAAGACGCCGGAGCGCGGCTCGAAGAGGAAGATCGCCAGCGCGAACAAGGCGGCGCCGAAGGCAGCGCCGGCCAGCACGAAACGCCGGTCGGTCTTGTCGGAGAGGCGCCCGGCCGGAAGCTGCATGGCCGCACCGGCAACGACCACCAGGCTCATCATCAAGGCAATCTCGGCGGTGGAAATGCCGATGCGGGCGCCATAGACGGCGCCCAGCGTACCCCAGGCGCCGTTGGCGATGCCGATCAACACGCAAGCGACCGCCGAGACCGGCGAGTTCGCATAGAGCCCCCTGACGTCGAGCGAGACATCCTGCAGCGGCTTGGGGTGCGAGGCCGTCGAGACCGCGGTCGGAATGAGCGACAGGCAGAACAGGATGCCGGTGATCATGAACAGTGACGCCGATTTCACGTCGCCTCCGGCGACGATCATCTGCCCGCCCATGATCGAAGCGTAGGTGACCATCATGTAGAGGCCGAAGACGGTGCCGCGGTTCTCGTTGGTGGCCTTCTCGTTTAGCCAGCTTTCGATGACCATGAAGGCGCCGGCCATGGTGAAGCCAGTGAAAGCGCGCAGCAGGATCCAGACATATTCATCGATGATCAAGCCGGTGAGCAGCGCCACGATGGCGCCCGACGCGGCAAAGGCGCCGAAGGCCCGCACATGGCCGGCGCGGCGCACGATGCGCGGGGCGAAGAAGCAGCCGGTGACGAAGCCGCCGGCCCAGGCCGTGCCCATCAGGCCGAGCGATGCGGTCGAGAAGCCTTCCAGCTGACCGCGCAGCGGCAACAGCAGCCCGTGCAATCCAGACGCCGCGAGCAGGAAGGCGGTGCCGCGAAGCAGCGAGAGGATCGGTCTGTAGGTTGCGAACATTTTTTGATCCGGCTCGAGCTTGGCGGGGCGCTGGGTCTGAAGACAGTCGCATTCGGGCTTTTCGGCGGCAGGCCCTTCGGCCTGCGCGTCTATCCGCGGCGGAACAGTGCCTCAGCGGCCGATTTGGTGCTGTCCTTGGCCTTGAGTTCGCTTTCCAGCCGGGCGATCTCGTCGCGCAGGATGCCGATTCGCTCGGTCAATTCACCGACCGAAAGCAGCGACAGGTCCTGCCCGATCTCGTGCGGGCGCGCCTTCTTCTTGGGTTCGTCGTCGAAGATCGCCATCGTCGCTCCTCCCTCCGCTAAACCAGATTGGCCATTTGCCTGATTTGCCAATCAGCATACATAGGGCAGGGGCGTCGATGCAAACAGCCGATCGGACAACGGCGAGGAAAGACGGGAAACTTCATGGCGAGCGGACAGAGAATTCCGGCAAGGATGACGGCCATTGCGATCTCGGAACCCGGTGGTCCCCGGGTGCTGAAACCGGAGACGCGTGACGTGCCGCAGCCGGGACCCGGCGAGATCCTGATCAAGGTGCATGCGGCCGGCGTCAACCGGCCCGACGTGCAGCAGCGCAAGGGCGCCTACCCGCCGCCGCCCGGTGCGTCTGACCTGCCGGGCCTCGAAGTGTCGGGCGAAGTGGTTGCACTGGGCGACGACATATCGCGCTGGCGCATCGGCGACCGCGTCTGCGCGCTGACGCCGGGCGGCGGCTATGCCGAATATGTCAAGGTTCATGCCGGCAGTGTGCTGCCGTTGCCAGCCGGCTTTACCCACACCGAAGCGGCGGCGGTGCCGGAAAACTACTTCACGGTCTGGCACAATGTGTTCGAGCGCGGCGGCCTCAAGAGCGGCGAGACACTGCTCGTCCATGGCGGCTCGTCCGGCATCGGCACCACGGCGATCCAGCTGGCCTCGGCCTTCGGCGCCTATGTCATCACCACCGCCGGCAGCAAGGAAAAGTGCGACGCCTGCCTGAAGCTCGGCGCCGACCGGGCGATCAATTACCGCGAAGAGGATTTCGTTGCCGCGGTGAAGGAGGCAACCGGCGGCAAGGGCGCCAATGTCATCCTCGATATGGTCGGCGGCGACTATGTGGCGCGAAACTACGAGGCTGCGGCGATAGAAGGCCGTATCGTCCAGATCGCCGTGCAAGGCGGCGCGGTGGCCAGCGCCGACTTTTCGAAGATCATGGTCAAGCGGCTTACCCACACCGGGTCGACGCTGAGGCCGCGCACGGTCGAGTTCAAGGCGGCGATCGCGGCCGCGCTGGAAGCGCAGGTGTGGCCGTTACTCGGCACGCGCAAGGTAGCTCCCGTCATGGATATGATCCTCCCGCTCAGCGAGGCCTGGCGGGCGCACGAGCGGATGGAAGAAGGCGAGCATATCGGCAAGATCGTGCTCGACGTCGGCTAGGCCGTATCGATATTCAGGTGATGCCGGCCTGCAAATGACGGCTTCCTGCGCTTCCGGTGCTCACGTCCTTCAAGTACGCTCCGCTCGGTTCTCGGAAGCCACCATTTTCGACTCGGCCTGACCTGGATCTCGAGACGTCCCGGGCGTGCGCGTCCCTGCCTGCAAACTGAACAAAAGCTTAATGCTGCAATGCAGCATTTGCATCATTGCTATGCAAAATCGGTCATTCAAGTCCTGATCGATGATCACTATTTGTGCATCATCGAAACGAACAATCCTTGGAGGACTATCATGAACCCGATCCGCGCTTTCCGTAACTGGCGCATGTACACCGAGACCGTGCGCGAACTGAACCGCCTCAATGCGCGTCAGCTCAGCGATCTCGGCATCAACCGCGCCGACATCGAAAAGATCGCCCGCAAGGCCATCTGATTGTCGAGCATGGTCCGTTCCAAGAGCCGGACCATGCTGTAGAAGCAAGAGCCGAAGCAGGCGGTTTTGCCGTCGCCGGTTCCGAACCCGCTGGACCCCGTCCGGCGGGTTTTGTCTTTTTGGCGCTGGTGTCACGAAGCGGCACCGACGACCGCCTCAAGATGCCGACCCTGAAAAAAGGCCGCGCTCCCTCCGACATTACAAGACCACAAGGCCGGGCGTGCCCATCTCGGCCGGATTTTCGCCAGAGCGGCACCCGCCAGCAAGGCCAGCTTGTCGCACTGCCAAGGAGTGCGGAGCCGTTTCGATAGCCGCGGGGTCCACGGCTTCCGGCCGATTGCTTCCAAAAACATTGCGAAACGACCCGGGAGCAGTTATACAGGCCGCGAATTTCCCATTTTGGTGGCTCTAAACCACCGCCCGCGCGGGAACGCGGGCGAACGAGAAGGATTTTTGAAATGGCCAATACGCTGCTGATGCCCAAGGCGACCGCCGTCTGGCTGGTCGACAACACCGCACTCTCCTTCGAGCAGATCGCGCAGTTCTGCGGGCTGCATCCGCTCGAGGTCAAGGCGATCGCCGACGGCGAATCGGCGCAAGGCATCAAGGGCATGGATCCGATCATGACCGGCCAGTTGACCCGCGATGAAATCGCGCGTGCCGAAAAGGATCCGAACCAGCGTCTGAAGCTTTCGGATCCCAAGGTGCGGGTGCCGGAATCCAAGCGCAAGGGGCCGCGCTACACGCCGCTGTCGAAGCGCCAGGACCGGCCGAACGCAATCCTGTGGCTGGTGCGCAACCATCCCGAGCTCAAGGACGCGCAGATCTCGCGTCTGGTCGGCACCACCAAGTCGACGATCGAGCAGATTCGCGAGCGCAAGCACTGGAACTCGGCCAATCTGCAGCCGATGGACCCGGTGACGTTGGGCCTTTCCTCGCAGATCGACCTCGACATGGAAGTCAACCGCGCTTCGCGCGGCCGCGAACAGGCACAGCCGGTCGGCGACACGCTGCTGCCGGCGGCCTTGACCGAGCGGCTGGTGCCGGCTCCCGAGAAGCCGAAGGACGAGGATGCCGAACTCGACGCCAACGCCGTCTTCGCCAAGCTCTCGGCCTTGAAGTCGAAGAATACGGACAACGACGACGACCAGTGAGGTCTCTGACCACACAAGAAAAAGCCCGCTTCGAGCGGGCTTTTTTTGTGCGGTCCAGCAGTCTCAGGTCCGCGCCGCGCGATCCGGCGCCATGCCGTAGTCCTCGCTGCGCTCCACAGCCCGGTAGAAATCGGCAAGCTGCTTGCCGCGCTCCGGCTTGAAGATGCGGCCGGCGATGACCACCGAGGCGATGCGATCGATACGGAAGGCGCGAAAATCGTCGCGCATCTCGCACCAGGCGACAAGCGTCCACACCTTGCCCCAGAACCACAGGCCGAGCGGGCGGATATCACGCGCGGTGCCGCGCCCGGCCTCGTCGGAATAGTCGACGGTCAGCACCTGGCGCTTTTCGACCGCGCGCTCGATCAGGTCGATCGCTTCGCGGGCGGCGTCGCTGACCACCCACATCGGCGTGTGGATCTCGGTGCGGGCGATGCGGTCCTTTTCGGCGTCCGGCAGCACCGCACCGATCTTGACCAGCGCCTCGTCGGCGGCACGCGCCATGGCGGCGCCGCCAAAGGCGCGCACCATGCGGGCGCCGGCAACCAGCGCCACGATCTCGTCACGCGTGAACATCAGCGGCGGAAGGTCGAAACCTTCCCTCATCATGTAGCCGACGCCGGCTTCGCCGTCGATCGGCACCCCGGTCGACTGCAGGTCGGCGATGTCGCGGTAGATGGTTCGCTCGGAAACCTCGAGCCACGTGCCGAGCTTCTGTGCGGTGACCAGACGGCCGCCACGCAGATGCTGCACGATCTGGAAGAGCCTGTCGGCACGGCGCATCGTATGGTCCCTCGGTGTTGTTCTCATGCATGTCGTTGTCCCAAAACCGGTGCCCGTTCCTGGGCGACATGCACTATGGTTTCAGTCCTTCACGCTTGCGTTGCGCTGCTACGAATTCCGCGCCGAAGGACAATTTCCTCGTTGTCGGCGTCTTCGCGTCGAGCACACGCCAGAAGGGCGCTACGTCGCTCAATGCCATGCCACGTTCGAGATCCTCTTTGGCTGCCTCCGCAACGGTGCGCAAATGATAGCCGGTTGTGACCGGGCATGTCACTTCGGCGCCATGCTCGATGGCAAGTGCCGTGCGCAGTGCACGAACGTCCATCTCGACGCCCTCGGGTATAGAGCGGATGAAATCGTCGACCTGTCGCGGTGTCGGCACCAGCATCGGCTGACCCTCGATGACGTCTCCCATCGTGCGTGGTGTCGGCTTGACGCCATTGATGCCGGGCGTGTTCAGCCTGTCATTCCAGCTTTTCATCGATCGTCATCTCCACCGCCGGTGTGCAGCAGTCTGCACCATCGCACGCGGCTCCTGACAGCATTCTGTCAGGAGCCTTCAGCATATTCCTTGGCAAACAGCGTCCGCATCTGCGCGAGATCGCTGCCTCTTTCGGGATAGAGCGTCTTCAGAAAGGCAAGAGCAAAGGTGCCGGGCGCCGAACCCGGCGCGGAAACGACCGTGCCGTCGGCCACCGCGTGCGGCACGTCCTGATAGTTGCGGTCGCCGGCATAGCCCGCTTCGTGACGGTTGATCCAGTCGCGGCCATTGCTGGTATGCTTGGCCTTTTCGAACATACCGGCACGGGCCAGTGCCAGCGTCCCGGCGCAGATGCCGCCAACGACGCCGCCGCGCGATGCAACGGATTTGAGCAGTTCGGCGATATCCGGTGGCGCCTTGCCAAACCACTGGTCGGAGCCGATGACGGTGACGGCGTCGAGATCGGTATTCTCATCGGCGCCGGTCGAGCGGTCAGGCACCAGCTGAAAACCGCTAATCCCTGTCACCGGCTTGCCGTCCGGCGTCAACGATACGGCGCGGGCGCCGAACCATTCGACGGCCGATGCCGCCAGCAGCCCATACTCCCAGTCGGCAAAGCCCTGGATGAAAAGAAAGCCGATTGTCTTCTGCTCTGGCATAGCTCGCTCCATCCCACGCGCGCCGGACCTGTTATCTGGGCGTTGACGCGCCCACATCCAACCGCTGTGTCGAAAAATTCGTCTCAATTGCCGCGAGGGCGACGGTCGGCATACATGTCCGGCCAGCCGATATCCTTGCGAATGTCCGCCGGCAGCGAGTTCATGAACCATTGGGTGCGGATCTCGTTGCGCATCGTGCGTATCTTGCCGACATAGTGCTGCATGCCGCGCAGAATGGTAAAACTATTCATGGCTATTCTCCTCTCTTTGGCTGGAGGCACTATCGCATACCCCTCCTGACAGCAGTCTGTCAGGAGGATGGCAGGGCGCTCGACGATCGTTCCGACCGGCTCATTTCCCTGGGAAAGCATCGGTTTCGACTGATGGCGCCGTGTCCGCGCAGGCTGCGCAGGGCAGCCGATTGTTCACCAGGGGGAGCAATGGTTTGGCCGCAATTGTTCAGGGTTCGGCGACGGACCGTCGGGATATGAGGACTTCAGCGGCGTGGCCGCGGTTCTGATATGAAAGGAGAAAATTCTTCCCCAGAAACAGGGAGACGACCATGAGCCTGCAACTGACAGGAATCCACCATCTGACCGCCATCACCGCCAATGCGCCAGGTAATCTTCGCTTCTACACGAAGGTGCTGGGGCTGAGGCTGGTCAAGAAGACGGTCAACCAGGACGATACCTCGGCCTATCACCTCTTCTATGCCGATGGCGAAGCGACACCGGGCACCGACCTCACCTTCTTCGACTGGCCGGTTGGCCGCGAGCGGCGCGGCACCCACAGCATCGCGCGGACCAGCCTGAGGGTCGGCAGCCGGGAGAGCCTTGCCTGGTGGAAGCAGCACCTCGCCGGTGAAAACGTCGCGACAGGCGAGATTGCCGATATCGGCGGCTATCCGTCGCTGGATTTCGAGGATCCCGAAGGTCAGCGCCTGAGGCTGGTCAGCGATGGCGGCAAGGGCGACAGCCATGCCTGGGCGCAGAGCCCGGTGCCGGTCGAACACCAGATTCGCGGGCTTGGGCCGATCGTCATCAGTGTTCCCGACATCACCAACACCGAGGCGGTGCTGACCAGGGTGATGAACATGCGCAAGGTCCGCGACCATGCCTCGCCGGACGGCGAGGGCCATGTCCATGTCTTCGAAATGGGCGAGGGCGGGCCGGCGGCGGAGCTTCATGTCGCCGTGCAGCCTGGGCTGGCGCCCGCAAGACAAGGCGCCGGCGCGGTTCATCACGTTGCCTTCAGGGCCCCGGACCAGGAGACGCTGCATCAATGGACCGCCCGTCTGGCCGAGTTCCGGCTGCCGTCGAGCGGCGAGGTCGAGCGCTACTACTTCCGCTCGCTCTATTTCCGCGAGCCGAACGGCATCCTGTTCGAGATCGCCACCGACGGGCCGGGATTCACCGCCGACGAGCCGCTGGAAACACTGGGCGAAAGCCTTGCCTTGCCGCCGTTCCTCGAACCGAAGCGCGCCTCGATCGAGGCAGGTCTGAAGCCGCTGAGATAATAGGTCTCCTGGAGACGAGCGCGGGGAGCGCTTTGACAGCCGACCGTGATGCTGGTCAAAAAGACGGCATGTCGAAACTCCTTGCGCCCGTTATCGCCGGCCACCCCTTCAGCCGGCCGGCCGGGTCGGCCTGGTGAAGCGGGCCGATTCCCAGGTGCCGGCTATCCTGGTACTGATAACGATCTCGGCATCGCTCGCCTTCTACAACATCGACTTCCCGTTCGGGATCCAGCCGGACGAGCCGCTCAAAGTGGCGTTTGCCGCAGGACAGCACCACAATTACGCGCATCCGCCGTTGATGATCGTATTGGCCCGCTTTGCCGGATGGCTTTCCGGGGCGTCGAACGAACACGACTACTTGCTGGCCGGCCGGAGTGTCAGTGCCTTGGCCTGCGTCGCGGCAAGCGTCCTCTTCTATGTCGTCTTGCGACGCTACGCAGACGGCATCAATGCCTTCCTGTGGGCCTGTGTTTTCGCGGCGTCGCCAGCCATCGCGGTTCATGCGCATTATTTCAAGGAAGACGCTGTCCTGGTCTTCGCCATCTGTGTCGGGCTGCATGCACTGGTGCGGTTGAAAGAGCAGGTCACCACGGTCAATCTCGTCTATTTCGGATGTGCGCTCGGGCTTGCCGTTACGGCGAAATATGCGGGCGCCGGCAACAGCCTCGTTCTTTTCATAGCGGCGATCGTCTACTGCAGGCTCAGCATCAGACAAGGCATCATCGTTGCCGCCACGGACGCGCTCACGGTGGTCGCGATATTCGGCGTGTCGCTGTTGACCGAGACCGGAAGCGGACTTTCAACCGTCATCAAAGGCCTTGGCTCGGAACTGAAGCACGCTGAAACGGGCCACGATCTCAAGGAATGGTTCTGGGAGGGCTACGGGCTCACGCATTTCCGCTACCATCTGATTCCCAGCCTCACCGGCCCGACCGTGGCTATCGCCCTTGGGGCAATCGCCGTCGCCATCATCGCCGACCGCAACAGATATGTCGCCACCTACGCGGGTGCGGCTTTGCTTTGGCTCTTCCTGCTCGAGCTCTCGCCGCTCAAGCTGGTCGGCTTAATGCGTTACATCTTGCCGGTGGTCATCTATCTGCTGCTGGCCGCCGGCATCGCCTGCTCCAGGTCGATTGCGCCCCGAAACCGGCTGGTCGCCACCACACTTGGGCTCGTCGCCATGGTTGCGAGTGCGCATGCCGGCATGGCCTATGTCGCGAACCTGGACCGGGAAACCGATACCCGCTTTGCGGCGATGCGCTTCCTTGAAAGGCAAGGCATCATGCGTTTTGTGGTTGATTTTCCAATGGGAGAGCCGGCACCAGAAACCAATGACTACCGCGATCTTTCATCAGTCGATTACCTCGTATCGCTGAAATTTCAGCGATACCTGCGTGGCGGGGGGCTGAGCGAGCAAGACCCGAGAACATATGAGCTTGCCGGCATGTTCCGCTGCCTCGATGGTCATATCGCAGCGCAATTTTCGAAACCATATGGCGACTATGGCTACGTCGCGCCGACAGTCAGGATCTATGACCTGCGCGATGCGCGCGCCTGCGTCCCCAAGAACGGACAGTAGGCGACCGGAATCAGTTCATATGGAGACATTGAGCTTCTGGCTGCGACCTGCTTTTTGGAAGCAGGTTTTGACAGCCGGCCGCGTTGCTGGTCAAAGGCGGCATGTCGAAACTCCTCGCGCTCGTCATTGTTGGCATCATGGCCATCCAGCTGATCAAGCCGCTCGGCTGGCCGGGGCTGAAACGGCGCAGTGACTTCTGGAAGCTCGCGCTGCTGGCGATGGCTGCGATTTCGATCACGGCGGTGCTGGGGCATTGGGCATAGCGGGGTGGCGACGGGTGTTTGCCTGTCGCCGCTACACCGGGCGTTGCTCGCCCAGCACCAGGCCGACCAGATGTTCCGCCCAGGCCCGGTAGCCGGCCTCCGAGGCATGAAAACCGTCGGAAGCAAAACCGGCTTCAGGGTTGGTGATCGGCAGGCGCGGCGCCGGCACCGCGCCGCGTTCGAGGCAAAGGCGTTCGCCCATCCGGTTCATCTCGGTGGCGCGGATCTCGAGGATCTTGCCGAGCAGCGCCGGCATGGCCGGCGCGCGGGTGAACTCCAGCACCGGCGACCAGACCACGCGCGCTTCCGGCCATTTGGCGCGCAGCGCGTAGAGCAGGCCACCAAACTCCTTCTTGAAGCGCGGCACGGAATGAAAATTCTTGGTGTCGTTGGTGCCGATGGCCAGCACGATGTGCGTCCACGGATCCGCCGACAGATTGGGCAGGACATGGTCGCGGATCTGGCCTGATGTCGCGGAATTGAAGCCGGCCGCGCGCCAGCGCACGGCGCGGCCGGTGCCCTGCGAAATCAGAACGGCGAGTTGCGCGGCAAGTCCGTCCTCGGAATTGCCGATGCCGACCGAGGCAGCCGAGGAATCACCAAGCACCAGAAGCGAGATCGCCGGCGCCTTGCCCGCGAGATCGTGCATGACCGGCCCCTGCGCCGGCAGCATGCGCGTCGTGCGGCGGCGCACGCCAAGGCCTTGCCAGACGTAGATCGGGAAGGCGAGCCAGGTGAGAAGGGCCGGGAAGCGCATGGCAATACCGTGGAATGATCTGCGGCACCTTTAACGCATGTTTCGCCGGAGATGAACGCTCTTCAATCGCAGCAACTTGGCGGCGCTACCAGCCTGTCCTGATATTCGTCGTGCAGCCGCACCCAATCCATCAGGCCGTTATAGGGGCCAGTTTCGTTGCGGCCCTTCGGTGTCATGTCGAGGTAATCATAGGTGCCGATCAACGCCTCGCCGCCGCGGGCGCGCGACATGAAGGTGAGGAAGATGTCGCCATTTTCATCCCGGTAGAAAACACTGGTGCCGGGAAGTTCCTTTGACGTCCGGGGACGGGTCTCGAAATTGTAGGTGGTGTCACCGGCGGCGATCTGCTTGTCGGTGAAGGAGACCTGCATATCGAAGTTGAAATCCGAGGCGTAGGACGACACCCAGTCGAACTTCCAGCCCATGCGTTGTTTGTAGGGCAAAAGCTCAGCCAGCGGCGCGCGCGAGACTACAATCAGCGACACGTCGTGGTGCCTCAGATGCTGGTTGGCGCCGTCGATATGGTCGGCAAGGAACGAGCAACCCTCGCAATGATGCGTGCACCCCGGTCCGAACATGAAGTGATAGACGATCAGCTGGCTGTTGGCGCCAAACAGGTCGGCCAGTTTCTTTGGCCCTTGCTCGGTCTCGAAGACATAGTCCTTCCTGATCTTCAGCCAGGGCAGTTCACGCCGTTCAGCCGCGATGCGTTCGCGAAGTCGCGTCAGTTCCTTCTCACGCGCCAGATGCGCCTTGTGCGCCTGGTACCAGTCTTCGCGCGAAACCACTCTGTTGCGATGCATGTGCCTCTCCCTGTCTGTCATCCCAAGGACGTTCGGGATGGGCACAAACCGACATCGCCGATTGTTTGTTTGAGCATGATCTCTGGACAAACGGGCTCCCGTTTGTCCGAGAAAACCGGATTCCACTTTTCGGGATCATGCTCAGCGCCGAATGGGAAATAAGGATGCAGACGCTGCATCCCAAGCGGACAAGCCACAAACAAAAACCCGGGCGCATCGGCCCGGGTTTGCGGGGAGACGGAAGAGCTGCGATCAGGCGGCCTGTTCCAGGCTTGCCTTCCATTTTCCAAGCGCGGCCAGGTAATTCATGTGGGCGCGGTGGGTAAAGGCGGCCTGGCCGGCGGCGATATTCGACGCCTTGCCGCTCCATGCTTTCTGCGGCGCGGCCTGCAGCGCGCGGCCATAGGAAAAGGTCAGCTTCCAGGGATGCGGCCCGATGGCATTGATGGCGTTGAGATTGGCGGTTGCTTCCTCGTCCTCCTGGCCGCCGGAGAGGAAGGCGATGCCCGGCACCGCCGCCGGTACGGTCTCGCGGAACAGTTTTATGGTCTTCTCCGCGACTTCTTGCGGGCTGCTCGCCTTGCCCGATTTCTTGCCGGCCAGCACCATGTTGGGCTTCAGGATCGTGCCTTCGAGGACGACGCGCGCCGCGTAAAGCTCGTCATAGAGTTTCGTCAGCGTCGCCTTCGAGACCTCATAACAAGTGTCGATGTCGTGCGCGCCATCCATCAGCACTTCCGGCTCGACGATCGGCACGATGCCGGCTTCCTGGCAAAGTGCGGCATAGCGGGCGAGCGCATGGGCGTTGGAGCCGATCGAGGTGGCCGATGGCACGCCCTTGGTCGTGTCGATGTCGATCACCGCGCGCCATTTGGCGAAGCGGGCGCCGAGCTTGTGGTAGTCGGCAAGGCGCTCGCGCAAGCCGTCCAGACCCTCGGTGATGGTGTCGCCGGGAAAGCCGGCCAGAGGCTTGGCGCCGGCGTCGACCTTGATGCCGGGAATGGCACCGGCGGCCTTGATGATGTCGACCAGCGGCGTGCCGTCGGCGGCTTTCTGGCGGATGGTCTCGTCATAGAGAATGACGCCGGAGATGTACTTCGTCATCGCGTCGGAGGCGCGGAACATCATCTCACGATAGTCGCGGCGGCTGTCCGCGGTCGATTCGACGCCGATGACATCGAAGCGCTTCTTGATGGTGCCGGAGCTTTCATCGGCCGCCAGCAGGCCCTTGCCACCGGCCACGATCGCGGCGGCAATGTCTTCGAGACGTTCGCTCATCATGCTTCTCCTGAAGGGTTTGTTCCGCGCTTAACGGAAGTCTACCGCCAAAGGAATGGCATCGGAAAGCTCGAATCGATTGAAAGTCTCCGGCGCCCCCGCTCGCTCTCCTTCAGCGCTTCAGCACGTCGACGCCGGGCAGCGGCTTGCCTTCCATCCATTCCAGGAAAGCGCCGCCGGCGGTCGAGACATAGGTGAAGTCGTCGGCCACGCCAGCATGGTTGAGCGCCGCCACGGTATCGCCGCCGCCGGCAACGGAGACCAGCTTGCCTTCCCTGGTGCGCGCCGCGGCGTGCGTTGCCGCCGCCACGGTGGCGTGGTCGAATGGCTCGATCTCGAAGGCGCCGAGCGGGCCGTTCCAGACTAGCGTCGCGGCGCGGTCGATCCATTCGCCGACGGCTTTCACCGTCTTGGCGCCGACATCGAGGATCATGCCATCGGCTGGCACGTCCGAGATGGCGACGGTCTCGCAGGCCGCGCCTGCCTTGAATTCCCTGGCGACGACGCCGTCGACCGGCAGGATGATGGCGCAGCCGGACTCGGCCGCCTCGATCATGATCTGCTTGGCGGTCGAGGCCAGGTCATGCTCGCACAGCGACTTGCCGACGTCGGTGCCGCGCGCGGCGAGGAAGGTGTTGGCCATGCCGCCACCGATGACCAGGGCGTCGACCTTCTTCACCAGGTTCATCAGCAGATCGATCTTGGTCGAGACCTTGGCGCCACCGACGATGGCGACGACCGGACGGACCGGATTTCCCAGCCCCTTCTCCAGCGCTTCGAGTTCGGCCTGCATGGTGCGGCCGGCGAAGGCCGGCAAGAGATGCGCCAGCCCCTCCGTCGAGGAGTGGGCGCGATGCGCGGCGGAGAAGGCGTCGTTGACGAAGATGTCGCCGTTGGCGGCGAGCTTTTCGGTGAAAGCCGGATCATTCTTCTCCTCGGCCTTGTAGAAGCGGGTGTTTTCGAGCAGCAGCACGTCGCCCTTGTTCATGGCGGCGACGGCGCTCGCCGCCGTGTCGCCGACGCAATCGCCGGCAAAGCCAACGGGACGGCCGAGCACGTCAGCCGTGGCCCTGGCGATCGGCTCCAGCGAGAATTCAGGCGAGGGGCCATCCTTGGGCCGGCCGAAATGGGCGAGCAGGATAACCTTGGCGCCCTTGCCGGACAGCTCCGCGATGGTCGGAGCGATGCGTTCGATGCGGGTGGCGTCGGTGACCTTGCCGCCGGCGACGGGAACATTGAGGTCGACACGCACCAGAACGCGCTTGCCGCTGACGTTGCCGATATCGTCCAGGGTCTTGAAGGCGGCCATGCTGGTTCCTTTCGCGGAAAAATCGCCGGGACCATACCCCGCGCCAACGATGATGCAAGCCTCCAGACGCGAGCCGCGCGGAAAAATGATCCAGTCCGTTATGTCTGGCGCGGTCAGCCTTCGGTTGTCGCCTTTTGTGTCTCAGGCGCGGGGGGCGGCGCCACTTCGGCCTGCGTCTCCGCCAACTGCGTTTCAGTCGGCTTGCGCCAGTTGCGGACAAAGGCGGAGACACGGTCGCCGATTTCGCCGGCGCTCAGGAAAACCGGCACCCGCGCCACCGGTGCGGTAGGCTCGAAGGAAAGGCCGAGGCCGGTGATCCTGCCCTTGTCGTCGACGTCGCGGACGATCAGCTCGATCGGACCGAGCAGCACGCGGTCGGCATATTCGGCATGGCCGCCGAGCCGTGCCGTGACCAGGGCGCCGACGGTGAGCTTTTGTTCCGCTTCGGTCAGCCCCGGCGCGTAAGCCGCTTCCAGTTCAGCGGCGGCGCGCGCCGGGTCCACCGCGAAGGCGCCGAAGAAATCGGCATCTTCGGGATCGACCACCGCGCGACTGGCGAACAGCTTGTCGAGCAGGCGCGGATAGCGGTCCGGCACGAAGATGTAGACCTGATCGCCGGCGGCGAGCCGGCCCATATCCTGGAAGCGCATCGAGCGGCCGTCGCGCAGCACCAGCGAGGGCCGCGCCCAGCGCGGTATGCGCTCGCCTCGCGCCACCGGGCTGCCGGGCGCCACGCGGTAGGCAAGGAGCTCGTGATGGGCGGAGCCCGGCAGTTCGAGCTCGACCTTGTCCAGCGGTCCGAGCCGCGCCGGTACGATGAGGCCGAGGCGACGGGCCAGCGGCCCGACCGTCCAGCCCTGGATGACCAGCGACACCAGCACGATGATGAAGGCGGTGTTGAAGATGAGGCGGCCGTTTTCCAGCCCGCCGAGCAGCGGCGTGATGGCAAGCAGGATCGAGACCGCGCCGCGCAGCCCAACCCAGGAGACGAAGGCGACCTCGGGGCGCGGCAAGCGAAACGGGATCAGGCAGACCCAGACCGCGATCGGCCTGGCGACGAACATCAGGAACAGGCCGAGCAGAACCGCCGGCACCAGGATCGCCGGAAATTGCGAGGGCGTCGCGAACAGGCCCAGGATCAGGAACATGATGATCTGCGCCAGCCATGACATGCCGTCCTGGAAGCGCTTGAGGATGGTAACGGCGCGGATGTCGGAATTGCCGGCGACCAGGCCGGCAAGATAGACCGCCAGGAAACCCGAGCCGCCGATGGCGCCGGCGGCGGCAAAGACCATCAGCGACAGCGTGAGCACGAAGATCGGCAGCAGGCCGTGGTCGAGATTGAGCCGGTCGACGAGGCGCACGATGGCGAGGCCGCCGAGCACGCCGACGACGGCGCCGAGGCCCATGTTGAGGAGGAAGCCGAGGACCAGGCTGGTGACCAGGACATTGGTCTCGGGGTTGGCGTGAGCGGCTATGATCTCGACCAGCGTGATGGTCAGGAAGATGGCGATCGGATCGTTGGTGCCGGATTCGACCTCGAGCGTCGAGCGCACGCGTTCGCGCAGATTGATCTCGCCGGCGCGCAGCAGGAAAAACACCGCCGCGGCATCGGTGGAGGCGACGGCGGCGCCGAGCAGGAAGGATTCCAGCCAGGTGAGGTCGAGCAGGTAATAGGCGGCGGCGCCGAACAGGCCGGTGGTCAGCAGCACGCCGAAGGTCGCCAGCGACAGCGCCGGGCCCGCCGCCTGCCGCAAGGCGTTGAGCGGCGTGCCGAAACCGGAATCGAACAGGATGACAGCCAGCGCCAGTGAGCCGGCAAAATAGGCGATGCGGGCATTGTCGAACTGGATGCCGAGGCCGTCCGTTCCGGTGGCGAGCCCAATGCAGAGAAACAGGAGCAGAAGAGGGGCGCCGAAGCGGAAGGCGATCAGGCTCGAAAACGCGGCGGCGACGACAAGCGCGGTGCCGATCAGCGTCACGACATAGATCGCATGCTCCATCCGAAAATCAGCCCCTCAAATTCGTCGCTCTCCTGGTTTAAGGGTGAGTGGGGCGAAGACGTGACCAGTGCAAGGCGGTGGGGTGGCTTTTTGACCTATGCCGCTGATTTTCGGGCGTTTTGGCGCTCGGGACACAAATCGGGAAAGTGTCCCTCACTCTCATGAAAAACGCCCGGACAAAGCCGGGCGTTCGAGGTCTCGAAAAGGAAAGTTCCGCGATCAGGCGATGGTCTTGCCGAAGGCGACTGCGGTATCGCCCATGCGGTTGGAGAAACCCCATTCATTGTCGTACCAGGACAGCACCGATACGAAGTTGCCGTCCATCACCTTGGTCTGGTCGAGCGCCATGATCGAGGAACGCGGATCGTGGTTGAAGTCGATCGACACGTTCGGGTGATGGGTGACGCCGAGAATGCCCTTGAGCTTGCCGTTGGAAGCGGCGATCACCGCGTCGTTGATCTCCTGGACGGTGGTCGACCGCTTGGCGATGAACTTGAGGTCGACGACCGAGACATTCGGGGTCGGCACGCGGATCGAGATGCCGTCGAGCTTGCCCTTGAGATCGGGCAGGACCAGGCCGATCGCCTTGGCCGCACCGGTCGAGGTCGGGATCTGCGACAGGGCAGCGGCGCGGGCGCGGTAGAGATCCTTGTGCATGGTGTCCAGCGTCGGCTGGTCGCCGGTGTAGGAATGGATCGTCGTCATCATGCCCTTTTCGATGCCGACCGTCTCGTGCAGCACGGCGGCCAGCGGCGCCAGGCAGTTGGTGGTGCAGGAGGCATTCGAGATGACGATGTGGTCCCTGGTCAGCTTGTCGTGGTTGATGCCGTAGACGACGGTGAGGTCGGCGCCGTCCGATGGAGCCGAGACAAGCACGCGCTTGGCGCCGGCGGTCAGGTGCGCGGCGGCCTTGTCTCGGGCGGTGAAGATGCCGGTGCATTCAAGCGCGATGTCGACGCCCAGTTCCTTCCACGGCAGCTGCGTGGGATCCTTGATGGCGGTGACCTTGAACTTCTCCTTGCCGACGGTGATCTGGTCGCCGGAAACCGAAACCTCGTGCGGGAAGCGGCCGTGCACGCTGTCGTAGCGCAAGAGGTGGGCGTTGGTCTCGACCGGGCCGAGATCGTTGACGGCGACGACGTCGATGTCCTTGCGGCCGGATTCATGGATGGCGCGCAGGATGTTGCGGCCGATACGGCCGAATCCGTTGATGGCAACTCTGACGGTCATTTTTCTCTCCCTGGGAGCTGGAAGGCAGATGATTGGTCCGCAGCTTCATAGCGGCGGACGGGCAAAGAATCCAGCCGCCGCGACATGGATTTAAATCGATTAGGTTGGGCCAGTCCCGCGAAACCGCTGTGCGCGGTTTCGCGGGAGCATTCTTGTTCGTGCATGTCGTTGTCCCAAAACCGCGATACGCTTTTGGGCGACATGCATAGGCCTTACTTGCCGTGCAGGCGGGCTTCCGCCGCCTTGGCCGCCGCATCGGCGGTGATGCCGAAATGCGGATAGAGCTGTTCGATGGTGCCCGAGGCGCCGAAGCCGGTCATGCCGACGAAGATGCCGTCGGAGCCGATGAGATGATCCCAGCCCTGGCGGATGCCGGCTTCGATCGCCATCTTCACCGGCGCGTTGCCGATCGTCTTCCTGCGGTAGTCGTCGCTCTGCTGGTCGAACAGTTCGAAGCAGGGCACCGACACGACACGGGTCGGATGGCCGTGCTTTTCCAGCAGCTCGCGGGCAGCAAGCGCGATCTCGACCTCCGAGCCGGTGGCGAAGATCGTCACCGCCGCCTCGCCGCTGGCGGCGGCCAGCTCATAGGCGCCCTGGCTGCTCAGGTTCCTGGCCGAGAATTCGGTGCGCACCGTCGGCAGGTTCTGGCGGGTCAGCGCCAGCGTCGACGGGGTCTTTTCCGACTCGAGCGCGATCTGCCAGCATTCGGCGGTCTCGACCGCGTCGGCCGGACGGAAGACATTGTGGTTCGGGATGGCGCGCAGAGCCGCCAGGTGCTCGACCGGCTGGTGGGTCGGGCCGTCTTCGCCCAGGCCAATGGAATCATGGGTCATGACGAAGATCGAGCGGATGCCCATCAGCGAGGCCAACCGCATCGACGGACGGGCATAGTCGGAGAAGCACATGAAGGTGCCGCCATAGGCGATGAGGCCGCCATGCAGTGTCAGGCCGTTGAGCGCGGCGGCCATGCCATGCTCGCGGATGCCGTAGTGGACATAGCGCTGGCCATAGTCGTCTGATGTGATGTTCTTGGTCTGGCTGGTCTTGGTGTTGTTGGAGCCGGTCAGGTCGGCGGAGCCGCCGATGGTCTCGGGCACGGCGCCGTTGATGACTTCCAGCGCCATCTCGGACGATTTGCGGGTGGCGACCTTCGGCTTGTCGGCCGAGAGCTTCTTCTTGTAGTCGGCGATGACGGCATCGAAATTGGACGGCAGCTTGCCGGCGAGGCGACGCTCGAATTCAGCCTTCAGCTTCGCGTCGGCCTTGGCGAGGCGGCCTTCCCAGTCGGTGCGCGCCTTGACGCCGGCCTTGCCGGCGGTGCGCCAGGCGTCGAGGATGTCGGCCGGAATTTCGAAAGGCGGCGAATCCCAGTTGAAGAACTTGCGCGCACCGGCGATCTCGTCGGCGCCGAGCGGTGAACCGTGCGCCTTGTTGGTGCCGGCCTTGGTCGGCGCGCCGAAGCCGATGGTGGTCTTGCAGGCGATCATCGTCGGCTTGTCGGAGTGGCGGGCGGCTTCGATGGCATAGGCGATCGCTTCCGGATCGGTACCGTCGATATGGCTGGCGTTCCAGCCGGAGGCCTGGAAGCGGGCAACCTGGTCGGTATTGTCGGCAAGCGAGACCGGGCCGTCGATCGAGATGTTGTTGTTGTCCCAGAAGACGATCAGCTTGTTGAGCTTGAGGTGACCGGCAAGCGCGATGGCTTCCTGTGAGACGCCTTCCATCAGGCAGCCGTCGCCGGCCAGCACGTAGGTGTAGTGATCGACGAGGTCGTTGCCGAAGGCGGCGTTCATGATGCGCTCGCCGAGCGCGAAGCCGACCGAATTGGCGAGACCCTGGCCGAGCGGGCCGGTCGTCGTCTCGATGCCCGTGGCATGGCCGTATTCGGGGTGGCCGGCGGTCTTCGAGCCCAACTGGCGGAAGTGCTTGATCTGGTCGAGGGTCATGTCCTCGTAGCCGGTCAGATGCAGCAGCGAATAGAGCAGCATCGAACCATGGCCGGCCGACAGGATGAAGCGGTCGCGGTCGGCCCAGTGCGGGGCCTTGGGATCATATTTCAGGAAGCGCGTGAACAGCACCGTGGCGATGTCGGCGCAGCCCATGGGCAGACCGGGATGGCCGGAATTTGCCTTCTCGACAGCGTCCATGGAGAGAAAGCGGATCGCATTGGCCATCCGGTCATGTTGTTCACGCGACGTCATGGTACCTCCGGGGTGGGGGTTTGGGGCCTTGGGAGAGGCCTTGAAAGGGGTGCGCGACACATAGCAGGCGCGGGCTTTTAGTCAACAAACCGGTGCGCATTTGCCGGCCTTGCGATGCCGCTGGCGGGTCTACATTAGCGTTAGCGGGGGACAGTCGCGAGAGCTTTGTTGACGTTGCCTTCACCCGGTGCCTAATGTTTCTGACATAACGCGTTCTGAACGCGAACGATTCGGTGATGGGCAGGGCACAGGACGAAGGCCATGACCGGGGAAGCCACGCTGAAGGAAGTGATCGCCAGGCTGGGTAAAGCCATCGAGGGGCTGGAAAATGCCGTCGCGGCCAAGCTCGAGCACGAACGCGACTACTCGGAAGCCGAGGCCGAGGTGCAGCGGATGAATGCCGACCGCTCCCGGCTGGCACAGGAACTCGACAATTCCGAAGCGCGCGCAGAGCGGCTGGAAGACGCCAACAAGGAAGTGTCGCGACGGCTGGTGACCGCCATGGAAACCATCCGCGCCGTGTTGGACAGATAGGGGCTGGACAGGTAGGCCAATGGCACAGGTCACGGTTTCAATCGACGGCAAGCAGTATCGGATGGCCTGCGACGAAGGCCAGGAAGAGCACCTGATCGACCTCGCCGAACGCTTCGACCGCTACGTCTCGCATCTAAAGGACTCTTTTGGCGAGATCGGCGACCAGCGGCTGACGGTGATGGCCGGCATCATGGTGATGGACGAACTCTCCGAGCTCCAGAAGCGCGTCAAGGGCATGGAAAGCGAAGTGCTGACACTGCGCAAGACGCGCGACGACGCGCTGACCAAGGCCGACAAGAACGACAGCGTGCTGACCAATGCGCTCGGCGCGCTGGCGCAGCGGATGGAAGACCTGACGACGACGCTGGCCGTGAAGTCCTAGGCTTCATCGCTGCCGGCAGGTAAATTTCAGCATTCTCAAGCAAAAGGCGAAAATTTTTCGCGGCCCGCGTCGCTGCCGGCGGCCTCGGCGTTTGAAGGTCGCCGCCGGAGTGGTAAAAGGGTCCGAACCCGCCAGCCGGCGGCATTTGACAGGGGTAGGGACCATGAGCCTTCGTATCAACGACATCGCACCGGATTTCACCGCCGAGACCACGCAAGGGACGATCAAGTTCCACGAATGGATCGGCGACGGCTGGGCGATACTGTTCAGCCACCCGAAGAACTTCACGCCGGTCTGCACGACCGAGCTTGGCACGATGGCCGGGCTGGAAGGCGAGTTCAAGAAGCGCAACGTCAAGATCATCGGCATTTCCGTCGATCCGGTTGCGAGCCACGACAAGTGGCAGGCCGACATCAAGACGGCGACCGGCCATTCGGTGCACTATCCGCTGATCGGCGACAAGGACCTCAAGGTCGCGAAGCTCTATGACATGCTGCCCGCCGGTGCCGGCGAGACTTCGGAAGGCCGCACGCCCGCCGACAATGCCACCGTGCGCTCGGTCTACGTCATCGGGCCGGACAAGAAGATCAAGCTGGTGCTGACCTACCCGATGACCACGGGCCGCAACTTCGACGAGATCCTGCGCGCGGTCGATTCCATGCAGCTGACCGCCAAGCACCAGGTGGCGACGCCGGCAAACTGGAAGCAGGGCGAGGACGTCATCATCACCGCCGCCGTTTCCAACGAGGACGCCATCAAGCGTTTCGGCGCCTTTGAAACCATCCTGCCCTATCTCAGGAAGACCAAGCAGCCGTCCGCCTGAGTGCTTCGGAACGGTTTTTGCCTTTCTTGCCCTTGCGAGCCAAGGGATGCTTGACTGAGCCACCCGAGTGGACAACCATGCTCCTCTCGGGTGCCGCCAGAGAAAATCATTCCTGTCGGCTGGAGCGGGTCATCGTTTCATGGAAACGTGGGACCACTCTAACCCGTTGTTTCGAAGCAATTCCGGACGGAAAACCGTGTCGCGCTTTTCCGGGAAATGCTTCAGGGGTTTGGGGAGCCGACATTGGACGTAGCTTTGGCCAGGCCGCGGGTCAGCGGTTTCTATGACAAGCCGACCGGGGCCATCCAGTATGTCGTCGCCGACCAGGCGACGAAGCGATGCGCCATCATCGATCCGATCCTCGACTTCGACGAGAAGTCCGGTGCGACCGGTACGAACAACGCAGACGCCTTGCTCGATTTCATTAGGGACAACGGGCTCGAGCTCGAGTGGATCCTCGACACCCATCCGCATGCGGATCATTTCTCGGCGGCGCACTACCTGAAGCAGAAGACCGGGGCACCCACCGCCATCGGCGACAGGGTCGTCGAAGTCCAGAAACTATGGAAGGCGATCTACAACTGGCCGGATTTTCCCGCCGACGGCTCGCAATGGGACAGGCTGTTGGGGGAAGGCGAGACGTTCCGGATCGGAACCGTTCCAGTCAAGGTGCTTTTCTCACCCGGGCACACGCTGGCCTCGATCACCTATGTGGTCGGTGATGCCGCCTTCGTCCACGATACGCTGTTCATGCCCGACAGCGGCACGGCGAGAGCTGACTTTCCCGGCGGAAGTGCCGCGCGGCTCTGGCACTCGATCCAGGGCATCCTGGCGTTGCCGGACGAGACGCGCGTCTTCGTCGGCCACGACTATCAGGCCGGTGGGCGCGAACCCTTGTGGGAAAGCACGATCGCGATGCAAAAGGCCACCAACATCCACCTCGTTGCCGCGCGTGCCGAGGCCGATTTCGTCGCCCTGCGCGAAGCCCGCGACAGGACGCTGCCGATGCCGAGGCTGATCCTGCATGCGCTGCAGGTCAACATGAATGGCGGCCGGCTGCCGGAGCCGGAAGCCAATGGCCGGCGATACCTGAAGTTCCCGCTGGATTCGCTTTGAGCTTGCAGTGCTGAGCCGGCAGTGAGCTTTCCTGTCAGCTGCGTAGGGTCACAAAAGGAAACGGCGGCGCCAGTTTCCTGGCGCCGCCGTTCCGTTTCGTTGCCGAAGCTGGCTTCAAGCCGCCGGCTGTGCCTCGATGGTGCGCAGCGCCTGGGTCTGGCGCTTGGCCGCGGCCTTGACCGCATCCTGCACCTTCTCGAAGGCGCGCACCTCGATCTGGCGCACGCGCTCGCGGCTGATGTCGAACTCGGCCGACAGTTCTTCCAGTGTCAGCGGCTCTTCGGCGAGGCGACGGGCCTCGAAGATGCGCCGCTCGCGCTCGTTGAGCACGGCAAGAGCGCCTGACAGCATGCCGCGCCGGTTTTCCAGCTCGTCCTGCTCGATCAGCATATCTTCCTGGCTTTCATGGTCGTCGACCAGCCAGTCCTGCCATTCGCCGGACTCGCCTTCGCTCGCCCGGATCGGCGCGTTGAGCGAGGCGTCGCCCGACAGGCGGCGGTTCATCGACACCACTTCGGCTTCGGACACGTTGAGGCGGGTGGCGATCTCGGTGATCTGGTCGGGCTTCAGATCGCCATCGTCGAGCGCCTGGATCTTGCCCTTGACCTTGCGCAGGTTGAAGAACAGACGCTTCTGGTTGGCGGTCGTGCCCATCTTGACCAGGCTCCACGAGCGCAGGATGTACTCCTGGATCGAGGCCTTGATCCACCACATGGCATAGGTCGCGAGGCGGAAGCCGCGCTCGGGTTCGAATTTCTTGACGGCCTGCATCAGGCCGACATTGCCTTCCGAGATCACCTCACCGATCGGCAGGCCATAGCCGCGATAGCCCATGGCGATCTTGGCGACGAGCCTGAGGTGGCTGGTGACGAGCTTGTGCGCTGCGGTGGTGTCTTCATGCTCGGCGTAACGCTTGGCGAGCATGTACTCTTCCTGCGGCTGCAGCATGGGAAAGCGGCGGATTTCTTCCAGGTAGCGGCTGAGGCCGCCTTCGCCGGAAACGATACTGGGTAATGACTGGGCCATGATAGCGCCCCCTCTCTATTGGAGTGATGCCCCCGAAACGCGGCGGGCATATGACACGAGCACCAAAAGGCTCGCTCGCGACGTCAGGTGTTATACAGGAACAAAACCAGAAAAGACAGGCGTTTGTTCAACACGAAACAGTGTGTCACGTTGAAGTGAACATTGCCGGTCAGGTTTTTGAAGGCTAGCTTGAAGGGTGTTGGTGACGGGGTCAGAGTTTGCGGAAGCCGCCGACGAGTTCCTCCATATCCCCCGGCAACGGCGCCTCGAACCTCATCGTTAGATGGGTAGCCGGGTGACGAAATGCAAGGAGCCAGGCATGCAAAGCTTGCCGGGAAAATGCCTTGACCTGGCTTTTCAGCGGTTCAGGCAGCCGGTTGGCCTTGGTGCGGAACGCCTGGCCGTAGTCGGGGTCGCCGATCACCGGATGGCCGATATGCGCCATGTGGACGCGGATCTGGTGGGTGCGGCCTGTCTCCAGCCGGCATTCGACCAGGCTTGCCGTGGCGAATTCCTGCTGTTTCTCGCCGAAACGCTCCTGCACGGCAAAGTGGGTGACGGCATGGCGGGCATCGTCGCGCCCTTCCGGCACCACGGCGCGGCGCACCCGGTCGGCGGCGCGGCCGAGCGGCGCGTCGACCGTTCCCGTCGGCCGCTGCGGGATGCCCCAGACGAGCGCCAGATAGGCGCGCTCGAGATCGCCGGTCAGTCCGTGATCGGCGAAGGCTTCGGACAGCGACTTGTGGGCGCGGTCGGTCTTGGCGACCACCATGACGCCGCTGGTCTCCTTGTCGAGGCGATGGACGATGCCCGGCCGCCGCACGCCGCCGATACCCGACAGGCTGTCGCCGCAGTGATGGATCAGCGCGTTGACCAGAGTGCCGGTCCAGTTGCCGGCGCCCGGGTGCACGACAAGCCCGGCCGGCTTGTTGACGACGATCAGTTCGTCGTCCTCATAGAGCACATCGAGCGGGATGTTTTCGCCTTGCGGCTCGGCCGGCTCCGGCTCCGGCATGGCGACCGACACGCTTTCGCCCGCGGTCATCTTGCGCTTGGTCTCGTCGACAGGCTTGCCGTCGATCCTGACCGCGCCCTGCCTGATCAGCATCTGCACGCGGCTGCGCGACATGTCCGGACCGAGGCTGGCCGCCAGCCACTGGTCGAGGCGCTGGCCGGCCGCATCCGCGCCCGCGACCAGCACGGTGGGGGCTGCCGCCATGAATTGGTCCTCTATCAATTCGGGGGCCTCTTCGCTATGAGCGCTCATCGAAAAACCGTTCCGGAATATTTTGCCATGGCCATCGCCGAGGAAGACCCAGTAGTCGAAGGCCGGGAGAAGCCGCTCGACCCGGAGGTCGAAAAGGTGCGCAGGAAACTCGTCCGCTTCGTCGGGATCAATCTCGGCCTGCTGTTTCTTGCCCTTATGGTGGTGATCGGGGCCGTTGTCTACAAAGCGCGCAACGCACCGCCCGCGACCCCGCCGCTGGCCGGCGACATCCAGGCGCCCGCCGGCGAGCCTGTCAGCGGCGACATCGTGCTGCCGGTCGGCGCCAAGGTGGTTAGCCAGTCGCTGTCCGGCAACCGTGTCTCGATCGACGCCGAGCTTGCCGACGGCAGCCGCACGATCTTCGTCTATGATATCGCCGAGCGCCGCCTGATCGGCCGTTTCGCGATCCGCAACAAATGAGCCGGCCGCAACAAATGCGTAGGCCTCGGGCGTGACCGGGTTCGCCGAACATCGTCGCGTCGCGACCGTCGCGCTGGTCGTCGCGAATTATGACGAGGCGATTGCCTGGTATGTCGACCGGCTCGGCTTTCTGCTCGTCGAGGACGTCGATCTCGGCGGCGGCAAGCGCTGGGTGACGGTGGCGCCGGCCAACGGGCAGGGCGCCAGGCTGCTCCTGGCCGAGGCTTCCGACGAGGCACAAACGAAGAGCATCGGTAACCAGACCGGCGGCCGGGTGTTTCTGTTCCTCGAGACCGACGACTTTGCCCGCGACCATGCGGCGATGCTGGAAAAGGGCGTCGAATTCCGCGAGACACCGCGCTTCGAGCCCTATGGCACGGTGGCGGTTTTCGCCGATCTGCATGGCAATCTCTGGGACCTGATCGAGCCGAAACGATAAGCCTGCTGCCGACTTTTCCCCGATAAGGGAAAGCCGCCGAACCCCAGTTGCTTTTTCCCAGCCGTCAGCCTATATCGCCGGTTCTTGAACGCGCCCATCGTCTAGCGGTCAGGACACCGCCCTCTCACGGCGGGAACAGGGGTTCGATTCCCCTTGGGCGTACCAGGAAATCGCGCGTAACATAGGCAGGTTGCAGCAAATTGGCTGCATGACGCAATTGGCCTTGGCCCTCCTTGTCCGCATCTCCCGGTTGCCCGGTGCACCCAGTCGTTCTTTACGAACAAGAAGATCACAGCACCATTCGAACATTCGAATGTGGCGACAGTTGCCGTCTGGCCATTGTCAACCGCAAGTGGGCCGAGCAAGTCACCCTATGTTTAGCGGTATAGCGCCAGAGCCAGATGACAACGCGTTCCAGCAGCGCGCAAAAAAGCCCGTCGACCGGAGCCGGCGGGCTGTTGCTGCGACTATCTGATCGGCTTAACGACCGGACGGCCTTTGTCCGTTCACGAGCAATTGCCCGTCAGAAACTGCTTGTCAGTCTCAAGAACGCCCCGTGGTAAATGCGTGTACTGTCAGATTTTCCGCCAGATGTCGCGAAATCGATCCCGGGCAGCGCATTGAAGTAGACATCGGCGCGGTAGCCCAGAGCCACCTTGGTGGTGTCGGTAAAGTTGTAAGTCACGGCCAGGGACGCGTCGGTGTTGAAGACACCTTTCTTGTCCGACTGCCTGACTTGTGTACCGTCTTCCAGAGCGAAGGTCTTGTCCCTGGTGATGGCAAAGAGGTAAGCGGCGCCAACCCCGTAATCCAGGCCAAATTGACCGGCCAAAGGTATGCTTCCCTCGACGGCGACGCGCGGACCGAGGCCGCGGAAACGGCTTTTCAGATAGGCGTTGTCAGTCGATGTCAGCGACCCCAAGTCCGTGCCAGTGTAGGCTACACCCGGGCCGCTGATCCTTGCGCTCAGATCCGCATAGCGAAGGCCAAGCTTGACTTGGGCAGGTCCGCTGCCAATTCCAAGATCTCGTCCAACCGCGAAGTCAGCAACCGCGTGGGCCTCGCGCACATGGACCGTACCAGCCCGCGCCCCAGTCTGGTCCACGGAGCCGTTGCTCCCTGCGGTGCCGTCACCCGCCGGTCTCGCAAAGGTTACACTCTCGGTCGTACCATGATCCCTGTTACGATTGTTCCAGCCATATCTGAAACTTGCGCTGACGTGCCAAGTATTATCGATCCGATAGTCCAGCCCGGCAGCCACTTCACCGCCGACTCCCGCGAAAGGCGAGAAAAAGTCCGCGAGAGGCGTGTTGGGATACAAACGGTCGCCGCTGCTCCAGCCGACGCCACCTTCAATAAAGGCCGTCAGCTTCGGAAGCGAAGCTGCAAGTGGCACAGAAGAATCCGAGAGGTCGGCAGCGCGCGCAGCCAGCGACATCGCTGAAATGGCGATCGACGAAACACCAAGAAGTAGTAATCTTTGCAAGCGCATAGCCCAAACCCCTAATTTAGCCCAGTCGCGATATACGCCGGCAAGTGTTGAGGACTCAATGTGCGTTCAGACACCGAAAAAAAGTTTCTGTTAGTGTTGCAAAATTATCGAAACCGATATCTGCAGGGCGGACACTCTGCAGGGGGGCGCGATTGTCTCACCAATCCGGAATAGTTTGGCTGGCGTCGTATCCCAAGTCGGGAAACACCTGGACGCGCCATTTTCTGCATAGCCTGTTGAAGGTCTTGCACGGCGAGGGCGGAACCCAGTCGATCAACGACATCGGGCGATTCTCCAGTGGCGAGGCCGGAAGATGGCGATACACCAAATTCGCAGGCAAGGAGATCACAGCCGAGGATTATGATTCCATCCCAACCCTTCGCCCCAAGGTGCAAGTCGCTTTAGCGGACGAAGTGGATGGCGTTGCGTTCATCAAGACACACAATGCCCTGCTGATGGACAAAGGCCAGCCAATCATCAACCCTGCCGCCACGGCTGGCGCGGTCTACATCGTGCGAAATCCTCTCGATGTCGTGATTTCCTTGTCGCATCACCGCGGCAAATCTGTCGACGACACCATCGACTTCATGGCTTCAGAAGGTATGCGTACGGAGATCAGCGACAAGCAGGTGTATGAAATCTGGGGCTCGTGGAGTGAGCACGTGCATAGCTGGACGCGCGTTCAACATCCGGCCATCTATGTCATGCGCTATGAGGATATGCTTTCGGAGCCGGCGAAGACCTTTGGAGGACTGGCGCGGCACCTGAAAATGAACCCGTCGCCCGCCGAGCTTGCGACCGCCCTGAGCATGTCGTCATTCGAAAATCTTCAGGCTGAGGAGAAGAGTTCCGGCTTCCGAGAACGTCCGGAAGCCGCGACCGCAGGTTTCTTCAGAGCTGGGAAAGCCGAGCAATGGCGTGAGGTTCTGACCCCGGCTCAGGTCGATGGAATAGTGACCGGTCACCGACTGCAGATGGAAAAGTTTGGGTATTTGCCGTTGTAGAGCGAAGAATTGCAGACCGTCACATGCGTCGACTGTGGCCGGCCTGGATCGGATTCTCGACTGGCATGCTGTCACCGCACGCTTACCAAGATTTCGCTCACCAATCGCCTATCTACCGGCGGCTATTCGCTTTCGGCGCGCGACCACGGATGTACCGGTGCAAATGTCGAAATGAAAAGGTCGGCTCAATACCGGCCCTTTGCTTTTTGGCGTGCTGCGCCTTGGGCGTACCTCTCTCAGAGCTCTCCACAAATCGTCCAACCTAGGCCGCATTCGCCGCTTCTGGCGCAGCGGGGCCGATTGGATTAGCATCGCGTGATGGATCCCCGGCTAGAGCGGCGCGCAGAACGCCGTTGCCCGGGCAGATCCGGACGGGCAGTCGATGCCCCGGGAGGGAGACCAATGCAGAAACTGCAAACGCAAGGCGTGCATCATATCACGCTTGTCGGCGCCGGGCGCCAGACCTCGATCGATTTCTGGGAAGGCGTGCTCGGCATGCCGTTTGTCTTCGAGCAGCCCAACCTCGACAAGGCGAGCGAAAGCCACCTCTATTTCGATCCTGGCGACGGCCGGCTGATCACGGTCTTCACCGACGAGAGCCGCACGCCGCAGAAGCGGCGCACGCCGACCGATCCGGGGTGCGTCCATCACATCGCTTTTTCGGTGTCGCGCGTCACTTTCCTGCAGGCGGTCGCCCGGCTCGACGAGCGCGGCATCAAGCACAGCGGCGTCAAGGATCGCGGCTTCATGGATTCGATCTATTTCGAGGATCCGCTCGGCCTGCTGATCGAACTCGCATCCTACCGCTTCGAGCCGCCGGCGGGCTTCACCCATGCCGACGTGCTGATGGCAGCGCACAAACTGCGGGTCGCGCGCGGCGACTACAACATCGCGGAGGTGCATCTCGCCGATGCGATCCAAGCGCTCGTCGAGCGTTCCCGCGCAACCTTGTCGGACGACCGGACGCCGAAGAACCCATACTAACACCAGCAAAAACAGAGGGAGGACCACAATGGCAAAGACTGTGACCAAGAGCGCAAGAAAACCGGCGGCCAAGGCAGCCGCAAAGCCGGCAGGGAAGGCTGCGAAGCCAGCAGCCAAGCCAGCGCCAAAAGCTGCCGCGAAGGCGGCGGCAAAGCCTGCAGCCAAGGTTTCCACCAAGACGTCCGCACCGAAGGCCAAGGCGAAGTCGGCGAAGAAGCCGGCGCTGAAGCTCAGCATGCTGAAACCGAGCGTCAACAACATGACCGTTCGGGTGTTTGCGAGAGCGGCCGGGTTCGACGCTGCCGAGACCGACGCCTGGGGCAGCACGCGCTCGCCCGAATATATGGCGCGCAACCCGGCGCATCTGACGCCGATGATCGAGGACAAGGGCCTGCCACGCGGCGTTCTGTGGGAAAGCTGCGCCATCATGCAGTATCTTGCCAACAAGCATGGGCTGGAGAAGTTCTATCCGAAGGCGCCGGCCAAGCGGGCCATGATCGACAGCGCCATGTTCTATCTGACCGGAACGCTCTACCCCTATGTCGCACGCGCCACCTATCCGGCGCTCGGCTTCCCGCAATATGCCGGCGAGGTCGGCCATAGCGACGCCCACCCCGACAAGAAGTCCGAAGCCCAGAAGGCCGCCATGGCCGCCATCGCCGAACCGCTGGAGGTCTTTCACAGCTTCTTCAGGGACGGCAAGCCGTTCATCGGCGGCACGAGCCCTTCGATCGCCGACATCCGCCTGGCGGCGACGCTCGAATTCCTGGCCGTCATCGACTACCCCTTGCCCAAATGGGCGACGGAATATGTGGAGGCGATCGAGAAGAAGCTCGGCAAGGCCTACGCCGAGCCGGCCGCCGACGTGCGCGGCTACATCGCCTATGTGCGGTCACAGCCCAGGGCCTGAGGTTAAGGACTCGTTAACCAAAACCCTGTCTACTGCCGGTAATTCACCCCGCGACCACGGATGTACTGGCGCCGAGTGAAAGGAAAGGTCGGCGCAATGCCGGCCTTTTTTGCTTTTTCGAACGCTATCGCCGGCGGTGAGGTGAGCAGGTGGTGCGAGCGTTTTTCGGCATCAACTTTTTACCGAGAGATATTGTCATTGCCGACGTTGGCCTTACCATCCATTTCGGCGGTCCGGCAGCGATTGTCGGTTGAGGGTGAAGACGTGGGGATTGCGATGAAAAGCGTGGTCAAACTCGCGATTGCAGGCGTGATGTCGGCAGGCATCGCCTGCCCGTCGTTTGCCGCGCCGCTCAACACCATGAACGAAGTGAGGGCCGCGATCAAGGCATGCTGGACGCCGCCGGCTGGCGCCGGAAATGCCAGCGTCACATTGAGCTTCAGCTTCAAGCGCGACGGCACGCTGATCGGTCCACCGAGGCCGACTGCGATCAAGGTGGACGGCGATGCCAAGGCGAAGAAATCATTCGTCGATGCCGCCACCACGGCCTTGCAGAATTGCCTGCCCCTGACCTTTTCGCCGACGCTGGCGCAAGGCATGGCAGGCAACGTGTTCACGTTGCAATTCGCTTCTCCCAAGAAGTAGGCCGAAGCAGGCGTGCCACGGGGGGCGTGCACGCCCCCTGACCCTTCGGGCTGCGTGATGACTACGCGGGCTCAGTGATGGCTGCGCCTGGCATCTGCATGGCGCGCAAGATCAGGTGTCTCGAAGACGTAGTCATTCCAGGCCGATTCCGGAATCTGGCCGGCCAGATAGCATTCCAGCAGCAGCTTCTGCTCGGGGCTCAGAGGCCTTGGCGCGCGTTCGTGATCCAGCCCAAGCGAGTGAAACAGGTTTCTTGTCAGGTCCGAGACCGTGAAATGGATCGACATCTGCGTTCTCCTTCGGCCATTAACGCCGAAGGCCGGGCAAAGGTTTCAGGCGGGCGGCCGGTAACGATGGTTTGATCGTGGCTTCGTCGCCCTGCCAGCCACCGGCGATGCGGGGCCGCCCAGCACCGGTCGATCGAAGCCAGCAAGCGGCCGGTGCGCATGGTCGGCCCGGCCTTCCGGACGATTGACCGTTCCGAATTCGACGGGCGACCCGGTTGCGGCGAGCCTGCCGGAATCGGGCAACACGATCCACCTGGAACGGAGGGGCGCTCACGGCGTTGTCATCGACATCAGCCAGGAGAAACGCCATGGCCACATTCAGGGAAATGCGGGTGCTGGAGATCGTCGAAGACGACGCCCTGACCTCCGAGCAGAAGATCGCCGGGCTACGCGAGATCGAGTCCGAGGCGCGGGGATTGCAGCGGGCCGCGTCGGAAAGCCCGATGAACGACGATGACGGCTGGCAGGACGATTTGCGCCAGGTTCGGCTTGCGCTCGACAAGCTCGGTGCGACAGAGCCCAAAAAGGGTGCGGCCTCGCTGTAAGGCAACTCCCTTGAAAGGACTTTTCCGGGGCGTCAGTCGCAGACCATGCGAATTCTCTTGCCGGGTTCGCTGACATTCCTGCATGCCAGCGGTTTCTCCGGGGAAGACGGGGAGGGCGGCGTCGAGACCCGCGTATTGTGCCGTCTCGGCGCGGTGCTCTCGGAAAAGCGTCTCGGCGGCTGCGGCGCCACCGGAAAGGTGCTGTTTTCGGCCTGCGACTGTCCGTATTCGACATTTGGCGGCGGCCGATCCCAGAAACGCCGGACATCGAGCGGCCTCGGGATGACGACGGTGCCATCATAGGTGCGCGAGCAGCCACTGCCAGAAAGCAGCGACACGCCCACGAAGAAAGGCAAAATCCGTCCGAACATCAGCAACACCCCTAGGCGCTTATATAGCGGCTACGAGCTCGCCGACAACCGGGCGGAATAACGCAGGCCAAGTCTGCCCGGGCTACGTCCGCCCATGTGTCTAACGGGCCGTTAAGGTTAGCGGATCGTTAATGCTTCTCGGGCACATTCCGCCGGCGAACCGCAGGGGGAGGGTTCGGCCTTGGTTTTCGGGGACGGCATGGCGGAAGCGGACGAAACAATCGGCGCGCGCGGCAAACGTGGGCCTGGCAAATCGACATCGCATGGCGACGACGCAGGATCGAGCGCCGCGGACATGAATTCGGCCGACGCGCTTCGCCAACTGGTCGAGGCCGGTTCGGACTGGGTCTGGGAGACCGATGCCGAGCTGCGGTTCTCCTGGCTGTCGCAAAACTACCAGGCGGCCACCGGCATCGATCCAGCTTACGTGCTTGGCCGGTTCCGCTTCGATTTCCTCAAGCAGGTCCTGAATGGCGACCGCAGTGCCGCGACGCATCTGGAGGATCTGCAGGCGCACCGGCCGTTTCGTGACTTCGTCTATGAACTGAAAGGTGGCCGCGCCGATTGCCGTTGGGTCTTGACATCAGGCTTTCCGAGGTTTGATGACGAGGGAAGATTCATCGGCTACCGCGGCATCGGCCGCAACGTAACGGCGCTCGCCGGCGCCTTCGGGACGCTGGGGCAGGGACCGTCGGCGAGCGGCGAGCCGGCCCAGTATCTTGCCGATCTCGAGCGGACGATGGACGCCATGCGCATGGGGGTCGTGCTGCTTGACGCCAGGCTCGACACGCTCATCATCAACAAGGCCTACAGGGACATCTCCAAGATGTCGGAAGGCGACGTGGCGGTCGGCGCCCCCTTCAGCCAGCTGATGGAGATCAACCGCCGCAACGGCATCTATGGCGATATCGGCGAGCAGGAGTGGGAGCACTATCTTGCCACAAGGCTCGACGAGATCCGCGCCGGCAGCGTCGCGGCGCGTCAGTTCCGCCACGCCGACGGCAAGACGATGCTGTTTTCCGTTACCGCGCTGTCGGGCGGAAAGCGTCTCCTGACCTACTATGACGTCACCGAACTGAAACTGCGCGATGCCGAGATCGAGATCGCCAACGCCAGGACGGCCGAAACCTTCGCCAACCTTCGCACCATGGTCGATCAGATGCCGATCGGTGTCCTCGTCGTCGATGCCGACATGCGCGCCGAAGTCATCAACCGTGCCTTCTACGATTTCTGGCAGATCGACGCCCGGCGCGCCGGGATCGGCTGCAGCTTCCGCGATCTGATGGACGCCAGCCGCGACATCGACCCGTATGGCTCCGACGACGCGACATGGCAGCGGCATATCGCCGAGCGCGAGGCGGAAATCAGGGCCGGCACGGCAGGATCGCGGCAGTTCCCGCGCAATGACGGCCGCACGCTGATCTCGTCGATGGCGCCGCTGGCCGGGGGCAGGCGGCTGATCTCCTATGTCGACGTCACCGACATGAAGAGCCGCGAAGCCGAACTTGCCGACGCGCTGGAGAAAGCGCGGCTGGCGGAAGCGGTCATCAACGCCGTCAAGGATCCGATCTTCGTCAAGGACGACAATCTGCGCTTCGTGTTCGTCAACGAGGCGTTCGCCTCCTTGTTCGGCCAGACGCCTCGGGCCATGCTCGGCAGGCCCGGCGGCGATTTCCTCACGCTGAACGATGTCGCGCTTTTCGAACAGAGCGAACGGGACGTGCTTGCCACCGGACGGCCCTACGAAGTGGAAGAAAATTTCGACGCCGATGGCGCCATCCGCTCGCGTATCGTCAGGAAGAGCCGCGTCGGCATGGCAAGCGGCCGCAAGTATGTCGCCGGCTTCATCTTCGACATTTCCGACATGAAGCGCCGGGAGACGGAAGCCGAGGACGCACGCAAGAATCTCGCGACCGTGCTGGAATCGCTGCCGGCCGCCGTCATCATCTACGACCGTGACGACAAGTTCGTCTTCGCCAACCGCAAGCTGCAGGACACGCTGCCTGAACTGAAGCCCGCATGGCAGGCAGGCCGCACCTTCCGCGAGGCTTTGGCGCTTGGCCATTCGGTCGGCTATTTCCGCCTCAGTGGCGACCCTGAAATCGACAAACTGTACGACGGCGATCCCGAGCGCTGGCTCGACGGCATTCTCGCCCGCTACCGTTTGCCCAACTCGTCCTACGAGCGTCTCAATCCCGATGGCCGCTGGTATCAGGTCTACGACATGCGGACCGACGATGGCACCTTCATCGGCGTGCGCGTCGATATCTCCGAGATCAAGAGCCGCGAAAAGGCGCTGCAGGATAGCATGCGCCAGATCGATCTGTTCCGGCACGTCATGGACGAGCTGCCGGTGGCCGCCTTCATCAAGGCGCAGGATCTGAGCATCGAATTCGTCAACAAGGCCTGGTGCGCGCTGACCGGCATTGCCAAGGAAGACGTCATCGGCCGCACCGACCGCCAGCTGTTCGGCGCCGATGACGCGGAAAGCTACAGCCACGACGACACCGAGGTCGTCGTCACCGGCCGCGTCAGGGAGATTGAAGAGCCGGTCACCCATCGCGACGGCACGCTGCGGCAGTTGATGACGCGCAAGAGCCGCCTGGTGGCGCTAGACGGATCGGTGCACCTGGTCGGTTCGAGCACGGACATCACCGAGGTCAAGACGCGCGAGCGTGCGCTGGAAGAGAGCATGCGCGAGAACGAGGTGTTCCGCAGCCTGATCGACAACGTGCCTGTCTCGATCTACGCCAAGCGCTCGGATCTCAGGCAGTTCTACGTCAACAAGGGCTGGTGCGATCTCACCGGTCTCAGCAGGGAAGATGCGCTCGGCAAGACCGACATCGAGATTTTCGGACAGGATGGCGAAGCCTTCGTCAACAGCGATCTCGCCGTGCTGCGCAGCGGCGAAACGCAGGAGGTCGAGGAAACCGTGACGCTTGCCGACGGCAGCGTGCGCCACCAGTTCGCCCGCAAGGGGGCGATGATCGCGTCCGACGGCTCGCTCTACCTGATCGGGTCGACCACCGACATCACCGAGTTGAAGATGCGCGAGGCCGAACTGCGCGAGGCGCGTCAGCGCGCCGTGCTCGCCGACCGGGCCAAGTCGGAATTCCTCGCCAATATGAGCCACGAAATCCGCACACCGATGAACGGCGTGCTCGGCATGGCCGAACTGCTGGCCAAATCGAACCTCGACCCGAAGCAGAAGACGTTCACCGACATCATCGTGAAATCGGGCAACGCCCTGCTCACCATCATCAACGACATCCTGGATTTCTCCAAGATCGATGCCGGCCAGCTGGTGCTCGATCCGGCGCCCTTCAACCTTGCCGAGGCGATCGAGGATGTGGCGACGCTGGTCTCGACCCGCGCCAAGGAGAAGGACCTCGAGCTCATCGTGCGCGTCGAGCCTCGCCTCGAAAGCATGTTCATCGGCGATGTCGGCCGCATCAGGCAGATCGTCACCAATCTTGTCGGCAACGCGGTGAAATTCACCGACGAAGGCCATGTGCTGGTCGACGTCACCGGCGAACGGGTTCCGGCGGGAACGAAACTGACGATCTCGGTTACCGACACCGGCATCGGTATCCCCGAGGAAAAGCTGAAACTCGTCTTTGAAAAGTTCAGCCAGGTCGACACCTCCTCGACAAGACGGCACGAGGGAACCGGCCTCGGCCTCGCCATCACCTCGCGGCTCGTCGATCTGATGGGCGGCGACATCGGTGTCGAGAGCGCCGAGGGCAAGGGCTCGACCTTCTGGTTCACGGTCACGTTGCCAAGGGCCGGGCAGCAGGACGGGCAACGCATCATGCCCGTGGACGTGACCGGCGCGCGCGTGCTGATCGTCGACGACAATGCCGTGAACCGCGCCATACTGACCGAGCAAATGACATCGTGGACCTTCGATTCCTGCGCGGCCGAAAGCGGCGCCGAGGGCCTCAAGGTGCTGTTCGCCGCCGCCGCCTATGACGTGCCGGTCGACTGTGTCGTGCTCGACTATCAGATGCCGGGCATGAGCGGCGCCGAAATGGCGCGGATCGTGCGCAACACCGCCGGCCTTGCCGACACGCCGATCATCATGCTGACCTCGGTCGACCAGTCGCTCGCCAACACCAGCTATCGCGATCTCGGCATAGATGCCCAGCTGATCAAGCCGGCGCGGTCGTCGGTGCTGCTGGAAACGCTGGTCGCCACCATCCAGCGCCATCGCCACGCGACCGGCAGCGGGGCCGAGCCGCTCGCCACCGATGGTCTTCGAAGCGACGTTCCGCGGCCGCCGCCGTCGACGCCATCGGCACAACGGGCGCTGCTGCAGCCGCCGGCGGTTCGCCCCCGGCTGCCGGCGACCGGCGGTGGCGGGAACAGGCTGGATATCCTGGTGGCCGAGGACAATGAGGTGAACCAGATGGTCTTTACCCAGATCCTGGGCGAGACCGGTTATGGTTTCGAGATCGTCGGCAATGGCCGCAAGGCGCTCGACGCCTTCGGCAGGCTCAATCCATGCATGATCCTGATGGATGTCTCGATGCCGGAAATGAACGGGCTGGAGGCGACCGCCGCCATTCGCCGGCTGGAGGAAGAAACCGGCACGCATGTGCCGATCGTCGGCGTCACCGCGCATGCGCTGAAGGGCGATCGTGAACGCTGCCTGGGGGCCGGCATGGACGACTATCTGCCCAAGCCGATCAGCCCCAGGGCCATGCTCGAGAAGGTCGAGCGCTGGATCGGCGCGGGTCGCCAGGGTCAACGCAACGCCGGATAGCATCGCATCCGCCCGTTCGCGGGGGGAATCAACCAAGAATCGCCGCTACCCCCGCGGGCAAAACTATGGCGCGATCGCACCATAGCAAAGGCGGCGCCCAGTCGAGACAATGACCATATTCGAATTCCGCTCTTCCAGTTACGGGCGGGAGCAGCGACCGCCGGCATGAAACAGCGTCAATCTACCCCAACGGACCTGTTTTCGGCGATGGCCCGGCCATGACATCCTCTGGCCGAGAGCAACGCGCTCCCGTCCGGATTTTCTTTACCAGGGAAGCCACACGAAAACGGCAGGCCGGTCCTGGTCCGAAACGGTGCAAGTGCCTGATTCCGGGAGCAAAGCCAGGCTCCGTGGCGAGCGCTCGTTGGCTGGCGCCTTCCCGTCCCCAGTGACGCGTTACCGGGGTGACATCAAACTGTCATGCGACTGTAATAATCGAAGGCTATTGGCCTCAGCGGGCGCCGAGAGGAATGGCGCCAAGAGACCATCTTCCGAACAGGAGCAGGCCACATGAGACATTTCATCCGCTCGGCGGCCGTTGCGATTGCAATGGCTACGGCGTCTACCGTCACCCTTTCCGCGGCAATGGCAGCTGACATCTCCGGCGCTGGCGCCACCTTCCCCTATCCGATCTATGCGAAGTGGGCAGACGCCTACAAGAAGGAGACCGGTATCGGTCTGAACTACCAGTCCATCGGCTCTGGCGGCGGCATCAAGCAGATCAAGGCCAAGACCGTGACCTTCGGCGCTTCCGACGCACCGCTGAAGGGCGAGGATCTCAAGTCCACCGGGCTCGCGCAGTTCCCGATGGTGATGGGCGGCATCGTTCCGGTCGTCAATCTGGAAGGCGTCAAGCCGGGCGAACTGGTTCTCGACGGCCCGACGCTGGCCGATATCTTCGCCGGCAAGATCACCAACTGGAATGACGCGGCGATCAAGAAGCTCAATCCCGACGTCAAGTTGCCCGATCAGGCGATCGCGGTTGTCCATCGTTCCGATGGTTCGGGCACCACGTTCAATTTCAGCTACTATCTGGCCGACGTAAGCGCCGACTGGAAGTCGAAGGTCGGCGTCAACACCGCGCTCGAGTGGCCAGTGGGCATCGGCGCCAAGGGTAATGAAGGCGTTGCCAACAATGTCTCGCAGACCGGCGGCGCGATCGGCTATGTCGAATATGCCTACGCCAAGCAGAACAAGCTGACCTACGCCGACATGGTCAACAAGGACGGCAAGAAGGTCGAGCCGACGGCGGCGGCGTTCTCGGCCGCGGCGGCCAACGCCGACTGGAACTCGCAGCCGGGTTACGGCGTCATCCTGGCCAACCAGCCGGGCGCCGAATCCTGGCCGATGACATCGGCGACTTGGATCCTCGTCTACAAAAAGCCCAGCGATGCCGTGGCGACGGGTGAAGCGCTCAAGTTCTTCGCGTGGTCCTACGCCAAGGGCGACGATATGGCCGGTCAGCTGGACTATGTTCCGATCCCCGACGCGGTCGTCAAGAGCGTCGAGGACATGTGGGCCAAGGACATCGTCGGCGAAGACGGCAAGCCGCTCTATTCCGCCATGTAATTTGTCCTGAATGAGGAGGGCGCCTCCGGCGCCCTCCCTATTCTCTTTTGAAACGCGAGGGCCAGATGACTGTCGTTTCCGAAGCCATGCCATCGGCGGCCACAATGCGGGCCAGGGAAGCGACGGTGCGGCGCTTCGCTCTCACCGATACGATCTTCCTGGCGGCCACGCGCCTTTCCGCCATCCTCGTCCTGCTCATTCTTGGCGGCGTCGCTATTTCGTTGTTTGCCGGCTCATGGCAGGCGTTGTCGACCTTCGGTCTATCCTTCCTGACGACCGAGTCCTGGAATCCGGTCACCGAGAATTTCGGGGCGCTGGCTCCGATCTATGGAACCATCGTCACCGCCGCCGTCGCCATCTTGATCGCTGTTCCCATCGGTATCGGCATCGCTATCTTCCTTACCGAACTCTGCCCGCGCCCGCTCAGGCGCCCCATCGGCATCGCCGTCGAACTGCTCGCGGGCATCCCCTCGATCATCTACGGCATCTGGGGCCTGTTCGTGTTCGCGCCATTCCTGCAGACGACGGTGCAGCCCTTCTTCATCAATCTTTTCCATGACGTGCCCGGGCTCTCCAGCCTGTTCGCCGGTCCGCCCTACGGTATCGGCCTGCTGACTTCGGCGTTGATCCTTGCCATCATGGTTCTGCCGTTCATCACCTCGATCACCAAGGACGTGTTCGACACGGTGCCGGCGGTGCTGAAGGAATCGGCCTATGGCATCGGTTGCACGACCTGGGAGGTGACCCGTCGCGTGGTCATTCCCTATACCCGTGTCGGCATCATGGGCGGCGTCATGCTCGGCCTTGGCCGCGCGCTTGGTGAAACCATGGCGGTGACCTTCGTCATCGGCAATGCCCACCGCATCAGCGCCTCGCTGTTTGCTCCCGGCACGACGATCTCGGCGACCATCGCCAATGAATTCACCGAGGCCGATGGCGATCTCTATACGTCTTCGCTGGTGGCGCTTGGCCTGATCCTGTTCGTCATCACCTTCCTCATCCTTGCCGCCGCCCGCTATATGCTGATGCGGATCGACGCTCGTACGGGAGCCTGAACGATGTCGACATCCTTGTCGCTGCATGGTCGCCGCAAGACCAGGAATTCCGTGATGATGACATTGTGCGTCGTCGCGGCGGGAATTGGCCTTGCATGGTTGGCGCTGATCCTCGGCGCCCTGGTTTACAAGGGCGTCGCGGGCCTCTCTCTTTCGGTGTTCACCGAGATGACGCCGCCGCCCGGCGAGGCCGGCGGCCTGCTCAACGCCATCGCCGGCAGCATTGCAATGACGATCATTGCAATTGCCGTCGGCACACCCATCGGTGTGCTCGCCGGCACCTACATGGCCGAATACGGGCGCTTTTCGAAGCTCACCACGGTGGTGCGTTTCATCAACGACATCCTGCTCTCGGCGCCGTCGATCATCGTGGGCCTTTTCGTCTACGAGCTGCTCGTGAGGCCGATGGGGCATTTCTCGGCGATTGCCGGCGCGTTCGCGCTCGCCATCCTGGTCATCCCGGTCGTCGTGCGCACCACCGAGGACATGCTCAACCTGGTGCCGAACGCCTTGCGTGAGGCCGGCACCGCGATCGGCGCGCCACGCTGGGTGGTGATCAAGTCGGTGGCTTACCGCGCCGCCCTTTCCGGTATCGTCACCGGCATATTGCTGGCGATCGCCCGCATTTCGGGCGAGACGGCACCCCTGCTCTTCACGGCGCTCAACAACCAGTTCTGGTCGAGCAATCTCAACGCGCCGATGGCCAGCCTGCCGGTGACCATCTTCCAGTTCGCTCTCAGCCCTTACGAGGAATGGCAGCAACTGGCCTGGACCGGCGCACTCATAATCACATTGACGGTTCTCGCGCTCAGCATCGTCGCGCGCAGCCTGACCGGACGCAGAGAGGACAAATGAGCCAGATGTTGTCTCCAGACATGACGATCGCCGCCGAGGCAGCCGTCAAGGCCAAGATCGAGGTCAAGAACCTCAATTTCTACTACGGCCAGAGCAAGGCGCTGAAGGACATCACGCTGTCGTTGCCGGAGCGCAGCGTCACCGCCTTCATCGGACCATCGGGCTGCGGAAAGTCGACGCTGCTGCGCGTCTTCAACCGCATCTACGAGCTCTATCCCAAGCAGACCGCCGAGGGCCAGGTGCTGCTCGACGGCCACAACGTTCTCGACCGCTCGCAGGATCTCAACCTGCTGCGGACCAAGATCGGCATGGTGTTCCAGAAACCGACGCCATTTCCGATGTCGATCTATGAAAACATCGCTTTCGGCGTCAGGCTCTATGAGAAGCTCAGCAAGTCCGAGATGGACGGTCGTGTCGAGCAGGCGCTGAAGCGCGCCGCGCTGTGGACCGAGGTCAAGGACAAGCTCAACGCCAGCGGCCTCAGCCTGTCGGGCGGCCAGCAGCAACGGCTCTGCATCGCCCGCACCGTGGCGGTGAAGCCGGAAGTCATCCTGCTCGACGAGCCGGCATCGGCGCTCGATCCGCTGTCGACGGCCAAGATCGAGGAGCTGATCGACGAGTTGCAGGCCGACTACACGATCGTCATCGTCACCCACAACATGCAGCAGGCGGCGCGCGTGTCGAAGCAGACCGCCTTCATGTACCTGGGCGAGCTGGTCGAGTTCGACCGCACCGAGAAGATCTTCACGTCGCCCCGCGAGAAGCGCACGCAGGATTACATCACTGGCCGCTTCGGCTGAGCTCAGACACACGAGGACTAATCATGGGCGAACATACAGTCGCTTCTTTCGACGAGGATCTCGGACAGATCAGCAAGCTGATCGGCGACATGGGCGACCTCGCCGGCTCGATGGTCGGCGGTGCGACCAAGGCGCTGCTGAATTCCGACCAAGCGCTCGCCCAACGCGTCGTTTCCGACGACGCCATCATGGACGCGCGCCAGCGCGAACTCGACGACCGCGCCATCACACTGATCGCCAAGCGGCAACCGATGGCCGACGATCTGCGCCATGTCGTCGGTTCGATCCGCATGGCCGGCGACCTCGAACGCATCGGCGATCTTGCCAAGAACATCGCCAAGCGCGTCGGCACCGTTGGCCTCAGCGTCACGCCTCGCGACCTTTCGCACTCGATCGATGCGATGGCGCAGCTGGTGCTGATCCAGGTGCAGGGCGTGATCGAGGAATACGCCGCCGCCGACGCGGCGGCGCTGGCCAAGCTCAGGAACGACGACGAACGCATCGACGTCAAGTACACGTCCGTGTTCCGCGAACTCCTCACCTACATGATGGAGGATCCGCGCAACATCACCGCGTGCACGCATCTGTTGTTCTGCGCCAAGAACCTCGAACGCATCGGCGATCACGTGACCAACATCGCCGAAAATGCGTATTATGTCTTGACCGGCACACAGCTGCCCGCCAATCGCCCGAAGCAGGACGAGACGGCAATGTCCGCGCCGGCGGCATGACGACAGGGGTGAGCAGCTGATGATCGCGCCACGCATCATGGTGGTGGAGGATGAGGAGCCGCTGGGTGTGCTGCTCCGCTACAATCTGGAGTCCGAGGGTTACCAGGTCGAGGTGGTGACGCGCGGCGACGAGGCTGAGATCCGGCTGCAAGAGAACGTCCCCGACCTTCTGGTGCTGGACTGGATGGTGCCGGCGGTCTCAGGAATCGAACTCTGCCGCCGGCTGAGAATGCGCCCCGAGACCGAGCGGCTGCCGATCATCATGCTGACCGCGCGTGGCGAGGAGAGCGACCGCGTGCGCGGCCTTTCCACAGGCGCCGACGATTATCTGGTCAAGCCGTTCTCGACACCGGAGTTCATGGCCAGGGTCAAGGCGCTGCTGCGCCGCGCCAAACCGGAAGTGCTGTCCAGCGTGCTCAAGGTCGGCGATATCGTGCTCGATCGTGAGTCGCACCGGGTCTATCGCAAGAAAAGCGAGATCCGGCTCGGACCGACCGAATTCCGCCTGCTCGAATTCATGATGCGCCATCCTGGCCGCGTCTTCTCGCGCAGCCAGCTGCTCGACAATGTCTGGGGCGAGACGATCTATATCGACGAGCGCACGGTGGACGTGCATGTCGGCCGGTTGCGCAAGGCGGTCAACAACGGCCGCATGCCCGACGTCATCCGCACGATCCGTGGGGCGGGATACGCGATCAGGGAAGACTGAACTCCCCTGGTTGGACTCATGCCACGTTCTTGCGGACGAGGCCGGATTTCGCCTGCGCGCCCGGCGCGAAAATCTCCTGGTCGACGAAGGTCAGCGCGCGCATGGCGCAGCCTTCGCGGATCAGCGGCAGTTCGTTCGGCTCGGTGTCGAAGGAAATCGACTCCGAATGCTGGCCGCCAGCGGTCTGGGCGATGGCCTCACGCAATGCCGGCTCGATCAGATCGAACGCGGCGGCGCTGACGCCGACCATGGCGACGGGCGCGGGATCGATCAGAGCGAACAGGCTGCCGAGCCCGTAACCCAGTGCCTCGCCGGCCTTGCGATAGGCTTCACGCTCGGGCCCGTCGCTGTCGCGGGCCGCGGCTGCCAGCGCGCGCATGTCCGCGTCGCTGACATCGGCAACCGGCTTGGTGTCCTCGCCAAGCTGCCTTGCGTTGCGCCAGATGGCGTAGTTGCCGGCATAGGCCTCGACGCAGCCGCGTCGCCCACAGCGGCAGAGCGCGCCCCTCGGCTGGTGGATCATGTGACCGAACTCGCCGCCCGAGGAATGGGTGCCGGTGAACAGCTGACCCTTCAGCACCAGGCCCATGCCGATGCCGTGCGAGAGCAGGATGGCGATGAAGTCGTCACGGTAGCGCTGCGGATCGCGCCAGCGCAACGCCACCGCCATCATGTTGCAGTCGTTCTCCATGGTGGCGGGGATGCCGAACTCGTCCTCGAGGATGTCGGCGAAGGCGATGTCGGTGTGCGGCGTGATCGGCGACCACAGCATGGCGCGAGCACGGGTGTCGGTAATGCCCTGGATCGCCAGCGCAATGCGGGCGACGCTGCGAACATCGAGATCGGGGTCTTCGAGACGGCGACGCACGATGGCGACGCATTCACCGATCAGCGCGTCGCGCGACATCGTCAGCGTGTCCAGCCGGCGCTGTTCCTCTGATATCACCTGGCCGGCATAGTCGATGACGGCGACGGACAGGAAGTTCAGCGACAGCACCACGGTCATCACCGCCGCGGCTTCCGGATTGAGGCTGAGGCCGACCTGTGGCCGGCCGCGTTTCAGCGAACCGGCCTCGCTCGGCTTGCTTTCGGCCAGGATGCCTTCGCCGATCAGGTCGGAGGAAATCGCCGATATGGTCGAGTGGCTGAGGCCCGTGGTCGCGGCGATCTCGGTGCGCGACGGCTGTCCGGCCCGGCGCACGGCGGCAATCACCATTGCCCGGTTGCGCCGGCGCAAATCGTCGTGGCGGATTCCGACCGACATGCTTTCTCACATCCTCCCGGTCGCCGCAGCCTTTCGTGCCCTCCGAAGGCCGTCGGCGAAGCCTGAAGCGCGTCGCGCCCCGGGCCGTCATTTCCGCGTGTCGTTGTCCCGAAACCGCTGCCCACCTTTGGGCGACACGCGCCTGCCAAATACTGGCAGAAGCGAATTATCCTGTCATTATTTATTCCGGGGCTCGAAAAAAATTCAGAGAGACATCAAAATCCATCAGAATCGATGTTGACAGCGTTCCGGTGTTGGATCAGTGTTTTTTCGAGGCTCGAAAAAAAGAGCCTTGTGTGCCGGCCTTCGGGTCAGTTTGGTCGCGCCATACGCGGCGCAGGGAGGATAACATGAAGAGATTCACAGCCGCCATCCTGGCGGGTGTCGCCATGTCGCTGACGCTCGCGTCGGTCGCGCAGGCGAAGGACAAGGTCATCGGCGTTTCGTGGTCCAACTTCCAGGAAGAGCGCTGGAAGACGGACGAGGCCGCCATGAAGGCGGCGATCGCGGCCGCCGGCGACAAGTACATCTCCGCCGACGCGCAGTCCAATCCCGGCAAGCAGCTTACCGATGTCGAGAGCCTGATCTCGCAGGGCGCCAACTCGCTGATCATCCTGGCGCAGGATGCCTCGGCCATCGGCCCGGCGGTGCAGAAGGCACTGGACGAAGGCATTCCGGTCGTCGGCTATGACCGTCTGATCGAGAACAAGGATGTCTTCTACCTGACCTTCGACAACAAGGAAGTTGGCCGCATGCAGGCCCGCGAAGTGTTCAAGGTCAAGCCGGAAGGCAACTATGTCTTCATCAAGGGCTCCGGTGCCGATCCGAACGCCGACTTCCTGTTCTCGGGCTCGATGGAAGTGCTCAAGGAAGCCATAGACAGCGGCAAGATCAAGAATGTCGGCGAGGCTTATACGGACGGCTGGCTGCCCGCCAACGCCCAGAAGAACATGGAACAGTTCCTCACCGCCAACGACAACAAGGTCGATGCCGTGGTCGCGGCCAATGACGGCACCGCCGGCGGCGTCGTCGCGGCGCTGACGGCGCAGGGTCTGGCCGGCACCGTGCCGGTGTCAGGCCAGGATGGCGACCATGCCGCGCTGAACCGCATCGCGCTCGGCACCCAGACCGTGTCGGTCTGGAAGGACGCGCGCGAGCTCGGCAAGAATGCCGCCGAGATCGCATCGCAACTGGCCGACGGCAAGAAGATGACCGACATCGCCGGTGTGAAGGATTTCACGACGCCGGGCGGCAACACCGTCAAGTCGCTGTTCCTGACCCCGGTTGCCATCACCAAGGACAATCTCAACGTCGTCATCGACGCCGGCTGGATCAAGAAGGATGAGGTCTGCGCGGGCGTTGCTGCCGGCACCGTCGCTGCCTGCAACTAAGCCGGGCCAGTTCCTGCTCGATATCAACGCCGCGGCCCAAAGCCGCGGCGTTTTCTCAAAAAGATTTGTGTTTCCGCATCGTGCGGATAGCTTCTAGGCTGGTCACGGCATCCGCGTCAGACGGCCAGCCGGTGGGAGGAAATCATGACCGACACGACGTCCAACCCGCAGGCCGACATCGCGCGTGCGTCGGAGCTCGGCGTGGTCGCCCGGTTCCTCAAGGCAACCGAGATCGACACCCGCATGCTCGGCATGATCGGCGCCCTGCTGCTGATCTGGACCGGGCTGCATGTCATTTCCAGTCTGCGCCTCGGCGTCAATCCGCTCGATTTCGACAGCCGTACCTTTCTCACGCCGCGCAATCTGTGGAACCTGTCGGTGCAGACATCGGCGGTCGCCATCATGGCCTGCGGCATGGTGCTGGTCATCGTCATGCGCAACATCGACCTGTCGGTCGGCTCCGCGGAGGGTCTGATCGGCATGGTGATGGGCTTTGCGCAGGTGCATTTCCTAGTGCGGTTTGTCGGGCTCGAACTCGGCAATCCCTGGATATGGGTCCTGGCGCTGGTCATCGGCCTGGCGCTCGGCCTGCTGATCGGGGCCTTCCAGGGCTTCATAATCGCCTATCTCGAAGTGCCGGCCTTCATCGTCACGCTGGGCGGCCTGCTGGTCTGGCGCGGTGCCGCCTGGTGGGTCACCAGCGGCCAGACGGTGGCGCCGCTTGACGCCACCTTCCAGCTGATGGGCGGCGGTCCGGCGGGATCGATCGGCGCGACCTGGAGCTGGGTCGTCGGTATCGTCGCGTGCCTTGCCGTGGTGTTTGCGCTGTTCAACGGGCGAGTGCAGCGCAAGCGGTTTCGTTTTCCGCTGCGTCCGATCTGGGCCGAAACACTGCTTGGCGTGGTCACCTGCGCCGTCATCATGGGCGCCGTGTGGCTCGCAAATTCCTATCCCTGGCCGATCGGCATCGTGAACAGATACGCGGCCGCCAACAACATCACCGTTCCCGAAGGCGGCCTGTTCATCGCCCATGGCATCGCCATACCGGTGCTGATGGCGATCGCCGTCGGCCTGATCATGACCTTCATCACCAACCGCACCCGTTTCGGCCGCTATGTCTTTGCCATCGGCGGCAATCCGGAGGCCGCCAACCTCGCCGGCATCAACACGCGCTGGATCACCATGAAGGTGTTCATGATCATGGGGGTGCTGGCGACGGTTGCCGCGGCGATCTCCTCGGCGCGACAGAATTCATCGACCAACGTGCTCGGCACGCTCGACGAACTGCTGGTCATCGCCGCCGCCGTCATCGGCGGCACGTCGCTTGCCGGCGGTTCGGGAACGATCATCGGCGCCATGCTCGGCGCGCTGCTGATGCAGTCGCTGCAGTCCGGCATGGTGTTGCTTGGCGTCGACTCGCCGTTGCAGAGCATCGTCGTCGGCGCCGTGCTGGTCATCGCCGTCTGGCTCGACACCGTCTATCGCAAACGCGTCTAGGGAGGAGAAGCGACCATGGACAAGACCGCTCCCACCGGTGCGCCGCTGATCGATATGCGCAACATCTCGATCGCCTTTGGTGGCATTCGCGCCGTCGACGACGCCTCGATCGATCTTTTCCCCGGCGAGGTCGTGGCGTTGCTCGGCCACAACGGCGCCGGCAAGTCGACATTGATCAAGATCCTGTCCGGCGCCTACAAGCGCGACTCAGGGCATATCTTCGTCAACGGCGAGGAGGCATCGATCTCCAACCCGCGCGACGCCAAGAGATACGGCATCGAGACGATCTACCAGACGCTGGCGCTGGCCGACAATGTCGACGCCGCCGCCAATCTGTTCCTTGGCCGCGAGCTGATGACCGCCTGGGGCACGCTCGACGACGTTGCCATGGAAGCCGAGGCGCGCAAGGTGATGGGCCGGCTCAATCCCCGCTTCCAGCGCTTCAAGGAGCCGGTCATCAAGCTGTCGGGCGGACAGCGGCAGTCGGTGGCGATCGCGCGCGCGATCCTGTTCAATGCGCGCATCCTGATCATGGATGAGCCGACGGCGGCACTTGGTCCGCAGGAAACCGCCCAGGTCGGCGAACTGGTCAAGCAGCTCAAGTCCGACGGCATCGGCATCTTCCTGATCAGTCACGACATCCACGATGTGTTCGACCTTGCCGACCGGGTCTGTGTCATGAAGAACGGCCAGGTTGTCGGCACCGCCCGCACCACCGACGTGACCCAGGACGAGGTACTTGGCATGATCATTCTGGGCAAATGCCCTCCCGGCGCCATTCCCGGACCGGGCGCCTTGAAGATCGCCGCCTAGAGCTGGAGCCGGTTCCGTCCCGATAGAATCGGGATGGGCTCTGTCCCGGTTTGAGCTGGTTGCCACTCACCTGATGTGCCAGCCGTCAGGATGGCTTGGCCTTGCCATTGTGTTGGCACGGCGACTTGCCCATAAAGGTCCGATATTGCTCAGGGACCGCGTCATCCGTTGAAGAAGCTTTTCCCAATCGTCGCGTTCATCACCGTTGCGCTGATCAGCATGACGATGGCGGGGTTTGCCTATTTCGCGACGCAGGAGGCCGCCCGCATCAAGTTCGAAGCGGCGGCCGACGACGCACTCAACCGGATTGAGAGCCGCATCGACCTGCACCTGTCGCTGCTGCGGTCGACGCAGGCCCTGTTCGACGCCCGCAATGGCGACATCTCGCAGAACGAGTTCAAGGCATTCTTCAACGCGCTGGATGTCGACAACAATTTCGCCGGTTTGCGTGGCATCGGCTTTCTCAGACTGGCCAAGGCGGGCGACGAGGCGGCGATCGAACGCGACATCCTGCACGACCATGGCGGCAGCCATCCGGTCTATCCGGACACGACACAGCCCTGGCGCGCGCCCATCGTGCTTTTCGAGCCGCTGGATCCGTCCAACCAGACCAGTATCGGCTACGACATGTTCACCGAACCGGTGCGGCGCGAAGCGATCGAAAAGGCAATGTCCGATGATCAGCAGCACGCGAGCGGGCTGGTGCAACTGGGCCAGGGCACGGGCGCCGCGCAGACCTTCACCGGCTTTCTCGTCTTCGTGCGGCTCAATGTCGAAACCGCACCCGATGTCATCAATGCGTCGAGATCCTCCACGGCCGGCTTTCTCTATGCGGCGTTTCGGGCTCGGGACCTGTTCCAGATCGCGCTCAGCCGCTCGCCGCTGCTGCCGGTCAATACCGAAATCTATGACGGTGCGGCGGATGGCGATAATCTCTTGTTCCGTTCGGAGACGCCGCCGGCTTCATCCTTCGGCGACAGGCTTCTGGTCACCCGCAAGATCATGGTGGCCGGACGGCCGTGGACCGTCCTGTTCCGGCCGACAAGCGCCTTCTCGCAGCCGTCGTCGCGTGCCATTCCGGTGATGCTGGGACTGTTCGGCCTGCTGCTGGCGAGCGCCATCGCGCTTGTGGCGCGCTATCAGGAGCGGGCCTATGAGGCGGCCTCGCGCCTGCACGAAACGACCGAAAAGAGCCTGATCGAAAAAGACCTGATGCTGCAGGAGATGAAGCATCGCATCAAGAATTCGATCACTCGGGTGCTGGCGATCGCGCGCCAGACGGCCTCGCGGGCCACCGACGTCAACGAGTTCTCATCATCCTTCTCGGCCAGGCTGCAGGCGATGGCGGCGTCCCAGGACATGCTGACGCGCTCGCGCTGGCAGAAGGCCGATCTCGGCGATCTCCTGCGCATCGAACTTGGTCAGGTGTTCGGCAAGGAGCTGCCCGAAGGGATGCTGTCGGGGCCGGAGGTGCTGCTCGACGAAACCACGACGCAGGCGCTCGGCCTCACGTTCCACGAACTTGCGACGAATGCGCTGAAATATGGCGAAGCCGGCAATTCGGTTGGGGCGCTCAAGGTCGACTGGTCACTCGAAGGGCGCGGAAGCGAGAGGACACTTGTTCTCAACTGGCGGGAAACCGGGCAGAAGAAACTCGAAGCGCCGGCCAATACCGGCTTCGGCACCAAGCTGATCGACCTCAATGTCACGCGTGAGTTGCGCGGCACGATCAAGCGCGATTTTCAAGCCAATGGACTGAACGTGGAAATAAGAATTCCGCTAACGAGTTGAAAAACCTGTTAGCCGGCATCGACGACCATAGCGTCCGGCCGTCAAAACCCGGAGATGGCAAGGCCGATCCCCGGGTCGACGTTTCGATTATCGCTGAACTAGTTGCAGCGGGCCGTGTAGATCCGGCCGCGATGATCACGATACTGGCAATAGCCGTTCTGCAGCCTGCGAACCAGCAGGCCGGACCCGGCACCGACAGCCGCACCAATCAGCGCGCCCTTGCCGCCGCCGACCAGGCCGCCGATACCGGCGCCTATCAAGGTGCCGCCAGCCACATCCTGCTCGGTGCTTGTGCAGCCGCTGACGGCAACCACCGCAACCATGGCAATAATCATCTTCCGCATAGAGTCACTCCTCACTTTGTGTCCTCACTTTAGCAAGCGCCAGCCGCCATTTAGCACGAAATATCGGCTTTTGCTGCTGGAATTTATTGTTGGTGAAGATAGTCTTTTTCTGGGCGCGCTGCGTTCGATGCCATCACGAGGTTGGAAATTGCCAGGGAAGCGTCGAGCGTGCCATCCGGACGCACGTTCCAGACGATCCGATCGTAGTCGTCTTCCAGCGCCGGATCGACGGCAAGGCATTTGGCAATGATGTGCTCAGCCTGCCCTTGCACGTCGCCCATGGCGAACGGCCGCTCGGCAACGCATTGGTCGGCTGTTGCGAAAACGCTTACAGGCACCGGCAATTCATGGCAGTCGGCCATCGCGTTCGAGCAACCGATGACCAGCAACAATGCAGCGATGTGTTCCATGGCGACACGTCCTCTCGCCATAGTAACGGTCCATGGTCGCCAAAGTTCCTGTACTGTCGGGCAGTCCAGCGAATTAGGAATTAAGAGCCGCGCCGGGCCGCCGGGCGCCGGCGCCACGACAGGGTGGCGGATCGGGCTTCAGTAGGCCAGCGGGAGGAGGACGACCGCGACGATCACCGCGGCCAGACCCAAGGCGACAAGTCGCAGCGAGACGGGAGCAGCAGGAGCCAGCGGCGGCGCGGATGCCTCGGAGTCCTGAAACTCGCCCATCGATACACGAGCGGCCTGCTCCAGTCTGTTCATGTCGGCAACCGTCAAGACATTCCTCCCACACCGTGCTGCAAGTCCTGCCGCGGAAATGTTCGGCGATGCTGCAGGTTCCAGCGGTCCCTGGGAAAAACAGCATCCGCTTTCATGGTGAACAGCCGGTTAAGGATCTGGCGGGCGCGGGCGCTCATTCCGTCTCGAAATTGCCGTGTGGAACGACAAGGCGGTATTCGAGGCGGCCGGGCGCTATCTCAAGGGTCGCCGTTCCGTTCAGGGACGCGGGCACGACACGCTCGAGCGCGACGCTGCCGAAGCGCTTCTGGTTGCGCTCGGTGTCGTTGGCTCCTATCGCTTCGGCCCATGTCAACGCCAGCGCGGTGCCGTCGGGCGCGGCCGTCAGATCGGCCGTCACTTCGACGAATCCGTCTGCCCGCGACAGGGCGCCATAACTGACCGAATTGACGGCGAGCTCATGCATGGCAAGGCCGATATGGAGAGCGGCGTTGGGATTGAGATAGGGATTTGCCCCGCGGAAGCGCAGGCCGTGCGACGGATCCACTCCGTTCCGGCCGACCTGGCCCGACACCAGTTCGTGAAGTGCCGCGCCTCGCCAGTTGGAGGAGGTTACCAGATCCTGGGACGAGGCCAGCGATTGCAGCCGGCCGCGAAAGCGTGTCAGGAAATCAGTGATGCCATCGGAGTAGCGCCCGGTCTGGGTGGCTATGCTCTGAATGATCGCCAACAGGTTCTTCGAACGATGGCTGACTTCGCGCAGCAGCGTCGTCAGGGTCTGCTCACGGCGCTTCTGCTCGGTTGTTTCGACCATGGTGGTGACGACCCCTTGCACCGAGCCGCCATCGCCATGGTCGGCGTCGACCCACACCTGAAACCAGCGAAAGCCGTCTTCGGCGGGAACGCTGATTTCGAGGCGTTGTGGGTTGCCGGATGCGATGACATCGCGCTTGGCCGCGCCGATGCGGTCGGCCTGGGCCGCCGGCAGGACGCCGCTGCCGTCGGTGGTGTCGGAAACCCAGGGTGCGCGCATGTTGCGCGCCCATACCGTTTTCATCTCGCGATCCTGATAGAGAACGGAAATGCCGGCATTGTGCAACGCGTGGAGCAGAGCCCGGCCAAGCTGCATGCCAGTCTCGGCGGGATGCAGGGCGATGACTTCATTGCCCTGCGCGTCGTCTTTCATGTCTCCGGTCTTGGAATGCATCGGTCAACCTGTCCACCCAGTTCAGGCTGAACGGCTCACGGTCAAATGGGTTCCCAAAAGAGGTTTCTCGACAGCCAGCCCGCAAAAAGCGGTCCGCCGGACGGTGTCCTTTGCAGGATACCGCCCGGCGGTGGCTGGAAACCGTTTGAGGGGTGCGGCTTCCAGTGTTCGGTCGTTACGACGCCCGTTTGACCAGGCCGGCGACAAGCGAGATGACCAGGAAGGCCAGAAAGATGAAGAACAGTATCTGGGCTATGCCGGCCGACGTGCCGGCTATGCCGCCGAAACCAAGCGCGCCGGCGATGATCGCCACGACGAGAAATACGAGCGCCCAGTAGAGCATGATCCATCTCCTTCGAATGGTGCGATGAAAACGTGGGTGGAAGCGGTTTGTTCCACCATTTGCCGAAAAAGACGACCCCCGCCGGGCCGTGGAGCCGAGATAAAGATCATGCGCGGGTCGCACGACCACGCCGCCGCCCGTTGCTTGCCTCGGCTTGCGTGGTTCGCTCTACGGGTTGTTCGGCAAACGGGGGCGTTGCCGCGGGCAACGCCCCTTGCGCTATGCGGCGGGCGCTATGCGGCGGCTTTAGCCTGGCGATCGAAGAAAAGCGCCTGGCTGATCAGCGCCTTGACCATATCGGGATTGAACGGCTTAGTGACCAGAAAGGCCGGTTCGGGGCGTTCACCGGTCAAGAGACGTTCGGGAAACGCGGTGATGAAGATGACCGGCACCGATGTCGACGACAGGATTTCGTTCACAGCCTCGATGCCCGAACTGCCGTCGGCGAGCTGGATGTCGGCCAGCACCATCTTCGGCCGCATCTTGCCGAACATCGTCACCGCCTCGGAATGGGTGCGCGCCGTTCCGACGACGCGATGGCCGAGGCTCTCGACCATCTCTTCTATGTCCATGGCGATCAGCGGTTCATCCTCGATGATCAGCACGTCGGTTGCCACCTGACGGGAAATCTCGTTGCTTGCCTGGGCAAGCAGCTCTGAAAACTCCTGGTCGCCGACATCGAGGATCTCGGCTGCCTCGTCCTCCGTGAAACCCTCGACGGCAACGAGCAGGAAGGCCTGGCGGGGACGCGGCGCAAGCGCATTCAGATTGGCCGCGGCGCGCTGTTCCCATGCCGATTGCGCCTGCTCCTGCGGAACGCGGATGGCCACCGATGTGAAGAGCTTGGCAAAAACCTTGTATAGCGCGATGCGGTCGTTCGATGCCTCGGGAAAGATATCGACATCGGCGATGATGGCTTCGAGCATCGCGGCGACCAGCGCGTCACCACTCTCCTGGGATCCGGAAACAGCCCGCGAGAAGCGGCGCAGGAACGGCAGGTGTGGTGCGATGGTGGCGGATAAGCTCATGGTAAGACGTCTCCCTCAGAATGACGTGGTTGCATAGATTGCAGGTCAAGCTGATTGCAAGCCCCGATCAAAGAACGCGGGTTGCGCGAGAAAGTTCCGGCCTTGCATGGAACTAATGCGCCGGGACGGCGTTTTGAGTTCGGGATGGGCGACCAGACGATGATGCCGCTGGCGTTTTGTTGAGTGATTATGTGAGCGGCTTGGGTGCTGGGAATACAAGGGCGAAATGAAGGATATGACGAAAGATATTCTGGCTGGCGTCGCGGGTAGACGCCGGGATGGTTCCGGTGACCCGCTTGGGCCGAATTCCGAAATCGGACGTAAACTCAAACAATATTACGACGAGCTGGTCTCCGACGATGTGCCGGATCGCTTCGCCCAGTTGCTTAGCCAGCTGGAACAGGCCGAACCCGCACAGAAGAAGGACTGAGGCATGGCAGCGGTCTCCCAGGGCTTCAAGACCGATCTGCTTGGGGCAATCCCGAGCTTGCGCGCCTTTGCCGTCTCGCTGGCGCAGAATGCCGACAAGGCCGACGACCTGGTCCAGGAAACGCTGGTCAAGGCCTGGGACAAGCATGAGAGCTTCCAGCCCGGCACCAATATCAAGGCATGGCTTTTCACCATCCTGCGCAATGAATTCTATTCGCAAATGCGCAAGCGCGGACGCGAGGTGCAGGACAGCGACGGCATCATGACGGCCAGGCTTGCCGTTCATCCGGCCCAGCACGGTCAGCTCGACCTGAAGGATTTTCGCGGCGCCCTCGAACAATTGCCGGAGGACCAGCGCGAAGCCATCATCCTCATCGGAGCGTCGGGCTTCTCCTACGAGGAGGCGGCCGAAATCTGCGGTTGCGCGGTCGGGACGATCAAGAGCCGTGTCAGCCGGGCCCGCACGCGATTGCAGGAGATCCTGAAGATCTCCGGGGAGGACGAGTATGGTCCGGATGCGATTTCGGCCCAGGTAACGGGATCGCCGGCACACTGACCCGGGAGGCGGGATCGGGTTTCAATCAGCCGAACCGAGCCCGCAGGCAGTCGCGACCGCTTGCACGAGGTCTTCACCCGAATAGGGTTTGCCGACCAGCCTGATGCCCGGAAAGGATGCCTTGATTTCATCGGCATCCGAATAACCCGAAGCAAACACGAACGGGACGCCCGCCGCGCGCAGGCTCGAGGCGAAATCGAGTGTCGAGGCGCCGCCCAGCATGAGGTCGACAATGGCCGCGTCGAATTGCGTGGCGACTTGCCGGTCATCGATCTCGGCCAGATCGCGGGCGATCACCACCTCGCCCGCGCCATGGTCGCGGCAAAGCTGCTCGACATCCATGGCAATGAGAAACTCATCCTCCAGGACCAGAATCCGCAGTCCGTCAAGCAAAAGGGGCACAGGCAAGGACTCCTTGAAACACACGGAGTCATGATCGTTATTTGACGAGCTGTCATTTAAAAAAGACATGTTGTCGAGAGCGGAACCTCGATCCTTGCGACGCGTTTGAAATCCAGCCCTTCTCTCTTCCAAGGAGCGGGCTTTCGAAGAGGGGTCGAAATGTCGAGCCAGAACGGTCGCGCTGTCTCCAGCCGCCAGTATCCGTGCGAGAACTGCCCGTTGCGGCCATTGCCGGTTTTCCGCGAGTTCGAAAAACAGGAACTGGCCTTCATCAGCACATTCAAAAAGGGCGAACTCTCCGTCGACAAGGGCGCCACGGTGCTGGTGGAGGGCAGCCATAGCGCCCATCTCTACACCGTGCTGTCCGGCTGGGCGTTCCGCTACAAGTTGTTGCGGGACGGTCGCCGCCAGATCCTCAACTACCTCATGCCCGGCGATCTGATAGGCCTGCAAGGCAGTGTGATGGGCGAGATGCAGCATTCCGTCGAAGCCCTGTCGCCAATGCTGCTTTGCGTTTTCGAACGCGAGCATCTCCACGAGCTCTACCGCAATCACCCCGGGCTGGCCTACGACATCACCTGGATCGCATCGCGCGAAGAGCGAATGCTGGACGAGAATCTGCTCAGCATCGGCCGCCGCAGCGCGATCGAGCGCGCCGCCTATCTCATCGCCTTCATAGGCAGCCGGGCCAAGGTCGTGGGACTGAACGGCAAGCAATCCATTCAGCTACCCGTCACCCAGCAACACATTGCCGATACGCTCGGCCTGTCGCTGGTCCACACCAACAAGACGATCCGCAAGCTGATGGATCGCAAGCTGGTCGTCTGGCGTGACGGCGGTTGCGAGGTCATCGACAATGAGGGACTCAAGAGGCTCGCCGGCTGGGATGGGCTGGGCGAGGCGCGCCGGCCGCTGATCTGACGAAGCGCCTTTTTTGCCAATTTACCAAGGGGCGAGCGCATCAGGTGCGCGCGCCCGCGTTTTCGGGTAGTTTGTCCCGGTCTCGGAACCTTGAGACGTGCGGTGCGTTTGAAATCAAGCAATCACAAGGAGTTAAGCAATGGCAGCTACCGCAGGGAAGACCGCAGGCGAAGGCCGGGCGAGTGCGGATCTCGAAGCCGATATCAGGCAGTTGAAGGCCGATATCGACAAGCTCACCAAGCAGTTGGCCAAGACCAGCGAGCACGGCTATGGCACTGCCCGCCGCGCGGCCACCGAAGGGGTCGAGCAATTGCGTGCCCAGGGCGAAGCCGCCTTTGACAGCCTGCGCAGCAACGCCAAGGACATCGAGGCACAGATGATGGCAAGCGTGCGCGAAAAGCCGGTAACGTCACTGGCAATCGCCGCCGGCGTCGGCTTCCTCTTCGCGCTTCTTGCGCGTCGCTAGTGCCGCCGATGGGACTGCTGGTATCCCTGATCTCGGGTTTCGCCTCGGGTGAAACCGCAGCCGCCATGCGCCGCGCGCGCACGGCGGCCGTCATCTATGTGCTGGCCACGCTGGCGGCGCTCTGCGGTCTCGGCTTTCTGGTCGGCGCGGCCTATATCTGGGCGGCGGCCCGCTACGGATCGCTGGCGGCAGCACTTGGCTTCGGCGCCGGCTTTCTGGTCATCGCCGGGCTGATCCTGTTGATCCATCGGTTGATGTCTGGCGCCAGCGCCCGCCGCGAGGCGAGACGACGCAACGCCGACATGAAGATGATCGGCATCACAGCCGCGCTCGCCGTGCTGCCGACGCTGCTCAAGGGAAAAGCCGGTCTCGGCCTCATTCTGGGACCGGCGGCGGCGCTCGTGGCCTACGCCATCTACCGCGAAAACGTGAAACCCGATGATCCGGATGAAGGCGAACGGAGATAAAGCCGTCAGGTCTTTCGCTGGCCGCGATATCTTCCGAAAACCGGTTTCCACTTTTCGGGATGAAGGTCTGTCATTTCGACAGATCTTCCAACGGCATGGATATTTCGGCAAACACGCCTTCCGGCCGGAACTCGTGCGTCACCTCGCTCGAGATGACCTTGGCAAGGCTGCGGCGGATGAGGATCGAGCCGAAGCCGTGTCGCTCGGGTGGGGCGACCTCGGGGCCGCCGCTTTCGCGCCACGTCAGCACAAGGCGCCTGTCACCCTTCCTGCCTTGCGTCTTCCAGTCCAGGTCAACCTTGCCGGACGCCACCGACAGGGAGCCATATTGCAGCGCATTGCTGGCCAGTTCATGCAGGATCAGGCCAAGTCCGACGGCCTGGTCGGGCGATAGCAACAGGTCGGCGCCGGAGATCGTCATGCGGGGCTGCTCGGCGGTGTCGAAAGGCTTCACCTCGATCTGGACCAGTTCGCGGATGCCGATGCCGCGCCACTCGCGGTCGGACAGGAGATTGTGGGCGATGCCGAGGGCCTGAAGCCGGGCGCCGAAGGCCTCGAGGAATTCGCTCGGTTGGCGGGCATGGCGCACGGTCTGCGTCGCCAGCGCCTGGACGGTCGCCAGCGTGTTCTTGACGCGGTGGTTGAGCTCACGCAGCAGCAGCCGTTGCCGCTCGTCGCCAAGCCTGCGCTCGGTGATGTCATAGTTGACGCCGAAGATCAGCGTCGGTTTGCCGTCGCCGTCGCGCTCGATGACACGGCCGCGCGTGGCGAGCCACCGCGGTGGATGAAAGCCCTTCACCCGGTATTCGCCGAAATAGTCGTCGCTGCCGGTCAAGGCATCGCGAAAGCGGGTTTCGGTCTGGTAGACGTCGCGGGGGTCGATGGCGGTGAGGATGTCGCGCGCCCGCAGCCGGTTCGAGCGCGGCAGGTTGAAAAGCTCCGACAGCAAGGTGTCACATTCGATGACGTCGCCGCGGATGTCCCATGCCCAGCTGGCCAGCGACGCCGCATCGAGCGCGATGGCTCGCCGTTTCTCCTCGCGCGCCAGCGCCGCCTCGGCGATGGCGCCGCTGCGGGTCGCATCCTTCAAGGTGAACAGGCTGCCAGCGAGGCCGGCGAGCGCCTTCAACTGGTCCAACTTCGCGCGGGATGGAAAGGCATGCGGCTTGCGGTCGAGCACGCACAGCGTGCCGATCCGGACGCCAGCCACGATCATCGGCGCGCCCGCGTAGAAGCGGACATGATGCTTGCCGGTGACCAGCGGGTTGGCCTTGAAACGTGGATCGATCGTTGCATCCGCCACCACCATCGGCTCGTCGCCAGCGGCGATGGCATGGGCGCAGAAGGAGATGTCGGTCGCGGTTTCAGTCTCGTCCAGGCCGATGCAGGACTTGAACCATTGCCGCTTGATGTCGACGAGCGTGACCAAGGCGATAGGTGCCCGCATCACCGCGGCGGCAAGGCTGCCTATGCGGTCGAAATCCGGGTCGGCCGCCGTGTCCAGCATCCGCAGTCCGTGCAACACGGCCAGCCGGTCCTCGTCCTTTACCGCGCGCGCAATTTCGTCCGGCAAACCCGGCACTGTTTCCGTCCTGCTATTCACCCCAGTCCCCAATGCCCCGTCTGGGTCTTCGCCGCAGCCTCGCCGGCCGCCAGCCCCGCGCCGGCCCGGAACCATCGTAGCGAGGAACCGTTACCCGACCATGCTGTTTTGCCGGACGCGCCGGCTGGCGCGAAACGATCCGAGGGCCAACCATGATCAAGATTATTCCTGAGGACAAAGCCCGCCAGGGAGGTTGGGGCCGACACGGCCTGCGCGTCCTGATCGCAGCATTGCTGCTGGCCTTCGTTGCGTGGGGCGGTGCCGAGATTTATGGCGAGTTGATCAAGAAGGACACGACCCAGCAGGGCAATGCTCCCAGCGACTAGGGTGTCGGCTGCGATGGGTTCGGATCGCATCAGGCAGCCTTTGCCTCGGCAATGCTGGCCGGCACCAGGACATTCAATGCGCTAGGCTGGATCTCGATCGTCGTCTCACGGTCCAGCCTGACCAGTTCACCGTCCATGACGGCGCGGAATTTTCTGATGCCCGAATGGATCTTCAGGACTGTTCGGTCAGCCTGATGGATTTCGACATGCTCGTTGTCGCGCCATTTGCCGCGCGCCACGTTGAACAGGAATTTGACCAGTTCGGCGCGCTGCCGCGCCACCGTGACATAGATGCCAAGCACGCCACCCGCCGGGTTGTCGGCGTAAGGCAAGTGACCTTCGCCGAACAGATTGTTGGTGACGCCGATGCCGGTTATGCGGGCCGTCATCTCGGCTTCGCCGATGCGGAGCGTCACGTTCATCGCCGGCGGGTTGTTGATCGTCGCCCAGGCTGCCTTGGCCGAAGCGCTGATCTTGCCCAGGCGCGAACCGAATTCCATCCCCTGGCGCAGTTGCACCATCCTGGCATGCATGCCGATCGAGAACTGGTGGACGAAGGGCTGGCCGTTGGCCGTGGCCATGTCAACCGCGATGATTTCGCCGTCGGCAAAAGATTTCAGCGCGGCATCGAGGGATTGCGGAATGCCCAGGCCGCGCGCGAACAGGTTCATGGTGCCGGCCGGCAATATGGCAAGCGCCTTCTTCTTGCCCATCAGCCGGGCGGCTGCCGCAGAAATGGTTCCGTCTCCGCCACCGGCGAGCACGACATCGACGGAGCGGCGCGAAGCAGCATTGTCGAGCGCTTCGACCACGTTCTCGCCGGTAACAATATCAATGGCGAGAGAGTGGCCTGCCGTCTCCAGGGTCTGGTGCATCCTGTCGGAGAAAGCGGCAAGGTCGGTGGTGCGCAAGGTGCCGCCGTCCCGGTTCAGCACCGCTGCAAATTTCATGCCCCACTCCGCTTTTGTCAGCCCAATTCGGGCCGGGACACGCCCAGCCGCGGGCTGAAACGCGGCGAAGGAGGAAAAGTTCCGAGGAGCACGCGCAATTCGGCGGCGTGTATTTTGACCGGCGTGCAACCGGCGCGCGTTCCCGTGACGAAACCGGCAGCGTTTTTTGTCGGAACAACAGCATGGTCACGACGTTGTGAACCCGTACAAGATGCCGCGTCCGATCTCCCCAGCGACAGTTCAACCGGGCGCGGCGTGCACGAAATCACGCACGAGGAGAGACTATCATGACCCGCAATCTCTTAGCCACGACAGCACTCATAGCGCTGGTCGCGACCGGGGCCCATGCGCAGAGTGCGACAACCCCGGCGCCCGCGCAGACCCCTGCCGTTCAGGAGCCGGCCGCCGCACCAGTACCGCGCGCCGAAGGCAGCATCGTCACCAACATCATCGGCGAGTCCGTCTACAACGGCACCGGCGATGACGCAGAGAACATCGGCAAGGTCAGCGACGTCGTCTTCGACAAGGATGGGATGGCGAAATCCGTCGTCATCGGCGTCGGCGGCTTTCTGGGTGTGGGAGCGAAGAATGTCGCTTTCGACTATGACAAGTTGCAGTGGGCCGAGAAGAACGGTGACCGCTGGCTGGTCGCCCAGACGACCAAGGATGAGTTGACGGCGCAGCCCGAATTCGACAGCAAGCCATATGGCCCGGCGCCTGCGCCAGCGGCGTCGACCGACGCAACGGCTCCGGCGGCGCCAGCGACAACGGACACCGCACAGAAGCCCGTCGACATGAATGCCGCCACGGCCGAGCCCGTGAAGCGTGCGGATGGCAATCTGGCCACCAACATCATCGGCGAAACCGTCTACAACGGCGCAGGCGATGACGCGCAGAATATCGGCAGCGTCAACGACATCGTGCTGACGAAGGAAGGCAAGGCGCAATCGCTGGTCATAGGGGTCGGCGGCTTCCTTGGCCTCGGCGCCAAGAACGTCGCCTATGATTTTGGCAAAGCTCAATGGGCCGAGAAGAAAGGCGACCGTTGGCTGGTGGCACAGACCACCAAGGAAGAATTGCAGGCGCAGCCGGACTTCAACCGCAAGGCCTATGATCCGGTGCCGACAACGACGGCGTCCAATGAGCCGGCAGCAACCGCACCGGCCGCTGTACCCGCCGACAAGACGGCTGAGGCTCCGGCGACCCCTGATGCCTCGGCTCCCGACCAGACGCGGACGGCGGCGATCGACAAGTCGACCTTGACCGAGATGCCTGTTGGTGAGATTCGCGGCGATGACCTGAAGGGCACGACTGTCTATGGCGCCAATGATGCCAAGGTCGGCGAGATCGGTGATGTCGTACTGACGCCCGACAAGAAGACCGATGCGGTGATCGTCGATGTCGGTGGCTTCCTCGGTATCGGCGAGAAGGAGGTCGCGGTCGGCATCGATAACCTCAAATTCATGACCGACAAGGACGGCAACAAGTACCTCTATACGACCTTCACCAAGGAACAACTGGAGGCTCAGGCCGCCTACGACAAGGGCAGCTATGCGCAGCAGCGCGACCAGCAGCGCTTGATCGTGCGGTAACTGATTTCAGCCGATGAAAAAGCCCACGCCGGCAAAGGCGTGGGCTTTTTCACATGAGGGGATGCGACAGGCCGGCAACAGAGCCGGCAACCCCATGTTCGGTCAGTTCGGCGAGCGCCAGCGACTGGTCGAGATGTTCGGCCCGCCAGGCAAGCAGCCGCTCGGCAAATTCCAGCCGCACGGCGAGATGCGCGGGGTCGGCGGCGAGATTGTTCAGTTCACCTGCGTCTCTTTCCAGATCGAACAGCAGCGGCGGAAGGCCGCCGCCGAAATGCACATACTTGAACTTTTCGGTGCGGACGACGGCGAGATTGCACTGGCGCGATGCGATGCCGAAGTGCCGCTCGGCCTCGCCTTCGGCGACCGAGCGGAAATCGAACTCCCAGTGCGCGGCGTCGCGCCAGCCTTCCGGTTTCTCGCCATCGATGAACGGCCTCAGCGAGTGTCCGTCGAGGTGCGGCGCGGGTTCCTCGCCGAGCAGGTCGAGCAATGTCGGCACTATATCCACCGCTTCGGTGAAGCGATCGATGCTGGCGCCGCCGGCATTGCCCTGGCGCGGGTCGCGGACGATCAGCGGAATGTGGTAGCTGCCGTCGAAATAACCGCCCTTGCCGAGCATGAAATGGTCGCCCATCATCTCGGCATGGTCGGAGGTCAGCACGATGATGGTGTCGTCCCACGCGCCTGCGGCCTTGACCGCCTGCCAGATGCAGCCGAGCTGCGCGTCCATTTCGGAGATCATGCCGTAATAGATCGCGCGGATGCGGCGAAAGTCGTCGTCGCTCCAATCGTGCACCTTGCCCGCGACACCAGGCCGGAATTTCGTCCGCTTCTGCAGGCTGAGGTCATAGGCGAGATAGGGATGGCTCTCCGCCTCTGCCTGCCAACTTGCCGCACGCCGGAAGGCGGGACCGCCGGCTGGATCATAGAGGGTGTTGTATGGCTCCGGCACGATGAAGGGCGGGTGCGGGCTGATGAAGGAAAGATGGGCGAACCATGGCGCATCCCGCTCCTGCTCGCCGAGCCAGCGCGAGAATTCGCCGGTCAGGAAGGCAGCCGGCGTCTCGTCCCTGGAGTAGACTGGCGGTGCATTGCTGACGCTGGCGTCGGCCTTGCCGGCGTCGTCCACAGGGCGATGGATGTCGGGCGATCCGGCGCTGGCATCGATGCCCCGCTGCTTCAGCCAGGACAGCCACTGCTTCTGATGCTCGGGCAGCAACTGGCGCACCGTGAATCCAGGCAGCACGCCTTCATAGCTTTGCAGCCGTGGGTCGCCCGGCGCCAGCAGGCGCGGATCGAGCGACACATCGGTGTAGCCGAACAGGGTCGGATCATAGCCGAGGCTCCGGGCATGCAGCGCGATGTTGCCGTGGCGGGCATCGAGCGGCGTGCCGTTGCGGCAGACGCGATTGTTCATCTGGTAGAGGCCGGTGTAGAGGCAGGCGCGGGCCGGCGAGCAGGGCGCCGCGCCACCATAGTGCCGCTTGAACAGCACACCCTCCGCGGCCAGCGCGTCGGCATTCGGCGTCTTCACAACCGGATGGCCTGCAACCGACAGGCAATCGCCGCGCCATTGGTCGCATGTGATCAGGAGAACATTCGGGCGTCTGCCTTTTCCAGTCACTCGCGATACCCTTATCCCTTGCATGGTCGAACGCCGCTCATGGAACCGAATTCCGGCGTCGGCGCAAGCCTGGACCTGTTATTCGATTGGTGAACAAAATCATGTTTACTGTTCACTTTCCAAGCACAGTCCATTCTGTGTTTGCCGCCTTTGCCGCAAGCTGTCGTGTTCTCATATTGACGTGGACAGCGGCGAGGGCCGCATAAGCACCAAGGGAAGGAGCAAGACAATGCTCGACCAGATCAAGGGCCTGCATCACGTGACCTCGATGGCCAGGGATGCGCGCCAGAACAACGAGTTCTTCACCAGAAAACTCGGCCAGCGCCGGGTCAAGAAGACAGTCAATTTCGACGCGCCCGACGTCTACCACCTCTACTATGGCGACGAGGCCGGCACGCCGGGTTCTGTGATGACGTATTTTCCGTTTCCGAACATCGGCAAGGGCCGTCATGGCGTCGGCGAAGTCGGCACCACGGTCTACTCCGTGCCCGAAGGCACGCTCGCCTATTGGGAAAAGCGTTTCGCCGATGAAGGCGTCACCGGCCTGTCGCGCGGAGAGACGTTCGGCGAGAAGCGTCTGGCCTTTGCCGGTCCCGATGGCGATGGCTTCGCGCTGGTCGAGGGCAAGGCCGATGCCAGGGTGCCGTGGACAAAGGGCGGCATTCCCGCCGACGAGGCGATCCGCGGCTTTCATTCCGTTTCGCTCCGGCTGAAGGACGGCGGCGCCACGGAAGAGCTGCTGAAGTTCATGGGCTACGAGGAGGTCGACAAGTCAGGCAATGTCAGGCGGCTGTCGGTGAAGAACGGCAACGGCGCTGATGTCGTCGACATCGAATCGCTGCCGACCGCGGCCTTCGCCGATCTCGGCGCCGGCTCCGTCCACCATGTCGCCTTCGCCGTCGAGAACCGCGCCAAGCAGCTCGAAGTGCGCAAGGCGTTGATTGACACCGGCTATGGGGTGACGCCGGTGATCGATCGCGATTATTTCTGGGCGATCTATTTCCGCACGCCGGGCGGCGTGCTGTTCGAGGTCGCCACCAACGAGCCGGGTTTCGACCGCGATGAGGATACCACTCATCTCGGCGAGGCGCTGAAACTGCCGACACAGCATCAGCATCTGCGGCCTTACCTCGAACAGCATCTGCAGAAGCTGGAAGGCTGAAGCCATGAGCAAGGACGCTTACATCCACAAGCAGCTGCCTGGTTCGCCGGGCGGTCCGCTGCTCTTCGTCTTCCATGGCACCGGGGCCGACGAGAACCAGCTTCTGTCGCTGGGGCGCGATCTCGCGCCCCAGGCAACCATCATCTCGCCGCGCGGCGATGTTTCCGAACAAGGTGCGGCGCGCTTCTTCCGCCGCACCGGCGAGGGCGTCTACGACATGGACGACCTGGCGCGGGCGACGGACAAGATGGTGGGCTTCGTCAAGGCGCATGTCGAGGCGGCAAAGCCGTCGGCGGTGCTGGGCCTTGGCTATTCCAACGGCGCCAACGTCCTGGCCTCGGTGGTGTTTGCCGCGCCATTGCTGTTCGACGCCACGGCGCTGATGCATCCGCTGATCCCGTTCGAGCCGCAGGTCGAGGGCAGCCTCGCCGGCCGCCATATTCTGGTGACCGCCGGCAAGCGCGATCCGATCTGCCCGCCGAACCTGACCACGCGGCTCGAAGCCTATTTGCGTGCCGATGGCGCCGATGTCACAGTGGAGTGGCATGAAGGCGGGCACGAGGTGCGGCCAAACGAGATCGAAGCGGCACGGCGGCTTTTTGCCGGTGCCACCCAAGGAGTGTAGCGATGCCGGATCAACTGCCCGAGGTCGAACTGGAGGATCGCGGTTCCAAGGGCCGTTACGTCCTGCGCGGGCCTAACGGCGCCGAGGCCGAGATGACCTTCACCAAGATCGGCGAGCACCAGATCATCATCGACCATACCGAAGTCCCGGACGCATTTCGTGGCCAGGGTGCCGGGCTTCGGCTCGTCACCCGCGCCGTCGAGGATGCACGTGCGGCGGGCAAGAAGATCATCCCGCTCTGCCCGTTCGCCAACGCCCAGTTCCGACGTCACCCGGAATGGGCCGACGTGCTGAAGCAATAGGGATCGGCCGGAATTTGTCCGGCAGGAAACAGCGCGACAAGCGACTGTCATCCCACCGCATGGCTTTGTCATTTGCGCGGCTCGCGCATCTTGCCTAAGTAGGTATGATAGATCGCAGCGCCGACAAACGAACCGAATGATCCCCCATGACCGAATCCGACCTCGTTCCCGTCTTCGACGGCCACAACGATACGTTGCTCAGAATCTACCAGTCGAAGGACACGGACGCCGAAAAGCTATTCATTGAGGGGAAATCGGGCGGCCATATCGACCTGCCGCGCGCCAAGGCCGGGGGCTTTGCCGGCGGCATGTTCGCCATCTTTCCGCCGCCTGTCGAGAAAACCAGGCGCAGTGCCGTGCCCTTGGCGCCGAGCGATACCGAGCCATTGCCGCCCGAGGTTCCGCGCGCCGATGCGCTCAACTCGACGATCGCGATGGCCTCCATCCTGTTCAGGCTGGAACGGGCCGGAGCGTTGACCGTCTGCCGCAGCGCCGGCGATGTGCGCGACGCGATGGCGCAAGGGTCGATCGCGGCGGTGTTCCACATCGAAGGGGTCGAGGCGATCGATCCCGAGCTCACAATGCTCGACGTGCTGCATGCCGCCGGCCTGCGCTCGCTCGGCATCGTCTGGAGCCGGCCGAACGCTTTCGGCCACGGCGTGCCGTTCCGCTTTCCGTCCTCGCCCGACACCGGACCCGGCCTGACCGATGCCGGCAAGGCACTGGTCAAGGCCTGCAACCAGCTCAAGATCATGATCGACCTCTCGCATCTCAACGAAAAGGGCTTTCGCGATGTCGCCGCCCTCAGCGATGCGCCGCTGGTGGCTACCCATTCGAACGTGCATGCGATCTGCGGTCATTCGCGCAATCTCACCGACTGGCAGCTCGGCGCGATCCGCGAGACTGGGGGCATGGTCGGGCTGAACTTCGCCACCGGTTTCCTGCGCGAGGACGGCCGCATGAATGCCGACACCAGTCTCGACATCATGGTGCGCCATGTCGATTCTTTGCTGCAGGCGCTGGGTGAAGACGGCGTCGGCCTCGGCTCGGATTTCGACGGTGCCATGATCCCGGCAGTCATCGGCGACGTCGCCGGTCTGCCGAAGCTCATCGATGCATTGGCGGCGCGCGGCTTCGGCCGCGCGCTGATCGAGAAGATCGCCTATCGCAACTGGTTGAGCATGCTGGAAAGAACGATCGGCTAGGGTCGCCGGTCCGGCTTTTTTTGCCCGGACCGATCGGCGGACGTCAAGGCAGTCTTTCTACACACTGCGCTGGTTCGCTGAGTCAATCCCTTGTCGAACCTTGTGGCGCCAAAGCAACACTGGGTTGCATTCCGGTCATTGGCAAGAGTTACCAGTTCACAATCCCATCAAGCGCATCTACGATTTGCAATGGCTGGGGGTTCTGACCATGAAATCGATTCTTTTCGCAACCGCGGTTCTGCTGGCCGCAAGTGGTAGTGCTTTTGCGGCGGACGCAGTGAGCGAACTTCCTGTCGCATCGACCTACAACTGGTCCGGTGCCTATATCGGCCTGACAGCGGGCTACGGCTGGGGCGACAGCAAGTTCAATGACGGTGTTGATTCGAATCCATTCGATATCAAAGGCTTCATTGGCGGTATAACGGTTGGCTACAATTACCAGTTTCATCAGAACTGGGTCGCGGGCGTCGAAGCTGACTTGTCCTATTCCGCTATCAAGGGGAGTTTCGGACCCGGCAACTTGGGGCAGCCTGACGGTAGCAGCTGGAACTGCGGGTCCGGTGCTTGTGTCACCAAGGTCGAATGGTTTTCGACGGTGCGAGGCAGGATCGGCTACGCACTCGACAACGTGCTCGTGTATGGCACTGGCGGTCTGGCTTTTGGCCGAGTCAAGTCGGGCATCGATAACTCTTCCAGCTACCAGGCAAGCAGCACCAACGTAGGATGGTCCGCAGGCGGCGGTGTCGAGTACGCGTTCAATCAGAATTGGACTGCCAAGGCAGAGTATCTGCATGTCGATCTGGGATGGACGGCCGTTTCGAACGGGTTCTTCAAGTCAGATGCCAAGTTTGACGCCGTCCGTATCGGTCTGAACTACAAGTTCTGACCCCTGCCGCTGAGAGGCGGCCCGCTGGCAATGGTTATTCGATGCCCATGCGCTTCAGCCAGTCCCTGCCGACGCCGCGGTCGCGGATGATCGGCAGCGGATTTTCCGAATCGAGCCGCGCGCAGATGCGGTAGACCTCGAGCGTTTCGGCGCTCATCTCGCCGCGCTTGTAAAAGAACATGGCGGCGGCATAGCGCGTGCGGCCAGACCATTTCTCGCCGAGCGGGGTGTTGACCAGCTCCCACTGTTCGCCGGCTTCCCCATCTTCTTGCTGCCCATCTTCCTGCTGCTTGTCGGCTTCGTCGGCCATGGTCAGAAGTCAGCCGGCGGATTGGCGGTGCGGCGGTCGAGCTTGATGAAGGGTCGCGCCACCACCTTGGCCCGCTTCATCAGCTTCTGATATTGCAGCTCGCGCATGGCGTAGATCTCGACCCAGAGGTCCTCTACGATGGTATCACCGAATGGCCGCTCCAGCGAGGCGATGGCGATGTTGCGCTTGGCCATCGGCGACCACATGGCGGCGCTGACCAGGCCGACCTCCCGGCTTTTCTTGTAGTAGACGATGGCGTGTTCGGCTGGGATGTTGCCTTCGATCTCCAGCCCGACCAGCACATGGCGCAGCTTGCGTTTGACGCGAGCCTCGAGGATGGCGCGGCGGCCGTTGAAATGACCTTTCTTCAGATCGATCATGAAACCGAGACCGATTTCGTCGGGCATGCGCGGGCGGTCGGCGCGGATGGCGTGTTCGGCGGTGGTGAAGTCGGCATTGGCGACGATCAGTCCGGCTTCCAGCCGGGCGCGGTTGAGGGCGGTGTAGCCGATGGCGCGGATACCGCGCAGTTCGCCCGCAATCATCAGCCGGTCCCAAAGGCTCAGAGCCTTGTCGGCCGAAACGAACAGTTCATAGCCGAGGTCGCCGGTGAAGCCGGTGCGTGAAATGGTGACGCTGCCCCCGTCATGCGGGAAATCGGCGAGGTCAAAAACTTTGAGCTTCTCGACGCCGGCGAAGCCGGCATCCCGCAGCACGGCGAAGGATGTCGGGCCTTGCAGGGCGAGCCCGGCGACAGCCTCGGTCTCTTCCTCGACGGTGACGTCGAAGCCAATGGCGCTGTCCAGCAGCCACGGCAGGTGCCGTTCCTGCGAACACAGCCGGAAGCGTGTCGGCGAAAGCCGGAACAGTGTGCCGTCGTCGAGGACGAAACCCTCGTCGTCGCACCATGCCGTATAGTGGACGCGGCCGGGTCTGAGCTTGGCGACATCGCGCAGCGTGACGCGGTTGAGCAAGGCCTCGGCGTCCGGCCCCTCGATCCGGTATTTCGTCATAGGCGAAATGTCGAACAGGGCAGCCTGGCTGCGGATGGCGAAATATTCCAGCTCCTCGTCCCACAGCGAATGCGGCGCGTGGTAGCCGGCCCAATTGTACCAGTCCTGGGTTCTGGCCAGCGCGTCGATGCGAGGCTGGAACGGGGTCCCGAGACGCAGCGTGCGGAAATGGGATTGCGCGGCGATGCGTGCCGAAACAACCGTGTTGGCTGTCTTTGAAGCGGGCTTCTTGCTAATTTGCCGGGCCATGGTCACCCTTTCATCGCAATGATGCGCCGCGCGGCGTTGAGGCCGGGTGCGCCTGAAACACCCCCACCCGGATGCGAGCCGGCCCCGGCAAGAAACAACCCTTCGATCGGTGTGTCATAGCCGGACCAACCGGAGACCGGCCGCGAGATGAGCATCTGGTCGGCCTGCAATTCGCCGTGGTGCCAGTGGCCCCCCGGCATGCGGTAACGCGTCTCGATATCGGCCGGCGTCAGCAACTCGGCATGGACAACGCTCTTGCCGATGCCGGGTGCATAGGCTTCGAGCTGCGCCATGACCGCCTTGAGGAATTTCGGCTTGCCGGCGTCCCAGCCCTCTTTCAACGCGTAGGGCGCGTATTGCACCACCGCCGACAGCACGCAGGCCCCGTTGGGCGCGAGCGACGGGTCGGCAAGGCTGGGCAGCGTGATCTCCATCACCGGCTCGAGCGAGAACTCGCCATATTTGCATGGGTTGAAGGCGCGCTCGACGTGATCGGGCGAGGGGGCGATGACCAGCCGGCCCCTGTGGCCGGCGGCATCGACGCCGGTGAATTGCGGTGGTCGGTCGAGCGCCAGATTGAGCTTGGCCGCATCGCCTTTCATGCGGATGTTCTTCACCTTGCGCATTAACCCGGTGTCGATCTCGCGCGGCCCGACAAGGTCGAGGAAGGTCGTCGCCGGATTGATTGCCGAGACGATGGTCCTGGCGTGCAGCACTTCGCCATTGTCGAGCACGACGCCGACGGCGCGGCCTTTCTCGACGATGATCTTTGCCACCGGAGCCGATGCGCGGATCACCGCGCCGGCCCCTTCCGCCGCGGCGCGGATGGCGGCGATCACCGCGCCCATGCCGCCTTGCGGCAAGGCCTGCGCTCCGGCCACACCGGCGGTCTCGCCGGCCAGGCGATAGTAGAGGCCGAGCAGTGAGGTCGGCGAGCGCGGGCCGAGATGACTGCCAAGCGTTGCATCGAAGGCGAGCAGGCCTTTCAGCCTGATATCGCCAAGCTGCTCGTCGAGCAGGTCGGCGACGTTCATCAGCAGCACGCGCAGGAAGTCGCGCATGTCTTCCTTGCCGAGTTTCTTCAGCGCCAGCGCGGTCTGGCCGAGTGAAGCAGACTCAAGCAGCGACATGCCGGCGAGATCGGGCGGGCGGCGGGAGAGGAACGGCTTCAGGGTGCCGGCATAGCGCAGCAATTGCGCGCGCAATTCCTTCCATGCCGATTGCTCGGACGGGCTGGCGCCGGTCAGCACTTCGCCATAGGCGCCATGCAGGACAAGCGGCGGGCCGTCCTTCGACAGCGCAACCGATGGCACGAAGTCGGCGCGGGCGACCCTTAGCCCATGCTTTTCCAGGTCCAGCGTCTTCACCACATCGGGATGCAGCCGGCTGAGCAGATGGGCGATCGCAGAGGTGCGGAAGCCCGGCGCGAATTCCTCGGTGCGCGCGGCGCCGCCGACTTCGCTACCGGCCTCCAGCACCAACACCTTGCGGCCGGCTTTCGCCAGCGTGGCAGCAGTGACGAGACCGTTGTGGCCGCCGCCGATGACGATTGTCTCAAATGACGTCATGGGCCGGGCTCATGTGCGAGGTGGACTTGGCGAGGTCGCGCAGGATATCGGCGGCGGCATTGCGGCCGGGCGCGCCCATGACGCCGCCGCCGGGATGGGTCGAGGAGCCGCATATATAGAGGCCGCCGACCGGTGAGCGGTATTGCGCGTAGCCAGGCACCGGCCGGTTGAACAGAAGCTGGTCGAAGGTCAGTTCGCCCTGGAAGATGTTGCCTTCGGTGAGGCCGACCTCGGCTTCGATCTCGCGCGGGGTGCGTACCTCCATGTGGACGATGCGGTCGCGGAAGCCGGGCGAATAGTCCGCGATCTGCGCAATCACGCTTTCGGCGAAGCCGTCGCGATCGGCATCTGTCCACTCGCGGCCGTTCACCTTTGGCGGCGCGTATTGCACGAAGCAGCTCATGAAGTGTTTGCCAGGCGGAGCCATGGTCGGGTCGAGCGTCGTCGGGATGACCATGTCGAGGAACGGATCGGCCGACCAGCGCCCGGCCTTCCAGTCGTCATAGGCGCGCTCCATGCGCTCCACGGAATCCGTGAAATGCATGTCGCCGCGATAGACCGGCGAATCCTTCGGCAGCGCCGGGAATTCCGGCAGCGAATCGAGCGCGATGTTGACCTTGCCGGACGAGCCGCGGATCTTGAAATTCCTGACCCGGCGCAGGAAGATGTCGGGCAGCTCCTTTTCCTCGACCAGCTTCAGGAAGGTGCGCTTCACGTCGGCATTGGAGACGACGAGCTTGCAGTAGACCTCCTCGCCGCCGGCCAGCACCACACCCCGGGCCTTGCCCCTACCGACCAGCACATGGTCGACCTCGGCACCGGTGCGGATGGTTCCGCCCGACGCCTTGAACGACGCGGCCAGCGCCTTGGTCACCGCGCCCATGCCGCCGCGCGCATAGCCCCAGGCGCCGACCGAGCCATCGACCTCGCCCATGTAGTGGTGCAGCAGCACGTAGGCGGTGCCGGGTGACATCGGCCCGAGCGCGGTGCCGATGATGCCGGACAAAGCGAAGTTCGCCTTGATGACATCGGTCTCGAAATACTCGTCGAGGAATTCCGAGATCGACATGGTCCAGAAGCGCAGCGTCAGCGCCATTTCCTCCGCCGACAGTCCGGCGAATTTCTTGCCCAGATAGAGAAGCTCGCCGAGATCGCGCGGCCGCAAGCTTGTCGGGTCGGGAGCGGTGCGCATCAAGAGAGGCTGGATGAAGCGGCACTGCCGCGTCACGTCGCGGGCGTAGCGGTCATAGGCCTCGGCGTCGCGCTTGGAAAAGCGGGCGAATTCGCGCCGGTGCGCGTCGTGATCACGGTAGTTGGCGAGGTAGTCGCCGTCGCGGGTGAACACCGCGCCGCCTTCATAGGCGATGACCTGCAGGCCGAAGCGCGGCAATTCAAGATCGCGCATGATCTCGGGGCGGAACAACGAACAGACGTAGGAGCAGTTGGAGTAGAGGAAGCCCGGCGCCAATTCCCTGCTGGTGGCGGCACCGCCGACCCAGTCGTTCTTCTCGACGACCAGCACATCGAGCCCGGCGCGCTGCAGATAGCAGGCGTTGACCAGGCCGTTGTGTCCGCCGCCGATGATGATCGCATCCCAAACTTTCATTCTGGCCCGCTCATCCTATCCGCCGCCACTTCATTTTTGCGTGATCTGTCCCCGAATGCTCGGAATTTGGCACGGCGCCCGCTATTCTGTCCAGCTATGTTGAATGAATGTTCAACAAATGATGTTGCGTTTTCCCAGCTATGCGCTACGCTTTGCCGGCATTCGACAATGCGCAATTCGGCGATTGGGGACCGAGGGCCGATGATCGAAACGGCTGCCGAGCCGGAGTATGACGACACCGCCATCCGCTTCCTCGAAGCGCTGTGGGGCGACGGTTATCTGTCGCCGGGCGGGCCGGACGAGGTCGATCGGGTGGTCGAAGGGCTTTCGCTCAAGGGCAAGACGATCCTCGACATTGGCTGTGGCTCCGGCGGCATCACCCTGCATCTGGTCGAACGCCATGGCGCTGCCCACGTTACTGGCTTCGATGTCGAACAGCCTGTAATCGAGACGGCGAGGCAGCGTGCCGCCGCGCGCGGGCTCACGGATCGCACCAGTTTCATCCAGGCGGCGCCCGGGCCTCTGCCTTTCGCCGACCATGCCTTCGATGCCGTCTTCTCCAAGGATGCGCTGCTGCACGTGCCTGACAAGGACGCGCTGTTCGCCGAGATCTTCCGCGTCCTGAAGCCGGGCGGCGTTTTCGCTGCCTCCAACTGGATGATCTCGCATGACGGCGAACCATCGCCTGACATGAAGGCCTATGTCGCCGCCGAAGGCCTGTCCTTCGCCATGGCGTCACCGGCACGCTACGCGCAGGCGATGCGCCGGGCCGGCTTTGCCGATGTCACGGTCAGGGATCGCAATCCGTGGTATCGTGACGTCGCGCGCGGCGAGCTGGAAAAGCTGAAGGGACCGCTCTACCCAACGGTCGCGGCCGCGGTTGGCGCGGCCTATGTCGACAAGAACATACGAACCTGGGAAGCCATGCAGAAGGTGCTTGACAGTGGCGAGCACCGTCCCACTCATCTTCGCGGTCGAAAGCCGGTTGGATAGCTGGCGATGCTGGAGACCATCAGACCCATGAAGACAGCAGAGGCCAGGCAAGCCCGCCTCGAACCGGCGCGGAAAAACGAATCCGAAAAGCGTGGCCGCAAGGCCTCGAAGGAGGTCAGGCAGCTTCAGCTCATCGAGGCGACGATCGATTCGCTGGCCAAGCGTGGCTATTCGGAGACGACGATGGCCGATGTCGCCGACGGCGCGGGTCTGTCGCGCGGCATCGTCAACTTTCATTTCGAGAGCAAGGAAAAGCTACTCATCGCGACCTTGCAGCATATGTATGACGAGTACTCGGCGCATTGGCGCAATGCCCTGCAAAAAGCGGGCGACGATCCCGCCCATCAGCTTCAGGCTCTCGTCGCGGCCGATTTCGACCGGTCGATCTGCAACAAGCGCAAGCTGGCCGCCTGGTGTGCCTTCTGGGGCGAGGCCAAGTCGCGGCCAACCTACCAGGCGCTGAGCAGCGCGCGCGATGCCGTCTATCAGACCATCTTCATCGACCTGTGCGCGACGCTCAGGCAGAGCAGCGGCTACGCCTATGAGCCGCAAGTCATGGCGCTGGCGCTCAGCGCCATGCTGGAGGGATTGTGGCTGCGGCTGATGATGGGCACGGAAGACACCACCCGCGAGACCGCCTTGCAGGCGGCGAACGAATTCCTGGCGGCGGCATTCCCGAGACACTATCCGTCGAAGACCGCCGGCGCGGCGGAACCATAAGAAAATCAGAACAAGACAGAGGATGGAACAGCAATGAAGACCCCAATCCAAAGGATGACATTGACTCGACGCCTGACGCTGACACTGGCTTTGGCGGGAACGTTGGCGGCCTCGGCCGCCGCACTGGCGATCGCCGCCGACAAGGACCTGATCGTGTTCGACTGGTCCGGTTATGAAGATCCCAGCTTCCATCCGAAATATGTCGAGAAGAACGGCGACTCGCCGACCTTCGCCTTCTTCGGCGATGAGGACGAGGCGTTTGAAAAGGTTCGCTCGGGCTTCAAGGCCGATCTTGGCCATCCCTGTTCGCAGAGCGTGGTGAAATGGCGCGAGGCGGGCCTTTTGCAGCCGCTCGACACGTCGAAGATCACTGGCTGGAAAGACCTCAATCCCGGCATCATGGCGATGAAGGATCTCGCCACCACGTCGGACGGCAAGGCGTGGTTCATGCCGTGGGACTGGGGCAACACGCAGCTCACCTACAACTCTGCCAAGATCGACGCCAAGGATGTGCAGTCGCTGAAGGCGTTCGCCGATCCCAAGTTCAAGGGCCGGGTGTCGATCGGCGACAATGTCGACGACGCCTATGCGCTGGCGAGCCTTGCGATCGGCCTCAGGGACTGGACCAAGATGACCGACGACCAGTTCAAGCAGGCGTCCGACTTCCTGCGCCAGGTGCACAAGAACGTGCGCTCCTACTGGACCGATACCACCGACGTCGTGCAGCTGCTGAGCGGCGGTGAGGTCGATCTCGCCTGGGCATGGAATGATGCGACGGTGCAGTCGGTGGCTGCCGGCGTGCCGATCAAGGCCATGAAGGATACCAACGAAGGCATCTCGACCTGGGTCTGCGGCTATGTGCTGTTCAAGGACGCGCCCGGCAACATCGACAAGGCCTATGACTATCTGAACGCCGTCAACGATCCGGAGACCGCCAAGGTGCTGGTCAAGGACTGGGGCTATGGCCAGGCCAACGCCAAGGGCATGGCCGGCGTCGACCAGGCGGTGCTGAAAGAAAAGGGCTATGACGACGTGCAGAAATTCATCGACAAGACGCTGTTCCAGTCGCCGGTGCCTTCCGATCTCAAGCTCAAGATGATCGCCGAATTCGAGAAGATCAAAGCCGGCTATTGAGGCCTGTCTCGGCGGCCAGTTCGGTCGCCGACAAGGCGGGTGGACGGGCTCGCCAAGTGAGCGGAATTCTCCTAACGTCGCAGCAGCTTTTTCGCGATGGGGGAATTTCGCGCCATGAGGTCAGTGCTACGCCGCCTTGCCCTTGCAGCCGTGTGCATGATCGGCGCCGGCGCGGTCCATGCCTTCGCGGAAGGCGGTGGGGATCTCGTGGTGTTCGACTGGTCGGGCTACGAGGATCCGCTGCTGCATCCGGCCTACACTGCCAAATACGGCGCCGAGCCGACCTTCGCTTTCTTCGGCGACGAGGATGAAGCCTTCGAGAAGATGCGGGCCGGGTTCAAGGCCGACATCGCCCACCCCTGTTCGCAAAGCGTGGTCAAGTGGCGCGAGGCTGGCATGCTGCAGCCGCTCGACACCGCCCGGATCGCCGGCTGGAAGGACCTCAATCCCGGCATCATGGCGATGAAGGATCTCGCCACCACCGCCGACGGCAAGGCCTGGTTCATGCCGTTCGACTGGGGCAACACCTCGCTGCTCTACCGCACCGACAAGGTCACGGCTGAACAGGCGCAGTCGCTCAGGATCTTCGCCGATCCGAAATTCAAGGGCCGCGTCACCATCGGCGACAATGTCGACGATGCCTACGCGCTGGCAAGTCTCGTCATCGGGCTGAAGGACTGGACCAAGATGACGGACGCGCAGTTCCAGGAGGCGTCCGCTTTCCTGCGCGATGTGCACAAGAACATCCGCTTCTACTGGACCGATGACACCGACCTCAACCAGGCTTTCATCGGCAATGAGGTCGACCTCGTCTGGGGCTGGAACGAGACCTTCGTCACGCTGAAGGGGCAAGGCATGCCGATCGCCATGAACCGCGACACCAAGGAAGGCATTTCGACCTGGGTGTGCGGCTATGTGCTGATGAAGGATGCGCCGGGCAAGCTCGATGAAGCCTATGATTTCCTCAGCGCGGTCAATGCGCCTGGCGTGTCGGACTACATGGTCAAGACCTTCGGCTACGGCCACGGCAATGGCGCCGGCATGGCTGATATCGACCACAAGGTGCTGGTCGACCGCGGCTTCGACAATCTCGACAAGTTCCTCGACAAGACGCTGTTCCAACAGCCGGTGGCGCCGGACCTCAAGCAGCGGATGGTCGCCGAGTTCGAGAAGATCAAGGCCGGCTATTGAAGCGCGAATTGGAACGGACGGATGTCGTCATCGTCGGCGCCGGCTTCACCGGCCTGTCGGCCGCGCTCGAGCTGAAGGCAGCCGGCATCGATTTCGTCCTGCTCGAAGCGCGCGAGCGTGTCGGCGGGCGCGTCGAGGCGACATCAAACGGCCTTGGCGAGCGCGTCGACAGCGGCGGCCAGTTCCTGTGCGAGGACATGCCGGAGCTGATGGCGCTGCTGCAGGCGCGTGGCAAGACGCTGATCGAGACTTTTGTCGACGGCGAATTCGTTTCCCAGCCAATCCTGTCCGCGAGAGAGGCCGAGCGCACCTATCTCGCCTCGATGGCGATCCGCGACCGCATGAATGCGATCGCACCAGGCGATCCGACCATTGCCGGACTGACCGTCGCCGCGTGGCTCGATCGTCAGAGCGACCCTGAAGCGGCCAAGGCGGCGTTTCGCTCGATGATCGAAGGCCTGTGGTGTCAGGCACTGGAAAAGATGCCGCTCTGGCACCTTATCGACAATGATCGCCGCATCACCAATGAGGTGTCGGAACTGCAGTATTTCGTGCGCGAAACCATGCATTCGCTGGCCGACGATCTGGCCCGCGATCTGGGCGATCGGCTGCGCTTGAGCGCCGCGGTCACGGTGATCGAACACGGGCCGGGAAGGGTTCGTCTCGCCTCCACGGCTGGCGCCATCGAGGCTCGGACGGTGTTGATCGCCGTGCCGCCGATGATGGCGGCGAAACTGGATTTTTCGCCACCGCTGCCGGCGGCCTTGGCAGGGGCGCTCGGCGTCTGGGAAAGCGGCGCCGTGATCAAGGTGCTGGTGCGCTACCCCACGGCCTTCTGGCGCGACCACGGTCTGAGCGGCATGGTGATGTGGCGCGACCTGCCTGGGCTTTTTGCCTGCGATGTCGGCAAGGACGATGGCCATCCGGCGCTGGTGGTCTTCATCGGCGGGCCGCTCGCCTTGCGCTGGCGTCACCTCGGCGATGCCGGACTGCGCGTCGAAGTGACAGCGAGGCTGGTCGAAGCTCTTGGCGCGCAAGCGGCTGGCATCCTCGATTTCAGCTATCGCGACTGGACGCATGACCACTGGAGCGGCGGCGCCTATGGTGATCTCATCGTCGATGCGACGGCGACCGACGCCGAGCGAACGCTCCTGGCCGGCGCGCCGCCAGTCCATTTCGCCAGTTCGGAACTGTCGCCGTCATTTCCAGGCTATGTCGAAGGCGCGATCGTTGCCGGACGCATCGCCGCCCGCAAGATCATGGCGGAGCTTCAAATTCTTGGCGGAGCATGACCGCTGGACAAAACGGTTCCCGTTTGTCCGAGAAAACCGGTTCCCACTTTTTGCTGCGCTGACCTTCGGTTCGGGATCATGCCCTAGTCGGCCATCGCCACCAAGGCCTCGGGATCATAGGCGAGGCGGATCGAGGTGCCGACCGGGATGTCGTCGGCGCCGAAGTCGTTCGTCTCGGTCACCGACAGCGGCTTTTCCAGTCCCGGTATCTCGACGATCAGATGGGTGATCTCGCCGAAATAGTGGCGTTCGACCACCTTGCCGGCGACCTCGAACCTGGCTGTCGCATTGTCCCACAGCACACGCAGGCGTTCGGGCCTGATGCCGAGCGTGGCGGCGCCGCCATTGCGCACAAAGGCCTTGGGCTTGTCGGTCTTGACGCGGCCGAAGCCCAGCGTGTCGACGACCAATGAGGCGCCATTCTCCTCGACGATCTCAGCCTTGACGAAATTCATGCCGCCGAGGAAGTCGGCGACCTGGCGGTTGACCGGCCGCTGGTAGATCTCCTTGGGCGAGGCGACCTGCGCGATCCTGCCGCCGAACATCACGGCGATGCGGTCGGACATGGCCAGCGCCTCATACTGGTCGTGGGTGACAAGAACGAAGGTGATGCCAACCGCCTGCTGCAGGCGGCGCAGTTCGACCTGCATCTGCTCGCGCAGCTTCTTGTCGAGCGCCGACAGCGGTTCATCGAGCAAGAGCACCTTGGGACGCATCACCAGCGCGCGGGCGAGCGCGACGCGCTGTCGCTGGCCGCCTGAAAGCTCGGTGGCAAGGCGCTTGCCGAGCCCGGTCAGCGAGACCTGCGCCAGCGCTTCCTCGACACGGCGCTTCTCTTCGCCGCCCTGCAGCTTCAGCCGCTTCAGTCCGTAGGCGACGTTCTGCTCGACATTGAGATGCGGGAAGATCGCATAGCTCTGGAACACCATGTTGGTCGGCCGGCGATTGGCCGGGATGCCTTCCATGGGTTGTCCGCCGACCGAGATCGAACCGCTGGTCGGGTTGTCGAAGCCGGCGATCATCCGCAGCAGCGTGGTCTTGCCGCAGCCGGATGGGCCGAGCAGGGAGAAGAATTCGCCCTCCTTGATGGTCAGCGAAGCATCATCCAGCGCCTTGAACGCCCCATAGCTGCGGGTGACGTTGCGGATCTCGATCATGGGCCGATCGGATTGGGGCCGATCGGATTGGGGCTGCTCAGGCATAGAGGCCTCCCTCGTTCTGGGTGCGTCTGGCGGCACGTCGACGCAGGATTTCGGCGATTGTCATCAGCAGGAAGGAGGCAACCAGCAACAGCGTGCCCGGCGCCAGCACGCCTGGCAGTTTCGCCGCGAAGCGCAACTGGCCCCAGATGTAGATCGGCAGCGTCGCTTCGGTGCCGGTCAGGAAAAAGGCGATGATGAACTCGTCGAGCGAAATGGTGAAGCAGACGAGCAGGCTGGAGATGATGGCCGGCGCTACCATCGGCAGCGTCACGCGCCGGAAGGTGCCGAAGGCACTCTCGCCGAGATCGGCGGAGGCTTCTTCCAGGCTGCGGTCGAAGCCTTCGAAGCCGGAGGTCAGCACGGTCATCGAATAGGGGATGCAGACCAGCACGTGGCCAAGCACCACAGTGAAGAGCGACAGGCTCAAGCCCAGCTGCAGCATCACCAGCAGCATCGAGATGGCGACGATCACCTCGGGCAGCACCAGCGGCGCCATGATCAGCCCGTTGATGGCGCGACGGCCGGGGTAGCGGTAGCGGGTGATCGAACGGGCGGCGAGGATGCCGAGCACGGTGGAAAGGATCGCGGCCGACACGCCGACGATCAGGCTGTTCCAGGCGGCGTCGAGCAGAGCCGGGGTGCGCGGCAGGTCCTCGTACCAATGCAAGGTGAAGCCGGTGAGCGGGAATTTCGGCGTCGCCGCCGTGTTGATCGAGAAGATCGGCAGGAAGATCACAGGCAGATAGAGGAAGACCACATAGAGGAACGCGTAGGCCGGCAGCCAGCCGCCGGTCAGGAAGCGCCGCACCGCCGTCATCGCGCCAGCCTCTGCAGGGCGCGGATGACCAGCACCGTGGCGCCCGCCATCAGCGTCACGATCACCATGGTGGTGACGGAAAGGGCGGCACCCAGCGGCCAGTTGGAGGCCTTGCCGAACTGCGCCTGGATGGCATTGGCGATCATGACGCCATCCTTGCCGCCGACGAGCTTCGGGGTGACATAGTCGCCGACGGTCGGGATCATGACGATCAGCGCCGCCGAGATGACGCCGGGCGCCGACAACGGCAGGGTCACGCGCAGGAACGAACGCAAGGGGCCGTCGCCAAGGTCCTTGGCCGCCTCGACCAGCGTGCGGTCAACCTTTTCCAGCGAAACGAAGATCGGCAGGATGGCGAAGGCCGCCCAGGCATGGGTGAGCGTGATGATGACGGCGCTCGAATTATAGAGGAGCGCCGTCGACGGCTCATCGATGATGCCAAGGCCCATCAGGCCGGAATTGAGGACGCCGTTGTAGCCGAGGATGACCTTCCACGACATCACGCGCAAGAGATAGCTGGTCCAGAACGGGATGGTGATGAGGAACAGCCACAGGCTCTTGTGGCGGCCGCCATGGAAGGAAATGAAATAGGCGATCGGATAGGCCAGCAGGACGGTGAGCAGACTGACCGTGAGCGAGATGTAGAGCGAACGCCACAACAGATCCCGGTAGATCGGCTCGGTCAGCGCGATGCGGTAGTTCTCCAGTGTGAAGCTGCGGTCGATGGTCAGGTAATGCTGCGTCCAGAAGGAATGGGCGATGACCACCAGGATCGGCAGGACCAGAAGGATGAGCGCGTAGACAAGGGTCGGACTGATCAGGGCAAGACCCTGCACGGGTTCGGACTGCAGAAGGGCATTTCGTCTGGCCCGCGTCATGCGCAACGGGGGCGACCCTTCCGCAGCCGCCGTCATTGCCAGACTCCGGGGGGCAGGGCTCCGGGTGTGATCTCGGTTGCTGGCCTGGACTGTCCCGCCATGCGGCATCCCATTGTGCTGGCGCCGGCTCTTTGTTCCCCTTGCCGGCTTTCTTTCATCATGCGCGCATACGCGGATTGAAATCAAGCGCTATTTCTGCGATATTGACTGAACGGACATTCAAAATTTGATGAAGAAAGCCGGCATTTCCGGCATTTGACGCTGGATTTCGTGCCCGGGAAAAATTCGACGAAATGGTGCGAGGCAATGATGGCGGCTGCTAGGGACATGAAGGCGACGGAAATGGCCCGGGCCGCGGATGACGATGCGGTCGAACTGGCCAGGCGCCATCTCATCCAGCCCTGGCCGTTCGCCGGCTCGGTCGGTGCCGAGGCGCGCGCGCTGATCGGCGAAGGCGATGGCATCTACATCACCGACAGCACCGGCAAGCAGTTGATCGACGGGCCTGCCGGCATGTGGTGCGTCAATGTCGGCCACCGCCGCGAGGAGCTTGCCAAGGTGATGTACGACCAGGCGATGGCGCTGTCCTACAACACGCCCTGGTACACGATGAACGCGCCGTCGGCCGAACTTGCCATGCGCATAGCCGGCCATGCGCCGGGCGATCTCAGCCACGTCTTCTACACCACGGGCGGCTCTTCGGCCGTCGAGACGGCGCTGCGCTTCATGCAGTTCTACAACAATGTGCGTGGCCGGCCGGAAAAGAAGCTGATCCTGAGCCGGGGCGGCGCCTATCACGGCTCGACCTATCTGTCGGCCTCGCTCAACGGCCGTCCGCGCGACCGCGACTGGATGGACGGCGCCGACGAGCTGGTGATCAAGCTGTCCTCGCCGGATCCGTTCCGCCGTCCGCAAGGCATGAGCCTTGCCGCCTTCACCGATTTCCTCGTAGATCAGTTCCGCGATACGGTCGCCCGCGTCGGCGCCGACAGGATCGGCGCTTTCGTTGGCGAGCCGGTGCAGGCATCCGGTGGCGTCGTCGTGCCGCCCGACGGCTATCTCAAGCGCATCCGCGAGATCTGCCGCGACAACGACATCCTCTATGTCTCCGACGAGGTGGTGACGGCTTTCGGACGGCTAGGCCATGTCTTCGCCTCGGGCGACGCGTTTGGCATCGATCCTGACATGATCACCTTCGCCAAGGGCGTCACCTCGGGTTATTTCCCGCTTGGCGGCGTCATCATCTCGGAGCGTCTGCTGGAGGAACTGCGGCGTTCGAACCATCCGGACGCGATGTTCGGCCATGGCCTGACCTACACCAGCCATCCCATCGGCTGCGCCGTGGCGCTGAAAAACCTCGATCTGCTGGAGGAGGGTGTGCTCGCCCACGCGCAAGAGGTAGCGCCCTATTTCCAGGCGCAACTGAAGACCCTGGAAGAGCTGCCGCTGGTCGGCGAGGTGCGGGGCATGGGGCTGATGGGCTGCGTCGAATGCGTTGCGGACCGCGAGAGCAAGGATCCGCTGCAGCTCGACAAGGATGTCGGCAAGCGCATCGATGCGCATTGCCATGAACTCGGCCTGCTGGTTCGGCCGCTGATCAACATGTGCGTGATGTCGCCGCCACTGATCATCACTCGCGAGCAGATCGACGACATGGTCGGCATCTTGCGCGAAGGCATTTCGCGCACGATGGATGATCTCAGGAAAGAAGGGGTGTGGCGGGGATGACGGCGATCTCCTCCACGTGGGGGAGATCGCCGGCGTCGCCTTCGTGCCTACGACCGCGACCTGAGCGCGTCGTTCAAATTCCACATGTCCTTTTCCTCGGGCGCGGTCTCCAGCCCCAGCACCGGCAGCATCTTGCGCAGATGGTCATGATGGGTGCGCACGCCGTATTCGAGATCTGAGAGGTAGAAGCCCTCGAAGGCTTCGGACAGCATGGATTCGTTCGACCACACCGAGAGCTGCACGTCTTCCGACATCGTATCACGATCGATACGGAAGGAGAGGTAGCGGGCGGCGGCCTGCTCGCGACTCTCGCCGCGGTAGCGGTAGATGGCGCCGCGCAGCAGCGTCTCACCCGTCGACAGCGGAAACTCCTGATAGAACTGCACCGATTCCGGCATCACCGAGATGACCGCATTGGGGAAGATGCCGTAGTAGACCCAGGCCTTCTTCAGATAGTCCGGCAGATGCGCCGGCTCCGGCGCGATCCTGACATAGTTCCTGACGCTCCAGCGGCGGCCGGCATGCGGGTTGTAGGTGGCGAAGGAGCGCGACACGCCATTGATGAAGGGCTCGTCGAAATAGGTGGCTCCGTAGAGATCCTGCAAGGCTGGATGCGCCATGGCGACATGGTAGCCTTCATTGTCGACGTCGCGCACCGACTTCCAGTTGACCGGGGTCTTCTGGGTCCAGATACCCCAGGAAGGCACCATGTCGGCGGCCTTGTAATGCGCGAATTCGGGCTCGATCGGCTTCATCAGCTCGGCGACCGACGGCTGCGGGCCACCATTGCGGAAGCGGATGAAGATGAAGCCCATCCAGACTTCGAGATCGAGCGGCATCAGACCGAACTCGGTCTTGTCGAGATCGGGGAAGGAGCGCGGGCGCGCGGCACCGCGCAGCGTGCCGTCGAGATTGTAGACCCAGCCGTGGAAAGGGCAGACCAGGGCGTTCTTGCAATTGCCCTGGCTGTCGGCGACGACGCGGCTGCCGCGATGGCGGCACATATTGTTGAAGCCGCGCACCACGCCGTCCTTGCCGCGCACGATCAATGCCCGCTCCCCGACCACGTCCATGGTCAGATAGTCGCCGGCATTCGGCAGGTCGGAAACGTGGCCGACGATTTGCCAGTGATTGCGAAAGACGTGCTCTTTCTCAAGCTCGAGAAGGGCGTCGGAGTGATAACTCCAGCCCGGCAGGCCTCGCCTGTCCCAATCATTGGGGATCGCCACGTCACGGAGGTGCGGGTTCATGGGCGGGTCTTCTTTTTATTGAATGACTGTTCAATAAGATCATATTTTTCATTGAAATGCAATGGTTTGTGGAAATATGAAGCGCGCATGCGTCGTCATTGGAACCACCCTGAAACCGGCACGGCCGGAGAAAACGCCGGGAATTCCGGGCCTTAACATGGGTTGTGGAGCGAGCTTTCCGCGTCGGGATCAACGCTTGATGCGGGGAAAATCTCACCGGTTTCCCAGCAAAAAAATAATGCCTCGCTGGCCGGAGTGTGAGGTCGCTCATAGTTCGATTGGTTGAGTTTCGGCTTTGTTGCCTGACATCGATAGCTCAGCAACATCCTGATCGCGCACATGAAACAGCTTCGCAAACGAACCAATGCATCCGAAAATGACCGATTTTGCCCGGATATGCCCGCATTCATTGTTTCGGGACTGTTACACGGGCAACCCTCACGTATCATTCGCCCGTTACCAAGTGCGGATAAATTCGTTTTATAGAAAAAAGAAAATCAACGAAGGGAACGACGATGCATGCGAAAGTCCAGAGTACCAGCGCCGAGCGCCGCCTCCAGGCTCCGGAGCGCGCTGACCGCCGCCCGAAACTGGCGCTGCGCCAGCGCGCCAGCGACCACCCCATGGCGATGTTCATGGCGCTGGCTGCTTGCGCCTTCGCCGGCATGGCGTTCACCCCGACGGTCGGGCCAGCCTTCGCTTCCTTGAATCCGCCAGCCAACATCGTCGAAGGCGCACCGACAACGACGAAGACCGCGCGCCTGCCGGTGCCGGCGATCGATTTCGCCTGCAAGGGGCAGTCCTGGGGCGCCGAGAGCGTGGATTGCCTGCGCGCCATCGCCGAGCAGTCCGGGACGCACAAGGCTCGCGCCATCCGCATGATCGCCAACGCCGCGCCGCTGACCAACACGCCGAACATTTTCTGATTTTCGTCGAAGCATGATCCCGAAATTCGGTTCCCTCTTCGGGGGCCATGCTCTGACCTCCCCGAGCGCTTCCTCCAGCGCTCCCTTCGGCTCCCGCCGCATGTCGGCCGGGAGCCTTTTTTCTATCCTTTGGATGCTGCCTGTTCGGCAATGGCGGACAGCACGCTGCGCACATCCAGCGTGCTGAACGGCTTTTCCAGGATCTGCGGCCGCTGCTGCGCCGGCAGGGCCTCGATTTCGGCTTTCGCGCCGATCAGGTCGCCGGTGACCAGCACGAAACGCCGGGCCAATCCAGGCCTTTCGGCAAGCAGCTCCCGATAGATTGCAATGCCGCTGATGCCGGGCATGCGCAGGTCCGAAAAGACGATGTCCGGCGGCATATGACCGTCCAGGGTGGCGGTTCCCGATTCCCAGACGGGCGCGACCCGCGACTTGATGCCCATCAATTCGAGAATGTCGGAGAGCGAGCCGGCGACATCCGGCTCGTCATCGATGATCAAGGCATGGCGCAAGCCGCTCGAGCGCGGCTGGCTCTCGCCGGCAATGGCGACGCCAGCCGAAATGGCCGGCAGTTGGACGACGAAACGCGCCCCTCTCGGCAGCACTTCCTCGAACCAGACATTGCCATTGTGCCGCTCGATGATCGATTTCGAGATCGACAGGCCGATGCCGGTGCCGACGCCGACCGGCTTGGTGGTGAAATAGGATTCGAAGATGCGGGCTCGGATCGCTTCCGGCACGCCGGGCCCATTGTCCTCGACCGAGAAGCCGGGGTTGCCCCGGTCGCTGCGGAACGTGCGCACCTTGATCAGCCGGTCGCCGGCAACGCCGGCCAGCGCATGCTGACTGTTGATGAGGAAGTTGGCCGCCACCTGCGTCACATGATCGGCGTCGGCCATGGCCAGCAGCGGGCCGGCGGCGAAATCCGTGTCGATGATGATGCCGCTTGATCGTGCGCCATAGGCGGTCACCTCGAGTGCGGCGCGGATCACCTGGTTGAGGTCGGTCTCGGCTTGTGCCGCTGGATGAAGGCGAACCATCGAGAGGAAGCTCTTGACGATGCGGCCGCAGCGCTCGGCGGCGGCGCGCACCTTTTCGGCGCGGACCTTGGTCTGCGGATCGGCGGCGAATTCGTGCAGCAATGTCGATTGGGCCACCACCACGGCCAGCGGGTTGTTGAGCTCGTGCGAGACGCCGGCGAGCAACGAACCCATCGCCGCCATCTTCTCGTTCTGGTGCAGCTTCTCGCGCTGCCGGTTGATTTCCTCCTCGGCGCGCAGCTTGTCGCGCAGGTCGCGGATGGAGCCGAAGATCAGGCGACGGTCGGCGACCCGCATCTCGGTCGCCGTCAGCTCGATCGGGAACACCTCTCCGGCCGCGTTCTGGGTCACTGTCTCGAGCCGCTGGCCGACCATCGGCGCGCCGCGGCCGGACATGTATTCGGCCCCCGATGAATAGCCCTTGCGATAGTATTCCGGCACGACAGTGTCGAGCAGGTCCTTGCCGAGGATGTCGCTGCGCAGGAAACCGAACATCTTTTCGGCGGCCGGATTGAACTCGATGATCGAACCGGTCTCGTCGATGACGATGATGGCATCGAGCGAGGCCTGCAGCATCGTGCGGCGAATGACCTCGCTGGCATGGGCGTCGGAGGGCGATCGTTCGATGGCATCGCCAATGGCCAGGGCGATGATGTGCAGCGTCGCCTCTTCCTCGTCGGTCCACTCACGCTCGTTGATGCAATCATTGACCGCCAGAGTGCCCCACAGATGGCCATGCGCGAAGACGGAGACCGACAGGAACGATTTGATGTTCTGCTTTTCGAAATCGGTTCTCAGAAAGCCCTCGAGGTTGCGCGTATGGCCGGCGAAGACCTTGCCCTGCCGTTCGTCCTCGGCCAGCCGCTCCAGCAGCGGATCCGAATTGACGATCGACTGCATGATGACGGTCGGCGACGCCAGTTCACCGCCAAAGAGAGGGTCGATCCAGTAGGCGGCGACCGACTGGGCAAAGCCCTGGCCGGGCAATTCGCGCAAGCGGAACAGGATGCCGCGCTGGCAATCGATGGCCCGGCAGAGCGTTTCCAGAATGCCTTCCATCTCGCGCTGCCAGTCGCCGGCCTCGCGCAACCGGCGAACGACACGCACGGCCGCCATCGCCGCGCCCTGCCGGGCGCCGTGCATGTCCGTGCGTGCTGCGTCAGCGGTCATGGTGAGCAGTCATGGTCAGCCGTCATCGAGATCCACCTTAGCAAATTTTGGAATTTGGTGGGTCTGGATTTGAAATTCCCGGCGCGGGGACCGCCAAGGTCTGCCGAACGCCAAACCTTCACCAGGCCGTTGCGCGGCTCAGTTGCCGTCGCCGGCCGGCAACGAGAAGATATAGCCTTCACCGCGCACTGTGCGCAGGAATTTCGGGTTGGCCGGGTCGGTCTCGATCTTCTTCCTCAGGCGCATGATGCGAATGTCGACCGCGCGGGACGATTCGGGATCCTCGGTGAAGCCGATCGCCTCGGAGATCGCAGCCCGCGTCAGCAGCCGGTTGGCGCGGGTCAGAAAAACCTCCAGCACGTCGAATTCGCTCTTGGCCATGTCGATCACCGCCCCGTTGGCGCCGGTGACCAGCCTGCCGTCGAGATCGGCCTGGAAGGGACCGAAAGCAACGGAACGGCGGTCCGTCCTGGCCTTCTTGTCCTGCAACTCCGCCGGCTGCGGGACGCGGCGCAGCACACTGCGGACCCTCGCCAGCACCTCGCGCAATTCGTATGGCTTGACGATGTAGTCGTCGGCACCGAGTTCCAGCCCGACGATGCGGTCGAGCGCGGTGCCGGCTGCGGTCGCGTAGATGATGCCGATCGGCAGCCGCGAGCGCAGCCAGCGGCCGAGCGAGAGGCCGTCCTCGCCCGGCATGGCGATGTCGAGAATGGCAAGATGGAACGACTGCGTTTCGAGCAGCGTCCGTGCCGCGGCAGCGCTTTCAGCGGTGACCGTGTCAAAGCCGGCGGCGCCAAGATATTCGGCGACCGCGTCCCTCAGGTCGGGCTCGTCCTCGACGATGACAATTCTTGCCCGCACGATGCCCTCGCTCCCACTTTCAGTGGAAAGTAGATTGGGTATAAACATGATGTCCAGCACTCATATCTGGTTGCAAGGGAACGGTTGGAAAACATGGCCGCACGATCCGTCATCGCGCTTGTTTCCGTAGCCGAAGTGATCGCGACCGAACTCGCCGACCATCTCGAGCGGCGTGGCCACGATGTGCGTCAGGCGCGGCAGCCGTGGGAGGCCGAATCGCTGCTCTCGGGGAAAGGCATCGAGGTCGTCGTCGTTGGCGACAGCCTCAGCCAGGCGGAAGGGCGTGATCTGCTGCGGCGCCATGGCGGCGAGGACGGGCCGGATTTCATCCTGATCTGCCGGCCGGCCGATCTTGTCGACAAGGTGCTGGCACTCGAACTGGGTGCGGCAGACGTCGTCGAAAGCCCGCTCAATGTCAGGGAACTCGCCGCCCGTGTCGGCGGCCTGCTGGCGCGGCGCGGCAGGCCCGCCCAGGAATTGATTGTGCTGGAAAATGCGACCGTCGATCTGAGGTCGGCCATGGTCATGCATCGCTCCGGCACGGAGGAGCAGCTTTCGCCGGGTCAGGTGGCGCTGCTCAGGCTGTTCCTGGCCAGTCCGCGCAAGGTGCTGACGCGTGACGACATCATCGCCGCGGCGCCAGCCGAAAACGCCGACGCCTTCGACCGCTCGATCGATTCGCGCATCGTGCGGCTGCGCCGCAAGCTCGATACCGAGACCATCATCACCATCCGCGGCGCCGGTTACCGGTTCGATCCGCCGCGGCAATTCGACGACTGACGGCCGGGCGCTCGCGCTATTTCCCTGGCTGAGCATCGGATTTTCCACTTGGCCCGATGCCGCCGAAGCTTAGCGCACCACGAGAAGCGATGGCCCCATGGGCATGCCGTTGCCCATGGTGAGTTCGCTGGCATGGGCGCGGTCCCTGAGGAGCACGGTGGCGAGGCCGGCAAAGCCGAGCAGGCCCTGAGCGTAAAGCAGTGCGGAAAGCACCGAAGCTGCGAATTTCGTTTTCATTGTAGCAATTCCCCAAAAAATGAATGTGTTGCAGGTCGCTTCAGGAAGCCTCCGAAGTGCCCGCGCCGCCGGTGGAGCCCCCCATCGCGGCGCGGGCACTCGGTCCTCTCGGCAGCAAGTAGCCGGAGGGGCCGCGCATTCTCATCAGCCGAAGGCCGACCCGCCAGAGGGCCTTGAGCCGGGTGATGCGCAGGCTGGAAACAATCCAGACCGTGGCGAAAGACAGGGCGGCGTGCAGGGTTGAAACTTCGCTCGAGGTCATCGCCGCGAGCTTGCCAGCCGGACTGCCGGCGATGGTGCCGACGCCGCCAATGGCTACTGCCGCGATGCTGATCCTGAGAAACCAGGACTGCGTGTTCGATTTCGTTCCCATGGTCGTTGCCGTCTGCTTTCGTTACGTCAACTCTGACGGCGCGCTGTTTCCGGATCATGCCGCCTGAAGCCGCGCTTTGTTGCAGTTTGGTTTCGAAACTGACGGTGTTTCTTTCGTATGCAGGAAAATCGCACTTTCGTTTACGGGCAAATCACTGTGTTCCTGGCCCTGGTCTCGTCAACGGATGGTCTCGGCCTCCCTTTCAATGCCGCGAACGGTTCCGTTTGTTAACCAGGGGAAACATATTCGAAACACAAACGAGCATTTGCGAAATATGCCCGAAACATGACGCAGGGATAAGCGGTGATCGATTGGAGCCGGCCAGGCCCGGCAGAGAGAGGGACATCATGCACACCGCCATTTCCGCCAAGCTCATCCACATCACCGCCGCCGCCCTGACGGGGGCTGCACTTCTGTTCGGCGCCGGCTCAGGCGCTGCCCACGCCGCCAACAAGATCGTGGCGCGCGTTTCGCTGTCACAGCAGATCATGGAAGTCTCGGTCGATGGCCGGCCGACCTTCGCGTGGAAGGTTTCCACTGGCGACAAGGCGCATGTGACGCCGACCGGCTCGTTCAAGCCGACGCGCATGCACGAGATGTGGTATTCGAAGAAGTACGACAACGCGCCGATGCCGCACTCGGTCTTCTTCAGCGGCGGCTATGCGGTGCATGCCACCTACGCGATCAAGCGTCTCGGCCAGCCGGCCTCGCATGGCTGCGTGCGGCTGCATCCCGACAACGCCGCCGATTTCTATCAGCTTGTCGAAACGTTCGGGCCGACCAACACCAGCATTGTCATCGTCAAGTAGCAGACTGCGAAGGCCGGCCTGCCGCCGCGCGCCTCTCATGGCTCCCGCCGGAAAGTGTCCCGAGGTATTGAGCGCGGCTCAAACCGGCGGTATCGAGCCCAGCCAAAAAAAGAGGCCGGAATTTTCCGGCCTCTTTTTGTTTGTCGTCTGTCCTTGTGCAATTCCGGACGGAAAACCCGCCACACACTTTTCCCGGGATTGCCCTAGTTCGGCAGTGCCGGCATCAGCTTGGGATCCGGCTTCTCAGCTAGATGAGGCAGGTCCTTGCTGGCGATGAACGTGTAGAACATGGGCACGACAAAGAGCGTGAAGATGGTGCCGACCAGGATGCCGGTGAAGATGACCAGGCCCATCGAATAGCGGGCCGCGGCTCCCGCGCCACTGGAAACGATCAGCGGCACCACACCAAGCGCCATCGCCGCCGTCGTCATCAGGATCGGCCGCAGGCGCACCTTGGCCGAGGCGATGATGGCGTCGCGCCGCCGCATGCCATGGATTTCGCGCTGCTGGTTGGCGAACTCGACCAGCAGAATGCCGTGCTTGGTGATCAGGCCGATCAGCGTGATCAGGCCGACCTGCGTGTAGATATTGAGCGTGCCCAGACCCAGATTGAGCGGCACGATCGCACCGAAGATGGACAGCGGCACCGCCATCATGATGATCAGCGGGTCGCGGAAGCTCTCGAACTGCGCCGCCAGCACCAGATAGATGACGAGAACGGCGGCGGCAAAGGCGATCAGGATGGTGTTGCCCTGTTCCTTCTCCTGCCTGGACTGGCCCGAGTAGTCGATGAAGAAGGTGTCGGGCAGGCTCTCCTTGGCGATGTCCTCGAGGGCTTTCAATCCATCGCCGGTGGTGACGCCGGGCAACGGCAACGCGGAAATCGTCGCCGAATTCAGCTGGTTGAACTGCTCGATCGCGGCCGGCGACGCATTGGTCGAAATCTTCACCACCGCCGACAGCGGCACCATCTCGCCCGTCACGCTGCGCACGAAGTACTGGCCCAGCTTTTCGGGATTGTCGCGGAACTCCTGCGGCACCTGCGGGATGATGTCGTAGCTGTTGGAGTCGCGGTCGAACTGCGCCACTTCGGCGCCGCCGACCAGCAACGTTAGCGTCCGCCCGATATCGGCGATCGGCAGGTTCAGCGCCGCGGCGCGGTCACGGTCGATGGTTACCGTCACCTGCGGCGCGTCATAGGCCATTGAATTCTGCACGACGATGAAGCGGCCGGAGGCCTGCGCCTTGTTCTTGATCTGCTCGGCCGCCTCGTAGACCTCGGAAGCGTCGCCGGTCGAACGCACCACCATAGCGATGGGCAGGCCGCCACCGGAGCCCGGCAGCGTCGGCGGCGCGAAGACGAAGGCCTGGACACCCGCCACCTTGGCGAGGCGCCCGGTAATGTCGGCCTGCAGTTCCTTCGAATTGCGCTTGCGTTCCGCCCAGTCCTTGAAGGCAAAGCCAACGAAGGCGCTGTTTGTCTGACCACCGAAGGCGACGGCCGAGAACTGCGCCCGCGTCTCCGGAATGTCCTTCACCAGGCCGAGAATCTGGTTGACGTACGTCTCGGTGTAATCGGACGTCGCATAGCGCGGCGCTGTCACGATCGACAGCAGAAAGCCTTGGTCCTCTTCCGGCGCCAGTTCGGTCGAGGTCTTCGTGAACATGAAGCCGGTGACGCCGACAAGCGCAAGCACGATGATCAGGGTCAACGGACGATAGTTCAGCGAGCCGGTGACGGCTCGCTCATAGACATGCTCGACCCGTGCGAAGGTGCCGTCGACAATGCGCTGGAAACGGCCAGGCGTGCCGGCCTTCAGGAGGCGTGCGGACATCATCGGGGTGATGGTGATGGCGATGACACCCGACAGCACCACCGAGCCGGCGAGCGTGACCGCGAATTCACGGAACAGGGCGCCGGTCAGGCCGCCGGTGAAGGCCAGCGGCGCGAACACGGCCGCCAGCGTCATCGTCATGGCGACGATGGCCGACGCGATTTCGCGCATGCCGCTGAATGCCGCCTGCATCGGCGACATGTGGTCTTCCTCCATGTGGCGATGGATGTTCTCCACCACCACGATGGCGTCGTCGACGACGAGGCCGATCGCCAGCACCATGGCCAGCAGGGACAGAAGGTTGATCGAATAACCCACCGCAAACAAAAGGAAGCAGACGCCGATCAGCGACAGCGGGATGGTGATGATCGGCATCATCACCGACCGGAAAGAGCCAAGGAACAGCAGGATGACGACGACGACGATGGCAACCGCTTCGGCGATGGTCTTGAACACTTCGTCGATCGAGGCGCTGATCTGCCCGGTCGCATCGTAGACGACCTCGATCGTCATGCCTTTCGGCAGCGTCTCCTGAATTTGCGGCACGAGCCTGGTGAGCGCCGCCGCCGTGGTCAGCGGATTTGCTGCCGGGGTCGGGAAGATGGCGAGGAAGGTACCGGGCTTGCCGTTGAAGCTGACCCTGGTATCGGTGTTGGCGGCGGCGAGTTCGACGCGCGCCACGTCGCGCAAGCGCACCACATTGCCGTCGGTCGAGCGCAGCGGCAGCTCGGCGAACGCCTCCGGCGTCTGCAGCGTCGAGCGGACGGTGACCGAGGAGACGACATACTCGTTCTGGGTGTTGCCGGGCGCTGACAGGAAGTTGGAATTGTTGATCGCCGTCAGCACGTCCGATGCCGTCACGCCGCGCGCGGCAAGCTTGACCGGATCGATCCAGACACGCATCGAGTATTCCTGCGCGCCGAAGATCTGCACGTCGGCGACGCCTTCGACCGTCGACATGCGTGGCCTGATGACGCGTTCGATATACTCGGTCAGCTGCTCCTTCGTCATGTTCGGATTCTGCATCGAGATGTACATCATCGCGAACTGCTGGCCGGTGCCCTTGACGATGACCGGGTCCTTGGCGGCATCCGGCAAGGTGCCGCGCACGCCCTGGACCTTGGACAGCACTTCGGTGAGCGCGACGTCCGGGTTGGAGCCGAGCTTCATCTGCACCGTCACGGTGCTGGAGGACGGCCGGCTCGACGAGGTGACGTAGTCGATGTTCTCGGTCGAGGCGACGGCGCGCGCGATCGGGGCGGAAATGAAGCCCTGGATCAGGTCGGCGCTGGCACCCGGATAGGCCGTCGTGATGGTGATCGCCGTTTCGTCAACCTTCGGATACTGCCGGATCGACAGGTTGAAGATGCCCTGGAAGCCCAGGAGCAGGATCATGCAGGCAAGGACCGTGGAAAGGACAGGCCGGCGAATGAAGAGATCGGAAAAGCTCATTGCTGACCGGCCTGCTTGTTCGCCGATTTGGTCGGGTCGATGGTGTTGTCGACGGCGACGGACATGCCATTGAAGAGACGGTTCTGTCCGGCGGTGACGACTTCGTCGCCTGCCTTCAGTCCCTCGATGATCTCGACCATGCCTTCATTGCGGCGGCCAGGCTTGACGAACACCTGCGACAGCACCAGGACAGGCTTCTCACCTTCCGCCGCCGGCTTGTCCGCATCGGCGGCCGCCTTGTCGGCGGGCTTGGCCGCGTCGGCGGCAGGCTTCACGGCATCGGCCGCCGGTTTCATGGCGTCTGCTGGCTTGGTGTCCGCCGACTTGCCGGCCGCCGGCGCGGCGGGCTTTTCTTCCGGCTGGGCTGTCTGCGCAGGCGCATTGGCTGGCTTTGCCGGCTGCACCACGAATATATAGTCGCCATAGAGGCTCGTGGTCAGCGCCGTCTGCGGCAGCGTCAGCACGTTCTGCTCTTCGGGCAGTTCGACACGCACCTGCACGAACTGGCCAGGGGTCAGCTTGCCGTCGGGATTGGCGACTTCCGCCCTGATATTCACCAGCCGGCTGGTCGCGTCGATTTTCGGGTCGATGCCGCGAATGGCGCCGGCAAACGGCATATCCCCACCACCGAGGCCCAGTCGAACCGTCTGGCCGATCTCGAGCAGCGGCAGCTGTTGTTCGGGGACCGAGAAATCGACCCGCATCGTGTCGAGATCCTGCAGCGTCACCACGGCGGTGCCGGGCGCCAGATACTGGCCGATGTCGATCTTCGGAATGCCCACCGTGCCGCCGAAAGGCGCCGTCAACTGCTTCTGCTCGAGCACCGCCTGCAGCTTGGTGACCTGGGACGCCGAGGCCGAGGCCGCCGCACGCGCGGTGTCCAGCGTGCTGTCGGAACCGACGCCACGCTTGGTCAGTTCGATGGCGCGGGCCAGCGATGTCTGATCGAGCGCGGCCTGCGCCTTCTGCGCGTCGAGATCGGCGCGCTCGACGGCGTCGTCAAGCTGCAGCAGGATCGCGTTGGCCGCCACCTTCTGGTTGGCATGGAAAAGGATGTCCTTGACGATGCCGGTGGTCTCAACCGTCAGGTCGACACCGCGCACCGCCTTGACCGTACCGATCGCCTCGACGCCCGGCGTCCAGCTCGACGGCTTGGCGATCGTCGTCGACACGGTCGCCGCCGGCGGTTTCATCGAGGCGAAATACTGCTTGATGCCGTTGTCGCGCAGGAAGTTGAAGCCGACAATGCCGCCGACCACGACAATGAGCACGGCCAGGACCAGAACGATGAGAAAGATACGGAGTATGCGCTTAAACAAGGAAGTCCCCTCGGTCGAAATCCGGCGCCAGGCGCGGACATCGGGACACATATCGACTGCGGGTCCCGATTTCAAATGACGGCGGTCTTACTGTACCGTCTGGACGGTCTTGTCAATTGGGCCTAAGCTTGCGATGGGAGGCGCCATGAGAGCCCGAAGATCGAATTCGCGCGAGAAAATTCTTGCCGCGGCGGCCGATGTTGCCCGGGAGTCCGGGCCCGGCAGCCTGTCGCTGGATGCGGTCGCCAGCCGCGCTGGCGTATCGAAAGGCGGCCTCCTCTACAATTTCCCGACCAAGGCCAAACTGATGCAGGGGTTGGTCGAGGAGTATCTGCGCGAGTTCGAGCAGGCGCTCGAATCCGCCCGCACCAACGACAGGGGCGAAAACCCGCTCGCTGTCTATATCAGGCTGTCGGCCAATGACTGCGAGGAAACGCAACCGTCCGCATCCTGGATCTTTTCGGCGATCGCCGAGGATCCCGATTTCATGACACCGATAAAGACATTCAAGCGGCAGCTGTTCGAGCGGCTGAAGGGAGAGACGCCGGACCTCAAGTCGCTGCTGGTCTGCTATCTCGCCATAGAGGGGTTGCGCAGCATGAACCTCTTCGATTCGGATGTCCTGTCGAAAGACGAGCGCCGGTTGCTCGTATCGTCCTTGCTGGAAATCGCCGGCTCGATGTCGCCGCTGCTTCCCTGAAGCGCTCCTGACGGCCACTCAGCCGGCAGGTTCTCCCTGTTGCTGGAGCATGATCTTCTCCAAAACCGGATTTCACTTTCCGGGATCACTCTCAAAAGCCCTGCCCGTGTCAGGGTCGAAGAGCCGCAGCGCGTCCTCGCTGAAGGCGAAGCTGCATGCCTGACCTTTCGAGACACGCGAGCCCGGCGGCAAGCAGGCCGTCAGAAGCTGCGTGCCGATCCGCGCGCTCGTGACCAGTTCGGGGCCGGTCAGTTCGACGACTTCTATTTCCACGGGCAGTGACGGTCCGGCCGTGTCCGCCGCGACCCGAAGCGCTTCGGGCCTTATGCCGACCACGACCCGCGCGCCATCCCGCACCACGTTGCGGAAACGGGCAGGCAAGGGCAGCTCCGTGTCGGAGCCATCGATCGCCAGCATGGCGGCCTGAACCGTCGCCTGCAGCATGTTCATCGACGGCGCGCCGACGAAACCGGCGACGTAGAGGGTTGCCGGATGGTTGTAGATCTCCTCGGGCGTACCGAGCTGCTCGATCCTGCCGTCGCGCATCACTGCGATCCGCGTCGCCAGCGTCATCGCCTCGATCTGGTCGTGGGTGACGTAGACAACGGTTGTCTGCAGCATCTGGTGCAGCCGCTTCAACTCGGTGCGCATTTCCAGGCGCAGCTTGGCGTCGAGGTTGGATAGCGGCTCGTCGAACAGGAACACCTGCGGCTTGCGCACCAGCGCCCTGCCGATGGCAACGCGCTGGCGCTGGCCACCGGAAAGCTGGCTTGGCTTGCGGTCGAGCAGGTTCTCGATCTGCAGAAGTCTTGCCGCCTCGCGCACCGCCGTGTCGCGCTCGTCGGCCGCAACCCCGCGCATCTCCAGCCCGAAGCCGATGTTGCGGCGGACGGTCAGGTTCGGATAGAGCGCATAGGACTGGAAGACCATGGCGATATCGCGGTTCTTGGGATGAACGCCAAGGATCGAGCGGCCGCCAATCCGCACATCGCCGCTCGTCGCCTCGGCCAGCCCGGCGATGATGTTGAGAAGCGTCGATTTTCCGCAACCCGACGAGCCGAGCAGCACCAGGAATTCGCCGCTCTGCAGCGCGATGTCGATGCCTTTCAGCGTTTCGACACTGCCGTAGCTCTTGCGGATGTCGCGGATTTCAAGCGCGCTCATGCACGGATTCCCTAAAATGCATCGGCCCGCCATAATTGCGGGGCAGGGTGGAGATCGCGCGCGAGGCCACATGCGTCGCGGCGGAGAGGCAGGCGGGCAGCGGCTGTTCCTGCGCCAGCGCGGCCAGGAAGGCGGCGTTGAAGACATCGCCGGCGCCGATCGTGTCGACAACCCTGACGTCGGGCGCGACGGCTTCGACAAGCGCCCCATCCGGGCTGATGGCGATGGCGCCCAGCGGCCCGCGCTTGACGACGAAGGTCGCGCCTTGCCTCATGCTGGAGCGGATCGCGCGCGCGGCCTCCACCGGGCTCGGCGTGCCCGCCAGGGTGACGGTCTCGACCTCGTTGAAAAGCGCCAGCTCGCAACGCGAAAGCCATGCGCGCGTCGCCGAGCAGTTGGCTTCGGTCCAGCCGTCGATGGGCCAACCGGTGTCGAGCGCCACGGCGATGCCGTGGCCGTCCGCCCAGTCGAAGAAAGCGTCGTAGTCGCGGGTCAGATCGTCGGTCAGGAAGGAGCCGCACAGCAGTGCGTAACCACCCGACAAGTGTTCGCCATCGAGAACCGCGAGCACGTCGGCGAGGCTGAACCGCGGCAAGTGGCCGCGCGTGGTGAAGAAAGTCCGTTCGCCATCCGGATGGGTCATGCCGACCGACAGCGTCGTGCCTTCGGGGCGCACCGCCCATTTCTCGGCACGGCGGCCGAACGCCTCGCGAAGCCAACGGCCGAACTGGTCGTCGCCGACATTGGCGGCAATGGCGAAATCGACGCCCAGCGCTTGCCAGGCCAAAGCGCTGTTTCCCGCCTGGCCGCCGACCCGCAATTCGTCATGGTCGACGACGGTCTCCGTTCCCGCTTTCGGCCATGGCGCGACCGGGCCGACGATAAGGTCGACATTGACATTGCCGATCACTGCAAGCGGACGCATCACTCGCTCCTGGTGATCTTGGTGGAGCGGACAGGCGTGCCGGCATTGTCGATGCGGGCATCGGCGAAGGCGATCATCAGGCGCTGTGCGACCGGCAGCATGGCGAAGATGGCGGCGAGGCCCGAGGCTGGTTCGAACGAAAGCGTGACGGCGCCCGCGACCGGCACTTCGCCTGACGAATCGAAGATGACGAGCGGCGCGCCAGCCTCCACCACGGAGATAGCCATGGCCGTCACCAGCTCCGACGTCGGGTCGTAACCGCGAAACAGGATGACGCCGATGTGCGGGCCGAGCATCTCCATCGGCCCATGCCGCAACTGGCCACCCTCGAGGGAAAAGCAGGGCAGGCGCGACAGCTCGGTAAGGCCAAGCGCCAGCGCTTCGGCGACGCCCTGCAGGCGGCGGCCCGAGGTGACGATGCTCGCCACCTTGTCCAGCGCCGCGAGCGCCTGTGTGATGTCGTTGTCCTGGGGATGATCCAGTGCGGCAAGCGCGGCATTTGGGTCCTCGCCGAGTGCGGCCAGGATGGCCAGATGCAGGGCGAACGTCACGGTGAGGCTGCGGGTCGCGGCGAAGGCCAGTTCGGTGCCGCCGGCGCCGACCAGGCACGGCGCGGTGCGGGCGAGGAAAGAGCCGCCTTCCAGCGTCAGGCCAAAAACGTCGGCAGCGCTGCTGTCGGCCTCGGAAAACCATCTGACAACCTCGGCGCTTTCGCCCGACTGCGAGGTGACGAGCACCGTCCTGTCCTTGAGCGGCAGCGGCTGGCCGAGCTGTTCGGAGAGCGGCAGCGCCAGCGCATCGATGCCGAGCGCACGATAGAGCGGCTCGACGGCGCGCCCGACGGCATGCGAACCACCCATGCCCAGCAGGAGCAGACGCCCGCTCCGCTTGATCGAGGCGGCGACCTTTGCCGCCACTGCCGTGTTGTGTTCGAACGAGGCGATCGCATCCGCATGCTGGCGCGCCATTTCGCGGTCGATGGCCATGAGTCCGGCGGGCCGGTTTCTTGCAGTCGTCATCATCATCCTTTCACGCCGCCGCTGGTCAGGCCCGAGATCAGCGCGCGCTGCATGACCAGACCGATCAGCACTGGTGGCAAGGCGGCCAGCACACCGGCTGTCGCGATCAATCCGTAGTCGGAAACACGACCGCCAGCCAAATCGGCGATGGCGACGGTCAAGGTCTTGGCGCGCTGGTCCGAGGTGAACAGCAGCGCATAGAAGAACTCGTCCCAGGCAAGCAGCACGGCAAACAGCGCCGATGTCGCCATCACGGGCGCGGCCAGCGGCAGAGTGATGATGCGCAAGGTCTGGAACAGGCCGGCGCCGTCGATCATCGCCGCCGCCTCGATCTCGCGCGGGATGGAATCGAAGCCGGATTTCATCAGCCAGGTGGTGAAGGGCGCCAATATGGTGAGGTAGACCAGCGCCAGGCCGAAGACATTGTTGAGCAGGCCGAGATGCGACAGGCCCATATAGAGCGGCACGGCCAGCGCCACCGGCGGCAGCATGTAGGTGGCGATGACCATCGACAGCGACCAGCCGATCGCGGGCGTGCGCGACACGGCCCAACCGGCGGGGATCGCCAGGGCAAGAGCCGCCAGCGTCGCCATGCCGGCGATCTCGAGGCTGTTGCGCAGCGACGAGGTGAAGGCGGCGCCGGCGCTGTTTTCGGCTGTCGACAGCAATTGCTGGTAGCGGGAGAAGTCGGCGCTTTGCGGCCACCAGCGCAGCGGCTTGGCGGCAAGATCGGCGGCCGGCGATATGCTCATGATGAACAGCCAGGCAATGGGCGCCAGGATGATTGCGGCGAGCAGAAGCGCGCAGGCATGGACGAAGATGGTGAAGGCGGGGCTCTTGCGTTCCATCAGGCGGCACTCCCGGCGCTCTTCCTGACCAGTGCGGCATAGGCCACGGCCAGCACGGTCACGAGCAAGGTTACGATCAGCGCCAGCGACGCCCCGGAGCCGGCGCGCTGGAAGGAGAAGGCCTCCTGGTAGACGAGGATCGACAGCGTGCGCGTGCTGTTTGCCGGGCCGCCGCGGGTCATCACCCAGATGATGTCAAAGACCTTGAAGGCCTCGATGGTGCGCAGCACCAGCGCCACCATCAGCGGGCCGGCGAGATAGGGCAAAATGACGAAACGGAAGCGGTTGAAAGGCCCGGCGCCATCGACCAGCGAGGCGGCGGTGATGTCACGCGGCACCGCCTGCAGGGCGGCCAGCGCGATCAGCGCCACAAGCGGAAAATTCTTCCAGCAGTCGGCGACGATCAGCGCCGCCAGCGCCGTGCCCGGCTCTCCGAGCCAGGAGCGGTAGGCGTCGATGAGATGTAGTTGCGTGAGCGCGGCGTTCAGCGCGCCATATTCAGGATTGTAGATCAGCCGCCACAGCGTGGCATTGACCACCGTCGGCAGCGCCCAGGGCAGGATCATCAAGGCCCGCAGGATGGCGCGGCCATGAAACTGCTGATTGAGGAGCAAGGCCGCAAGGACACCGATGACCATTTCGGCGGCAACCGAAATGACCGCGAACAGCGTCGTGGTGACCAGCGTGCGCGAAAAATTCGAGCTGGACAGCATGTTCGCATAGTTGTCGAAGCCGACGAAATTGCCGCCGGTGCCAACCAGCTTGGCGTCGGTGAAGGAAAGCCCGACCGTATCGACCAGCGGCCAGCCGATGACGGCGACCATGACCACGAGCAGCGGCAGCATCAGCAGCCATGCACGGGTCGTCATCCAGGTGCTCGACATCGGAGCAGCCTCTCCCTAGCTCATCTTGGTTTCAGACATAGCACGGGCGGCACTAGGCCGCCCGCAACTGGAGAAAAGTGCTCAGAGACCGCTGTTCTTGGCGGCCGTGTTCAGGGCATCCTCAGGCGAAGACTGGCCGAGAAGCGATTCCTGGATCGCCTGCTGCAGCGCGGTCGACAGCTCCTGGTATTTCGGCGTGGTCGGACGCGGGTACATGGCGGCCAGGCCAAGCTTGGCGGCGGCGATCAGCTCTTCCTGGCCCTTGGTGACCGCCGGGTCGTCATAGGAGGAGGCCCAGATCGGCAGCGAGAGCTTGGCATACTGGTTCTGCGTCGCCTGCGAGGTCATGAAGGTGATGTACTTCCAGGCTTCGTCCGGATGCTTCGAGACCGCGGTGACGCCGAGGCCCATCGAGCCGTTGACGGCCGACACCTCGCTGGTGCCAGTAACGCCCGGCGCCGGCACAACGCCGACCTTGCCCGCCACCTTACTGTCCTTCGGGTCGTTGGCCATGTTGTACATGTAGGTCCAGTTCAGCGCGAAGGCGGCGTCACCGTTTTCGAAGACCTTGCGCACGTCCTCTTCAAGGAATTCCTTGGAATTGGGATTGGTGAGGCCCGACTTGTAGCTGTCGACCATGTACTTCAGTGCCGCAAGGCCGCCGCCATTCTGGAAATCCGGCTTGCCGTCCTTGAGGAAGTCGCCGCCATAGGCGCTGACCAGCGTGGTGTAGTCGCAGATAGCGGCTTCGGCCTGCGACCAACTCCAGGCGATCGGAGTCTTCAGCAGGCCCTTGTCCTGGATGATCTTGGCCTGTTTGCCGAGTTCTTCCCAGGTCTTCGGCGGCGTCTTGATGCCGGCCTTTTCCAGGATCTCCTTGTTGTAGAAGAGATACTTGGTGTCGAGGATCCAGGGCATGCCGTAGGATTTGCCGTCGTACTGGACGGTGGTCCAGGCGCCGGGCAGCACGCCCTTCTTCATGTCGTCGGTGATCTTCGACGACACGTCGACCAGCACCTTGTTGGTCGCGTATTCGGCCGGCCAGATGACGTCGAACAGCACGACGTCGTAGCCGCCGCCCGACCCCTGCGCGAGCACGGTCTTGTCGTGCAACCCTTCATAGGGAACGAATTCGAGATTGACCTTGACGTCCGGGTTGGCCTTGGTGAAGGCATCGGTCATGGCGCGGACATCGGCCTCGCTGTAGGCGGCCTGCGCCATGAACAGCGCATTGAGCGTTGTCTCGGCGAAAGCGTGGGGAACGAGCAATCCCCCCGCGAAGACCGCGCCGACCAGTGTTTTCGTGATTGTCCTAAGCATCTTTTTCTCCCATTTCCGGTGTTGTCGGGCCGGCGCCGCGGGCGTTTCGCATCGCCTTCCCGGATCCATGTCGCGTGACCTGATGGTTATCCGGCTGACCAGTGGCTACAGGGCTGAGGCCCTGGCCATCTTGTTTTGGGGCGTCGGTTCACATTAAGTCAATCCGCTTGACTTAATTAGTCGATCAATATTCTAATGGAGTCAAGAGGGGAAAAACCGGTGGACGATATCAGCCCGATCCGCGCCAAAAGCGGCACCAACCAGGAAGGCACCAGCGCGCACAATCGCCGTGTCATGATCGAGGCGCTGCGTCTCAATGGCGCCCTTTCGCGTGCCGACCTGGCGCGGGCGACGCAGCTCACCAAGCAGGCCGTCTCCAACATCATCGAGGATCTCGAAAGCGATGGTCTGGTCGTGGCTCTCGATGCGGTGCGCAAGGGCAGGGGCCAGCCGTCGACCCCCTACAGGCTGGTGCCCGAAGGCGCCTTCGCCATCGGCCTGCAGATCGACCGCTACCTGACGCGGGCTGTCGCCGTCGACCTGGTCGGCAGCGTGCTGGCGCGCGCCGAGGCCAACCTGCCGTTCGATGAGCCATCAAGGGGCGTCGAGGTCATCCTCGGCCTGATCGGCGGCGTCAGGCGTGAGCTGGCGGGCATCTCCTCGCAGTCGGAAGAACGGCTCGTCGGTCTCGGCGTCGCCATGCCCGGTCCTTTCGGACTGAAGAATTCGGATGACAAATGGATGATGCCGGCCTGGCAGAAGTTTCCGCTGCTGGAGACGCTGGCCGCCGGGACAGGGTTGAATGTCGGCCTGCAGAACGACGCCGCCGCCTGCGCTACGGCGGAACGCATCGTCGGCGCGGCGCACGGCGTCGATCACGCTGTCTGCCTCTATGTCGGCTATGGCATCGGCACCGGACTGATCCTCAATGGCGAGCTCTACAGCGGCGGCCACGGCAATGCCGGTGAAATCGGCATGGCCTTGCTGGCGCCTGCCGGGTCCGGCTCGACGCCGCTCGAGCATCGCGCGTCGCTGGCCTCGCTCTACCAGCATCTCGACCTCAACCCGGCCGATGACGATATCTACCAACAGATGAACGCCCTGGTCGTTGCCGAGGATCCCAAGATGATGGCCTGGATCGATGGGGCGGCGCATGATCTGCGCTGGAGCGTGCACCTCATCGAGACGATGTTCGATCCGCAGACCGTCATCCTCACCAGCGGGGCGCCGGAAACGCTGGCGCGTCGCCTGGTCGAGGCGATGCATCCGCTGCTGCCGTCGATCGCCGACCGGCCCGGACGGACCCTGCCGCGCCTGCAGCTCGGCACCACCGATCCCTGGTCGATCGCGCTGGGCGCCGCGGCGGCACCAATCAGCCGCGCCTTCGATCCGCTGTTTTCGGCGATACTGAAGACGCGATCCCGTGGCGCCTGAAGGCCACCGGCTCTCCGCTTTTCTGTCCCGACACCGCGTCAGGCGTCGTCACACAGGGTTCATTGTGCAGACATAGCGTTCGTCCCGGTTCTTTGCTGCGATGCAATAGGAGTGGGACATGGTGGACATAGTTTCTAGTGAGGCGGGCATTCCGAGACCGGAGCATCCGCTGGATCATTCGGGTGGCGCCAAATGGTTCCTGCCGGCCTTTGGCGTGCTGGTGGTGGTCGGCATCGTCTATGTCGGCTACGCGCTCAGCCAGGATCTGGCCGAAGCCAAGACCGTGCCATGGATCCTGCTCGGCATCGCCTTGCTGATCGCGCTCGGCTTCGAATTCGTCAATGGCTTCCATGACACCGCCAATGCGGTGGCGACCGTCATCTACACGCGCTCCCTGCCGGCCGAATTCGCCGTCATGTGGTCGGGCGTCTTCAACTTCCTCGGCGTCCTCACCTCGAGCGGCGCGGTCGCCTTCGGCATCCTGTCACTGCTGCCGGTCGAGCTTATCCTTCAGGTGGGCTCCTCCTCCGGTTTCGCCATGGTGTTCGCGCTGCTGGTCGCGGCGATCCTGTGGAATCTCGGCACCTGGTTTCTTGGCCTGCCTGCCTCGAGTTCGCACACGATGGTGGGCTCGATCATCGGCGTCGGTCTTGCCAATCAGTTCATGGCACCTGCCGGCAGCGCCACCAGCGGCGTCGACTGGTCGCAAGCGACCAATGTTGGCGTGACCTTGCTGGTGTCGCCGATCATCGGTTTCTTCGCCGCCGCGATCCTGCTCTATGCGATGAAGCTGCTGGTGCGTAATCCGGCGCTCTATGAGGCGCCGAAAGGCAACACGCCGCCGCCCTGGTGGATCCGCGGCCTGCTTATCTTCACCTGCACCGGCGTCAGCTTCGCACATGGCTCCAACGATGGGCAGAAGGGCATGGGCCTGATCATGCTGATCCTGATCGGCGTCGTGCCGACGGCCTTTGCGCTGAACCGCACGCCCGACATCAATTATCTCGAGGCCTACAAGTCGGCTTCGGTCGGCGTCGAGCAGGCGCTGGGCAAATATGTGAAGCCCGGCATCACCGTCACCGACGCCAAGGCTGCCGTCCAGGATGCCGTGCGCACCCGGACCTGGAACGACCAGACGACGGTCGCGCTGCAGACCTACATCCACAACACGACGGCTTCGCTGCAGCCCTACGCGTCCGTCGAAAAGGTGCCGACCGACCTCGTCAGCAACGCCCGCAACGACATCTACCTGATCGGCGAGGCGTTGAAGCTGATCGACAAGAAGCAGCTGCTGCCGATGCAGGCCGCCGACCTCAAGGCGGTGACCGACTACCACAAGGCCGTCGACAACGCGACGAAGTTCATCCCGCTATGGGTGAAGGTTGCCGTCGCCCTGGCCCTTGGGCTCGGCACAATGGTCGGCTGGAAGCGCATTGTCGTGACAGTCGGCGAGAAGATCGGCAAGAGCCATCTGACCTATGGCCAGGGTGCCGCCGCCGAACTCGTGGCGATGGTGACCATCGGCATGGCCGACCGGCTTGGCCTGCCGGTGTCGACAACCCATGTGCTGTCGTCGGGCGTCGCCGGAACGATGGCCGCCAACGGCTCGGGCCTGCAATGGTCGACGGTGCGCAACCTTCTGCTTGCCTGGGTGCTGACGCTGCCGTGCTCGATCACGCTCGCCTTCGTCTTGTTCATCGTCTTCCGCCAGGTGTTCTGAGCGGCAGTCACGAATTGATATGAGAACGGCGCCGGTTTCGGCGCCGTTTTCGTTTGAGACTGCTTGGGCTTGCTCGGGATCGTGGTCGCCGAATGCCATTCAAGCCAACGCCTCCAGGCGCGGTTCCAAGCGCCTGGAGGTATTGGTTGGTGCGAGCCGGCGGATTTGCCGATACCCTTCGTCCGGCGAAGGCGTCGGCGAGGATCTCAGGTCGGATCTTCGCGGTGCAGATCGTGAATGGCGACGCCCTCGACATTGGTCGGCAGGGTCAGCCACTGGCGATGGCGCAAGGTGCGCTGCGTATCCTCAAGGCCCATCTCCCAGTGCTCGCGCATCGAGGTGCCGGAGAATTCGTAGTCCTTGGCGTGTCCTTCGTAGCCCTTATGCTGGTAGATCAGGTGCACGATGTTGACCACGCCGGCATTCGAATAGTCCTCGATCAGCTCTTTCTCGCCATCCTTCAGCAGTTCGGCAGGGACGCGCTTCAACGCATCGAGCAGCTTCATCTTCAACGCATGGATGCGCTGGAAATTGTCGGTGTTCTGGCGGGTGCGGCTCGAATACATGATGTCCTTGTGCCGCGACAGCACATCGGCCATGCCGCGCGGCAAGGTGCCGCGCGCACTGAACAGGTCGACCTGGAACACCAGCGACGAGCAGTCCTCTTCCTGGTCGAGAAGATATTGCAGCGGCGTGTTGGAGACGATGCCGCCATCCCAGTAGTATTCGCCCTCGATGCGGATCGACGGGAAGGCCGGTGGCAGCGCACCGCTGGCCATGATGTGTTCCGGCTCTATGCGAACCTTCTCGGTGTCGAAATAGACGAAGTTGCCGGTCCTGACATTGACCGCGCCGACGCTCAGCCGCTTCTTGCCGTCGTTGAGGATATCGAAATCGATCAGGCTCTCCAGCGTCTGCTTCAGTTCGGCCGTGTCGTAGAAGCTGGTTGCGCCCTCGGCGCCGGGCTGCTCGAACCAGGGGTTGGGGTTACGCGGCTTGAAGAAGCCGGGCTGGCCCATGGTCATCGTCATCCATGAACTGGTGCGGTTGCGGATGTCGCGATAGATGTCGCCCTCGGGCGTATAGGTCCAGATCTTGCGGCCCGAGATCGTCTGCCAGAATTGCTCGAGACGCTGCAGCCGGCGGCTCGATTCATTGCCGGCAATGATCGCCGCGTTGATGGCGCCGATCGAGACGCCGGACAGCCATGTCGGCTCGCAGCCGGCGTCGGCCAGCGCCTGATAGACCCCAGCCTGATAGGCGCCGAGCGCGCCGCCGCCCTGGAACACCAGCGCTATGCGGTCATACTGCGCCGAGATTTCCTCGATGGTGGCGGCAGCAGCCTTCTTGCGGTTGCGTTCGAGCACGGCTTGGTCTCCGACTTTTGTTTGGGCTCTGAGTGGTCAGGCGCGGTCGGCGAGATAGTCGTGAACCACCTCGCCCAGGCCAAGTGTCAGATCGGCGGTGAAGTGGACGGCCGACACAATGTCGAGCACCGGCAGCCGCGCCACGTCGGCCATGACGTGAGGCCGCAGATCAAGTGCCGCGGGAGCGGTCCAGGCTTCCTTCAGCGTGACGTCGGTAAGGTGATAGCGCACCAGTTCGCAGATGCGCGGCGTGCCGTCGACATGCGGGATGATCTTGATCAGGAAATTGGGCGCGGCGAGCGCGGCGAGGACCTGATCATGATCAGCGACCTTGTGCTTGTAGCCCATCGTGCCGGTGGCGCACAGGACGCTGCCATAGTGCAGCGTGCCGACGATCACTTCGCCTTCGTGGACGATCTTGGGGTTGGCCAGTTTCTTCGGAAAGCCCCACAGTTCGCGGCCGCCGGCGATCGGCGCATCATCGTCGAGATACATGGAATGGACGTAGGCGCCATGCTGGCCGTTGTAGCGCACGGGGATGACCTGGCCGGTTTCGGTATAGTCGCCGAAGCCGGTCGAGTCGGGCATGCGGATGAACTCGTACTTGACCAGCGGCTCGTCGATCTCCAGCGGCTCCGGCACGACCGCCTCGAGCGCCTCGCGCGTCGTGCGATAGGTGATGATGACGTATTCGCGGTTGAAGAAACGATACGGCCCGGGCGGGAAGGACGGATTGGTCAGCGGCATCGCATGGGCGCGCTTCACGACATCGGCGATCTGCAAGGCGGTAGCCCCATCCGGTTCAGGAATGACTGCGCGAATGCGCTTCGATTTATGTTGCACGGCACCATGACAGTGCCGTGTCAGCCTTCCGACCATCCCCTCCCACGGGCCTGTTGACGCCGTCGCAACCCTGTAATCGGACCGACATATGGCTGTGGCAGTGTCATGCTGCGGCGCACAAAGCCGCCTCGTTCGTCCCTCCCTCCTCTCGCGAGATCACCATGGCTTTCCTGTCTTCAAAGAACGCACTCGTCACCGGCTCGACCAGCGGCATCGGCCTGGCGATCGCCCGCGCCTTTGCCGCCGAAGGCGCCAACGTCACGATCAACGGTCTTGGAGATGCGGCCGCAATAGAGCAGGAGCGGGCCGGCATCGAGAAGGACTTCGGCGTCAAATGCCGCTACTCCGATGCCAATATGATGGACGGCGCGGCGGTGAGCGTCATGGTGCACGAGGCCGAGGCCGCGTTCGGCAGTCTCGACATCCTGGTCAACAATGCCGGCATCCAGCATGTCGCGCCGATCGAGGAGTTTCCCGACGACAAGTGGGAGGCCATCATCCGCATCAACTTGCTGGCGACGTTCTACGCCATCAAGGCGGCGCTGCCCGGCATGAAGGCGCGCAAATGGGGCCGCATCATCAACACCGCCTCGGCCCATGCGCTGGTCGCCTCGCCGTTCAAATCCGCCTATGTGTCGGCCAAGCACGGCATTTCGGGCCTGACCAAGACGGTGGCTCTCGAGGCAGCGCTTGACGGCGTCACCGTCAATGCGATCGCGCCGGGCTACGTCTGGACGCCGCTGGTCGAAAAACAGATTCCCGACACGATGAAGGCGCGCGGCATGACCGAAGAACAGGTCAAGCATGACGTGCTGCTGGCGGCCCAGCCGACGAAGGAGTTCGTCACCGTCGACGAGCTTGCGGCGCTGGCGCTGTTCCTGTGTTCGGATGCGGCCAGGCAGATCACCGGCACGACCTTGCCGATGGATGGCGGCTGGACCGCACAGTAGAGGGTAGTTCCCAGGCGTTCGATCCGCTGGCAGGTGCCGCAGGCGCCAGCAGCAGAGCACTCCGGTCCGGTCCATGAAAGTCATCCAGATATCCGATCCGCATCTGATGGCCCCTGGCGGCCTTCTGCACGGTTCTGATCCGTTGGCACGGTTGGAAGCCTGCCTTGCCGATATCGGCAAGAACCATGCTGACGCCGAACTGGTGGTGATTTCCGGTGACCTGACCAATGACGGCGAGCGCGCCGCCTATGCGGCACTTAGGGAAAAGCTGGCAAGGTTCGTTCCGCCTTGCCGGCTGATGCTCGGCAACCATGACGACCGGGCGCTGTTTCTCGAGATGTTCCCGGGAGCCGCTACCGGGAACGGGTTCGTCCAGAGCGTCGTCGATTGTCGCGAGGGCCGCCTGATCCTGCTCGACACGCTGGACAGCGGACATGTCGAGGGCAGGCTTTGCGCGGCGCGCCTGGAATGGCTCGATGAGCGACTGCAAGAGGCGGGCAATCGGCCGGCCTTCCTCTTCATGCACCATCCGCCGTTCAGGATTCACATCCCCGAACTCGATCGTGTCAGGCTCGCCGATGCCGATGCCTTGCACGCGATTCTGCTGCGCCACGGCAATGTCCGTCATATCTTCGCAGGACATGTCCATCGGTTGATTGCCGGCAGCTGGCGCGGCATAGCCGTCAGCACGCTGCGCAGCACCAACCACCAGACCGCGCTCGATTTCTCGGGGAGCTGGAGCCTGGGTCACGAGCCGCCCGCCTATGCCGTGATCTTCATCGACGCGGATGGCGTGGTCGTGCATTTCCACGATTTCCCAATCGCCGCCGCCCCTACGCACTGACAGTCTGGCGAACAAGCTCCGGCTGCCCTTGCCAGGAATGGCGGCATTCAAACACGCCTGACTTCATGTCTGGGCCGCGCGCTTTCCCAGCGAACCGTTGGGCTGCGCGAGATCGGACTCTCCCAGCCACTTTTTCGCCCCCGGACCGGGCTGCCGGAAAGTGCCCTAAACGCATGCAAATTGGACATTAGTCTTGACAGAAATACATATGTTCAATACCCGTCAAGCAATTGAACAGCCTGCAATGTGGGAGGAATAAGCGGTATGGCTTCCAATGTTTCGTTGACGGGCCTTGCCCGTGATCTCGATGATCGCGCCAAGTCGGGCAAGCCCATCCGCATCGGCCTGATCGGCTCCGGCGAGATGGGGACCGATATCGTCACCCGCGTCGCCCATATGTCCGGCATCGAGATCGGCGCCATTTCCGAGCTGAACCTGCCCGCCGCCAGCAGGGCGGTGGATATCGCCTTCCAGGAAACGGGTCATGCGCGCGAGGTGTCGAACGCTTCGGCGATGACGGCGGCGATGGAGGCCGGCAAGGTTGCGGTCACCAACGACGCCAATCTGGTCATCAACAATGATCTGATCGACGTCGTCATCGACGCGACCGGCGTTCCCGCCGTCGGCGCCGAGATCGGCTTGCGCGCCATGGAGCATGGCAAGCATCTGGTGATGATGAATGTCGAGGCCGACGTCACCATCGGCGCCTATCTGAAGAGCGAGGCCGACCGGCTTGGCGTCACCTATTCGCTGGGTGCGGGCGACGAGCCGTCCTCCTGCATGGAACTGATCGAGTTCGTCTCGGCGATGGGCCATCCGATCGTCGCCGCCGGCAAGGGGAAGAACAATCCGCTCAACATCGATGCCACGCCGCCCGACTATGAAGAGGAAGCGAAGCGGCGGCATATGAATGTGCGCATGCTGGTCGAATTCGTCGACGGCTCCAAGACCATGGTCGAGATGGCGGCGATCGCCAACGCCACCGGGCTGGTTCCCGACAAGGCCGGCATGCACGGCCCAGCGGCGACGCTTGGCGAATTGTCCAAGGTCCTGGTGCCGCGGAAGGATGGCGGCGTGCTGTCGCGGGTCGGCGTCGTCGATTACTCGATCGGCAAGGGTGTGGCGCCCGGCGTGTTCGTCGTCGCCGACATGTCGCATCCGCGTATCTCGGAGCGCATGGAAGATCTGAAGATGGGCAAGGGCCCGTACTTCACCTTCCACCGTCCCTATCACCTGACCTCGCTCGAAGTGCCGCTGACCTGCGCCCGCGTCGTGCTCTACGGCAAGGCGGACATGGTGCCGCTGGCGAAGCCCGTGGCCGAAGTCTGCGCGGTGGCCAAGAAGGACATGAAGCCCGGCGAGAAGCTCGACGCGATCGGCGAATATTGCTACCGCGCCTGGATCATGACGGCGCCGGAGGCGCGTGCCGCCAAGGCCATTCCCTGCGGCCTGCTGCAAGGCGGCTCGGTGACCGCGCCGATCAAGAAAGGCGAGCTCATCACCTATGCGAACGCCGCCCCCGCGGCGGGCTCCAAGATCGCCGAACTGCGCGCCCGCCAGGACAAACTCGTCTACGGCACCGTGGGAGCGTGATCATGGCCGGAGCCAGCAAAGCCGTCGCGGACAGCCGCGCCAACCTGCCCTTCGTCTATCGCCAGTACAGCGCCGAGCAGCTCAAGCAGGTGCTGCACAAGATGTACCTCATCCGCCGCTTCGAAGAGGGCGCGGAGGAGTGCTACACGCGCGGCCTGATCCACGGCACCATGCATCTGTCGATCGGCCAGGAAGCCAGCGCGATGGGCATCTGCATGCCGCTTGCCGAGGATGACCAGATCACCTCGACGCATCGCGGCCATGGCCACTGCATCGCCAAGGGCGCCGAGGTCAAGCGCATGTTCGCCGAGTTCTTCGGCAAGACCACCGGCTACTGCAAGGGTCGCGGCGGATCGATGCACATCGCCGATGTCGCCAAGGGCAATCTCGGCGCCAATGGCATCGTTGCCGGCGGCATCCCGATCGCCGTTGGCGCGGGGCTGTCCTCCAAGATGATGAAGACCGGCAAGGTCGTGGTCTCCTTCTTCGGCGACGGCGCCAACAATGAAGGCGCCTTCCATGAGGCGCTGAACATGGCCGCCATCTGGAAGCTGCCGGTGATCTTCGTCTGCGAGAACAACGGCTACGGCATGTCGACATCGACGGCCCGCTCGACCGCCGTCAAGAACATAGCTGACCGCGCCGCCGCCTATTCGATGCCCGGCGTCATCGTCAACGGCAACATCTTCTCCGAAGTCGCCCAGGCATCGCACCAGGCTGTCGCCCGAGCCCGCGCGGGCGAGGGGCCGACGCTGATCGAATCCAAGACCTATCGCCATCGCGGCCATTCCAAGAGCGACCGCAATCGCTATCGCACCAAGGAGGAGATCGAGGACTGGATGTCGAACCGCGATCCGATCACCCTGTTCGAAAGCGAGCTGCGCGAATTCGGCTTCATCGATGACAAGGGCATCGAGGCCATCCGCAGCGCGGTGGCGCAAGAGATCGCCGACGGCATCGAGTTCGCCAAGGCGAGCCCGTCTCCGGATATCCGCACCATTCAGAATTATGTTTACACGGAGCAGGCTTGATGGACGCGATGGTGCGTGAACTGAGCTACGCCCAGGCGATCCAGGAGGCCATGGCGATCGCCATGGACATGGATGAACGCGTCTTCCTTATGGGCGAGGATATCGGCGTCTATGGCGGCGCCTTCCAGGTAACCGGCGACCTGGTCGAGCGTTACGGCACCGAGCGGGTGATCGACACGCCGATTTCGGAATTGGGCGGCGCCGGCGTCGCGGTGGGTGCCGCCGTCACCGGCATGCGGCCGATCTTCGAGTTCCAGTTCTCCGATTTCGCCACGCTCGCCATGGAGCAGATCGTCAACCAGGCGGCGAAGATGCGCTTCATGCTGGGCGGCGAGGTTTCGGTTCCCCTGGTGATGCGGTTTCCCGCCGGCTCCGGCACCGGTGCGGCGGCCCAGCACAGCCAGAGCCTCGAGGCATGGCTCGGCCATGTGCCCGGGCTCAAGGTCATCCAGCCGGCGACGCCCCATGATGCCAAGGGCATGCTGCTGGCGGCGGTCGCCGATCCCGATCCGGTGATGATCTTCGAGCACAAGCTGCTCTACAAGATGAAGGGCCCGGTGCCGGAAGGCTACTACACGGTGCCGATCGGCAAGGCCGACATCCGTCGCGAGGGCCGGGATCTCACCATCGTCGCCACCTCGATCATGGTGCACAAGGCGCTCGAAGCCGCTGCGGCTCTCGAGGCCGAAGGCATCGACATCGAAGTCGTTGATCTCAGGACCATCCGGCCGATGGACAAGCAGACCGTCATCGACAGCGTCAAGAAGACGTCGCGACTGATGTGCGTCTACGAAGCGGTCAAGACGCTGGGCATCGGCGCCGAGGTCAGCGCCATGATTGCCGAGAGCGAAGCGTTCGATTACCTCGACGCGCCGATCGTGCGGCTGGGCGGCGCCGAAACGCCGATCCCCTACAATCCCGAACTGGAAAAGGCTGTTGTGCCGCAGGTCCCCGACATCATTGCCGCCGCGCGCGACCTCGCGAAAGGGGTTCGCTGAGCGATGCCGACCGAAGTCATTCTTCCCAAGGTCGACATGGACATGGCGACCGGACAGATCTCGCGCTGGTTTGCCGAGGAAGGCGCCAGGGTCAAGAAGGGCGATGTGCTGTTCGAGATCGAGACCGACAAGGCGGCGATGGAGATCGATGCGCCGGCAAGTGGGGTCCTGCGTAACGTCACCGGCAAGGAGGGGATAGACATCCCGGTCGGCGCGCCGGTTGCGTGGATTTATGCCGATGGCGAGGCCTACGGGGCCAAGCAAGATGCGGCGCCGGTGAAGGTCGAAGCTCCCACCTCCCTCTCTGATGGGGGAGGTCGCGCCACAGGCGCGGGTGGGGGTGAACCCACCGCCGCGACCCCCACCCCGGTCGGAAGGCCGGCCGACCCTCCCCACAAGGGGGAGGGTGAAGGTCGTGCCCGTGCAACACCGTTGGCTCGCCGTCTGGCGCGAGAGGCAGGGCTGAGCCTCTCGGCCCTAGCAGGCACCGGCCCGCATGGCCGCGTGGTGAAGGCCGATGTCGACGCGGCGATTGCCGGCGGCGGTGCCAGGCCTGCCGCGAAGGCC
>NZ_JAPFQA010000013.1 GCF_027563465.1 Mesorhizobium qingshengii | reverse complement strand
CAGTTGGATTGGTTCTCGGCACGCGAAGAGGGTCTTGGCAACCTCTATGAGGGGCTGTTGGAAAAGAACGCCTCCGACAAGAAATCCGGCGCGGGTCAATACTTCACGCCGCGCCCTTTGATCGACTGCATCGTGCGCCTCATGCAGCCGCAGCCGGACGAGACGGTGCAAGACCCCGCTGCCGGCACCGCTGGGTTCCTCGTAGCCGCCGACCGCTACATCAAGGATCACACCGACGACCTCTACAAGCTGCCTGAGGCGCAAGCCTTCTTCCAGCGGCATAACGCCTTCGTGGGTGCCGAGCTTGTGCCTGACACGCACCGGCTTTGCATGATGAACCTGCTGCTGCACGGCATCGAAGGTGGTGTCGACAACATTGACACGCTGTCGCCCGATGGCGAGGCTCTACCAAAAGCCGACCTTCTGCTCACCAACCCGCCGTTCGGCACTAAGAAGGGCGGCGGTCGCCCGACGCGCTTGGACTTCTCGGTCACGGCGGATACCTCGAACAAGCAACTTGCCTTTGTCGAGCACATCGTCCGCGCATTGAAGCCCGGCGGCCGTGCTGCCGTTGTGGTGCCCGACAACGTATTGTTCGAGGACAACACGGGCCGCCGCCTGCGCACATGGCTAATGGACCTTTGCCAACTGCACACGATCTTGCGCCTGCCGACAGGCATCTTCTATTCGCAAGGCGTCAAGACCAACGTGCTGTTCCTCCAGCGCGGCAAGACTGACAAGGCGAACACAAAGGCCGTCTGGGTCTATGACATGCGGGCGAACATGCCCGCTTTTGGCAAGACCCGTCCGCTGACGGTCGCCGACTTCGCCGAGTTCGAAGCCGCCTACGGCGCAAACCCGAATGGCAGTCCAGAGCGAAAGGAACACGGTGACGACGGTCGGTGGAAGCGGTTCAACCGAGAGGCCATCGCCGCGCGCAACGACAACCTCGACATCGCATGGCTCCGCGACACCGAGGCCGAGGCAGAGGAGGCGTTGACCGAGCCGGAAGACATTGCCGCCGCCATCATCGGGCACCTCAAGGCCGCGTTGGAGGAGATCGAGGCACTCTCAGAAGAATTGGAGCCAGAAACGGTTTTGAACGCCGCTGTCATCGCGCAGGCTGCGGAATGAGCCAATTGCCAAATGGCTGGTCGCCTGAAGTTTTGGGCAAGCTAGTGGATTTTATCATGGGACAGGCACCTCCCGGAGCGGATTGCAACAAGTCGGGCGTCGGTACACCTTTCGTAAAGGCAGGAGAGTTCGGAAGCGACCGTCCTCTAATCAGGGAATGGACCGTTCGTCCGCTGAAGCATGCACTCTCCTCCGATGTTCTTATATGTGTGGTGGGTGCGACGGCGGGCAAAATCAACCTAGGTGCGGACTGTGCAATCGGGCGAAGTGTTGCTGCAATTCGCCCTACAGAAGCTCTGGACCAGCGGTTTCTCTATGATTTCTTGGCAACGAAAGTTCTCGACCTCAGAGCCGGTTCCACCGGTAGCGCGCAGGGTGTGATAGGTAAAGATGACCTAGCCGAGATAGAGATCCGCCTGCCGCCTGTGCCCGAACAGCGTCGGATCGTAGCCAAGATCGACAGCCTCACCGGCAAATCCAAACACGCCCGCCACCACCTCGACCACGTTCTTCGCCTCGTCGAGAGGTACAAGCAGGCTGTGCTGGCGGCAGCGTTCCGAGGGGATTTGACAAGCGGTTGGCGGGCCGGAAGGACGTCAGTGGCTTGGCAGCACGTTCCGTGGGAAGACGCTGGCACGACATTGAATGGAAGGGCTTTTCCAAGTGGAGATTATGCGACTAAGGGTGTGAAGCTCTTGCGACCGGGCAACTTGCATAAGAGTGGACGGGTGGAATGGAACGAAAAGAACACTCGCTTCCTTCCACGATCATATGCTCAGCAGCATCCCGAACACTTAATCCGAGGATGCGAGATAGTCGTAAACTTGACAGCCCAGAGCCTTGAAGATCAGTTTCTTGCCCGTGTTTGTCTGTCGTCAGAAACGGACGAATTTCTTCTAAATCAGCGTATCGCGCTCTTCCGTCCCCATCTTATGGACCGAAACTACTGCCTATACGCTCTCAAGGCACCTGACTTCCGAGCTTTCGTGGACAATGGGCTGAACTCTGGCAGCCTCATCCAACACGTTCACACGAAGCAACTGAAGCGCTTTGTCTTTCATATCGCTCCGCAAGATGAACAACGTGAAATCGTCCGACGCATCGAAACTGCGTTCAACTGGATCGACCGTCTCGCGGATGAGGCGACCAGCGCCAGTAAGCTGATCGACCATCTCGACCAAGCCGTTCTCGCCAAAGCCTTCCGGGGTGAACTTGTGCCGCAAGACCCAGCTGATGAACCCGCCAGCTTGTTGCTGGAGCGGATCAGGGCCGAGCGCGGTGCTGCACCAAAGGCGCGCCGAGGACGTCGGAAGCTGAATGATCGCGCTCGGCTTTGATCCGGGCGGTGCCAAGGGCTTTGGTTGCTGCCTTCTAGCGGAGGGCTCATTCACCACAGCTACGGTAGGGACCATTGCCGAGGCGATGCGGTGGGCGGTAATAGCTTGCGCAGGCGAAGCTCCTTCGTTGGCAGGTATTGATACGCTCCTCCACTGGAGCGATGGGCCGTCAGGATGGAGGCGAGCCGACCTTTGTCTCAAAGGGAAATACCCCGGCGCAAGCGCGAGCGTGATGTCGCCGAACTCGCTGTTCGGGGCAATGGCGGTCGGCGGAGTTGGCCTAGCCATCCGACTGAAGGAGCAATGGCCGATGATGGCCATTACCGAGACTCATCCGAAAGTCCTGTTTCACGCGCTGCATGGAGCAAATTACGCGAAGTCGGAGATAGCGGCCGCATTTGACTGGTTCGTTGATCGCGCAGCCTTGTCGCCGGGCAGTGTCAGAAACGAGCATGAACTCGACGCGCTGATTTCGGCTTGGGCCGCCAAGCAGGGAACACTGCAACAATGGAGTGACCTTTGCGAACCTCGAACGCAAGATATGATCTTTCCCGCAGGCCCGGTGTCGTACCTGTGGCCTCCTGCGGACTTGAAATGACTTGGCCCGCCGAATGCCGCTAAAATGATGCAGCTAAAGGTGCAGGCTCCGGAAGATTGAAGTCAAAAAAATAAATGAAACCAAGTATTTATCTGAAATCAATGGCGGAGAGGGAGGGATTCGAACCCCCGATGGGCTTGCACCCATGCCGCATTTCGAGTGCGGTGCATTCGACCACTCTGCCACCTCTCCGCGGTCATGGTCGGCCGTTGCCGGCGCGGCGCACTAGATAACGGCTGAACGGGCAGGTTACAAGGCCAAATCGGCCAGTTATTTGGCTTGCCCGACAGCCAGCGGATTCACGCCGGTGTTTACCGCTCACGGGCATCGCGCAGGCGGCCCTGGCGGTCATCGCCGCGACGCTTCTCTCCTGGGCGCCGTTGGCCTGCCGTTGTTCTCGCCGGAAAAGATCACCACCGGGGGCAACACCGTGTTGGGGGGCATGCTGAGACGGCCGGCCCGTGACCGCCAATGACAGTCTCGGCAGCGGCGCGGCCGTTTGCCTTGACTCGCACTCAACCTTCGGTTAGGGACAGCGCGCAATCGGCGTGGAGGGTTCTTCCGCGCCGCTTGTTTTTTGAACCCGCAGACTGACAAAAAGACGGCCGAACCGCCAGAGGCGGTTCATCGAGGCCGACCGAACAGCGAAAGGCAAAAAATGTTCGCAGTCATCAAAACGGGCGGCAAGCAGTATCGCGTCGCCGCCAACGATCTCCTGAAGATCGAAAAAGTCGAAGCCAGTGTCGGCGATATCGTCGAGATCGGCCACGTGCTCGCGCATGGCGAGGGCGAGAATGTCACGTTCGGCGCGCCGTTCGTCGATGGCGCGGTGGTCACCGCCGAAGTCGTCGAGCAGGGCAAGAACCGCACGGTCATCGCTTTCAAGAAGCGCCGCCGGCAGAACTCGCGCCGCAAGATCGGCCATCGCCAGCTTCTGACCACCGTGCGGATCTCCGAGATCCTGCTGGGTGGCGCCAAGCCGACCAAGAAGGCCGCCGCCAAGGCGGAAGTGAAGGCAGAGGCCGCCACCGAAGCGAAGGCGGAAGCCGCGCCGAAGAAGGAAGCCAAGGCCAAGGCAGCCGAGACCGCCGCAGCGCCGCTGTTCAAGGCGCCGAAGGGTGAGCCGGACGACCTGACCGTGATCAAGGGCATCGGCCCGGTCGCCGCCAAGGATCTCAACGAGCAGGGCATCATCACCTTCGCCCAGCTCGCCAAGCTGACCGACAAGGATGTCGCCAAGATCGACGAGCACATGCCCTTCAGCGCCGACCAGATCAAGGACTGGCGCGAGCAGGCCAAGGAATTGGCGGCGAAGTAATTTTCCGGCGAAACATCAGCCGGATCGGACTTGAAACGGAACGCGAACGCGTTCATAAGGCCTTTTAGGCGCCTTGCGGCGCAACGGAGTTAGTTAGATGGCACACAAGAAAGCTGGCGGCTCGTCGCGCAACGGTCGCGACTCGCATTCCAAGCGTCTGGGCGTGAAGAAGTTCGGCGGCGAAGCCGTCATCCCGGGCAACATCATCATTCGTCAACGCGGCACCACGTGGCATCCCGGCGTCAACGTCGGCATCGGCACGGACCATACGCTTTTTGCGCTCGAAGCCGGCGCCGTGATGTTCAACAAGAAAGCCAACGGCCGAACCTACGTATCGGTCAACCCGATTACCAAAGCCGCGGAGTAGCCGGTTCCGCACCAGAACACCGGCGCCCATCTCGGGAACCGGTGTCTGGCAAAGCCAGGAAAAGGATCAGGGGAGATGGGTTTCCATCTCCCCTTTTTCTTGTGCCTGGAGGACTTTCAAATGGTTGCCGAAGCGGAAGACTCAGAAGACGAAAGTTACGCGATAGACTGTCCGGTGCTGGTTACCGAGCGGCTGGTGATGCGGGCGCCGCACGAAGGCGATATCGCGCAACTGGTCGAGCTTGCCGACAACCGTCATGTCGCCGAAATGCTGGCCCGCATGCCGCACCCCTATGGCGAGGCCGAGGCGCGCGCTTTCCTCGCCATGACCAAGTCGCGCCGGGCCGGCATCGCCTACGCCTTGACGCTGGCCGGCACCGACACCTTTGTCGGCTGCGCGGGCTTGAACACCACCGATCGCGGGCTGGAACTCGGTTACTGGATCGGTGAGCCTCACTGGAAGCGCGGCTATGCGACGGAAGCCGCGCATGCGCTGGTCGACCTCGCTTTCCAGAGAACCTCGATCCAGGTGCTGCACGCCTCGACGCGGGTCATCAATCCGGCCTCCCGCCGGGTGATCCACAAATGCGGTTTCCAGTATGCCGGCCAGGGCATGCTGAACTCGATCGTCGCCGGCCAGGTGCCGGTCGAGCGCTACCGGCTCGACAGGAAGACTTGGACCAGCCTGCGGAACTGGATCCACTTTTGATGTGTACCAATATTCAGGTGACCTGAATCTCGACACGCCTCGGCGCTGAGCTTTTGGTCAGGGTTCAGAAAAGATTGCGGGCCAAACCTGGGTTCAACCCATTTCGACCCACACCGGCAGGTGGTCCGAACCGACCGCCTGGCGGTCGACCCACAGACGCTTCAGCGATCTGGCAAGCGAAGCGCTGGTGAAGACGTAGTCGATGCGCTTGTGGCGGCTGGCGTTGGCGGGTTGTTTGGGATCGACCCAGGAGACGAGATCGTCGCCAGCGACGTTGAGGCGCAAGGCGGCATCGACGGCAAAGTCGGCGGTCAGCGGCATGCCGAATTCATGATCCGGCCGGCCGGCGAGTTCGACATATTCGGGCGATCCGGCCAGCATGTTGAAATCGCCCATGCCGACAAAGGCTTCGGGATGGGGCAATTCCGGCAGGCCGATCTCGGCGACGCCGGACAAGGCGCCGCCTTCGAGCGCATAGTTCAGCAGGCGCTGGCGCAGGAACTGGATCTGGCTGGCGCGTTCGACCGGGCTGCGATGATCGAGATGGATGGAATAGAAGCGGATGAAACCAAGCGGTGTCTCGATCAGCGCCTCCAGCGCGCCACGCTGGAAGTTCATCATCTCGAAGCTGCGGCTGCGCGGCAGAAGCAGATTGCGCGACAGATGAATGGGCGTCTTCGACAGCACCATGTTGCCGAGCTGGAAAGTGTTGGTGACGGCGCGGCCGTTCTCGACGCGAGAACCGATATTGGCCTCGAAATTGCTGCCATAGACGGCGAAATAGTCGGGCAGCGCCTCGCCGATCTCGGCGACCATGTCGCGCCCGCCATTCCTGGGATTGTTGCGGGTCACCTCCTGCAGCGCGATCACGTCGGCGCCGCGCACGGCGTCGGTGACGCGCGCGACATCATAACGTCCATCGAGGCCGATGCCGTACTGGATGTTGTAGGTTACAAGCTTCATTCCGACATCACTCCGGCCGATCTCGCGCGGCCCCTGCCGCAAAACGTCCTCGCCCTTCGCCGCGCCTTGGTTTAGAGCAAGGCCCAAGGTTTAGAGCAATGCCGCAAGGCCAATAAAAGAAACTGCAGCCCGATGAAATTTCTCGATCAAGCCAAGGTCTATGTCCGCTCCGGTGACGGGGGCGCCGGTTCGGTGTCGTTCCGGCGCGAGAAGTTCATCGAATTCGGCGGACCGGATGGCGGCGACGGCGGCCGCGGTGGCGATGTCTGGCTGGAGGCGGTCGACGGGCTGAACACGCTGATCGACTATCGCTACCAGCAGCATTTCAAGGCCAAGACCGGCGTCCATGGCATGGGCCGCAACATGACGGGCGCCAAGGGCGCCGATGTCACGCTCAAGGTGCCGGTGGGAACCCAGGTCTTCGAGGAGGACAACGAGACGCTGATCTGCGACCTGACGGTGGTCGGCCAGCGCTTTCTGCTCGCCAAGGGCGGCAATGGCGGCTTCGGCAACCAGCATTTCAAGACCTCGACCAACCAGGCGCCGCGCCGCGCCAATCCCGGCCTGCCGGGCGTGGAGCTCAACATCTGGCTGCGTCTGAAGCTGATCGCCGATGCCGGGCTGGTCGGGCTGCCCAATGCCGGCAAGTCGACTTTCCTGGCCGCCGTCACCGCGGCCAAGCCGAAGATCGCCGACTATCCATTCACAACGCTGCACCCCGGTCTTGGCGTCGCTCGCATCGACGGGCGCGAATTCGTCATCGCTGACATTCCGGGCCTCATCGAAGGCGCGCATCAGGGTGTCGGCATCGGCGACCGCTTCCTCGGCCATGTCGAGCGCACGCGTGTGCTGCTGCATCTGGTTTCGGCGCAGGAGGAAAATCCCGGCAAGGCCTACAAGACCGTGCGCGGAGAGCTCGATGCCTATGGCAATGGCCTGACCGACAAGGTCGAGATCCTGGCGCTCAGTCAGGTCGACACGCTCGACGCCGATGCGCGCAAGAAGAAGGTCGCCTCGCTGAAGCGTGCCGCCGGCCGGGCGCCGATGCTGTTGTCCGCCGTCACCGGCGAAGGTGTCGAAGTCGTGTTGCGGGCGCTGATGGCGGTGATTGCCGAGGCGCGCGCGGAAACTGCTCCGGTAGTCGAGACGCGCTGGGAAAAATAGGGCCATGCAGTCGCTGAAGAAATACCGGCGCATCACCGTCAAGATCGGTTCGGCGCTGCTCGTCGACCGCACGACGGGCCTGAAGCGCGACTGGCTGGCCTCGCTCGCCGACGATATTGCGGTGCTCGCCCAGGGCGGCGCCGAGATCCTCGTCGTGTCGTCCGGCGCCATCGCGCTCGGCCGCACCATTCTCGGCCTTGGCAAGCGTGCCCTGAAGCTCGAGGAGAGCCAGGCAGCGGCTGCCGTCGGGCAGATCGCGCTGGCCGGCGCCTGGTCGGATGCGCTCGGCAAGGGCAGCCTGAGATCGGGCCAGATCCTGCTGACGCTCGGCGACACCGAGGAACGCCGCCGCTACCTCAACGCGCGAGCGACGATCTCGACGCTGCTCAAGATGAAGGCGGTGCCGGTCATCAACGAGAACGACACGGTGGCGACCTCCGAAATCCGCTATGGCGACAATGACCGGCTGGCCGCGCGCGTGGCGACGATGATGGGCGCAGACCTTCTGGTCCTGCTTTCCGACATTGACGGGCTCTACACCGCGCCGCCGGCGCGCGACCCGCAAGCCAAATTCATTGCCGTCGTCGACCGTATTACGCCTGACATCGAGGCGATGGCGGGCGCCGCCGCTTCCGAGCTGTCGCGCGGTGGCATGCGGACCAAACTCGACGCCGGCAAGATCGCCACCGCCGCCGGCACGGCGATGATCATCACATCGGGCACAAGGCTGTCGCCGCTGATGGCGATCGAACGCGGCGAACGCGCCACCTTCTTCCGTCCCAGCGCCAATCCGGTCAAGGGCTACAAGACCTGGATCGCCGGCCAGCTCGAACCGGCCGGCCGGCTGACGGTCGATGCCGGCGCCATCGGCGCGCTGCTGTCCGGCAAGTCGCTGCTGCCGGCCGGCGTCAAGCTGGTCAGCGGCAATTTCTCGCGTGGCGACACGGTGGCGATCCTGTCGCCCGAAGGCCGCGAGATCGCACGCGGCCTGGTTGCCTATGATGCCGCCGATGCCGTAAGGATCGCTGGTCTGAAAACGGCCGAGATCGAAACCGTGCTCGGTTACGAAGCGCGTTCAGCGATGATCCACCGCGACGACCTTGTGGTGAGCCATGCAGCCGACCAAGCCCGGGTTGCCGACCAGGTACGGACCGGTGACCAAGTATCGAGCGGAGGGTGAGCCATGCTGAAGCTGCATGAAAAATCCCGGGATGACACCGTGGCGCTGATGGCCGATATCGGCCGCCGCGCCCGCGCCGCCGCCCGACCGCTGGCCATTGCCACGACCGCCGCCAAGAACGCCGCGCTCGCCGCCATGGCCGAGACGATCCTGCGTCGTGAACGAGACATCCTCGACGCCAACGCCATCGATGTCTCGAATGGCGAGGAATCAGGGCTTTCCGCTTCGTTCATGGACCGGCTGAAGCTCAACCCGGCGCGCATCCGCGCCATGGCCGAAGGTATCCGTGAGATCGCGGCACTGCGCGATCCGGTCGGCGACGTCATCGCTGAATGGGACCGGCCGAACGGCCTCCACATCGAGCGCGTGCGCACGCCGCTCGGCGTCGTCGGCGTCATCTATGAGAGCCGTCCGAACGTGACGGCGGATGCCGGCGCGCTGTGCCTCAAGGCCGGCAACCCGGTTATCCTGCGCGGCGGCTCGGATTCGCTCAACTCATCGGCCGCCATCCATGCCTGCCTGGTCGAGGGGCTGAAGGCCGCCGGCCTGCCGGAGGACGCCATCCAACTGGTGCCGACCACCGACCGCGCCGCTGTCGGCGAGATGCTGAAGGGCCTCGGCGGTGCGCTCGACGTCATCATTCCGCGCGGGGGAAAAAGCCTTGTCGGGCGGGTGCAGAACGAGGCGCGGGTGCCGGTCTTCGCCCATCTCGAAGGCATCTGCCATCTCTACATCGACCGTTCCGCCAGGCTCGACATGGCAGTTGAGATCGCCGTCAACGCCAAGATGCGGCGCACCGGCGTGTGCGGTGCCGCCGAGACGCTGCTGGTCGACCGCGCGGTGGCGTCCACTCATCTGGTGCCGATCCTCGACGCTTTGCGCGCGGCCGGCTGCGAGATCCATGCCGATGCCGAGGTGCTGAAAGTGTTCTTCGACGCCAAGCCGGCGACCGACGCCGACTGGGTGACCGAATATCTCGACGCCATCATCGCGGTGAAGCTGGTCGACGGCATCGATGGTGCGATCGAGCACATCGAGAATTTCTCCTCGCACCACACCGAGGCGATCGTCGCGGAGGACGCGCAGGTGGTGGAACGGTTCTTCAACGAGATCGATTCGGCGATCCTGTTGCACAATGCCTCGACGCAGTTCGCCGACGGCGGCGAATTCGGCATGGGTGCCGAGATCGGCATCGCCACCGGCAAGATGCATGCGCGCGGGCCGGTCGGCGTCGAGCAGTTGACCTCGTTCAAATACCGCGTGCGCGGGTCGGGACAGGTGAGGCCTTGAACGCTGGTCTTACCCTCCCCCTTGTGGGGAGGGTGGCGAGCGCAGCGAGCCGGGTGGGGGGACGACGCTGAATTCCACGATACCCCCACCCCGCTCCGCTTCGCGGATCGACCCTCCCCACAAGGGGGAGGGTAAGGACGCCGTCTCCCCCCGCTATCTCAAAATGCCGCATGCCGAAAAGGGGCTGGCTGTCGGCCTGTTCGGCGGTTCGTTCAATCCGCCGCATGCCGGCCATGCGCTGGTCGCCGAAATCGCGCTGCGGCGCCTGGCGCTCGACCAGTTGTGGTGGATGGTGACGCCCGGCAATCCGCTGAAGAGCACGCGGGAGCTGGCGCCGCTGGCCGAGCGGCTGCAATTGTCCGAGCGGATCGCCAAGAACCCCAAGGTCAAGGTCACCGCCTTCGAGGCGGCCCATCACGTCCGCTACACCGCCGACACGCTGGCGCTGGTCAAGGCGCGCAATCCCGGCGTCGATTTCGTCTGGATCATGGGCGCCGACAGCTTGCGCGACTTCCATCGCTGGCAGCGCTGGCGCGAGATCGTCATGACCTTCCCGATCGCGGTCATCGACCGCCCGGGCGCGACACTGTCGTTCCTGTCGTCGGTGGTCGCCAAGACCTTCGACTATGCCCGCGTCGACGAGGGGGACGCGCCTCGCCTCGCCCGCATGAAGGCGCCGGCCTGGACCTTCATCCATGGCCCGCGCTCGTCGCTGTCGTCGAGCGCGATCCGCAAGCTGGCGAAAGGCTGAGCATCCTGTCCCGTCGGAAGCGGCGAAAGCGAGATTTCCACCCGTCCGGCGATGTCGCTTTTATCGCTCCCTTTGCCTGTTTCATGGGCAATCCTGAGCAGACATGCCGATTCTCGAAAAAAACCGCACCGAAGCCACGCAGCGCGAAGAGCCGCCGCTGGTCGCGATTGCCAGCGTCATCGTGTCGATGGCGCTGATCGCTGTCGGCAATGGGCTGATGTTTGCCTATATCCCGGTCCGCCTTGGCGTCGAAGGCTTCGATCCGACATGGGCCGGGCTGATCATCACCGGCCTTTCGGCCGGCGGTCTCGCCGGCTGTATCCTGACCGGACCGCTGGTGCGAAGGGTTGGCCACGCGCGTGCGTTCATGGTGCTGTCGGCCCTGATCGCACTGGCCAATGCCGCCGTCGGCGCCGGGCCGCACCCGATCGTGTGGATTGCCGCCCGCGCGCTCTACGGCTTTGCCATCTGCGGCCTGTTCATCGTTGCCCAAAGCTGGCTGAACGATGCCATTGCCAACGCCATACGCGGCAGGGTGATGGCTTTCTTCTACGTTGCCTATGTCGCCGGGCTTGGCGTCGGTTACGCGACGCTGGCGCTGGTCGATATCAGGACGGCGGATGCGCCCTTGATCGGCATCGTCTTCACCGCTCTGTCGATCCTCCCTGTCGGGATGACGCGGCTGGCCCAGCCGCCGGCGCCGCAAGCGGCCTCGGTGGCGCTCGGCCGGGCCTGGCGGATTTCACCGGTCGGCGTCGCCGGCATGCTGGCGGTCGGTGGCCTGTCGATGTCGATTGCCGGCTTTGCGCCGATCCACGCCACGGCCAAGGGCTACAGCCAGGCCGATGTGGCGCTGCTGCTTTCGGCAATGCCGGTCGGCACGCTGATCCTGCAGATACCGCTTGGCTGGATTTCCGACCGTACCGACCGCCGCTATGTGCTGGTCGCGGCATCGGCGCTTGCCGCCGCGGCGGGCATGTTCGCGCTCGGCTTCGACGGCGGCGCGCTGGCGGCGCTGGTGGTGATCTACATCATCTGGGACGGCGCGTCGGAATCGATCTATTCGCTGGCCAGCGCGCATGCCGCCGACCGCGCCGGCAAGGATGACATGGTGGCGCTGTCCAGCTCGCTGTTGTTTGCCTGGTCGCTTTCGGGCTTCATCGTGCCGGGCATCGTGACGGCGCTGTCGGCGGTCTTCGGCACGCAGGCTTTCATCTACGTGGCTATCGTCATCGCTTGCGCCTTCAGCCTGTTCGTGCTGTTGCGCGTGTTCACGAAACTGTCGGTTCCGACCACGGAAACCGGCAGTTTCGCGCCGATGACGGCGCAGGCGCCGCTGCCGGTGGAACTCGCCTTCGCACCCGAGGATAATGCCAGGAAACCGGGCTGAATCCGGGCCGGCAATATGTCGTTGGCGATGTCTTGCGGGGCTCCGTCTTGAAACTGCAACGGAACTCTGCCTATCTAAGCGGTGTCACCTGCTTTCAGGGGTGATTTGGTTGTTCTTGCTGCGAAAGGAAATACACTGAGAACAGCACTGCGGAAGAAGGCCTATATCGTGCCTTCGCCGGCCGGGATCAGCGTAAACGACGCCGTGTCCCGCGCCATCAAGACAGTCCTTGCCAGTCTGGAAGACTCCAAGGCCGAAAACATCGTCTCAATCGACATCCAGGGGAAATCGAGCCTCGGCGACTATATGGTCGTCGCCTCGGGCCGATCGCACCGTCATGTCTCGGCTGTCGCCGATCACCTGCTCAAGGCGCTCAAGGATGCCGGTCTCGGCACGGCGCGCGTCGAGGGGCTGGCCGGCGCCGACTGGGTCCTGATCGATTCGGGCGACATCATCGTCCATGTCTTCCGCCCCGAAGTCCGCGAATTCTACAATCTCGAAAAGATGTGGCAGGCGCCGGATCTCGAGGAAGAAACCCTCCACTGAGCCGCCTTTGTTTTGATGCATGTCGTTGCCCGAAAACCGGTTTCCACCCTTGGGTGACATGCATTAGCGGCTTACAGGGGCGAGGATGAAGATATCAATTCATGCCGTGGGCCGGATGAAAGCTGGCCCCGAGAAGCAGCTCGCCGACCGCTATTTCGAGCGCTTCGCCAAAAGCGGCCCGACGGTGGGGCTCGAATTTGCCGGCGTGACCGAGATCGCCGAAGGGCGCGCGCAGACCGCCAATGAGCGGCGGCGCGAGGAAGGCCAGAGGCTGCAGACGCAGTTGCAGCCGGGCATGGCGCTGATCCTGCTCGACGAACGCGGCAAGAGCTTTTCCTCGGAAGAATTCGCCGGACGCATCGGATTGCTGCGCGATGGCGGCCGCAAGGCGCTGGTCATCGCCATTGGCGGCGCCGACGGCCATGATCAGTCGCTGCGCGACCAGGCCGACCTGGTGGTCTCGTTCGGCGCACTGACCTGGCCGCACCAGCTGGTGCGCGTGATGCTCGGCGAGCAGCTCTACAGGGTCGCCACGATCCTGTCCGGCCATCCCTATCACCGTTCATAAACCGGGGGATTGGCGCGACCTGCCCGGATTTCCGCCCCATTGCCGCGCAAGAATGCATCGACAAGCGAGCCCTCCAAACATGGTTGATGGTTCGTTAACGAAGCCGCGGATAGAGTCGGCACCGAATGTCTGAAGGCTGGAAATCAAGAACGGGCTCATGGCGCGCGCGCTGCGGCATCGCGGCGGCGGCGCTTGTCCTGTCGTTCCATGCGGCGCGGGCCGAGAACACGCTCGACATGGCTCCCGATCCGGATCAGAGCCAGGCTGAATACGAACGGGTTTCGAAGGAGATCACGCTGTCGTCGGAGCGGCTGGCCAAGCTCTCCGCCGACATCGCGACGATCAAGAAGGACCACGCCTCGATCACCGCCGCCCTGATCCAGTCGGCAATGACCGAGCAGAAGCTCGGCCAGGACATCGAGGATATCGGCGCCAGGCTGGAAGGGCTGAAAGGCCAGGAACAGAAGATCCGCGGCTCGCTGGCGGCGCGGCGCGACGTCCTGGCCGAAGTGCTGGGCGCGCTGCAGCGCATGGGGCTCAACCCGCCGCCGGCGATCCTGGTCAAGCCGGAGGACGCGCTGTCGTCGGTGCGCAGCGCCATCCTGCTCGGCGCCGTGGTGCCGGAACTGCGTCAGCAGACGGATAGCCTGCTGGCCGATCTCAAGGAGCAGTCGCGGGTGACGGCCTCGATCGAGGCCGAACGCGCGCGGCTGACGGCGGCGGTCGGCGACCAGGCTGCGGAAAAGAAGCGGCTGGGCATGCTGCTGGAGGCCAAGCAGAAGCTCGAAGCCGACACGCAAACGGAAATGGCCGCTGAAAAGCAGCGATCCGAGGCGCTCGCCGCCAGGGCCGGCAGCCTGAAGGAGCTGATCGCCTCGCTCGAAGCGCAGGCCGACAAGACCCGCAAGGCGGCGGATGCGGCCAAGGCCGCCGAGCAGAAGACCGCGGACGGTGACAAGACATCGGCGCCGGCTGAGCCGGCATCCCCGCCTGTTCCGGAAAGCAATCAACTTGCCGCAGCGGCACCCTTTTCAGCCCTTCAGGGACAGATCGCGCTGCCGGTGACCGGCCGCATCAAACGGCGATTCGGCGCCGATGACGGTAACGGCGCAGTGATGCTTGGCGACATGGTTGCGACACAATCGGGAGCCATCGTCACCGCACCGGCGGATGGGAATGTGCTTTATGCGGGGCCGTTTCGCTCTTATGGTCAACTCTTGATCCTGAATGCTGGCGACGGTTATCATGTCGTTTTGGCGGGGATGAGCAGAATCAGCGTCGCGACTGGCCAGTCAGTGCTCGCAGGAGAGCCGGTCGGTGCGATGGGAGAAGCCCGGGTGGCGAGCACCTCGGTTTCGAAGAATGGAAATGCCACGCCGGAACTCTATGTCGAGTTCCGCAAGGATGGAAAACCCGTCGATCCGGCCCCATGGTGGGCGGACCGTTTTTCTGGAAGGACGTGAATAATGCGGAAATTGTCGCTTCTGTTTGCCGGTGCGCTGATGGGCGCGTCCGCCATGAGCCTTGTCTATGGCACGCCCGGCTCGGCGGCGAACGCTGCAGGATCGGAGACCTACAAGCAACTGGCGATCTTCGGCGACATCTTCGAGCGGGTGCGGGCACAGTATGTGACACCGCCCGACGACAAGTCGCTGGTCGAGAACGCCATCAACGGCATGCTTGCCTCGCTTGACCCGCACTCCTCCTACATGAACGCCGAACAGGCGCAGGACATGCGTGTCCAGACCAAGGGCGAGTTCGGCGGCCTCGGCATCGAAGTCACCATGGAGAATGACCTGGTCAAGGTGATCACGCCGATCGACGATACGCCGGCCGCCAAGGCAGGCGTGCTTGCCGGCGACTATATCGCCAAGATCGATGGCGAAGAGGTTCGCGGCCTGACCCTCAATGACGCTGTCGACAAGATGCGCGGCCTGGTCAACACACCGATCAAGCTCACCATCCTGCGCCAGGGCGCCGACAAGCCGATCGAACTGACGGTCGTGCGCGACATCATCAAGGTCAAGGCGGTCAAGTTCCGGGTCGAGAACGATATCGGCTACATGAAGATCACCTCGTTCACCGAAAAGACCTATGACGACCTCGAGAACGCCATCGACACCATCAAGAAGCAGGTGCCGAACGACAAGCTCAAGGGCTATGTGCTCGATCTGCGCCTCAATCCGGGTGGTCTGCTCGACCAGGCGGTGAGCGTGTCCGATGCCTTCCTCAACCGTGGCGAGATCGTCTCGACGCGCGGCCGCGATCCGAAGGACGTCACCCGCTTCGACGCCAAGCCAAAGCAGGTCGACGACATCAACGGCAAGCCGATGATCGTTCTCGTCAATGGCGGCTCGGCCAGTGCGTCGGAAATCGTCGCCGGCGCGCTGCAGGATCTGCGCCGCGTCACGGTGGTCGGCACGCAGTCCTTTGGCAAGGGTTCGGTGCAGACCATCATTCCGCTCGGCGAGAATGGTGCACTGCGGCTGACGACGGCGCTCTATTACACGCCGTCCGGCAAATCGATCCAGGGCAAGGGCATCACGCCCGACATCAAGGTCGACCAGCCGCTGCCGCCTGAACTGCAGGGCAGGGACCTGACGCGCGGCGAATCCGACCTCAAGGGCCACATCAAGGGCGCCGACGAGAGCTCGACCGGCTCGGGCTCGGCAGCCTATGTGCCGCCGGATCCGAAGGACGACCTGCAGCTCATCTATGCCGAGCAGCTGCTGCGCGGCCAGAAGACCGATCCGTCCTTCCCGCCCAATCCGGAAAAGGCCGTGCTCAACCAGTAACGGTCTGGAGCGGCGCACGCGCCGCTCTATCTTTTTGTTTGAGCATCGGATTTTCCCGAAACGGATTCCACTTTCGGGTCCGATGCTCCCGGGCCAAGGGCAATCAGCTCTGGCCGCCTGAACGAAGCGATGCGATGCTGCCGGGACCGAAAGGTCCCGGCAGTTTGATTCGGGGAACATGGCGCCTCGTAGTACGGCGCCAGGGCGTGCCGACACTGATGAATGCGCACATGTCTTTTTCGAAAGGTTCCCATTTTCGGGATCATGCGCCCGGGGATATGGCTTGGCTGACATAGGCAAGGACATCGAACGCCCGCTCGGACAGACCGTCCGGTCGCCGCGCGCCGCCGGCAGGGTCGGCTCAGGCGCGGTCATGGCGTCCGTTGTCGTGCTCGCGGTGGTCGGCGTGTCCGGTGCGATCGCGCTCAGGGAAAAGCCGTTTCGAAAGCCGCAAGAGGTTACCGTTTCGACACCGAAAGTGACCGCGGCCGCCGAACCCGCCGCAGCGCCGGCCGCGTTGGCTCCGGTCGCCACGCCAAAGGCGGAGAGCCCGGCAAGGACGGGCGGGCCGCAGATCATTCATGTGCAGACCGAAGAGGGCGATGGCCCGCCCAAGGCGTCCATCGTCATCCACGATCCGTCGACCATCGGCCAGAACCTGAAGATCGCACATATTCCAGACAAGGCGCTGATCGAAGCCAGCGACAGCGGGCCGTTGCCCGTGCGCGCCGCCGATGGCCGGCGGCCGTTCGACGTCTATGCGCGGCCCTGGTCCGGCGCGCGCGGCGCACGCGTGGCGATCGTCATCGGCGGGCTCGCGGTTTCGCAGACCGGCACCCAGGCGGCCATCGCCAAGCTGCCGCCGGAGGTGACGCTGGCCTTCGCGCCGCAAGGCAACAGCATCGGCCGCTGGATGCAGGCGGCGCGGCAGAGCGGCCACGAGATCGTCATGCAGGTGCCGCTCGAACCGTTCGATTATCCGAACGTCAACCCGGGCCGCAACACGCTGACGGTGGCGGCGAGCGCGGACGAGAATCTGAAGAACCTGCACTGGGCGCTGTCGCGGACGACAAACTATACCGGCGTCATGAACTACATGGGCGCGCGCTTTTCCGCCGACGCGGCGGCGATGGAGCCGTTCATGGCCGAGCTCGGCAAACGCGGGCTCGCCTTTATCGATGATGGTTCGTCGGCGCGCAGCCTTGCACCGGACCTGGCGCTGAAGGACGGCGTGCCCTTCGTTTCCGGCGACACGGCGATCGATGCCGTCCAGGATCGTGGCGCCATCCTGAAGAAACTCGACGGGCTGGAAGCCACAGCGCGCGCCAAGGGCTTTGCCGTCGGCATCGGCTCGGCCTTCGACCTGACGGTCGACACGGTGTCGTCCTGGGTGGTCGAAGCCAAGAAACGCGGCATCGAGATCGTGCCGATTTCGGCGGTGGCGATCGATCCGCAAAAAGGCTAGCCACGGCCTGATCGCAAGACGGTTGGAAAGACTGACTGATGCCAAAGAAAAAAAAGATTGATCGCGAAACGCTGCCCTATCGTCCCTGTGTCGGGCTGATGATCCTCAATGCCGATGGCCTGGTCTGGGTCGGGCATCGCATTGCGGAACCGGACAGCGAGTTTGCCGGCACGACGCAACTCTGGCAGATGCCGCAGGGCGGCATCGACAAGGGCGAGGAGCCCTTGCAGGCGGCGGAGCGCGAGCTCTATGAGGAGACCGGCATGCGTAGCGTCTCGCTGCTGGCCGAGGCGCCGGGCTGGATCAACTACGATTTGCCGGATGAACTCGTCGGCATTGCCTACAAGGGGCGGTATCGCGGCCAGACGCAGAAATGGTTCGCCTTCCGCTTCCACGGCGATGTCAGCGAGATCCAGATCAATCCACCGCCGGGCAACCACACCGCCGAATTCGACAAATGGTCATGGCGGCCGATGCAGGATCTTCCCGACCTGATCGTGCCGTTCAAGCGTCATGTCTATGAAGAGGTGGTGGCGGTGTTCCGGCATCTGGTGCGATAGCTGGACGATCGGCGGCGGTTGAAACGGCCGCAGTTGCCGTCCTGATCCGACGGTCCTATTGATGTCCATCCGCCACCAAGGCGCGTCGCGCTGATACGGATTCATGCGCCGCGCTTTGGTCTCTGTTTGTATGCATGTCGTTGTCCCAAGACCGAAGCCACTTTTGGGCGACATGCATTGGAAGGGTCGCCATGAACGACGCCCCCAAGAAGCCGCCGTCCGAGGACGTCACCGCCATAAGCAAAGCGGCGGCCGGGGCCGTCCTCACCATCGACCTTGGCGCGATCCGTGAAAACTACCGGCGGCTGAAAGCGCAATTGGGCGGCGTGCGTTGCGCCGGCGTGCTCAAGGCCGACGGGTACGGGCTTGGCGCGAGCCAGGTGGCGGCGGCGCTGCTGCGCGAAGGTTGCGAGATCTTCTTCGTCGCGCTTCTGGGCGAGGGTATCGCCTTGCGCCGTTCGCTTGGGCCGGGGCCCGCCATTTTCGTGTTGAACGGCATTCCGCCCGGTGCCGAGCCGGATGCCGCGGCGGCCGACCTTTCCGCCGTCGTCAACAGCCTCGCGCAACTGGCCGCCTGGCGCGAGACGGCCAGCCGTGCCGGCCGGAAGCTGCCGGCGGCGATCCAGGTCGACAGCGGCATGTCGCGGCTTGGCATGCCGCCAGGGGATGTCGAGCGCATTGCTCTCGATCCGCGTGCCTTTGACGGCATCGATCTCCGCTTCGTGATGAGCCATCTGGCCTGCGCCGACGAGCCGGAACATCCGGCCAATGAGCGGCAGCGACTGGCGTTCGAGCGGCTGCGCATGATGCTGCCTATGGCGCCGGCCTCGCTCACCAATTCGTCCGGCATCTTTCTCGGGCAGCGCTTTCACCACGATCTTGCCCGGCCTGGCGCGGCGCTCTACGGTATCAATCCGACGCCGGCAGGACCGAACCCGATGCTGCCGGTGGTGAGGCTGGAGGCCAAGGTCGTCCAGACACGGGTGCTGGAGGCCGGCGTTGGGGTCGGCTATGGCCACACGTTCCATACGACGGCTCCTCTCACGGCTGCGACGATCTCGCTTGGCTATGCGGACGGCTGGCATCGACGCGCGGCGTCCGCGGCCTGGTTCGAAGGCGTGCGGTTGCCCTTCCTCGGGCGGGTGTCGATGGATTCGATCATTCTCGACATATCCGCCTTGCCGTCCGGCAAGCTCCGCGATGGCGACCTCGTCGAGCTGCTCGGCCCCTCGCAAAGCGTCGACGACGCGGCCGGCCATGCCGGTACCATCGGCTATGAAATCCTGACCAGCCTCGGCCCGCGCTTTCATCGCGACTATGTCGGCGGTTGAGCGCTTTGGCCGCGCTTGACAAGCGGACGCCTGTCGGCAAGGTTCGGGGCATGAGCAACCTCGCCCATATCAGAACCTTGTTCAGGGTCTGCCCGATCGCGGGATCGTAGCCCCGGCGCGGCCGCCTTTTGGCGTCCGTCCGAACCGGGGCATCTACCTGACATCACCATCCTCAAGCCAGACGGCCTCGCGGCTGTCGGCTTTTCATCAAGCCGCCATCGGCACGGCGGCAAGCGCGCATCTGTTCGATGCGCCAATTCATGAGGTTTGCCATGCGACATGCAACAGGACTACGCCCACAGAGCCGGCTTCTGGTCAGCGATGCCGACCATGACAGGCTGACGGGCCTGGCGAGGACGTTTCTCGACCGCGCGCCCGAGACGGCCGAAGATCTGCTCTCGGAAATGGATCGGGCCGTCATCACGGATGCCGCGGCAATGCCCGCCGACGTGGTGCGAATGGGCTCCACGGTGACAATCAGCGGCCAAGGCGGAGACACGCAGCGCATCACGCTGGTCTATCCGGGCGAGGCCGACATTTCCGACAACAGGATCTCGGTGCTGACGCCGATGGGGACAGCGCTCATCGGTGCGGCCGTCGGGCAGGTGGTGTGCTGGAGCAGCCGTGGCGGCCGGGAACTGTCGGTGACCGTCGAAGCCGTCGACACGCCCCCCTCCGGCCAGCAGCCGTCGTGAGCGCGGAGGCGGTGATGACAGCCATGAATTGCTGCCTGACGACGAAGGACTTCGCCGTCCTCGAAGTCATGCTGGAGCGCCGGCGCGCATTCGCGGATCCGATCGCGCACATGCTCGAGCACAAGCTTTCAACCGCCGATGTCGTCCCGATCGATTCGGTCGGACCCGATATCGTCACGCTGAACAGCAGAGTGGTGTTTCGTATCGATGCCGGCCCTGCCGAGACGCGAACCCTGGTGCAAAACGAGGTCCGCGGACCGGTCGGCTCCAGCCTGTCGGTCGCAACGCGGCGCGGCCTCCGCATGCTCGGCATGGCGGAAGGGCAGACGACATCGATCGAACATCCAGACGGCAGGCGGGAGTCGATCCTGATCAAGGCAGTGCTCTACCAGCCGGAGGCCGCGCGGCGGGCAGTCAAGGAGAAATCCCAAGCCGAGCTCAGGCGACCGCATGGGCTCACCCTCGTCTACAGCGCCGCGGCCGACAGGCGGCCTCTTGGCGAGAGAGCCGGAATGCGGCAGACAGAGGACGACGACCCGGGTCCCTCGGCAGCGTGAATGGGCAACGGCGCATGGTCTCGAAAATCGGCATCGATTTTCGCAAGGGATCATGCGCAAATTGGAAATGCGGCCACGTCCATCGGGGTCCTGAAGGACGTGGCGCAAGGAGTGAATGATGAAAATCATGGTGCTGGGCAGTGGCGTGATCGGGGTGACCACGGCGTATTATCTCGCCGAGGCCGGCCACGAGGTGACGGTGATCGACCGCCAGAAAGGCCCGGCGCTGGAAACCAGCTTCGCCAATGCCGGCGAGATTTCGCCCGGCTATGCCTCGCCCTGGGCCGGGCCGGGCATTCCGCTGAAGGCGATCAAATGGCTGCTGATGAAGCATGGCCCGCTGGTGGTTCGGCCGGCCTTCGACCCGCATATGTGGACATGGCTGGTCAAGATGCTGCGCAACTGCACGGCCGAGCGCTACGCGATCAACAAATCGCGCATGGTGCCGCTGGCCGAGTACAGCCGCGACACGCTGAAGGCGCTGCGCGAAGCGACCGGCATCGCCTATGACGAACGCACCCAGGGCACGCTGCAGTTGTTTCGCACGCAAAAGCAGTTCGATGGCACCGCCGGCGATGTCGAGGTGCTGAAGAAATATGACGTGCCCTATGAAATCCTCGACCAGGACGGCTGCATCGGGGCGGAGCCGGCGCTGGCCGGGGTGCGCGAGAAATTCGTCGGCGGCCTCAGGCTGCCGGGCGACGAGACCGGCGACTGCAAGATGTTCACCGACAGGCTGACTGAGCTTTGCGTGGCGCGCGGGGTCAAGTTTGAATACGACGTGACGATCTGGCGCGTCATTCGCAGCCGCAACCGCATCGCCAATCTCTCGACCAGCAAGGGCTGGAAAGCCGCCGACGCCTATGTGATGGCGTTGGGCAGTTACTCGGCGGCGTTCATGCGCCGGGTGAAGCGGCCGATCCCGGTCTATCCGGTCAAGGGCTATTCGATCACCGTGCCGATCCAGGATGCCGCCGCCGCACCGGTGTCGACGGTGATGGACGAGACCTACAAGGTGGCGATCACCCGGCTCGGAGACCGCATCCGCGTCGGCGGCACGGCCGAGATTTCCGGCTTCGACCTCAGGCTGCACGAATCGCGGCGGCGCACGCTGGAACACTCGGTCGGCGATCTCTTCCCGGGCGCCGGCGCCATGCGGCAGGCGACCTTCTGGTGCGGGCTGCGGCCGATGACGCCGGACGGCCCACCGCTGATCGGCCGCACCGAGCTTTCCAATCTCTATCTCAACACCGGCCACGGCACGCTCGGCTGGACCATGGCCTGCGGTTCGGGCAAGGTGCTGGCCGACATCATCTCCAACCGGGTGCCGGACATCGATGTCCGCGCGCTGGCGCAGGAGCGTTATCTGCGATAGGGCGCCGCGATGGTGTCGCTCGAATTCATCAGAACGCCTGCTTGACCCAGTCTTGGTCGAACAGCAGGCGATAGGGCCACGGTATCGTCACCTTGGTCGCGACCGGGTTCGAGTGGGCGACATAGTCGTCATAGATCGGCTTCATCCTGGCGTAGAAGGCCGGGTCCAGGACCATCATGCCGTTCTCCGAGTCGTGGAAGAAGCTCCGGTTGTTGAGATTGACCGACGAGATGGCGACCAGCCGTTCGTCGATCATCATGATCTTGGAATGCAGCACGACATCGGGCGCCTTGAACTCGCGGATGTTGATGCGGTCGCCGTATTCCTCGACGAACAGCTTGTTGAGCGCGGTGAGGAATTTGCCGCCGATATCGCCCTTGAGATCGATGCGGCCGACAATGTCGATCCTGACGCCACGGGCCAGTGCCCGGTCGAAGGCGAGGCCAAGCTTCGGCGTCAGGTTGAGGTAGGGATTGACGATCTGGATGTGGCGCTGGGCGGCGTCGACCAGTTCGACGAAGTAATCCTCCAGCGCGTGGCCGTCCTCGTAGGGCACGGAAATGAAGTGCCGCGCCGTGCCCGACGGGCGGCGGCCATCGGAACGGACCGGAATGGAGAAGGGGCGCGCGATGTTGGTGTCGGCGTCGCGCAACCACAATGTCGACAGATGCGCTGAGAGCGTCTCGACCGTGGCTGGGTCGGCGAACTCGATGTCGAAGTCGCTCCAGTTCGAATAGTAGTTCAGCGAAAACCCATCCGTCTTGCCGTATTGCTGCAGGTCCGGATAGGGCGACAGATCGATCGGCCGGTGGAACAGGAAGCCGTCATGGATGTTGCGGCCGCCGATAATGACGCGCGAGCGCGCGGGATCCTGCGCCAGCGTGGCCAGCATCTTGACGTGATGGGTCTTGTGCAGTTGTGAAAGCTGCTCGTCGATCGGCGCGCCCTGATCGGCCCGCCAGCGATATTCCTGCAACTCGACATTGGGGAATTCGGCCGCCAGCCGGTGCAGCAGGGCATCGTCCTTGTCGCGCTCCAGCACGTCGGTGACCATGATGCGCACCTTGGTGCCGAGGGCGGCATGGTGGCGGATCAGCCGTTCCATGATGCGGCCGGAAAAGTCCGCCTTGAACTCCAGCGACGACAGATAGATCAGCTTGAGCCTTGGTGCTTTCGAGAAGTCGAGAGGCAGGTCCGGATCGCCCCTGTCGATGGCGCTGTCGGACAGCGGCGCGCCCATCAGGGCCTCGACCTTGGCATTGAAGCCGTCACGCGACTTCCGCAGCAGGCGCGGCTTGCCGATCGGCAAGGCGCAGGTCTGCGACAGCCAACGGCTGGCATAGAAGGCCCGGCCAAGGGGGTCGAGACCAGCGGCGTCGGGCGTCGGGCAGCGTTGGTAGCGACTGTCGAAGGCGGCGAGCGGCGGGTCGGCGACCTCTTCGCGCAGGATGGTGAGCGGAGCGCCGGTTGGGGCCAGATTCGAGCGGACGCGGAGGTTGCAGCGGTTCAGGGCATCGCTCGGGAACAGGCTGACCGTGTCGTCCTCGCCGGACAGGCGAAAGCGGAATGCCAAGCCCATGGCGATGGTGCGTGAGTTGCCGCCGTCGCGGATCGCCAGCGCGCCGTCGCATGTGCCCTCGATGACGGCCGGTTGCGTGCCAGCCTGGCGCAGCACGATCTCGACGCTACGGGCCTGCAGGCCGGAAAAGTCGAAAACCTTGGGCGCCGAAGGCCGCGCCGCCGCATCGATGTAGAGGGTCTGCCGCGACACCCGCCAGCGTCCGTCGAAATGGCCCTCGCCGCTGTCACTGCCGGCCGGTGGCAGATGCGTTTCGGCAACCGGCCCGGCCAGTTGCCGCAGCGTCCGGTAGGTCGCCTGGAAGTCGCCGTTGCGGACGTCATGGTAATCGTGACCGAAAGGACCGGTGCCATTGGCGCGATCCATGGCACCGACCTTGTTGTGGGCGAGCAGCGCCAGGAACCGCTTCTCGTAATCGCTGGCGCCGGCGTCGCCGAAGAATTGCGCGGCGGCGACCCGCGGTCCGGATGTGCCAGCCGACAGCGAAGGACGCGCACAGGCTTCTTGGCCTTGCAGGACGTCGCAGGCATCGCGGCCAGCGCTGGTGCAGCCGGCAAGCGCCGTGAGCGCCAGGCCAAACAGGGCGAGGGCGATGGATGCTTGGCCGTTCACCCAGTCGCTCCGGCCTTCAGGGCGTTCAATTGCGCCGGGTCGCGCGGCGGCATGAAGCCCTGCGGAAAGACCTTGCAGACGGGAATGGCAAAGGTGGCGATGAGGAGTTCCGCCTTGCCGCGCATTTTGCGCGGCGCCGTCCTGTCGTCGCGGATCGCTTTCGCCGAGGCGACAAGGGTACCATCGCAGTCGCAATGGTTGTGGCGGGCGATGTAGCAGGCGTCATGGATCCGGCAAGCCGCATCAAGGCGGTCGACCGGCCGGGCCGACAGATCGCCGGTGCGGGTACCGGGGCCGCAATAGTTGCCGAAGACGAGAGGCGAGGGCCGGGCCATCGCGGTACGGATCGGCTTGGGCAGTTCGGCCTCCGGCACCTTCGTCCACGGATTGGCGCAGGCCGAGACGAAAACCAGTGGCAGGATGGCAAGAACGGCTCGCATTTTTCCCGCGCCAGCTTTCTGGATTTCCCCACCTGGCGACCCGACCCGTGGTTGGTGCCGCACGCCTGATGCCACACTGGTGGGTTTTGTGGCAAGCAAAAGGCGCCGGGCACGGCTCGGCGCGCTTTACAACCCATTCGCACCGGGTTCGCCGTCCGATCCGCGCAAGTTCATCGAGGATTGGTCGATTGAAACCTGGAAGTGGATGATAGGTGGATCATACAGCACAGCCGATTTCAGCAATGACAGGCTTGCAAGGTTCCCGGACGGCTACCCTGTGCGCCTTGCCGATCTGAACTTTACGGTTATCGACAAGGATATCCGCCTGCACGGCCATTCCAGGTTTGCGTTTTCGGTGCGGGGAGCGCGCTATGGCTGTGTCAACTGCACGGTAATGGGCGAGAGCGCCGAGCAGGTGGAGCAGATGTGGGCCGATGGCGGACAAGGCTGAGCGTGTGGTGAATTCGTTCGCTCTCGACTCGCCTTGAACGGCGCATTGCGTTTGCCTGTGTTGCGAAATCAGGTGAACAGGCCCCGCTCTCGCTCCACCGCCTTGGTGATGAAGCTGGCGACGATCTGGACGCGGCGCAACGGCCTGACCGATTCGTGATAGACCAGCCAGTAGGCGCGGCGGATCGGCGCCACGACATCAACGGGCACCAGTTCGGGCATCGAGCGGGCGACGAAGGTGTGCAGGATGCCGATGCCGGCGCCTGAGCGCACTGCTTCGGCCTGGCCGAGCGCCGAGGAAATGGCGAAGCTGGTGCGCCAGTCGGGGCTGAATTCGGCCGCGTAGTCGAGCGAGGGGCTGACGATGAGGTCCGGCACATAGCCGATGAGGGTGTGCTGGCCAAGCTCGGCGGCTGTGTTGGGCAGGCCGTGCGCTTGCGCATAGGCGCGCGAGGCAAACAGCCCGAGCGAGTAATCGACCAGTTTTCCCGCCACCAGCCGGCCCTCCGTCGGCCGCTCGACCGTGATGGCGATGTCGGCCTCCCGGCGCGACAGGGAGAAGGAGCGCGGCACCGGCACGAGCTGGATCGTCAGTTCGCGGTGCAGCGCGGTCAGCGCGCCAAGGCGCTTGGCCAGGAAGGCGACGCCAAAACCGTCCGGGGCACCGATGCGCACCGTGCCGGAGACATCGTCGCCTTCGCCCGCGACGGTCGAGCGTGCGGCGATCATGTCGCCCTCCATGCGCTCGGCAATGTCGAGGAAGCGCTCGCCGGCGGGCGTCAGTTCGCTGCCGGTGGTCAGCCGGCGAAACAGCTTGGTCCTCAACGCATCCTCAAGCGCGGCGATGCGGCGCGAGACGGTGGCATGGTTGAGTTCCAGCCGCCTGGCAGCGCCAAGGATCTGGCCGGCGCGCGCCACCGCCAGGAAAATGCGGACGTCATCCCAGTTCATGGGGAAGGTCCCGGGGGCGTGAAGGAACTCAATCTCTCAATCCATTCTGCAGCTATTGCATTCCATCATTTGCGAGAATTGATGCTCCTTCGTCAACTGCTATCTATTTTCCGCACAACGGTTGCGTTCTGGCTCGCGTTGCCATCGACCCCGCAAAGGCGGACAATGCACCATCACAAACAAGGGAGAGAAATCATGATCGAATACGGTCATTTCATCGGCGGCAAGCATGTCGCCGGCACCAGCGGCCGCAAGCAGGATGTCATGCAGCCAATGGACGGCTCGGTGCGGGGCACGGTGGCGCTGGCTTCGCAAGCCGAACTGCGCGCGGCGGTCGAGAACGCCAAGGCGGCACAGCCCAAATGGGCGGCAACCAACCCGCAGCGCCGCGTGCGCGTGCTGATGAAGTTCCTCGAACTCGTCGCCCGCGACTATGACGAACTGGCCGATATCCTGGCCCGCGAGCACGGCAAGACCATCGCCGACGCCAAGGGTGATATCCAGCGCGGCCTCGAAGTGGTCGAGGTCTGCATCGGCGCCCCGCATATGATGAAGGGTGAATTCACCGACGGCGCCGGCCCCGGCATCGACGTCTATTCGATGCGCCAGCCGCTCGGCGTCGTCGCCGGCATCACGCCGTTCAACTTCCCGGCGATGATCCCGCTGTGGAAGATCGCGCCGGCCATCGCCTGCGGCAATGCCTTCATCCTGAAGCCGTCGGAGCGTGATCCGGGCGTGCCGATGCGCATCGCCGAACTGTTCCTCGAGGCCGGCCTGCCGGCGGGCATCCTCAACGTCGTCAACGGCGACAAGGACGTCGTCGACGCGATCCTCGACGATCCCGACATCAAGGCCATCGGCTTCGTCGGCTCGACGCCGATCGCTCATTACATCTATTCGCGCGGCACCGCCGCCGGCAAGCGCGTGCAGTGCTTCGGCGGCGCCAAGAACCACATGATCATCATGCCCGACGCCGACATGGACCAGACCGTCGACGCGCTGATCGGCGCCGGCTACGGCTCGGCCGGCGAGCGCTGCATGGCGATCTCGGTGGCCGTCCCGGTCGGCAACGACACCGCCAACCGGCTGATGGAAAAGCTGATCCCGCGCGTCGAGAGCCTGAAGGTCGGCCCGTCGACGGATTCGTCCGCCGATTTCGGCCCGCTGGTGACGGCGCAGGCGCTTGAACGGGTCAAGGGCTATGTCGACACCGGCGTCAAGGAAGGCGCCAAGCTGGTCGTCGACGGCCGCGGCTTCTCCATGCAGGGCTACGAGGACGGCTACTACATGGGCGGCTGCCTGTTCGACAACGTCACCGCCGACATGCGCATCTACAAGGAAGAGATCTTTGGGCCGGTGCTCTCGGTGGTGCGAGCGCCGACCTATGAGAGCGCGATCAAGCTCGCCAACGACCACGAGATGGGCAATGGCGTCGCCATCTTCACCCGCGACGGTGATGCCGCGCGCGACTTCGCCTCGCGGGTCCAGGTCGGCATGGTCGGCGTCAACGTGCCGATCCCGGTGCCGATCGCCTACTACACTTTCGGCGGCTGGAAGGCATCGTCCTTCGGCGACCTCAACCAGCACGGCCCGGATGCGTTCCGCTTCTACACCAAGACCAAGACGGTGACCTCGCGCTGGCCGTCCGGCATCAAGGACGGCGCGGAGTTCGTCATCCCGACGATGAACTGAGGTCTGACATCTGCTTTCACGAGTTGGGGGCGCGACTTTGTCGCGCCCCTTTCCATTTGCATGACACTACACGGTCGGGATGGTGCCGCCGTCGATGACGTATTCGGCGCCGTGGATCGCCGAGGCTCGGTCCGAGACAAGGAATGCCACCAGTTCGGCGACCTCCTGCGGCCATGCCGGCCGGCCGATCGGGATGCCGCCCAGCGCATCCATGATGCCCTGGCGGGCGGTTTCCTCGTCCGAACCGGAATGGGCGGCCAGCCGCTTCACCATCGCCTCCGATGCGGTGGTGTGGATCCAGCCCGGTGCCACGGTGTTGACCCGGATGCCTATCGGGCCGAGTTCCTTGGAGAGCGCCTTGCTGTAGGTTGAAAGGGCTGCCTTCGCCGCCGCGTAGGCGATGGTGGATTCATGCAGCGGCAGGCGGCGCTGGATCGACGATATGTGGACGATCGCGCCTGAGCCCTGCTCGACCATAAGCGGCACAAGCATGCGGTCGAGCCGCACCGCGGCGAGCAGGTTGAGGCTGAGTTCGTCCTGCCAGAGCTGATCGGTCAGTCCGGCAAATCCGCCACCGGGGCTCTTCGAACCGCCGACGCTGTGCACGATGATGTCGATGCCGCCAAGCTGCTCCATGACACCCGCGGCCACGGTCTCGGTGCCCGCCAAGGTGCTCAGATCGGCCTGCACGAACAGCGTCGGCGATGATGCTTCGGTCGCGGAGCGAGCGGTGGTGACCACCGTCGCACCCGCCGCAGAAAGCCGACGAACGATGGCTTCGCCGGCACCCTTGGTGCCGCCGGTGACCAGAACGCGCTTGCCGGCAAATTCCTGATGGTCGAGCGTGAATTTCCAGGGGATGGTCATGCGCCGATCTCCAGCCGCGTGATCCTGTCGTCGGCCAGCGTGAAGTTGTAGTGGAGCGTCGCCGGACTGCCGGGGAAATTGCCCGAGACGATGCCGGCGATCCGCCATGCGTCGCCATTGACGGTCGCGTCGGCGACCTCGACCGTCACCCGGTATTTGTTTGTCGTTGCTTCCATCCAGTCGCGGATGGCGATCGAGCCCCGATGGGTTTCGCCTTCGTCCCGGACCGTCGCGTCCAACGAGAAGGGGGCGAGCATGGCGTCGACGTCATGCCTGTTCTTGGCGGCGAAATAGTCGGTCAGCGGCTGCGGAAGGTTTGCGGTCATGGTTTCGTCTCCGGTTTCTGCCGCCGACTTGAAGTCCACGGCGCTTGTCCGGTTGCTAAAATGCGTTATGCTGAAGAAATGACAAGAACCGACGAAAAAGTAAGGTACTTACCAGAAGGTAAGGTTGAGGCACTGACGCCGTTGTCCGCGGCGAGCGGTGTGGAGAACGTGCTGCGCATCCTTGAGGGCCGCTGGAAGCTGGTGATCCTGTTTCACCTGTTCGGTGGCAAGGTGCTGCGCTTCTCCGATCTCGAACGGGCGATCCCGGCGATCTCGCAAAAGATGCTGATCCAGCAGCTGAGACAGATGGAGGGCGACGGCATCGTGCGCCGCATCGTGCATCATCAGGTGCCGCCGAAGGTCGAATACTGCCTGACCGACTGGGGGCAGGCGCTATGCCCGGCCCTCGACGCCCTGCTGAAATGGGCGGCACTTCGCGAACCTGCAGAAACCTGACCCGGATCGTCGCCTCGCAGCACGCCGCAAGGGCCGAAATGGTGCTTGTTTTCGAATCGGGACCTCACCATATCGAATCCAGGGAATGCGATGGAAATTCCCTGACGACAGACCGGAAACCAGAAGGAGTGACGTGATGAAGACGTCGAACCCGGCCTGGAACGCTCCGGCATATTGAGGCGGCCCATGTGCCTCCCTTGCCGGACCGTGAAGGCGAAGGAGGTGCCAGATGGCACGCAAGTTTTCGTTTCGATGGATCAGGATAGCCGCGATCGGCGCTGCACTGGCTCTGTCGACGCTATCAGCACAGGCGCAATTCGTCTGCGGCGGCCACAGTGATCTTGTCGCGGGACTGGCGCAGGCCTTTCAACAAAAGCAGATCGGCTACGGTGTGGTCGGGCCAACTGCCATTGTCGAGATTTATGCTTCGGCCAGTGGGACATGGTCCATGCTGGTAACCGATGTGCGGGGCCGGAGCTGCGTCTTCGCGACCGGTGACGGATGGGAAAACACCGACACCGCAACGACGCAAGGGATCTGAACCGCCCGATCAGCGCGTTGCAGCCACCTCGGCATGGCCGCGCAGCAGCGCCATCAGGCGCTTGGCGTCCTTGGCGGCTGCCTCCTCGTCGCCGTCGAGGATCGAGCGGATCAACGCGACATGGTGTTCGGCGGATTCGGCAAGGCCAGTGTCGGCCTTGTAGCGAAACCAGAAGCGGCGGCTATGGGTTTGCAATGGTGCCGCCAACCGGGCGGCGAACGGGTTGTCGGCAGCCAGCGCCAGCGCCTCGTCGAGTGCCTTGTCGGCCTGGATGAAGGCAAGGACGTTGCCCGAGATCACCGCCTTCTGCATGGCAAGGGCGGCTTCATGAAACAGGTCGGCGGCTTCGCGGGTGACGAAGCGGGCTGCCGAACGGGCCAGGACCACCTCGACGCCGCGGCGCGCATCGAGCACGCGCAGCCAGTCGCCGGGATGGAGCGGCGCTATCGCGATGCCGGCGCGCGGCCGCACGTCAAGCAGCCCTTCCCAAGCCAGCCGCTGGATCGCCTCGCGCACGGGCGTGCGGCCAAGCGCCAGCCTCTCGATCAGGGTGCCCTCGGTGACAAAGCTTGCCGGCGCCAGCTCCAGCGTGACGATCATGTGCTCCAGCACACGGTAGGCTTTGGCCGCCGCCGGCTCGGATGCGATGCTTGCTTCCATGGATATCAAACGCGCCCTCTTGATATATTTTAGATATATCACAGGAGAATCCGCATTGACAGACGGTTTCTTAACAGATATATGGCTGATATATCAGATGGAGCAATGACCATGTGGACCGGAGTTTTTCCCGCCGTTACGACCAAATTCACCGCGGACGACCGCCTCGACCATGCCGAGATGGAGCGCTGCTTCGGCCTGCAGATGGAGGCCGGCTGTGACGGCATCATCGTCTGCGGATCGCTCGGCGAAGGGCCGATGCTTTCCCATGACGAGAAGATCGAGGTTCTGAAGACAGCACAGAAGGTCGCCGGCAAGAAGCCGGTGCTGCTGACGGTCAACGAGGCCGGCACGCGTGAGGCCGCCAGCATCGCCCGGCGCGCCGCCAAAGAGGGCGCCAATGGCCTGATGGTGGTGCCGAGCCCGATCTACCACACCAATGCGGAAGAGACGGTCGCGGCGCTGCGCGCCGTCGCCGAGGCCGGCGACCTGCCTGTCATGATCTATTCCAACCGGCTCGCCTACCGCGTCGACGTCACCGTCGATCAGATGGAGGAGCTGGCATCGGACAAGCGCTTCGTCGCCATCAAGGAATCCTCCGACGATATCAGGCGCTCGACCGAGATCATCAATCGCCTCGGCAGCCGCTATGATCTGTTCACCGGCGTCGACAATCTCGCCTTCGAGGCTTTGTCGGTCGGCGCCATCGGCTGGGTGGCCGGGCTGGTCACCGCCTTCCCGCGCGAGACCGTTGCCATCTACCAGCTGATGAAGCAGGGCCGCCGAGAGGAGGCGCTCGCCATCTACCGCTGGTTCCGGCCGCTGCTCGATCTCGACGTCTCGACCTATCTGGTGCAGAACATCAAGCTTGCCGAAGTGTTCGCCATTCAAACCAACGATCGCGTGCGCATGCCGCGCCAGCCGCTGTCGGGCTCGCGCCGCAAGACAGTCGAAAAGATCATCAAGGACGCGCTGGCGGTTCGGCCGACGCTGCCGAAGTTCTGAGGTTGTAGTCCTGGCGTTCGCATAGGGTTCATTCATATGCTCCCTCACCACAAGATGGGTGGCCGCACGTGAGCGGCGAAAGCGGCACCCAGATCGACGTCGCCATCATCGGTGGCGGCATCATCGGCATCTGCGCCGCCGCCTTCCTCACCGAGGCGGGGCGCAAGGTCACCATCTTCGATCGGACGGGCATCTGCGAGGAGACGAGCTCCGGCAACGCCGCTGCCTTTGCCTTCTCCGACGTGCTGCCGCTGGCGCACAAGGGCATGGTCCGGCAACTGCCGAAATGGCTGGCCGATCCGCTAGGACCACTCAGCATCCCGCCGGCCTATCTGCCCAGGCTTCTGCCCTGGCTGATCCGCTTCTGGCGCGCCGGTGCACCGGCAAAATACGAGGCGGGCCTCGCTGCCCAGGCGGGCATGATGAAGCTCGCCGAGGCGGAATGGATGGACCTGCTCGATCGCTCCGGCACGCGATCGATGCTGCGCGAGGACGGCTCGCTCGAACTCTACGAAAGCCAAGCCGAGTTCCGCGCCTCGCTGCCGGGCTGGGCGGCGCGCGCGCGTTTCGGCATTGGCTTTCGCCATGTCGAGGGCGACGACCTTGCGACCTGGCAGCCGGGGCTTTCGCCGCGCTTCGTCAAGGGCACGTTCGTGCCGGGATGGAAGACGGTCGCCGATCCGAAACTGCTCGGCAAGGCGGTGTGGGCCTATGCACAGGCCAAGGGCGCCCGCTTTGAAATGGCCCGCATCGACCGCGTCACGGCGAACCAGGATGGCGCTGCGCTGACGCTGGCGGATGGTACGATCCGGCAAGCCAGGCACCTCGTCGTCGCCGCCGGCGCATGGTCGCATCTGCTGGCGAGGCAGCTCGGTGATCGCATTCCGCTCGAAACCGAACGCGGCTACAACACGACGCTGCCGAAGGGTGCCTTCGACGTGAAGCGGCAGCTGATCTTCTCAGGACATGGCTTCGTCATCACACCGCTTGAAACAGGCCTGCGTGTCGGCGGCGCCGTCGAACTGGGCGGCATCGAGCGGCCGCCCAACTACGCCCGCTCGAAGGCGCTGCTGCAAAAGGCGCAGAAGTTCCTGCCGGGGCTGGATCCGGCCGGCGGACGCGAATGGATGGGGTTCCGTCCCTCCCTGCCGGATTCGGTGCCCGTCATAGGTCGTGCGCCTGGAGTCCAGTCGGTGGTCTATGCCTTCGGCCATGGCCATCTCGGCCTGACCCAGGCGGCGGCCACCGGGCGGTTGATCCGCGACCTCGTCCTGGGGCAGACTCCGCCGATCGACCTGGCCCCCTTCAGTCCACAACGGTTTTGATTTTTCGAGGAGCGTCATGGCCAAGAAATCCTTCTTCTGCATAGACGGCCACACCTGCGGCAATCCGGTGCGGCTGGTCGCCGGCGGCGGCCCGCTGCTGCAGGGGTCGACGATGATGGAGCGGCGGGCGCACTTCCTCGCCGAATATGACTGGATCCGCACCGGGCTGATGTTCGAGCCGCGCGGCCATGACGTGATGTCCGGCTCGATCCTCTATCCGCCGACGCGTGAGGATTGCGACATCGCCATCCTGTTCATCGAAACCTCGGGCTGCCTGCCGATGTGCGGCCACGGCACCATCGGCACGGTGACGATGGCGATCGAGCACGGACTGATCAAGCCGAAGACGCCGGGCGTGCTCAGGCTCGACACGCCGGCCGGTCTGGTGATCGCCGAATACAAGCAGGTCGGCGACTATGTCGAGGAGGTGCGCATCACCAACGTGCCCTCCTTCCTCTACGCCGAAGGGCTGACGGTCGAATGCCCGCAGCTCGGTGAGATCACCGTCGATGTCGCCTATGGCGGCAATTTCTACGCCATTGTCGAGCCGCAGAAGAACTACCGCGACATGGCTGACTATTCGGCGGGCGACTTCATCGCCTGGAGCCCGGTGGTGAGGCAACGGCTCAACGAAAAGTACTCCTTCGTGCATCCGGAAAACCCCGATATCAACCGGCTGTCGCACATGCTGTGGACCGGGAAGCCCACGGTGGAGGGAGCCGACGCGCGCAATGCCGTCTTCTACGGCGACAAGGCGATCGACCGCTCGCCTTGCGGCACCGGCACCTCGGCGCGCATGGCGCAGCTTCGTGCCAAGGGCAAACTCAAGGCGGGCGACAGCTTCGTCCATGAATCGATCATCGGTTCGCTGTTCAAGGGCAAGGTCGAAAAAGACGTCACCGTCGCCGGCAAACCGGCCATCATTCCCTCGATCGGCGGCTGGGCGCGGATGACAGGATTGAACACCATCTTCATCGACGACCGCGATCCGTTCGCGCATGGTTTTGTGGTCAAGTGATACCGCACGTTCAGACCTGCTGATCGTCTGTCCCGGCATCGACCGAGACCGCCTGGCGGAACCAGTCGGCGAAGGTAAGCGCGGCGGGCGAGGCATCCACCGACATCGTCAGGAAGTAGCCCTTGTCGCGGTTGGTTGCGACCTGCGACAAGACGATCAGGTCGCCGCGCTTCAACTCGTCACGAAAAACGTCGACTGGACAAAGCGCCACACCGTGACCGGCGATGACCGCCGTTGCAAGAATGTTGAAGTCGGCGAAGACGGGTCCGTTGCCTACATCGAAATTGGGTAATCCGGCCTCGGAGAACCACTCCCGCCAGCCTTCGCGGTTCTCGTCATGCAGCAGGTCGGCGCCAGCGATCCCGGCAGGTGTTCGCAGATAGTCGTTGCCGGCGAAGTACTGGGGGCTGCACACCGGCCGGTTCAGGCGCGAAAAGAGCTTGAGACTGGTAACGCCGGGCGTCGGATCGGCTCCAAGCGTGATCAGCACATCGCTCTCACCATCGCCGAGCCTCTCCTCTGCCCGGGCGTAAGCGACCCGCATGCCGATATCGGGATGGCTGGCGCTGAAGTCCGGCATGCGGGGCACGAGCCAGCGGCTGGCAATGGAAGGTATGCACCCCACGGACACGGTCGCCACAGCTGCATTGCGCCGAATGCGCCGGCACGTGGCGCCGAGTTCGGCAAGTGCCCCGCTCGCCGATGCCTGAAGGATCATCCCGGCATCCGTCAGTCGTACCTTGCGCGCATCCCGGTGGAAGAGGGACACGCCCAGCCATTCCTCCAGCCGCCTTATCTGGTGGCTGATGGCCGGGTGCGTGACATGAAGTTCCTCGCCGGCAGCGGAGAAACTCAAATGGCGCGCAGCGGCCTCGAAAGCACGGACGGCGTTGAGCGGGACATATTCCATGTGTAAAATTTACTAACATATCAGATGAGAAGCAATCATTTGAAAGCCTGCATACGTTGCGGCACTCCTGCAGCCCGATCCTGGAGGCGTTCAGCACTCCAGGTCCTTGGCGCACTGGGAGAGATCATGTTTACAAGACAATTGGTTGATGTAGAAAAATCCGACTTCTTCGTTGATTGGGGCAATGGCACCAGCCATCGCCTGCTGACACAAAAGGACGGCATGGGGTTCACTGTCTGTCATACCGTCGTGCGGGCAGGCAGCGAATCACGTCTCCACTATCGGCGGCATTTGGAGGCCTGCTACTGCGTCGCCGGCTCTGGTGAAGTCGAAGACATGTCCGGTGAAGTGCATCGTATCGAACCGGGCACGATCTATGTGCTCAATGAACATGACGATCACTATCTGCGTGCCGACGCTGCCGGCGATATGATCCTAGTCAGCGTATTCAACCCTCCCCTTGATGGCACCGAGCGGCATGTCCTGAGCGAGAATGGCGGGTCTGCCTACTGAGCCGGAGGAGTCATCATTCCCTCGATCGGCGGCTGGGCGCGGATGACAGGATTGAACACCATCTTCATCGACGACCGCGATCCGTTCGCGCATGGTTTTGTGGTCAAGTAAAGGGAATCCTGACCCTGCGGAAAGCGATGCCGCGAAAAAACGGATCGTGTCAGGAACGCAACGATTCTTCTCATCACCTACTTTTGACGGCGATTTCTTCGAAACGGGGCGCATGATGCGGTCGAATCGTCAAAGACATTGCGTTATGCCAATGCTAGGGTCCGCGATAGTCCAGGGACCGGACGGGAAAAAAGGGCAATCGGATGGCGTGCCGCCAAAACGCGCATGACGGTTGAAAAATCACGTTGCAATCCGGGCTCGAAACTTTACGACTAGGGGAAATACGAAAAGGAATGCGTCTGCATGGGCGACATTCCAGGGGAGCCACGTACACATGCAGTACTTTGTCCAGCAGCTTATCAATGGGCTGACGCTGGGATCGATCTATGGGCTGATCGCAATCGGCTACACGATGGTCTACGGCATCATCGGCATGATCAATTTCGCCCATGGCGATATCTTCATGGTCGGCGCCTTCACCGCCCTCATCGTTTTCCTCATCCTCGGCGCGTTGTTCTATTCGGTGCCGATCGTCATCGCGCTGCTGATCATGATGGTCGTCGCGATGCTGCTCACCAGCCTCTACAACTGGACGATCGAGAAGGTGGCCTACCGGCCGCTGCGCGGGTCGTTCCGGCTGGCGCCGCTGATCACCGCCATCGGCATGTCGATCGCGCTGTCCAACTTCGTCCAGGTGACGCAGGGCCCGCGCAACAAGCCGGTCCCGCCGATGGTGTCCAAGGTCTACGACATCGCTGGCGTCAGCGTGTCGCTGAAGCAGATCATCATCGTCGTGGTGACCGCGATCCTGCTGGCGGTCTTCTGGTACCTGGTCAACAAGACCGCGCTCGGCCGGGCGCAGCGCGCTTGCGAGCAGGACCGCAAGATGGCGGCGCTGCTCGGCATCGACGTCGACCGCACCATCTCGATCACCTTCATCATGGGCGCAGCACTTGCCGCCGTCGCCGGTACGCTGTTCCTGATGTACTACGGCGTGGTGGTGTTTTCCGACGGCTTCACGCCGGGTGTCAAAGCGTTCACCGCGGCCGTTCTCGGCGGCATCGGTTCGCTGCCGGGCGCCGTGCTCGGCGGACTCCTGATCGGCTTCATCGAGAGCATGTGGTCGGCCTATTTCTCGATCGACTACAAGGACGTCGCCGCCTTCTCCATCCTGGCGATCGTGCTGATCTTCCTGCCTTCCGGCATTCTGGGCCGGCCAGAAGTCGAAAAGGTCTAGATCATGGCGGTTACCGTTACTCCGGAGCGCGACGTCGTCGCCACGCCCATTCAACGCGCTCTTCGCGAGGCGTTCTATGCCGGCGCCATTTCGCTTGGCCTGTTCGTGCTGTTCATCGGCCTGAAGACCGATCAGAACATTTCGAACGAGCTGATCCTGGTGCAGCGCTGGGGCCTGCTTGCCGCGGTGGTTGTCCTCACCGCCGTCGGCCGCTTCCTCTATGTCGGCTTCGCGCAGCCGGCGATGGAGAGGGCGAAGGCGGAAAAGGCTCAGGCTCCCGCCGCCGCCGTGACGGCGCCCGGCTTCCTGCGCCGGAACTTCAACAAGATCGGCGTCGCCGTGCTTTTGGTGTATCCGATCGTGATCGTTCTGCTTGTCGGCTTTCAAGGCTCGTTGAAATGGGTCGACAATTTCGGCATCCAGATCCTGATCTATGTGATGCTGGCCTGGGGCCTGAACATCGTCATCGGCCTCGCCGGCCTGCTTGACCTCGGCTACGTCGCGTTCTACGCGGTCGGCGCCTACGCCTATGCGCTGCTGGGCACGCATTTCGGACTGTCGTTCTGGATCCTGCTGCCGGCAGCCGGCCTGATGGCCGCGTTCTGGGGCGTGATGCTCGGCTTTCCGGTGCTGCGCCTGCGCGGCGACTATCTGGCGATCGTCACGCTGGCCTTCGGCGAGATCATACGCCTGGTGCTGATCAACTGGCGCGAAGTGACCAACGGCTCGGCCGGTATTTCCGGCATCCCCAAGGTCACCTTCTTCGGCCTGATGTCGTTCAATGTCTCGGACCCGAACTACATCGCCAAGGTGCTCGGCATCGCCCAGTCGGGCGCCTACTACAAGATCTTCCTCTATTACCTGATCCTGGGGCTCTGCTTCCTCACCGCGTTCGTCACCATCAGGCTTCGCCGCCTGCCGGTCGGGCGGGCCTGGGAGGCCCTGCGCGAGGACGAGATCGCCTGCCGCTCGCTCGGCATCAACACCACCACCACCAAGCTCACCGCCTTTGCCACCGGCGCCATGTTCGGCGGCTTTGCCGGTTCGTTCTTTGCCGCACGGCAAGGTTTCGTCAGCCCGGAATCCTTCGTCTTCCTGGAATCGGCGATCATCCTTGCCATCGTCGTGCTGGGCGGCATGGGCTCGCTGGGCGGCATCGCGGTTGCGGCGCTGGTGATGATCGGCGGCACCGAAATCCTGCGCGAGCTGGACTTCCTCAAGGCGATATTCGGCCCTGATTTCACCCCGGAGCTTTATCGCATGCTGTTGTTCGGCATAGCCATGGTCGTGGTCATGCTGTGGAAGCCGCGTGGCTTCGTCGGCAGCCGCGAGCCGACAGCCTTCCTCAAGGAGCGAAGGGCCGTCTCGGGCTCCTTCACCAAGGAGGGACACGGCTGATGGATACGAACCCGATTCAGAAGGCCAACCCGGGCATGAACGAAGCCATCCTGCAGGTCGAGCATCTGTCGATGAAGTTCGGCGGCCTGGTCGCGATCGGCGACCTGTCCTTCCAGGCCCGGCGCGGCGAGATCACCGCCTTGATCGGACCGAACGGCGCCGGCAAGACCACGGTGTTCAACTGCATCACCGGCTTCTACAAGCCGTCGGAAGGCATGATCACGCTCAACCGGGCCGATGGTTCGAGCTTCATGCTCGAGCGTTTGCCGAACCATGAGATTCCGGCGCGCGCCAAGGTGGCGCGCACCTTCCAGAATATCCGCCTGTTCTCGGGCATGACGCTGCTCGAGAACCTGCTGGTCGCCCAGCACAACAAGCTGATGAAGGCGTCGGGCTATACGCTGCTCGGCCTGTTCGGCTTCCCGAGCTACCGCAAGGCATCTGCCGAATCGATCGATCTGGCCAGGCATTGGCTGGAGAAGGCCAATCTCGTCGATCGTGCCGACGATCCGGCCGGCGACCTGCCCTATGGCGCGCAGCGGCGCCTGGAGATTGCGCGTGCCATGTGCACGGGACCGGAACTTCTCTGCCTCGACGAGCCGGCCGCCGGTCTCAACCCGAAGGAATCGGCAGCACTCAACGAACTGCTGATGGACATCAAGAACAATACCGGCACCTCGATCTTGCTGATCGAGCACGACATGTCGGTGGTCATGCAAATCTCCGACCATGTCGTGGTGCTCGAATATGGCCGCAAGATCTCCGACGGCAGTCCGCAATCGGTGCGCACCGACCCGCGCGTCATCGCCGCCTATCTCGGTGTCGACGACGAGGAGGTCGAGACGGTGCTGACCGAGGTCGGCGACGAAGACGTCATCGAACAGCTGGATACCGGCCCCGACTCCGCGCATGGCCCCGGCACCTCGTCTTCGTATCTCGCCGGACCGGTGAGCGACACGATCGGCCACAGCGAGGGCGAGCGCGTCACGGTGTCGAAGGGCGCTTCGAAGGCGGCGCAGATCGATGCGCGCGCGGCGAGCGTTGCCAGCAGACCCGCTGCCGCAAAGTCCGCTTCGCCGGCAAAGGCGGCGGCGAAGAAAGCGGCCGCCAAGGCTCCCGCGGCGAAGGCCGAAGGCATTTCGAACCGCCTCGCTGCCCCCCGGGCCGGCAAGGCCGACAATCTGACCCGTATCAAGGGCATCGGCACGGTCAACGAGAAGAAGCTCAACGAACACGGCATTTTCCACTTCGACCAGATCGGAGCCTGGAAGAAGGCCGATGTCGAGGCGGCTGAAGCCTATCTCGCCTTTGACGGACGCATTGCGCGTGAGGAATGGGTCAAGCAGGCCAAGCTTCTCGGCCAGGGCAAGGGCACGGAATTCTCGCGCCGCCTCGATGCGGGCAAGGTGGCGACCAGCCATGCTTCCGGAAAGACTGCCAGTGCAGCTTCCGGAAAGACTGCCAGTGCAGCTTCTGGAAAGACCGCCAGCGCGGCTTCCGGAAAGGCCGCGGCCAAGCCTGTCGCGGGCAAGCGCGGAGGACGCAAATAATGGCCGGCGCAACACTGCTCGATATCAAGGGCGTCCAGACCTATTACGGCAACATACGGGCGCTGAACGGCGTCGACGTCACCGTCAACGAGGGTGAGATCGTCGCGCTGATCGGTGCCAACGGCGCCGGCAAGTCGACACTGATGATGACCATTTTTGGTGCCCCACGCGCTCGCGCGGGCACCATCACCTTCGCCGGCACCGACATAACCCAGATGCCGACGCACGAGATCGCGCGCATGCGCATCGCCCAGTCGCCCGAGGGCCGGCGCATCTTCCCGCGCATGACGGTGATGGAAAACCTGCAGATGGGCGCGAGCCTCGACAACCTCAAGCACTATGACGAGGACGTCGAGAAGGTGTTCACGCTGTTTCCGCGGCTCAAGGAGCGCATCGCCCAGCGCGGCGGCACGCTGTCCGGTGGCGAGCAGCAGATGCTGTCGATCGGACGCGCGCTGATGGCGCGGCCGAAGCTGCTTCTGCTCGACGAGCCGTCGCTGGGTCTGGCGCCACTGATCGTCAAGCAGATCTTCGATGCCATCCGCGAACTGAACCGCACGCAAGGGCTGACTGTGTTCCTGGTCGAGCAGAACGCCTTCGGCGCGCTCAAGCTCGCCACGCGCGCCTATGTCATGGTCAACGGCAACGTGACGATGAGCGGCACCGGCAAGGAACTGCTCGCCAATCCGGAAGTGCGCGCCGCCTATCTCGAAGGCGGACATCACTGAGCCTAGGAGACATCAATCATGCAGGGCATTCTCTACGAGGAACCCTCGATCTGGCAGTTCTTCTTCGTCACCTGTCTGCTTGGCGGCTGGGCGGCGTGGATGACGGGCAAGGCCAGCGCCCAGACATGGCGCAGTTTCGCGCAACTGTTCGCCTATATGCTGGGCCTCGGCATCGGCATACGTTTCATCCATCACGCGCTGTTCGGCGGCACGATGTTCTCGCTGCATTACTACATCGTCGACACCATCGTGCTGATGATACTTGGGTTCATCGGCTATCAATACACGCGCACCAACCAGATGGTTACGCAGTATAATTGGCTCTATGAAAGAGCATCGCTTTTGAGCTGGAAGCCGAAAGGTTGACGTTCATGATTAACGCCGTTTCGGGGATGAATCGGCGTGACAAGTGCCTGAAAATCGGCAAACTGTGCTTTCTGCGATAAGGGTGGGCATCGCATGAAAGTATCATCCACGCCCACTCCGTAAATGGGAGCGTTTATATGAAAAAGTCACTCTTGTCCGCCGTCGCACTGACCGCGCTTGTCGCGTTCAGCGGCAGCGCGTGGGCTGACATTCTGATCGGCGTTGCCGGTCCGATCACCGGCCCGAACGCAGCCTTCGGCGCGCAGCTGCAGAAGGGCGCCGAGCAGGCTGCCGCCGACATCAACGCGGCGGGCGGCATCAACGGCCAGCAGATCAAGCTCGAAGTCGGTGACGACGTTTCGGATCCGAAGCAGGGCATCTCGGTCGCCAACAAGTTCGTCGCCGACGGCGTCAAGTATGTCATCGGCCACTTCAACTCGGGCGTCACCATTCCGGCGTCGGAAGTCTATGCCGAGAACGGCATTCTCGTCATCACGCCTTCGGCGACCAACCCGCAACTGACCGAGCGCGGCCTGTGGAACACGTTCCGCACCTGCGGACGCGACGACCAGCAGGGCAAGGTTGCCGGCGACTATCTCGCGAAGAACTTCAAGGACGGCAAGATCGCCGTCGTCCACGACAAGACGCCTTACGGCCAGGGCCTCGCCGACGAAACCAAGAAGGCGCTCAACGCCGACGGTTTGAAGGAAGCCATGTATGAAGGCATCAATGTCGGCGACAAGGACTTCTCGGCCCTCATCGCCAAGATGAAGGAAGCCGGCGTCACCGTCGTCTACTACGGTGGCCTGCATACGGAAGCCGGCCTGATCATGCGCCAGCTCGCTGACCAGGGCCTCAAGGCCCAGTTCATGTCGGGCGACGGCATCGTGTCGAACGAGCTGGCCTCGATCGCCGGTGACGCTGTCAACGGCACGCTGATGACGTTCGCTCCCGATCCGCGCAAGAACCCGAACGCCAAGGAACTCGTCGAGAAGTTCCGTGCAGCCGGTTTCGAGCCTGAAGCCTATACGCTCTACTCTTACGCCGCCATGCAGATCGTCGCCGCCGCCGCCGCCAAGGTCGGCTCGGCCGACGACGCGCAGAAGGTTGCAGCAGAGATCAAGGCGAGTGGCCCCTGGAAGACCGCCATCGGCGACATCGGCTATGACGCGAAGGGCGACATCACCCGCCCCGACTACGTCCTCTACACCTGGAAGAAGGGTGACGACGGCAAGTACACCTACTTCGAACAATAAGCCGACAAACGCCTGAAATCGGAAAATGCCCGGCGCTACGCGTCGGGCATTTTTCTTTTGGGCGTCTTTCTCCGGGACGCCGGCGGCAAGCCGCCGAGGGCTGCCGTTAGCCGGAAAATGATCTTGGCCTGATCGGCAATGCAGGCGCTTTCTTGCGCGTTTGCGCGAATGCGGCCGGCGTTGCTGCAAAGAATCGATTTAAATCGGTTTAAATCCGCATGGATTTTGTTTGCACTGCAGCATTTTCGCGCTAATCATGGCGCCGATTTCTCTTCCCTTCCGCTGCTGGAGCCCAGTCCTTGGCCATCACGAAGATCCTTGTCGCCAACCGGTCCGAAATCGCCATTCGCGTCTTTCGCGCGGCCAACGAGCTTGGCCTCAAAACCGTGGCGATCTGGGCCGAGGAGGACAAATACTCGCTGCACCGCTTCAAGGCCGACGAAAGCTACCAGGTCGGGCGTGGGCCACATCTGGCCAGGGACATGGGGCCGATCGAAAGCTATCTGTCGATCGAGGAAGTGATCCGCGTCGCCAGGCTTTCGGGCGCCGATGCCATCCATCCGGGCTACGGGCTTCTGTCGGAAAGCCCTGAATTCGCCGAGGCCTGTGCCGAAGCCGGCATCACCTTCATCGGACCGAAGCCGGACACGATGCGCCGGCTCGGCAACAAGGTCGCGGCGCGCAATCTCGCCATCGAGGTCGGCGTGCCGGTGATCCCCGCCACCGACCCGTTGCCGGACGACATGGACACGGTCAAGAAACTGGCCAAGGAGATCGGCTATCCGGTGATGCTGAAGGCATCGTGGGGCGGCGGCGGGCGCGGCATGCGCGCCATCCGCTCCGAAGCCGATCTTGCCCGCGAGGTCATGGAAGGCAAGCGCGAGGCGAAAGCCGCCTTCGGCAAGGATGAGGTCTATCTCGAAAAGCTCATCGAGCGCGCCCGCCATGTCGAGGTCCAGGTGCTTGGCGACACGCATGGCAATGTCGTGCACCTGTTCGAGCGCGACTGCTCGATCCAGCGCCGCAACCAGAAGGTCGTCGAGCGCGCGCCGGCGCCCTATCTCGAAATGTCGCAACGCGAAGAGCTTTGCGGCCATGCGCTGAAGATCGCCCGCGAGACCAGCTATATCGGCGCCGGCACGGTCGAGTTCCTGCAGGATGCCGACAGCGGCAAATTCTATTTCATCGAGGTCAATCCCCGCATCCAGGTCGAACACACCGTCACCGAGCAGGTGACCGGCATCGACATCGTCAAGGCGCAGATCCACATCCTCGACGGCTTTGCCATCGGCACTCCGGACTCTGGCGTCCCGGCGCAGAAGGACATCCGGCTGAACGGCCATGCCCTGCAGTGCCGCATCACCACGGAAGACCCCGAGCACAATTTCATCCCGGACTATGGCCGTATCACCGCCTATCGCGGCGCGACGGGCTTCGGCATCCGCCTCGATGGCGGCACCGCCTATTCCGGCGCGGTCATCACCCGCTTCTACGATCCGCTGCTGGAGAAGGTGACGGCCTGGGCGCCGACGCCGGCCGAAACCATCGCCCGCATGAACCGGGCGCTGCGCGAGTTCCGCATCCGCGGCGTCGCCACCAACCTGACCTTCCTCGAAGCGATCATCAATCACCCGAGCTTCGCCGACAATTCCTACACGACAAAGTTCATCGACACGACGCCGGAGCTGTTCCAGCAGGTCAAGCGCCAGGACCGCGCCACCAAGCTCATCAACTATCTGGCCGACGTGTCGGTCAACGGTCATCCCGAGACGCGTGGCCGGCCGCAACCGAAGGCCGATGCTGCGGCTCCGATCGTGCCCTACCTCAACGGCAACGTGCCAACCGGCAGCAAGCAGAAGCTGGATGTGCTGGGACCGGAGAAATTCGCTGCCTGGATGCGCGATCGCAAGGAGGTGCTGGTCACCGACACGACAATGCGCGACGGTCATCAGTCGCTGCTGGCGACGCGCGTGCGCACGCATGACATCGCCGGCATCGCCGGCACCTATGCACGCGCCCTGCCGCAGCTGCTGTCGCTCGAATGCTGGGGCGGCGCCACGTTCGACGTCGCCATGCGCTTCCTCACCGAAGACCCGTGGGAGCGGCTGTCGCTGGTGCGCGAGGCAGCCCCCAACCTGTTGCTGCAGATGCTGCTGCGCGGCGCCAATGGCGTCGGCTATACCAACTATCCCGACAATGTCGTGCAGCATTTCGTCCGCCAGGCGGCTGCCGGCGGCATCGACCTGTTCCGTGTCTTCGACTGCCTGAACTGGGTCGAGAACATGCGCGTCGCCATGGACGCGGTCGGCGCCGAGGGCAAGCTGATCGAAGCGGCGATCTGCTACACCGGCGACATTCTCGATCCGGCGCGGGCCAAGTACGACCTGAAATATTATGTCGGGCTGGCCAAGGAGTTGCAGGCCGCCGGCGCGCACATCATCGCGGTCAAGGACATGGCCGGCCTGTTGAAGCCGGCCGCGGCGCGGGTGCTGTTCAAGGCGCTGCGCGAGGCGACCGACCTGCCGATCCATTTCCACACCCACGACACGTCGGGCCTGTCGGCGGCGACGGTGCTGGCGGCGGTGGAGAGCGGCGTCGACGCCATCGACGCGGCGATGGATGCCTTCTCCGGCAACACATCGCAGCCTTGCCTCGGCTCCATCGTCGAGGCGCTCAAGGGCACCGAGCGCGATCCAGGCCTCGACCCGCAGTGGATCAGGAAAATCTCGTTCTACTGGGAAGCGGTGCGCAACCAGTATGCTGCCTTCGAAAGCGACCTCAAGGGGCCTGCCTCGGAAGTCTATCTGCACGAAATGCCGGGCGGGCAGTTCACCAACCTCAAGGAGCAGGCGCGCTCGCTTGGGCTGGAGACGCGCTGGCACGAGGTGGCGCAGACCTATCACGACGTCAATCTGATGTTCGGCGACATCGTCAAGGTGACGCCGTCGTCCAAGGTTGTCGGCGACATGGCGCTGATGATGGTCAGCCAGGACCTGACCGTTGCCGATGTCGAGAATCCGGCCAGGGACATTGCCTTCCCGGACTCGGTCGTCTCGATGCTGCGCGGCGATCTCGGCCAGTCGCCCGGCGGCTGGCCGCAAGCGCTGCAGAAGAAGGCGCTGAAGGGCGACAAGCCGATCACGGCGCGGCCGGGTTCGCTGCTCAAGGCAGCCGATCTCAAGGCCAGCCGCAAGGAGATCGAGGACAAGCTCGAACGCAAGCTCAGCGAGTTCGAATTCGCCTCGTGGCTGATGTATCCGAAGGTGTTTTCCGACTTCGCCGGAGCGCAGGAAACCTATGGCCCGGTCAGCGTGCTGCCGACGCCGACCTATTTCTACGGCATGAAGCCGGAAGACGAGATTTTCGTCGACATCGAGAAGGGCAAGACGCTGGTGGTGCGCTGTCTGGCGATCGGCGACGTCGACGACAAGGGCATGGTCACCGTGTTCTTCGAGCTCAACGGCCAGCCGCGTCGCGTCAAGGTGCCGGACAGGGCGCATGGCGCGTCCGCCGCCAAGGCCCGCCGCAAGGCCGAGCCCGGCAACGAGGCGCATGTCGGCGCGCCGATGCCGGGCGTCGTCTCGGCGCTTTCGGTTGCCGCCGGCCAGACGGTGAAGGCCGGCGACGTGCTGCTTTCCATCGAAGCGATGAAGATGGAAACGGCGCTGCATGCCGAGCGCGACGGCACGGTCGCCGAGGTGCTGGTCAAGGCCGGCGACCAGATCGATGCCAAGGATCTGCTGATCGCTTTCGGGTGAAAGAAACGGCTGTCGAGCCTGGGTTGTCCGCACCTGGCGGCAACCTTTCATGCCGCGTCGATAACGGCTTGACCCGCCGCCCACGGTCGGGCATCGAACCGCTGAAATCAGCCGCCGCATGCTTTCCGAGTCGCGGCGTGGAAACGATGTGGAGAAAGACATGGCCGACGATATCACCGAGACCAGCCAGACTGTTGCCGCCGGCCAGCTGCGTGCCTTCATCGAACGCATAGAGCGGCTCGAGGAAGAGAAGAAGACCATCTCCGACGACATCAAGGAAGTGTTCGCCGAGGCCAAGGGCACCGGCTTCGACACCAAGGCGATGCGCACGATCATCCGGCTGCGCAAGAAGGATCAGGCCGAGCGCCAGGAGGAGGAAACCATCCTCGATCTCTACAAGGCCGCGCTCGGCATGGTGTAAGAGACTGTCTGGAAATTCTACTCCGGCGGCCATCTGATGGCGTTTTCTGCGCTTCCGGTGCTCACAGACCCGAAAGTCCGCTGCGCTCCGGTTCTCGAAACCACCACCATATGACTCGCCAGAGCGAATTTCGAAACAGTCTCCGAGAGGCCGGCAACAGCCAGCCTGGGAGTGATGCTGGAACGGGCATCGAACCATGAGCGAATTCGACTTCGGCGCCCGCCGCGCTTCTGAATTCCGCCATCGCGGCTTCTGGACGCTGTTCGACGAACGTCATCCCAAGGAAAGGGCTCTGATGGCGAGGCGCGGACCCTGGTTCTGGCAGCGCGGGATGCCCGACTTCGCATTGGTCCTTTCCATGTATGTCGCGCCGGCGCAGAACCATGTCGGCGTCTTCTTCGGCCGCAACGAGAAGTTCGGTGCCACGCAAGCCTGGTCGCGGTTGAAGCCGTTCCAGCCGGCGATCGAAGACAGGCTGAAGCTCAGGCCGGAACAAAGCTGCGAGGGCCTCGGCATCAATTCGATGTGGCGGGTGAACTGCTTTGCCGAGGACAACTGGCCGGCCATGACCGACTGGCTGGTGACCGAATGTTCGCGCATCCAGCGCGCCGTCACCGAAGTCCTGGGACAGGGGTAGATATCTGGTGCTGGCGGATTTCTTCCGCTCGCGCTGGCTTGGCCAGGTGCCGCTCGACCGGCTGTTCTGGCGCGACATGGTGCTCGTCGGCACGGCGATCAGCATTGCATCGTCGGTGGCGGCGCTCATCCTGCTTGCATTGAAGCAGCCGCTCGAGGCTGTCCTGGCGGTGCATTTCGCGCCGGTGCCCTACAACATCTTCCTGATGTCGGCCGTCTGGCGGACCGCCGAGAAAATTGGCGGCACCAAGGCTTCAATGATGATGCCCGGTGCCGCGCTGTGGCTGATCCTGACGATCGTGTTCTGACCGGGGCACTCAATTGTCCGGCCAATGAAAAAGGCGGCCAAAGCCGCCTTTCCAAAAAACCTGCCAATCGGGCCTGCAGCTCAGGCGGCCGGCTCGAATTTCAAAGCCACGCCGTTGATGCAATAGCGCAGGCCGGTCGGCGGCGGGCCGTCCTCGAAGACGTGGCCGAGATGGCTGCCGCAGCGGGCGCAATGGCATTCGGTACGCACCATGCCGTAGCTGCGGTCGACGGTGTTTTCGACCGAGCCGGGGACCGGGTCGTTGAAACTCGGCCAGCCGGTGCCGCTCTCGAACTTCAGCTTGGATTCGAACAGCGGCTGGTCGCAGCCGACGCAGGAAAAGGTGCCGGCGCGCTTCTCGTAGAGCAAAGCGCAGCTTCCCGGCCGCTCGGTGCCGTGGCCGCGCATGACCGCATATTGCTCCGGCGTCAGCCGGGCGCGCCATTCGGCGTCGGTGCGGGTCACGGGGTAGGTGTGGGTATCCATTTGATCTCCTCAGCCTTGCCGGCTCGTTGTTGATTGCAACCTCATATTCGCACCAAGATAGGCATTTGTTACAGATCTGGCCAGTATCGACACCCTGGCTAGTGCTTCCTTGAAAGCTGCTTCGTCGCGCCCTCGAGCCCTGCCAGCGTCAGCGGGAACATGCGCCCGCCGAAGATGTCACGGATGATAGTGATGGAATGGGTAAAGCCCCAGTTCTTCTCGTTTTCCGGGTTGAGCCACACCGCGTTCGGCCATTGCTGCAGCAGGCGGCCGAGCCAGACGGCTCCGGCCTCCGGATTCCAGTGCTCGACCGAGCCGCCGGGGTGGGCAATCTCGTAAGGGCTCATCGAGGCATCGCCGACGACGATCACCTTGTAGTCCGGGCCGTATTTGTGGAGGAGGTCGAAGGTCGGAATCACCTCGGCATGGCGGCGGCGATTGTCCTTCCACACGCCTTCGTAGAGGCAGTTGTGGAAGTAGAAATATTCGAGCTGGCGGAATTCGGCGCGGGCGGCCGAAAACAGCTCCTCGACGCTTTTGATGTGATCGTCCATCGAGCCGCCGACATCGAAGAACATCAGGAGCTTCACGGCATTGCGCCGTTCGGGCCGCGTGCGCACGTCGAGGTAGCCGTGCTCGGCGGTGGCGTGGATGGTGCCGGGCAGGTCGAATTCCTCCTCGGCGCCCTCGCGCACCCAGCGGCGCAGGCGCTTCAGCGCGATCTTGATGTTGCGCGTGCCAAGCTCGACGGCGTCGTCGAAATTCCTGAACTCGCGCTTGTCCCAGACCTTCACCGCGCGGCGGTTGCGGCTTTCATGCTGGCCGATGCGCACGCCTTCGGGGTTGTAGCCATAGGCGCCGAAGGGCGAGGTGCCGCCGGTGCCGACCCATTTCGAGCCGCCCTGGTGGCGGCCCTTCTGCTCCTCGAGCCGCTGCTTCAAGGTCTCCATCAGCTTCTCGAAGCCGCCCAGTGCCTCGACCAGTTTTTTCTCCTCCTCGGTCAGGTGCTTTTCGGCGAGCCGGCGCAGCCATTCCTCGGGAATATTGGCGACGTCGACCGCATTCGGTCCGCTCAGCGCCTCAATGCCCTTGAAGACATGCGCGAACACCTGGTCGAAGCGATCGATATGGCGCTCGTCCTTCACCAGCGCGGTGCGGGCGAGGTAATAAAAACCCTCGACGTCATAGTCGACCAGCCCGGCTTCCAGCCCCTCAAGCAGCGACAGATATTCCCGCAGCGAAACGGGAACGCGCGCGGCCTTCAACTCGAGGAAGAACGGGATGAACATGGCCTATCTACAACAGGTCATACTCGATGAAGCCGGTTCGCCGCGCGACATAATCGTAGAGCTTGCGCGCCGTCGCGTTGGTCTCGTGCGTCATCCAGTAGACGTTCTTGACGCCAATGCTGGCGGCTTCCTGCTTCACGGCCTCGATCAGCGCCGCACCGATGCCCTTGCCGCGCACGGTGGGGTCGGCGAACAGGTCCTGCAGGTAGCAGTTGTTCTGCTCCGCCCAGCAGGAGCGGTGGTAGAGATAGTGGGTGAGGCCGACAGCCTTGCCGTCGAGGGTGGCGATGAAACCCTTCGGCTCGAACTCACCCGCCGTGAACAGCCGCTTCCAGGTGACGGCGTAGACCTCTTCCGGCAGCTTGGTTTCGTAGAAGGTGAGGTAGTCGGTCCACAGGCGGCGCCAGTCGGCATGGTCGGACTGCGCAAGCGGGCGGACGATGATATCGGTCATTTCATTTCCTCCGGGGGTTCTGGCCGAAGCTGCCTCCCTGTTCGACTGCCGGCAACGGTCCACAGCAGGGAAAAGCGCTACCCCTGCCTTCGCGCCATGAAGGCCAGCCGTTCGAACAGATGCACGTCCTGCTCGTTCTTCAGCAGCGCGCCATGCAGCTTGGGCAAGGCGTTCTTCGGGTCGGCGCGCAGGTCCTCCGGCGCGATGTCGTCGGCGACCAGCAGCCTTATCCAGTCGAGCGCTTCGGAGGTCGACGGCTTCTTCTTCAGGCCGGGCACGTCGCGGATTTCGTAGAACTGGGTGAGGGCCGCACGCACCAGGCTCTGCTTGATGCCGGGATAGTGCACGTCGACGATCCTGTGCAGCGTGTCGACGTCGGGAAAGCGGATGTAGTGGAAGAAGCAGCGGCGCAGGAAGGCGTCCGGCAGCTCCTTCTCGTTGTTGGAGGTGATGATGACGATCGGCCTGACGGCCGCGCGGATGGTCTCGCCGGTCTCGTAGACGAAGAACTCCATCCGATCGAGTTCCTGCAACAGGTCGTTGGGGAACTCGATGTCGGCCTTGTCGATCTCGTCGATCAGAAGCACGACCTTCTTGCCGGCGGCGAACGCCTCCCACAATTTTCCGCGCTTGATGTAATTCCTGATGTCGTTGAACCTGACATCGCCAAGCTGGCTGTCGCGCAGCCGCGAGACGGCGTCATATTCGTAAAGCCCCTGCTGCGCCCTTGTGGTCGACTTGACGTGCCATTCGATCAGATCGAGGCCAAGGGCCGCCGCGACTTGCCTGGCAAGTTCCGTCTTGCCGGTGCCGGGCTCGCCCTTGACCAGCAAGGGCCGCTCCAGCGCGATCGCCGCGTTGACCGCCACCATCAGATCCTTGTCGGCGACATAGGCCGCCGTGCCTTCGAAACGCATTTTCGCTCCCTGGTTCACTCCTGGCGACCGTAAGGAGGCGGCCCGGTCCGCGCAAGGGTGGGGTTGGCTGCGGCGACGGCGTGAACCAGCACGGAAAGAATGCCATCTCTCTGGCGCTTGGGCTGCCATCGGCCTATATTGGGGATGACGGTCTGTGCTTCCCGGCAGGAGAACATTTTCCCCGGGGCCTTAACGATCCTTAGGGAGCTGTCCCTGGGAAGACCCGTGGGTTTTCTCACACGGCGCCCACCTACTTTGTAGGCACCCGGGATCGCTCTCTCCACCGGTTGTGTGGATCGTCACTTATTTCAAGGCATCCACGCATTTCGGTGGATGGCGCGGTGGAAAACGCCGCTGCCAAGACTCCCTCCAGATCCGACCTTTTCTATACTGGCCGCATGACCTCTCCCAAGGAATTGAAAAAGCAGCTTCGCCGTGAGGCACTCGGGCGCCGTAACGCGCTTGATGCGTTGTGGCGGGTGGAGATCGCGCTTGAAATGGCCGAGACGGCGCGCGATCACCTCGATGTCGAGCCGGGCCAGATCGTCTCCGGCTTCTGGCCGATGCGATCGGAAGTGGACGTCCGGCCGCTGATGTTCGCCTTGCGCGAGAAGGGGGCGAGGCTTTGCCTGCCAGCCATCCTCGACAAGACCACCATCGTCTTTCGCGAACTGGTGCGCGGCGCGCCGATGGTCGAGATGGGCTTCGGCACGGTCGGCCCGCACGAAGAAGCCGAGGTGCTCGACCCCTCGGTGATGCTGGTGCCGCTCGCCGCCTTCGATCCGCGCGGCCACCGCATTGGCTACGGCGCCGGCTATTATGACCGCGCAATCGCCAAGCTGGTCGACAAGGGAAAGCCACCACGATTGATCGGCATCGCCTTCGACTGCCAGGAGGTGGCGCTGGTGCCGGATGAGGACCACGACGTCATCATTCCGGAAATACTCACCGAGAGCGGGTTGCGCCGCTTCGCGCCAAAATTGTAGATAAATGGACGCATGATCTTTTCGCAGACGTCATGCAGCTTTTGCTTCGTTGACCTTCGGTGCGGGATCATATGAGACTTCTCTTCCTCGGTGACATGGTGGGAAAAACGGGCCGCACGGCGGTGTGGGAGCAATTGCCTGGATTGATCTCGGACTTCAGGCTCGATTTCGTCATCGTCAACGGCGAGAATGCCGCCGGCGGCTTCGGCATCACCGAAGAGATCTTTCGCGAGACGATCGCGGCCGGCGCCGATGTCGTCACCACCGGCAACCACGTCTGGGACCAGCGCGACGCCCTGGCCTTTGCGCCGCGCGAAGAGCGGTTCCTGCGGCCGTCCAATTTTCCCAAGGGCACGCCCGGGCGCGGCTCCGGCGTCTACATCGCCAGGAGCGGCGCGCGCGTGCTGGTCGCCAACATCATGGGCAGGGTGTTCATGCATCCCGAGCTCGACGATCCGTTCCAGGCCGGGGAGCGCGAGCTTGCCGCCTGTCCGCTCGGCGAGCAGGCGGATGCCGTGGTCATCGACTTCCACGCCGAGGCAACGTCTGAAAAGATGTGCTTCGCGCATTTCGTCGATGGCCGCGCCAGCCTTGTCGTCGGCACCCACACGCACCAGCCGACCGGCGATCACCAGATCCTCAATGGCGGTACCGGCTACATCTCCGACGCCGGCATGTGCGGCGATTACGATTCATCGCTTGGCATGGACAAGGAGGAACCGCTCAACCGGTTCCTGTCGAAGGTGCCGAAAGGGCGTTTCGAGGCAGCGACCGGACCGGCGACATTGTGCGGCGTCGGCGTTGATATTTCCGACCGCACCGGGCTGGCCGAGAAGATCGCGCCGTTTCGTCGCGGCCCGCGGCTGGAGGAAACCGCGCCGTCCTTCTGGTCATGACATTGATATAGGCGTGTGCAGTACCTAATTGCCGGCGACACTGCTCTAGATCGTTACAAGAGGGGACAACGACCTCCATGCAGCTTATCGAATTTTTCGCGCCGCATTTTCAATTCGTTTCCGACCCGACGGCCTGGGTCGCGCTGCTGACGCTGGTGGTGCTTGAGATCGTGCTCGGCATCGACAATCTGATCTTCATCTCGATCCTGACCAACAAACTGCCGGAGGCGCAACGCGCCCGAGCCCGCCGGCTCGGCATCTCGGCGGCGCTGGTCATGCGGCTGGTGCTGCTGGCCACCATCTCGGTCATCGTCCAGCTGACGATGCCGGTATTCACTGCGTTCGGCCACGGTTTTTCCTGGCGCGACCTGATCCTGATCGCCGGCGGCCTGTTCCTGGTCTGGAAGGCGACCAAGGAAATCCATCATTCGGTCGATCCCGACGACCACAGGGATACGATGCTGGGCGAGACGCTGCAGATCGGCCTTGCCGGCGCGATCCTCCAGATCCTGCTGCTCGACCTCGTCTTCTCGATCGATTCGATCATCACCGCCGTCGGCATGACCGATGAGATCGCCATCATGTATATAGCTGTGATCGTCGCGGTCAGCGTGATGATGCTGGCGGCGGGGCCACTGGCGGACTTCATTGCCAAGAATCCGAGCATTGTCATGCTGGCGCTGGGCTTCCTTTTGATGATCGGCATGACGCTGATCGCCGACGGCATGGGCTATCACGTGCCCAAGGGCTACATATACGCGGCCATGGGTTTCTCGGCGCTGGTCGAGGGGCTCAACATGCTGGCGCGACAGCGCAGGAAGGCGAAGTCCGGCGACGGGCATTGATTCCCGCTATTTCCTCGGACCGTCGCAACTGCGTGGCCTGGGATGCCTCGTTCAAGGTGCAATCGCTGCGGCTGGACGAATTGAGCCGATTTATCTATAAGCCGGCCATTCCGACAGAGAGCGCCATACGTCCTCGGACGCATCAAGGACGTTCTGAAATTTTGAATTAGAGCATTTTGCAAAAGGCGAGGTGATCTGCCTTGCTGCGGGATGCTCTAGCCGAACACGACAGGGGTGCCATGGCTGGCCATTCACAGTTCAAGAACATCATGCACCGCAAGGGCCGTCAGGACGCGGTGCGGTCGAAAATGTTTTCCAAGCTGGCGCGCGAAATCACCGTTGCCGCCAAGAGCGGCACGCCCGATCCATCGATGAACCCGCGCCTGCGCCTTGCCGTGCAGAACGCCAAGGCGGTGTCGATGCCGAAGGACAACATCCAGCGCGCCATCAACAAGGCCTCGATGGGCGATGCCGAGAACTACGAAGCCGTGCGCTACGAGGGCTATGGTCCGGGCGGTGTCGCCGTCATTGTCGAGGCCCTGACCGACAACCGCAACCGCTCGGCGTCGAATGTCCGCGCCGCCTTCACCAAGGCCGGCGGGGCGATGGGCGAAACCGGCTCGGTGTCGTTCATGTGGGACCGTGCCGGTGAGATCTATTACCCGGCATCGGTCGGTGACGCCGAGAAGGTGATGGACGCGGCGATCGAAGCCGGCGCCGACGACGTGCAGTCCGACGAGGAAGGCCACACGATCTATTGCGCCTTCGAAAATCTCGGTGAGGTGTCGAAGGCGTTGGAAGGCGCGCTCGGCGAGGCTGAATCGGTGAAGCCGATCTGGAAGCCGCAGAACAATGTTCCGGTCGACGAGGAGCGGGCACAATCGCTGATGAAGCTGGTCGCCACGCTCGAGGATGACGACGACGTCCAGAGCGTCTACGCCAATTTCGAGGTCGACGACGAGACGATGGCCAAGCTCAGCGCGGCATGAGCGAAGCTCAGCCAGGCATGAGCGACATTCAGTCCGGCGCAATCGAAGAGCGGTTGCCCATCATTCGCATCACCTATTGCACGCAGTGCCAGTGGCTGTTGCGCGCCGGCTGGATGGCGCAGGAACTGCTCTCCACCTTCGGCACGGATCTCGGCGAAGTAACGCTGGTGCCCGGCACCAGCGGCATCTTCACCATTTCCTGCAATGACGTGCTGGTCTGGGACCGCAAGCGCGACGGCGGTTTCCCGGATGCGGCCAAGCTCAAGCAGCTGGTCCGCGATGTCATCGACCCGGATCGCGATCTCGGCCATTCCGACCGCAAGGGTCACAAGTCCAAAGACCCCGCATAGGGGTCTTTTTGCATGTGATGGCGATGCTCACCGCCACGCCATGAAGAAGCAGCCGGGAGCCCGTGACGGCTCGGACGTGGGCGAGGCCGCCATGCGGCTGGCGATCTCGGTCGAGCGGCAGGAGGGCGACAGGCTGGTCGGAGCCTATAAGCGCATGGCGCTGCGCGAACTGCTGGCCGAGTAAGATGCTCTCACCCTACCCTCGTGGGGAGGGTCGCTGCGAAGCAGCGAGTTGGGGGCGGCGCCGCCCCCCGGGACCTTCGGTCCGACCTCCCGCAAGGGGGAGGTAGTGGCAAGCGCCAGCTTGAGGCGATCTACCTTGGTCACAACAAAAAACCCGCCACGAGGGCGGGTTCTTGATCTCGACAAGGCTTCAGTGGGCTTAGAGGCCGAAACCTTCGAAGCGCTTCTTGAACTTCGACAGACGGCCGCCGCGGTCGAGCAGGGTCTGCTGGCCGCCGGTCCAGGCCGGGTGGGTGGTCGGGTCGATATCGAGGTTCATCGTATCGCCTTCCTTGCCCCAGGTCGAACGGGTCATGTATTCGGTGCCGTCGGTCATGACGACCTTGATGGTGTGGTAGTCGGGATGGATGTCGGTCTTCATGGTTCGGTTCCTGGCTTGCTGGCGTGGCTCACGGGCACAGAGCCTGCGTCGATGCGCCCCTTTTTAAAACTCGAAGCCGCAGCTATTGAGGAGCCACGGCTTCTAAAACGGTCGGCGAGCCTATACATCAGCCGGAATTGAATCACAAGGCCGCGACAAGCGCATATTGATGGCGCGCACGCAAAGGGGCCAGAGGAAACGGTCATGGCGGATATCAGTGGCGATGCAGACGAGCGCCGACGCTCGCTCAAGCCGCTCAGGCGCCTGTTCCCCTATCTCACCCGCTACCGGAAACTGGTCATCGGCGCGGTCATCTCGCTGGCCGTTGCGGCGGCGACGACGCTGGCCTTGCCGCTGGCGGTGCGGCGGATGATCGACCACGGCTTTTCGGCGTCGGATTCCAGCTTCATCGCCGAATATTTCGGCATGCTGGTGGTGATGGCCGCTGTGCTGGCGGCTGCGTCGGCCTGCCGTTACTATTTCGTCATCACGCTCGGCGAGCGCGTTGTCGCCGATATCCGCAGCGATGTGTTCAGCCATGTGACAACCCTGTCGCCATCCTTCTTCGACACCGCGCAGTCGGGGGAGATCGTGTCGCGGCTCGCCGCCGACACGACGCAGATCAAGTCGGCCGTGGGGGCGACCGCTTCGGTGGCGCTGCGCAATGTCATCCTCGGCCTTGGCGCCGTGGCGATGATGGTCTTCACCAGCCCGAAGCTGTCGGGCCTGGTCATCGCCGCGATCCCGGTCATCGTGTTGCCGCTGGTCGCCTTCGGCCGCTCGGTGCGGCGAAAATCACGGCTGGCGCAGGACACTCTGGCCAATGCGACAGCCTATGCCAGCGAGCAGATCGGCGCGGTGCGCACGCTGCAGGCCTTCACCAATGAAAGGCTGGTCACCGGCCGCTTTTCGTCCGCCGTGGAGGCCGCTTTCGACGCGGCGCGGGCCTCGATCTTTGCCCGTTCGTTCCTTACCTTCTTCGCCATCTTCATGATCTTTTCCTCTGTCGTGGCGGTGCTGTGGTTCGGCTCGCGCGACGTGCTCGACGGCACGCTGTCGCCGGGCACGCTCGGCCAGTTCCTGCTCTATTCGGTGTTCGCGGCCGGCGCGCTCGGCGCGCTGTCGGAAGTGTGGGGTGAACTCGCCCAGGCAGCGGGCGCCGCCGAACGGCTGACCGAGATCCTGGCCGAGAAGCCGGCGATCCAGGCGCCAGCCGATCCGCGGCCGCTGCCGGCGAAGGCGGGAGGGGCGATCACTTTCGACGATGTGTCGTTCTCATATCCTGCCAGGCCCGACCGGGCCGCCGTCCATGGCCTGAGCTTTCAGGTCAAGCCCGGCGAGACGGTGGCGATCGTCGGGCCTTCGGGCGCTGGCAAGAGCACCGTGTTTTCGCTGATCCTGCGCTTCTACGATCCCGAGACCGGCAGGATCGTGATCGACGGCGTCGACGTGCGCGAGGCCGATCCCATCGCCATCAGGCAACGCATCGCCATCGTGCCGCAGGATGTCACCATCTTCGCGGCGAGCGCGCGCGACAATATCGGCTTCGGCCGGCCGGGGGCCAGCGAGGCCGAGATCGAGGCGGCGGCCAAGGATGCGCTGGCCGACGAGTTCATCCTCAAGCTTGAAAAAGGCTACGACAGCCAGGTCGGCGAGCGTGGCGTGACGCTGTCCGGCGGCCAGCGCCAGCGGGTGGCGATCGCCCGCGCCATCCTGCGCGACGCACCGATCCTGCTGCTCGACGAGGCGACTTCGGCGCTCGACGCCGAAAGCGAGACGCTGGTGCAGATGGCGCTGGAGCGGCTGATGCAAGGCCGCACCACCATCGTCATCGCGCACCGCCTGGCAACGGTGCTGAAAGCCGACAGGATCCTGGTCATGGACGGCGGCAGCATTGTCGAGGAAGGCACGCACAAGAGCCTCGTCGCCAAGGGCGGCATCTATGCGCGGCTGGCGAAGCTGCAGTTCGAAACCGGTGCAAGCGCCTTCAGGGGGGCGGCCGAGTAGGCAGGCGCTATTGGCCTGGCGGTTCCACCCATAGCTTCACGCGGTTCCATACCGTTTGCGCAGATGATCGGTGAAATACGTGGCGTTGAGCTTCTCACCGGTGGCGCGCTCGAGCAGGTCCGGCGTCGACCAGCGCGACCCCTGCGACCAGATCCTGTCGCGCCGCCAGGCGTTGATCGCCTCGAAATCTCCCCTGGCGAGGTCGCCATCAGCGGACGGATGGTCCCTTGTCAGCGCCGCCCATTGCTGGGCCGCCATCATCGCGCCCAGCGTGTAGGAGGGGAAGTAGCCGAAGGCGGCGCCCGGCCAATGAACATCCTGCATCGGCCCGTCGGCCGGATTGTCTATGGTGGAAAGGCCGAGATAGTCGCGCATCTTGGCATCCCACGCTTCGGGGAGATCAGCCACCTCCAGCCTGCCCGAGACGAGTTCCTGCTCTAGCTCGTAGCGCAGGATGACATGGAGGGGATAGGTCACCTCGTCGGCATCTACACGGATCAGGCCGCGTTCGACGCGATGCACATGCGGCAGGATGTCGTCGAGCGACCAGGCTTCGCCGAGATGCCTTTCGACCACCGGCAGCGCCCAGCGCCAGAAGGCAGGGTTGCGGCCGACCTGCTTTTCGACGAACAGGCTCTGGCTTTCATGCACGGCCATGCCGCGCGCCTTGCCGAGCGGCCAGTGCGACCATGCCTTGGGCAGGTTCTGTTCGTATAGCGCATGGCCTGTCTCGTGCAGCACGCCCATCAGCGCCGACAGGAAGTCGGAGGTCTTGTAGCGAGTGGTGATGCGCACGTCGCTGGGTACGCCGCCGCAGAAAGGGTGGTGCGATACGGACAGCGAACCATGTGTCAGGTCGAAACCGACCGCGGCCATCATGGCAAGGCCGAGTTCGCGCTGCCGGTCGATCGCATAGGTCCCCGAAAGCGGCTTCAGCGGGTGCTTGCGCAACCGCGCTTCCTGCATCGCCAGTGCCTCCGGCACGAAACCCCTGAGGAAAGCTTTCAGGTCGGTGAAGACAGGGGTGATGTCGGCGGTGCGGTTGCCGGGGTCGTATTGCTCCATGAGCGCGTCATAGGGGGCGAGACCGAGGACATCGGCGCGCAAGGCGGCCTCCTCGCGCACCAGCGCCACCACGCCCTCGAGCGCCGGCTGGAAGCCGGCCCAATCGTTCTTGGCGCGCAGGTCGCGCCACAATTGCTCGCAACGCATGCGCGCCGTCGTCTGACGTTCGACGAATTCGACCGGCAGGCAGGTCAGGTTGGTGTACTGCCGCCGCAATTCGGCGAGAGCCGCCCGTTGCTCTTCGCCGAGCGTCTCGCCCTCGGCGGCGGCGATCCAGTCGGCGATTTCCGGCGCCGTCGCCCTGGTGTGATACATGCCGGCAAGTGCCGCCATCGCCTCGGCGCGCTTCTCGCCACCGCCGACGGCCATATGGGTCGCTTCATCGGCGCCGAGGATGGCCAGCGCATGCTCCAGCGCTTCGAGTTTGTGGCCGAGGTCATCGAGTTTCTGAAAGGACATGGCGGCTTCCGTGATTGGGGACGGCGCGAAAAGATACCAACGCAAAGACGTTTGCAACCCTGCGGCTCCGCGCGGCGGATGCGTCTTGCGCAGGTGAGGCCGCGCGTGAAATGCTGACGGCGACACATGAAGGGGGAACAAGATGATCGGCAACATCCTGGTCGGGCTGGTGGCCTTGATCCATGTCTACATCGTCTATCTCGAGATGGTGCTGTGGGACACGCCGAGCGGACACAAGGCATTCAATCTGACGCCGGAGTTCGCCAGCGCTTCGAAGGTGCTCGCCGCCAACCAGGGGCTCTACAACGGCTTCCTCGCCGCCGGCCTGATCTGGGGCCTCACCCTGGGCGCGGGTGGTTTCCAGGTCAAGGTCTTCTTCCTGTTGTGCGTGGCCATTGCCGGCCTCTATGGCGCGGCGACGGTTGGTCGCAAGATCCTGTTCATCCAGACCGTGCCGGCGGTGCTTGCCCTGATCGCGGTCTGGCTTGGCTGGTAGGGAAAAAGGACGCCCGCGGGATTGGGGTCCCGAAGGCGCCAGGTGGTCCCTTCCTGTTGCATGGACCGAAATCGGAACCGATTTCGGTCGGATCATGCGCATCGGCAAGAACGCGCGCTGCAAATAGCCGGTCTCAGCCGTTCGGGTAGTTTCCGCCGTCGGAGCCATCGCCGATCATGAAGCCGCTGCCGGTGTCGACCATCAGCCTTTGGTCGACATTGTCGAGCCGGCGCAGCAGGTCATGGTATTGCGCCGCCGGTATCCTGCCGTGATCGGACGCGGCTATCTTCTCGGCCGCCTGGCTGATGCGGGCGGTGCGCATTTCCAGGCGCTCCGCCACGGCCGGGGTGATGTTGTTGGCCTGCCTGGCGTCGACTATGCCCTGGTGGACGCCCTGGACCTGTTCAATAAGGGCCTCGACACGCGGGCCCGTCAGGTCAGTCGGGTCGCTCGCGTCCAGAGCGCCCTTGTGATGACCGGCGGCATAGGCGCCGGCGAGCGGGGCGACAATGAGAACTGCGGCAAGCGTTGCAGTCTTGAGAGATGCTGATGTGCGCATGGGGCGCTTCCTCCTGCTGGGAAGGGAGCGGTCGCGCCGCCTCGCCTTCCGACCGTTTGGGTCGTCCAGTTCCGTCGCGTCGCGATGGGAGGCATCGCCGGCGGTTCTCGGCCCTGCGCGGCAAGCTAGGGGCGCGTCGGCGCGAAGTGTAATTAAAAAAAGATAATCTTTTCAGGCCTTGCCGGCTCCGGCCTGCGCCCTAGAGTTGAGCCGGCGAACAAATTCGCGTGAGTTCGCGTGATGAGAAATCAACGTTCGGTGAGCTTCAGTTCAATACGGCGGTTCTTGTTGCGCGCCTCTTCGGTGTCGGCGGGGTCGAGCGGCTGGAACTCGCCGAAGCCGGCGGCGACCAACCGGTTGGCCGGTACGCCGTTCTCGATCAGGAACTTCACCACCGAGGTCGAACGCGCCGTCGACAGCTCCCAGTTGTCGCGGTAGCGACCGGTGCCGGAGAGCGGCTTGTTGTCGGTATGGCCGTCGACGCGCAGCACCCAGTTGATCTCCGGGGGAATTTCCTTCTGCAACTCGATGATGGCGTCGGCGAGTTTCTTCATCTCGACCTTGCCGGCATCGTTGATCTCTTCGGAGCCGGTCGGAAACAGCACTTCCGACTGGAAGACGAAGCGGTCGCCGACGATGCGGATGTTCTCGCGGTCGGCGAGGATTTCGCGCAAGCGCCCGAAGAAGTCGGAGCGGTAGCGGTTCAGTTCCTGCACGCGCTGCGCAAGGGCCACGTTCAGGCGGCGGCCGAGATCGGCGATCTTGGTGTTGGAATCGCGGTCGCGCGTTTCGGACACGTTGAGCGCATCCTCAAGCGCGCCGATCTGCTTGCGCAGTGCCGCGATCTGCTGGTTGAGGATCTCGACCTGGCTCAGCGCCTGCTGGCTGATCTGGCGCTGGTTGTCGAGTTCGCCGCCCAGCTCCGCCGCACGCTGGTTGGCGGCGTCGCCGGCGCCCGCGCCTTGCGCCAGCAATTGTTCGAGGCGGCTCTTCTCGGCTTCCGCCGCCGACAGCGATGCCTGCAGATTGGCCAGCGAATCATCCTTGTCCTGCGCCGTCGAGCGCTCCAGAGCCAGAAGCTGGGTCAGTTCGTTGATCTGCGAGTTGAGACGCGAGAGCGCCGTATCCTTGCCGGAGATTTCGCGGCCGAGCAGGAATTGCGCCAGCACGAAGACCGTGAGCAGGAACATGATGGCCAGGAGCAGCGTCGACAGCGCGTCGACGAAGCCCGGCCAATAGTCGATGCGGCGATCGGTGCGCCGGCCCCTGGCGAGCGCCACGTCAGTGCACCCCGGGCTTCTTCAGGGCATCGGCGATCTTCTCCAACGTGTTGCGCATCGCCTTCTGCTCGTCGGACTGGGCCTCGACCCAGTCGCGCATGATCTGCTGTTCCGAGCGCATGTTCTTGACCAGGCCGGAAATGCCGTCGGCGAGATTGGCCATGGCGGTGGCGACGCGCGGGTTGGAGCCGCCGCCATTCTCCTGCATGCTGCGCAGCCGTTCGGACAGCACACGAATCTCATCCGAGGATTCGGTCTTGGCCGGGTCGGAAACGACGATGTCGGACGACAGGTCGGTGACCGAGGACAGCCAGTTTTCAAGCTCGGTGTAGAAACGCGTCTGGGCGCGGCCGGCCTGCAGGTCGAGGAAACCGAGCACCAGCGAGCCGGACAGGCCAAACAGCGAGGACGAGAAGGCGGTGCCCATGCCGGCCAGCGGCGCGGAAAGCCCCTGCTTGAGCGAATCGAGCACCGCGGCGGCGTCACCCGTGCCCGGGTCGAGCGATTCGATGGTCTCGCGGATCGAGCCGATGGTGTTCAAGAGGCCCCAGAAGGTGCCGAGCAGGCCGAGGAACACCAGCAGGCCGACGAGATAGCGCGAGGTGTCGCGGCTTTCATCCAGGCGCGTGGCGATGGAATCGAGCATGGTGCGCATCGAACTGGTCGAAAAAGCCATCGACGACGAGCGGCCGAGCATGGCTTTCATCGGCGCCAGCAACACCGGTTCGGTGGTTTCCGAGCCGGCGCGGAAGGAGTTGACCCAGCGCACTTCGCGAAACAGCCGCCCGACCTGGGCGAAGGCAAGCAGGATGCCGACCACCAGCACGCCGACGATCAGGCCGTTGAGACCGGGATTGCTGCCGAAGGCCGTCGAGATCTGGCGGGTCAGGATCGCGGCAATGAACGCCACGATGGCCAGGAAGATCACCATGGTCAGCAGGAAGACCTGCGGACTCGACAGCTTGTGCGGGTCGTAGATCAGGACATCAGAACGTCTGCCCACGCCGAAGGATTTGAGAAAAGCCATCCGTGCCCCGTTTCCGATGCCGCCGCCGATCAGGTTGAACGCGACTCTAAACGGAATTGTGACCAAATTGAATGGCGCTTGGCAATATTGCCGCCCGGCTCGGTGCGACGTGCGTTCGATCGCAAATCGGTTTCCGGGGTCGCGCGCCAGGTCAGAGGCGGTTGATCACCAGACAATCGACCATGGCGGCCAGATGCAGGCCGGCGCCGGTGACGACGAAGCCGTGCCACAGCGCATTGTGGAAGCGCAGCCCCTTCCAGGCGAAGAAGATGACGCCGCAGGAATAGACGATGCCGCCAGCGACGATGAGCGCGAGCGATGCCGTCGGCAGCGTCTGGACAAGCGGCTTTGCCAGGATGATGCCGCTCCAGCCGATGGCGAGATAGAAGACGATGGCCAGCCGGTCGAACCGGCCGGGAAAGAACACCTTGATGGCGATGCCCAGCGCCGCTGCGCTCCAGACGAGGACAATCATCCAGCCTGCCAGCGGCGAGCCGCCGAGCTGGGCCAGGAAAGGCGTGTAGGTTCCGGCGATCAGCAGATAGATCGCGGCGTGATCGAAGCGCCGCAGGACCCATTTCTTCGGTGATGACACCGGCCACAAATTGTAGGTCAGCGACACCGACAGCACGGTGAGCAGCGAAACCACATAGAAGGCGGCGGCAATGTATTCGCCCGGCCCGACACGAAAGGCCGCCAGCGCCAGCAGTGCCGAACCGGCCGCTATCGCCAGCACGATGCCGACGGCATGGACGATACCGTCGGCGATCATCTCGGCGCGCGAATAGTGCCAGCGTCCGATGAACGGGATGTCGGGGTGGGGCTTGACGTCTTTCACACTGCCGGGTTCCTGCGCCGTGCCCCAATCTGGGCGGTCGCCAGGCAGTATTTCAAGTCTTGTTGGCGGTTTTACGACTGCGGCGCTTCAGCGCGGCGTGCCCGTCAGCGCGGCGTGAACGGCTTCTTCACGACCTTGAGCAAAGCGCGCTGGATGACCTCGTTGCCGGCGACCACCGAGCCATTGTCGAGCATGTCCTGTCCGCCATCCATGTCCGAAACGAAACCACCCGCCTCGCGGATCAGCAGAAGGCCGGCGGCGATGTCCCAGGCCGACAGGCCGGTTTCCCAGAAGCCATCCATGCGGCCGGCGGCGACATAGGCAAGATCGAGCGAGGCGGAGCCGAGGCGGCGGACGCCGGAGACCTCGGCCATGACGTTGCGCAACTCGACAAGGAAATTGCCGTGGTGGCCGCGTCCCAGATGCGGCATGCCGCAACCAATGACCGTGTCGACCAGCTTGATGCGGCCGGCGACCCGCAGGCGGCGGTCGTTCATGAAGGCGCCGCCGCCGCGTTCGGCGGTGTAGAGCTCGTCCATCGCCGGATTGTAGATGACGCCGGCGACGATCTGTCCTTGGCGCTCCAATGCGATAGAGACGGCAAAGAGCGGAATGCCATGCAGGAAATTGGTGGTGCCGTCGAGCGGGTCGACGATCCAGCGGTGCTGGCTGTCATCGCCTTCCACCGTGCCGCGTTCCTCCATCAGGAAGGAATAGCCCGGCCGTGCCTTCGACAGCTCGGCAAAGACGATGTCCTCGGCCTTGCGGTCGGCCTGGCTGACATAGTCGCCCGGCCCTTTCATCGAGACCTGCAGGTTCTGGACCTCGCCGAAGTCGCGCGACAGCGAGCGGCCGGCCTTCATTGCGGCCTGGACCATGACGTTGAGAAGGGCTGAGCGTGCCATCGTGCTTCTTCCTGCTGCTGCGCTTCAAGCTCTGTGATGCATGTCGGTGACCCAAAACCGGGGCCACTTTTGGGCGACATGCATCAGTCGGCGCGGCGAACGTAAGTGATTTCGTTGGTGTCGACGATGATGCGCTCGCCGGCGCCGATGAATGGCGGCACGAGCACGCGGATGCCGTTCTCCAACACCGCCGGCTTGTAGGATGAAGCCGCCGTCTGGCCCTTCACTACCGGGTCCGCCTCGGTGATGGTCAGCGTCACATAGTCAGGCAAGGAAATGCCGATCGGCCGGTCCTCGTAAAGCTGGACCGTCACCATCATGCCGTCCTGCAGGAAGGCGGCGCGATCGCCGACGAAGTCCTTGTTCAGTTCGAGCTGCTCGTAGCTCTGGGTGTCCATGAACACCAGCGCGTCTTCCTGCGCGTAGAGGAAGGAAAAATCCTTCAGGTCGAGCCTGATCTGCTCGACCGTTTCGGCCGAGCGAAAGCGCTCGTTGAGCTTGGTGCCGTTGATCAAGTTCTTCAGCTCGACCTGGTTGTAGGCGCCGCCCTTGCCAGGCTTGACGGTGTTGGTCCTGACCGCCACCCAGAGGCCGCCATCGTGTTCGATGACGAAGCCGGGACGGATTTCGTTGCCATTGATCTTGGCCATGATGCGGTGATCCGGGAATGAGATGTTCGCTGGGAAAGCGATTTCGGGCTCCCAAGACCACAAATCGCCTGAAGAGGCAAGGGACGCCGGACCCGCTCCAGCCGGCCAGCCGGCATCATGCCTCCATTTTCATGGCTTCGCCGACGGCCTCTGCAATGGCCTCCACGGCCTTCGCCAGCCGGTTGAGATGCGGAGCGCGCAGTGCCACGACCTGCAATGAAAGGTCGACATCTTCGAGATCGACAAGCGCGAGCCCGTCGGGAAGTCCTCGCGCCGCGAGCCGCAACGGCATGAGGCCGAGGCCGTGTCCCCGACGTACCCATTCCATCTGCATCGCCGGGTCCTGGATTTCCGCCGCGACAACGAGACGATGCCGTTCGCCGCCCAAACTGGAGAGGAGCCTCTGACGCGCGTCGCACGGCTCGGGGCTCAGAACCCAAGGCATGGGAGTCCGAGCGTCCGTGAGATGGGGTTCGGTGCCGCCAGCCTGCGCTATGATGCAGAGACGTTCGGTGCCGAGCGCGTCCGAGCGTTGATGATCGGCAGGTCGCAGAACGATCGCCATATCGAGTTGACCGCGTTCGAACTGCTCGATGAGCTCCGCGCTCCAGCCGGTCTTGAGCCGCAACGATATTCTTGGAAACGCACCGGCCGCGCCTGCGATAGCGCCCGCAACGCTCGCATCGGACAAGCCATGCGCCAGGCCGACACGCAGCACGCCCTGCGGCTCGGCTTCAGCGGCGAACGCTTTCAAAGCCTCGACCGAAGCCAGTATGTCCTTTGCGCGCGCCAGCACCTCCAATCCCGCCCCGGTCAGGCGTGGCGGCTTCTGCCGGCGATCGAGAAGCGTCGTCCCGAGCATATCCTCCAGCCGCTGCATCTGCCGGGTGACGGCCGGCTGTGTCAAAGGCAGGCGGCGGGCCACATTCTGGATGGAACCTTCCTCGGCGAAGAGAACAAGCGTACGCAGTTCCTCCAGCATTCCAAAAATGCTCCTGATGCATAATTATTCTGATTATTATGAATTTGAAATCGGGGTGCTGGCAAGCGATTTTCCTTCCGACGGATTTCCAGAAGGAAGGGAAGACAATGAAAGCAATCGAATTGCAGGCCCCTGGCGGCATCGACAATCTCCGACTGGTCGAGCTGCCGATGCCGGATCCGGGCCGCCAGGAGATGATCATCAAGGTCAAGGCAACCGCGCTCAACTACCGTGACGTAGAGATCGCCCGTGGCAGCTACCACACCGCCTTTGCGCTGCCGCTGATACCGCTTTCGGACGGTGTGGGCGAAGTTGTCGCGGTTGGCGCCGAAGTGACCCGCTTCGAGGTCGGCGACCGTGTCTGCGGTACGTTCTGGCAGCGCTGGGTCGGTGGCAGCTTCGCCATGGCCGAGCCGTTCTATCAGCGCGGTGGTCCGGTCGATGGTTTGCTCAGCGAGTTCGCGCGGCTGGACGAACAGGCAGCCGTGCTTGCGCCGCCACATATGAGCGATAGCGAAGCGGCGACATTGCCTTGCGCCGCGGTCACGGCCTGGCACGCGCTGTTCACCGAAGGCCGGCTGAAGCCGGGCGAGACCGTGCTCAGTCTAGGCACTGGTGGCGTCTCGCTGTTTGCGGTGCAGTTCGCCGCGGCAGCTGGCGCACGTGTCATCGTCACGTCAAGCAGCGACGACAGACTCATGCGGGCAAAGGCGCTTGGCGCGCATGACGGCATCAACTACCGCAGCGATCCGGACTGGGCGAAAGCGGTGCTGGCACTGACCGATGGTCGTGGTGCCGACCACATCATCGAAGTCGGCGGACCGCAAAGCTTAGCGCAGTCGCTCAGGGCCTCGGCGCGTGGCGCCCAGATCAACGTCATCGGCTATCTCGGCGGCAGCGAGGGGTCGGTCAATCCGCTCGATATCTTTCGCCGCCAGGCGACGGCACGCGGCATACCGGTCGGCTCGCGCGAATCCTTCGAGGCCATGAACAGGGCAATTGCCGTTAATCGGTTGAGGCCGGTGATCGACCGGGTCTTCCCATGGGGTCAGGCGGCGGCGGCCTTTCATCACCTCGAGCATGGCTCGCCCTTCGGCAAGGTTGTCCTCGATCACGCACAGGGACAGTGAGAACCGCCGTCAGGGCAGGCGGTTCGCCTTCTGCAATGCCTGCTTGGTCTCGTCGTCGCTCAATCCCTGCAGGAAATCGTCCATCTGCGGATCGATGAGACCGGCGCGGCGGGCGACGATGTACCAGGCGCCGGCAAGGACAAGGTCCGGATCGGTGCCGATGCCTTGCATATAGAGTTTGGCGAGGCGATTCTGGGCGGCAATATTGCCGCCCTCCGCCGCTTGCTTCATCCAGCCGAAGGCGGATTTCAGGTCGCGCGCACCACCGCGGCCCTCGATCATCCAGGCGGCGAGATCGATCTGCGCGGTGTCGTAGTTCTGTCGCGCGGCCTGTGCCAGCAGGCGCCTGGCCTGGGCATCGTCGCGCGGCTTGCCGCCGACGCCGTTGGCGTAAACCTGGGACATCGCATATTGCGCGTCGGCAAGGCCGGTCGCGGCGGCGCGCTCATAGTAGGAAACCGCCTTGGCGATGCCGGCGTCGCCGGGATCCTGCTGGACCAGCATCTGCGCGAAATTGAACTGCGCGAGGCGGTTGCCGGCTTCGGCGGCGGCCTGCATCAACGCATAGGCCCCCTTCTCGTCCTTCTTGACGTAGCGGCCGTCGAGCAGCATCAGCGCATACTGGAATTGCGATTCAGGCACGCCCTGCTCGGCGGCAAGCGCATACCATTTGGCCGCTTCCGCGGCATTCAGCGGCACACCAAGCCCGCGCGACAGGATCTCGGCCACCAGCGTCTGCGCCGCCGGGTCGCCGTTTTGGGCGCGGATCAGCGCGAGGTTGTAGGCGGTCTTGTAAAGACCGCGCTGGAAGGCGCCATAGGCGGCGTCGGCCGGCTTGGCCCCGAAGCGGTCAGGATTGATGGCGTCGGCCGACGGCAGCGGAGCCGGCTCGGTCGTGGTGGCGGGCTGCGGCAGCGGTTTGTCGATCGGTTTGTCGGTGTGCACGCCGAGTTCCGGCTTGGGCTGCGGCAAGGGAATCGTTTCGGCGGCGGCCGCCTGAATCATGACCGCCGCAAGCAGGGCCTGAAAGGGAAGCCTCGCCAGAGCCACGTCAATCCTCGAAACGCGGCGCGGTTTCGTCGAGCAGCGCGTTGGCTTGAGCGACTGCCGTTTTCGGGTCGACGCCATCGGCGAACACCGCGCTCGACAGCGCGACGAACTCGGCGCCGGTGGCGGCCACGGTTTCGACGGAAGCAAGATCGGATCCCGCCATGACGATGCACGGGATCTGGATCATCTGCGCCCACCATTCACCCAGCGACAGGTTGCGCGGATGCGGGTCCGGCTTGTTGTCGTAGCCGAAGCGGCCGAAGAAGATGTAGTCAGGCCGTGTCTCTCCGAGTTCCAGTGCGTCGTCGCGCTTCTTGGCGCCGCCGGCACCGACCATCATTTTTTCCTGGAAATGCTCGATCGTCTCGGCGAGTTCGGCCTTGGAAACCTCGACATGGATGCCATCGGCGTGGACACGCCCCGCGATGCGGGTGTCGCCGGCGATGATCACGGCCACGCCCGCGGCCTGCGCGGCCGGCACGACCTGTTCGGCAAAGGCCTGGAAGGAGGCTTCGTCCATACCGTTCTCGGGCAGGATCAGCGAGGCGACGTCGCCACCGTCGAATGCGGCCGCGATACGGGCCGCCGGCACACCGGGCGGCGCGATCAGCACGATGCGGCAGCGATTGGGGGGCGTGGCGTCATTCATGGTTCTTCGATCCCGGGTTTCGCCTATGCCGGGCGAAGATGGTTGGATTGCGGCATAGAGCAAAGTGCCGGGATTGAACAGGCGCTAGCTGTCGGGCGACGACCGGCGATCGGAACGAAGGGCGTTGCTGGCTTTCATTACGATGTCGAACACTTTCGACGGATCCTCGATGCCAAGAAATTGCGGAACCGGGTCAAGAGCCGGAGCCCAGCTGCCAAAACCTTGATAGCGATACTGGGACCAACCGCCCATCCCGGGATTTCCGAAGAGGGATGACGCTGCCCCGAAACGCAGATAGCCACGCTTTGCGCCCTCGCCGGTCAGTTGGATATCGGGGAGACGCTCCAGATCGATCGATGTGAAATTGGAGAAAGGGGCGGTGCGCATGATGAGAATGCGCTTGTCCGTGACCGCATAAGAGATACGTCGTCTCAACCATGCGTCGAGCGCAAACCTGCCAAAGACAAAGAACAGCCCGATGCAGATGAACATCCCGCCCCACGCATCGAAGAAAAGCGGCGCACCTTGCCTTGTCGCCATATAGGTCCAGAAAATTGCAAACCCGCACCAGAGCAGACTGAACGGAATGAGAAACATGTCGCGACCGGTGAACAATACGCCCTGCGCGGGAAGACCGCTCCACAAGATGCGTTCGCGGGGCAACAGCCGTTTCTGAAAGGTCCCGACGTCCACGCCACCACCCACCGCATGCGCTGGGCTTTCATTGCATGAGTCCTTCTTGCGTTGCAAATCGGCAGCACTCTATCTGCTGGCTTGAGGACTTTGCTCCGGCGTTTTTGACTTCCACAGCATCCAGCCGAGATTCATGCCGGCGGCGGCGATCAGGATGGCAGCCCAGGTGTTCGGTCGAAGGCCTGGATGGTGCCGTCTCCGCCCGCCGATAGGTAAAAGGCCGGCCATCGGCCGGACGTGCCGTGGCCAAGCTCATATTTGCTGTCGCTCCGCTCAAGATTCTGGGTTATTCAAGTGTCGACGCGCCTTCCCTCCAGCCCAGCCCCTCCCATGTCAGGCCTGCTTCTCGATCCGTGGTTCTACGCGGCCGCCATACCGGCGGTCATTCTGGTCGGCCTGTCCAAGGGCGGTTTCGGCGGTGCTGTCGGTTTTATCGGCGTGCCACTGATGGCGCTGACCATGCCGCCCGTGCAGGCGGCGGCCATCCTGCTGCCGATCCTGTGCCTGATGGACGTCGTGTCGGTATGGACATGGTGGGGTGTCTACGATCGCAAGATGCTGGTCGACATGATGCCGGGCGCCGTCATCGGCATAGGCCTCGGCTGGCTGACGGCGGCGCTCGTCACCGAAGAGGCGGTGCGGCTGATCGTCGGCGCCGTCGCCATCATCTTCGTCCTGCGCTGGCTCTATTTGCAGTTTCGTCATGGCGTCGACCATGTGGTGGCTCCCAACCGCGCGGCCGCCGCCGTCTGGGGTACCGTGGCCGGCTTCACCAGCTTCGTCGCCCATGTTGGCGGCCCGCCCTTCCAGGTCTATGCCTTGCCGATCCGGCTCGACCCCAAGGTGCTGTCGGGCACCGCCGCGATCTTCTTTGCCGCCACCAATGCGCTGAAGCTGGTGCCCTATTTCGCGCTCGGCCAGTTCGACACCGCCAATCTGACGGCGTCGGCGGTGCTGATGCCGCTGGCGCCGCTGTCGACCATCGCCGGAGCGTGGCTGGTGCGGCGGATGCGGCCGGAAACCTTCTATCCCTTCACCTACGCAACCGTGGCGGTCGTGGCGGTGAAGCTGCTGTGGGACGGCCTCGCCGGCCTGATGTAGCAGGTGAGGCGGCTGTCCAGCCGCCCCTGCCATTACGGCGGTGTCAGGCGGCGCTCGGCACGAGGCGACGGTTGCCGCCGAAGGCCAGCATGGCGCCCACCACGACGACCAGCACCATGCCGGCAAGGATGCCGATGTCATGCGCGGTCGGCTTGAACACCATGTCGGCGATGATCACCAGCATCACGGCATAGTCGAAGCGCGCCGCGCTCATCATGCGCTGGCCGATGGCAAGGACTGCGGGCGTGATGCCCTCCTTGGCGATCATGGCGCCCATGCGTTCGCCGGTCGGCTTGAAGATGAACATGCCGATCGAAAAGGTTGTTGCGTAGCCGACGAGACCGATGACGATCCACAGATCGGAGAAGCCGACCCAGAGGCTGCACATGATGAGGCCGAAGATCAGGGTCAGCATCGACATAGGCGCGAAGAACCTGCCGCCCAGCTGCCCGCTGGCGCGCATCGCCTGCAACTTTTCCTCGATGTTGCCCGCGCGCTCGGCAAGCACGCCGAGCAGGAACAGCACGAAACCGCCCCCGACCCACAGAATGGCCGAGACGACGTGGAGGAATTTGACGATGGAATACCAATCCATGGGTTGCTCCTGGGGTGTCCTGGTGGGTTGCGGCGGGGCACGATTTGCACCTGCCGTCAGGGAGCGGGCGTTTAGCGCCGCCCCTGTTTCGGAACGATGTCGCGAAAAAGCCGACTTTGTTTCAGCTCCCCGCCCGGCTAACGAAGCCGCTGGAATAGCGAACGCGCTGCCTGAGTTTTCTGCTAGTACATGAAGTGTCGGGAGGGGTTGGCGCGACATCGTCCGGAAACATTGCCGATGCTAGTGCGCCGATGCCGGGAGCCCGGTGGCGAAAACAATCGCCTGACGATCAACCCATTCCCGCAGACGGGAAAAGGCAATTCGGGGGAACATTATGCAAGGGGTAGCACGAAATTTCTTCACGCTGGCCATCATCTACGCGCTGTGCGGAATGGCGCTCGGCCTGCACATGGCGATCAGCCATGATCATGACCAGATGCCGACCCACGCTCACACGATGGTCGCCGGATGGCTGATGTCGGCGGTATTCGCCTTCTTCTACCATCTGTTTCCGGCGGTCGGGCAAAAGACGCTCGCCGTCGTTCATTTCTGGCTGACGGCGGTCAGCGGCATCGGCCTGTTGATCGGCCTGTATTTCCTGCTTGCCGGCAATGCCGCGATCGAACCGCTGGTGGCGGCCTCTTCGATGGGCTTCTACGCGGGCATGCTGCTGTTTGCCTTCATCGCCTTGCCGGCGGTGTGGAAGAAGGCCTGAGCTGAGCGCCTGTCAGGAAACTCTGCCCTGGCGGCCATCTGATGGCGTTTTCTGTGCTTCCGGCGCTCACGGACTTGGATGTCCGCTCCGCTCCGGTTCTCGAAACCACCATCACATGACTTGCCGGAGCGACTTTCGAAACAGGCTCTAAGCGGGGTCCGGTTCTGTGCTGTTACGGCACAGAACGGCGGGGTTCGGTCGAAAAACAATCGCGCGGTTAAGGCTTCATTAAGCTTTACAGGTGTTTACTATGTTCATCCAGTGATCTGGATTCTTACCGAGTGGTTGGAGCCACTTTGTTTGACGCCTCCCTGTTAAACTCCTGAGAGCCGCCTTATCCGCGGCTCTTTTTTTTTCCGCGTTCCAGGGCGTCCGGCATCGGATCGCCGTTAACCTTCTGTTAAACATGTGCTTGCCTTCACCGGTGACGAAGCGCATTTTCAAGCTTCACTCATTGGGGTGCCGGGGGTATCGGCAGTGAGCCGAATCGGCCGGTCGCAAGTGCAGGGGCGTAGCAATGAACGAGCCTTCGAAGGGCAGTGCGAAGACCGTCAAATTGGCGGAGCGCCGGGTTTTCTCGCAATCCTTCAAGCCGCTCTACCAGGAAGGCATGGGCCTGGTCGAGCAAGCGGCCGAATATCTCGACGGCAAGGGCCGCGCCGAAGCGAAGAAACTGTCCAGGCTGGCAGCCACGCTCTATGCGGCCGAATCGATGCGGCTGACCACCAGGCTGATGCAGGTTGCGTCCTGGCTGCTTTTGCAGCGCGCGGCGAATTCCGGCGAGATGACCCGCGATCAGGTTGCTTCCGAAAAGTCCAAGGTTCGTCTCGACACCGCTTCAGCCAATGACGACGCCGCCGGCTGGGCCGAACTGCCCAGGGATTTCCTCGACCTCGTCAACCGCTCGCTTCGCCTGCAGGCACTGGTGCGCCGCATGGACGAGGAGATCTATGGCGATGGCGCCGTGGTCGACATGCAACCGATGGCTCGCCGCCCCAACCCGGTTTCCGACCAGATCAGCCTGCTGAACACGGCTTTCGCCCGCGGCTGATAGCTGCCGCGAGAGTTGTTGTTTCTGGTTTGTTCACATTTCGCTGGCATCGCTATCCGCCGGAGGTAAAGTTGGCGGATGGGGGAAGCGATTCGCATCATCGGTATCGATCCGGGGCTCAGGCGCACCGGCTGGGGCATTGTCGAGAGCCTCGGCAATTCATTGCGCTTCGTCGCCTCCGGCACCGTGCGCTCCGACGACAAGGCGGCGCTGGCGACACGGCTGTGCCAGCTGCATGACGGGCTCGCCGAGATCCTGCACAGCGCCATGCCGCACGAAGCGGCCGTCGAACAGACCTTCGTCAACAAGGACGCGGTGGCGACGCTGAAGCTCGGCCAGGCGCGCGGCATAGCCATGCTGGTGCCGGCGCGTGCCGGCCTTGTTGTTGCCGAATATGCTCCCAACGCCGTCAAGAAGGCGGTGATTGGCGTCGGCCATGGCGACAAGAAGCAGATCCACATGATGGTGAAGGTGCTGTTGCCGAAAGCCACTTTCGATACCGAGCATGCCGCCGACGCGCTGGCCATCGCCATCTGTCACGCGCATCACCGGCAGAGCATTGCCTACCGGATGGCGGCATTGGCATCATGAGAGGCTGTTGGGCATGATCGGCAAGCTCAAGGGCACGCTCGACGAGATCGACGAGGACCATTGTCTCGTCGATATCCATGGCGTCGGCTACGTCGCCTATTGCTCGGCGCGCACGCTGGCGGGGCTGCCGGCGCCGGGCGAGGCGGTGGTGCTGTTCATCGAGACCTATGTGCGCGAGGACATGCTGCGCCTCTACGGCTTCCAGTCGCAGCTGGAGCGCGAGTGGTTCCGGTTGCTGATGAGCAATGTGCAGGGTGTCGGCGCCAAGGTGGCGCTGGCCATCCTGTCGACGCTGGCGCCAGCCGATCTCGCCAATGCCATTGCACTGCGCGATATCGCCATGGTTTCCCGCGCGCCCGGCGTCGGCAAGAAGGTGGCCGAGCGCATCGTCACCGAATTGAAGAACAAGGCGCCTGCCTATGCCGGCTCTGCCTCGGGCACCATCGGCCTGAAGCAGGAGCTCGGCGAAGGCATCGCATCGGCGCCGATCACCGATGCCGTGTCGGCCCTGGTCAATCTCGGCTATTCTCGCGACACCGCGGCCAATGCGGTGGCGGCGGCACTGAAGACCGCAGGCGAGGACGCCGATGCGCCGAAGCTGATCCGCTTCGGGCTGAAGGAACTGGCGCGGTGAGAGCTCGCTTGTCCGGTTCCCTGCCATGTGCAAGGAAGGCAGCATGAGCCTGTCGCCCCGCCTGATTGCGCCCGAAAAACGCGGCGAGGATGCCGAGCAGACCTTGCGGCCGCAGACGCTCGACGACTTCGTCGGCCAGGCGGCGGTTCGGGCCAATCTGAAGGTGTTCATCGAGGCCGCCAAGGGCCGCAACGAGGCGCTCGACCATGTGCTGTTCGTCGGTCCGCCCGGTCTCGGCAAGACGACGCTGGCGCAGATCATGGCGCGCGAACTCGGCGTCAATTTCCGCTCGACCTCCGGCCCGGTCATCGCCAAGGCCGGCGATCTCGCCGCACTGCTCACCAATCTCGAAGAGGGCGATGTGCTGTTCATCGACGAGATCCACCGGCTGAGCCCGGCGGTGGAGGAAATCCTCTATCCGGCGATGGAGGATTTCCAGCTCGACCTGATCATCGGCGAGGGACCGGCGGCGCGTTCGGTCAAGATCGACCTCGCCCGGTTTACGCTGGTCGCCGCCACCACGCGGCTCGGACTGCTGACCAATCCGCTGCGCGACCGTTTCGGCATTCCGGTGCGGCTCAACTTCTATTCGGTCGAGGAACTGGAACAGATCGTGCGGCGCGGCGCCCGCATCCTGCAAATGCCGCTCGGCGACGATGGCGCACTGGAGATCGCGCGGCGCGCGCGGGGCACGCCACGCATCGCCGGCCGGCTGCTGCGCCGCGTGCGCGATTTCGCGTCCGTCGCCGGCGATGGCCATGTCAACCGCCAGATCGCCGACGAGGCCTTGACCCGGCTGGAGGTCGATGCGCTCGGCCTCGACGCACTCGACCGCCGCTACCTGTCGATGATCGCCCGCAATTTCGGCGGCGGGCCGGTTGGCATCGAGACGATCGCAGCCGGCCTGTCGGAGCCGCGCGACGCCATCGAGGACATCATCGAGCCCTATCTCATCCAGCAAGGGTTCATCCAGCGCACGCCGCGCGGCCGCATGCTGACGGCCAATGCCTGGCGGCATCTCGGCCTCGATGCGCCGAAGGATCTGGCACAGCAGCAGATCAACCTGTTCCAGGAGGAATAGCGCCCGAGCGCGACCTGCTGCAGGCCGGTGTGCTTGCGGCCATGTCGTCGAGAATGACCAACCCGATCGTCTCGGGCGGGCTTGGCTTCAGCTTAGTGCCATTGCGTTTCGGCGTTCGCCCTGAAATCCTGTCGATCGGCCTTGGTTCGGCCTGAAGGTCAATGCAGCGCGCGGATCACGTCCATGACGTCCGGCTCGGCCTTGTCCCCGTTGAAGGCGTCGACGATGCCGAAGGCGCCGCCATAGCTCCACACCGACCATGAGAAGCCGTGCGCTTCGGCGCGCGCGATCATGTCCTTGACATAGGCGGCCCGGTACTCGGCGGGCATCACATAGGCATTGCCGTATTCCTGGCGGATCATGCCGAACTCGCCGAGCGTGATGTTTTCCGGCTTGATGCCGTTCGTTTTCGCCCACGCCTCGACCTTCTTGAACGGCGCGTCCATCAGGCCAAGCAGCTTGTCGGGACCGTCCATGCTGGCGACCTGTTCGTCGAGATAGGCAAGCAGGCCTCTCTGCCGTGTCCATGGCGCCTCAGCCTTGATCCTGGCGCGGATGGTGTCGAGCGTTACGTCAAGCTGCGCCTGGGGTACCGCGGTCAGCGGATAGGGCAGGCCGATCACATAGGGAATGAAGTCGCCGGCCCAGGTGGCGCCCTGATGGGTGAGCAGGAACGGATCGTAGGAGTGGAAGGTCCAGATGACGTTGTCGTCGGGGATAGTCTTCGGGTCGATCTTCTCCAGGGAACTCGCGGCGGAGTAGCAGGCACCGGTCAGCACCAGGGTCAGTTTCGTGGCCGAGGAGCGCGCCGCCGCGAACAGTTTGCGCTGGCGGTCCGGCCACAGGCTGGTGCCGTCGCTGTCGCAGTCAACGATCGGTTCGTTCATCGGTTCGAAGGCAATCTGGCTGGGATCTTCGCCGGCCAGCGTGCGCGCCATCCTGCGCACCACGTCGACATAGAGGTCGAAGGTTTGCGGGTCGTCCATCACCTGCGCCATGCCGATCTTGCGGCTGCCGCCGGCGGGGATCAGATGCATGTCGACGATCACCTTCAAGCCGGCGCGGTTGATCATGCGCACCGAGTCCAGCACGCTGGCATAGAGGTCGTCACGCAAGGCCACGGTCTGGGCGGAGAGGAAAGGCGACGGGTCGACCGGCATGCGCAGGAAATCGAAGCCCGCGTCCTTCAGCCCCTTGAGATCGTCGTCCTTGAGGAATTTGCGCCACTCCGGATAGGGCAGGATGGCCTTGGCGTCGCCCCATCGATCCTCGCCCGGCCAGGTCGTCCACTGGTCGAGGTTGAGGCCGCGCTTCATCGAGAAGGTTGCCGCCTGGCCCGGCAGCGCCAGAGCCACCAGCACCGACAGCGCCGCCATCAAGGTCTTGATCATCGCCGTCAACAGTGCCATCCGATGCGGTGTCTCGCGGGGAACAGGTGCCTCGTCGGGACTGAAAAAGGAAGCGCAATGGGCGATCATGGTGAATCGGCGACATTGCTGGCAGGGCTTTCCGGCGCGCTGACGGAGTTCGGCCACCGGCTGATGGCACGGGTCTACTACGCCGACACCGATTTCTCCGGCGTCGTCTACCACGCGCGCTATCTCGAATTCTTCGAACGCGGCCGCTCCGACTATCTCAGGCTGACCGGCGTGCATCATACCGAGCTTGCCGACGGCAAGCATGGCGAGAGGATAGTCTGGGTGGTGCGTCGCATGGAGATAGATTTTCGCGGCTCCGCCCGCATCGACGACATCCTGACCATCGACACCCGTACCGAGGACATTTCCGGCGCGCGCATCTTCATGGCGCAGCAACTCAAACGCGGCGACGAGGTGCTGGTCGAGGCAAGGGTCGAAGCGGCGATCATCGGCGAGAATGGCCGGCCAAGGCGCTTTCCCAGGGAATGGGTGGCAGCGTTCATGCCCAAGGTGGGCTGATATTCAGGTGATGCCGGCCTGCAAACGGGGGGTTCCCCGCGCTTCCGGTGCTCAAGTAGCTAAAAGTATGCTCCGCTCCGGTTCCCGGAGCCCACCGGTTTCGACCCGCCCTGACCTGAATCCCACCCTCCCTTTGAACGGCGGATGAGTTGACGCAGGCCAGTTTGGCGACTGACGGGCGCGGCAATGCGCCGCGCCTTATTCACTAACCCATCCTTAACCATAACGGTTCATGAAGAGATTGGTGAAGATTGGCGGGATTCAGCGCCTTCCTTTCACCAATATTTGCCCCGAAAAGGCCGCGGACGGCGCAGTTTGGGGTTGTTCCGGTAGCTTCGCGCGAACCGACCACAAGGGATGCCCATGGGCCAGCCGCCAGCTTTGCCCGGAAAATCTTAAGGACGTTACCATGGAAAATATCGCACTCGCCGAACCGGGCGCGCAACTGTCGATTTGGGCGCTGTTCATGCAGGCCAGCTGGGTGGTCAAGCTGGTCATGATCGGCTTGCTCTGCGCCTCGGTCTGGACCTGGGCGATCATTGTCGACAAGCTCGTTTCCTATGCCCGCATGCGGCTGGCGCTTAACCGTTTCGAGCAGGTGTTCTGGTCGGGGCAGTCGCTGGAGGAGCTTTATCGGACGCTTGCCGACCGCAAGACCACCGGCATGGGCGCCATTTTCGTGGCCGCGATGCGCGAATGGAAGAAGAGCTTCGAGAAGGGCGCGAAGACGCCACTCGGGCTGCAGACCCGCATCGACAAGGCGATGGACCTGGCGCTGACCCGCGAAATGGAAAAGCTGGAGGGGCGCCTCGGCTTCCTCGCCACCACCGGCTCGGCGGCACCCTTCATCGGCCTGTTCGGCACCGTCATCGGTATCATGACCTCGTTCCAGGCGATCGCAGGGTCCAAGAACACCAGCCTCGCGGTGGTCGCGCCCGGCATTGCCGAAGCGTTGCTGGCGACGGCCATCGGCCTGCTCGCCGCCATCCCGGCCGTCATCGCGTACAACAAGCTGTCGTCCGACGCGAGCAAGATCGCGGTGCGCATGGAAGGGTTCTCCGACGAGTTCTCCGCCATACTCTCGCGCCAAATCGATGAAAAAGTCGCGCCGAAGGCCTGAGGAGCACGAAAGATGGGTATGTCCGTAGGCATGGGGGGACGCGGCGGGCGCGGCCACAGGCGGCGCGGCCGTCACCATGCGCTGATGTCGGAAATCAACGTCACGCCGATGGTCGACGTGATGCTGGTGCTGCTGATCATCTTCATGGTCGCGGCGCCAATGTTGACGGTCGGCGTACCGGTCGACCTGCCGGAGACGAAGGCCAGCGCGATGAACGCCGATACCCAGCCGATCACGATTACGATCGACGGCACGGGCAAGATTTTCCTGCAGGAGACTGAAATCCCGCAGGAAGAGCTGGTCGCCAAACTGCAGGCGATTTCCAAGACCGGCTACGAAGAGCGCATCTTCATCCGCGGAGACAAGACTACCAATTACGGTGCCGCGATGGTGGTGATGGGCCTCATCCAAAACGCCGGCTACAAGAACATCGGCCTGCTTACACTGCCGAAACAGGATCAATAGACGCGAAATGAAAACCGGCCTCACCACATCGGTGATCTTGCATATGGCGCTGCTGGCTTTTGGCCTGTTGACGCTGTCGGCGCCGGCCGCCCTGCCTGTGTCTGACGCTCAATCGGTATCGGTCGAAATCGTTCCAACGGAGGCGGTCGCGCAGACCCTGCAGGGCGACAAGAAGGCGGTTATGCATGAAAAACCGGCGCCGACCCCGACCAAGCGTCCGGACATTATGGCCGATGCCCAGAAAGTAGGCGAGAACAGTACCGACACCGACAAGCCGGTGACCGACGAGGCCAAGCCGAAGCCGGTCGAGAAAACGGCGGCGCCGCCGCCCGCGCCGACGCCGACGGAGAAGCCGAAGCCCGAGGACGCACCCAAGCCGAAGGAAGAGCCGAAGCCGACGCCGGCGACCGAAGTGGCGCCGGTGCCGCAGCCCAAACAGGAGGTCAAGCCCGAGCCGGTGAAGCAGGTGGAACCGAAACCGACCCCGGCCAAGGTGCCGACGCCGACCCCGCCGCAGGACAAGACAGCCGCGATCGAGCCGAAGCCTGAGGTCAAGCCCGACGCGATCGCCGAGGCGATCGACCAGCCGCCACCGCCGGAAGAGACACAACTGCCGAGTTCGGCACCGGCGCCGCAAGCCCGGCCGAAGCCGCAGCCGGCACAGGCCGAAAGCGCCAAGGCGCCGGACCGCAAGGACGCCGACAAGCCGGTCAAGGAAGCGTCATCCAAGCCCAAATCGGACGACAAGCAGTTCAATGCCGACGAGATTTCGGCCATGCTCGACAAGCAGAAGCCATCGGGCGGCGGCGCCAAGCGCTCGACCCAGCAGGCGTCGCTCGGCGGGGAAAAGGACCAGGGACAGAAGCTTTCGAAGTCCGAGCAAGGGGCGCTGGAAGATCAGCTCGGTGGATGCTGGACCCTACCCGTTGGCCTGGAAGGTTCGGAGAATTTCACCGTGGTGATCCGTTTCAACCTGGATGCCTCTGGCAAGCTCCAAGGCCGCCCGACTGTCGAAAAGTCCAGCGGCAACGCCCAATTCGACAGCAGCGCGGTTCGGGCCGTGCAGAAATGCGATGTCGCCGGGCTGCAGGTTCCCGCCGGAAAGCAAGACATATGGTCCGACGTTCGCGTCAACTTTGATCCAAGAGCGATGCTTGGCCTGTAGCCCGGGCATCCAAAAAAATCAGCAAGAGAAGCGAGAAGACATGAAATCCATCCTCAAGCCGCTCCTGGTGGTCGCCGCGATGGCGATGGGCATGAATGGTGTCGCCACCTTGCCTGCTCGAGCGACGCTCGAGCTCAACGTCAACAAAGGCAATGTCGAGCCGATGCCGATCGCCATCCCCGACTTTCAGGGAGGGCTAGGCGCGCAGATATCGGAGATCGTGACAGCCGATCTGAAACGGTCAGGACTGTTCGCGCCGATCGACAAGAACGCCTTTGTCGAAAAGATCACGAACCCGGATGCCGCGCCCCGCTTCGACGACTGGAAGGTCATCAACGCGCAGGCGCTGGTCACCGGCAGCGTGAGCAAGGAGGCGGATGGCCGCATCCGCGCCCAGTACCGGCTGTGGGATATTTTTGGCAACCAGCAGATAGCTGGCGAGCAGTTTTTCGCCAACGACGCCAATCAACGCCGGGTCGCTCACATCATCGCCGATGCGATCTATGAGAAGCTGACCGGCGAGAAGGGCTATTTCGACACCCGCGTCGTCTTCATCGACGAATCCGGGGCCAAGAACGCGCGCAAGAAGCGCCTTGCCATCATGGACCAGGACGGCGCCAATGTCCGCTATCTCTCGGATGGCAAGTCGATCGTGCTGACGCCGCGCTTCTCGCCGAACCGGCAGGAAATCACCTACATGTCCTATGAAAGCGGCCAGCCGCGGGTCTACCTGCTGCAGATCGAGACAGGCCAGCGCGAACTGGTCGGCAATTTCCCGGGCATGACGTTTGCGCCGCGCTTCTCGCCCGACGGCCAGAAGGTGATCATGAGCCTGCTGCGCGACGACGGCAACTCCAACATCTTCGCCATGGACCTCAGAAGCCGCTCTACGACGCGGTTGACCAACTCGATCGCCATCGACACGTCGCCGTCCTATTCGCCCGACGGCAGCAAGGTGGTGTTCACGTCCGACCGTGGCGGCCGCGCGCAGATCTACGTGATGGGCGCGGACGGCTCGGGGCAGACCCGCATCTCCTTCGGCGACGGCGTCTATTCGACGCCAGTGTGGTCGCCGCGCGGCGATCTCATCGCCTTCACCAAGCAGACTGGTGGCGAATTCCAGATCGGCGTCATGAAGACCGATGGCTCGGGTGAGCGTATCCTGTCCTCGGGCTTCCAGCAGGAAGGGCCGACCTGGGCGCCGAACGGCCGGGTGCTGATGTTCTTCCGTGATTCCGCCGGTGGCCCCAAACTGGTTTCGGTCGATCTCACCGGCCGCAACGAGCAATCGATCCCGACGGCGAACTTCGCTTCGGACCCGGCATGGTCGCCGTTGCTGGAATAGATTCGGCTGAATTGCCACACATCTTCAAAAGGGGCCGTTTCGGCCCCTTTTCCATGCATTGGTCGCGTTTTGGCCGCATTTCCGCCTAGGGTCCGCGCCAACTGTGGCCCCGGACCAAGAGGTTGCGGACGGGCAGCCTAAACCAGCCTAAACCAAAATTTAACCGTGTTTCTTGAATGCCGGTTAACCCAAACGTGGTTACTGGGTGATCAACGAAATCACTCGAAATACGAAGGAGAGGCGGCATGGGCCGTATCGCAGCACTTACCAGAAACCCGGCCATGATCGCACTGGTGGCGATGCTCGCCATCGCCGGTTGCGCCTCGAAGAAGACGCCGAACAGCGCCGCTGATCTTGGCCTTAACGGCGCTGGCGCGGCAACGCCCGGATCGGCGCAGGACTTCACCGTCAACATCGGCGACCGCATCTTCTTCGATACGGACTCGACCTCGATCCGTGCCGACGCGCAGACGACGCTTTCGCGCCAGGCGCAGTGGCTGAACCAGTACAAGCAGTATGCCATCGTCATCGAAGGCCATGCCGACGAACGCGGCACGCGCGAATACAATCTGGCGCTTGGCGCCCGCCGCGCCGCCGCCACCCGCGACTTCCTCGTCGCCAAGGGTGTCTCGGCCAGCCGCCTCAAGACCATTTCCTACGGCAAGGAGCGTCCGGTCGCGGTCTGCGACGACATCTCCTGCTGGTCGCAGAACCGCCGCGCGGTCACCACGCTCAGCGGCGCCGGTTCCTGAGGCATCGCGGAGCCTGCCGGCGCGTCAAGAGAACGCGCGGCGGCGTAGCGGCAAAAATGCAACATAGCCATGCGAAAGGCGGCCCTTGGGCCGCCTTTTTCGTATCTGGCCGCCCGAAACAAAATTTGGCCGAAGTCTCGGGTCCTGCTATGAGCCGAGGGCGCTTGGCTGGTCCCACTTTGATTGGAAGGCGCGAACAAGCTAACGATTCACGGCGAGAGGCACATGCATTTGAGATCGGTTCTGAGCGGCACGCTTGCGCTGCTGCTCCTATCAGGCGTCACCGCACTGGCAAGCGGCACAGGGCAATCAACCGACCGCGGCTTTTCCTTTCACCTGCCGACGATCGAGTTGCCCGGCATTCTTGGCGAAAGGAAGCAGCCGGATCAGGTGCAGCTGGCTCAGCAGAACGGCACCGGCGTGACCGCGCTCGAAGAGCAGCTGCGGCAGATGAACGGCAAGATCGAGGAACTCAATTTCCAGGTCCTGCAGATGCAGGAGCAGATCCGCAAGCAGCAGGAGGACAATGAGTTCCGCTTCCAGCAGCTTGAGGGCGGCTCACAAGGCGGCGCGCAAGGCGGACAGCCCCCGGCCCAGAAGAAATCGGACGCCGCCACCGATACCAACACCGACATGGCGGCGGCTCCGGCAACCCAGGCGCCGGCCGATGCCGGCACCGCGCCCGGCGGCAATCAGGCCGCAGGCGGCAAGACGGTCGAGGACGTCATCGTCGAATCACCCGATGGCGAGCCCGGCAAGGTTATTCCCGGCACGGGAGCGCCGGAAAAGACCTTCGGCAGCATCACCGTCGACAAGAATGGCAATGTGATCGATGCCGGCGGCAACACCCAGGCGGCGGCGGCGGCGCAAGACACCGCCCCGGCCACCAGCGCCCCGGCCAAGGCCGGCAAGTCCGACGGCACGGTGGTCGCGGCACTGCCCTCCACCAACGATCCGGAAGAACTCTACCGCAACTCCTATCAGTTCATCCTGTCGGGCGACTACAGCACCGCCGAGCAGGGCTTTCGCGACCATATCGCCCGCTTCCCCCGGGATGCGAAGGCGGCCGATGCGCACTACTGGCTGGGCGAATCGCTGCTTGGCCAGCAGAAGTACCGCGACGCGGCCGAGACCTTCCTTGCCGCCAGCAAGGACTACCCGAAGGCCAAGAAGGCTCCCGACATGTTGCTGAAGCTCGGCGTGTCGCTGGTCGGCCTCAAGCAGCATGATGTTGCCTGCGCCACCTTCAGCGAGATCGGCAAGCGCTATCCCGATATTTCCGGTGCGCTCAAGGAACGCGTCAAGCAGGAGAAGGCTCTGGCTGCCTGCTGATGCTCGACATCGAGCCTGATTTTTCGACCAACCTTTTTTCGCATATCGATTTTACCAGCGGCGCCGTTGCGGCCGTGTCCGGCGGCAGCGACTCGACCGCCCTGCTCCTTCTTCTCAAACAACATCTCGATCGTGTCGCGCCGGCAACGAAGCTGCTGGCGGTGACGATCGACCACGATCTGCGACCCGGTTCGGCGGCGGAAGCGCAAGCGGTGGCGAGGCTGTGCGCCACATATGCAATTCCCCATCGCATCCTGACATGGTCGGGACGCAAGCCGTCGGCCGGTCTGCCCGCCGCTGCTCGGGAAGCGCGCTACCGGCTGCTGGCCGAGGCCGCGCGGGCGGAAGGCATCGGCCTGATCCTGACCGGCCATACCGCCGACGACCAGGCGGAAACGGTGCTGATGCGGCAAGCCCGCGAGGAAGGACTGGCCCGTGACGGGGGCCAAGGTCCCGCCGACACGGCGGGCCGGGGGCTTGCCGGCATGGCGCCGGCCACCCTGTATGACTGGCGCACTTGGATCGTGCGGCCGTTTCTCGGGGTCCGGCGCGCGGCACTGCGCGATGTCCTGCGGCGTCGACGCGTCGGCTGGGCCGACGATCCGACCAATGCCAACGAGGCTTTCGAGCGGCCGCGCATGCGCGCAACGCTCGCGGATGGGAACGGCGCGCAGCGCATCGACGATGCCCTGGCGCTGGCCGCGCGTGAAGGCGGCGCGCGCACCCGGCTCGGTCTCGGCGCCGCGGACTTGATCGGCGATCTCGCGACCCAGCCGGCGGCCGGGCTCATCCGCCTTGACCCGGGCCTGCTGAAGGCCGGCGAGGACCGGGCCGCCGTCTATGCGCTGCGCATTCTGCTGGCGACAACCGGCGGGGTTGCCTTCCTGCCGGATCAGGCTCGCGGCGAGGCGCTGTTCGACCGGCTGAAGGCCGGATTTCTTTGCGCCACATTGTCGCGGACGGTTGTCGATTACCGGCGCGCTGGCCTCTTCCTGCGCCGCGAGGCGCGCGGCTTGCCGGCCGCCGCCGCAGCCACCGGCAGCGTCGTCTGGGATGGCCGCCGCCGCATCACATTGAACGACAGCGGCGGCGCATTGTTGATCGCACCGTTCGGGGCAGCAGCCGCCAAGCGGCTGGCCGTTAGCAAAGGGGAAACCCCGCCAAGCCTGCTGCGCGCCGCGCTCGCCGCCGAGCCGGCCTTGTGGCAAGCCGATAAATGTCCTGGTTCGCCGAGGGATGGCCGAGCGCTCACGGTGGCAGAGGCCAGACCGGTCGTGGCGCCTTTCGCACGGTTCCTGCCGTCCTTCGATCTGGCACCGGCGCGGGCCGTTGCCGGACTGATCGGCGCGGCGCCGCTTCCCGCCCCGCCTTTCCGCGGCCACAGTGCCGGTTGATGATGGGCGAAAGCTTAACCCAGACGTGCTGTTCTGCTTGGCAAGGGGAGGCGCTCTCCCTATGTTAGGCCCAAGTTTCCTCTCATGACGCGTGTCCGCCCTGCGGATGCCAACGGGACAATTGATGAATCCGAATTATCGCAACCTCGCGCTCTGGGCGATCATAGCGGTCCTGCTCATTGCCCTGTTCAATCTGTTCCAGACGCCGCAGACGCGTGGGGCTTCGAGCGATGTGCCTTATTCGCAGTTCCTGCAGGATGTCGCGGCCGGCCGGGTCAAGACGGTGACCATTGCGGGCGCCCGCATCACCGGCTCCTACACGGACAATGCCAGCGGGTTCCAGACCTATTCGCCGGGCGATCCGTCGCTGGTCTCGCGGCTGCAGGACAAGAACGTCACCATCAATGCGCGGCCTGAAACCGACGGTTCCAATTCGCTGTTCGGCTATCTCATCTCGTGGCTGCCGATGATCCTCATCCTTGGCGTCTGGATATTCTTCATGCGCCAGATGCAATCCGGCTCGGGGCGCGCGATGGGCTTCGGCAAGTCGAAGGCCAAGCTCCTGACCGAGGCGCATGGCCGCGTCACCTTCCAGGACGTTGCCGGCGTCGATGAAGCCAAGGAAGACCTCGAGGAGATCGTCGAGTTCCTGCGCGATCCGCAGAAGTTCCAGCGGCTCGGCGGCAAGATTCCGCGTGGCGTGCTGCTCGTCGGCCCTCCGGGTACCGGCAAGACGCTGCTCGCCCGCTCGGTTGCAGGCGAAGCCAACGTGCCGTTCTTCACCATTTCCGGTTCGGACTTCGTCGAGATGTTCGTCGGCGTCGGCGCCAGCCGCGTCCGCGACATGTTCGACCAAGCCAAGAAGAATGCTCCCTGCATCATCTTCATCGACGAAATCGACGCGGTCGGCCGCCATCGCGGCGCCGGGCTCGGCGGCGGCAATGATGAACGCGAGCAGACGCTGAACCAGTTGCTGGTCGAGATGGACGGCTTCGAATCCAATGAGAGCATCATCCTGATCGCCGCCACCAACCGGCCCGACGTGCTCGACCCGGCGCTGCTCAGACCGGGCCGCTTCGACCGCCAGGTGGTGGTGCCGAACCCCGACATCGTCGGCCGCGAGAAGATCCTCAAGGTGCATGTGCGCAACGTGCCGCTGGCGCCCAATGTCGACCTCAAGGTTGTCGCCCGTGGCACGCCCGGGTTTTCCGGCGCGGACCTGATGAACCTCGTCAACGAATCCGCGCTGATGGCGGCGCGGCGCAACAAGCGCCTCGTCACCATGGCGGAGTTCGAGGACGCCAAGGACAAGATCATGATGGGCGCCGAGCGCCGCTCCTCGGCCATGACCCAGGCCGAGAAGGAGCTCACCGCCTATCACGAGGCAGGTCACGCCATCCTCGCGCTCAACGTGCCCTCTGCCGATCCGCTGCACAAGGCCACCATCATCCCGCGCGGCCGGGCGCTCGGCATGGTCATGCAGTTGCCGGAAGGCGACCGCTATTCGATGAGCTACAAATACATGATCTCGCGCCTCGCCATCATGATGGGTGGCCGCGTTGCCGAGGAGTTCAAGTTCGGCAAGGAGAACATCACCTCCGGCGCCTCCTCGGACATCGAGCAGGCGACCAAGCTGGCGCGCGCCATGGTCACGCGCTGGGGCTTTTCCGACAAGCTCGGCCATGTCGCCTATGGCGACAACCAGGAAGAAGTCTTCCTTGGCCATTCGGTCGCGCGCACGCAGAATGTCTCGGAAGAGACGGCGCAGATCATCGATGCCGAGGTGCGCCGCCTGATCGACGAGGCCTATTCGACGGCGAAGTCCATCCTGACCAAGAAGAAGAAGGAATGGATTGCGCTGGCGCAGGGGCTGCTCGAATATGAGACGTTGTCCGGCGAAGAGATCAAACAGCTGATCGCCGGCCACAAGCCTTCCCGCGACCTCGGCGACGACACGCCGCCCAGCCGTGGCTCGGCCGTGCCGAAGTCCGGCGGTCGCCGCAAGAAGGGGCCCGAGCCCGAAGGCGGCATGGAACCGCAGCCATTGGGCTGAGTTCGGCCAAGAGGCTGATTTCCAGGAAACGCCGCGGCTTTGTCCGCGGCGTTTTTGTTTGATCATAAAGGCTTTTGCTGACGGTCTATCCTGCTTCAAGACCGGTCAATTGGTGAAGACGGCGCCGCCCCTCATTGCCCTGCCGGGCATTTCTCCCCGTATAGGGACGGGGAGAAAGTAGCTGGCCGCAACGCCAGTGCCTTTCTGCGGGGCTGGCAATTGGCGAAACCATGGATGAGAGCGCCCCTCTCCCCGTCCCTATACGGGAAGAGGATGCCGGCAGGCAGGTGAGGCGCGGCGCCACCGAGGGCGGAATAGCTCGCTCGGCAGTTGACAAGAAAAAGCCCGCGAACCTTGCGGTTCGCGGGCCTTGCGTTGTTCAGATGGTGATGTCGCTCAGCCCTTCAGCTTGGCATTGCACAGGCTGTAGAAGCCGCCGCCCTTCTGGATCCACTTCAGGCCGCCAAGCGCGTTTGCGTCCTTGAGGGCATAATACTGGTCGAGGCAAGTATGCATGCGGCCCTTTCCGGGGGTCTCGCTGGCATATTTCGCCGAGATCGCGGACGGGAAAGTGACGCCCTTGGGCGCAACCGTCGTCGGCTTTGCCGGCTCTTTGGTGTAGTTTGCCTCGCTGGGAGCAGGCACGGTATCGTCATCGGATGCGCTGGCGCCGCATTCCGTCTTGCGGAAGTCGTTCCACTTCATGCCCTTCAGCGTATTCGCCGTCTTGGCCGCCTGGTACTTGGTGCTGCATTCGGCCATGGTCAGACCCTTGCCGCCGGCAGGAGCCGTCGCGGCCTTGGTGGTTGCCGGCTTGGTGTCAGCGGCGGCGGATGCGCCGGCGGCGCATTCGGCCTTGCGGAAGTCGTTCCACTTCATGCCGTTCAGTGTGCCGGCCGCCTTTGCCGCCTGGTACTTGGCGCTGCATTCCTTCGCCGTCAGGCCCTTGGCCGTGCTGTCGGCCGCAGCAGCGGTGGCCGCCTTGGTCGTCTTGGCCGGCTTCGTTTCAGCTGCCTTCTTGGTGTCGGTTGTCTTCTTGGTGTCCGCTGCCTTGGTGTCGGTGGTGGCCGCGGCGTCGGTGCCGCATTGAGCCTTGCGGAACTGGTTCCACGTCGCCCCGGCGAGTGTCCCCGCGTCCTTGGCGGCATTGTACTTCGTGCTGCACTCGGCCATCGTCAGCGCGTTGGCTGGCGCAGCCAGGAACAACGTTACGACGGCGAGGCCGGTCAGAGTGGCAAGTCGGTGGATGAGCATAGCGTTTCTCCGTTGCAGCAGCCCATGATACGTCCCGGCAAATCAATAACGCTCAACGGTCGGTTGCGCCAGATGCTAAGTTGCGTATATATCGCCGAAAGTCGGCTCCTCCCGATAAGGTGATGAAATTGTTGGCCGTTGCCAGCTTTCAAACAAGATTTTCCAGGTGCATCCGCGCTGAAGTGCTCGCATGACTGGCATACTGCACTGCCGCGGTTCCAGCATGTTGGACCGCAGCCATGTTGTGTGCAGTGCACAACAATGATTTTCTAAGGATTGGTAACATATAATCACACAATGTGATCATAACGCCCTGGCCAATTGTGGCATGACGTGCCGGGGAAGAACTGTCGAGGAAACTGGTTAGCATGGCAGGAAATTACTTCGGCACGGACGGCATTCGCGGGCGCGCCAACAAGTTTCCGATGACCGCGGAGATAGCCATGCGGGTCGGCATGGCCGCCGGGCTCTCGTTCCAGCGCGGCAACCATCGTCACCGCGTCGTGCTTGGCAAGGATACCAGGCTTTCCGGCTACATGATCGAGAACGCGATGGTGTCGGGCCTGTGCGCCGCGGGCATGGACGTGTTCCTGCTCGGTCCGATCCCGACGCCGGCGGTCGCCATGCTGGTGCGTTCGCTGCGCGCCGACATCGGCGTCATGATCTCGGCTTCGCACAATCCCTACTACGACAACGGCATCAAGCTGTTCGGCCCCGACGGCTACAAGCTCTCCGACGAGATCGAGGAGCGCATCGAGGGCATGCTCGACAAGGACATCGAACTGTCGCTCGCCGATTCCGACGGGCTTGGCCGCGCCAAGCGCGTCGACGGCGTCCATGACCGCTATATCGAATTCGCCAAGCGCACCTTGCCGCGTTCGATGTCACTTTCAGGCCTCAGGATCGTTGTCGATTGCGCCAATGGCGCGGCCTACAAGGTGGCGCCCGAGGCGCTGTGGGAACTCGGCGCCGAAGTGGTCGCCATCAATGTCGAACCCAACGGCTTCAACATCAACAAGGAGTGCGGGTCGACCCATCCCGCCGGCCTGCAGAAGAAAGTGCACGAGGTGCGCGCCGATATCGGCATCGCGCTCGATGGCGATGCCGACCGTGTCGTCATCGTCGACGAGAACGGCGCGATCGTCGATGGCGACCAGATCATGGCGCTGATCGCCGAATCCTGGCAGCAGAACGGGCGGCTTGCCGGCGGCGGCGTCGTCTCGACTGTCATGTCCAACCTCGGCCTTGAACGTTTCCTTGGCGACATGAACCTGCAATTGCACCGCACCAAGGTCGGTGACCGCTATGTCGTGGAGCATATGCGCGCGCACGGGCTGAACGTCGGCGGTGAGCAGTCGGGTCATATCGTGCTGTCGGATTTCTCGACCACCGGCGACGGCCTCGTTTCCGCGCTGCAGGTGCTGGCCTGCATCAAGCGGCAGGGACGGCCGGTCAGCGAGCTGTCGAAGAAATTCGAGCCGGTGCCGCAGCTGCTGAAAAACGTCCGTATTTCCGGCGGCAAGCCGCTCGAGGAAGCGCCGGTCAAGGCAGCCATTGAAGACGCCCGTCACCGCCTCGGCAAGGCCGGGCGCCTGGTCATCCGGCCATCCGGCACCGAGCCGTTGATCCGCGTCATGGCCGAGGGCGATGACCCGCAACTCGTCGAGGCCGTCGTCAACGAAATCGTCGACATCCTTTCGGAAACACGCAGCGCCGCCTGATCCCCATCACGCCGCGGTACCCTTCACCTGATCCAAGCCCGCCCTCCGGCGGGCTTTTTTATTGGCCGCCGGTCAATCCCGCGTCTCGAAAATCATGCCTGAATTCCTCAAATTTTAGAGATTCGTGGTTAAGCAACAGGGTTAAACGCGTTTTAACCTTTGCAATTCATTATCCACGACTGAAAGCCAATCGCATTTCGGAAACGATCGCCGTTCCGAACTTCTCAGGGGTGACAGCATGTTCAATACAGCAAGAAGGGCCTTGTTCGCCGCGCTGTTCGCGGGCGTGGGGGGACCGGTGTTCGCAGCCGATCTGGCAGAGCCGCCGGTGGTCGAAGAGGCTCCGCCGCAGGCGGTCTACGAGCAGCCGGCTCCGGAGTATGGTGGCTGGTACATTCGCGGCGACATCGACTATCACTGGTCGAAGTTTGGCGGCGCCGACTACATCACCTACGGCACGCCGCCAAGTACCGGCACCTTCGCGACGGGCACACTGAAAAGTGCCTTCTCGGCCGGCGCCGGTGTCGGTTACCAGATCAACCAGCACTTCCGCACCGACCTCACAGCCGACTGGCTGAGCAGTTCGAATTTCCGTGGCTCGACCAACGGTTTCTGCGGAGTGGCACAGACCCCCTGTACTTCGACCGACACGTCGTCCTATTCGGCCTTGCTGTTGCTTGCCAACGCCTATGTCGACATCGGCACCTGGCATGGGGTGACGCCTTACGTCGGCGCCGGCATCGGCGGCGCCTGGATGAAATGGGATACGTTGCACAACAGCGATAGCGATGGTGACTTCTTCCATCGCGGCGGCAGGGGCTGGCGCTTCGCCTACGCCCTGATGGCCGGCGCGTCCTACTGCCTGACCGACCGCGTCAAGCTCGATGTCGGCTACCGCTACAGCCACATCAACGGCGGCAAGATGTTCGACTACGACTCCCTCAGCAATGTCGGCCCAGGCTACGACAACGGCATCAACGTGCACGAAGTGCGCGGTGGCCTGCGCTACCAGTTCGGCAGGTCGGACTGCGCTCCGCCGCCGGAACCCTATGTGCCCGAGCCGGAGCCGGTCTACACCAAGTAGTCGTCTCGAAAGTCCAGGGAATTCGTCGACCGCCCGGCATCAGCCGGGCGGTTTTCGTTTGCGTTGTCCCGGGTGAAATTCTGGTCGAAATCAATTCGCTAACGCTCTGTTAGCCTTAACCGGCACTTAACCACTATGGTTAACAATGGCTCTTGAAACGATGGCTGCCGCCCTGATCGCGGGCCGCGCCAAATTCGGGAGCCGGGGACCATGAAATTCACATCGCGTATGGCGCTTGCCGCACTCGGCCTCATGCCGATGACGCCCGCGCTCGCTGCCGACTACGATCCGCCGATCTATGTCGACCAGGCGCCAGACTATGTGCCGGTCGAGGTCGGCTCCGGGTGGTATCTGCGCGGCGATGTCTCCTATCTGGTGCAGAAAAGCTTCAAGAATGGGGATTTTACCTTCCCGCCAACGAGCAATAACAATGAGAGCTTCGACGAGAGCGACAACGCGGCCTTCGCGAGCATCGGCTTCGGCTATCATTTCACCGACTATCTGCGCGCCGACCTCAACCTCGGCTATTTGCCCGGTAACAAGGTCAGCTTCGGCTACGACGACTCAGCGATCGTGACACTGCCGACATTGTCGACCGTGGCATCGGGATCGCTGAAGAATTACGCCTTCTCGGGGATGCTCAATGGCTATGTCGATCTCGGCACATATGTCGGAATCACGCCTTATCTCGGCGCCGGCATCGGTGTTGTCCGCAGCACGCGCAAGCTTTCGGCGAGTTACACGGATAACAATGTCCCCGCCAACAGTTTCAACCTGCAGGACAACAAGACACAGTACTCCTTCGCCTATACGCTGAATGCGGGCCTTGCCTATCAAGTGTCCAAGAACGTTTCCGTCGACCTGGGCTATCAGTACTTTTCCGCCCCGAGCGCGGAGTATGTTACGGCCGCAAGCCTGACCTCCTTCCCGGTCAAGAAGGGGATCAACAATCATCAGGTCAAGCTCGGACTGCGCTACGATCTCTGGTAGGCCCGGCACAGACCAGGATTTTGGCGGCGGATCCCTGCGGTCCGCCGTCCGCGTTTGAAATCACGAGATCCTGATCACGGAACGCCGGTATCCTGCCAGCGACAAAGACTTTCCTCTTGACGCCCGAGGCCTGAACGCATATCGCCGTCCGTGGGCCACCCCTCCCCAACGAGGGGCCACTATCTGGAAGGATAGACCACGATGACGACGCATACGAAGCCCGGATTCCGTCCGGCAAATCCCAATTTTTCCTCAGGTCCCTGCGCGAAACGCCCCGGCTGGTCGGTCGAGGCGCTGAAGGCCGCTGCGCTCGGCCGGTCCCACCGCGCCAAGATCGGCAAGACCAAGCTCGAGCAGGCGATCGCGCTGACGCGGGAGATTCTCCAGGTCCCGGCGGACTACCGCATCGGCATCGTGCCGGCGTCGGACACCGGCGCGGTCGAGATGGCGCTGTGGTCGCTGCTCGGCGAGCGCGGTGTCGACATGGTCGCCTGGGAGAGCTTTGGCTCCGGCTGGGTCACCGATGTGGTCAAGCAGTTGAAGCTCGCCGATGTCCGCAAGATCGAAGCCGGCTATGGCCGATTGCCGGACCTGGCCAAGATCGATTTCGACCGCGACGTGGTCTTCACCTGGAATGGCACCACCTCCGGCGTGCGCGTGCCGAACGGCGACTTCATCCCGGCGGACCGCCGCGGCCTGACGATCTGCGACGCCACCTCGGCGGCGTTCGCGCAAAGGCTTGATTTCAGCAAACTCGACGTCGTCACCTTCTCCTGGCAGAAAGTGCTGGGCGGCGAGGGCGCGCACGGCATGCTGATCCTGTCGCCGCGCGCCGTCGAGCGGCTGGAGAGCTACAAGCCGGCCTGGCCGCTACCGAAGATCTTCCGCCTGACCTCGGGTGGCAAACTGATCGAAGGCATCTTCAAGGGCGAAACCATCAACACGCCGTCGATGCTGTGCGTCGAGGACTATATCGACGCGCTGCACTGGGCGAAGTCGATCGGCGGCCTCGACGCGCTGGTCGCCAGAGCGGATGCCAATGCGGCCGTCCTCGATGGCTTTGTCGGCAAGTCCTCATGGCTCGGTCATCTCGCCGTCGAGCCGGCGACGCGGTCGAACACCTCCGTCTGCCTGTCCTTCACGGATCCGGATGTGGCGGCGCTCGACGCCGACGGACAGGCGGCTTTCGCCAAGGGGCTGGTGTCGGTGCTCGACAAGGAAGGTGTCGCCTACGACATCGGCGCCTACCGCGATGCGCCGCCAGGCCTGCGCATCTGGTGTGGCGCGACGGTCGAAACGTCGGATCTCGAGGCGCTGCTGCCTTGGCTCGACTGGGCCTTTGCCGCGCAGAAGGCATCGCTGAAAGCAGCGGCCTGAGATCATTCGCGGCGGCCTTCGGGCCGCCGATCCCCTAACGGATCAAATCCCATTTTGAAGGAGGCCGCCATGGCGCCCCGCGTTCTCGTCTCGGATAAACTCTCTCCCACCGCCGTGCAGATCTTCAAGGATCGCGGCGTCGAGGTCGACTACCTGCCCGATCTCGGCAAGGACAAGGAAAAGCTGCTCGAAGTGATCGGCCAGTATGATGGCCTCGCCATCCGCTCGGCGACGAAAGTCACCGAGAAGCTGATCAATGCAGCCACCAAGCTCAAGGTCATCGGCCGCGCCGGCATCGGCGTCGACAATGTCGATATCCCGGCGGCGAGCCGCAAGGGTATCATCGTCATGAACACGCCCTTCGGCAATTCGATCACCACCGCCGAACATGCGGTCGCGATGATCTTCGCGCTCGCCCGCCAGATCCCTGAAGCCAACGCCTCGACCCATGCCGGCAAGTGGGAGAAGAACCGCTTCATGGGCGTCGAGATCACCGGCAAGACGCTGGGCGTCATCGGCTGCGGCAACATCGGCTCGATCGTCGCAACGCGCGGCGTAGGCCTGAAGATGCACGTCATCGCCTTCGACCCGTTCCTGTCGGACAAGCGTGCCGAGGAGCTTGGTGTCGACAAGGTCGAGCTGGACGAGCTGTTCGCACGCGCGGACTTCATCACGCTGCACACGCCGCTGACCGACAAGACGCGCAACATCATCGATGCCGCGGCAATCGCCAAGATGAAGAATGGCGTGCGCATCATCAACTGCGCCCGTGGCGGACTGATCGTCGAGGCCGACCTGGTCGCGGCGCTGAAGAGCGGCAAGGTGGCGGGTGCCGGCATCGACGTGTTCGAGGTCGAACCGGCCGAGAACAATGAACTGTTCGGCATGGAAAATGTGGTGGCGACGCCGCATCTCGGCGCCTCGACCGCCGAGGCGCAAGAGAATGTCGCACTGCAGGTCGCCGAGCAGATGGCCGACTATCTGATCAAGGGCGCTGTCTCCAACGCCATCAACATGCCGTCGATCACCGCCGAGGAAGCGCCGCGGCTCAAACCGTTCGTCAAGCTCGCCGAAGTGCTCGGTGCCTTTGTCGGCCAGGTCACCGAAGATCCGATCAAGGAGGTCGAGATCCTGTTCGATGGTTCGACCGCGACGATGAACACGCGCGCGCTGATCAGCGCCGCCCTTGCCGGGCTGATCCGGCCGCAGGTCTCCGATGTCAACATGGTGTCGGCGCCGATCATGGTGAAGGAGCGCGGCATCATCGTCGCCGAGGTCAAGCGCGACAAGTCGGGCGTGTTCGACGGCTACATCAAGCTGACGGTCACGACCGAGCACATGACGCGCTCGATCGCCGGCACCTGCTTCTCCGACGGCAAGCCGCGCTTCATCCAGATCAAGGGCATCAATCTCGACGCCGAGGTTGGCCAGCACATGCTCTACACGACCAATGCCGATGCGCCGGGCATTATCGGCCTGCTCGGCACCGTGTGCGGCGAGAACGGCGTCAACATCGCCAACTTCCAGCTTGGCCGCAACCGGCCGGGCGGCGATGCCATCGCGCTGCTCTATCTCGACGCGCCGTTCCCCGAAAAAGTGCTGGAGCAGGTCAAGGCGCACAAGTCGATCGACTCTGCCAAGCGTCTGCAGTTCGACGTCAACGCGATGTGATCCGGACTTGCCATGAGGATCGAAAGGCGCGGCTTGGTCCGCGCCTTTTTTGTTCAGCGTGTTCTGGCCAATGCCAGGTGCGCCATCTTTCGCCCGCTGTATTCGGCAAGGCTGATGCCACCCAGCACGAGCAACAGCGCCAATGCCTGATAGAGCTGGAATGTCTCGCCGACGATCAGCACGGAAAGCAGGGTGCCGAAGATCGGCACCAGATTGATGAACAGGCCGGCGCGGTTGGCGCCGATCAGCTCGTTGCCCCTGATGTAGAAGATCTGCGAGATGACCGAGGCGCCGATCGCGGTATAGACGATGACTGTCCAGCCGCGCGCGTCGGGCACGATGACCTTGCCGGCGGCGATCTCCCACAGGAAGAAGGGCAGCGAGGTGATGAGCGCGGCGATCGACATGGCCAGCATCAGGCTCTGCCAATGCATCACCGGCTTCAGCCGCAACCCGACCGAATAGCCGCTGTAGAGAAGCACGGCGACCAGCATGATGGCGTCGCCGAAATTGAGCTCCAGCGTCAGCAGCCGGCGCGGGTCGCCGTGGCAGGCGGTCAGGATCACGCCAGCGATGGTCAGCACGACGCCGGCGATCTGCGCCCAGTTCACGCGCAAGCGGAAGAAGACGAAATTGGCGACAATGATCAGGATCGGCATCGCCGCCTGCTCGATCGAGACGTTGATCGCCGTCGTGTAGTTGAGCGCCGTGTAGAAGATGGTGTTGAATAAGGTGAAGCCGCTGGCGCCAAGCGCGGCCAGGACGAGCCAGTGCTTGCGAACCACCGGCCAGTCCTTCCGTATCGTCCGGAAGCCGATCGGCAGCATGATCAGCACGGCCAGAACCCAGCGCAGGAAGACGAGCGTCATCGGCGAGACGTGATCGACCGCCAGCTTGCCGGCCACCGAATTGCCGCCCCACAGCAAGGTGGTCAACAGCAGGAATATGTAGGCGCTTCGATGCATCGCGGGATTCCGGCCGCCGGAGTTGAATTGCGGTGTTTGCCGGCCTATTGCCCCTGTTCGCCCAAGTAAATGATGTCAAAGCCGAAAATTGTTGTGCCTCAGGGCATTTTCGGCGGCAAAGAAAGGTCGCGCTCCTGAGGTCTTGACGTTATAGAGGCCTGTCGTTTCGAACCATATTCAAGCCGCTCGGCGGCGTCTCAAGGGAAAAGAAACATGGCCAATGTGGTGGTCGTCGGCTCGCAGTGGGGCGACGAAGGCAAGGGCAAGATCGTCGACTGGCTGTCGGAGCGTGCCGATGTCGTGGTGCGTTTCCAGGGCGGCCACAATGCCGGCCACACGCTGGTCGTCGACGGCAAGGTCTACAAGCTGTCGCTGTTGCCGTCGGGCGTCGTGCGCCAGGGCAAACTGTCCATCATCGGCAATGGCGTCGTCTTCGACCCGCACGCTTTCGTCGCCGAAGTGGCGAAGCTCAAGGCACAAGGTGTCGAAGTGACGCCGGATCGCCTGAAAATAGCCGAAAACACAGCGCTTATCCTGTCGCTACACCGGGAGCTGGACGGATTCCGCGAGGACGCCGCCTCCAATTCCGGAACGAAGATTGGCACGACCCGCCGCGGCATCGGTCCCGCCTATGAGGACAAGGTGGGCCGGCGCGCGGTCAGGGTGATGGATCTGGCGGATTTGGAAACACTGCCCTTGAAGGTCGACAGGCTGCTGACGCACCACAATGCGCTGCGCCGGGGGCTCGGCCATGCCGAAGTCACGCATGACGCCATCATGCAAGAGTTGACCTCGGTCGCGGCCGAGATCCTGCCCTATATGGACCGCGTCTGGAAAATCCTCGACGACAAGCGCCGCGCCGGCGAGCGCATCCTGTTCGAGGGCGCGCAAGGCACGCTGCTCGATATCGACCACGGCACATATCCGTTTGTCACTTCATCCAATACGGTCGCCGGCCAGGCGGCCGCCGGTTCCGGCGTCGGCCCGGGCGCCATCGGCTATGTGCTCGGCATCACCAAGGCCTACACGACACGCGTCGGCGAAGGTCCGTTTCCGACCGAGCAGAAGAACGAGATCGGCGAGTTCCTCGGCACGCGCGGCCATGAATTCGGCGTCGTCACCGGCCGCAAGCGCCGCTGCGGCTGGTTCGACGCGGTGCTGGTGCGCCAGGCCGTCGCCGTCAACGGCATCAAGGGCATCGCGCTGACCAAGCTCGACGTGCTCGACGGGCTGGACGAGATCAAGGTCTGCACCGGCTACCGCCTCGACGGCGAGATGATCGACTATCTGCCGGCCAGCCAGGGCGCGCAGGCGCGCGTCGAACCGGTCTACGAGACGCTGGAGGGCTGGAAAGGCACCACCGCCGGCGCGCGCAGCTGGAACGATCTGCCGGCCCAGGCCGTCAAATATGTCCGTTACATCGAGGAGCTGATCGGCGCACCGGTCGCACTCCTGTCCACCAGCCCGGAACGGGACGACACGATACTTGTGACCGATCCGTTTCAAGACTAGTTTCTGAAGCCTTTCCGGGCATCGCGGCTGATTTGCGGGGGCCGGCGCGGAAACAAAATACAGGTCGACTGAAGCATGGCAGATTTCGTTGCTGTTCTGAAAAAAACGATAGACAATCTCAGCGATCAGTCGCCTGAGATGCGGGCGAGGGTCTATGACAAGGCCCGCTCGACGGTCGCAGCGAAAATTGCCCAGCGCGATCCGCCGCTGTCGCCGTCGGATGCCGCCAAGCAGAAGCGCGGTCTGGAAGATGCGATCTCCAGTGTCGAGCGGGACTATGCCAAAAGCGTCCCGGAGGCCGACCCGCTGGCCGAACTTGAACACATCTTTTCCTCCATCGACCGCAACAAGAACCAGCCGAGTCATGCACGGCAGCCGGTGAAGGCGGAACCGGCGTGGCCGGCGCCGCCCGCCGCCAAGCCGGAACCCTACCGGCCAGCGCCGCCGCCCGCAGCCAAGGCCGAGCCAAGCTGGCCAAAGCCGACGCCGGCCCCTTCCGTGCCTTCCCGCGCCGACGCGACCCTTGCGGGGATGGACGGTGACGCGGATGACGACGAGGTCGATGTCTTTGCCAGCAACGAAGAGCCGGTGTCGGACACTTTCCAGCGCCTGCGCCCCGCCGAACGCAAGCGCAGCTATGGCGGGCTGATCGCCGCCGTCGCCGTCTTGCTGGTCGTGGCCGGCGGTGGCTACGGCATCTGGCTTAACAAGGATGCCTTCGGCAAGATGCTGGGGCTTGACGGTACCAAGGTCGCGAAGACCGAACCGGTCAAACCGGCGCCGGCCAAACCGGCGTCCGATACCGCCGCTCCGGCGCCCGCGGCGGGCGGCACCGAAGCCGAAGGCACGAAGTTCACCCAACGGCTGACGCCGCAGGGCAGCGAAGTCGACCCCGGCCCGGCCGCTGGACAGAGTGGCATAGGCGAGGGTGAATCGGTTGCCGCGCTGACCACGCCGCCATCGGCGACGAACGCGCCAGCGATTGCCGCACCGGCCGCCGGCACGCCTGCCGCTGCTGCTCCTGCTGCGACGGCACCGCCTGCGGCGGGCGCCGCACCCGCGACGCCGCCTGCCAACGGAGCCGCACCGGCGGCGCCGGCCGATGCCGCCGCCCCGCCAGCACCGGCAGGTGCCACGCCAACGGCGCCGGCGGCCGCGCCGGCGCAAGCCGCGCTGCCGGTGGGCCAGAAGGCGATCTTCTACGAGGAGCGCACCAGCACCGCCCAGGGTTCGGCGGAGCCGGGCAATATCGTGTGGTCGCTGGTGCAGGAATCGCCCGGCGGTGACCTGCCGCCGGAACCGGCGATCCGCGCCGAGGCAACCATTCCCGGCAAGGACATCCAGTTGCGCATGACCATCCGCCGCAACACCGACCAGACCCTGCCGGCCAGCCATATCATCGAGATGATCTTCCTGACGCCCGACGGCTTCGAGGGCGGCGGCGTCGACAACATCCTGCGCGTCGCCATGAAAAGCTCCGAACAGGATGCCGGCAGTCCGCTGATCGGCATTCCAGCCAAGATCGCCGACGGCTTCTTCCTCGTCGCGCTCAACGACACCAAGGCCGATGAGGATGCCAATCTGACCTTGCTGCGTGGCCAGGACTGGATCGACGTGCCGGTGGTCTACAAGACCGGACGGCGGGCGCTGCTGACGATGGAAAAGGGCATTCCCGGCGAGAAGGTGTTCGACGAGGCGATCAAGGCCTGGCAGGCGAAGACGGCGGGCTGAGAAGGCCTTTTGGTGGATGCGGTTGGGTGCCCTCTCAGAAGCCGTCAGAGGGTTGGCTGGAGATTGCGGCGCGGCATCAAAACAACCGATACTTGGCTAAGGGCAGTCCATTTCGACTTGGTATATTGACCGATCTTCGCAGTGGTTTCGATTTCGGCCGAAGCATGGAGTTTGCCTCATCTTAAGCGTCCAATATTGACGCATAAAACTGGCCCACGCCACTACCCTTCCATTTCCTCGCGCAGCATCTCCAGCTCCAACCATTCCTCCTCGAGCGCCGCCAGCGTTGCGCGCTCCTTGTCGAGGGCGGCGATGGTCTTCTGGAACGAGGCCGGGTCGCGCTCGTAATAGGCCGGATCGGCGATGTTGTTCTCCAGCCGCGAGATGGAAGCGGTCACCGCCTCGATTTTCTTTGGCAGCGATTCCAGGGCGAATTTCTGCTTGAACGACAGCTTTTTCGCCGGTCCCTTTGGGGCGGCCGCCTCGTTCTTGCCCGCCGCCGGCGCATCGCCGTTTTCGGCCCTCGCGCGGGCCTTGCGGTCGTCGAGCCTGGTGCCGCCGCGCTGCGCCAGCATGTCGGAATAGCCGCCGGCATATTCGATCCAGCGGCCACCGCCGTCAGGCGCGATGATGCTGGTCACGGTGCGGTCGAGGAAATCGCGGTCGTGGCTGACCAGGATGACCGTGCCGGCAAAGCCGGCGACCAGTTCCTGCAACAGTTCCAGCGTCTCCATGTCGAGATCGTTGGTCGGCTCATCGAGCACCAGAAGGTTTGCCGGCCGCGCCAGCACGCGGGCAAGCAGCAGGCGCGCCCGTTCGCCGCCGGAAAGCTCGCGCACCGGGGTGCGGGCCTGCTCCGGCTTGAACAGGAAATCCTTCATGTAGGAGACGACGTGGCGCTGTTCGCCATTGATGACGAGGTTCTCGCCGCGCCCGTCGGTGAGATACTGCGCCAGCGTTTCCTGCGGGTCGACCGCCTCACGCTTCTGGTCGAGCGTGGCGATCTCCAGATTGGTGCCGAGCCGCACCGAACCTGCATCGGGCTTCATCTCGCCGGTCAGCATCTTCAACAGCGTCGTCTTGCCGGCGCCGTTCGGCCCGACAAGGCCAACGCGGTCACCGCGCTGGATGCGGGTCGAAAACCCCTTGACCACGGTGAGGTCGCCAAAGCTCTTCTCGATGTTCTTGGCTTCGATCACCAGCTTGCCGGATTCGGCGGCGTCGCTCGCCACCATGGTGGCCGAGCCTTCGGCGCCGCGATGGCCGCGGAAGCGCTGGCGCATGGTCTGCAGTTCGCCGAGCCGGCGCATGTTGCGCTTGCGCCGCGCCGTCACGCCATAGCGCAGCCAGTGTTCCTCGCGCACGATCTGGCGGCCGAGCTTGTGCTGCTCGCGCTCTTCCTCCTCCAGCACCAGGTCGCGCCATTCCTCGAAATGGCCAAAGCCCTTGTCCAGCCTGCGGGTCTGGCCGCGATCGAGCCAGATGGTAGCGCGCGAAACGCGCTCGAGAAAACGGCGGTCGTGCGAGATGACGACCAGTGCCGAGGAGGTGCGGACGAGCTCTTCTTCCAGCCATTCGATCACCGACAGGTCGAGATGGTTGGTCGGCTCATCGAGCAGAAGAATGTCGGGCTCCGGCGCCATGACGCGGGCAAGGGCCGCGCGCCTGGCCTCGCCGCCGGAAAGATCGTTCGGCCGCTCCTCGCCCGTGAGACCGAGATGCTCCATCAAATAGCTGGCGCGATAGGGATCGTCGGCAGGACCAAGCCCCGCCTCGACATAGGCGCGGACCGTCGCGAAACCCTCCATGTCGGGCATCTGTGGCAAATAGCGGACGGTCGCCGAAGGCTGGCGGAAAACTTCTCCGTCCTGCGGCTCGATCAGGCCGGCGGCGATCTTCAGCAGCGTCGACTTGCCGGAGCCGTTGCGGCCGACCAGTGCGATCTTGTCGCCGGCCGAAGCCGTCAAGGCCGCACCATCGAGCAGCGGCGTGCCACCAAAGGTCAGTTTTATCTCGTCGAGATTGAGAAGGGGCGGGGCCATATCAGCTTTCGGGTAATGGATAGGGGTGAGCGAGCAGCATCGCGCGGCCATGGCCGAGCGCGATTTCGAGGCGGCCCCCGGTCTTGTCGAACTTGACCTCGTTGGAAATGGTCAGCGACGAGCCGAACGCCACCTTCACGCGGTTCAGCGGCCATTTGGCGCCGGTGACGGTGAGGCCGGCAAGCTCGGAAAAGCCGAGCACCGAAAACAGCGTGCCGTCGGCATAGTCGAAGCCGGCCGTTCCGTGCGGCAGGGGAACAGCTTCCTGGGCGCCGCTGGTCAGGAGCACCTCGGTCCCGGCTTCGGCCAGCCGCAGGCCAAGCGCCAGATGCAGGAAAGCGTGGTCGGGGCGCTTGCCGCCGAAAGCGCCGGCGAGCACCAGGCTGGTCGCGCCGCGTTCAAACGCGGCGGCGATGGCCAGTTCGCCATCGGTCTTGTCCTTCTCCGCCGGAAAGGTACGGCGGGGCACCGCGGCGAGATCATCCGGCAGATTGTCCGGCACCGAATCGAAATCACCCACCCACAGTTCCGGGACAAGGCCGAGCAGCCGCGCATGGCCGATGCCGCCGTCGGCGGCGATCACGCGGGAGCCTTCGACCTGGCGGTCGAGCCGGGGCGTGCGGATGAGATCGCCGCCAAGCAGGATGGTGAATGTGCTCATATCTTGTGGCCCTTACCAGCCCGGCAACGGAAACGGAAGGCCGGCAGACTCCCACTTGCGCGGTTCATCGGCCCGGCCTATGTGTCGAAACGCTCTAACGGGGTGCCGGACGCGATCTTCGCGGACCGGCTGAGAGGCAGTCTCGCCAACCCGCTGAACCTGATCCGGTTTGTACCGGCGGAGGGATTAGACGTTTCGGACAGTCCGACGCCTCAATTCCTTTTAATTCGAACGAAGGAGGCGCCGATGCGCACGCTTTTATACTCTCTTGTCTCCGCAATGGTCGTTGTGCTGTCCGGGCCAGCCTTGGCCAAGGACAAGCTCACCGTCTACACCTATGAGAGCTTCACCGCAGACTGGGGCCCCGGTCCGGTGGTGAAGAAGGAATTCGAAGCCGAATGCGGCTGCGATGTCGACTTCGTTTCGGTCGCCGATGGCGTGGCGCTGCTCAACCGCGTCAAGCTGGAAGGGGCATCGACCAAGGCAGACATCGTGCTTGGCCTCGACACCAACCTCACCGCCGATGCCAAGGCCACCGGCCTGTTCGCGCCGCATGGCGCGGTGGCGGACATCAACGTGCCGGGCGGCTGGACCGACGACACCTTCGTGCCGTTCGACTATGGCTATTTCGCCGTCGTCTACGACACCGAGAAGCTGAAGACACCACCCAAGAGCCTGAAGGACCTGGTCGAGGGCAGCGCCGACGACAAGATCGTCATCCAGGATCCGCGCACCTCGACGCCGGGCCTCGGCCTGCTGTTGTGGGTGAAGTCGGTCTATGGCGACAAGGCGCCGGAAGCCTGGGCCAAGCTCAAGGCGAAGGTGCTGACCGTGACGCCGGGCTGGAGCGAAGCCTATGGCCTGTTCACCAAGGGCGAGGCGCCGATGGTGCTGTCCTACACCACCTCGCCGGCCTATCATATGGTCGCCGAGAACACGCAGCGCTATCAGGCTGCATCCTTCGAGGAGGGCGAGTACCTGCAGATCGAGGTCGCCGGCATCACCACCACGGGGGCGAAGAACCCGCTGGCGGAAAAGTTCATGACCTTCATGACCGGACCGAAATTCCAGGACGCCATCCCCGAGACCAACTGGATGTTCCCGGCCGGCAAGACCGACAAGCCGCTCAACCCGGCCTTCGACAAACTGGTCAAGCCGACCAAGACCTTGCTGTTCAGCCCGCAGGACGTTGCCGCCAATCGCAAGGCCTGGGTCGATGAATGGCTGGCGGTGATGAGCAAATGAGCGCGCTCGTCACCCTCCCCCTTGTGGGGAGGGTCGATCCGCGAAGCGAATCGGGGTGGGGGTTGCGACGCTGAGCACGGCCTCACCCCCACCCCGGCTCGCGGACACCGCTTCGCGTCATCCGCGCTCCGACCCTCCCCACAAGGGGGAGGGTGGAAGGCGCGCCTCTGATTTTCGCATCACCGCCGGCATTGTCGCGCTTGCCGCAATCGCGCTGCTGATCGGCGGCGCGTTTGCCGGCCTGCTCTTCGAAGGCGCCCATGACTTTTCTGGCGCATGGGCGGCCTTCGATCCCTATCTCCTGCGCGTCGTGCGCTTCACGCTGTGGCAGGCGGCACTTTCGACGCTGCTTTCCGTCGGCCCGGCACTGTTCGTGGCGCGCGCCCTGTCGCGGCACCCACGTTTCCTCGGCCGCGCCTTCATCCTGCAGCTCTTCGCGGTGCCGTTGGCGCTGCCGGCCATCGTCGCGGCTCTCGGCATCCTCGCCCTCTACGGCCGCGCCGGCTATTTCGCCGGCTTGCTCACGATGATTGGTGGTGGAAGCTGGCCGGGCATCTATGGCCTGTCTGGCATTCTCGTCGCGCATGTCTTCTTCAACCTGCCGCTCAGCGTCCGGCTGTTCCTTGAGGCGCTGCAGACCATACCGGCCGACCAATGGCGGCTGGCGAGCCAACTCGGCATGGGGGCCCGGCCGGCGTACCGGCTGATCGAATGGCCGACGCTGCGGGCATCCCTGCCAGGGGTCGCCGGGCTTGTCTTCATGCTCTGCATCACCTCCTTCACGATCGTGCTGACGCTCGGCGGCGGGCCGGCCGCGACGACGCTCGAGGTCGGCATCTATCAGGCGCTGCGCTTCGATTTCGATCCCGCGCGGGCCGTCACACTGACATTGCTGCAGATCGCGTTGACCTTTGTCGTGGCGCTGGCGCTGACGCGGCTCGGCGCCAATGCCGTCGGGGATAGCAGCCTGCCGGTCGCGCCGCGCCGGTATCTTTCCGTCAGTGGGACCGAGACTTCGCTGAACGCCATGCTGATCGTGCTTGCGCTGGCGTTCGTTGTCGGACCGATGGCCGCGACCGTGATGGCCGGGCTCGGCGCCGATCTCGGCCGGCTGGCCGGTGAGGCGGCCGTGCGACAGGCGACGCTGACCAGTGTGGTGCTCGCTTTCCTGTCGGCACTGCTTTCGGTGATGCTGTCGCTGGCGCTGACCATGGCACGCCGGGCGCTGGCACTCGCTCGCCGCGCCGGCGCAAGGACACTGCTGGAACACGCCACCGATACCGGCGCCGGCTTTGTCCTCGTCGTGCCGCCGGTCGTCATTGGCGCCGGCTGGTTCCTGTTGCTGCGCCATGTCGGCGACGTCTTCGCCATCGCCCTGGTCATGGTCGTCACCGTCAATGCCGTCATGGCAATGCCGTTCGCGCTACGCGCCGTCCGTCCCGCCTATGATGCGGCGAGTGAGCGCCACGAACGGCTCTGCGAGCAACTCGGCATCGCGGGCTGGAACCGGCTCATTCTGGTCGACTGGCCGTCGCTGCGGCGGCCGCTCGCCACTGCTTTCGCTTTTGCCATGGCGCTGTCGCTCGGCGATCTCGGCGTCATCGCGCTGTTCGGCAGTGATTCCGTCCAGACATTGCCCTACCTTCTCCTGGCGCGCATGGGCAGCTACCGCACCGAGGACGCCGCCGGCCTGGCGCTGCTGCTCGGCCTCGTCTGCCTCGCATTGATCATGGCCGCGCACTGGCTGGGAAGGGAGAAGAACCGGGATGCCTGACGGGACGGCCAGCAGGCCAGAAAAGGGCGCTTCGGTGCGGTTGGACAAGGTGTCGTTCAGCTATGGCGAAACGCCGCTCGTCTTCGATGTCGATTTCGCCGCTGCGAAAATCACGGCCATCATGGGGCCGAGCGGTTCCGGCAAGTCGACGCTGCTCAACCTGATCGCCGGGTTCGAGATGCCGCTGTCCGGCCGCGTGCTGATTGGCGGCGCCGATGTCAGCGCCGAGCCGCCTTCAGCGCGTCCGGTGTCGATGGTGTTCCAGGAAAACAACCTTTTCGCCCATCTTTCCGTCGAGCAGAATGTCGGGCTTGGCCGTTCGCCGTCACTGCGGCTGACCGAGGCTGATCAGACCGCCATCGCCGGGGCGCTGGAGCGCACCGGCCTTGCCGGCAAGGAAAGACGCCTGCCGCGCGAACTCTCCGGTGGTGAACGCCAGCGCGTCGCACTGGCTCGCGTGCTGGTGCGCGATCGTCCGGTGCTCCTGCTTGACGAACCCTTCGCTTCGCTCGGGCCGGCCTTGCGCGATGACATGCTCGATCTCATCGCCGCTGTTCACGCCGAACGCGGCATGACGGTGCTGTTCGTCACGCACCAGCCCGAGGATGCCCGCCGTATCGGCCAACACGTGGTGTTCCTCGACAATGGCGTGGTCGCGGCGACCGGCAGGGCGGAAGATTTCTTTGCCGGGGCTGGTCCGGAGGTGTTCCGGCGCTATGTCGGTGCAAGTGCCAGGGATGCCGTATCACGAGATATTGCCCGGAAGCGGACATAATTTACGGTCAAACCGGGTTCAGGCGATGTGGCGCTTGCTTGCCATGACTGGAGTAGTGTGGCTAGGTCCGCCCTACTGGTCCGGCACAGGCCGTGATTTGCCTGCAGCATCCGCCGCCCGTCCCCTAAGGACGCGCGACGGATGCTGTAGCACTTTGTTTTTTGCGCGTGACACGCTCCGAAGATCGCCCCCGATTTTCGTGGTCATGCGTCGGGACCCGAAAGGAAGCCGTTCTGGCGATCGGCGTTGACAGATTACGAATGAATCCGCTGGCGCGCTTTCTGGCGCTGGCTGGCTTTGCCGTGGCGCTGGCAAGCTGCCAGATGTTCACGCCTCCCGAAGTCCAGGAATCCGGCTTCCAGCCGTCCGACAAGCCGATCACCGTTGACAATGTCGGCGCCAACAACAAGCTCGCCGAACTGGCCAAGGCGCAGCATCCGCGCATCCTGGCCACCTATGGCGGCGAATATTCCGACCCCAAGCTCGAGCGCATGGTCGCCAAGGTGGTCGGCAATTTGACTGTGGTGTCGGCCAATCCGACGCAGACCTACCGCATCACCATCCTGAATTCGCCCAACGTCAACGCTTTCGCGCTGCCGGGCGGTTATCTCTACATCACCCGCGGCCTGCTGGCGCTGGCCAATGATTCGGCCGAGCTTGCGGCGGTCATCGCGCATGAGATGGGCCACGTCACCGCCAACCACGGCTTGCAGCGCCAGCAGCTGGAGGCCGAGGAAGGCCTGGCGACCAAGGTCGTCTCGGACGTGCTCGGCGACAGCCCGACCGCCAAGGCGGCGCTGATCCGCGGCAAGCTCAGACTCGCGCAGTTCTCGCGCAACCAGGAGCTGGAGGCCGACGCCATCGGCATCAAGTCGATCGGCGAAGCCGGTTACGATCCTTTCGCCGCCGGCCGCTTCCTGCAGTCGATGTCGGCCTATACCGACTTCCGCTCGATCAGCGGCGCCACCGACGCCAGCCTCGACTTCCTGGCGACCCATCCCAACACGCCGCAGCGCATCGATCTGGCGCAGCGCCATGCCCGCCAGTTCGGTGCGCCCGGCGTCGGCACGCGCGACCGCGATTCCTTCCTCGCCGGCATCGACGGCCTGCTTTATGGAGACACACCCGAAGAAGGCTATGTGCGCGGCGAGACTTTCCTGCATCCGGGCCTCGGCGTGTCTTTCTCGGTGCCCGAGGGCTTCATTATCGACAATTCGGCGGCCGCGGTGACGGCAACCGGGCCGGGCGACATCGCGATCCGCTTTGATGGCGTCTCGATCGACAAGAACCGCGCGCTGACCGACTATATCCGCAGCGGCTGGGTGGCCGGTCTCGACGACAGCAGCGTCAAGCAGGAAACGATCAACGGCAACGAGGCAGCGACCGCGCATGCCGGCGCCGAAGGCTGGCAGTTCGACATCGCGGTGATCCGTGCCGGCGGCCAGGTCTATCGGCTTTTGACCGCGGCACCCTCGGCCAGCACTTCGCTGGACACCGTGGCGCGTTCGGTGAGCGGGTCGTTCCGTGTCCTCAGTGCTGCCGAAAAGGCGGCGTTGAAGCCGCTGCATATCCGTGTCGTCACGGTCCAGCCGGGACAGACGATGGGTTCGCTTTCAGCCCAGATGGTCGGCGTCGACCGCAAGCTCGACCTGTTTCGCGTGCTCAATGCGCTGTCGCCGGGCGCCGCGGTTTCGGCCGGCGACAAGGTCAAGATCGTCACTGACAAGTAAGCGTTCGCTGCAAGCTGCCGGGCGCCGATGCGCCCTGCGGCTTCAAGCGGCTGTCGCCAGAAATTCAGGGTTCTGCTTCACCAGCGCGACCTTGAGCTTTTCCATGGCGCGGGCCTCGATCTGGCGGACGCGCTCCTTGGAAATACCGAGCGTCTCGCCGAGTGCCTCTAGCGTCGCGCCCTCGTCGCTCAGCCGGCGCTCCTCGATGATCTTCAGTTCGCGCGCGTTGAGCGCGCCAAGCGCTGCTTTCAGCCAGACCAAACGGCGCTCGACATCGATCGTATCGCCGGCGATCTCGTCGGGCAGCGGATCGTCCGAGACCAGGAAATCCATGCGCTCGGTGGCACCCGCATCGTCGGCCAGCGGCATGTTGAGCGAGGAGTCGGGCGCCGACAGCCGTGAATCCATCATGGCGACATCGGCTTCGGAGACGCCGAGCGCGGCCGACACTTCCCGGTAGAGCGTCGCATTGGACAGCGGTTCGGCACCATTCGCCAGACGGGCACGCAAGCGCCGCAGATTGAAGAACAGCGCCTTCTGCGCCGAGCTGGTGCCGCCACGCACGATCGACCAGTTGCGCAGGATGTAGTCCTGCATCGAGGCGCGGATCCACCAGGTCGCATAGGTCGAGAACCGCACTTCGCGCTCCGGTTCGAAGCGGGCCGCCGCTTCAAGCAGACCGACATGACCTTCCTGGATCAGATCGCCAAGCGGCAGGCCGTAGTGGCGGAATTTGGAAGCCATGGAAATGACCAGCCGCATATGGGCAACGGTGATGCTGTGCAGCGCGTTCTGGTCGTTGTGCTCCTTCCAGCGCAACGCGAGCCGATGCTCCTCGTCACGCTCGAGATAAGGGGCCCTCATTGCCGCGCGGACCATGATCCGTCCTGCTGTGTCTTCCATCATGAGGCGCTCCCTGGCTCAGCCGATGCGGATGACTTTGCAAAGCTTGGCAGGAGCCGGGTTGAAATGGCGGCGTCGTGCCCTACAAAATCCAGAACGTGCCATGCGCGGGAATGGTTCCGTGGCTGTTGCCCGGCGGATGGTGGTGCCTGAGAAGTGTCGGGCTGACCGGCAACGACGTCAATCGCCGCTGGAAGAAGCCATCTGGAGAATCTGGTTTCAGAAACAAATTGTTTTTGAAATCCTGTTCCTTATTTTTTCGTCTTGCATCTGTCAGTTTCCAGCACTCACAACATGCCGGATATCAGGCCAAGGACGGGATCACAGAAAAATGAAATGGCTCAAGTCGCTCATCGTCGCCGGAACGCTGCAGGTTCTGGCTGTCACCGCCGGCCATGCCGGCGCCAATCTCGACCAGATCAAGCAGGCCGGGGTCATCAAGGTCGGCACGGAAGGCACCTACGCACCGTTCACCTATCATGATGCCGCCGGCGCGCTGGTCGGTTTCGACGTCGAGATCGCCAAGGCGATCGGCGACAAGCTCGGCGTCAAGGTGGAGTTCCTCGAAGGCAAGTGGGACGGGCTGATAGCCGGCCTCGACGCCAACCGCTATGACGCCGTCATCAACGAAGTCGGCATCACCGACGCCCGCAAGGCCAAGTATGACTTCTCCGATCCCTATATCGCCTCCAAGGCGGTGCTGATCGTGCGCGGCGACAACAGCGACATCAAGACCTTCGCCGATCTCAAGGGCAAGAAGTCGGCGCAGTCGCTGACCTCGAATTTCGGCACGCTGGCCGAGACGAACGGCGCGGAGCTCGTCGGCACCGATGGGTTCGACCAGTCGATCCAGCTGCTTTTGACCGGCCGCGCCGATGCCACCATCAATGACAGCCTGTCGTTCCTCGACTTCAAGAAGCACAAGCCGGACGCCAATGTGAAGATCGCCGCGCAGGAAGAAAACGCCGACTATTCCGGCGTCATCGTGCGCAAGGGCGATCCGGAGCTGGTCGCCGCCATCAACAAGGCGCTGGCCGACATCAAGGCTGACGGCACCTATAAGAAGATCGCCGACACCTATTTCGGTCAGGACGTCTCGAAGTAATTTCACGAGACGGGCCGGTTGCCGGCCCATGCAAAGATGCCTGGCGGCGGGCCGTCTTTTGACGGCCCGCCGCCTTTGGCGTGATATGGCGTGTGTGTTCGCGCTTCGATGAAGCCGTCTCGTCTGGAACGGCAATCGCAAGGAGGGGCCTTTCGTGCCGCACTGGCTGCAACTGATGCTGGAGTCGCTGCCTTCGCTTTTGTGGGCGGCGCTGATCTTCACCGTGCCGTTGACACTGCTGTCTTTCGTGCTTGGCCTGACCGTCGGCCTGGGCGCGGCACTTGCCCGGCTGTTCGGCCCGAAGCCGCTGGTCGCGCTTGTGCGCTTCTATGTCTGGATCTTCCGTGGCACGCCGCTCCTGGTGCAGCTGTTCCTGATCTTCTACGGCCTGCCCTCGGTCGGCATCCTGCTCGACGCCTTTCCGGCGGCGTTGATCGGCTTCACGCTCAACATCGGCGCCTACACGTCGGAAATCATCCGCGCGGCAATAGGCTCGGTGCCGAAGGGTCAGTGGGAAGCCGCCTATTCGATCGGCATGACATGGAGCCAGGCGATGCGGCGCACCATCCTGCCGCAGGCCGGCCGGGTCGCGGTGCCGCCGCTCTCCAACACCTTCATCTCGCTGGTCAAGGACACGTCGCTGGCCGCCGCCATCACCGTGCCGGAGATGTTCCAGGCGGCGCAGCGCATCGTCGCCACCACCTATGAACCGCTGATCCTCTATGTCGAGGCGGCGATCCTCTACCTGGCGCTGAGCTCGGTGCTGTCGGCCTTGCAGACGCGGCTGGAAACCCGGCTCAACCGCTATGGCGGCTTCCTGGAGGCGCGCTCATGATCGGCCTCACCAACATCGAAAAGCGCTTTGGCGACAATCTCGTGCTGAAGGGCGTGACGGTCACCATCGCCGAGGGCAGCGTCACCGCGCTGGTCGGCCCTTCGGGCGGCGGCAAGAGCACGCTGCTGCGCTGCATCAACCTTTTGGAGATTCCGACCTCGGGCACGGTGCGCATCGGCGACGAGATGCTTGAATTCCGCCCCGGTGGCAAGGTCCCGGCCAGGGACATCCAGCGCCTGCGCCTGCAGACCGGCATGGTGTTCCAGAACTTCCAGTTGTTCCCGCACCGCACCGCGATCGAGAATGTCATGGAAGGGCTGGTGACGGTGCTGAAATGGCCACCCGAGAGGGCACGCGAGCGGGCGCTCGCCCTGCTGGAGAAGGTCGGCATGGCGCACAAGGCCGACGCCTGGCCGGCGACGCTGTCGGGCGGCCAGCAGCAACGCGTGGCGATCGCCCGGGCGCTGGCGCCATCGCCGAAAGTGCTGCTGTGCGACGAGCCGACCTCGGCGCTCGATCCGGAGCTGGCGCAAGAGGTGGTCGACGTGCTTGGCAAGCTTGCCAGCGAGGGGACGACCATGGTGATGGCGACGCACGATCTGCGCCTCGCCTCCAAGATCGCGCAGGAAGTGGTGTTTCTCGACGCTGGCGTCATCGTCGAGAAGGGGCCGGCCGCCGTGCTGTTCGGCAATCCCGAGCACCAGCGGACCAGGCGTTTCATTGCGACGCTGAAGCAGGAGGCGGAGAAGGAAGGCGGCGGCGAGATGTAGGCGCAACCCTCGCCCAGCCTCGTCCTCCCGAAACAAAAAACCCGGCGCGAGGCCGGGTTTTTCCGAATTCAAAGGCGAGACAAGCTCAGGCAGCTTCTTCCTGCTCGGCTTCCTCATTGTCGGCCTTGGCACCGCGCTTAGGGCCCTTGTTGAGGTTGACCTCGATCAGGCGCACGGCTTCGGTTTCCGACATGCGGTTGACGGCCGCGATCTCGCGGGCCATGCGGTCGAGCGCCGCCTCGTAAAGCTGGCGTTCGGAATAGGACTGCTCCGGCTGGTTGTCGGCGCGGTAGAGGTCGCGCACAACTTCCGAGATCGAGATCAGGTCGCCGGAATTGATCTTCGCATCATATTCCTGGGCGCGGCGCGACCACATGGTGCGCTTGACGCGGGCGCGGCCCTGCACGACCTTCAGCGCGCGCTCGACATAATCCTCTTCCGACAGCTTGCGCATGCCGATGGAGGTCGCCTTGGCGACCGGCACCTTCAGGCGCATCTTGTCCTTCTGGAAGTCGATGACAAACAGTTCCAGCTTGTGTCCAGCAACTTCCTGCTCGTCGATCGAGACGATCTGGCCGACGCCATGCGCCGGATAGACGATGTACTCGCCGGTCTTGAAACCGTGACGCGCAGCGGTGGACTTCTTCTGCGGGGTGATCGTTGCCATTACGCCCTGAACTCCTTGTTGTGGCGCCGGCGTCCTGCCGGCCCGAACTCGCGCGATCGGGGAAACCGATCGTTAGCCGCACAACAGACGAACCCACCGGAAAAGCCGGGACCGGCAAACCGCAGAGATTGCGACCGCCTGGCCCAGATCGCTCTGGTCCGGAATGGGATTTTCACCTTTCAGTGATTTGGGGCGTCTGCGCCATCAATCGACGTTGTGTCACCGGCATGTTTTGCTGATGTAGCACAAAAAGTCGGAAGAATCAAGGTTTTGCTGCATAAGCGAAGGCCACACGCAATCGCCGCCTGTCAAGGCGGTTGATGTGTCGTCCCTGTTACGCTGCGTAATACCGCTCTTTACGGCGGTATTGTCAATCGCCTTCGCCTGGCTCGGCCGAGAAGTATTTCTCGAACTTGCCGGCCTCGCCGTCGAACGATTTGGCGTCGGCCGGCGGCTCTTTCTTGGCGGTGATGTTAGGCCATTTCTCGGCATATTCGGTGTTGATCTGCAGCCATTTGTCGAGGCCGGGCTCGGTGTCGGGCTTGATCGCGTCGGCCGGACATTCAGGCTCGCAGACGCCGCAGTCGATGCACTCGTCGGGATGGATGACGAGCATGTTCTCGCCTTCGTAGAAACAGTCGACCGGACAGACTTCGATGCAGTCCATGTATTTGCATTTGATGCAATTGTCGGTCACGACATAGGTCATCGGTCGGCTCCGGGACGTCCCAATTTTGTTGGGCTTTTTCCGTCAGGTAACGCCTTTGCCCGCCGCTTGCAAGGGCGGCCGTCGCCGGCGGCGCCAGGGTTTTCGGAATGCAATTCCAGACGGCCGGCGCGGCCGAGGCCCGACATGTCCGGCAGAATGTCTTGTTTGCCGGGTCCGGTCTTTGTTTTGGGCATGTCGTTGGCCCAAAACCGCTGCGCGCCATGGGCCGGATGCATCAGTCGTCACCGAGCAGGTGGTCGGTCTGGCGGCGTTCCTTCTTGGTCGGGCGGCCGCTGCCGGCCTCGCGCAGTGCCGGAAGCGCGTCGGGAATGGTCTCACCCTTCGGCGCCGGCGGCGGCGACATATCCTCGTAGAGGGTGCGGGCTTCCTCGGCAGGGCCGCGCCGCGCACCGGCGCCGAGCACCTTCCAGATGAAGATGCGCCGCTCGAGCGTGATGGTCAGGACGTCGCCAGGCTTGACCAGATCGGAGGCCTGCGCTGCTTTGTCGCGATTGATGCGCACGCGGCCGGCGACCACCAGCTTCGCCGCCAGCGAGCGCGATTTCACGGCGCGCGAGAAGAACAGCCATTTGTCGATGCGCTGGCGGTCTCTCGCGGCGGTTGGGGCAACCATCGAAGCGAGCCGAGCCTACTTCTTCAGCTGGTCGCGCAAGGCGGCGAGCTTGGCAAAGGGCGAGTCCGGATCGAAGCGCACCGGGCGCTCCTCGCGCGGCTTCGGCTGGAAGGCGGGCTTTCCGCCTTGCGGACCACCCTTGCCTTCCGGCCTGCCGCCCTTCCAGTCCGGCCGGCCCTCGCGGCGGTCGGGACGCTCGCCTTGCGGCCGCCCGTCACGCCGCTGTTCGCCTTCGCCCTGCGGCTTGGGTTTGAACTTCGAGCGGTCGAAGCGCGGCTTGCCGGCGCCGTCGCGCCGCCCTTCCTGGGCAGGACGTTCTCCTGGCGTGGCCGCAGCCGGAGCGCCGCCGGCATCGGCCGGTGCATTGTTTCGGCCGCGCCCCTGGCCGTTGCGCGGGCGGTTGTTGCGGCCTTCGTGATGGCGGGGGCGCTGTTCGAAACGGCCCTGACGCCACAGCAGGATCGGCTTGGGCGCTTCGGCTTCTGGAGCGGGTTCGCCGGCGGCTGCTTCGGCCGCGACGGCTGGCTCGCTGGCCTCACCCTCCCCCGTCGAGGGGGAGGTGAGGGCGGCGTCGCCTTCGGCGACCTTGATGTCAGCGAGGGCTTCCGCCGCTGGCTCGGCGGCAGGTTCAGCGGCGGCTTCGGCGACAGCCTCCGTTGCCGGCTCTTCCACGGCCTCGGCTGGAGCTTCCGGCTGCTCTTCCGCAACAGGCTCCGCCGCCGCTTCTGCGATGGCTTCGGCGGGAACGTCAACGGTGGCCTCGGGGGCCGCCGGTTCTGAACCCTCGACTGCCGCTTCCGCGGCAGCCGCCGCCGCTTCGGCTGCCTTGGCCTGCTCGGCGCGAGCAGCCTCTTCCGCCGCAAGTTTCGCTGCCGCCGCTTCGCGCGCGGCATTGTCTTGCGCCTCCAGCCGGGCCTTCACTTCGGCCGGCGGCTTCGGTTCGGCGCGGTAGCCCAGGCCTTTCAGGATTTCTTCCATGTCGTCGGCGGTGGCGCCGAGGATCGACATCATCGGCGGCGTCACCATGAAGGACTGGCCGTCATAGGCACCGTCCGGCCGCTGGCCAAGACCAGGCTTCCAGTTGGTCGCCGGACGGATCAGGTCCGCCAGCCGCTCCAGAATGTCGATGCGCACGGCGCGGCGGCCGAGATTGCGGTAGCCGGCAAGCTTGTAGAACGTCTTGTCGAAGGTCGGGTCGATGACCACCGAGGTGCGGCCGGAAGCGAGCGCATGGACCACGTCGCCAAAGCCGGGCTTGTCCTTGCCGTCATTCTTCAGCGCCCACAGCAACGTCACCAGTCCGGCCGGTGCAGGCTTGATCAGCGCCGGCACGAAGACATGGTAGGCGCCGAAGCGCACGCCAAGCCGGCGAAGCGCGGCACGGCCTTCCTGGTCGAGCGACTTCATCTCGTCGGCGATGTCGCGGCGGTTGATGAGGCCGAAATTCTCGACAAGCTGGAAAGCAATGCCACGGCCTATGCCGGAAATCTGGTCGGCGTTCTTCAGGTCGACGAGCGGCTTCAGCAGCGTTTCGATCTGAAAATTGACGAAACGCTCGGCACGCGCCGCGACCTTGTCGCGCGCTGGGCCGGTCAGTTGTTCATCTGCCAGCAGCACCAGGCGGGGCTTCAGCGCGTCTTCGCCGGCGACCAGCGTGCCGATCGGCGCGCCGATCCAGCGCAGCGTGCCATCCGAGCCGAGCGCGATATCGCCATTGGCGCAGGCACCGAAGCGTTCGGCACGCGCCTCGAATTCGGCGGCCAGCGCCTTTTGGGCGGCGGTGCGTACCGCCTTGGCGTCCTCGCCACCGGCGCTCTGGTCGGCGGTGAAGCGGAACCCTTGCAGCTCGCCGACATGATGGCCTTCGACGAGGACGGTTCCGGTTGGGCTTATTTCGGCTTCAGGCATGGTATTTTCTCTAAGGCGCCGCATGAGGACGGAAGTCCTGCGGTCTACGAAGCGTTTCGTCAACCGCTCATGCAGTGCATCCGACAATCTGTCTTCGATTTCGCGCGTCTTTTCCTGCCAGTGTGCCTGATCGGCCAGCCAGCCGGGCCGGTTCGACACGAATGTCCAGGTGCGGATCTGGGCGATGCGATGCGACAGCGTGTCGATGTCGCCCTCGGTGGTGTCGGCGCGGCGCACCTGCTCGGCCATGTAGTTCTCGTCGACATGGCCATGCCGGGCGAGGTCCATATAGATAGAGGCGATCAGGTCGGCATGCTGGGCCGGCGCGATCTTGCGGTAATCAGGCAGGGCACAGGCTTCCCACAGCAGTGCCACGCGTTTGGCATCGGTGGCGAGCGCGCGGATGTCCTCGTCGCGCGACAGATATTCAAGCGCCTGGGCGTCCACCGCCGGCAGTGCGCGGGTCAGGCCTTCGACCGGGGCGTTGGTCTCGATCGAGCGCTTCAACGTATCGAGGCTGGCGAAGTCGAAATGCGCGGTGCGCCACTGCAGCACCTTCACCGGGTCGAAGTCATGGCCTTCGATCTTCTTGACCAGATCCTCGTCCAGCGGGTCGACCTGGCCGGTGACGCCAAAGGTGCCGTCGCGCAGATGCCGGCCGGCGCGCCCGGCGATCTGGCCGAGCTCGGCCGCCGACAGGTTGCGGTACTGGAAGCCGTCGAACTTGCGGTTCTGGGCAAAGGCGACGTGGTCGAGATCGAGGTTGAGGCCCATGCCGATGGCGTCGGTGGCGATGAGATAGTCGACATCGCCGGACTGGAACAGTGCCACCTGCGCGTTGCGGGTGCGCGGGCTGAGCGCGCCGAGCACGACGGCGGCACCACCTTGCTGACGGCGGATCAGCTCGGCGATGGCATAGACCTCGTCGGCGGAGAAGGCGACGATCGCCGTGCGGCGCGGCAGGCGCGTCAGCTTCTTCGAGCCGGCATAGGCGAGATGCGACAGCCTTGGCCGCGTCACCACCGAGACGCCCTTCAGCAGGCGCTGCAGGATGCCTTGCATGGTGGCCGCGCCCAGCAGCAGCGTTTCCTGGCGGCCGCGCAGGTGCAGGATGCGGTCGGTGAAGATGTGGCCGCGCTCGAGGTCGCCGGCAAGCTGCACCTCGTCGATGGCGACGAAGGCGGCGTCGGTCTCGCGCGGCATCGCTTCGACGGTGCAGACCGAATATCTGGCGCCGGCCGGCTGGATCTTTTCCTCGCCGGTGATCAGCGCGACCTTGTGGGCGCCGACCTTTTCGCAGACGCGTGCGTAAACTTCCCGCGCGAGCAGCCTGAGCGGCAGGCCGATGATGCCGCTCTCGTGCGCCACCATGCGCTCGATGGCGAGATGGGTCTTGCCGGTGTTGGTCGGCCCAAGCACGGCGGTCACGTCGCGGCCCGACAAGATCAGCGGCTCAGTGTGTTTCGACTGGATGTTCATCGACCTGGAAATAAGGCTTTCTGGCCTCTCGTTGTCGGGAGCGTGCCTCGAATGGCGCGTATGACAGCCGACACATAGGGATTTCGCGCGCGAAGCGAAAGCGGAATGTTCCGGCGAGGGCTCGAAGGCGGTCGTGTCAAGCTCTCAATCGGCCACGGATTAACAGTTGGAACGAGTCTGGAACGAATCGGCGACGAATCAGTGACTCATCCAGATTCAGGTTTTGTTCACGGCTATATGTGGATTTTGCGACCGCGAGTCTCACCACATGCTGAATCGCCGAACTGGCCCGTTTCATGCAGGGCGAGCCTTGTCGTTAACTTTTGCCGGTGAACGACCGAGCCGTTCTGGTGCGCCTTATCCAAGATTATGAAATTGTTGATCTTTCTTAATCCGCGTTAAGGATCAGGCAGGCGATTCCGGTCGCTGTCGTTAACGTTCCGCTCAAAGCCGGAACGAATCGGCGACGAATCAGCGATAGCGGAATATTCCTGTTTTGTTCACCTCAATATCTTGTGTTGTAAACAGGTTGTCCACCGAGAATCCACAGGTTTGCGGACGAGTTTCGCACAGGAGGTGCCGCCGCCATTAACCTTTGCGTGCCGGATTGGATCAGCGCACCGCGGCGAGGCCTTCACGGCAGCCAATCCGCCTATAAAAACGGACCGGTTTTCCGGTCCGCTCGTCGCAGTGCGATTGCCTGTATGGGACCGTTGTCCGGGTTTCAGACGAAGTACTGGCCGCCATTGGCCGTGATGGTCGAGCCGGTGATGAAGCCGGCATCGTCGGAAGCGAGGAAGACGACACAGCGCGCGATCTCTTCCGGCTCGCCGAGGCGGCCGACCGGGATCTGCGGGATGATGCGCTCGTTGAGCACCTTCTCGTCGATGGCCTTGACCATCTCTGTGGCGATGTAGCCGGGGCAAATGACATTGACGGTGATGCCGGCGCGGGCGCCTTCCTGCGCAAGCGCCTTCGAAAAGCCGATGTCGCCGGCCTTGGCAGCGGAATAGTTGACCTGGCCGGCCTGGCCCTTCTGGCCGTTGATCGACGAGATGGTGATGACGCGGCCGAACTTGCGGTCGCGCATGCCGCTCCAAAGCGGATGCGTCATGTTGAAGACGCCCGACAGGTTGGTGTCGATGACCTCTTTCCATTGTTCGCGTGTGATCTTGTGGAACATGGCATCGCGGGTGATGCCGGCATTGTTGACCAGCACCGAGATTGGGCCGAGATCGGCCTCGACTCGGCTGATGCCGGCGGCACAGGCGTCGTAGTCGGCGACCGACCATCTGTAGACGGGAATACCGGTCTCGGCCTTGAATTTCGCCGCCGCTTCGTCGTTGCCGGCGTAGTTCGCGGCAACAGAATAGCCGGCGTTCTTCAATGCGATCGAGATCGCCGCGCCAATGCCGCGCGACCCGCCCGTGACGATTGCAACCTTGCTCATGCGTTTCCCCTTTTGATACGCCCTGTTGTCGGGCTTGGCAGGCACTGGATATGGACCGGGCGGCTAAGCGCTACGCCTGAAGCAAATTCAGGCGACGCTTTAGCTGACTGTTTTCCTTCATGTCGTCTTCCAAAGACCGCTGCGTACTTTTGGGCGACCTGCATTCGCCGCCCGGCAAATGATCTCGTCAGAGCGCCTCCACGCACATGGCGACGCCCATGCCGCCGCCGATGCACAGGGTGGCGAGGCCTTTCTTGGCGCCGCGGCGGCGCATCTCGTGGACCAGCGTGTTGAAGATGCGGGCACCCGAAGCACCGATCGGATGGCCGATGGCGATAGCGCCGCCATTGACGTTGACGATCGAAGGATCCCAGCCCATGTCCTTGTTGACGGCGCAGGCTTGGGCGGCAAAAGCCTCGTTGGCCTCGATCAGGCCGAGATCGCCGACCGACCAGCCGGCCTTGGCCAGTGCCTTGCGTGAAGCCGGAATAGGGCCGGTGCCCATGATCGTCGGGTCGACGCCGGCGGTTGCCCAGGACACGATGCGCGCCAGCGGGGTGATGCCTCGCCTTACGGCTTCCGCTTCGCTCATCAGCAATGCGCCGGCGGCGCCGTCATTGATGCCGGAGGCGTTGGCGGCGGTTACCGTGCCGTCCTTGTCGAAAGCCGGCTTCAGCTTGGTCATGGCGTCGATCGTGGCGCCATGGCGGATGTATTCATCCTGGTCGACTGTTGTGTCGCCCTTCTTGCCCTTGATGGTGAAGGCGACGATCTCGTCCTTGAACTTGCCAGCCTTCTGCGCGGCCTCGGCCTTGTTCTGGGAGGCCAGCGCGAACTGGTCCTGGTCGTCACGGGTGATCTGGAACTGACGGGCGACGTTTTCGGCCGTGTTGCCCATGTGATAGCCGTTGAAGGCATCCCACAATCCGTCCTTGATCATGGTGTCGATCATCTTGTAGTCGCCCATCTTGACCCCGGCGCGCAGGTGTTGCGCATGCGGGGAAAGCGACATTGATTCCTGGCCGCCGGCGATGATCACCTTGGCATCGCCGGCGGCGATCTGCTGCATGCCCAAGGCAATAGCGCGCAGGCCCGAGCCGCAAACCTGATTGAGGCCCCAGGCGGTGGTTTCCTTGGGCAGGCCGGCATTGATCGATGCCTGGCGGGCCGGGTTCTGCCCCTGGGCGGCGGTCAGCACCTGACCGAGGATGACCTCATCGACCTCGGCCGGCTCGACACCGGCACGCGACAGCAGTTCCCTGATGACGACGGCACCGAGTTCATGCGCCGGGGTGGCGGCGAAGGCACCGTTGAAGGACCCGACGGCCGTGCGTGCGGCACTGGCGACAACGATGGAATTGGCAGAGGACATTTTTCTTCTCCAGACTTCGAGCTGTCGTGCTTTTGGGCGTTGTTGGCGACTTTTCTTGCCGTTTCCATGATCCAAGTCAAACCGGAAATGGGCATGGCGCCCATGCGCCGCAAGCAGGTCGGGCATTGCCACGGTGGCAGTCTCTCCATTGCTGCGCAGCATATTTTGCCTGCTATGCAGCATTATATGATCCCGCACTGCACAAACTGCTTGGAATTATGAGGCTTTTGCGCATATCCTCAAAAAAGGCACAATCGTTACCGGCGGCTTACTGAGCGCGCGCCGGTGTCCCGGGGAGGATTAAGATGGCCGCGAAAGACGATCCGATCATCATCAAGAAATACGCCAATCGCCGCCTCTACAACACCGGCACCAGCACCTATGTGACGCTCGAGGACCTCGCCGAGATGGTCAAGAAGGGCGAGGAGTTCACCGTCCAGGACGCCAAGACCGGTGACGACATCACGCATCCGGTGCTGACCCAGATCATCTTCGAGCTGGAGAACAAGGATGGGCAGAACATGCTGCCGATCCCGTTCCTGCGCCAGTTGATCGCCTACTATGGCGACCAGATGCAGATGATCGTGCCGAGCTTCCTCGAACAGTCCATGCTGGCCTTCTCCAAGGAGCAGGAACGGTTTCGCGAGCAGATGAAGGGTGCGCTCGGCAAGTCGCCGCTGGACATGATGAAGATCACCACGCCGATCAAGGCGCTGGAAGAGCAGACGCGCCGCAACATGGAAATGTTCCAGAATGCCATGCGTCTGTTCACGCCATTCCCGCCCGCGGGTCCCGGCCCAGCCGCCGCGCCAACGCCCGAGCCGGCCAGGAAGGAAACGCCGGAAAAGCCGGATGACCTTCAGGAACTGAAGGATCAGATCGCGGCCATGCAGCGCAAGCTCGACACCATGTCGTGAGACTTCCGGATCGAAAGATCCATTGGGCAACAGCGCATCGGATCGCCGCAAGCGCAAGGCGCGTGGCGCTATAGCGGGCTCAGTCGACGCGCACTAAACCTTTGTTTTTATGCATGCCGGTGTCCCAAAGCCGCCGCGCGCTTTTGGGCGGCCTGCATCAGGGCAGCAATCCCTCATAGCGGCCGCGCGGCCTGATAACACTTCCACTTGTTATCTGTTCGACCGTATGCGCTGCCCAGCCGACGCTGCGTCCGAGCGCGAACAGGCGGAACGGCGCATCGCTCGGCAAGCCAAGGCCGCGCGTCAGCGCGGCCAGGGCAAGGTCAATGTTGGGGCGCGCGCCGGTCGCGACAAAGGCGGCGTTTTCCAGGGATCGCAATGTGTCGTCGCCATCGATGGTCGCCAGCAGGGCGACAGCCCGGGGATCGCCGTCGGGATAGAGCGGATGGCCGAACCCCGGCAGCGGCCGGTCGTGGCTGAGCCAGCGCCGGATCGCCGCATCGGCGCCATGCCGCGCCGCGTCCTCGGCCAATTGCATCACCGCTTCGCCGGCGCCGCCATGGCGCGGGCCCGATAGTGTGGCGAGCCCCGCGAGCAGGCAAGCGGCCAGCGGCGCGCCGGTGGAAGCGGCGACGCGGGCGGCGAAAGTCGACGCGTTGAGTTCATGATCGGCGAGCAGCACAAGCGCGCGGCGGATCGCTTCCGCGCCGCCAGCATCCACCGACCAGCCTTGCGCCAGCCGCCGATGGACCGGCTCCGATCCCGCCGGCGCACCGAAGGCGCTGGCCAGAACGCCAACAGCCCGAGCGGCATCGGCATGCAGCGAGGCGGCGCCGCGCCCGAGCGATGGGCGTCCCTCGGCGGCAGCCAAGGCAAGCTGCGCGAAGGCGGCCGCCCGGCCGCCCTGATGCGGCGCGCCGGGCAACGGTGATGCGAAAGCCGCTGGCTCTGATAGTCCCCACAGGACAGCGGCGGTTTCCTCCAGCGTGGCGTGCCCGGAGAGCGCAACGGCATCCTGACCGCGATAGATGAGGCGACCATGCAAAACGGTCGAGATCGAGGTGGTGATCGACGGCTCGCCCCAGGCGATGGCGCTTTCGGCGATGGCCGACGGGCTGCGTCCGCGTGCCCGGCGGGTCGCCAGAGCGGCGATATCGTCGGCGCGATACTGGCTGCGGCGCGGATCGGCGCGGTCGGGCCGCATGCCGATGCGCCCACGGCTGACATAGGCATAGAGCGTCTGTGCCCGCACCTTGAGGCGTTCAAGCGCTTCTTCCCGAGACAGCCACTCCGACAGGGTCGAATCCTCCCTGGATATTGATTCTATTGATCAAGATTGATGACTATGTTGACTACCCTTATCTGCGATACGGAAACGGTTCAAGGAGACAGGCGATGGCAAATGGGCTCGATGACGTGGTGGCGGCGGAAACCGTCCTTTCCGACGTGGACGGACTTGGCGGCCATCTGACGATCCGCGGTCATTCGCTGCCGGAACTGGCCGGCCGCTGGAACTATGTCCAGGTGGTTCGGCTGTTGCTGGACGGCTTCTTCGAAGACCTTCCCGGCGATGCGGAACTGGCGCAGGCGATCGGCCAGGCGCGCGTCGAGGTGTTCGAGCGGCTTTTGCCCTCGCTGCCTTTGCTGGCATCGCTCGATGTCTACAGCGCGATGCGCGCAGGCATCGCCTTCCTGCCGGACGGCGAGGCCCTGGCCGACGCCCTGCGGCTGATCGCGGCGCCAGCGGTGTTGACGCCGGCCCTGCTGCGCCTGCAGCGCGGCGAGAAGCCATTCGCGCCGGACAAGGCGGCCGACCATGCCGGCGATATGTTGAGGATGCTCAACGGCACCGTCGCCTCGCCAGCGCTGGCGAAAGCGCTCGACACCTATCTGGTGACTGTCTGCGACCACGGCCTCAACGCCTCGACCTTCGCGACCCGCGTCGTCGCCTCGACCAAGGCGGGCCTGACTTCGGCGGTACTGGCGGGTCTCGGCGCGCTCAAGGGCCCGCTGCATGGCGGCGCGCCGGGCCCGGTCATCGAGATGCTGGATGCAATCGAGGCGCATGGCGACGCTGCCGGCTGGCTGCGCGACGAGATCGCGCATGGCGAGCGCATCATGGGGTTCGGCCACCGTATCTACCGGGTGCGCGACCCGCGCGCCGACGTGCTGAAGGCGGTGGTGCGCAAACTCGGCGGCGAAGGCGAAACCGGTCGCCGGCTGGCCTTCGCGGAGGAAGTGGAGCGGGCGGCGCTCGATGTGCTGCGCGTCGCCAAGCCGTCGCGCTCGCTGCAGACCAATGTCGAATTCTACACCGCGCTGCTGCTGGAGGCCGCCGGCTTCCCCAGGCAAGCGTTCAGCAACGTCTTTGCCGCCGGGCGTGTCGCCGGCTGGATCGCCCATGCACGCGAGCAGCAGACGACCGGACGGCTCATCCGCCCGCAGTCGCGCTATGTCGGGCCGGTGCCGGATCTCGTCGCCTGAGGCGGTGTTACGGCCCAAGGCCATGTTATTCACTCCTTTCGCGGGGATGAGCCGACCGGGATTCCGCGCGCAGCGGTTGCGGGCCGTCTCTCGCGGCGCCGGGCAACCTCTTCGCATGACGAAAATTTCATGCCCTCCCGCAACGGAACCGCTGTTCTTGCGCCGATCAAGACATATATGTTGCAGTGCAACATAAGACTGTTCTTGCCGCAACCAGAGGATTCCGCCCTTGGCCATCAGGAAAACCGCCGTCGTCACCGGCTCCACATCGGGCATTGGCCTGGCCATAGCCCAGGCGCTGGCGGCCGAAGGCCATGATGTCGTCGTCAACTCCTTCTCCGACACGGCCGCCGACCATGCCATCGCCGATGCGATCGCCAAACAGCACAAGGTGAAGACCGCCTACATCAAGGCCGACATGTCGAAACCGGCCGAATGCCGGGCGCTTGTCGCCAAAGCGGCCGGGACATTCGGTTCGGTCGATATCCTCGTCAACAATGCCGGCATCCAGCATGTCGCGCCGGTGGAAGAGTTCCCGATCGAGAAATGGGACGCCATCATCGCCATCAACCTGTCGTCGGCGTTCCACACCATCGCAACCGCGATCCCGCTGATGAAGAAGGCCGGCGGCGGCCGGATCGTCAACATCGCCTCGGCGCACGGCCTGGTCGCCTCGCCGTTCAAATCGGCCTACGTCTCGGCCAAGCACGGCATCATGGGGTTGACCAAGACCGTCGCGCTCGAGCTCGCGCGTGAGAAGATCACCTGCAATGCCATCTGCCCGGGCTATGTGCTGACGCCGCTGGTCGAGGCTCAGATCCCCGACCAGATGAAAGCCAACAAGATGGATCGCGAGACCGTCATTCGCGAGGTCATGCTGGACAAGCAACCGACCAAGGAATTCGTCACGGTCGAGCAGATCGCGGCGGCAGCGGTGTTCCTGTGCTCGGATGCGGCGGCGCAGGTCAACGGCACGCATCTCTCGGTTGATGGCGGCTGGACGGCCGCGTAAGTCCGGACATTTTCTCAGCTACCCACAGGGCCGGCCAGACAGAATCGACAAACCCGAAACAAGCCAGCTCGGCAGATCAAGGACGACGCCATGACGAAAAACGGCAAGGCGGAGGAGAAGAAGAAAATCAACATCGCGCTTCAGGGTGGCGGCTCGCACGGCGCCTTTTCCTGGGGCGTGCTCGACCGGCTGCTGGAGGATGGCAGGCTGGAGATATCAGCGGTGTCCGGCACCAGCGCCGGCGCGATGAACGCGGTGGCGCTGGCCGATGGCTTCGTGCGCGGCGGGGTCGACGGGGCGCGGCAAAAGCTCGAGGATTTCTGGCGCGCGGTGGCCGCGAAGGGCCGGTTCAGCCCGGTGCAGCGCATGCCGTGGGATGTTGCCTGGGGCAATTGGTCGATCGAGAACACGCCGGGCTATGCTTTCTTCGACACCATGTCACGGGTGTTCTCGCCCTATGTCGCCAACCCGCTCGGCCTCAATCCGCTGCGCGACGTGGTTCAGCAGGAGATCGATTTCGCCAATGTGCGCGCCTGCAAGGAGATGGAATTGTTCATCTCCGCAACCAATGTCGAAACCGGGCAGTTGCGTGTCTTTTCCGATGGCGAGATCGACCTCGACACGGTGATGGCTTCGGCTTGCCTGCCGCAATTGTTCCGCGCCGTCGAGATCAAGGGCGTGCCCTATTGGGACGGCGGCTATGGCGGCAATCCGGCGTTGTTCCCGTTCTTCAAGACGGCGGCGACCGAGGACGTGCTTCTGGTGCAGATCAACCCGGTGGTGCGGGAAGGAACGCCAAGGAGCGCCAACGAAATCCAGAACCGCATCGACGAGATCACCTTCAACGCCGGGCTGCTGCGCGAATTCCGCTCGATCGCCTTCGTCAAGGAGCTGATCGCGGCTGGCCGTTTGCCGCATGGCGAATACCGCGACATCCGCATGCATCGCATCGATGCCGACGAGGCGTTCAAGGATCTGTCGGCATCGTCGAAGGTCAATGCCGAATGGGCGTTCCTGGCCTATCTGCGCGATCTCGGCCGCACCGCCGCCAGCGACTGGCTGGAGGAGAACTACGACGCCGTTGGCAATCGCCCGACGCTCGACCTTTCCGGCGAACTCGATGACGGCTTCAAGCCGGTGCATGGTCCCGCACCCGGCCGGCGGGTGAAGGAATTCCTCGCGGTTCGCAAGAACCCGGAGGCGGCTCGCCGGCAGGCCTGAGGAGCGCTGGCGCTGGCCGGCTTCGGCAAGCCGACAACCGCCGCGTGTGAAGATCTCCTCATTATCCTGACGCCTGCTGCCATGCTGTGTCCGGCGGCGCTGCCCCAATCGCACGGAAGCGTCAGAAACGATCCAGCGCGACGGCCGGCACCGTCGCTCCGAATGGCGTTGGATATAGTCGGTGTTCTTGCCTCCACGCTGCACCGGGCGTCATGTCGCCAACGGCAGGCCGCGCTGGTTCAAGGCATCTCGACGCCTCTCGCGTTCGCGCCTGCAACGTTTGGCTCGACGCTGGCCGGTCGGGCTTCGGCAATCAGGGTCCGAGTTCGGCATCTCGCAATTTGTACAGCGATTTCAATGGATTGCTTGGACGACCTGGCGTGGGGGCTGGCATTTCCCGTCGCCGAGCTTGTCTGGCGCGACAAATTCCCGGTCGAAATCCGCATCCAGATCAAGAAGTCCAGCGCGCATCGGCGGCTTCATGTTGACGGTTGTCGCGCTGCATGACGGCCGTGGACAGGCCAGTCGTTCGAAGCTGGCCACCGGGGCTGATCGGGAGCGGTTCCCCGGCACGGCGCCAGCCACCCACCAAGCGACCGGCGAACCGGACGGCGGCAGCCGCATCTTGTCCGGCCCCGTAATGGTCTTGCAACTTTCAGACTATATTGCGGTGCAACTTTGATGTAAAAGCGCGCTTCGCCGTTCACGGCAATTTGAACACGGCTTGGCGCGCACCCATATCGGCGACGCGCCCGCGTTTCGAGGACGCAGTGCCGAACCCACAGTGGAAAAAACGACGATGCCTAAAATCAGGTTTCACAAGCTTGCAGCCGTTGTTGTGCTTGTTGGTTTCGCGGCGTGGATGGGGACGGGTGAATTCTCGTCGGTCGGCAGCGTAGCGGCGAACAAGGCCAAGGCGGCCGAGGCCGACCAGGCCAAGACGCCGGATGCGGGCAAGCCGAAGACGGCGGAGGCCGAGCCAAAGGCACCGCTGCGCACGGTCGCGGTGGTGACGCCGCCGCGCCGCACCTATGCGCGCGCCATCCGCATATCCGGGCTGACCGAAGCCGACAAGCGGGCTGTTCTGGCGACACGCGTCGCCGGTGTCATCGACAAGCTGCCAGTCAAGCAGGGCCAGCACGTCAAGACTGGCGATCTGGTGCTGATGCTGGCCGCCGAGGACAAGATCTCGACGGTCGACAATGCCAGGCAACTGCTGGTGCAACGTCAGGCCGAGCTCGACGCTTCCGAGCGGCTGGCCAAGACCGGCAATCTGCCCAAGCTGCAACTCGACACCGCCCGCTCCAACCTGACCGCGGCCCAGTCCATGCTGGAGACGGCCCAGGCCGAACTTGACCGCAACGAGGTGAAGGCGCCTTTCGACGGCGTCATTGACCGGGTGCCGGTGGAACTTGGCAGTTCCATCATGCAGGGCAGCGAGGTGGCAACCATCCTCAAGCTCGATCCGGTGATTGCCCGCGGCGAAGTCAGCGAGCGTGATCTCGGCTACCTCAAGATCGGCGACAAGGCCAGCGTGAGGCTGGTCAGCGGCCAGACCGTCGAGGGCACCGTGCGCTACATCAGCCGCGATGCGTCGTCGGCGACCCGGACCTTCCGCGTCGAGGTCGCGATCCCCAATGCCGATGGCTCCGTGCCGGCCGGCATGACAGCGGAAATCGCGCTCAGCGCGTTGCCGACCGACGCCATCATGCTGCCGCGCTCGGTGGTGACGCTCGGCGACAAGGGCGATCTCGGCATCCGTGCCGTCGACAAGGACAACAAGGTTGTGTTCTTCCCGATCGATCTGGTCGACGACACGCCGACCGGCCTCGTGCTCGGCGGCATTCCGGTCGACACGCGCATCATCGTCGCCGGCCAGGAACTGGTTAAGGAAGGCGATGAGGTCAAGCCGGTCGAGGCTGACCAGGCGACGATCCAGAAGCTGTTGGGCGAAGTGACCGCAGGGACGCAGTAGCGCGGCTTGCGCCGGAAAAGCCCTGGGCGGGGACAATCGGCTGCGACGCAGCTCCTGAAATTCAAGAACAGGCATTGGCCATGGATATCGTCAGACTCGCAATCAACAATGCCCGCCTGACCATCTCGGTGCTGGCCTTCCTTCTGCTCGCTGGCTGGGTCGCCTATCAGTCGACGCCGAAGGAAGCAGAACCCGACGTTCCAATTCCGATGATGTATGTCAGCCTGATCTATCAAGGCATTTCGCCGGAGGATTCGGAGCGCCTTCTGCTGCGGCCGATGGAAAGCAAGCTGAAGAGCCTGAAGGGCCTCAAGGAGATGCGCTCGGCCGCCTTCCAGGGCGGCGGCTATGTGCTGGTCGAATTCCAGCCGCAGACCAACCTGGCGACGGCGCTGCAGGATACGCGCAGCAAGGTACAGGACGGCAAGGCGGACCTGCCGCAGGCGGCCGAGGAGCCTGTCGTCACCGAAGTCAACATTTCCGAATTCCCCGTGCTCGTCGTCACCCTGTCGGGCGAATTGCCCGAGCGCGTGCTGACCGCCGCGGCGCGCGAGTTGCGCGACCGTATCGAGGAAGTGCCCGGCGTTCTCGAAGGCTCGCTGCAGGGCTCTCGTGACGACCTCGTCGAAGTCGTCATCGATCCGATGAAACTGTCTTCCTACGGGCTGCAGCTCGATCAGCTGATCGGCGCCGTCGGCGCCTCCAACAGCCTGGTCGCCGCCGGCAACATCGAGGGCTCGCAGGGCAAATACGCGGTCAAGGTGCCGTCGCTGATCGAGACGCCGGAGGATGTGGCGGCGCTGCCCGTGGTCGCCGGTCCCAATGCCGTGGTGCAGGCCAAGGACATCGCGACGATCCGTTCGACCTTCGCCGATGCCGAGACGATCACCCGTCTCAACGGCAAGCCGGCCATCGCCATCGAAGTCAAGAAGCGCATCGGCGCCAATCTGATCGACACGCTGACCAAGGTGCGGGCGGTGTCCGACGCCTTCGTCAAGACCATGCCGCAAGGCATGAACGTCACCTACACCCAGGACAAGTCGGTCTTCGTCAACCAACTGCTCGGCGACCTGCAGAACCATGTGATGATCGCCGTCATCCTGGTGTTCATCGTCATCCTCTATGCGCTGTCCGGCCGAGCCTCGCTGCTCATTGGCCTCGCCATTCCGTCATCGTTCCTTATCGGCATCCTGCTCCTGGCGATGATGGGTTACACGATCAACATGATCGTGCTGTTCAGCCTCATCCTGGCGGTCGGCATGCTGGTCGACGACGCCATCATCGTTACCGAGTTCGCCGAACGGCGGATGAGCGAGGGCATGCCGAAGGCGGACGCGTTCGCGCTCGCCGCCAGGCGCATGGCCGGTCCGGTCATCGCCGCGACGATGACGCGCATTGCCGCTTTCTCGCCGTTGCTGTTCTGGCCGGGCATCATCGGCGACTTCATGAAATACATGCCGATCACGCTGATCGTCACGCTGTCGGCCTCGATGCTCTATGCGCTGGTGTTCGCGCCGACGCTCGGGGCGATCTTCGCCAAGGCGCCCCAGCCCCACGAGAATGACAATCGCGACGGCTGGTACATGGCCATCGTCAAGCAGGCGGTACGCTTCCCGATCACCGTGGTTTTGCTGACCGTTGCGTTGCTGTTCGGCGTCGGCTTTGCCTATTCCAAATATGGCGCGGGTGTCGAGTTCTTCCCCAGTGTCGAGCCCGACTACGGCCTGCTCTACGTGCACGCCCGTGGCAATCTTTCGCTGGCCGAAATGGATACCGCGACGAAGATCGCTGAAAACAGGCTGCTCGGCTGGCCCGGCATCAAATCGGTCTATACCCGCGTCGGCAAGACGCAAGGCGGCGGCCAGGACGTTCCGGAGGACGTGGTTGGCGTCATCCAGTACGAATTCGTCGACTGGCGTGAGCGCAAATCGGCCAATCAGATCCTGAGCGATCTGCGCGGCGTCATGGCCGGCATTCCCGGCGTCGATGTCGAGGTGCGCGTGCCGGAGGCCGGCCCGCCGACCGGCAAGCCGATCCAGATCAGGCTTTCGGCGGTCGACCCCCAGGGGTTGGACGAGAAGGCCCGCGCCGTCGCGGCACGTATTGCCAAGGTGCCCGGCGTCATCGACATTTCCGACGGCCTGCCGCCGCCCGGCGTCGACTGGGCGCTCGAGGTCGACCGCGCCAAGGCAGCCCAATACGGCATCAGCCCGACCTCGGTTGGAACGGTGGTGCAACTCGTCACCAACGGTCTGAAACTCAGCGAATATCGGCCGGCCGGCGCCGACAAGGCGGTCGACATCCGGCTGCGCTTGCCGGAGGACCGGCGCACGCTGTCGACGCTTGACGAACTCAGGGTGCAGACCGCGCAAGGCTCGGTGCCGATCTCGAACTTCGTCGTCCGCAAGGCGAAACCGAGCGTCGGCATCCTCAATCGCATCGACGGCGCGCGCACCGTGGTGGTGCAGGCCAATGTCACCGCCGGGGCCCAGGTTGCCGCCGTGCAGCAGGAGGTTACCCAGGCTGTCGCCGATATGAATCTCGGCAGCGGCATCCGCTGGAAGCTGGCCGGGTCGAACGAGGACAGCGCCGAAGCCAGCGCCTTCCTGGGCAAGGCGTTCGGGGCCGCGATCTTCCTGATCTTCCTCGTGCTCCTGATGCAGTTCAACAAGTTCACCAGCGTGCTGATGGTGCTGTCCTGCGTGGTCATGGCGACGATCGGCGTGTTCCTGGGACTGCTTTTGACCGGAGAGGCATTCGGCATCGTCATGTCGGGCATCGGTGTCATCGCACTGGCCGGCGTTGTGGTGAACAACAACATCGTGCTGATCGACACTTATGACCGGCTGCGCGAAGAAGGCTGGGACAAGATGGAGGCGGTGCTGCAGACCTGCAGGGAACGCGCCCGTCCGGTGGTGCTGACGGCGGTGTCGGCCATCCTTGGCGTGTTGCCGATCGCCTTTGGTCTCGGCCTCGAGATCTTCCACCACGAGACGACGATCAACGCGCCGTCGACGCAATGGTGGATTTCGCTGTCCTCGGCAATCGTCTTCGGCCTGTCCTTCGCCACCCTGCTGACGCTGGTGGTGACGCCGTCGATGCTGATGATCTTCACACGCAGCAAGAACAGTCGGTTCCACGCGTTTTTCCGCCGGCTATTCCGGCGCGGCAAGGGAACGGTTTCGTCGACCGACACGCCGAGCCCGGACGTGGGCGACGAGCCGGCGATCGCCTTTCCAAAGGCGGCCGAATAAACCTGTCCGCGAATTCCTGATGCAAAGGCCGCCCGGAACAACCGGGCGGCCTTTTGCATTGTCCCCCTGAGCAATGCCGAGCATTGCGCCGTAGCAGAACGTCAAATGCGGGGGATTTCTCATGCCGATCACCACCATCATCATCATCGTCCTGATCCTTGTCCTCATCGGCGCGGTGCCGGCCTGGCCGCATTCGCGTTCCTGGGGTTACGGGCCGTCGGGCATTGTCGGCGTGGTGCTGGTGGTGCTCCTGGTGTTGCTGTTGATGGGGCGACTTTGAGGCCATCCGTGGAAGGAAGGCGGCTGGCGGGTGGCAACCATGCCCGCCACCCTGCATGTCAGGCTGCTTTCGAAATGCCATTCACGGTGGCGACGCCGATATCCTTGAGGGCCTGCGCGACCGCCTGGTCCAGCGGCGTATGCGGGATTTCGCCGATGATGCCGGCAAGCCTTGCCGAGGCCAGTTGATGTGGCTCGAAGCGCAGATAGGACATCGAGACGATTTCGCGCCACATCGCCACGAAGGGACTGCCGGCACGCAGCACCCACCAGGGCATCGAGGTCATCTTCAGCGGCCGGCCAAGCGCCTTCTCGGAAGCCGCCTTGATTTGCAGATCGGTGACGGGATGGCCCGGAAAGTTCAGGGCTTCATAGGCGCCGAGCCTGTCGAGATTTGCGGCCAGGCCGACGAAGGCCTTGGCGAAGTCCGGCAGGTAGGCCCATTCATGCACCAGACCGACCGGCCCCGGCGCAGTATAGATACCCTTGTTCAACTTGGCGGCGACGACCAAGTCGAACCATGAGCCGCTGCCGGTGCCGCCGAAGAAATCGCCGGCCCGCAACAGAATGGTGCGGACTCGGCCGGCCTCTGCCTCGCTGCGAAAGAGATCCTCCATGGCGGTGCGGATGCGGCCCTTCTCGGTCGTTGGATGAAAGGGGGTGTCCTCGGTGATCACCGCCGGCATCGGCGAGCCGTAATTGTAGACGGTGCCGGGGAACAGATGCAGCGCGCCGTTGGCATGGCAGGCGGCCATGACGTTTTCGGCCATCGGCAGGCATTTGCCCCAGTCGGTGTAGATCGGGTTGAGACCGTTGAAGATGATGTCGACGCCTTGCGTGGCGCGGATCAGCGCTTCGCGGTTGAGGGCGTCGCCGGCCATGGCCGTGGCGCCCTTGAGTTCGGCCGGCACCTTGCCGCTGCGGGTAATGGCGCGGACATCGTATCCGGCGTCGATGAAGGCCCTGGCGACGACGCGGCCGAGGCGGCCATTGGCACCGAGAATTGCGATCTTGGTCATTTCTGGTCTCCGTGTTGGTGTTTGCAGCCTGAATATGATCGCTCCATATACGAATGGAAATTGACTATGAATGAGGAGTTGATATTCATAAATGAATGAACGACATCGACTGGAACCTGATCAAGAGCTTCGTCACCGTGGCGGAAACCGGCAGCCTGTCGGCGGCCGCGCGAAAACTGTCGGCCAGCCAGCCGACGCTCGGACGACACATCGGCGAGCTCGAACAGGCGCTCGGCGTCACGCTGTTCCGGCGCGGGCGGCGCGGCTATTCGCTGACAGAGGCCGGCAGCACTCTGTTCGAGCGTGGCAAGGCGGTCAGCGAGCAGGCGAGCGCGTTTTCGCTGCTGGCGCTGGGCTCGGTCGAGGCGATCGAAGGCACGGTGCGCATTGCCGCCAGCGAGGTGGTGGCGGCCTATGTGCTGCCGGAGATGACGGCGCGGCTTGGCATCGAGGAACCCGGCATCGAGGTCGAGATCGTCGCTTCGAACCAGGTCGAGAACCTGCTGCGGCGCGATGCCGACATCGCTATCCGGATGGTCGAGCCGGCACAGAATGAGCTGGTGGCGCGCAAGGTCGGCGACATCCCACTCTGTGCCTGCGCCGCCAGTTCCTATCTCGATCGGGCTGGTCGTCCACTGAGCCCCGGCGACCTCGCCAGCCACGCCCTGATCGGCTTCGACCGCAGCGACGAGATTATCAAGGGGTTTGTGCAGTTTGGCATCCCTGTCACCCGTGGCAGTTTCCGCTTCAGGGCCGACAACCAGATCGTCTTGTGGGAGGCGGTGCGGGCGGGAAACGGCATCGGCCTCGGCCAGGAGCCGCTGGCCGATCGTGATCCCTTGGTGGAGAAGGTGCTGCCTGGTCTTCCGCTACCGGTGCTGCCGGTGTGGCTGGCCATGCACCGCGACGTGCGTACCAGCGTGCGCATCCGTCGCGTGGCGGACTTCCTCCATGAGGAACTGAAGCGCTATTCGGCCGGCGCGGGCGCGAATTCGGCGCGGTGAGCGAGCCCGGCCATCAGCAACACGACGATCAGCAGCCCCGACATGGCAATGAAGATCGGCCCGAAGCTTGAATGCTCGGCAACGAAGCCGATCGCCGACGGTGCCACCAATATGCCGGAATAACCCATGGTGGTGACAACGCTCATGCCGGTGCCCGACGACATGCCTTCCTGGTTGCCGCCAGCAGAAAAGATGATCGGCACCATGTTGGCGATGCCGAAGCCGCACAAGGCAAAGGCCGCGATGGCAAGCCAGGGCGAGGGCGACAGGCCGGCCACCAGCATGCCGGCGGCGGCGACAACCGCCGAGCCGCGCAGCGTCATGACCGCACCGAAGCGGTTGCGCACGCCATCGCCGAAGAAACGCATGATCGCCATGACACCGGAAAAGGCGGCGTAAGCGAGGCCGGCAATGGCGAGGTCGGCGCCGAGTTCCTGCCGCAGATACAACGCCGCCCAGTCGAGCACCGCGCCTTCGGAGATCATCGTCAGCAGCGCCATCAGGCCGACGAGGTAGACCAGCGGGTTGGCCGGCAACGTGAATTTATGGTGCTCGGCCGCCTGCGGCCTGTCCTCGGCGATCAGATGGCGAACCGCGACCGCGATCACCGCGAAAGCGAGCGCCGTCACCACCGCGGCATGAGCGAGGTGGCCGTAGGCCTGGATGGCAAAGCCGCCGAGGGCGCCGCCGGCGAAACCGCCGAGGCTCCAGAAGCCGTGCGAGGACGACATGATGGCGCGGGAGAGGCGCCGTTCAACCACCACCGCATTGGCATTCATGGCGACATCCATGCCGCCGATCGAGCCGCCGAAGATGAACATGGCGATGGCCGCCAGCGGCACATTCGGCGCCAGCGCCACGACCAGCAGGCCGAGGCTGCCGCACAGCCCGAACCAGCGCAGCACGCTGCGCGAGCCATGCTTCGAGATCAGGTGGCCGCACCAGGTCATGGCGGTGACGGCGCCGGCGCCGAACAGCAGGATCAGCAGGCCAAGCGTGAACTTCGATATGTCCAGCCGGGTCAGGAACACCGGGATCTGCGGCGCCCAGCTGCCGGTGAGGAAGCCATTGGCGAGGAAAATGGCCGCGACGGCCCATCGTCCGCGAATGGCAGTCAGCATGGGGTTTGACGCGTTCATAAGGTGAATCCGGTCAGAAAATGGCTTCGCGCGGCAAATTAGATCGATTCAATTTGCAGTCAAGCATTCGTTGCCGAAAGTTCTTGGACCAGACACGACGTTGAAAACGATCGAGGGATACCGACGGTTGACCTAGTGGTCCTTGGGTCGCCTTGCCTCGAATTCGGCCTTCTTGGCGTCGGAGGCCTCGGTCTGGTTGAGCGCCTGCCATTCGGCATAGGGCATGCCGTAGACGATCTCGCGCGACTGGTCCTTGGTGAGGTCGACGCCCTCGGCATTGGCTGCCTCGCGATACCAGTTCGACAGGCAGTTACGGCAGAAGCCAGCGAGGTTCATCAGGTCGATGTTCTGCACGTCGCTGCGTTCGCGCAGATGCTCGACCAGCCGGCGGAAGGCTGCAGCCTCGAAATCGCGCTTCTGCTCGTCGCTGAGTTCGGTCATCGGAACCTCCGTCATATCGGCCCGGTGCGTGAGCCGAACATCTTCACGACATGTATATCGGGGCGGCGGTCGATCGCGTCAACGATCGGCGCCAGGCGCTCGGCCCATGCAAGCGCGTCCTTGCCGCTGGCGATCAGGTCCTGGCGGATCTCGATCAGCGCATGGGCAAAGCCGTTGACGATGGCATGGCGGTACATGGTGTCACCACGCAGCGCTCCGTCATAGGGTTCATTGTCGCCAACGATAAGGGTGTTGTCTTCGGCCAGCATGTCGATCAGTGGTCGCGCCACCCGCTCGTCGCGGTCCCACAATATGCCGACATGCCAGGGACGTTGGATCCCTTGCATGAAGGGGGTGAAGGAATGCACCGAGAAAATGAAGGGCGCCTTGGCGGAAGCCTGCGCGACCGAGGCGATCATGGCGCCGACCGCATCGTGGTAGGGCCGGTAGAAACCGTCGAGCCGTCTCGCGCGTTCTTCCGGGGCAAGAGGGTAGTTTCCTGGCACGACCGTGCCGTCATAAAGCTGACGTATGAGCGTCGGATCGTCCTCGCCGCGATTGGGGTCGATCAGCAGCCGCGAAAAATTGGCGAGCACCGCCGGCACGCCGAGCAGCGAGGCCAGCTCGCGCGTCACCGTCTCGACACCGATGTCATAGGCGATGTGGCGCTCGAACTCCGCCGCCGGCAAGCCGAGGCTGCCATAGTCGCCGGGCAGGTCGCGGCGGGCATGATCGGCCAGAAGCACGATGCCCCGCTTGCGGTCGCCCTCGACAATGTCGAAAGGCGCGAAAACTGTGGATCGGGTCATTGGCGGGAAATGGTCTGTTCGCTGGCTTCCGGGGAGGGTGCTATCGTCATTCCACGAAGACGACGCTCGCGCAATGCCGTTGTTTGGCCAAGGTTTCTGCGGAAATCTTGGCAGAAGTCGGCGGATAGTGCGCCGGAGCCTTTCTAAATCGATTGGAATTGGTCAAAACGGCGCGTTGACATGCGCCCGGACTTTTCCGAAAAGGGGCGCAGAGAGATGCTGATGTGGTTCTTGAAGGGTTTCGGGATGAGTTCCGCCGGCGGGCAGCGCACGCGCCTTGCCTTCGCCATGCCGCTCCTGACGCTGGCCGTGGGCCTTTCGGCGATGGCCGTGGCCTCGCCAGCCCGCGCCGATTTCCGCGTCTGCAACGCCACGCAGAATCTCGTCGGTGTCGGCATCGGCTACCGCGCCAAGGCCGGCTGGATCACCGAGGGCTGGTGGCACATCGAAGGATCGAGCTGCAAGACGCTGATCGAAGGGCCGCTGTCATCAAGATTTTACTACCTTTATGCAGAAGACGCCGAGCGCGGCGGACGCTGGGACGGCCCGATCAACATGTGCGTGGCTGAAAAAGAGTTCAAGATCGCCGGCGTGACCGACTGCGTCGCCCGGGGCTTCCAGCGCGCCGGATTCCAGGAATATGACACGGGTGAACAGGCAAGCTGGATGGTCCAGCTGACCGATGAGCCCGCAACGGGGGGCGCTCCAGCCGCCCCGGGAACAAACAGTCAATGAGACGCAGCCGCAAGGTCAAGATCCTAGCCACCATCGGCCCGGCCTCTTCTTCCGAGGAGATGCTGAAGAAGCTGTTCGAAGCGGGCGCCGATGTGTTCCGCATCAACATGAGCCACACCGACCACGAGCTGATGCGCACCCTGGTCGGGCGCATCCGCGCCGTCGAGGAAGCGGTTGGCCGGCCGATCGGCATCCTGGCCGACCTGCAAGGCCCCAAACTGCGTGTCGGCAAGTTCGCCAATGGCAAGGAAGTGCTGACCGTCGGCCAGACCTTCACGCTCGACGACAATCCCGAGCCCGGCACCTCGGCCAGGGTCTATCTGCCGCATCCGGAAATCCTGAGCTCGGTCGAGGCCGGTCATCGCCTGTTGATCGACGATGGCAAGCTCGAGCTGCGGGCGGTAAAGAGCAACGGCAAGGCAATCGTCTGCACCGTCGTTGCCGGCACCACGATTTCCGACAAGAAGGGCGTCAGCCTGCCCGACACCGACCTGCCGGTCGGGGCGCTGACCGAGAAGGATCGCAAGGACCTCGATGCAGTGCTCGGCACCGGCGTCGACTGGGTGGCGCTGTCATTCGTGCAGCGACCGGAAGATCTGGCCGAGGCGCGCAAGATCGCGCGCGGCCGGGCGCTGATCATGGCCAAGATCGAAAAGCCGCAGGCCGTTGCCCGGCTGGCCGAGATCATCGACCTGTCAGACGCGCTGATGGTCGCCCGCGGCGATCTTGGCGTCGAGATGCCACTCGAGGCCGTGCCTGGCATCCAGAAGCAGATCACGCGCGCCGCGCGCCGCGCCGGCAAGCCGGTGGTGGTTGCAACGCAGATGCTGGAATCGATGATCACCGCGCCGGTGCCGACCCGCGCCGAGGTCTCCGACGTCTCGATCGCTGTCTTCGAGGGCGCCGACGCCATCATGCTGTCGGCGGAATCGGCGGCGGGTGCCTACCCGGTCGAGGCGGTGGCGATGATGAACCGCATTGCCACCAAGGTCGAAACCGACCCGACCTATGCCGGCATCATCAACGCGCAGCGCTCCGAGCCGGAAGCGACCGGCGCCGACGCCATTTCGCTGGCTGCCCGCGAAATCGCCGAGACGCTGAAACTGGCGGCGATCATCACCTACACGGCGTCCGGCAACACCGGCCTGCGCGCCGCCCGCGAGCGGCCGCAAGTGCCAATTATCGCGCTGTCGCCGATCGTCAACACGGCGCGTCGGCTGTCGCTGTTGTGGGGTACGCATTGCGTCGTGTCGCCCGATGCCATCGATCTCGACGACATGGTCGATCGTGCCTGCCGCATTGCCCTGGAAGAAGAGTTCGGCAAGCCGGGCGACCGCGTCATCATCACCGCCGGCGTGCCGCTGAGGACACCGGGCTCGACCAACATGCTGCGCATCGCCTATGTCGGATCGGATGGGCAGAGGAGCCGGTAGAGCCGGTTCAGGCGCCACGGGCATGGCCGCTCAGGTCGGCGCGAGCTTGGCTTCGGGCACTTTGATATCGGCGCATTTGCCGGCATCGTAGGCGTCGTTGGCGATCCTCGCCTCGACGGCCTTCGCCATTGCCTGCAGATCAACCGTCTTGCCGGCGACTCTCTCGATGGCGCCGACGACGAGGTCGGGCGCAATCCAGTCCGGCTTGTGGCCGAGATTATGCACCCAGACGAGCTCGGCGCCGGAAATATCGCGCTTGAGGCCGATCGAATGGATATGCGCATAGACGACCTTGTCGCGGTCGCCCGAGATGACCACCGTTGGCGCCTTGATCTCGGTGTAGTGCGGTGCGGCGCCAACAGCATAGCGATAGAGCCCGGCGACATCAGTGGCGTTGTCACGGAAGGCCGATGGCCGCAGCACCAGCGAGATCGCCGCCGCCGCGAGATAATTGTCCGGCGCCTTGTTGGGTGAGAAGACGCAGGTCGTGGCATCAGCCATCCGCAGCGCTCCGGCCGGATAGGTCAGCGTCTCGGAAAACAGCCAGCCGAGGACAGGAATGGTCGTCAGATCATAGTACCAGGAGGTTGCGCCGCCCGGCCAGGGATGGGTCGCCGGCGCCAGGAAGACCAGCCCGAGCGTCTTGTCGGGATGTTCGCGGCCAAGGGCCGTGGTCACCGCGCCGCCGAAAGAATGGCCGACGATGACGGCCTTCTTGATGCCGAGACGGTCCATCAGCGCGACGATGGTGTTGGCCTGGGCCGACGGATCCTCGTTGTTGCCCGGGCCGCGCTCCGACCAGCCAAAACCCGGCCGGTCGAAGAACAGCATTTCGGCGCGGCCTTCGAGCAGTGGCCTTAGCGGCAGCATCTGGTCCCTGAGATTGGCGCTGGCGCCATGGATGAAGACGATCGGCGGCAGGTCCGCATTGGCAGGCGCCGGAACATGGACATAGTGGATGCGCGCGCCACCGATGTCGGCAAATTCGCCGATCGAGGGATTGCGGCGCTCGATCAGCCATGAGCCGGCGCGGGTAACGCCGACGAGGCCGAAGACAAGCGCCATCAGGAAGGCGAGCATGGCGTAGATCAGGCTCATGCGGGGAGATACGGGGGTGGAGGGGGATAAGTTCTGGAGTAGGGGAATAGGGAATAGGCAGTAGGCAGTAGGCAGTAGGGCGTGTGTGTGTTCCGCAGTGCGATCTGCACCTACTGCCCAATCCCTACTTCCTATTCCCTTAGCGCAATCAAATGCCTTCGCCGGCAAGCTCTTCCGAAAGCGTGGCGACCTGGTCCTGGGCACTGCGCAGCATCGGATAGATGGCCAGCACCTTCTGCCAGGCCTCGAGCGCCGATTGCTTGTGGCCGGTCAGGGCCATGATCTGCGCCAGGCCGGACAGCGCGCCGAAATGGCGCGGCTCGAGCTGCAGCGTATGGTCGATGTCGGACATCGACTTGCCGTAGTTCTTCATCATGAAATGCACCGTGGCGCGCCGGTTCCAGCCTTCGGCATAGGTCGGCTGCAAGGTCACCACCTGGTCGAGGAAATCGAGCGCGACGTCGAACTTCTGGCTCTCGATGGCCTTCTGCGACCATTGCATCATCAGGTCGATCGAAGCGCTGCCGGACTGGAACCATTCGTTCCAGATATTGCCGGCAATGCGCTCGGCCGCCCTTTCGTTGCGCTCGCGCTTCAGGTCGCTGAACAACTGATCGAGACGGGCTTGTTTCGTCATTGCCGCTGGCGGCGCGTCAGGGGCGGCCTGCGGCGCGACCGCGTCGTCCGCCCGTGCCGGCAAGCAAATGGCGCCGGAAAGAAGCAGGCTTACGAAAAATGCAAAAAGAATCCGCATCGCCGGACTCTAGTCCCAGGCGGCGGAACGTCAAAATGAATTTGGCGTGAAACGACCGGCAGGGCCGGCGACAAGCATCAAGTGGGCGGAGGCAACGAGCCTCCGGCCGAAAAACTCAGCCCTGGCGTGCCTTGTAGCGCGGGGCGGTCTTGTTGATGATGTAGACGCGGCCCTTGCGGCGAACCAGCTGGTTGTCGCGATGACGCGCCTTCAGCGCCTTGAGCGAATTCTTGATCTTCATGGTCTTGCCTGTCGGTGTGGACCCGGTCCGGGTCGAAATTTTAAGGCGCGCCAGAAGACGCGCCTTTGAACTGTGGGTGGCTCATAAACGAGGAGCCTTGTCCGTGTCAACCGCAAGCATGCTCCATGGCCAGTGTGAACCATCCCCATCATCAAATATCCGCCATCGATGCCTTGCGGCATTGCGTGGCCAGAGTCCGGCTGGGATGATGCGGCGGCCGTGAAGTGATTTGGGGATGGCTATGCACCGAATTTTCCTGTCTGCCTGCCTTGTCCTGCTGGCGGGAGCTTCGGCTGCCCGCGCCCAGGAGTGCGACCGCTCCGACGACAGCCAGCAGATGATGAACATCTGCGCCGACGAGGATTATCAGGCAGCCGACGCCAAGCTCAACCAGGCCTATCAGGATATCATCAGCTCCGGTGACGCCGATGACAGGAAATTGCTGCAGGCGGCGCAACGCGCATGGATCAGTTTCCGCGACGCCGAGTGCGCGCACTCCACCGCGGCCAGCAACGGCGGTTCGATCCATGCGATGGAGGTCTCGCAATGCCTGACCACGCTGACCAACGATCGCATCAAGCAGCTTGACGCGGCGGCCAATTGCCAGGAAGGCGATGCGAGTTGCGCCAGTCCCGAAGACGACGAGGGCGACGTCCAGTAGGGTGCCGGCTTCTCTCCGTTGTCAGACGCAATTCGGACGGAAAACCGCTTCACGCTCTTCCTGCTCTAACGGCGGCGGCTGATCCGGGTGAAATGGCCCATCTTGCGGCCTGGGCGCGCCTCGGCCTTGCCGTAGAGATGCAGCATCAGATCGGGCTCGGCGAGCAGCTCGGCAACGCGCAGCACGTCATCGCCGATCAGGTTCTCCATCACGCAATCGGAATGACGCCGAGGATCTCCCAGCGGCAGGCCGGCGACGGCCCGGACATGCTGCTCGAACTGCGAAACGATGCAGGCTGCCTCCGTCCAGTGGCCGGAATTATGCACGCGCGGCGCGATCTCGTTGGCCAGCAGCGAGCCGTCGGCGAGCACGAAGAACTCGACGCCGATGACGCCGACATAGTCCAGCGCTGACAATATCCTGGCCGCCGCCGCCCGGGCCGCCGCGGCCGTCTCGGGTCTTATGCCGGCCGGCAAGGTGGATGTGTGGAGAATGCCGTTGCGATGGACATTCTCGGCCGGATCGTAGCTGGCGACGGCACCGTCGATGCCGCGCGCGGCAATCATCGAAATCTCGCGCTCGAAGGGCACGAAGCTTTCAAGGATCAGCGGCACATTGCCCATCGCCTCGCAGGTGCCGGCAAAGCCGCCCGCTTCCATGTTGCGGAAGACGCGCTGGCCCTTGCCGTCATAGCCCATGCGCCGTGTCTTGAGGATGCCGCTGCCGCCAAATGCCTTGAGTGCCGCGGTCAGGTCGTCGTCATTGTCGACCGGGCGGAAATCGGCGGTGGCAATGCCGATGCCATTGAGGAACGTCTTCTCGGTGACGCGGTCCTGTGCCACTTCCAGCGCTCGCGCCGGCGGATAGACCGAAGCCTTGTCAGCAAGCGCGCTGGCGGCCGCGACCGGTACGTTCTCGAATTCGTAGGTGATGACGGAGCTCGCCGCCGCCAGTTCGGCAAGTGCGGCCGGGTCGTCATAGGCGGCTGTTATCTGCCGGTTGGCGACCTGTGCCGCCGGGCAATCCGGTTGCGGCTCGAGCACCACCGTGCGGTAGCCGAGGCGGGCGGCTGATATCGCCAGCATGCGGCCGAGCTGGCCGCCGCCAATGATGCCGATGGTCGATCCGGCGGGCAGGCTCACGGCGTATCCGTCGGTTCGGTCGCGACCTTGGCGGTCTGCGCGGCGCGCCAGGCGTCGAGGCGCGCGGCAAGCCTGTCGTCGTGGAGCGCCAGCACGGCGGCGGCCAGAAGTGCCGCATTGGTCGCGCCGGCCTTGCCGATAGCCAGCGTTCCCACCGGAATGCCGGCCGGCATCTGGACGATGGACAGCAGCGAATCCTGGCCGGAGAGCGCCTTCGATTCCACCGGCACGCCGAACACCGGCAGTGGCGTCATCGCCGCCGTCATGCCGGGCAGATGCGCGGCGCCGCCGGCACCGGCGATGATCACCTTGTAGCCGGCAGCCTTGGCGCCCTTGGCGAAATCATAGAGCCGGTCGGGCGTGCGATGCGCGGAGACGATCAGCCGCTTGTGCGGGATGCCCAGGGCCTCCAGGGTTTCGGCGGCGTGGCGCATCGTCGCCCAGTCGGACTGGCTGCCCATGATGATGGCAACGTCGGCGCGTTGATCGTCCAAGTGCTTGCTCCCCGGCGACAAAGGCGCGCCTTAGCGGAATTCGGCGGCGACGGCAAGGATGGATGGAGAGCGGTGGATCTGTGATCCCGACCGTGGTCTTTTCACGAATTAAAGCCACGGATGGCTCCCGTGGGGATCCAGCCAAGTCTGGTGACGACGTAGTCCCGGACAAAATCCCGTTCCTTCGGTGTCAGTTCCTGATCCCAGGCAAATCCTTTTCCGAACTTATCTGAGGTCACAAATTCCGCCACGATACGCTCTGCTTCTTGCGGCGTCGGGTCCGTCTCATAGGAAGATATGATGAGATCGCTCAAACAAGCCAGAACCAGCAGCACGCGTGCCAAGACCGGACGTTGCCCCGACTCGAAGTTTTGGAAAAGACCTAGCGCCTCCTCGAATACAGCTCGTTGTTCTCCTCGTAGTGAAGCAGCCGTTTCAAACTCTCCATAAGTCTTAACCCGGAGCACCCCGCCTTCGCTATGCAGCATCGCGTCCGCGATGGCGTCGACATCGCCCACAACGAAGGCCTGCCGAATGACGCGCTCCGGATGCTCGATCCGCAAAGTCTCCCAATTTTCTGCATCTGGTTCATAAGGCAGCACAGGATCATATCCAGCCACAACAAAATCATCCGTAAATGCAAAAAAATAGATCTTGGCCAAATAATACTTAAGGGCGATCCCTGGATCGCCGTATATGTCAACAAATGTCATTTTTTTCTGAATTATCCTAAAAATCCCGATAGGAAGAAGAAGATAATATACTGTCGAAAATAGATAATATCCCTCAGGCCTTAGCCAGCTATCTTTAGATGAATCAAGATCTCCGCCTCTTTGAGACCGGCACAGGCTTTTTACTCTAAAGTATGACTGTTCACACGCCTCGTAGAGTTGAAAAAGAAGTGGTTCGATCTCTTCATAAAGCCGCCGCGCGTTTCTGGACGCGTTGAGATCGGAAAGCTCGGCCTTTGTGGACTCGATTTGTTCGACCAGCTCCGATTTGAGCTTCTCAAGCCGTTTATTGGCGCCAAATCCTATAAGCTGAACAAGCAAGGTCACCACAGCGCTGGTGGATGCTGCTATCAATGCCGCCGCTACAGTTGCCGAGGCTGCCTGTCCTCCAGTAATGCTCTCGAGAAATCCAGCCATTCTGTATCCCCATCGCTTTTCGAAAAGGTCAGCGATTTTTCTATACTGTCAAATAGCGATCACCCCGACCCTATGAAAAATTTCCGATATGCGAGATAATGACCAAAGCCTGAAAGCAG
>NZ_JAPFQA010000012.1 GCF_027563465.1 Mesorhizobium qingshengii | reverse complement strand
AATGTATAACTTTGTATAAGGCGGAGAATCTCGACACAGTGTCGCGCCTAGCTGGCGAGGACCGCGATCGTTCGGCGCGCCTTAGCTTTTGCCGACTGGTGACAACCGAGTTCGACCAGCAATTCTAGCTCCCAACCATCTGCACCTATCGTCGCGCTCAAATTCATTGGGCGCGAGATCATATGACAGTTGCAAGCGAAACAAACCGTTCCGGCCCTTACAATGGCAACGGTGTCACGACCGTTTTCGACTACGAATTTCGGATCGTGAGCGAAAACCACGTCAAGGTCATCAAGGCTGATGCGGCGGGCATCGAAACAATCCTGACCATCGACGCCGACTACATCGTTTCCGATGTCGGCAACTCAGCTGGCGGGCAAGTCGCGCTCACTGCTCCGCTGCCTGCCGGGCACAGATTGACCCTCCTGCGCAGCGTGCCTTTTACGCAGGAGACCGATCTCCAAAATCAGGGCGCGTACTACGCCGAAACGGTCGAGGCCTCGTTTGATCTCGCGGCCATGCGCGATCAGGAATTGCAGGAGCAGATCAGCCGATCCTTGCTAATCCCGGCGTCGGAAGACCCCGCCCAGCTTACCGGCTTGGTTGGCGACATTCTGCGCCTCGCTGACAGCGCCGACGAGATCGACGCCCTGGCGAACAATCTTGATAGTCTTGTGAAGAAATCGGACGCATCGACAAGCGGCTTTGGATTTGTCGTTGACGAGGACGATATGGCTTCGAACAGCGCCACTAAGGTTCCGACGCAGCAGAGTGCAAAAGCTTACGTCGACCGGCGGACGATGGGCGTGAATATCTTAGCGTTCGGCTGCAAACCGGACAATGGTGCGACAGACAATCTCGCCCCATTCCTGGCCGCCGTCGCCTTTGCCGTGGCTGGCGGCTTTGCGCTGTATGCGCCGTCTGGCGGGACCTATCATTTCTCCGCCAAGGTCGACATACCGGCGCTGACAGGAGGCCAGCAGCTGACCATTCGCGGTGCAGGGGCGGAGGCGACTGTCTTCCACTGGCCGAACGCCAATGGTGGAATGCAAGCCACACTAGTCAATGATGGATGGTGGACGCGGAGCCCGCAGGGCAACCCATTCCAGATCGACGGCGTGACTTTTTCGACCGGCGTAGAGGGTGGTGGCGTGGGCCTCAAGGTCATCGCCAACCGCCTTGAAGGCCGACCGGCACCCACACTACTTTATTCAGATATTGTGTTCCGAGGCTCGGGCGGCACTTATCGCTGGGATACCGGTCTCTACATGTCGAAGGCCAGTCAAAACCATGTCAGCAACGTGCGCTGGTTCGGCAAAGTCCTAACGCAGGCCGGAACGTTCTTCAAAATCAGTTCTGAGGCCGATGCGACGCATGACCCGGTGGCGCACTTCTTCAATGGCTGCGAGGGCACCTACGCTGACAAGTGGCTGGATGCCGGGGATGACGTCGAAGGCATCCACATCATCAATTGCGACGGGGTGTCGGTGAATTACGGTGTCAACTGGGTCGTATCCATCACTGGCAGCGAAAGCCAACTGGCGATGGCGAACTGTCATATCAATGCTGTCATTGCCGCAGCCAATCTACAGGGCATCTTCCATTCGCATATTGTGGGCAACCTGTTTTTCACGCAAGGCGATGGCATCGTGATGAACCGGGTGGGCTACAATACTATCGCCAATAATGTCATCTCGGGACCCGGCGCAGGGGCGGGATCGGCCATCAGCATCGGGACAGGCGGTGGTGGTTGGTCAGCCACATGGAAGAATACGGTCACCGGAAACGACCTTAGAGACTTCACCAACGGTATTGTGGTCGGAACCGGCGTGACGGGTGTAAAGACCGGCATCAACTCCTTTACCAATATCACGAATGAGCTTGTCGACACAGACGGCACGAACGACATGCTGGACCGCGTTCAGCTTATCGGGGCCAACCTTACCCCCAAGGTTGCCGATGGGGTTGCGCTCGGAACAGCGGCACTCCCGTTTTCAGATGTGTTCTTGGCTACGGGCGGCACCCTGGACTTCGCCAATGGTAATGTAAGGCTCGTTCAACAGCCTAGCGCGCTCATTTTGCAGATCGGCGGCGCAAATGCATACGCGATCGCTCCGACCGTCATGAGGCCCACGGCCAATGACGGTGCGGCGCTTGGTGCCCCGACCATCGCCTGGTCTGATCTGTTCCTAGCTACTGGCGGCGTGTTGAACTGGGCAAACGGCGACGTCACGATAACGCATTCGACCGATGCTCTTGCGTTCGCAGGGGCGGCCAACGGCTATTCCTTCGACCAGCCAATCAAGATAAGCGGTAACCAGATCATCAAGGCACGCGAGATTGGCTGGACTGCTGGCACCGGCACAGCAAATAAAGGGGCATTCGCATCCTATGCCGGTCAGACGCACACTGGCGCTTACGTGCAGGCCACGGTGCAGGCACTTGATGATGCCGCAAGGAATGCTTCACAGCGCATCAAGGCGATTGAGGATGCTCTGCGGGTACACGGCCTGATCAACTAGGGACGCCGCCCCTCGACCGCCTCATAGCGTCGCTTGAATTGGGCGATCCATTTTTCGAAAGCGAAATAGCTGATGCTCGCGGCAACGACCGTGAGTGTCAGCGCTGTCAGCCACATGAGCCAGTAGTCTCCGGCTGAGTTCGCGGGGGCGATCGGATGGCCAAGCATCTTCGTCACTCTGCCAACTGAATAGCCGATGAAAACAAAGTGGAAGACGTAAAGGCCATAGGAGATGCGGCCCAGATATCGCATGGGTGATGTCGAAAGAACTGCAAGGAAGGCAAAAAAACGAAGGCCATCCAGAGGTGCAATATAAAGACGCGGCGATATTGTATTCTCTTCTACAACGTTTTGCTGAATATTCACCCCAAGCCCCCGAGAGGCGCTTCTTCTAGCTGAGGATTTTTACCTTAGCAACCCTAAAGAGGTGTCCTCAGGGCGGCTTTACATTCGCCTCATCGACCACCGTCCCAATGGGCCCGGATTACCGGATTACCCGGATCGATTTCAGCCACCTCTATGGGTTTCGCAGTATGCGTACATATACAGGCGGCTCTACTGCGAAATTTCCACGTTTGGATAAAACTGATCCGGGTAATCCGGTAATCCGGGAGCTTCACAAAAGCTAATTTTGTATAAGGCGGAAAGTCACAGCAACCATGCGCTGATAGCGGTTGCCCATGGCACTCACGCACAAGCAGCGGCGGTTCGTTCAAGAATATCTGAGGTCGGAGACGGCCACGGAAGCCGCCTTGCGCGCGGGCTATGCATCGTCATCTGCGGCGGTCATGGCGTCACGTATGATGGATGATCCCGACATTCTGGCCGCGATTGAGGAAGGGCAGCAGAAGCGCCTGGATCGCGTCGAGGTAGATGCGGACTATTTGCTTGATCGGTTGCATGAAGAAGTCGAGGCCGATCTACTCGACTTGTACGATGAAACAGGAGACCTTCTGCCGGTCGAGGAATGGCCTCCGATCTGGCGAAAGGGCCTGGTGGCCGGCATTGAGATCGAGGCGCTGTTTGACGGGCGCGGCGAGGATCGCAAGCGGATAGGCTCGATCAAAAAGATCAAACTCTCCGACCGCGTGCGCCGACTGGAAGCTATTGGGCGGCACGTCTCGGTTGCCGCATTCCGCGATACCCTGGAAATTAAGGGCCTGGACGGCCTTGCCGACCGCCTAGCGCGCCTTTCACGTGCTCAAGCTGCCGGAGAGGCGGAGAGGCCTGCGCCGCCCGCTGAGGCTCTTCTCACGCCAGAACCTACCCCAGGGCCAAAGATCACGCCGAAGCCCGAACAAGCGCCCGCGCCTTCGCCGGCTGTTGTGGCCGATTGGGAGGGGCCGAAGCATCCCGCTCCGTATCAACCAATCCTGCCATACCCTGAACGTCAGGGCTTTGCCGACACCGAATACGAGAATGATCAGGACGGGTTTCTAAGCGCCCGCCGCAACACCTGAAAGAAAGGGAAAGACTGATGGCAAGCATAGCCACCAACATCGCGACGATCCAGACGAAGGCAACAGAGCTTGACGCGTTGATTATTCAGGTCCGCGCGGCCAAGGCCGTCATTGACGCCGCTGAGGTCGAAATCAGGCGGGCTCGCCCGGCGTCCGATACGCCGCGCGCTTATCAGGAGCGCCTTGCTCTAGTCGCGCTGGATGCGATGGGGAAGCCCTCCATCGCAGGCGACAAGACAATCGCCGAACTCGCCGCCGCAGCTTGGGCAGGAGTGGCCTAAGATGGACCAAGCAACGTCACGAGAAATCGGCGAAAAGATCGCCGGGCTGGATAGGCTCGTCACTTCGTTAGGCCTGGAATTCGATGATGTCGCAGTCAATGCGGTTGCTGGCGTTCCTGACGCGGCCCGCAAAGCCGCCGAAATCAATCTACGGCTGGAGCGACTGGCTGTAGATCGCCGCATCCTGTCGAGGGCGCTCGATCGCGCTCATGAGGCCGAAGCCGCCGCCCATGAGGCTAAGGCGGAGGCCGTGCGCCAGAACCACCTCGACACGGCCAAGAGCCACGCAAATGGCCTCCTGGCCGCCGCAGGACGCATTGATGCGGCGATCGATGCATTCGCTGCCGCATTGCCTGACCTGAGCGAGCATGAACTAGCCATTCGCCAGCATCTAGGTCGCGCAGAATTCCGTTTGTCGGGTAGCGTCGTCGGCCAGATGGGTCTGGCTGTCATGGCGATAGACCGGCTGCATAGGCTCGCCGACGGCCGTGCGCGGCTATCTGGTTCAGGCAAGTCCGTCGCCGAAATCGCGTCTTCGGCGTGGGCCGTCTTGCTTGCTGACAAAAGCGAACAGGAGGCCGCGTGATGGCTGAGATAGACGCCGCAAGCGTCCTGTTTCCAAACGACGTACCTTCGAGGCCTGCGTCGGTGCCGGAATGGGCGCACGCACAGCGTACAGCTGCGGAGCAGCGCTTGGTGGGCAATCACGGCAAGCCCGACGCTGCCGCTGCCGTTGCGTTCCCGAGTGAGCGCAAGGCTGATGCCTCACCTCCTGCCGGGGAAAAGTCTGATGATCCCGCCGCAGTGCTTTTCAAGGATGATGCGGCCAGGAAGGGGGTGGACTACGAGCGCGCCGTTGGCGGCGAACTGGATCAGTTCACGCTCGACGCGATGAAGGACGGCGATACTGAGCGGGCGAGCGCTTTGAAGGCAGCAACGGCAGCGCTTAGTGAGGATTTCCGCGCAGCCGGAACCGAACCGGCGACGATTGAGGAGGCTTTTACTATCGTTCGGCAGAGCGCCGACAGCTTCTCCCCACCTACGCCCGAGCAGATCGAGGCCGGCTTTGTCGCGGGCATGTCCGAACTGTCGGCTTCCGGCGTCACAGAGGCCGATATCGGCATTGCTCGCCGTTTCATTGCCGACATGGAGAGGGTCAGTCCCGGCGTCGTCGCCAGCCTGGAGCGTCATGGCGCGGGCAATGATCCGCGCCTGGTGAGGTCAGCGATCAAGGAAGCCAAGAGGCGCGGCTATAGATGACCGTCTGTCCCTGCTGCAAAGCCGCCGTGACCGTGGAGGCGCTTGATAATCTCATTACCTCACATGAGATCAGGGGCCTCGACCGTGCCGTTCTGCAAGCCGTCTGGCGCGGCAGAGGAATGCCGGTCACGCCCAACGTCTTGTTCGATGCGATGTACGCCGATGACCCCGATGGCGGTCCGTCGCCGACGCGCATGTACATTGCTCTGAAGAAGTCACTCTCAAGGCTAGAGGTCTGGCTCGAGGGTTCCGGCGTTTCAATTGTCGAAGCTGGATTTCGTCAGGGCTATCGCCTCGCAATCACCACGGGAGAATAGTAAATGCCGCGCGTTCCTGAATACCAGTCTGACGTTTCGATGCGCCCGATCTTCCAACAGGAGTTGGACGCCAACGCCAATGCGGAAGCCTTCGGCGCGGGCATTGGTCGCGGCATGCAATCGGCAGCGCGCGGTCTCGACATGGCCGGCGATGCCATCGCCCAAGTCAGGGCGCTTGAGGATGAAGCAGCAGTACGCCGCGCTCGGAACCAATACATTACCGAGGCTGACGGCCTCAAATATGACCCCGATAGCGGCTTCTTGCAGAAGGATGGGCGGGCAGCGATCGACGCTTTCGATACATACAATCGCGACATCGGCGGCCTACGGAAAAGTGTAGCGGCGTCCGCCAAGCTCACGCCTGCGCAGCAGAACATGTTCTCGAAGGCTATTGATCCGCTTGAACTGGACAGCCGCCGCCAAGGGCTGGTGCATAAGGGACAGTCACTGAAATCCTACATAGTTGACGATCTGAAAAGCAGCATTCAGACGTTTGGCGATCAAGCGATGAAGAACGCCAACAACCCTTCGATGGTTCAGAAATACATCGCGGCGGGCCAATTGGAGTTGCGCCGGCAGGGCGAATTGCAAGGCTGGGGCGCGGATACATTGAAGCTCCAGGAAGCTGATTTCGTCTCGGGCGTTCACAAGAACATCGCGCTCCGCATCGCGCAGAAAGACCCTATCGCCGCCGACGAGTACATGAAGGCGAATGCCAAGCAGATGACCGGCGCGGATCAGTACGCGCTGAGCCAGTCGCTCGAAACTGAGCTTGTGCAGGAGAAATCCAAGCGCGAGGCTGAGGCGATCCTGTCGGGCGGTCGCGCGGCATCCACGCCTGATGCGTCCGGAGCTTCGCCGGCAAGCGGCGGCGGCGGGGCAAGGCGCATCGGACAGGCCGGGCCGACGCGGGCGCGCGCCTATCTGCAATCCGTCAGCAACAAGTCGCCGGGCGCGGTCGACAATCTCGACAACAGCTTCGCTACCAATCTCGCGGCGATGATGCAGGATGCGCCGCCCGAAATCCGCAAGGGTCTCGGCATCTATTCCGGCTATCGCTCGCCCGAACGGCAGGCCGAACTATTCAGCGCGGCGGTCAAGAAATATGGATCGGTCGCAGCTGCGCGCAAATGGGTCGCGCCTCCAGGCCGCTCGCAGCATGGCGAGGGCCGCGCGGTCGATCTCGCCTACAATGGAACGTCGCTGTCGCACGCGCCGCAAGAGGTGGTCGATTGGGTTCACCAGAACGCGGGCAAGTACGGCCTCTATTTCCCGATGAAGTACGAGCCATGGCACATCGAGCCGAAGGGTTCGCGCGGCGGTGCGCAATTCGCCGGCACGGTCGCGCCTCGCAACAACAGCATCGCCCCGCGCTCGGTCGCGCCGTCATATGATGACATCGAGACCAAGCTCAACGCGATCTCCGATCCTGATGTGAGGGACGCCACGCGCAAGCGGCTCTATTCGGCCATGGAGGCTCAGAGCAAAGCCCAGGAGGCGAATGAGAAGCAAGCCAAGGCCGAAATGTGGAAGTACATCGATCAGGGCCAGACGCCCGATCAGGTGCCTATGGAAGTCCGTCAGGCGGCGGGCATGGCGGCTGTTTCGGCAGCGTGGAGCTATCAGGAAGCCGCGAACCGGGGCCGCGATGTCAATAGTGATGAAAAGCTGCTTTACGACATGCGCAAGTACGCCGCGACCAACCCGACCGATTTCGCCAACGTCGACCTGAACGACTACCGCGACCGTCTGTCGAAGGACGCGATCAAGGAACTGACGGGCAACCAGACCACGGCGCTGACCGATCAGAAGAAGGCGCGCGAGAACGGGATCAATCTGACAGAAGCGTTCTCCCAGGCACAGACGCAGCTTGAAGCTGTGGGCATTACCACGACCGGGAAGCAGGACAGCGCGCGAGAAGATGCAGCCAAGCGCGTTGCGCAATTCCAGAACGCATTGGCCGCGCAAATGGAAGAGTTTAAACGCACCAGCCAGAAAAACCCGAACCAGCTCGAAATTCAGTCGATGATCAACCGCCTGCTCCTGCCGGTGGTGATCAAGGACGGCGCAGCGCCGCCGTCATACGGGCTGATCCCCAATCCGTTCACGTCTGCCGCAAACCTGTTCAGCGGTTCAACGTCGCGTGAAGGCTTCGCATTCGAGGCCGGTCAGCGCGGCGACAACTCAACCGTCGATGTCGTTGTGAAGTACACCGATATCCCGATTGATCTGCGGCGCGGGATTTCGACCGATCTGGAGCGCGAGCTTGGCCGCAAGCCCAGCGAGGAAGAAGTGGTGCAGCGCTACGAGGATTTTGTGCAGGGGCGCGATCCAACTCCTATCGTGGAGCCCGCACCCTATGACTATGAAAATTCCTGGCCCAACCGGGCGCTACAGCCGCTTTCCTACCTGCCGGGAAAAGCGCTCATGTGGCTAGGTGATGAGATCGAGCAATTCGGCAACAACCATCAGAAGAAGGAGGACGGACCTGGGCGCTGAGCCAGCTAGCTTTCGCCCAGCGGCGCTTGCCTCCCGCTTTTCGATCTGTGACCGCCACAGCTTCGCGAATGTATAGCGCGCTGGCGTGCGGTCATGACCGCCTATCCCTTCGACGCACGCCGGCGCCTCCGCCGTTCTCCGGGATGAAGGCAACGCCAGCCTCCTCCAGCGCCATCTGAACAGCATTCACTGTCGCGATTACGCTTCGCTCGGTGCCGCGCGTCTCCATAAGCTTGATTGTTGGCGCGGACACTCCAGACTTCTCCGCGAGCTCATCGCGGGTCCAGTCCAGCAGCGCCCTAGCGGCGCGCATCTGTTCAGCATTGATCATTCGCTTTCCTCTCCGATATCTAAAAAAGATAGTACGATATCCAAAAAGGGTTGACAACCGGTCCTTTCTCGTTGACCATAATAGATAACGGATTATCTAAAAAGGATACCGTTGAGCGAACCAGACGGAAGGACGCAACTATGGACCGCAATGGCATTGTGTTCGAAGGCGAAATGAATTTCCTGGGCATCCTGTTGCAACAGGCGATGCTCTATTCCAAGGCGAAGATCGACGCGCTGCCCGACGACATCAGCGTTGATGACGAGTTCGCGGCGATCGACGCGGCGAGCGCGCCGGCTTTTGCCATCGCGCAAACGATCTCCTCTCTGCCAGCACAGAGCGAAACTGAAATCCGCATCAAGGCTACAGCTGCCGCCTGGATTGAAGGGACGTATTGGACGAATGCCAACTCTGGAACGCTGAACTGAAATCCGCCCTGGGCAAGGGATGACGGGCGTTGCGATCGCAACGCCCGTTGTTGCATTTATCGCAGCTCTTGCGGATGCGGTCGAAAGCAAGGCAAAAGCTCTACCGGGCAGGGGCGAAACCTACTGGAGCGAGGCTTTGATATGAACACCGCTTTCCTTCTGATGGCGCAATACAATGGCGCTGCGGTCATCCCGCTCGACGCGGTATGTCGCGACTATTTCCAGCACCTCACGCCGCAAATGCTCGCGCGAAAAACGACCGAGGGCGAGATTGATTTGCCCGTAGTGCGGATCGAGCACAGCCAGAAGGCGGCGAAGGGCGTGCATCTGCTCGACCTCGCTGCCTGGATTGACAAGCGCCGAGAGGCAGCGAAGAAAGAAAACGACCAGCTACAGGGGCGAAGGTAGGGGTGGCCTGATCAAGCGGGCGAATTCGCTTTGCGCTGCGCTTGAGAGCGCCGATGGTACCTGTTAGCGTCGGCCATATGGCAAGATGCACAGCACCAACACGTGGTCATCGCACAGCGAGTGCTAGGGCGGAATGCCCTGAATGCGGTGGTAGCTACGGCAGCCGCTACAGCGGCTATAGTAGGTCCAGCAGCTACGGGTCTTACTCTCCCCCGTACTACTCCTCTTTGTCCAGCAGCGGGGGCGGCCGAAGCAGCGGCGGCGGATCCGGCAGCGGCGCAAGGCCGAGGTGGTCACGAGCCGGTTCGTCCGTGGTGTATACTCCTGCCGAGGTGCGGGCACTCACGCCGATCCGCGAGACCGTCGAAAAGCGACCGCCCCAGGCTGATCGTCTAGATGTATTTCTTTGCCACGCATGGGACGACCGGCAGGGAGCCGCGAAGGAACTGCACGATCTGCTGGTGTCGCTCAGTGTTACCGTCTGGTTTAGCGAGAAGGACGTTATTCTTGGCTCTCCATTGCTGCGTGAAATTGACAGGGGACTAGCGAAGACGCGTGTCGGAATCGTACTGGTGACCCCTGCCTTTTTGGACCGCATCCAAAGTGGGGGCATAGCCGACAAGGAACTTTCGACACTTTTGGCGCGCGATTTGCTCGTTCCCATCGTGCACAACACGACCTACGAAGCTCTGCGCGATGTCAGTCCTATGCTCGCGTCGCGCAGCGGTCTGAGCACGGCGGAAAATCCGATGGCAGACGTTGCGGCCAAGCTCGCCGAGTTGGTCGCCCCCTAGCGGGTCGCCGGCCAGACGTCAGGGATTTGCCTCAATTCGTTGCAATCAAGCGCAATTCGCATAGGCGGGAAGGTTGGCGGGTAAATCGAAAATTGCCGTTTAACTCGTTGAATTTATTGATATAATGGCGGAGAGAGCGGGATTCGAACCCGCGTTACGGTCTCCCGTAAACACACTTTCCAGGCGTGCGCCTTCAACCACTCGGCCACCTCTCCGTCCTTGCATGTCGCGCCGGCCGGTTTCGCCACGCGGGTTGGGGATATGCATCTCCCTTGGGGCTGCGGTGCGGAAATTCCGCTCCATGGATGCCGCCAACCAGCTAACACCCTTCCCCTGCACCTGAGCCGTCAAAGCAACAGGCGCGGGGCTCATCTAGTCGATCCCGCGCCGAATGCCAAGCCATAACGGCGGTCTATTCGCTTTGCCGGCCACACAGCGTTTCACGACGCCGCCGGAGCACCCGTTTTGAGGCGCCGCCCCCCGAATGATGTGCACAGGCAAGGCCGCAAGGCCAGCCGCGCTTGACTTCGACCCCGGCCATCTGTCGAGTGACAGGGAGGCTTTGCGGGGGCATCGTCCGGGCATGACATCAAGCAGTGTAAATCCGGGCAATGGACAGACGCCAGCCGGACGGCCGGACAGCGGGCTGTCCTTCGTGCCGGTGGGCTGGCTCATCTTCGTCATGGCGTGGTCGGTCTATGGCCTGGCGTCGGCCTGGTGGCTGGTCGGGAATTCCGGCCTGCCGGACAAGATCTTCTATCTCGTCCTTGGCGGGCTCGCCGCCAACGTCGTCACCATCCTGTGGGGGCTTTACCTGCTTGGCCTCGCCTTCGGCCGCTCGGCGCGTTTCCCGCGCCATTTCACCATCTGGCAGATCGTCATTATCATCTGGCTGCTGGCGAGGCAGGCCTATGTGCTTGCCGTGCCTGATTTCGTCTTCTCGGCCAGAGGCCTGGCCATCACCGGCGCCGAGATCGCCATCGGCTTGCTCTGCATCTACCTGCTGCGCCGCGGTTCAGGCGCCGAGACCGTCTACGCCAAGCCGGAAACCGAAGCGCCGCCGGTCTTCGTTTCGATCGTCGCCGCCCTGCTCGGTATCATCCTTGGCGCGGTCATCGGCGCCGTCGCCGGCTTCTTCGCCGGTTCGGTGATCGCCGATGTCACCAGCATGAGCTGCTTCGAAGGCGCCTGCGGCTATTTCGCCGCGTTCATCGGCCTGGCCGGACTGGTGGTCGGTGCCATTGGCGGCGGCATTGTCGCGGTCTGGCTCGCTCACCGGCGCAGGCGCAGGCCAGTGGCATAGATCGGCTTCAAATTCGCGTATGGCGATTGCGAACCCGGCCTGCGCATTCTATCTCTCGTTCTGAAACGCGTGCCGAAAGGTCCTCGGGAGGAGCTTGAGCACCGGCCCGGGAAAAAGGTCTCGAATGTTTTGCTTCATCTTTCGTCTTGCCGCAATGGTCGCGCTGTCGATCTCCGTCATCATGGCGGTGCTCGACGCGACGCGCACGGTGGCGGCTTCGGCACTGGTTCTGACCCCGCTCAACACCAGCTGGCTGGCCGTCTCGCCGGACACGCGGGCCGCTTTCGAGACCTTCGTCCGGGCCAAGGCCGGCCCGCTGCTCTGGGACAGCGCCATCGCCTGGGTGCTTAACCAGCCCGGCTTCGCGGTTTTTGCCGTGCTGGCCTTCCTGCTCTATGCGATCGGTTACCGGCGGCAACGGCGCGCCGGACAATTCGCCGCCACCTGATCCGCTTCCTGCGCCACCCAGAGAAGGAAGACAGCGCATGTTCTTTCTCAGCGACATGCTGAACAAGAAGCTCCATTTGCCGAAGCCGTCCGAGGCTTTGCCGGGCCGCGCCAAGGCGATCCCGACCGCGCCAAGGCACTTCGTCTTGAAGCGCCCGCTCAAGGGACCCTACCCCGAAGGGCTGGACACGGCGATGTTCGGGCTGGGCTGTTTCTGGGGCGCCGAGCGGCTGTTCTGGCAGCTCGAAGGCGTCTGGGTCACGGCGGTCGGCTATGCCGGCGGTTTCACGCCCAATCCGACCTATCAGGAAACCTGCACCGGCCTCACCGGCCACACCGAAGTGGTGCTGGTGGTCTACGATCCCAAGGTCGTCTCCTATGCCGAGCTTCTCAAGCTGTTCTGGGAAAGCCACGATCCGACGCAAGGCATGCGCCAGGGCAATGATGTCGGCACCACCTACCGCTCCGCGATCTACACGCTCGGTGATGCGCAATTCAGCCCGGCAAGTGCTTCGCGCGACGCCTATGGGGCCTCGCTGCGCGGTGCCGGCCACGGCAAGATCACTACAGAGATCGCGCCGGCGCCGGTATTCTACTTCGCCGAAGCCGATCACCAGCAATATCTGGCGAAGAACCCTTATGGCTATTGCAACCTCAAGGGCACCGGCATTGCCTGCGCCATGCCGGCCGCCGCCTCCGCCTGAAGCCTTTCGCGCAAGGATCAAGCCGCGGCGCGGCCTCCCCGCGCCATGCTTTTCCAAAAGGTCAAAATTCCGCGTGAAATTTGTTTCGGGCCGTGCCAGATTGCCCTTGAGCGGGAGGGGAATACACTCCTGGCTGACGTCGCATGCCTGCCGGCGAACCGGGCAGGCGGGCGGTGCGTAACGGAAAAATAACCGACAGGGTGTGGATCACATGAAACGTATTGTTCTCGGCCTCCTGGCCGCAACCGCAATGGTTCTTCCGGCTTTCGCCGCGGACGTCCAGCCGGCCATCCTCTATGATCTCGGCGGCAAGTTCGACAAATCCTTCAACGAGGCAGCCTTCCATGGCGCCGAGAAATTCAAGACGGAAACCGGCATCGCCTATGTCGAGTTCGAGGTTTCCAATGCCTCGCAGCGCGAACAGGCGCTGCGCCGCTTCGCCGAGGACGGACGCAACCCGATCGTCATGGCGGGTTTCGCCTGGGAGGACGCGCTCAAGGCGGTCGCGAAGGAATATCCTGATCTCAACTTCGCCATCATCGACGATGCCGTCGACCTGCCCAATGTCCGCTCGCTGGTCTTCAAGGAGAATGAAGGCTCCTATCTCGTCGGCATCCTGGCGGCGATGGCCTCGAAGTCGAAGAAGGTCTCCTTCATCGGCGGCATGGACATCCCGCTGATCCGCAAATTCGAATGCGGCTATGTCGGCGGCGCCAAGTCGGCCGGTGCGACGGACGTTATCCAGAACATGACCGGTGACACGCCGGCTGCCTGGAACGACCCGGCCAAGGGCGGCGAGATCGCCAAGACGCAGATCGACCAGGGCTCCGACGTGGTCTATGCCGCGGCCGGCGGCACCGGCGTCGGCGTGCTGCAGGCGGCGGCGGATGCCGGCAAACTCGGCATCGGCGTCGATTCCAACCAGAACGGTCTGCAGCCCGGCAAGGTGCTGACCTCCATGATGAAGCGGGTCGACGTTGCCGTCTACACCGCCTTCATGGACGGCAAGAACGGCACCTTCAAGGGCGGCCTGCAAAATCTCGGCCTCAAGGAGGGCGGCGTCGACTACGCCATGGACGACAACAACAAGGCGCTGGTGACCGACGAGATGAAGGCGGCGGTCGAAAAGGCCAAGGCCGACATCATCGCCGGCAAGCTCGAAGTGCACGACTATACGGCTGACAACGCCTGCCCGTACTAAGCGGCGCGGACATCCAGCCATGATCTGCAAACCGCCGGGCGCAAGCCCGGCGGTTTTTGCTTTGGCCTACAGCTTGCCCGCCAGATAACCCAACCCGAAGGCCACGATCAGCCCGATGGCGACCGCAAATCCGCGCAGGCCACCAAATGCGTGCAGGCCGAAGCCATGCGGCCGCCGGGACAGGCCGCGGATCACCGCCGGTGATCTGGCATCGCCCAGCCCGGAACTGCGCATCTGCGGCAGGTCGCCGATGCGCTGCGTGATCTGCTGCCAGCGCTGTTGGCCGCCTGCCGGTTCGGCACCGCGGAAGACGTGCATGCGTTCGGCAAGCTGCACCACCGCGTCGCGGAAGGCGGGGTCGATCTCCAGATCGCGCTCGGCACGTTCGCGTTCCGCGTCGTTCATCAGGCCGAGCACATAATCGCCGGCCCTTGCGATGCGGTCGCTCATGGCTTGCGCTCCCCTTCCCTACCAGTGCGGCGGCTTGGTGATCGGCACGTCGGGTGCTGCCTGTTCCTCCAGCGCCAGGAAACGGTCGGTCAGTGCATCGAGCTTGCGCTGCATGCGCTCGATCACCTTCCACTGCTCGGCGATCTGGCCTGACAGTTCCTCGATGGTCTGTTCCTGTTCGGCGGCGCGAATTTCCAGCGTCGTCAGACGATCGGCGGGCATGGTCATTCAAAATCCCCGGTCTTGCACGCAATGCCTCGCGCCGCAGCGTTGCGACGGCCTGGCCATATTAGCAAATGTGTGGGCCCCGGCCACGTTGGAAATTGACAAGCGCACCGGGATTTGTCGAGAGTGAACGCCGCTCCGCCAATTGGCACGGGCGGAGCGTCATGCTAGGCATTTTGACCAAGCGATAAAAAAATAAGAGTGGGACAGGCTGCATGGCGCAAGCCGCAATCGAGCTGATCGGCATCAACAAGAGTTTTGGCGCCGTGCGCGCCAACCGCGACATCAATCTGGAGATCGCGCGCGGCACCATCCACGGCATTGTCGGCGAGAACGGCGCTGGCAAGTCGACGCTTATGTCGATCCTCTATGGCTTCTACCAGGCCGACAGCGGCGAGATCCGCGTCGGCGGCAAGCCGGCCTCGATCAAGACACCCAATGACGCCATCGCGCTCGGCATCGGCATGGTGCATCAGCATTTCATGCTGGTCGACAATTTCTCGGTCTTGGAGAACGTTATCCTCGGCGCCGAAAGCGATGCGCTGCTGAAGAGGAGCATCGCCAAGGCGCGCTCCGAACTGGAGCGTCTCGAACGCGAGTACGGGCTGGAAGTCGATCCCGATGCGATCGTCGAGGAATTGGCTGTCGGCCTGCAGCAGCGTGTCGAGATCCTCAAGGCGCTTTATCGCGGCGCCGAGATCCTGATCCTCGACGAGCCGACCGGCGTGCTCACGCCAGCCGAGGCCGACCATCTTTTCCGCATCCTCAAGCAGTTGAAGGAGCAAGGAAAGACGGTGGTGCTGATCACCCACAAGCTGCGCGAGATCATGGCCATCACCGACACCGTGTCGGTCATGCGCCAGGGCACGATGGTGGCGACCCGCGAGACGAAGAAAACCACGGTGGAGGAACTGGCCGAGCTGATGGTCGGGCGCCGCGTGCTGCTCCGGGTCGAAAAGGGCGAAGCCGCCGCAGGCGACGTCAAGCTCGCGGTCAAGAACCTGACGGTCAGGGATTCTCGCGGCGTCACCATGGTCGACGACATCTCCTTCGACCTGCGCGCCGGTGAGATCGTCGGCATCGCCGGCGTCGCCGGCAACGGACAATCCGAGCTGCTCGAGGCGATTTCGGGCATCCGGCGCGCCGTTTCCGGCTCGGTCATGCTCGACGGCAAGCCGATCGACCTCACAGGTGCGGCCGATCCCGGTGAGTTGCGCGACCGCGGCCTCGCCCATGTGCCGGAAGACCGCCATCATGTCGGGCTGGTGCTGGCCTTCGAGGAGAACGAGAATTCCATTCTCGGCTATCATGACGACCCCCGCTACCTGAAGGGGCCGTTCCTCAACATCGATGCCATCCGCGACGATGCCAGGGACAAGATCGCCAAATACGACATCCGCCCGGCGGACTGCCGGTTGAAGACCGCCAATTTCTCCGGCGGCAACCAGCAGAAGATCGTGCTCGCGCGGGAAATGGAACAAGACCCGGGTGTCTTGATCGTCGGCCAGCCGACGCGCGGCGTCGATGTCGGCGCCATCGAATTCATCCACAAGCGCCTGATCGCCATGCGCGACCAGGGCAAGGCGGTGCTGGTTGTGTCGGTCGAACTGGACGAGATCCGCTCGCTCTCCGACCGCATCCTGGTGATGTTTGCCGGCCGCATCGTCGGCGAACGCGGCCCGGAAACGACCGAGGGCGAACTCGGCCTGCTGATGGCCGGCGTCGAGCATCGGGGGGCAGCACTTTGAGCACGCCTTACGCCAAGTTGCCGGCCTGGGCCGACTACGGCCTGATCCCGGTGATCAATCTGTTCGTTGCCTTCGTCGTCGCCGGCTTCGTCGTGCTTCTGGTCGGCGAAAACCCGTTCCGCGCCGCCGTCATCCTGGTCGAAGGCGCCTTCGGCAAGGGGACCGGCATCGCCTTCACCCTCTTCTACGCCACCACCTTCATATTTACCGGGCTTTCGGTGGCGGTGGCTGCGCATTGCGGCCTGTTCAACATCGGCACCGAGGGGCAGGCCTACATCGCCGGCCTTGGTATCGCCGTCGTCTGTCTTGCCTTCGACAGCGTGCTGCCATGGTGGCTCACTTTCCCGCTGGCCATCGTCGCTTCGACGCTCGTGGGTGCGTTGTGGGCGCTTATCCCCGCCTATCTGCAGGCCAAGCGCGGCTCGCACATCGTCATCACCACAATCATGTTCAACTTCATCGCCGCCTCGATCATGGTTTTCCTGCTGGTAGGCCCATTGAAGCCGGCAGGGTCGCAGGCGCCGCAGACGCGCAACTTCCTCGCGGGCGCGGAATTGCCGAAGCTCAACTGGATCATCGAATTGTTCGGCGCCAAGATCCATTCGGCCCCGCTCAATGTCACCTTCCTGCTGGCGCTGATCATGGCCTTCCTTGTCTGGTTGCTGATCTGGCGCACCAGGCTCGGCTATGAGATGCGCACCTACGGTCACAGCCCGAAGGCGGCTCGCTATGCCGGCATTTCGGAGACCCGCATCATCATCACCGCCATGATGATCTCGGGTGCTCTGGCCGGCATGATGGCGCTCAATCCGGTGATGGGCGACCAGCATAATGTCGCGATCGACTTTGTCAGCGGCGCCGGTTTCGTCGGCATCGCGGTAGCCCTGATGGGCCGTCTGCACCCTGTCGGCATCGTGCTGGCGGCGATCCTGTTCGGCATGCTTTACCAGGGCGGCGCGGAGCTCGCTTTCGAGATGCCGGCGATCAGCCGCGACATGATCGTCATCATCCAGGGTCTGGTCATCCTGTTTGCCGGCGCGCTCGAGCATATGTTCCGGCCTTACATCCAGGCGCTGTTCGCTTCGTTCAGTCCGAGATCGGTTGGCATGGAAGCGGTCAAGGGGAAGGGTGCCTGAGATGGATGTCTTTATCGCCATCGTGCAGATACTCGACTCGACCATCCGCCTGTCGGTGCCGTTGCTGCTCGCCTGCCTCGCCGGCCTCTATTCGGAGCGCGCCGGCATCTTCGACATCGGGCTGGAGGGCAAGATGCTGGTCGGCGCTTTCGCCGGTGCCGCGGCCGCTTCCGTGTTCCATTCGGCCTTGCTCGGCCTCGGCATGGCCATCCTGATCTCGGTCGCGTTTGCCATGATCCACGGCTTTGCCTCGATCACCCATCGCGGCAACCAGATCGTCTCCGGCGTCGCGATCAATTTCATCGCGGCCGGATCGACCATCATCCTCGGCCAGGCCTGGTTCCAGCAAGGCGGGCGCACGCCAGCGCTGCAGCCGGGCGAGCGGTTCGACGCGATTGTCTGGCCGGGCGCCGAAGCGGTCAGGGACGTGCCGATCCTCGGACCGATCTATTCGCAACTGATCTCCGGCCACTCGATACTGGTCTATCTCGCTTTCCTGATGGTGCCGTTCACCTGGTGGGTGCTGTTCCGGACCCGTTTTGGCCTGCGGCTGCGCGCCGTCGGCGAGAACCCGGCCGCCGTCGACACCGCTGGCATTTCCGTTGCCTGGCTGCGCTACCGGGCGTTGATCTGCACCGGCATCCTCACCGGCATCGCCGGTGCCTATCTGTCGATGGTGCAGAATGGCGGCTTCGTGAAGGACATGACCGCCGGCAAGGGCTACATCGCGCTGGCCGCGCTGATCTTTGCCAAATGGAAGCCGGTCAACGCCATGTTCGCCTGCCTGTTGTTCGGCTTTCTCGACGCGCTGTCGATCCGCCTGCAGGGCTCACCGCTGCCCATCATCGGCAAGGTGCCGGTGCAGTTCATGCAGGCCCTGCCCTACATCCTGACCGTCATCCTGCTTGCCGGCTTCATCGGCAAGGCGATCCCGCCACGCGCCGGCGGCGTGCCCTACGTCAAGGAACGCTGAGCGGAATCCCGCGACCGCAGTGAGCGTCGGGTTTTGGACAAGATCATCGGAGACAACAACCGAATGTCGCATGAATTGTTCGAGGCGGCCAGGGCGGCCATGGCAAAGGCCTATGCGCCCTATTCGAAGTTTCCGGTGGGGGCGGCGCTTCGCACCGAGGATGGGCGCGTCTTTGCCGGCGCCAACATCGAAATTGCCTCCTATCCGGAAGGCTGGTGCGCCGAAACCACCGCGCTTGGCCACTACGTCATGGGTGGCGGCGGCAAGATCGTCGAAATCGCCGTCATTGCCGAACGCATGGCGAAATGCTCGCCTTGCGGCGGCTGCCGTCAGCGGCTGGCCGAATTCTGCCGGCCGGAGACAAAGCTCTATCTCTGTGACAATGCCGGCGTGGCCGAAACCGTGACCATGGGCGAGATGCTGCCCTACGGCTTCCGGGGCGATATCCTGAAATGAAGAGCTGGGTGCAATGATGGAAAAGGCGCTGGACCATCTCGTCGAGAGGCTGGACGGCCTGGCGCCGGCGGCCGCGCTGGTCCTGGGTTCGGGCTTGGGCGGGCTGGTCGACCAGATCGAGGACCCGATCCGTGTCCCCTATGCCGACTTGCCGGGTTTTCCCAGAAGCGGCGTCACCGGCCATGCCGGCGAAGTGGTGGCGGGGCTGTTTGCCGGCGTGCCGGTGCTGATGCTGTCCGGCCGCGCCCACTATTACGAGCACGGCAACGCGGCGGCGATGCGGCCGGTGCTGGAAGTGCTTTCCGGCATCGGCATCACAAAACTGATCCTCACCAATGCCGCCGGTTCGGTCGATCCGGACATGCTGCCGGGCTCGGTGATGCTGATATCGGACCACATCAATTTCTCGGGCACCAATCCGCTGATCGGCGAGCCCAGCGACCGCCGCTTCGTCGGCCTGACCGAAGCCTATGACGCCGGCATCCGAAAGGCGCTCGAGCGCGCGGCGAAGGCGACCGGCACCGCGCTTCACAAGGGTGTCTACATGTGGTTTTCCGGTCCGTGCTTCGAGACGCCCGCCGAAATCCGCATGGCGCGCATCATGGGCGCCAACGCCGTCGGCATGTCGACCGTGCCGGAGGTCATCCTCGCCCGCTTCCTCGGTCTGCGCGTCGCCGCCTGCTCGGTGATCACCAATCTGGCGGCCGGCATGACCGGGGCCGAGCTTTCGCACCAGGAGACCAAGGACATGGCGCCGATCGGCGGTGCGCGGCTGGCGACGATCCTGCAGCATTTGTTCCAGGAAGGCTTGCTGGATGGGTGAAGCGGTTTTTACCCTCGCCCTTGTGGAGAGGGTCGACGAGCGGGCACTGCCCGCCCGGCTCCGCCCTGTGGAACGGCCTTACGGGGCAAGCCACTGGTCTCGCGCGTCCTTCGGACCCCCGCAAGGGGAAAGGTAAAGCGCCATGCTTCCGCAAGAAATCATCCGCCGCAAGCGTGATGGCCTGAGACTGTCGGCGCAAGAGATCGCCAGCTTCGTCACGGGCATGACCGACGGGGCCGTTTCGGATGGCCAGGTCGGCGCCTTCGCCATGGCCGTGTTCTTCAACGGCATGAGCCGTGACGAGGCGGTGGCATTGACTTTGGCCATGCGCGATTCCGGCGACGTCCTCGACTGGTCGGACCTGCCCGGCCCGGTCACCGACAAACATTCCACAGGCGGCGTCGGCGACAATGTTTCGCTCATGCTGGCGCCGATCGTCGCCGCTTGCGGCGCTTATGTGCCGATGATTTCCGGCCGTGGCCTCGGCCACACCGGCGGCACGCTGGACAAGATGGACGCGATCCCCGGCTATGTCAGCCAGCCCGATATCGCGCTGTTTCGCAAGGCGGTGCTCGAAACCGGTTGCGCCATCATCGGCCAGACCGCCGATCTCGCACCCGCCGACCGCCGGCTCTATGCGATCCGCGACGTCACCGGCACGGTGGAATCGGTGCCGCTGATCACCGCTTCGATCCTGTCGAAGAAACTGGCCGCCGGCTTGCAGTCGCTGGTGCTCGACGTCAAGGTCGGCAACGGCGCCTTCATGGAAAAATCGCGCGACGCGACGACCCTCGCCAACAGCCTGGTCGAAATCGCCAACGGCGCCGGGCTGAAGGCCTCGGCATTGATCACCGGCATGAACGAGCCGCTGGCCTCGGCCGCCGGCAATGCCGTCGAGGTGCGCAATGCCGTCGATTTCCTCACCGGACGGCTTCGTGACCGTCGGCTGGAGGACGTGACGCTGGCGCTGGCCGCCGAGATGCTGCAGTCGGCGGGACTGGTGTCATCGAACCAGGATGGCATGCGCCGCGCCAGCGAAACCCTCGCCAGCGGCCGTGCCGCCGCCACCTTCGCGCGCATGGTGGCCGCTCTCGGTGGCCCCGCCGATTTCATCGAGAGGCCGGAAAGATATTTGCCGACAGCGGCGGCCGAGCTCGCCGTCAAGGCGACCGCAAACGGCTTCGTCACCGGCATCGCGACCCGCGACATCGGGCTTGCCGTGGTTGCTCTGGGAGGCGGGCGCACACGGCCGGACGACAAGGTCGACCTCGCGGTTGGCATCACCAGGCTGCTGCCGGTCGGCGCCGAAGTCAGGGCTGGCGAGCCCCTCGCATTGGTCCACGCCCGTTCGCCGTCCGATGCCGAGACCGCAGCCGCCGCCGTGCTCTCGGCCTATGCGATCGGCGCGTCGAAGCCGGCCTCCGACAAGTCGGTCATCAGGCGGATTCTGCCGCGCGGCTAGTTACTGGACGAGCAGCAGCGTACCATTCTCGGCCTGGTATTTGCTGAGCCGACTGAGGAAGCTCATGCCGATCAGGTTGGTGTGCAAAGCCCTGTCGTCGAGCACGATGACCTGGACGTCATTGACGGTAATGGTGCCGATCTGCAGCCGGTCGATCAATGCCACGGCAGCCTTGATCGTGCCGTTGGCGGTGTTGACCTCGTGGCTGAAATCGGAAGGGTTGAGCGACAACCCAATCCTGCGTGCCGTTGAGGCGTTGATGGCGACCAGCGTCGAGCCGGTGTCGATCATGCCGTCGACCTGACGTCCGTTCAGCCTGAAGGCCGACGAGAAATGCCCGCGCTCGTCCGCCGTGACGACAACCTTGCGGCCCAGCGGCAGCGGCGCCGCCGGCTTGTCGGGGACCGATACCAGGTTGACATCGGGCTGGGCTTCGACCGCAGGCCTGCTCGTCATCGTCGATTTCAGCAGGTTTTCGAGGATCCCCGGATTCGACTGATACACAATCGGTATCGATGCCGATGCACCGGCAAAAACGCCAAGAATGAGAAATTTGCGCAGCATGGATCGGCCTCGCCACATGATCCCGAAAATCGGAATCGATTTTCGGGATCATGCGCAAATCAAAGTGCTACAGCGTCCTTTGCGCGTTCAAATGGACGCACGGCGCTGTAGCGACCGCCAATCCTTAAGCCGAGATGGTGTTTGCCGTTTTAACGCGCGCCAGAACCGCGCCTTTGCGTAAACGTTTGGTAAATCGTACCAGGCAACTTTGCCTGGTACTACTTGGTCCCGTACATGCGGTCGCCGGCGTCGCCGAGGCCAGGCATGATGTAGCCCTTCTCGTTGAGCTGGCGATCGATGGAAGCGGTGAAGACCGGAACGTCCGGATGCGCCTTGGTGAAGCGTTCGATGCCTTCGGGCGCCGCCAGCAGGCAGAGGAAGCGGATGTTGGTGGCGCCGCGCCCCTTCAGCTTGTCGATCGCCGCGATCGCCGAATTGGCGGTCGCCAGCATCGGATCGACGACGATGACCAGCCGGTCGGCGAGATCGCTCGGCGCCTTGAAGAAATACTCGACCGCCTCCAGCGTTTCGTGGTCGCGGTAGAGGCCGATATGGGCGACGCGGGCCGCCGGGACTAGGTCGAGCAGGCCTTCCAGCAAACCGTTGCCGGCGCGCAGCACCGAGGCAAAGACCAGTTTCTTGCCCTCCAGCGTCGGCGCCTCCATGGTCTCGATCGGCGTTTCGATTGTCGTCGTCGTCAATTCGAGGTTGCGCGTGACCTCGTAGCCGAGCAGCAGCGAGATCTCGCGCAGCAGCCGCCGGAAGCCGGCCGTCGAGGTTTCCTTCTTGCGCATGATGGTCAGCTTGTGCTGGACAAGCGGGTGGTCGACGACGGTGACGCCCTTCATGATGTTCTCCTGATGCCTGTCGCCCGAAAGTGCGCGCATGGACCCTTTCGGACGCGCCGCGCTTCAAGCTGCTTGGGCGAACCCTAGCGGCAATGCGCCGGCCAAGGAACCGCTTGGCCTGCACCGACCACAGCTTTGTCGGAAGAAATCAGCGAGAGGCGCCGTTCAGGCGGGCAAGAAGCGCGGTCTTGGTCTTCCTGTCGACGAAGGCGGCTTCGATGGCGGTGCGGGTAACGGCGGTGAGCGCCTTTTCGTTCATCGAGAAATGCTCGGCGGCGATGTCGTATTCGCGCTTCAGCGAGGTCCAGAAATAGGGCGGATCGTCGGAATTCAGTGTCACCTTGCAGCCAGCGGCCCGCAGGGCCGGAAAGGGATGATCGGCAAAACTGTCGAACACCTTGAGCGCGATGTTGGAGCCGGGACAGCATTCCAGCACGACGCCCTCGTCGGCAATGCGCCGGACAAGGTCCGGGTTCTCGATGGCGCGCACGCCATGGCCGATGCGGGACGGGCGGATGTGATCGAGCGCCGCTTGGACAGTCTCCCAGCCCGTCAGTTCGCCGGCATGGACAGTAATGCCGAGCCCGGCTTCACGGGCGATCTCGAAAGCTCTGACATAGTCCTCCATCTCGCCTACCCGCTCGTCGCCGGCGACACCGAAGCCGGTGACCAGCGGATGCCCGCAGCGCGCGGCGAAGCGTGCCGCCTGTTCGATCGACTCGACGCCGACATGACGCACGCCGGTGACGATCATGCGGCCCTCGATGCCGGTCTTGGCCTTGGCCCGCGCCATGCCTTCGCCGAGCGCGTCGGTATAGGCCTTGGGTGACAACCCGGCCTTCCTGGCATGATCAGGCGAGGTGAAAACCTCGGAATAGATCGCCCCGTCGCGGGCGAGGCTGGTCAGATAATGATCGGCCAGCCGCGCATAGTCCTCCTCCGTCCGAAACAGATCGGAGGAAAAATCGTAAGCCGCGAGGAAGGACGTGAAATCGTGCCAGACGAATGAACCGTTCTGGATATAGGGAGAGGTATCCTTGCCATATTTCTGCGCCTGGCGGATGACGAGTTCGGGCGCCGCTGCCCCTTCAATGTGGCAGTGCAATTCCGCTTTCAAAGGCATTCAATCATCCCGTCGGTCAGCCCAGGTCTTGAAAACCCACCACCTGGAAGCGCGGCCGAACACCGCGCCTTAAACAATAGCGCCCGCACCATCGATCGGCTATGGTCCCGCCGGTTTTATGACGGATCAAAAAAATGTCAGTTGAGAGAACCACGGCCGCGGGCGGCATGGAAACCTCCTATGGTTTCAAGCGTGTAGGGGCTGGCGACAAGCAGTCCCTGGTCAACGATGTTTTCCACAAGGTCGCCAACCGCTACGACCTGATGAACGATCTGATGTCGGCTGGCCTGCATCGGCTGTGGAAGGATGCCATGGTCACCTGGCTTAATCCGCCAAAGCGGGCGGGCTGGCGCGTGCTCGACGTTGCCGGCGGCACCGGCGACATCGCCTTCCGCATCGTCGAGGCCAGCCACGGTCAGGCCCATGCCACGGTGCTCGACATCAATGGCTCGATGCTTGCCGTCGGCCGCGACCGGGCCGAAAAGAAAGGCCTGTCCGGCAACACTGATTTCGTCGAGGCCAACGCTGAGGAACTGCCCTTCGCTGACGCCACCTTCGACGCCTACACCATCGCTTTCGGTATTCGCAACGTGCCGCGCATCGATGTCGCGCTCGGTGAAGCCTTCCGCGTGCTGAAGCCGGGCGGGCGGTTCCTGTGCCTCGAATTTTCCGAAGTCGAGATGCCGCTGCTCGACAAGGCCTACGAAGCCTGGTCGTTCAACGCCATCCCAAGGATCGGCAAGATGGTCACCGGCGACGGCGAGCCCTACTCCTATCTGGTCGAATCGATCGCCAGGTTTCCCAACCAGGCGAATTTCGCGACGATGATCTCGCGCGCTGGGTTCGACCGCGTCTCTTTCCGCAACTATTCCGGCGGCATCGCGGCCCTGCATTCGGGCTGGAAGCTTTGACGCCGTCCGGCATTTCCCATGATCGATGTGCCCCGCGCCGGTTGAAGAGACCGGCGGGACGGGCGCAGCCATGAGCACTGTCAGCGCAGGATTTCGGCTGGTGCGGGCCGGCTGGGTGCTGGTCCGCGAGGGCGTCGTCGCCGCCTTGCCGGGCGAGGAACTGAACGGCCTGCCCAAATTCGGCTGGCGGCTGGCGCGGCTGTTCACCCGCCGCCGCGCGCTCGCCTATCAGCGTAGCGACCGGCTGGCCAAGGCGGTGGTCCGGCTCGGGCCGTCCTACGTCAAGCTCGGCCAGTTCCTGGCGACACGGCCCGACGTCGTCGGCAATGACATGGCGCTCGATCTCGCCATGCTGCAGGACAAGATGCACACCTTCCCCAGGGCCGAGGCGATCGCGGCGATCGAAGCCTCGCTCGGGCGCAAGATCGGCGATCTCTATGCGCAATTCGGCGATCCGGTCGCCGCCGCCTCCATCGCCCAGGTCCACGCCGCCGACGCCATCCATGACGGCGCTGCCACCAGGGTGGCGGTCAAGGTCATCCGGCCGGGCGTGCGCCGCCGCTTCTTCCAGGATCTCGAAAGCTATTTCCTCGCCGCTCGCCTGCAGGAGAAATACGTACCGTCGTCACGCCGGTTGCGGCCGGTCGAGGTGACCGAGACGCTGGCGCAGACCACCAGGATCGAAATGGATCTTCGCCTCGAGGCGGCCGCTCTTTCGGAACTCGGCGAGAACACCAGGGATGATCCCGGCTTCCGTGTGCCATCCGTCGACTGGGAACGCACCGGGCGCGACGTGTTGACCATGGAATGGGTCGACGGCATCAAGATGAACGATATTGCCGGCCTGGAGGCCGCCGGGCACGATCTGAAGGCGATCGCCGCCAACCTCATCCAGTCGTTCCTGCGCCACACTTTGCGCGACGGCTTCTTCCACGCCGACATGCATCCGGGCAACCTGTTCGTCGAGGCGAACGGGACCATCGTCGCCGTCGATCTCGGCATCGCCGGCAGGCTCGGCAAGAAGGAACGCCGCTTCCTCGCCGAGATCCTCTACGGCTTCATCACGCGCGACTACCTGCGTGTCGCCGAAGTGCATTTCGAAGCCGGCTACGTGCCGCGCCAGCACAATGTCGCGGCTTTCGCGCAGGCGATCCGCGCCATCGGCGAGCCGATCCACGGCCAGCCGGCCGAGACCATTTCGATGGCCAAGCTTTTGACGTTGCTGTTCGAAGTGACCGAACTCTTCGACATGGCGACGCGGCCGGAACTGATCCTGTTGCAGAAGACCATGGTGGTGGTCGAGGGTGTGGCGCGCACGCTCGACCCGGCCTTCAACATGTGGAAGACGTCGGAGCCGGTGGTCGGCGGCTGGATCGCCGGAAACCTTGGCCCGCGCGGCATGATGATCGATGCACGCGAGGGCGCCAAGGCGCTGCTGACGCTGGCCCGCCAGGCGCCGGAGCTGGCCGCGCGCACCGATCGGCTGTCACGCGAGATCGACCTGATGGCCGAGCACGGGCTGCGCTTCGACGAGACCACCGCCCGCGCCATCGGCAAGGCCGAGGCGCGCTACAGCCGCTCCGGCCGCCTGGCCTTGTGGGTGATCGCGCTGACGCTGGTCTATATCGCCTGGAAGATCATCTAACGCCAAAGCCGAATCCTGCTCCGCAACTTGCAGTGATTTGATTGCATTGCTATCATTGCTATCGGTAGTCGCGGCAGAGTGCAATCAAATGGCCAGCATCACCATCCGCAACCTTGACAATGAGGTCAAGGAATTGCTGCGCCGACTGGCGGCGGAAAACGACCGTTCCATGGAAGAGCAGGCGCGGGTCATGATCCGGGCCGCTGTCGACGGCCAGGTCGGTCCAGTGGGCCGCCTCGATCAAATCGAGAAAACGCTCCACGAACTGACCGGCGTGCATGGCGCGGTGACCCCGGCTGCCGTCCCGGCAGGCAAGATCTTTCCGCGAGGCACGCTTTCCGGCAAACGCATCCTGCTCATCATCGGCGGTGGCATCGCAGCGTACAAGGCGCTGGATCTGATCCGCCGGCTGCGCGAGCGCGGCGCGGCGGTGCGGGTGGTCATGACCGCCGCGGCACAGGAATTCGTCACCACGCTGTCGGTCGGCGCCCTCTCCGCCGGCCATGTCTTCACCGAACTGTTCGACCGCAATGACGAGCACGATGTCGGCCATATCAGGCTGTCGCGCGAGGCAGACCTGCTGGTGGTTGCGCCGGCCACGGCCGACCTGATGGCCAAGCTTGCCAATGGCCACGCCAACGATCTTGCCTCAACCGTGCTCATCGCCACCGACAAGCCGGTGCTGATGGCGCCGGCCATGAACCCCAGGATGTGGGCGCATCCTGCGACACGCCGCAATCGCGCGACGTTGCGGAAGGACGGCATCACCTTCGTTGGGCCGGCCAAAGGCGAGATGGCCGAGAGCAACGAAGCGGGCGAAGGCCGCATGGCCGAGCCGCTGGAGATCGTCGCCGCGATCGAGGCGCTGCTCGATGTGAGCCCGAAACCATTGTCGGGCCGCAAGATCATCGTCACCTCCGGCCCGACGCATGAACCGATCGATCCCGTGCGCTATATCGCCAACCGTTCGTCCGGCAAGCAGGGCCACGCCATCGCGGCGGCACTGGCGAGGCTCGGCGCCGATGTGCGCCTCGTCTCAGGCCCCGTCGGCATCGCCGACCCCACCGGCGTGAAGACCATCCATGTCGAACGTGCGCAGGAGATGCGCGATGCGGTGGAACAGCTCCTGCCCGCCGACGCGGCGGTGTTCGTTGCCGCCGTTGCCGACTGGCGAACCGAGAATTCGGCTGGTGAGAAGATCAAGAAGGTCGCGGGCGAAGGGCCGCCGGTGCTGCGCATGGTCGAAAACCCCGACATCCTCGCCGGGGTCGGCCATCACAGGCAGCGCCCGACGCTGGTCGTCGGCTTCGCCGCCGAGACACAGGACCTTTTGCACAACGCCGAGGCCAAGCTCAGGAAGAAGGGCGCCGATTTCATCGTCGCCAACGACGTGTCGCAGACCAGCGGCATCGGTCCTTCGGGCGTGATGGGCGGCGATCGCAATCGGGTGCGGATCGTGTCGAGGGCTGGGGTCGAGGAATGGCCGGAGATGAGCAAGGCCGAAGTGGCCGAGCGGCTGGCCGCCCTGATCGCCGAACGGCTGAAGACGATCGTCGTGTAAGCCGTGCCGGCGCGGAGACGCCTGCCGTTAACGTCCTGCTATTTCACTTCGGACTACGGGTGATCTCAACCGTCAGTCGGCCAAAAGCTCGGCAGTTCGGGCAAGCGCCCCGCCGAAGCCGTTGAGCGGAATGGAAAAGTTCACAGCTTGTCCGGTGTCGGCCGCGAAGGCGTCGACCTTTAGGGTAGTGCCTGCCTTGAGCAGAGGGGTGACATTGGCATCGAACGCCACCGGCACCAGACAACCGACGACCTGGCAAGTTTTGAATTGCAGGCTGCCATCGAGCTTCTGGTCGTCGATCGTCAGGCTGATCCCCTTGGCCAGCGCCAGGCCGAACGGCAGAGCGAGCGTTCCGGTCGCATCGTCACCGGTCCTGCTCGACAATTCAATCGCCAGCAGGCGCTGGTTGCTCTGCTTGTTGAACTGCTGATGCGACAGGCTGCATGTCTTGGTCGTGCCGGCTATTTGGCAATTGACCGTCCAGTCGCCATGGGTTTCGGACAAAGCCGATGCACCGCCGGGCAGTTGCGGCACATTGGCGTCGCTGGCGGCCGGCGCAACCTTGTCGCCCTTGGTTTGCGCCGCCAGTCCCGCGGCCGGCAGACCCGCGACAGAGGCCGCACCCAGCATCGCCGCCAAATACCCGTACTTCCTCATCAAGCCCCCTCCCGTCCGGCTCGCCTCGAGCCAGCCTGGAAGCTGACCTTGAGAGACCCGCTGATCGCATTCTGTTTTACCGCCGAAGGCGCCATTGTGCCTGACGGACATGCCGACGCTATTGAGTTCAAGGCCGGCGCCGGCCCGATAGAGCGGCGAATCGACAGCTTCCGTCAAGTGCAATGCCGGGTTCCCAGGTAGATTCTCCGCAGCCGCGAAGGGTGCCCTTCCATTCCGAGATCACGACGACAAACCGATTTCGTTTCGATCGACGGCCGTATATGGCAGAACCGCACGGACGACCTATATTACGGTTGAGTATCTGTTTGGCGCGGGAATGAGCGGATGTCGGCGCTTCGGCCATCGATTGTTTTCATAGCGGCACTGCTGGCAGGGGTTGGCTTGCCGGCTTCCGCGCAGGTCGTCGACCCTACCGGCAACGCACTGATCCAGCAGAACGACCTGCAGATATTGCAGAACAGGATACAGCGGCAGGAATACCAGCAGCAGCAGCAGCAGTATCGTGCCCAGGACCGCCAGATCGTGCCGCAGCCGCGTCCGGTCGTTCCGCAGCTCCAGCCAAGCTGCCAGACGCAGATAATCGGCAACACCGCTGTAACCAATTGCCGCTGACAAGCCGGCGTTTTTCATTTATTTAGCCGACTTATGTATTCGGATGCCGCGGGGCGCCGGCGGACATTTTGGTTTTGCAACGGTGTCCCCGTAGCGCTATGCGGCATTGCTTCGACTGGATCGTTTACGAATGGCAGCCATCAAGAAAAAGGCCGCGCGCAAGGCAAGGAAGGGCGAGAGGATCCGCCAGGTGGCGGCTATCCCCTTTCGCCTTAACGCCGGCGGCGATATCGAAGTGATGCTGGTCACGTCGCGAACGACCAGGCGCTTCATCGTGCCCAAGGGTTGGCCGATGAAGGGCAAGAGCGGGCGCAAGGCCGCCACCATCGAGGCGCAGGAGGAAGCCGGCGTGCTCGGCAAGACGCTGAAGGAACCGGCGGGCACCTATTCCTACTGGAAGCGGCTGGCCAACCGCTTTGTCCGCGTCGACGTCATCGTCTATCTGCTGAAAGTGACGGAGGAACTGGCTGACTGGCAGGAAGCCAAGAGGCGGCATCGGGCCTGGCTGACGCCGGCCGACGCGGCGATGCTCATCGATGAACCGGACCTTTCGACGCTGATGAAGACCTTGACGATTGTCCAGCCCGTGCCGGCTGATCCGGCGTAAGACCTCTCGCCGGTATCGTCCCCTTCAGGAAACGGCCGTACCGGCGTGCCGGTATTGGCCCACAACCACTCGCGCGGCGGCGGACACGTGTTGCGGTCCGTTGCCGCGACTGTTTCCCAGGAGCCTTAAATACAATCTAATTCAACTTGAAGCAGTTATGTGACGCCGCGCAATATTAGCCCGCTGGAAGCGAGAAGCGGACGCACAAATAGTTGAGCTATTTATTCGCTGTTAAGCCCGCACGTGATAGCCGGATTGTTGTCGCCAACCGCGCGACATGAGGGAAGAACAGCGTCTTCAACCGACGGATGAAACAGTCGGACAGACGCACTGACAGGATCTTGGCAAGTCCATGGAAATTCGATGAAGCTGTCATCGATGGACGCGAGCCCCCGCCTTCTCGGGCTCGTATGGCCTTTCGTCGCGGTCGTCCTCGTCCAGGCGCTGGTGGCCAGCCTCAGCCTCTACACATTGTCGTCGGTTCGCGCCTATGTCGGCGGCGAAAGCCAGTGGTCCAAGGGGCAAAAACACGCCATCTATTTCCTCAGCCTCTACGCCGACACCGGTAACGAGGAATTCTTCAGCGAGTACGGCGGAGCAATCGCCGTTCCGCTGGCCGATCGTACAGCTCGCCTTGCGCTCGAGCAGTCCGAGCCCGACACCAAAGCGGCGCGCGCCGGCTTCCTGCAAGGCGGAATTCACACTGACGATGTGACCGGTCTGATCTGGCTGTTCCAGAATTTCCGTGGCTTCAGCTATCTCGATACCGCCATTCGGCACTGGACCGCCGCCGACACCATGATCCTCGCCATCCAGCGGCTTGGCGGCGCCATACATGAGAAGCTGAGCGAGGGACCTGCATCGGCGGCTCAGGTCAGCGTCTGGAAGGCGGAGATCCATCAGTTAGATCGTCAGATCGGTCCCCTCTCCAGGGCCTTCTCGGATAGCCTCGGCGAGGGATCGCGCTTCATCAAGACGTTGCTCACCTTTGCCAATCTCGTCACCGCTGCCTTGCTGATCCTGCTTGCGGTGTGGCGCACGCGCAAACTCCTGAGGCAGCGCCAGGCTTTCCAGATGGCGCTCAATGCAGAGCGTGAGCGCGCCCAGATCACCTTGGCTTCCATCGGCCAGGCGGTCATCAGTACCGGCGCCGGTGGCCGGCTGGACTATATGAACGCCGTCGCGGAAAGACTGCTGGCATGTCCGCTCAGTGCCGCCAGGGGCAAGCCGGTCGCATCGCTGTTTCGCCTTGTGGACAAGGACACCGGCGTTGAGGACACTGGGCTGATCGACCGCCTGCTGGCCGGCGAACCGCGCCGATCCAGCGTTCGTCCGCAATTGCTGCGGCGAACGGACGGATCCATTGTTCCGGTCGCGCTGACCGGTGCGCCGCTGCTTGTCGCCGGCCACGTCGTCGGCGCGGTCCTGGCCTTCCACGACATGACGCGCGAGGAAGACTATATCGAACGGCTCTCATGGCAGGCATCGCATGATGCGTTGACGGGGCTGGCCAACCGGCGCGATTTCGAAAGCCGGCTGGAAAGAACGATCTCGGATCTGCGGGACCAGCCCCTCCAGCACGCGCTGATGTATCTCGACCTCGACCAGTTCAAGCTGGTCAACGATACCTGCGGCCATGCCGCGGGCGACCAGTTGCTGCGCCAGATTTCCGCACTGCTGACCCACGAATTGCGATCAGGCGATGTGCTCGCCCGTCTGGGCGGCGACGAATTCGGCGTGCTGCTCGTGGATAGCGATTGCGAAACCGCCGCCGAAACCGCCGAACGGCTGCGCGCGGCCGTTCAGGACCTGCATTTCGCCTGGGATGGCAGGCCCTTCAACACCAGCGTCAGCATCGGCATGGTGCAGATTGCCAATGCCGACGTGACGATCGAGGAGACGCTGCGCGCCGCCGACGTTGCCTGCTACATGGCCAAGGAAAGAGGCCGCAACCGCGTCCAGATCCACAACGATGGCGACATGGCCTTGCGGGAGCGCTTCGGCGAGATGGCCTGGGTGCAGCGCCTGCACACCGCGCTCGAGGAAAACCGCTTCAGGCTCCACGCCCAGGAAATCTCGCCGCTCGGCGACGACGTCGCCGAGGCAGGCGCGCATATCGAGATCCTGTTGCGGCTGACCGATGAAGACGGCGGCGTCGTCAGTCCGCAAAGCTTCATTCCCGCGGCCGAGCGCTACGGCCTGATGCCGTCGATCGATCGCTGGGTGGTGCGCAACACCTTCGGCGTCCTGGCGGCGCGGCAGGCAGATCCGCGCATGGCGCCGATCGCCACATGCGCCATCAATCTTTCCGGAGCGACTTTCGGCGACGAGACATTTCTCGGCTTCCTGCGCGAGCAGTTCCTCGTCCATGGCATTTCGCCCGCCATGATCTGCCTGGAGATCACCGAGACCAGCGCCATAGCCAATCTCACCATTGCCATGCGCTTCATTGCGGATCTGCGCGGGCTGGGGTGCCGTTTCGCACTCGACGATTTCGGCTCGGGCATGTCGTCCTTTGCCTACCTGAAGCACCTGCCGGTCGACTACCTCAAGATCGACGGCAGCTTCGTCAAGGACATGCTCGAGGACCGCATCGACCGCGCCATGGTCGAGATGATCCATCACATCGGCAAGGTGATGGGCAAGCGCACGATCGCCGAGTTCGTCGAAAGCGACGGCATCATTGCCGCGCTGAAGAAGATCGGCGTCGACTATGCCCAGGGCTATGCGATCGCCAGGCCGCGGCCTTTCGATGCCTCGACGGTGCTGCGCGGCTGGGGCGTCACGCCGGTCGCGGGCGACACCGCCGATCCGTGGGCCGATCTGGCGCGGAAGCTGCGCCGCAACGCCAGCTAGGCGTCTTGGGCTCCCGCTGACAGGACGCCTTGCGGCTGCCGCTCAAGCAGGATGGTCGGGGCATCGTGATAAAGGGTCCGCGTCACTTCCCGGTAACCGCATTTGGCCGCGACATTCAGCGAAGCCGTGTTTTCCGGATCGATGATGCAGACGGTTCTCGCACGTCCGAACGTCTCGTCGCCCCAGCCATGCACCCGGCTGACGATCTCGGTGGCAAGACCGGCGCCGTGCACGGCCGGAACGAGCGCCCACCCGGCCTCGGGAATGCCCTCGATCGACGGCTCCATATCGCGCTTCAGATCGTGAAACCCGGCCTCGCCGATGAAGCGGCCTGTCGCCTTTTCCTCGATCGCCCAGAAACCGTAGCCGAGCAGCGACCACAGGCCGGCATGACGCAGGAAGCGCATCCAGCTTTCCTCGCGCGTGCGCGGCTTGCCGCCGATGAAACGGGTAACGACCGGATCGACCCACATGGCGGCATAGGCGTCGAAATCCTCCATTCGGTGCGACCGCAGGATGGTTCGCTCCGTCTCGATGACAGGGACGCCGGTTGCTTTTGGGCTGCTCATGGACTCTGCCTCGCTTGTCTACCCGGCGCGTAGCAAATGGCCAGGGTCAAGCAAGGGCCAAGGCAGGATATATCATCTTCCAGGCGGGACTCTCTCTCAGCCCCGCCAGGCCATGTTCATGCAGACGCCGCCGCGCTGCAACTCGTGCCGCGCTCCGTCAGGGCGGCGCTGGCATCGTCAGGTTCAGGGAGCGTTTCAATTCAGTCATGCGACCAAACCTACCGTGCCGAAACCCAGCGTCAACGCTGCTGATGGCGAGGCGCGACCGACATTCGGCGACAATGACAGGCCCTCTTCTGCTCGAGCCTCGGGATGGGATTTCCCGTCAATGATGCTACTTTTAGCCAAAGCGTGATTCAGCACGCAGCGATCCGCGTGCCGACCTGTTTGTTCGAGGGAAAAGACATGGACACCACCGATCTTGTGCTTGCCATCGTCCATCATCTGCTGGTGTTTTCCCTGGCGGGGATCATCGGCGCCGAATTCGTGCTGGTCCGCGGCGACCTGCCCGCCACCACGCTCAAGCGGCTCGCCGGCATCGACCGTCACTATGGCATCATCGCCGCGCTGATCATCGTCGTCGGCATCGGCCGCGTCTTCTACGGCCTCAAGGGTTGGGAATTCTACGTCCATAACTGGGTGTTCTGGGCCAAGATGGCGGCGTTTGCGGTCATGGGGCTGCTGTCGACCATCCCGACTGTCCGCTTCATTTCCTGGAACAGGCAAGCGAGCGCCAGTCCCTCGTTCATGGTGCCGGCAGCCGAGCTTGCTTTGGTGAAGACCTACATCCGCGCCGAGGCGTTCATCTTCCTGCTGATCCCCATCTTCGCCGCGGCGATGGCGCGCGGCTACGGTTACTGATCTTCAGCGGCAACCGTTTCAAGAGGAGCGATCGGCACCAATGGCGCCGGAATGCTGGTGGTCTTCTCCTGCGCCTTGCAGATGTCGGCGATGACGCAGGCCGGGCAATCCGGCTTGCGCGCCTTGCAGACATAGCGGCCGTGCAGGATCAACCAGTGATGCGCGTGGCGCATGTACTCGTCCGGAATGATCGTCAACAGCCCCTGCTCGACCTGTTCCGGCGTCTTGCCGGGCGCCAGCCCGAGCCGGTTGCCGATGCGGAAAATGTGCGTATCGACTGCCATCGTGTGCTGGCCGAAGGCCATGTTGAGCACAACGTTGGCGGTCTTGCGCCCGACCCCTGGCAGCTCGACCAGCTGGTCGCGATCATCGGGCACCTCTCCGCCATGGTCGCGGATCAGCGCCTGCGACAGCGCGATGACGTTCCTGGCCTTGTTGCGCCAGAGCCCGATGGTGCGGATATACTCGCCGACCTTGGCTTCACCGAGCGCCAGCATCTTTTGCGGCGTGTCGGCGGCCTTGAACAGCGCCCGCGTCGCCTTGTTGACGCCGGCGTCGGTCGCTTGCGCCGAAAGCACCACCGCCACCAGCAGCGTGAAGGCGTTGACATGCTCGAGCTCGCCCTTTGGCTCCGGCCGCTGGACGGAGAAGCGCCGGAAGATCTCATGCACTTCAGCCGCGCTGTAGCGCGACGAGCGCCGCACCGGCCGGGGTCGCGGTTTGGCGTTCGAACCGTCGCGCCGTCCGGCCGGCAGCTCTTTTTTGGGCATCGAAGACTCTTTGGACTTGGGGCTCGCCATTCTCTTCCTATAATGTCCAGTCATGAGCGACACAAACGCCTCATTTCAGGCCGACGAACCATTCTTCCAGGCACTGCTGACCCCGCACCGGTCGCTGGGCAGGACAGGCTTCTCCGTCCTCATGGGCGCGCTGCTGTTTGGCTGGCTGGTGACCGGCGCGTTTTTCCTGTCGCGCGGCGCCTGGCCGGTGTTCGGCTTCTTCGGCCTCGACGTGGTCGCCGTCTACATTGCCTTTCGTGCCAACTATCGGGCCGCCCGCGCCCGCGAGGAGGTGTCGGTTTCCCGCACCAGCCTCGACATCCGCAAGACCGCGCCCTCGGGAAAATCGGAAGCACACCGCTTCAACCCCTTCTGGGCACGGTTCTCGGTCGCCCGTCACGCCGAGATCGGCATCACCCGGATGACGGTTGAAGGACAGGGCCAGAACGTGCCGATCGGTGGCTTCCTCAATCCCGACGACCGCGAGAGTTTTGCCACGGCCTTTTCGCGGGCGCTGGCGACCGCCAAGGCGCGCTGACATGCATGAAAACAAAGACTAGAAGCGCGTCGCGTGAACCCGTTTCGACGCGACGCGCTTCAGAACCGATAGCGCAAGAGCCTGCCGACCTTGCGCAGCGCCGGGACGTGTCTCCAAAGGCGGACGAACAGCTTCGCCGACCAGCCCATGCGGGCGGCGTGTTCAGGCTTGTAGGCCGAAATATCCTCGACAAACCGCAGCTTCGGAACCGCCAGCTCCAGCTCGTGCGGATCGTCGATCGCCCAGTGAACTTCAGCACCTGTCGCCTTGATGGTGGGATTGAGACGAAGCAGCGTCAGGCCAAAACGGCTGTAGGCGTCGAACATCAATTCGCCGCTGGCGAGATGCAAGACAAGCCGCGAAAGCAGGCGTAGCCCCTCGTCGGCAGGCAGATAGGGCGTCAGCCCCTCCGCCACCACGATGGCCGGACGGTTGCGGGGCACGTCGGTCAGCCAGCCGGGTTCCGTCACCGAAGAAGCGATGAGGTGGTAACCTTCACGGGACGGGTAGAGCTTGCGCCGGAGCTCGATGACCTCGGGATAGTCGACATCGAACCAGCCCACCCCTTTTGGCGGATCGACGCGGAAGATGCGCGTATCGAGCCCACAGCCTAGATGAAGCACGACGGCGCCGGGATTTCTGGCCAGGAAATCCTCGACGCGCGTGTCCAGTGTCTTTGCCCTGATGGCCAGGCCAACGCCGAGATTGTCGTCGACCTTGAGCCTGGAGAAATCATAGTCGATCTTGCGCACCGCCTCGTCGGCGAAATGATCCCCGAGCAGCGAATTGGGCAACCTGCTCTCCAGCGCCTTGCCGTAGAGCGTCATCAGCAAGGTTTCCTTTTCCCTTGTCAGATGCACTTTCTCGCCAGCCATCGGCGCCTCCCGGGCTCGAAATCCCCGAGTCTATCTGGGCATGCATTGCAGGAAGGCAAGTTTCGGGTGGCGATTGCCGCCCCAAGGGGCGATATTCCTGACCGAGGAGATAGTTCCATGAGCACACAGACAGCAGTCCTCAAAAAGGACATCACGCCCGAAGGCAGCGACTACGAAATCGTGCGCCGCGCCATCGAGAAAATCAGCCTCGACTATCGCGACCAGCCGTCGCTCGAAGAACTGGCCGAGGAGGTTGGCGAGACGCCGACCGGCCTGCAGAAGCTTTTCACCCGCTGGGCCGGCCTATCGCCCAAGGCCTTCCTACAGGCGGTGACGCTCGACCATGCCCGCAGGCTGCTCGATTCCGGCATGCCGCTGCTCGAAACCTCGTTCGAATTGGGCATGTCCGGCCCCGGCCGGCTGCATGACCTCTTCGTCACCCATGAGGCGATGTCGCCGGGCGACTACAAGACGCGCGGCGCCGGGTTGACCATGCGCTACGGCTACCATCCCTCGCCGTTCGGCACTGCCCTGATCATGGCCACCGACCGCGGGCTTGCCGGCCTCGCTTTCAGTGACCCGGGCGAGGAGCGCGCCTCCTTCGCCGACATGTCCAGCCGTTGGCCGAACGCTATCTATGTCGAGGACATGGCCGCCACGGGACCCTATGCCGCCCGCATCTTCGACCCGACACTGTGGCGCCCCGACCAGCCGCTGCATGTCGTCATGATCGGCACCGACTTCCAGGTTCGTGTCTGGGAGGCGCTGCTCAATATCCCGATGGGCAGGGCTCGCACCTATTCCTCGATCGCCGCCAGCATCGGCGCGCCGAGCGCCAGCCGTGCCGTGGGTGCCGCCAACGGCGCCAACCCGCTCTCCTTCGTGGTGCCCTGCCATCGCGCCATCGGCAAATCCGGCGACCTCACCGGCTATCACTGGGGCCTGACCCGCAAGCGCGCCATCCTGGGCTGGGAAGCGGGGCAAGTCACGTCTTGAAATGGCCCGGATACTGCAACGCAGGCAAAAAATTCTTTCGCCGGCGTTTTATGTCTCGCGGAAAATGACATGACGTCGCTGACCTGCGCGAATGGCCCAACACCATGGCGCCTTCGACATCAGCAAGCTCTGGAAACCAGCGGTCTTACAGGGTAGCTTCCCGCGCATTCAGCAGGAGGCATTCCTTGATTATCGTCATCGGCTCGATCAACCTCGATCTTATCGCCAAAGTCGACCGCTTGCCGAGCCCTGGCGAGACAGTGGGCGGCTCGAGCTTCACCACTGCGCCCGGCGGCAAGGGCGCCAACCAGGCGCTGGCTGCCGCCCGCGCGGGTGCCGCGGTGCGCATGGTGGGCGCCGTTGGCAAGGACAGCTTCGCCGCCGAGGCGCTGGCGTTGCTGCGCGACGGCAAGGTCGACCTGTCCGGTGTCGCCGAGACATTTGCCTCGACGGGTACGGCCCTGATCATGGTCGGCGACGACGGCCAGAACATCATCGCCGTGGTGCCGGGCGCCAACGCTTCCGTCGTGCCCGGCGACCTCTCCAAGGCCTTCCTGAAGAAAGGCGATGTCGTGCTGCTGCAGCATGAGATTCCGCTCGCGACCGTCGATGCCGCCCTCGACCAGGCAAGAGCGGCTGGCGCCATCACCGTGCTCAACACGGCACCCTTCCACGGCGAAGCAGCCACCTTCCTCGGCAAGGCCGACTATGTCGTGGCCAACGAGACCGAGTTCGACCTCTACGGCGAGACGCTTAAGTTGAGCGGCCGCGACCGGGCGGCGCGCATGCGCGACTTTGCCGGGAAAACCGGCCGCACCATCGTCGTCACGCTTGGCGGCGACGGCGTGCTGGCGGCGACGCCGACCGATTTCCTGACCATCCCGGCCATGAAGATCACGCCCGTCGACACGGTCGGCGCCGGTGACACGTTCTGCGGCTATTTCGCCGCTGGCCTGTCGTCCGGCCTCACGCTCGAACAGGCGCTGGCGCGCGCCGGCGCGGCTGGTTCGCTGGCTTGCCTCAAGCCGGGCGCCCAGCCGGCGATTCCGCTGGGCAAGGATGTCGACCAGGCGCTGCAGGAAACCCGTTGAGATGATGCGCCCTCGGACGAAGCATGCCGTGACGCCGGCCGGCGACATCTGCCGCCTGCCCGCTGTCGCGCTTGCCGCTGCGATCCGGCACAAGAAGCTTTCCGTGCGCGAGGTGGTGACGGCCTTCCTCGACCGGATCGAGGCGGTCAACCCGCTGGTCAACGCCATCGTCTCGCTGCGCGACCGTGGCGATATCCTGCGCGAGGCCGACATGGCCGATGCCCGGCGGCGGGCGGGTGTCGAAACCGGCCCGCTCTTCGGCCTGCCGATCGCCATCAAGGACCTCGCCTCGACGATCGGTCTCAGGACTTCGTTCGGCTCGCCGATCTTTGCCGATTTCGTGCCGCAGGAAGACGATTTCTTCGTCGAGCGTATCCGCGATGCCGGCGCCATCATCATCGGCAAGACCAATGTCCCCGAATTCGGCCTTGGCTCCAACACCTACAACACCGTGTTCGGGCCGACGCTGAACGCCTTCGATCCGGCCCTTACCGCCGGCGGCTCGAGCGGCGGCGCGGCGGTGGCGCTGGCGCTCGACATGGTGCCTGTCGCCGATGGCAGCGACTTCGGCGGTTCGCTGCGCAATCCGGCGGGCTGGAACAATGTCTACGGCTTCCGGCCATCGCAAGGGCTCGTCCCCGGCGGGCCAGACCTCGAGGTCTTCCACGCGCAGATGGGCGTCGACGGGCCGATGGGCCGCAATATCAGCGACATGGCGCTGCTGCTCGACGTGCAGGCGGGTTATCATCCGCACGCGCCATTGTCCTACGAGAAACCTGGCTCCTTCCTCGAAGGGCTTGCAACAGCAGCGACTGGCGGCCGCATCGCCTGGCTCCGTGATCTCGGCGGTCACCTGCCGGTCGAACCAGGCATCCTCGATCTGTGCGAGGCCGCGCTGGACCGGTTCGCGGATGCATCCTTCCCTGGCGAACCCTTGCTGCCGGATTTCGATTTCGAAGCGCTGTGGCAGGCTTTCGTCACGCTGCGCCAGGCCAGCAGCGGCTGTGCTCTCAAGACCCACTACGACGATCCCTCGAAGCGCGGTCTGCTGAAGCCGGAAGCCATCTGGGAAGTCGAGAACGCGACGCGGCTGACGGCGCCGCAGATCCGCGCCGCCTCGGTCATCCGCACGTCCTGGCATCGAACGCTGCTGTCGATCTTCGACCGCTTCGATCTCATCGCGCTGCCGACCGCGCAGGTCTTCCCCTTCGATGTCGGCACGCACTGGCCACGCGAAGTCGCCGGACGAGCGATGGACAGCTACCATCGCTGGATGCAGGTTTCCGCCTTTGCCACCCTGGGCGGCTGCCCGGCGGTCAACGTGCCGGTTGGCTTCGACGACAGAGGCCGGCCGATGGGCATGCAGTTGATCGGGCGCCCGCGCGGCGACCTCGCCGTGCTGAAGGCAGCGGCGGCCTATGAGGCGATGCTGCCCTGGCCCGCCGGCGCCGCCTGACCCGGGTGCACTGGCGGATTACAGTGCCTCGCGGGCAGGCTTGCGCGAGCACCACTGTCATGCATTGATTGTCGCCAGCCGCGCCGCATCGGCGGCATTGCGAGGGAAGATCATGTCGCTGGAACTCTACGCCGCCTATGTCCTCGCCTGCATCGTCATCATCCTGGTTCCCGGCCCGACAGTCACGCTGATCATCGCCAACAGCATCCGCCATGGATCCCGTGCCGGCCTCGCCAATGTCGCCGGCACGCAGGCCGGGCTGGCCGTCATGATCGCCATTGTCGGCATCGGCCTCAACACGCTGATCGCGGGCATGGGCCATTGGTTCGAGTGGGTGCGGCTGATCGGCGCCGCCTATCTGATCTGGATGGGCGTGCAGATGTTCCGTTCCAGGGGCACGTTGAACGCCGATGGAACGGCGAGGAAACCGCGCGGCGGCTTCTTCCTGCAGGGCCTGCTGGTGGCGCTCAGCAACCCCAAGACGCTGGTGTTCTTCGGCGCCTTCTTTCCGCAGTTCATCGCGCCGCAGGGTAATTACTCGCTGCAGATCGTCGTGATGGGTCTCACCGCCATGATCTTCGCCGCCGTCTCGGATTCGACCTATGCGTTGGCCGCCGGCCGCGCCGGGCGCCTGCTGTCGGCCAGCCGCATCAAGCTCATGTCCAGGATCAGCGGCAGCTTCCTGGTCGGCGGCGGCCTGTGGCTGGCGTTTTCGCGCTCGAAGTAACGGCAGGAGCGGCGAGCCCGGCGACGGACGAAGTACTATTGCCTGGAGCAGGATGATGGCTGATTGAAAGTCAGCTCTCCTGGCACCACATGAATCGGCGTTGAGGGATTCATGTCTGTGTCATGGACTTACGCGGGTTTGAAGAGGAACGCGCCTAGCGTGGTCCTCGTCAGCGGTTTGTTTGCAGTGATGGTTGCGCTGGCTCTGAACAGATCGGCGAATGACGCGAGCCCGATTCAGTCGGTTGACGCGATCGATGTAACTATCAGGAGCGTCTACTGGGGCAAGAATAACGGCCCCACTTACGCCCTGTCACTCAACGACAACTCGTTGGTACTTGTCGACGATGAGCAACCGCACCTCATCGGCTCAAACGCCAGGATTGAGCGTGTTACCCGCGACAATGGTTCCGTCTCCTACCGGTTTGCGAATTGAACCATCGGGACTAATTTTAAAAAGCTCCCTTGAAGTAAAATCGATAGCCTACTTACCTATTGGATATGGGCACATCCGGGTTTTCTTTTAAAAATCGCCTGCTTTTGCTTCAGGAAGAATTCGGTGAAGCAGCTGTTGGCGTAGCTATGTTTTGTGCTCTCGCCCTTGGGCCTCTGGTCCCTGTCATGATGAGGCAAGTTGACCCCATTGTCGGCACACAATCGGTGGGAGGCAAAATCGAATACGTTACGACGATGCCTCTCAATCCAAAAAGTGCCGTCGGTCAGGGGTTTCACTATAGATATGAAATCCGTCTCGAGGACACCGCCGAACTGGTGTTTGTCGACGGTGAGGTGGAGACGCCGCACATGATCGGTTCGCAAGTCCGAGTGGAGCGGCAACGTCACAAGAACGGCGCCGACACCTACCGACTGCCCAATGGATGAGGATGGGGCTTAAAGCCGCCCCAGCCTCTCCACCAGCAGCGCGAAGAAGCCATCATGGTCGATGTCGCGCATCACCATGGCGTTCTTCGGCCGCTTGGTCACGCCCCACCAGTCGATCACGGTCATGCCCATGGTGAGTTCCGAGGCGGTTTCCACGCTGACGTTGCAGGTGCGGCCCTTGAACAGTTTCGGCTTCAACAGATAGGCGATGACGCAGGGGTCGTGCAGCGGCCCGCCGTCGGTGCCGTACTTCTCTTCGTCGAAACGCTCGAAGAACTCCAGCATCTCGGCGGTCGCGATACCGACCTTGGTGCCAAGCTTGCGGAAGGCCTGCGTGCGCTTGGCGGTTGTCAGCGCCTTGTGGGTGACATCCAGCGGCATCATCACGATCGGAATGCCGGATTTGAACACGACATCGGCGGCATGCGGATCGACATAGATGTTGAATTCGGCCGCCGGCGTCACATTGCCGCCTTCAAAGAAGCCGCCGCCCATCAGCACGATTTCCTTGATGCGCGGCGCGATGCGCGGTTCGCGGATGAGCGCCAGCGCAATGTTGGTCAGCGGGCCGAGCGGGCAAAGCGTGATGGTGCCGCTCTCTTCCCTCATCAGCGTCTCGACGATGAAATCGACCGCGTATTGGTCTTGCAACTTCATCGTCGGCTCGGGCAATTGTGGCCCGTTGAGACCGGTCTTGCCATGCACTTCCTCGGCGGTGACCAGTTCGCGCAGCAACGGCCGGATGGCACCGGCATAGACCTTGATTTCCGGCCGGCCAGCCAGCTCGCAGATCTTGCGGGCATTCTTTTCGGTAAGCTTCAGCGGCACGTTGCCGGCAACGGCGGTGATGCCGACGATCTCCAGCTCGGAACTGCCGAGCGCCAGCAGAATGGCGACGGCATCATCCTGGCCGGGATCCGTGTCGATGATGATCTTGCGTGACTGGGGCATTTCAATTCCTTGTTTGGCTAGGCCATGCACTTGAATGAATCCGGTCGAAACATCCGAACGGCGCCGCGGCGACCGCGAGCTGCCACGTCGAACCGCTCGACCGGGGAAGACAATCCCGACCGTCGCGCTTCTCGTTGCATCTGCTTGCCGTTTCAAGCGCCATGTCGATCATTCTTGTGAGTCCACGACGTGGTCTTTTGGGCGGGCATTTTGATGGCTTGAACTTGGCCCCGGGGCGGACCATATCAAGACCATCGGGAAAAATGCCATCCGGGTTTTTCCACTTTATGTCGCTCTTGAGAGGACAGTGTAACATGAGCCGAATGACGCCTTTTTCCAGTCCGCTTCTCCTTGGCTTCGACGCCATGGAAAAGACGCTGGAACGCCTGGCGAAAACCGGTGACAGCTACCCTCCCTACAACATCGAACGCCTCAGCGGCACCGACGGCAAGACCGAAAGGTTGCGCATCACATTGGCCGTCGCCGGTTTCGCCGAAAGCGATCTCGATGTCACAACGGAGGAAAACCAGCTGGTCGTGCGCGGCCGTCAGACCGACGACACCGAGCGCGAATTCCTTCATCGCGGCATCGCCGCGCGCCAGTTCCAGCGCTGTTTCGTGCTGGCCGACGGCATGCGGGTGATCGCGGCGGAGCTGAAGAACGGCCTTTTGTCGATCGATCTCGATCGGCCGGAGTCCGAACGGCTGGTACGGAAAATAAACATATCGGTGAAAGACTGATCTTTACCGATGGCTCTCATGCGGGATGGCCTTGAGCGGCGTCTCGCGCCAAGGAGGCTTGAAATGACCAGAACTGAAAATATCACCATGACCAATGGCGAATTCGCCCATCTCGGCGAGGGCTCGGTCGCTTATCTGCGCAAGGTCTCGAGCGACGAATTGCTCGGCCGCTTCCCGAATCTCGGCGAAATCGCACCCGGCATGGAATTGTGGGCGCTGTTTGCCGCCAATGGCCAGCCGATCCTGCTTTCGGATGCGCGTGACCGCGCTCTGGCCGGCGCCATGGAAAACGACCTGACCACGGTCGCCATTCACTGAAAGCAACCCGCTGAAACGGACAGGGCCGCCCATGGCGGCCCGTGTGGCGGTCTCTTCCAGAAAGTTCAGGCCGCGTGGGACGCCTGGGTGTCCGACAGCAGCGCGTGGATCGCAACGGCGTCGCGCGTGCCTCTGATCTTGGCCACCGTGTCGGCGTCGCGCAGCACCCGCGCGATGCGCGACAGCGCCTTGAGATGATCGGCGCCCGCGCCTTCAGGCGCCAGCAGCAGAAACACCAGATCGACGGGCTGATCGTCCAGCGCCTCGAAATCGACCGGGGTCTCCAGCCGCGCGAAAACCCCGGCGATGCGCTTCACGCCGGCCAGCTTGCCGTGCGGAATGGCGATGCCGTTGCCGACTCCGGTCGAGCCCAGCCGCTCACGCTGCAGGATGGTGTCGAACACTTCCCGCTCCGGAATGCCCGAAATCGCCGCTGCCCGTTCGGATAGCAACTGCAGAAGCTGCTTCTTGGAGTTCGCCTTCAACGCCGGCATTATCGCCGGAACGTTGATAAGATCGCTCAGACCCATGCTTGAAAATCCCTTGTTCGCCTGCCGTCACCAGTCCCCACCCCTCGTGCGGCCGGCTTTTTATTCCTGTGCGACCTTGGTCGTGGACGGGTCGATCCAGCCGATGTTTCCATCGGGCCGGCGATAGACGATGTTGAGATGGTCGTTTCCGGCGTTGCGGAAGACGAAGACCGGGCTGTCCTTGGTATCGAGTTCGATGACCGCCGACGCCACCGACATGGTCTTCAGCGTCATGGTCGATTCGGCGACGATGGCCGGCGCGAAATTCTCCGGGATGTCCTCGTCGTCATCGGCAAGCGGCGCCATCACCGTGTAGGCAATGTCGGTCGGTTCGCCGTTGGCGGCGCCCGAATTGTGCGATTTCAGCCGGCGCTTGTAGCGCCGCAGACGGGTTTCCAGACGATCCGCCGCCGCCTCGAAGGCGAGCGTCGGGTCCTGGGCATCGCCCGTGGCCTGCAGCGAAGCGCCGGAATCCAGCCGGATCATGCAATCCGCCGAATAGCGCGAGCCCGATTTGATGACTGTGACGTGTCCGGCAAAGCCGCGATCGAAATATTTTCCGATCGCCTCGCCGACGCGATCGTTGATGCGTGTCCGGAACGCATCGCCGATATCCATATGTTTTCCCGAAATGCGCAGATTCATCTGAAAACTGACCTTCCTTGCTCAGGCTTCAAACTGGCCCGAGTTTATACTCGTGGTCCGCGCGCACAAGCTTTGCGGCGTCACTCGCGCCGATTTTAAATCCGAACTTTCCGATTGATCACGAGCCGCCCTTTTGGGCCGTCCCGAGGCCAACGTCGTGACGGACCATCCGCATGCGGGCATCTAGCCCGTCTCATGCGGGCGGGCTTCTAGCCACTTCGCCGCGGCTTGTCAATGAAGCTCAAAAGCTGTGGAAAATCGTGCGGCCCTAACGCCCGGCGCTGGCGAGTGCGCGTTTTTCACGCCGGCGCTGCACCGACGAAGGAATATTCATACCCTCCCGGTACTTGGCGACCGTGCGCCTGGCAATATCGACACCGTTCTCGCGCAGCATGTCGACGATCGCGTCGTCGGAAAGCACGTCGACAGGTTTTTCCTCATCGATCAGTTGCTTGATGCGGTCACGCACCGCTTCCGAGGAATGTGCATCGCCGCCGCCCGACGCGGCGATCGAGGCCGTGAAAAAGTACCGCAGCTCGAACACGCCGCGCGGCGTCAGCATGTACTTGTTCGCGGTGACCCGGCTGACCGTCGATTCGTGCATGCCGATGGCGTCGGCGACCGTGCGCAGGTTGAGCGGCCTCAGCTGGCGCACGCCATGGACCAGGAAGGCGTCCTGCTGGCGAACGATCTCCGAGGCGACCTTGAGGATGGTCTTTGCCCGCTGGTCGAGGCTTCGCGTCAGCCAGTTGGCGTTTTGCAGGCATTCGGCCAGGAAATCCTTTTCCGCCTGGTTTTTCGCGTGCGGCGAGACCTGGGCGAAATAGACATGGTCGACCAGAACGCGCGGCAGCGTCTCGGCATTGAGTTCGACCGTCCAGCTGCCATCATTGGCGGCGCGCACCTCGACATCGGCAACGATGGCGTCGCTGGCGCCACCCGAAAATGCCATGCCCGGTCGAGGATCGAGTGCCCGGATCTCGGCCAGCATGTCGAGCAGGTCCTCGTCGTCGACGCCGCAGATCCGCTTCAGCGTATGGAAATCGCGCCGTGCCAGGAGTTCGAGATTGGCGACCAGGGCCGTCATCGCCGGATCGAGCCGGTCGCGCGCGGCCAGTTGCAGCGACAGGCATTCGGCAAGGTCGCGTGCAAAAAGGCCGGTCGGCTCGAAGGTCTGGCACACCGTCAGCACCTTGCCCACCGTGGCGGCGTCCGTGCCGAGGCGCGCGGCGATCTCGGCCATGTCGGCGCGCAGGTAGCCGGTTTCGTCGAGGCCATCGGCCAGGTCGCCAGCGATCAGCCGCTCCACCGGGTCGGCGAAGGCGAGCGCAATCTGCTCGCCGACATGGTCGCGCAGCGTAATCGCCGCGGCGGCCATATCGCCGGCGTCAAAACCCTCGGACGAGGAGCCGCCGCCGTTGCCCGAAGCCGACTTCCATTGCGCCGTCAGGTCGGGGCCGAGCCGCTCGCTTGTCCCTGGATCGTCGGGAAACAGGTTTTCCAGCGACGTATCGAGCTTTTCCGAGATCGCCTCGGCGCTCCACTGCGTCTCGTTCTCGAACCAGTCGCCATCGGCGGCCGCTTCGGGCACGGCCTCGATCTTCTGCACCTGGTCGCCGGTCGCGTCGTCCTGCGGTTCGGCGCGCTCCAGCAGCGGGTTGCGCTCGATTTCCTCGTCGATGAAGTGCTCGAGCTCGACATGGGTGAACTGCAGCAGCCGAATCGACTGCATCAGCTGCGGCGTCATCACCAGCGACTGCGATTGTCGTAGCTGTAGTTTCGCCGCCAACGCCATGGTTCGGGTTCAAACGCCTCGTCTACGCATCCGGACTTCCGGAAGAAATTTCTGCAGCCGACCATAGAAACTGGCCCGGCTTTTGCTTGTCAAGGCAAAGGCTAGCAAAACTCGCTTACCGGAGCGTTATTCCGACGCAAAATCGAAGAAAAAGGCCCCGCGAGGCACAAAAAATCGTGTCAGGAAACAAATTTCACGCCTAAGAGCAATTCCAGGAAAAGCGTGAGACGGTTTTACGTCCGGAATTGCGTGAAGACAAAGATAGAGCGGTTTGGCGTTTCCGTGAAACGGTGAACCGCTCAGAGCGTGAAACCCTCGCCGAGATAAAGCCGCCGCACATCAGGGTTTGCCACCACTTCGTCGGCCCTGCCATGGGTCAGCACCTGGCCGGCATGGATGATGTAGGCGCGGTCGATCAGCCCGAGCGTTTCGCGCACATTGTGATCGGTGATGAGGACGCCGATGCCGCGCGCCGTCAGGTGGCGCACCAGTTGCTGGATATCGGCGACAGCAATCGGATCGATGCCGGCAAAGGGCTCGTCGAGCAGCATGTAGGCCGGGCGCGTCGCCAGCGCGCGCGCGATTTCCAGGCGCCGCCGCTCGCCGCCGGAAAGCGACATGGACGGCGCCTTGCGCAGATGGCTGATGTGGAATTCCTCGAGCAATTCGTCGAGAATGCGGTCACGTTCCTTGCGGCTCTTTTCGACCACTTCCAGCACCGCGCGGATGTTCTGCTCGACGCTCAAGCCGCGAAAGATCGAGGCCTCCTGCGGCAGATAGCCGATGCCGAGGCGCGCACGACGATACATCGGCATCGAGGTGACGTCGAAGCCGTCGATTTCGATCGTCCCTTCATCCACCGGCACCAGGCCGGTGACCATGTAGAAGCAGGTCGTCTTGCCGGCGCCGTTGGGGCCGAGCAATCCGACCGCCTCGCCGGCGCGCACGCCGATGGTGACGCCGCTGACGACCTTGCGGCCCTTGTAGCTCTTGGTCAGACCCTTGGCGATCAGGGTTCCCTTGAACTTTCCCGCATCGACGGTCACCGTGGACGGCGCCGAAATCTTGCCAGCGGCCCGCCCCGGAAGACGCGCCGTCAGCGACGACAGGCTGGCCATCAGGGGTTCGTCGCTCCCGATTTCGGCGGCGGGGTGATCGACATCTGGACGCGCTGGCCGGCGCATGGATCAACCTGGGCCAGCCCGCTTTTCATCTGCACGGTGAGCTTGCAGCCCACCAGCACGTTGTCGTTTTGCGACAGAACGACCTTTTTGCCCGACAGCACCAGCACCTGGCTCTTCATGTCGAAGCTGCCTTGATCGCCGGTCGCGATCTGCGCATCGGACTTGATGTAAACCTTGTCGGAAATCTCAAGGTGATCGATGTTGGCCGAGCCCGTCATCGCCGCTCCGGTGGCTTCCGTGCCCTTGGCCGCGGCGTTGGGATCCTTGACGTAATACACCGTCATCTTGCCGGCCTTGAGCAGGGTCGGCCCCTGGACGACGCTGACATTGCCCGTGAACACGGCGACACTCTCCGCCTGCCGGACCTCGAGCTTGTCGCTCTCGATCTGTATGGGCTTGTCGCCGGACAGTTTGAGACCTGACTGGCTGGTGGACTGCGCCGATGACGGCACCAGCCCGAGCAGCAGCAACGCCGAAGTTGCAGCCGCAAGCCGCGTCGAACTACTGAGCCGCATTGGTTTCTCCGCTGTTTCCCTCTGCCGTCTTCAAGGCGGCGGAATCGATGTTGACGCGCACTTTGTTCTCGAACACCAGAACCCTGCCATTGTCCCGGACCGACATCGAATCCGCCGTGATCCGCGATCCGCCACGGCTGACATCGACCGGATCTCCGGTCTTCATAGTGCCTTTGCCCATGTCGAGGAAGACCGATTTGAACTTGGCCTGCATGCCGTCGGTTGTGGTGATGGTGACGTCGCTGGTCAGGTTCATCGTATTGCCGTCGCGATCATAGGTGCCGTGCGAGGCCTTGACCGCGGCCACATTGTCAGGCGCGATCGGCACCTTGGCGTCGATGCCCTCGAGTTCGATGATGCCTTGCGTGCTGACGTCCTGGATGGCGCGGAGCGCCGTCATCGAATAGGGCTGCTTCTGCTTGGTGAACCCGTTGAGCTTGGGGTTGGCCATCACCAGCTTGCCGTTGGAAAAAGCAGTGCCTTCCGCCTGGACCGCGACGGAGACGGGCGCGGCGAGATAGGAATAGATCGGGAAAGCGACGGCGATCAATGCCGCTGCCAGCGGCACGGCGAACTTGAGAACGCGGACGCGGCGCGAATGACGCTGCGCGAGGTCGAACGCATCGCCCCGCGTCCGGCCGTCCGCCGGGGGAGCCAACTCCGTCTCGGCGCTGGTCGGTTCAATCGGTCGCGCTAACATGACTGCTTTCTTCTAAACCCTGCCCGCCGGGCAGCACCGCCTATAGGTGGGACTCCGGCGCCTTCAAGCAAGCACAAGCCGACGAAAACTGCAAAAATGTGACAGCCGCAGTTGTACAGACGAAAACCAGATCAGCACAACTGCCCGTGCTTCATAGCAGAAACGGATGCACAGCGTAAAATTTATCGGCTGTCGGTCTCGCCACCCGAGCTCGTATTTATCGCACAAATTCGTGAGGAGAGATGGCCGGACCCCGATCGATCCGGGATCTGGATGGCGATGTAATCGCTATATATTGGTCCTCGGCGTGGGTTGCCTCGTCGAACAGAAAAGAGAATTGCTTCCAGATGGGAGCATCATGGTCTAAAAGCGTCTCCTCCCGCCGACTGAAAGGCTGACCATGGCACTGAGAGCCGACGACCTCATCGACCGCCGCCGCTTGCGGCGCAAGCTGACATTCTGGCGCATCGTCGCCATCGGCATCGTAGCGCTCGGGGTGATTGCGCTTTCGTCCTGGTTCTATGGCGACGATTTCAGCGGCTCGGCCGTCAACCATATCGCCAAGGTCAGGATCGAAGGCACCATCACCGAGGACGAGGAACTGATCAAGCGGCTGGAGACCATCCGCCTGTCGTCGAAGGTGAAAGGCGTGATCCTGTCTATCGATTCGCCTGGCGGCACCACGGTCGGCGGTGAATCGATCTATGAAGAGGTGCGCAAGCTGGCCGCCGACAAGCCGGTGGTGGCGGAAGTCGGCACGCTCGCCGCATCGGCGGGCTACATGATCGCGAGTGCCGCCGATCACATCGTTGCCCGCAAGACCTCGATTGTCGGCTCGATCGGCGTGCTGATCCAGTATCCCGACGTCAGCGGCCTGATGGACAAGCTCGGCGTCAAGCTGGAGGAAGTGAAATCCTCGCCGCTGAAAGCCTCGCCCTCGCCTTTCAAGCCGACCAATGACGACGAGCGCGCCATGGTCCGCAAGCTCATCCTCGACAGCTATGACTGGTTTGTCGGCATCGTCGCCGAGCGCCGCAAGATGACCCGCGAGCAGGCGCTGGCGCTTGCCGACGGTTCGATCTTCACCGGCCGCCAGGGCGTCGCCAACGGGCTGATCGACGCTGTCGGCGGCGAGACCGAGGCGGTCGACTGGCTGGCGACCAAGGGCGTCGATGCCAAGCTCAAGGTGGTCGAATGGAAGAATACGGAACGGCGTGGTGGTTTCCTGTTCTCGAAGGCGATGGCGCAAACGATCGGCAGCGCACTCGGTCTGCCGGCCTTCAGTGGCGACGTCATTCGCGAACTCGGTGCCGACCGCTTGTTTCTTGACGGTCTCGTTTCCGTCTGGCACCCTTGAGATGCCGTTTGGGGCGAGTGAAAAAAGCAAATAAAATCATCCTCATAATTTTGACCGTACTGCTTTCACGGGGACACGTCTCATGATCAAGTCCGAACTTGTGCAGATCATTGCCACGCGCAATCCGCATCTTTTCCTGCGCGACGTCGAAAACATCGTCGGCGCGATCTTCGATGAGATCACCGACGCTCTTGCCGAAGGCAACCGGGTCGAGTTGCGTGGCTTCGGCGCTTTTTCGGTGAAAAACCGCCCCGCCCGCACCGGCCGCAATCCGCGCACCGGCGAATCCGTCGAGGTCGAGGAGAAATGGGTGCCGTTCTTCAAGACCGGCAAGGAGTTGCGTGAAAGGCTGAACGGCGGCAAGTAGGCGCGGCGTCAGCGCCAGACGGCCTTTTCAGACAGGCCTGCTTCCGACGGAAAACATCATGTTCAATCGCTTCATGCTCATCGTGGTCTTCGTGCCCCTGGCGATCATCCTGATCGCGCTCGCCGTCGCCAACCGCGAACTGGTCGCCTTCACCCTGGACCCGTTCAATCCCGGCAATCCTAAGCTGACGCTGACCCTGCCGCTGTTCATCTTCCTGTTCCTGGCCCTCGCCATCGGCATGATCGTCGGCAGCCTGGCGACCTGGATCAAACAGGGCCGCTACCGCAAGCTGGCGCGCCAGCGCGGCGTCGAAGCCGAAAACCTGCGTCAGGCGGTCGGCCGCACGCCCTCGGCACCGCAAGGCCCGGCCCCGAGCTCGGCCCACGGACCGGCCCAGGGACCGGCATTGCCGAAGCCGACCACTTGAACCGCCGGACGGCGGTTTTCTTTCCACGGAGTTTTCCATGCTGACCATTTCGGCCGCCGAGGTCGATCGTGCGCTGACCTTTCCCGGACTGGTCGAGACGCTGCGCACGGCGTTTCGCGAGGGTGCGGTGCAGCCGATCAGGCATCATCATACGGTCGAGCGGCCCGACGGCGCCGCCTCGACCTTGCTCCTGATGCCGGCCTGGACCGATTTCCACGCGGCCGGCAGCTCGGCCGGTGGTCACGTCGGCGTCAAGATCGTCACCGTCTCGCCCGACAACAACGCCATCGGCAAGCCAGCGGTGATGGGGCTCTATCTCTTGCTCAATGGCGCCACCGGCGAACCCGAAGCCTTGATCGACGGCCAACGGCTGACACAGTGGCGCACGGCCTGTGCCTCGGCGCTCGCGGCCTCCTATCTCGCCCGCGACGATGCCTCGCGGCTGCTTGTGGTCGGCGCCGGCGCGCTGTCGCCGTTCCTTGCCAAGGCGCATTGCGCCGTGCGGCCGGTCAAGACCATCCGCATCTGGAACCGCACGCAGGCCAATGCCGAGAAGGTCGCGGCCGACCTGCGCGCCGAAGGCTTCGCGGCCAGCGCCGCGAGTGACCTCGATGCCGAACTTGGGCAGGCCGACATCGTCTCCTCGGCGACGATCACGACGACGCCATTGATCAAGGGCGCGCTGTTGCGGCCGGGAACCCATGTTGACCTGGTCGGCGGGTTTACTCCGATGATGCGCGAAAGCGATGACGACGCGATCAGGCTCGCGCGCGTCTATGTCGACACCCGCGCCGGCGCCACCAAGGAAGCCGGCGACATCGTCCAGCCGCTGGCCTCAGGCGTGCTGAAGCCGGAAGCCATCGTCGCCGACCTGCATGAACTCGCGCGCGGCCAGAAAAAGGGGCGCGAAAACGCCGGTGAGATCACGCTGTTCAAGTCGGTCGGCGCGGCGCTTGAGGATCTTGCCGCCGGCATCGCCGTCTACAAGGCGCTCAAGGCCTAGTTCACCGCCGCGATCTTTTGGGCGCCCATCGCCTCTGCGATCAGGGCGAAATCAGCCGCGCTGATCGAAAACAGGCCAAAGCGAAGCTGATACCCCCAGTTCGACCTGCCGGCGGTAAATTCCAGCCTGTCGAGCAGCGGCTTGATCGATGTTTCCTCAGCCCTCGCCCACTCGACATCGCGGCGGAACGGCGTGAAGCCGCCGCCCATCTCGCCCTGATAGGGCTCGCCTTCCCGCACGGTGCCGATCGCCGTGAAAGCCTGCAGGCCATCTTTCTCGCCCAAGATGGTGGTCGGCGAATAATAGATGATGCCATCGCCGGGCTTGACGCGGCGCAGGGGTGCCGCCTTGCCGTGATTGACCTGCATGAAGCCGGCGGCGCGGCCGCGCCGGACATGCTCGGCCGACGCCACCGCGATCCAGTAGGCGCTCATTTCTGCCCCCCATTGGCCTGTTCCCCATCGGACAGCCAGTAGACGCGCAGGCGGTGGCTGTCGGGATCGAGCGCAACGAAAGTGCGGCCGAAATCGAGGTTGGTCGGAGCCTGCAGGATCTTCAGCCCGCGCCCTGCCCAATCCGCATGGGCGGCATCGACCGCGTCAGGCGTATCCAGCGCAAAGACGATCTCGGCGCCGCCACCCGCGGCCGACGCCGCCGGCTCCACCGTATGGCGCGACCAGAGGCCGAGCTTGAAGCCGTTGTCGAGCACGAACAGGACGAAAGTGGCTGAGCTTTCGACCGGCTCACGGCCGAGCAGCGCGCCGTAGAAGGCGCCGCTCCGCTGCGGCTGGTCGACATAGAGGATGACGAAATTCGGGGGTGTCATGAATTGCTCTCCAAGGTTCAGCGTTTCGACTTGGCGAACGTAGGACAGCCTGCTGTCAGATTCTGGCAGTAGCCATCATGAGCCGCGCGGCTTGTCGAGCGTTGCCCGCCATTCCTTGAGCAGCGCCTGGCGACGGCGCGGATAGCGCATGTCGGTGGCTTCGAGTTGCGCGATGCGGTCGGCGCGAAAATGGCGGAAATCCTGCCGCATCTCGCACCACGCCACCACCACCCGCACCTTGTCGAAGAAGCCCAGTGCAAACGGCCAGACCACCCGTTCGGAGGCGGCGCCGCCGGCATCGCGGTAGAGAAAGCCAAGCTTGCGTTCATTGCGGATAGCCTGCCGCACCAGGCCGAGATCGATGCCTTCGACAGCCTTGGCGGGCGGACCGACCAGCAGCGTCGATGCATCGAGGTCCTCGCGCAGATCGTCCGGCAGCACGGCGGCGATCTTGGCCAGCGCGTTGGTGGCGGCGGCCGAAAGACGCTGGTCCGGCTGCTTGGCGACCCAGCGCGAGCCAAGCACGATGGCTTCGATCTCCTCGTCGCTGAACATCAGCGGCGGCAGCATGAAGCCGGGCTTGAGCACATAGCCCAGCCCCGCCTCACCCTCGATGGGTGCGCCCTGCCCCTGCAGCGTGGCGATGTCGCGGTAGAGCGTGCGGATCGAAATCCCGAGCTCATCGGCCAGCGCCTGCCCGCTCACTGGCCGGCGGTGCCGGCGCAGGCACTGGATCAGGTCGAGCAGGCGTTCTGAGCGGGACATCTGGTAGATTTGCCTGTTTCTTTGACATTGGTCCATCACCAGACGACATGAACTGGAGAGGCTGGCGCGCCGGACTTGGTTGCGAAGCCGGTTGCCCTATGCCAAAAGCGGCCACGCCGCTCGGAGATGCTCCTGCTTGAAGTCTTTTCGCGACAAACGCCGCGACAACCGCCCGCCCGCCAAGGGCGGAGCCGGAGAGGCGCGCCCGCATGAGGGGCGCGCGACGGCACAGCCGGACACCAGGCCGCGCGAACGGGAAGCCAGAGCCGATGACCGCTCCGAGCCGAAACCAGCGCCGCGCGTCCTTGCCCGCCGCGACGGCGCTCTGCCCACCGAGCATCTTCCTGTGATCCTCGAAGTGGCGCCGAATGCCGACTATGCGCTGCTCGACAGCGGCGCCGGGCAGAAGCTCGAACAATATGGCCCTTACCGCATCGTGCGGCCCGAGGGCCAGGCGATCTGGCAAAAGGCGTTGCCGGCAAAGGACTGGGAGCGCGCCGACGCGATCTTCACCGGCGACACCGACGAGGAAGGCATCGGCCGCTGGCGTTTCCCCAGGACGCCGCTGGGCGAGACCTGGCCGATGAAGCATGACGGCATCGACTATCTCGGCCGTTTCACCTCGTTTCGCCATGTCGGCGTCTTCCCCGAGCAGGCCTCGCACTGGGACCACATGGCCGGGCTGATCGCGGCGGCCAAGCGGCCGGTCAAGGTGCTGAACCTGTTCGGTTACACCGGTCTTGCCTCGCTGGTGGCGGCCCGCGCCGGCGCCGAGGTCACCCATGTCGATGCCTCGAAGAAGGCCATCGGCTGGGCCCGTGAAAACCAGGAGATGGCCGGGCTCGGCAGCAAGCCGATCCGCTGGATCGTCGACGACGCGGTGAAATTCGCCGAGCGCGAGGAACGCCGCGGCAGCCGCTATGATATTATCCTGTTCGATCCGCCGGCCTATGGCCGCGGTCCCAGGGGCGAGGTCTGGCAACTGTTCGAGGACCTGCCTGATCTGACCGACCTTTGCCGCTCGATCCTGACGCCGAAGCCGCTTGCGGTGGTGCTGACCGCCTATTCGATCCGCGCCTCGTTCTTCGCCATCCATGCCTTGATGCGCGACACCTTTGCCGGCATGGGCGGCAAGGTCGAATCGGGAGAGTTGATCATTCGCGAGAAATCCGCCGGCCGCGCGCTTTCCACGTCGCTTTTCTCGCGCTGGGTGGCCTGAATGAACGAGCGGCACGCAGGCGCACCCGGCCAGGTCAAGGAAGTCACCAGCCTCGCCAACCCCCTGGTCAAGGACATCAAGGCGCTGGCGCTGAAGAAATTCCGCGACCAGCAGAACGCCTTCATGGCCGAGGGACTGAAGCTGGTCATCGATGCGCTCGATCTCGGCTGGCAGATCAGGACATTGGTTTTCGCCAAGGCCGGACGCGGCAACGCGGCGGTGGAGAAGGTCGCGGCGCGCACCGTTGCCGCCGGCGGCACGGTGCTCGAAGTGTCGGAAAAGGTGCTTGTCGCCATCACGCGCCGCGACAATCCGCAAATGGTGGTCGGCGTCTTCTCGCAAAAGTTCCTGCCGCTGAAGGACATCCGTGCCCAGAGCGACGATGTCTGGGTGGCGCTCGACCGGGTGCGCGATCCTGGCAATCTCGGCACCGTCATCCGCACCGTCGATGCCGTCGGCGCCAGGGGCGTCATCCTGGTCGGCGACACCACCGATCCTTTCTCCGTGGAGACGGTGCGCGCCACCATGGGTTCGATCTTTGCCGTGCCGGTGGTCAAGGCGACGACCGAGGCTTTCCTTGCCTGGCGAGGCGGGTTTTCAGGCCTCGTCGCCGGCACCCACCTCAAAGGCGCCGTCGACTACCGCTCGGTCGATTTTTCCCGCGGCCCGGTGCTGCTGATGATGGGCAACGAGCAGCAGGGACTGCCCGAAAGCCTGGCGGCAAGTTGCGACAGGCTGCTGCGGATTCCGCAAGCGGGCCGCGCCGATTCGCTCAATCTTGCGGTCGCCACCGGCATCATGCTGTTCGAGATCCGGCGCGCCGCGCTGAAGCTCGAACCGATCGTGGACCAGCAATGAAGGTTACCCGCCCGTGAAATCTTGGTCCCCCTACGCGCTGCTCGTCGTCGCGGCCATAACGCTCGACCAGTGGGTAAAACACCTGGTCGAGACGGGCCTGCCCTTTCAGGAAAAGCTCGATCTCGTGCCATTCCTGGCACTGTTTCGTACCTACAACACCGGCATCGCCTTCTCGATGTTCTCCTCCTTCGGCGACATCGGGCTGATTGTCATCTCGCTTGCGGTCGTTGCCTTCGTGCTGTTCCTGGCGACGCGGATAGCGCCGTCCCAGATCCTTGCCCGCACCGGCTTTGCACTGATCGTCGGCGGCGCGCTCGGCAATCTGATTGACCGCGCCATCTACGGCCACGTCATCGACTACATCCTTTTCCACACGCCGGTCTGGTCCTTCGCCGTCTTCAACCTCGCTGACGCCTTCATCTCGGTGGGTGCGGCGCTGGTCGTCTTCGACGAACTCTTCGGCTGGCGGCGCGAGCCCAAGCCTTCGAACGCCAAGCCTTCCAAAGATTGACCCCGCGCTGCCATCGCCGCACAGTCATGTCGTCAGCCAAGATCGCGGAGAAAAAAGTGTCCGAAACCTTCAAAGCCATCCTCGTTTCGCGTGACGCCGAGAAAAAGCAGTCGGTAGCGGTGACGGAGCTCACCGAAGCCGACCTGATGGAAGGCGACGTCACCGTCGCGGTCGAGGCGACGACGGTGAACTACAAGGATGGCCTGGCGATCACCGGCAAGGCGCCGGTGATCCGCCGCTGGCCGCTGGTGCCGGGCATCGACTTTTCCGGCACAGTCATCTCGTCTTCCAATCCCGGCTGGAGCAAGGGCGACAAGGTGATCCTGAATGGCTGGGGCGTCGGCGAAACCCATTTCGGCGCCTATGCCGGGCGCGCTCGCGTCAAGGGCGACTGGCTGGTGCCGCTGCCGCAAGGCATGAGCCCGCACGATGCGATGGCGGTCGGCACCGCGGGCTATACCGCCATGCTCTGCGTCATGGCGCTGGAGCGGCACGGCATCCTGCCCGATCGTGGCCCGGTGGTGGTGACGGGGGCGGCTGGCGGCGTCGGCTCGGTCGCGGTCTCGATCCTGTCCAGCCTCGGCTACCACGTCATTGCCGCCACCGGCCGCAATGCCGAAAGCCCCTATCTGATCAACCTTGGCGCCGCCGAAGTGATATCGCGCGACGAACTTGCCCAGCCGGCCAAGCCGCTGGCCAAGGAGCGTTGGGCCGGCGGCGTCGACGCGGTCGGCAGCCACACGCTGGCCAATGTGCTGTCGATGACCTCCTATGGCGGCGCGGTTGCCGCCTGCGGCCTGGCCGGCGGCATGGACCTGCCGACGAGCGTCGCTCCTTTCATCCTGCGTGGCGTCTCACTGCTGGGTATCGATTCGGTGATGGCGCCGAAGGCGGTACGCCTCGAAGCCTGGCGGCGCATCGGCACCGACCTCGATCTGCGCAAGCTCGCCAGCCTGTCGACGACCATCGGTTTCGACGGCATCATCGATGCCGCGCGCGACATCGTCGACGGCAAGATCCGCGGCCGCGTCGTCGTCGATATGTGAAGCCGTTCGACGGCCCGCGGAACGCGGATGGAGCCGCCACGCCGACGGCAAATTCGCGGCCGCCGCGGCAGAAAACGCTCATCCGCTAAAATTCGAACGATCCGCCACAATCTTCCATAATCTCTGTCTGGCAAGGGTTTCGCATGATCGCGGAATCCGGCAGCCAACAGGCGGACACTGGCGAAGACGTCGACGCGGCGACCCCGCCGGCGCCGACGCGGCGCTTTGTCGCCGCACCGCCGCTGGTGCCCGAGCCGGAGCCCGAAAGGCGCGAAGGCCTGCCGTTCATGACCTTCGTCGCCATCGTCGTGCTGGGCGGCCTGACGCATCTGACCGGGGCGCCGGTCTTCATCAGTGTCGCATTGCTGGCAACCGGCCTTGCCGGGCTTGCCATGCACCTGCGCACCAGGCGCAGTGAACACCGCACCGCGGCACTTCTCGACGAAACCACCGCCCGCAGCCGGGCCGAGATCGAGACTCTGGCCGACCGCATGTGGGAAATGCAGGAGAGCGAGGAGCGCTTTCGCGGCCTGATCGACGCACTTGGCGACCTCGTCATTCATCGCGATCGCGACGGTTACATCGTCTATGCCAACAAGGTCTTCGCGGATCTCGTCGAAACCGATCAGCGCCACCTTGCCGGCAAGACCCTGGCGGAACTCGGCATCGATGTCGGCATCGTTCCCGATGCAGCCTTTTCCGATCATGAATGCCTGAGTTCCACGGATGTCGTGATCCGCACGCCGAGCGGTCCGCGCTGGTTTTCATGGATCGAACTGTCGGTGCGCGACAAGGACAGCGGCGCCGTTTCGCATCGCGCCATCGCGCGCGACATCACCGCCCGCAAACGTGCCGAATCCTCGCTGATCACCGCTCGTGAACGGGCCGAATACGCCAGCCAGGCCAAATCGCGCTTCCTCGCCACCGTCAGCCATGAAATCCGTACGCCGATGAACGGCATCATGGGCATGGCGAGGTTGCTGGCCGACACCAGCCTGTCGCCGGAGCAGCAGACCTATGTCGGTGCCATCTCGACATCGGCCAGCGCCTTGCTCGCCCTGATCGAGGATCTGCTCGACTACTCCAAGATCGAGGCGGGGCGCTTCGACCCCGAGCCGCAGCCGATGTCGGTGCGCGAGATCGCCGACAACATCATCGAGTTGCTGGCCGCGCGAGCCTTCGCCAAGAATATCGGCCTCGGCTGCCATGTCGAACCCGACGTGCCGCAATTGATCACCGCCGATCCGGGCAAGGTCAGGCAGGTGCTGCTCAACCTCATCGGCAACGCCATCAAGTTCACCGACAATGGCGGCGTATTGGTGAGCGTCGCGCGCGCCCGCACCGAGACCACCGATCGCATCTGCTTCACCATCGCGGACACCGGCCCGGGTCTGCGCGAGGAGGACATGGAGCGGATTTTCGAGGAGTTCGAGCAGGCCGACGGCACGTCGACGCGCGCACATGGCGGAGCCGGACTCGGTCTTGCCATCTCCAAACGTCTGGTGATCGCCATGGGCGGTGCGATCTCGGTATCCAGCCGGCTTGGCCAGGGGTCCGAATTCGTCTTCGAAATTCCGGCGATATCAGCCACCGAGGCGCCGCAGAACCGGCAGAACGCGCTCTCGGGCAGGCGCGCGGTGATCCTGTCGAAAAACGCCGTCGAGGCCGACGCCATCGCCCGCACCATCCGCGCCAACGGCGGCGCGGTCGATGTCGCCACCACCGCGGCACAGGCCGCGCCCTTCGCCGCCGGCTGCGACGTGCTTCTGGTCGATGCCGCGATGGAGGAGAGCGATGGGAGACTGCTCAAGCGCCTGCGCCAGAGCGGCTTCGCCGACTGCGAGGCCATCACGCTGATCGCGCCGACCGACCGCGGCATGCTTGGCGAGTTCCGCGCCAGCGGCTACGCAACCTTTCTCGCCAGGCCAGTGCGTGGCGGAACACTTCTGCGTGTGCTGTTGAGCAGCAATGCCGCCGCCCTCGCCCAGCCGCAGCCGGAAACGCACCGCGCGCCGGCGCTTCGTGCCGTCGGCCGCCGCCAGCAGGGCCTGTCGGTGCTGATTGCCGAGGACAATGACATCAACGCCATGCTGGCCCGCGCCACGCTGCTGAAGGCCGGGCATCGCGTCAAGGTTGTCGGCAACGGCAAGGCCGCCGTGGAGGCAGTCACCGGCGCCGGACGCAAGCACCGCTTCGACGTCGTGCTGATGGATCTGCACATGCCGGTCATGGACGGGCTGGACGCGATTGCCGCCATCCGCCGCCATGAGGAGGAGACCGCCGCGCCGCCTGTGCCGATCATGGTTTTGTCGGCCGACAGCCAGGAAAAGACGCGCCATGCGGTGCTCGCCCATGGCGCCAGCGGCTTCGTCACCAAGCCGCTCGACCCCGATGCGCTGGTCACCGCCGTCGAGGGACAGGTCGCCGCCTGAGCCTCTTTTCCTTTCCCGGCGTCGACCCGTATCCTCACCTGCGTAGCCGGTTGACCGTCTTCGCCAGCCGACGAAGTATTGCCCGCGACCTCGTATCACGGTACTGTCACAATCCTGTTGCACCTACACCGTATCCCCGTGCCAAGAGGGATGGCTCGAAGGAGAATCACTCGTGCATACAGTTATGCCGGAATGTGACACTCGGCCGAACGCCAGCAGCGCATTGCTTGCCGGCCGCAACGTCGATTCCGTCATAAAAGGCGCGGCACTCGGCCGTATCGGCAATCTCGAAGTGCGGCTCGCTCGCAACGAGGCCGAGATCGCGGCCGCGCAGGAAGTGCGTTACCGGGTGTTCTACGACGAGCTTGGCGCCAGGAAGGAACTGTTCCAGGCGCATGACCGCCGCGACGCCGACCGGTTCGATCCGCTCTGCGACCATCTGCTTGTCTTCGATACCTCGCTTTCGGGCCCCGAACATCGCCGCATCGTCGGCACCTATCGCCTGCTGCGGCAAGAAATCGCGGCCGCGGCCGGCGGGTTCTATTCCGAAGGCGAATTCGAGCTGACCCAGCTCATCGCCCGTCACCCCGGCCAGCGTTTCCTCGAGCTCGGCCGTTCCTGCGTCTTGCCTGAATACCGCTCGAAGCGCACCATCGAGGCGCTGTGGCAAGGCATCTGGGCTTACATCAACCATTACGAAATCGGCGTAATGACCGGCTGCGCTTCTTTCCACGGCACGGTGCCTGCGGCCCATGCCGAAGCGTTCACTTACCTCGCCCATCACTGTCGGACGAACTCGGCCTGGGACGTGCGCGCGGTCTCCGGGCGCTACTGCTCGATGGATTTGATGCCGATCGAGGCGGTCAACGCCAAGGCGGCGATCGCGGCAATGCCGCCGTTGGTCAAGGGCTATCTGCGCGTCGGCGCGCGCATCGGCGACGGCTGCGTCATCGACCGCGAATTCTCGACGGTCGACGTGTTCGTGGTGATGCCGGTCAAGGAAATCGGCGCCCGCTACGTCAACTACTATGGCGGGGAAGCCCAGCGCTTCGCTGCCTGACGCTGGCGAATAGCGAGAGCTACGCCGCTATCGTGCAGACTGCTATCCCCTATTCGCTGCTCACTTTCATCTTCACGGAATATCTTCCGGCCGCCGGCCGGGCCGGCTCTTGTAGGACGGAAACGCCCAGCCGAAACGGAGGGCGCCGCCGCGCACGGCAAACGCCGCGGCGAAGCCGGCCAGTCCTGAAACAATCTGCGGCAATCCGGCAACATCGCCGAGCGTGAAGATAGCGGCCCCCACCAGAGCGGCCGTCACATAGATTTCCGGCCTCAGCAGCACCGAAGGCTCCCCGGCCAGGAGATCACGCAGGATGCCACCGAATGTGGCGGTCAGCATTCCAGTGATCACCGACACTGCCGGCGAGCCGGTGATGCCAAGTCCCTTGGCCGCGCCCATCACTGAAAACGCGGCAAGGCCGATGGCGTCGAGCCACAGCAGCAGCCTGTAACGGGATTCGACGCGATGTGCGGTGAAGAACACCACCACCGCCACCACCGCGCAGATCAGCACGTAGTCACGGTTTCCCACCCAGAAGACGGGCACATTGAGGATGAGATCGCGGAATGTGCCACCACCGATGCCGGTGACGCTGGCCAGGAACAGGAAACCGATAACGTCGAGCTGCTTGCGTGAAGCGGCAAGCGCCCCCGTCGCGGCAAAGACGGCGACACCGGCATAGTCGAGAAGCGCGATGGGGTTCATGGGCATGAGGCAATAGGGATTGGAAATTAGGGCATATGAATAGCACGAAGCCGCGCGATTAATACGACTGCCTTATTTCCCTACTGCCTACTGCCTCCTCACCTAATCAAGCGTCCTTCTCGGCCTCGTCGTTGACCGGACCCGGCTCGACCTGCGCTTCGCCGGCGGCAAGCTTTGGACCGCCCTTGGCGACGCCGACCATGGCCGGGCGCAACACCCGCTCGCCGATAGAATAACCCGGCTGCACAACCTGGACCACGGTATTGGCCGGGACATCCGGATTCGGCACTTCGAACATCGCCTGGTGGAAATTGGGATCGAACCTCTCGCCTTCTGGCGTGAGTTTCTTGACCCCGTGCCGTTCCAGCGCCGACAGCATGGCGCGCTCGGTGAGGTCTACGCCTTCGATCAGCGCCTTGAAGCCGGCGTCGCCGGATGCCTTGGCCTCGGCCGGAATCGCGTCCAGCGCGCGGCGCAGATTGTCCGACACCGACAGCATGTCGCGGGCGAAATTGGCGACCGCATAGGTGCGCGCGTCATGCACGTCGCGCGCGGTGCGGCGGCGCAGGTTCTCCATCTCGGCCGCGACGCGCAGCGCGCGGTCCTTCAGCTCTTCATTTTCCTTCAGCAGCCGCACAAGCGCTTCATAGTCGCCGTCGATGCTGCCTTCCGCGCGCTCGGCATTGGCCTCGGTCGCCTCGGCTTCGTCGGGCGCGCGTTCGTCTTTTGCCTGGTCGCTCATCGCCGTTTCCCGTCAATCTCGAATGGTGTGGATTTTGTGCCCGATATCGAGGTTTGGCGGCCAAAAATCAAGGGGTAAGCAAGAGTGGAGGCTGTCGGCAGGGCTGGGCGGGGAACGGCAAGTCATTTCAATTTTAATTCAAACTTTACCGTAACCGCCAGCTTTGCTTGCCACAAAGGCGTGATGGGGGAACCATTCCCTTGCTGGAGGAGTTTCGAAGCCGACACAGGATTTTGAGAGATGACCCGCAAGAAGGGTGAAAAGACAGAAGGATTGGCCGCCGAAGTCAAACGCCAATTCGGCGCCGAGTCGACGACGCGCTTTCTGCGAACCTTGCCGGCCTTCCGCACCGAAGCCGACATTCCCGATCGCTTCAGGAAATTGCTTGACCGCCTGGACGGCGCGGAAAGCAGTGCCGCCGGCGGCAGGCGCCAATAGCCGGAAACCCGCCGGCATTCCAGCGTACCAGCACCAGAAGACCGGCCTCACATGGCCTATCGCGCGACAATTACGCGCAGTAATTTCACGTGAACATCGCCTTGCGGCGCCATCTTCCGGCGCCTATACTTCCTGATGAACATGATTTCCCCTGAGACGGCGGCCAACAGCAAGCGCGCCTGGTTGAAGATTCTGGCGCGCTACAAGAAGCCTGACAGGCGGCGCAGTGCCATCGAACTCGCCATCACCCTCATTCCTTTTGTCACACTCTGGGCGCTGTCCTCGGCAGCCTATTCCTACGGCCATTGGTGGGGGCTGATCCTTATCCTTCCCGCCGCCGGGTTTCTTGTGCGCATCTTCATGATCCAGCACGATTGCGGCCATGGCTCCTTCTTCGCCAATCGCTATGCCGACGACTGGATCGGCCGGGCGCTCGGCGTCCTGACGCTGACGCCCTACGACTGCTGGCGGCGCGCCCACGCGACGCATCACGCCAGCGCCGGCAATCTGGACGAACGCGGCATGGGCGACATCAGGACGCTGACCGTTGCCGAATACCGGCAACTGTCATGGCGCGGCCGCCTTGCCTATCGTCTCTATCGCCACCCGCTGGTGATGTTCGGGCTGGGACCGATCTGGCTGTTCATCTTCGAGCAAAGGCTGCCCATCGGCATGATGCGGGGCGGCCTGACACCCTGGGTGTCGTCAATGACCACCAATCTCGCGATCGCGCTTGCGGCAGCCGTTCTCATCTGGTTCGTCGGCCCCGGCGCGTTCCTGGTCGTCCATCTGCCGATCGTCGTCCTCGCCGGCTCGGCCGGCATCTGGCTGTTCTACGTCCAGCACCAGTTCGAGGAGACCGAATGGGCAAAGGATTCCGAATGGGAATTCCAGCATGCCGCCCTGCACGGATCCTCCTACTACGACCTGCCACCGGTGCTGAACTGGTTCACCGGCAACATCGGCGTCCACCACGTCCACCACCTCTCCGCCAAGGTACCGTGCTACCGGCTGCAGGAAGTGCTGAGGGACTATCCGGAGTTGCGCGGCATCGGTCGCGTCACGCTGCTCGACAGCCTGCGCTGCGTCAAACTGGCCCTGTGGGACGAGAACCGCCGGAAGCTGGTGTCGTTCCGCGAGGCACGGGCGGCGATCTAGAACCAATCGACACTATGGATCGGGCATCGAGCTTCACCGTGCAGCGACCATCGGCAACCGACATACCCATGAGCGATCCGCGCGTTCTTTCCGATGCTTTCATCCCCGAACTTCCGACCCGCTACAGCGGCAAGGTACGGGAAAATTACGACCTGCCGGACGGGCGGCGCATCATTATCGCCACCGACCGTGTCAGTGCCTTCGACACCATCCTGACCTCAATCCCGTTCAAGGGAGAGATCCTGACTCAGATCGCCAGGTACTGGTTCGAAGAGACTGCCGATATCTGCCCGAACCATGTTCTTGAATATCCCGACCCGAACGTTGTCGTGGGCACCCGGCTCGAAATCCTGCCGGTCGAAATTGTCGTTCGCGGCTATCTGGCGGGAACCACCAGCACGTCAATCCTGACCAAATACAGGAATGGCGAGCGGGATATGTATGGAACCGTCCTGCCGGACGGGCTGCGTGCAAACGAAAAGCTTCGCGAAGCGATCATCACCCCGACGAGCAAGGCTTTTGATGGCGGTCACGATGAACCTCTGTCCGAAGCCGAGATAATCAAACAAGGTCTTCTCACGCCGGCGCAGTGGCACACCGTGTCAAGCTACGCCTTGCGGTTGTTTGCCCGAGGCCAGACGCGCGCTGCCGAACGCGGCCTGATCCTCGCCGACACGAAATACGAGTTCGGCGTCGACAAGGACGGGACGATCGTGCTCGCCGACGAGATCCACACGCCTGACAGCAGCCGGTACTGGATCGCATCGACGTATGAACAGGCGCTCGAAAACGGCACGCGGCCGGACAGTTTCGACAAGGATTTCATCCGGTCGTGGGTCTCGGCCCGATGCGACCCGTACAAGGAGCCGATCCCGAAGATTCCTGACGAGATCGTCAATCAGGCCTCACGGGTTTATGCGCAGGCTTATGAAGCGATCACAGGCAAGAAGTTCTTGCCCGACCTCTCTGGAGATACCGTACTGGATCGCATCCGCGGCAATCTCAAGCGTTACTTCTAGAACAATTCCAGGAAAAGTGTGCGGCGGTTTTCCGTCCGGAATTGCGTAGAAACAAACGGGTGCCGCCGCACCATACGGCGCGGCGGGATTGGCAAACTCCTGGATCAAGCCGCCTGGCGCTCATCGCGCATCAGGATCTCGCCATGGCGGATCTCCGTGCCCAGCACCTTCAGGCATTCACGGATGAAGTTGGATAGGCCGGGCCAGCCCTTGGCCGAAACGAGATTGCCGTCGACATGCGCGCCGGTCGGCGCGACGTCGATATAGATGCCGCCGGCGAGCGTCACTTCCGGCTCGCAATAATGCAGCGCCGCGACTTCCCTTCCCCGCACCACGCCGTCGACGGCAATCAGGATCTGCACGCCATGGCAGATGGTGAAGATCGGCTTGCCGGCCTCGTGGAAATGCCGCACCAGCGCCTGTACGCGCTTGTCGATGCGGATGTATTCCGGCCCGCGCCCGCCCGCCGCATAGACGGCGTCGTATTTGGCCGGGTCCACTTCGGAAAACGTCTTGTTGAGGATGTAGTCGTGGCCTAGCTTTTCCGTATAGGTCTGGTGGCCTTCGAAATCGTGCAGCGACGTCTTCAATACATCGCCCGCCTTCTTGTCCGGACAGACGACATGCACCGTGTGGCCGACGGCATGCATGGCCTGTTCAAAGACGAAAATCTCGTACTCCTCGCTGAACTCGCCAACGAGCATCAATATCTTCTTGCCAGCCATTCCCGGTTCCTCCCTTGTGGCCATATTTATTTCGGATCGCGAAATAATAGCCCTATCCTAAGGGCAGGATGGCGAAAGGGAAAGTGCAAATCGCATGTTTGGTAAGACCAGTTTGGACAAATTAGGATCGACATCGCCAAAAGCCACGTCACAACAAAAACAATTTGTCCCACTGGTTCGACCAGAACTCAGGCGGCCGTCTTGATCATGTCCGCTGCCTTTTCAGCGATCATGATCGTCGGTGCATTGGTGTTGCCGCCGATCAGCGTCGGCATCACCGAAGCATCGACGACCCGCAAAGCCTTGATGCCGCGTACACGCAGTTGCGGATCGACCACCGCCATATCGTCGGTGCCCATCTTGCAGGTGCCCGCCGGGTGATAGATCGTATCGGCACGGGCCCGGATATGCGCCATCAGCTCGGCGTCGCTCGAAACCCCGGCGGTGTAGATCTCCTTGTCGCGGTATTTGGCCAGCGCTGGCGCCTCCAATATGCCGCGCATCATTCTGACACCCTTGAGCAACAGATCGGCGTCGCGTTCGTCGGACAGGAAACGCGGATCGATGCGGGGCGGCGCCAGTGGATTTGGCGTCGACAGACCGACCTCGCCGCGCGAATGCGGCCGAAGCACGCAAACATGGCAGGAAAAGCCATAACCCATATGCAGCTTTCGGCCATGATCATCGACGATGGCGATACAGAAGTGCAATTGCAGGTCGGGCCGGTCTATCGCCGGGTCGGATTTGAGAAAGGCGCCACCCTCCGCGTAAGGCGTCGCGATCATGCCGCCGCCGTCCTTGCGCCAGCGCCGCAGATGCCGCAGCAGGCCAGGCAGGCCGCGCAGGCCGATGCCCATCATGTCGGCATCCCTTGACGTCCAGCCCATGATGAAATCGAGATGATCCTGCAGGTTCTTGCCGACGCCGGGCAGTTCATGAACGATCGGAATTCCGTGCGCCGCAAGCTCGACAGCCGGGCCGATCCCGGAAAGCAACAAGAGCTGCGGTGAGCCGAAGGCACCACCGCAGACGATGACCTCGCGCCTGGCCTTCACAACGGCTTCGTCCTTGCCCGCGCGGTAGCGCACGCCGGTGGCCCGCTTGCCGTCAAGGACGATGCCCGTGGCATGCGCTCCGGTGATGACGGTCAGGTTCGGCCGGTCCATCGCCGGATGCAGATAGGCGGCGGCCGCCGAGCAGCGCTCGCCGTTGCGGCGTTCGCCCCAGAATTGCGTGACCTGGTAAAGCCCCGCCCCTTCCTGCTCTGGTCCATTGAAATCGTCGTTGCTACGGATCTGGTTTTCGCCGCAGGCCTCGACAAAGGCCCTGGAGAGCGCACGCGGCTCCTGCTGCTCGGCGACCCGCAACGGCCCATCGCCGCCATGCAGGGCGTCGCCACCGCGCTGGTTGCCTTCCGCGCGCCGGAAATAGGGCAATACCTCGTCCCATGACCAGCCGTCGCAGCCGAGATCGGCCCATTCGTCATAGTCGCCACGGTGCCCGCGTGTGTAGAGCATGGCATTGATGGCACTGGAGCCGCCCAGCGCCTTGCCGCGCGGCTGGTAGCCCTTGCGGCCGCCAAGCCCTTGCTGCGGCACCGTCTCGAATGCCCAGTTGTTGATCCTCGGCCGGCCCGGCAACAACGCGATGATGCCTGCCGGCGCACGGATGAGCAGGTTCCTGCCCTCGCCGCCGGCTTCGATCAGGCAAACCGTTTTCGATGGATCTTCGGAGAGCCGCGCGGCAAGCGTGCAGCCGGCGGACCCGCCGCCGGCGATCACATAGTCGAAATCCATGATCTCCTCCTGGCACCCGGCGGATGTTTCCGTCCGGACGACCAAGAGAAGGCCGGATCACGGCTGATGTAAAGACGCTCGGAATTACCGCAGCGTCAACCCAGGGAGCATTGAGATTCAGCCGGCCCGCACCCGCCGCCAGGAATATTTTGGTCCCTTGGGCTCCGGCACGGCGGCCGGCTGGTAGTAGAGCCCCAACCCGCCCGTGCGTCCCTCTTCCAGGCGCTTCAACAGCACCGGATTCGAAATCTCGAACTCGTCGAAGCCAAGCCGCAGCATATGCGGCAACTGGTCGACGAGAACCTGACCGGTGGCCCGCACCGCGCCTTCGAAATGATAGCGCCCGCGCAGCAGTTCGGCCTTGGAGAACGAGCGCCCGTCGCTGAAGGCCGGGAAGGCCAGCGCCACCAGCGACAGCTGGTCGAGCAGGTCGGCTATCTTCTCGAGCGGATCGCCCGGCTGCAGCACGACGCCGAGCCGCTCCTTGGCCGAGCGGCGCGCCTGCGGTTCAAGGTCGACGAAAGCCTGCAGCGGCAGGATGAAGCGGCCATTGCCGGCAAGCGCCTCGGTGCTTTCGGCATGAGCCCACTCATCCTCACGGAAACCCGTCGGGGTCCAAAGTCGGGTCGCGGTTCCCGGTGTCAATTCGGTCATCGAAAATTCCTAAAGTCCAAAACAATCCTGGATCTTGGGGTGTGTCGAGATTCAGGTCAGGCCGAGCCGAAGATGGTGGCTTCCAAGAACCGGAGCTGAACGTACTTTGGGGTACATGAGCACCGGAAGCGCAGGAAGCCGCCCTTTGCAGGCCGGCTGAATATCAACATAGCCTAAAGCGATGCGTCGGTCAGCGACTTCTCCAGCCCCGACAGATGAATGCCGCACTCGGTCTTGGCATGGCCGGCCCACCGGCCGCTGCGCGCGTCCTCGCCGGGTTGCACCGGCTGCGTGCAAGGGAAGCAGCCGATCGACAGATAGCCATAGGCGACCAGCGGATTTTCGCGCAGCGCATGCGCGCGCATATAGTCGGCCTGGTCCGATGTCGTCCAGTGCGCCAGCGGGTTGACGCGGATGCGCGGGCCGACCGCCTCGAACACCGGAAGCGCTGCCCGCGTCGCGGCCTGGAAGCGCTTGCGGCCGGTGAGCCAGGCACGAAACGGCGCGACACCACGCGCCAGCGGCTCGACCTTGCGCACGTCGCAGCAGGCGTCGGTGTCGCTCTGGTGCAGATTGCCCGCCGGATCGATCCGTTCGAGCGCCGCCTCCTCGGGCTTGATCACCCTAATATTGGTCAGCCCGAAATCGGCGACAAGCGCGTCGCGATAGCCGAGCGTCTCCTCGAAATGCTTGCCGGTGTCGAGGAAGATGACCGGCAGCGTGCGGTCGATCTTGGCGATCATGTGCAGCAGCACCGCGGAGTCCGCCCCGAAGGACGACACCGCGGCGATCTCGTCGTGGAACAATTCACGGGCCGACCGTTCGATGATCTCGAGCGGATTCAGATGACCGTAAAGCGCATCGAGTCCCGCCGCCTTGGCGGCGATGCCGTCATCGACGTCGACGATATGGTCAAGCGGCCTTGGCTTCGCCAGCATAGAGCGCCTCCTTGAACGGCGCGGGACCGACACGGCGGTAGGCGTCGATGAATTTCTCTTGGGGGTTGAGCCGAAGGCCGAGATAGGTCTCGACGATCTGCTCGATGGCGTCGGTGATCTCTTCCGACGAGAAGCCGCGGCCGATGATCTCGCCGACCGACGTGTTCTCGTCGGCCGAGCCGCCAAGCGTCACCTGATAGAGCTCGGAGCCCTTCTTCTCGACACCCAATATGCCGATATGGCCGACATGGTGATGGCCGCAGGCATTGATGCAGCCGGAGATCTTCAGCTTTAGTTCGCCGATCTCGCGCTGCCGCTCCAGCGAGGCGAAGCGGCGCGAGATTTCCTGCGCGATCGGGATCGAGCGCGCCGTCGCCAGCGCGCAATAATCGAGGCCCGGGCACGCGATGATGTCCGATATCAGGTTGGAATTGGCCGTCGCCAACCCGATGTCGACCAGCGCATCATAGACCGCCTTGAGGTCGGCGCGCGCCACGTGCGGCAGGATCAGGTTCTGCTCATGGCTGACGCGAAGTTCATCGAAGGCGTATGTCTCGGCGATGTCGGCGACAGCTTCCATCTGGCTGTCCGAGGCGTCGCCCGGAACCTCGCCGATGCCCTTCAGCGAGATGGTCACCGCCGCGTAGTCGGGATGGCGGTGCGTCACCACGTTCTGGTCGAGCCACTGCGAGAAGCCCTTCGAATCCAGGCGTGCAAGCTTGACCGCCTGGTCGCCTTCCGGCCGGTCGGTCAGCGCCGGTGGCGCGAAATAGGCCTCGATGGCGCGGATATCGGCCTCCGGCAGCTTCAGCTCGGCGTCCTTCAACTCCTGCCACTCGGCCTCGACCTGGCGGGTGATTTCGTCGACGCCGGTTTCGTGGACCAGGATCTTGATGCGCGCCTTGTACTTGTTGTCGCGGCGGCCATAGAGGTTGTAAACGCGCAGGATCGCCGTGCAGTAGGACAGAAGGTCGGCTTCCGGCAGGAAGTCGCGGATCTTCCTGGCCACCATCGGCGTGCGGCCCTGGCCGCCGCCGATATAGACGGCAAAGCCCAACTCGCCGGCGGCGTTCTTCTTCAGGTGCAGGCCGATGTCGTGCGTCTGGATGGCGGCACGGTCGCGCTCGGCACCGGTCACCGCGATCTTGAACTTGCGCGGCAGGAACGAGAATTCCGGATGCACCGACGACCATTGGCGCAGGATCTCCGCATAGGGGCGTGGATCGGCGACTTCGTCGGCGGCCGCACCGGCGAAATGATCGGCGGTGACGTTGCGGATGCAATTGCCGCTGGTCTGGATGGCGTGCATCTCGACGCTTGCCAGATCGGCCAGGATCGCCGGAATGTCCGACAGCGCCGGCCAGTTGAACTGGATGTTCTGGCGCGTGGTGAAGTGTCCGTAGCCCTTGTCGTATTTGCGGGCGATGTGACCGAGCATACGCAACTGCTTGCCGTTCAGCGTGCCATAGGGCACCGCGATGCGTAGCATGTAGGCGTGCAGCTGAAGATAGACGCCGTTCATCAGCCGGAGCGGCCGGAACTGGTCCTCGGTGATCTCGCCGGCAAGCCGGCGCTGGACCTGGTCGCTGAACTCGGCGACGCGGGCTTGGACAAAATCGTGGTCGAACTCATCGTAACGGTACATGCTTCGTCTTTCCGGGCGCGTCCGCCCGTGTCCGGTGTCTTGTAAGGCCGCTCAGGCAGCCTGCTTGCCGAGATCGCTGCGGATGGTGGGGCCGGCGGCGCGGATCTTCTCGCGCAGCCGCACCGGCTCGACAGCGCCGTTGACAACATCCGCGTCGATCAGATTGACGTCGACCACTTCATTGTCGGCATAGGCCTTGGCGCCGATCACCTCCAGGCGATCCTCGGCCGCCTTGTCATGGGCGAGGTCGGCACGGTCCACCGTCTCGGCCCAGCCGCCGTCGGCGTACCAGACGGCGATACCGTCGGTCAGGCGGTTGGCGGTCAGTATCTTCATTGTTCAACTCCTTCGGCAACGGCAGTTGCCGCACTTTCATGCCTGTGTGCCGCGAGCGGCTCGGAACGTTCAAAATTGGCGCCGGCGACCGCGTCGCCAATGATGGTCATGACCGGGCCGGTCAGATCGGCACGCGCCTCGAGCGACGGCAGGTCGGCAAGCGTGCCGTGGAAGCGACGGCGATTGGCAAGGCTGGCATTCTCGACCACGGCCACCGCCGTATCCGGCGACAGGCCCGCTTCGATCAACCGGCCGGCAACCTCGGCCGCCACCGAACGGCCCATATAGACGGCGACGGTGGCGCCGGAAATGGCGAGCCTGGCCCAGTCCGGCAACGAATTGCCCTTGAGGTCGTGGCCGGTGGTGAACACCATCGACGAGGACACGCCGCGCAGCGTCAGCGGCAGTTCGAAATCGGCGGCGGCGGCAAAGGCCGCCGTGACGCCTGGAACAACCTCATAGGCGATGCCGGCATCGCGCAGTGCGGCCATCTCCTCGCCGGCCCGGCCGAACACCAGCGGGTCGCCCGACTTCAACCGCACGACGCGTTTGCCTTCGCGGCCGAGTTCGACCAGCAGCGCATTGATTTCGGCCTGGCTCTTGGTGTGGCAGCCCTTGCGTTTGCCCACCGGCAGGCGCTCCGCATCGCGGCGGCCCATGGCAACGACCGCCTCCGGCACCAGCGCGTCATGCACGATGACATCGGCTTCCATCAGCAGACGGTGCGCGCGCAGGGTCAAAAGATCCTCGGCGCCCGGACCGGCGCCCACCAGGGCGATGTGGCCCGAAATGGGTGCATTGGACAGCAACAGATCGACGGCGACGTCATGCGCGCGCGACAGCTCGCCGGCTTCGATAGCGTGCGCCGGAGCACCCTGGAAGAAGCTGTTCCAGAAGCGGCGGCGGGCATTGCCCTTCGGCAGCAGTTTCTCGGCGGCGCCGCGCAACGAGGCCGCAAGCGCTGCCAGCGATCCAAGCGACGGCGACAGCATCTGGTCGATGCGGCTGCGCAGCATCTGGGCAAGCACGGGGCCTGCCCCTTCGGTGCCGATGGCGATGGCGACCGGTGCGCGGTTGACCAGCGCCGGGGTGAAGAAATCGCAGAGTTCCGGCCGGTCGACGGCATTGACCGGAATGCCCAGCCGGCGCGCATCCGAGGCCACGCGACGGTCGAGCGCCTCATCGCCGCTGGCGGCAAAAACCAGGACCGCGCCTTCAAGATGGCTGGCATCATAGGATGCGGCGACGCGCGTCACATTGTTCTGAGCGATGAAGGCCAACAGATCCGGCTCGGCGTCTTCGGCGATGATGCGCAGGACCGCGCTCGACTGTCCGATCAGCCGCGCCTTGGCCAGCGCCTCTTCGCCGCAGCCGACGATGGCCACGGCTTCGCCCTCGACCCGCATGAAGACGGGAAAGGCATTGAGCTTGGCGTTGGCCTGCGGCATGACGGGAGCAATCCGGGAACAGTTTCGCAGTTTTACGCCTGGGGGCGAAAAACCAGAAGCAAAGCACTCGCGCATCCGGTGATGGCAGGCAATCGCTTTTTCGCAACTGCGAAAGGCAGGAGAAAAATATTCCACATTCACGCGCTGGACGGAATCAAGTCGCTGGAGCGTGCCTTGATTTCGGTGCTTTTTAGCCGCCAGCGTCCGATCTCGCAAAACAGTTTTTTCTAAATTCTACCAATTTAGTAGATTAAAGTCGCCACTGCCAAAAATGGCAAGGAACAGCAAAATCGCTGCCCTTTGTCGGCCTTGCGATGAAATGGTCCGCACGAATTTTGGCGGCCCTTCGTTTTTTTGCACCCGTCGTGGTCAGTTTCGCGCCTTTGCGGGTTGCATCGCCATCGCCCCATCCACCATATTGCGAACAGGCGGCGGCTTTGGGCGGCGCACACCCGACATCTCAGATTTGAAAGGCGCTCCATAGACAATGCCGCATGACACGCCCCTTATCGCCACCATCGTCGCCGGTCTGGGGCTGGCTTTCGTCTTCGGCGCCCTTGCCAACCGCTTCCGCATTCCACCGCTGGTCGGCTATCTCGTAGCCGGCGTGCTCGTCGGACCGAACACGCCGGGCTTCGTCGCCGATGCCGGGCTTGCCAACGAGCTGGCCGAAATTGGCGTCATCCTGCTGATGTTCGGCGTCGGCCTGCATTTCTCGCTGAAGGATCTGCTGTCGGTGCGCGCCATCGCCGTGCCCGGCGCCATCGTCCAGATCGGCTTTGCCACCGCGCTCGGCGCCGGGCTTGCCTGGATGCTCGGCTGGTCGATGGGAGCGGGACTGGTCTTTGGCCTGGCACTTTCGGTCGCCTCGACCGTGGTGCTGCTGCGCGCCTTGCAGGAGCGCCGCCTGATCGAGACGGGGCGCGGCCGCATCGCCGTCGGCTGGCTGATCGTCGAGGATCTGGCCATGGTGATGGCGCTGGTGCTTTTGCCGGCACTTGCCGGCGTGCTCGGCGGCCAGGAACAGACCGACGCCCACGCCAGCGGCTTGCTTTCGCTGCCGGCCAGCTACGGCATCTGGGGCGTTGTCGGCATCACGCTGGCCAAGGTCGCCGCCTTCGTCGCCGTCATGCTGGTCGTCGGCCGCCGGGTCATTCCCTGGATCCTGCACTATGTCGCCCATACCGGCTCGCGCGAACTGTTCCGGCTGGCCGTGCTGGCCATCGCGCTCGGCGTTGCCTTCGGCGCGGCAAAATTGTTCGGGGTCTCGCTGGCGCTGGGCGCCTTCTTCGCCGGCATGATCATGAGCGAGTCCGAGCTCAGCCATCGCGCGGCGGAAGAATCGCTGCCGCTGCGCGATGCTTTCTCGGTGCTGTTCTTCGTCTCGGTCGGCATGCTGTTCGATCCGTTCAGCCTGATCAGCAATGGCTGGCCGATCCTGGCGACGCTCGCCATTATCGTCATCGGCAAATCGTTGGCGGCGTTCGTCATCGTCATTGCCTTCGGCTATCCTCTGGCCACGGCCCTGATGATTTCGGCGAGCCTTGCCCAGATCGGCGAATTCTCTTTCATCCTGGCCGAACTCGGCGTCGGGCTGAAGCTTCTACCCGAACAGGGCCGCGACCTCATCCTGGCCGGCGCCATCCTGTCGATCGTCCTCAACCCGTTGATGTTCCTGGCCATCGACTGGATGAAGCCGTGGCTTGAAGCCCGCGCCGCCAGGACGGCGCCGCCGGTCGAGGCAAAGCCGGTCGGTCCGGCGACCGAGCCGGGCCAGGTCGCCTCGGTCGTGGCAACAGCCAACGGGGAGGATGGGCCGCCGCCGAGGACAAGCCTCACCAACCACGCCATCCTGATCGGCTATGGTCGTGTCGGCAGCCTCGTCGGTGCATCGCTGAAGGAGGCAACCCTGCCCTTCCTCGTCATCGAGGACGCCGACAAGACATTGGCCAGGCTGAAGGCCGACGGCATCGAGACCGTGTCAGGCAATGCGGCCAACGCCGAAGTGTTCGCCGCCGCCAATCCTGAAGGAGCCAAGCGCCTGATCCTTGCCATTCCCAATGCCTTCGAGGCCGGACAGATCGTGATGCGCGCGCGCGCCGCCAATCCCGGCATCAACGTCATCGCCCGTGCGCATTCCGACGCCGAGGTCGAGCATCTCAAGGGCCTCGGCGCCGACACCGTCATCATGGGCGAGCGCGAGATCGCGCGGGGCATTGTGGAAGAGGTGCTCGGGCAAAAGCCATCTGCGACTGAACCGTCCGCCGCCTGATCACGCCACGAACGCAGAGCCGCCATTCCGTGCGATGCTGCTGAGATACTGTGCGGGAGGCTTGCCGAGCGCCTTTTTGAACATGGTGATGAAGGCGGTGACGGACTCATAGCCTAGATCGCCCGAAACCCGCTGAACGCTTGCCCCGGAAGCCAGCTCCCTTATCGCAACGATCAAGTGCAATTGCTGGCGCCAGCGGCCGAAGCTCAAGCCAGTCTCCTTTACGACGAGACGAGCGAGACTGCTCTGGCTGAGTGCGACGCGGCTGGCCCACTCCGCCAGCGTGCTGCGATCAGCCGGATCGTTCGCCAACGCTTCGGCGATCCGCCGCAAGTGCGGCTCGGAAGATAGAGGCAGGTGCAATTGCTGGACCGGCATATCAGGCAGTTCGGCGAGCAGGACGCTTCCCAGGAAAGCGCACCTCGCGTCGTCAGGTGCGCAGTCCGACAGTTCGATGATGAGTTCGCGCAGCAGCGGCGAGATCGAAAGCGTACAGCACCGATCCGGCAGTTCGGCCGCGCCCGGCTCGATGTAAACGAAGAAAATCCGCGCATTGGCCGTCGCGATGTTGCTGTGCTGCATGCGGCTTGGCACCCACACGCCGCAATGTGGCGGCACCATCCAGAGGCCACTGGGAACGCGGCAGGTGACGCCGCCGCCGAGCGCGAAGACGAGTTGCCCCTTGCGGTGCCAATGCTGCGACACCTCGGCCCTGGTCTCGGTGACGTCGACGCGCACGGCGATGGCCGGAGCAAGGACGTCATCAACATCGAAATCTAGCCATGGATAGCGGAGAGGTTGTCTCATGATTGCCTACTTTTAGCGATTGATTGATTTTATATCTAGATTATTCGATCGCGCAAATCGGTAGGCTCGGGGTCGTTTTCGCCACAATTGGCAAAGGTGTACCCATGCTCGCGCTCACCGTCTGTTCCGACAACGCAGCCAGATTGAAACTCGCCGAGGTGGACGAACCACGCCCTTGCGCGAACGAAGCGCTGATCTCCGTCCACGCAACCTCGTTGAACCGCGGCGAACTGCGCCTGCTGACCATACGCCCGAACGGCTGGATGCCTGGCCAGGACGTCGTTGGGATCGTGGAGCGGGCGGCAGCCGATGGTTCCGGGCCGGCCGTGGGCACAAGGGTCGTGGCCCTGGTCGGCGAAGCCGGCTGGGCCGAACGTGTCGCCGTTCCGACCGACCGTCTCGCCGTCCTGCCGGACCGCGTCAGTTTCATCTCCGCCGCTACGCTTCCGGTCGCCGGCACGACGGCGCTAAGGACATTGCGCCATGGCGGTGACCTGGCCGGCCAGCAGGTCCTGATCACCGGCGCAAGCGGTGCGGTCGGCCGTTTCCAGGTCCAGATCGCCCGCGAGCAGGGCGCCTCGGTGACCGCGATCGCTGCCACCCGGCATGCCGAGGACCTCCGCCGCCTTGGAGCCGGGCAGGTTGTCGAGTCGATCGAGCTGGCCGAGGGGGCGTTCTCACTGATCACCGAGTCGGTCGGCGGCCAAAGCCTCGCCCACGCGATCGAACGCGTCGCACCGGGCGGCACCATCGTCATGTTCGGTTCGAGCAGCGGCGAACTCACGCCCATCGGGTTCCGCCAGTTCGTTCCGGGCCACGAAGGCGCGAGGCTTCAGACTTTCGCCTACTACACTTCCGGCTCAGGCATAGGCGCGGACATCGCCTCGCTGCTCGCTCTGGTCGCCGCTGGCCGGCTGGAAACCCGTGTGGCCTTGACCGCACCGTGGACAGACATCGCCCAGGCCCTGCACGCACTGCGAGAGCGCAGCTTCAGCGGCAAGGCCGTTCTCACCATGGGCTCGGCGGCCTTGCCGGACGGGCGAGAGCGATCTGATCGTGCGATCTCAGAGCGAGTATTGTCCCTTTAGACGGGCTCGCAGGAGGCAGCGTCAACGATTGACAAACATCGACCGGCTCACACGTGCTGGCCGCCGTTGATGTGGATTTCCGAGCCCGTCACGTAGGATGCCTGCTGCGAGCACAGGAAGAAGATGATGTCGGCGACCTCCGCCGTGGTGCCGAGGCGCCTGAGCGGGATTGTCTCGACGATCTTGTCCGTGCCCGGCGACAGGATCGCCGTGTCGATCTCGCCCGGCGCGATGGCATTGACGCGAATGCCGTGCGGACCAAAGTCATGCGCCATTTCGCGTGTCAGCGAGCCAAGTGCGGCCTTCGATGTGGCATAGGCGGTGCCGGCGAAGGGATGCACGCGGGTGCCGGCGATCGAGGTGACATTGACGATCGAACCCTTGGCCGCCGCCAGTTCCTTGAACAGCCCGCGCGCCAGCATGATCGGCGCGAAGAAATTGACCTGGAAGACATCGCGCCAGACATGCATCGGCGTGTTGATCGAGTCCATGCGGCTGTTGCCGTCCTTGAGCTTCGGCGAGATGCCGGCATTGTTGACCAGCGCATGCAGCTGGCCGCCATGCGCCTCGAGCCGATGGCGGATTTCCGAGACGGCGATGCCGACATCTTCCTGGTCGGCGAGATCGACCTTGATGTGGTCCTCGGGGCCGGCCGGCCACGGGCAGTCCTCGGCGAAGGCCTGGCGCGAACAGGTGATGACGCGCCAGCCATCACGCGAAAAGCGCTTGACGGTGGCGTGGCCGATGCCCCGGCTGGCGCCGGTCAGCACGATGGTCTTTCTGGTGTCGAGTTCAGGCATGTCGCGGTCTCCGGGCCGGAGGTGTAGCCGAATGACGCCGCGCTGGCGAGAGGCGGATCAACCGCCGCCGAGGATATCCAGGATCGAGGTCTGCCGCTTCTTGAGCGGACCACCCACGCTGCCCGGTGGCACCGGGTGCTTGATCGATGCGGTAGCGCCGCCGTCCTCCGGCATGCCGAGGCCCTCGGCATCGACGGTCTGGGCCGGGCGCGCCACGCGGACTGGGGCGGGTGGCGGCGCCGCGGAAACCGCGGGCGCCTGCTGGCCGACGGACGCGGACGGCACCGGTGCCGGCTGCGAATTGTCTGCCGACGGTATCTCGTCTGGCACGATGGTGTCGGCCGGCGTCGATTTCCAGGTGCCGGGCAGCGGCCGCACCGGCACGCCCTGATGCGCGGCGACCATGAACTCGTGCCAGGCCTGCGCCGGCAGCGCGCCGCCGGTGACCTTCTTCATCGGCGTGCCGTCATCGTTGCCGAACCAGACGCCGGTGGTGAGATTTGCGGTATAGCCGACAAACCAGGCGTCGCGCGAATTCTGGCTGGTGCCGGTCTTGCCGGCCGACGGCCAGGCGAAAGCCGCCTTCTTCGCCGTACCGGTCTCGACCGTGCCCGTCATCATCGAGTTCATCATGCCGACGATCTCGGGCTTGACGACACGCGGCGCGCTGCCGCCGCCGCTGTCGTAGAGCACCTTGCCGCCGGTGGTGGTCACGCGGCGGATGAAATGGATGTCCGGCTTGTAGCCGCCATTGGCGAACGGCACATAGGCCGAGGTCAGTTCCAGCGGCGTCACTTCCGAGGTGCCAAGAGCGATCGAGGTGTTGGCCTGCAGGTCGGACTGGATGCCCATCCGGTGCGCCGCCTCGACCACGGCGTTCGGCCCGACCTCCATGGCCAATTGGGCAGCGACCGAGTTCAGCGATTTGGCCAGTGCGGTGGCCAGCGTCACCTTGCCGAAATACTTGCCGCCGTAATTGTCGGGCGTCCAGTTGCCGATCTTGATCGGCGCGTCATTGCGCACGCTGTCCGGCGTCCGGCCGGCCTCGAGGGCGGCCATATAGACGAACGGCTTGAACGCCGAGCCCGGCTGGCGTCGTGCCTCCGAGGCACGGTCGAACTGGCTGGTCGAATAGTCGTAGCCGCCGACCATGGCGCGCACCGCGCCGGAATCGTCGATCGACACCAGGGCGCCCTGGGTGACGTTGAGCTTCTTGCCGCTCTCGTCGATCAGCCTGCGGATCGACTGTTCGGCCAGCTTCTGCAGCGTCAGGTCGACGGTGCTGTCCACGACGATGTCGCCGCGCACGTCGCCGATCAGGTCGGGCAGTTCTTCCATGATGGTGTCGGCGACGTAGTTTTCCGAGCCGGTCCAGTAAGACGGCGAACGCGTCGCCGGCGCGCTGAGCGCGGTCTTCAATTCCTTGTCACTGATCTTGCCCTCGTCGCGCATGGCGGCAAGCACCAGCTGCGAGCGCTCCTCGGCAGCCTTTGGATCGCGCGCCGGCGACAGCCGTGACGGCGCCTTGAGCAGGCCGGCAAGCAATGCGGCTTCCGACAGGGTGACGTCGCGCGCGCTCTTGCCGAAATAACGCCGCGAAGCCGCTTCGACACCATAGGCGCCGGAACCGAAATAGACCCGGTTGAGGTACATTTCGAGGATTTGGTCCTTGGTGTGCTTGTGCTCCAGCCACAGCGCCAAGAGCACCTCCTGCACCTTGCGCTCCAGCGTGCGGTCGGGCGTCAGGAACAGGTTCTTGGCCAATTGCTGCGTCAGCGTCGAACCGCCCTGCGAGAAATGCCTACCAACCAGGTTGGTTACCATCGCACGCGACAGGCCGATCGGGTCGATGCCGAAATGCGAGTAGAAGCGGCGGTCCTCTATGGCGATGACGGCCTCGGGGATGTAGGGCGACATTTCGTGCAGGCCGACGGCCTCGCCGCCGCTCATGCCGCGATTGGCCAGCAACTGGCCATCGACCGAGACGATCTTGATGTTGGGCGCGCGGTCGGGGATCGACCAGGTCGTCGCCGCCGGCATCTTGGCGCCGTAATAGACGACGATGCCGGCCACCGCGATGCCACCCCAGATGGCGAGCACGAAGCACCAGTAGAACAGCCGGCCGAGCACGCCGAACAGGCCGCGCCGGCTTCTGCCGCGCCCGCCGCGCGACGATTTCCCCTTGGCCGGCTTGCGTTTTGCGGAGGCTTTGCGGTTGCTTGGCACGACGCGGTCCTCCTCGCTCACCGAAAGACCTGTCGAGGATCTCGCTCGCTGCGGTCCCTCGAAACTGGGTTCTATGCGGCTGTCCCTGCGGTTCGCCATGCGCTGTGCTGTCTGTCCCGGTGACTATGGCGTCGGGTTGAAGAGTAGATGCGGCGATTTAAGGGCGGGTTAAGTCGGAAAGATTCAAAGCGATTGATAATCAAATGCCCTGGGGTCCGGCCGTTATGGCTCTGTTCGGGGCCTCTTGTTTTGGCACCAGCAAGCGGTCGCACCCACCGCGATGGAACGATCAGAAACCGTGGATTTTGTCCGGGCGCCAAGCCCCCGGCCACTGCCGGCCGCTGCACGGACAACCTTTGGCAAACATGGTCCTCGTTAGGGCGCGATCGCAAATGGTTGCAGTTCCGCGTTCGACCGCGCCCTAAATCATCCCGTCACCAGGTGATCACCTGGTGGACATGCGTCACCCAATCGCCGCACGAACGGAAAGCGCTGCCCTGGACGATTGCATAACCTCGCCGACATGGCAGTAGCAGACGATCTCGTGCAGTTGGTGGTCAGTCAGTTCGAAGAACCGCTTGGCTTCGCCATAACTGTCGTCTTTCAGACCCTCGTCATGCAAAATGGGATCCGTGAAGGCAACCGATATCGGCGAGCCATCGCCTCGCATGACATCGCGCTCGGGCAGCGCACGGTATTCGGTCCCGGCAAGCGCGGTCAGGAGCCGGCTGGGCTCACGTTCAAGGAGTTCGGCCCAACGTACGAGACGCTGGGTTCGGCTCATTACCGGCTGTGTCGTGTTGATCTCGGCCACTGCATGCAGTTGGTCCAGTGTTTGGTGCTTCATGGCAACCTCCTAATGGTCAGGTTGGTTGGCCCCAAACGCCCTATGCCTGTATCATAACGCTGAAGCGTCGATCCGTCATTCTAATTCCATGCCGGATGGCCTCTCTTGCGTCGCGACGCCGATGCAATGGCCTTGCCCTGCCGGCAATTTTCAACGCCTCCGACTCCCGGACCGCCCGATCCCATCTCGACATCGATACGCAGGATCAGGCAGCGTTTGCGCGCGAACGCAGCAATCGCCAACAGCCGGTTGTCCGGTGAAAAGCGCAGGTCCTCGGTCCGTCCGATCGCGGAAAGGGCCGCTCGCACCGTTTCGCTGCCCTTGACCTCGATCGAGGGTATCTTCATGCGCACGCTAGAGACCCGCTGCCTTTGCCAGATACGGCGCCAGCGCCAGTGCGTAGGTTGCCGTCATATGGTGGTAGTCGCGCCAGACGATGATGTTGCCGACGACGGCCGAACACTTGTCCTTGGTGCAGAGGGCATCGTTCATGTCGATGACATGGACCCCCGGCACCGTCTTGGCGGCGAGGGCAAAGACATTGCTGGCCTCCACGTCCTGTCGCGCGGTGACGCATTTGTCGGGATTGGCGGCCAGACAGTCGCCGGGGTCGAACTTGACGAACGGCGTGTTCCTGATGGCGATGATGTGCACGCCCGCCGCATTCAACTCGCTCCAGATGCCGCGCAGACCTTCAACCATCGCCGGCTCCGGAGTACTGGAATAGTTGGACTGGCTGGTGAACATCAGGTCCGGCCGCAGCTTGCCGATCTCGGCCAGCACATTGTCGCGCCACTGCGCGCAGGCTTCATACGGCTTGCCGTTGTCCGTCACCATCACGCCGGTGAAAGGGCAAGCCGCCTTGGTGAAGGTGACCAGTTTCCATTTGCGGTCGCGGGCAATCTTGTCGATGGCCGGTATCCATTGCGCGGCGTGCGAATCGCCAATGACGACGACGGTCCTGGCGCCATTCGGGTCGCCGAGCTGGCAGCCGACGGCCTGCGTGCTGTCCTGCTGCTGATGACATTTCCTGCGGTAGACGATCGGCACGTCATTCTTGAGTTTGCCCAGCGGCGGAATCAGGTCCACGCCGGGCGGAACGGCCGCGTTGGCGAGCAGCGCGGCCGGCCCTGGGTAGTTCGGTGTGCCGACCAGGCTGATATCGACGCCATGCCGGCCGAGCGCGTAGCCGAGGCCGCCGGACACCACCACGCAAACGGTGACCGCGACCGAACCGTGGACAAGGGGCCGCCATTCCGTGTCGGAACGCGGCCGGCGGTATCGCTGTTCTACGTATCGGTAGGACAGGTGTGAGATCGCCAGCGACAGCACGACCAGCCCGAGGCCTGCAAAGAGCCCGACCGCAGGGCGGTGTGACGAATAGAAAACGATCAACGGCCAGTGCCACAGATAGATCGAATAGGAGCGGTCGCCGATATAGCGAAGCGCGGCGACGTCGAGCCCACGAAACCGGCCAACCCGGATATCGCCGGCCGCAATGATCAGCACCGTCCCGAGCGTCGGCAGCAACGCGTATGCGCCCGGAAATGGCGTCGAGGCGGAAAAGAAAAGCGCTGAAGCCACGATGGCGCCAATGCCAATCATCATCATCGCCGCGCGCGATGGCAACGCCGCCGTGAAACGATCGATCGTCAGCGCCAAGAGCCCGCCTAGGGCCAGTTCCCAGAGGCGGGTGTGGGTAACGAAATAGGCTTGGGCCGGGTCGGTCCGGGTGATCAGCACCGAGGCGAGCAGTGATCCAATGAAAACGAGGAAGAGCGCCGCCAGCAAAGCGCCTTTCGTGGACTGCCCCAGGCGCCGAGCCAGCCAGATGGTTGCCGCCATCAGCAACGGCCAGACGATGTAGAACTGCTCCTCGATCGACAGCGACCAGTAGTGCTGTACCGGGCTCGCCGCTTCCTCCGCTGCGAGATAATCGACCGCCTGCCATGCAAGTCGCCAGTTCTGCACATAGAGCGCGCTGGCCGCGACCTGGATTGCCGTTTCTTCCCACCGCGCCCTGGACAGGAAGACCAGCGTTCCCGCCAGCGTCGCGAGAAGGGCCAGCAGCGCCGCCGGCAGCAGTCGCCGCACCCGCCGTGAATAGAATGCGATCAGCCAGGCATGGCCATCGGCGATCGCCATGCGGGCAAGCAAGCCGGTGATGAGGAAGCCCGAGATGACGAAGAAAACGTCGACCCCTACATAGCCGCCGGGAAGTGCCGCGGGCCAGAGGTGGAAAATCACCACGAAAGCGACGGCAACGCCGCGCAGCCCCTGAATCTCGGGCCGGAATTCGTGTTTTTCAACAGGCACGGTAACGTCTGGAGCGATCAGCTGAGACCCCTGTCGAGACCCTCGGCGCCATAGCGGCGCCGGCCATGCCGTCAGTTCTGCTGGATGGAAATGCCCTTGTCGTCGATCTTGAGCTCGACCCCCTTGGGCTTGCTTTCCTCGCGATAGACATAGATGCCAAGCGCGATGACCGCGACAACGAGCGCGCCAATGACGAGATAGAGTGTGTTCTGCTTCACGGCGCGCTCTTTTCTTCGTCGAGCCTCACGCTCGTTTCAGGACCTTGACCAGCACCAGCAGGATGATGGCGCCGATCGTTGCGTGGATGATGGAGGCGAGAATGCCGCCGCCGATGGAGAAGCCGATCCGCGGAAAAAGCCAGCCGGCGATGAACGCGCCGACAATGCCGACAATGATGTTACCGATCAGGCCGAAGCCGAAACCCGAGACGATGAGACCGGCGAGCCAGCCGGCGATGGCACCGATGATGATGAACACGAGAAGGCTTTCGACAGCCATAACGATTTCCTCCGAGCTAGAGGGCGACGGCAGAGCGGAAAGCTCCGAATCGGCCTCGTTATCAACGGTCTCAGGCTATTCGAAAGCAGCCCGCCTCGCCAGCGGCGCGCTCATTGATCATCATCGTCGCTTGCGGCAGGGCGCCAGTTGGTCGGCTCGACCTTCTTCTGCGTATGGCTGTCGGTGTAGACCCACCAGCCGCCGTCGCGGTATTGCCCGATGGATTCGTTGATGACGCCGTCGCCGTCCTTCCAGGTGACGGTGACCCTGGAGCCGTCGGTCGGCGCGGTCGCTATCGGTTTTCTGTCCGCCATGTCATCCCCTTTGAGCCGACAGAACGCGACGGCTCGCATCTGGTTCCAAACCGGCCATCGGCGGCAGAAGGTCGCCAGGGCCGTCAGCTGTGGGCGAAGATATCCTCTTCGTCCCAGCCCATCAGGTCGAGTTTGGCACGCGTCGGCAGGAAGCGGAAGCAGGCATCAGCCTCCTTTGTCCGCCCCTCTCGCGCCAACCGCCCGGCCAGCACATCGCGCAGCCGGTGCAGATAGAGCACGTCGGAAGCGGCGTATTCGAGCTGCTCGGGCGACAGTGTTTCGGCGGCCCAGTCCGACGATTGCTGCGCCTTGGACAGGCCGACGCCGAGAAGCTCGAAGCAGATGTCCTTCAACCCGTGCCGGTCGGTGTAGGTGCGGGTCAGCCGCGAGGCGATCTTGGTGCAGAACACCGGCTCAGGCATCACCCCGAACGCGTTGTAGAGCACCGCGAGGTCGAAACGGCCGAAATGGAAAAGCTTGGTTATGCTGCGGTTTCTGAGCAAGCTGACCAGGTTCGGCGCCTTCTTCTGGCCGGGCGCGATCTGGATGACGTCGGCTGTGCCGTCTCCCGGCGAGATTTGCACCACGCACAGCCGGTCGCGGTGCGGGTTCAGCCCGAGCGTCTCGGTGTCGATGGCCACCGCCCCGACATCGTAGTGCGAAAGGTCGGGCAGGTCATTCTTGTGGAAACGGATGTCGGCCATTGTCTTCTCCGGTCGAGCCTCAAGCGTCCCTGACATGCAAGGAACGCTGGAACGCTTTGATCTTGGGGTCCGTCCTCGCCGTGATCCGTCGAAAAATCAACAGGAAAACGAGGGTCCCGCCGCTTCAGCGCGTCAGTGCGTCGAGAATGCGCGCCCAGGAGCGCTGGCCCTTGTGGAAGGAGTTGAGCTCGTATTTCTCGTTGGGCGAATGGATGCGGTCGTCGTCGAGGCCGAATCCGACCAGCAGCGATTCCATGCCGAGATAGGTCTGGAAATCGCCCACCACGGGAATAGAGCCGCCGCTGCCCGTCGTCACCGCCGGCTTCGGCCATTCGTCGGACAGCGCATTCTTGGCCTTGGCCAGGAACGGCGAGTCGTAGGAAAGCTGGATTGCCGGCGAGCCGCCATGGGCATGGAACTCGACCGAGCAGTCGGCCGGAATGCGCTCCTTGACGAATGTCTGGAAGGCGGCGCGGATCTTCTTTGGATCCTGCTTGTGGACGAGGCGGAAGGACACCTTGGCCGAGGCTTCCGCCGCGATCACCGTCTTGAAACCCTTGCCGGTGTAGCCGCCGATGATGCCGTTGAACTCGGCCGTCGGCCGCGCCCAGGTCAGTTCCAGCACCGAACGGCCCTTTTCACCGGACGGGATGGACAGACCGACAGGCCCAAGAAATGTCTCGGCCGTCTCGCCCAGCGTCTCCCAGGATTTCAGGATCTGCGACGGCGTTTCCTCGACACCGTCGTAGAAGCCGGGGATGGTGATATGGCCATCCTTGTCATGGATATCGGCCAGCACCCTGGTCAGGATACGGATCGGGTTGGCGGCCGCCCCACCGTAGAGGCCGGAGTGCAGGTCGCGGTCGGCGGCTTTCACAGTGATCTCCTCACCGACCAGCCCGCGCAGGCCGACGCAGATCGATGGCGTGTCGCGGTCCCACATGCCGGTATCGCAGACCAGCGCGAAGTCGGCCTTGAGCTCGTCGGCGTTGGCCTCGAGGAACGGCTTGAGCGACGGTGAGCCGGATTCCTCTTCGCCCTCGAACAGGATGGTGACGCGGCACGGCAAGCTGCCATGCACCTGCTTCCAGGCGCGGCAAGCCTCGACGAAGGTCATCAACTGGCCCTTGTCATCGGCCGAGCCGCGGCCGGTGATCACCTTGTGGCCGGGCTCGACCTCCTTGATCGCTGGCGCGAACGGATCGCTTTCCCACAATTCGATCGGATCGACCGGCTGGACGTCGTAGTGGCCGTAGAACAGCACATGCGGCGAACCGGCTGGTCCGTCATGATGCGCAACGACCATCGGATGGCCTGATGTGTCGCGCACGCTGGCGTCGAAGCCGATCAGCTTGAGGTCGGCCACCAGCCATTCGGCGGCCTTGCGGCAGTCGGCGGCATAGGTCGGATCGGTGGAGATCGACTTGATGCTGAGCAGGCCGAACAGCCGTTCGAGGCTCTGGTCGAGGTTCTTGTCGAGGCGATCGAGGACGGGGGAAACTGCGGACATTTGCGAAGCCTTTCGATTCAGTGCCGGAACCGTAAAGGCAGACCGGGAAAACGAAAAGCCCGAGACCGTTGGACCACGGCCCGCAACGCCTGGCGAAAGAAAAAAAAGACCGCCGTGGTGGAGAGGGAACCACGGCGGCCTTCTACTCGAAACGATGCGGCAGCCCGGAGAGGGGGGATAGGCTGCCGCAATTGCCCGGTATAGGCGGGGGACGGGCCTTACTCCGGACTTCGGCGAAAACTGCCGATGACGTGTATTTGTGTCTTTGAACGTGGCGATTCAAGGGCGCGAAAATTACACTTTTGTAACATGGACGTGAACGCTGCGGGTCAGCCAGCGGCGTGGGCGACATTGACCCCAAGTTCATAGACCAGCTGGCCGCCATAGTAGGCGGTGGTCATGACCAGTGCCGCGCCCAGAAATTCCAAGGCGGGCACCGCCGCGGCAAGCCGGCCGCTCAAGCGAATGTCGCGCCACCACAGAAAGGCACGCACGGCGGCCCAGATGACAAAGGCAGTCGCGGTGGCCATGCCGAGACTTTCATGAATCTCGGCGATCTCGCTCGAGAACCCCCCATTCTCGGCAATTGTGAGTGCCAGATCGCCGAAGAAGTACGTGACGATGGCGGAAAGCCCGGCCAGGAGGGCCAACCCGGTCGAGGCATTTGCCGCGGATGAACGCCCGGTCACCGCTTTGCCGCGAAATGCAGCGATCATGTCGAACGCAGCGAGCGTGAGGAAGAAGACGATGGGGAAGTGGACGAGAACAGGATGAACATGCTGCAGTGAAATCATATTTTAACCTCGGGTTCCGGTTGTCGACCGGTTCCGTCCGCAGGACCGGCTACGGGCCCCACTAGCAACGCGGACCTGTCAACTCGCTGTCAGTCGCGACTGCCATGCGCGAAGCCGGACGGCAGCAAAAAACCAGCCTTGTCAGTGGACGCGATGCCGGCCCCGCGCTATCCCTGCCGACATGAAAAAAGGCGATCATCTCTTCCTTGTCGACGGCTCCGGCTACATCTTCCGCGCCTATCACGCACTGCCGCCGCTGACCCGCAAATCCGACGGTTTGCCGGTCGGTGCCGTTTCCGGCTTCTGCAACATGTTGTGGAAGCTGATGCTGGATGCCCGCAACACCGATGTCGGTATTGTGCCGACGCATTTCGCGGTGATTTTCGACTATTCATCAAAAACCTTCCGCAACGATCTCTATCCCGAATACAAGGCCAACCGTTCGGCGCCACCGGAAGACCTGATCCCGCAATTCGGCCTGATCCGCCAGGCGACCAGGGCGTTTAACCTGCCATGCGTGGAGATCGAGGGCTATGAGGCCGACGATCTCATCGCGACCTATGCCAGGCTTGCCTGCGAAGCGGGCGGCGACACCACCATCATCTCCTCCGACAAGGACCTGATGCAGCTGGTCGGCGCCACGGTGGGCATGTACGACCCGATGAAGGACCGCCAGATCAGCATCCCCGAAGTCATCGAGAAATGGGGCGTGCCGCCGGAAAAGATGGTCGACCTGCAGGCGCTGACCGGCGACTCCGTCGACAACGTGCCCGGTGTGCCCGGCATCGGGCCGAAGACGGCGGCGCAACTGCTCGAGCAGTTTGGCGACCTCGACACGCTGCTGGCCCGCGCCGGCGAGATCAAGCAGGACAAAAGGCGGGAATCGATCATCGCCAACGCCGACAAGGCGCGCATTTCGCGCCAGCTGGTGACGCTCAAGAAAGACGTTCCGGTGGCCGAGGGGCTGGAGGACTTCGTCCTGCACGCGCCTGACGGACCGAAGCTGATCGGCTTCCTCAAGACCATGGAATTCACCTCGCTGACCCGCCGCGTGGCGGAAGCGACCGGAACCGAGGCTGGCGATGTCCAGGCTGTCGCCGTCACCGTCGAACGCGCTGACTCGGCGCATGGTCCGGATCTCGGCGCGGGAACGTCCAGTGCCGCCGAGACGCGACCTGACCGGGCCGGTGAAAACGGCATGGCGGACGAGGCGCCGACGGCTGAAAAACCCAAGGCCGGCGATACCCCTTCCCTGCTCGCCGCGCTCCGGCTCGAGGCCGCGACTGCCCGCAAGATCGACACCAGCGCCTATATCGCCATCCGCGACGCGGCAACGCTGAAGGCATGGATAGCCGAGGCGAAGGAGGCTGGCATCGTCGCCTTCAACGCCGAAACCACGTCTTCCGATCCGATGCAGGCCGAACTCATCGGCTTCGCGCTGGCCACCGCATCCGGCCGCGCCGCCTATGTGCCACTGACCCACAAGAGCGGAAGCGGCGACCTGCTCGGCGGCGGCGCGCTCGAGAACCAGGTCCCGGTCCGCGAGGCTCTCGCGCTGCTGAAGCCGCTGCTGGAGGACAGATCGGTTCTCAAGATCGCGCAGGAGCTGAAATCCAGCCTCGTCGTCATGAGCCGTCACGGCATTGATGTCGCACCTTTCGACGACACCATGCTGATTTCCTACGTGCTCGACGCCGGCACGTCAGGCGGGCACAGCCTGGCGGCGCTGTCGGAGAAATGGCTTGGCCACGCGACGACCCCGCTCAAGGAGCTGGCTGGTTCCGGAAAAAGCTTCGTCGGTTTCGAACAGGTCGATATCGACAAGGCAACCGCCTACGCAGCGGGCCATGCCGATGTCGCGCTGCGGCTCTGGCTGGTGCTGAAGCCTCGGCTTGCCGCAAAGGGGCTGGTGTCGGTCTATGAGCGGCTGGAGCGGCCGCTGGTGCCAGTGCTGGCACGCATGGAACAGCGCGGCATCTCGGTCGACCGGCAGATCCTGTCGCGGCTTTCGGGTGAACTGGCGCAGGGCGCCGCTCGCCTCGAAGAAGAAATCTATCAACTCGTCGGCGAGCGCATCAACATCGGCTCGCCCAAGCAGCTCGGCGATATATTGTTCGGCCGCATGGGCCTGCCCGGCGGCTCGAAAACCAAGACCGGTCAGTGGTCGACCTCGGCGCAGCTTCTCGAAGACCTTGCCGCCGAGGGCCACGAACTGCCGCGCAAGATCGTCGACTGGCGCCAGCTCACCAAGCTGAAATCGACCTACACCGATGCTCTGCCCGGCTTCATCCACCCGGACACCAGGCGCGTCCACACCTCTTACGCACTTGCCGCAACGACGACGGGCCGGCTGTCATCCTCCGACCCGAATCTGCAGAACATTCCGGTGCGCACGGCAGAGGGCCGCAAGATCAGGACGGCCTTCATCGCCGACAAGGGCAACCGGCTGGTCTCGGCCGACTACAGCCAGATCGAGTTGCGGGTGCTCGCCCATGTCGCCGAAATCCCTCAACTGCGGCAGGCCTTCGCCGATGGTGCCGACATCCACGCCATCACCGCATCGGAAATGTTCAACGTGCCTGTAGAGGGCATGCCTTCGGAGATACGCCGGCGCGCCAAGGCCATCAATTTCGGCATCATCTACGGCATTTCAGCCTTTGGCCTCGCCAACCAGCTGTCGATCCCGCGCGAGGAGGCCGGCAACTACATCAAGAAGTATTTCGAGCGCTTCCCCGGCATCCGTGACTACATCGAGGAGACCAAGGCCTATGCCCGCGAGCACGGCTTCGTCGAGACGATCTTCGGCCGCCGCATCCACTACCCTGAGATAAGATCTTCGAACCCCTCGGTCCGTGCGTTCAATGAGCGCGCCTCCATCAACGCCCGGCTGCAAGGCACGGCGGCCGACATCATCCGCCGCGCCATGGTGCGCATGGACGAGGCGCTGGAAAAAGCCAAGCTCTCCGCCCGCATGCTGCTGCAGGTGCATGACGAGCTGATCTTCGAGACGATCGAGGCCGAAGTCGAGGCGACAATCCCCGTCGTGCGCCATGTCATGGAGAACGCGGCGATGCCGGCTGTATCGATGTCGGTGCCGCTGCATGTCGACGCCCGCGCCGCCAACAACTGGGACGAGGCGCATTAGCCTTGGTTCGTCATCCCAGGGCGGAGCGACGCGAAGCGGAGCGCAGACCCTGGGATGGGCTTCAGGCCGCTTCGGCCCGGCATTTCGCGCAAACGCCGCGAAATTCGATCACCGCCTTCTTGGCCGCAAAGCCGGTGGAGCGCACCCACTCGTCGAGTTGGTGGCCGACATCGTGGTCGGACATCTCGGTCACTTGCCCGCAGGTGTCGCAGATGGCGAAGGCGGTCATCGAATGGCTGTGGTCATGTGGCTCTGCGCAGGCGACGAAGGAATTGATGCTTTCCAGCCGGTGCACGAAGCCGGACTTCACCAGCGTGTCGAGCGCCCGATAGACCTGCAATGGCGCCCGAAAACCCCGCTCACGAAGCTGGTCGAGCAAGGTATAGGCGCTGAGCGGCCCGCTGGCGGTCTCGAGCTTCTCGAGCACACACAGCTGGTTCTTCGTCAGCACATCCCTTGCCGCCATGATCCTGTTCCAACCCGCCTTGCGCCATCCGCAGGCCATTTTGCGCATACAGACGACCTGAGCCTATTCAGATAGCGACGAACCGCCGCCTTTGCTACTCTTCTGTTGCTGTCCGGACCATTCGATGGCGCGCCGGCACAATGGTGATGGTAGGTTGATGGCGGGGCGACATTCAAAATACTGACAAAATCCTCGACGAGGGTGGCCTCGCTTGGGAAATTCGATCGGGCTTGGGGAAGCAACATGATCAAATTGACACGCCGGACGCTGCTTGTTGGCACGTCGGCGCTGATGGCGGCCGGCACGGTTTCGTTTCGGGCGCTGGCCGCTTCGCGCACCTACCATGCGCTGCTGGTTGCCTGCACCGAATATCCGAACCTGCCGCAGAGGAACTGGCTGATCGGGCCGAAGAACGATGCCGGCCTGGTCCACGAGTATCTCTTGAAGAACGTGCCCGATCCGGTGCGCTTCGCACCCGAGAATGTCACGCTGCTCGCCAAGGATGTGCCCGGCGCCAGTGGCTTGCCGACCCATGCGGTGATCAAGGCGGCACTCGCCGACCTCGCCGCCAAGGTGCGGCGTGACGATTTCGTCTATCTGCATCTGTCCGGCCACGGCGCCCAGCAGCCGGAGAGGGTCAAGGGCGACGAGACCGACGGACTCGACGAGATTTTCCTGCCCGTCGACATCGACAAATGGATCAACCGCGATGCCGGCGTGCCGAATGCGCTGGTCGATAACGAGATCGGCGCCGCGCTCGATGCGATCCGCGACAAGGGCGCTTTCGTCTGGGCTGTGTTCGACTGCTGCCATTCCGGCACCGCGACACGCGCTGTCGAGGTCGACGACGAGATGGAGCGCAAGGTCGAGTTCGCCGACCTGGTTGGCGGAGGCGAGGCCGAGCGGGCCGCCGCGATCAAGGCCTATGAGGAGATGACATCCGCCGCCGGGTCGCGCGGCGTCGACGAGAACGGCACACGCAAGCCCGCCTTCAACTTGACACCGACCGGCGGCGAGCCGATCACCAAGGGCAAGCTGGTCGCCTTCTATGCCGCGCAAACGGTCGAGACGACACCGGAGATGCCGCTGCCCAAGGGCACGACGGACGCACCACGGTTCGGCCTGTTCACCTTCACCATCCTGTCGAAGCTGGCCGAGAACCCCAACGTCACCTATCGCCAGCTTGGCCAGGCCGTGCTGCAGCAATACTCGGCCGACAGCCGCACGCGGCCGACCCCCTTGTTCGAGGGAGAGCTCGATGCGCGCGTGTTCGGCACCGACAAGACGGACGCCGTCATGCAGTGGCCTGTCGTCATCAAGGACGGCGAGGCGACGATCGGCGCCGGCCTGCTGCATCGCCTCACCCCTGGCAGCAAGCTCGCCATCCTGCCGTCGGCGCTGTCGTCGCTTTCCGACGCGGTCGGCTTTCTCGAAGTGCAATCGGCGAAGAACCTCGAGAGCCGTGTCAAGCCGGTGGCGTTCGACAACAAGCCGGCACTGAAGGTGGCCGACATTCCAGCCAATGCCTATGCGCGGGTGGCGGAGATCGCCGTCGACTACAAGCTCACTGTCGCGCGGCCGGCGGCGACCAGGGGGCTTGAGAAGGAAACCGCGCTGGTCAACTCGATGCTGGACGAGCTGGCGGCAGCCAAGGAGACCGGCTTCAACATCGAGCTGGTCGACGCGGGCAAGAGCGCCGAGCTTCGCTTTGCGGTGATGCGCGAGAATGCCATTGCCGGCGCAGCCAAGGACGCGACCGACAAGCCGGCGCTGTGGTTTTTGCCGGCATCGGGTGATGTGACGCTGAAGGATGGCGGCAAGCCGCCGCTGATCATCATCCACATGGATGACCGCCAGAAACTGGTTGATGCCACGACCAGGAACCTGCGCACCATCTTCCGCGCCACCGGGCTCTCGCGGCTGGCCGCGGCCTCCGACTACAAGCCCGAGGACGTCGACGTCCAGTTCCAGGTCAAGCGCCGTGACAAGGACGGTCTCGAACCCTTGCAGGCTTCGGCGGTGCCGCGCGTCTCGCCGGGCGACGAGGTGCATGTGCTGGCGAAAAACGGCTCGGACCAGTTGGTCGACATCAACGTGCTCTATGTCGGCAGCGACTATTCGATCACCCACATCGTTGCCGAGCGCCTCGCGCCGCAGGCCACGCTCGAGGAAGGGCTGCTGGCCTTCACCGACACCAGCTTCGGCATGGAAAGGATGATCGCGGTGCTGACCGAGGCGCCGCCCGAGAGCGAGAAGGAGGATCTGAGCTTCCTGGCGCAGGATGGCGTCGCATCGAAGACGCGCGGGCTGGGGCCCGCCAGTTTCTCCGACATGCTGACCGATATCGGCATGGCGCCGGCCACCCGGTCGGTGATGCGGCTTGCCGACAAGAGTGGCCCGAAGGGCGCGGTGATGATCTTCCCGATGGAGACGGTGCCGCGCGCCTGAGCGGATGCCGGCAAAAGGGCCGGCTCTTGCGCGATTGGCGCGATATGAGAACATTCCCGCCGCGGCCATGGCGCACAGCGGCTAGATGAAGCAGATAGGATCGGTCTTGAAGAACATTGTTTTTTCCTGGCGCGGAACGGTTGCCGGACTTGCAGGCGGCCTGTTGCTGATCGCCAACGCCTCGGCGGAGGACACCTGCGGCCTGTGCGCCAAGCAGATCGTCACCAACTCGGAACTGGCGAGTTGCTTTCTCGATCAGTACGACCAGATCGCCAAAAGCAGCAGCGACGCTGTCGTGGTCGACCTCAGCAGCTGCGCCTCGCGCGGCGTGGTCGAGGCGCTGCCGTCACCGACCAAGGCGGTGCAGCAGCCGGACGTGCAGTTCATGATTTCCCGCCCGCAGCTCGACTGCCTGAAAAAGCAGCTGGAGGCGCCCGGCATCGTGCTTGATCCCTCGGCGACCATCAAACTGGACAGCTGCCAATGAAGAAGCCGGCGGGCACCACCAGGCAAGCAGCACCGGCCGCGACCGCAAAGACACCGGCGAAGGAGGCGTTGCCGGAGACCACCGAGGGCTTCCCTTGGCCGAGCAGCCACGAGATCAAGAAGGAGAGCAACCCCTTCACCGACCGCGACTGGCGCATGCTGGTCTATGCCTGGTCGGGCATGGCAGTGCGGTTCGCCATCATCTTCACCTTGATGTTCTCGATCTACCAGTTCCTGGCCAACCAGGAACAGAAGCGCGTCGAGCAGACCATGTCGCTGGTCGAGCTCTGGGAGACCAAGGATTACCAGCAGGCGCAGCGTGCCCTGAAGGATCGTCTTGCGGCGCTCAACGTCAAATATGACAATCTGCTCAGCGCCAACCCGTCGCCGACCGAGGAGCAGGTTTTCCGGCAGCGCATCGGCATCGAGGCGATGACCGCTTCCGGTGGCGACATGCCGCTCGCCGATTTCAGCGACAATTTCGACCGCATCGTCTATTTCCTCAACCGCCTGTCCTTCTGCGTCGACGGCAATCTGTGTTCGCGCAAAGTGAGCGATGCCTATTTCCGCGACTATGCCGTCTCGTTCTGGAGCTATTTTGCCGGCTATGTCGACAAGCAGCGCAAGGCAGGTTCCCCTACTTTTGCCCTGCCGATCGAGACCTATGTGGGCAATGGCTCGCCCGCGGCCGAAGCGAAATAGCCATGGGAAAAGCCGAGATCAGCGTCCGCCTTGTGCGCGTCTGCCGCTGGCTGGCCATGGCGGGGTCGCTTGTTGTCGCATCTGCTGTCAGCGCCGAAGAGGCGCCTGACTTCCATCTGGACCTCGACACCGGCGGCCACAGCGCTCAGGTCACCGATCTCGCCTTCACGCCCGATGGCGAGGACCTCGTCTCGGCATCCGATGACAAGACCATCCGCATCTGGGACTGGCGGAGCGGGGTGACGCTGCGCACCATCCGCGGCTATCTCGGCAATGGCAGCGACGGCAAGATCTTCGCGGTCGCGGTGTCGCCGGATGGCAAGACGATCGCCGCCGGCGGTTATTTCGGCCCCAGTCTCGGCGACAAGCCGCCCTATGGCGACATCAGGCTGTTCGACTTCGCCACCGGCAAGATGAGGGCCGTGCTCAAGGCCGCCGACTACGCGACCTACGACCTTGCCTTCTCGCCCGACGGAAAGACCCTGGCTGCCGGTGGAGCCGACGGCTTCGTCTATCTCTGGCGGCCGGACGACAAATCAGCGACCGGCTGGACCCTGGACAAGAAACTCGACGCCGATTCCTGGCACATCGACAAGCTTGCCTTCGCCGCCGCGGGAACCCGGCTGGCGGCGACCACCACCGACAACGGCATCCGGCTCTGGGATGTCGTGAAGGGCGAGGAGATCGCGCTGCCGGCCGAGGCCGAGCCGCTGAGGGATATCAGCGTCATGGCGCTCGCCGCCTCGCAGGACGGCAGCCTGCTTGCCACCGGCGGCAAGGACGGGCTTGTCCAGCTCTGGCACGCGGCGGACGGTTCGCTGGCGCGTGCCCTGCCGAAGCAGGATTTTCTCATCGGCTCGCTGACCTTCGCCAAGGGATCACGGCTGGTCGCCTCCTGCGGCTATCGCTGCGCCGACAAGCATCGCTCGACCGTCTGGAACACCGATACCGGCGAAAAGACACTCGACTACTCCGGCCACGACGGCACCGTCCATGCCAGTGCCGCCAACGCCGATGGCTCGCTGGTGGCGACGGCCGGCGGCGCCCGCAACGCCATCCAGGTCTGGGACCCAGCGACCGGCGAGCGCAAGGCCTTGCTGCAGGGATTGGGTGAACCGGTGACGGCGGTTGGCTTCGACGCGGCGAACGGCATCATCGCCTGGGGCAACGCCAATCCCTGTCCCGCTCGCGTGGCCTGTCCTGAACAACAGGGCGCGCTCGACAAGAAGCTCGAATTGCCAACCACCGAGCGTTTCTTCGATGATCCGCAGCCGCTGGCTGAGCCGAGCTCGTTCGCCCGTGCCGCGCTCGCCGACGGCCAGTGGTCGCTGCACGCCACGACGGGCGGCAAGGATGCGCTGGAGAACGCGGTGCTGGAGATCGCCAATGGCGGCAAGGTGGTGCGCAGCATCGAGAACGACGCCACCAACGGCTTTGGCCATTCCGCCTATACGTTGATCGATGACGGGCTTGGCCTGATCACCGGCGGCAGCGATGGAACATTGCTCGAATACCGGACGGCAACCGCGAAAGTGTCTGGCGAATTCACCGGGCACACCGGTGAAATCAACGCCATGGTCGCCTCGGAGAAGGCCGGCCTGCTGGTCACCGGCAGCGCCGACCAGACGCTCAGGCTGTGGAACCTGAAAACACACGAGCTGATCGTGTCGATGTTCTTTGCCGGCTCGCAATGGATCGCCTGGATGCCGCAGGGCTATTACTATTCCTCGGATGAAGGCGACAAGTTGATCGGCTGGCAGGTCAACCAGGGCCGTGATCATGAAGGCCGCTTCATCCGCGCCGGCCAGCTGAAGAAATATCTCTGGAGCCCGGAAATGGTGCGCCGGGCGATCATCCTGCGCAGCGCCAGACAGGCGGTCAAGGAGATGCGGCCAGGCGTCGACAACGAATTGCAGAAGCTGCTGCAGCGCAAGCCGCCGGAGTTCGGCATTCGCCTTGCCGACGATCAGAGCAAGGTCCGCGACGGCTATGTCGCCGTCGAGATATCAGGTGCCAAGGAAGCCGGGACCGATGTCGCCGGCTTCTCGATCCTGTCGAACAGCCGCAATGTCGGCGACGTCACCGCCCGCGCGGTGGACGGCAACAGCACCATCGTCGAGGTGCCGGTCGAGAATGGCCAGAACACCATCCGCATCACCGGCACCAACGAGTATGGCTATCTGACCGAACGCAGCGTGACGGCGCTGGCAAGGAAAACCGAGAAGGCCGAGGCCAAGGGCAAGCTCTATGTCGCGGTCATCGGTGTCGACAAATATCCGTTCCTGACCGACGCCTGTTCTGGCCACGCCTGCGACCTGCGTTACCCCGTCGACGACGCCACCGAGTTCCTCAAGGTGATTGCGCAGAAATCGGCGCCGTTGTTCTCCTCGATGGAATCGCTGGTGCTGGTCAACCGCGAGGCGCTCGACGAGGCCCCCGACAAGGCCAAACAGACCTACACCATCGCCAGTGCCGACGGCATCATGGAGCCTGACTCGCACACGATCGACGATCAGCTCGCCGATTTCCTCGACAGACCGGGCGAGCACGACACCACCATCATCTTCGTCGCCGGCCACGGCATCAACATCGACGAGGACTACTACTTCATCCCGACCGATGGCCGCAAACAGGATGCCGAGCGCTGGAAGCGCTCCTCGCTCGTCGACTGGTCGGACATCCAGAAATCGGTCGAGCGGGCCAAGGGCATGCGCTTCATGCTGCTCGACACCTGCCATGCCGCCAACGCCTTCAATCCCCGCCTGGAAAAGGATGCGCAGGACGCGCGCATCGTCGTGTTTTCCGCCACCGCCGCCAACAACACCGCCGCCGAACTGCCGGAACTTGGCCACGGCGTCTTCACCTATTCGATCCTCGAAGGCCTGCGTGGAAAGGCCAGGACGTCGGACGGCGGCGTCACGCTGTTCGGACTTGCCGATTTCATTTCGCGCGAGGTGGTGCGGCTGACGTCGTCGCGGCAAAAGCCGTTCTATTATGTCGGCGGCGTGGAGAACATCGTGCTCGCCGAGCCATGATCGCCCGCCTGCTGACGATCGCCGTCCTGTCCTTGATCGTTGGCGGCGCGGCATACGCCGCACCTGTCGTCTGCCCGCCAGGAAGCGATAACTTTCCGCCCTTCTACGACGATGCCACGCTGTTCAAGAATGCCATTGCCAGCGTCGCCAATGTCGAGCCCTCCAATCAGCGCTTGACCGGCATCACGGTGCCGCATCATCTGCTGGCCGCCGACCTGGTGGCGCTGGGGTTTCGGGCAGCGTCCGGCTTCCGCTACAAGCGCATCATCATCCTGTCGCCGGACCATTTCCACAAGACGCACAAGCTCTACGCCACCACGCTGCATGGTTTCGATACCGTGCTTGGCCCGGTCGCCGCCGACACCAACGCCGTGCGCCGGCTGGAAACAAACAGCGACATGATCGAGGAGTCCTGCCTGTTCGACAAGGAGCACGGCGTGCGCGCCATGCTGCCCTTCCTGCACCATTATTTTCCCGAGGCGAAAATCGTGCCCGTGGCAATGTCGGTCAAGGCGCGGCGTGGCGACTGGGACAGGTTGGCCGAGGCCCTGAAGCCGATTGTCGACCAGGACACGCTGATCGTCGAATCGACCGATTTCTCGCACTATCTGCCGCAGCACGATGCGCGCCGCTTCGACCAGCAGACGCTGAACATGCTGGCTGCCGGGTCGCTCGACGGCATAGCCGCACTTCGTCAGCCCGATCATGCCGATTCCGTCGGCGCGCTCTACATCCAGACCAGGCTGCAGCGCGAGTTGTTCGGTGCCCAGCCGCTGGTCGTCGCCAACGAGAACTCACAGGAGCACACGTCGGATTATGTCGAGCGGACCACCAGCTATGTGGTGGCGCTGTTCGGAGCCTTCGGTCCCGGCTTCAACAACCCGGCACGGCCGAAGGACCGGATTAACTATCTGGCCGGAGACGTGAATTTCGGCCGCGCCATGAAGAAGATCTTGGTCCGCGACGGTGTTGCCGACCGGATCGTCGACAGCGTGCTGGCCCTGACCGGATCACGGCCGCTGATCGTCAATCTCGAAGGCGTCGTCCTGCCCAACGTGCCGGAAGCGATCGACGACATGACGCTGGCGATGCCGGAAGGGCTGGCTGTCGATATGCTGAAGAGGCTGCATGTCGCCGGCGTCGGGCTCGCCAACAACCATGCATACGATCTCGGCCCATCAGGCTATGCCGAGACGTTGCGCGCCCTGGATGAAGCCGGCATCCCGCATTTCGGCCAGGGCGAGACGCTGGCCCTTGCCGATCTCGACCTTGTCGGCCTGACCGACATCGACACCAATGGTTCGAAGAACACCGATTTGCTCACCCCGGCGTTGCTCGACCGGCTGCTGCACGAGAATGCCGCGCGGCCGGTGGCCGCCTTCGTTCACTGGGGCCGCGAATACAAGACCGAACCATCGGCGCGCGAGGACATGCTTGCAGACCAGATGCGGCTGCGTGGCGTCTCGGCCATCGTCGGCGGCCATCCGCATGTGTCGAGCGAGGCGATCGTCCCGCTCGCCGGCGGCGATGTGGCGGAGGTCTATTCGCTCGGCAATTTCCTGTTCGACCAAAATGCGGAACGGTCATCAGGATCGATGCTGGAACTGCGTGTCTTCGCCCAGGGAACGATCTTCACAAGGCTCATTCCGCTTCCCAACTATTTCGAGACGGGCCGCAAATAGTTACCCTTTGCAGGCCGGCTGAATACCAACATACCCTAGCCGCAACCGACCATATCGCGCGGCAGGTAACAAGACGCCGGCTCGGTCCTGGTCTCGAACAGCGACCGCTTCGGCTTGAAATAGAAAAAGGTCACCGGCTTGCTCTCGCGCACGCTGCCGTCGGCAAAATGCGCGGCGATGCTGAAGCTGTGGATCGACGACATAGACGACCACATCTTCAGCCGCGCCGTGTAGGCGCTGACGTTCTTGTTGCCGCGCACCGGCATGGCGATCGTGTAGTCGTGCTTGCCGATCGGAAACTTGATGTTCTGGTAGCGCATCGCTTCCGGCGTGCCGCCACCGCCATCGCCGCATTCGGCCATCGATTCCGGGGTCTCGAAAACCGCCATGGTCACCGAGGCGCGGAACGGCTCGCTCTTCTGATAGACATGACCTTCGTCATCCGCCCAGGAATAGTCGAACTTGCCGATCGCATTCAGCGTCATCGCCTGTTGCATGTTGCCGAGATAGTCGGCGACCTCGCCGAACTTGATCTTGTTGGTAAGCTGGCTGCGGCAGACATTGAGACTGTCCACCGATGGACAGGGAAAACGCCCCGTCTCCAGGCTGGCCGTGTCGACCCCGGCCTCGGTGAGCACGCTCTTGATCGATACGTCGACGCCCTCGCCAAAACTGCCGATGTCCTTGCTGAACATGCGGCTTGGCTGGCCGGTCGGGTTGCCATCCTCGTCCACGCTTGTGAACTGGATCGACATCTTCATGTCCTTGGCGTCGCCCCAGCCATTGTTGATGATCGAGAAATCCGGCCGGAAGCCGACACAGCCGAAATGCTCCGATATCGACAGCATCGGCTTGCGGTAGGCATCGCTCGACGCGACCTTCATTTCCATGCTGTCAAGCTTGACCCTGGATTGGTCCGTCGTCTTGAGGTCGACCTCGGCGAAGGCCGGCGCGTCGTCCCAGTCCTTGCTGCCAAAGACATTGTTGGTCGTGATCTGCCCGGTGCCGTTCCAGCTGTCATTGTCCTCCTCCGCCTGCGGATAGATCGCGATGTCCTCGTAGCGCACCAGATGCTGGTACTGCATGTCGGCCTGCTGGGTCATGCGCTGGTCGACCACGACGCCGATCTCGACCTTGTCCGCATCGCCTCCGCCAGCCTGCGCCTTGATGAGGCCGCCGACTCGGGCATCGGCCAGAACGTCGGGGCGCAAGCCGCCAATCTCCTTGCCCATCACCCACTGCGACTCGTAAACCGTGCCACCGGCCAGCCGGGTGTGGCCCTTGCCGTTCTTCAGGCCCTCGACGAATGAGCCTACGAATATTTCACCAGTGGTCGACAGCAGCCGGCCCTCGCCATTCGGGATGCCGTTGACGAACCGACCCTCATAGCGGTTGCCATCGGCATCGACATGGATACCTGTTCCATCGAGCACGCCGGCGAGCCAGTGCCCGTCGAAAACCTCGCCCGAACGCAGCTCGAGCCGGCCTTGCCCGTCGGGCCGGCCATTCCTGACATCACCGAAGTAGCTGGAATAGATGGTCTTCGGATCGTAGTTCGCCGAGCCGCGCACACGCCAGACCAGCCGGCCCTTGCCGTTGATGGTGCCGTCCTCGGCGATCGTCCGGTCGGGCGACTGGCCCGCCGCCGGCTCCCAGACGAAGTCGAGGTTCTTTTCCGGATGGAAGTCCCATACCCGGACCGTCTTGCGCAGCACCGAGCGCGTCTCAGCCTGGTAGAGTACCTGCACGCGTTCCGCCCACGCACCGCCGGCAGGTGCGGCCGCCGGATCGGCGAAGGCTGGTGAAAGCATCAGCGCGGCCAGCATCGATGCGGCCGAGATTCCCAACACTGCCCTTGCCCGCGTCATCCCTTGAGCCCCTTCGGATGCCAACCCCTTGGCCGGTCAAGCGTAGTCGGCGGGCCAGCCTCGTGCAAGAGAAGCCGCGAAGGAAGCCCTGGCATGAAAAGGCGGCGGAACCGGTCCGCCGCCCTTGTCTCCGTTGCGAAAGCGCAAGGACTATTTGTACAGGCTGTTGATCCACTGGACGTTGGCGGCGTTCAGGCGCACGGCCGTATTCGCTTCCGGGCTTTCCGCAACGTTGACGCCGGTGATGATGCGCTGCTTGGAGTTGTTGTCGTAGGCATAGACGGAACTGCCGCTCGATCCCGGGAACGTATCGCAGTCATACTGGAAATACTCCGGGGCGATGTTCTCGGCATGAACCTCGCAGTTCGCTTTCCACATCGTGCCCATCGGCTTGTCGCCGGGATAGCCGACGAGATTGGCGGTGAAGTCGCCAAGATCGTCATAATTGGCATAGCCCAGCCAGCCGAGGTTGGTGCCGACATCCTGCTTCAGCGTGATGATGCCGAGATCCCACGGGATGACCGAACCATAATAGCCCTGGTAGTTGTCGATGAAGCCTTGCAGCACATAGGCGCTTTCATAGGTGAAGGCGCCGAACGGCGCGTCATCGGCGGTGCTGCCATTGAGGCCTGGAACGAACAGATATTCGGAGAGCCAGTCCTTGTCCTCATGGCTGTAGAGGCAGTGCGCCGCGGTGAGCACCGTGCGGGGGCCGATCAGCGTTGCCGAGCAGCTGCCGTAGCTGCCCGTCTTCGCCGATTTGGCTTCGAGATAGCCGATTGCCGAGAACGGATAGGTCTTGGTGTTCTTGACCTGCTCGCGATCGTCGGTGCCGAAAACCTGGCGGCCGGCTTCGCCTTCGCCGAGCCCGGGATCCTCGGTCTTGCGCGGACCCGCTTCAGCTCCATTGGCCGGCGCATTCAGTTCCTTGATGATAAGGTCCCGCAGCGCTTCGCTCGGTTCGATCTTGATCTCCTTGCCATCTGCGGAACGTCCGACGATGCCATAGGATTTGACAGCCGTTGCCTCGTCGGCAAGCGGCGCGGCGCGGCTGTCTTCGTCAGTCAGCTTCGGCGACGCGATTGGCTTTGCCCGCCCGGGCTTGTAGTCGCCTGAAGTCGCGTCCCGCATGCTTTCGCCGTTGCCGGCGCTGGCGGAGCCAGGGTCGGCGGCGAATACAGGGGCCGTCCACATTGCCGTGGAAAGCAATGCGGACGCAATGAGTGCGTTTGTCAGTTTTGTCATGGTGAGACTCTCCCAAAAGTCAGCAAGGACTGGATCAAAATACAGAAATATTGTCGAGATCGTGGTGACGCCGATAAATGAGTTTCCCTGCCGGCGTTCGGCCCGATCGTTGTTCTGCACGGTCATTTGAAGGCCCCCGCCAAAAAACGCCCGCGGCGATATACTGCCTAAAATAATCCAACATTGGCAATGACAAATCACTTCCACGTAGCCCGTGGGGGGCTATAGGGTTTGTGCGGGTCCTGCTCGCGGGCACGGTTAGCAAAAGTGGGATTCGGTTTTGTGACCGATCGCGCGCCAATTGAAAGTGGCACGCGTCCGGATCTCGAAACCGGCACCGCCTCATTGCATCATGTCCCGGCACCGGCCTGCACGGGAAAATGGTTTCAGGAGGTTTCAGGTGCACATCACAAGTCGGTTCGGGCCAATCGTTGCCGCTTCGCTGCTTGGCATCGCCGCTGCCGTTATATCAATCAACACCAGCCAGGCGGATGACATCGCCAGGCCCGAAGCGGCGGTTTCGCCGATGAAACGTGTCGCCGATGCCAGGGCCAAGGCAGCGGCGGAAAATCCCGAAGGCACCGATCGCGTCTATGGCGGCAACCAGGCCGAAAAGGGCGCCTACCCGTTCCAGGTCGCGCTGCTTACCACCGACAGGCTGGACGAGAACCCGGCCTCGCAGGCCAATGCACAATTCTGCGGCGGCAGCCTGATCGCGCCGCAATGGGTGCTCACCGCGGCGCACTGCCTCAACGACAAGGGCCAGCCGATTTCGCCAGACTCCGTCACCGTGCTGACCGGCGCCACCGAGCTGAGCGAGGGCAAGCGCCACAAGGTGGTGGAGGTCATCGTCAACGAAGGCTACAGCGAGCAGACGCTCGACAACGACCTCGGCCTGCTTCGGCTTGCCGAGCCGGCCGATGCGCCGGCCATCAAGCTTGCCCACGAGGCTACCCCCGATGCCGGCAAGACGACCGTCACCGGCTGGGGCAAGATGCAGGACGGGACCTTTCCCACCACGCTGATGGTTGCCGACCTGGACCTGCAGCCGAACAGCGCCTGCAACAGCGGCATCAAGGCCATCTATGCGCATGATCTGAAGGCCGCATTGGGCGATCTGTCCCATCGCATGCGCTACTCGGAAAAGGGCATCGAAGCCGCCGCCAATGCGATCGCCGCCGACATGACCGACCCGCTGACCAACAACATGATCTGCGCCGGCACCACCAGCGGCGTGCGCGACGCCTGCAATGGCGACAGCGGCGGCCCGCTGTTCATGACCGGCGCCGGTGGCCCGGTCCAGGTCGGCGTCGTCAGCTGGGGCGAAGGCCCGGCGGACGGAAGTGCTGCCTGCGGCCACAAGGACGCCTATGGCATCTACACGCGGCTGGCCAACTACAGCGGCTGGATCGAGGCGAAGATGAAGACTCCTGCGCCCGCGCCGGAAAAGCCCAAGGTCGGACTTGGCACCGCCCAGAGGCCGGCGACGCCCTGACGCGCGGTCATCGCTTTTTGCGTGAAAAACGGCGGGAGGGGTTCCCGCCGTTTTGGTTTGCCGGCTTGTAAAGCAAGCTATTTCCTCGGCGGGCCTTTGCGTTCGGCCGAAGCAGCCCACAGATTGATGTCGGACTCGCGTGCGTAGGTATCGATCTCGGCCAGTTCGGCATCGCTGAAGTCGAGCACCTTGAGCGCGCCGACGCAGTCCTCGACCTGCTCCGGCCGGCTGGCGCCGATCAGCGCCGAGGTCACCTTGCCCTTGCGCAGCACCCAGGCCAGCGCCATCTGCGCCAGCGTCTGGCCGCGCTTGCCGGCAATGGCGTCGAGCGCCTTGATGTTGGCGATGGTCCTGTCGTTGATGAACGCCGTCTTCAGCGACTTGCCCTGGGAGGCGCGGCTGCCTTGCGGGATGCCGCCGAGATATTTGTCGGTCAGCATGCCTTGCGCCAGCGGCGAGAACACGATCGAGCCGACGCCGAGCCCTTCCAGCGTGTCGAGCAGGCCGTCCTCCTCGACCCAGCGGTTCAGCATCGAATAGCTCGGCTGGTGGATGACGCAGGGCGTCCCGAGTTGCTTCAGGATATCCGCGGCCTCGCGTGTACGCTGCGAATTGTAGGACGAGATACCGGCATAGAGCGCCTTGCCCGAGCGCACGGCATGATCGAGCGCTCCCATGGTTTCTTCCAGCGGCGTATCGGGATCGAAGCGGTGCGAATAGAAGATGTCGACATAGTCGAGACCCATCCGCTTCAGGCTCTGGTCGAGGCTGGCCAGCATGTATTTGCGCCCGCCCCATTCGCCATAGGGACCGGCCCACATCTCATAGCCGGCCTTGGTCGAGATGATCAGCTCATCGCGATAGCCGGCGAAATCGGTGCGCAGGATTTCGCCGAAAGCGGTCTCCGCCGAACCGGGCGGCGGACCGTAATTGTTGGCGAGGTCGAAATGCGTGATGCCGAGATCGAAGGCCTTGCGGGCGATCGCCTGCTTGGTCTTGTGCGGCGTATCATTGCCGAAATTGTGCCACAGCCCGAGCGAAATCGCCGGCAGCTTAAGGCCGGAGCGACCACAACGGTTGTAGACCATGTTCTCGTAGCGGTTTTCGGCGGGTGTGTAGGGCATGGGAAATCCTCAAATGGAAGCGAGCCCGTCGGCTGCCACCGCGACAACGCGGCGAGTCGGCTCAGCCCCTCTCCCTTACCCCCTCCCCGCTAGAACGGGGAGAGGGATGCGGCGCGTGGCCTATTTCTTCTTTGCCAGCAGCTCCTTGGCTTCCTTGACGCCAAGTGCCGCCGGCCGCTCGCATGTCGTCTGCATGGCGACGAACTTGCCGGTCTCGCCCGAGCGCAGCAGCCCCGTCATCACGTCGACGGCGTGCAACGCCAGTTCCATCGAGCAGCGGTGCGGCCGGCCCTCGGTGATCGCCAGCGCCATGTCGGCGAGGCCCGCCGTGCGGTAGTTGGCCATCATGCCTTGCGAATGCATCTCGTTGGGCACGCCGAACGGATGCTTCCATTTCGGCAGTTTCTTGACCGGCTTGCTGTCCTCGGTGAAGCGCACATCGCCACCGAAGAAGTTTGGATCCGGCACAAACACCGTGCCAGCCTCGCCATAGAGTTCCATCGGCGCATGGCCGTGGGCCCAGACATCCCAACTTGTGTTCAGCGTCACCACGGCGCCGTTCTCGAATTCCAGCAGGCCATGGATGGTCGTCGGCGTGTTGACCGGGATCTTTTCGCCCGCGCGCGGCTTTGAACTGATGGTGCGCTCCTTGGCCGGCGTCGTCGCGAAGGCCGCGACCTGTTTCACCGGTCCGATCAGCTGGATCAGATTGGTGATGTAATACGGTCCGATATCGAGCACCGGTCCCGCGCCAGGCTGGAAGAAGAAGTCGGGATTGGGGTGCCAGTGCTCCATGCCGTGGCCCATGACGTGGCACGTGCCGCTGGTGATCTTGCCGAGTTTTCCCCCGTCGATCAGCTCGCGGACCAGCTGATGCGCACCGCCGAGGAAGGTATCGGGCGCCGAGCCGATGCGCAGCCCCCTCTTCTCCGCTCGCGCCTTGAGGTCCTGGCCTTCCTTGACCGACAGCACGAAGGGCTTTTCCGAATAGACGTGCTTGCCGGCGTCGAGCACCTGCTTCGACACCTCGTAGTGCACCGCCGGGATGGTCAGATTGACGATGATGTCGATGTCGTCGGCTTTCAACAATCCGTCGACTGTTTCGGCGCGCAGCTTGAACTCCTTTGCCCGCGCCCTGGCGGCATCCATGTTGATGTCGGCGCAGGCGCGCATCTCGATGCCGCGAAACAGCGGCGCCAGCGAAAAATACGCCTTCGAGATGTTGCCGCAGCCGATGACGCCGATACCCAGTTTCTTTGCCATGCTGATTGTTCCTAGTAGTTTTTTACGGTTGCGATGGAGCGGCGGGCGAAGCGCTCGATGTCGTTCGGGTTGTCCTGTTCCATGACAAAGTACTTGGCGGCGCTCCTGGCGCGCAGCACCTTGATCAGGCCGGCCCAGTCGATGGTGCCGTGGCCGACATCCGACCAGCCATCCTCGTCCAGCCCCTCGCCAGGCTTGGCGATGTCCTTGACGTGAACGGCACTGATGCGCTTGCCGTGTTTCTCGATCCAGGGCAGCGGATCGCCGCCGCCGCGCACCACCCAGGCGACGTCCATTTCCCAGCCGATGTCAGGCGCGGAGGACAGGATGTGGTCCTGCGGCACCGATCCGTCGGCAAGCTTCTTGAACTCGAAATCATGGTTATGCCAGGCAAAGCCGTAGCCAGCCTTCTTTGCGGTCGTGCCGACCTTGGCCAAGCGTTCGCCAAAGCCGCGCCAGCCGGCGGCGTCGGACGGCCGCTGGTCAGGCATCAGAAAGGGACAGATGAGCAGCGTGATGCCGAGCACGTCGGCAATTTTGCGCACGCCGTCGAAATCCTTCTCGAGCGCGTCGATCGAGAAATGCCCTGTCGGCATGGCGAGGCCATTCTTGTCGAGTTCCGCGCGGAAGTTCTTTGGATCGTCATAGACGCCGCCGAAGCCTTCAACCTCGGTGTAGCCGAGCTTGCCGAGCGTGCTGAGCACGCCTTCCCAGGGCTGGAAATTGCGGGCGCTGTACAGTTGGAATGACCAGTTCATCGTCTCTGTCCGTTCTGCTTGGGGATGGTGGGTCTTGGGGCTACATGCGGTTGCCGGATTGGCTGTCGAACAGCGAGGCGCGGGCGGGATCGAAGCCGATCCGGATCGGCTCGCCATTGCGCAGCGTCTTTTCCGCCTCGACGCGGAAAGAGAAATTGTGGCCGCCGAGCTTCGTCCACACCAGCGTGTCGGAGCCCATCGGCTCGACGATCTCGACCGCGGCATCGGTGGCAAAGGGCATGGTGTTCGCCGCCTCGCCAAAGGCGACGTGCTCGGGCCGGATACCGAAAACGCAAGGCCCGCCGCTGTTGCCCGCCGCGTCGAAAGCATAGCGGTCGAGCGGTATGGAGACATTTCCGGTCTTGAAAGCAGTGCCGGCCGCCACCTGCCCGTCGATGAAATTCATCGCCGGCGAACCGAGGAAGCCGGCGACAAAGCGGTTGACCGGACGGTTGTAGATGGTTTGCGGCGCATCGAGCTGCTGGATGACGCCGCCTTTCATGACGGCAATACGATCGGCCAGCGTCATCGCCTCGATCTGGTCGTGGGTAACGTAGATCATGGTGTTCTGCAGCTTGCGGTGCAGCAGCTTTATCTCGACACGCAGTTCGGCGCGCAGCTTGGCGTCGAGATTGGAGAGCGGCTCGTCAAACAGGAACACGTCGACGTCGCGCACCAGCGCCCGCCCGATCGCCACGCGCTGGCGCTGGCCACCGGAGAGCGCCGCCGGCTTGCGTTGCAGCAGCGGCTCGATCTGCAGGATTTCGGCGGCCCGCGCGATCCGCTTGGCGATCTCGTCCTTCGGTGTGCCGGCGACGCGCAGGCCGAAGGACAGGTTCTTCTCCACCGTCATCTGCGGATAGAGCGCATAAGACTGGAACACCATGCCGATGCCGCGGTCCTTGGGTTCTTCCCAAGTGACGTTCTTGCCCTTGATGAAGATGCGGCCTTGCGAGACGTCGAGCAGTCCGGCGATGCAGTTGAGCAAGGTCGACTTGCCGCAGCCGGAGGGGCCGAGCAGCACGATGAATTCGCCATTGGCGACATCGAGATTGAGCGTCTCCAGGACGGTCACCGCACCGAAATTCAGCGACAGGTTCTGGATCGAAACGCTGGTGCCGTTGGCCGCCGTCATCGCCATCACCCTTTCACCGCGCCGGCGGCGATGCCGCGGACGAAAAGCTTGCCGGAAATGAAATAGACGATAAGTGGCACAAGCCCGGTCAGGATGGTGGCGGCCATGTTGACGTTGTACTCCTTCACGCCTTGCACCGAGTTGACGATGTTGTTGAGCTGCACCGTCATCGGATAGGTGTCGGGGCGGGTGTAGACGACGCCGAACAGGAAGTCGTTCCAGATGCCGGTCACCTGCAGGATGATGGCCACGACGAAGATCGGCAGCGACATCGGCAGCATGATGCGCAGGAAGATGCCCCAGAAGCCGGCGCCGTCGACACGCGCCGCCCTGAACAGCTCTTCCGGCATGGACGAAAAATAGTTGCGAAACAGCAAGGTCAGGATCGGCATGCCGAAAATGGAATGGACGATCACCAGCCCGCTGAGGCTGCCGTAGAGGCCGATCTCGCGCAAGATGATGACGATCGGATAGATCATCACCTGGTAGGGAATGAAGGCACCGACGATCAGGATGACGAAAAAGGTGTCGGCGCCCTTGAAGCGCCAATTGGCCAGCGCGTAACCGTTCACCGAGGCGATGGCGATCGACAGCAGCACCGAAGGCACGGTGATGCGCACCGAATTCCAGAAGCCGCGCGAAAGCCCGTCGCAGTTGAGTCCGGTACAGGCCGTCGACCAGGCCTTGACCCACGGCTCGAAGGTGATCTCGAGCGGCGGCGAGAAGATGTTGCCGAGCCGGATTTCCGGCATGCCCTTGAGCGAAGTGACGACCATCACATAGAGCGGCAACAGATAGTAGGCCGCGATGACAAAGAGCGTGCCGTAGAGGAAAATGTTGCGGCGCGAAAACACGCGGCGCGGTTTCGGGCCGTAGGGCCCGGCGTTGTCCTGGCTGGCAGCGATTGTTGGAGCGTTGGTGTTTGCCATACTCATTTGCGCCGCCCGAATTCGAGATAGGCCCATGGCACGATGACGATCACCACCGAGAGCAGCATCATGGTCGAGGCGGCAAAACCCTGGCCGAGGTTCTGGGCGAAGAACATGTAGTCATACACGTACTTGGCCGGCACCTCGGAGGCGATGCCCGGGCCGCCACTGGTCTGGGCCACGACGAGGTCATAGACCTTGACGATGCCGGAGGCGATGATGACGAGCGTGGTGATGAAGACCGGCCTCATCATCGGGATGATGATGAACAGATAGGTCTTCCACATCGGTATCCCGTCCACCCGCGCGGCCTTCCAGATGTCCTCGTCTATGCCACGCAGGCCGGCCAGCATCAGGCACATGATGAGCCCGGTGCCCTGCCACAGCGCCGCGATCGATATGCCGTAGATGACGATGCTGGAATTGTAGAGCGGGTCGAAGCTGAAGCTCTCCCAACCCAGCCCCCGCACCACATGCTGGATGCCGAAATCCGGATTGAGCAGCCACTGCCAGACAAGGCCGGTGACGATAAAAGAGAGCGCAAAGGGATAGAGGAAGATGGTCCGGAACGTATCCTCGAAGCGTATCTTCTGGTCGAGCAGCGCGGCAAGCAGGAAGCCGATCACCAGTGAGAAAACCAGCGAGATCGCGCCGTAGATCAAGAGGTTCTCGATCGAGATCAGCCAGCGCGGCGTCACCCACAACCTGTAATACTGGTCGAGCCCGACGAAATTCAGCCGCGGCAAGAGTTTCGAATTGGTGAAGGAATAGAGCACCGTCCAAAGAGTGCCGCCGACGAAAACCACCCCTGCGGTGAGGATCATCGGGATCGAGGCGACCTTCGCATTGAGGTTGCGGAACAGCGGGTTGGGGCGTTCGCTCTTGCTCATCTCGTCAGCCGGCTGGGTAAGGGCGGTGCGGTCCCGGCCTTGCGTGTGCAAGGCCGGGACCGAGGTGGGTTGCCTCCAACGTCAGTCCGCCGACGCGATGAGGGCGGCGAAGCGCTTCTGCGCGTCTTCCACGGTCAACTCCGGCTTGGCGAAGAATTCGGCGAAAAGATCTTCCTTCTGCTTCTGGGTGTCCTGCGAGAGCAACTGGTCCGTCCACGGTATGACGGCGCCCTTGGCGAGGATGGCGAGGCCCTTCTTCATGCAGTCGTTAGCCGCATTGAGATCGACGTCGCCGCGCACCGGCAGCGAGCCCTTCTTCAGGTTGAAGGCGACCTGCGTCTTGGGATCGAGCAGCGTCTCGGCCAGCACCTCCTGCGCCTTGGCCTTGTCGGCATCCTTGAGCAGCGGGAAGTAGAAGGCGTCGCCGCCGGTGGCGATGACTTCGTTCAGCCCAAGGCCCGGCAGGCAGGTATAATCCTTGCCGGCGGTCTTTCCGGCAACCTGAAACTCGCCTTGCGCCCAATCACCCATGATCTGGCCGCCGGCCTTGCCGGTAATGACCATGTTGGTGGCCTGGTTCCAGTCCTGCACATTGGTGTTCTTTGCCATTTTGCGGGCATCGTCCGCAGCCTTGAAAACCTTGGCGACTTCGGGTCCGGCGGCGAATTTTGCGTCCTTGTCCTTGTAGACCTTGAGGAACGCGTCCGAGCCGCCCACCGCTGCAAGCAGCACGTCGAAGGCGCCGGAGGACTGCCATGCCTGCCCGCCGACGGCGAGCGGGACGATGCCTGCCTTCTCCAGCGCCGGGGCGGCGGCCACGAATTCATTCCAATCCTTCGGCACCGGCACGCCGGCCTTCTGGAAGGCCTCGTTCGACAGCCACAGCCACTGCCAGGAATGGATGTTGACGGGCACGCAATAGATCTTGCCGTCGATGGTGCAGCTGTCGAGCAGGCTCTTCGGCCGCACAATCTCCGTCCACTTGCCCTTGGTGGCGACGTCGGTGAGGTCGCGCATCAGGCCGGCCTGCACCAGCTCTTCCGCCTGGCGGCCGTGGTTGAACTGGGTGGCGCCCATCGGATCGCCGCCGGTGATGCGGCTGATCATGATCGGCCGCGCCGTGCCGCCGGAACCGGCGATGGCGCCGTCCACCCAGTGATTGCCGGTTGCATCGAAAGCCTTGGCGAGTTCCGCGACCGCCGCCGCCTCGCCGCCCGAAGTCCACCAATGGGTGACTTCCAGATCGGTCGCGGCGGCCGGACCGGCAAACTGCAGGGCAGCCGTCGCTGCCAGGGCAGCGGTCAAAAGTTTGTATCGCATTTCGGTTCCTCCCAGAATCTGAAACGTTACAGATTTTCGATACGGGAATTACGCGGACTGTGCAAGCCCATGGGCGAAGCAGGCTCAACATTTTTTCGAGCCGCGAACAAATTCGTGCGAACGGCAATGCCTATGTGCACCGCAATATGCTCGCTGCAGTGCAAGACGCTTGAATGACCGGCAAGGGACGAGATTCCTTCTAGAATCCCAATGGGTTTCGCACCGGAGCCGTCCCCTCGCGATAAGCGGTCGGCATCGCGATATTGGCAATCTGTAACGTTTCAGTATATCTAGATCTACCAGGGCTGGAGCGCATGTCGTATCGCAGGGGCGGTGATTGCCGACCTGCCCGGCGACTGCTATGCGCCTGACGGGCGGGACCAATGGACAAACAGCGCAGGGGCAAGAAGGAAGAGGCGTCGGCGCAGGGGCGACCGACGCTGAAGACGCTTGCCTTCATGACAGGGCTCGGCGTCACCACCGTGTCGCGCGCCTTGAAGGATGCCCCGGAAATCGGCGCCGAGACCAGGCGACGCGTGCAGCTGGTGGCCAAGCAGATCGGTTATCGGCCGAACCGCGCCGGCGTGCGCCTGCGCACCGGCAGGACCAACGTCATCAGCCTCGTGCTCAACACCGATCGCGAGATCATGAGCTTCGTCTCGGACATCATCTATGGCGTTTCGGAAGTGCTCGCCGAAACGCCCTATCACCTGATCGTCACGCCCTATTCCCGCTCCCAGGACCCGATGGAGCCAATCCGCTATCTCGTCGAGACCGGCTCTGCCGACGGCGTCATCATCTCACGCACCCAACCGAACGATCCGCGCGCCCGCTACATGCTGGAGCACGGCATGCCTTTTGCCACGCATGGCCGCACTGACATGGGTCTCGTCCACCCCTACCACGACTTCGACAACCATGCTTTCGCGATCGAGGCCGTGCGCCGGTTGGCGAACATGGGCCGCCGCAAGCTGGCGCTTCTGTCGCCGCCGCCCGGGCTGACCTATTACAGCCACACGCTGAACGGGTTTGCCGATGCGCTGAGCGAGGTTGGCGCCAGCGAAATCCCGTTCAACACCGTTTCGATCGACCATTCGATCGAGCAGATCAGGAGCCGGACCGCGCAACTGATGCGCCGTGAAAACCGGCCGGACGGTTTCGTCAGCAGCGCCGCCGCCGCGACACTCGCCATCGTCGCCGGCATCGAGGATGCTGGCCTCAAGCTCGGCCGCGACGTCGATGTGGTGTCCAAGCAGTCGTCGGACCTCTTGCATCTGTTCCGGCCGGAACTGCTCGTCGTCAACGAGAACTTCCGGCTGGCGGGCTCCGAACTCGCCCGCTCCGTGCTCGGCTGGATCGGCGGCGCCGCGCCCGGCTCGCTGCAGTCGCTCAGCTTGCCAGGCGAGGTGCTGGCCTATCGGCGTTCAGCCGACTGATTTGGTCCGATGCTCTGATCAGCCAGCCGCGCCGCTGCCCCACGGACCATGGAACGCGCCCGGCCCGTCGATGCGCTCGAAGCCATGCGCGCCGAAGAAATCACGCTGCGCCTGGATCAGGTTGGAGGTGCCGCGGCCCTGGCGATAGCTGTCGAAATAGGCAAGTGCCGAAGACAGTGCCGGCACCGGCGTACCGGCCTCGGATGCTCTCGCCACGACGCGCCGCAGCGACGGGTGCGCCTCCTGCATCAACGAGATAAAGGCCGGCGCCATCAGAAGGTTGGTGGCTGCGCCGCCCGTGCTGAAGGCGTCGGCCATGGTGTCGAGCAGCTGCGAACGAATGATGCAGCCGGCTCGCCAGATCTTGGCGATGGTTGGCATCGGCAGGTTCCAGTTGAACTCCTTCGATGCGCCGCTCATAACCGCGAAACCTTGGGCATAGGCGGCGATCTTGCCGGCAAACAGCGCCAGTTCGAGGTCTTTCAGCACCGCGTCCTTGTCGCCCGAAATCTTCGCCACGCCGACATTGCCATAGGCTTTTTCAGCCGCCAGCCGCTCGTCCTTGATCGACGACAGAACGCGCGCCGCCACCGCCGCCTCGATTGCCGTTGCCGGGATGCCGAGTTGCTGCGCCTCGATGACCGACCATTTGCCGGTGCCCTTCTGGCCGGCTCGGTCGAGGATGATGTCGACCACCGGCTTGCCGGTCTTCGGATCGTCGGCGGCCAGCACCTTGGCGGTGATCTCGATCAGGTAGGAGTTGAGCCGACCCTTGTTCCAGTTGGAAAACACCGTGCCGATATCTTTCGGCCCCATGCCGAGGCCGTCGCGCAGGATGCCGTAGATTTCGGCGATCATCTGCATATCGGCATATTCGATGCCGTTGTGGATGGTCTTGACGAAATGCCCGGCGCCGTCGGTGCCGAGCCACGCCGCGCAGGGCTCGTCCTTGAACTTGGCAGAAATGGCGGTCAGCACGTTCTCGACGCGCTTCCAGCTCTCTTCGGTGCCGCCGACCATGATCGACGGTCCGTGGCGCGCGCCCTCCTCGCCGCCGGAAACGCCCATGCCGATAAAGGTGAGGCCTGAACCGGACAGTTCGGAGAAGCGCCGCATCGTGTCGCGGAAATTGGCGTTGCCGGCGTCGATGACGATGTCATTGGCCGACAGCACCCCGCGCAAGGCCGCGATCTGCTCGTCGACTGGCTTGCCAGCCAGCACCATGATGATGATCGGGCGCGGCGGCCGGATCGCCGCGGCGAGCTCTTCCAGGCTGTAGCAGGGCACCACCATGTCCTTCAACGCACCGGCATTTTCGACGAAAGCGTCGGTGCGTGCCCTGGTGCGATTGAAGACGGCGATGCGGTGGCCGTGCTCGGCGATGTTGAGCGCCAGGTTGGAGCCCATCGTGCCAAGGCCGATCAGGCCGATTTCGGCTTTTTCCATCGTTTCTTCCCTGCTTTCGGATCTTGTTTGTTCGAGCTCGCTATTTGCGCGGATGCCCATTCTTCGCGAGATGATTGACGGGCCTTTCGGGTCACGTCAACCGCCTCGCCGAATTGTGTTGCCCGGATTGTCGGGCCGGGCTCGTGCCGAAGCGCTTGGAAGTCCGCCTCTACGGCCTGATGTCGATGGGCGCTTCGATCTTCACCATCTCGAAGTCCGAGACCAGGATGTCGATGCGCACCGTCCACTTGCCGGGAACCGGGATGACGAGGTTGTCGACACGCCAGCTGCCGTCGCCGGGCTTGGTCGCGGCGCGCTTCAGCGGCTCGATGCCGGAATCCGGTTTTGAAAGCACCAGCGTCACCTCCTTGGCGTCGAGCGGCCCGAAATCGCCGGTCATGATGATCATCGAGGCGGCGACCGGCCCGGCGTGGCCAGGCGTGATGCTGAGATCGGCCATCGCCTTCAGCGCGTGAATGTGGACCGAGGCTGGTTGCCCCGCCGCGATCGCCAGTGCCCGTGGCGGCGGCGTGAAGCGCCATCCCGCGGCAACGCCGAAGATCGCCAGCACGATCAGCATTTCGACGCCGATCGAGCGAGAGAGCCTGCGTTGCACTTCCGTCGCTCCCGCCTCGGCCGACGCTGTGAGTTTCCAGCGGTTGACGGCGGCGAGCGTGAACAGGAAGACCAGCAACCCGAGCTTGATCAGCAGCAACCGGCCATAGGCGGTATCGACCAGCGCTGTGGGTGTCTGCACCTGGATGACGGCAAGCACGATGCCGGCGGCGGCCAGCACGGCGACCACAGGCAGGATCAGCCAGGAAAACCGGCGCAGGAACGGCGCGGCCTCCGCCGATTGACCCTTCAGCGCCAGGCCGAGCGGCATCAACGCGCCGGCCCAGAAAGCGATGCCGACGCCATGCAGGAACACCATCGGCCGCGTCAGCCATTGTGGTTCGGCGGCACTGGCGTGGCCGCTGGCGGCAAGCGCGGCACCCACCCCGGCCAGCCCTGCCAGGGCGAATGGCTTGGCGGTCGCGCGCGGCCCGACCAGCGACAGCAGGCCGAGGCCCAGCGCCATCAGGGCAATGAGCACCGTCCAGCCGAAACTGGTGCCGAGCCCGGTCCGCCAGATGACCGGCTGCGCCAGATGAGAAAGCGGTGCCCCGAGCGCATCCAGCCCCTGCAGGCCGAGCGACAAGGATGCCCCAATCAACCCGCACGGGATCGCAGCGATGACGAAACGCCGACCAGCCTGTCCGCCGCCGGCCAACCAGGCGAAGGCGAAGGCGCCGCCGACGCCAAGGAAAAGGCCAATGTAGAGAAAGACCTTGCCGAGCCAGATTGCCGAGCGCAACCGCCAGTCGACAAACTCGGGCACGGCGGGCGGCGCGCTTGGCGCGCCGATGGAAAACAGCAGCGAACCGCCGACCGGATGACCGTCGGCGGAAATGACCCGCCAGCTCAACACATGCGTACCGGGTCCAAGGGTCTGCGGAGTGTCGATCTCGACCGTCTGGTCGCCGAGGCGGAAGGATGTCAGTGCAAGCGGCGTGCCGTCGGGCTTCACCAGCGTCAGCACCAGCGGCGACACCGGCTCGCTGAAGGTCAATGAGAACCGTGCCGGAGCCTGTGCCAGCACCGCGCCGTCGGCCGGATCTGTCTTGATCAGGGCGGCATGGGCAAAGGCCCGGTCCGGCATCAGTGCCGCGGCAAGCAGCAGAAATCCAAGCAGCAGGCCAGCAGCAAGCCGGCCGACGCTACGGTGGATGGTGCAGGCCTGCTCCAGGACAAATGCCGCGTTCATGTCATCACCGCTGAGAGAGCGGCGCGCTCCGTTTTGAAGCGCGCCGCCAAAAATCACTTCCTGGGCAACAGCTTGATGCCGGGTGCCGGATTCTCCAGGGCGTCTTCATCCTGGCCGGCCGCCGGGATCTCGATCCAGCGATCGGCGACGCCATCGCATTCCTGCACCACCGGGAAGTAGAGTTCTTCACCCGCCGGCAGATCCGCGGTCAACTGTGCACGGAAGACGAACTCGTCGTAGAATTCATCCGGCAGGCTGCCGCCGCTCCAGTCGATTTCCTTGACCCCATCGGTCACCGCCTGGCCGTAGAGCTGGTAGGATTTTTCGTATTTGCCCTTCTTGGCCTGCAATGTCCAACCCGGTTTCGGCATCGGCTTCACCGCGATCACCCCTTCCGGGATCTGTACGCGCACCGCTGTCGTCGCCTTGCCGTCGCAGCCATGCGGCACGCGCAGGATTGCCTTGTAGGTCGAGCCGACCGCGGCTTCCTGTGTTTCGAGCGTGATGTGCGCGAAGGCGGCGCTTGTCCCCAGCACGAAAAGCGCGCCGGCCGACAAAATATACTTGTTCATGATGATCCCTCTGAAACCTGCTGGCGCGATCAATTGGCGTGGTCGTCCATGCCGCCCATCTCGCCCATGCCTTCGACGGCGAAATCGACGCTGACCGTGCCAGCCTTCTCGAAAGTCAGCGTGGCGGAAAATTTCTCGCCTTGCTTGGGTTGCCGCTTCAGTCCGATGAACATCAGGTGATAGCCGCCAGGCGCAAGGGCCACCTTGCCGCCGGCCGGGATTTCCAGGCCGCCGGCAACCGGCCGCATGGTCATGACACCGTCCTTCACCGCCATCTCATGCAGTTCGGCCTTGTCCGAAACATCGGAGGAAATCGACAGCAGCCGGTCGGGCGCACTGCCATTGTTGGTGATGGTGAAATAGCCGCCGGCCACCTTGGCGCCGGCCGGCGTGGCGCGCGACCAGGGATGCCCGATCTCGAGATCGCCGGCCTTGAACTCATGCGCCAGGACGGTCTGGGCACCGGCGAACAACAGGGCAAGAGCCAGCACGGCAATGCCGAGACGCTCCTCGAAGCTACGCAGGAAGGATCTGTTGCGGCCGAGCGCAGGACGCGCGGCGGTAGGGAAAAAATAGGACATGGTTGCTCCATGAAGTGATGATCGCGCCGGTACCGGTCGCGAGCAGTTCTGATCTTTGGATGGGTACGCCCGCGAAAGGTTCCGCCGGCAGGCAGGCTCAGGCCGGCAGCGGCGGCGCACGCGGGTTCGACGGCGAGCGCTCACGCGCGAAGTCCAGGTGCGGCGTTGCCGGAAAGACAAAAGCGACCGTTTCAAAGGAAAGGCTGCCCAGCGCCAGGCCGGTGTCGGGCGGCGGCGCGAAGGCCGTCGAAACCATGCTGCAGCCAAGCACGCAGCATGCCGGCGCATGGGACGGTTGCGGATTGCCGCCCGGAAGCTCGGCCGCACCCTCATGGGTACAGATGACATTGCCGAAAGCGTCGATCTGCGCCGCAGTCGGCCCGGCGCCGAAGGCGAACGCGCCGAGCGTCGACTGGAGCAGCAGCAGGTAGGCCGCGACAAGCGCGGCCGGCATGCTCCACCGTCTTCTCGATACGCTCAAAGCCCTGCCTCTTCGCAGCAATGCTACATACCTAGCATGCGGCTGGCGGGTGGAAAATCGGCAATTCGATGCTGCGGCAACGCGGCGCGATCAGGATTTTTGCAGCGGCCGGTTTTCAGGGATCGAGGTCAGCAAGGTGTGACGCGCCGACTTCAGGTGCTTGCGGCAGGCCGCGTCGACCTTGCCGAGGTCGCGCGACTTGAGCGCCTCGATGTAGGCAAGATGCTCACCGACCGCCACTTCGTTGCGCTCACGCTCCTGCGCCTTGTTCCACTGGTAGTGATAGTGGAAGATCATGGCGATGACGTCGTAGAAATCGACGATGAATCGGTTGCGCGACGCGCGATGGATGAGCCGGTGAAAGCGCTCGTCCAGCTCCGAGAATTCGTTGAAGCGGGTGGCGATCTCGCGCGCGAGCAGGCGATGCTCATCCTCCAGACGGTCGAGATCGACCCAGACCGTGCTGTCCTGCGGCAAGGCGGCGAAGGCGGCCGCCGAGCGCAGTTCGAACATCTCGCGGATCTCGGTCAACTCCAGCGCGAAGGCACGGGTGAAGCCCTTCAGCACCCAATGGCTGTTGCGGCGCTTCTCGATCAGGCCGAAGCGGGAGAAGCGGATCAGGAACTCGCGCACGCTGGTGGTGCCAACCCCGATCTCGCGCGCCAGTTCGAGCTCGTTGATCTGCATGCCAGCTTCGGCGCCACCGGCGAGCAGCCGTCGCATGAACGACCGCTCGATGATCTCTGCCAGCGTGTCGGTTTCTTCCTCCGGGAAGAAATCATCTGGACGCGGTTCGCGCAGCACCGTCTTGGCACGCTTGTTCCAGGTGATCAGCCCGGTCTCTTCCATGCGCGCCAGGATGCTGCGGACGGTCGTACGGCTGACGCCAAGCAAGGTACCCAGCTCCGGCTCCGACGGCAGGCTGCGCGTTTCGTCGAGCAGCCTGAGGCAGCGGTTGTAGGCATCCTTGTAGACGTTGTTGCTCTTCGACATCCCTGACCCGTTGCACGCCGGCGCTTGCGGTGGCCGGCTTGAAGCGCAATATGACGTTCCTAGCGCATGGTCCCGAAAAGCGGAATCGCTTTTCGGCAATCCAAGGTCTGGCTCGGTGCTTGAAGCATCCCCCTCACCCAGAGCCACGCGGAACTGCGGCGAAAAAACAATTGACGCAAAAATGTTTTTTCACGATAAAAGACATTACCTCTTAACAGGCGCGTGTCAATCCGCCCGCGCATCCCAGGATCACCCAGGAAACCGCCCGTGAACGCCTCGAACAGCATTCTTCTCTCCGCCGCCGACAATGTCGCCGTCGCCAACGGCCGCATCGAGATCGGCACCGCGCTGCCGGGCGGCGCGCTTGCCACCGCCGTCATCGAGCCCGGCCACAAGGTAGCGATCAAGCCCATTCCCGCAGGCTCGGCCGTGGTCAAATACGCCCAGGCGATCGGCCGCGCCACGCAGGACATCGCGCCCGGCGAGCATGTCCATTCGCACAATCTGGTTTTCGAAGCCGGTCGTTTGCCGGTGGTGCCGCCGAGCGAGGCGGAGCACGCAACGGAGGCGGACCGCGCCCGCACCTTCATGGGTTATCGCCGCGCCGATGGCCGCGCCGGCACGCGCAACTTCATCGGCATCATCGCCAGCGTCAATTGCTCGGCCACCGTCTGCCGTACCATCGCCGATCACGCCAACCGCACGCTGCTGCCGAAATATCCCGGCATCGACGGCTTTGTTCCCATCGTCCACGGCCAGGGCTGCGGCATGAGCGCCACCGGCGACGGCATGATGGTGCTGCACCGCACGCTCGCCGGCTACGCCCGTCATCCGAATTTCGGCGGCGTGCTGATGGTCGGGCTCGGCTGCGAGGTCAATCAGTTGACCCTTTACGGCCAGAAGGGCGTCGCCGCCGGCAAACGCCATTTCAACATCCAGGACGCCGGCGGTTCGCGCAAATCGGTCGAAATGGCGATGGGCGTGCTGGCCGAGATCGCGGAGGAAGTCGGTCAGTTGAAGCGTGAGCCGATCCCGGTCAGCGAGATCGTCGTCGGCCTGCAATGTGGCGGCTCCGACGGCATGTCGGGCATCACGGCCAATCCGGCGCTGGGTGCGGCTGTCGATATCCTGGCCGGCGTCGGCGGCATCGGCATCCTGTCCGAGACCACGGAAATCTACGGCGCCGAACATCTGCTCGCCTACCGCGCGGCAACGCCGGAGGTCGCGCAGAAGCTCGACGGCTTCGTGAAATGGTGGGAGGATCACGTCGCCAAGCACGGCGCCTCGATCGACAACAATCCCTCGCCCGGCAACAAGCGCGGCGGCCTGACCACCATCCTGGAAAAATCGCTCGGCGCGGTCGCCAAGGGCGGCCAGACGCCGCTCAACGGCGTGTTCGGCTATGCCGAAAAGGTCACCGGGCACGGCCTGGTGTTCATGGACACGCCCGGCTACGACCCGGTCTCGGCCACCGGCCAGGTGGCCGGCGGCGCCAACGTCATCGTCTTCACCACCGGCCGCGGCTCCTGCTTCGGCTGCCGGCCGACGCCGTCGATCAAGGTCGCCACCAATTCGACCATGTATCACCAGATGGAAGAGGACATGGACGTCAACTGCGGCGTCATCGCCTCCGGCGAAAAGACCATCGCCGGCATGGGCCGCGAGATCTTCGAACTGATCGTCGAGACGGCTTCCGGCCGCAAGACCAAGAGCGAGGACTTCGGCTACGGCGACAACGAGTTCGTGCCCTGGCATCTTGGCGCAACGCTCTAGATTTCACCGATATCTGAAGACTGCCAGGCCGGACAACGGTCGGGAACGGGAGGTTGTGCATGGAAAAGCGCCGCATCGGCAAGACTGCGCTCGAGGTCACCGAGGTCAGCTTTGGCGGCGCCGCGATCGGCGGCCTCTACCGCGCCTGTTCGCGCGAGGCGGCGATGGAGACGCTGCAAGGCGCCTGGGAAGCCGGCCTGCGCTACTTCGACACCGCGCCCTTCTACGGTTTCGGCCTGTCGGAACGGCGCTTCGGCGACTTCCTGCGCTACAAGCCGCGCGATTCCTATGTGTTGTCGACCAAGGTCGGCCGCCTGTTCCGCCCGGTGCCGGAAGACCAGGTTCCCGATCACTCCTATGTCGACCCGCTGCCCTTCGCGCTCGACTACGATTATTCCTATGACGGCATCATGCGCTCGGTCGATTTCAGCTACGCGCGGCTTGGCCTCAACAAGATCGACATCCTCTTCGTCCACGACATCGGCACCTATACGCATGGCGTCGAGAAGACCAAGCTGCACTTTCGCCAATTGATGGATGGCGGCCTCAAGGCGCTGGAGGAATTGAAATCTTCCGGGGTGATTTCCGCCTATGGGCTCGGCGTCAACGAAGTCCAGATCTGCCTCGACGTGATGCGCCGGGCACCGCTCGACTGCATCCTGCTCGCCAGCCGCTATTCCTTGCTCGACCGCAGTGCCGAAGCCGAACTGCTGCCGCTATGCCGCGCACAACAGACCTCACTGGTCATCGGCGGCGTGTTCAACTCCGGCATATTGGCGACCGGACCGGTGCAAGGCGCGCATTTCGACTATCAGCCCGCCAGCCGCGATATCCTCGACCGTGTCGATGCGATGGAGAAGATCGCCGCCGAAGGCGGTTATCCGCTGGCCGCTGCCGCGTTCCGGTTTCCCCTGCATGAGCCCGTGGTCGCCACCGTGCTGACCGGCACAGCCAAACTGGCGAACCTGACGCGCAACCTCGACCTGCTCGATGTCGACTTCCCGGAGACGGAATACGCCAGATATCGCCCCTACACGGTGGTGCAGGAACTGGCGTGAGACGCGCGTCCACCCGCCGTGAGCAGGCGCCCCAGGCATCACAGCCTCGCCATCCCAGAAAAGAATGAACATTCCATATTGACTAACACATGGAATTAATATTCCATGTGTTCACGGAACGGAAACGGGAGTGTCTGGCCGCGGCAAAGGAGGAGCGGCGCGGTGGATCAGCCTCTGCCGGGCCACGGGAGGACTGGCATGAAACACCGCTTGCATCGACCCAGTCGATGCACTATCAAAACGAGGTAAATGTTTTTTATTGATAAAGTTCTGTTTGGGCCGCGCCTATCCGGATGGAGCTTCCGTAACGTTCACCGGGCGACTTAGGGAGGAATCCTATGAAATTCGTGACCAGCATTCTCAACCGCCGCGCCGTCATGGCACTGGCAGCAGCTTCCATGCTCGCCGGCGTCATGCATTCGGCGCCGGTTTCGGCGGCGGACGTGACCATTCCGATCATCGTCAAGGACACCACGTCCTTCTACTGGCAGATCGTTCTGGCCGGCGCCCGCAAGGCCGGCAAGGATCTCGGCGTCAACGTGCCGGAACTCGGTGCCCAGGCTGAAACCGACGTCAACGGCCAGATCTCCATCCTCGAGAACGCTGTTGCCGGCAACCCGGCCGCCGTCGTCATCTCGCCGACGGAATTCAAGGCACTCGGCAAGCCGATCGATGAGGCCGCCGCCAAGGTCAAGGTTATCGGCATCGACTCCGGCGCCGACTCCAAGGCCTTCACCTCGTTCCTGACCACCGACAACGTGCAGGGCGGCCGCGTCGCCGCGGACGGTCTTGCCGCGGCCATCGGTGCCGCCAATGGCGGCAAGGTCGAAGGCAAGGTTGCCCTGATCACCGCACTTCCCGGCGCCGGCTCGCTCGAGCAGCGCGCCCAGGGCTTCAAGGAACAGCTCAAGGCTAAATATCCTGGCCTCGAACTGGTCGCCGACAAGTATGCCGACGGCCAGGCCACGACCGGTCTCAACATCGCGACCGATCTGATCACCGCCAATCCGGACCTGAAGGGTATCTTCGCTTCCAACCTGATCATGGCGCAGGGCGTCGGTCAGGCGATCGCCGAGAACAACCTTGCCGGCAAGGTCGGGCTGATCGGTTTCGACAGCGACGAGAAGCTGATCAAATTCCTCAATGACGGTGTCATTTCCGGCCTCGTCGTCCAGGATCCGTACCGGATGGGCTATGACGGCATCAAGACGGCGCTCGCCGCCTCGAAGGGCGAGAAGGTCGAGGCCAATGTCGACACCGGCGCCAACCTCGTCACCAAGGCCAACATGAAGGAACCGAAGATCGACGCGCTGCTCAATCCGAAGCTCAACTAAGCATCGGCACAGGCGCACTGTTTCCGGGGCCTCGTTGCCCCGGAAACACCAAGCATATCGCTTGGAAATCCGCCGGCTTGGGTTAGGCTGCTCCGGCGGTGTGCCAAAGCCTCGCCGCATGCCAAATCGTGAGGCCAATCTGGGAGGATTGTCATGACGTCGACGGCGCAGGAACTGCACCCGGCCCCCGTGCTGGAACCCGGCAGGACGATCCTCGAACTGCACGGCCTCGAGAAGAAATATCCGGGCACCCATGCGCTGAAACCGGTGACCCTCGCCTTCAAGGCTGGTGAAATCCACGCCATCGTCGGCGAGAACGGCGCCGGCAAATCCACCCTGATCAAGCTTTTGACCGGCGTCATGCCGCGCACGTCCGGAGAGGTCATCTGGGAAGGCAAGCCGGCGGCGCTGGCGACCCCGCATGAAGCGATGGCGCTTGGCATCAATGCCGTGCACCAGGAGGTCGTGCTCTGTCGTCACCTGACGGTCGCCGCCAACATGTTTCTCGGCGAGGAGAACTCGCGCTTCGGCATCCTGCAGCAGCGCGCCATGGTCAAGGAAGCGCAGAAGATCATCGACGATCTCGGTTTCGACCTGCCGGCGCATGTCACACTCGGTGACCTCACCATCGGCCAGCAGCAGCTGATTGCGGCGGCCCGCGCCACAGTGCGCGGCACCAAGTTCCTGATCTTTGACGAGCCAACCGCCTACCTGACCCGCAAGGAAGCCGATCAGCTCTTCACGCTGATCCGCCGGCTGAAGGGCGAAGGCGTGACGATCATCTATATCAGCCATCGCATGGAGGAAGTGTTCGAGCTGGCCGACCGCGTCTCCGTGCTGCGCGACGGCACGCTGGTCGGCACCAGGAACATCAGCGAGACCAACGACGCCGAGCTGGTCAAGATGATGATCAACCGCTCGATCGAGCAGATCTACCATAAGGAACATTTCACGCCGGGCGCGGCAATCCTCGAAGCCAGGAACCTCTCCGGCAAAGGCTTCGAGAATGTGTCGATGACGGTCCGCGCAGGCGAGATCGTCGGGCTCTACGGCCTGATCGGCGCCGGGCGCAGCGAATTCGTCACCACGCTTTACGGCCGCCACCGCAAATCGGCCGGCCAGGTCCTGTGGGAAGGCAAGGAAGTCCAGATCAATTCCGAGCATGACGCGATCAAGCTTGGCATGGCGCTGGCGCCGGAAAGCCGCCGCGACCAGGGCCTCTGCCTCAACCTGCCGGTCGGCCTCAATCTCAACCTGCCGATCTACAAGCGCATCTCGAACAATCTGCTGATCTCCAACGCGCAGGAAAAGACGCAAGCCGACCGCCAGATCGCCGATCTGCGGATCAAGACGCCGACGCGCAATGCGCTGGCGTCCAGCCTGTCCGGCGGCAACCAGCAGAAGATCGTCATCGGCAAATGGCTGGCCCATGGTGCCAAGCTGTTCATCTTCGACGAGCCGACGGTCGGCGTCGATGTCGGCACCAAGGCCGAGATCTACCGCCTTTTCAGCGCATTGCTGTCGAAGGGCGCCGGCATCATCCTGATCTCGTCCTACCTGCCGGAAGTTTATGAACTGGCAGACACCCTGCACGTGTTCCGCCGCGGCAAGCTGGTGGCCACGCATGGGTTCCGCACCGCCGACCACGAGGAAATTCTCACACAGGCGCTCGCCGAGAAACAAGAAAAGCTGGGAGGACAGACATGAGCACCGAGGCGATTCCTGCCGAAAAGCCGAAGCGCAACTACAACGCCTTGTTCGGGCTGACGCTTCTGGCCTTGTTGGTGCTGCTATGGGTCATCCTGTCGGTGTCCACATCAAGCTTCGCCTCCGCCAACAACATCTCGAACCTGCTGCGTCAGGGTTCGATGATCGCGATCCTTGCGGTCGGACAGACCTTCGTCATCATCACCGGCGGCATCGACCTTTCCGTCGGCGCCGTGGTCGGCTTTGCCACCGTCATCGCAGCGATGCTGATCAATGCCGGCGTGCCGGTCTTCCTCGCCGTTCTGCTCACCTTGCTGGTCGGCGTCGCCATCGGCCTGTTCCATGGCTTCGGCATCGTCAAGATGGGCTTGCCGCCCTTCATCATCACGCTGGCGACACTGACCTCGCTGCGCGGTATCGGCCTTTTGATAACCAACGGCAATTCAATCTCGATCAACAACGACGCCTTTCAGGAATTCTCGCGCAACTCCTTCCTTGGCGTCCCCAACCTGTTCTGGATGGTCATCCTGGTCGGCATACCCGCCTATGTCTTCCTGCATCACAGCCGCTGGGGCCGGTACCTGTTTTCGGTCGGATCGAACGCCGAAGCCTCGCGTCTGTCCGGCGTCAACGTCCAGCGAACCATCTTCATGGCCTACACGCTATCGGGTCTCTGCGCGGCCTTCGTCGGCGTTCTGCTGGCTTCGCGCATCGGCATCGGCAACCCGACCCAGGCCGAGGGCTGGGAACTGCAAGCGATCGCCTCGTCGGTCATCGGTGGCACCTCGCTGTTCGGCGCGGTCGGTTCGGTGCATGGGCCGCTGCTCGGCGCCTTCATTCTCGCCACCATCAACAACGGCGCCAATCTCTTGAACGTAAACGCGTTCTGGCAGCGCATCGTCACCGGCGTGCTGATCATCGTCATCGTCTATTTCGACGGTCTGCGCCGCCGCGGCGGCAAGTGACCACCACTGAAATCGATCGCCGGCCTGGCATGAAGACGGGCCGGCGATTTTATGACAGACTGGATTGAAGCATGAAAGCCGTCGTCTGCCGCTCGCCCGGCGATCTTGTCCTGGAAGATCGTCCCGCACCCGGCGCGCCACCGCCCGGCTGGGCGCTGGTGGCGGTCAGCCACGTCGGCATCTGCGGCACCGACTACCATATCTTCGAGGGCAAGCACCCGTTCCTCGCCTATCCCCGCATCATGGGCCATGAAGTATCGGGAACCGTGCTCGAGACCGGTGAAGCTGTGGATCTCGCCGTTGGCGAGCCAGTCGTCGTCAACCCCTATCTTTCATGCGGCAAGTGCATCGCTTGCCGGCACGGCAAGCCGAACTGCTGCGTCAGGATCGAGGTGCTCGGCGTCCATCGCGACGGCGCCATGTGCGAACGGATCCTGGTACCGGCGCAAAATCTTTATCCGGCAAACGGTCTGCCGCTGGCGGACGCCGCCGCCGTCGAGTTCCTCGCCATCGGCGCGCATGCCGTGCGGCGCGCACGCGCCGATCCCGGCGCCCGCACGCTGGTCATCGGCGCCGGCCCGATCGGGCTCGGCACGGCCATCTTCGCCCGTATCGCCGGTCTCGACGTGACGCTGCTCGACATGAGCAGCGAAAGGCTCGCCTTCGCCGCGAACGAACTCGGCTTCCAGACCCTTGACGGCTCGCGCGGCGCGGTGCCCGATCTGGTCAGGGAGGCGACCGGCGGCGAAGGCTTCGAAATGGTTTTCGACGCCACCGGCAACACCCGGTCGGTGCAATCGGCCTTCGCCCATGTCGCGCATGGTGGAACACTGGTGCTGGTCAGCGTCGTCAAGGACGACATCGTCTTTTCCGATCCGGAATTCCACAAGCGTGAGATGACGCTGATCGGCAGCCGCAATGCGCTGCGCGCCGACTTCGATCACGTCGCGGCCTCGATCCGCAACGGCGCGGTGCCATTGGCCAAGCTTGTCACCCACCGCACACCGCTTACCGAAACGCCGCGCGATCTCGCCCGCTGGGCACACGAGAAATCCGGCCTGATCAAGGCTGTGATCGAGGTCGGATAAGCAATCGGCAGCGTCGGCTCACAGCGCCGACAGCCTGAGCTCGACCCGCTCGGCCGGGAAACGCGACTCGGAAAACTGGATCGGCTGGCCGTCGGGCGTAGCGTTGACGGCGACCGTGACCAGCACGATGGCTCCGGGCTGCAGATCGAGATCGGCAAGATCGGCAGCATCGGCATGGCGCGCCGACAACACGGTCGATTGCCTGAGATAGTCGTCTATGCCGAAACGCGCCAGCGATGCGGTGATCGAACCGGTTTCCGCCATCACGGCATCGATGCCGGCAAAGCGCCTGGCTTCGAACCAGCCTGCAGCGCGCGACACCGCCCGCCCATCGGCTTCGCCGCGCGTTTCCAGCCGTATCACCTCGGCCCCCCTGGCAAGGCCAAGGCCCTCGGCGACGCGCTGGCTGGCCGGCTCGACCGACGAGGCGAGCAGGACGATGTGCCTTTCCGATGTCTGCCCTTGCAGACCCGTCGAAAAGCGCGTGCGCGCGCCGATCGGATAGGACAGCCGCTTGCGCGACAGCACGAAGGTGCCACGCCCCTGCTCTGCCCGCAGCACCCCTTCCTGCACAAGGGCCGATATGGCGCTGCGCACGGTGTGACGGTTGACGCCGTAGCGCTCGGCCAACGCCACCTCCGGCGGCAGCGCGGTATTCTCGGCGAAATCGCCAATGGCGATCGCGTGCAGGATCTTGTCGGCGATCTGTCGCCATAGCGAGACGCCACTGCGCCGCTCGATTCTGTCAGCTGCCGGCCGCCCGATCATCGATTGCCCCTAGCCTTCCATCGCCTGTCATCCACCCGTCATGGACTCGCGTTAGATAATGGGTATAATTTGTATAGATGTCTATATCAATAGACGAATTTAGGCGAGAGGGATGTTGCTCATGCGAGGACAGGAAGCCCGCGACCAGGCCGACCGCAAGGCCGCCATGGCAACACTGGCGCAATCCAGCGGCGACGATATCGTCCGGCTCTGGAACGAGGCCGGTTTGCCCTCGGAAGCTGAACTGCTGCGTGGCCCCGAGACCGGCCTGGTGACCATGCGCGGCCGCATCGGCGGCGGCGGCGCGCCTTTCAATGTCGGCGAGGCGACCATTACCCGGGCCACCGTCAGGCTGCCGTCCGGTCAGGTCGGCCATTGCTATGCGCTTGGCCGCGACAAGCAGAAGGCAAGGCTGGCGGCCATCGCCGACGCGCTGTGGCAGGACCCGGCGCGCCGCAATGAGGTCGAGACCAAAATCATCGCGCCCCTGCAGGCGGCGCTGACCACAGCGCATGAACGGCGCCGTGCCGAGACGGCGGCAACGAAGGTGGATTTCTTCACAATGGTTCGCGGAGAAGACTAATGGACGCAGCTGTGCAATCGATCGAGGGCGGTTTCGCCGATCCGGTCTTCAACGCCCAGACCGTGTTCCGCGCCGTCATGGACGCAATGGCGCGGCCGGGTAGCGTGCAGCCGCTGCCGGCCTTCGCCCGCCCGCCGGCGCCGCTGTCGGCAACCGCCGGCGCCATAGCACTGGCGCTTTGCGACAATGACACCCCGCTATGGCTCGACCCGGCACTGCAAAGCTCCGCCGCGATCAGATCCTGGCTTGGTTTCCACTCTGGCGCACCACTGGCCAACACACCGGCCGATGCGCATTTCGCGTTTGTCGCCACGCCGGCCGAGATGATGGCGCTCGATGGTTTTTCGCAAGGCACGCAGGACTATCCCGACCGCTCGACCACGCTGATCCTGCAAGTCGGCGATCTTGCTTCGGGCGCCCCATTGCTGCTCGAGGGCCCCGGCATCGAGACCAGCGCCACGATCGCACCGGCGCGGATGCCGCGTCATTTCGTCGAGCAGTGGAAGCAGAACAACCAGCGCTTTCCGCGCGGCGTCGACATCATCCTCGCCACCGCTGACGGCATAGCCTGCCTGCCGCGCACGACGCGGATCAAGACGATGGAGGCGTAGGATGTATGTCGCGGTAAAAGGTGGCGAAGCCGCTATTCGTAACGCCCACGGCCTGCTTGCTGATCGCAGGCGCGGCGAACGTTCGGTGCCCGCACTTCGGCTCGACCAGATCGTCGAGCAGCTGGCGCTCGGCGTCGACCGGGTGATGAGCGAAGGCTCGCTCTACGATAGGGAATTGGCGGCGCTGGCCATCGTTCAGGCGCGCGGCGACATGATCGAGGCGATCTTCCTGGTGCGCGCTTATCGCACCACGCTGCCGCGCTTCGGCTACACAAGGCCGATCGACACCGCCAACATGCTGGTCGAGCGGCGCGTGTCGGCAACCTACAAGGACCTGCCCGGCGGCCAGCTGCTTGGGCCCACATTCGACTATACCCACCGGCTGCTCGATCCGGAGCTTGCCGCCGGCGCCGATGTTGCCGAGCCGCTGCGGCGCGAGACGGAACCGCAAGCCATGCCGCGCGTCTCGGCGATCCTCGCCCGCGAAGGCCTGATCGAGCCGGACGGCGAGATGCCGCAGGACCATGTCCCCGGCGACATCACCCGCGAGCCGATGGAATTCCCGATGGCGCGCGACATCCGCCTGCAGGCGCTGTCACGCGGCGACGAGGGTTTCCTCTTGGCGCTCGGCTATTCCACCCAGCGCGGCTATGCCCGCAACCATCCCTTCGTCGGCGAGATCCGCATCGGCGAGGTCGAGCTGGAACTCGACGTGCCGGAACTGCCCTTCGCGGTGCCGCTTGGCACCGTCCGCGTCACCGAATGCCAGATGGTCAACCAGTTCAAGGGCTCGGCCAAGGCGCCGCCGCAATTCACCCGCGGCTACGGCCTCGTCTTCGGCCAAAGCGAGCGCAAGGCGATGGCCATGGCGCTGTGCGACCGGGCGCTGCGCGCCACGGAGCTCGGCGAGGATGTCGTCGCCGCCGCGCAGGACGAGGAGTTCGTCATCTCCCACTCCGACAACGTCCAGGCGACCGGCTTCGTCGAGCATTTGAAGCTGCCGCACTATGTCGACTTCCAGGCCGAGCTCGACCTCGTGCGCCGCATGCGCGCCGAATACGACGCGCGCGAAAATCCTACGAAGGTCGAGGAAAAGCGGGAGGCCGCCGAATGATCGAAGGCCTGTCCCACATGACCTTCATCGTCCGCGACCTCGACCGCATGACCGCGATCCTCGAGGAAGTCTTCGACGCGCGCGAGGTCTATGCCAGCGACGCCAAGCAGTTCTCGCTGTCGCGCGAAAAATTCTTCCTGATCGGCGACATCTGGATCGCCATCATGAAGGGCGAGACGCTGCCGGAACGCAGCTACAACCACATCGCCTTCAAGATCGATGACGCCGATTTCGACCGCTATGCCGAGCGCGTCGGCAAGCTCGGCCTCGACATGCGCCCGCCCCGCCCGCGTGTCGAGGGCGAAGGTCGCTCGATCTATTTCTACGACGACGACAACCACATGTTCGAACTGCACACCGGCACGCTTACGGAGCGGCTGGCACGCTACGCCAAGGAACTGGAGGTCGCGCCATGAGCGATATCGCCACCTACAACTTCGCCTATCTCGACGAGCAGACCAAAAGGATGATCCGCCGCGCGATCCTCAAGGGCATCGCCATCCCGGGCTATCAGGTGCCGTTCGCTTCGCGCGAAATGCCGATGCCCTATGGCTGGGGTACCGGCGGCGTCCAGGTCACCGCCTCGATCATCGGCCCCCACGATGTGCTCAAGGTTATCGACCAGGGCGCCGACGACACCACCAATGCCGTGTCGATCCGCGCCTTCTTCAAGAAGGTCGCCAATGTCGCGGTGACGACCGATACCGCCAGCGCCACCATCATCCAGACCCGCCACCGTATCCCCGAACATCCGCTGACGGCGGGCCAGGTGCTGGTCTACCAGGTGCCGATCCCCGAGCCCTTGCGCTTCCTCGAGCCGCGCGAGACCGAAACGCGCAAGATGCATGCGCTGGAGGAATACGGCCTCATGCATGTCAAGCTCTACGAGGACATCGCCAGGCACGGTCGCATCGCCACCACCTATGCCTATCCGGTCAAGGTCGAGGGCCGCTATGTGATGGACCCGTCGCCGACGCCGAAATTCGACAATCCCAAGATGCACCGCTCGCCGGCCCTGCAGTTGTTCGGCGCCGGCCGCGAAAAGCGCATCTACGCGGTGCCGCCCTTCACCAGCGTGGTCAGCCTCGACTTCGAGGATCATCCGTTCGAGGTGCAGACCTTCGACCAGCCCTGCGCGTTGTGCGCGGCCGAGAATGTCTATCTCGACGAGGTCATTCTCGACGACCATGGCGGCCACATGTTCGTCTGCTCCGACACCGATCACTGCGAGAAGCGGCGTGAAGAGGGCCATCGCGGCCATCTTGCGCCGGAAACCCACCTTGCCCCAGGAAACATGGAGCCGGCGCAATGACCGACGAACCACTGCTGCGCGTCTCGGCACTCTCCAAATTCTACGGCTCGCGTGTCGGCTGCGACAATGTCTCCTTCGACCTGTGGCCGGGCGAAGTCCTGGCGGTGGTCGGCGAATCCGGCTCCGGCAAGACGACGCTGCTCAACTGCCTGTCGACACGGCTGCTGCCCTCCTCCGGCACCGCCAGCTACCGCATGCGCGACGGCCAGTTCCGCGAACTTTACCGCATGAGCGAGGCCGAGCGCCGCTTTTTGATGCGCACCGACTGGGGTTTCGTCCACCAGAACCCGGCGGATGGCCTGCGCATGACGGTGTCGGCCGGTGCCAATGTCGGCGAACGGCTGATGGCTGTGGGGGATCGCCATTACGGCAAGATCCGCGCCACGGCCGTCGACTGGCTGTCGCGCGTCGAGATCGACGAGGACCGCATCGACGACGAGCCACGTGCCTTCTCCGGCGGCATGCGCCAGCGCCTCCAGATTGCCCGCAACCTCGTCACCGGGCCTCGGCTGGTGTTCATGGATGAGCCGACCGGCGGCCTCGACGTCTCGGTGCAGGCGCGCCTGCTCGACCTGTTGCGCGGCCTGGTCACCGATCTTGGTCTCGCCGCCATCGTCGTCACCCACGACCTCGCGGTGGCACGCCTTCTGTCGCAGCGCATGATGGTGATGAAGGACGGCCGCGTCATCGAAAGCGGCCTCACCGACCGCGTGCTTGATGACCCGCGCGCGCCCTACACCCAGCTTCTCGTTTCTTCCATTTTGCAGGTCTAGCCGCGTGATCCCGAAAAGTGGAAGGCGGTTTTCGGACCAGATCATGCGGCAGAACAAAGGACACTGACATGGCAACCCCGCTCGTCGTCTCCGACGTCGCCAAGAGCTTCACCATGCATCTGCGCGACGGCATCAAATTGCCAGTCGTCGCCGGTGTCTCGTTCTCGATCAGGGCTGGCGAATGCACGGTGCTTGGCGGCCCGTCCGGCGCCGGCAAGAGCTCGATCCTCAAGATGCTCTACGGCAATTACGCCGTCGATGAAGGCCAGATCATCGTCAGCCACGACGACGGCTTGATCGACCTTGCCACCGCCAGCCCGCGCACCGTGCTTGCGGTGCGCCGCCAGACCATCGGCTATGTCAGCCAGTTCCTGCGCACCGTGCCGCGTGTCCCGGCGCTGGATGTCGTCGCCGAGCCGCTGGTCGAGCGCGGCGAGGACCACGAGAGCGCGCGCGACAAGGCGCGCGCCTTGCTGGCGCAACTCAACCTGCCGGAGAAACTCTGGGCTCTGCCGCCGGCGACCTTCTCCGGCGGCGAGCAGCAGCGCGTCAACATCGCGCGCGGCTTCATCACCGAGCACCCGATCCTGCTGCTCGACGAGCCGACTGCCTCGCTCGACGCCAGGAACCGCGACGTGGTGATCGAACTCATCGCTGGCAAGAAGACGGCGGGCGTCGCCCTCCTCGGTATCTTCCACGACCATGACGTGCGCGAGGCGGTTGCCGACCGCATCATTGACGTCACCGCTTTTGCCCCGGGAAAAATCGCCGCATGACCAGGAAATTATCGGAAGCGCCGCTGGTCCATCCGACGGCTGACGTAGAAAACTCGACACTTGGTCGCTGGACCGAGATCGCCGACCGCAGCCGGGTTTCCGAAAGCGAACTCGGCGATTACTCCTATATGATGCAGGACTGCGCCGTCTGGTGCACGACGATCGGCAAGTTCTCCAACATTGCGGCAAGCGTGCGCATCAACGCCACCAACCACCCGACATGGCGGCCGACGCTGCACCATTTCACCTATCGCGCCTCCGACTATTGGGACGATGCCGAGCACGAGAGCGAATTCTTCGCCCAGCGCCGCGCCAGGCGCGTCACCATCGGCCATGACACCTGGCTCGGTCACGGCTCGACCATCCTGCCTGGCGTCACTGTCGGCGATGGCGCGGCGGTCGGCGCCGGAGCGGTCGTCTCGAAGGATGTCGCGCCCTACACCATCGTCGGCGGCGTACCGGCAAAGCCGATCCGCGAGCGCTTCGATCGCCGCACCGCCGAGCGCTACCGGGCGCTTGCCTGGTGGGACTGGGACCACGCAAGGCTGCGCGCCGCACTCGACGATTTTCGGTCGCTTGAGGCCGAAGCCTTCCTGGAGAAATATGGCGGGTAGAGCAATTGCAGGAAAAGTGGGGAACCGGTTTTCCGTCCGGAATTGCGTTAGACAACGAGAGATCGGCCATCACATCATCGTCATGGACAGGCCTGTTTCATATCCCTGACACATCGCCGAAGCAGGACGTGGTCTTTCCTCGGAGATCGCCATGCTCGACACAGTCAAACCATCCCTCGCCGGATTCTTTGCCGGCTCCAATCCGACCCCTCCGTTGCACCTCGGCACCCGCTACGACACGTCAGGCAATTTCCTGATCGAACCCGGCAACACCGTGGTCAGCCACCTGGTCGGCGGTTCGCCATCCGAAGCCGTGGTGCTCGCAGTACGCGACCGGATGCTGGCGATGCCCGACGCCGACCGGCTGGCCTTCACGCCCGTCTCCAGCCTGCATATGACGCTTTTCCAGGGCATCATCGAATACCGCCGCCGGTTGCCCTACTGGCCGCGTGGCGTACCGCTCGACACCAGCATCGACGCGATGACCCGCCTCTATCTGGAACGGCTGAAGGGCTTCGAGGGCTTTGGCCCATTCAACATCAAGGTGGTCGAAGTCGTCCCGACGGGACTCACCGTTGCCGGCGCGACGGACGACGACGTGCGCATCATGCGTGCCTGGCGCGATGCCTTGGCCGTGCCGTTCGGATACCGGCACCCCGATCACGACAGTTATGTCTTCCACATCACCTTCGCCTATCAGATCCAGCGACTGGCGGACGACAGGATGGCGCAATGGCAAGCACTGTTCGATGACTCTCTCGCGCTTTTCGCGCGGCAGGCGCCGATGATCGAGATCAAGGCACCCGCCTTCTGTGCATTCCGCGACATGAAGCACTTCGAGGAGTTGCTTGCGCTCGGCTGATCGCTCTGGAAGGGGCGCCAGACGCCGCGTCTGTGGGCAGTAACAAAACTGACATCAATCCGACACCGCAGGTTCATGGCGCTGCGCTAGCGAAGGCCAACAGACCTTCAACCGCGACTGGACTGGAACCTGCCCATGTCAGCAACGTCAGCCACGCTCGAAATCCGCGGCGTCTCTCGCCGATTTGGCAAGAACATCGCCGTCAGCAATGTCGACATCTCGATCCCGCAAGGTCAGATGGTCGGCATCATCGGCCGTTCCGGCGCCGGCAAATCGACCCTTTTGCGCATGATCAACCGTCTCATCGATCCCAGCCAGGGGTCGATTTTTTTTGACGGCGCCGAGGTTTCCCAGCTGCGCGGTTCGCCACTGCGGCGCTGGCAGCGCGACTGCGCCATGATCTTCCAGCAGTTCAACCTGGTGCCGCGCCTCGACGTACTGACCAATGTGCTGCTCGGCAAGCTGAACCACCGTTCGACCATCACCAATCTGTTCGGCATGTTCTCCCGCGCCGAGTGCGCCGAAGCGGTTGCGGCGCTGGAACGGCTCGACATCGCCCGCACCGCCCTGCAGCCCGCCGGCACCTTGTCGGGCGGCCAGCAGCAGCGCGTCGCCATTGCCCGCGCCATGATGCAGCAGCCCAGGGTGATCCTCGCCGACGAGCCGATCGCTTCGCTCGACCCGCTCAACGCCAAGGTGGTGATGGATTCGCTGCAGGACATCAATCTGCGCGAAGGCATCACCGTCGTCACCAATCTGCATACACTGGATACCGCCCGCACCTACTGCAACCGCATCATCGGCATGGCCGCCGGCAAGGTCGTCTTCGATGGCCCGCCGGAAGAGCTCAACCGCGAGGCCGTGCGCCTCGTCTATGGCGCCGACAGCAATGGCGGCGAAATCTCCGAGGCCATCACCTCGACCAGCGTTGCCATCAAGCAAAAGATCGCCGCATCCGCCGGACCGCTCGAACCCGCATTTCCGGGATACTGAGCGGCCTGGATCGCCAGCCCGCGTCAAGGGTACCTGTCAAAATCAGAACGCTGCCGGCGCGTGGCCGGAACCTACAGGAGAGATATCCAATGTTCAGGAAGATGGTTTTTGGCGCCGTTTCGGTGCTCGCAATGGCGACCAGCATGGCCCATGCCGCCGATATGAAGGAATTTCGCGTCGGCATTCTCGGCGGTGAAAACGAGACCGACCGGCTGCGCAACTACCAGTGCCTCGCCGACCACCTGAAAGCCGAATTCGGCTTTGAAAAAGTGTCGCTGTTCCCGGCCGCCGACTATGACGGTGTCATCCAGGGCCTGCTCGGCGGCACGCTCGACTTCGCCGAGCTCGGCGCTTCCGGCTACGCCAGCGTCGTCCTGAAGGACCCGAAGGCCGTCACCCCGATCCTCACCACCCAGCAGACCGACGGCGCGACCGGCTATTATTCGATCGGCCTGGCGCTGAAGTCCTCCGGCATCACCGACATCAAGTCGGCCAAGGGCAAGAAGCTGGGCTACGCCGATCCGGATTCGACCTCCGGCTATCTGATCCCGCTGACCCAGATTCCGAAGGACACCGGTGCTTCGAACGAAACCTTCTTCGCTTCGACCCAGTTCAACGGCGGCCACGAGAACAACGTTCTGGCCGTGCGTGACGGCAAGGTCGACGTGGCGGTGGACGATTCCTCCGGCATTGGCGACTTCAAGGACGGCTACAGCTCCGGCACCTTCCACAAGGAAGTCGCCAAGGGCGCCGTCGACCCCAACGACTTCGTCGAAGTCTGGCGCTCGGGCCTGATCCCGAACGGCCCGCTGGTCGTGCGCACCGCGCTCGGCGACGACATGACCGCCAAGCTGACCGCCTTCTTCACCGCCCTGCCCAAGAAGGACAAGGCTTGCTTCGAAGGCGTCGAAGGCGGCGATTTTACCGGCTACGTCCCGGTGAAGCCGGACTTCTACAACGTCATCGTCGAAGCCCGTAAGGCAGCCATCGGCGGCTAACGGCAAAATCAAAAAGGGCGGTGTTCAAAGCACCGCCCTTTTTGCATCTCCGATCATGACCCTTTCCGTGACCGCTCATTCAGACGCGACGCACCGGGCAGCCGATGCCTGGCGACGCCAGACATCCTTGCGCCGGCTCTATACGGCTATCGGTGTCGGCCTGCTCATCGTCGCGCTCTGCGGCACCATGTGGTTCGCCGACGAGGCCAATGCCGGGCATTTCTTCGATCGGCTGCCACACATACTGGACTTCCTGAGCTGGCTCGTCCCCAAGGACTGGAACGATGTCTGGCGGGCGATGTTCGACATCGCTTCCCCACATGATACCGGCACCCAGGAATTCAACTTCCCGCTCGGCCGCGCCTATGTCTGGGGCAGCTTCTACATCCCCGAATATTTCGAGTTGATGCTGACCACGCTCAACGTGGCGCTGGTCTCGACCTTCATCGGTTTCGTCTTTGCCGTGCCGTTCTCCTTCATCGCGGCGCGCAACCTGACGCCGCACCCCGTGCTGCGGCTTATCGTCAAGCGCTTCATGGAACTGCTGCGCGCTTTTCCCGAGATCGTCATCGCCGGTCTGTTCGCGGCCATTGTCTCGATCGGCCCGATCGCCGCCATCATCGCCATCGGCCTGCATTCGATCGGCGCGCTGGGCAAGCTGTTCTACGAGATCAACGAGAACATCGACATGCGCGCCGAGGAAGGCCTGCGAGCGGTCGGCGCCAACTGGTTCGAGCGGGTACGCTTTGCCGGCCTGCCGCAGGTGCTGCCCAACTTCATGTCCTACACACTGCTGCGGATCGAGATCAACGTGCGCATCTCCACCATCATGGGCGCGGTCGGCGGCGGCGGTATCGGCGAAGAGCTGAAGCTGTCCATCTCCCGCGGCTTCGGCGCCAAGACGATAGCCCTGGTGCTGCTCCTGTTCACCACGATCTTCATCGTCGACCAGTTCTCCGCCTGGCTGCGCCGCAAGCTTGTCGGCGAGCAAGCCTTCATGATCGGGGCGTAGCCGATGACCACCATGACCGCCGATCAGATCCAGTCGATCGAGGAGCGCTTCCCGCACGTGTTCCGGCGCCCGCTCCACCAGCGCTTCAGGCCGCTGCTGTTGCTTGGAGGCACCGTTGTCTACCTTCTCTACGCCCTGTGGTTCTTCAACCTGCCGCAGGTGATACGGGAATCGCACTGGGAGCGCCTGCCACTGTTCCTGACCCAATGGATCAGCTACGACGTGCAGCCGATCTTCCGCCTCGATGAACCTCAGATCACCGCCAAATATCCACGCTTCTCGGTGCTCGGCCCGGATCCGCATCCGGACTGGGTCAGGACCAATGCCGACGGCTCGGTGACGATCCTGATCGATGGCGCCGCCAAGTCGGTCACCTTCAACAAGATGCAGGCAACGATCATTGCCAACGGCGAGACCGTGCCGGTCGCGCTGGATACAGGCAAGCCGCTGATCTCCGGCCCGGTTCCCGGCTGGATCACCGCGCATGAGGACGAGGTCGTCGCCGACATGGGCTTTGCCGGCGAGGTCCGCGTCGCAGCCGACCGCGTCAAGATACGCAAGCGCTTCCTCGGCTGGGCGAATTTTGTCTTCGATACCCGCTCGCCGTTCTTCGGCAAGTCGGCGGGCGAAGTGGCCTCGCTCATCGTCTCCGGGCCCGAACTCAAGCCGGGCACGTCCAATCTGGCGCTGGCCGGCGACAACATCTGGAACAACGCCCAGTGGCAGCATGGCGATGTCTGGACCAAGCTCCTGCAGACCATCGTCATGGCCTTTCTCGGCACCGCGCTTGGCGGCATCGTCGCCTTCCCGCTTGCGTTCTTCGCCGCCCGCAACATCACGCCCAGCCGGCTGGTCAACCAGGTGCTCAAGCGCTTCTTCGACTTCATGCGCTCGATCGACATGCTGATCTGGGCGCTGTTCTTCACCCGCGCCTTCGGGCCGGGTCCCCTGGCAGGCAGCGCCGCGATCTTCTTCACCGAGATCGGCACGCTCGGCAAAACCTATTCCGAGGCGCTCGAGAACATCGACGACAAGCCGCGCGAGGGTGTCGTCTCGACCGGCGCCAACGGCCTTCTGGTGCAGCGCTACGGCGTGCTGCCGGAAGTGATCCCGGTGTTCATCAGCCAGACGCTTTACCAGTGGGAATCCAACACCAGGGGCGCGACCATCATCGGTGCCGTCGGCGCCGGCGGCATCGGTCTGAAGCTGTGGGAAGCGATGCGCACCAACTCCAACTGGGCCAACGTCTTCTACATGGTGCTGCTGACGCTGGTCGTCGTCTTCGTCTTCGACAACATATCGAATTTCCTGCGCCGCAGGCTGAGCCGTACCATCCACGACTACAACAGGCTCCAGGCCGAGCAGGAGTAACCGGTTCGGCGCCCCAGGGTGTGTTGAGCGTCAGGCCAGACCGGCCTCACCTGGATATCGGCATACCCTAAGCGGCTTTCTTCCACCCGTTTCTGATATGCTTGTAGCCGTCCCGGTAGACGGCTTCCGGGCTCTCGAAAAAATCGCGCCACACCTTGGTTGCCGCCGCCAGGTCCTTGAGCGAGCGGCCAAACGCCTCGATCGTCAGCCAGTCGTCATAGCCGCTCTTGCGGATGGCGGAAAAAGTCTCCGTCCACGGAATATTGCCGCGCCCCGGCACGCCGCGGTCATTCTCCGAAATATGGATATGCACGACATTCCCGCGGTGCTTTGTATAGGCGCCGATCGGGTCGGCCTCCTCGATATTGGCATGGAAGGTGTCGTACATCGCCTTGATGTGCGGCCGGTCGATGGCGTCGATATGCTCCGACAGATCCGCCATCGTGTTGAGGAGATAGCATTCGAAGCGGTTGAGCGCCTCGAGCCCGATGGTGACGCCCTTCTTGCCGGCATGGTCGCCGATGGCGCGTTGCGAGGCGACCGAGCGCTTCTTCTCGGCGGCCGTCGGCCCGGTGCCGGAAAAGGCGCCGAGCGTCGAATGCAGCGGGCCGCTCAGCGTGCTCGCACCGAGCGCATTGGCGCAATCAATCGCCCATTTCATGTAGTCGATGCCGGCCTTGCGCGTTGCCGCATCGGCCGAGATCAGGTTCATTGCCGGATCGCCCATGGCTGAAACCGCGGTCCGCTCGAGCCCGATGCGATCGAGCAACTCGCCGAGTTTCCTGTAGTCGTCCGGCGTGCCGGCAAAGATCGGTATCTCCACACCATCGAAGCCTGTCGCCTTGATGTCGCGAAGCAGCGGCTCGTGTTTCTTCGACACCGCCGTCGTCCACAAGAACATGCACATGCCGATTTTCATCGACGACCCTCCCCATTTTTCGGCCCTGCCGGGGTGTTGAGCTTCAGGTCAGGCCGAGCCGAAAATGGTAGTTTCCGAGAACCGGAGCGGAGCGTACTTTTCGTACGTGAGCACCGGAAGCGCCGGAAACTGCCGTTTGCAGGCCGGCATCACCTGAAGATCAGCACCCCGGTCAGAGCTTCGTCCACGCTCCATTCTTCTTCGAAGACTTCACGCAGGCCTCGATAAAGGCCATGCCCTCGACGCCATCCTGTATGGTCGGAAAGACGACATCCTTTGCCGGCTTGCCGCCTTTGCGTCGTGCCGCACGGATCGCCCGCGCCGCCTCCTGGTAGATGTTGGCGAAGCCCTCGAGATAGCCTTCCGGATGGCCCGACGGAACGCGGCTGACACGACCCGCTACCGGCAGCGCGCCAGCGCCATTTCGGGTGATCAGCTGCTTCGGCTGGCCGAACGGCGTGTACCAGAGATAGTTCGGGTCGGCCTGCACCCATTCCAGCCCGCCCTTCGAGCCGTAGATGCGCAGCTTCAGCCCGTTCTCATGGCCCGGCGCCACCTGGCTTGCCCAGATCATGCCCTTGGCCGGATGCGTCCTGCCGGCCGGTTTGAAGCGCAGCATGACGTTGACGTTGTCGTCGAGCAGCCGGCCCGGCACGAAGGCGTCGAGATCGGCCGACAATGAATCAAGTTCCAGCCCGGAGACGAAACGGGCGAGGTTATAGGCGTGCGTACCGATGTCGCCGAGCGCACCGCCGGCGCCCGCCTGCTTCGGGTCGCTGCGCCACGACGCCTGCTTCTGGCCGGTGGCGGCAAGGTCCTCGGTCAGCCAGTCCTGCGGATACTCCGACTGCACGATGCGGATGTCGCCGAGCACACCCTTGGCCACCATCTCGCGCGCCTGCCGTACCATTGGATAGGCGGTGTAGTTGTGGGTGAGCACGAACACCTTGCCGGTCTTCTCGACTATCGCCGCCAGCTTCTTTGCCTCGGCCAGCGTCGTTGCCAGCGGCTTGTCGCAGATGACGTGGATGCCAGCCTCGAGGAAGGCCTTGGCCGCCGGCACATGCACATTGTTGGGCGTGACGATGGCCACCGCCTCGATGCCGTCGGGCCGCTTGGCTTCGGCCTTGGCCATTTCGGCGTAGGAGGCGTAGCTGCGATCCGGGTCGAGGCCGAGTTCAGCGGCCGATGCCTTGGCCCGCTCAGGATTCGCCGACAGCGCGCCGGCGACCAGTACGAAGTCGTTGTCCATGCGCGCCGCGATCCGGTGCACCGCGCCGATGAAGGCGCCCTGCCCTCCGCCGACCATGCCGTAGCGGATCGGGCCGCCTCCCGTTTCCGACTTCGATGCGCCGACCATCTTTTTCTCCCGTGTTGGCTGAGATACCCCTCCCCCTGTGGGGAGGGTGGCCCGAAGGGCCGGAAGGGATCGCTTCATGCCGGGCTCTGCGGCCGGCGACCCCACCCCGATCCGCTATGCGGATCGACCCTCCCCTCAAAGGGGAAGGAAGACCGCTTCAAATTCCCATCATGGCGCGCAGCACCTTCTTGTCGGTAGCGCCGCCGGCAAAATCGTCGAATGCCTTTTCCGTCACCCGAATGATGTGGTGCTCGATGAAGGGCGCGCCTTCGGCCGCGCCATCCTCCGGATGCTTCAGGCAGCACTCCCACTCCAGCACCGCCCAGGAATCATAATCGTACTGGGTGAGCTTGGAAAAGATACCGCCGAAATCCACCTGACCGTCGCCAAGCGAGCGGAAGCGGCCGGCGCGGTTGGTCCAGCTCTGGTAGCCGGAATAGACGCCTTGCCGGCCGGTCGGGTTGAACTCGGCGTCCTTGACGTGGAAGGCCTTGATCCGCTCGTGATAGATGTCGATGAATTCGAGATAGTCGAGCTGCTGCAACAGGAAGTGCGACGGATCATAATTGATGTTGCAGCGCTTGTGGCCGCCAACCGCGTCGAGGAACATCTCGAAGGTCGCGCCGTCGAACACGTCCTCGCCGGGATGGATCTCGTAGCCGATATCGACGCCATTGTCCTCATAGACATCGAGGATCGGCTTCCAGCGCTTGCCGAGTTCGGCAAACGCTTCCTCGATCAGGCCGGCCGGCCGCTGCGGCCAAGGATAGAGGTAAGGGAAGGCCAGTGCGCCGGAAAACGATACCGAGGCCTTGAGGCCAAGGTTCTTCGAGGCCTTGGCGCCGAACTTCATCTGTTCGACCGCCCATTTCTGCCGCGCCTTGGGATTGTTGTGCACCGAAGCCGGAGCAAAACCATCGAACTGCGCGTCATAGGCCGGATGCACCGCCACCAATTGCCCCTGCAGGTGCGTGGACAGTTCGGTGATCTCGACGCCGGCCTCGGCGCAGATGCCCTTGACCTCGTCGCAATAGGTCTTGGAAGAGGCCGCCTTCTCGAGATCGAACAGCCGCGCGTCCCAGGTCGGAATCTGCACGCCCTTGTAGCCGAGGCCGGCCGCCCATTTGGTGATCGAGGCCAGTGAATTGAACGGCGCGGCATCGCCCGCGAACTGCGCCAGAAACAGCCCAGGGCCCTTCATCGTTGTCGGCATCGGCATCCTCCCTCGTTTTCATCGCGACCAAGCATAGCGCCGATTGGAAGCAGGGCCAGCCACTTTGGTCTTTTCACGTTAGCACTTGTACACGTCGCCATTCTGGTATTACCAAATATGCCAATTTGGTCAAGCCTCGCTATGTGCCGGCGGAGCCCTTCATGCACGCAAGAAACCGTCGCATATTCCAATGTAATCAATGAGGTAATCTAGGTTAAAAGTCGTATTCCCGCACTTCTTGCCGTCTCGAAGAATTTGCTGTAGACCTCGCTTGAGGCCCAATTGGTCGAACCAGTTTTCGAGAAAAGGCTGGGGATGCCTTGGGGAGGAACCCTTGCGTCGCCTTTCGGCGATGCATGTCGCAGGCGAACCATACAGGCGAATTTGGGAAGGACAGACCATGCATCTTTCGACGCACAACTGGATGCGCGCGGAACCCCTGGAGACGACGCTCAAGCGCATCAAGAAATTCGGCTATGAGTCGATCGAGATTTCCGGCGAGCCCGAACAGTACAAGACCAGGGAGACGCGCGCGCTCCTCAAGGAACATGGCATTCGCTGCTGGGGGGCGGTGACGCTGATGCTGGGCGAGCGCAACCTCGCCGCCAAGAACCAGGGCCAGCGCGAACGCTCCGTTCAGTACGTCAAGGACGTGCTGACCATGGTCAGCGAACTCGACGGCGAGATCATCACGCTGGTTCCGGCCACCGTCGGCAAGGTGGTGCCGGATGGCACCGAGGAAGAAGAATGGAAATGGGTCGTCGACGCGACCCGCGAATGCTTCGCCCACGCCAAGAAGGTCGGCGTCAAGATCGCCGTCGAACCGCTGAACCGCTTCGAGACCTATCTGTTCAACCGCGGCGCTCAGGCCCTGGCGTTGGCCGACGCGGTCAGCCCGGAATGCGGCGTCTGCCTCGACGCCTACCATATCCATATGGAAGAATTTAACGTCTACGACGCGATCCGTCAGGTCGGAAAGCGCCTGTTCGACTTCCATGTCGCCGACAACAACCGCTTTGCCGCCGGCCTCGGCCAGATCGACTGGCCAAAGATCGTCGCCACGTTGAAGGAGATCGGTTACGACGGTGCGCTGACCAACGAGTTCGTGGCACCGGTCGACCGCACGCCGGCCGCGCCCTATCCCGACATGGTCGAGCGCCATCCGGTCGACATCTCGCCCGAACAGCTGAAGTTCATCCAGGACCACGGCTCGAGCGTGCTTACCGAGAAATTCTACACCGACCAGATGCGCATCACCGCCGAAACGCTGCTGCCGCTGATCAAGTAGTCGACTGCCTGTTGGAAAATTTGCCCTTCCGCCCCGACCGGCGGCAGGGCTGGGGAAGACCATGCGTATCAAGACCGTCCAAGCCTGGTGGGTCCGCATCCCGATCGAAGCCGCACGGCAACACCGCAGCGATTTCGGCCAGGTGACGACCTTTGACGCCGCCATCCTGCGCATCGAGACCAATGACGGGCTGGTCGGATGGGGCGAAGGCAAGAACGCCGCCGGCAGCGCCGGCAGCTACGGCGCCCTTGTCCACATGCTGAACCATGAGGTCGGGCCGCAGCTGATCGGCCGTGATCCGGCCGATATCGGCGTCATATGGGAGATGCTCTACAATGGCGTGCGCCACGACAGTGCCGCGCGCGCCGGCCACGCCATGCCGCAGCTGGCACGGCGTGGCATGAGCATCGCCGCCATCAGCGCGGTAGACATCGCGCTCTGGGATATTCTCGGCAAATCGCTTGGGGTCCCGGTCTGGCGGCTGCTCGGCGGCCGCAAGCTCGATCGCATGCCGGCCTACGCGTCCGGCGGCTGGGCGCCCGCCGAGGCCATCGGCGAGCAATTGAAGTCCTATATCGCCAGGGGCGGCTTCAAGGCGCTGAAGATGCGGGTCGGGGCCATGGACGGCGCAGCACACATTTCCGCGGCGCGTGTCCGCGCCGCGCGGCAGACACTGGGTCCCGATGTCGAATTGATGGTCGACGCGCATGGCACCTACACGGTGGCGGAGGCCAAGCGCTTCATCCACCTCGTCAACGACCTCGATCTCGCCTGGTTCGAGGAGCCGATCATCGCCGACGACAAGCCGGGCATGGCTGAAGTGCGCGCGTCCGGCGCCGTTCCAATCGCCACCGGCGAAAGCGAAGCGACGCGCTATGCCTTCCGCGACCTTGCCGTACTCAAGGCCGCCGACATCTTCCAGCCGGATCCCGCCTTCTGCGGCGGCATCAGCGAGGCGATGAAGATCGGCACCATCGCCAGCGCCTTCAACCTGCGCTTTGCCCCGCATCTGTGGGCCGGAGCTCCCTGCTTTTTCGCCGGGTTGCATGTCTGCGCCGCATCGCCATCGAGTTTCACCGTCGAATATTCGCTCGGCGCCAACCCGATGATCCATGATTTGATCGAAGAGACTGTCGAAGCACGGGACGGTATGGTAGCGATCCCGGAAAAGCCGGGTCTGGGATTCACCATTTCGGAGCGGTTCCTGGAGGCGCACGCGCAACGCGATTGACGATGAAAGAAAAGAACCTTCTCGCGGAACTCGCCGCCTACCTGTTCTCCCATTCGGACAAGGAGACCGGCCGAACGCCGTCGGAACGCGAACTGGCGGAGCATTTCAGCGTCAGCCGCGGCCAGATCCGCGAGGCGCTCGCCATTCTCGAGGCCATGCGCATCGTCGAGCGCCGCGCCAAATCCGGCATCTACATCGACACCAAGCAGGCCAGTGTCGAAGCGATGGCGCTGTTCGCGCGCGCCGGCCTGCCGCTCGACCCGATCCAGATCTACGAGACGGTCGAACTGCGCAAGATCCACGAGATCAAGGCGGCCGAGCTGGCCTGTTCGCGCGCCACCGAGGAGAATTTCGAGCGGTTGCGCGAAATCCTGAAGGCTTCGGAAGACCGCATCGCTGCAGGCGAAGGTCTTGCCAAGGAAGACCGCGAGTTTCACCTCGAGATCGTCCGCGCCACCAAGAACAGCGTCTTCCACAATGTCTGCAGCGTCTACTACATGATGGGCGAACAGCGCCTGCCGATCTATTTCAACGACCCCGAGCGCAGCGTGCGCTCGCATGCCGAGCACATCCAGATCTATGAGGCGCTGCTGCGTCGCGACGGCAACCTCGCCCAGGCGCTGATGAGCGCCCATCTGCAAGGCGCGGAGAGCTACTGGAAGGGCCTTATCGAGGGCGGCAAAGCGGTGGCGCCCGCAAGCCCTACGCTCGAAAAGGCCTGACCGTGCCAAGGATCCTGTCGACTCATCCGCTGCATCCGCGCGCCTCGGCGATGCTGGCCGGCGCCGGTGAGCTTGTCGTTGCTCCCGCCCTCGATCCAGGCACGCTTGCCGCCGAGGCGAAGAATGCCGACATCGTCATCGTGCGCGCGCCCCTGCCGCCGGCGTTGTTCGAGGGTGCGGTGAGGCTGCGGGCCGCGATCCGCCATGGCGCCGGGCTCGACATGATCCCGATGGAAGCTGCTTTCGCGGCCGGCGTGCTGGTGGCCAATGTGCCGGCGGTCAATGCCCGCTCGGTTGCCGAACACGTCATGTTTGCGGCCCTCGCCTTGCTGCGTAACTTCCGCGTTGTCGACCGCGACCTGCGCACGAAAGGCTGGCTCGCCGGCCGCGAGCACGCCAATTCCAACAGCGAGCTGGCCGGCAAGACGATCGGCATTGTCGGCCTCGGCGCCGTCGGACAGGCCGTCGGCCACATCGCGGCGCACGGCTTCGACCTGAAGGTGGTGGCAACGACGCGCAGCATGCAGCCCGCGCCGGAGAAGGTCGGCTTCCTGTCGATCGACGCGCTGGTCGAACAAAGCGACATCATCGTCCTGTGTTGTCCGCTGACGCCGGAGACGCGCGGACTGATCAATCGTGAGCGGATCGCCCGCATGAAGCCGAATGCGCTGCTGATCAACGTGTCGCGCGGACCGGTCGTCGACGACGACGCGCTGATCGAGGCCCTGCGGAAACGCCGCATCGGCGGTGCCGCGCTCGACGTGTTTTCGCAGCAGCCGCTGCCGCCAAATCATCCCTATTTCGGCTTCGACAATGTCATCGTCACCCCGCATATGGCCGGCATCACCGAAGAATCGATGATGCGCATGGGTGTCGGCGCGGCGGGCGAGGCCTTGCTCGTGCTGGCGGGCAAACTGCCGGTCAATCTGCGCAATCCGGAAGTGGTCGATCATTACCGGCGGCGGTTTCCGGCCAACCTATAGTGCATCGCGGTTTCGCCCCAATTCTCCGCGACGTTGCGGTCATGTCCGGTCTTCGCCTCGCATTTCTGATTGCCGCAGTCCCATCTATCTGCGCCTTGCCGGCACTCGCCGCGGCCCAGAGCAGCTATGTCTATTGCGACAACGGGTTGCGCTGCTTCAAGGCGCCCTGCCCGTCAAACAGCGCGCTTGATCTCGCCACCGGCACGATCATCAAGGGTGTGTCTATCGACACCAGCGGATTGCCGCAGGCCGACAAGGCGATAACGGATCAGTCCGACGTGCTTTATGCCGGAAAGATCGTCGTCAGGGGCTCGATCGAGCAGCGCACCGAGACCATCACCGGCAAGGATTACAGCCTGCCCTGGCTGGTCGCGACTCGCATCGTGCGCACCGCCAGCGACAGCGAACGCAAGCACTGCTCGTCGCACTGATCCTCGGTTCGCAGTTCCCTGCCGATCAGCCGCCCAGCAGCCTTTCCACTTCAGCCGCAATCCGCATCAAATGCCGGTCATGGCCATTGCGCGCGACCAGCATCAGTCCGGCCGGCAGCGCCATGACCGGCATCGGCAGCGAGATCGCGCAGAGGTCGAACTGGTTGGCGACCTGTGTGTTGCGCAAGAGCAGGCCTTCGCTGCGATCACGCAGTTCGGCATCCTCGGCCATGGAAACGATGGTCGGCGCCGTCACCGGCGTGGTTGGCAGCGCCAGCACATCGACCGATGCCAGCCGCTCGTCCATGGCCGCGGCGAGCGCGGTACGGCGCCGCAGTGCCCTGATATAGACCGGCGTCGGCAGCAGGGCCGCCCGCGACAAAGGCCCGCTGACATGTGGGTCAACCGGCACTGACGCCCCTGTCGCCAGCCAGTCGGCATGGATCTCGGCCCCTTCCATGGCGGCGATCGAGCCACGCCTGGTCGCCGCGCGCATATCGGCAAGCAGATCGTCTATCGGCAGGTCCGTGACCCGGGCACCAGCCAGTCCGACCTTGCCGAGACAGTGCTCGAATGCTGCCGCGACCTCGCCTTCGGTGTCTTCGAAAAGAACGCCCCGCGGGACGCCGACGCGAAGCCCGGCAAGCGGAAGCGGCGCCAGCGCGCTCGGCACCTCGCCGGCCATCACCGCGTCGGTGGCGGCGCACTGGGCGACGGTTCGGGCAAGCGGCCCGATCGAGTCCAGCGTGCCGGACAAAGGGAAAGCGCCCGCCAGCGGCACCCGCCGCGCCGTCGGCTTGAAGCCGACGACACCGTTGAGTGATGCCGGTATACGCACCGAACCGCCAGTGTCCGAGCCGATGGCGATGTCGCAGCTGCCCTCGCCAACAGAAACGCCCGCACCCGAAGACGAGCCGCCCGGAATGCGGCTGGCATCCATCGCGTTGCCGGGTGTGCCATGGTGCTGGTTGTCGCCAATCGCCGTGAAGGCGAATTCGGTCATGTTGGTCTTGCCGATGATCACCGCGCCGGCCTGCCGCAGCCGGCTGACGATGACCGCGTCTCTCAGCGCCGGTGCGGCGGTCCTGAGCATCAGCGAGCCGGCCGTGGTTGGTTCGCCCGCGACATCGAACAGATCCTTGATCGAGACAATGGTACCATCGAGCGGTCCGAGCGTTATACCTGCGCGCTGGCGCGCATCGCTGGCATCGGCCGCCGCTCGCGCGGGCTCCGCGTAGATCTTCGTGAACACGCGCTCTTCCCCGGCACGGGCGGCGAGGCGCGAAAGGATGATTTCGAGATGATCCCGGACGGATTGCATTGTCGGTGTCGGACTCCGGACGTGTTGAACGTCTTAACGGTTGAAGCCAGTTGCATGGCTTGCCGAGACTTAACCCGGCGCAGGCGGTTTTGCACCCCTGCCGGATGGAGGGAATAAACCGATGCTCTACAAAGGCAGCTGCCACTGTGGCAAGGTCGCCTTCGAGTTCAAGGCCGAACTGACCGGCGCCGTGCGGTGCAATTGCTCGATCTGCTCGCGCAAGGGCGCGCTGTTGTGTGCCATCCCGCACCAGACGCTGCGGGTTCTGGCCTGGGGCGATGATTTGGGCATCTACACATTCGGCGGTCACGCCATCGCACACCGCTTCTGCCGGACCTGCGGAACCCATCCCTTCGCCGAGGATGTCCGCGAAGGCAGCGAGCGCAGTGCCTATATCAACATCCACTGCGTCGCCGATCTCGACCCTTCCACCTTGCAGGTCTTCGACTTCGACGGGCGCGCGGTTTGAGTTCGCTCGTCCCTGCCATCATAACGGCAGCGGCCCGAAAACCGTGATGGTTCTCGGGCCGCTGCGCAATGTCTGGGACACCTGTCTATGTCGCTCCGATGGGAGAGACTATTCAGCCTGCTTCGGGCCGCGCAGGAACACCACGATCGCCGCCAGCAAGGTCGCCGCGCCGCAATAGGCGAAGGCGCTGGCCACGCCGGCATGGTCGACCAGCAGGCCGCCAAACACGGCACCCAGCGCAATCGCCACCTGGAAGGTCGCCACCATCAGTCCGCCGGCGCTTTCGGCATGGTCGGGCGCGGCCCGCACCAGCCAGGTCTGCATCCCGACCGGCACCGCGCCGAAGGCAAAGCCCCAGGCCGCGACGGCGGCGGCGGCAATCGTCGGCGAGGCGCCGAAGATCAGCATCGAGGCGGCCGCCAAGGCTATCAGCAAAGGTGCCAGCGCAACGGCTGCCTTGAGGTTGCGTTCGGCTAGGATGCCGCCGGCGATATTGCCGAAGAAGCCGCCTATGCCATAGGCCAGCAGCACCAGCGAGATCGTCTCGATGTCGAGCACGGGCACCCTCTCGAGGAAGGGGCGCACATAAGTGAAGCCGGCAAAGTGTCCCGAAGCGACCAGCAGCGCTGCCCGGATCGTCGGGCGCTCCAGCACGTCGAGCAAGGTGCGGAAGCTCGCCACACCCACCGGCGGCAGCCTCGGAATGGTGGCCAGTTGCACCAGCAGTGCCAGCGCGCCGACGACGGTGGCGATCATGAACGCCGTGCGCCATCCCCAGATGTCGCCGACATAGGCACCGACAGGGGCGGCGGTGACCGTGGCAAGGGAAACGCCGGTCAGGATGATCGACATGGCGCGCGGCATCAGCCGCATCGGCACCAGCCGCAGTGCCATCGCCGCCGACATCGCCCAGAAGCCGCCGAGCGCCATGCCGAGCACGACGCGGGCAAGCAGAAGCATGGTGAGCGACGAGGCAAAGGTGGCCAGGAGGTTCGACAGGATCAGAAACACCGTCAGCATCCACATCACCAGCCTGCGGTCCATGCGCCTGGTGATGATGGCCATGGTGGGCGCGGCAATGGCGCCGACGATCGCGGTCGCCGTCACCGCTTGTCCGGCCACGCCCTCGGTGACGCCGAGATCGCGCGCCATCGGCGTCAGCAGGCTGGCGGGCAGGAATTCCGCCGTGACGAGGCCGAAAACACCAAGCGCCAGGGAGACGACGGCACCCCATGCCGGCTCGGTTCGCTCCTCCTGATCCGCAGGGTTCAACAGGGCGGCGTCGATGACGCCTGTCGCAGGTTCGGCCATGGTCAGTCTCCGGGTTGCTTGCAGCGCAGCATTTGGCTGCAGTGCAACATAGGGAGTGACCGCTTGGAGTTTCCATGCTAGAAACCCCATTATGTTTGACCGTTCGTCCAAAATTCCGATCACTGGCGACCCGCTGACAGACATCTTGCGTGGCTTGCGTCTCGATGGCGTCGAATATGGCCGCTGCGAAATGAAGGAGCCCTGGGGCATTCAGTTCCCTGCCCACCCGGCGGCGCGCTTTCATTTCGTTGGCCGCAAAGGCTGCTGGCTGAAGCAGCCATCCGGCGAATGGGTGCAACTCAACGCCGGCGATGCGGTGTTGCTGCCCCGAGGCGAAGCCCATGTGCTGGCCAGCGAGCCCGGCGCACAGACCTGGCCAATCCACGGTTACGAGCGCGAGGAGGTCTGCAAGGACGTTTACTGCACGTCGAACGCGGAGATGTGCGACAAGGACTGCCGGCCGGGAACGCTGCTGTTCTGCGCCAGCATGTATTTCAATCTCGATGGCCTGCATCCGCTGCTCGGCATGATGCCGGATGTGATGCGCACCCACGAGCTCGAAGCCTACGAGCCGGGCATTCCGCATCTGCTGGACTCGATGGCGCGCGAAGTGACGATGGAGCGCGTTGGCTCGGGTGGCATTCTGGCGCGGCTGGCCGACGTGCTGGCCGCCACCGTCATCCGCTCATGGGTCGAGCGCGGCTGTGGCGATTCCAGCGGCTGGATCGCGGCGGTCAGGGACCGCGAGATCGGGCGCGTGCTGGCCGCCATCCATCTCGAACCTAGCCACGACTGGACGGTCGAATCGCTGGCCAGGATGATGGGCGCCTCGCGATCGGGCTTTGCCGAGCGTTTCGCCACCATCGTCGGCGAGACACCGGCGAAGTACGTCACCCAGGTGAGAATGCATCAGGCGCGGCAGTGGCTGGTCCAGGACCGGATGAAGATATCGGTCGTTGCCGCGCGTCTCGGTTATGAATCGGACGCCGCCTTCAGCCGCGCCTTCAAGCGTGTCATCGGCTCGGCGCCCAGCCACCTGCGCGCCGAGGAGCAGGCGGAGATCCGCCAGGCCGGCTGAGCGGCCGCTCCCGCGCACGCGGCTCTGGTTAGAGCGAAGCAGCGTGCCTCATCCAACGTGCCGCAAGCTGACACCGCTGCCCTTGTCGAACAGCACCACCTTGTCCGGGTTCCAGGCAAAGCGCACCGCTTGCTCGATCGCCACATCGGTCCTGGCTGGCACCGTGGCGCGCAGCGTCGCGTCGCCGACGCGCAGCGTCAGGATCTTCTCGACGCCGTGGTTCTCGACGTCATGGACGCGCGCCTCGACCGGCGCGCCGCTCTCGAGATAGACGTCCTCGGGACGAACGCCGAAGACGAGCGGGCGACCATCGGTCGCGCCGCTCGCCTTGGCTCCCCCTGAAAAAGGCAGTTCGAAGTTCAGCGGCGCCATCACCGCGCGGCCATTCACCAGTTTGCCGTCGATGAGGTTCATCGGCGGCGAGCCGACGAAGCTCGCCACATAGGTGTCGCGCGGATTGTTGTAGATCTCGTGCGGCGTGCCGGTCTGGACGATGCGGCCGTGGTTGAGCACACCGACCTTGTCGCCCATCGACATTGCCTCGATCTGGTCATGGGTGACGAACAGGAAGGTGGCGCCAAGCTGCATCTGCAGGTTCTTGAGTTCCGTGCGCAGCGCCTCTCGCAGCTTGGCGTCGAGCGCCGACAGCGGCTCGTCCATCAGGAACACACGCGGCTTGCGCACGATGGCGCGGCCGATGGAGACGCGCTGCATCTCGCCGCCCGACAGCCGGTCGGTCTTGCGGTCGAGCAGATGCTCGATCCTGAGCGTGCGGGCGGCACGGTCGACGCGGTCCTTGATCTCGGCGTCGGGCAGCCGGCGGATCTTCGGCTTCAGCGGGAACTCGAGGTTCTCGCGCACCGTGTAGCGTGGATAGAGCGAGTATTGCTGCAGCACCAGCGCCACATCGCGCTCGGCTGCCCCCCAGTCGGCGACATCGACGCCATCGATGAAAACCTGGCCTTCGCTCGGCTTCTCGAGGCCGGCGATCAGCCGCAGCGTCGTCGTCTTGCCGGCGCCCGTTTCCCCCAGCAGCACGAAGAATTCGCCATCGGCGATGTCGAGATCGAGCCCGGTCAGCGCGGTATGATTTCCGAATGTCTTCGAGATGTTCTTGAGCTGGATATGGGCCATGGTCAGTTGTCTCGATTCTGTTCGAGGGCGGCCTGCCCTTCGCTATGGCTCCGGGCATTCGACTGTTCGAAAAGCCGGATCGTTGGCTTTTCGCGGCTTTCGGCCGTCACAGTCTCACCCCCAGCGACTTGCCGCTTGCCGTGTCGAAGAAATGCGCCTGGGCCGGATCGATCCTGGCGAACACCCTCTCGCCGGGACCGCTGACGAAGCCGCTCTTGGTGCGCGCGCGCAGCATCTTGGAGCCGACCTTGAGGTCGACGATATCGAAGGAGCCGAGCGGCTCGACGATCTGCGTCTCGACCGGCAGGAACCCTTTCGCCGCATCGTGGCGAATGAGAACGCCTTCCGGCCGGATGCCAAGCGCCAGCTGATCGCCGGCATGGCCGTTGAGCTTCGACAGCAGCGCCTGCGGGAACTCGAAACCGGCGGCAGCACCACCGAGCGTCACCGAGACCGACGAAGCCGTTTCGGCGACCGCCGCGTCGGCGACGTTCATCACCGGGCTGCCGACGAACTGCGCCACGAACAGATTGGCCGGCCGCGAATAGACCTCGTCCGGCGAGCCGACCTGCTGCAGCACGCCTTCATGCATGATGACGATGCGGTCGGCGAGGCTCATCGCCTCGATCTGGTCGTGGGTGACATAGATGGTGGTCGAACCCTGCTTGATGTGCAGCCGCTTGATCTCGGCCCGCATCTCCTCGCGCAGCTTGGCGTCGAGCGCGCCGATCGGCTCGTCCATCAGCATCGCTTTCGGCCGCCGCACCAGCGCCCGGCCGATGGCGACGCGCTGCATGTCGCCGCCTGAAAGCGCGGACGGTTTCTTGGCGAGCAGGTCCGATATCTGCAACGTCCTGGCGACCGAACGCACTTCCTGGTCGATCTCGCTTTTGCTCTTGCGCGTGGCGCGCAAGGGGAAGGCGATGTTCTCGTAGACGCTCATATGCGGGTAGAGCGAGAACGACTGGAAGACCATGGCGATATCGCGATCGGCGGCCTTCAGATGCTGGATGGGTTTGCCGTCGATGAGGATGTCGCCCTCGTCGATCGTCTCCAGCCCGGCGATGGCGCGCAACGTCGTCGTCTTGCCGCAGCCAGACTGGCCGAGCAGCACGATGAACTCGTTGTCGCTGATCTTGAGGTTGAGGTCCTTGATGACCTGGACGGCGCCGAAGAATTTCTGGACGCCGCGAAGCTCGATCTGGGTCAATGCTGTGCTCCCGGATTTCGCATCTGTCCCGTGCCGGCTTTTTCTTCCGGTGCGATCTTCGACGTGATGTTGAAGCCGATCAGCCCGATCAGGATGATGGTCAGGCCATATGTATGCAGCAACATGTTCCAGGGCTGGCAGAGTGCGATAATGCCGAGCACCATGAGAATCTGCGATCCAGGTTCCAGGTATTTCTGGTTGATGGCGCGAAAGCTCATTTGCGGATCGCTCCGAAGGACATGCCGCGCAACAGATGGTTGCGGAGCAGGAAGGTGAAGATCGCGACCGGCAGCAGGAACAGGAAGGTTCCGGCGGCGATCACTGTCCAGTCCGGCAGGCCGGAGCCGACCTGGCTGGGAATGAAGGGCGGCGCGGTCTGGGCGCGGCGGTTGGTCATGATCAGCGCGAAGGCATATTCGTTCCATGCCGTGATGAAGCAGAACACGGCGGTGGCGGCGATGCCGGTGGCGGCCTCCGGCAGCACGATCTTGAAGAAGGCCTCCATGCGCGTGTAGCCATCGACGAGGGCAGCCTCCTCATATTCCTTCGGGATCTCGTCCATGAAGCCCTTCATCAGCCACACCGAGAAGGACAGGTTGAAGGCGGTGTAGAGGATGATCAGGCCGACATGGGAATCGTTGAGGCCGACCGCCCGGTACATCAGGAACATCGGGATCGCCACCACCACGGGCGGCAACATGCGCGTCGACAGGATGAAGAACAAAAGGTCCGCCTCGCCCTTCACCTTGAAGCGCGAGAAGCCATAGGCGGTGAACGTTCCCATGCCGACCGCCAGCACCGTCGAGGTAATGGCGATGATCAGCGAGTTCAGGAAGCGGCTCGGATATCCCGACCACTGCACCTGGCCCTTGCCGTCGCGCACGATCTTTTCGCCGCCGTCGAAGACGACGCGCTCCCACCACGGCGCGGCCGCATACTCTTCCGGCGACGGCGGGCTGCGCATTTGCGAGCGCTTGGTGAACAGCTTCACGAAAGGCGATATTTCCGGCTGGAAGACGATCGTCGGCGGGATGGTGGTGGCGAGGTTGCGCGGCTTGAACGCTGTCGAGGCGATCCAGTAGATCGGCGCCAGGAAGATGATCGTCACCACCAGCACGGCGACGATGGCAACGCGGTTGAAGCCGATTTCGGAAGAAGTGCGGACGGCGGCCATCTCAGCGCTCCTTCACCTTATTGAGGTATTTGACGTAGATGTTGGTGATCGCCAGCACCATGATCAGCACGATGTAGGCCAGCGCGCAGGAACGCCCGGTCTGCCATTCCTGGAATGCCATCTTGTAGAGCCGGATCGAGATCAGCTCGGCCGTCGGCTGGCTGGTCAGGATGTAGGCGAGATCGAAGGTCTTGAACGCTTCCATGGTGCGGAAGATGACGGCGATCATCAGGATCGGCGCGACCAGCGGCAGCGTGATGCGGAAGAAGGTGTAGAACGGCCCGGCGCGATCGATCGCGGCGGCCTCGTAGAGATGCTTCGGCACCGCCGACAGGCCGGCAAGCGACAACAGCATGACGAAGGGCGACCACATCCAGATGTCGGTCAGCGCAACGGCGTAGAGTGCCATCTTCGGATCCGACAGCCATTCGAATGTACCGAGGCCGAGCGCATAGTTGATGATGCCGAAGGACGGGTCGTAGAGCAGCTTCCAGAACAGGCCGACGACGGCCATCGACAGCATCATCGGCAGCAGCAGCAGCGTCGTCAGCAACCCCTTCATGGGAATGTCGCGGTTGAGCAGCATCGCCACGCCGAACCCGACAAGCAGCTGTCCGGCGACCGAGATGATGACGTACTTAGCGGTGATGGCGAAGTTGGACCAAACATAAGGATCGTTGAGCAGGTCGCGATAATTCTGCAGCCCGACGAAGTTCGCCGGCGCGTTGGTCGACGCGCGAAAATCGGTGAAGGAATAGCCAAGCGAATAGATCAGCGGAAAGATGTTGAAGACGATCAGGAACAGGACCGTCGGGATGATGAAGAGGTTGCGGATCGAAATGTCGCTGAGGCCGCGCGCGGCCGCTCTTGAAGACCTGTCCAGCGTGGTGATCATCGTGGTCGCCAAGACCCTGCTCCCATTTGCAGAAAAAGAAACGGAGGAGGCACCAACGCCCCCTCCGTGAGCCATGATTGTTACTTGACGCGGCCGTATTTCTTGAAGGTCGCGTTCCAGTCGCCGGCCAAAGCGTCCAGCGTCTCCTTGGCGGTGCCTTCGCCGCCGATCATGTAGGGGTAGACGCGCTGGTTGAGCTGCTGCAGCAGTTCGGCATATTCCGGCACCGCCCAGAAGTCCTTCACCTTGAACATGGTCTCGTAGAAGGCCTTGTTGTAGGGCGTGGCGTTCTGGAATTCCGGCGACTTGAGCACCGCCGCGCTGCAGGTGTAGCCGCCAAGTGCCGCCCACTTCTTCTGGGTCTCATCCTTGATGAACCATTCCAGGAACTTCATCGCCTCGTCCTGCTTCTGCGAGTAGGAAACGATGGAGATGCCCTGTCCGCCGAGTGCGGCGAACTGGTCGCCGTTCGGGCCGGGAGGGTTGGCGAAGAAGCCGGTGTTCTTGGCGTTCGGGTTCGACGCCTCGTTGATGAGCGAGGGGAAGAACGCGAAGTAGTTCATGCTCATCGCGGCCAGGTTTTCAGTGATCGCCTGGTTGTCCTCGACAAAGAACGACTTGGCCCAGCCCGGAGGCGTGAACTTGTAGAGTTCCTTGTAGGCGTCGAGCGCCGCTATGGCCTTGTCGGAGTTGACGATACCGTCGACCTTGTAGGTCGAATAGTCGCCCAGTTCGCCGCCATAGGAAAACAGCGCGTTCTCGAAGCCCATCGCCATCGCGTCATAGGAATTGTCAGTGTAGATGGCGATGCCGTATTTCTTCTGATCCGGCCGGTAGAAGAATTCGGCGATGTCGCGCAGCGCCTTGAAATCCTTCGGTACGTCGAGATCGTAGCCGTATTTGGCCTTGAAGGCTTCCTTCTCCTTGGGATCCTCGAACCAGTCCTTGCGGTAGGACCAGCCGACGGCATCGCCTTCGAGCGGGATGGCCCAGTACTTGCCGCTGTTGCCGGGATATTCGGCGTAGTATTTCACCGTCGCCGGCGCCATCACCTCTTTCAGCTTGTACTTGTTGAAGAAGTCGGTGAGGTCGACATAGTGGCCGCCGGTCGAGCCGGCGCCGAGCCATTGCGAGTCGCCGACGACCAGATCATAGGCGTCGCCATGGGCGTTGAACTCGGTGAAGGCCTTGGTCTGGAAGTCGGACCACGGCGTCGTTTCCACCGTGATCTTGACGCCGGTTTCCTTCTCGTACTCGTTGCCGAGTTCCTGCAAATAGTTGGCCGGATCCCATTCCGCCCAGAAGATGGTGAGCGACTTTTCCTGCGCGTAGACGGACGTTCCGCAGGCAAGCGTTAAGCCGATACCAGCAAGCACGCTGGTCACTAACTTGCGCATAATGATTTCCTCCCTTGTGCGCATTCTACCCTGTCATGCGAGCCGGCAACGGGGCCGGCTCCGGTAGTTCCTCCCGTGATCGCACTCTTCCGGTTCCGGGCCTCCTCGCCCTGCCGGAAAATGGATCGCAGCCCTCACTTTCGATCCGCTTTTCTTCCCTGATCTGGTATTACCAATTTCGCGTGCACGTCAAGCCCTTTCTTGGCAGCTTGACTTGGTCATTGCTATCGGATTCCGGGTTTATCTGCCTGTTTTCTCATGATTTTCCTACTCAGTGATACACGGAGGTATTGTCCAGCACTCCGCATTGAGGGTAATATTAGTAGTCAATGCTCAAATCTGGTCCAACCAGATAGGTGCTATTTCACGACCACCGTCGGATCGATGCTATCTCCTTCACCGATCGATTCCGCTATTGCCGCGCGCACCAGCGTCGCGGCCGCCCACTGCGCGACCGACATCATGCTGCGGCTGTCCAGTCCCCAGATATCCTTGAGCACGATCAGCACCTCGACGCCGAAGATCAGCGACAGCGCCTGCGCCAGCCGCTTGAAATCGCGCGGCGGCAAGCGGCCCTTGAGCGGCGCGATCGCTTCCTTCAGCAATTGGACGCGGTGGCCGCGCGTGAAGGCCGGCTCGCCACCCAGCGTGCCGGCCTGACGCCTCGCCCACTGATCGAGCGACAGCTTCAGCGCCGCCTTGAACGTCGCCTCGAACGCCTCGATGCGCGGCATGGCCGTGTCGAACAGATCGGCGACCCGGCGCTCGGCATCGGCGGAGGTCGATTGCCAGGTCAGGATTGGCCCCAGCCCCTCGTCGACGACAGCCTGCACCAATGCGGCCTGGCTCGGAAAATAACGGTAGGCAGTCGCGCGGGAAACTTCCGCGGCTTCCGCCACCTCGCTGACCGACGGCGTGACGCCGGCCTGCATCAGCCTCGTCGCCGTCTCCAGCATCAGCCGTTTCGTGCGCGCGCGGGGTCCACGCTCGGCTCCCTCGGCGGTATCGTCGCTCACCGCGGCTTGTTGACGTGAGACATCCATGTCAATACGATACGCGCGTCTCAAAAAATTGCAATGGCCTTCGAGCGGTCGAACGGGCGGGCAATGGAGCGGCAGGCGGTGACGCAAGCCCGCCCGGATTGGGGAAACACGATGAAGCGCATCTATGTGGTGGGCACCGCTGACACCAAGGGCGAGGAACTCGCCTTCCTGGCCGATGCCATCGCCGCCACGGGTGCCGCAGTGTCCCGCGTCGATGTCGGAACGCGCGACGCAACCATTCCCGTCGACATCACCGCCCAGGAAATTGCCAACCATCACCCCGGCGGGAGCAAAGCCGTGCTCGGCGGCAATGATCGCGGCGCCGCGGTCGCGGCGATGGGCATCGCCTTCGCCCGCTTTGCCCAATCGAGAAACGACATCGCCGCCATGATCGGCATTGGCGGCGGCGGCGGCACCTCGATCATCACGTCGGGCATGCGCGCGCTGCCGCTCGGCCTCCCGAAGATCATGGTCTCGACGCTCGCTTCCGGCGACACCGCACCCTATGTCGACGTCTCCGACATCGTCATGATGCCATCCGTGACCGACATGGCCGGACTGAACCGGCTTTCCCGTGTCGTGTTGCACAATGCCGCCCAGGCGATTTCAGGCATGGCGGCCAGACCAGCGCCGCCACCCGAGGGCAAGCCGTCGATCGGGCTCACCATGTTCGGCGTCACCACGCCTTGCGTGACCGCCATCGCCGACCGGCTTCGTTCGACCTATGACTGCATGGTCTTCCATGCCACCGGCACCGGCGGACGCAGCATGGAGAAGCTGGCCGACAGCGGCCTGCTGTCCGGCGTCATCGACATCACCACAACGGAGGTCTGCGATCTCCTGTTCGGCGGGGTGCTGCCAGCGACAGAGGACCGCTTCGGCGCGATCGCCCGCACCGGCCTGCCCTATGTCGGTTCGGTCGGGGCACTCGACATGGTCAATTTCTGGGCGCCGTCGACCATTCCGGAACGCTATCGCGGGCGGCTGTTCTACGAGCACAATCCGAATGTCACGCTGATGCGCACCACAGCGGACGAATGCCGCCAGATCGGCGAGTGGATCGGCGCCAGGCTCGCCCGCTGCGAGGGACCGGTGCATTTCCTCATTCCGGAAAAAGGCGTCTCGGCGCTCGACATCGAAGGCGGCGCCTTCTTCGATCCCGAAGCCGACGCCGTTCTGTTCGAGGCCATCGAGCGCACCATCAAGCCGAATGGCAGGCGCCGCGTGACGCGCTTGCCGCTGCACATCAACGATCCCGAATTCGCCGGGGCGGCAACCGCCGCCTTCCTCGACATCGCCAGACAGTGAGAGGCCAGACATGCCCACCATACCGCGCAAGGACATACTGAAGAAATTCAGGGGAATGATCGACAAGGGCGTGCCGATTGTCGGCGGCGGCGCAGGCACCGGGCTGTCGGCGAAAGCCGAGGAAGCCGGCGGCATCGACCTCATCATCATCTACAATTCCGGGCGCTACCGGATGGCCGGGCGCGGCTCGGCCGCTGGCCTGCTCGCCTATGGCAACGCCAACGAGATCGTCAAGGAAATGGCCTACGAGGTGCTGCCGGTGGTCAAGAAGACGCCGGTGCTGGCCGGCGTCAACGGCACCGATCCCTTCGTCATCATGCCGCTGTTCCTGGCCGAACTGAAGACGATGGGTTTTTCTGGCGTGCAGAATTTCCCCACCATCGGCCTGTTCGACGGCAACATGCGGCAAAGCTTCGAGGAGACCGGCATGGGCTTCGGGCTCGAGGTCGACATGATCGCGGAAGCGCACAAGCTCGACCTGCTGACCACACCCTATGTCTTCAACCCGGACGAGGCCCGCGCCATGACCAAGGCCGGCGCCGACATCGTCGTCGCTCATATGGGCGTGACGACCGGCGGCTCGATCGGCGCCACGTCGGCCAGGTCGCTTGATGACTGCGTCGTCGAGATCGATGCCATCGCCAATGCCGCGCGCTCGGTGCGCAAGGATGTCATCCTGCTCTGCCATGGCGGGCCGATCTCGATGCCGGACGACGCCCGCTATATCCTCGACCGCTGCAAGGGCCTGCACGGCTTCTATGGTGCCAGTTCGATGGAAAGGCTGCCGGCGGAAGCCGCGATCGCCAGGCAGACGGCTGATTTCAAGGCCGTCACGATGCATAACCAGAAGAAAAAGAAGGGATGATGAGAGATGACCGACAAGAGCAAAATGTTTGTCTATCCGAGGGACGTCAGCACCTTCGGTTTCGACTGGGGCCGGCTTGCGCTGACGGTGGCGCCGGAAGTGAATGGCGCTGAGCGTTTCTCCGGCGGTGTCGTAGACCTGCCCTCCGGCAAGGGCCACACCCGCCACAACCATCCCGGCGCCGAGGAAATCATCTTCGTCATCTCCGGCCATGGCGAGCAGATGGTCGAGGACGAGAAGGGCAATCCGGTGGTCGCGAAGGTCGGCCCCGGCTGCACCATCTACGTGCCGGAAAGCCGCTTCCACTCGACGCTGAACACCGGCGACGGACCGATGCAGCTCTTCGTCGTCTATTCGCCGGCCGGACCGGAACTGGTGTTGCGCGAACTGCCGGATTTCAGGCTGATCCCGCCGGGCGGGAAATAGCTTTCTCGGGCAGCGCAGCCCCTCATTGTCCTGTCGGACATTTCTCCCCGTGGAACGGGGAGAAAGACGCTGTCATCGACGCTTTCGCCAATCGCCGGAACGCTCCCTTCTCCCCGTTCCACGGGGAGAAGGTGCCGGCAGGCGGATGAGGGCAGCGCCGACCTTGGACTTTATAAGGTCCCACCCCTGTTCCACCCCCGGCCGCGATCGCCAAACATCACGTAACCGGCATCCGTCACCGCAACCGTGTCTTCCAGCTTGATGAAGCCGCGCGTCGGGTGGAGCATCGTCGTCTCGACCGACAGCACCATGTTCTTTTCCAGCGGCTTTGCCGCATACGTGCCTTCATAGGTCACCGGATGGTTGGTCATCAGGAATGGCGCCTCATGCGTGATCAGACCCATGCCGTGGGCGAAGAAATCCGTGTAGGGCGCGACCTTGGATTTCTTCAGCGCGGCCTCGGCGTGAGCAATCATGTCGCCGCCCAGCGTGCCCGCCCTGACCTTCGAGAAGGCCGCCTGCTGCACCGTCTCGACCGCGGCCAGCAGGTCCTCGAGTTCGGCATCCAGTTCGCCGAGAATACCCATCCGGCAGAGGTCGCCGATATAGCCGTGATAATTGCCGCCGGAATCGATCGACAGCACCTCGCCCTTCTTCCAGGCTTGCGGCGAGGCGGCGCGGTTGTGGCTGGAGCCCAGCGTCAGCAAGCAATATTCGAAATGCGCGCCGCGATTGGTTTCCTCGCGCCGCAGCTGCTCGATGATCTCGGTCTTGGTCGTGCCTTCGCGTGCCCAGGCAATGGTTGCCAGCATGGAATCGGTGATCCGTTCGGAGGCCGTGCGCAGCTTCTCCAGCTCCGCATCGGTCTTGATGGCGCGCATGCTTTCCAGCATGGCCGTCGCATCGATCAGCCTGGCATCCGGCAGCGCCTTGCGGATCAGCGTAAAGGCGTCCGACGGCAGGAAGCCCGGCTCGATGCCGATGCGGGCACCAGCCTTGCCGATCTTCCGCAGGTGCTCGACCGCGAGGTTGGCGGCATCGAGCGTGCCCCAGCAGGCGGCGTGGAGCGTCGGCGTCCAGAACGGATTGTTCTGGTGCTCGCCGCCTTCCATGCGGTTGCCGATATAGGCGGCATGGTCGGGCCCGCCCTTCTCATAGATGACGACAGGCAGATAACGGCTGTGGCCGATCGCATCCATCGCGGCGAAGAAGATGAACTTGTAGCCGCCAAGCAGATATTGCGTGTTGTGCTTGGAGGTGGCGAGCAGCACATCGATGCCGGCCTCCTCCATCAACCGGTCGACCCTTGCCTGGTCGAACGGGATATCGCCGACGGCACTCTTGCCCGGGGCAACGTTCATCTCTCTCTCCCTGAATTGCCGGGATCGCCGGCTGTTCTGCTTCCGATCCCAAGCTGCAGATCAAATCTGCACCAGATTGCCCACTCTGGTCCAGCCAGAAATAGGCATAATGGCATTGGTTGGCGGTCACCAACGCGTCATTAGCCGCGCATCCTTTCAATCTGGTCCTACCAGAATGAGCGGATTGAGCCGCTTTCTCCAAACTGGTCCAGCGGACGAAAATTTCAAAGCCAAGCGAGGATGCGCCAATTCCGTCTCTGGCGAAACCCTCGGCAAGGCTCATAATCGCGACCGCTGGCTGGCCCGCGGGCATTCATGGGGTATTGGCGCACCCGATCGGGTCGCGGAGAGGACGGAGTTCGATCATGTCAGGTTTCACGATTTCCAGACGCACGATGCTTGCCGGCTCGGCGATGCTGCTGGCCTCCACCGCCATGCCAGATACCGGCTGGGCGCAAACGCCGAAGAAGGGCGGCCGGCTGGTGCTTGCCGCCGATTCCGAGCCGCGCAACCTCAACCCGGCGATCGTCGCCTCCAACGGCGTTTTCTTCATCTCGAGCAAGATCGTCGAAACGCTGGCCGAAGCCTCCTTCGACGGCAAGGACGGGCTCGCTCCCCGGTTGGCGCTGAGCTGGGAAGGGGCCGCCGACGGGCTCTCCGTGACCTTCAAACTGCGTGACGGCGTCAAATGGCATGACGGCAAGCCGTTCACATCGGCCGATGTCGCCTTCTCGGCGCTGCAGATCTGGAAGCCGCTGCAGAATCTCGGCCGCACCGTGTTCAAGGATCTCGCCGCCGTCGAGACGCCGGATGATCTCACCGCCGTGTTCAAATTCGCCAAGCCGACGCCGTTCCAGCTGATCCGCAATGCTCTGCCGGCACTGAGCAGCGTGGTGCCGAAACACATCTACGAGGTCGGTAAGATCGAGGACAACCCGGCCAACAACGCACCCATCGGCACCGGGCCGTTCAAATTCGCCGAATACAAGGCCGGCCAGTATTACCGGTTGACGAAGAACGCGGATTACTGGGGCAAGGACGAGCCCTATCTCGACGAGATCATCTACCAGGTGCTGCCCGACCGCACCTCGGCGGCGAGCGCTCTGGAAGCCGAGGAGATCCAGCTCGCCGCCTTTTCCGCCGTACCGCTGGCCGACCTCGACCGCATCTCCAAGGTGCCCGGCCTGAAAGTGATCTCCAAGGGTTATGAAGGGCTCACCTATCAGCTCGTCGTCGAGATCAACCATCGCCGCAAGGAACTGGCCGACCTCAAGGTGCGCCAGGCGATCGCGCACGCCATCGACAAGGATTTCGTCGTCAAGACGGTGTTCCTCGGCTATGCCACCACCGCCACCGGCCCGGTGCCCAAGAACGATCCGCAATTCTACACTGCCGACGTGCCAACCTATCCATTCGACGTCGCCAAGGCCAACGCGCTGCTCGACGAGGCCGGCTATAAGAAAGGCCCGGACGGCAAGCGCTTTACGCTGAAACTTTTGCCGGCGCCCTATTTCAACGAGACCAAGCAGTTCGGCGACTATCTGCGCCAGGCGCTCGCCGCAATCGGCATCGACGCCCAGCTGGTCAACAACGACTCGGCCGCGCACATCAAGGCCGTCTACACCGACCACGCCTTCGACCTCGCCGTCGGCCCGCCGGTGTTCCGCGGCGACCCGGCAATCTCGACCACCATCCTGGTGCAGAGCGGCATTCCCGACGGCGTGCCCTTCTCCAACCAGGGCGGCTACAAGAACGACGCGCTCGACGCTCTCATCGCCAAGGCATCGGAAACCCTCGACACCACTGCCCGCACCGACCTTTACAAGGAGTTCCAGAAGGAGGTGGCGGCCGACCTGCCGCTGATCAACGTCGCCGAATGGAGTTTTATCAGCGTCGCTCGTGACACCGTGGGCAACATCGCCAACAATCCGCGCTGGGCAGTCTCCAACTGGGCGGACACCTATCTGGCGGGCTGACCCTCTCCAGACTTGCAGATCGTCTATCCGGGTGCTCAGGTTCGACAATGAGAGTTCCTTCGCGCCCCCCTCTATCCCGCCGGACATCTCCGCCGGGTTCGCCCTCCCCCTTGTGGGGAGGGTCGACGAATGGGTGCCGCGAAGCGGCAACCGTTCGGCGGGGTGGGGGTAATGGCGAAGACCTGAAGACCCCCACCCCGCTCCGCTTCGCCGATCGACCCTCCCCACAAGGGGGAGGGTGAAAGCGGCATGACCCGCGCCCTCATCCTGCTCCGTCGCCGCCTCATCGGCAGCATCTTCGTGCTGCTGATCGTGGTCATCGGCACCTTTCTGCTGCTCGAAGCCGCACCCGGCGACGCCGTCGACGCCTATATCGTCTCGACCGGCGGGGATGCCGGCATGATCGAGTTGTTGCGCCACCGCTGGGGCCTCGACCAGTCGGAACTGACGCGGCTGGCCAACTATCTCTGGGCGCTGCTGCATCTCGATCTTGGCCAGTCGGTGACGTTCTCCAGACCGATCCGCGACGTGATCCTCGAACGGCTGCCCAACACCCTGTTGTTGATGGTCAGCGCGACCGCGCTATCCTTCGGCCTCGGTTCCGCCCTCGGCATCTATGCCGGCGCCAGACCCGGCAGCGTCCGTGACCGCATCCTGTCGATCGGCTCGCTGGCGCTTTATGCCATACCGGGCTTTTGGCTCGGCCTGGTGCTGATTGTCGTCTTTGCCGTCGACCTGCGCTGGCTGCCGATCGGCGGCATCGAGGCCCTGGCCTCGGACAAGACCGGCCTCGACCGTGCCGCCGATATCGCCATCCACCTCGTCCTGCCGGTGGCGGCGCTCGGCTTCATCTACCTCGCGCTCTATCTGCGCATGATGCGAGCCGGCATGGCCGAGGTCTGGCGGCAGGATTTTGTGCTGGCCGCCCGCGCCAAGGGGCTTTCGCGCCGCCGCATCGTGCTCGCCCACGTCGCCCGCAACGCACTGCTGCCACTGGTCACCATGCTCGGCCTGCAGTCGGCGCAGATGCTCGGCGGCAGCGTCGTCATCGAAAGCGTCTTTTCCGTGCCCGGCCTCGGCCGGCTGGCGCAGGAAGCGGTGGCCGCGCGCGACACGCCCTTGCTGCTCGGCATCATCCTCGTCAGTGCCGTGCTTGTCGTCGTCATCAACCTGCTCGTCGACATCGCCTATGCCTTCCTCGATCCGCGCGTCGGCGCCGGCGAGGCCAATGCATGAGCCGCTTCCGCCGCTTTCTGCGCACGCCTGAGGCAGTTGCGGGCGCCATCATCCTGGCGGCGCTGATCGCCATGGCGCTGTCGGCCTCGCTGCTGTTTCCCGGCGACCCGCAAGCGATCGCCGGCCCCGCGCTTTTGCCGCCATTTCAGGACTGGTCGCTGCCGCTCGGCACCGATCGGCTCGGCCGCGACGTTCTGGCCGAGCTTTTCCACGGCGCCCGCACCTCGCTCGCCGTCGGGCTCGCGGCAGCAGCGGCGGCGCTCGCCGTCGGCTCTGTGGTCGGCACGCTGGCCGGCTTTGCCGGCGGCTTCATCGACGAGGTGCTGATGCGCATCACAGACGCCTTCCAGACCGTGCCGAGCTTCCTGCTGGCACTGGCCTTTGTCAGCGTCGTCGGGCCGTCGCTCGGCATCGTGGTGATTGCCATCGCGCTTGGCACCTGGACTGGGCCGGCTCGGGTCGCCCGCGCGGAAGTCCTCTCCATCCGTGAGCGCGATTATGTTGCCAGCGCCCGCGCCATCGGCATGCATCCGCTGGCGATCGCCTTTCGCGAGGTGCTGCCCAATGCGTTGCCGCCGGTGCTTGCGATGTCCTCGGTGATCGTCGCCGCCGCGATCCTCACCGAAGCGGCTCTGTCCTTCCTTGGCCTCGGCGACCCCAACCGCGTCACCTGGGGCGGCATGATCGCCGAAGGCCGCACCGTTTTGCGCACCGCGCCCTTTCTGTCGATCGTCCCGGGAATAGCCCTCGTGCTGACGGTACTGGGTGTCTATCTCGCTGGTGAAGGCATCGTCGAGACCACCGCCGTGAGGAGGGGCCTGCAGTGACCGCCTTGACTTCGATCCGCGACCTGACGGTGACCTACCGCCGCGACGGCACCGCGGTGGCGGCGCTGAAGAACATCGGCCTCGATGTTGTTACAGGCGAGCGCCTCGCTGTCATCGGCGAAAGCGGATCGGGCAAGAGCACTTTGGCACTGGCCATTGCCGGGCTGTTGCCGGCTGCGTCTCGGATCGATGGGCGGATCGAGTGGCCCGGCCTCGGCCGGGCACCCCTCGGCGGCCGCGACATTGGCTTCGTCTTCCAGGATCCGTCCGCCAGCCTCGATCCGGTGATGCCAATCGGCAAGCAAATCGCCGAAGTGGCGCGCACGCATCTCGGCCTCACATGGCCGCAGGCTTACGCGAAGGCAAAAAACTTGCTGGAGCGCGTCCGCCTGCCGGACCCGGACTCGGCCCTGCTGGCCTTCCCGCATCAGCTCTCGGGCGGCCAGAAACAGCGTGTGGCAATCGCCGCCGCGATTGCGGCCGGCCCGAAATTGCTGATCGCCGACGAGGCGACCAGCGCGCTCGACACCATCGTGCAAGCCGAGATCGTTGCCTTGATCCGGCGGCTGGTGGCCGAGGACGGCATGACGCTGCTGTTCATCAGCCACGACATCGCACTGGCGGCCGAGCTTGCCGAACGCATCGCCGTGTTCCGTCATGGCCAGCTGGTCGAGCTTGGCGCGACGGCGCGGATTGTCGACGCCCCGGCCCAGCCTTACACACGCGCGCTGCTCGACGCCCATATCGGCCTCGACGCCGAACCGTTGCTGAACCGAAGCGGTCTCGCCACATGAGCCTGCTCGCGGTTTCCAATCTCACCAAACGCTACCGTCGCGGCGGCAAGAGCATCGCCGCCGTCGACGACGTCTCCTTTCATATCGACCCCGGCGAAACGCTGGCACTGGCCGGCCCCTCGGGCAGCGGCAAGTCGACAATCGCGCGACTGGTGCTGCGGCTGGTCGAGCCGGACGCCGGCCGCATCGAATTCGAGGGCGATGATTTCCTGGCTTTGAGGGCCGCCGCCTTGCGTGCGCGCCGCGCGCGTCTGCAGATGGTGTTCCAGGATCCGCTTGCAGCCTTCAATCCGCGTGCCACCGTGGCGCGCGTGCTCGACGATCCCTTGCGCATCCATGGCATCGCTTCCCGCTCCGAGCGCCCGCGCCGCATCGCCGCCTTGCTGGAGCGCGTCGGACTGGCGGCGGAGCTTGCCTCGCGCGCCATCCATGAAATCTCTGGCGGCCAGCGGCAGCGCGTCGCCATCGCTCGCGCCGTCGCCACGAAACCGACGCTGATCGTACTCGACGAGGCGGTGTCTGCCCTCGACGTTTCGGTGCGCGGGCAGATCCTCGAACTCCTGCTCGACCTGCAACGCCAGGAGCGGATCGCCTATCTGTTCATTTCGCATGATCTCGGCGTGGTCCGGGCAGTCGCCCACCGCGTCATCCTCCTCGATGCCGGGCAGATTGCCGAGAGCGGCGATGCCCGAGCCGTCATCGACGCGCCGCGATCGGCCATCGGCAAAGCGCTGGTGGCGGCGGCACCAAGACTGCACGGAACCAGACGATGATCCCGAACCGAAGGACCGCGTCCGCGAAAACCGGGCCCGGTTTCGGACAAGATGATAGTCAAACAACAAATCAGGACACATCATCGCCATGCTCTGCCGCATAGCCGGCGCCTTCGACCGTGGCCTGTTCGAGGCTACCGGCGTGCGTTTCGAAAATATCACCTGGACGCCGGGCCACGGCTCCGGCTGTTGTCACATTGCACTGACGAACCGGGATGGCGCCTGAACGGGCGCACTGCCCTGTGCCGCGCTGTCAGTTGCCTGCAAAAACATGCAGCTCCGTTCCGGCTTCTTCGATCGCCGCGCGCAACTCGACCTGCGGCTCGTCGTCAGTGACGATGTCGGCGATGTCGCCAAGCGCGCACACGCGCTCGAGGCTGGCGCGGCCGAACTTGTCGTTGGTCACCACCAGCATTGTCGACAGCGCGCGCGAGATCATCGCCCGCTTGACCGCGGCCGCGCCAGTTATCATGTCATTCGGGCCATCGACCGTCAGACCGGACGCGCCGATGATGGCGATGTCGGCATTGTAGCGGCGGACGAACTCTACGGTGTCTTCGCCCAGCACGCTGCCCTCGCGGCTGTCATAGGTTCCCGGACAAAGGATGACGCGGAAGGTCGGGTTGGCGCCGGTCACCGACGCCACGCCGGTGGAGTTGGTGATGACGGTCAGGTTGCGCGCCAGTTGCGACAGATTGCGGGCCACCTCGTAGGTTGTCGAACCGCCGTCGATCATGACGATCTGGCCCTTTTCGATCAGGCCGGCCGCGCCGCGCCCGATCCGGGCACGTTCCTCGACCATGGTCAGGCCACGTTCGGAAATGGCCGGTTCGGACGTCACCAGTGAAATCGTCGCGCCGCCATAGGTACGGTTGAGCAGCCCGGCCTCGCCAAGCTCTATGAGATCGCGGCGGATCGTTTCGCCGGCGACACCGATGCGCCTGGCGAGCTTCGAGATGCGGATCGACGCCGACCGGCGCACTTCCGACAGGATCAGCTCGTGCCGCTCCTTCTTCGTCAGCCGACCCCGCTCCATGACGCCCCCTTGCCGCAATCAGCGCGTTCGCAGCCCCGCCTATCCATCAAGTCCTGCCAGCGTTAAGGCAGATGATGCCGGCGCACATCCCGAACCCGAAGACATTAGCGATCCCGGAGCCGTTGGGAAAGAAGCCGAACAAGGGTGACAGCCCGGCCCTTCCTTGGTCTGATTGGATGCACGAATCGGCGGTCAGCGCCTCATTGAAGGGATACTCCGATGCATGTCGTGACATTGCTGAAGGCGGATATGTTCGACGTCGAGATCGACGGCAAGCCGGCTTCGATCGGCGAGGCCTTGCCGGACTGGAACCCGCACGACCGGTTCGGGCTGGTGATCGACGATGCGCTTGGTGGCATCGGCGCCACCCATCTGCTGCAGATCGCCATCACCTCGTTCTACGACGTCAAGCCGAGCCGGCGCACCGAACTGACGGTCTATCCGGAAATCTATGCCTTCCATATCGGCAAGGGCCATGGGGCGCATGCGCCCTATGATTTCTGGCCTGCCCGGCGCGAGGTCATCACCTCGCGCGATCATCGCGAGGTTCTCGATGCCATCAATGATCGCGGCATCACCCGGCTGGCCGTCCCCGATCGCCAGCCGCGCGAGGTGGTGCATCGGCCGAAGGAAGTCGACGCGGCACTCGACCGCATCGCCTCGGCATTCGTCTACAGCCCGTCGGGCCGGGTAGCGGATCCCGACCTCGTCATTTCAGGCAACGACAAGCGAACCGAATACAATCCCGACAGCGCCTTGCGGCCGCGCTACACCGACAACCGGCCGGCTTCGGTTTCCACCGCGGCCAAGCCGGTCAAGGAGGTTGATCCGTCCTACCAGGAATGGCTCCGCAAACGGGAACACGACCTGACCAGCGAGGAACGCGCCTTTGTCGAACGCCGCCGCGAAGAGCTGAGAAAGGACGGCCTCGTCAGCGAGACCTACCGGCGTGTCGGCGTTCGTGAAGCGTTGATGCGTCTGGCATCGGCCGGGCTCGATTGAGCCTGTGCTGACCGAACTCAACCCGGTCGTCATGTGCGACAAGAGCCCCGCTGCCCTTGCCTGCGTGCTCGCCGGCATCGGGCGTGTTTCCGGATTACAGCGTCGGCGACGATATCGCCAAGGGGCGGCTGGTGCCGGTGTTTGCCGACTGGAGCTTGCCCACCGGCGGCATCCATGCCGTCTTTCCACCGGCCCGGTTCCGGCCCGCCAGGGTGCGCGCCTTTGACGATCTGCTCGCGGCCGCTGAGAAAAAGCGATCGCTCGGCGTGGCCGTGGCGTGAAGCCGAGGGCAGCAAGGCCCCGCGATCATCGGTTCTGATGCAGGATCGTCTCGGCGGCGATGTAGCCCCAGGTCATGTTGGGGCCGAGGGTCGTGCCGGCTCCCACGGCGCGCGTGCCGATGGGATTGGCCATGGCTAGTCCCGCCGCATAAAGGCCGGGGATGATCGAACCATCCGGCCTCAACACCTGCGCTCGCTCGTTGGTGCGGGCGCCGCCCTTGGTACCGAGAATGGAGCGGTTGATCGTCATGCCGACATAGGGAGGCTTGTCGATCGGCTTCAGCCGGTTCTCGGGGCCATGCGCCTTGTAGTCCTCCCAACCGTTCTCGCCGCGGTGGAAATCCGCATCGTGCCCCTTGGCGCAAAAACCGTTCCAGCGGGCGATTGTCTCCTCGAGCGCCGCCGCCGGCAACCCGAGCTTGGCGGCAAGGCCACCGATTGTATCGGCCTTCTTGACCCAATCGCGCTCATAGGAGGCATACCAGCGGAAAGGCAGCGACGTTTTCAGGAACCGATGATCGCCGATGAGATAGCAGGGCAGATTGACGGGCACGCCCTCCGGCCCGCGCGCATCGATCGCCTCGCCGATGTTGAAGGCGTTTTCGCTGACAAAGCGCTTTCCACCGCGATTGACCACGATCGAATGCGGCTCGGCCTGGAAGGTCATCGGCAAGCCGTGCGGCTTTCCCTGGTAGCGCGTCGGCAGGCAGGGGTAGACGTTCGCCTGATCCATGCGGTCCAGCTGCGCGCCGACGGAAGCGGCAAGTTTCTGGCCATCGCCCTCGTTACCGCGCGGACTGCCGATCCGGTCGAAGGCACCGGGGAAATGGTGTCCACGCATCTCGGCATCCCATTCGAAGCCACCCGTTGCGATCACGACGCCGCGGCGCGCGACAATCTTCGTTCGTCGGCCCTCGCTCTGCACTTCCGCGCCGGTGATGCGCGAGTCCGGATCCTGAAGCAGGGTCACGGCGCGCGTTCCCAGCCGGAAGGTGACGCCGGCATCGAGGCAGCCCCTGATGAGCCCGGTCATCAGGGCCGTGCCCTGGCCGCCGGAATTCGTCAGCCATCGCCAGAGAAGCCTCGGCCAGACCTTGAATCCGGCGATAGGGTGGTGATAGAGATCCAGGTCGACGATCTCCTGGTAAGTGAAGCTGTGCGGCAGCGTGGAGCGGCGCAGGCTCCGTGCGTACCTGCCCAGGATACGGCGGCTGAGCGGCCTCGGCGAGACCATGCGGCCGTAGAGCTTGCCGCCCGGCGCTTCGGTAAAGGGGTCGGGCTCGTTGATCAGGCGGAAATCGAGCGGCGTGTTGCCGGACAGGAAGCGTAGCATGTCCGGCGCGGCCCTGACGAACGCACACCAGAGCGTGTCTTCCTTCAGCTTCCACCCTTCGGGCGCGACTGCGCGCAGATAGGCGAGCGCGTCCTCGCGGCTGTCGGCGATGCCGGCTTCGGCCGCCACATGATTGGCGGGTATCCAGACCCCGGCACCGGACATGGCCGATGTGCCGCCCAACCATTCGCTCTTTTCGATGACGAGCACCTTGAGGCCGCCCTTGGCGGCCCTCAATGCCGCCGAACAGGCCGCCGACCCCGACCCGATGACCAGAACGTCGAATTCACCCATTGGCGGTCCCCTGCTGCATCGCCACGGCACTATAGGAGCAGAAAATTAAATCTGTCTACTCTTGTGTCGACACTTTTTGCGCTGTAACCTCGTGCAAGTCAGCAGCGTGCTCGGCATGATCTTCGTAGCCCTTTCGACAGGCAGAACCATGGACGATACCCGCCTTCCAACCGCACCCTCCGGCATCCATATTTCCGATTCCCGAACGCGTGAAAGCTATTGGCAGCCAGTGCCGGCAAACGGCCATATCGACGTGGCGCTCGCGCCGCACATCGTCGGCATGGAGCACCCCTTCGCGCTGGGCACGCAGTCGGTCGCGCCGGGCGGCTATGTGCGCGAACACACGCATGACCGCAACGAGGAGGCGATCTATGTCATCGAGGGTCATGGCCGCGCCGTCGTCGAGGGCAAGGAATATCCGCTAGGCCCGGACAGCGTTGTGTTCCTGCCGAAGAATGTCAGGCACATGTTCATCAACGATGGCGAGACACGCCTGCGCTGGCTCTGGCTGATCGTGCCGAACGGGCTCGAGGACTTCTTTCGCCTTATCGGCAAGCCGCGCAAACCGGGCGACCGCGTGCCGTCCAATTTTCCGCGCCCGGAAAACGTGCTGGAAATCGAGCGCAAGACGGTCTTCGGAGCGGACCTCGCCGACAAGTTCGACCCCGTAAAACAGAACCCCTGAAGAAAACCTGATGGTGACGCTCGGCCTCATCGGCTTCGGCACGATCGCGCGCGAGGTCGTCTCCGCTTTCCCACCGGACGCCGTTCGCTGGGTGGCGCTGCTGCGCGAGGGTGCAGGAACTCCCTTGCCACCGAATGTCAGCGCGGTCACGCGGCTTGACGCACTGATCGGCGTGCGTCCAAGGGCGGTGGTGGAAGCGGCAGGCCAGGAGGCCGTGGCCGCTTACGCACCCGCGCTTCTTGAAGCCGGCATCCCGACTGTCATCGCTTCGGTCGGCGCGCTCTCCGACCCAGGGCTTGCCGCCCGGCTGGCCGGGGCTTCACGCAACGGAGGCGCGCGCTTCGTCCTGCCGTCAGGCGCGTTGGGCGGCCTCGACTATTTGCGAGCGATAGCGGCACTTCCCGATGCGCGGGTGCGCTATACCTCGCGCAAACCGCCTGCCGCCTGGGCGGCGGAGCTGAACTCCGCCGGCCTTTCAGCCGACAATGGCGCCATCACCCTTTTCGAGGGTACGCCCACTGAGGCGGCAAGGCTCTATCCGAGAAACCTCAACGCGGCTTTCGCAGTGGCACTCGCGGCGGGCGCCGGCAAGGTCACGGTGCGCGTGGTTGCCGATCCGAAGGCTGCCGGCAACACCCACGAGATTGAAGCCGAGAGTGCCGCTGGCACCGCCTCCTTTCGCTTCGTCAACGCGCCCTCGCCCGACAATCCAAAGACTTCCGCGCTCACCGCACTCAGCCTCGTCGCAGCCCTTGGCGAGTTGCTTGATCTGGAAGGCCATCGCTGATGCCCTTCTTCACCGCCGCCGATGGTTGCCGCATCCACTACGAGACGTTCGGCAGCCATGGCCCGCGCCTCATCCTCATCCCCGGACTCGGCGGCGACGGCCGCTTCTGGGCCGGCGTCGTTCGGCTGCTCGAGGCCGACCATCGCATCATCGTCAGCGACCATCGCGGCGCGGGTCGCAGCGATCGCCCGGAAGGGCCTTACTCCATTCCCCTGATCGCCAGCGACATTGCCGGCCTGCTGGCACGGACGGGCGGACCGGCAAATATTGTCGGACATTCCACCGGTGGCGCCATCGCTCAAGTGCTGGCGCTCGATCATGCTGAACTCGGCCAGAGCTACACGATCAGCAGCTCCTGGGCGCGGGCCGACACCCGTTTCCGTGCGCTCTTCAGCGCTCGCGCCGAATTGCTGGAGGCCGGCATGGCCGAAACCTACCAGCGCCTCGGCCATGTGCTCTGCCACGAGCCGTCCTACCTCGAAGCGCATGCCGGGCAGCTCGAGGCGGCGGTTGCCGCCGCCCCTCGGACCCTGGCGCCACTTGCCGTCAGCGCCGCGCGCGTGCGCATGCTGCTCGACCACGACCGCCTTGCCGACCTGCCGCGCATCGCCGCCCCGGTCCAGGTGATTGCGGCCGCTGGCGATATTCTGACACCGCCGGCTCTTTCGGAAGCCATCACCACCGCGATACCGGGTGCGGACCATGTCGTCGTTCCCGGCGCGCATTTTCATCCTCTCGCCGACCCCGAAGGTTTTGCCACCATCATTCGCCGTTTCATTGCCGAAGCCGACAGCAAATATCATGACCGCTGAACTCGCCCCCCTTCTCATCGACCCGCGCCTCAAGCCGAGTGCCGAGCTCCTCGCCGAAGGGCGCGCCATGGCGCGCGACTGGCGCCTCGGCAGCTGCCGCTTCCTCATCGAAACCGGAATGCCTTCCGAGGCCGCATGGAAACGCAAGGCCGCAGCCGAGAGGCGCGTCATGCAGCATGCTCATATCGGCTTCAGAAGCGTCGACCGCACCATTGCGGCGATCGGCGAGGTGCACGGGCAATGCCGCAAGGCAGGGGTGACGGTGGACCGTTTCGGCATCACGCTCGACTGGTCGATGGGCTATCCGCAGGCCATGCGCGCCAAGGCAGCGCGCGGCACCGGCATCGTGCTCACCGGCCCCGAGGATTTCGCGCGCATCACCAACGCCGCACCCGCCGCCGCCCATTTCGGCGACTTCATGCTCGGCCTGCCGGGCGCATTGGAAAACACCCGCTCGGCCATCGCCGCCGGAGCGACGGCGGTCGGCAATCTGGGGCAATATTTCACCTTCCGGCTGCCTTACTGGGACGATGACGTGGCGACCACCGAATCGACCGTCATCGCGCTCGGCCTGATTGCCACGCAGGATGCCGAAATCCTTGTCCATTCCAATCTCGACGATGGATTCGCGGGGCTGTTCATCGACATGGCCTGCGCGCTCGGCATGGTGCTGATCGAAAAGCACATCGTCGAGGATCTGATCGGCGCGCGGCTCGCCCATTGCTACGGCCACCATTTCAGTGATCCGCTGTCGCGTACCGCCTTCCATGCCGCGCTGGTGCGGGTCAGTGACACGCCAGGCACCATGATCTTCGGCAACACCGTCTCCTACCAGTCGACCCCGGCAGGCAATTACGCAAGCCTGGCAAGCTATCTGCTGGCCGACATACTGGCCGTCGGGCGATGGCCGTCCGGCCATGCCATCAATCCCGTGCCGGTGACCGAGAACCAGCGCATTCCCGATGTCGACGAGATCATCGATGCGCAGACCTTCGCGCACCGGCTCACGCTGCACGCCCCGTTCTACGATCCGGTCTTCGACTGGACCAAGGTGGAGGCGATGGCCGATGTACTTGTCGCGGGCGGACGCCGCTTTGCCGATGCCGCCATGCAGGGGCTGGCCGAGCGCGGGGTGGATACCGAGGACCCGGCCGCATTGATGCTCGCCGTCCGCCGCATGGGGCCAAAGCGCATGGAGGCGCTCTTCGGCCCGGGCGCGGCAAGCGCGCGCGGACGCACGCCACTGATCCATGCCGAATGGGCCCGCGAACTCGATCACAAGGCCGCAAGCTGGGTTTCGACGCAAAAAACGCTGGCAAGGCAAGAACCCCTGACCGTCTGCATCGGTACGACCGACGTCCACGAACACGGCAAGTATCTCGTCGAGCAGGCACTGGAAGGCCTGGGCATTGCCATCGCAGATGCCGGCGTGGCCGTCGACCCGGAAGCGCTTGTTGCCCGCGCGGCGGAGACCGGGGCCAATGCCATAGCCATCAGCACCTACAATGGCGTGGCGCTCGGTTATGCCCAGGCGGTGAAGGCAGCGATGGCGGCGCGCGGACTCGTCCTGCCCGTGCTCATCGGTGGGCGGCTGAACGAAGTGCCGAAGGACTCCAATTCCGACCTGCCGGTGGATGTGACCGAGGACATCGCAAGGCTCGGCTGCGTGCCATGCGCCGATCTCGATGCGATGCTCGTCTCCCTGCGCTCTATCCCGAACGGCCGGTGACGCCCGCCATGGGCCGGACGGGCGCTCATCTCACCAGGCCGTCATGCCGCCGTCGACTGTCAGGATCGAGCCGGTCGCAAAGGAGGATTCGTCGCTGGCAAGCCACAGGATCGCCTGCGCGATCTCAACCGGCTGGGCAACGCGGTTCATCGGCGCGCGTGCATTCAACGCCGTGACGAAGCCCTGGGGGTCGGAATGGGTTTCGAGAATCTTGTCGAAATAGCTCGACCAGGTGGTGCCGGGCGCCACGGCGTTGACGCGAATCTTCTCTGCCGCGTGGTCGAGCGCCATGGCGCGTGTCAGCGCCACGACGCCGCCCTTCGACGCGACATAGGCCGCGCGATCGGCAATCCCGACATGGGCGACGTTGGAGGCGGTGTTCACGATCGCTCCGCCACCGCCCGCGGCCATAACCGGAATGGCATATTTGGAGCAGAGGAAAACGCCCTTGAGGTTGACGGCCATCAGCGCGTCCCAGTCTTGCGCCGCGGTGGTGACGACGGAGCCGCGTATGCCGTAGCCGGCATTGTTGACGAGCACATCTATGCGCCCGAACGCGTCCTGCGCGCGCGCCACCATGGCCACGACGGAATTCTCGTCCGAGACATCAGCCTCCATCGCCAGTTGACCCGTTCTGTGCGCAACATACCGTGCTTTCGCGCCGTCCCGGTCAACGACCAGGACACGCGCGCCCTGCTGCGCGAACAGTTCCGCCACGGCCGCGCCGATGCCGGCTCCCGCGCCTGTCACGATCGCCATCTTGTCCTTCAAACGCATTGTTGATCCTGTTTTCCAGATTGTTTCGTCCCCATCTTGCAGAAGCCCTTGCAAAGTGTCGACACTTTTGTATTTAATTTCGGCACGAGATCGGAGATATCAGTGAAAAACACTCCTTCCGTCGAACAGCACCTGGAAATCTATCGCCGCATGCTGCTGGTGCGGCATCTGGAAGAGAGCCTTGGCGCGCTCCACAAGGAAGGCCGCACGCGCGGTCCGATCCATCGCTGCGACGGCCAGGAAGCCGTCGGTGTCGCGGCCACGGCGGCGCTGGACACGGGCGACAAGGTCGCCACCACCCATCGCAGCCATGCTGTCTATATCGGCAAGGGCATGGCCATGCGTCCCGTGGTTGCCGAAATCCTTGGCCGCGCCACCGGCGCCTGCGGCGGGCGCGCCGGCCACATGCTGATAGCCGATGCCGAAAAGGGGGTGATCGGCGGCAACGCCATCGTTGGCGCGGGCATCCCGGCGGCAACCGGCATGGCGCTGTCCATGCAAATCCTTGGCAACGGCAATGTCGCGATGTGCATCTTCGGCGACGGCGCAGCCCAGACCGGCATCTGCCACGAGGCGATGAACATGGCGGGGCTGTGGAAGCTGCCCGTCGTCTTCGTCCTCGAGCACAACCAGTTCGGCTTGACCGTCCCATCCGACGTCCAGTCGCCGGTCGAGGATCTGTCGATCCGCGCCGCCGGCTATGCGATGCCCGCCGAGATCGTCGACGGCAACGACGCGGTCGCCGTCTACCGCGCCGTGTCGGCGATGGTCGAGCGTGCCCGGCGCGGCGAGGGTCCCGGCATGGTTGAATGCAAGACCTACCGCATCGAAGGGTTTTCCACCTCCGACATGGGCGGTTACCAGAAGCCCGAGGACATCGCCGCCTGGAAAGCGCGCGACCCTTTGCTCGTCTCTCGCAAGGTGCTTTTGGGCAAGGTCGGCGAGGCCCAGCTCGCCGCGATCGAAGCGGCGGCCAAGGCCGAGGTGGCCGAGGCTTTCGAGACCGCGTTGTCCGATCCGATGCCGGAATTTTCCGTCGACGAAGCCTGCAACCCCTATAGCGAGGCGCACTGACATGGCCATGATGCGGTACGCCGAAGCGCTCAACGCGGCGCTGCGCGAAGAAATGCAGGCCGACCCCTCCGTCTTCCTCTTCGGTGAAGACATCGGCCGCTATGGCGGCGTCTTCAAGGTGACGAAAGGGCTGATGGAGGAATTCGGCGAAACACGGGTGCGCGACACGCCGATCTCCGAACAAGCGCTGACCGCCATGGCCGTGACCGCCGCCATGACCGGTACTCGTCCGGTGCTGGAAATCATGTATGCGGATTTCATACCGCTGACGCTCGACGCGCTGGTCAACCAGGCCTCGATCTACAACTACATCTGGAACGGCCAGGTGAAGATGCCTTTCGTGCTGCGCACGCAGGGCGGCGGCGGGGCCGGTGCCGGCGCGCAACACTCCAAGGCGCTCGATTCCATGCTCGCCCACATACCCGGCATCAAGGTGGTTGCCCCTTCTACGCCCGCCGACGCCAAGGGCATGCTGAAGGCCGCGATCCGCGACGATCAGCCGGTGGTCTTCCTCGAACACAAGCTGCTCTACAACACCCGCGGCGAGGTGCCGGAGGGTGATGTGACGGTGCCGCTCGGCAAGGCCGCGACCATGCGCGAGGGCAGCGATATCTCGATCTTCGCCACCTCCAAGATGGTGGTCGAGGCGTTGAAGGCCGCCGACCTGCTGGCCGCTGACGGCGTTTCGGCCGAAATCGTCGACCTGCGATCGCTGCGCCCGCTCGATGTCGACGCCATCGTCGCCTCCATCTCGAAAACGCACCATGCCGTGGTGGTCAACGAAGGCTGGCGCTTCTGCGGCTACGCCGCCGAGCTTTCGGCAACGATCATGGACCACGCTTTCGACGATCTCGACGCGCCGGTCGCGCGCGTCACCTTGCCGGACATGCCCATCCCCTATTCCGAACCGCTGGAAACGGCGATGCTGCCGAATGCCGAAAAGATCCGTACTGCGGCGCTGAAGACGCTGAAGTGACGGAGGCGGCGATGACAACCTATCCGATCACGATCGACAGCGCCGGCGGCGAATACATGGAAGCCGTGCTGGTGATCGCCTGGGCAGTGAAGCCAGGCGATCCGGTCAAGGCCGGCGATCTCATCGTCACCGTCGAGACAGCCAAGGCGGCGACAGAAATCGAAGCCGACCGCGATGGCTGGCTGGCGGAAATCTTCTTCGCCGAGGGCCAGGAAGCGCCGGTGGGCGCCGTGCTCGGTACGATTGCGGATGAGAAGCCTGGCCCCGCTCGCCAGCCTCCGGCCGCGCAAGCCACGGCAACTGAGGCATCCCGTGCGCCCGGGCCCGCACACACCCCTACCTCCGCCAATCAGACCGGCAGCCGTGCAATCGCCAGCCCGCTTGCCCGGCGACTTGCCGTGGCGGCCGGGCTCGACCTTGCCACCATTTCGGGAAGCGGCCCTCGCGGGCGCATCAAGAAGCGCGACATCGATGCCAGACTTGCCGCCCTCGCGAATGAACATGACGGCATGGTCCAGCGGACTCCAGCCGCAATCCAGACAGCGTCCGTTGCAGCGCCGGCGCTGGCCAGACAGGCAGTGCCGGTGGTCCTCATCCATGGCTTCGGGGCGGACCGTTCCGTATGGCGGCAGGTCGTCCCGTTGCTCGGGCCGGGGATCGAGACAATCAGTCTCGACCTGCCCGGCCACGGTAGCGAAGCCACCAGGACGGCGAGTACCATCGAAGAGATCGCTTTCCTCCTCTCCGATCAGCTGGAGGCTATGGGCGTGGGCAATGCCCATCTCGTCGGCCATTCCCTGGGCGGCGCCGCGGCTCTCGCGCTCACCCGGTTTGGCCGCCTCGCCGTGCGTTCGGTCACGCTTCTCGCACCCGCTGGGCTTGGCCCTGAGATCAATGCAGGCTTCCTTGCCGGCCTTGCACGCACGACCACGGCGCAGGCCCTCGAGCGGTGGCTGACGGTCATGGTCGGCGCCCCCTCGGCCTTGCCAGGTGGTTTTGCGCAGGCTGCACTCAGGCAAATGGAAAAGACCGGCAATCGCGAAGCACTCGCGGCGATGGCCGAAAGCCTGTTCCCGGACGGCACCCAGGGCTTCGACCTGGCGACCGCGCTCGCCGAACTCGACGTCCCGGCGCGGATGATCTGGGGGAAGCTGGACCGGATTGTCCCGGTCGCCCATGCGGCCCGCGCGCCAGGTTTCGTCGCCGTTCATCTTTTCGATGGCATTGGCCATGTACCGCAGATAGAGGCGCCGGCGCTTACAGCCCGGCTGATCTCCGAGACCGTGCGCAGCGCCGGTTGAGCCGGCAGTTCGCTTGATCCCGCGGATCGGTCGCGGGAGACGGACAAGACCACGTTACGCCGGCGTCGAGGACGCCGGAGCAGGATGCCAGAAGGAGTGCCCAGGATGATCTTCGACCATCGCACCTACACCGCCCGCCCAAACAAGCTGTCGCATTTCCTCACGCTCTACGAGGAGGTCGGCTTGCCGATGCAGCGACATTATCTGGGCGAGCCCTTCGGCTTCTTCCAGACCCATATCGGCGACCTCTCGCGCACCGTGCATCTGTGGAAATATGAAAGCCTTGCCGACCGGGAAGAGCGGCGCGACCGCATGGAAGCCGATCCCGAATGGCAGGCCTATCGGCGCAAGGTGATCGAGACCGACTACCTTCTCGACATGCGCAACCAGATCCTCAAACCTGTCTCCTTTTTCAATCCCGGAAAGTAAGATGGACCTGATTTTCTCTGCCGAGGGGCGCAGCTGGCCGCTACGCCTTACCGGCGATGCCGACCGCACCCGCGATGCGCTGCTTTCGGTCCTGCCCATGCGCCTGCAGCTCCATACGCCCAAGATCGCCGGCAGCCATATCTATTGGCATGCGCCCTTCGTGGAGGATGTGGAGGGGGCCACGCATGTGCTTGCCGCGGCCGCCGGCGCCTTCATCTACTGGCCGGTGCGGCAGTTCCTCGAAATCACCTTCGCACCGCTCCAGGCGGAAAATGCCGAGATCACCGTTCTTGGCCATCTCGACGCGCCGGTGGAAGGCATTGCCGAGCTTGCCGCGACACTGAAGCGGGACCAGGGCCGCCGCATCCTGGAAGGCACACTTGGCAGATCGGATGGCAGCGCGCCGGAGCCGTCGGCGCCATCGCCGCTCCCGCAGGATATCATCGCCGCGCGCAAGGCGTTGTGGGCGGCTTGTCCCGTCGATATCAGCAATGTCACCGCCTCGCGCGCGATCATGCACCCGGCCGGTCCCGTCTTCACGGCGGAGTCGGAAGCGCGGGTGCTGCACGAATTGCTGTGGTGGATACGCGCCGAGCGCGGCAGAAAGGACGAGGTGGTGCTGCGCCAGGTGGCCGCGCTGGCGCTCGACAAGACCGCGACCCGCCTGCGCGACTTCTGCCACATGGAGGAAACGCCGGCCCTGCTTTTCCGGCTCAAGGCGGCGATGGGCGACGGCTATCCTTTCGATGCCCTGATCGACGAGGCGATCCTGGTCGCTGGCCGGATCGGTGCCTGGCTCGATCTCCTGATCCCGTGGAACGACCTCAACGAGGCCTTCCGCGCCGCGCTTGACGGAAGGAGGGCCGGGTAATGGAAAAGCTGACCATCGGCATTGTCGGCTTCGGCGTGATCGGTCAGCGCTGGACGGCCTGCTTTGCCCATGCTGGCCACGCGGTGCATGTGTTCGATCCGACGGAGCGGCGCGAGGCAGCTTTCAGCGAGGCGCTGCCCGCACTCATGGCCGATCTCGACGCGTTGAAGGGACCCTCGTCCGCGCCCGGTGCGATCCGTCTTTTCCCGACGCTCGCCGAGACGCTCGAAGACGTCGATTTCGTGCAGGAGAACGGCCCGGAAGATCTGCCGCTGAAGCGCAGGCTGCTGGCCGAGATCGAAGGCCATGTCGGTGATGAGGTCGTCATCGCTTCCTCCTCCTCGGCCCTGCTGGTGTCCGACATGCAGGGCGAGTGCCGTCGGCCCGGCCGCATCGTGCTCGGTCATCCCTTCAACCCGGCGCATCTGATGCCGCTGGTCGAGATCGTCGGCGGCAAGGCGACCGATCCACAAGCGATCGCCCGGGCACGCGCCATCTATGAAGCAATCGGCAAGAAGCCGGTGACGCTCAACCGGGAAGTGACCGGCCATATCGCCCTGCGCCTGATGGGCGCGATGTGGCGCGAGGCGATCGCGCTGGTGCGCGACGGCGTCGCCTCCGTCGAGGACGTGGATCGTGCCTTCATGTATGGGCCGGGTGCGAAATGGACCCTGCAAGGCTCGTTCATTTCCAACAGCCTCAACGCCGATGGCATCGGGGACTTCCTGCGCAAATATGGCCCGACCTATCAGGCGATCTGGGACACGCTGCTCGACGCGAAGCTCGACGACGAAACGATCCGCGCGATCACGGCTTCGACAGATGCGGCGGTGGATGGACGCAGCCAGGACGAGCTGAAGGCCGCGCGGGAGGCTGGCCTGGTCGGCATTCTGAAAACGGTGGCCGAACGCGGCGCGCTCTAATCGTCACGGTTCAGGAGAACGGCAATGAACTACCGCACTGCCCTCGTGACCGGTGCCTCGAAGGGCATCGGCGCGGCGATCGTCGAGAGCCTGGTCATGGAAGGCTTGACCGTCCATGCGCTGGCGCGCAACCACGACGCACTGCAGGTCCTGCAGGCGCGGCTCGGACCAGGCGTCAAGCCGCTTGTCGCCGATGTACGCGACATCGAAGCGATCGCCTCCGCACTCGGTTCGACGGAAATCGACGTGCTGATCAACAATGCCGGGGGTCTGGCGACCGTGCGCCCCCTTCATGAGCAAAGCGCTGAGGAAACAGCCGAGGTGGTGGCGCTTAACCTCACCGCGCCGTTGCAGCTCATCCGTCTGTTGCTGCCTGGCATGATCGCGCGCAAGCGTGGCCACATCTTCAACCTGACCAGCACGGCGGCCAGCGCCGTCTTTCCCGGCACGACAACCTACGGGGCGGCCAAAGCCGGCCTTTCCCAGGCCGGCCGCATCTTGCGCTTCGATCTCGCGGGCACCGGCGTGCGGCTGACCGAGATCGCGCCTGGCCGCGTGGAAACGGATTTCTACCTGAAGGCCTTCGACGGCGACCGCGAGGGCCTGCGCAAACGCATGTATTCCGAACAGCGGCCGCTCGGCCCGGCGGACATTGCTGCGGTGCTTGTCGCCGCGCTGCGGATGCCGGACCATGTCGACATCGCCGAACTGACCATCGCGCCAAGCGAACAGGCAGCCGGCGGCCAGGTCTATCCACCCGCGCCGCAACGATAAGCGCGCGTGGCCTCAACGAGGCCTCGCATCAGCCCGCCCTGTCAATTTGTCGAGCACCGCCGCGCAAGCCTCCTCCCAGGCTGCTGGCACGCTGCGCGCCGAAAGAACTTGCAGGCCTCGCTCGGTGATGCCACCCGGTGTCACCAGCTCTTCGAGCATCTGGTCCATCGGTTCGCCCTTCTCCGCGATCAGCCGCCCGGCCGCCACGAAGGTCAAGGCCGTCAGCCGGCGGGCGATTGCCGGATCGAGACCTTCGGCACTCGACCATTCGGCCGTCTTGCGGATCAGATCCTGCGCCCAGCCATAGACGGCGGCGCTGACCGTCGCCACTTCGAAGTCCGCTTCGCTGGCGAGAGCGATCGCGGGGCCGAGCCGGTCGAGAACCGCCCGCGCCTGCTCAAGGTCGGGGAAATAGACTGTCGGGCTGGCGGCAATCTCGGAGGCGGTGAACGGCATGGCGCGCACGGCGCGCGCGGGCGCGACCTCAAGCCGTGACAGCGGCACGCCGGCGCAAACCGAAACCACAAGCTGCCCCTCGCGCCAGGGCAGGCCCATGACCGTCTCCGGCGCTTGAGCCGGCCGTACAGCGACGATCACGATATCGGCCCGCTCGACGAGATCGCGATTGCCGGCCGCCAGCCGAAAGCCGTGCCGGGTGGCAAGCGCCGCGGCCTTGCCGCGCGGAGACAATAGTATCGTTTCAGGATCGAGCCCGGAACGCAGGAAGCCAGCCAGCATGGACGCCGCCAGATGCCCGACGCCAAGAATGCCTATGATCATCGTTGTCTCCCCGGTAGCAACCTGCGGCTTGCCATTCACATGAAGTTGGGAAAGAAAGAGGCACCGTAAAGTGTCGACACAGCCTGCAGACAAATCAGATTGGAATCTTCATGACCGAACGAGCCGAGACCAGCGCCGACAGCGACCTGTCCCTCGCGAATGAGGCCGAGACGCGCCGCAGCGCCGACAGCAGCGAGCGCGCTTACAACATCATCCGCAAGCTTCTGGTCGAGTTCAAGCTGAAGCCTGGCGAACGCATCAACGAGGTCCAGCTTTCGCGCAGCCTCGGCGTGTCGCGCACGCCAATCCGCGAGGCGCTGAACCGGCTCGCTTCCGAGGGCTTCGTTTCGCTCACGCCCAATCGCGGTTTCTTTGTCAGGAGCCTCAGCACCGAGGGTCTGCTCGACCTTTACGAACTGCGCTCCATCATTGAATCCGCTGCTTTCAAGCTGATGTGCGAGCGCGCGGAAGACAGCGAGATCGACCGTTTGCGGCAGTATTGGGAGGCGATCGTCGATGGCTATCGCGACCAGCCGCCGGACATCATCCTGGCCGAGGACGAAGGCTTTCATCTGCTCATCGCCGAACTGTCCGGAAATCCGGAACTCGTCGGCCAGCTCGCCTCCATCAATGCGCGCATCCGCTTCATCCGCCGCATCCAGATCGAACACCCCTCGCATGACAAGGCGCAGATCACCTCTCACTCGGCGATCGTCGAAGCCGCCGTCAAGCGGGATGCCGAGAACGGCGCGAAACTGTTGCGCGAACATATCGAAATGACCGTCTCCGCGACGCAGCAGGCGCTCAAGGACGCCCTGCTCAAGGTTTTCGCACCCGACAACGGCGCCGACCTGAAGCGCCGGCGACGGGCTCGCGACGCATAATCGATATCTGAGCACAAAATTGAACGCAATAGTGTCGACACTTTCTTGACGACGGTCTCTTTGTCTGCTTCGATGGGTTCCAAGGGAGAGAAGACCGGAACGGCCGCTCCTGTCGTGACCAGTAGCCAAGGGGAACCATCATGAGGAAATTCACCGCCACGCTCCTTCTCGGAGCATCGCTCTTCGCAGGCCCGGCCATGGCTGAGCAGACCACGATTGGTCTCTCCGCTCCACTCTCTGGCCCGCAGGCTTATTTCGGCACCACATGGCATAACGGCTTCAAGCTCTATATCGACAAGCTGAACGCCGAAGGCGGGGTCAATGGCGTGACCATTGCCTACGAACAGGAAGACGACAAGGCAGATCCGCGCGAGGGAACGCTCGTGGCGCAGAAGTTCTGTGACAATGCCCAGGTGGTGCTTGGCCTTGTCAACTTCAATTCCGGCGTCGCCCAGTCCACCCTGCCGATCTACGAGGATTGCTCGTTGCCGACGATGACCTTCGGCTCCAACCCTTCGCTCACCAAGCAAGGCTACAAGTTCATGGTGCGCCCGGTCGCGAACGATCTGGCGGGCGCGCTGCTGCCGGCTGAATACGCGCTCGGCAAGCTTGGCGCCAAGACGGCCCTGATCGTCAACGACAAGCAGGTGTTCGGGCAGGGAATCTCCGAGATCTTCGCCAAGAACTTGCAGGATGGTGGCGGCAAGGTCCTCGACACGATTGCCGTCGCGCCGAGCGACGTGGACTTCGCCGCCGTGCTGGCGCAGATCAAACCGAAGAAACCCGACGTGATCTATCTCGGTGCCGTCATGCCGCAGCTGGCGCTCTTTGCAAAGCAGATGCACGAGCAGGGCATCACTGCCACGCTGATCGTGCCCGACGGTGGCTATACACCGGACTTCATCAAACAGGCTGGCGAGCCCAACGTCCAGGGCGCGCTCGTCGCCATCCAGGTGCCGCCGATGGATGCCTCACCGGCGATCGCCGATTTCGCCAAACTCTACAAGGCCAAGTACGGCGAGGACGCCGGCCCCTACTCGATCTACGGCTACGTGCAGGGACAGATCCTCGAACAGGTGCTCAAGACAACCAAGGGCCTGACGCGCGAGGACATCAACGCGGCGCTGCACGCGGTCAAGGTCAAGACCGCCGTGGGTGAACTGGAATTCGACGACACAGGCGAACTCAAAGTCGCCCCATCCTACCTCTACAAGGTGGAGGGGTCGGCCTTCCAGCTTGTCGGCTCAAAATAGCAGCCAGGCGCGGGAGCCGCCTGCCTTTTGAAGGCGGCTCCTCTTGCCTCTTGACGGCCGCGCCTGACAAGAATGCGATGGCCGTTTCGACCGGTCGATCGAAACTCATTGCACAGGACGCCAGCCCATGCTGGGAAACCTCATTCAGCAGACGGTCAACGCGTTGACCATCGGCTCGATCTACGCGTTGATCGCGCTCGGCTACACCATGGTCTATGGCGTGTTGCGCATGATCAATTTCGCCCATGGCGAGATGTTCATGCTCGGCGCCTATGTTGCCTTTCTGGTCCTCAGCGTGCTCGTTGGCGATGTCGGCATGGCGGGCGCGATCGCGCTTACCGTGGCCTTTCTCGTGGCTATCTTCCTGGTGGGCTTCATCGGCGTCGGCATTGAACGCGTCGCCTACAAGCCGTTGAGAAACTCCACCCGGCTTGCGCCGATGCTCTCCTCGCTTGGCGTTTCGCTCTCGCTGGTCACTGGCATACAGATTCTTGCCGGGCCACAGCCGGTCGCCTTTCCGAGCTTCTTCCCCGTCGTCCGTTACGAGGTGATGGGGGGCACAATCACCTCGATGCAGATCGGCATCCTCGTTGCCGCCTTCGTTTTGATGTTCGGCCTTTATTTCCTCGTCAACCGCAGCCGCATCGGCATCATCGTGCGCGCCGTGTCGGAAAGCCGCCCCACCGCACAGCTTCTCGGCATCAACGTCAACGGCGCGATCTCCATGGTGTTCTTCGTCGGCCCGCTGCTCGGCGCGGCGGGCGGCATCCTCTATGCCAGCTATTACGGCATCATGTCGCCGTCCATGGGTGCCGTCATTGGCCTGAAGGCCTTCACAGCGGCGATCCTCGGCGGCATCGGCTCCATTCCCGGCGCCATGCTTGGCGCCTTCATCCTCGCTTTCGTCGAAGTTGGCGGAACCGCCTTGCTGCCCATCGTCACCCATGGCGTGCTGGGCACTGAATATCGCGACGTGCTCACCTTCGCCATCCTCATACTCGTGCTTCTCGTTCGTCCCGCCGGCATATTGGGCGAGGCCGTGTCCGAGGAAAGCATCGTGTACAAGAGGGAATTCTGATGTCCGTCGCCGAGACCCTCGCTGCTGTCAGGCCGCGTTCAAGCCGGGCCGTCGCGTTCCTTGTCTTTGCCATCGCCATCGCGCTGATCGCGGCGACGCCCTTCCTGCCCAACTACTACATCCGCGTCATCGACAGCCTGCTGATCTACATCCTGCTCGGCATCGGGCTGAATATCGTCATCGGCTATACCGGCTTGCTCGATCTCGGCTTCGTCGCCTTCTATGCGGTCGGTGCATACAGCTACGCACTGCTTGCCAGCCCCCAGCTCGGCCTGCATTTGCCCTTCCTGCTCATTCTGCTCGTCGCCGCCTGCCTTGGCGCGATCACGGGCATTTTGCTTGGCATTCCGGTGTTGAGGCTGCGCGGCGACTATCTTGCCATCGTCACACTCGGCTTTGGCGAGATCGTCCGCATCATCATCAACAATCTCGACTGGCTGACCGGCGGGCCGAAGGGCATAGCCCGCCTCGACAAGGCTTCGATCCTAGGCATTCAGATCGCGCGGCCCGTCGATTTCTTCTGGCTCTTGCTCGTTGTCGTGCTGCTGGCCGGCCTTGTGGCCTGGCGGCTGGAGCGTTCCATCCTCGGCAAGGCCTGGGCAGCGATCCGTGAAGACCAGGACGCCGCGCGCGGTATCGGCATCAATACGACCAACGCCAAGCTTGCCGCCTTCGCCACCTCCGCGACCATCGGTTCGATTGCAGGAGCAATCTTCGGTGCCTCCCAGCGCTTCGTCAGCCCGGAAAGTTTCACGCTTCAGGAATCCGTGCTGATCGTGCTGATGATCGTGGTCGGCGGCATCGGCAACATTCTCGGCATCGTCGCCGGCGCGGCAATCCTGATCCTGCTGCCGGAGGTGCTTCGCGAATTCGCCGAATGGCGCATCCTGTTCCTCGGACTGTTGATGATCTTCCTGATCATCGTACGCCCGGCCGGCATCGTTCCACGCAGCTTTGGGCCAGACAAGCTCATCCGGAGGCTGATCGGCAAATGACCCTCGCCTTTGACAGACTGCGCAAGGAATATGGCCAGGTCGTCGCCATCGACGACGTGACGGCCTCTTTCGCCCCCGGACTGATCCACGGTGTGATCGGACCCAACGGCGCAGGCAAGTCGACGCTCATCAACATGACCGCCGGCTCCTACACCGTCTCCTCCGGATCGATCGTGCTCGACGGAAAACGCCTCGACAGGCTCAAGAAATATCAGATCGCCAATTCGGGAGTCGCCCGCACGTACCAGAACATCCGTCTCTTCGACCAGATGACGGCGCTCGAAAACCTCGAGGTCTGCTTTTATCCGACCGATGTCGGAGGCACCTGGAAAGAAGTGCTGTGGCCGCCCTATGCCTCGTCCCGGCGCGACCGTCGGCGCGAGAAATGCATGGAGATCTTGCGTTTCTTCGATCTGCAAGGCCATGCCGACGCGGAAGCAGGCAGCCTGCCCTATGGCCGGCAGCGCATGCTGGAAATCGCCCGCGCGCTGGTTTGCAATCCCCGTGTGCTGCTGCTTGACGAGCCCGCCGCGGGGCTGAACCATCACGAGACGGCGGAGCTGACCGCCAGGCTCGCCGCCCAGCGCTCGCCCGACCGGATCACGATCATCGTGGAGCACGACATGGATCTGGTCATGGCGCTCTGCGACAACATCATCGTCATGCATCACGGAAAACTGCTCTTTCAGGGCACACCCGCCGAGGTGCAGGCCAGCACCGACGTCCAACTCGCCTATCTGGGAACCGCCAATGACATCGACGACATCCGAGCCGCTGCTCAGGATCGCCGGGCTCAGCTCGGGATACGGACGCGTCGGCGTTCTTGAAGGCATAAACATCGACGTCGATCCGCACGAGATCGTCGTTGTTCTTGGCCCCAATGGCGCCGGCAAGACGACGCTGCTCAACTCCATCTCCGGCGTTGCGCGTCCGACCGCCGGCAGCATCACCTTCGAAGGGCGCGACATCGCCGGCATGCGGCCGGAGCAGGTCGTGCGTCTCGGCATCACCCATTGCCCGGAAGGCCGCCAGATCTTTCAGCGGCTGACGGTGGAAGAAAACCTGGTCGCCGCCCATATCGGCCGCGGCGGCAAGAGCTTTGAAGCGCTGCGCACCGAGGCCTTCGACCTCTTTCCGGTGCTGAAGGAGCGGCGCAATGGCATGGCAAGCCGCATGTCCGGCGGCCAGCAGCAGATGCTTGCGATTGGTCGGGCGCTGATGGCCGAGCCGAAACTTCTGATGCTCGATGAACCGTCTCTCGGCCTTGCCCCGAAGATCGTTCACCAGATCTTCCGCATCATCCTCGACCTGTCGCGCAACGGCATTTCCATCCTGCTTGTCGAGCAGAACGTTCAGCTCGCGCTTGAATGCGGCGACTACGCCTATCTGTTGAATACGGGCAAGGTGAAGCTTCACGCCCCCGCACAGGAAATGGCCGAGCATTCCGCGCTGAGCGAGCACTATCTCGGCGGGGCAAACACGGACGTTCTTCATGTTTGAGGTCGACTGGAAGACGCCGCATCTCTGGCGCAAGATCGCAAATTTGCGTCAGACGGCGCCGGCGCTCCAGGGTGATTTGAAGACCGACGTACTGATCGTGGGCGGGGGCTTCACCGGCATGGCCGCGGCACTCGGAGCGCGCGACAGCGGCGTCGATGTTATCCTCCTAGAAGGCAACGAGATCGGTTCAGCGGCGTCCGGCCGCAACAACGGCCTCGTCATCTCACACCATTCCAAGGCATCACCCTCAGAGTTCGAAGCGGCATACGGAAAGACCGTTGGCACCCGCTACAACCGCATGGTGGCGGATGCGGCCGGCGTCGCCTTCGGCCTGATGCAGCGTTTCAACATCGATGCGCACCAGGTGCAGGAAGGCTGGATCCAGCCCGCGCACACCGAGGCGACGCTTGCCCGTACGCGCCAGTTCTACGAGGAATGGAAGGCCTTCGGCGCGAATGTCTCCAGCCTTGACCGCGCCGAAGCCACCGCACGCATCGGCAGTCCCTATCTCGGCGGCTGGATGGTTCACAATTCGGGCCATATCAATCCGTTTGCCATGACCGTCGGCCTCGCGGCCGCGCTGGAGCGCGAGGGCGTGACCATCTGCGAGAACTCCCGTGCAACGCGCATCGAGAAAGTGGAAGGCGGCTGGCGCGTCTTCACCGCGTCGGGAAGCGTCACCGCACCCGAGGTCGTGCTCGCGACCAACGCGCTGACCGGCAACATCTGGCCAGGTCTCAAGAAGACGCTGGTGCCGCTCAAGGTGTTCCAGGCGGCGACCAACCCGCTGCCGGAGGACGTGCGCGCGAAAATCCTTGTCGGCAATCCGGCCGTATCCGACATGCGCAATGACATCCGCTATTTCCACTATGACCGCGACAATCGGCTGGTGAGCGGGGGTACGCATACATTCTGGTTTGACGAAGCCGATCGCGGCCGGACCAAGGTCTCGCGCATGCTGGGCAAGGCATTTCCAGCGTTTGGCGGCGAACCGGAGATGGTGGAATATTGGCACGGGACTTTCGCGGTGGTGCCCGACCGCAGGCCGCGCCTTTATCGCCTGGCGCCCGGCCTTGTGTTTGGTGGCGTCTATTCCGGCCGTGGCGTGGCACTTTCGATGTCGCTTGGCCAGGACATCGGCCGCTGGGCGGCAGGCCGGCGTACGGACGGGCAGATGCCGCTGCCGGTCACCAACATGAAACCGGTCCCGTTCCATCCGATAGCGGTGCAGGTCGCCAACCGCATGCACGCCTGGAACCGCTTGCAGGATCAAGGCTCTTAGAGCCCTTGGCCCCGGCTTTAAAACAAAGAAAGCCCGGTCGGCTTTTTGGCTGGGC
>NZ_JAPFQA010000011.1 GCF_027563465.1 Mesorhizobium qingshengii | reverse complement strand
GCTCGAAATCGGCGGCGACCGCCAGCGGGTCGAGATCGAACTGCCCGTCGACCATCCCGCCGCACAGAAAAGCCGCGTCGCCTTCCGGCCAGGCCGATGGAAGCTCTTCCCGGCCGCTTGATCTCTCAGCCGGCCCATCGCTTCCAGAAGGATTGTGCGCGCAAGGGGCGTCATTGCGCCGGCCGGGGGCCTCGAAAAGACTTCAACTGGAAGGAAATCCTAACAACCGGCTGCTTCGGCGATGTCTTTTCTCGCGCCATGGCCACGGAACCGCCGAGTGTGCCTCGTCGCGCGCCATGCATCACGACTATCTTCGGGCCATAAACGCATTGCATCCGGAGCCGATTTTCATGAAGCGATTTCTCCTTGGCGTTGCCACCGTCGCCGGCCTGTTCCTCGCATCCTCCCAAGCCTGGTCGGCCGACAAACTGCTCAACGCTTCCTATGATGTCGGCCGCGAACTGTTCGTTCAGGTCAACAAGGCCTTCATAGCAGGCCATCCGGGCGTCACCGTCGACCAGTCGCATGCCGGCACCTCGGCGCAGGCACGCGCCATCGCCGAGGGCCTTGGCGCCGATGTCGTCACTTTCAACCAGGTCACCGACATCGACTTCCTGGTCAAGAAAGGTCTCGTCTCCGCCGACTGGCAGAAGGATTTCCCCGACAACGCCTCGCCTTTCTATTCGCTGCCGTCCTTCCTGGTTCGCGCCGGCAATCCCAAGCACATCAAGGACTGGAACGATCTCGTGCGCGACGACGTGCAGGTGATCTTCCCCAACCCGAAAACCTCGGGCAATGCGCGCTACACCTATCTGGCGGCAACCGCCTACGCCAAGGAAGCCTTCAAGGGCGACGACGCCAAGGTGAAGGAATTCATCACCAAGCTGTTCAACAACGTGCCGATCTTCGACACCGGCGGCCGCGCCGCGACCACCACCTTCGTGCAGCGCGAGATCGGCGACGTGCTGATCACCTTCGAGTCGGAGACACGCGGCATCCGCAAGGAATATGGCGATGACAAGTTCGAGCAGGTCACGCCTTCGGTCAGCCTGCTGGCCGAGTTCCCGGTGGCGATCGTCGACAAGGTCGCTGACGAGCACGGCACCCGCGATCTCGCCAAGACCTATCTCGACTTCCTCTACACGCCTGAAGGCCAGGACATCCTCGCCCAGAACGGCAACCGGGTCCGTGACGCAGCCGTCGCCGCCAAATACAAGGCCCAGTTTCCCGATGTCCGCCTGCTGACGGTGGAAGACGTCTTCGGCGGCTGGGACAAGATCCAGAAGGAGCATTTCGCCGCCGGCGGCCTGCTCGACCAGACCTACGGCAGCCGCTGACATCGGCAACATCCGCGATCAGCGAGGAAGCCGGCGCTTTGCCGGCTTTTTTTCGCTCCATATGCCGGAAACCCGGTTTCGATCGAAATATCGGCGTCATCCGTGCAAGACGTTACAAAGAATCAACGCGTTTGTGCCTAATGTGCCATCGGACGGCTTGTTTTTGGCGAAACATCATCGTGTGATCAAAGCGTCATCATTTGCACACAAACAGCCGCCAGAGGCGAGTGGTTGGGGCTTTATGGGTTGACTCGGGCATGCTGACGAAAAAAGGCAAATACGGCCTCAAGGCCCTCGTGCATCTGTCTGGCCTGCCGGCCGGCCAACTCGCATTCGTCAATGACATCGCGGTCGCCAACAACATCCCGAAAAAATTCCTGGATGCCATCCTTGGCGAGTTGCGCAACGCAGGCTTCGTACAGAGCCGCAAGGGCAAGGAGGGCGGCTACCGCCTCGCCCGGCCAGCTTCCGAAATCAAGATCGGCCATGTCGTGCGCGTGCTTGACGGGCCGCTGGCGCCGATCCCATGCGCCAGCCGCACGCAGTATCAGCGCTGCGAGGACTGCGACGAGGCGACCTGCCAGGTCCGGCACATGATGCTGGAGGTGCGCCAGGCGATCGCCGAGGTGCTGGACAATCGCAGCCTCGCCGCCATGCGCGATGCCGACAATGATGATTTCCCGGTCGAGCTGACGTCACAAATCTAGGCCATCGCGCAGCGTTCGCCGTCGCAAGGTTGCGCGGCCCATGCCGACGCGGTACAGCGGGTTTCGAAGAACAGGATAGACCGATGAGGCTGTCGTGGTTCGCAAAATTCCGCAACCGCAAGCTGCCATCGGCAGCCACCTTCCGTACTGAAATCATCGCCGACGTCTTCGCCCCCGACCATGCCGAGGATGTCCGCTTCTTCAGCCGCAAGCTGGTCCGCCCTGGCAGGCTTCGCCGTTTCTCGAACAGGGATCTTCGCGAAAGCCTGCTGTCGGTCTTCTATATCGCGGTGGCGGCGGCGCTGCCGGTGCGCTGGTGGGCACCGGTCTGCGACCGGGTGTCGAGGTTTCGCCTCAAGCGCCATATGCTCAAGGAATTTCTGGACTATGCCGCCGCCACACGCGCGGTGCTTGGCGACGGCATCGATCCGCGCAAGCTGTTCGAGGCGTTGCTGGCGGCACGCCATCGCCGCCACCTGCAGCTGGCCGCGCATCTGGTCCCTGGCCGCTGGTCGCCGACGATCCGCCTGGAGGGGCTCGACGGGCTGCGGTCAGCTTTGCTGCGCGGCCAAGGCGCCATCCTCTGGTGCGATCAGTTCACCGCCCAGACTATCATCGGCAAGCGCGCCCTGCACGAAGCCGGTGTCCAAGCGCATCAGGTGAGCGTCAACACGCACGGTGTTTCCGAAACGGCATTCGGCCGGCGCTTCCTGAACCCGCCGCTGGTCAATGTCGAGAACCGGTTCCTCAAAAGTCGGATCGTCTTCGACCGCGACGGCGCCTACCAGGTCACGATCCGCATCCAGAAGATCCTGAAGGAAAATGGTGTGGTGATGATGACCAACACCATCCATGCCGGCTCGACCTTCGCAGAGATCGCCATGGGCGAAAACGGCTGGACGCACCTCGCCTCGGCACCGGCGAATTTCGCCGCCAGGGGCAAGACAGCGATGTTTGCCATGTCGACTTTCGAAGTGGTTCCCTTCCATGAATACCTGGCCGTCCTGAGCCAGGAGCTGGTGCCGGCGCCATCGACTGTCTCGGCAGCGGGCATGGCCAGGGACGGTGCCAAGAGCATGGCGTTGCAGGCGCGTTACATCCTGCTCAAGCGCGACCGCCTGCTCGAGGCCCTGAAGCTTTACCCCGAGCAGATGATGTCGTGGTCCCGCCACCAGCGGCAGACCGAGCGCCAGGACAGCACCGGCCTCGGCACTGATGATGAAGGCTCATGACCGGTGTATCCAACGGACCGCGGCGGCGACGAGTTCGCTGACCGGGCGCGTCGCGTCGAGCGTCAAGGCCCGCTCATCCACCGCCGGCGGCTCGAGGATGGCGAACTGGCTGTCGACAAGGCTCGCCGGCATGAAATGGCCCTTGCGCTTGCCGACACGCCGCCGCGCGGTGGCAGGGTCGATCTCCAGATAGAGGAAGACGATATCCTGCCGGAAGCCGCTCAAACGCGTGCGATAGCTGCGCTTCAGCGCCGAGCAGGCGGCAACCACCCCTTGCCCCTGCCCCGCCAGCGTCGCGATGCGCCCGCCGATCGCGTCGAGCCAGCCTTCGCGCAATTGATCGGTGAGCGGCTCGCCGCTTGCCATGCGGGCGACGTTTTCGGCTGGATGCAGCCTGTCGCCCTCGACGAACACGGCGCCCAGCGCGGCCGCCAGCGCGGTGCCGACGGCTGACTTGCCGCAGCCAGCGACACCCATCACCACGATGGCCGGAGGCACCGGACCGGGAGCGCCCGTCGGCGCCTTTGCTGGCTTTTCGTCCACTGTCAGCGGCTTGCTGGCGCGCGGCCGTAGAGCAACAGCATGGCGACGATGACGACGCCATAGATGATCTGCCGCCCCGCCTCCGGCATCTGCATGACTGAAAGAATGGACTGCAGCAGCGTGATCAGGATGACGCCGGCGACGGTGCCGAGATAGGAGCCGCGCCCGCCAAGGATCGAGGTGCCGCCAAGCACGACGGCCGCGATCGACGGCAGGAGATAGGCGTCCCCCATCGACTGCGCCGCCTTGGAGGCATAGCCGGCCAGCAGCACGCCGCCAAAGGCCGACAGGCCGCCGGAGACGGCGAAGGCGATCATCACCACACGCCGCGTGTCGATGCCCGAGAGATAGGCGGCTCGCTCGCGGTTGCCAATGCCGTACACGGCGCGCCCGAAGCTGGTGCGGGTCAGCACGAACACCATCGCAGCACCGATCAGCGCCCAGATGATGACTGAGTTCGGCACGCCCGGAATGGCGAAGCCGGTCGCCAGATAGCGCATCGCGCCCGTCGCTGAATCCTGTGGCGAGAAGCCGCCGGTGTAGACCACCATAAGCCCTTGCGCGACGGCGTTGGTGGCCAGCGTGATGATCATCGAGGGGATGCGCAGATAGGCCACGCCGACGCCGTTGACGACGCCGATCAGCACGCCGCAGAAGATGCCGAACGGGATCGCCAGCGCCACGCCGGCCGGACCATAGGCGGCGGCCGCGCAGGCCATCATCGCACCCGCAGCCACCGACCACGGCACCGACAGGTCGATCTGGCCAAGCAGGATGACCAGCATCATGCCGGTGGCGATGACGCCGAGGAACGATGCCACCTTGAGCTGTTGCAGCAGATACTCAGGCGACAGGAAGCTGCGCGAATAGAGGCTGCCGAGAAACAGCAGCAGCGCGATGCAGGCAAAGGCGGTGACGACAGCCGGATCGGCGCGGCGGATGAATTTCGGCATGCGCCCTGCAATACCGCCAATGGTCGTCTCGCTCACAGGAACCACTCCAGCCGGTTGCGGACCCTGAACAGGGCGAAGGCGCCAAGGCTGACCGCGACCAAAAGGATAACCCCCTGGAACAAAGGCTGCCAGAGCGGATCGAAATCGAAGACGAACAGGAGGTCGCCGATGGTGCGGAAGGCGAGCGCGCCGAAGATGGCGCCGATGGCGCTGCCCTTGCCGCCGAACAGCGAGACGCCGCCAAGCACCACGGCGGCGATCGAGAACAGCGTGTAGGCGTTGCCGCTGGCATAGGCCGCATCGCCCGTATAGGTGAAGAAGGTCAGGAACAGTCCGCCGATCGCCGCCAGCAATCCGGCCAGGGCATAGGCTGCGAACTTGCCGCGCCGGATCGGCACGCCGGACATGTAGGCCGCGGTTTCCGATGATCCCGCCGCATACGCGGCGCGGCCCAGCACCGAGCGGCTGAATGGCACCCAGATCACCAGCACGATGGCAAGCAGGGCAACAAGGCTCGCCGGCACCACGTCGAACACGCGGCCCGTCAGCGCATCGGCCAGAGTCTCATTGACGGAACCGCCGGGGAATGGCCGCAGCAACAGGCCGATGCCGTAATAGACGGCCCCGGTGGCAATGGTGGCGACGATCGGCTGCAGCCGCCCATAGATGACGATGGCGCCATTGATCGCCCCGCAAAGCAGGCCGACCGCCAGCACGGCGATGACGCCGAGCGTCGTCTGTATCGGCGTGCCCACCACCAGCCAGGAAGCCAGGCAGTTGGTCAAAAGGAAGATCATGCCGACGGACAAGTCGATGCCGGCGGTGATCACCACCAGCGTCTGCGCCATGGCGACGAAAGCGAGCAGCACGCCCTTGTTCGCCGCCGTCTGCACGACATTGGCGGTGAAGCCCGCCGGATGGTTCGAGGTGTAGATGGCGAACATGGCGATGAAGATGCCGAGCGCCAGCAACGTCCCGCGCTGTTCGGCCAGCCAGTAGCGCCAATCCTTCACGCGTCCGCTCCCTGGCTCACCGGGCTCTCCTCGCCATGGATGTTGAGCGCGCTGGCGATCAGCGCCCGCTCGGTGATCTCGGCGCCGATCAGTTCGCGCTTGACCGCCCCGTCATAGAGCACAAGCACGCGATCGCAGCAGCCGATCAGCTCGTCATAGTCGGTCGAATAGAACAGGATCGCGGCACCGGCGTCGGCGAGCTTGCGCATCAGCAGATAGAGCTCCTGTTTGGTGCCGACGTCGATGCCGCGCGTTGGATCGTTGAGCAGGATGATGCGCGGCTGCCGCATCAACCATTTGGCGATCACCACCTTCTGCTGGTTGCCGCCCGACAGCGCGCCGACGGGAATGTCAAGGCCCGCCGTCTTGATCGCAAGCAGGCCGACCATGTCGTCGATCAGCCGCTGCTCGGCGGCGCGGTCGATGACGCCGGCTTTCGACAGCCTGTCGAGGGCGGCGAAGGACAGGTTTTCGCGCACCGTCATCGGCAGCATCAGGCCTTCGGTCTTGCGGTCCTCGGGAATGAGCGCCATGCCGATGCTATCTTCCCGCGCGGCCGCCGGGCTGGCGATGGCGACCGGCTTGCCGTCGATGAGGATCTGGCCCGACAGCCCGCGCAGTACGCCGAAGAAGGCCAGCAGCAACTCGCGCTGGCCCTGACCGTCGAGGCCACCGAGGCCGACCACCTCGCCGGCCCTGACGGTCAGCGAGATGTCGTGCAGCCGGTCCGCCCAGGAGAGCTTGCGGGCTTCGAGCACCGGCGCGGCGGTGGCGGGTGCCGCCGCCGGCTTGGGCGGAAAGATGTGGCTGTATTCGCGGCCGATCATCAACTCGACCACTTCATTGTCGCTCTTCGAGCCAGCCGGATAGCTGGCGACGTTACGGCCGTTGCGGAACACTGTGCACTGGTCGGCCAGTTCGGCGATCTCATTCATGCGGTGCGAAATATAGAGCAGCGCCAGCCCCTCGGAGCGCAGCCGCTTCAGCACTGCGAAGATCTTCGAGACGTCCGCCGCCGTCAGCGCCGAGGTCGCCTCGTCGAGAATGAGGATGCGTGGCTTGCGTGCCAGCGCCTTGGCGATCTCGACCATCTGCCGGCGCGACAGCGGCAGGTCCTTGACCAGCGCCAGCGGATGGATGTCGGCAGCACCCGCGCGCGCCAGCGCCTCTTCCGCGATGCGGCGCTGCGCCTTGCGGTCGATCATGCCGAAGCGTTTCGGCGGGTCGGAAATGACGATGTTGTCGGCGACGCTGAGTTCGGGAACCAGCGAAAGCTCCTGGAAGATGCAGACGATGCCGGCCTTGTTCGCCGCACCGGGTGAAGCGAAGGTCACCTCGCGCCCGTCCAGCATCATACGGCCCTCGTCGGGCGCCACGACACCGGCCATGACCTTGATCAGCGTCGATTTGCCGGCGCCGTTTTCGCCGAGGATGGCATGGATGCTGCCGGCCGAGACCGACAGATCGGCCTTCTCCAGCGCGCGCACGCCTCCATAGCGCTTGGATATGCCTTCCATGCGCAAGAGCGGAACCGCGCCGTCCATCAGCCCTCCCAGGCATTTGCGATTGACTTCAGGCAGCCGATGCCGCGGGTTTTCTCCCGCGGCATCGGCTGGTCAGACTATTTGTTTTCCTTGGTCTGGCCCATGATCTCCTGCGCGGTGAAATTGATGCCGCAGGTCGGGAAGGAGTTGCCGACGAAGAAATTGTCGGACTGGTCGGGGAAGAAATCCTGGCCTTCCTTGAAGTTCGGGTCCTCGACAATGGCGAGCGGCAGCTTCACCGATTGCGGCACGACATTGCCCTCGAGCGCGGCAATCGCTGTCTTGATGGCAACCGCCACCTGGGCGGGGCCGGTGCCGGCCGAAGAGCACTTCAATCCGTCGCCGGCATGCGCGGCACAGAATTTGCGGAAGCCGTTTTCGGTCTCGCCGCCGAACGGAACGAACGGATGCTTGGCATCGATCATCGCCTGCACGATGCCGGTATCGCCGCCTTGCCCGGTGATGCCGTCGAAGGGTCCGTTGGTGGCGATCGCGTCGGCCGTCGCTTTCTGGGCCACGCCATCGTCCCACTTGCCGACGACCTCGGTGACGTCCCATTTCTTGCCGGACGCGTCGAAGACCTCATGGATGCCGGCGTGACGGTCCTTATCGACGGAAGTGCCGGCAACGCCGCGTACCTCGAGCACCTTGCCGCCATTCGGCACATGCGAGACCAGCCACTTGCCCCACAATTCGCCAAGGCCCTTCTGGTCGACATTAACGTTGATGGCGTCCTTGGTGTCGAGGATGTTGTCGAAGGCGACCAGCACGACGCCGGCTTCCTTGGCGCGCTTGATGACCGGCCCGAACGCGGTCGGATTCTGTGCGTTGACGACGATCGCGTCAAAGCCGGAATCGATGAAATTGTTGATTGCGGAGATCTGCGCCGGCACATCTTCGCCAGTCGATACGACCTTGAATTCCTTCAGCTTCGCGGCAACGTCCTTCTGTGCCGCATAGGCCTTGGCGGTCTGCACCATCTGGATACGCCAGGTGTTGGCGATATAGCCGTTGGCAAGCGCGATGCGATACGGGCCGTCCTTCTTGGGAAACTTGAAGAACTGCGTGTCGGCTGCCCACGGTGCGAAGCAATCCGGCTCGGCGGCCGGGCCCTTGACGACTTCCGGGCCCGCGGCGATCGCCGACGAGCTCAACATGACGAATGCAGTGGCGGCAACGATGCCACCAACAAGTGACTTGATCATCGATATTCCTCCCAGTTGCAGTTCTGATTGTTGTTTCGCTTTGCGAAGTCTCGCGCGATGGGCCGGCACCTCCTGCCTTGCCAAGCACGTTTTGGTCGCCGGTGATGGCCGACCCGGTCCCTCCCCTCGTCGCCGCCAGCATGGCGAAAACTATCATATTATACATAATAAACAAGAATTAGTTGTCACTTATGTATAATAAACAGGCGCTACCCTCCACTTTTCACACCTGTTCAACCGGGATGGTAGCGCTACCAAATTGGCCTGTAAACCGGCATTCGCACAGTCGCTTCTGTGTGTTTCAACGAGCGGAGCTCTCGCGGCGCTTGAGCTCGAAGCCAAGGTCGACGACCCGTTGTTCCGGCCTGTTGCCGGCGATCGCCGCCAGCGCCATGGCGACCGCGCGCCTGCCGATCTCATAGCGGTGGGTGCGGACGCTGGTGATCGAGGGGAACGCCACCTGCATCATGTCGAGGTCGTTGAAGCCGACGATGCCGATCGTCTTCGGCACGTCGATCGAGGCGCGATGGCATTCGAACAGCACGCCGAGCGCGATGTCGTCATTGTTGCAGAACACCGCGTCGAGCGTCGGCACCTTGGCCAGCGCGTCGCGGAACAGTTCGCGCCCGAGCGACACGCTGGACGGCACCGGCGTGGTGGTGACAAGGCGCGGGTCGAACAGGCCTGCGACCTCCATCGCCGCGCGATAGCCCGCCAGGCGCCGCTGCGAGCGCGGGTCCATGCGCGCGCCGATGAAGCCGATCCGGCGGTAACCCGCCTCGATCAGATGTTCGGTCGCCGCCCTGCCGCCATCGAGATGCGAGAAGCCGACCATCATGTCGACCGGATCGGGCCCGGTCTCCATGACCTGAACCACGGGGCAGCCGGCATTCTCCAGCAATTTCCGCGAGGTTGGCGTCTGGTCGATGCCGGCCACGATCAGCGCTGCCGGCCGTTGCGGCGCGAACACCTGCAGCAGCCGCTCTTCCTCGAGGCCGGAATAATGGGTGTTGCCAAGCTGGATGCGGAACGGGCTGTCCGACAGGCTGTCATAGATGCCGCGCACCACCTCGGCAAAGACGTTGTTGGTAAGCGACGGCACCAGCACGCCGAACACCTCGGCGCGCGCCGACGCCAGCGCCCGCGCATTCGGGTCCGGCACATAGCCGAGTTCGTCGACGGCTGCCTGGATCTGGCGGCGCAGCTCTTCCGAGACACGCTCCGGCTCGCGCAAGGCGCGCGACACGGTTATGGCGCCGACGCCGGCCTTGCGCGCCACATCGGCAATCGTGGGACGGCCGCCGCCGCGGCGTGAGCGCGGCTTGATCAAGGGCGCACTCCACGCGGCAGGCCCGTGCCGCCACGCACTCGCGAAACCAAGTTCAGCGTCTTTGCCACTGTCGCCATGCCAAACCGGCCTGTTGCCGCACCCACCCGGCTTCTGGGGTCGCGCAGCCTTGGATGGTTGTCAAGCCGCGCTGTTCCCTGGCGATATGGCCATCACGGCGGTGCTGCGCCTTGCCCTCCACACCAACAGCCCGATCGCCAACAGGTTCAGCACATTCCAGGCGATGCCGTTGAGGAAGGCCGCGGCATAGGAGCCGGTCAGGTCGTAGATCCAGCCCGACATCCAGCCGCCGATCGCCATGCCGAAGATGGTGGCCATCATGACGATGCCGATACGCTGGCCGGCCTCCTTGGCTGGCATGTAGTCGCGCACGATGATCGCGTAACAAGGCACGATGCCGCCTTGCGACAGGCCGAACACCAGCGACACGACATAGAGTGAGGCGAGCCCGTCGAAGGGAATGTAGAACAGCAACGACAGGCACTGCAGCACCGAACCGATCAGCAGCGTCTTCACGCCGCCGATGCGGTCGGCAATGAAGCCGGACGCCAACCGACTGACGACGCCGCCCGCCATCATGATCGACAGCATGTCGGCGCCGTGCGCCACGCCGTAGCCGAGATCCATGCAATAGGCGACGATATGCACCTGTGGCATCGACATCGCCACGCAGCAACCGAGGCCGGCGACGACCAGCAGCACCTGCAAGGCCGCCGGCGACAGCGAGATCGGCTGTACCGGCCGGCTCCCCGGTGAACCGGCGGCGGCCGCCTCCGGAGCGCCGCGCCGCAGCATCAGCACCAGCGGCACCATGGTCACCAGGCAGAAGACGCCGATGGCCGCGTAGGTGAAGCGCCAGCCTTCCGCCTTCATCAGCGTCGGCATGATGGTCGGCCAGATCGCTCCGGCAAGGTAATTGCCGGCCGCCGCCGCAGTCACCGCGACACCGCGCCGGCGGTTGAACCAGTGCGAGATATCGGCGATCAGCGGCCCGAAGATCACCGATGTGCCGACACCGATCAGCACCCCCTGGGCAAGGGTGAACTGCAGGATCGAGGTCGACAGCGCCGCGAGCAGGAGGCCGGCGACGAGCGCGACCGAGGAGAGCAGCGCCGGGATCCAGTAGCCCATACGGTCGATGGCGCGGCCGATCAGCACGTTGCCGGCGGCAAAGCCGACCATGGTCGCGGTGTAGGGCATGGAGGCCGCGGCGCGATCAACGCCGAACTCGGCCTGCACGGCGGGCAGCACCACGACCACCGCCCACATGCCGACGGCGCCGATCGTCGCCAGCAACATCGAGATGGCAAGCCGCATCCAGGCGTAGGTGCTGTCGATGCCGGGGCTCGTCTGGCTGGTATCGGTTCGGGTCAAGGTGTTTCCTGTCGGCGGTCTCGAAAACCGGCTGCCGTTTGCGCCACTATCGGCGCATTCGCCGCGCGCAGCAGCGCCACGGCGGGCAAATCCGTGGCTCCAGACGTCCCACGGGGATCCGCGCCGGCCATGGCAAAGCAATCGTCGAGGAACTGCACCGCTTCTGGGGCTGGATATCGGCTTACCTGGATCGGATGACGCCGTCGGTGTTGGCGAGCAGCTTGCGCACCGCGTTGCGCGCCGCGTCCGGGCGCTGCAGCCGGATGTTCTTTTCGATCGCCTCATGCAGCTTTTGCGCATGATTGAGATCGTCAACGGCCCGGGTGGTGAACGCGAACAGATGATCGAACGCGGATTCGATCAGCACGCCGAGCGGCACCAGAAGATCGTTGCCGGAGGCGCGCAGGATCGCCAGATGGAACCGGGTGTCGGCGCGGGTGCGCTCCTGCAGGCTTGCCGCCTCGCCCATCTCGCGGCAGGCCTGGCTGATCTCGGCCATCTGCTCGTCGGTCCGCCGCATGGCGGCAAACGCGGCCGCTTCCGGCTCGATGATGTGGCGAAACTCCTGCACGGTCTTCAGGAACACTTCGCGGTCCGGCGAGGTCGCGTACCAGGCGAGCACATCGCGGTCGAGGAGATTCCAGCGCTCCTTAGGCTCGACCCAGCTGCCGATCTTGGGGCGCGAGGCCAAAAGGCTCTTGGCCATCAGCATCTTGATCGCCTCGCGCACCGCCGAACGGCTGACGCTGAAGGTCTCCGACCATTTGGCTTCATTGGGCAGGATGGTGCCGGGCGGATAGTCGCCGCGCACGATCCTCAGACCAATCTCGCTGGCCAGCGAGGTATGCACGCTGGCGCCCGGAATGCGCGCCGCGTCGGGCCGGCGAACACCGGTCTGGCGCTCGGCGGCCGCCGCTTTCGACGGCGATTTTTCCTTGTTCGGCTTCGCGTCCCGCATGGGCACCAGAAAGTCCGGTTTGGGCAAGCTGTCAAGCGCGGCAAGCGGGTTGGGCCGCAAAGCCGGCCGCTGTGCACAATTCAACCCCGATTTACTCCTGCGCTCAGGCGGCCTTGACGTATTTGCGCCAGCTATGCTCCGGGCGGAAGCCGAGCATGTCGCGCGCCTTGCGGTTCGACAGCAGGGTCTCGTATTCGCCGAGCTCGCCCTTGACCGGCACGCTTGGGTAGAACCGCTTCAGGAGTTCGGCCGTCGGCAGGTCGGACGAGGTGTCGTCATTGGCGGCGTTGAACACCTGGTAGCCAAGGCCATCCTTCTCGACGGCGCGCAGCGTGATCTGGCCGAGGTCGCGCGCGTCGACATAGCTCCAGGCGATGCGCTTGCGGAAACCGGGATCGGCGAACCATTTCGGAAACAGCTGGTATTCATGCGGCTCGATGACGTTGCCAATGCGCAAGGCATAGATGTCGGTGCCATTGCGCTGCGCGAAGGCACGGGCCGTCTTCTCGTTGACGATCTTGGACAGCGCGTAGCTGTCCATCGGGTCGACGTCATACTCCTCGTCGAGCGGGAAATATTTGGGGTCGCGCGGCTCGTTGGCGAAGACGAGCCCATAGGTCGTCTCGCTGGAGGCGATGACAACCTTGCGGATGCCGAGCTTCACCGCCGCCTCGATGACATTGTAGGTGCCGAGCGCGTTGATGCGGAACACTTCATTGTCGGGTGTGATCATGATGCGCGGGATGGCGGCGAAATGCACCACGGCATCGACCGGCTGGGCGCGCAGCGACGGGTCGAACTCATGCAGGCCCATATAGCTCGACAGCGCGTTGAACACCTGGCCGCTGTCGGTGATGTCGGTGATCAGCGTGCGCACCTTGGGATTGTCGAGCGGCTTGGTGTCGATGTTGAGCACCTGGCAACCCTGCTCGACCAGATATTGCACGACATGTCGCCCCGCCTTGCCGCTGCCGCCGGTGAACATGATCCGTTTCGCCATTTTGCTCTCCACATCCTCTGAGATTTATGTGTATTGTCAGACAATAAGGCATTCCGCAACCACCTGCCACCGCCTGCGGCAAAAACCCGCCTGAACCCCTCGCCCGCGAAATGGCAGCGCTGAATATCAATCATTGCAAACAGGACGACATGACATGAACACGACCGCCGCGAGCGAAAAGATCGGCTTCATCGGCCTTGGCCTGATGGGACACGGGATCGCCAAGAACATCGTCGACAAGGGCTACAGCCTGACCTTTCTCGGCCGCAAGAACCGCAAGCCGGCGGAGGACCTGCTTGGCCGGGGCGCCGCGGAAGCGGCCACCTCGCGCGACGTGGCAGTGGCATCCGACATCGTCTTCATCTGCGTCACGGGCTCACGCGAGGTCGAGGCCATCATTCGCGGTCCCGGAGGCCTCAAGGAGGGCTTGAAGAAAGGCTCGGTCGTCGTCGACTGCTCGACCTCCGATCCGGTCTCGACGGTGGCGATTGCCGCCGAGCTCAAGGCGCTCGGCATCGACTATGTCGATGCGCCGCTGAGCCGCACGCCGAAGGAAGCCTGGGAAGGCACGCTCGATGCCATGGTCGGCGCGCCGGACGCGGTCTTTGCGCGGCTGAAGCCGGTGCTCGAAACCTGGGCTGGACGCATCGTCCATATCGGCGACACCGGCGACGGCCACCGCATGAAGCTGCTCAACAACTTCATTTCGCTGGGCTACGCCGCGATCTATTCCGAGGCGCTGGCGCTGGCTGAGAAGGTCGGCATCTCGCCGCCGCGCTTCGACAGCGTCATCCGCAACGGCCGCATGGATTGCGGCTTCTATCAGACCTTCATGCGCTGGACGCTGGAGGGCGACCGCGACGCCCACAAATTCTCCATCGCCAACGCCTTCAAGGACCTGACCTATCTCGAATCGATGGCGGGCGCCGCCGGCATTGCCAACCCGCTCGGCAATGCCACCAAGAATTCCTTCGCCGGCGCTTTTGCCGCCGGTCCGGCGGAGCAGTTCGTGCCGATGCTGGCCACGCACATCGCCAAGGTCAACGGCGTCGACCTGATGCCGACCAAGGATGGCAAGAAACAGACGATTTGAGGGATCGCCAAGCGCGGGCGCCAATCACCGTCTTGACCGTCCTATGCCGTCGTCGGTGTTGGCCAGCAGCTTGTGCACGGCGCTGCGCGCGGCTGCCGGACGTCGCAGGCGGATGTTCTTCTCGATCGCCTCGTGCAGCTTCTGTGCCTGGCGCTGATCGCCGACCTGTTGCGTCGTGAACGCGAAGAGATGGTCGAGCGCCGATTCGATCAGCACACCGAGAGGCACCAGAAGGTCGTTGCCGGAGGCGCGCAGGATGGCGAGATGGAACCGCGTGTCGGCGCGGATGCGCTCCGGCAGGCTCAATGCCTCGCCCATCTCGCGGCAGGCCAGGCTGATCTCGGCCATCTGCTCGTCGCTGTGCCGCATGGCGGCGAAGGCCGATGCTTCCGGTTCGATGATGTGGCGGAACTCCTGCACGGTGCGCAGGAAAGCCTCACGGTCGGGCGCTGTCGCGTACCAGGCCAGCACGTCGCGATCGAGCAGGTTCCAGCGCTCTTTCGGTTCGACCCAGCTGCCGATCTTGGGGCGTGACGCCAAAAGGCTCTTGGCCATCAGCATCTTGATGGCTTCGCGCACCGCTGACCGGCTGACATTGAAGGTTTGCGCCCATTTGGCCTCGTTGGGCAGGATCGTGCCGGGCGGGTAGTCGCCACGCACGATTCTCAGGCCAATCTCGCTTGCCAGCGAGGCATGGACGCTCGCTCCAGGCACATGCGCCGCACCGGCAGTGCGCACCGCGGCCGGATGGCGACTGGTTTGCGCCCTGGTCCGGCTGGCCCGCTTCTTTGACTTTTCGTCCGGCATCCACGTTCCAATACGTCGGCCGTCTGTCGTCCGGAATGGTTCCGAACCTGCGCGGCGCGCCGATCTCGTTGCCGAAAAATCCAAACCCTGGGCGCGCCAAAGCCGGAGCCTGTTGCCCCAACCATTGCGTCCCGCTCAGGAATTGACGGGACGCCCGTTGCCGAGCGCCCCGAGATCGAGAACCTACTTCTGGATGCAGGTGTCGGCCGTGTCCTTGGTGCATTCATCGAGACCGGTGAACACCGGATCCGCGACCTTGGTGCCCTTGATCAGATCAATCATCACCGACGGTGCCTTGTAGCCCATTTCGAACGGCCGCTGGCCGACCAGAGCGGTGACAAGGCCATCCTTGGCGATCGCCACCTCGTCGCCGATCGTGTCGGCGGCTCCGATGACGAAGTCGTTGCTGGCCAGCTTGTCCTTCAGCGGCCCGATCAGATCGCGATAGGGCTGCGGTGCGCCGAACAGCGGCCAGCCGCCCATGATGCCGAATGCATCGAGCTTGGGATTGGCGGCGAGGATGTCGGTCATCGCCTGCACGCCCTTGGCGCCGTCGTCATTGGTGAACACCGGGCAGCCGGCGACTTCGGTCCAGCCGCCTTCGCCGGCAAGTGCCGCGAGGCCTTCCTTGCCCGTCAGCGCGTCGCGCATGCCTTGCGCGCGGCGCAGGATGTTGTCGGCCGCCGGGTTGCCCTCGATGGTGCAGATCGTGCCGCCATTCGGCTTGGCCTTCTTGATGTATTCGCCGATCTTGTGGCCCATCAGGTAATTGTCGGTGCCGAGATAGGTCTTGCGCAAAGCCGCGTCGGCCTTGGCCAGGTCGGCGTCGACGGTCATGATCGGGATCGTCGGGTTGGCGGTCTTGATCGTCTGCGCGATCAGCGGCGCGTTGGACGGCGAAATCGCCATCGCCACGGTGTCGGCCTTGCTCAGCATATCCTGGACGATCTGCGCCTCGCCGGCTTCGTCGGAAGTCGACGCCGGACCGGTGTAGAAGCATTCATATTCCGAGCTGGCGTTTTCCTTGTTCCATTTCTCGCAGCCCTGGTGGATGGCTTCGAAGAACGGATTGTCGAGACCTTTCACCACAATGACGAGCTGTTTCTTGGCCAATGCCGGCCCGGCGCCAAGCGCCATCATGGCGGCGGCGGCGAGCAAAAGTGATTTCCTCATTTCAGTCCTCCCTTGAAACAGACGGACACGGCGTGCCCGCCACACAAATCGACCGGACGCGTGATGACAGAGGTTCGTTTCGCGAGCGCTCGTGTCGCCAAGACAGATCGATAAGCATTTCCAGATGCGGCTTTGGACCGGCTCAGACACCGCCGGAACCTCGACCGATAAACCTCCGCCGATTCCACCCGGCGAACCGCCGGCGGGGATCGGCATAATCTCCTCCGATGCTTAGCTAATATCGGCTCGCCGCCAACGTCAATGCTATTTGTCCTACAAAACTGATTTTTGAAATGTCCCAACCTTGATTCGTCCGACAATTGATTGACGCGCGCCGGCTTTTGCGTAAAAGAACGCTAACGCTGTTTCCGGGAGGAGCTGGGGAGAGCGAGGCCAAAGCAGCGCCGGCATCCACGCCGGGAACAGCGGCAGGTCGCAAAGCACGGGGAGGCTAGAAGGCTGGTGGCGGTTCTCGAACTCACCAACATATCGAAGCATTTCGGCGCCATCCAGGCGGTCAACGACGTGTCGTTGTCGATCGAGCCCGGCCAGGTGGTCGGCCTGATGGGCGACAACGGCGCCGGCAAGTCGACGCTGGTCAAGATGATCGCCGGCAATTTCCGCCCGAGCCACGGCGCCATGCAAATGGACGGCAAGGAACTGATCCTGCACAAGCCGGTGGAGGCGCGCCAGCACGGCATCGAGATCGTCCATCAGGACCTCGCCCTGTGCAACAACCTGACCGCGGCGGCGAATGTCTATCTCGGGCGCGAGCTGCGCAAGGGCGTTGGCCCGTTCCGCATTCTCGACTACGCCGCGATGTACAAGCGCGCCGGCCAGATCTTCGCCGAGCTGAAATCCGAGACCCGCCCGCGCGACCTCGTCAAGCAGATGTCCGGCGGCCAGCGCCAGGCGGTGGCGATCGCCCGTACCATGCTGTCGCAAGCCAAGATCGTGCTGATGGACGAGCCGACGGCGGCGATCTCGGTGCGGCAGGTGGCGGAAGTGCTCAACCTCATCCGCCATCTGCGCGACCAGGGCATCGCCGTCGTACTGATCAGCCACCGCATGCCCGACGTCTTCACCGTCGCCGATCGCGTCATCGTCATGCGGCGCGGCCGCAAGGTCGCCGACAAGACGATCGCGTTGAGTTCGCCCGAGGAAGTCACCGGACTGATCACCGGCGCCATCGAACAGGTTTGATTGCACGTTTCATCAGCAGATAAGGTCGATAATGGCAGCCACCCTTGACCAGACGATCGCACAGAAACAGCACACCTTGCTGTCGAGGGTGTTCGCCAGCCAGACCTTCTGGGTGGTGATCGCCGTCATCCTCGCCTGCCTGTTCCTGTCGTTCGCCACCGATGCCTTCGCCACCTCGAAGAACCTCTACAACATCACCCGCAACGTCACCTTCGTCGCCATCGTCGCGCTCGGCATGACCTTCGTCATCATCACCGGCGGCATCGACCTGTCGGTCGGCTCGGTGCTGTGCCTGTCGTCGATGGTGCTGGCCATCACCATGCATGCCGGCTACTCGATCGAGGTTGGCATCCTGGCCTCGATCGCCACCGCGCTCGCCATCGGCGCCTTCAACGGCATCCTGATCGCCTATCTCGGCTTTCCACCCTTCGTGGTGACGCTCGGCATGCTGTCGATCGCCCGCAGCCTGGCCATGGTCGCCTCCAACAACACAGTCGTCTTCCAGTTCGGACCCGACCACGACAAACTGCTGTCGCTGGGCGGCGGCGCCTGGCTGTTCGGCATCGCCAATCCGGTGCTCTACACCATCGTGCTGGCGCTGATCACCGGCTTCATCCTGCGCTGGACCAAGTTCGGCCGGCACATCTTCGCCATCGGCGGCAACGAGCATGCGGCGACGCTGACTGGCGTACCCGTGCGCCAGATCAAGGTTGCGGTCTATATGATCTCGGCGCTGTCGGCGGGCATCGCCGGCATCATCGAAACCGGCTGGCTCGGCGCCGTCACCACCAACATCGGCACCGGCATGGAGCTGCAGGTGATTGCCGCCACCGTTATCGGCGGCGCCAACCTTGCCGGCGGCGTCGGCACCGCCTTCGGCGCCATCGTCGGTGCGGCCCTCATCGAAGTGATCCGCAACAGCCTCGGCCTGCTCGGCATCAACGCCTTCTGGCAAGGCGTGTTCATCGGCGGCGCCATTCTGCTGGCGGTGTTGTTCGACCGCATCCGCAATTTCCGCCGCAGCGACTAGGCCGAAACGCTCCATGGCAAACTCCCTGTTCAGTCTCGAGGGCCGGTTGGCTCTTGTGACCGGCTCCGGCCAGGGCATAGGCTTCGCCCTGGCGCGCGGCCTCGCCGAACACGGGGCGGCCGTGGTGCTCAACGGCCGCGACCGCGCCAGGATCGACAGCGCCGTCGAAAAGCTGCGCGATACCGGCTTCAAGGCGCATGCCTCGGTCTTCGATGTCACCGATTTTCAGGCGGTGAACGCTGACGTCGCCCGCATCGAGGCCGAGATCGGCGCTATCGACATCCTCGTCAACAATGCCGGCATACAGTTCCGCGCTCCGCTCGAGGACTTTCCCGAGGAACAATGGGAGCGGCTGTTCAGAACCAACGTGTCGGGCGCCTTCCACGCCGGCAAGGCCGTCGCCCGCCACATGATCCCGCGGGGCAAGGGCAAGATCATCAACATCGGCTCGGTGCAGAGCGAACTGGCCCGGCCGAACATCGCGCCCTACACCGCGACCAAGGGCGCGATCCGCAACCTGACAAGAGGCATGTGCACCGACTGGGCGAAACACGGCCTGCAGATCAATGCCATCGCGCCCGGCTATTTCCGCACCGAGATGAACCAGGCGTTGGTCGACAATCCGGAGTTTTCCGCCTGGCTGGAAAAACGCACGCCGGCCGGGCGTTGGGGCAATGTCGACGAGCTGATCGGCGCCGCCGTGTTCCTGGCCTCCGATGCATCGTCCTTCGTCAACGGGCACACACTCTATGTCGACGGCGGCATGACGGCCTCGGTTTGAGAGGCGACTTGCTCCCGGGCGCTATTCGTTCCGGTACCTATCGCTCAGTCTGAAAATCCTCTGTCATGGCCTGCTGCGGGTGTTCGTATGGCGACTCCGCCTTGACGCGCGCCCGAACCCGGCCGCACAATCCCACTGCAGGCGAAGGGAGGCCAGTCGTCTGCGGGAGGATATACCCATGACGGAAGCGATCAGGCTCTACTGGGGCCGGTTCGGACATGTTTCTGTCCTCAATGTCGCAAGCGACTTCGTCACCCACGCCCATGGCGAGGCACATCTGATCATCTGGCTGGAAGGCACCGCCGGCGAGATGACCATCGGCCGTGAGACTGTACGGCTCGGACCCCGCACCGCCGCCGGCATCAACTCCTTCCAGCCGCACAGCCACGTCCTGTCGCAGAATGGCACGCCGGGCCTGTTCCTCGCTTTCTACATCGATCCGGACTGGGCTCGCCGCCGCCGCGACCTGCCTTCATCCGCGCCGTTGTTCTCGCAGGCGGCAATCAACCTCGAGCCGTGGCTGCACCAGGCCGCCGCCAACCTGCTCGATCATCTCAGCGACAATGAGAGCGTCGACGATGTCGCCAACTATGAGATCGAACGCTTCATCGACAGCCTGCTCGATGCCGCCGACGCCTCGGCGCCGCAAGAGGCCCGCGTCCGCATAAACACCATGCAGGATTTCCGCGTCCGCAAGGCAATCCAGCTGATGAGGGCCAACGTCTGCGAGCGCATCTGCTTCGACGAGGTGGCGCGCAGCGTCGGCCTGTCGCGGCCGCACTTCTTCGCCCTGTTCAAGGAACAGACAAACCTGACGCCCAATGTCTACTGGAACACGCTGCGCATGGAAGAAGCGGTGCGGCAGTTGCAATGGTCGCAGGAGCCGCTGATCTCGGTCGCCTGCAATCTCGGCTTCACCACCCAGGGCAATTTCTCGCGCTTCTTCCGCGACCATGTCGGCGTGCCGCCGACGCTTTATCGCGAGGCGGCGCGGGCGATCGCCTGAACCACCTGCCCGCCACCTTTTTCAGACTCCCACCGTATTGCCGACATCGAATGCAGTCGGGAAGCGATTTCTCATTTGCGCCCTCTCCGAACGTGCGGGATAGCCATCAGGACCGTCGCGTATCGACCCGGAGCGGAAGCTCGTTTGCGTTCGGCCGAATTGCCGAGCATCCCAGCGGGCATTGAATTGCCGCAGCGCGCCAATGTTGAGATGACGGCGCTACCTCTCGCTTGTTAGCTGGCGGAGCCAACCGGCTTCAGCATCAGCCGATTGCGATCCCTGGTTCTAGATCAGAATGATGTTGCCATCAAAAGAGGTCTCGTCGAATGCCTCGCGCGTCCAACCAAGAGTCCGAGGTACAGACTGAAGTCGGCCTCTTCGAAATCTAGGCCGCCATGACCGGAGGCAAGGTGATAACGCACGAACAACCTTGAATGTATCGTCCGGCAGATCAAGGTCCACAAATACTACTGGTGCCCCTGTCTTTTTCGCAACTACATCGCTCAGATCCGCAGCTGGCGAGCTGGTAGAAGGAATGGCAGGTGCGTCGAGATCGGGCAAGAGGTGGGCCATGCGTGTAACCGATGCGGAGCGCGACCAAGACAAGAACCGTCCGGCTGGGCCTTCTGGCCTACCGGACTGCAACGCCCTCTTCTCGGCGAGGATAAGCGAGAGCTCGCTCTGCAACATCTCCAAGACGGCCGACTGACTAGCTTGCCGGACCGACAAATGCGCTGCGAAGCCATAGGCGATATTTGAGCCGTTCTGATCGGCCGAAATGGCGGCGATGACTGGCACGCCGAGGTCGTTCGTCAGATCCAGGAGCCAGGTGCGTCGTTGCCGCCGCTCTAGCCAACGTCGCAGATCCGAATGGGCCGGTTCATGAAGCGTTCCGAGCGGCACCGAAGGACGTCTTATGCGCCCGTACCACCAGATAGCGACTGCATCTCGTTCCACAAGTTCCAGCAGCGCGGTGACCTGGGCAGTGGAGCGGTCAATGCCGGCGGCAAGACCATTGCTATCTGTCGGTCCCTCCCCGAGCACGACGTTGACGATTGGCACGAATACGTCTGGGCCAGCGCGATTTGGCTTCGCCAAGCACCAGCTGGTGCAGTTGGAGACATGTTCCTTGACGACCGACCATGCGCGCGGTGAAATCAATTCACCTGGATCGGGACCATCTCGGAGTTGGATGTCCGAAAACTGCCAAAATTGGTTGGGCGCGATAGAACTTCCTGGCAGATCGGTTGCACGCGCCTCAATAATCTGAAGAGCGTCGATTTGAGAAGCCGCCGCTCGCTCCGCCATTTCGCCGAGACAGGATGCCAGCGCAGTCTCGCGCGTCAGACCCCGTCCCGAGCCGAGTATCTCGGCTTTGCCAGCGGACTCCCGTGCAGCGACGATGAACTCCGCAGGAGCATCGGTATGGGTCAGATGAAGTAAATCGAAATTTCCGTTCACCGATTCAGTACGCCCTCTTTGTGCCGACAGCCTTATGTGTTAGAGTTCCCTAAATTACTCTGAGCCATTCATTCTGGACTTACGGAAGCTTGAAAGCTTACCAGGGAGGTATGAGATGCGGCTTCGGACCATTCCTACCGTGAAGAGAGGCAGTGAGGACGAAAGCGGCTCGCTCACTTTTGCAACAGACCCCGTGGCGTGTCTAAAGGTGGGAAAACTGATATACAAAGCGGCCACTGATCAAGATGAATTTCAGAATTTTGTCGCGGATCCAATCGCAGCCTTGGAGGATGCCGGTATAGATCCGTCGCAATTGGCTCAATTGCAGATCAATGTAGTTCGTGATGATGCATCTACGGTACACATCGTGATACCAGTGGTAAATGAGAACAAAGGGACGCTAGATATTTATCTTCAGGAGCTGGGTTTCGTGACGATTATGGGGTGTAGGTAGCAGTCCCTGAAGCGGGCATCCGGTGATTTCTGAAATGAGTTTGGCCAGGCAAGTCAGAAATTCCTCGCGTCTATGCCGATCAGAGACGAGAGTGATCTGATCCAACCACTGCATCGCTGCGACCGGGCTAAAGCATCCGCCTTCCCAACGTTTTTCAACTATTTTCAGGAATGCAATCGCGGATGTATGAGCTTCGTCGTGGCGGGCACTCTTGGTCAACGCGAACGCATTCCATGCCAGCGGCTCGGCCAGTCCGAATGACCAGAGGGTTGAGCCATGATCGAGGGCTCGTTCATAGGCTCCGGCCATGGCAAATGCTTGAAGTCCGAAGAAGTGGAAAAAGTCTGGCGTCGCGGGGTGAAGGTGAAACGCCCTCTCTGCATACGTAACAGCCGCATTGCCGTCACCATAGCAGGCGAGTCCCTCGGAAGCGGATATCAAAACGGCGGGGTCATAGGGGTCAAGCTCGACGGCGCGCCTGAATTCCTTTTCTCCCTTGGTGTAGAGCCCCATGCGGTAATAAGCCCACCCCAGGACGCCACGGTTCCTGGCGTCCCACGGATCGATCGCCACGGCATTCTTGGCCAATGCGAGTGCTTCGCTGAACGAAAGTGAGGTGACCTCGCTGCTAGGGTTTGCCATTGGCTGACAAAGTTGAATGGAAGCGAGCCCTGCGATAGGGCGAGAAAATCCGGGGTCCAGGGCGGCGGCTCGACGTAACATGGAAACAGCGCCGTCGAGATCACGCGAACGAAAGCTTTCGGTTAATCGGTCGGCGTCCAACCATATACTGTAAGCATCATCCAGCTTTTTTCCTGCTTGTAGATGGTCGGTTGCGATTGCGTATTCAACGTGGCTGACAATCCGATCCAAATCCGCCAGCGACGCTGTGACAATGCCCAGGTTTTCATTGTCCATTCGCTCCGAAAGCAGATGCGTCCTATCGATGTTCCTGCTCAATCTGAAGGAAGCCTGCAGTCGCCTTTCGTCGACCCAGATATTCATCATGAGCGCGTAGGTCGCATCGAGGCGTTCCCCGGGGTGCGTTGGGAGCAACAATGCAAGACTGTGCGATCGTCCCAATGCTCCCACCAGCTCTTCAAACAGGAAACCAGCGAGCCCGTTGGTCAACTCCGGCGGCCCTACTGGTGGCCTGGCAACCAACACGACGGAAGGCAGCCGCCGGCAGGTCAATGACCCGCCTGACGCTTGTCGGTTCAAAGCTTCGCGCTTGGGACTCTGCGCGGCCTCGGCGAGCCGCAGCAAAGCCGATGGAGGCTCGGAATCCAGATCGCGTCTAAATGCCTCGCGGCATGCCTCATAGCGTCGAAGTGCTGCGGATGCATTGCCTTTGTCTAGCGCCCATCCAATCAAAGCCGAGTGAGCAGCCTCGTTTGTTGGCTCAATTCGAATGAGATACTCCGCCAGCTTATGAAGGTCCGGCTCGCATCCCGTTCGAACAGCGACCGCAAGAGCCACGCCAGCCGAACGTACGAAAATTTCTGTTATGTGCATCCGCTCGATGCTCAACCAGGCGTCGAATTCGGGGTCCGGAGAAAGCAGGCCCTCCAAGAGTCCACCATCCCAATGGTCCGCCGCAAAGAGGATTGCTTCGGAGTTCCCTTGGGCCAACATCTGTTCGACTATCCGCACATCGACGCGGAGTTCTCCCAGATCGATTCCAATCGTGTCTCTTGTGGCTCGAAGGAGCTGTTTGGCTCTTTCTCCGAATGTGCGTCTGAGGTCGGCCAAGGTTTGGCGAAGCGAGTCGCGCGCTTGTTCTTCACCTCTGCTGCTCCATAGCAATCCGCAGATTTTCTCTCGCGTAGCATGCCCATCTCGCTGGAGCGCCAGAAAAGCGAGTAAGCAGACAGACCTTCGGGATCTTGGAGTCAGGTCGCGCCCATCGCAATCGTGCAAGGCAACCCTGCCCAGCAACTTTAGGTACGGCCGCGTGTCTGGTTCAACTGCTCCGACCATAGGTCACGACGCCTCACATCGTGTAATTTAGCTCATTATCATGTATCGCGTCTTGGGTCTTTAGTCCTTTTACGGCAGCCACCGCCCGCCAAATCAGAATTTCCGGTTTCGAGTTTTCACGATCAGGGCTTCATTTTTTCACGGAAGGCACCGGACCCGTTCGTAACCTCCATGCAGTTTCTCAATCACGAGAGACTAACAAAAGGAGGATGATATGTTGTACTTTGCTTCCAACCAGACGACTCGCATCACTCGTACGGTTTCGCTTGCAGTGTTCGGCCTTTTGGCGAACTCGATCGTGAGCGAAGCTGCCTACTCGAACACCGCCCCCTTCGTCGGTGTTCACAGTCTACGTGCCGACAATGGCGACTTCGATACCTGGGATGAACCAGCGACTCGAGATTCATTCGTCGCCAAAGGCATGGTGGATCCTGTCCAGGTAGGGACCATCGGGAACGCCGGCGCCGAGTCGACGTCCAAGTGTCTCGGGGTGAGCCCACGAATGTATGACCCTGTCAGTCCCAACTGCCGGAACTGAGGTCCAGAAAGGGGCGGTCTATAGCACCGCCCCTCTCTAGCCAGGCGGATGCGCCCCGAGAGGTGGCTTGGCGCAAAACAGACCCAGCAGCCTACGATCGCTGCTGGCAAACGGCGCAATCAAAGGCTTCATGCAGCTTGAAGCGTGGCAAAGAAAGAAATCCGGAGGTCGACCCTTTTTCAGACTCCTTGATACGCGCTCAAGACGCATTGATAAGCGCCGCTGAAATGGCCGCCCTACCCTTGCACCGGATCGTTTTTGCAAGGGAACATTTGAATGGCGAAAGTCACCATCTCCAGCGTCATCGACGCGCCGGTCGAAAAGGTCTGGGCGCGCATACGCGACTTCAACGGACTGCCGAGCTGGCATCCGCGCATGGTCGAAAGCCATATCGAGGACGGCAAGGACGCCGGCACGATCGGCTGCGTGCGCAACTTCCAGCTCGCCAGCGGCGCCCGCATCCGTGAAAAGCTGCTCGACTTCTCCGACGCGAATTTCCTCGTCAGCTATTCCATCCTGGAGACGCCGCAGCCACTGACCAACCACAAGGCGACGCTGCAACTGCGGCGCGTGACCGATGGTGACCGCACCTATGCCGAATGGACCGCCAGCTTCGACGCCGCACCCGAGGAAGCCGACAAGCTGGCCGAGGGCATGGGTGCTAATGTCTTCCAGGGTGGCTTCAACGCCCTGAAGAGCCATTTCGCCGGCCAGAGCTGACAGGAGCCAGGCCATGGCGCTAGCACTGCAAACTTTTGCTACGGTGAAAGACGCGAACGTAGCGCTGAAGGCCGCTGGCACGCGCTATCTTGGCGGGGGTACACTCGTGGTCCGCGCGGCCAATGAAGGCAATATCTCGGTCTCCGGTCTCGTCCGCTCGACCGATCCGGCCCTGTCGGCCATCACCGTGACAGGCGGCAAGGTCCGCATCGGCGCTTCGGTGACGATGGCGGCGATCGCCCGCCATCCGGACCTCGGCACCCTTGCCAGGGCCGCCCGCGCCGTCGGTGGCCCGGCGATCCGCAACATGGCGACCGTCGGTGGCAATTTGTTCGCACCGGCACCCTATGGCGATTTCGCTGTCGCCCTGCTGGCGCTTGGCGCCACGGTCAGTACCGACGATGGCGAAACGCCGATCGAGACCTTTCTGGCCAAGCGGGACGGCAGCCGCGCCATCGTCACCTCGGTCGGCTTCACGCTTCCGAAGGTTGGCGATTTTCGCTTCCTGAAGGTTTCGCGGGTCAAGCCGAAAGGCATCTCGGTGCTCAGCATCGCCGCCATGCTCGAACAGGCCGGCGACGGCACCGTGTCCTCGGCGCGGATCGCGCTTGGCTGCATGGCCGACCGGCCAATGCGCGCCAAGGCGGCGGAGAAGGCGCTGCTCGGCAGGAGGCTTGACCAGGACGGCATCGCACCGGTGCTGGCCGCCGCCGGTGAAGGCACCGCGCCGATCACCGATCCGATCGCCAGCGCCTGGTATCGCGCGGAAGTCCTGCCGGTCCATCTGCGCCGGCTGTTGCTCAGCTAATCACCTGTCGGGGGGCGCGCGCTTGCCCTGCGGGGCAGGCGCGCAAGGAGGAAACATGGCAAAGGTCCCGGTTCAATTCACGCTCAACGGTTCTGAAAAAGCCGAATTCATCGAAAGCGGCACGACGCTGCTCAACGCCTTGCGCGACAAGATCGGCGACACCTCGCCGAAAGGCGGCTGCCATCAGGGCACCTGCGGCGCCTGCTCCGTCATCATCGATGGCGAGCTCAGGCTCTCCTGCCTGACGCTGGCCGAGACCTGCAATGGCGCTGCCATCTCCACCACTTCAGGGCTTTCGGAAGGCGGCGTCCTGCATCCCCTGCAGCGCGCCTTCCTCGACACCTTCGCCACGCAATGCGGTTTCTGCACGCCGGGCATGATCATGGCCGCCAGGGTGCTGCTCGACCACACGCCCAATCCCAGCCGCGAGGAGGTGGTCGAGGCACTGTCGGGCAACATCTGCCGCTGCACCGGCTACGAGCCAATCATCCAGGCGGTGCTGCTTGCGGCCCGCTCCAATTCGCAGAACGCCGCCTGAGGGGAAGCAACCATGGAACTGCGCAAGAACTACTTCGCCGATGTGCGCAAGGACGATCTGCACGAGATCGGCCAGCCGAGGGCCCGTTCGGATTCGCCCGGCCATGTCACCGGCAAGACCGCCTTTTTCGCCGACCGCAATTTCCCCGGCATGCTGCACCTGAAGATGGTGCGCAGCCCGCATCACCATGCCCGCATCCGCTCGATCGACACGTCGGAGGCCGAGAAACATCCGGGCGTGGTGAAAATTCTGACCGCCAGGGACGTGCCGCACAATGTCTACACCATCCTGATCCTGATCCAGATCGGGCCGGAGGACGAGACGGTGCTGGCGGACGGCAAGGTGCGCTGGAAGGGCGAGGCCGTGGTGGCGGTGCTGGCCGAGACCGAGCGCGCGGCGCAGGAGGCGGCGGCCAAGGTCAAGATCGACTATGAGGTGCTGCCGGCCGTCTTCGACATGGAGGAAGCGCTGAAGCCCGGCGCGCCGCTGGTCAACGAATATCACGGCCAGAACTACTACCTTTATGACAGTGGCGAGTGCCGCAAGGTGCGCTTCGGCGATGTCGAGGCGGGCTTTGCCGGCGCCGATTATGTGCTGGAGCAAAGCTACCAGTCCTCGCCCATCGAGCATGCACCGACCGAGACCACCGGCTGCGTCGTCGCGCCCGAGGGCAATGACCGCTTCACCTGCTACACCAACACGCAGGCGATGTTCTTCACCCTCGACAATGCCTCGATCATCCTGCAGATGCCCGGCAACAAGCTGCATTTCGTCGGCGGCACCGTCGGCGGCGGCTTTGGCGGCAAGGTCGACGTCATCGTCGAGCCGATCGCCATCCTCGGCGCCAAGCTGACCGGCCGGCCGGTCTCCTTCATCTACAGCCGCGAGGAGGAGATGCAGATATCGTCACCCCGCGCGGCCGAAAAGGTCGTCATCAAGGACGGCGTCATGAAGGACGGCCGCATCGTCGCCCGCAAAGTCACCGGCTATACCGATGCCGGCGCCTATTCGCGCCACTCGCCGTATGGCGCGCAGAAAGGCGCCGGGCATTACCCCGGCCCCTACACGATCCCCAATGTCTGGATCGACACCTATTGCGTCTACACCAACCGCACGCCCTCCTCCGCCATGCGCGGCTTCGGCGTCACCATCGGCGACTTCGCGCTGGAAGTGCAGATGGACAAGCTGGCGCGGCTGATCGGCATGGACCCGCTCGAATTCCGCTTCATCAACGCCTATCGCGACGGTGACATGAAGGCGCATCGCCAGCCGACCGAGGGAGCGGCGCTGATCGAATGCATGCAGGAAGCCTCGCGCGCCGCCAACTGGCCCGTGGCGGAGAAGTACATGACGATGTCCTCCTACGCGAAGGGAGCTTGAAATGGCGATCAGACGCGGACGCGGCGTCGCCGCGATCAACTATCCTACCGGCATGAATCTCGGCGGCGATCCGACCCAGGCGCTGGTCCACTCGACACCGACCGGCAATTTCATGGTGACGCTGTCATCGGTCGATCTCGGCCAGGGCATGAAGCAGATCATGGCGCAGATCTGCGCCGAGACGATCGGCGTGCCGACCGACCGCGTCGTCGTCGACACCGCCGACACCGACACCGGCCCGCACTGCATGGGCACCTTTGCCTCACGCGGCACGCACCGCGCCGGCAATGCCGTCATCCAGGCGGCCAGGGAAGCCCGCCAGGTGATGCTGGAAGTGGCGGCCGAAGAACTGGAAGTCAACGCCTCCGACCTCGAGACCGACGGCCAGGGCAACATCCTGGTCAAGGGCGCCCCGCAGAGATCGATCTCGGTCTTCGATGTCGCGCTGTCGGCGCATTTCAAGCGCGGCCGCTCGATCTCTGGCCGCGGCATGTTCCTGATCCCGCGTTCCTATCCGGAGAAGGAGACCGGCGCGATGAAGCCGTCGACCTGCTATGCGCATGCCTGCACTGTCGCCGAAGTCGAGGTCGACGACGAGACCGGCGAAGTCACCGTGCTGACGGTCAAGAACATTTTCGAGATCGGCCGCGCGCTGAACCCGAAAATGGTCGAGCAGCAGCTCGTCGGCGGCTCGTGGATGGGCATCAGCCACGCGCTCTACGAGACGACCGAGCCCTACTACCCCAACCGCGACCATGGCGGCACCGACTTCAACCAGTATTTGATGCCGGGTCCCGGCGATCTTGCCGAAACCGAGATCATCGTGCTGGAACGGCCTTCCGCCGACGGACCTTACGGCGCCAAGGGACCGGGCGAAATGTGCGCCAATCCGCAGATTCCAGCGGTCGCCAATGCCGTCTTCGACGCGGTCGGCGTGCGCATCGACACGCTGCCGATCACACCGGAACGCATCCTGCGCGCGCTCAAGGCGCAAGCACCGAATTGAGCGCTGACATGCCCGAGGTAAACGCCGAGACTGTCGCGACCTCGCCGGAGGCGGTGGCGCAGCACCTCGCCGCCTCGCGCTATCTGGCCGATGAGAGCCTGGCCACCGCCATCTTCCTGGCCATCCGGCTGGGCAAGCCCCTGCTGCTCGAAGGCGCGCCGGGCGTCGGCAAGACCGAAGCGGCCAAGGCGATCGCCAGTCTGCTCGGCCGCGACCTGGTGCGGCTGCAATGCTATGAAGGCATCGATGCCGCGCACGCGCTCTACGAATGGAACTACCAGCGCCAGTTGCTCGCCATCCGCCATGCCGGCGATAAGGAAATCGACATCTATGACGACCGTTTCCTGATCGCCCGGCCGCTGCTGCAGGTGCTGAGGGCGCCGGAGCAACGCGTGCTGCTGGTCGACGAGATCGACCGTTCCGACCATGAATTCGAAGCCCTGCTGCTCGAATTCCTCTCCGATTTCCAGATCAGCATCCCTGAACGCGGCACCATCCGCGCCGCCTCGCAGCCGATCGTCATCCTGACCTCGAACCGCACCCGGGAACTGGCCGAGGCGCTACGCCGCCGCTGCGTCTATCACTGGATCGGCTATCCCGACGCCGAGCGTGAGGCCGCCATCATCATGCTGCGCGCCGGCGATGTCGCGCAAGCCACCGCACGCGCGGTCGCGGCTGCCGTGCAAACCATCCGTGCCCGGCCGCTCGCCAAGCCGCCCGGCATCGCCGAGGCAGTCGAATGGGCCAATGCCGCCACTATCCTGGAAAAGGGCGGCAGTCCTTGGCCGGAAGCGTTCCGCCGCGCCATCGGCGTGCTCATCAAGGACGAGGAAGACCTCTCCTACATCGCGCCGGAGCTCGGCCGGATCGTCGAGGAGGCCCTGGCGTGAGCGCCCTGCCGCACGCCGCCGGGCCCTTCCTCGGTTTCGGGCGGCTGCTGCGCCGCTACGGCTTTGCCGTCGCGCCCGAGCAGGTGTCAGGCTTCATGCAGGCGGTGACATTGCTCGGACCCCGCTCGATGGCCGATATCCGCGAGGCCGCCCTTGCCACGCTCGCGCCGCCACCTGACCGCCGCGACGAATTCGAGGCGCATTTCCAAAGCCATTTCTACGGCAACGCATCGGCCGTGGTCGAAGGCGACGCCGACGAGGAAACCCGTATCAAGGATGATGGCGGCTCGGATCAGGAAGAGATCGAGGTGGTCAGCCTGCAGGAAGGTGGCGAACTGTCCTCCGGCGCCGAACAGCTGAGCACGCGCGACTTCCAGCGCGACGACGACAGGCTGACCGGTTTTCAACGCAAGCTCGCCTCCGCCCTGCCCGCCCGCCGCTCCTTCCGCACCGCACGCACGCACGCGCGCGGCAAGCTCGACCTGCGCCGGTCGCTCAGGGAAATCGTCAGCGCCGATGGCGACGTCCCCTCGCCGCTGCTGCGCCGCCGTCAGACCGTGCCGCGCAAGCTGCTGCTGATGATCGACGTCTCCGGCTCGATGAGACTGCACACAGCGGACTATCTCAAGCTCGCCCATGCCGCCGTGCAAGGCGGGGATCGCGTCGAGATCTTCACCTTCGGCACACGGCTGACCCGCATCACATCAGCGCTGCGCATCCGCGACCGCGACCAGGCGCTGGCGCGTGCGGCAGCCCTGGTCGACGATTGGGACGGTGGCACCCGAATGGGGCCAACCCTGCTGGCCTTCCTCTCGGTGCCGCGCTTCTCGGCCTTCGCGCGCGGTGCCGCCGTCGTCATCCTGTCCGACGCGCTGGAGCGCGGCGATCATGCCGAACTGGAGACGGCGATGCGCCGGCTGAGCGCCCGCGCCTTCCGGCTCTCGTTGGCGACACCGTTGGCTGGCGACCCACGCTTCCGGCCGGCAACGGCGGCACTTCGCGCCATCCTGCCAGTGCTCGACGATCTCGTCGACGGCTCGTCGCTCGCCGGTCTCACCGATTTCATCCTGTCGCTTGCCCGCCCGGCTCCAGCGGCGGCGGCAATCTGGAAGAGGGTTTCATGATGCAGAAAGCCATCGACGCGCATTTCCACATCTGGCGCCGGCAGGACCAGCCCTGGCTGGTCGGACCGATGGTGCCGCGCATCTTCGGCCCTTACGAGCCGATCCGCCGCGACTACCCGATCGAGGAATTTCTGGCCGATCAGCAGGGCGCCGGCGTCGAGAAGGCCGTCTATGTCCAGACCAACTGGGCCAAGGAGGATTTCGAGAAGGAAGTCGCCTTCCTGCAGAAGACCGCCGACGAGACCGGCTGGCCGCACGCCATTGTGGGTTATGCCGACATGACGGTGGACGATGTTCGTCCCCAGATCGACCGGCTGAAAAAATACCCGCTGCTGCGCGGCGTGCGCATGCAACTGCATTGGCACGAGACTCCGGCCTTCCGCTTCGCCGCCTCGGCCGACCAGGTCATCGACCCGAAGGTACGCGCCAATGTGGCGCGGTTGAAGGACTATGGCCTATCCTTCGACCTGCAGCTTTTCCCGGCGCAGATGAAGGACGGCCTTACCCTTGTCGGCGAGAATCCGCGGACCAATTTCATCCTCACCCACGCCGGCATGCTGACCAGCATGGAACCGGAGGCGGCGGAAGCGTGGAAGGCAGGCCTGCGCACGCTGTCAGCGGCGCCCAATTTCCATGCCAAGCTGTCCGGCCTCGGCACCTTCGTCCACTGCAACGATCCGGCGCTGATCGCCTACATCGTCGACAATGCGATCGACATCCTTGGCAGCGACCACCTGATGTTCGGTTCGAACTTCCCGATCGAGAAATTGTGGACCAGCCACGCCGAGCTGATCAAGGCGCACCGGGAAGCGGTGGCGAAGCACGGCGCGGCGGCAGAGGCGGATATTTTCTGGAACACGGCGGACCGCGTTTACAGGCCGGTGTAGGAGCGCACTTCCCTTCTCCCCTGTGGGAGAAGGACAGGCGTTTCAGCTCTTCACCTCGAACTGTGGATCGACCGGGATCTGCATCGCAGTGACCAGATGATTGGTCTGCCCCGCTAGGCCGATGATCGACACCAGTTCGCCATGCTGTGCGTCGGTCATGCCCTTGGCTCGGGCCGCTGCCGTGTGCGAGTGGACGCAATACGAACAACCATTGGCGGTCGACACCGCGATGTAGATCATCTCCTTGGTGAGTGGGTCGATGGCGCTGTCGGCCACCATCACCACCTTCAATTGTTCCCAGATCCGCTTCAGCGCTGGGGGATCATTGGCCAGCCCACGCCAGAAATTGTTGACGAAATCGGATTTGCGCGTCGCACGGATGTCGTCGAACACCGCCTTCACGGCTGGGATTTCTTCGACCTCGGCATCGCTGAGAAGTCTTGTGGTGGCCATGGGGTTTCCTTTCGTTGAATCGATGGATCAGGTCGTTGAATCAGGTATCGAGCAAAGATGGCTAACCAGCTTTTTTGACTCGGTTTTTGGCGCGCAATAACGCATGAACCTTGAAGGTTGGCCGAAGCACCTAAACTTCGTCATCCCTCGGCGAAGCAGGCGCGAAGCGCCGTCGCGGAGACCCTGGGATCCATGCCGAGACATCAGCCGTAGAGTGCAGCGGAGTAGATTCCGCACCGCAGCAACGCTCAGGAGCCCCGGCATGGATCCTGGGGTCTGCGCCGCGTCGCTTCGGTCCTTGCTTCGCCCCAGGATGACGAAGGGATAGGCGTTTTCGCCAATTGCCAACGTATACGCACCACTAAGCACCAGACAGCAACCTAGTGCACGGCCGCGTACATTATCTTCTCCTCCGTCGCCTCCGCCGGCGAAAACTCCTCGACGATGCGGCCTTGTCGGCAGACCAGGATACGGTCGGACAGGTTCATGATCTCCGGCAGGTAGGACGAGATGACGACGACGGCGAGACCTTCGTCGGCCAGCCGGTTGATGATCTGGTGGATCTCGGCGATAGCGCCGACATCGACGCCGCGCGTCGGCTCGTCGAAGATGACGATGCGCGGCTTCTGCACCAGCCCCTTGCCGATCACAACCTTCTGCTGGTTGCCGCCGGAAAGCTCGACGACGCGCGCATTGTCGTTGATCGCCTTGATGTTTAGCGTCTTCGTCCATTCGGCCGAGAGCGCGCGCATCTCCTGCGCGTTGATCACCCAGGCCTTTTCGCGGCCGGCCGCCAACAGCCCGCCGAACAGGTTCTCGGCGATGCCCATCGTCTCGAAAATGCCTTCGCTCTTGCGGTCCTCGGTGACATAGACGATGCCGTCGGCCACCGCCTCGCTCGGCACGAGATAGCGCACGGGCCTGTCGTCCAGTTCGATGGCGCCGCCGCGCAGGAAATCGCGCTTGTAGATGCCGGAGACGATCTTGAACGTCTCGGTGCGGCCCGAGCCGATCAGCCCGAACACGCCGGTGATCTGACCTTCGAAGATCGAGAAGGAGTTGTTGCGCACGACGTTGCTCATCGAAATGTCCTGCACCGACAGCACTTTCTTGCCGGCCTTGCGCAGCTTTGCCTCATCGCGTTGCCGGTAGATCTGTCCCGACAATGTGCGCCCGACCATGGCGGCGACGATCCTGTCGCGGTCGAAGGCGGACGTGTCGTCGGTGATGACCAGCTCGCCATCGCGCAGGATGGTGATGCGATCGGCGATCATCAGCGCTTCTTCCAGCGCGTGGCTGATGAAGACGATCGAAACGCCACCCGCCTTCAGCCGCCGGATCAACGCGAAGAAGTGGCGCTTTTCTTCCGGCGTAAGCGTCGCCGTCGGCTCGTCGAAGATGATGATTTCGGCATTGTGGTGCACGGCGCGCGCGATCTCGACCATCTGCCGCTTGGCCGCGCCCAGCGTCGCCACCATGGCGTTGGGGTCGACGGGGAAGTTCAGCGACTGCAGGAACTGCTGCGCCGAGATATAGGTGCCGCGCAAACGGTTGAGGAACTTTTCGGTGCCGAGATAGAGGTTCTGCGCCACCGTCATCGACGGCACCAAGCTGGTTTCCTGAAACACCATGGCGATGCCGGCTTCAAGCGCCGCATGCGGCGAGGTGTAGGCGATCTCGGCGCCTTTGTGGAACATCTTGCCGGAGGTGGCGTCGACCACGCCGGCGATGATCTTGGTCAGTGTCGATTTGCCGGCGCCGTTCTCGCCGAGCAGCGCGTGGATCTCGCCCTTGCGCAGGTCGAAGGTGACGTTCTTCACGGCCGGCACGCCGCGATAAGTCTTGGTGACGTTCTCCAGGCGGACGATTGGTTCCATCAGAAACCTCCCGACGCAAGGTCGATCGCCAGCACGCAGTCGCCGCCCCTGGAGGCGACGAACAGCCGGCCGTCTTTCTCGGCGACGCTGCAGATGCCGTGGCGCGTTCCGTTGGCGCGGCTGTGCAGGCTGAACTGCGGCTGCATGTTCTGATCCAGTTTGACCACCAGCCCGTAGGAGCGGCTGGGCGACCACGGCTTGTGGATGCCCATGGTGCGGATGCCTCCGCATTGCAGCGGTTCGAGGAAGCTGCGGCTGGAAGCCAGCGCCGGCACGATCCAGTAGGCCGGCGGGACCTGGTCGATCATGTCCTGCCGGTAGTGCGTCTCCTGCAGCACGAATTCGATCAGCCGGTTGCGCGGCGCGAACAAGGTCAACCACGCCCCACCATCGGCGGAGGATGACAGCCGTGCGGGATAGCCGGGGAGATGTGTCAGCACCGTCGAGCGGCTGCCGGTCTCACCATCGAAGCGGATGAGTTGATGACGCCAGCTTTCGCTGACCAGTACGTCCTTGCCGATGGGATGCAGGCCATAAGGGAAGGCGACGTCGCCGGCGACTTTGCGGAATGCACCGCCCGCCGCTTCTCGCCTCCACAGCGAACCGGACGCGCCCTTCTTCATCAGATCGGCGGCCCATTGCGACGGCGCATGCTCGGCTGAACCGTTGGCCAGCCACAACGTGCCATCGTCTGCATAGGCAAGTGCTGCGACGCAGCGGACATCAGCCGGCAGAACGACGTCCTTGCCGGCAATCAGCAGCTTGCCGCTTTCAAGCCCGACCGTCAGTTCGCCCAACGGCGATAGTGCCAGTGCCGTGACCGGAGATGGAAATGTTTCGACAACCTTCGGCGCGGTGCCGGCAGCAAGCGAATAGACGGCGTTGCCGCTGGAGGCGAGCAGCCTGTCACCGGAGACCAGCAGATTGTCCGGCTCGGACAGTTCGGCGAAAGCCGGCGCATCATCCAGCCGGGTGTTGGGACGGAAGGCGCCGTCGAGCGGCGGGATGGTCACCGCCTTGCCGCGAAACAGATCGAGCACGGGATCGAGGATCATGGTTTTGGTCCCCAATAGGAAGCGGCGCTGGTCCAGTTGGGGTCGGCGCCTGATATCTTGTAGCGGCCGATGCGGTTGTTGAGGATGCCGCCGACGAACAGATATCCCTTGTGCTCGCGCATCGAGGTGACCATCGGGTGCGCACCGCCTGTGAGGTCGCCCATCGCCTCGACGATGCCGCCCTTCTCGTTGAACTTGACCACGCCGCCGGTGTTGATGTTGGGGAACAGCCATTCGTCCTGCGGCAGCCGGCGCGTCATGCGTTTGCGCATGTCGGGGTGACGCAGCGACAGGTCGAAGCTCGGCGTGCGCATGCCGAGCCACGCCATCCAGTAATTGCCGTCGGACGCCCGGTTGATATTGTCGGGGTAGCCCGGCATGTCGCGGATGAGGCATTCGGCAGTGCCGGCCTTTGGCCCTTCCAGCCAGTAGCGATGCACACGGCAGGCCCAGCTTTCGGCGAAGAACAGCGACTTGCCGTCATGCGCCATGCAGACACCGTTGGTGTAGCGATAGCCATCGAGCAGCGTCTTGGTCGAGCCGTCCTTCGGGTCATAGACCAGCAGGCGGCCGGTGGCGCGGTTCTCGATCGAGTCCAGCGCCCAGTCATGGGCGTCATAGCGCTTCGTTGAATCCGTGAAATAGATGCGGCCATCAGGCGCGATGTCGCAATCATTGGGATCGCGCAGCCGCGCATCGTCGACGATCGAAGTCCACGAGCGCGACGTCTCCGCGGACAGCCGTTTCACTTCGCGTTCTGGCGACACCGAATAGAGTCCCATGGCGCCGACGCAGCTGATCAGATTGCCTGCCTTATCGAAGGCCAGGCCAAGTGGAAAGCCGCCAATATGGGCAAAGACTTCCGACCTGACATAGTCCGGCGCGAAAAAGCGGACAATCTCGCCGTGCCGCGTGCCGCAATACAGATTGTCATCGCGGTCGAGGATGACGTCCTCCGGTCCCTCCAGTTCACCAAGCCCGATGTGGTCGGCAGCCGACAACCTGTTGTCGAGTTCGTAAGGCGTGCCGGAGCCGGGTGCTGCCGACTGTGTTTCGCCCATCCGGAGGTAGACCGGCGCGACATAGACCTCGTTCAGCACCTTGTGGCGGTTCTTCAGCCAGCGGATGTCGATGGTCACAGCCACGGCCAGCATGATGCCGAGCACCATCTGGTTGGTGCCGGTGCCGTAGCCAAGCCGGATCAGCCCGTTGGTCATGGTCAGCACGATGATGGCGCCCATCAGGCCCTTGATCACCGAACCGCGTCCGCCGCCGAGGCTGACACCGCCGACCACCGCCGCCGTCAGCGCCATGATCTCGAGGTTGAGGCCGGTGCCGGGCCCTGCCCCGCTCAAGCGGCAGGCGATCAGAAAACCGCCGATCGAGGCGCAGAAGCCGGAGAAGACATAGGTCATGAACACGGTGCGGCGCACCCTAATGCCGGCATTGTGGGCCGAGCGCCTGGAGCCGCCGACCGCCAGCACATGCCAGCCGGGCCGCGAGCGCGTCAGTGCAATGTGGGTGACGATGGCCAGGATGATCGCCAGCCACACGGAAACGGACAGGCCCCAGAAGGTGCTGTCGCCAATGAAGTCGAGCACATCCGAGGTGGCGGTCGAAAGCTGCACGTCAGCGGCATAGGTGGTGACGAGGATGTCGAACAGCGCCCGCCCGAAGATGAAGGTGACCAGCGTGGTGAGGAAGGCGCGCAGCCGCAAGTACCCAACGAGATAGCCGTTGATGGCGCCGAAGACGAGGCCCGTGGCAAGCGACGCGGCCAGCGCTAGCCATATCGACTGTTCGAGGATGAAGAAGGCATAGACGGCGGAAAAGCAGGACAGCGCGAAGATCGAACCGACCGACAGGTCGATGCCGCCGCCCAGCATCACCACCGTCATGCCGGTGACGACCATCGAGAACTCGCCGAGCTGGCGGGTCGATTCCTGCAGCGAGGTCAGCTTGAAGAAGCCCGGAATGACCGATCCGAAGGTCGCCAACGTCACCACCAGCGCCAGGAACGGAATGGCGTTGTCGGTCCAGCGTTTGGTCAGTATCTCGCCGACCAGATGGTCGGGCACCAGATTGTAGCGCCAGGACTGGAGGCGTTCGCGAAAGGACATCAGGTCACTGCTGCCGCGAGAGAAAAAAGGAAAAAGAGAAAGGGGTGGCCGGGCAATCCGGCCACCTCGTTGATACCGATTGGCGAGGATCGGCTTATTTCGCCGCCGCTTCGGCCTGCAGCGCCTTCAGATCCCAGCAGCTGTCGGGCTTGAGGTCGGCCTTGGTCGTCGCCTTCTCCAGCGTGTAGATGTAGGTGTGTGACGTGCCGGCCGGCTGGCCGCTCTGCAGCAGGAACTTGATGATGGCGTTCATGTCGCCCGACTGGTGGGCAAGATCGGTCATCACCACCGCGCCATAGGTACCGTCCTGCAGCTTGTCGCAGTCGGCCGCCTTCTCGCCGCCGCCGGTGGTGACCAAAAACACCTTTCCGTCGAGCTTGGCATCGCGGATCGCGGCGGACGCGCCGGTGGCGTCACCATCCCAGAAGTCGATGATCGAGCAGATGTCCGGGTTCTGCTGCAGCATCGTCGTCGTCACGTTGCGCGACGTCGTCGCATCCCAGTTGGAGTCGGGCTTGGCCACGACCTTGAAGTCGGGATGCTTGTCCAGCACCTTCATGATGCCGGCATACTGGTAGAGGCTCGACGAGTTCGCCTGGTCGCCCTGCACAAGGCCGATCTTCTTCGACGAGTTTTCGCCGCAGCCCTTGATCGCCGCTTCAGCCTCGAGCTGGCCAAGCCGATCCCAGTCGCTGCCGACAAAGGCGTCGGCCGGGAAGTTGGCGGGATTGTCGACCAGGAGCACATAGGTGCCGGCGGCCTGCGCCTTCTTCATCAGCTTGGAATACGAGTTGAGGTCCGGCGCATGGATGATCAGCACGTCAGGCCTGGTGTCGGACGAGATGGCGTCGGTGATAGCCTGCGCGCCGGCATCGACGACCCAGTTCGGATCGCGCGTTTCGAAAGTGCCGCCCCAGGCGTCAACCTCCTTCTTCAGGTAGTGCGCCCAGCCCTGCGCCAGGTCGAAGCCCATCGCCAGCGGCACCAGCATGACGCGCTTGCCCTTGAGCGCCTGCGCATAGGCGGCCGGACCCGGATCGTCGGCGGCGAAGCTTGGCGCCACGAAGGCGGTAACGGCCAGCGCCGTGGCGGCGGCCATCAGTGTTCTGATCAATTTCATGTCACATCCTCTTGTTTCAACAATTGCCGGCCAATCGTCGCGATCGCACCGGGTACCCCAAGCAAGATGGGCTAGCCCATCTGCTCTAAATGTCGCCTTGCTGGGCGGTCTGCTCGTCGCGCGGATTGAGGATGCCGTCGACGATGATCGCCCCCAGCAGGATCGCCGCCTTGATCAGGTTCTGGTAAAGCAGCGGAATGTCGATGATGGTCATGGCGTTCAGCAGGATGCCGATCAGCGCCGCTCCGACCAGCACATTACGCACCCCGCCCCGCCCGCCGGACAGGCCGATGCCACCGATGACCGCCACCAGCACGATGTCGTAGAGCAGCGTCGAATTGACGACGCGGGTATTGATCGAATGCAGGCTGGCCGCCGTCAGCAGGCCGGCGATCACCGCGACGAAGGCGGAGAGCACATAGCGCAGCACCAGCATTGGCCGCACCGGAATCCCGATGTTGCGGGCCGCGACCGGATTGTCGCCGGCGAAATAGATGTAGCGGCCCCATTTGGTGTAGCGCAGGAACAGGAAGAACAGGAAGGCAAGGCCTGCGAAGACGAACACTTCGATGGGAATGTCGAGGAAGCGCAGGCCGCCGAGCAGCTCGACCCAATGGCCCTGAGGCACCGGCACGGCATCCTGCGTGATCAGTTGCGAGCGCACATAGCCGAAGACGAAGGAGCCGGTGGCCAGCGTCACGAAGATCGCCGGCACGTCGGCATAGGCGACGAGAAAGCCGTTGAGCAGGCCGATGGCCAACACGCCGGCCAGCACATAGGCAAAGGCCAGCCCATCCGAGGTCCCGGTGTTGAGCAGTTGCAGATACCAGGCGACCGACATCGCCATGATCGCGACCGCCGACAGGTCGATGCCGCGGCCGATGATGACGACGGCCATGCCGAGTGCCAGTATGCCCAGCACCGAAACCGAGCGGACGATGGCGACGAGATTGTTGGGGTCGATGAAGCCAGGCAGGCCGATGGCTGCGGCAACGAACAGCACCACTGCTATGGCAAAGACAATGCCTTCCTGATTCAGGCTCCTAAAATTCGGCCAGCCTATCGTGTTCATGTCTGCTTTCGCCCCGATGGCAGCGCTGCCATCCCGAAAAACAAAAGCTAATCGGCTGAGCGCCGGTTCGTCAAATGAATCCGCGCTCGCAAGCCCCGTCCACGGCGATATTCATCGAGTGGACGCATCGATTGCCAAAACTGGCGCAATGCCCGGAAACTCCTGCATTTTTGGCAACTGATTGCGCCATTGCGGCGGCTCGCGAAAGTGCCGCTTCAAGGCGAAAGGACAAGGCGGAATTTATCTCCGCATACGGCGGAAAAATCCGATTTCAATTCCCGGATGCGTGGCCGGAAACCTCGGCGCCCGCACCTTGCGGCAGCGCGAGGAATCGGAACGACGCCACCAGCCCGATGGCGCCGATCACCAGGAACGCGATTCGAAAATCGATGAGGTCGAGCGCCGTCCGGTCCCTGAACTCGGTCAGGTTCTGCGAGAAGCCGCAGGCGAACGAGGCCAGCGTGAACAGCGCGATCGCAACGAGGCCGCGTCCAGAGACGGCGCAACAAACTTTCGTGTCACGGCGCGGCCTGCTATGGGATGAGCGGGGCGACCGAGGAAAGTGTGCGCGCGAAATGAAGCCCATCCATATCGACTACCTCAATGCCCTCGACATCGATGCGCTTGCCATGAGCGATGGTGAAATCATTGCCGCCGTCGAGGCTGGCCTGGTGGCGCAAGGCAAGGGCCAGACGGTGATCGAGCCGCGCGTCCATCTCGAACCGGATCCATCCTTCCACGGTCATTTCAATGTCTTGCGCGGCTACGTCGCGCCGCTCGACACGGCCGGCGTCAAGATCGTCGGCGACTATGTCGACAACTACCTGCATGGGCTGCCTTCGGAATTCGGCATCCTCAATCTGTTCGATCCGCGCACCGGCATGCCGCGCGCCATCCTCGACGCCACCGTCATCACCGACATGCGCACCGGCGCCGTCACCGCCATCGGCGCCAAACATCTGGCGCGCAAGAATTCGAAGGTGCTGGCCCATATCGGTGCGCGCGGCACCGCCTACTGGAACGTGCGGCTGCTCGACCATCTCTTTGATTTCGACGAGATCCGGGTCCATTCGCGCCGCCCGGAAAGCCGCGACGGTTTTGCCGCCAAGCTGTCTGCCGATCTCGGCAAGACGGTGACCGCGGTGGCCGACTGGAAGAGTTGTATCGAGGGCGCCGATATCGTCGTCGAGGCCTCGCGGCTGCCGGAACCACAACCATTGTTGAAGACCGAATGGATCAAGCCCGGCGCGCTGGTCGTGCCCTATGGCACTATGAGCGCGGTGGAACTGTCGCTGACCGACATCATGCAGAAGATGGTCGTCGACGACTGGGGCCAGTGCAAGGGCGGCAAGTTCGGCTCGCTGCGCGCCCATGTCGAGACCGGACGGCTGAGCGAGAAGACGCTCCATGCCGAACTCGGCCAGATCGCCGCCGGTCTCAGGGCCGGCCGTGAAAGCGACGGCGAGACGATCCTGTTCTGGCATCGCGGCCTGTCGCTGTCCGACATCGCGCTCGGCAAGGCGATGCTGGCCAAGGCGCAGGCGCAAGGCATCGGCCAGAGGCTGCGCTTCGCATGAGCGCGCTCGTCCTCACCGGAGCCAGGGTCAGCGTTGACGATGTGGCCGCCGTCGCGCGTGCGGCGCGCAAGGTGGAAATCGCGCCCGATGTCATCGGCAGACTGGAGAAGGCGCGAAAAGTGCTCGACCAGGTTGCCGCGTCCGGCCAGCAGATCTATGGCCTAAACACCGGGCTTGGCGCCAATCTCGGCACTTCAGTAGAGGGCGATGCCGGCGCCTTCCAGCGCCAGTTGCTTGAAGGACGCAGCGGCGCGGTCGGCGAGGCGTTGCCGGTCGAGACCGTGCGGGCAACCATGTTTGCCCGGGTAGCGATGCTTTCCGTCGGCGGCTCCGGCCTTTCGCCTGCCGTGTTTGTCGCCCTGGTCAACGCGCTCAATGCCGGCGTTCATCCGGTGATGCCGTCGCTTGGCTCGATCGGCGCCGGCGACCTGGTGCTGATGACGACGCTCGCCCGCCTGCTGATCGGCGAAGGCGAAGCCGACTATCAGGGCCGGCGCATGCCGGCGGCCAAGGCGCTGATGATGGCCCGCCTCGCCCCGGTCACACTGGCGCCCAAGGACGGGCTGTCGCTGATCAACGCTTCCTCGGTGTCCGCCGGCAGCGGCGCGCTTGCGGTGACGGATGCGCTGTCCGCCCTTGCCCAGCAGCAGCAGGCCGGCGCACTGACGATGGAAGGCATCGGTGCCAACCGCACCATCCTCGATCCGCGGCTGCATATGGCGCGTCCGGCGGCCGGCCAGCAGGAAGCCGCCAAGGTCCTTCACGATCTGCTGGCCCGCGACGAGGTGCCGGCGCCGACCACCTTGCAAGATCCGCTGTCGATCCGCTGCATGCCGTCGATCCATGGCGGGTTGATCGAGGCGATCGGTCAGGCGAGACAAGCCGTTGAGATCGAGCTCAATGCCGCCGCCGACAACCCGCTGGTGCTAAGCGACGACGAAATGGTGCTGTCGACCGGCAATTTCCACACCGCCGCGCTGTCGCTCGCCTTCGAGACGCTCGGCCTGGCGATCGCTCAATGTGCCGCAGCAACTGCCGCCCGCTTCATCCAGCTCACCGGGTCGGGCCGCAACGGCCTGCCGAAGTATCTGTCGCCGGTCGGCGGCGCCTCGGCCGGCTTCGTGCCATTGCAGAAGACGGCGACATCGGTCCTCGCCGCCATCCGCCACAAGGCCAATCCGGTGATGCTCGATTTCTTGGCCGTGTCGGAAGGCGTCGAGGACCACGCAGCGCAGACCCCGCTGGCGGTTGCCAAATGCGCAGGGATGATCGTGCTGTGGCGGCGGCTGATCGCCTTCGAGCTGATGGCCGCCGCGCAGGCGGTCGACCTTCGTGAACGGTTGACACTGGCACCGCGCACCGCCGCTGTCCACACAGCGATACGTGCGCTCGTCCCGGCGCTCAAGGAGGACCGGCCGCTCGGCATCGACGCCGAAGCGCTGCATGCCGCGCTTGCCGGAGGGAACTGGCCGCCGGCCCTAGCCCCGGCCGACCTTGTCCAGAAACAGGTGTAGCTCGGTTGGGTCCATGTGCACGACGTGCCTGTCCTCGGGATAGGCGCCGCTGTTGACGTCGGCGACATATTCGGAGAATGCCGCCACCCGCTCCGCTTGCAGCCGGTCGTATTCGGCCGCGAAGTTGCGATAGACCTTCGAGTGGCGAGGCATGTGGCCTCGATTCTGACCAAGAATGTCGTCGGCGAACAGATATTGCGCGTCGCAGCCGGTGCCCGCTCCCATCGACAGCATGATCAGCGAGGTGCGCTCCGAGATCGCTTTCGCCACCTCGACCGGCACCACTTCGATCTCGGCGCCGATGGCGCCGGCGGCCTCCAGTTGCTTGACCGCCTCGAAGACCTGCATGGCGGCGGCGGCGGTCTTGCCGACCGCCTTGAAGCCGCCTGTCCAGGTGGCGCGCGACGGGATCAGCCCGACATGGCCGATGACCGGGATGGCGTCGTCCGCCATCCGCTTGATGGTGGCGTAGCCGGCGCTGCAATAGACCGCGTCGGCGCTGGCCTTGTAGAGCCGGAATGCCCAGCGCACGAAATCGTCTGATGTGCCGATCTCGAAAAAGTTCTCGCCCGGCATGGTGAACAGGCTGGGCGCCGCATCGCGGTATTGCGGGTTCAGCACCAGTTCGGGCGGCACCGAGACGATGTCGACCCCTGCCCGCTCGGCGGCCTCCGCCTCGTCCATCGTCAGCACGCGCAGCATGGTCAGCTGGCGCTTGCCCTTCATGGCGCGTAGGTCCGCGACGGTCGGTCTCTTTCGGCTCATCGGCATGGTTCCTCTTGTTGATTGGGCTGCGGCCGCAGGTGTTGTTTGAGCGTGATCGCTCCCGAAAACTGGTTCCCGCTTTTCGGGATCATGCTCTAGATCTCAACCATGACCTTGCCAGCTTCGATCTTCACTGGATAGGTCTTGAGGTTGACGCAGACCGGCGCGCCCTTGGCGGCACCTGTCTTGTAGTTGAAGCGGCCATTGTGCTTGGGGCATTCGATGATGTCGTCCATCACCAGGCCGTCGGCCAGATGCGCCTTCTCATGCGTGCAGTACCCGTCGGTGGCGAAGAACTCGTCATCCGGGCTGCGATAGATGGCAAAGGTTCGTCCGCCATGGTCGAAGCGGATGACGTCCTCCTCGTCGACGTCGCTCACGGCGCACGCCTCTACCCAGTCGGTCATTTACGTCTCCTCGTGGTCCAGCCTGTGCGGCCCTTCAAACTACTCGGCGGCCGCCGACATATCGACCTTGTGGAATTCGCCACGATAGGGCCTGGCCGTCGGCGGCAATTCGCGCTTGAGGTAATAGTCCTCGTATTTCAGCTGCCTGAGCAGGACCGGCCAGACCTCGCGATAGGCATGCCACATCGACGGGTTGGGCCGCGGCAGATCGTGCTTGATCAGTTCGTGCAGCCTGGGCAGCGCGTGATATGGCACCATCGGGAACATGTGGTGCTCTACATGATAGTTCATGTTCCAGTAGATGAACCGGCTGATCGGGTTCATGTAGACGGTGCGCGTGTTGAGCCGGTGGTCGACGACATTGTCGGCGAGTCCGATATGCTGCAGCAGGCCGGTCGTCACCATGTGCCAGGTGCCGTAAAGGCGTGGCAGGCCAATCAGCACCAGCGGCAGCCACGAGCGCGTGTAGAGCGCCAGCGCAATCGTTGCGATGTAGATGGCGATGTGCCAACGGGCCGCGACAACCGCCTTGCCCTGCTCCATCTCGGGAATATAGCTCTTCTCGTCGTCCGACAGTCTGCCGAACGCCTGGCGCACCAGAATCGGCAGTGAATAGCGGAAATCGAGGATGCCAGTGAAGGCCAACGCCGCCTTCAAGAGGTCTGGCGGGCGCATGACGGCGATCTCGGCGTCGCGGCCGACGATGATCGTATCGGTGTGGTGGCGGGCATGGCTCCAGCGCCATTGCACGGGATTGCGCATCAGCATGAAGCTGGCGATCTGGTAGACCACGTCGTTCATCCAGCGTGTGCGGAAAGCGGTGCCGTGGCTGCATTCGTGCCAGCGCGAGTCGCTCGAGGAACCGTAGAGCACGCCGTAGACGAACAGGAACGGCACGACCCACCACGTGCCCCAGAACCAGACGATTCCGGCGGCGGAAGCCAATATGGCAACGATCCAGATCAGCGTGTCGCGGATCGCCGGGCCGTCGGAGCGCTGCATCAGCTCCTTCATCGCCTTGCGCGGGACATCGGTGTGATACCATTCCGCCGAGGCCAGCCCGGTCTCGATCGCGATCCGCGTGCTTTCACCGACCAGGCTGTAGTCGCGCTTCGTCTTGCCAGCCGTCATCATGGCCTCCGGACAGTAGATCGGGCAGGCTGATCCACAACCTGCCATTCGCCGCGGCATGGGCTCGTCATCGACATCACGGCCTGCTCCTCAAGGTCGGAAAATTGCCGGACGGCGCCGGGTAATCCTCTTGCGGCTGCGTCGCGATCGCCGCGATCCGCCGCTCGCAGGCGGCGATTTCGCTCGCGCCGTCGAGAACGCGGAACACCGCATCATAGGAGCGGCCCTCGCCATGCTCCAGCCAGATCATCTCGTCGCGTTCGCGCGCGGCGAGATTGCCCAGCACATGATGCGTCGAAGGTTCGATGCCCAGCGCATACTGCCCCGCCTGGAAATTCTGCCACTGATAGGCGCAAGGCAGTTGTTCCTTGCGCGTCACCACTTCGAAGCCAAGGCCGATGCGATCGTTGACCAGCGCGACCGGCACCTCCCCATTGGCATCGGCCGTCATCTCATGCTGCCAGACCTGTTCGCTGAAACCCAGCTGCGGTGCCGGCGCGGTGCGGTACCCGACCTTTTGCGCCCGGTAACACTCGCCATCATGGCCGGCCCAGACAACGTCCCGGATCGGCGCCAGATAGCGCGAACCCTCGTCGAGCAGGGGATGGCTGACATTGACGTGATAGAAATACATATGCGGCGTGCGGCTGAAGCCGTGATTGACGACACGGTCGAAGAGCCGGATCTCGTTGCCGCCGATATCGGCCTCGATACGGCGGATGAGATGCAGGTCTTCGCCGAACACGGCCGACTGCTGAACGATGCCTTCGGCCCACAGCACGCAGTGGTCGCCGTCCCAGGTCTCGCCATAGCCGGTCAGCCGTGCGGGAATGGTGCCGACGCGGCCATGTAGAGAATGGATCACCGTCTTCCTGCCCGGATAGGTGTAGCTATCGGCCGGCACTTCTTCCCGGCCCAGTATGTGGTCGAGGCCGCAGGTGACAAGCAGGCCGGAAAAGGAGCGTGCCCAGGCCAGCCCCCCTTCCCCTTCATAGTCGTGCAGGCCCGGATGGCGAAAGCCGCTCGGCGAATGCCAGCCGATCGCCTGGCCCTTGTAGTCGCAGTCGGCGACATCCAGCGCCCGGTCGACCAGCGCGGTGAAGCGCAGGCCGGAGCCGGTACGGAACTCGAGCATGCGGATGCCGCGCTCCACCCCGTCACTCAGTGTCATCAGCCGCACGCCGGCGAATTGCGACAGCATGCCCGAGCGTTCCCGGACCTGCCGGCGCGAAAGCGTCTTGCCGTAGAGTTCTACCATGTCACGGCCGCTTCATTCACGTCACTGTCGTCCCTTCAACCGGCACCGCAACCGATCATCACAGGCCGTTGGCGCGGAACTTCCCGTCGAGGAACTTCTTGGCGCGCGGCACGTCGTCTTCCGACAGATGCTCGATGATGACCGGGATGTTCGGATGCTTCTGCGCCAGCCGCTGAAGATAGAGGTCGTAGTTCAGCGAGCCGAGGCCAGGCGCCGGCAGCTCGATCTCGCCGACACCGCGGAAGGTGTGGCTTTCCAGTGCGTCCTCGTCCCCGATATCGGCATGCTTCTCCGATTTGTCGCTGCCCGAGCGCTTGACGTCCTTGGCGTGGGCGATCCTGATCTTGTCGGTCAGCGTGTCGAACACCTGGTTCAGGATCTGATCCATGCGGTCGATGTTGTGCGTCTCGAAATAGTTGGTCGGGTCCATCAGCAGGCCGAGGCCGGGATGGTCGACCTGCGCGAACATCTTCACCGTCTCTTCGACCGAGCCGACGACGTTGTTGACATAGGTCTCGAGCAGGAACACCGCGCCGTGATCATAGGCTGTCTGGGCGAGGTCGGCGATCACCTTGCGGCATTCCTCGAATCCTTCCTCGGTCTTGTTCTTGGGGTGATGCACCCAGTCTGATTCGGTGTTGTACGTGCCGGTTTCCGAGATCACGTAAGGCGAGCCGAAATGGCGGGCGTTGCGGATGATCTCCTTCAAGTAGCCGACGCGCTTGTCGCGCTCGGTCTTGTCGGGGTGAATGATGTTGGTGTAGCCCGACACGCAGCAGATTGGCAGGTTGTTATCGCGGAAGACGTCGCGCACCTTCTTCGCCTTGTCCCTGGTGATCTGGCCGGCCGACAGGTCGACATCCCTGAAGTGCAGGTCGAGCTGCACTGTGTTGAAACCGAGCCCGCGGATCTTCTTCGCCGTCTCTTCGAGACCGTACGGGAAATAGCCCGTGAAAATACCTGCCTGCATCATGGTGTGAATTCCTCCCTGTAAGCGATTCAGTTGTCTGGTGTTTCAGCTGCGGTGATCAGATGGCGATTTCGGAAAGCCTGACCGTTCGGCCCTCGTCGATCGAGCGGTAACCCGCCTCCACAAGCGCCATGGTCTTGACGTTGTCGGCGACCGACAGCGCCGGCGGCGTGCCGGTCTTCACCGCGTGCTGGAGCTGCTCCATCACGCCAATGAAGGCATGCGGGAACCACATCGTGTCCCAGCTGGGCGTCATCCATTTGCCGTCGGTGGTCTCGGTCGAAGCGTAGGTCAGCGTCGACGCGGAGCCTGTCGGCCAGCCGATCGTGCCCTTGGCGACGCCCTTGGTGCCGTCGACGCGCCAGTTGATGTGCTGGTCGTCATTGTAGCCGTCCTGGCGCGGCCCGGACCACACATCCTCCAGCGACACGGCGAGCACGCCAGACGGGAATCGCAGCGTCGAGACGGTGATGCCGTCGGAATGGTCGAATTTCGTGCGCGGATCCTTGCGCGTCAGCGTCGTGATTTCATCCGGGTCGCCGAACAGGAAGCGCAGCACATCGAGGTGATGCACGCTCATATTGGCGAGCGTCAGCCGGTCGTAATCCTCGAGGAAGGGCTGCCAGTGCGGGATGGCGTGCATGTCGATCTGCGCGAAGACAATGTCGCCGAGCGCGCCGCTGTCGATGATCTGCTTCAGCACGCGCATCGACTGGTCGTAGCGCATGTTCTGGTTGACGGACAGGATCTTGCCGGCCTTCGCCGCCTCGTCACGCAACTTGACCGCTTCCTCGACCGACAGCGCCAATGGCTTTTGCGCCAGGATCGCCTTGATGTGCTTCTGCTTCAGCGCATGGCGGATCAGCGCCGGCTGCTGGTCGGGCGGAAAGGCAAGGTCGATGATCTCGACATTGGTGTCCTCGATCAGCTGCTCCGGCCTGTCGTGGACCGTCGGAATGCCCCAGCGCGTCGCCACCTTCTCGGCATTGGCCTTGGTCCGCGAGGCGATCGCCACCACCGGGAATCCGGCTTGCCTGTAAGCGGCGAGATGGCACTCGGCCATGATCATGCCGGCGCCGACGCAGCCGATCCTGTATTCCTTTGTGCGGACCGTCACGTCCGGCTCGAAGCCTTTGCCTGCCATGTTATCCTCCCGAAAGTCTTTCCTCGCGGCAGCAATCATCGTGCCAGCGCTCCCCCGCTCTGTCCGAAATAATGCACTCTGGCCGGCTCGCAGGATATCGCCACCATCGCATCGGGCCTGATGTCGGGCTGGCCGCGCAACAGTGCCTTCAGCCGCGCCTGCCCGGCTTCGAGCGTCACCACGGTGTAGCCGCCGAGCGGCTCGACCTCGAACACCCGAGCCGGGCGGCTTGACGCCCCGTCCGCCCTGCCCCCGTCCACCCACGGTCTGACCTTTATATCCTCCGGCCTGAGCCCGATCTCGACGGCATCGGCGGGAGCCGTCTTGTCGGCAATGCGGATCGTGCCTTCGGCAGCCTCGACGCCGCCCTCGCCGCGCGCCGATTTCAGGATGTTCATCATCGGCGAGCCGAGCAGCCGCGCCACATAGGTGCTGGCCGGGCGGTCGTAGATTTCGGCCGGCGCGCCGATCTGCCTGATCCTGCCATGCTCCAGGATGGCGATGCGGTCGGCGACCGACATCGCCTCTTCCTGGTCATGCGTGACATAGATCAGCGTCTTGCCGAGCTCGCGCTGGATGCGCTTCAGCTCGACCCGCGTCTCCTCGCGCAGCCTGGCGTCAAGCGCCGAGATCGGATCGTCCATCAGATACGCATTGGGATCGCGCACCAGGGCACGCGCGATCGCCACGCGCTGGCGCTCGCCACCCGAAAGCTGCGCCGGCGGCTTGTGCAGGATATGGCCGATATGCAGCTTCGCCGCCACGTCGGCGACCCGCGTTCCGATCTCGGCCTCGGCGACCCCGCGTTCGACCAGGGGGAAGCGCACATTGTCGAGTGCGCTCATATGCGGGAACAGCGCCAGATTCTGGAACACCATCGCGACGTTGCGCCCGGCCGGCGACAACGTGTTGACCAGCTTGCCGCCGATCAGGATGTCTCCAGAGTCCGGCGTCTCCAGCCCGAGCACCAGGCGAAGGATTGTCGACTTGCCCGACAGCGGCGGCCCGAAGAAGCAGAAAAACTCGTTGTCGTTGACGGTGAACGAGGCATCGTCGACGGCGAGCGTGCCCCCGTAGCGCTTGGTCACATTGCGAAAGACGATGTCAGCCATGTCTCAACCCGCCTTCATCGCAAGGCCGGTAGCGGCGTCGAAGATACGCACCGACGACGCGGCGGGGGCGACGACGGCGACGTCACCGATCGCCAGTCCGACATCATTGTCGAACACCGTCTTCACGGCAGCCTCGCCCTGGCCGAGATGAACGATGGTGCGTGCACCGATCCGTTCGACGAAGCTGACCCGCATGGCCAGGCCCTGCCCATCTGGCACCAGCAAGGCCTGTTCCGGCCGAAATCCGTAAAGCACGTCGCCGCGCGCGCCACGCAGTGCGGCCGCCAACTCGCCCGGCAGCAGCGGCGTGATGCCCAGGGGCCCGAGATCGACGATCAGCCCCCGGTCGCTCTCCGCCGGCCTGCCCTTGAGAAGATTCATGCCGGGTGCGCCGATGAAGCGCGCGACGAAGACATTAGCCGGATCGTTGTAGACCTCGAGCGGCGTGCCGACCTGTTGCAGCACGCCATGGTCCATGACCGCGATGCGGTCGGCCATGGTCATCGCCTCGAGCTGGTCGTGGGTGACATAGACCATGGTCTGGCGGAACTGGCGCTGCAACTGTTTCAGCTCGGTCCGCATGACAGCCCGGAAGGCGGCATCGACATTGGAAAGCGGTTCATCGAGCAGGAAGATCGCCGGCTCCATGATCGCCGAGCGGCCGATCGCCACGCGCTGCAAGATATTGACCGACAGCCGGTCGGCCTTGCGGTCGAGCAGCGGTGTCAACTGCAGCATTTCGGCGATGGCGCCAACACGGCGGTCGATCTCGGCCTTCGCCGCGCCCCGCATCCTCGGTCCGTAGGCGAGGTTCTGGCGCACCGTCATATGGGTGAAGATGGCATAGTTCTGGAAAACGAAGCCGACACCGCGCCGCCCCATCGGCACGCCGGCCATGTCCCGTTCGCCGAACAGGATCCTGCCGCCGGTCGGCTCCTCCATGCCGGCGATCATGTTCATCGTCGTCGACTTGCCGCAGCCCGACGGCCCGAGCAACGCCATGAACTCGCCGTCGGCGATGGCGAGGTCCATCGTCTTCAGCGCGGTGAAGTCGCCGAATTTCTTGACCAGGTTCTGCAGGTGGATCGCGCTCATGCCGGCACCTGCCTTGCCCGCGCCATGCGCTTCATCGCGAACACGGCGACGATGGACAGCACGATCAGAATGGCCAGCGCGATCGCCGCCACGTAGCCCCAGATCAGGTCCTGCGTGGTGAGCTTGTAGATGTAGACGGAGATGGTCTCGGTGGCGACGCCGGGGCCGCCGCCGGTCATGATGTAGAGCGTGTCGAATATCTTGAAGTTCTCGATCACCCGGATCGCCAGCGCGATGATGATGATTGTCTTCATCTTCGGCAGCACGATGGTGACGAAGCGTTGCCAGGGATTGGCGCCGAGCAGCGTCGCCGCCTTGATCTGATCCTCCGGCACGCCGACCAGGCCGGCAAGCAGGATGAGGAACATCAGCGGTGTCCACTGCCAGATGTCGGCGACCATGACGGCGATCAGCGCCAGCGTCGGATCCGATAGCCAGGCGATGGTGACGGGAGAACCGGTGAGCGACGACAGGATGTCATTCACCGGACCGCCCGACTGGAACAGCATGAAGAACATGTATCCGGCCACCGCCGGCACTACCATCATCGGCATCAGCAGGATCGAGTAAAAGATGCGCTTGCCCGGAAAATCGTCTGCAAACAGCGTCGCCAGCGCCAGGCCGAGCAGGAATTCCGCCGGCACGCAGACGATCATGACGATGGCCGTGCGCTTCAGCGCGCTCCAGAAGCGCGCGTCGGCGGCAAGGTCGGTGTAGTTGGCAAAGCTGTTCCACAGCGACCAGGCGTTCCACCAGCCGAGGCCCGACAGCGGCGACAAGTCGGTGACGCTGATGTAGAGCTGCATCAACAGCGGAAAGGCCGAGATGAACAGGACCAGGACCTGCGCCGGCAGCGTCAGGCGAAAGCCGAGCCTTGCGGCCTCGTCGCGCGGAGCCGGTCTTGCCTGGACGGTTTTCCCATCGTCTTCCAAAGTGGGGGCGTCCTCCGAAATCGTCCCAGTCACCGCGCTCATTGCTTGAGCGCCCCGAAAGTCAGTCCGCGCACCAGATGGCGCTGGATGGCGATGCCCATGATGACTGGCGGCACGGCGGCGATCAGGCCGAGCGCCGCCTTGGCGCCATAGAGCTGCCCGGTCATCGAGGACGACAGCGAGGCCATGTAGACGGGGATCGTCACCCATTCGCGCGTCGTCAACAGCAGCGCGATCAGATAGTCCGACCAGTTGAGGATGAAGACGAAGAGCGCGGCGCTGGCCAGCGGCGCGCGCATCATCGGCAGCGTGATGCGGGTGAAGACGCGCAGCCGCGAACAGCCCTCGACAAGGGCCGCCTCCTCGATCTCACGCGGCATGTCATCGAAGAAGGTCTTCATCAGCCAGAAGGCGAACGGCAAGGTGACGATGCCGTAGATGAGCGACAGTCCCCACCAGCTGTCGGTGAAATTGAGGAACGACCACATGATCATCACCGGGATCATCACCGCCATCGGCGGAAACAGCCTGAGCTGGATAAGCGCCAGCGGCAGGTTCTGGCCGGAGCCGAAGCGCGACAGCCCGTAAGCCGCGGCCGTGCCAGCCGACATGGCGATCGCCGTGCCGAACACCGCCGACAGCAGCGATGAGAGGATCGGCTTCAGCGCCGTGCGGTCGAGCGCGACGATCAGGTTGTTGGTCGATTCGCCGAAGACGAAGCGGAAATTGCTGAGCGTCGGGTTCTTCGGCCACCATGTCAGGTCGGCGCCTGTCGCCGACCATTCGGCGATCGGCTTGAAGGCCATCGACACCATCCACAGGATCGGCACCAGCGTTACCGCCATCGCCGCGAGGATCGCGGCGTAGCGGAATATCTCGAAGGGGACGGAACGCTTCATCTGGCTGCTTTTGCTGGTGGCGTCGGTTGCGGAGGGGAAGAGCAGGTGCTCCTCCCCTCCGGCTCTGATCCAGGGAGACGGATCAGCTGATCGGATCGAGAACGGTCGGCCAGGCCTCCTTGTTGGTCCTGATGGCTTCGAGCAGTTTGTCCTCGCCAATACGCCGGGCGATCTTCTTCCACTCGGCTTCAGTGTCGGCCATCGCCTGCTCTGCTGTCTTGGCCTTGGTCAGCGAGGCCATGAGGTTTTCGTCCAGCGCGTTGTGGAAGGCGGTCGCGCCGGGGTAGTTGATGGTCGGCACCGTGCGAGCGACCGTCTCGCGCACCACGTCCATGTGGTAGGCGTGGTAGGTCTGGCGCACCAGCGGATCGGAAAAATCCGAAAGCCGGAATGGATCGAGATAGCCGCCCGGGTTGGCGCTCATCCAGGCGTATATGCGGGCGGAGCCCAGCCATTGCAGCAGGAGATAGGCGACCTCCTGGTTCTTCGACTGCGCCGAGACCATGCCGGTCAGCGAGAACCACAGCACGGAACGGCTGATCAGCTTGCCGTCGATCTCGCGGCCGGGCGGCAGCATCGAGCCGATCTTGCCGGTGACAGCCGAATCCTTGTTGCCCGCATTGTCGAGGAATTTCGGCAGGTTGGAGAAGGCGCAGGTCATCGCCGCCCCGCCCTTGGCGAAATTGCCATACTGCTCCGGCCAACCCCACGAGATCGCGTCCGGCGAATGGTGCGAAAGCGACGCGACATATTCGTCGGTCGCGGCGATGCCGTGCTCCGAATTGATCAGCGGCTTGCCGTCATCGCCAAACAGGAACTGGTTGGGCGAAGCCATGGAGACGTAGCGCTGATACCAGTTGGTGTAGCCCCAGCCCTGGTTGCGCAGGTCGGTCGAGCCGAACAGGCCCTTGTCCGGGCGCTGGAAGAAGGCCGCGATGTCGCCATGCTGCTTCCATGTCTTCGGTGGCGCCAGATCGTAGCCGTATTTGTCCTTGAAGGCCTTCTTCTCGGCTTCGTCGCCGAACAGGTCGGTGCGGTAGACCCAGGTCTGGAAGTCGCCGTCGAGCGACACGCCATAGTTCGAGCCGCGATATTTGTTGAGCAGCGACACGCCCTTGGCTCCGTCGACATAGCCGGTCTTGGGATCGTCCCATTCCGGCTTGTATTGCGCGACAAAGTCGTCGAGCTTGGCGATGCCGCCGGTCTCGGCAAGATCGCCGAGGCGGTTCCATTCGGTCGAGTAGATGTCGTAGGCCCCACCCTTGGTGGAGATGTCCTGCATCGTCTTGGTGAATTCCTGGCCGTTCGGCAGACCGACGATTTCGATCGGGATGCCGGTCTCCTTTTCCCACAGATCCTTGATCGACGGCGCACCGGCCGGAAACGGTTGCGTCAGCTGGCCGATCGAACCGTCCGAAAGACCGAGCACGATCTTTGCCGGCGCCTTGCCGGCGCCCTTCAACGCCTTGGCGGCCTCGATGGCGCGGCCTTCCGGTGTGTCGGCGCCGTACTGGTAGCGCTCGGCTCCGTCGAAGCCCGTCGGGCCGCCGATCATGCCAGGCGCCAGCGCGTCCGCCGCATAGGCGCGGCTGGGACGAATGAATTTCGGTGCAATGCCTGCGGCAGCCATGATGACGGCCGCCTTTCCTCCGGACGCCAACAAGCGGCGCCGCGACATGCGGATCAAATTGGACATTGGAACTCCTCCCTCAGGGCCACGTTTCCTCCACGACCCTATGAGGGATATTGACGGCAGCACGGCAAGGCTGTCAACATCATAAATAATCAAAAGACATCACAACATTGCAGGAAGGCGAGGAAATGTACCGTACCGTGGTTTACACACCACTGCTGATGCCTCGATTTGATGGGAAACTCCCCTTTCAAACCCCGCTCATTCCTGTTGAACGAATTGATTTAGCCCTGCGGCTTGCACATCGGCCAAGGCCGGATACATCATTTCCCATCAGAATCGCGGATGGCACGGAAGCCGTCGCCAGACGACCTGACGCATGCAGGAGATGAAAGACGGTGCGGTCCACCCTGACTGACATAGCCCGGGAAGCTGGCGTCTCGCCCGCCACGGTCGACCGTGTGCTCAACAACCGCCCCGGCGTTCGGGCGCGCACGCGCGAGATCGTGCTCGAAATGGCGCAGCGGCTTGGCTACATCGCCGAGAGCCCGAACGGGGCGCCGCAGCGGCCCTTGCCAGGCGACATCATCCGGCTCGATTTCGCGCTGCCCGCCGGCACCAATTCCTTCATCAAGATGCTGCACCGCCAGATCGAGGCGCAGGCGCAGTCACGGCCCGATCTCGATGTGCACATCGCCACCATAGAGGGCTTCAATCCCGACCGGCTCGCCCGTTTGCTGCAAGACCTGCGCGGACAGACGCAAGGCGTCGGCGTCATTGCGCTCGACCATCCAACGGTGCGCGAGGCAATCCGCTCGTTGTCGGCCGACGACATCAAGGTGGTGACCATCGCCTCCGACATCCTGCATGTGCCGAGGGTCGCCTATATCGGCATCGACAACCGCGCCGCCGGCCGCCTCGCCGGCTATCTGCTCAACCGCTTCATGGGCACGGGGCGCCCGGGCAAGGTGGCGCTGTTCGCCGGCTCGCTTTCCTATCGCGGCCACGAAGAACGCGAGATGGGGTTCCGCCATATCCTGACCGAGGAATCGCCCAATCTGCAGATCGTCGAGATGCGCGAAATGCTCGACGACCGCGAAAAGGCCTATTCGGAAGCGTCAGCCCTTCTGGAACGGCACCCAGATCTTGCCGCGATCTACAATGTCGGCGCCGGCAACACCGGCATCGCCCGCGCACTCAAGGAGCGCGGCCGCGCGCAGTCCATCGTCTTCCTCGGCCATGAGGTGACTGAAGGCACCAAGGACCTTCTGCTCGACGGCACACTCGACGCGGTCATCGACCAGAACCCGCGCGTCGAGGCGCGTGAGGCGCTCAACACCTTGACCCATGCGGTCAGGGGGCTGCCCTATGAATTGCACCAGCCAAGGCTGCAGGTGATCTTCAAGGAGAACATTCCGGAGATCTGAGCGGCACGGTTTCCGGTTGAACCCTGACGGTCGCTCGGCCATCCGCCTCAACAGTGATGGCAATGCTGTTGCCGGAAACAATTCCGGCAATGTCGCCAACCACCAGCGGCATGCGAATGGTGTAGAGAAACTCGGCGACGATCGCGCCCACGGCCAGGATCGAGTCGGGCCGTTCCATCAGGATGCCTGCCGGCGCGGTGCCCCTGCGGATCGCTTCGGCCAGAACAGAGGACGACGACGACGAGCCGCGCCCACTCGGCATGACCAGGATTTTGCCGGCGACATTCTGGCCAAGACCTGGATGCGAATGATCGATGACGTCGCCGGTCTCAGCATCGATGCCGCCCCAGAAGCTGAGCGGCTGCGAAAACACCAGCGCTTGGCCCTCGGCCTCGCCGGCCAGTTGGAAAATACCGGTCCGTTCGACCGCCGCCGGCTGCGTCATGAGGCGCTCCGTTCGACATGTCCGACTGCCGCGGAGCGGATGCAATCCTTCATTTCGGCGAAGGCGACCGACACGCCGATATTGCCGGGCGCGTAATGTGCCCATTTGCCGGAATTGGTCATCACCACCCCGTCGAGACGTTCGAGGATCGAAGTGACATAGGTGCAGGTGTCGGCGACGGGGATGAGGCCGAATGCTTCCATGCCGGCCAGCGCGCCCTCCTCCTGCAGCCGCTTCAGCGTCGCTCGCCCGGTGTTGACATAGATCGGGATGCCCCTGCCCGGCGCGACTGCGCGCAGCATCGGCAACAGGCGCATCCATTCCTGATGCGAGAAATGCGGGGTGCCGAGCGATACGGCCGCCAGCGGCGCGCCGTCAGGCACTCCAGACAGCCTGGCGAGCGCATGGTCGAGATCGGCACGCGTGATGCGGGTCGTCTCTTCCGGCGCGCAGCCTTGAAACGCCTCGTCGAGCGTCCTGGCTTCCGGCGTGATGCCAACCGCATGAAACAGGGCCACCGCACCGGTCGTTGCCGCCGCCGCGCCCAGCGCCTTCAGCTGATCCTCGTCGCGCGGCCGAGGCAGGCCTGAGATCACCGGAATGCGATCACCACTGGCCTGCCCGATGATCAGCCCGACGCCGACGAATAGGCTGTCACTCGGCTCCGGTTCGGGAACAGCCAGCTCGAACAAGATCCGCCCGCGACGGCTATCGCTCAAATGCAGGCCCCAGGCCGGGGCGCGTCCGGTCATGGCGCAGCACAGATCGATGAAATCGCCATAGCGGTTGGTGCGCGCGCCGATCACCGAATTGGCGAAAACGATAGCGTTGGATTCACCCCAGGCGATCTGCTGGCCGAAGCTTGGCCGGAACCGCGTCTGGTAAGGCGCGCAAGTGAAGGTTGCCTGGCAGCCGAGCTCCATATGCGCCTTCATCAGCCGCCGCGCCGGCAGCTCTTCCGCCGCCGGCATCTTCACCATGCCGGGATGAATGAGATCGAAGGAGCCGACATTCAAGGTCGTCGGCACCTGGACACGGCCCCCGCCCTCGACCAACCGTTCGACGAAATCGAGCCCGGCCTTGCCGTGGTAAAGACAGCCATCGATATGGGCGCCGGAAATATCGAGCAGGCTGGCTGCCCCGACCGCATTGGAAAACGCGACGAGAATCTTCATGGCGGCAGCGGCCGAGGGGCCCTGCTCGCCGTCGAGCATGGATCGGTCGCGTGCAGTGAGTTCCAGGGTCATCGCAGCTCCGTCCTCTATCCGACCTTATGGCGGGACAGCCCCCTCTGCCCTGCCGGGCATCTCCCCCGCAAGCGGGGAGATCAGCCATCGTCTCTGCCTTCGCAGATTTTCATCGTTGCAGGAAGAGCGGCGCCAAGGCTGGCGTTCCCCGAGCGGCCGAGCGCAGTCCTGACCTGCTCGTCGAAACGCTGGTCCTGCCACCACCTCACCTCCCGAAATCGAACCAGCCGACCTGATTTCCGCTATTGTGATAGGTTCCGGAAGGAAGGTGCAAGATGTCCGATTCCAATGGCCAGAAAAGTCCCAAGCTGATCGTCGTGGTCGCGTTCGATCGTGGCGAGGATGGCGAATTGTTTCCGGCCTTCGGCCCTGTCGACCAGCAGAGCGAGGACCGCGCCATACGCACCGCCAGGGCCCTGGCGGCAAAACATGCCGGCGTCATCGCCTGGAGCCGCGAGGCCGACCCGACGATGGGCGAATACGGCCCGCCGAACACGCTGTTTGTCAGCGGCGACGTACCGGACATGGAATAAAGGCTTGGCGCCAGGACGCTGGCCCGCGCTCGATGGCGACGGCCAGGCCCGGAAATATCGCCGGTACTGGCTGGGCGGCGCACTATAGGCGGGCCAAGTGCCCGCCTATTTTCAGCGCGATGTGGATATCGTATCACCGTGCCAGGCGGATTCAATTCGCGACAACGGGCGCGTAAACGTATACGTCCATGCTTTGAGAGGCAAAACGCCGCTCGTTTGGCTTTGTGCCCATGTTTCAACCCATCGCGAATATCGAAGACGCGCAGACGCTGGCGCAGGCGATCGTCAACACGATCACCGAGCCGTTTCTCGTCCTCGACGAGCAGTTTCGCGTGCTGGCGGCCAGCCGCTCCTTCTACAAGACATTCGAAGTCGACCCCGAGCAGACCCAGGGCTCGCTGCTCTACGCGCTCGGTGACGGTCAGTGGGATATTCCTGCCCTTCGCCTTTTGCTGGAGACGATCATTCCCGAGAAAACCGCCATGGACGGTTTCGAGGTCGAGCATGATTTCCCGAGGATCGGCCGCCGCACCATGCTGCTCAATGCCCGCAAGGTGCTTTACGATCATAGTTCAGCCATCACCATCCTTCTGGCCTTCAACGACATAACCGCCCGTCGTGTCATTGAGCGGGAAAAGGAAGATCTGCTCAAGCGCACCGAAGATCTGCTCCACCAGAAAGATGTCCTGCTGCGCGAAATGGAGCACAGGGTTGCCAACAGCCTGCAGATCATTGCCAGCATCCTGTTGCTGAAGGCACGCTCGGTCACGTCGGAAGAGACGCGCGAGCATCTCAAGGACGCCCATCAACGGGTTCTGTCCGTGGCCGAAGTGCAGCGCCATCTTCACACCTCGGCCGGCATCGACGAGATCGACGTTGGCTCTTATCTTCCGAAACTGTGTAGCAGCCTCGCCTCGTCGATGGTCGGCGAAGCTCAGCCGATCACGGTCACCGTGATGGCCGAGGGCGGCAGGATGGATTCGCAAAGGGCAGTCAGCCTGGGACTGATCGTTACCGAACTCGTTCTCAACGCCATCAAATATGCTTTCCCCAAGGAGAAATCCGGCGCGCGCATCCAGGTGAGCTACGAGACCGCTGGCAGCGACTGGAAACTGACGGTTTCGGACAATGGCGTTGGCAAGATCGCCAACGACATACCGGCCACCGGGCTTGGAACGGCCATCATAGAGGCGCTGGTGAAACAATTGGAGGCCAAGGTAGAGGTTATAAGCGACGCCGGCGGCACAAGCGTGTCTGTGACCCGGGCGACGTTTACCTCACGGGTGCCGAGGGCGGCTTGACATCGCCGCCAAGATGCCTGCCTCCCGACATCCGATCTGGTTGATGGCTGCTTGAAACCGTGGGGCCGGCCTCAGCGCACCCCTACTCCACCAGTTGGCGTGCCGTACCAGAAAGCGACCCGGCAATTACCCCGCGTCATCTCGTTGACGCTCTTCTTTCAGGCAGGGCGATCAATACGGCGGATGGCCTCGATGGTCTCTGCCTCCGCCACCCCAATCAGCGCATCGATTCCCTCGATGGTCTCGATTTGACCGCGAGCCGCCACCATCCGTCGCAGGGCGTGAAGATCATCGCGAATTTCGCAGAGCGTTGTCCGGAGCGTCAGGGGCATTGTCAGCCTTCCACAACTCAACGGTACTGTCGCAAGCCGGTTCCCTCGACCGAAAGAGCAAAGCCCGCCACGGCAAAACCGGAGCGGGCCTTGGAGGAGGACAAGGAGTGGGACCCTTTCCTCTTGTTTCCACCGGGGGTGTGGACCGCAATCACCATAGGAGATTCTTGCGGACCGCCGGATCACAAGCCGACCTGAACTCATCACGATCCGGTGCGCCGCGGTGTTGACGCGGTCACGAGATTGCGAGCCCGGTGATGACCGGGCGGAACGGCTAGATGCGTCCGAGCACGACAAGCACGATGATGATCAGCAGCACCAGTCCAAGCCCACCGCCGCCGTAATATCCGGTTCCGTAGAACGGACCGCCGCCAAGGCCACTGAACCCGCCGAGCAGTGCGATGACAAGTATGATGATTAGTATGGTGCCTAAGCTCATGGGTTTTCCCGCTCCTGTAGGCGCTGACGCGCCGGTCTCAACATCGCGCCATTCGCATGTTGCTGGGAATGAACGCTTTCAGCGCGTTAGCGTTCCGCGCAACCTGTCGGTAGCGGAACCGGCGGAAAAAACCCTCGTTCACGCGGAAAGCCCGCCTGGGGTGGCGGGCCTTCCGATCGGCCGGATGCCAGGAGAGTGCGGTCAAAGCCTGACGGCTGCTTCTGTACTTCCGATCCCGGTGCTCTTGGCCTCAGCGGCGGGCGATCAGCAGGCGCTGGCGTCAGCGTTCATGCCGCCTTGTTGTCAGGCGATCCCGTAGAACAGCCTGTAGGGCACGCGATCCATGTAAGCGCGGTATTCCGGCAAGGCGGCCAGAAGCGCCTCTTCACGCAGGATGCGATACAGCTGGAGGTAGGTGATCACGGCGTAGACGGCCAAATTGTAGAAGGAAAAGGCCGACAGCAGGAACAGGATATGGCCAGCAAGGTAGCCGGCATAGATCGGGTGCCGCACCAGGCGGTAGGCACCGCCGGTCATCACACCGCGATTGGCGGGCAGGATGGCAAAGGAACGCCCCAACGAGATCTTGCCCCAGATGACGAACCACAACGCCAGGAACTGCAGAGGCGCGGCGACATAGACCGGGATAATGCTGGTGCCCGGCTCAAGGGTGATGAAGGCGGCGCCAAAACTGGCGATTACGGAGACGACCACGGTGAGTGGGTTCCAGTCGCGCGTCACCGGCCGCCTTGACAGCAGCAGCCAGGTGAAGGTCAGCACCTCGGAAATCGTCAGCAACGCGATGTTGAGTCGGGTCGGATCCTGCACGAAATGATAAACGCCGCGGTAGACAAAGAGCCCCGCGAAAGCCAGCGCGCAGGCGCGAAAGAAGCCCTCCCGCAGGTCGATCAGGATTTCGCGCTTTCGCGCCGCGGACAAAATTCCGTCCTCATTGACTCGCGAAAGCGTTTCACTTTTTGACAGAAGCAATGCAAGCACCCCGATGTCCCCTCGGGCCGACCTTTGCACGCAACCATTGCCGGGCAGTTAATCGACAAGATCAGATCGGCATTAAACCGGATATATGCCACCGAAGGCAGGCAGGGATTGCCTTCCTCTATTCATGCAATCCATGCGGCGCACGGGATTGGACGTTCCTGCCTTGCAGCTTCGCGATCCAAAGCTCGTCCAGTCCCGATTGCGGCCACCTCGCCGTCATCGTCCGTCGACGCCTGACGATGTGCTCCTGGATGAGACTTCCGGGTTCAAGAATCCCGCTCTACCCCAGATACGCGTTGCTGAAATACCCCGCAAAATCCGGACGTTGCTTGACAACGCCGCCATCGGCGTCGCGTAAAATACCGGCGGCGAACAGGTAATGGCCGATTGCTTCCATCTTGGCCGGATCCATGGTGCCGATGGCGCCACTTTGGCTGCGCAAGAAGTGACCATCGATCAGTGCCTTCAGCGAAGCGCGGATCAGCGCCGGATTGGTCAAGGCATCCTTGTTGGCCGCGATCAACAGTGCGGCAGCCTCATCGGGATGATCGGCGGCGTACTGGTAGCCGCGCCGCGTCGCCTGGACGAAGCCGGCCGCGACTTTGGGATTGGCCTGGAGATAGGCTTCGCTCGACGAGATCAGCGTCGTGTGCTCGTCGGGTACGCCATAATCGGCATAGACGAAGCTGCGCTGCTTGACGCCTTTGAGCTCGGCTTCGACGCCCTCCCAGGTCGCGACCTCGAGCGTGAAATCGACCGAGCCGTTGGCCAGCGCTTCATAGGCCGAGGTGCCGAGCGTCACCGTCTCGAAATTGCCTTTGCCGCCGTCGTGGCGGATGATGGTGCTTATCAGCGCGTTTTCCCAGGCGCTGCCGAAGCCGCCATAGGTCAAGCCGTCAAGGTCCCTCGGGCTTTTGATCTCGCCGCGCGCCGCATTGAAGACCACTCGGCCGGTTTCGGATTGCACCACGGCATAGACGGCCTTCAAGTCGGCCCCGGCGGTTTTCTGGGTGAAGAGGCTGATGGTGCCGTTGATGCCGAAATCGGCGATGCGGTTGGCGACGAGCGTGCCGGCACCGGTGTCGCTGTAGGGCAGGATATCGACCTCGAGGCCGGCCTCCCGGTAAAATCCCTTGTCGCGGGCGACGAACAGCCCGATGTGGTTGGTGTTGACCGTCCAGTCGAGGGCGACGGTGACCTTTTCCGCTGCCGATTGCGCCAGAGCCCGACCCGCTCCGGCAACAAGCGGAAGACTGCTGGCAAGGGTCAGCAACAGGGCCTGGCGGCGCGTCAAGTCAGTCATGATCGTATCCTTCGGGTGGTTGCGGGCTGAGCCCGGGATTGAGAATGATGTCGAGGATCTCGGCTTCCAGCGCGCTCGCCTGCCGCGCGGCATCGCCACCAGGGCCGCGCGGGCGCGGCAGCGGCACCTTGATTTCACGGGCGATGCGGGCCGGACGCGCCGACAGCACATAGATGCGGTCGGACAGGAACACGGCTTCGCGCACGTCGTGGGTGATCAGCAGCGCAGTCCAGCGGTGGTGGCGCCACATTTGCTCCAGCCAGCGCTGCATGGCGGTGCGGGTCAGTCCGTCGAGCGCGCCGAACGGCTCGTCGAGCAGCAGCATGTCGCGCTCCTGCACAACGGTGCGCAGCAGAGCCGCCCGCTGGCGCATGCCGCCCGAAAGCTGCGCCGGAAAATGCCGCTCGAAGCCGGCAAGACCGAACTCGGCAAAGAGCGGCGCGACACGCGCCCGCGCCGCCTTTCGCCTGAAGCCTTGCACTTCGAGCCCCAGCGTGACGTTGTCGAGGATGCGCCGCCACGGCATCAGCGCGTCGCGTTGCGGCATGAAGGCGAAGTGCCTGCCGTGGTTGTCGAGCGGCGTGCCGTCGAAGAACATCTCCCCGTCGCCGTGCTGCGCGCCGGTCAGGAGCCGGAACAGCGTCGACTTGCCGGCGCCCGAGGGACCAAGGATGGAGACGAATTCACCGGCGCCGACGCGAAGCGAAATGTCGGCGAGCACCTCGAGCCCGCCGAACGCCTTGCACACATGCCGCAGTTCGAGCCGGCTCATCGCTATGGCCCCTTCCCCTGACCTTGCCTGTCGGCCTGTTCCCAGGGCATGGCCAGGTGCTGCAGCAGCACCGCCAGTCCAAACAGGACAAGCGTGAGCGCGGCGCTGACGCCGACGGCAGCCAGCACCAGATCGGGGCGGAAATTGTTCTTGGCATTGAGCATGTAGATGCCCAGCCCCTTCGCGGCACCGGCATATTCGGCGAAGATGGCGCCGACCACGGCATAGGTTATGGAGATCCTCAAGCCGGCGAAGAAATAGGGCAGCGCCGAAGGCAGCCGCGCCAACACGAAGACGCGCCAGCGCCCTGCCCCCATGGCGCGCAGCACCTGGCCGATCTCGGCCTCAGTCGCCTCGTAGCCCTGCACCAGAGCCACCAGCATCGGAAAGAAGGTGACCAGCGCTACCAGCAGGACCTTGGGCATCAGCCCGAAGCCGAACCACAGCACCACCAGCGGCGCTATGGCGACCAGCGGCAAGGTCTGGCTGATGACGAACACGGGAAACAGCGCGCGCCGCAGCGGCGGGAAGAAGTCGACCAGCATCGACAGCGCGAAGGCAGCGCTGAGCGAACAGGCAAAGCCGAATAGCGTGGCGCGGATGGTGGGAATGGCATTGTCGACCAGCGCTTCGCGATTGAGCATCGCCTGCGCGAAGATGCGCGACGGCGCCGGCAGTATCGTCGGCTTGATGCCGGAATAACGGGCGCAAAGCTCCCACGCCAGCAGGAGCAGCCCGACCGAGATCACCGCCGGCGCTGCCTTGGCGAAGAGACCCGCGAGTTGACGCGAGCGGCTGGACGACGATGGGACCACGGGAGATGTCCTTGAACGGGCGCTCGCGCACAAACGCGGGCAGGCTCAGACAGCGGAGGGGCTGTTGGCTGAGACCGTGACGTCGAGGGTTACGTGGCCGACGCCTGGCCCGAAGCGGCAGAAGGCCTCGTTCAGTGCCAGGAAGATCGCGCCGGCATCGCCGCGCAATTTGGTGCAGAAATTCTTGGAGCGCTCATAGACGCCGGACTGCTTCAGGAAGTCGATGCAGCCATAGATCTCGTCCATGTGGTCGCCGGTGCCCATCACATAGAGCGAGAATTGCGCCGCCGCCGGCTGGCCGGTGGCAGCGGCATTGCGCACCGCGGTGATGGCGGCTTCCTTGCGCGGGCCGAGCGGCCCGACAGGTCCGCCAAACGCATCGGAGCGGCAGATCGGATCGTCCGGCTCGCCCGGGCAGCCGCGCGAAATGGCAGCCGACAGCACGCAATGCTTGCCACTGCGCGCCGCCGCCATGAACAGGTCGCGAAGAGCCGGGAACAGCACTTCGGGCGGCCCGACCAGCAAGGTCGAGATATCGTCGGTCTCGATCCTGAGCCTGTCGCGGTAGGGATCGAGCGCGCCGAGCGCACCAAGAATGACACCGACGAAATCGTCGGCCATGGGATAAAGGGAAATCTGTGCGCCTGAAAACATCGCCCGCCTCGCTCCGCTGGTATTACCCAGATCAGCTTCTAGGGTCTGTGGGCTTGCCGCCCCCGTCTCAGCCCCGACCGTACGGAGCACCCCTGTGGATGGCCGCGTTAAAGCACCATTCGAGCTGAAGCGAAAGCCGTTTTTTCAGCGCAACCCGCCAAAAGCATTACGCCAGGTGCCGACGGCGGCCCGCCGGATACCGCCGACAGAAATTGCGGCAAGCAGGCTACAGCCCTGGCAGACGCCCATCACTGCCCGGGCTTGTTTTCCACTTTGCCGAAAAGTCGCATTACCGGGCGCGTTTCCGTGACTGGAGCGTGCGCGAACACACTTCGCACTTTCAGGAGCCGTTTGAGCAGGCGGCCATAGACGAGATACAGAACCCTGCCGTCGGCCAGATCGAACTCCACCGTCCCCCATCGCTTGACCGGCGCCTCTCCGGTCGGAGGACCCAGCCTGCGGATCTGCAATGCCAGCCTGACCTTGCGGCCGGCGATGACAAGAAAGATGCCCGGAAGCAGTCCAAGCACATGCCACAGCCGCGCGACATGCTCGATCGACATGGCCTGCGAAATCATCAAATGGGCCGGCTCGAGCCGCGCCCAGACGAAGTCACCGGCTGGCTGCGGCGCCCCTGACAAGGTGCCCTTGCAGTAGGCCGGCGCCGCCTCACTCACCAGCATCCGCATCGCGGTCGCCGTTCCATCGACCAGGCTCCGTTTCGACATCCAGTCGGCTTCGGAAAAGGAACCTGCCCGATAATGTCGCCGTCGTCGAACCCGGCGGACATCTTGTGCAGCGTCACGCCGCCGTGGACAGCATGCTGACCGTCCACGGCCAGACGGTGGAGAGGGTGCGGGCCACGGTAGTTGGGCAGCAGCGCCGGGTGAAGGTTCAGCCCGCCTTTGGGAAAGCGGCCAAGCAGGTCTTGGGGGATCAGGGCCGGGAAAGCATGGCAGATCAGCACATCGGCTGTGACTTCAGACAGTTGCCGGTCAAGCTCGCCCCAGTCGTAAGGCCGGCCGAATTCAATCAGCTTCACCCGGGCATTGCCGAGACCAAGATAGCGCCGGAGCAGGAGCTTGCGTTTCAGCCTTCGACGGAAATTGCCGATGCTGAAGCCGGTGGGCCGCCGCCGGAAGCCAGGCACGACGATCGCGCCGATGTGGTTTCCGGCCTCCACCCAGCCGGCAAGCAGCGGTCCAGTGTAAGCAGAGATGTCCTGCATGAAAACGGCGCTGATCGGCTCCGCGCGACGGGCGGGGTCAGTCGAATTCATCTTCCGACGTCCGGTCAAACAGTGCCTTCCTCGCCACCATTCTGCGCCGGCGATCCAGGCCGACTTCACGAATCGCCCGAGCGGGGTCGAGCCGCGCCAGTCAGCGACAGGCTGCGGGTGGTGCGGTTGAGCAGCCGCAGGCCAAGCCGCGCTTCGAGCTGACGGATCGTCTGGCAGAGCGTCGATGCCGGAATCCTGAGACCTTCCGCGGCGTGGGCAAAGCCGCCATGCGTGACGACAGTGGCAAAGGCCTTCAGTTCCGCATGGTCGCCGCCGCGCATTATGCCAGCTTCTCCAATGAGTGTTGTCGAATTCTATCATATTCTCCGCGCGGCGTCCGTCACCCAGTTTGGGGGGTAGTGTCTCAGTTTGAAATTTGACGTCGCCCCTGTCGCGATCTGCGCCGGTCTCCTATATGCTTAGCGGAAAGCATGGAGATTTCTATGACGTGGCGCGATGATATGATTGCTAGGCACCAAGACACCATCAAGAGCATGCGTGAAGGCGTGGATTGGATGGAAGCCGGAAAATTCGAGACAGGCGAGGTCTCGGCCACCGGTCAGATCAATGACCTGACGACGGAGTCAATCGCGTACTACAAGCAGACGATTTCCGACCTAGAAAAAGCCATAGCTCGGCTAAAGGCGGGAAACATTTGATGCCAACCGGACCTAAAGGCCAGAAGCGCCCCGCCGACGTGATCGGCAATGCAGTCCGCGTCATGCGCATTGCCACGGGCGATGAAGCGGACGATGTGATGGACGACGGCAAAGACCCTGCTGCGAAGGCGCTAGGCGCGAAGGGCGGGAAGAAGCGCGCCGAGACTATGACGCCGGAGCGCCGGGCTGAGATTGCTCGGAAGGCGGCGGCGGCTCGCTGGAAGCGTTAATGCCGAAATCAAACTCCTGCTGGCCGCCAAAACGCTCCACGATCTTGCGCTCGTATGCTTGCTGATTGGCAGATGATTCTGCCATTTCCAGGATGCGCCCCAATTGGATTCTCAGCGCACGGGCGCCGATGGCGTTGAGGAACTGAAAGAGTTTCTTTTGTCGATCCCCGCCCTGAGCCTTTGTTGCGCGCAACAGGTCGAGGATTTTCCCGTTGCTCTTAGCGAGGGGGAAGTAGACATGGTTCACCGTCAGATACTTGAAGTGCCACGGCTTGCCCCGTTCAGGGACGGCGAGATTGTAGAGCCGATGCCATTGCACATACAGTTCGTTCGGAAACTCAGGCTCGTATTTTTTGGCTTCCTCCAAAACGTACAGCTTGAACGCCGCAATGATTTCTTCTGTGGTCGGATTGTATCCCGCCAGCGAATAGACCAGATCGCGGATACCCTGCTTTGCTGATGCGCCCACGATGATATGAGCTTGCATCGCCACCCGCCCATAACGGCTTGGCAAAGTGCCCTTAGCTTCTGTCTCGATGATTGCCTTGCAGACATCAATGAGAAGGGTTGCATCAAACCCATGGATGGTTGCCGGAGGCTGTTCCGCGCCGCCGGTCCCCCATTGAAATTTAAGCGGATTTTCGATTTTTTCCCGTAGTTCCGCGCCGACGGCATCCGACATTGCCTTGGTTGCCAGAAAGCGCGGAAATGCATTGCCGCGCGCCGACAACCCAATAACCTTGCCCATACCAGTCTGGCTGATGACTGCCGTCTTTCCATCATCGTCAAGAACGTAGCACTCAACGTCGATTCCAAGTTCCTGCTGGAAATTGCCCTTATGGGTTGCCTTCACCCCCCATCGAGCGGCGGCGCCCTTCCGGGCGATAGCGGCGCGTTCTTCGGGCGACAGCGCTTCGCGGCGAGCAATGCCGCCCTTCGCGCGAGAGGAGAACATATCGTCGGTCAAGCAAGCATCCTCCAATTTCGGATGCTTGCTTTTACCGCGAAATCCGGGCATTAAGCAAGCACGAAAAAAATTCGGATGCTTGCTATTCGCATGCTTGACACTAAGCATAAAAGTTCAGATATTAGGGGCATGAACAAGCTGCCCCTCAAAACCCGCGTCCAAATCCTCACCATGCTTTGTGAGGGTTCTTCGATGCGCTCGATCTCGCGTGTTGCCGACGTGTCGATCAACACGGTTTCGAAGCTGCTTGTCGATGCCGGCAAATTCTGCGCCGATCTGCACGACCGCGAAGTCCGCAACGTGAAGGCCAAGCGCGTTCAATGTGATGAAATCTGGTCGTTCACGGCAGCGAAGCAAAAGAACGTCGCGGCTATGAAAAACTCCGTTGACGGCGCTGGCGACACGTGGACGTGGACCGCGCTCGACAGCGACAGCAAGCTTATCATTTCCTGGCTGGTCGGCGGTCGCGATGGCGAATATGCGCTGGCCTTCATGGACGACGTGAAGGAACGCCTCGCCAATCGCGTCCAGCTTACGACGGACGGCCACAAAGCTTATCTGAACGCGGTCGAGGAAGCCTTTGGCGCCGACATCGACTACGCGATGCTGGTCAAGATGTATGGCGAGCCGGAAGGCAAGGCAGTGCCACAGGAACGCCGCTACAGCCCCGCCGTCTGCACTGGCGCAAAGAAGACCCGCATCGAAGGCTCGCCCGATCTGGCGCACGTCAGCACGTCGCACGTTGAGCGCCAGAACCTCACTATGCGTATGCAGATGCGCCGCTTTACGCGCCTCACCAATGCGTTTTCAAAGAAGTTCGAAAACCACGTTCACATGGTTGCTCTGTACACGGTCTGGTACAACTTCATTCGCATCCACAAGACGCTTAAGACCTCGCCCGCAATGGCCGCCGGCGTTTCGAATACGCTCTGGTCAATGAATGACATTTGCGACAAGATGGACGCCGTTGCGCCGAAGGCAGGGCCGAGGGGGTCATACAAAAAGCGCATTGCCTAAACGGGAAAAAGCGGGCTGCTCCCGCAACCCGCTTTCCCTTATTCCCGTCCTCTGGGGGTGTGCGTCAAGCGCAGTGACCGTTTCCTGAGGCTCACCACACCAACTTAGAACGGACGCTTCGGGTATGCAAGAGACGTTTGAAAAAAACCCTGATTTCGCCACACTGTTTAAGAAATCCCTAAGCTCGCCACGCTTTGGGACATATCTAGGGGCATCCGGCAGCAATGAAAAGGACGCCCTCCAGTTATATCAGTGGAATGCAAAAATTTCCCAATCCCTATATATATATCTACAATCATGGGAGATTTGTCTAAGAAACAAGATGAATGACTTTTTTATTTGGAAATACAAGGAGGGCTGGCCTTATAAGCAGAACGAATTCGTTCGAAACCTTAAAGGGGATGATCGCAGACGCTTAACGGAGACGCTTCTTAGGCAGGAGAGAGATCGCGGGGTGCGCCCTGTTAGCACATCGGTTGTTGTGTCCGATTTGTCGGCCGGCTTTTGGGTTTCCCAACTCTCGGAGAAGTACAATCACTACTCATGGAGATACAATCTGGCGAAGGTGTTTGCGCATGACACTGGCTTGGACCGAGCCGTCGCCTGGACGATCTGCGACGAATTACTGACGCTTCGAAATCGCGTTGCGCACCATGAGCCGATATTTCATCTACCTTTAGATGACCGTCGCAAAAAGCTTGCGCGCATCGTTGCCGCCATGTGTCCTGCTACATCCGCTTTCGCAGAGACGACGTGCAACTTTGGAGACATATGGAAAGAAATGCCTAAGCCGGCAAAATCCTAAATTTCAAACTGAGACACTACCGTTTGGGGACACGCCTCGAACGGCATCCAATCAGGATCGGTCCGGCATCGAGCGCATCTGAATCTCCTCCTGAGCGGAAGCAACGAACATGCGGAAACTCAATGGAAAAATCGCTCTGGCGGCCGGCGCCTCCTCTGGCATCGGCGCGGCAACCGCGCTGGCGCTGGCGGCGGAAGGAGCCACCGTGGCCATCGCGGCGCGGCGCCGGCAGCGGCTTGATGGCATGGCCACGCGCATCCGTGATGCCGGTGGCGAGGCGCTCACCATCGAGGCCGACATCACCGACGCGGCCCAAGCCACCGCCATGGTCCGGCGAGTGCTGGAAAGCCATGGTCGGCTGGACATGCTGTTCAACGTCGCTGGCGTCGGTGTCGCCGCCAGGTACCAAGCACGCGGTGAGCGCCAATGGCGGAATCGCTGCGCCGCGAAATCGGCAGGGACGGCATCCGGGTCACCGTGATCGAACCGGGCGCGGTGAGGACCGAGTTCACCGCCAACATACGCGACGATGTGCGGTCGAGCACCGGCTGGGCGACATGGAGCAACTGGAGAGTGAGGACATCGCCCCCGCGATGCTCTACGCGGTGTCGCAGCCGCCGAGGGTCGCCGTCGACATCCTGACGTTCTATCCGATGCAACAGGCTTGATCCGCGACAGACGGCAAGGCGTGGATCGGGGCCTTGACCCCGATCCTGTGAACCTTACGAAACGGCCTTCTCGCGAACCGGCAGCTTCCAGCCCGGACGGACGAAGTGGCAGGTGTAGCCGTTGGGGTATTTCTCGAGGTAGTCCTGATGCTCCGGTTCGGCTTCCCAGAAGGGACCGGCCGGCGCGACTTCGGTCACGACCTTGCCCGGCCACAGACCAGAGGCATCGACATCGGCGATGGTGTCTTCGGCAACGCGCTTCTGTTCATCGCTGGTGTAATAGATCGCCGAGCGATAGCTCATCCCGACATCGTTGCCCTGGCGGTTGCGCGTCGTCGGATCGTGGATCTGGAAAAACCGCTCCAGCAATGTGCGATAGCTGATCGTGGCCGGATCGAAATTGATCTCGATGGCCTCGGCATGGGTGCCATGGTTGCGATAGGTGGCGTTGGGCACGTCGCCGCCACTGTAGCCGACACGGGTGGAGATGACGCCGGGATAGCGCCGTATCAAATCCTGCATGCCCCAGAAGCAGCCGCCGGCAAGCACTGCGCGTTCGGTCGAAGTCGCCATGTCAGGTCTCCTCTCAAAGCAATTCCAGGAAAAGTGTAGCGGTTTTTCCGTCCGGAATTGCGCTAAAGTGAATTGGATTTCTCCATAAATGGGCATTGTCCCGGCTTTCGTCCAGTCGCCGAGGTCGGACGCGGCGGGCGGCAGTCAATTGTCCCGATCTTCAGGCGAGGCCGGCGGATCATTTGGCAGATCGTGCGTTCCCGGGGGAATGACGACGAAGTTGATTACCACGGGCGGCGCCTGGCGTGACCAGCCGAGCAAAATGGTTTTGACCGGAAGTCCCTTGATCCATGGCATGAGCCGCGGCGGCGTTTGGCTGTCCTGGCTGCCTTGCCAGATCAGCAGCATGCCCTGGTCCTGCAGCCGTTTTGCCGTGATCCATGGCGCAAACCGCATGTCGAGTCCGGTAAAGATCGAAGGCTCGTCATAGGCATTCAGGCCGGCAAGCATGGCCAGCCCTGTGTCGCCGCCGACGATGCCCAGACGACCTTTGCTGGCCTCGTGCCAGACAGTTTCCGCTTCATCGGATACCAATTGCGCGGGCCAGCAGACGGGTTGCATGTGTCCGAGCGCGTTGCAGCTTGTCCATCGGGTCGTCGCGTAGGCCCCGGACACGCCGATGACGCACACCAGCGCACAGATCGCCAGCCTGCGCATCTCGGAGATGCCGAGCCGGTCACCAAGGCAGGCAATGGCCACGACGCCGACAAGATTGTACATCGGCGCGCCCCACGCCTCCCCCGCTCCCGTGAACAGCGAGGCCACCATGACCAAAATGGCGGGCCCAAGCCCCATCCACAAGAGATAGGTGAACGCCCTTGGCTCGACTGGCGCCTCGCGCACTGCCACGACCTGGCGCGGCGGCTCGCGCCGCAACAGCCCGGATATGGCGAGAACGGCAAGGAAGCCTGTGAGCCCGGCCAATTGCACGCCGATGTAGTAGAGACGGGCGCGGTGGGCCATCACCCAATCATCGCGACCGGCGACATAGGTCAGCGGCAGGAAGTCGATGCGGCAGAGCTGGACTGCCAACGGCGCCGCTACGGCAAGGAACACGGCGAGCCCGAGCCATGGCCAAGGCGTGGCGAGCCGACCGCGTGCCCGTCTGTCCGACAACAGCCAGATCGCGCCGAACAGCAACAGCAGACCGGTGGAAAACTTGGCGTAGAGCCCGACCCCGGACACCAGTCCCAGCACGATCCACCGCCATTTCGAGCCAGCATCGCGGGTTGCGTGCCACAAAAGCCATGAGATGGCGGCCCAGAAAGGCATCTGCGCGTAGTCGTGATTGAATTGCGGGGTGGGCCAGCCGAAAAAATAGAGCGACGGCATCAAAAGCACGGCGGCCAGAGCACGGGTTCGCCCGAGCATGTCGCGGGCCAGCAGATAGACGAAGATAAAGGTTGCCGAAACGACAAGCTGGGAAAGCAGATATTGCGGCCAGCGGAACGATCCGGTCAGAAGATGGCTGGCCTCGAGCAGCCATGCCGGAAGCTGCGGATGCTTGTAGGTCAACAACACCCATTCGCGCCCCCACATGAAACCCTCGACGACATCGCCTGGCGGCGCGGCGTCGACAAGTGCCGGCGCCACGGTCCAGCACAGGATCTGGGTCAGGCACAAAAGCGCGACAACGACTTCAGGATAACGGATCAGTTTCGACCAGATCGACGACCGGTGCCGGCCACTCGCGACAGGCAGGCCGACCGGCAGCCAGCTGTCCATGGATTCATCGATTCTCGCCATGCGGTGGGTAAATCACACCGGACCATTTTCCGAACAGCCCAGAAATCGAAGCTTACGAAAATGTATACTTACATGACCATTGCAAAACCAAGATTGAGGCGGAGTTTTCGCGCCCTGATGCTGACCCTCACCTCGAATAAAAGCAGAACAGCAATGGAAGACGCCACCAGGCATCCCCGTCGAAAATGTCGGGCCCGCGGAACAAGCCACGCATCAGGGCGGTTCATTTCTGACCCAAGACGCCTGTAATCCCAGCCCGGGCGCGATGGCGGCGGACGTCACCTGCGCCTGAGCGGATCAACCCGCCGCGCTTCAAACCCAAAGTCGCCAGGATTTACAATGCGCCACCAGCATGCCGTCATTCACTACCGTGCGCTCGACTTCTGGATGGCGCGTGCCGCCGTCCTCATCATCATCTGCCTGCAGCTTCTGGTCATCAACAACCTCTCATTCGGGCCACGCTGGCTGGCGCCGGCACTGGAAGCCGCCCTGTTGCTGCCCTTGTCGGTGGCCACGGCCTGGACGCAGGCCGCCACCAGAAAGGCGGTCGAGGATCACGAGTGGCACGCGATCGGTCAGTTTCGCGTCATGATCCGCAGAACGGCACTGACCATGACAGCCGTCATCAGCATCATGAATTGCGGTTCGCTGGTCTTGCTGGTGCGCGCCTTGCTGGAGGGCCATGCCGGCAGCAGCGGCACGACGCTCTTGATCGACGCGCTCAACATCTGGGTGACCAATGTCATCGTCTTCGCCTTGTGGTTCTGGAGCACCGACCGCGGCGGACCGCCGACCTGCGGCCTCGTCAAGCTCGCCCAGGCCGATTTCCTGTTTGCGCAGATGACACTGAACGATCGCGAGCTTCGCGACTGGCTGCCAGGTTTCGTCGACTATGCCTTCCTTGCCTTCACCAACGCGACGGCGTTTTCGCCCACCGATACCTTGCCGCTCTCCCAGCGCGCCAAGCTGCTGATGATGGCGGAGGCCATGATCTCGCTGCTGACCATCGCGCTGGTCGCGGCACGCGCCGTCAACATCCTGGCATGAGGCTTACAAGGCCGGATCGCTGACGCAAGGCTGGTTGGGCGGATGGCCGGGACCTCTCGGGCCGAAACGCAAAAATAGCCCGCCCGGCGAACCGGACGGGCTATTGAATTGCCTTCGAAAGATGGAGACGCGCTAGTGGCGCTTGCCCAGCCTGTAGCTGTTGCCGCCAGGCAGGTTGACGCCAATTCGCTCAGAACGCCGCCGACAAGGCTGGTCTTGAGCCGTTGAGAGAATGCCCGAGACAACGTTGCCGCTCAGGATGTAGGCTCGCGAACGCTTGCGTGGACCTTACCGGAGTCTGGAGCTACCCTTCAGCCGAGGGCCTGAACCTCCTCACCACGAACTCGAACAAAATATCCGAGATCCACATCGCCGATACGCCGATCAGGAAGGCAGCGGCAAGCGTGGTCGTGTCGTCGGCCGGATCAGGCAGCGGCAGGCCGCTCGCCTTGAAATAGGACACGACCGGCAAGGTCAGATACGCCGCCGCCAGCGCGCCGCAGATCGGCGAGGCCACCATTTCCCGCAGCTTGTACCGGTGCCGCGACAGCGCGCGCAGAACACCGCCGGCAAGGCCGGCGGCGACGACAGGTCCCTTGATGCCGAGCATGTCGAAGAAATCATGCATCATGGCCTCCATCCGCAGAGCTTCTGGCCCTTTTCGTTGTGAGCCAGGATTGCCGCCACCGACGCGTCGGAAAGGGTCGCCACCTCCGCCTTTGCCGGTCGAATGGGATGCTCGACCGCGCAGAACGACCCGCCAACCGTGGTGCAGCCGGCCAGCATGAGCAAAATCGCTATGACCTTGACCATTTGCCCAGTCTCGCCCGGTTGTCATCCGGCGCCCGGCCAGCGACGGCATCGTCGATCTTCTGGGCTTCGGTGCGGGCCGCTGCATCCGCGGCCGCCTGCCTGGCTTTCTGGCTGGCCTTGCCCTTGGCGTAGGCGGTCCAGATACCGGCGATCGCCATGAGGCCCGCGAGTAGATATGGCCAAAGCTGCTCGATGAGCGCGGTTGCGATCGGTACGAGCGACATCTCACTTCCCCCCGGCCGGTGGCGCAACCATGCCGGCCGGGCCATCACGCAGTGCGTTGATGATGATCTTTGCAAGGGCGATGGCGCCGCTGATCTGAAGCGCGGTGCGGTCGGTCAGGCCGAACATCGTCCAGTCGAAGCCGACCAGGGCGCCACCGCAGATGATCGCGATCAGCGTGTTGAGGACGTTGTGCAGTGCGTTCGTGTTGAACCATTTCATCAGAAGATGCTCCATAAAAGCTCGGTGACGTGGCGCCAGAAGGCCGCAAGCGCCGTGACGATGAGGGCGAAGGCGCCAGCCGCGACAGCCGCCTTGCCGCCAGATGACGTCGGTTTTGCCGAAGCCACGGGCCGGACCGCCGGAGCTTCGCCAGCAGGCGAAACGGGAATTCCCGTTTCGGCAGTCGGACCCGGCGCGACCGGAGGTATCGGGGCCACCTGTGGGGGCATTGCGGGCGCGGCAGGGTCAGGAACGGGCTTCGCGGGCGGGTCTGCTGGAGCGGCGGGAAAAGCGATCCCCGCACCATCCGGCCAGACCTTCGCCGCCTTGGCCAGCCACGCCTTCTGGTCGGCCAGCCCGATCGCGCTGCCGTTCACTGCCTTGCACACACCGGCGACATCGTTCCTGTCGGCCAGCGCATTGATGTTGCGCTTGCTCCAGTAGATCGTTGCCGCCAGCAGGGCGCCGGGGAAGCCGCGCAGCAGATCCGGGTTCGCGACCACAGGCAGACCGGTCGCGGCCTCGACCTCCTCGAAATTCTCGCGACCGGTGTTCTGAAGCAGCCCGGAACCACGATATTTCCACCCGTCGCCGGCCGCGAAATTTCCCAGCCGGCCGCCATAGACCTTTTCGGCGAGTTTCGCCGGATTGTTGGCAAAGGGCCCGGCGGAGGCAGCCGTCGGAAACCGGCCCGGCCACACCTCATGCGCGCGCCGCGCCGAATAGTTCAGGTTCTCCTCGAGCGTGTGAAGGCCGCCGGTCTCGACGCAGACGCGCGCGAAGAAGTGGCGCACGCGGATCGGCGTGCTGATGCCGGCCTGGTCGAGCAGATGAAGGTTGTCGGCAATGCCGGCGATGATCGTCTTCGAGGCGTTCGGGCACAGTTGCGCGAGCGCCTCCGAAAAGGTGCGGGTCATGGGGATTCCTTTCCGCCCGCACGGGCAGGTTGTGATGATTGAAGTTTGGTTGACGATGGCTATGGTCAGACGATCCAGTGCAAGACAGCAGCGAAGTGGTGCCACGCGGGGTAAGGCGACTAGCAGACAGGCAGCAACGCCCTTGCTTCCGCGACAACTGGAATTTCAGGATCGGCGAGTGTCGGAGATGCAGACTGGGCTACTGGTGATGCCGGCGAGCGTTTCGGCCTTGGGTGGAGGCGGGACAGGCGCCTGCGCTCGCTGTACAGATTACGTGGCCACCGGCACTGCCGCTGGAAGTTGAGCCGACACCAGTAAGGCCTGAGCCCGCACCGACTTGGCGCGATTGGAGCAGTCGCCCAAATGCTCCCCATGTCGGCAGCCGTTCGGCGAACATCAGTCGGCTTTACCCTAGTCTAGCGGCCGCGAGGGTAGCGGGGCCGATGCGGCCGTCCTGGGCAACGCCCTCAGTCGCAGAAGGTTGGCCGTCCTGCCTGGTACGCTGTTCAATACCAAATCGAAGATGGCCTAATCGACCCCATCTGGCAGTTCGGCGCCGAGAACAACATCCCAATAGAAGCGCCGGCAAACGGTCGCGACCTGATCATCGCTGATCTCTTGCGCAGATCGACCTTGGTGGCATCGGCCTTCACATAGAGGCGGAAGTTCGCCAGCCTCACGCCTTCATCTTGGCCCCGCCCGGGTCGGCCGGATTGTCTGACCAGCCGCCCTCGAATTTCAAGATAAGCGTAAGCGCCCTCGATGCGTTGCAGTCCATAGGTTTTGCTTTGGAAGATTGGCTATGGTCGGCAACGGAGAGCCGAGGCGGTGCCCCAACGCGTCAGTGGCATGTGCCTGGGCGGCGTGATACAAACACGCTGCACGGAGATTTATATGCTAGTCCTAAAGAAGCTGTTTGAACGCTTTTTCGCGGTATGCGGCAGCGCTGCAGCTATCTTCATGTCGCTTGCTCTGCTGCATGGACTGCACGACATCTGGCAGCCAGTACTGCTTCAGTTCATAATTCTCAAGTTACTTTCTTTTGCCATTTTCATACTCACCACAATCTTTTCCGCCCTTGTGATTGTCGAGGCGTTGTTCGGCACGCGCTGGTTTGGCCCACTCCGATAAATAAGTGCCGCCCTTCAAGGGGCGAGGATAGCTGCCGGATCCAGACCAAGCGCTTGCACCAAGATCAGGGCGTCAGGATCATCGCAGTAAACGGACGGATGGTCCGGAGCGAACCAGCGCGCGAAGTAGATCGGGTTTCCAGTCAACGCGGCATAGGCATCGCCCATCTTGCCGGCGTGATGATGCGGCTTTGGACAACCGATTTCTGAACCATCTGGCATGGCGATGGGGGAGCATCCGCAAGCGTATACACAAATTTCGGTGTGCCACCGACCATTGCGACTGTCTGGCCGGTGGCCACCTTGCCGTTTGGCAAGGGATCGGCGTCCTGAATGGTCACGAGGCTGAAGCCATCAAGCTCCCCAGCCATCCGTTGCCGGCATCGTCCACGAAGCGCCATCGTGCGAGAAACCGGCGCCCTCCGCAACAATCTGACTGATAGCCCCATCCTTGACCAAAGCGAGCATTGTTTACCTCCGCACCATTGGCGCAGTCTTGCTGTTGAGAGCCACACTGAAGAAGTCGATTTCCACGTCCGGATTGTTGGAGCCTATGCCGAACCCCACCCACCCCGCCGCTGAAATGGAACTGTCAGTAACCGACGTGAAGGCCCCTGGCTCAGCTTGACCGTCCTCCCAGACCTTCAATCCTAGTGAGGTGCCAATGAGACGAGTTCTGCTCCAAATCCACCCATTGACTGCATAATTGGGTGAGCCTCCATTTGCGACGGCAATGATGGTAGTGGATGCGCCAGCAACATACTTCTGCCCGCTCAACGCATATAGGGTCCCGATGTTTCGACCGATGGTATTACCTAAATAACCCTGCTCTGAAGCGGCTGCGCCGCCACCTCGCAAAACAGATCTAGCGAAGGGCTCGCTATCTGCATAGGCTTCGATAGCCCGGATGCGATAAAGTATCTCGCAGTCAGCTACGGCGGCGATTCTGTCCCATGATAGAGCTTGCCGACTAGCGGAAGTTTTAGACCAGCGAAGAGCCTTGCCGCTGAGGGAGCCGGCAACGCTTTGGACCAATGGCGAATCCGTCGTAGTCCATCGCTGCGTCCAGTCGGCAGGCTTAGCCCCCGTTGTGTATTCGGAGAAATCCGTGACGAAGATGTCGGGGTCGCGCATTAGCTTCGCCGGCCAGATGAGCGCCATTTTACAACGCCTCCAGAACAGCAGTGACGCCGGCATCGGTCTTTGAGATATGCAGCTTGAATTTCGCCGCGTTGGTCGTGACGTAGGCGTCCCCCTTCGGATGACCGGCAACAAACCCTAAGAAAGTGATTGCGCCGGCCGAGGCGCCATTGGTGATGTCGATGGTCATATTGTAGCTGTTGGACGTCGAAGGCGCGGCAAGGGTGAAAGCGCCGTTCACGGTAATCTTTCGGTAGTTGCCACCGGTCGGCGCCGGGGTGTAGGTGCCTGTAGACTTGGTGCCGTCATCGACCACCACCGAAGTGAAGCCGGCCGTCAAACCAAGATTGTCCGCAGCCTTCTGCATCATCGCCGCCGCGATCTCCGCCAGCGTGTCAAAGGCCGCCGACACCCCACCAAGCACCACGTCGATTGCGGCCTTGACGAATCCCGTCGTCGCAATCTGGGTCGTGTTTGTGCCGGGCGCGGCTGTCGGCGCGGCCGGAGTCCCGGTGAACGTCGGGTTGGCCTTTGGCGCTAGGCTCGACACGGCTACACCGCTGTCCTTTGCGAGTTTGCCGGTAGTGCCATTGAACGTAGCGATGTTGTCGGCCACCGCCGAGGCCGGCCCGGCGATCAGGTCACTCGCCTTGATGCCGCTGTCCTTGCCCGCCTTCCCCGTCGTGCCGTTAAAGGTAACGATGTTGTCTGCCACTGAAGCAGCCGGCCCGGTAAAGTCTCCCGCACCCGCGCCATCCGCCCCCTTGTCCCCTGCCCGGTCGAACATCAGCCAGATGCCATTCGCCGTTGTCGGCAACGCGCCGGAGCCGCTGACATAGGCCAGCGCCAGCTTGCGGTAGCGCGTCGCCGCCATCAGATCGTCGCGCAGCTTCACCACCTGGCCGTCCTTGCGGTGATAGAGGCGGAACTCCTCGAACCAGGGGGCAAGCGTGGAAAACACCTTGAAGCGGCCGGATTGCATGCGGTCGAGCATCTCCATCAGCCCGGCCTCGACCGAGACCGAGCCGTCCGGGAATTGCGCGTGGCGCGACAGCATGTTCAGCCCGTGCGCGGAATATTGCCGGGCCAGCGCCACGCCTGCCCCTTCCAGCGTCTCGCGGCGGCCGTCGCGCGGCCACGCCCAGGGCAGCCATTCGCCCCACGGTTTCAAGGTCAGCGTCTGCATTGCGGGCGTCTGCTGCGAAGCGCGGCAGGACTTCGAGACATAGACGATATCGGCCTCGGTATCCCAGGCGAGTTCGACGGCGGCCGACGGATGGTCCCAGCCGAAATCGAGCGCGCCAAGCCTCGGCCAGTAGCGCGGCAGCCGGAACGGCTCGCAGGCGATCAGCGCCTCGGCCACCGGAAAGATGCGGCCCGAGCCCAGCACCGGAATGCCGCGGGCGCGCGCCTCGCGCTCATGCGCGGGATAGGCAGCGACGATCGCCGCGCGCTCCTGCGGCGAATAATGCGCGGCATCGTCGATGGTCATGAAGGTGACGTGACGGGACATTCTTCTCGGTTCTCCGACCACATTGTTCGAAGAGAATCGTTGCACCAAAAACCGTCGCGAAGCCTTTGGAAAGCTTGAGTTCCTCGCCCCCGTGTAGCGGGGGAGAGGTGACTCGGCGAAGCCGAGACGGAGAGGGGGAAATGGCGCTCACTTGTTAAGCAGTCGCCCTACGAGGGCCCCTCTCCGGCCGCTTCGCGGCCACCTCTCCCCACTCCGTGGGGCGAGGAACCCAAGTTCCGATAGGCCCTCTCACCCAGCTCTAGCCATCTCGGCCCGCATCTCCGCATGCTGCCGCACATGCTCCAGCGTCAGCTCCAGCCCGATATGCGACAGCTCGGTCGCCGCCGCTTCCGCGGCATTCGTGGCCGGTTCCATCACGCGCTCGAACATCTCCTGTTCGTAGAGCCTGACGGCCTGCGTCCAGTCATCGGCCTCGACCAGATGACGGGCGAGTTCGGCGGCGTCGAGCATGGCGGCGTTCACCCCTTCGCCGCCGAAGGGCGACATCACATGCGCGGCATCGCCCAGCAGCGTCACGCCGACACGGTTCGGCCAGTGATGGCCGATCGGCAGCGCATGGATGGCACGCGCCACGATGTGGTCGTTGCTCGCCGCGATGAGGGCGACAAGTTCGGGCGCCCAGCCCTCGAATTCGACGATCAGACGGGCCCGCGCCGAGGCGGGCGAAGTGAAATCAAAAGTCCTTTGCGCCCAGTCGGCCGGAACACGGAAGATCGCATAGCCCCTGAGATGCGCATTGGCGTTGCGCTGCACGATCATGCTGCGGCCATCGCCTTCGACGCCGATCTTGCCGCGCCCGACCAGTTCTGAAAGCGCGGGGTGGCTGGCATCGACATCGTCGATGCCGAATTCGATGAAGGTCAGACCGGAATATTGCGGCCGGTAGCGCGAGACCAGCGGCCGCACCCGCGACCAGGCGCCGTCGGCGCCGACGACCAGATCGAAAGGGCCAAGCAGCTCGGCGCCGAAGGCCAGATCATAGGCGCCGTCCGGCCGTGCATAGACCTCGCGCAGCTCCCTGCCCCATTGCACCGCGCCCGCCGGCAGCGAAGCGAGCAGGATGTCGCGTAGCGCCGAGCGGTCGACTTCGGGCCGGTCGCCGCTGTCGTCGTCATCGGCCAGCACCAGCCGACCGTCCTTGTCGTAGAGCCGGCTGCCCTGGTCCTCGTAGCGCGCAATGCGCAAAAATTCCTTTTCGAGGCCGGCGCGCCGCAAGGCGAGCTGGCCGGATTCGGCATGCAGATCGAGCGTGCCGCCTTGCGGCCGGGCCAGCGCGTGCTCCTCGCGCTCGAACACGGTGGCGGCGATGCCGTTGAGGTGCAGGATGCGCGCCAGCGTCAAGCCCGCGGGGCCGGCGCCGATGATGGCGATGCGCAAAGGGATGGTCATTGCGGTCATGGACAGGGGGCTCGCATTGATTTATATAGGAGCCTATATAATAAACATAGGCACCAATGCAAGTCTGAACATCATGACCGACTGGACCCTGTTCTCGAACCCCGCCCCGCTCATCAACATGGCATCGCGCAGCCTCGCCCGCCTCGGCGAGCGCCGGGTGAAAGCCTTCGGCTTCTCGATCGGCCAGATGCCGGTAATCTATCTCCTGCGCGACGGCGCAGCGATGTCGCAGAAGGAGCTGGCGCGCTTCGCCAAGATCGAGCAGCCTTCGATGGCGCAGATGCTGGCGCGCATGGAACGCGACGGCCTGATCCGCCGCACGCCCGATCCGAACGATGGCCGCAGCAGCCTGATTTCGCTGACCGAAGCGGCGCTGAAAAAACTGCCCGCCGCGCGGGAGGCGCTGGACGAAGGCAGGGACGAGGCACTGGCCGGTTTCAGCGAGGACGAGGTGGCGACGCTGCTGGACATGCTCAGGCGGCTGAACGAAAACCTCGATCGGATGGTGGCACGGGAGACGGAGTGAGCAATTCCAGAACCCGAGTTCCGAGGCCCACTTAGCTCTTATACCCCTCGTTCAAGCAATCATTCTTCCAGGCCCAGTCGAAGTCGGCCCGCGACATGGACTGGCCCATGCCCGGCTCGACAAACGGACCGGCGGTGTTGTCGATATAGACGATGAAGCGCGCCTCCCTGGTGAAGGTGCCGACCTTGGCGGTGATGACGCCGCAGGTCTGGCCGGACGAACTGTCGCCGGTAAGCTGGACATGTGAGAATGTGGCGGAAGGATCGCTCACCAGCTTGTGCATCTTGCCTTTGGCGGCACTGATTGCATCGGCGCGCCAATCGCCGCTGCCGCTACAGGCCGAAAGCAGGGCGGAAAGGAGGAGCAGTTTCGCAATCTGGCGCATGTCGGACCCCGAACGTCGCGCCGGACGCTACTCGACCACTGGTTGCCGCAAAAGCGGTATTGCGGATCATGGTTTCGCGGCGGTTCACCCTTTCGCCATCCTCTCCACCTCACCCGCCGACAGAAACAACAACACCACATCGCTCATCCCCAGCAGTGGCGTGAAAGTGACGATGGTAATGCCACCCGTCGCATTGGTGCGCGTCAGCCCCTCGGAATAGATGTCGAGCGGCGGTTCCTCGTCGAACCAGACGCCGTGCAGCGTCTCGCCCTGCCATTTCTCGCGGCCCTTCTCGAAACTCTTGAACGACAGCACGCTCTCGCCGGCCTGCACATCGCCGCCGCCGCCATGGCGCACCACGACACTGTCGAGCGCGCCCGGCGCGCCGCGGCCCATGATGGTGTCGACGATGGCGTCGGCCGGGATCATGCCGGTGCCCCAGGCCGCCTGCTGCTGCGGCGGGCCGACCAGCACACGCTGCGGGTTGTCGCGCGTGCCCTCGCCGGTCACGCCGGCGGCCCACAGCCGCACGGGCGTGTCAAAAACCTTGCCTTGCCACCAGGGGGGATAGCGGCCGGTGAGGTGCATGGCCCATTCGGCGCCGCCGGCCCTGGTCTTGCCGAGCTGGTTGCCGGCCATGAACAGCCGTTCGCGATTGACCGCTCCCGCGGCGTGAAATTCGGCCTGGCGCTGATACGGCTTGTAGGCCGCCAACTGATTGCTGCGCCGCCTGCGGTCAAGCTCCGCCAGCAGCGCCAGATATTCCGCCCTCGCCGCCACCAGCGGGTTCTTCGAGGAACGGCCTGAGGACGGCTTCGAGGCCACGGATGCGGATGCGGATCTCCTCATCGCTCAGCGCGTCCAGTTGGTTGAGGGAAACAAGCACACCGCCGGGCAAATCCTTGAGCAGCACCGAAAGCACGATCTTCAGATACTGGTCGGGCTTGTCGGCCCGCACCTCGGCGATGACGCCGGCGCCATGGGCGCGGAAATCGGCGCGCACGGCAGCCAGGAAATCGTCGCCCAGCGTCTTCTTCGCCCGCTTCGGGCGGGGCGCCGGGCCAGCGGCGGGCTGACGCCTTGCCGGCTTCGCCTTGCCGCGCCTTGGCCCGGCGGCGGTATCGTCAGCCATCGGCTTGCCCCATGGCGCCGGCATCGCTGGCGGAGACCGCCATGCCGGCCTTCGGCATCGATCTGGCCGGCTTCTTTGGGCGGGCGGATTTCTTGCTGGCCCTCCTCGCGCGCTTCGGCCTTGCCGTCCCGGCAGGCTTCGCCGCCAGGGCAGGCTTCGCCACCTGGGCAGGCTCCGCCGCGCCAGCCCTGAGGCGCGCCATGGCGAGGCCGCCAGCACCGACCCCTGCTTGCAGGAAAGAGAAGTCGCCAGCCGCGCCCCGCACCATGCCGATCAGCACGCCGGGCGCCACCTGCTCGACGCGCCCCAGACGCGGCCGTGGCGCCGCACCCTCGAACTCGCCAATGGCGCTGACGATCTCGCGGCCGTCATCGTCGGTGATGATGGTGGCGTAGCGGTGGGGCATGAAATTTCTCGCAAATATCGCGCTCCTTCGCCGTAGAGCGCTGGCACACAAGTTGGCAGCCGAAGTCACAAGGCGCCAGAAACACAAAACCCGCCTCGGCGGCGGGTCATTGGCACAAATCAGCACCATGGACAAATATGTAGCATGGCTGCCCTCACCCGGTCAACGCTTTCTAGGAAAAAATTCCTTCGCTGCTTTTGCAGCACCACGACGTGACCGGCATCGCTGAAGGGTGGCTGGAAAACAAAAAACCCGCCTTCGCGGCGGGTCTAGAGGTCATTGGCGCAAATCAGCACCATGGCCAAAACAATAGCACAATTGCCCTCACCGGACAACCCGAGCGACACAGGCCGAGCCCCGAGATCGACTTTTCGACCGGCTTTTCATCAGCCGGCAACTGTGGAATCATCAGCCAGAGCTCATGGAATGATTCGCGTCGCCTTGCAGGAGAGGACGATGGACAGACCAACCATGGCATCCGTATTCAGGATGCGGCACGCGCCAGCCACGGTTTCCGGTGTGCGCAGCACCGGCCAGGGCCAGGCCGATCCGATCATCCGCGTGCGCTCGCTTGGCGAAGCGATCCGCTTCGTCGCCAATGCCTTTCCAAACTATGACATCAGCGCCGTTGCCATCAGCCCTGGCGATCCGTCGATCCCGCGCCTCGGCAGCCTGGAAGCGAAGGCGCTGTGGCGCGAATATGGCGAGCACTGGACGAGAGAGTAGGCCGCCGCCCCTCACCCATGCCCCGGCTCGGCCATCCCCGGCCGAAACCGGTTCCGCGCCATCCCCGCGGATCGGAAACGCCGCTCGCGCGTTTCGAGCCTGGAGCTATTCCAGGAAAAGCGTGAAGCGGGGTTTCCTGGAAAAGCGCACAGTGCTTTCCCTTGGGAATTGCGCGAAAACAAGGAGATAGGGTGGTTCGGCGTTTCCGGGAAACGGCGCACCGCTCTGGCCACGGGAGCAATCGTCATGAATGTCGCCAATCTGCAACTCGAAGGCCTGTTGATGGCCGTCGCATCGATCAACCACGTGCTGGTTCGCAAGGGGGTGCTGACATCAGAGGAGATCGACGTCGCCCTGCGCAAGGCCGAAGCCAGCGAAACCAGCCAGGAGCGATCAGGCGGCATGTCGGCGTCGAGCCGTGACGCCGTCAACTTTCCGATCCGGCTGCTGGAACTCGCCAATCAATGCCAGCCGGAGGCGGACATCCCCTCCTTTTCGAAACTTGCCCGCATGGTCGGCCAGATAAAGGAGCCGTACAACGATCAGATGTGAGGCCTTACCCGCGCCCTACGCCCTGCCCGGCCATCCCAGGTTCAGCGCCAGCACCTTGCCCGGCCCGTGCGCGGTGGCGAACAGAAGGCCGGCCACGAAGGAAAAATGGTCGACGAAGAAGCCGAACTCCGCCTGGTTGCCGGCCCAGTGGCTGGGTCCGTGGAAGGCGAAGGCCAGGAACAGCACATAGGCAGCGGCAACCAGGGCCGCCTGCGAAAAAAAAGCACCGGTAAGGAAGCACAGCACGAGCGCGACCTCCAGGATCGCCGCGCACCAGGCGAGCAACAGCGGGAATGGAAAGCCGGCGGCGGCGATGTAGCCGGCGGTCGCCTCCATGCCCATGAACTTGAAGGTGACGGCCATGGCGAACACGGCCGCGAAGATCAGCCGGGCAACGAGAAGGGCCGCGGTCTGCCACGGCGATTGAGTGATGTCCGACATGCTGTCTCTCCAGGGTTGCGATGGATTTCGACCCAAGGACGGGCGACCCGCGGCAGTTCCGACACCGGCCTGAAACTTTTTGTCCGCAGGCACTGCCGCGAGGGATGCCGCATCGACCTGATGCTTGGGGAAGCCGCCGGGCACTCACGGCACGGTAGCCAGCTCACCGCGCGATGGCACGCGAACCTTGCCCGCGACCTGCCCTGAACGCTATTGCTTTGCATGGGGTGCTTGATCTGTTGTGAGGGAGCCAGCGGATGGCGACGGTCCGGTATCTCGTCAGCGATGTCGAGTTGTCCATAGCATTCTACACGAAGCATCTGGGTTTCGCGTTGCAGCAGCAGTTCGGTCCGGCGATGGCCATCCTGAAGCGCGGCGACCTCACATTCTGGCTCGCGGGGCCCATGGCGTCGGCGGCGAGACCGATGCCGGATGGCCGTACGCCGCAGCCTGGCGGATGGAACCGCATCGTCCTGGAAGTCCGGGACTTGCCGGCGAACGCCGCCCGGATGCGCGAGGCCGGCGTGCCGTTCCGCAACGAGATCGTCGACGGCCCGGGCGGCCGCCAGATTCTTTGCGAAGACCCGTCCGGCAACGTGGTCGAGCTTTTTGAACCCAGGGCATGATCCCTGGCGAACCGCAGGTCGCGATCGTGGCTTGGATCCTCGCGACTGCGCTGCGCCCTCAGTTCGCCGCCGGCGCCGGCGTGCCGAGCTCGAGGAACGGCACCGTGGAGCCCGGGATCATCGATTTCGGCAACTGACCGTCCCACTTCTCGGCCTTGGTCAGTTCGACCAGCAGCGGATTGTTGGCAAGGGCGGCGGCGCGCGCCTTGATCGCTTCGGCCGTCGCCTCGCCTTCGATCTTGGTCTTGTAGGCGCTGGCCTCGGCTTCCGCCTTGACGCTGTCGGCGCGGCCCTTGGCCTGCGTCACCGCGATGTCGGCCTTGATCTTTTCCTGCTGCAGGTTCTGCTCCTGCTTCTGCACTTCCACCTGCGCCGTCATCCTCGCCTCGACCGCCTGTTCATAGGCGTCGGAAAAGTCGATGTTCTCGACCTGGACGCTGTCGATCATCACCGGGCCGTCGGTCACCGCCGAAATGGCATCGGCGACATCCTTGTTGAACTTGGCGCGGTTCTGGATCACCGACACCGCGTCATACTGGCCGAACACCGTCTTGATTTCCTGCGGCGCCTTGCGGGCGATGACGCGGTCGGCCAGCGCCTCGATCGACCCGTAATTGATGTAGACGTTGCTGACCTCGGCCGCCGGCACGTGGAAGTTGACGGTGACGCGCATGTTGGCCGGCTGCTGGTCGCGCGAATAGGCCTGCATCGCCGGCAGGTTGCCGCAGTCGCTCTGGTTCTCGCAGCCCCATTTGATGACTTGCTGGCGCAGGCTGATCTTCTCGACGCGCTGCAGCCAGGGCAATTTGAAATGCAGGCCGGGATCGACGGCCGAGCTCAACGCGCCATTGGTCAAAAGCACGCCGCGGTCGCCCTGGTCGATCGTGTACCAGGAACCCATGACGGCGGCGATCAGCACCAGCACGATGGCCAGCGCGACGATGCCGCTGCCGATCGGACGTGACCCGGCGACGGCATGCTGCTGGAGACGGTTCGAATTGCCTTGCGTGTCAGTCATTGCCAACCCCCCATTGTCCCTGCCCGATCCCGGACCTGGCTGAAATCATGGCGCCAAGATTGCCATGATGTCGAGTGTCCCGGCCTTTTGCGCCGGTCCATCGCATGGCCAGGAAGCTAACCCCTTGATTCCATGCACAGTGCCGGAAAAAAGCCGATTTCGGTTTGCCGGCTGATGGTATAGTGCCGCACCGCTCAGAGGGGAGGAATCGGACATGGCCAAGGCATTGACCATCGGTGCGCCGCAACATCCGGCGATGACCGCCGCCTATGAACAGGAATGCAGGGACATGCTTGTCCCCCACCTCGACGCGGTGCTCGACAAGGCCGAGGCCGCCGGCTGGGACCGCGGGCAAGCCGCATCGGCGCTCATGTATCTCGCCGCGATGCGGCTGAAGCCCGCCTGAGGCCCCCGCGACCGCCCGGCGGCCTTCACGAACAATTAATGATCCCGAAACTTGTTCGTAACCAGCATCGTGTTATTATTAAGCTGGGGCTAATGCACATCTGTGCCGGTGCAGGTTTGTTGGGTGGGTTTGAGAGTTGGGCGCGAGCGTCAGGTTTGGGGCAAGATCCTATGTCGTCCGGTCGACGGTGCCGGAGTGCAGCGGCTGCGGCGGCGCGGGCCAAGTCTTTCAATGTCCGCGCTGGACGAGTTCCAACGGCCATTGCTGTCCCGCTGGCACCCACCGGCACGGCTGCCCCGGCGTAAGCGCGCCCTGCGCCGAATGTGACGGCGGCCACCCTTCCGACATCGATCCGATGCAGCGGTCGGTTTGAAAAACATCGGCTGAAGATCGGCCCCCTCCTGGCCGGCATTATTGTCATGCCCGTGGAACCCGCGACGCCGATCTGTGTTATGCTCTGTTGATCGCGGAACAGCGCGCCAACGGCCGCGCGCACGCGTTTCCCCGGCAACAGAAAGCGAGGCCTGCAATGGCTGACGACAAAACCAAGATAAAGCAGGACCGCAAGCTGGTTTCGAGCGAGGAGCCTTACGAGGTTGCTGCCTTTGCCAGGAAATACGGCATTCCGCCGAGCGAGGCGCAGACCATCATCAAGCGCTATGGGCCATCGAGAAAGAAGCTCGACGCCTATATGGCCGCTCGCGGATAGAGCCCGCCCCACCCCGTGCGATCGGGGTGGGCGCCTGTCTCGGTGTTCCCGCACCTTGGGAGGCACGGCATGGAGGTCGCAACGCCCGACACCATGCGCTGGACCGGCAGCCGCCAGCGCGGCGCCTAGCCGTTGACGATCAGCCGCGCGCCCCCCCGGAACAGCACTTTTGTAAGCCTTTGCCGTGTGGCCACGCCAGGCCTTTCGGGCGCCGTGGCGCATGGCTGAAATTTGATTTTCGAGCACGGAACCCTCCCCTGTTGCGTACGTTATCCGACGCTTCACAGTCCCGGAGACGAGCGCTTGAACGACAAGATGTTCCCACGGCCCATCAGGTTGAAATTCGCCCCCGAGCGCGAGCGCGTCGTGCGCAGCGCCTGGGAAGGCCTGGAGTGCCTCGGCGACTGGCCGGCGGGCCAGGGCCGGCGGTACCGGGCAGCGTTGCGCAGCTGTCGCGACGCATTGGACGGCTGGACGCCGCCGGAAAAGGCGATGCGGGCGATGATCGACGCCGCGCGCGAAGCGCGGCTCCTCCAATAGCGGGAAAACAAGAGATGGCTGAGCTGATGCTATCGCCGCCGTTGCGGATCAAGCCACATGGCTCGGACACGATCCGCGACGTCGCCACGCTGAAGGATGCCAGCGAAATCCTGATCGACTGGCCCCATGCCAGGCGTGACCCCTTCTATCAGGCGGCGCGCGAACAGGTTGAAGCCGCGCTGGAAAGCAAGGCAGGTGCCGCACAGGCCCAGGAAGCCTTCACGGCCCTGTGCAATCATGCGGGCGTGCTGGTTCGCTAGGCGGTTTATCGTTTCACGCCTTTCTGCTATTTGCTTTGGAAAGCCATGAAAAAAGCAGGCGAGGCACCGTGCCTCGCCTGCTTTTTGAATCGACCCTGACTACTGTTCTAGCGGATCGCCCTGTACAATCGGGTGGGAGGTTTCGAACCCGAAGCTCTTCGGCGCCATCAGCATCAGCACGATCACGATGGCGATCGACGCAAGCAATGTGGCGGTGCTGGCGATATCTCTCACGGTCTCGTCCTTTCAAATCCAAGTCACGACGGAAACGTTTCGTTCGGTGCGAGGTTCCCCGTCCGGCGACGATGCCGACGAAACCGACTTCTACTGCGCGGGCGGCTGAGCCGGCACGTCGCCTGGCTTGATCACCGGCGTCTTGCCTTCGTCCGGAGCCGGAGCCGTCATCCCCTGGTCACCGGTGGCGGGCGGTTTCAGAACGCCGCCGCAGTCGCTGAGCTTTTCCGTCAGATCGCCGCCAGCAGGTTGCTGTTTGCTGCCTTGCCCTGTCTGGGCGCGGCATTTGTCTGCCTGCGGCGGCTGGCTGTCCTGCAGCGGATCCGTCTGCGCCGCCGCTGGCGCGGCCAGTGCCAGCACCAGGCTGAACGGCACGATGGCGAGACTTCTCATCCCGGTCTCCTTCCTGTCACGGCCGCCCGCGGCGGCCTTGCCTTCACGGGAACAACGCCTGCCGACGAAAAAGGTTGGCCATTTCCGCGCCGCGGAAACCGGCTCGTGCTTCCAATGGATTTCTTTGTCCGCCGTCGCTTGACTGGCCCCTTCAAGGGCTGAAGGACGGATCTCTGTCGGCGGCAGGCATTTCGGCGCCGATTTGCGCAACGATGATCGATTCCAGCGGCGCCGTCAGCGACCACCTGAGATGGCCCGGGTGACGCTCCAGGACCGCCGAACCGTTCAACGATTGTGGCGAAACCCGCTGCAGGACGACGGTGCCGAAACCCTTGCGCGTGCCTTCGTCCTGTCGTTCATCGGCGCGGGCTGGCGAGGTTTCGTCCCACACGAGATGGATTTCCCGGTTGCCCGCAGCGCCGGTGGCGATCAGCCAGGTGACCTCGATTCTCCCGGTATCCCCCGCCAGCGCGCCATATTTCGACGAGTTGGTCCCGAGCTCATGAAATGCCATGCCGAGATTTTGCACGGCGTTCGGCTGCAGGGTCAGAAGCGGCCCGGACAGCGATACCTGCTCCTCGTGGCCAAACGGCTTGAGGTGTTCCTGGATGAGGTCGAAGAGACTGGCGCCCGCCCATTCCGAGTTCACCAGCAGATCGTGCGAACGCGACAGTGCCATGATGCGCGAGCGGACAAGCGCTTCGAACTCACGCGGATCGGTCGAGCGTTTGCTTGTTTCCCTGACCATCGACAGGATCACCGCGAACTGGTTCTTGACGCGATGATTGACCTCCCGCAACAGGAGCCTGATGCGCCGCTCGCTCTCCTTGGTGGCCGTGATGTCGCGCGCGATCTTCGAAGCGCCGATGATCTCGCCCGATCCATTTCTGATCGGTGAGATGGTCAGCGACACCGCAATAGACCCGCCGTCCTTGCGGCGCCGGACCGTCTCGTAGCTGGCAACGAGTTCGCCTTTGCGGACACGGCCGATGATGTCGGCCTCCTCATCCCTGAGATGATCGGGAATGAGCATGAGCACCGATTGGCCGACAGCCTCCTCGGCGGTGTAGCCGAACATCCGCTGCGCCGCGCCGTTCCAGCTGGTGATGACGCTGTTCAGATCCTTGCTGATGATGGCGTCGAAGGAGGAATCGACGATCGCCGCCAGCCTTGCGTCGGCGCTGGCTTCGATCGGGCCATTCACGCTTGCCAATTCCGTCATTGCCCCCCCGACTTCCCTCGGTCACGCCAGGCCGCCTCACGCCTTGCCGTCGCCCTCTCAAACGTATTTCAGGCTTGCGTAATGCATTCTGCCCATGCCCTGCAATGCAGGACGGACATTTTGGTTGCAATGGGGGTGCCACATTGCGCCAACGAGCCTCGATTCAGAACAAGGCAGGCCTGGGAAGGGCGTCGCCCGCGGTGTCGGATGATGGATCGATCGCATGGTTTCGTTGCGGACATTGCTCATAGCGGTGGTCGCGGCCACCGCAGAAGGAACAGCACATGGCTTCGCGATCATCGCCGCCAGGCCACCATTTCGGCGTCTCGTAGGGTTTCCTGCTGTCCATCTTCAGCAATGCGCGACGTGCCATTTGGTTGCGCCGCAAAAAGACCGCCTGCTGGCTGTTGCGGAATGGCTTGCCGGGATGCGAGGTTCCGGTGACACGCCCGCTCGAGGTAATCGCCATGCCCATCCGCCAGATTGTTCCTGTGACAGCAGCCATCATGCTGGCCGCGGCGGGTCTTGCCAATGCCAGACCCGACACGCGCACGATGAATTGCGAGCAGCTTCGGCAACTGATCCAGAGCCACCGCGCCGTGGTGCTGACCACCGGCCCCAACACCTATGACCGCTATGTCAGGCAGTTCGGCAACGAATGCGACTGGCCGGAGGTGCCGATGTCGGCCTATGTCCCGACCCGTGACGGCCACTGCCCTGTCTACCGCTGCGAGGAACCGGTCGCCAACTTCCCGAACTGATTGTTGGCGTCGCCACCGGGTAGTGTCTCAGTTTGAAATTTGACGGCGACCCGGTTGCGGTGGTCGGCCAAAGCCATCACATTAGCTCCAGAATGACGACAGTTGAAAACCTTACAAATATGGAACGCGAGTTCACATCTGGAGATGGCTTCTTCATGAAGCTCCGCCAACGGGAATTTGATCCTCAAGCGGCAACGCGTTTTGCATCTTTGATGAAAACCCTAAGCCTCTCCAGTGACCACGAGGCCAACTATGGACTTCTCTGGTTTTTATGGGGAGCGCAGATTGATCTTGAAAACGCCGTCGCACACGGTATCGGCGGCGCGAAACTCACAGAACTGCGGGAGGGCCTGTTTCCAGAGTTCGCCCGCATATTTGACGCAGAGCTTCACGATCTAGTGGAGCGGTTAAGGACGATAAATGCCAACCGGACCTAAAGGTCAGAAGCGCCCCGCCGACGTGATCGGCAACGCCGTCCGCGTCATGCGCATTGCCACTGGCGAGGAAGCCGACGACGTGCAGGACGACGGCAAGAACGCCGCCGCCAAAGAGCTTGGCTCGAAGGGCGGCAAGAAGCGCGCCGAGAACATGACGCCGGAGCGGCGCGCCGAGATCGCCAAGAAGGCGGCTGCTAAGCGGTGGGGTCTTCAAACTGAGACACTACCCGCCGCCGGCACGCGTTGATCCCGGCGCGCGAACCGGCTAGGGGTGGTGCGTCTGCCCGATTATCCCGCTTCGTCTAATGGTAGGACAGCGCCCTTTGAAGGCGTGAATCGTGGTTCGAGCCCATGAGCGGGAACCAGCACGCGCGGCAAGATGAGCCGGGCCTGCCCTGATCCTGGTCCTTTCCGGAGTCTTCGTGTCTTGGCGGCGCACCGATCAGGCGCTCTGAGTCTCCTCTGACAAAGGGCTTTCCAAATGCATCGGCCACGGTGCAGCAACGGGCCGGCGCGTCCGGCGTTGGGGGGGCTGGGGTCGGACGCGCCGTTTGGTCACCGGCAACGCCTTACCATCTTTGTCGAAGAACACGACCGGGGGGTCCGTTACGCCGGCAGTCATGTCGTTGCGTCAAGACGGCCTTAGGGCTGCAGGTCCGGTCCAGAGGGTTGGACCAACTTGAAATCTAACACAGGTGCAAGTGGCTCGACTGTTCCATACGGAACAGGTGCCTCAAAGGTCCCTGCCCCTGAGGTGAGGATTGTCGTGCAGGACCACGTTCAGCAGAGAGTTATGAACCTTCAGATCTCCGTTGTATTCGATGAATCCGAGCTTGCGGAACTTGTTCATGAAGGTGCTCACGCGCGACCTGGTGGTGCCGACCATCTCGGCGAGCGTCTCCTGGCTTATCTTCGCTATGACAGTTTGCGGATCCCCCTCCTTGCCAAAATTTGCCATCAGAAGCAGCAACCTCGCCAGACGCTTCTCGCTGGAATTGAAAAGCTGGTCCACCAAGTCCTCTTCGACGCGGGCGTTCCTCGCCAGCAGGTATGATATGAACATTTCTGAGAACTTCGGCTCCTCGCGGAGCACCTGCGTGATGGATGCCTTATCAATCCGCGTGACGACGCTGTCCACCATCGCGGAGACTGTAGCCAACCGTACCGGCTGGCCGGACAAGCAGCCTTCGCCGAAGAAGTCTCCGCTCTCGTGGAGAGCGACGACCGCTTCCTTGCCTGCTCTGATAGGATGCAGACCTTGATCTTGCCTTTCTGGACGTAGAAGACGGAATCCGCCGGGTCCCCCTGCGAATAGACCGTCTCATTCTTTAGATACGTCGCCACAGTCCTCCCGCCGTCCACCGTATTGAGGAAGCCGTTCACATTGAAAGGGAGCTTGTCAGCCTTGGCCACGACGGGTCTCCATTCGGTGAGGTGATATTCTAACGCAGTCCGCGTCGGAAAATCACCTGGATTGATGAGGGCAGCTCGTCTCGGCGAATGGCGCTGTGGCAATGGCAACGACGCAGTGGCCATAACGGCCCTCCGCTCGCCGATTATGCTGGTATCCCACCGCGGCCCGATTTCGCCCCAGCCATCCAGGGTAACGCGGTGGAAGCGGGCTCGAGAATTTTGAACGACCGGGCAAACCCGGCGAACGCGTCGCGTGCCACGGAAAGCGGCAGGTGACCGTCATGGGCGCGCTGACAGGCACGAAGCGCGGTCTGATAAATCGGTCCCCGCCGGCTCTCGGGCCATCGTTCCAGGAACTCGAATGCGTCGGCCAGACTTCCAATTTCCTCGACGACAAACTGCCCGTTCTTGACCAGAATAGGCCGCTCGAAAATCCTGCCGTTCATAGACTCCTCCATCCGTTGAACGAGTTTTTGAGACGAACTGCCCCGGCTTGGCGCAACCGTGGGCGCAAAAAAATATCATAAGCGGGATCATGGCTGTCAAGAATTGACTCATCGTCATCGCAAGGGATGAATCAAAACACTGCCTTCATCAGCGCGGCGATTGAAGCTGACGTACTTCCCGACACCTTCATGGAAAATTGAAAGCCGCCCTGCACGTCAGGCCGCGCGAGCAGGCTTGGCACTCGAGGCCAACCGCAAACCGCGCAACGAGGATGTAGCTCGCCGGGGCGGCCCCAACACTCTCCCCAGCGAGCCTGTCGCTCCGGTACAGCGAAGAATGGAGCAACTACTGCTCTACGAAATCAAGCGCCACCAGGTTGCAGAGTTCTGCCGGCACCGAAATTGCAGCTATTCCGTGCCGCCGTCGGTGGGCAGGATTCCATAGTCCTGCGACTTGATGCCCTGCTCCGCCGTCAGGAAACCGTCCGAGGCAAGACCGCGCCGCAACAGCTCCCTGACAGCGGCCGAGCGGCTCGGCATGCGCTTGTCGTAGCGCCAGTTTTCCAGCGCCGCCAGTTCATCGGAAGTCAGCATGATCTGCAGTCGTTCCGGGCGTTCGAGTTCAGCCATGTGCGCTTCCTCGCTCAGGACCAAAAATACGTCGAGTTAGTATCTAACTCATTCAGCTCAAAATTAGGTCATTCCTCATAATGCGTCAAGACCATGAGATGCGTGAAGAGCGCATCCCGCGCAGGATGAGCATCAAGCGTCGGCCGCGCAATTCTGACAACTATGCTAACTAGTTGATTTATTTGGAAAATATTTATATCGTTACTTGCCATCACGCAGCGCCAGAGGCAAGGTGGATTCTGGAAAGAAAACCATTCCCCCTGGGAGGTTTCGATGCGGTATGATTATTCGGAGCGCCTGCGCGAAGACGTGACGTCCTCGGTCCTGCGGGCGTTCAAGACCGCGGGCATCGTCAACATCACCACGCTGGCGGAGCGGGTCAGGGTCAGGAATCTGGCCGAGAATGTCGCCCTCGAGGACATCGAACACCTGGTCCTGCAGGCGGCGCAACTCATTGGCGCGGCAATCGAATTCGACGGCCTCGGCAACGATTTGGCTCTGCTTGGAGATGGCCTCGTCGAGGATGGCGGCGAGCATGCGACCGCCCTGCTCGATTTCCCCCAACCAGCCACGATTCAATAATCAAGCGGCGGGGCCGGCACGCCCGGGCGAGCGCTCGACGTCTGCCGGCGTGGAACAAGCCTGGTCTTCGGAAATTACCACGTCGTCTTGAAAGCGGAGGACGTCGTGAAAGACCTGCGCAGTCTCCTTGTCGAAATGTCTTCGAGCTGGCTGAAGCGCCGCAAGGCGCAAGCGCCCGACAATCTGAAGACGGTCGACGTGAACACGGTCAAACCCGCTCCCCGCCCCGCCGAGCGGACGACAAGGCAGCGTCCGGCCCATAAGCCCAAACCGAGATCCGCCCGCGACGTCGCCTCCAATATGTGAGTGATTGCGCAAGGTGGTCGGGAGGCGGCCTGATATGCCGCTTTCCTGGCCGGCTTGGAACGACTGCCTTCGCCGCCGACGGATGGCCTCACGCCACAGTGATTGGCAGGGATGAAACCTTGCGCCGCGAGGAGCGTTTAACGACTGCAACGCAGTCGAGGTTCCAATGCAAACCGCATGGTTTTCCAAACCCGTGGTGGTTTCGGTCGGCGTCACCGGCTCCATCCGCCATCTGTCCAACACACAGCAGGCCATTGAGTTGCTCACGACACATTGGCGCGACACCGGCAGCCAGAAACATCAGTCCGCGCTGCGCGCCTGCCGCCGCGCGACAAGCGGCGACGTCGCCGCCGATGTCGCCAGGCAGGCTTTTGTCGAGGCCGCGCGCGAGGCGCATATCCTGCTCGAATGAACTCGATTGAGCGGGCCGGCGTTCACGGACCATTAGCGCCGTTCACAATGTCGTGATCGACGGAACCGTCTGAAACGACAGGCGTTTTTTTACAGGCGTTTTCGTCAGGCAACATTCAGGAGGCGTGTATGCGCACCATGAACCTCGTCACCCTCGCCCTCATCATCCTTGGCGGTCTCAACTGGCTGTCCATGGGTGTGACGGGCTACGACATAATCGGCACGGCTCTCGGGGGCGCCACCCTGGCCCGCATGGCCTATCTGATCATCGGCCTTGCGGCCATATGGCAGCTCATGCCGGGCTTCCAGAGCTTCACGGTTGGAGAAGTCGATGCCGAAGGGCATATCCATCATCATTCGTGACCGGTAAAAACAGGGCGGCGGAAAATCCGCCGCCCTGTTGCGTGAACTCGATTGCGTGAAGTCGATCGACCGTGGCGATGATCGATCGGCAGGCGCGTCCCTAGCTCGCCGCTGCGGCAGGAGTTTTTCGGGGGGCGGCCCGCGGACGTCGCATGCGGCGTTTGGCGATGAGTTTGAGGGCAACGGGTGGCTCGTTCGACAGCGCGCCCACCACCGCGTCCACCATGCCATTCGCCACGAAATCCGCGTTCATGTCGTGGGCCAGCCTGGCGGCCGTCTCCTTGTCCTCGTTGCCGGTCTCCGACCAGAACACGATTCCCACCCGCAGCGCCGCCTTCGCACGCTTCAGCCGGCGAACCAGGAAGCGGGCGTGCTTGACGGAGTCCCGGTTCAGGAAGCCGACCACGACAGTGTCGACCGTTTCGAGCCCAAGGCGGCGGATGTTGGCGGGTTCCATGTCGGCAAAGCCCGCCTTCGTCGCTGTCGCGCCCTGGACTTCCAGCACCTGCGCTAGCATCGCGGCGGCGGCATCGTCGAGTTCACCACGCCCGCCCGCGCAAAGCACCGACATGCCGGTGCCATCGGGCAGGTCGGCCTCGTCCTCGCCGGCGGCCTTGCCGTCATCGCCCGGCTCCCCTGCCGCGAGCGGGCCATCCTCCTCGTCCGCTTCCTCCTGCGCGTTGTCGTCGAGGTTGGCCACCAGCGTCAGGGCACTGGCCGCCACCTGCCGCCTTTGCAGGTCGCCCATGACGCCGCGCGCGCGGTCCCGCTCGCCCAGCAGAAGCGCCGGAATGGCGACCTTGTCGTAGAATTCGACCAGATATTTTTCTTCCAGCATCTCCTCGGCGTGGTCGGTGGCTTCCTCCGGGTCGGCGGCCAGCAACCGCTGGTAGAGGCGCGCATGGGGTTCGAGCACGGGCTCGTTGCCGAACAGCACGTCGAGGAATTCAAACTGCGGCACGTGTCTGCCCAGCACCACCAGGCAGACGGTGAGCGGCGTCGACAGGACCAGTCCGAGCGGCCCCCAGAGCCACGTCCAGAAGATCGCCGCAACGATGATCGCCAGCGGTGACAGGCCCGTTCGCGAACCGTAAAGCCAGGGTTCGACGACATTGCCGGTGACCAGTTCCATCACCACGAACAGGGCGGCCGTCCACAGGACGAGCGACCAGCCAGGTGCCACGGCCAGCGCCAGGAGCAGCGGCAGCAGCATGCCTATGGCCGGGCCGATATAGGGAACGAAACGCAGCGCCAGCGCCAGCAGCCCCCACAGCAGCGCATTTGGAATGCCGAGCACCCACAGCCCGATCGCGATCGGTATGGCATAGACGATGTTGACGACCAATTGCATGAGCAGATAGCGGCCCACCCGCTTGCCGGCATCCTGAAGCGCCTCGGTGGTGCGGTGGAGGTCGCCGTAACCGACAAGCCGGATGAAGCGGTCGCGCAAATCCTCCCGCTCGAGCAGCATGAATATGACGACGACGATGATCAGCCCGGCTGATCCGAGCGGGCTGATCAGCGGACCGACTATGTTCTGCAGGACCTCGAGCGGCCTTTCGCGTGAGACGACCTCGACGGGCACCGGCTCGCGCGGCGGCTTGTCCGGGGTGGCGGCCGGCAGCGAGGCATCCTGCCTGTCGATCTCCTGGCCGACACGCTCGACCACGCGGCTCAATCTGGCGATGATCCCGCCCCCGACCCCGGTTTCCTTGAGCGAACGGATCTTGGCCAGGATGTTGGTCTGATAGACCGGGATGTTCTGCGCCAGTTCGCTGACCTGCGTGGCGACAATGAAGCTGAACAGGGCGAGCGCCGCGAAAGCGCCCAGCACGCTGGCGATGACAGCGGCAATCCGGGGGATGCCGACCCGTTTGAGCGCCGACACAAGGGGCGCGAGCGCGAAGGTCAGCAGCAGCGCGATCGCGATCGGCAGGAAGACCTCACGCCCGAAATACAGCGCCGCCACCGTCGTGACGATGGTCGCCACGGTGGGCAATGACGTTCGCGGGTGGGGCGCGGCGGCCGAAAGAATATCCTCCAGCCCGTGAGCCGGAGACGCCATGCCGTTTCGACGATTGGCCGCCACTTGATGTCTCCCCCTGCCGGCGGCCATGGTCGGGCATATTGAGCCGGCTTGCAACCTTTGCCCAGGGACCGCTGGTTACCTTCAATGCCGGGCAGGCCGGTATGTTCCGCGCCGTCCGAAGTAACGGGTTTGTGCGGCTCATCGGGATCGACGTTCCAAGGGCTGACGGCAACCTCGGCGTGACGTTGGATGAGGCGGCTCAGCGCGCCGCGTGCCTTGCCAACGCATGTTCGATCAGCACGTCGATGACCTGGCTGTAGCCGATGCCGATCGCCGCCAGCGCCTTGGCGTACATCGAGATGTCGGTGAAGCCGGGCAGCGTGTTGACCTCGTTGACCAGCAGGCTGCCGTCGGCGCGCAGGAAGAAATCGACGCGCGCCATGGCTTCGCAGCCGAGCGCCAGAAAAGCTTGCCGCGCCATCGCCCTCGCCTCGTCGGCAACCGTGGCCGGAACATCGGCCGGCACCCTCACCACCGCGCCGTCGGCATCGAGATACTTGGCCTCGTAGGTGTAGAAGCCATGCTTGCCGGCCGGAATGATCTCGCCGGGCAGCGACACCGTCAGCGAGCCGTCGGCCCGCTGCAGCACCGAGCACTCGATCTCGCGGCCGTCGACGAACTCCTCGATCAGCGCCTTGCCGTCATAGCGGAAAGCCGTTGCGACAGCGTCCTCGAAACCGTCCCGGTCATCCACCTTGCTCACCCCGAAGGATGAGCCCTGGCGTGCCGGCTTGGCGAAGAAAGGCAGGCCAAGCGCCCCGGCAATCTCCTGGAAGGAATGCGTGTCGTTTCGGTGCAAGGTGACGGAGCGGGCAACGCCAAGCCCGGCCTCGCGCAGCAGCCGCTTGGCGACATCCTTGTCCATGGCCGCCGCCGAAGCCAGGATGCCGCAGCCGACATAGGCGACATCGGCGACTTCCGCATAGCCCTGCACCGAGCCGTCCTCGCCGAACGGACCGTGCAGCACGGGAAAGACGACCTCGACGGGCGGCACTTCCGGCTGCACGCCACCTTGCGGCACGGCCACCAGCCTGCCCTTGCCGCCGGGCAGCAGGGCGACCTCTGCACCATCCTCGGACACCGGAGCCCCTGCCCCGTCGCCGGCTGCCTCGGATGACGGCTGCAGCAGCCATTTGCCGCTGCGGGAAATGGCGATCGGCATCACCTCGTAGCGCGTCCGGTCGATCGCCTTCAGCACATTGGCCGCCGACAGCCGCGACACGTCATGTTCGGCCGAGCGCCCGCCATAGAGGATGGCAACCCTTGTCTTGTCCTTCATCGAAAATCCCTCAAAAATCAGATGGTGACGGCAATGCCGCGATTGGCAAAGAAACGGTCGAAATCGGCTGGCGCCAACTCTGCGTTTGCCTGTGTGGCGCGGATATGGCCGGATGGATTGTGGAAGCGGAAAGCCTCGTCCGAGGCCGAAGTGACCAGCACCAGATGCCCGCCCTTCGACGGCGGCTCGCGCTCGGGCCAGCGGATCCAGCTGCTGACCGAAGCGATGAAGAAGCGCGACCGCGAAAGGATCGCCGGTATGTCCGAAACTGCGATATTGGTCATCACCTCGGCCCGCAGGCCGAAGGCCTCCTTCACGAAGCTGACGAAGGGCGCGTAGATCAGCCCCTTGATCGATCCCTCGTTGACGACGTAGCCGCCATATCTGGTGCATTGCCTGGCGAGTTCGATCGTCGGAACGATCTCGCCGCGCGTCGCCAGGATCATCTTCAGGCAGGCCATGCCGCAGATGTTGGCGGCCCAGACCGCGTATTCGTCGAGCGTTTCGGCGCCAGAACCCCGCCACAGCGGATCGCGCCTGAGAGCGGCTTCGGCGCCTTCGGCGAGCACGTCCAGCGTCATGTCTGAAGTTTCCCACTGGCTGAAAAACGGCACGGTTTCAGTCAAGGGCTTCATGCGACTCCTCGGGGGGCTCAATCCGATCTCGTATACGAGAATACGAAATTGGCATCCGGCCATGCTTGTGGACAGCTCTTCGCGAACGATGATCGGGTACATCAGGCTTGGCGCGCCGTTCCATATCGGAAAGCCATTTCCCATGCGTTCGCGGCGAGAACGCGGCAAGTCCGGGCTGCGCCACCCGAGAGGGCCGGCATCGCAGTGCACGATGGCGTCGAGGATTGTTCGGCGGAGACTGCCCAGAGAAAGTAGTGCTCTATCCACTTACTCGCGACAAGTAGTATTAGTTAGACGGTCCTAATCAACTCATTTTTCAAAGATAAAGATTTTTTCTTTGCAATTAAGAAAACCGCAACGCGGTGCCGATACTGTTTGCACGTCCGGGCGACTATAGGGGATGGGTGATGGTCGAAGACAATATCTGGGTGGCTTCGCTCGAAGTTTTTATCCGCAACCGGAAATGGGTTCTCGGATACATCGTTTTGGCTGGCGGGTTGGCGGTGCTTGAAAGCTTCGTGAAAGTCAATTCCGGAGCTTCAATCTTCATCGGCGTAATGACGTCGACCTTCTTGGCTATTCCTGCTCACATCGCCGTTTTGACGCAGCTTGATGCCGACCAGGTATCCAATTGGCTGAGGGAAAGGCCTAAGGCATTTTTCAGTTTCGTAAGACGCTGCCTCTTGCTCGGCTTCCTCGGCGCGATAGCTCCCCTTGTGGTCGGGATTGCCATGGTCGTCGGCGGCGTTCATTCGTCCGTCGCCCTGTTGGCGGCAGTTCTTGTCTGGGTTTTTTCCGGCATCGCTGCGTTCGCAAAATGGGGTACGATGTTGCCTGCGGTCATTGCCGATGATGACCAAACACTTGCGGCTGCCGGCAGGCGCGGTTCCAAGGTGTTCGGCTATGCGTTTCCGCGTCTGCTTATCTCGTTCGGCCTGATCACTGTTCTGTTCATAGCGGCGTTGATGCTGCTGTTTTCTCTGCTGGGCATCGATGCCAAAAATCCAGGGTCCCTGTCCCTGGCCCTGCCTGTCGTCGGTGCCATCATTACCGCCTATCAAATCGTCATGACGTCCGTCGTGTTGTCACGCTCCTACCTCAGGGCGCGACCACCTGCGCCGTCTGCACGCCGGATGGCATTTGTGGCCGGCAGATAAGCCCTCGACATACGCGCGCCTGCGCACCATACATCCACGCCGATGTGCTGCGCTCCTGGTCCTTCTCAGTCACGGCCATTGTCAACACCATAGAATTGCACGCCAAGCCGTCCGTTCTTTCTCCACCGCACCACGGCACGGTAGCTGGCGTCATCCGCGGGCACGTGAAGGACGAAGCGATCGGGAATTATCACGCTGGGGTCCACCTTCAGTTCCGCCCCGTGAAGGTGCTGATTTCTGACGGAGCAGCCGATGCTGACGTCATCGGTGATGATGGTCGCATCCTTCAGAACAATTCCACGTGCGTGTGAGCGTCGCTCTATCGGAGGATCAATGGGGTTCATGGCTCTTTCCTCCCGGAAGTCCTGAAGCGATCGCCTTGCGCGGTTCTCCGAAGTCAGACAGGCCGGCTCCGCCGAGCACGATGATCTCGCCGTCGACGACAGCGTTTTCGGCACCGAGACTGGCGGCCTCTTTCACCAGGTCGCGATACTTCGACGTCCAGTGGCCGTTGCGCCTGTAGATCCTGATACCGTCTTCGTCGATGATCAGCTGCGAGGGGTAGCCGTCGGCCTTGACTTCATGAATCCAGTCGTCGCCTTCGGGAGGCTGCTCAGCAAGGATCGGCATCGACGGCGGGATGGACTTCAAACGCATGAACTGACTCGCAAAACCGCGATTAGCTTGCGCTGAAAATGGTTCCGGAACTCTTGCTGCGGCGCGGCGCGCGGCAGAAACATTTGCGGCTCTTCAGCTTGTCAGATATCGACGGAAATCGGCCAGCGCAGCTTCGCCTATGGATCTCCTACAAGTCTCGGATTGGCATTTCCGGCGGCTCGCTGCTCTTTCACCGCAATGAATGTCGCCAGTCGCCCGTTATAATAGCGCTTCTCCAGCCCGCTCACTTTTGGTTTGAGACGTTCGATGTCTGCAAAACCAGAATATTCCAAGAGGCTGGTGACGGCACGGGAATTGGGGGAAAACTGACAGAATTCCTCCGGGCGCCAGCGGGAAGTCGTGATGTTGCTTGCGTTGGAATCGACCGCGGCCACCCTGCGCATATGCCACATCGGCCACCGGTCCAATATCCGATTTATGATCGGCACCTTCATAAGCGTCGTATCAACCGCCAGGACGTTGCTGGCCACTGCTGATATGCGCTTTAGGCTCAAGACAGGGTTTTCCAGGTGGTATAGAATCCCGAAGAACAGGACCAGATCGAACATACCGTGCTCTGACCGATCAAGATCCATCAGATCAAGCCGCTGAAAATCCAGATTATCTAGATCTACGGCCTCTTTTACCAGATTTGCCTGCTCGATATAGTGAGGCTCAATGTCAATCCCAAGCACGTAGTCGGCACCGGCCCTTGCGGCGTGCACGGAAAAACCCCCGCAGTTGCATGCTACATCAAGAACCCTTTTGCCCGCCAATGAACCTCCGCAGGCATCGAGAATGCTCGGCCATGCGTGATCGAGGAGTGTTTGCATCCTTGTGCGCTCTCGGTTTTGACGAGACGCGGTCGGTACATAGGTGCTCAAGCCATAGGGCAAGTCGATGGCGTGATGAAACGGTGCGAGGCGTTCGACCGCCGCTTGAAGTTCCGCTTTGCTCTTTCTTCGCGCCCGTGGGATCGACGTTTGAAAATGTTTCATGAATCCGCATCTCCTGCAGCGCCGGTCTAATGGGATTGTCGCGGATTCCGCACTAGGCGAATGGCATTGCCATCGGGTTGGGTATCACGGCGCAAACCATTGCGTCGCCACCGGCGCGAACAGGATGAGGCACCGGCAGAATCCAAGATTATGTAAAATTTTAATGCATCAACCGACGCGTTGCACCATGTTCAAACGTGGTAGTGCGGCTTAAGCCAAAGGCTGCCAAATCGATGCAACGCCGCATCCCGCCGCGTTGCGCCGCGGGTAGCCGCTCACTGACCGCCGTGGTAGCTTCCGTTTGGTGGACTGGTTGGGAGTTCCGATTATGGAAGCGGACGACATGCAGGCGATCGCCGACACCCTTATGCGGGTTGTGACCCCTGAGATGACGCCAAGGCAGTTGATCAAGGCGGCAAGGAAAGAGCACCCGAAGGCCTCGAAAAAAGACATCGCCCGCGCGGCGTTCTTTTCGATCATAGCCCATGCCGATGAAGACCAAGGCAAGGCCAAGAACCTACAGGCGTTCGCCATAGCCGAGCGTACCCAGCCGTAGGGCTGCTGGCTGGTCCCGTCCAAGTTGGACCGAATCCTGTGGATAGCGCTGCAATGGCGTTCCGTGGTCTGGATCGAGAGAATTCCGAGATCACCGTTTCTCGACGTGACCGTACTGACGTGGATTTCAGTCGGCTCGAATCCGCAAGCGCGGAAAACGCCGCTGATGGGCGCCGGAGCAGAATTTCCAGACAGTCGCTCAGAACGTGATCTTCACCGAGGCCGCGCTGCGCGTGGCTGGGCCGTGATGGACGGCCTCGATGTTGTTGCCGTCCGGATCGAGCAGGAAGGCGGCGTAGTAGCCGGGATGATAGGGCCGCTCGCCCGGCGCGCCATTGTCCTTGCCGCCGCCGGCGAGCCCAGCCTTGTGGAAGGCATCGACCATGGCGCGATCCTTGGCCTGGAAGGCCAGATGATGGCGGCCGGTGAGTTGTCCCAGGGCCGCCTGGCTGTCGGCACTGGAGACGAACAGTTCGTCGGCCCAGAAATAGTCCTCGCCGACACCACCGATCGCAACGTCGAGCGCCCGCAAGACCGCCTCGTAGAAACGCCGGCTGGCAGGAAGATCCCTGACCACCAGCTGGATATGATCGATGAGACGGCCGCGATGCAGTTCCTGGGTTTCCATGCAAATTCCTCCTGGCAAGGCTCCGAATTTAGGTTCGGACAGGGCGCCGTCAATGCGGGAACTAGCGGGCCAGGGCGACTTCGTCATCTCCGGGCGTTTGCGCTGCCCCTCACCTGCCTGCCGGCATCCTCTCCCCGTAGAACGGGGAGAGGGGCGCTGCCATCGATGGTTTTGCCAATCGCAACCGGTGCAAGAAGGGCACCAATGTTGCGACCAGCCCCTTCTCCCCGTCACCATACGGGGAGAAGTGCCCGGCAGGGCGATGAGGGGCGGCGCCAACTTCAGCTATTAGCTCATCCCTCCAGCACAAACCGGAGGCGCATCATCTAGACCAGGCCTTACCCCTTCAGGATGGCCGCCAGCCGGGGGATGCCCTCGGTCACCGCGCGGCGGTCGGCCAGCGTGAAGGACAGCCGCAGCGTGTTGCGCCCGCTGCCGTCGGCATAGAAGGCGTTGCCGGGCACGAAGGCGACGCGCGCCTCCTTCACCGACCGTGCCAGAAGCGCGGTGGCATCGGAGCCCTCGGGCAGCGTCACCCAGACGAACATGCCGCCTTCCGGGCGGCTCCAGGTCACGCCTTTCGGCATGTTGGCCTCGAGTGCCGCGAGCAGGCCGTCGCGGCGCTCGCGATAGGCGCCGATCAGTTTTTCCACCTGGCCGTCGAACACGGCCTCGGCCACGCGGTGCATCACCACCTGGTTGATCGACGGGCTGTGCAGGTCGGAGGCCTGCTTCATCAGCACCAGCTTCTCGACCACGTGGCGCGGCGCGCACACCCAGCCGACGCGCATGCCCGGCGACAGGATTTTCGAGAACGAGCCGCAATAGAGCGTGCGCGCCTTGTCGATGCCGCCGGACCTGATGCAATCGAGCGCCAGGATCGGCGGCACGCCCTCGCCGTCATAGCGCAGCGCGCGATAGGCGGCATCCTCGATGACGGCGATGTCGAGCTCGCCGGCGAGGTCGAGCACCGCCTCGCGCTGCTGGCGATTCAGGGTCTCGCCGGTCGGGTTGGCGAAATCCGGCACCAGATAGGCGAACTTGACCTTGCCGCCCCCTCTTGAAAAAGTTGTGGGGGCCGCCGCCGCCCGATAGGCATCGGGCGTCATGTTGCCGCCTTCTGGCCGCAGCCGGTCATAGCGCGGCTCGTAGGCGTTGAAGGCCTGCAGCGCGCCGAGATAGGTCGGCCATGTCACCAATGCGGTATCGCCCGGCGACAGGAACAGCTTGCCGAGATAATCCAGCGCCTGCTGCGACCCGGAAGTGATGAAGATGTTAGCTTCGTCGCAGGCGATGCCGAGCTTGCCCATCTGCCCGGCCAGCCAGCGCCGCAACGGCAGATAGCCTTCCGAGACCTGGTACTGCAGCGCCGCCCCCGCCTCGCTTCCGCCCAGCACCGAAGCATAGGCATCGCGGATCGCCTCGGTCGGGAACAGCGCCGGATCGGGAATGCCGCCGGCGAACGAGATGATGTCGGGCTGGTCGAGCAGCTTCAGCAACTCGCGGATTTCGGACGCCTTCATGCGCGACGAGCGCGAAGCCAACAGATTCATCAAGGTCAAAGCGCGCCTCCCGCGACAACTGGATATAGGTCAACCTGACTGACCTATATCAGCCCTCCCCGGCAATTTGAATAGAGCCTGAGCGACTTCCGGTATACGCCAGTCGCTGCCGGCCCGGAACCAGCAGAAGTTCGCAAGCGCCTATAAAGTCATCTTGTAGCCGAGATGGCTGCCGGTGAAGCCGAGGCTCTCGTAGAAGCGGTGTGCGTCCGCCCGCCCCTTGTCGGTGGTGAGTTGGACGAGGCCGCAGCCGCGCGCCCGGCATTGCGCGATCGCCCAGTCGATCATCCGCCTGCCGATACCGCCCGAGCGCCGGTGGCTGGCGACCCGGACCGCCTCGATCTGCCCGCGCCAGCCGCCCTTGCGCGAGAGCCCGACAAGGAAGGTGATCTGCAAGGTGCCGATCACCTCGGCGCCATCCACGGCCACCGCCAGAAGCTGATTGGGATCGGCGTCGATGGCGTTGAACGCATCGACATAACCGCGCGCCAGCGGCATCGAGGCGTCCTCACGGCCGGCCCCTAGCCGATCATCGGCCAGCATGGCGACGATATCAGGCAGGTCGGATGCTTGCGCGCGGCGGAACTCGATCATGATGTCCGCTTAACGCGAGGCGCCAGAGTCGGCAACGCTGCGTTGAGCGAAAGGATATCGGAGTGGCCAAGCCCCGGCTGAACGTCGCAACAACGCCGCCGATCAATCCCCGTCGTCGCTGGCCTTGGCCTTGCCGCACTGCGCCAGCACCTTTCCGATCGCCGCGCTCGAGCCCTTCAGCGGAAAGCTGCCCTGGCCGTATTTGGCGGCGCTGATGCTCACCTCGCCCTTCGAACGCAGCAGGTCCAGCAGCGGATCGCCCTTGGCCAGATCCACCACGAAGTAATTGTACATGGCCTCCAGCTGCAGCGTTTTCGTCACCGTCTTGCCGTCGGCCTTGAAGTCGAAAGAGCCGCTGATGCCAGGCTCCAATTGCTGGCCGGCGGTGCCGAGGTCGTAGCTCAGCACCGGCGTGTCGAAACAGGCCAGCATCAGATACGCATCGCCTTTCGGCCCGCCGCAGACCGAGGCCGTCAGCACCTTGCCGCCCTCGTCTTCCTCCATCTTCGCGCTCCAGCCGCTGCACGACGCGGCAAGCGCCGGCTGCGCGGCCTGCAGCGCCGCCACCGCGCCGGCGATTATAAGACAGTTCGTTCTCATGATTTCCCCCTCCACATTTGCGGCCTCACCCCGTGGCAGCATATAGGAAAAGCCATCCGATGGCATTGCCCGTTGCGGCAGGGTCGTCCTGATTTCGCGGAGAGCCGTGTTGAGAGCCTGTGTTCGTCTGTGCCTGTTGCTGGCTGCCCTGCTGGCCCTGCCGCTGTCCGCCCGTGCCGACTGGAAACCGGTCGAGAAGGTCGAGACCTACGCCATATCGGGCCAGTCCGGTGAGCAGCTCTACCGGTCGATCGGCGAGAACGGGCCGCTGATCCGGGGCGCCAAGACGCGCACCATCGCCTACACCAATTTCAAGCTGACCTGGGGGGTCAGAGACTACAAGCCCAGGGGCAAGGACTGCGTGCTGACGGCGGCGCGGCCGAAACTGATCATCACCTACACCTTGCCCAGCCCTTCCGCGCCCCTGCCGCCCGCCGTCCAGAAGAATTGGGAGGTCTTCATCGCCGGCGTCAGCGCCCATGAGAAGGTGCATGGCGCCAGCGTAGTACAGATGGTCCACGACATCGAAGTGGCGACGGACGGCCTGACCGTCGCCGATGATCCTAAATGCAGCAAGACCAGGGCCGAGGTGGTCAAGCGGCTGGACGCGATCTCCAGGGCGCGGGTGCAGGCCAGCCGCGATTTCGATCGCGTCGAATTCGGCCAGGGCGGCAATCTCCAGAAGCTCATTCTTGCCCTGGTGAATGGCGGCTAGAAACACATCGCGCCAAGGATATGCCCGCCTACCGGCCGAGGTCCAGCGCGGCGGAGAGATCCCCCATCGGCGGCTGGTCGTTGTTGCGCAGTGCTTTGTCGCGGGCGACGATGCCGGAAAGCACCGGCAGGTCGTAGCGCGCCGTGATGAAGCGCAGGATCGATGTCGTGTCGTATTGGGTGTGGTCGACGGTACCCATCTTCGCATAGGGCGAGATGATGAAGGCGGGGATGCGGTTGCCCGGCCCCCAGCGGTCGGCCTTCGGCGGCGCGACATGGTCCCAGAAGCCGCCATTCTCGTCATAGGTGACGACCACCAGCATGTGGCTCCATTGCGGGCTTTTCTCGAGATGCGAGACGACATCGGCGAGATGCTGGTCGCCGCTCGACACATCGGTATAGCCGCCATGTTCGTTGAGGTTGCCCTGCGGCTTGTAGAAGGTGACGGCCGGCAGCTTGCCGTCGTCTATGTCCTTGATGAAGGCAGCGCCGTCCATGCCGCCATCCCGCAGATGCTCGGCCCGCGCGGCGGTGCCGGGCGCGTAGGCGGCGAAGTAGTTGAACGGCTGGTGATGGAACTGGAAGTTCGGCACCGGCGTCGCGTTCTTGCCGTCCAGCGTTGCCTGCCAGGCGCCGGCATACCAGGCCCAGCCGACGCCCTTCAGCGACAGGAGGTCGCCGATGGTGATGTCGTGCTGCGGCGGCAGCGTGCTCGCCGCGGACGGATCGGCCAGGGCCGGATCGCCGCCCGCGGCCGGCTTGTTGTTGCTCGGCTGATAGGGTGGCTGCATGGTGTTGACGGCATGAAAGTCGGGCGTGATGGCGCCGTCATTGACGAATTTCGGCGCGCCGCCAAGCGCCGAGGCCGGCGAGTTGTCGGCGACCTTCAGCGTTGTACCATCGGCCTCGACGACGGCGATCTGTCCCTTCACCGGGCTGGTGTCGGCATTGGGATAGACCGGCACACAGGCGCAAGCGAGCATGAAATGGTTGAGGAAGGAGCCGCCGAAGGCGCCCTGGAAGAAATTGTCGGCCAGCACGTATTTCTTCGCCACCGCCCACATCGGCAGCACCGAGCCGTCATAATGGCCCATCACCAGGCTGCCTGAATCGGCCCAGGCCACGAACTTGTCGTTGCGGCCGCCATCGATCTGCATCTGCTCCTGGTAGAAGCGGTGCCAGAGGTCGCGCGTGATCACCGAGGTCTGTTCGTTGAAGCCCTTGGGATCGTCGATGGCGAAGCTGGCATTGGCCAGGTGCGCCGACTGCTCCTCGGTCACCGGCGGCGTCACCCCCTTGGCGGTCAGGCCGCCCCAGGCCGGCGGCAGTTCGGCGAGCGGCTTGCCGTCGCGGTCGAGCTGGCGCGCCTGGCCGGCCGACACATTGGCCAGGCCGTTGGCGCCGGGGAAACCGCCATAAAGATTATCGAAGCTGCGATTCTCGGCATAGATGACGACGACGGTGTCGATCTTGTCGTAACCGGGAGGGGCGGCGTTGGCGGCGGCGGCAAGCGATGCCAGCGCCGTGGAGGCGAGGCAGAGGGAGAGCAAAGACCTGGTCATGGGAACGCCTCGTGGCTGGGGAGTGGCTGGAGGAACCCGTGGACGCTAGAACCGGCGCTTGTCAGCTTTGTGACAGTGGCCGTTCCGCGCAACGTCACTGAAATCAGCCGATACGCCTGCGGGCCGCTGCGCAGGTGACATGCATCTTGATCCGACACGGTCATCAATCCGTAGCAATGCAGGTCCCAGATTGGCGGAGTGGAAAACGGACCGGACGACATGGCGGCAGGACAATGGAAGAGGAGCATCATCGCCGCATCGATGCTCGGCATCGCCGCGATTTTCTCGGCAAGCATTGGCCGCGCCGGGACCGGCAGCGTCCATCCCGGGCCGCTATCCCGCGCGGATGCCTTCGCGCGGGCCGCCGCCCTGACCGCGCTTAGCCGTAAAATGTTCTTCGACCCGTCGCTGTCTGCATCGGGCAAGCAGGCCTGCTCGTCCTGCCATGACCCGCATCATGCCTTCGGCCCTGTCTCGGCGGCACCGGTCGAGATGGGCGGGCCGCGTCTCGACCAGCCGGGGCTGCGCGCCGTGCCTTCGCTTCGCTACCTGCAGGCGGTGCCCGCCTTCACCGAGCATTTCCATGATTCCGAGGATGAGGGCGACGAGAGCGTCGACAACGGCCCGACCGGCGGCCTGACCTGGGACGGCCGTGCCGATCGCGGCAAGGATCAGGCCAAGATCCCGCTGCTGTCGCCATTCGAGATGGCCAACAAGGATGCCGCCGCCGTTACCGCTGCCCTGCGCAAGGCCGCCTATGCCGGTGCATTCAAGGCCGCTTTCGGCGACCAGGTTTTCGACCGCCCGGACGACGCCTTCGACGCCGCCGCCGAGGCGCTGGGCACCTTCGAGCAGAGTGCCGCCGACTTCTATCCCTACTCCAGCCGCTACGACGCCTTCCTCGCCGGCAAGGCGCGGCTCACGGCGCAGGAACTGCGCGGCCGCGCGCTGTTCGAGGACGAGTCCAAGGGCAATTGCGCCAGTTGCCATCTGAGCGAACCCGCCAATGACGGCGAACCGCCGCAGTTCACCGACTATGGCCTGATCGCCGTCGCGGTGCCGCGCAACCCGGCCATACCGGCCAATGCCGACCCCGCCTATTTCGATCTCGGCCTGTGCGGACCGCTGCGCACCGACTTCCACGGCCGGGCTGAGTATTGCGGCCTGTTCAGGACGCCGACGCTGCGCAACGTCGCGCTGAGAAAAAGCTTCTTCCACAACGGCACCTTCCACACGCTGCGCGACGCGGTCGCCTTCTATGCCAGCCGCGACAGCGATCCAGGCCGCTGGTACCCGAAAAACGCCGATGGCACGGTGCGCGAATATGACGATCTGCCAAGGGCTTACTGGCCGAACTTGAATCAGGATCCGCCCTTCAACGGCAAAAAGCCCGGCGACAAGCCGGCGCTGACCGACGCCGAGATCGACGACATCGTCGCGTTCTTGCAGACGCTGACGGACGCGGATCAGCAGGCTGGGACAGTGCCTGCGAATTGAACCCTTGCTAGCCCCGCCAGGCCGCCAGATCGGCCAGGATCCGTGCCTTCAACGCGGGGCCGGCGTAGCTCGCATGCACCGATGTCGCGGCGAGTTGGCGGATGGTTTCGCTGTCCCATGCGAAGGCCTCGGCGCAGGCGGCATAGGAGGCTTCAAGCGTGGTGTCGAGCAGCGCCGGATCGTCGGTGTTGATGGAGACCGGGACACCGGCCTTGCGCAGGGCGTCGAGCGGATGTTCGGCAAGCGAGGGATAGACGCCGAGCGCCAGATTGGAGACCGGACAGACGCCCAGGGGAATCTGCCTTTGCGCCAGCATGTCGACGAGTTCCGGCTCCTCGATTGCCCGCACGCCATGGTCGATGCGGTCGGCGCCAAGCAGCTCGATTGCGTCGCGAACACCTTCCGGGCCGCTCGACTCGCCGGCATGAACCGTGCGCCGCAGGCCCGCCGCGCCGGCACGGCGAAACGCCTCGGCGAAGCGTGGACCGGTGCGGCCGGCGGCCGCTTCGTTGCCGTCGATCGACAAGGCGACGACACGGCTGTGCCTGATCGCGCTCAGCAACTCCACCAGCTCGATCGCTTCCGCCGCCGACTGGGTGCGAAGCAGGCTGACGCAGAGCCCGACCGGCGGGTGCCCGTCCTGTTCGGCGGCCGCGAAACCGGCATCGAACGCGTCGATCATCCCCGGAACGTCTTTGTGCCAATGCGGCCAATGCGTCGGGTTGACGATGACGTCGGCATAGCGCACGCCGCTTCGGCCCATGCGCTGCGCGAACTTGTAGGCCGTGGTGGCCAGTTGCTCGCGCGTGCGGAATGTCCCGCACAACCAGTCGAGCATCTCGAGGAAGCTCTTGAGGTCATGGGCTTCGAAGAGCCTGTCGCGCGGCGCACGCAGCGGGATGCCGGCCTCCTCGCAGTTCCTGATCACATCGTCGGCCTCGAAGCAGCCCTCGATATGGATGTGCACTTCGGCTTTCGGCAGTCCGATGAAGTCGGTCAATGACGCCTCCCCAATTGGCAGGCGTCATCAAATCATGAAACGGCCGGTCCCCATTTCAAGAAATGCTTGAAAGAATTGCACATGGGCCGCGAGAGTGGCGGCGCCTCCCACAAACCGGTTTCCTCGCCCCCGCTTGCGTCTACGGCACACACTTCCAAGCAGTTGGTCTTTGGCGATAGCGTGCATGGCAGCTTGGCGCATGCATTGTCTTATGCTGCGCTGATCGGTCGACCCCCACTCCGTCTCGGCTTCGCCGAGCCACCTCTCCCCCGATCGACGGGGTAGAGGAAAGGCGCCAGGCTTTTTGCCGTCAACGCTCGTCCAGCAAAGCTCCCTTCCTTTACCTCCGGAGGGGGGAAAGGTGGCGCTGCGAAGCAGCGACGGATTGGGGGAACCACGTGGCAATCAAGCCTCGGGCCGATCAGTCACGCCAATCACAGAAGATGTGTGCATCCCGTAGCCGATCAACGGGGGAGAGGAACCCAGGCTCACAGCGCCCTGATGACACCCCCATCCACGCGGATGTTCTGGCCGGTGATATAGCCCGCACCCTCCGAAGCCAGGAAAGCAATCGTCGCGGCGATCTCCTCGCTCGTGCCATAGCGCTGCATCGGCACGCTGTCGCGGCGCTCCTCGGTGGCGGGCAGGCTATCGATCCAGCCGGGCAGCACGTTGTTCATGCGCACATTGTCGGCGGCATAGGTGTTGGCGAAGATCTTGGTGTAGGCGGCAAGCCCGGCACGGAACACCGCCGAGGTCGGGAACATCGGGCTCGGCTCGACCACCCAGGCCGTCGAGATGTTGATGATGGCGCCAGCCTTCTGCTTGACCATGTGGGGTGCCACGATGCGCACCGGCCGGATGACGTTCATCAGATAGACGTCCATGCCGGTGTGCCATTGCTCGTCTGATATTTCGAGGATCGGTGCGCGCGGCCCGTGGCCGCCGCTGTTGACCAGCACGTCGATGCGGCCATGGCGCTCGAGCGTCAGGTCGACGAGGCGCTGCAGATCGTCGTTCGACTGGTTGGAGCCGGTGACGCCGAGCCCACCCAGTTCCTTGGCCAGCGCCTCGCCCTTGCCGGACGAGGACAGGATGGCAATCTTGAAGCCGTCCGCCGCCAGGCGCTTCGCCGCCGCCGCACCCATGCCGCTGCCGCCAGCCACGACAACAGCCACTTTTTCTACACTCATTGGATTTTCCTCTCGGGGTTGGCAGGGCTCTGCAAGCAGTGTTTTCAGGATCCGAGCAGTGATATAGTTGGTTTTCTCGCCCGGTTCGAACCAGAATGCCTGAAATCAGCGTGTAGAAAAACTCCTGTATGCCCGAAGCCTTCCTGAGCCTGCCGCCACTGAATGCGCTGCGCGCCTTCGAGGCCTCGGCGCGCCATCTCAACTTCCGCATCGCCGCCGAGGAATTGAACGTGACGCAAGGTGCCGTGGCCCAGCATATTCGCGGGCTGGAGGCCGATCTCGGCACGAAACTGTTCGAGCGGCTGCCGCGCGGTCTGGCGCTGACCGACGAGGGCCGCGCCTATGTGCCCAACATCCGCCGCGCCTTCGACCTTATCTCGGAGGCGACGCTGCTGTTGCGCCCAGAGCCGGCGCGGCTGACGATCAGCGTGACGCCGAGCTTCGCCACCAAATGGCTGATCCCCAGGCTGCAGGACTTCATGGCGCACAATCCGCTGGTCGACCTGCGTGTCCTGGCCAGCGAAAGCCTGTCGAGTTTTCAGGCCGATGGCGTCGACATCGCGGTGCGGCAAGGCCGCCCGCCCTTCGGCGCCGGCCTGATCGTCGACCTGTTGTTCGCGCAGCAGATCATCGCCGTCTGCAGCCCGGCCCTGCTGCCGCACGGCGCCGTCGAGATCGCGGCGGCCGAAATCCAGCATCATGTCCTGCTCCACGACGCGCACAATCTGTGGCCGGAATTCATGGAGAAGGCGGTCGGCCTGAAGATGACGACCGAACTCAAGCGCATGCGCTTCAACCAGACGAGCCTGGCCATCGACGCCGCCATCGCCGGCCAGGGCATCGCGCTGGCCAGCCGCTTTCTCGTCGCCGCCGATCTGGCTGCCGGCCGGCTGGTCCAGCCGGTCAAAGGCGAGATGCGCGGCACGCAGGATTTCCACGTCGTGGTACCAAGAAAGCAGCGCCATCCCGAGCCGACGCAGGCCGTGCGGCAATGGCTGCTCGATGCGGGGGAACGGCCTTTGTCGTGAGCCCCTGCTCTCTGTCTGTTCAAGCATGATGTCTTTTCCGAAAACCGGCGATCGACGCGTGGGCATGCGTCTCCAGGACGCCTTCGCTGAGCTGCCGCCGGCATGGCCGCATATGTTGTTGGATGCGTCTCGGCCGAAAGCGACCCAAGGCAGACGACTGTATGCTAGTCTCGCGAGCCATCGAATTGACGGCGGGAGATAGCAATGTTGGAAACGGACAAGGTGTTTGCCGGCTCGATTCCGGAAAACTACGACCGCTACATGGTGCCGTTGATTTTCGAGCCGTTCGCCGCTGATCTTGCACAACGAGCAGCGTCCTTGTCGCCCCGCGCCGTTCTGGAAATCGCCGCGGGCACCGGGGTTGTCACCCGTGCGCTGGCGCCAAGACTGTCCCCTGGCGCAAGCTATGTCGTAACCGACCTCAACCAGCCGATGCTCGACTACGCCGCTTCGCGACAAGCTCCCGACAGCCGCATCACATGGCGCCAGGCTGATGCCATGGCGCTGCCGTTTGAAAATGCGGCCTTCGATCTCGTTTGTTGTCAGTTCGGCGCGATGTTCTTTCCCAACCGCACATCCGCCTACCGCGAGGCAAGGCGAGTCCTGAAGCCCGGAGGACATTTCTTGTTCAACGTGTGGGACCGCATCGAGGAGAATGTCTTTGCCGACGATGTGACGAATGCTCTCGCAAGGATTTTTCCGAACGATCCGCCGCGCTTTCTGGCACGCACGCCGCATGGCTACCACGATACGGCCCTGATCCGCGGCGAGCTGGAAGACGCGGGTTTTTCCCGTGTGGTGATCGAGACGAGAGCCGAACAAAGCCGTGCATCCTCGCCGCGCCTTCCGGCCGTTGCTTACTGCCAGGGAACTGTTCTTCGAAGCGAAATCGAGGCCAGGGACGCGGGAAAGCTGGAAGCCGCAACCGACTATGCCGCCTCCGCGATTGCGGACAGACATGGCAGCGGCGAGGTTGCCGCCAGGATTCAGGCCCACGTAATCGTGGCTGTCGCCTAGGGCAATCCCGGGAAAAGTGTGGGCGGTTTTCCATCCGGAATTGCGTCAGGACGAAGAGATGGAGGTGCTGGAACATCCCGTTCCGGCACCTCTCGACATTCTGGGACAGGCATCAGGGCCGCGCTTGCCGCCCCAGCCCGGACGACGGATTGGGCAGGCCTGGCACCATCTGGCTCAGCACGCGATCGCGAAGGATGACATGGTGGTAGATGGCAGCCGCGGCGTGCAGGCCTGCAAGCCACAGGATGATGTCGCCAAGCGTGCCATGGATCTCCGCCAGCGACGTGCCCCATGTGCCGGAGAACGGACCGATCGCCCCCAGGCCGTAGACCGTCACCGGGTGGCCGCCAAACCATGCGCCGAGCATGGCGGTCGCCGGAACCGCGAACAGGAGCGCATAGAGCGCCCAGTGTGTTGCCCTCGAGGCGATGTCCATCCACCCGGGCATGGGAGGAGCGTCCGGAATGCGGTCAAACAGACGCCAGATCAGGCGGATGACCAGCAGCCAGAAAACAGCGAAGCCGAGCGACTCGTGAAGCAGCAGCGTCGAGGCGTTGTCGGCTGAATAGACGCGCGTGGCAGGGCCACCTTCCGAGACCAGGAAGGCGATGAGCACGAGCAGCGCCGTCAGCCAGTGAAGCGCCTGGGCGAGGCTTCCGTAGCGGGTTGCAGTACCAGATAGCGACATGCAAGAACTCCTGAAGGTGGCGGGAGACAATCTCTCCGCAACGTGCCCCGATTTCGATCGTTCCTCAAGTGACATCGAAGGCTGCGATGCGATCATGACCACGGTGACCGAGCGCCGCACCGGCGGAAGTGCCGCACTCGGGCGTGCTGGCAAAGCTGCTGGCGCTGCCGGTGTTCTGCGCCGTCGTCCTGACCCGGTTGGCCGGTGAGCGCTTGCGCAGGCAGCCGGCGCGCGGCGTGTTCTGCGCGGCCCTGAAACCGGCAATCTCTCCCCTTGTGGAGGGGACTGGCAGTTCCACGGCCGCGCAAGATTGGCGGCATTTGATTAAAAGCCGCCTGTGGATATTTACCTCGCGTTCCGCCCGATCCGGCAACCTATATTAGGGCGGGATCACGGAGGGACCCTTGACCAGCGATTTTTCAGCAGCCTGTGTCCACCTCGAACGAGCCTATTACTATCTGCGCGGCGATGACGAAACGAGCCGCGCGGCATGCGACACCCTCGATCTGTTGATCGAAACGGTGACGGAAGCCCTGCACAAGCGACCCAAGGCCGGGGTGCTGGAGTTTCCGCAATCGACGACACGGCAAGCCGGCTAAGACGCGTTCGGGTGAGGCCCAGCCTCACCTGAAACGTGACACAGTGTGATTCACGAGGCCTTGCGGGCCGTCGCCACCCCTGTCGCGCGCGCGACAATCTGCTCCAGCGGCTCCGGCCGGTGCAGCAGGAACCCCTGGCCGAAGGCGACGCCCATGTCGCTGAGCATCGTCAGTGTGTCGTGCCGTTCGATCTTCTCCCCCACCACATCGCAGCCGAGGCTGCGGGCGATGCTGGTGATGGCCAGCACGATCTCACGGTCGAAGCGACTTTCCGTGACGTGCTCGATGAAGGAGCCATCGATCTTGATCGTGTCGACAGGGAAGCGCCGGAGATATTCGAACGAACTCATGCCGGCGCCGAAATCGTCGAGGCTGACCCGGCAGCGGCGCTCGCGCGCCTTGCGCACGAACCGCTCGGCGGCGTCGAAATTGGTGACGGCGGCGGTCTCGGTGATCTCGAAGCCGATGCCCGAATGCGGCGCGCCGGTCTCGTCGATGACGCTGTCGACGAACTCCCAGAGCTGCGGATCGCTCAGCGTCTGCGCCGACAGGTTGAAGCCGAGCGTCAGCGCGCCCGAGCGCAGGGCCGCGCCATGCCGCGACAGCACGGTGCGGATGATCCAGCGGTCGAGCCTGGAGGCGATGCCGAACCGCTCGGCAACTGGAATGAACTCGCCTGGCGGCACCAGCCGCCCGTTGCGCCCGGTGAGTCTGGCCAGCACTTCGACATGGCGGCTCTCCTGCCAGGGCTTGCCGAGCAGATGGATTTCCTGGCCGAACAGGTTCAGCCGTCCGTCTTCCATGGCGTCGACCGTGTCGGCGGCGACGCGCGCCGCGTTGAGCCCGCCGGACCCCGATTCCACCGCCGCGGAGAACACCGCGAAACGATTGCGCCCCGCGGCCTTGGCCGCATAGCAGGCGTCGTCGGCGCAAGCCAGTGCGTCGGCGACCGTGGTGGTGGCGTCGTCGATGAAGGCGACGCCGATCGAGGCCGCCAGCTTGCGCGCCGACGCGGCCGTGCCGAGGTCGGCCTCACGCACAGCGCCGAGCACGGCGGTTGCGATCCGCTCGGCCTGCGAGGCATCGCAATGCGGCACCAGCAGCGCGAATTCGTCGCCGCCCAGACGTGCCGCGTGCGCCGCTCGCGGCAGGCAGGCGCGGATGCCGGCGGCAACGCTCTTCAGGGCCAGGTCACCGGCGGCGTGGCCGGCAAAGTCGTTGAGCGCCTTGAAGTAGTCGAGATCGACATAGAACACCGCCAGCGGCGCGCCCGCCGCGATATGGTCGGCGAGCAGCCGATCGAAGGCGGAGCGGTTCCACAGGCCGGTCAGCGCATCGTGACGGGCCGCATAGGCAAGCTCCATCTCGCGCAGTTTTTCCTCGGTGATGTCGCGCACGGTGCCGAGGATCTGACCCGCCGACTGCGCGTCGGCGATGAACCGCACCAGCGATTCGACATGGCGTATCTCGCCGTCGCGCCTGATGATGCGGTATTGCACGGCGACGACGTCCTGCGTGCCGATCGGCGCCAGATGCGCCTGCTCGGTCACCGCCTTGTCCTCGGGATGCAGGAAAGTATGCCAGAGGTCGTCGGTCACCTCGTCGGTATCGGTGACCAGCCCGAAGATGTCGCGCGTGCGCTGGTCCCAGTAGCTTTTATTGGTGTCGAGGTCGTGATGCCAGATGCCGGTGCCGCTGGCGGCGAGCGCCAGACGGAAGCGCACATTGACCTGCTCGAGCTCGGCTTCGGTGGCCTTCTGCCTGGAGATGTCGGTCTGCACGCCCATCAGCCTGACGGGTTTTCCGGACGCGTCGCGCTCGACGATGCCACCGCGATCGAGCACCCACACCCAGTGGCCGGCTTTGTGCCGGAGCCGCAGCTCGGTCTCGATGGCCTGGGTCTGTCCGGCAATGTGGCGTTCGCCGCTGGCCAGCGCCCGCTCGCGGTCATCGGGATGGGTCAGTTGCAGCCACAGGTCGCTGGTGTTGGCAAGTTCGCTTTCATCATAGCCCAGCATCCGCGCCCAGGTCGCGGAATAGAAGCAGTCGCCGGTCCGAAGATCCCAGTCCCAGACGCCAAGATGGGCGCGTTCCAGCGCCTTTGCCCAGAACGCTCCATTGCGACTTTTCTTGTCCTGACGCGTCATCTTCTGTTTCGCCTACCTCCGCCACGCGGCAATCTGCAGCAAAACCAGAGAAGAAAGCGTTACTTGGTCGGAGCGGATGGCAGACCCGCCGCCGCCTCCCTGCCAACCCTCGCCGTTCGCCTTTCGATTGGCCGGCAAGAACCGGAGTTTTGCGGCCGCCGGATCGTCCTACTGCTTGCCTCGGGTCATCGGAAAATCCGGTGATCCCGAGGTCGCCGGCTAACCGGCGCTCCCTGACAACAACAAGAGGACCTCCCAATGACCAGACAAGAAGACAACAAGGCCGTCGTCGTCAGATGGTTCACCGACTTCTGGGGTGAAACCTGCGACCTGTCGGTGGTCGACGACATCGCCGCGCCCGACATGCTGCTTAAATACTCGCTGCATGAACCGCGCCGCGGCCGCGACGACATCAAGGCCTTCATGACCGACTTTCGCGCCGCCTTCCCGGACCTCAACTTCTGGGCCACCGCCGACCTCATCGCCGAGGGCGACCATGTCGTCGGCCAGTGGGAGGGCGGCGGCACGCATACCGGCCCGGCATTCAGCGATTTCCTCGTCGGCTCGCTGCCAGCCGCCAGCGGCCGCGCCATGCGCTTCACCGGCACCACCGTGCTGAAGCTTGTCGACGGCCGGATCGTCGAGGAGATCGGCCTCGACGACGGCGTTGCCGCCCTCACCCAGCTCGGCCTGATCAAGGCCGCCTGATTGGAGGGGCCATCGCCGTCCAGGCGATGGCCCACTTTCGATAGCGGTCGAAGCCCAATGACAAGGCAGCCCTCTGCAGTTGAAAGCCGCGGCCGCCGCGAATGTTGCTGGTGCGCGGCCGCGCAACGTCTTCGTCAACGGTTCGTTGCCGTAAACTTAAATATTGTCGACGAAAAATATTAGAAATTTAACATAAATCCAAGTGTAACCAGATAGTAATACATTGCCTGTGAAATACCCATAACGGTCTTCTGGACAGCTGGCGGGATGTCCTTCGATGAGTACGCATGGCGAGCAGCGGGGCGGCAATCGCCGCTCAGCCACCATTCTTGACCTTGACATCGCGGCAACCAGGGGCGGCTGGCTGCTGGTTGCCCTGTGTCTGGCCTATGCCGTGGCCGCTCTTTGGCTGCAGCCGTATCGCTACCTGCATCTGGCGCAGTCCTATGCCGAGCCGTTCGTGTTCTTCTTGCCCTCGCTGCTGGCGGCTGGCCTTGGCGTGGCGGCGCTGATATTTGCCCGGCATGCTCCAATAAGGTTCATGCTCGACACGCTCACGCAGCGTTGGCTGGGCGCCGCGCCGGTCATCGTCTTGTTCTTTCTCGGCATCACCGCCTTCACCACCTTGAAGGTCGCCATCCCGGACGTCGTGCCATTCTATGCGGACCGCGCCCTGGCAGGGCTCGATCTCCGGCTGCATGGCACCGATCCCTGGGCCTGGGCACACAGCGTCGTTTCCGAGCCGCTCTCGGCCATAATTTTTGCCAGCTATGGGTTTGGCTGGCTCGTCCAATGGTTCGGCACCTTGCTCTTCGTCGCCTTCTGGAACAGCCCGGCCAGGCGCCTGCGCTATCTATGGGCGTTCGCGCTGACCACGATCCTGTGCGGTACTGTTCTGGCCACCCTGCTGTCGTCGGCTGGCCCGATATTCTACGACCAGCTCTACGGCGGTGACCGGTTTGCCGGGCTGCAAGCCGCCCTGGCGCAGAACGGCCACGCCACGCCGGTCCAGGCCTATGCCAACTATCTGCTTGCGGCCTACGAAAGTGGCCGCCCGGAACTGGGCACCGGCATCTCCGCCATGCCGAGCATGCATGTCGCCTTCGTCACGCTCAACGCATTGTTCCTGACCGGTTTCGGACGCCGATGGGCCATGGCCGGCTGGTCCTTCGCGGCGCTCATCCTGTTCGGCTCGGTTTACGCCGGCTGGCACTATGCCGTGGATGGCTACCTCTCGATCCTTGTCGTGTCGTTGCTCTGGTACCTGACCGGGCGTTTCGCCCTGCCGCATGTGACCCGGAACACGGCAGACGCAGGAGTGGCGCTTCCCGACCCCGGCGCCGCGGTGAGCGAGCTCACCTGACGCCGTTGGCCGCGGGGCAAGGCGGCGTTGGCGCCGCCTGGCCTTACCGATTACTGGCTCGGCGCCATCGTGTGTTCGCACGACACTTTTGGATTCATGTCGGCAAAGGTACCGGTCGGGTTGCCCTTCCAGGCCCAGACATGCAGCTCGTAGAATTCACCCAGGCCGTAACGGTTGGGCGCGCTGTTGAAGTTGAACAGCTGTCCGTCCAGCGACGCCGGCCCCTTCGAGGTGATGTATTCGACCGCCACCAGCTGCAGCGTGCCGTCGGCCATCGGCTCGTACATCACCGCTTCGGGGCGGGCGATGTCGATCTTGTCGTCCTTCAGGTACTGGCCGTTGACGTAGTGGATGCCCATGGCGCCGCCGGTGATGCCGCTGGCGCAGGGAATGGGCGCATAGCCCTCGGCCGTCGCGGCCTTGACGTCGAGAAACCGGCTGTTGGCGGCACGCACCTTGTCGGCCAGCGGATTGGCGCCGGACGCGGGCGCGGCTGCTTCCTGATGCGCCTGCGCGAAGGTGGTGCAGACGGCCAGCATGGCCCCCGCCATGAGAAGCCTGCTGTGAAGATTCGATATCATGTTCGTTCCATTCTTCTTGAAAAAGCACAGCGGGCCGGCCGCCGAAAATACGGAGGCCCGGCAGGCAAGCGCCGTGGCTGTTGTTGCTTGGATATCCCGATGCGACGAATGCCGATCATCCCTTCGGCAGATACGGGATCGTTCCGGCCAGATCGGTGTTGTCGATCATCTGGAAACGGCTGTCGCTGCCGCCCTGACGGGCCGAAACGAAGGGCGCATAGGCCGGATCGTTGGTGAAGGCGCGCGCCGCCGCTTCCGACGGGAACGCCATCAGGGCGATGAGCGTGGTGTCGAGCGGCCTGCCTTCGAGCGTCTTCACATTGCCGCTGCGCGACAGATATCTGCCGCCGTGCTTGTGGACGAGGTCGTGCACCGAGGCGGCATAGGCCGGCACCCACTGCGGGTCGTTGATCTTGATGTCTGCGATAACGTAAGCGGTCATGCTAGTCTCCTGGTTGCGGCGCACAGGGGTATCCCGTGCAACCGGCCAAAGGGCTCGCATGGCAGGGCCCGCGCCAACCAGTCCGCGATCTGTACTGGGCTGGTACAGTTTCTGTACTCGCCGCCTCAATCATGAAGGGCTAATGTTCGGCTCAGCTTCGAGGGAGGAACACAAATCATGGCCCAGCACGGATACAAACAGTTCTGCCCGCTATCGATGGCCGCCGAGGTGCTGTGCACGCGCTGGACGATGGTCCTGCTGCGCGAACTGGTGGCGGGTTCGACCCGCTTCAACGACCTGCGCCGCGGCGTGCCCAAAATGTCGCCGACCCTTCTGTCGCAACGGCTGAAGGAGCTCGAACTGGCGGGGATCATCGAGCGCAAGGAAGTGCCGGGCGAGAAAGGGATCTTCGAGTATCGGCTGACCGAGGCCGGCCGGGATTTGCGCCCGGTCGTCGAGGCGATGGGCTTCTGGGGGCAGAAATGGGTCGAGTCCCGGCTGTCGCTCAAGAACCTCGATCCGTCGCTGCTGATGTGGGACATGCGGCGCAATTTGAACCCCTCGCCGCTGCCCGAGGGGCGCACGGTGATACAATTTCTGTATCAGGAGCTACCGGCGTCCAAACGGTCGTGGTGGCTGATCGTCGAAAAGCACGGCGAAGTCGATCTGTGCTGGTACGATCCGGGTTTCGATGTCGACCTCTACGTCTCGACCGACCTGCATACGATGACGGCGATCTGGATGGGGTTGCTTACGGTCGAGAAGGCCGGCGCAAAGGTTTCCCTGACCGGTGACCAGGCTATCGGCAAGAAGATGCAGACCTGGCTCGGCCTCAGCCCGTTCGCGGTGGAGCCCAAGCGCGCGGCGTAGGAGAGCCGAGGCAATTTGTCAGGAAACGGGTGGCGGCAGCAGCTTTCGGCGGCTTCAATGCTGCCATGTTCGTCACGCTCCAAAGAGACCTGAAATCCACGCCGCTGCCGGTTGCCGGCGATCCGCGCTGGGCGCTCATCGTCGCGCGCGACAAGTCGGCCGACGGACAATTCTGGTATTCGGTGACGACGACCGGCGTCTATTGCCGGCCCTCCTGCCCGTCGCGGCAGGCCAACCCCGCCAATGTCCAGCTGCACGACACGCTGGCTCGGGCGAAGGCGACAGGCTTTCGCCCGTGCCGGCGCTGCAATCCGGATGGCCCTTCGCTCGAGGCCGGCAACGCCGCGATGGTCGCCAATGCCTGCCGCTTTATCGAACAGAGCGAGGAAGAACCGTCGCTCGCTGAACTGGCGGACGCCGCCGGCCGCAGTGCCGGTTATTTCCACCGCATCTTCAAGGCCGTCACCGGGCTGACGCCGAAGGACTATGCCGCCGCCCACCGCGCCGCCCGGGTCCGCCAGGGCCTGGAACTCGGCGCCAGCGTGACGACGGCGATCTACGATGCCGGCTTCAATTCGAGCGGGCGTTTTTACGAGAAATCGACCGGCATGCTCGGCATGACGCCGACACGCTATCGCGCCGGCGGCGCCAACGAGGAGATCCGCTTCGCCGTCGGCGAATCCTCGCTCGGCGCCATCCTGGTAGCGTCGAGCAAAAAGGGCGTCGCCTCGATCCTGCTCGGCGACGATCCCGACGCGCTGGTGCGCGACCTGCAGGACCGGTTTCCCAAGGCGCGGCTGATCGGCGGCGACCGCGACTATGAAGCGCTGGTCGCTCGCGTCGTCGGCTTCGTCGAGGCGCCGGCGCTCGGTCTCGACCTGCCGCTGGACGTGCGCGGCACCGCGTTCCAGCAGCGTGTCTGGCAGGCCTTGCAGGATATCCCGGCCGGCCGGACAGTCTCTTATGCCGAGATCGCGCAGCGCATCGGGTCGCCAAGGGCGACCCGCGCCATCGCCGCCGCCTGTGCCGCCAACACTCTTGCCGTGGCCATTCCCTGCCACCGGGTGATCCGCAAGGACGGCGCGCTGTCGGGCTACGCCTGGGGAGCGGAACGCAAGCGCGCGCTGCTCGACCGCGAGGCCGCGCCCGGCGGGCCGGTGAAGGCACCCGATGACGCATACCGCTCCTCACGGGCCTGAGAGCAGGAGGACCTGGCGGCAATGGGCGCGATGGCAAGGTCTCCCGAGAGCAGCACCGATGCGACCGGCCAGACCCAGGCCGCCGGCAGCCGGCGCGCCTCCGACGCGAAGTCAATGGTGATGGCCGCCATCGGCGCGCTTGTCGATGACGGCAAAGCCAAGTGGAACCGCGCCGCCACCGGCGAGATCGAGCTGCGGCTGTTGACCGGCGAAGTGTTCCTGTTCGGCGAGGTCTCCGTCACCCGTGTCGCGTGAAGTGCGAACGGTTCGAAATCAGCGCCACGGAGCAGCTGCCTTCGCGCCAATTCAGACCCAAGGTCCTGGGATTTGAATTTGAAAGCAAGCACCGGAGTGAGAGCCGACCGGCACATGGCTAGGGTTCAGGCACGAACACAGGAGCGAAGGCAATGAACCACATGCAAACCAACAGGACGGCGGCTGCCTCCAACGCTGCCGCCATCGACATCATCACCTATGCCATCGGCGAATCCGAGATCGGAAAAGTGCTGGCGGCACGCAGCCATATCGGCGTCTGCGCCATCCTGATCGGCTCCGGCGCCAACGTACTGGAGCAGGACCTAGCCAACCACTTCCCCGGCAGGACGCTGGTCGAGGACAAGGCTGGACTGAGCGACGATCTCGCGGCAATAGCCCGCTTCATCGCAACGCCCGGCGTCGGTCTCGACCTGCCGCTCGACATGCGCCACGGCACGCCGTTCCAGCGGCGCGTGTGGGACATGCTGCGCGCCATCCCGTGCGGCGCCACCATCACCTACACGGCACTTGCCCGGCGTCTCGGCCAGCCGAACGGGGCCCGCGCCGTGGCGACGGCTTGCGCCGCCAACGCGATCGCGCTTGCCATTCCGTGCCATCGTGTCCTGCGCGCCGACGGCACGCTGGCCGGCTACCGCTGGGGTGTCGAACGCAAGCGCGCTCTGCTCGACAGGGAGGCCACCATATGAACGCCCACGCCAAGGTTGCCGCATCCGTGGTCGAGGCAGCAGAAACACGCGTCGCCGGTTACGACTGGCCGGCATTGACCGGCGAACTCGACGGCTTCGGCTGCGCGGTGATGGAAAAGCTGCTCTCGCCGCAGGAATGCCGGCGGATCGCCGGCCTCTATCGCGAGGAAGAACATTTCCGCAGCCACATCCATATGGCCAGGCACGGCTTCGGCAGGGGCGAGTACCGCTATTTCCGCTATCCCTTGCCGGACCTGCTCGGTGGCCTCCGCAGCGCGCTCTATCCCAGGCTGGCCGAGGTCGCCAACCGATGGAACGAGCGCATGGGGCTCGCCATGCGCTACCCCGCTGCGCATGCCGAGTTTCTCGAACAGTGCCATGCCGCCGGCCAGACGCGGCCGACGCCGCTGCTGCTGCAATATGTCCCCGGCGACTTCAACTGCCTGCACCAGGACCTCTATGGCGACCTCGCCTTCCCGCTGCAGGTGGCGGTCCTGCTCTCCGAGCCGGGCAAGGATTTCACCGGCGGCGAGTTCGCCTTGACCGAGCAGCGGCCGCGCATGCAGAGCCGGGTCGAAGTGGTGCCGCTGCGCCAGGGCGACGCCGTTGCCTCGCCGTCCACAACCGGCCGGTGCAGGGAACGAAAGGCAATTACCGCGTCAGTTTGCGCCACGGCGTCAGCCGGCTGCGCTCAGGCATGCGCCACACCGTCGGCATCATCTTTCACGATGCCAGGTAAATGGCCTCCGCGATCCGATGCGGCCCGCCCTGCCGGTGACCGCATCTTGAAAACGAAGGAAAGCGGGCAAGCGATTCCACCCAAACGCTATTTTCCGCCGGCTCGATGCCTCCGCGCGGCACTCCGCATCAGCCGGCCGGCGCGTAGCGGTTGACCACCATGCCGCAGGCATAGGCCCTCGACCCGAGCAGGCGCAGCTTCTGGAAACCGCCCAAGTCGAAGATCCGGCGCCCCTCGCCCAGCACCGCCGGGTTGATGAACAGCTGGAACTCGTCGATCAGCCCGGCCGCGATCAGCGCCGACGCAAACGCTGCCCCGCCGAACACCGCGATATCGCCGCCTCTGGCCTTCTTCAGCGCGTTGACCTCGCGCGGCAGGCCGCCGCTGGCGACCGTGGTGCGTTCCCACCGCGAGGTTTTGAGCCTGTCGCTCAGCACCACCTTGTCGACATCGACGACACGTTGCGCAAAGGCATAGAAGGGGTCTCGCGGATAGTTCCTTGCCGCATTGCCCCAGTGGGTCAGATAGCCCTCCTCGACCATCTTGCGGCTCAGCAGGATGGTGTCGATGCCGGCGAAGATGGCGTTGAAGTCCTTTTTCAGCTCGTCATCCCAGGCGCTGCCGTCGCCCCATTCCCACAGCTGCCAGTGATGGTTCTCGAAGGCGCCGACAAAGCCGTCGACCGACATCTGCATCTGAAGGATGAGCTTTCTCATCATCATTCTCCTCGCGCTGCCGAAATCCCGCGCCCGGCCAACTGTCATCGCCAGCGCAAATAGGTTTACTTTTGGAACCATTTGACGCACGTCGAGAATGGTGTCAATAGTAAAGTGATTTACAAATGGAACCGTAGATGTCAACCAGGGGAAAGTCCGGCTGCCCGATCAACCTGTCGCTCGAACTGCTCGGCGACCGCTGGACGCTGCTCATCATCCGCGACCTGGTCTTCGCCGGGAAAAAGCATTTTCGCGAATTCCTGCAGTCCGACGAGGGCATCTCTTCGCGCACGCTGGCCGAGCGGCTGCAGACCCTTCAGGACGAAGGCATCCTCACCAGAAGCGACGATCCGACACATGGGCTGAAGACGGTCTACCGGCTGACCGAAGCCGGCATCGACCTCCTGCCAGTGCTGGCGACGCTCGGCGCCTGGGGCAGCAAGCACCGCAGGGCCGACGACAAGCTCTCGCGGATCGCCGGCGACTGGCGGCGGGTGGCGAGGCAGCGCTCGATCGCATGAAGATGGCGTTGCGGACCGGGCATATCGGCCAGGCGACAGGCTGAGGCACTGCGTCCTGTCTCTCCCCTCGCTAGGGCGACCGCATATGGATTCTCACGAAGATAGACCCCCACCCTAACCCTCCCCACAAGGGGGAGGGAATGCTGCCGCGCGCTCTTACTCGGCGTCAAAACGTCGACAATCTGCCGATGTCAGCGCCCACGGAAGTCTCCCTCCCCCTTGTGGGGAGGGGTTAGGGGTGGGGGTAAATCGTAGAGCCTATATGCGATTGCCCTGTCTCTCCCCTCGCGGAGGAAATGGAGCGCCGAGCCGGCGAACGCCGGTGTCATCCGCTTGACAGCGAGCTGTCTTTGTTCTCTATTTGTTCATATTCATAAGCAACTCTGGATATGCGGCCGGTGCGCCGCGGGCGAATGGTCGGGATGGAAACGACTGCCACCATCCTGCATGCCGATCTCGACGCCTTCTATGCCTCGGTCGAGCAGTTGCTCGATCCGTCGCTGCGCGGCAAACCGATCGCGGTGGGCGGCGGCGTCGTGCTCGCCGCCTCCTACGAGGCGCGCGCCTTCGGTGTGCGTGGCGGCATGCCAGGGCGCAAGGCCCGCGAACTCTGCCCGCAACTGATCTTCGTCGGCGGCAATTTCGGCGACTACCAGCGGCTGGGCGACGCGGCGATCAAGGTGCTCGACGATTTCACGCCGCTGGTCGAGCGCATCTCCATCGACGAGGCCTTTGCCGATGTCGCCGGCTGCACGCATCTGTTCGGCTCACCGCAGGAGATCGCCCAAACCATCCGCCGCCGCGTCCGCGCCGAGCTCGGCCTGCCGATCTCGATCGGCGTGGCGCGCACCAAGCATCTGGCCAAGATCGCCTCGCAAGTGGCCAAGCCCGACGGGCTGGTGGTCGTCGAACCCGGCAGCGAGATCGCCTTCCTGCACGATCTGCCCGTCGGGCTGATGTGGGGCGTCGGACCGGCGACCAGGGCGCGGCTGGCCGAAATAGGCGTCGAGACCATCGGCCAGTTGGCCCGGACGCACAGCGGCGCGCTGACGCGCCTGCTCGGTCCGGCCGCCGGCGAAAAGCTCGCCGCGCTGTCGTGGAACCGCGACCCGCGCAAGCTGGAGACGAAGCGCCGGGCGCGCTCCGCTGGCGCCCAGTCGGCGCTTGGCCGCAAACCGGCCACCGCCGACATCTACGTGCCCACCTTGCTGCATCTGGCCGACCGCGTCGCCAGCCGGCTGCGCGCCAAGGCGCGGCCGGGCCGCACGGTGACCGTGCGCGTGCGCTTCGCCGATCTCAGCGCCGTTACCCGCTCAATCACGCTCGACCAGCCGATCTCGGCGACAACGATGCTGGCCGAGATCGCCGGCGATCTGGTGCGCGGCGTGCTCGCCGACCATCGCCAGGAGAAAACGATCTCGCTGCTGGCGATCTCGGTCTCGCATCTCGAGGAAAGCGCCGAGTTGCAGCTCGAACTGCCGCTCGGCCTCGCCGACGAGAAGCGCCGGCCCGGCACGCGCAAGGGCCTGGCGCGCTTCGGCGCCGACCGCGCCATCGACAAGATCCGCGAGCGCTTCGGCAAGCAGGCGGTCGGCTACGGCACGGTGGCGCTGGAGGCGGCGCGCTCGGTTCCAGACGAATTCAGGGAACTGGCGGAGAAGGAATTGTGAGTTGCATCAATCGCCGATCGCAAGGTGACGATGCTCCCCTGCCCCAGGATCAGATCAAGACATCGCTCATATCGTTGAGCCACCTGGTTTGCCGCGTCGATTCGAGCGACCCATGCGCATCGAGCGACCGAACCGCCGAAAAGTCGAGACCGGTTTCAGTTTCGATTGAAACGATGGTCGTCTGAATGAGCCGGTTGCGCATCTCGTCGACCGTATAGGGCTTCAGCCCAGAGAAGACCTTGGCTTCATAGAGCGCCTGGACATATTGCGTCTGCCCGACGATGAAGGCAGCAGCGACGGGCTTTGTGCCCGACTTCTGAAGCACAGCGACTTTCCAGAACGACAACGGAATCTGCCACGGGCCGCCTCTGCGATCCCTCCCGTAAGTCGGGTCGTCGTCACGGTAGATTGGCCCGGTAAAGACCGTGAGGCGCTTCTTGGTGGTTTGCGCCTTGTCGAGAAGATAATCTTCCAGATTGCCCCAGTCGATGTCGTTGTAGGTTTGAACTTGCGGCGCCGCATTGGTGTAGTGGAACGTGTCTTCTGAGCCGACCTGGGATTCGGCGAGTGCCTGCGCCGCATTCGACAATGGGCTCCAGCAAGGGTCTAGCAGGCGCACTTGATGACCGCGGCTGAACTGGACTGGGTCGGATCCCTTGCCCTTTTCGTAGAAATCGCCATCCGGCTGAAATTCGTCGGCGATCCGCGCGTCGCGGCGCCACGTATCCTTGCGCTTGCCAGGATGGACCAATGCATTGCCGTCGATGTTGACCGCGGTGATCAGCGGAAATTTACGATCGGCGTGGATGACCGAGGAGAAGTGGTGATAGGCAAGCTCGTGTCCTGAGCCGTCCAGCAGCGCGGCAACTTTGTTTTTGTCAAGCAAGGGCTTGTAGATTTGCCCCAGATCGATGCGCAACGGAGGCAGAAACGCTGGATCATAGCCTGCGACATTTGCCCAGCGCACAGGGTCGAGTGGTTTTCGATCCGCTTCGAATACCGTTTCGCCGATTGCTCCGTGTGACATGACTGCAGCCCGTGACATGGCCGTGAAGCCAAGCGACATATCGAGTCGATCAAGCACGAGCCCAGCCTGTGGTTTAGCGAAACGCTCGAGTTCGAGCAGTTTGAAGATCGCGCTTATTCGAATTCCTTCATTGGCAATCCAGACTGGCTGTTTGGTCGTCCTTCCAGGCTTTCCCAACTTTCCCGGCGCGGGTACCGCCTTGTGATGCAACGCCAAGACTTGCCACTGGTCGTTCAGCACAGGCGCCCCCGATGAGCCAGGTTCGGTGTCGGTCGAATAATGAATGAACCGATCGAGATCGATGCGGAGTTCGAGAGCCAGTTCCGGGTCGAGGGCTATGATCTGGCTGGCACGGATCGCGATTTGTTTAGGCTCGCTGCCAGGGTGCTGGATGATCGTCACCCATTCGCCGTTGATGGCCTTGCCCGATACAGGGATCAGCGGCAACCTGCCATAACGATGGAGGGGCACGCCCTCGTCTGAGAACGGCGTGACCGCAACGAATGTCACGTCGAGCTCGGCATCGGTGTAGAAAACCTCGTGCGGGCGCAGATTGAAACGAACTGGCTCGCTCAGCACACCGTCTACATCATGTTCATAGCCGAATTCGGCACTGCACTGACTCGCCTCATCGGCATTGCCAAGGACATGATGGTTGGTGAGCAGGAGCCGCGGACCGACAAGGAACCCCGTTCCATACCAAAATCCGCCATCGCTCGGAACTTTGATCCGGCAAACTGCCGCGGCTGCCTTCTTGCCGCGATCGAGGAAATTGACCGACATGAGGTCGCTGTCGCCGATTATTCGCTCGAAACCCTTCGGATCGCTGTCCGGCGACTCCAAGAGATTCTTGCGAAAGTCGAACCGCTTGTCGGCTTTCGCCCGCGCACGCCGCCTGTTTCGCCCTTCCGGCGTGACGTAGACTGCGTCCGCCTTGGCAACCTTCTCGGCTTCAATCGAAAGTCCTTCCGACTGAGTTGAGACAATGTCCTTTTGAGAGTCGTCTGCTTCTGAAGCCATCGCTCACCCCTTCGGCATTCAGTGTATTTTTATTTGATTGCCTCACCACCCGATACGATAATCTTATCGACATGCACGGTAATTGCCAATCCTCGCAAGTGAAGTAAATATCACCAGATACAATTGCATCGCTTCCTCGCAAAATGTATTTTTGCGACAGAGTCATTTTGCCTCTTATCGTCTTGTTGAAATATCTTCCGAGGGAGTGCCGGCGCAGCGTGGGTTGGCAATGGATCGATATCGAAACAAGTACTCGATGAAACTGGAAAAGATCGCAATATCCACTCAAGGACAACGGACATGGCACAGCTTGAACTGCGACTTGATCGGATGCGGGACATCGTCTTCGACTACGCAAACGCCCAAAACATCGATGCGGTGATATCGAATGTTTCCGGCATAGCCATCGATGGCAAATTCGCGTGGACCGTTTCCGATGAGGGGCGGACTTTCGAGTGTCTTTCGATCACCGAAGCCGGCTTCGTGCTCGACGCGCAATACAATCTCGACGATTTCTTCACCGAACTGCCCGAGGGCCATGAAGCCGATCTGGAATCCGTCGATGTCGCCAATGGCAGGCTCTGGCTTTGCGGTTCGCATTGTCGCGTCAGACGCGAGCCCAAGGCTCCGGGCATTCTCGACGCCGGCTTTCGGCGTCGTCCCAGCCGCCACCTGCTGGGCTCGATTGAACTGAATGGGCATGGCAGGCTGAAGCCGGGCACGGCAAAGGCGTTGCCCTACACCGGCGATGGCAGCCTGCGGCGCCGATTGCGTAGCAACCCCTTCCTGTCCGCATTTCTCAATCTGCCTAGCAAGGAGAACGGCCTCGATATCGAGGGGTTGACGGTTCTTCCGAAGCAAGTCCTGCTTGGCCTACGTGGCCCAGTCATCGACAGTCACGCCGTCGTCGTCGCATTGCCGCGCAAGGACGCCGCTGTCGACGGCGATCCGCATCTTCACGTGCTTGATTTCAAGGGTCTCGGTGTGCGCGATCTGGCCCGCGACGGCGATACGATGCTTGTGCTCGCAGGCCCGGTCACGGCGGCGGACGGACCATTTCGCATTTACCGCTGGCGGCCATCAACTTCTGGCAAGGTCGAAACCGCTGATGTGCTGCACGAGTGGGCCATAAGTCACGAGCACCCCGAGAGCTTGTGCCCCTTCACGCGCAATGGCGAGCCCGGTGTCCTTGTCGTCTATGACACGCCGGACCAGCACCGGCGCTCCGGAACACAAGTGACAGGCGACTGGTTCGCATTATCTTGATGGCGCGGTCAGGGCGACCTCACCCAGCCGACCCCTCTCGCCAGCAATGCTTGCCAAACCGCGCCATGCCGCCCATACAGCCTCTCGGGCGGATCGCCCGTCCGGAGGAGGCCGCGCCCTCTCTCATTTCGCCGGGATACTGTCCGATGTCTGCGACGCCTTGGTCAAAGCCGTGAAGCCCTCCCCCGGCACCCCGTCACCATCGCTTGCAAGCCTTGGATGGTCCGATTTTTTCGGCGATCAGCTCGATCCTGATGAGGCGAACCTCGTCCCGGCACGCATTGCCACGGTGCATCGTGACCGCCTGAGCGGCCTGTCTCTGTCAGGGCAAACGGACCTGACACTGCCGCCGCAAGCCAGCACCGGCGACTATGCCGTCGGCGACTGGGTGCTGGTCGAGCCGCATAGCCATCTGCTGCGGCGCCGCCTGACCCGCAAGACCGTGCTGGAGCGCCGCACCCAGGGCGGCAGGGTGCCGCAGCTTGCCGCGGCCAATGTCGACACGCTGTTCATCGTCACCTCCTGCAACGCCGATTTCAACATCGCCCGGCTCGAACGCTATCTGGCGCTGGCCAACGAGGCTGGAACGACCCCGGTGATCCTGCTGACCAAGGCCGATACCGCTGAAGACGCCGAGGCATACCGGAAGCAGGCGAGCGCGCTGCAGCGCGGATTGCCCGTCGTGATGCTGAATCCGCGCACATCGGATGCCGCGGCCGCCCTCGCCGCCTGGTGCGGCCCGGGACAGACGGTCGCGCTGGTCGGTTCCTCCGGCGTCGGCAAATCGACGCTGGTGAACACGCTGGCGGGATCGGCGCAGCAATTGCCGCAACAGACCGCGGGCATCCGCGAACATGACGCCAAGGGACGCCACACCACCACGGCGCGATCGCTGCACGCCATTGCCGGGGGCGGCTGGGTGATCGACACGCCGGGAATGCGCACGCTGCATGTCAGCGACGTCGCCTCCGGCATCGACACGCTGTTCGCCGAAATCACCGAGCTTGCCCCGCAGTGCAAGTTCCGCGACTGCACCCACGTCCACGAACCGGGCTGCGCGGTGCAGGCTGCCTTGAAGGCTGGCACGCTTGATCCCGAGCGCCTCGCCCGCTGGCGAAAACTGTCCGACGAAAACCAGCACAACACGCCGGTTCAGAGCGCGCGCGGAGCCAAGTCTCCCGGCGGCCGTGGAAAGAGGCGCTGAACGACCTTGCTACGGCCTACTGGTCCTAGAGCCGCGCCGTGCCGAAAACCCGATCCCACACTGCCGACGTCACGCCGAAATTGGCCGTTTCGTCGACATGATGGTGCACCGCGTGGCGGCGCTTGAGCGTGTAGAGATAGCTCGGATGGGTGGGATGCCAGTGATGGATCATGTGGTGGATGCTGATGTACCAGAGGTAGCCCAGCATCAGCCCGCAACTGGCCGCGCTCGCGGTGGCGAAATCCGACACCATCCATACCGGGAAAAACGCCACCAGCGCATGCACCCCGAGGCTGAGCCAGGTCGGCGTCCCCACTGAACTGCGCTCTTCGACATGGTGGCGGTCGTGCAAGTCCCTGATGTAGGGGATGTGATGAAGGACGAACCTGTGCAGGACGTATTCGGTCAACGTCCACAGGCCGAGACAGGCGATGACCGTGCCCATCCAGTCTGGCGCGCTCTCTTCGCCGGCCTCGATCAGCCCGGTCACCGCCAGCAGGGCGATCACCAGCGGATAGACCACGAAGTCGCTGTAGTAGCCGATAAGACCGAGTTGCATCCGAGACGCCTCACCTAGCAGAAGATGGCATCAGATTGCCAGCCTCGCGGCTGAGGAGCAATGCAGGTGCACCGGACATAGCATCGCAGTCACCCGGCGCAGCCCACACCAAAGGATTTGTGGGGACAGTCGGCGCGGCGAGGCTGGATCGTAATGTTATCCGGCAAACCTTGCAGCCGTCCACGCCCCGCCCGCCGCGTTCGAATCCACCGCCGCCGCGACGAACTTCACGCCGCGTGCGCCGTCGACGACATCGGGCACCTGCGCCGCGCGCGCCGGGTCGACCACGCCGCCCGAACGATGGGCGCGGATGATACCGGCGGCGTCGCGGTAGAAATTGGCGAAGGCCTCGATATAGCCCTCCGGGTGCGCCGCCGGCATGCGCGACACGCGCCGGCTTTCCTCAGTCGAGCCGTGGCCGCCGCGCACCAGGGTGCGGGTTTCCTCGCCATAGCGGGAGAAGCGCAGTTCTTCCGGCCGCGCGCCCGACCATTCGAGCCCGGCCTTGTCGCCATAAATGCGCACGCAGAGGTCATTGTAGTGGCCGGGCGATGTCTGGCTGGCCAGGATCGTGCCGCGTGCCCCGCCCGTCCAGCGCATCAGCACATGCGCGTTGTCGTCGAGCCGCCGTCCCGGCACGGCGGTGAACAGATCGGCCGACACCGCCTCGGCCTCGCAGCCCGAGATGAAGCTCGCCAGGTTGAAGGCATGCACGCCGATATCGGCCAGCACCGCCGACTGCCCGGCGCGTGCCGGATCGGTGCGCCATTCCGCCTGCTTCTGGCCCTCGGCGTCGATCGGCCTGGTCAGCCAGTCCTGGATATACGAGCCATGCACGGAAACGATGCGCCCAAGCTCGCCCGCCGCCACCATCTCGCGCGCCTGCCGCACCATGGCGTAGCCGGTGTTGTTGAGGGTGACGACGAAGCGGCGCTTCCTCGCCCGCGCCAGCGCCACCAGTGCCTCCGCGTCGGCCAGTGTCGTCGACAGCGGCTTGTCGCAGATCACGTCGATGCCGGCCTCGAGGAAGGCCGTGGCGATCGGCGCGTGCAGATGGTTGGGCGTGACGATGACGACGGCTTCGATGCCGTCCGGCCGCGCCGCTTCGGCCCGCGCCATCGCGCGATAATCGGCATAGCTGCGCTCCGGCGCGATGCCGATCTCGGCGGCCGAGGCGGCGGCGTTTTCGGGATCCGAGGACAGCGCGCCGGCCACCAGCGCGATCTGGTCGTCAAGGCGCATGGCGAGGCGATGCACGGCGCCGATGAAGGCGTTGCGCCCGCCGCCGACCATGCCGACCCTCAGCCGCTTGCCCGACGATCCGTCCGATGTTGCATAGACCATTTTCAAACTCCTCCCGGCAGATCATTCTGTGTGACCGCAACCCTGGGGCCACTTTCGAACAAGATTTCCAATTTTCATATTGTAAAACGATCGTATCGCGCTAGCCTGAAATCATGAGTGGGGCGGGTAAATCATCGGGACGATCGGCTGCCGACGAGGCGGCGGCCCGCAAACGCGGACGCTCGCTTGCCGCCCTCGGCTACATCAAGCCGCAAACCTATGAGGAACTGCGCGCGGTGCTGTCGTCCGGCACCGTGCATTTCCCCAAACGGCTGCGCCAGGTCGCGATCTTCCTGTGGCAGCATCCAAGCGACGTCGCACTCGGCACCATTGCCCAGGTGGCCGAACAGGCCGGCGTGCAGCCGTCGACGCTGGTGCGTTTTGCCCAGATCTTTGGTTATTCTGGCTTTTCCGATTTCCAGGGCCTGTTCAAGGACCACGTCAAGGGATCGTGGCCGGAAGGACGCGGCCAGGAACGGACGGCGGCCGAGCCCAATGCCGACCTGCATTTCCTGCACGGCATGGTCGGCGCCTCGCAGGCCTCGCTTGGCCGTATCGAGAGCGGCTTCGACGTCGAGAGTTTCGAGACGATGGTGGCGCTGCTGGCGGCCGCCGACCTGATCTATGTCATCGGCTCCAAGCGCGCTTTTCCAGTGACCACCTATCTGTCGCTGACGCTCTCACAGCAAGGCGTGCGCAACGTGCTGGTCGACAATGTCGGCTCCACCGCGCTCGACCAGGTCGGCTGCATCGGCAGGCAGGATGCCGTGCTGGCGGTCTCCTTCAGCCCCTACAATTCGATCACGCCCGACCTCGTCGCGGTGGCGCATGAGCGCAACGCCCGCATCGTCACCATCACCGACAGCACCTTCAGCCCGCTGATCAAGCTGTCGGACAGCTGGCTGGAGGTGGTGGAGTCGGACTTTGCCGGCTTCCGCTCGCTGGCCGCGTCGCTCGCCGTCGGCATGGCGCTGGTCCATGGCGTCGTCGCGCGCCGCAGCGAGTGAGGTGCTGCTGGCACAATTGACTATCGGGAATTCCCGTTCCATATTTGAAAAAATAGAAACTTTGTTCCGGGAGGAGGAATGGAGGCCAGGCTCGACGGCAAGGTGGTGCTGGTTACCGGCGCGACCCAGGGAATCGGCCGCGCCATCGCCGAGACGCTGGCGCGATCCGGTGCCGCTGGCCTTCTGGTCACCGGCCGCGAGAAGGCGCGTGGCGACGCGGTGGCGGCCGGGCTTTCGCGGCTCGGCACGCCGACACTCTTCGTCGCCGCCGACCTGTCCGATCCGGATGCCCCGGCCCTTCTGGCGCAAGCCTGCATCGAACGCTTCGGCCGCATCGACGGCTTGGTCAATGCCGCCGGCCTGACCGACCGCGCGTCCTTCCTCGACGCCAGCCTCGACGACTGGGCGTCGCTGTTCGCCGTCAACGCGCGCGCGCCGTTCTTCCTCATGCAGGCGGCGATTGCCGACATGAAGAGGCGCGGCCAGGGCGGTTCCATCGTCAACATCCAGTCGATCAACGCGCATTGCGGCTCGCCCGAGCTCGCCGTCTATTCCGCCACCAAGGGCGCGCTCGCCACGCTGACCAGGAATGCCGCGAACGCCCACCGCTTCGACCGCATCCGCGTCAACGGCATCAATGTCGGCTGGACCGACACCCCGGCCGAGCGCGTCATGCAGGCCGAGACGCTGGGCCAGGGTCCCGGCTGGCTCGACGCGGCAAACGCCGCGCAACCTTTTGGCAGGCTGCTGATCCCAGACGACATCGCCAACCTTGCTGTCTTCCTGCTGTCCGACGCAGCCGGCCCGATGACCGGCGCCGTGATCGATCAGGAACAGTCGGTGATCGGGGCGAACCGGTGAGCGCGGCTTCCGCATCGCCGGAAACACTCGGGCCGGCCTTGCTCGGCCGGCTTCCCGCCTCTGTCCAGCAACCGGCCTATGACCGCGCTGCGCTTGCGCCCGGCATGGCGCATGTCGGCGTCGGCGCCTTCCATCGCTGCCATCAGGCCGAATACACCGACGATCTGCTCTCGCTCCGGTTCGACCGCTGGGGCGTGGTCGGCATCAACATCCGGCCACCCAGCCTCGCCGACACGCTTGGCCGGCAGGGCGGGCTCTACACAAGGCTGATCCGCGAGAACAGCCGCATCGAGGCGCGTGTCATCGGCAGCATCGTCAAGGTGGTCGACAGCCAGGCCAGTGCCGTCCCCGCGCTCGACGTGCTCTCCTCACCCGACATCGAACTGGTGACGATGACGGTGACCGAGAAGGGCTATTGCCACATCCCGTCGAGCGGTGAACTCGATCTCGACCATCCCGACATCGTCCATGATCTCGTCAGCCCCGAGACGCCACGCAGCGTGCCCGGCATCCTCGCGAAGGCGCTGGAATTGCGCCGGACCACGCATGGCCAACCGCTGACGCTGCTGTCCTGCGACAACATCCCGGCCAACGGCGTCATCCTCGCCAATGTCGTGCAGGCCTTTGCCAAACGGCGTGGCAATGGCCTTGCCGACTGGATATCGGCCAATGCCGCCTTCCCTTCGGCCATGGTCGACCGCATCGCGCCGGCGGTCACGCAGGCCGACCTCGACAGCGTCGAGCAGCGTTTCGGCTACCGCGATGCCGCCGTTGTCGTCGGCGAGCCGTTCCGGCAGTGGGTCATCGAGCAGAAATTCGCCGGCCGCATGCCGCGCTGGGACCTGGTCGGCGCCAGTTTCGTGGATGATGTCACGCCGTACGAGCATCTCAAGATGCGGGTGCTCAATGGCGCCCAGACGACGCTCGCCACGCTCGGCGTGCTGGCCGGGCTCGAACACACATTCGATGCCATCGCCGATCCCTTGCTGGCGGATTTCGTGCGCCGCATGCTTGTCGAAGAGACGCTGCCGACGCTGATGCCGGTGCCCGGCGTTTCACCGCTGGCCTATGTCGAACAGAGCCTCGGCCGGTTGCGCAACACCGCGATCCGCCACCGCAACCACCAGATCGCCACCGACGGTTCGCAGAAGATCGTGCAGCGCCTGCTCAACCCGATCCGCGACCGCTTGAGCCGGGGCGAAAGCATCGCGCTGCTGTCGGTGCCGGTCGCCGGCTGGATGGCCTATCTGATCCAGGCCTCGGCACGCTTCGGCAAACGCTGGCCGGTATCGGACCCCTGCGCCGGCAAGGTCGCTGATATCGCCGACGCGACCGGCCACGACGCAAAGGCACTGGCCGCCGGCATCCTTGCCATCGACACCATTTTCGACCCCGGCCTTGCCGCGAACGAGAGGTTCCGCGCGGCCGTCACTTCAGCGCTCGACGGGTTGCTTTCTAACGATCCGATGGCAACCGTCAGGCACAGCCTGCAACAGGGCGAGGCCGCACGGTTGAAGCCGCCCGCACAATCGGCATTATCGGCCGTGAATTCACGACAAGGGGAGGCACGATGAAACTTGGAGTGCTCACCGCGCCATTCGCGCAGACGCCGCTTGGCGAGGTCGCCAGCTGGGCAAGTTCTGCCGGCTTCGAGGCGCTGGAAATCGCCTGCTGGCCGAAATCCTCCGGCGCCAGCCGCCGCTACGCCGGCACCAGCCATATCGATGCCGCCTCGACGTCCGCCGCGCGGGCGAAGGAGATCGTCGCCTCGCTGGCGGACAAGAACCTGTCGGTCTCCGGCCTCGGCTACTATCCCAATCCGCTGCACCCGGATGCCGCCCACCGCGAGGCGGTGATCGGCCATTTGAAGAAGGTGATCGTGCTGGCCGCCAATATGGGCGTGCCTGTCGTCAACACCTTCTGCGGCGGCGATGCCTCGAAGACCGTCGACGTCAACTGGCAGGAGGCGCTCAAGGTCTGGCCTGAAATCATCGCCCATGCGCGCGATCATGGCGTCAAGCTTGCCTTCGAGAACTGCCCGATGATCTTCAGCTATGACGAGTGGCCGGGCGGCCACAACATCGCCTATTCGCCGCTGGTCTGGCGCCGCATCCTCGAAGCCTGGGGCGGCGAAGTCGGCATGAATTTCGACCCCTCGCATCTGGTCTGGCAGATGATCGACCAGGCCCGCTTCATCCGGGAATTCGGCCCCTACATGCTGCATGTCCACGCCAAGGACCTGATGATTGATCATGATGGACTCTATGAGCGCGGAATCCTCTCGGCTGGCATAGGCTGGCAGGTGCCGCGCATGCCGGGGCTCGGCGATGTCGACTGGAAAACCATCTTCTCCGGCCTCTATCGGGCCGGCTATGACGGCCCGGTCATCATCGAGCACGAGGACCGGCGGTTCGAAGGCAGCGACGATCAGGTCAAGCGGGGATTCCTGCTCGCCCGCGATGTGTTGCGCCCCTTCGTCAAGTGACGGCGCAAACGCATGTCGGGAATGGCATGAAAAGAACAACGAGCTGAAGCGCGCCGCCTGACTCTCTTTATACGCAATGCGCTTCAACGACTTGGAATTGAAACTGAAAACAATGTGGAGGAGTACTGAAATGAAGAAATACCTGACCATGGTCCCGCTGCTTGCCGGTGCGGCCTTCCTGGCCTCGGTGGGCGCCTCGTCGGCCGCCGGCAAATACACGATCGGCATCTCCAACACCGTGCAGGGCAATGGCTGGCGCGAGGAGATGGTCTGCGCCATGAAGGCGCAGGCGCTGGCCTCCGGCGAGGTCGCCAAGCTCAACATCGCCCACCGCAACACGGATGCCGCCGGCCAGCTGGAAGACATCCGCAACCTGATCAGCGCCAAGGTCGACGCCATCGTCGTCAACCCGGCCGATCCGGCCGGCATCAAGGCTGGCCTCGAGGAAGCCACCAAGGCCGGCATCGTCGTCGTCGCCGTCGACCAGGCGGTCACCGAACCGTCGGCCTACATCATCTCCAACAACCAGGAACAATACGCCTATCTCGGCGCCAAATGGCTGTTCCAGCAGATGGGCGGCAAGGGCGAGGTGTTCTACATGCGCGGGGCCGCCGGCGCGTCCGCCGACAGCGACCGCGACAAGGGCTTCAAGAAGGCGCTGGCCGAATTCCCTGACGTGAAGGTGGCACAGGAGGTCTTCACCGGCTGGCAGCAGGACCAGGCCAAGCAGCAGATCCTCTCCTTCCTGTCGACGGGAACGCCGATCAACGGCATCTGGACCTCCGGCATCGACAACGTCATCGTCGACGCGCTGGTGGAATCGCAGGCGCCGCTGGTGCCGATCGTCGGCGCCGACAATGCCGGCTTCGTCGGCCAGCTCAGCTCGGTCAAGGGCCTCGTCGGCGCGGCGGTCACCAACCCCGGCTCGATCGGCGGTGCCGGCGTGACGCTGGCGCTTCAGATCCTCGACGGCAAGAAGCCGGCGCAGCAGACCGTGCTGGTCGAGCCGCAGCTGTGGGAGAACGCCACCGAGGAAGGCAAGGCCAAGCTGAAGGCGGCGGCCGACCCGTCGCTGAGCCCCGAATGGCCGGTCTCGATCTCGATCCCGGACTGGACCACGTACACCAAGGACCAGATCGTGGCGTGCAAGGGCCCGGGCGAGTAAGACTGTGATATCCCTGCCTTACAAGGGCAGGGATGTCACATACGGGCAAAGGCCCCCTCACCCGGATTACCAACCGAATTGCGAAGGGCAATTCGGGGCAATCCGACCTCTCCCCGAGGGGAGAGGAGCCGGCACGAGCGCCAGCCTCTTCTCCCCCACGGGGAGAAGGTGGACGCGAAGCGGCCGGATGAGGGGGCCTCTCCACTCGCGATAGCCCTGCCCCATGAATCGAGAACCCCACGATTTGACCAGCACCCCCCTCCTCGACGCCTCCGGCGTCGCCAAGAATTATGGCGCGGTCGCCGCCCTGCGCAACGCTTCGCTGTCGGTGCTGCCGGGCGAAGTCCACGCGCTGATGGGTGCCAATGGCGCCGGCAAGTCGACGCTGGTGAAGATCCTGACCGGCGCGGTTCCCGCCTCCGCCGGGCGCATCCTGATCCGTGGCGAGGCCCGCGACGTGCGCTCGCCCGCCGCCGCGCGCCGCGCCGGCCTGCTGCCCGTCTACCAGGAGCCGTCGCTGATCCCCGATCTCGACGTGCTGTCCAACCTGCGCCTCACCGGCACGCCGGTCGAGCCGTTCCGCGCCTGGGTGCGCGAACTCGGCATTCCCGACCTCGACATCCGCGACACCGCGCGCGACATTCCGCTGGCCGTGCTGCGCGTGCTTGACCTCGCCCGCGCGCTGGCCGTCGAGCCCGACGTGCTGCTGCTCGACGAGATGACGGCGGCCCTGCCCGCCAACCTCGCCGAAAAGGTGTTGGAGGTGGTGCGCCGCCAGGGCGACAGCGGCCGCGCCGTGATCTTCATCTCTCACCGCTTCGTCGAGATCTCCGCCCTGTGCGACCGCGCCACCGTGCTGCGCGACGGCGAGACCGTCGGCGTCGTCGACATCGTGCCCGGCGTGGAGGAAAAGATCGTCGAGCTGATGCTCGGCGCCCGCATCGTCAAGACCCATGTCGCCGCGCGCGGCGCCAACCAGGCCGCCGCGACGGCCGCCAGCCGCCCGCGCCTCGGCGTGCGCAATCTGCGCTTCGGCACCAAGCTCAACGACGTCTCCTTCGATCTCGCCGACGGCGAGGTCGCCGGCGTCGTCGCGCTCGAAGGCCAGGGCCAGGACGAATTGTTCGCAGCCCTTGCCGGCTCGATCCGGCCATCGGCCGGTGCCATCGAGGTCGACGGCCAGCCGGTGAAATTCACGCACCCGATCGACGCCATCCGCGCCGGCCTCGCCTATGTGCCGGGCGACCGCGCCGAGGCGCTCGCCATGCAGCGCTCGGTGCGCGAGAACATCGCCCTGCCCTTCAGTGCCGCGCTGCGCAACTGGGGTCCGATCAACATGCGCCGGGAGCGCGCGAAAGTGGTCAGCGCCATCGAGCGGCTGCGGATCGACACCCGCGCGCAAGGCGAAGTGCAACGCCTGTCCGGCGGCAACCAGCAGAAGGTGACCATCGCCCGCTGGATCGCGGCCGACGCCCGCACCATCCTGTGCTTCGACCCGACGCGCGGCATCGATGTCGGCACCAAGCAGGAGATCTACAAGCTGCTGCGCGAGCTCGCCGGCAACGGCAAGTCGGTGCTGTTCTACACCTCGGAACTCGAAGAGGTGCAGCGTGTCTGCGACCGTGTCATCGTCATCTTCGGCGGCCGCGTCGTCGATATCTTCCCGGTCGAGGAGGCCGACGAGCCGGCGCTGATGCGCGCCGCCTACGGCCTGCCGCGCGGCGCCAAGGCGGATATCGGCATTCTGGCCGATCCCCACTCTTCTTCTCCGGAAACCTCGGATTCGCCGGGGACGACGCCATGAGCCATTTCCTGCGCCGCCAGGGCTGGGTCGCCAGCCTGTTCGCCCTCTTCGTCATGCTGTTCATCATCACCAGGCTGATCCAGCCGGCCTATGGCAGCGGCGATTTCGGCTCGCTGGTGCGCGCCGTGCTGCCTTACGCCTTTGCGGTGGCCGCGCAGACCGTCGTCGTCATCGCCGGCGGCATCGACCTGTCGGTCGCCGCCATGATGGCGCTGACCAGCGTCACCGCCGCCTCGATGATGAATGGTGCCTCCGAGGAATACGCACTGTTCGTGGTCCCCTTCGTGCTGGCCATGGGTTTGGTGCTCGGCGCCGTCAACGGCCTGCTGATCGTCGTCACCCGCGTGCCCGACATCGTCGTCACGCTGGCCACTCTGTTCGTGCTGCAGGGCGCTGCCCTGCTGGTACTCGACGCGCCGGGCGGTGCGGCGGCCGAATGGCTGAAGGCGCTGATCTCGGGCACAGTGCCGATACCGGGCCTGCCCGACGGCATCGACGCCTGGATCCCCAAGGCGCTGCTGCTGCTCATCATCTGCATCTGCATCATCTGGATCCCGCTCCGGCGCTCAAAGCTCGGCCTTTCCATCTACGCCATCGGCTCGAGCGAGCTGGCGGCGTTCCGCAGTGGCGTGCCGGTCGCGCGCACCCGCATCATCGCCTATGCGCTGTCGGGCCTGTTCGCCGCCTTTGGCGGGCTGGCGCTGACCATGAGCACCGGCATCGGCGCGCCCATTCCCGGCCCTTATCTGCTCGCCAGCGTCGCGGCGGTGGTGCTGGGCGGCGTGGCGCTCGGCGGCGGCAAGGGCGGCCTGCTCGGCCCCATCGTCGCCGTCTTCGTGCTGCGGCTGGTGCGCACCGACCTGACGCTGCTCGCCATAGACCCCAACGTCACCGCCATCATCGAAGGCGCCATCATGGTCGCCGTGGTGATGTTCGGCGCCTTCATCACGATGCGGGGGCGGCAATGATGAGGGGTTCTGGTCAATCACAATTGCGGAATATTGTCGCCACTGGCGCCGCCCCTCATTGCCCTGCCGGGCATTTCTCCCCGTTAAAAACGGGGAGAAAGAAGGCGGCCGCGGCGCCGGCGCATTCCTGCGGCGACAACAATTGGCTAAGCCATTGGCGACAGCTCCCTTCTCCCCGTCCCTATGCGGGGAGAAGGTGGCGGCAGCCGGATGAGGGGCGGCGCGGGCGCCGCAAGAGACAACCAAACAGGCTGAATCATTCGCCCTGTCCTGCCATCGCCTCAAGGGTAACGCCATGAGCACCACCGCGATCCAATCCGTACCCCTGGGCCGCCGCCTGAAACGCTTCATGGCCGACCGGCCGCTGATCCCGCTCATCATCCTGCTCGTCATCCTGGTGGTGATCCTGCAGATCCTGCGCCCTGGCATCGTCAACGAGCGCTGGATCGCCAACACCATCAAGTTCGCCATTCCCTTGGCGATCCTCGCCGGCTGCCAGACCATGACCATGCTGACCGGCGGCATCGACCTGTCGGTCGGCACGGTGGCGACGATGAGCGCCTTCATCATGGCGACGCAAGTCGTCAACCAGGACCCGGCGGTGGCCTTCCTGCTGGCGATGATGCCGGCGGTGCTGATCGGCCTCGTCAACGGCATCGGCGTCGGCGTCTTCCGCGTCCACCCGCTGATCATGACGCTGGGCACCAGCCTGATCGGCACCGGCTGCCTGCAGGTCTACCAGCGCACGGTGATCGCGTCGGGCGCGAAAATCCCCGACTTCCTCGCCTGGCTCGGCACCGGCCTGACCTATGGCGTCCCCAACGCCCTGCTCTTGTTCGTGCCGCTGGCCGCCCTCATCGTCTTCACCTTGAGCCGCACCGGCTTCGGCCGCCTGCTCTACGCCGTCGGCGACAATGAGCACGCAACGCGCCTGTCCGGCGTGCGCTACTGGCAGGTGATATCAGCGCTCTACGTCATCTCCAGCGTGCTCGCCGGCATCACTGGCCTGCTCTATATCGGCCTGATCAAGGCCCCTTCCCTGTCGCTCGCCGAACCGCTGGTGCTGCCCTCGGTGGCCGCCGCCGTGATCGGCGGCACCTCGATCTTCGGCGGCCGCGGCGGCTACACCGGCACCATCATCGGCGCGCTCATCCTCACCGTGCTGACGACCCTGCTCACCATCCTGCAAATGCCCGAAGGGGCAAGGCGGATCCTGTTCGGGCTGATCGTTCTGTTCGTGACGGCGGCGTATTTGCGGATTGTGGAGGAGCGGTAGGGAAGGCACCGGCAAGGGCTGCTTCTGACCCGAAGCCGCCGTTCAGGGTTCGCGCGGGATCCTGATAGCCTTCCGTTCAGCCAGCGCCTCCCGAGATGCAACGATGTTGGGCTGCCCGCTCTCCGACAAGGACGCGGTCAGGACGACACTCTGGCCGCGGCCGTCATCCGCTCTTGAAAGACCTCCTGCAACCGGGCCAGGAAGGCCCGCACCGCGGGGTTGGTGCGGCGGCTTTCCGGCCAGAGCGCGGTGATATTGTGCCGCTCGACGGCGAATTCGGACAGCACCGGGACCAGCTCGCCACGCGCCACATAGGGCGCCGCGATAAAGGTCGCGCTGATGCCGATCCCGCCGCCGGCCACGAGTGTCGCGACCAGCGCATCGCTCACGTCGACGACGACGCCGGACGGCGGCACGATCTCGATCACCCGGTCGCCGATCCGAAACGGCCAGCGCAAAGCTTGGCCCGTACTCTGGTAGCGAAGGTTGACGGTGTCGTGCCCCTCCAGTTCGTCCGGGTGCATCGGGGTGCCACGCGCTGCCAGATAGGCTGGCGAAGCGAAGGCGCAGAGCCGATGCGGTGCGAGCCGGCGCGACAGCAACCGCGAGTCCGCGAGGTCGCCAATGCGTACCGCGATGTCGATCCCCTGCTCGATGATATCCACCATCTGGTCGTTCAGCCGCAGGTCGACCGTCACCTTGGGGTAGAGCTTGCGGAACGCCGGCAGCGCGGGCGCTATCACATGGACGCCGATCGGCAGCGCCGCTGCTATCCGCAGGGTGCCCGACGGCTCGGAGCGCGCCGTCATCGCCGCCTGCTCGATCTCTTCCGCATCGCGCAGCAATCTGAGCGCGCGCTCATGCAACTCGCGGCCCTCTGGCGTGAGCGTCAGCGAGCGGGTCGTGCGGGTGAAGAGCGAAATGCCCAGATGCTGCTCGAGCCGCTGCACGCTCTTGCTGACGGCTGACGGCGAGATCGACAGGGAACGGGCGGCAGCGGTGTAGCTTCCCATCGACCCGGCGCGCGCGAAAGCGATCAAGCCGGTCAATCGTTCGAATGCCATTTGTTCCTTCATGGCATTATTGAAACGAAACCAGCCGCAATTATCAACCTCAACTTGAGGGAATACATGACCGCTGGAGCAATGATGCGTTCTCGTGGAGATTCTGGTGAGCGATATGATGAAGGCGATCCGATTACACGCATTCGGCGGTCCCGAGGTGCTGCGCTACGAGGATGCGCCCAAACCCGAGCTGAAGGCGGGCGAGGTGCTCGTCCGCGTTCACGCGATCGGCATCAATCCTCCCGACTGGTATCTGCGCGACGGGTACAGGATGCTTCCTCCCGAGTGGCGACCGCAGATGTCGTTCCCCGTCATCCCGGGAACAGACATATCGGGCGTCGTCGAAGCGATCGCTGACGATGTCGAGAACGTCTCCGTCGGAGACGAAGTGTATTCCATGGTTCGCTTCCCCATGGGCCTTGCGGGGGACAGCAAGGCATATGCCGAATATGTCAGCGCGCCAGCGTCGGAAATCGCGCTCAAGCCGGCCGGCATCGATCATTTGCATGCCGCTGCAGCGCCGATGTCGCTGCTCACCGCGTGGCAGTTCCTGATAGAGTTGGGGCACAATGAGCCGAACCCGCTTCAGCCGAACCAGCATGAGCCGGTGCCGCTCGAGGGGAAGACCGTCCTCGTAAACGGCGCCGCGGGCGGCGTGGGGCACTTCGCGGTGCAAATAGCGAAGCTGAAAGGTGCGCATGTCATCGCCGTGGCATCGGCCAGGCATGAGTCACTTCTGCGCGATCTCGGTGCTGACGAGTTCATCGACTACACGAAAACGCCTCCCGAGGACGTGGCGCGTGACATTGATCTTGTCATCGACGCCCTCGGCGGACCGAGCACCGGTCGTTTCCTGCGCACGCTGAAGCGCGGCGGCGCATTGTTCCCGGTGTTCCCCCTGGGCTTCTCCGGTGCCGAGGAGGCCGAGAAGCTGGGCGTCACGGTTTCGGCTACCCAGGTCCGTTCGAGCGGGCCTCAGTTGAGGAAAGTCGCCCGCCTGCTCGATGACGGGACAATTCGCGTCGTCCTGGACAGCACCTATCCGCTTGCCGACGCTCGCAAGGCGCACGAGCGGGCGGCCCGAGGGCACATTCAAGGCAAGATCGTGCTCAATGTGGAATGAAGGCCGAAGCTTGAAGGATCATCCTTTGGCTGGCGTCTCGTCGCGAAAGTGACAGCTGATGAAAGAAGCGGTTTGATGACCATGGACGCGAAGGTTCGCCAGGGAACGGCGGCTTGGTTTGAGATGGTGGGGACGTTGATGAGCGAAGCGGCTTCGCAGTCCGGACTTTCGCCAGAACTCAATCTGTCGCTGGTTGAGCGCTACACTGACGGCGTAGAGCTGTCCGAAGGCCTTGTTCAAGGCCTTCGCTTCGACATCCTCGGCGGCAAGCCGTCTTTCAGGGTCGGGGCGCGGCGGGACGAGCGGGCGGACGTGATGATCGAGATAACGGCCGCGGCGGCGCGGAAGTTGAACACGTTGCGCAGCGCCGATCCGAACTATACCGCCGCGCTCGAGGGCTTTTTGAGCACGGGTGAGATGCGGGTGGAGGGCGACCCTTCGCGGATGGGTGGCTGGCTGAACGCGGTGCACGATCCTATCGTGAACCGTACAATCTAGCGCGGTATCCGATCACGTATCCCGCGTGCTTGAAGTATAGTTTGGCATTCGGCTTTTGTTCGGGGCTTGTTTTCACTGACTGGCACTTCAAAGGTTGCCGGATGGCTGACGTGAACCGGCGGCATTTCTTGCAATAGATCAGACCACAAATGCGCTCGAGTCCGCGGTGGACTGTAGCAAGGCTGCGATCCGCGCAAGGCCCAGCGCGACACGCTCCCGGTCCGGTTCGTGGCTGAGGCAGAGCCGTACGGCCTCCGGGGCAGCCTTCGCGTCGACGGCGAAGATGGAGCTGGCGCGCAGGAGCACGCCCTGCTGACCCCCCGCCGCTTCAAAAGTCCCTGCACGAATGCCTTTGGGCAGACAGAGCCAGACATGGAATCCGCTCGGGTCGGCGCGGATGTCGTAACCATCCAGGATGCGGCGCGATAGTTTCTGCCGGAACTCCGCCTCGGTGCGCTGTTCGCTATTCAGTTTCTCGGCCGTACCGTCTTCGATCCAGCGAGCCGCGATCTCCGCCATGAATGGCGGCGGCATCCAAGATGAAAGCGCGATCGCCGAGCGCAGGGCGCTTTCGAACCTCGATGGGGCATGGACAAAACCTACCCTCAATCCAGGCGCCAGGCTTTTGGATGTGGAGGTCAAGAATAAAGTATTTTCCGGCGCGAATGTTGCCAGCGGTGGCGGGCGAAAGCGCGGCAGGAAGGCGAAGACGTCGTCCTCGATGATCGTCAGTCCGCGGCCGAGCGCAACCTCGGCAACGGCGCGGCGGCGGCTTTCGCCCATCGTGGCAGCTGTGGGCGTTTGCAATGTCGGCATTACATAGAGCAGCCTCGCCCCGGTGGAGATCGCCGATGTGTCCAGTGCATCCGGAAGCAATCCCTCGCGATCCATCGCCACGGGTATCGGCGTGAGGCCGAGTTGGCGGGCGATGGCAAGGACCGGCGGATAGGTCAATTCTTCCACCAGGATCGCATCGCCTGGCCGGGTCAGTGCCAGAAGCGAGACGAACAGGCCTTGCTGCGCGCCGTTGACCAAACTAATGGAACGTCCCCTGATCCCCAGGCCGAGCATTCCGATCCAATGTGCGCCCACCTCGGCATGCCTGCGCATAGCGGCCTCTGGGGCATGGTCGAGAAAAGCCCCGAGCCCGCTGTCCGATGCCAGTCCCGCCAGGCAGCGCGCCAACGCGGTCGCCGCGCTGCCGGCAAAAGGCAGATTGTTGGCAAAATCGATCGGGCCGTCGGAGGGCCGCGTCAATGTCGCGCCCCATGCCGCAGCGACCTTCGGACCCGGCTGACGCACATAGGTTCCACGCCCCACCGTACCTTCCAGTAGGCCGCGCCGCGCCGCCTCTGAATAGCCTCGTGTCACTGTGCTCAGGGACAATCCGAGCCGATAGGCGAGATCGCGTTGCGGCGGTAGCCGATCGCCCGCAATCAGTTGCCGGGCCGCGACTGCCTCGGCAATCGCCTCCGCGAGCGCGAGATAGGCGGGGCCCGGTCGGCCGGATATCGCAGGGCACCACATTGTCATGAAGACAATCATTTCATTGCACCGGCACAATGTCAAATTTATGAATACATTTTGTATTGAGCGGCTGCAGATCAGGAGGACACATGTTGCAGAAATCGCCCATCGTGGGCAGCGTGCTCGCCTTTGCCTGCCTGGTCATCCTGGGTGCGATGCCTGTGCTGGCAAACGCGCGCCCCACCGGTTCCGACAGCCTGGCCTTCGCCATCTGGCTTACGCTCTGGCAGCTTGCCGCCGCTCTCCCTTTGTTCGGTGTCGAACGCGCCAGCAAGGCACAGGTGACGACGACAGACCTACCACCAACAGCGCGCATTCGGCTCGGCGCAATTGCGCTCTTCACAGGCGCCATGTTCGGGATGTCGACCTACTTATACGTTGTCACCGCCGAAAGGGCGGGAGCGGTGAGCATGGTCATCGCGCTCCAGGCCTATCCACTGTTTGCGATGTTGCTGGAAGCGGTTTTCCAGGGAAAGCGGAAGTCGCCAGCCGAGATCGGCTTCACGCTGATCATGATCGCCTCGCTCGTCTATCTCACGACTGGTGGCACCTTCAAAATCGCGGAAGTGTCATGGTGGTCGGTGACCGCGCTGGCAATTCCGCTTTTATGGAGCATCGCTCACCTCCTGCTCAAGGCCATACTGGAGACCATGCCCGTAACACCGAGCGAGGTCACAGTCTCACGGCTCGTGATATCCGGCGTCTTCCTCGTCTTGGTGCAGGCGGGGCTTGGCGAGAGCGAGCTGCTGGCCGCAACCTTCTCCGACCTTGCGTTTCAACGCGCCGCCATGGTGCTGGGGATCGCCTACTATCTGGAACTCATTCTATGGTTCTATGCGATGCGGCACATTGACGTGTCGCTTGCAAGTTCGATCACCGTACCAGCCCCGGCTGTCACGATGCTGATCTCGGTCACGATGCTCGGCGAGGCCGTAGCTCCTTACCAGGTGGCCGCGATGGCGATTATCGTAGCGGCGATGTACGCCATGTTGCTCGCGAGCCGACGCAGACGGTGAGGGTCCCGCCACAAGGAAGCACTGGATATTGCCAGCTTGGCGATCGTCGCGGTCGATGACAGCGGAGTGCGACTGGAGGCAGGGTCAACTAGCGCGCAAGACGGGGACGGGACTTCTCCCCGACCGCTGATCGCGGGCGATCCTCACCAGGAAGACTGGGGGAACTGGAGGAGGGCAACGTGGCGGCGTGTTCCCTTCGCAATCCTGTTGTCGGAAGCCGGCCATCCTGCAACGATCGATTTGATCCGGGCACTGACGCTGGACGAACGGCCGCTTTCGGATAACCTCCCATCCGCGCCTGAACGGCCGACTGTGGGTCGGCTGCGCAACGGCAGCTTCCGCCAAATATCACCCTGATGGCATGGCTTGATGAGCCGTGTTTTTCCGGTGCCCTCCCCTCACACCGCCAAACTCCCTTGCTCCACCGCAGCCTCTGCCCTCGGATTCGTGCATCTTCAAGTGTTAGCATGGACTAATATTGATTGCATTCGTACAAACAAATCTGCCTATAATTTTGGCATATGCACAAAATTTTAATAAATGTTTTTCCGGTCGTCATGTCATACTGCCGGAAATGGAGTGGAATCTTTGCTGCTTATTCAGGGTATGTCTTCCGAAAGGTCGATGCTATGGTGGATTGGGTGACGATTCCCAGGAACGATATTGTTCGTTTCAACGTTACTCGGGAAGCAGTCGCCGGGACTCTTGTCGAGTGATTTGAGCAGGCCGGGCACCACGAGGAAGGATTTCTGATGAGCACCGTCGTGAACGCCAAAGGCATCCCGCTTCCCTACACCGGTGCTTCCACCCACTGGTTCTCGGCGACGGGGTCCGGACCGGAACTGCATGGCACCCCCGGCAACGACTCCTTCTGGGGCGACAGCAGCGTCAATGTCACGATGTATGGTGGCGCTGGCGACGACTACTATCATCTCTATTCCACGATCAACAAAGCGGTCGAGGATCCCGGGGCAGGTGTCGACACGATCGACACCTGGATGAGCTACAAGCTGCCCGCCAATTTCGAAAACCTCGTCGTCACCGGCGATGGCCGCTACGCGTTCGGCAATGCGCTGGACAACATCATCACGGGCGGCGCCGGCAGCCAGACGCTGGATGGCGGCAAGGGCAATGACGTGCTCATCGGCGGCGCCGGCGCCGACGTCTTCATCGTCTCGAAGGGCAACGGCAGCGACCTGATCTTCGATTTTGGCGCGACAGACACCGTGCGCCTCAACGGCTACGCCTTCAACTCGTTCGAGGCCGTACAGGCCAGCATGGTCCAGGCGGGAGCGAATGTGCAGCTCAACCTCGGCTCCAGCGAGGTGCTGGTGTTCAACAACACCACGATCGACAAGTTTCAGCCCGCCCAGTTCGAACTGCCGATCGACAAAACAGGCATGACGCTGTCCTTCGCCGACTACTTCAACACGCTGAACCTCTGGAACGGCCACAGCGGCACCTGGGATTCCAACTTCTGGTGGGGCGCTCCGAACGGCAGCACGCTGACCCAGAACGGCGAGCTGCAATGGTACATCGACGCCAATTACGCGCCGACGAGTTCCGTCCACCCGTTCAGCGTGGCAAACGGCGTCCTCACCATCACCGCGGCGCATGCGCCGGACGCCATCAAGCCGCTCATCAACAATTACGAATACACTTCCGGGGTCCTGACGACGCACGACAGCTTCTCGCAGACCTATGGCTATTTCGAAATGCGAGCCGACCTGCCCGAAACGGCCGGAGCATGGCCGGCCTTCTGGCTGCTGCCGGAAGACGGCTCGTGGCCGCCGGAGCTGGACGTGCTCGAAATGCGCGGCCAGGAACCGAACACGCTTGTGATGACGGCGCACACCAACGAGACGGGGCAGCACACCAAGATTTCGTCCTCGGTGAATGTTTCGAACACGGACGGCTTCCACACCTACGGCCTGCTGTGGACGCCGGACCAGCTGATCTGGACCTACGATGGTGTCAAGGTCGCCGAGGCCGCGACGCCGTCGGACATGCATGTCCCGATGTATATGCTGGTCGATCTCGCGGTCGGCGGTTTCGCCGGCGCGCCTCCCGACCATCTGGCAACGCCGGCACAGATGAAGATCGACTATATCCGCGCCTATACGCTGGATGATGTGCAGCTGAGCCATCTGACCATAACAGGCGAGCACACGGTCTAGGCGACCAGTGCGATGTTGCGGGATCATGCGCCATCGAGGGATGCGACGAGGCAGCAGGGCCTGCGGCCGGTGTTCATGCGCGCCATTGCCGATATCGGCGTCTTCTCGCTGCTGATCAACATCCTGCTGTTGGTGATCCCGCTCTATCTGCTGCAGGTGTATGATCGCGTGCTGCCGTCCTCCAGCGTCGAGACGCTGCTTTATCTGTCGGCCATGGCGGTTGTCGCGCTCGCCTTCCTCGGCTTGCTGGACGCGGTGCGCGCCATTTACACGCAGCGCGTCGCCGCCACGGTCGATGAGAAACTGGCGGCGGCGACATTCGCCGCCTCGCTCGGCGCCAAATATGCCGGCGGCCTGTCGCCGCTGCGCGACCTTGCCTCGGTCTGCGCCTTCATCAGGTCGCGCGGCGTGGCGGTGCTGTTCGACCTGCCCTTTGCTCCTGTCTTTCTCGCCCTGCTCTATCTCATCCATCCGGTGCTGTTCTGGCTGACGCTCGCCGGCGCGGCGCTTTTGCTTCTTCTGGTCGTGGCCAATCAGCTTGCCATCGGCAGGAACGATGCCCTGTCGGCGGAACGCTCGGCCGCCGCGAGCCAGGCGGAGCAGGCTTTTGCCCGCAATGCCGAAACGCTGCGCGCCATGGGCATGGTGCGAGCCGCCGCCGAGGCATGGGGCAGGCACGTCGCGGAAGCGCTCACCCTGCATGACCGTTCATCGAGCGCCAACGCCATCTTCAGCGCGGCGTCGCGGGCGCTGCGCATGATGCTGCAGCTGGCAATACTGGGCGCCGGCGCATGGCTGGTGCTGCGGGGGCAGATGACTGCCGGCATGATCTTCGCGTCCTCGCTGGTGTCGTCGCGCGCGCTGCAGCCACTCGACCAGCTGATCGGATCCTGGCGGCAGATCGTCGACGCCAGGCGTTCGTGGAAGCGGCTGGAGACCGCGCTTGCGGCCCGTCCGGCGGAAGCGCGGAAGCTGGCATTGCCGGACCCCTCCGGCGCGATCACCGCGCAGGACCTTTTCTTCATCGCGCCGAATGCCTCCTTCGGCACGGAACCCATCCTCAAGCGGCTGAATTTTGTGATCGGCGCCGGCGAGGCGGTGGCAATCATCGGCCCGAGCGGCGCCGGCAAATCCACGCTGGCGAAATTGCTTGTCGGCGCGCTCCAGCCGACCGGTGGCTCGGTCAGGATCGACGGCGCCGACCTCAGGAGCTGGGACGAAAACCAGCTCGGCAAGCACGTCGGCTACCTCGCGCAAGAAGTGGAGCTTTTTCCCGGATCGATCGCGCAGAATGTCGCCCGCTTCGGCCTCGATGCCGATGACCCCGCGATCGTCGAAGCCGCCAGGCGCGCCGGGGCGCATGAGCTGATCCTGGCGCGGCGCGACGGCTACCAGGCCACCATCGGTCCGTCCGGCACGACGCTGTCGGGCGGCGAGCGCCAGCGGATCGGACTGGCGCGCGCCTTCTACGGCAATCCGCGCATTCTCGTTCTCGACGAGCCCAGTACCCATCTCGACGGCAGCGGCGAAGCGGCGCTCGAAGGGGTGCTTTCCGCCGCCAAAGCTGCGGGCGTCACGGCAATCGTGATAACGCACCGCCCTTCGATCGCCGCGGCCTGCGACCGCGTGATGCTTCTGCGCGGTGGAGTGGTTGAAACCTTCGGTCCAGGCGGCGACGTGTTGCGGCAGTCGACCGCCGGCAAGGGCCTTGCCCCACAGCGCAACACGGTGGTGACAGGGTCGTTCGCCACGACGATCCGCGGCACCTCGCATAATTTCCGCTTTGGATCGTGAAGATGGCGGCGCAGAGCCTGGCCTGGGAAGGCAGACCACGCACCGACATCCGGCGGGTGGCCTTCACTGGCTACGCCGCAATGGCAATATTGGCGGGCTGCTTTGGCTATTGGGCCGTCAGCGCCCCCCTGTCCGGCGCGGTGATCACGCAAGGCACGATCTCGGCGGCGGGCGGAAACATTCTCATTCAGCATCCCGAAGGCGGCATCATCCAGGAGTTGCTGGTCCATGAAGGTGATCGCGTGCAACAGGCCCAGGATCTGATCCTGCTGGATCGAACCGCCGCGCAGGCCGAGCTCAACCGGCTGACGAGACAGTCGATCGCGCTCAAGGCGAGCGCCTCGCGGCTGGAGGCGGAACGCGATGGATTGGACCGTCTTGCGCCTGTCACAGAGACCGCGCCAGCACCGTTCCAGCACGATTTCGAGACCCTGGTCCGAGAACAGCAGAAGGAATTCGACGCCAGGCTCGCCCGCTTTCGATCGGAACAATCGATCCTCGCGCAACGGGTTGCCATGCATCGCCAGTCGGTCGTGGGATTGCAGGCCCAGAAACTCGCCATCCAGCAACAGGCCGAAATCGTGGCGAAAGAGCTCGGCATCAAGACCAGCCTCCTGGACAAGGGCCTCACCAATCGCAGCGAATATTCGCAGCTTTTGCGCAGCGAAGCCGATCTGGTCGGCCAGGCCGGCGCGCTGGAGGCGGATCTTGCGGCGACCAACACCCAGATCGTCGAAGCCCAGGCGCAGATCGAGCGCGCGATCACGCAACGCGTGGAGGAAGCGCTGACCAGGCTGGACGACGTCCGTACCAGCCTCGCCGACATAGAGGAACGGACGCGGGCAGCCGAAGCGGTGCTGAGGCGGACAACGATCAAAGCGCCGGCCGCGGGCATCGTGGTGTCGTCGACCTACAATTCCAAGGGAAGCGTGATTGCCCCCGGACAGAAGATCATGGAGATCCTGCCCACTGCGTCGGGTCTCATCGTCGATGCACGGCTGCGGACGAAAGACATCGATCAGGTTCGTGTCGGCCAGCCGGCAAAACTGCGCTTGTCCGCGTTGAACATGCGGCTCACCCCGGAGATTTCAGCCACGGTGACACAGGTTTCCGCGGATCGGCTCATCGATGAGGCCACGCATGAACCCTATTTCCGCGCCAAGCTGAAGATTGCCCCCGACCTGCCGCCCGGCGTGAAGGCGGAGCAGCTTTACCCTGGAATGCCGGTCGAGGCGTTCATCAACACTGACAACCGGACTTTCTTCGAGTACCTCGCACGGCCCATGCTCGATTCCTTCGCTCGCGCCTTCACGGAACGGTAGATGTTGCGGACCGCGTAATCCATCGGCACGCCCGTCAGTACCGCCAGGGGTCAGGCCGCGACAATGCCCACGCCAACCTGAATATCCGCTCCAGAAGATTTGCAGCCCAAAGCTGACGGCCGCGCTTGGCCCAAAACAAGACATTGGGAGTCGGTGCGCAGGCTGTCCGCTCATGGCGCAAAGCAGACTTCGGCGCTGCATCTGCCGTTTGGCTATAGCCACGGCTTGAGGGCATTTTCTTGTCGCCCCGTCACAGTGCCAGACTCCCCTGCTCCACCTCCCCGGCATTGGGGTCGCCCGGTGCTGTCGCCCAGGCGAGTTCCACCAGTGTCACGGTGCGCCTTCCGGTCCCGTCGAGCTGGCAGACGATGAGGCCCTGCTCCTCGATATAGGTCAAGAGGCGCCGGGCGCGGCGCAGCGAGTGGGAGCCATAGGCGCGGGCGATGGCGGCGTCGCTCGGGCATGGCCAGCCTTCCTTCGCCGCGCGCGCGATCATCATGAACACGCCCTGCATGTCGTCGGGCAGCAGCGAGGCACGCACCGAGACATCCTGCCACGCGTCATCCCCCGCCGCCATGTCGGAGCCCAGCCCGGCGCGGGCGCGCGTCAGCATGCGGCGAAACTCCGGCAGGTCGGGGACCACCGAAGCGAGGCCCTCGATGCGGCAGCGGACCACGAACTCCTGGTAGAGCACGCCGATGACGCGAAAACCCGCGTCCGGCTGCGCCAGGATGGCGCGCAGGACACGGTCGACACGCTCCCGCCGCTCCGCGAGATCCTCGGCGCTGATTTGCGGCTCCGCCGGTTCGGGGCGGATTTCCAGCGCCGCCGATTTCGCCGCCATCAGCTGGTCGAGCAGGTCCGGCGACGACCGGCGCTGCGGCCGCACGGTCTCGGGCGGCGGCGCGGCCAGGATAATCGCGCGCGCATCCTCGAGCGCGGACTCCGGCATCGCCATCAGGCGCGGCGTGCCATTGCGCGGGCTTGTATCGGTCGGGCCGATGCGCAAGCCCAGCGGACGGCGCGACAGCGCCGGGCCGAGCGCCATGAACTGCCCGCGCTCCAGGTCGCGAAACGCCTCCGCCTGCCGCCGCTCCATGCCCAGAAGGTCGGCGGCGCGCGCCATGTCGATGTCGAGGAAGGTGCGGCCCATGAGGAAGTTGGACGCCTCGGCCGCGACGTTCTTGGCGAGCTTGGCCAGCCGCTGGGTGGCGATGATGCCGGCAAGCCCGCGCTTGCGGCCACGGCACATCAGATTGGTCATGGCGCCGAGCGAGAGCTTGCGCGCCTCGTCCGAAACCTCGCCGGCCACCGCCGGCGCGAACAGCTGCGCCTCGTCCACCACCACCAGCATCGGGTACCAGTGGTCGCGCGCGACCTCGAACAGCCCGCCGAGGAAGGCAGCAGCGCGCCGCATCTGGTTCTCGGCGTCGAGCCCTTCGAGATTGAGCACGGTGGAGACGCGATGGATGCGCGCCCGCTCGCCGGCGCTCTGCAGGCCGCGCTCGGTGTGCTCCTCGGCATCGATCACCAGGTGGCCGTAACGGTCGCCCAGCGAGACGAAATCGCCCTCGGGGTCGATGATGGTCTGCTGCACCCAGGGCGCGCTCTGCTCCAGGAGGCGTCGCAGCAGATGGGATTTGCCGGATCCCGAATTGCCCTGCACCAGAAGGCGGGTCGCCAGCAGCTCCTCGAGATCCAGGGTCGCCGGGGCGCCGGCGGTCGTGTGTCCCATCTCGATCGCAACGGTCATGTCAGACTCAAGGCTCCTTCGCACACGGACTTATCAACCGCAGGATAGCCCGTCGAGCACCGATGCCCGCCTGCCCGGTGTTGCGCACAGCTCCAATGGCGTCTGCCGGTCTGGATTGCGGCAAGGCTGAAATTGGCAGCCTCTCGCTTGCCAGACTGGTTATCCAGAGCGCTCGCCCAGGCTCGAATTCTCACCATCACCCTTTTTCGATCGCCAGCGCCGCCCCTCATCGCCCTGCCGGGCACTTCTCCCCGTATAGTGACGGGGAGAAGGGGCTGGCCGCAACGCTGGCGCCCTGCTTGCAACGCTGGTGATTGGCGAAACCGGCGATGACAGCGCCCCTCTCCCCGTCACTATACGGGGAATTGAGGAGTGGTCCGCGTAGCGGACGAAAAGCCAACTGCTTGGCTTTTCGAACGACGAACGCCGGCAGGCAGGTGAGGGGCGGCGCCAAGATCGGCAATTGACGACCTCCCTCACGAACTGGAAAACGATTGCCTGGAAGCAACCCACATCCGTCATTGAGCCGCCACTTTGTGCCGGTTAGCATGGGCTGGGCTTATCGGGGTTGTGCATGGCGGGATGGCATCGCGTCACCGTTTTCGCGGCATTGCTGCTGATGCAGCTGCTGCAGGCATGGCCGGCGTCCGCTGAAGACGCAAGGCCGCTGCGCGGCGTGGCGCTGGTCATCGGCGAGTCCAGGTACCAGTCCCTCCCCGCGCTTCCCAACCCGGCCAACGACGCGCGTGCCGTCGCCCAGTTGCTCGGCAGTCTCGGCTTCGAGGTCAGCTCGATCCCCGATGGCGACGGTCCCCGCCTGGGGCGTGGCCTGAAACACTTCGTCGAGGACGCAGCCGGCGCCGATGTCGCACTGCTCTATTATTCCGGCCACGGCATCGAGGCCGGCGGCGAGAACTATCTTGTCCCCGTCGAAGCGGACGCCTCCTCGCTTGCCGATCCGGCGAACCGGCTGGTGCCGGTCTCGGCCTTGCTGGCACAGCTCAAGGCCAGCGTGCCGGTGGCGATCGTGCTGCTCGATGCCTGCCGCACCAATCCGTTTCCGCCGGGCGCAACGCTTGCCGCCCCGTCCGGCGCCGCACCCGTCGCCGCCGCCGGGCTCGATCTTGCGCGCCGCGCCGCGCCGCTGGCCGACGCCGCCGAAGCGCCGCAAAGCCTGGGCGAGGTGATCGGCTTCGCCGCCGAGCCCGGCCATGCGGCGCTCGATGGCGAGCCCGGCGGCAACAGCCCCTATGCCGCCGCCTTGCTGAAACATCTTGCCGCCGGCGGCTTCGCCTTTGGCGATGTCATGACCATGGTCGCCGAGGAGGTCTATGTGAAGACCGGCGGCCGGCAGCTGCCATGGACCAATGCCAGCCTGCGGCGCCTGCTCTATTTCGGCCAGGCGCCGGAAGAGACCGGCGGCGACGAGGCCTCGATCCGCTCCGAGCGGCGCAAGCTGCTGCTGACCATCGCCGCGACACCGGCCGAGCAGCGCTCCATGGTCGAGACGGTGGCGGCACAGAACGAAGTGCCGCTCGACCAGCTCTACGGCATGCTGGGCGCCCTGCGGGTCGACACGTCGGCCGGACCCGGCGATCTGCAGGCGCAACTCGCGGCGGGCGCGCGGAAACTGCGCGAAATCCTCGCCCAGCACGACACCGAAACCAGGCAGGACCCGGAATTGATTCGGCTTTCCGGCCTCGCCGACCGCGCGCAATCGGAGGGTGCCATCCAGCTTGCGCTGACCTTCCGCGCCAGGGCCAGCGCCCGCGCCGAGGAAATCGACAAGCAGCTCGACGAGGCCGAGGCCAACATCAGGCAGCGGCGCCTGGAGCTGGCCGACACCTTCGCCGACCATGCCCGCACCGCAATCCTGAATTTCGACTACCGCACCGCGGCCCGGCGCTATGAGGACGCCTTCCGCCAGGCCGAGCGCTGGGATCCGAAGACCGCCTTCATCTACAAGATCTTCGAGGCCGACGCGCTGACCGACCAGGGCATGATCAAGGGCGAGAACGCGGCGCTGTCGGAGGCCGTCGACGTCTACGAAGCCGCCAAGCTGCTCCCCGGCGTCACCGTCTTCACCGGCGGTCCGGCCGGCGTCGCCATCAACGAGGGCATCACGCTGACGGCTCTGGCCGCGCGCGAAAACGGCACGGCGCGCGTCGAGCAGGCGATCAAGGTCTACGAGGATGCGCTGAAGATATTCACACGCAAGCGCACGCCGGCATTGTGGGCCACCGTGCTGATCAATCTCGGCAACGCCTACGACCTGATGGGCCAGCGCGCCGGTGGCGCCGCCTATTACGCCAAGGCGATGGACGCCTATCGCCAGGCGACGAAGGTCTACACGAAGACGACCAGTCCCGACAAATGGGCGGGGCTGCAAAACAACATCGGCAACGAGTTCACCGCGCTTGGCGATGCCGGCGATGCCCGCAAGAACTACACCGCCGCGATCGAGGCCTTCCACGGCGCCCTCACCGTCTGGACCCGCGAAAAAGTGCCGGTGCAATGGGCCATGGCGCTGGCCAACCTCGCGGTCTCCTTGCACAAGCTGGGCGACGTTGCGGACGACACGGAGAAACTGGAAGCATCGCGGGCCGCCTTCCAGGACGTGCTGGAGGTGCGCACCCGCGAGACCCAGCCGGTCGACTGGGCCAATACGCAGAGCAATCTCGGCGCGGTGCTTTTGTCGCTCGGCCAGCGCGGCAAGTGCGCCGACTGCTTCACCCAGGCACTCGCTGCCTTCGACCAGGCGCATGAGGTGATCACCCGCAAGCTGGACCCCTTCACCTGGGCAACCATCACCTACAACCAGGGCCGTGCCTACCGTTTCATGGGCGACGCCGAAAACAGCGTGCCGCTCTACCGCAAGGCGCTGGAACGGATGGACCTCGCGCTCACCGAACTGACGCGCGACAAGTCGCCGGTCATCTGGGGCAAGACCCATTCGGTGCGCGGCGAGATCCTGCTCGCCATCGGAACAAGAACGCACGACAGAGCGAGCCTGCTGGCGGCCCGCGACGCCTTCATCGCCGCCCGCGACATCTTCCGCGAGCAGCACTACTCATCCGGCTTCGAGGGCTTTTACCGCAAGGAACTCGACCTCGTGCAGCAGCAGCTCGCTCAGGCGAAATGATCCGGGCGGCAACGCCGGTCCGGGCAGGCCTGTGGATAGTAACCAGTCGTTCACCATGGGCGCGTGTTCCGATTGAAGGCATCCGGCATCCGCGTAGCCTGACCCTGCATCGCCTCCCCAATGTGATGCGTCCCAACGCCCCAAATGGCGGCCGGCGCTTTCAAGTTCTCTCCACTCGGTATGCGCCGGTCGCCACGCTGGTCCTTCTCGCGCGGCAACAGCCAGCTTCGCGGTGCCTGTCGCGCCGCGGCGCTGGATCCGTCAACTGAAACCCGTCTGCTGGCGCAAAGCTGGGGTTGACCGGCCCGGATCGCGAGGCGACACTTCACCCGGAAAGTACTTCCGGGAATGCCCATGGCTGGCCTGGACGTGCCCGACGCACAGGTGCGAGGAGGAATTGCGATGGACGAGCCCGAACGGTGGCGCCACATGTCGACGGCGCCGAGGGATGGCAGCCGCATCCTGGTCACGGTTCGTCCGTCCGAACAGGGGCCGGCGGAAGTCGATCTCGCCTACTGGTCGCGCGGCGACCAGTTCGCCAGCGAAGGCTGGCGCGCCTCGGACTCCTCGCCCGGACGTGTCATCGAATACGCCGAACCGGAGCTGAAATGCTGGATGCCGCTGCCCACGGCCAACCTCAGCCGCGCCTCGATGCCGGCGCCCTGGCAAGGCGACGACGCCCAGCAGTTGGACGGCTCGGGGATTTAGCGAAAAGGCCGACGCTGCCGGCCTGCTCCCTCGTGGGGAGATCGGCTGCTTGCCGGTAGCGCCATCGATGCGGAAGGCTAGAGCCTTACCGAAAAAATATGGTACCTCCCTGATCAAATCGCATCAGGGGGTACCCATCGCCAGAACTACCTTCGCCGACATTGCCCGCCGTGCCGGGGTTGGCACCGCGACTGTCGAGCGCGTGCTCAACGGCCGGGGCGGCGTGCGTCCCGAGACGGTCGAAAAAGTGGTCGTCGCCGCGCGTTCGCTCGACTATCCACGCAGGCTGCCAGAGGCGCATCGCGGCATCCTGCGCATAGAGGTCATCCTGGTGCGGCCGGATTCGACCTTCTTCTCGCGCCTGTCGCGCGCCTTCGAGCGCATTGCCGCCACGCTCGACCGCACGGTCGCCGTGCACCGGACTTTTCTGGACGAAGGCGATGCCTCCGCCGTCGCCCAGCGCATCCGCGAGCCCGGCATGCGCCGTGGCGGCCTGATCCTGGCCGTGCCGGACGATCCGCAGATCCGCGCCGCGCTGGCCGAAGTCGAGGCGCAAGGCGTACCGACGATCCAGGTGGTGACCCGCATCGCCGGCTCGACAGGCGACTATGTCGGCATCGACAATTACGCCGCCGGCCGCATGGCGGCACAATTGATGAGCCGCATGCAGCCGCGCAGCGGCAGCATCGTCGCGCTCTGCCACAGCCAGATCTACCAGGTGCACCGCGACCGCATCCGCGGCTTCTCCGACTATCTCCTTGAGCATCCGCGCGCCGACCTCGGCTTCGCCGAAGTGCTGTTCGGCCATGACGAAGGGCCAAGAAGCGCCGACCTTCTGGTCGACGCTTTGCGGCAGCGCCCCGACCTCGCCGGCTTCTACAATGCCGGCGGCGGCAATGGTTCGTTGAACGACATGCTCGTCCGCCATCCGCGCCGCCACGAAGTGTTCTTCGTCGGCCACGAATTGACCGAGCGCAGCAGCGCGGCCCTGCGCCAGAGCACCATGGATGTCGTTCTCGACCAGGCGCCGGAAGCGCAGGCGCGCCGCGCCATCGACCTGATGTTGGCGCGGCTCGGCCTGCACGATCTGCCGATCGAAAATCCGCCGATCCGTTTCATCACCTTCACCGCTGAGAACCTTTGATCTGATTTGATCAAAGAACGAGCGGCCTTCTGCGGGCCGCGATGCTACGCCTCTCGCAAATGGGAGGACGACAGGTGATGAGACGGCTGACGGTACACGATCTGCAGAGCGCCAAGGGCATTCGGAAATGGCTGCAGCTGCATGTCGACACGCCGGCCGAGGCGGCTGCCGCCGTCGCCAGCGACATCGTCATCCTCTCCTGCGAACCAGACCATAATCTGGAATTGATCCGCCAAACGGCTCCCCTCGCCTTTCTCTCCGTCGGCATGCCGCATGGCGCGGTCGCCTCGCCTGATGAGGCGGTGCGGCTCGGCTTCGCCATCATGAAGCGCGGCGCCGATGCGGTCTATTCATCGCATTCGCCGCGCTTCATCGAGGCGATGGCGGCCGAAGGCATTCCCGTCACCGGCCATGTCGGCCTGGTGCCGAACCGCGCCACCTGGACCAATTTCCGCGCCATCGGCAAATCGGCCGAAGAGGCGATCAAGGTGCTGCGTGACGCCAGGGATTTGGAGAATGCCGGCGCGGCCTGCATCGAGGTCGAAGTGGTGCCGGTCAGGCTTGCCGAACACATCACCCGCTCGACGCCGCTGATCACCATGGGCATGGGCTGCGGCTCGGCCTGCGACACGCAGTACCTGTTTTCCTCCGACGTGCTCGGCACCCATACCGGTCACTACCCGCGCCACGCCAGGCGTTACGCCGACTTCGTCACGCTGGAAGCCGAACTGCAGGAGAAGCGCATTGCCGCCTTCCGCGCCTTCGGCCGCGACGTGGCCGATGGCCTTTACCCAGAAGCGCGGCACCAGGTCGACATGGACGATGCCGCCTACGAGCGCTTCCTCACCCTCTCCCAGGCCTTGTGAGATCAGACATGGACGATCTGAAATACGGCACACGCAACAAGCGCGGCGACTGGGCACCGAACGAGCCAGCCGGCACGGCGCCGCTCTTCGTCTTTCCGCCGCGTCCGCTGGCACTTCTGAAATGGCTGCCGCACTATTTCCTGCCTTACAACCTGCTTTTCGCGCTCTCGGCGGTCGCCTGGTGGCACTTCGTGCTGCCCGATATCGAGGTGATGAAGACGCTCTCTGTCGGCTGGATGCTGCGGCTGTTCCTCGTCAACTGCGCGGCGCTGCTCGTCTTCTTCGGTATCATCGAACTGCGACTCTACATCTTGAGAAGCCAAGGCAACCGATTCAAATACAACGGCAAATGGCCCTCCGAACAGAAGAGCAAGGCGTTCTTCTTCGAGAACCAGAACCTCGACAACATGCTGCGCACTTTCGGCACCGGCATGCCGATCTGGACGGCGATCGAGGTGGCGATCCTCTATGCCTACGCCAATGGCTACGTGCCGTGGCTCACCTTCGCCGCGCACCCGGTCTACCTCTTCCTGCTGGCACTGGTGGTGCCCGTCATCCACGAGACGCATTTCTTCCTGCTGCACCGGGCGATCCATTGGGGGCCGCTCTACAGATGGGTGCATTCGGTGCACCACAATTCGGTCAACCCCTCGCCCTGGTCGTCGCTGTCGATGCACCCCGTGGAGCAGTTCGGCTATCTCGGCGTCGCCTTCTGGCACCTGATCATCCCGTCCAACCCGCTGCTGGCGCTCTACCAGCTCCACTATGCCGGCTTTGGCGCCATTCCCGGCCATGTCGGCTTCGACAAGGTCGAGCTGACCGAGGACATTTCAGTCGATAGCCACGCCTACATCCACTACCTCCACCACAAATATTTCGAGGTGAATTACGGCGACGGCCTCATCCCCTTCGACAGATGGTTCGGCACTTTCCACGACGGCGGCAAGGACGGCGAGGCCCGCATGCAGGCCCGCTACGAGAAGAAGAAGGCGCGCGCTAACGCGGCTCCCTGACCGCAGCCCGACCAGATAGCCATGTGGATGGCTTCAGCCATCCATCCAGCCATCCCGAAAGGGCCGGTAACAAAAAGAGGGGTGAGCCGGCACTCCATCCGCAAGGGAGGAAACCGTGAAGAGACTTCTCATTTCAACCGCGCTGGCGGCCTTGATGTCGACCAATGCCTTCGCCGCCAAGATCGGCGTCTCGATCGTCAACTTCGACAACAATTTCCAGACGCTCCTGATGCACGGCATGCAGGACCGCGCCAAGGAAAAGGGCGTCGGCATCCAGGTCGAGGACGCGCAGAACGACGTCGCCAAGCAGCTCGACCAGGTGAAGAATTTCATCGCCAGCGGCGTCGACGCCATCATCGTCACGCTGGTCGACACCAATGCCTCCAAGACGATTAGCGAGGAAGCCGCCAAGGCCGGCATTCCGCTGGTCTTCGTCAACCTCGAACCGTCCGACATGAAGAACCTGCCGGAGAAACAGGTTTATGTCGGCTCGAACGAAACCGAATCCGGCACGCTGGAGGCGTTCGAAGTCTGCAAGCTGTTGCGCGCCAAGGGCAAATCGGCGGGCGCCACCGCCTACATCGTCATGGGCAGCCTGGTGCACCAGGCAGCACTCCAGCGCACCAAGGATGTCGAGCAGGTCTTCTCCACCGACATGTGCAACTTCATCAAGGTCACCGACAAGCAGTCGTCGGAGTGGGCGCGCGACAATGCGCAGAACCTGATGACCAACTGGCTGACGGCGGGCCCTGCCCCGGATGCCGTCATCGCCAACAATGACGAATCCGCCATCGGCGCCATACTGGCGCTAAAGGCTAACGGCATCGACATGAAGAATGTTGTCGTCGGCGGCATCGACGCCACTCAGGACGGCCTGCAGGCGATGAAGGCGGGCGATCTCGCCGTGACCGTGTTCCAGAACGCCAAGGGCCAAGGCGGCGGCGGTGTCGACGCGGCCCTCGCGCTCGCCAAGGGCGAGAAGGTCGACCGCGTCGTCTACGTACCGTTCGAACTGGTCACGCCCACCAACGCCGCCGAGTATCTCAGCAAGAACTGATCCCGCGACCTGGGCCTTTCGGGGCGGTTCAAGCCGTTCCGGAAGTCCATCGCGATCGAACTTAGGGGTGAGAAGAAATGACCAGCTGGATCAGGGCCTGCGGCCTCGACGACATCGAACAGGAAGGCGCGCGCCGTTTCGACCATGGCGGCCGCACCTACGCCATCTTCCGCTCGCCCGACGACGAGGTGTTCTGCACCGACGGGCTCTGCAGCCATGAGGCGGTCCACCTCGCCGACGGGCTGGTCATGGACTACGAGGTCGAATGTCCGAAACATTCGGGCGCCTTCGACTACCGCACGGGCGCCGCCAAACGATTGCCGCCCTGCATCAATCTGAGGAGCTATCCGGCGCGGCTGGAGGGCAGCGCGGTGCTGGTGGATTTGTCGGAATGAGAGAGGCGCCGCGGACGAAGCGGCGAGAAACGCTCACTTTATTGGCCGCTACCTACCTTGAAGACCGGCCGCGACATCCATCCATTCCTCAGAGTTGATGACGAAGCTGTAAAGGCTTCGGCCAAACTCCAAGGTGGCAGCTTCGCCACCGGCTCCTTAAAACAAAAACGCCGCCGTGGCGGGGTCCGGTCCGACGCGGCCGGCGGCTGAATCCATGCCGCGGATGAGCGCCAGGTCCTGCGCGTCCAGCTCGAAATCGAAGACGTCGAAATTGGCGGCGATACGATCCTGATGGATCGACTTGGGAATGACGATCAACCCTTGCTGAAGGTGCCAGCGGATGATCGTCTGCGCGACGGATTTGCCGTGTTTCCTGGCAATGCCTGATATGGTCGGGTCGCTCAGCAGCCTGCCGCTGCCCAGCGGGCTCCAGCTCTCGGTATGGATGCCGTGCCGGGCGTGGAACTCCCTGATGCCGCGCTGCTGGAACCGGGGATGCAGCTCGATCTGGTTGACGACGGGCGTGACGCCGGTCTCGCTGATGATCCGCTCCAGATGGTCCTGGTTGAAATTCGAAACGCCGATCGACCTGATGCGACCGGCCTCCTTCAGCTCGACCAGCGTCTTCCACGCCTCGACATATTTGTCCTGGCTGGGCACCGGCCAGTGGATCAGGAACAAGTCGAGCTGCTCGATGCCAAGCTTGTTCATCGTCCCGTCGAAGGCCTTGCGGGCCGCATCGCGCTGGTGCGCGCCATTGCGCAGTTTCGAGGTGATGAACAGGTCGCCTCGCGGCACGCCGGCGGTCCGGATCGCCTCTCCGACCCCCTCCTCGTTCTGGTAGCCCTCGGCGGTGTCGATCAGGCGATAACCGGCCTCGATCCCCCAGCGTACCACCTGGGCGGTGATGGCCTGATCGACCTGCCAGACGCCAAGGCCGAGTTGAGGAATGGTGGCGCCGTCGTTCAACGCAATCTGTTCGGGCATGGTCAGGTCCTTCTGCAAAGATGTCTCGGGGCGGTCCGCCCGGTGCAGAACCTAACTAGGTGCGAGGTGGCCGGATGGCCAGCCATCGAGGGACATTTGTCGGCTGGTCGATATGATGCGAGGTTGGCGTGGAGCACCAACTTTCGCCATCGTCACCGGCGCCTCGCCCTCACCTTGGCCGGCGCACCGCCCGCACCACCCCCACCGATCCGCCACCGCAGAAGAGCCGGTCGCCGCCATCGGATTCCAGCCCCGAGATGCCCATGCCGGCCGGCATGTCCAGCGTCTCCAGAACCTTGCCGGTTTGCGGGTCGACGCGGCGCAGGTCGCTGTCATCGCCTTCCCAGGTGGCGTGCCACAGCTCGCCGTCCACCCAGGTCACCCCGGTGACGAAACGGTTGGATTCGATGGTGCGCAGAATTGCCCCGGTCTCGGGGTCGATCTGGTGGATCTTGCGCTCGCGGTACTGCCCCACCCACAGCGTCCCTTCGGCCCAGGTCAGCCCGGAGTCGCGGCCGCCGCCGGGCGCCGGGATCGTGGAAAGCACCTCGCCGGTATCAGGATCGATCTTCTGGATGCGATCATTGGCGAGCTGGAAGAGATGCCTGCCGTCATAGGCCGTGCCGGCGTGTGCTGCCACGTCGATCGAGCGCAGCGACTGTCCGCTTGCCGGATCGAAGGCATTCAGCCTGTCACCCGAGGCAAACCAGACGTTCTTGCCATCGAAGCTTACGCCACCGACCCGCTCCACGCCGGGAAACGGTCCATATTCCCGCAGGATTTCGGCCGCTGAATGTTTCATGTCTTGATCCTCAAACCGTGTTGGTCGTGCCCCTTTCTAGCCATTCGGCAGCGGTGCGGGGAGTAACAAGGTGGTCGTGAATCCCGCCACCGGCGGTGTCATCCAGCGGCGCGCCCGCCCGTGGCCGAACGACTGCACCTTGCCGGACTCGGCCAACTGCTCGAGCGCCCGCTGCACGCTGCGCTGGCCGGTTCCAAGCGCCAGCGCCAACGCCGAACTCGACCAGGATTCACCGTCGGCGAGCAAGGCCAGCACCGCCGCGTGCCGCTCTTCGATCGGCCGCGCCAGCACCGCCACCTCGCCGGCCTGGCGCGGCGCCAGCGCGAAGCCGCGCCTGGTCGCGCCGATGTCGGCCAGCGTCCGCAACTCGGCGCGCAGCCGGCCGATCTCGACCCGCAACCTGGCGCGATGCGATTCATCGGCATGCTTGCCGCCAAAGGCCCGCGCGACGAGTTCCTCTCTCGACACATCGCCCGGCCAGGCTTCGGCGAGCGTGCGCGCCAGCGCGAACAGCACCGGGCGCGTCGCCAGCGAGATCGTCGTTTCGCCGCCACGCACGGCATAGCGAAAGCAATCGACGACCAGCCCCGGCGACGCCTGCAGCGCCTCGACCTCCTCGAGCAGCAGCGGGCGCTGCTGGCCGCGCGCGATCAGCCGCGCCGCCGGCGTGTCCAGCGCCAGGAACGCGCTGTCGACCTCCGCCATGAGGCCCGCAATGCCGGCCCGGCGGGCGGCGTGGCGTGCCCACTCCAGTGCCGTGCGCGCTGGCTTCGTCTTGAGGCGCCGCATCGCGATGCCGGCGACGGCCAGTTCGTGCGCGGCCCTCGAGGCCGGCGGAAGCGGTGCCGGATCGAGACCGGCCAGCACGTCTTCGGCCTCATCGAGCCGCCCGATCAGCAGCAGCCGCCGCACCTTGAGGTGGCCCGCATGCGCGGCGTTCAGCCGGTCGCCATGCTTTTCCAGCGTTGTCCGCGCCGCGTCGAGCGCCCTGGCCGGCCAGCCGAGGTCACGCGAGACCAGCGCGATCTCGGCCTCGGCGACGACGCATCTGGCGCGCGCCACCGCCTCTTTCGGGCCAAAGGCGCGCGCGGCCCGCCGCAGCAGCGCCTTGGCGCGTTCGAGGTCGCCGAGCTGCGCCATGGCGATGCCGCGCAGCGCCAGCGCCGGCGCATCCTCGCGCAAGGCGACGCGGTCGAGCGCGCCGAGCGGATCGCCCGCCGCCAGCGCCATACCTGCCGCCGTGATCAGCGAGTCCATTCAAATCCCGTCACACTTGTAACTCCCACCCTCGCGCCGCACCGCCCTAACTTAAGCCAGCACCGTCAACCAGCAAGCCGTGCTGGCAACCGACGGCACGCCAAAGGAGAAGAAGATGCCCAGTCCAGCCGACCTGCCCCCCGACGCGACAATCGACACGGCCAAGCACGCCGGGCGCCACCCCTGCTGCGGCGGGCCAGACGATTCAAATCCCGTCACACTTGTAACTCCCACCGCTCCACCTCATCGCCCTACCCTACCTCACGACCAGCAAGCAGCAACACGTCGCAACGGCGCGACGGCAAACTGACAAGGAGACGACCAATGACCAAGCACGTCACGATGAAGACCCCGCCGATCGTTTCACGGCAGGCGTGGGAAGCCGCGCGCGAAGAACTGCTCGTGAAGGAGAAGGCGACCCTGCGCGCCAAGGACGCGCTGGCCGCCGAGCGCCGGCGCATGCCGTGGATGGAAGTGGACAAGGCCTATGTGTTCGAGGGCCCTGATGGCAAGGCGAGCCTGCTCGACCTGTTCGAAGGACGCCGCCAGCTGATCGTCTACCGCGCCTTCTTCGAGCCGGGCGTCTATGGCTGGCCCGATCACGCCTGCCGCGGCTGCTCGCTGGGCGCCGACCAGGTCGGCCACCTCGCCCATCTCAACGCCCGCGACACCACGCTCGTCTACGCCTCGCGTGCACCGCAGGCCGACATCGTGCGGCTGAAGAAGCGCATGGGCTGGGAGATGCCCTGGTACACCATCACCGACAGCTTCGACAAAGACTTCGGCGTCGACGAATGGCACGGCCACAACGTGTTCTTCCGCGACGGCGACCGTATCTTCCGCACCTATTTCATCAACAGCCGCGGCGACGAGGCGATGGGCACGGTCTGGAGCTATCTCGACGCCACCCCGCTCGGCCGCCAGGAGGTCTGGGAGGATTCGCCCGAAGGCTATCCGCAGACCCCGCTCTACTCGTGGTGGAACTGGCACGACAATTACGACGCCGGGGCCGACAAGAAATGGGCCGAGGTGTCGGCTGCCGGCGAGGCGGCGTTCCGGGACAAGGGTGAGCAGTAAGGACGCCTGTCTAGGGTTCCTCGCCCCACGGAGTGGGGGGAGGTGGCTCGGCGAAGCCGAGACGGAGAGGGGTTGCGCCCTACGAGGGCCCCCTCTCCGGCCGCTACGCGGCCACCTCTCCCCGCCTTCGGCAGGGGCGAGGAAACCAAGTCCTGACAGGTCGCGGCCATCAAGGAGAAGGACGATGAGCAACATCCAAACAAGCACCGGCAGCGCGACCCCCGAAAACACCACCACCCTTGGCGTCGCCGACTGGCTGTGCCTCGCGGCGGCACCCACCTTCGCCGGGATGGCACTGCTCTCCTGTCTTCAGGGTGGCGACGCCGCCATGCTGTGCATGGGCGCCAATGCCTCGCCGTTCACCGGCATGGCGGCGATGTACCTCCTGATGAGCGCCTTCCATCTGGCGCCCTGGCTGCGGATGATTTCCGGCCGGCAATAGCGGCCGGTGCACTGGCGACCTCCCGATCCCGACAGGTCCATCAGCAGCAGCTAATTGACAGTTCGTAAGAAACGGCGCTGACTGGAACGCAGAGGTGGATCGCAGCATCAGGCGGGCGATATCGGCCGCCGGCGTCACCTTGGGGAGGATGCCATGCCAACTGTCATTGGCCATCACAACATCACGAAAGATAGCAAGCACTGGCTCGGTTCACCCAAGCGCAAGGAGCTTTTCGGCGCGCTTGGGATCACCAACATCCGCACGTTCGTCGATCCGCAGAACCCGAAGCGGGTGGCCGTGATGATGGACGTTCCGGACATGGACAAGATGGCCGCGCTGATGCAGAGCAAGGCGGCCGCCGACGCGATGGCCCACGATGGCGTGGTGCCGGAGTCGCTGGTGATCCTGGTCGAAGCGAAAGCCTAGTCGCTCCAAGGTTGGCATCGTCCCGAGCGAAGTACGTGGAGCCATGGCGCCCCAACGGAGCGCCGTGGATGGTAGTCTTTGGCTTCGCACCGTCCCGCTGTCGATCACCAATGACAAACTGACGATCAAGGGGCAGGAGGAAAGCCGCGATCGGCCAGGTACCGGTTGAGCGTATCCATGAACCCGTCGATGTCGGTCACCGTCGTGCGATGGTTGACGATGGCGCAGCGCACGACCAGCTCGCCGTTGATGGTTGTCCATGAAGGCGCGGCCAGGCCGGATTCCTGAAGATCCAGTACCAGGTTGCGGACAAATTCAGAGTCCGCCCCGCGAATGCCGAAACACACGATGTTGAGCGCCACGGGCGCCTTCAGTTCAAATGCCGGATGGCGTTGCAGAGCTTCGGCGAGATGGCGGGCGAGCATGCATGTGTGTGCGATCGAGCCGCCGATGCGATCCGTTCCAAGCGCTTCGATCGTCATCCATGTTTTCAAGGCGCGGAACCCGCGCGACAGGTCCGGGCCGAGATCGCAGGGCCATGTTTCGCCGGCGGCAAGCCCGCGGTTCGCCCGCTGCAGATAGGCGGCCGGCTGCGCGAACGCGCGCTTGTGGGCATCGCCATCGCGCACCAGAAGGAACCCGGCATCGTAGGGAACCTGGCCCCCTTTGTGAAAGTCGAGCGCCACCGATGCCGACTCCTCGATGCCCTTGAACAATCCACGCAGGGAATCGGACAGCACGGCGAGTGCGCCGATCGCGCCATCGACATGGAACCAGAGTTTTTCCCTGGATGCGATTTCGGCGATGTCGGCCAGCGGATCGATGGCCCCGGTGTTCACCGTTCCGGCGGTCCCGACGACCAGAAACGGCAGCAACCCCTCGGCGCGGTCCTGTTCGATCGCCGCGCGCAATGCGCCAGGCAGCATCCTTCCGGCATCGTCGACCGCGATGGTCCGCAGGTTTGCCGATCCGATGCCGGACAACTGCATTGCCTGCGCGATGCAGGAATGCGCCTCGGTGGACGTATAGGCGACCAGCTGGCGGCCGCAGTCGCGCAGGCCGGTCTCGCGGACGGACGGGCCCAGCGCCTCGGTCCTGGCGATCGTCAGCGCGACGAAGTTTGCCATCGAGGATCCGGTGAGGAACAAGCCGCTCGCTCCACCGGGGTAGCCGAGCGCCTCGCTCATCCAGCGCACGATCTGCTGTTCGACCACCAGGCCGGCATGGTCGCGGCCGCCGCAGTTCATGTTCAGGCCGCCCGCGACGATTTCCGCCACCATCCCGATCGGCGTACCCGCGCCGTGAACCCAACCCATGAACGAGGGATGCAGATTGCCGGTCGCGAACGGCATGATGTGCGTGCGCACGTCATCGAGGACATCGCCCAGTTCGCGAGGTTCGTTCGGCAGCCGCCGGGCAAACCGCGCGCGCATTTCATCGGTGGGCCGCTGCCACACCGGTCTCTGCCTGATCGTCTCGATGTGGGCGATCATGTCGTCCAGCATGCCATGCGCGGTCTCGCGAAACCGATCCCAGTTCGACGGATCGAGGCTGGTCCCGGCCGCATCTTTGGCCGCCGCGCGTTGCAGCTCGGTGGACCGCGCCATCAGGCGTCTCGCGGACGGTGCAGGACCGCCGACAATTTCTGGAAGAAGGCGTCGAGCCTCGATTCTATCGGAGCGAACGCCTGCTGCAGTGGCTGGCCGGCCGACATCCCCAGCGAAACGCCGATCACATCGGGAGCGGAGGCGGCGACGCGCAGCACGGTGCGCGAACCCAGGCGCACGGCTTGCCCGACGTGGCAGATCGGGCCTCCGTTGAGGCCGCGCATCGACAGCTGGATGGCCTGGCATTCCTCGAACGGTGCGAAAGCGCCGGTGCGGTTGGTGACGGTCAACGGGACCATGGCGCGTGAGCCAAGATGGTCGCCTTCATCATGCTGATGCAGTGAGATGCCTTTCACGGCGTCGATGCGAGACCGCACCAGGCGAACGAACTCTTCCTTGACGAGGCTTTGCCGGGGCTCGTCGATCCCGGCATAGCGGTCGAGATGGGCGAGCGCCGCGACCCAGCGCAAACCCAGCCCCAGGTTCAGTTCCGACTTGAACGCGAAGCTCATCCGTTGGCGAAGGGCCGCCGGCCAGTCCTGCGCCGCGGTGTATTCCGCCAGGCCCGCCGGGATATCGGACCTCGCCGCAAGCTCCTCGGCCAATGCCGGAGGGATGAGAAGCGCGCCGGAAAAGGGCGGGCCGGCGATGAACTTGGAGCCGGTCAAGGCCACCATGAAGCCATCCGCCAGATCCTGCCGCAGCCGCGAAATCGAGCCGCGGAACTGGCAGGCATCGACGATGACCCGCACCCGTCCGGGGGCAAGCGCCGCGACATGGCGCGCGGCCTGCCGTGTCACCGCCGGCAAACCGGTTTTCGACGCATCGAGCACGTGGAGGAGGACATCGCGGTCGCGCTTCAATTCCAGCTCGACGGTGGCGATGATCTCGGCATCGATTTCATGCTGATGGCGGGGCTCGCCCGTCTCGTTGCGGATGGCGATCGTGCGCACTTCGATACGGTCCGGCGGCAGGCCTTCAAGCGGCGCGCCAGCCTCGACGGCGCTGCCGAGTGCCGTCAGATCCGAGTAATGACGCCCTGCCGCCGCGCGTGGAACGCCATTTCCCGTTTCGTCGGGCGCGACAAGCACATTGGTCAAGGGGCGCCTGGAGACACCGGCAACCATGCAGAGCGCGAGAAGCTCCGCATCCGTTCCCGAGGCCGCGAGAACGATTTGCGCGCCCGCGCAGCCAAGATTGCCGGCAATCCGGTCGCGAATGTCGGCGAACCATTGATCGACAGGGTAAGGCGACGCGATATCCATGAGGCGTGCGAGCTCGACCCCGGCCGCCTGAAAACCCTCGCGCGAGATGTTGCTTGCCGTTGTCGACGAGAATGAGATCTCATCGTCCGCCGGGGTTGCGCGGGTTCCATAGCGGTTGCGCCGCGTGATCGCGTCCGGCCAGATGCGTCTGTCGCCACCCGTGCCGAGCAGGAAGGAAACGGAGGCCGGGGAACGGCGGTCCAGGCCATCCGTTTCCGGGACCGGATTCGCCGGCACCGGCAGGGTCCCGCGCTGGGTTGCAGGCATGATGGTCTCCGTGGTCAGGGCGGTGGCGAACTGGTTCCGGTCAAAGCGGTTCATTGGCCGCCACGGCACCGGCCAGGTAGGAGATCTGGACGTCATGGCTGATCAGCGGCTGGAGATCGCTCGCCCGCTGCGTGAATTCCAACCCGCACCGGTCGACATAGGCACGATCGACGCGTTCGCAGAAACCCGGATCGATGATCTTCTCGCCATCCCAGAAAACGGCGTGGCCGGTATCGGGAACGGTCGGCGACACCACGCCTATGATCGCGGGCTTGGCCCACAGCATGTAGATGCTGCTCAGGAGGACGAAACCGCATCTGTTGGCAACGCCGCGCATGATCGAATGGCTCATCGGACCCCCGAGCGGATAGGCCGGATCGCAGCCTCGCGCGATGTCCTCGATCTCCTCGTAGGTCCGGCCCGTGAGCATCGCCAGGGCACAAACCAGGCAGTCGTCATGGGTTCTCTGGTAGACGGCCGGTTTTCCGGTATGGGCGCATTCGGTCGTCGGCGCCATCCGCGCCACGCGCCGCGCCAGCGCGTTTTCGAATGCCAAGAAAAGCTTGCGCATGGCGCCCTTCTTGTAGGGAAAGATGCTCTCCCAATCCATGGAATGGACGATCATCGCCACATCCGCCTCGAACACCAGCAGGCGGCCGTCGGCGAGTTCGGCGCAATCGATGGCGAAGTAGTCCAGCCCGAGACGTCGATGCAGCGCATCGAAGGAACGCGCGTGGCGCACCGCGAAATCGCCGTCGAAATTGGCCATCCACAGCGCCTCCTCGGCACGCCTGTCCTCGTGCTGGGTCATGCCGGCGTTGAGATAGTGGACCATCCAGTGCTCGGAAACCGCGAGATGGCTGGCATAGGGTCGCCCGTTGATGAAGGCGACGCGCTGCTTGCGGAATTTGCCGTCCGTCCCGCTGTAGTCGATGAAGGGCGTGACGTAGAATTCGGCCTCGGCGTGCGAATTGAGATAGGCCGCAAGCTCCGATCGCGTGGCGATCTCCTCCATTCCCTTGCCGGCATGCGTGCCGAGCGGTCGGACAATCACCGGAAACGCGTTCGCCACGAGGAGTGCGCCGACCTCGATGTCGCCGCGAGCCAAGTTCTCGAGCACAGTCCGATCGACGCGCGCGGCGGCGGGCGCAAGGATCGAGGGTTCGTCCTTCAGCGCTTCGGCGACGCCGTCCCTGGACAGCGCCATGATGAGGCGCGGCGCGTTGTTCATGATCGGGCCGGCCCAGTCGCGCAACAGCCGGTCGAGGTTTGCCAGCACGCCCAGATTTTCGGTGGACTCGCCGACAGCCACGAAGGCGACATCGTGCTCGGGAACATCCCCGAGGTCCGCCGTGTCGGCGTCGACATAGTAGAGCAGCAGGTTCGCGTCGGAGTTCTCGAGCAGGAATTCGATCGGCGTGTTGGCCATGAAGTCGCCGGCCGTCATGAAGACAAGGACGTTCGGTCCCGTACCGCGTCCGTTGCGTATCAGATACTTGCGGCTGAGCTCGAGCGCGGCCTTCTGGCTGAGTGCCGCCTTGTCTTCCTCGCCGATCGCATGAAGCAGGATCGACACATCCAGAAACGCGGCGGCATCGGTGATATCGGCCGAAACGCGCCCGAACAGCGTGTCCCACAAGGGAGAAATATCGCGCCCTTCGAAGACGGCCCGCACGATAGGCGCCTTGCCCATGATGAGATTCGGTTCGTCAAAGGCCTCGATTTGAACTGCCGCGCTTTTCAAGCCCTCAAGCCTTCCGTCACGCGGTGGTTACGGCCGGTTCAGCCTCCACGCCGCTTGCACGATGTGCGGCTCCACTCTTGGCTCCCGGCGCTTGTGCGAGCCTTGTGGCGTCCTGATACGCAGATCGGAAGAATGCGTGGCTGGAGGCATCACAGGCGCCGGCGTGAATCGGACTTTACGCGGTTTCGGTGGCTTCGTGGTCGCGGAAGGCTTTACCGCTTCCCTCACTCGCCAGCCTTCTTCGCCCCCTTCCCCGCCCCGAACCGCAACCCGTCCATCAAGAGCTTGACCAGCCGGCGCGAGCGGTCGCGCCATTCCGGGGTATCGGGGGCCGAATAGATGCCGGAGAGCGCGTGCAGCACGTCGGAGGCGTCGACGTCGCCGCGGATGGTGCCGTCGGCCACCGCCGCCTCGACCAGTTGCCGCAGGGCCTGCGACACCCTTCCCGAGGTGTCGGAGAACAGCGTCGAATTGGTGGTGAGCAGGATGCGCAGGCTGGTCGCCAGCCCGCGCTTGGTGGCGATGTAGTCGACGAAGCGCTGCATCCACTGTTCCAGCGCGACATCGGACGGGTGTTTTTCGGCGAGCTCGCCGGCGGCCGCGCACAGCCCTTCCGCCTCGCGCCTGTAGACCACCTCGACCAGATGCTCGCGCGTCGGGAAATGCCGGTAGAGCGTGCCGATGCCGACGCCGGCGCGGCGCGCGATTTCTTCCAGCGAGGCATCGATGCCACGCTCGGCGAAGACGGCGGCGGCCACCTCTACCAGCCGGTCGCGGTTGCGCTGCGCATCCGCGCGCAGCCGCTTGGTCTCCACGGCGTTCTTCGTTTCGGCGATGACGGACGGCTCAACGGCCAATTTTTTCTCCACAGTCGAAATATGGGGGCTTGAACCCGGTAGCGTCAGCCCCCACGTAATAAACGGAGGCGCCTCCGCTTTAGTGGAGCGCCTTTATCATATAATCAGGGGAACCGGTATGTCACGTCTTTCAAACCTGCAAGCCGACATCTCCCCTGCCCGCCTGTCTCCCGGGAGATCCGCTGCCGTCTCCACTTCCACCAGGACCTGACCATAAGGGTACCTTGCCGTTCTCCGGCAAGGCACCAGTTCCCTTCCCATCCGCGTCAAGCAAACTGGAGCCAGACGCCCATGACCAGCCTTCCCATCACGCTCACCATCAACGGACACCGACACGAACTGGAGGTCGATCCACGCGTAACCCTGCTCGACCTGTTGCGCGAGCGGCTTGATCTCACAGGCACCAAGAAGGGCTGCGACCGCGGCCAGTGCGGCGCCTGCACGGTACTGGTCGACGGCAAGCGCATCAACTCCTGCCTGGCGCTGGCGGTCAGCCATGACGGCGCCAATGTCTTGACCATCGAAGGCGTCGCCCGTGGTGAAGAGCTGCATCCGGTGCAGGCCGCCTTCATCGCCCATGACGGCTTCCAGTGCGGTTTCTGCACGCCCGGCCAGATCATGAGCACGCTCGGCCTGATCGCCGAGGGGCAGGCCGGCGACGATCCCGAACGCATCCGCGAGGGGCTGAGCGGCAACATATGCCGCTGCGCCGCTTATGGCGGCATCGTCGAGGCCGTCCTGGACGCCCAGCAGCAACTTGCCAGGACCGACCGGAGGACAGCGGCATGAGAGACTTCGATTACGTCAGGCCCGCCACCATCCCCGACGCCATCGCGGCGGCGGCAGAACCGGGTTCGGCCTATCTCGCCGGCGGCACCAATCTGCTCGACCTGATGAAGGGCGGCATCACCAGCCCCGAGCGCATCGTCGACATCTCGCGGCTGCCGGAGCTCAACCGCATCGAACGGCTCGACGATGGCGGCCTGCGTATCGGCGCGCTGGTTCGCAACGCCGATCTCGCCCATGACGCGGCGTTCGCCAAGGCCTATCCGGCGGTGGCGGAAGCGCTGCTGTCGGGCGCCTCGGCGCAGCTTCGCAACGCCGCCACCGTCGGCGGCAATCTCCTGCAGCGCACGCGCTGCAGCTATTTTTACGACACCGCCAGCGCCTGCAACAAGCGCGAGCCCGGTGCCGGCTGCGCGGCACTCGGTGGCGAAAACCGCCTGCACGCCGTGCTTGGCTGGAGCGATGCCTGCATCGCCACCCACCCGTCGGACTTCTGCGTGCCGCTGGTGGCGCTCGACGCCGTGGTCGAGATCGAGGGCAAGGCGGGCCGGCGCCACGTCACGCTGGCGGAATTCCACCGGCTTCCCGGCGACACGCCACAGCGGGAGAATGCGCTGGAGCCCGGCGACCTGATCGTGGCGGTGCGGCTGCCGGCGGAGGCCGCCTCCTTCGCCGCGAACACCCGTTACCTGAAAGTGCGCGAACGCACCTCCTATGCCTTCGCAGTCGTCTCCGCCGCCGCGGCGCTTGTCGTCGACGCCGGCAAGATCCGCGCCGCGAGGCTGGCATTGGGTGGCGTCGCGGCCAAGCCATGGCGGGCGCGTTCGGCGGAAGCCGTCCTGCTCGGCGCCGATGCGAGCGAGGCGAACTTCATTCGTGCGGCGGATGCCGCCCTGGCCGACGCCAGCCCCTCCGGCGACAATGCTTTCAAGATCGAGCTTGCCCGCCGCATCGTGGTCAGGGCGCTGATGTCCGCCCTGGCGGGAACGCCCGAGCGGCTGCCGGCCCTTCCTGCCTCCCCGTTCTCGAACATTCCCGGAGCGCCCCATGACGCTTGAACTCAGCCTCAACCAGCAACCCGCCCACACGCGGCAGGGCTCCAGCATCGGCCAGCCGCTGACCCGGCGCGACGGCTTTCTGAAAGTCACAGGGGCCGCGCGCTACGCGGCCGACAACCATCCGCCCGGCATGCTCTATGCCGTGCTCGCCGTCTCCAGCATCGCGCGCGGCCGCGTTGCGGCGCTCGATATCGAGGCGGCCAAGGCGCATGCGGGCGTGGTCGAGGTGATGACGCCCGGGAATCGGCCGGCGCTCGCCATCGATCCGGACGCCAAGGACCATCCCTTCATGTTCCGGCTCGACCTGCTGCAGAACGATCAGGTCCGCTACCCCAACCAGACCATCGCCGTGGTGATCGCCGAGACCCTGGAGGCGGCGACTGAAGGGGCGGCGCTGCTCTCCCCGCGCTATGAAGAGCTGCCGGCGCGCGTTGGTCTCGACGGCGCCGAAAGCTTCGTGCCGCGTGGTGTCGGCGTCGGCGGTCCGGCGGTGCAGCACAAGGGCGATATCGAAGCTGGCCTCAAATCGGCAAGGACGCGGATCGAGGCTACCTACGAGACGCCGGCCCAGTACCACAACGCCATGGAGCCGCATGCGATCGTCGTCGCCTGGGAGGGCGACAGGCTCTCGATCGACACGCCGAGCCAGGGCCTTGCCATGGCGCAGGGCCGCATCGCCGGCCTGTTCGGCATCGCGCCGCAAAACATCCACATCCGCAGCCCTCGGCGGTGGCTTCGGCTCCAAAGGCATGATCTCCGGGCCGCAGGTGCTGGGCATCCTGGCGGCGCGGCTGGTCAACCGTCCGGTCAAGCTGGTGCTGCGGCGTGAGCAGATGTACGGACCGGTCGGCCACCGTGCGCCGACGCGCCAGACCTTGCGCATGGGGATGGATGGCGAGGGGCGGCTGACCGCCATCCACCATCACGCCAGGACCGCGTCGAGCACGTTCGACGATTTCTTCGAACCGGCCGCGGACGCCTCGCACACGCTTTATGCCATCCCCGCCATCACCACGTCGCACGAGGTGGTGCGGCTCGACACCGGCACGCCGCTGTTCATGCGGGCGCCCGGCGAGGCCACCGGCTCGGTCGCGCTGGAGAGCGCCATCGATGAGGCGGCGCACGCCTGTGGCATGGACCCGCTGGAATTCCGGCTGAGGAACTATGCCGAGGTCGAACCGATGACCGGCAAGCCGTTTTCCTCCAAGGCGCTGCGCGAATGCTACAGACAGGCGGCCGAGGCGTTTGGCTGGGAGAGCCGCCCGCTTCAGCCGCGGCTGATGCGCGACGCCGACGGCTTCCTCACCGGCTGGGGCATGGGCACGGCGACCTTCCCCGCCATCATGTTCCAGGCCGAGGCGCGCGCGGTGCTGAAGGCCGATGGCAGCGGCCTGATGGAGACTGGCGCGCAGGACATGGGACAAGGCGCCTGGACCGCCTTTGCCCAGATCGCCGCCGACGGGTTGGGGCTCGACATCGACCAGGTCGATTTCAGGGCCGGCAGCTCCGACCTGCCCAATGCGGGCATTGCCGGTGGCTCCGGTCACACGGCGACGGCTGGCATGGCGATCCACAATGCGGGTGCCGCCGTCGTCGCCAGGCTCGCCGATCTCGCCACCAGCCATCAAGCCTCGCCGCTGTTCGGCGCCGGCAATGAAGGCGTACTGGCGCGCGGCGGCAGGCTGTATCGCCGCGACGATGAAAGCCGCGGTGAAAGCTATGCCGAGATTCTTGCGCGCGCCGGTCTCACCGAGATCGAAGGCCACGGCAAGGGCGCTCCGGATCCGGCGTCACAGGAGACCTACGCCAAGCACGCGCATGGCGCCGTCTTCGCCGAGGTGAAGGTCGATCCCGATTTCGGGCAGATCCGCGTCACAAGGCTGGTCGGCGCGTTCGCCGCCGGACGGGTCATCAATCCGCGGCTGGTGCGCAGCCAGTATTATGGCGGCATGATCTGGGGCGTCTCCTTCGCGCTGCATGAAGAGGCCATCACCGACCGGCGTTCGGGCCGCATCCAGAACGCCAACCTCGCCGAATACCACGTCCCGGTGAACACCGACGTGCCATCGGTCGAGGCGCTGCTGGTCCACGAGGACGACCCCTACGTCAACGCACTCGGCATCAAGGGCGTTGGCGAGATCGGCATCACCGGCACAGCCGGCGCCGTCGCCAACGCGGTCTGGCACGCAACCGGCGTGCGACCCCGGCGCTTTCCGATCCGGATCGAGGACCTGCTGGGGTGAGGAGTGGTCCGCGTGGCAGACGGAAAGCCAGGTGCCTGGCTTCCCCAACGACGAACGGTGAAGGCCCGGTCCGCCTTCAGGCGGATCAAAAGGTCCAGTGGACCTTTTTAAGGGGCTGAACGCCCGAAGGGCAGGGAGCGAAAGCGACGGGCCGGACGGCTGGCGCTAGGGCCGCCGGCTGTCCCGCCTGCCCAACATGAGATCAACCGACTTCGCGTCAAGCAACTGGAGCCAGACGCCCATGACGAAAACAACGATCCCCGTCCATCTCGACATCAACGGCCACCATCACGCGCTGGAAATCGAACCACGCGTCACGCTGCTCGACGCCTTGCGCGACCGGCTCGGCCTGACCGGCACCAAGAAGGGCTGCGACCACGGCCAGTGCGGTGCCTGCACCGTGCATGTCGACGGCGAGCGTGTGCTGGCTTGCCTGACGCTGGCCGCTCAGGCTCAGGGCCGCGCCATCACCACCATAGAGGGGCTTGCACGGGAGGGCGAACTGCATCCCGTGCAGGCTGCCTTCCTCGAGCAGGACGCCTTCCAGTGCGGCTATTGCACATCAGGCCAGATCATGTCGGCGGTCGCCTGCATCCGCGAGGGCCATGCCGGCTCCGATGATGAGATCCGCGAATACATGGCCGGCAATCTGTGCCGTTGCGGCGCCTATCCGCACATCGTCGCCGCTGTCCGCCAGGCAGCCCTGGAGGTCGCGTCATGAGGGATTTTTCCTATCTGCGCGCCGGCTCGGTCGATGCGGCACGCGAGGCGGCCGCCTTGCCCGGCGCCATGCTGCTCGCCGGCGGCACCACCCTGATCGATCTCGCCAAATGCGGCGTTGCCGAACCCGATACGCTGGTCGACATCACCCATCTAAAGGGCCTGGACCGGATCACCGTCGACGAGCGCGGCGCCACCATCGGCGCGCTCGCCAGGATGGGTCATGTCGCCGACCATGCCGACATCAAAAGCCGCTTCCCCGCAATCTCCGAAGCATTGTGGCAGGCGGCCTCGGCGCAGATCCGCAACATGGCGACCATGGGCGGCAATCTGATGCAGCGCACCCGCTGCCCCTATTTCCGCGATCCCTCGAATTTCCCCGCCTGCAACAAGCGGCAACCCGGCAGCGGCTGCTCGGCGATCGGCGGCGTCACCAGGGGACACGCCGTGCTCGGCGCCAGCGACGCCTGCATCGCCATGTATCCCGGCGACCTCGCCGTGGCCTTGGCCGCCTTCGACGCGGTCGTCCATCTCGGCGAGCGCCGGGTTTCGGTCGACGACTTTTTTCTGCTGCCCGGGACCACCCCCGACAGGGAGCATGCGATCGAACCGGGCGAGATGATCACCGCGATCGAGATCCCCGGCTCCGCCGCTGCACGCCGCTCGACCTACCTGAAGATCCGCGACCGGCAATCCTATGAATTTGCCGCGGCGAGTGCGGCCGTCGGCATCGAGTTCGAGGCGGACGGGCGCACCATCCGCGATCTGCGCGTGGCGCTCGGCGGCGTCGCGACCAAGCCGTGGCGGGCGCGGGCCGTGGAAGCAGCGCTGAACGGCAAGGTGCTGGAGCCGGACGCCGTCCGCGCGGCCAGCCTGCTTGCCGTCGAAGGCGCCGTCGACCATGGCGCCAACCACTACAAGATCGCGCTCGCGCCGCGCGTCGTCGCGCGCGCCATCCTCAAATTGGGAGAGACGGCATGACCGTTCACACAAGACATGGCGATGCTTCGGATGGCGTACTGGCGGACGCCGTCGGCGGCCGGCTGTCGCGCGTCGACGGCCCGGCCAAGATCACCGGCGCCGCGAAATACGCCGTCGAGCAGCAGCTCGACGGGCTTGCCCACGCCGTGCTGGTCGAAAGCACGATTGCATCCGGCAAGGTACGCTCGATCGACACCACGGAGGCGCGGGCCGCACGCGGCGTGCTGCAAGTGCTGACGCCGGACACGATCATCAGCCTCAGGACCGCATCGGACTGGCTCGGCACGCCGCCGCCCGACAAACCTTATTGCCCGCTGGCGCGCGACATCACCTTCAGTGGCCAGCATGTCGCGGCGATCGTCGCCGAGACCTTCGAACAGGCGGTCGCCGCGGCGGCGCTGGTCAAGGTCAGTTACGACGAGACGCCGGCCATCGTCGACCTCAGCGACGGCAAGGCGGGCGACGGCATTCCGATCGATGCCATGACCAAGGAATGGGGCGACGCGCACGCCGCTTTCGCCTCGGCCCCGGTCCGGGTCTGCGCCGCCTACAACACGCCGCGCGAATACCAGGCGCCGATGGAGCCGCATGGCCTGATCGCGCGCTGGGAGGGCGATCACCTCACCGTATGGGAGCCGAGCCAGTGGCTGGACGGCATGGCGCGCACCTATGCCGAATGGTTCGGCGTGCCGTTCGAGAATGTGCGGCTGGTCTCGCCCTATATCGGCGGCGGTTTCGGCTCCAAGGCGCTGGCGCTCGGCCATGGCGCGGTGGCGGCGAGTGCCGCCAAAATGCTCGGCCGGCCGGTGCGGCTGGTGATGACGCGCCCGCAGACCTTCACCGGCTATGGCGGCCGCGCCGCCACGCGCCAGACGGTGGCGCTCGGCGCCGACCATGACGGGAGAATCCAGTCGATCGTGCATCGCGGTGTCAACGAGACGTCGATGGATGGCATGTGGGTCGAGCCGCTCGGGTCGGTCACCTCGATCATGTACGCGACGCCGAATTTCTCGTCGAAGCAGAATGTCGTGCGGGTGAATTTGGTGGTGCCGGGCGCCATGCGCGCGCCGGGCGAAAACCCCTCGGCCTTCGGCATCGAAAGCGCCATCGACGAACTCGCCCACGAGGTCGGCATCGACCCGCTGGAGATCCGGCTCAGGAACTATGCCGAACAGGACCCGCATGCGAAAAAAGCCTGGTCGACCAGGCAGTTGCGCGAGGCTTTTGCCGCCGGCGCCGAACGCTTCGGCTGGGCCAGGCGCACGCCCGAACCGCGCTCGATGCGCGACGGCAACCAGCTGATCGGCTGGGGCGTCGCCGCCGGCACCTATCCGGTGCGGCGCGCCTATGGCGAGGCGATCGTGCGCATCCTCGCCGACAGCTCGGTCGAGGTCGAGAGCTCCTCGATCGACATGGGCCAGGGCACCTACACGATCCTGGCGCAGACCGCCGCCGAGACGGTCGGCGTGCCGGCCAACTCTGTCGTGGTGAAGCTGGGCGACTCCCGCTTCCCCCGCGCCGGCGTCACCGGCGGCTCGCGGCTGGCCGGCGTGATGACCGGTGCGGTCTACAAGGCCGCTACCTCCGCGCTCGACCAGCTGGTTGGGCTGGCGATCAGCGACCCGCGCTCGCCCTTCCACGCGCTGCAGGCGAACACTTTGGTCGTCGCCAATGGCCGCATCGCCTCGCCGCGCGGCGATGGCCCCGATCTCTCCATCGCCGAGCTGCTCAACAGCATCGGCCGCGATCACATCGAGGCGACCGGCGACACCATGCCGGCCAACTCGACAGCGCAGGACCGCTACAAGAACTACACCACCATCGCCATGGCGCTGCCGCACACCGAGGGCGACTATTCCCGCCACTCCTGGTGCGCGCATTTCATCGAGGTGCGCGTCGACGAGGATTTCGGCACGGTGCGCGTGTCGCGCGTGGTCTCGGCGCTGGATTCCGGCCGGCTCTACAATCCGAAACTCGCCGAAAGCCAGTGGAAGGGCGGCATCATCATGGGTATTGGCCAGGCGCTTTTGGAAGAAGGCATCGTCGACCGCCGCCACGGCCGCATCGTCAACAACAACCTCGCCGACTATCTGGTGCCGACCAATGCCGACATCCCCGACATAGAGGTGATCTCGGTCGGCATCCCCGACCTGCATTCCTCGGTGCTCGGCGGCAAGGGCGTCGGCGAACTCGCCATCGTCGGCGTCGCGCCGGCGATCGCCAACGCGGTGTTCCATGCGACGGGCAAGCGCGTGCGGGACCTGCCGATCACGCTGGAGAAGCTGATCTAGGGTGGAGCGCGTGATCTCCTCCCTTGAGGGGGAGATTGGCAGCTTCGCCGATCACCACTCCAGACCGAACACCAGCTTGCCGAAATGCCGGCCGCCCGCAGCCATGTGGGCGTAGGCTTCGGCCGCTTCGTCAGGTGAAAACATCTTGTCGACGACAGGCTCGATCCTGGCCGCGCCGATGGCGCGGGCGGCGTCGCGGAGGTCCGACACCGATCCGGTGTTGTTGCCGATCACCTTCAGCGCCTTGATAATGATCGGCAGCAGGTTGACCGTGGCCTCGGCGCCGGTGACGAAGCCGATGGTGAACAGCGTGCCGCCGGGCGCGGTGGCGTTGATGGCGCGGGCGAAGGTGGCGGTGCCGCCGGTCTCGACCACGAGGTCGGCGCCGAGGCCGTCGGTCAGTTCCAGCACCTTGCCGTCCCAATCGGGCGTCGCGCGGTAGTTGATGAGATGATCGGCGCCCAGTGCCTTCGCCCGCTCCAGCTTCTCGTCCGACGACGAGGTGATGATGACGGTGGCGCCGGTAGCTTTCGCAAGCTGCAGGGTGAAGATCGAGACGCCGCCGGTGCCAAGCAGCACCACGACCGAGCCCGGCCCGACATTGGCGGCGCGGATGGCGTTCCAGGCGGTGGTGCCGGCGATCGGCAGCGTCGACGCCGCCTCGAAGGAAAGATGCGCCGGGACCGGCACGAGCGAATTGGCCGGCAGCGCGACATATTCGGCCAGCGACCCCGGCAGCGAGACGCCGCGCATCTGCCTCATTTCGTAGGGTCGCGGCGGGCCGCCGATCCAGCGTGGCTTGGCATGGGCGACGACGCGATCGCCCGTTTTGAATCTCGTGACGCCCTCACCCACCGCGACGATCTCGCCGGCACCGTCGGCGACGGGGATCAACGGAAAGCTCGGTCCGGGATAATTGCCGCTCGCCACCGCGACATCGACGAAATTGAGGCTAGCCGCACGCTGGCGGATCAGCACCTCGCCGCGCTGCGGCTCGGGGGTTGCAACGGTGGCGGCGCGGAAGGCGTCCAGCCTGGGTTGGCTCAGTTCGATGGCTTTCATGGTTTCACTCCGGTGGGACGATTGATGGTTGAGTGAACCTAGTTGCTGCGTTATTTCTGGATAATCCTGAGCTTCTACATTTGAGTATTGCAGACCATGCAACAATCCCATGAACCGGCGGCCCTTGCCGAAATGGCGGCCTTCGCGGCCATTGCCGAGGCGCGCTCCTTCACCCGGGCGGCGGCGCGTGTCGGGCGCGACGCGACCATCCTGTCGCGGCGCCTGCAATCGCTGGAGGAGCGGCTGGGTGTAAGGCTGCTCGCCCGCACGACGCGCAGCGTGTCGCTGACCGAGGCGGGCGCCGAATTCCTGGTGCGCGTGCGCGCCATCCTCGCTTCCGTCGACGAGGCCGAGGCCGCCGCGTCGGCACATGCCGGCGGCGGCCCGCGCGGCCTGCTCAGGCTGGCGCTGCCCGGCACGTTCGGACGCATGTGGATCGGGCCGCTGCTGCCCCAATTCCTTGCCGAATTTCCCGATGTCCGCATCGAGGCCGAATTCTCCAACCGCTTCGCCGATCTGGTCGCCGAGAATTTCGACGTCGCCGTGCGGCTCGGCGCGCTGGAGGACTCACGCCTGGTGGCGCGCAAGGTGGCGACGAGGCGCCGGCTGCTCTGCGCGGCCCCCTCCTACCTCGCCCGAAAGGGTCGCCCGGAGACACCGCAGGCGCTGCTCGGACATTCCTGCCTGGGCTTCAGCGGCTTCCAGACCTTTCCGGCCTGGGAGATGACCGACCGCGAGGGCCGGCGCGCGCGCGTCGAGGTTTCCGGACCGTTGGTCAGCGACGATGCCGAGGTGCTGGTCGAGGCTGCCGTACAAGGCGTCGGCCTGATGATGAGCACCGACTGGCTGGTCGGCCGCGAACTCGCCGACGGACGGCTGGTGCCTGTGCTGGAGGAGTGGACGCTGGCCGACGAAGGCGCGGTCTATGTCGTCACGCCCTCGGCCAAGGGACAAGCCGCCAAGACCCGCGCCTTCGCCGACTGGATCAGCAAGCGCTTCGCGCCGGAGCCGCCCTGGCGGGGGTGAAGGCTTCTACTTCCCCTGCCCCTTCAGGAACTGTCCGAGCAGATCCACCGGCAGCGGGAACACCACCGTGGACGAGCGCTCGCCGGCGATGTCGTGCAGGGCCTCGAAGTAGCGCAGCTGCATGGCCTGCGGCTCGGCCGCCAGCATCCGGCCCGCCTCGACCAGTTTCGCCGCCGCCTGCTGCTCGCCCTCGGCGTTGATCACCTTGGCGCGCCGCAGCCGCTCCGCCTCGGCCTGCTTGGCGATGGCGCGGATCATGTTCTCGTTGAGATCGACATGCTTGATCTCGACATTGGAGACCTTGATGCCCCAGGCATCGGTGCGCTGGTCGAGGATCTCCTGGATATCGCTGTTGAGCTTGTCGCGCTCGGCCAGCATCTCGTCGAGCTCGTGCTTGCCGAGCACCGAGCGCAGCGTGGTCTGCGCCAGCTGGTTGGTGGCGGCCATGAAGTCCTCGACCTGGATGACCGCCCGCTCGGCGTCGACGATGCGGAAATAGAGCACCGCGTTAACCTTCACCGAGACGTTGTCGCGCGAAATGACGTCCTGCGGCGGCACGTCCTGCACCACGACGCGCAGGTCGACCTTCACCATCTGCTGGACGAAGGGGACGAGGATGATGAGGCCGGGACCCTTGACCCCGGTGAAGCGGCCGAGCGTGAAGACCACGCCGCGCTGATATTCCCTCAGGATGCGGATGGCCGCGGACAGGAATATGAACACGACCAGCGCAAGCAACAGATAGGCCACGTAACCGATGCTCATTGTCTTGCTCCGTTCCTTGCCGCGTCGCGCCGCCGCACCGTCAGCACGAGGTCGCTGACATCGGTCACCTCGACGCTGTCGCCGGGTGCGACGGGTTCGTCGGCCTTCGCCCGCCAGCGCTCGCCCTGGGCCAGCACGTGGCCCTCGCCGCCCTGCCAGTCGAGGATCTCGGCCGGCAGACCGCGCATGGCCGCGCCGCCGACGCGCGGCGGATTCCTGCGCGCCGCCCAGACATAGGTGCCGGTCAGCAGCGCCAGCCCAAGCGTCAGCGCGGCGGCGGGACCGATGACGGCCCATGACATGGCAAAGCCCGGCCCCTCGACCCTCAGCAGCATGGCGGCGCCGAACAGAAAGGCGGCCACGCCGCCAAGCCCAAGCACGACAGTGGGATTGAAGGCCTCGACGACGAGGAAGGCGATGCCGAGCAACATCAGGGCAAGGCCGGTATAGTTGATCGGCAGGAGGTTGAGCGCATAGAGGCCGAGCACGAGGCAGATGGTGCCGATGACGCCGGGCGCCACGGCACCTGGGCTGGTGAACTCGAAGATGATGCCATAGACGCCGACCAGCATCAGGATGATGGCGGTGTTGGGGTCGGTGATGATGGCGAGCAGCCGGATGAACCAGCCGGGCTCCAGCGTCTCGACCAGCAGCCCTTTCGTCGCCAGAACCACTTTCCTGCCGGCTACGTCGACGGTGCGCCCATCGGCCAGTTGCAGGAGCTCGGCGGTGTCGTGGGCGACGAAGTCGATCACACGTTCCTGCAGCGCCGCGTTGGCCGACAGGCTCGCCGCCTCGCGCACGGCCTTCTCGCCCCAGTCGCCATTGCGCCCGCGCAGTTCGGCGAGCGAGCGGATCAGCGCGACGGCGTCATTGGTCACCTTGGCCATCATCGCGTCGCCCACCGGCCGCCCGGTGGCGTCCTTCTCGTCCTTGGCCGGGGCGTTGTCCTTCTCGCCGCCGGGAAGCGACGGCAGGCCGCCCATCTCGACCGGCGTCGCGGCGCCGAGATTGGTGCCGGGCGCCATCGCCGCGACATGGGTGGCGTAGAGGATGTAGGTGCCGGCACTCGCCGCATGGCCGCCGGCCGGCGCGACATAGCCGATGACAGGCACCGGCGAAGCGAGGATATCGGCGATCATCTCGCGCATCGAGGTGACCAACCCGCCGGGCGTGTCGATCTGAAGGATGAGGACCGCGGCGTCCCGTTTGGCGGCGACGTCAAGCGCTTCCTTGAGCTGCCTGGAGCTTGCCGGCCCGATGGCGCCGTCGATCGCGACGCTCAGCGCGACCCTCTCGCTCCCAGCCGAAGAGAAGGGAGAAACGACAGCCGCGACGACGAAGGCCGCGGCAAGAAGTGCCACCCGCGCGAAGGTCACGCTCAAACCTCCATGGAGTCAATATGGGTGGTATTTTGGCGAAGTCCATGGGGGGCTGGCGTCGGCGATTGGTGGACACGACCGAGTGCGCAATCTCCCCCGTCGAGGAGGAGATTGGCAGCTTCAGCCGGCTCACCGCTATGATCCGGGAGCCGCGAGGGGCACGCCCATGTCCGACACAAGCTTGACGAGATCGGCCTGGCGTCTCGTGCCGGTTTTGGCGAAGATACGGTTGAGGTGGGTCTTCAAGGTGTTTTCGCCGATGCCGAGCGACAACGCGCTCTTCGACGCGGACAATCCGCTGCCGATCCGCAACAGGACCCGCGCCTCCGCGGGCGTAAGGTCGAACAGCGTGGCGAGAACGGCTTCCGGGAGTGGCGAAGAGGACGTCGTGGTCGACACGAAGACAGCGGCACATGCGGGCTGGAAAGCCGCGCGAGCGGTTCCTTGGGTCAACGGCAATACATAGGCGACGGCGGGCGGTTGGCCCAGGGCCGAAATGGGTAGGCCTATGCCGCGGGAGCCAAGCGAGGCATCCGCGTTCGCGGCACTGGCGATCGCTTCCAGCAGAGCGTTGGCCACCGCCGGATTCTGCACCTGGAGCAGGCCGTTCCTGGAAAGAATGGGGCCTTGCACCGAAAACATCTGTTCGGCGGCCCCATTGGCATGGAGGATTGCTCCGTTGGCGCCGGTAAGAACAACAGGCACTGCCAGATAGTCGAGCGCCTGACGATAGACATTGGTGGTGACGCGGGCCTGATCGAGCAGATCTCCAATCAGGGAAGCGCGGCGCAGATGCGGCGAGAGAGAGGCCAGGAAACGCTGATCTTCAACTGATATGACCCCCCTGCTGGCCCGCGTGGTGCAGCTCAGGAGCCCGATTCGGTCCGGTGTATGAACGAATTTGGTGACGCAAGCCTCGCGCAATCCCTGCGGTTTGGCCCAATTCTGAAAGAATGGCGTCTGCTGGAGCTCGGCTTCGCTCATCAATGAAAGCGTCGCAACGGGCGTATCGATGTCGCCGACGACCGCGGCCTTCAGCCCAGGAATTCCATCGAAGTCATAGTCTTCCTGGAGCGCTAGCATTTGCACGGGGTCCCAGGGCGACTGAGCGATGAAACGGCCGCGATTATCGGCGGCGCTGGCAAGAGCAATGGTTGTATAGGCCGCGTTCAAAGCTTTTGTGATTCTGGTCATCACTCCGGCCCAACCCTCCGGATTCAAAACACAATCGTATATATCGGAGATAATAGAATAAAGTACTTCGGCACCCAGCCCTTCCACCACCATCCCTCTCCCCAACATGCCCCGACCTCGCTGCTCAAGATTTCGCGGCATCATACTTTTGGGTGACGCCACGCCTGGTTGAGCTCGACTAAGGGGTTAAGCTGATAAGTTGAACGCCCGGCGGTCAATGTTGCCGGTTATTTCGGGAATGGGAAGCATCGCGTTCGATATTTTTGAGGCCGTGAGTGCTTTTTCGGGGTCTTTCAGTGTCGCCAGAGACGGTGTTTTCATCGACTGATTTGCCGCCGCATCTCAGTGAACGCGATCGACTTTCCCTCTGGCAAGACATCCATGCCGCGGAGATCGCGCCGGTCGAATACGGCATATCGGAAGACATGCCTTTCGAAGCTGCGATCGAAGCCAAGGCTGTCGGACCGCTGGTTCTTCGGCAGATGTCGGGAATGATCAGTCAACGCGACGAGGAAGGCGAGCAAGATCGCCCATGACGGCAATGGATGACGACGATGATGGATATCTCTTGCTGATCAACAATGCCGACACCGTGTTGAGCGGGGTACAAGCCGGGCGCGAATATGGTGTCGGTCAGGGAGAAGCGGTCCTGCTCACAGCATCGGAAGCGCTGAAAATGGCCGGCACCGACTGGAATGTGTGGACGACCATGGTGGTCCCAAGCGCTGCCCTCATCCAGGCCTTCCCGCAGATCGATGACAGGCTGGCGTTGAAGATCGGCGCCGAAAACGAAGCTCTCGATCTTCTCAAACGGTATTGCCAAATGCTTGAAACCGGACGCCCCCTCGCCTCACCCGATCTCATCGCGCACGCGACAAGGACGATCGTCGATTTGATCGGTCTGGCGACCGGCGCGAAAGGTCAGGCCGCCGAATTGGCCGGCCAGCGGAGCCCGCGAGCGGCCAGGCTGGAGGCGGTTTTGGCGAAGATCGCGGATAATTTTGCCAACCCAGGCATCTCTGCGCAAGCCGTCGCGCAAGAACTCGGTCTGTCGGCGCGCTATGTCCACGATCTCCTTCAGGAGACGGGGATCAGCTTCTCCGAGCGCGTTCTCGAACTGCGCCTGCAGAAGGCTCACAAGATGCTCTCGCAGAGACACAAAGGCGACATGCGGGTCAGCGACATTGCCCTGACGTGCGGATTCAGCGACGTGTCGTACTTCAATCGCCGCTTTCGTCGTCGCTTCGGCCATACGCCAACGAGCGCCAGATAGATCTGGACACCTCGGGCAACCGGTCAGGCGATGCGATTTCCCATCCCCTCTCCGTCGGAAGCCGATCGCCCAAGGCGTCTGAGGCGATCGATGGTGCAAATCCACCACAGTGCGCGCAAAAGCGCTCGGCACCTCTTTCCAGTCCAATTCCAGTGCGCTCCTGCCCAAGACAACGCTTGGCTGCAATGACATGTCGGCTTTGGGCGGACGACTGTCACGTCGGGGGATTGAATGCAGCAGAATACGTTCGGAAGCCGCGAGGCGACGCTGACTTTGGTCGCGCCGGCGAGTTACCTCAACCTTCGCGGCAACCTGCGTTCGCAGGCGAGTCGGCTTGCGCTGCGATCCGCCATCGGCATCGCCGCCGCCGCGGGCGTCAGTCTGCTGGCGCCGGGCCAGGCCTGGGCGGCTTGCACCGTCGGCGCCGTCACCGTCCAATGCGACAATACCTCCACCACCGACACGACATTTCCGGCCAATGCACCCGATGACCGCAACTATCAGGGCTTGTTGCCCGTACCGATCACCGTCACCGTCGATCCGGGAACGACGGTAAACGGTAACGGCCTTGCGGTTTCCAACACCGGCAACGGCGGCGTCACCATCACCAACAATGGCGCGATCGCCGTTGACGTGGGCAACACGCCGACCGCCGGCGGCACGGCGGCCCTGTCGGTCTCGGCGGCTGGCGGCGCGATCATCTACACGGGCGGGAGCATCACCAACAATGGCGCGGGCAACGCGTTCGATGTGACGCAGACGGGCGGCGTCGGTTCGGTCAATCTCAACGTCACCGGTAATGTCTCGGCGGCAACAGGCGAAGGCATCGTCGTCCGCGACGTGACGACCAGCACCGGCATTTCGGTGACCGCCAACAATGTCACCGCGCTGACGGCGGGCAAGGATGCGATCGACGTCCAGAGCCAGTCGCTGACCGGCAATGTGACGGAGGTCGCCAACGGCAACCTCCAGGCCGGCAATGCCGCAATGGTCGCGGCGATCCTCA
>NZ_JAPFQA010000010.1 GCF_027563465.1 Mesorhizobium qingshengii | reverse complement strand
AGAAGGCCCGGATGAACGATCGCTCCATTGCGCCAGCTCAGCTGTCCGGACGTGAAGAGCCAGCCATCGACGATCCTGGCAGGACGATAGTTGCCAACGGGAGAAGGCGGTGACGGCAGCACGATCGCGGCTTTCATCAGCCGTGTTTCAACCACTCCGCGGGCATCGGTGCCCTGTTCGGAAACAATTGTTGTCACCACACACCTACGGTTCGAGCTTTGTTGCGCCCGGGATCAGGGTCGATCTCGGCACCTGCCGGGACCGTCCAGCGGGTAGAAAGATGGGGCGAGGGGGCTAATTCGTGGGGAATGTCCGTTTGACACGTGAAAGCCAACATCCTATTCCATTGTTTCATAATCAAACTTCCAGGAGACGATGTTGGACAATCCGAACTCCGGGAACGAGGTCGAGAGTCCGGCCGGCCACATTCAGAGCCTCGAAAAGGGGTTGCGCATCCTCGATGAAATCATCGAGGCGCCCGCGCCGTTGAAGCTGTCGGACATCGTGCGGCGCTTCAACATGGACCGTGCCTCCGCCTTTCGCTTCCTGCAGACCCTCGAGCATCGGGGTTTCCTGAGAAAGGATGCGACGACGAAGGAGTATGATGTCGGCGGCCGCATCTACTACTGGGCGTCGCGCCTGCGTGAAAAGACGCGGCTGATCGACTCGTTCCACGACCAGCTGCAGCGGCTGGCGGGCATCACGCAGCAGACCACCCATCTCGGGCTTTTCGTCAACGACCGGGTTCTGCTCGCGGATTTCGCCTTGTCCGACTCGATCATCTCCATCCGTCATTGCATCGGGGTGCTCGAACCCCTCTACAGTTCCGCAGTGGGCAAGGCGGTGCTGGCCTTCCTGCCCCAGGAGCGGCGCGAGACGCTGATCAACAACATAGATTTCGTTCGGCTTACCGGCAGCACCATCATGAACGCGGATGCGTTGCGCATCGATTTGGCCGTCACCCGCGAGCGTGGCTATGCGATCGACGCGAACGAGACGCATGAGGGGCTGACCTGTGTCGCGCGTCCGATCTTCGGCAAGGACAAGCTTCCGGTGGCCTCGATTGGCATCACCTGCGTAACGGCGCTGGTCAGCGCCGAGCCGGGCCGTTTCGAACATCTGATCCATTCCATCCAGGCCATGGGAAACGAGATCACGACGAACTTAGCGGTCTAGAACCAGTGTCGGGCGCGCCTGCGGTCCGGCAACCGCCTTGCGGTATAGGAAGAGCGTAGCCAGCCTGTTTTGCGACGTCTGTTCCTGCTCGTTCTCCAGCCTGCGCAACGGTATGTCGAACACCGACAGGTCAAGCTGCGTGACGTCGGGGTGGTCAATCTCGAACAGATTGTCGGAAGGGTCGCGCACGAACATCTGCAACTCGCCGGACGGCAGCATCCAGAGATCGGCATAACGCGTGCCTTCCTCGAAGGCGCCCCGCGCCCGCAGCACCCCGTAGGCACCGACAAAATCGGTAACCTCGACGGCAAAATGTTGATAGGTACGCACGCCGGCCAAGGGGCCAACCTGCTGAAGGTGGAGTTGCAGGTTGCCGAGCCGCATCCAGCATACCGGAAAGCCGAAATTCGGCGCCTGGATGCGCTCGCATCCGAGAACCTCGCGATAGAACGCCTCCGACTCTTCGAGGTCGCGAGCAGGAATGCTGACGTGGTTCAGGGCAGCGGTCTGGGGTCTTTGGCTCATTGTTTGATCCTCGATGCACGGTTCGCCCGACCGGTCGGCCGAGTACGCGCAAAAGATTCCTCATTTGCCGCACAAAATCAACAAAAATTGTTTTAACTGAACATATGGGTTGGCCTGCCAGAGGCCAATTTTAGGCAGATGGCCCATTTTTTATGGGGTATAGGATTGATTTCGTCCACAATTGTTGTTTTGTAAGAAATTAGCTCCGCCGCCCAGGCTGCGGCTTTCAGTTCCATGAAGAGGGTCATCTATGAAGCGGTGTCTGATTGTTTCCGGCGGCTATGCGCCGCATCGCGCATTCGAGGCCGGCGAGCGCGTGCGGGCCATGCTGGAGGAAGACGGGTTCGAGGTGACGAACAGCGGCACGCTCGAAGCCTATGATCGAGAAGATCTTGCCAGTTATGACCTGATTGTTCCCAACTGGACGCTCGGCCAGATGAGCGCCGATACGTCGAAGCGGCTATGGGCGGCCATTTGGTCGGGCGTCGGACTTGGCGGGTTCCATGGTGGCATGGCCGACGGATTCCGCGACAACGATCGGTTCCGCTACATGGTCGGAGGCGCCTATGTGCGTGAACCGGGCGGCGTGCGGCGCTACACGGTCGAGATCGCGCGCCCCGACGATCCGATCATGACCGGCATTTCCGACTTCGAGTACTATTCAGAGCAGTACTACATGCATGTCGATCCCTCGAACGAGGTGTTGGCGACCACCCGTTTTAGCGGCGAGGACTATCCATGGATCGATGGTATCGTCATGCCTACGGTGTGGAAGAAGCCGTTTGGCAGCGGCCGGGTTTTCTTCTCGGCGCTTGGCCACGTGCCTGAAGAATTCGACAATCCGTCCATGAGCACCATCCTGCGGCGTGGCTTGAATTGGGCTACTCGCAGGAGAGTTTGATCATCGGCATATCTGCTAGGCGCTCTTCTTCGGCCCATGGAATACGGCGGACGCGAATGGAGTCGACCTGATCATCGTGCTTTCCGTGCGGGAACGCGAGGACCTCAAGCAGGAAATCATCTCTCCAATGGGCGTCTCTAGGAAGATTGACGTTGCCGTTTTCGATCATTGCGGCAACGAATAAGGTGGCAAGAACTTGCGCAAGCTGTGTTGGCAGTTTGAGAATCGGCCGATATGCCCCACAACAAAGCCGGCAAGACGAGCCGAGAATGATGATCTGACGCAATGTGCAGGTCGCAAGAGGAATAGCTGTGACGCAGAAGGGGATCACTCTCAAAGAGGTTGCTGCCGCGGCCAACGTATCGCGCGCGACGGCTGCGCGGGCGCTCAACAGTTACGGCTATGTCGGCGACGAGACGGCGCTGCGCGTGCTGGAAGCAGCGGAAAGACTGGGCTATCGGGCAAACCTCGTTGCGCAGGCGCTGCGCAGCGGACAGTTGCCGATCGTCGGGTTCGTGCCTGGCGACATCCAGAATCCATTCTTCGCCCGAATCGCCCACGACATCGAGGTCGAGCTGCGCAAGCACCGCCATAATCTCCTGATCGCCAGCAGCGAGGAGAACGTCGAGCAGGAAAAGGAATTGCTTGAGAGCCTGCGCTCGCTGAGCATCCGCGGTTTCATTCTGGCGCCGACATCGGCGACCGATAGCCAGCACATCGTGCAGCTGGCGAACGAAGGCGCACCGGTCGTGCTGATCGACCGCGTCGTCAAGGACCTGCAATGCGATAGCGTCGTCGTCGACAATGAAGGCGGCGCGCGCGAAGCGGTGGATTACCTCATCGCCAACGATCACGAACGAATCGGACTGTTGCGCGATGAGTCGCGTATCTTTACCGCCCAGGAGCGTCTGGCCGGATATCAGAATTCACTACGGTCGCATGGCATCGCGCTGGATGAATCGCTGATCAGCGTGTCGCGCTCGACCGTCGAACATGCCGTCGAAGCCACCATTCGCCTGTTCAGCCGCCGCAACCGTCCGACAGCCCTTTTCACCGTGGACAGCCTGATGACCCAAGGCGCACTTCTGGGTCTGCGCTCCATGGGCCTGTCGATCCCGCACGACGTGTCGCTGGTTGGCTTCGACGATTTCAATCTCGCTACCTTCACCGACCCGCAGATCACGGTCGTGGCGCAGCCTATCTCCGAGATCGGTCCGCTCGCCGCCAAGTTTCTGCTTGAACGGTTAGCCGGCAAGAAGATCGCCCCGCGCCATATCCGGTTCCCGACGCGTCTGATTGTGCGCGGCTCGGTTGCTCAGTTCAACAGGCGCTGACAGCCGCCGAATCCCCGCGGTTCCAATAATTTCATCGTGAGGGGGCTTGCCAAGCGCGAAATTGCATGTCCATTATCCGGATGTGAGATCGATCTCACATTGATCAGGATCGATCAAAAGCTGGTTGCACAGGCGCCTCGACGCTTGCGCCCGGACAGAGGCTCCGCCGCATCCGAGTACAAGGAAGAACTACATGCTGAACTTTGACAAAGACCGCTTCATAAGGATCCAGAGCGGGGCCGTTGCCATCGCAGGCGAGGCGCGCTCGCTCATGCGCGCACTGCTTTCGGAGGGCGTCGAGCGGCTGTTTTTCATGGGTACAGGCGGTGTGCAGCTTCTGACGCTCCCGGCGATCGATCTGGCGAAGCGCTATTCGACCTTTCCGGTGAGCGCTGAATATCCGGCTCAGGTCGTCCTCGATCCGCCGGCCGGTCTCGACAACAAGGCAGTTGTCGTCATTCCGTCGCTGTCGGGCACGACCAAGGAAGGCGTCGAGCTGATGGCTTTCCTGAAGAAGCGGGGCGTGCGCACGATCTCGCTCACCGGCCATTCGGACACACCGATCGCGCAGGAGGCCGACCACAATTTCACGAACTTCGCCGAGGACGACACCTCGTCGGAATCATTCTATCTGCAGACGCTGCTGATCGTCCTGGCGCTGTTGGCCGAGCGCGGCGAATATGACGGTTTCGACGCGGCTGTCGCCCAACTCCAGCTGCTGCCCGGTCTGCTCGCCGATGCGAAAGCCGCCTTCGAGGACAAGGCCGCCGAACTGGCCGCGACCATCAAGGACGAAACCTATCACATTTTCACCGGTGCCGGATCGGTCTGGCCGGAGGCCAACTACTACGGCATGTGCATCCTGGAAGAGATGCAGTGGATCCGCACCCGCCCCGTGCACGCCGCGGACTTCTTCCACGGCACGCTTGAACTGGTCGAGCCAGGCGTCAGCGTCATCGTGTTCAAGGGCGAGGATGCGCTCCGCCCGCTGGCGGACCGGGTCGAGAGCTTCGCCAGGCGCTACACGGACCGCGTGCGCACACTGGATGCGGCCTCGGTCAAGTTGCCGGGTATCTCGGCTCAGGTGCGCAGCATGATCTCGCCGGTCCTGCTCGCCACTTTGCTCGAGCGGCTGAGCGCGCATCTCGAGGTTCTCCGCAACCACCCGCTGACGACCCGTCGCTATTACAAACGCGTTGAATACTGATCCACTCTCACCTCTGAAGGAGCTGCTTATGAAACGTTCGCTGCAAGTCGTGGCGGTCACAGTGGCCGCGGTATCATCATTGGGGCTATCGATGGGCGGCAGTTCCGCTGCTTCGCCGGCTGTCACGGCCGACCCCAACGCCAAGGTGGAATACAGCGGCACGCTGTCGATCCTGACCAAGTTCGGACTGCAGCAGCTGTCGCCCTATTTCGTCAATCTGGCGCAGGACTATGAAAAGCTCCATCCGGGCGTGAAGGTGGAGCTTATCCAGGAGAGCGACGACAGCGTGAAGGGCAAGACGAAGACGCTGGTCGCTTCGAACTCGCTTCCCGATGTCTATTTCTCATGGACGGGCAGCTGGGGCGCGAACTTCGTGCGCGGCAACCGCGCCGTCGATCTGAGCAAGGTGATCGGCCCTGATACCGACTGGGGCAAGACGCTCTCTCCAGCAGCCGTCAAGGCGTTCGAGTACAATGGCAAGCTCTACGGCATACCTTTGTATCAGGATGCCAAATTCATGGGCTATAACAAGCAGATCTTCGCCAAGCTCGGCCTGAAGGCGCCGGCCACTTTCGAGGAACTGCTGACAAGCTGCGACGCCATTCGCAAATCCGGCGCAACACCGATCTCGCTGGGCAACAAGGAAGCGTGGCCGGCAATCCATTTTGCGGGTCAGCTGCTCGCCTACAACGTGCCGCAGGCGGCGCTGGAACGCGATTTCGATCCGGCCACGGCTGAATATACCGATCCGGGCTATGTCGCGGCGCTCAAGCAATTCAGCCAGCTTGTCGTGCGCTGCACCGACGGCGCCGGCGTCAACGGCACGTCCTATGCCTCGGCTCTCCAGGCCTTCACCAACGCGCAGTCGGCCATGTACTATCAGGAGATCATCGAGTTCGATCAGGCCGCCACGCCGGATTCGGCAGTGAAGCCCGCCGATTTCGGATTCTTCAAACTGCCCGTGCCCGATGGCGCCAAGGGTGACCCCAAGTCGATCGAGGGTGCGCCAGAGGGCTACATGATCAATGCGGCGTCGAAAAACATCCCGCTGGCGATCGACTTCATGAAGTTCGTGACCTCGAAGGAAAATGCGCAGGTCCTGTCCGCGCCGCCCTATGGCCAGCCGAGCGCCACCATCGGCGGCGCCTCGGAATCGAACATGAGCGTGGCGGTGGTTGATGGTCTCAAGGAGATCAATGCGGCCTCGTTCCTGATGCCTTGGCTCGACACGGCCAATCCGCCGCGCGTTGCCGCCGTCTGGCTGTCCGGCCTGCAGGCGCTGGCGGGTGGTTCGATGACGCCGGAACAGGTGATGGACGAGGTGCGCAAGACCGCCTCGGCAGCCAAATAACGCGCACAATGGCAAGGGCATCGGACACAATCAGAGGTGGCGCCGTGGTCCACGGCGCCGCCAGGCCGCAAAGGCAGAAAAGCTTGCGAGCCCGCTTCGGCAACCTGTTGTCGTTCCGATGGGCTGCCATCGCACTGATCCTCATCGGCTGGTTCGTCTACTATCCGATCGTCGACAACTTCGTCGTCAGCACCACCGACCAGGACATCTATACCGGCGAGGTCACCAATGTCGGCCTCGCCAATTACGACCGGCTTCTGCATGACCCGATCGTGCTGGTCGCGCTGTGGAACAACTGCCTTTACGCCATCATCTCTGTCGTCTTCCAGGTCTTCGGTGCGTTCCTGCTGGCGGCCCTCATCGAGGATCTGAGGAGCGAACGCTGGCGCCGCTTTTGGCGCGCCGTCTACTTCGTGCCTTCCGCCATTTCGATCACGGTGACCGGTCTGCTGTTCTATTTCATCTACCAGCCGCAGATCGGCTTGCTGGACGCCGCGCTGAGCCGGCTAGGCCTCGGCCAGCTCGTGCAGCCTTGGCTCGGCAACGAGCACACTGCCATCTACGCCATCATTGCCATGAGCCAGTGGCAGGGCTTCGGCTACTCGACGCTGCTGTTCGCTATCGCCATCCAGAAAATCCCCCGCGACCTCTACGACGCGGCCACGATGGACGGAGCCGGTGCGTTTCGCCGCCTGTGGAGCATCACCTTTCCGCTGACCCGGGAAATGACGGGTCTAATGATCATCGTCACCATCACCGGCGCGTTCCAGGTTTTCAACGAGGTCATGGTCATGACCGCGGGCGGCCCCAACAACAGCAGCCAGGTCCTGGGCACATGGCTTTATCAGAAGGCCTTCATCGAGGACAATTTCGGCTACGGTGCCGCGATTGCCGCCGTTATCTTCGTCCTGACCATGCTCACCGGCGCGGCACAGCTCTGGTACACCAAGCGTCGCCGGGTGCAGCTATGAGCGCTACGGTTGCAGTCGGGCGAGCCAGGCACGTGAATGTGTGGTCCGTCATCGCGAGGACGTTCCTTTATTCGTTCCTCATCTGCCTCGGCGTCGTCGTCATCTATCCGCTGATCTGGATGGCGCTCAGCGGCTTCAAGGACAATGCGCAGATCTTCGGCGATCCCTTCGCCCTGCCTGTCCATTGGGCGTGGAACAACTATGTGCAGGCCTGGAACCAGGGCGTTCGTGGCTATGTGACCGTCTCTGTCCTGGTGACCGTCGCCTCGGCCATATGCACCGTGCTCATCAGCGCCTGGACGGCCTTCGGCTTGACCCGAACCAAGATGCCGGCAAAACCCCTGGTCGTAGCCATCGTGCTGGGCGGGTTGATGCTGAGCCCCACCGTGGCAATCATTCCGCTGGTGAAGATGCTGCAGGCGCTCGGCCTCTACAACACCTACTGGGCGCTGATCATTCTCTACACCGCGTTTCGGGTGCCGTTCACCACCTTCCTGATCCGTGCCTACATGCTGGATCTGCCTGGAGATCTCGACGAGGCGGCGACGATGGACGGCGCCAGCGAGGGTCAGATCTTCTGGCGCATCACCCTGCCGCTGTGTCGGCCGATCATCATCTCGTGCGTCATCCTGCACGTTTTGTTCGCTTGGAACGAATATCTGTTCGCCATGATCTTCACGAGCGGCAGTGACGTGCAGACGCTGCCGGTCGGCCTCACCTCTATCATGGCGACGCATGGAACCAACTATGCCGTGGTGTTCGCGGCTATGACGATTTCGGCACTGCCCATCGTGATCGTGTTCTTTGCCGCGCAGCGCTATTTCATTCGTGGCCTGTCCGAAGGCATCGGTAAGTAGCAATCCCTCGAAAGGAACCTTCATGCCGCAGCTTGTCTTTCACCAGCTGATCGGAGCCGACCTTTGCTCCCTGACTGTCCGGGTATCGGCATGACCCAGCCAAAACTCGTCGCCGTCGGCGACAATTGCCTGGACGCCTACCTCACCAACGGCCTGCTCACCGTCGGCGGCAACGCCCTGAATGTTGCCGCGCAATGGCGACGCAATGGCTGGTCGGCGCGTTATTTCGGCGCCGTCGGCGAGGATCCCGAAGGCGACGTGGTGCTTGCCGAACTGGCAGGCATCGGCCTGTCGCCGGACGATGTCGAGCGGCGCGCCGGAGACACGGCCGTCACCTTGCTCCGCGACGAATCAGGGGACCGGAAGTTCCTGCACGAATCGTTCGGGGTGGGTGAGAACTACATGCCGACGCAGGAGCATTATGCGGTCATCGCTGCAGCCGACTGGGTGCATCTCGGCACCAATGCCAACGAGGATCTCGTCCGCCGCCTGGTCGCGGATCATGTGCCGTTCAGCATCGACGTCTCGACGGCACATCTGGCGCTGCCGCTCGACGGCGTGCCGATGCTGTTCGCCTCCGGGCCCGACGATGTCGATGTGCCGGTCGAGCCGCTGCTGGCAGCGCTCAGGGCTGCCGGCGCAAGGCAGGTCGTCCTGACCTGCGGCCGGCGCGGTTCCTACTTCGATGATGGCACGAGCGTCGTGCATGCGCCGGCCACGCTGGTCAACGTGGTCGACACATGCGGTGCCGGTGACAGCTTCATCGCGACCTTCCTGACCGCGTTCCGCTTCGAAGGCCGGGGGGCGGCCGAAGCGCTGCACATGGCTTCCGTGGCGGCGGCGCAAACCTGTACCCATCTCGGCGGGTTTCCCCAGCAGCCGCGTCCCATACCGGAATGGCTGCCGGCCAAATATGCCAGCTTCATCATCGACGCCCAGGGAGCCTGACCGTGACGACACTTCGTTTGCGACAGCCGGCGATAGCACTTCCGTCCAACCGGTCGTTCTGGCTGCAGGACATCGGCGCCGGCGCGGTGACCGAGCCATTACAGGGCAATGCGCGCGCCGACGTGCTGATCGTCGGCGGCGGCTATACCGGTTTGTGGACGGCGCTGCGTATCCGTGAGCTTGCTCCGGAAACGCAGGTTACCGTGCTGGAGGCCGACCTCTGCGGTTCGGGAGCCTCGGGCCGCAATGGCGGCCAGGTCCATTCATGGTTCGCCGAACTTGACCAGATTAGCGCCGTCGTCGGCCTCGAAGAGGCGCGCCAACTCTGCGCCGACACAGTGGCGTCGATCGCGGAATTGAAGGCGCTGGAACGAGACGGCACGATCGACATGGATCTGCGGCTCGACGGATGGCTGTGGACCGCGAGCTCGATTGCCCAGGAAGGTGCATGGGAGCGCGCTGTTGCCATGACGGCGGCGGTAGGCGAGAACCGTTTCAGACCGCTGACGGCCGAGGACATCAAGCAGCGCACCGGCTCGTCGGCATCCTATGCCGGCGTCGTGGAGACCAATGCCGGCACGGTCCATCCAGCCAAGCTGGCGATCGGATTGCGTAACCTGGCATTGGCACGCGGCATTGTCATCCATGAACGCAGCCCCGTCCTCGACATCGAACCGGGCAGGACGTGCACCGTGCGCACGGCGCGAGGCACAGTGCAGGCCGAGAAGGTCGTGCTCGCATCGAATGCTTGGCTCTCGGCGTTGCCGGAACTGCGCCGTCATCTCTATGTCGTCGGTAGCGAGGTGATCGCTACTGCTGCCGTGCCCGAACTGCTCGACAGCATTGGCTGGCGCGATGGCGCCGCGATCTGCGATTCACAGGCGCAGGTCCTCTACTACCAGCGCACCACCACGGGCAGGGTGGTCTTCGGTCGCGGCAGCGGCAACGTGGCCTTCAGCGGAAATTGCGGCGCCAGCTTTAACCGCAGCCCGGAGCACGGTCGCGACAATGTGCGGGAACTGCACCGGGTCTATCCGGCACTGCGTGGCGTGCCGGTCGAGTATGACTGGGCCGGTCCGATCGACTGCGTGCCCGAACACGTTCCCGTCTTCGATCACCTGCGCGGTCATCCCAACATCTTCTACGGCATGGGGTTCAACGGAACCGGCATCGCTCAGGCGCCGATTGGCGGACGGATCCTGGCCAGCCTTGTTCTGGAGCGAAAGGATCGCTGGAGCGCCAGCGGCCTGGTTGGCATCGAGCGGCGCATGTCGCTGCCGCCCGAGCCGTTCCGCTATCTCGGCGCCAAGCTTGTCCGCAGTGCGGTGCGCCGCAAGAACGAGGCCGAGATCCGCAACCGCAAACCGGACCGGATCACCAACCTGCTGGCCGGGCTGAAGCCGGGCCACCGCAAGAAATAGGCATTATGCCGAGCACCTTGCCCATCGTCACGCAATCGAAGAGAGCACAATGGCCGATCTGACCCTCAGGCAAATCAGGAAGTCCTACGGCAGTGTCGATATCCTTCATGGCATCGACCTCGACATAAAGTCGGGCGAGTTTATCGTCTTCGTCGGCCCTTCGGGTTGCGGCAAGTCGACATTGCTGCGCTCGATCGCCGGGCTCGAGGAAATCACCTCCGGGGACCTTTGCATCGACGACGAGGTGGTCAACGACGTGCCGCCGTCGAAGCGGGGCATCGCCATGGTGTTCCAGTCCTATGCGCTCTATCCGCATATGACCGTTTACGAGAACATGGCCTTCGGCATGCGGATCGCCAAGGTGAGCAAGGCCGAGATCGACAAGCGGGTGCGGCAGGCAGCGGAAATCCTGCAGCTGACCAAATATCTCGACCGCCTGCCCAAGGCGATGTCGGGCGGCCAGCGCCAGCGTGTCGCCATCGGCCGCGCCATCGTGCGCAATCCGAAAGTGTTCCTGTTCGACGAGCCGCTGTCGAACCTTGACGCGGCGCTGCGCGTCGCCACCCGCATCGAGATCGCCAAGCTCAAGGAATCGATGCCCAACACAACGATGATCTACGTCACCCACGACCAGGTCGAGGCGATGACACTGGCCGACCGTATCGTGGTGCTCAAGGACGGCCATATCGAACAGGTCGGCACGCCGATGGACCTCTACAAGAAGCCCGGCAACCTGTTTGTCGCCCAGTTCATCGGCTCGCCGGCCATGAACATCGTGCCGGCCAGGATCGAGACCGCGGGCGAGGTGACAGCGATCAGCCATATTGGCGCGAACAAGGTGACCGTACCCCTGGCGACGCCAGCGTCCGCCAACGGGACTGAGATCAGTCTCGGCGTGCGGCCGGAGGATCTGTTCATCGCCGCCGGCGCGGACTATCTGTTCGAAGGAACGGTGGACTATGTCGAGCAGCTCGGCGAGGTGCAGCTGGTCTATGTCGATATCGGCCAGGCCGACCTGCCGCTGGTCACCAAGCTACCTGGCAATGTAGAGGTCAAGCGCAGTGCGACGGTGCGTTTGAACGCCAACCCAGGCGATCTTCATATCTTCGGCACAGATGGATGTTCAGTCCTCCAGCCGCAATCCGCGCATGGACAAACGGGACCTCGCCTGTAGCCAGAGACAGGACGGCGAATTGCACGCGGCGCTGACCGCCACAGGTGGTTCGGCCTCGCGCGGCCGGGCTGCGGGCGCGCCTGTCCTGTGACGGCGGCCCATCGGCGCATGTTGAAGGCGATCGCCGCCATCGTCACTTGGGCGCAAGCCTTGGCCAGTCCGACATAGCGGATCGTGGTCAGCTTCATGCGGTTGATGTGCGCTCATGCCGGCATGGCTGCTCAGGCCGATAGGCCGGGGCAGACCGCCAGCCCATAGCCGGCGGACGAGGCTCATGACAGGGTCCGCACGTGCTCGATGGCCTGGCGCAGACGTCGGATGCCTGCTTCGCTCTCGGCCTTGTTGCAGGCGGCGTAGCCAAGCACCAGGCCGTTGCCGGAGGACGACCAGTAATATTTCGACAGCGGCGATGCGTTGACGCCGAGTTTGTCGGCGCAATGCACGACCGCCCGGTCGTCGCAACTTTCGTGAAGCGCGGCAACGACCTGGATTCCGGCTTCCGCCGCCGAAAGGGTCATGTGGTCGGCCAGTTCGGTCTCGCACAATTCGTAGAAGAATTTGCGGCGCTCGGCGTAGATGCGGCGCATGCGCTTGAGGTGGCGGCTCATGTGGCCCTCGTCGATGAAATCGGCAAGTGCTGCCTGAAGCACCAGGGGGGCGAACTGCCCGGTGGTGCTCAGCGCATGCGGAATGCCCTCGCACAGAGCGGCGGGCAAGACCATGAACCCCAGCCTGAGCGCAGGGAAAAGCAATTTCGCAAAGGTGCCGACATAGATGACCCGGTCGGCGTAATCCATGCTCTGTATGGCGGGGACCGGCCTTCCCTGAAACCTGTATTCTCCGTCGAAATCATCCTCGATGATCCACGAATTGCTGCGCTCGGCGATTTCAAACAGGCGCAGCCGCTGGTCCATTCGCATCGTGATCCCCAGGGGATGCTGGCAGGCGGGCGTCACATAGATCAGGCGCGGCGAAACCTCCGGCTGGTTCATCTGCCAGCCGTCGCGGTCGACGACAAGCGGCAGGATGTTGGCGCCCGCCACCGTGAAGGTCGCCTTGGCCGCGTAGTAGCCTGGTTCCTCCAGCCAGACCGTGTCGCCCGGATCGAGCAGCAGGCGCGCCAGCAGGTCGAACGCCGCCTGTGCTCCTGTCGTCACGACGATCTGTTCGGGAGAACATCGCACGCCCCTGGCCGAGATCAGGTAGCCGGCTATCGCCTCCTTGAGCGCCGGCAGACCTGTCACATGATAGGTGCCGAACAACATGTCGGCGCCAAAGGTGGCCCGGCGCGCGAGAAGCCTGCCCCAGACCCCGAAGGGGAAGTTCTGGGAGTCCGGCATGCCCGGATGAAAGGCAAAGCGACCGGGCGATCCATGATGGAAGGGCTGCTGCATCAGGCTCTCCCCGCGCCTGGAAAGCGGGCGTCGAAGTGCCGTGGCCGCGGGTTTGTTGCCTCGATCGGTCGAGTTCACGGGAAGGTCGACGACCACCGGGCGCGCGCCCTGCCGGCTTGCAAGATAGCCTTCCGTGGCCAGCTGATCATACGCACCGACGATGGTGTTGCGCGCGAGGCCCAGATCCTCCGCGAGCGCGCGCGTGGACGGCAATTCCGATCCCGGCGCCAGACGACGCTCGCGGATCATCGAGGCAATCTGCCGATAGAGCTGGCGGTGGATCGGTTCGTCGATGGTCCGGTCGATGACCAGCGCATCCATCGGAAAGGCCTGGCGCCTTCGCCTTGACATCCGCATCGAAAATCCTCGGCCGCATGAGAGCAGGCAGAGCTTAGACGAGCGCCGCGCCGATTGAAACTGGCACCTTCACTTCCATGCAAACTGGCTCTCGCGATGGAGACAGATTGGCGCTTAGATGAAAAGAAAAAGGGAACGACGGGCCAGAACAGACCGCAAGCGAAACGCCTTCACCGACCGGAATGGTTGGGATGAAGCGTCGCGGCCAATGGTCCGGTTCGGTGAGGAGCGATGATGGCAGTCCGGATAGGCATAAATCCGATCACGTGGACCAATGACGACGTGCCCGAGCTGGGCGGAGATACGCCCCTCGAGGTCTGCCTTTCCGAAACAGCCGAGGCCGGCTACGCCGGCACCGAGCTCGGCGGCAAGTTCCCGCGCGCCAGCAAGGATCTGGCCGCGGTTCTCGCGCCTCATGGCCTTGAACTGGTCTCCGGATGGTACGATGGCCGGATCTGCGAAAAGGAGGTCGAGGAGGAATTCGACGCCATCCTGCCGCATCTGACGCTTCTGCGCGACCTCGGCGCCAAGCACGTCGTTTACGCCGACACGTCGCGCGGCCGCCATGGCGCCATTCACGATCCGATCTCGCAGCGTCCCAGACTTGCCGACGGCGAGTGGAAATCCTACGGCAACAAGATAACGCGGCTGGCCGAACGGTTCGCGGATTTCGGCGTCGGCATGGCCTTTCATCATCACATGGGAACCATTGTCGAGACGGATGACGAGATCGGCAGGCTGATGGCCGGTTCGGGCGAAGCCGTCGGCCTCCTCTATGACACCGGCCATTGCCTGTTTTCCGGCGGCGATCCCGAGGCGCTGCTGCGGCGGCATGTCGGCCGCGTCGTCCACGTGCACTGCAAGGATGTGCGACCGGATGTGCTGAAGCGCGCTCGCGCCCTGGATATGAGCTTCATGGGCGCGGTGATGGAAGGCATCTTCACCGTGCCCGGAGATGGGTCCATCGACTATTTGACGCTTTTGCGGGTGCTGGCCGACAATGGCTATGCCGGCTGGCTGGTGGTCGAGGCCGAACAGGATCCGGCCAAGGCCCACCCGCTTACCTATGCGACGATGGGCTATCGCAACCTGCGCGACGTGGCCCGCAAAGCCGGTTTCGAGGTCGAGGAACGGAAGAACTGATACCCTTCGGGGGCGCTGGGGAGCGGCAATGAGTTCTGTCCTGTACCAAAGTGTGGTCAAGAACTACGGCGCGCTGAACGTCTTGCGGTCGCTCGACCTCGCAGTTCCCGACCACATGTTCCTGGCCCTGCTCGGTCCTTCGGGCTGCGGCAAGACGACGGCCTTGCGCATCCTGGCCGGCCTCGACATGCCGAGCGCCGGCAAGCTCTTCATCGGCGAGCGCGATGTCACCCGGCTGCAGCCACGCGACCGCGACATCGCCATGGTCTTCCAGAGCTATGCGCTTTATCCGCAGATGACGGTCGGCGAGAACATCGGCTATCCCCTGTGGATTCGCGGCATGCCGGACGCCGAGCGCCGCGGCAAGATCGATGAGGTCGCCGCGGTTCTCGAAATCGGCCATCTGCTCGACCGGCGGCCGCGCCAGCTCTCCGGTGGCCAGAGGCAGCGCGTGGCGCTTGCGCGTGCCATCGTCCGCGATCCGGCGGCCTTCCTCATGGACGAACCGTTGTCGAACCTCGACGCAAGATTGCGCCTGACCATGCGCGGCGAGATCAAGCGGCTTTGTCAGCGGCTCGGGGCAACCACCCTCTATGTCACCCACGACCAGGTCGAGGCCTTGACCATGGCGGACTTCGTCGCGGTGATGCACGGCGGCGAGCTGCAGCAGATGGCGCCGCCGGCCGACATCTACGACCGCCCGGCCAACCGTTTCGTCGCCACCTTCGTCGGCAACCCGCCGATGAACATCCTTCCTGTCACACTGGCCGAACAAGGCATCGCGATCGGTGGAACGCCGGTTGCGATGGACGCTGCCCGGCTGGCGGCGTGCCGCGCGGCGCAAGTGGTGGAGATCGGCCTGCGGCCGGAAGACATGAGCGTCTCGGCACCGGGCGCGGCCAATGCGCTGCCTGGCGAGATCTATGTCGTCGAACCCATGGGCAATGAGACGCTGGTCAACGTGCGCCTTGGCGGCGGCAATGTTTCGGTCCGCGCAGGCCGCGACTTCAGGGGCGCGGTCGGCGCCAACATCGCGGTCACTTTTGATGTGTCGAACGCATGCTTCTTCAATTCGGCCGGCCTGACGGCCGTCCACAGGATCAACAGTGATGGAGAGTGAAATGACGCATTCAAGCAGAAGCAGACTTACTCGCCGCTCCGTACTCAAGGGAGGACTTGGCCTGGCGCTTGCCACCACCGCCCTTACCGCACTCGGCCTGCCTGTCCCGGCCAGGGCGGCCGGCAAGAAGGTGATCATCGGCGCCTTCGCCGATGGCGGGCTGACGCCGTTCAAGCAGAAGATCATCCCGCTCGCCAAGGATGCCGGCTTCGACATCGAATTCCTCGAGGATGAATATGGCGTGACGCTGGAGAAGTGGTTCGCCGACGCCAAGAACAGCGCCGGCCAGTACGACCTCTACCTTCTCGACGATCCATGGGTGCCGCAGTTCGGCGCGGCCAATGTGCTCGAGGATCTCGGCGCCGCCGGTATCGACGGCGGCGACAAGGACTGGATCGGCTCGATGATCGACATGGGCTACTGGCCGCCGCAGAAGGGCGCACGGGTGAAAGGCTTCGAAACCGCCACGCCGACGCTGATCTGCGTGCCGTTCGTCGGCGATCTGCAGACCCTGACCTACCGCAACGATGTCTACACGAGCGGCGCGCCGAAGACCTGGGACGAGGTCATCGCCAAGGGCAAGGAAGGCGTGGCGGCTGGCAAGATCAAATATCCGGTCGTGTTCCGCGGTGTTTCCGGAAATCCGATCGTGACCAGCTGGTATCCGGTCTTCCTGTCGTTTGGCGGCTCCTTCTTCGACGACAAGTGGAACCCGGTCTTCAATTCGGCGGAAGGCAAGGCTTCGGCCGAATTCTTCGTCGGTGCCATGAAGCAGAACGCGCCGAGCGGCGTCGTCGAATTCGACTCGGATCAGGAAGGTGCGGCGATCCTGGGCGGCGAAGCCGGCGCGATCATCCAGTATTCCGGCAATGCGCTGAAGGCCGACGATCCCGCGCAGACCAAGGTGGCGGGCAAGCTCGATTTCGGCGTCGTGCCGAAGCAGACATCGGCGATCGCCCAGATGGGCATCTTCATCGCCGGCATTCCGAAATCGGCGCCCAACAAGGCCAATTCGGTCGAGTTCCTGAAGTGGTATGTCAGCGCCGACATCCAGGCCAAGCTGTCGGAAGCAGGCTCCATCCCGGTCAAGCGCAGCGCCTTCGGCATCGCCAAGCCAGGCAACCGGTTGATCCCGGTCGCGCTGCAGCAGCTCGACGCGGGCGCGCTGCCGCGGCCGCGCACGCCCGACTGGGCCAAGGTCGAGGAACTGCTCGGCATCGAGCTCAACAAGGCGCTGCAGGCCGGCTCGGGTGGCGGCGCCGCGTTGGACAATGCCGCCAAGCAGGTCAAGGACTACCTGTCTTCGGTCGGCTATTACTGATGGCGAACGGCGGGACGCAGAGCCGCAAATACCGTCTGCAGGGGGCGGGGCTCGACCTCGCCCTCCCTTATCTCATGCTGGCGCCGGGCCTGCTGATCGTGCTTGGCGTGCTTGTCTATCCGCTCTGGGACGGCCTGCGCGCCAGCACCAAGGTCTATCGCTACGGCTCGGTCGTCGCCGATGTCGGCATGCAGAACTACATCAAGCTGTGGAGCGATCCGCAGTTTCTGAACTCGCTCTGGGTGACGGTCGAATTCGTCGCCCTGTCGGTCACCTTCGAGGCAATCCTGGGCTTTGCCCTGGCGCTGTTCTGCCTGCGGGAGTTTCGCGGCATCCGCTTGCTCAGGACGATCCTGATCATCCCGATGGTGATCACGCCGGTCGTCGTCGCCATCGTCTTCCGGCTGATCTATGCCAGCGACGCCGGCATGCTGACGGCGATCTCCGAGTGGATGGGCGGCGGCCAGGTGCAGATCCTCGGCAGCCCCGTCAAGGCGTTCATCGGCCTTGTCGTTCTCGATGTCTGGGAATGGACGCCGCTGATGTTCCTGATCCTGCTGGCCGGCCTGCAGTCGCTGCCGCACGAGCCCTTCGAGGCCGCTCGCGTCGACGGCGCCGGCAACTGGCGGGTGTTTGCCGACCTGACCTTTCCGATGATGCGGCCGGTGCTGGCGATCGCCATCGTGCTTCGCACGATCGACGCCTTCGGCACGTTCGACCAGGTGTTCGTGCTCACCCGGGGCGGACCGGGCGAGGCGACGCGGCTGGTCTCGATCTATGGCTACGACACCGCCTTCAAATTCCAGCAGACCGGCTATGCGGCAGCACTTTTCGTCACCATCGGTCTCGTCGTGCTTGCGCTGGCCTTCAGCGCCGTGCGGCTTTTGCGCAGGGTCGACGCATCATGAACAGTCGTCTGGCGCGGATCGGGGTGATGAGCGCGGTGCTGGCCATCGTGCTGTTGCCCATCTACTGGCTCGTCTCGACCTCGCTGAAGTCCAATCGCGAGATCACCCAGGAAGGCACGCTCTATCCGCATGTCCCGACACTGGACAATTACATCAGGTTGTTCACGGAGAAGCAGTTCGGCGCCTATCTGACCAACTCGCTGGTGGTGACGTTCTTCTCCGTGGCGGTCGCCCTGGTCGCCGGCGCCATGGGCGCCTATGCGATCGCCCGCTTTCGCCTGCCTTTCGCGATGGAGCGCAAGGTCGGATTGTTCCTGCTGACGCTGCGCATCGTGCCGCCGGTCGTCATCCTGATCCCGGTCTACCTGCTGATGCTCAAGCTCGGCCTGCTCGACAGCTGGCTGGGTTTGATCGCCACCTACACCGCGTTCAACATCACCTTCTGCGTCTGGATGATGGAGAGCTTCTTTCGCGAAATCCCCGTGGATCTGGAGGAAGCCGCCATGGTCGACGGCGATTCCCGTTTCGGTGCGTTCCGGCGCATCACCTTGCCACTGGCAGCACCCGGCCTCGCGGCGACCGCCATCTTTGCCGTGCTTGTCACCTTCAACGAATTCCTGTTCGCGCTGGCGCTGACGGCCACGCCCCGCGCGATGACGATGCCGCGCGGCACCGCCACGCTGATCGGCCGCATCGACACCGACTGGGCCTCGATGTCGGCGGCCGGCGTCATCGGCGCGTTGCCGATCGTCTTCTTCGCGCTTCTGGTGCAGCGCCATCTGGTTCGCGGGCTGACCATGGGAGCCGTGAAATGACGATCCGGCCGGGCAGCCACTCACCTCAATCAAGTCGCCGCCTCGGCCACGCGCAAGGCCGGCCGACACCACGCGGCCTTTCAGGGAAGTCAAACGCATGATCGATGTCTGTCTATTTGGAGCGGGCCTCATCGGCCAGGTGCATGCAGGCAATCTGGCGCGCCATCCCCGCGTGCGCCTGCGCTACATCGTCGATCCGAACACCGAGGCCGCCTCGAAGGTCTCGGCCCTTACCGGAGCCGAGATCGCCGACACCCAGACCGTGATGAATGACCCGTCGATCCGCATGGTGTTCATCGCGTCGGCGACGAGAACCCACGCGGACCTGGCCATGGCCGCGGCCGCAAAGGGCAAGGCGATCTTCTGCGAGAAGCCGATCGATCTTGATCTCAAGCGCACCGATCAATGCCTGGCGGCTGTCGAGAAGGCCGGCGTGCCCTTTCAGATCGGGTTCAACCGTCGTTTCGACCCGAGTTTTCGGGCGCTCAAGGCGCGTCTTGGGCAAGGCGAGATCGGCGCCGTTGAGCAGGTCATCATCACCAGCCGGGATCCGGAACCGGAAACCGAGGAAGCGCTGGCCGGAGGAGGGGGCGTCTTCCGCGAGATGACCATCCACGACTTTGACATGGCACGAAACCTGTTGGGCGAAGAGCCGGTGGAACTCTTCGCGACCGGGTCGTCCCTTGTCGCGCCGCAATATGCCAAGCTGGGCGACTACGACACCGCGATGTTCGTGCTGCGCACGGCGTCCGGCCGGCAGTGTCACATCAACAACAGCGTCAGGGCCGCCTACGGCTACGACCAGCGCATCGAGGTGCATGGGGCGGATGGGATGCTGCGGGCCGGCAACAGGGTGCCGACATCGGTCGAAGTTTCAGGCGCGAAGGCGATATCGCGCGACAAGCCCTATTACTTCTTCGTCGAGCGCTATGCCGAGTCCTACGCCGCCGAGATCGATCATTTCATTATCTGTGTCGAAACAGGCCGACGGCCCGACGTCACGGCAAGCGACGGCCGCAAGGCGATGATCCTGTGCGAGGCAGCGCTTGCCTCCGCCAAGTCCGGCAGGTTCGAGACCGTCCGGTTCTAGTGCGACGGAACGAGGAGTTTCCAGATGAAGATCGGCATGATTACGGACAGCCTAGGCAATCTCGCATTCGACGAGATGTTGCGCGCCTCGGCAGAGCTTGGACTTGAGACGTTGGAGTTTGCGTGCGGCAACTGGTCGTCGGCGCCCCATATCGATCTGCAGGCGATGCTGGCGAGCGCGGCCAAGCGCAAGGAATTCGTCGCCAAGATCAGGGACCACGGGCTGACGATCGCGGCGCTCAACTGCTCGGGCAATCCGCTGCATCCCGGGCCGCAGGGCGCGGTCCATCATGGCGTTACACAGGATACCATCAGGCTGGCCAGCCTGATGGAGATCGATCGCGTGGTCATGATGTCGGGCCTGCCAGGCGGACCGGGCGACGCCAATCCGAACTGGATCATCACCGATTGGCCGCCGGAATGCCTGGAGATCCAGCGCTACCAGTGGGAAGAGCGGATCATTCCTTACTGGCGCGACCTCGTCGCCTTTTCGAACAACCTCGGCATCCACAAACTGTGCCTGGAACTGCATGGCCATCAGGCCGTGTACAATGTCCAGACACTGTTCAAGCTGCGTGACGCCGTCGGCGAAACGGTCGGCGCCAACTATGACCCCAGTCATCCGCTCTGGATGGGGGCGGACCCGATTGCCGCCATCCGCAAGCTCGGCTCGGCGATCTACTATGTCCACGCCAAGGATACCCGGATCGAGCCAATTCCCGCTGGAATCGACGGCACGCTCGATGCTCGCCCACCGAACCTGTATGCCGAACGAGCCTGGAACTACATCACTCTCGGATACGGTCACGGTGAGACCTGGTGGCGGCAGTTCTGTACCGCGCTCAAGCAGGTTGGCTACGACGATGTCCTGTCGATCGAGCACGAGGACATGATGCTGACCCCGATGGAAGGCATGCGAAAATCCGTCGCGCTCCTGCGCAACGTCGCAATCAACCTGTCATAAAGCGAGGACTTGCCGAGGTTCGGGCTGAGAGAGCATCGCCAGGCGAGGCAAGACAGCCCCCTTCCTGCCTGGAAAAGCGGGTCATCCCGGCCTACAGGCGTGGTGCTCCCGGCACCAAGGCACCGGGAGCAGGATCGTCACTTCGCGAGCGTGGCTTTTTCAATCACGGCGGCGACTTCGCTCGCATGGACGACGAGGGAGGCATGGCTGCCAGCGACCTCCGTCGTCCTGGCCTTGATCCTGGCTGCGAACATCTTCTGGGCCTCGGGTGCGATCACCTTGTCCTTCGTGCTGATCACGTAGAACGTCGGTTTGTCGTGCCAGGCTGCCGTATCGACCGGGGCCTCGAACGCCGTATGGTTCAACGGGAGCTGATGGCTTGCCAGGGACTCGGCGATCTCCGGGGGAAGGTCAGCCGCGACCGCCGAAGGAAACACCTTGCGATCGATGTAGAGGTTGCCCTTGTCGTCCGGATGAATCGCCGCGGTGCCTTCGGTGGCCGGACCGCCCTTGGCCAGGGCCGCGAGAGATTCTCCCACGTCGGGCGCGAATGCGGAGACGTAGACGAGCGCCGAGACCTTGGGGTCGTCACCCGCCTGCGTGATGACCACGCCGCCCCAGGAATGGCCGACCAGAACCGTCTTGCCGTCCTGCTTGGCCAGAGCCTGCCTGGTGGCATCGACATCGGCGGCGAGGGACGTGAGCGGATTTTCGACGAGCGTTACGTTGTAGCCCTTCTTCGCAAGTATATCGGCAACGGGCTTCCAGCTTGTCTGGTCGACGAAAGCACCGTGTACGAGCACGATGTTGTGAGCCGCCCCCTTGGGCAACTGAGCCGAATGGGCGGTGGCGGAAAATGCTGCTCCGGCTATGAGGGCGGTGGCGGCTGAGATTAGAAGATGTCGCATTGATTGCTCCTGTTGGTGTGCCGGATGACGCAAGCCCAGGGAATGGTCAGGCGTTTCGGCAAAGTCGCGTTCTTCCAGCTGCCATTTGCGAAATGGTGTTGGGGGTTGTATCCCTCATCCCGATTTAAGCGTCACACGGCTCAGTGGTTGAATTCGCTTGAGCCGGTAACTAGAGGATCCTTCCTTGAAACCCCATGACGCCAACGACGAAGTTCTTGCTCCAGCGTCCGATTTTCAGCCGCACACCGATCTTCTTTCCGACATTCTGAGGTTCGTTCGGCTCAAGGGAGAGCGGGTGTTGACAACCAGATTCCGGTCCGGGTTCAACGTCGAATTCCAGCGGGGGATGGCTTGCATCCATGTGGTTCAGGAAGGCGAACTCCGAATCTCCGTAGAGGGCCGAGCGCCTTTGAGGCTTTCCGCTGGCGATATCGTGGTCTTGCCGCATCCCGCGAGATACCGGCTCAGCGACGGTGGCCGACCGGACGCCGCTCTGGAAGCTCCTCTTGCGATCGAGGCATCAGGCGTGAATATCTCGGTGCTTGAACATGGGCATGGCGCGATCGCGGCGAGAACCATCAGCGCGACCTTTCAGTTCGAAAACAAAGGTGGGGTTTCGCCGTTACTGGGGCTCCTGCCTGATGTCGTTCACATCGCCAAGGATGCCGATCAGTCCGCAGTCCTGATCCGTGATGTCGCCCAATTCCTGGTCGTTGAGCATGCGGCCCAGGAGCCAGGGGCCGCGCTCATGATCTCCCGTGTGATCGATGTCTTGATTATCCGCTGCATCCGGACCTGGGCGAAATCGCTTGGGCCCCGTCAGGGCTGGATCGGGGCGCTTGCCGATGCGCGGGTGAGCAGGGCCGTCGCCGAAATCCATCGTGATCCCACGCGGAACTGGTCCGTCGAAGGCCTGGCGTCGGTGGCTGGAATGTCGCGTTCGCGATTCGCCGAAATGTTCTCGGCAACAGTCGGAGAGCCACCTTTGCGCTATCTTCATCGCTGGCGTCTGTTGATGGCTTTCGATCTGCTGCGAAGATCAAACCTTCCGGTGGGGGAGGTCGCGCACGCCATCGGATATGAGTCCGAGGCAGCGTTCAGCCGCGCGTACAAGACTATGTTCGGCACGACGCCGCGTGATGGCCGACTGACGGCTTCCGGGTAAGCTGGCGCACTTCGGACGCCGATTCGCCAAGCACCGGCTTGCGTGTTGCCGGCCGTGCGTGGTGCTCATGGACCGTCTGGTCCATAGGCTCTCGGTCCTGCCGGCTCGTTCGGCCCGGGAAGAACGCTCTGGCCGTGCATCGAACTGACTGGATCGATATCGGTGCCGCTCGGGCGGTTTGATCCGCCGCAAGGCGTGGCAGCATCCATCGCGCTTAGGTGAAACTGCCCGGAAACAGCCGGCACACTGAAGAAGGAGCGTCACATGAGCTACAAGGATATCTTGGTGTTCCTCGACGGTTCGGTCGAAAACGCAGCGCGGGTGGATTTCGCCCTTTCGCTGGCGAAAACACACGGCGCGAGATTGACTGGCGTCGACGTCGACTCCGCCGCAGCTTTCGCCAGCGAGTGGGCTGAACGCGCCAAATCGCTTGAAGACACATTTTTAGCCAGTGCCAATCGCTTCGGCGTCGACGTTCGCTTCAAGGTCGCGGATCGTAATTCGGCGGAATGGAAGCACTACTATGCGCCCTATGCGGATCTGGTGATCGCCACACAGCCCTACCGTGAGGTTTCCGACAGGATCGCGCCCGAGGTGCCCGGAGATTTGTTGACGTCGGCAGGCGTGCCGATGATCCTGCTGCCGCGGGACTGGCGGCCGAGACCGGTTGGAGAAGAGATCGCGATTGCCTGGTCACCGAGCGGACAAGCCGCCCGTGCCGTGCATGATGCAATGCCCCTTTTGGTCCGGGCGCGGAAGATAACGGTGTCCGCGTTCGATCCGCCGGCCGACATAAAGGATACGGATATCGAATTGCTGCGCGACCATCTGCTCGCCCATGGCGTGAAGGCCGGGACCGACCGCTGGACTGACAGTGGCGACTTGTCGGCAATCGAGGCGCTGTTCGCTTCGCGCGCTTTGGAGGACGCCGACTTGATCGTGGCCGGCGCATATAGCCATTCGCGAATCCGTGAGGCCTTGTTCGGCGGAATGACCAAGTCCCTGCTCGAGCAATTCTCGCTGCCGGTGTTCGTCTCGCACTGAACGGGGATCGGTCGTGCAAATGACTGGCCGGTACCCTGCGCGGCTCGCCTTGATTCAGGCGTCTGGCGGCAGAATGGCGGCTCATTTGGTGGAGTCTTGCAGTGAGCCGGACTAGAGGTTTCCTGCTGGCCATGTTCATCGCCATAGTGGCCGCGGCCGGTGTGGCCTTCTTGCTTTACAAGAACGAGCTTGGTCGCATGCGCGACACCGCCAGCCGAGGCAGTCTGGTCGCCAACCTCGACATGGGCCCGATCGAATACGCCGACAGCGGCGCGGGCTTTCCGCTCCTGTCGATCCACGGCGCCGGCGGCGGCTTTGACCAAGGCCTTGCCAATGCAGCCGATCTTGTGGGTGAGGGCTTTCGGGTCATCGCGCCGTCGCGCTTCGGCTATCTACGCACCCCCGTTCCACCGGACGCCTCTCCAGCCGCGCAGGCCGATGCGCACGCGGCGTTGCTTTCCAGACTCAACGTCCCCAAAGCGGTGGTCGTCGGCATTTCGGCAGGCGCGCGTTCCGCGGCTGAGCTAGCACTCCGGCACCCGGACAAGGTCGCCGCTCTCATCCTGATCGTCCCAGCTCTTTATTCGCCCACCAGTCCGATCTCGATCGAAGTGGGCCGCGGCAACAGGTTCGCATTCTGGGCCGTCAACGCTGGCGGCGATTTCGCCTGGTGGGCCGCCGAGAACGTCGCGCCGTCAGTACTCATTCGCTTCCTCGGCGTTCGACCGGCGCTGGTAGCGGCTGCGCCTCAGGCCGAGCGGGACCGCGTCATGAGCTTCGTCCGGAGCGTTGAGCCCTTGTCGCTGCGCTTCTCTGGAATCAATATCGACAGCGTCCCCGAACTACATGAAATGCCGTTGGGTGAAATTACCGCGCCGACAATGATCATCTCCGCGCGTGACGACCTGTTTAACACGCTGCCGGCAGCTGAGTTCGCAGCGGGCAAGATCCCTGGTGCCAAGCTGGTCGTCTATGACACGGGTGGACATCTTTTGGTGGGACAGGCGCAGCAGGTCCGCACGGCAGTTCGCACGTTTCTGGCAGGGGCGGGCCTGATCCCGTCATTGGCAACAACAACATCAATGTCGCGGTAAGCCGCTCAATGTCAGCGGCGACGCCGGCATCATCAGCGTTTCGCTCGGCTTTCGACCAGATGGCAGGGCCAGCCGGCACGCGACGACAAATAAGCTGCCGTTCCTTCAAGAGGTCGCCCACAGGGAATTGTCCCGCTCTGCGGCGGCTTTACGCCGGCGCGGCGGATTGCACCAGCGGTGCGGTTTCAATTGGTGGCGATCCTGTCAGCTGCCGAGGGCCGGGATGGGCCCGCAGAGCGAGGGCGGAGCACCAATGCCGCAAGATGCGCGGTGGGTGCGCAAGCGGTGAAATCGACAATCGAGCGCTCGTAAAAGCTATTCCGAGACAGCGACAAGCCCGGCTGGAAAAGCTCCCACATCGGCATTCAACCCCTGGAAACAGCGGTCCTTGAATCTTCGAGCAAGGCGAGCAAGCCCTTCAGGATTTCGATTGGCGGCGGCGGACAACCTGGAATGTGCAGATCGACCGGCAGCACCTCAGACACTCCCCCCACCACGGCATAGCTGCCAGCGAAACAGCCGCCGTTGCCGGCGCAATCCCCCAGTGCAACCACCCATTTGGGGTTGGGAGTCGCGTCGTATGTTCGCTTCAACGCTTCGCGCATGTTTTTGGTCACCGGTCCCGTGACAAGCAGGATATCGGCATGGCGCGGCGAGGCGACAAAGCGGATTCCGAAACGCTCGACGTCATAGAATGCATTGTTGAGCGCGTGCATCTCAAGTTCGCAGCCATTGCAGGAACCGGCGTCGACAGCCCGAATGGCCAGGCTTCTCCCCAGCCTTTTGCGGGCGGATCCGTTGAGGGCGCGCGCCAGTTCCTCGACCGCCGAGTCGCGTGCCAACGGTGGTCGCTCGGTGAGGACAGGGCGTATCAGGCTTTCGAAGAGGAGCTTGCGCATGACAGCGTGCCTTCAAAGATCGTGCCCGGAATAAGAGCAGTTGAACGATTTGTTGCAGAGCGGAAAGTCGGCGACGATGTTGCCCTCGATGGCGGCTTCAAGAAGCGGCCATTGAAACCATGACGGGTCACGCAGGTGACAGCGCTCGACAAGGCCGCCCTTGCCGATGCGCAGCCAGGCCAGAATGTCGCCGCGAAACCCCTCGACGAGCGCCATGCCTTCATGCGGTCCGTCTGTCGGCGCCAAATCGACACGGACCGGGCCGCCGGGCAGTTTTCCAAGGACCTGTTCGATCAGGGACAGGCTCTGCTTCACCTCGTGGATGCGAATCCAGACGCGCGCGTTGACGTCGCCTTCCTGGAGGAGAGGGACGTCGAAGGCGAGTTCGTCATAGGGCGGATAGGCCAGGCCGCGCCGCGCATCGAAGTCCCGGCCAGAGGCTCGGCCGACATAGCCTCCGGCACGATACTGTCGGGCGAGCTCCGCCTTGAGCCGGCCGGTTGCGACTGTCCGGTCCTGCAGCGACGCCGTATTGTCGTAGAGGTCGATCAGCTTGGGGAACCGCTGCCTGATCTCGGTGAGCAGGGACCGAACCGCTGTCGTTCCTTCGTCGCTCAGGAAGCCTGCCACGCCTCCAGGCACGATGCAGTCGCGCATCAGACGATGGCCGAAAGCGGCATCGCTTGCTCGCAATACGCGCTCACGCAGCACCCCGCAGTGGGCATGCATGAGCGAGAAGGAGGCGTCGTTGCAGATTGCGCCGATATCGCCCAGATGATTGGCCAGACGTTCCATTTCGGCCATGAGCGCTCGCAGCCAGACCGCGCGTTGAGGGATCTCGACACGGAGCGCCGCTTCGATCGCGCGGGCGAAGGCGAGGGAGTACGCCACGGTGCTGTCGCCCGAGGTCCTGGCTGCCAGCGTGGTGGCACGATCGATGCCGGATCCCGCCATCAGATCTTCTATGCCCTTGTGCGTGTATCCAAGGCGCTCTTCCAGCCGGACAACCGTTTCGCCGCTCGCCGTGAACCGAAAATGCCCCGGCTCGATGATGCCGGCATGCACAGGTCCGACCGGGATCTGGTGCAGGCCCTCCCCCTCGGCAGGCAGGAAATGATAGGGGAATGCCGTCGGAGACACCGCCGGCTGGGTTGCCAGCGGATAGTTGACCCCCCACTGGCCATGATCAAGCCACCGGCGTGTATCGGGCGCGCCCTGCGGCAGGAGACCGAACAAGTCGGCGGCCGCACGTTCGAGGCGCAATGCGGGCGGATGCAGCCGGCCGACCGATGGGTAGCGGCCATCCGGACATGCCAGGCTGACAACGCCGATGTCGCTGGCGCCTTCATCGATAAGCGCCATGTGGACGACGCCAGGCTCACCCCAGAGACCGAGCAAGCCCCAGTGACCCTCGACCAGCTGTTCAAGGGCAAAGCTCCATATCCTGGGAGCCACCACGGCGCGGGGCCACGGAAAATGGTTGTCGACACGTTGGCCAGCAAGGATGAGGTCGATCAGAGCGGGCATGCTTCTTTCTCCCTTCCATCATCCCAGAAGGTTGGCGACATGCTGGAACCATGTGACCAGCGGTGGCGGCAGATAGATGCCGGCGGCAAACACCAGCGCCAGGTGGGAATACATCGGAATGTAGGACGCCTCGGCTGGCGCGGTGCTGCCGCGCGGTTCGCCGAAAGCGACGCCGGTCAGCCGAAGCAGCAGGGCGCCGAAAGCGAGCAGAATCCCGAATACCAGCGGCACCGCCAGAAAGGGGTGCCTTGCAAATGTCGAACTCACAACCAGGAATTCGCTCATGAAGATGCCGGATGGAGGGAGGCCGGCAATGGCGACGACGCCGATGACGAGCGCCCAGCCAAGCGCCGGATGCGTCTCCGTCAGCCCCCTGATCTCGGTTATGTTCTGTGTTCCCTTGACCTGCGCAATGTGTCCGACCGTGAAAAAGATCGCCGACTTGGTCAGGCTGTGCATCACCATGTGCAGCAGGCCGGCAAAGTTGGCGAGCGGGCCACCCATGCCGAAGGCGAACACGATGATGCCCATGTGCTCGATGGAGGAATAGGCGAACAGGCGTTTGATGTCGCGGCGGCGGTAGAGCATGAAGGCCGCGAAAACCAGCGACGTCAGCCCCATCGTGATCATCAATGGCCCCGTCGCGATCGCTTCCGGGCTTGCCGCGAGCAACAGCTTGAAGCGCAGCACGGCATAGAGCGCGACATTCAACAGCAAGCCCGACAGCACCGCGGAAATCGGCGTCGGGCCTTCCGCGTGCGCGTCGGGCAGCCAGGCGTGCAAGGGCGCAAGGCCAACCTTCGTACCGTAGCCGAGCAGCAGGAAGACGAAGGCGACATTCAGCAGGGCCGGGTCGAAATGTGCCGCGTGTGCGATGAGCACTGTCCAGACCATGGCATTCGTGCCCTCGCCAACAACTGGTTGCGCGGCCATGTAGACGAGGATGGTGCCGAACAGGGCAAGCGCGATGCCGACGCTTCCCAGAATGAAATATTTCCAGGCGGCTTCCAGCGCTTCATGCGTGCGATAGATGCCGACCATGAGCACGGTGGTCAGCGTGGCAAGCTCCACCGCCACCCACATCAAGCCGATATTGTTCGACACGAACGCCAGGTTCATGCCGAACATCATGATCTGGTACATGGCATGGTAGAACCGCAGGTTCGACGCGGTCAGCCGTCCGGTATCCAGTTCGTGCGCAATGTAGGAGGCGCTGAAGACGCTGGTCGTGAAGCCGACAAACGCATTGAGCACGATGAAGACGATGTTGAGATCGTCGACGAGCAGGTATTGCCCGGGCTGCGGCCGATCGGTGACGAAAAGCGACAGTGCGGCGAGCAAGGTCAGCAAGCTCGCGGCGACATTGAGGCCAGCCGCCAGCCGGTAATTCGGCAGCGCCGCCAGCAGCGCGGCCGCGACGACTGGTATCAGCAAAATGGCGGCCACCGCATCGAGGGAAAACGCGGTCAACGATGTTCTCCCCTGTAGTCGTCGAGCGCGCCGACATCGACCGAATCGAACCTTTCGCGGATGCGGAACAGGAAGACACCGATGACGATGAAGGCGATGAGGATCGAGAAGGCGACACTGATCTCGACGACCAGCGGCATGCCCTTGGCCCCCGTGGCGGCAAGGACCAGACCGTTCTCGAGCGACATGAATCCCACCACCTGGCTGACGGCATTGCGCCGGGTGACCATCACCAGGAGCCCCAGCAGTATGATGGACAGCGCGAAGGCCAGGTCCTCGCGGGCGAGGGGGTCGGCGCCGGAAGTGACCCGCAGCATCAGGACCATGGACAGGGTCACCAGACCTATTCCCGCAAGCATGGTCGGACCGATCCCGACGGCGGTCTCGATATCGCGATGGATGCCGAGCCGCTGAATGATGCGATGAAGCCCGACGGGAATGACGATCGCCTTGAAAATGAGGGCAATCGCCGCCGTGACGTAGAGATGATGCGCGTCCTGGATATAGGCCTGCCAAGCCACCGACAGGGCGAGCACGATGGCATGAACCGCAAAAACGTTGATCAGCGCGAAGAGGCGATCCTGGTACAGCATCATGAAACTGACCAGCACCAGGCCACCGGCGAGCAGATGAGCGATGTCGAAGGTGAGGCCGTTCATCATAGGCTCCGTGAGACGAACAGCAGGAGCGTGCCGAGCAGGGCCAGCATGAGCGCCGCTCCGAGGAAATCCGGGACGCGGAAGACACGCATCTTGGCGATGGCAGTCTCGAACAAGGCGAGGAGAACGCCGCTCGCGGCAAGTTTGCAGATGTAGAAAACGACGCCCAGGACATAAGACCAGGGCCCGGCCCCGGCGGTCACCAGCCCCCAGGGAACGAAGACACAGGAAATCAGCGAGACGTAGAGCAGAAGCTTGAGGAAGGCAGCGAAATCGATCATCGCCAGATGGCGGCCGGAATATTCCAGGACCATCGCCTCGTGGATCATGGTCAGCTCCAGATGCGTCGCCGGGTTATCCACCGGGACGCGGGCATTTTCCGCGATCGCCACCATGACGAGCGCGATCAGCGACATTCCGAGCGATACCCGCAGGCCAACCTGCGGCGAGCCCATGAAAGCCGCCACCGTGGACAGTTGCGTAGCTCCGGCAACGAGTGCCAGGCTGAACACGATCAGGAGCATGGCGGGCTCGGCCAGGGAAGCGATCATCACCTCGCGGCTGGCGCCGATGCCGCCAAAGCTCGTGCCGACGTCCATCGCCGCCAGCGCCAGGAAGAACCGTGCGCTTCCAAGCAGCGCGACGATCGCTATGAGATCGGCGGTCCAACTGAATTTGAGGCCAGTGGCGAACGTCGGGACGAGCGCGGCGGCGACCCAGGTGGCGGCGAAGATCAGATAGGGTATGACGCGAAACAGCCAGGATGCATTGTCGGCCAGAACCACCTCCTTGCGCATGAGCCGCAAGAGATCGCGATAGGGCTGGATGAGGGGAGGACCCTGGCGGCGCAACAGTCTTGCCTTCACCTTGCGGACGAAGCCGGTGAGGAGCGGCGCCAGCAAAAGCACCAGCATCATCTGCGCGCCCTGGACCGCCAGTTCAAGGATCAGGGCCATAGTGCGAGCACCAGGAGCAAGACAATAAGGAAGAGAAAGACAAGGGTCAGGTAGCGCCTGATCGTCAGGAACTGCAGATGGTTCAGGTGGTCGGTCGCAAAGTCCAGGGCCTTGCCTATGGGCAGATACAGCGTCTCCCAGATCACATCATGGATTTGCAGATTGAAACGAGCCGGACCGGTTTCGCCGGGTGCCGGCATTTCGACGCTTTCAGTCGCGCGGAACACGAACGCGCCGAAGACGCGGCGGATAGGCTGTGCGAAGCTGACGCCTGTGTACTGCGAGCCCGGGACGGCATCCGCGAAGCCACAACCCCAGGCGGGACCGCGACGCAGTGCGTGCGAGGCGAAGCGATGGATGACATAGACCGCGGCGGATGCGGAAATGGCGATGAACACAAATACCAGCAGGCCGTTGTAGGAACTGCGGCTCTCGGCGATCGGCACGATAGAAAGCCAGGGCTGCGCCATCTGCACCGGCATGCGGCTGCCGATGAGCGAAAGCGTCACGGGTGAAAGGCCATCTATGACAAAGCCCGGCAGAATGCCGGCAAGCAGACAAAGCGCGGCCAGGATGAACATGGCCGCCAACGAGTAGCGGTCGGCTTCGTGCGCGTGTTCCACCGCCGAGGTCCGTGGCCGGCCCAGAAACGTAATTCCGAAGGCCTTCACGAAGCAGGCCGCGGCCAGCGCCGCCGACAGGGCCAGCAGGCCGCCGACGGCGGGCACCATCACCTTCAGGCCCCATTGCGGCAGATCCGGGCTCTGCAGGACAGCCTGGAAAGCCAGCCATTCGGAGACGAAGCCGTTGAAGGGCGGAAGCGAGGAGATCGCCACGCAGCCAACGAGAAAGACGAAGCTGGTCTGCGGCATCCGATGGATAAGACCGCCCAGCTTTTCCATGTCCCGTTCGCCGGTTGCCGTGAGGACGGCGCCCGCGCCGAAGAAAAGCAGGCTCTTGAAGAACGAATGGTTGAGAGCGTGGAACAGCGCGGCCGTGAGCGCCAGCGCCGCCGCCGATGGCATGGCGTTCGCCTTGAAGGCGAGCGCGAGACCAAGGCTGACGAAGATGACGCCGATGTTCTCGATGGTGCTATAGGCCAGCAGCCGCTTGAGGTCCTTTTCCATCAACGCGTAAAGGATGCCCAAGACAGCGGTGAGGCCTCCGAAGAAAAGGACGATGGTGCTCGACCACCATGTCGGTTCACCGAGCAGGTCGAAGACAACGCGGATGAAGCCATACACGGCGACCTTGGTCATGACGCCGCTCATGAGAGCCGAGACATGGCTTGGCGCGGCCGGGTGAGCGAGTGGAAGCCAAACGTGCAGCGGAACGAGACCCGCCTTGGAGCCGGCGCCCAGCAACATGAGAGCCAGGACGAAAGTGGCGACGAGCGGGGTGGGTCCAGCGGCACGCATCGCTTCGAACGTGTAGTTTCCGCCCGGCCCTGACAACAAGCCGAACGCAAGCAGCAGCGCGAGCGTGCCGAAGCTCGCCATCACGAGATAAATGTAACCCGCCCGTGCATTTTCCCTTTCGCGATGGTGGACGATGACCAGCGCCCAGGAAGAGAGCGACATGAATTCCCAGGAAAGCAGGAAGGTGAAGGCGTCGTCCGCGAGCACGACCAGGTTCATTCCGGCGAGGAAGGCGGGGAAGAACGGCAGCACCCGGTGCGGCGAGGGCTCGTGGCTGCCATAGCCGAGACCGTAGAGGCTGGCCATGGCGCCGCCGAAATTGATGACGACGAGGAAGAAAGTCGAGAGCGCATCCAGGCGGAAATGAGCCCCAACCCAGGGCAGCCCGACCGGCAATACGGCAGTCGACGGCGTGACGGGGGCTTCGAGCATGCGGCCAGCAAGGACCAACAGCGCGGTGGCCGAAATACCGAGCGTCAAGCCGTAGACGAGGCGTGTTCCCGAGCCCGGTGTGCGGCTCAACGCAATCGCGAGCACCGCTGTCCCCAGGAGCGAAGCAACGCCCCACAGAAGGACCGCGGCGTCCGAAATCACGCCACGTTCCTCGCAGCGAATTTGGTGCCCGCATCGACCCCGCCCAGAACTTTGGCGGGGTCGAAATCTGCTTTAAGCCGCACGCCGCGTCCACCGATCTGGCTGGAAGCGCCCTCGGCGATCAGCTCGACGCCGGAAAGGTCAAGGGCCCCGATCAATTTCATCAGGGAATCGACGTTGCCCCGGATAATCGACTCGCTGGCTTCCATGCGCTGAATTGTCGGCACTGAAAGGCCGGACAATTCGGCCAGCCGGCGCTGGTCAATGCCAAGGAGCGCCCTCGCGGCACGCAACTGTGGAGCAGTTATCACGGGTTGCATCCCTTATTGTTAGCTTTGAGATATTGTCTCTGCCGGTTCCAGCATATATTAAAATGCGGTGCGTTCAACAAATGATGCGTGGCACATCTATCCCTGCGCCATGGGAAACCGCGCGACATGAGCCGGTATTGGGCGCTCACCGGTGCCCGGCAAATGCAAAGCGGGCCTGCAATGACGAAGGCCGCGAAACGCCCTGGCTAAAGGCCGTTCGAGAGACGGGTAGAGCGGCGGATTTAGGAATTTGGCTGTGATGACCAGGTCATGATCCGGGTTGCGAAATATCATACCGATTTCGGCAACATCGAGGTTCTGCGGGCCAAGGATTCCGGTTCGTTCATCTATCGCCAAGGCGGTTGCTACCAAAGCGAGTGCGACCCGAACGGCATTAGCGTCGTGCCCTATATACACGCGATCTTTGGTCTTCTCGCGCAAGCGGAAGTTTCCGACGTCCTGATGATCGGTTGTGGCGGCGGCAGCCTGGGCACGATGCTGGACAGGGTTGGCGTGCGTGTCACGATCGTCGACATCAACCCAAAGGCTTTCCAGATCGCCCAGCAATATTTTGGGCTGCCTCGGGGAGTTCACTGCTGCACGTCCGACGGGCGGGATTTCCTGCGCGCCGACCGTCATCGCTACGACGCCATCGTTCTCGACGCATATTCCGGGCGGCGCATTCCGGATCACCTGTGCGCAGAGACATTCTTCGGTCTGGCGCAGACACGTCTCAAGAACTCATCCGGCATGCTGATCGGGAATGTTCATGCCCGCCACGACCTTGACACCATGCCGGATCGGGTTGCCGCGAAACTCAGCAATATCTGGGCGAATGTCAGACTGCTCGATACCCGCGGCGCATCGGACCGCAACGCGCTCGTCATGGCAGGCAAGGTGCGTGATCTCGTCCGGCCGATGTTGCTGGTACCGCCGTCGGTTGGCGCCGACGAGATCGCGCATGAGCTGAGCCTGCTGGCGTTCAGGCCCTGGCATGTGCCACGACCAGCAGCGCAAAGCGCAGGGCAGGGCGCCAGCTAGAGGCCGGTGTCATCCGTCGTGTTCTGCTTCAGGACCAGCTGTCGCCGATATGGCGCCGGATTCCTGATGGCCAAATCCGACATGTGGCAAAGCTCCATGGGCTACTGCCAGAGCCGCCTCATGCGAACGGAGACATCCTCCAGGACGGGCATGGAGGCCAGCACGAGGAGAATGGCCGCGAGAAACAACGTCGATGCGAAGCCGACGTGCTTGAAACCGACGGCGCCGATGACGCCGCCGATGAAGAACAATCCGACAAGCGACGCAAGCAGCCTCAGCTTCCTTCGATCCGCTTTCACGAACAGTTCGTCGGAGTCATTCCCCGAGATGTTCCAATAGAGCAGCTTGCCGAGTTCGATGCCCATGTCGGTCACCAGGCCAGTGACATGCGTCGTCCGGATTCTGGCTTCCGACAGCTTGGTGATGATGGCGTTCTGCAACCCCATGATGAAGCAAAGCAGCATCACCGTCATGGGCACGAACAGCGCTTCGTGACGTGCGAGATGGCCGCCGAGCAGGCCGAAACAGATCAGCAGGACTGCTTCCAGGACAAGCGGGAACGCGTATTCACTCTGCAGGCCCTGCCGCCTTCCCCAGTTGACCAGCACCGCCGAACAGGCCGCGCCCGCGACGAACGACAGCAAGGCCCCCAACCCGGAAAGCGCCAGCGCGATATTGCCGAGTGCGACGTGGTCGGCCATCGACGAAACGATGCCGGACATGTGGGATGTGTACTGCTGAACCGCCAGAAAGCCGCCAGCGTTGGCGGCTCCCGCGATGAACGTCAGAAAACGAGCGAGATGCCGGTCGGTTCTTTCGCTTCGTTCCTTTCCGGTCAACCGGCGCAGATACACGATCATGAGCGAATCCTGCCTCTCGACGCGGCAAGTCGTGACCAGGAGTGGGGGTGCCGAGGCGGGTTCATCAACAGGTTCTGGAGCGAAAACAAGGGATCGGCCAACGCATGGTGCTGGCGTGAGCGAAGGTGAGAGTTTGCGGCTTAGCTTGGTCTGGCTGTCAGCGCATCGGGATGCCGGAACCTGACGCCGCGGCCGCCATCGTCGCTGCGCACATGCTCGCTGATCAGTTCGACGCCGGCCCGGTTGAGCGCGTTGATCACTTTCATCAGACTATCGACAACGCCCCGCACATTACCCTGGCTGGCCTCCATTCGCTGGATGGTTGGCACGGAGACGCCCGCCATTTCCGCCAGGGTCTTCTGGTCGATGTTGAGGAGGGCGCGGGCGGCACGAAGCTGGAAGGCTGTGATCATCGAGGCATCAATGTCTGAGTGTGAGAAATGATAGTCTCGATAGTATCATTGATGTGCAGAACATCAATATGAACCGAAAAAATATTGCTGCTCCCTTGGCATGGCGGGATGCCGCGTTTATGGTGCCGACATGACTCAACGCTACAAACTCTGTCGGGAGCCGGCTGGCACCTGGGCCGTCAACGACGCTCTTACCGGGCGGCCCGCCGAGATGGGCAGCCGAACCATCGTTGGAATGAACCAGCAGGATGCCGAGGAAATCGCCGATCTTCTTGGCAAACTCGATGCACAAAGACGGGAAACAGGATCATGAAGGTCAAGGACAGCAACGGCACGCCACTGAGCGAAGGCGATTCCGTCACGCTCATCAAGGATCTCAAGGTCAAGGGCACTTCCGTTACTCTGAAACGTGGAACGCTGATCAAGAACATCCGCCTCACGGGCAACGAGGACGAGGTCGAGTGCCGGGCTGAAAAGGTCAAGGATCTGGTTCTCAGGACGGAATTCCTGAAGAAGGCCTAGGAAGCCCGGTTCGTTGGCTGACGCCGCTCTGCTGTATTGCAGCTCCTGCGGCGATACGCATTGATGCTGCCCGGCTCGGCGCCGGCAGGCGTGCGCTCATAGCAGGTCCGACAGGACAGCCATGAAGTGGTCGTTCTCAAAGGCCGAGCCGATGCTGACGCGCACATAGGTGTCGAAGCCCTCCTGCTTCCACGGTTTGACGATGACGCCTTCGCGCAGCAGGCTTTCGGCGAATGCCGAAGCATTTTGCCGGCAGTTGAAGAAGAGGAAGTTGCCTCTGGAGGGGGCGACTTCGAGGCCCTTGCTGGTGAGGAAATTCTCGACACGTGCTCTCTGCGCCCTGGCCAGCGCGACGACCCTGGCGAGGTGCTCCTCATCGGCCAGGGCCGCCAACGCGGCGGCCTGCGCCATGCCGTTGGCGTTGAAAGGCGTGCGGACACGGTCGAGCAGCGCGCGCAGCTCCGGGTCGCCGACGATGCCGAAGCCGATGCGCAACCCGGCGAGGCCGAACGCCTTGGAAAATGTCCGCAGCACGATCCAGGGCCGGTCGAGCTTGCCGAGATAGGGCAGGGACGACGCATAGCCGTCGCCCTCGGCGTATTCGGCATAGGCTTCATCGATGACGATCAGCGTCTCGTCGCCCACCGCATCGAGGACCCGAGACAGATCGCCGCCGGAGAGCCAGCTGCCGACCGGGTTCATCGGGTTCGAGAACAACAGCATGCGGGGCCGTTCGCGCGCCGCCTCTACCAGCGCGCCGACATTGATGGTGAGATCGCCGTTGACGGCAACGCGCCTGACGGTCGCGCCCATCAACGTCGCGTAGTCTTCGTGCAGCGGAAACGATGGATAGAGGGTGACGACGGCGTCGCCCGGCCGCAACACGGCGCGGCTGATGACCGAGAGCAGGTCTTCGGAACCGTTGCCCAGGATGACCTGATCCTCGGCAACGGCATATCTTTCGCCGATCGCCTGGCGGAGCTTGCGTCCGGCTGGGTCCGGATAGAGCCGGAACATCTCGGAGCCGGCCTGCATCATCGTCGCCAGCAACGGGCTCGGGCCCAACGGGTTTTCGTTCGAGCCCAGTTTGGCGATCCTTGAGGGCGCGTATCGCAGCATGACTTCGTCAATGGTCAGCCCGGAATTGTAGGGCGACAGACGCGTGACTTCGGTTCGGACTATATTCGAGGCTTTCGACACAAGCGGGCTCCTCTGCGGTTGGCCGACAGGCTCTCGTCATCGGCCGGGTTCTCAAGCACCGGGTTTCGCTGCATCTTCCCGGGGACAGGCGCGTCCATGCGGCGGATATTGTCATCACTACCGAAGCCGAAATAGTTTGTATATGCTTGTATATGTAACCTGATCTGATAGTCTCGAAACCAGGCCCGAAGACGATGCCGGCAAGGAGGATCACATGCGCAACGCTTCTCTCTTCGATCTCTCCGGCAGGAAGGCGCTTGTCACCGGCGCAAGCCGCGGCATCGGGCGCAGCATCGCCGAGGCGTTGAGCGCGGCCGGCGCCGACGTCGCGGTCACCGCGCGCACGCTGGCCTCGCTGGAGGATACCACCGCGGCCATCCGCGCGGCCGGCGGGGTGGCGCACGCCATCGCGCTGGACGTCACCGATGTCGAGCGGTGCCGGACGGCGACCGCCGAGGCCGCCGGCCTGCTTGGCGGTCTCGACATCCTCGTCAACAATGCCGGGATGGAAGAGGTCCGGCCCTCGCTCGATGTCGACGAGGCGCTGTGGGACAGGATCGTCGACACGAACCTCAAGGGGGCGTTCTTCTGCGCCCAGGCCGCGGCGCGGCAGATGCGGGATGCCGGCCGTTCCGGCGCCATCATCAATTTGTGTTCGCTGACATCCGAAGTCGGCATTCCCACGGCGGTGCCGTATGGCTCGTCGAAGTCGGGCCTGCTCGGCATGACCCGGGCGCTGGCGGCGGAGTGGGCGGAGCTTGGCATCCGGGTCAACGCCATCGCCCCGGGCTATTTCAGGACGGCGATGACGGACGTCTTCTACAGCAACGAGGCATGGCAGCAATCCATGCTCGCCAAGATCCCGCAGCGCCGTTTCGGCGATCTCGCTGACCTGCACGGCATCGCGGTGTTCCTCGCTTCGGATGCGGCGGCCTACATCACCGGCCAGTCCATTCCGGTCGACGGCGGCTTTCTCGCTTCTATCTGATGCTCCGGTTTGCCTGGACAGTTTCGGCTGGAAGGATGACGGAAAAATCGCTGGCGGTCATTATACATACATGTATATACTTTTCACCGTGAGAAGCCTCGTGATGGCTGTGATCCTTGTCCAGGGTCGACCTGTCGACCTCCAAAGCGTGGCCGACCAGCGCCAGCCAACATTGCTTTCCAAGAGTTGCAGGAGAAGGAGCAGCCATGTCCGACATCAGCTTCCACGATTTGTCATCCATCGGCGCCGACCAGCGCGCCGGCTTGCTGAAGCGCGCCGAGGGCGACCTGACGGTCTTCATCGAAAAGGTCCGTCCGATCATCCAGGCCGTCAAGGACGAGGGCGACGCCGCCCTGATCCGCTTCGCCCGGGAACTCGACAAGGCCAATGTGGCCGAAGGCGAACTGAAGGTGTCGGAGGCGGAGTTCGACGCGGCATTCGACAAGGTCGAAAAGGATGTCGTGGAGAGCATCAAGTTCGGCATCGACAATATCCGTCGCTTCCATGAGGAGCAGAAGCCGGAAACGATGTGGCTCAAGGAAGTCCGGCCGGGCGCCTATGCTGGCGACAGGTACACGCCGATCGCGTCCGTCGCGCTCTACGTGCCGCGCGGCAAGGGCGCCTTTCCGTCGGTGACGATGATGACGTCGGTTCCGGCGGTGATTGCCGGCGTGCCACGGATCGCCATCGTGACGCCGCCGACATCGGATGGTTCGGTGGATGCGGCCACGCTGGTCGCTGCTCGCCTCGCCGGCGTGGGGACAGTCTACAAATGCGGCGGCGCGCAAGCCGTCGCCGCCGTCGCCTACGGCACCGAGACGGTGAAGCCGGCGCTCAAGATCGTCGGCCCCGGCAGCCCGTGGGTGGTGGCGGCCAAGAGCGTGCTGTCGTCGATCATCAACACGGGCCTTCCGGCCGGTCCGTCGGAAGCGATCATCTTTGCCGATGACAGCGTCGACGGCGGCCTTGCCGCGCTCGACCTCCTGATCGAAGCCGAGCATGGGCCGGATTCCTCGGCCTATCTTGTGACGCACAGCCGCAAGGTCGCCGAAGCGGCGCTCGCAGCACTTCCCGAGCACTGGTCGCGGATGACCGAACAGCGGGTGGAGTTCTCGCGCGCGGTGCTGACCGGAAAGCGCGGCGGCATCGTGCTGACCGCGTCGCTGGAAGACAGCTACCGCTTCATCAACGACTATGCGCCCGAACATCTCGAAATCCTGTCGAAGGAGCCGTTCGCGCATCTCGGGCACATCACCGAGGCGGCCGAAATCCTGATGGGCCCGCACACGCCGGTAACGCTGGCCAACTTCGTCCTCGGGCCCAATGCGGTGCTGCCGACCAGCCGCTGGGCGCGGACGTACGGGCCGCTCTCGGTGACGGATTTCGTCAAGCGCTCGTCGGTCGGCTATGTCACCTCTGCCGCCTATCCGGAACTGGCGCTGCATGCCCGCAGGCTCGCCCGTTACGAAGGGTTCAGCTCGCATGAGAACGCGGTCTCGGAGATCCGCGACCGTTATCTCGGCGGCTGAGCGGAAACGATCGCGATGAAGGCGGCACGACTTTATGGACCCGGCGATCTGCGCGTCGAGGATATCGCTGCGCCAGGCATTCCGGATGCCGGCTGGGTGAAGCTCAGGGTCGATGCCGCCGGCATCTGCGGTTCGGACCTGCACAATTTCCGCACAGGCCAATGGATAAGCCGGTCGCCTTCGACGGCCGGCCATGAACTGACCGGCACGGTGACCGCCATCGGCGAGGGTGTCGACACCGTCGCCGTCGGCGACAGGGTGGTCGCCGATTCCCGTTTCTGGTGCGGAGACTGCGCGCAATGCCGTGCCGGCAAGCGACATCTCTGCACTTCGCTGGGCTTTGTCGGCGAAATCTGCGACGGCGGATTTGCCGAACAGGCGCTGTTGCCCGCGCGCCTGCTGCATGTGATCGATGCCGCGCTCGACGAGCGGGTCGCGGCGATGGCCGAGCCGCTTGCGGTAGCGCTGCACGCGGTGCGGCGGCTGCCGAAAACGGCGGGCTGCGTCCTTGTCGTCGGCTGCGGGCCCATCGGCGGTCTTGCCGCGCTGCTGCTCTCCCGAACCTTTGCCGGCACCGTGCTCGTCGCCGACCGCAACCAGGGTCGCTGCGCCCGCGTGGCGCGGGTGACGGGCGCGACGATCGTCGATCTCAGCCGCGATGCCATTGCCGCCGCGACCGCCAATGCCCCGTTGCTGGCGGCCGTCGAGGCGACCGGCAGCATCGCCGCATTCAATCAGTTGCTCGGCGTTCTCGATTCCGGCGGCACGGTGGCGATGGTCGGCATCTTCCACGGCCGCCTCGACATCGACCCCAACACATTGGTCGAACGCGAAATCGCATTGCTGGGATGCCATGCCTTCGCCGACGAACTGCCCGACGCCGTGCGGATGCTGGGTGAACTCAGCGAGCCGCTGCTGGCCCTGATCGACCGCGAGATCGGCCTGGATGACGTTCCCGCTGCCTATGAACGCCTGCTGGCGGGGCAGAGCGACGGCTTGAAAACAATCATCCGCATGCGGCAACCTGCCGAGCATGGGTGACGTCCGATAAACCGCCGGAAAGGACTTTGCGATGATCGATTTGCCCGATACGGCCAGCCCTCTTTACGAGAAGGTGAAGGATTACATCCTGACCAACATCGGAACCGGCCGGTGGGGCAAGGATCGCAAGCTGCCGTCCGAGAATGAGTTGGTGGCTTCGCTGGGCGTGTCGCGGATGACGGTTCACCGGGCCTTGCGGGAACTGACGGCGGCGGGCTTCCTGATCCGCCTGCAAGGCGTGGGGACGTTCATCGCGCCGCCCCGGCCGCAGTCGACGCTGATCGAGATCAACAACATCGCGGCGGAGATCGTCGAGCGCGGCAACAGGCATCGCTCCGAAGTCCTCGTCCTCGAAACGATCATGCCGACAAAGGAGCTCGTGCTGTCGTTCGAGTTCGCAAAGCGTGTCCCGATCTATCACTCCGTCGTCGTCAATTTCGAGAACGACCTGCCGGTGCAACTGGAAGAACGCTTCGTCAATCCGAGCCTGATACCCGACTATGACAAGCAGGACTTCACCAGGACGGCGACCTATGACTACCTGATGCAGAAGACCCCGGTGACCGAGGTCGAGCATATCATCTCCGCCATCCCGGCCGACAAGGAGACGGCGCGGCATCTGGGCATCGATGTCGGCAGCTGCTGCCTGCTCCTGCACCGCCGGACGTGGACGGGCGCGGTGGTCGCCACGATCAGCAAGCTGACCTATGCCGGTAGCCGCTACTCGCTCGGCAGCCGCTATTCGCCTTCCGGGACCAACTGACGGCATGGCGCGAATGCAAGCCGAGGAGATTTGGCCCAAAATGTATATACAGGTACTGATGAGAATGGGTTCACCCCTGGCGGACGGCCTGGGCGGAAGGGACGACAGATGACACCGAGCCGCACGGCGCGGATCCGGGCTCTCGCGCAACACGATGTCGCCGAGGCGCAGCGCGCGCTGTCGGCATTGCTGGGCGATCTGTTCGAGATGCGCCCCTCCAATGTCCGCATCAACTTCGACAAATACAGCCTCAATTCGTTGAACGGCTTCTTCGAGGATGACGGCAATGCCTACTTCTTCAAGTTCCATCAGGAGGAACGGGAAGAGGCGATGACGGGCGAGTATTACCGGGCCGAAATCCTGTCGCGTGCCGGCCTGCCGGTCGACCAACCCGTGCACATGTCCGCCCAGCCCGGCGAGCAGATCCTCGTCTATCGCCGCCGCACGGATCCGAGATTTTCGGATGTGCTGTTCGCACTGGACGCGCAGGACGATGCAGGCAAACGGCGCGAGGCTGTTCTTGCCGAGCGCGACCTGTCAGCCAGGCTGCTCGAGGTCTATCTCGAGACATTGCATCCGGTCACCGTCGCGCAGGTGGCGGCGGAGCCGATCCACCGGCTCTTCCACGAGCGGCTCGTCGATGCCGATACGCATTCGTCGCCGGGCGGCCGCCTGGCCGATTTCTATGTCGGCAAGCCGTTCATCTTTCCCGGCGTGGAACTGGACTGGGATCGGTTTTCCCGGCTGAAATTCGTCATCAACGGCCAGCGCTATGTCGACAGCGTCGGCGAGCTTTTCGATGCCGCGGCAGTGCGCCTTCGGCCGGACAGGCTCGCCGATGCCGGCGGCGTGGTCGCGCATGGCGACGCCCATAACGCCAATGTCTGGTACACGGCGAAGGCGGGGAGGGCTGAGCTGTCCTTCTTCGACCCCGCCTTTGCCGGGTCGCATATCCCGACACTGCTGGCGGAGGTCAAGGCGACGTTCCACAACATCTTCGCCCATCCGTTCTGGCTCTACGATCCGACCACCGCGACCGAGGCTTTTCGCGCGCGGGCGCGGCTGGACGGAAACCTGCTCCATGTCGACACGGACTGGGACCTGAGCCCGGTCCGTCGCGACCTGCTGGAGGTCAAGGCGACAGCCCTGTGGCGGCCATTGCTGCTGGAACTCAAGCGGCGCGGCATGCTTCCGGCGGATTGGCGCGCGGTGCTGCGCTCTGGGCTCTTCCTGTCGCCGACGCTGGTCATGAACCTGCGCGCCGGCGCGCGCAGCCACACGCCGGTCTCCTCGCTCATTGCCTTTTCAGTCGCGGTCATGGTCGGCAGCGAGCCCGATGCCGGGGCCGATCGGGTGACCGGTTTCCTCGACCGGATCGATCCTGAAAGAGCATGAATGATCCTCGCGGAAAGGCAGGCGGATGGGCCCGATCAAGGCGGGAATCGAGTCCATCCAACTTGTATATGCATGTATGTATTTTAGCCTTGACATCCGCTCCCGCTGACGCTGAAATATCCTTGCACTTCACCATGAAGTGGCAGGTATGACGCCGAGGCACAGTGCCGCAAGAGCAGAAACCCGCAGTCTCACCAGACCGGATGCTTGGTTGAAAAAAAGCGGTCTGATCATCAAGGGGAACAAGATGATGCGTAACCTAACAGGACAATTTCGCGCGCTCGTGATGGCCGCCGCCATCGGGCTCGCCGCCGCCCCGGCAGCCCATGCCGCCGATGCGGCCATTCCCACCACGCCCGAAGCCGGAGCGTTCAAGATCGGCATCGAGCCCTGGCTCGGATATGGCCAGTGGCATGTCGCCGACGCCAAGGCGCTGTTCAAGGCAAACGGGCTGACGGACGTTCAGATCGTCAATTTCGCCGAGGACAAGGACATCAACGCGGCTCTCGCGAGCGGCCAGCTCGACGCCGCCAACATCGCCACCCACACGGCGATGGGCATGGTCGCGGCCGGCCTGCCGGTGAAGATCGTGCTGCTGCTCGACGTCAGCATGACGGCCGACGCCATGATCGCCGGCAAGGACATCACCTCGATCAAGGACCTCAAGGGCAAGGAGGTCGCCTTCGAGGAAGGCACGACGAGCGACATCCTGCTCAAATACGCGCTCGCCAGGAACGGCATGTCGATCGACGATGTGAAGCCGGTTCCGATGCCGGCCGCCGATGCCGGCGGCGCCCTGATCGCCGGCCGCGTGCCGGTCGCGGTCACCTACGAACCGTACCTCACCGTCGCCATGGCGCAGAACAAGGACGTCAAGCTTTTGTTCACCGCAGGCGAGGATCCCGGCCTGATCAGCGACGTGCTGGTGGTGCGCGACGAGGTGATCAAGTCGCGGCCCGGCCAGGTGCTGGCCATGATCAAGAGCTGGGACGCGGCGCTCAAGGATTACAATGCCGACACGCCCGGTGGCCGCGCCATCATCGCCAAGGCCGTCGGTTCGGACGTCAAGGACCTCAACACCGCTTTCGAAGGCGTGCGCTACTACTCTCTCGCCGAAAACAAGACGGCGCTCACCGGCGATTTCACCACCAAGACATTCGCCGATGTCGAAGCGGCCGCCAAGAACGCCAAGCTGCTGCAGGCCGATGTGACGCCGGAGCAGATGATCGACCCGTCCTTCGTCAAGGCGGCGCAATGACGAAGGCCGGATCGCGGTGGTGACACGGATGTCCGGGGAGCCCCCCGCGAAAACGGTCCCGGCTCTTTCCGCGCCGGGGCCGGTCACGAAACAGGCGAGACGCCGCCGGTCCTCCGGGATCGGCGTGCCGATCGCCAGGTCGCGTTTCCTGATGATCGCCGTGGCTGTCTTTGTCGGGCTTGGCCTGGCCTGGTGGGCGGCGACCGGACTGGAATGGGTGAAACCCATCTTCCTGCCGTCACCGGGCAGCGTCGCGACCCAGATCGCCAAGCTCGCTACCGACGGTACGTTGTGGCTGGACCTCAAGGCCTCGATGTACCGGATTTCGATCGGCTTCCTCATCGCCTCGGCACTGTCGATCCCGATCGGCGTGCTGATCGGCAGTTTCCGTTCCTGGGAAGCAGGTATCGAGCCGCTGGTGGATTTCATCCGCTACATGCCGGTCGTCGCCTTCGTGCCGCTCTCCATCCTGTGGGCAGGCACCGGCGATACGCAGAAGTTCCTGATCATCTTCATCGGCACCTTCTTCCAGCAGGTGCTGATGATCATGGACAACGTGAAACGTGTTCCCACCGATTTCATCGGCCTTGGGCGCACGCTCGGCCTGTCGGACCGCAAGATCCTGACGCGCATCGTCGTGCCCAGCGCCTTGCCGGGCATCTGGGACACGCTGCGCATTAGCCTGGGCTGGGCGTGGACCTGGCTGGTGCTGGCCGAACTCGTCGCGGCGACATCCGGGCTCGGCTATCGCATCACCGTGTCGCAGCGCTATTTCCAGACAAACACCATCATCGGCTACATCCTGCTTCTGGGCGTGCTCGGCCTCATCACCGACCAGGTGATGAAGGCGCTGGAAAAGGTGCTGTTCCGGCAGGATGGCCACTCGCAATGAGGCACAGTCGATGACCCCCCCCAAATTGCGGATCGCGGGTCTCCACAAGAGCTTCGGCACGGGCGAGCGGCGCACGGAGGTGCTGCGGGACATCAACCTCGATCTTGCCGACAATGAGTTCGTCTCGCTCGTCGGCACGTCGGGCTGCGGCAAGAGCACGCTGCTGTCGATTGTCGCCGGACTGCAGGACTTCGACGCCGGCGATCTCAGCATCGACGGCGCACCGATCCTGCAGCCGGGCCTCGACCGTGGCGTCGTCTTCCAGTCCTACACGCTGCTTCCCTGGCTGACGGCGCGGCAGAACATCGAGTTTGCCCTCAAGGCCGCGGGTTACGATCGCGCGACCTGCCGCAGGATCGCGCTCGAGCATCTCGACCTGGTCAAGCTGTCGCATAGCGCCGACCGCTACCCGTCCGAACTCTCGGGCGGCATGAAGCAGCGCGTCGCCATCGCGCGTGCGCTTTCCTATCGGCCCAAGATGCTGCTGATGGACGAGCCCTTCGGCGCGCTCGATGCCTTGACCCGGCACCAGATGCAGGAACTGCTGACCCAGATCTGGGAAGAACACCGGCTCACCGTGCTGTTCGTCACGCACGACGTCGAGGAGGCGGTCTACCTGTCGGACCGGATCGTCGTCATGGGGATCGGCCCGGGACGCATCACGCAGACCTTCAACGTCGACATCGAGCGGCCGCGCCGGGAAGAGGTGATGGAAAGCCCGGCTTTCATGGATCTGCAGCGCGGCGTGCACAAGGCCATCCGCGAGGGGTCAAAACGCCCCGAAATGGCGCTGGCGGGGTGATGCATCGGCGCCGGGCCCCGGCGTCATGTCGTCATCCAAATCACCATCCATTGCGATCAGCAGGCCATGCCGCATTGCACAATTTCCTCGCATGGGCACAATGCAGGCATGGTCCGCAGCTCACTCGCCGTCCTGGTCATCGACGAAAACCGCATCCGCGCCTCGATCATCGAGGCGGGACTGCGCGAGGCCGGCCATGAACGGGTCACCGTCATCCACGACGTGACCGGCATCGCGCGGCGCATCGCCGAGATCGAGCCCGACGTCATCGTCATCGATCTCGAAAATCCGAACCGCGACATGCTGGAGAACATGTTCCAGCTGTCGCGCGCGGTGAAGCGGCCGATCGCCATGTTCGTCGACCGCTCCGATCAGGCCTCGATCGAGGCGGCGGTCGATGCCGGCGTGTCAGCCTATGTCGTCGATGGTCTCAGGCAAGAGCGCGTCAAGCCGATCCTCGACATGGCGGTCAGCCGCTTCAACGCCTTCTCGCGCATGGCGCGCGAACTGGAAGAGGCGCGCAGCGAGCTCGAGAGCCGCAAGGTGATCGATCGCGCCAAGGGCATCCTGATGAAGTCGCGCGGCCTGACGGAAGAGGCGGCCTACACGCTGCTGCGCAAGACGGCGATGAACCAGAACCGCAAGATCGGCGACATCGCCCAGAGCCTGGTGACCGCCGCAGGGCTGCTGGGACCGGCGGAGGACGAATGAGCATGGGCGCCGAGCATCAGATCACCGCCGGCTTCATGCCGCTTTTCGACAGCGCCGTGCTGGTCGCGGCCGGCGAGCTGGGCTTCGCCGCGCGCGAAGGCATCGATCTGACGCTGCACCGCGAGACGTCGTGGGCCAACATCCGCGACCGCATCGCCATCGGCCACTTCCATCTCGCGCATATGCTCGGGCCGATGCCGCTCGCCTGCAATCTCGGGCTGACGCCGCTCGCTTCCGAGACCATCGTGCCGTTCTCGCTCGGGCTCGGCGGCAATTGCGTCACCATCTCCAACGCCGTCTGGGCCGGCATGACGGCGCATGGCGCCGCGCCTGATCTCGATCCGGCGCGCGCTGGTGCAGCCCTTGGCGCGCTCATTCGCGAACGCGCTGCCGCCGGCCACGATCCGTTGCGCTTCGCCGTCGTGCACCCGCATTCCGGGCACAATTACGAACTGCGCTACTGGCTTGCGGCCTGCGGCATCGATCCGACGCTCGAGATCGAGATCGTCATCGTGCCGCCGCCCTTCATGGCCGACGCGCTGGCCACGGGGCGGATCGACGGCTACTGCGTCGGCGAGCCCTGGAACAGCGCTGCGGTTGCCGCCGGCACCGGCCACATCGTCACCGTCAAGGCGCAGATATGGCGCAACAGCCCGGAGAAGGTGATCGGCGTGCGCAAGGCCTGGGCCGAGCAGAGCCCCGAGGCGCTGGCGGCGCTCTTGCGCGCGCTGCATCACTCGGCACGCTGGTGCCAGGATCCGGCCAACCACGGCGAACTGGCTAATGTGATGGCGCAGCCCGGCTTCCTCGGTCTGCCGCCGGCCGTGCAGATGCCGATCCTGACCGGCCATCTCCGATTGGGCGGCGGGGCGGAGCTGGATATCGACGACTTCTTCCTGCCCTTCGACAAGGCGGCCAACTTTCCGTGGAAGAGCCATGCGCTGTGGTTCTACACGCAGATGGTGCGCTGGGGGCATGTGGCGCACACGCCGGAAAACCTCGCCATTGCCCGTGACTGCTACCGGCCCGACCTCTACCGCTCGGCGCTGAAGCCGCTTGGCGTCGCACTTCCCGGCGCCAATTCGAAGGTCGAGGGCGCGCTGCGCGTGGCCACAGCGGTCGGCGCGACAGGGGCGGGGCTGGTGCTCGGCCCGGATGGTTTCTTCGACGGCCAGATCTTCGATCCGGACGAGATCGACGCCTACATCGCCGCCCAGAAATCGGCCCGCGCGGAAGCCTGATCATTTCCGCGCCATTCTTGTGCATTGCACAAAAATTGTGCGTGCGATTGCTCCAATGAACAATCTTTGGCCTATGCGACAGGTGGGGTCGCGCGGCGACGACCGCTTCGCGTCACTGATTTTATTGACTTTTTTCCTGCAACCCAAAACTGGCACAGTTCCTGCTTTGAAATAAACGAGCCCTTCCAGGGCAATCGAAGAGGCGTCCAATGGCGGGCGCCCTCAGGCAAAGCTGCCGCTCAGGTCAACACGCGATCCCGGATGGACGGACGCGCGAGACCTGGCCGGCGGCTTTTTTGTTTTGGCCGATACGCAATCGACGGCGCTGGTCCCAGGCAGCGCCAAGCGGAGACGACGATGACAATACAGATCGGAACTGCCACCACCCTCAAGGATTTCACACACCGCGATTTTCTGGCGAGCAGCGCGCTGACGGCGGCGCTGTTCACCGCCGCGCTCCTGCTCCACCCCGCCGGCGCCAAGACTGACGGCAAGGGTCCTGAAGTGACGGCGCGAAGCTCGGTTTCATCCAGCTCCCCGACGCAGCGCCGCTGATAACCGCAACGAACAGACAAAGCGGCGCCTCCCACGCCGCAGACCGGAGCCGACAATGACCGCAAATCTCGCAGCCGCGCCCAGCCAGGACAATGCTCCCCGGCGGGCGCTCGTGATGTCCACCATCGCCTTCACCGTCTGCTTCGCGGTGTGGACGATCTTTTCGATCATTGGCGTACGCATAAAACAGGAGCTTGGGTTGAACGAGACGGAGTTCGGCCTGCTCCTCGGCACGCCGATCCTCACCGGCTCTCTCGTGCGCATGGTGCTCGGCGTCTGGACCGACCGCTATGGCGGGCGGCTGGTCTACACCGCGACCATGCTTGCGGCGGCGGTCGCGACCTTCCTGCTCGCTTTTGCGCACACCTACGGGCAGATGCTGATCGCCGCGCTCGGCGTGGGGCTCGCCGGCGGTTCCTTCGCCGTCGGCGTGTCCTATGTCTCGCGCTTTTTCCCCGCCGACCGGCAGGGCACGGCCCTCGGCATCTTCGGTGCCGGCAATGTCGGGGCCGCGGTCACCAAGTTCCTGGCGCCGTTCGTGCTTCTCTCCTGGGGCTGGCAGTCGGTGGCGCTGATCTGGGCGGCCGCACTCGTCGTCATGGCTGCCATCTTCTGGTTCACCACCGGCGACGATCCGGTCATTCGCGAGCGCCGTGCCGGCAAGGCAGCACCCGCGAGAAGCTTCTGGCAGGAATTCACGCCGCTCAAGAACCCGCAGGTCTGGCGCTTCGCCTTCTACTATTTCTTCGCGTTCGGCGCGTTCGTCGCGCTGTCGCTGTGGTTGCCGCGCTACCTGATCGGCGTCTACGGCTTCGGGCTTGCGACCGCCGGCATGATCGGCGCGGCCTATTCAATTCCCGCAAGCGTCTTCCGCGCCTATGGCGGCGTGCTTTCCGACCGCATCGGCGCCCGTACCGTGCTCTATTCGACCTTCGCCGTCAGTGCCGTCGCGACTCTCGTTCTGTCCCTCCCCTCGGCAGACTACGTCGTGCGCGGCATCAGCGGGCCGATCGCCTTCCATTTCGAGATCGGCCCGCTCGCCTTCATCGCCGTTGCCTGCGTGCTCGGCTTCTTCATGAGCCTCGGCAAGGCCGCGGTCTACAAGCACATCCCCGCCTACTACCCGCAGAGTGTCGGCGCGGTCGGAGGCGTCGTGGGCATGATCGGCGGGCTCGGCGGCTTCATCCTTCCGATCGCCTTCGGCGCGCTTAACGACCTCACCGGTGTCTGGTCGAGCTGCTTCATGCTGCTCTTCGTGATCGTCGTCGCCTGCCTTGCCTGGATGCATTTCTCCATCAGGCGCATGGAGCGCGCTGCAGCCGCCGAAGCTCCAGCCCTTTCCTACGCCGCAGAGTGAGACTGGAGCAGATCAGCACCATGACCGAGAAACTCGTCATCATCGGCAACGGCATGGCGCCAGGGCGCATGCTGGAGCACCTGCTGGAGCAGGCGCCGGGGCGCTACACCGTCACCATCTTCAACGCCGAACCGCGCGTCAATTACGACCGCATCATGCTGTCGCCAGTGCTGTCGGGCGAAAAGGCCTACGAGGAAATCATCATCCATGGCGACGGCTGGTACATCAAGCACGGCATCACCCTCTACAAGGGCCACAAGATCATCGCCATCGACCGGGAGGCCAAGACCGTCACCTCCGATCACGGCGTCACCGAGCCCTACGACAAGCTGGTCATCGCCACCGGCTCGGTGCCGTTCATCATTCCGGTGCCCGGCCATGATCTGCCGGGCGTGCTGACCTATCGCGATCTCGACGACGTGCAGGCGATGATGCTCGCCGCCCAGTCACGGGCCAAGGCCGTGGTCATCGGCGGCGGCCTGCTCGGGCTGGAGGCGGCGGCGGGGCTGAATGCGCAGGGCATGGACGTCACCGTACTGCATGTCATGCCGACGCTGATGGAGCGCCAGCTCGATCCGGCCGCCGGCTATCTCCTGCAGCGCGCGGTCGAGCAGCGCGGCATCAAGGTGATCACCAAGGCCAACACGCAGGCGATCACCGGCAACGGCAAGGTCGGGCAGGTGGAACTTGCCGACGGCACCATCATCCCGGCGACGCTGGTGGTCATGGCGGTCGGCATCCGGCCGAATTCGGCGCTGGCCAAGCAAGCGGGCATCGCCGTCAATCGCGGCATCGTCGTCGACGCCGGCATGCGCAGCAACGATCCCGACATCTACGCGCTGGGCGAATGCGCCGAGGTCAACGGCCAGGTCTATGGTCTCGTCGCGCCGCTCTACGAGATGGCGCGTGTCGCGGCCAGCCAGCTTGCCGGCAACGAGGCGGCGGCCTTCGTCCATCTGGACACGCCGACCAAGCTCAAGGTCACCGGCATCGACCTGTTCTCGCTCGGCGATTTCGCCGAGGGCGAGGACCGCCAGGAGATCGTGCTGCGCGATGCCGCCGCCGGCGTCTACAAGCGGCTGGTGCTGAAGGACGACCGCATCATCGGCACGGTACTCTATGGCGAGACGGCCGACGGCGCCTGGTTCAACGACCTCAAGAAGAAGCAGACCGACATTTCCGAAATGCGCGACACGCTCATCTTCGGCCAGTCCTACCAGGGAGGTGCCCCGCTGGACCCTATGGCGGCCGTTGCAGCCTTGCCGGATGATGCGGAAATCTGCGGCTGCAACGGCGTTTGCAAGGGAAAGATCACCGGTGCGGTCACGGCCAAGGGCCTGACCTCGCTCGACGACGTGCGCGCCCACACCAAGGCCTCGGCCTCCTGCGGTTCCTGCACCGGACTGGTCGAGAAGCTGATGGTGCTGACCATCGGCGACAAATACAACCCGGCGGCGGTGCAGCCGATGTGCGGCTGCACCACACTCGGCCATGACGAGGTGCGCCGGCTGATCGTGGCCAAGCGGCTGAAGACCATTCCGGCGGTCATGCAGGAACTGGAATGGAAGACCTCCTGCGGCTGCGCCAAATGCCGGCCGGCGCTCAACTACTATCTCGTCTGCGACTGGCCGGACGACTACGCCGACGACTACCAGTCGCGCTTCATCAACGAACGCGTCCACGCCAACATCCAGAAGGACGGCACGTATTCGGTGGTGCCGCGCATGTGGGGTGGCGTGACCAACGCCGCCGAACTGCGCGCCATCGCCGACGTCGTCGACAAGTTCGAGATCCCGATGGTCAAGGTCACCGGCGGCCAGCGCATCGACATGCTGGGCATCCGCAAGGAAGACCTGCCGGCCGTGTGGGCCGATCTCGGCCAGGCCGGCTTCGTCTCCGGCCATGCCTATGCCAAGGGCCTGCGCACGGTGAAGACCTGCGTCGGCTCCGACTGGTGCCGCTTCGGCACGCAGGATTCGACGGGACTGGGCATCCGCATCGAGAAGTTCATGTGGGGCTCGTGGACCCCGGCCAAGGTCAAGATGGCGGTATCGGGCTGTCCAAGGAACTGCGCCGAGGCGACCTGCAAGGATGTCGGCGTCATCTGCGTCGACTCTGGCTACGAGATCCACTTCGCCGGCGCCGCCGGCCTCGACATCAAGGGCACCGAAGTGCTCGGCCTTGTGAAGACGGAAGACGAGGCGCTGGAGCATATCGTGGCGCTGACGCAGATGTACCGCGAGCAGGGCCGCTATCTCGAGCGCATCTACAAATGGGCCAAGCGCATCGGCATCCCGGAGATCAAGCGCCAGATCATGGACGATGGAGAGAAACGCAAGGCCTATTACGACCGCTTCGTCTTCAGCCAGAAATTCGCTCAGGTCGACCCGTGGTCGGAACGCGTTTCCGGCAAGGACAAGCACGAATTCCGGCCGATGGCCTCGGTCGGGTTTGCGCAGGCGGCGGAGTAGTCGCGTGTTGCCGAAAAGTGGAAACCGGTTTTCGGTCAGGAACACGCGCAAAAAAGGATGGAGCATATGAACTGGATCGCCATCGGTTTCCTCTCCGACATTCCGCGCCGCGGCGCGCGCTGCGTCGCCACGCCGGAAGGCAAGGTCGCGGTCTTCCGCACCCAGGACGACCAGGTCTATGCCATCGATGACCATTGCCCGCACAAGGGAGGGCCGCTCAGCCAGGGCATCGTGCATGGCGCGGCGGTGACCTGTCCCTTGCACAATTGGGTGATCTCGCTGGAAACGGGCAGGGCGCTCGGCGCCGACGAAGGCGCGGTGCGCACCATTCCTGTCAGGATCGAAGGCGAGCGTCTGTTCATCGCGCTGGAAGCGCTGGCCTGCCGCGCGGCCTGAACATGGAGATCGAAGAAGCACGCGAGGTGAGGACCACCTGCCCCTATTGCGGGGTGGGCTGCGGCGTGCTGGCGAAGGTCGCTGCGGACGGGCAAGTGTCCGTCCGCGGCGACCCCGACCACCCGGCCAATTTCGGCCGGCTCTGCTCCAAGGGCTCGGCGCTGGCCGAGACCATCGACCTCGACGGCAGGCTGCTTCATCCGGAGATCCACGGTCGCCGCGCAGGCTGGAACGAGGCGCTCGACCTCGTCGCCTCGACCTTCTCGCAAACCATCGCCGAACACGGCCCGGACGCTGTGGCCTTCTACGTGTCGGGTCAGCTGCTGACCGAGGATTACTATGTCGCCAACAAGCTGATGAAGGGGTTTGTCGGCTCGGCCAACATCGACACCAATTCGCGCCTGTGCATGGCCTCGTCGGTGGCCGGCCACCGCCGCGCCTTCGGCTCCGACACGGTGCCGGGCACCTACGAGGATCTCGAACTCGCCGATCTGATCGTGCTGGTCGGCTCCAACCTCGCCTGGTGCCATCCGGTGCTCTACCAGCGCATCGCGGCTGCCCGGGAGAAGCGGCCGGAGATAAAGATCGTGCTGGTCGATCCGCGCCGCACCATGACGGCTGACATCGCCGACATGCATCTGGCGATCGCGCCGGATGGCGACGTCGCTCTGTTCACCGGCCTGCTCGCCTGGCTCGGCCAGCACAATGCGCTCAACCGCGCCTATATCACCGCGCACACGACCGGCTTCGGGCAGGCGCTCTTCGCCGCCTCGGCGCTCGACCTTGCCGGTGTTGCCGCCGCCACGGGGCTGAGCGAAGACGAACTTGGCCGCTTCTACAGCCTGTTTGCGGCAACCCCCAAGACGGTGACGGTCTACAGCCAGGGCGTGAACCAGTCGTCGTCGGGCACCGACAAGGTCAACGCCATCATCAACTGCCATCTCGCCACCGGCCGCATCGGCAGGCCTGGGACAGGGCCGTTCTCGGTGACCGGCCAGCCCAACGCCATGGGCGGCCGAGAGGTCGGCGGCATGGCCAACATGCTGGCCGCCCATATGGAGATCGAAAATCCAGAGCACCGCGACCGCGTGCAGCGCTTCTGGAATGCGCCAGCCGTTGCGCGGAAGCCCGGCCTGAAAGCGGTCGAGATGTTTCAGGCGGTGGCCGACGGGCGCATCAAGGCGCTGTGGATCATGGCCACCAACCCGGTCGATTCGATGCCGGACGCCGATGCCGTCGAAGCGGCGATCAAGGCCTGCCCGTTCGTCGTGGTCTCGGACGTGCTGGCCAGGACCGACACCGTTCGCCACGCCCATGTCAGGCTGCCCGCCGCCGCCTGGGGCGAGAAGGACGGCACCGTCACCAATTCGGAGCGGCGCATCTCGCGCCAGCGCGTTTTCCTGGCCGTGCCCGGCGAGGCGCGGCCGGACTGGCGGATCATTGCCGAAGTCGGCAAGCGGATGGGTTTTGGCGCGGCGTTCGCGCATGAGACGCCGGCGGAGGTCTTCGCCGAACACGCCGCGCTGTCGGGTTTCGAGAATGATGGCGCGCGGGATTTCGATATCGGTGCTTATGCTGGAATCGATGGAGAAGATTACGACGCGCTGGTGCCTTTCCAGTGGCCAGCGCCGAAACCAGCGGAGGGCGCTCAGGCGGCCGGTGGTTCTTCCAGCTCGCGCTTCTTCGCCGACGGCAATTTCTACACCTCCGACCGCAAGGCGCGTTTCATCGCCATCCGCCCCACCACGGAAATCCGCACCAGCCCGGACTTCCCGCTGATCCTCAACACCGGCCGTGTCCGCGACCACTGGCACACCATGACGCGGACCGGCAAAAGTCCGCGGCTGTCCCAGCACATCGCCGAGCCGTTCGTCGAGATCCATCCGGCGGATGCAGCGCGCCAAGGTATCGGCGACGCCGACATCGTGCGTGTATCCAGCCTGCGCGGCGAGGTGCTGGTGCGCGCGCTGGTCACGCCTCGCCAGCGCCAGGGCAGCCTGTTTGCCCCGATGCACTGGACCGACCAGTTTGCCGCAACGGGCCGGCTCGACACGCTCACCGCGCCGCTGACCGATCCGGTTTCCGGCCAGCCGGCGCTGAAACATGTCGCGGCCCGCGTCGAGACGTTTGCCGCGAAAGCCTTTGGCTTTGCCGTGACGCGCCAGAAGCCAGCGTCGATTGCCGCCCCCTATTGGGCCGCCGCCCGTTGCAGGGGCGGCTGGCGGGTCGAGCTAGCCTTTGCCGATGACGATATCGACTGGGCCGGCTTCGCCGCGTCCTTGTTCGGCGCGCCGCCGGGGGGCGACACGCTCGCCTATCATGACCGCGACGCCGGCCAGCATCGCATCGCCGCTTTCGACGGCGATCAATTGTCCGGCGCCTTGTTCGTCGCGCCCGGCCCGGTCGCCGTGTCGCGCGGCTGGGCGGCGGAACAGCTCGACGTCACCCATGCCGGCCAGCGCCAGCGCTTCCGCATCGTCGCCGGCCGCGCCGGCGCCGATCGGCCGGACGCCGGCGCGATCGTGTGTTCCTGCTTCAGCGTCGGCGCCAACCAGATCGCGGCGGCCGTGGCGGGGGGCTGCACGAGCGTCGAAGCCATCGGGGGCACGCTGAAGGCCGGCACCAATTGCGGCTCCTGCCGGGCCGAAATCCGGACGATCATCCAGGCAAATCGAGTTCAGGCGGCAGAGTGACGCACCCGACCAGGTGCCCGTTCGGGGCACTGGATTTCGTCACATCGCAATGTGGATATGACAAGGTCTCATCAGGTCCGTCATCGCTTTGGCATTGAAGCCTGGCCCGCATCCTTATATCGCATTTCCATGAAGAAAATCGGCTTCCTCTCATTCGGGCACTGGACGCCCTCGTCACAGTCGCAGACGCGGTCGGCATCGGACGCGCTGCTGCAGTCCATCGACCTCGCCGTCGCCGCCGAGCAACTGGGCGCGGACGGCGCCTATTTCCGCGTGCATCATTTTGCCCGCCAGCTCGCTTCGCCATTCCCGTTGCTGGCGGCTGTCGGCGCCAAGACCAGCCGCATCGAGATCGGCACCGCCGTCATCGACATGCGTTACGAGAATCCGCTCTACATGGCCGAGGACGCGGGCGCGGCCGATATCATCGCCGGCGGTCGCCTGCAGCTTGGCATCAGCCGCGGCTCGCCCGAGCAGGTGATCGACGGCTGGCGTTATTTCGGCTACGCGCCACAGGAAGGACAAAGCGACGCCGACATGGCGCGGCATCACGCCGAGGTCTTCCTCGATACGCTGCGGGGCGAGGGGTTCGCACAGCCCAATCCACGGCCGATGTTCCCCAATCCGCCAGGCCTGCTGCGGCTCGAGCCGCATTCGGAGGGCCTGCGCGAGCGGATCTGGTGGGGCGCGGCCACCAACGCCACTTCGGAGTGGGCGGCGAAGCTGGGCATGAACCTGCAGAGCTCGACGCTCAAATTCGATGAGAGCGGCAAGCCGTTCCACATCCAGCAGGCCGAGCAGATCCGGATCTATCGCGAAGCCTGGAAGGCGGCCGGCCATGAGCGCGAGCCACGCGTCTCGGTCAGCCGCAGCATCTTCGCACTGGTCGACGACCGCGACCGCGCCTATTTCGGGCGTGGCAACGAGAGCCGCGACCAGATCGGCTTTATCGAGGAGAACACCAGGGCGATCTTCGGGCGCAGCTACGCCGCCGAACCGGATGTCCTGATCGCGGAACTGGCGAAGGATGAGGCAATCGCCGAGGCCGATACGCTGCTGCTCACCGTGCCCAACCAGCTCGGCGTCGACTACAACGCGCATGTCATCGAGGCGATCCTGACCCATGTCGCGCCAGCGCTGGGCTGGCGCTGAGGCTCATCGCCGGATCGATCACGGCGGATAGCTCCAGGGAGGTACAGCATGCCGAAGAAAGCCTTGATCGCCTGGGGTGGCTGGGAAGGCCATACGCCCGAGCGCAGCGCCAACGTCATCCGCGCACTGCTTGAACGTAACGGATTCGACGTCACGCTGGGCGAGGGCACGGCGATGTTCGCCGACCCGGAGCTTGCTTCCTTCGATCTCATCGTACCCGTGATCACGATGTCGACGATCGAGAAGGCCGAACTTCAGAACCTGACGCTTGCCGTTCGCCAGGGAACCGGGCTCGGCGGCTTTCACGGCACCATGGGCGACAGCTTCCGCAACGAGCCCGACTATCAGTTCATGACCGGCGGCCAATGGGTCGCGCATCCCGGCGACATCATCGATTACACGGTGGCCGTCAGCAGACCGGACGATCCGATCACCAGCGGTATCGGCGATTTCGCCTACCGGTCGGAGCAATATTACATGCATGTCGATCCGAGCAACGAGGTGCTGGCGACGACGACTTTCAGCGACGCGCATTTCCCGGGCATTGGCGGCGTGGTGATGCCGGTGGTCTGGAAGCGGCGTTATGGTTTGGGGAAGGTGTTTTACAGTTCCCTTGGACACACAGCCGATGAGTTCGCGGTGCCGGAAATGGCGCTGATTGTCGAGCGCGGGTTGGTGTGGGCGGCGCGGAGCTAGCCTTCGGTCACAAATTGCAAAGGCGAGTGGGCGGTAGCGGTCCGCATTCCAGCAATGGCGAAGGGGGTGGAATGGATCATCAGCGAACTGTATTTTTGGTCGGAGGGGGCACGGGCGGAGACGAGGAAGCCGTGTTTACACTGCATGTTGACGGCGCTGTCTGCAGCCTTGCATGTGCCTACCGCGATAAGGTCATCAAAGCCGACGAGGAAGACTTTTTCGAGGCTCTGTTCCAGATCCGTCAGGAGCTCGAAATCGATGGCTTACTGCCCTTTTGTTACGGCGCGAGTGCCAATGTATATCCCGAAAATACCGTGATGGAGAAGAGTCGCGGATTGATGGCCTGCAAGGTGAAGATGGGCCAACTTCCTCAAGGAACCGACCTGGTCGACATATTTGACGACGGCCCCGACGTGATCCCGGTTTTCGTCGCCATACAACAGCAATTTTGGGAAGAATGGCTGGCTTCGCTGCCGTCTTAGCGGCCGTCACTCACCCAATCCCACCCACAATCACATAGGCGCCGGCGACGCGGCCGTCGGCGAGCCTCACCACCGCCGTCACGATCGAGCCGTACGAGCCGCGCCAGACACTGTGGAACCGCCTATGCTCGGCTGCGGGAACCAGCGCCCGTCCACTGAAGCGCGCACCGCTCCGTTGCATGGCGACAGGTTCTCCGTTGATATGCACCTTGAAGCTGGCGTTCTCCGCTTCGACTGACCCGACAGGCAGGTCTAGCATGATGGTGATCTCGTCCCGGTCGCCCAAAGTGCGCGTCTCGGCGGCAAGCGCGATCGCAAGCGGTGGCGCCTTGCCATTGCCGGCTTGGCTGGGACGACCTGAAAATACGTCATCAGCCAGTTCAGGCGTGCGTGGCGGGCTCGTGCGGCGCCGTGTGGCGCGCTCGTAATCGCCGGCCATGCGCAGCAGCCTTTCGTCACTGTGGGCTTTGCCCGCAAAGGTGAGGCCGACCGGCATACCGATGTCGGCCATGGTTCCCATCGGCACGGTGACGGTCGGGATGCCGAAATGGCGCCAGACCAGATTGCCGTTGGCGACCCAGGTGCCGTTGCGCCAGGCCAGTGCGGCCGACGCCTCGTTGACATCGGCGTCGGCCGGCCCGACATCGGCGGCGGCCGGCAGCACCACGGCGTCGAGCCGGTGCATGTCCAGCCAGTCCTCGAAATCGATCCGCCTTGTCGCTTCCAGCCCTTTCAGGCCGTCCTCCAGCGTTGGAATATCCCTGACGGGCGTGACGCCGGATTTGGCCCGCTCGACATACTCCGCCAGGTCGAAGCCGCCGTCATAGCGGTCGGGCAGCGTGCCTGGCGGGCGCGGGAAGATCTTCGGGCCGTCGACCGAGGCGAGATCGGGAAGGGCCGGGTCGGCATTGGCGCGCAGGAAATCGTCCCAGCCCCAGATGCAGAGATCCCAGATTTCGCGCTCGGCGAACTCTTCTGGCACCAGCCCGCGCTCGACCATGGTGCGCGCGCCGGGGCGGTCGCGCTCATAGTTGGAGACGACGGGAAAATCGACTTCCACCACCTCCGCGCCAAGCCGCTCGAGGTCCGCCGCTGCCTGCTCCCACAGGGCAAGCACCGAAGCGCGGGTTTCGATCGGCTGATCGGCCTCGGCGTCGCGGCCGATATACATCCTGGGCACGCCGAGCCGCATACCTCTGAGCGCCCCCGCCAGCGCGAGACCGGTGTAGCGCGGCGGCCGTACCTCGGAACTTTTCGGCAGCTCGACCCAGGGCTGCGCGCGCCAGAAATCGCCTCTTGTCCGCGGATCATCGGCGACGATCACGTCGAGCAACTCCAACATGTCGGGCATGGTCCGTGCGTGCGGCACCACGACATCCATGGTCGGCACCAGCGGCCAGTTGCCGCGCACCGAGATGACGCCGCGCGACGGCGTGTAGGCGACCAGCGCGTTGTTGGTGGCCGGGGCGCGGCCGGACGACCAGGTTTCCTCGCCAAGCCCGAAGGCGCAGAAGCTGGCGGCCGTTGCGGTGCCGGAGCCATTGGAGGAGCCCGACGCGAAGGCGGCGGTCAGGTAGTCGCCATTGTAGGGGCTTTCGGCGCGGCCATAGACACCGCGCTGCATGCCGCCATTGGCCATCGGCGGCATGTTGGTGAGGCCGATCAGCACGGCGCCGCCGGCCCGCAGCCGGGCGATGGTGAAGGCGTCCTCATTGGCGACGAGACGCTCGAAGGCCGGCGAGCCGGCGGCCACCGTCAGGCCTGACACCTTGTAGCTGTCCTTGGCGGTGTAGGGGATGCCGTCGAGCGGCCCGAGCACAGCGCCGTCGCGGCGCCGCTGGTCGGAGGCGGCCGCCTCCTCGAACATGTCAGGGTTGAGCACGGGGACAGCGTTGAGGCTGATGCCGTGGCGGTCGAAATGCGCGATGCGCCGCAGATACGCCCCGACCAGTTCGACACTGGTGACGGTGCCCTCATCGAGCGCGCGGCGCAATTGTTCGATCGTCGCTTCGACGAGGTGAAGGCTGGCATCGGTCATCGCTGGTCCCAGGCTGTCGTTTGCGCGTCATGGATGGGCGAGGCGGCCGCCGACGGCAAGAGCCAATCGCGATTTGTCGGCGGTCTTTGTTGCAACCTGGTGTTCTTGCGGCCGAGCCTGGCGCGGCGCACGAAACTGCCCCGTCGGGAACTTTTGTCGCGCTGGCGATTTTGGATGTATGGTGTGATTCCGGATGGCCAGAAGGGTATTCCAGATGACGATGAAACGTTTTGCGATCCTGGCTCTCGCTTTCGCAATGGGCCCGAGCCTTTGCGCCTCGGCACTCGCCGGCGAGCGGCATCACGGCCACCGGGTCCAATCCGAACGCTACGTCCCCGCCGATGACGACCTCATCGGCTTCCTGTTCGGCGGCCCGCGCTACTATGATCAGCAGCTGTTCACGACCGCGGCAGGAGCGTGCTCCTACCATCGCGTTGGCCCTGACGCGAACGCGTTGAACAAGATCAACGATCACCACTGCGGGAAGTAGACCGCGGTCTCGGGCCTGCCGCTACAACGGTTTTCCAGGCCGGCGCTCAGCGCCGGCCGCTCTCCTTCATGCGCTCGATGATGTCAGCCATCAGCGCCAGATCGCGGCGGGAAGCGCAATGGCCGTGGCCGAAGGTGATGCTGGTGTTGGCGCCGCCAGCATTTCCACATGTTTTGGAAAAATTTGACATGCATCAATATCCGGACTGATGCGCAATGATTTGCTTGTCCATTACGGCATGGCTGACTCGCCGGTCATGACAGCGCCGGTGCGTTGCAACCACGGCGCGAAAAATGCCTCGCCGGGGGAACTTCTTGGCGAGGATCGGCGTTTGGGGGTGGTTTGCAATGGAGCGTCCTGGGGAGCCAACAAGCACGTTCTCGATTTTGCCGCCGTCACTGCCGGTGGTGACCGGCCGGCGGGCGGACGAAGACGATCGGCCGCCCCTTGATGACCTGCTTGCGTGAACCATCGGACGCCGCGCCAAAAACCTTGCCGGGAGCAAGGAGGATGTGGAGCGTTGGGAGGTGAGACAATGTCTGGTCAGGACGACCTGATCCGCGCGGCCATAGGACGGCTGCTTGCCGAGAAAACCGGCGCCCCTGTCATATCGATGAGAGAGATCGTCACGGAGCTTCTGGCGCGGACCGGTGCCTTGCTGGACGAAAGCCTGCAAGACCTGCTGCTGGAAATGGCCGAGGTTCGCGGCATGACGGTCGCTCTCGACCTTTAGGGCCGATCGAAATTCATGGCTCACGCCGATCCATGAATGTCGTTTGGTCCAGGGACACCGATCCGCGACCGGCGCCCATCGATGCGTGTGATTGATCCTTGCGGCGATAACCCGTTGTAAGCCGAATTCTTTTTCAAGCGCGAGCCGGTTTTCAGAATTCAATTGCTATCTAAGTCTATAAGATAAGTGGACTTTAATCCACGGCCCCCGGATAGGGCTGGCAATCGAGGCTGTGCCCTCTGTTCAAAGGATTAAGTCGCCATGCGAAATCTGATTTCCGCCGCCCTTGTCGGGTTTGCCGTAGCCGCAACGTTCGCTACGGCGCACGCCGACGACAAGAAAGTCGTCATCGCCTATCAGACGGGCGCCAATCCCTACAATCTTGGTATCGCCAATGGCGATCTCGCCAAGAAAACCGGCTGGGACATCGAATTTCGCCGCTTCAATTCAGGCGCCGACATTTTCGCCGCCATCGCATCCGGCGACGTCCAGATCGGCGATGTCGGGTCGAGTCCGTTCGCCGCGGCCGTCAGCAAGGGCATCGACGTGAAGGCGTTCTATATCTCGTCGGTCTCCCGCGACGGTGAGGCCCTGGTGGTGAGGCCCGATATCAAGTCGCCCGCGGACCTGCGGGGCAAGAAGCTCGCCGCCGCGCCGGTCTCGACGGACCACTACCAGCTTCTCGCCGTCCTCAAGCAGGAAGGCATCTCCGAGAAGGAAACCCAGGTCATCGCCATCCCGCAGCCCGAGATCGTCGCGGCCTGGAAGCGCGGGGACATCGACGGGGCCTTCGTCTGGGATCCGGCACTTTCCGAACTCAAGAAGAACGGCAAGGTTCTGCTCACGGCCGGCCAGGTCGCCGACCGTGGCGCTCCGACCTTCAGCGCACTGGTCGTGACCGGCGCGTTCGCCAAGGCCAATCCCGACTTCCTTGGCCAGTATGTCCGGCTGATCGATGGCTACAACACGGCCTACCTGAGCGACCCGGCCGCCTGGGGACCGGACTCCGAGAGCGCCAAGGCGATCGCCAAATTGCAGGGCGGCACGGCGGCCGAGAATTCGGAGCAACTGAAGACGACGGTGGTTCCGCCACTCGAAGATCAGGTGTCCGACAAATGGCTGGGCGGTGGTGAGAAGAGCGCCGTTGCGAAAATCCTCAGGGACACCGCGGGCTTCCTGAAGGACCAGCACAAGATCACCGCCATCAAGGACAGCTACGCCGCGGCCGCCGACCCGCAATATGCGGAAGCCGCCAAGGCTTCGAACTAGAAATCCTTCAACTGTATTCGGTTCTGGCTGGCGGCAGTCTCGCCAGCCAGACTGCCTGGAGGCCAACCATGCTTCGAATCCGCGACGCCAGCGTCACCTTTCCAGCCTCGGACGGCCAGGACGTCCACGCGCTCGATCACGTCTCGCTCGACATCGCTCCGGATTCCATTGTCGTCGCCGTCGGTGCTTCCGGATGCGGCAAGTCGACATTGCTCAACGCGATCGCCGGCTTCCTGCCGCTCAGCGAAGGCTCGATCACGCTGGACGGAAAAGAGATCGTTGCACCCGGGGGCGATCGTGGCGTCGTCTTCCAGAAAGATACGCTGTTGCCTTGGGCCAATGTGCTGGACAACGTTGCTCTCGGCCTGAAATACCGGGGCGTGTCGCGCGACGAACGCCATGAGCGGTCAAGGCGCCTGCTGGAGCTGGTCGGGCTCGCCGATTTCGCCGAAAAGCCGCCATACGAACTGTCCGGCGGCATGCGCCAGCGGGTCGGCATCGCGCGGGCGCTGGCCACCGATCCGAAGATCCTGCTGATGGACGAGCCGTTCGGCGCCCTCGACAGCCTGACGCGCGAGACGATGCAGCAGCTTCTGGCCTCGGTCTGGGCCAAGACCGGCAAGCAGATCCTGTTCATCACCCATTCGATCGAGGAAGCCCTCACGCTCGGCACGACCATCGTTGTGATGTCGCCGCGGCCAGGCCGCATCGTCGCCCGGTTCGACGCCGATTTCGTGCGCGAGTTCGCGCAGAGCGGCGATATCGGGCCGATCCAGTCCCATCCGCGTTTCATCGAACTGCGGCAGGAAATCCGCTCGCTCATCCACCAGCCGGAAGGCGCCCGCACAGGAACCTTGCAATGACGCTTGCCGCCAATTCCCCAACCACGTTCCCGATCTCGAGCGCAAGGCGCGAGCCGGGCTCTCGGCCGCGCCGGTCCGCATCGACAAGCACGCTCGGCATCAGCCTCGTCACGCTGGCCGCGCTGATCGCGTTGTGGTTCCTCGCCGCGCATTTCGAATGGGCGTCGCCGCTGTTCCTGCCGTCGCCCGCCGAGGTGCTGACCCAGTTCAGCGCCGTCTGGGCCGACGGTTACGCCAACGGCACGCTCCTCGAACACACGCTGGCCAGCCTTGGCCGTATCGCCGCGGCGCTCGGCGTCGGTATTTTCCTGGGCATTCCGCTCGGCCTGCTGATGGGGCTCAATCGCTGGGTCAAGGGTATCTTCAGTGTGCCGATCGATCTCTATTGGGGTCTGCCGCCGCTCGCCTACCTGCCGCTGCTGATCATCTGGCTGGGCATCGGCGAGACTTCCAAGATCGTGCTCCTGTCGCTGTCGACCTTTGCTCCGATCTGCTTTGCCGCACAGGCCGGTGTCCGCTCGGTGCCCGTTGAACGGATCAATGCCGCGCTGTCGCTGGGTGCGAGCCGGCTGCAGCTGTTCACGAGCATCATCCTGCCGTCGGCATTGCCGGAGATCATGACCGGCCTGAAGATTGCCATCGGCGCCGGATTGTCGACGCTGGTCGCGGCCGAGCTGATCGCGGCGCAGTCGGGGCTTGGCTACATGATCATGTCGGCGGCCAATTTCCTCGCCACCGACGTCGTCTTCGTCGGTCTCATTGTCATCGCCGTCCTTGCCTTCGCCTTCACCAGCGGCATGCGCTGGCTGGAGCACCGCCTCATCCCTTGGAAGGGCAAGCTCTGACGCCTGCCCGTCCGCACATCCCTCATCACTGAAGGAACAATTCCGATGTCCAGCAACACCCGCCCGCTCGACCTCTACTGGTACCTGCCGACCCATGGCGATGGACCGTATCTTGGCACGGACGAGCGGCACCGCCCGGCAACCTTCGGATATCTCAGGGAGATCGCCCAGGCCGCCGACCGGCTTGGCTTCAAGGGCGTTCTGCTGCCCACCGGCACGCGGTGCGAGGACGCCTGGATCGTGGCGGCCGGACTTATCCCGCTCACCGAACGGCTCAAGTTCCTCGTGGCACTTCGGCCGGGCAGCGGAACACCAGCCCTGTTTGCGCGTCATGCCGCTGCATTGGACCGCATTTCCGGTGGCCGCGTCCTGCTCAATGTGGTCGCTGGCGCGGATCCTGCCGACCTCGCCGGCGATGGCAACAAGCTCAGTCATGACGAGCGCTACGCGCAAGCCGATGAGTTCCTGACCATCTGGCGGCGAATCCTTTCGGGTCAGCCGGCGGATTTCGAGGGCAAGTATCTTTCTGCCCACGGCACCGACATTTCCTTCCCGTCGGTCCAGCAGCCCCACCCGCCACTCTGGTTCGGAGGCTCTTCCGACGCCGGCATCGCGATCGCCGCCAAGCACGTGGACGCCTATCTGAGCTGGGGTGAACCGGTGGACCAGCTTGCCGAGAAGATTGATCGCGTCAGAGACGCCGCGGCGGCGCAAGGCCGAACGATCCGCTTCGGCCTTCGCATCCATCTGATCGTGCGCGAAACGGAGGATGAAGCCTGGGCGGCCGCCGACCGGCTGATCAGCCACGTCACCGACGACCTGATCGCCGAAGCCCAGAACGGATTTGTCCACATCTCGGAATCCGTTGGGCAGAAGCGCATGTCCGCGCTTCATCAGGGCCGGCGCGACCGGCTGGTTGTCGGTCCGAATCTGTGGGCCGGACCCGGGCTGGTGCGCGGCGGTGCGGGAACGGCGCTGGTCGGCAATCCCGACAATGTCGCCGCGCGGATTCGCGAGTATCAGAAGATCGGCATCGAAACGATCATCGCGTCCGGTTATCCGCATCTGGAAGAGGCGTTCAATGTCGCCGAACTGCTTTTCCCCAAGCTCGGGCTAAGCAGCGAAGCCGCACCCGCGGAGCGCAGCTGGGACGTCGAGTTCGGGCGCGGCGTGCGCCCCAAGGTCGCCGCGACCGCTTCGTGAAGTGCTGCCAGCTGCCGCGCCAGGTCGGCGTCGACATAGGCGACGCCGCGCGGTGCCTCGAGCGGCGGAATTCGGGCGCCATCGGCCTGGGTTGGATCAGCCCGTCGGCCGGTTGGATCAGGCTTGCGTGAGGGCCATGGACCGGAAAATTCCCGGCGGCTCGGAACATACTGGATGTGTCGCGCAATTGGCGCGGACTGTGGGCGCTCCCACTGCTAGCCGTTCGGCAGCAGTGGGGGGACTTCCGTGACAATAAAGCTGTTGCTCGGCCCGCCCGCAGCGCCTGCTGGCGCAGGATATTGCGGGCGATCTTCATGCGGCCAGCAGAAGAGCGAGATCATCGGGTCCAGGTCAGGAATCCATCATTTGAGCGCTCCGCGGGTGATCGCGGGCGACGAGATGATGTGGGCGCGAGGGTGCAATTCCGGTTCAGTTGCGAAGTGCAAGCGATCCTTGTTTAGATCTTCTCTCTTCTTAAGAGGGAGCTAATTTAGATTTTTAAGAAGAGACTAAATTAGACGTTGTTCTGTCGCGCAAACGTCACAGATTGAACTTTACTAAGCAGTGTTAGCATTTTGGTAGCTCTGGAGACTATAGATGTCTTGCGGGGCAGTAACATTCGTGCTGCGTTCGGCTCTCGGGGAATCAGGGATCAAGGGCATGGTGGGGCAAATTCTGGCGCGTGATCGGCTGCTGGCCGAAGGGCGCAAACGCCTTCTGGCGGGCGCTTCCACGGCAGTGCTGCCTCTCACCGCTCTTGCGACGGTCCTTGCTGTCGCCCTTGCGCTGGGCACCGCGCCCGCTTGGGCCGATGGCGGCAATGGAGCCCCCGTGGGTGCCGGACAAGGTGGCGTGGATGGCGCGTTGGCGGGCGCCACGGGTCAGAATGCCGCCAATGGCGCGACCGCCGGCGGCGGTGGTGGCGGCGTCGACCTCACGACGGGCAACGGCGCGCCGGGTGGTTCGGGAGGGACAGGCACGACATTCAACGCCCCAAACGGCGTTCCAGGCGCGACCGGTGGCACGGGCCAGGTCATTTCCACGAGTGGGACCATCTCCACCAGCATTAGCGGCGGGACTGGCGCTCCTGGCCCCAATGGCGTGAACGGCTCGCTCCGGGGGGGCGGCGGCGGCGGTGGCGGTGTCGGCGTCAGTGCCACGGCGAACACTGTCGTAACCGGCAGCGGATCGGTCACAGGCGGCAATGGCGGCATTGCGGGCTCCTTCTCCAATGGAGGTGGCGGCGGCGGTGGCGTCGGCGTGTTTTCGTCAGCCAATGTAACCGTTGATGCCGGCGGCAGCGTCACGGGCGGCACTGGCGGCCGAGGCGGCACTCAGAGCGGCGGTGGCGGCGGCGCGGCCGCCATCGTCCTGACCGGCGGCGGAACGGTCCAGAACAGCGGACATCTGCTTGGGGGAACAGGCGGAAGAACCCTCTTGGCGGCGGGCGGCGGCGACGGCGGAGCCGGTGTTCTCCTGCTTTCGGGCGGAACGGTCATCAACGGGACGGGGGCGACGATCGTTGGCGGGACTGGCGGTCAGGCCGGAGCGACCGGGACGGCCGGCGATGGCGGCGCGGGGATCAAGGGCGCCAACATCGCCATCATCAATGCGGGCACGATCAGCGGCGGCGCCGTCGGTGCGGGTGGTGGAACGCCGGTAGCCGGTAAAGCCATCGAGTTCACCGGCGGAGTCAATTCGCTGGAAATTCAGGCCGGCTCGACCATCGCGGGCAATGTGGTTGCCTTCAGCACCGCCGATACTTTCAAGCTTGGCGGCGATACCAGCGCCAGTTTCGATGTGTCCCAGATCGGCCCTGGCGCCAAATATGACGGGTTCGGGTTTTACGAGAAGACCGGGAACAGCACGTGGACGCTGACGGGGGCGACGACCGCCGTCACCCCCTGGACGTTGACCGGCGGTATCCTGCAGATCTCGAGCGACAACAATCTGGGCGCGGCCTCGGGCGGCCTGACCTTCAATGGCGGCACGCTGGAAACCACCGCCGACATCACCAGTGCCCGCACCATCGCGCTGACGGGGGGCGGAACGTTCCTGACCGATCCCGGCACGACCCTCACGCTCAGCAATGTCATCTCCGGCGCAGGCGGCCTCACGAAAGCCGGCGGCGGCACGCTGGTTTTGACAGGCGCCAACACCTACACGGGCGGCACCACGATCACCGCCGGCACGCTGATCGGCGATGCCGCTTCGATCCGTGGCGATATCGGCAATGCCGGCACCGTCGTGTTCGACCAGGCGGCGGACGCCAGCTTTGCCGGGGATATCTCCGGCACCGGCACGATGGTCAAGGACGGCGCCGGCACGCTGACGCTAACCGGCATCTCCGTGCTCGACTGGACCATCGACCAGGGTGGCCTCGTCTCGGCGGCCGAGCGCTTCGGCGGCGATGTCTCGATTGGCGCGGGCGCCTCCTTCACCTTCGACCAGGTCGCTGACGCTAGCTATGCCGGCGTGCTCTCGGGCGCCGGCACCTTCGTCAAGGACGGCCTGGGCATTCTGGTGCTCTCCTCGGACAACTCGGCCTTCAAGGGCGCCACGTCGGTCAGCGGCGGCACGCTTGCCGCGGGGGCGGCGAACGCGTTCAGTTCCTCCTCGCAGTTCTCCGTCGCCTCGGGCGCCACGCTCGATCTCGCCGGCACCTCCCAGACGCTTGCCGGGCTGACCAACGCCGGAACGGTGCGCATCGCCGGCGGCGGCCTCGGCAACACGCTGACCATCAGCGGCGATTATGCCGGCAATGGCGGCACCGTCGTCCTCAACACCGCGCTCGGTGGTGACGGTTCGGCGACCGACATGCTGGTGATCGCCGGCGGCACATCGGGCACGGGCACGCTCCAGGTCGTGAATTTCGGCGGCGCGGGAGGCCAAACGGTCGAAGGCATCAAGATCGTCGACGTCGGCGGCATCTCGAACGGCACCTTCTCGCTGAAGGGCGACTACACTTTCGAAGGCGATGCGGCGGTCGTCGGCGGCGCCTACGCCTACAGGCTCTACCAGGGCGGCACGAGCACGCCCGCCGACGGCGACTGGTATTTGCGCTCCGCCCTGATCAATAAAGTCGGACCCGAAACTCCGCTCTATCAGGCCGGCGCACCGCTCTACGAAGCCTATGCGGGCGTATTGCAGACCTTCAACCAGCTGGGCACGCTGCAGCAACGGCTCGGCAACCGATCCTGGACCGTCGAAGCACAAGGCACCGATGGGATCTCCGACGAGGTAAAGGCCGAGGCCGGTATCGGGCTGTGGGGCAGGATCGAAGGCACCAGCGGCTCCTACGATCCGGAAAGCTCAACCACCGCAACGACTTACGATACCTCGACCTGGAGGCTGCAGACCGGCGCCGACATGCTCCTCTCCGACAGCACGGCCGGTCAGCTCATCGGCGGCGTCGCTTTCCAGTACGGCACGGTGTCCGCCGACGTCTCGTCGGTGTTCGGCAGCGGGTCGATCGATACCACCGGCACCGGCGTTTCCGGCTCGTTGACCTGGTACGGCGCGGAAGGCTTCTACCTTGACGGCCAGGCACAGGTGATCTGGTACGACAGCAATCTCGACTCGGCGACCGCCGGACAGCGGCTTGTCGACGGCAATAACGGCGTCGGCTACGCGCTTGGCGTCGAAGCGGGCAAGCGCATCATGCTCGATCCGAGCTGGTCGCTGACGCCGCAAGCGCAGCTTGCCTGGTCGTCCGTCGATTTCGACTCCTTCACCGACGCCTTCGGCGCAAGAGTTGCCTTGGGCAGCAGCGACAGCCTGCTCGGCCGCCTCGGCCTCTCGCTCGACCACCAGTCTCAGTGGCAGGATCGCACGGGTCGCACCGGCCGCACGAATGTCTACGGCCTCGCCAACCTTTATTACGATTTCGAGGACGGCTCATCGGTCGACCTCGCCGGCAGCAGCCTCTCAAGCCGGAACGAGCAGCTCTGGGGCGGTCTCGGCATCGGCGGCACGATCAATTGGGCCGACGACAAGTTCTCGGTCTTTGGCGAAGCCGTCGCCCGGACGGGCCTGAAAGACTTCGGTGACAGTTATGCGCTGACCGGCACGCTCGGCTTCCGGACCAAGTGGTGAAAACAAGCTGGGCATCCAGTATCGAAAGTCGCCATTGGGTCCAAACTCGGCCGCTCAGCCTGGAGCCGGGGCGGGCGATGTCCTCCGGCCGGCGCATCCGCCGCCGCGGCTATTTGTTTCGGCGCAATTCCGGACGGAAAAGCGCTGCGCACTTTTCCCGGAATTGCTTATTGATTGATCTCTGGCTCGACGAGCCTTGCCAGGTTTCTGAGCGACTCCTGCCAGCCGAGATAGCAGGCCTCGACCGGAATGACGTCGGGAATGCCGGCCTGGGTGATGTCGATTTCGGTGCCGACCGAGACTTTCTTCAGGATTACGGTCACCTGGATCTCGCCGGGCAGGTTGGGATCGTCGAACCTGTCGGTGTAGCGCAGGCGCTCATTGGGAATGAGCTCGAGATACTCGCCGCCGAAGGCATGGCTGCCGCCTGTCGTGAAGTTGCGGAAGGACATCTTGAACGTGCCGCCGACCTTTGCCTCGAGGTGATCGACCGTGCAGGTGAAGCCGTTCGGCGGAAGCCACTTCGCCAGCGCGTCCGCTTCGACGAAGGCGCGATAGACCTTCTGCGGGGTGGTCGTCAAAACGCGGTGCAAACGTACGGTGCCGGGCATATCCTATCCTTTCATGATGCCTGTTCGATGCCCCAAGGACGAACGAGGCTTGACCGGTCCGACAGAGGCCCCCAGATTTTTGAGGGCCCGGCCGCAAGCCTGTCCGATTGGCGTACACCGGTTCAGGCTGCTTTGGGACTCGATTTTGCGGCGCCTGGCCCAATCGCCGAAAATGCGGAAGCGGATAGCCATTATGAGGAGACTGTTTATAACGGTCGCTGAGATTGCGATAATCAAGGGGAGACGATGCGCTACATACGTCCGCTTTCAATCGAAGATGCCGTTGGCCAATTGGCCGGATCGGCTGGCACGGCGGCCATTCTCGCCGGCGGCAGCGACCTCCTGGTGAGGATGAAGGGCGGCTTTGTCGAGCCAGACCTGATCGTCGACATCAAGTCGATCGCCGGCCTGAGCGAGATCCGGGAAACGGCCGAGGGCTTCAGCATTGGCGCTGCCGTTCCCTGCGCCGTGCTGGGGGAGAGCGCGGCCCTGAAGAAGGCATGGCCCGGCGTCGTCGAAGCCGCCAAGCTGATCGGCTCCAAGCAGGTGCAGGGACGCTGCACAATCACCGGCAACCTCTGCAACGCCTCGCCGGCGGCCGACAGCGTGCCGGCGCTGGTCGCGGCCGGCGCCAGGGCATCGATTGTCGGGCCGGGGGGCAGGCGCACGATTGCCGTGGCGAGCGTGCCGACCGGGCCTGGCAAGACGTCGCTCGCCAAGGGCGAGATCATCGAGGCGATCCTGCTCGACAAGCGCGCGCCGCGCTCGGGCGATGCGTATCTGCGTTTCATTCCCCGCACCGAGATGGATATCGCGGTGGTCAGCGCCGGCGTCAACCTGACGCTCGACGAACACGGCGTCATCAAGGCGGCCCGCGTGGCGCTGGGCGCCGCGGCGCCGACGGTGCTTCTGGTGGAAGAGGCAGCCGAGGCGCTCATCGGCAGGAAGCTGGACGAAGCAGCGCTCGAGCGGCTCGCCAAAGTCTGCTTTGGGGCCTGCCGCCCCATCGACGACAAGCGCGGCACCATCGAGTTCAGAAGGAAGGTTGCGGGTGTGCTGGCCAGGCGGGCCGCCACTTCAGCCTATGCACGCGCAGGAGGCAAATGATGGCTGGTATAGCAGTCTCGGCCACAATCAACGGCGACAGCGTCGAGTACCTTTGCCAGCCGGACGAGACCTTGCTCGACGTGCTGCGCGATCGGCTGGGGCTGACGGGCGCCAAGGAAGGCTGCGGCACCGGCGACTGCGGCGCCTGCAGCGTCATCCTCGACAACCGGCTGGTGTGCTCGTGCCTGGTGCTCGGCGCGGAGGCCGAGGGCCGGCGCGTCGAGACCGTCGAGGGCATGGCGCATGGCGACAAGCTGCATCCGCTGCAGCAGAAGTTCCTCGAGCACGCGGCACTGCAATGCGGCATCTGCACGCCGGGCTTCCTGATCGCGGCGAAGGACCTTTTGGCCAAGAACCCCGACCCGACCGAGGAGGAAATCCGCTTCGGCCTCGCCGGGAACCTCTGCCGCTGCACCGGCTACGACAAGATCGTGCGTGCCGTCCAGGACGCGGCCACCGTGATGAAGGGAGCCTGAGATGAATTTCGATCCGCGTTATTCCGGGCGTAATTTCACATCCGTCGGCACACGCCCCATCCGCCCCGACGGCGTCGACAAGGTGACGGGCCGCGCCCGCTACGGCGCCGACTTCAACATGGCCGGCCAGCTGGTCGGGCGCGTTCTGCGCAGCCCGCACGCCCACGCCACGATCAGGAAGATCGACACCTCGAAGGCGGAGAAGCTTCCCGGCGTGAAGGCGGTGATCACCGCGGCCGACCTGCCGGACCTCACCGATGGCGATGCCGCCATGTACGACATCCTCGACAACTGCATGGCGCGCACCAAGGCGCTCTATGACGGCCATGCGGTGGCGGCGGTGGCCGCCGTCGACGCCCGCACGGCCAGGCAGGCGCTGAAGCTGATCGTGGTCGACTACGAGGTGCTGCCGCATGTCACCGATGTCGACGAGGCGATGAAGCACCACGCGCCGCTGATCAACGATGCCATCTTCACCGAGGGCCTCGAGGAAAAGCCGGTTAAGCCGTCCAACGTCACCAAGCGCAGCCAGTTTGGCCATGGCGATGTCCACCAGGGTTTCGGCCACGCCGATTTCGTGGTCGAGCGCTCCTTCAAGACCGAGCAGACGCACCAGGGCTATATCGAGCCGCATGCCTGCGTGGCGAGCGTCAGCTCCGACGGCACCGCCGACCTCTGGGTCTGCACGCAAGGCCATTTCGTCTACCGCCAGCACTGCGCCCAGCTGCTTGGCATGGAAGCCTCGAAGCTGCGCGTCACCTCGTCGGAGATCGGCGGCGGCTTCGGCGGCAAGACGCATGTCTGGGCCGAGCCGGTGGCGCTCGCCCTGTCGCGCAAGGCGGGGCGCCCGGTCAAGCTGGTGATGACCCGCGACGAGGTGTTCCGCGCCTCCGGCCCGACCAGCGCCACCTCGATCGACATCAGGATCGGCGCCCGCAAGGACGGCACCATCACCGCCGCCGAGGCGACGCTGCGCTATTCCTGCGGCCCCTATGCCGGCTCCTGGGCCGAGATCGGCGCCATGACGGCGTTTGCCTGCTACAAGCTCGATAACGTCAAGACGGTCGGCTATGAAGTGCTGGTCAACCGGCCGAAGACCGCGGCCTATCGCGCGCCCTCGGCGCCGATGGCGGCCTTCGCGGTGGAAAGCGCCGTCGACGAACTGGCCAAGGAGATCGGCATGGATCCGGTCGAGTTCCGCATCAGGAACGCCGCGCAGGAGGGCACAAGGTCGTCCTACGGCCCGGTCTATGGCCCGATCGGCATCGGCCCGACGCTGGAAGCGGCGAGGAGCCATCCGCACATGAAGGCGCCGCTGGGCCCGAACCAGGGCCGTGGCATGGCTTGCGGCTTCTGGTTCAACTTCGGCGGCCAGACCTGCACCGACCTCAACATCGGCATGGACGGCTCGGTCTCGCTTGCCGTCGGCACGGTCGATGTGGGTGGTTCGCGCGCATCGCTGTCGCTGGTGGCGGCGGAAGAACTCGGCATCGCCTATGAGCATGTGAAGGCGATCGTCGCCGACACCTCCAGCCTCGGCTACAACGACATGACGGACGGCAGCCGCGGCACCTTCTCGTCCTCCATGGCGACGATCTCGGCCGCCCGCAACGCGATCAAGATCCTGCGCGAACGCGCCGCGCAGATGTGGGACATTTCCGTCGACGACGTGGTCTGGGAAAAGGGCCACGCTGTTGCCAGGGGCGAGAAGCACGGCAATCTCGGCAAACTGTCGCTGAAGGAGATCGCCGCCGCTTCCGGCAAGACCGGCGGACCGATCGCCGGCCACAGCGAGCTCGTCGCCGACGGCGCCGGCGTCTCCTTCGCCACCCATATCTGCGATATCGAGGTCGATCCCGAGACGGGCGCGACCAGGGTCATCCGCTACACGGTGGTGCAGGATGCCGGCAAGGCGGTGCACCCGACCTATGTCGAGGGCCAGTACCAGGGCGGCGCCGCGCAAGGCATCGGCTGGGCGCTCAACGAGGAGTATATCTACGGCAAGGACGGGCGGCTGCAGAACCCCGGCTTCCTAGACTACCGCATTCCGGTCTGCTCCGACCTGCCGATGATCGACACGCAGATCCTGGAAATCCCCAACCCCAACCACCCCTACGGGGTGCGCGGCGTCGGCGAGACCTCGATCGTGCCGCCGCTGGCGGCGATCGCCAATGCGGTGTCGAACGCGGCGGGCGTGCGCATGACCCACATCCCGATGTCGCCGCCGCGCATCCTGGCGGCGATCGAGGCGGAACGGGGAGGCTAGGAGCAATTCCAGGAAAAGTGTCAGCGGTTTTCCCGGTAAAAGCGCGTAGCGCTTTCCCTTGGGAATTGCGTAGAACAAAGAGAGAGCATGATGCCGAAAAGTGTGAAGCGGTTTTCGGATAACATCATGCTCCATCACGGATAGGGGGCAAGCGGCGATGGTCGAAGTCACCCTCTGGGGCGCGCTCGGCCAGCTCGCCGGCGGCCAAAGCAAAGTCGAGGTCGAGGCCAAGGACATCAGGGAGCTGTTCAGGAAACTGGCTGAACAGTATCCCGCCTTCGAGCCCTTGATCGACCGCGGCATCGCGGTGGCGATCGACGGGACGATCTATCGCGATACGTGGTCGAAGGAGTTGCCGCAGGGGGCGGAGATTTTCCTGATGCCGAGGCTGGCCGGGGGGTGAGGGGGCAGACGCCCCGCCAAGGTTAACATCAAGCTCTCGAACGGCTTGGCGGGGCCGGAAGCGGAACGTCCGCGAGCATGGCGCGATCGTCGAGGTATTGGTTGGTCCGGCTGCGCCGCCTGGAACTGAAGACGCCGTACTCTGCGTGGCGGCAGTGCCGCGTCGATTCGGTCTCGAACGCAGGACGCGGCGACCATCCTCCTCTCGCTCCGTGCCCGAATGCAGCGACATCCCCGCGCGCAATCCCATCGCGCGCTGGAAAACCTGCCCAGGCCGCCCGCGGCGCGCCTCCAAATGTGAGTTTTCTGTGGCAAGGGCCGAGACGGACTGCTATGGCCGATGTGGGGATGCCTGCGTAGCAGAATTGATTTTTTTATTTGGGGGCGGGCGATACTCTTCGCCCAGGCAATGATTTCAAAAATGCTTTTTGTGTTCGGACTTGTTTCGGCAATCCGCAACCGCTCAAGATATGTTCAGGCATCGCTCGCATGGCTTCTTGTGGCGCTCTTTCAACTGGCCCTCGTATCGCCTTCCTTCGCGATATCTGCCGGCTGCAGTCAAATCAACGCGACGTGGGGTGGCGGGCTCTCGGTCTCGTCGAACGCTGAACAATATCTAACGTACAGCCTCTTGGCCGGTGAGAAGCTCACCTACTCCGCCACGACGTCGGGAAATACGAATGCGCCCTCCGACCCTTTCAACGGTTCCGGATTCGCGCTTTACGAGCATGACGAAATCGTCGGCGGGCTGAGTACAGCCGTCGTCATTGTCGAGCAGTACGGGGCAGCAGGCGCTGAACTCAATCTCGGTGGCAATTATGTTCTGCCCGCGGACGATACCCATTTCACAGTCTATGTCTGGAGCATTGCACCTGGGTCGGCCCAGGCGACGGTGACCTGCTCGGCCCCGCCGACCGTGACGGCGCTCTCGCCGACATCCGGGTCCCTGGCCGGCGGCAACTCGGTCGTGATCACCGGCACGAACTTCACCGGCACCACGGGCGCCGGCGGCGTGAAATTCGGCTCAACGAATGCGACGAGCTATACCGTCAATTCCGATACCCAGATCACCGCGACGTCGCCTTCCGGCACCGGCACGGTCGATATCAGGGTCACGACCACGGGCGGCACGTCGGCAACGTCGGCCGCCGACCAGTTCACCTATGTCGCGGCGCCTACCGTGACCTCGATCTCACCGACGGCGGGACCGCAAACGGGCGGCACGACCGTGATCATCACCGGTTCGGGCTTCTCGGGCACCACGGCGGTGACGTTTGGCGCAACCGCGGCGACAGGCTTCACGGTCAATTCCGCAACCCAGATCACCGCAACGTCGCCCGCCGGCACCGGCACGGTCGACGTCAGGGTGACGACGGCAGGCGGCACCTCGGCCACGTCAGCCGCCGACCAGTTCACGTATGTCGGAGCTCCGACCGTCAGCTCGATCTCGCCGACGTCTGGGCCCGGCGCCGGCGGCACCACCGTGACCATCACCGGCACCAACTTCTCGGGAGCGACGGCCGTCACCTTCGGGGCGACCCCGGCGACAGGCTTCACGGTCAACTCTGCAACCCAGATCACCGCGACGTCGCCTTCCGGAACCGGCACGGTCGATGTCAGGGTAACCTCCGTCGGCGGCACCTCGGCAACATCGGCCGCTGACCAGTTCACCTATATCCCGTCCCCGACCGTCACCTCGATTTCGCCGACCGTGGGCCCGACGTCCGGCGGCACCACCGTGACCATCACCGGCACCAACTTCACTGGTGTAACGGCTGTCACCTTCGGTGCCACGGCCGCAACCAGCTTCACCTTCAACTCCGCCACCTCGATCACCGCGACGTCGCCTTCCGGCACCGGCACGGTTGATATCAGGGTCACGACCGCGGGCGGCACCTCGGCAACGTCGGCCGCCGACCAGTTCACCTATGTCGGGCCACCAACCGTGACCTCGATCTCGCCGACATCGGGACCCTTGGCAGGCGGCACGACCGTGATCATCACCGGTTCGGGCTTCTCGGGCACCACGGCGGTGACGTTCGGCGCGACTGCGGCGACAGGCTTCACGGTCAATTCCGCAACCCAGATCACCGCAACGTCGCCCGCCGGCACCGGCACGGTCGACGTCAGGGTGACGACGGCAGGCGGCACCTCGGCCACGTCAGCCGCCGATCAATTCACCTATGCCGCGGCTCCAACCGTGGCGGCGGTCGCGCCAGCGGCGGGGCCGCTTGCGGGCGGCACCTCGGTGGCGATCACGGGCACCGGGTTCACGGCTGCGACGGCCGTGACGTTCGGTGCGACAGCGGCAACGAGCTACACAGTCAATTCCGCGACGTCCATTACCGCGGTCGCCCCCGCCGGCGCCGGGACCGTCGATATCAGGGTGACCAATCCAGGCGGGACCTCCGCCACGTCGGCGGCTGACCAGTTCACCTATACGGCGGCACCGACGGTGACGTCGATCTCGCCAACCTCGGGACCGGCGCCCGGCGGCACCTCGGTGACCATCACAGGCAGCGGCTTCACGGGTGCCACAGGGGTGACTTTCGGCGCTACGGCCGCGACCAGCTTCACGGTCAATTCCGCAACTTCGATCACAGCGACAGCGCCAGCCGGCACGGGTGCCGTCGATATCACGGTGACGACCGTGGGCGGAACATCTGCCGCCACTGCCGCGGATCAGTTCAGCTATCTTGGCGCCCCGGTTGTCACATCAATCTCGCCGACGACAGGTCCAGCGGTGGGGGGCACCTCGGTGACCATCACCGGATCAGGTTTCACGGGAACGGCTGGCGCTGGCGCAGTGCGGTTCGGTGCGGCGAACGCGGCCAGCTACACGGTCAATTCGGCGAACTCGATCACGGCGGTCTCGCCATCCGGCACGGGCACGGTGGACATCGTCGTGACCACCAATTCGCAAACGTCCTCCGTCACGGCCGGCGATCGCTTCACCTATCAATCGGCGACGACGCAGACCACGCTGGCGTCGTCACAAAATCCGAGCCAGTTCGGACAACCCGTAACATTCACTGCAACTGTCTCCGCGACAGGTGGAACGCCCGCGGGCACGGTCACATTCGCCGACGGAGGCGTGACGATCGGATCCGCAACCCTGTCGGGCGGCGCAGCGACCTTCACCGTCTCGACGCTTGCGATCGGCAGCCATACGATCACGGCCAGCTACGGCGGCAGCACGACGTTCGCGCCGAGCACCTCGCCGTCGCTCGCGCAGACGGTCGACGTGCCGATCGACAGCGTGCGGCTGCGGGCGCTTCAGCTCAACGTCACCAAGGTGGTGGCGCAGACCTCGGGCCAGGCGATATCAGGCGCGATCGATGACGCGATCGCCGACAGCGTCAACGAAGACGCTACCTTCGTGACGCCAGGCAATGGACACATACGCTTCAATTTCTTCGCCGACCCAACTGATGATGTTCAGGCCGGGCCAACGGCAAGCGTACCTGGAATCGCCAGCAGCGCTTTCGGCCCCGACGGACGCCGCAACGCGTTCGGAGCGGCCCCAGGCAGCGGCTCGCGGGTCGAAGACGCCTTTGCCGCTATCAATCAGCAGATGCCAGAGAAGGCGCCTCCGAAATTTGAGCAGACGAAGCAATGGCTGCTCTGGGCCGACGTGCGCACCTCGGGCATCGATCGCTGGAACACGACGAACAACAATGGCGTGCCGCAGACCTCGGAAGCTTCGCTCTACGGCCAGCAGGTCAATGCGTTGATGGGCCTCACCTACAAGCCCATGCCAAACCTTGCGATCGGCGTGGTCGGCGGCTGGGAGACCTTCAGCTATACGGAGGAGGACATCAACGGGAAGCTGAAGGGCGACGGCTGGACCGCAGGCGCCTATCTCGGGTGGAAGATCCTGCCGACGTTGCGTTACGATGCGGCCGTCACCTACTCCGGCATCGGATACAATGGCATTGCCGGCACCGCGCAGGGCAATTTCACCGGCGAGCGCTGGATGCTTTCGAGCGGCCTGACCGGCACCTACAAGACTGCCGGCTTCCTGATCGAACCATCCGCGAAGGTCTACGCGCTGTGGGAGCATGAGAACGCCTATGTCGACTCTCTCGGCACCCAACAAGGCATCTACGACTTCATGAGCGGGCGCGCCTCGGGTGGCGTGAAGGCCGCATACCCGTTGCCATGGCTGGATAGCGGCATCGTGCTCACGCCTTTCGCCGGGCTCTACGGCGACTATTACTTCAACATGGAGGATAGCGGCGCGATCCTCGCCGCAGGTGGCCTCCCGCCGGCGTCGACAACCCGGCTGCAAGGATGGTCGGCGCGCGCGACCGGCGGTCTCGCCGCCCGCTTCCCCGGCGGAGCCGGTGTCGCGATCGGCGGAGAATTCGGCGGACTTGGCAGCAACACGCGGACCTGGACGTTGAGCGCGAAAGCCCAGATGCCATTCTGACGCCTGCGCTATCAATGACTGATCGGGCGGCGCTCTCGCCGTGCTCGCGGCAATTCCCTCCTAGATCTCGCGTCTGCCGGCGAGGGATCGCATCGCCGGCGGCGCGTTCGACGATCGATCGCAGGAGGTCCGCCTGGCCGACGAGAACCGCATCCTTGTCGGCGAGCGCGGCGAGCGTGGCGGCTTCCTGCCGATAGCGCTGGGGTCATGCGGTCGTTCTCTGGCACCGGCTGGTGGCAGATCAGGCCATCTGGCGCTGGTCGTCGGCGCACAGTTGGTTTTCCTGGCGTCGTAGCCAGAGCAGTAGAACAGGTTGATGCCGACCCTTGGCGAGCGCTCGTAGAAGCGGCTCATCTCGTCGCGCCCAAAAGGGGCGGAGATTTTGCTGATGCCGAGGCTGGCAGGGGGGGCGCGGCGCGCTTTCATCGGCGACCAGGACTCGGGCTGTAACCCGGACTCCAGTCGGACTCTTCACAGGCTCTCAGTCGCGCCTTGCCAGTTGGCGAAGTGGCGAATGGCGTGCACCGCGTCGGGGTTGGTCACGGGATAGCCCGTGATGAAGCCTTCGACCGAAAAGTCCGGGAATTCAGCTTTCAGGCGGGCTTCGATCCTGGCCGCCTCGACGGCCTCGCCCACGGCCCTATGCGCCAGCGCCAGGAACAACAGCACATGCGGAGAATCCAGCGTACTTCTGCGCAGCGCCGCGATGGCTTCCCTCTGCCTGCCGGCCGTGAACAGGATGCGGCCCAGCATGCCGAAATACCAAGGTGGGGCCCAGCGGATTGAGGCGCATGGCGCGCTCGATGAGCGGCATCGCCTCGGCCGGATCGCCAGCGACCAGCGCCTTGCTGCCGGCCAGCAGCGCCAGTGTATCGGCATGGTTGGAGCCATATTCGAAGGCGCGGCGATACGCGCGCTCGGCTCCCGCGAGGTCGCCGAGACATCCCCTGAGATCGCCAAGGCAATTGCAGGCAACGCTGTCCATCGGATCGAGCAGAATCGCCTTTTCAACCGCCGTCCGCCAGTTCTCGATCGAGCCCCGCGCATCGTCGCCGAAGCCGTTGGCGCCCTCGATCGAATAGGCATAGGCAAGCGCGGTCCAGGCCCTGACCAAGGTGGGGTCAAGCTCCAGCGCGCGTGAAAACAGGCGTATCGCTTCGGCAGTGCCGGCGCGGCTGAATGTGTCCTGCTGTTCAACACCAAGCAGATAACAGTCGTAGGCCCGCAGACTGGCCGGCGGTTTGCGGCGAATCGCGTTGCGGCCGACCGTGGCAAGCGCTCCGTAGCTGCCGGCGATCACATTGATGACGCTTTCGGTCAGGCTGTCCTGCAGCGTGAAAATATCCTCGACCTGACGGTCGTAGCGCTCGCTCCACAGGTTGACGCCATTGCCCGCGTCGGCGAGCTCTATCGACAACCGAACCCGCCGCTCGTCGGCGCGCAGTTGGCCCGACACGATATAGGTGGCGCCAAGCGCCTTGCCGTCGGCGGCGAAGTCGGCGGGCTTGCTGCCCAGGGATTTCATGGTGTGGAAGGCGATGACGGGCAGATCCGCGTAGCGCGCCAGATCGATGGTGATGTCCGACGACAGGCCGTCGGCAAAGCGGCGCCAGCGCTCTTCCGAATTCAGGCATTCGATGGGAAATATCGCGAGCACGGGAGAGCCGTCTGGCGACAGCCCGTCCATCCCCGCGCTGATAGCGCCATTGATATGCGAGGCAAGCGCGACCTTGTTGCGCACGCCGAGCTTGTCGTAGATCGAGGCGAGATGGGTGCGCACGGTCGACGGGGCGATAAACAGCGCCTCGCCGATCTCGCGATAAGTCAGTCCGGCGGCGAATTTTTCCGCCACCGCGCGCTCCCGATCGGACAGCGCGTCGTGACCTGGCGAAGATGTCGCGATGCGGCTCATGGCAGATCCGATCGGCACGGTTTCAGCAATTGCCGAGGCAAAATACTACAAATGCAGGAGGGCGAATACATCATCTGCCCGATCGCAGCGCATGCGGACTCGATGCAAGCTCCCTTACAGCAAAATGGGCTGCAATGGGCCAAGGGAGGCTTTCATGCGAGCTGTTCCGATTGCGCTGGTATCCGCGATCCTGGGTTCGTCCGCCGCGCCGGCGCCGTCGTTCGCAAGCGGATGCAGGCAGCTGCTGGAGTCGGACGTGAAAATCGCCAGCATGCGCCTCTATGCCGACATCCTGGCCAATGCCGCCCGTAAAGGCTGGAACTACGCGCCTGAATCGATCGTCAGCGGCTCACAGCGGCATTTCGACGAGATGAAACTCCGCTTGATCGACGTCGGCTATGAGATCGTTCCCGTCGGGGCCCAGCCGCCTTGCGGCCTGGCAGGCTGATCGCCAAGTCGTTCTGGCGCTCGGTTTCAGACCGATGACATGGTCGCCCCGACGCTGGCTAGTTCCAGTAGCGGAATACCCTGCCCATCCTGTTCGGCATCATGAAAATCTCCTCCGCGCGACGAAATCCGGCATCCCGCCCCATGTGGAGCCAGGTGTCGGCGGTTTCGGGGAAATCGGCCACAAGCATATGCCGTTTCATGGAAGCGAACTCCTCGTCGGAAAGGGTTGACCATCTGTCGCGCTGCAAGGAGAAGCGGGCGAGCCAGGCGGCGCGATCCTCTCCCTCGAACAGGGTCGGCTCCCAGATGACGAACAGGCCCACGCCGCCCAAGGCCCTGCGGGCGTGCCGCACCAGCCTCGCCTTGCCTTCGGTCGCCAGGTGGTGCAGCGACATGCCGATCCAGATCACGTCGAATTCGCGGCTCCGCCGATACCGATGAGACAGTCAGTGCGCAGTGCCCGGGTTTTGGAGCGACATCAGCGGCGCTTCGAACTTGCACGGGTAGACGTCAGCCAATTCGTGACGCTAGTAACCGGCGGCGAAGCCGGCTGCAGACAAAGCGACCGTGCTTCGGATACAGTTCCGCCGGGAGCGACGCTCATCGAGGGAGGATATCGAGGTGAATGAAGCCAGTCCAAGGCCGCTCGCGGAGATCGCCAGCTATCATGCCCATATCTACTATGACGGGCAGACCGAGCGGCAACATGCCGAATGGCTGCGCCTTCGCATCGCGGAACGTTTCCGAGTACGCCTGGGCGCCTGGCACGACCAGAAAGTCGGTCCGCACGACCAGGCCATGTACCAGGTCTCGTTCGCCAACGAGATTTTCGGCTCGCTCGTTCCGTGGCTGATGCTGAACCATGGGGAGCTCAGCATCCTCATCCATCCGAATACGATCAACCCCCGGCGCGACCATCTGGTCGATCCGGTCTGGATCGGCCGGCCGCTGGCCGTGCATGGCGATATCCTTCCGGACGATCATGAGGCGGAAGAGGCGCTGGAGCCCAATACCGAGCCGTCGCTGCAGGCATAGCGGTTCCCAGCGCAACCGCGACCTCCAATGGTCGCCGCTCCTAGTGCACCACCGCGCGCCACATCGTACCTGCTCTTGAACGCCCGCGAGGATGCGCGCTCGAATTGAACCCGCAGGCGATTTCCGAGATCGAGGCCGAGGCGCGGGCGAGCGGTTCCACTCAAAGTCGGCGGACGAGCTGCACCGGCTTTGTCGAACAGGCCGGTGTTCATCCGTTGAATCGAACTTTGGCGCCAACTTGCTGTTCGCCAACAGTCTTTTCCGGTCTCGCCTGCTCCGGCTATGCGAGCAGGCCGTGAATGGTGGCTGCAACAGCCGCGGGCGCGTAGGGCTTGGGCAGGAAGACGCCACCGCTCGGCATTGCGTCCCGGGCCGGCTGTTGCTTGCCCGAGGTGATGATGATCTTGACCGGCGGCCAGCGGTCGCGCACGGCGGCCGACAGGCGCAGGCCATCCATCGAACCCGGCATGTCGATGTCGGTGAACAGGATGCCGATGTCCTGCCGGCTCTCCAGGATGCGGATCGCCTGGTCGGCGTTGCTCGCCTCCAGCACGCCGAACCCCGCCTCGCGCAGTTCATCGGCGATGGCGAACAGCAGGAAGGCTTCATCTTCGACGACGAGGACGGTGGCGGGGCTTTGAGTGGTCATGGCATGCCCTATGTAGTCAGTAAGGTGCGGTCGGCAACTGGGGTGCAGGCGCGTCCAGCACGCATTCGACGCCGTCGGGGTGGTAGTCGATCCGGACCGTTCCGCCGAAATCGGTGCCGAAGACGCGCTCGATCAGGAAGCGGCCGAAGCCGCGCCGGCTGGGCGGCGTCACCGGCGGGCCGCCGCTTTCGCGCCAGCGCCAGATCAGCCTAATGTCGCCCGGCCTGTCGTGCGAGGGCCGCAGCGACCAGTCGATCGACACCTTGCCGTCCGGTGTCGACAGCGCGCCGTATTTCAGCGCGTTGGTGGCCAGTTCGTTGACGGCAAGCGCCAGCGTCAGTGCCATCTTCGGGTTGATCGGCAGCGCCGGGCCCGAAATCGAGATCTGTTCGAGCGGGACGCTGGCGATGGTGTTGTCGACCACCTCGCGGATCGAGGCGCTGGTCCAGCGGGTCTTGTTCAGGATGTCATGGGCGTTGGCGAGCGCGCGCAGGCGCTCGTTGAAGGTGGCGCTCGCGGTGGCGATATCGGTGTTGCGCAAGGTTTGCGAGGCGATGGCGGCGACCATCGCCAGGATGTTCTTGATGCGGTGTTCGAGCTCGTGGGTCAGCAGTTCCTGTCGCGCCTGCGCCTCGCGCCGGTCGGTGACATCCTGCAGGACGCCGAACATCTTGACCGGCTTGCCGGTCTCGTCATGGACGAAATCGATATGGCGCGACAGCCAGCGCAACTCGCCGGTGTCGGGCCGCCGGATGCGGTATTCCACAGCCGGCACGGCGGTGCCTTGCTCGCGCGTCTCCCGGTTGGAACGGACGTCCTTGTCCTCCGGAATGACGATGTTTTCCAGCACGGAGATGTCTACGCTATCGCGCGGGGTGAGCCCCCAGAGCCCCCAGAAGCCCTCGGAGCCGACCACGGTTCCGCTGGCGATGTCGAGCTCGAGTGCCGCAATGCCGGCTGCATTTTGCGACAGCTGCAGGCGGCGCTCGCTTTGCAGTAGGGCCTGTGCCACCTGCTTCTGCTCATCGATATCGGTGTTGGTGCCGATCCAGCGCAGGATGGCGCCGTCGGCGTCGCGGATCGGGACGGCGCGCGCAATGAACCAGCGATAGATGCCGTCATGCCGGCGCAGCCGGAACTCGGTCTCGTAGAATGTGCCGGCGGCCAGCACCTGTCGCCACTTTTCCGCGGCCGCGTCGATGTCGTCGGGGTGCACGATATCGGCCCAGTCATGACCGTCGAGTTCGCCCGGCTGCGCACCCGAATAATCGTAGACGCGCGGGTTGAACCAGTCGAGCAGTCCCTCCGGCGTCGCCGTCCAGACGTGGTTCGGCATCGCCTCGGCGAAGGTGCGGAACTGGGCCTCGCTCTGGCGCAGCGCCTGTTCGGCGACCAGCCGGTCGGTGACGTCGACGCCTTGCACGAAGATGCCGAACACCTCGCCAGCGGGGTTGCGCACCGGCTGATAGACGAGGTCGATGAAGCGATCCTCGATCGCGGCACCCGGCGTGCGCTGCAACTCGGCCCTCAGCGCGTAGCCGACGAACGCCTCGCCGGAGGTGAACACCCGGTCGAGCAGCTCGAAGAAGCCCTGGCCCTCTATCTCCGGCATGGCCTGGCGGATCGGCAGGCCGATGAGGTCGCGATGGCCGACGAGCTGCATGTAGGCGGCATTGGTCAGCTCGACGACATGCCGCGGACCGGACAGCATGGCCATGAAGCCCGGCGCCTGTTCGAACATCTGGCGCTGGCGGTCGCGCTCGCCGGCGCGCCAGCGCTCGGCGGCAACCTTGGCGGTCGTCTCGATGACGATGGCGATGACGCCGGCCGGTTCGCCGCTTTCGTCGAGCACCGGTGAATAGTCGAGATCAAGCCACACCTGTTCGGGCTTGCCGGTGCGGTTCAGCGTCAGGACCTGCTCGCGATAGGCAAGCGTGCCGCCGCCGAGGCACACCTTCATGATGTTGTCGTTGAAGTCGGCCACTTCAGGCCAGCCTTCGCGCACCTTGGAGCCGAGCAGTCGCGGATGGCGGCCGCCGGCAAATTCCGAATAGCCGTCATTGTAGATCATGACGCCGTCCTCGCCCCACAGCATGACGATCGGCACCCTGGAGCGCAGGATCAGCGACACCGCCGTCTTCAGGCTCTGCGGCCAGCCCTCGATCGGCCCGATCGAGGTCGAGGCCCAGTCATACACGGCGATCAGGCGACCGACCTCTCCGCCGCCGGTGAGGAAGGCATGACGACGATCTTCTATCGCGGTCTTACTGGTTGGTGGCATGGCGTCTCGCGGATCGGTCGGCGTTTGTTCGAATTTCGATTGGTCGTCGCTCATGTGTCAGGCCGGGCGCCGCTCACCAGTCCACCATCAGCCGTCACAGCCCATGAAGCTTCGCGCCACGATCGCGTGCTGCCGGGCTTTCCCGCATTCGATGAGGTCGTGATCACATGCATGCCCCGAGGGCCAAAACCCCGGGACAGGGCGATCGGTTCCCGAGGCATGGGCATTTTCCTTCGGACGCCAGAGGCCTGGCCACGCAATGGTCCGCTATTCGATCTATTTTCTTTGCCAGCCGTTAATCCGGTTTCTTTGCAAGCCGTTAATCCGGACATGCTGTCATTAAGCAGCTACTAATGAGTCATCATGCGGGGGGTCGCAATGACCAAGAATCTCGGCAATGCACGCTATGTACCGCCAAAGGACACGAGAGGTTCCTTCTTCAGCAAGGCCGCGCCGGCGCTGTTTCCGCTGGTCGTGGTGGCGCTGGGCTACGTGATCGGCCGGCAGTTCTTCGGCCTGTAGCGCGCCGGCGCGGCCGCTCGTTCAAGCCGCACGCCTACGCTTCCGGTCCGCCACCCACCTCCGCCCTGGCTTCCGTGGGGCGGATGCGTTCGCTGGCCAGAAGCACGACGGGGCAGGCGACGGCGGCAAGCACCGCCGTGGCGGTATCGCCGAAGAACAGTTCTTCGCCCGGTCTTTGCGTGACGCCCATCACCACCATCGCGGCCCCCTTGGCGACCTCCCTGGCGATCGCCCTGTCGGGCGTGGCACGGGTGCGCAGCGCGGTGTCGACCTGCACGCCATAGCGAGCGGCCAGATCGGCGATATCCTTCAGCATGGCCTCCTCGCGCCGGTGGGAGACGGAGGTGGCGCCTTGCCGTGCCGCCTGCGACACATAGAGAACCTTGACCCGCGCCCGGTGCGGCCGTGCCAGCGCCAGGGCGAAATCGGCGGCGCGGCGCGAGACTTCCGTGCCGTTGACGGGGACCAGCATGGTGGTGCCGGCTTTCAGAACAGGCATCCTGGCCGCGGACCTGGCGCCGTTCAGCACGAGGCATAGCGGACCGTCGAAGCCGCCGGTGATGGCGTGCAGCGCGCCGGTGAAGGATCCCTTGGCCGTCACCATGGTCTCCAGCCCGACCAGCAACAGGCCGTAGCCCTTGCGGGCTTCCTCGGCGATTGTCTCAGCGGTGGCTTCGGACTCCGTGCGGGTGGTCAGATGCACCTTCTCCACCGATGTGTCCTCGGCCTTGCTGACGGCCCTGGCGCTTCTCGCGGCACCCTTCCTGACCTCGTTGCGCGCCCGCTCCGGGCCGCCCTTGTCGCCGGCCGGGCCGGCGATCCTGCCATCCTTGAGGTGGAGAAGCGTGGTCGGCATGCCGCTGCCGCCGCCGACCAGCCCCGCCAGATAGGCGGTGAACTTGCCGGCCGGGCTGTCGTCGACAAGCAGCAGGAGCCGCTCCAGCTTCGAGACGAAGCCGCGCTCGTCGAGCAGCTCGCGCTCGACGCGCTGCTTCTCCGCGTGTCCGACCGGCAGCCGGCCGAGCGCCCAGCGCAGCATTGGCGGCATGGCGAGCGTGGTGATGACGGCCATGGTGACGATCATGGTGAACAGATTGTGCGAGAGGATGTTCATCGACAGGCCTATGCTGGCGACGATGACCTCGGTCGAGCCGCGCGCGTTCATGGCGCTGCCGACGGCGGTGGCCTCCTTCAGCGACATGCCGGCCAGCTTGCCGCCGATGAAGGCGCCGCCGAACTTGCCGATGCTGGCGATGGCCACCAGCGCCAGCGTCAGCAGCGCCAGCGTCGGATCGGTGAGCACGGTGAGGTCGGCGGAAAGGCCGGCCATGCCGAAGAAGATCGGCATGAACAGAGCGGTGATGACGCCGCGCAGCTGACCCTCGATGTGGTCGGACAGGATCGGCGATTCACCGACCAGGATGCCGGCGACGAAGGCGCCGAGCACGGTGTGGACGCCGATCAGATTGGTGATCAGCGCCATCACGCCCATGATGATGAGGATGACGGTGATGACGGCGTATTCGCTGCGGAAGGAATCATTGCTCCAGCGGATCAGCGTGAACACCAGGCGGCGCCCGAGGGTGAAGGAGAACACCATGAACAGCGCCACCTCGGCCACGGTGGTGATCAGCGGCAGCACCTGCAGGCTGCCATTGGTGGCGATGCCGAAGGTGATGGCGATGATCAGCCAGCCGATCGTGTCCTCGATGATCGCCGAGGAGATGATGACCTGGCCGAGATTGCGGCGCATGAAGTTCATCTCGCGCACGACCATGGCGACGATCTTGACCGAGGAGATCGATAGCGCCGTGCCGAGGAAAAGTCCGGCGACGATACGCTGCGTCGGTGCGGGCAGCAGCGAGGCGGGCAGGAATTGCGCCAGCGCGAAGCCGCAGGCAAAGGGCACGATGATGCCGGCGATCGAGATCGAGAAACAGGCGGCCCCCACCCGGCGCACGAGGCGCAGATCCGTCTCCATGCCGGTCAGCAGCAGGAGCAGCAGAATGCCGAGCTGCGAGACGGCGTCGATCATGCTTTTCTGCGCCGGGTCGGTCGAGAAGATCAGGTGCTGCGCGTCAGGCCACAGCCAGCCGAACAGCGACGGCCCGAGCAGTATGCCGCCGATGAGCTGGCCCATGATCGCGGGCTGGCCATGACGCTGGAAGATCTCGCCAATGCCGCGGCCGACCAGCAGCAGAAGCACGATCTCGGCGACGAACAGTCCCTCCGCCGAGCCGCCCATGCCCGAGGCGTGGCCGGCCGGTTGCGCGGCAAAGACATGGCCTGCCGGCGCCAGGGCGAGAACGGCCAGCAGAACAGCGGCCGCAACAATGCGTGGCGTCGTTGCCGGTCGACGGTTCATGGGTTCCCTCAAACACCGCGGCGGAGTGACCGTCACAACGCGCCGGCCATCGTTTGCGTTGCAACCGTCGTCAGGCGCCGGTCTCAGACATGGACGTCGCCGAAGGACAGCTCGCCGTCATCGCGCGCCGCGAAAAACACGATGGCGAGCAGGCTAGCATAGAATGCCGCCACGATGACAATGATCGCCACACCGGGAATGGGGCCAAGGGCGGCGCTGTCGACGGCCTCGCGAAGCGAGCCGGCGAACCCGGTTCCGACACCGGCGGCTTGAAGGCTGGGTGTCGAAATCTTCAGACCCCAGGCCAGCAGCAGGATCAGGAAGAGGTAGATGTAGTTGCGGCGCAGGCGGCGCGCCAAAGCGGCACGTTGCGACAGCAGAAACTTCGGCGCGCGCAGGCCTTCGCCGACGATGAGCAGCCAGTCCGAGGCGAAGTCGGGCTGCGGGGAGAAGATCTGCGCGAAATAATGACGCTCGAACTGGCGCACGCGGGCCCGGTAGAAGTCGAAGAAGCGATAGCGGCGCGCCTCGATCCACAGCAGCAGCAGGATCAGCAGCATGGCGAACAACAGCACGCCATGATGCGCGCTGGCCGTGGACAGCGACACCGAAAGCATCGCCGCCACCACGGTGATCGCCCAGTTCGTCGTCCTGTCAAGCCGATCGCGCCATCCCGCCATGCGTGCGATCTCGGCGCGGTGAAAATGCGACAGCGTGTTCACGCGCTCCGCCGATGACAGGACGGGGCCCGCGGGCTTTGCCGACGCATCGTTCATGGCATCCTCCGGCAAAGACTAGAACAGTTTGCCGGCAACATAGTTCCCTGGCGCGGGTCGAGACGGCCTGTTCACTCCGGCCCGCCGATCCAGTCGACCACAAGCGCGATGAGGCCAAAGGCGGCACCGATGGCACAGACATCGGGCCAGCCGCCCAAAGTCCATGCGATCCCCGCCAGCATCGAGCCAGTGGCGCCACCGATGAAGAAGATGCCGACGAACAGGCCATTGAGGCGGCCGCGCGCCTTCGGCTGCAGCAGGTTGATGGCGCGGCGGCCGAGCGTCTGGTCGCCGGTGACGCCGATGTCGAGCAGCACGGCGCTGACGCCCATCAGCGCCAGCGGCCACCATCCGGCTGTGGGTTCGGCTGACCCCGCCCAGGCCGCGAGGGCCATCGCGCCGATCAGCATGAGATGGCAGGCGATGGTGGCCGAGCGCGTCCAGCCACGGTCGCCGGCGCGGCCGAACAGCGGCGTCACCACCGCGCCGCCGGCGCCGACCAGCGCGAACAGCGCGATGCCGCGCTGGCCGAGGTCGAAAGGCTGTTGCGCCAGGCGCAGCGCCACCGCCGTCCAGAACAGGCTGAAGGCCGCCATCACCAGCGCCGCCGTCAGCGCGCGGCGCCGCAGCACCGGCTCGTCGCGCAGCAGGTCGAACAGCGAGGCGATGAGCGCGCCATAGGACGATCTCGCCGCCGGGCGCCGTCGCGGCAGGGTGAAGGCGAGCACGCAGGCGAGCAGGATGAGGGCGGCGGCGCTGAGGCCGTAAAAGGCGCGCCATCCCCAGGCATCGGCGATAAGGCTGGCCAGCGGGCGCGCCAGCAGGATGCCGACCATCAGCCCGCTCATCACATCGCCGATGACGCGGCCATCCTGTCCGGGCGGCGCCATCGAGGCGGCGATCGGCACCAGGATCTGGATCGCCGAGCAGGCCGCGCCGAGGATGAACAGGACGATCAGCAGCGCGGCGGCGGTGGGCGCCAGTGCGGCGCTGCCCGCCGCAACGGCCGCCGCGACCAGCATGCGCAGGATCAGGGCGCGGTTCTCGACAAGGTCGGCGAGCGGCACCAGGAAGAACAGGCCTGCGGCATAGCCGAGCAAAGTGGCCATGGCGACGAGGCCGACGCTCGCGGCGTTGGCGCCGAGCGATGGCCCGATCAGCCCGACCAGCGTCTGCGGGGCGAACAGATTGGTGACGATGACGCCGACGGCGGTGGCAAACAGCAGCGTCTGCGAGCCGCTGATGGTCGCGGCCGGCGCGGCCAGTTGGCCGTCATTGGTGTCGAGCATGGAGTCCTCACTGAAATTGCATATCGAGCGAGGACTTTATGCCAAAGCATTATCATGCTACAATTCAATCAATTCGATGATGATTATGCGAGATACGCATGAATATCCATGACCTCGAAGCCTTCATCGCCGTGGTGGAGACCGGCTCGATCGTCGGCGCCTCGGCCAGGCTCAACCTCACCCAGCCGGGCGTGACGCGCCGCATCCAGAACCTCGAGGACGGGCTGGCGACGGCGCTGCTCGACCGCCAGTCGAAGCCGCTGAAGCCGACCGCATCCGGGCGCGAGGCCTATGAGCATGGACGGCGCGTGCTGCGCTCGCTCGAGGATTTGAAGGCCGGCGTGTCGCCGCAAGGCGAGGTCAAGGGCGAGTTCCGGCTTGGCATCATGCCCTATCTCTCGGATGCCGCGCTGGCGCTGCCGCTCGACACTTTGCGCGCCGCGTTTCCGCAACTGACGCTGCGCATCTCTTCCGGCTGGTCGCCAAGGCTGGTGGAGCAGGTGGCGCGCAGCGAGCTTGACGCGGTGGCGGTGTGCCTTGCCGAGGGCGTCACTCCGCCGGACGAACTCGTGCGCGACGATCTCGGCCTGCAGTCGGTGCTGCTGGTCGCGTCCCCCGGCCTTGGCGTGCCCAGGCCCGCCGACCTTGCCTCGCTGTCGCGCTTCCCCTGGGTGATGAACGAAAACGGCTGCGGCTTTCGCGCCTTCATCCGGCAGAGTTTCGAGGCCGCGCGGCTGCCGTTCCAGGTCGGGGTGGAAGCGCTCAGCGTCGATCTCAGAATGTCGCTGGTGGCGCGCGGCCACGGCATCGGCATCGTCACGCCCGGCGCCTTCGCCGACAGCCGCTGGCGCGATGCCGTCGAGGTCATCGACTGCCCGGACTTCAAGCCGCAGGTGCGCGCCTGGCTGCTGCACCGCCCGCCCGCTGGCCGGCTCAGCCGCCCGATCGCGCTGTTCCGCGACGCGCTGTTCGAAGGGCTTCAGGCGCCGATGCCGCTGGTATCTTGAGTGGCGACCAGCCGGCCGTTGCGAGCATTTGTTGAATCCGGCCAAGCTGTTGAGCGTGGCTGCTCAGATTCTGATTCCATGTCTGGACGACCCTGACCCTTGAGATTTGAACTGCTTTCAGCAAGATGACGGCAAGGCTGAGGACGCGAGAATGAACAAAGCCATGTCCGGCAAGCCGGCCCGAAAACCCACCACGCGCAAGGCGCCGATGGCGCTGACCGAGGCGCTGGTCGCGCGCACGTTGCGCGCGGTCGAGGATGCCGGGCCGGTGCCGGGCATGGTCACCATGACCGACGCGGATTATGCGCGTTTCCGCGACGAGGTGCTGGCAACGGCTCCTGCGGGGCCACTGAACCTGTTCGCCTATGGCTCGCTGCTGTGGAAGCCCGCCGGCGAGGTGAGGGGCGGCGCTCGGGCGGTGGCGACCGGCTGGCACCGGTCGTTCTGCTTCACCGTGCAGCGTTTCAGGGGCACGGTCGAGCAGCCCGGCCTGATGATGGCGCTCGACCGTGGCGGCCAGTGCCAGGGCATGGTGTTCGAGATCGCCGAACCGGTGGCGGCCAATCTCGAAGCGCTGCTGCGCCGCGAGATGACCATCCTGCCCGCCGTCAACGTGCCGCGCTGGCTGCAGGTCAAGACGGAAGGCGACGTGTCCCGCGCGCTCGGCTTCGTCGTCGATCCCGGAAATCCACGCTATGCCGGCAAGCTAGACAAGCGGGCGATCGCGGCGACCCTGGCCAGGGCTGCCGGCCATTGGGGTTCGGGCGCGGAATATCTGTTCGAAACCATCCGCCACCTCGACGCCTGCGGCATCCGCGACCGCAATCTGTGGCAATTGCAGGAACTGGTGGCCGAGGAGATCGAACGGGAGCGCCCCTGACGCCTCATCCGTCCCTCAGCCACACCAGCATTTCGCCGGGCTCGCGATTGGCCCAGGCGAAGTAGGGGATGGCGGTCAGGCGCGTCTGCGTGGTGGCCGGCGGTTCCGGCCTGTAGAGCCCACCCTGCCAGCCATCGCCGGCGTCAGCTTGCGCCGTGGCTGAAAGCGTCACCACGCCGCCGAGAAGCTCCGGCCGCTCCCGCGCTTCGACGCTTGCCGTCCTCGGCAGCGTCAGGCGATGCAACTGGCTGTCATTGTCGGTCGCCTCGACGCAGTAGACCAGCGGACCGCGCGACAGCGCGACACGGCCGGCATCCTGGCGCACCCTCGGGTTGGCGTAGAGCCGCTCGATCGGCATTTCGAGATCGAGCCGGACGCGGTCGCCCTTTTTCCACGTGCGCCGGATCGCTGCGTAGCCGTCGCTGGTGACATCCGCCAGCTTGACCGCCTCGCCATTGACCTCGAGCGCGGCGTTGCTGCTCCACGCCGGGATGCGCAGATGCAGCGTGAACTCGACCGGCGCCTGTGGCTCGACGGTGATCTCGACGGCGCCGTCCCAGGGATAGCGGCTTGCCTGCGTCAGGTTCACGGGTACGCCTGAGATATCGAAGCGGGCGGTCGAGTCGCCATAGAGATGAACCGCCAGCGCATCGTCCGCCAGGCTGTAGAAATAGCTGCCGATCGAGGCGACCATGCGCCCGACATTGGGCGGGCAGCAGGGGCAGCGGTGCCATTTCCATCTGTTGTGCCGGCCCCGGCTTTCCAGCGGGTTTTCGTAGAAGAACAGCGAGCCGTCGAGCGACAGGCCCGAGATCGAACCGTTGTAAAGCGCGCGTTCCATCATGTCGGCGTAGCGCGCGTTCGGCCCCATGCCGAGCATGCGGCTGGCCCAGAACACCAACCCGACCGCCGCACAGGTCTCGGCATAGGCGGTTTCGTTGGGCAGGTCGTAGTCGCTGGTGAAGCCCTCATTGTGCGCCGACGGCCCGATCCCGCCGGTGATGTAGAGGTTCTTGGCGGTGAGATCGTCCCACAGCCGGTCGAGCGCCACGCGCAGGCTCTCGTCGCCATATTCGGTGGCGATGTCGGCCATGCCTGAGTAGAGATACATCGCCCCCACCGCGTGGCCGACGACCTTGTCCTGCTCGCGCACCGGGATGTGCGACTGGCTGTATTCATAGGTCTTGAAATGGTAGGCCTTCGGGTCGGCGCCGCGGGCGCGCGCCTCCTCGTCGAAATAATGCGGCTCAAGCCCGCGCTGGTCGATGAAGTATTTCGCCAGCTCCATGTATTTCTTCTCGCCGGTCACCCGCGCCAGCTTGACCAGCGCCAGCTCGATCTCCTCATGGCCGCAATAGCCCTTCTTCTTGCCGGGCTCCGGCCCCAGCACCGAAGCGATGTGGTCGGCATAGCGGCACATGATGTCGAGCAGCTTGCGTTTTCCGGTCGCCTGGTAATAGGCGACCGCGCCCTCGATCAGGTGGCCGGCGCAATAGAGTTCATGGCAGTCGCGCAGATTGGTCCAGCGCTTGCCCGGCTGGATGCGCTGGTACCAGCTCGAGAGATAGCCGTCCTCCTGCTGCAGCCTGCCATACATGTCGATGACGGCGTCGATCTTCTTTTCCAGTTCGGGATTCTTGCGCCGGTAGAGCGAATAGGCCGCAGTCTCGATCGTCTTGCCGAGATCGGAATCCCAGAACATCTGCGTGGTCACCGTCGAGCCGGTGAATTCCGCGCCCTGGCGGTCGGCTTCGTCGGGGGAGGGCGAGTGGAACGGGATGACGATGCCGGGCGAGGGCCGGTCCGGATCGATCTGCTCCAGCATGCGCGCCTCGACGCAGCGGTCGTAGAGGATGTCGGCGGTGCGCGCGGCGACCGCGTCGGCGCGGTCGCCCCAGAAGCCGTGCACGTCGACCTGCGGCACCGGCAGCGGGCGGAAGGCGAGCTTCGGGTTTCCGGTTTTTGCGGATGGCGATGCGGTCATGAACTTACTCCATTCGGTCTGTCTATTTGACGGCGCCGGCCATCAGGCCGCGGATGTAGAAGCGCTGCAAAGCGAGGAACAGGATGAGGCACGGCACCATCATCACGGTGACGCCGGCCTGTACCGCGCCCCAGTCGATGGCGCCGAAGCGGCCCGACTGCAGCGCCGTCATCATCACCGGCAGCGTGAACTTGGACTGGTCGGTCATCAGCACCAGGGCGGCGAGGAACTCGTTCCAGGCGCCGAGAAAGGCAAACAGCGCGATGGTGACGACGCCTGGCCAGACCAGCGGCAGCATCACCTTGAGAAGCATGGTGGCGTTGCTGGCGCCGTCCATGCGGGCGGCCTCCTCGATCTCGCGCGGCACCGCGTCGAAAGCGTTGCGCATCATGAAGATGGAGAACGGCAGTTGCAGCGTCACATAGACGCCGACCAGGCCGGTCAGCGTGTTGTGCAGGCCAAGCTTGGTCAGCACCAGGAAGATCGGCGTCAGGATCGACTGGAACGGGATCATGATGGTCGACAGGATGAGGATGAAGAACAGGTCCTTGAACGGGAAGCGGAAGCGCGAAAAGCCGTAGCCGGCCAGCACGCTGACGACGACCGACAGCACCACGGTCATCACCGAGACGTAGATGCTGTTCTGCGCCGAGACCCAGAGCCCGTCGCCGAAGGTGTCGAGCGTGGCATAATTCTCCAGCGAGAATCCTGACGTTGGCCAGGGCGGCAGCGGTGGCAGGCGCGCTTCGGCTGCCGGCTTGAAGGTCGAGAGCACCGCCCACACGATCGGCGCCGCGAACAGCAGCGAGGCGATGATGCCGGTCGAGTGCTCCGCGATGCGGGCGGCGAGCTTGCGGTTGCGGGAGGCGGCCTGCGCCATCAGTCGAGACCCTCGGGCTTGCGCAGCAGCCACAGCTGGACGAGGCTGAGCGCCACCAGGATGACCAGCAGCACCATCGAAAGTGCTGCGCCATAGCCGAGCTTGAACGACACGAAGGACTGGTTGAAGATCCAGTAGACCGCCGTCAGCGTCTGGTTGCGCGGACCGCCGCGCAGGATGATGTAGAACTGGTCGAAGGCGAGGATCGAGCCGGCGACCGACAGGATCAGCGCCAGTGCCAGCGTGCGGCGCATCAGCGGCAAGGTGATGGCCCTGAACCTGGCGAACGGCCCGGCGCCGTCGATGATGGCCGCTTCCTGCAGATCCTGCGGGATCGACTGCAGGCCGGCCATCAGGATGATCATGGTGAAGCCGGCGACCTTCCACACGACCATGGCGATGATCGACCAGAAGGCCGGCTGGAAGGTGGCCAGCAGGTTGAACTTCCTGTCGATCAGGCCCAGCTCGTAGGCGGCCGGGCTGAACAGTCCGGAATCGACGTTCAGGAGCCATGACCAGAGCAGGCTGGCCGAGGCAAAGCCGACCACCGCCGGCATGAAGAACATGGTCCGGTAGAGATTGGTCAGCGGGCGCGGCCGTTCGACGAACAGCGCCGCCGGAAAGGCGACCGCGAAGATCGCGATGGTGACGATCACGGTGTAGTAAGCGGTGAATTTGAGCGCGTTCCAGAACCTGGTGTCGCGCAGGATCGCGACATAGTTGCCGAGGCCGATATAGGTACGCTCGCCCATCAGCGGCCAATTGTGCAGCGACATCCACGCTGTCATGCCAAGCGGGATGAGGAAGAAGACGACGACCAGCGCGACGGCCGGCGCGACATAGAGCAGGCCGATCCACTGCCGGCGCCCGGCACCGACCAGTTTTCTGGCGCGGGGCGGGGCGGTGGTTGTTGCGATGGTGGTCATGGCTGGCTTGTTCTTCCACTGGATCCAGTTGGCCGTCCTACCTCCCCCTTGTGGGGAGGTCGGACCGCAGGTCCGGGTGGGGGACGGCGCCGACCCCCACCCCGCTGCTTCGCAGCGACCCTCCCCACAAGGGGGAGGGTAAGGCGCGCCGGCCACCCGCCCAGGGAGACAGGCGGGCGACCGGATCGGGACCTTCGACGGCAGGCGCGTTGCGCCACCCTGCCGCCTGTCAGCCCCTTATTTCTGCGGCGCCTGGTCGATGATCGACTGCATGGTCTCCTGTGCGTTCGCTATCGCGCCGTCGACGTCGTCGCCGAAGAAGACCTCGTTGATCATCTGCGTCCACGGGCCGTTGGCGGAGTTGATCAAATCGTTGAACACCACCGAATAGGGCGTGCGGCCCTTGGCCATGGCCTCGGCGGCGATCTGGTAGCGCGGATCGAGATCCTTCAGCGCGTCCTTGGCGATGTCGCCGCGCACCGGCAGGCTGCCATATTTGGCGAGGATGGTCTGGCCCTCGAGCGAATAGGCGAAATCGAGGAACTCCTTCACCACGGGCAGTTTCTTGGTGCCCTTGGTGACGACGAAATTGTCGCCGCCGGCAAAGGACGACCAGTTGCCGTCCTTGCCCGGCAGGAAAGTGACACCGTAGTCGACATTTGGATACTGCGTGTTGAGCGCGCCGATGGCGAAGGCGCCGGACGGCGAGATGCCGATGTTGCCGGCGGCGAAGGCGGCAAAGAAGTTGGCGCCGGTGTCCGTCTGGGCGCCCGCCGGCACCAGGTCCTTCTTGACCATCGAGCGGTAGAGATCGATGGCGCCGCGCAGTTGCGGGCTGTCCAGCGTCGCCTTCGAGCCGTCCTCGGAGAGGATATCGCCGCCCGAGGCCCAGATCAGCGGCGTGAAGGTGAAGATGTTGCAGCCGCCGCAATTGCCGGAGAAGTAGAAGCCCTTGATGTTGCCGCCGAGCGCGTTGACCTTCTCGGCGTCGGCCGCGATCTCGGCCCAGTTGGCCGGGCCTTTTTCGGGGTCGAGGCCGGCCTGCTTGAACAGCTTCTTGTTCCAGATCAGCACCGAGGCGTCGGCGGAGAAGGGCAAGCCGTAGATGTGGTCCTTGTAGGTGCCGGTCTTCACATGCGCCGGCGACGGGCTGGCGAAATAGGGCAGCGACCTGGCCCAGTCGGTGATGTCCTCCAACTGGCCGGCGGCGGCGAAGGACGGCGTGTAGATCAGGTCGAGCGAGAGCGCGTCGGGCGCGGTGCCGCCGGCGGCGGCCGCGCCATATTTCGGGATGATCTCGGCGTTGGGGATGATGTCGAGCTTGATCTGGTTGGTGTGGCCCTTGTTGTAGGCGTCGACGATCCTCGGCATGAAGTTCGAGCCGTCGGCGCGCACCCAGATGTTGGCGGTTTCGGCGGCGGCAGTGCCGAGACCGCTACCCAGAACGGCAGCGGCCAGGGCCAGTTTGGCAATCAGGTTCCTCATGTTCTCCTCCTCCACGGTTGGCCGCTGTCCGCGGCTTGGCGCCGATCACGCGGCGCTTCGTTTTCAGCCATCCGGCGGATGGCCGCAGGACTGACGCACCACCAGCCGGCACGGCAGTTTTCGAATGCCCGGCGCGGCGGGCTGGCCGCCGACCAGCGACAGCAGGGTCAGCCCGGCCTCTCGTCCAAGTGCGACCAGGTTCATGTCGACAGAAGTCAGCGGCGGGCGCGTCGCCTCGGCGACGATCTCCCAATTGTCGAAGCCGATGACGGCGACATCGCCGGGAACGCCGAGGCCGCGCTCGCGCAAGGCATCGATGACGCCGCGCGCGATCTGGTCGTTGCCGCAAAAGACGGCGTCCGGCCTTTCGCGCTTCCCGTCGAACAGGCGAGCCACCGCCTCATGACCCCAGGCTTCCGACCACGAGCCGAGCAGCGGCTCGGTGACCGGCAAGCCGTTTTCGGCGAGCACGTCGCGATAGGCCTGGGCGCGGGCGTGCACCACGGCGAAGCTCGCCGGCCCGGTGACATGGGCGATGCGTTTGCGGCCCAGCCGGCACAGATGCTCGACGGCCAGCCGCGCGCCGCCGGCGTCGTCCGAGACGAAGGCGATGGCGTCGGGATCGGGCTGGGTAAAGGCATAGATCACCGGGACACGCAGATTGCCGAGGTCGACCGGCAGATGGCGGTCGATGCGCTTGCCGGTGGCGATGATGCCGTCGACGCGCTTGTCGAGCATGGCGTCGACATGCAGCTGGCCCAGCCGCGGATCCTCCTCGACATTGCACAGGAACACCGAGACGCCATTGTCGACCAGCGCGTCCGAAATGCCCGACATCAGCGGCAGCGAGAAGCGGCCATAGGTATCGTTGGTGAGCAGGCCGACGGTGAAGCTGCGCCGCCTGAGCAGGCTCTGCGCCAGGCTGTTGGGCCGGAAACCGAGACGCCGGGCCGTCTCGCGGATGCGCTCGCGCGTCTCGGCGGTCATCCGCCCCTGATCGTTGAGCGCCTTCGAGGCGGTGGCGACGCTGACGCCGGCCTGCGCCGCCACGTCACGCAAGGTGACGGGCTTGGAAAAGACCGGAACAGGCTGATCGTCCAATGCCATCGCGCCGAGAATCCTGAGCTGGGAAAAGGTTTTCTCTTACAGTCCTGAATCAAGCCCGGCGCGCGGCCAAGCCCGATCGAAGATGTTTGGAAAAACCTTTTCTCAAATCAGGCTAGGCCAGTTTGGGTGGTCGTTCAAGGGGAAAAGTGGTCTGGATCAGGGATCGTTCGTTCCAGCAACCATTCCGAGCGCTGGTGCTGCCCCTCATCGCCCTGCCAGCCCCTTCTCCACGTATAGTGACGGGGAGAAGGGGCTGGCCGCAACCTCGGCGCTCTCTTTGCAACGTCGGCGATTGGCGAAACCATCAGTGACAGCGCCCCTCTCCCCGTCCCTGTACGGGGAGAGGATGCCGGCAGGCAGGTGAGGGGCAGCGGCGACTTCGACAATCAGTTTCCGGCAAAGCCGGACCGCCATCAGCGAAGTGTTAATCGCTTCGAGCCATGGTGGTCGCCCGTTGGGAGTTCCGCCATGCCCGATACGCCCTACACCCCGAAAGGCCCGGCGCGGGCCACGCAGCCCGGCAAGCGGGCGGGACACGACAGCGTCGACGAGCGGCGCCGCGATGCCGCCACCATCGCGCGGCTCAAGGCGGAACTCGCGGTGCAGGCGGAGTTGATCGCCAGGCAGGATGTTTCGCTGGCCCACAGCCGCAAGATCTTCGACCGCGCCTCGGCGGCCGCGCGCATCGGCGTGTGGGAGTGCAGCCTGCCCGACGTGCAACTGCACTGGACCGAAATGGTCTACGACCTGTTCGACCTGCCGCGCGGCTCCGTGCTCGATCGCGCGGAGATCATCAAGTGCTACCCGGAGGAGTCGCGCAAGGCGCTGGAGACGATGCGCAGCCGGGCGATCGAGGAGCGCAGCGGCTTCACCCTCGACGCCGAGATCACAACTTTCGCCGGGCGCAGCCGCTGGATCCGCATCACCGCGACCGTCGAGTGTGAGGACGGCGTGCCCGTGCGCATCTTCGGCATGAAGCAGGACATCACCGAGGAAAAGAGCCAGTCGGACCGGATGCGCTATCTGGCCGAGTTCGACGCCATGACCGGGCTTGCCAACCGTGGCCGGTTCCAGGCGCGGCTCGCCCATATGGACGAGGGCCGGCCGCTCGGCGCGCTGCTGTTGATCGACCTCGACGGCTTCAAGGCGGTCAACGACACGTTCGGCCATGTCGTCGGCGACGAGTGCCTGAAGACGGCGGCGCAGCGGCTTGCCGATGGCTGCGGCGAGGCGGATCTGGTGGCGCGCGTCGGCGGCGACGAGTTCGCGGTGCTGCTTGGAGCGCATCTCGACCGCGGCGCTGTCTCCGGCCTGGCGCGCAGCATCATCGAGGCGATCAGCAAGCCGGTCGCCGCGGGCGGCCAGTCGCTCAAGCTCGGCGCCTCGGTCGGCATCGCCTTCGCCGCCAAAGGCGCGCCGTGCGACCTGTTCCTGCAGGCAGACACCGCGCTCTATGCCGCCAAGGCGGCGGGCCGCAATACCTTCCGCATTTTCAAGGCCGAAGCCGGCGTGAAAGGCCGCAGCGCCGCGGCTTGAGGCTGGCCGGCGGGCCTTGTCCACCGGGCCGGCGCATCTCTCACCAATGCGGGCCGTGGCGCTTATCTTCATTTGGCATGCGGGGCGTTCGCGAAAGGGTGCTATGGAAGGGGCGCGGACACCCTTGCTCCGGCTTCTTCCCGACATCCGAGGTCATTTTCGTGCGTGAACCGTCGCTGCTGCCCGTCTTTGGAAAACTAGGCGTCAAGGCCCCCGTCGCCTTCGTGGCGGCGCCGGTCCGGCCGGCGGGCGTCGTGCCGCGCCTGCGAACGCTGCTGGCCGCGCATGGCGGCATGGTGTTGAAGCTGTCGGTCATTGCCTGGACGGTGCTAATCCTTGGCGTGGTGTTTTTCATGATGCAGGGCTGAGGTAAGCCAGCATGGCCAACCGCTACACATTGCGCATGGAGCTTCCCCAGAGCTGGACCATTGTCGATGTCTTCACCGGCCAGCCCGCCGTGGTCAGGCAAAAAGTGATGGTCGGCATGAACCCGCGCGAGGCCGAGGATATGGTCGTGCAGATGAATGTCCGCGACGTCAGGCGCCGGGAGAGGGCGGAGCGCAAGGATTGAACGCTCCGGCTGCCGGCTTGCAGCGAGGGCCAAGACCCCGCCGCACCGAAACCAGAGGATTCCCGTGAGAGCGAGCCTGAAGCAAAGGATACTGGAGGTCTGCGACCGCAAGATTTCCGAGAAAGGGCCTGCCGTCGGCGTGTCGTTCTACGCGTTTTTCGCCAACAGGAATGACGACCCCGAACTGCTGATGGAAGCAGCCGAATGGTGGATCAGAACCCACCGCCTCGACCATTTCGAAAAGGCCGCGAAGATACGCACGATGGTCGAGGACATGGACCTTTAATCGTCGCTTCCATGCATGTCGTTGTCTCGAAACCGAGACCACTTTCGAGCGACATGCACCAGGCTGATCAGCCGAAATCGGCGGCCGTCAGCACATACATGCTCTTGCGGGTGCGGTCGTAGGCCTTGGCCGCCACATCGCGGATGGCGCTGCTCTCGGTGTCGAACGTGGCGAGGTAACCGGCCTCGTTGGCCGCGGTCGCCGGCTGCATCCTGGTCATGGCGTCGGCGGCGACGGAAAACGAAATCTGGAACATGCCGTCATGGCCGACGAAACGGATGCGCTTGCCGGCCTCGTCATAGCTGCGGCTGCGGTTGGGGAATGTCAGGCTCATGTCTTGACCTCCGTTGCGGCCACCTTCTTGACCGCGCGCTTCTTCTTCGGCGTCGGGTTCAGGGCTTCCGCGACGCGGTCCGCCTCTTCCTTGGCCAGCCGCAATTCCCTGAGCCTTGCGGTCTTGATCTCCCGGGCCCTGGCTTCGGACATGTATTCAGCGGTTGCCTTGTTGCGCTCCGCCGTTTTCTTCTGCTTGTCGACAAAGCGGGCTTCAGCTTTTTCCATGATCGTCTGATTGCCTTCGGCCATCGAAGAAATCTCCCTTGTGCCTGAAATCGTGAAAATGAACTTGTCCGATAAATAGGTGCTCAATCGGCAAAATTCAATCTTTTGAAATATTTGACCTGGTTCCGATATCACGAAACGGCAGGCCGAAATAATACTTTTGAATATTTAATTCCGCCCGCGATTAATTTTTGGCACTCCTATCTATCGAGTGCCAAAGCGCCTATATGAGAGACGCGGCCGCCTATGCCGGCCCCAGAAAGAAGTTCTCATGAAGTTTCGGCCACTCCACGATCGCGTCGTCATCCGGCGCGCCGAAGGCGATATCAAATCCAAGGGCGGCATCATCATTCCCGACACGGCACAAGAAAAGCCGCAGGAAGGCGAAGTCATCGCTGTTGGGCCTGGCGCACGCGACGAAAATGGCGCGCTTGTGCCGCTCGACGTCAAGGCTGGCGATACCATCCTGTTCGGCAAATGGTCGGGCACCGAGGTCAAGATCGACGGCGAGGACCTTCTGATCATGAAGGAAGCCGACATCATGGGCATTATCGAGAAGACTGTGGCCGCCAAGAAGGCCGCCTGACCTCACTCCCTCTGAACGAACTGGATAAAAAATGTCTGCCAAGGAAATCAAATTCTCCACCGATGCACGCGACCGCATGCTGCGCGGCGTCGAGATCCTCACCAATGCGGTGAAGGTCACGCTCGGCCCCAAGGGCCGCAACGTCATCATCGACAAGGCCTATGGCGCGCCGCGCATCACCAAGGACGGCGTTACCGTCGCCAAGGAAATCGAGCTTGCCGACAAGTTCGAGAACATGGGCGCGCAGATGGTGCGCGAAGTGGCCTCGAAGACCAACGACCTCGCCGGTGACGGCACCACCACCGCCACGGTGCTGGCCGCTTCGATCCTGCGCGAAGGCGCCAAGCTGGTCGCCGCCGGCATGAACCCGATGGACCTCAAGCGCGGCATCGACCAGGCCGTCGCCGCTGTCGTCGGGGAAATCAAGGCCAAGGCCAAGAAGGTCAAGTCGTCGGCCGAGATCGCCCAGGTCGGCACCATCGCCGCCAATGGCGACGCCAGCGTCGGCGAGATGATCGCCAAGGCGATGGACAAGGTCGGCAATGACGGCGTCATCACCGTCGAGGAAGCCAAGACCGCCGAAACCGAACTCGACGTCGTCGAGGGCATGCAGTTCGACCGCGGCTATCTCTCACCCTATTTCGTCACCAATGCCGACAAGATGCGCGCCGAACTGGAAGAGCCCTACATCCTCATCCACGAGAAGAAGCTCGGCAATCTGCAGGCGATGCTGCCGATCCTCGAAGCGGTCGTGCAGAGCGGCAGGCCGCTGCTGATCATCTCCGAGGACGTCGAGGGCGAGGCCTTGGCGACGCTGGTCGTCAACAAGCTGCGCGGCGGCCTCAAGGTCGCGGCGGTCAAGGCGCCGGGCTTCGGCGATCGCCGCAAGGCGATGCTGGAAGACATCGCCGTGCTCACATCAGGCCAGATGATTTCCGAGGATCTCGGCATCAAGCTCGAAAACGTCACCGTCGAGATGCTCGGCCGCGCCAAGCGCGTGCTGATCGAGAAGGACACAACCACGATCATCGACGGCGCCGGCACCAAGGCGACCATCCAGGCGCGCGTCGCGCAGATCAAGGGCCAGATCGAGGAGACCACCTCCGATTACGACAAGGAAAAGCTGCAGGAGCGGCTGGCCAAGCTCTCCGGCGGTGTTGCCGTCATCCGCGTCGGCGGCGTCACCGAGTCGGAAGTCAAGGAAAAGAAGGACCGCATCGACGACGCGCTGAACGCCACGCGCGCGGCGGTTGAAGAAGGCATCGTGCCCGGCGGCGGCGTGGCTCTGCTGCGCGCCCGCTCGGCGCTTGCCGGACTGACCGGTGCCAATGACGATGTCACGGCAGGCATCTCCATCGTGCTGCGCGCGCTCGAAGCGCCGATCCGCCAGATCGCCGAGAATTCCGGCGTCGAAGGCTCGATCGTCGTCGGCAAGCTCACCGACAGCAAGGACCACAATCAGGGCTTCGACGCCCAGAACGAGACCTATGTCGACATGATCAAGGCGGGTATCGTCGATCCGGCGAAAGTGGTGCGCACCGCACTGCAGGACGCCGGCTCGATCGCCGCGCTTCTGATCACCGCCGAAGCGATGATCACCGACATTCCGGCCAAGGACGCAGCGCCTGCGGGCGGTAATGGCGGCGGCATGGGCGGCTACTAAGATTCAGGTGATGCCGGTCTGCAAACGGCGGTTTCCTGCGCTCGGGTGCTCACGTACCCAAAAGTACGCTCCGCTCCGGTTCTCGGAAACCACCGTTTTCGACTCGGCCTGACCTGAATCTGGCCACGTCGGCTCTTCGCCGGAGCCAGGATGATTACCGCCGGGGGGGCTCTCCCGGCGCGCAGGCCTCTAGCCCAGGAGACGGATCCATGATCACGTTCGTGCGGAAGCCAGAAACGGTCGTCACGACCGAAAAAACCGAGGAAAGCCGCTTCGACCGCATCCGCAGGATTGCCGCCGACAAGCATCGGAAATCCGATTCCGACACGGCAGCCCCACCAAAGAGCGAACCGAAGCGTCCGATGTAAGCGCTGACCGCGCGACCGCGATCAGAGCGCGACTTCGGACCGCCGGAAGCAGTGGGCCGCGTGATCGTTGACGATGCCGACCGCCTGCATCCAGGCATAGACGATGGTCGGGCCGACGAATTTGAAGCCGCGTCGCTTCATTTCCTTGGAAATCCGTTCGGACAGGGGCGATGACGAGATCCAGCCATGGCCGTCGCTTGCGACCACCTTGCCATCGGTGAAGGACCAGCAGAAGTCGGCGAAGCTCTCGCCGCGCTGCGCCATCTCGCAGAAGATCCGGGCGCCACGGATCGTCGCTTCGATCTTGGCGCGGGCGCGGATGATGCCGGGATCGGCCATCAGGCGCTCGATGTCGGCCGCGCCGAAGCGCGCGACCTTCTCCGGATCGAAGCCGGCGAAGGCGGCACGAAAGGCGTCGCGCTTTCTGAGCACGATGATCCAGGCGAGACCGGCCTGGAACCCTTCCAGCATCAGCATTTCCCACAGCATGCGGGCATCGCGCTGCGGAACGCCCCATTCCTCGTCGTGATAGGCGCGCATCAGCGGATCGCCCTCGGCCCAGCCACAGCGATGATGTGCATGATTGTCCATCGTGGTTCTCCGTCACACGATACTGTGGCGGACCGGCGCCACGGTCCAGTCCACGGTGCGCTGGTCGATCATGGCATGCACCGGCGAATGCCCCATCTCGGTCATGATGCCGCTCGCCGCGTTGCGGCCGGCCTCGGCCGAGGCCCAGATCAGCAGGTCGACGATGGTGCCGTCATCGCGTTCGGCGATCCGGCGGGACAGGAAGCCCGGCTGACGCCGCAGCCAGGCGTCGATATCGGCATTGGCGGCGATGAATTCCGCGCAGGACCGGCCGTTGAGCCTGAAGGTCGTCACTTCGATTGCCTCTGTCATGTCATCTCTCCATTGCCAGGGTTCATGAGGGTCAGCCTTGCGCCGTCGGGCGCACGATCAGTTCGTTGATGTCGACGCCGTCCGGCTGGCTGATGGCAAAGCCGATCGCCTCGGCAATCGCGCCGGCCGGGATGGAGGCCTGATCGACCATGGCGCGGGCTCCAGCCTTGATCTCGGGATTGGCGATGCCGTCAAACAGCTCGGTGCGGGTGAGGCCAGGGCTGACGACGGTCACGCGCAGATCCCTGCTTTCCTGTCGAAGCCCTTCCGAGAGCGCCCGCACCGCGAATTTGGTGGCGCTGTATACGGCGGCTGTCGGATCGACCCGGTGCCCGGAGACAGATGCGACGTTGATGATGTGGCCGGACTTCTGTTCGGCCATGATCGGCAGCACGGCGGCGATGCCATTGAGAACGCCGCGCAAATTGACATCGATCATCCGGTTCCATTCGTCGATGCGCAATTCGGCCATGAACGACAACGGCATTACGCCGGCATTGTTCACCAGCACGTCGACCCGGCCGTAGCGCTCATCGGCGGCCGCGACGAAAGCCTTGACGCTGTCGAGGTCGGTCACGTCAAGCTGCCGGGAATGCGCCTGGCCGCCGGCCTGCCCGATGTCCCGCGCGATAGCGGCTATCCGGTCGGTCCGCCGGGCGCCAAGCACGATCCTGTGGCCGCTCGTCGCCAGGTGGCGGGCCGTGGCCTCGCCGATGCCGCTGCTGGCGCCGGTGATGAGCACGACCTTGCTGGTTCGGGTCGATGGTTCGGTGATCGGTGAACTCGTCATGAGAGGCTCCGCCTGTGATGATTGGGAGCACGCTCCCGCTGGCGGCGTTATGCGACGAAGCGAATGTGGGGCGTTATCGCGATCCTGCAAGATTCATGCACGATCCTGCAAAGGTTGATTGCCGCGGCTGGCCGGGCTTGCAGGATCGGATATGATCGGCGCCATGACCGTTTCGAAGATACCGGGTGCCCTTTGACGTTCGCGCAAGATCCCTATGGGGAGATGGCGTCGATCATCGCCCGGTTCACGGCGCGGGACGAGGAGCGCGCGACGGCGATCGACAATCTCTTCCTCAGCCGGCGATCGTCGACCGACAAAAGCGTCCACACCGCGCAATGGCCCTGCCTTGCGCTCGTCGTACAGGGCGCCAAGAGCCTCACGCTCGGATCGCATGTTCACCGCTATGGCGTTGGCGACTATCTGGTGGTCTCGCTCGACCTGCCGGTCGTGTCGCGCGTGACCGAGGCGAGCCCCGAGGCCCCGAACCTCGGGCTGGGCATGCGGATCGAGCCGGATCGGCTGAAGGAGCTGTTCGGCCGGATCGGCACGGCGCCGGTCGTCCCTCACGACATGCGGGCGGTGGCGGTCAACAGGGCGCCGCCAGACCTGCTGGATGCGGTCGTGCGGCTGCTGCGCCTGCTTGATCGGCCGGAAGATATTCCCGCGATGGCGCCGCTGATCGAGCAGGAGATCCTCTACCGCGTGGCGACCGGCCCCTTCGGTCCGGCCCTGCTTCAGATCGCCACGATCGAGACGCCGACAAACCGGATTGCCCAGGCAGTCGCCTGGCTGCGGCAGAATTTCACGCGGCCGCTGCGCATCGAGGAGCTGGCGCAGCATGTCGGCATGAGCACGTCCTCGCTGCATCATCACTTCAAGGCGGTCACGGCGATGACGCCAATGCAGTATCAAAAGCAGTTGCGCCTGCACGAAGCGCGGCGCCTGATGCTGACGGAGCGCCTGGATGTCGGCTCGGCCGGCTACAGCGTCGGCTACCAGAGCCCGTCGCAATTCAGCCGCGAATACAGCCGGCTCTACGGCCGGCCGCCATTGCGCTATGTCGGGGGATTTCGGGAGCCGGCGGGCGGGGGCTGAGGGTAAGCTTGCGGCGCCGCGCTACTGTCCGCTCAGCCTCAGCACCACGTCGCGCGTCAGCGGCGCGAGCTCGATGTCGTGGGCCGAGGCGGGGTCCAGCCAGATCATCTCCTCGATCTCGGCCGCCGCTACCGGCTGGCTCTCGATCGGCTGTGCGGCAAAAGTGAGGGCGAACAACTCCGCCTCCACCGTGCTGTCAGGCTCATTGGCCGCCTTGGCCGAAAACAGGCCGAGCCGGGAAGCCATGGCCGGGTCGACCGCCAGCCCGAGCTCCTCGCGCAATTCACGCACCAGGGCATCGACCGGCTCCTCGTCCGGCTCGATCTTGCCGCCGGGCTGCATGAAGGCGCTGGTGCCGCGCTTGCGCACCAGCAGCAATCTGCCCGATGCGTCGGCGATGACGGCGGCGGCAATGCTGATCTTGCGGCTTTCGGAGTGGATGGGATTCACGCTAGTATTGTCCGGTGGTTGTTTGATGCAGGGCTTGCCGCGTTTGACAGCTTGTCGAAGCAACCGCGATTCTGAGTACGGAGACAAGCCATGTTTGCCGCCAAGGCCATCGACACGTCAGACAAGGCCGTGTTCTACCGCGACCTCGCCACGCAGTTGAAGGCGTTGCTGGAGGGCGAGCGCGACTCGATTGCCAACGCCGCCAACACCGCCGCGCTGATCTTCCAGATGGTGCCGGACCTCAACTGGGCCGGCTTCTATTTCCTGGCATCCGACGAGGAACTGGTGCTGGGGCCGTTCCAGGGCAAGCCGGCCTGCGTGCGCATCGCCGTCGGCAAGGGCGTGTGCGGAACGGCGGTCGAGCTCGGCACCTCGATGCTGATCAAGGACGTGCATGATTTTCCCGACCACATCGCCTGCGATGCCGCCTCGCGCTCGGAACTGGTCGTGCTGCTCGAAGACGATGACGGCGTCTTTGGCGTGCTCGACCTCGACAGCCCGCTGCCCGGCCGCTTCGACGAGGCCGACCAGGCCGGCATCGAGACGCTGGCGGCGATCTATGGCGCCGCGAGTTCCTTCGAGGACTGAACGACGCCTGACAGCAGGCGGCAGCGCCTACGGATCGGTCTTCAGCGCGCGATTGAAAGCTGCGGTCGCCATGTCGATCAGCCGCGCGTGAATCTCGCCGCGCGATCGCCCTCCACCATCGTCGCAAACCGGGTCGCCGATCTGTTCGGATGCAATGATGCCGGGAGCGCCGGGCTTGCATTCGGCGAACATGCTGTAATGGCTCGCGTCCTCGATCGTCGCATAGCTGGCATTTGCAATCGCTTTTGCGATCCCGGAGGCATCGGCGGTCACCGGGATCTTTCCCGGTTGGCCAAGATTGACGATAGCGACCGGAATTCTGATGCCGGCAAGGCTTTTGGCCTCAAGGACATCGGTTGGGGCGGGATCGATCGCCATGGCAAAATGAACCCGCTCATCCCTGTTGTCACGACCGGCCAGCCGCAAATCCATGGCGTGAAGATCAACCCCGCTGTGCCGGACCCAGTCGCAAAGCGAAGCATTGAGCAGGTCCGTATCGCAATAGGCCGCGAGGAGTTTTGGATCGACACGCGCCCCGGCTATCGCAAGCGCCGTGTTGCCGCCCATCGAAAGACCGAGAACGCCCACTTTGGCTTGCTCAAGATGATCCCTGAAGAAGGCGTTCTTCTCCGTCGTGTCCAAGGTTGCCGTGAGATCGGCAGGCCGCAGCCAGAGTTTCATCGTCTCGGCGGCGGACCTGTTTGGTCCCGTATTTCCTGGATGCGTGGGGGCGGCGACGATGAATCCCTGCCTGGCCAAAGGCGTTGCAATCCAGCTCAGCGCCTGCGGGGTTCCCGCAAGACCGGCGCCGTGTGAAAGCAGGATGAGCGGAAACTTTCCGCTGCAGATTGGCGCATCGCGCATGGCGGACGTTCCGATGAAAAGCGCGGTGTCGCCGAGCGTGACCGTGTCGCCGCCTGGCTGGGCCGGATACCAGACCGTCACGTCGAGATCGATGCCGCGCTCCCTGGAAGGGGCTGGAAACCGACGAACGCCGACGCTGTCGCTGGCGCCGGCCGAGGATTGCATCAGCATCGCGGAAGCCATGATGGTGCAAAGCGTGATCCAGAATTTCATTGAGATCTCCATTGCCGAGCGCTCGCGCCTTCGGCTGGAGAGCCCAATGGCTTCAGCTTCTGGGTCAGTTGGCGGTTGTGTTCGGTCGCTGTGTTGACGCCGTGATATCAGCGGATCGGAGCGAAGCCCGCGACCTCGATCGCGATCGAGAACGTCCACCATCGCGATTTAGTACCGCTCGACGCGAACGGTGCCGCCGGATTTCATCCCCCCGCAGGGCTCGCAAGCGAGGGCGATTGCGTGTTCCGTTCCCGCCAGGCGAGCGGCGTCATGTCGGTCACGCGGCGAAACTCGCGGTTGAAGTTCGATTTGGTCTGGAATCCGACCGCAAGCATGATTTCGGTTACCGGCTGGCCGGTCTCGCCCAACAGCCGGCAGGCCTCGGCGATGCGGTGTTCGTTGACATATTGCGAGACGTTCCTGGCCTTGATCCGGTTGATCGCCGCCGAAATCTGTCGTGCCGGAATGCCGGCACGACGGGCAAGGCGATTCAGGTTCAGGGTGGCGTCCCGATAGAGCTTCTTCTCCTGCATCAGGTCGTCGACCCTACGAAGAGTGTCGGCGTCTTCACCGGTGTCGACCAGGGAGAAGGTCTCGGCGGGCTCGGCCGCGTTGAGTGGGACATGGCTTTGGCTGGCCGCTGCCGCCGCCGCGCCGACAATGACGAGGATGAAAAGGTTGGCGATGCCGATCACCGTCGCCGCGCGGTCGCCGTGGCCGGATGCCACCTCGAAGGACACCAGCAGGTCGACCATCCCCGACAGGCACAGCGTCACGGCCGCGAAAAGAATGGCGCGGTAGGCCGGGACCGCGCCGTCGAAAGGCGCCAGGCGCAGCCCGTCGGCGCCGGAGCGCAGCAACCAGAGGATGGCGGCGGCATAGATGAAATCGATTGATATCAGTGCCACGTCGACCGCATTGCGCCAGAAAATCACCAGCACGAAGACGATGGCGGCGGGCGTTGCATGGAGTGCCAGCGAGGCCGGCCATAGGCGGTCGCTGGTGCGCACGAGCTTGGAGACGCCGGCATAGAGCAACGATGGCATGATCGCGGCGGATACGGGCGCGATGTAGCCCACGGTGCTGATGCCATAGCCCCAACGCAGTCCAGTGAGCACCGATTGCAGCGCGGCGAGCAGGATCAGGACCAGAAAAGGCAGGTTGGGTGCGCCCTCGTCCTCACGCCTGGCGACCATCCAAAGCAGGATGAACAGCAACAGCGCGACAACGAAGGGCAGGGGAACGAACGGCATGGATCGGTTGGGCTCGCGTGCTGATGCAAGGAGCCTAGCCGATATGGTTTCGATTCCCAATCGCGCCGATCGAAGGGGCCGCTACCTAGGCGAACTTCACCAGCATCAGGCTGAAGCCGCCGATGAACAGGAAGGCCGAGAAGGCGAGCGCCAGCGGGCGCAGGCCGCGCGAGCGCAGCAGCGAAATGTCGGCCTGCAGGCCCATGGCGGCCAGCCCCATGGTCAGCATGATGGTGGTGGCGAGCGCCATCGCCGACTTCACTTCGGCTGGCACCGTGACCAGGCTGTTCAGCGCCACGACGGCGGCGAAGGCGGCGACGAACCACGGCATGGGCGGCCGTGCGGCTGACTGGTCGCCGCTGCTCTTGCGGCGCGCCATCAGGCCGAGCGCGATGACCATCGGCGCCAGCATGGCGACGCGGGTGAGCTTGGCGACGGTGGCGATCTCGCCGGAGCGGGTGCCGTTCTGGAAGCCGGCGCCGATGACTTGCGCCACCTCGTGGATCGAGGCGCCGGCCCACAGGCCGAAGGCGTGCTGGTCAAGCCCCAGCACCGGCGCCAGCAGCGGGAAGCCGAGCATGGCGACGGTGCCGAACAGCGTGATCGAGGCGACGGCGTAGGTGACGTCCTCGTCGCGCGCATCGGTGACGATGTTGGTGGCGACGATGGCCGAGGCGCCGCAGATCGAGGTGCCGGCGGCGATCAGCTGCGCCAGCTTACGGTCGACACCGATCAGCCGGCCGAGCGTGACGGTGAAGAGGAAGGTGGCGCCGAGCGTGGCCGCCACAATGCCGACGCCACCGGCGCCGATGGAGACGACCTGGCCGAGCGTCAGCTGGAAGCCGAGCAGCACGATGGCGAAGCGCAGCAGGCGCTTTTGCGAGAATGCGATGCCGGCCTTGGCATGGGCGGGCGTGCCGAGCACGTTGGAATGGATCATGCCGGCGACGACGGCGAGGATCATCGGGCTGAACAGGGCGAAGCCGGAGACAGTACGTGCCGAGAAGGCGACGCCTGTTATCATCGCCACCAGCACGATGCCGGGGATGATGCCGTTCCAGATCGAATCGAGGCGCCTGCGCCCGGCGGCCAGATCGGCGGAAATCAGACTTTTCGGAATATCGTTCGCGATGTGGGTAAGGGAAGACAATGCAATGCTCCAGGCGAGTACGCCGGAGGAATGCCATTCCTTAACCGATCTTTCCAACGAATTATTCTCGTTAGAATGATCGATTTTTACGAACGGTTGCCACTGTGTGAGTCACTCTCTAAGTCGGCGCTGCCGCTCATCGCCCTGCCGGGCACTTCTCCCCGTATAGCGACGGGGAGAAGGGGCCGGCCGCAACCTTATCGCTCATCCAGCAACGTTGGTGGTTGGCGAAATTGCTGATGAGAGCGCCCCTCTCCCCGTCACTATACGGGGAGAGGATGCCGGCAGGCAGGTGAGGGGCCGCGTAGACGTCGCTTCTGGCTGACATACCGTCAAAGCTGAGCCTCAATGGCCGCCTTGTCGATCACCGACCAGACATTCCTGATCCGGTCGTTCAGAAATTCATAGAAGACGTTCTCGCTGAAGGAGACCTTCCGGCCGTTGATGGGAAGGCCGAAGAACGTTCCCTTGGGCGTGCAGTTGAACTGAAGGCGGCTGGCGATGAAAGCGGCTCGGAGATCAGCAGCTGGACATCGAAATAGAGGTCCGGAATTTCCCGAAAATCCCGCTCCAGCATTTCGCGGTAACCCGATAGCCCGACCCGGTCGCCATTGTAGTGGACGTCGTCATGGACGAAGCGATGGAGCCTTTGCCAATCCTGATTGTTGAGGCAGGCGATGTAGCCTCGATAGAGGTCGGTCTTGGTCACGGCGCTGGCTCCGGGGGTTCGTCGGATCACGTTCCGGCAGAAAGATAGAACGACTGCGGATGCTGTCCAGATGGATCAACCTCTGTAGCGCAAGGCGTCGACCAGCAGCGAGAAGGCCGGCGTCGCCTGGCGGCGGCTGGGGTAATAGAGGTGGTAGCCGGCGAAGGGCGCGCACCAGTCGGCGAGCACCCGCACCAGCCGCCCGTCGGCCAGGCAGGTCGTCACCTGGTCCTCGGGCAGATAGGCGAGACCCAATCCGGCAAGCACGGCATTGATGCGCAGCGCGGCTGTGTTGAACACCAGCTGACCCTCGACGCGCACCTTCAGCTCGCGCCCCACCTTCTCGAATTCCCAGGCATAGAGGCCGCCATAGGTCGGCAGGCGCAGATTGATGCAGTTGTGGCTGGTCAGGTCCTGCGGCGCGCGTGGCTTTGGCCGCCTGGCGAAATAGGCCGGCGATCCAACCACCGCCATGCGCATGTCGGGGCCGATGCGCACCGCGATCATGTCGCGCGCCACCTGTTCGCCGAGCCGCACGCCGGCGTCATAGCGCTCGGCGACGATGTCGGTCAGGCCATAGTCGACGATGATCTCTATCCTGATGTCGGGATAATCCGGCAACAGCCTGGCGATCGCCGGCCACAGGATCGCATCGGCGGCGTGCTCGCCGGCGGTGATGCGGATGGTGCCGGCGGGCTTTTCGCGCAACGCGCTCAAGGCCGTCAGTTCGGTCTCGATCTCGTCGAGCCGGGGCCCCACGGTGCGAGCCAAGCGTTCGCCCGCCTCGGTGGGCGAGACGCTGCGCGTGGTGCGGGTCAGAAGCCGCAGGCCCAGCCGCTCCTCCAGCGCGCGAACCGTGTGGCTGAGCGCGGATTGGGAGACGCCGAGCTTTGCCGCCGCCTTGGTGAAGCTCTCTTCGCGCGCGACGGCGAGGAAGGCGGTCAGCTCGTTCAGATTATCGCGCGGCATTCATGAGCCCTTCTCATAAGTACATGCTGGTTATAGCAGCTAATCGCGACCAATCGCAGGTGCTAAATAGACGCTGTCACAATCGGGCGTCCCAAAGTCGGCGGCCCTGAATGCCGCTGGCCGTGTCTGGCCCGGCGTGAAGAAGGGAAAAATCATGGACATCAAGCGAAGCGGCTCCCAGGCCTCGGGCAAGGGGCCGGGCGACTGGTTCACCGGCACGGTGCGCATCGATCCGCTGTTCGCGGCCATTGCGCCGGCCCGCGCGGCCGGCAACGCCGTCACCTTCGAGCCCGGCACGCGCACGGCATGGCACACCCATCCGCTCGGCCAGTTGCTGATCGTCACCGCCGGCTGCGGCCGCGCGCAGCGCGAGGGCGGCCCGGTCGAGGAAATCCGGCCCGGCGACGTGGTTCGCTTCGAGCCGGGCGAGAAGCACTGGCATGGCGCGGCACCCACCACCGCCATGACCCACATCGCCATCCAGGAGGCGCTCGACGGCAAGGCGGTCGACTGGATGGAGCACGTCAGCGACGCGCAGTACCAGGCCTGAACAAAGGAGCAAGACAATGCAAAAGCGCACACTTGGAACAAGCGGCCTCGAAGTCTCGGCCATCGGGCTCGGCTGCATGGGGATGAGCCAATCCTACGGGGCACCGATGGCGACGCCGGATGCCGTCCGCCTGATCCGTTCCGCGTTCGAGCGCGGCATCACCTTCTTCGACACCGCGGAGGTCTATGGACCTTTCACGAACGAGGAGGTCGTCGGCGAGGCGCTGCAGCCAATCCGCGACCAGGTGGTGATCGCCACCAAATTCGGCATCGACATCGCCGGCACGGCCGGACATGAAGGCATGGACAGCCGGCCGCAGCATATTCGCGACGTCGTCGAGGCCTCGCTCAAGCGGTTGAGGACAGACCGCATCGATCTCCTCTACCAGCACCGCGTCGATCCGGTGGTGCCCATCGAGGAGGTGGCGGGCACGGTGAAGGACTTGATCAGCCAAGGCAAGGTCAAGCATTTCGGCCTCTCCGAGGCGGGCGTGCGCACCATCCGTCGCGCGCATGCGGTGCAGCCGGTCACCGCACTGCAAAGCGAATACTCGCTGTGGTGGCGTGAACCCGAGGAGGCGATCCTGCCGGTCCTCGAGGAACTGGGGATCGGCTTCGTGCCCTTCAGTCCATTGGGCAAGGGATTCCTCACTGGCGCCATCAGCGCCAGCACGACGTTCGACAGCAGCGACTTCCGCAACACCGTGCCGCGTTTTGCGGAGGAGGCCAGGCGAGCTAACCAGGCGCTGGTCGACGCGATCGTCGCGATCGCGGCCAAGAAGAAGGTGACCCCGGCCCAGGTCGCGCTGGCCTGGCTGCTGGCGCGGAAGCCTTGGATCGTTCCGATCCCCGGCACCACGAAGCTCAATCGCCTCGAGGAGAACATCGGATCGGCGGCCGTTGCGCTGACGGCGGACGACCTTCGCAACATCGAGAACGTGGTCTCGGCAATTGCCGTGCAGGGAGAGCGCTACTCCCCGCAACAGGCGGCAAGGATCGATCGCTGAGCCAGGCGCCAAGGAGAGCGGGATGAGCCAGTCGAGCCTGTTTTCAAGACGAGGTGCGCTTATGACCGCGCTTGCATTGCCACTGAGTGCTGGATTGGGTGCCGGATCGAGCCTGCCCGCCATCGCGTCGAACGCGCGCCAAGCGGGCGGCGCCAATGGGCTGGTGGCGTACTACACCCGCACCGGCAACACGCGCGTCATCGCGCGCCAGATCAGCCGGGCTCTCGGAACGGACATTTTCGAGATCCGCACCGTCGATCCCTATCCGGAAGACTATGAGGAGCAGGTCGCGGTGGCGGAAAAGCAGCGGGTGTCCGGTTTCGAACCGCCGCTCGCCGCCACCGTGCCGGACATCAGATCCTACGAGACGGTGTTCCTCGGATTTCCGATCTGGGGCATGACCGCGCCGGCGATGATCCGCTCCTTCCTGTCGCGACACGATCTGTCCGGCAAGACACTGGTGCCGTTCATCACCCATGGCGGCTACGGAATTGGGCAGAGCCTCAAGGTCCTTGCCGACCATGCGCCAGCGGCGCGGCTCATCGAAGGTTTTTCCAAGCAGTGCGACCAGGAGCGCGAGACGCTTGAGGAGGTCACACGCTGGCTCGGCAGGATCGAAATGCCCGGCTGAGCCACCTACTCGAATTCGCGAGCTGCCGTAGGGCAGCGAGCCAAAACCAGAAGGAAATCATCATGACCGAGAACATTAGGGACAAGGTCGTCGTCATCACCGGCGCCAGCAGCGGGCTGGGCGAAGCCACCGCGCGGCTTCTTGCCAAGGAAGGCGCCAGGCTGGTGCTGGGCGCGCGCCGCCTCGACCGGTTGCAAGCGCTGGCCGAGGAGCTTTCGCTTGACAAGGACGCGATCCTGCGGACCGACGTGACCGATGTCGATCAGGTTCGGCGTCTCGTCGACCATGCGGTGAAGACGCATGGCCGCGTCGACGTCATCATCAACAATGCCGGCCTGATGCCGCACTCGCCGCTGGAGCGCGGCAAGGTCGAGGACTGGGACCGGATGATCGACGTCAACATCAAGGGCGTGCTCTACGGCATCGCGGCCGCGCTGCCGCACATGAAGACGCAGAAGAGCGGCCACATCATCAACGTGTCGTCGGTCGCCGGCCACAAGGTCGGGCCGGGCGGCGCCGTCTACGCCGCCACCAAGCACGCCGTGCGCGTCATCTCGGAAGGCCTGCGCCAGGAAGTAAAACCCTACAACATCCGCACCACCATCATCTCGCCGGGCGCGGTGGCGACCGAACTGCCCGGCAGCGTCACCGAGCCCGATGTCGCCGAAGGCGTGCGCGCGCTCTACGACCGCGTGGCCATCCCGGCGGATTCCTTCGCCAGGACGGTGGTGTTCGCCATGAGCCAGCCGGACGAGGTCGACATCAACGAGATCCTGTTCAGGCCGACGGCGCAGGAGTATTGAGGCCGGACGGGCGGCCGTGTCTCAGCTTCGAATTTGGCTTTCCGCGAACTCGCGTCTCGCGGCGGTGAAAACCTCGCGGGCGGCGTCCGCATTCATGACGGCGATTGCAAGGCCAATGACAATATCGGGCCAAGCCGAGTTCCACACAAATGCCGTGACCAGGCCGGCGGCGATGATCGCGACATTCGCCAGGACATCGTTGCGCGCCGACAGGAATGCTGCATGGGTGAGGCTGCCGCTGTGATGGCGGTAGCGAGCGAGCATGAGCGCGCATGACAGGTTGACGAGGATCGCGCCAGCGGCGGTCAGCGTCAGTGGAACGGGTGCTGGCGGAATTGGACTGTTGAACTTCTCCCAGGCCGTCCAAAGGGTTGCCAAAGCCGGGACCAGGAGTACCCCCGCCAGCGCCATTCCGAGCCGCGCTCGATTGCGAATGGTCCAGCCCAGCGCGACCATGATCAGCAGGTTGACGGATGCATCCTCGAGAAAATCGATGCTGTCCGCGAACAGCGATACCGATCCGATCCAGATGGCTACGGCAAACTCGATTCCGAAATAGCCAAGGTTCAGGATGGCGACCATCCGCACCGTCTTGTTCAGCGTCCCAATCATATTTTGTCCATCGGTCAGTTGCCGTCACGGCAAGGCATATATAGCGATTCCATGCCCAGCGGACCTGAAGGCCAGAACTGTGCCGCCGATATGGGACATTGCCGATCGAGCGGCCGCCTTGACAGCGCCGCTCTTCATGCTCCAGCTTGACGCCATGTTTGCCCTTGCGCCCGCCAACATCAAGCGACGCCGTTCCTGCACAGTGCGGAGCGGCAAGCTGATCGCGCGACGACAAAGACCGGCCTGATAGATCCGGTTCGTTCGTTTCCCAGCCCCGCCCGCGACACCCGCCGGCGGGGTTTTCCATGTCTGGAGCATTGTGATGACCATCGATTCTTCCATCCGGCTTCGGCCGGCCGAACCCGCTGATGCCACAGCCATCAGGGACATCGTGCGCGCCGCCTATGCCAAGTGGGTGCCGGTGATCGGCCGCGAGCCGCTGCCGATGCGCGCCGATTACGACAAGGCCGTTGCCGAGCATTCGTTCGATCTCGCCGTCGAGGAGGACCGCATTGTCGGGATGATCGAAACCATGCTGGCCGACGATCATCTCTGGATCGAGAATGTCTGCGTCGCGCCGCTGTCGCAGGGCCGGGGGATCGGCCGGCTGCTGCTGGAACAGGCCGAGCGCAGGGCGGCCGGAGCGGACCGCCCCGAACTTCGCCTGCTGACCAATGGCGCCTTCGAGGCCAATGTGTCGCTGTACAAACGGCACGGCTATGCGATCGACCGCGAAGAGCCGTTCATGAACGGCGTGACGGTCTATATGAGCAAGAAACTGGCGCCATAGCCGGCAATCGGAAGAGCGGAACCCGACAATGACTGCCAGGATCAGATTGAAGCAACTTCGCAGGCTTTACGCGATTTCGCGGCTCGAGCCGGGCGACGCCATTCCCGGTTGGGCGGACGGGCCCGGCTTCGTCAGCATCACCAGGACCGACGACGAACTTTCGATCGTCTGCCCGCAGGATCGCGTGCCGGATGCCGTCAGGCAGGACAGCGACTGGGTCGCCTTCAAATTCGAGGGGCCGTTTGCCTTCGGCGAAACCGGTATCGTGCTGTCGGTCATCAGACCGTTGTCGGAAAACGGGTTGGGCATCTTCGTGGTTTCCACCTTCGATGGCGACCATCTCCTGGTGAAAGCGACGGATCAGGCCGCCGCGAGGCGGCTTCTGGCCGAGGCTGGACATACGTTGCTGTAATCCATCCTCACCAGGCCAGGTGCTGACCCACTGGCTCAACGACTGGCGCGCTGGCTCAATGCGTTCGGGGGTTGCGTTTGACAGCGCCGTTTGTGCATCGTTATTTCTAGCCACATATTACGGCCGGCACGGCCATACGGCGCACCCCCAGGGAGAAAACCATGTCACACAATCTGCAGTTCTATATCGATGGCGCGTGGGTCGATCCTGTCGTGCCCAACACGCTCGATGTCATCGATCCGTCGAACGAGGATGTTTTCGCGCAGATCTCGCTCGGCTCCAAGGCCGATGTCGACAAGGCGGTGGCCGCCGCCAAGCGCGCCTTCAGCACATTCGGCTTCACCTCGGTGGAGGAGCGCCTCGATATCCTGAACCGCGTCATCGAGGTCTACAGGAAGCGCAGCGCCGATCTGGCGCTGGCCGTGTCGCGCGAGATGGGCGCGCCGCGCCAGTTCGCGCTCGACAGCCAAGTTGGCGTTGGGCTGGCGCATCTGCAGAAGATGGCGGAGGTGCTGAAGTCGTTCCAGTTCCGTCAGGTCAAGGGCTCTTCGCTGATCGTCAAGGAACCGATCGGCGTCGTCGGCCTGATCACGCCGTGGAACTGGCCGCTGAACCAGATCACCTGCAAGGTCGGCCCGGCGCTCGCCGCCGGCTGCACCATGGTGCTGAAGCCGTCCGAAATCGCGCCGCTCGACGCCATCATCTTCGCCGAGATCATCGACGAGGCCGGCGTGCCGAAGGGCGTGTTCAGCCTCGTCAACGGTGACGGCCCTGGTGTCGGCCAGGCGCTGTCCAGCCATCCAGACGTCGACATGATGTCGTTCACCGGTTCGACCCGCGCCGGCATCCTGGTGGCCAAGGCCGCCGCCGACACTGTCAAACGCGTGCACCAGGAGCTTGGCGGCAAGTCGGCCAACATTCTGTTCCCGGATGTCGACCTCGCCACCGCCGTCACCAAGGGCGTCGCCGGCTGCTTCGGCAACAGCGGCCAGTCCTGCAACGCGCCGACGCGCATGTTCGTGCCGCGCGACCGCCACGACGAGGCGGCTGGCTATGCCAAGGCGGCGGCGGAAAAGTTCACCGTCGGTCCCGCTGACGCCGCCGGCACCAAGCTTGGCCCTGTGGTCAGCCAGGTCCAGTTCGACAAGATCCAGGATTTGATCCAGAGCGGCATCGACGAAGGCGCCACGCTGGTCGCCGGCGGCCCCGGCCGCCCCGCCGAACTCAACCGCGGCTACTATATCAGGCCGACCGTGTTCGCCGACGTCACCCATGACATGCGCATCGCGCGCGAGGAGATCTTCGGGCCGGTGCTGGCGATCCTGCCCTATGACACCGTCGAACAGGCGGTCGAGCAAGCCAACGACACCGTCTATGGTCTCGCCTCCTACATCCAGGCCAAGGACATCCAGAAGGCGCGCGACGTGGCGGCGCGCATGCGCTCCGGCAATGTCTACATCAACTACCCCACCTGGGACGCCGGCCTGCCTTTCGGCGGCTACAAGCAGTCCGGCAATGGCCGCGAATACGCCGAATACGGGCTCGAGGATTTCCTCGAGATCAAGGGCATCGCGGGCTACGAGGCGGCGGAGTGAAATTGGTCTTGGCTTGCCCTACCCACGTCTTCGCAGGCTAAGGGTGCACATTGCTTGAAAAACCAAGCAATTGGCTTTTCACGCAATGTCGACCAAGGTCATCGCAAACCCGAACAGCAGTCCAAACAGCGCGGCGCAGCTCAGATCTTGCGCCACTCGTTCATTTTTGTCTGCCTCAGTGAACCATTGGATTGCCCTATAAGACAACGCCAATGCAGGCAATAGGCTAAACCTCGTCTCAACTGCCAACAGAGGCAGCGCGGACGCCGATCCAATCATCACGGCATCTATGAAATAGTCCTGCGGATCATATGGACCTCGTGTAACAATGCCGACCGACGTCAAGAAGCCAAGGAACAGCGCCGCGCCGGCGAGAACATTGAAGAACGAGAATTTGACGACGGGCTCGGTGATATACACCTTCAGATGTGAAAAATTGAATGCGCTGAAGATGTGTCCAACCCAAAGTGAGAGACCCTCTATGGGATTGGACAGAATCTTGAAGGTGTACGCTTCGGTATCTTTAATTGGCGGATAGTTGTTGTTTGAAAAATCCCCTTTCCATTTAACGTCCCCTTCCAGATTGAGGTCATAGACAGTTTCATAGTGCCAGCTGGTGTAGCCCCAGCCAAGTTGTTTTTCGAGAAGGGCGTGATCAGGGTAAGGGTAAAGCGAGCCGTACTTTGCCAACGCGATATACGATTGCGGCGCAACAATAGCCAATGCCACGGCTACGCCGATACAGGTTGATATCCATTTTTTCGGCCCGGTGGCCCGCAGGACAAGGTAGATCGCCAACCCAATCACCGGAAGAGCTACAAGTAAGAATGAACCTTTTACCATCCATGCTGCGACTGCAAAGCTCCAAAGCAACACAATTGATTGGTTCCATTTCTCGGCAATCAAGGAGGTCGCGACGATCACAATTGCAGGCCCGAGAAAAAGAACGATCTGGGATTCTTGCAGCGGGTAAAGTAGATATAAAAAAGAGATTGGGTTCAAATAAATCGCGCAAAATATTTCCTTAAAGCCTTTTCTCTTTCCTAGAACGAGCAAAAGAGTCATGGCGGTGACGGCAAAAAGAAGGGTTGCTCCCACAGCATAGGAAACCGTTGCCTTTTGAGGCAGGCCGGCGATCCAGCGGAAAGGTTCGCCGACAAATCGGACCATCTCGGCTATACCGTAGTTCCACACCGATCGGTAACCGCTATAGGGGTTGTCGAACAGCAAACCTTGCTCAAAGAAACGGCGTCCTCCTTGCAGATACAGGGTGGCGTCGCAGCATGACGGATTGTCGAAAGTACCAAACACAAGAATGAAATAAAGCGCGTTCAGGGCAAAGAATGCCGTCGCCAGAAACGGGTAATTGATTGACTCGATCCGGGAGGATCCAGTCTCCGATATCACCATTATTTTATCCGCCCACCCAAAAGGAAAACTTCAACCCCGACGCACTCCCTACATGAATGGTTGCAAAGAAAATAGGTGGGTCGTTGTCGATTGCAGTGAGCAAATGGTGTTTTTCCGCCAGCATTGGATAGCTGTGCGCTCGCCTTTCAGGGCTTGGAGACATCGCGACGGCAGCGTTGGTGAAGCCGATTACAGCGCCATCAGCACCAACTATGCCGCCAGCCGGAGCCGCGCATGGGAAAGTGCGCCTATGGCGTGGCGAGCCGACTGGTCCGCCCAGGCAACGACTTAGCTGGGAGCGATGCCAAATCCTGAGCCACGCCTCTGTCATTCCGAAGCGTGGTTTGCGCGGCCCCCCGCGTTCGCGCGAGCGCTAACCAACAGGCAATTCGAAAGGATGCTTCCGGAAGACAGTTGATCCGTTCCTTGCCATTTGGCAAATACATGCTATATGTCTGCCAATAGCGAGGGAGCAAAATGCAGCTTCAGCCCATAGTCACGACACCGTCCACGGTTGGCAGCGCCATTACCGACGACGAGGCGGGCGCGCTGGCGCGCACCACGGTCAACCTGTTCAAGGCCTGGAATCTCACCGATGGGGAGGCCTGCATCCTGCTTGGCGGCATGTCGGCGCGCACCTGGGCACGTTGGAAGACTGGGGGGCGCTGGAAGGAAGGCGGCATCGGCAGGATCGATCGCGATCTGCGCACCCGCATGGCGCATCTGATGGGCATCCACAAGGGCCTGCGCTATCTGTTCACGGAGCCGGCGCGCGGCTACGCCTGGATCCGCAAGCCCAATGCCACCTTCGGTGGTCAGTCGGCGCTCGACCTGATGCTGCGCGGAGAGATCGCCGATCTCGCCGCGATGCGCGAATGGCTCGATGCGGAGCGTGGTGCATGGTGAGTGGGCTTGCGGTCCGGCGCCGCGTCGACTGGCACCAGACCTTCCGCATCATCCGCTCCATCCATCCCCCGATCGACCTCTTCGAGGACATTGCCGACCCGCGCGACTGGGAGGCGCTGGCCGCCGTCGAGGAGAAGACGAACCCGCGCATCCGGCTCGAACTCGGCGATCTCGGCAAGGTGCCGGCCGCAAGGCGGGTTTCCGGCCCCGGCGCGAGCTTCGTGATGGCGCCCTTCGTGCATTGTTCGACGCTGCGGCCCGGCCGGTTCTCCGATGGCAGCTACGGGATCTATTATGCCGGCGACAGCGAGGAGGTGGCGCTGGCCGAGACCATCCACCACCATCAGAAATTCATGCGCGCCACCAACGAGGATGCGGGCTGGACGGCGGATTTCCGCGTGCTGATCGGCAGCGTCGACCGCGATCTCGACGATGTGAACCCCGTGCCCGGCGTGCTCGACCCCGATGACTACACCGCCTCGCAGGCGGAAGGGCGGGCCTTGCGGGCTGCCGGCAGCGACGGGCTGGTGTGGAGCAGCGTGCGCAGACGGGGCGGGGGCTGCATCGGCATCTTCTGGCCGGACGCGATCACCGTTCCGGTCCAGGGCCGGCACTACAGCTACCACTGGGACGGCAGCCGCGTGGATTTCGTGCGCCAGCACGATACGGGAAATGTGCTGGCGGTCACATGATGGCCGGCGAGGCTCTCTGAGCCTGTTCTCTTCGGACAACCGCTTTACAGATCGCGGCAACGTCGTTATCTAGAAATCCGCAAATCCAAGGATTCGGATATATGGATAAGAAAGGCACGTTGAACGCGCTGGCCGCGCTTGGCCAGGAGACGCGGCTGGATGTCTTCCGGCTACTGGTGCGCGCCGGCCCGGAAGGCATCGCGGCGGGCGAGATCGCCACAAGGCTGGATACGGTCCAGAACACCATGTCGGCGCATCTGAAGGTGCTGGCCCATGCCGGGCTGATCCGCCCCGAACGCGACGGCCGGATCGTGCGCTACGTCGCCGACATGACCGGCTTCCGGGACCTTTTGGCCTATCTGATGGAAGATTGCTGCAACGGTGCGCCGGAGCTCTGCCGTCCCGTCATCAATGCCGTGGCGTGCGGCTGTTAATCTTGTGTGGGAGCAATCGCCGATGAGCAATCCGATATTCAACGTCCTGTTTCTGTGCACGGGCAATTCGGCCCGGTCGATCCTCGCCGAGGCGATCCTGAACCGCCTCGGTGCGGGCAAGTTCAAGTCATTTTCCGCCGGATCGCAGCCGAAAGGCGAGGTTCATCCCTTCGCGCTGCAGCTTCTGAAGACCCTCAACTACGACACGTCCTTCGCCCGCTCCAAGAGCTGGGAGGAATTTGCCGTGCCCGGCGCGCCAGAGATGAATTTCGTCTTCACGGTTTGCGACAACGCCGCCAATGAATCCTGCCCGATCTGGCCCGGCCAGCCGATGACGGCACATTGGGGCGTGCCCGATCCCGCAGCCGTGGAAGGCACCGATGCGGAGAAGCATCTCGCCTTTGCAGACACCTACCGCATGCTCAACAACCGTATTTCAATCTTCGTCAGTCTGCCGATGAACATGGTCGACAAGCTCGCCTTGCAGAAACGGCTGGACGAGATCGGCCGCAACCTGCCGAAGGCCGGCTGAGCCAGGGAATCCCATCATGACCGATCACGTTCTGAACGCTGGCGAAGCGCCGAGGCCCGGCATCGGCTTCGTCGAGAAATACCTGACGGTGTGGGTGGCGCTGTGCATCGTCGCGGGGGTGGCGCTCGGCCATTTGCTGCCGGGCGTGTTCGGCGCCATCGCATCTGCCGAGATCGCCAGGGTCAACATCCCCGTCGCCGTGCTGATCTGGCTGATGATCGTGCCGATGCTGTTGCGGGTCGATTTCGCCTCGCTGGCCAGCGTCGGTACCTATTGGCGCGGCATCGGCGTGACGCTGTTCATCAACTGGGCGGTGAAGCCGTTCTCGATGGCGCTGCTCGGCTGGCTCTTCATCGGCTGGCTGCTGCGGCCGTGGCTTCCCGCCGCGCAGATCGATTCCTACATCGCCGGGCTGATCATCCTGGCCGCGGCCCCGTGCACGGCGATGGTGTTCGTCTGGTCGAACCTGACGCGCGGCGAGCCGAATTTCACGCTGTCCCAAGTGGCGCTCAACGACGCGATCATGATCGTCGCCTTCGCGCCCATCGTCGGGCTGCTGCTCGGCCTGTCGGCGATCACCGTGCCATGGGGCACGCTGGTGCTGTCGGTGGCGCTCTACATCGTCCTGCCGGTGATCGTCGCGCAGCTGGTTCGCGCCCGGCTGCTGGCGGCGAAGGGGCAGGGCGGGCTCGATGCGCTGCTGGCCGCGCTGCAGCCCTTGTCGCTGGTAGCCCTGCTGGCGACGCTGGTGCTGCTGTTCGGCTTCCAGGGCGAGCAGATCATCGCCCAGCCGCTGGTGATCGCGCTGCTGGCGGTGCCGATCCTGATCCAGGTCTATTTCAACTCCGGCGTTGCATATCTGCTCAACCGCATCTCCGGCGAGCGGCACTGCGTGGCCGGGCCATCGGCGCTGATCGGTGCGTCGAACTTCTTCGAACTGGCGGTGGCGGCGGCGATCGCGTTGTTCGGATTGAATTCGGGCGCGGCACTGGCGACCGTCGTCGGCGTCCTCATCGAGGTTCCGGTCATGCTGTCGGTGGTGTGGATCGTCAACCGCAGCAAGGGTTGGTATGAAGAGGGCGCCGCCGTCAGGAACACCATGTTGGCAGAGAGGGCCGCGAAATGACCGTCACCATCTACCACAACCCGGCCTGCGGCACGTCGCGCAACACGCTGGCCATCATCCGGCAGTCCGGCGAGGAGCCGGAGGTGATCGAATATCTGAAGACACCGCCGTCACGGCAAAGACTGGTCGAGCTGATCGCGGCGATGGGCATGACACCGCGCGCGTTGCTGCGCGAGAAGGGCACGCCCTATGCCGAACTCGGCCTTGCCGATCCGAAATGGACTGACGATGAAATTCTGGATTTCATGCTGGCGCATCCGATCCTGATCAACCGGCCGATCGTCGTCAGCCCGCTCGGCGTCGTCCTGGCGCGGCCGTCGGAAAAGGTGCTGGACATCCTGCCCAACCCGGAGATCGGCGCGTTCACCAAGGAGGATGGCGAGGTGGTCATCGCGGGCAAGCGCGCCGGCTGATCATATTTCCATTTTTTTCGAAATATGGTTGACGCTTCGAAAAGCGCCGTGTAGCCTATTTCCATGAAACTCGAAAAAGCAGCCTCCCAGCTCGAAGCGCTCGGCAACCCGACGCGGCTTCAGCTTTACCGCATCCTGGTGCGCGCCGGCGAGGGCGGGCTACCCGTGGGCAGCGTCCAGGGCAAGCTCGACATTCCGTCCTCGACGCTGTCGCACCACCTCAAGCGGCTGGTGGACACCGGCCTGGTGACGCAGGAGCGGCAGGCGACGACGCTGATCTGCCGCGCCAGCTATCCCGGCATGAATGCGCTGATCGGCTATCTCGCCGACGAGTGCTGCGCCGACGCCAGTTGCGCGCCCGCTGTCGGCAAGGCGCTGGCTTGATTTTTTTGGCTCAATAATTCGAAGATACCGGAAGGATCGAACCAATGGACATGATGGCAAGCCTTCCCGTCGCGGTGATTGGCGCTGGCCCGGTCGGCCTCGCCGCCGCCGCGCATCTGGTGCAACGCGGCATCCGCCTGCTCATCCTCGAACGCGGCGAAAGCGTCGGCGCGGCCCTGCTCGAATGGGGCCATGTGCGGGTGTTCTCGCCTTGGGAATACAACATCGACGCGGCGGCGCGGGCGCTGCTCGAGCGCTCCGGCTGGACGGCGCCGGCCCTGCGGGGCCTGCCGACCGGTGGCGAGATCGTGCGCGATTATCTGGCGCCGCTCGCCGCGCTTCCCGCGATCGCCGCCAATTTGAAGCTCGGCGCCGAGGTCACCGCGATCACCCGCCAGGGACATGACAAGGTCGCCAATGACGGCCGCAAGGACGCGCCCTTCGTCATCCGCTATCGCGATGCCGGCGGCGAGCACCGCGTTCTCGCACGCGCCGTCATCGACGCCTCCGGAACATGGTGGCGGCCAAATCCCATCGGCGTCGACGGGTTGCCGGTTCCCGGCGAAGACACGGTCTCGGCGCGCATCGCCCATGGCATTCCCGACGTGGTCGGCAAGGCCAGAAAAGACTATGCCGGCAAGCGCGTCCTCGTCATCGGCGGCGGCCATTCGGCGATCAACGTCGCGCTCGCGCTGATGGAACTGCGGGACGCGGCACCGGGCACCGAGATCTTCTGGGCGCTGCGCCACCGCAGCGTCGAGAGATTGCTTGGCGGCGGGCTGAACGACCAGTTGCCCGAACGCGGCGCGCTTGGGCTGGCCGCCAAGCAGGCGATGGCGGATGGCAGGCTGAACATGCTGGCGCCTTTCGCCGTCAACCGCATCGAGATGCGCGGCGAGGGGCTTGCCGTCGACGCCACCTTGGCCGGCAAGCCGTTCAGCCTTGCCGTTGACCGCATCGTCGTCGCCACCGGCTTCCGGCCCGACCTCTCATTCCTGAGTGAAATCCGCATCGCGCTCGATCCTGTTGTCGAAGCGCCGCCGGCGCTGGCGCCGCTGATCGATCCGAATTTTCACTCGTGCGGTACGGTTCCGGCGCATGGCATCCGCGAGCTTGCCCATCCCGAACCCGGTTTCACCATCGTCGGCTCGAAATCCTACGGCCGCGCTCCGACCTTCCTGATGGCGACCGGCTACGAGCAGGTCCGCTCCGTGGTCGCCGACATTGCCGGAGACCACGTCGCGGCCCGCGAGGTGCATCTGGTGCTGCCGGAGACCGGGGTATGCAGCGCCGATGTCGTGGCTGGACCGGAGGACCGCGCGGGCTGCTGCGGCGGGCCTGCTCCCGCCACTGTCGATGCCTGCTGTGTCAGGGATGCCGACGCCAAGGCAAGGGGCGCGTCGGGCTGCGGCTGCGGAACCAATACCGAGGCGGGAAAAGCCGTGGCGGCCGGCGTCGATGCCTGACCGGTCTGTCCTGCGCAAGGCGATCTGGGGGCTCGGGCTGACCCAGATCATCGGCTACGGCACGCTCTATTACAGCTTCTCGATCCTGGCGCCGGCGATGGCCCTGGAATTCGGCCTCACGCAAGGGTGGGTGTTCGGCGCCCTCTCGGCCTCGCTGTTCGCCGGCAGCCTGTTCGCGCCGACGGCGGGGCGCTGGGCCGACCGCTTCGGCGCCGGGCGCATCATGACCATCGGCTCGGTCGCGGCAGCCCTGGCGCTGGCGCTGTGCGCCGTCTCGCCCGGCCGGGTGACGTTCGTTCTCGCGCTGCTGGCGATGGAGCTGGCTTCCAGTTTCGTCCTCTACAGCGCCGCCTTCGTGGCGATCGTGCAGATCGGAGTCCCCCGGCCGCAGCGCGGCATCACCCACCTGACGCTCATCGCGGGATTCGCCTCGACCCTGTTCTGGCCGCTGACCTCGGCGCTGCATGCCCATCTGACATGGCGCGAGGTCTACCTGCTGTTCGCGGCGCTCAATCTCGGGCTCTGCCTGCCGATCCACGCCTGGCTGATGCGCCTGTCGCGCCGCCACGCGACGGCCACGCTGGCAGGCGAGGGACGAGCCCTGGCGCATGAAGCGGGCGCGCCGCTCGATGCGCGACGCGGACGGGTGGCGTTTCTGCTCATGCTGGCGGGTTTCGCCACCGAGGGTTTCGTGCTGTCGGCGATCCTCATCCACATGGTGCCGCTGACGGCGGCGCTTGGGCTGGGCACCGCCGGCATCTTCGTTTCGACCCTGTTCGGGCCGGCGCAGGTCGCCAGCCGGCTGGTCAACATGCTGTTTGGCGGACGCCTTCAGCAAACGCATCTCGCCGTCATCGCCGCATCGCTGCTCACAGCCGGGCTGTGCGCGCTGCTGTTGACCACGCCATGGCTGCCCGGCGCCTTCCTGTTCGTGTTCCTGTTCGGCCTCGGTTCCGGCCTCACCAGCATCGTCGGCGGCACCTTGCCGCTGGAGCTCTTCGGCCGCGAAGGCTATGGCGCGCGGCTGGGCTGGGCGAGCGCCGCCCGTCAGTTCACATCGTCCTTCGCGCCGTTCGCGCTCGCCTTCATGATGGCGCGGACATCCGTCGCCAATTCGCTGTGGGTGCTGGTGGTCGTCGCCGCGAGCGGCGTGATCGCCTTCCTCGCCATAGCGCTTTTGAGATGGCGCGCCGGCCGGGTCGCGTTTGCGATTGGCGGCAGTCCGGAAGAGGCGACCTGAAGCGCGTCGGGATGCCGTGCTTTCAATGCCTGAGTGTCTTGCTCAGGAAGGCGCGGCTGCGGTCGGTCCTGGGTGCGAGAAGAACTCGTCGGGCATGCCGTTTTCGACGATGGCGCCCGAGGCATTGATTTCGGCACTGTGCCGCAGGGGACAGCGGCTTTCTCCGATCGCCGGCAAGAATGGAATGGATTTCCTCCCATATCGTCTCTAGCCGATCTATATATCGGTTGAGATCGATGCAGGTGAAGATGGAACACGACATCATATTGAAGGCGCTGGCGCATCCAGTTCGACGGGATGTCCTGGCGTGGCTGAAGGAGCCTGAAAAGCACTTCACCGCGCAGGAGCATCCGCTCGAAATGGGCGTCTGCGCCAGCCAGTTCGAACGCTGCGGCCTGGCGCAGTCCACCGTGTCGGCGCATCTGGCGACGCTTGCGTCGGCCGGGCTCGTCACCACGCGGCGGGTCGGCCAATGGGTGTTCTACAAGCGCAACGAAGAAACCATCGCCGCCTTTCAGGCCGCCTTGTCCGATCTCTGACGATCCTCCCCGCTTCCTCCCCCGAATGCATGAAAGGCATTTCTCATGGCTACCCTTTTTGATCCCCTGCGGGTCGGCGACCTGGCGCTGGCGAACCGCATCGTCATGGCGCCGCTGACGCGCAATCGCTCGCCCAATGCGGTGCCCGGCGACCTCTCGGTCACCTATTATGGTCAGCGCGCCACGGCCGGGCTGATCGTGACGGAGGCCACCGCCATCAGCCATCAGGGCCAGGGCTATGCCAACGTGCCAGGTCTCTATGGCGCCGATCAGCTGGCCGGCTGGAAGCGCGTCACCGACGCCGTGCATAAAGCCGGCGGCAAGATCGTGGTCCAGCTCTGGCATGTCGGACGTATCTCGCACACAACTTTGCAGCCTGGCGGCGGCAAGCCGGTGGCGCCGTCGGCGATAAGGGCAAAATCCAAGACTTTCCTGGTCAAGCCGGATGGCAGCGGCGAGTTCGTCGAGACCTCCGAGCCGCGCGCACTCGATGCGGCCGAACTCCCCGGCATCGTCGATGATTTTCGCCGCGCCGCCAGGGCGGCGATCGAGGAGGCGGGTTTCGACGGCGTCGAGATCCATGGCGCCAATGGCTATCTCATCGACCAGTTCCTGCGTTCCGGCACCAACCATCGCAGCGATGATTATGGCGGTTCCATCGAAAACCGGGCGCGGTTTCTGTTCGAGGTGGTCGACGCGGTCACGAGCGCTGTCGGCGCCGGCAAGACCGGGATCAGGCTGTCGCCGGTGACCCCCGCCAACGACGCTTCGGATGCCGATCCGCAGCCGCTTTTCAACCATGTGGTGGAAGGCCTGGGCGCAAGAGGCCTGGCCTATATCCATATCGTCGAAGGGGCGACCGGCGGCGCGCGCGACTTCAGCCAGGGCGACAAGCCGTTCGATTACGAAGAGCTCAAGGCCGGCTATCGCAAGGCCGGCGGACGCGGCGCCTGGCTGGCGAACAATGGCTACGACAAGGAGCTGGCCGAAAAGGCCGTCGCGGACGGCTATGCCGACCTCGTCGCGTTCGGCAAGCTGTTCATCGCCAATCCCGATCTCGTCAGCCGGTTGAAGCGGAATGCCGAACTCAACGCCCCCGACAAGGCGACGTTCTATGGCGGCGACGCCAGGGGCTATACGGACTATCCGACGGCAGCCTGAGCTACCCAACCGGGATAGTCCTTTCGCCTGCACACAAGAGAACGCAGCCGGCTCCCCTTGGGGAGCCGGTCGGTCGCTGCGCCTTGACGATCGGTTCCGCCTTCCGGCCGACGCGTCGTCTGGTTGAGGAGGTGACGTGTACCAATTTTTGGTATACTCATACCGTTGACGAAAGGACGGTACCGTGCCCCGAAATACCTCTGTCTCCCTTGGCGATCATTTCGCCGGTTTCATCGATACGCAGGTCCAGACGGGCCGTTATGGCTCGGCGAGTGATGTTGTACGCGCCGGCCTGCGGTTGCTCGAAGAACACGAAGCCAAAGTCGCCGCCTTGCAGAACGCCCTTATTGCCGGCGAAGAATCCGGCACACCTGCGGCCTTCGACAGCGATGCATTCCTGAGCAGGATGAAGGCCAAGCATGCCAGGTGAGAGCCGCCGATATCGGCTTTCACCCCTGGCGGAAGCTGATCTGGAAGATATCTGGCTCTACACGTTCAAATATTGGTCGGTTGAACAGGCGGATCGGTATCACCATGATTTGGTCGACGCTATCGAAGGCTTGGCCCGAGGCGTCAAAACCGGTCGTCGTACCGATGTGCGCGAGGGCTATTTCAAATACCCGGTTGGCCAGCACTTCGTGTTTTCCGTCAGTCCGAAACGGTCCTGGACGTCATCCGCATCCTGCATCAACGCATGGACGTTGAACGACATCTGTGACGCCCCAAGCGCGCTTCACGACCGGGGTGCCTGCCAGCGCCCTCAATGCCTGAGAATCTTGCTTAGAAATGCCCGGCTGCGGTCGGTCCTGGGGTGCGAGAAGAACTCATCGGGCGTGCCGCTTTCGACGATGGCGCCGGCATCCATGAACACCACGCGCCGGGCGACCTTGCGGGCGAAGCCCATCTCATGCGTCACCACCATCATGGTCATGCCTTCCTCGGCGACGGCGACCATGACGTCGAGCACTTCCGAAATCATCTCGGGATCAAGGGCGGAGGTCGGCTCGTCGAACAGCATGATCTTGGGCCGCATGCCGAGGCAGCGCGCGATCGCCACGCGCTGCTGCTGGCCGCCGGAAAGCTGCGCCGGATAGGCGTTGACCTTGTCGGCGAGACCGACCTTGGCCAGCAATTCGCGCCCGGCATGCTCGGCTTCAGTGCGCGGAATCTTGCGAACATGGATCGGGGCCAGCGTGACGTTTTCGAGCGCGGTCTTGTGCGGATAAAGGTTGAACGACTGGAAGACGAAGCCGATCTCGGTGCGCAGCTGCGTCATGTTGGTGGCGGGGTCGCCGAGGCGCTGGCCGTCGACGATGAGATCGCCGTCTTTGATCGTCTCCAGGCCGTTGATGCAGCGGATCAGCGTGCTCTTGCCCGAGCCGCTCGGGCCGCAGACGACGACCACTTCGCGCGGCTCGACGCTGAGCGTGATGTCCTTCAGCACATTGAGCGCGCCAAACCATTTGTTGACGCCGCGAAAGTCGATCATGCCGGTTTTGGTCATGCTCTCTGGCCTTTTGGGATTCGATGTCACAATTGCACCTCGCCATGCGCCGCGCCCATGCGGCGTTCGAGCCGGCGGGCCAGCATGATCAGGGGATAGCAGACGATGAAATAGCCGACGCCGACGAGGAAGAACACCAGCAGGCCGTTGGGCACACGCTGCACCACCAGCCAGCCGACGCGGGTGAGGTCGGTCAGGCCGATCGCCGAGACGACCGAGGAATCCTTGATCAGCAGCACATATTGCCCGACCAGCGGCGGCAGCACGATGCGCATCGCCTGCGGCAGCACCACCTGGCGCATGCGCTGCCAGCGCGACAGGCCGGACGCCAGCGCTGCCTCGACCTGGCCCGTCGGCACCGAGCGGATGCCGGCGGCGACGATCTCGCAGATGAAGCAGGCGGCCAGATTGGTGAGCGCGATGATGCCGGCGGTGAAGGCGTCGAGTTCGATGCCGAACTCCGGCAGGATGAAGAAGATCAGGAATATCTGCACCAGGAACGGCGTGCCGCGGATCAGGTCGACCCAGGCGCCGATCACGCTGCTGATCAGCCGGTTGCCGCCGGTCCGCAAGATGCCGAGGCCAAAGCCGAGCAGCGTGCCCAGCACCAGGCTGATCAGCGACAGCACCACTGTCATGCCGAGGCCGCGCAAGGCGAGGGGATAGGAGCCGGCGAGGCTGAGGAACTGTTGCCAGATCATGTGCGCGCCCCCGCCGTGCCGAGCCAGCGGCCGGACAGAGCGGCCAGTCCCTTCAGGCAGTAATAGAGCAAGAGGTAGAAGGCGGCGATGGTGAGAAACCCTTCCGCCGGCATGAAGCGGTCGGAGGCGAGCAGTTGCCCGGCACGCGTCAGCTCGGCGACCGAGATCAGCGACAGCAGCGCCGAATCCTTGACCAGCACGATGGCCTGGCCGAGCAGCGGCGGGATCGTCACCTTGAAGGCTTGCGGCAGGATGACCAGGCGCATGCGCTGGACGTAGGTCATGCCCGAGGCGACGCTGGCTTCGACCTGGCCGCGCGGGATCGACAGGATGCCGGCGCGAATGATTTCAGCGACATAGGCGCCGCTGTTCAGCGACAGCGCGAGGATGCCGACGACCAGTTCTGGCAGGACGAAGCCGAGCCGCGGCAGGCCGAAATAGAGGAAATAGAGCTGAGCCAGCAGGGGCGTGGCGCGCACGGCGTCGATATAGGCCTTGGCCGGCGCGCGAAACAGGAAGCCGCGCTGCAGGTTCATGGCGCACAGCACGATGCCGACGGCGAGCGCGCCGACAAAGGACAGCGCCGACAGCCAGACGGTCGTGAACAGGCCCTGCCCGAACAGAGGCAGGTATTCGACGATGGTGCGGAAGCTGAAGTTCTCGAGCATCGCTGGGTGAAGTCCCTGAGGCGCCCAAGGGGCGACGGACGAAGCAAGTGTGAAGCGAATTCCAGGCGGTTTCGCGGCGCCGAAGGCGCGCGCGAAACCGCCTGGATCTATCGCTGCTTAGTGGTCCTTCTTCCAGGCGTCGGAATTGACCCAGTAGTCGAGGTTCTTCTGCAAGCGGCCATCGATGCTCACCTGGTTGAGGAACAGGTTCATCCAGATCAACAGGTCCGGCTCGTCATAGCGGGTGGCGAAGGCAAGCGGCTCCTTCGACAAGAGGTCCGGCATGATGGTGAAGGTGCCGGCCGGATAGGCGGTCGACTGGCCCTTGACCGCCGAGACGTCGTTGACGCCGCAGTCGGCCTGGCCGTTGTTGACGGCGTCGAGCAGCAGCGGACCGCCGCCCTTGTAGCTCTTGATGTCGGCATCGGGGAAGGCCGTCTTGGCTTCCTTCTCGCCGGTGGCGCCGAGCAGCACGGCGATCTTGGTGCCCTTGGCCTTGCAGTCCTCGGTGGTCTTGAACTTGCTGTCGGCCTTGGTGAAGACGGTGCTGCCCGTGTACATGTAAGGCGTGGTAAAGGCGACCTTCATGCCGCGCGCCAGCGTCGGCGTCATGTCGGCGACCAGGAGGTCGGCCTTGCCCGAGAGCAGCGCCGGGATCAGGCCGTCCCAGTCGAAGTCGAGGAAGGTGATCTTGACGCCCATTTCCTTGGCCATCAGTTCGGCGAGTTCAACCGAACTGCCGGTGCGTTCGCCATTGGCGCCGACCAGCGAGAAGGGGGGTCCTTGGGTCTGCACGGCGACGCGCAGTTCGCCGCGCTTGGTGATGTCGTCGAGCGCTCCGGCGCTGGCGGCGGCGGTGAGCCCGGCGAGCGCAAGTCCGGCGATGAAAAGTCTGGCAATCTTCATGTGGCATTCCTCCCTGTTGTTGTTTGCCCGCGGATTCCCTTGGGCTCCTTTTTTGAACGGCAGCCACCATTGCCGGCGGACACCGTTCGAAAATCTGTCTCCTCAGTACCAGGCCACCGTCTCGGCAACCGTGATGCCGCGCCTGGCCAGTTGGTCGAAGAAGGGGCCATCGGGCACATGCAGCAGCGGGTTGAGCAAGCCTGGTGCGGTGATCTCGCGCCGCGCCAGCATCTGCGCCACGATGCTGGCGGGATAGCCGACGCCGAGGCTCATGCCGAACAGGCCCGAAGCCAGGTCGCGCTCGATGATCAGATCCGACGTCACCGTCTTGGCGCGGCCGCCTTCGAGGCCGGAGAAGACATTGCGCATCACGCAAAGGTCCTTTTCGCCGGGGCCATATTGCAGTTGCGGCCCGAGCAGCCGGCCGAGGAATTCGCGCGGGCTGACTGAGGTGCCGGCAACCTTGTCCTCGGACAGGAAGCCGAGCTCCTTCAGCGGCGCCCAGAACGCCGACCATCCGGGCCAGCGCAGCGTGTAGCGGCCCGAGCGGCGCAGCCCTTTTGCCGCGGAAAGCATCTCGACGTAATGCAGCGCATCGCCATTGGGGAAGGCCTCCAGCTTGCCCAGACCGGCGACCTCGATCTCGTGGATGAAATGATTGTCGTGCTGGCGGGCGGCCGGCACGGCGACCCGCTCGCCGTCCTCGATCATCACGCTGTCGCGGTTCTGGCTGACCAGGACCATGTCGAAGTTCCAGCTCACCTTGTAGCACAGCGGCTTGGCCGTCGCCTTCGGCTCGGGGATGCCGCCGCAATAGGAATCGATCGCGGTGATGGAATCGAACTGCTTCGCGGCGCGCGCGTAGAGCACGAGGTCGATGCCGGGGTCGAGCCCGCACTCGGTCATGATCGAGACGCCGGCCTGTTCGGCGGCCGGCGCCAGATCGGCGATGGCCTTGCCGTAATTGGTGGTGACCAGCGGCGTGCGCGTGGCGATCGCGGCCTGGACCGCCTCGCGCATCAGCGGCTGCGGCAACAGGTCGATGACGGCGTCGGCATCCGCCAGCACGCCGGCCACGGCCGGGCCGATCGCGCCCTGCGGCACCACGAAGCGCACGCTGGCAAGGTCGGTCAGGCCGCCAAGCCGGGCCGCACCATCGGGTGCCGTGTCGACGCAAACCACTTCATCGACACCGCTGGCGACGAGATCGGCGATCGCCGCCCGGCCTTGCAGGCCGAGGCCTCCGAGAACCGCGATCTTCATGCCGGCTCCTTGCGATCGTCCGACCAGCAGCCTTCGGGCAGGCTGACCCATTTGTTGCAGGACGCCATGACGACGAAGGTCTCGCTGCGCACGACTTCGCCCGGCTCGCCGGCGCCCGGGATCAACTCGCTGGTGACGCGGTAGAGATCGGCGACGTCACCGGCCACGGTCACGTCGACGATGATGTCGAAGCGCCCGGTGACCACCGAAGCCGAGTTGACGAAGGGCAGTTCGGAAATGCGCTGCGCCAGCTCGCGGGCCCTGCCGCGCCCCTGGGCATTGATGCCGACAATGGCCGAGATCAGCTCGGGGCGCTCGGTCAGGTTCAGCAGCCCGACGATCTTGAGCAGGTTGCGGTCGAGCAAATTGCGCAGCCGCGAGCGCACCGTCGGCACCGAAATCGCCAACATCTCGGCGATGCGGTTGATGCCCGGCTGCGCGTCCTGCGACAGCTGCTTGACCAGCCGCCGGTCAGTCAGATCGAGATGTTCCCGCAAAGGTCAGTCTTTCACAAAGAGAAAAAACATCGGCAATTTCTTTGCCTATATGCAAACAAGCTATGTCACGGATTTTTGAAAAGCAAGGTGTGTTTCCGCGTGGATTGGGGATAGACGCGCGGTTGCGCGCTATCGAGCCAGGGCAATCGCTTCAGACAGGGTATGGCTTCCAACTTGTGTTGAAGGCGATCAATGGTTGATCCCGGCGCCGCCCCTCATTGCCCTGCCGGGCATTTCTCCCCGTGGAACGGGGAGAAAGAGGCTGGCCGTAACGTCGGCATCAAGGGACTTTCACATCAGCCGGATTCCCCTTTGCGGGATCGTCATCTAGAGTGCCGCCGATTTTGAAAGGCATCGCATGAGCAACGCGTTTCCGCAGATCCACCTTGTCCGGCATGGCGAGACGGCGTGGAGCCTTTCGGGGCAGCACACCGGCCGTACCGACATACCGTTGACGCCGGCCGGCGAGGCGGCCGCGCGGGGCATCGCGGATCGCCTGAAAGGCCTGTCGTTCTCCGCCGTGTGGTCGAGCCCGTCGCAGCGCGCCTACAACACCAGCGTGCTCGCCGGCTTCGGCGCTGAAAGCGTCAGGAAGGACGATCTGCAGGAGTGGGACTACGGCGCCTATGAGGGGCTGACGACCAGGCAGATCCTGGCCGAGCGGCCGGGCTGGACCGTGTTCCGCGATGGCTGTCCGCGAGGCGAGACGGCGGCCGATGTCGGCGCCCGGGCGGACAGGATCATCGCCGGATTGCGCAAGGCGAATGCCGACATACTGGTGTTTTCCAGCGCGCATTTCCTGCGCGTGCTGGCGGCGCGCTGGATCGGCCTGGCGCCCGAAGGCGGCGCGCTGTTCGTGCTCGATACGGCTGGCATCAGCGTGCTCGGGTATGAGCACGATCTCACCGAGCCGGTTATTCGCAAGTGGAACCAGAAGTAGGGGCGCAGGCGCCAACTGCCAAGGCGCTGTCCCGAGACGGTTCGACGGGGCTTGGAAAAATGCGTGGCATCGGCTCGCACTTTAATCGACATCAACTCGTTGTCGCATCTCCGATCTCCTATATGCTTGAAGTGCCGCGTTGTCGTTGCCCCCAAAACCGGGGCCACTTTTAAGCGACATGCATTGGTGCACGGCATAGGATCGGCCATGGCCTTCACTGTCATATGGTATGGAAAAGCAGGCATAGTGGCAAAGACGCCATTCGATGCCGAGAAGGCTGCGAGGGATCACGCCATGGCGACTTTTCCCGCTCGAAAGCTGGAGGACGGCATCGTGGCGGTGGAGGTTCGCAAAGATGACGGCACCGTCGTTTTCAGCAAGGCAGGATGACAAATCGCCGCCATTGGACCCAAGGGCCAAAACGCCCCACCGACATGATCGGAAATGCCGCTGAAGCGATCGTGAAGGCCCCAGTTTGAAATTTCGCCCCCGATCGCAATGCTTGGGAGTGGCAATGAAGCTTGAGAGCACCCTTACCTGCCCGGAGTGCGGACATCAGTCCGTGGAAACGATGCCGACCGATGCCTGCGTCCATTTCTACGAATGCAAAAACTGCGGCGTGCTCTTGAAGCCCTTGGCGGGTGATTGCTGCGTTTTCTGCTCGTATGCCGATCTGCCATGCCCGCCGCTTCAGGAAAGAACCGCGCCCGCCGGCCCTGACGGCCAGAAGCCCCAGCCGACGTAATCGGCAATGCCGTGCCTGTGGTGCATAGGCGGCATGCTATTTGTCGAACTTCCTGATCGCCTCGGCGGTGACGGGGGTGAAGAAGTTGACCAGATTGCCGTCCGGGTCGCGGAACAGCAGCGAGCGGTTGCCCCAGGGCATGGTGGTCGGCTTCTGCACGGTTGCGTCCTTGATGGTGTCCGACAGCCTGGCGAATTCCGCGTCGACGTCGCCGACGCGGAATTCGATGATGGCGGTGTGGTTGTCGGCGGGGCGTGCGACGTCGCCACCGAACAGCTGCAAGGTGCGCGTGCTGCCGATCGCCAGCGTGCAGGCCGGCGTCACCAGCTCCGCGAAGTCCTCCGTGTACATCGTCACGGGCATGCCCGTGATCTCCCCGTAGAAGCGCACGAGGCGCCGAACGTCTGACGTGATGATGCGGACGGAGACGAAATTCATCGCGATTGTTCCCTGATTGCCGGAGCCGCTGCCGGGATCCATGAGCGACCTATAGACCAGTCCTCCTGACAGCTTCCCGTCAGGAGGTTTGCCAGACAGGCGGCAGGCCGAAGGTAGGGAACAGGTCGGTGCCAAGTGGGCCGACACCGCTACCGAGGCGAGGGGATCGGCAGATTGGCCGCCGGCTCTCGTCCCGTCGAACATTGGCGAAGGTCGTGAAGCCGGCCAATCTCCGTCCTTGTGGGGAAGATGTCCGGCAGGATGGAAGGGGCGCCACCGAACGCCACTTTAAGTCCGTTCGCTTACCCGCCCAGCAGCGCCAGTTCGTCCGGCGTCAGGTGCCGCGCTGTGCCCTTGGCGAGGTCGCCGAGCCGCAGGAGGCCGATGGCGATGCGGATCAGGCGCAGCACCTCGATGTCGTGGGCGGCGAGCAGGCGCCGGATGTGGCGGTTGCGGCCTTCGTCGAGCACGATCTCCAGCCAGGCGGTGCGGCCGCCGCTGCGCAGGAGCTCGATCGAATTGGTGGTCAAGGTCTCGCCATCGAGCGTCACGCCGGAGCGCAGTGCCGCCAGCATGGCTTCGTCGGGCACCGTGCCGATCTGCACGTGATAGGTCTTGGGCAGGTGCGAGGCCGGGTCCATCAGCCGGTTGGCGAAGCGCGTGTCGTTGGTCATCATCAGCAGGCCTTCGCTCGCCTTGTCGAGGCGGCCGACAGGCGAGACGAACGGCAAATCGAGCCCTTCGAGGCAAGCATAGACGGTGTCGCGCTGCTGTGGGTCGTCGCGGGTGGTGACCAGCCCGCGCGGCTTGTTGAGGATGAGATAGACCTTGCGCTCGGCGACCACCGGCCTGTCGTCGACGACGATGCGGTCGCGGTTGAGGTCGACTCGCTGCGAGGCATTGCGCACCACCTTGCCGCCGACCCTCACGCGGCCTTCCGCGATCAGCACCTCGGCCTGCGTGCGCGAGCACAGGCCAAGCTTCGACAGCGCGCGGTTGAGGCTGACGCCGGCCGACCTGGCGGTGGTTCGTGGCTGCTGTGGGGTCATCGCCTGCTTTGTCGTTCCGGATCACGTCTCCGGTTGGAGGCGTGCCGGCGACACGTCGCCGACACCGTCGTTTGGTGAGCGGGCGCACGTGCCGCCGCACCTTGGCTATCACGCGCATCCAGTCCTGCTCAAGCCCGCGAACATGCACCGTTACCGGGTGGCGGCGGCGACCAGCATTTCGCACGGCCCCTCGAACTGTCCGTCCTGTTCGAACTGGCCAAGCGCGGTCTCGATCTCCGCCCAGGCGTCGTCCTGGTCGCGGGGCGAGAGGCCGGCCAGCATCTGGTGCAGCGCGCCGAAGGATTCCTGCTCGAACTGCAGGCACTCCAGGGCCGATTGCAGCCGCACCGGCGCGTCGACCTTCTCGATGCGCACGTCATGGAAACCCGCATCGGCCAGGCGTTTGGCAAGCACCGCCGGGTCGCCCAGGCTGAACGGCCCGGGCTGGCCGGGCAGGGGTGCGGGCAGGGCGGCACGGCGGCGGATGATACCGACCGGGATCGAGAAGAACGGGTTCCTGTCGGCGGTGGAATAGACGATGGCGCCGACCTTGCCGCCGGGCTTGAGATGATCGCGCATGCCGACGAGCGCCCGGTTCTGGTCGGGAAAATAGATCAGCCCGACGCGCGAGATCACCGCGTCGAACGGTTCGGCCGATATGGCATCCAGCCTTTCGCCATCGGCGACGACGGTGTCGACATTGGCATGGCCGGCCAGCTTGGCGTTGCTGGCGGCAAAGCCGAGAATGCCCGGCGAGATGTCGGTGGCCAGCACATAACCCCTGGGGCCGACGCGCCGCGCGGCGGTCAGTGTCTGTTCTCCGGCACCGGCGGCGACATCGAGGACGCGGCTGCCCTTGCCGACATCGGTCATGTCAAGCATCAGCTCGGTGGCGGGTCCCAGCCAGCGGGTCAGCAGGGGCCCCCAGCGGTTCCAGGCTTCGGCGGCGCTGTCCCATTGCTTGCGGGTGGTTTCCTTGAACTTGACCGGATCGAAAATCGGTTGCTGCGCGGTCATGGCTTCCTCCTGAAAGGCACTATTGCCTTGCCGGAAACCGTACGGATCGCGTAATTCTGGTACCATTCTCGAAATCTCGACGCCCATTTTGCAAAATTGCACGGATCGGGGTCCAGGATGCATTGGGATGATTTGCGGATTTTCCTGGCCGTCGCGCGCGACGGCTCGATCAGCGGCGCCGCAAAACGCATGAACATCCAGCACTCCACCGTGTCGCGCCGCATCCGGCTGTTGGAGACGCAGCTTGGCACGCGGCTGATCGAACGCAAGAAATCCGGATACGAGCTGACGCCCGCCGGCGACGAGTTGAGGATGGCGGCGGGCAAGATGGAGCTGGAAGTGCTCGAGGTCGAGGGCGCGCTCGGCGGCCGGGAGGACCGCGTCGCGGGCGAGCTCAGGGTGTCGGCCATCAACAACATGGCTTCATCCGTGCTGATGCCGATCTTCGCCGGCTTCAGCGAGGCCTATCCGGATATCCAGCTGCATGTGCAGGTCTCCAACAGATATGTCAGCCTGGCCGAACGCCACGCCGACATCGCCATCCGGCTGACCAACACGCCGCTCGACACGCTGGTCGGCATCCGGCTCGCCAATGTGGCGTCGGCCGTCTACGGAGAGCGGCGCTACCTGCACGGTTTGCGCGCCAGCGGCGCCAGGCCGCTCTGGCTCGGCGTGGAATGCTGCGCCTTCCATCAATCCTGGACCCATGCGGCATGCCCGGATCACCACCACAGTTTCTTCGTCGATGACACGCTGCTGACGCTCGCGGCCCTGAAACAGGGGCTCGGCCTCGCCTATCTGCCATGCTTCATGGGCGACAGCGCCGAGGAACTGGAGCGCTTTCGCCAGCCGGACCCGATCCATGATCTCGGGCTCTGGCTGCTCTACCATCCCGACCTTCGGCGAACCAAGCGCGTCAGGGTGTTTCGCGAGCACATGGTGGCGCGCATCCGCGACCAGAGTGCGTTGTTCGAAGGCCGCCTGCCGAGGCCATCTGGCGACATCGGCTCCTGACAAGGCCGTCTCCCCGCTGTCGGCGGTTCGGATCCATCTCCTTGTTCCTCATCAAGGTTTCGGCTTGGCCCCCCGGACTGCCGGCAAGCCGGACCTCCACCGGTGAGGCTCGTCGGGCATCGACCGGAGTGTGAATCCCTAGATCGGCACGTCGATATTGTTTTTCCAGCCGATCTGCGGCTTTCGGCCCTGTTGTCACACCGAGACATACTCGCCACACAGATACCGTGCATTGGTGCCGCGAAGCACGCGGATGCTGAACCGGCCATGACTTCTGTCGAACCGGCCGCCAGGGGAAATTGACATGGCCGAGTTGGCGACGGATCCTTTCCCAGGCCTTTCAGAGGCCGAGGCGCAAGCCAGGCTTGTCGCCGAAGGGTACAACGAACTGCCGCGGTCCAACCGACGCACGCCGTTGCGGATTGCCTTCGAGGTCATTCGCGAGCCGATGCTGGCGCTCCTGCTTGGCGGCGGCGTTGTCTATCTCATTCTCGGCAACCTGGAGGAAGCACTGATCCTGCTGGCCTTTGCCACGATGTCGATCGGCATAACCATCATCCAGGAGACACGCACCGAGCGTGTCCTGGAAGCCTTGCGTGATCTCACCAGCCCGCGCGCCCTGGTCATACGCGGTGGTGAACGCAAGCGCATCGCCGGTCGCGAGGTTGTTCGGGGGGATCTCGTCGTGCTCGGCGAGGGTGACCGGGTGCCGGCCGATGCCAGGCTTCTCCAGAGCCAGGACCTTCAGAGCGACGAATCCCTGCTGACCGGCGAATCCGTGCCGGTCCGAAAGATTGCCGCCGATGGCGCCCCGCCACTGAGCGAACGCCGGCCGGGCGGCGACGACCTGCCTTTCATATTCTCCGGTTCGCTGGTCGTTCGCGGTTCAGGCATCGGCGAAGTCCTGGCGACGGGGCCACGCAGTGAAATCGGCAAGATAGGGCACTCGCTGAGTTCAATGGAGACCGAACCGCCGCGATTGCAGGCGCAGATGCGGCGCGTCGTCCGCATGTTCGCAATGGTCGGCGGTGCGGTCAGCGTCGCCGCGGTCCTGCTTTATGGGCTTTTGCGGGGCGGATGGCTTGACGCCGTGCTTGCGGGCATCGCGCTCGGCATGTCCATGCTGCCGGAAGAGTTTCCCGTCGTGCTGACGATCTTCATGGCCATGGGCGCGTGGCGCATATCACAGGCGCGCGTCCTGACCCGCAGGGCCGCCGCGATCGAAACGCTTGGCTCGGCGACGATCCTTTGCGCCGACAAGACAGGCACGCTCACCGAGAACCGGATGACGATTGCCGAACTTCGGACAGCGGATGGAAAGTCGTTTCGCATGGCGGACAGGCCGGGTGCCGACCTGCCGGCGGCATTCGCCGATCTGGTCGAGACGGGTGTGCTTGCCAGCGCCGAGATTCCCTTCGACCCCATGGAGATCGCATTTCACAAACTCGGCAAGGAACGGCTGTCCAGGCACGAGGTTCTGGACAAACCGGATTGGCAACTGGTCCACGCATATCCGCTTCGACCCGGACTGCTGGCGATGTCGAATGTCTGGCAATCGACACGTGGCGATGGCAATTCGCTGGTTGCGGCAAAAGGTGCGCCAGAGGCGATCGGGGCGCTGTGCCATCTGAACGCAAAGGACTTCAAGGCCCTGAAGGGTTCGGTCGAAGCCATGGCGGCCGAGGGGCTGCGCGTGCTCGGCGTGGCCCGCGTGTCGCATCGCGGCACCGACTTGCCGGAGACGCAACACGACTTCAAATTCGAATTTCTCGGGCTGGTCGGCCTGACGGATCCACTGCGCGCGAGTGTTCCCGAAGCCGTGAGCGACTGCCGTTCCGCAGGCATCAGGGTGATCATGATCACCGGCGACTACCCGGCAACCGCCAGGATGATCGCGCGCCAGGCCGGCCTCGATGCCGAAAGCGTGGTGACCGGAAGCGAGATGCAGGCGCTCGGCGACGACGAGCTGGCCCGGCGTTTGAAAAGTGCGACCGTGTTCGCGCGCATCATGCCCGAACAGAAACTTCGCATCGTCAGCGCGCTGAAGTCGAGTGGTGAAATCGTCGCCATGACTGGCGACGGGGTCAATGACGCGCCGTCGCTCAAGGCAGCCAATATCGGGATTGCCATGGGTGGCCGTGGCACCGACGTCGCGCGCGAAGCGTCGTCGATCGTCCTGCTCGACGACGATTTCGGTTCAATCGTCAAAGCCATCCGGCTTGGCCGCCGCATCTTCGACAATCTGCGCAAGGCCATGGGGTTCATCTTCGCGGTCCACGTGCCGATCGCGGGCCTCTCGCTGCTGCCGTTGCTGTTTGGCCTGCCGATCCTGTTCGGGCCGATACATATCGCCTTTCTGGAGATGGTGATCGATCCCGTGTGCTCGCTGGTCTTCGAGGCTGAAAGCGAGGAAGACGATGTCATGCGCCGTCCGCCCCGCAATCCGGACTCGCCACTGTTCTCCGGGGCGCTGATCGGGTGGGGGCTGATCCAGGGGACGCTCGCCTTCGCGCTTCTCGCGGGCATTTACCTGGTCGCCCTGAGACAAGGCATGCCCGAGAACGAAATCCGGGCGCTGACGTTTTTCTCGCTGGTGCTGACAATCGTGGGGCTGATTTTTGTCAACCGCTCCTTCAGCGCATCGCTTCTGACCGCGCTGATCAGGCCGAACCGGTCGCTCATGATTGTTGTCGTGGTCGTGGCTTCAATGCTGGGCGGGACGCTTCTGTGGCCGTTTGCCACCAGTCTGTTCCGCTTCGGACCGCTGCATCTCGACGATCTGGCAGTGACGCTTGCGGCGGGACTTGCCGTGCTGGCATGCCTGGAGTTGCTGAAGCCACTCTGGCGGGGGCAGCTGAAGGCCTGACAACGGTTCAGACCGCCGTGCCAACCAGCGCGCCGATGCCGGCGGTGAGCGCCATGGCGAAGGCGCCCCAGAAGGTGACGCGCAGCGTTGCCCGAAGAATGTTGGCGCCGCCCGCCTTGGCGCCGATGCCGCCCAGCAGAGCGAGGAACAGCAGGGACGCCACCGAAACCGCCAGCACCAGCATGGAGGCCGGCGACACCAGCACCATGAGCAGCGGCATCGCGGCACCGACGCTGAAGGTCGCCGCCGAGGTCAGCGCCGCCTGGATCGGCCGCGCCGTGGTCATTTCGGAGATGCCGAGTTCGTCATGGGCGTGCGCGGCCAGCGCATCCTTGGCCATGAGCTGATCGGCGACCTGGCGCGCCAAACCCGTCTCCAGCCCGCGCTTGACGTAGATCTGCGCCAGTTCCTCGCGCTCGAATTCTGGCTGGGTCCTGAGTTCCTCGCGTTCGCGGGCGAGGTCGGCATTCTCGGTGTCCGACTGGGAGCTGACCGAGACATACTCGCCGGCCGCCATCGACATGGCGCCCGCCACCAGGCCGGCTATGCCGGCGACCAGTACCTGCGAAGTCGGCGCCGCGGCCGACGCCACGCCGACGATCAGGCTCGCGGTCGAGACGATCCCGTCATTGGCCCCCAGCACGGCGGCGCGCAGCCAGCCGATGCGCGAGACAAGGTGGTTTTCGATATGCAGGCGGCTCATGCTTTTCTCCTGATCGTGCCTTCGAGTTTCGTGGCGGCGGCGACTGTGTTGGAAATCGTGCCGTATTTGCGGACGTTCTTGTGCAGCAGCTCCAGCCGCTGGTCGGTTTCATCGGTATCGACGACAAGCTCGTAGTCGATCGAGGCAATCCCCGGCGGGCTGTCGCGCCGAACCGCGTGCAACGCGACCTTGACGCCGCGCAGCTTGAAACCGAGCATCGGGGTGACGCGCTCGATGCCCTTGATCATGCAGGCGGCGATGGCCGCCAGAAGCAGTTCGGCCAGATTGAAGGCATCGGCCCGGCCCTCGAGACAGGTGTCGAGAACAAGCGCGGCATTCTTGGTCGTGGCCACGCTGCCCCGTGCATCGGTTCGTCTGGCTTCAACGCTGTATTCGAACATGGTGCTGCCTGCCTTGTCTGCCCCCGATCACCTCCGTGAATCGAAGCCTCCAGTTTCTAGCACCGCATCGGCAGTATGATCTTGATCCACGTCAGGTCCAGACTGGATTTCAAGGAGCTGGCGAGGGTCAGCCATGATTCAGCAGGTGGCGATTGGCGTGCGGCTGATTGCCCTTACTGGAGCTGGAGCTTGACCTTGCTCCCCTCGGCAAGGCTGGCGGGTGGATAGGCGACGACGATCTCGCCGGGGCGCACGCCCTGCGCAACGGCGGCAAGGCGAGCCGAAAGGCGTGCAACCTGGATCTCTCGCAGATGAACGCGGCCCGCCTCGACAACGAAGACGCTCCAGGCATCGCCGCGTCGGAACAGGGCTCCGATCGGCACAACGATTGCCTGGTCGTTCTCGTCAACCACGATCTTGACCTCGACGCGATAGCCATCTCCCAGGCTGGTCCACGTCTCTCGTGGCGAGGTTATGTCGACGACGACCCAGACGCGCTGCTCCTCGACGCCGAGCGCGGAGATCTTGGTGAAGCCGGAGGGCTCGACGCGCCGCACGGCCCCAAGCAAATCGGCGGGGCCGCCCCAACGGTCGATGATCACCTTGTCGCCCTCCCTTATCCGGGCGGCATCGGTCGTCAAAACGTCGACGGCGATTTCGAGATCGCCAGGATCACCCAGTTCGAGCAACGGCGCCGCCTGCGCGACAACGGTCTCGCTCTCCTGCATGACCCTGAGAACGCGGCCGTCTATGGGGGAGGATACCGGGAAACTCTCGCTGGTCTCGGAATTGTCGGCGGAGTTCAGTGCCGCGCGCGCCTGTTCCAGAAGATGCGTGGCGGCGTGCCAGCGCCGCTCGGCGGCATCGGTTTGCCGCTGCGTTGAGCGGAACAGGAATTCCTCACGCTCCAGTTGAGCCGCGGCCGCCACGTTGCGCTTGACGAGCTCCCTGGTGCGTTCGAGATCCGCACTGGCTTGAGCCAGCAGCACCTTGGCCTGCTCGTGAAGCGATGCCGTCTCCTCGACCGCCGCCTCGGCGGCACCGACCTGGGCCTCGAGTTCCAGCCGCACGCGGGGGTCGAGAAGCGGCGAAACTGGCGGCGTAATGGTCGCCAGCTTCTCTCCCGTCCGCACGGTATCGCCGGCCTTGAGTGTCAACCTCTGGATACGCCCGGACAGAGGCGCCGACACCAGATAGCGATCCCGCACGCGCGTCCGGCCGTCCTTTTCAACCGTGTCCTGGAAGCGCGAGGTCACCACCTCGGCGGTTTCGACAAGGGTCGGCTGCGGCATCAGGAGCCAGTAGAAGCCCAGTGCCGCAAGCGCCAGCACCAGTGCGCCGGCGATCGAAGTTGTTCGACGCTTCATGTTCAGTCCCTCGTCTTCAGGACAGCCACGAGATCGAGCCTGTCGATCCTGCGGCGGATTGTGATGAAACTGGCAATGGCCGCGCCGATGACCAGGAGCGCGGCGATGGCATAACTGCTGCGATCGATCACGGCGGGGATCTGAAACGACTCGCTCGCGCGCGCCGACGCGATCAACTCGATCAGGTACTGTCCGATCAGGAGCCCGGCGGGGATGGCCACAATCAGCTCCACGGCAAGCTCGCTGACAATGACGGCGGATACCTCGCGCCGCGTCAGTCCGACTATGCGCAGGCTGGCCAATTCCCAGGCGCGCTCCTGCAGGGCGATGCGGGCGCTGTTGTAGACCACGCCTATGGCGATCAGCATTCCAAACCCCAACAGGACCAGCGCGCCGATAACCACCATTCCGCCGATCGTTTCGTTGAACAGCGCAAACCACAGGGCCTTGATCGAGCTTGCCTCGATCTTCGGCATTGACCTTATCCTGGACCAGAGCCGATCAGATTGACCCGGATCGATCCTGAGGGCCGCGACATTCGCAACGGAACCCTCCCGCATCAGGCGATTGAGTGCGGTGCGCTCCATCGTCACGGACGCCCCCAGAATATCGTCCGAAATCCTGCGGACGGTGACTTCCCTGACGGCCCGGCTGCCTTCGAGCACCTCGATCGTGACACTGTCGCCGACGTTGAGGTCGAGCTGCCTCGCGATCGTCCGGCTGAGCATGATGCCATCGGAGGGTACGGCAATCGGCCGTAGCGCGCTGTCTCTCAGCACCTTCAGCTCGGAAGCCGAATCCAGACCGGTCGCCGAGGTGCGATAGGCGCGATGCCCAGCTCGCAATGTGATCGGCACGACTCGCTGGACTTCAGCCTCGAGCACGCCCGGTATCGCCCGCAATTCGTAGAGCGCATCCGCCGAGACCGGTTCCGTGAAGGTAACAAAGGCGTCGCCGCGCTCGATGCGTCCAAAACTCACATCGATCATGTAGTCGATGGCGTCGAACCAGTAGAGCCCGAACAGAATGAGCGGAATGGCCAGCGCGATTCCGACGGTCGTCAACAGCGTCCGCACGGGCCGTCCGAGGATCGTGCGCGCCGCTATCACGTACTGGAGCGGAATTCGCTGGCTTCCAATCGCCTGCAGCCAGCTGAATGTGTGCAACGCGGGCGGCGTCTCGGGGCGCATGGCTTCGGCGGGAGCAAGCACGGCTATCCGGTATACCGCCGATGCCGCGGCAAGGTTCGCCGCGCCGACGCTGACAAGGGTCGCCGCGACGAGCAGCCATGGCTCCAGTTGCGCCTCCAGCGATGGAAACCGGAAGAAAGCGCCATAGCTCCCGACAACCCCAATCGCGAACCAGCGCCCCACGACCAGACCTATCGCCGATCCCAGCAACGCGATGGCGGTGACCAGCTTGAAGTAGTGGAAGGCGATGGTGCGGTTCGCAAACCCCAGCGCCTTCAGCGAAGCGATCTGCCCCCGTTGTGCTTCCACCATCCTGCCGATGACGACGTTGAGCAGGAACGCCGCGATGCCCAAGAAGACTGACGGCATGACGATGCTCAATGTCTCCTGCTCCGCCAGTTCGTCCTTGAGAAAGCGGTGCGACGGCTGATCGCTCCGGCCATAGGCTCCGGTGCCGCCGTATGGCGCCAGCAAACGATCGACCTCTTCCAGGACATGCTGCGGCCCTGCACCCGGCGCCAGGGTCATCAGCGCGTCGTTGAAGGCGCCTTTCATGTCGAAGGCGCTTGCCACCGCATCCTCGCTTGCCCACACCACCACGAAATTCCGATCGTCCGGAAGCGGCACCGCGGCGCGGGTGGCAAAGATGAATTCGGGTGACAGGGCGGTGCCCACGACGCGGAAGCCTTGCAGCCGGCCATTGAGCACCACCTCCATGGTTTCTCCGCTCCGCACGGCGCGCGCCTCGGCATATGCCGCGTTGATGATGACTTCTTCCGGATGCAGCGGATCGGGCCAGCGTCCCTGCACGAGATGCAGGCGGTTGAGCAACGGCTGGCCCGCGGCCGGGAGCGAGATGACGCGCCCCGAGATCGGGAGGTTGGTGTCCTCGCGGATCACGCGCACCGGCTCGGCGACGCGCGGCTCCACAATGCCAATGCCGTCGATTTCGCGCAGCCGATCGACGATCGAGAGCGGCGCGCGCGTCATGCCCACGAAGATGTCGGCGAAACGTTCGTTGCGGTAGTGCGCCTCCATGGCGCCGATCAGCGCCTGGTAGTTCGACACCGACATCACGAAGACGGCCACGCCGGCCGCGACGAGCAGCGCGATGCTGAGGACCTGAAGCCGCATCGACCAGAGGTCGCGCGCCACCTTGATGTCCAGGACGTTCACCATGTCACATCCTCGGCCCGGATGCGCCGCGGATTCGGTTCTTCCTTGACGATGCGCCCGCCGCTCAGCCGCAACACGCGATGAGCCATCCCCGCGATTGCCGAGTTGTGAGTGATCACGGCGGTCGTCGTGTTCAGCTCCGCATTGACCTTGGCGATTGCCGCCAGAACCAGCCTGCCGGTGTCGACGTCGAGCGCGCCGGTCGGCTCGTCGCAGAGCAGGATGTCCGGCCGTTTCACGATTGCGCGCGCCACCGCGACGCGCTGCTGTTCTCCACCGGACAGTTGTGAAGGAAAGTGACCGGCGCGATGCGACAGTCCGACGAGTTCGAGCGCCTCGGCCGGTGTCATCGGATTGCTGGCGATCTGGGCGACCAGCCGCACGTTCTCCTCGACAGTGAGGCTCGGTATCAGGTTGTAGAATTGAAACACGAAGCCGACATGCTCGCGCCTGTAGGTCGTGAGCTGCTCGTCGCTGGCTCCGGTCAGTTCGTGATCCCGCCAGGTCGCCGTGCCTGACGTTGGAGCGTCCAATCCGCCGAGGATGTTGAGCAGGGTCGATTTGCCCGAACCGGAGGGGCCAAGAAGCACGATGAATTCGCCTTGCCGGATATCGAGGTCGACGTCCTTCAGCGCCACGACACGTGAATCGCCCGCGCCATAGACCTTGGTCAATCCCCGGGCCACGAATACCGGGGCCAGAGGTTGCATGGCTGAGCTCTCTACGTCTCGTCCCTGGACTGTCATGCGGACTCCGGTTCCGGCCGACGCCGGAAGGGTCCTACAGCCTGGACGGCCTGATCACCTTGACTCTTGTCAAGTTCGCAACAGTGGCAGGCAAACCGCAGTCAGGCCCGGTATCCCGGTTTTCCGCGTCAACCAGCCTCCGCCCGGGAGCCTGGTGTTGATCCAGGCCAGGATCTGGCCGCTCTGTTCGCGTTCACGTGCGCAGCACCCGGTAGATCGCGGGAATGACCAGCACGGTCAGCAGCGTCGAGGAGGCCAGGCCGAACAGCAGCGAGATCGCCAGGCCCTGGAAGATCGGATCGGTCAGGATCACCGCCGCGCCGATCATGGCGGCAAGTGCGGTGAGCAGGATCGGCTTGAACCTGATCGCGCCGGCCTCGATCAGGACCTCGCTCAACGGCCTGTCGGGCGACGCCGCGTGGCGGATGAAATCGACCAGCAGAATCGAATTGCGCACGATGATGCCGGCCAGCGCGATGAAGCCGATCATCGAGGTGGCGGTGAACGGCGCGCCGAACAGCCAGTGTCCGCCGAGGATGCCGATGAAGGTCAGCGGGATCGGCGTCAGGATCACCAGCGGCACCTTGAACGAGCCGAACTGGGCGACGACCAGGATGTAGATGCCGAGCAGCGCGACGCCGAAGGCAGCCCCCATGTCGCGGAAAGTCACCCAGGTGACCTCCCATTCGCCGTCCCACAGGAGCGTCGGCCGGCTTTCATCCTCCGGCTGGCCATGCAGCGAGATCGCGGGCTTTTGCAGTCCGGTCCAGTCCTGCGCGTCGATGGCCTTGCTGACGGCGAGCATGCCGTAAAGCGGCGCCTCGAAGCTGCCGGCAAGCTCGGCCGTCACCATTTCGGCGGCGCGGCCATTGTGCCTGAACACCGGGAACGAGGCGCGCTCCGGCGTCACCCGCACGACATCGCCGAGTTCGACCACGCCTCGGTCGCCGGGCAGGACATTCGCCGGAATGGGCGTGGTCAGGAAGCGCTCGTCGAGCGTCCTTTCGCCCTTCGGCCGCTCGATGCGGATCGGGATCGGCTGGCGGCCGCCGCCGCGATGCGAATAGCCGACGGTCTTTCCGCCATTGAGGATGGCGAGCGTGTCGAAGACGTCGCTTTCCTCGACATGGAAGAATTCCGCATCGTCGGTGGAAATCGTGGCGCGCAGCCGGCGTGCCGGCTGTCCCCAGGAATTGTCGACGTCGACGATGAAGGGCACGGAGCGGAATGCCGTCTCGATCTTGCCGGCGACCTTGCGGCGCGTCTCGCCGTCGGGTCCGTAGATTTCGGCCAGCAGGGTTGCCATCACCGGCGGGCCGGGCGGCGGCTCGACCACCTTCAGGCTGGTGCCTTCCGGTACGGGGATCGTGGCGATGCGCTGGCGGACGTCGAGCGCGATTTCGTGGCTGGAACGGGTACGGTTCGCTTTCGGCAGCAGGTTGAGCGCAACGTCGCCCTGATGCGGCTCGGTGCGCAGGACGGCATGGCGGACGAGGCCGTTGAAATTGAAGGGCGCCGCCGCAGCAGCGTGTGTCTGGACCGATCGAACCTCCTTCAGTTCGAGAACCTTGGCGGCGACGGCCTGCGCCACCGCATCGGTCGCCTCGACGGAAGACCCTTCCGGCAGGTCGATGGTCACCGACAGTTCGGACTTGTTGTCGAAGGGCAGGAGCTTGACCGTGACATGCTCGGTGTAGAACAGCGCGAGCGAGCCGAGCGTCAGCACGCCGACGGCAAGCAGGAAGGCCCAGCTCGCCTTCTTCGAGGCCAGGATCGGCCGGGCGACGGCGGTATAGGCACGGCCGAGCGGGCCGCCATTGCCGTGATCGCGATGGGCATGCACCGGCGCCCGTCGGGCAAGTTTGAGCATCAGCCACGGCGTCACCGTCACCGCGACGAAGAAGGAGAAGATCATCGCCGCCGAGGCATTGGCCGGGATCGGGCTCATATAGGGGCCCATCATTCCCGAGACGAACAGCATCGGCAGCAGGGCCGCGACCACGGTCAAGGTGGCGACGATGGTCGGGTTGCCGACTTCGGCCACCGCCTCGATGGCCGCCTGCCGGCGATCGCGACCGCCGCCCATGGCCCAGTGGCGCGAGATGTTCTCGATCACCACGATGGCGTCGTCGACGAGGATGCCGATGGAAAAGATCAGCGCGAACAGCGAGACGCGGTTCAGCGTGTAGCCCATGACGCGCGAGGCAAACAGCGTGAGCAGGATGGTGACCGGGATGACGACGGCCACGACCATGGCTTCGCGGCGGCCGATGGCGACCCAGACCAGCAGGATGATCGAGATCGTCGCCAGGCCGAGATGGTAGAGCAGCTCATTGGCCTTGTCGTTGGCGGTCTCGCCGTAGTTGCGCGTCACGTCGATCGAGACATCGCCGGGAATCAATCCGCCCTGGAGCAGGGCGACCCGGTGCAGGATGGCGTCGGCGACGGAGACCGCGTTCGAGCCGGCGCGCTTGGCGATGGCGAGCGTGACCGACGGCACGCGCTCGACGCCAGCGCCGGCCCTGGTGACCGTGGACACCAGCGCATCGCCGGTGTCGGTGGCGAAGGCGACGTCGGCGACGTCGCGGACATAGACGGGGCGGTTGTCGCGCGAGGTCAAGAGCAGGTTGCCGATCTGGTCGGGCGAGGCCAGCGTCTCGCCGGCGACGATATCGATCTGCTCGCCCTGATCGCGGACGCGTCCGGCCGGAAAGGCTTTGTTGGCGCCGGACACCTTGGCCGCGAGCTGCTGCAGGGTGACGCCGTAAAGGGCAAGCTTTTCCGGGTTCGGGTTGACGCGGATGATCTCTCCGGTGTCGCCGACCAGGTAGGTCAGTCCGACATTGTCGATCTTGGCGATTTCGGTGCGCAGTTCGCGCGCGATGCGGGTGAGGTCGTTCGCCATCATGCGCGCGGCGGCCTCCGGCTTCGGCGACAGCGTCAGCGTGACGATGGCGACATCGTCGATGCCGCGGCCGACGATCAGTGGTTCGGGCACGCCGACGGGAATGCGGTCCATGTTGGCGCGCACCTTGTCGTGGACGCGCAGCACGGCGGCGTCGGACGAGGTGCCGACGACGAAGCGGGCGGTGACCATCACCTGGTCGTCGCGCGTCTGCGAATAGACATGCTCGACGCCGTCGATGCCCTTGACGATCGTCTCCAGCGGCTCGGTGATCAGCTTGACGGCGTCGTCGGCCTTCAGCCCGTCGGCGCGCACGAAGATGTCGACCATCGGCACCGAGATCTGCGGCTCCTCCTCGCGCGGCAGCGTGAGCAGCGCCACCAGCCCGAAGGCGAAGGCGGCGACCAGGAACAGCGGCGTCAGCGGCGAGGCGATGAAGGCCCGCGTCAGCGCGCCGGCAATGCCCAGCGAGGAGGGACCTTTCATGGCGTGACCACGACATCGCCGGCCGCGAGGCCGGTCAGGATCTCGACATAGTCCCCGTCGGCGCGCGTGGACCGCTCGCCGGTGACCACCGCGCGCTCGGCCTGCGCGCCGCCGGCGGCGACGCGCACGAAATCGATCCCCGAACGGGTCTGGATCGCCGACGCCGGCACCAGCAACGCGGAGCGCTCGGCGACCGGCAGTTCGACCAGGACACGGGCATCGATGAAATTGGTATCGAGATTGTCGACCTCGACGTCGGCGATGACGCGGCCATTGTCGATCTGCGGATAGATCTTGGCGAGGCGCCCGGCGGACTCCTTGCCGCCGGCATTGATGCGGATGGCGGCTCCCTGCTTCAGGGACGCCGCGTAACGCTCAGGAACGGCCAGCCGCAGGAACACGCCGCCGCCACCGATGGTGGCCACCACTTCACCGGCCATGATGACGGCGCCGCGCGTCACCGGCACGGTCAGCACGCGGCCGTCGCCGGGAGCAAAGACATCGCCTTCGGCGCCCTGCTGCACGACCACCGAACGCTGCGCCTCGGTCGCGGCAAGCTGGTTGCGCGCGACGTCGACCTCGGTGCGCAGCTGATCGAGGCGTTGCGCGGTCATGACGCCTTTGTCGACCAGCGTCTGGCCACGGGTGAGTTCGGACTGCGCCGTCTCCAGCTGTGCCTGCAAGGCGCGCAACTGGGCGTCCAGCGCGGCGACCTGAAAGGCGATCTTGTCGTCCTGGACGGTGGCGATCTTCTGCCCCGCCTTGACCAGTTCGCCCTCGGTGACGGCCAGGTCGACGATGAGGCCGCCGATGCGGGCGCGCGCCGGAACGGTGTCGCGCGCCTCGACACGGCCATAGACCGCTTTCCATTCGGTCACCGTCGTCGGCGCCAGCGTCAGCGTGCCGGCAAGCGCCGGAGAGGCCGCCAGCAACGCGGCGAACAAAAGAGGCATGCGCATCCGCATCTTCCTTAGAAAGCGCATCCCGGCTTGATGCCGAGCTTGCGGAAGACCATCGCCGCCGGGCAGAAGCCGGTGAACGCCGACTGCAGCATATTGAGCCCGACGAAGACCGTCAGCCAGACAAACAGCGGCGAGACAAGGGCGGTGAGCACGACGGACAGCAGCACCATGATGCCGGCGAAAGCGAGAACGGAACGGTCGAGGGACATCGTCATCTCCATTTGTATGTGATCATATCTAAATATATGTATGTTATCGTTGGCCGCAAGGGGCGGCGCCAGATTTGCCGCCGGCGGTGGCGGGCCTTCGCCGTGCCCGCCAACCGCGAAAGGCCCGGCCGCGGCGGCTTGCACCGGTCAGGCTCCCGGGACATCCGAAGGCGCCTCGACCTTGATCTGCTTGAGCTTGTCGATGCCCAATACCTGCAGCGCGAGGCGCTCGTAGAAGGGCTCGGACTTGCCGGTCCTGATCTTGTGCAGGAAATACTTCTCGAAGCCGACCTTGGCGGTGTGCACCCATTTGCCGGAGGACGACCAGTTGACGTTGCGCGGCGGGATCTGCGGCTTCGCCACGAAGGCGACGCCGGAATCGCCGAAATCGGCGAGGCAGACCGCATTCCACGTGCCCTGGGCATCGGGCTCCTCGCCCTTCACCAGGCGGCTGATGTTGCGCGCCGTCGCCGTGACCATGGATTCGATCATGAAGCCGGTCTTGGGCACGCCTACCGGTACCGGCGTCTTGCCGATCGGCGGGATGGCGACGCAGACGCCGACCGCGAATATGTCGGGGAAGGCCGGGTTGCGCTGGTGCTTGTCGACGACGATGAAGCCGCGCGGATTGGTCAGGCCTTCGATGCCGCGCACCGCCGCCACGCCACGGAAGGCGGGCAGCATCATGGCGTAGGCATGCGGCAATTCGTGCGCCTGCCTGACCGACCCGTCATCGGCGATTTCCTGGACGAACATCTTGCCCGGCTCGACCTTGTCGACCCTGGCGTTGCAGATCCACTTGATGTGATGCTGGCGCATCTCGCTCTCGAGCAGGCCCTTGGTGTCGCCGACGCCGTCGAGACCGAGATGGCCGATATAGGGTTCCGAGGTGACGAAGGTCATGGGCACGCGGTCGCGCACCCTGGCGTCGCGCAACGCCTTGTCGAGGATGAAGGTGAATTCGTAGGCCGGTCCGAAGCAGGACGCGCCCTGGACCGCGCCGATGACGACCGGACCCGGTCTGGCGACGAGCGCGTCGAAGGCCGTCCTGGCCTTGAGGGCGTGATCGATGTGGCAGACCGACTGGGTGTTGTGCTCCGGCCCGAGGCCCTCGATCTCGTCGAAAGCGAGTTCAGGGCCGGTGGCGATCACCAGATAATCATAGGCGACGGATGAGCCGTCGTTGAGTTCCACCGTGCGCTCGACCGGGTGGACGCGCCTGGCTCCCTGCGGATGAAAGCCGATGTTGCGCCGTGCCAGCACCGGAGCAAGGTCGATTTCGACCGCTTGCCTGTCGCGCCAGCCAACGGCGACCCAAGGGTTGGACGGCACGAATGAATAGTGGCTGCCATTGTTGACGACGGAAACCTGGTGCTCCCGGGCCAGTTCGTCGCGAAGCTCGTAGGCCATGATGGTGCCTCCCAATCCGGCACCCAGGATGACAATATGCGCCATGCTCTTTCCTCCTTCGCGGCGTCGCTTTTGGCGCAACGCCGACATTGCTCTTCCCACGCAGGAACCGGCACTGGCTGATCGTGCGCCTAACTGGCCGGCCGCGACTTGATGCGGGTCAAACGAACGTGCTGGCGTGAATCCCCCGCGTATCGATCCATCGGCTTGACAGACGCCGGCGCCAGACTAATATTATTTGTAACTCTTAATATGATAATGTGTTCATATGCGCAATATAAAAATCATCGAACTGGACAAGCGGGCGCGTGAAGCGTCCGAACTGCTCGCGGCGATGGCCAGTGAAAAGCGGCTGATGATCCTGTGCCATCTGCTGGACGGCGAGACGAGCGTCAACGAACTGGCCGAACTGGTCGCGATGAACCAGTCGGCGCTGTCGCAGCAGCTTTCGAAATTGCGGGCGCTCAAGCTCGTGGACACGAGGCGCGACGCCCAGCAGGTCTATTATCGGCTGGCCTCTGTGGAGGTCGAGCGCATCCTGCAGACGCTCTATGGCATCTATTGCGACCCGCAGACCAGGATTGCGAAGGCCGACAGCCGGTAGTTTGCCAGCTCTGGCGTCGCGCCGAGTCTTCAAGCGACATTGGCCGGCGTGCTTGACCGCGGCCTGTACTGGAATTCCTGCCGCTATTGTTCGCAGAATGATGAGGATCCATTGGGGGGTGGGGTTGAACATCTGTTCGTCTGTCGCATATTCGGCGCATCGGGATATGATACGGGCGGGCAGGGAACTAAGTGCGAAGTGCTGCGGACGAAGCCGATTCCATAGAGTCGCTGACAATCCCGGTTGCGGACCTGATGCCGGTCGACCGCGACCAGATGTTCGCGCTGTACGAGACTTACTACGAAGCCGTCGACCGCAATGGTTTCGAGCGCGATCTCGCCGAGAAGGACGCCGTCGTGGTCATCCGGCGCCACGGAACGATCATCGGTTTCTCGACATATCTCGTCAGGCAGCAAACCGTTGGCGCGGAGACCGTCAATTATCTCTTCTCCGGCGATACCGTTCTCCATTCGGCGCGCTGGGGCGACCCGGTACTGCTGCGCGGTTTTTTCCGCGCGGCGGGTGCCGCCAAGGCCAGGATCGGCGGCCGGCTTTTCTGGTTCCCCATCATCAAGGGGCACCGCACATTTCGCATCCTGCCCAATTTCTTCCGCGAGTTTTTTCCAGCGATCGATGGCCGGGGCTCGGCCTGCCTTCAGGCCATCCGCGACGCGATAGCGACCGCCCGCTACGGCCGCTACTACGATCCATCGACCGGGCTGATCGACTTCGGTCCGTCGCAGGGCCACCTTCGGGAACATTGGGCCGATGCCGAGGAAATCGCGGCCAGAAACCGCTACGCGGCATTTTTCGTGAGAGCGAACCCGGACCATTTTCGAGGCGTCGAGCTCGCCTGCTTGGCCGAACTCGAGCTTGGCAATTTGAAGCGCTATGGCGCGGCGAGCTTTGCCGAGGGGCTGGCGGATGGTCACTGAAGCCTGGGCAAGGATTGCCGCCGAGACCGCCGCCGCGGAGGCTGGTTTCCGGGCGCGGCTTGGCGATGTCGAGGCCACGCAGCGCGCCGTCTTGCGGCGGCTTGTCGATGCCAATGCAGCGACGGTGTTCGGCAGTGACCACAATTTCGCCAAGGCCAGTTCGGCGGAAGCCTTTCGCGATCTGGTGCCGATCGGCGACTACGAGGCCTTTTCGCCCTATATGGACCGGGTGATCGGCGGGGCCGAAAATGTGCTGACCGTCGAGCCGGTCCGGTTTCTCGAGCAGACCGGCGGCAGTTCCGGCGGGTCGAAATATATCCCCTATACTGACACAGGCCTGCAAGCCTTCACCGATTGCCTCTATCCCTGGCTGGCGGATTTGATCCGACGCCGGCCAGGCGTCACGCAGGGGCACAGTTATTTTTCGCTCAGCCCCATCGGCCGCGACGCTAACGAACGCGTCGGTGCGCACAGGCTGGGCAGCCCTGTGCCTTTCGCCTATTTCGGAGCCTTGCGCGACAGCCTGATCGAATTGTCCGCCGTGCCAATGGAACTGAGGCTGCTCACCGATTTCGCTGCCTGGCAAAGGCAAACCTGCCTCCGCCTCCTGGCGGCTGAGGACCTGGCGCTGATCTGGGTCTGGAGCCCGACTTACTTGACGGAAATCCTGCGTGCGCTTCGACGCGATGCCGGTGGCCTGTTGCGTGAGCTTGCGAGTAGCCTGGGCGCCACGCAGCCGGCGGACGCCGTTCGCCGCCGCATTGCCACGCTCGAGGCCGCGCTTGGAGGGGCGGAGGGAAAGCTCTCGGCGATCTGGCCTCGCCTCGATACGATCAGTTGCTGGACCGACGCCTCGAGCAGCGGTTTTGCCGCCGAGTTGCAGGCGCAATTCCCCGAGGCGTTCATCCAGTCGAAAGGTCTGATGTCTACCGAAGCCGCCGTTTCTTTTCCCCATGGCGACGGCGCCGGCTGCATCCTTGCATCGCAAAGCGGGTTCTTTGAGTTTGTCGACGACAACGCCGGCAGCCTGTTCGCTTGGCAGTTGGAGGCTGGCCGGTCCTACCGGCTGATCGTCACCACCGGCTCGGGCCTTTATCGCTACGATACGCGCGACATGGTCGAGGTCACCGGCTTCACTGGCGACACGCCACGCCTGCGTTTCATCGGTCGCGCCGGCATGGTTTCCGATCTCTGCGGAGAGAAGCTCACTGAAGCCTTTGTTGCGCGCTGCCTCGACGAAGTCGGAGTTGACCGTCGTACGTATGCGTTGCTGGTGGCGGTGGCGACGCCACACCCGCACTACCGGCTTTTCGTCGAAGCCGATGCCTCCGGGCAGGCCGTCGAGTTGACAGGCGAGAGCCTAGACCACGCACTCGGGGCCAATCCGCAGTATGAATATGCCCGGCGCATCGGCCAGTTGGGACCGCTGCGGGCGGCTGGCATCGACGACCTTTATGGCAGGTTAAAGCGCCACCGCCTGAAGTGCGGCACGAGCATTGCCGGCATGAAGCCGCCAATCCTGCTCAGTCAGTCAGACGCGGCGTTTCTCGCGGCACTCGATGACCGTGACCCGGTGCTTTAGGATCATGCTGCATCCCCTTGTCTCGGAATCGAAATCCTTGTGTTGCCATGTTGCCGTGTGGAAATGGGTTACGCGACCGTCCGGTCTAGGCGGTCAGTCTCAAGGTCAACGCGTCGAGACCACGGATGGAGGAATTGTCCATCCATTGCCAGGCAACCGGCTCGATGCTTTTCCAACGGCCCAGCGCCGCTTCCAGAACCGCGACGCCTTCCATCTCCGCCAGCGCCCTGCCAATGCAGACATGCGCACCCCGACCAAAGGCGAGGTTCTGCCTGGCACGGCCGAGGTCGAAACGCGACGCATCGGGAAACTGGGCTGGATCCCGATTGGCCGCGCCAATCAGCAGCACCACCAATTGGTCCTTTGCAATCTCATGGCCAGCAATGGCCGTGGGCTCCAGCGGCCAGCGGCAGATTTTCTGCACCGGGCTTTCCAGCCGCAGCGTTTCGGCAACGGCGTTGGCCGCAAGCCCGCGATCAGCCCTCAGCGCCGACCACTGGGCGGGCTGGTGAGCGAGATGGAACAGCAGGCTGCCGATGAGATGCACGGTTGTCTCGTGACCGGCGAAGGCCAGGAAGGCGATGTTGCGCCCGGCAGCCTTCAGCCCCAGTGCATCGACGAGACCCGGCAGCCCTGTCAGAAGCGGTGGCATCCGGCCGGCGGCAAGCAGATGGCGCAGATGCTCGACAAAGTAGCCCGACATTTCATCGGCAGGGTTTGGGCGATCGCCAAAGGCGTCGTCGAAGCCTGCATCGAGAATGTTACGGATCGGACCCGACCATGCCCGGATCATGGACATGTCCTCGTCTGGCACGCCCAGCAGCCGACAGATGATGCGTTCCGGCACCGCGCGCGTGAAGGCTGTCACAACGTCGACGTCGCCGGACAGTTCGGCATCGCCAAGGAGCTCCTCGACCGCGTCAGCGACCACGGGCCGCAAAACCGCGGCGCCCTTGCCGACAAAGGGTTGCTGCAAGGCCTGGCGGAGGGCCGCATGAGCAGCGCCCTCCTGATACATCAGCCAGTCGCGCATCGCCGAATGCGGCTCCGCCACCTCGCCGACTGGGGGCACGTGCGACAGCGTACGGTTGACAAGGCTGCTGGAGACAAGATCGTATCCCGTGACGTAGACATCACCCCATGGCGCCTGCCAAACGGGGGCTTGCCGGCGCATTTCATCATGGATCGCATAGGTATTCGCGGCGCCCTTGAAAGCCCCCGCGCGAACCCCTTGCCAAGGGTGCTCAACGGCCCCGGACGCAGTGGTAGAGAATGGCTCGCTATGCATCGTCTTTCGAAAAATCCCGTGTCGTCAGGCATGCCCTGCGCGCGCCAGCTTACCGAGTCCCGGCCATGACCGTCGACCAGGGGCCGATCTACTATCTCTGTACGCGCCGACACGCTTACACGATGGGCGTGCTGCTTGGCTATTACGACCATGGGCTTGGTGACCTTGTGCGGATCATACCCTACGAACTGGCCGCCAAGCTTGGGCCAGTCGCTCCGGGCACCTTCATCTTCACGGATTTCGAAAGGCTGTCTCCAGCCGAATTGCAGGCCGCGGCCGCGTTGCATGACCGTATCGCGTCTCTTGATCGCGACCTGGCGTTGCTCAACAACCCCGCGATCGTGCCGCGTCGCTTTGAGTTGCTGAAGCGGCTGAAGGCCGCCGGTCTCAACGACTTCGACGTGCATCGCCTGCACCAGCGTGAGTCACTCCGCCGATTTCCGGTTTTCGTACGCTGGGAAAGTCAGCATGAGCCGCCACTGACCGGGTTGATCGACAGCGCGGATGCGCTGGAGCGCGCGATTGCCGGCATGCCCGTCCATATCCGCCAGGACCCGGATCTGATGATTGTCGAATATGGCGCGGCACCATCGGCCGATGGCCGGTTTCGCAAGTACTCGGCCTACAAGGTGGGGCCGACGATCTATCCGCAGCACTGCTTCATCAACGAGAGCTGGTACATCAAGTTTCCCAGCACCCGCTTCACCGAGGCGGACAGGGCGGAGAGCCGTGCCTACGTGAACGACAATCCGCATGCCGCGCAAATCGAGCGCGTCTTCACGCTGGCCGGCATTGACTATGGTCGCATCGATTATGGCATCGTCGACGGCCGCGTCCAAACCTTCGAGATCAACAACAATCCGACCGTTCTGGCACGACCGCCCGGGTGGGAAGCTGGCGTGGATTACAGCCGCTACGCCGAGATGCATGCGCGGGCGCTACGCGGCATCCTGCGGTCAGCCTCCGGCCCACCCTTGCACCTCGGCAACGGCACCATGAGCCTCGACGCGGCTCATGCGAATGCTATGCGCGCAGTGCGACAGCGCATTGCAAGGTTTTCCCTACGACGTCGCCTGTCGCTGCGGCTGCTCAAGAGGCGGCTGGCGCGCGTTTTCGTCCGTGGGTGAAGGAGGATTGGCGCACCGTCCTCCTCAAGAAACAAATGTCACGCATGTTGTCGCTCGTCTCGGGGGACGTGCGCTTTGGTGTCTCAGTTGGGGATTGGGGATAGCCTACCGAACCACGAGAACCGGAATCTCGGTGAAGGACAGCACCTCGGCGGTCTGGCTTCCCAAGAGCAGCCTTCCCAGCCCACGGCGTCCGTGCGAGGCCATGACGATCAGATCGCAGCCTTGCGCCTGCGACAATTCCAGGATCGCCTCGGCGGGCTTTCTGTTTTCGATATGCAGGACCTTGGCGCGCACGCCAGCCAGGTCCGCCGACGCCTTGCACTTGTCGAGCACTTCCTTGGCATATTGGCGGCCGCCTTCCTGGTAGGCGGCGAATTCATCGCCAGCGGCATAGCCGGCCATGGCACCGCCCCAGGCGAATATCGGGAACGGCTCGGTGATGTTGACGAAGGTGACGGCGGCGCCGAGGCGGCCGGCCAGCGCCACGCCATGGGCAACGCCCTTGTCGGCCAGTTCAGATCCGTCCGTGGCGATCAGCAGATGTGTGTACATGATGGTTTGACCTGTTGTGAAAGGGTCGTGCGACGACACGCCCTTGTGATGGCGGGAGCCTGAAGGAGGCTGACTTCGATATAGGTCCGCCATCGGCTTGATCACAGGGCCAGCTTGACTCGGATCAAGGCCAGGCGAGGCCATTCGGCTTTCCGTCCCGCGCTGGAACTTGCGCGGGCCCTTGGTTCCCGGGCCGTAGGGGCTCGGTTAGATATCGCCGATTGTCATCCGCCCGATCTCTCTGCATCGAGGCTCTGTCCCGCACTGGGGCAGGCCTCGCGGACGCTGAAGGCGGTCTGCGAGCGGCAAGCCGTTGCCTGCAATCCAAAAATCCGACAATTCCGATAATTCGCCCTGGCAGCTCTGTTATATCGATGTTGCACAAATGGTTGACCCTGGGTTAGCATCCCCGCGCAGGCGTCGATCGGAGGCTCTTTTACAGCGGCGGCCAGCTGGAGCGGCATGCGTTGTCTAGCGCAGGGAGGATGCTCCAACACTTTGAACCGACGCATGATCCTTCCTGAAACCGGTCCCGGTTTTCGGGGTCGTGCGTTCTTGTGGAGGAGGATCCCATGAACAGACGTGAATTCCTGCTGTCGTCCGCGGCGTTCGGCGCCATGATGCTTGCCGCGCCCTCGGTGTTCGCCGAGGACAAGCTCACCATTCTGGGCTCGGTGCCCAATCTCGGCTTTCCGTTCTTCGTGCACATGCTGAACGAGATCAAGGCCGAGGCCGCCGCGCAGGGCGTCAACCTGACCGAGAGCGACGGCCAGAACTCGGCCACCAAGCAGACCGCCGACATCGAGGCGGCCCTGGTGCAGAAGGTCAACGCCATCGTCATCTCGCCGCTCGACGTCAACGCGCTGGCGCCGGCCATCGAGGAAGCGGTCAAGGCGGGCGTTCCCGTGGTGACGATCGACCGCCGCGTCGACGGCGTCGAGGGCATCCTGGCCCATGTCGGCGCCGACAACGTCAAGGGCGGCGAGGCGGAGGCCAGCGCCATGGTGGCGGCGTTCCCCAACGGCGCCAAGATCTTCCACCTGCAGGGCCAGCCGGGTGCCGGGCCGGCGATCGACCGCAACAAGGGCGTGCACAACGTGCTCGACCCCCTGAAGGACAAGTACCAGATCATCTTCGAGCAGACCGCCAACTTCGCCCGCGCCGAGGCGCTGTCGGTGACCGAGGCCGGCCTTGCCGCCAACGGCAAGCCGGACGCCATCGTCTGCGCCAATGACGACATGGCGCTCGGCGCCATGGAGGCGTGTGCCGCCCGCAACTTCACCGACGTCAAGATCTACGGCTTCGACGCGCTGCCGGAAGCGCTGGTCGCGGTGCGCGACGGCAAGCTTGCCGGCACCGTCGAGCAGTTCCCGGGCGAGCAGTCGCGCACCGCGGTGCGCATCGCGGTCGCCTACGCCAAGGACAAGACCGAGCCGAAGGAGAAGCTGGTGCTGTTGACGCCGATCGTCATCGGCAAGGACAATCTCGACAAGGCGGAGCGGATTGGCGAGACGAAGTAGGGACTTGTGATCGGCGTTGTCGGGACAGCGTCCCGCGCGCAAGATCGATCGCCGAAGTTTGCGTCGCCCCTCATCCGCCTGCCGGCACCTTCTCCCCGTCAAGTGACGGGGAGAAGGGTAGCGCTCCGACGCTGGCGAGCCCCTGTTCCAGTCTCTATACGGGGAAAGGGTAAGGGTGAGGGGCAGCGCGCACGTCCCATGTCTCGGGGAGCAACCATTGCCCACAGCTGAAGCCGCATCGCCTGAACCCATCCTGCTTGCCGTCGAGGGCGTCACCAAGCATTTTGCCGGCGTCACCGCGCTGAGCGACGTCTCGCTCGACATCCGGCCCGGCGAAATCCTCGGGCTGCTCGGCGAGAACGGCGCCGGCAAGTCGACGCTGCTCAAAATCCTGTCCGGCGTCATGCCGCCGTCCAGTGGCCGCATCATTTTCGACGGCGCCGACTATCAGCCGGCGAGCCCACAGGATGCCAAGCGGCTCGGCATCGTCACCATCTACCAGGAACTCAGCCTGATCCCGACGCTGACGGTGGCGGAGAACATCTTCATCGGCCGCGCGCCGACCGGTCCGCTCGGGCTGGTCAGCTGGCGGCGCATGGAGGAAGACTCCCGCGCGATCATCGCCCGCGTCGGTCTGACGATCGACCCGATGACGCCGGTCTCGGCGCTGTCGGTGGCCGAGCAGCAACTGGTCGAGATCGCGCGCGCGCTGTCGCTGAAAAGCCGGCTGATCATCATGGACGAGCCGACCTCGGCGCTGACCGAGACCGAGGTGCAGCGCCTGCTGTCGATCATGGACCGGCTGCGCAGGGACAAGGTCGCCATCATGTTCGTCACCCACCGGCTGGAGGAGGCCGCCGCCATCTGCGACCGCATGACGGTGCTGCGCGACGGCAGGCTGGCCGGGCATCTCGACCGCGACAACGGACCGATCGAACTGCCTGCCATCATCGAGAAGATGGTCGGCCGCGCCGCGTCCGAACTCTATGCGCGGCCGGCACAGCGCGCCATTGCCGGCGACATCAGGCTGTCGGTGCGCGGCTTGCGCACCGTGCGCGACCCCGAGGCGCCGCATGCCATCGTGCTCGACGGCGTCGACATCGACCTCAAGGCCGGCGAAATCCTCGGCGTCGCCGGCCTTGTCGGCTCAGGCCGCACGGAGCTGGCGCGCGCCATTTTCGGCGCCGACCGCATCGCCGCGGGAACCATCACGCTCGACGGCAGGCAGATCGCTCCGGCATCGCCCGCCGATGCCATCGCGCTCGGCATCGGCCTGGTGCCGGAGGACCGCAAGCACCAGGCGATCTTTGCCGCATTGGGCATCCTGCCGAATTTCTCCGTGGCGTCGCTCGGGCATTTCAGCAACGGCTTCGGCTTCATGGCCGAGCGGCGCGAGCGCGATGCGCTTGCCGGGTTCCGCAAGATGCTGTCGATCCGCATGGCTTCGGCCGAGCAGGCGATCGAGGGCCTGTCGGGCGGCAACCAGCAGAAGGTGATCCTGGCGCGCTGGCTGGCGCGCGATCCCAAGGTGCTGATCGTCGACGAGCCGACGCGCGGCGTCGATGTCGGCGCCAAGACCGAGGTGCACCAGATCCTGGTGCAATTGGCAGCGCGCGGCATCGCGGTGATGATGATCTCGTCCGAACTGCCCGAGGTGCTGGCGGTGTCGGACCGCATCGTCACCATGCGCCGGGGGCGCATCACCGGTCAGATGCAGGGCGTCGAGGCAAACGAGGAAAAACTGATGGAACTGATGGCGCTCGACAGGCAGGACGCGAAGGGGCAGGCACGATGAGCGTGGCGGGCGAACAGAACCAGCGCGGCGGCATCAATGTCGCGCGGCTCTTGATGAGTTTCGGACCGCTTTTGTTCCTGGCCGCGCTGATCGTCGTCTTCACCGTGCTGAAGCCGAGCTTCATGGATCCGATCAACCTGTTCAACATCACGCGGCAGATCTCGATCACCGGGCTGATCGCGCTTGGCATGACCTTCGTCATCCTCACCGCCGGCATCGATCTCTCGGTCGGCTCGCTGCTGGCCTTTTGCGGCATGGTCGCCGCCGTGGTCGCCAAGGGCGGCACCGCCAACACGCTGTCGCTGTCGACGTCAGGCACGCAAGGCTATGGCTGGTTCGCGGCCCTCTTGGCCGCCGTCGTGGTGGGCGCCGCCGCCGGCGGCGTGCAGGGGCTGGCCATCACCCGGCTGAAAGTGCCGCCCTTCGTCGTCACGCTGGGCGGGCTGACGGTGTTTCGCGGGCTGACGCTGACCATCTCCAATGGCGGCCCGATCTCGGGCTTCGACGCCTCGATGCGCTGGTTCGGCACCGGCTTGATCGGTCCGGTGCCGGTGCCGGCGATCATCTTCGCGGTGGCCGCCATCCTGTGCCACATCGTGCTGCGCTACACGCGCTACGGCCGCGCCGTCTATGCCGTCGGCGGCAATGCCGAGGCGGCAAGGCTGTCGGGCCTGCGCGTCGACCGCATCCTGGTCTCGGTCTATGTCATCGTCGGCTTCTTCGCCGGCCTTGCCGCCTTCGTGCTGTCGGCCAGGCTCAACTCGTCGGAAGCGGTGGCCGGTATCGGCTACGAACTGACGGTCATTTCGGCCGTCGTCATCGGCGGCACCTCGCTGTTCGGCGGCATCGGCTCGGTCGGCGGCACGGTGGTGGGGGCGGCGCTGATCGGCGTGCTGCAGAACGGACTGCAGTTCAACAACGTCTCGTCCTACACGCAAAGCATCGTCATCGGCCTGATCCTGATCCTGGCGGTGGCGTTCGACCGCTGGCTGAAGTCACGGGTGAGAAGGTGAGGGGGCGGCGGTGATCCCTTCTCCCCTTGTGGGAGAAGGTGGCCGAGCGAAGCTCGGTCGGATGAGGGGTGTTCCAGCTTGGCAGACGCTTTGACAGAGCAGAATTACCGACCCCTCATTTCTTCCAGCACCCCTCATCCGTCTCGGCGCTAGCGCGCCGATCCACCTTCTCCCACAAGGGGAGAAGGCGATGCCAACGCTGCGCCCCAGACCCGCTGCGCCTACGCCGCCTCCCTTGCCCACAGCCGATGGCCGTACCGACGGAAGAATCGCGCCACGAGGCGTTGCTGCCTGGCCCTGACGAGGTCGGCCTGGCGCCGCTCCTGGCGCCAGCGCGGCATGTTGCGCCAGCAGGCGATGAAGCGGGTGGCGTCCTCGATGGCTTCCTCGGCCGACAGCGCCGGGCCGATCGAGGCCAGGAACAGCGCTTCTGACTGTTTCAGCTCGTCGATGACGGCCTTGCGGCTCGTGTGATCGTGGCGGGCACGCTCGATGCCGTTGCGGCGGATCGCCTCGAAGGCCTCGAGCAGAGCAGGGCTGTCGCCGGTGTAACCGCAGGCGCGGGCGAAATCGGCGGCAAGGGCGTGCATCGTCGCTCCCGGAACTGATGCGGCGGGCGGTTCTCCCTCCGACTCACATTTGTAAGCGTATAAGAGCATAACTCAAATAACTATAGAAGAAAAACTTTTGGGAAAGTTTGAAAGGCGCGACTCGACTCTCGCGCCAAAACGCAGGAATATGTGAACAAATCAGGAACAAATGGCGAGGGAGGGGCGATGGCATTGCCAGGCAAGGAACCGGTGATCGCGCATGTCGCCTCGATATCGGTCGAGTGCGCCGATTGCGGCCGCAACAGGTGGTGGCGGCCCGATCAGCTGAAGCGGTTCGGGGTGACGGGGAACACGCCGCTGGCCGCGTTGTCGGGCCGCATCGTCTGCTCGGCCTGCCGCGCCGACGGACTGCCGGGCGCCGCGGTGTCGATCCAGGCGGCGTTCATCGACGAGCGCCAGCGGGTGCGCAGTGAAGCGCGGATGCTGAACGACCGCGAGGTGCCTCTGGAAGGATCGAAGCGGGCTTGAGAGGGCGGTGGCGCCGGCGCTGGCTCTTCCTTCTCCCACAGGGGAAGAAGGAAGAGCCCCCTAATACCCCAGCAATTCCTTGAGCGGAATCACGCGCCAGACGTGCTTGATGGCGTAGCGGTTGAAGGTCAGCGTCTTGGGCGGATTGTACTGCTCGACCACGAGTTCGGCGGCAGTGCGCTTGACCAGCTTCTTGATGAAGGCCTTGCCGTTGCGCTCGTTCTCTTCGGGAAAGGTCTCGATGACCACATGGTCGCCGGGCACGGCGTCGCGGCCGCCGCAATAGAGCATTTCGCCGGGCTCATAGCGCGGCACCATGGAATCCGAGAGCACGTGCAGCGCAAACACCTTGCGCAGTTGCGCGATGCCGGGCGGGCGCTGGACATAGCCGGCGACCTCGCCGTTGAAGGTGAAGTCGCCGTCGTCGCCGCCGACCGCCGCGCCAAGCAGCTCGATGTCCATCGGCCCGGCGGGCAGGGGGGCGGCATCGGTGACGACCTCTGCGTCGGCCACCGGGCCGGCATCGTCGAGGAAGACGACCTCGCCCTTGCCAAGCGCGACGGGGTCGACGCGCAGGAAGGCGGCGGTCTTCAGCAGGTTCTCGGTCTTGGGCAGGTTGCGGCCGGTTTCCCAGTTGCCGACGGCGGCGACATCGGTGTCGTTGTGCTCGGCGATATGGCGCATGACCAGGCCGCGCTGCTTGCGCGCCTTGCGGATCGCCGCCCCGACCTTGATCGACAGTTCCGTCTTTGCCATGGCGCCATGTGAGCGATGAAAGCGGCTCTCGTCTATGAAAGAATGGCTTGCATCTATTTTTGAGTTATGCTTATATCTGGTCATGCAGAACCTGTCCAGCTTCGATGGCGCCATGGCGCCGGCCTCAACCGAGGCGCATCCGGCGGCGAAGGCCGTCACCCATTCGCTTCCGTCCCGGCTGTCCTCCTCCCCGGCCGGGGCGAAGCCCGAGGCCCAATGCTTGCACGCATCGGCCCCGGGTCCGGTCCGCCCGTCACCGGCGGCCGGAACGGCCGGAGCCGCCGCTCCCCGCGGCTCCGGCCCCCAATTCAGCCGGCATGGCGCCGGGCAGGCTTGCGCCGGTTCATCCGGCCGGCCGTGCATCCGCACGCAGGATGGCACTGTCATGCTGTTCGACCGGACAACGGGCAGGGCGGTTTCCGCACCTGACAGAGAGACGGCCGAGGCGCGGCTTTCGCGCCTCGCCGCCGGGCAATCGATCCGCCCCGGCTGACCCGGCGCCAACCGGAGCTCGAACCAAACACCCCCCGAACGCGGCCCTGACAATCCGGGCCGAGCCCTGACGCTTGCCTGACGGCGCGCTCGCGCGGCCGAAGGCGGAACCCTGGACGGAGCCTGGAGATGGCAAGCTACAGCGACGCGGAATTGCAGGAGATCGCCCGCTGGCTGAAGGAGGGGCTTTCCGCCTCGAAGATCGCGGCGGCGTTCAGCGCACTGCGCGGCGCCCGCGTGTCACGCAACGCCATCATCGGCATCGTGCACCGCAACGCCATGCTTGGCGCGATCGGCTTTGCCAATGGCAGGCCGGGCGGCGCCAGGCGGGGCGCGGGCGATCGATCCGCAAGCAAGCGAGCGCGCGGCGCGCCCGCCAAGGGCAAGGCTGCTGCCGACAAGGGTGCTGACGGGTCCGCCGCCAAGGGCGCCGGTGCCCGCAAGGGCGCCCGGCCGAGGCGCGACCCGCCGCCGGCCTGGCTGCCGCCGCGCCTGTATGCGCGCGAGGTCGGCGTGCTGGTGGCCGATGGCGAGGCCTATCGCCTGGAGGTGCCGGTGCCGCCGCGCACCGCCATCGGCCGCCAGCCGCACGGCGTGGCGATGCGCTTCATCGACTGCCTGTTCGGCCGCTGCCGCGCGCCGCTGGACCTGACGCTGGAAGAAGATCCTGAAAACGATGCGCCGGGCGGCCGGCCAGGCGCCGGCATGCTGTGCTGCGGCATGCGCACGAGGGCGCTGAAAAGCTATTGCGACTTCCACCAGGCGCGCTTCCGCCGCCGCGTTTTCGTAGCGGCGCCGGGGTGAGGAGCTGGGCGTTGCGACATCTGGCCCGCCGCGTACCCCCACCCCGGACCTGCGGTCCTCTGCCGGGGCGAGCCACGGGTCTCGCCCGTCCTTCGGACCCCCACAAGTGCAGGGCGATCGCATATGGATTCTCACGAAGATAGACCCCCACCCTAACCCTCCCCACAAGGGGGAGGGAATGCTGCCGCGCGCTGTTACCCGGCGTCAAAACGTCGGCAATCTGCCGATGTCAGCGCCAACGGAAGTTTCCCTCCCCCTTGTGGGGAGGGGTTAGGGGTGGGGGTAAATCGTAGAGCGAAAGCCCCGCCCGCCTATATGCGATTGCCCTGCCCACAAGGGGGAGGGGGACAAGGTCGCGCAGGCTCGAACTGGATGCCGAAACGTTGGCCGTTTGCCGTCCGCCGGCGGGATTCCCCTCCCCCTTGTGGGCAGGGGGTGGCGGTACTTCGCATGCGTTTGCGCAATCCGGGAGAAGGTGCCGGCAGGCGGATGAGAAACGGCGCTGACATGGCAGGCAAACGCGGACGATCGGTCGCGAGGGATTTCAGATGAAGCAGGATCGGGACGAAAGCCCCACTTCCTTATTTCGGGATATGGCGGCCCTGCCTGGGCATGCGGCTTTGCACGGTCCTTGCCTCGAGCGTCATGGCCGGACCGCTTTCGGCAACCAGGATGCCGCTGACCCGGGCAAAGCCGGTGAACACTTTCATGGCGTCGGATTCGGAGATCTGCGCGGCGATGGCCGCGCTGCAGGCATTGAGCGCGCTGCGGTAGATGTGGCCGCGCCGCTCGATTGGCCAGCGCTGCAGGAAATCGGCGGCGTCGCTGACGCTGTCGATCTCTTCCACCTGACCCTCCATCCGCACCTTGAGCGGCACCCCGGTCTTCATCGTACCCACGGCGTTCACCTCAGCTCTGGCATTGCGCGCGGCATTCAAGCCCGCGCTCATAAACGCGCAAGGCGGGCGGGCGGTTGCATCACATCCGCGCCGGCGTCACGGACCGGCTGCGGCGTCCAGCCAATCATGCGCCCGGCTCCGCGGCTTGGCAACCAGTATGCCCTGCTGCCTGGCCGCCTTGATGAAGGCGTCGAAGGCGATGCGCTGGCTGCAGGTGCCGTCCACGGCCAGGGCAACCAGCCTTGCCGCCTCGATATAGGCAGGCGCGGTCCTGTCGGGCCACTGGTGCCCGAGCGCCGTGGCGGCCTCGGCCACCGAGCCGACCAGCATGGTTTTGTTGTCGCAAAATCGCAGAGTAACCGGCATGAAGGCCGTCATCGGCAAACCTCCCCTTGGCATCGACGCGACAAAACGTCGAACCCCGCCGCTGGTTCCATCAGGCGTGGCTTGAATATGGGCGCGGCGGCATGAGCGAGCGCCCCTTCATGCAGCTCTACGTCTCCGATTTCGTCGGCGACACGCTGCAGCTCTCCACCGAGCAGATCGGCGCCTACATGCTGCTGTTGATGGCGATGTGGAATGCGGGCGGCCGGCTGCCCGACGACGATGCCAAGCTGGCCCGGGTGGCGCGCCTGTCGCTGAAGAAATGGCGCGCGCTCAGCGCCGACCTGTTGACCTTTTTCGAGCGCGAGGGCGGCGAGATCGGCCACGGGCGGCTGACCAAGGAGCTGCACAAGGCCCAGGGCAAAAGCCAGGCGAGGGCCGCCGCCGGGGCACGCGGCGGGGCCGCCACCGCCTTGAAAACAAAGGCGCATGCGGCGGCAAATGCCGGCGCTTTGCCGCGGCATCTTCCAGAGTCCAGAAACCAGAGTGAAAAAGCCACCGCTTTTTCCCGGGAAAGGGCTGGCGCCTTTTCCCCCGAACACGCGCAGGGATTTGCGGGCCGGACGGAAGAGGACGCGCGGCGTTTCTCCCCGCGCACCGCCAGGCCGAAAAGGCCGGCCGGCTGGCATCAGCCGAAAACCCATACCGACGCCGCCAACGCCATCATCGAGGAGATCCGGAACCATGACCGCAGCCGAATTGCAGCAGGCGACGAAGGCGCTTGCCGCGATGTTCTCATGCTTCCCGCAATCCGCGCTGACTGATGTCGACATGCAGATGCGCGGCTATCTCAGCGCCGTGCAGGAGGCCGAGCTGGCCGACCTGCAGTCCGCCATCCAGCGCTTCATGCGCGGCGAGGTGAAGACCGGCAACGCCCAATTCTGCCCCTCCAGCGCACAGCTCTGCATCGAATTGCGCGAACGCCGCGCCATCCGCGAGCTGCTGGCGAGGAGAGGGGCGCTGCAGAACCTGGGCTCCTCGAAGCCGCAGGGCGCAAGGGTGGACCCATCGATTGCGAAGGCAGCGACTTCGAAAAGCCAAGATCTCCCAACCCCAAACCAAGGAGCCACCCATGGCCAGGAAGACCGGACCCGCAAAACCCCAGGCGCCGAAACTGCCCAAGGGCGAGGCCGAGCAGGTGCGCATCCGCCGCGAGATCGGCCATGATTTCGCGCTGAGGGACGACGCCTTCGGCCGCAGGCGGCTCAACGCCGGCACGCAGGAGGCCGCCCGTGTCTACGAGGTGTCGAATGACGGCTTCACCGCCACCGGCGGCATCGTGCGGGTGCGCAATGTCGACCCGCTCATCGGCATCACCTCGCTGTCGCGCCAGCAGCGCGAGGCCGGCCAGCGCTACCGCGAGGATTTCCAGTGCAGCCAGCAGGCGAGCGTGAAACCGATGCGCTGGACCGAGCGCGTCGACGGCGGCCGCCAGGGCGGGGGCGTCGCCGACAATGTGCTCGACGCCGGCCGGGCGCATGCCGCCGCCACCAGGGCGCTATGCCACTGGGAGGTGGCCGCCGTGGTGCGGCAAGTCTGCTGCGCCGGCGGCTCGATCAAGAGCCTGGCGGAGCAGACCGGCGAGGGGCGGGATGTGGTGACGAAGCTCTTGAAGGTCGGGCTGGATCTGCTGGCGGTGCACTATGGGATGATGATGGGGCGGTGAGGGGGGAAACGTGCGCGCCAGTTGAAATCTACTATCCGGTTGTCGATGCACGCGCCGAACGTCTATATGCTTCTTGGAAAGCGTGGGAGGATTTGCGTGGAAATTCGAAAAGATGGCAGCGGTCAAAAATATATAGAATGGGAGCAGGCTAAAGGCCATTTCAAGCGTGCTTGGGTTCAGCGTAAGAGCGATCCCGCTAAAGACTGGGCTGGCGTGTCACGGTATCTCAACGTCGTTCGCTGCAACGAGCCTGGTCACCCTGGCGGGAATCCAACGGACTTTCCGATATTTAATGATTTGTCGGATGAGCAAATCTTGCTAGCATTTGTCCATGGCGCCAATGCAATCACCGGATGCAAGAGTTGACTCCTTTCTGGGGCGGGGTTCAAAGATTTCGTAGCTATGCCGCAGTTTTGGTGGGTCAATCATAATCAAACAGCCCGCCAAGAGATTGATGGGCAGTATCTCTGGTCTCCGAAGACTGAAAGCAACGGCGCGCGCAGCGTGTTCTATAACAACATGCGCCGCGCGGCACCTGGCGATCTAGTCATGTCGTTCTTCGATCAAGCCATACGCTATGTTGGCCGGGTGGCTGAGTTCGCATTTACGGCTCCTAAGCCGGCCGAATTTAAGGAGACTGGATCTTACTGGAACCAGGAGGGTTGGCTTCTCCCAGTATTCTGGACACCGCTTGTGCCGCCTGTGCGCCCGAAGGCGTTGATAGAAGTGTTGGGGCCGCATTTGCCTGCTAAGTACTCGCCAATTAACCCCAGTTCCGGATCAGGCAATCAAAAGGCCTACTTAGCAAGTGTCTCGCCTCGGGTGTTTCAAACGATCGTGGATGGCGCGACCTTTGACGGCGCCGCTCTGGCGCGTGGTGGTGCCAACAGCCTGACCTTTGAAGTAGTGAATGAACTGCTCGAGAACGCAGTCGAGCGCCGGATCAAGGAAGATCTCACCCTTGAGGACACCGTTAAGAAAAGCGTGATTCAAGCGCGTCGCGGCCAGGGAAAGTTTCGTGCGAATGTTGAAACTATCGAGCACTCGTGCCGACTTACTGGCATTACCAATTCCGCGCTCTTGATCGCGAGCCACATCAAACCCTGGCGCCTATGCACGTCGGCGCAGGAGCGCCTTGATGGCATGAATGGTCTGCTTCTCACGCCAGACGCCGATCATTTGTTTGATCGCGGGTTCATCAGTTTTGAAGATGGCGGCGAGGTACTCATCTCTCCGCGCGTCGACAAAGCAGATTTGCGGCGCCTCGGATTCGAGCAATTAGTAATGCAGAGCTTCGGCTTTTCCGAAGCTCCCGTCGTCTGGCGTACTGAGGCCTTCACCCAGCCACAACAAAGTTACCTTGCTCAACATCGCGCAGATGTGTTCGTGGGATAAGGAAGAAACCACCCATCCTAAAACAAGGCCCTTTCAATCGGCCCCTCCAGCGTTCCGCAACGCGATCGCCAGATGGTGCCGGTCGCGGAAGGCGAGTTTGCCGCCGATGACGACGTGGCAGGAATTGGGGCCGCGGAAGCAGTTGGTGAGGTCGACATAGAGCGTGTCGGGCACGCTTGCCACGACGGCGCGCTCGGCGGCGGCTCCTTCGTGCGGCCCGCCCGGCGCGGGTGGCGGTCGGCGGACTGATATTGCAATGCAGCAAGCCTTTCGCATTGCAACATTGCGAAAAAGGGAAGGCGCCGGAAATGGGCCGGCTGGCCGAGCGACGAGCTGGAACTCCAGGCGCTTGCGTGACGTTCCTGAAAACATTCCTGGCCACGACTTGACAAGCGGTCGCTTCTGCTGCGACCTGACTCCAGGCAATCCTGGGCATTGGGGACATCCATGAAGAAGATTTACGAGAAACCGGTTCTGGAAAAGCGCGAACGGCTGTCGAAGGTGGTCGCCGTCGCTATATCGGGCCCGACCTGAGCCTGGTTGCGGCTGGAGGCGCCAGGCGCTGTTGATCCGGGGGAAATCCATGAAGAAGACTTACGAAAAGCCCACGCTCACAAAGCGTGAGAGGCTGTCCAGCGTCGTCTCGTTTGTGGCTTCCGGTCCCTTCTGACCGAGCCTGGCGTTTTTTGACGCCTGCGTGGCGCCGACCGGTGATCACATCCTTCCCGCAGTCGCCGCGATCCATCGCGCAGTTTTCGGCTCCGGGCTTGACAGATTCCGGATCCGCGCCGCATCTGGCGCCAGACCATGGGGACTTCAATGAAGAAGAAGATCTACGAAAAGCCGACACTCGACAAACGCGAAAAGCTGTCCGCCGTGACGGCAGTTCCGCCGAGCTCCCAGCTCCAGTAACAAGCGCCCTTCGCGGTCCTGGCAGGGCCTCCCGAGGCGCGTCGCCTGGTATCGACCCCGGCTTGACAAGATTTTCCTGGGAGTGCCTTCTGGCATGCTTATTGGGCCCATTGGGGGACATCACATGAAAAAGACCTACGAAAAGCCGGTGCTTGAAAAGCGCCAGAAGCTTTCAACCGTCGTGGCCTCTGTACCCTCAAAGAGCGTATAACCCTTGTCGTGGATCTGGGGCTGAACGCCTGAAGGTCCCGCAAGCCGAGACAGCCAACCCCCCGCCGCCCCACTGAGGGCGGCGAGGTCCGTTTCCGCGGCGTCGCACCCTCTGGGGCGAGGTGGACGAACAACCGCCGGGCAGCCGTGCTTACTTGCTGCCGCCGTTTGCCTTCACGCTGCTGCAGAACTCCGGATGGCTGTTGGCGGCATTCGCGTTCTTGGCCTCATCGTCGCAGGCCGCCATGACCATTTTCTGGTCGTCCGGCGACATTGCCTTCCAGGCCTTCACGAAGTCGTCACTGCTGACCATCTTCTTCATGCTGGAGTCCGTGTAGAAGGGCTGCATCTTGGCCGGGTCGTCGAGCGCGGACGTTCCGGTGTTGCCGGCGGCGAAGGCCGAGCCAGCAACCATTGAAAGCGCCATGGCGCCAAAACAGATCATCTTGATATTCATGGCATAATCCTCCTATTGCCTCATGGATCGTCGAAGCAACGATCCTGTGGCAAACGGCAGGTCTGGACGAAAGTTCCGGACTTTCCGCGCGAAAACGGACAATTCCGGCGAAATATATTCGAGAACAGCTTGTGGCTTTTCGGCTTGCGGTAGCGGCGGTCATGATACGCTGTTCGATAGCGTCGCACTTCCTGTGGACCGCTGTCAGCGGTTTTCTCGGATTGAGCCGCTTCCGACACTGCCCCTTGGCTTTCTCATTCGCGACTTGTATACGTTCCATATATGAATCGTATAAGGAGATCCAAATGGGCATCGTGAACATAGATGATGATCTGCACGAGCAGGTGCGCAGAGCGAGCAAAGTGTCGTTTCGTTCGATCAATGCGCAGGCTGCCTATTGGATCAAGCTCGGCATGCTGTGCGAGACCAATCCGACGCTCGGTTTCACCGAGATCATCGAGCGTGAGCTCAGTTCCGCGGGCTTTTCGGCTCAGTCACTGGCGGTGAGCGCAGCATGACGAAGCAGCCCCGGGAATTGACGTTGCTGGCCGAATCCGGCCGGCTGCTGGCGTCCGTGTTCGGGCTGCTGGATCGAACCTCGCTCGCCGGCCTGTCGACACTTCAGGTCAACGAGATGGTCGAGCAATTCATCGTCCATGATCTCCAGGCCCGGCCAGCAAGCAAGGGCCAATATGGCTATGGTTTCGTGTTGAATTCCTCGGTGAACGATGTGGTCTGCCACGGCGTTCCATCGCAATCGAACGTGCTTCGGGACGGCGACATCGTCAATTTCGACATCACGCTCGAGAAGAACGGCTATATCGCGGATTCCAGCAAGACCTATCTCGTTGGCGGGGTAAATCCAGCCGCCAAGAGGCTGGTCCAGACCGCCTACGAAGCCATGTGGATGGGCATCCGGGCGGTTCGCCCGGGCGCGCGGCTCGGAGACATCGGCTGGGCGATCGAACGGCATGCCAAGCGAAATGGCTATTCCGTGGTGCGTGAATATTGCGGTCACGGCATCGGCCGGGAGATGCATGAGGAACCTCAGGTCCTGCACTTCGGCAAGCCGGGAACTGGCCTCGCGCTGCGGGAGGGCATGGTCTTCACGATCGAGCCGATGCTCAATCGAGGCCGGCGGGGTGTGAGAACCGAAGCTGACGGCTGGACCGTGGTGACGAGAGACGGGTCGCTTTCCGCACAGTTCGAGCACACCGTTGCCGTTACAGCCTCCGGCGTGGCGGTGCTGACGTTGCGCCCTGACGAACCAGGCTCGGGACCAATCAATTGGCCTTCGGTGGCGGCGGCTGGTTGATTCGAGGAGGCGCCGCATGAGTGGTCTGGTCTGGTTGGGCCTGGAGATGGGCCACGATCGCCGCCGCCATCGATGCTGGCACATTGAGCAAGGCGAGGGCTTGGGCAACCTGGCTGTCCCAGCCCTCCGGGGCCGCCGCGGGCTTCCCGAAATTGTCGGCGCCGGTCAGAAGTCCGCGTGCCGCATGGAACCCCAGGGCGCGATAGGCCTCGAACTGCTCCTCGGTGAAGAACTGGTCGACGGTCGTTTCGTGGGGAAAGGTCGGATACCGCCTGAAATAGTCGAGGATGTAGTCGTTCTCATCGCCGCTCAATGACGGTTTTATGTAGATCAGGACGCCAGTTTCGTCGTCGTCATACTTTATGATGCCGATGGCGGCATGCGGGCCATGCCGGCCGGGCGGGCCGCCAGGGCCATAGGGCGCGGCTGGCGTGATGCCGAGCGAATTGGCCTGGATCGCTTGCCATCCCAGGTCGATTCTGACGCCGAGATCGATGCGCGCCATGACCTCCAGATTGACCAGCGATGGAAAGGTCAGGGCCGGGTCAGCCTCGGCGTCGACCGCCAGGATGACCTTGCAGCGGCGGCGGAGCAACTCGTAGATGCCGAGGTTCTCGATGTGGCCGCCATCCGTCAGGTACACGTTGAGCCGTTTCTCATTCAGAAGCCCGGCCGTCTCCGCCGCGAAATACCATGTGCCGACATTCGCGATCCATCGGTTCAAGCCTTTCTTGAACGCATTGATCCGGGCGGGATTGGCCAGCCAGTAGCCGAGGCGGATGTTCAGGAGCGAGAGGCTGAACGTCAGGATCTTGATGGTCTGCCGTCCCATGTTGGCGGACGCCGCCGCGCCGGATGTCGCCATTGCCGTGGCGAGGCTGAGGTCGGGCACCACGCGCTCTATATCTTTCGACCTGACATAGCCGGTCGACTGGCTGCCGACATGGAGCGGGCTGAAAATGAAATTGTCGGCGTTGCGCCCACGCTTGTTGAGGTCCTTCGAGCCCTCGAGGTTTATGGCGGCGTTCGACAGAAGATAGGGCGAGAAGGCAGCGCCCTCCTTCCAGCTTCCGGCTCTTTCGTCGAATGGCTTCAACGAGGAGAATTTCCAGGTGTCGACCGCTTCCGACGGCTTCTGGCCTATGGTCTTCCTCTGCATGAGAAAGGCACGGCTGAGGCGGTCGCGATAGAGCCTGTGGAGAGAGTTCGAATTCGGCCCGATCAACAGGCAGACAGCCGAGAGAGCCAAGGCGACGCCCAGATATGTCGCGCCGATCGGACCAAGCCGGGAAAGCGGCCATATCTGCCAATGCGCATACCAATCCATCTCGCAATGCGTGATCGCTTTCAGCCAGCGCGGGGTTTCCACGCCGCACCACTCGTCGCCTTTCCGGATCGCCCAGTAACTCAGGTATATGTATGCGATCCACAGCATGAACGGCACGATCACGGCGGCGAGGTACAATACAAATCGGCTGCTGTTTTTCTTCATCGCCGCGCTCCAGGTCCCGTCGCCAAGCGACGCCTCCGCAAGCTTGGCCAGTTTCTGCGCGACGGAAATGAGAACCGCCACCGTCGGGGCCAGCACCGTGGCGAGCGAGGGCAGAATGCTCGCGAAAGCCGCAAGCAAATCCTGAAAGGGCTGCGCCAGGACGATGACTTCCCTGGCCGAGGTGATCTGCTTGTCATTCGCGTTCGCAAGCATCCCGGAAAGCACGAGGGGCTGGATCTCGATGATGGCCGAGGCGAGCACCAACGCTACCAGCGCGCCCAGGGCACGGCCGAGAATTTCACGGCTCTTCAGCGTGTCCCTGCGAAACGCAAACGACGTGTAGAGCGCGCTGCCGAACATCAGCAATGCCGCCAGCGCGGCAAGAAGCATCGTATGCGCAAAGTGCTTCATGGTTCCGCTGAACATCCATAATTTCGAGGCCGAAAAGCCGAGAATGCCGGGCGTCATCAGGTCGGATACGGTTGGATTGAGCAGGATGGTGAGGGCGGCGAGCAGCAACAAGGCCGGCAGGACGATCAGGGCATTGACCAGCAGGCCGCGCATCACCAGCGCGATGGTCACCAGATGGTCCGGGGCACCGGCCGGCGCCAGGAAATTGGAGAAGTCACGCAGATGCTGCGTTTCAGGCGTCTCCGCTTCATCGAGCCGGCTTTCGAACGGGAATGAGCGATTGTCTTGCATCATCCCGGCCACCACCGACGTGCCGATATAGCCGCCGCCCGACACGGTGGAGAGATAGTCGACGGCATCAAGCGGGCGCGGAGTGCCCGCTGGTGACAGGGACGCCAGCGCCTGCAAGACGCCGAGGCCGTACGAGGCGGAGCGCATACCCCCGCCCGACAGGGCTATCCCGGTAAGATTGCTGGTTTTTTCCGTCCGGACCGTGTCGCGCTTCGGATCGGACCTTGTGTCGTCGAGTGCCGCGTCGCCGCGATCGACGACAAAATGGCGAGCGGCCTTGCTTGCGGCCTGCGACCTGCGTTCGGCCACCATGCCGTTGCGTATGGCGTCGCGACGGAAATTGATGACGCTCAGTTCGCGACGAAAGACATCAACGAAATTCAGGAGCACGCTCGATCTCCGTTACCTGGGAACCGCACGCTGTCTGTATTGTAGGGAAGATATCCTTGCGTCACTAAAGCGCGTACCGCCGGCCATGTCCATGGGCGCGGGCGGCGAGGCAACGCCTCGCGCACGCGAACACAACCGCTTGCGTCGAATGTCGGAATTGGGCGCCAGCTCAGCGCATTTCACGGCGACCCCCTGGTTACGACCAGTATAAATTATCGGTCAGGTCAGTTGGCTCAAGGAGAATTTGCATGCGTGGTCATTGCTTATGTGGCGCTATTGCTTTTGAAGTCGCTGGCTCGGCACAGGCCTGCGTGAACTGCCATTGTGAAAGTTGTCGGCGGCAATGTTCTGCGCCGATGACCACCTACATTGGCGTCTTGGACAGCCAATGGAGATGGCTGGGCAAACCACCGAAGGTATTCAACTCTTCTCCCGGTGTGGAAAGAACATTTTGCGATAAATGTGGCTCGCCGCTGTCCTTCCGCTCAAAGAACATGTCCGGTGTCATGCATTTCTTTGCCGCAGCGATGGAGGAGCCGGAAAAACTTGCACCAACGCTGCATGTCGCTTTTGAGGAGAAGCTCCCTTGGTTGAAACTCGCCGACGGCCTGCCGACACGTTTTGGGCCTGACTATACGAAAGACCGGGCTTCGCGCTGATAAAACGCAGCCAGAATCGCACGGCAGCGAGTTTTGCGAAGCTGAAGCGTGGCGGTCGTAGCGGGTTGCGATGTGGCGGAACTGAACACCTAGTTCTTGTCGACCGGCCTGGAGCGCATGCGCGACACCGTCTCGCGTTCGGCGCGCTTGGAGCGCAGCGGCGGCAGGCCGCGGTCGATCAGGTCCATGTCCTCCAGCACCATGTCGCCCATGCGCTTGAAGGCGATGTCGAGGGCGCCGGCGCGGTGGGCCGAGCGCAGGAAGCCGGGCAGGGCACGCACCGGGTGGTCCCGCGCCAGCGGCTCTTCCGGGAAGACATCGCTGGCGGCGACGATGTGGCCGCTCTTCACCGCCGCCATCAGGGCCGGGAAGTCGACGACGCCGGCGCGGCTGAGCAGGATGAAGGCGGCGCCCTTGCGCATGCTGGCGAAGGCATCGGCGCCGAGAAAGCCCTGGTTCTCAGAGGTCACCGAGGCGACGACGAAAACGAAGTCGCTTGATGTCAGCACCTCGTCGAGCGAGGCCGGCTCGACGCCATTGTCGATGAGGATCGACGGCGGCAGCCAGGGATCGAAGACCTTTGTGCGGGTGCGGAAGCCCGCCAGCAGCCGGTTCAGCGCGCGGCCGAGATCGCCGAAGCCGATGATGCCGACATCGGCGCCGGACAGGAGCCGCGCCGTCTGGTTGCCGTCGCCGCCCCACAGCTCCTTGCCCTGGCGAAAGGCAAGGTCGGCGTCGACGATGCCACGGGCGAGGTTGAGCGCCATGGCAAGGCCAAGCTCGGCCACCGGTTCGGCGAACACCAGCCCGGTGGTGACGACATGGATGCCGCGCGAAAACAGCGTCTCGTAGGGCATGTTGTTGAGCAAATTGCTCTCGACGTTGAAGACGCAGCGCAGCGCCTTCATGCTCGCCAGCGTCTCGGGCGTGATCGGCGGCTGGCCGACGATGTAGCGGGCCTCGGCCAGCACGTCGGCCGGCAGCTTGGCCACGCCATCGGGCGTCGTCTCGACGATGCGGTATTTCGCCTTGAAGCGCGCCAGCTGATCCGGCGTGAAGATGAGGTCGAGCGTGCGTGGTTCCGGCGCGCTGATGACCAGCGGCAAGGCGCTGTCTGACATGATGGTTCCTCCCGGGCGCGATCCGATCGCGCTTTCTCGGTCAACAAAATACCTCTGATTAAACGATTTACAACCGCGAAAAATCGATTTACTCGTTTTGGCGGCGGACGAAGAATGCTGATGTCCGCGCCTCGGGAGAAGGAGCAATGGCGCATCGGCAAGCCCAGCAGCGGCGTCCGTCGATCCACGACGTGGCCAGCCGCGCCGGCGTGTCCGCCGCCACCGTCTCCAAGGTCATGGCGGGTGTCGCCACGGTGAAGCCGGAAAACGCGCAGCGCGTCCTCGATGCCGTCGAGCATCTCGGCTATCGCGTCGATCCGCTGGCCTCCGACATGCGGCGGGCCAAGCGCCGCATCATCGGCGCCATCATGCCCGAGTTCGAAAGCGAGTTCTTCGGCCAGATGGTCAGCCAGCTCGAAAGCCTGGCCGAGCAGCGCGGCTACACGCTGGTGGCCGCATCCAGCCGCGAATCCGAAGCGCGCGAAAAGGAGATCCTCGCCCGCATGCATGACTGGCGGGTGGCCGGCGTGGTGCTGGCGCCGGTGCGCAACGAGCATGGTCCGGCGGCCGCATTCATGAAGGCCAATGGCATGACCGGCGTGCTGATCGACCGCGTGCTGTCGGACGACGCCTTCGACACGGTATCGGCCGACAGTGCTTCCGCCAGCGCCGAGGTGGCGCGCGAGCTGATCGGCAAGCGCCACCGCCACATCCTGGTCATCGGCCTCGGCGAGCAGGCGGCCACGGTGCGCGCGCGCCTCGACGGGTTCCGCGCCACCGCGCTCAAGCTGGCGCCGGACGTCCGCATCGATGTCGTGCTTGCCGAAACCGATGTCGAACCGCTCAGGGCGCAATTGCGCGACTACTTCGACAGAGGTGAGGGTGGGGGCGAACGCCCGACGGCGGTCTATTCGCTGTTCCTCAAGGGCACGCTGGTGGCGCTGTCCGAATTCCGCCGGCGCGGCTGGCACTGCCCCAACGATATTTCGCTGGTCGGCTTCGACGATGCCGAATGGATGCAGGTGACATGGCCGGCGATCGCCGCCGTGGTGCAGCCGGTGCGCCAGATCGCCGGCCACGCGATGGAGGCGCTGTTCGCCAGGATTGAAGGCGAGGAGGGGCCGCCGACGGCGCGGCTCGAACCTTGCAAGGTCTTGATGCGGGAATCCGTTGGCTCGCCAGGCAATGTCCCGCATTCCGGAGACCGACAATAGGTCCATTGCCGAAGGCGGAAGGCAAACGCCGCACCTGGCCTCGGCTCCGCATCGTCGCGATCGCCGGCATCGGCTACGGCGGCGCGATCACGCTCGAAAGCATGAACCATGTCGATGTCGACATCGCCGGCGGGCTCGCCGTATGGCGGCCGGTGGCCGACAATCCCGACGACGTCATCGGCGTCGGCCTGCCGCTCCTGCGGGCGCAAGCGTGGAAGGCCGGGCTGACGCCGGGGCGAGAGGCTTCTTAAGCTGTGACAGCCGGACGTGGCGCAATTGACACCTGGCACCAAATTGGCTCTTTTGGCTCGGTATCCAACGCGGAGGGCATGTCCATTGAAGAAATATGAGAAGCCAACGTTGCAGAAGCGTGAAAGGCTTTCGGTCGTCACGGCCCAGGTTGGTCCGTCAACGCCGGCGTGAGCGGTTGACGTCTGACGCGTTCGCCCGGTGAGGCGAAGGCACCAAGGCGCGGTCGGTCGATCGCGCCTTATTGCATTTTGGCCACGGCGGCTGGCCGCTGGCCGAAATGCCGTATCTTGCGGCCGATGATCATCAGCTGGCGCGCGGTGTTGTTGCGCAGGCGGCGCATGCGCCATTCGAGCCCGGTGCCGGTGGTGATCGACCTGGCATAGTAGCTCACGCGCATACCGTCCTCATCGGTGGCCACCTTGACCGGGTCGTCATAGAAGGCGCAGATCTTGTCAGCCGCCATGCCCGGTGTTTCGAGCCAGCGCGGAATGTGAACCGAGTAGAGCTGATCGACATCGGCCATCACCCGAGTGATGCCGACGCCCGGCGTTGGACATGTCGTGCAGAAGGCGTCGCCGATGAAGACAACCCCGTCACGGCGATGCCCTTCCGTCCGCGTCAGATCGATCGGCCTGATCTCGACTGGCCCGCTGACCTTGAAGTTCCCGCACTGCGCCGCGATCTCCGGCATCATTTCGCAGAGCATTTTCTGCGGATCCTTGCGGAACGCCTTGGTCCAGGGCTCGTTCGCCTGCCGATAGCCGAACATGTTCGCACGCATGACACCGCCGATGGGAAACACGCTGATATAGGCCATCCGGTCTTCGGGCCGGCTGGAGAAACAGGTGACGGCCTGAAAGCCGCATTCGCTTGGCGGGATCGCAAGATCGAATCCGATCGAAAGCGAATGGCCCTTGGAGTCCTCGATGCGGCGCACGCCGATGGCGCGCCGCACCGCCTCGCTGTGGCCGGTGGCCACCACCAGCAGCCGCGCCTCGATGATGGCGCCGGTGTTCAGGACAAGCCTCTGCTTGTCGGGCCCGGTGGTGATCTCGGCGACCTTGGCCACGGTGACCGGCACCTGGGGCGGCAAGGCGGCGCGCAGGCCGTTGATCAGCGCGCCGTAGGAAAATCCGTATTCCACGCGCCGTTCGCGGGCGAACAACTGGCCAAGGCGAAAGACATGGATGTCGTCCATCGGCGTCATCAGAGGCAGGACGATCGAATCCAGGCCCAGCTTCTCGAACAGACGCCCCTGGCCGGTGCCAAGCTTCTCGGCCCTGAACTCGTCGGGATGGGTCTGGTGCGGATCGATCAACGCGACCTTGCGTCCGTCTCTGCCCAGCAGCGTGGCCAAGGTCGTGCCGGCCAGTCCGGCGCCGACGATCGCTACGTCGACCGTCGTCGGCTCGGCGTTTTTGGCGGGTGTTCCAGGGTCTTTCTGGCTTCTCATCATGCTTCTCCGGGCCTTGTCCCGAGTATGTCTCTGCCTCAATCAACCTCAAGCAACCTTTGCGTGAAGCTGGTAGTAACCAGTGTTTAGGTTAATCCGCTGCGACGCTTCCAGCGCGGCGCGATCGCCGAGCCGTCGATGAACTCGAAGCCTCCCGCCTCGTTGAGTGTGTGCAGCTTGCGCCCGCTCCATAGCTCACCGGGGTGTAGGATCGTCTCAACGACCTGCTCCATGCCGGTCGGATCGAGGCGTGCAACGCGGGCAATGCCGAGGGCGGCGCCATAGCTCCGGCGGCAGTCCTGCACGGGGCGGATGAGGTCGTTGCCGCGTTTCACCATGCGGCCGGCCGGCCTTGCCGAGGCGATATCGATCAGCACGGGATTGTTCGCATGCGGCGTCCAGGGCCCGCGAAAATCAGGCGCCGACCACAGATGCAGCGCGTCGGAAAAGGCACCGCCACCATCCCGGATGGTGCCTCCACCATCCCTGACGGTGGCGAACATCCACCAGCGCCCGCCATGCTCGACCAGCGTGGCGTCACTGGCAACGACGCCGGACAGAAGCGTTGATTCCTTCACCCAGCCGCCGGGAAAGGCGGTCGCCCGGTAGAGGTCGACCGTGCCGGCGGCGCAGCTTTCCGGGATCATCCAGACCTCGCCGTCGCGCTCGAAGACGAAGGGGTAGGAGAGGTGGTAGGGCAGTTCCAGCACCGGCTCCGGGCTTCCCAGCGGCCCCGCCGGACCGAACGGCACGGCGGAGATGATGGCCTTGCCGAGCCGGTGGATATAGTCCTCGACGAACAGAGTGAGCTGGCCCTGATGCAGGATCGGGAACGGATCGGCGTAGAAGCGGCTGCCGTCGTCCGGCAGCACCTGCCAGCCCGATGCCGGGTGCGCGCGCAGGTCGAACAGATCCCTGCCTCTGGTCTCACGCCAGCCGACCTTCCAGTGCGGCGCGTTGTAGCAAAGATGGTAGATCTTCTGGACGATCCGCCGCGCCAGCGCCTTGGCCGCCCTGGCGCCAAGCTTGCCGGCCGAGGGCATCGGCGGCGGGGCGCCAGCCTGCGCCGCCTCGGGCAGCGCCGGCAGGGCGGTGGCCTTCGCCGCGCCCGTCATTGCCGCGACGATCAGGCTTGCCGTGCGCGCCAGCATGTCCTGGAAGGAGGCGAGCGCGATGCCGCCATATTCGGTTCCCAGGCGCCCGGCGGCAACCGCAACGCCGTTTTCCTCGACCCGGGCAAGCGGCGTCCGGCCGTCGAGGATCAAGGCCAGCAAGGCCTCTTCTCCGCTGGCGCCATCGTAGGTGACGCGCCAGACGCGGGTTGCTTCCGGATCGACGTCACCGCAGAGGTCGAGCACCAGGTTGGGGGAAGCGGGTTGCTCCGTGCGGTAGCGAGCGAGGTCCAAAAGTGGCACGGGTTTCGCCAGCCCGTCGCGGGACAGGCCATGTATCGCCGTTTCAAGTTGGAACAAGGCCTCCGCGCCGCGCGGGATGCCGCCGCCGGCCGGCCGGGCGTCGACAGACACCGTCACGTCCGGAAGCGCAGCCAGGCGTTGGAGGAGCATGAGGTGAAAAGCACGGACGCATTGGCTGTCCAGGCGAAGGCTTACCCGCATATCGGGCGCTCGATGGTCCGGCGCATGTCATTGCCGACGCAGCCGGCCCGGTTCAAAAATTGCCCCATCTATGTTCGTCTCCTGCCGCGCGATCTCAACACTCCGGTTTCCTTCCAAGCAAACCCCGTGCCAAAATTCCAAGGAGCTGCGAACATAATTAATAATGTTTTAACAATTGGAGGAATAGCTAGGCTCACGCCGCAATTTGGTCTTGCAGGCAAATGGAGTATTGTAGGAGGCAGCTATGCTATCATCTCTGCCCAGCGTTCCTCAGCAATACTTTCCGGAAGCGGGACCGGTGGAATCGACGGCATCATACGCACCTTCGACAGTCGAGCTTGGCGACCTGAAGCGCATATTGGTGCGCCGTCGCCTCTGGATCGTCGGCACCGCCGTGCTGCTCACGCTCGCGACCCTGCTCTACGGCCTGCTCACGCCCGCGCTCTACAGCTCGGTGGCGGAAATCATCGTCGATCCGCAGGACCTGCAGGTGGTCACCAACAACATCAATCCGAGCGGGCTGGCACCCGACGGCGGCATCACGCAGGTTGAAAGCCAGGTCAGCGTCGTCCAGTCGACGGGCGTGCTGCTGCGCGCGATCAAGGCAACGAACCTGACGGAGGATCCGGAATTCAACGGGCAGGGCCTGCTGTCGCGCTGGCTCGGCTCGGGTCCGGACCAGAAGGACAGGACGCTTTCGACCCTCGATGCGCTGCGCAGCCGTCTCGCGGTGAAGCGGGCGGACAAGGTGCTGGTCATCGACGTGATCGTCACGGCCAGGAGCGCCGACAAGGCCGCGCTCCTGGCCAACGCCATCGCGCAGGCCTATCTGGCCGACCAGGCGAGCGCGCGCGCGCAAGCCGCCACGGATGCGTCGAAGTCGATCACGGCGCGGCTGGACGAACAGCGAAAGCGCGTCCAGCAGGCAGAAAACGCCGTCGAGGCCTACAAGGCGGCCAACAATATGGTGATGGCGGCGGGCACGCTGGTCAGCGACCAGGAACTCACCGATCTCAACACCCAGCTTTCGGCGGCGCAAAGCCGCACCGCGACGCTGAAGGCGCAGGTCGACCAGCTCCGCAAGCAGAACGGCGCGGCCGATGCGACCTCGGAAGCGATGCGCTCTTCGGTGATTTCGAGCCTGCGCACACAGGAGGCGACGCTTGTCGACCAGGTGTCGCAGCTTGGCACGGAGCTCGGGCCGCGCCATCCGTCGATGATCGCCGCGCAGCAGCAGCTGCGCGACACGCGTCAGCTGATCGCGCGCGAGCTCGGCCGCATCCAGACGGCCGCCGAGACCGACTACGAGCGGGCGCTCGCCAACCAGCAGGCACTGGAGGCGAAAGTCGCGGGCATGAAGAGCAAGTCGCTCGACACAGACCAGGCATCGGTGCGGCTGCGCGAACTGCAGCGCGATCTCGAGGCGGTGCGTTCCGTCTACGCGACCTACCTCCAGCGGGCCCAGGAAACGCGCGAGCAGATCAACGTCGACAGCACCAACGCGCGCGTCATCTCGGATGCCATGCCGGCCCAGAAAAAGAGCTGGCCGCCGCTGGGGCTGCTCCTGTTTGGCGCCGTGTTTGGCGGATTGGGACTGGGCACCGGCCTGGCGCTGATCGCGGAATATTCCTCGCCGACCGTGCTTTCCAGCAACCAGATGCAGTCCGCGATCGATGCTCCCGTGCTTGGCATCCTGCCGGCCGGAGCCAGGGCTGGGCGGCGCTGGTGGCCGTTCGGCGCGAGCCCGGCCGTCGCGGCCAGCCAGAAGACGGACGCCGTCGTCGGCCTGGCGTTGCGGCGCATGTTCACCTCCGGCAGACGCCCGCCCGATTGGCCGCTGGTGCCAAGCATCCTGGTGACGTCGCCACCCGAGGATGGCGCACAACGCAACAGGATCGCGCGGCTGCTCGCCAATGCCGCGGCTGCCAGGGGCAGCCGCGTCCTGTTCGTCGACACCAATGCCGGCAACGGCCAGAAGGACCCGCAGCCCGGCATACTCGATGTGCTGCGCGGCGAATATGCGTTTGAAGCCATCAGCCGCTATGCCCCGGGCAGCAACGTTGCCCTTCTGGGCAGGGGCCGGCCGAAGGCGGCCTTCCAGGAAGCCCACGGCGTCTACTTCGCGCAGCACATGCTGACCCAGGCGAGCCGCAGTTTCGAACTCGTCGTCGTCGATGGCGGCGCGCTCGCCGAGAACCTGAATGCCTCGCCGCTTGTCGCCATGGTGGACGAGATCGTGCTTGTCGCCAGGCTGAACGCCACGCCGATGCGTGACGTAACGGCGACCGTGCAGGCGATTTCCGTCATGGGGCGGGTGCCGACAGGCGCGCTGCTGGTCGACGAGGTGGCCTGACATGGCCTCCGGCTGGAGCGGAACCGCCTCGAATTTTGGCGTCGCCGCGCCCCGCGCCGGCACCTCCGTCGACGCGGTGACGCAGTTTGGACTGATTGCCGCCGTGGTGGTGCTGTTCAGCGTCTCGGGCGGCATGCTCTGGCTGCTGGGCTACAATTACGACGGCCTGTCGGGCAGCGCGGCGACCAAGATCCATCCCTCCACCTATCTCATCATCCTGCTGTTTGCCTGGCGTTCGTGCACGTTCGGCAATCCGGTCGGCTATTGCGTCCATGTCGCCGACCGGCGGCCGGCCACCGCGCTGATGGTCGTCATCGCCATCGTGCTCCTGGCCGTCGTCATCGTCAGGCAACGGCCCGGCATGGCCGGCATGATCGACACGTTCGTGGCTTCCGGGCTCCTGGTGCTCCTGCTCGGCGAGGACGACGAATGGACATTCGCCCGGCTGCCCACCGTCATTCACGCGGTCATGACGGCCAATGCGCTGCTGGCGCTGGTCGAGTTCGCCACCAAGACGCTGCTCTTCCCCTATCGCTTCGATGGCGAGGTGTTCGCCACGGACCTGCGTTCGAGCGCGCTGCAGGGGCATCCGCTGGTCAATGCCACGCTGACGTCGATCTATGTGCTGGCGCTGCTCAGCGGCGCAAGATCGCTGCCGGCGCCGCTGCGGCTGGCGATGGTCGGCCTGCAATGCGCGGCGCTCGTTGCGTTCGGCGGCCGGTCGGCGATGGTGGTGACCGTCCTCCTTGGCGGCAGCTATGTGCTTTTCCACGGCTTCCGCAAATTGCGCACCGGACGCGTCAACCTGCTCGGCGCCGCGTTGGCGAGCATGCTGGCCGCGCTGCTGCCGGTTGCCATCGCCGTCCTGGCCTCGCAGGGCTTTTTCGATGCGCTGCTTGGCCGCTTCGTCTCGGACGGCGGCAGCGCCAATGCCCGCGTCGAGATGTTCGAGATCTTCAAATATCTGGAGCTGCGCGATGTGATCGTCGGGCCGAGCGTCGATCTCGTCGAGAGCCTGCGCCGGATCAACGGCCTCGAATGGGGTATCGAGAACCCGTTCATCCGCATGACGGTCTACCTGGGTGCCTTCTTCACCTTGTTGATGATGTCCGGCTTCGGGCTGTTCATGCATGAGGTGGCGCGCCGCTGCCATCCCGGCGTCTGGCTGCCGGTGGTGGGCTGGCTCATTCTCCTCAACACCTCGGAAAGCATCTCCTCCAAGACCACGCTGCTCACCAAGATCGCTGTGCTGTGCCTTGCGCTCTACCGGCCCGCACGCGCGGCGATGAGGCCGGTCAAAGCAGTTCCTCGTTTCATGGAAACGTAGAACCGCTCCACATCTTTTTGAAGCAATTGCCGTTTCACAAAGCTCAATCAACTGGCTGCCGCCAATGGCCGAGATGGGCCGGGAGCGGTCAGGCCGCTTTTGGATGACGATCCAGCAAAGCAGACTTGCTGAATAGGTCCTGCTGTCTCGCTAGCTGCTTATTTAAGTGGGCTGATGCCGATCCCTCTGCTAAGCAGGTGAAGGGGGTGGGCGATGGCATCTGAACAGCAATTGTTGGCATTCGATCAGCGGTTCTTGGACCGTCATGCCGGCCCAATCATTTCGGATCTTTCGGTTGCCTTGGTCGAACTAGTCGCCAATGCTTGGGATGCCTACGCGACACAGGTGGACATAACCTGGCCGACAAACGACGGCGCCCGGAAATTCTCGATCAAAGATAATGGCCGTGGCATGACAGCCGCGCAGTTCGAGCAGCGCTGGGGCGTCTTCGATTACAATCGGGTGATAGCTGAGGGCGAGTATGTTTCCCCACCCGCAGAGCTTATGGAATTGGCTCCACGCCGAGTGTATGGACACAACGGTCGGGGTAGACACGGCGGCTTTGCCTTTTCCAATCCCTACGAGATCGTCATCGAGGCAGCCGACGAGAAAGTCACCTATCGGGTTTCGAGGGGCGGGAAGCGCCCCTTCGATTGGGAAGTTATCAAGCGTGAGCAAGGCGCCGGGCACGGCGTAGAAATCCGGGCCGTGGAACCGACGCGGCTTCGACTTACCGCGGCCGATGTTCGAGAGGTGCTTGGAACGCGCTTTCTGACAGACCCGAACTTCAAGGTGTCGTTGGACGGCCGGCCCGTCACCTTCGACGACATTCCGCATGATTTCCTGCGGAAGAGCTTCGTCGATATCCTCGATATCGGCCGCGCCACAATTCTCATGATTGATTCTCAGCGCGCCGATCGAACGACGCGGCAGCACGGCATCGCCTGGCACGTCAACAATCGGCTGGTAGGCGATTGCGGCTGGCGCGGGACCGACTACGAACGCGTACTTGATGGGCGGACGAGCGAAGCCAAGCGTTTCACGTTTATCGTCTTTGCCGATTTCCTGGCTGACACCGATGCTATCCTACCGGACTGGTCGGGTTTCCAGCCTACTAATGATATCTGGAAGAAGACCCAGATGGCCGTGCAGGATAAGATTCGCCAGGAAATTGCCGCGTTCAATTCCGAGCGGCGTTTGGAGACCAAGGAGGCGGTTCGCGAACGCTATGCCTCCACCGTCGTTAGGATCGCGCCGAGCGCGCGCGAACGGTGGAACAACTTTGTCGATCAAGTTGTCGATACCTGCCCTGGCATATCCTCCGAGCAAATCGATCAGGTCGCTGGCATTCTCGCCAATCTGGAAGCGTCTTCGTCACAATACAGCTTACTCGCACGGCTGCATGGTCTTCATCCGGGGGAGATTGACCAACTGGATGGCATTCTAGCGGATTGGAGTGTCGCAACCGCAAAGCTGGCGCTTGACGAGATTCAAAGTCGGTTAAAGCTGATCAGCGAACTACACGATAAGCTTCGCGATGAGTGCGCCGATGAGGTGCGCGAGCTGCAGCCTCTTATCGAGAGGAGCCTGTGGGTGTTCGGCCCCGAGTTCGAAAGTATCGAGTTCACGTCCAATCGCGGCATGTCGGAGGTCATCAGACGGTTGCTCGGCGGGACGGGACAGGGAAGCCTCAATCGGCCAGACTTCGTCATTCTTCCTGATGGCAGCGTGGGTCTATTTGCTCGCCCCGCCTTTGACGATCAGCACGAGGTGATCGGCGTTGAGCATCTGGTCGTCGTCGAGCTGAAAAGGCCGGGCGTTGCGATCGGAATGGATCAGAAGAACCAGGCGTGGAAATATGTTGTCGAACTGCAGACTCAAGGCCTGATCGACGATGCGACGCGTGTCACCTGCTTCGTCTTGGGGTCGAGGTTGACGCCGCGCGAAGGAGTGCGCGAGGAAGGACGCACGAAGATCATCCCGATGGCCTATGAGACATTCATCCGGCGTGCCGAGACTCGGATGCTCAATCTATATGCCCGGCTTTCAGAGGCACCATTCCTGCGCCAAGCCGGCTTGGACGCTGACACATTTGTGGCGGAGCCGATCGCGCGCCAAGGCGGTTTGGGCCTTTCGGTCTGAGAGCGAGGGCTAATGACGCTGATACGAGCGATCGACATTTCGAACTTCAGGTCGATCAAGAAACTGACGTGGCTGCCGTCTTCCGGGATCAACTGCCTGATAGGGCCGGGCGACAGCGGCAAGTCGAGCATCCTCGATGCGATCGACTTATGCCTTGGGGCCCGTCGTTCGGCGACGTTCACCGACAGTGACTTTCACGGCCTTGACGTTACCCAGCCGATCCAGATAGCGGTCACCCTCGGCGAACTAGACGAGCCGCTCAAAAGCATCGACAACTACGGCGACTTCCTAGTCGGCTTCGACGCCCCTACCTGTACGGTCGAATCCGAGCCGGGAACGGGGCTCGAACCCGCGCTCACCGTGCAATTGACCGTTCAAGCAGACCTCGAGCCGGAGTGGACCCTCGTCTCCCCACGCGCGCAAGCGATGGGGCGATTCCGGAATCTGGCCTGGGCCGACAGGGTGCGGATCGCGCCTGCGCGTTTGGGTGCGACCGGGGACAGTCATCTCAGCTAGCGGCGCGGTTCCGTCGTGAGCAAGCTCACGGATGGAACGGCTAACGCCCAGGCGGAGCTGATGCGCGCCGCGCGGGAACTGCGTCAGAGTTTCGACACGACAAAGCTCAAGGAGCTTGAACCGCCGCTGAAGCTTATTATGGATGAGGCCACTGCTCTGGGTCTGCCAGTGGGCAAAGTCATACGGGCCTTGCTTGACTCGGGCTCAGTCACCTTCAACGCGGGCACCATCTCGCTACACGATGAGATCGGTGTCCCACTGCGATCCCTAGGCGTGGGGTCGTCGCGGCTCTTGATCGCAGCCCTTCAGCGCAGGGTTTCCACCTCGACGATGACCTTCCTCATCGACGAGTTGGAGTACGGCCTCGAACCGCATCGGATCATCCGGCCGCTGCCAACCTCTCCACGGTCGCTAGCCCTCGCTCTCGGCGAAGAAAACTTTCATTCCGGCGCTACTCAAAATGAACGCCGCACCGAGGCCCTCCGACCCGGACGGCATTCAAAACGGCCTCACCGGCTCAACGCGATATTTCTTTTCGAACTCACGCAGCACCATTTCGAGCGTTGCCTCAAAAGTACTCTGATCAAACATCATCGATTTTTTTGCTTCGTGAAGGTAACGCCAGTCGGTGAGGGCATCTTGGTGCTGATACAGTATGTGACGAATGCTGTAGTCGATGTAGAAATTGGGATAGTACGGGACCACTGACCTTTTGAATTCCGCGTCGAGTTTCTCTT
>NZ_JAPFQA010000001.1 GCF_027563465.1 Mesorhizobium qingshengii | reverse complement strand
CATCGTTGCTGATCCGACGCGACACATTCGCCACGCTTCATGGCTTCGACGAAGCCTTTGCACCTGCCTATTACGAGGACACCGACCTTGCCTTCCGCCTGCGAGAGAAGGGACTGCGAATTTTCTACCAGCCACGGTCGATCGTCTATCATCTGGAAGGGTTTTCGCATGGCAAGGATCCCAAGGTCGGCATCAAGTCCTTCCTGCGGGTCAACCAGCGAAAGTTCGTTGAGCGATGGGCGCATGTTCTGTCGCGTGAACATTTCATCACAGGCGAATTCAGGCTGCTGGCGAGCCAGCATGCGGCGCTACGCAAAATTGTTCTTGTCGTCGCCCGGCCAGGGGCCCGCCTGAATGGGGGCTTTGGTTCAGACCGGATCCGGCGGATCATCGAGACTCTCGTCGATCGTGGGCTGGTGGTGAAATTCTGGCCTCAGGGCGCCGGGCTCGAGCAGCATCATATCGAAGCGCTTGAGAAACAAGGCGTTGAAGTCTTCCAGGGCTGGCGCTATCGGAGCCACCTTTCGAAGTGGTTACGCGTGAATGGGCGCTCTGTCGATTTCGCCCTGCTCTTCGGCGCGGCAGCGTCGCCATCGCTGGTGGCGACAATCAGGTCAACGAGCCCTGCACGGATTCTGAGCCTCGGCGAGCAGAGGGATCAGACGTCGCATGGCGAGGGCAGCGGCGCCGAGGTCTTGGCGTCCGCCGACTGCTCACCGGCGCAGCTTTGGCAGGTGCTGTCGCGCGGCATCAACGACCGGCCGCACCGTTCTCTGGCCGAGCGTTTCGGCCCGGAACGGATGGGCAATCCTGGTGCGCAGCCGAATCTGGATCCGGTGCATGCACCGCCAGAGGTGCCGGCTGCCATGCATGGCGATCTGGCCGAATGAGCGAGCCGACGGCGGCAATTTGTATGCTTGCGGTGGGCAAGCCTGGCTATGCGCTGGCGGCACGCGAAGCGCTGACGTCCTTTCTCAGACACACCGACTTCGAGATCTATGTGACCGCCGATTCGGCGGTGGCGCCCTTCTTGCCCCAGTCGCCGCGCATCCATCTCAACCTGATCAGCCTCTCGGCACCGGAACATCGATCCAGCTATTTCCGCGCCAAGTTCGATGCACTGGTGTGGTGCCTGGATCAGACCAGCGCGGCGATCATTCTCCAGGTCGATGTCGATGCGGTCCTGTTGCGACCGCTCGGAGCTGCGGAGATGGTTGCGGCGCTGGGTGATCGTCGGATCGGCATGGTCGAGCAAACCGGCATTTCCGGATCTGAAATGAGGGGCGACGATTTCTTCGAGCACTATCGCAGCCAGTCGCTGGCCTTTATCGATGCCTCGGCGGAGCCGCCACCCCGACACGCTTTCCACTACTTCAACAGTGGCGTCGTGCTTGCCTACAGGGACGAAATGCGGCGGTTCCTCGACTGGGCGGATGAGAGACAGCGCGTCTTGCCCGCGGACCATATGGCCGGGGCCTACATGCTCGGCGACCAGGCCTATTTCCAGGTCTGGGCGAACACTGTCGCACCCGATAGCTGCCGTGCCTTGCCCTGGCAGTGGAACCATTGCAGCCACTGGGATGCGGGTTTCCCACGCAAGGACGCGCTGATCGCCCATTTCAGCAATTTCCGCAACGGTCCAGAATTCGAGACCGTCATGGCCATGCACGCACTTGTTGGCAACGGCCCAACCGATCCCGAGCTGGAGCAAACGTCGACAGGACAGGATGCCGAACTGGCATTCATCATCATCACCTACAACTCGTCCAGGGTCATCGGCTACTGCCTCGACGCCCTGGCGAACCGAAAGCATGAGATCATCGTCATCGACAATGCCTCGACCGATGGGACACTCGATCATGTGACGCGCGAGGGTGTGACCATCATCAGGAACACGCGCAATGAAGGTTTCGCCGCCGCGGCCAACCGGGCCGCGGCAGCCACCAGCGCCGTGCATCTGTGCTTTCTCAATCCGGACTGCCTTATGACACCGGCGGCGGTCGAGGCTGCTCTCTCCACACTTCGCCAAAGACCCGATGCGATGGTCGTGCCTGACTATGTCGACTGGCACGGCAATCCGACAGCCGGCCGCCAGCCGGGTTACTCCAGGCTCAAGCTGACGGCCGATATTCTTGACAACAACGGCATGGCCAAACTTGCCAGGCGCCTGAGGCGCTTGCCTGGCTATGACCTCGAAAGCTGGAGCTGGCCCCTCGCCGCTGCTTTGTTCGTCAGACGCGATACGTTCCACGCCGTTGGCGGTTTCGATGAGCGCTACTTCTGCTACATGGAAGACGTTGCCATCGGCTTTGAAATGTCGCGACGCGGGCTCGAGATCATAAGGCTTGGTCATGTCTTGCCGCATTTCGGCCAGCACGGCGCGGATATCCCCTCCTCCGGCAGGGTTCGGTTGATCGACGCTGCGCGGCTCAAATTTGCTCGACTGCACTACGGTCGAACTCTTGCCACGGCACTCGCGGCCATGCACTGGGTCCTGCTCCGCCGCCTCGCAATCAAGGGCGCCTGGCGTCGCCAGCGGCGCCGCGGGATGGGAAGCAGATGAACTATTGCGTTCTGCCCGGCATCGGCATCCATGGCGGCATCAAGGTCGGCTTCCAGTTCGCACAACTGTTGTCGGAGGCCGGCGTGCCGATTGCGGCCGCTACCCCTGGCGGCCTTGCGCCGTCGTGGTTCCGGTGCGCCCAACCGGTGGTCGACAGGCAATACGTTCTTGCCAATGCCGGCCCGAGCGACACGCTCGTCTTTTCTCTGCCGCACGACTATCCGGTGCTGAAGGCAATCGGAGCGCGGCTGATCTTCCACTGCCAGGGCACCGACCCTCTGATAGACCCGGTTCTACACGACCGGGATGTGACCGTTCTGTCTTGCTGGGAACAGGCCGCACACTATGCGAGGACAGTGGCCGGTCGCGAAGCCATCGACGTCGGCATCTCGATCCCCGATATCTTTTTCTACGACGGCGCTGCCAAGGACCCATGCCTAGTGGCCTTCATGCCACGCCGGGGCGCCATGATCGCCGAAAGGGCGATGAACCAGGCACATCACCTGCGCTACGTGCCAATCGACAACGACACCGAAGAGGTCTGCGCGGCAACTCTGAAGCGCAGTGGGTTCTTCCTGGCGACGGCGGCGGGGGAATGGTTCGGACTGCCGGCACTGGAGGCAATGGCCGCCGGCTGCGTCGTGGTGTCGGTCCCTGTGGTCGCCATGGAACACCTCAGGGACGGCGACACCGCATGCGTTGCGGAGCCAGCACGATTGCCGATGGTGCTTGAGGACATCAGCGGGGAAAGCGCCGGTTTGCGGCGCGCCGCATTGCGTGATCGCGGCGCGGCAATGGCATCCCGCTATCGCACTGCCTTGCATAGGAGGAAATTGGAAAGCGCCATGCGGGCTGGTTTGAGAGACGCCTTGTCATGGAACTGAGCGGCATGGATCTGAGCGTCGTTATACCGTCTTACGGGCTGACCGCGCTACTGCGGACCTGCGTCCTGCACGTCCAGTCAGGTCTGACCCGGGCATTGCCCGGACGAACGGCGATTGTCGTTGTCGATAACGGTTCCGCCATGCCCTACCAGGCAAACGATCTGGCAACGCCGGATGTCCGCATCCTGCGACTCGACCGCCGGCATTCCTTCTCCGCGGCGTGCAATCGCGGCGCCAGTACCGTTCCGGCGGCGCGCTACCTGTTCCTCAACAACGACGTCTTCCTGCATCCAAACGCAATGGCTGAGATGCTTGAGATAGCAAGGCATGAAACGGTCGGCATCGTAGGCACCAGGCTGGTCCTGGCCGATAACACGATTCAGCACTGCGGCGTGCGTTTCGATGCCGGTGAGCGCGGCCCCTATCACCATGCCCATGGCAGGCCAAGCGCATCGGTCAGCCGCGCCACGACGTTTCCGCAGGCTGTAACGGGTGCGGCATTGATGATCGATCATGGTGCCTTTACCGCCCTGCGCGGGTTCGACGAGACCTTTCCCTTTGGTTATGAGGATGTGGATCTGTGCCTGCGCGCGCGGCAGATGGGAGTGCACATCGGCTGCGGTCAGAAATGGGATTCCCTACACTTGGAATCGACCTCCGATCGACGGCCTGATCGCCACAAGGCATCGCGCAGGCTGTTCTTTGAACGCTGGCGCGGGCGTTATTCCATCGACGGAGACGAAGGCGCATGAGGCAAGACATCGCCATCTCGCTGATCGTTCATACGCGCAATTCAGCCGCGACTTTGCCACGGCTACTCGAAACCACGGGCTGGGCGACCGAGCGCATCGTCATCGACATGCAAAGCAGCGATGCAACGGTCGAAATCGCGCGCGCGGCCGACTGCAGGGTGCTCTCTTGCGCCATCGTCGATGCCGTCGACGATATCCGCAACCAGTATCTTGCGGAAGCGCGGCATGACTGGGTCCTCGTTCTGGATTCCGACGAATACCTTGCCGACGATGCCTACGAGGCCATGCGGCAGCTTGTCGACGACCATGGCGACAAGATCGATGCCTTTGCCTTGCCAAGGTGGAATTCGGTAGCCGGCCAGATCATGCGTGGCTCGGGCTTTTACCCGGACCAGCAGATCAGGTTCTTTCGGAGGGGAACAGTGGCTTGGCAGCCTGGCAATCACCGTGTGCCGCAAGTGCTGACTGGCGCCAGGCGCCTGCGCGTCCTCCAGCCACCGAATTGCGTTCACATCCACCACGAAAATTACGCCGACATCGTATCGTTCATCACGCGACAACTGCGTTATGCACTGACCGATTCTTACGACCCCGATCCTGGCCATTTCGACTTCAGCCTCTACATCGCCGAGGCCTACGCAGAGTTCGCGCGGCGCCACGAGCCGAATGAAGACGGCGACTTGTCGACCGCCGTGGCAACGGTGCTGGCATGGGACCGTATCATGCGAGGCCTGATCCATTGGGAGCGGCTGGGGCGGCAACAGCCGCTCAACGCCGCCTTCTCCTTGCCGATCGTGCCCATTCTGCCCGCGCCCGGCAAGCGCCCGCGTGTTCCAGATTCGGGCGACTGGCAAAGAACCTCATTTCGCCATCTGCCGCGCGAGATCGGTCGCCGGCTTCGCCGGTTCTTCCAGCGCGGGCGGCGCTAAGCGGCGCCATTTTGCGCCATGCGCAATTTCGATCAAACCGGGTCGAGATGGTTTGCCGCCTCGTCGGCCAGCCCCAAGCCCGCCGATACGGCCAACGACCTAGCAAGCGCCCGCGGACGGGCCCATGGCGGGGTTCGTGTGAACCCCGCCATGGGTCCATAAGCCGCCGGCAGCCAGGGCCTACTTGCCCATCAGCTGCTTTGCATTCTCGGCGGTAATCGCCGTGGTCTCGACGGTGACGACGGGCTCGACCGAAGAGGCACAATCGAGCAGGATCTTCTTCGACATCTCGATCGCTTCCTTGGCGCCGGTCGGATAGGTGAAGGTCGCCGCCCAGTCGCCCTTGGCCACCGCCTCGATGCCGCCGGCCGGGCCCGGCAGGCCGTCGGTGCCGATGATCTTGACCTGCTTGCCCGCTCCCTTCGCGGCGAGCAGCGCGCCGGCCGCCATCATGTCATTCGAGGCATAGAGCACCTTGATGTCGGGATGCGCCTGCAGCATCGCCGAGAACGCGGTCTGGGCTTTGTCCGGCACCCAGTCCGCCGCCTGCTCGGCGACGACCTGGATCTTGGCATTCTCCTTGACGCCGTCCTTGAAGCCGTTCAGCCGCTCCACCGCCGGCGTCGAGCTCGGCAGGCCTTCCAGCACCGCCGCCTCGCCGCCTTCAGGCAGCAAGGTCTTGGCGGTGTATTTGCCGGCCTCGAGCGCGATCTTGTAATTGTCGCCGCCGATGAAGGCGGTGTAGTCCTTGCCGGGATCGCCGACCGTCTTGCGGTCGAGTTCGATGACCGGAATGCCGGCATCCATGGCGCGCTTCACCGCCGGCGTCAGCGGTGCCGCCTCGAAGGGCGAGATCAAGAGCAGATCGACCTTCTGGGTGATGAAATTGTCGACCTGCGACGTCTGCGTGTTGACGTTGCCGGCGCCATCGGCGATCTGCAGCGTGAAGCCCGGCACTTCCTTGGCCGCCGCCGTCAGCTCGTCATTGACGTGCTGGCGATAGGGTTCGGCATTGTTGGCTTGCGAAAAGCCGATGATGAACTGGCCGTCCTTCGCACAGGCCTTGACCATCGGGTCGGCGGCCTGCGCAACCCCTGCCATGCACATACACGTTCCGGCGAGCAGGCCAGCCTGCCAGCTCAGATGCCACAATCCTCTTTGAATGGCTTTCATAACTCACTCTCCTCCTCGTCGGGCCTCAGCAGCCAGACCTTGGTTTCACAGTCTTCCACTTGCGTGCCGCCGACCTCCCTAACGACCCAGACCCTCGCGGCGGCGAACGAGGGATTGGAGTACCGCCGCCAGCACGATGATCGCGGCGGTCGCGAGCAGTTGCAGGGCTGGCGTGATGTTGTTGAGCTGCAGAATGTTGGCCAGCGCACCCAGCATGATCGTGCCTGCGACGGTGCCGACCATCGAGCCGGAGCCGCCGAACAGGCTGGTGCCGCCGATGACCACGGCGGCGATCGCGGTCAGTTCGTAGCCCATGCCGTCATTGGCGCTGCCGAAATTGAACTGCCCGGCGTGAACGATGCCGGCGAGCGCGGCCGCAAAGCCGGTGAGCGCGTAGACGCTGATCTTGACCATCGACACCGGTACGCCCGAAATGCGCGCCGCCCGCTCGTTGCCGCCGACGGCAAAGACATAGCGGCCGAAGCGCGTGGTGTTGAGCACGATCGTTGCGATCGCGGCAAAGACGATGAAGACGATGGTGGCGACCGGTACGGTGTTGTTGAACAGCCGCTCGCCGAGGATCGCAAACACCGGCGGTGCCAGACCCGGCCCGTCTCCATAGGAAATGTTGATGTACTGGTTGCCCGAGACGACCAGCGCCAGGCCGCGCGCCGCCTGCAGGCCGGCCAGCGTGACGATGAACGGCTCCAGCCGGAAACGGCTGGAGATGGTGCCCTGGATCGTGCCGAAGACGATGCCCATGATGAGCACGGCAAGGATGGTGGGGATAAGCCCGAAGCCGCCGGAGATCATCATCGTCGCGGTGACGACGCTGGACAGCCCCAGCACCGCGCCAACGGAAAGGTCGATGCCGGCGGTGATGATGACGAAGGTCATGCCGATGGCGATGATGCCGGTCTCCGACACCGCGCGCACGATGTTGGCGATGTTGTCGGGGTCGAGGAACAGGATCTCGCCGTGACGGCGCGGCGAGAAGATGACACCGCCGATCGCCACCAGCACCAGGCCGATCAGGCTCTGGAAGCGCACGATCAGCGCCAGCGGATCGCGATGCACCGGTGCGGCGGTCACCTGGCCGCTTGCCTCCGAAATCTTCTGTTCAGACATCAGGCCTCCCTGCCATTTGCCGCCTCGAGCACCGTGTGCTCGTCGACGCCGCCGATGAATTCCGCGACATTGCGCCCCTGGCGCAGCACCACGATCCGGTCGCACAGGCCGATCAGCTCCGGCATCTCGCTGGAGGCGACCAGTATGCCGAGCCCCTGCGCCGCCAGTTGCCGCAGCCGCGCGTAGATCTCGCCCTTGGCGCCGACATCGACGCCGCGCGTCGGCTCGTCGAGCAGCAGCAGCCGGGGATTGCCGAGGATCTCCTTGGCCAGCACCACCTTCTGCTGGTTGCCGCCCGAAAGCGCGCCGACGGCGATGTCTGGATTCTTCGGCCTGATGTCGAACTGGCCGAAGGACTGCTTGACCGCTTCCGCCTGGCGGCGCGGCGACATCAGGCCTGCCGGCGAGATGCGGCGGATGACCGACATGACCAGGTTGAGGCCGACCGCCATCCTCAGCATCAGGCCGCTGCCGCGCCGGTCGTCGGTGACGAAGGCAATGCCGGCGTTGCGCGCCGCCTTGATCGAATCCAGCTTGACCGCATGGCCGCCAATGGCGACCTCTCCCTGCCAATGTCCGGACAGGCCGGTGCCGTAAAGCGCGCTGAGCAGCTCGGTGCGCCCTGCCCCCATGATGCCTGCGAGGCCGACGATCTCGCCCTCATGCACATCGAGCGACACGCCTGTCGGGGCCTGCCAGCCGGCACTTTCGCGCGACAGGTGGAAGGTGGCGTAACGCAAATGCAGCAGCGGCCGGCCGGCCGCTTTGGCGCGCGGTGGAAAGAGCTCGTCAAGCGGACGCCCGACCAGCAGCCTGACCAGTTCGGCCTGCGGCGCGCGCGGCTCGGTGACACCGGACACCCGCCCATCGCGCATGACCGTCACCCGGCGATCCGCGGCACCTCCTCCAGGCGATGCGAGATATAGACAATGCCGACACCGCTGGCGGCGAGCTTGCGCATGACGTCGAAAAGCCTTTCGACTTCGGCCACCGTCAGCGCGGCCGTCGGCTCGTCCATGATCAGCACACGCGATGCGTAGGACAGCGCCTTGACGATCGCCACCACCTGGCGCTGGCCGATCGACAGGTCGGCTACCAGCCTGGCGGGATCGATGGCGAGTTCAATGGCTTCGAGCCGCTTGCGAGCCTCGCTGCGCATCGCCGGCACATCGAGGAAGCCGCCCGGCCGCATCAGTTCCCGGCCAAGGAAGAGGTTGGCCGCTACGTCGAGCGTCGGCACCAGGTCGAGCTCCTGGAAGATGGTGGCGATGCCGGCAGCTTGAGCCTCACGCGGATTGTTGAGGGCTACCTGCCTGCCGTCGATCTGGATGGTGCCTTCGTCGGGCGTGTAGACGCCCGACAAAAGGTTCATCAATGTCGACTTGCCGGCGCCGTTCTCGCCAAGCAGCGCGTGGATCTCGCCGGCCCTGAGGTCGAAATCGACGCCACGCAGCGCCTGCACGCCGCCGAAGCGCTTGACGGCGCCGGTGACCGACAGCAGCGGCGCGCTCATGCCGGTCTCCCGCAGGATTCACGGGCATGCAACGTCGCCTGCAGCCGCACCGCTTGCGGCTTCAGACCGCTGGAGGCGATGCGGGCGGACAGCAGTGCCGCGGCCTGCCGTCCGATCTCGGTGCAAGGTTGTGCGACAAGGGTCAGCCGCGGCTCGAAACAATCGGCCCATTCGAAGTCGTCGAAGCCGGCGAGCGAGATATCCCCCGGTATCGAGAGGCCCCTTTCGCGTATCGCCCGCACCGCTCCGATCGTCGTCATGTTGTTGCCGGTGACCAATGCCGTGGGCGGCGAAGGCAATGACAGAATGGCATGGGTCGATGCCGTTGCGCTCGCCGTGTCGACGTTCTCGGGCGACACATAGCGCGGCGAGAAAGCAAGTCCATTGGCCGCCAGCGACGACTGGAACGCCTCGATGCGTTCGCGCGTCGTCGCCAGCCCCGGCTGGCCGGCGATGTAGCCGATGCGCTTGTGGCCGAAGGAGGCGACGTGATCGATGAGGGCGCGCATCGACGACTGGTTCTCGACGCCGATCTGGTCGAAGCGATCGTCGGCGAAGCGGTCGATCAGCACGCAGGGCAGCTTCTTCTCGGCCAGATAGTCGATGGCTCGCTGCGGCGCGCCCGACGGCGCCAGGATGACGCCGTCGACCCGCCGCTGATGGAAGGCGCGCACCACCGAAAGCTCGCGGTCTGGATCCTCCTGCGTGTCAGAGAGGAACACCATGAGGCCGAGGCGCGCGCATTCCGCTTCCACCGCGCAGATGATGTCGGTGAAATAGGGATTGGAAATCGCCGAGATCGCCAGGCCGACGCTGTTGGTCGAAGCCACTTTCAGCGACCGCGCCAGCTCGTTGGGCTGATAGCCCATAGCAGCGATCGCGTCGTTGACCACCCTGGCCTTGGCGGGCGAGACGAAACGCGTTCGGTTGATGACGTGAGAAACAGTCGACACCGACACTCCAGCGCGGCGTGCGACTTCAGCCATGGTTGCCATTACAACCCGATCGGAGCCCAACGCGCACGCGCTTCTCCCTGTCTTGAGTGTTTCCATTGCGCTCTGGCGATGGCGCATTGGGACCCATTCTATGACCATCGAAACGTTTGCGCAATCGCTTCGATGACCATTTTCGACCAGTTTCTTATCTCGGGCGCCGGCGGAGGGAATTCGGATGCGAGGCCCGTCAGCGGCGCGAACCGTAATCGCGCGGCCATGCAGCGAGATCGGCTGGCGACAGCTTCACTTCGATTTCCGAGAGGCGCAATTTCGATCAAGCTGACCTGACGGAAAGACGGCAGCATGGTCTTGCCGATGCGATGGGCTGCCGGTTCGAAAATTGGGCCGTTCAAGAGGAGACATATGAACCCGACAGAGAAGGCGCTGTGGTTCGTCGAGAGCCATCTGCCTGAGGCGATCTCGCTCGACGACGTGGCGCGAAGCAGCGGCGTGTCGCGTTTTCACGTGACACGGGCTTTCCGTGCCGCCACCGGCCGCTCGGTGATGGGCTACATGCGCGCGCGCCGGCTGACCGAAGCGGCCCGCAAGCTGGCCGCCGGGGCGCCCGACATCCTCCGCGTCGCGCTCGATGCCGGCTACAACTCGCATGAGGCTTTCACCCGTGCCTTCCGCGATCAGTTCGGCACCACGCCGGAACTGGTGCGCGCGCAAGGCACGCTCAACAATCTCGACCTCGCGGAGCCGATCCTGATGGACCAGTCCTTTCTTGCCAATCTTGACCCGCCGCGCTTCGAGACCAGCCGGCCGTTCCTGATCGCCGGCCTCGGCGAACGCTACAGTTGCGAAACCAGCGCTGCCATTCCGATGCAATGGCAGCGCTTTGGCCCTTATATCGGCAACATACCGGGCGAGACCGGCGACACTGCCTACGGCGTCTGCGTCAACGGCGACGATACTGGCAATTTCGACTACATCGCCGGCGTCGAGGTGACCGACTTTTCCGACATCCCCAAGGAATTCAGCCGCGTGCGGGTGCCGGCGCAGAAATATGCCGTGTTCGCCCATCGCGAGCACATCTCGACCATCCGCCGCACGGTCAACACCATCTGGAACAAATGGCTGCCGGCCTCCGGGCACGAGATATCAGACGCCCCTGAATTCGAACGCTACGGACCCGAATTCGATCCGCGCAGCGGCAATGGCGGGCTGGAGATCTGGATACCGGTCAAGTCATAGATACCGGAACGGATCTTGGATACCGGAACGGATCTTGGATACCGGAGCGGATCATGGATACCGGAACAGACCGTGCTTTGGCGTGAGGCCAAGACACGGTCCGTCACATTGCCTACTCCACGGTCAGAGCGACCTCGTACAAGCCGGGATGGGCTTGCCCCAACGCCTTGTTGCGATCGAGAAAACCGTTCGCCTGCAGATGCTCGAAGACGCGCCGCATGGCTGCCTGATCCCGGGCCTGCGCGTAGTTGACGACACGCGTGCCGTCGAGACTTCGGTGCAGGCTGGCGGACATCCACCCGGGAATGCCACGGCAACTCGTCGCGGCTTCCCCCAGCAGATCAATCAACGCCTGCTGACCGCCCTCGGGCACGGTGAAGATATTGATCTGGGTGATGACGCCGGTGTTGGCGCGAATGATGGGCATTTTTCTTCTCCTTCGTTGGCGCCTGGCGAACGAAGGGACGCCGAATGGCGAAGACCCCGCACGCCAAGCCGGGCGTGAAGCACGCCCTGGGCTTGCCGTGGGTTCCCATATTGGATGAGAACGGAGCTTCCATCCGGTGGAAGGGGGCGGGCTTACCGTTTGCCGCACCAAGGTCCTTTTCGACCCTTGTTTCATAGCATCGCTGGGGGCGGCCAACAATCACCGCTCATCACGCGGCAATGCCTGATGCCGGCTGTCGATCACGCCATCGGCAGCGCCGGCCAGCGATCGGCGATCCTGCCGCCGGAAAACACGGCGATCGATCCGAACTGCTGCAGAACGGCCTCGCTCTGTGTCGGCCGCAGGAATGCGTAGTCGCCGGGCCTTGCGGTCGCATCCGCCGGCAGGCCCATGAATTGCTGGTTGGAGGACAGGCCGAGCAGACTGTTCGTCTTCATGCCTGCGGGAAACACCGGCTCGGCCATCCATTTGCCGCCGTAGAGGTAGCAGCCCTTGCGCGGAAACCGGCCGAGCCCCCGCAGCAGGCGGGAGACGGCGGGCGGACCAGGCAGCATCGGTTCGACCACTTTCAGGATCGGCGTGGCGACGAAGGCCGCCGGCACGAAGCCTTCGAGGCCGGGCGTATCGAAATCGCCGGGCAGCACGAAGGCCGAGCCCATCGACACTTCGTTGGCCACGCCGCCGTGGTGAAGCAGCGCGGTCTTGCTGCCGCCGATGTTCAAGGTGCGGCGCTGGTCGGCGCCGAGGCATTCAACGAAGGCGGTGACCCGTTCCGAGGCTTGAGCCAGCGCCTTGGCCGGCCCGCCAAACAGGCCGGGAATATGCGGCGCATGGGCCTCATAGGCCATTACGCCTTCGCAATGCAGCCGTTTGTGGGCCGGCAGCGCGCTCAACGCCTTCGACAAGGCCTCCGGTTCAGCGAACCCGCCGCGATGCAGCCCAACATCGATCTCGAATGCGATGCGCAGTTCGGTACCGATTTCGTCAGCGAGCGCGCCGTATTCCGCCAGCCTCTCCTGCGTATCGATCAGCCAGCAGACGCGCGACCAGTCGGCCGCGCTGTTTGAAAGCACGGACCTCGCCGCGCCGACCGGCATCGGCTTGCCGTACAGAATGTCCGCGTCGGGAAACACCTTGAGCACCGCTAGCGTGATCGGCGGATGGAAGGTCATGAAGCTGGTGGTGCCGAGCGCCTTGCCGATACGCGAAAGCAGCGGCAGGCAAGCGAGCGACTTGTCGACCAGCCGCACGGCAAGGCCGGGGTCAAGCCGCTCTTTCACCAGCGCAATGTTGCTGTCCAGCCGGTCGAGATCGAGCACCAGGCAGGGTTGGAAGATGCCGGCCTCCTTCAGCGCGTCCGAAAGAGTGGCGAAATAGGCGCTCATTGTTCGATGCCGAACAGGCCGGCCATGTAGGGCGAGACGAAGCGGTTCCGCGGATCGATGTCGCGGCGCACCGCCATGGCGTCGTCCCAGCGCGGGTAGAGCTTTTTCAGGTCCGCCGCCTTGAGGCTATGCATCTTGCCCCAGTGCGGCCTGCCGCCATATCTGCGGAATATCGGCTCGGCCGCCCGCATGAACGGCTGCGGGTCGCTCGCCGCATCGTGGTGGATGGCGATCGAACAGGTGGGTCTTTTGTAGAACGGCGAGAGCCAGAATTCGTCGGGCGCGACCGTGCGCACTTCCATCGGGAAATAGACCTCGGGAAAGTGCCTCTCGGTCAGCGCGATGATTTCGGCCAACACCTTCGGCCCCTCCTCGTAGGGCAAGTGATATTCCATCTCGTTGAATTTGGTCTGCCGGTCGCTGGCATAGACGTTGAGCCAGTCCTGCACATAGTCCTCGGCCGGCAATTTGGCGACGGCGCCCAGGATCAGCCGGCGGCGCAGCGACGGCAGCCAGGCAAGCGCGGTACGAAGCCTGCGCAGCGTCCTCAACCCCGCCTCGTCTTCCTCCGGCGGCCGTGTGGTGGGTGCGGCGTCGCTCAGATCGCTGGCGATGAACTGCGCGTAGCCGGAGAACGGAATGTAGTAGAATTCGGCCGAACGATGCGCCGCCATCATCGTTTCGAAATCGCGCAGCATGTCGGCGATCGGCAGCACCCATTTGCGGCGGCGCAGCCGGTAGGTCGCAATATTGTTCAGCGTCACTTCGCTGAGAATGCCGAAGGCGCCGAGCGCGACGCCGATGGCATGGATCATGTCCTGATCGCCTGCCTTGGTGAATTCGCGCAATTTGCCAAGCCCGTCGACGATCTGCACCGTCTCCAGTTGCGTGTGATAGGCGCCGAGCGTCGGTCCCGAGCCGTGCGTGGCGGTACCCAGCGCGCCGCCGATCGCCTGGCGGTCGATATCACCCATGTTGGGCAGGCCCTGGCCAAGGCCTTGCAGGATGTGCATGAGCGGGCCAAGCCGCGTCCCTGCCCGCACGCGCGCCTGATGCCGCCCGGTATCGTGCGACACCAGACCCTCGAATTTCTCCAGCGACAGGATCGTGCCTTCGGATTTCACCAGCGGCGTGAAGGAGTGGCCGGCACCGACGACGCGCACCGGGCCGGGCGCGGTACGAATGAGATCACCGAGCTCGCCGGCGTCAGCGGGGCTGACAATCAGCCGCGGATTGGCAGTGACATGGCCGGACCAGTTGTTCCAGTTGTTCGACATCGCGCTCCCCGCTCAGGCAACCGCACGGCGGCGGCGCGATATCAGGATGAACAGGCCAAGCAACGCCACGCTGGCAACGGCACTGGCGGCGGCGAATTCCGGCACCGGCCGAAAATCCTTGCCGTCGATCAGCAGCGACGCAGCGATCGGCCCGATCGCCAGGCCAAAAAGCTGCGCGGCCGGCACCAGAAGCACGGTGGTGCGCGTGTCATCGGCGGTGATCGCCAGTCGGATCTGGTAGGGCACGATGAACAGGAGAATGAAGCCCATGACCAAGGCGGCGACCCAGAATGTCGTGAGGCCAGGTCCGCTGGCGAGAACCAGGGAACTGACGAGCGCCACGGCACCGATCGCGGTGATGGCCAGACGATAATCGATGTGCGCCTCGAACGCGGTCGCCGTCATCGCGCCCAGCACCTGTACCGCGAGGCTGGCCGAGACGATCAGGCCGACGGTGCGGCCATCGATGCCGAATTGCGCGCCAAGCGGCTCCAGAAACGCCCAGACCGCGCCAAAGAACATGAAATAACAGAAGATAGACAACAAAGCGGTGATTGAAGGAACCGTCACCACATTGGCGAGATTCTCGTCCTTCGGCAGGTCGGCATAGTCAGCGGGAACGATGTAGGCGACCACCAGCGACGCGACGCAGACGATGGCGAGAACGATGAAGCCACCCGCCGATCCGGCGGCAGGGATAACATAGAGTGCCAGCAACAGGGCAAGAGCGCATTGCGCCAGGGTCTGCATGGTGACGAAATAACCGCCGATGCGTTCGGCGCGCCGCGAACGAGCAATCAGCTCGGTGGCGATCGCGACAAGGCCGCCTTCGGCAAGGCCGGCCAGGGCGCGTGCCGCCATCAGCGTATTGGCGCCGGCAGCATAGGCCGTCCAGACGTTCGCCAGTGCCAGCAGAAGCAGCAGGGCCGCACTTTTCCAGCGCATCTTGTGGGCCGAGAGCAGCATCGCAACAATCGCCGAGCCGATCGCGATGGCGATCATTTCGGCGGTGGCGACCAACGCCAACTCATCGCCGCTGACATGGCCCTCTGTGTAAAGGGCGCCGAGCAAGACGGGCTGCAGACCGAGAATGAGCAGGCCGACCGACCCGATCCACAGGGCCGAGGCAAGCTGCCCGCTGGTCGGGTTGCCGACCAGCCAATCGCCATCGCCAGTGTATCCGGCACTTGTCGAAGTCAAAGGCGCCTCCCAACGTCCTTGCCGCGCGGCAAAAAAACTGACAGTCTGTCAGTATTCCAGAAGCTGATACTTGATCATATTTTTTGTCAATCGGAATTTGCAATCTCGCGAGAGAACGGGCGCATGGAAGAAGCAAGGCGAACGGCCACCGAACCCAGGCGCAGACCCAAGCAGGAGCGCAGCCGCGAGCGCATCGACGCCATCCTGTCGACAACCATGCGGCTGATCGGCGAGAAGGGCATCGACGCCGTCACCATGAAAGAGGTCGGCATGCTGGCGGGCGGGCCGATCGCCACGGTCTATCACTACTTCCCCAACAAGTCGGCGATCCTGGCAATGCTCTATGAGCGGTTTTCAGAGGTCAGCCGCGCGCGATTGACTGCGATTATCGCCGACGTTCGCGAGGCGAAGGACGTGATCGCCGCTGCCGACCGGTTGCTTGACGACTACCACAGCCGCGTCGCCGGCGATCCGGCCATCCAGGATCTGCAGAACGCAATTCAGGCCGACAAGGCGCTCAAGAATCTCGACATCGCCGAAACCCGGCATCAAGCCAGGATGTTCTGCGACCATGTCATCGCCTTGCTGGAGCCGGACAAGCACGAGCAGTTCGAACGCATGGTTCTGCTGATCTTCCAGCTCGCCGGTGGCGTGGTGCGTCTGGCGCTCGCCGAGGGCGAAGCGGAAAGCCGCCGGACCATCGAGGATTACCGGTCGATCATCCACACCCAGTTGCGGCTGTTTCTTTAGAGTATCCGTCTATCCGGCCCGACGGATCAGTCCTTCGAAACCGTCTGCCAGATTGGCGGTGCCGGCAGCGACGATCTTCGACAGGTTCCTGGCGCGGCCTGGCGTCTTGTTGGCATCAAGCAACACCGCCCTGCCCCCATGCATGACAAAGTCGAACTTGCCGTAGTGGAAGCCAAGCCGATGGCGCAAGGCGCGCAATTCTTCGGGTACGGGAACAGCCTCGCGGCGGATCGTGTCGTCGCCTTTTACGAGGCGCTGCGGTGAGACATAACGGGTGCAGCGCTCGCGATCGCCGCAGAATATCCAAAACCGCGCCGCAAAACCGTCAGGCGCCGGTTCGGGAATGAACTTCTCCACAACCAGGTCGGTACGCAAAAGCATTTCCGGCGGAACTTCGGCCAGCGAAGCGTGGACCTGGTACTGATCGAATATCCGCACGCCCGGAAAAGGCGCGGCCTTGCCGGCGCGCTCGGCTTGCCGATTGAGCTGCTGCTCGGGTGTCCCCCAATGGTTGAGGTTGCTCTTGACGATGACGGGGCCACCCCAATGGTCGCCGTCCTTGAGGACCGCGCCGCTGATCCGACGCTTGGAAATGTCGGCCGCGCCAAGATTGAGGCAGAACGGAAATCCGCGCGCATACTCGACATAGTCAGCCGGTGTCACCGTCGCATCGACGTGCAGCACCGCTATATCGGCATCATGTCTTGACGAAGGCCCGCGCAGAATCTGTGTCGAGTGCCCACGTCTCTTCAACTCGGCCAGAAGGTCGAACAGCATGTAGGGGCTGTCCTGGCGCAATAGAGCGCCGCGCCGGCTCTGGAACCGGTCATACTCATGCGTTATCACGGCAATGCGAGCCATGGCCTCTCCATGCCCATCAGGTAACCAACAGTTTCGAAGGAACCATGCCCCAACATCCCCCAAGCCGTTTTGCATGACAAATCATTGGGATGCAATTCGCCGCCATTGGCAGCTTCTCGGGCCGCCGCTCTGCCCGCCGCCGGAAGCGGTCACCACCTATGAGCGCGAACTCGGTCTGCAATCGCTCGACGTGGTGCTGCTCGGGGTCACGCCGGAACTTGCCGGTCTGGGCAGGACGATGCTGGCGGTCGATGAATCCCCCACCATGATCTCCGGCATCTGGCCAGGCGACACCGCCACACGCAAGGCGGTGGCCGGCAACTGGCTGGACATGCCGGTTGCCGGAGCAAGCATGGATGCGGTGATCGGCGACGGCTGCCTGTCGGCACTCGGCCTTTCGGTCGCGCGGCGGGCGTTGTTCGCGGAGATCGCGCGCGTGCTCGGGCCCCACGGCCGCGCAGGTCTCCGGCTTTATGCCAGCCCGGAAACACCGGATGATCCGCAGGCGGTGCGGACGCTTGCCCTTTCGGGCGGCGTCGCGACCTTCCACGCGCTCAAATGGCTTGTCGCAATGACAGCCACGGGTGGCGCGCCCGATCACGCCATTCCGGTGCAGGCAATCCTCGAGAGGTTCGACGAGTTGTTTCCCGACCGCGACGAGCTTTGCGCGCGCACGGGCTGGGACCTGCCGGTCATCGGCACCATCGACGTCTACAGGAATTCGCCGGCCATCTACAGCTTCGCTCCAGTTGCCACTCTGGTGCATGAAGCAGAGGCCTTCTTCGGTGACGTTCGCATCGTGGCGACTGGCACCTATGGGCTCGCCGAGCGATGCCCGCTGCTGGTGCTGCGGTCACCCCGGCAGAGATAGAATTTGAATGATGGACAAAATTCCCCGTCGCTCCCAAGCGGTAACCGAAGCATTCTGCAATCCGTCACCAGCGCGAACAGAATTTCGCGCGATTGCGCCCTCGCGCGCACCTTGACTCTCACAGGCCGGCGGCCTATCTCAGCGCCACGTTAGCACTCGCCTCTGATGAGTGCTAACCATATGTCCGGCGCCGCCGGACGGAGGAACTGTTCTCACCGTTCTCATCGAGGAAGAAAAAATGGCAAAGTCGAAGTTCCGCCCGCTTCATGACCGCGTGGTCGTTCGCCGGGTCGAATCCGAATCCAAGACCGCCGGCGGGATCATCATCCCGGATACGGCAAAGGAAAAGCCGCAGGAAGGCGAGATCATCGCTGTCGGCTCCGGCGCTCGTGACGAAGCTGGCAAGCTCGTCCCGCTGGACGTCAAGGCTGGCGACCGCATCCTGTTCGGCAAGTGGTCGGGCACCGAAGTCAAGCTCAATGGCGAAGACCTTCTGATCATGAAGGAATCCGACATCATGGGCATCATCGGCTGAATATCGGCCTCACCATCAACTGAATTCCCGGGCTTACTCCAAGCCCCTGCCAGGAGCTAAAAATGGCTGCGAAAGACGTAAAATTCTCCCGCGACGCCCGTGAGCGCATGCTGCGCGGCGTCAACATCCTCGCCGACGCGGTGAAGGTCACGCTCGGCCCCAAGGGCCGCAACGTCGTCATCGACAAGTCGTTCGGCGCCCCGCGCATCACCAAGGACGGCGTCACCGTCGCCAAGGAAATCGAACTTGAGGACAAGTTCGAAAACATGGGCGCGCAGATGGTCCGCGAAGTTGCTTCGAAGACCAACGACATCGCCGGCGACGGCACCACGACCGCGACCGTTCTGGCGCAGTCGATCGTCCAGGAAGGCCACAAGGCGGTTGCCGCCGGCATGAACCCGATGGACCTGAAGCGCGGCATCGATCTGGCCGTGACCGAAGTCGTCGCGGCGCTCGGCAAGGCTGCCAAGAAGATCAAGACCTCCGAGGAAGTTGCCCAGGTCGGCACGATCTCGGCCAATGGCGACGAGTCGGTCGGCAAGATGATCGCGGAAGCGATGCAGAAGGTCGGCAACGAAGGCGTCATCACGGTCGAGGAAGCCAAGACCGCCGAGACCGAACTCGAAGTCGTCGAAGGCATGCAGTTCGACCGCGGCTACCTCTCGCCCTACTTCGTCACCAACGCCGACAAGATGGTTGCCGAGCTCGAGGACGTCTACATCCTCCTGCACGAGAAGAAGCTCTCCAACCTGCAGGCCATGCTGCCGGTCCTCGAAGCCGTCGTGCAGACCTCGAAGCCGCTGCTCATCATCTCGGAAGACGTCGAAGGCGAGGCCCTGGCCACGCTCGTCGTCAACAAGCTGCGTGGCGGCCTGAAGATCGCCGCCGTCAAGGCGCCGGGCTTCGGTGATCGCCGCAAGGCCATGCTGGAAGACATCGCCATCCTCACCGGTGGCCAGGTCATCTCGGAAGACCTCGGCATCAAGCTCGAGAACGTCGGCCTCAACATGCTCGGCCGCGCCAAGAAGGTGTCGATCTCCAAGGAGAACACCACCATCGTCGACGGCGCCGGAAAGAAGGCCGAGATCCAGGGCCGCGTTGCCCAGATCAAGCAGCAGATCGAAGAGACCACCTCGGACTACGACAAGGAGAAGCTGCAGGAACGTCTCGCCAAGCTGGCGGGCGGCGTTGCGGTGATCCGCGTCGGCGGTGCGACGGAAGTCGAAGTCAAGGAAAAGAAGGACCGCGTCGATGACGCCCTCAACGCGACCCGCGCGGCCGTGGAAGAAGGCATCGTTGCTGGCGGCGGCGTCGCGCTGCTGCGCGCTTCGGCCAACATCAAGGCCACCGGCGCCAATGCCGACCAGGCTGCTGGCATCAACATCGTGCGTCGCGCGCTGCAGGCTCCGGCCCGCCAGATCGCGTCGAACGCCGGTGCGGAAGCATCGATCGTTGCCGGCAAGATCCTTGAGAACAAGGGCGCGACCTTCGGCTACAATGCCCAGAGCGGCGAATATGGCGACATGATCGCCATGGGTATCGTCGATCCGGTCAAGGTCGTGCGCACGGCTCTCCAGGACGCGGCTTCGGTCGCCGGCCTGCTGGTCACCACCGAAGCCATGATCGCGGAGGCTCCGAAGAAGGAGTCGGCTGGCGGCGGCATGCCTGGCGGCATGGGCGGCGGCGGCATGGGCGGCATGGGCGGCATGGATTTCTAATCCGGCCAACTTGGCTTATGCATAAGGAAAGGGCGCCGAAAGGCGCCCTTTTTGTTGGGTCAGTCGCCGAACGACTCGACGATCAGATCGCGTGCCTGCATCACAGTCGGCGTCCGGACGGCGTCGAAACGCCAGCTGACGCCAAACGAATAGCGCGGAAACGGCAAGGGACAGGCCGCCATGCAAACGTGCCCTGCCCGCACAACGCGCGCGCGGCATGGCTCGGGATCGTCGCCAGCGCATCGCTAGGCCAATGGTGCCAGCGTGCACCTGATGGACCAGAACCCGGAATCTCCCATTCGAGATTCCGGGCTGGTGCCGGTTACTGCCCTGCCCTGTGCAGCTTCACCGTGGTCCTGGGGCTGTTCTGGATGGTCTGGAAGATCACGCAGTAGCGATCGGTGAGTTCAACCAGCCGGTCGAGACTGCTCTGCGGCGCGTCGGTGTCGATGTCGAACCGCAGGCGTATCTCCTTGAAGCCGACCGGCACACCTTCGGTGACGCCCAGGGTGCCGCGAAGATCGACGTCACCTTCCGCCGATATCTCCACCGATTTGAGTGGAATCTCGAGCACGGCCGCGGCCGCCCGCATCGAAACGCCGGCGCATGCAATTAGCGCCTCCAGCAGCATGTCGCCGGAGCAAAGTTCCTGGCCGCTGCCCCCGGCCATCGGATGGATGCCTGCAAGCGCCAGCCCACGCCCGGTCTCGACCTTGCAGGTCACGGTGGACGCGTCGGCGACACCCTTGGCCTTCAATGTGAGAAACGCGGCCTGCGCATTCCTGCGGTAGCGATCCTTGATCGGTTCCTGCGTGGCACGAAATGTTGCGATTTCCATGGATAATCTCCTGCCTTGAATCGTCGTTATGAAAAATGGCGAGCAGGCCCAGGCCTTACTCCGGCACGGCGATGCCGGAGCCGCCGAGTTCCGCCGGGAAATCCCGCAGCTTGGGCAACCCGTCCTTCATCGGCAGCACCGTTTCGGCATAGTTGACGTGAACCCCAGGCGTGAATTTCACGTCCGGTATCGTCGCCGCATAGACGTCGACGAGGCCGATCGGCGGGTGGCCGGTCATCAGATGGCCACCGCATTTCGTGCAGAACTGGCGATCGCTCATTTCGGTTTTCTCAAAAACCGACAGGAACTCCGCGCCCTTGGTTACCTTGACGTTCTCCGGCTTCCACAGCGTGAAGGCATTCACGGGAGACGCCGACCAGGATCGGCAGGAACTGCAGTGGCAATAGCCCATTGCTTCGGCGGTTCCGTGCACTTCGATCTCCACGGCGCCGCAAAAACACCCGCCCTTATGTACCGTCATGACTTTTGTCCTTGGTTGGTTTCGACAGCGCCCAGCGCCCGCTTTCGGCAGCGCTTGAGCACCGGCGGAGGTTTACGAATTCCGGCCGCGAACTGAATGACGCGGCGTCCGCCTTGCTTGACAGCGCGTCCGGAACTGGAAAGGGATGTCGCACCGGCTTGCCGGGGATGGGTGCGAGACGAAACGGAATGGCCGGGGATGCTCTGTCTGACCTGTTGAGGACGGTACGTCTTACCGGCGCGACGTTCTTCGACATCGAGGGCCACGAGCCGTGGGCCGTCTGCTCGCCGGCGCCATCGTCCATCCTGCCGAAGATCCTGCCCGGCGCGGACCATCTGATTTCCTACCATGTGGTGACCGCCGGCCGCTGCTTTGCCCGCATTGTCGGCCAGGGGGCGATCGAGTTGGAGGCCGGCGAAGTCGTGGTCTTCACCAGGAGCGATCCGCACATCATGTCGAGCAATCCGGCGCTGCGTGCCGATCCGCCGACAGCCGATGTGCTCGACATCGCGACCGCTGGCCGGATGCCGTTTTACATCAACTGCGCCGGCGACGGCGCGATGTCGGCCAGGTTGGTCTGCGGTTACCTCGCTTGCGACGCACAGCCGTTCAACCCTTTGCTCGAGGCATTGCCGCCGGTGATCAAGGCCGGAGACGCCAAAGGCGATCGCGGCTGGCTCGGCCAGTTCATCAATCTGGCTGTCTCGGAAGTGGCGGAGAAGCGCGCCGGCAGCGAAACGGTGCTGACCAAGCTCAGCGAACTGATGTTCATCGACGTGCTGCGCCGCTACGTGGAATCGCTGCCGCCGCAACATACGGGCTGGTTGGCGGGCCTGCGCGATCCGCATCTGGCGAAGGCGCTGGCGCTGATCCACGATCGGCCGGCACACGACTGGACGGTGGAGGCGCTGGCGAAGGACTCCGCGCTGTCGCGCACCGTGCTTGCCGAACGCTTCACCCGGCTGGTCGGCATGCCGCCAATGCACTATCTCGCCAAATGGCGCATGCAGATTGCCTCGGAACTGCTCAGCGCCGGTAACAGCAACATGGCCAGCATCGCGGCCGAAATCGGCTACGAATCCGAGGCGGCCTTCAGCCGCGCCTTCAAGAAGATGATCGGCGTTCCGCCCTCGGCCTGGCGTCTCGGCATCCGGACCCGGTCCGGACGCGACGAGGAGCTTTAGGCCGAGGAGCTGGCTGTTCTACCGGTCGGCCAGCGCCAGCTTGGCGCCGAGCATGACGAAGGCGCCGGCAAAAGTGCGGCGCATCCAGGTCAGCACCATCGGCCGCGACACGACATGGCTGCGGATCGAGGCGGCGAACATGCCATAAGCGACGAAGACGACGAAGGTCAGCAGCATGAAGACGCTGCTCAGCTCGAGCATCTTCGAGAATGCACTTGGTTCGCTGGTGCTGACGAATTGCGGCAGGAAGGCAAAGAAGAAGATCGACAGTTTCGGGTTGAGGATGTTGATCAGGATGCCGGAGGTGATGACCTTGGCGGCCGAGCGCGGCGCGACGTTTTCATCGACACTCAGGCCGCCCTTCTCCTTCAGCGTGTTCCAGGCCATGTAGAGGAGATAGGCGACGCCGATATATTTCAGCGTCTCGAAGGCGACCGCGCTGGTGTGCAGCAGCGCCGCCAGGCCGGTGATGGCGGCCGCCATGTGCGGGATGATGCCGAGCGTGCAGCCGATGGCTGCAACGATGCTGGCGCGGGCGCCGCGCGAAAGGCCGGCGCTCAGCGTATAGAGAACGCCGGTGCCTGGCGAGGCCACAACGATCAGCGACGTCAACAGGAATTCGATGCTCAAGGGACGATCCTCCACGGCCCTGCCCTCTTGCAGCGTAGCCAGCAAGGGCCTCGGGCACAACCACCGGCAGTCGTTGCTAATGCATGTCGCCAAAAAGGGCGCAGCGTTTTTTGAGGGCGACGACATGCATAAAACAAGGACTTGAACCGCGTCGACTGAACCCGTTCGACGCGATGCGCTTTAAGCCGTCGGCAATCCATGCGCGCGGCGCGCCATCAGGCAATCATCATCGCCCGGCATGCAGGCGCGGCAGACATCCGGGCGGACCTCGTAAATGCCGCAAGCGGTCGACTTGCCGACTTCGCCGGACAGCGCCGAGCAGCGCACGCCCTCGCAGCGCATGCCGGATTCGTTGGCCGCCACGTATTTCGCCGGGATGCGATCGAGCTGCGCGTCATCCTCGGTGGAAAAACGCGGCCACTCCGCCGAATAGGAACAGCAGGCGCCACAGCTCTGGCAGTCGAAGAGAGGAGCGGGACTCAGTTGCGACGACGAAAGGCTTGCGGCGGCCACCAGGGCGAACAGCTCCGGCGCGGCGGGATTACGATCAGCGTCTTGCGGCAAGGCGCTATTTCTTCTTGCCCGTCTTGCCCTTGGGCGAATCCACCGGCGACTTGAACAGATCGGTCGCGGCCTCGGCGGCATCAGCGGTTTTCGGTGCGGCAACCGGCTTGGCCGGCTTTGCAGCGACAGCGGGAGCTGCCGGCTGGTGCTTTGCGGAGAATTTTATGGCCATGTCAGTCCTCGTCGACGAAACGCGATGATGGCGCGCGCGGATTGCGCAAGCGGCCGATCAGCGCCGAAACCGCGGTGATGTTCATTTCCTCGGGCGACCAGTTCTTTACCGCCTCGATGTGGTGAGGCGCCAGTTCGCGATGCGTGCTGCCGCTGTAGGCGGCATCCTGGTAGGTCACCCGCTCATGGGTCTTGGCGTCTTCACGGACATATTCGATCAGATAGTTCGGACATTCGGCGCGACCGCGTACCCCGAGCCGCACCTGTGCATCGCCATGGGCGCGTTTGCAGCGCTCCAGCTTTTCCAGCACCCGGCGTACATATTCGACCGGCTTGTCGAGGCCTTCGACCACGTCGGCGATCGTCGAGTCGGCGGCGATCATCTTTGGAGGCACGCGCTTGGTGGCCATCAGCGTTTTCCGGCTCGCTTTGGCAGGGCCGCAAGCGCCGCGGCCGCCGCCATCTCGTCAGCCTCCTTCTCCAGGCGCTGTTCGCGCAGGCGCGCGGTCTTGGCTTCCCGTGCCTCGCTGACGGCATCGCGTTCGGAAATGATGCGGTTGAGCGACATCGACTGTGTTCGCGTCTTGCTGAACAGGGACACGGGCTGATCGACGGCTGTCTTTGAACTGGTGGTCAAAATCTTTCTCCTGTCAGGAGTCTGGCGCCGATGGGACGACACCGGGTCGTCGGTGAGGACCACGCACAAAGAGATACGGCAGCGGATTCAAGTTGCTGGAGCGTCCCTTAGCACGTTCCGGCCGAGGTGCAGCGCATTTTCGGCGGCAAGAAACACAAAATGAAAAAGGCCAGGCACCGCCTGACCTTCCGTGGGAGCGCCGCGCACCCAGATGGATGCGGAAGGCAAGCTCCTCTCATGCGCGTGGCAGGCCGTGGAAACTCAGGTCTCCGCGGCCATGCGCCCGAATTCGCCATTCACCGGTGCCAGTACATCCGTGGTCACCGGGAAGGCTGAATTCTTTTTTCAGGCCGCCTTCAACTGGTCGGCGGACATCTTGCCCGACTTGTTGTCGCGGACCATCTCGTAGCCGAGCTTCTGGCCCTCGACGATGTCGCGCATGCCGGCGCGCTCTACGGCCGAGATGTGGACGAAAACGTCGGCCGAGCCGTCGTCAGGCTGAATAAAACCAAAACCTTTGGTGGCGTTGAACCATTTAACTGTGCCGGTGCTCATGACGAACCCTTTCCATGGCAAATATTCGTTCGCCGTCATGCGGATGCACAACGTCGTTTGTCTCGATTTTTGATGTGGGAAGTTCGTCAAAGGCGCGCTGCAAAGCGCGGATAACAAAAGTCAGTCAAACAAATATCGACAGAGGTCTTTTATGCTCCCAATGCCGCATTGTCAATTCTTAGTTTGATCCGCCCTTTGCACCATCAAAGGCGCCGCATCAAGCGCAGCGTTTAAAAAATGGGCATGCCGGGGAACCATTTCGGAACACGCACATTTCATGGTTGTCGTCGGCAGTTCACGAGAGCAATCGACGGAAAGGCTGACGGCAAAGACGCCCCGCACTATAAAAGGTGCGAGGGCGTTTTCTTTCGGGACTCCGAACCTCACATCACGGCAGTCATCATCGCCAAGATTTCATAGCGAAAGCCCAACCCTGAACGAACCGTCGGGTCCGCGTCGGTCAGCGCCCGGACGGCGGCCTCGTCGTTGGCGCGCACGATGCCAAGCCCCCAGGGGCCGGCAGGATCGGCGACCGGCCCGAACAGGATGACACCTCCCTCGCCCAACTTGCCGCGCAGATAGTCCGAATGCTGTTTCATCAGCGCCTTTTCCGCATCGGTCAAAGTGAAAGCAAAGTCTGGCCGCGGCGGGATCAGCCAGCAGTGGAACACGCTCTGCGGCTTGCCGCTTACTTCCTCGGACAGGAAGGTGGCCAGCCAACCGAGCACACGTTCCCAGCCGAAGCCATGATCGCGGCAGGCGCCTTCGCGAGCGCCGAACCCCTCGTGGCGCAGCGTCAGCCGCGTTCCGGCATCGACCGCTTCGAGCCTATAGGTGACGGTGGTGACATTGTCGCCGTCCCATGGCGCTTTCCATGTCAGCACCAGAAGGTGCGGCGGCTCGACCTTGAGATACTCCCCCTGGACATGAAACTCTCGGCCGTCGACGCCCTTGCCTTCCGATCGCCACGCCCCGCCCGGCCGCACGTCGGCAGTGTGTTTCGTCGTCCGGTAAAGTTCCTCCGATCCCCACCAGAGCGGTATCTGGTCATCCGCCGTCAACGCGCGAAACACCCGCTCTGGCGGCACCGCTATCGTCACCGTGGCGAGAATCGTGCCCGCCGACACGTCAGCGATAGCGCGAGGTCCATCATTGATCGCCATCATTCGTTCTCCAGGTAGGATTTCAGATTGCCGAGGCTCGCTTGCCAGAAATCGCGATAGGGCAAAATCCAGTCGGCCACGTCCTTCAATTCCGCCGGCTCCAGCCGATAGAGCCGCTCGCGGCCATGCCTCTGTTCGGACACGACCCGCAACTCGCGCAGGATCCTGAGATGCTTGGAGATAGCGGGCCGGCTCTGCGAAAAGGCAGAGGCCAGTTCGTTGACCGGCGCCGGCCCCTGCCGCAAGCGGTCGAGGATGGCGCGGCGCGTCGGATCGGCAATGGCGCGGAAAACGGAATGGTCGGATTCAGCTTGTGGCATAATACGTATCCATTTGGTTACGTATTATGCCTATCCCTGGCTTTCGTCAACTCCGGGACAAGCTGGAGCTAGCGCTCCTGGTCGGTCGGCCTGATGACGATCTCGTTGACGTTGACGCGAGCCGGCTGACTGACCGCGTACAGGATGGAGGCGGCAACATCCTCGGCGGTCAGCGCTTCCATGGTGGCGAGGCGCTGATCGAGCCCCGCTTTCGAGGCGGCGTTGGTGATGTGATCGCCAAGCTCGGTGCGCACCAGCCCGGGTTCGATGACGGTGACGCGGACCTTGTCGGCATAGACTTCGCGGCGCAGCGACTCGGAAAAACCGACGACGCCGAACTTGGTCGCCGCATAACCACTGGCGCCGGGATTGGCAACGCGGCCGGCAACCGACGAGACGTTGACGATATGACCCTTTGCGGCCCTGAGATGCGGCAGCGCCGCCTTGGTGACGCCCATCAGCGCCAGCAGGTTGAGTTCCACCATCCGGCGCCAGTCGTCGAACGTCGCCTCGGCCGCCGGCGACAGAAGCATTACCCCGGCATTGTTGACGAGAATGTCGAGCCGGCCCCATTCGACCACCACCTTGCCGATCATGGCGGTGACATCGTCATTGCTGGTGACGTCGGCCTCGATGCGCAGCGCCATGCCGCCGGCCGTTTCGATGCGCGCCGCCAGCGCCTCGAGCCGATCGGCACGGCGGGCGGCGATCGCCACCTTTGCCCCGGCAGCGGCCAGCGCCGCAGCCGTGGCCTCGCCGATACCAGACGAAGCGCCCGTGACGAGGGCGACCTTGCCGGCAAGTGTAGAAGAAACAGTCATTGCGACATCTCCAAAGATGCTGCCCCGATGCCCCAATGCCTTTAGATAGGCCGCCCGCGGCCTCCTGGAAGCCCGCTCCGCAGTCAGACCTTATTCGTCGGGGCCAGGCTCGGGCCAGGTTTCCTTGGCCGCTTCGGCGTACCAAAGGCGCATAGCGGGTGTTGAAAGCACGGCATCGACATAGGCACGAGTATCGGGCGCCAGACTGCCGCCATAGGTGTCGAAGCGAGTGACGACCGGCGCATACATGGCATCGGCCGCGGTGAAATGGCCGAACAGGAACGGGCCGCCCTTGCCGTATTTCTCGCGACACTCGCGCCACAGCGCCTCGATGCGCGACCGCTGCGCCTCGCCTTCGGCGTCGAGCGGCTTGTGGCCCTTCGGGCGCCGCAAGTTCATCGGCCAGCCATATCGCACCTCGCGGAAGCCGGAATGCATCTCGGTCGCCGCCGAGCGGGCCAGCGCGCGGGCGCCGATATCGGCCGGCCAGAGATTTTTGCCGGGAAACAGATCGGCAAGATATTCAAGGATGGCAAGGGTTTCCCAGACGATCCTTCCATTGTGATTCAACACAGGCACCTGGCCGGTCGGCGACACCTTTGCGAGGTTGGCGGCCGTCTCAGGCGTACGCAGCCTTACAAGACTTTCCTCGAACGGTATCTCAAGATGTCTCATCGCCACCCATGGCCGGAGCGACCATGACGAAAAGCACTTGTTGCCGATGTAGAGCTTGAATTCCGCCAAGATGGTCTCCCCAAGATTTCGTCACATCAATCATTTGCGGCTTGTGTCCAGGCATCCTTCGTGATCGCTCGGGTTGCCTGCGCTGTCGTCATTTGTGCCCCCGGCGAAACACCCGCACGGGCGCGGATGGCGGCGATCGCCCTGGTGAGTTCCGCATTGACCAGCAACGCCTCGCGGCCGGCGGCGATTGTGAGGTCGACCTGTTCGACCGGCAGCTTCAGACGCGTCGGGATCCGGTTCAGCTCGACCTGTGTAGGCTGATCGAGGTCGGCGAACGACAGGTGTTGAACCACGATCTGGACGTCGCGGCAGTTCCAGCCGCCAGCCGAGCCGCGATAGGCAGCCACGGTCGAGGCCGAGAGACCGCAGCGATAGCGCACCAGTTCGCCTTGCCATTGCGAGACGGCGAGCGTCAGCGCATCGAATTCATCGCGCACCGAGGCCGACAGCGTGGTGCCCGTCACCGCGTCCAGCAGCTCGGTAAGCCTCGGCCCGTGGATGGACTTGGCCCAGTCCACGTCATTGTCGCTGCCCGCGTCGGTGACAATGAAGAGCAATGTTTTCAGGCGAACGGCGGCGGCCGGTGACAGCGGGCCATAGGGCGTGCCGGCAGCGGAACGTTCGAGCGTGAAGCCGGTGACGCCAATATTGTCGGTCAAGCCACCGTCGAGCAGTTTCACATAGTCGAGCGGATCGGCGTTCTGATAGGAATCGAGCGCGCTGGCGTAGGCCCGGAGCCTGATCGAGGCGTTCCGATCGGCCAATGCGCGTCCCAGCCATTGCGGTCTCTGGTAGCCGCAATGCGGGCTGGTGGCTGAGACGACGATCGGCGCGAAGACGACAGGAACCGCTGCGGAAGCCGCGACGGCATCGGCGAGCCGCACCTTGTCGAGGTCGCTGCACAGCGCCGCGAAGGTGTCGTAGCTGAACAGGAACGGCGTGCGGTTGTAGATGTCGGACGCATTGATCCAGACGATGGGCCGGTCCGGCTTGCGGAACGCCTGGAATGTCGCGCCATCGAAGAGATGGTCGTTCAGCCATTTGGCAAAGCCGCTGCGGTCGTTGACGCCGCCATTGTAAGCGCGCACGAGATTGAGCGGCGACAGCGATGTCCTGAGATCAGCTTCCGCATCCTGGATCAGGAAGCGCTCGCGAAAATCCTGGTAGCCATCCTTGCCCCTGTAGCCGAAATAGGCGGCGGTGACGGCGCCGCCGGAAGCGCCGGAAATCATCCTGACGTCATCAACCAGCGTGCGCCGACGTGGCTGCTCGTCGATGACGATGTCGTCCAGCGCCCGCAGCACGCCATAGGAAAAGGCAGCGGCCCTTGTGCCGCCACCGGAGAAGGCGAGGCCGACGACGGTCGAGCCATCGTCGCCCGGATCGGGGATGAAGGTCGGCGAAGGGTGGCCTGCCTCTGATGTCAGAACATTGATCGGCCCGACATCGTCGGCGACACAGCCGGCCGCCAGCAGAGAGACCGCGATTGCAAAGGCAAGACGGAAACGCATCGAATACCCCGGGCAGCCCTCACATCCGGCCCGCGCGGAACCTAGCCGCATTGCTCTGCCTTAGGCAACCAGTCGCGCGGCGGTAAATTGCGAGTGTTGGGAACCTAACAGGGTCAGGCCCGTTCTTGTCGGCGAATGAAAATCCCGGGAGATGCGCAAAATGGTGAACAAGGATCAGGTCGCGGGCGTGGCCAAGCAGGTCAAGGGCTCGGTCAAGCAGGCCGCCGGCAAGGCGACCGGCAACAGACAGGCCCAGGTCGAAGGCGCGGCCGACAAGATCGCCGGCAAGGTCCAGAAGGCCTATGGCGACGTGAAGGAAAAGGTCAAGAAGGCGCTCTGAGCCCCATCGAGGACTGCTTTTTTCAAAGGGAAAGGCGGCCGTCAAGGTCGCCTTTTTCATGTGCTCCAGCCCTTGCTGAAAGCATTGGTGAAGGCGACCTCGCCATGGTCACCCGTCGCCTCGCCCAGCGCCACGTCCATGCCGTCGGTGGTCACCCTGGCCACGGCGAACCCACCCATATAGGCAGCCTTCGGCTTGAACAGGTCGAGCCCGTCACGGCGGTAGATCAGCGGCGTGTCGTGCTGGTGGCCGTGGAAGATGCCGGCGATATTGTAACCCTTCAGAACCGCCAGCAGCGCCTGCCGGTCGGCCTCGCTCCACCAGTGCGGCGCGCCGGCGCCGTCATCATCGTAGACCCTTTTGGCGGCATCCCACCGTTCTATCGAGAACTTGTCCCAGCCATAGTGCTGGAACAGGATGACCGGGCGCTCATCCGCCGCATAGGTCGCCAGATCCTGCTTCAGCCACGGCAGGCTCGAGTCGGCGCCATGGCCGGTATCCCCGGCGAAACGATGCATCTGGACGAGATGCAGGCCGCCCCAGTCCCATGAATAGCAGTCGGTGTCGACGTCGTAGTCGGTGGCAGGCACCGGCGGCTTGAAGAACACACCGGCGCGGTGATTGACCTCGACATAGTCGCGCAGTTCACGCCGGTACCAGTCGACATGATGGGGCGGCCCGTTCTGGTCGAGATCATGATTGCCAAGCCCGATATAGACCGGCATGTGCACGCGATCGGGGCCGACGCCTTGCTGATAGCGCTGGCTGAACTGGAGAAGCTGCGTGCCCTCGCTCGGCTGGGTGATCTGGCCGCCACCGTCGTCGGTCATGTCGCCCCCGACGACAAGGCCGAGCGGCGCGCCGATCCGGCTGCCAGCCGAACGCAGGCCCGTGGCGACGCCGCCAATCTCGACCGGCCAATCCTTGTCGCCGAGGCCGTTGAGCGCCGCAACATTGCGCAGCAATGCGGCGTCGGTCTTGCCTTCCTGCTGGCAGTTGGGGCTCAAGCCGCTTGCCATGCGGCAGGCATGGACATCGGCGATAAACAGGAAGGTGGCGTCGATGGGCTGAACGCGCTGCCCGGTCTGACTGAGCGCCGGGCGCGAAAGCGCACCAGTGACGGCGAAACCCGCAGCCTGCGCCAGAAAGCTGCGTCGGGAAAACAATCGAGGCGAACGGCAATCCATCATAACTTGAATTTCAGCATGGAGAGCGGCCAGCCGTCCAGTTCAGCGCACGATATCGCATGAAAGAGCGGCTCGGTCATCGACATCTTACCGGGCGTCTGCCATTCCTGCGGGCACTGACATTCGGGTCCGTGGCAAGGGGAACGCCATGCAAATTGCACCTGTCGGCACGATATTGACGATCCTGTTCATGGCCGGCGCAGCGCACGGCGCCCCGTGCGTCGATGCAAAGTCAGCCAAGAATGGTTTCGTCCTCGCGAGACCCGGTATCCAAAGCGAGTTTCGGCCCGTGGCGGGCGGAATGGTTTCCGTCGCCAACGCATATGAGTCGCAATCGCCACAGAAGCAGTTCCTGTTTGCCGGCCTGATCGAAGTGTTTCGCGACAGTGACACCGGTCGGCTGGCGATGATCCCGTTTTCCGATCTGCGAAAACTGTTTCCGCTGAAGACGGGGGCCAGAAGCACGATAGAATTCGTCGAGCTGTCGCCGAGCAAGCAGCCGAAAGGCACCAAGACGCTGACCTTGGTCGTCAAGGGCAAGGAGACGTTCAGCCTTGGCGACTGCAAGTACAATGTGCTGGCCGTCAATGAGACCTTCAAGAATGGGGCCGGCGAGACGCTGGATGCGTTCACCGCGCTCTATGCACCCGATCTGCAAGCAACGCTCGCCCGGCGTTACGATGAAGGCACCAGCGCGGAATCGGTGAACGGTTACGAGACGATCAAGCCGCTGGCTGAGTAGAGCCTCTATCTGTTTGTTTGAGCATGGTCCTTTCCGAAAACCGGAGCCACTTTTCGGGACCACGCCCTAGGCTTCACCCAGAGCCGCCAGGCAGTCGCGCAGCACGGTGGCGTCCTGCGCGGTCTTGGCCATCGACATGGCGCCGGAATAAGTGGCCACGGCGAGCGCGGCGAAGCGCTGCGGGTCGGTGCCTTGCTCCCTGCCCGCCCGCTGGTCGGCGCTGATCTTGTCGGCGATGGCCTGGCGCCACGCTGAAAAGATGCCGGCAAGGGCGGCACGAAAATCCGGATCGGCCAGCGACAGTTCATGCGCCAGATTGTTGAGCGGGCAGCCGCGCACGAAGCCCTGTTGCTCCAGTTGCGCGGCCACGGCCTCGAACACCGCCCGCACGCCCTCGCGCGCCGAAGCCGCCGCCTGCACCGGCACGATCCATGTCTCCTCGACCGCCGCTGCCACGCGCTCGTCGATCACCGCCAGCGCCAGCGCCTTCTTGGTCGGAAAATGGTGATGCAGCGCTCCGCCGCTGACACCCGCCGCCGCCATCAGATCGCCGAGGCTGGAAGCATGATAGCCGCGCGCCTGAAACGACTCTTCGGCGACATCGAGCACTTTCCTGCGCATGCCTTCGGGATCGTTGACGCGTTTGCGTGCCCGAAGCGCTGGTTGAGCGGCGATCTCTGCTGACATTGCCGAACAATAGCATGTTGACAAAACAGGACAACCGGTCTGTTTATAAACAGGATGATCATCCTGTTTTGGAGACTGTCGATGGACCTACCTGTGAAAGCCACGCTGGAACTCGCTATGCTCGCCTCGCCCGTGGTCGAGCTGAGGCAGTACACATTGAAGCCAGGCAAGCGCGAGACACTCATCGACATCTTCGACAGCAAGCTGATCGAAGGTCAGGAAGAGGCCGGGATGACCATCATCGGCCAGTTCCGGGATCTCGATCGCCCGGACATGTTCGTCTGGCTGCGAGGCTTCGACGGCATGGATGCGCGCAAGGACGCGCTTGCCGCCTTTTACGGCGGGCAGGTCTGGGCGGCGCACAGCAATGCGGCCAACGCAACGATGATCGATTCCGACGATGTGCTGCTGCTGAAGCCTGCGTGGCTGGGTGGCGGCTTCGACCTCTCTGGTGCATCGCGGGCCGGCTTGCCTGCCGGCGAAAAACCAAGCCCGAACAAAGCCATGGCGGGCATCGTTGTCATCCGGATTCATCACCTGCGGCGCGGCGCCGAAATCGGTTTCGCCAGTCGCTTCGAGGTCGAAATGCCGCCGCTGATGACGGCACCCGGTATACGCCACCTCGCCGCCTTCATCACGGAGCATGCCGAAAACAGCTTTCCGCGCCTGCCGATACGGGCGGGCGAGAACGTCTTCATTTCCGTCACCGGCTTCGACAGCGCCGAGGCGCATGCCAGCCATGAAGCCGCCCTCGCCGCCTCGCCGGCATGGGAGGCCTTTTGGCAGGCTGCACGGCCTGACCTGACCAGACCAACGGAGACCTTGCGGCTATCGCCTACATCGCAATCGTTGGTCGGCTGAAACGCCTAGCCTTCAAAGGCTTCGATGACGGCCTTGGCGACAAGGGCCGGATCTTCCCAATGCGGGTTGTGGCCACAGTTCTCGGCTCGGACGAGGACGGCTTCGGGAAGAGCGCGCAGCAATACCTGCTGGTGCGCCTTGCCGAACAGCGGATCGCAAGCGCCGGCGATGATCAGCGTTCGGGCCCGCACCGCTTGTGCCGCACCGGTCAGGTCGGCCAGACGAATTTCCTCCAGGATCGCGCGCCAGCGCGCCGCGGGCATGGCCGAGGCGTCTTTCGCCAGGCCAGCGAGAAAGGCCCGTGGTACGGCAGGCAGGCAGGCATGCCACCAGGCGTAGAACGGATCGGCTGGAGATATCGGGTCGCACAGGGCCTGAACGCCGGCGATCAGCGGATGATCCCGCGCGAAATCGGGCTTCAACGTGCCGGCCATTACCACCAGGCCGCCGATGAGCTCCTTGTGCCGCGCGGCCAAAGCGATAGCCACCATGGCGCCCAGCGAGTGCCCGACGATGACCGGCCGGTCGAGCTGCAGATGCCGGATCAGCCCGGCAAGATCGCCAGCGAAGTCGGCGACGCCACAGCCCTTCCCCGCTTGCGAGGCGCCGTGGCCGCGCAGATCCGGCATGATCAGCCGGCGGCCGGCCAGATGTGGCGCCAGGAGCGAAAAGCTGCGGCTGGTGTCGGTGAAGCCGTGCACCAACAGCAACGCCGGCTCGGCGCCTGCGACCTCGACATAGGCGATGTCGAGGCCGCCAATATTGACGAATTTCTTGCGGCCGGCCCAGGCGTCCTGCTCCGCCCAGGCATCGAGCGCGGCCGGTCTCACAGGCCGAGCTTTTCCTTGACCGCGGCAAGGCCGGGCTCGCCGTCGAATGTTGTGACGCCGGCCAGCCAGGCGTCGAGGCGGGTCTTGTTCAGCGTGATCGCCTTCAGCGCCCCGTCCTCCGGCTTCATGCCGTCATTGATCAGATAGCCCATGCCGACATTCTCGAAATCGATGTCGAAGGCGAGGTTCTGCAAGAGTTTCCCGACGTTCGGACATTGCTGCAGATAGCCCTTGCGCACTTGCGTCGTCACCGTCGCGGCACCGAAGTTCGGACCGAAGAACTTGTCGCCGCCGGTCAGGTACTTGAAGTCGTACATGGTGTTCATCGGATGCGGCGCCCAGCCCTGGAAGACGATGAATTGCTTTTCCTTGATCTCATAGCCGACCTCCGACAGCATGCCGGCTTCGCTCGACTCGACCACGTGCCAGCCGTCGAGGCCGAAGGCAGGGTCGGCGATGGCGTCCATCATCAGCTGGTTGGAGCCGGGCTCGATGCCGTACATCTTCTTGCCGAATTTGTCGGCGAACTTGTGCAGGTCGGAGACGTCCTTGACGCCCGCCTCCCAGACATAGGTCGGCACGGCGAAGGTGTATTTCGCACCTTCGAGATTGAGCCGCACATTCTCGACCGAGCCGTCCTTCTTGTAGGGCTCGTAGTAGGTGACCATTGCCGGATCCCAGTAGCCCAGGAACAGGTCGAGGTCCCGGTTCTTCATGCCCTCATAGATGACGTTGATGCCAAGCACCTCGCTTTGCGGCTGATAGCCGAGCGCTTGCAACAGGACATTGGCCACCCCGGTGGTGAAGGCAAGGTCGTTCCAGCCAGGCTCGGCCATGCGGACTGTCTTGCACTGCTCGGCCTCGGCCGCTTGAGCCGCGTGAGAGGCCATTGCCAGGACAGCGAGACAGACGCCATTTGCAAGGAAGCGGAACATTTCGGTTCTCCTCATTATCGCCAAATTGACCGATTGGTCATTTTATTATCCCATTGGTCAATTGTTGATCTGGATGGACAGAAATGTCAACGTGGATTCGCATGCATGGATCGATCCGGTGAAACTCAAGCGTCTCAGTGACATACGCCGCAAGGAACTGCGGCAGGCTGCCTTCGCGGTGCTGGAGCGCGAAGGCATTGCCGGCGCAACTCTGGAAAAGGTGGCCGCCCAGGCTGGCGCCTCCAAGGGCATCGTGCTGCACTATTTCCGCAACAAGCAGGAATTGTTCGAGCACGCGATGCGGGAGGCCAACGCCGTACTGTGTAACGCGGTGGTCGCTCGGCTCCGCCGGGCGCGGACGCCGATGGAGCGCATGGATGCGGTGATCGAGGGCAATTTCGAGGAGCATCTGTTCCAGCCTCCTCTCTGCCATGCCTGGCTATCGCTCTGCGCCGAGGTGCCGCGTGACGAGAAGCTGGCCCGTATCCAGAAGGTGATCCACGCGCGCATGCGCTCGAACCTGTTGTCCGGCCTGCACGGCCTTGCCTCGCCGAGGGATGCCGACGACATCGCACTTGGCGTCACCGCGCTGATCGATGGGCTTTGGCTGCGGCTCGGCCTGCAGCCGGGCAGCGTCTCGCGCGAACAGGCGATCCTTCAGGTCAAGAACTATGTCGCAGGGCAGTTGGCCACGAAGGAGCCGGTGATCGTCGGCGCGTAATCAGTCTCGGCTGGCTGGCCGGCCGAATTTGATACCGTGTGACAGGTGCCCTATCACGCCGGCCAACCAGTCGCGGGCTTGCGCCGCTCAAGGCCGGACTTCAGATTGCCACCGGCGGCCATATGGTTTTCGAGCAGACGGGCCCATGCCGCCACCGCCGCCGAGCGCGTCAGGTGGGTTTGCGCGAAGCGCTGCGCTTCTCCCGCTATTTCGGCCTCCATCTTCGGATTGGCACGCAACCACTCGATGCGCTCGACCAGATCGGACATGTCGCGTGCCACCGGGACATAGTGACGAAACGGCTCGATACTGTCGAAGAACCACTCCCGCCAGGGCCGGTCCTGCAACAGCACGACGCGTTTCGTGTGCAGCAGCATCTTGAAGCGGCCACTGTAGCCCGCCCCCTCGACATCGATCATATAGCGGTAGGTGGCAATCTGGTCTTCCATCGTCCTGAACGTTGCCGAATACCGATTGATGGCAACGTCGTAGTTTGGCTCGGTGTTGTACGCCTCCAGGAGATCGGGCCGGGCCGATGCAATCTCGACTATCCTTCTGCGGGCGCCGTTCATGCAGCGCCCTGCCCAGAACAGCCTGTTATCGCGCGGCGGCTCTTCCGACGCAGCCGCCATCGCCCGCGTCTTTTGATCGTAGTCGTCGAACTTTGCGTCCGGCCAACCATCGAAAACGAAATCCGGCGCGGCCACTTCGCCATAGCCGTCCGCTTGGGAGAATGCGAAGCGAGTGCGGAAATAGCGATGCCTTCTGCGGGACGGCGTATCGCCTAGGAGCATATGGAACGGCGGTACGCTGCGGACGCCAAGGGACGCCAAAGCCTCGGCAATGAGGGTCAATACTTGTCCATGCCTTTCAAGCCAGGCGGCGCGAGATCGCACCGAGAGCTTTCCGTTGTCGAATCGGCAGTAGATCTCGCCTCGATTAAGCCCGGGCAGCAGGCGCCTCTCGACTTCGACAACATCGACCGGCAAGGGAAGCTTCCGGGTTCCTCTCTCAAGACGTACCATTTTCAACAATGCTCTTGCAGAAAGTATTTCGACCGGAAGGCCGCCTCGACTGACTTAAACTTGCGCGGTCCGTCGATCAAGGCGGCTATCCTGTTCGCGCTCCGGATGCAAGCTGCGTCAACTGACAATTCAACACACCAGACGGCTGGCAAGGACCGAAGTTCATACCGTGGGATAGGTCGATGCCTTGACCACGGCCGTGAATCCGCGGTGCTCTCGAGGTGGCCAAAGCGGTCCCGGAGCGTCCAATGAGACTCAACAACAAACGCGCGCTGATTACCGGCGGGTCGGACGGCATCGGCCTTGCAATCGCCGAAGCTTTCTTGCGTGAGGGCGCCGATATCACGATCGTCGGTCGCGACCCCGGGAAGCTGCAGGCGGCTCATGACAGTCTGACGGGCGCCCGCGCGGATGGCACTGTCGAGACGCTGTCGGCCGATCTGGCCACCGGCATCGGCATCGAGGCCGTCGTCGAGCTGGTGAAAAGATCCGGCCGACCTCTCGACATTCTCGTCAACAATGCGGGGGTGGCTTTCCTGGTGCCATTCGCTGATGTCACCGAGGTTCAGTTCCAGCAATCCTTCGCTCTCAACGTGATGGCGGTGTTCTTCCTCACCCAGGGCCTGATGCCACATCTCGCAACCGGCGCGTCGGTGATCAACATTTCCTCCTATTTCGCCAACAAGATGATCCCAAAGCGGCCGTCGAGCCTCTATTCGCTGTCGAAGGGCGCGTTGAACTCACTGACCAAATCGCTGGCCTTCGAGCTCGGCCCACGTGGCATCCGCGTCAACGCCATAGCGCCTGGCACAGTCGATACCGCCATGCGGCGCAGGACAGTCGACAATCTGCCTGCCGAGGCAAAGGCGGAGCTGAAGGCCTATGTCGAGCGCAGCTATCCGCTGGGCCGCATCGGCCGCCCCGATGACCTCGCCGGCATGGCGGTCCATCTCGCCAGCGATGAGGCCGCGTGGACCAGCGGAGGCATCTTCGCTGTCGATGGCGGCTATACCGCCGGGTGACTGTGCGGATCAGCCCCTTGCGTCCGCCTCGGACAAGCCAAGGCGCTTGACCAGACTTCCCATCCCGCGTCCGGCACCGCTATAGATCCGAGGCGTAGTTCAGACACTCGTGGTGCCATGCCGTCAAACGATCCGCTGATCCTTTTCTACACGACGTTCTTCGGCAAGCCTGTCGACATCGCGTCCATCCATTGTGAAGGGCGGTGGACGCTGGACAAGCGCCGGCTTTCCGAGGCGGCGGCGGTCGTCTTTCATATTCCGGACTTTCGCGAATTCGGCGACGCCTACAAATACCCCGGCCAATATTGGGTGGCCTGGTCGATGGAGAGCCGCCAGAACTACAAACGCGTCACCAATCCGGATGTCATGAGGCATTTCGACATCACGATGACGCACGAAACATGTTCCGATGTTTGGATGCCCTATCTTCCCCGGGCTCGCGGATGGCAAGAGATGGTTGCCAGACCGATCGCCGCGAAGACCGAAGAGGCGCCCGTTGCGCTCTTCCAGTCCGCGCCCGTCAACCGAAGCGGCCGCATTGATTTCACGGCCGAGCTTTCGCGCCACATCAAGATCGACTCCTACGGCCGGCACTTTCACAATCGAGCGATCAGTGGCCCGGATCTTGGCCGGAAAACCAAGATTGAAACCATTGCGCGGCACAGGTTCTGCCTCGCGCTGGAGAACTCGATCGAGCCCGACTACGTCACGGAGAAGATCTACGATGCATTCGACGCCGGCACGATACCGATCTACCTCGGTGCGCCGAACGTGGATGAATTTGTCCCTGCAGATTCTTATATCGACGCCAGCGCCTTCCCCAGCGCCAAGGACCTGGCGGACTATATCCAGCACCTGATCGAAACGCCTGAGGACTACGAGGCCTATTTCGCCTGGCGCTCGAAGCCGCTGCCCGACAGCATCGTGAAACGTCTGCCGGGACTGGAAACCCCTACCTTCTGCCGATTGATGAACCTTGTGCGTCAACGCCTGGAAGAGCGCCCGCATCCGCCATCCGGACGGCCAACGCTTCCATTTGGCCGCGTCTCCTTCCTGCGCACGCGGTTGCGCCGCTGGAAGAAAAAGATCCCGAGCTGACGACCTCGCCTGCATATCTGTCCATCTGGCAGCGATGAGGCCGCGCGGACCAGTGGCTGCATCGTCGCCATCGACGGCGGCTACACGGCGGGGTGAACCGTCCGGCCGCTAGGCGCCGGCAATTTCAGTGGTGGCGCTTTCCACAAATCCAAGAGCGCCGACCGCCTCCAGGATCTGATTGCGAACCCAGCGATGAGGTGGCTCGTCGTCGTGGCGCGCGTGCCAGTACATCCTGATTTCAGGAACAGCAATTGGAAGCGGCGGTTCAAAGATGACGAGCGGAAGGGTCCTCGCGGCCCAAACGGCGAACTGCCTGGGAACCGCGGCGAGGTAGTTTCCGTTTGCCACCGCCAACGCGACAGCCTGAAAGTGCGGCAGTGCCAGGCTTACCCGACGCGTTCGCCCGAGCTTGCCGAGCGCCTCGTCGGTGGAACCCGACATCGAGCCGTCGATGGAACGAAGAACGTGGGGCAGTTCGCAGAAAAGCTCGATCGGCAGAGGCTCGCCGTCCGCGATCCCCGCCTGTCTGATCGCAGCATTGTCGCCCGCGGCGATGATGACGAATGGTGAATGGAACAGAGGCGTGCTGGAGACCCAGTCGGAGACCTCCAGCGGACGCTCGAGCGCGGCGTCGATTTCGTCCTCCTGGAGCAGCCGCGAAACGTCGCCGCGCGCGCTGTCGAGAAACCGCAACGACACACGCGGCGCGGTACCCGCGATGCGCGCCGCCAGCGTTGGCATCAGCAGCATGGAAAAGAAATCCGCCCCCATCAGCGTGAAGGTTCGCTCGAGTCCCGCCGGTTCGAAGTTCTTCGTGGACTGGAAGACACGTTCGATTTCCCTAAGTGCCACGCGCAACGGCTCCGCCAGGCTCTCGGCGCGCGGCGTCGGCATCATCTCGTTGCCGTGCCGCACGAACAGCTGGTCGTTGAGGGCATGCCGCAAGCGATTGAGCGCGGCGCTGACGGCAGGCTGGCTGAGGCCGATCTGCTCGCCGGCACGCGTAACGCTTCTTTCCCGCAAGAGGGCGTCGAACACCCTGACGAGATTGAGGTCGAGCGCATTCAAATTCATCGCATCAATTCGCCCCATACGATCATTCGATTTCCGCCGCGGCATGTCCTTGGGTAGGTCGTCACCGGCGCCGCCCAGCCGGCACAGGCAACAATAGGAGCATAGACCCATGACAATGACCCCTGGGACGATCACAGGCAAGGAACTCTTCTGGTTCAACAACACGCTCGTCGCGATCCACATCCCATCGGCCGCGGGAGAGGACGGCATCTGCGTCGTCGAACATCGCATGCCGTATGGCGACTCTCCGCCGCTGCATGTGCATCGCCGCGAAGACGAAGTGTTTCACGTCCTGGAGGGGAGATTGCGCTTTCAGATCGGCGGCCACGAACGCATCGCAGACGCCGGCGAAACCGTCATCGCGCCGAAAGGCCTGCCGCACACTTTCCGGGTCGAGTCGCGCGAAGGAGCGAGTACCCTGACCATCACGCGCGGTGCGGATTTCGAAACGCTGCTGCGCCAGGCGGGCCGCCCCGCCGAACAGCCGGAACTGCCGCCGCAAATGGAACCGACGCCGGAAATCATCGCGACACTGGTGCAGCTCTGCGCAAAAAATGGCATCGACGTTGTTGGTCCGCCGCTAGCCTGACTGGTCGTTCAGGACATTCACCTCGGCAAATCGACACGCGCCTTCCCTTCTCCCTCATGGGAGAAGGTGGAGGCGTTGCTTCAACCGATTCGCATCCGGGCTACCCGCAATCTCCGCTTGAAGGCCATTGTGCAACGCGATACGCCGTTGCCGACTTCGACAAGGAGAAAGCCGTGAGCACGCCAAAGACCAGAACCGAAACCGACACATTCGGTCCCATCGCGGTCGCAGCCGACCGCTATTGGGGCGCGCAAGCGCAACGCTCCCTCGGCAACTTCAAGATCGGTTGGGAAAAGCAGCCGGCTTCGATCGTGCGCGCGCTTGGCATCGTCAAGCGCGCGGCGGCGGAAGCCAACATGGAGCTGAACCGGCTCGACCCGGCGATCGGCAAGGCGATCGTCGAGGCGGCGCAGGAAGTGATCGACGGCAAGCTCAACGAGCATTTCCCGCTGGTGGTCTGGCAGACCGGCTCGGGCACGCAGTCCAACATGAACGCCAACGAGGTGATCTCCAACCGGGCGATCGAGATGCTGGGCGGCGTCATGGGAACGAAGAAGCCCGTGCATCCCAACGACCACGTCAATATGAGCCAGTCGTCGAACGATACTTATCCGACGGCCATGCACATCGCCTGCGCCGAGCGCATCGTGCACGACCTCTTGCCGGCGCTCAAGCATCTGCATGCGGCCTTGGAAGCCAAGACCAAGGCGTTCGCCCACATCATCAAGATCGGCCGCACGCACACGCAGGATGCCACCCCCCTCACCCTGGGCCAGGAATTTTCGGGCTATGCCGCGCAGGTCGCCTCATCGATCAAGCGCATCGAGATGACACTGCCCGGCCTGCAGGAACTGGCGCAGGGCGGCACCGCCGTCGGCACCGGCCTCAATGCGCCCGTCGGCTTCGCCGAAAGGGTGGCTGACCGCATCGCCGCCATTACCGGCATCGCCTTCGTCACGGCGCCGAACAAGTTCGAGGCGCTGGCAGCCCACGATTCGATGGTGTTCTCGCATGGCGCCATCAACGCGGCGGCCGCGGCGCTCTTCAAGATCGCCAACGACATCCGCTTCCTCGGCTCCGGCCCGCGCTCGGGCCTCGGCGAATTGTCGCTGCCGGAGAACGAGCCGGGCTCGTCGATCATGCCGGGCAAGGTCAATCCGACCCAGTGCGAGGCGATGACCCAGGTCTGCGTGCAGGTGTTCGGCAACAATACAGCACTCACCTTCGCCGGCAGCCAGGGCCATTTCGAGCTCAACGTCTACAACCCGCTGATGGCCTACAATTTCCTGCAGTCAGTGCAGTTGCTCTCCGACGCTTCGGTCTCCTTCACCGACAACTGCGTCGTCGGCATCGAGGCGCGTGAGGACAACATCAAGGCGGCGCTCGACCGCTCGCTGATGCTGGTGACGGCCCTCGCCCCGACCATCGGCTACGACAACGCCGCCAAGATCGCCAAGACCGCGCACAAGAACGGCACCACGTTGCGCGAGGAAGCGCTGGCCACCGGGCTGGTCAGCGAAGCCGACTACGACCGGCTGGTGCGGCCGGAGGACATGACGCACCCGGGATGATCGCACGAGCGCTGATTGCGGTGAACGATGTGTCGCCGCATTCGCGTCTTTGGTGAACAGTCGACATGGGCTATCTGCAGGGCATCAACCCATTCGGAGTACCACCATGTCCCTCAACACTTCCGTCGCCGGTTCCGGCACCGCTTCCAATGCCTCGGCCACGATCCTGGTCGGCCGGGTGCTCCTGTCGATCCTTTTCATCCTGTCGGGCTTCGCCAAGCTGACCGCGATCTCGGCCACCGCCCAGTGGTTCGGCAGCATCGGGCTGCCGCTGCCGACGGCGGCTGCCGTTGGCTCCGGCCTGCTTGAATTCTTCGGCGGCCTCGCCATCCTTGTCGGCTTCCAGACCCGCATCGTGGCGATCGTACTCGCCATCTTCACGCTGGCCGCCACGGCCGTCGCGCACCTCAACTTCGCCGACCAGATGCAGATGCTGATGCTGCAGAAGAACCTCGGCCTCACCGGCGGCTTCCTGCTCCTGGCAGCGCTTGGCGCCGGCGCCTATTCGGTCGACGCCAAGCGCGGCTGAACAACACCTTCAAATACCTGAAACAAAAAGCGGCGCGGAATTTTCCGCGCCGCTTTTTCGTTGTCGATGCACAGGCCCACACGTCTCGATCCGCCGGCGGGATTTGCGACTGCATTGCTGGTAAGATCAAGGCGTCGAGGTTGAGCGGTCGGCCAATCGGCCCTGCCTGATCGACAACGGAGGTGACAAGCATGCCCCGCAACGCGCTGCTTCTGCTTTCCCGGCTGCTGCTCGCCGCCCTTTTCGTGCCTTCCGGTTTCCAGGCGCTTTCCGACATTGCCGGCACGACGGGTTATTTCGCCGGCCTCGGTCTGCCGCTGCCGACGCTCGCCGCCTGGGGCACGGGCTTGTTCGAGCTGATCGCCGGGCTGCTCGTCCTGGTCGGTTTCCAGACCCGGATCGTGGCGTTGCTGCTTGCTGCCTTCTCTATCATCGCCGGTTTCATCGGCCACTATGGCCAGGGTGGCGATGACGCGATGCTCGCCTTCCTGCATTCGCAGATGCTGATGAAGGACATCGCCATATCAGGCGGTTTCCTGGCGCTGGCTATGGCCGGCGCCGGCGCCTGGTCGGCCGACGGGCGCGCTTCGTCTATCTCCTTGTCTTGAAGCAATTCCGGACGGAAAACCGTTTCACACTTTTCCTGGAATTGCTCCAAGGCCTGCTTCACCGACACGGTTTACTTCACCGAAACGCTCGGCCCACCCTCGACGGCCAGCACCAGCCGGCGGTTGGTTATCCGCGCCAGTTGCGCCAGCCGGCCGGCCGGCCGCTCACCATAGAGATCGGCCAGCGACGCCGGCAATACCAGCGCCAGCACGCCGTTGGCGCGCTGTTCCCATTTCAGCCTCGGCATGATGCCGGGCATCGACGCCGTCAGCAGATAGACGACGCGCATCATCGCCGCCAGCACGCGAGCCCGTTCCAGATAGCGCGGCGTCGCCAGCGCCTTGATTTCCGGCGCGATGGCTTCGTTGAAGATTCCGTCGTGACGATAGGCGTTGGCCAGCGCCAGGAAGGCGCGGCCAGGATGGTCGACGCCGAAGAAAGAGGCATGCGCAATGATGTTGAGCGATTGCTTGCCGCGATATTCGGGATGCGCGCGCCAGCCGATGTCGGCCAGCAATGCGGCCGCGTGGCGGTAGCGTGCCTCATCCTCCGTCTCGTCGATGCCGAAGGCGGCAAAGGCCTTGCCGGTCCACTCGACCAACTCGTGCGCATGTTGGACCGAGCGCGAGCGCAGCACGGCAAGTTCCTCAGCGGCCGAGATCAACGGATCGGCCTTCTGCTCGGCCTCGTCGAGCAGCGAATAGAGAAAGCCTTCGCGCACACCGAGCGCCGAGACGATAATCTTCGACGGCTGCATCGCCGCCATGATCTCCTGCAGCACGATCGCGCCATAGGGCAGCAGCGAACGGCGGTTCTTGGAGACGCCCTCGATGCCCTTGACCTTCTCGATTTCGGCTTTGGCCACCTGTTTCAGGAAGTTCGTGGCACTGTCGGCGCTGATCTCGTAATGGTGCATGACGCCAAGCGGATAGTTGGTCATTTCCATGTGCAGCCGGGCGAGATTTCGCCAAGTGCCGCCAACGGCGTAGAAGGGCCTGCCTTGCCCACCCTTCAACAACTTCGCCTTCGCCAGTTCGTCGCGCGCGATCTTCGCCGCCTGGGCCAGCGAATTCTTCGCCATGTCCTGCAGGCGCAGGCCACCCAGCGGCAGCGTTATGCCGTCGCCGATCGCTTCACCGTTGACGTCGACCAGTTCGAGGCTGCCGCCACCCAGATCGCCGGCGATGCCATTGGCCGGATGGAAGCCCGAAATGACGCCGAGCGCCGAATAATAGGCTTCCTGACGCCCGCTGATGACACGGACCTCGGTCTTCAGCACGTCCTCGGCGCGGTGGATGAAATCAGGACCGTTGACCGCTTCGCGGGCGGCGGCGGTCGCCAGCACATACATATGCTCGGCGCCTGCCTGGTCGGAAAGCGCGCGAAAGCGGCGGAACTCTTCCATCGAGCGTGTCACCGCCTCGGGGTCGAGTTTGCCGGTGGAAACGATGCCCCGGCCGAGACCGGCCAGCATCTTTTCGTTGAACAGCATGGTCGGCGAGCGCGCCAGCCCCTCATAGACGACAAGACGGATCGAATTCGACCCGATGTCGATGATGGACAGCGGTCGGCGGTCCTGCAGCCGGCCCTGGGAATCAGACAGCATCAACTGGACGCTGCGGCGTTCTTCTTGCGGCGCTTGAACTGCGCGATGCGCTTGGGCGCATGCGACTTCAGCGCATCACCCCGTCCGGACAGGCTAGGATTGGTCATGAAATATTCCTGCGCGTTGAACGGTTCCTCGCCCTCCTCCAGCACCACGCGCCGGGAGGTTCCATCAGCCAATACGTCGAAACTTTGCTGATTGTCCATAATGTTGCCCAGCATGATCTGGCCAAGGACCTGTTCATGCACAGTTGGATTGGTGATCGGCACCATGGTCTCGACACGGCGGTCGAGGTTGCGCGGCATGAGGTCGGCCGAAGAAATGTAGACGATCGCCTCGTCCGAGGGCAGGCCATGGCCATTGCCGAAGCAATAGATGCGGCTGTGCTCGAGGAAACGCCCGACGATCGACTTCACCCTGATGTTCTCCGACAGGCCCGGCACCTGCGGCCGCAGGCAGCAGATGCCGCGCACGACGAGGTCGATTTCGACACCGGCGCGGCTGGCGTCATAGAGCGCATCGATGATGATCGGATCGACGAGTGCATTCATCTTCATCCAGATGCGCGCCGGCCTTCCCTCCAGCGCGTGGGCGACCTCATCGGAAATGTGCTTGAGAATGCGGCTTCTCAGCGTGAACGGGGAGATCGCCAACCGCATTTCATCCGTCGGCTCGGCATAGCCGGTGATGAAATTGAAGAGCTGGGCGACATCGCGGGCAATCGTCGGATCGGTGGTGAAGAAGGACAGGTCGGTGTAGATGCGCGCGGTCACCGGATGGTAATTGCCGGTGCCGAGATGCACGTAGTTGCGCAGCTTGCCGTCCTCGCGCCGCACCACCAGCGACATTTTCGCATGTGTCTTCAGTTCGAGGAAACCGAACACGACCTGCACGCCGGCGCGCTCCAGGTCGCGCGCCCAGCGGATGTTGGCTTCCTCGTCGAAACGCGCCTTGAGCTCGACCAGCGCCGTCACCGACTTGCCGGCCTCGGCCGCGTCGACCAGCGCACGCACGATCGGGCTGTCGTTGGAGGTGCGGTAAAGCGTCTGCTTGATCGCCACCACTTCGGGATCGGCCATCGCCTGGCGCAGGAATTGCACCACCACGTCGAAGGATTCATAGGGGTGGTGGACGATGATGTCCTTCTCGCGGATGGCTGCGAAACAGTCGCCGCCATGCTCGCGGATGCGTTCGGGAAAGCGCGGATTGTAGGGTGTGAATTTCAGGTCATCACGGGGGACAGCGACGATCTCGGATATCTGGCTGAGCGCCAGCGGGCCAGTCAGCACGCTGATGCGGCTCGACGAGACGCCAAGCTCACCGGCGACGAAGTCGCGTAGTTCCGACGGCATCAGCCTGTCGAATTCAATGCGGATCACCGAACCGCGGCGGCGGCGCTTCAGCGCCGTCTCGAACAGACGCACCAGATCCTCGGACTCCTCCTCGACCTCGATATCGCTGTCTCGGATGATGCGGAACGTGCCGGAGCCCTTGACCTCATAGCCAGGGAACAGCTTGCCGATGTAAAGGCCGACCGCCTCTTCCAGCGGGATGAAGCGGACATGGCGCTTGCGGTCCGGCAAACGGATGAAACGCTTCAGGGCCACCGGCAGGCGCAGAAGTGCGCTCATCTCCTCGCCGTTCTTGCGATGGCGCAGCTGCAGCGCCATCGAGAAGCCGAGATTGGGGATGAACGGGAACGGATGCGCCGGGTCGATCGACAGCGGGGTGAGCACCGGAAACACCTGTTCCTGGAAATGGTCTTCCAGCCAGATCTTTTCGTCCTTGGTCAGCGCGTCGCGGGTGATACTCTCGATGCCTTCCTTGTTGAGCAGCACGGTAAGGGCCGAAAGGCTCTTCTGCTGGTCTTCCTGCAGCCGCTCGACCTCACGCAGCAGCTGTTCGAGCTGCTGTTCGGGGGTGCGTCCGTCAGGGCTCTTCAGCACGATGCCCTCGCGCACCTGGCCGGCGAGACCGGCGACGCGCACCATGAAAAACTCGTCGAGATTGGCGGCCGAGATCGACAGGAAGCGGACGCGCTCCAGCAGCGGATGATGGGTGTTCAGCGATTCCTCGAGAACGCGCCGGTTGAATTGCAACCAGGAAAACTCGCGATTGACGAAACGATCGGGATTGCCGCCCTCCGGGCTCGCTGCCTCGACATTGATGAATTCGCTCTGCACCGGCTTCAGTTCGTTCATGATTCCTGCTCTTCCCGCGCCTAAAGCCGGTTAACCGGCTTAACTTATCCTCTGACAGGCTTTTGCGACAGTTTCATTTCATCGATCTTGCAAAGCGACCTGATATGATCCAGATGCAGATGAGACTGCGTTAAGGAGATGACGATGGCAGGCGGTTCCATTCCCCATTTTCAGAACGATGCGGGCCACCCGGCGATCGACATCGGCGTCAAGGAATTCATGTGCACGGGCGCCAACCCGCCTTTCGACCACCCGCATGTGTTTCTCGACATGGGCGACGACAATGAAAAAGTCTGCCCCTATTGCTCGACGCTCTACCGCTATTCGCCAAAGCTGAAGGCGACGGAAACGCAGCCGGCTGGCTGCATCTACATCGACCAGGCCGCCTGATCTCCAGCGACCGGTTGAAAATGGACGACATGCGCTCCCGGCAAGTCATCATCGCCGGGGCGGGTATCGCCGGGTTGACCGCGGCGCTCGCCTTCGCCGAACACGGCTACCCTGTGCAAGTGTTCGAACAGGCGCAACGCATGGATGCGGTCGGCGCCGGCCTCCAGCTTTCTCCCAATGCAACACGCATCCTTCGCCAGCTCGGCGTGCTCGACCGGCTGCTGCTAACAGCGGTGCGGCCGGAAGCGGTGGTGCTGAAGGACGCGGCGACGTTGCGTGAACTGGCGCGCGTGCCACTTGGACAGGCCGCTGAAGCGCGCTGGCGGGCGCCCTACCTCGTGGCTCACCGCGCCGATCTGCAGGCGGCGCTGACGGCGCGCGTTGCCGAGGTGCAGGATATTCATCTCACCACCGGCGCGCGCGTCGGCAGCATTGCCACTGGGACCCATGGCGTCACGGCGAGTGTCGAGATCGACGGCAAGACTGTCGAGATGGAAGGCTCCCTGCTGGTCGGCGCCGATGGCGTCTGGTCGTCGGTGCGCGCGCTTGTCGATTCGACCAGTGGGACGGCATCGCCAAGAAGCCGTTTTTCCGGTGAGCTGGCCTGGCGCACCACCGTCGCGGCTGACAGCGCCGCCGGGCAAGCCTTTGCCGCGATCGGCGCGGCCGACTGTGTGACGACCTTTCTGCATCCTGGCTTCCATATGGTCGCCTATCCCGTCAGCAAGGGTGACGCCTTTAACCTCGTCGCCTTCACCAGGGGCGAGCGTATAGCCGAAGGCTGGTCCGGCCATGCCGATCCCGGCATCCTCGCCGCCGCAATACGCGGCACTGCGCCGGGCCTTGCGAGACTGCTGGAAATGGCCGGCCCGTGGCTGACCTGGCCGCTCCATACGGTCGAGCAGAAGCAGCCCTGGACAACGCCTGATGGCATCGCGCTGATCGGCGACGCGGCGCATGCGATGACGCCCTTTGCGGCGCAAGGCGCGGCGATGGCGATCGAGGATGCGGCAACGCTTGCCGGCTCTTTTGCCGCCTTTCCTGTCGAACCGGCGCGAGGCCTCCTCGTCTGGGAAAATCTGCGGCGGCCGCGCGTCGCCAAAGTCGCCCGGCGCGGCGCCCTCAACCACCTTGCCTGGCATGCTGCGGGACCGGTGGCAATCGCCCGCAACCTGTTCCTCAAGACGCGCTCGCCGGAAAAGCTCGCGACGGATCTCGACTGGCTCTATGGCTGGCAGCAGCAGTAGATCATCCGACGCTGAAACCTGATTTAGGCACGACTTGGGTGCCGGCCAGTTGAACCAAGCTAATTATAAAGCCGCATCGACAGGCTGAGCGAAGCCGGCAGCGGGTTCCACCAGCCAGTGCGCAGGCCGGCGGTGCGCAAGGCCGCCGCTGTCCAGGTGTTGCAGCCAACCAACGCGTTGAAACGGCCGTTCGCCTCGTAGAAGTGGTCGAACCTGGAATAGGCCGCATTCTCGACGACGATTGGGCCGGCCGGCCCCCTCTGAAAACTCGCCTCGATGAAGTCGAGCAGCGCCATGAAACGCTCCTCGCCGATGTCGAAGCCGGCAACGTCCGGACGCGGCTCGACGATGTCGCCGGCGACATCGACATGCATGACCGATGTGTCGAGGGTGAGCGCCTTCATCACCGGCACGGCCTTGAGCTGCGACCAGGTCGGCGTTTCCAGATAGAAGGCACGGCCGCCCCAGCCGAAGACGATGTAGCGCACCTCCGGAATGCCGACGGGGATACCGGCATCGGCCAGGAAATGGAAGCGCTGGCGCACGGCATCGTCGACCGGAATGGCGATGTCGGTGTGGATCGGGTTCTTCAGCACCAGGATGTGGCGTTTACCCTCGATCGAGGCAGCAGCCGGCCAGAGCGGGCGCGGCACCAAGGCGCCCAGCGTCACCGCCAGCGCCGCCACGATCAACAGAAGGCCTAGAAAACGTCCGAGCTTTTTCATGAGTGGCGGCCCTGCAAACGCGTACCGGCGCGACAAGAACCGCCCGCCTCCTGCCCATCCATACGCAAAAGAGCCCGGCACTGTTTCAGCCGGGCTCCTTTGCAGCCATCGAAGGCCTAGTGCAGGATCTGCGACAGGAACAGCTTCGTGCGCTCGTGGCGCGGATGGTCGAAGAACTCGGCCGGCGTGTTCTGCTCAACGATCTGGCCCTGGTCCATGAAGATCACGCGGTTGGCGACCTTGCGGGCAAAACCCATCTCGTGGGTGACGCAGAGCATGGTCATGCCTTCCTCGGCCAGTCCAACCATGGTCTCCAGCACTTCCTTGATCATCTCCGGATCCAGCGCGGAAGTCGGCTCATCGAACAGCATGATGCGCGGGTTCATGCACAGCGAGCGGGCGATCGCCACGCGCTGCTGCTGGCCGCCAGACAACTGGCCGGGATATTTGTTGGCCTGTTCCGGGATCTTGACGCGCTTGAGGAAATGCATGGCGATTTCCTCGGCTTGCTTCTTAGGCGTCTTGCGCACCCAGATCGGCGCCAGCGTGCAGTTCTCCAGGATGGTCAGGTGCGGGAACAGGTTGAAGTGCTGGAACACCATGCCAACCTCGCGGCGCACTTCGTCGATCTTCTTGAGATCGTTGGTCAGTTCCTTGCCGTCGACGATGATCTTGCCCTTCTGGTGCTCTTCCAGACGGTTGATGCAGCGGATCATCGTCGATTTGCCGGAGCCCGACGGACCGCAGATGACGATGCGCTCGCCGCGCATCACTTTCAGGTTGATGTCCTTCAGCACATGGAACTCGCCGTACCATTTGTGCATGGCGATGATGTCGATGGCGACATCGGTGTCGGAGATATGCATCTTGGCGGCGTTGACCTTGATCTCTTCCGCGCTGACGGCATTTTCGGTGGCCATGACAGGGTTCCCTTGTTCTTTTGTTTAGCGTTTGTGGCCGGTGTCGAGTCGGCGTTCGGTGTACATTGAATAACGCGACATGCCGAAGCAGAACAGCCAGAAGACGAAGGCAGCGAAGATAAGGCCGGACCTGGCCGTCTGCGCCGTTGCCCAGTTGGCGTACGAGAAGTTCTGCTTGACGACGCCGAGCAGGTCGAACATCGAAATGATCGAGACCAGGCTGGTGTCCTTGAACATGCCGATGAAGGTGTTGACGATGCCCGGGATGACCAGCTTCAACGCCTGCGGCATGACGATCAGCACCATCTTCTGCCAGTAGCCGAGGCCGAGCGAATCGGCGCCTTCATACTGGCCCTTGGGGATCGCCTGCAGGCCGCCGCGCACCACTTCGGCCATGTAGGCCGCGGCAAACAGCGAGACGCCGATCAGCGCACGCAGGAACTTGTCGAAGGTGACGCCGGCCGGCAGGAACAGCGGCAGCATGACGCTGGCGAAGAACAGCACGGTGATCAGCGGGATGCCACGCACCGTCTCGATGAAGATCACGCACAATGTCTTGACGATCGGCATCTTCGAACGTCGCCCCATCGCCAGCAGGATACCGAGCGGTAGCGACACGGCGATGCCGACGAAGGACAGGCTGAGCGTGACCAGCAGGCCGCCCCACAGCGACGTCTCGACATGCGGCAGGCCGAAGACGCCGCCAACCAGCAGGATGAAGGCAACGACCGGCAACACCAGAAACAGCAGAATCGCGTTCAATCCCTTGCGTGGCACGCGCGGGATGAGCAGCGGCACCAGCAGCACGACGGTGAGGATGGCCACCAAGATCGGCCGCCAGCGCTCCTCGATCGGATATCGTCCGAACATGAACTGGCCGAACTTGGCATTGACGAAGGCCCAGCAAGCGCCGCTCCAGCCGTCCGGCTGGATGCCGCCCTGCCCCACGGTGGCACAGAAGGTACGGTCGGTGCCGGTCCACTGGGCGTTGATGAACGCCCAGTTGATGACCTGCGGCAGGATCATCGCGACGAGCGCGACGCCGACGATGGTCAGTATGGTGTCACCAGTAGAAGCAATCAGGTTCTTGCGCACCCAGGCGCCGAGGCCGCTAACGCCTGCCGGCGCCGGTTGCGCCAGCACCATTTCGGTGCGTACCCAGGACATATCGTGCTCTTGCATGTCCCTACCTTTCCACCAGGGCCATTCTGGCGTTGACGACGTTCATGATCGCCGACGTCACCAGGCTGAGCGCGAGATAGACGACCATCATGATCAGCACGCCCTCGACCGCCTGTCCGGTCTGGTTCAAGACCGTGCCGGCGGTCGCCGTCAGATCCGGATAGCCAATGGCGATGGCCAGCGACGAGTTCTTGGTCAGGTTGAGATACTGGCTGGTCAACGGTGGAATGACGATACGCATCGCCTGTGGCACGACGACGAGCCGCAGGATCGATCCCGGCCGCAGCCCGAGCGCACCGGCTGCTTCGGTCTGCCCCTTGCTGACACCCACGATGCCTGCACGCACGATCTCGGCGATGAACGCCGCCGTGTAGCAGGACAGCGCCAGATAGAGCGACAGGAACTCCGGCTTGACCTGGAAGCCACCGGTCAGGTTGAAGGTCGATTGTTTCGGAAAATCGAAACTCAGCGGAAAGCCGCTGAGCACGTAAGCAAGCAGCGGCAGGCCGACGATCAGCGCCACCGAGGTCCAGAACACCGGAAATTGCTGGCCAGTCGCCATCTGTCGCTGGCGCGCCATGCGGGCAACGAACCAAGCCATGGCAATGCCGACGATCAATGCCACCGGGATCAGCCAGGAGCCGTCGCCCCAGACCGCGCGTGGAAAATAGAAGCCGCGTTGATTGAGGAAGGAACCGAACGGCAGGTTGATGCTGTCACGCGGCGCCGGCAGCACGGAAAGCACGCCGGAATACCAGAAGAAGATCACCAGCAGCGGCGGGATGTTGCGGAAAATCTCGACGTAGACCGTGCAGATCTTTCGAATCAGCCAGTTGCGGGACAGCCGGCCGATGCCGACTATGAAGCCGATAAGGGTGGCGGTGACAATGCCGGCGACCGCAACGATAATGGTGTTGATGAAGCCGACGACAATGGCACGGCCATAGGTCGAGTCGGATGTATAAGCGATGGCACTGTCGCTGATGTCGAAGCCGGCGCGACCTTTGAGGAAGCCGAAGCCTGACGCGATGTGCAAGCGGGTCAGATTGTCGATGACATTCTGGACGATCCACCAGACCGAAACCGCCAGCAGGACGACCACCACCGCCTGGTAGAATATCCCGCGGACCCTGGGATCATTGATAAAGGAACCGCGGCTGGGCTCCTCGCGAAGAACTTCCTGCGATGCCATTCGACCGTCCCCTGGAAAGAGAAGCGGGAGGCAGACGATCTGCCTCCCGGATCACATTTCGATCAGCGGATCGGCGGAGCGTATTGCAGGCCGCCCTTGGTCCACAGCGCGTTGATGCCACGCGCGATCTTCAGCGGGCTGCCCGAGCCGACATTGCGATCGAACATTTCGCCATAGTTGCCGACGGCCTTGACGATGTTGACGACCCAGTCGTTGGAGACGCCGAGATCGGTGCCGATCTTGGTATCGGCTTCCTGGCCGAGCACGCGCTTGATCTCCGGGCTGGGGGAGTTCTTCATTTCATCGACATTGGCCTTGGTGATGCCGAGTTCCTCGGCGTCGAGCAGCGCGAAATAGGTCCACTTGACGATGTGGTACCACTGGTCGTCGCCCTGGCGCACGGCCGGTCCGAGCGGCTCCTTGGAGATGATCTCGGGCAGCACGACATGGTCGGCCGGCGAGCCGAGCGTCAGGCGGATGCCGTAGAGGCCCGACTGATCGGTGGTGTAGACGTCGCAGCGGCCGGCGTCATAGGCGGCGTTGACCTCTTCGAGCTTCTCGAAGACGACCGGGTTGTACTCCATCTTGTTCGCCTTGAAGTAGTCGGCGAGGTTGAGCTCGGTGGTGGTGCCGCTCTGCACGCAGACGGCGGCTCCCGAAAGCTGCAGCGCGGAATTGACGCCCGGCAGCTTCTTGGCGTTGATCATGAAGCCTTGGCCGTCATAGTAGGTGGTGCCGACGAAATTGAGGCCGAGCGCTGTATCACGATTGATCGTCCAGGTGGTGTTGCGCGACAGGATATCGACCTCGCCGGACTGCAGCGCGGTGAACCGCTCCTTGGCGCTGAGCGGCGTGAACTTGACCTTGGTGCCGTCACCAAAGACGGCGGCCGCGACCGCGCGGCAGAAATCCGCGTCGATGCCTTGCCAGTCACCCTTGTCATCCGGCGCCGAGAAGCCGGCCAGGCCGGTCGAGACACCGCACTGGATGAAGCCCTTCGCCTTGACGGTATCGAGCGTGGTTGCCGAAGCGGCCGAAGCCATCAATCCAAGCGCGCCAGCTCCAAGAATGCCAATTGCAATGTGTTTCATAACCCACAGACCCTTTTCTCTGTTTTCAGGCATACCCTGATCTTTGTTCCTGCGTGAACGCAGCCCCCTTCGGGATTATTCCGAGAACCCCTGCATCGTTATCGACGCGCTGCCTCCCATTCACGAACGGCATCGAAGGCGATTATTCCTGTGAGGTCAAGGGAAATGACCGAATCCGAAAGAGTTTGAAAACCGGTTGCCGCAAATGCCTGAATTGCAGACAAACGCGCCCGCGATTTAGTCAGCAGCGCAAACAAAGGAGGCAAACCCATTCAACGCAAATGCAGGCCGGGGCAGCGAAATCCATCCCTGTAATACCTTCGCGTTACTGACCTCGGTGCTGAATGAACTGGCACGTCCAAAGACTGTCATTTGACGATTTGCCGGGTGGCTTCAGGTCAATGACGCCCGGAAACGCCAGGCAGCCGTGCGTTCTCAAAGTGCTCCAAGGATGAGCCAGGCTCCGGCCGCCGCCATCAGCATGCCGGAAATGCGCGGGATCAACTGCCCGGTCGGGACCGTCTTCTCCAGGAGAACAAGGATGGCGATGCCAGCGATCCACAGCACGTTCATGACGCCGCCGACGAACAGCAGAGCCATCAGCGCCCAGCAGCAGCCGAGGCAATAGGCGCCGTGATCGATGCCCAGCCGAAGCGCGCCGAGCGGAGCGGAACGGAACCCGCCATGACTGACCAGGAACGCGATCGGCGCCTGACATTGACGCAGGCAGACACCCTTCATCGGCGTCCATTGATAGAGGCCGGCGGCGATCAGGACGAGGCCGCCGAAGATCGCGCTGCCGGCCGCCATAGAGGGATTGAGCAAGGCGAGACGGGCGAGCAGCCATTGCGCACCGGTCGCCACGATGCTGAAGACAACCCAGACGGTGAGATAGCCGATAAAGAACCACCCCGTCGAAGCGATGGGGCGGCCATCCGCTTGCGCCTTGCGGCCGACGCCGGCATAGAGCAGCAACATCGGCGCGACCGACGGCGTCATCATGCCGACCATCATCACCGCCCACATTGTGAAGATGAAAGCGAAATCGGCCGTTGCCCAAGCCCGGAAACCGGGAGCAACCGTGGCACCCATGTCCATGCCGCCCATGTCCATGTTCGACATGTCCGTTGCGGCCACGTCGCCTGCGCCGCCCGGTACGGCAGAACCGGGCATGACCATGCCGGCGGCGAGCCACAGCACGTAGGCCCAGGCAAGCACGGCAATCACGACGAGCGCGGCCGTCACGACCGCACGGTCGCGGCGCAGCACCGCCTCGAGGGCCGTGTCGGTCATCTGGATCAGGTCAATGCACGACGCCACTCTGCGTGAGATGCAGATTGGCGAAATGGCTGTGCGTATCGGCCAGCTCGAACTTGATCGGGCCCGTCGCCTTGGTCCAGCCACGCCCGACCTCGGCGATCGCGTATTCGAAGCCGCGCGGCAGGTCGATACGCGCGTGATGCTCGGCGCCGGTGACCGGATTCTTGATTGGCTCGCCATGGCCGTCGGTTACGCCCTTGACGTACAGCCGGCCGGTTCGTGCGTCGACGTCGACCTTGAAATCGATCGCGGCAAAGATCGGATCGTGGAATTTCTCCAGCGTGGTCGAAAAGACCTGGAATATCGTTGCGCCTGGTTCGGTGTCCTGACCACCCAATATGCGAAGCAGCGCTTCACGCTGGGCTTCGGTCGCCTTCTCGTCGATAACCACCGCGGCTTCGCCCCTGCCCTGGTGTATCGCGCCGGGCCAGCGGAAAATCCCGACGAACCGCAATCCATCGAGCTTGGTGCTGCCGTGATGGCCGCTCTCGATTTCCATGCCAGCAACCGCCTGGCAGGATCCGTGTGTCGGCATGGCGTTGAACTGGCACGGGCAGCCATAGGCGCAATTGCAGTTGATGAATTCGCGCGCCTTCATTGTCCATTTGACGTCGGGCATGGCATTCCTCCCCTTGCCGCGCTCATGCTCCGTGAGCGCGATATCCGGATCGTGGGGGACCAGAAGGTCAACCGGCAACAACCATCCGGCGGCATCTGATCGAGGCAATCCGGCGATTAATATTAGGACCTGATTATATTCCTTTCGCAGCCACCCACAATAGGCCGATCGGCTGAGGCCATCGCAGCCGCATACAACGAACTGCCGATCCGCGCCGGACATAGAACCCGGCCCCGCGTTGCCACCTTTTGCCGCCAAGAATTGGCCTATCCAGACAGCTCCGCCTGACGGGGCCCGCTGATTGTGCGTCCAACGCCGCCACACTATGGCGAGCGCTCATTATGGCTAGCGCTCATTCCAGGCGAAGGCCAATCGGGCCATCGGCGTGGTCGGCCAGATTCAGGATCCGACCCTGGCCGCGAGATTCACACGGGAGAATTGGCACATTCGAAGTCCGCCGGCTGGCGGACGGTGGCTGTTGCGCGGTCCATGACGCCGCACTATGGCTAGCGCCTTGTAAAACAAGGCGACGAAGAATGGCGAAAGACGGCAACGGGCAGGTCAGCGGCAAGCTAGGCATCAACACGCGGCTTGCCCATTCGGGCAACAACCCGCATGACTATTTCGGCTTCGTCAATCCGCCGGTGGTGCATGCCTCGACCGTGCTTTTTCGTGACGCGGCGTCCATGGCGGCACGTAGCCAGAAATACACTTACGGGACGCGCGGCACGCCGACGACCGACGCCCTTGCCCAGGCGATCGACACGCTGGAAGGCTCGGCCGGCACGATCGTGGTGCCGTCGGGCCTTGCGGCTGTGACCGTGCCGCTGCTCGCCTTCGTGTCGGCGGGCGACCACCTGCTGATCGTCGATTCCGTCTACCACCCGACCCGCAACTTCGCCGACACGATGCTGAAGCGGCTGGGTGTCGAGGTCGAGTACTACGCTCCCGATGCCGGTGCCGTCATCGCGGCGTTGATCAGGCCCAACACCAAGGTGGTGTTCACGGAGTCGCCGGCCTCCAACACGTTCGAGGTGCAGGACATCCCGGCCATCGCCAAGGCGGCGCACGCCGCGGGCGCCATCGTCATGATGGACAACACCTGGGCAACGCCACTCTATTTCCGCCCGCTCGACCACGGCGTCGACATCTCGATCCATGCGGCGACGAAATACCCGGCCGGCCATTCCGACGTGCTGCTTGGCACGGTCTCCGCCAATGAGAGCCACTGGAAGCAGCTCTACGAGAGTTTTTGCACGCTTGGCTGCTGCGCCGGGCCCGACGACGTCTACCAGGTGCTGCGCGGCCTGCGCACCATGGGCGTGCGCCTGGAGCACCATCAGCGCAGCGCGCTCACCATCGCCTCATGGCTCGAGGGCCAGAACGGCGTGGCGCGGGTGCTCCACCCTGCCCTTCCCAGCCATCCGGACCATGGCCTTTGGAAGCGCGACTTCTCCGGCTCGAGCGGCATCTTTTCCATCGTGCTTGCCGGCGGCGGCCAGAAACAGCAGCACGCCTTCCTCGATGCGTTACGGATCTTCGGCCTCGGCTATTCCTGGGGCGGCTACGAAAGCCTTGCGGTGCCGGTCTGGCTCGGCGACCGTGTCGTCGCCAAGGGTCCCTATGACGGCCCGCTGATCCGCCTGCAGATCGGCCTCGAGGATGTCGAGGATCTGAAGACCGACATCCTGCGCGGGCTGACCGCCGCGGCGGCGGCCTGAACGATCAGGGCGCCTGCCAAATTGAGTCAGCGGACCGGCGCAAGCGCCTCGAAAGACTGATGAAACACTCGCCTTGCCCTGCGCAAGCCAACTCGCCGGGCCGACGGATACCGCAGTGACATCAGGGAATTCTATTCCCTCAAACCGCGGCTTCGCGGATCAATTTGGCTTTCAAATTCAACGATGCCGCGTCATTGCGGTGCGATCCTCCTTGGAATACCGGCAGAGTTTCCCACGTCATGGCTTTCCGCCTTTTTGTTCCCATTCTTGCCGGCGCGACGCTGCGCGAGCGGATCATCGCCTGCATCGGCGCGACGATCGGCATTGCCCTGACTGGCGCGATCGGAGGTCTGGTGCTCGGCAACGGCCCGCACGTGCCGCTGCTGGTGGCGCCGATGGGAGCGTCGGCCGTGCTCCTGTTCGCGGTGCCGGCAAGCCCGTTGGCGCAGCCATGGTCGATCGTTGGCGGCAACACGATATCGGCACTGGTCGGCGTGATCGTGGCGCACTTCATCCATGAAACCGCCCTTGCCACCGGCATCGCGGTGGCGCTTGCCATTGCCGCCATGTCGTTCACACGCTGCCTGCATCCGCCGGGCGGGGCCGCAGCGCTGACCGCGGTATTGGGAGGACCTGCCATCGTCAGCGCCGGCTTCCTGTTTCCATTCGTGCCGGTGGCGCTGAATTCGATCCTGCTGGTGGCGCTAGGCTACGGTTTCCACAAGCTGGCCCGGCGCAATTACCCGCACGTGCCGGTACCAGTGCCGGCGAACAGCCATGGCACCTTCGATCCGCCTGCACAGTCGCGCGTTGGCTTTCGCTCCGAAGACATCGACGCCGCGCTTGGCGCGCTCGAAGAGACTTTCGACATCGACCGCGACGATCTCGACCGGCTGCTGCGGCAAGTCGAATTGCAGGCGCTGGTCCGCGAGCATTCAACGTTGCTCTGCGAGGACATCATGTCGCGCGATATCATCTTGGTGGATGAATACACCCCTGCCGACAGGGCGCGCAAATTGCTGCTCGACCATAACATCCGCATCTTGCCGGTCGTCGACGCAGAGGCACGGCTGGCGGGAACCGTGGGATTGCGGGAACTGGCGCTAGCCACTGAGCTGGTCGGTTCCGTCATTTCGCCGGCGGCGACCGCCACGGCCGGATCCGCCGCAATGGGACTGCTGCCCGTGCTCACCGACGGCCGCAGCCACGCGGTCATCGTGGTCGACGATGACAAGCGGATCCTCGGTCTGATCACCCAGACCGATCTGCTGGCGGCGACGGCACGGCTGCGGGCTGCTGACAAGCTGTCTGCGGAAGCGGTACACTAACAGCTGCCGGACCCGGTAAAATAGTCGGGAACCTTTTGCCGGCCATGCCATCCAATCCTTCAATCGGGGTTCCGGTCCGGAGATTGGGTTGAGGAAACTGGCCATGCCTGCTGTGTCGACCGCCGCGCCTTCTGCTGCTTCAGGCGACATGCATCTCGTGCGTCGGGCGCTGGCACGCGAGAGCGACGCCTTCCGCGCCATCATGAAAGCGCACAATCAACGGCTCTACCGCATCGCGCGCGGCGTGGTGCGCAATGACAGCGAGGCCGAGGACATCGTCCAGGAGGCATATGTCAGGGCGTTCGCCAGCCTGGGGGCCTTTCGCGGCGACTCTTCGCTGGCCACCTGGCTATCACGCATCGTCATCAACGAAGCGCTTGGCCGCCTGCGCAAAAGGCGGCGAACGGTGGCGATGCCGGAACCGCAAGCCGAGATCATCCAGTTCCCCCTCAACCCCAGCGACGATCCGGAGCGGACGATGGCGCAACGGCAGATCCTCAAGCTGGTCGAACAGGCGACCGACAGCCTTCCCGATGTCTACCGGCGGGTGTTCGTGGCGCGGGTGATCGAAGGGCTAAGCATCGAGGAAACCGCCGACCTTCTCGGCGTGCGGCCTGAGACCGTCAAGACAAGGCTGCATCGCGCCCGTGCCCTGGTGCGCAAGGCGCTGGACGACCAGATCGGACCGGTGCTGCTCGATGCCTTCCCCTTTGCCGGCCGACGCTGCGAAAGGCTGACCAGCGCGGTCATGCGGCGGCTCGGGCTGGAAAGTTGATCCTCGCCGGATTCAATTGATTTTGGCGGGAACGTTTACCGCCGCACCGCATCCAATGACCGTCAACCGAAAACCACTGCCCGGCGCGTTTCCCGCGTCCGGGAAAAGGAGAATCCCATGCTTGTTCGTCACACCGCCACCCTGGCCGCCCTGCTTCTGCTGGGAGCGGCACCGCTGGCCCAGGCCGCCGACAAACCGACCGACCCGCAGATCGCCCACATCGCCTATACAGCCGGCGTCCTCGATGTCGAGGCAGCCAAGCAAGCGCTCGAGACGTCGAAGAACAAGGAAGTTCTCGACTTCGCCAACGACATGGTGCGCGACCACGAGGCGGTGAATGTGCAGGCGCTCGACCTAGTCAAGAAACTCAAGGTGACGCCGGAAGACAACGCCACCAGCAAGGCGCTGACCAAAGCCGCGGCCGAGGAGCGGGCGAAACTCGCCACGCTCAAGGGCGCGGCCTTCGACAAGGCTTATGTCGACAACGAGGTTGCCTATCACAAGCAGGTCAACGGCGCGCTCGAAACGCTGCTCATCCCGTCGGCCAGCAATGCCGAGTTGAAGAGCCTGCTGGAAACCGGCCTGAAGATCTTCCAGGGCCATGAGCAGCATGCCGAACACGTCGCCGGCATGTTGAAATGAGGCCGGGCGCCTCAAATCGACGGTTGTGGTTTGCCGCGCTGGCGCTTGCTATAGCGGCAACGCCGGCGGCTGCCGAAACCATCCAGGTCACCATCGACAAGCTCGTCTTTTCGCCGGCAACCGTCGAGGCGAAGGTCGGCGACACGATCGAGTGGGTGAACAAGGACGTGTTCGCCCACACGGCCACGGTGAAGGGTGGCTGGGAGGTGATGATCCCGCCGAAGAAGTCCGCAAGCCTGACATTGAAGGTTGCGGGAGCGGTCGACTATTTCTGCCGCTTCCACCCCAACATGAAAGGCCGTTTGGTGGTGGCGCCCTGATCCAGCGCCAATGAGGCTCGCCTGGCTTCGTCTGGCCGCGTGATATGCGTCCATGAGCCGTCATAGCCGGGTTTGCGCCGCCCGACCCAGGCATCGAGCCCTTCGCGCAGATCGGCGGTCGGGGCCATGCGGGCGAACTGCTCGGCCTCGACCAGCAAGCCTTCGGCGATGCTCTGGTTGAGGCCGCGCGCCACCGCCGTGAGGATGCTCGCCACCGCCAGTTCGGAGTGCCGCAGGATACGCCTGGCCAGACCGATCGCGGCCGGCATCAGATCGCCATGCGGCACCACCTGGTTGACGAGGCCAAGTTCAAGAGCGCGCTGCGGCGAGAACCAGTCGCCGGTCAAAAGCAGCTCGAGCGCCCGCTTGCGCCCGGCGAGCCTCGGCAGGCGCTGGGTTCCGCCAAAGGTCGGCGGCATCGCAAGGTTGATTTCCGGCTTGGCGAACAAAGCGCGTTCGCTGGCAATGGCCAGCGACACGGCCTCGGTGATTTCGCAGCCGCCGCCAAAGGCAATGCCATTGACGGCGGCGATGACGGGCTTGCGGAATGCTTCCAGCCGTGCCGTCAGCCGCTGTCCGCGCATGACGAAGTCACGTATCGCGACATCGACGCCAAGCGCCACACTGGCCGAGAATTCGTGGATGTCGCCGCCCGCCGAAAACGCCCGCTCCCCTGCCCCGGTAAGAATGACCGCCCGGACGCCGTCATCGACTTCAATGTCGTCGAGCAGCGCAAGCAGGCGATCGATCAGGGCATAGTTCAGGGCGTTGAGTTTCTCCGGCCGGTTGAGGGTAAGGACGGCAATCCCATCGCTGGTTTCGTTCAGGACAAGATCGGTCATCTGGCTTCCTTCTCTATCATGCTGATGGATTGGAAGGTTACGCCCTTTGCCGCTTGTGTATATTCACTAGTCGGTATACCTAGGTTCATGCCTGAAGCACAGAGCCCTACGCGCAAACGCATTGTCGATGCCGCGACAAGACTGTTTTACGCAGAAGGAATCGGCCGCGTCAGCGTCGATGCCGTTGCCGAAGAAGCGGGGCTCACCAAGCGGACGCTTTATTACCACTTCAAGAGCAAGGACGACCTCATCGCTGCCTATCTCGATGGCCGCGACCAACCCAATCTGAAGCGGATGGCCGGCTGGTTCGATGCCGCCGAAGGCGGTGCGGATCGCAAGGCCGAGGCGATCTTCATCAATCTGGCGCGGGCCGCGCGCCATTCGAAATGGAAGGGATGCGGCTTCCTGCGCACGGCCGCGGAACTCGCCTCGATGCCTGGGCACCCGGCGATCAAGGTCGGGTCGCGACACAAGTCAAATTTCGAAACATGGCTCGCTGGCGCATTGTCCAGCCAAGGCGTCGAGGAGCCGCAAGCCTTGGCGCGCGAGATCGTGCTCCTGATCGATGGCTGTTTTTCGATCATGCTGATCCACCGCAATCCCGACTACTTCGAAGCCGCCGGGCGAGCCGCGGCGACCCTGGTGCGGGCGCGAACTTCAAGTGGCAAGGCTTAGAAAGCGAACGCCAGCCATGTGGTGCCGGCGACCAGCGTTATCAGCGTCAGCGGCAAGCCGACCTTGAAAAAAGCGCCGAAGGACAGCTGTGTGCCGGCGGTCTTGGCCTGCTCGGCGACGATCAGGTTGGCGACCGAGCCGAGCAGCGTGAAATTGCCCGCCAGCGTCGAGCTCATCGCCACCACCAGCCAGGCGCGCTCCGGGTTTTCAAGGCCGGGTATGAATGGCCTGAGCGCCAGCACGGCCGGCACATTGCTCATGATGTTGGAGAGCACCGCGGTGAAGCCGGACAGCCGCCAGACATCGTCCAGCCCAAGGCCCCTGGCGGAGGCGATGAGGTCAGGGGTCAACAGCGTCTTTTCGGCACCGGCGACAACCACGAACAGACCGGCGAACATGAACAGCAACGGCCCGTCGATCTCGCGGTAGATGCGTTCCGGCTTGATGGCACGGGTGAGCAGGAGAATGGCGCCGCCGATCAGCGCCGCCTTGGCGACAGGCACGCCGGCGAAGAAGGCAATAGCCAGCCCGACGCAGACAACCACCGCCTTCAGCACCTGCCCCCGGTGCATGCGGCCACGTGAGACCTCGGGTGTCAGTTGGGCGGTGCGGACGAATTCGGCGCGGTAGACGATGCGCACGATGATGATGACCGCGACGAGGCCAAATAGCGCGACCGGCGCGAGTGCCGCCGAAAAGGCCGGATACGAAATGCCCGACAGCGCGCCGATGACCATGTTCTGCGGATTGCCAGTGATGGTGGCGACGCTGCCGCAATTGGATGCGGTGGCGGTGGCGATCAGGTAGGGGATCGGGTTGCGTTTGATGACGCGGGTGACGTGGACGACGATCGGCGCCATGACAAGGCAGATGGCGTCATTGACCAGGAATGCCGACAGCACGCCGGTCAGCAATGTCACCATGACCAGCAGCATGAAGGGCGCATGCGCGTGCTCGATGGCGATGGCGCCAAGGCCGCGAAAGGTGCCAGAGACCTTCAGATGCGCCACCACGATCATCATGCCGAGCAACAGCGTGATGGTGTCGAAATTGATCGCGCGGTAGGCATCCTCCATGCTGAGCGCGCCGATGGCGATCATCGCGGCCCCACCGAGCAGCGCGATCCCCGCCCTGTCCAGACGCAGGCCAGGTATGCGGCCAATGGCGACACCAGCATAGGTCAGGACAAGGATCAGCAGTGCCGCGGCGCCCATTGGTGTCATCGGTAGAAAGTCCCACTCAATCTGTTGGCGCGCCGATGCCGTCCGTCCGGCGATTCACACCTGCTTGCCTACCTTTAGCGCGATGTCGAGATCGATGCCAAACGGGCCGGACACAATGTCGCGCGGCCAGGAAAGGGCGGACGCTAACGCAGATAGAAATCCAGCCGCTGCCGCAGCGCCTGCGGCGAAAACAGCTGCTCGACGGTCTGCCGAGCCTTGTGGCCCACAGTCGCCCGCAGCGCCGGATCGGCTTTGAGTTCGGCCAGAATCAGCGCCGCCTGCTGGGTCGTTTCGAACAGGAAACCATTTTCGCCATGCCTGATATGATCGGCGTAGCCGCCATGCGAATGGCAGACCACGGGCAGACCGCAGGCCATCGCCTCGAACACCACGCGGCCGAATGTCTCCACATGCGAGCCGGTGCGATAGTAGAACACGTCGAGCGTCGGAAGGAACTGTTCGGCCGCGAACTGGCCCTGCGGCAGGAGCTCGAGTTGCGGATGCGGCGCGAGCCTGTCCTTGAGAGGCATCCCGCCCTGAATTCGCACCGCAACGCCATCCGCCAGCAATGCCTCGTAGAGCGCCACGTCGTCGGCGTGGTGCTTGTCTGGCGTATCGCGGCTCAACCGCCCCACCGTGAACGGACCATCCCGGCGGGCCAGCCGCGGTGTAAAACGGTCGATATCGATCGGCGACGGATGCACGACGCCGTCGACCTGCAGCATGCGCCGTTGAAAGTCGGAAATCAGCACCAGTTCGGCGTCGGGCCAGCCCAGCATGCGTGGCATGCGCGTCGTCAACGCGATGACTTTCGGGTGAAAGGTGTTGAAGACATAGATCAGCCGGCGCGGCCGCGGGATCAGGTAAGGCCACGCCTTGTTGCGCCAATGCGCGCCGAGGAAGACGTAGGTGCCGCCGTCCGGCACGTTCCGCGTTAGCGGCGAAATGCGGCGAATCGGAAAATGTCGCGTCAGCTCGTCGGACACCCTGGAGGAGGTTGCCCACAGACGCACCTGCGAGTCGGCGCTCAACAGCCGATGCAGTTCGAGGGTTTCGAGTTCACTGCCGCCAAAGGGATTCTGAAAGCCGTTGAACAGATGGATCATGATCGCCGTGCTTACCTGGCCTACCCGGGCCCGCCTCGCCATTCGTTCGCCGGCATCCAAAGAGGCCGTGGCCATACCGGAAGCCCTTGCACTCTAGCAGCTCAGGAAAGCAGGAACGTCTCTAACGATGCCCCATACATCGTCTACCCGGAGGAAGCACACCGGCAAGGGAGCGTCAAGGAAGCGGCCCGCGTCAGCTTCCACCTCGCTGGGAGAGCGTGGGTCAATGCACGGTGGCTGCGCTCGGCGGTGGCGCCTGCAAGGGATTGACCGGATCGAAACTGACCTGATCCCGTCCATTGGACTTGGCCGCATAGAGCCGTCTGTCGGCTGCCGAGAAGATCGCTTCGTAGGTGGTCGGCCCACTGAAGCTTGTGCCGCCGATGCTGACGGACAGCGGGCATGGACGCCCGCCGGGAGAAAAGTCCATCTCACGGATGCGTCGGCGGATGCTTTCGGCAACCACCCAGGATTGCGAGGGATCCACACCGGGAAGAAACACGCCGAATTCCTCGCCGCCGATACGGCCGACGATATCGCCGCCGCGCAGCTGGCCCTTGATCGCCTGCGCTATCAGCTTGAGCGCCTGGTCGCCGCAGTCATGGCCAAGGCGGTCGTTGATCAACTTGAAATGGTCGGCGTCGATGATCAACAGCGCGCTCGAATGGGTCTGCTCCTGCTTGCGGGTCTGCTCAAGATAGGCCTCGACCAACATCGAGAAGGCGCCTCGGTTCAGCACCGCCGTCAGGCTGTCCGTCGCGGCAATGACGCTGAGGTCACGCTGGGCTATGGCCAACTGGCGGATCTTCCACATGAGGAAAAACAGAAACGACCCGCCCAGCCCCAAGGGAAGCAGCAAGTCGGTCATCTGCGCGCGCCATACGGCCTCGGAGGAGAGATAGGGAAAGTTGAAGGAATCGACGAAAAACGCCACGCCGATGAAGAATGCCGTACCGGCGGCAGTGACAGCGATCACCCTGCCCCAGCTCGTCGACGACAGGTCAAGCTTCATCCCGTTCAACTCCGTTAGCCGCCTCTACTATGACGTGCCAACGCAAACAAAGTGATAAGACTTTGCTTCCAATTCGATATCAGCAGGCATGGCGCGGATGACAGGCGCGCCCCGAGGTCGGCGGCTTGGCGGCAGGATCATCCCCACTCCATCGGACGCTATCCCCAACGCCAAGGGACGGCCGCCGAAAAGGCGACCGCCCGGATTCCCGGCTTGAAGGCACGGACAAAGCTGTTGGCTGAGCAAGGCAGGCGGCGCTCGAAACTGGACCGCCCCGCCGTCAGTTGAGCGTTGGTTCACCCAGCGCGTCGACGACAAAAGACGCAGCGATCAGGTCGTCGGCATCAAGACGTAGGGAGCCTTCGCCGCCGCCCATGATCGAAGCCACTTTCTGAAAGGTCTTCATTTCATATTCTGTAATCCGTGCGTCCTGTATCCTGGCCTTGAGATCGGCGATGCGCCGATCCAGGGCCGGGGACATTCCTATTTCTCGTTTCGACATGGCAACACTCCTCCCCACCCGTGCTTGCCTCCCACCATCCGCCTTTTGTCTGAGGCTTTGCGAATACAGGCGCCGAAACGCGTCGTACGCGGGAAGGTTCCGAAAAGGCGGTGTCACGAAATAATACGATGGCTTGTGCCAATCAGGGGCGTTGACCGACGCCCCTGACGCTCATCACACGCCGCGTCGGCGCAGGCGCATCCGTGAGAGCGAAAGCGTTGAGCAGCTGGAATTTCGGCTTGGCCGGGTTGGAATTTCCGCTCTCCAACACGGCTAAATTATTGAATTTATTGGCGATCCCGACAGGATTCGAACCTGTGACCATCGGCTTAGAAGGCCGGTGCTCTATCCAGCTGAGCTACGGGACCGCTGGCCGGCCGCTGGGCCGGCTGGGTACTTGGCGTGGGCGCTGGCCGCCGTTCAGTGCGTCCAGGGCGTCCTGCGGTCATAGCGGAAATTCTCCGCGTAGGAAATCTGGCGGCGCTTGGCCTCTTTCGGCTCCTCGACGCGGTAGGCAAGCCCTTCCTTTTCGGCGTAGGCGACGGCCTCTTCCCTGGTGTGGAAGGCGAGCCTGATCTGGCTTCTCATGTCTCCCGACGTGGTGTAGCCCATCAGGGGGTCGATCTTCTTGCGCGTCTCGGGGTCGAATTCCAGCACCCAGTGGCCGGTCTTGGCCTTGCCGGACTGCATCGCGGTTTTGGCTGGGCTGAAAATGCGCGCGGACATGGCCACCTCATTGCTGTGCAAGGCAGCATCGCCACCCTTTGCCCGTCATTACTGCGCAATGCGCACGGCGGCAAGGTTTTTGCACTTGCCATGCAACACTGAAATGAATAGGCAACAGATCGTTCGGAGTGTAGCGCAGCCTGGTAGCGCATCTGGTTTGGGACCAGAGGGTCGGGAGTTCGAATCTCTCCACTCCGACCATCCCTTCCCCGGAACTGCGATGTCGACAGCCACTGCCGCGGCGCCAGTGGGCGCTTTTATGTCAGCCTTCAATCGTCGCTGACAGGGAGCAGATGGCGGTCATTCCTTCGCCACCTCATCGGCGATGAGATGCTGGCGCCCAATTGCCAGCGGCGCCGGCGAACGCTCGATGCCTTTGAAGGCAAGCTCGCCGGGCGAGAACCCCAACCGCCTCACTCCCGGCGAGCCTACAACCTGATTTGGAACGCAATCAGGACCGGGGTCAGCCGGCGAGACTATACCAGCAAGACCGATGCCAGCTGCTATTTCCCGAAATGGGACAGGGGACGCGAGAAACCGCCGTTCGCAGGCCGGCATCACCTGATATCAAGGCCCTCTAGATCTCGAACTCGCCCTGCCCCTCATCCATGGCGCTGACGGTTTCGGCGGCGAGCGCCCTGGTGATCGGCGTCTTGCGCTCGAGCGCGGTGCGGTCGAGCCGTTCGACCACGCGCATGGCTGTCGCCAGCGAGCGCTCGATGCGCCGCACCAGATACTGCACGACATGCGCTTCGACCTCGATCTGGCGGTCGGCGAACAGCTTGGTGATGACGCCGGCGAGCAGGAGATCGTCGGGTTCATGGATCTCGACCGTCGCCGCCGCCTTGAGCCGCGAGGCGAGATCGGGCAGCGAAACACCCCAGGCCGAGGGAAAACGCCGCGCCGTCAACAGCAGCGTCGAGCCCGCACTGCGCACGGCATTGATCAGGTGGAACAGGCCTTGTTCATCGACCATCCCGGCATCGACATCGTCGATCAGCGCCGGCCGGGTGCCGAGATTTGCAATGCCGTCGCCAATGCGCCTGGCGTCGACCGCCACCGCGTTGGCGCGCACACGCCAGATCGAGGCCAGATGCGTCTTGCCGGAGCCGGCCGGACCGGCCAGCACCACCACCGGCGAGGGCCAGTCTGGCCAGCGGTCGACCAGCGCCACCGCCTGACCATTGGTGCCGGAGACGACGAGGTCGTCGCGCGAATAGCCGGTGCCGTGGCCGAGATCGAGCGGCAACTGGCGCGGCGGGTCGGTTTTCTGGTCGCTCATGCGGGCTCAGCCGTGCGGACCGGCGAGGTGTCTGGTCACCAGCCTGATCATGGCTTGATGGCCTTGCGACGACCGGCCGGGAGCCGCGGCACAGATGCTTCGCCGTGGCCCTTGTAAAGTGGCGATTCGAGATAGCGGGCTATGGCAAACCGCACCAGCACGGCAACCGCCGCGGAAGCAGGCACCGCGATCAACAAGCCGACGAAGCCGAACAGCGCGCCGAAGGCAAACAGCGAAAACATCAGCCATACCGGGTGCAGGCCGACGCTTTTGCCAACCAGCCTGGGCTGCAGGATATTGCCTTCGATGAACTGGCCGATGACGAAGACCACGGCGACGGCGACGATCATGGTCCAGTCCGGCCAGAACTGGACGAAGGCGACGCCGATGGCCAGCACCAGTCCGGTCAGCGAGCCGACATAGGGAATGAAGGAGATCAGCCCGGCGAACAGGCCGATGAGGATGGCGAAATTCAGCCCGGTCAGCGTCAGGCCGGTCGCATACATGGCGCCCAGCACCAGGCAAAGCGTTCCCTGGCCGCGCACGAAGCCGGCCGTTGCGGTGTTGATGTCCTTGGCGATGGCGCGCACCGTCGCGACATTGTCGCGCGGCACCCAGCTGTCGATGACCGCCACCATGCGATCCCAGTCGAGCAGCATGTAGAAGGCGACAACCGGTGTCACCACGAACAGGCTGACCACAGAGACCAGCGCCACGCCGGAACTCCAGATCGAGGTGAAGACCGTGGTAAGCAGGCCGAAGCCGGAGGTCAGCAGCGAGTTCAGCCCGTCGCGCAGGCCATTGGCATTGACGCCGAATTTCTGTTCCAGCCATTTCGGATCAAACGACGTGATCAGGGTCTGCAGCCGGGTCAGGTACTCCGGCAATTTGCCGGCGAACTCCGCCATCTGCGTGGCCAGAACCGGAATGAGGATGACGAAGGCCAGCACCAGCACGATGAGAAAAGTGATGAGGATGACCACCGTCGCCATGAAGCGGGACAGGCCGAGCCGCTGCAGCCGGTCGGCGACGGGATCGAGGAAATAGGCAAGCACCATGCCGGCGACGAAGGGCAACAGGATGGCGCTGAAGATATAGAGAAACAGTGCCAGGATGGCTGCGCCGGCCAGCCAGAAGAAGATCTGGCGGCGGAAGGCGGCGGATGCGGCAAGGTCGGCGGCCTCAGCCTCCACCGCTGCTGCTTCTGTCTCAGATATCCGGAGTGGAGCCTTCGCCATAGCCGCTCATATGCCTCAGCCAAGCCACGAGATAGGCCGCGGCCGAAGCCACGGTCAAGACCCCGGACAGCAATATGAGGGTTGGCCTCAGCGGGTCGAGGTGAACGACAAGCGCAAGTTCGCCCAGCACAAGCGCCGCCAGCACGATCTGGACGGCGGTGTTGGCCTTCGACACAAAAAGCGGCTTCATCTCGACCGGATGGGCCATGACGGTGGACAACACAACCGCGCAGACGATCAATGCGTCGCGCGACACCATGATGACGACCAGCCAGAGCGGCAATTGCCCGATGATGCCCATGACGACGAACACCGAAACCAGCAGCAGCTTGTCGGCCATCGGGTCGAGATAGGCGCCGAGCCTGGACTGCTGGTTGAAACGGCGGGCGATGAAGCCATCGACGCCGTCGGAGATGCCGGCGATGAGGAAGCCGGCAAAGGCCAACTCCCAGCGCGCCTGCAGCATCGCCAGCACCACCGCTGGCACCAGAACAAGGCGCAGAATGGTGATCAGGTTGGGGATGGTCAAATGCGTGCCTGTGGTGTTTCGTTTTGACAGATGGGAATTAGCGCAGGGAAGAGCGCCACACATGCGAAGGTTTGCCTGGAACCGTCCCCCTCTATGACCTGCCTGCCTGCCTGCCGGCCATCTCGCCATCACGCCGCAGACGCCTCAAGGATGGAAATGGATCCTCGGGTCTGAATCACTCGTTGAAGGCGTAGCCCAGCGGCGTCGAACAAGCTTTCATACTGGGTCTGCGTTCTCTCCAGGCCGCCAGTGACGGCAAGCATGACCACGTCGATACCCTTGATCTGGTTCGGCTCGTCACCTGGCGGCACGAGCGTCTCGGCCACAAACACCTTGCCGTTCGGCAGCATTGCCTTGCGGCAATTTTGCAGGATCACCGCGGCACGCCTGTCGTCCCAATCGTGAATGACCTTCTTGATGACGTAGACATCACCGGTGGGAACGCTTTCAAAGAAATTGCCGGCAACAAATTCGGTGCGCGGCAGGTCGCCTCCGGCACCCTGGCGTGCTGCCGCGACGCCCGAAGGCAGATCGAAAAGCACGCCGTCCAAATGGGGATTGCGAGCCAGGATCGCCGAGAGAAGCTGGCCATGTCCGCCGCCAACATCGACGATCCGCGTGAACGGCTTGAAGTCACAAGCGTCGGCAACGGCCTCGTTGCTGCCTTGACCCAGGGCGACCATGGCACGCTGAAACAAGGCAGCCTGCTCAGGGTGTGCCGACAGCCAGTCAAACCTTGGACTCCCGAACACCTTGTCGAAGGCTGGCTTTCCGGTGCGGACAGAATGCATGAGCTGCTCGAAGGCAAGATAGGCCTCGCTGTTGATCATGCGAACGAAGTCACGGGGACCCGACTGATCGGAGCGCAGCACGGCGCCAACCTCCGTCAACTCAAAGTGGCGGGGCAGTACTTCCCTAACGACCCCTTCGGGCGCGAGGAGTCGCATTACACGATAAAGCGCGTCCGCATCCGACTGAGTGGCAGCCGCCAGTTCATCCACCGACTGTTCGCCGACAGCCAGGAGATCGGGAATGCCGAGTTCGATAATGACGCGCAGCGCCTGCGACACCGCGAATCCAAATCCTAGCCTCATGATCTGTTGCGACGGATTGGGCATGACTTGTCCCCCCATGCTTGGTGCGTGGCAACAGAGCACCAACAACGGACAGACACAAGGAAGCGAAGGGGTAAAGGCGAAAATGGAGCCGCGAGGATTCTGCACAAGGGCGCTACCTCCGCCGAAAAACCCCTCTCCGCACGCTTTTTATTGGGCAAAACTTCGGCATCGCGCCGTCATCCTTGCGGGGCGCAGCCGTTCATGCGAAGAGCCCGCAAACGAAACAACGATGAGCAAGCGCCAGAAATGAGCAAGCGCAAGAACGGGCTCACCTATGCCGAGGCTGGCGTCGATATCGACGCCGGCAATCTGATGGTCGAGAAGATCAAGCCGCTGGTGCGCGCAACGCGCCGGCCGGGTGCGGATGGCGAGATCGGCGGTTTCGGCGGTCTGTTCGACCTCAAGGCGGCAGGCTTTACCGATCCGGTGCTGGTCGCCGCCAATGACGGCGTCGGCACCAAGCTGAAGATCGCCATCGATGCGGGAAAACATGACACGATCGGTATCGACCTCGTCGCCATGTGCGTCAACGACATCGTCGTCCAAGGTGCGGAACCGCTATTCTTCCTCGACTATTTCGCCACCGGCAAGCTCGATCCCGAGCAGGGCGCGGCGATCGTCGGCGGCATCGCCGAGGGCTGCCGCCAGGCCGGCTGCGCGCTGATCGGCGGCGAAACGGCGGAAATGCCGGGCATGTATCATGGCAACGACTACGACCTCGCCGGCTTTGCCGTGGGTGCGGCCGAACGCGGCCAGTTGCTGCCGACCGACGACATCGTCGAAGGCGACGTGCTGTTGGGGCTAGCCTCCTCCGGCCTGCATTCGAACGGATTTTCGCTGGTGCGCCGTATCGTCGCCGTCAGCGGTCTCGCCTGGAGCGACCCGGCGCCGTTCAACGACGAGGCGACGCTCGCCGAGGCGCTGCTCGAACCGACCCGCATCTACGTCAAGTCGATCCTCAAGGCGATCCGCAACACGCACGGCATCAAGGCGCTGGCCCACATCACCGGCGGCGGCTTCCCGGAAAACATTCCGCGCGTGCTGCCCAAGGACTTTTCGGCGGAACTCGACCTCGAGGCGATCGACGTGCCTGCTGTGTTCTCGTGGCTGGCAAAGACCGGCGGCGTGGCGCCGGAAGAGATGATGCGCACCTTCAATTGCGGCATCGGCATGATTTTGGCGGTGGCTTCCGGCCAGGCGGCGCAGGTCGCCGCGGTGCTGCAGGAAGCCGGCGAGACGGTAACGCCGATCGGCCGCATCGTGCCGCGCCGAGACGCCGGCGTCATCTACCGGGGCTCGATCGCACTATGAGCGCCCAGAGGAAACGTACCGTTGTTCTGATCTCCGGGCGCGGCTCCAACATGACCGCGCTGATAGCGGCGGCCAGCGACCCGGCTTTCCCGGCCGAGATCGTCGGCGTCATTTCCGACAGAGCGGACGCCGCCGGCCTCGGCATCGCCAAAGCGCGCGGCATCGCCACGCAGGTCATTTCCCGCGCCGACCATGGCAGCAAGCAGGCGCATGATGCGGCGATCGACGCAGCACTTTCGGCATTCAATGCCGAAATCGTGGCGCTGGCCGGCTATATGCGCATCCTCACCACAGGCTTCGTCGAGAAATGGCAGGGCCGCATGATCAACATCCACCCTGCCCTGCTGCCGGCATTCAAGGGTCTCGATACCCATGCGCGCGCGCTTGCCGCCGGCATGCGAATCCATGGCTGCACGGTGCATTTCGTCACGTCCGAGATGGATGACGGCCCGATCATCGCCCAGGCGGCGGTGCCGGTAATGGTCGGCGACAATGTCGACGCGCTGGCTGCCCGCGTGCTGAAGGCCGAGCACCGGCTCTATCCGCTGGCGCTGGGGCTGGTCGCCGAAGGCAGGGCACGGATGGAGGCCGGCCGCACCGTGCTCGCCCACTTTGCCGATGACGCCGACAACGGCACCTCGGTGGTGATGGCGCCCGACCCGCTGCGCGAGGAAGCCGACCTCGAGCAGCTTGCGCGCATCACTCCGTAAGCCTTGCCATTGAGAACGGTAGCAATATTTGCTACCGTTCTGGTAAGGAGATAGGTCGATGTCAACAGTGGAAAAAGTCAGCGTGGCGCTTTCCCCGGAGCTGCTTGATATGGTCAAGGGCGCCGTGGCTAGCGGGCAATACGGATCGGCGAGCGAAGTGATCCGCGAAGCCTTGCGAGAGTGGCGGCTGCGGCAGCCCTTGCGCGAAGCCGAAGCGGAACGACTGCGCAAGGCCTGGTCGGAAGGACTGGAAAGCGGTCCGTCCGAACCATTCGACATCGAGGCCATCAAGCAGAAAGCCCGTAGTCGGCTCGGCGGCGCAAAGTAGCAGCGGATGGCCGGCGTCCCGATTGTCCGCAGCCCGGCGGCCGAGAACGACCTGATCGACATCTGGTCTGCAATAGCCACGGACAACCCGCTTGCCGCCGACCGCTTTCTGGACTCAATTGCCGAGTGCATCCTGCAATTGGCAACCTTTCCCGAGTCTGGTCCGCGTCGACCGGATATCGGCGCCGAGGTGCGGGCGCTGACCATCGCCAACTACCTCGTTCTGTATCGCTTCGCCGAAGACCGCGTCGAGATCGTTCGTATCGTGCATGGGGCGCGCGATGTCTGGACGCTGTTTTGAAGGATCGCGAGCGGGCCGATGGACGTCTTCGACAGTGCGATCCGTGCAAAAGGCGACATCGCAGGGGTCTTCGAATATGATGGGGCGCGAGACCCACAAAACGCCACGGCGTATTTCTACCTGTATCGCGCCGACGGCAAAGAAGCGGATTCGATCATCGACGTGCTTCACATTCGATCCGGAGCCTGGTCGATCGCCAAAGCGGACATTGCCGTCAAATGGGACAAGAGTGAACGGCGCGTCGGCCTATTCGTCTTCGGCAAGCTGGCAGCGGCATTCGATACCGAAACGGGCAAAAAGCATGACGGCGGCTACGGCAGGGACTTTCAGGCCGATATCCCCTGGGACTGAAGAAAGCTGATGAAGCAATTGCTCCTGCTTCGCCACGCCAAATCGAGTTGGGATGATCCCGACCTCGATGATTTCGACCGCCCCCTGGCCGAACGCGGATTGAAGGCAGCCCAATCGATGGGGCGCGAGCTTGCGACACGCGACTGGCTGCCAGACCTGGCGCTGGTGTCGTCGGCGCTGCGAGCCCGCGACAGCTGGCGGCTGGTGGCGATGGAATTGCCCGCGCTGCCCGAAGTCGCATTCGCCAGGGCGCTCTACGGTGCTTCAGCGGCGGAAATTCTGAACCAGATTCGTCAAGCCGACCACTCGAGCGGCAGCTTGCTGGTGGTCGGCCACAATCCGGGCCTGGAAGATCTGGCGAAACAGCTTGCCGGGCCAATGTCGGAGACCAAGGCCCGCAAGAGGCTCGAAGAAAAGTTCCCGACGGGAGCCCTTGCGCGCTTCGTGTTCGAGGGTGACTGGCCCGGACTGTCCTCGGCCCGGCTGACGCATTGTCTGCGGCCGAAGGATCTGGGCTAGAATCCAGATGCGGCAGGCGAAGCCCGCCACATCCGCTCGAAACATCAGTTGCCCCAGATGCCCTGACCGGAGTCGGGCCAGTCGGTTGTGATCTTCATCTTGGCATCCGCGGCCTTGTGCTCAGCCACGGTCTTCACCGAGCCGGTGACGGCATGGTCGACGGCGGCAACCGGGGCAACCGGCTGGTTGGCGTTGTTGGAGCCATAGTGGTCGCTGCCGGCGAAAGCGCTGCCCGTGGCAACGAGGATGGCGGCGGCGGTGAGGGCAATCCTGTTCATATCCAAGTCTCCTGGTTCTTCCGTTGGGCGGCGTCTTGGGAGGACGGTTCCGCTACGGACAAGACCCCGGACAGTCCGGTTTTATTCCCGGACGAGAGATGTTTTGTAGATCGGCGAGTTTCAGGTCGGTTGGCGACTACGCATCGGCGTCATCATGCAAAAAACAAGAGCGGCGGGCCGAGCCCACCGCTCTTTGTGGTCGAAGACTTTCAGAAATCAACGACCCCAGATGCCCTGGCCAGACTGGGCGGGCACGTTGGCGTTGGCGTCGCCCTGTGCCCTTACAGACTTCGGAATCGAGCCGGTGTGCGAGGTGTCGATGTTGGAAACCGACTGGTTGGCAACCGGCTGGTTGACATTGTTGGAGCCGTAATTGTCGCTGCCGTGGGCAAAGGCCGTGCCCGTGGCAACGAGGATGGCGGCGGCGGTAAGAGCGATCTTGGTCATTTTAAGTACTCCTGATTTGAATATCTGATTGATTGCGACTGGTTCGGGAAAGGCGATTAGCGATTGCCGAACAGGTTGCGGTCGCTGCCCTGCGTCACCGGCTTCTCGACGGTCGAGTTCGACTTCTGGATCGAAGCCGTGAACGCGTTGTCGACTATGGCGGCGGGCTGGTTGGCGTTGGCCGAGCCATAATTGTCACTGCCGGCAAAGGCAGTGCCCGTGGCAACGAGGATGGCAGCGGCGGTAAGAGCGATCTTGGTCATTTTAAGTACTCCAGTATTCTTTTGTTCTGTCCGTCTAGTGGCGTGCCTTGGGAGGAATTTCGCGTCGCTCGGACCACCCCGAAGTGGGTTTGTCAGTCGACGACTTCCAATCACGAAGATGTTCCATGCATCGTGTGATTCTTGCCCTTGAAATTCGAAGAGAGGCTTCCGCGGGAACATTTTTATCATTTAATATCAGCAAGTTATGCCGGAATGCGATTTTCGGTGACAGGCATCCGACTCTCTGGCGTTCACTACGTGTTGCACGGTCCGTCAACAGAAAACGAACCGACTGGTTCGATTTGAGGGGGTCGACCGGTTCGGCACTCGTTTCTGGAGGTGTCGAACCGCACGAAATGTGCAGCCGGTTATGTTCTTGCGACAATCCAACTTGTCGTCCCTTGAGACAAAGGTTCAGAGTGCCCGGGAACCGTCGGCGCGTGCTATTTGCCTTGTGGCTGGTTCGATATTATCGATTGTGCACGATCATCAATCGGACACGACCAGGCTATGCCGGTCGAAGGAATGGACAGATTTCCGGGTGACTTGCATCCCAGGACAGCGATAGAAAATGCGGCTGTTGCTCGTCGAGGACAATCGCGAACTGGCGGATTGGTTGGGCAAGACCTTGCGCCAGGCGAACTATGTCGTCGACATCGTTCATGACGGCGAGGACGTCGAGCACGCGCTGGCCGCCGGCGACCATGCGCTTGTCATCCTCGACCTTGCGCTGCCGCGCATGGGCGGGTTGGAGGTGCTGCGCATGCTGCGGGCGCGCGGCAACCGGGTGCCGGTCATCGTGCTGACCGCGAATGCCAGCCTCGACGGCCGGGTCAAAGGCCTCAATGAAGGCGCGGACGACTACCTCGCGAAGCCCTTCCAGATCGAAGAGCTCGAAGCGCGCATCCGCGCGCAGTTGCGCCGCGCCAATGACCGCACCGCGCCGGTCGTTGCCTGCGGCGATCTGATCTTTGACACCAACACGCGGCTTTTTTCGCTCGCTGGCGAAACGCTGGCGCTGACACCGCGCGAGCATGCGGTGCTGGAACAACTGATGGTCAAGGCCGGGCGCACGGTGAGCAAGGCGGCCTTGTCGGCGGCAATCTACGATTTCGAGACCGACGCCGACCCCAGCGCCATCGAGATCTATGTGCACCGCGTGCGCAAGAAACTGGAAGGCTCGCGGGTCCACATCGTCACGCTGCGCGGCCTCGGCTATCTCCTGCGCCATGAGGATTAACAGTCTCCGCTTGCAGCTTCTGGCCTGGGTGGTATTGCCGCTCGTCGGGCTCGCCACAATCAATCTGTGGACCAGCCACCGCAATGCGCTGGCGACCGCCGATCTCGTCACCGATCGCATGCTGATGGGCTCGGCACGCGCCATTGCCGAGCGTGCCGGCGTGAGCGACGGCGTGCTCGACGCCACGATACCGCCGGCGGCGATCGAGATGTTCGATACCGGTGATCGCGACAGCGTCTACTACCATGTCAAGGCTGCCGGAGGGCGGCTGCTGACCGGCTATCCCGACCTGCCGGAGGCACCGAAGTCCTCCAATACGGAGGCGACCTATCGCGACCATCGGCTGCGGTTGCTTACTTTCAGCCACACGGTGGTGGGCGCTGGCGACGACTCGCCGATCACCGTTACTGTCGGCGTCACACTTGCAGGACACGATGCCATGGTGCGGCGCCTCTGGTTTGGCGCCTTTACCCAGCAGCTGGCGCTGGTGGCGATCGCCGGCTTGTTCGTTCTGCTGGGGCTGCATCGCGGTCTCGCGCCGCTGATCCGGTTGCGCGACGCAGTGCGTTCGCCAAGCCGCAGCGAGCTCGATCCGATCGAAGTGCCGGGTGCCCAAAGCGAGATCCGCCCGCTGATCGATGCACTCAACGCCTATATGGCGCGCGTGCGGGCGCAGATGGCGGCACAGCGCCGCTTCATCGCCAATGCGGCGCACCAGCTGCGCACACCGCTGGCGTTGCTATCGACACAGGCAAGCTACGCGTTGCGCGAAAGTGCCGCCGACGCGCGCCAGGAAGCCTTGGTGGCGCTGCAGGCCAGTTCCGGCCGGCTGGCACGGTTGGCCGAACAACTGCTGACCCTGTCCCGGGCGGAGCCAGGCAGCAGGCGGCCACGCGCCGACCGCATCGACCTCACCGAAGCCGCCCGCCATGTGCTGGAAACGCAGGCGCCGACAGCGATCGGCCGCAATATCGATCTCGGCCTCGAGGAGGCCGGCCCTGTGCCAGTCATCGGCGACGGCACCATGCTGCGCGAAATGATCGTCAACGTTGTCGACAACGCGCTGCGCTACTCGCCGGCCGGCGGTAGCGTTACGGTGAAGCTGGCGGTCGTTGGCAATGAAGCCGTGCTGACGGTCGCCGACGACGGGCCCGGCATTCCGGTGGACGAGCGAGACCATGTTTTCGAGCGCTTCTACCGCATCGCCGGTTCGACCGAGGAAGGCAGCGGGCTTGGTCTCGCCATCGTGCGCGAGGTCGTCGAAAATGCCGGCGGCCACGTCACCCTCGGGGATGGCGCGGCCGGCGGTCTGGTGGTTGAGGTAAGGCTGCCGCTGGCGGGCGGCTAGGTCTGTCGCCGCTCACTGCGTCTCATGCAGTGGCTGGGGACGCCATTTGGCCAGGCGATCCTCGACCATGGTCATCAGATATTCGGCACCGAGCGCCACGACCATGACGATGACGATCGCGGCGTACATGCCGGCGGCGTCAAAGGATCCCTTGGCGATGTTGATCAGCAGACCGATGCCATAGCGCGAGCCGACGAACTCGCCGACGATCGCGCCGATGATGGCAAAGCCGAAGCTGACATGCAGACTGGCGAAGATCCAGCTCATCGCCGAAGGCACAATCACCGAGCGGGTCAATTGCCAGTTGGAGGCGCCCAGGATGCGGGCGTTGGCTATCATTGCCCTGTCGGCTTCCCGCACGCCCTGAAAGGCATTGTGGAAGACAACGAAGAAAACCATCACGAAGGCAAGCGCCACTTTCGAAGCAAGGCCAAGGCCGAGGATCATGATGAAGATCGGCGCCAGAACCACACGCGGAATGGAATTGATCACCTTGATATAGATCGAGAAAATGTCGGCAGCCATCCGGTTGCGGCCGAGCGCGACGCCGATGATGATACCGGCAATCGAGCCGGTCACGAAGCCGATGACTGCCTCTTCCATGGTAACATAGAGATGATACCAGAGCGGCCCCTCGGACGTTCCTTCCGTGGTCCACTCATAGAGCCGCAACGCGATCGCGCTCGGCATTGCGTAGAAGAACGGATCGATCCAGGCGAGACGGGCGGCGACTTCCCACAGACCCAGAAAGGCGACGAGAATGGCGACCCGCCAGAATATCACGGTACGGCGGCGATGCGTCACCGCCTTCGCGGCGGCCGCTTCGATTTCCGCATCGGAGGTGCCCGGCCTGAATGCTCTTGAACTGATGTCCATGGCAGCGTCGGTCATGGCGTTCCTCCTCAGGCAGCGGCACGCGCATAGCTGGTCTCGACCTCTTCCTTGAGGTCGGCCCAGATGGTGCGCGAATAATCGATGAAGTTCTGCTCGTAGCGGATATCGGCGACGATGCGCGGACGCGGCAGATCGATCGTGTAGACCGACTTCACCGTCGCCGGGCCGGCGGTCAGCACATAGACCTTGTCGGCCAGCGCGATCGCTTCTTCGAGATCGTGGGTGACGAAGACCACGGATGCCTTGGCCTCGGACCAGAGCCGCAACAGCTCCTCATGCATGAGAACGCGTGTCTGCACGTCGAGCGCGGAAAACGGTTCGTCCATGAGCAGGATTTCGGGGCCGTTGATGAAGGTCTGGGCGAGCGCCACGCGCTTGCGCATGCCGCCAGAAAGCTGGTGTGGATAGTGCTGCTCGAACCGAGACAGGCCGACGCGCGAAAGCCAGTCGCGTGCCGAGGCCTGGGCTTGCGGCATGGGCTTGCCGCGGAACAACGGCCCGGCCATGACGTTCTCGATCACCGTGCGCCAGGGGAACAGGGCGTCGGTCTGGAATACGAAGCCGATGCGCGGGTCTATTCCCTTGACCGGGCCACCCATGACGCGAACCTCGCCGGCACTTGGGCTGGCCAACCCGGTGATCAGGTTGAGGGTGGTCGACTTTCCGCAACCGGTCGGGCCGACGACGGCGACGAATTCGCCGCGCTCGACCGTCATGGTGAAATCGCGCAGCGCCGTCAGCGATTTGCCGGTGGGGGAAAGGAAGCGGCGGCTGACATTGATCAGCTCAATCGCCGGAACAGTCTTTGCGGCAGCCATGGTCAAGCAACTCCAAAATCGAGCAACCGCCCGGTGGCCGGGCGTCACCCAACGTGAAAAACGGACGGCGGCCGGCGCGACGCGTTCGCGCCGGCATGGGTCGGCTACTTGGCGTTTTTGACGAATTCCGTGGTGTAGGTCTTGGAAAGGTCAATCTGCTTGCCTTGCAGGTCCTTCTTGAAGGCCGACAGCACTGTCAGCACCGTCTCCGGGCCGCCTTCGGGCATGACCCCATCGGCGGTGAACATCGCCTTGCCGGCGTCCAGTGCCTTCACATACCCTTCCTTGTCGCCGACATAGTAGTCCTTCGGCATCTTTTCGGCGATTTCCGCACCGCTATGGGTGTTGATGAACTTCAGTGTCTTGACGAAGGCATTCGCCAGTTTCTGCACCGTCTCCTTGTGCGCGTCGACCCAGTCCGTCTGCATGTAGAGGGAGGCAGCCGGGTAGGTGCCGCCGAGCGCGGCCTTGGTGCCTTCAATCGTGCGCATGTCGACAAGGACGGACGCTTCGCCGGTCTTCAGCAGTCGCGTGATCGTCGGTTCGGTCGTCATGCCGGCCTGGATCTTGTCCTGCTGCATGGCTGCGATGAAGGTATTGCCGGCGCCGACCGGAACCGAGGTGAATTCGCCGAGCTTCAGCCCGTTCTTGACGGCAAGATATTCCGTCAGGAAGTTTGTCGAGGAGCCGAGGCCGGTGACGCCCAGGCTCATGCCCTTGAAGTCGGCGGGCGACTTGATCTCGGGATGCTTGGTCGAAACAAGCTCGACTTCACCGGGCGCCTGGCTGAACTGGACGACGGATTCGACGAATTTACCTTTCGCCTGCAGGTCGATGCTGTGGTCATAGAAACCGACCACTCCTTGCACGGCCCCGGCAAGCATCTCATTCTCCGCATCGACGCCGGCCGGCTCGTTCAACAGCTCGACATCGAGACCTTCGTCCTTGAAGTAGCCGAGCGCTTCCGCCAGCTTGGCGGGCAGGTAGATCTGCTTTTCGTAGCCACCCACCATGATGGAGATCTTTTCGTCGGCGCGTGCGGACGGCGCGGACAAGGCCATGGTGGCGACGAGTGCGGTTGTGGCGACTGAATCGAGCAGAATTCGCGCGAGCGACATGGCCTCTTCCCTTTGTTCGTTTCCCGCGCCCCTCTCTCTCCCATCGCTTTTCGCGACAATATGGGGGCGCCCGTCAACACTTAGGACAGCAACCTTTCAGCCACCTTTCAAGGCATCCGGGAAAGTCACCGCAAACCTAGGCGTTCAATGCCAGCACGTCGTGCATGTCATATTCGCCGGGTACACGCCCCGCCACCCAGAGTGCGGCGGCGATGGCGCCGCGGGCGAACATGATGCGATCGCCGGCCGCATGCGACAGGGTCACGGTCTCGCCCTCGGCACAGAAGCTGACGCCGTGCTCGCCGACGATGCCGCCGCCGCGTAGCACCGCGAAGCCGATTTCGCCTGCCGGCCGCGCGCCGGTGAGGCCATCGCGGACGCGCCTTGCGACGGTGTCCAGTTCGATGCCGCGCCCGCTGGCAGCGGCTTGCCCCAGCATCAAGGCCGTCCCCGACGGCGCATCGATCTTGTCGCGATGATGGGCCTCGACAATCTCGATATCCCAGTCGTCGCGGTCGAGAGCCCTCGCCGCCTTCTCGACCAGTCCAACCAGCATGTTGAGCCCGAGCGAAAAACTGCCGGAGCGCACGATAGCGATGGTTTTCGACGCCTTGGCAATGGTGGCCAACTCGGCCGCGTCGAATCCGGTCGACCCGATCACCAACGCCGGCTCGCCGCGTTCGGCGCAGAACCTGGCCAGATCAGCCGATGCCGCCGGCGTGGTGAAATCGATCACCACGTCGGCCATGGCAAGCGCCTCGTCGCGGCTCACCAGCCCTTCGCCAACGATCCCCGGCCGGTGGAAACGGGCAACAAGCACCAGCCGCGGATCGGCCCGGACGGCGTCCGCCATCTGGCGGCCCATGCGGCCCAGCGCCCCGGCGATGGCGATCCTGATCGGCGGTTGGGACATTGCGCTATCCCTTGCTGCTATTTCCACATGCCGCGCATGCGCGCGCCAATGTCGACGCGCACCTCGGGCCGGGGCGCCCTGCCCTGTGCCGCTTGCGCGCTCGGCCACGACATCTGCTGGAACGCGGAGAGGATCGAAGCCGGGATGAAGCGGGTGCGCGAGGCATAGAGGTGGCGGTCGCCCCGTGCCGCCTGGCCGTGCGGAAAGAAGCGCTGCGGCATGACCAGGCTGAGACTGTCCTTTGCCCTTGTCATCGCCACGTAGAGCAGGCGGCGCTCCTCTTCGATATCTTCCTTGGTGCCGACGCCGAGATCGGCCGGAATACAGCCGTCGACCGTGTTGAGCACGAAGACATTCTTCCATTCCTGGCCCTTGGCCGAGTGGATGGTCGACAGGATCAGATAGTCCTCGTCGCGATGCGGCGGGCCGGCCTGATCGCTGGTGGCATCCGGCGGGTCGAGCGTCAGTTCGGTGAGAAACCGTTCGCGCGAGGCATAACCGGAGCCGATCTGCTCGAGCTGCAAAAGGTCCGCACGCCTGGTCGTCGCATCCTCGTGGATGCGTTCCAGATGCGGCTCGTACCACAGCCTGACCTGTTCGAGGTCGGCCGGCCATTTGGCGCCGGCTCGCAGACCGGAATAAAGCGCGACAAAACCCGGCCAGTCGTCGGCCGCGCGCTGCGGCGGGCGCCAGCCGGCAAGGCCCATCGCCTCGTCCAGCGCCGACGTCATCGTCTCGACGATCTGCGCGGCAGCCGAAGGGCCGATGCCCGGCATCAGCTGCAGCACACGGAATCCGGCCACCCGGTCGCGTGGGTTTTCGGCAAATCGCAGCACCGCCAGCACATCCTTGACATGAGCGGCATCGAGGAACTTCAGGCCGCCGAACTTGACGAAGGGAATGTTGCGCCGCGTCAGTTCGATCTCCAGCGGGCCGCTGTGGTGCGAGGCGCGAAACAGCACCGCCTGTGATTTCAGCGCCGTGCCGGCCTCGCGCTCGGCCAGGATGGCGTCGCAGACGAAGTTCGCCTGCTCGACCTCGTCGCGCACGGTCACCAGTCTTGGCTTGTCGGATGATTTGCGCTCCGACCACAGGTTCTTCGTGAAGCGCTCCGAAGCCTCGCCGATCACCGCATTGGCGGCGGCCAGGATGGTTTCGGTGGAGCGATAGTTGCGTTCCAGCATCACCACATCGGCGGTCCGCGCGAACTGTTTTGGGAAATCAAGGATGTTGCGCACCTCGGCGGCACGGAACGAATAGATCGACTGCGCATCGTCGCCGACCACCGTCAGCCCGGCGCCGTCGGGTTTCAGCGCCATGAGGATCGACGCCTGCAGCCGGTTGGTGTCCTGGTATTCATCGACCAGCACATGGTCGAAACGCCCACCCAGATGCGCCGCTATTTCAGGCTCGGCCGCCATCTGTGCCCAGTAGAGCAGCAAATCGTCGTAATCGAGCACGTTCTGCGCCTGTTTGGCCTCGACATAACCGGCGAACAGTTGCTTCAGCTGTTCCGCCCAGCCAACGCACCAGGGGAAGGCGGATCCCAATACCTCGCCCAGCGGAGCCTGCGCATTTACGGCGCGCGAATAGATGGCAAGGCAGGTGCCCTTGGTCGGAAAGCGCGCTTCCGTCTTCGAAAACCCCAGTTCATGCCGCACAAGGTTCATCAGGTCGGCGGAATCCTCGCGGTCATGGATGGTGAAGGCCGGGTCGATGCCGATCTCCAGCGCATAGTCGCGCAGCAGCCGCGCACCGATGCCGTGAAAGGTGCCGGCCCAGGTCAGCGCATCCGTGATCACCGCGGCGTCGCGGCCGAGCACCTCACCGGCGATGCGCTCGACCCGCCTGGCCATTTCGGACGCGGCGCGGCGCGAAAAGGTCATCAGCAGGATGCGGCGCGGGTCGGCACCCCTGACGATCAGATGGGCGACGCGGTGCGCCAGCGTGTTGGTCTTGCCCGAGCCGGCACCGGCGATGACCAGCAGCGGTCCGCCGATCTTGCCGTCGCCGTGCTCGACGGCCTGGCGCTGGGCATCGTTCAGCCGGGCAAGATAGGCCGGCTGAACGGTCGGCTCCCGAAAGGACGAATCAGGGGTGGCGAGGTTCATCGCCCATCAAGCATCGTTTCTGCTTTGTTCGCAACGTCGCTGAAGGATCGAGAGCCGTTATGACCGGCGCTAATGCTCCGCCCGTTCCGGTATCTGGGCGATGCATTCCTCGAGACGCTCCAGGCGGAACTTTGCATTGCGAAGTTCGTGTCCGGCTTCAAACCGCCGATGCCGTCCCTGAGGTGTGGCCGCCATCAGGTCGCGCTCCAGTTCGGCAATGCGCGCACGCACCTGCCGGGCCTCGTCCTGGCGCAACGCCTTGATCCATCCACGCCCACGCATCGGTCTTCCCGCCAGAACCCCCAGAAGGCATGCCCGAGTCATGCCAGAGAAATCCTAATTTCCCGCAAGCCCAAAAACTCTAAATTTAACTTTCGCTAATTTAGCGTCAGCCAAGAGGCCCTTCGGGAAGAAGGCCGGCGCCGCTTGGGAGGTGAAGGCGCCGGCCGAGCGGATATCAGGTCCGCCGCGCAGCGGAGGATAGCTGAGTCTTGCCCCTACGTCATGGCGGTTGTCATTGCCCATCGCCACGATCGGCTGGTTGACCGTTTCTGGATCGGGTTGGGCCAACAGCCAGCGCGGCCTGGCGATCAAACAGCGATCATCTGCCGGCTTCGAGCCTTTGCCTGGCCACCGCGACATGGAAATTTGTGCCGAACAACAGCCCGTCATCGTTGAAGTCGTAGCTGGAATTGTGCAGCGGCGCGGAGGCTTCGCCATTGCCAAGGAAGACGAAGCAGCCAGGCACATGGTCGAGGAAACGGGCGAAATCCTCCGAGCCGGTCATCGGCTCGCGGGCGACGGCGATGTTGCCGGGGTCGAACACGCTTCTTGCTGCGGCAAAGGCCTGCTCCACCAGTTCGGCATCGTTGCGCAGCGGCACGAATTCGCGGCTGTAATTGACCTCGGCGGCGACATTGTATGCGGCGGCGTTGCCCTCGGCGATGATGCGCATCTGCCGCTCGATCTCGGCGCTGACCTCGGGGCGGAAGCTGCGCGCGTCGCCAAGGATGCGGGCAAGACCGGGCAGTGCGTTGCGGGTGCCGTCGGTGATCAGCTCAGTCACCGAAACCACTGATATGTCGGCCGGGCTCAGCCGGCGCGAGACGATGGTTTGCAGATTGGTGACCAGTGCGCATGCGGCAACCAGCGTTTCATGCCCCGCATGCGGCCGCGCCGCATGGCCGCCAAGCCCCTTCAGCACGATCTCGAAATTGTCCTCGGCCGACATGATGGGGCCGGTGCGCGTCTCGAAATGGCCGACGGGCAGGCCGGGCATGTTGTGCAGGCCAAAGATCTCGTCAAAGGGAAAGCGCTGCATCAGGCCATCGTCGAGCATGGCCAGCGCGCCCCTGCCCCATTCCTCGGCCGGCTGGAAGATGAAACGCACGGTGCCGTCGAAGCCGCCTTCGCTGGCCAAGAGTTTTGCCGCACCGAGCAACATGGTGGTGTGGCCGTCATGGCCGCAGGCATGCATGAGGCCGGGATTGCCGGATCGGTAGGGCACGGCAGACTGTTCGGTGATGCGCAGCGCGTCCATGTCGGCCCTGAGCGCGATCGCACGGTTGCCCTTGCCGCGCTTCAGCGTGCCAACGACCCCGGTACCGCCGACGCCCTCGGCGACGTCGTCGAGGCCGAATTCGCGCAGTTTGGCCGCGACGAAGGCCGCGGTGCGCCTTTCCTCGAAGCCGAATTCGGGATGCGCGTGCAGATCACGCCGCCAGAGAATCATCTCTTGCTTCAGCGCATCACGATCGAACTCAGACATTCCTTCCCCCTCCTGACCTAGCCTGCAAGTTGGGTGACGACATCAAGCAGGATGTTGGCGCCGGCGACAAGCTCGGCATCTTCGGTGTGCTCGCGCGGATTGTGGCTGATGCCGCCGGCGCTCGGCACGAAGATCATCGCCGCCGGCGCGATGCGCGCCATCATCTGCGCATCATGGCCGGCGCCGGACGTCATGCGCCTGGCGCCAAGACCGCGTTTTTTCGCTGCGGCCTCGATCCGTTCGACGATCCGGATGTCGAACAGCACCGGCTCGAAGCGGGCCAGCCGTTCGACCGAAACGGTCACGTTCTCGGCGGCAGCAAGCTGCCCGAGATAACTGGCCAGTGCCGCCTCCTCCACCCGCAGGCGCCGTTCGTCGGGATCGCGCAGATCGATAGTAAAGACGGCGCGCGAAGGAATGACGTTGATGGCATTCGGCTCGAAACGGATAGAGCCCACGGTGGCCACGGTCGGGGCGTTCGAACCCTTGGCCCGGTCGCGCAGGAAGGTGATGACCCGGGCCGCGGCATGGCCGGCGTCGCTGCGCATCGACATCGGCGTGGTGCCGGCATGGTTGGCGACGCCGTCGATGGTGACACGCTGCCAGGAAATGCCTTGCAGATTTTCCACGGCGCCGATCGGCACGCCCTCACGCTCCAGCACCGGCCCCTGCTCGATATGCAATTCGAGATAGGCGTGCGGCCTGAGAAAGCCGGGCTCTTCGTCACCGGCATAGCCAATGCGGGCAAGCTCCTGCCCGAGCACGCTGCCATCGGTGCCGACAGCCGCCAGCACGGTACCGACGCCGATGCCGCCGGCATGGACCAGCGAGCCCATCATGTCGGGGGTATAGCGCACGCCCTCTTCATTGGTGAACGCGGCGACCGCGATCGGGCGCGACGGCGAAAAGCCGGATGCCTTCAGCGTCTCGATCACCTCCAGTCCGGCAAGCACGCCGTAGCAACCGTCATAGATGCCGGCGTCTATGACGGTGTCGATGTGCGAGCCGATGAGCAGCGGCGCCTGCCCGGCATTTTCCGGGCTTTGCCAGATGCCGAAGATGTTGCCGACGCGGTCGATGGCGACATCGAGCCCGGCCTGCCGCAGCCAGCCGACGAGCAGGTCGCGGCCCTGTTTGTCGGCGTCGGAAGCGGCCAACCTGGTTAGTCTGTTTTCATCATCACGACCGACGGCGCCGAGTTCACGGATACGGCCAAGCAGGCGCGGTGCGTCGACCGCGATCACGACAGCGCTCCGGCAGGCAGTTTGCCGGCCAGCACATCGGCCGGGCTGATGCCAACCAGCTCGGCATAGCGATGCGGATCGGTGGCGCCTTCGGTGTTGATCACCAGCACTCGGGATCCGCCATCGAGCCCAAGTGCGGCCTTGTTGTCGGCCACTGCCCGCATCAGCCCGGCAAGACCGACGCCGCCGCTCTCGCCAGCGACGATCACCGGATCACCGGCGCTCGGCTGGGCCAGCCGCTGCATCGCCGCGACGGCCTCGTCCTCGTCCACCGTCATGAAGGCGTCGGCGGCGCGCGCCAGCACGCGCCAGGCAACCGGCGAGGCCTCGTAACATTCGAGCATCGCCATCACTGTCGGCTGGTCGTGCGCGACCTTGACCGGATGCCCAGCCCGGGCGGCCGCGACGACGCACGCAGCGCGCGCCGGCTCGACCACGATGAAGGTAGGCCTGGCATCGCCCAGCACGATGGCCAGATGGCCGGCCACCGCTGCGGCTATGCCACCAACGCCAGCCTGCACGAACACGTGGGTCGGCGGTTCGGCGAGCTGGCGCAGCGCCTCGCGCACGATCGTCGTATAGCCCTGCATCACCAGGCCGGGAATGCGTTCATAACCCGGCCACGAGGTGTCGGAGACCACGGTCCAGTCTTTCTCGGCCGCGACGCGCGCGGCTTGCCTGACCGAATCATCATAGTTGCCGTCGACGCGGACCATCTCGGCGCCGTAGCCGGCAATCGCCGCTATGCGTTCATGGCTGACGCCAGCGTGGACGAAGATTGCCGCCCTGGCGCCGACGAGTTGCGCGCCTTGCGCGACCGACCGGCCATGATTGCCGTCGGTGGCGCAGGCGAATGTCATCGTCGCGGCGATAGCCCGAACATCAGTTCGATCGAGATCGGCCACGTCGACGGATCGGCCAAGCGATCGGCTGGCCTCTTCCAGCACCAGGCGGAAGACGGCATAGGCGCCGCCCAGCGCCTTGAAGCTGCCGAGGCCGAGGCGGAAGCCCTCATCCTTGACATGCAATGCACCGAGGCCGAGTTCAGCGGCCAGCGCCGGAAGCGCATGCAGCGGCGTTATCAGGTGATTGTCGCGATGGGCCAGAAAACGCTCGACCGTGTCGGCGCCGGCAACGCCAAGGGTTTCGGCATCGGCAGGATCGAGCGGCTGGCGGTGCAGTGCATTGTGATTGAGCAGGAACACTGGGTTGCCTCCTTGGCGTATGACGCGAACATATTGCAGGACCGGCGCAAAGAGCGCTGTAATACGGCCCTCGAAATGCAAGTTTGTTTCGTCAGGATTGCCCCTTGCCAGCATCGCCGCCCTCGCTCGACAGCTTCGATCTCGCCATCCTCGCCATCCTGCAACGGGACAACACGACGCCGCAGCGGCTGATTGGCGAAGCGGTGAACCTGTCGGCGCCGGCTGTGCAGCGCCGCATCAAGCGCATGGAGCAAACCGGCGTCATTGCCGGCAACGTCGCCTTGGTCGAGCCGGCGGCGGTTGGCCAACCCATCACCATCTTCGTCGAGGTCGAACTCGAGAGCGAACGCACCGAGTTGATCGACGCGGCCAAGCGCCAATTCTCGGCGGCGCCTGAAGTCCAGCAATGCTACTACGTCACCGGCGAGGCCGACTTCATCCTGGTCATCACCGTGGCCGACATGGGCGCCTATGAAGCGCTGACGCGAAAACTGTTCTTCGACAGCAACAATGTCCGAAAGTTCCGCACTTTCGTTGCCATGGACCGCGTCAAGGTCGGGCTGACCGTGCCCTTGCCAGATTGAGCAGTGCCGCCCCGCAAGCCTCACCCTGGCACCGCCATGTTTTTGACATTCTCCGCAGCGCGAATTCGGCGTCGGAGGCGCGCTTGGACGACATCACCCCAGTTGCGATCATCGGTGCCGGGCCGGCGGGCCTGGCCATTGCCGCATGCCTGCGACAGACCGGGATCGACTTCGTCCTCCTCGAGAAAGAGCGGCAAGCCGCACCCGCCTGGCGTCGCCACTATGAGCGCGTCCACCTGCACACGACCAAGCGCTATTCGTCCCTGCCCTTCGTGCCCTTCCCGAAGCACTATCCACGTTATGTGCCGCGCGATCTCTTCGTCCAATATCTCGATGCCTATGCGCAACGCTTCGACCTGCGGCCCCGATTTGGAGAAACGGTGAAAGCGATCACCCGGGAGGGTCGCGGCTGGCGCGTGGACGCGACATCCGGTCCGTTGCGCGCCAGACATGTGGTGATCGCGTCAGGCTACAATGCCGAGCCCTTGCGGCCTGGATTTGCAGGTATCGACACTTTCATGGGCAAGACATTGCACAGCGCCGACTATCGCAATGCCAGGCCTTTCGCCGGCCAGTCGGTGCTGGTCATAGGCATGGGCAACACCGGCGCGGAGATTGCGCTCGATCTGGCGGAAAACGGCGCGCGGGCGACGATTTCCGTGCGCGGCGGCGTTCATATCGTGCCGCGCGAACTGTTCGGCGTGCCCATCCAGATGGTCGGCATGGCGGCACGCCTGGGGCCGCAACGCTTCAATGACGTTCTCTTCCCCATCATCCTCGACCTGGTGGTGGGCAGACTGGAAAAATATGGGCTCAAACGGCCGAGACAGGGACTGCTGGAACAGATCGCGATTGCGGCGCGCATTCCGGTGATCGACGTGGGCACCATCGGCAAGATCCGCGAAGGCGCGATCAAGGTTGCCCCCGATGTCGCCGAGATCTCGGAACGAGGCGTCCGTTTTGCCAACGGCAAACACAGCGAATTCGACGCGATCATCTTCGCGACCGGTTTCCGGCCGGGCTATGCCAAATTTCTCGAGCCCGGCATCCAGCCGGACCGCAGTGGCGTTACCCCCAAAGCTTCGGATCTCGGCCTCTACCTTGTCGGCTTCCACAATGCAGTCACCGGATTGCTACGCGAAATCGGGATCGAGGCCGAGGCGATCGCCGACGACATCAGGCACCGGATTAACAGGAAAAAGGCAGCCGAAACCCTGCCTGTTTAGTCTGCGTCCGGACGATTGATGTTCTTCACCCAGCTTGATTTGCCGCGCGCAGCCAGACCTTGTTGTCATGAAAGGCAGCGCCGCCATAGGGCGCGGGCGCGTCGGCGCCGGTCAGCACGTTGATGCCCTCGCCGCGCTCATGCGCGCTGTTCGGCCAGATGCCTTCGGCGATCACGACGCCGCGCTTGATGCCATCGAACAGCTTTGCGTGCAGCACCACCTCGCCGCGCGGGTTGCCGACCTCGACACGGTCGCCGTCGGCAAGCCCAAGGTCCGCCGCATCATCGGGATGCAGTAGCAGCACCGGCCTGCCTTCCTTTTCCTTCGACACCGGCGTTTCGGCAAAGGTCGAATTGAGGAAGTTGCGCGCCGGCGAGGTTGTCAGCCGGAACGGATGCGCCTCGTCTGCCACTTCGATCAGATCGACATGATCGGGAAACTCGGGCAGCCGTTCGACCGGGCCGAACAGGCCCATGCTCTTCGGCGGCCGGTTGGGAGCCGGCTGGCCGGTCCAGTCGGCGCGGAAGCGGAATTTTCCATCCGCATGGCCAAAGCCCTTGATGAAGTGCGCGGTGTCGAAATCGGGCTGCAGGTCGACCCACTTGTCTTCCTTCAAGCTGTCGAAGCTGCCCAGCCCGCGCTTGCCGAGAATGATGTCGATATGCTGCTGTTCGGTCAGGCCGAAGCCCGGGCGGTCCGCGACGCCAAGGCGTTGCGCCAATTCCTCGATGACGAAATGGTTGGTGCGCGGCCCCTCCGGCGGCTCGATCAGCTTGGGGCCGAGCGTGATGTGCTGATTGCCGCCGCCCTTGTAGACGTCGTCATGTTCAAGAAACATCGTTGCCGGCAGCACGACATCGGCGAGTTTTGCCGTGTCGGTCATGAATTGCTCGTGCACGCAGGTGAACAGGTCGTCGCGCAGGAAACCCTGCTTCACCAGCCGCTGTTCCGGCGCGACGTTGGCCGGGTTGGTGTTCTGGATCAGCATGGCCGTCACCGGCGGACCGCCATAGAGCGCGTCAGTGGCGCCGGTCAGCACCGGACCAATGCGCGAATGGTCGAGAAAGCGGATCGAGGGATCGCGCATCTTCGTCCCTTCCAGCACCTCCTGGTTGAGCTTGAAGATGCCGGAATTGGAATGGAAGGCGCCGCCGCCCTCATATTGCCAGCTGCCGGTGACGGCGGCGATGCAGGACGCCGCGTGCATGTTGACGGCGCCGTTGCGCTGGCGGGCAAAGCCATAGCCGAGGCGGAAATAGGTTTTCTTCGTCGTGCCGACGAGACGGGCGAAGGCCTCGATCTCGGCGACGGTGAGCCCTGTGATATCGGCCGCCCATTCCGGTGTGCGCGTCCGCAGATGCTCTTCGAGGCCCTTCGGGTCGTCGGTGTATTTTTCCAGATAGGCGCGGTCGGCCAGGCCTTCCCTGAACAGCACATGCATGACCGCGCAGGCCAGCGCGCCGTCGGTACCGGGCCTGAGCACCAGGCCGAGATCGGCCTGCTTCATCGTCGCGTTCTCGTAGACGTCGATGACGACGATCCTGGCGCCGCGCTCCTTGCGCGCCTTGATGGCGTGGGTCATCACATTGACCTGGGTGACCACGGCATTGGTGCCCCAGATCACCACGCAGTCCGATTTCGCCATCTCGCGCGGGTCCGGCCCGCGCAAGGCACCGGCGCCCATCATCCAGCCGGTCCAGGCCAGGTTGGTGCAGATCGAACCGAAGAAGCCGGAATATTTCTTGGCATGGCGCAGCCGGTCGATGCCGTCGCGCTGCACCAGCCCCATCGTGCCGGCATAGTAGTAAGGCCACACCGTCTCCGAGCCGTATTTTTCCTCGGCCGCGATGAACTTTTCGGCGACGAGGTCGAGGGCTGCCTCCCAGCTCGCTTCCTTCCAGACGCCATCGCCCTTGGCGCCGGCCCGCACCAGTGGCTTCAGCAAGCGGTCCTGATGATGGACGCGGTCGGCATAGCGGGCAACCTTTGCGCAGATGACGCCGGCGGTGTAGCTGTTGGCCTTGGCGCCATGGACGCGGCCGATGCGGTTGCCATCGAGCAGCTCGACCTCAAGCGCGCAGGTCGACGGGCAATCATGCGGGCAGGCCGAATGGCCGATCCTGAGCTTGGCGTGCTGGTTCATGGGAACTTGTCTAACGACTTTCACGCGCTGCGTGTAGGGCCAGATTGGCGCCGGCTTGCCGTCCGCTGCGAAGATCTGCTGCGGATCGGGCTAGCGACAGCAGGTTATCTGCGCCGACGCCGACGCTGCCGATCTCCCCCTTGCGGGCAAGATCATGCTCCCCTATTCCGCCGTGCCTTCCTCATACTCGGCCGACATGGTCAGCCATTTTTCCTCGTGGCCGGCCAGCGTCTGGGCGAGCTGCGAGCGCTCCTTGGCAAGGCGCGTCGCGGTCGAGGGATCCTTTTCATAGATCGCCGGGTTGGCCAATTCGTCCTCGATGCCGTCGATGCGCTTGCGGATGCGGTCCATCAGCGCTTCGGTGGCGCGGATTTCCTTGGCCAGCGGCTCGAAGGCGGCGCGGCGTGCCGCCGCGTCGCGGCGGCGGTCGGCTTTTGACGCCTTGTCGGCCTCGCGCTTGCCGCGGCGATCGCCGGACACGCCCGTGACCAGCGTCTTGTAGTCCTCCAGGTCGCCATCATAAGGATTGACCGCGCCGTCCTTGACCAGCCACAGCCGGTCGGCGGTCGCTTCGAGCAGGTGGCGATCGTGCGAGATCAGGATCACGGCACCCGGAAATTCGTTCAGCGCATGGATCAGCGATTCGCGACTGTCGATGTCGAGATGGTTGGTCGGTTCGTCGAGGATGAACAGGTTCGGCCCCTCGAAGGCGGACAGGCCCATAAGCAGCCTCGCCTTCTCGCCGCCAGACAGGTCCTTTGCGGCGGTGTTCATCTTCTCGGTCGCGAGACCAAACTGGGCAACGCGGCCGCGCACCTTCGATTCCGGCGCCTCCGGCATCAGCCGGCGGACATGCTCGTAGGCGTTTTCGTCCGGCCGGAGGTCGTCGAGCTGGTGCTGGGCAAAGATCGCCACTTTCAGCCCGGGCGCCACTGTCATGGTGCCGCTCTCCGGCTTCAGCCGGCCGGACAGCAATTTGGCGAAGGTCGACTTGCCGTTGCCGTTGGCGCCAAGCAGCGCGATGCGGTCATCGGCATCGATGCGCAGCGTCATCTTCTTCAGGATCGGCTGCCCCTCGGTATAGCCGACACTGACATTGTTCAGCGCGATGATCGGCGAGGCCACCGTCTTGACCGGCACCGGGAAGGAGAACGGCCGGACCGTGTCGTTCACGATGGCCGCGATCGGCTTCATCTTCTCCAGCGCCTTGATGCGCGACTGCGCTTGCCTCGCCTTGGAGGCCTTGGCGCGGAAGCGCTCGACGAAGGATTCCATGTGCTTGCGAGCGGCTTCCTGCTTGACGCGCCCCTTCTCCTGCAACTCCTTCTGCTCGGTGTACTGGCGCTCGAACTGATCGTAGCCGCCGCGCCAGAAGGTCAGCTTCTTCTGGTCGAGATGAACGATCGAGTTGACGGCGCGGTTGAGCAGATCGCGATCGTGCGAGATCAGCAGCACCGTGTGCGGATACTTCGACACGTAGTTTTCCAGCCACAGCGTGCCTTCGAGATCGAGATAGTTGGTCGGCTCGTCGAGCAGCAGAAGGTCGGGCTCGGAAAACAGCACGGCGGCGAGCGCCACGCGCATGCGCCAGCCGCCGGAAAAGGACGAGGCCGGACGCCGCTGCGCCGCGTCGTCGAAGCCGAGGCCGGCCAGGATGGTTGCCGCGCGCGACTCGGCTGAATGCGCGTCGATGTCGGCCAGCCGCATGTGGATATCGGCGATGCGGTGCGGATCGGTGGCTGTCTTTTCCTCTTCGAGGAGCGCCGTGCGTTCGAGGTCGGCCTTGAGCACGATCTCGATCAGCGGATCCTCGGTGCCCGGCGCTTCCTGCGCCACCTGCCCGATCCGCGTATTCTTAGGCAGGCTGATCGACCCGGTCTCGGAGGGGAAATCGCCGGTAATGGCCTTGAACAGCGTCGTCTTGCCGGTGCCATTGCGGCCGACAAGGCCGGCCTTGGTGCCGGCCGGCAAGGTCAGCGAGGCGTGGTCGAGAAGCAGGCGTCCGGCCATGCGGAGCGAAAGGTCTGAGATAACAAGCATGGCGGCGCTTTTGCACCGGACATCAACGCTTCGCAAGGCCTTGCGGGCCAGTTGGCCGCACAAGGCCTGAAAACGACGCCTGCTACAGCGCCGTCAGGGTAGCCGTTCAGTGACTTGCCATACGGCCAAAGCCGCGCTCAGGCAGTGGTCTTGCGCTTTGCCTTGGTCGCGGCGGGCGGCGCGGCGGGCTTGCGGCCAAGTCCCGTCGATTTTGCCAGCGCCGAACGTGTTGCCGAGTAGCTTGGAGCGACCATCGGATAGTCCGGCGGCAGCCCCCATTTGGCTCGATAATCGTCCGGGCTCAGGCCATAGTCTGTCCTGAGGTGCCGCTTGAGCGACTTGAACTTCTTTCCATCCTCAAGGCAGACGATGTAGTCGGGAAACACCGACTTCTTCGGGTTCACGGCCGGAACCAGGCTTGGGCTTTCCGTGACAACCGCACCGGCCAGTTTCCGAACCGAAGCGCTGACGCTGGCAATCAATTCAGGCAAGCCGGAAGCCGGAAGCGGGTTGTTGCCTACATAGGCCGAGACAATATCAGCCGTCAGCTCGATAACGGTCTTATCATCGATATTTGACAAATCTTTCATCCTATTTGCGACAAAGTCATGCACCCCAGCGAAGACTTATGTCGATGTATGTCTCTAACCGCACCCCCCAACGGACCGCCAAGTCTCAACAAGGAATCAAGACTCGTAGAAAATGTTTTCATCGAAAATCGACGTCGCGCAAATTAGAAAATCTAATACTTCGCGGAAGCAGACTTGGCAGTCGGGCTGTCGGTCAATATCTCAAGAATACGCTTCCAGCGGGCGCAACGCACGAAATCCTTTTGCTCTATCGCCTTTTCGGCCTTCATCGCGGCGTAAAGCGGCGCCTCGGCACCAAACTCCTTGATCAGCCAATGCGCTTCCTGCCTGGCGAGACGTTCGTTTTCGTCAAACATGGTTTTCGGCCTCCGAACGTTCCATGCCGACCGCGACACAGCTGCCGATGACGAGGACGGCTCCGGCAATGGCGGTCATCGTCATCCGCTCGCCGGACAGGGTCAGCAGCAGCGTCGAGGCGATCGGCGTGAGATAGGCGACGACCGCGACCTTGCCGCTGCCTTCGAGCTTCAGGGCGCGCGACCAGAAATAGTAGCCCAGCCCCATCGGACCGGCGCCCAGATAAAGCCCGAGAGCCAGGTCCGTGCCGGAGGGCCAGGCGACGCCGTGGCGCGCGCTCCACAGAAACGTCAAGGCGACACCGAACAGCGACGACGGCAGCAGCAAGCGATCCGGCGAAGCAGCAACCCTTCCCACCATGACCGAATAGAAAGCCATGCACAGCGCAGACCCGAATGCCGCAAGATAGCCGACCAGATCGCCCTGGAGCCAGGACTGGTCGCGCCCTCCCGAAATCACCAGCGCAACGCCGACGAACCCTAGGACGGCGGCAAGGCCCAACAATGCCGGTCGCCGCGGATTTTCGAGCACGATCACCGCCGCCGCGACCATCAACGGCCAGGTGTATGCCACCAGATTGGCCTCGATCACCGGCATCGAAGCGAAGGCCAGGTATTGCAGCACCATCGTGCCGACGAGACCGATGATGCCGACGCCGATCGGAGCCAATCCCATCCAGGCGGCGGCGGTTGCGCCCGGCGCGCCGTTCCTTTGCGGCGCGTCTTCCCGATTCATCAACCAGATGACGGCGAAGACAAGCGCGGCTCCCGAAAACTGCAGGAATTGCACCTGCGATACCGGGTGACTCGCCAGCAGGGATTTGCCGACCAACGCATTGGTCGACCACAAGGCCACCGCGCCGGCGGCGAAGACCAGCGCGGATCTGGCTACCATGATTCCCTGGCTCCGCCAGGTACCGGCGCCTCGGGCGACACCGGAACGGGACGTTCCGCCTCGAACTGGCGATAGGCTGGCAACTGGTTGGTCCACACATCCTCGGCCAGTTCGTTGACCCATTCGCGGTCGTGGTCGTTGTCGGCGGCAAGATAGAACATCCGGTTGTCGTCGACATAGGGCTTGGCAACGGAGCGCTGGTTGAGCACCAGCGTGACGCGCTCGCCGAACCGAATCGGCGCCGTGCGATGCAGGACACCAAGAAACTGCCCGAGCGTGGCATAGTTCATCTTGTGGTCGATGCGCATGACACGGTTGCGCGGGATCTCGCGGCCGGATTCGAGGATGGCACGGCCGGTTTCCGAGTCGTCGCAGTAGATTTCGAGATGGCCGCCGACCAACGGATTGCTGATCGACAGCGGAATGAGCTCGGTGACGGGAACGCCGTCGCAATGCCATTCCACCGCGCCGTCCTTCGGGTTCATGAAGGTGACGGTCGAACCGACAATCGACAGCGGATAGGGTTCCAACTTGGTGCCCATCATGTCGGACAGCCGCTCCAGACGCAGCTTGTCGTGCAGCAATTCCTTGATTTCGGGGATGAAACGGTCGGCGCCGGTGATGAAGGTCAGATCGAGGTGCTTGTGCACGGCATGGCTGGCCTTGAGCTTCAAAGCGGCCTCCTCAATAGCGGCAAGCAGTGCCGGGTCATAGCCGTGAAGATACTGCGCGACGCCGAAGCTCGACACTTTCCACGCGGTTTCGTGGCCGATGATGGCTTCGCGGCTCATCGCATAGCGCAGTTCGGGAATGGTATGGGCGTTCATTGTACTTCTCCAAGTGAGGGGCAAACACTTGGTAAACAGTTGATTAAATTAGCAGCCCCTGTAAAATTAGGAATGCTGGTGCTAGTGTAAGCCCAGCTTAAGGTCGAGCCCGTGCGTCTGCTCAGTCAGGTCAACCTCAATTCGCTAAAGATCGTGGAGAGTGCTGCGAGGCACAGGAATTTCACGCGCGCCGGCGAAGAACAATTCATCACCGCCTCGGCGGTCAGCCAGCGCGTCAAAAGCCTGGAGGACCAGCTTCGCTTCAAGATCTTCCAACGCGGCGGCAATGCGGTGTCGCTGACGCCGGAGGGCGAGACCTATGTCTCGCGTGTGCGCGAGGCCCTGGAACGGATCGTCGCCGCCAGCATGGAAGCGACTGGGCAGTCGCAGGAACATGTGTTGAAGATATCGGTGCTGCCGACCTTTGCCGCGCGCTGGCTGTTTCCGCGTCTGCCGCTCTTCCAGCGGCAGTACCCCGACATCGAGATGCGCGTTTCCACCTCCTATGCGACGCACGAATTCGCGACATCCGAATTCGATATCGAGATCCGCTATGGCGACGGTCATTTTCCCGATCTGAAGGCCGACCTTCTGTTCAAGGAGGACCTGACGCCGGTCTGCAGCCGGAAGCTCTTCCACGAGATCCTGGGCGACAAGCCGCTAACGAAAGTGACCCCGGAAGACCTGCGCCACTTCACGCTGCTGCATTCCGAAACCTGCACCCACAACTGGCAATCGTGGCTCGGCTTCGCTGGCGCCGGCTCCGTGCTCAAGGAGGCCAGAAGCATCTATTTCGATTCGTGCATGATGTCCTACGAGGCTGCCAATGCCGGGATGGGATTTGCCGTGGCCAACCGGGCCTATATGGCCAGCGATATTCGCGCCGAGAGACTGGTCGCCCCGTTCGCGGTCCACCATCCGAACACCGCAGGGTGGTATTTCGTCTGCCCCGACAAGACGCCTCCCGCCCGCAAGGCATTGCTGTTCAAGCAATGGATCACGGAGGAGGCGGCTTTGACGCAGAGCCAGCTGGACAGCGAGATCAGCAGCTGATCGTCCGCTGCTGAAATCCTCTGACGGGGTCAGGCGAAGGCCCTGCCCTCCTCGGTGCGCTGGAAGAGCATCAAGTCCAACCCCAGGCTTGGCCGGCCGAGGATGGTCAGAATCGCATGCGCCTGGCCGCGGTGGTGGGTCTGGTGGTTGAAGACATGGTCCAGCGCCGGCGCCAGCCTTTGCGAGACGGTGCGCATGTCCGAGACCGTCATGTAGGTGAAGCGGCCCGTCAACGCCTTGTCGCTGAGGCCGCCGACCCAGTCGATGATCCTCTTGTCCTCGGCTTCACGCGCCATCCTCAAGCCGGGCAAGGCCCGGTACAGGATGGCGTCCAGCGTCGTCGGCGCGTCTCCCTCGCCAGTGAAGCGCTTCATCCAGATGCGGTCGGCGGTCAGCAGGTGATTGAGCGTGGCCATCATCGAGCCGAAAAAGGCTCCGACATCGCGGTTGAATTCCTCTTCGTCGAGCTCGGCGGCGGCATCATAGACGCGGTTGTTGGCCCATTGATTATAGGCCGCAAACATCATGAAATGCTGTCTCATGGCTTCCCCTCGGCTCGCGTCGATAGGGGGCCTACCTAACCCGCAGGAACGCTGACGCCAATGACCATTCTGCTCTATGATCTCGTCGGACGCGACACCGCGCGCCCGTTCAGCCCGCACTGCTGGAAGGTGACGATGGCGCTGGCCCACAAAGGGCTCGAAGTCAGCACCGTGCCGACGCGCTTCCTCGAAGTGCCAGGGGTCGAGGGCGGCGTCTCGAAACTCGTTCCGGTGATCCGCGACGGCGAGAAGGTCGTCGCCGATTCCTTCGCCATCGCGCTCTATCTCGACGAAGCCTATCCGGATCGGCCGACACTGTTTGGCGGCGAAGGCGGCAAGGCGATGGCGCGCTTCATCGAGCGTTGGTCGCAACTGACCATCCACCCCTATGTCACGACCGCCGCGATCATGGACCTCCATGCCATGCAGGACACGCAAAACGCCGCCTATTTCCGTCAGAACCGGGAGCAGCGGCTTGGCAAGCGGCTGGAAGACGTGATGGCCGCCCGAGATGCCGGGCTCGCCAGCTTCAGAGCCTCGCTGGAGCCTTTGCGGTCGATGCTTGGCTATCAGCCATTCATCGGTGGCGCGTCGCCGCTGTTTGCCGATTACATCGTCTTCGGCGCACTGCAATGGGCACGCATAGCCTCGCCTTACCAGTTGCTCGACGCCGGCGATGTGGTGGCGCAGTGGTTCGCCCGCTGCCTCGATCTGCATGGCGGGCTGGGGCGGAAGGTTGCCGCGGCGGCGTGACGCCGCAACGCCTGCTCTTGCCGCAAGGCGGCACGAGAGCGGTCAGTCTCTTGCGAGAAAGGTCAGCAGCGAGATGGCCAAACCTTACTTGACAGCCGCCTTTTTCGGCTTGCTGGTCTTCGTGGCGGCCTTCGCCTCCTTGGGGGCGGCTTTTGCCTTGCCGGCACCAACTGCCTTCTTGGCGGGCTTCCTGGCTGCCGACGTCCCCGCGGTATCTTCCTGGTCGACATCGGCTATCGCCTGATGCCAATGGCGCTCATGCTGGCCAGCCGGTTGTCCCTCTTGCAGCCAGATCTGATGCGCGCGGTTGCGAATGCGCTCCTGGCGATCGTTTGTCATGGTCATCCTGTCTCCGTTCGGGTCGACCTCAGCATGGGCGCCCACGACCGACTATAACAAGCAAAACACTGCTTAACAGCCATCGGATCACAGCTGCCGGTCCGCCTCATCGGCGCGGCCCGGCATGGAAACGCGCACCGCACCAGCGCTTCGCTATCGCTCCGGGCGTTCGTCGCTCGCAAAGCCAGGCAATTGGCTTTCCGTCCGCTTCGCGGACCGCTCCTCACCCCTTGGCAATGGGCCGGGCGGCTTGTATAGAGCCCGCCACTCTCAATTCCATTCTCAGACAAGGACGACCCATGGCGCTCGAACGCACCTTTTCCATGATCAAGCCGGACGCAACACGGCGCAACCTCACCGGCGCCATCACCAGGATGCTGGAAGAAGCCGGCCTGCGCGTCATCGCCTCGCGCCGGGTGTGGATGAGCCGCCGCGAGGCGGAAGGCTTCTATGCCGTCCACAAGGATCGTCCGTTCTTCGGCGAACTGGTGGAGTTCATGTCGTCGGCCCCAACCATCGTGCAGGTGCTGGAAGGCGAGAACGCCATTGCCAGGAACCGCGAAGTGATGGGCGCCACCAACCCGGCCAATGCCGCCGAAGGCACCATCCGCAAGGTGCATGCGCTGTCGATCGGCGAGAACTCGGTGCACGGCTCCGATGCGCCGGAGACCGCCGCGCAGGAGATCAAATACTGGTTCTCGGACACCGAGATCGTCGGCTGAGTCGATATCATCAAGTCTGATTTGGAAAGGCCGGCGTTTGCCGGCCTTTTTCATTGGCTGAACGGTCAGGTTTCGCGCTCCAACCGCAGCATATCGGCATGCAGCCGGTGCGTATGCCTTGAGCAGCATCGGAGTCATCGGTGCCAGCAGTGCCGACCTCGCAAAAGAGCATTAGGATTTGAGCCGCGCTGCACTAGGGTTGAGATATATCGCGGATGAATGCCGACATTGGAGCGACCTCAGCATGACCAGTGCCATTCCGGGTTTCTTCCAGGGCACGGAGATGCCGAGCAGCGGCTGGTGGGAGGCGCTGTGGCCCGACCCCGCCGCCGTGCTTTCGGCAACGGGGATCAAGCCTGGAATGGAAGTGATCGATCTCTGCTGCGGCGACGGCTGGTTCACGCTGCCGATCGCCAGCACGGCGCGTCATGTCCTCGCCATTGATATCGATGCCGATCCGCTCGAAGCCGCTCGGCACCGGTTGACCCAAAGTGGGGTGACGAATTGCGACTTTGTGGCCGGCGACGCCTACGAGCTTTCAAGGCTGGCGCCTCGACCCGCCGACTTCATCTTCATGGCCAACGCCTTTCACGGCGTCCCGGACCGGCCGCGTTTGGCACGCGCGGTGCGGGCGACGCTTAGCCCTGGTGGCCGTCTCGCCATCGTCAACTGGCACCAGCGTCCGCGCGAAACAACGATCGTCCTGGGCGAGCCTCGCGGACCGAGGACCGAATTGAGGCTGTCACCGGAACAGACCATAGCGGCCGTCGAGGCGGGCGGCCTCAGGCTCGCCGAACTGGTCGAGGTGCCGCCCTATCACTACGGCGCCGTGTTCGAACAGGCTGAGTGAGAGCGTCCGTTTCGCTCCGACATCAGAGTGTCGATATCTGTGGCCAGGCCCTGCGCCCGACCATCAAGACACCTCAGCTTGCCGCGCTGAAGCGCAGGATCTCGCGGCCATCCTTGTCGGCAATGGCGAGCTTGCCGGCATCGACACTGTATGAGGCAGCCTTGGCCAAGGCATCGAACAGCGCCTTTTCCTCGGCCATCACCTCCGGCGCGCAGGCCTTGTAGGTCGAGCCGATCTCGCTGATTGTGATCGCTTGGCCATCGACCTTGGCCGTGGCGAAATAGGTGTTGCAAGGGCCGCTGCCGCCTGCCTTGCCGGCCTCGCTGACCCTGAACGTCGCCTGCGGCGCGGCGATGGCGCCAATGCCGTCGACATAGTCGACCAGCCAGAGCTGACCAAAAACGGAAGCGGTCGGCCCGGTGCTCGGCGTGACCATCTTGAGCATGATGGTCTGCGGCACATCGGTCAGCGGATCGACCTGATGGCGCATATCGGAGATGAACATGAGCCTGTCGTCGACGGTGATGCGGGCCTGCAGCGCATAGGTCATCTGCGGCTGGATGACGGAGGGGTCGAATTTGATCTCGAAACTGATCGGCACCTGGCCGGTCGGCTTGATATTCTGTTCGCCGATGATTTTGGCCGGCGCGTCGGCCAGCGAGACATCGGCAAGCTGGACCGAGAGCACGGCACTGGGCGGCAAGGCGATGCGCTCGCGATAGATCACCTCGCCTCGCACAGCCTTTTCGGCGGCAGCAGACAGTTCCGGCACGGCCAACACGCCGACGACCAGCGGCACAAAACCGAAGACGAAGAATTCCGCGATCCTGTCCAGCATGACCATCTCCCTTGCCCCGGGCGGCTAATTCCTGGGATGCCTGCCCCAGGCTGCCAATGCCCAGGCTGACCAACCGCGCTCAATTGGCCAAAGGATTGCGGTCAATGCATGGCTCTGGCGGGAATTTTATTCTGACGTTTTCCAGCGACCGGCTGCCTCGTCGTCGGCCTCCTTGGCCTCGACCCAACCACCCTCGGAGCCGTCGGCGCGATGCTCCTTCTTCCAGAACGGCGCGCGCGATTTCAAATAGTCCATGAGAAAGTTCGCCGCTTCGAATGCCGCCTGGCGATGCGCCGAGGCGGCCACCACCAGCACGATGTTCTCGCCCGGTCGAATCTTGCCATGGCGGTGGATGGCGGTGAGGCCTTGCAGCGGCCAGCGCTGAACCGCCTCGGCGGCGATGCGAGCGATCTCGGCCTCGGCCATGCCGGGATAATGCTCGAGTTCGAGTGCCGAGAGGCTGCCTGCATCGTCGCGGCAGAGGCCCGAGAAAGAAACCACGGCGCCGATATCGGCGCGGCCTTGCGTCAGTCTGGCAATCTCGGCGGCGACGTCGAAATCTTGCGCCTGGATGCGCACGACAGGTACGGCCGCGCCGGTCATTTTCAGCCCCCGGTCATCGGCGGGAACAGTGCGATCTCGCGCGCGCCCGATATCTTCTCGCGGTGGTCGACATGTTCCTGGTTGATGGCGACGCGGATCACATCGGGATATTGCAGCGCTTGCTCGTAGCCCTCGCCGCGCGATTTCAACCAGCGCAAGAGGTCGGCGACCGTCTCGATGCCATCAGGCAATTCAACGTCTTCCTCAGATGCGCCGATCCGTTCGCGCACCCAGGCGAAATAGATGAGCCGGGTCGTCATCTCACTCATCCATGATGTGCTTGAGGCCGGCGCGGAAATAGTCGTAGCCGGTGTAGAGCGTAACGAGCGCAGCGATCCACAGCAGCACCAGCCCGGTCTGCGTGGTCAGCGGGAAAATCTTGTCACCGGCCGGACCGGCCAGCAGGAAGGCGATGGCGACCATCTGGATCGCGGTCTTCCACTTGGCAAGCTGCGTCACCGGCACCGAGACCTTGAGCGCCGCCAGATATTCGCGCAGGCCCGAGACGAGGATTTCGCGGCACAGGATGATGATCGCGGCCCACAGCGACCAGCCGGCGATGCCTGCATGGCGATCGGTGTCGGCCGCCAGAAGCAAGAGGCAGGTGGCGACCAGCAATTTGTCGGCGATCGGGTCAAGCATCTTGCCGATGTTGGAGGTCTGCTGCCAGGCGCGCGCCAGATAGCCATCCAGGTAATCCGTAACCGAAGCGAGCAAGAAGATGATCAGCGCCGACCAGCGGGCGAAGTCGCTCGATTTCAGGTGCCCCTCCAGAAAAAAGCACAGCACGACCAGCGGCACCGCGATGATGCGGGCGTAGGTCAGCATGTTGGGCAGGTTGAACGCGCGCTTGGCCATGTCTTGGGGACTCTTTCTGCCTGCGTACTCAAATCAGATGCGAATGTGGGGGGTCAACAGGCCAAAATCGATTGGCCAGCCGAAAATGGCGATAAACCTCCTTAAAGTGTGATGCATGTCGTTGTCCCAAAACCGCTGCGCACTTCTGGGCGACATGCATTCTTCCCTTTTGTGCATGTCGTTGTCCCAAAACCGCTGCGCACTTCTGGGCGACATGCATTCTTCCCTTTCGTGCATGTCGTTATCCCAAAACCGCTGCGCACTTTTGGGCGACATGCATCAGCTCTCGTGGAAGTGATTGTAGACCAGTTTGGCAACCTGTTCGGAAATGCCGTCGACTTTCCTCAGATCCTCGATGGCGGCACGGCTGACCGCCTTGGCGGTGCCGAAATGCAGAAGCAGGGCGCGCTTGCGGCCGGGCCCGATGCCACTGATCTCGTCGAGCGGGCTCTTGACCATTTCTTTCTTTCGGCGGGCCCGGTGCGAACCGACGGCGAAGCGGTGGACCTCGTCGCGCAGGCGCTGGACGAAATACAGCACCGGATCGCGAACCGGCAGTGAAAACGAGTCCCTGCCCCTGACGAAGAAGCGCTCGCGGCCGGCATCGCGGTCCTGGCCCTTGGCGATCCCGATCGCCACGACGCGGTCCTCGATGCCGAGATCCGAAAGGATCTTGCGCACCGCCGTCATCTGGCCCTGGCCGCCGTCGATCAGGATGACATCTGGCCAGGCCGGGAAACTGCCGGAGACGTCCTCCTCGATATCATCGGTTGCACCGGCTGCCACAGCGTCGTCGGGCGCAACATCGCCATGTTCCTTGAGCAGCCGCGAAAAACGCCGCTCCATCACCTCGCGCATCATGCCGAAATCGTCACCCGGCGTGATCTCTGTCGAACGAATGTTGAACTTGCGGTACTGGTTCTTGACGAAGCCTTCCGGCCCGGCGACGACCATGGCACCGACGGCGTTGGTGCCCATGATGTGCGAATTGTCGTAGACCTCGATGCGCACCGGCGGCTTGGGCAGGCCGAAGGTCTCGGCGAAGCCGGCAAGCAGCCTCGCTTGCGTAGAGGTTTCGGCCAGCCGGCGGCCGAGCGCCTCGCGTGCATTCTGCAAGGCGTTGTCGGTCAAATCCTTCTTCTCGCCGCGCTGCGGAACCAGGATCGCGACCTTGCGGCCGGCTCGTGTCGACAGCGCCTCGGCCAGCAGTTCCTGGTCCTCGACGCCATGCGACAGGAGGATCGCCCGTGGCGTCGGCTTGTCGTCATAGAACTGCGCCAGGAACGAGCCCAGCACCTCGGCAGCTTCCAGCGCCGGATCGGCCTTTGGGAAATAGGCACGGTTGCCCCAGTTCTGGCCGGTGCGGAAGAAAAACACCTGGATACAGACCTGGCCGCCTTCCTGATGGATGGCGAAGACATCGGCCTCGTCGACGGTCGCCGGATTGATGCCCTGATGGCTCTGCACATGCGACAGGGCCGCGAGCCGGTCGCGATAGATGGCGGCGCGCTCGAAATCGAGATCCTCCGAAGCCTGCTGCATGGCGGCGGAAATTTCCGTCTTCACCTTCTGGCTGCGGCCGGAGAGGAAATCCTTCGCCTCATCGACAAGTTCGGCATAATCCTCCTGCGATATCTCGCCGGTGCACGGGCCGGCGCAGCGCTTGATCTGGTAGAGCAGGCACGGCCGCGTGCGGTTCTCGTAGAACGAGTTGGTGCAACTCCTGAGCAGAAAGGCGCGCTGCAACGAATTGATGGTTCGTCCGACGGCGCCGGCCGAAGCAAAGGGGCCGAAATAATCGCCTTTGCGCGACCGCGCGCCGCGATGCTTGTAGATGCCCGGCGAGACATGGTCGCCGGTCAGAAGGATATAGGGAAACGACTTGTCGTCGCGCATCAGGACATTGAATCGCGGCCGCAAGCGCTTGATAAGATTGGCTTCAAGCAGCAGCGCTTCAATCTCGGTGCGGGTGACGACGAACTCCATCGTCGACGTCTCGCGCACCATGCGGCCGATGCGATTGGTGTGGAAGCGGCCCTGCGCGTAGTTGGTCACGCGCTTCTTCAGGCTGCGCGCCTTGCCGACATAGAGCACGTCACCAGCGGCGTTCATCATGCGGTAGACGCCGGGCGCGTTGGGCAGGCGCTTGACCAGCGTCTGGATCACCTCGGCACCGACCATGCCTTCGGCGTCGCCGGCATGCGGCGTCCAGTCGATTGCCGTGAACGCTACGTCGGGACCAGCGGGTTCAACGATCTCCTCCACCGCCTCGTCCTCGAGGTCGATATCGGGGGGCAGATCGTCGGCGCCGCCGCGCGGCTTGTTCTTGTGGTCTACAGGACTCATTCCACCATGCCTGTCACATCGGGCGTCCGCCATGCAAGGTGTTGACCGCCATCGAGCGCGATCATCTGGCCGGTGACGGAGCGGGCTTCCCAGAGATAGCGGATGGTGGCACCGAATTCCGACAATTGCGGGCCGCGCTTGAGGATCAAGCCCTCGACCTGCGCGTCAAAATCGCTGTCGTCCTGGCGAGCGTTCTTCAGGGTCGGGCCCGGACCGATGCCGTTGACGCGGATGCGCGGACCGAGCGCTTGCGCCATCATCTGCGTGGCCATCCACAGCGTCGACTTCGACAGCGCATAGGAGAAATAGCGTGGCGTCGGGCGCCAGACCCGCTGGTCGATGATGTTGACGATCAGCCCCTCCTGTCCCTCCGGCAACGCCCGTGCGAAGTTCTGTGCCAGCAGCGCCGGCGCCTTCACATGCACGGCAAAGTGCCGGTCCCAGGCCCGCCAGTCGAAATCCAGAACCGAATCGTCCTCGAACAGCGACCCATTGTTGACCAGCAGCGAGATCGGTCCGAGCGCCGCTTCCGCCTGGCCGACGAGACCGCCGACAGCATCCATATCGGTCAGGTCGGCGCCGATAACCGCAGCGCGACCGCCGGCCTGGTTGATCCGGGCGGCCAATGCATCTCCCTCGGCGCGTGAGCGATTGCAGTGGATGGCAACGGCAAATCCGTGGGCGGCGAGATCCTCGACGATCGCCCTGCCGATCCGCTTTGCCCCGCCAGTCACCAGCGCCGTGGCAGTGGCTTTACTCATATGCTGTCGATCCTCAATTTGGGCCGGGAAAACGGCGCTGGCGAAATATGGCCCGGCATGCGTTAAACGGCGTTCGCACCTTGGGCAGCATTGTGGCGAAACCGCCGATTTGACGTCCCGACTCGTGTTGGACTTGGAGCCGCCCGAGCGCAATATAGGGCGCTGGACTCCTTGCACCAAGCGGTGTGCAGCGCAGCATGAAGTGACTCCTGCCATTTCGCTGTTGCGAAGATGCAACGTCACGGTTCCGCCTCATTCGCGCCGGGGAATGACCCAAGTTCAGGTTCGCTTCAGCCGCATTTTGACACGACATTTGGAACCGACGAACGCCAGATCCGTTTCACCCCCCGGACGGGTTGATGGCGATCGTGAGAAACAAGCCTGTGTCCTGTGGCTTAAGGAGTAAAGAACAATGCAAGCCAATCTTAAATTCGCACGGCCGCTGGCCGTTGCGCTGGGCCTCTTCGCCCTCGGTGGAACCGCCTATGCCGCGGACGTCGTTTCCGAAGAGCCGCCGGCACCCGCGCCGGTTGCCGAACTGCCTGTGGCGTCCTGGGCCGGCCCCTATGCCGGTATCAACCTCGGCTATGGCTTTAGCGGCCGTACCAAGGAACGGGATTTCGGCGATTCGACCAGCACCAAGGGTTTTGTCGGCAGTGTCTTCGGCGGCTATCAGTGGCAGCAGGAGAACTTCGTCTACGGCGGTGAAGCCGAACTCGGCTACAACGGCGTCAAGGGTGACGACAATGGCATCCACTCCAAAGGCGGCTTCGAAGGCTCGCTGCGTGCCCGTCTCGGCTACGCCGTGACCCCGGAAATCCTGCTCTACGGCACCGGCGGTCTCGCCGGCAGAAGCCTGAAAGTGGAGGACTCCGTCCTTCCCGCCAGCGACACCGCTACGATGATCGGCTGGACCGCCGGTGTCGGCACCGACATCAAGCTGACCGACAATGTGTTCGGCCGCGTCGAGTATCGCTACACCGACTTCGGCAGCAAGAACTTCGGCGGTGGCATTGGCAGCGTCAAGGCAACCGACAACCGCGTCACCTTCGGCGTCGGTATGAAGTTCTAAGTCGTTCAAGCCACGACACGAAAAAGCCGGGCCTCGCGCCCGGCTTTTTTTGTGTCCGACCACCCAGGCGGCGATCGGTCACCCGGGAACGCAGTCTTTCAGCTCGGGAAACTTCTCGTCGAAGCGCGCTGCCCACCGCGTCAGTCGGGCGCGACCCTTCTCCCATTTGCCGGCAAAGCGCAGTGAGAGATAGCCAAGGCAGGCGCGCAATGCCATCTGGCCGGCGGTAATCTTCTTCGGCAGCTTCGGCGGGTTGGCGTTGAGCAGGTCGAGTGCCGCCGTGATCTTCGCCCATTGGCGGTCGAGCCACGGCTGATAGACCATCTCCTCAGGTCGCGTGCGCCGCTCATAGACCATCGACAGCGCGCAGTCACAGATGCCGTCGGCCAGCGCCTCCAGCACTTCCGCCTCCAGCCGCTTGTCGGGGTTGCGCGGAAACAGCGCGTTCTTCGAAATCCGGTTGAGGTGCTGGATGATGGCGCGGCTGTCATGGATCGAGCGGCCGTCATCCAGCACCAGCACCGGGATCTTGCCGAGCGGATTGGCCTCGATCAGCACTGCCGGTTTATCGTCGGTCTTGACCGGCACCGCCTCGATGGCGATGCCGGTCAAGACCGCGGCCATGCGTACCTTGGAACTGTAGGGTGAAGAAGAGGCGTAGAGAAGTCTGGGCATGGTTGGATTCCTGTTTGCCGACCGGCACTGTCGACCGGGAACGGCAGCCCCCGCAATGGCCAGGCGACAGAAAACCAGCTGCCAGAAACCCGTGCCGGTTTTCTGCCGTGACCATCGTGACCTGGCTAGATGCGCGATCCACGCGGAGCGAGAGAAGAACCGGAGCAGAGCGGAGCATCCGATCTGCTTCTCAATCTCTCGCGGCCCCGGCCTCGCGGCGGGGCATTCGTTTCACGACCAGGCGCGAAGAAACCTAAGCCGTGCGAGCAAGCGAGGCAGCCTGTCCGGCGCCTCGCTTTGCTGCCCTGACTCCCTTCCCCCACGTCCCGTGCATGGCCCGAAAACCGGTCCCGGTTTCCAGAATGATCATGCGCCGCTCGCAAGTGCTGGAGCGTTCTCTGCGCGCCCAGCAGGACACGCACCGCTCCAACAAGACCTGGTCTACTTCTTGGCCGGCGCCTTCGCCTTTGCCGGTGCTGCCTTGGCCTTGGGCGCCGCGGCTTTTTTCACGGCGGGCTTGGTTGCCGCCGCTGCCGCTTTCTTGGCCGGCGCTGCCTTGGCGGCAGGCTTTGCCGCCGCTTTCGCGGGCGCTGCCTTCTTGGCCGCGGGTTTCGCCGCTGCCTTGGCCGCGGGCTTCTTGGCCGGCGCGGCCTTGGCCGCCGGCTTCGCCGCTGCCTTCGCGGGCGCCGCCTTCTTCACCGCCGGTTTTGCCGCGGCTTTGGCTGCAGGCTTCTTGGCCGGTGCGGCCTTAGCCGCCGGCTTCGCCGCTGCCTTCGCAGGCGCTGCTTTTTTCACTGCCACCGCGACCTTCGCCGTCGCTGCTTTCACGGGTGCTTTTGCCGGTGTCTTGGATGCCGGCGCCTTAGACGACTGCTTCGCCATATCATGCCCCTTGCGTTACGCCGACGGCCGTGAATGACCTCGGCGGGCAATGCATATCTGACTCGCGGCTCTCTAGCCAGCGAAGCAATACACTGATTTTTGCAGATTAAGTTTTGGTTACGAAGGGCACACGATCATGCTGACCGTCGCAAAGATGCGTTGCTGATCTTTGATTATTGCCGGCAGTCCGCCACCGACATTCTCCGCACCCTGTCAGACCGATCTCTCCGCGAAGCTCCGAAGATCAGCGAGCACCTTGCGCCTTGATCTTCGACCGTGAGGATCACGACCTGCTGCCTTATCGACATGATCGTCTTGTGCAAATGGACGATCTACACAGATCACGAGAGCAATGCGATGGCCGGTCGCGCCACCACCTTGTCAAGCGAGATCCCGTCATCCACTCGTGAATGGATTGACAGATAACTCTACAGGACAGAGTATTCTGAACAAAATACGGAAGTGCTTCGATGTCGATCGCACAAGAGCAAGCGTTGTCGCTGCCCGAAATCGCCGAGGCGAGGCTCCATGGATGCGGCCTCGTCGGTGACGGTCTCCGGCCCCGCCGCGCCGGAGCCAAATGATGGGCGCCGACGAAATCATCCACCAGAGCACGCGGCTCAGGATCATGGCCGCCCTGAACACGCTGGAAAGGCGAGAGGCGCTGGAGTTCACCCGGCTGAAGGCCATCGTGAACGTCACCGACGGCAATCTCGGCGCACATATCGACACGCTTGCAAGGGTTGGCTATGTCGACGTCGAAAAGCTGTTCGTCGGGCGCCGGCCGCAGACGCGCGTCAAGGCGACGACGGCCGGACGGCGCGCGTTCCGCGGTCACGTTGCCTTTCTGCGCAAGCTTCTCGATCAGGCCGAGGCCGCGCCGCGCGGAAAATAGCGGCGACCAGCGATGCCTCTCAGCGCGTGACAACCACGGCAACGCCAGCGCCGATCATCACACCGCCCGCCGCACGGTTGACCTGGCATACTATCCTGGGCGTTCGGAGCAGACTGGCGAAACAGATCGCATCCTCTGTCAACACGGCACAAAAAAGCGCCCGAGGCCTATCGAGCCGCGGGCGCGCAAACGGATCGGGAACGGAAAAACGCGATCAGCGCAGGACGCGGCAACGGCCGTTGTAGACCATCCAGCGGTCGAAGCCCGAAACGCAGAACTCGACATTGTCGCCGATCGAGGCAAAGCCCTGCCCTTCCTCGATCAGGTACCAGATGGTGCGGTCGCGGCCGTCGGAGAGGCTGACGGTGGCGCCGCAGTAGCGGCGGCCGATCGGCCAGGTCTCGTTGGCCGGCAGATAGCGGTGTTGGTGGATGCGGTGGAAATCGGTGATCTGCACATTCGGCAGATGCGGCACGTGATGCACCTGGTAAGAGAAGCGGCTGGTGATCTTGTTGAGCACCCAGGTCTGGCCGCAGATGCCGCCATCATCATCGGAATAGACGCCAAGGTCGGCCGCCTGCACGGACTGGGTGACGCCGAGAGGCGCGGCAAGCGGGGTGCAGAGCGAAATCAGGGCAGCAAGGGCGGATTTGGCGAAGCGAGTCATGGCAGCCTCTCAAGGTCGGTTGTGCGCACTGTGCGGATTCGCTTGGCGGCGGTCAAGCGGTTGCATCGACGATGGTTTCCCAGCCGGAAACGGCTTTTGTCCAAGCCAGGCCTTGCGTGGAACCGAATGGCTCCCGCACGTTGGTAGCTGGCCCCACGAGAGCGCAAGCCCTGGGCCCTAAAGAGCCCGCCTTCCCGCCGCTTCCGGAACGCGGGCTTTTTCGCGCCCGCCGGCGTTTCATTGCCTCGCTTCGATGATGGCCGCCGCGCCCCTACTCGCCGGCCAGCCAGTCGAGAGACCAATGCGCCGGCTTTTCCACGGCAAGCAATTTGTGCAGCGCCGGCAGCACGGTTCGCAGCTCGCCTTCCAGCGTAAATGGCGGGTTGACCACCACCATGCCGCTGCCGTCGAGGCTTGGTTCAGTCGAAGACGGCCTGATCTCGAATTCTATGTCGAGCAGCTTGGGGATGCCGGACTGCTTCAGCGCCTTTCTGAAGCCGATGATCGCCCTGCGGTCCTTGATCGGATACCACAGCGCATAAATGCCGCCGGGCCACCGCTTGTGCGCCCTTTCGAGCCCGTCGACGAGGCGGTCGAATTCGCCCGGTTCCTCGAATGGCGGATCGATGAACACCAGGCCGCGCTTTTCCTTCGGCGGCAGATGCGCCCCGAGCGCCAGCCAGCCGTCGAGTTCCATCACCCTTGTCTGGAAATCGCCGCCGAATTCCGCCTTCAGCCTCGCGGCATCCTTGGGATGCAGCTCGATCGCCGACAGCCGGTCCTGCTTGCGCATGAGATGCCGCGCGATCAGCGGCGAGCCCGGATATCTCTTCACGCCGCCATCAGGGTTGAGCGACCGAACCGCCTCGAGATAGGGCGCAAGCAGCGCCGCCGCCGACGCGTCGAACGAAGCGTCGACCAGCCGGCCGATGCCGCCTTGCCACTCTCCGGTCTTCTGCGCTTCGACCGACGACAGATCGTAGCGGCCGATGCCGGCATGAGTGTCGATGACGCGAAACGCCTTGTCCTTCTGCTTCAGATACTCGAGCAACCGCGTCAGCACGACATGCTTGACGACGTCAGCAAAGTTTCCGGCGTGGTAGGCGTGGCGATAATTCAAGCGGAACCCCTGACCCAGCGTGGTGGCGGCGGCTGCGAGTTCGGGTTCTCCGGCCGGCCGCCGCGGCCACCAAAGCGCATGGCCAGCACCAGCCCGATCAGACCGACGGCCATCAGCGAAAAGCCGACCGGCCGCGCGCGACCGTCGATCTCGCCGACACCGGAGCGCAGGATGAGGTCGACCGCCCGCATCGGGATGTCTTCGGCGTCGCCCGGGCCGACGGTGAAAGTGTAGGGACCAGGACTGACGGCCGGTATCAGGCCGGCCTCATCGCGAAAAATCTTGTCGGGCAGTTGCGGGCTGGCCTGGCGCGGATTGTCGGAATGGTTGAACTGCAGCGTCGAGGCGAGCACCGTTCGGCCATTGGTTGCGGCGGTCAGCGTCAGCACCGTGCGCTGCTGCGAAACGATGCGCTCGGCCCTGGCGGTCAGGTCGACCAACACCCGCACCGGCGCGTCGCGGCCGGAGAGCGGCACCGTCAGCGGCTTGAACCGGCCTTGCTCATAGACCCGCCAGGCGCCGATCTCATGACCGGAGAAATTGGTCATCGCCCAGGGATAGATGACACCGATGCCAGCGCCGGCGAGCAGGATCAGGACAAACAGCAAGCGCATTCAGAAAGTCACCTTGTAATCGCACCCTGCCGGACAACCAGCTTGCATCGATCCGTGGCGCGGTTTCATTTCGTCCCGCAACGCGCAGACTCCATCTTGTCCAGCAGTATGTCGAGACCGCCCGAATGTCTTGTCGAATCCCTTGACGTCAAGAAGCGCCGCTGCCGTCTGCCTACGCCTTGCGCTCCCAGCGGCGATCCGGCGTCTGCTGCCAGTAAGTCACCGCATGGCCAGCGTCCTTCATCGTCTTCCAGTGCCCGCGGGCCGCCTCGACCTGGGCGGCGTCGTGGCCGTCGAACAGGAACACGGCGCGCTCATAGCCGCCAAGCTCGGGCGGCATGGCGCCGTCGACCAGGAAGCGGATCCTTGCCTCGTTCGGGTTGCCGTCGCCGGTGGTCAGCAGGATCGGCTGTTCGCCGGGATAAGCCTCACGATCCGTCGCATGAGCGAGGAACGAATCGTCGCGAAAGGTCCACAGATGCTGGTCGAGCGCGTCGCGGCGCTCCTCGGTGCCGGTCTGCACCACGACACGCCAACCACGGTCGATGCTGCGCTCCAGCAGGCCGGGCAGAGCATCTTCCAGCGTTGATTCGGTCAGATGGTAGAAGAGGACGTCGGCCATCGCTTCAGTCTATACCGGTTGACCCCCGCTCATTGTTCATAATTGTCACGCACCAGCCGGTCGAGCAGCCTGACGCCGAAACCCGAGCCCCAGGACTGGTTGATCTCGTTCGACGGCGACCCCATCGCCGTGCCGGCAATGTCGAGATGCGCCCATGGCGTATCCTTGACGAAGCGCTGCAGGAATTGCGCCGCGATGATGGCGCCGCCATAGCGACCGCCAATGTTCTTCATGTCGGCGTTCTTGGAATCGATCAGCTTGTCATATTCGGTGCCGAGCGGCATGCGCCACAGCCGCTCCTGCGTTGCCTGACCCGCCGCCGTCAGCTTTTCCGCCAGGTCGTCATTGTTGGAAAACAGGCCGGCATAGTGCTGGCCGAGCGCCACCATGATGGCGCCGGTCAGCGTCGCCAGGTTGACCATGAATTTCGGCTGGAAACGGTCGCTGCAGTACCACAGCGCATCGGCCAGAACGAGGCGGCCTTCCGCGTCGGTGTTGAGCACCTCGATGGTCTGGCCCGACATCGACGTGACGATATCGCCGGGGCGCTGGGCATGGCCGTCGACCGCGTTTTCGACCAGTCCGATGATGCCGACGATATTGGCCTTCGCCTTGCGGGCAGCCAACGCATGCATCAGGCCGATGACGGCTGCCGCGCCGCCCATGTCGCCCTTCATGTCTTCCATGCCCGAGGCCGGCTTCATCGAGTTGCCACCGGTGTCGAATGTGACGCCCTTGCCAACGAAAGCGACCGGGCTGTCCTTCGGCTTGCCGCCGTTCCACTGCATGATCGCCATGCGGGCGCCGCGCGGCGAGCCTTGCGCAACGCCAAGCAGCGAGCCCATGCCGAGCTTCTTCATCTCCTTCTCGGCGAGGATTTCGACCTTGACGCCGAGCGCCTCGAGTTCCTTGGCGCGGGCGGCGAACTCAACCGGCCCCAGCACGTTTGCCGGTTCGTTGACGAGGTCGCGCGCCAGAAGCACGCCGTCGATCACTGCCTCCGCATCGGTGAAGGCCTTTTTCGCAGCGGCCGGATCGGCGGTTTGGATGGTTATCTTGACCGGCTTCTTCGCCTCCGCCTTGCCCTCGTCCTTGTCCTTCCTCGTCTTGTACTTGTCGAAGGCATAGCTGCGCAGAAGAATGCCGGCGGCAAGGCTTGCCGCATCCTTGCCGCTCGGCGAGGCGCCAACCAGATCGAGCACCACGGCCACATCGGCCGACTTGCGCAGCGACGCGGCGATGGTGCCACCGAGCTTCAGCCAGGCATAGTCGTCGAGCCCCGACACCTTGCCGGCGCCGATGGCGACAAGCCTGTCGAGCGAGGTTGCTTCGGGCGCCAGCACTTCCACCACGCCGGCGAACTTGCCCGTGAACTCCGCCACCGGAAAGGCCCGCTCCAGCGTCTTGCCGGGATCGCAAGCGTTGGCGGCGTCGCTCAGGCCGCCTTCATCCGCCGACAGCACGAAGACGCTGCCCTTCCTGGGTGCGGAAAATCTGGCGAAGGCGATCGTCGGTCTTTGATTCATCATGTCCTGCTTTCGGGGAATGCGTGGCTTGCCGGGAAGGCTTGGCTTGAGGGAAGCGGTTTGAAGCGATGCGCGACATTTGGTCGTTTTCCGGCATTTGGCAAGACTTTGCCAAGTTCGCACCCCATATGACCAACGGAATCGATGGCGATTCGTCGCGGCACGGCCCCGCATCTTGCCGCAACTTGTTGTTAACCATCGATGTTCTCCCTTTCTTATCCATTCCCACCGACACTCCGGCCGACCGGGTGCGCGATCTGGGACAGCAACCGGATCGACCATCTGATGGAGCCAGTTGTGCAGGCGCCGCCGGACAGCTACCCTTGTGCGGTGGCATGATGCCGTTCGAAAAAATCGAGAAAAGCCTTCATGAAGGTCATTGAACGCTACATCATGCGCCGCGCTTTCGTCGTCTTCATGGCAGCGCTTGTGTGGACGCTGGCCATTGTGTGGACGACGCAGGTGCTGGCAAAGATCGACCTGGTCACCGACAGCGGCCAGTCGGCGCTGACCTTCTTCGAGGTCGCCGCGCTCATCCTTCCGTCAATCATCCCGATCGTCGTGCCTTTCGCGCTGGTGGTGGCGGTCGCGCAGACACTCAGTGCCATGAATTCGGATTCGGAGCTCGCCGTCGTCAACGCTTCAGGCGCCTCGCGCTGGACGATCGTGCGGCCGATCATGCTGCTGGCACTGGCGGCCAGCGTCTTTTCCTTTGCCGTCGACAACGGCATCGACCCTTATGCACGGCAGAAGAACCGCGCTTTGGTGGCGTCATCACGCGCGGATCTGCTGTCGCTGATCATCCAGGAAGGCACCTTCCGCAAGATCGAGGACGGACTGTTCCTGCAGATCGGCGAACGGCTTCCCGACAATCGCCTGGGCGGCATCTTCGTCGCGGATTCACGTGAGGAAGGGGTCAACCTCGTCTACTACGCCAAGACCGGCAGCATCGTCGAGCGCGGCGGCGAAAAGGTGTTGATGATGAATGACGGCGTCATCCACCGCAAAACACTGACCGGCGACCTTTCGGTCATCCGGTTCACCTCCTATGCCTTCGACATGTCGGCCTTCATGGCGGCGGCTTCGGAGGTGACGCTCCTGCCAAAGGACCAGACGACCCAGTACCTGCTCAACCCGAGCGCCAACGACAAGAATTTCCAGCAACGCCCCAACGAGTACCGAGCCGAGATCAACCAGCGGTTTTCGGAATGGACCTATTCCATGGTCTTCGCGCTCATCGCGCTCGCGGTCGCCGGAGACGCCCGCTCGCATCGCGAGGCGCGCGTCAACCCGCTGATCACAGCCATCGCGATATCGCTGTTCGTGCGCTGGCTGGGCTTCTTTGCCGCCAGCAAGGCCGATGAAATCCCGCAATACGCCTATATGGTCTATGGCGTGCCCATCGTGGCGTCCGCGGTGGCGATCTGGTTCATCGTCTCCAACCGGACCATGGAACTGCCGGTGGCCTGGGCGGACTGGATGACAAACTTCGCCACCCGCTTCGGTGATGGCTGGAATGCCATCAAACTGCGTTTGTTCACGCGTGGCACTTCAGGGCAAGGGGTCAGCTGATGGGCTGGACACTGGGCCGCTATTTCTTCTTCCGCTATGTGACGATCACCATCTGGTTCTTCATCGGCCTGCTGGCGCTGGTGTTCCTGATCGATTTCACCGAGCTTTCCGGCCGCACGACTGGCCTGCCCGGCTTCACCTATGGGACCGCCGTGGCCATCTCAGCACTCCGGATGCCGATGATCATGCTGCAGACGGTGCCGTTCGTCGGTCTCTTCTCGGCGATGGCGACGCTGGTGTCGCTCAACCGACGGTATGAGCTGGTCATCGCGCGTTCCGCCGGCGTTTCCGCCTGGCAATTCCTGTTGCCATGCTGCATCGGAGCGTTGCTGTTCGGCGTGCTGTCGGTTGGCATCATCAATCCGCTCGCCGCGCACGCCTTCTCGTGGTCCGAGCAGATCGAGACCCAGCTGCGCTCCGGCAAATCGAACACGGTTTCGGCCGATGCCGCACCGTGGATTCGGCAGAAAACCGGTTCCGGGGACACCATCATCGGCGCGCGGGCCATCCTCAACCAGGGACTGGAGATGGCCGATGCCGTATTTTTCATTCTCGACCCGCAAGGCGACATCGTCGAGCGCAAGGACGCGGCGCGCGCCTTCCTGCGCGACGGCTATTGGGAACTGCAGGACGTCAAGACCTTCAAGAACGGCACCATCCAGCCATCGGCAAGCGATCGCGTGGCGACCAACCTGAAGCCTGAATTCGTGCAGGAACGGCTGGCGCGCCCCGAAACCATTCCGTTCTATGACCTGCCGGGAAAGATCGAGGTTGCCCGCTCCTTCGGCCTCAAGGCAAATGCCTTTGCCATGCAGTTTGATTCGCTGGTGGCGTTGCCGTTCCTTCTCGTCGCCATGACGCTGATTGCGGCAACAGTTTCAATGCGATTTGCTAGGATGGGGCAGTCAGCGACGATGATTCTGGGTGGCATCATCGCCGGGTTTCTGCTTTATGTCGTTTCGGTGCTGGTGAAGGCATTCGGCGTGGCGGGGTTTGTGCCGACTGTCGTAGCCGCCTGGGTGCCGGTCGTCGTGGCTATGTTCTTCGGGGTGACTTTCCTGCTATACAAGGAAGACGGCTAGTGAGGGAGGCGTTTTTGCCCAGCAACAGGCAGGACGGTTTGGCGCGCCTTTATGCGGCGAGCGCCTTGGCGTGCCTGCTTGCCTGCGGTGTCCCGCTGCCGGCGCTTGCGCAGGACGTTGGCGACATGGCGACCAAGGTTCCGTCCGGCTCGCAGATGCTGCTGGCGGCCGACACGCTGGTCTACAACAACGACAACCAGACCGTGACCGCCGTCGGTGGCGTGCAGATCGACTATGGCGGCAATCGCCTTGTCGCCCAGAGGGTCGAATACAACCGCAACACCAAGCGGATGGTCGCGAGCGGCAATGTCGAAGTCGTCAACAGCGACGGCACCAAGATCAATTCCGAGCACATCGACATCACCGATGATTTTGCCGACGGCTTCGTCAACGCGTTGCGTGTCGAAACCATCGACAAGGCCTATTTCGCCGCCGAAAGCGCCGAGCGCATGGGCGGCGTGCTGACGACGTTCCACAATGGCGTCTACACCGCCTGCGAACCGTGCGAGGACAAGCCAGACAAAGCGCCGACCTGGCGTGTCAAGGCCAGGAAGATCATCTGGAACGGCGAGAAGAAGACGGTTCGCTTCGAGAACGCGAATTTCGAATTCTTCGGCTTCCCGCTCGCCTACCTGCCTGCGTTCGAGATTGCCGACCCGACGGTGAAGCGCAAGAGCGGCTTCCTGATCCCCAGCATCGTCTACAAAAGCGACCTCGGCGTCGGCGTCAAGATTCCCTATTATCTCGCGCTCGCGCCGACATACGACCTGACCGTGACGGGCAGTGGCTACACCAAGCAGGGCTTCCTCGGCGAGGCCGAATGGCGCCAGCGTTTCAACAATGGCGAGTACAGTCTGAAGATCGCCGGGATTCAGCAGCGGGATCCCGATGCCTTCATCGACAGCGCCGGCCACAACGTCGATTCGGGCGCGGCGGGCGATCCGAACAAATTCCGCGGCATGATGGGCACCCAGGGCCAGTTCGCGATCAATTCGCGCTGGAATTTCGGCTGGGACGTGCTGCTGCAGACCGACAAGAACTTCTCGAACACCTACAACATCGACAAGTACAATGCCGCCGTCCACCAATCGTCGGTCTACCTGACAGGGCTCAACGGCCGCAACTATTTCGACGTGCGCGCAATGCACTTCGAGGTGCAAGAGGCTACGCTCAACAACAATCCCGCCGCGCGAAGCGGCCAGCAGCCCTGGGTGCTGCCATCGCTCGACTATGCCTATATCCCGGACGTCTCGGTGGCCGGCGGCCAGCTGTCGCTCAATGTCAACGCGCGGGTCATCCGCCGCGACGATCTCGATCAGGCCTATTTCACGCCTTACGTGCCCGCTTCGGGCACGCAGCGTGTCCGCGGCATTGAAGGCGAATCCGGACGTCTCACCGCCGAGGCCGAATGGAAGCGGACATTCGTCACCGACGGCGGGCTGATGCTGACGCCGTTGCTGGCGCTGCAGGGCGACGTCGACTACCTCAACGCTTCATCTGGTTCGCTCGCCGCCATCAACCAGATGGCGACGAATCTGGGTGAGCAGGACGATATGCGCTCGTCGTTTGCACGTTACATGGCGACAGCCGGCCTTGAGATGCGTTGGCCACTGCTGTTTTCCATGGCCAGCGGGTCCAGCCATGTTATCGAGCCGATGGCGCAGGTCTTTGTGCGCCCGAGCGAGCAATATGTCGGCGGTCTTGCCGTGCCGAACGAAGACGCCCAGAGCATGGTCTTCGATGCGACCACCTTGTTCGAACGCGACAAGTTCTCCGGGTACGACCGTGTCGAAGGCGGTTCGCGCGCCAATGTCGGCCTGCGCTATTCCGGCTCCTACATCAATGGCTGGGGCACCAACGCCATTTTCGGCCAGTCCTATCAGCTTGGCGGCGAGAACTCCTTCGCGGCGCCCGATCTGGTCAATGTCGGCGCCTATTCGGGCCTCCAAACCACCAAGTCCGACTATGTCGGCCTGATTGGCTTCAACAGCCCCAACGGGTTCGCGGCCTCGGTCAGCGGCCGGTTCGACGAACAGACTTTCGAGATTCGACGCGCCGAGGTGAAGGCCGCCTATTCCGGCCTGCCGGTGTCGCTGAGCGCCAAATACGCCTTCATCCAGGCCCAGCCCCTGTATGGATTCACAACCGACCGTCATGAAGTCACGCTCGGCGCATCCACGCACCTTGCCGAGAACTGGCGCGTCTTCGGGACCGGAACCTATGATCTGCAGGAAAGCCTGCTGGTCAAGGACGGCGTCGGCTTCGCGTACAACGATTCCTGCTTCACCTATCTGATGACGTACTCGCAGTCGCGCGACCTGAACACCAGGGAGGTGACGCAGAGCATCGGCTTCAACCTGTCTTTCCGCACCCTTGGCGACTTCGGCTCGTCGACCAGTGCCATCGATACGATCCAGTAATCGGCGACATCGTTTCGCCGCATAGGGCTGGCACGGAATTCGCGCACCCGGAAAAAGATAAAATTGGGCGGGACCGGGATAAAATTGGGATACCGACGATGAGGAAGTACCTCTTTTCAGCAGGGTTCGCGCTGCTTGTGGCGGCGACATCCGTGTCGATTACCGTGATGACGCCGCCGGCTTTCGCCAGCGAGATCAAGTATGTCGTCAACGACATTCCGGTCACCACCGGCGACATCGCACACCGCGCCGCCTTCTTGAAGCTGCAGCGCAAGAAGGGCGACGCCGCCCAGGAAATGATCGACCAGACGCTGCGTATGGCCGAGGCCCGGCGGCTTGGCATCCGGATCAGCGACGCGCAGGTCGAGGCTGCCTACCAGCGCTTTGCCTCGAGCAACAAGATGCAGCTCAGCCAGCTGGACGGCGTCATGGAGAAATCCGGCGTCAGCAAAGACCACTTCAAGGAATTTATTCGCGCCCAGATGGCTTGGAACCAGGCCCTGAGCGCACGTTACCGGTCCGGCGATGGCACCGGTGCTGTCAGCGAACAGGACATTGTCAAGAAGATGCTCGAAAAAGGCGGCTCCAAGCCGAGCGCCACCGAGTACATGCTGCAGCAAGTCATCTTCGTCGTGCCGGCCGCTGAACGCAGCGCGACGCTGGCCAAGCGCAAGCGCGAGGCCGACGCCATGCGTGCCCGCTTCAACGGCTGCAACACGACGCGCGAATTCGCCAAGGGCCTGATCGACGTCACCGTTCGCGATCTGGGCCGGGTGCTGGCGCCGCAATTGCCGCCGGACTGGGCCGAGCAAATCAAGGCAACCAAGGTCGGCGGTGCCACCGTCACGCGCGAGACCGAACGCGGCGTCGAGTTCATCGGCATCTGCTCGTCGCGCGAAGTATCCGACGACAAGGTCGCCCAGATGGTGTTCCAGAGCGAGGGCTCCAGCGGCGACAAGAACGCCGACGAGCTCAGCAAGAAATATGTCGACGAGCTGAAGGCGAAAGCCCGCATCGTCAAGCGCTGACGTGGGCAGCGCGGTGATTGCGCTCGCGTTGAGCGTCGGCGATCCGTCCGGTATCGGGCCGGAGATCGCGATCGCCGCCTTTCTGGCGCGCGGCGCCGCCGGCTTGCCTCCCTTCTATCTGCTTGCCGATCCGGCGCTGATCGCCTCCCGGGCGCGCCACCTCGGCGTTTCGCTACCGTTTGTAGAAACGACGCCGGGGCAAGCAACGCAAGTCTTTGCCCAGGCGCTGCCGATCGTTCCGCTGGCCGCCCGCAGCATTGACAGCCCTGGCCAGCCGGACCCGGCCAATGCGGCGGGAACCATCGAGGCCATCGACCGCGCCGTCGCCGATTGCCTTGCCGGCGATGCGGCGGCCGTCGTCACATGCCCCATCGCCAAGAAGCCGCTCTACGATGCCGGCTTCCGCTTTCCCGGCCACACCGAATATCTGGCGCACCTAGCCGCGCGACACACCGGCGTCGAGGCGATGCCGGTGATGATGCTGGCGGGCCCCGATCTGCGCACCGTTCCCGTCACCATCCACATCGCGCTGGCCGAGGTGCCGAAGGCGCTGACCACCGAATTGATCGTCGCGACCGCGCGCATCACCGCCGCCGACCTTGCCAGCCGCTTCGGCATCGCCAGACCACGGCTTGCCATCGCCGGCCTCAATCCGCATGCCGGCGAAGGCGGCGCCATGGGCCTTGAGGACGAGCGCATTGTCCGCCCCGCGGTCGACATCCTGCGTGCCGAAGGCATCGACGCTTTCGGCCCCCTGCCGGCCGACACATTGTTCCACGCCCGGGCACGAGCAGGATACGACGTGGCGCTGTGCATGTATCATGACCAGGCGCTGATCCCAGCCAAGGCGCTGGCCTTCGACGAGGCCGTCAACGTCACGCTCGGCCTGCCCTTCATACGCACTTCGCCCGACCATGGCACCGCCTTCGACATAGCCGGCAAGGGCGTGGCGCGGCCCGACAGCCTGATGGCGGCTCTGCGCCTTGCCCGCCAACTGGCCGACACCAACACAAGGCGGTTGCCGCTTGAGACCGCGGGCATGAGCATGGACGGGCTGCCGCCGCTGCGCGAGGTGATCGAGCGCCATGGGTTGCAGGCAAAGAAGGCGCTCGGCCAGAATTTCCTGTTCGACCTCAACCTCACCGGCAAGATCGCACGCACCGCCGGCGACTTGTCCGATGCGACCGTGATCGAGGTCGGTCCCGGCCCCGGCGGACTGACCCGCGCATTGCTCTCCAACGGCGCGCGCCGCGTCATCGCCATCGAACGTGACGAGCGCTGCCTGGCTGCCCTTGCCGAAGTGTCGGATCATTATCCCGGCCGGCTGGAGGTTGTTTCCGGCGATGCGCTGAAGACGGATTTCTCGGCACTTGCCAAAGGAGCGGCTGGAGACGGCGGCCCGGTAAAGATCATCGCCAACCTGCCCTACAATATCGGCACGGAGCTGTTGGTACGGTGGCTCACCGTCACGGACTGGCCGCCGTTCTATGCCTCGATGACATTGATGTTCCAGCGCGAAGTGGCCCAACGCATCGTCGCCATGCCCGGCAGCGATGCCTATGGCAGGCTTGGCGTGCTGGCCGGCTGGCGCACGCAGGCCAGGATCGCCTTTGACGTGCCGCCGCAGGCGTTCACGCCGCCGCCCAAGGTCACCTCTTCAGTGGTGCATCTGGAGCCGCGCGCGAGCCCCCTGCCTACCGATGTGAAAAAACTCGGCCGCGTCACCGAAGCTGCCTTCGGCCAGCGCCGCAAGATGCTGCGGCAGAGTGTGAAAAGCCTCGGCGGCGAAGCCCTGCTCGAACGCGCGGGCATCGATCCGACACGCCGCGCCGAAACGCTCAGCGTCGAGGAGTTCGTGCGGCTGACCAATGCGGTATAGCTCTGTTCTCCCGATTACAGGGAGAAGGAGCCGATCAGTCCGTCTTCTCGTCCAACAGCCCCGAGACAAAATCAAACAGACCCGGCCGCCGGTCACGCCTCAGCCGCTCGGCGACAACGATGCCGCGCACTTCGGCGAAGGCGCGGTCGAGATCGTCATTGACGATGACGAAATCATATTCCTTCCAGTGCTCGATCTCGTTGCGGGCATTCTTCAGCCGCGTCTCGATCACCGCTTCCTGGTCCTCGGCGCGGCGCTTCAGTCGCGCCTTCAATTCCTTCATCGACGGCGGCAGGATGAAGATCGAGACGATGTCGGCGCGCATCTTCTCCTTGAGCTGCTGTGCGCCCTGCCAGTCGATATCGAACAGCATGTCGCGCCCTTGAGCCAACGCCAGTTCGGCCGGCTCGCGCGGTGTCGCGTAGCAATTGCCGTGCACCTCCGCCCATTCGAGCAGGGCGTCGGAATCGCGCAACCGCTCGAACTCGCGCATCGTTCGGAAATGGTAGTGAACACCCTCGATCTCGCTGCCGCGGCGCGGTCTGGTGGTGACCGAGACCGACAGCTCCAGGCTGGAATCACTTTCCAGGAGGTTGCGCGCAATCGTCGACTTGCCGGCGCCTGATGGCGACGACAGAACGAGCATCAAGCCCCGGCGGCGAATGCGGGACCCCAAATCCTTGGCAACCATCGGCTACTCCAGATTCTGGACTTGTTCACGGAACTGGTCGACCACGGCCTTCAACTCCAACCCGATCGCGGTGACGGCCGCGGCGTTCGACTTCGAGCACAGCGTATTCGATTCGCGGTTAAATTCCTGTGCCAGAAAATCGAGCTTGCGGCCGACGGCGCCGCCGCCGCCAAGCAGTGCCCGGCCAGATACGACATGTGTTTTCAGCCGATCGATCTCTTCGCGAATATCGGCCTTGGTGGCCAGGAATGCCGCCTCCATATGCAACCGGCTTGCGTCCAGATTGGCGGAAGCGTCCATCAGAAGCCTGACCTGCTCGGCGATGCGTTCACGGATCGCCGCCGTCTCGCGTGACGGATCCGCCTCGGCCCGCAGCGTCAGCGCCTCGATCGTGTCGATATGGCCCGACAGAAGCGATGCCAGCGCGGCACCCTCGCCCTGTCGTGCCTGCTCCAGCCCTTTGAGTGCCACCTCGAGCGCGGCCATGATCGCGACATCGAGCGCGCCCCGCACCTCTTCGGTTTCGACAGTTTCGGGAATGTCGAGGACCCCGCGCAGCGAAAGCAACCCGTCAGCCGTCGCCGGGGCTGCGCCGAACTGCTCCTGAAGGCGCTTGGCGAGCCCTGCCAGGTCCTTCAGAAAGGCTTCGTTGACGACCGGCTGCGCCTGCGCGCCGGCGGCACGGCCGATGGTCAGCGTCGCCTGGAAATTGCCGCGCGCAAAACGCTTCTGAAGCGTCTGCCTGACGGCTGGTTCCAGCCGTTCGAAACCTTGCGGCAGCCGCAGCCGAACCTCGACGCTCTTGCCGTTGACGGACTTGACCTCCCAGGCGATCGAGGTGCCGTCATGCTCGGCGACGGCACGTGCGAAACCGGTCATGCTCTGCAAAGTCATTTCGCCCACAAATCCCTGGCGCATCACCCCGAAACCGGCTTTCCGGAGAGGAGCAAGTGCGGCTTGAAAATCACCACGCCGCTGGCGCGTCGAAATCAGACGCGCGGCGCTCTTCCAAATGTCAGGGCGTCGCCTTTCGGGCAACGCCTTTCTTCTTCCTACTGGGCAGCGCCCGCATCGCCGCCGCTGTCGTCGCCACCGTCAGCCGGCTTGACGGCATTGCCGTCGCTGGTGCCGGTGCCGGCGGCCGCCTTGGCGGCGTCATCGGCCTGTTTCTTCTGCAATGCGCGATAGCGGGCGACGTTCTCATTGTGCTCGTCCAGTGTGGCTGCAAAGACGTGCCCGCCGGTGCCGTCGGCAACGAAATAAAGGTCTTCGGTCTTCGACGGATTGGCGACCGCCTCCAGTGCCGCGCGACCCGGATTGGCGATGGGTGTCGGCGGCAGGCCGTTGATCACATAAGTGTTGTAGGGGGTCGGTTTCTGGATATCCGACTGGTAGATCGGTCGGTCCGCGGGTTTGCCCTTGCCGCCGAACAGGCCATAGATGATGGTTGGATCGGACTGCAGGCGCATGCCCTTGGCCAACCTGTTCAGGAAGACGGCGGCAACCCGCGAACGCTCGTCACCCTTGCCCGTTTCCTTTTCGACGATCGAGGCCAGCGTAACGAACTCTTCGATGTTGGCCAGTGGCAGATCCGGAGCGCGTCGCTGCCAGACATCCTCGACCAGCTTCTTCTGATCCGCCAGCAACTTGTCGATCATCTGCTGGCGAGTCGCGCCGCGCGTGAAGCGCAGCGTGTCGGTGGCGAGACTGCCCTCGGGAAGAGTGGTCGCCGGCATGTCGCCGCTCAACGCGGTCTCGTCGGCGATGCGCTGCAGGGCCTGTTCGACCGTCAGCCCTTCTGGAATGGTCAGCGAATACATCACCGACTTGCCGCTCTTCAAAAGCTCCATGATGTCGCGCATGGAAGCCTTGGGCTTGATCTCGTATTCACCGGCCTTCAGCGCCGAATCATTGCCGAAGGCACGCACGCCAAGGCGGAATATCCTGGCGTCGCTGATCAGTCCGCGGCGCTCGAGCTGGTCGGCAATATCCTGGACGCCGGTGTTCGGCTTGACCAGGAACGTGTCGCCATTGGCCGAGGGGCCGGGCTCGGTGAACGCCTGCTTGCCCAAATAGAGCGCGACGCCCGCAACCAGAACCATCAGCATCACCGAGGAGATGACGAAGTTCATGAACACCACAACCTGGCTGCGTGAAGCACGCGAGCGCTTCGGCGGCGGCGTGCCTGCCTCCGGCCGCAAGGCCTCGCTGGCCGTCTTCGGTACGATCGGTCCGGCAGTTGCCGGCCGTTGCGCGAATTCTCCGTTGCCCACCGGATTTGTGTTCATCTTGCCCTACCGTTTGATTGCTCAACGAATCCCCAGCGGCAGAGTAGGGGCGAATATGGCAAAATTGACGGCACCCCAAAGCGTCGCCCGGTAGTCGGACGGTCAGCCATTGTAGCGCTGGAAGACGAGCGAAGCATTGGTGCCGCCAAAACCGAAGGAATTGGACAGCGCCACGTCGATCTGGCGGGCCCGCGGCTTGTTCGGCACCAGGTCGATCGCGGTTTGGCGCTCCGGGTTGTCGAGGTTGATGGTCGCCGGTGCGACGTTGTCGCGAATGGCGAGGATCGAAAAGATCGCTTCGGCGGCACCCGCCGCCCCCAAGAGATGACCGATGGACGACTTTGTCGACGACATCGAAATCCTGGAAGCGGCATTGCCGACCAGGCGCTCGACGGCGCCGAGTTCTATCGTATCGGCCATGGTCGAGGTGCCATGCGCGTTGATGTAGTCAACATCGGCAGGCGTCAGCTTGGCCCGGTTCAATGCCGCCGTCATGCAGCGGAAAGCGCCGTCGCCGTCTTCGGCGGGCGCGGTGATGTGATAGGCGTCGCCAGTGAGGCCGTAACCGGTGACCTCTGCGTAAATCTTCGCGCCGCGCGCCTTGGCGTGCTCCAATTCTTCCAGCACGACGACACCGGCGCCCTCGCCCATGACGAAACCGTCGCGGTCACGGTCGTAGGGACGTGACGCCGTTTGCGGCGCATCATTGCGATCGGTCGACAGCGCCCGGCACGCGGCGAAGCCGGCGATCGACAGCCGCGTCACCGGCGCTTCGGCGCCACCTGCGACCATCACGTCGGCATCGCCCCACATGATCAGCCGGGCAGCGTCGCCAATCGCATGCGCGCCGGTCGAGCAGGCGGTGACGACGGCATGATTCGGGCCTTTCAGCCCGTGCCGGATCGAAACCTGACCGGAGACGAGATTGATGATCTGACCTGGGATGAAGAAAGGGCTGATGCGGCGCGGGCCGCGTTCCTTGAGGATCATCGCGTTCTCGGCGATGCCCTCGATCCCGCCAATGCCGGAGCCGATCAGGACGCCAGTGGAGCACTGCTCCGCATGCGTCTTGGGTTCCCAGCCGGAATCCGCCAGCGCCTCGTCGGCGGCGGCAATCCCGTACAGGATGAAGTCGCCGATCTTGCGCAATTCCTTCGGCTCGAGCACGGCCTCGGGATTGAAGGTGGCATTGCTGCCATCGCCACGCGGAACGACGTGGGCGATCTTGCACGCAAGATCCTCCACCTCGAACTCGGTGATGCGCTTGGCGGCGCTGCGGCCGGTCAGAAGTTCCTTCCAGCTGTGCTCGAAGCCCATGCCGAACGGCGACAGCAACCCAAGGCCCGTGACGACGACACGCCTCATCGCAGGTCCTCCCCGGTGACGACTGCGGAAAGCGTCAGGCCGAAGCCTTGTCGATGTACTTCACCGCATCGCCGACGGTCAGGATGGTCTCGGCCGCGTCGTCGGGAATCTCGACGCCGAATTCTTCTTCGAACGCCATGACGAGTTCGACCGTGTCGAGGCTGTCGGCGCCCAGATCATCGATGAAGCTCGCCTGCTCCGTCACCTTGTCGGCATCGACGCCAAGGTGCTCGATGACGATCTTCTTGACGCGCTCTGCGGTGTCACTCATTTGGGGCATCCTCGTCTTTTGTTTGTCTGTCTTCGTTAGCGGGCAGAATGCCGCTAATCAAGCTGAAAGATGGTCCTGCCGGAAACGCAACGGCTACGGACCGGTTTTTGCCCGAACCGCCGGGTTGCGGGCCGCATTACACGAAAATCGGCTCAGGTCCAAGGCGAAATGGTCTCTTTTCACAACCCGGAAGCGTTGCCGCCGGACCGCGTTCAGATCATCGCCATGCCGCCGTTTACATGGATGGTCTGGCCGGTGACGTAGGCCGCTTCGTTGGAGGCCAGATAGGCAACGGCTGACGCAACTTCGGCGCTGGTGCCCATGCGGCGCGTCGGAATCGCCGCCATGATCGCCTCTTTCTGCTTGTCGTTGAGCTTGTCGGTCATCGCCGATTCGATGAAGCCCGGGGCGACGCAGTTGACGGTGATGTTGCGGGTGGCGATCTCCTGCGCCAGTGATTTGGAAAAGCCGATCATGCCGGCCTTGGAGGCGCAATAGTTGGTCTGGCCGGGATTGCCGGTGACGCCGACCACCGAGGTGATGTTGATGATGCGGCCATGGCGGCGGCGCATCATCGGATGGGTGAGTTCACGGGTCAGCCTGAACACGGCAGTCAGGTTGACCTCGAGCACGCTATCCCAGTCTGCATCCGACATGCGCACGAAAAGCCCGTCCTTGGTGATGCCGGCATTGTTGACCAGAATGTCGACGCCTTCGAGATCGGCCTCCGCCTTCTGGCCCAGCGCCTTGACCTCGTCGCGGTTCGACAGGTTGGCCGGGAACAGCTTGACCCGGTCGCCAAGCTCGGCGGCGAGCGCCTCCAGTTTCTCGACGCGCGTGCCGTGCAGGCCGACGATGGCGCCTTGCGCATGCAGGACCCTGGCGATCGCCTCGCCGATGCCCCCCGATGCGCCGGTGACGAGCGCCTTGCGACCGTTCAATTCAAACATTTTTGTCTCCTGATTGAGAAGAGAACACCCTCGCACGGGTGAGGTCAAATCGCATCCAACTAGGCAAGCGCTGCCAATGTCGCCTCGACCTCGGCCGCGGTGCCGACCGACGCGGTGGCGATGTCGCGGTTGATGCGCCGCGCCAATCCCGAGAGCACCTTGCCGGCGCCGATTTCGTAAAGCGTGCCGACGCCGTTCGCGCCGAACCATTCAACTGTCTCGCGCCAGCGCACGCGGCCGGTCACCTGGTCGACGAGGCGTCGGGCGATCTCGCCGGGGTCGCTGGAGGGTGTCACCGACACATTGGAGACGACCGGGACGACGGGCGCATTCCTTGCCACGCCAGCCAGGGCTTCGCGCATCACGTCCGCGGCCGGCGCCATCAGCGCCGAATGGAAGGGCGCCGACACCTGCAGCATCAGCGCGCGCTTGGCACCCTTTTCCGTGCACAGCCTTGCCGCCAGTTCGACCGCGGCCTTGGCGCCGGAAATGACCAGCTGGCCGCCGCCATTGTCGTTAGCGATCTGGCACACCGAGCTTTTGCCGGCCTCGGCGCAGGCGGCTTCGACATCAGCCTGTTCCAGTCCGATGATCGCCGCCATGGCGCCCTCGCCGGCCGGCACCGCCGCCTGCATGGCATTGCCCCGGATGCGCAGCAGCCGGGCGACATCGGCAACCGAAACGAAGCCGGCGGCAGCGAGCGCTGAATACTCGCCCAGCGAATGGCCGGCGACATAGGCGACCCTGTCCTTCAGCGAGAGGCCGCGCGATTCCAGCGCCCTGATGGCGGCCAGCGACACCGCCATCAGCGCCGGCTGCGCGTTGGCGGTCAACGTCAAGGTTTCCTCGGGCCCTTCCCAGATCAGCCCAGACAGGCTTTCGCCGAGCGCGTCGTCAACTTCCTGGAAGACCCTGCGCGCCTCGGGAAACGCGTCGGCGAGATCCTTGCCCATGCCGACAGCCTGGCTGCCTTGTCCAGGAAAGGTGAATGCAACGGCCATGCGAGGGCTCCCAAAGGCTGGTTCTGCTTGCCTGATAGACGAGTTTTCTTGCCTGTGACGCAAGGCAGGCCGCCAAGTCAAGCCCACTTCGGCCCGTCCCGGCGGCGGCATCGCCGGCCGAGTGCCTGTTCCAAAAGGCTTTTTGGCGATCACTCCTGATGAAAACCGCTCACGAATCGTTTGCTGGCTCTTCTTATTTTCGCCACAGGCGCTAGCTTTGCGTGACAATTCCATGACAATCGAGTGACGCGTTTGTCGCTGGGCGGGGAAGTTAGAGTGGCAAAGAGTTCGAAACGCGCCGGCAGGGCCGCGCCACAGTTCCTGGAAGACGATCCATCCACCGGCTATCTGCCGGGCAGGACATGGCCGGTTGTGCGCTATGGACTGATCAGCCTGGCGATCGCGGCCGTGCTGGTGTTCGCCATAGAGCTGATCGTGCGCGGCGATTTTGCCGGCACCGTCTCCTTCTTCCTGCAGCCTCTCAAGCCCGGCTGGACCACCATTGTCGTGTTTGCGCTGATCCTGATCGGCCTCGATGCGGTGCTCGGCCGCAGTCACCAGAGCTTGATGATCGTCGCGCCGCTGACCCTGTCTCTTGCCTTCGTCGGCCACCAGAAGTCGCACTATCTCGGTGATCCGCTCTATCCGACGGATTTCCTCTATGCACGCCAGATCTTCGCGCTGCTGCCGCTGCTCGTGCGTGACCGGCCGATGACCGCGCTCGCCATGGTCGCCGGTATCGTCGCCGGCCTGTCGCTGCTCGTCTATGGCTGGCGGCTGTGGCGCCGCAAGGTTCCGTCACTCAGCCACAAGGGCCGTATTGCCCGGCTGACGCTGGCCGTGCCGCTGCTCGCCTTCTTCGTTTCGATCATGGATTATGCCACCTTCTCGTGGACCCGCGACCGGCTGCAGATCATCCCGATCATGTGGGACCAGAAGGAAAACTATGCCTCCAACGGCTTTGCACTGGCCTTCGCGCTGAATGTGCCGATGGCGCATGTCTCGGTACCGGCCGGCTATTCCGACAAGGCAATCGCGGCCATCGGCAGGTCCGATGTGACCGCCTCGGTACCCGACGAGAAGCCCGACATCATCGTCGTCATGAGCGAATCCTTTTGGGATCCGACCAAGCTTCCCGGCGTCACCATCACACCCGACCCGATCCCCAATGTGCGGGCGCTGCGCTCAGGCTCGATGTTCTCGCCCGAATTCGGCGGCATGACCGCCAACATCGAGTTCGAGGCGCTGACCGGGTTTTCCAACGCGTTCCTGCCGGCCGGCAGCATTCCCTATCAGCAGTATGTGCGCGCACCGACGCCTTCGCTGGCAACCTTCCTGAAGAGCGAGGGCTACCAGGCGCGCGCCATCCATCCCGGCACCAACTGGTTCTGGAATCGTGGCACGGTCTACGCCGATTTCGGCTTCAACGATTTCAAGTCGGAAGAAACGCTGCCGCCGATGAAAAAGCGTGGGCCGCTGGCATCGGACGCGGCGATGACCGACGAGATCATCAGCGAGGCCGACGCCAGCGATGAACCGGTGTTCTTCTTCGCGGTCAGCCTGCAGAACCACGGTCCCTACGAGCCGAACCGCTATTACAATCCGACCCACACGGTGCAGGCGCCGATCGGCCAGTGGGCGCGCGATTCCTTGCTGAGTTACGCCGAGGGATCCGCCGATGCGGATCGCGGGCTCGAACGCCTTGTCGAATGGGCAAAGAAGCGCTCCCGTCCGACCGTGATCGCTTTCTTCGGCGACCATCTGCCGCCGCTGGGTCCGGTCTATGTCGAAACCGGATTCCTGAAAGACAACGTCGCGCCGCGCAAGGAAGCGTCGGCGGACGCTGCCCTTTTGCATCATGAGACGCCGCTGATCATCTGGTCGAACCGCACCGGCCCGGCGCGGGACATGGGTACCGTCAGCCCGGCTTTCCTGCCCTATCATATCCTGAAGACGGCAGGCATCAGCCATCCCTACTACACTGGTTTCCTGGGCGAGATGCGCGAACGCTACCGCGTCGTCGACCGCAATCTGTTGCTGACGCCGACGGGCGAGGCCACCGCCGACTGGTCGCGGCAGAAGGAAATCGACCCGGCGATCCGCGATTTCCGCCTGCTGCAATACGACATGATGTTCGGCAAACGCCACGCCGCGCCCGACTTCTTCCCCGAAACGGTCGACAAGGTTGTCGCCCATACGAGTTGAGCCGATCAGGCCCTTCAGTTGCGGGCTGCCAAAGGCCCCTCGCCTCGATGCCGCCCGATTTTTCCATTCCTGCGACATAGGAGAATGCCGCTTGCGCTTGCGTTGCGGCCGGATTGCTGTATAGAGGCCCGCAATCTGCCGGTCCCAGCTGGGGGCTGAACGGAGGGCCGGAGGTTTTTTCGAAAGCCTTCGCGTGAAGCCAGAAGTGCTTCCGCCTCCCGTGTCTCCGCTCTCGACCGTCTCGTCATGCTCCTTTCTTCCCCGCCCCTTCGGGATCAGCGGGTCAGAGAAGTTGCAGAGGCTTTTGCCGCCGGGAACCGGGAGAGAAACGAAGAAAGGCACTGATACACCATGGCTCTATACGAACATGTGTTTCTTGCCCGGCAGGACCTCTCGCAGCAGCAGGTCGATGCGCTTGTCGAACAGTACAAGGGCGTCATCTCCGCGAATGGCGGGTCCGTCGGCCGGGTCGAGAACTGGGGACTGAAGTCCCTCACCTACCGGGTCAACAAGAACCGGAAGGCTTACTACACGCTGATGGATCTTACCTGCCCACCGGCCGCGCTCAACGAAATGGAGCGCCAGATGGGCCTGTCCGAGGACGTGCTGCGTTTCCTGACCATCAAGGTCGACGCGCATGAGGAAGGCCCCTCGGCGATGATGCAGAAGCGCGAAGAGCGTTCCGAACGCGGCGGCTTCGGCGACCGCGACCGTGGCGACCGCGGTCCGCGCTCGTTCGGCGACCGTGATCGCGGCGACCGTGGCGATCGTCCGCCGCGCTCGTTTGGCGACGCAGGTGCCGATCGTGGCCCGCGCCGTCCGCGCGAAGGCTTTGAAGGGGGTGCAGAATAATGGTCGACATCAATCAGATCCCGACCCGGCGCCCCTTCCACCGCCGCCGCAAGACCTGCCCGTTCTCCGGCGCCAACGCGCCCAAGATCGACTACAAGGACGTGCGTCTCTTGCAGCGCTACATTTCCGAGCGTGGCAAGATCGTGCCATCGCGCATCACCGCCGTCAGCCAGAAGAAGCAGCGCGAGCTCGCCAAGGCGATCAAGCGCGCCCGCTTCCTCGGCCTGCTGCCCTACGTGGTCCGCTAGGACTTTCGAGCGGGCGGCTCGCCGCCCGCTCCCTTCCCCACGGCGACGGGCGCCGCAGGGCCGCTTTCAAATCCCGAGTTGAGGTCAAGCCTCTAACTGCCCACAGGCAGGACAGCGACACCGGCGCCAGGGCGCCCAAGCTTCCTGACCTGTTCCAGAGACAATTCGGCGCCGATCCCGACGGTTGGCGCTCAACCAAAGGAACAAAACCATGGAAGTCATTCTTCTCGAACGCGTTTCCCGCCTCGGCCAGATGGGCGATACCGTCAAGGTCAAGGACGGCTTTGCCCGCAACTTCCTGCTGCCGCAGGGCAAGGCGCTGCGCGCCAACGAAGCCAACAAAAAGAAGTTCGAAGGCCAGCGCGCCCAGCTCGAGGCCCGCAACCTCGAGCGCAAGTCGGAAGCCGCCCAGGTCGCCGAAAAGCTCGACGGCAAGAGCTTCATCGCCGTGCGTTCGGCCGGCGAAACTGGCCAGCTCTACGGCTCGGTTTCGACCCGCGACATCGCCGATCTGCTGACGGCTGAAGGCTTTTCGGTCAACCGCAACCAGATCCTGCTCAACCAGCCGATCAAGACCATCGGTCTCACCAATGTGGCGATCGCCCTGCATCCGGAAGTCGAGGTCACCATCACGCTCAACATCGCGCGCACGGCCGACGAAGCCGAACGCCAGGCCAAGGGCGAGACGCTGACCACCGCCGAAGCCATCTATGGCGACGACATCAACGACAACGCCCGGCCGGAAAACTTCTTCGACCCGAATTCCGAGTTCGAAGGCGGCGAAGACAACGCCTGACCATGTGAAAAGTGGCGCGCGTCCGCCTGGATGCACGCCGCTTTCATCGACATCCAGATCGTCCAGTCATTCTGGACCAATGCCCGGGCTCCTCGCCCGGGCATTTTTGTGCCAAAAGGAACTTTTCGAACCTCTATATATTGATGCAGAGTAGGACAGCCAGTCTGACCGAGAGGGGACATTTGGTCATGAATATTCTGTTGAAGCGCGTTCTCGACCGCCTGGTGCGCACCGGCAATCTCAAGGTAACCGGCCCCAGCGGCTCGACAGTGGTTTTCGGCGACGGCAGCGGCGAGCCGGTGCACATGCACATCAAGACCGCGCGTGCCGAGCGCGCCATCACCCTCGATCCAATGCTGGCGGTTCCGGAATCCTACATGGACGGCGAGCTCGACATTCCCGAAGGTGGCGTGCTGGGTGTGATGCGCATCGCCTTCCAGAACATGGGCAGCGGCGGTATCGACGCGACTTGGTCCAAGGCGATCGAGGGCCTGCGGCACGCCTTCCGCCGCCTGCAGCAGATCAACACCGCATCGCGCTCGCGCCGCAACGTACAGCGCCATTACGACCTGTCGGGTGACCTCTACAGGCTCTTCCTCGACGAGGACATGCAGTATTCCTGCGCCTATTTCGAACAGCCGGACATGACGCTCGATGAGGCGCAGGCCGCCAAGAAACGCCACATCGCCGCCAAGCTCAGACTGAAGGCCGGGCAGACTGTGCTCGACATCGGTTCCGGCTGGGGCGGGCTCGGGCTCTATCTCGCCAAGACGTTCGACGTCGACGTGCAAGGGGTGACGCTGTCGACCGAACAGCATGGCGTCGCCACCGACCGCGCCCACGCGCAAGGCCTGGAAAGCCACGTGCATTTCGAGCTCAAGGACTACCGCGAACTCAACGAACGTTTTGACCGCATCGTCTCGGTCGGCATGTTCGAACATGTCGGCGTCAACCATTTCCGCACCTTCTTCGACAAGAGCGCCACACTGCTCAAGCCCGATGGCGTCATGCTCTTGCACACGATCGGACGCTCCGGCGTGCCGTGGGCGACCAGCGCCTTCATCCGCAAATACATTTTCCCGGGCGGCTACATCCCCTCGCTCTCCGAAGTCATGCCGGCGATCGAGAAGTCGGGCCTGGTCGTGACCGACATCGAAATCCTGCGGCTCCACTATGCCGATACGCTGAAGCATTGGGGCGAGCGCTTCGCCGCCAACCGCGACAAGGCCAAGGCAATCTATGACGAGCGCTTCTGCCGCATGTGGGAGTTCTATCTGGCCGCCTCGGAAGCCGCCTTCCGCTGGCAGGATTTGGTCATCTTCCAGATCCAGATTGCCAAGAAGAACGACACGCTGCCGATGTCGCGCGACTACATGGCCAAGTGCGAGAAGGCGCTTGAGATGCGCGATATGGGGCATCGTGAAGCGGCTCCCGTGAAAAAGAGCCCCGCCGCCAAGCCAGCTCGCCGCCGCAAGGTCGCGGGCCAGGAATAGCATTGCCGCTTGCCATTGCGGGCAGTTGCCCGGAAAAAGGTCTCGTGATCGCGAGACCTTTTCCATGACCTACATCCTCTATGCCGCCGCCACCCTGGCCGAGATCGCCGGCTGCTTCTCGTTCTGGGCCTGGTGGCGGCTGGAAAAGTCGCCGCTGTGGCTGCTTCCCGGCCTCGCCTCGCTCGCTCTGTTCGGCTTCCTGCTGGCACTGGTCGACGCAAACGCCGCCGGCCGCGCCTATGCCGCTTATGGCGGCATCTACATCGCGGCGTCGCTGGGCTGGCTGTGGCTGGCGGAAGGCGTGCGCCCCGACCGCTGGGATTTTGCCGGAGCCGCGCTCTGCATTGTCGGCGCTTCAGTGATCCTGCTCGCGCCAAGGGGCGCGTGAGATGGAACTCCCAGCGCCACTTCGCCAAGGAGTCGAACGCCTGCTCGAGAACATTCCGCTGGCGGCCCTCAAGCAAGCGGCAAAAACGCTGTCGGACCGCTACCGCGCCGAACTGCGCGATGGCCGCCTGCATATGGCGCAGGATGCCGCCGTGAGGGCCTATCTGGCGACGCGGCTGCCGGCGACCTATGCCGCGGTGCGCGCCAGCCTCGACGCGCTGGGCGACGCCAGGCCCGGCTTTGCGCCAAAGAGTCTGCTCGACGTCGGCGCCGGCCCTGGCACGGTGCTTTGGGCCACGACTGACCTGTGGCCCGATCTCGAACAGGCTGTGCTGGTCGAAGCCAGTGCCGCGGTGCGCAAGGTTGGCGAGACGCTCGCCGGCGACGCAATTGCCGCCCAAACCACATGGCTGGCCGGCGACGCCACGGTCGACCTTGCCGATCTCAAGCCAGCCGATCTGGTGACCTGCGCCTATGTGCTGGATGAAATCGTTCCGGCCTCATTGCCGAAGCTGATCGACCGGCTGTGGCAACTCACTGGCGATACGCTGCTGGTTGTCGAGCCGGGCACGCCGGCCGGCTGGCAGCGTATCCTTGCGGTTCGCGGGCACCTTATAGAGGCTGGTGCGCATGTGCTTGCGCCTTGCCCGCATCAGGCACCTTGCCCGCTCGCCCCGCCCGACAGGTGCCATTTTTCCCGCCGCGTCGCCCGCTCGCGCCTGCACAGGCTGGCCAAGGACGCCGACGTGCCTTGGGAGGACGAGAAATTCATCTATGTCGCCGCCTCGCGACAACCCGCCCCTTCTCACCTCGCGCGCGTGATCGCGCCGCCGAAGTCCGGTTCAGGCAAGGTCTTGCTCAAGCTGTGTGAAACCGATGGCCGCGCCGGCGAAAAACTGTTCACCAAACGCGACGGCGATGCCTTCAAGGCCGCGCGGCGGTTGGACTGGGGCGACACCTTGGGCAGGCGATAAGGACGTAATTTCGCGTGGATGCGTCCTTTCGACTGGAACGCGGTCGTTACCTGTCAATCGCGTGAGATAAAATAATGGCACCCCGGCGGCAACCGCCGCCAGCCCAAGCAGAAATGACACCTCGGCGATATTCGGTGAACCCTTTTGAGGGCCACGGGAATTCAAAGACCCGTCGATCTGACCGCGGCATCCGCAATTTTCCTGTTTTGTTCTCTTTCGAGAGGCGCTAGGCTCGCAGCTTCGATTCGAGTCAACCGGGATTCTTTCCACTGAATTTTTGCGCTGTGAAAAGCGGGCATCAAAGACGGTTGGACGGGCACTGATGCATATAAGTCAGCACCAAATTGTCCGGTTCTGATATCGAGAAGCCGAGATCGAAATCGGGGATATCATGGCAGAGGCAGCGCGGAAATTCGGGGTCGCGGAAACACCGCTCTATCGGGAAGCGCCAAACAACATCGAAGCCGAGCAAGCGCTGCTGGGCGCCATCCTCGTCAACAACGACGCCTTCTACCGCGTCTCGGACTTCCTGAAGGCCAGCCATTTCTACGAGCCGCTGCATCGCAAGATCTATGAGGTGGCGTCCGAGTTCATACGCATGGGCAAGGTTGCGACGCCGATAACGCTGAAGACCTTCCTGCCGGCCGACGAGAAGGTCGGCGATATGACGATGGCACAATATGTCGTGCGGCTGGCGGTGGAGGCCGTCACCGTCGTCAACGCCACTGACTATGGCCGCGCCATCTATGACCTTGCCACCCGCCGGGCGCTGATCACCGTCGGCGAGGACATGGTCAACATCGCCTATGACGCGCCGGTCGACATGGCGCCCACAGAGCAGATCGAGGACGCCGAGCGGCGGCTGTTCGAGTTGGCCGAAAACGGCCGCTACGATGGCGGTTTCGAAAGTTTTTCCGATGCGTTGAAGAACGCCGTCGACATGGCCAGCGCCGCCTATATGCGCGACGGCCACCTGTCGGGAATTGCCACCGGCCTGCGCGATCTCGACAACCGCATGGGCGGCTTGCAGCCGTCGGATTTGATCATCATCGCCGGCCGCCCGGGCATGGGCAAGACGTCGCTGGCAACCAACATCGCCTACAATATTGCCGCCGCCTATGAGCCTGCCCAGCAGGCCGACGGCTCCGTCAAGGCAGCCAATGGCGGCGTCGTCGGCTTCTTCTCGCTCGAAATGTCGTCGGAGCAGTTGGCCACCCGCATCATCTCCGAGCAGACCGAGATCCCGTCGTCCAAGATCAGGCGTGGCGACTTGACGGAAGCGGATTTCGGCAAGCTTGTCGCGTACACGCAGGAGAACCACAAGCGCCCGCTCTACATCGATCAGACGGGCGGTATTTCGATTGCGCAGCTTGCGGCGCGCGCCCGCCGCCTCAAGCGCCAGCGCGGGCTGGATTTGATGGTCATCGACTATATCCAGCTGATGCAGGGCTCGTCCGCCAAGGCGTCGCAGAACCGCGTCCAGGAAATCACCGAGATCACCACAGGACTGAAGGCGCTCGGCAAGGAACTTGGCGTGCCGATCATCGCACTCTCACAGCTGTCGCGTCAGGTCGAAAGCCGAGACGACAAGCATCCGCAGCTGTCTGACTTGCGCGAATCGGGCTCGATCGAACAGGACGCCGACGTGGTGCTGTTTGTGTACCGCGAGGAATATTACATCAAGAACAAGGAGCCGGAGAAAGGCACGCCCGAGCATCTTGCCTGGGAAACGAAGATGATCGAGGTGCAAGGCAAGGCCGAAGTGATCATTGCCAAGCAGCGCCATGGGCCGACCGGCACTGTCAGCCTTGCCTTCCAGGGCGAGTTCACCCGCTTCTCCGACCTTGCCGAGGAACATCATTTGCCGGAAAGGTTCGAGTAATTTCTTGACCTGCCCTCGCCCTCTGTCCCAGCCCCCAGGCCATTTTCAAGCGGCGTCCGTCTGATGGCCAAATCGCGCGTTCAGTTCATCTGCCAGAATTGCGGATCGGTGCATCAGCGCTGGGCCGGAAAATGCGATGCCTGCGGCGAGTGGAACACTCTGGTCGAGGAAGGCACGTCCGGCGGCATCGGCTCGGGTCCGGCCAATACGCGCAACGCCCGCAAGGGCCGTGCCGTCGTGCTGACCACCCTGTCGGGCGATATCGAGGACGCGCCGCGCATCATCTCGGGCATCGGCGAACTCGATCGCGCCACTGGCGGCGGTTTCGTGCGCGGCTCGGCGCTGCTGGTCGGCGGCGACCCCGGCATCGGCAAATCGACGCTGCTCACCCAGGCGGCCGCGGCGCTCGCGTCAAAAGGCCACCGCATCGTCTATGTCTCGGGCGAAGAGGCGGTCGCGCAGATCAGGCTGCGCGCGCAACGGCTCGGTGTTGCTGCGTCGCCGGTGGAACTTGCCGCGGAAACCAATGTCGAGGACATCCTGGCGACGATCGCCGACGGCAAGCGGCCGGACCTCGTCATCTTGGATTCGATCCAGACGCTGTGGACCGACCTCGCCGATTCGGCGCCAGGCACCGTCACCCAGGTGCGCGCCGCCGCGCAGGCGATGATCCGCTATGCGAAATCCACGGGTGCGGCGATCGTGCTGGTCGGCCATGTCACCAAGGAGGGCCAGATCGCCGGACCACGCGTGGTCGAGCACATGGTCGACGCCGTGCTCTACTTCGAGGGCGAAGGCAGCCATCACTATCGCATCCTGCGCACGGTGAAGAACCGCTTTGGTCCGACCGACGAGATCGGCGTCTTCGAGATGTCGGACAAGGGCTTGCGCGAGGTCGCCAATCCGTCCGAGCTGTTCCTCGGCGAGCGCCATGCGAAATCGCCGGGTGCCGCGGTTTTCGCCGGCATGGAAGGGACAAGGCCGGTGCTGGTCGAGATCCAGGCACTGGTCGCGCCATCTTCGCTCGGCACGCCGCGCCGCGCCGTCGTCGGCTGGGACGGCGCCCGGCTGTCGATGATCCTGGCGGTTCTCGAAGCCCATTGCGGCGTGCGCTTCGGCACCCATGACGTCTATCTCAACGTCGCCGGCGGCTATCGCATCTCGGAGCCCGCGGCGGATCTGGCGGTGGCGGCCGCCCTGGTTTCCTCGCTCACCGGTCTTGCCCTTCCCGCCGATTGCGTCTATTTCGGCGAAATCAGCCTTTCGGGCGCCGTGAGGCCGGTTGCGCATGCGCAACAGCGCCTCAAGGAAGCCGAAAAGCTGGGTTTTGGAAGCGCGGTTCTGCCCATGGGCAGCGGGGAGCTTGCCGGGGGGATCGGGGCTGGCGCTTTCCAGCCGACCGAGCTTGCCGACCTCGTGGCGCGTATAGCCGGCTCACGCCGCAGCCGCGCCGACGAAGAAGAGTGACGCGGCTCGTCGACTGGTGAAAGACATGGAGTGGGGCGAAAGACATGCCGATTACGCTGCTTGACGGAATTCTTGTCGGCTTCACCCTGGTCTCGGCGATGCTCGCCATGGTCCGCGGCTTCTCGCGCGAAATCCTGTCCGTCGTCTCCTGGGCCGCGGCAGCGGCTGCGGCTTTCTTCTTCTACAAGCCGGTTCTGCCCTATCTCAAGCCTTACATCGACAATGACAAGATCGCCATGGCGGCCGCCGCCGGCGTGGTCTTCATCATCGCGCTGATCGTCGTCTCGGTCATCACCATGAAGCTCGCCGACTGGATCATCGATTCCAGGATCGGCGCACTCGACCGCACGCTGGGTTTCCTCTATGGCGCCGCGCGCGGCATTCTGGTCGTCGCGGTGGCGCTGTTGTTCTTCAACTGGCTGGCTGGCGCCAAAGCACCGGCATGGGTCACGGATGCCAAGTCGCGGCCGTTGCTCGAATCGATCGGCGCCAAGCTTGAAAGCCTGCTGCCCGAGGACCCGGAAAACGCCATCCTCAAGAAGCTCAATCCGAATCAGCCGGCTGCCGAGACGCCCGCCGCCCCCGACGCACCGGCGGCGGATGCGCCGGCTGGCGGCGAGGATGCCAATGCGCCGGCTCCCGATGACAGTGACGCCGGAACGCCGCCGGCGGACAACGCCCCGGCCAATCCAGCACCGGCAGCGCCGGCGAACTGACGTCGGAAAACCGGCGATCATGCGAACGGCTGCACGGTGCGCGTTGCTTTCGACGCGCACCCGCCTTATATGGCGATTTTAGCGGAGCTTAAGATGGCAGACGCAGACAACGTGCTTTCCGCCGAGGCCGACGACCATTTCCACGATGAATGCGGCGTGTTCGGCATTTTCGGCCGGCAGGACGCGGCAGCCATTGTCACCCTAGGCCTGCATGCGCTGCAGCATCGCGGCCAGGAAGCCGCCGGCATCGTTTCCTATGACGGCACCCAGTTCCATGTCGAACGCCATGTCGGCCTGATCGGCGACACCTTCACCAAGCAGCGCGTCATCGACAGCCTGCAAGGCAACCGCGCCATTGGCCACACACGCTACGCCACGACAGGCGGCGCCGGCATGCGCAACATCCAGCCGTTCTTCGCCGAATTGGCCGATGGCGGCTTTGCCGTTGCCCACAACGGCAATCTCACCAATGCCATGACCGTGCAACGCGCGCTGCAGAAGCAGGGCGCGATCTTCTCGTCCACCTCCGACACCGAGACGATCTTGCACCTTGTCGCCACCAGCAAGGAGCGCGACTTGAACTCGCGTTTCATCGATGCGGTGCGGCAGGTCGAGGGCGCCTTCTCGCTGGTGGCGATGACAGCCAAGAAAATGATCGGCTGCCGCGATCCGCTCGGTATCCGGCCGCTGGTGCTGGGTGATCTCGACGGCGCCTGGATCCTGGCCTCCGAGACCTGCGCGCTCGACATTATCGGCGCGCGTTTCGTGCGCGACCTGAAACCCGGCGAGATGGTTGTGGTCACGTCCAAGGGCATCGAGAGCCTGTTCCCCTTCGAGCCGCAGAAAACCCGCTTCTGCATCTTCGAGTATGTCTATTTCGCGCGGCCGGATTCGTCGGTCGAAGGCCGCAACGTCTATGAGGTGCGCAAGCGTATCGGCGCCGAGCTGGCGCAGGAAAACCCGGTCCAGGCCGACATTGTCGTGCCGGTGCCGGATTCGGGCACGCCGGCGGCGATCGGCTTTAGCCAGGCGGCGGGCATTCCCTTCGAGCTCGGCATCATCCGCAACCACTATGTCGGCCGCACCTTCATCCAGCCAGGCGATTCGATCCGCCACATGGGCGTCAAGCTGAAGCATAACGCCAACCGCCGCATGATCGAGGGCAAGCGCGTGGTGCTGGTCGACGATTCGATCGTGCGCGGCACCACCAGCCAGAAGATCGTGCAGATGGTGCGCGACGCCGGTGCCAGGGAAGTGCACATGCGCATCGCCTCGCCACCAACCAGCGCGTCCTGCTTCTACGGCGTCGACACGCCGGAGAAGTCGAAGCTTCTGGCATCGCGCATGTCGGTGGAAGAGATGGCCGAATTCATCCGCGTAGATTCGCTCGGCTTCCTCTCGATCGACGGGCTCTACCGCGCCGTCGGCGAGGCGGGCCGCGACAACGACCAGCCGCAATTCTGCGACGCCTGTTTCACCGGCCAGTATCCGACCCGCCTGCTCGATTTCGAAGGCCACGACAATGTGCGCACGCTGTCGCTGCTGGCGACCAGCGGGACGTAGGATTGTCGGACCGTCATCAGAGCGGTTCGTCGTTTCACGGAAACGCAGAACCGCTCTATCTCTTTGTTTCGACGCAATTCCGGACGGAAAACCGTTTCACACTTTTCCTGGAATTGCTTTAGCCTTAGCCAGATTTCCGGAATCCATCGCATGACCCTCGACCTTACCGGCCGCGTTGCGGTCGTCACCGGCGCCTCGCGCGGCATCGGCTATTTCATCGCCAAGGAATTGGCTGCCGCCGGCGCGCATGTCATTGCGGTAGCACGCACTGTCGGCGGCCTGGAGGAACTCGACGACGAGATCAAGGCGGCCGGCGGCCAGGCGACGCTGGTGCCGCTCGACCTCGCCGACATGGCGGGCATCGACCGGCTCGGCGGCGCCATCCACGAGCGCTGGGGCAAGCTCGACATTCTCGTCGCCAATGCCGGCGTGCTTGGCGTCATCTCGCCGATCGGCCATGTCGAGGCGAAGACCTTCGAGAAGGTGATGACCATCAACGTCACCTCGACATGGCGGCTGATCCGCTCGGTCGACCCGCTGCTGCGGCTCTCCGACGCCGGCCGCGCCATTCTGCTTTCCTCGAACGCTGCTCATTCGGCGCGCGCCTTCTGGGCGCCCTACGCAGCGTCCAAGGCGGCGGTCGAGACGATGATGCGCTCCTGGGCGCATGAGACGCAGAACCTGCCGCTGCGCGTCAACGCGGCCGACCCCGGCGCCACCCGTACCGCGATGCGTGCCCAGGCCGTACCCGGCGAGGATCCGGCAACGCTGCCGCACCCGTCGGAAATCGCCAGGCGCATCGTGCCGCTGGCAAGCCCGGACCTGAAAGAGACCGGGCTGATCTTCCAGGCCAAGCACAACCGCTTTGTCGCGTACAGGCAGCCGGAATAAAACTCGAGTGCGAAGCGGATTAAACAGGCCTCCGGCAACGTTTCTTCGAATGTAACCATTCGAAGCCACCGGAGGACCGACATGCGCAGACTTCTTCTCGTTGCCGCCACCGCCATCACGGCCGCCACTGCCGGCACAGCCCTCTCGCAAGACGCAAAGATGAGTTTCTTCGTCACCAGCGTCGGTTCGGGCAAGGGCGCCGATCTCGGTGGCCTCAAGGGTGCGGACGCGCATTGCGCGTCGCTGGCCGAAGCCGCCGGCGTCACCGGCAAGACATGGCATGCGTATCTTTCGACAAGCGACACCGATGCACGCGACCGCATCGGCAAGGGCCCGTGGGTGAATGCCAAGGGCGTCAAGATAGCCGACGACGTCGCTTCGCTGCACAGCGACGCCAACGGCATCACCAAGCAGACGGCGCTTAACGAGAAGGGCGAAGTGGTCAACGGCCGCGGCGACACGCCAAACCGGCACGACATGCTGACCGGCTCCAAGCCCGATGGCACGAAGATAGCCGACCAGACGTGCGGTGACTGGACGATGAGCGGCACGGAGGGGGCTGCGATGATGGGCCATCACGACCGCACCGGCCTTGATGATTCGGCTGCCGCCAAGTCCTGGAATTCCTCGCACACCTCGCGTGGCGGTTGTAGCCAGGAGGCGCTGAAGGGCACCGGTGGCGATGGCCTGTTCTATTGTTTTGCAACCGACTGAGCCGGCCTGGCTTTAAAAATTGGCCTCAAAAACCGCGTTGTCATCACGCGGCTGTGATTTGAGGGTGGAAGGCCGCGCAGCGGTCATGCTTTCGTCATTTCCGTGGAGTTGGTAGGATCATAACGACTCCCGCAACAAGCGCCCTGGCTGGGCAGAACAAGGAAAATCCCCATGGCTTCGACTGTAGCGTTGGTCTGGTATCTGGTAATCGCCGGTCCGCAAGGCGGCATGGTCGTGCTGCCCAGCACCTTCGACAAGCGCGAACAGTGCACCGCCGCCATCACGGAATATCAAAAGCAGCCGACACCAGCCGGCTGGTCGGTGCAATGCGTGCCGAGCGCCTCGCCCTTCACCGACGAGGGCGACGCCGAAACGCCGTCAGCGCAGTAAGCACCAGCACGGCGCTGTAAACCGCCTATCTCCCCCAAAGGAGACCCAAAGGGGGAGTAGGCATGATCAGCGACGCGCACTCACCGTCAGCTCCGGCTTCTGGTTGATGGTCTGGAATACCACGCAATAGCGCTCGGTCAGTTTCAGTAGCGAATCTATCCGCTCCTGCGGTTCATCCGTGTCGAGACTGAAATTCAGCCGGATGGCGCGAAAGCCGACCGGCGCATCCTTGGCGACACCGAGCGTGCCGCGAAAATCAAGGTCGCCTTCGGCCTCCACCGTGGCGGCGCCGAGCTTGAATTCAAGCGCCGTCGCCACCGCCTTGAGCGTCACCCCGGCGCAAGCCACCAACGCCTCCAGCAGCATGTCGCCCGAGCAGAGCTCGAGCCCTGAGCCGCCGGTTGCCGGATGCAGGCCGGCGATTGCGATCGCCCGGCCCGTCTCCACCTTGCAGGCAACCGATTGGTCGTCGACCGACCCTTTGGCGCGCAGCGTGATCAGCGCGCGCGAAGCGTCGTCGCGATAAGCCTGCTTCAGCGGCGCCTGCATGGCCTTCAGTTCGGTTGCGTCCATGTGCGCTCCTTTTTTCGCTTTTGTGGCCGACCGGGGGCGTGGCTTTATCAGATATAAGTGCCGATCGCTTGGCAGAAGCAAGATCGGCATTCCCTGCCCCAACGCAAGCTCAGGGCTGGCGTAGCGCTGCGCCGACTTTCACCCGTATAGAGGACGGCATCGTGGCCTGACTTTTCAGAGTCCTCGTGTCGCTCCGCACAGCATTTCCGTCACCTTCCGCAACGTTGGTCCCGCGCCTTATGGCCGATATCGCCATTCTCGAAACACGCGAAAGGGTTCTCGCCGGAATCCTGCTGACCGGCGCGGCCTATTTCCTGTTTTCGACGCAAGACGCCTCGATCAAGCTGCTGGTTGCCGGAATGAGCGTCTGGCAGATCATGTTCTTCCGCAGCATCACCATCCTCGGCGCCTGCGCGGCGATCGGCGGACGACAGCTGTTTGCCGATACAGTGCGCTCGCCGATCGTGCGGCCGATGCTGGTGCGCAGCGCCTTCACGCTCGCCGCCTGGCTCTGCTACTACAACGCCGCCCGCAGCCTGCAGCTCGCCGAACTGACCACCGTCTACTACGCGGCTCCGATCATCGTTACCGTGCTTTCGGTGGCGATGCTCGGCGAAAAGGTGCCCTTGCTGCGCTGGTTTGCCGTGCTGATCGGCTTTGCCGGCGTCTTCGTCGCTTGCGATCCCACCCATCTCGGCCTGTCCGTGCCGGTGCTTCAGGTGCTGGCTGCCGCTGTCTTGTGGGGCATTGCCGTCGTGCTGCTGCGCAAGACCGCCCTTGCGGAGCGCTCGCTGATCCAGTTGCTCCTCAACAATTTCTACTTCCTGGTGTTTTCGGCGGTGCCGGGCCTGCTGTGGTGGCACACACCGGACGGGGCCCAGTTGCTGCTCCTTGCAAGCGTCGGCGCGCTCGGAGGCCTCGCGCAATATCTTCTCTTCGAAGGCATGAAGCGAACGCCAGCCTCGATCCTCGCACCCCTCGAATACACCTCGCTGTTGTGGGCGTTCGCGCTCGGCTTTGCGATCTGGGGCGACGTGCCGCGCCGCGAAGTGTTCTTCGGCGCCGCCCTTATCGTCGCCGCCGGCCTGCTGATCGTGGGCGGCGAGCATTTCCGCAAACGGCTTTGATGCGCACGGCCATCACTGCTGACACTACGATGTCAGGACCGAGCGGCGTAGGCTGGCTGTATGACTGACATCGCAGCCACCACCGAAACCGCAGAACGCACGCTCGGTATCATCCTGGTGTCCTCATCGGCGGCTGTGTTCGGCCTGACTGGCGTGCTGACCAAATCAATCCATGCCGACCCGCTCACCATCATCTGCTGGCGCGGCTTTGTCGGCTCGATCCTGATCAGCCTCTACGTGCTGTGGCGACGCCGCCGCTCCGGCGGGCGCGAGAGCCTGCGGCTTGGCTGGCGCGGCTGGCTGCTGGCGGTAGAGGGCGCGCTGGCCAGCATTGCCTTCATCTCCGCGTTCAAGTTCACCTTCGTCGCCAATGTCGCGATCATCTACGCCACCGCGCCTTTCGTCACCGCGCTGCTGGCCTGGGTCCTGACACGTGAACCCTTCCGTCTGCAGACGATGGTCGCGGCCGCCGTGTCGCTGTGCGGCGTGGCGATCATGGTCTGGTCCGGCTTCGGCGCCGGCAATCTGTTCGGCGACGGGCTGGCGCTGCTGATGACCATCGGCAGCGGCCTCTACATGATCATGGTGCGCGCTTTCCGCGACACGCCCGTGGTGTGGGCCGGTGCGGTGTCGGCCTTCCTACTGTTCGTGCTCGGCTGGTTCGTCACCGATCCGCTGGCGGTTTCGCCAAGGGATGCCGTTCTGCTCGTCACCTTCGGCGCGTCCTTCGCGCTGTCCTCGATCCTGTGGACGGAAGGCGCGCGACTTATCCCGGCGGCCGAATCCGGCCTGCTCGGCTCGGCCGAAGTGCCGTTTGCGATTCTGTTTGCCTTCCTGTTTCTGGGCGAGATTGCGCCGGCGGCCAGCATGATCGGCGGCGCCATTGTTCTTGCCGCCGTGTTTGCCCATGCCGGCCGCGACTGGCTGGCGGCCCGCTCGCAACGCATGGCGTCAAATATCTCTTAAAAAATGGCTCGGTCACGGAACCATCATCGGGGTCAGGCATTATCGATGCGACGGGCCACCCCAAGTCCCCCCAAACCCCTCGGCCCGTCCTACTTTCAAGCCGACCGCAAGGTCGGCTTTTTCTTTGCCGATGGATCCCGCCGCACGACCGGACCTTGCACCGGTTCAACCACGGAGCCCAGGCAGAGCCAGGTCGCCGCTGAGCAGTGCCGCCAGATCGCGGGCGGGACCCCCGGCACCAGCGCGCAGCCGAATGGCGAACTCAGCCGTCGGGACCTGTGGCAGGCCAAGCTCGCGCGGGGCCTCGACAATGCCGGAATGGGCAAAGCGCGCCGTGCGCAGCGTCAGCGCAACACCGGCATTCACGGCTGTGCGCAGGCCGGCCAGGCTGGCGCTGCCGGCAGCGATACGGTAGCGGCGACCGGCCGCATCGAGCGCGGCGATCGCCGCTTCGCGAAAGCCGCAATATGGATCGAGCAGCGCCAGCGGCAATTCTTCCTGCCGCGAGGCAAGGCCCTTTTGTGAACACAGCCATATCATCGGCTCGCGCAGGATGCCGATTTCGTCCGGCATCGCGGCCTGGCGCATGACGATCGCCAGATCGAGGCTGCCAGACCGCAGTGCCTGTGCCAGCTCGGTGGAGCGGCCGACACGCAATTCGATCCCGACGCGGGGATGACTGACGGCGAAGGCGCGCAACAGGTCGGGCAAGCCACTGTCGGCGAAGTCCTGCGTCGTGCCGATGGCGACGCGCCCCGCAGCCCGCGCACCCTTCATGGCCAGCCACGCCTCGCGATGCGCCGCCAGGATACGCCTGGCATGACCGACAAGGTCCTCGCCGGCGGGCGTCAGGCCGCGTCCCCTGCCTTGCGGCGCCAGAAGCGGCTCGCCGACGATCTCCTCGAGCCGCTGCATCTGTGCGGTCACCGCCGAGGGAGAACGGCCGACGCTCGATGCCGCCCGCGCGAGCGAGCCGCCGTCGACGAAAGCGAGGAAGGTCCTGAGCAGGTCGGGATCAAGCGTCTCCATAATTCGATATTATCGAATCTTTGGTTTAAAACAATTCGATTTTCCTGACCGTTTGATGATGACATGGTTCTCCCGCCGGCCATCGGACGCCGCTCGAGCCAAGGAGAAGAAAAATGCCCATCATCAACGTCAATGTCACCGGCAAGCCCGACGCGGCGCTATCCGCCAGGATTGCCAGAGACCTGACCAAGATCACCGCCACGCAACTGCGCAAGGATCCGACGATCACCGCGGTTGCCATATCCTACATCGATCCACAGCATTGGTTCGCCGGCGGCAGGTCGCTGGCCGAGCACGGGACCAATACATTCTGGCTGGACATCAAGGTGGTCGACGGTACCAACACCAAGCTCGAACTGGAGGCCTATCTCAAGGAGATCTTCGCCGCCTTCGGCCGCCTGCTGGGCAGCGCGCACGAGGAGAGCTATGCCTTCGTGCATGAAGTGCCGGCCGCAGCCTACGGCTATGGCGGCAAGACACAGGAGTTTCGTTTTATCAGCGGGCGGTTGAAGGCGGCGTGAGCCGCGGTTTTCCTCCTCCCCTCGCGGAGAAGGAAAAGCTCCGCATTGACCTTGCTCCCACATCGTCTAGGTTCTGGCCGAAGCGGCCGTGAAAGAGCCGTGATGCTAAGATCGTTGGGAGAGATGCGGCATGATCCTGACACTGGCGCTGCTCGCGGGTCTTGTTTTGGCCTGGCTGCTGATCGGCGTGGTCGAGAAATTCCGCCTTGGCCTGCGCTTCACCCAGGCGCTGCTCTACGTGCCGTTCAAGCTCGCCTACCGGATCGCCGACGACCGCATCAGGATCGCCCGCAAGGCGCAGGTCCCGATCATCTATGTCATCTCGCATCAATCGCGCTTCGAGCCGGCGCTGATGCTGTCGCTGCTGCCGGACGACACGCTGCATATCCTCGACGAGGTCTCGGCGCGGTCGCCTTGGCTCGAACCCTGGCGCGAGCTTGGCCGCACCATCGTCTTCAATGCCGAACATGTCTTCGTCAGCCGCCGGCTGGTGCGGGTACTGAAGGGCAAGGGCCGGCTCGCCGTCTACCTGCCGGACGCAGTCGAGCCTGACGTCAAGACATTCCGGCTATTTCGCGCGGTCACCCGCATCGCCATGCAGGCCGACGCCCGCATCGTGCCGATCTTCGTCGCCGGTGCGCGCGGCCTGCCGGTTTCGCTGACGCCGGCGGACAAGGCACCGCGGCATTGGTTTCCGCGGTTGTCGATCAGCGTGCTTGAGCCAATGACCATCGCCGAACTGGTGGCGCGCAACCCGGACCAGACTTCGAACACCAATGCGCTGTTCGACCGTATCGCCGAAGCCCGGCTTTTCGGCACCGACCTCGATCGTGGCCTGTTTCTGGCCATGCGCGATGCCGCCGACCGCGTGGGCGCCTCGCATCACATCATCGAGGACGTCATCTCGGGCGCGCTGAGCTACCGCAAGATGTTCATCGGCGCGCGGGTCCTGGGCAAACGCTTCGCGGCGGTCACGGCGCCGGGCGAAGCAGTCGGGCTGATGCTGCCCAACGCCAACGGCGTCGTACTGTCGCTTACCGGCCTTCTGTCGACAGGCCGGCTGGCGGCGATGATCAACTATACGGCCGGGCCGGCCAGCGTCACCGCCGCCGTGCGCACGACGATGATCCGTACCGTCATCTCCTCCCGCGCCTTCGTCGAGAAGGCAGGCCTCGCCGATATCGTTGCGGCGGCCGAAACGGGTGGCGCCAAGTTCCTATGGCTGGAGGATGTGCGCAAAAGCGTCACCGCGCTGGAGAAGCTTGCAGCCGCTTTGCTGTGGCGCTGGCCGCTGCAGCGGCAGGATGCGGCCAAGCCAGCGCTGATCCTGTTCACATCCGGGTCAGAAGGCACGCCGAAAGCGGTGGTGCTGTCGCACAGGAACCTGCTCGCGAACGCCATGCAGGCCGAGGCCCGCATCACCATCTCGCCGTCCGACATCCTGCTCAACGTGCTGCCGGTTTTCCACTCTTTCGGCATGACGGGTGGCACCATCCTGCCTTTGGTCACCGGCGTAAAACTGTTCCTCTACCCTTCGCCGCTGCACTACAAGATCATCCCCGAGATCGCGCGCAAGGTGAAACCGACCATCATGTTCGGCACCGACACCTTCCTCGCCAACTACGCGCGCACCGCCAAGGACGGCGACTTTTCCAGCCTGCGCTTCATCGTCGCCGGCGCCGAGGCGGTGAAGCCGGAAACCCGCCGCGTCTATCACGAGCGTTTCCAGGCCGAGATCGTCGAAGGTTTCGGGCTGACCGAGGCCGCCCCCGTGGTTGCCGTCAACACCGCGATCCATGGCCGCGACGGTACGGTCGGGCGGCTGTTGCCGGCGATGCGCATGAAGCTGGAGCCGGTCGAAGGCATCAGCGACGCCGGCCAATTGTGGCTCGACGGACCCAACCTGATGATGGGTTACATGACCGCGAACCGCGCCGGTGAGCTGCAGCCATTGACCGGCTGGCTTGACACCGGCGACATCGTCGCCGTCGACCGCGAAGGCTTCATCACCATTCGCGGCCGCGCCAAACGCTTCGCCAAGATCGCTGGCGAGATGGTGTCGCTGGGTGCGGTCGAGATTCTGGTACAGTCGCTGTGGCCGGAGGAGCGCCATGCGGCGGTGGCGGTGCCGGACAAGAGGCGCGGCGAGCGCATCGTGCTGGTCACCACCGCCGGCGATGCCAATCCTGACGAGCTGCGCAAGTTCGGCAAACAGGCGGGTGCCGCCGAGCTGATGGTGCCGAACGACATCATCAAGGTGGAGGAAATCCCGGTGCTGGGGTCCGGCAAGACCGACTATGTCTCGGCCCGCAAGCTAGCGATCGACAGGCTGGGGCTGAGCGCGGCGGCCTAAGTCAGATCAAGGACTTCGGCGAATCTTCTAACCTATGTCCGAAGGCGGGACCTTCTCGCCCTCCAGCTTGGCGCGCTTCGAATAGGCGCGCACGCTGAACGGCAGGAAGATCAGGTAGCCGGCGACCGATGCGGTCAGCGTGTACCAGGGATAGGTCATCAGAAGCAGGATGTAGAGCACGACACCAAGGATGATCGGCAACACCCTGTCGCCCGGGATTCTCAGGCTCTTGCCGGAATAGACCGGCAGCCGGCTGACCAGCAGGAAAGCGACCAGGATGGTGAAGCCGGTGGCGACGAAGGCCGCTGGACGACTGGGCTCCAGCCCGGTGCGCAGGAAATAGAGATAGAGCGGCAGCATCACCAGCACGGCGCCCGCCGGCGCCGGCACCCCGACGAAATATTCGGACTGCCATAGGGGGCGATCGGCCTTCTCGTCGTCGAGAACGTTGAAACGGGCAAGGCGCAACCCGCACGCGATCGCAAACAAAAGCGCCGCGATCCAGCCCGGCGAGCCGGCGCGGTCGAGCAGGAAGGCATAGAGCACCAGAGCTGGCGCAACGCCGAAATTGACAATGTCGGCCAGCGAATCCATCTGGGCGCCGAATTTGGAGGTCGCTTTCAGCATCCGCGCTAGGCGGCCGTCAATGCCATCGAGGAAGGCAGCCAGCAGCACCATCACCACCGCCGGCTCGAAGCGGCCTTCGAAGCCGAAGCGGATGCCGGACAGGCCGGCGCAGATGGCAAGCACGGTGACGAGATTGGGCAACACCATGCGCATCGGGATCTCGCGGATGCGCGGACCGCCGCTGGCATGGGCCTCGAACTTCTTGTATTGCGTGCCCACGGCTCAAGAAATCCGCACGAGGGGGGTGCCGGCGACACCGCCGAATTCGGCCAGCACGGTTTCACCGCCAACGGACGTCTGGCCAACGGCCACGCGCGGCGTGGCGGCCAGGGGCAGGAACACGTCGACACGCGAGCCGAAGCGGATCAGGCCGAAACGCTCGCCGATGGCGATCGTGCCGCCGGCCTCTGCCCAGCAGACGATGCGGCGCGCCACCAGGCCGGCGATCTGGACCGCCGCGACCGTGCCGTTGGGGCTCTCGATGACCAGGCCGTTGCGCTCGTTCTCGGTGCTCGCCTTGTCGAGTTCGGCATTGAGGAACTTTCCCGGCCGATGCTCGATCTTGGCGATGCGGCCGCGCACCGGGGCGCGGTTCACATGGCAGGAAAAGACGTTCATGAACACCGAGATGCGGGTCATCTCGACATTGCCGAGGCCGAGTTCGCGCGGCGGCACGGCCGGTCCGACCGCCGAGATGATGCCATCGGCGGGGCTGACCACCAGGCGGTCGTCGACCGGGGTGACCCTCTCTGGATCACGGAAGAAATAGACGCACCAGGCCGTCAGGATCAGGCCGACCCAGAACAGGATCGAGGAGAAATAGCCGAGGAAAAGCGTTGCCGCGCCAAAGGCCGCGATGAAGGGATAGCCTTCGCGATGGATCGGTACGAATGCGTTCTTGACCGTATCGACAAGGCTCATCGGGCTGGGGCGGGCTCCGTTTCAAGTCCGGCCTCAATAGCCCAAAGCCCCCTTCGCCGCAACGCAACAATGGGCAAAGCCGCATTGGCCGCAACTGGCAAGAGCAGTGATGTGCAGCGGCACGTGCGATATTGGCGGTACGGTCACGACCCGCGGGACCCGCGACTTGCCGACGACAACGAACAAGCCAACGTCATGCTGGCCAACACCTTGCCAATAGTAATTTCTTCCTGAGCGAAAAGCACAAAAGCGGCTGTCGGAACGAAGACCCCTCGTCCGTCCTTGGTGAGACAGCGTCTTTCGTGGACTTTCGGCCACCGTGACGCGCGCAACAAGGAGTTCCCGTAAATGCAGACACAATCGGCCACTCCGCCGCGTCTCGTTACTGCCGGCCTCGCCTTCGACATCGCCGCCGACGGCAGTCTCGCCGGCGGGTCTGGGCCGACCTCGACGGCTTTCCTGACGGCATCTGCCTCGATGCCGAGGGCGCAGCCTGGTATGCGGATGTGCCCAACAAGCACTGCGTGAGGGTGCGTGAAGGCGGTGAGGTGCTGCAGACGATCAATGTCGATCGCGGCTGCTTTGCCTGCATGCTGGGCGGCGCCGACAGGCAAACGCTGTTCATCGTCGCCGCCGAATGGCGTGGCTTCGAGCATATGATCAGCGACGCGCGCACCGGCCAGGTGCTCAGCACAGACGCGCCGGCACCTGGTGCCGGCTGGCCTGGTTAGAGCCCCGGAATCCGCTGATAGTTGGCGATGTCGGCTCGCACCCCGAGCCGGGCGATCGTCTCCTGCGGGTTGAAGGCAACGCGCTCGTGCGCGGCCTTGACGATCGGCACCACCTTGTCGACGACCGCCTGGCTTTCCCATTCGACGATCGTCACAAGGTTGAACTCGCCCGGGCCAGAGAACTGCTCGAGCAGGAAATCCTGCACGAACCCTTGCTGCACGCGCAGCAATTCATGCGTTGCCCTGACCTTGGCGAGTATCTCTTCGCGGGCGGCGGCGGGGACGACGAACTTGTCCACCCTGAACACGCTGCCGCCATCAACATTCTGATCTGTCTTGCTCATATCGATTGTTCCGTTCTTGAACGACGCTTCTTGCCGGGCTCCAAGTACGGCCTACAATCTCAACTTAAGTTGAGGTCAAGCGGAAAAACCAGTTTTGCCAGGCTGAGCCTTCAATTCACCTCGGACGTGCGGCGGCGAACGATGACGCCAAGCTCGTCGCCCTCGCGAGCGATGCGCAGCCGCTCCTCGGCCTCGGTCGCCTCGCGCTGGCGGTCCCACATCGAGGCGTAGAGGCCATGCCTGCGCATCAGCTCGGCATGGGTGCCGCGCTCGGCGATCTGGCCGTCCTGCAGCACGATGATCTCGTCGGCGGAAATCACCGTCGACAGCCGGTGGGCGATGACGATGGTGGTGCGGCCGCGGCTGACCAGATCGAGTGCGGCCTGGATCTCCTGCTCGGTGTGGCTGTCCAGGGCCGACGTCGCTTCGTCGAGCATCAGGATCGGTGGCGCCTTCAGGATGGTGCGGGCGATTGCCACGCGCTGCTTCTCGCCGCCCGAGAGCTTCAACCCACGCTCGCCGACCATCGACTTGTAGCCATCGGGCAGCCGCTCGATGAACGGGCCGATCTGGGCGAGTTCGGCCGCCTTGCGCATATCCTCCTCGCTGGCGCCGATGCGGCCATAGCGGATGTTGTAGGCGATGGTGTCGTTGAACAGCACGGTGTCCTGCGGCACCATGCCGATCGCTCCGCGCAGGCTTTCCTGCGTCACGTCCCTGATATCCTGGCCGTCAATCAGCACCTGGCCGGCCTGAACGTCGTAGAAGCGGAACAGAAGCCGCGAGATGGTCGACTTTCCGGCGCCCGATGGCCCGACAATGGCGACCGTCTTGCCGGCCGGCACCTCGAAGCTGATGCCCTTCAGGATCTTGCGGTTCGGGTCATAGGAGAAATGCACGTCGCGGAACTCGACCGTGCCGGCGCTGACGGCCAGCGGCTTGGCATCCGGTCTGTCGACGATCTCCTGCGGCACATCGAGCAGGTCGAACATCTGTTCGATGTCGGTCAGCCCCTGGCGGATTTCGCGATAGATGAAGCCGATGAAATTGAGCGGCACCGACAGCTGCATCAGCATGGCGTTGATGAAGACGAAGTCGCCGACCGTCTGGGTGCCCGCCTGCACCTCCAGCGCCGACATGCACATGACGATGACGGTGCCGATGCCGAAGATGATGCCCTGGCCGAAGTTCAGCCAGCCGAGCGAGGTCCAGATCCTGGTCGCCGCAATCTCGTAGCGCGCCATCGAGCGGTCGAAGCGCTCGGCTTCCATGCCTTCGTTGTTGAAATATTTGACCGTCTCGTAGTTGAGCAGCGAGTCGATCGCCTTGGTGTTGGCGTCGGTGTCGCTGTCGTTCATGTCGCGGCGGATCGAGATGCGCCAGTCGCTGGCGCGCACCGTGAACCAGACATAGACCCAGACGGTGACCGCGACGACGACGACATATTTCCAGCCATAGGTGTAGGCGAAGATGCCGGTGGTCAGCGCGAATTCCAGGATGGTCGGCGCCGTGTTGAGCATGATGAAGCGCACGATCGTCTCAATGCCCTTGGTGCCGCGCTCGATGATGCGCGACAGGCCGCCGGTGCGGCGCTCCAGGTGGAAGCGCAGCGACAGTTGATGCATGTGGACAAAGGTGCGGAAGGCAAGCTGGCGCACGGCATATTGGCCCACGCGGGCAAACAGCGCGTCACGCAACTGGTTGAAGCCGAGCTGCACCAGGCGCACGACATTGTAGGCAACGACCAGCATCACCGGCGCCAGCAGGAAGGAAGGCAGCGGCGGCACCGATCTGGCATCGCCGGCCAGCGCGTCGGTCGCCCATTTGAAGAAGTAGGGGCCGGCGACCAGCGTCAGCTTGGCGACGACCAGCAACAGCGTCGCCCAGGTGACCCGCGCCCTCAGATCGGCGCGGTCCGCCGGCCACATGTAAGGCCACAGGTTGAGCAGCGTCTTGAGGGTCGAGGAGTCTGAGACGGTTTTTTCGGCCATTTTCTGTACCTTCTTGTCTTTTAGCGGCCGGGGCAGCAGGAATTGACGAGCGCGCTCAGCGATGCGGACACATCGGCAAGCGCGGCGCGGTCGACCGCGTAGCGCGAGCGCTGGCGGTCGGGCTCGAAGCGGACCAGTCCGGCTTCGACCAGTATCTTCAGGTGCTGGGAAACGGTGGACTGCGCCAGATCGAGACGGTCGACCACCTCACGGCAGCAGCAGGAGTTGCTGGCCGACAGATGTTTGAGGATTTCGATGCGCGCCGGGTGCGAAAGCGCTGCCAGCCGGGCGGCGATAGCGCGGCTGTCCACGGCGGGGCCTTCCGGCGCGCGGCAGCTTCCGCTTGCTTCAACGAGGGATTCGGTCATCGTCCATCGGCGATAAACGATGACCGGTCATGCGGCAAGCTGCCCTTGTGGGCAGCGGGCCGAGGAGATTGGTAGGCCGCATGTCGTCGCGGCAAGAACCGTTGCCCCCGGATCGAGTTCGAGGGGCAGCTTGCTCAATGCATCAGTTTGTCTTGGCCGGCGCGGTCGTCGCCTGCTCGCCCATCGCCTTGAGGTCGGCGGCTTCGCCTTCCTTCGACTTCTCCGGCACCTTGAACACCTGCCCTGGCCAGATGCGGTCAGGATCGCTGATCTGGTCCTGGTTGGCGAGATAGATGGTCGAATAGCGCACACCATGGCCGTAGACGCGCCGCGAAATCCGCCACAGCGTGTCGTGACGGCGGATGATGACGGCGCCGTTGGCATGTTCGAGCTTGGGCGCCACGGTCTCGGGTACGTCGCTTGGCGGCGTGGCCGCCGCGACAGCGGCGGGCGCTTCGGCGGCGGGAGCCGGCGTCGCTGGTGCTGCGGCTGGGGCGGGCTCGGCCGGAGCAGCCGCGACAACAGCGGGCGCTGCAGGAGCCGGCGAGGCGGGCGCTTCGGCGGCAGCTGGAGCCGCCGGCTTTGCTTCGGCGGGCTTGGGCTCCGCAGGCGCCACGGCGGCGATCGCTTCACCCGGCTCGCGCTCGAACGGTACGGCGGCGCGGGCCACCACCTTCACACCTTCGGCGTCGAGACCGTCGACATGGATGGTGTAGCTGCCGACCGGAATGTCGCGCGTCGCCTCGACGAGGAAGTGACCGTCGGGCGACGTCTGCGCATCACCAAGCAGGATATCGTTGGCATAGGCGCGCACCTTGCGGCCGGCATCCGCGAGACCGGCAACAAAGATCTTGTTGCCGTCGATCTCGACCGCCTCGACGACGATCTTGGGCTCGGCAACTGGTGCGGCGGGCGGTGGCGCCGGTGTCGCCGGAGCAGGTGCTGCTTCCACCACCGCCGGCGCAGGCGCCGCCGGGGCGGCTGGTGCCGGGGCCGTAGCCGCTGGCGCTTCGGCTGCCGGAGCGGCGGCCTGGTCACCGGTGGCCGGTGCGGCCGGCTTTGTCTCGGGCGCCGGAACCGTGAGCAGTTCAGCCGGCTTGCCCGGCTCCTCGACCATGGCCAATACCTGGCCGGCCGCATTCGCGGGAACCGAGACGACAGCGGTCTGCGCCGAGGCGGTCACGACATCGCCAGTGGTCGAGCGCAGCGCAATTGTGTAGTCGCCGGGCTTCAGCGGATCGTCGAGCACGATGACAAAGGCGCCATCGGGACCGGCGACCGTCGAACCGAGCACGGTCGTGCCGTTGAGAATCTCGACCTTCGAATTGGGCGCCGCATTGCCGGCGACGACGATCGAGCCATTGCTCTCGACACGCACGACATCGAAAGTCGGTGCGACCGGACCAGCCGTGGCGGGCGCGGCCGGCGCCACCGCCTCCGTTGCCGGCACGGCCGGGGCCGTCGCCTGGGGCGCCGCGGCGGGAGCGGCCGGCACCGACGCCGGCGGCAGCCGCGCTTCCGTGCCGGGATCAGCCGGTTTCGGCGCCGCGGGCGGCGTCAACGCCGCCACTTCCGCCGGCGGCGTGCGATTGAGATACGGGTCGAGTGCGCCCGATACATAGGCGGTTCCCGCGGCCGCGACGGTCCCACCCGCCGCGAACAAGAACGCCTTCAGTGGATTTATTGCCATATTTCCCTACCCCTTAGCCACCTAATGCCGGTCTAACCTGTTTTGCATAGGCCGACAAGAAAAAGCCCGCCCTGGGCTTGACCACGCTTTCAGACCCAATCACCAATCATCGGCATGAACACGATTCGATCCGTCTGTGTCTATTGCGGCTCGTCTCCGGGCCGCAATGAAATCTACGCCAAGGCCGGACACCTGCTCGGGCGCTCGATTGCGCGAGCCGGCCTCAGGCTGATCTATGGCGGCGGCACCAAAGGCATCATGGGCGCCGTAGCCGAAGGCGCGCTCAAGGCCGGCGGCAGGGTGACGGGCATCATTCCGCGCTTCCTGATCAACAGGGAAGCAACCGAAACCGCGCTTGACCGGCTCGATGAACTCGTGATCACCGACAACATGCACGAGCGCAAACACAGGATGTTCGAGAAATCCGACGCCTTTGTGGCGTTGCCGGGCGGCATCGGCACGGTCGAGGAGATCGTCGAGATCATGACCTGGGCGCAGCTCGGCCATCACCGCAAGCCGATCGTCTTCGGCAATGTCGGGGGATTCTGGGATCCGATGCTGGCTTTGCTTGACCACATGACGGCCGAGGGCTTCGTCCATACCGCACAGCGGGTCAAGCCGCTGGTCGTCGATGACCCCGAGGCGATCGTCGCCGCCATCATGGTGGCCGGCTCGTCTGTCGACGCGCCGACCGAAGGCGTGCAATCGGTGATCGACAAGCTCTAAGCCGAATCTGGCTGCGCTCGATTGTCCGCCACTCGCATGCTGCTCGACCGACCGTGATCGGCTGTCAAGAAACCGTCACACGAAACCGGCTTTACCCGTGCTAGAAATCACGGTCAGGCGGCCGCCATGCGGCGTCAGTTCGAAACCTGCATCTGGCACCACGCCCATGGATATCGCTCACGCCCCGGAAGGCACCGACCTTTCGCCTTACCTGCCCGACGAGCATGGGCTGTTCTTCATCTACCATTTCACCGCCGAAGGCGTGCGAACCAGGGACCTCGCGCAGGCGCGATGGACATGGCGCAGCTATCAGATCACCGACTTGCACGCCCGTCAGGAGATCGGCGCCGAAAAAGCCATGCCGAGTCCGGTGCGCGAGGCAATCCTTGCCCCCAGTCATGGCTGCCACATCGACTACGAGGACGGCTGGCTCTATGGCGATCTGCCGGACCTCAGGCACGATTTTTCCGAGGCGCGCGGGCTGGTTCATTTCCGCTTCGCCTTCAACGATATGATGCTGATCGGCGCACGCAAGCAGCCGCTGGAGTCGGTCGACGCCGTCCGCAAGGCGGTGGAGAATGGATCACGGAAATTCCGCTCGCCGGCGGAACTGATCGAGGCGGTGATGGGCCGGTCGCTTGATGGCATGTCGGGCGAGCTCGGCAAGCTCGGCGACATGCTCGACGGCATCGAGGACCGTGTCGTGCGCGATGCATGGCACAATGAGCGGCAAGCGCTGGTCGAGGCGCGCCGGCGGTTGGTGGTGATCCATCGGCAGATGGCGACACTCACGAACCTGTTTCGCCATCTCGACCATTCGCATCGCGACGAGTTGCCTGACCCGATCAACGACATGGCGGCCAGGCTCTCGCACCGGGCGCATACTCTCTATCATGACGGCGAGCAGTTGCAGGCGCGCACAAGGCTGTTGCAGGACGAACTGATGGCCAAGCTGACCATGCAGTCGAACCAGTTGCTCTATGTTCTGTCCGTCATGACCGCCGTGCTGCTGCCGATGACCATCATTTCCGGCCTGTTCGGCATGAATGTCGGCGGGCTGCCGCTTGTCGACACGCCAATGGGTTTCTGGGTGGTGACGGCGGTCTCACTTGTTATCGCTGCCATAACCTACCTGTTTGTGCGGCGCCTTGGGCGGCTGTAAGCAGTCAAACCGCGCGAAAATCCTCGACGATGGTGCCCGCTGCCGCGACTTCCGCTTCATGGTCGGGCTCACGCCAGGTCTCTGCAAGGCCTGCCTCGTACCATTCGCGCATCGCCGGCAGGGCAAGCAACCGCTCCGGATAGGCGGCGGCCGCCCCCTCGAAAGAGAGCCCATAGGACTGGGCCCGAAACGCCACCGGTGCAAAGAAGGCGTCGACTGCGGTGAAATGAGCGCCGGCGAGAAACGGTCCGCCGAAACGGGCAAGGCCATCGTTCCACAAATCGCCGAGGCGAAAGAGATCCTGCTTCAGCGCACCGGACACCGGAAACGGTTTGACGCGCAGGCCGCAACTCATCGGACAGGCGCCGCGCAGCGCGGTGAAACTCGAATGCATTTCGGCGGCGGCGGAGCGCGCCCAGGCGCGCGCCTTGGCCTCGACAGGCCAGACGCCATGGTGGCGCTCCGCCAGATATTCGGCGATGGCAAGCGAGTCCCACACCGCCCAGCCATCGTCGATCAGGCAGGGCACCCGGCCGCTGGGCGAGAACGGCCGGTAGAGATCCCAGCTCGATCCGGTCGGAAACGGCGTCAGCCGCTCCTCGAAGGGAATATCGAGCTCTCGCATCAACACCCATGGCCGCAGTGACCACGAGGAATAATTCTTGTTGGCGATATGCAGCAGGTACATCGAAAATCCTTATCGGGCAGCAGCCCTGCGCGCTGTCGTCAACATCGACCAGGAATAGATCGCCAGTGCCGCCCAGATCAGCGCAAAGGCGACGGCCTGGGTGGTGCCGAACGGCTCGTCGAAGATCAGAACGGCGATCAGGAACACCATGGTCGGCGCGATATATTGCATGATGCCGATGGTCGAGAGGCGCAGCAGCTTGGCGCCGAAGGCGAACAACAAAAGCGGTACCGACGTGACCGGGCCGCAGCCGATCAGCAATGCCGTATCGGCGCCGCTGCCGGACACGATGTGGTCCTGCCCGGTCGCGATCAGGTAGGCGATGTAGCCGAGCGCCGGCACCGACAGCAAAAGCACTTCGAGCAAAAAGCCCTGGCTCGGGCCGATCGGCAGCGTCTTGCGGAAGAAGCCGTAGGCGGCGAAGGAAAAAGCCAGCGCCAGCGATACCCAGGGCAGCTTGCCGCCTTCGATCGTCAGTACCGTGACAGCGACCGCCGCCAGCACAACCGCGGCGATCTGCAGCCGGTCGAGACGCTCCCCAAGCAGCAGCGCGCCGACGACGACGCTGACCAGCGGATTGATGTAGTAGCCGAGAGCGGTCTCGACCGTGCGGTCGACGGCGATCGCCCAGACATAGATGCCCCAGTTGACCGAAATCAGCGCCGCCGTCAGAGCGGCCATGGCGATGGTGCGCGGTGAGCGCAATGCGGCCTTGAAATCCGCGGTGCGGCCGGCCCACACCAGCACAGCGGCGGCGATCGGCACCGACCAGACGATGCGGTTGGCGATGACTTCGGCGAGCGGCAGATGCGCCACGGCTTTCATGTAGAAAGGCAGCAACCCCCACAAGAGATAGGCGCCCAGCGCCAGCAGAAAGCCACGCCGGGCCTTCGAATCCGCGTCCAGGATCATTGCTTCAGTGGCCATGGGCCAACGCTATGGCCCAGCCGCCTTGGCAAGACCATCGCAAACTTCTGATGGATCAATGGACTTTCGCTGATGGTTCAACCCTATTCCGCCGCCACCAGCCCAGCCATTTCGCGGTTCTTCATCAGTTTGTAGACGATGGAGTCCATCAGCGCCTGGAACGAGGCGTCGATGATGTTCTCGGAAACGCCGACCGTCCACCAGCGTGCGCCGGTGCTGTCATGCGATTCGATCAGCACGCGGGTGATCGCCTCGGTGCCGCCATTGAGGATACGTACCTTGAAGTCGGCAAGCTCCATGTCGGCAATCTCGCCCTGGAACTTGCCGAGATCCTTGCGCAGCGCGATGTCGAGCGCGTTGACCGGGCCATGCCCCTCGGCCACCGACATCTTCTCCTCGCCCTCGACCAGAACTTTGACGATCGCTTCGGACACCGTCTTCAACTGGCCGTTGGCATCAAAGCGGCGCTCGACCATGCAGCGGAACGAGGTGACGTTGAAGAACTCCGGCAGGCCGTGCAGCATCTTGCGCGCCAAAAGCTCGAAGCTGGCATCGGCGCCTTCATAAGCGTAACCCTCGGCCTCGCGTTCCTTGACCACGGCAATCAGTGCATCGAGCCTGTGGTCGTCCTTCGGCACGTCGATGCCGCGCCGCTTCAGCTCGGCGAGGAAATTGGCCCTGCCGCCCTGGTCGGAGACCATGACGCGGCGGCGGTTGCCGACCGTTTCCGGGGGTACGTGCTCGTAGGTCGCCGGCTCCTTGGCCAACGCCGAGGCATGGATGCCGGCCTTGGTGGCAAAGGCCGAGGCGCCGACATAGGGTGCCTGCGCTTCCGGGGCGCGGTTCAGCAATTCGTCGAAGGCGCGCGACAGGCGCGATATGCCGGTCAAGGCTTCCGCCGAAACGCCGGTCTCGAAGCGATCGGAAAATGCCGGCTTCAGCGCCAGCGTCGGCACGATCGAGATCAGATTGGCATTGCCGCAGCGCTCGCCGATGCCATTGAGCGTGCCCTGGATCTGGCGGACGCCGGCCTCGACCGCGGCCAGCGAATTGGCGACTGCCTGGCCGGTATCGTCATGGGCATGAATGCCGAGACTGCCGCCCGGTATTCCGGAAGCGATGACCTTCTCGATGACGGCGCGGACTTCCGACGGCTGCGTGCCGCCATTGGTGTCGCACAGCACCACCCAGCGCGCACCGGCATCATAGGCGGTCCTGGCGCAGGCCAGCGCGTAGTCGGGATTGGCCTTGAAACCGTCGAAGAAATGCTCGCAATCGACCAACGCCTCCTTGCCGGAAGCAATCGCTGCTTCAACGGAGGCCTTGATGGCGTCGAGGTTTTCCTCATTGGTGCAGCCGAGGGCGACGCGGACATGGTAGTCCCAGCTCTTGGCGACGAAACAGATGGCATCCGACTTCGATTGCACGAGCGCTGCGAGGCCGGGATCGTTGGAGGCCGACACCCCTGCCCGCTTGGTCATGCCGAAGGCAACGAACCTGGCGCGCGCCGTGCGCTTCTCCTGGAAGAAGGCGGTGTCGGTCGGGTTGGCGCCGGGATAGCCGCCCTCGACATAGTCGATGCCGAATTCGTCGAGCAGCCTGGCGATGGCGATCTTGTCCTCGACCGAAAAGTCGATGCCCGGCGTCTGCTGGCCATCGCGCAAAGTCGTGTCGAAGAGATAAAGGCGCTCGCGGGTCATGGTCATTTGCCCGCAAACTTGTCCGTCGCCCGGATCAGCCGGTCGAGGATGCCCGGCTCCGAATAGGCGTGACCGGCGCCCTCGATCAGGTGGAAGTCCGCCTTCGGCCAAGCCTTGTGCAGTGCCCAGGCATAGCGCGCCGGACACGGCATGTCGTAGCGGCCATGGACGATGGTGCCGGGAATATCCCCAAGCTTGAAGGCATCGCGCAGCAGCTGTCCCTCTTCCAGCCAACCGGCATGGACGAAATAATGGTTCTCGATGCGGGCAAAGGCGATGGCATAGTCGTCCTCACCGAACGGACCGCTGGTTTCAGGCTCCGGCAACAGCGTGATCGTCTCACCTTCCCACAGGCTCCAGGCGCGAGCAGCCTCGAGCTGCGCCTTGCGGTCGCTGCCGACCAGCCGCTTGCGGTACGCGGCCATCATGTCGCCGCGTTCGGCCTTCGGGATCGGCGCCAGGAACCGCTCCCATTTGTCCGGGAACATTTCCGAGACGCCGAATTGATAGTACCATTCGAGTTCGGCGCGCGTCAGCGTGTAGATGCCGCGCACCACCAGTTCGCTGACGCGATCCGGGTGGGTTTCGGCATAGGCCAGCGCCAGCGTCGAGCCCCAGGAGCCGCCGAACACCAGCCATTTGTCGAAGCCGGCCATCTCGCGCAGGCGCTCGATATCGGCGACGAGATGCCAGGTCGTATTGGCCTCGAGCGATGCATTGGGCGTCGATTTCCCGCAGCCACGCTGGTCGAACAGGATGACGTCGTAGAGCTTCGGATCGAACAGCCGCCGGTGTTTTGGCGAAATGGTGCCGCCCGGCCCGCCATGCAGGAACACCGCCGGCTTGGCGCCCCTGGTGCCGGAACGCTCCCAGTAGACCTGATGGCCGTCGCCGACATCGAGCATGCCGGAATCGAAGGCCTCGATCTCGGGATAGAGAGTACGCAATTGACTGCTCATAGTTGCAAACCCTTGGTCGGCCAGTCCGCTGTTTCATGGTCGGGATGCTGGAAGGAAATGATCTGCTCCTGCCGGGCGTAATAGTCAGGATCCTGGTGGACGGGCTGATCGAAGATCGTCTCCACCCAAGGCAGTCGCGCGGCGTAGTTGACCTGGATCCGTGGGGCGAGATCGGAGCGGTCGTCGAAGGCGCCGATGGCGATCTCGAGCCCGCCGGGCTGCCGGTAGGTCAGCGGCGTACCGCAGCGGGCGCAGAAGCCACGATCGATGTTGACCGACGACTGGAAATAGCTCGGCTCTTCATGGGTCCACTCGACGCCATCCTTGGGCACCGTCACCAGCGCGCCGAAGAACGAGCCGAACTGCTTCTGGCACATGCGGCAATGGCAGATCGACGCACGGCCCAGCGCCCCGCGAATGCGAAAACGCACGGCGCCGCACTGGCAGCCGCCGGTTCGTATCGTCTCTGTCATGACTTTTCCTTTGGCGGCCATTGTTCGGTGTCGTGGTCGGGATGCTGGTAGGAGACGAGATCGGCCAGATAGGGAGCCGACGATATGTCCGCCATCGTGTCCTCGCCCGGCAATTGCGGGATCGTATCGACGTAAGGCAGTTTTGCCTCGGTGCCCCACTGGATCAACGGCACGATCTCCGCCGGATTGTCGAACGCGCCGATGGCAAGGCCAACGCCGTCCGGCGCGGTGAAGGTCAGCGGGGTGCCGCAATTGGCGCAAAAGCCACGATCGACATGGTTGGACGAGCGGAAGTATTTCGGCTCACCACGCGTCCAGTCGAGCTTTGCGCCGCGCACGGACACCAATGGCGCGTAAAACGAGCCGAACGCCTTCTGGCACATGCGGCAATGGCAGATCGAAGCGTCGCCAAGCGCGCCCTCGACGCGGAAGCGCACCGCACCGCACTGGCAGCCGCCGGTGTAGATTGGCCGATTGTCGAGGCTCATGACCGCTTACTCCGGCACATGGCAGACGGCCTCGACATTGTTGCCGTCGGGATCGAAGACGAAGGCGCCGTAGTAGTTCGCGTGATAGTGCGGGCGCAGGCCCGGCCCGCCATTGTCCTTGCCGCCGGCGGCGAGTGCGGCCGCGTGGAAGGCATCGACCTCGGCACGGCTGCGCGCCGTGAAAGCGACATGCTGGTGATCCCTGGGCTTGTCCTTGCCGGCGTGCAGCCAGAACACCGGCCGGTCGCGGCCATAGCCGCCAACCTTGGCGCCGCCAGTGTGTTCCTGCGGCACCATGTAGAGGAGTGCAGCCCCCAGCGGCGCCATTGCCCTGTCATAGAAAGCCTTCGAAGCGTCGAAATCGGCCACGGTGATGCCGAGATGGTCGATCATCTTTTTACCTCCCAGGTGGTGATGCGTTCGCCGGTGGCGGGGTCCTTGCCGTCCTTCAACTGTACACCTTGTGCCAACAGTTCGTCGCGGATGCGGTCGGCCTCGGCCCAGTTCTTCGCGGCGATGAGCGCGAGGCGATTGGCGATCGTTCTCGCGACGTTATCCTCGTCCACCTTTGCCGAGGCGATATCGAACCCGAGGAACAGCAGCGACGCCTTCAGCGCAGCAGCGGCTTCGTTGCTGTCCGCGGCTTCGCCGGCCAACTGCGTCAGGACCTGGAAAGCGGCGTAGGTGGCGAGATCGTCCGACAAGGCATCGATGACTTCCGCCGGCAACCGCCCAGCCGCAGGCGCCAGGTCCGCCGCCCTTTTCCATTTGCGCAGCGTATTCTCCGCCTCCTCCAGCTTGCGCACCGAAAAATCGATCGGCTCGCGATAATGCGTCATCAGCATTGCCAGCCGCAGCACCTCGCCCGGCCATTTGCGGCCACCGAAAGTCTCCGTCTCCAGCAGTTCGTTGATCGAATAGAAATTGCCGAGGCTCTTCGACATCTTCTGCCCCTCGACCTGCAGGAAGCCGTTGTGCATCCAGATGTTGGCCATGACATCGGTGCCGTGCGCGCAGCGCGACTGGGCGATCTCGTTCTCATGGTGCGGGAAGATCAGGTCGAGCCCGCCGCCATGGATGTCGAACACCTCGCCGAGATAGGCGGCCGACATCGCCGAGCACTCGATGTGCCAGCCCGGCCGACCCCTGCCCCAAGGCGAATTCCAGCCCGGCTCCTCCGGCGACGAGAGCTTCCACAGCACGAAATCGCCGGGGTTCTTCTTGTGCGCGTCGACGGCGATGCGAGCGCCGGCCTGCTGCTCGTCGAGATTGCGCTTCGACAATTGTCCATAGTCCGGCATCGACGCCGTGTCGAACAGCACTTCGCCTGCCGCGACATAGGCATGGCCACGTTCGATCAGACTTTGAATCAAGGTGATCATGTCGGCCTTGCCGTCAGCGCGGGGCTCGACGAATTCGGTGGCGCGCGGCTCGAATGTCGGCTCCAGGCAGCCGAGCGTCGCCACGTCCTTGTGGAACTGGTCGGCGGTCTTTTCGGTGACCCGCCGGATTGCCTCGTTGAGCGAAAGTGCCCCGGAAGCGATCTCGCCGCCGAAATCACGCAGGGCGCGCGCGTTAATCTTGTCGTCGACATCTGTGATGTTGCGCACATACGTGACGTGCGCCTCGCCGTAGACATAGCGCAGCAAACGGAACAGCACATCGAAGACGATCACCGGCCGCGCATTGCCGATATGGGCAAAGTCGTAGACCGTCGGGCCGCAAACATACATGCGCACATTGCGCGGATCGATCGGGACGAAATCCTCCTTGCTCCGCGTTAGCGTGTTGTAGAGGCGCAGGCCCTTCGATGCGTCAGACATTCGTGCCTTCCCGGTCCGTTGATAATGAAGCCCAGCCTGCGCCGAGGGCGCAAATCGGGCTCCAGCCTGCTGGCCGGGGCGTTTGTCCAATCTAGGGGAAGATGAGGCGAAAACGTCCGGACCAGCGCGAGGCTAGCCAATAATGCAAATGCCACAAATGGCGAAAGACGTTTTCATGGGCGGCTTTATCGCCTTGGCCGGTGTTGCCGTCAAGCCGCTGGTTCTGAGAAAAATGCCACGAAGACTGGCAAACGCGTGGTTCGATCACGCGGAATCAGGCAGTGAAACATTTTATTAAACATGTCGGCACAGTCATGAAACATTCGCCGGCTAGATCACCAGACGTCACGATTTGGTCGGATTCGGCCAGCAAACGCAGACACTGAAATGTTACCTGGGAAGAGAGACATGGCTCGCAGCAAGCAGGAATCCAACCGCGCCAAGCAACCGGCGCTGACCAACCACTATCGCGCAATCGGCCCCGCGGCGATCGTCGCCGCCCTTCTCCACACCGCGAAGAAGAAAAAGCCGGCGCAGAAGATCGTATCCCCCCGCGCTGCCTGAAGCAGTATTCGGCCGGCGCCAAAGGCGTCAGGCATGACGGCGCAGGATGCGCCTCAAAATAACAGCCTCTGCTAAAACAGCGTCATCTGACTGTCGTCCGCGCCGGGTTTCTGGCGCTTGACCTTCTCGGGCTCGGGTCCGATCTCGCCCCTCTCCTGTATCTCCGGTCCGGTGTTGGCGACCTTGTTGACAAGGTCGGAGACCGGAATTGCCTCGAAGAAACCTGTTGGCGCCGGCCGCAACAGGTCGGCGACATCGCGTGGCTCGAGCGTACGGCAATCCAGCCAGCGGGCGAAATCCCTGGGATCGATCACCACCGGCATGCGATCATGGATGTGGGCGATGTCGGCATTGGCGCTGGCGGTCAGGATGGCGCCGGTATCCATTTCCGAACCGCCCGGCTCGGCATAGGTCTCGACAAGGCCGGCAAAGGCGACCAACTCGCCATGCCTGGGCCGAATCCAATAAGGTTGCCCCTTCTTGCCGCCAGTCTGCCGCCACTCGTAGAAACCTGACGCCGGCACCAGCGCGCGGCGATGGCGCATGGCGGCCTTGAACGAGGCCTTTTCGGCTGCCCCTTCAGAGCGCGCGTTGAACAGCAGCGGAAACTCCCGGGTGTCCTTGACCCAGGTCGGGATGAGCCCCCAGCGCACCAGCACCGACTGCCGGTCCGGCAGATTCGAACCTGGTGCCCGCGGGGCGCCGGCGGTCGCCATCAGGATCGGCTGCGTCGGGGCAATGTTGTAGCGCGCCGGGAAATCCTCCAGTTCTGCCAAGCCCAGAAAGGCGGCGGTCTGGTCCGGCGTCGCGGTCAAGGCAAAGCGTCCGCACATGGTCGATTGGTGCCCTTCCAATGGTTCGGTTTGAAAGTGGCGATGGAACCGGCGTTGCGCAACCGCTAAAGCTTCCCCATGCTGGGCGGTCCACAACAGTCCTGCCTTCAATGATCGGAAATCCATGAACGAAGCGCGCAGGACACTTCCGGCAGTCTCGGTGGCCGTCGTGCGTGGCCAGACCGTGCTCCTGGTCAAGCGGGCGCGGCAACCGTCACAGGGACTCTATGCCTTTCCGGGCGGCAAGGTCGAGGCCGGCGAAACGCTGGAGGATGCGGCAAAGCGCGAACTGCTGGAAGAGACCGGCTTGCGGGCCACCAATTACCGCCCGCTTCGGGAAATCCATATCGATGGCAGGGACGACAGCCACCCGGTCGACTATCTCCTGACGGTGTTCGGTGCCGCCTATGGCGGCGGCGAAGCGGTGGCCAGCGACGACGCCGAGACAGCCGCCTTCTATACACTCAACGAGATGACGGCGCTGCCGCTCGCCGGCTCGGTGTTCGCGGTCGCCGAAGACTTGCTGGATCCTGACTGAAACGCTGGGGTGCTGCAGTCTTGAAAATCGCCTTGCGGGCGACAAATTGTTTCGTCACAAAGGCTTATGCTGTTTGGCGGCCACAACGGCTTATGCCGTTCGGCAGGGAAGGCTCATGAACCGTCCATCCGTGTACCTCGCCGTATGTCTTGCCGTCAGTGCGGCTTTCCCGACGCGGCCGGCGCTCAGCGCCGAGTCGCCGTTCGAGCCGGGGCTGATGCGGCTGGCGGAGGTTCTGGGATCGCTGCATTTCCTGCGCAATTTGTGCGGAGAGAAAGGCGATCAGTGGCGCGTCGAAATGCAGAAGCTGCTCGATTCGGAAAATCCGGATGCCGAGCGACGCGCACGCTTCATCGCCAGCTTCAATCGCGGCTACCGCTCCTTCGGCGGCACCTATACGCAATGCACGGCCTCGGCAACCGAAGCCATCAGCCGTTACATGAAGGAAGGCGAGACGCTGTCGCGTGACATCGCTTCGCGTTACGGAAACTAGGCATTCCGAACGGCTCATCGACAAGTATCCGAGCCGCCGCCGGCGCCAGCGGAGAAATCCGGCTTGTGCCGGACAATATCTTGGTGCAATCCTGATGTTGCGCTTCTGCAACAGTATTAACGAAACGTTACCACACGAATGCGAAATTAACTCAAACTGAAGGTTTTCGCCCCGCAGGCCTCCCTAATCGGCTAAGTTTGACCCGAACTGAACGCAGCTTCGCACAAGGCAATCGGGCTCTGTAAAAGACGATCAAAAAAATGTCGTATTTACAGATACTTACTTGGCCCTGCGTGTGAAATGAACAGATCAGGCCCGATCCACATCGACGGATTGCTGCTTGAAAGGGTGGACATCGCATATGGAACATGGTGTCAACGACATCGACGCGCTGGTCAGGGAAGAAAAACGCCTGACCGCCGTGGAGAGCCACAGCGAAGCCTGGGCGGAAGGTCTCTCCGCCGGCATAGAGCCCGAAATCATTGCCGAAGCAGCGCTTGAGACGGCGTTCGGCGAGATGCTGCGCGCCAATGGCGAGACCTCCGCCCTTGCCCTGCTCGACCGTATGCGTGAAAAGGTGATTGCTGGCGCCTTCGAACCTGAACGGCTGCGGCACTGAACCGACGTCCGGTTCTTTGACGATATGCCGCTCGGGCATGATGCCCGGAATCAAGGAGAAGCGGGCAGTGGATTTTTCGATGTCAGGCAAGCCACGTGGCTTGGTCCTTTGCATCTGCTTCGCCGCTTGCTGTGCCGCGATTCCCTTGATTGCATGCCTCGCGAGCAGCCCCGCCTATGCGCTGAGCGAGATCAAGCGCGAAGAGCTTCCCTCCCCGGTCCAGCCTTCGGCCGACGACGACATGTCGCCGCCCGGAAGCGCGGTGCCGATGCCCGACCCGATCGGAACGCCGCCTTCGACCAGCCAGCCGGCTGCGCCGAACGAGGCCGAGCCCGGCAGCCCACCTGACGGCGGCGTGACCAGACCGCGCGTCGATCCCGACACGCCGATACCCGAGGTCGTCTACGATCTCGACAAACTGCCCGAGCCGGTGCGGCGCATGCACAACCTGATCGTCGAAGCCTGCAAGAGCGGCGACATCGAAAAGCTGCGGCCCTTGATCGGCAAGGGCGACAGCACGACGCAATTGTCGCTGACCGATATAGACGGCGACGCCATTGCCTTCCTCAAGGGCCTCTCCGGCGACCCGGATGGCCAGGAAATCCTGGCCATCCTGGAGGAAGTGCTCGATGCCGGCTACGTCCACCTCGATGCCGGCACGCCGGAAGAGCTCTATGTGTGGCCGTATTTCTTCGCGCTGCCGCTGGACAAGCTCGACGCCAAGCAGCGGGTTGAGTTGTTCAAGATCGTCACCGCGGGCGACTTCGATGACATGAAGCAGTTCGGCGCCTACATCTTCTACCGCGTCGGCATCACGCCCGCCGGGCAATGGACCTTCTTCGTCGCCGGCGACTGAGTTCTTCCCGCAAAATTCCGCAGCGCGGTCAAAACAGCCACCCGCTCGTGTCCAAGCCGAATGCCCTTTGGCCGAGCGACTTTGCGGATCGCCTTTCCAGCGCCGCTGAAACAGCTAACCCGCCAGTGCCTCGGAGAACTCCACCGCCCTGCCCTGGCTTGGCGTGACGATTTCGCCCTCCCACATGACGCGGCGGCCGCGAATGACGGTGCCGACCGGCCAACCGGTGACTTGCTTGCCATCATAGGGTGTCCAACCGGCTTTCGAACCGGCCTGCGCATTGGTGATGGTCTCGCGCCTCTTCATGTCGACAATGGTGAAGTCGGCATCGTAACCGGCGGCGATGCGGCCTTTTCTTGCCATGCCGAAGATACGCTGCGGGCCGTGGCTGGACAGGTCGACGAAGCGCTGCAGGGTCAACCGGCCGGCATTGACGTGATCGAGCATGATCGGCACCAGCGTCTGCACGCCGGTCATCCCCGACGGCGATGCCGGGTACGGCTTTGCCTTCTCGGCCAGCGTGTGGGGCGCGTGATCGGAGCCGAGCACGTCGACAATGCCTTGCACGATGCCATGCCAGACGCCGTCGCGATGGCGCGCGGCGCGCACCGGCGGATTCATCTGAATGAGCGTGCCCAGCCGCGCGTAATCGTCCGCCGACAGCGTCAGATGATGTGGCGTCGCCTCGCAGGTCGCGACATCCTTGTGCTGTTCGAGGAACATAATTTCCTCCGCCGTCGAGATATGCAGCACGTGGATGCGGGCGCGAACGTTTCGTGCGATGCGCACCAGCCGTTCGGTGCAGCGCAAGGCGGCGATCTCGTCGCGCCAGACCGGGTGCGATGAAGGATCCCCCTCGATGCGTTCGCCAAGACGCTCGCGCAGCCGGAACTCGTCCTCCGAATGAAAAGCGGCACGTCGGCGCGTGTTCTTGAGGATCGATGCAACGCCATCATCATCCTCGACCAGCAGGTCGCCGGTCGACGAGCCCATGAAAACCTTGATCCCCGCGGCGCCCGGCAGCCGCTCAAGCTCGCCGACATCCCTGGCGTTCTCGCGGGTGCCGCCGACCCAGAAGGCGAAATCGCAATGCATGCGACCGCTGCCGCGCCGGACCTTGTCGGCAAGCGCTGCCTCGCTGGTGGTCAGCGGATTGGTGTTGGGCATCTCGAACACGGCGGTGACGCCGCCAAGCACCGCCGCGCGCGAGCCCGTTTCCAAGTCCTCCTTGTGCTCCAGTCCCGGCTCGCGAAAGTGCACCTGGCTGTCGATGACACCTGGCAGGATATGCAAGCCGCGGCAGTCGATCGTCTCGCCGGCCGACGCTTGTGAGAGATCGCCTATGGTGGCAATCCGCCCGCCCCGAACGCCGATGTCGCGAAAACCTTCGCCATCATGGTTGACCACTGTGCCGCCTGTCAGGATGAGGTCGTAGGTCGTGGCCATATGGGTCCAGTCTCTTGCAGGGGAAGTGCCAGCGGCTTACGTAAAGGCCGACCGTTTTGCAAGATCAGGTTCAATTCCCGCCAATGCCCTTTGCCCTGCTGAAAGACCGCGCCCTCATTTCCGTGTCCGGCCCGGATGCCGAGCATTTTCTGCAGAATATAGTGACCACCGATCTCGATACACTCGGCGCCGGCGAAGCAAAGCCGGGTGCCCTGCTTTCGCCGCAAGGCAAGATCCTGTTCGATTTCCTGATCTCGCGCACAGGCGAGAATGCCTTCCGACTCGAATGCCGCGCCGACATGGCAGGCGATTTCGTGCGCCGGCTGACGCTCTACAAACTGCGCGCCAAGGCCGAGATAACCAAGGCCGATCAGGAGCTTGTCACCGTTGCGTGGGGAAATGAGTCAACGACCTCGCACTTTGATTCAGCGGCGGTGGTCGACCGGCGCTTTTCCGGCGATGTCGTTACGCGCTCCTATGGCAATGCCGCGGCGAACGGCGACGCCACCGCGTGGCAGGCCTTTCGCATCGCCCACGGCATTGCCGAGAGTGGGGCAGACTACGCGCTCGGCGATGCATTCCCGCATGACGTGCTGCTCGACGAAACCGGCGGTGTCGGCTTCAAGAAGGGCTGCTACATCGGCCAGGAGGTCGTTTCGCGCATGCAGCATCGCGGCACGGCCAGGCGGCGCGTGCTGATTGTCCAGGCTGGGCTTGCCCTGCCGGCTTCCGGCACCGAACTCACCGTCGAGGGACGGCCGGTCGGCACGCTCGGCTCGAGTGCCGGCACGTCAGGGCTTGCCATTGCCCGCATCGACAGGGTCAAGGCGGCGCTCGACGCCGGCCTGCCGATCATGGCGGGAGACGTCCCGGTTACGATGGCCATTCCCGGCTGGGCGAAGTTCACCTTCCCGCGGGAAGCCGTCGGCGCGGAGGAGATCTGATGGCGGCCGATCGCGTCGGCGCGCCACCGCGTGCCTGGCAGCGCATGCTGTCCGGCCGCCGGCTCGACCTGCTCGACCCCTCGCCGCTCGACATCGAAATATCCGACATTGCGCATGGGCTCGCCCGCGTCGCCCGCTGGAACGGCCAGACCAGCGGTGAGCATGCGTTTTCGGTTGCCCAGCACTCGCTGCTGGTCGAAGCGCTGTTCTGCGACCTGGTGCCTGGGGCTTCGGCCGACGCCCGGCTGGCGGCACTGCTGCACGACGCACCCGAATATGTCATCGGCGACATGATCTCGCCGTTCAAATCGGTGATGGGCGGCAGCTACAAGGACTGCGAGTTGCGATTGCAGCGCGCCATTCATTTGCGCTTCTCGCTGCCGCCAGAACCAGCGGCGGCGTTGCGCAAGGAAATCAAGCGCGCCGACCAGATCGCCGCCTATTTCGAGGCAACGCTGCTTGCCGGCTTTTCGACTGCCGAGGCGACCGAATTCTTCGGCCGTCCGCGCGGTTTCAACGCCGACCGCTTCGATTTCACGCCACGCTCCGTGACCTGGGCACAGAATGCGTTCCTGAAGCGCTTTGCGGCGCTCGAGTCCAAACGTCAGTCCATGATCGTGGCGGAATCTACGCCGTAGGATGAGGCGAGATTAGCCGACCGCCAGAAGGCATTGAGTCTTGGTGCGAGGCGCGAAAGAGGAACCGCGCTCTTTCCTGCGGCAAGCGAAACCAAATCTCGTCAGACATCCGCACGTGTTAGGGTCACTCGCTCGACTGCCAAGCAACCAGCGCGGTTGTTTTTGGCGTAATCTGCTACTCTCATGGCGCGCTTCGTTAATGAAAGGGCCAGTGCCCGATCCTAGATTTTGGTCAGCAAGATGAGAGGCAATCATGTTTGACAGACGGAAAAAGACAGCCCTGGTGACTGGTGCATCCTCCGGCATGGGCAAGGAAATCGCGAAGCGCCTAATCCAGGACGGCTTTCAGGTCTATGTGGCCGCGCGCCAGATCGACAAGATGGAAGATCTCGCGGCGCTCGGAGCACGCCCGTTGCGCATGGACATTTCGAAGGACGAGGAGATCGACGCGGCTGTCGCCAGCATCCTCGCCGAAGTCGAGGGGGTCGATGTCCTCGTGAACAATGCGGGTTTCGGACTCTACGGGCCGGTCGAGGAGATCAGCATCGACGAGGCGCGCTATCAGTTCGAGGTGAACGTCTTTGGTCCGGCCCGCCTGACGCAGCTCTTGCTGCCGGCGATGCGCAGGAAGAAAGCCGGCACGATCGTCAACATCACGTCGATGGGCGGCAAGATCTATACCCTGCTCGGCGCCTGGTATCATGCGACAAAGCACGCGCTGGAAGGCTGGTCGGACTCGCTGCGGCTTGAGCTTGCCCCCTTTGGTATCAAGGTCGTGGTCGTCGAGCCCGGCCTGATCGAAACGGGATTCGGCGATGTCGTCGCGGACGGGCTTCTGAAGCGATCCGGAACCGGCGCTTATGCGAAGGTGACCGAGGCGGTGGCGAGGACGACGAGAGCGACTTACGGCCACGGCCGTGGCAGCGATCCGCGCCTGATCGCCGATGTGGTCTCGACGGCCGTCAAGTCGGCCAGGCCGCAGACGCGCTACGCGGCCGGCAAATATGCCAAAATGATGATCGGTGTCAGGAAGTGGTTGGGCGATCGCATATTCGATCGCCTCATCCTGAGTCAGATGCGGTGAACGAGGGAGGGAAAAGCGGGAATGAGCGGAGTTCCGGGCGACAAATGCAAGGTGCCGCGCGCGTTCTGGCGCGCCGTGGAACGTCTCAGCCTGCCTGCGTCCGCCGTGTTGCGGCAGGCCCGGCTTTCCGTGACCCTTCACCTCAACGAACAGGCCTTTGTCACGACCGCACAATATTTCGCGCTCTGGAAGGCTCTGGAAGACCTATCCGCAGAACCGGCTCTGGGCATAAAGCTTGTCGAAGCCGCTGACACCGCGATCCATCCGCCCTCGACGCTGGCAGCCTTCCACGCGCGGAACTACCGCGACGGCATCGCCCGGATCGCGCGTTTCAAGCGGCTCTGCACACCCGAGGAACTGCATGTCGCCGACGAGAACGGGGAATGCACGATCACCTCCGAGTGGCTTTACGCTACCGAGCCGGCACCGGCCGTTGCCATCGATGTCGCCTTTGCCTTTCTCGTCGAGCTCGGCAGGCGGGGAACGGGACAGCATCTTACTCCTCGCCGTGTCGAATTCACGCGTCCCGATCCGACGAGCGACGTACATCGAGATTATTTTGGATGCCCGGTCCGCTACGGCGCCCCGCGCGACCTGCTGGTCCTGCGGTCAGCCGACCTCGATCGTCCCTTTCCCGGCCACAATCCCGAGCTTCTCGAAATTCTTACGCCGGCACTAGCGGCCGCGCTCGGTGAGCTTCAGGCACAAAGCTCGATCTCCGAGCAGGTGAAGGTCGTTCTGAAGAGAAGCCTGGCGAGCGGAAGGCCGGAGCTGTCCGACATCGCTCGCGATCTTGGCATGAGCGAACGCACACTCCAGCGGCGTATCACCGAGGAAGGGAAGAGTTTCCGCGAACTCCTTGTCGGTGCACGGCAGGAACTCGGCCGTCAACTGCTGTCGGATCCATCGGCAGACATTGATGAGGTAGCCTGCCTGCTCGGCTACCAGGACGCGAGTTCCTTCTATCGTGCTTTCCGGGAGTGGGAGGGTACGACGCCCAACCGCTGGCGTGAACTCAACTTCGACAACTTGAAACCGGTGGGCTCAGACAGCTTCCTGCGCTAGCCCGCAGCGGGCCAATCCGCCATGTGCTTTCGGACGCGTTCTTGGATGGCAAGGCGCCATTGGCGTTTGCCGCAACTGCATTGGCGTGTTCCGTTACTGTGCCGCACAGCCCCAAGCGCTACCCAATTCCCGATTGGCCGTCGTCCCTTCGATGCCCGCTTCGTCCAGCGCTGAATTGCTGTTCAACGGCATTCAACAACCACACGCTTTTTCCGAGGAGGCCCAATGCAGAACGATTTCTGGATGTTCTTTCGGTCCTGGATGGCCGCACCGCTGCGCGTGGCAGCCATCGCCCCGTCCGGCAACGCGCTTGCCAAAATAATCACGCAGGACATCACTTCCAGGACAGGACAGGTGATTGAGCTCGGGCCCGGCACCGGCGTCTTCACGGCAAAACTGCTTGAGCGCGGCGTGAGACCGGAAGATCTCACCTTGGTTGAATACGGCGCGACCTTCGCGCAGCACCTGGAAACCCGTTTTCCTCGGACGCGGGTGCTTCGGATGGATGCCACCCGCGTGGGTGATGTCGAATTCCGCAACGACGCAGCAGTCGGGGCGGTCATCAGTGGCTTGCCACTACTGAAGCATGCCCGACCAGAAGGTGATAGCGATCCTCGACGGGGCTTTCGCCCACCTGCAGTCCGGCGGGTCGTTCTACCAATTCACCTATGGTCCACGATGCCCAGTCGCCCAACCGATCCTTGAGGGATTACACCTCAGCGCAACGCACATAGGGCGCACGATGTTGAACGTCCCACCGGCGGCGGTCTACCGAATTTCGCGACTCCAAGCCTTGTGACGATGCAAGGACCGCCGAGATGAGCACCCCTGCGGTTACCGTGAATCCCGCCGTGTAAAACAACGCTAAATTAACCGCCGGCGGCCACAGTGTCCCGTTCAATCACGGACCGCAGGCGCGCTTCATGCCCGTCGTTGATGCCAAGGATGGTTCGGTTGTCCCGGAGCGGGTGGCCGGAGGCATGGAGCGCTCGCGCCGCATGGAAGACGAACTGCGCGAACAGAACGAACGTTTTTCGGCCGCGGTCGAGAACATGTCGCATGGGCTGTGCATGTTCGACGCCGACGAGCGGATGATCATCTGCAACCGCAACTACCTCAACATCTTCTGTCTCGACGCCAGCGTGATGCGACCCGGCATCCGGTTCCTCGACATCCTGCGGCACAGCGTCGACATCGGGATTGCCTCGCAAAGCGCCGATGAACTCTACGCCATCCGCAAGCCCTATATCGACCAGGCCAGACCCTCGACCTACGAGGAGACGCTGTCCGATGGTCGCATCATCAACATCTCGCATCGGCCACTGGCGTCGGGCGGCTGGGTCTCGATCTACGAGGACATCACCGAGCAGCGACGCGCCCAACAGGATCTCAAGGAACAGCACCGCCGCTTCGACGCGGCGCTCGCCAACATGTCGCAAGGGCTGCTGATGTACGACGCCGACGGCAGGCTGATCGTGCGCAATGGGCGTTTTCTGGAACTCTACAACGTCACCGCGACGGACTTCCCGCTCGGCACGACGCACCGCGACGCGCTCGAACGACTGCTGGAACTCGGCATCTATACGAAGATCGACGTCGACAGCGAAGTCGCCAAAACCGAGGCCTGCCTGGTGGCGGCAAAAATGCATTCGACGTATCGGCATCTTACCGACGGCAGGACGGTTCTGGTCGCACGCCGGCCGATGAGCGGTGGCGGTTGGGTGACGACCTTCGACGATGTCACCGAACGCCGCCGCACCGAAGAGCGCATGACCCACCTTGCGCATCACGATACGCTGACCGGGCTGCCCAACCGCTCGATGTTTCGCGAACGGCTCGACCGGGCGCTGGAGGACGCGGCGGCCATGCCGCTGGCGATCTTCTCGCTCGATCTCGACCGCTTCAAGGCCGTCAACGACACCTGGGGACACCCGGCCGGCGACTGGCTGTTGAAAAGCGTGGCCGAGAGGCTGCAGCGTTGCCTACACAATGAAACAGACATCGTCGCCCGTTTCGGCGGCGACGAATTCGTCACCATCCAGTTCAATTTCAAGGGCATCGCCCATGCTGAAAAACTGGCGAAACGCATCGTCGAGGCAATCGCAAAACCGTTTCGCGACAAGAACCGGGACATGCATGTCGGCATCAGCCTGGGCATCGCCGTTTTCCCTGACGACGGCAGAGACGCCGATACGCTGCTGAAGAACGCCGATACGGCGCTCTACCGAGCGAAGAGCGAAGGGCGCAACCTGTATCGCTTCTTCGAGCCCGGAATGGACGCCATGGTGCAGGCCCGCCGGGCGCTTGAGATCGACCTCGAGACAGCGCTGCCGCGCCAGGAATTCGATCTCGATTTCCAGCCCCTCATGAACATAGAATCCGGCGAGATCATCGGCGCGGAGGCCCTGATGCGCTGGCATTCGCCAGCGCGCGGCACGGTGGTGCCGGACGAGTTCATTCCGGTCGCCGAGGAAACCGGACTGATCGTGCCGCTTGGCGAATGGGCCCTGAGGAAGGCCTGCGCGGCGGCGGCAAGCTGGCCTGCCGGCGTGCGCATCGCGGTCAATGTCTCCGCCGTGCAGCTCAGAAGCGCCGGTTTCGCCCGCAGCGTCATCTCGGCGCTGGCCTTCTCCGGCGTGCCGGCCGGCCAGTTGGAACTGGAGATCACCGAAACCGTGCTGATGGACGAGAGCGAGACCGTGCTGAAGACGCTGCGTCAGCTGCGCGAGCTCGGCATCCGCATCGCGCTGGATGATTTCGGCACCGGCTATTCCTCGCTTGGATATCTCAGGCGTTTTCCCGTCGACAAGATCAAGATCGACCGTTCGTTCATTCATGACCTGGGCAATCACGACACGGCCGCGATCGTTCGCACCATCATCGGGCTGGGTGCCGAACTCGGCATCACTGTCACCGCCGAGGGCGTCGAGACCGAGGCGCAGCTCGACATCCTGCGCGGCAATGGCTGTGTCGAGGCGCAGGGCTATCTGATCGGCGTGCCCTCAAAGGCATCGGACATTCAGCGTCTTTTGAAATCGCGTGCGCTGCACAGCCAGACCGGCTGACCATAGGCCCATGGGGTGTATCGCTCCGCCCGCCGAGCCGTTCGAGAGCACGTCGTCGAGCTTCCATTGCCCCTTCCCCGCCTCCTATTGAGGGATCAGTTGCCAGCTCGGTCTCGACAGGTGCGCAGCCATGAAACCGGCGACGGCTTCGACCTTCGCCGGGCGCGCGCGGGCCGACGGCGTTACGAAATACAGCGCGCCTCTGGGCAAAGTCCAGTCGGTCAGGATCACTTCCATGCGCCCATCGGCAAGGTATTCGCTGGCAATGAATTCCGGCAGCTCGGCAATCGCCAATCCCGCCAGTACGGTCGGAACCAGGGCGTCTGAGTTGGTCACTCGCAATGGCCCTGACGGCGTGACAACTTCTTCATCGCCGGCGACATTGCTGAAATGCCAGACGTCCTGTCGCGGACGATAGGCGTAGCCAAGGCAGTGATGCGCGTCGAGGTCGCGTGGCGTGCCTGGACGGCCATGCCTGGCGAGATAGGACGGTGCGGCAACGATGAACGGGGCGATGCCGCACAGGCGCCGGGCAACCAGCGAGGAATCCGGCAACACGGCAATCCGCAGTGCTGCGTCGAACCCCTCACCGATAAGATCGACGACCGCATCACTCAGATGCAGATCGATCGACACGTCCGGATAGAGCTTGAAGAAATCAGGAAGCAGCGGCGCCACCCACCGCAGCCCAAACGACATCGGCATGGCCAGACGTACAAGGCCGCGCGGACTGGCCGACAGTTCGCGAGCGGCACTCTCGGCATCTTCAGCGTCGCGGTAGAGACGGGACGCACGTTCGGCGAGCCGCTGACCAAAATCGGTAAGAGCCAGTCGCCGCGACGTGCGGTTGAAAAGTCGCGCACCAAGTCGCTCCTCCAGTCGACTGACACCACGCGATACCGTCGCCACCGACAGGCCGAGCACACGTGCGGCAGCGGCAAAGGACCGCTCCTCCGCCACTTTGGCGAACATGGCCAAACCTTCGAAATCCGGAACTTTTGCCATCACCAATTCTGCAATGATTGTTTTCAAGTATTGCTATTTCGAAAGTATCCGCCTGTCCATATGTCTTTGCCACCCACAACAGGAGTGACAAGAATGACACGGAAACTCGAAGGATCGCCCTGGTTACCGGCGGCAGCAGCGGCATCGGCCTTGGCATCGCCAAGCGCTTCGCTGCCGAAGGCGCGCATGTCTACATCACAGGACGGCGTCAGGCCGAGATCGACAAGGCCGTCGCGGCGATCGGGAAGAACGCCACCGGAGTCCAGGCGGATTCGACCAGTTCTGCCGATCTCGACCGGCTCTTTGCCCAGGTGAAAGCGCAACGCGGCCGCATCGATGTGCTCTCGGTCAATGCCGGCGGCGGTTCGATGCTGCCGCTCGGGCAGATCAGCGAACAGCACTATGATGAAACATTCGGCCGCAACGTCAAAGCCGTGCTGTTCACGGTGCAGAAGGCACTCGCGCTGCTAACCGATGGTGCCTCGGTGATCCTGACCGGTTCGACAGCCGGCTCGACCGGCACGGCGGCGTTCAGCGTTTACGGCGCGTCCAAAGCGGCGCTGCGCAACTTTGCCCGCAGCTGGATACTCGACCTGAAGGAACGGCAAATCCGCGTCAACATCCTCAGTCCTGGTCCGACCCGTACAACGGGCCTCGCCGAGCTTGCAGGACCCGAGGCTGAGAACCAGAAGGGCTTGCTTGACTTCCTTGCTACCCAGGTGCCGATGGGCCGGCTCGGCGATCCCGATGAGATCGGCAAGGCGGCAGTATTCCTGGCCTCGGACGATTCCAGCTTTGTCACCGGTGCCGAGCTGTTCGTCGACGGCGGAATCGCGCAGGTCTAGCCGCTCAAACCGGTCGCTTCCTCAACTGGGCGCGACCGGTTTGCCGACTGCGCAGCATCAGCGCAACGTCTCTATGTACTTTTCGTGGAAGCTCACATAGCCCGGTTCGACGACCTTCAGGTGGCGCTCTATCTGCGCATGAAATTCCGGCAGTTGATGAAACGGAACGCCGGGATAGGCATGATGCTCGGCATGGAATGGCATGTTCCACGCCAGCTTGCGCACAAACCAGTTCGTCAGCGTGGTCCTCGTGTTCTCCAACATGTTGGCGACGAAGGGACAACGGCCGTGCTCGGCGAGCAGATAGAGCCGCAGAAACGGCTGCCCGAGCAAGGCCGGCACGATCCAGACCCAGAGAAGCACGGTGAGCCGGAAATACACGGCGAGCAAAATGACGGCCGCGTAGAAGACAATCATGGCGCGCGCCTCGACGCGCACCTTGGCGTGGCCTTTTGGCGGAACGTAGCTCTGCCGGCCTCGATCCATCGCATTGGCATAAAGCGTCTTCAGGTGTCCCCACCACAACGGGATGCCTGATACATGGATCAGATACTGCCGCAGGGTTTCCGGTTTGGGGAAGGCCAGCTCCGGGTCGTTCCGTGGGTCCTGGGTGTATCGATGGTGGGCGAAATGGAAGTAGCGGAACCAGTCCGCCGGCAACGCGATCGCCAGGCTGCACACCCGCGCCACTGCATCATTCAGCCATTGCGTCTCAAAGGCCGTGCGATGAACCGTCTCGTGCAGCAGCGTGAACAGGAACACGATCAGGATGCCTTGCGGCAGCATCAGCAACGGCCAGAACGGCACCTTCGCGGCGATCAGCGATCCAATGATCACGATCGCCCCCCAATGAGCGCCGAGCTGAACGAGACCGGCAACGTCGGACTTGGCGGTCAGGCGATTGCGCTCTTCGGGGGTCAATGACGCGATTATGTCGCGATGGTCCATTGGCTTCGATCCGGGCTGGCGATTTGACGAAGTGCCCACCGTAGCCGATGAAAAAACTTTCCAAAAACGACGATTTCTGCAATTTGGATAAGCTGAGCTTATCTATCTGGCAATCATGGTCGCACTTCCATCCCTGAAAGGACTTCAGGCCTTCGAGGCCGCGGCACGGACAGGCAGTTTTGCCGCGGCGGCGGAAGAGCTATCGGTCTCGGCCGCCGCCGTCAGCCAGCTTATCCGCACCGTCGAGGAGCAGATCGGCCGCAAGCTGTTTCATCGGGTGAATCGCAGGGTCGTCCTCACCGAGGCCGGCGTCGAGATGCAGCCCAGGCTGACCATGGCCTTCCAGGAGATTGGCAGCGTCTCACGCGAACTGGGCGGCGATGCATTCCGCCCGCGCCTTGTCGTGTCGGTGCCGCCATCGATGGCCATGGGCTGGCTTTCCCGGCGTCTCACCGGCTTCGTCGCAGGCCATGGCGCCGTCGACATATCGCTCAGAGGTGATGACGATCCTGTATCGTTCGACCGTGAGTTGATCGACATCAGGCTCTCCTACGGCCCGCATTATCGCGAACACCCGACCGAGGACATTGTTCGTGATGCCGTCTATCCCGTCTGCGCGCCCAGGCTTGCCAACGGGATCAAGACGGACAGCGGTCCGCTCGCCGGCCTGCCGCTGATCCACACCGACTGGGGACCAACCGGCGCTTCGTTTCCCTCCTGGCGCAACTGGTTCGAGGCGGCCGGTGTCCAACCTGGCCGGGCAGCGCAGCGCGGCCTCTCGGCCAACTCATCGCGGGCGGCGCTCGACCTTGCCATTTCGGGGCTGGGCGTGGCGCTGGCGCAAGGTGTCTACTGTGCCGAGGCGGTGGAGGACGGCAGGCTGGTCCGGCCCGCCGCCATGGCGATTGCGTTGCGCCAGCCCTATTGCCTGACGATCCCGGAGCGGAGCGCGAGGCGCGACGTCGTTGCGGCCTTCCGTGAGTGGCTGATCAACGAATGCCGGCGCGCAGTGGGCTCGCCGGCGCTCCGTTGACCCGGCAGGCGGCAATGCTCAGAGGTGCCCGCTCAGTGCCCCCACCATGTCCTTGCTCGTCGCCACCGGAACGATCTCGAACTCCACCAGATCCGCCCATTCGATGACCCAGCGCTGCAGCAGCGTGACGTCATCGGCCTCCACTAGGAGGAAGCAGCGGCTCATGTCCGCCGCGATCCAGCTGTGGTGCACGACAAGCTCATCCGGCTTCAGGCGGCCCCGATCGCGAAAGCGGCGATAGATATCCTTGCGATCGCAGCCGGTGAAATCCTCGATGACGATGAACTGCATGTTTCCCCCTCGGTTGAAACCATCACCGCCCCGGCCGGTCCAGCCGCTCCAGGAACCACTGCGTCAGCCGCACCCAGACCTCGTCCTTTTCGCCGGAATCCTCCCAGCCATGGTCGAGGTTCGGATTGTCGTTGACCTCGATGACGAAGACGCCGTCCTTGGTCTCCTTGAGGTCGACGCCGTAGAGCCCATCGCCGATGCAGCGCGCCGCCTTGACCGCGGTCTCGACGACATGCGCCGGCGTTTCCTTCAGCGTGAAGGTCTTGATGCCGCCCTGGTCGGGCTTGCCGTTGGCCTTGTGGTTGACGATTTGCCAGTGCTTCTTGGCCATCAGATAGTGGACGGCAAACAATGGCTGGCCGCCGAGCACGCCGACGCGCCAGTCATATTCGGTCGGAATGAATTTCTGCGCGATCAGAAGGTCGGAATCCTCCAGCCATTCGGTGGCGAGTGTCTTGAGTTCCTCGAAGTTGGCGCATTTCTTGACACCGCGCGAGAATGACGAATCCGGTATCTTCAACACCAGTGGAAAGCCGAGCGTCTGCGCCGCAAGTTCGAGGTCCGAGGCCCCGGCGATCATCACCGTGGGTGGTACCGGCACCTTGTTGTAGGCCATCAACTCGTTGAGATAGACCTTGTTGGTGCAGCGGATCATCGACAGCGGGTCGTCGATGACCGGCATGCCTTCCTGCTGGGCGCGGCGGGCGAAGCGATAGGTGTGGTTGGAGATCGAGGTGGTCTCGCGGATGAACAGCGCGTCGTAATTGGCGAGCTTGGCGAGGTCTCGCTTGGTGATGGGCTCGATCTCGACCCCCATCTTTTCGGCGATCTTGGCCCAGTAGCGCAGTGACGAGATCTCCGACGGCGGCAGTTCCTCGTGCGGATCGACCAGCGTGGCGAAGGTGTAGCGCGCCGGCGTGCGGCCCTTGGTGTCCCGCCACTCGCGATTGGTGTAGGTCTCCAGGCACTGGATGAAGCTTTTTTCTTCGTCCTCGGTCATCCGCGCCAGCGGGTGGAAGCCGATCTTGCGGATCGAGGCCCATTCAGCGCTGTCCTTGATGTGGACTTCGAGCGCCGGCGCCCGGAACCAGTCGAACAACAGCTTGGCGAAACGATCCCAGACCTTGGACGGGCCGATGCCGAAGAAGATGCAGACTTTTTGCGGAAAGGCGCCACCGAGATCCTTGCGGCACTTGTTGAGCGCCAGTTCCAGTTCCGGCAATGCATGCTCGTAGAGCTTGCGTTCCGACAGGTCGATCATCGTCTCGACGGTCGGGATGACCTTGTGGCCGCGCGAGCCCGCCAGCAGCGAGGCATAGTAGCCGCGGCTCTGGTAGGCGTAATTGTTCGACAGGTTGATGACCTTCGGCCGCTGGCCGCGAAACAGCGACGGATGCGCGAGATAGTCACGGTTGGTGATGATCTTGTGCGGTGTCGCCACCTGGTCGAGATCGCTTTGCCGGCCGGTAAGGATGACCCAGGTCATTGTCTGTCGCGCTTCCCCAGAGTTATGGCTGCACGCAGCCCGTCGCGGCCGAACTGCGCCATGTTCATGAAGATGCCGTAGGGCACCGGAATGTTGGCAGCATCAAGGATGGTTTCTTGCCTCTCGTCCTCGACCCAGGGATCGTGGATCAGGATATGGTCGCCATCGTCGCCGATGGCCAGCACCCAGTGCGGCACCTTCTTGCCGAACATCAGAAAACCACTGATCAGCACCAGCACCAATTTTCCTTCCGCGATCGCGGTGCGGATGTCATCGATGGTGAAGGGACGGTAATTCACCGGGATGCCGTAAAGTTCCGCGCGGCGGCGAAAGTCGACCTGGGCCAGTTCCATCACCCGGCGCTTGTCCTCGCTGCGCACCGATTGCAGGAACAGCGCGCCGTAGAAGGAAACATGGATTTCCGCGGAAAGCCCGCTTTCGTGGCCAGCAACGGCGAGGCCGAACGGCTCGCAACCACCAGGTCCCGACATCATGAACACGGTCGTTGCCTCGCGCCACAGGCGGATTTCCATGACCGGATCCGGCACGAAGCCGCGGTCGAAATTGGCCATTGCCATCATCAGGCAGCATGGGCCGCAGGTGAATTCGCAGGTCTGCTGGTAGAATGGCACCCTGGTGGCGATCGGAACATCGCCGCGCAAGGTCTTTTCATAGCGAAGCGCCGTCTGGCCGTCCTCGTAATAGCCGGGTTCACGGCCGATCTTGCGGTAGCCGCCCTGCTCGTAGATGCGGATGGCACGGCTGTTGTCCTCGCGCACTTCGAGACGCAACATCATGCGGCCATGTTCGAAGGCGGCGTCTTCCGCGGACCCGAGTAACTGGCGGCCGACACCGAGCCCGCCAAAGAAAGGGCCGGTGGCGATCGAATAGAGCCGCGCCACCCCACTGCCCTTGCGAAACAGCACGATCGCATAGCCGGCGACGCGGCCATCGATTTCGGCGACCAGCGTCTCGGCGGTCTCGCGCTCGATGAAAAGGCGGAAGGAGCGGCGGGAAATGCGATCGCTCGAGAAAACAGCTTTCTCTATGGCGGCGAGATCATCGACGTCAGACGCGCGGGCCGTGCGGATCTCGGCAGGCATGCGGTTTAAGAAAACCTCGATTGGTGGTGGAAATGGCCCTACTCGAACACGTCCTTGACGCCAGCCAAGGCGTCGGGAAAACCGGCGTCGACTTGGACGCACGAAGTCCGATCCAGCACCTTGAATCTTCGCATCACGTTTTCCGAAAACCGATTCCGATTTTCAGGTCGATGCGATGGCATTCATCAAGCGCTATCGCACCTCGATTAGGGCCGAATTGTGACAAATCCGGCACTGGGGCCGACAGTGCAAAGGCCCCTGAACCAGACCCCACTTACGGATTGCCGACAGCCGGAAAAGTATGCCGTTCAGCTTGCCAGTCCGCTCACAAGTTGGCTGTAGGCGTTCTTGGCCACCTCGGCCAGCCGCTCGCGCGGCAAGGAACCGACGACGGCGCAGCCATAGCCCTTGTCCAGCCAATACACGGCCTCGGGTCCATCCTGCGCCGCCATGTAGGTGCCCTTGGTATTCTCGGCCGATTCCGTGGTCACGAAAAGCGATATGCGCTGGCCTTTGCCGTCCTCGTAGAGCAGCATCGCGGCCTTGCTCTCGCCGGCCGGCAACAACCGGCCGCCGACCAGTTGGAAGCCATCGGCGGTCAGATCCGGCGCCACCAGCTTCAGCCCTACCCGGTTGGACAGCCAGGTCTGCAGATGATCCTTGTCACTGGCCGGAACTTCCACCGCATGCCTCTGTTCGGCGGCATAGATGACATGGGCCGCGATTGCCTGTTCGGCGAGTCGATCTTCGGCCGGATCCTCCTGCCCAAGGCCGTCGATGCCGGCAAGGTAACCACCCAGTCCACCGGCGACCAGCAGCACGGCCGCGGCGGCAGAAAGCCACCAGCGCGAGCTTGGCGCCGCAGCCTTGACCGGCGTCTCGCCAAGCACGACCTTGCGCAACCGCACTGGGACGGTCTCGTCCAGCACGCCGGCGAAGGCGGCCTGCAATGCCACCCGGTCGGCGGTGAAGCGCGTGCTCCTGGCCTTCATTTCGGGATTGGCGTCGAGCCAGGCATCGTAAGCGGTGCGCTCATCGGCTGGCAGCTCGCCGTCGAGCGCCATGTGGATGTCACGTTCGGAAAAGTCGCGACGGATCATTTCTCGACGATCCTTATTGCGCGGCGGCGTGCCGTGTCGTCCAGCAGCCCGCGCAGTTCCTCACGCCCGCGCGCAATGCGCGACATCAGCGTGCCAGCGGGCACGCCGAGAATGTTGGCGGCTTCGGCGTAGGAAAAACCTTCGATGGCGACCATGACGAGAGCCGCGCGGCGGTCGGGGCTGATCGCCTGCAATGCGTCGATGATCTCGCGCGACGCGACGCTCTCCATCTGCTCGGCCGGCTGGGCAACTGCCTCGCCAGCCTCCAGCGGCAGCATCGCCGCTTCACCGCGACGGTTCACCTTTCGCATTTGGTCGATGAACAAATGATGCATGATCGTAAACAGCCACCTCCTGGGGCTTTCTCCTGTCTGCCAGTTGTCGAGCCGTACAAGCGCCCGTTCGAGGCAATCCTGGACGAGGTCGTCGGCAGAATCGCGGTCGCGCAAAAGCGAGCGCGCATAGCGGCGCAGACGCGGTATTTCGCCAAGGATCGCTGCCTTCTTTTCGTCCATGACCGCTGGTTCTGAGGTCGCCTTTGTTAAGCCAATTGAACGCGCCTTCTCGGCGCGGCGCAAGCGGCCAGCGCGAAGCGGTCTGCCGCTCCGGTCACCCAAGCAATCAGATAACGAGCCCGTTGGCCGATTTATTCCCGGCCGGAGCGAAATTTTATTGTTCTTGCTTGCCTTTATCCGTTCTCCTTCGCCGCCCGTGTCAGCAGCCGCTGATAAAACAGGCCGATGCCGATCAGCACCGCGCCGAGACCGATGAAGGACAGCGCCCTCAGCACGCCTTCCAATTCCGACATGTCGAAGATGAACACTTTCAGCACGGCGATCGAAATGAGCGCGGCCGAGGCGATGCGCAGCACCTGCGACCTCAACCAGACGCCGGCGGTGAGCAGCGCCACGCCGATGACGAGCCAAAGCGCCGAATAGGTGTAGGTCTCCAACTGGCCGAGGCCGCTCCACAGGCCGATGAACTCGCCCTTGAACAGCCGCCGGACCGACAGCGTGGCATAGGCCAGGGCAAGCACGGCCGCCACCACGGCCAGCATCGCCGCATACCATCTCGGCCTCTTGTCCCTGGTATAGAGCGCCAGCCCGCCGGCGGCGATGGCCGGCAAGAGATAGGCAAGGAACAAAAGGTTGAACACCGGGATGCCGCCGGTCGATTCGTCGGTGAACAGCGGGTTCAACACCAGGAAGTGCTGGATGACGATGAAGGCGACCGAGACCACCCCCGCCGCCATCGAGCCATAGCGCAGCACCGAGCTTGGCGAGCGCAGATCGATGGCGACCAGGATAGCGCCGGCGCCGATGGCGATCAGCGTATAGATCGCCTGTTCGGCGAGCGTCGTAGCCCCCGTGTCGATGACGCCGCCATGCATGGCGTGACGCACCAGCATCGCAAGGGTGAGCAGCGCAAACAGCGCCGCCGCCGCTTCCATGGCGAGGCGCGGCCGGCCATTTGTGGTGCGGGCGAGTTGCCAGGCGGCGAAGCCGAAGGCGAGCGCCGGTATGCCGTAGCCCGGCAGCAGCCAGTTGAAGACCGGTGTCCTGGAGAGGAATTCGGCGCCGACGATGGTCGGGTCGAAGGCGACGCGGCCAAGCACCGCGATCACCGCACCGAGCGAAATCCAGCCGAGTACCGGATAGGAGCGCCAGCGCGTGGCCAGAGCCGGCACGACGGCCGCGGCACCCAGCAGGATGGTAGTCCAGCCGGAATCGAAAACCATGTGCAGCATCAAGAGACCGGCTATCGCCGCGCCGCCCAAGGCAAACGACACCGCCGCGCCGCCCTTGAGGGGCGGTTCTTCACGGCGCGCGATCCATTCGCCACCGGCGGCAAAAGTCACGACCAGCAGTGCGGCGACCGCTCCGTACACAAGATCGCGGTCGAGGTTGCCAAAGGTGAACCAGAGCGCGAGCAGAATGACCAGTGGCACGATGACGCCCCAAGCCCCCCATGAGGCTGCGCGGATCGGTGCGGAGGCAGCGAGGCGGCGCGCGGCCCAGAAGCCGGACCCTATGAAAATCAGGCCAAGCGCAACGCCGATGCGCAACGTCAAGGCATCGGACACCACCACCGGCTGGCCGTCGACACCCAGAGCGCCGCTGGAAAAATCCGATGACACGGACGTTGGCGGGATGATGCCGAGATAGATCAGCACCGTCACCAGCCCGGCCGCGAAAAGCAGCGGCAGCGCCAGTGGGCGATAGAGCGCGACAGCCACCATTGCGGCGAGGATCACGGCGCCCGGCAAGGCATCGCCGGCAGCGGCGAAGGCCGGATCGACCGACAGGCCCAGCGCCGAGAATGCGACGAACAGACCAGGCGCGATGGACGGCCAGTCGAAGACCCTGGTGGGTCCGGTTTCGTCGTCACGGCGGCTGAGCCAGACAAGAGCGAGCACGGCCAGCGTGACAGCGTCGATGAACAGGATGGCGGAGAGGTTCGCGCCCGGCGCATCCGTCATGTAGAGGATGGTCCAGATACCGGTGCCGACAAAGGCCGCCGCCATCAGCAATTTCCAGTCGCGCATGCGGGCGATGACGCCGGTGGCGACAAGCACGATCGAGAGATAGCCGAACAGCGCCCAGGGATTGGGCGCCTGCGAGGCGACCAGCATCGGTGTCACCATGGCGCCGATGAGGCCGATGCCGGCCAGCGCCTGGCCATGGACAAGGGCAGCCGCGATCGTCGCCACGCCGATGGCGCCAAGCAGGGTGAAGGCAAGCGCCGGGCCGATGAAGCCGTAAATGCCATGCGCGGCATAGACGGTGCCGAACAGGATGAAGGCGCCAGCCGCCGTCAGGATCGCCGGAATATAGGCGCCGGCGGCACCTTGCACCGGCACCTGGAAGCCGGTGCGGCGAATGAACTCGCCGCCGGCGACCAGCACCAGACCGAGAACCGCGGCCATGGCAAGCCGCACGCCTGGGCCGAAAATGCCGGCTTCGATCGTGTAGCGAATCAGGAACAGGCCCCCCAGCGCCAGCGCGATGCCGCCGACCCAGACCGCCCAGCGGGTGCCAAGCGCGGTTTCGATGTCCGGTTTGCCGGGCGCCTTCGCCGCCGCGGCGGGCGCGGCGGGTTCGACTGCCTTCGGCTCGCCCGCGGTCCACGGCCCGGGGACGGCCTTGCCGAATGGAGCTTCCGTTTCTAGAGCCGGCGCCTGCGCGGTAACCGGCTCGCTCACCGCTGGCGAGGCGATTTCGGCTGCTGCCGCAATGGCCGTGGCAGCGTCGGCAGGCCTGCTGTCAATCGCTGATTGTTCAGACGGCTTGGCCACGGGCGGCACGACGCCGGAAAGGACCAGGCTGCGCAGCGCGCCAAGCTCGCGCTCGATCAGGCCGATGCGGCTCTGCTGGCGCGAAATGATGACGAACAACGCGATGATGGCGACAAGGCCGATCAGGCTTTCAAACATGGCGGTTCCCCCAAACCAGGCCAGTTTTCACTGACGTTTCAGTCTCACTGACATTCAAATGCGGCGGCCAGACGGCCAGAAAACTCACTTGCCGCCAGATTGGCGGTCGGAAAGATCGAACATGTTTCGGTGCCGAAAGCCAGCCGCTATGCTTGAGGATCCGTCTGCCGAGTAGCCATATCGTTGCATGCCTCGCGAAACCGGTCGATGTGACCGGCAACGATGTCGACTTTCGGCCCGGCACCGGATTGTTGCAGCAGGAGCCAGTGAATGAAATATTCGGTGGCGGCAGCAAGGTATCTGGCAAGGTCAAAACTAAGTCCTACCAACCGATCACGGTCGGGAAATGGCCCGACGAATGTCATTCGATTAGGTGATGTGAGGGCAATCGCATCAGGATCTACATGCGTGCCATGCGAGGTGAAATACTGGTAAGCTTCATCCCGCTTGTTTTCGGTTGAACCATCAAGACGGTTGAGAGCCTTGCGAAGCTCAAAGGCTGAAAACCCCTTTTTACGCAAGCTACGATCTCCTAGGCGCCACTCCGCAACCTTTTTTGGCTCACGGCGAAACAGATCAATCAAAAAACCAACTTCGATAAGGTCCCGGATCAGGGCCGCAGTTGGTTGATAGTATCCACTCATCAACGCGTCACCGGCAGCGCCTGCCGTGTTTATCAGCCTAATTGCCAGCCTCAGCACTGTTACGTGGTCATCTGATTTCAGGTCCAAATCGCAGGATGCGCGAAGGATATTGATCGCCGCGTTGCCAAGTGCAACGTTCTCCATCGCCCACGCGCTTGCCTGCAGTAGTTCACGGTTCCGCTCTATTGCGCCGCTAGTATCGATCAGCATTGGCGTCTTTCCACGCGGGAATGGTGCCAAGGCCGAGAGGTGAAACGCGGCCGGGATAAAGCTCGACTTCGCTCATGTGGTGATTTCTCTGGCCACGTTCTCTTCGGCCAGGGCCCTGCCGCGCGCATGGTGCTTGCGCAGCGCGGCAAGGAAGCCGGCGCGGGCGTCGGGCTCCTCGATGCCGCGTGGCTCATAGACGTGGCGTGTGAAGAAGAAGCCGGTCAGCCGGAAGGCGTCTTCCACCGCCGCCGGATCCGGCCGCAGGCCAGAGCCGCGCTGCAGGAAGGCCGGCAGCGCCAGCATCTTGTCACGCCATGGCGCGCCGGCCTCGCGCGATACCGCGCGGCCCGATTTCGGCGAGACATAGGCAAGGTCCTGCCGCGTGCCGGTGGCGGCACAGCGGCTGAGATCGAGGCCGAAGCCGAGTTCATCGAGGATCAGAAGTTCGAAGCGCGCCACCAGTTCGCCGGCAGCGTCGGCATCGTCGAGATGGACGATCATCACGGTGAGCGCCTCGTAGAGACCGCCATGGGCGTCACGCTCGGGCAACAGGCGCAGATGCTGGGCCATGGTCTGCAACCCGTAGACGGCAACGGCGCTATCCATCAGCCGGGCGGCGTTCATCTCGATCGCCTCGGCCTGGAACGTGCCAAGATGTTCGTCAAGCCGTGCCCGCCACAACAGGTCGACGCGATTGCCTGGCTGGAGAACGGGCTGCTGTTTGCGCGAGCGGCCGCCACGGACAAGGCCGAGATGGCGGCCATGCGCGCGCGTCATCACCTCGAGGATGGCGCTGGTTTCGCCATGCTTGCGGGTGCCGAGAATGATTCCCTCGTCGCGCCATTCCATGCCTAAGAGCTTTTCACCGGTTGGATGGCGAAATCAAGGGATGGGTTTCGACGCCTGCCCGGCCGGCACCGGGACCGTGCACAAAAAAACCGCCCGCAGCATATCGCTGCGGGCGGCCTGGTAAGGTCAGTCGATCGTTAGAACGAGCGCTGGAAGCGGAGGATGCCGCCGAGGCTGCTCTTCTTGTTGGCCTTGGTCCAGTTGTTGAAGTCGGCATCGCCGAACTTGCCTGCATTGAGGTAGTCGACTTCGGCCGTGACCGTAAAGCCGGGCACAACGGTGTAGGCAACGTTGGCGGCGATGCCGAGGTTCTTCCAGTCGTCATAAGAGACCTGGGCATTGAACGCAGTCTTGGCGTTGAACTTGTAGGTACCGCCGCCCCAGACTGCCCAGTTGCCGCCCCACTGCTTGTAGAAGCCGCGACCTTTGGCATTGATGGCGTTGGTCGGATCGTTGAGGTTGTTGTCCGAACCGTAACCGCCCATGATGAACAGCGAAAATTCCTTGCTGACATTCACGTCCAAACGGACCTTGCCGGCGACTTCTTCATAGTTGCTGTCATAGGCGACGACGCCGGTGATCGCACCCCAGTCGCCCTTGTACTTCAAACCGCCGACGACATGCGGAACATAGCTGTCGATGGTGCCGACCTTGCCGGCGCCTTCTTCGAGAGAGACCAGTCCCGAGAGGCCGTTGCCCGCGTCGAAATAGTACTGAACGACGTTGCTCTCCTGCCCGCCATACGGAACCAGCGTATCCTGGATGACGTTGCCGGCATAACCGATGAACGTATCGAAAGCCGTATCGTCCTTGCCGACGCGCAGGCCGCCGAGCTGAATCCAGGCGAAACGCAGCGAGAGAGACTTGTTACGACCCTGCCAGTCATCCCTACTGGAATTGGAGTCGCCTTGATTGAGGTAGTCGCCGCTGCTGTTGCCGTAATTGAAGCGGGTCTCGGTGTAGGTCTTGAGGGTACCGAGTTCGGTTTCCTGACCGGTCCAGGTCTTCAGCGTGAAGCGGGTGTTCTTGTAGTAGGTCGAATGCGTGCCGCCGTCCTGATGGTCAGGGACATGGTTGACACCATCGAGCGAGCCGGCGTCGCCGACGCCGATGTCATAACGGACATAGCCGCCGATGCGCAGGCAGGTTTCGGTGCCCGGGATGTAGAAGTAGCCGGCGCCGTAGACGTCGCAGATCTTGACGTATTCGGCCGGTTCCGGTTCGGCGACGACGACAGCGTCCGCGGCGCGCGCGCCGGACACCGCGATCAGTGCCGCGGCTGAGCCGAGAAGGAGGCTCTTGATGTTCATTTTCTGACCTCTCCAGTCATAGTTTTAAATTGGCTTCGGATTTGTGGCTGGCGGCAATGTTTTCCCGCCTCACCCCCACAACGAAAAAGGCTCGCACCGCTCGCCCTTTTCAGCGGCGAACATACCCATCGATCTTCCGCCTTCAATGACGGTTTTGGAAATAAATCCGATTCCATAAACAGATTAATGCTGTGTTGCACAAATAACACTTATGCCATCATCGAATGGCACAACTGGAACAACGTCATATATTCAATATATATTCGGATAGTTTGGCGGCTAATTATTTACTTTTAGCATTACATTGCCAAAACAGACACGAAAATGCGTGAAATATCCGCCTTTCGGCAAAATTTACCTGGAGATTTTTTCGCCCACCGGACATCAGATGACCTCCGCCCGCCAATCGCGCTCCGGCGTCGCGACGGAACGCCCGGAGGCGCCTGCAAGCCCGGTTGGCTTTGCCGAGGCGCTCAGAGCTCACCGGAGCGCTGTTGGGTACCTGATTGTGACAGCAGCCAACGGTTGGCGGCGATTGCCCCGCGACGTCTCGCGCCCTTTTCGCCGCCGTGGCGGCGGTGATCGCTCGAACTCGACCGCCGGCCGGGCGTTCTTACCGCTCGTCGGTATCGCCAACACGCTGCTCAGCGCCGAGGTGTCAGGCGTCGCTTCCGTGTCGAGTTCTGACCGGCTTTGTGGTTTTCAGACAAAGGCTACTGGACGATCGGCCTGACTGCGATGTCAGCATGAAAGCAGTGAGAATCGCAGTGTCGATTTCGACCTTAATGCGGGAACTCGAGCCCCATCTCGCGGTAGCGCTCGGGGTCGTCGCCCCAGTTCTCGCGCACCTTCACGAACAGGAACAGGTGCACCTTCTGTTCGAGAATGCCCGCTATCTCCATCCGCGCTGCCTGGCCAATGGCGCGGATGGTCTCGCCCTTGTGGCCGAGGACGATCTTCTTCTGGCTGTCGCGCTCGACGTAGATGGTCTGGTCGATGCGCACCGAGCCGTCCGGCTTCTCCTCCCATTTCTCGGTCTCGATATGCGAGGAATAGGGCAATTCCTGATGCAACCGCAGATAAAGCTTCTCGCGGGTGATCTCGGCCGCGAGCTGTCGCATCGGCAGGTCGGAAATCTGATCCTCCGGATAATACCAGGGGCCGGCCGGCAAGGCTTCGGCGAGATAGTCGAGCAGGTCCTTGCAGCCAGAACCGGTCAGGGCCGAGACCATGAAGGTGCGCTTGAACGGCACCTTTGCGTTGGCTGCCGCCGACAAGGCCAGAAGCGTCTCGTGCTTGACCCGATCGACCTTGTTGAGGATCAACGCCATCGGCTGGCGTACGTCCTTCAGCCGTTCGAGGATGGCGTCCGCGTCCCCCCTGATGCCACGCTCCGCGTCGATCAGCAGCAACACGATATCGGCGTCCTTGGCGCCACCCCAGGCGGTGGTCACCATCGCCGTATCAAGCCGCCGCTTGGGCTTGAAGATGCCAGGCGTGTCGACAAAGACGATCTGCGCATTGTCATGCGTGGCGATGCCGCGCACGATGGCGCGCGTCGTTTGCACCTTGTGGGTAACGATCGACACCTTGGCGCCGACAAGCTGGTTGACCAGAGTCGATTTGCCCGCATTGGGCGCGCCGATGAGCGCGACGAAGCCGGAGTGCGTGGCGGCGGCTTCTGGTGCCGCGGAGGTGTCTTCGGTGGCGGTCATGCCGCGCTCCCTTCATTAACGCGCCGCGCGTCCGATGCGTTGTTCCAGACGCCTTCGCGAACAAGCATTGCCGCCGCGGCGGCCTGCTCGGCCTCGCGCTTTGAACGACCGCTGCTGCTCGCTGGCTGAAATGCACCAACCCTGACGCTGACCGTGAAGAGCGGATCGTGGTCCGGCCCCTCCCGGCTGTCGATGCTGTAGGCGGGGACAGCACTTGCCGCCTGGTGCGCCCACTCCTGCAATTCGGTCTTGGCATCGCGACGCGCGGCGCCTGAAGCCAGCGAGCGCGGCTGCCAGTATTTATGGATGAAAGCGCGCGCCGCCTCCAGCCCGCCATCGAGATAAAGCACCGCGATCAGCGATTCCAATGCGTCGGCGCGCAAATTGATACGCTTGCGGCCCTCGAGCCCGCGCATGTCCGATCCGGCGCGGATCAGATCCGGCAGGCCGATACCCTCGGCGATTTCCGCGAGCGCCTCGGCGTTGACCAGCGCATTGAGCCGCAGCGACAGTTCACCTTCCGCAGCATCCGGAAATGCGGCCAGCAGCATGTCGGCGACCACCAGGCCAAGAACCCGGTCGCCAAGAAACTCGAAGCGCTCATAGTCGGTGCCGGCATTGGCGCCGCGCGCACTGGCGTGGGTCAATGCACGCTGCAGGCGCTGGCGGTCGGCAAAGGCGTGGCCCGTGCGTTCCACAAGCGCTTCGGCGAGCGCGTCGGCGGTAAGCCGTTTTGCCGCTGCCATCCCTAATTTACAAAATGGAACAGGCGCGAAGCGCGCATCAAGGACGGCCATTTCCAGATTTCAAGCGGGCTTGCCTTGCCGGCGATCGAGAAGAAAATCAGATTGGCGCGGCCAACCAGATTCTCCGCGGGAACGTAGCCGACGGTGAACCGGCTATCGCTGGAATTGTCCCTGTTGTCGCCCATCATGAAATAGTGGCCGGGCGGCACGTCGAATTCGCGGGTATTGTCCCCAATTGAATCCGGTGACAAATCAAGCGTGTCGTAGCTGACACCGTTCGGCAGCGTCTCGCGATAGACGTCGATGGGACGATCCGTCTCGGTGATGTCGGGATTGTCGATCTGGCCGGCCTTCACGCGCGGCACGCCGACCCCATTGATGAACAGCTGGCCGTCCTTCATCTGGATCTTGTCGCCGGGCAGGCCGATCACGCGCTTGATGTAGTCAACGGAAGGGTCCGGTGGGAATTTGAACACCACCACGTCGCCGCGCTTCGGCTCGGAGCCCCAGATGCGGCCCGAGAAAATGTCGGGACCGAAAGGCAGCGAATAACGCGAATAGCCGTAGGACCACTTGGTGACGAACAGATAGTCGCCTTCCAGAAGCGTCGGCCGCATCGATCCCGACGGAATCGAAAAGGGTTGGAACAGCAGCGTGCGGATGACCAGGGCGAGCAAAAGCGCCTGGACGATGACGCTGACGGTTTCGCCAAGCCCGCCGGATTTCTTCTCGGATTTTTCAGCCACGCTCATGTCGTCCTCGATTGTGCGTTGGATGGTATAGAGTCTCGGCGCGCGCTGGGCAACGTCAATGCCGGTCCTCAGATGCAATCAATGTGGCGCTTCTTCGACGGGCAACGCCTCAATGATCACAAAGGCTTGAGCGAGGGGGAAATCATCCGTGATGGTGAGGTGGATTGCCGCTCGATGGCCCCTTGGCAGGATTTTGCCCAACCGCGCCAAGGCCCCGCCGGTCAGCGCCATGGTCGGCGCACCGCTGGGCAGGTTGACGACACCCATGTCACGCCAGAACACGCCTTGCGCGAGACCGGTGCCGAGTGCCTTGGCGCAGGCCTCCTTGGCGGCGAAGCGCTTGGCGTAAGAGGCCGCGCGGGCGCGCCTCCCCTCCGAACGTGCCTGCTCGACCTCGGTGTAGATTCTGTGGATGAAGCGCTGGCCGTGGCGCTCCAGCGACTTCTCGATGCGTCTGATATCGATCAGGTCGCTGCCGATGCCGATGATCATCGTGCCGTGGTACCGATGCTTCCGGCGGGATGAGACGATTGCGCATGCCGGGCGGACCGCTCGGCCAGGCGCTTGCGCCGCTGCTCGCGGAAAGCGCTCATACCCCAGCGCGTGATGCCATAGAACAGGAGCCCGAAGACCAGCCCTAGCGGTACCGCGCCGATCAGCATCGGCTCAAGCACGGGCTTCCACAATTGCGCGAAAGAAAGCTTGTGCAGCATCTCGCCCAGATGCGCCGGTGGGCCATGCACCGGCAGGCGATCGTGCAGGATGAGCTTGCCGGTCTCCCAGGAGGCGCCCCATAGCAACGGGAAGGTGAGCGGATTGCCGAAGAATACCGCGCCGAGTGCCGCTGCCACCAGGTTGCCGGCGATCACCCAGCACAGAACGGCGGCAATGACAAAGTGGAACCCGACAGGAAAGAACGAAGCGAAGACGCCGGCGGCGACACCGGCCGCCACCGCATGCGGAGTGGCCTTCAGCCGCAAGATGCGCTTGGAGAAATACTGAAGCGAGCGCGAAAACGAGCGGCGCGGCCACAGATAGGTACGCACCCGCTCGAAAAGACCATCAGGCTTGCGACGTCGAAAAAGCACTCTGTTCCCGTTCCACAGCTCCCGCACCGGCAACTTCAGCCGGGCGCGACAGCCACATCTTGCGCTTGACGACCGCCCAATGGCAATCGCAACCTTGATATAGCCATACGCGACCCCAACAACAACCAAAGGCCGTCAGCACAGCAGCCATGTGGCCATAATTTTTGGTAAGGTTCGCCCCTCCAACGCCGGACAATCGCGGCGAATTTAAGAAACCGCTAAATTTATTGTCGCAGCCGACTGCTCTGGAGGTTATGACCGGTATTCGCTGACCTCGACCAGATTGCCGTCCGGGTCGCGGAAATAGACCGACATCATCAGCCCTCGCGCCCCGACACGTTCGACCGGACCGAGTTCGACCACCACACCGTTGGCCGCGAGACGGGCACAGACCTCACCCAGCGGCCGGTCAGTGATCAGGCAGAAATCACCGGATCCGGGCGTCGGCGACTTCGCTTTCGGCTCGAAGGTGCGGCCGACCTCATGCACATTGATCTTCTGGTTGCCGAAGGCCAGCGCTGTCGGCCGGCCCGGCGTATCGATGCGTTCAAAACCCAGCACGCGCTGATAAAAGTCGCAAGTCGCTTTCAGCGAAGCGACCGTCAGCACGAAATGATCGATGCCGGCGATCATTTCGGCCTCCTCGTCAGATGTTGCGGCTGCCGGGCTTGATTGCCGGAATGGCGGCAAGCTCCGGCGGCAGCCGGTCTGCCGGATAGGCCGGAACCTCATATTCGGCGAGCGCGATCAGCGGCACGCCGACGTGGGTCTTGCCGGCCGAACGATCGATGATGCAGGCGGCGGCGACCACTTCGGCGCCAAGTTCGCGCAGGCACTCGATGGTTTCGCGGATCGAAAGGCCGGTGGTGACGATGTCCTCGACGATGACGACGCGCGCGCCCCTGGCAATCTCGAAGCGGCGCAAGCTGAACTCGCCCCCTTCCCGTTCGACCCAGATCGCCGGCACGCCGAGATGGCGCGAGGTTTCGTAAGCCGGGATCAGCCCGCCGATCGCCGGACCGACGACGTAGTCGATCTTGCCAGGCACCGCCGCACGGATCTTTTCGGCCAGCGCCTTGCACAACCGCTCGGTCTTGTCGGCATGCATGAACACCCGCGCCTTCTGCAGGAAGACCGGGCTGCGCAGGCCCGAGGTCAAAATGAAATGCCCTTCGAGAACGGCACCCGCGTCGCGGAATATGCCCAGCACTTCATCGGTATTCATCTGCGCCTATCCCCACATAGATCAGCCGTGTCAGCCATTCACACGCCTTGCATCGCTGACGCTCGAATTGTCCTTGAGCTGCGACAGCAGCCGGTTGAGATGCTTCAGATCCCAGACTTCGAGATCGATCAGCATCTCGGTGAAATCGGGCGCTGTGCGCACCATCGACAGCGTATGGATGTTGGCGTCGTTCGACGCAACAACCTGCGCGATATCGGCGAGCGAACCCGGCGCATTGATGGCGGTAACCGATACGCGCGCCGGAAAGCGCTCCTTGGTGCGCTCGTCAATGTCCCAGCGCACGTCGATCCAGCGTTCGGGCTGGTCGTCGAAGGCCTGCAGCGCCGGCGACTGTATCGGATAGATGGTGATGCCGGTGCCCGGCTGAACGATGCCGACGATGCGGTCGCCCGGCACGGCCCCCTCCGGCGCGAAACGCACCGGCAGGTCGCCGCGCACGCCGCGGATCGGCACGGCGCCGTCCTTCGGCTGGTCCTTGTCCTTGCGCGCGGCGCGGCCCGGGATCTGAAAGAGCATGCCAGCGGCGTTGCGGATCTTCGACCAGCCCTCCTCGCGCTGCTTGGGCGCGGCCGTGGTGACGCGCTCGTCCTTGTAGTCGGGGAATACCGCCTTCATGACGTCGGTGGAGGCAAGCTCGCCACGGCCGACCGAGGCCAGCACGTCCTCGATGTCCTTGCGCGCCAGCCGGTGCAGCACCTGCTTGAGGCTCTCCTTGGTAAAGGTCTTGCCAGCCCGCTCGAAGGCGCGTTCCAGGATGCGTATGCCGAGACCCGAATACTGCTTGCGGATGGCGTTCTTGGTGGCGCGGCGGATGGCCGAGCGCGCCTTGCCGGTGACGACGACCGATTCCCACGCAGCTGGCGGCACCTGCGCCTTGGAGCGGATGATCTCGACCTCGTCGCCGTTCTTCAGTTCCGTCATCAGCGGCATGATACGGCCGTTGACCTTGGCGCCGACGCAGGTGTCGCCGACATCGGTGTGCACCGCATAGGCAAAATCGATGGGCGTCGCACCACGCGGCAAGGCAATCAGCATGCCTTTCGGCGTGAAGCAGAACACCTGGTCCTGGAACAGTTCCAGCTTGGTGTTTTCGAGGAAATCCTCCGGATTGTCACCTTCGGCAAGCTGCTCGATGGTGCGCCGCAGCCAGGCATAAGCGTTGGTCTCCTTCGAGATCGCATGCGCGGCGCCGTTGATCTTGCCGCCAGTGTCCTTGTAGATCGAGTGGGCGGCGACGCCATATTCAGCGATCTTGTTCATCTCGCGGGTGCGGATCTGCAGCTCGACGCGCTGGCGCGACGGTCCGACGATGGTGGTATGGATCGAGCGGTAGTCGTTCTGCTTCGGCGTCGAGATGTAATCCTTGAAGCGTCCTGGCACCATCGACCACGTGGTGTGGATGGCGCCAAGCGCCCGGTAGCAGTCCTCGACCGTGTCGACGACGACGCGGAAGCCGAAAATATCGGACAGCTGCTCGAAAGACAGCGCCTTGGCCTCCATCTTGCGGAACACCGACCACGGCTTCTTCTGCCGGCTCTTCACGCCAGCCTTGATCGCATGCTTTTCAAACAGCGCGGACAGCGCCTTCTCGATCTCGGACAGCACATCCTTGTTACGCTCGAAGATCTCGGCGAGCCGTGCAGTGACGGCGCGATAGGCCTCCGGGTTGATGTAACGGAAGGCGATCTCCTCCAGTTCCTCGCGCATGCCTTGCATGCCCATGCGCCCGGCCAGCGGCGCATAGATGTCCATGGTCTCCTCGGCGATGCGCAGGCGCTTGGCCTCCGGCATATGGTCGAGGGTGCGCATGTTGTGCAGGCGGTCGGCGAGCTTGACAAGAAGGACACGGACGTCCTCGGAGATCGCCAGCAGAAGCTTGCGCAGGTTTTCCGCCTGCTCGGCCTTCTTCGACACGAGGTCGAGCTTCTTCAGCTTGGTCAGACCCTCGACCAGCTTGCCCATTTCCGGCCCGAACAGCTCGTCGATCTCGGCCCGCGTCGCCGTGGTGTCCTCGATGGTGTCGTGCAGCAGGGCGACCGCGATCGTTGCCTCGTCCATGTGCATTTCGGTGAGAATGGCGGCGACTTCGAGCGGATGCGAGAAATAGGGATCGCCGGAAGCGCGCTTCTGGTGGCCATGCTTCTGCATGGCATAGACATAGGCCTTGTTGAGCAATGCCTCGTTGACGTCAGGCTTGTAGCGCTGGACGCGCTCGACAAGCTCATACTGACGCATCATGGGCGGGATCTCACAGCGGTGAAATGAATCATGCGCCGCACTGCTGTACGGCGCATGTCATAGATAGCCACGAAACTGCCGATACGGAAGTGCCGGACGATTAATCCAGCGACCTTCGCAACAGTGGTTCGCTCCTAGTAATCGTCGCTCTTTTCCGGGGGAACCAGGCCCTCGATGCCGGCCAGCAGATCTTCCTCGGTCATCCGGTCGAACGTGACATTCTCCTCGGCGTCGTCGGCGTTGGTGGCCGCGACAGCGCCACCGGTCTGGTCGGCGATCGCCTCGCCATCGGCTTCGGGCTCGTCGACCTCGACATGCTTCTGCAGCGAATGGATCAGATCCTCCTTGAGGTCGTCGGGCGACAACGTCTCGTCGGCGATCTCGCGCAGCGCGACGACCGGGTTCTTGTCGTTGTCACGCGGCACGGTGATCTGCGCGCCCTGGCTGATCTGACGGGCGCGGTGGCCGGCAAGGAGCACCAGCTCGAAGCGGTTATCGACCTTGTCGATGCAATCTTCAACGGTTACGCGGGCCATGGATTGCCCCTTTCATGCGATGGATTTGATGGAAAACAGGCGCGGTCCTTAACCTGAACGCCGTCAAAATACAAGCATCATGGCAATGGCGGGGCCGCCAGGCGCTCAATCCCTCGTTCAAACACCTGATTTTGCAAAATCAACCAGCATCCATGCACTCCGTGCCGCGATCACAATTGCTTGCATTGCCCCATCACGCCTTGGATTGCCACCAAACTGGCGTTATCTCGGATGGTGTCAAGGTCAGCCGGATTATTATGAGCCTGACCGATAGTCGCTATCGCATTTCGTTTAGACGGCCGCTTATTTCGAAAAGGACTATTTTCCATGTTCGACCCCCGTGAAAAAATCGCCCTATTCATCGACGGCGCCAATCTCTACGCCACGTCGCGCGCGCTCGGCTTCGACATCGACTATCGCAAGCTTCTGTCGAGCTTCCAGAAGCGCGGCTATCTGTTGCGCGCTTATTACTACACGGCGCTGGTCGAGGATCAGGAATACTCCTCGATCCGTCCCTTGATCGACTGGCTCGACTACAACGGCTTCAAGGTCGTCACCAAGCCGGCCAAGGAATTCACCGACTCGACCGGCCGCCGCAAGATCAAGGGCAATATGGACATCGAGCTGACGGTCGACGCGCTGGAACTCGCCGATGTCGTCGACCATTATGTCATCTTTTCCGGCGACGGCGACTTCCGCACGCTGGTCGAGGCGTTGCAGCGGCGCGGCCGCAAGGTGTCGATCGTCTCGACCATGGCCTCGCAACCGCCAATGATCTCCGACGATCTGCGCCGCCAGGCCGACCATTTCATCGACCTGATGACGCTGAAGAACGAGGTCGGCCGCGATCCGTCCGAGAGGCCGGTGCGGCGGCCCGAGCCGGCTGAGGTCGACGAGGACGATTACTGAGGCCGGTCGCCTTGACCGCCATCTCCTCCTCCCCCGAGCCCGGCCGCGACTGCCCGCTCTGCCCGCGGCTGCATGATTTCATCGCGGAATGGCGCCAGCGCGAACCATCCTGGTTCAATGCGCCGGTGCCGACCTTCCTGCCGCCTGAAGGTGAAGCCGCGGTCCAGTTGCTGATCGTCGGGCTGGCGCCAGGCCTGCGCGGCGCCAACCGCACCGGACGACCCTTCACCGGCGACTTTGCTGGCGACCTGCTCTACTCGACGCTGATTTCGCACGGTTTTGCGCGCGGTGCGTTCAAGGCGCGGCCAGATGACGGGCTTGAGCTTGTCGGCGCGGCCATAACCAATGCGGTGCGTTGCGTGCCGCCGGAGAACAAGCCGGTGGGCGCCGAGATCGCCACCTGCCGGACTTTCCTGGTGCCGACGATCGCCCGGTTTCCCAACCTGCGCGCCGTGCTGGCGCTGGGATCGATCGCGCACCAGTCGACCGTGCGCGCGCTTGGTGGGCGCGTCGCCGCCTACCCGTTCAAGCATGGCGGGCAGCAACCGGCCGGCGGCATCACCCTGTTTTCGAGCTACCATTGCTCGCGCTACAACACCAACACCGGTGTCTTGACCGAGGCAATGTTCGTCAGCGTTTTCAGAGAGATCGCGGCGTTCCTGCAGAAATAGAGTCGGGCGGCGGCGGGCTCATCAGCGCGGCGGCGCAACCAGCGCGGCCAACACCGCCGGCCCGCCCTGCAGCACATTCAGATCGACATCGCCGTTGATACCGTCGACACGTCCCCTGTTGTGGTACTGCCAATAGACCCAGTCGTCGCGGTCTGGCTGCAACAGCAATGAGCGAAGCCACAGCGGCCGGGCAGCAATGCGCCCGCCATAGGCCTCTGCCGCCTCATCGGTCAGATAGACAATCGCCGGTTTGCCGAACGCTGCCTCCACCGGTGCGAGGAACGCGGCGAGTTCGGCGCTCAGTTGCTCGGGCGTTGGCCGCTGCGGACAATTGCCGCCGAACTCGATGTCAACGACGGGCGGCAGCAAGGGCTGATCGTGCGGCACCACCGAGATGAAATTGCGCGCCTGATCGCCACCCGGCCGGCAGAAAGTGAAGAAATGATAGGCGCCGACGGCAAGACCGGCGGCGCGGGCCTCTTCCAGATTCCGTGCGAAGGCGTCGTCGACATGGTCGCCGCCTTCGGTCGCCTTGATGACGGCGAAGGCGACATCGTCGGCGGCAACCCGCCGCCAGTCGATCTGGCCCTGATGGTGGGAGACATCGATGCCCCTGACCGGGTATTTGTCGCGGTCCGGCGAGAATGCCCTGAAATAGAGATAGCCGCCCGCAGCGACCAAACAAGCCAGAACCAGGCTGGCCAAGCTCAAAAGGACAATCCGGCTCGTCAAACGAATGCCCCAGCCTATCCACGCTCCTTCAGGAGCCGGCCCTTCTCACGCGACCAGTCACGCTGCTTCTCGCTTTCGCGCTTGTCGTGCAGCTTCTTGCCCCGCCCGACGGCGAGCAGCAGCTTGGCGCGGCCCTGGTCGTTGAAATAGATCTTCAGTGGCACCAGCGTCATGCCTTCGCGGTCGACGCTCTGCGACAATTTCGCCATCTCGCGCTTGTTGAGCAGCAGCTTGCGGCGGCGTCGCGGCTCATGATTGAAACGGTTGGCCTGCAGATATTCGGGCAGATAGGAGTTGATCAACCAGATCTCGCCGCCTTCGACCGAGGCATAGCTGTCCTGGATGTTGGCCTGGCCCTGGCGCAGCGACTTGACCTCGGTGCCGGTCAGCACCAGGCCTGTCTCGACCGTGTCGAGCACCTCATAGGAAAACCGCGCCTTGCGGTTTTCCGCAACGGTCTTGTTGTTGGGATCGGCTTTTCTGACTTGATTCATGATGTGGAGAGGTGGCGCCTCATCCCTAGTTTATCAAGCCGGCGTGCTTCATGGCCGCATCGATCTTTTCGGCCGTCGACTGCTCGACGGTGACCAGCGGTAAACGCAGCACGTTCTCGACCTTGCCCAGCTTCGACAGCGCATACTTGGCGCCGGAAACGCCGGGGTCCATGAAGATCGCCTTGTGCAGCGGCAGCAGACGGTCCTGCAGTTCCAGCGCCTTGGCGCTGTCGCCCGAAAGCGTCGCCTCCTGGAACTCGGCGCAGAGCCGCGGCGCGACGTTCGACGTTACAGAAATGCAGCCGACGCCGCCATGTGCGTTGAAACCGAGCGCCGAAGCGTCCTCGCCCGAAAGCTGGATGAACTCCTTGCCGCAAGTCGCGCGCTGCTCGGAAACCCGTTCGACCTTGCCGGTGGCATCCTTGACGCCGACGATGTTCTTGAAGTCGTGCGCCAGCCGGCCCATCGTCTCCGGCGTCATGTCGATGACCGAGCGCGGCGGGATGTTGTAGATTATGATCGGCAGCTTGGTCGCCCTGGCGACGGCTGCGAAGTGCTCGTAGAGGCCGCGCTGCGTCGGCTTGTTGTAGTAGGGCGTGACGACCAGGGCGGCATCGGCGCCTGCCTTCTCGGCATATTGCACGAGCCCAACCGCTTCCTCGGTGTTGTTGGAACCGGCGCCGGCGACCACCGGTGCGCGGCCCCTGGCCACCTCGATGCAGACCTTGACGACATGGCGGTGCTCGTCATGCGACAGCGTCGGCGACTCGCCGGTGGTGCCGACCGGGACCAGGCCTGTCGTGCCCTCGGCGAGTTGCCACTCGACGAACGCGCGAAAGGCTTTCTCGTCGAAACGCCCGCTCTTTTCGAACGGTGTCACGAGCGCGGTAAGCGAGCCTCTCAGCATGTCGTCCAACTCCTTGGGACTTCTTTGTTTATGCATGTCGCTGTTTATGCATGTCGCTTCCCCAAAACCGGTATCCACTTTTGGGCGACATGCATCGGTGTTTTGTCGTGCGCGCCTTCTAGCCGAAAGCGAAGCGGCGCACCATAGTCTCGACATTGTTGCCCGGCAAGCATTGCCATGGTGCCAGCAAGCGCAATTCGGGCGACCTCGATAACCCAGTATTTACGGGCCCTTCACGACCTAAGTCTAGGCTTCGAGGCATATCGACCTGCTGTAGAATGCCAGGACAAGGAAAGACATAGGATCATGCCGGCCAGTCGGCCTCACCTGTTCGCGCTGCTTGGCGCCACGCTCGGGCTGATGCCGGGCATGGCGATCGGCGGCAGCGTCGATGTGCATGTCACCTCGGCGATCCCGGTACCTGGCCTGCAGACCCAGGCGCAACCGGATGCCTCGCCCAGCGTCGCCCAGCTGAAGAGCGGGCTGGACGCGCTGGCGGCTGGCGACATTCCAGGCGCCCGCACCGTGCGTGACGCTCTTCCCGCCAACTCGCTCGACCAACACATCCTCGCCTGGGCGATTGCGCTGTACGGCGGCGACAAGGTTCCGAGCGGCGACATCGCCGCCGCGGCAAAGATGCTCCCCAACTGGCCGGGCACCGTTGCCTTGCGCAAGAACAGCGAGCGCGCGCTCTATCGCGAGAACCCTGCCCCGGACATCGTCATTCGGGCATTCGACGGCAGCCAGCCGCAGACATTCGAAGGCGTGATGGTTCTTGCCCGCGCCTATGTCTTGTCCGGCAATGCCAAGGCGGCGCGTTCGGTGCTGTCACCGTTCTGGCGAACCGCGATCCTCGAAGCCAAGGACGAAACGGCGCTGGTTAAGGAATTCGGCGGCCTGATCCCGGCCACCGACCACCGTTTTCGTATGGAGCGTATGTTCTATGCCGACCGGGTTGGCTCCGCGCTGCGGGTCGCCGGCCTCGCCGGCGCCCAACAGCTCGCGGACGCCTGGGCGGCGGTGGACAGAGGCGACAAGAACACCGCCAAACTGCTGAAGGCAGTGCCGGCGGCGCAGCGTTCCGCCGGCTATTTCTTCGCGCAGGCCGAATATCTGCGCAAGCAGGAGAGTTTTGCCCACGCCGCCGCCGTCGTGATGCGGGCACCGACCGATCGCGAAGCCCTGGTAGATGCGGACGCCTGGTGGGTCGAGCGCCGGGTGTTGTCGCGCGAACTGGTCGACCAAGGCGATATGAAGACGGCCTACAAGATTGTCGCCATGCATGCCGCCGAAAGTGCCGCCAATGCGGCGGACGCCGAATTCCACGCCGGCTGGTACGCGCTGCGTGGCCTGAACGACCCCAAACTTGCTGCAACGCATTTCGTGCGCATCGCCGACCTCGCCCAGGGGCCGATGACCCTGTCGCGCGCCTATTACTGGCTCGGTCGTGCCGCCGAAGTCGGCGGCCCCGGCAACGCCAAGGACTATTTGGGGCGCGCCGCGGCCTATGGCACGACATTTTACGGCCAGCTTGCCGCCGAACGCGTCGGCCGACAGGCGCTCAACATTGTCTACCCGCAACCTGATACCGCCGACCGGCGGAATTTTGCCGGCCGCGAAGCCGTCAGCGCCATCAAGCGGCTGCAGGAGGCCGGCTACGACCGCTATGCCGAAACGCTCTATCGCGATCTAGCCGGGCAGTTGACCAGCCCTGGCGAACTGGCGCTGCTGGCTGTCCTCGCGGAAAAGCAAGGCAACCATTTCATGGCGCTGAAGGTCGGCAAGGTTGCCGGCGCGCGCGGCATCGATGTCGGCGCGCTGTCGCATCCGCTTGGCGTCATTCCCGATTCGGCCAATATCTCCGGCTCCGGCAAGGCGCTGGCCTATGCGATTGCGCGGCAGGAGAGCGAGTTCAACATCGGCGCCGTGTCGAGCGCCGGCGCGCGCGGCCTGCTGCAACTGATGCCGGGAACCGCCAAACAATTGGCGAAGAAGGCCGGATTGCAGTTTTCGCAGACACGGCTGACCACCGACGCCGGCTACAACGCCACACTGGGCGCCGCCTTCCTCGGCGAACAGCTCGATCGCTTCAACGGCTCCTACGTGCTGACCTTCGCCGGCTACAATGCCGGCCCCAACCGGGCAAGCCAATGGGTGGCGAAATACGGCGATCCACGCGGCAAGGACATCGACGCCGTCGTCGACTGGATCGAGCGGATTCCCTACACGGAAACAAGAAGTTACGTGCAACGCGTGATGGAGAATTACGAGGTCTACAAGATGCGTATTTCCGGCAAATACGACATTGTTGGCGATCTGGTGAACGGGCGCAGCTGACCCAAGCCGACGGCTCGAGGGGCGATTTCACCGAAGCTGCCGCCCCCTTGGGGGATACTGGCCATTTTCTCCGACCAAGCTCCTATTTGACCCTCCCCGCCCTCGCCTGTAGCAGTCAGGGAAGATTCGGCGGCGGGAAGGAATCGCGTCCAGATGTCGAGCACTGCAGGCTTTTCCGATTTTTTCCATAGCGCTCCGGATGGGCTAAAACTTCACGCGCGGGTCTATGGCGAAGCAAATTCCGGACACTGGCCTGTGGTCTGCCTGCCTGGCCTGACCCGCAATGCCCGGGATTTTCATGAGCTGGCGCTCTATCTTTCGGCGCGATCCGCCGTTCCGCGAAAAGTCGTCGCCTTCGACTATCGCGGGCGTGGGCAATCCGCCTACGATCCCGATGGCAGCCATTATAATGTCGGCGTCGAGGCCGGCGACATTCTTGCCGGGCTGGCGGCATTGGGAATAGAGGCAGCCGCCTTCATTGGCACCTCGCGCGGCGGGCTGATCATCCATGTTCTGGGCGCGCTGCGGCCGACCGTGGTGAAAGCCATGGTTTTCAACGACATCGGCCCGGTGATCGAGGCAGCCGGCCTTGCCCACATCCAGTCCTACCTGGAACGCGCACCAAAGCCGAAAACCTTCGCCGCGGCGATGAATGGCCAGCGCGATGTCCACGGCCAGGATTTTCCCGCGCTCACCGACGCCGACTGGAGGCGGATGGTGGAGGCGCTTTACCGCGAGACCTATGAAGGACTGCTGCCGGATTTCGACCCAAAACTGGTCGACACCGTTGCCAATCTTGACCTGACGCAGCCGCTCCCGGCCCTGTGGCCGCAATTCGAGGCGTTGGCAGCCATTCCCTTGCTCACACTCCGAGGCGCAAATTCGAGATTACTGTCCGAAGACACGCTGAGGCAGATGCGAGAACGCCATTCGCAGATGGAGACGATCACTGTCGAGGGCCAAGGGCACGCCCCGTTCCTCGAAACCGGCGACTTGCCACAAAGGATCGCCACGTTCTTCGACAATGCCGAGCAACGCGGTGCGACCGCGGGCTGAGAACAGGCACAGGCAAAAACGAATGCGCCCCTCGACCAAGATCAGGTCGAGGGGCGCGCCGAAAATGTCCTATGCTATTGGGACTTTGAGCTTTTCCGCACCTTGGCCTTTGCCGCGACCGGCTCGCTGTTTTTTTCCTGCATTGGAGACGATTCGGGCTTTGCCGCCGCACTGTCGGACCCACCGCATCGAGGTACTTCCAGCACGACAACACAGCCATCGAGGTCGTTGGTGGCCAGATGCGCGTAGCGCATGGTCATCGACAGGGTTTGGTGGCCGAGCCACATTTGCACACGCCGGATATCGATGCCGCCCTGGACAAGACGCGAAGCACAGGTGTGGCGCAAGATATGCGGCACCACCTGGTCGTCGGCGCCGAGGCCGACTTCGGCCTTCGCGTCGTTCCAGATGGCACGGAACTGTGCCTGGCTGAGCTTGGTGAATGGGCCCTTGGGCCGGCGGCCTTCGGCGGCTGGCAGCTTGATGACCTCCTTGACCCGCTCGGTCATCGGAATGGTGCGGCTGCGGCCGGACTTCGTAATCCAGAAACTGACGCGATGCTCCTGGATGTCGTTCCAGATCAGCCCAAGCGCCTCACCGAGACGGCATCCGCTATCGACCAGGAAGACCGAAAGCCTGTAGGCATCCTCGCTGCGGCTCTTGATGGCGGCGAACAGCCTGGCCTCTTCGTCCCTCTCGAGGAAACGAATCCGTCCCGCCCGCTCCTTCTGGCGGCGGAACTCGGGCAGGCTGTGGATATCCCCCATCTTGTGAGCCTTGCGCAGCAGTTTGCTGAGGGCAGCCATCTTTCGATTGATGGTTGCGTTGCTGTTGCCGCGCTGGCGCAAGGTGCCGATAAGGTTGTCCAGGGTACTCTGGTCAAAGGCGCTGAACCGTTCTCCGAGGAGAATCTCGTCTATTTCGCCGATGAAAGAGCTGACATTGTATTTATGTCGCCCATCATCCCACAATATATCCCGATATGCTGAAAATAGGTCTCCAACCCTATGCGACTTTACTTCTCTTATCTTGTTGTAGGTATATTTAAACTTTGAATTCTGAGAAGAGAACACCGCAAAATGATCAGAGGGATTACCCTCTTGAATCGCTTCGTTTGTCATTATGAGCCACACCCCCGAGTGGATAGGTCAGACCTAGCCCACCTCAAGGCGTCCTTTCAAGAGTTTTGAATCACGCGATAGTGATTTCATCCACCAGATGGGGATCCCACGAAATCATATCGCAGATTCAATTCAGCTACCGATTCCCCCTTTTCCTTCTGTCTGCCCAAGCCCAGTCACGAAACAAAAACAGCCCGGGCGTTTGTGCGCCCGGGCTGGATTTCACCTGTATGGAACCAGCCCTTAGAAGGAGCGCTGGAAGCGGAGGATGCCGCCGATAGCGTTGCTCTTGCCGGCCGGGATGCCCGTCCAGTTGTATCCGTTGCTGTTGTGGCTGTTGTGAGCATAGTCAACTTCGGCCGTGATCGTGAGGCCGGGAACGATGTCATAGGCGATGTTGGCGGCGACACCCGCTTCCTTCGCTTCGTCATACGACACCTGGAGGTTGAACGAGGTCTTCTCGTTGAACTTGTAGGTGCCACCGCCCCACACTGCCCAGTTGCCACCCCACTGCTTGAAGAAGTTGCGAGCGGTGTTCTTGTCGGTGCCGAAGCCGCCCATGACCCACAGCGACAGTTCGTTGGTAGCATTGACATCCAAGCGAACCTTGCCGGCCCACTCTTCAAAATTGCTGTCGTAAGCGCCGACCGCCACGATATCACCCCAGCCCTGCGTGTACTTCACACCGCCGACGACATGCGGCATATAGCTGTCGATGGTCTCGTAGCCCGAACCTTCTTCGAGCGAGACCACGGCCGAGAAGCCATTGCCAGCGTCGAAGTAGTACTGGACGACGTTGGTGTCGAAATCGCCGTAGGGAACCAGCGTGTCCTGGATGACGTTGCCAGCGTAACCGCTGAAGGTGTTGAAGGCCGATTCGTCCTTACCAACACGCAGACCGCCGAGCTGGATCCAGGCAAAGTTCAGGGAAGCGCCGCTGTTGCCAGCGTACGGGCCGTCACCATTGCCGAAGTTGAAGCGGGTTTCGGTGTAGGTCTTCAAGGTACCGAGTTCGGTTTCCTGGCCGGTCCAGGTCTTCAGCGTGAAGCGGGCGTTCTTGTGCCAGGTATCCTGGGCGTCGCCAGTCATGCGATCGAAAGACCGGGCGCCGTCGAAGCTGCCTTCCTGGCCGGCGCTGATGTCATAGCGGACATAGCCGCCGATGCGCAGGCAGGTTTCGGTGCCGGGGATGTAGAAGTAGCCAGCGCCGTAAACGTCGCAGATCTTGACGTATTCAGCGGGTTCCGGCTCGGCGACGACGACGGCGTCGGCGGCGCGCGCACCGGAAACTGCGATCAGGGCCGCAGCGGAGCCGAGAAGAAGGCTCTTGATGTTCATTTTCTGACCTCCAGTCAAAAGTTAAAAAACGGGTCTGGGTATTCTTTGCTGAAGGACAGCGTTCCCTGCCCCATCCCCACTACCGAAAAAGATGCGCACCGCGCCGCTCCTTCGATATCGACATTACCCATGAGGCGGCGGCGTTCAACCACGATCGTACCGGCGAAAGGGCTGTTCGGCTGCTATCCCCTGGCGTTGTTGCACAAATGACACGATTTGGCCTCACTCAGAAAGCTCTCGTTAACCATCCGCCCCTCCGCACCCCCTTGTTTGCGGGCGAATCCGGCAATCGGTCGACGGAATCATGGCAAAGCCGCGAGTCGCTGGCCAGCGAATTGCCGCGGAACCGCCGCATCGCGGAAATACCGGGGTTCGGCGCCTCCTTATTTTTCCATATAATGACGCGGGCTTGTTGATTGTGCCGGCGCTTTTCTTTATCCAGCGGCGCAACGGAGAGGTGGCCGAGTGGTCGAAGGCGCTCCCCTGCTAAGGGAGTAGAGGTCAAAAGCTTCTCGTGGGTTCGAATCCCATCCTCTCCGCCACTCTTGCCCACCCTGGTGGCGACAAGCCAGAAATTTCCCCACTAAAACAGATAGATAGGATTGGCGCGACCCTGTCCGCGCGACTTCGCGCCAAATACAACGCTGTTTCGTTCGATTCTGACTGGAGGTCAGAAAATGAACATCAAGAGCCTTCTTCTCGGCTCCGCTGCGGCCCTGATCGCAGTTTCCGGTGCGCGCGCCGCCGACGCCGTCGTCGTCGCCGAGCCGGAACCCGCTGAATACGTCAAGATCTGCGACGTTTACGGCGCTGGCTACTTCTACATCCCCGGCACCGAAACCTGCCTGCGCATCGGCGGCTATGTCCGCTATGACATTGGCGTGGGCGATATCGGCTCGTTCGATGGCGCACGTACCTTTGACGTGCAGAGCGGCAAAGACCAGGCCACCTTTGCAAAGAACGCCCGTTTCACGCTGAAGACCTGGACTGGCCAGGAAACCGAGCTCGGTACCTTGAAGACCTATACCGAGACCCGCTTCAACTTCGGCAACAACAACGGCTATGGCGCCACTACCTTTGGCGATAGGACCGTCAACTCCGCCCACAACAAGGGCGTTTCGCTGAACTTCGCCTGGATCCAGCTCGGTGGTCTGCGCGTCGGTAAGGACGAATCGGCCTTCGACACGTTCATCGGCTACGCCGGCAACGTCATCCAGGATACGCTGGTTCCTTATGGCAACTTCGACACCAACGTCGTCCAGTATTACTTCGACGCTGGCAACGGCTTCTCGGCCGTGGTCTCGCTCGAAGAAGGCTCGGGCGCGGTTGGCACGATCGACAGCTACGTCCCGCATGTCGTCGGCGGCGTGAAGTACACGCAGGGCTGGGGCGCCATCACCGGCGTCGTTGCTTATGACAGCAACTACGAATCGGTGGCCGGCAAGGTCCGCTTGGACGTGAACGTCTCCAGCGCCCTGTCGCTGTTCGTCATGGGCGGCTACGGCTCCGACGGCAAGCTCAACGACGACTTGACCAACTTTGTCGATGCTCACGGCCGCGGCTTCTACAAGCAGTGGGGCGGCAACTGGGCATTCTGGACCGGCGGTACCTATAAGTTCAACGAGAAGACCTCGTTCAACCTTCAGGTGTCGGGTGACCAGCTCAAGAACTATGGCGTGGCGGCTAACGTTGCCTATGACATCGTTCCCGGCTTCACGGTCACGGCCGAAGTTGACTACAACCACTACGGCAAGTTCGGTGAAGTCACGACCGATCCGTCCAATGTCAACTGGACCGGTGCCGACAAGAAGAACAGCGTCGGCGGCATCCTCCGCTTCCAGCGCTCGTTCTAACAGACTTCGCTTCGGCGGAACCGGAACCCGGCGGGCAACCGCCGGGTTTTTCTTTTCCGCAGCAGTGTCCCGATGGGCCATCGCACAGTGCTACATTCGGGGGTCCGACCAACGTCGTCATCCTTGATCGTAGTGACGCAAAGCGGAGCGAGGCCCAGGAATCCATGCCGTTACCCCAGCCGAAGAATGCAGTGGAGCAGAATTCCGGACCAGTCGCGCGTCAAAATCACATGGATCCCCGCGTCAAGCCCGAGGATGACGAACTGACAGGCGCCTCGGCCAATCTCCACGCGGTACGATTTTGCCACGCAAGCATTTTTGACCAAGCTTGGCAGGGGGAAGTCTCAGCGAAAGGAGCGATCGGCGAGATTGACTACATGGTCCTGGGAAGGTCGCCTATAGTCTAGAATCTACTGGTCAAACCTCAGCAAGATCGCCCAATGACTCAATTAGCGGTTGGATCTCGCTTTCGTAATTCTTCCATCGCTTGACGGACGACTTGTAGATTGGCTGACGAACCTGCCAGCGGCTGTAGGTATTTACCGAGCCATCCCGGTCAAAAAAGCGCAGGCAGGCATCGTCCCAGGGCAATCCGAGATAGTCTATGAGCCGACGCGACTGCTCCTCTTGATTTCCAATCAACGTCTCATAGCGATTTTCGAAAACACGTCCGGGGAAAACCCTCCCCCAATGGCGCATCAAGCGATCATACTCCCTGTAGTAAAGTCCCAGCGTTTGAAGATCGGCGCTGTAGCTGTGCGCTTTACTGAATTGCAGGACGAAGCAGGAGATGCAATTGTCAATGGCATCGCGGCGGCAATGAATGATGCGCGCGTTAGGGAAGAGAATGCCGATCAGACCGATCAGCTCGAAATTATGAGGCATCTTGTCGACGATTCGAAGCGCATCAGGAGCCCGCTCGCGGAGATAGGCAAGGTGCTCCCCGGCCAAAGTCCTGGTCAGATCGTTAGTAATTGTCGCTATAGATTCGCCGACGTTCGCGCTGGAGCGGTCTCCAAGGCCCATACCATTGGCTATTCGTCTAAGCTTGCTGAGCTCGCCCGCGCCATGAACATCGGGATGGCTAGCACAGATCTGCTCCGTCAGCGTCGTGCCCGAGCGAGGCATGCCGACGACGAATACAGGCAGCTCTGAAGGATTGCCATAAGCGGCCGTTGAAGCCACCAGTTCCGGCGTGAACGTTTCGATCATGGCATCGACCCATCGACGGTAGTTTTCCAGGTCGAATTTATGACCGGCGGCTTGATTTCCCTTCTTGAAGTGGTCCATCGCCTCCTTGTAGCGACGCATGTCATTGAGCACTTTCCCGGCCGCGTGATGAAGCGCTGCCGCTCCTTCCGACCCGTGGTCCGGGTCTCGAAGCTCTGCCAGGATTGCCGCGAGTTCCGGCGGCTCTTCCGTGTATTTGCGCGTATGTACAAGCGCATTATACGCAGCCGGTATTGAGATGCGCCGTTCAATTGCCTTTTTCAGATGAACAGCGGCTTCGTCCATACGACCGAGGCTTGCGAGTGCGTGGGACAGCCCCATTCGGGCTAAAGGATGATCTCGCGCGAGTTCCAGCGCCTTCTCGAAGAGCGGCAGCGCCATTTCCCCCTTGTCAAACGCGTTGTAAGCATCACCCAAAGCGCACAGCGCTTCTACCAGATCCGGCTTCAAATCAAGGGCGTGCTGAATGTGCCTGATTGCCGGCGTAAATTCGCTGAGCTTCAGATAGGCTTCAGCAAGGCTAAGGTGGTAGTAGGGGTTCTGCGGCTCCTCTCCGACCGCCCGAGCGAAATACCGCAGGGCCTTCTCGTCATCGTATCCGAGCCCAAGCGTTCCTAGTATATACAGGGCCAGCGGATGGTGTGGCGTGCGGGCCAGGACGCGATGACATAGTTCCTCTGCCTCTGGCAGTTGCTCGGCTTTCTGTAGCTCAAGCGCTTGCCTCAACAGCATGTCGTCGGCCTGACCGCGAGGCGGAGCGGCCTTCGGCTGGGCTTTCGGTGGCGCAGTTTTCGGCCCTACCGTCTTCGCCGAGGGTTGGGTCTTGAGGTGCTTTGCCCAAGCGGGCGGAAATCGGTTGCTCATCCTGTCTCGCTAGCAAAAGGGGGCGAGAGAATCCAGCAAATCCGACGTGATGCTGGCCTTCCAGGACACGTCGAGTTCCCTGCCGGTACCTCCTCAGGACTTGCACCCATTCCCCTGTCACGCTAGCAAGAAGGCCCTTTCCATAAGAGCTTCCGCCATGCGCCAACGCCCTCCCCTGACGCCGCTCATCGCGGCACTTCCGTCGACGGTGCCCTTTGTCGGCCCAGAAGCGCAGGAGCGCGAGCGTGGCCGCGCCTTCCGCGCCCGCATCGGCGCCAATGAGAGCAGCTTTGGGCCCTCGCCACGCGTCATAGAGCGCATGGCTGGAATTGCCCGCGACATGTGGATGTACTGCGATCCCGACAATCACGATCTGAAGGTTGCCGTTGCCGGGCATCTCGGCGTGGACGCCGAAAACGTCGTTGTCGGCGAAGGCATAGACGGCCTGCTCAGCCTCGTGGCGCGCATGTATGTGGCGCCAGGCGATGCCGTGGTGACCTCGCTCGGCGCCTATCCGACCTTCAATTTCCACATTGCCGGTGTCGGCGGGCGGCTGGTCACGGTCCCTTACGAGAATGACCGGGAAAGCCTTGAAGGCTTGCTCGCGGCGGCGCGCAGGGACAAGGCACCACTGGTCTACCTGTCCAACCCCGACAATCCGATGGGCAGCTGGTGGGAAGCGGGTGAACTCATCCGCTTCATCGAAGCACTGCCGGAAACCACCATGCTGGTGCTCGACGAGGCCTATGGCGAACTCGGACCGGCCTCGGCGCTGCCGCCGATCGATATCTCACGGCCGAACGTCATCCGCATGCGCACCTTTTCGAAGGCCTACGGGCTGGCCGGCATACGCTGCGGTTATGCGATTGCGGAGGCCGAAGTCATCCGCGACTTCGAGAAGATCCGCAACCATTACGGCGTCAGCCGCATGGCCCAGATCGCCGGCGTCGAGGCGCTTGCCGACCAGGGCTATCTCGAAACCGTGGTGGCGCGGGTCGCGGCCGGCCGCCGACGCATCGCGGCAACCGCCGAGCAGAACGGGCTGAAGCCGCTGCCTTCGGCGACCAATTTCGTCACCGTCGATTGCGGCCGCGACGGCGCGTTCGCGCTGAAAGTGCTGCAGGGTCTGCTGTCGCGCGACGTGTTCATCCGCAAGCCGATGGTACCGGTGCTCGACCGCTGCATCCGTGTCAGCGTCGGCCTCGACCACGAACTCGACATCTTTGCCGAGGAACTGCCTGGCGCGCTGGCAGCGGCGCGGGGCAATTAGGGTCCGTTTGTAGGCAAACCGCCGCATACGAAGCTCACAAATCCAGTTCCCAGGTCTGACCGGTCAGCTCCTTGCCGAAACTGTGATGGCGCTCCTGCGAGACCAGCTTGAAGCCGGCGCGCTCGTAGATCGCGCGCGCCGCGACGAGAATGTCGTTGGTCCATAGGATGAGCCTGACGTAACCGCAGGCGCGGGCCTGGTTCACGCACTCCGCGACCAGGCGTTTGCCGATGCCCAGGCCGCGAGCCGCCGCCTCGACATGCAGCATCCTCAGCTTCGCAACCTCGTCGTCCAGATGGACCAGGAACACCGCGCCGACCGGCTCGCCGCCGCGTTCGGCGATCCAGCAGAAATCGCGCCCAGGCACGAAATTGCGGATGAAATCGGCACCTATCTCGGCGAGCATGGCTTCGAACTCGATGTTCCAGCCATATTCCTCGGCATAGAGCTGGGCCTGCCGCTGCACGACCCAGCCGACGTCGCCGACACCGTGCGGCCGCAGCGTCACTGCGTCATTCCCGCAGGCAGGATCACCCAGCAATTCCCCTGCCTTGCGCAACGCGCTGCCCAGTTCATGCAACCTGCCGTCGGGCACGTTTTCGATCAGCCGCGCGGTGTCGCGATCGGCCGCCGCCTGAAGGCTTGCAAGCGCTGCCTCGCCCCTGGGCGTCAACGAGAGAACCCTTCGGCGCCGGTCGGCCGGATCCGTTCGGGCCTCGGTCAGCCCCTCGCCCGCAAACTTCCGCAGAATCCGCGTCAGATAAGCCGCATCGACACGCAATTGCCTGGCGATTTCGGACGCCGCCGGGCCGTTCTCCAACCGAAAGGCTCCGGCCAGGAACCCTCGCTCGCCGGCGATTTCGGGAGCAGCGGGGCTGCTGTGATGGCCCAACTCGAACAGCACGCGCGCCTCGGTCAAGGTGAACGCGCTCTGTGTCAGGGTCTCGTCGAGAAGGCCGACGGTGCGGGTGTAGAACCGGTTGAAGTGGCGTATCTGCGCCACTAATGCGTTGCGTTCGTCCAACATCTGCATCCAACCTTCCGACAAGGCAATTGAATTTTCCAAAATTAATGGACTGAGTCAATTAAATTTCAAAAACCAGAGAGCCCAGCTATTGCGTTTTGCGCGCAATTCCCAGGTTGCATTCCCTGAGCCATGCGCCAGATTCCAGGGCGACAGGCTTGGAGAGATTCATGGCTGGTCATCGCAGGAAAGTGCGGGCGCGCGTCCTCGGCAACGTGCAAGGCGTCGGCTTCAGACTCTGGGTTCGGGGCGAGGCCACAAGCCTTGGTCTTGCGGGCTGGGTTCGTAATGAAGCGGACGGATCTGTAACGGCCCAGATTGCAGGCCTCGACGAAGCGGTCTCGACAATGATCGAACGCCTCTGGAAAGGACCGTCCGGGGCTTCGGTTTCCAGGGTCGACGTCGAGGAATTGGCAGCCGGCAACGCTCTTGTTGGGTTCAGGATTGTTGCATGATGGTGAATTTGGTTCGGGCGCCTTGAATTAATTGAACGTTCGTTTTATTACTGTCGCAGGAAGGGGCTGATATGGCGCGCACCACCGGATCCGATGGCGAAAAGACCGAAGCGGCGATCCGCGAGGCGGCCGTCAACCTGATCGCGCGTTTTGGCTACGAGGCGATGTCGATGCGCCAGCTTGCCGCCGAAGTCGGCGTGCAGGCAGCCGCGCTCTACCGCTATTTCCCGACCAAGGAAGATCTTCTGTACACGCTGATGCGAGAGCACATGGAGGGCCTGGCCAAAACGTGGGAAGCGGCCAGGCCGGCCAATGCGGGCCCGGCACAACGGCTTTCAGCCTATGTTGAAAACCATATCGCTTTCCATATCGAACGTCGGCAGGCCACGCATGTGTCGAACATGGAATTGCGCAGCCTGTCGCCCGAAAGGCTGACACAGATCCTGCGCATGCGCACCGCCTACGAAAAGGAACTGCGCGCCATCCTGCGCGATGGCGCCGAGGCTGATGCCTTCAGCATCGACGACACCGGACTGACGGCCATGGCGCTGATCCAGATGATGACCGGGGTCATCGTCTGGTTTCGGCCGGGCGAGCGGCTGTCGATCGCTGAAGTGACGGCGACATATCTTTCAATGACAATGCGCCTGGTCGGCGCGGCATCCGCTACAGCGCCGCGCGTCTTTTTAGACGCGCAAAGGACACTGTAGAATTTTTGTTTCGCGCATGATCCCTTTCCGAAAATCAAAATCGATTTTCGGGGTCATGCGGCAGGAGGAACGACATGTACACGAACACGCTCAGCTTCGGGCATGACGAGGATATCGAGGCACTGCGCGACATGGCGCGGCGCTTCGCCCAGGACAGGATCGCGCCTATCGCCGCCGATATCGATCGCTCGAACGAATTCCCGGCGCATCTGTGGCGCGAACTCGGGGCGCTCGGCCTGCTCGGCATTACCGCCGACCCCGATTTCGGCGGCAGCGGCATGGGCTATCTTGCCCATGTAATCGCAGTGGAAGAGATTTCCCGGGCTTCGGCTTCGGTCGGCCTCTCCTACGGCGCCCACTCCAATCTCTGCGTCAATCAGATCAACCGCTGGGCAACGCCGGCGCAGAAGGAAAGATTCCTGCCGCCGCTGTGCTCGGGCGAACGCGTCGGCGCGCTGGCAATGTCGGAATCCGGTGCCGGCTCGGATGTCGTCTCGCTCAAGCTGCACGCCGAAAAGCGCAATGACCGCTATGTGCTCAACGGCACCAAGATGTGGATCACCAACGGGCCGGACGCCGAGACGCTTGTCGTCTATGCCAAGACCGATCCGGAGCGGAAATCGCGCGGCATCACCGCCTTTATCGTGGAAAAGGCAATGGCCGGTTTCTCCGTGGCACAAAAACTCGACAAGCTCGGCATGCGCGGCTCCAACACCGGCGAGCTGGTGTTCGAGAATGTCGAGGTGCCGTTCGACAATGTGCTGCACGAGGAAGGACGCGGCGTCGAGGTGCTGATGTCGGGCCTCGACTATGAGCGCACGGTGCTCGCCGGCGGCCCGATCGGCCTGATGGCGGCGTGCCTCGACGTGGCGATCCCCTATGTGCACGAGCGCAAGCAGTTCGGCCAGGCGATCGGCGAGTTCCAGCTGGTGCAAGGCAAGCTGGCCGATATGTACACGACGATGAACGCCGCGCGCGCCTATGTCTATGCCGTGGCCGCCGCCTGCGATCGCGGCCAGACGACGCGCAAGGATGCCGCCGGCTGCGTGCTGTTTGCCGCAGAGAAGGCGACGCTGATGGCGCTCGACGCGCTGCAGCTGCTCGGCGGCAATGGCTATATCAACGACTATCCGACCGGCCGCTTGCTGCGCGACGCCAAGCTCTATGAGATCGGCGCCGGTACCAGCGAAATCCGCCGCTGGCTGATCGGGCGCGAGATCATGGCGGAGAGGGTATAGAATGGCCACGCTCCAGACCCAGATATCCCCCTCCTCCGACACCTTCCGCGCCAATGCCGAACGCATGCGGGCACTGGTCGCCGACATCGCCGAGAAAGCCGCAACCGTCGAGCGCGGCGGCTCGGACGAAGCGCGCGAGCGTCACGTCTCGCGCGGCAAGCTGTTGCCGCGCGAACGCCTCGCCCAATTGCTCGACACCGGCTCGCCCTTCCTTGAGATCGGCCAGTTCGCCGCGTGGTCGATGTATGGCGAGGAGATTTCGTCGGCCGGCATGATCGCCGGCATCGGCCGCGTCGAAGGAACCGAAGTGATGGTCGTCGTCAACGACGCCACGGTGAAGGGCGGCACCTATTATCCGCTAACGGTGAAGAAGCATCTGCGGGCGCAGGAGATCGCACTGCAGAACAATTTGCCCTGTATCTATCTGGTCGACAGCGGCGGCGCCAATCTGCCCAACCAGGACGAGGTGTTTCCCGACCGCGAGCATTTCGGCCGCATCTTCTACAACCAGGCAAACATGTCGGCCGCCGGCATCCCGCAGATCGCCTGCGTCATGGGTTCCTGCACGGCGGGCGGCGCCTATGTGCCGGCGATGTCGGACGAGACGATCATGGTGCGCAATCAGGCGACCATCTTCCTCGGCGGTCCGCCGCTGGTGAAGGCGGCCACCGGCGAGGACGTCAGCGCCGAGGATCTTGGTGGTGCCGATGTGCACACAAGGCTTTCCGGCGTCGCCGACCACTATGCGCTGGACGACGAACATGCACTCGCCATCTGCCGGCGCATCGTCAAGAACCTGAATCGGAACAAGACCGTAAGCCTGAACTTACAGAAATCGATTCCACCGCTTCATCCAGCGGACGAACTCTACGGCGTCGTGCCAACCGATCTGCGCCAGCCCTATGACGTGCGCGAGGTGATCGCGCGCATCGCCGACGGCTCCGAATTCGACGAGTTCAAGCAGAACTACGGCACGACGCTGATCACCGGCTTCGCCCATCTGCATGGCATGCCGGTCGGCATCATCGCCAACAACGGCGTGCTGTTTTCCGAAAGCGCGCTGAAGGGCGCGCACTTCATCGAATTGTGCTGCCAGCGCAAGATTCCGCTGGTCTTCCTGCAAAACATCACCGGCTTCATGGTCGGCAGGAAATACGAAGCTGGCGGCATCGCCAAGGACGGCGCCAAGCTGGTGATGGCGGTGGCCACCGCCAGGGTGCCGAAGGTGACCGTCATCATCGGCGGTTCGTTCGGCGCCGGCAACTATGGCATGTGCGGCCGCGCCTACTCGCCGCGCTTCCTGTGGATGTGGCCAAACGCCCGCATCTCGGTGATGGGCGGCGAACAGGCGGCGACGGTGCTCGCCATGGTCAAGCGCGAGGGCATCGAGCGCAAGGGCGGCGCCTGGAGTGCCGAGGAAGAGGCGAAATTCAAGAAGCCGATCCTGATGAAATACGAGCATGAGGGCCATCCGCTCTACTCGTCCGCCCGCCTTTGGGACGACGGCATCATCGATCCGGCCAAGACCCGCGACGTGCTGGCGCTCAGCCTTTCCGCCGCGCTCAACGCCGAGATCGAGGACACGCGCTTCGGCGTGTTCAGGATGTGACATGGACGGCATCGGCGACAGGATCCGCATCCACATCGGTGACATCACGAAGCTTGACGTCGATGCCATCGTCAACGCCGCCAATTCTTCGCTGCTGGGTGGTGGCGGGGTCGATGGTGCCATTCACCGCGCAGCCGGACGTGAACTCGAGTTCGAATGCCGGATGCTGAATGGATGCAAGGTTGGCGAAGCCAAGATCACCAAGGGCTACAGGCTGCCGGCTCGACATATCATCCACACGGTCGGGCCAGTCTGGCAGGGCGGCGGCAAGGGCGAAGCCGAACTGCTGGCCTCCTGCTATCGCCGTTCGCTGGAACTTGCCGCCACCAATGACTGCCGCACAGTGGCGTTTCCGGCGATCTCCACCGGTGTCTACCGCTATCCGAAGGATGAGGCGGCAGAAGTCGCTGCCAGCACGGTCAGCATATTCATCGAACAGAAGAAAATGCCGGAGACCGTTATTTTCTGCTGCTTCGACGGTCAAATGGCCGAACTATACCGGCAGGCCGTTGCTGCCTTGCGAGAAGGCTGAACTGAATGGACCAATCGATTCCCCAGCATAGGCAGCCAAGAATCTCCGCCAACGAACTGGTGTGGAAGCAAAATATTCGCTACTGCTTATCTTGCTCAGTGCAATGGGGACAGGGCGGAAATGAAACTGAAATATTGCCGCACGTCGGCGTCGTCGATATTTGCAGGATTTCTAATATTAACGACGACGGGCGTCAGTTCGGCGGAATCGCTCGCGGGAAGCAAGGGGCACGTCCGCTTCCCGGTCTATCGAGCGTCGGGTACCACGGGGGGCTGCGGCAAGAATTACAACGAGTATATCGCAGCGCGCGGTCATTCCGCCTACGCAATGACGCCGTTCAACTGGTCGGCGGAATATACGATCTGCGGTGTCTCCCTAAACGCATCGTCGCAGCAAGCGGCGGAGGCCAAGGCATTGAAATTGTGCGAAGCGGGTCTGAAAAAGTGGAAAGTTTCCACGGCCGGAGCCTGCAGCATCGCTGCGTCCAAATAGGCTTCAGACCGCAAGCTTCTTCCTGGGGGAAACAGAATGCAATCCAAGACCATCAAACGGACAGCCGTATCGACGCTGGCCGGACTGCTGATCGTAGCAACAGTAGGCGCTTGCGCAGCCGGATCGCTTGCGGGCAGCGAGGGAGACGTGCGTTTTCCTGCAACTCGAGGCTCGGATCCGAAGAGCGAATGCAATGTTGCCTACAAGGCCTATGTCGCGGCGAGCGGTCATTCGGCCTACGCCACGACCTTTTATTCGCGCGTTGTCGACCTCTACATTGTCTGCGGCTCGAAGCTCAACGCGCCCTCCCAGAAGGCAGCGGGAGAGATGGCGCTGCGCAACTGCCAGGCCGGCTTGACCAGGTGGAAGCTCAAGACCGCAAGCGGCGGCTGCGCGGTCTCGGCGTCGAAGTAGGCAACCAGCCGAGACTTTTTTCTGAATGGGGGGAGCAGAATGAAATCCAGGACCGGCAAACAAGTAGCCACCACGATATTCGCGGGCTTGCTGATGGCGGCGGTCCCCAGCGCCGGCATGGCCGGCACGCTGACGGGAAGCGAGGGAGACAAACGGTTCCCGCCAGCTTTGAGTGGCGATCCGAAGTCGCCATGCACCAAGGCATACAAGGCCTATGTGGCGGCCAGCGGCCATTCCGCCTACGCCACCACGCCGTATTCCAGGGTGGTCTCGCTGTACATTCTCTGCGGCGCGCACCTGAATGCGCCGTCGCAAAAGGTGGCGGAGGAGCTGGCCATGAAATCCTGCCTGGCCACGCGCGCGCACTACAAGGTGACGAATGGCGGCGCCTGCGAGATCGCCGCTTCCAAATAGGCAGGCGCCTGCCAGGCTGGCGCCGGCCGAGGCAAACCCGGGAGGCTCCATGTTCGGCAAGATCCTGATCGCCAATCGGGGCGAGATCGCATGCCGTGTCATTCGCACGGCACGAAAGCTCGGCGTGCGCACTGTCGCCGTCTATTCGGATGCCGACGCGACATCCCTGCATGTCGAGATGGCCGACGAGGCGGTTCATATCGGCGCCTCGCCTGTTGGCGAAAGCTATCTGCGCGGCGACAGGATTGTCGCCGCGGCGCTGGCGACGGGCGCGCAGGCCATTCATCCCGGTTACGGCTTCCTGTCGGAAAACCCCGATTTCGTCGACCAGGTGGAAGCAGCGGGGCTCACCTTCATCGGCCCGTCGGCGGCCTCGATCCGCGCCATGGGACTGAAGGACGCCGCCAAGCGGCTGATGGAAGAGGCCGGTGTGCCGGTGGTGCCGGGCTATCATGGCGAGGCGCAGGAGATCGTGCTGCTTGCCTCCAAGGCGCGCGAGATCGGCTATCCCGTGCTGATCAAGGCGCGCGCCGGCGGCGGCGGCAAGGGCATGCGGCGGGTCGAGCATCCCGATGAGTTTTCCGAGGCTCTGTCCGGCGCGCGGCGCGAGGCAAAGGCCGCCTTCGGCGACGACCGCGTGCTGGTCGAAAAATATGTCGACAAGCCGCGGCACATCGAAGTGCAGGTGTTCGGCGACAATTTCGGCAATGCGGTTCACCTCTATGAGCGCGACTGCTCGGCGCAGCGCCGCCACCAGAAGGTGATCGAGGAGGCTCCTGCCCCCGGCATGACGGAAGCGCTGCGCAAGGCGATGACGGAGGCGGCGGTAAAAGCCGCCAAGGCGATCGGCTATTCCGGCGCCGGCACCGTCGAGTTCATCGTCGATGCCTCGCAAGGCCTGAAAGCCGACCGCTTCTGGTTCATGGAAATGAACACCCGCCTGCAGGTCGAGCACCCCGTGACCGAAATGGTCACCGGCACCGATCTGGTCGAGTGGCAGCTCAAGGTCGCTTCCGGCGAGAAACTGCCGAAGACGCAAAGCGAGATCACGCTCGACGGCCATGCCTTCGAGGCGCGCATCTACGCCGAGGATGCGGCGAAAGGGTTTTTGCCCGCGACTGGCACGCTGCACCATCTGAAATTTCCGGACGCCGCTCCCGAAGGCGCTACCATGCGCATCGAGACCGGCGTGCGGGCCGGCGATGCCATCTCACCCTACTACGATCCGATGATCGCCAAGCTGGTCGTCCACGCAAAGGACAGACCGACGGCGCTGAAGGCGCTCGGCGCCGCGCTGTCGCGAACCGAGATCGCCGGCTCGACCGTCAACACCGCCTTTCTCGCCGCTCTTGTCGCTGATCCGGACTTTTCCGCAGGCGATGTCGATACCGGCCTGATCGCCAGGCACCAGCCGGCGCTGACCGAGGTCGCGCCGCCGAGCGGCGGAACCATCGCCGCGGCCGCCCTTGCGGCCTCTGGCGCGGGAGCACTGCCACTGTCCAACGAGCCATGGTCTTCGCTTGCTGGCTATGCGCATTTCCACAGCGTGGCGCGGCGCTCACGGCTGAAATTCGGCGAAGATGATATCGTGGCGCGGGTTTCGATGCGGCCGGACGGGCGGTTCCAGGTGGCGCTCGATGCACCCTATGACAGCACCAATTCGCATGATCTTCGCGCCGTTCCTGGCCTCGCCCTCTGGCCAGGCCACGTCACCGTATTCGAAGGCGCCGTCGGCTATACTTTCACAGTCACGGACCCGTTGGCGAGAGCCGATGAGGCGGCTGGCGCCACCGGCAGCCTGCGTGCGCCGATGCCCGGGCTGGTCAAGCTGGTGCGTGCGGCACGAGGCGATGCCGTGACCAAGGGCCAGCCGCTGCTGATCCTCGAGGCGATGAAGATGGAGCACACCATCGCCGCGCCGCACGACGGAGTGATCGCCGAGATCGCGGCCGAGGGAGCACAGGTGACCGACGGGACAGTGCTGGTGCGATTCGTCGAGGAGCCGAGCGCTTCGACCGCTGCTGCGAACTGACCGTTCGGAAGCGGACGACGGATCGCAAGCAAGAATAGCAGGGACTAACCCGGCCACGATCCAATCGTCGTCGTCACGCGGCAAAGTTCGTCGGGTTGCCTTGGCGCAAGTTCCCGACCTGTCATTGCTGGACAAATCTGGCCGGCATTCGAATGTCGGTCTGTATTCCCAGAGCCTCCGTTGCCCAATCTCTCATTTCGGGGGAGGCATCCCCTGATCTTAGTATTGACACGGCCAGCGCCGCGACGTCCGCGGGCGGTTTTTGGTTGGCGCCTCTATACGTGAAATAACCGGCCAGGATGGCACATCCTATTGAGATGGCCGGTGGTGCAAACTGTATTGCCGTCAAAGCCACAGCGCGCCAGCGGGCGGTTGGGCGGATTTTGGGAAGCACATCTTCGTCGTCGATAAGCTCAGTCATTCCAATCCTCCCGCAGTCGGTAGAATGCCTTCCAGTAGAGTGTCCTACATTAGTTAAATTGCGATAAAGCTTATCAGGGGCGATCTATCCCAAACGCGTTCGCGGCGCCGCATTGGCAAACTGTGCTGATTGCGAAGGACAAGGCCAACGCGTTCGCCATGACCAGGGAGATTGGCGACAAGGTCCGGGTCGAGAAGACCAGGCCGAAAGTGAAACGCCGACGGCTATTCCTGATATGCGAACGGCGAGCGCATCCAATCCGTCATCGCAGATTCGCGTCAGCACGCTTTCCGCAACGTTTGCTCGCTGGGATGTGCAGCCAAGTGGCTCACGTCCTCCCAAGCTTGCCGGAGCATCGGTGATGCGGTCCCAAACGGCCCACGTTCCGCCGGTCTCCACGTGACAATAAATCTGTGTTGGCGATCTTCCATGGGGTAAACCCGCCACATGGGTTTTGGCGCCGCCTTGTCGGACGGTGGTTAATGCCGTCAACCGCGTCTGCGTCAGCCAGTATCTCTTCAATGACAAATGGCCGGGATGAACCCGGCCATTTCTCTGGTTATCTGGTCGCCGGAGCGACGTCAGCGATTACTGCGCGATCGGCGCGTATTTGCCGTCGTGCCACTGGTTGATGTCGTAGCTGGCATTCTTGAGATCGCCCTTCTCGTCGAAGGTGACATCACCGACAACCGTGCTGATCGGCGTGCCGTTCTTCAACGCTTCGGCAACCTTGGCCGGATCGTCGCTGCCGGCGCGCTTGACGCCCTCGGCGAAGGCCTGGATCACGGCATAGGAGAACAGCGTGAAGCCTTCCGGCACGAAGCCGCTCGCCTTGATCTTCTCGACCGCGGCCTTGGCTTCAGGCTTTGCCTGCGGATCCGACGGGAATACGAACATGGTGCCTTCGCCGGCCGGGCCGGCAACCTGCCAGAATTCCGGCGAGGCGATCGAATCCGGCATGATCAGCTGGAACTTGACGTTCTGCTCCGCCGACTGGCGCAGGATCAGGCCAGCCTCAGGGTGGTAGCCGCCGAAATAGACGACGTCGGCCTTCAGATCCTTCAGCTTGGTGACGAGGGCCGAGTAATCCTTCTCGCCAGCATTGATGCCTTCGTAGTCCACCTCCTTGAGGCCGCCGGCATTCATGGTTGCCTTGACGGCGTCAGCCACGCCCTGTCCGTAGGCGCTCTTGTCGTGCAGGACGACGACGTTCTTGCCGGCGTACTTCTTGGCGATCCACGGGCCGATGAAGGCGCCCTGCGCATCGTCACGCGTATAGAGGCGCATGATGGTCGGCCAGCCGGCCTTGGCCGCCGCGTCGGTCAGCACCGGGTTCGAAGAGGCCGGGCTCATCATCAGGGCGCCGGCTTCGGCATAGACAGCAGAGGCCGGAATACTCGAGCCCGAGCAAGCATGACCGTCGATGAACTTGACGCCATCGGCCACGATGCGGTTGGCGACCGACACGGCCTGCTTGGGATCACACTGGTCGTCCTCGATGTCGAGCTTGATCTGGCGACCACCGACACCGCCTGCCGCGTTGATCGCGTCGGCAGCGGCCTGTGCGCCCTGCTTGAACTGATCGCCGATGGTGGCGAGCTGCCCGGTCATCGGGCCGACCACCGAAAAGGTGATGTCGTCGGCGAACGCGACCGGCGCACTCATCATCAGGCCAAAAACGGCCGCGCTCAAAATACTCGTTTTCTTCATGACAATAGAACTCCTCCACTCACGCGCGGCCGCCCCGGCCGCGCTTCTTCCAGAGAGGCGGGACAATTTCATCCTTCGCTGGGCCTGTCTAGGCGCATTGGCGGCACTCGATTGGGCCTGCGTGACCTCAGCCACGCCAAAAAGCCATGCCAGCCTTGTTCCGGCTGGTCATGGCTCTTTTGCCGTCGAGCAATTTCCAAGCGCGCCGCGCCAAAAAATCCCGCTCGCCTTCCCCGTGTCGCACGGATCGGCCTTGCTGGCCTGCCGCGTTCTTTTCCTTACGTCGTTGACCGTCTTGCGCGGCCTTCTATTCCGCCGGGTCTGGCCGTCTGTGCGGTCTTGATCCCGGAGCTTCCCTGTCTTCGATAGGTCTGTGGACGGATCTCAGTGCATGGTCATCCATTCGCGGGCTTCGCGCAGCGCCTTGGCAATCTCCACCTTCGACATGGCGGCCGACAGTTCCGAGCGCAATTCCGCGGCGCGGGCCGAACCCTTGATGGCGGCAATGTTGAACCATTTGTGGGCGGCAACGACATCGGTCTCGCAATCGCGGCCAGTCGCATACATCATTCCCAGCTCAAAAAGAATGTCGGCCTGGGCAGTTGCCCCCATGGCGCCGAAGCCTGCTTCAAGCATTTCAAAACGTGCCATTTTCAATCCCCTGTTCTGGCCCTGTCTGGCTCCCGAGAGCTGCCTCCGTTTGTCTTGCCGGGCCGCTCTTTCGATGCTTTCGAGAATGCCGTGCAGGCTTGAATCCGTCGTTAAATGGCGTGCTTAATTTGAGGAAAACAAAGCTAAAACAAGAGGTAAACGCGGAATTCGTTAAGGATACGAAGCCAGCAACTCAGCCCGTTTGCACAAAATTCGACGAAAATTTTAGCGGCTGACATCAACACTCCGCTAACCACGAGAGACAAAGCCAATGTGCCGATCGTTTCAGTTTCTCGCCAACGGGGCGCATTCAGACGCTTTAAAATCCCGAAGTCTTCCGCAGCGGCACCGCTTTTGTTTTGCCGGGAGCTGGATTAACTTACGTTTGCGTAAACGGCAGACCGGCGAGGCGGAGCATCCAGCCGGATATCCAAAGGGAGGAAGAGCATGTTTCGAAAAGTGAGCCTGGCACTTGCGGCCACGTTGATCATGGCGGGTGCGGCGTGGGCTGATCCGATCGAAGGCAACTGGAAAACCCAGGCCGGCTCAACGGCCGCCATCACGGGCGGCGGCAGTACGTTTTCCATCACGCTGAAGTCGGGCAAATATGCCGGCAAGAACATCGGCTCGTTCAAGGTGGCCGGTGACAACAAGTATACTGGCACCATAACCGACCCGGAAAGCGACAAGACCTATTCGGGCAAAGCGTCGGTTTCCGGCACTTCGCTCAAGATGAGCGGCTGCGTGCTCGGCGGGCTGATCTGCAAGAGCCAGACCTGGCACAAGCTCTGATCTGCCGCATGCTTGCGAGATGACGACGGGGCCCCGACGGGCCCCGTTTTCGTTTATCGAAGCGCGGCACGCCCGCTTCGGCCACTCTCGTACCGTCGGGGCCGACGCCGGCGCCATCAAAAACACCGTCAACCAATTTGAACCGCAGATGAACGCCGGCATCAGAGCCGGTTCAGTCGCGCTCGGGCATTCTCCCGCGTGTTGAAGGAGACACGACCCAATGCTCGCCCGCCGCTTCACCATCGTCTGCCTGCTGATGAGCCTGTTTGGAATGTTCTTCGCCATCCTCGTCGCCGAAGCCGGTCGTCCGGCCCGCGCCTGGGACGAAGCCAGCTCCAGGACCTGCCGCCTCGGCTGCCCCACCCACCTTCGCAACTGAACCAAAGAACCAAGATCTCGAAAAGAAAAGCAGAACACCATGAACCGCATCGGCGCCAACGCTCTCAAGACCCTTCGGCTTCTGCCGCGGGCGGTGCTCATCCTGATGGTTCTGGCCGCTCCGGTCCTGGCCGTGCCGATGATGCGTGCCGATGCCGGCTCGACGATCGACGCACCGGCCCTGAAGAAGACCGGCGTCGGCTTCGTGCTCCTGGTCAGCCTGCAGCGCGGTTGAAGAAAAACGACGCTTTGGCCGCCTTCGGTCGCGACACCCCTCCCAACCTGTCGTCCAAGTCTCTATATTGAGACATGGAAAAGCGAATCTACCCTCAAGCCATCGAATCTGTCGTCATGCCGGAGCCTTTTGGCCGGCAAAGCTTTAACAGCGCCGAAAAAGCCGTCGCGGCGCTGCAAGCGCTTTACGACCGCAACACCAGGTTCCTGCGCGACTCCTTTGCGGCGCTTGCCGCGGCGGGCGGCGACAACAGCAAACGCTACCGCGCCTTCTATCCGGAGATCGGCGTCACCACCAACTCGTTCACCCAGATCGACTCGCGGCAGGCCTACGGGCATATGCCGACGCCGGGGCATTTTTCGACCACCATCACCCAGCCTGGCCTGTTCGAAAGCTACCTCGTCGAGCAGCTGCGCCTGATCATGCGCAATCATGGCGTCGCGGTCACCGTGTCGGAATCGACCACCCCCATCCCGCTGCATTTTGCCTTTCTCGAAGGCACTCATGTCGACGGCGCGGCGGCCGAGCGCATCAAGCGGCCGATCCGCGACCTGTTCGATGTACCGGACCTCGACGGCACCGACGACCAGATCGCCAACGGCACATTCGAAGTGCCATTCGGCGAGCCGAGGCCGCTGGCGCCCTTCACGGCGCAGCGCATCGACTATTCCCTGCACCGCCTGTCTCACTACACCGCGACGACGCCGCAGCATTTCCAGAACTTCGTGCTGTTCACCAACTACCAGTTCTACATCGACGAGTTCGTCGCCCGTGCCCGGGCGCAGATGGCGGAAGGCGGCCACGGCTATGCCGAATTTGTCGAACCGGGCAATGTCGTCACCAAGGCCGGACAGAGCGCGCCCAGCGAAGGCGTCGCGCCACCGCGCCTGCCGCAGATGCCGGCCTATCATCTCAAGAAGCCGAACCATGGCGGCATAACCATGGTCAATATCGGCGTCGGGCCTTCCAACGCCAAGACGATCACCGACCATATCGCCGTGCTGAGGCCGCATGCGTGGGTGATGCTCGGTCACTGCGCCGGGCTGCGCAACACCCAGGCGCTGGGCGACTACGTGCTGGCGCACGCCTATGTGCGCGAGGATCATGTCCTCGACGACGATCTTCCGGTCTGGGTGCCGATCCCGCCGCTGGCCGAGATCCAGGTGGCATTGCAGGAGGCCGTCGCCGAAGTCACCGGCCTGTCCGGCTATGACCTCAAGCGCATCATGCGCACCGGCACCGTCGCCACCATCGACAACCGCAACTGGGAACTGCGCGACCAGCGCGGACCCGTGCAACGCCTGTCGCAGTCACGCGCGATCGCGCTCGACATGGAATCGGCGACGATAGCCGCCAATGGCTTCCGCTTCCGCGTCCCTTACGGCACGCTGCTGTGCGTCTCGGACAAACCACTGCATGGCGAACTGAAGCTGCCGGGCATGGCGACCGAATTCTACAAGCGGCAGGTGGCACAGCATCTGACCATCGGCATCAGGGCGATGGAGAAGCTGTCCGAAATGCCGATGGAGCGGCTGCATTCGCGCAAGCTCAGGAGTTTTTCGGAGACGGCGTTCCAGTAAGACGATCCGCGCGTTGCCCGGGCGGCATTGCGTCATCTTGATTGGGCCGTATTCTTGCCGATAACCGAGCCGGTATCATATCTGGCAACCCATGCAGACGTGACCCAATGAGACGCAGTCGAGACAAGGCGGCTTCACTGGCATTCATCGTGATGATGACGATCTCGGTTGCCCTGGTGGCCGGGTTCTTCGGCAACCTGCATCCGGCCTTCGACTCCTTTTCGCATTTCCGCGTCCATCTGGCCGTGTTGATGGCGCTTTGCGCACTGCCACTGTTGGCCACGACATTTCGGTTGCAAGCGGCCGCGGCGCTGCTTTTCGCCGTGGCGGCCTTTGCCACCACCTTGAACGCCCTGCCCAGCCCGTGGCCGGTTCAGGCGGCCTATGAAGCCAAAAGCGAGGACCACGCGGTCTACCGACTGCTGCAGATGAATCTGCGCTACGACAATCCGACGCCGAAGAAGGTGCTGTCGCTGATCGGCCGGACCAATCCCGACGTGATCACCCTTGACGAGGTGTCGGCGATGTGGACGACCGAGCTCGGCTATATCGGCAGCGCATATCCCTACCGGATTCTTTGCTCTTACCCCAACGGCATATTCGGCGTCGCGCTGCTCTCGCGGCGGCCCTTTGCCGCCGGCACCAAGCCGCGTTGCGAGCGGCGCGGCGCCATGGCGATAGCGACCGTCGACTTCGGCGGCATTGGCGTCGATGTCGCCGCGATCCATCTCAGCTGGCCGTGGCCACGCGAGCAGTCCTGGCAGATCGGTGAACTCACGGAAACGCTCTCATCGCTCGGCGAGACCGCCATCATGGCGGGCGACTGCAACGCCGTGCCATGGAGCGCCGCCGTGCGGCGCGTCGCCTCGCTCGGCGGGCTGACCGTCATGCCGTCCGCCGGACCAACCTGGACCTACATCAAGTTGCCGGATTTCCTGCGACGCTTTGCCGGTTTGCCCATCGACCAAGTGTTCAGCAAGGGAGCGGTCCTGATCCATGGCGCATCGAGGCTCGAGGAGACAGGCTCGGACCATCTTCCGGTGCTGGTGGAGTTCTCGGTCCGGGCCGACGGCAAGCAGCCTGATGACGAGCATGCGACGGCGCTCGCGGCGAGCGATCTGCCCAGCGGGTCCCACGGCTGACACAGGCTCCTCGTCATCTCAGGGCAATTCCGGGAAAGAGCGGAGAAGCAAAGCGACGCCGCATCGACCCTGGATGATGAACGGGTCGCTCGCTCAAGGCCTTCCCATCAGGGCGGCGATCAGATGTTCGACATGGCCGCCGTCTCTATGCTCTCGTTGATCGAAGGCGTTCTGCCTGGCCTCGTATTCGGCATAGGCGACCTTGATGCGTCGCCGCGCCTCGCCGCGCGTCTTGTAGCAGGATGGGTCGTCGGCGATCCTGAGGCCGGTGATCGACCTTTCCGTGGCGCGCATCATCTCTCTGGCAATGCGGCCATGGGTTTCCTCATGGGCGCGAACGCCGGCGAAGAATCGGGTCCAGCGCTTTTTCAGCGCCGGCGTCGTGGGCGAAGCAACGCGAGGGAAGGTGTAGAAGAGGTTGAGCGTGCCGTTGACCCGCCGCAGCCGGCAGAAGCCATTTACCTGGCCGGCGTCGAGATCCCAGTCGACGGTATAGGCGGTTTGGGCGATGGCATGCGTCATGAAGCCGTGCTTGGGGCCCTTGCTGTCCATGGCGTCGACGAGGGTGGCGCCCGAACCTCCCGTGATGTCGTAGGTCCGCGTCTGGACCACGACCCTGGTGCCGGCCAAGGCTTCCGGCGCACAAAGGGAGCCGATGGCGAGGCATGTCAGAACGATCCGGCGCATGGGTCTTTCTCCCTATCCGGAGACAAGGGAACCACAAGCCGGTGGCCGTTTCAACGGTTCTGGCGTCCTACATGCCTTGGTGGGCCGGCGCTCCGCCGGCTTCCTTGCTGCCGGTGGTCGACGCGGCCCAGTCGGCGCCATGGCTCACATGTTCTGGTAGACCGGCCCTTCACCGCCTTGCGGCGGCACCCAGTTGATGTTCTGGTTCGGATCCTTGATGTCGCAGGTCTTGCAGTGGACGCAGTTCTGCGCGTTGATGACGAAGCGCACGTCCTTCGCCGCGGGATCGGCCGCGGCATTGCCGTCCCTGTCGACCCATTCGTAGACACCGGCCGGACAATAGCGTGTCGAGGGTCCGGCAAAAACATCGTGCTCGGAACGCTTCTGCAGGTCCATGTCGCCGACCAGCAGGTGGACCGGCTCGTTTTCTTCATGATTGGTGTTGGACAGGAACACCGAAGACAGCCGGTCGAATGTCAGCACGCCATCGGGCTTCGGATAGGTGATCTTCTTGTGCCGGGCGGCAGGCTCGAGCGCGGCATAGTCGGCCTTGCCGTGCTTCAGCGTGCCGAAGGGCGAGACACCGAACAGCGTGTTCAGCCACATGTCGAGGCCGCCGAGGCCGACGCCGACGATGGTGCCGAAGCGCGACCACAGTGGCTTGACGTTGCGCACCTTCTTCAGGTCCTTGCCGATGTCGGTCGCCCGCCACGCCGCCTCGTAGGAGGAAAGCTCGTCATTGGCACGGCCGGCACCGATCGCTTCGGCGACATGCTCGGCCGCCAGCATTCCCGACAGCACCGCATTGTGGGAGCCCTTGATGCGCGGCACGTTGACGAAGCCCGCGGCGCAACCCATCAGCGCGCCGCCTGGGAAGGACAGTTTCGGCACCGATTGCCAGCCACCCTCGGTGATGGCGCGCGCGCCGTAGCCGAGCCGCTTGGCGCCTTCGAACGTGCCTGATATCGCCGGATGGGTCTTGAAGCGCTGGAATTCCTCGAAGGGCGACAGCCAGGGATTCTTGTAATTGAGATGGAGGACGAAACCGACCGCCACCTGGTTGTCCTCGAGATGGTAGAGGAAGGAGCCGCCGCCGGTCTTCATGTCGAGCGGCCAGCCGAAGGAATGCTGAACCAGGCCCGGCCGATGGTTCTCCGGCTTGACCTGCCAGAGTTCCTTGAGGCCGATGCCGTATTTGCCGGGCTCGCGGCCATTGGACAGATCGTATTTGGCGATCAGTTGCTTGGCGAGCGAGCCGCGCGCGCCCTCACCGATCAGCACATACTTGCCCATTAGCGCCATGCCCGGCGCGAAGCCCGGGCCGTGCGTGCCGTCCTTCTCCACGCCCATGTCGCCGGTGACGACGCCGGTGACGGCGCCTTCTTCATTGTAGAGCAGGCCGGCCGCGGCAAAACCTGGATAGATCTCGACACCAAGCGCCTCGGCCTTGGTCGCCAGCCAGCGGCAGACATTGCCGAGCGAGACGATGTAGTTGCCGTGATTGTTCATCAGCGGCGGCATCAGGATGTTGGGCAGGCGGAACGAGCCGGCGGGGCCGAGCACCAGGAAATGATCAGCCGTCACCGGCGTCTTGAAAGGATGACCCTCGTCATCGCGCCAGCCCGGCAGCAGCCGGTCGATGCCGATCGGATCGACGACGGCGCCGGAGAGGATATGCGCGCCGACCTCGCCACCTTTTTCCAGGATGACAACCGAAAGCTCGGGATTGACCTGTTTGAGGCGGATGGCGGCGGCGAGGCCGGCAGGCCCGGCACCGACGATAACCACGTCGAATTCCATGCTTTCGCGTTCGATGTCGCTCATCAACCCCTCCGCACTGGCTTATCCCATTCGGGTATCTTGCTGGCTCCCGCGCTGCATAGCGCATCAATTGGCGACAGGAAACCGGCGCATACGTGACAATGCCGATTTCGCCAAAAAGTCGCGCATCGCGCGCCGGGGCGGCTGCTTTCGTTCAGCCTGGCCCGCGGCGCTTGCGTTTTTAATTGTTCGACGGCTTGGTTATCGGCCATACTTCACGCCATGCGCATTCCTGGGCCAGCCGGCTTGTCATCGACGCGCTTTCCATCAACGCCCGGCCGGGCTCGCCGGGCGCTCCTTTTGGCCCTTCTGCTGCTGGCACCGGTCGACGCGGTCGCCGACGAAGTGAAAGTCTGGGCGACGGGCGCCTATTCCTTCTCCGACGAGCTTGGCGGCTTCCGCATCACCGGCGCTTCGGGCATCGGAACGAAGGAGGATCCGCTGGTCATCACGGAGGAACTCAATTCGGCGACGCCGGTGACTTTGACCATCCGCACGACAAAGCCGATCGAGACCTTCGGCCCGGCCGGCGAATTCGCCAACGGCATCATGTATATGCGCATCGACGTGCTCAACAACAGCGGCCAGGCCTGGATCGAATTCCAGTTCGAATTGCAGGAGATCCTGGACCAGCCAAGCGTGTTCGGCGACGGACTTTCGTTCGACCAGCGCAACAAGACGCCCGACAATATCTGGTCGAGCAATTTCGCCGATTTCGACCGCGAGTTCGAACCCTATGATCGTCTGCTGTTCAAGAACGGCAAGGTCGACCCGCTGAAAACCGCCAGGTTCGAATTCCTGATGACCGACTACACGCCGCGATGGACCTTCTATCTGGTGCAGGATCCACGCATACCGACAGGCTAGGGCAAGCGGCCAGCCTTGCAAATTGCCGTCATGCGGACGAATGTGAATCCATGACTGCCGCTTCCCCCAACAACAGACCGGACCTTGCCGACCTGCTGGCCTTCTATGCCAGCGCGGGCGTCGACGAGGCGCTTGAAGACCAGCCGGTGAACCGGTTCGCCGAGGCCGCGCCCAAACCAGCCGAGCGCGCGCCGACGGCGCCGCCCTTGGGCGACAACGCCGCACCGCCTCGCTCGACTGGCGTAGCCTTTGCCGAGGCGGGTGACAGACCGAACGCGCCGCCCGTCGCGCGCGCACCGGCCAAGACCTCTACGGTCCCCGATGAAGCGCAAGCGGCGCTGGCGCGTCAGCTGGCGACGACCGCAACGACGCTGGACGAGCTTCGCCAGCACATGGCGGCGTTCGACGGCTGCAACCTCAAGGCCACCGCCAAGAACCTGGTGTTCGCCGACGGCAATCCGGAGGCCGCACTCATGCTGGTCGGCGAAGCGCCCGGCCGTGACGAGGATATCGAGGGCCTGCCTTTCGTCGGCCGCTCGGGCCGGCTGCTCGACCGCATGCTGGCCGCGATCGGCCTCGACCGAACCTCGGTCTACATCGCCAACGTCATTCCGTGGCGGCCGCCGGGCAATCGCACGCCAACGCCGCACGAGACCGAGATCTGCCGGCCGTTCATCGAGCGGCAGATCGAGCTGGTCGATCCCAAGGTGCTGATCAATCTCGGCGGTCCGTCCGCGAAAACCTTGCTCAATACCAGCGAAGGCATCTTGCGGCTGCGCGGCAACTGGCGCGTCCACACGACGGCGTCCGGCATCGCCATTCCAGCCATGCCGACGCTGCACCCGGCCTATCTCTTGAGGACCCCGGCGCACAAGAAACTGGCGTGGCGGGATTTTCTCGAAGTGAAGGCGAAGCTGCGGGCGCTCACCTAGTGATGACCTCGCAGGTAATTGAAATGCGCCTCTCGCCGACCTAGTCATTCGCTCATGACGACATCCCAAAACTCCGCCGGCAGCCTTATTCGCGAGTGGCGCACCCGCCGCCGCATGTCCCAGCTTGGCCTCGCCATGGAAGCCGAGATCTCGCAGCGGCATCTGAGCTTCGTCGAGAGCGGCCGTGCCGCGCCCTCGCGCGACATGGTGCTGCATCTGGCCGAGCAGCTGTCGATCCCGCTCAGGCAGCGCAACCAGCTGTTGCTGGCGGCAGGCTTTGCGCCAAGCTTCAGCGAACGCCCGCTCACCGACACAACACTGGCGCCGGCGATGGCGGCGGTGGAGATCGTGCTCAAGGGACACGAGCCTTTCCCGGCGCTTGCCGTCGACCGGCACTGGAACCTGGTTTCGGCCAATGCCGCTATCGCTCCGTTCCTTGCCGATGTCACGGAGGCTTCGCTGCTGACGGCGCCTGTCAACGTGCTTCGCCTCAGCCTCCACCCCGGCGGCATTGCGCCGCGCATCGTCAATCTCCAGGAATGGCGTACGCACCTGCTCGAGCGCCTGAAGCATCAGAATGACGCGAGCGGCGATCCTGTTCTGGTCGAACTGGAGCGCGAGCTGCGCGGCTACCCGTCCGGGTTGAAGGGCAGCAGGCCCATGCCTGTCGAGCCGAACGCCATCGTGCATCCGCTGCGCCTCGCCCATGGCGATCAGGTGTTGTCGTTCATCAGCACCATCACCGTGTTCGGCACGCCGCTCGATGTGACGCTGTCGGAACTGGCGATCGAATCCTTCTTCCCGGCCGACGAGCAGACGCGGGCGGTGCTGGCGCGGCTGGCAAAGGAGCGGGCCAGGTAATTACCCATTGCGATGGGCCACAGTTCGGGCGCATTCAAAGGGAAGCCCCACACACGGTGAAGCTACTCCCAGAGATTGAACTGCCAGCAAAGTGAAAGCGAACAATAGCGCCAACGCTATGCTCGTCAGAAACCCGAATACTCCATACTTGAATATTCGTCCTTCGGTCGTCGACATCTCCTGCCGCAGGAAAGCCAAGCGTCTGATCCTAGAGAAATCGGATTCGTCGTGGTCCCAGGATCCTTTGATGATTATGACGGCCATAGACATCCAAGCCGTAAAAAACGATGCCAAGACGAAGCCCATGAACAGATATGCACCCGACATCGCAAGAATGCAGATCAATTGATTCTCCGCTTCGCTCCGTTGTAGCTCCGCTCGTATCATACACCACTAAACCTGCGAAGGTTGCTGTATCGCCTAGCCTTGCGGCAGCGCAGCCTTGCGGGTGCGGGTGCGCTCCAGGCCGAGCCGGCGCTCACGCCAGATGATAAAGATGCCGGCCGCGACGACGATCAGGCCGCCGACAAGCATGTTGAGCGTGGCGACGTCGCCAAAAACGAGATAGCCGACGACGACGCCAAGAATCATCGACGTGTATTCGAAGGGCGCCACGACCGAGGCCTCGGCATGGCGATAGGCTGCCGTCATCAGGATCTGGCCGAGGCCACCGCAAAAACCGGCGGCAACCAGCAGAGCCGCCTGGAGTGGCGTCAGCGCCTGCCAGCCGAACGGCAGCGACAGCAGCGCCATGACGCTCGCCGTCACCGAAAACCACAGCACGATGGTCGCGGTGCGCTCGCTTTGAACGAGGTTGCGTACCAGCAGCATGGCGATGGCGGAGATCGCCGCGGCAAGCAGCGCGGCAATCACGCCGAGCACCTCCTGGTCACCGAGGGCAGCGCCCGAGCGCAGCAGCGTCAGTTCCGGCCAGGAGATGATCAGCACGCCGACCAGGCCGACCGCGACCGCGCTCCAGCGATAGACGCGGATGGCCTCGCCGAGAAAGATCGAGCTGAACACCACCACCAGCAGTGGCTGCGCGTAGTTCAGCGTGATCGCTTCCGGCAGTGGCAGCCGTGTCAGCGCGAAGAAGCCGAGCCCCATGGCGCAGACACCAACGACGCCGCGCGCGATGTGGTTGAGCGGACGCCTGGTCGCGAAGGCGGTGCCAAGTTTTCCCCTGAAAGCGAGGAAGGCGATGATCGGGAAGATGGCGAAGAAGGAACGGAAGAAGACGATCTGGCCCGCCGGCACGGTGCCCGCTGCCTTGATGCAGGTCTGCATGCCGACGAAGACCGCCACTGATACGATCTTGAACATGATGCCGGTGAGCGTGCTGTGCCCGCCGGCGTGCTCACTAACCGCGACGGTGGGGGTGACCGGCCCGGCTGTCACGCTCCCGCAGCTTCCCGGATCGTCGCCCAGACCCGCGCCGGCGTCGCCGGCATGTCGATGTGCCTGACGCCGTAGGCGCGCCAGAGCGCGTCGGTCACCGCGTTGAGCGCGGCCGGCGTTGCCCCGATGGTGCCGGCCTCGCCTGCCCCCTTGATGCCGAGTGCATTGGTGGTCGACGGCACGTTGCGGGTTTCGAAATGGAAGAACGGGAAATTGTCGGCGCGCGGCATGGCGTAGTCCATGAAGCTCGCCGTCAGCAGTTGCCCGTCCTCACCATGGATGGTGTCCTCTACCAGCGCCTGGCCGATGCCTTGCACCACGCCGCCATGCACCTGGCCGGCGAGCAGGATCGGATTCACCGTGACGCCGAAATCATCGACGATGGTATAGCTGACAATCTCGGTCGCGCCGGTCTCGGGATCGACCTCGACCTCGCAGATATGGGTACCGTTCGGATAGGTGCACTCGTCCTGCACGAACTCGCCGAACCCCTTCAGATCGTCCGGCGTCTTGGCGGCCTTGGCGATGCTCGAAAAATCGATCGTCCGGTCGGTGCCGACGATGCGGGCAACGCCGTTCGACAGCTCGATATCGCCGGCTGAAGCCTCCAGCTCATCGGCGGCGATACGCTTGATCTTGTTGGCCAAATCCTCGCCGGCACGCGACGCAGAAACACCGCCGAGCGGAATCGAACGCGAACCGCCGGTGCCGCCGCCGGCCTTCAATTCGTCGGTGTCGCCCTGGCGGACATGGATCTTGTCGATATCGAGATTGAGCTTCTCCGACAGGAACTGCGCATAGGCGGTGGCGTGCCCCTGCCCGTTGGTCTGGGTGCCGATCTTCAGCGTCACCGTGCCGTCGCCATTGAGTTCGACAAAGGCCGGTTCGGAGCCGGGAAACGCGCAGGCCTCGATATAGGTCGCCATGCCGATGCCGCGGATCTTTCCGCCTGCTTTCGACTGTTCGAGCCGCGCCGGAAATGCCTTCCATCGTGCCTGTTCGATGGCGCGGTTCATATGCCCTTCGAATTCGCCGGTGTCGTAGAGGCGGCCGGTCTGCGTGCGGTAGGGAAACTGTTCGGGCCGGATGAAATTGCGGCGCCGGATCTCTTCCACAGGCAGGCCCAGATCATGGGCGCAGGCATCGACAAGCTTTTCCAGCAGGAACGCCGCTTCTGGCCGGCCGGCGCCGCGATAGGCATCGACCGGGCAGGTGTTGGTGTAGAGGCCGGTCACCGAGACGTCGAGCGCCTGGATATCATAGACGCCGGTCGACATGGTGACACCGATATAGGGAATGAACGGGCCGTATTGCGAGATATAGGCGCCGATATTGGCGAGCAGGTCCACCTTCATGCCAAGGAAACGGCCGTCCTTGTCCAGCGCCATCTCCGCCTTCACGACATTGTCCCGCCCTTGAGCGTCGGTCAGGAAGTGCTCGGTGCGGTCGCCGGCCCATTTCACCGGGCGGCCAAGCCGCTTTGCCGCCTCGAGCACCAGCGGATACTCGCGGTAGACGAAGCTCTTGGGACCGAAACCACCGCCGACATCCGGCGTGATGACACGTATCTGATCCTTCTTGATCTTGAACAGCCCGGCCAGGATATATTGCATGGAATGCACGCCCTGCGACCCAGTGGTCAGCACGAAGCGGTTCTCCAGCACGTTCCACTCGCCGATCGCCGAGCGCGGCTCCATGTAGTTGCAGACCAGCCGGTTGTTGACGAATTCGATGCGGGTGACGTGGGCGGCCTTGGCGAAAGCCGCGTCGGTCTTTTTCCTGTCGCCCATGTGGTAGCTGAAGGCGCGGTTGGAGCCGAGTTCCGGCCAGACCAGCGGCGTGCCTTCGGCAAGCGCCGTGGCGGTGCCGGAGGCGGCGTCCTCGGAATCATAGTCGACATCGATCAGTTCGGCGGCATCCTGCGCCAGGGCGCGACTGTCGGCGACGATAAACGCGACGGCATCGCCAACATAGTTGACCCGGTCGCGGCACAGGATCGGAATGTCGCGGGTCGGCGCCTTGGTGCCATCCGGCTGTTGCTGCATGACGCCGGACTTGAGATCACCGAGATGGGCAAGGTCCTTGCCGGTCAGCACCAGATGCACGCCAGGCGCGGCCCTCGCCGCCTCGGTCGAACCGATGCTGAAGCTTGCCTTGGCCACCGGCGAGCGCAGCACATGGCCGTGCAGGACGCCAGCCGGCTGGATGTCGTCGGTATAGCGCCCCTGCCCCTGGATGAAGGCAGCATCCTCGCGCCGCAGCACGGATGCGCCCATCCCGAATTTCGGCGTGACGACGGTCATGGATGCCTCGCGATGACGACTGGAGAAGGAACGCCTGAAATAGGCGTTGGCTCAGTTTTGTCGAGGGACCGTTTCGTGTAAAGAGCGCGAACTTCAAATTTTTAGGACCAGCGGCAACAATCCGCCTCCAACGCAATTGACAGGAAAACCCACGGAATGCGCACGGACACCGGCCAGGTCTTCAAGCTCGAAGACTATCGCCCCAACGACTACCTCATTCCGCAAACGAACCTCACCTTCCGCCTGTCGCCAGAAGCAACGCGCGTCACCGCCGTGCTCACGGTCGAGCGCCGTGACGGCGTATCCGTGTCGGCACCGCTGGTGCTGGACGGCGACGGGCTTACACTCGAGCGCGTCGAGATCGACGGCAAGAAAGCGAAGCCGGCGGATCTGCTGGCGAGCCCCGACCAGTTGACCATCCTCAAGCCGCCGGCCGCGCGTCGCTTCCAGCTGGTTATCGAGACCGAGCTGGCGCCAGCGGGCAATGAAGCCCTGATGGGCCTCTATCGCTCCAGCAATGTCTACTGCACGCAATGCGAGGCCGAGGGCTTTCGCCGCATCACCTATTTCCTCGATCGACCGGACATCCTGTCCGTCTACACGGTGCGGATCGAGGCCCTGCGTGACGAGGCGCCGCTGCTCCTGTCCAACGGCAACCCGGTCGACGATGGCGATCTCGGCAATGGCTGGCACTATGCCAGATGGCACGACCCCTTCCCCAAGCCGTCCTACCTGTTCGCGCTGGTGGCCGGCAATCTCGGCAAGGTCGCCGACAGCTTCGTCACCCTGTCGGGCCGCAAGGTCGAGCTCGGCATCTATGTCGAACGAGGCAAGGAGAAGCTGGCCGGCTACGCCATGGACGCCCTGAAGCGATCGATGCGATGGGATGAGGAGGCGTTTGGCCGCGAATACGATCTCGACGTCTTCAACATCGTCGCCGTGTCCGACTTCAACATGGGCGCGATGGAAAACAAGGGCCTCAACATCTTCAACGACAAATATGTGCTGGCCGACCAGGAGACGGCGACCGATGCTGATTTCGCCAATATCGAGGCGATCATCGCGCATGAATATTTCCACAATTGGACAGGCAACAGAATCACTTGCCGCGACTGGTTCCAGCTTTGCCTGAAGGAAGGGCTGACGGTTTTCCGCGACCACGAATTCTCCGCCGACCAGCGTTCGCGCGCGGTCAAACGCATCGCCGAGGTGCGCACGCTGCGCGCGCACCAGTTTCCCGAGGACCAGGGGCCGCTGGCGCATCCGGTGCGGCCGCGCCGCTACCGCGAGATCAACAATTTCTACACGGCGACGGTCTACGAGAAAGGCTCCGAAGTGGTGCGCATGATCCGCACCATCCTTGGGCCCGACGCCTTTCGCGCCGGCATGGACCTCTATTTCGAGCGGCATGACGGCGAGGCGGCGACGATCGAGGATTTCATCAAGGTGTTCGAGGATGCGTCCGGCCGCGACCTGTCGCAGTTCGCGCTCTGGTATAATCAGGCGGGCACGCCCAATCTGACGGTCAGTTCGACGTACAACCCGGCCGCGCGGGAGTTCACGCTCGAGATCGAGCAGTCGGTGCCGCCGACGCCATCCGAGAGCCGCAAGCGGCTGATGCATATTCCGCTCGCCTTCGGCCTGATCGGTGCCGGCGGCAGGGCGGTCGAGTATAGCGGCGTCGAGGGCGCCAGCGTCGAGAACGGCGTCATCCATGTCCGCAAGCGCCGCCACATGGTGCGTTTCTCGGGCGTGGCCGAACGGCCGGCCGTGTCGCTCAACCGCGGCTTTTCGGCGCCGGTGACGCTTTCCGTCGAGCAGAAGGCCGACGACCAGTTCTTCCTCGCCCGCCATGACAGCGATGCCTTCTCGCGCTGGCAGGCCTTCAACACGCTGCTGACCGATGCGCTGATTGCCGCCTTCCGACAGATCCTTGGCGGCAAGCAGCCGGTCTTCGCCCAGCGGCTGACCGAGCTCGCCGGCAGCATCGCCGGCGACGAGACGCTGGAGCCAGCCTATCGGGCACTGGCGCTGGCGTTGCCGGGCGATGCCGACATCGCCCGCGACATTGGCAAGAACATCGATCCCGACGCCATCCATGCGGCCCGCGAGGCCCTGGCGCTCGCGATCGGCAACGCCAACCGGGACACATTTGCCGGCCTCTACGACCGCCTTGCCGACAAGGCCGCGTTCAGCCCGGACGCGGCGAGCGCCGGACGACGCGCCCTGCGCAACATCCTGCTCGACTATCTCTCCTTGCAGCCGGGCGGAGCGGCACTTGCCATCAGCCACTTCCAATCGGCGACCAACATGACCGACCGTGCCGCCGCACTTACCGTGCTCGCGCATCGCCACCACGGTTCGCCCGAGGCAATCAAGGCATTGGCGGCTTTCGAGACGACATATGGATCCGACCCGCTGGTCATGGACAAATGGTTCCAGATCCAGGCCAGCGTGCCCGGTCCGCAGGCCGTCGACACAGTGCGCGCCCTGACCGCTCATCCGGCCTTCTCGATGGCCAATCCGAACCGCGTGCGCTCGTTGATCGGCACATTCTCCAGCGCCAACCAGACCGGCTTCCACCGCGCCGATGGCGAGGGCTACAGGTTCTTCTCGCGGACGGTGCTCGAGGTGGAAAAGCGCAACCCGCAAGTGGCGGCAAGGCTGGCTACGGCGCTCAGATCGTGGCGTTCGCTCGAACCTGGCCGGCAGGCCAAGGCCAGGGAAGCGCTGCTTTCGATCGCCGGCGCCGAAAACCTGTCGGCGGATTTGAGGGACATTGTCGAGCGCACGCTGGCGTAGTCGCCCTTCCCTTCTCTGCTTGCGCAGGCGGCAGGGGCACGCCGCCGGCGAAAGTCCGTTATTTTAGTCGATTTTTAATCTTTTTTCGCCGGACCACTGGACAAGGCGAATCACCTTTGATTCTTTACTGACGATTCGGAAGTGCGGCGTTTGCCGGATCACCAAGCATAGGCAAATTCGGGGAGTGCCATTTATGGCGAAGGCGGACGCGTGGGGCGCGCCCGGAGGGAAGGCTTTTGCTCGCCGCGAGGCGCGAAGCGACGGCCTTGCCGGGAATACGCGGCTCATCGCCGAACCGGCCTACCGGCGGCTGCTGGCCGCCGAGCCGCTCTTGCGCCGATCGATTCCGGCTCTCATCATCACCTTCCTGATCGTCATCGCGGCGCTGCGGGTGCTGTCGCTGATGAACGAGCGCGACGATGTCGAGCGCGATGCCAAGGCGATCCTTACGCTGGCAGCGGGCCAACTCGCGAGTTCGCTCGCCACCACTTCGGACACGGTGCCAGGCGCCATCCAGGATCTTCTGGAAACCACCAGCCGTCAGGGCGCGATGGGCCGCAGCCATGTGCTCGTCATCACCGACAGCGCTTTCAAGATCGTCGCGGTGACACCGCGCTCGATGCCATGGCAAGGCCATTCGCTGGACGGCCTCGTCCAGGGCGGCCAGCCATTGTTCATGTTCGGCGACCGTGCCGGCGTGATGGAGGTCAACATCGGCGGACAGGACTGGTATGCAGCGGTCAGTCTGGCCAACGGGGGAAAAGGCGCGGCGGCGGCCCTGGTTCCGCAGGACGCGGTTTTCGACGCGTGGCGCAAGACCGTCTCGCTGAACGTCACCCTGTTCGTGCTGACGGCCGGCGTGCTGATCATCATCCTCTACGCCTATTTCGGCCAGGCGGCGCGCGCGCAGGCAGCCGACCGTATCTATCTCGAAGCGCATCAGCGTATCGACATGGCGCTGGTTCGCGGCCGCTGCGGCCTGTGGGACTGGGACATGGTGCGCGGCAAGATGTACTGGTCGCGCTCGATGTACGACATGCTCGGCTACGAGCCTTGCGACACGATGCTGTCCTTCGGCGAGGTCGACGAGATCATCCACCCCGAGGATGGCGACCTGTTCCTGTTGGCCAACAGGATCGTCTCCCGTGAGATCGACCATATCGACCAGGTGTTCCGGATGCGGCATGCCGACGGTCAATGGGTATGGATGCGCGCCAGGGCGCAAGTCATCGATCCGGAAGCGCCGGAGATCCAGCTGATCGGCATCGCCGTCGACGTCACCGAGCAGCGCCATCTGGCGCTGCGTTCAGAGGCGGCTGATCTTCGCCTCAGAACGGCGATCGAGAACATCAACGAATCCTTCGTGCTGTGGGATTCGGCCCAGCGCCTGATCATGTGCAATTCCAAATACCAGCAGGACAACGGGCTTTCGGACCGTGATGTGATGCCAGGCGTTGCGCGCGCCGCACTGGAAGAACGCATGCTCGCCTTTGCTTCCGAACGGCGGCTTGCCAACACCAACGGACTGCAAGGCGGCGCCACCTTCGAGCGGCAGCTGGCCGACGGCCGCTGGCTGCAGGTCAACGAACTGCGGACCCGGGACGGCGGTATCGTTTCGGTCGGCTCCGATATCACCCAGATCAAGCTGCATCAGGAGAAACTCGTCGACAGCGAACGCCGGTTGATGGCGACGATCCATGACCTCAGCCTCGCCCGCCGGGCCGAAGAGGAGCGGTCGCGTGAACTGGTCGACCTCAACCGCAAATACATGAAGGAAACCGAACGCGCCGAGGCGGCGAACCGGGCCAAATCCGAGTTCCTGGCCAACATGTCGCATGAATTGCGCACGCCGCTGAACGCCATCATCGGCTTCTCCGAACTGATGGAACAGGGCCTGTTCGGTCCGCTGGGGTCGGAGCGCTACGAGGAATATGCCACCGACATCAACAGCAGCGGCAAATATCTCCTGGGCGTCATCAACGACATTCTCGACATGTCCAAGATCGAGGCCGGCCAGTTCTCGCTGGATCGGGAAGAAATCGATCTCGGTCCGCTGATCAGCGAAACGGTTCGCGTCGTCTCGCTGCAGGCGGCGCAAAAGGCGATCACCGTGGAAACACGCATCGCCGACGCGCTGACGCTGATCGCCGATCGCCGCGCGATCAAGCAGATCGTCATCAACCTCTTGTCCAACGCGGTGAAATTCACCGGCCAGGGCGGCCACATATCGGTCAGGGCCCGCAACACATCCGGCGCGCTGGTGCTGACGATCGAGGACAATGGCTGCGGCATCCCGAAGGAAGCGCTCGGCAAGCTCGGACGGCCCTTCGAACAGGTGCAGAACCAGTTTTCCAAGAACCATGCCGGTTCCGGCCTTGGCCTTGCCATCTCGCGCTCGCTGGCCGAGTTGCAGGGCGGCGCATTGAAGATCCGCTCGACCGAAGGCGCCGGCACGATCGTGTCGGTGCGCATTCCAGTCAAGAAAGCGACGCTCGCGGTGAAGGCCGCGGCCTGACGGGTTCCGCCGGCCGGTCGGGGAACGTGTCTCCGGCGGCGCCTGCCGCCGGAATTCCACGTTTCAGATGTCAGAGCCTCAGTCAGGCCCTCAGGGCGCGACTTGCTTCCTACTGCATGTCGCCGCCATTGCCGTCGTCATCCGATTTGCGGTGGCGGCCAAAGCGGTCGCCTTTCGGCAGCTCACTCTTTTCGATCTTGCCGTCATTGTTCCTGTCGAGCATGGCAAAGACCTTTTTCTCGCGACTGGTAATGTCGTCGGTGGTCAGCGTGCCGTCGCCCTTGCTGTCGTAGCGGGCGATGATGCGCTTGGCCATCCGCTCGAAACGCGCCTTCTCCAGCGCGTCAGCGAGCTGGGCGACGGTCAGCTTGCCGCCATTGTCGGCAACGAGTTTCTTCAGCCGCGCGTCCATGGCGTCGGAAAACTGGTCGAACGTGATGGTGCCGTCCGAATCGCTCATCGCCTTGTTGAGGCGCATCATCATGCCTTCGCGTATTTTTGCGCTGGCGTTGTTTTCGGCATAGGCCGTGGTGCCGACGGCGCCGGCCAAGGCTACGAAGGCAAGGGCAAGTTTGGTCGTCTTTCTCATGGTCTTCTCCTGTTGCATCGTCACCCCCGATGCTGGAGTGGCGGATCTATTGCCGCTCTATCTCCTTGTTTGAGCATCGGATTTTCTCGAAATCGGTTCCCACCGTCGGGTCCGATGCTCTGGCCGGACAACCGTTCGTCACGGTCGTCCGGCACGAAGCAGAAGGTTGAAATCCTTCCTGACCTTCCGCGACGTTTCCTTGAGATGTGCTTCCAGCACACCGAAATCCGGCAGATCGGCGACCGCCAGAAGCAGATCCGAAAGCCCCGGCGGAACGTCGTCGCGCTCGAAGGCTCCGGTGAGGCACAGCCGGGTCATCTGGGTCAGCCCCAGATAGAGTGCATAGGCGTCGGCAAGTTCCTGCCTGACCCCGGCCTCGGCAAAGCCGGGCGCCAGACGGGACAGGATCTCCGCCGTACCGGTGACGCGCGGCCCGGCTTCGACCTGCGCGGTGATCACCGCCACCTGGGCGATGAATTCGAGATCGATCAGACCGCCGGGAATGAGCTTGATGTCCCAGAAGTCGCGCGGCGGCTTTTCGGCCTCGATCATGGCGCGCATGTCCGCGGCCTCGGACATCACCTTTGCAGCGTCGCGCGGCTGGCCAAGCACCGCGGCAACTTCCGCTTCAACCTCGCCGCACAGGCTGGCGTCGCCGGCAATGGCGCGCGACCGCGACAGCGCCATGTGCTCCCACGTCCAGGCCTCCTGGCGCTGATACTTCTTGAAGGAATCGATATGGGTGGCCACCGGGCCCTTGTTTCCGGAGGGCCGCAAACGCAGGTCGAGTTCGTAGAGAACCCCTTCAGCGGTGGGCGCCGACACGGCTGATATCAGCCGTTGCGTCATGCGGGTGTAGTAGTGCGAGGGCGCCAGTGGCTTGTCGCCGTCGGAGTCCTCGGCGTCCGGCTCGTGGTCGTAGAGCAGGATCAGGTCGACATCCGACCCGGCGGTCAGCTCGCGGCTGCCAAGCTTGCCCATGCCGAGCAGCGAAACCACGCCGCCAGCAATCGTGCCATGGCGTGCCGCGAATTCCGCCGTCACCGCCTGCAGCGCAGCCCCGATGGTGAGATCGGCCAGGTCGGAAAAGGCGCGGCCGGCCCGGGCCGGATCGATCGAGCCGGCGAGCAGCCTGACGCCGATCAGGAATTTTTGCTCGGAGGCAAATATGCGCAACCGGTCGAGCACATCCTCATAGGCCCTGTCGCCTTCGAGGAAGGCGGAAAGCCGGCCTGACAGATAAGCGCGATCCGGCAATTCCGTCAGCAGGGCGGGGTCAAGCAGGCCATCGAAGACATGCGGCCGGCGCGTGATGATCGCCGCCAGCCGGGGTGCAGCACCCATGATCGTCGCCAAAAGCTTCAACAGGGCCGGATTGGACTGCAGCAGCGAAAAGAGCTGGATGCCGGCGGGCAGGCCGGCAAGGAACTCGTCGAAGCGGAGCAGGGCTTCGTCCGCCCGGCGCGTCTGGCCGAAGGAGCGCAGCAGCGCCGGCGTCAATTCCGTCAGTCGCTCGCGTGCCTCCGCCGACTGAGTGACGCGATAGCGGCCGAAATGCCAGCCGCGGATGACGCGACAGATGTCGCTCGGCCGCTGGAAGCCGAGGCCGTGCAAGGTCTGCAAGGTATCGGGATCGTCGACATCGCCTGTGAAGACCAGATTGCCGATGCCCGTCGAAAGCTCCGGCGCGGTTTCAAACAGCGCGGCGTAGTGGCGTTCGACCTGTTGCAGCGAGGCGCGGAACGCCAGGGAAAAAGCGGCCGCATCGGCGAAACCAAGCATGCGGGCGATGCGCTCCAGCCCCTCATCGTCGTCCGGCAGCGTGTGCGTCTGCTCGTCGGCAACCATCTGCACGGCGTGTTCAACACGGCGCAGGAACCAGTACTGACGGGCGAGCGCATCGCGTGCGTCGGCGGTGATCCAGCCGCGCGCCGCAAGCTGGCCGAGCATCGGCACCGTCTCGCGACCGCGCAGTTCCGGAAAGCGGCCGCCGGCGATGAGCTGCTGTGTCTGGACGAAGAACTCGATCTCGCGAATGCCGCCACGCCCGAGCTTGACGTTGTGCCCCTTCACGGCGATCTCGCCATGGCCCTTGTGGGCGTGGATCTGGCGCTTGATCGAGTGGACGTCGGCAATCGCCGCGTAATCCATGTATTTGCGCCAGATATAGGGCTGAAGCTCCTTGAGGAAGGCCGCACCGGTCGCCAGATCGCCGGCCACCGGACGCGCCTTGATCATCGCGGCGCGCTCCCAGTTCTGGCCGCGCGCCTCATAGTAGCGCAGCGCCGCCTCGACAGGGATCGCCAGCGGTGTCGAACCGGGATCGGGGCGCAGTCTCAGATCGGTGCGGAAGACATAGCCGTGCTCGGTACGGTCCTGCAGGATGCGCACCAGACGGCGCGTCAGGCGCGAAAACAGTTCGGTGGCGTCGAGGGGATCGACGATGGCGGGCGCCTCGGGATCGAAGAAAACCACAAGATCGATGTCGGAGGAGAAATTCAGCTCATGCGCGCCGAGCTTGCCCATGCCGAGCAGGATCCAGCCCGATTGCCGCGATGGATTGTCGAGATCCGGAAGTCTGAGCTTGCCCTGGCCATGCGCGTCGCGCAGCAGGAAGTCGACGGCGGCGCGCGCGCAGGCATCGGCCAGGTCGCTCAACCGCCGTACGGTCAGCGCCGTTTCGGCCTCGCCGGCAAGATCGGCCAGCGCGATCAGGAAATGCGCTTCGGCCTTCCACTGGCGCAGTTCCATCATCAGGCCGGATTCGGAGACCGCCTCGGCCAAATGCGCGCGATCGATCGCGGCGCCGATCGCCTTCAGCCGCGCCTCGACCGTCTGATCGAAAAGCCCGTCCAGGATCCGCGGCCGGCGACGCGCCGTATCACGCAGGAACGGCGACAAGTCGAAGACAGCTGCCAGGAAGTCCTGGCCCTCCCCCTTGCCGGCCAGGAATTTGGCCAGCCGCGCCAGGCCTTCCTCGCGTGACGCGGAAGCGATCTCGGCCAGTTCCTGCCGCGCATGGCTTTCATCCAGCGGAGCAAGCCTTGCCGCCGGCTTCAACAGCCACTCCGTCTCCGCCCGCTTTGCAACCGCGCTCATCAATGATCCTCCCGTGCGGGAAAACTCATGACCACGGATAGTCCGGGATTGCCAGGCAAGAGATCAAGCCGGCCATTGTGAAATGTCATCACGGCCTTGGCGAGGCTGAGACCGAGGCCCGAGCCAGGCTGCGAACGGCTCTTCTCCAACCGCACGAAACGTTCCGTCACCCGTGCGCGGTCGGCATCGTCCGGGATGCCCTGGCCATTGTCGGTGACGGAAAGCCTGATTTCGCCGCCGGTGCGCCCGAGTGCCACCCGAACGGCCGGTTTTGTGGCGGAATCGGTCGAGTACTTAATCGCATTGTCGACGATGTTGGACAGCGCCTGGCCAATCAGCTCGCGATTGCCGTCGACAATGAAAGCGCCGTCCGTCGCGGCTTCGAGCGAGACGTCAGCCTCTTCCGCCACCGGCTCGTAGAGCTCCACCACATCGCGCACCGCCGCCGCCAGATCGACGCGGTTGGTGCTTTCGGAAGAGTAGCCCGCCTCCAGCCGGGAGATCATCAGGATGGCATTGAAGGTCTTTATCAGCTGGTCGGACTCGGCAATCGTGTTCTCCAGCGCCTGGCGGTAGTCGGCGGACTTGTGCTTGCCGGAAAGCGTCGCTTCGGCGCGGTTGCGCAGCCGCGTCAACGGCGTCTTCAAATCATGCGCGATGTTGTCGGAAACCTGCTTCAAGCCTTCATTGAGCGTCGCGATCCTGGCCAGCATGGAATTGAGGTTCTCGGAGAGACGGTCGAACTCGTCACCGGCCCCGGTGACCGGCAGCCGGCCCGACAGGTCGCCGCCCATGATGCGGCGGCTGGCTTCCGACACACTGTCGATGCGCTTCAGCGCGGCGCGGCCGACAAAGAACCAGATCAGCAGTCCGCCAACCCCCATCATGCCGAGCGCCAACGTCAAGGCGCGGCGGATGACGGCGCGAAGCCGCTCCGGCTCGCCAAGGTCGCGGCCGACCAGCATGATCATCTGGTTTGGCAGGCGAAGCACCAAGGCAATGGCGTTGTGCCCCCTTTCGCCTTGTGCCTGCGTATCGTTCTGATCGGGTTGCGTGGTGGTGCCCTGTTCAGCAGGCAGATTTCGCAGTCGCTCGAGCTCTCCCTCGCCAAAGCGCTGATAGGAGAACGGGCTGCCGGTCCAGCCTTCGTTTTCCAGAACGCCCGGCTCCAGGCTCTGCACGTTGCCGGTCAGGATCTGGCCGTTGGCGTCGGCGATCAGATAGAGGTTGGCGCCAGGCTGGCGGGAACGCTGTTCGACCACGCGCACCAGGATCGGCAATCCGCCGCGCTGATAGGCGCGAGCGAGGCCGAGCACCTCGTCGTTGATGGTCTCCTGCGTCTGCGCGGTCAGCATGCGCGCCGACAGCGACGTCATGTAGAAGACAAGCAGCACGGCGCAGAGTGCGAAGAGCAGAAGATAGAGCGCCGAAAGCCGCGCTGCCGTCGTCTTCATGATGGCTGGCACGGAAAGAGCCATGCTGCTGCTAGCCGCTTTTCAGCATATAGCCGGCGCCGCGGACCGTATGCAGGATCGGCCTGTCGAAACCCTTCTCGATCTTGCCGCGCAGTCGCGAGACATGGACGTCGATGACGTTGGTCTGCGGATCGAAATGATAGTCCCAGACATTTTCGAGCAGCATGGTGCGCGTCACCACCTGGCCGGCATGGCGCATCAGATATTCGAGCAGGCGGAATTCGCGCGGCTGCAGTGTGATCTCGCGCGCCGCGCGGCGGACCGAATGCGACAGTCTGTCGAGTTCTAGATCGCCGACATGGTAGACGGTTTCGGCTTCCTTGGCGCTGGCGCGCCGGTTCAGGACCTCGACGCGGGCCAGAAGCTCGGAGAAGGCGTAGGGCTTGGTCAGATAATCGTCGCCGCCGGCGCGCAGGCCGGTGACCCGGTCATCGACCTCGCCGAGCGCCGACAGGATCAGCACCGGCGTCGTGTTGCCCCTGGACCTCAGACCGGCAATGACCGACAGGCCGTCGCGGCGCGGCATCATGCGATCAATGACCATCACGTCGTAATCGCCGGCATCGGCGAGCGCGAAACCAGTTTCCCCGTCACCGGCGACATGCGCGGTGTGACCGGCCTCGGTGAAGGCTTTCTGCAAATAATCCGCGGCCTCGCGATCGTCTTCTATGACGAGAATCTTCATCGGACTGTTATACGCGATTTCGCTGGAAGGTTGAGTAGCAGGCATCTGCATTGTGACCTTTGCCAAAGCGCATCGCGATCAAGATGATTGGAAGCCGCGCGCGATGAAAATCCTCGTTCACGATGTCGTTTCGCCAAGATTGCTGAAACGTGTTTTTGGAAATGTGCGGCAGCGGGCGATGGCCCGCTGCCGCCGGAGGAGAGCACGATGACTGACTAACGCGCTCGGCTCCAAGCTCTCCCGTGCGGCGGCTCGGGGTGTTTGAAACGGCCGTACTGGAAAAGTCGAACCTGCCGCCTCCGAAACCGGACTCCGGTTCCGGAGCCAGCGTCAGCCCTTGGCGACGGGCAGCGCGACGAAACGGTTGTTGTCGTCGCGGGTGATCTGCATCAGCACTGCCTTGCGGCCGGATTTGACTGCTTCGGTCATGGCCTTGGCGACGTCCTCGGTGCCGTTCACTTCGGTCGAGTTGACGGCGGTGATGATGTCGCCCGGCTGGATGCCGCGATCGGCGGCATCGCTGTCCGGATCGACGTCGGTCACCACAAGACCCTTGCCGTTTTCGGACTTGGTGACGGTCAAACCGAGATCGGCCAGGGTGTCGGGTTTTGCCGGAGCGGCGGGCTGCTGCGGCTGGTCGGCCGAAGCCTGCTTGTCGCTCGTGGGCAATGTGCCGAGGTCGACCTTGACCGTCTGGCTCTTGCCGTCACGCCAGATCGTGACATCGACTGGTTTGCCCGGCGAGTAAGCACCGATAAGCCGGGCAAGCTCCTTCGGCGAAGCGACGTCCTTGCCGTCGACCTGGGTGATCACATCACCAGCCGATATGCCAGCCTTCTTGCCGGGGCCGTTGTCCTGGGCGCTGGACACCAGGGCTCCCTTGTCGGACTTCAGGCCAAGCGAATCGGCGATGTCTGCCGTGACCGGCTGGATTTCCACGCCAAGCCAGCCGCGCTGCACGCTGCCGCTCTTCATCAGGTCCTGCACCACCTGCTTGGCGGTCGAAGCCGGAATGTCGAAGGCGATGCCGACGCTGCCGCCGGAAGGCGAGAAGATCGCGGTGTTGATGCCAACGACCTGGCCGTTGAGGTTGAAGGTCGGGCCGCCCGAATTGCCGCGGTTGACCGAGGCGTCGATCTGCAGGAAGTCGTCATAGGGGCCTGCGCCGATGTCGCGGCCGCGAGCCGAGACGATGCCCGCGGTGACGGTGCCGCCGAGGCCGAACGGATTGCCGACGGCCACCACCCAGTCGCCGACGCGAACCTTGGAATCGTCGGCGAAGTCGACATAGGTGAACTTGCCGACACCGTCGACCTTGAGCACGGCGAGATCGGTGCGCGGATCGGTGCCGATCAGCTTGGCGTCGAGTTCCTTGCCATCATTCATAACCACGGTGAAGGCCGAGCCTTCCTCGACGACATGGTTGTTGGTGACGAGGTAGCCGTCATCGGAGATGAAGAAGCCGGAACCCTGCGCAACCGGCCGCGGCTGGTCGTTGTTGTGATCGCGGCGTCCGAACCGGCGGTGACCGTCCTCATTCTGGCCGCCCTGGTCGCCCTGGTCGCCAAAGCCGCGGAATTCCTTGAAGAAGCGCCGCAACTGCGGATTGTCGGGCAGGTTGTTCATGCCATTCGGATCGTCGGACTGGTCGGAGCCATCGTCCGCCACCGGGCTGATCTTGGCCTTGACCTTGACGCTGACCACCGCGGGCGAAACGCGGTCGACGACATCGGCGAAGCCCGGCACCTGCGGTGCCTCGACGCGCACGGCATCGGCCAGGACAGGTCCCGTTCCGGTCGTCAGCACGCCGACGCCGATCGCACCGGCAACGGCGATGGACGCGACGGCAGCCATGAGACGCTTGCGGGTGGGGGAATATGAATTGGGGGCAATATTCATGGGTCTCGTATCCTCTTCAGATGGACGCGCTTGATCGGCATCCTCGGGAAAGGAGACTTAGAGAGGCGCACATTACAGCGCCATTTCCGACACATGAAACTTTGGTAATGTTCGCGGGTCGCCGCAGCCGTCAGTCGCGGCGCAATATGGCGTCCAACGATGCCTGTTCTTCGGCCGACAGGGATTTTGTTGCCAGCGTGCGGCGCGACCGCGCCGTCAGTACGATGAAAAAACCTCCCACCAGCAGCAGGATGACCGGCGTACCCCACAGCAAGGCATTGCGCGGCTCGAAGCGCGGCTTCAACAGCACGAACTCGCCGTAACGCGAAACCACGTAATCCATCACTTGCTGGTCGGTATCGCCGGCAACGAGGCGCTGGCGCACAAGGATGCGTAGATCGCGAGCAAGATCGGCGTCGGATTCGTCGATCGACTGGTTCTGGCAAACCATGCAGCGCAGGCCTTCGGAGAGCGCTCGCGCCCTCGCCTCCAGCGCCGGATCGGCCAGCATCTCGTCCGGCTTCACCGCCAGTGCCGTGCCGGCAAAGAACAGTGCCAGCAACAGGACAATCGAGGTCAGCGAAAGCCTCGCGTTCATGGCAGGCCCGCGGAGGTCACGGCGCTCGCCTGCCCGCGGCGGCGCGATGGGGCGCCGACGCGCAGGCGCCTGTCCATCAGCGACATGGCCGCGCCAGCCATCATCACCAGGCCGCCGCCCCAGATCAACGTCACCAGCGGTTTCCACCACAGGCGCACCACGACCGAACCATCCTTGCCTTGGTCGCCGAGCGAAAGGTAGAGCTGACTGAACCAGAGCGTCTTGATGCCGGACTCCGTCGTCGTCATCTGCCGCACCGGATAGAAACGCTTGGCGGAACTGATTTCGCCGATAGCGCTGCCGCTGACGCCGATCAGCTCGAAGCGACCACGGTCCTCGCTGTAGTTCGGCCCCTGGGCAGGATAAAGCCCGACGAAACGCAGCGTGTGACCGGACAATTCCACCGTCTCGCCGGGATGCATCGACAATATCTTTTCGGTGCCGAAGCAAAGCGTACCGACGATGCCGAGGGTGGTCAGGCCAAGACCAAGATGAGCGAAGGCAGTGCCGAAGACCGAGCGCGGCAAGCCAAGCAAGCGCCTGACCCCTATCCCCGCTGCAACATTGCCAAAGCCGGACTTGACCGCAAGGTCGGTAAGCGCGCCGAGGATCAGCCAGACGGCAAGGCCGACACCAAGTGCCGCGAACACCGAGGCGCCGTCGATGAACAGAGCGGTGACCAGCATTGCCAGAAGGGCCGCGGCAAAGGCCACCATCAGCCGCTGCGCGGCGGCGAAGACGTCGCCACGCTTCCAGGCCAGCAGCGGACCGAACGGAACCATCACCAGCAGCGGCACCATCAACGGCCCGAAGGTCAGGTTGAAAAACGGCGCGCCGACCGAGATCTTGTCGGCCGAAAAGGCCTCGACGGCCAGCGGATAGAGCGTGCCGACGAGCACTGTCGCGGTGGCCGTGGTCAGGAACAGATTGTTGAGGACGAGTGCGCCTTCGCGCGAAATCGGATGGAACAGGCCGCCGGCCGTCAATCGCGAGGAACGCAGCGCAAACAACGCCAGCGAGCCGCCAATGAACAGCGTAAGGATGCACAGAATGAAGATGCCGCGCGTCGGATCGGTGGCGAAGGCGTGGACAGAGGTCAACACGCCCGAGCGCACCAGGAAGGTGCCGAGCAGCGACAGCGAAAAGGTAAGGATGGCGAGCAACAGCGTCCAGATCTTCAGCGCCGAGCGCTTCTCCATGACGATGGCCGAATGGAGCAGCGCCGTGCCCGCCAGCCACGGCATGAAGGAGGCATTCTCGACCGGATCCCAGAACCAGAAACCGCCCCAGCCGAGCTCGTAATAGGCCCAGTACGATCCCATGGCGATGCCGCCGGTCAGGAACATCCAGGCGACCAGTGTCCACGGCCGCACCCAGCGCGCCCAGGACGCGTCGATGCGCCCCTCGATGAGAGCGGCGACCGAAAAGGAAAAGCAGATCGAGAAGCCGACATAGCCGAGATAGAGCAGCGGCGGGTGAACGGCGAGACCGAGATCCTGCAGGACGGGGTTGAGATCGCGGCCTTCGATCGGCGCCGGATTGAGCCGGAGGAACGGATTGGACGTTGCCAGGATGAACAGGAAGAAGGCGGCGCCGATCGCCCCTTGCACGGCAAGCACATTGGCCCGCAGCGTCGCCGGCAGGTTGGCCCCGAAAGCAGCGACAAGCGCGCCGAAGAAGGTCAGGATCAGCACCCAGAGCAGCATCGAGCCTTCGTGGTTGCCCCAGGTTCCGGTGATCTTGTAGATCAGCGGCTGCAGCGAGTGCGAGTTTTCCCAGACGCTCGCCACCGAGAAGTCCGAGCTTGCATAGGCGCTCGCCAGCGCGACGAAGGAAAGCGCAGTCAGGGCAAAGCCGGTCACCGCGACCGGACCACCGACAGCCATCAGGCGCTGGTTGTTCAAACGCGCACCAAACAGCGGCACGATCATCTGTACCAGCGAAAGCGCAAACGCCAGAACCAGGGCGAAATGTCCGGTCTCAACCATCGTGGCGTCCAGATTCTTGTTTTGCCGCGGATTCTTGCCGCAAAACAGTGAGGCCCTTTTGCGGAACCTGCCTATTCACTTTTGCTTTCCTCCCACACACCCTCGGCTTTCAGCCTGTCGGCCACGTCCTTGGGCATATAGTTCTCGTCATGCTTGGCCAGCACGCTGTCGGCGACGAAGACGCCGTGCGCGTCAAACGAGCCTTCGGTGATCACCCCCTGCCCTTCCCGGAAAAGGTCGGGAAGGATGCCGGTGTAGCTGACCTTGACGTCCTTCTGGTTGTCGGTCACCGAAAAAGCCACCGTGGCGCCCTGGCCGCGCTCGACGCTACCCTTTTCGACGAGGCCGCCCAGCCTGATGCGCTGGCCGGGCTGCAGGCTGGCGGTGGTCAGGTCGGCGGGCATGTAGAAATAGGAGGCTTTCTGGCCGAGCGCGTAGAATGTCAGTCCGGTGGCGGCGCCCAGAAAAGCCAGCCCGCCCGCGATCACCGACAGTCGTTTCTGCTTACGCGTCATGTCTGGTTACTCCGTTGCCGTCAGGCCAAGCGAGGCTGCAAGGGCGGTCAACTTCTTCGCTTCGTCACTGTCGGCCCCAAAGACGGCAATGGCGCGACCCAACGCGTCTCGCGCCTGATCGGCCTTGCCCAACACGACGTAGGAACGAACGAGCCGCATCCATCCTTCCGCGTCACGCGGGTTTTGCCGCAATTTATCATCAAGGCCAGCGACCATCGTGTTGATCATGGCTTCCCTGTCGGCGGGAGACATGGCGGAAGCGGCGTCGATATCGCCGGCAGCGGGACCGTTCGCTGCGCTCCCGGAAGCGATCTCGGGGGTGCCGGATTTCGCCAGCGCCTGCTCGACCGCACTGCGCCATGGCGAATCCGGCGGCAGCTTGCCCAGCATGGCCTGCCAGGCCGTGACAGCCTCCTGGCCGCGCCCCTCCTGGGCCAGTGCCACGGCCAGGTAGAAGCTAGCTTTCGCATTGGCCGGATCGAGCTTCAGCGCCGCTTCGAAGGCATCCTGGGCATCGGCCGATACAATGCCGCCCGCCGCACTGGCGATCGCCTCGCCAAGACCCGCCTGGCGATCGGCGCTGTCACCATCGAGGCGAATGGCGTTGCGATAGGCCGCTGCCGCATCGGAAAAGCGCTGCATGCGCAGATAGACCGGCGCCAGCACGTCCCAACCCCTGCCATCGGAAGGATTGGCGGCGAGATGGGCTTCCGCCCGCGCCACCAGTTCGTCGACAGAACTGTCGGCTGGATTCTTGGCCAACCGCTCGCTGAGCGGTTGCGACGGCAGATCAGGCGAGCCGAGCTGGCTGTAGAGGCCCCAGCTGACAAGCGGTACCACCAACACGGCCGCAGTTGCCACCAGCCTTGCCGCGACCGATGCTCGCCTGGCGGATGCCTCGCCGGCCATCCCCGCATTGTCGAGGCGAAGGATGCGACGGGCGATCTCCGCGCGTGCCTCAGCCGCCTCCGCCGGCTGGATCAAGCCGCGCGCGGCGTCGCGGTCGAGCTCGGACAACTGATCGCGATAGACTTCCAGATCGTGATCGCCGCTCGACGACGCGCCCTTCGAGCCGCCAGCCAGCGGCAGCAGTACCGCCAGGCTTGCGCCCAGCGTGAGAATTGCGGCTATGACCCAGAACAGCATGGTTCTTCCAATAACGGCAGAGCCCTGCCCTGCCAACTCAGGCGTCCTGCGACGCTTTGACGACAGGCGCGCCGCATGTCCTTGATCGACATCAATCGGCCAACTGGACCCAACTGGTTGTCAGGTCAGCGGCGTCCAGCTGCCGTCGGCGTTGCGGCAGGCGGTTCCACGCGCCGTGACCCCCGCCCCGCCGTTAAACACCGTCTGCGTGTACTGGCGGCAGTCCTGCGACCCGACGCGGTAGGGCTGGGCCGGGACCACCTCGCCATAACGCGAAGCCTGGGCGCCCTTCCACGTCACCTTCTGGCCACTGGTCGTATATTCCAGCGCCTTGTATTCAGCCTCGAGCGCACTGCGCTTCTCGGCATCGCTGAGGCCTGCGCCGATCGACCCGCCGATGAGACCGCCGCCCATCGCGGAAATGATCGTCGTGGTGACCTTGCCACCGCTGGCCGGAGGCGTCGCGGCGAGCGTCGGCGCGACGGTGGGGCCCTTGCCGCTCAGGGTGGTGCAGCCGGAAACGGCCAGCAATGCGGAAACAAGCGCGACGCGAATCTTCATGCCAACAACCGGTTTTCTTGAGTTGGAGCCTGCCATGATGAGCCGGGGACCGCGTCATCGGAGAAGTCGGCGTGGCCATAGTATTGATATTTGTCGGAAATTTGGCCGGGGCCGGTCGCCGCGGAACCAATCGACACGCCGCCGATAACATGCCCCGTCCATCGATGTCGACTGACCCTGGAAAGCATCATTGAAGGCTCCGCAACCGCACCACCGCCTTCAATCCGCCCATGCCGGACCGTTCGAGCGCCAGAACGCCTCCATACTCGTTGACGAGGTCGGCGACAATGGCCAGCCCGAGACCTGTTCCGGGCTTCGTCTCGTCCAGGCGCCGTCCACGCTTCAGCACCTCGCGCGCCTTGTCCTCGGGAATGCCAGGACCGTCGTCCTCGATGCTGATCTCGAACAGGCTGGCCGTATCATCCTTGCCCGTCAAAGGCACCACCGACACCAGGACGGCGCTCCTTGCCCATTTCAAGGCGTTTTCGAGGAGATTGCCCAGAAGTTCCTCCAGGTCCTCGCGCTCGCCGGCGAAGACGATCTCGATGGCCGGCAGCGACAACGACAAGCTCGTCCGCGGGTTGAGCTTCTGCAAAACCCGCACCATGCGCTGCACCAGCGGCGCCACCGGCGTGCGGTAGACGACGCTGTCGCGTTGCGCCGCCACACGGGCGCGCTGCAGATAGTGCTCCACCTGCTTCTGCATGGAAGCGGCCTGCTCGGCGATCAGCTGCCCCTTGGCGCCGCCAAGCGCCCGCCCCTCATTGAGCAGCACCGCCAGCGGCGTCTTCAGCGAATGGGCGAGATTGCCGACCTGGGTTCGCGAACGCTCGACGATGCGCCTGTTGTTTTCGATCAGCGCGTTGGTCTCGTTGGCGAGCGGCTCGATCTCGGCCGGAAAACGGCCATCGAGCCTCTGCGCGGTGCCTTCGCGCACCATGGCGAGCGCGTTCCTGACCCTGCGCAGCGGCTGCAGGCCGAGCAGGATGGCTATCGCGTTGATGGCGATCATGCCGACGCCGAACAGAGAGAGATAGGTCAGCAGGCGGCGCTGGAAGGTGGCGATTTCCTGTTCGAGTTCGCTCTTGTTGCCCATGACGCGGAAGCGCGCGGCACGGTTCCTGGCATCGAGAACGAATTCGCTCTCGAACACTTCGAGTTGCTCGCCGTCGATGCCTTCGGCCGCATAGCTGCGCTGGAAGCTGGAGTTGAAAGGCACCTCGGCGACGCCTGGCGAAGGGATGGTCCTGGTCATCGACGATGAATGGAGATCGCCATGCACGCCTTCCGAGGCGGGCTCCACAGACCAGTACCAGCCCGAATTCGGCTCCGAGAACCGGAGATCGCCGAGGTCGGGCGCGCCGGTGAGCGCTCCCGTGTCGGAAATACCGACGGAGCCGATCAGGTTGAACAGATGCGCCGACAGCAGGCTGTCGAAGCCGCGCTCGCTGGCCTGGCGATAGAGCGTGGTGATCAGGGTGAAGATGACGACAAGGGTCAGGATCGCCCAGACCGTGGAAAAGGCGATCACGCGGAACGTCAGCGAACGCGGCCACAAACGCAGCGAAAGCGGCGTCCTTGCGAGTGGTTTGAGCGGTTCCGAGTTACGCCTCCGGCTCACGCATGCGGTAGCCCATGCCACGTACGGTTTCGATCATGTCGATGCCCATCTTCTTGCGCAGCCGCCCGACAAACACCTCGATGGTGTTGGAATCACGGTCGAAATCCTGGTCGTAGAGATGCTCGACCAGTTCGGTCCGCGAGACGACCTCGCCCATGTGGTGCATCAGATAGGCAAGCAGGCGGAATTCGTGCGACGTCAGCTTCAACGGCACGCCGTCGACATCGGCCTTCGACGCCTTGGTGTCGAGGCGCAGCGGCCCGCAGGTCAGTTCGGACGAGGCATGGCCGGCGGCGCGCCGGATCAGGGCCCTGAGCCTGGCCAGCACTTCCTCGATATGGAACGGCTTGGTGACATAGTCATCGGCGCCGGCGTCGATTCCGGAGACCTTGTCGCTCCAGCGGTCACGCGCCGTGAGGATCAGCACCGGCATCTTGCGGCCGCCGCGACGCCAGCGCTCGACCACGCTGATGCCGTCCATTTGCGGCAGGCCGATATCGAGCACGACGGCGTCGTAGGGCTCGGTGTCGCCGAGGAAATGGCCCTCCTCGCCGTCGAAGGCGCGGTCGACGACATAGCCGGCATCGACCAGCGCGTCCGATATCTGACGATTGAGATCCTTGTCATCCTCGACGACGAGTACGCGCATGCGGAGTTCGATACCTGTTGAAGAGCTGGGACAGATTGAAGAACTTGGCCAGATTGAAGACTTGGGGCAGATATAGGCCGATTCCGGTGGCCTGGGAAACGGCAGGCTCAGTTCTGCGGAACGACGATTTCGGAGCGGCGCGGACGCTGTCCATCCTTGCCCGGGACGAGCACCACGATGACGCAGACCGGCTGACCACCGCGGGTCGATTGCGAGGCCTTGGCCAGCGTTCCGCCATTCTGCTCGGCCACCTGCTGGCCGATCGCGTAGCAATCGGACGCCGCCAGCAGGATCGGGCTGGCCTGGTCGGGCGCGATGACCGGTATCGCCAGCGCCTGCGACGCAAACAGGCCGGCAGCACAGAGCGCCAGTGTCGCGGTTCGGAAGTGGGAGCGAAGCGTTTTCATGGTCGGCGTTGTAACGCATCGGTGCTGAACGTGAAATGAACAGTGAACGCCGCCAAGAACATGCCGCTCCCCCCTGAAACACGAGACAACCGATCGGAAATCCGCCGCCCGCCCGGCGAAATCCTGGAAACGTCAGTCTAGACTCCGTTTCGATCATATTGAAAGCGTATCAGGCACTTTCCTGCGTCAGCGCACGAAAGCGCAGCAGCCCGTGATGCACCAGCAGGTCCTCGTCATAACGGGCCTCGGTGAATTCCAACGACAACCGCGTCTGGCCACGAGGGCCAATTACCAGCGCTGCGTCGGCAAGGCGTGCCTTGATGGCGTCCATAATGGCAAGCGTTTCGGCCTCGCCATGGGCTTTCGACCAGACGTGCAGCGTAATCAACTGATCGTCGCGGTTCTCGGCGCCTGTATCCCAGTCAAAGGCGCAGGTCTGGCCGCAAGTCACATACGGAAAGGCGACATTTCCGGTTGGACTTTCCAACAGCCCGGCACCGCCCAGCAGCGCCGAAAGCGATGCGTCGCCTTTCAGTCTCAGAAACAGTGCCTGCTGCAGATCGCCCGGCGCGGTCATCGTCCTTTTCCCTAGCCGTTGCGCTACCGACCATTGCTTGCCAGAAGCCCATCCTTGTTCTGGATGCTTTGCCATATATAGCCATTCGCCACGCTGACGCGATGGCGATTCGTCATCGGAATGACGAAGGCTGATGATCTCGAAAATGCGACTTTGTCGACAACCTCGTCAGCCGGCGCCGCGCATCCGGACCACGAAACTGCGAAGCGCAAGCACCAGCACGGTGATGATGATCAGGATCACCGACAGCGCCGCGATAGCCGGATCGATGTTGTCGCGCAGGCCCATCCACATCAGCCTTGGCAGCGTGATGGCATTGACCGAGGTGATGAACAGTGTGACGCCGATCTCTTCCCAGGACAACACGAAGGACAAGAGTGCGGCGGTGACGATGCCGAACTTGATGTTCGGCATGATAATGCGGGTGGCGCGCTCCCAGACCGTTGCGCCGAGGCCGCGCGCGGCAAGGTCGATGCGGCGGTCGAGCTGGCTGAGCGAGACCAGGATCAGCACCGTGGCGAAGGGCACCGTCATCACCGAATGCGCCATGGCGACGCCGAGCCAGGTGTCATAGCCGAAGAACGAGCTGACGCCCGACATCGAGGTCAACAGGAAGTAGAGTGTAATCGCCGACACCACAGGCGGCACCACCATCGGCAACAGCACGAAGCCGACCAGGGCCGCCGTGAAGCGCGGCTGGAACATCCACACGCCGAGACTGAAGCAGAGCGCGAGCACCGTGGAAAACGCGCTGCTGACGACGCCGATGCGGATCGAGAGCAGGATAGAGTCGATCCAGCGCGGATCCTCGATTAGCGCCCGGTAATGGCGCAGCGACAGTTCGCCGGACGGCATCGCCAGCATGCGGCTCGGCGTCAGCGACACCGGGATGACGGCGAGCAGCGGCATCAGCAGGAACAGCGCCACCAGGGCGGCGATGACCAGCGAGACGGGACCGGGGCGATAGGTCGGCATCAGATCAACTGCTTGGGTCTGACATAACGGAACAAGATTGCCATCAGCGCGCCGACGAACAGCACCAGCACCACGCTGATCGCGGCACCCAGACCCCAGTCCGGGCTCTGGAATATCCTGAGATAGATCAGCTCGGCGATCATCACGCTGCGGCCGCCGCCGAGGATCGCCGGCGTGACGAAGAAGCCAAGCGAGAAGACGAACACGATCATCGCGGAGCCGATGATGCCCGATCGCGTCATCGGCACGAACACAGACCAGAAGGTTCGCATGCGGCTGGAGCCGAGGCCGCGCGCCGCCAGCAGCACGCGGTCGTCGAGGCTGCGCATGGCCGACGCCAACGGGAAGACGGCGAACGGAATGAGGAAATGCGTCATGCCGACGATGACGCCGAACTCGTTGCGCACCAGCGCCAGCGGCTCCGAGATGAAGCCGATCGCCTGCAGCCATGTGTTGATCAGGCCGCGATTGGACAACAGCGCCACCCAACCAAAGGCGCGCGTCAGCACCGAAATCCAGAAGGGCACCAGGATGCAGAATTCGGCGACAAGCCTTTGCGCCGGGGTTCCGCGCACCCAGACGACGGTTATGGCGTAGGCAGCGGCCACCGAAACCACGGTGACGATGGCGGCGATGCGCAGCGTGCGGATGAACACCGACTGCACCAGATCATCGGTGAGCAATGCGTTATACTGGCCAAGCCCCGGCGTCGGCAGCGTGAAGCTCCATTTGACGACGCCGAGGAACGGCCAGGCATAGGCCAGCACAAGAAACAGGAGCAGCGGCGCCATCAACAGCGCCGCGCCCATCCTGTCGGAGAGATACGCTCGCATTTGGACCCGATCATCCCGGCCTTGGTCAGGCGGAGATGATCTTGGTGTATTCGTCGAGCGCGGCCCCGTAGTTCTTGGCGTACCAGTCCATGTCGAGCGCGATCTGCTTCTTCATGTTCTCGGGGTCAACCGGGTTGATGCGCTTCTTGTCGGCGGGGATCAGCGCATCGGCGGCCGGGTTGGCCGGGCCCTGGCCGAGCTTGTCGAACATGACCAGCTGCTTTTGCGGATCCTGGGCGCTGGCGATGAACTTCATCGCCGCGTCCTTGCCGCCCGGATTGCCCTTGAGCACGGCGAGCGCACCGGGCGAGATCAGGCCCTGATCCCAGATGAACTTGATCTTGCCGCCTGAGTCCTGCTCGATCAGCGAGGCGCGGGTCGACCAGACAATGGCCATCGAGGCCTCGCCGTTGAGCAGCACGCTCTGGCTTTCGGCGCCACCGCCCCAATAGGCAACGACATTTTCCTTGAAGGCGGCGATCTTGTCGTGCGCGCGCTTGAGGTCGAGCGGGTAGAGCGAAGCCGGCGCGATGCCGTCGGCCAAAAGGGCCGCCTCCCAGCTCGACACGCCCCATTTGTAGAGCGAGCGCTTGCCGGGGAATTTCTTCACGTCGAAGAAGTCGGCCATGCCGGTCGGAGCGTCCTTGCCGTATTTTTCGGAATCATAGGCGATGACGTAAGAGAAGAAATAGGTCGAGGCGGCATAGTCCCAGCCGAAGCCGGGGCGCATCTTCTTCTTGTCGACGATGTTGTAGTCAATCGGCTCGAGCATGCCTTGCGCGCCCAGCGTGATGGCCGAGAACGGATCGACGTCGACGAGGTCCCAGGTCGGCGCGCCGCTCTTGAACTGCGCGGCGATGGCGCCCTCGGTCGGGCCCGAACCGTCCATCTTGACGACGATGCCGGTGTCCTTGGTGAAGGCCTGGCCATAGGCGGCATCGTAAGCCGTGATGGCGTCGCCACCCCAGTTGACCAGCACCAGCTCCTTAGCCGCGGCAAAGGCTCCGGTCGAGCGCAGCAGCATCGGCGTGCCGGCAAGCACCAGTGCGGCAAGCTGCGTGAACTGGCGGCGCGAAATCTCGCCGCGACCTGCCCTGGCCGACAGGCTCTCGATGGCTTGTTTCTTGGTATCATGTGTCATGTCAGTTCCCCTTTTTGTTGTTGATAGTACCGGAAAGCGGTGGGGCGCATGTCTTGCCCCACCGTTGGTCATCGTCCTCCATCCGGAAGGAGGAAACCCTTTTCCGCTGGCCAGGTCAGCCAGACGGAATTGCCCTTGCTGAGTGCTGAGGCGGCAACCTCGTTCGGCACCGAAACCGTGACCTTGGCGCCTTGGCGCGTCGTCAGGTCGAGCCGCGTTGCCGCACCGAGATAAGTGGAGTTGGTGGCTGTCGCGGCAATGCCGTTCTCGCCCGCTGCCGCTTCGCAGGCGATCGACATGTATTCGGGTCGGATTGCCAGGATGGCGTTGCTGCCGACGCCGTTGGCACTGCCGCGCAGGCTGACAGTGCGGTCTTCGCACAGACCGGTGGCGCCGTTGTCGGCGCTGCGTATCTCCTTGAGCGGCAGCATGTTGATTTCGCCGAGGAACTCGGCGACGAAACGGTTGGCCGGCCGATCATAGACCTCGTCGGGTGCGCCGACTTGCAGCAATTCGCCATGATTGAAGATCGCGACGCGCGACGACAGCGCCAAAGCCTCGCTCTGGTCGTGGGTGACGAAGACGAAGGTGGTGCCGGTCTCCTGATGCAGCCGCTTCATCTCGGCCTGCATCTGGCCGCGCAAGCCCTTGTCGAGCGCCGAAAACGGCTCGTCGAGCAACAGCACGCCCGGTTCGAACACCAGCGCCCGGGCGAGCGCGACGCGCTGCTGCTGGCCACCTGAAAGCTGCGCCGGAAGTTTCTTCTCGTGGCCGTTCAGCCCGACGCGCTCGATCATCTCGCCGACACGGCGCTTGATGTCGGCCGCCGATTTCTTGCGCACCTTGAGCGGAAAGGCGATGTTGGCTTCGACGCTCATGTGCGGGAACAGCGCATAACCCTGGAACACCATGCCGGCCGCACGCTGCTCGGCCGGACGCTCGGTGATGTCGACGCCATCGCTGAAAAGCCGGCCCTCGGTCGGCTGCACGAAGCCGGCAAGGATCATCAGGAAGGTGGTCTTGCCCGAGCCGGACGGCCCGAGCAGGGTCAGGAACTCGCCACGGCCGATATCGAGGCTCAGATTGTCCAGCGCACGGAAAGAGCCGAAGCTCTTGCCGATCCCGATTGCCTTGATCTCCGCGGCTCGTCCGGGTTGTCGCATCCTGCCCTTTCCCTAACGCTCTGCGAAATCGTAGGCAGGGCGTCAGCTCACCGCAACCGAATAGTTTTCGCCGGATCGGCAAATTCCATTCATCTATCGATGCCGCCGCCACACGGCGTAGCCTACATCAACCTACACGGCGCAGCCTGCATCAATCCTACATCAATAAGGGCTGACCTGGTTCTCCGATAGCGTGGAGCGCAGCCAGCCGGCAAAGGCCTCGAGCACGGGATGCGCGGCCTTGGCATGCTCGGAAACCAGGAAATAGGAGCGCGGCGATTTGATCGCGATGTCGAAGGGCCTGACCAGCCGGCCTTCGCTCAGCGCGCGGCGGCTGGTCAGTTCGTCGCCCATGGCGATGCCCTGGCCGGCGATCGCCGCCGAAAAGACCAGATTCATGTCGGAAAAGAAGATACCGCCCTCGGTGTCGGGGTTTTCCACCTTCGACAGGGCCAGCCAGCGCGCCCAGTCCTCGGTGTCGCCGAGATGCAGGAGATTGGCGCGCAAAACGTCGGCGGGCTTCGAAAATCCACCAACCTTGTTGAGCAACGTCGGACTGCAGAGCGGCGTGAAGGAGATTTCGCACAGAAGCTCGACCGCACGGTTCGGCCAGTTGCCGACGCCAAACGCGATGAAGGCGTCGGCCTCGGCATTGCTGACATCGTCGAGCCGCCGCGGTGTCAGGATGCGCAATGCGACATCGGGGTACATCTGCCGGAATTCGCCGATATGGGTGCACAGGAACAGCGAGGCGAAGCCCGGTGTGCAGCTGACGCTGAAGGAGCCGCCAACGCCGGTGCCGGCCTGGCGTGTCACCGCATCGCCCAGCACGGTGAGCGCCTTGCGCACGTCGCTGGCGTAGCGCTGGCCGCGGGGCGTCAGCGCCACGCCCTTGCCAATGCGTTCGAGCAGGTCGAAGCCGAGATCACGCTCCAGCAGGCGAAGCTGGTGGCTGACGGCGCTGCGGGTCAGATGCAGTTCGTCGGCGGCGCGCCAGACGCTGCCATGGCGGGCGAAGCTGTCGAGGGCGCGCAGCGCTTGGGTGGATGGTATTCGCAAGAGGCCTCAGGTGAACCGAATTTGCACGAGCCGGGAAAACATATCACTTTTTGGCAAGCCGCTTCACTGCTTTCTTCTCTGCCATGGAGAAAGCGGCCACCACTTCGGCGCAAGCAACCGCACTTGCCTGTCTCGACGGCATCCAGCCGCTGCTGTCGGCGTGGACGCGCACCATTTTCGATTTCGGCGAAACCGCATGGCGCGAGTATCAATCCGCTGCCTGGTATGTGGAGCGACTGAAGCGCGAGGGCTTTTCCGTCGAGGAGAGCTCGGGAGGCATGCCGACGGCATTCTGCGCGCATTGGACCAACGGCCCCGGCCCAACCATCGGCATGTACGCCGAATATGACGCGGTGCCGGGCAATTGCCAGGATGCCGCGACGGTCAAGCGTCCGCGTCCAGGTCTCTCCGAACATGCCGGCGGTCATACCGATCCGCATTCCGGACTGGGCATTTCGAGCCTCGGCGGGCTGCTGGCGGCCAAGGCAGCGATGCAGCGCCACGGCATATCAGGCACGCTGCGCTTCACCGGCGAGCCGGCGGAAAAAGTGCGCGGGTCGAAGCCGATCCATGCCGCCAAGGGTTATTATGACGGCCTTGCCGGCATGATCTCCTTCCACCCCTTCTATATGCTGCCGCTCTGCAACACGGCGCGCTGGGACACGCATTGCGGCGCGGCCTATGCGATGATCTATCGCTTCCTCTGCGACGAGCCTGAACACTGGGCACGGGCTGGCGGCGACGGCGCACCGATCCCGCAGGCGCATTCGGCGGTCAGGGCGCCCGGTGCCAACGACGCGCTGATGACGATGTACATGGCCTCCAAGGCGCTGCGCGATTCCATGCTGCCGCATCAGGGCGGCTGGTCGATCAGCGAGGCGATCCTCACCGCCGGCCAGGCGACCGCCGACAATCTGCCGGCGGGTCTGGCCGAAATCCAGTACATGATCCGCGTGCCGACGCTTGCCATGGCCGAACAGGTCACCGCCGTGCTCGACCGCAATGCCCAGGCCGCCGCCAGCATGAGCGGCTGCCGCTACGAGCGGCACTGGGTGTCGAAGTCACGGCCGGGGCTCGCCAACCACGCCATGGCAGCGATCGCCTATGAGGCGCTGTGCACCGTCGGACCGCCGCGCTGGGACGAGGCGGCGAAAGCAGTCGCCCGCGAGATCCAGGTCAATGCGGGCGGAGCGGCAACCGACGAGCCGTTCCTTGCCGAGATGGAGCAACTGATCGCGCCGCAAGAGGCCGAAGCGATGCTGCGCCGCGACCTGCCGCCGTCACAGCTCAATTCGACCTCGGACGACTATACCGACATGTCCTGGCATACGCCGACGGCTCGGTTCTACGTCGCCCGTCCGGCACTGCGTTCCGGAAATGGCCACGTCTATCCGTCCTGGGTGATGAATGCGCTAGGCGGCATTCCCGCCACCATCGACCCGATGGTGACCTGCGCCTCCCGCACGATCGCGCTCGCCGCCCTTCGCCTGCTGGAGGACAAGACCGCCCGCGATGCGGCGATGGATGAATTCGTCGCCCGCACCGGTGGCGGCGTCGGCGGCTCGAACTGGATCGCGCCGCTCTGCGACTACGAGCCGCCGATTGGATTTCGCTGGCCGGAATATGTCACCACCGCGCGCGGGCGCGACTGGTGGATCCCCAGCCTATCATCAGGCAATCAATCACCCCAAGCCGCGCCATCAGGAGAACCCCATGACCGTTCATGACCGCATTGTTGCAGAACCGTTTTCGCTGCAGCGCCGCAACCCGGCCGGCGGCACCAAGCCGCTTACCGTCTGGGGCTTTGCCAACGAGACCGATGTCTTGACCGACGTCCTGCTCGGCTCGCCCAATTTCCTGCGTCATCTGTCGACGAGTTCGCTGTCTCGCAAGCATCTGCGCGAGGCGCCCTGCAACGTCCAGATCGCGCAGGCGCAGCACAAGGACCTGGTTGCCGCCTACGAGCATTTCGGCGTCAACATCCATTGGCACGAGCCGACGCCGGAACTGCCGATGCAGGTCTACTCGCGCGATTCCAGCGTCATGACGCCGTATGGCGCCGTCATCACCGCGATGGCCAACTGGTGGCGGCGCGGCGAGAACTACGCGGCGATCCGCACCTATGAGAAGCTGGGCATCCCGATCTACGACATGGTCACGGCCGGCACCTTCGAGGGCGGCGACTTCAACGTCATCGAGGACGGCGTCGTGCTGATCGGCTGCGGCGGCGCCCGCACCCAGGAAGAAGGCGCCCGGCAGGTGCAGGCCTGGTTCGACAAGGAGGGCTGGGAAACCCGCATCGCCTTCATCGACGAGTATTACGTCCATATCGACCTGATGGTGGTGCCGATCGCGGAAAAGCTGACCGCCGTCTGTCTCGCCTGCACCGAGCCCGGCATCGTCGACTGGCTGAAGGGCAAAGGCCATGAGATCATCGACGTGCCGTTCCAGGACACGATGGCGCTGGGCTGCAACTTCATGTCTCTCGGCAAGGACCGGGTGATCGCGCCGACTTCCAGCCAGACGCTGATCGGCCAGCTCAAGGCGCGCGGTTTCGAGGTCGCGGCCGTCGACATGAGCGAAATCTCCAAGACCGGCGGCGGCATCCACTGCATGGCGCAGGCGTTGAAGCGCGAGCCGGCCTGAGGCGGCAAAAGTCGACGCGGCGGGTCCAGGCTGCATTCCCGGCCCGCCTTCGGCAACAAACCCGCCGCTGTGTCTTCGTCGCCCTTGTGAGCGCTGGAAAAATGGAGGAATAGTCTCCCACAACGCGTCGCCCTGAAATTGCCGGTTTGCGGTCCTCAGGTCGCGCCATCGCCTAGCCGGATTTCCGAATGGCCAGTCCTGAACCGCGCAAGAGAAGAGGTCCGATCGCCGCCTGGCTGCTGGCGCTCGACGCGTGGATCGATTCCTCCCTCTACGAGATCGGTTTCAAGGCGCGCCAGTTCTGGGAAGCCGCTACGATCTTCGCACGGCGCTTCCGCGTCACCGGCTGGCGTCGCGGCATCATCGAATTGTTGAGCGAAGGCTTTACGCTGGGCGCCGGCGGCATTGTGGTCATGCTGGCGCTGGCCATCCCGGCTTTCCAGGACACGGCTGGCGACTGGCGCGCGCAGGGCGACTTCGCCGTCACCTTCCTCGACCGCTACGGCAACGAGATCGGCCAGCGCGGCATCATCCAGCGCGATTCGGTGCCGGTCGACGAGATGCCCGATCACGTCATCAAGGCGGTGCTCGCCACCGAGGATCGCCGCTTCTTCGATCACTACGGCATCGATGTTCTGGGTCTTTCGCGAGCGATATTCGAGAATGTGCGGGCCAACTCGGTCGTCCAGGGCGGCTCGAGCATCACCCAGCAACTGGCCAAGAACCTGTTCCTCACCAATGAGCGCACGTTCGAGCGCAAGATCAAGGAAGCGTTCCTGTCGCTGTGGCTCGAGGCCAACCTGTCGAAAAAGGAAATCCTGCAGCTCTACCTCGACCGCGCCTATATGGGCGGCGGCACGTTCGGCATCGAGGCGGCCGCCGATTTCTATTTCGGCAAGAGCGTCAAGGACCTGAACCTCGCCGAGGCGGCGATGCTTGCCGGTCTGTTCAAGGCGCCGACCAAATACGCGCCCCACATCAACCTGCCGGCGGCGCGTGCGCGCGCCAATGTGGTGCTGTCCAATCTTGTCGATTCCGGCTTCATGACGGAAGGCCAGGTGCTGCAGGCCCGACTGCATCCGGCCGATGTGGTTGATCGCGGCGAGCAGAAGAGCCCCGACTATTTCCTCGACTGGGCGTTCGACGAGGTCAAGAAGATCGCCAAACCGGGGCAGCATTCGCTCGTTGCCCACACCACCTTCGATGCCAACATCCAGAAGGCGGCGGAAGAATCGGTTGAGTTCCACCTGCGCCAGTTCGGCAAGGAGTACAACGTCACCGAGGGCGCGGTCGTCGTCATCGAGACCAACGGCGCCGTCCGCGCCATTGTCGGCGGCCGCGACTACGGCGCCAGCCAGTTCAACCGTGCCACCAAGGCGTTGCGCCAGACCGGCTCGTCATTCAAACCCTATGTCTATGCAACCGCGATGGAACACGGCTTCACGCCCAACTCCATCATTTCCGGCGGCCCGATCAGCTGGGGCAACTGGTCGCCCCACAATTACAGCGGCGAATCGGCGGGCAACATCACCCTGATCATGGCGATGGCCAAATCGATCAACACCGTGCCGGTGCGGCTGGCCAAGGACCATCTCGGTATCGCGCCGATCAAGGCGATGGCCGAGGCGATGGGCGTGGAGTCGCCGCTCGAAGCACACAAGACGATGGTGCTCGGCACCTCGGGCATGACCGTGATGGATCAGGCGACGGGCTACAGCGTATTCGCCCAGAACGGTTTCGTCGGCTCCCGGCACGGCATCACGCAACTCGTCACCCGCACCGGCGACGTGGTCTACGACTTCGCCAAGGATGCGCCGCCGCCGCATCGGGTGCTGTCCGAGCAGGCGCTCAAATCGATGAATACCATGCTCGCCGCGGTGCCGGTGATGGGCACCGCGCGGCAGGCTCAAATTCCCAACATCGTCGTCGCCGGCAAGACCGGCACGACGCAGTCCTACCGCGATGCCTGGTTTGTCGGCTTCACCGGCAACTACACGGCGGCCGTATGGCTGGGCAATGACGATTTCACGCCGACCAAGAACATGACCGGCGGCTCGCTGCCGGCCATGGTGTGGCAACGTCTGATGGTCTACGCGCACCAGAACATAGACCTCAAGCCGATCCCGGGCATTGACAAACCCTTCGTCGACGAGGACGTCGCTGCCAAGGCCGAGGAAGCGCAGAAGAAGAGCGACGAACAGGCGGCGGCCGATGCGGCCGCGCAACGGCCAGCGGTGCTGTCCAGCCGGACCACGCAGGCATTGAGGGACATGACCAGGCTCTTCCAGTCGGCGCCCACCCTCAACGCACCTGCATCGCCGGAGACGCTGTCGGCGCTGTGATATTGCCCGGCGAGCCCGGGCAGATATGGGGCAAATCCATCGGGCCGCTTGCCACAAGGCCCCGCGCCGCGATATCCCCGGGCGGCAACTTTTCGTGTCCCTGGCCCTTCATGCTCAAGAATGCTTTGCTGACGCTGCTTTCGCTTGCCATAGCCATCGGCGGCGGTGGCGGCAGCGTCTGGTATGCGCTCAAGATCCAGGATGGCGTCGGCGCAATCAGGATCGGCCAATGGACGGCCTTTCCCGACATCGGCACGCCGTCCGCCGACCCCTATTCGAAGGCTCGCGTGGCGCGCGAAGGCGTGCTTGCGCTCGGCCGCGCCGAAGGGCTGACCTTCGTCGCCGAGCGCGACGCGAGCGGCGGCGAACTCAAGCGCGAATGCACCTACAGGATCGAGGGCGGATTTCCGACGGCGCGGTTCTGGACGCTCTATGCCGCCGACCAGTCACTCGGCGTGGTGGAAACCGGCAAGCCGCGGCTTGCGGCGCTGCAATCCTATGGGGTGCTGCGCCAATCCGACAATTCGGTGATCATTTCCGCCAGCCATCACCCGATGCCGGGCAACTGGCTGCTGACCGACGGTTTTGGCAGGATGTATTTCGTGCTGACATTCTATGACACGCCGATCGCCAGCAGCACCGGCCTGTCGGACGTTTCACTGCCGCGTATCGTGAAGGTCGGCTGCGATGCGTAGTTTCCATGCCGTGTTGCGCAGGCTTCTGCATGCCGTCCTGCTCGGCCTCGTCGGCGCCGGCATCGTGCACATCATCGTGCTGCTGCTGGTGCCTGAATTTTCGGAACGCGATGCCTGGTCGCGGCTGTCCATGGCCTCGGACCTCTACAAGATGACGCGGCTCGATGCCGAAGCCGGCGGCGCGCCGGTGGTGAAATCCGTCGACCCGCTGTTTTATGCCACGGCTTGCCGGTTCGACCTGGGCGAAGGGATGGTCCGGATCAAGGCGCCGGGACACGTCCCGTTCTGGTCGGTGTCCGTCTATGACCGCAACGGCCACAACATCTATTCCTTCAACGACCACACGGCGACCGGCGGCGTGCTGGATGCCGTCGTGCTGACGCCGGCGCAGATGATCGACGTGCGCAAGGACCTTCCCGAGGACCTGCAGGGAGCGATCTTCGTCGAAGCGCCGATCGAGGAAGGCATCTTCGTCATCCGCGCTTTCGTGCCGGACGACAGCTGGAAGCCGATCGTGTCGCGCTTTTTCGAGCAGAGTTCCTGCGAGTTGCAGGACTTCTAGAGGAGTGCCTGTCGCCCACAAGCGGCCCCGGTTTGGGGACCTCACATGCGCGAAAACAGACATTTAAAGCGCGGCGCCTGAATCCGTTCGAACGCGACGCGCTTCAATGATGCGGGACCGGCTTCGTGCGCGGCGGGCCCGGCTTGTCGGGATCGACCGGCCGCACTTCGCCGGCATGAGACCGCTCGTAGCGGATGCCGGGAAAGATGATCACCGCCGCCGGCATTTCGGCGGTTTGCTTTATGCGATTGCTTGGTGCCGTTCGCGGCACGAAAGACAGTACCATGCCCATGATTCGCGCATTCCTCTCGGTTTCCCCGGAGCACAACGCAACGCCTCCAAATGTCATTAAGGAGGGCAGAGGGTTAACGGAGCGCTAACGGATCGTCGCTAACTTGATCTTTGTTCTTGGCAATCGCTCGACCGACATAGTCCCGATCGAGCATGGCCAGGTCTGTGTCTAGTATCGGGCGTATCCTTCGTGTCATCTTCGGACTTCAGGCAAATCGCGGTACGAACGGAATCGGGAAAGGCCGAAAGGCTGTTTCGCGCCGCGGTGTCGGCGTTCTGCTCGCTCACCCGCCCGTCACGCCGCGAGATCGGCCAGCTCGAGGACCTGACGCTGCCGCTGTTCGACAATGTGTCCGTCGAATCCCGCCGTTACGTCGCAGCCGCGCTTTCCGAATGCGAATATGCCCCCGCCGCGTTGGTGCGTCGTCTCTGCGAGGAACCGGTCGACATTGCCGCCCCGCTGCTCATTCGCTCGCGCGCGGTCAGCGACATCGATCTCATCGCGCTGATCGGGCGGCATGGCCTGCCCCACGCACGCGCCATCGCGCGCCGCAAGGATCTGAACCCGACTATTGCCGATCTGATCAGGGTGCTTGAACGGCCAACCCTGGTGCGGGTGCGGGATCCGGACGCCACGAACCAGATCGCGCCGGTGATCACGGAGGCCGCCTCCGGCAACGCCACGAGCAAACAGTCGCCCGGCATTGCCGCCGAAAATGCACGGCGCAGGCTGCGGTCGATGATGCGCATTGGCGACGGGGCGGCGGCGCCAAAGTCCGGTCCTTTCACGGGCACGGACACTTATATGAAATTGCGCGAAACAGCGTTGACGGGAAACGCCGCGTTCTTCCAGACCGCGCTCGCCGACGCGCTCGACATCGATTTCTCGACCGCGCGATCGCTTACCGCCAACCAGAACTACGCGTCGCTGCTCGCGGCACTGCGCTCGCTCGACCTCAGCGAGGACCGGGCATTCCTGATCACGGTTGCCGTCTATCCCAGCCAGTTCCCGCATCCGCAGGCGATCCGCGCCTTCCTCGACCGCTATCGCCTGCTGCACCTCGATGCGGCCGTCGACAAGGTGCGGCTCTGGAAGGCCGAAACCCTTTCCAGGGTGGTTCGCGAGGCCGCGCCGGCAAACAACGATAGCCGCAAGGCATCGAACAATGACGATGAGACGGCCTTGTCCGGCCTCAGGGCGTCTTTACGGAAATAAGCTCCTCGACGGGAATGGCACCGGCCTCGATCTCGACCACCCAGATATCGGGATCGAATTTCTTCTCCCGCTCCAGCCGCGCGTCGAGCACGGCGGCGTCATCGCCGGCGGCGAGAAGGCTGAAGAAGCGGTCGTCGGGCTTCGCTGAATCGTAGCTCGTCTGCGGCGCCGGCCCGAACAGCGCAATATCTCCCGACCTGCCGCGCGCCAGGACGAAAACGGCGCCAGCTTCAGTTGCGCCACGCTTGACCACGGCGGCGAATCCGCCGGCGCCGAACACCCGGCGCAACAGGGCCGAGACCCACAGATCTGATGTGACGCGCATGAGATAACTCCGGAAGGTGCGGGCTATCTATCGATATTTCCGACGCTCGGCGAGCCGTCGTTTCAGCCGTCAGTTGGTCAGGCCGATTTCGCGCATCTTGACGTAGACGATCTCATCGGGCTCGCCGGTCTGCGGCAGCCCGAACAGCGACTGGAATTCCTTGATCGCCGCCTTGGTGCGCGCGCCGACGACGCCGTCCAGCTGCATGTCGTCATTGCCGAAAGCCTTGAGCCCTGCCTGGATCTTGACGATTCGGGGATCGGGTCCCTGCGTCGGGGCATTCGTTTGCCCGGCATTCGTCTGCCCAGAATTGGTTTGCAACGACACCGGAACGGCGGCTGGCGTATCCGGGCGCGGTTGCGGTCTCGGCACGACGGAAGCGGTTTTCGGCGTCGCGCCCAGTTGATCCAGCAGCAGCGCGTCGATTTCGCCAGATGGGTTGAGACCAACCTTCTGCTGATAGGCCTGGATGGCCTTGCGCGTGTTGGGTCCGGAAATACCGTCGACCGTGCCGGAATAGAAATCGAGATCCTTGAGTATGCCTTGCACCTGCTCGACCACCGGATCAGCCTTGACCGGTGCCGGCGAAGCACCTGGCCGCACAATGTTGAATGTCGTCTCCGGTTCGTCGGCCGCCGCACGCGGAAAACCCTGGATGCTGCGCGTCGCGAAGAACGCGCCGGCATGCGGGAAAGGCTGGTACCATAGTGCATTCGCGGAAACGTAGAACAGCGTCACCAGGAATGCCGTCGACCCGCCCACCAGGACGGGATTGCGCGAAATCATGCCGCCGACCGCGACCGCGCCATCCTGAAAGGCGTTGCCGCGGCGCTTGACCGCCTTAGGCTGTTTTGCGGAGCGAGCCATTTCTGTCCTCTTTCCCCATGGCCAACGGCATCGTCAGCACTCCGGCCTTCTCCGCCGGGCGCCCCTTCGGTCCGTTCACCGGCAGGCTGATGGTCACCGTGGTGCCCTCGCCCGGCATGCTCTCGATGGACATCGTACCGTCGTGCAGCGCCACCAGGCCCTTCACCAACGAAAGGCCGAGACCCGTCCCCTCGAAACGGCGGGTATAGTCGTTCTGGATCTGCATGAAGGGCTTGCCGAGATTGGCGAAATCCTCCTCGGCGATGCCGATGCCGGTGTCCCTGACCCAGAAATGCAGGCGCGAACCGATCCGCTTGGCGCCAATGACGACATCGCCACCCTCGGGAGTGAACTTGATCGCATTGGAGACGAGATTGATGAGCATCTGCTGCACGGCACGCCGATCAGCATTGATATCGCCCGCATCCGGCGCGATCTGCGCTTGCAGATCGATGTTTTTCGTCTGCGCCTGCAGCCGCATCATGGACTGGCACATGTCGACCGCTTCCGAGAACCGGAACGGCTCCGGCTCGGTCGCGTAGACGCCCGATTCGATCCTGGACACGTCGAGTATCGAGGTCACGACTGCAAGCAGGTGCTGGCCCGAATCCCTCACCAGGCCGACATATTCCTTCTGGCGCGGATCCTTGAAGGCACCGAACATCTCGTGCAGCAGCATATCCGAGAAGCCGATGATGGCATTCAACGGCGTGCGCAATTCGTGGCTCACCACCGCCAGGAAACGTCCCTTCGCCACCTCGGCGGACGCTGCCGCCTCATTGGCCGCCGCCAAATCCTCACGCAGCCGGGCGATCTCGTCATTCTCGCGCAGCACAAGCGTGAAGACGTCGACCTCCTCTTCGCCCCGCACCAGTTCAAGCGAGAACGGCCGATAGTTGTCGGCCGCCTGGCCGTTGCCATTCTGAGGCAGCCTGATGCGCAATTCGAGCCGGCGCGACAACGCGCCATCGCGCATATCGGCCAATGCGCTGAGATAGGAGACGCGATCCGACAGGTGGATGCGGTCGAAGAGGCCGTTTCCCGACAGCAGTTCAGGCGGCAGCTTCAAGAGCGTGCGCGCCTTTGCGGAAGCGTCCAGCACCTCACCATGACGGGCGACGCGCAGGACCACCGCATCGATGATGTCCTCGAGCCGGGCGGCCGTGTCCACGACATCCGCCGCGCCGGCGGTGTCGCGAAGTGCCGAAATGCGCGGGACCAGCGTGAGCGCCCAGGCCAACGGCACCAGCCAGTGCCATGGGGCGATCTGCGCCCCCGCGAACGGGAACGCGGCAACGGCCAGAGGTTGAGCCAGAATGGCGACCGCTGCCGACACGGCTCCCCAAAGCGCCGCACGCCGCGAGGCGCCGATCCACCAGGCTTCGAACGGCAGCGCCACGACGAGCATGGCGACAGGAGAGCTCAGTCCGCCGGCGGCGGCGATCAGGCTGCCAAGAGCAAGGCCCGCCATCGCCAGGGCGACCTGAGCCGCCACAGTCATCTGGCCGGTCGCCGCCACCAGCAAGGCGACGAACCAGCATAGACCAAAAGCCGCGAAGATGGCGGCTACGGTGACGGCGGCGCCCATGCCCGAAGTGACCAGCGTGACCGCGGCTCCCGCGGCAAAGAAAGGAGCAGCCAGCATGACACCGATGAAGCGGCGCTGGCGCTCGCGGTCGCTCTGTCCAATGATGGACGGATGCACCATACGTTCGCAACCAGCGGCCATCGCGCCAGGCAATTCAACGTATCTGGCCTTTATCGAACTCAACTCAATGCACTCGCACTCGTCGTGGACAGCTCTGCTTTGCAGATTGTTCTGGTTGGTTCTGAAATTCGCATCCAGCGTTTAAGGAATGGATAAGGCAGGACCGACCAAGGCCCGGCCTGCGGCAAATATCGGGATGCCGGCGGCCGAAAGCCCGGGCAAATGCAGCCATAGTAAACGGAGGGTTATTCAATGGCGCGGCCTGTCCGTCGATGAAAGCTCGTGCCGGCGCCCTGCCATCTTGCAGAATACCGTTATGAAACAGGTGGATAGATGGTTTCTAATGGGTGAAGAAGATTATTCGGATTTGAATCAAATCGATTGCAAAATGGTTCGTTTCGAATTTGCCTAAAATTTGAGGAAAATTCTCGCTTTGCCTGCAAGCCGTCCTTTGCGGCTGTGTGCCAATATCCCGCCCACAAAAGAGGTCATGCCATATGGATGCATGATCCGGTTACGACGAGAGGCAAGGCATGTTCTTCCTGATAAGAATGGCTTTCTGGTTTTCGCTGGTGCTGCTGGCGCTGCCACTGAGTGTCGGTTCCGACGAGTCGGGTCACGAAAGCGTTGGGCCGATCCAGGCCCTGTTCGCGGCACGCGAGGCAGTTGGCGACATAGCCGGCATTTGCGAGCGCAAGCCCGATGTCTGTGAAACCGGCAAGTCGGCGATGCACACCATCACCGCCCGCGCCAAGGAAACAGCCAAGATCGCGGCCGCGATGCTGGACGACAAATCCGCCGCGGGTCCTGACACGTCGGCGACGACCGGCAGCGTGCCGGAGGAAATCGTCTTGCCCGAGACAGTCAACTTGCCTGCGCAGAATTGAGCCGTCTCGACGGCGCACCGCGGGTTGTCTGCCCTCTCGACGCCCGCGGTGTCTTTGTTTTTTCCGTGACGCGGCACTGCTGCGTGACTATATCCGAGTGATGACGACCACGATCCAGACGATCCGCGACGACTTCTCGTTCCTTGAGGATTGGGAGGACCGTTATCGCTATGTGATCGAGTTGGGCGAGGCGCTGCCGCCATTTCCGGACGAGGAGCGCAACGCCGCCAACAAGGTGCCGGGCTGCGTCAGCCAGGTCTGGCTGACCACGGAACAGGGGCCGGGAACCGATCCCGTCATCACCTTCACCGGCGATTCGGATGCCCATATCGTGCGTGGGCTGGTGGCGATCATGCTTGCGCTGTTTTCCGGAAGGACTGCCAGCGAGATAGAGAAAACCGACGCGGAAGCCACATTGAGGGAGCTCGGCCTCGACGAACACCTTTCGCCGCAGCGCGCCAATGGTCTTCGCTCGATGGTCAAGCGCATCAAGCGTGACGCCGAGGCGGCACTCAAGCAGACCGCCTGACCACCCGCCGAGTTCGGCCGTCTTCACCCCGTCTTGCCGACTGCCTTGCAAAATCAAACGGCGCCCGAGGGCGCCGTTGGGGTCGATCCGATCTGGCAAGCAGCGATTACCGCGCCTTGCGCTTGCGGCCGAGACCCATCTTCTTGGCAAGCTGGGACCGGGCTGCGGCGTAGTTGGGAGCAACCATCGGATAGGTCGGATCGAGATTCCACTTTTCGCGATACTGATCGGGCGTCAGGTCATAGTGGGTCATCAAATGGCGCTTCAGCGACTTGAACTTCTTGCCGTCTTCGAGACAAACGATGTAGTCGTCGTGAACCGAGCGCTTCGGGTTGACGGCCGGCTTTTGCTTGTCCGCAGGCGGCTGTTCGGCTGTTCCGCCCACGCGCCCGAGCGCGGCATGGACATCGGCTATCAGGTTCGGCAATTCGCCGACCGGCACGGGATTGTTGCTGACGTAGGCGGCCACCACATCGGCGGTCAACTCGATCAGCGCATCGCTGTTTCTGGCAGGTGTTTCGGCAATATCCATGGTCTTCAGGCCCCAACAGGAGTTACTTCGGTCCGCGCCCTTTTTTTAACAGACAGGGCATAGCACGAATTTTGTGCAGGTAGAATTTCTGCGATTCGTGTCGCGGGCACATCAATGAGCCCGCAGACCAAGTAAGTCAATTCTCCCCTCGCGCTATATTGCGCGATGTATCTAAATTATTCGCGGATCAGCTTCAATCTTTCGTGCATCATGTAATTTCTCGATATTTCCCTCGCCAAACCAGCAAAGGCTGACGTTAGGTCAGCTCGCCATTACATTCGCGATAACTCACTAAGCAAGTTTCAATGCTTGATTCTGCTTGGTTGCCCCGCTGGCAACATTGGTTGCCTGCATCTCTCGACAAAACCACAGGTTGCCGCGCGCCTGTCGCAAGCAAGCAACCAGGCGACGTGCCCGCCGAACCAATCAATCAATTGGGGGTGATGTACTTGCCATAGGCCCAGCCGGCCACGAAGTTGCCGTTCCTGGCAGGATCATGCCAGACTTCGCACCAGCGGTGGCGAACTTTCCGTTCCTGCTGCCACGCCGGTTGATTGGCGATGTCGAGCAGATTTACCCCACCGGTGCATCGTCCAGTCATCTGCAGAACGGTCCCGTTCGGGTATGCCGCCTGTTTCTGGGATGTACCCGAGGGATATTTTCGCACATTGAGCGTATCGCCGAACGGCACATTGGCCACTTGCCAAGCCGCGAATACGGTCGCATGAGACTGGCCGACAGCAGCCAGGGTCAGCGAAGCAACGGCGAGAGCTGCGGCAATCCAAGAACAAATAGCCATCATCTCTCTCCCGGCCCATCTCCTGGAGCCGACACAACCGATAGGCTGCGGCTCTTGAACCCGCGCTGATCGGCGTGTTCATTCGCCATTCAAGATACTTCCAAAGCGAGACGCAATGACCAAGACCTCCGCATTTCCGATCGTCAGCCCGCCAGCCCCCGAGAAACGGCCGGTGTCCGACACTCACCACGGCATCACGCGAACCGATGACTATGCCTGGCTGCGGGCCGACAACTGGCAGGAGATGTTCCGGGATCCATCATTGCTCGATGCCGGGATTCGCGCAGAACTCGAGGCCGAGAACGCCTACCAGTCGAAGCTGATGGCCGACACGGTCGAACTGCAAAAGCAGCTTTTCAAGGAGATGAAGGGCCGCATCAAGGAAGACGATTCTTCCGTACCGATGAAGGATGGCCCCTATGCCTACGGTTCATCCTTCAAGCTGGGCGGCCAGCAACCGCGTTATTTCCGCATGCCGCGCGATGGCGGTGTCGAGCAGATCCTGCTCGACGGCGACGCCGAGGCCGAGGGCAAGGCCTATTTCCGTCTCGGTGGCGTCGATCATTCAGCCGACCATCGCAAGCTGCTATGGGCGTTCGACGACAAGGGCTCCGAGTTCTATACGCTGCGTGTGCGCGACCTTGCCGCCGGCAAGGAACTTGCGGACCAGATTCCCGACACGGGCGGCTCCGGCGTGTGGAATGCCGGCGATGACGGCTTCTTCTACACCCGCCTCGATCCCAATCATCGCCCGTCCAAGGTGTTGTTCCATACGCTCGGCGGCAGCCCTGAAGATGACCGGCTGATCTACGAGGAGACCGACCCAGGCTTCTTCATGGATGTCGGCGGCACGCGTTCTAACGAGTGGATCATGATCGGCATAAACGATCACGAGACTTCAGAATATCGCCTGTTGAGCGCCAGTGACCCGTTTGCCGAACCGAAACTGGTCTCGCCGCGCGAGGTTGGCCTTCAATACGACCTGGAAGAAGGCGGCGACATCTTCTTCATCCTGACCAATGCCGACGGTGCCAAGGATTTCAAGATCATGACGGCGCCCGCGAGCGACCCGGTCCGCGCCAACTGGCAGGAACTGGTGCCGCACGAGCCGGGCCGGCTGATCCTGTCGGTGATCGGCTTCAGGGACCACATGGTGCGGCTCGAACGCAAGGAGGGCCTGCCGCGCATCGTCGTGCATGACCGCGACAGCGGCGAGGAGCATCATCTGTCTCTCGACGAGGAGGCCTTCTCGCTCGGCCTGTCCGGCTCCTATGAATACGACACCGAGATCATGCGCTTTTCCTACTCGTCGATGACGACGCCGGCGCAGGTGTTCGACTACAACATGCGCACCCGTGAGCGGGTGCTGCTGAAGACCCAGGAAGTGCCGTCCGGCCATGATCCGGACCACTATGTCACGCGGCGGCTGATGGCGCCTGCCGCCGATGGCGAACTGGTGCCGATCTCGCTTCTGCACCACCGCGATACGCCGCTGGATGGATCCGCGCCTTGCCTGCTCTACGGCTACGGGTCCTATGGCATCACCGTGCCGGCCGCATTCAACACCAACTGGTTCTCGCTGGTCGACCGCGGGTTTGTCTTCGCCATCGCCCACGTCCGCGGCGGCAAGGACAAGGGCTATGGCTGGTACGACGACGGCAAGCGGGAGAACAAGATGAACACGTTCACCGATTTCATCGCTGTCGCCCGCCATCTGGTTTTGGAACGCTACACGGCCCACGACCGCATCATCGCACAAGGCGGCTCGGCCGGCGGCATGCTGATGGGCGCCATCGCCAACATGGCGCCGGAAAGCTTTGGCGGCATCGTGGCCGAGGTGCCCTTCGTCGATGTGCTGACCACCATGCTTGACGCCAGCCTGCCGCTGACGCCGCCTGAATGGCCGGAATGGGGCAATCCGATCGCGTCAGCCGATGACTACCGGACGATCGCCGCCTATTCACCCTATGACAATGTCGCAGCGCTCGACTATCCGCCGATCCTGGCGCTGGCTGGCCTCACCGATCCGCGCGTCACCTATTGGGAGCCGGCCAAATGGGTGGCGCGGCTGCGCGAGCGCAAAATCGGCAGCAATCCGGTGCTGTTCAAGATCAACATGGATTCCGGCCATGCCGGGGCATCGGGCCGGTTTTCCAGGCTGGAGGAAATCGCCTATACCTATGCCTTCGCGCTCAAGGTTGCCGGCAAGGCGCATCTTGTCGAACACAACCTTTTGAGCTGATTTTCCGCTCGCAATTGCGATAGTCGCGCGCTACCCAATGCGCGGCTTTTTTCAAAGCCGCGCCGCCCAATCATCAATCTCGCAAGGGTCTGCCATGCTGCTCGTCGACGTCTATCTCGACAAATCGCCCATCCAGGGTATCGGTGTCTTCGCCAAGACCCATATTCCCAGCGGCGCGCTGATCTGGAAGCTCGATCCCAAATATGACCGGCGTATCAAGGTCGAGACCTACGAGAACGAAACCGGGCCGGTCAAAGCCTATCTCGACCGATATTCCTATCCCGACCGGCGCGACCCGAACTACATCGTCTTCGAAGCCGACGACGCGCGTTACATGAACCACGACGACGATCCGAATTGCGATGTCTCCTCGCCCGAGGAGACCTACGCGTTGCGCGACATCGCGCCCGGCGAGGAATTGACCTGCGACTACAATCATTTCTTCGAAACCGGCTTCGATTTCCTCGGCGACCGCCACCCGTGATCGAAAATCAGTTCGCCGTCTTCTTGCGAGCCGGGTAGCCGTTGGGATGCGGCGGTATCGCCTTCAGATAGGCGGCGATCGCCGCGCGATCGTCCGCAGTCAGCTCGGCCATGTTCTTTTGTACATCGACCATGGCACCGCTCGCGGAATCGAACTCTGGCGTAAAGCCGGTTTCGAGATAGTTGGCGATGTCGTCTTCAGACCATTTTCCGATGCCGCCCTCGCCCGAGGTGATGTTCGACACGATACCGTTGCCTTCAGCCGCCGCCGCGCCAGCCAGCCACTCGCTCTTCTTGGCGCCACCGGTGAAGGCGCGCGGCGTGTGGCATTCGCCGCAGTGGCCTGGTCCCTCGACCAGGTAGCGGCCGGCCATCACCGGATCCGGCGTGCCATCAGGGAAAGCGATCACCGGCTCCTTGCTCAAATAGAGCCGCTTCCACAGCCCGAGACCGCGACGGATGTTGAAGGGGAAACTCAACGAGTGACCTGGCGCTTTGCCGGCAACCGCCGGAAGCGTCTTCAGGAAGGCGTAGAGATCGGCAATGTCGGCTGGCCTCATGCGTGCGTAGGACGGGTAGGGGAACGCCGGGTAGAAATGCTCGCCTGAAGGCGAGACGCCCTTCAGCATGGCATTGGCAAGGTCTTCCACCGACCAGGCGCCAATGCCATCCTTGGCGTCCTGCGAAATGTTGGGTGGCACGAAGGTGCCGAACGGCGTCTTGAGTTCGAGACCGCCGACCAGTTGAAGTCGGGCATCACCCTGGGAACCAGGCTTGGCATGACAGGACGTGCAGCCGCCGGCATTGAAAATGCGCTTGCCCCTGGCGGCATCGCCGGGGCCGAGTTGCGCCAGGGTTTCAGCGTCGAGCTTGACCGGCGCCGACAGCAGCCATCCGGCCACAGCACCGACACCGCCCATGATCAGGGCGGCGCCGACGAGTTTTTTCAGCAAGGGCATTGCCCGCGATCAGCCCTTTTTGATCCTGTAGGTCTGATGGCAGGTGCCGCAGTCGGAGCCAAGCGTATCGAACTGCGCCTTCAAGGCGTCGACATCGGCAGGGGCGGCGGCAACCGCGGCCTTGACGTCAGCGAGATACTTGGCGTGAACCGCCTTGAAACCTGCCATGTCTTCCCAGATCTTGGGAGCAGCCGTGGTGTCGCCAGCGTCGCTGCCGGCCGGGAAAAGAGCGTCAATATCCAACTTCTCGGCATTCGCCTGAAGCGCCTGCAACGCCGTCAGCACCGCCGCTGCCTCGAAGGGCTCCTGGCCGTTGACCACTTTCGACAATCCGCCGGCAATCTTTCCACGTTCCTTCATCAGAGCCTGCCGATCGAGGATCGGGTCGGCAAAAGCCGCCGAACCGACGAGGCCGAGCATAGAGATGGCGATGACAAGCTTTCTCATTCAATTGGCTCCATGATGAAGGGGACAGAACGATAACGGCCAGGCCGGCGTGAATATTCCCTATTGATTGCCGGATTTTGCCGGGCATAATTTTGCATCGACCGCGCCGACGCTGGAAAAGAAAAGCCCCGGCGTGCCGGGGCTTTTCCGTAAATCGATCAGGCCTTGGCCTTTTCGTAAAGCTCGAGGACATGGTCCCAGTTGATCAGGCTGTCGACGAACGCCTCGAGATATTTCGGGCGGGCGTTGCGGTAGTCGATGTAATAGGAATGTTCCCAGACATCGACGCCGAGGACCGGCGTCGCGCCATGAACGAGCGGGTTTTCGCCATTCGGCGTCTTCGAGATCGCCAGCTTGCCGTCCTTGACCGAAACCCAGGCCCAGCCCGAGCCGAACTGCGTCGTGCCGGCGGCGATAAAGTCGGCCTTGAACTTGTCGTAGCCGCCGAGATCGCTATCGACCGCCTTCTGCAGGGCACCCGGCAATTTGTTGCCGCCGCCGCCCTTCTTCATCCACTTCCAGAAATGAATGTGATTGTAGTGCTGGGCGGCATTGTTGAACAGGCCGGCATTCTTGCCGAACGACTGCTTGACCACCTCTTCGACTGACAGATCGCCCATGCCAGCCTCCGCGGCCAGCTTGTTGCCGTTGTCGACATAGGCCTTGTGGTGCTTGTCGTGGTGGTATTCCAGCGTCTCTTTCGACATGTAAGGCTGCAAGGCCTCGTAGTCGTAAGGCAGAGCGGGCAATTCAAAAGCCATGGATGGTACTCCCTCGTGGAAAAATCCGGTGTCGATACCGGATTAAGATAGGTCTGGATTGAGCTGGAACAACTCCGGAATGAAGCGCCGGTTCCCTTTCTAAGCGGGTTGCGGAAAACTGTCACACGGTTTTCCGACAACGAACCACGCAGAGGCAAAAGACCCAGCCGGACGCGTCAGCCAGCCGGCGTCGAATGCGCCCAATCCCAATAGAGCTCGCGCGCCTTCTTGGCCACCGGCCCGGGCTGCAGATTACGATCCTCGATACGCGTGATAGGCACCACCTTGGAATGATTTCCGGTCGAAAAAATCTCGTCCGCTTCGAGGAAATCGCGCACCGACAGCGTCTTTTCAGTGGTCTTGAACCCATACTCGCCAAGCAGGGTCATCGTGCGCGAGCGGGTGATGCCGGACAGGAAGGTGCCGTTCGGCGCCGGCGTGAAGACATGGCCGTCCTTGACCAGGAAGATGTTCGAGGTTCCGGTCTCGGCGACGTTGCCCAGCATGTCGAGCACCAACGCATTGTCAAAGCCGCGCATCTTGGCTTCGAGGATGGCGCGGCCGTTGTTGGGATAGAGGCAGCCGGCCTTGGCGTTGGTCGGCATGGTTTCGATGGTCGGGCGCCGGAACGGCGACACGGTCACCGAAAAGCCGGTGGGTGGGATCATCGGCGATTCATAGAGGCAAAGGCAAAAACGGGTCGACGCGGGATCGGCCGGCACGCCCATGTAGCCGCCATGCTCGGCCCAGTACATCGGCCTGATGTAGACGGCTGTCTTGCCATCGAACTTCTTCAACCCATCCCACGTCAACCCGACGATCTTGTCGGCGGTCATGGACGGCTTGAGGCCGAGCGCAATCGCCGACGAATTCACCCTGGCGGCATGGAGCTCGAGGTCCGGCGCCACGCCCTCGAACCAGCGGCCGCCGTCGAAGACGCTGGTGCCAAGCCACATGGCGTGGCTGCGCGGCCCAAGAATGGCGACATTGCCCTCATGCCAATCGCCATCGACGAAAGTCCAAGTCGCGGATTGTGCCGCTGCCGCCAGTGTCATCGCGTTGTCCCGTCTCAATCGGTCTCGTTCGACAGCCATTGGAAGATGCTTTGGCGGGCGGCGTCAACCGGCATCGAGGAGTTTTGTTGAGGCCAGCGGCAGGCGCGGCACAATCAAAGCTTGCACCTCGCCTCGCCTCGCCCCAAAACTGTCGCCATGCAATACGCTACCTATGTTTTCGACGCCTACGGCACGCTGTTCGACGTGCATGCGGCCGTGCGCCGCCATGCCGATCAGATCGGACCAGACGGCCAGTTGCTGTCCGAGATCTGGCGCGCCAAGCAGCTCGAATATTCCTGGGTGAGGACGCTGATGGGCGCCTATGCCGATTTCTGGCAGTTGACCGAGCAGGCGCTCGATTTCGCCTTGCGCAAGGTTCCCTCAGCCGATCCCAGCCTCAAGGCAAAACTGCTGGACGCTTACTGGCGGCTGGATTGCTATCCCGAGGTGCCGGCCGTCCTCAAGGCGCTCAAGGCTTCTGGAGCGAGACTGGCGATCCTCTCCAATGGCTCGCCGGAAATGCTTGAGGCAGCGGTGAAGTCCGCCGCGCTCGACCAGGTTTTGGACGATGTCTATTCCGTCGATGCGGTGCGCCGCTTCAAGACCGACCCCTCGGTCTACGACATGGTCACTACCAGCCAGCGGCTCTACCCCGGCGCGGTTTCCTTCCAGTCCTCCAATCGCTGGGACATCGCGGGCGCCACCAAGTTCGGCTTCCGCACGGTATGGATCAACCGTTCCAACCAGCCCGAGGAATACCGCGATTTTCCACCAGCCCTGATCCTGCCAACCCTCGAAGCCCTGGTGTCCGGCAGCTAGGTCGCAGACCTGTGTCCCTGGCGCCACAGTGGCGGCACAGTCACAGCTTCGCCTTTCTTTGCCCACCTTCAAGCCAGAATCGGAACCGCCTATCGCGCCGGGTGTTGTAAGGCACCCGCGCGGCAGCCAGCGTATTGACGCTTTGTTGCGATTTGAGACCTAAAGAAGGCAACCATGTCCATAACCGAAATCGAATCCTATCGCCTGAGCCGTCGCGGCTTTCTGAACGCCGCTGCATTGGGCGCCGCTTCGATCGCGGTTTCCGCATGCGCCACCACCGGACTGGGACCGGTCGAGCCGCCGCCGCCAACCTATGTCGAGCCGCCGCTGCCCGACTATGCGACGATGTACGCGGCCGTCAGCGATGGCGGTTTCGACCTCCCGGCCATACCGTTCGAGAAGATCGATCCGCAGTACCTGCGTCAGATCGTTCCCGATCCGACGGGACAGAAGCCAGGCACGCTTATCGTCGACACAACCGGGCACCACCTCTATCTCGTGCGCCCTGGCGGCCAGGCCATCCGCTATGGTGTGGGTCTCGGCCGCGCCGGCTTCGAATGGTCCGGCGACGCCGTGGTCCAGTGGAAGCAGAAATGGCCGAAATGGACACCGCCGGATGAAATGATCGCCCGGCAGCCGGAACTGAAGCCATACAGCGCCGACAATGGCGGCATGCCCGGTGGGCTGAAGAATCCGCTCGGCGCGCGCGCGCTCTATCTTTTCCAGGGCAACGTGGACACGCTCTATCGCCTGCACGGCTCGCCGGAATGGAAATCGATCGGCAAATCGGTCTCTTCCGGCTGCGTTCGCTTCATGAACCAGGACATCATCGATCTCTATGATCGCGTGCCCTCCAAGAGCCCGGTCATCGTCACCGCCGATATCGGTCAGGCAATGGTGGCGACGGCCAACCGCAAGGCCATCCCGATCGACGCCGGCGTGCCGGAAGGATCGGTGCTTCTCGGGCCGCTAAAAGAGGTCACCAACTCGATCTTCTGACTAGCGAGGCAGCGGCAACGCCGCAGCTTCAAATCTTACCGCCCGCGCGACAGGCTGCCCAGGATCCCGCGCACGATGGCGCGTCCGACCGATGAGCCAACCGAGCGCACCACCGACTTGATCGCCGCCTCGGCCACGGTCTGGCGGTTGGACGGCCTTGGCGCCGGCGTGCGCCTGCTGCCTGATTGAGGCGCCGGATCGTCGTTGCCGAAGCCGGGTATGGTCCAGCGCGAGCCGCCGCTGCCGGCCTGCCGCGCCTGCTCTTCGGCGTCCTGCGCCTCCCTGGCCTTCTTCTGCAGCATCTCGAAAGCCGATTCGCGATCGACGACCTGGTCGTATTGGCCGGCGACCGGACTTTCCTGGATCAGCTTGCGACGCTCGTCGGGCGTGATCGGCCCCAGGCGCGAGGACGGCGGGCGGATCAGCGTCCGCTGCACCATGGACGGCACGCCCTTGGCTTCAAGCATCGAAACCAGAGCTTCGCCGGTGGCGAGCTGGGTGATTGCGGTGGAGCAGTCAAAGTCGGGATTTGGCCGGAACGTCTCGGCCGCCGTCTTTACCGCCTGCTGCTCACGCGGCGTATAGGCGCGCAGCGCGTGCTGTACGCGGTTGCCGAGCTGGGCCAGAACCTTTTCAGGGATATCCAACGGGTTCTGCGTGACGAAATAGACGCCGACGCCTTTCGAACGGATCAGGCGGACCACCTGCTCGACGCGATCGACCAGCACTTTGGGCGCTTCGTCGAACAGAAGATGCGCCTCGTCGAAGAAGAACACCAGTTTCGGCTTGTCGGGGTCGCCGACTTCCGGCAGCACTTCGAACAGCTCCGACATCAGCCACAGAAGGAATGTCGCGTAGAGCCGCGGATTCATCATCAGCTTGTCGGCGGCAAGCACGCTGATGGCACCGCGCCCGTCGCGCGTGGTGCGCATGATGTCGGAGATCCGCAGGGCCGGCTCGCCGAAGAAGTGCGCGGCGCCCTGCTGCTCGAGGACCAGCAGCGTGCGCTGGATGGCTCCGACCGACGGCTTCGTCACATTGCCGTAGCGCGAGCCGATCTCGTCGGCACGCTCGGCGATGTTGGCCAGGAGCGCCTGCAAATCCTTCATGTCGAGCAGCAGCAGGCCTTCCTCGTCCGCCAGGCGGAAGGCGATGTTCATGATGCCTTCCTGCGCCTCGGTCAGGTTCATCAGGCGCGACAAAAGCAGCGGCCCCATTTCCGAGACGGTGGCGCGGATCGGATGGCCCTGCTCCCCGAACAGGTCCCAGAAGATCACCGGAAATTCCTGAAAGTCATAGGGGTCGAGCTTGATCTGTTCGGCGCGCTTGACGAGGAAATCCTGTGCCGTACCCATCATGGCGATGCCGGACAGGTCGCCCTTGATGTCTGCGCAGAACACCGGCACGCCGGCGTTGGAAAAACCCTCCGCCAGGATCTGCAAGGTAACCGTCTTGCCGGTACCGGTGGCGCCGGTCACCAGGCCGTGGCGGTTCCCGTACTGCAGCAACAACTGCTCGGCACGCTGGTAGCTGTCGTCCGGCTTGCGGCTGGCGCCGATGAAAATACTGGTGTCGTCAGCCATGTGTCCGGTCTCCGCGAAGTGATGTCTTTAAAGCCAGCGGCCTTGCCGCTGGTATAGTGAGGCCGTTGCGCAGCGACAATGCCATTCGTCCAAACTGGGGCCATTCGTCCAAACTGGGGCCATTCGTCGAAATCGGATTTTTGGAGCTTGCGGATCTTGCCGGTGTTTGGCAATCGTTCATGGTTCGTGCCCGCGGTCGACCTATATCCGATGGATCGAATTCAGCCCCCTGGAAGGGCTTGGATTGCGATATCGGACCGGGGGCCGTAGACTGAATTGCTCCAGGTTGGTGCGGCCGCATAAAAGCGAGGAAGACGGATGGGCGCCGGAGCCTTGATCCAGAATGTTGAACCCGCAAACGCCGAGCGGCAGCGATGGCTGGCCCTGGCGGAAAAGGCGCTTGCCGGCGCTTCCTTCGAGGAAAAGCTGGTCTCCCATACAGACGACAACATCCGCATCGAACCGCTCTACGACCGCTGCATGGCAGCGGAACCGATGGTACGCGCGAACCCCACATTGCCCTGGATCGTCAGCCAGCGGGTCGACGATCCCGACATCGCCCGCGCCCAGGCCCAGGCGCTGGAGGACGTGGCGCAGGGGGCCACTGGATTGTCGCTTGTCTTCGAAGGCGCCCCGAATGCATTCGGCTATGGCCTGCCGAGGACAGCGCAGGCACTGGAGACGGTGCTGGACGGCGTGCCCCTCAACCGCGTGCAGATCCGCATCGACGCCCATCCCTGGAGCCGCGCCGTGGCCGACTGGCTGGTGGCGTTCCTGAGCAAACGCCGGTCCGATCCGACAAAGCTCAACCTTTCCTTCGGCATCGATCCGGCGGCTATTTTTGCCGGAACCGGCCGGTTGCGCATGTCGATCGAGGCCCTGCAGGCATCGATGCCGCAATCGCTGGCGCATTTCTTCTCGATGGGCGTTCCGGGCGTGCTTCTGGAAGCCGACGGGCGCGTGTTTCACAATGCCGGCGCGACGGAAGCACAAGAACTCGGCATCATGCTCGCTTCCGCGGTGTCCTATCTCAGAATGTTCGAGAAGGCGCGGCAGCCGCTTGTCTATGCCGCGCCCCATATCGGTTTCGCGCTGAGCGTCGACCAGGACCAGTTCCTGTCGATGGCCAAGGTCCGGGCCCTGCGCAGGCTCTGGGCGCGTGTACAGGAGGCGTGCTCGATCCCGAATTCCACGGCCAATGTCCATGCCGAGACATCGTTTCGCATGATGACGGCGATGGATTGCGAGACGAACATCCTGCGTACCGCCATTGCCGGCTTCGCCGCGGCGGCGGGCGGCGCGGATTCGATCTCCATCCTGCCGCACACGATCGTGCATGGCCTGCCGGCGGGCTTTGCCCGCCGAGTCGCCCGCAACGCGCAACTGATCATGGCCCATGAAAGCCATATCGATCATGTCGCCGATCCCGCCTGTGGTTCCGGCGCGGTCGAAGCGCTGACCGCGGAACTGTGCGAGGTGGCCTGGGCGGAATTGCAGACGATCGAGGCCGAGGGCGGCGTGTTGTCCAGCCTCCAGGACGGACATATCCAGGCACGCGTTCACGCCGCGGCGGGGCGGCGCAACGCGGCCTACAAGGCAGGCGAACGGGCCATCATCGGCACCACACTCTATCCCCTGAAAAGCGATCGTCCGGTCGAAACACTGGCGGCGGAACGGCGACCTGCCTTCACCGAAGGCGTTGCCGTCTGCGAGCCCCTGTTTCCCGTCCGCATCGACCAGTCGATCGGAGCCGTCTCTTGATCCCGGATTTCAGCCAGATCGGCTGGGTGCCGCCACGCCGCGTTCCCGTCGAGGTCAAGGGCCAGCGGACGACGCCGGAAGGTCTGGTCGTCAAGCATCTGTACAATCAGGGCGACCTCAAGGGCTTGTCGCATCTCGACACCTATCCGGGCCTGCCGCCCTTCGTGCGAGGCCCCTATCCGACCATGTATGTCCAGCAACCCTGGACGATCCGGCAATATGCCGGCTTCTCGACAGCGGAGGAGTCCAACGCCTTTTACCGGCGCAACCTTGCCGCCGGCCAGAAGGGCCTGTCGGTCGCCTTCGATCTCGCCACGCATCGGGGTTATGACAGCGACCATCCGCGCGTCGCCGGCGATGTCGGCATGGCGGGCGTCGCCATCGATTCCATCCTCGACATGCGGCAACTGTTCGACGAGATTCCGCTCGGCGACATGACGGTGTCGATGACGATGAACGGCGCGGTGCTGCCGATCATGGCGCTCTACATCGTGGCGGCGGAAGAACAGGGCGTTGCGCAGAAGAATCTCGCCGGAACGATTCAGAACGACATTCTGAAGGAGTTCATGGTCCGCAACACCTACATCTACCCGCCGAAGCCCTCTATGCGGATCGTTTCGGACATCTTCTCCTATACGTCGAAGAACATGCCGAAGTTCAATTCGATCTCGATCTCCGGCTATCACATGCAGGAGGCCGGTGCGACAGCCGACCTCGAGCTTGCCTATACCATCGCCGACGGCATCGAATATGCCCGCGCCGGCGTCGCGGCGGGCCTCGATATCGACCGCTTCGCGCCGCGCCTGTCCTTCTTCTGGGCGATCGGCATGAATTTCTTCATGGAAGTGGCCAAGCTGAGGGCGGCGCGCCTGTTGTGGGCGACCTTGATGGCCAAGAACTTTTCGCCGAAGGACGAACGCTCGCTGTCGCTGCGCACCCATTGCCAGACCTCGGGCTGGTCGCTGACGGCGCAGGACCCCTACAACAACATCATCCGCACCATGATCGAGGCGATGGCGGCGACGCAGGGCCACACGCAGTCGCTGCACACCAATTCCTTCGACGAGGCGATGGCACTGCCAACCGACCACTCGGCGCGCATCGCCCGCAACACGCAGCTCGTCCTGCAGAAGGAATCCGGCATCACGCGCATCATCGATCCCTGGGGCGGCTCCGCCTATCTCGAGCGGCTCACGCATGACCTGGCGGCGCGCGCACTTGCCCATATCGAGGAGGTCGAGGCGCTCGGCGGCATGGCCGCCGCGACGGAAAAGGGCATACCTAAGCTGCGCATCGAAGAGGCAGCGGCGCGCACGCAGGCGCGCATCGATTCCGGCGAACAGATGCTGGTCGGCGTCAACGCCCATCGTCCAGGGACCGACATCGAGGTCGACGTGCTGAAGATCGACAATGCCGAAGTCAGGGCCCGGCAATTGTCGAAGCTGCAAAGGCTGAAAGGCACGCGCGATGTCGCAGCCGTCGAAAGCGCGCTCGATGCGCTGACCCGCGCCGCACAGGGCAATGAAAACCTGCTGGAGTTCGCCATCCGCGCCGCGCGCGCCAACGCCACCGTCGGCGAGATCTCGTTCGCGTTGGAGAAAGCCTTTGGCCGCCACGTTGCAACGGTCCAGACCATTTCCGGCGTCTACCGCAAGGCGCTCGGCGACAATCCGGTGGTCGACCGGCTGCAGGACAAGCTTGAAGCCTTCGCGAAGAAATTCGGCGGCAAGCCGCGCATCCTCGTCGCCAAGATGGGACAGGACGGCCACGACCGTGGCCAGAAGGTCATCGCCACGGCTTTCGCCGATCTCGGTTTCGACGTCACCGTCGGCGCAATGTTCCAGACGCCGGACGAAATCGCGAAACTGGCGATCGAACATGATGTCCATATCGTCGGCGCCTCGTCGCTGGCGGCGGGACATCTGACATTGATCCCCGAGTTGCGCGACGCGCTGAAAAAGCTCGGACGAAGTGACATGCTGATCGTGGCCGGCGGCGTGATCCCGCCGCAGGACTATGACGCGGTGCTGGAGGCCGGCGCGGCGGAAATCTTTCCGCCGGGCACCGTCATTCCGGAGGCGGCGGATCGGCTGATGGACAGGCTGCTGGCAGCCGGTTGAACACTGCTGCATAGCTGAACAAGCTGCGCTACAATCAGCGTTGCAAAAGGGATGCAGCTCCGTGAAAACGACCATCCGCAAAATCGGAGATTCCGAAGGCGTAATCGTGCCGAGGGAGCTTCTTGACCGCATGAATCTGCGGGTGGGCGATCAGCTTCAAATCGTCGAAACCGACGATGGCATAGTCTTGAGACCTGCGACCGACAGCTTCGATCGGCAGATGAAGGCTGCCCGTGATGTCATGGACAAATATAAGGCCGGGCTTCAGAAGCTTGCCGAATAACCGCCAAATCGGCGCCCGATGTGAAACGCCCTAGCTGTCTGAAAGCTTGACGATTTCCCATTCCTTGCCGTTGACAACAGCCACGTCGCCAATTTTCTTGCCGAACAGGGCTACGGCCATCGGCGAGACGTGGGAAATCGTGCCCTTGGCCGGGTCGGCCTCGTCCTCGCCGACGATTTTCCAGTGCACCTTCTTGCCGTCATCGCCCTCAAGCGTGGCACCCATGCCGAAGCGAACTAGGTCGCTGCCCGGCTCCGGCACGGACAGCTCGGCGCTTTCCCGCCGGGCGGTCCAATAGCGCAGGTCGCGCGACACCACCGCGATGCGCTCGCGGTCGGCTTTCCTTTCGGCTTTCGCCAGAACGTCGCGCAAGTCCGCCAGATTTTCCTCGATCATCGCCAAGCCGTGCTCCGTCACCAGATTGCGGTGCTGGCTGATCGGCCGCTCGCCGACGCCGGCGATGGCGTTTTCGCTGTCTTCCTCGCGAGTAAAGGCTCTGCTCATTGGTTGAACTTAGACGTGGAGAGGCTGCTCGACAAGCCATTGTCGTTACCCCCCGAGAGGAGAGACAAAACGTCTGGCACAATTCCTGCGGTGTCGGGGTTGAACACCAGGATCTGTGCCGATGTTGAACAGACGAAAGCTGCTGACTGGAACGGCTGGGTTCGCCGTATTCGGCCTCTCGCTCGGCAGAGCAGCGGCCGCAGGCCTGACCGGCATCGAGAAAGCGTCCATGCGCGGTTCGATCAACGCCACCGAACTTGGCGTGCAGCCGGGCACCCTTGACGATCAGAGCAAGGCCTTCGCCAAGCTGCTGCGCGACGCGAACGACCGCGACATGCCGGTGTTCCTGCCGCCGGGCACTTATGTCGTCTCCAACCTCTCGCTGCCCAGCCGCGTGCGTCTTTCCGGCGTGCCGGGCGCAACGCGGATCGTCTATGGCGGCGACGGGCACCTCTTCATGGCCGAACAGGCCGATCATATCGAAGTCGGCGGGCTGGTCCTCGATGGCGCAAACCGCTCGATGGGCGACTACGCGCAGGGGCTGCTCGACTTGCGCCGGGTCGCTCACCTGGTCGTCGACAATTGCCAGGTCACCGGCAGCGGCAAGAACGGACTGGCGCTGGAACGCGTGACGGGCCGGGTCGAACGCTCGGACATATCGGGCGCTGCCGACGCCGGCATCTATTCGGTCGAGGCTGGCGGATTGGCGATCACAGACAACACCGTCTCCGACTGCGCCAATGGCGGCATCCTCGTGCACCGCTGGCAGGCGGCGGAGGACGGCACCATGGTCACCGGCAACCGCGTCGAACGCATCCAGGCGCGTAGCGGCGGAACCGGCCAGAACGGCAATGGCATCAACGCGTTCCGGGCCGGCAATGTCGTCATCTCCAGCAACATCGTCTCGGATTGCGCGTTCTCGGCGATCCGGGCCAACAGCGCCAGCAATCTGCAGATATCAGGCAATACCTGCTCGCGTTCGGGTGAGACCGCGGTCTATTCCGAATTCTCCTTCGAAGGCGCCGTCATCAGCAACAATATCGTCGACGGCGCCGCCAACGGCATCTCGATCGTCAACTTCAACGAAGGCGGCCGCCTGGGGGTCTGCACGGGCAACATCGTGCGCAATCTGTCGACCCGTGGCCCCTACCCCGCCGACCCGCCCGGGTTTGGCGTCGGCATCAGCGTCGAAGCCGACACGACCGTGTCCAACAATGTCATCGAGAACGCGCCGCTCTATGGCATGCAGATCGGCTGGGGGCCGTTCCTGCGCAACGTCGTCGCCACAGGGAACGTCATCCGCAAGGCTGGAACCGGCATTGTCGTATCCGTGGTCGAGGGTGCCGGCACGGCCGTCATTTCCGACAATGTCATCGATGGCGCGCGTAACGGCGCCGTTGTCGGCCAGCGCTGGGCCGAGCCAGCGACGGGCGACCTGACATCATCGGACAATACCGGCTATGCCCATCTGACCGTCGAGCGCAATCACGTCAGCTGAGTGATCGTTTTCAATTCAAGGCTGCAGTTGGCCTGACAGCGCCGACCTTGGCGCCGACCCGGCTTTCAATTGGAGCATTTGCCAGCCCGACCAGCTTGCCGGCCAAAGCCTCGTCCGCGCGCAACAGCCTGGCAAGTACGGTGGCAGCCATGGCCTCGCCGGCGCGGCCTGCCCCATCATCGCATTTGATCGCTATGCCGAGACCAAGCTCCGGTATCGCGCTACAGTGGACACCTTCGGCGCCGCCTTTCGCAAAAATCCGGCCAGGTGCTGCTTCCATCAAAGCGACGTCGGCGCGGCCGGTGCCGGCGACGAAGAACGGTTCTGCCATGCAGGCGCCTAGCAACCGCTTCGCGGCCTTGGCTCGCTCCGGGCCGAAACCTGTCGTCGTCACCATGCGGGCAAAGCCGAGGGCGAAACTCCTGAGCGGCACCGCGTAGGTTGGGATCGAGCAGCCATCGGTCGCCCGTTGATCGGCGCCATGGGCAGCACCCGTCACCGCCTGCATGGCGTCGCGCACCATTTCCTGCAAGGCGTGATCCGCCCTGACGTAGCCGCTGTGCGCAATGCCCGTGTGGACGCACGTGCAGAGGAAGCCGGAATGCTTGCCGGAGCAGTTGTTGTGCAGCGCGTTCGGCGTTCCGCCGGCGCGGGCGAGTGAAATCTCCGCGTCATGATTGGAGGGCCAATGCGCGCCGCATTCGAGCGCCGACCCGTCCAGGCCTGCCCTGGCCAGCATGGAACGCGCCAGTTCGACATGCGCCGGCTCGCCCGAATGGGACGCGCAGGCGAGTGCCAGCTCGCGGTTGCCGAAGCCATAGGCATCGGCGGCCCCGCTCTCGACCAGCGGCAGCGCCTGGATGGCCTTGACCGCCGAGCGTGGAAACACCGGCTTCGAGGTGTCGCCGATCTCCAGGACCGGCTTGCCGTCGGCGTCGAAGACCGCGACCGCACCGCGATGAGCACTCTCGACGATCGCGCCGCGCAAGACTTCGATCAGAACCGGATTTGTCATGTCACCTCCCGCAAATGCGGGCGGTTTATCTGATCCGGTCGAGAATGGAAACGTAGTTGGCGACCGCGGCACCACCCATGTTGAAGATGCCGCCAAGTTTTGCGCCCGGTACCTGGATGCCACCCGCCTCGCCGACCAGCTGCATTGCGGTCAGGACATGCATGGAGACGCCAGTAGCGCCGATCGGATGGCCCTTGGCCTTCAGCCCGCCGGAGGGGTTGACCGGCAGGCGGCCATGCTTCGCCGTCTCTCCGCTCATGGCAAGCTTTGCCCCCTCACCCGGCTTCGCCAGACCCATGGCCTCGTATTCGATCAGCTCGGCGATGGTGAAGCAGTCATGCGTCTCGACGAAGGAAAGATCGTCGAGCGTCACGCCGGCGTTCTTCAGCGCACGGTTCCAGGCCTGCTCGCAGCCTTCGAAGGCGAGGATGTCGCGCTTCGACATCGGCAGGAAGTCCTGCACATGCTCGTTGGCACGGAAGGCGACGGCACGGCGCATCTTCAGCGCCGTCCCGGTATCGGCAAGGATAAGGGCAGCGGCTCCGTCGGAGACCAGCGAGCAGTCGGTGCGCTTGAGCGGACCGGCAACGAACGGGTTCTTCTCGCTCTCCTGGCGGCAGAACTCATAGCCGAAATCCTTGCGCATCTGCGCATAGGGATTGTCGACGCCGTTCTTGTGGTTCTTGGCGGCGATCATCGCCAGCGCGTCGGACTGGTCGCCATAGCGCTGGAAATAGGCCTGCGCGATTTTGCCGAAGACGCCGGCGAAACCGGCCGGCGTGTCGCCGTCCTCGGGCAGATAAGAAGCCTTGAGCAGGTTCTTGCCGATCTCGGGACCAGGCGTCGTCGTCATCTGCTCGGCGCCGACCACCAGCACGATACGGGCGGCGTTGGCATCGATGGCGCGAATGCCTTGCCTGACCGCCGCCGAACCGGTGGCGCAAGCGTTTTCGACGCGCGTCGCCGGCTTGAAGCGGAGCCGGTCGTCAGCCTGGAGGACCAGGCTGGCGGTAAAATCCTGCGGCGAAAAGCCGGCGTTGAAGTGGCCGAGCACGATCTCGTCGACCTCGTCCGGACCAATTCCGGCATGGTCGAGCGCGTCCGTTGCCACCTTGACGATCAGGCCTTCCAGCGTCTCGCCTTCGAGCTTGCCGAAGCGCGAATGCGCCCAGCCAACGATGCATGCGGTCATGGCGGTCTCCATCCTTGGCGCCAGCCTGGCATGTGGGCACATGGCGCACTTCGCGTTTATTGTTCAAATGTAAACAATCTTGCCGGCTTCGGAAAGGGCCGGAACCAGACAATCGCTTGGTACAGGCTGAGTCACCGCCAATTTTTTTGTTGATTGACCCGTCAATAAAAAATAATCCTGCTTCAAAGGACCATAGCGAAATGCCGAAAGTTGGAATGGAACCCCTGCGCCGCAAGGCGCTCATCGACGCGACGATCTCGGCGATCGGGGAGCGCGGCTCGCTTGACGTGACCATGTCCGAGATCGCCGGGCGCGCCGGCGTTTCATCGGCCCTGGCGCATCACTATTTCGGCGCCAAGGACGAATTGCTGCTGGCGACGATGCGGCACATCCTGGCCGAACTGACCGCCGACACGTTGCGCGCCCTCGGTTCGGCCAGCACCTCGCGCGAACGTGTCTCGGCCGTGGTGGCCGTCAATTTCTCCGACATCCAGTTCCAGCCGGAAACCATCGCCGCATGGCTGGCCTTCTATGTCGAGGCGCAGAAGTCTCCCTCGCTGCGACGGCTGCTCAGGGTCTACGCGCGACGGCTGCATTCGAACCTGATGAGCGGGCTGACCGGCATCCTGCCCCGAGCAGAAGCCGACCGCGTCGCCGAAGCGACCGCGGCGATGATCGACGGGCTCTACATCAGGCGGGCGCTGAAAGACGGCGTGCCCGATGCCGCGACCGCGATCGCGCTGGTCGAGGACTATCTCGAAATCAAACTCGGCGAGCGGCACAAACAGTGACAACGAAGCGACCCAATTTCCTGATCGTCATGGTCGATCAGCTCAACGGGACCTTGTTTCCCGATGGGCCGGCCGCGTTTCTTCACGCTCCAAATTTGAAAGCGCTGGCCGCGCGTTCGGCACGATTTGCCAACAACTACACGGCGTCGCCACTGTGCGCGCCGGGGCGCGCCTCGTTCATGAGCGGCCAGTTGCCGTCGCGCACCGAGGTCTATGACAACGCCGCCGAGTTCGCCTCGTCGATCCCGACCTTTGCCCATCACCTGCGCGCCGATGGCTATCACACCTGCCTGTCGGGCAAGATGCATTTTGTCGGACCGGACCAGTTGCACGGCTTCGAGGAACGGCTGACCACCGACATCTATCCCGCCGATTTCGGCTGGACGCCGGACTATCGCAAACCCGGCGAGCGCATCGACTGGTGGTATCATAATCTGGGCTCGGTGACCGGCGCCGGCGTCGCCGAGATCAGCAACCAGATGGAGTATGACGACGAGGTTGCCTTCCATGCGGTGCAGAAGCTCTATGATTTCGCCCGCGTTTCCGACGACGCGTCGCACCGGCCCTGGTGCCTGACCGTTTCCTTCACCCATCCGCACGACCCCTACGTGGCGCGGCGGCAATATTGGGACCTCTACGAGGACTGCCCTGCGCTCGAGCCTGAAGTGGGCTTCATTCCTTACGACAAGCAGGACCCGCATTCGCAGCGGCTTTATCGAGCCAGCGACTATGACAGCTTCGACATCACGGTCGAGCAGATCCGCCGCTCGCGGCGCGGCTACTTCGCCAACATCTCCTATCTCGACGACAAGGTCGGTGAATTGCTGTCGGTGCTGGAACGCACCCGCATGCTCGACGACACCATCATCCTGTTCTGCTCGGATCACGGCGACATGCTCGGCGAGCGTGGCCTGTGGTTCAAGATGTGCTTCTTCGAGGGTTCGGCGCGGGTGCCGCTGATGATCGCCGGCAAGGGCGTACCGGCTGGCCTGGTCGAGGCGCCGGTCTCCAATCTCGACGTGACGCCGACGCTGTGCGATCTCGCCGGCATCGACATGAGTGCGATTGCGCCCTGGACCGACGGCCAGTCGCTGCTGCCGCTGCTCGATGGCAAACAGCGCGCCGCACCGGTGCTGATGGAATATGCGGCCGAAGGCTCCAACGCGCCCCTCGTGGCGATCCGCGACGGCCGTTACAAATTCGTCCATTGCGAAATCGATCCGCCACAACTCCATGACGTCGAAGCCGACCCGCATGAGTTGAGCAATCTCGCCACCGATCCGGCGCATGCCGATCTGGTGGCGGCTTTCATGGCAAAGGTCCGGGCGCGCTGGGACATGGCTGGCTTCGACGCCGCCGTTCGCGCCAGCCAGGCCCGCCGCTGGGTGGTCTATCCGGCGTTGCGCAACGGCACGCATTACCCCTGGGAGTTCCAGCCACTCCAGAAGGCCTCCGAGCGCTACATGCGCAACCATATGGATCTCAACGTGCTCGAAGAGCAGAAGCGGTTTCCGCGAGGCGAATGATGACAGACCTTCTCGTCCCCTCCCTCGACCATCTCAAGCAGGCCTATGCCGTCACCTCCCGGGCGACGCAGATCACGCCGCTGCTGGAATCGGCAGCCTTGGCCAGGGAGACCGGCGCGGCCCGTGTTTTCATCAAGCCGGAATCGCTGCAATGGGCAGGCTCCTTCAAGGTGCGCGGCGCCTACTGGCGCCTGAAGCAGCTTTCGCCTGACGAAGCAAAGAAGGGGGTCGTTGCCTATTCCTCCGGCAATTTCGCGCAAGGGCTGGCGGCTGCCGGGCAGGCGCTTGGCATTCCCGTCACCATCGTCATGCCGATCGACGCACCGGCCGCCAAGCGCGACGCCACCGCGGGTTATGGCGCCCGCGTCGTGCTCACCGACCATGGCGAGCGCGCGCGCGAGGAAGTCGCCGCCGCCAAGGCACGCGAGATCGCCGAAACCGAGGGGCTGGCCTTGCTGCATCCGTTCGACGATCCCGAGATCGTCGCCGGCCAGGCGGGCGCCGGTCTCGAAGCGCTCGACCAACTCGCCGCCAAGGATGCCAGCGCCGACCTTTTGTTCTGCTCGGTCGGCGGCGGTGGTCTGATCGGCGGCGTTTCGCTCGCCTTTCACTATCTGTCGCCCGCCACCGAGATCATCGGCGTCGAGCCGGAAGGCTTCAACGGCATGGGCTCGTCGCTGGCGCATGGCAACATCGAGACGATGCCGATCGGACCAAAGTCGATCTGCGACGGACTGATGTCGCGACGGCCGGGCGACGCACCGTTCGCAGCGGTCAAGACCGCGGGCGTTCGCGGCATCACCGTCGATGATCAGTCGGTGCGGCGGGCCATGCGGATCGCCTTCGAGCGCATGAAGCTGGTGCTCGAACCGTCGGGCGCGGCGTCGCTGGCGGCACTGCTCGGCGGCAAGGTGGATGTGAAGGGCAAGACCGTCCTTGTAGTGGCAACCGGCGGCAACGTTTCGCTCGCCGATTTTATGGCGCATATGAACCATGCTTGAAGCGGATTTCGTCATCATCGGCTCTGGCTCGGCCGGCTCGGCCATGGCCTACCGCCTGTCGGAAGACGGCAAGCATTCGGTGATCGTCATCGAATTCGGCGGCTCGGATATCGGGCCACTGATCCAGATGCCGTCAGCGCTGTCGATCCCGCTCAACATGAGCCTCTACGACTGGGGCTTTGCCAGCGAGCCGGAGCCGCATCTCGGCGGCCGCGTGCTGGCGACGCCGCGCGGCAAGGTCATCGGCGGCTCGTCCTCGATCAACGGCATGGTCTATGTGCGCGGCCATGCCCGCGACTTCGACCATTGGGCTGAAGAGGGTGCCGCCGGCTGGGGTTTTGCCGACGTGCTTCCCTATTTCAAGCGCATGGAAGATTCGGACGGTGGCGAGGATGGCTGGCGCGGCCACGGGGGGCCGCTGCATGTCCAGCGTGGTTCGCTGCGCAATCCTCTCTACGGCGCCTTCGTCGAGGCCGGCCGCCAGGCCGGGTTTGAACTGACCGACGACTACAATGGCTCCAAGCAGGAAGGCTTCGGGCCGATGGAGCAGACCATTCGAGGCGGCCGCCGCTGGTCGGCGGCGAGCGCCTATCTGAAGCCGGCGCTCGGGCGCAAAAACGTGAGTCTGGTCAAGGGCTTTGCCCGGCGGGTGATCATCGAGAATCAACGCGCCATCGGCGTCGAGATCGAAGCTCACAAACAGATTCAGGTCGTTAAGGCGCGACGTGAGGTGATCGTCGCGGCGTCGTCGATCAACTCGCCCAAGATCCTGATGCTGTCCGGCATCGGACCGGCCGAGCATTTGCGCGAAAACGGCATTGCCGTGGTGGCCGACCGGCCCGGCGTCGGCCGCAACCTGCAGGATCATATGGAGCTCTACATCCAGCAGGAATCAACTAAGCCGATCACGCTGAATTCGGTGCTCAACCCGTTCTCGAAAGCGCTGATTGGCGCGCAGTGGCTGTTCTTCAAGACCGGCCTCGGCGCCACCAACCATTTCGAGGCGGCCGCTTTCGTACGCTCGCGCGCCTGCGTCGAGTACCCAGATATCCAGTACCATTTCATCCCGGCGGCGGTCCGCTATGACGGCAAGGCGGCGGCAAAGTCGCACGGCTTCCAGGCACATGTCGGGCCGATGCGTTCGAAGTCGCGCGGCTCGGTGACACTGCGTTCGCCGGATCCCCAATCGAAGCCGGTGATCCGCTTCAATTACATGTCGCATCCAGACGACTGGACCGAGTTCCGCCACTGCATCCGGCTGACACGCGAGATCTTCGGCCAGTCGGCCTTTGACGCCTATCGCGGCAAGGAAATCTCGCCGGGCTCGCACGTGCAGTCGGACGACGATCTTGACGTCTTCATCAGGGATCACGCCGAGAGCGCCTACCATCCTTGCGGCACCTGCAAGATGGGTCGCGCCGACGATCTGATGAGTGTTGTCGATCCGGAATGCCGGGTCATCGGTGTCGATGGACTGCGTGTCGCCGATTCCTCGATCTTTCCACGCGTCACCAACGGCAACCTCAACGCGCCGTCGATCATGACCGGCGAGAAGGCATCCGACCACATTCTTGGCCGCACGCCGCTGGCGCCGTCCAACCAGGAACCATGGATCAATCCGCGCTGGCAGCTATCAGACAGATAGGCCATGATCGTGTGACCGCACGATCCGCATGCCGCGACAGACAATTTGGAGACTTCCATGCGCGCCCAGCCCACGGCATCGCACTATGTCAACGGACGCTACATAGAGGACGAAGGCGGCGCACCGCTGCCGGTCATCTATCCGGCAACCGGCGAGACCATCGCCATGCTGCGTTCGGCGACGCCGAATGTGCTGGAACTCGCCATCGAGGCCGCGCGGGCAGCCCAGCCCGCCTGGGCGCGGCTGAAGCCGGTCGAACGCGGGCGCATCCTGCGCCGCGCCGCCGACATATTGCGCGCCCGTAATGCCGACCTCGCCCGCATCGAGACGCTCGACACAGGCAAGGCGATCCAGGAGACGCTGGTGGCCGACGCTCCGTCGGCCGCGGATTGCCTCGAATATTTCGGCGGCGCGGTCGCCGCCTACAATGGCGAATCTGTCGACCTCGGCGGGCCCTTCGCCTACACCCGGCGCGAAGCGCTCGGCGTCTGCGTCGGCATCGGCGCCTGGAACTACCCAATCCAGATCGCCGGCTGGAAATCAGCCCCGGCGCTCGCCATGGGCAACGCCATGGTGTTCAAGCCGTCGGAAAACACACCGCTGTCGGCGCTGGCGCTGGCCGAGATCTACAGCGAAGCCGGCCTGCCCGATGGGCTGTTCAACGTGGTGCAAGGCTATGGCGACGTCGGCGCCGGGCTTGTCGGACATGATGTCGTCGCCAAGGTCTCGGTGACCGGCTCGGTGCCGACCGGCCGCAAGGTGTTGTCGCTTGCCGGCTCGAAGATGAAGCACGCGACGATGGAACTCGGCGGCAAGTCGCCGCTGATCGTCTTCGACGACGCCGACCTCGAAAACGCCATTGGCGGCGCCATGCTCGGCAATTTCTATTCAACCGGTCAGATCTGCTCCAACGGCACGCGCGTCTTCGTGCAGAGCGGCATCCACGACCGCTTCGTCGAACGGCTGGTCGAGCGGACGAAGAAAATCCGCATCGGCGATCCGCTCGACCCTGAGACCCAGATGGGGCCGCTGGTGTCGAAGGCGCAGCACGACAAGGTCGTCGGCTATATCGGGATCGGCAGGCAGGATGGCGCGACGCTTGCCTGCGGTGGCAACGTACCTTCGCTGCAAGGTTTCCAAGGCGGCTTCTTCGTCGAGCCGACAGTGTTCACCGACGTCACCGACACGATGCGCATCGCCCGCGAGGAGATTTTCGGGCCGGTGATGAGCGTGCTGAAATTCGATGGCGAGGACGAGGTGATCGACCGCGCCAACGACACCGAGTTCGGCCTTGCCGCCGGCGTGTTCACGCGCGACCTGTCGCGCGCCCACCGCGTCATCGCCGAGTTGCAGGCCGGCACCTGCTGGATCAATGCCTACAATCTGACGCCGGTGGAAATCCCGTTCGGCGGCTTCAAGCAATCCGGCATAGGACGCGAGAATTCACTGGCGGCGCTAGCGCTCTATTCGCAGCTGAAGTCGATCTATGTCGAGACAGGAGATGTGGCGAGCCCCTACTGAGGCCTTACGCCGCCTTGTCAGATGTGCTGTCCAGATACTGGGTCAGCGCGCAGACCAGATGATAGAAGATGCTGGCCGGAACGTCAGTGGCCAGCGAGCGGCCGCGTTCGTCGATGCGGTCGATCCACAGGCCGAGCGGCGCCGGGTCGATGTGCCAGCGAAACAACCGGCCGACGCGGGCCTCGATCTCCGGTTTGAGGTCGGGCCCGCCCGAACCATCGAGCGCGATCGCCGCCTTGACCGCTTCGGCCTGCGGCCAGCTGCGCGATATCAGGTCGAGCGGCAGTCCCTGCCTGGAAACGGCGCCATAGGCGAGGCCGGTGGCGCGGTTGAGGCCATTGGCGATGGCCGAGGCATAGAGTTTCCTGGCGAAACCGCTCAGTTCGGCCTGGCCGCTGCGCCCGGCGAAATCGACCAGCAACGAGGCCCATTCAAAATGGTGGCCGGGCTCGGTCCAGGCCCCCTTCTCGCCGGCGGCCGGTTTCCATTCGGCATCGAAATACTCGCCGAGCGTCCAGCTTTCCGGGTCGAAGAAATGGCTGCGGAAGAGGTCGATGATGCGCGCCGCACGGCGCAGATGGGCGCGGTCGCCGGTCGCCTGATACCAGGCTAGAAAAGCCTCGAGCAGATGCATGTGCGGGTTGGAGCGCCGCTCGCCCTCGCCGTCGGACGTTTCCAGGAAGCCGGTCATGCGATGATCCTCGAGATGCGCATCGAGAAACGAAAAGGTCTCTTCGCCGAGCCGAAAGGCATCCGGATTGCCTGACATATGCGCATGCGCCAGCGCCAGCAGCAAGCAGGAGTGATCGTAGGCATCCTCGGTTGCGTCGGCGACCGAACCGTCGACATTCAGCGTGCGCACCCAGCCGCCATTGTCGGTGCGGCCCTGCCTGGCCATGAACTCGATGCCATGGCTGATCAGCCGGTCGGCCGGACCATCCCAGCCACGCGCCCTGGCGACGGCGAAGGCATAGACCTGCCTCGCCTGCGTGCGCATGCGCTTGGGCTTCATCAGCGGCGAGGCATCGAAACCCAACGCCTCGTGAAAACCACCATGGCGTTCGTCGACGCCTGATGTCGACCATAGCGGCAAGGTCTCCTGGAACAGCCAGTGATGCACGCGCCGCCGCCAGGCGCCGCTCTCGATGACGCGGTCATGTGCCGGCGTGAACCGGGTTTCCAGCCGGCCCGACTTTTCGAGCTGCTCGACGATCTTCTTGACGTGCTGGCTGTGGCTGACCGGTGCGACGAAAGTGGCGTCGGCGGTGGAGACGATGGCGACGTCCTTCATGCCGATCGCCGAGAGCAAGCGGCCGTCGCTGCGGATGTAGGAGTTCTCGCAATCGATGGCGACGACATCGCCGACAATGACATTGCCCTGGTCATCGGCAGGGCCGACATCGAGCAGCGACTGCCAGGAGCCAAGATCGTTCCAGCGGAAGCTGGCGGGCACCATGGCGATGTCTTTTGCCTGTTCCATGATGGCGTAGTCGATCGAGTTCGACGGGATGGCGGCGTAGAGCTCGAGCGGCATATAGAGGCCGGAGAGATCCGACGTCGCCGCCTTGTAGGCGGCCTCGGTGGCCTGCCAGATGTCGGGCTGGAAAGCCGCGAAGGCGTCGCGCATGGCGCTGGCCCGAAACAGGAAAATACCCGTGTTCCAATAGAAGTTTCCGGCCTGGAGATAGCTCCGCGCAGTGGCAAGGTCCGGCTTTTCGACAAAGCGCGAGACGTCGAAAGTGCCGCCGCTTTCGGCTGCGACCTCGATATAGCCATAGCCGGTCTCGGGCTGTGTCGGCTTGATGCCGAACACCACCAGCCTGCCGGCGCGCGCCGCCTCGGCACCGGCCTCGACGCTCTGCCAGAATTGGTGCGCGGTGGCGATTTCATGATCGGACGGCACCACCAGCACCAGGCTGTCGCCGAATTCGGACAAAGTGCGCAGCGTCGCCAGCGCGACGGCGGCGGCGGTGTTGCGGCCGATCGGTTCGAACAGCGGACCACCACCGGCGAGATCGAGGCCGGCAAGGTCGGCATGGACACGGTCGGCATGGCGCTCCGAGGCGATCAGGAAGATCGGCGTTTCGCCTTCTGGCCGCGCCGCCAGCCGACGCAGCGTCTTGGCCAGCATCGAGCCATCGCCGGAAAAATCATGGAACTGCTTGGGATTATCCTCGCGCGACAGCGGCCAAAGCCGCGAGCCGACGCCACCGCTCATGACAAAACTGACGATCCGCTCGGTCATTCGGGTCTCGCGCTCACAAGGCAATTGGTGGCCGGTTGCTACCATGCAAGCCTTTAAGCGGTGTTTATCCCATTGGAAATACGCTCGGAGGCAAGCTCGATGAATGCCTTGACCAGGGGCGAAAGGTGGCGGCTGCTCGGATAGAGAATATGCAGGCCACCAGCCGGTGTCGTGTAGCTCTTGAGAACGTGCTGCAGCTGACCCTCATGGATCAGCCCTTCGGCGATCGCCTGGGGCAATTGGGCGATGCCGAAGCCTGCGAGAGCGGCCGTAACGACCGCCTGCATTTCATTGGCAGCGAAGCGCCCGGCCACGACGACCGTTTCCTGGCCGCCTGGACCGTCCAGCACCCAATGAGCGCCCGAGGCAGAAGGGCCCGCGATGACGCATTGATGGTGCGCGAGGTCCGCCGGGCCTTCCGGTATGCCGTGCCGTGCAAGATAGGCCTGGCTGGCGCAGAGCAGCCTGTGCGTGGAGCCGAGCTTGCGGGCGATCAGTGTCGAATCGTCAAGGATCCCGGTCCGGAAAGCGAGGTCTATGCCGTCCTCGACCAGATTGAGCCTGTCGTCGGTAAGGCGGAGCTCGACGCTGGTTTTCGGATAGGTTGCGAGAAAGCCGACCACGGTGTCGATGAGGAAATGGCCGCCGAAGCCGACCGGGGCCGAAATACGAATTGTGCCCGACGGCTCCGTCCTTGCCTCCGCGAGGCGCAGATTTGCCTCCTCTATCGTCCGCAGCCCCTGGCTACTCCGCTCATAGTAGAGACGCCCGGCATCCGTCATGTTGAGGCTACGTGTCGTGCGCTGCAACAGGCGAACGCCGACCTCGCGCTCGAGCGCGGCAACGCGGCGGCTGACCGTCGTCTTGGGCATGGCCAGCAGGCGCGCGGCAGCCGTGAAGCTGCCAGCTTCGACGACGCGAGCGAACACGACGATATCGTTGAGATCGAGCATTGTATCCAAGATTGGGATGATGTTTTTCAATTATAGGCAATTATGCATCAATGCGACAGGCCCTAACTTTGCTCCAGCAGAAACAATAAGGAGCAGACACCATGACCAGCAAACGAAGCATTCTGGTGACCGGCGCTACCGGCCAGCAAGGCGGCGCGGTTGCGCGTGCCCTGTTGTCGAAGGGCCATCGCGTCAAGGCACTGACGCGCAGACCAGACAGCGACGGTGCGCGGCACCTGGCGTCGGCGGGCGCCGATGTCGTTGCCGGCGATCTCGCTGACGCAGCCTCCATCGTGAAGGCCGCAAAAGACGTCGACACCATGTTCCTGATGGGCAACAGCTGCGAGGCCGGGCTGGAAGAAGAAACCCGCCAGGGGATCATCGCCGCCGATGCGGCGAAAGCTGCCGGCGTCGGACATCTGATCTATTCATCCGTTGCCGACGCCGACAAGAAGACCGGCATCCCGCATTTCGAAAGCAAATATCTCGTCGAGAAACATGTCGCCGGGCTCGGCATCCCCTATACGATCAGCGCACCGGTCGCCTTCATGGAGAATGTCGTCGCGCCGTGGTCGATCGGCGCGCTCAGACAGGGCACCCATGCCTTCGCGATGCCTCCGAAGCGCGTCCTGCAACTGGTTGCCCTGGCGGACATCGGCGCCTTTGTTGCCGCCTTGGCCGAGCGGCGTGAACAGGTGTTCGGCAAGCGCTTCGATTTCGCCGGGGACGAATTGTCAGGCGAAGAGCAGGCGAAAATACTGTCCGAGGCCATCGGCCGCCCGATTGGCTATCGGGAAATCCCGATCGCGGCGGCCCGCCAGCAAAGCGAGGATGCGGCACTGATGTTCGAGTGGTTCGACCGCGTCGGCTACGACGTCGATATCGCCGCCCTGCGCAGGAATTTTCCGGAGGTCCGCTGGCACAGTTTTGCCGACTGGGCGCGCGCATTCGACTGGAGCGCACTTGAGCGGACAGCTCCGGCGGCTGCCGGCTGATGTTGGAGCGGTTCACCGTTTCGAGGAAACGCAGAACCGCTCTATCTCTTGGTTTCGGCGTGGTTCCGGAGGGAAAACCGCCACGCACTTTTCCCGGAATTGCTCTCAGAAAGTCTGGTTGTAGGCCCCTACTTCCGGGCTGCGCCGCAGCACGGCGTCGACGGCGTCGAACATCTGCCGGCGACGCTCTGATGAAACCGGGCTTTCGACGACCACGACAAGCTCCGGCTTGTTCGACGAGGCGCGCACCAGACCCCAGGTGCCGTCCTCGGCGACGACACGAACGCCGTTGACGGTTATGAGGTCCGATATCTTCTGGCCGGCGAAGGTGGCGCCATCCCGCTTCATGGCCTGAAAATCCGAAACCACCCGTTCGACCACGCCATATTTCACGTCGTCCGCACAATGCGGCGACATTGTCGGCGTGCCGAAGGTCAGCGGCAGCGCGCGGTAGAGGTCGGCCATCGAGCTGCCCGGGTTGCGGTCCAGCATCTGGCAGATGGCGATGGCCGTGACCAGCCCGTCGTCATAGCCGCGCCCGATCGGTGGGTTGAAGAAGAAATGGCCAGACTTCTCGAAACCGGCGACGGCGCCGAGCTCGGCGACGCGGCGTTTTATGTAGGAGTGGCCGGTCTTCCAATAGTCGGTGACTGCGCCATTCTCCCGCAGCACGCCGTCGGTGTTGAACAGGCCGGTCGACTTGACGTCGACGACGAAGGTCGAGCCCGGAAGCTGGCTGGAGATGTCGCGTGCGAGCATGACGCCGACCTTGTCGGCGAAGATCTCGTTGCCCTCATTGTCGACGACACCGCAGCGGTCGCCGTCACCATCGAAACCAAGGCCGACATCGGCCCCGCTTTCCAGCACCTTGTCCCTGATGGCATGCAGCATCTGCATGTCCTCGGGGTTGGGGTTGTAGCGGGGAAAAGTGTGGTCGAGTTCGACATCGAGCGGGACCACTTCGCAGCCGATGCGCTCCAGTGCTTCCGGCGCAAAGGCGCCGGCGGTGCCATTGCCGCAGGCGGCGACCACCTTCAGCTTTCGCGTGATGCGCTTGTCCCTGGTCAGATCGTCGAGATAGGTCGCGCGAAAATCGCGGACAAAATCATACGAGCCACCACCGGCAAGGTCGAAGTCGCCTTCCAGCACGATCGCCTTCAGCGCGCTCATCTCCTCGGGGCCGAAGGTCAGCGGCCGCGCCGCGCCCATCTTGACGCCGGTCCAGCCATTTTCGTTGTGCGAGGCCGTGACCATGGCGACGGAGGGCGTATCCAGCGCGAACTGGGCGAAATAGGCCGTCGGCGACAAAGCCAGGCCGATATCCTTCACCCGCGCGCCGGCGGCCATCAGCCCGGAGACCAGCGCCAGCTTGATCGAAAGCGAATAGGAACGGAAATCATGCCCGGTGACGATATCGGGTCCGGCGCCGCGACGGCGAATCAGCGTGCCGAGCCCCATGCCAAGCGCCTGGACGCCGATCAGGTTGAGCTCTGGCGGTTGCGTCGAGCCCGGATGGCCGAACCACCAGCGCGCATCGTATTCGCGAAAGCCGGACGCCTTGATCAGCGCCGAGGTTTCGAATTCGAAGCTGTTGGGTCGGTCCTCGCCAACGATCCTGAGGGTCAAGACTGGAAAACTCCGAGCAGTTGGAACACGGCTTGTCGAGGCCGTGACTAGCACACAAGCCTTTAAGCCATGTTTATCCCTGAGGAATATCAGTGCGCCCGCGACATGCGTGACGAAAGGAGACGAAATGCGACAGAAGTGCTGCCATTGCCGCTTGCAGGATCGGAGTGCGGCGGCTATAAGCCCGCGGTCTGGTCACGGAGTGTAGCGCAGCCTGGTAGCGCACCTCGTTCGGGACGAGGGGGTCGCAGGTTCAAATCCTGCCACTCCGACCAGAAAAAACAATGTGTTAGCGCATCCCGACTTTGGCGCTCAAATCGATGTTCCCCACAAGGAAATAGGGCGAGATGACTCGCTTCCCCGGTGTACAAGCCGAGGATCTCATCGTACGTCGTCACCTATTGAAGACGCTGACGACTTAGGCAGCTTCAACTCCCTGCCATCATATCGGTCTTCGGCAGACAGCCTGCGGCGCTTTCGCCGTGTCGGCTTCGACTGGTCAAATTCCGACGGGGCCCCGACGGACATAGCCGACGTCGCGCTTATCTGAGGCCGAAGAAGCTCAATATCGCTATCACGATGACCACCGCTCCAACGAGCCAAATGATATTGTTCATGATCTATCTCCTGGTTGCCTGGGAAACCCGCGCCTCTGGCGAGGACGCGGGCCGACCAGCCTTTGCCAGCTGATCTTCAGCAGACACCAAACCCTGGTGTCGGGTGCAAGAGATAGAACTATTCGGCGCATCTAATGTTCCGCCGTTTGGCAAGATCGCGAAATTCACCTGGTGAATTGCATTTATATTAGTAATGCCGCATGTTTCTTTTGGCGGCAGTGACGAGACCCGGAGCCACTATGCGCAAATTGGTTTCCGCAGCAGCAGTAGCGCCTGCGTGCTACGGCGTGCCGCATCATTCTTTGCCAACACGCTGCTGGACAAGAAAACGCCCTGAGCGACCACGCGAACAATTGGCTGGCTTTTTGATTCCCGTGCGGAAGCGCCCGGGTCGCTGGCGGTGGCGGCCTCGCGTATGGATATCGGACCATATCACGATGAAGTGGGAGTTCTGAGGGCTCCTGGACCCGTGATTGAACGGGTGATCGAGAACGTTCCTGCAATCGGAAACTCGTGAGTCGGGCCGCCATGGTCGCTGCCCAGCGTGGGTTCCATCGCGATCACAGACTTTGACGAAAATCACCGTCGGCTCTAGGTAGTTCGATGGCTGCGATGAAGCCATTGAAACTGACGATGCCGGGGTGCGGATATGACTTTGATTTCAACGACAGCGTCGCGCCGGGTTCTGACAGTCGCGCTGCTTCTCGTTGCGGGCTGCTCGTCGATCGGCAAAACCGTCGATCCGGCGAAATATGAAAGCCTGAGCTGCGCCGAGCTCAACAGCGCGCTGGGAGGCATCGCCCGCGACATCTCGCAAACCGCGATCACCCGCGGCAAGGTCGCAAACACCAGTGTTCCAAATTGGCTATTGGGTGGGTCTCGCGTGAAGACCGCGGTCGCCAAGCGTGAAACGGCCAGGATCGACCGGCTGAAGCAGCAGCAAGACGCCATTGTCGCCGTGCGCGCGCGAAAGTGCGCGAGGTCAACGGACTGAGCGAACAGACGCTGCCTGGGCGCCTTGCGGCGACCTGTTTCAGGCACTCAGCCGAAACCGCGTCACATCGATCGCCGCGGCCATCAGCGTCTGCGTGTAAACGTGCTGCGGATTGCTGAAGATCGCCTCGGTCGGCCCCTCCTCGACGATCTTGCCCTGCTTCATGACGATGATGTAGTCGGCCATGGCGCGCACGACCGACAGATCGTGGCTGATGAACAGGTAGGACAGTTCGTGGTCGGTCTGCAGTTTGCGCAGCAATTCGACGATCTGCTTCTGGACCGAGCGATCGAGCGCCGAGGTCGGCTCGTCCAGCACCACGAGCTTGGGCTTCAGGATCATGGCCCGCGCGATGGCGATGCGCTGCCGTTGCCCGCCGGAAAATTCATGCGGATAGCGGTTGCGTGCGTTGGGATCGAGGCCGACCTCGCGCAAGGCCTCGACCGCGCGTTGATCGCGCTGCTTGCCCGAAAGGTTCGGCTCATGCACCAGTAGCCCTTCGGTGACGACCTGGCCGACGGTCATGCGCGGCGACAGCGAGCCGAACGGATCCTGGAAGACGAGCTGCATCTCGCGCCGCAGCGGCCGCATCGCCTGTCGGTCGGCGGTGGAAATGTCGCGGTCGCCGAAACGGATGAGACCGTCGCTCGGCAACAGCCGCAGCAGGGCGCGGCCGAGCGTCGATTTGCCGGAGCCGGATTCACCGACGATGCCGATGGTCTGGTTGCGTTGCAGCCGGATCGAGATGTGGTCGACAGCACGCAGCATCAGCGGCTCGCCGGCGAGAAAACCGCCGCCGATCCTGAAGGTTACTTCGACATTCCTGCCTTCGAGCAGCACGGGCGCGCTGGCGGGCGGTGGCGCCTTGCGGCCAGTCGGCTCGGCCGCCAGCAGCATCTTGGTGTAGGCATGCTGCGGGTTGACGAAGATGGCTTCCGCCTCGCCCTCCTCGACGACCTCGCCCTGGCGCATGACATAGACCCGGTCGGCGAAGCGGCGAACGATGCCGAGATCATGGGTGATGAAGACGATCGCCATGCCGAGCTTGCGCTGCAGTTCGGCCAGAAGCATCAGGATCTGCGCCTGGATGGTCACGTCGAGCGCCGTCGTCGGCTCGTCCGCGATCAATATGTCGGGGTCGTTGGCGAGCGCCATGGCGATCATGACGCGCTGGCGCTGGCCGCCCGACATCTCGTGCGGATAGGATTTCATCCGCCGCTCGGGATCGGGAATATGCACAAGCCGCAGCAGCTTGAGCGCCTCCTCATGCGCTTCGGCCGCACCCAGCCCACGATGGCGGCGGATCGGTTCGATCAGCTGGTTGCCGATCGAATAGAGCGGATCGAGCGAGGTCATCGGCTCCTGGAAGATCATGCTGATCTTGGCGCCGCGGACCTTGTTCAGTTCGGATTTGCTCAGTGTCAGAAGGTTGCGGCCGCGGTAGTCGACACTGCCTGACGCTTCGCCATTCGAGGCCAGCAGGCTCATCGCTGCCATCATCGTCTGGCTCTTGCCGGACCCGGATTCGCCGACCACGGCCACCGTCTCGCCCGCGTTGACATGGATGTTGATGCCCTTCACCGCCTCGACGGCGCCATCGAGCGTGCGGAAGCGGACGCGCAGGTCCCTGACGCTGAGGATCGTTTCAGAAGCGGCCATGTCAGCGATCCCCATCTTTATCGATCTCTCGGGTCGAGCGCGTCGCGCAGGCCGTCGCCGACAAAGTTCAGGGCGAACAGCGTCGAGACGAGGAAGAAGGCGGGAAACAGGAGCAGCCAGTTGGCGGTGCCGATGTTCTTGGCGCCGACCGAAATCAGCACGCCCCAGCTGGTCATCGGTTCCTGCACGCCGAGGCCAAGGAACGACAGGAAGCTCTCCAGGATGATGACCTGCGGCACCAGCAGCGTCATGTAGATCACCACCGGGCCGAGCAGATTGGGGATGACATGGCGGATCAGGATGCCACGCTGGCCGACGCCCATCGCCTCCGCCGCCTGGACATATTCCTGGCGGCGGATCGACAACGCCTGGCCGCGCACGATACGCGCCATGTCGAGCCACAGCACGGCTCCGACCGCCAGGAACATCAGCACGAAGTTGCGGCCGAAGAACACCACCAGCATGATGACGAAGAAGATGAAGGGCAGCGAATAGAGCACGTCGACGATGCGCATCATCACCTCGTCCACCTTGCCGCCGGCAAAGCCGGCCGCGGCACCATAAAGCACGCCGATGACCACCGCCACGACGCCGGCAAGCAGGCCGATGGCCAGCGATATGCGCCCGGCCATCAGCGTGCGCGAGAGGAGATCGCGGCCGGTGTTGTCGGTGCCGAACAGGAAGTACTGCTGCTTGATCGACGCACTCATCGTCACTTCGAGGCCGTCGGGCGACTTGCTCTCGACCTTGGTGTCGTCAAAGGCATCGGAACGGTCGAGATAACGGATATTGCGGTCGTCGATCGGCTTGGTCGACTTGACGGTGACGAAGACCTGATTGCCTTCCTGATGCCACTCCTTGATGTCGACCCGCATGCGCTTGATCGCCTCGGTGAGCGCCGTCTCGATCATGTCGGGCTTCGGATAGGCCGAAAGGCTCGGCGGCATGCGCACATAGTCGGCATAGATGGTCGTATACTGATGCGGCACGAACCAGGGCCCGAACACGCTGATGACCGCGATCAGCGCAAGGTAATAGAGGCTGAACATGGCGGCGCGATTGCCCTTGAGGCGCGCCCAGGCATCGCCCCACAGGGAGCGGCCAACGACGGCGGAAGCTGTGGCCGCGATGTCAGTCATAGCGCACCCTCGGGTCGACGACCGCGTACATGACATCGACGATCAGGTTGAAGACGATGGTGAAGATGGCGATCACCACCACCGTCCCCATCACCAGCGTGTAGTCGCGGTTGAGCGCGGCATCGACGAAATAACGGCCGACGCCTGGAATGGAGAAGATCGTCTCGACGATGACCGAGCCGGTCAGCAGTGCCGCGGCCGCCGGGCCGGTGAAAGAGACGATCGGCAGGATCGCGCCGCGCAGCGCGTGCTTGACCACCACCGACCAGTCGGAGAGGCCGAGCGCGCGGGCCGTGCGGATATGATGGGAGCGCAGCGATTCGATCATCGAGCCGCGCATCAGGCGGGCGACGATGGCGATCTGCGGCAAGGCAAGCGTCAGCACCGGGCCGACCTTGTTGATGAAAGCGCCATCGCCCCAACCGCCGATCGGCAGCAGCTTCCAGGTCAGCCCGAACAGCAGCTGGATCACCGGCGCGATGACGAAGGTGGGGATGGTGCTGCCGGCGGTCGCCAGCGCAATCACTGTATAGTCGCCGAGCTTGTTCTGGTTGAGCGCGGCAATGGTGCCGAGCACGCTGCCGAGCAGCAGCGCCAGGATCAGCGCCGAGGCGCCGAGCTGGACCGAAATGGGCAGGCCCTTGGCAAACAGTTCGGTGACGGTGAAATCCGGCATGTTGTAGCTCGGGCCGAAATTGCCGCGCAGCAGGTTGCCGAGATAGTGGACGAATTGCAGCCAGAGCGGGTCGTTGAGGCCGAACTGGGCTTCGAGATTGGCCCTGATCTCGGGGCTCAGCCCTCGCTCCTGGTTGAATGGGCCGCCTGGCGCGACGCGCATCAGGAAGAACGCCATGGTCACGATGACGAACAGCGTCGGGATGGCGGTCAGAAGCCGCCGGAATACGTATCGCAGCATCGGTGCCCCGCTTGATCCGGAGCAGCGCGCGTCCAGTCGGACGATTGCGCTCCAGCTTTCAAATCTTCGCACCGAACTTTCCGAAAATCGATTCCGGTTCCCGGGCCGATGCGATGGCAAACCAGCGCCGCCGCGCACCGAGTGCGCGGCGGCTTGGCCAGGGATTAGTCCTTGCTGACGAAGCGCGACGGATGCACGTCCATCACGTTGTCGACGAAGCCATGCAGCTTCGAAGAAACGATATCGTGGTAGCTGTAATAGAGAAGCGGGATCTGGCCGACATCGTCGATGAGGATGCGCTCGGCCTCGGAAAGCTCCTTCATGCGCTCTTCGGGCTTGCCGCCGGCGGCCGCGGCCTTGTCCATGGCTGCCTCGTATTGCGGGCTGTTGTAATCCGAATAGTTGTTGCCGCTCGCCTTGCGCGAGATGCCGAGGAAGGTTTCAGGATCCTTGTAGTCGGCAATCCAGGCGGCACGCGCCACGTCATAGTCGCCCTTCTGCTCGAGGAAGGAGTAGTGGGTCTTGGTGTCGGTGTTGAGCAGCGTGACGTCGACGCCAAGCGGCTTCAACTGTTCCTGGATGGCGACCGCGGTGTTCTTGTGGTTTTCCGAGGTGTTGTAGCGGATCTCCATCTTCAGCGGGTGCTCGGGCGTGTAGCCAAGTTTCTCGAGGATCTTCTTGGCTGCGTCCTCGCGGTCGATCTGCGGCATGTCGGCATACTTGGCCATTGCCGGCGTGTAGCCCTCGATGCCGGGAGGCACCATCGAGTAGCCGGGCAGCATCGAGTTCTGCCAGACTTTCTCGGCGATGAAATCACGGTCGATCGCCATCGAGATGGCGGTGCGCAGTTCAGGGTTGTTCCACGGCGCCTTGTCTGTCTTGATCGCATAGTAGTAGGTGCCGAGGTACGGTCCGACGTGGATCTGAGCGCCAAACTTGGTCTTGAGGTCGGCGAGTTGTTCCGTCGGCAGATCGTCATAGCTGTCGAGTTCGCCAGCCTCGAAGCGCTTCATCGCCGATGAGCGATCCTCGGTCGGGATGTAGTTGACGGTGTCGATCTTGACGCTCGCGGCGTCCCAGAATTTCGGATTCTTGACCAGCTTCATGTGGTCGTTGGGAACCCACTCAGCCAATGTGTAGGCGCCGTTCGAAACGAGATTGCCCGGCTTGATCCAGTCGGCGCCGAGCTTTTCGATGGAGGCCTTGCTGACCGGATAGGTCGCCTGGTGGGTCAGCATCTCCAGGAAGTAAGGCGTTGGCGCCTTGAGCGTGACCTCCAGCGTGCCGGCATCGATCGCCTTGACACCCATATCCTCCGGCTTGCCCTTCTTGGTGTTGACTTCCTCGGCGTTCTTTATGGGATAGAGCATGGAAGCGTATTCGGCGCCGGTGGCCGGATCCTCCAGCCGATGGAAGGCGTAGACGAAATCATCGGCCGTGACCGGGCTGCCGTCGGACCACATGCCATCCTTGCGCAGCTTGAAGGTGTAGACGGTGCCATCATCGGAAACCGTCCAGCTCTCGGCGGCGCCCGGAATGATGTTGGCCTTCTCGTCCTGCATGACGAGGCCCTGGAACAGGTCACGCAAGACATTGGCTTCGTAAACCGTGGAGGTCTTGTGCGGGTCGACCGATTCCGATTCGGCGGCGGTGCCCCTGTTATAGACGACCTCGGCGAAAGCCGGCGTGTAGAATGCTCCGGCGGCCACAGCCATGGTCGTGGCGAAGACCGTCGCCTTCAGCATGTTTTTCAGCATGAAGTTCTCCCTGTGGGCGCTGCCGTCGGCGCGCCCTTTGAGTGTTGACGCTCCGGAACCGATGCCTGGCCCCTTTGAGCGCGCCGCCGGTTCCCTTCCGGCGGCTGGTGCCCAAACACTAGCGCGGGGATTTTTTATTTCAACAGACTCTCTGGGTCACCCAAAGTAAGGCGACACGAAAGCTGTGCCGCGGCGGCCGAAACACCAGCCGAAACCAGAAGCTTGACTTGGTTTCCTCACCTCGACGCCATTTTCCACAGGGAATTCGTGGCCGCGTCAGTTTGCCGGAATGTGTTAATGCGTTCTTAATCAACCTGAGGTTACATTATGACTACCTTCTGTACGGTTCTCTTTCCAGACGCATGGCGACTATGAGTAACATACAAAGTAAATTGTCGATAATCCGTCATAAATTATGGAAACTTCAAGAAGAATCTGGAACTTCCGCGGTAGAATTCGCTCTTCTCTCGCCGCTCTTTATCCTCCTTCTGCTCGGAATGGTTGCATACGGTATATATTTCGGCGCCGCCAACTCGATCCAGCAGATCGCGGCGGACGCGGCCCGGACGGCAATTGCCGGGCTAAACCAGAGCGAGCGACAGACGCTCGTGGCCAGCTTCGTTACCAACAACGCCAGCGGATATCCCTTCGTGGATGCCAGCAAGCTGACCTATCAGGCCAACGACAGCACCGCCGATGGAAGCCAGTTCGTGGTGTCCATCCAATACGACGCCCGAAACCTGCCGATCTGGAACCTCTTCCCGGGCCTGGCCATGCCCGGAACCACGATCAAGCGCCAGTCAACGATAAGGATCGGGGGCATCTGAATGCTGTTGCGTGGGCGTAAGAGGATCGTCCGGCTTGCACGGTTGATGCTGAACGACAGGAAAGCGAATTTTGCCGTCATGACGGCATTGAGCGCGCCGGTGGCGCTGGCGCTGGCCGCGGTGGCCATCGACGAAGCCTCGATCTACACCGAGCGCCGGGAAGCTCAGGCGATGGTCGATCTGGCTGCGATCACCGCCGCCTCGAACATCACCAACATCCAGGCGGCCGTCGTCACGACGCTCACCGACAACGGCATGCCAGGCGTCGTCGTTCAAGGTTCGGGGCAGACCATTCCCGCGGCTGTCGGGAGAACCGTGGTGACGGTCACGCCCGGGCGATACGCAACATCAACCGTCAACGTGAGCCAGCGCTTCCAAGCCGGCGTGACACCTTACAACGCGGTGCATGTCACCCTGAAGAAGATCCCTGCCCGCTATTTCGCGAGTTCGTTGATCCCCACTCCCGTCATCGGCACCGAGGCTACCGCCAGCATGACGCCACAGGCGACATTCTCGGTCGGGTCGAGACTTCTCAGCGTCAATGGCGGCATCCTCAACGCGCTTCTCAGCGGACTTCTCGGCGGCAATATCTCGCTCAGCGTCATGGACTACAACGGGTTGATCTCGGCCGATGTCAGTGTCCTCTCCTTCATAGATGCCCTTGCCACACAAGTGAACGTGACCGGCGGTACCTATTCGGATGTTCTGGCATCGAAAGCGACCGTCGGCCAGATCGCCACAGCCATGGCCAACGTGCCCGGACTTGGCAACACGGCCAAGGTCGCCCTGCAGACGATCGCGTCCAAGTCGACCGGTACGGTCAAGATCCCGCTCAGCAGCCTTGTCGATCTCGGCTCGGTCGGCAGTCTGGGCCTGGGGCAAAGACCAGCCGGCCTCGGGGTCGACGCAAGCGCCATGGGAATGCTGACCGCCGCCGCCGTGCTGGCCAACGGCACCAACCAGGCTCAGGTCGATCTTGGCGCCACCATACCGGGGCTCCTTTCCACCAAACTCACCATCGCCATCGGCGAACCCGCACAATTCTCACCATGGCTGTCGGTCGGCGAGATCGGCACCGTCGTGCGCACCGCCCAGACGCGCATCAAGCTGGTGGCCTCCGTCGGTGTCGGTACGCCCGGTCTCGGCGGCGGCATCAGCCTGCTGGCCGTCAATCTGCCGCTTAATGTCGAAGTCGCGTATGCCGAGGCCAAACTGACCGACATCACCTGTCCGAAAGGGCCTTCCAGCATCAACGTTTCGATCGCCGCGCACCCAGGTATTGCCTCGCTGCATCTGGCCAACAGCAACAGCTCGGGCTTTGGCGACTTCAGCCAACCTCAGTCGTTCACCGACGCCGAGATCGCGGATGTGAGCCTCAAGCTGCTGCTGGTCAACATTCCGCTGATACAGGTGATGGGCTCAGCCGCGACCGCGATCACCAACAACAACCCGACGACGCTGAACTTCAACGCGACTGACATCGCCAACAAGACGGTAAAGACTGTCTCGACGCGAAACATCTCGCAGTCGCTCACCACGTCGCTGGTCAACAACCTGTCGCTTTCGGTCAATGCGCTTGGTCTCGGGATCGATCTGACCGCCCTGCTCGGAGCGGTCAAGCCGGCAGTGGTGGCCGTGCTGAACGGTGTAACGGCGCCGGTCGACGACCTGCTTTACAATGTGTTGTCAGCGCTGGGTGTCGGCGTCGGACAGGCCGATGTGCGCGTCACCGGCGCGACCTGCGGACGTTCGGTGCTCGTCCAGTAAAGACGACCGAGACGCCAGATCAGTCAAGTCGGCCAAGAAAGCAGCCGAGCGCGAGCAACGACAACTCGGCGGCCTCGACAACAACGGCATCGCCGCCAAGCCCCGCGACCGACCCGATATCCCGCGGTAATGGCCAATTGGCCGGCACCCCGGCGAAATTGAAGACGCAAAGCAGTCTTTCACCGCCTCCTTCGCGGATGAAGGCAAGCACGTCCCCCTCAGCGTCGAGAAAGCGGATCGAGCCTGTTATCAGTGCCTCATGCTCTCTGCGCAAAGCCAGCGTGGCCCGATAAAAGGTGAGCACCGAGGCGATGTCGGCATTCTGGACGTCGACCGCGCGGGCGCCATGGCTGGCCGGTACCGGCAGCCATGGCTTGCCGCTAGAGAAGCCCGCATTATCGGCGCCGGCCTCCCAGACCATCGGCGTGCGGCAACCGTCCCTGCCCTTGACGCCTGGCCAGAAGCGGATGCCGACGGGATCGCGCAGGTCCTCGAAGGCGAGTTCCGCCTCCTCCAGGCCGAGTTCCTCGCCCTCGTAGAGGCAGATCGATCCGCGCAGGCAGCACAGCAGCATGATCGAGAATCTTGCGACCGTGTCGGGGTCGCTGCCTGGCTGTGTCCACCGGCTGACATGGCGCACCACGTCGTGGTTGGAGAATGCCCAGCAGACCCAGCCGTCGGAAACGGCCGCCTCGAAGGCTTCGACGCAGCCACGCACATGCGCCGCGGAGAACTGCGGGCCAAGCAGATCGAACGTGTAGCACATATGCAGCTTGTCGCCGCCGGATGTGTAGGCGGCGAGCGTCTGCAATGAGCGGCCTTCATCGCCGATCTCACCAACGGCGGCGCGGTCCTCGTACTCATCGAGCAGCGCCCTGAAGCGACGAAGGAACGCCAGGTTCTCCGGCTGCGTCTTGTCGAACAGGTGCTCCTGGTAGAGGTAGGTGTTGGTCTCGTTGTTGGTGCCGGCGACGCTCGACGCCAAGGGCGGATTGCTGCGCAGCCAACGGTCGTGGACATAGTAGTTGACCGTATCGAGCCGGAAGCCGTCAACGCTGCGCTCCAGCCAGAAGCGCACCGTTTCCAGAAGCGCGTCCTGGACCTCCGGATTGTGTAAATTCAAATCCGGCTGAGAGGCGAGAAAATTGTGCATGTAATATTGCCGCCGGATCGGGTCCCACTCCCAGGCCGGGCCGCCGAAGACGGAAAGCCAGTTGTTGGGGGCGCCGCCATCCGGCTTCGTATCGGCCCAGACATACCAGTCGGCCTTGGGATTGTCGCGGCTGGCGCGGCTTTCGACAAACCAATCGTGCCTGTCGGATGAATGCGACAGCACCTGGTCGATGATGATCTTCAGGCCGAGACGGTGCGCCTCGGCGATCATCGCGTCGAAGTCCTCCAATGTGCCGAACATTGGATCGACATCGCAGTAATCCGACACGTCGTAGCCCATGTCGGCCATCGGTGATTTGAAGAAGGGCGACAGCCAGATGGCGTCGACGCCAAGCGAGGCGACATGAGCCAGCCTCGATGTGACGCCGCGCAGATCGCCACTGCCGTCGCCGGTCGTGTCCTGGAAGGAGCGCGGATAGATCTGGTAGATGACGCAGCCGCGCCACCATTCGGACCTGTCACTTGCCGCCATTGCTTTTCTCCCTTGAGCCGGCCTGCACGGCTGCTCGTTCGATCATGAAGATCACCGTACGCCCCGACACCGGCCCCGGGATGTCAACCGCCTCGCCTGTTTCGAGGGCTGGCGCCCAGAAAAACCCTTCGCGCCCGGGCAGCGTGAACATGCAGGCCCGGCGATCGCCGTTGATGACCACCGCGAGGCGGCGCCCATCATCGGCGGCGCCACCCAGGATCATGACCAGGCGATGCCTCTGCGGGTCCTGCCAGCTTTGTGCATCGAGCGGCGCGCCTGTCTCGGTCAGCCATGCGACGTCAGGCGTCACTGAACCGGCCGGCGGCTGGCCGGTGAGGAAGCGTGTGTCGGAAAGCGCGGGCACCGCGCGCCGCAACGCCGCGAGCCGCGCTGCATAGCGCTCCAGCGCCTGGTCGCGCCCGGCCCAGTCGAGCCAGGTGATCTCATTGTCCTGCGCATAGGCGTTGTTGTTGCCGTGCTGGGTGCGGCCGAATTCGTCACCGGCGGTCAGCATGATGGTGCCGCGCGAGGCAAACAGCGTGGCAAGCAGCGCGTGGTGATCGTTCAGGCGGGCCGCCGATACGGCCGGGTCATCCGTAACGCCCTCCACGCCATTGTTCCACGACAGGTTCTCATTGTGACCGTCGCGGTTCTGCTCGCCATTGGCCTCGTTGTGCTTGCGCTCGTAACGCACGGTGTCGGCCAGCGTCATGCCGTCATGGGCGGCGATGAAATTGACGCTGCGGCTGGTGAGTTGGCTTGCCTTGGCAAACACATCGGACGACCCGGCAAGCCGTGTCGCCAATGCGCCGACCATGCCGGCGTCGCCGCGCCAGAAGCGCCTGACATCGTCGCGGTACTTGTCGTTCCATTCGAGGAAGGGCGGCGGGAAGTTGCCGAGCTGATAGCCATCCGGCCCGACGTCCCAGGGTTCGGCGATCAACACGCGGTCGGCCAGCAGCACGTCCTGGCGCATCGCCTTCAACAATGGCGCCTCGGTATCGAATGTTCCCTCCACCCGCCCCAGAATGGGTGCCAGGTCGAAGCGGAAGCCATCGACGCCGGCATCACGAACAAAATGGCGAAGCGCGTCGACGATCATTTCCTGGACGACAGGGTGGTCGCAAGCGATCGTGTTGCCGGTGCCGGTGTCGTTGGCCAGCCTGCCGTCCGATGTATGCCGGTAATAGGCCTGATTGTCGAAGCCGCGCAGCGACAGCGTCGGGCCGAGCCTGTCGCTCTCGCCGGTGTGGTTGAAGACGAGATCGAGGATGACACCGATGCCGGCTTCACGCAGCACGGCGACCGTGTTTCGCAATTCCACCATGCCGCCCGGCGCAAGACGTGGATCGAGCGCCATGAACGTCACGGGATTGTAGCCCCAGGCGTTGCGCAGCCCGAGCGGCGGCAGATGCCGCTCGTCGATCGACGCCGTCACCGGCATCAGTTCGACGGCGCCTGCGCCGAGCTTTTTCAGGTGTTCGACAACCGCCGGATGAGCGAGGGCAGCGACCGTCCCGCGCAGCTTTTCCGGAACGTCGGGGTGGCGCATGGTGAAGGCGCGCACCGGCACTTCATAGATCAGGTCGCCGGCCCGGAAGAGCGGCGGCGACGCCTGCACGGGTTTCGGCAAGGCCCCGGCAATCGCCTTCGGCATCAGCGGGGCGGTATCGACCCCTTCTCCCCGGCGGTGGGCCAGCCGCCAATCATGGGCGTAAGGCCTGTCGATCTCGATGGCGTAGGGATCGGTCAGCAATTTGTCGGGGTCGAACCACAGCCCGCGCTCCGGCGCATAGTCGCCGTCGGCGCGAAATCCGTAGCGGGCGCCGGGGCCAAGGCCCGCAACGAACAGCGCATGGACGCCCTCGCCTTCTGGCTGCAGCTCAAGCCGTTCGATTTCCCGGCTGCCCTGCTCGTCGAAGATCGAGACCCACAGCCGCCTGGCCGCTTGCGACCACGCGGCGAAGCGGATGCCACCGTCCGAAACAAGTCCGCCAAATCGCGGCCGCTGATCGGCCGCAGTTCTCGATGGCATCAGGTGATGACGCTCGGCTTGGCGCGGCCGGTATGGCTGCGAATCCCGGCAATATCATCGGCCGCGGCAATCAGATCGGCAAGTGCGGCCTGCGTGTCGAGATCATGCCTCGACTTGTCCGGCTCGTAACGCTCGATATAGACGCGCAGCGTCGCGCCCGACGTGCCGGTACCGGAGAGCCGGAAGACGACACGCGAACCGCCTTCGAACAGAACCCTGATGCCCTGATGCTCGCTGGTCGACCCGTCGACCGGATCGTGATAGGCGAAGTCGTCGGCGCTGGCGATCGTCATGCCGCGCACGCTGGTGCCAGGCAACGAGCCGAGCTTGGCGCGCAGTTCGTCGACCAGCGCGTTGGCGCGGTCGCTCTCGACCTCCTCATAGTCGTGACGCGAATAGTAATTGCGGCCATAGGCAGCCCAGTGCTCGGTGACGATCTGCTTGCAGCTTTCGCCGCGCGCGGCAAGGATGTTGAGCCATAGCAGCACCGCCCACAGGCCGTCCTTTTCGCGGACATGGTTGGAGCCGGTGCCGGCACTCTCCTCGCCGCAGATCGTCGCCATGCCGGCATCGAGCAGATTGCCGAAGAACTTCCAGCCGGTCGGCGTTTCATAGATGCCGATGCCGAGTTTGTGGGCGACACGGTCGGCGGCGCCGCTGGTCGGCATCGAGCGGGCGATGCCCTTCAGGCCGTCCTTGTAGCCGGGCGCCAGGCGGGCGTTGGCGGCAAGCATGGCGACCGAATCCGACGGGGTGACGAAAATGCCCTTGCCGATGATCAGGTTGCGGTCGCCGTCGCCATCGGAAGCGGCGCCGAAATCCGGCGCGTCCGGTCCCATCATCTCGTCATAAAGGTGCTTGGCATGGACGAGGTTCGGATCCGGGTGATGGCCGCCGAAATCCGGCAGCGGCTTGAAATTTCGGCAGGTGCCGTTGGGCGCGCCAAGCCGGTTTTCGAGAATCTCCTTGGCATAGGGACCGGTCACCGCGTGCATGGCATCGAAGCGCATGCGGAAGCCCGATTTGAAAAGCTCGCGCAGTGCCTCGAAGTCGAACAGGCTTTCCATCAGCTCGGCATAGTCGGCGACCGGATCTATGATCTCGACCGTCATGCCAGCGGCCCTGACCGTGCCGACCGTGTCGATGTCGATCGGCTCGACATCGGCGATCTTGAAGTTCGAAATCGCCTTGGTCCTGGCGAAGATCGCGTCGGTCAGCTTTTCCGGCGCCGGGCCGCCATTGCCGGCATTGTACTTGATGCCGAAATCCTCATGCGGACCGCCCGGATTGTGGCTGGCCGACAGGATGATGCCGCCGAAGGTCTTGTATTTGCGAATGACATGCGAGGCGGCCGGCGTCGACAATATGCCGCCCTGCCCGACCATCACCTTGCCGAAGCCGTTGGCGGCGGCCATGGCGATCGCCTTCTGGATGACCTCGCGGTTGTAGAAGCGGCCATCGCCGCCGATCACCAGGGTCTTGCCCTTGAAGTCGTCCAGCGCGTCGAAGATCGACTGGATGAAGTTCTCGGCATAGTGCTCCTGCTGGAACACCGGCACCTTCTTGCGCAGGCCAGAAGTACCGGGCCTCTGATCGGAATAAGGCTTGGTGGGGACGGTCCGTATCATGCTTCAGGCAACCCTTTTCAAAAGCAGCGAGCGATAGAGTTCGACATATTTTTCCGCGCTCTTGTCCCACGACACATCGGCCTTCATGCCCTGGCGCTGCAACGATTCCCAGACCGCCGGACTGGCATGTGCGTCGACGAGGCGGCGCATGGCGTGCAGCAAGGCGCCGCCATTGTTGGGCGCGAACTGGAAGCCGGTCGCGACGCCGGCCGAGACGGCAGCCTCGTTGGCGTCGATGATGGTATCCGCCAGGCCGCCGGTACGGGCAACCACCGGCACGCAGCCATAACGCAGGCCGTAAAGCTGCGTCAGCCCGCAGGGCTCGAAGCGCGAGGGGATGACGATGGCGTCGCAGCCGCCTTGCATGATGTGCGAAAGCGCCTCGTCGTAGCCGACGACGACCCCGATGCGGCCACGGTGTCTGGCGGCGGCGGCAAGCAGCGCGCCTTCGAGGCCAGCATCGCCCGACCCCAGGATGGCCAGGCGCGCGCCGGTCGCAACGATGCCATCGATCACCAGCGCCAGTATGTCCATGCCCTTTTGCCAGGTCAGGCGGCTGACGACGCAGACGATCGGGCTGTCGTCGCGATCGAGGCTGAAACGGTCCTCGACGGCGACCCTGTTTGGCGCGCGTCCCTTCAGCGTCCTGGCCGTGTAGTTCGATACCAGATGCCTGTCGGTTTCCGGATTCCAGATGCCGGTATCGATGCCGTTGACGATGCCATAGAGATCGCTGGAGCGCATGTTGATGAGGCCGTCGAGACCCATGCCGAATTCCGGAGAGCGGATTTCCTGCGCGTAGGTTGGGCTGACCGTGGTGATCGCCCAGGCGGCCTGCAGGCCGGCCTTGAGGAACCCGACGCCACCGTAATATTCGACGCCGTCAAGCGCCATTGCAACCGCCGGCAAGCCAAGCTCGCCAAAGATGCTGGCGCCGAACTGGCCCTGGAAGGCAAGGTTGTGGACGGTCATCATCGACGGGACGCCGATCGCCTTGCCGTAGCGCATATAGGCCAGGGTCATCGCCGACTGCCAGTCATGGGCATGGACGATGTCGGGCTGATAGCCCGAGATGGCACCACCGGCGATGTCACCACCCACCTGGCTCAGCGCCGCGAAGCGCCGCCAGTTGTCGGGCCAGTCACCACCGCCGGCATCGCCATAGGGACCGCCGGGGCGGTCGAACAGATGCGGCGCGTCAAGCACGAACAGGTCAAGCCCGGCAAGCTGGACGGCATGGACGGAAGCCTTGCCGCCCTGCAGCAAGGGATATTGCAGGACCGCACGCTTCTTCTTGAAGGCGGCCATCACGGTGGGAAAGCCCGGGATGAGCGTGCGCATGGTCACGCCCTTGGCTGCCAGTGCGACAGGCAACGCGCCGGTCACGTCGGCAAGCCCACCGGTCTTGATCAGCGGGAAAATCTCGGGCGTGACCGACAGAACCTGCATGCGCCTACAATCCGATCCTGTCTGTCCTAGAGCCCCAGCTTGTCGATCATGTCCTGGGTGACCAGGCAGATGCCTTTTTCGGAGACCCGGAAACGCTTGGCGTCGAGAGCGGGATCTTCGCCCACCACCAGCCCTTCCGGTATCCTAACACCATGGTCGATGACCACGCGCCTCAACTTTGCGTTCCGGCCGACATGAACGTCGGGCAGCATGACGACTTCTTCCAGCGTCGAATAGGAATTGATGCGCGCGCCGGTGAAGATCAGGCTTCTCTTCAGCGAGGCGCCCGAGACGATGCAATCGCCCGAGACAAGCGAAGAGACGGCCGAGCCGCGGCGGCCATCCTCGTCATGCACGAACTTCGCCGGCGGCTTCAACTCGGCATAGGTCCAGATCGGCCAGTCGCGGTCATAGAGGTCGAGTTCCGGCGTGATGTCGGTAAGGTCGATATTGGCTTCCCAATAGGCGTCGACCGTCCCGACATCGCGCCAGTAGGCCTCGTTCTCGGCCGTCGAGCGGACGCAGGACTTGGCGAAGCGGTGCGCGATCGCCTTACCGTGCTGGACGATATAGGGAATGATGTCCTTGCCGAAGTCGCGGCTCGAGCCCGGCTCGGCGGCATCGCGGCGCAGTTGCTCCATCAGGAACTTGGTCTTGAACACATAGATGCCCATCGAGGCCAGGGCGAATTCCGGTTTGTCGGGGATGCCGGGCGGATCGGCGGGCTTTTCGACGAAGGCGATGATGTTGTCCTTGCCATCGACATGCATGACGCCGAAGCCGGTGGCTTCCATGCGCGGCACTTCGAGGCAGCCGACGGTGACATCGGCATTGGCGTCGGCGTGCTGGCGAAGCATCATCTCGTAGTCCATCTTGTAGATGTGGTCGCCGGCGAGGATGACCATGTATTCAGGCCCATAGGCCTCGATTATATCGATGTTCTGGTAGACCGCGTCGGCCGTGCCTTCATACCATTGCGTTTCCGACACGCGCTGGCTGGCCGGCAGGATGTCGAAGCTCTCGTTTCGTTCCGGCCGCAGGAAATTCCAGCCGCGCTGCAGATGGCGGATCAGCGAATGCGCCTTGTACTGGGTGGCGACGCCAAGGCGCCGGATGCCGGAATTGAGCGCATTGGAGAGCGCGAAGTCGATGATGCGCGTCTTGCCGCCGAAATAGACGGCGGGCTTGGCGCGCCGGTCTGTCAGTTCCTTGAGGCGGCTGCCACGGCCGCCGGCCAGTACATAGGCCATGGCATCGCGCGCCAGCGGCTGGGTCCGTTTCAAGTCTGCCATTTCTACCCTCCCAAGTTACTCAGTCTCGGCAACGAGCTCGAGCATGATCGTCGACAGCGGTGGCAAAAGCATCGTCGCAGAGATGCTGCCTCCCTCCGCCCGTGCCTCGACCATGCCGCCATTGCCCTTGCCGGAACCACCATATTCCGAAGCGTCGGTGTTGATGATCTCGCGCCATTTCCCGGCCGTCGGCAACGGCACGCGATAATTGTCGCGTGGCACCGGCGTGAAGTTGGAAATGACGGCGACCGGGCTGCCGCCCGGCGCGCTGCGCAGCCAGGCAAAGACCGAATTCTGGCTGTCGTCGACGATCAGCCAGGAAAACCCTTCCGGTTCGCAATCGCGGCCATGCAGCGCCGGGCGCGAACGGTAGAGATAGTTGAGATCGCGCACCGTCTGCCAGACGCCGCGATGCGGTCGGAAATCAAGCAGGTTCCAGTCGAGCGCGCGTGCCTCGCTCCATTCGCGGCGCTGCGCGAACTCCTGCCCCATGAACAGCAACTTCTTGCCGGGGTAACCCCACATGAAGCCGTAGTAGGCGCGCAAGGTCGCGAATTTCTGCCAGTCGTCGCCGGCCATCTTGCCTAGCAGCGTGCCTTTGCCGTGCACGACCTCGTCATGCGAGAGCGGCAGCACGAAATTCTCCGAGAAGGCGTAGGTCAGGCCGAAGGTGAGGTCGTTGTGGTGGTGCTTGCGGAAGATAGGCTCCTTGGAGAAATACTCCAACGTGTCGTGCATGAAACCCATGTTCCACTTGAAGCCGAAGCCCAGCCCGCCCTCATGCACAGGCGCCGAGACTTTCGGCCATGAGGTCGATTCCTCGGCGATGGTGATGACGCCCGGATGGTGGCCGTAGACCTCCTTGTTCATCTTTTGCAGGAAGCTGACCGCCTCGAGGTTTTCGCGGCCGCCCTTTTCGTTGGGGATCCATTCGCCGGCCTTGCGCGAATAGTCGAGGTAGAGCATCGATGCGACCGCATCGACGCGCAAACCGTCGACATGATATTTTTCGGCCCAGAACAGCGCGTTGTTGACCAGGAACGCCACCACCTCGCGCCGGCCGAAATTGTAGATCGCGGTGTTCCAGTCGGGATGAAAACCCTTGCGCGGATCGGCATGCTCATAGAGCGCGGTGCCGTCGAAATGGGCGAGGCCATGCTCGTCGACCGGGAAATGCGCAGGTACCCAGTCGAGAATGACGCCGATGCCGGCGCGGTGAGCGCCGTCGACGAAGCGGGCAAAGCCGTCCGGATCGCCGAAGCGAGCCGATGGCGCGAAGAGGCCGGTGGTCTGGTAGCCCCAGGACGGATCATAGGGATGTTCGGAGATCGGCATGAACTCGATGTGGGTGAAGCCGGTCTCGACCGCATAGGGGATCAATCGGTCGGCCAGTTCGTCCCACGACAGGAAGGTGCCGTCATCGCGAAGCTGCCAGGAGCCGGCATGAACCTCGTAGATCGAGATGGCTTCGCGGCGGGGATCGGCGTTGCGCCAGTAACTGCGATGCGCCTCGTCGCCCCATGGATGCGACGGCGGCACCGCGGTCACCGATGCCGTGGCTGGCCGCAGTTCGGACTTGAAGGCGAACGGATCGGCCTTCAGCGGCAGCCTGACGCCGTCGGGGCCGATGATCTCGTATTTGTAGGGGCGGCCGGCGCCTATATCGGGAATGAACACCTCCCAGATGCCGGTATCGCGACGGTCGCGCATCGAGTGCCGGCGGCCGTCCCATTCGTTGAAGTCGCCGACCACCGAGACGCGCCTTGCATTGGGCGCCCACACGGCGAAATGCACCCCCGAAGCGCCTTCGTGCTCGATGACATGCGCACCGAGCTTGTCGAACAGCCTGAGATGCGAGCCCTCGGCGATGTAGTAGTCGTCCATCGGCCCGAGCACCGGACCGAATGAATAGGGATCCGTCAGCCACCAGTCGCCGCCGGCGTTCCTGGCATGATAGCGCAGCGGCTGACGCTTGCGGATCGACAGCTTGCCTTCGAAGAAACCACGGTCGTCGCGCCTGGAAAGTTCACCTGCGATGGTGCCGGTCAGTGTATAGGCGGTGACGAACTCCGCATGCGGAACGAAGCAGCGGGCAAACAGGCTCTTGCCGACCTCATGGACGCCAAGGATCGCGAAGGGATCGCCATGCGTGCCGGCAACAATCGCCGCGACATCGCCGGCTGGCGCCAGTCCGTCCGGCCCGCTTGTCGCAGCGGTCGCGCGCGGCTTCTTCATCAGGCAGTGTCCCTCCCCGGGCACCAATCTTGTTCTCGTGCATCCCCAAAACCGCTACACACTTTTGGGCGACATGCATCACTTTGTTCTTGTGCATGTCGTTGCCCCAAAACCGCTACACACTTTTGGGCGACATGCACCGGACCACATTGTTCGTGGCCTCATGCAATCACATCAGACAGGCACGTTCCAGATTTCTTTCGCATATTGGCGGATCGTGCGATCGGAGGAGAACCAGCCGACGCGCGCGACGTTGCGGATCGCCCTGGCATACCAGTCCGGGCTGTTGCGCCAGACCGCGTCGACTTCGCGTTGGGCAGCGGCATAGGCGTCGAAATCGGCGGCCACCATGAACCAGTCGCCCTCGTAGAGACCGTTGATGAGGTCGCGGTAACGTTCCGGATCACCCGGCGAGAAGACACCTGACGAGACGGCAGCAAGCGCCTGCGAGAGCTCTGATGAAGCCTCGATGACCGAGCGCGGATTGTAGCCATTGTTGCGCCGCTCGGCGACCTCGGCGGTGGTCAGGCCGAAGATGAAGATGTTGTCGTCGCCAACGCACTCCTTGATCTCGACATTGGCACCGTCGAGCGTGCCTATGGTCAACGCGCCATTCAGCGCGAACTTCATGTTGCCGGTGCCCGACGCTTCCATCCCGGCGGTCGAGATCTGCTCGGAGAGATCCGCGGCCGGCATCATGATCTCCGCCAGGCTGACGTTGTAGTTCGGCACGAACACCACCTTCAGCAAACCGCGAACGGCCGGATCGCGGTTGATGACCCTGGCGACATCGTTGGCGAGTTTGATGATCAGCTTGGCGTTATGGTAGCTGGGCGCCGCCTTGCCGCCGAAGAATTTCACGCGCGGCATCCAGTCGCGCTCGGGGTGCGAGCGGATCTGGTCGTAGAGCGCGATCGCCTCGAGGATGTTCAGAAGCTGGCGCTTGTATTCATGGATGCGCTTGATCTGGATGTCGAACAGCGCCGAAGGGTCGACCTTGATGCCGAGCCGGTCGGCGACGAGATTGGCCAGCCGCGCCTTGTTGGCGCGCTTGACGGCGGCGAACTTGTCGCGAAAGGCGGCATCGCCGGCGAAGGCATCGAGATCCTTGATGGCGTCGATGTCGTCGAGAAAGCGGTCACCGATCGCTTCGCGGGCGAGTGCCGTCAGGCCGGGGTTGCACTGGATCAGCCAGCGCCGCGGCGTGATGCCGTTGGTCTTGTTGTTGATGCGATCGGGATAGAGCTTGTGCAGGTCGGCGAACACCGTCTCCTTCATCAGATCGGTGTGAAGGGCCGAAACACCGTTGATCGAGTGCGAACCGACAAAGGCCAGATTTCCCATGCGCACCCGGCGGTCGCCATTTTCCTGGATCAGCGAGATGCGGCTGATCTGCTCGTCCGAAAACTGGTTCGAGGCTCGCGCCTCCAAAAGCACTTCGGCGTTGATGGCGTAGACGATCTGCATATGGCGCGGCAGCAGCCGCTCGAAAAGCGGCACCGGCCAACTTTCCAGGGCCTCGGGCAGCAGCGTATGGTTGGTGTAGCCGAAAGTGCGCTTGGTGATGCTCCAGGCCTGGTCGAAGTCCATGCCGTGGACATCCATCAGCAGGCGCATCAGTTCGGGAACCGCGATGGCCGGATGGGTGTCGTTGAGGTGGATCGCCGCCTTGTCGGGCAGCGACTGCAGATCGCCGTACTGGCTGATGTGGCGCTGCAGGATGTCCTGCAGCGACGCGGTGGAGAAGAAGTACTCTTGCCTGAGCCGCAGCTCCTGCCCGGCCTTGTGGGAATCGGCGGGATAGAGGACGCGCGACAGGGCATCGGCCTTGTTGCTTTCGGCAAGCGCGCCGATATGGTCGCCGGCATTGAACTTGTCGAGCAGGATCGGATCGACCGGCATGCCCGACCACAGTCGCAGCGTGTTGACCCGGTTCGCCCGCCAACCGACGACAGGCGTATCATAGGCGACGGCCAGGACATGCTCGGTCGGCTTCCAGACATGGCGCTCGAGCCGGCCGTCCTTCGAGGTGATCGATTCCACCGAACCGCCGAAACCAACCTCGAACGACCGTTCGCGCCGTTCGAATTCCCAGGGATTGCCGTGATCGAGCCAGGTCTCGGGCAGTTCAACTTGCCAGCCGTCGTGAATCTCCTGGCGGAACATGCCGTTGGCGTAGCGGATGCCGTAGCCATGCGCGGGAATATTGACGGTCGCCATGCTTTCCATGAAGCAAGCGGCGAGCCGCCCGAGGCCGCCATTGCCGAGTGCCGCATCCGGCTCAAGTGCCGCAATGACATCGAGATCGACGCCGAGCGACGACAGCGCATCGCGCATATTGTCCATCAGGCCGAGATTGGAGAACGCGTCGCGCATCAGGCGGCCGATGAGGAACTCAAGCGACAGATAGTAAACGCGCTTCTCTTGCTGGTCATAGGCTTCTTTCGTCGCCTGCATCCAGCGATCGACGATGCGGTCGCGAACGACCTTGATCGAAGCGGTGAGCCAGTCGTACTGGGTCGCGACGGTGGTATCCTTGCCGACCCGATATTTGAGGGCCATCAAGACTTCCGTGGCGAGCGTCTTGGGATCGGGGTTTTCGAGTAGTGGCGGGAGGGCTTCGGATGTCATCGCGCGCGTCATGCTACCTCTCGTGCTGTTGCCACGATCATACCGGCTTTCAACAATCCTCCCAGCCCATGCTAGCGCATCTTTCAGTATGTTCAATCGATTTAGACAACGACGGAACCAGGCGCCCCTGCGGCAATTTGGCAGTCAGGCGGCCAGTGCCGCCTCCGGTGGAACCTTGGCTCCGGTCATGAAGGCAACGGCATCGGACATCGTATATTGCTTGGGATCGATGACACAGAGGCGACGGCCCAGCCGGTGGATGTGAATGCGGTCGGCCACTTCGAAGACATGCGGCATGTTGTGCGAGATCAGCACGATCGGCAGCCCGCGTTTCTTGACGTCGAGGATCAGTTCCAGCACGCGGCGGCTTTCCTTGACGCCAAGGGCGGCAGTCGGTTCGTCCATGATCACCACGCGGCTGCCGAATGCGGCGGCGCGCGCCACCGCCACGCCCTGGCGTTGGCCGCCCGACAGCGTTTCCACCGCCTGACTGATGTTCTGGATGGTCATAAGGCCCAGTTCGGTGAGCTTGTCGCGGGCGCGCTTTTCCATCGCCGGACGGTCGAGCATGCGAAGCCAGTCGCCCAGAAAACCCGGTTTGCGGATCTCGCGACCAAGGAACATGTTGTCGGCGATAGACAGCGCCGGCGACAGCGCGAGGTTCTGGTAGACCGTCTCGATGCCGGCTTCGCGGGCCTCCATCGGCGATTTGAAGGCAACGGGTTTGCCTTCAAGCCGGATCTCGCCTTCGTCGGGCACGGCCGCGCCGGAAATCGCCTTGATGAGCGATGACTTGCCGGCGCCATTGTCGCCTATGACGGCAAGGATTTCGCCCGGATAAAGGTCGAAGTCGGCATTGTCGAGAGCGGTGACGCGGCCATAACGCTTGACCAGACCGCGCGCGGTGAGGATGGGTTCCTGGGTCATGCGGAAACCTTTCTGATCCATTGGTCGATCGCCACGGCGCCGATGATCAGCACACCGGTGAGCAGCACTTTCCATTGCGGATCGGCGCCCAGCATGTTGAGCCCCATGGAGACGACGCCGACGATCATCGCGCCAAACAGCGTGCCCAGGATCGAGCCGCGTCCGCCGAACAGGGAAATACCGCCGATCACCGTGGCGGTGATCGCCTGCAGATTGTAGTCGGTGACGGCGGCCGACGGCGAAATCGAGCCATTGCGGCCGATGGAGACCCAGGCAGCGAAAGCGGCGATCAACCCGGCCAAGGTGTAGACCGTCACCAACACCTTCTTGGTCTGGATGCCCGACAGCTTCGCCGCTTCCTGATCATCGCCAACGGCGTAGACATGGCGGCCCCATGCCGTGTGATTGAGCACGTACCACAGGATCAAAACGAGCACGACCGTGGCAATGACCCCGAGCGTCAGCACCGCCGTGCCGATCTTGAAGCTCAGGGCGAACAGATGCAGCAGCGGCGCCTGGTTGTCGACGTCGGTGTCGCGGATCGTCTCATTGGCCGAATAGATGAAGTTCGTGGCCATGACGATGTTCCAGGTGCCGAGCGTCACGATGAAGGGCGGCAGCTTCATGTAGGCGACCAGCACCCCGTTGAGCAGCCCGCAGGCCGCGCCGGCGGCAAGCCCTATCGCCACGGCCAGTACGCTCGGCAGACCGTAGCTGACCGCGCAATTGCCCATGATCACGGCCGAAATCACCATGATCACGCCAATCGACAGGTCGATGCCAGCGGTCAGGATGACCAGCGTCTGCGCGGCTCCGAGGATGCCGACGATGGCGATCTGCTGCAGGATCAGCGTCAGCGTGTAGGACGAAAAGAACCGCCCTCCGATCGTGATGCCGAAGACAATGATCGCCAGAAGCAGCACGATCAGCGGCACAGCGGCTGGCGTTGAATGCAGGAAATGCTGGACGCGCTTGACGGCCGATTTGTGCTCGTCAAAAGCGGCAACACTTGTGTCGCTGCTCGAGAGAACTTTCTCGAATTCCTGAGCTTGAGCCATGTTTCCTCCCCGTAGGGTGTCAGCCACACGCCGACGCCCGTCCACGCCTTTCCGGTCTGTCGCCGGGATTGTTCGCGGTTACGCGACCCATCGTCCACCCGAAGCGGCCGGGGATCAAGCCCCGACCGCTCAGGTTCCGTGGATTGCCGGTCAGACCGGCATCAGCCCCAGCACTTGGCGAGGCCTTCCTTGGTGTCGATGGACTTCACACCAGTGGCCGGCTTGTCGGTCACCAGGTTGACGCCGGTATCGAAGAAATTCTTGCCTTCGGTCGGCTTTGGCTTCGTTCCGTCCTTGGCGAAAGCAGCGATCGCCTCGATGCCGAGGGCCGCCATCTGCAGCGGGTATTGCTGCGACGTCGCGCCGATCACGCCTTCCGTAACCGACTTCACGCCGGGGCAACCGCCGTCGACCGAGACGATCAGCACCTGCTTTTCAAGGCCGACGGCCTTGAGCGCCTGGTAGGCACCGACAGCGGCCGGCTCGTTGATGGTGTGGATGACGTTGATGGTGTTGTCCTTCTGCAGAAGGTTCTCCATCGCCTTGCGGCCGCCTTCCTCGTTGCCGTTGGTGACGTCGTGGCCGACGATGCGCGGGTCGGTCTCGTCGCCGATCTTGTTGGGGTCCTTCACATCGATGCCGTAGCCCATCATGAAGCCCTGGTCGCGCAGCACGTCCACGGTCGGCTGCGACGGGGTCAGGTCGAGGAAGCCGATCTTGGCGTCCTTGGCCTTGTCGCCGAGCGTGGCGGCGGCCCAGGCGCCGATCAGCTTGCCGGCCTCGAGATTGTCGGTGGCGAAGGTGGCGTCGGCCGCGTCGATCGGATCGAGCGGCGTGTCGAGCGCAATCACCAGCAGGCCGGCGTCACGCGCCTTCTTCACCGTAGGCACGATGCCCTTGGTGTCGGATGCGGTGATCAGGATACCCTTGGCGCCGTCGGCGATGCAGCTTTCGATCGCTGCCACCTGGCTCTCGCTGTCGCCGTCGATCTTGCCGGCGTAGGTCTTGAGGTCGACGCCGAGTTCCTTGGCTTTCGCCGTGGCGCCTTCCTTCATCTTGACGAAGAAGGGGTTGGTGTCGGTCTTGGTGATCAGGCAGGCGCCAACACCGGCCGCGGACGCGGACGATGCAAACGCCATCAGACCCAGAGCAGCGGCGGCAAACACGGTCGATTTCAACAGTTTTGTATTGGTCACGATTTTCCTCCCAGTGGAACCACTCTGGACGCCGGCCAACCGGCATCCGCAGCGCATCCAACGAACTTCTCCCAGCGTGGACGCTGTCCCAACAGACACCAGACCGACGCCTCTGTCAATAATTAAATCACTCTTATTTATTATTGACAGGCTTGCTTCGTTCGCTCATTCTGGCCCAAAAGCATTGAGGGGAAACGACGGGAGGAACAGGGTGGAGACCGCCATTGCGAGGCACGGTTCGCCCGAAGCGAATGAGAGCCTCATTCACCGCGGCACCAACCAAAGCGGCATGCGCGACCACAACGAGCGGCTGGTGCTCTCGCTGGTGCGGCAGCACGGCAGCCTGGCGAAGTCCGATATCGCGCGCATGACCGGGCTTTCCGCGCAGACGGTTTCGGTCATCATGCGCGAGCTGGAGGAGGAAAGCCTTCTCGTTCGTCAGGCGCCGTTGCGCGGCAAGATCGGCCAACCCTCCATCCCCATGGCGCTCAATCCCGATGGCGCCTACTTCATCGGCCTGAAGATCGGCCGCCGCAGCGCCGAACTCGTGCTGATCGATTTCCTTGGCCATGTCCGTTCGATGCTGCAGCATTCGTACCGCTATCCGGCGCCACGCGAGACAGTGGAATTCGTCACCAACGGCATGCGGCAGATGCGCGGCGAGCTGACGCCAGCGCAGGACAAGCGCATCGCCGGCCTGGGGATCGCCATGCCGTTCGAATTGTGGAACTGGGCCGACACCGCCGGCGCCCCGCGCGACGTCATGGACGAATGGCGTCACCGCGACATTCGCGCCGACATCCAGGCGCAATGCGATTTTCCGGTCTACCTGCAGAACGATGCCACTTCGGCCTGCGGTGCCGAGCTCGTCTTTGGCCAGGCCGGCGCGGCGCGTGACTTCGTCTATTTCTATATCGGCGCCTTTGCCGGCGGCGGCATCGTGCTGAATGGCCGGCTGTTCGGCGGGCCAACCGGCAATGCCGGCGCCCTCGGCTCCATGCCCGTGCCCGGACCGGACGGAAAGCCGACACAGCTGATCGACGTGGCATCCATCGCCATGCTCGAAAAGGCGCTCAACGCGCGTGGCGTCGAGGCCTCGCATCTGTGGACGTCGCCGGAAGACTGGGGCGAGATCGGTCCCGAACTCGAGGCATGGATAGCCAGCGCTTCGCAGGCGCTTGCCTATGCCATCGTCGCGGCATCCTCGGTCATCGATTTCGAGGCGGCGGTGATCGACGGCTGGATGCCGAAAGCCGTGCGCCGCCGGCTGGTTGACGCCATCGTCGCCGCCATCGCCATGATCGACGCTGAAGGCTTGAAACTTCCCGCCGTTCGCGAGGGAACCGTCGGCATCCATGCCCGGGCGCTCGGCGGCGCCAGCCTGCCGCTTTCCGAACGTTTCCTGATCGGTTCGACGACGATTTCCAGGAGTGCCTGAATGCTGATCGGGATCCCGGCGCTGCTCGGTCCGGACCTTCTGGCGACACTGCGCGCCATGGGCCATGGCGATGAGATCGCCCTGGTCGATGGAAATTATCCGGCAGAACACCAGGCAACCCGGCTGGTGCGGGCCGACGGTCACCACCTCATCCCGGTGCTCGACGCGATATTGAGCATCCTGCCGGTGGACGACGCCGTGCCGGAAGCCCTGTTTCGCGCGTCGGTGAGAGGCGATCCCTCGCTCGCCGATCCTGTCCACCATGAGGTGGAGGCAATCTGCGCCAAACGCGCGCCGGGCCGCAAGGTGGTTGCGCTGGCCGGCGCCGACTTCTATGCACGGGTCAAATCGGCGTATGCCATCGTCGCGACAAGCGAGCCGCGACTCTACGCCAACATCATCATCCGCAAGGGCGTGATCTATCCGCCGGAGACCAGGAAACCATGATCCTCTGCTGCGGCGAAGCCTTGATCGACATGCTGCCGCGTACAACGACAGAGGGTGAGCCGGCCTTTGCCCCCTATGTCGGCGGCGCGGTCTTCAACACCGCGATAGCGCTTGGCCGGCTGGGCGCGCCGGCAGGTTTCTTTTCGGGCCTGTCGTCGGATCTGTTCGGCGGCCAGTTGCGGGATGCGCTTGGGGCCAGCAAGGTCAGCTCCACCTATGCGCACACCTCGCCTAGGCCAACCACGCTCGCCTTCGTGCGGCTGAACAATGGCCAGGCGACCTACACATTCTACGACGAGAACACGGCCGGACGCATGCTGACCATCGACGATTTGCCGGAACTCGGTGACGAGATCGAAGCCATGCTGTTCGGCGCCATCAGCCTGATCTCCGAGCCCGCCGGTGGTGCCTATGAGGAGTTCATGCGGCGCGAGCATGGCCGGCGCGTCATGATGCTCGACCCCAACATCCGGCCTAACTTCATCCCCGACAAGGCAAAGCACCTCAGGCGCATCCGCGCCATGATGGCCATGGCCGACATCGTGAAACTGTCGGACGAGGACCTGCACTGGTTCGGCGAAGCCGGCTCGCACGAGGACGTTGTCCGCAACTGGCTCGACCGCGGCCCGAAGCTGATCGTCGTCACCCATGGCAGCGAAGGCGCCGTCGGCTACACCAGGGATCACGCCGTCACGGTGATGCCGGAAAAGGTCAAGGTGGTCGATACGGTCGGCGCCGGCGACACGTTCAATGCCGGTATCCTCGCCTCCTTGCATGAGCAGGGCCTGCTGACGAAGGCGGCGACCGCCAGCCTGTCGGAAGATGCCATTCAAACGGCGCTGGCGCTTGGCGCCAAGGCGGCGGCGGTGACCGTGTCGCGGGCCGGTGCCAATCCCCCCTGGCGGCACGAGATCGCCTGAGCAGACCGCAGCGGGCTCAAGATAGATTGAGCTTGTCGATCACTTTATGTTTCGCAGGGCCTGTTCCAGGGACTATAAAGGTGAGATCGCGCCCGGCGAATCCCGGATTTCCGGCATCTCGCGAAGACACGCTGGAAAATAGCGGTAACAGACTGCGACACTTGCGCAATTCGCGGCTTTGCCGGTCCGGCTTTCTCGACAGGCGCAACTCTGGTACCAGCGGGCCACTATCTCTGGCTAAACCGTTTTGAGGCCGACATGCAGTTCATCGATCTTGGCGCCCAGCGCGAACGAATCCGCGATCGGCTGAAGGCCGCGATAGATCGCGTCGTCGAAGAGGGCCGTTATATCCTCGGACCGCAGGTCGCCGAATTCGAAAACAAGCTGGCCGCCTATATCGGCACCAAGCATGTCGTGGCCTGCGCCAACGGCACAGATGCGCTTTTGTTGCCTCTGTTTGCGGCCGGCGTCGGTCCGGGCGACGCCGTGTTCGTGCCGAGCTTCACTTTCGCCGCCACCGCCGAAGTGGTGGCATTGGCCAAGGCAGAACCGGTTTTTGTCGACGTCGATCCGGCGACCTACAATATCGACATTGGCAGCCTCGAGGCTGCCATCGCCATGATCAAGAAGGAAGGCCGGCTGAAGCCAAAGGCGATCATTCCGGTCGACCTGTTCGGCCTCGCCGCCGACTACGACGCGATCATGGCGATCGCCAATCGAGAGAATCTGATGGTGATCGAGGATGCCGCCCAGTCGATGGGCGGTTCGCTCGATGGCAAGATGTGCGGTTCGTTCGGCGCCGTCGGCTCAACCAGCTTCTACCCGGCAAAACCGCTTGGCTGCTACGGCGATGGCGGCGCGATGTTCACCAATGACGATGCACTGGCCGAGCAACTGCGTTCCTTCGCCTTCCACGGCAAGGGCGAGACGCAATATGACAATGTCCGCGTCGGCATCAATTCCCGGCTCGACACGCTGCAGGCGGCGATCCTGATCGAGAAGCTGGCCATTCTCGAAGACGAGATGGTTGCCCGCCAGTTGGTGGCAAACCGCTACGCCGAGGGGCTTGGCGATATCGTCACCGCCGCCCGTAACCTCGGCGGCAGCCGTTCGGCGTGGGCGCAGTACGCGATCGAAACGCCCAAGCGCGACGGGCTGAAGGCGCATCTCGGCGAGAAGGGCATTCCGTCGGTCATCTACTACGTCAAGCCACTGCATGCCCAAGTCGCCTATCGCGACTACCCACGTACGCCGACCGGTCTTGCCGTGTCGGAGGAACTGCCGAAGCGGATCCTCTGCCTGCCGATGCATGCTTATCTCAGCGAAACCGACCAGGACCGCATCATCGAGACGATCCGCAACTACATCGGCTCGAATTCAGCGCAGGCCGCCGCCGAGTAACCAGTCGACCGGTGTCAGACGGGGCTGGTCCCTGCCCTGCCGCTGGCGATGAAATGCGGATTGGCGAAGTCCTCGTCATCGCTTTGCCTGCGCTTGCCATAGACCAGGGGCTGACCGTCCAGCGTGCGCGTCATGCCGCCGGCCGCGCGCAGCACGGCGTCGCCCGCCGCCGTGTCCCATTCCATGGTACGGCCGAAGCGCGGATAGACGTCCGCTTCGGCGCTGGCGAGAAGACAGAATTTCAAGGACGAACCGACCGAGACGATCTCGGCGGCACGGAGGTCGCGAATGTAGGCCTCGGTTTCCGGTGTGTTGTGCGAGCGGCTGGCAACGACGGCCAGCGGCGCTGCAGCCGTTCTCACCGAGATCGGCCGGCGGCCGACAATCTGGTAATCGCCATTGATTTCGAGCGATTCCGCCCTGCCCGGCCGGCCGGAAAAGAAACGGCCGGTGCAAGGCGCAAAGACGACGCCGACTTCCGGCACACCATGGCGAACCAGGGCTATGTTGACGGTGAAATCGGTGCGACGGTTGACAAATTCCTTGGTGCCGTCGAGCGGGTCGATCAGAAAGAAGGCCCCCTGCAGGTCAGGTGGCACGACACCGGCGGACGCTTCTTCCTCGGCCACGCACGGAATGTCGGGAAATGCGGTGCGCAGCCCGGCGAGAATGATCTTCTCGCTCTCGCGGTCCGCCTCGGTCACCGGCGAGGAATCGGATTTACGGTCGACCGCACAGCCCTCGTGGAATACGCGCATCACCTCGCGTCCGGCCGCCAGAGCCAGCCGCTCGAAGATTTCGAGCATCAGCCCGTCGTCAGATGCCGCCGCCGCTGTCGTATTGGTCTTCGGCAATGTCGCGCTCGTTCAGCCAGTGTTCCAGGGTATCTACCATCTCTTCGGCCGATTTGCCGAGCGTCTTCAGATGGATTTCCGGTTTTTCCGGCGCCTCGTAAGGGGAATCCACACCGGTGAAATTCTTGATCTCGCCGTTCAGCGCACGCGCGTAGAGGCCCTTCGGGTCACGCCTGGCGCATTCCTCGAAGGGCGTATCGACAAACACCTCGACGAATTCGCCGTCGGCCATCAACTCGCGCGCCATGCGCCGCTCGGCGCTGAACGGCGAAATGAACGAAACAATGACGATCAGCCCAGCATCAGCCATCAAGCGCGCAACCTCGGCGACGCGGCGAATGTTCTCGACGCGATCGGCGTCGGTGAAACCAAGATCGCGATTAAGACCGTGACGGACATTGTCGCCGTCGAGGATATAGGTATGGCGGCCGGTGGCGAACAGCTTCTTTTCGAACAGGTTGGCGATGGTCGACTTGCCGGAGCCCGACAGTCCGGTGAACCAGAACACGGCAGGCCGCTGGTTCTTCATGTCGGCACGCACGCGCTTGCCGACATCGAGCGACTGCCAGTGGATATTTTCGGCCCGGCGCAGCGAGTGCAGGATCATGCCGGCACCGACCGTGGCGTTGCTGATGCGGTCAATCAGGATGAAGGCGCCGGTCGTGCGGTTTTCAGCAAACGGGTCGAAGGCGATCGGCGTCCGCGTCGAGATGTTGCAGATGCCGACTTCGTTCATTTCGAGCGACTTGGCCGCCTCATGGGCAAAGTCGTTGACGTTGATCCGGTATTTCAGATCGGTGACGGTAGCGCTGGCCTGGTCGGTCTCGGTGCGCAGGATGTAGGAACGGCCGGGCAGCAGCGCATGCTCATCGAACCAGACGATGTTGGCGGCGAACTGGTCGGCAACCTGCGGCCGAGCGGCCGGCGAAACCAGCATGTTGCCGCGTGAAATCTCGACCTCGTCATCAAGGACGAGCGTGACGGCCTGGCCGGCCGCCGCCTGGGCGAGGTCGCCGCCATACGAGACGATCCGCTTGACGCGCGAGGATTTTCCGGACTTGGCGACAACAACCTCGTCGCCGGGCGCAACCGAGCCCGAGGCGATCGTGCCGGCAAAACCGCGGAAATCGAGATTGGGACGATTGACATACTGGACCGGGAAACGGAACGGCAGCTCGACCGCGGCTTCGTCGACCGACACGGTTTCGAGATGCTCGATCAGCGTCGGGCCGGAATACCATTCGGTCTTGTCCGATCGGCTGGTGACGTTGTCGCCATAGCGCGCCGACATCGGGATCGGCACGATGGTCTGGAAACCGAGATCGCGCGAAAACCGCCCGTAGTCTTCAACGATCCGGTCGAAGACCGCCTGGTCGAACCCGACAAGGTCGATCTTGTTGACGGCCAGCACGATGTGGCGGATGCCGAGCAGCGAGGCGATGATCGAATGGCGCCTGGTCTGGCGAAGCACCCCTTGCCGCGCGTCGATCAGCACGATCGCCAGGTCGGCGGTCGAGGCACCGGTCGCCATGTTGCGGGTGTATTGTTCATGGCCGGGCGTGTCGGCAACGATGAATTTGCGCTTCGGCGTGGCGAAGAAGCGGTAGGCGACGTCGATGGTGATGCCTTGCTCGCGCTCGGCCTCGAGGCCGTCGACCAGCAGCGCGAAATCGATGTCGTCGCCGGTGGTGCCATGCTTGCGCGAATCGCGTTCGAGCGCGGCGAGCTGGTCCTCGAAAATCTGCTTTGTGTCCGAAAGCAGGCGGCCGATCAGCGTCGACTTGCCGTCGTCGACGGAACCGCAGGTCAGGAAGCGCAGCAGCGACTTCTTCTCCTGTGTCGCCAGATAATCGCGCACGTCGTCGGTGGGGGCGAGGCTCTTTGCCATGATGTGGCGCATGGTCAGAAATACCCCTCGCGCTTCTTCTTTTCCATAGAGCCGGCTTCATCGCGGTCGATCAGGCGACCCTGCCGTTCCGAGGTGCGCGCGGTCAGCATTTCGCCAACGATGGCTCCCAGCGTGTCGGCATCCGATTCGATGGCGCCGGTCAGCGGATAGCAGCCCAGCGTGCGGAACCGCACCAGCCGGTTCTCCACAACTTCGCCGGGGCGCAGTTTCATGCGCTCGTCATCCCTGAGGATAAGCATGCCGTCGCGCTCCACCACCGGCCGTTCCTTGGCGAAATAGAGCGGCACGATCGGGATGTCTTCCTGCAGAATGTATTGCCAGATATCGAGTTCGGTCCAGTTCGACAGCGGAAACACCCGGATCGATTCCCCTGACGCGATGCGGGTGTTGAATATCTTCCACATTTCCGGCCGCTGGTTCTTCGGATCCCACACATGCTGGGCATTGCGAAAAGAGAAGATGCGCTCCTTGGCGCGCGACTTCTCCTCATCGCGACGGGCACCGCCAAAGGCGGCGTCAAAACCGTATTTGTCGAGTGCCTGGCGTAGAGCCACGGTCTTCATCACATGGGTATGTGTGTTCGAACCGTGATCGAACGGATTGATGTTGTCGCGCACGCCATCTTCGTTGACGTGAACCAGGAGATCGAAGCCGAGTTTCTGCGCCATCTGATCGCGAAAGGCGATCATTTCGCGGAACTTCCAGGTGGTGTCGACATGGAGGAATGGAAAGGGTGGCTTGGCGGGATAAAACGCTTTCATCGCCAGATGCATCAGCACGGAGGAATCCTTGCCGACCGAGTAGAGCATGACCGGCTTGGCGAAGGCGGCCGCAACCTCGCGGAATATATGGATGGACTCGGCTTCAAGCCGTTGCAGATGCGTAAGCGCTGTTGTCATGGACTGTGAGCGTTCTCTCGTGCCTTCCGACAGAAGGACTTGCGTGAAATCATCGAGCTTTTTGCGCCCGGTTCAAGCTCGCTTCTGGATAAACAAGTTTCGAGCGGGCCTTCTAGCAGATCGCCGCCGCCCAGAACAATGCAAGACGAGCCCGGCGCCAGTCCGTTCGAGAATGAATTTTCCACACTTGTGCCAAAACCCGGAAATTTCTGCTCGCGCCGTCAATTGCCGAGAAAAGGCGGGAAAAATATTGCTTGAGCGACCGCGGCGGCGGCCTCCCAGGGCCTTCTCCAATCGCCCGGCGCCAGTTGCCGATTTCCGGTGGCAATCGGCCCCGACGCACTATCGAAAGGGCAGTCCAGCCGCTATACCAGCCTCTGAAAGCGGGCAAGATGCATCATACGGCACGGGCAATTCGAGGCGAGCACATTTGATTTCGCTCAACAAGATCTGCCGTATGTAGTTTCCAGAGACCAGTGAGCCAGAAAATTGAGCCGGCTTTCTTCCATAAGGCAGCAATTCACGCCTTCGCGCGTCAATATCTATTTCTCCATTCTTTGCTTCTTTTTCCCACCGGTTCTGGGATCGGTGGTCAGCTTTGTGTTCAATGGCGGCGGCCTGTGGTCGGTCCTGTTGATTGCCTCCAGGAAAAGACGCTTCAACGCCGACCGACCCATGATCGCGCTGACGGTCGCGATCTACGCCTACTGCGCGGCCAATCTCGTGGCTTCCATCGTCAACAACTCGTTCGTCGCGGATGCGCCACACCTTGTCCCGCTCATCACCTTCCTGTTTTTCCCGATCTCCTATTCGACCTGGAGCATCACGCCGAAGGCCACGCTCGTCCGCATCATCGTGCTCAGCAGCATGACCGCCTGTTTTGTCGCGCTGCTGCTGGCGATCTTCCAGCAATATTGGCTGGGGATCAGAGCCGAGGGCGGGGCCGGCAATGCGATCGTCTTCGCGGAGGTCCTCTGCCTTGCCGTGATGATGTGCGTGACCGGCGCCCTGTCGGGTATCGAGAGACGCAGGATCGCCCTCATCTGCGCCGCGCTTGGGGGGGCGGTCGCCATCGTCTACTCCGGTACGCGCATTGTCTGGCTGGCGCTGCTGATTTCCGGCATCGCCGTCCTGCTGATCAACCAGCACAGGCTGAGAGGGCGGAATGTCGTTCGACTGCTGCTGCTGCTGGTGGCGGTCGGCATGGTGATCGCTGCTTTCGGCTTCCAGACGATAGCCGGGCGCCTCGACTTTCTGCGCTCCGACTGGGATGCGCTCGGGGCGCACGGCAACTACGATACCTCGTTGGGAATACGTGTTGCCCTTTGGGAGATCGGCCTGAAGGCGTTCCGCGAGATGCCAGTGTTCGGACATGGGGCCGGTGCGACCCAGCTCTTGATAAAGCAAGGCTTCCAGGACCAGTTCGCGATGTCGCTAGGCTTCAATCATTTCCACAACGGCTTCCTGACCGCCCTGGTGCAGGCTGGCATCCTGGGCGCCGCGACGCTGGCGGCGATCTTTGTCATTGCCGCCAGAAATGCCGCCCTGGTCTTGCGAAACAGCACCGATCCGATCGAGCGCTTCGGCGCTACCATGATAATCGTCGTGGTGATCACCTATCTCACCGCCGGAATGACGGGCATCCTGGTCGGCCACGACATTCTGGATTCGGTGCTGATGGTCTTCCTGGTGAGCGGGACATATCTCGCCTCCGGACACCAGGTTTTATTGGTGGAAGCTCTTCCACCAATAACGGAAGACCAAGCTCTTCCATCAGCCAATCAATAGATGTTCCGGGCAAGGCAATGAAAGTCCTGGTCACAGGCGCGACGGGTTTCATCGGGCGCCTTGTCGTGCGCCACCTTCGCGAAGCAGGAGCCGAGCTTCGCCTTGCCTCCCGCCGTCCGGAGAAACTGGGGCCGGGAAACGACACTGTGCCTATGCCCAATTTCGATGCGCCGGCAGCGGCTTTCCTGGCACTCACCAGGGATATGACCCATGTCGTCCATTGCGCGGGCCTGAACAATGACCGGGGCAACGCCACCGAAGCCGATTATCGGGCGGCCAATGTGGAATTGAGCGCGCGGCTGGCGCATGCCGCGGCCGCACAGGTGAGCGGACGCTTCATTCAGCTCTCCTCGATCCGGGCCGTGATCGGCGCTCGCGTCAGCGCAACGATCGACGAAAACACGCTCCCTGCCCCGCAATGCGTCTATGGACGCTCAAAACGTGAAGGCGAGATCAGGGTTCTCAGCGCCTATGCATTGCAAGGCCGTTCCGATGCCGCGGTGCTGCGCCTGCCTCCTGTCTATGGTAGCGGCATGAAGGGAAACCTGGCGACATTGATGCGCCTGGCCGACACGGGCTTGCCGCTGCCGACAGGCGCCTTGACGGGAATCCGCTCGCTCATGTCGTCCGAGGCCGCGGCGCGAGCCGTGTCGCACCTGCTGGCCCATTCAGCGCCGCTTCGCCCGGTCTATGTCGGCGCCGATGTGCCGCCGGTCGCGGTCGCAGCCATCATCGGCGCCTTTCGCAGCGGTCTTGGACGGCCTCCGCGCCTGATCGCAGTACCGGCCGGCCTGATGCGACCGGCTGCGGCCGTGCTTGGCAGGCGGGCGTTCTGGGACAGCATGACCGCGACACAGATATGCGATCCTTCCCTGCTGGTGTCGGAGGGCTGGCTGCCAGAAACCGGCACGCTGGAGCGGCTGGCCGAAATAGCGCGCCTCGGCAAATCTCGACTTCTTGCCTGACGATGATCTTTGACGTTTCCAAAACCAACTTCGACTTTTTTGGGATCATGGTCCGCTCAACCTCGATAGAGCGTTCCAAACAGGATCCGAAGGTCGAGCCAGAATGACGCGCACTTGAGATAGGCGGCATCGGTTTCGGCCAGAAGCACCGGGCTCGACATGTCGATGCCCCTGATCTGGGCCAAGCCGGTTATGCCCGGAAGTGCCGACAGAACCCCCAGCCGCCTGCGATATTCGATCACCTCCGTCTGGGTCGGCAGACAGGGGCGAGGCCCGACCAGGCTCATCTCGCCTCTCAGAACGTTCCAGAACTGCGGCAGTTCATCAAGCTTGAACTTCCGCAAGACCTCGCCAACCGCCGTCACGGCGCTCACGGGCGTCTCATGCGAGGGCAATGATGGCGTTCCAACGTACATTGTCCTCAACTTGTGACAGCGAAACAGCGTGCCGTCGCGACCGACCCGTGTCTGGGAAAAAATCGCCGGGCCGGGAGATGATGCCCGAACCGCAAGGACGGCGAGCAGAAAAACAGGAGATGTGACCAGCAACAGCAGCGCCGCACCGACAAGGTCGAAGATTTGCTTGGCTGTCTTCATGAACGGCCGATAGCGCTCCCTGCCAAAGCCATGAGGCAACGCCACGGACGGAGCCCCTCGATCCGGTCGACGTAGCATGAGGTTATCTGTTGACCAAGCGCGCCAGGCATCATTCGTTGCTCAGATACGACCCAGGATGAATGCGAGATAGAGCCCCAGGGTGCCGGCAAAAGTCTGTCGATAGACACCGCTTTTGCGCAAGCCAGCCAAGCGGTGGAAAAGACCGCCCTGCCGTCCGCTGGTGAACAAGTCGAGGCACGCCGCCGCCTCCGGTGTAAGGAGGTCGCGATTGACGGCAAGGCCGTCGAGATTGAGATCGGTCCAGCCGGCAAACTCGCCCCTGAACAGGCGGCCAAGGCGGGAAACCCTTGCCTGCCACGACACGTTGGCGCCAACCAGGTTTGCGGGATGCTGCCTGTAACGCACCAGCGGCCGTGGATCGTAGCGGACGATGCCGCCGGCGGCGGTCACGATGAGATAGGCCCACCAATCATGGCTGACGAACCCGGTGCGCGCGCAGGCCGTGGCCAGCAGGCCGCGTGCGGCGGCGTTCAACAGGATGGTGTTGCCGCCGGCGATGCTTTGCACGAGCGCGTTGCGAAAGGATGGCGGCCGGCGAAACAGCGGCGAATGGCCGACAAGGCTTCCGGCCTCGGTCATGGTTGCTGTCCGCGAGCAGAACATCAGCGGGGTTCTTGCATCGAGCCCCTGCATCCAGCGGACGGCGGTTTCCAGCCTGTCGGGCTCCCAGATATCGTCCTGGTCGCAGAAAGCATAGCAGTCCGCCTCGATGCGCCGATCCAGGATCATCGAGCGGAAATTGGCGGCGAAGCCTTGCCGCGGACCTTCCAGCAAGGTCATTCGCCCCTTGGACCAGCAGGGCCTCCAGGCCTCGATGATGGCGGTCGTGCCATCGACGGAGCCATCGTCTGAAATCCACAGGTCGATGAGAGGGTGCGACTGCGCGAGCAGGGATCGCAGTTGCTCGTCAATGAAGGCGGCGCCGTCTTTCGTGCCCATCAGGACTGCGATGCGCGGATCTTCTTTGCTCACCAGCTTCAAATACCCTGCAAATGCCCAGGAATGGCGGGGCCTGTCCAAACCACGGTCAAGATCATTCTCTGAATTGGCCTAGGTCGCCCGCCCGGCCGTTTTCGGGATCACGTCCGGAGGTGCGCTCCCCCTTGCCCTCTTGGCGCGGTCAAGGCCGGCCAGCACGGCGAGCGAGGAAGCCTTGTCCTGGCTCTTCATCGCTTGCTGCAGTTCCGTGAGCGCGGCCTGGACATCCGACCATTCCACGACATCGGTGCTCAGGCCGAAAATCTTCGAAATGCCGAGCTCGACCAGTTCCTCATCTTCGCCATGCAGCGTTTCGTGGAGTTTTTCGCCCGGCCTTATGCCGGTGAACCGGATTGGAATGTCCGTGTATGGATTCTGTCCGGACATGCGGATCATCGTTTCGGCCACTTCAAGGATTGGCACGGGCTTGCCCATATCGAGCATATAGACGGCATAGTCGTCGCCGCCCTGCCGCGATGCGGCGTCGGCCGCCGACATGATGACGAGATCGACGGCTTCGGCCACCGTCATGAAATAGCGTGTCATGCGCCGGTCCGTGATGGTGACGGGGCCTCCGGCCTCGATCTGCGCCTGGAATATGGTCGCCACCGAACCATTGCTGCCGAAGACGTTGCCGAAGCGGACGGCTATGAACTTGGTGGCGGACCGACGCCCGCCCGGCTCGCTCGCGGGTGCCCCATGCAAGGCGCTGACGATCTGTTCGGCGGCCCGTTTTGTCATGCCGAGCACCGATGTCGGATCCACCGCCTTGTCGCTCGACACCATGACGAACTGCGGAACACCGCATTTGGCGGCGACCTCGGCGCAGACGAGCGTGCCGAAAACATTGGTCTGGATGGCCGAATCCCAGTTTTCCTCGAGCAAGGGAACATGCTTGAGCGCGGCGGCATGAAAGATGATGTCGGGCCTGAATTCCGTGACGACACGCGTTATCTGGCGCCGGTCGGCGACATCGACGATGCGGACCTTGAGGCGCTCGTGGTGCTTCTCGTCAATGTACTGGCTCAACTGGAAGATGCCGAATTCGGAGTTGTCGGCGACCAGCACCGCCTCGGCTCCCAGCTCCAGCGACCGCTTGACCAGCGTTCGGCCGATGGACCCGGCGCCTCCCGTCACCAGAACGCGTTTGCGGCCGACGAAGGCGCCGATACGCTCGATATCGGACGGGACCGTCGGGCGGCGCAGGATGGTTTCCATCTCGACGGCGTCGAGAACCAGCTTTCCCTGCTGTTCCAGCTGCGAAAGACCGGAGAACTGCACCACCGTTATATCGCCGTGCCGGGCGACGCGGACGAGCTCCGTATACTCCTCGATCTCATGCTCGGCACCGCTTCCGAAAATCAGCAGATCCAGACTTTTGGTGCCGGTTGCGTAGTCCTCCAGGACATCGACCAGACGTGGCCGGGTCGCCACCACGGGAACGCCTTGAATACGCGTTCCCAAGGGGGCGCCGCGTTCGGTGGCCATGATGCCGGCGATGGAATAATCGGCGGGCTGCGCCGTGCGCGTGAAGCGAATGATCAGGTCGGCTTCGCCGAGCCGGCCGACGAACAATGCCCGCTTGGTCCAAGAGTTGTCGCTCTTGCGACTCAGGATGCCCCAGCTCGCGCCGTCACGAAGGAAGCGGTAGAACAGCCGCGGCCCCGATATGATGGTGAAGGAGACGAGGAAGAAAACAATGAACTGTCGTTCGTTGAGGCCGGCGACCGGCTGGACGAAACGAACCACCAGCGAAGCCGCGTAAAGAGTGAGCGTCAGAATCGCGCAGCTCTTCAGGATGTTGAAAAAATCGGGCGTCGAGGCAAAGCGCCAGACCGTGGTGTAGAGACCACTGTACCTGAACAGCAAATGGCTGATGACAACGATGCTCGCCCAAGTGGCCAAACCCTCGTAGGAGAGCGCACCGAACGAAAGATCCGACCGCGAAAGGCTGAGGCTGAGTGCCACCGCGACCAGGACCATGACCACGTCCTGGACCATGATGAAGGCGCGCCGCATCTCCGGCCTGAGTCCGAATACAGCTTCCAGGGAAGTATTCATTAGGTAGTGCTAAACTCCAGGCTCGCGGACATGGACACCACAAAGTGCGAGCACGAAGATCATTCGTGGCCGATCACTCTTTCAAAGTGCCATCCCCGGCCCCCGCCGTGTTGTATCGCATACTGCGCGCTCGAAGTCATAGCCAGATGTTTTTTCGGTAGAGCGCGTGAACAAGAGTAAAATTTACGCCCTGTTGCCGGATGGTTGTTGCCGAGCCCCTGGCCAGCCTTGCGATTTGCACACTGCCGCAACGTCAGCGTGTATCCGCGGTTGACTCTGCTCTCGACCTCGTTACGACGCAATGCGTTGCCATATGCTCGTCGAAATGGCTATTAGAGAGGGGCTTGGTGGTTCGCTATGGCCAGCGAAGAATAATGCGCCGGAACAACAGATTGCGATACCCCAAACGATGATTGCGGCACTAAACGGCGCTTTTGACGACATCTCCAGGGCTATAAGGCTGCACAGGGTCTGGATTGCGCTGGCCCATGAGGACATCGGCGACCAGCATAGGCGCACGACTCTCGGACCGCTTTGGCTGTTGGTCAACTACGTTGCGTTCGTGGGCACATTCGTCTTCGTGTTCCAGCCCGCGGGCAAGGATGCTGCGGGTTATGCTGCCTATGTCGCGATCGGCCTTCTGGTATGGTTCTACCTGATGGAGGTCATGTCCCTGAGCGTGTCGCTCTTCCAGCGCGAAGAAAGCTTCATCGAAGGTACGACGCTGCCTTTGTTTGTGTATGTGCTGCGGCTGGCATTGCAGTCTGCCATCCGGGCGGGTTATGCGATCGCTGGTTGCCTTGTCATTTTGCTCTTGAGCGGTCCCCCTGTCGCTTCGCCGTGGCTGTGGTCAGTTGCAGGATTGCTGCTTATTCTGCTGGTCACGCCCGCGATGATTACCGTGTTCGCGTTTCTCGGAGCTTTCTTCCCCGACAGCCAGTTTATTGTCGGTAATTTGCTGCGGGTCGGCATGTTCTTCACGCCCGTCTTCTGGGTGTACAAGGGACAGGAAGGCATACAGAGATACGCGTATCATTGGAATCCATTCACGTATTTCCTCGAGATCGTCCGTTTGCCCATATTGAACGGAGAATTGCCAGCTCACGCTTTTGGTGTAACGATCATCATGTCTTTGGCGATATGGATGATTGCATTGCTGCTGCTTGGCCGGTACCGCAAGCAAGTCATTTTCATCATCTGAGTTTTCGATGGTTTCTATCAAACTCCACAACGTTAGCCTTGTTTACAAGCTGCACGAGAAGCTGACGCTTTCCGCGCCGGACCGGCGCGTCGGCGGGCCCGGCGGCAGAATTGAAGGCTCGGGCAGAAAGCAGTTCGTCCAGGCGCTCGATGGGATCAGCTTCGAGTTGAAGGCCGGCGACCGGCTGGGCCTGGTTGGCCCGAACGGAGCCGGCAAGACCACCCTTCTCAAGGTGCTCTACGGGATCTACGAACCATCCGGCGGAAGCGTCGCCATCGAAGGCAAGGTCGACGCCCTTTTCAATATCAACATAGGCTTTCGCCGCGAGGCCACCGGGCGCAGGAACATCGTGTTGCGTGGGTTGATCAGCGGATGGACGGAAGCCGAGATCGAAGAGAAGATGGAGGATATCATCGCCTTCAGCGAGCTCGGGGACTTTATCGACCTGCCGTTCAAGGCCTACAGCCAGGGTATGGCGGCGCGATTGGCCTTTTCGGCGGCAACCGCGCTTGATCCTGAGATTCTGTTGATGGACGAGTGGATCGGCGCCGGCGACGCCTCATTTCAGGACAAGGCCAAAAGGCGCATGGACGAACTCGCGGAAAAGGCCGGCATCATCGTGCTGGCCAGCCACAGTGAGGCCCTCATACAAAGCGTATGCACGAAAAGAATGACGCTCAGGAGCGGTCGGATCGAATCGTTCACAACAGAGCCGACAAAGCGCGCTGGAAAGCCAGCCAAGCTCTAATCCTTTTCGCGGGCATCGGGTAACGAGACTGACGCATGACGAAACAAGACTCCGTTCCGATGAATGATCTGAAGCGCCTGTATCAGCGCTATCAGGTTGAAATCGAGCGTGAAGTGGCGAGCACGCTGCGGTCCGGTTGGTGGCTCAACGGCGCGGCGGGCAAACGATTTGCGGCAAATTTTTCCAAGTATATAGGTGTTTCGGAATGCGTCCTTGTCGCCAACGGCACCGATGCACTTGAATTTGCCTTGGCCGCGGTTGTCAGGCGCAACGGCTCGCGCGGGCGCGAAGTCATCATCGCGGCCAATGCAGGGGGCTATGCTAGCTGCGCCTGCTGGCACAACGACCTCATTCCGCACTATGTCGACATCGAACAGGCCAGCCAGCTCATGGACGTTCAGTCCGCGTTGAAGGCCGCCAACGCAGACACCGCTGCGATCGTCGTCACCCACCTTTATGGCGGCGTCGTCGATGTCCGAGCCGTGAGGGCCGGACTTGCCGAGGCTGGCCTCTCGCACATTCCAATCGTGGAGGACTGCGCACAGGCGCACGGGGCAAGGATCGCAAACGAGGTTGCGGGTTCGCTGGGAGATATCTCCACTTTCAGTTTCTATCCAACCAAGAATCTCGGGGCCATGGGTGACGGCGGTGCTGTTCTCACCCCTGACGCGCCAGTTGCCGCGCACATACGGCAGTTGCAGCAATATGGCTGGACTTCAAAATATCATGTCGGCGTGCCCAACGGCCGCAACTCTCGCATGGATGAGGTTCAAGCCGCGATACTGGACGTTTTGCTGGGCGATGTGGATATCCGCAACGGGCAGCGGCGTGCCATCCTCAGCCAGTATAAGTCGGTAGCCGGGCGTCGATTGCAATTCCTAGAGGGGGGAGATGGCGCTGTGGCGCATCTCGCCGTCGCGCTTTGCGACGACCGGGATGCATTCCGAGCGTTTATGAAAGAGCGCGGCGTCGACACCGACATTCACTATCCCGTGCTGGATTGCGACCAGATCGGCTGGGCGGATCTGCCGATGAAGGGTACGGAAAATCTCGCCGTTTCAAGAGCCAGCGTCAGCCGTCTGTGTTCCGTTCCCTGCTATCCCGACATGACGAGTGACGAGATAGGGCAAGTGTGCCTGGCCCTCCGCGAATGGGAGGCAATGTGACAACACGTTCGATCGTTTTCCCGATCTATCGAAATCAGGCGAACATCCCTTCCCTTCTGCAGGCGGTCGCCAATTTCCATTCCAGATATCGAGGTGACATCGAGTTCGTCTTCGTTGTCGACGGATCGCCGGACGAATCCGGCCCTCTGCTGGTCAAGGAATTGAAGGGCTCGGGCTATGACTACAAGATCATCTTCCATAGCCGGAACTTTGGCTCGTTCACCGCCATTCGAACCGGGCTCGAACATGCCTCGGGTGACCAGGTTGCCGCCATGGCCGCCGACCTGCAGGAACCACCGGAACTGATCGTCGAATTCTTTTCGAAACTGGAAAAGGACGAAGCAGACGTGGTGTTTGGGCAGCGCGCCGGGCGTAGCGATCCACCCCTGACCAAATTTCTGTCCAAGGCTTTCTGGGCCGCCTACCGCAGGCTCGTCCTGCCAAGCATGCCGAGTGGCGGCGTGGATATTTTCGCCTGCAATCGCCAGGTGCTGGAAGCGATCCTGTCGATCGAGGAGCCGAACAGCTCGCTTGTGGTGCAACTGTTCTGGGTCGGCTTCAGGCGTGAATTCGTACCTTACCGCCGTCGCGAACGAGAGCACGGAACAAGCGCCTGGGGCATGGCGCGGCGGTTCCGATACATGATGGACAGCATATTTTCGTTCTCTGATTTTCCGATCATGCTCGCACTCTGGCTAGGTTTTGCAGGCTGTGTGCTAAGCCTTCTGTTTGCAATCGTTACCGTGATCGCGCGGCTGCTGGGCAATATCGACCCCGCTGGTTACACGACGCTGGTGCTGCTGATCACCGGTTTCGGATCGGCCAGTCTCCTGGTTCAGGGCATTCTTGGCTGCTATCTCTGGCGCGCCGTTGAAAACACCAAGTCGCGCCCTCTCAGGATCATCAGCCGCGTCGTTGACGGAACAGCCAAATGACCGACAAGCCATTTTTCGTGCATGAACGCGGCATCTGCGAAAGCCCTCAAATCGGCAGCGGGACACGCATCTGGGCGTTCGCCCACGTCCTCCCCGGCGCCGTGATCGGCTCGAACTGCAATATCTGCGATCATGTCTTCATCGAGAACGATGTGGTCGTCGGCAATGATGTGACCATCAAGAGCGGCGTGCAGCTATGGGATGGCGTACGCTTGGGCAACAGCGTGTTTGTCGGTCCGAACGCGACCTTCACCAACGATCGCTTCCCGCGCTCCAAGGAATATCCCGAAGCGTTCCTGCTGACGACGGTCGAGGACGGGGCGTCGATCGGTGCCAACGCGACAATCCTGCCGGGCGTTATCATTGGCCGCCATGCGATGATAGGCGCCGGCGCCGTGGTGACCAAGAACGTGCCTGCCAATGCTGTTGTGGTCGGAAATCCCGCCATCATCATCGGCTACCAGACCGGCCCGCGGATCGTGCCAGCCGTCACGCAGACCTTTCCCGGCACGGTCGGCGAGAAAATGTCGCTTGCGGTCGGCGGCAGCGAACTCTGGCGGCTGCCGCATTTTGGCGACCTGCGCGGCGAACTCGCACCGCTGGAGTTCGGTTTGAACCTGCCGTTCAAGCCGGCGCGGTCTTTCCTGGTCTATGGCGTGCCGTCCGACAAGGTCAGGGGTGAGCACGCGCATCGCGAGTGCCACCAATTCCTTGTCGCTGCTCACGGCTCTCTCTCGGTCGTCGTGGACGATGGCCATGGCAGGAAAGAGGTTTCCTTGACCGAACCGTCGATCGGGCTCTACATACCGCCCGGCATCTGGGGGATTCAGTACAAGTTTCAGCCCGACACGGTGCTCCTGGTCATGGCCTCGCATCCCTACGATGCCGACGACTACATCAGGGACTATGCGGATTTCTTGGATACGGTCAAACCGGATGACCGCTGACCGCATGGGCTCAGACGCACTCCGCTTTCTTGTGGCGGGCGCATTGAACACCGCGCTGACGAGCGTCGTCTACTTCGCCGGCCTTCTTTTACTCCCGTCAGCAGCTTCCTATGCGATCGCCTGGCTGCTAGGCCTCGCGTTCGTGATGGTGTTCTATCCGGGTCGGGTGTTTCCTGGCGGGCGTACTCACCTAGCGGATCGACTGACGGTCGGCGGTTCGGTCGCCGCCGTGTTTGTTGCCGGGTTGGCAACTCTTCATTTTCTCGAACAACTGCTGCAAAGCCGAACGGTGGCGTTCTTTTCAACGCTCGCCTTCACGACAATTCTCAACTTCCTGGTTTCTCGATGGATACTGCGCAGACAACGATGAAACGTTCTATCGGGCCTCAAACGGCGGACCTCATGCTGGGAGTAGCCCCCCATACCATGCGCCCACCTCACCACACGCCGAGACCGGCAGAGCGCATTATTATCGCCCTTTTCATCGCCATCCCAATTGCCTGCCTCGTTTGGATGGCAGTTCAGTGGGTTAACTATGGAATAGACCTTCCGTATTTTGATGACTGGCGCGCCTATTTTGATGGAACGTCAGGATCTTTTAGTCTTAAATATCTTTTTACACCGGCAAATGACACTCTATACGCCGTTGGTAAACTTCTTGAGTCTCTTACTTTTATCATTTTCAAAGGAAATTCCGTCGTAGATCAACTTATTTCTATGACAACCACCCTCGGTTTACTCCTTTTATTGCAATGGCTCCTCCTCAAGTCCGCTCTCGACGATAGCCTGCTTACAGCTTGCGCCTTTGCGTTCACTTTGCTCATGCTCCAGTCGGATAGCTATTGGGGCCGACAAAACATAGCTTATCACCAAGCTGTACCGCTGATATTCATTCTTGGCGCAGTTTACATTCTGGTCGTAAGCCGCTGGCCGTGGCCCGTTCGCTCTTTCGTTTTGTTCGTGTTAGGCATTCTTTCGGGATTGACTTACACTTCCGGCGCTTTCTCCTTACTCGCATTGGCCGCCACACTCATTGTCTGCATCGCGATTAATCGGCGCGCATTTGGTGATTTGACTCCTGACGGAGTTGCGCTGTTTTGCGCGTCCGTCATTACCGTCATCGTGCAGGGGTACGTCCTCGTATTCGTCCAACATGGCCAAGTGCATTCAGGAACGCCCTGGTCCCTGCCGAACAGCCCCGAGTTCTGGTTTTACTTGTTCGGCAAGGTAGGCCGCAGTCTCATGCTGGCGGGTTCGCATCCGTTGCGATCTCTTTTGGTCGTCTTGCTTTGCATGGCCCTTGCCGTGACGGTCGCGATAGCCGGCCTGCGCAATGTCAAGACGGCGGAGACGCGGCATTCGGTTCCTGCCCGTTCCGGATTGATCAGCCTCCTCTTGTTCGCCTCGGTATTTTTCTACCTTCTAATGGTCGCCGCCGGTCGAAGCGATTTGCGCCCCGCCAACATATCCACCCCTTTGCAACTCTTCGCCTTTGGCTTCGCGCGCTTTCACTTCTTTTGGGCGACATTGATTTGGCCCTGGGTGTTTGCGGGCGCCATCGTTATGGCGACAATGCTGTGGCCGAGGAAGATGGATGCAATTCGCATCGTTGCGGTGGTGGCAACGAGTTGCGTCGTCGTGTTCACCATGGCGGCAGGAGTCTTTGCCCACGCTTCCTACTTTCGGCAGACATCTGATCTAACGCTTCGAAACGGCGCGTGTTTACATGCGAAGCTGCTCAACGGAGGGCCTATCGATTGTCCGACGCTTTATCCTCGCGACATGACGCTGGCGTACGCAAACGCGGTGAAAATGGGGGCGTCATTCATACGCTTCTTTCCGCCCGACCTGCTTGAGCGTGCTCCCGGCAACCCGACCTGGAACGTGCTGGGCAAGCCAATTGACGGCGTCACGGTGAGCAACGCGAAAGCCGAGACCCGCGCTGGCAATCAACTGAATCTGTCCGCCGGCAAGGATGTTCAGATGGCTTTTTCGGTCGGGCAAGCAGGTGACCTTCACCACTGCTTGGCAGTCCGCGTAGATAGCACCGTGGGTGTTGAAAACCCCACGACTGTCCAGCTCTTCTATGTTCCGTGGGGCGCTTCGACCTTCTCCGAAGCCAACAGCCGCACCCGGCAAATTGCTGCAGGCAATGGAAATGCGGTGCGGTTCCTCGTGATCGAACCACACGGCTTCAAGAATGAGTTTCGGCTTGACCCGGTTTCCGACAGCCAGCCCTCGGTTGTAAAGGAGCTCAATGTTTCATGCGTTCTCAGAGAGCCGGGCGCCGCGGGGTAGCCGATTTGATTTCCGCTTGGCGATGCAGATGCGCGTAGTTGACGATCGCATTGTGGGTGCGCGCCGAGCTCGGGAAAGAAAGCTCCGCCGAAGACCCGGCTGACACTACGAATGCTATCCGATCACAACCACGTGCAAAAAGGTGTTGGAGCTAGACCGTCGACGATTGGGCCGCGGCCCGAGATCCGGCAATCCCTGCGCCGGCAGGGGAGCTGGCGTGACATGGGCATCGCAGGCTGCTAAGGCCCATCCAGCATTCGGTTTAGAGGAAACAAATGGACATTCTAGACGCGTACGTGGCGACTGCGCCAAGCGCTCAAAATGCGGTCGATATTTTCAAAGGCGAATGGTCGTCCAAATTTCCGGCGACGGCCGGCGCAACGACGACGCCCGGGAGCGCGGCCCTATTTGAAGATGCCCGCATCGATTGGCTTTCGAAAACCATTGGCGGCTTTGCCAGCAAGCGCATTCTGGAGCTCGGACCGCTGGAGGCGGGACACACTTACATGATGCATCAAGCAGGCGCGGAATCGATACTCGCTGTCGAGGCCAATTCGCGATCCTACCTAAAATGCCTCTGCGTCAAGGAAATCTTCAACCTCAGTCGTGCCCGATTTCTCTACGGCGACGCGATGAAGTATTTGTCGGAAACCAGCGAACGCTTCGATGTATGCGTGGCGTCAGGCATACTCTATCATATGACCGACCCTGTTGAATTTCTTGGCAACATTGCTCGTGTATCCGATACGATCTTCCTTTGGACGCACTACTACGACGACTCGCTACGCACCCGAGAAAATCTGACCAAGCAGTTCGAGAAGCCGTACGAGATCGAGGTCAGCGGCAAGTCATACACGGTATCCAGGCGCAATTATGAGGAGGCGCTCAATTGGGCCGGCTTCTGCGGCGGGGGGAAGCCGTGGGCGTTTTGGCTTACCCGGGGGTCTCTGATGCGGGCGATTGCCGATTTCGGCTTCACGGTGGAGGCAATAGAATTCGACCACCCGGGACATCCGAACGGTCCGGCATTGGCTCTGGTGGCGCGAAAATAGGGACTCTTATCCCACAGATGCCATCTCAGAGCCCAGTTACCAAAGACCACCTTTGGTAACCTTTCATCGCGATGACGGCGATCGAGCCTCCCTTTTCATTCTCCTTCCAACTCCTTCCGAAATTATGCCGTGCCGCTCTAGCGAGGTATCGCATCTGCTGCCTTCAAGAGATGAAATCTCAGCGAAAATGACCGAGCCGACAAATATAGTTGCCTATCTAGAGCTGTGCGCTCAAGGTAGAAATTGCCGATTTCAGCATTTCGAAAATCTACATCGTCTACAATTTGAGCTTCGTTATATAAATTAATATCTTCAATTCCAGGAAACTTCCGAGATAACATTTCATGTGCAATCGCCATATCTTCCAAAACAAATACGAATTTGAACTTTATTATATTCTCTATCGCCCTCTTGGCATGCTCAGGCCCGACCCGCAATACGAACGGATCCGACAAGTATCGAACCTGTAGATTATCAAAGAGTCTTAGCCCTAGAGGGCGATCCAAGAGATCGCCGACACTCGCGATGTCGCTGAGAGGCACACGAAAAAGCTCCCGCGCAAACTCCAAAATCTCGGCATCTATGGCGTTCGGGTCCGGGTACTTTGGGCTGCCGACATACTTTACCCATTTCAAATGTGAAATGAGTTGCGCTACTGGCTCGCGCAGGATGGTGATGGTGAAGACATCGGACCTCTCGATCAATGGACAAGCAGCCTCAAAGTACACATGCCCAGACATAAAGAAGGGGCGACCATCCCTTTGCACCGATAGAAATAGCTCTGGCTGGCTCTCCATATGCTCAAAGTAGCGATCCGGCCCAAAAAGCGGTTTGAATATATGGTTAAAAGCGCTGCCCGCCGTCTTTGGAATATGTAAAAAGAATATCTTATCATATTGCAGCATTTGCCTTCACACCCCCGTGTTTGGCTAGGTTCGCATCTGTATAATCGCTTTTTGTCTCCACTACACGAAGCGCGTCATCGGCCGCCTTCCTGTCATCCAACGCCCCTCAATATTATGAATATACCCTTAAACTCTCTCAAAAGTCGCGTAAAATTCTAGAGTATTTGGTTGAGTCGGATAAAACGATACGACTTCCAATCCAATGTTGTGAACAGACTTTATATCGTTCATTGTTTCAAGAAATTGAAAATCAGCAAAAACCCAGCAATGGCAATCAATATAATCTTCCCTTATTGCCATTTTTCTAAGCGTTTCAACGATACTCTTTCTTTCATGAATGTATTCTGCATTCTCAGGGGTAGTTGTCTTTTTCCAACAATCCAACGGGTTAGCTTTGCTAACATTCCAGAAATGATCGCATATCTGATGGAAGCTCGGTCTTGTCCGCTTCTCGAGGTAGGACGCCATAACATCGGAAATCGTGCTGCTTTTTCGTTTCAGGTCGAAGCAGTAACGCTTGTCCGGAAACGCAACGGCGATCCGACCGCCGGGCTTAAGCACATACAGATTCGCTTCGAGCCAGCCGAGCAGGTCGGGCACATGCTCCATGACGTGCGACGCCACAATATAGTCGATCGACTCCTTTGGGAGAAATTCAGAAATCAGCTTGCCGCCGGTAACGATGTCGATCTCGGGGATCAGGCTGACGTCGACATTAGGATTGTTGGCATAGTGCTCGGCCAAGTAAGCGCGGTCGGCATAGTCCACATAGGAAACGTCATAGTGCGGCTTTCGCAAAAGTACCGCGTGCAAAGGCCCGTATTCGATACCCTTTCCGGCAAGGTTCAACGCCGAAGTGATTTTCTTCGTGCGCGGTGGTAGCGCTGGGCGAGGCTTCTGGAATAATCGCATCTGACTTTATCTCACCATCACGCACATAGACTGGCCGAGCATATGCTCATCGAGAACCGGAGCGTCGGCGTCGATGAATTCCTCCACACTGAAGCCGATCTTGGCCGCGAAGACCTCAATGGCTTGGCGTTCAAGGAACATGTTGAGAGTCGGGCGAGTGCTGGCCTCGTATTGCTTCACAGTCGCCTCAAAGATTGGCCAGAGGGCGGCCATGCGAAACTCCAGGAAAGAAAAAAGCAGCTTGCCGCCCTCCTTCAGCACACGGTGACAGTCGCGCATATAGATGAAGGTCTCTTCGTGCAGAAGGTGGGTAAACAGGCTGAAGGCACATACATAGTCGAATGTTGCGTCCGGGGCCGGGAGTTTCACCGCTCGGTTCATGTGGAACCTATACTCTTCGGGTGTCTTGCTCTTGGCATAGTCGAGCAAGGCCTGAACGATATCGTAACCGTCATAGTCAATGCGCAAGCGTCTTGCGAGCGCAACCGCCGTGCGCCCCGAACCGCAGCCGACGTCGGCAAGGCGCATGCCATCGCGCAGGCCGTTCCTGATGAGGGCTTCGGCTTCAATTCGGCCGATAATGTCATAGGCGCCACCGACGGCGAGCGACATCGCTTCGTCAATCGGATGATCGCGCATGAGTCTCGCGACGTGCTTTTCGTAGTCTTCGACAAAATGGAATTCGGCCATCGCTATTTTTCCGGTATCAGCCTAGCGAGAAATCTTCGCGCGCTTTTGTCAAGTTCGGCGAATAGAAAGGGTCACGCTCGATGATCTTTTTCCATCGTCTTTGCATATACGCAATTTCACTGTTGAAACGCGCCATTTTTTCCGGAGCATCCTCAGCGCCGCGAGAGATACTTTCAAGGTGGTAAAGCTCGGCATAGGGTGTCCAGACATTTGAATATCCGGCTTCCTGTACCTTCAGACAAAGATCCACATCGTTGAAGGCGACCGTCAGGTCGACCTCGTTGAGACCGCCGACTTCTTTGAACAAGTTTTTGCGGATCAGGAGACAGGCTGCCGTGACAGCGGAGAGATTCTGCAGAACCTTCAGCCTGCAAAAATACCCTGGATGATGGCGCGGGAAATGCTTGTGCGAGTGATTTGCGACGCCGCCCAAGCCAACAATCACGCCGCCATGCTGAATTGTATCATTGGCATAGTAGAGCTTTGCGCCGACGCAGCCCACATCCGGCTGAACGGCCCAGGAGACCATTTCCGTCAGCCAGTCCGGCGAGATCACTTCGATGTCGTTGTTGACGAGGCCGATGATCGACCCCTTCGCTTTCCCTACGGCGAAATTGTTGATCGCGGAATAATTGAACGGCTTGGCGTAACGGAGCACACGGGCATTCTTCGCTTTCTTCAGCTCGCTGAAATAGGCAAGGGTTTCCTTTTCCACCGAGCCGTTATCGACCACCAGAATCTCGTAGTTCCTGTAGGTTGTCTTTTCGCGAATTGACTCCAAGCAGTGGCGCAAGAGTTCGACCTTGTCACGCGTTGGGATGATAAGGCTCACAAGCGGCTGAGGCTCGGGCACGAAAAATCGAAGACGGTAACAGGGTATGCCGGGAGCTTCCTCGGCTCTCGCCGGAATACCCATGCGCTCGACGTGTTCTTCCAGCGCCCGCAATCCAGCAATATAGGCGTAGTTCTTTTGAGAACCGTCAAGCGCCGTCGAGCCTTCCACCGCCCGCCAATGATAGAGCACCTTCGGAATGTGCCGAATTCTCTTAGGGGCAATGCGCTCGATGACGCGCAGATTGAGGTCATAGTCCTGGCTGCCCTCGAAGCCGGTTCGCCAGCCGCCGACGGCGCGGATATTTTCCGCCCGGTGTGCGGTCAGATGGTTCAGATAATTCTGTGACCGGAAAAGCTCCCGCGAGAAATCCGGCTTGAAGCAGGGATCATAACGCCTGCCTTCCGAATCGATCTTGTCTTCATCACTGTAGATCAGTTCGGCGTCAGGATGGCGGTCGACTTCCAGCACGATCTCGGCCAGCGCGTGCGGGCGGAGAATATCGTCGTGGTCAAGCATCGCAACCCACTCGCCAGTGACAATCTCCAGCGCAGAATTGGATGCCTGCGAGATATGGCCGTTCTTGTCGCGCAAGACGACCTTGATACGAGAATCGCGTTTCACATATTCGTTCAAAACGCGCCGCACATGCGGCTCCGTCGAGCAGTCGTCCGCAATGCACAGTTCCCAGTTCTCGTAGATTTGGGCGCGGACGCTGTCGATCGCTTCCCGCAGGAGTCTCTCTGGCGTATTGTAGACTGGCATGAGCACCGAAATGAGGGGCTTCACCTTAAGCTCGGCCAGGCGGTGGCGAAGGTCCGCAATGTCGTCCTCCGTCGGCGTGTCATGAAGCGCAATCCACCCTTCATAACTAACGCTGCCCAGAGCGCCTCGCGCCTCAGCTGATCGGAGTGTCGCTAAAAATCCCCGGGGGCCGCTTTGTCTCAAGAGTTTTACGGCACGCGCGGCAGACCGTCCTAGTGAATCAGGGCTTTTCAGGTGGCGAGCGAGGATTCTCCCGATGAGGCAAGCATAATATTCAACCCGTGCCAGCCGACGCAAACGGACGCGGCCGATCGTGATCTGAGGGGAACGGTCGCTTGGATCGAAACGAAGTTTCGAGGTTTCTAGGCTAAGCAGGAAGGTCGCAGCGGCGAGACCTTTGCCGTTCGAACGAAAACGCAGATCGATCCGTTCGACTTCACTGTACCCCCTGCCGCTGTCGACATAAAGGCGCGCGTCAGTCAACGCCTCCGCTTCGGCCGGCACATACACGCTGAGCCGGTAGTGCCCGGCAGGCAACGGCTGGGAGCCCCGCCAGAGGAGTTCGAACTGCGGATCATCACCCTTTATTGTCCACTCCGTGGCTCGCTTGCCTGACGGCACGCCTTCCAAATGATGGAGTGCGCGCAACGCGATGGTCCGTCCGGCATATAAAGTCGCCGCATTCGGAAACGACGCAACTCGTCGCAGGAACGATCTATAGCGCCAGATCCGGCTGCTGTGAATCAATTCGATTTCGCGATTTAAATCCCCCACCCTATGTTCAAGCACTGCGAGATTCGTGTTGGCTAGTTCCAGCGCTTGCGTGACCGCGCGGACTTGCTCGCACTCGATCTTCAACGCAGCGATCTCGTTGTCGCGATTTCTGATTCGCTCGCGTATTTCGACCAGTTCGCCGGAAAAAGCCTCGATGCGCGCTTCCTTGCGTACCGCCAATTTCCAGTTGGTTTCAATTTCCTCTTCCATGGTCACCGACCTCAACGACCATGGATTTCCGGTTTGATCTGCTGCCTTGTTCTCCGTGCCGTCGAGAGGAACCACGCTCCCGTCGGCGAGCGCGATCCGGCCATGCACACTGCGAGGCCCCAGAACATTTTCCCGAGTTGCCCGCTTCGTCACAACGCAGAGCGAGTTCAGGAACTCGATGGAATGGACCGACGCGAGGGAGGCTTCCTCGAAGGCGATCTTGTTCTGTTCGGCGAAAGTGGCCAAAGCATCGACTCGATGGCGGTCCAGTCCCCAGTGCTCATGGTTGACCACATCGAGCAGGCGCTTGAAGAACGACATGGAGGAAAGAGGATCGTAGAGGCCGCCCTCGAATTCCCCCCAGTAACTGCAATGCAAATCTTCAGCTATGTACATTCCCCCTTCGGAAAGATGAGGGAAATAGCGAGCGAAAGACCGTATTATGTCCGACGACAGGTGCGATCCATCATCAATTATGATGTCGAATTTTTCAGACATCGCGAGGATATTTCGCTCCGTCTCATCGGTATTGGCGTCACCGATGACGACCGCAATCTTCTCATCGTCAAAAACCAGATTACCGCAAGCCGTATTGATATCGCAGCCGAGCACAAGCTCCGCACTGGCGAAATATCGTCGCCAGATCTCCAGCGAACCGCCGTTCTGAACTCCAATTTCCAGGATTCGAACCGGCTTGTTCCGATACTCGGAAAAAATATGGTCATATGTGTCCAGATAGATAGACCATTTGTCCGACACTTTGCCGCTATGCGCGTTGTACAGGTCACGAAGCGAAAGGCCGCGCTCTCCAGGCCGCGCGGCTTTCGTCTTGGCCCGCTTCTTCGGCGCCGCCTCGCCAATGGCCTGCGGCCCAGGTTTCGCATCACGGATATTCTCGGGGGACGGATGCTTGTTCATGCAGTCACTGCCAGTCTCGTCCCGCCGATAAGAAGACGTCGCACCACCTTTTCCGTCGACTGCCGCCACTCCGGCGCCGTCCAGCCGAAGGTGGAGGCGAATTTCGCGCTCGAAAGCCGGGAACTGGCGGGGCGGCGCGCCTTGGTCGGGTAGTCCATCGTGGCAATGTCCCGTACCCGCGCCCAAGGACCATCAAAAGCCTGGCTTGTGTCGAGGATATGACGGGCAAAGCCGCTCCAGTTGGTCTCGCCCGTGCCGACCAGATGATAGATGCCAAAGGCACCGAAGCGCTTGTCGCCATGCAGCATCGCGGCCGCATGCAGGATCGCGTCGGCGATATCGAGCGCGGAGGTGGGATTTCCCCATTGGTCGGCCACCACCGCGATCTCGTCCCGGTCGGCGGCAAGCCGCAACATGGTCTTGACGAAATTCCTGCCGAACGGGCTGTAGACCCATGCCGTGCGCAGGATCAGATGGCGCGGGTTGGCTGCCGCCACCGCCTGTTCGCCGGCGAGCTTGGAGGCGCCGTAGACGCCGAGCGGCGCGGTCGCGTCGGTCTCGACGTAGGCGCTGTCCTTCGAGCCGTCGAAAACATAGTCGGTCGACAAATGGATGACGGGAACGCCGAGCCGCGCTGCTGCTTGCGCCACCTTGCCGGCGCCGGTTGCGTTCACCGCGAATGCCAGATCAGGCTCATCTTCGGCCTGGTCCACCGCCGTGTAGGCGGCGGCCGACACGACCATATCCGGCTGCGCGGCCACAATGGCGTCGATGACGGTGTCGGGTCTTGCCAGGTCGAGCTCCGGCCGGCCAATGGCGATGATCTCCAGGCCGGCACGCCCTTGGCCGGCCTCGAGCAGGCTTGCCGCGACCTGGCCCTCGCGTCCGGTGACAACGAGCCTCACACCCCCTCCTTGCGCGCTTCGCCCAACCGTTCACCGGCATAGCGCTGTTCGCGGATCGGCCCCCACCACCATTTGTTGTCCAGGAACCAGTCCACGGTTCTCGCCAGGCCGCTGTCGAAGTTCTCGCTCGGCGCCCAGCCGAGGTCCCGCCCTATCTTCGATGCGTCGATGGCATAGCGGCGATCATGACCGGGGCGGTCGGTGACGAACGAGATCAGGTCGCGATAGCTCTTGCCGCCGGCCCGCGGACGCCTGGTGTCGAGCAGGTCGCAGATCGTCTCGACGACGCTCAAATTTGTCCGCTCCGAATTGCCGCCGACATTGTAGCTCTCGCCCGGCCTGCCCCTGGTGGCAACCAGTTCCAGCGCGCGCGCATGGTCCTCGACGAACAGCCAGTCGCGCACATTGGCGCCGGCGCCATAGACCGGCAGGGTTTTTTCGTCGAGCGCGTTGAGGATGACGAGCGGGATCAGCTTTTCGGGAAAATGATAGGGGCCGTAATTGTTCGAGCAATTGGAAAGCACGACCGGCAGGCCATAGGTCTCGTGCCAGGCCCGCACCAGATGGTCCGAGGCCGCCTTCGACGCGGAATAGGGCGACGACGGTGCGTAAGGCGTTTCCTCGACGAACATGCCGCCATCGAAAGGCAGATCGCCGAACACCTCATCGGTCGAGACGTGATGGAAGCGGAAGCGGCTCTTGCTGTCCTCGGGCAGGCCGCGCCAGTATTCCAGCGCGGCATTGAGGATGCGGTAGGTGCCGACGATGTTGGTCTCGATGAAGGCGCCTGGCCCGTCGATCGAGCGGTCTACATGGCTCTCGGCGGCGAGGTTCATGACGATGTCGATATCGTCGCGGCGCAGTATGTCGAGCACCGCCCTCTCGTCACAGATGTCGGCATGGGCGAAGCGGTAGTTGTGCGCATTCTCGACCGGCCGCAGGGAGGCCAGGTTGCCCGCATAGGTGAGCTTGTCGAGATTGGTCACCCGATAGGCCGGGTTGGCGCACAGATGCCGGCACACCGCCGAACCGATGAAGCCGGCACCGCCTGTCACCAGGAAATTCATGCTGCTGTCCTCACGCACCCATTGGCAACACCCATCAGGCAAACACCTCGGCGGCGGCGAGCAGCGGCGCCTTGAGGTCCTTGTCCGAAAGCTGGAACCCGCCAGCCATCGACGGCCATTCGATGCCGATGGCGGGATCGTCGAAACGGATCGACCGGTCATGCTCGGGCGAATAGGTGTCGGTGACCTTGTACAGGACCTCGGTGTCGGGCACGAGCGTCACGAAGCCGTGCGCGAAGCCCTTTGGCACCAGAATCTGGTTGCCCCTGTCGGCCGACAGTTCGAGGGCGACCCATTTTCCAAAGGTCTTCGAGCCACGGCGAATGTCGACCGCGACGTCGAGGATGCTGCCACGGATGACGCGCACCAGCTTGTCCTGGGCGCGCGGCGCAAGCTGATAATGGAGCCCGCGCAAGACGCCGGCGGCGGCGGAATAGGAATGGTTGTCCTGCACGAAACGCAAGTCGATGCCGGCCTGCGAAAAACGCTCGGCATTGTAGGTTTCGATAAAGAACCCGCGCGCGTCACCATGCCGCTTCGGAACGATTTCCAGCACGCCGTCGATGCCAAGGGGCCTCACCTCCACGCCTAACCCTCCGAAAGATCGACCACACGCCGGCGCAGATAGGCGGCGTACTCGTTCTTGCCCAGGCGGGTTGCGCGCTGCAGCACCTCATCGGCCGTCAGCCAGCCCTGTTCGAAGGCGATTTCCTCCGGGCAGGCGACCTTGATGCCCTGGCGGTGCTCGATCGTGCGCACAAAGGAGGAGGCTTCGTGCAAGCTGTCATGCGTGCCGGTGTCGAGCCAGGCATAGCCGCGCCCCAGCCGGTGCACATGCAGCAGGCCGCGATCGAGATAGACGTTGTTGAGCGCCGTGATCTCCAGCTCGCCGCGCGCCGAGGGCCGGATGGTCGGAGCGATGTCGACGACGTCATTGTCATAGAAATACAGGCCAGTGACTGCCCAGTTGGATTTCGGCTTCTGCGGCTTTTCCTCGATCGTCAACGCGGTTCCGGTGACCTTGTCGAAGGACACCACGCCGTAGCGTTCGGGATCCTCGACATGGTAGGCGAACACCGAAGCGCCGGTTTCACGCGACGCAGCGCTGCGGCAAAGCTGCGACAACCCGTCGCCGAAATAGATATTGTCGCCCAGAATCATCGACACGCTGTCCTTGCCGATGAAGTCGCGGCCGATGATGAAGGCTTCGGCAAGACCATTGGGATGCGGCTGCTCGGCATAGGACAGGTCGAGCCCGAACTCCGATCCGTCGCCGAGTAACTGGTGGAATGTGGGCAGATCACGCGGCGTCGAAATGATCAGAATCTCGCGGATTCCCGCAAGCATCAAAACGCTCAGCGGATAATAGATCATCGGCTTGTCGTATATCGGGAGAATTTGCTTAGAGACTGCTAATGTTAGTGGATAAAGACGCGTTCCACTGCCTCCAGCAAGGACAATTCCTTTCAAGAAGCTCTCCTCGACATGCCGAAGCCCCCCGGCCTTGACTGCCCGTGCTTAGGTTTCATGCAACGGCTTGTCAATCGACGCACTCGACAAACGACCTGACCATGTCCAACAGAAAGCCATCCCAGGCGGCAAGTGTCTATGCAAATACTTGGAGCGCGAACAGACTTCACAGGACTGACACTAACTCACCAGCAGTTTCGCGCAAGGACGTGCCCTTCGCTATCCCCGCCCATAATATGTCTGGTACCAGTCGACGAACCGCCCTACCCCCTCGCGCACCGTCGTGGCAGGGCGGTAGCCGACCGCCTGATCCAGCGCCGACGTGTCGGCGAACGTATCGAGCAGGTCGCCCGCCTGCAGCGGCAACAGCTCGATGACGGCTTTGCGGCCAAGCGCATTTTCCAGCGCCTCGACATAGGCGGTCAGCTTCACCGGATTGTTGTTGCCGATGTTGAAGATGCGCCAGGGCGCGCTGCTCGTCGCCGGGTCCGGATGGCTGGAGTCCCAGGCGGAGTTGCGGGCGGCCGGGTTGTCGCTGGCCCGGATGACGCCTTCGGCGATATCGTCGATATAGGTGAAATCCCGCGTGTGATTGCCGTTGTTGAACAGCTTGATCGGCTCGCCGGCAAGGATGCTCCTGGTGAACAGGAAAAGCGCCATGTCCGGGCGCCCCCAGGGGCCATACACGGTAAAGAAGCGAAGCCCGGTCGTCGGCAGCCCGAACAGGTGGCTGTAGCTGTGCGCCATCAGCTCGTTGGCGCGCTTGGTCGCGGCGTAGAATTGCAGCGGGTGGTCGGCCGGTCGATGCTCGGAAAACGGCATGTCGGTGTTGGCGCCGTAGACGCTCGAAGTGCTGGCATAGGTCAGGTGTGCAACGCCGCTGCCGCGGCAAGCCTCGAGCATGTTCGTGTAGGCGACGATGTTGCTTTCGACATAGGCATGCGGGTTTTCCAGGCTGTAGCGAACCCCGGCCTGGGCGGCGAGATGGATCACCCGGTCGAATGCGTGGTCGGCAAAGCAGCCGTCGACCACGCTTTTGTCGGCGAGATTGCCGTGGATGAAATGATAGCCGGGGCTGGCCTTGCGGTTCGCCTCCTCCAGCAGCCGCAGCCTCGCCCGCTTGAGCTGCGGATCGTAGTAGCTGTTGATGCTGTCGATACCGACAACCTCGTCACCGCGCTCGAGCAGGCGCTTGGCCACATGGTAACCGATAAATCCAGCAGCGCCGGTGACCAGAACTTTCATTGGAAGCGTCCGTCCGCGACATTCCTGGGGAACAGCCCCCCAATGTCATATGACACACCTGGCTTCCTGCTTCTTGCAGACCTCAGGAGCGCTTCAGCAACGACCACACGGCCGGCACCAGGCTGGCCGCAAGGGCAATCTTGATCAGGTCGCCGACGATGAACGGCACGACGCCGAACTGCCAAGACTTTTCGGGGCCGATCAGCAGCGCCAACCAGGCAAAGCCCATTGCCATCATGACGACTTCGGCAACCAGCATCGCGTTGAAGAGCTTGATCGGATGGCGATCCCAGCCCCGATCGGCGGCCCAGCCGACGATCGCCGCCATGACCACAAAGCCGGCAAGATAGCCGCCAGTCGAGCCGAGCATGTAAGCAACGCCGATGCCCTTTTCCGGGGTGCTCTGGAAGACCGGGAAGCCCATCGCGCCCTCCGCCATATAGAGCAGCACGGTGGCGACGCCGAGACGCATGCCGAAGGCGGCGGCAATCAGGAGCACAGCCAGCGTCTGCATCGAAATGTCGACCGGCCCGAGCATCACCTTGGTCTTGGCGGACAAGGTCAGCACCAGCGTACCGGCGATCGCGAGGAAAAGCTGCGTCGCCAGCCGCGACGTGCCGCTTTCGGGCAAAGCCAGAGACACAAGCGGACGCATCGTAGTTGCAATTGCCATGATATTCCCCATCCGATTGCCGCCATCTTGTATTCGCGGCCTCGCGTTCTCCTATATTGGCTTGCGTGTTATGCGGCAATCGGTTTTGCCGTTTCCTGAAACAAAGCAGCGATCCGCCATGGCTCTCAAATTCGACACCGGCTTCGATCCCGCCTACGGCCAGGGAGTGAGCGTCGCGCCGGACGTCCTACGCATCACGGCCCGAAATCCAAGCCCCTTCACCTTTCACGGTACCAACAGTTACATCGTTGGCCGCGATACGCTGGCGGTGATCGATCCGGGGCCGGACGACGAGACGCATCTGCGGACCCTGCTCGACGTGATCGCAGGCAGGCCGGTCAGCCATATCTTCATCAGCCACACGCATCGCGACCACTCCCCTCTGGCGGCCCGGCTGAAAGAGCGCACCGGCGCCGTCGTGCTGGCAGAAGGCCCGCACCGCCCTGCAAGACCCTTGCATATCGGCGAGACCAACGCGCTCGACGCCAGCGCCGACACTGCTTTCGCTCCCGATATCGCACTTCCCGACGGCGGGCTGGTCGACGGCGACGGCTGGTCGATAAGGGCTGTTCTGACCCCGGGCCACACCGTCAATCACGCGGCATTCGCGCTGGAAGGAACCGGCATCCTGTTTTCGGCCGATCATGTCATGGCGTGGGCGACCTCCATCGTCGCGCCGCCGGACGGGGCGATGGCTGACTACATGGCCTCGCTGGATCGGCTGATCGAGCGCGGTGACCGCTTGCTATTGCCTGGCCACGGCGGACCGGTGACGGCACCGCGCGGTTTCATGCGCGGATTGAAGACGCATCGCAAGATGCGCGAGCGAGCCATCCTGGAGCGGGTCAGAGCCGGCGACCGGACGATCGCGGACATGGTCAAGGCGATCTACAGGGATACCGACCCGCGGCTGCATGGCGCTGCCGGATTGTCGGTGCTTGCCCATCTGGAGGATCTGGTGGCGCGCGGCATGGTCTCGACAGATGCCGCCCCGGCCATCGACGGCATTTTCACACCCGCCACATAGACATCTACCGATGCCTATTCGGCCGGAGCCGCGCCGACCTGACCGGCGACTTCCTGGTCTAGTTCCGCGAGGAAATCGGTGATGCGCGCGGCATTGTCGCCGAGATCGTAGCGGCCGTAGCGGGAAGCCGACCGCATGTCGACGATGATGGAATCACCGTCGTCGGTCACGCGGATCGCCACGTCGGCGGGAAGACCGAGGACAAAACCCTTGGCTGTCGCGGCAATCGTCACCTCGCTTTGCCCGCTGACATCGGGATAGGGTTCGGTAAGATCCCAATCGCGCCGATCGAGCACGGTTTCGACAGCATCCACGATAGTGTCGAATGGCAGATTGTAGCTGCGCCCGCTGACCAGTGGATAGCTCTCGGTCTGCAGCCGCTGTTCGCCGGGGGTGGACGGGGAGAGCACGTTCATGTCCTTGGTCCGATCGCTGACATCGAGCGCCGGCGGATCGTCCAAATCCGTCGAGATATCCCTGAGCGGCGGATAGATTGTCGCCCAGTAGGCGGCAACGCCATAGGGCGTGAGCACGAGCAGCGCCAGCAGGACGCCGACCGTCAGGTCGCGACCACCGCGGTCGCCGAAGTTCCACAGCCTCGAAAAGGCAAATCCGGCAAACAGGAGTGCCAGGGCCGCCAGCAGCGCGACAATGCCCAGTACCCACAGGAAAACAGGTGTTTCGACAAGGTCGAAGCGATGGCCGATGAAGACGGTCAGCAACAACACTGCTGAAAAGGCGGCGGTGCGCCGCGACCATCCGGCCGCCTTCGACGTCTGCCGTTCGGGAATGCTAACCATCGTTTTCCGCGCTGCCCCAACCCGAACGGAGACTTAGCGCATGACCCCGAAAATCGGAATCGATTTTCGGGGTCATGCGCCAGTTAAAAAATGCCACAGCGCCCAGCGCCCGAAGGCGCGCGCGGCGCTGTAGTGCCCTTTGGCGGCGGCTTGAAGCCGAGACACGCAACATCCCGTCAATCCGTCGGCAAGCGATAATCCTTGAACTGCTTGCGCAAAGTGATCTTCTGGATCTTGCCGGTGGCGGTATGCGGTATCTCGCCGACGAAAGCGACATCATCCGGCATCCACCACTTGGCCACCTTGCCGTCCATGAAATCGAGGATGTCCGCCTTGGTCGGTTCCTTGCCCGGCTTGGCAACAATGACCAGCAATGGCCGCTCGCCCCATTTCGAATGCTGGACGCCGATGGCCGCCGCCTCCGCGACGTCGGGGTGTCCAACGGCCAGATTTTCGAGGTCGATGGTCGAAATCCACTCGCCGCCGGACTTGATGACGTCCTTGGCACGATCGGTGATCTGCATATAGCCGCCGGCATCGATATGAGCGACGTCTCCGGTGTCGAACCAACCGTCCTCGTCGAACTGCTCCGCGCCCGCGCCGCCATAGTAGGCGCGGGCAACGGCCGGGCCGCGCACTTTCAACCGGCCAAACGTCTTGCCGTCCCAGGGCTGCGCCTTGTTGTCGTCGTCGGTCACCTTCATTTCGACGCCGAAGGGCGGGTAGCCCTGCTTCTGCTGGATGTCGAGCCGGGCTTCACCCTGGAGAGCGGCATATTCCGGCTTCAAGGTGCACAGCGTGCCAAGTGGCGACATCTCGGTCATACCCCAGGCATGGATGACCTGGACATCGTAGTTCTGCTGAAACTTCGTCATGATCGCGCGCGGACAGGACGAGCCTCCAATGACGACCCTGTTCAGATAGGGAAGCTTGTTGCCGGTCTCTTCGAGGTATTGCAGCAGCATCATCCATACGGTCGGCACGGCGGCGCTGAAGGTCACCTTCTCGGTGTCGAGCAATTCATAGATCGAGGCGCCGTCCATCTTGCAGCCAGGCATGACCAGCTTGGCACCGACCATCGGCGCGCTCTGGCCAAGGCCCCAGGCATTGGCATGGAACATCGGCACGACCGGCAGGATCGTATCGCGCGACGACAGCCCCATCGCGTCGGGCATGGCGGCGATCATGGCGTGCAGCACGTTCGAACGGTGACTGTAGACGACGCCCTTTGGATCGCCCGTGGTCCCCGATGTGTAGCACATGCCGGCGGCGGTGCCTTCGTCGAAGACCTTCCAGGCGAAGTCGCCATCCGCCTCGTTCAGCCAGTCCTCATAGGCGACCACATTCGGCAGTGTGGTCCGCGGCATGTGCGCCCTGTCGGTCAGCACGATCACCTGTTTCAGCGACTTGACGGCGCCGGCGATCTTCTCGAGCAGCGGCACGAAGGTCAGGTCGACGAAGATTGCCTTGTCCTCGGCATGGTTCATGATCCAGACGATCTGCTCGGGGAACAGTCGTGGATTGAGCGTGTGATAGATCGCGCCGATGCCCATGATGCCGTACCAGGCCTCGATGTGGCGCGCGGTGTTCCAGGCCAGTGTGGCGATGCGGTCGCCCAGGCGGTAGCCGTCGCGTTCCAGTCTCTGGGCGACCTTCAGGGCGCGGCGATGGATGTCCGCATAGGTGGTGCGCACGATCGGCCCCTCGATCGAGCGCGACACGATCTCGCGCAGGCCATGCTGCCGCTCGGCGTTGTCGATGAGTTTGTGGCACAGCAGCGGCCATTCCTGCATCAGTCCCAGCATTCGTTCCTCCCCTACGCTTTTGCGTTTTTGCTTTTCGTTCCATTGTGGAGCGAACCGGCGGTTTGTCCAGTCACCGGCCAGGGCAAGCCTGCATTGATCGACGGGAACCGGGAAAACGGCCACAATCCGGCCATCGTCGGCGTTAAGGTTCGTTAATGGGCAAGGGGCGATTGGCGACTGAAAGAGGTTCGCATGGACGCGCAGCTCGACGACAAAGCCCTCGAAAGTACGCTTGCCGAAAGCCTGGCCGATCTGGTGCCGGACATAAAGACTGTTTCCGAAGACGAATTTGTTGAAGTTGTCGGCGGCGCGCTCGAAGCGGTCGGCGGCACATTGCTGTTCAAGATGTGCGTGCAGAACGAAGGTGAAGGCCAGCACGTAGCGGCCGCATCCGTCGGCGACGGCGGCAACCGCCAGTTCTTGCTGCTCACCTTGCCGACCGGCGGTGGCTCCTTGAAGGTCGAGACCGCGTCGCGAAGCAGCAACCCGGTGGCCGGTATCGCAGCCGCCTATGCCGGGCTCATGGATGCGTTCAAGGCCGCTGCCTGACTCTCGGCGGACAGGGCCGTCTCAAAGGCGCACAGTAGACCCCGGCCCTGCGCGGCCTTGCGTGCAGCATGGCGACAGCAGGCCTTGCGGAACGCACTTGCACGACACACCTTTAGTCGAGGCAAGGAGACCCCCGCATGGATCAGATCGCCAACCCGGCACCCGGCTTTCAACGCAATCCGGACAAGGTCATTGCCGTCGAGCCCTATGTCGGCACCGTCACCGTGCGCGCCGGGGGCACGGTGATCGCCTCCTCCACGAAGGCCAAGGTGCTGACCGAGACGCCCTATCCCGCGGTCTTCTACATTCCGTTCGCCGACATCGATTTCAGCAAGCTCGGCGGCACGGAACATTCGACCCATTGTCCCTACAAGGGCGATGCAAGCTATTGGAGCGTATTGCCCGCCGGCGAGACCGGCCAGAATGCGATGTGGGCTTACGAGCGGCCGTTCGACGAAATGACTGAAATCCGCGCTCACGGCGCATTCTACGCCAGCAAGGTCAGCATCGAAGCCAAACCAGGCTGAGTGGAGGGCAGCCACTTTTCGTATCCGCGAAGCAACGAAAGCGCTGGTGCGCTGGACTGCCGTCAGTCCGTGGTGCCGTGATTGCCGATGCCGTCGGCATCGTCGAGCCGTACAAAGGTCAGACCTTTTTCCTTCAGCGCCAGCAGGCCCCTCACCACGCCTTCGCCGGCGGCATGGGTCGGCTGGTTGATATGGGCGATGATGACGTCACCGTCCTTGGCCGCCGCGATGCGCCTGGTGGTTTCCCTGGCGCCGAGCAGCGAACCGCCGTCGCCGTTTATCGAGAAGCCTGCAATCTTGAAGCCAAGCTTGCGGATCATGGCGATCGCCGACGGGCTGTATTCGGCGGTTGCCCCACGAAACCATTTCGGCGCCGGCTCGCCGGTCCTGGCAAGGGCAGCGGCACCAGACTCGACCTCGGCCAGCACCGCGTCCGGGCTACCGGCGCTGCGGATGCCGTAGATCTTCCGCGGCGTATCGACCGCCGGGACATGATGGCCGCCGTGATTTTCCAGTTCGAACAGATCGGGATGCGCCCGCATGATCTCGACGGCGGCGGCGTTTCGCTTCAGCCAGATGCCGGTAACGAAAATGGTGGCGGGAATCTTGTTTTCCACCAGCGCCGAAAGGATCCGGTTGTCGGTCTGTCCGCCGCAGGCATCGAGCGTCAGCGCAACGCGACCCGCCCCGCTTGCATCCGGCTGGATGTGCAGCGTGGGCTCGACCAGCGTCGCGGCGTTGCCGCTGGATACCACCGCCAACGAGATGGCGAGCATGCAGAGATGTTTTTGCAGCAGGTGCATCAGTTCCTGACCGGTATTTTCAAGCGAGTGTCTCAAGACCCGCATGAAGGCGGAAATCGGGATGGTGCATAGCAGAAAAGCGCAAGGCGCGACAATTTGACTGTCCGCGTGGTGAACAGCCACTCCGCGACGATGCCTGCCACGCATGATCTCAGATGGCGCGCTCCAGCTTCACTTCGGTGCGCGAAAGGAGTTCGAGCACCGCGTCGACGACGGGCTTGAACTCCAGGCGCCACACGCAGCAAGCCTTGCTGGAATCCTGCCAGCGGCACAGGTCCCTGGCGACACAGTGGCAAGGCATTGGTGGCCGAAGCGCAATGCTGGATACGCCCACGGGCCCCCAGCGCGACGGGTTCGTCGAACCGAACAGCCCGACAACCGGAGTTCCCACCGCCGCCGCCATATGCATCGGGCCGCTTTCGTTGCCGAGAAACAGCCTGGCCTGATCCAGCACCGCCAGCAGCCTTTCAAGCGACAACTGCCCAACCAGATTGACGACCGATGGCGCTGTCCGGGCGACGATGCGTTCGGCAATCCCGTGCTCGTCCGGGCCACCCACCAGGACGACATCCAGGCCGGTTTCGCCCGTGATCTCGACGATCGCCGCGGCAAACCGCTCCGGCTGCCAACGCCGCCCCTCGAAGCTTGCACCCGCATGCACGACCACAAAGGCGTTTGGCCGCAGATGATGCTTGCGCAGGAGTGCCAATGCCTTTGCCGTCTCGACCGGCAGTGGTTGAATGCGCGGAACCGCCACATGGAGACCGATGCCAAGCGCCTGGAGCGGCGAAAGATAGCGGTACAGAAAATGCTGGCCGCCAAAACCATATGGCCTGGCAAGGACATTGGCGGGCTGCCGCTCCAGCAGACGCAAGGGCCTCTCGGGAGGGTCGTAGCCGACCCGGGTCCTGGCGTTGACGAACCCGGTAATGATGCGCGACGTCTTTGAATCGGTCAGGTCGATCGTCAGGTCGAAGCGGAAGCGGCGCAACGCCCGCACCATGGCGCAAAGCTCTTTTGCCCGCTCGAGGGTGGTGCCGCGCATGCGGGCTCGGCTGAATGTGACCACCTCGGAGGCGATGCCGTGGGCGATCACGAAGCTCTCGAAGCGGGCCTCGCACAGAAACACGAGCCTGGCGCCGGGGAATTCGAGCCGCAGGTTTTCCGCAAGCGCCGAGGCGAGGACGAGATCTCCCATGAACTTCGCTTGGATGACCAGGATCGAGCGAAACGGCGCGGGCGAAGTCTGCAACATCTGTTTCCGGGAACAATTGGCGGGACGTCCGCAAATTGGGCGGGAACAATGTCGAGATTGCGCGATGCCGTCCGCACGTTCGCGTGAACTATCTTACAAAACGGTAAGCTCGATCTGGATGGGGCCTATCCGTGGCCTGCCTTGGCGACCAGCACCGCCGCCTGCGCTGCCGCCAGCCTGGCGATCGGCACGCGATAGGGCGAGCAGGACACGTAGTCGAGGCCGACCTCCTCGCAAAAGCGGATCGAAGCCGGGTCGCCGCCATGTTCGCCACAGATGCCGAGCTTGATGTCCGGCCGCGTCGCCCTGCCCTTTTCGGCAGCCATGCGCACCAGTTCACCGACGCCGTCGATGTCGAGCGAGACGAACGGATCCTGCTCGATGATGCCCTTATGCCGATAGGTTTCCAGGAACGAGGCCGCATCGTCGCGCGAGATGCCGAAGGTCGTCTGTGTGAGGTCGTTGGTGCCGAAGGAGAAGAACTCGGCCGTGGCGGCGATGACATGGGCGCGGATCGCCGCGCGCGGCAATTCGATCATCGTCCCGGTCAGATAGTCGATCTTGACGCCGGTCTCCTCCATGACGCTCTTGGCGACGGCATCGATGCGCGCCTTCACATAGTCGAGCTCCTTCACGAGACCGACCAGCGGCACCATGATTTCGGGAACCACCAGCGCGCCGGCCTTGCGGCCGGCCTCGACGGCGGCCTCGAAAATGGCGCGCGCCTGCATCTCGGCGATCTCGGGATAGGACACCGCCAACCGGCAGCCGCGATGGCCGAGCATCGGGTTGAACTCATGCAGGGCCTCGGTGCGCTGCCTGAGCTTGTCTGGCGACACATTCATGGCGGTGGCGACTTCGGCGATTTCCTCCTCGGTCTTGGGCAGGAATTCGTGCAGCGGCGGATCGAGCAGACGGATCGTCACCGGCAAGCCCGCCATGATTTCGAACAGTTCGAGGAAATCCGACCGCTGCATGGGCAGAAGCTTGGCAAGCGCGGTGCGCCGGTCCTTTTCCGTGTCAGCCAGAATCATTTCGCGCATCGCGACGATGCGCTCACCGTCGAAGAACATGTGCTCGGTGCGGCAAAGCCCGATGCCTTCGGCGCCGAACGAACGCGCCATGCGCGCATCCAGTGGTGTTTCGGCGTTGGTGCGCACCTTCATGCGGCGCACCGCATCCGCCCACTCCATGATGGCGGCGAAATCGCCGGAAAGTTCCGGCTGCAGCATCGGCACGGCGCCCTTCAGCACCTGGCCGTTACCGCCGTCGATGGTGATGATGTCACCCTTGCGAAAGGTCGATCCCATCGCCATCAGCGTGCCGGCCTTGTAGTCGACGCGCAGCGAACCGGCGCCCGACACGCAAGGCTTGCCCATGCCGCGCGCGACGACGGCGGCGTGGCTGGTCATGCCGCCGCGCGTCGTCAGGATGCCTTCCGCCGCATGCATGCCGTGAATATCTTCGGGGCTGGTTTCGACGCGCACCAGGATCGCCTTGCGGCCTTGTGTCTTGAGTTCCTCGGCGTCGCCAGAGGAAAAGACGATCTCGCCGGTGGCGGCACCTGGAGAGGCAGGCAGGCCGATGCCGACAACGTCGCGCGCCGCCTTGGGATCGATGGTGGGATGCAGCAATTGGTCGAGCGAGGCCGGATCGATGCGGGCGACAGCTTCCTCCTTCGTAATCAGCTTGTCGCGGGCCATATCGACGGCGATCCTGAGCGCCGCCTTGGCGGTGCGCTTGCCGGATCTCGTCTGCAGCATCCACAACTTGCCGCGCTCGATGGTGAATTCGAGATCCTGCATGTCGCGGTAGTGTTTTTCCAGACTGTCGGAGATGGTGACGAAGGACTGGAAGGCATCCGGCATCAGCTTCTGCAAGGATGGCTTGTCGGAGCCAGCGGCAATGCGCGCCGCCTCGGTGATGTTCTGCGGCGTGCGGATGCCGGCGACGACGTCCTCGCCCTGCGCGTTCACCAGGAACTCGCCATAGAGCTGCCTTTCACCGGTCGACGGGTTGCGGGTGAAGGCAACGCCGGTGGCCGAGGTTTCGCCCATATTGCCAAACACCATGGCCTGGACATTGACCGCCGTGCCCCAGCTTTCGGGAATGTCATGCAGACGCCGGTAGGTGATGGCGCGGTTGTTCATCCAGCTTGAAAACACGGCACCGATGGCGCCCCAGAGCTGTTCATTCGGATCCTGCGGAAACGGCTTGCCGAGTTCTTCCTCGACCTTGGCCTTGTAGAGCGCGATGACGCCTTGCCATTCGAGGGCCGTCAGCTCCGTATCGAGCTCATGGCCGAGCCCGCCCTTCTGGTCTTCGAGGATTTCCTCGAACACCTCGTGGTCAAGGCCCATGACGACATCCGAATACATCTGGATGAAGCGGCGGTAACTGTCATAGGCAAAGCGCGCATCACCGGAATCGGCGGCGAGCGCCTCGACCGTCTCGTCGTTCAGCCCGAGATTGAGCACGGTATCCATCATGCCGGGCATCGAGGCACGGGCACCCGAACGCACCGACACCAGAAGCAGTTTCGACGGGTCGCCGAACCGGCGGCCGGTCAGCCGGCCGATGTGATCGAGCGCCACCGCGACATCCGCTTCCAATCCTGCCGGATAAGTGCGGCCATTGGCATAATAGGCGTTGCAGACCTCGGTGGTGATGGTGAAACCCGGCGGCACCGGCAGGCCCAGACTGCACATCTCGGCCAGGTTGGCGCCCTTGCCGCCCAGCAGATTCTTGTCGCCGGCACGGCCTTCCGCCGCACCATCGCCAAAGGTGAAAACCCATTTGGTCATGCTTTGCTCTCCGGTTGCAGGAGATTGGAAAGATTGGCGAAACGGAAAGTTCCACCGTGTCCGACTTCGGAGCGATATGATGCTGCAGTGCGAAAGGCAAGGCGTCAGGGAAGCCGTCCGGCCGCTACAATCGATTAAGAAAAAGCTGTGTCCAAGGATGCGGCAAAAAGACTTGCCACTCAAGAACCTCGGGTCTAGAACATAAAGGGAACAAAGAGGTAGGCCATGAAACTGTCTGGAAAACTCGACTATCTGGAAATGCCGGCGACCGGCGGAACGCTGGATCGGCTCAAGGCTTTCTACAGTGCTGCCTTTGCCTGGTCTTTCACCGACTATGGGCCGACCTATTCGGCCTTTGCCGAGGGCCTGGACGGGGGCTTCCAGGCCGATGCGGCGGAAGCGCCCGCCAAGCCGCTGCCCGTGCTCTACAGCCGGGATCTGGAGGAAACCCTCGGTGCCGTCGAAAATGCCGGCGGCACGATCGTCAAGCCGATCTTCGCCTTCCCCGGCGGCCGGCGCTTTCACTTTGTCGATCCGGCCGGGAACGAGATGGCGGTCTGGTCCGAATAGCCGTTCGCTTGCAATCTGGCGGCGACCGCGTTTGGTCCATCCGGGTGCTCTCCCCCCGGTTCATAAGCATTGTGCTTTTTGGCTGCTCTGCTAATAACGCGCCGCACAAGCGACTCTGACGGCAATTGGGGCGTCGCCAAGTGGTAAGGCATCGGTTTTTGGTACCGACATTCCCAGGTTCGAATCCTGGCGCCCCAGCCATCATTGCTTTATGTAATTAATACAGGCACTTATCAGGATTCGGTCGTTGGCTTGTGTTACAGCCATGTGGATGATCCTCCCAATGCATGCTTCGCCATGATGGGCGGCGACCTGGTTCCCGGCGAATCGTATTGCAAAAGGGGACGTTTTCTGTCAGTTTAAAGGTTTCAGGCTCGCCCATTCCGTTAAGGACTACAAGTGTTCAGACGATGAGATGGAGTGAACAGACATGTCTATCATCCGCATAGCTGCGCTTTTTATTGCCGTCACTTTCGTATCCCTGTCTCAGGTTACGCCGTCGTTTTCTGATGCTTGCGACCCAAACAAAATTTTGAGACAGGATGTCACATCTTATCAATCTAACCTATTGGTATTTTTGTCATACGTGAATAGTGTTCTGCAGACAAATGATCAAAACGATAATAACAATGGAGCTCTGTCATACGGTGATTTGAAATTGTCTTTTGCTGAGGCAAAGGCAATGAATGAGTTTCTTCAAACTCATGAGGATTTTCATTTATCTAAGGAAGAGAGCACGTCGGTCCTTCGATCGACCCTTTCCGAGGCCAGCGTGCAAGCCTATATCGCCTGCCTAGGTGTAGGTGGTGTGGCTATTACCGTCCCCGACGCTGCAATCAGTGATAAGCTGTTCAAATTTAGAGTTTATTGGAACCCTAAAGGAGGCGTGGCTCACGGTAATTCTTACAAATTGAAGGTAAGTGTTACGAGTGGAAAACTTGTTAACGATGATGGCGGTACCACGTTGAATGATTCCGAAGACATTGAAATAAATGGCTCTGTTCCCTTTACAGCCGTAAGAGATAATCTCGACGAACAGATGTATATTTCTGCCGCCGTCGGTAGGGAGACTGACCTAGTATCAATACCCGCGCGGCCACAATTTCTGTTGAAATCAAAACTGGTTTTTACCGCCCCTAAACCTGACACACTGTTGCGGAGTGATCACTATGGTTTGGTTGCTATCGATCGTGACGAGTGTGTCGCCGCAGAACCTGACACAATTCTGTTGCCGTCAACAGTGAAATTTGTTGGTCAGTTTTACGGTGCGGACGCGCGGGCAGTCCCCAATCCTGCGAAAAGTGATTCAAGTTCGGCCTGCGGTTTGTTTCATGCTCACAGTGCCTGCAGAACGCATGATTGCGATGCCGGGATCGTTGGATACTTTTCCGTCAATGAGTTATACGTTGAGCCGATACACCGCTAACGTGGCAGGTGCCTGCGGCAAAGTGATGGGCGCGGGTTAATCATCCGGGCCCTGTGCCAGATTGGATCAGGCCGGATGACGCGACCACGCTTAAGGCTGGTGTGGACGTCACGAGCGTGTGCTCTTGTCGCCGTCGCCTTCCGTGGTGATGTGCATGATCCAGTGAACGTGCTCATGGCGAACGTCGACAACGGCGAGCTGCGCAATTTCGGCCGCGCGCCGGAATAGAGCATGACCAGCGGAACCCAATAACGGTGATCGCGGATCATGACGTTGCCGGGTTTGGCGACGTTGCGCCACTCGCCGCCGCTCTGGCATCCGGTGAACAGGGGCGACTTGAACACGGTGTTCAACTGGTCGCTGGCGAATGGCAGCGTCGACCTCTCTTTCTTTTTCGCTAGCGACATATCGGCGGTCGGGTTGCTGTCGATGTAGCCGTGCGCCAAGGCAGTCGCAAAACGTGCCCAGGCTGGACAGATACCGGTTGACGGTGCGCCGGCCTCCGCCGGGCAGCGTCATCCACCACAGCGATCGCGGCGTGCAATATGCCTGCGCTGAATACGCTGCACGACTTGCAGCGCATCGTATCCAGCCGAGCATGAGCCGGATTGGCAACCCCTATGACAATGCCAAGGCTGAGCGCTTCATGCGAACGCTGAAGGAGGAAGAGGTCGATGGCCGAGCCTATCGCAATATCATCGATGCCAGGAAGAGGATCGGCGAATTCATCGAGCGGCTCTACAACAGGCAGCGCCTGCATTCCGCGCTCGACTATCTCTCGCCGGATGAATACGAAGCCGGCCTAACGCGATTGCGCCAGGATCCCCTGGCTGCAATCCAAAACCTGGAGAACTGTCCCTAATTAGTGTCTAACGCAAGGGGTGCAGGCCAATGGGTAACACTTTTGGCCCGAAGGGGTTTTGGAGTGGTTCGAGCCGGCATGTCTCATCATCGAAATATCCCGGATCATACTCCCTGACGCTTTCCTGAGATCACTGCTCGCCGCCGCCACTTTTCCGATATTCGGGAAAGTCGATGGCGAAATCCGCGGCTTATCGCCCGCAATCCCTTTGTTACGATCGCCACGGATCACCAGACAGGGGTTGTCATAGACATGCTGACGGACAAGCAGGCACGCGATGCGGTGGAGCAATATCGCGAGGAAGGATACGCGGTCGTTCGACAATTCGTCGACGGCGACGAGATGATCCGGCTGAAGAAGGAAACCGATGCCGTCTATGCCGAAGGCCTCAAGCACCACGCCACCTACCGGCATGGCAATCTCAACTTCCAGATCCTGCCTGAATCGGACTTTGGCCAGCGTTACGTGCTGCAGGCCTACTGGTTCTCCTGGATCAATTCCTATTTCGAGCAATTCCGGCGCAGTCCCGACTATCTGAAGCTGCTCGAGGGCCTGATCGGCCGCGACATAAGGCAAATCGCGCAACAGCTGCACTGGAAGCCGCCCGGCGCCAATGTCACGGGTTACCGGTTCCACCAGGACCTGCGCTTCCGCAATCAGGCCGCTTTCGACAATGTCGCCGACGCGACCGTGACCACGGGCCTCGCGGTCGATCGGGCGACGCTCGACAATGGCTGCCTCCAGGTGGTGCCCGGCAGCCACAAGCTTGGCTATCTCGGCCTGTCGGACGAGGGGACTGGCGAGTTGATGAAGGGCCTGACCGCCGAGGAGGAGCTGCGCAAGGTCGGCATCGACCCGGCGACCATCGTTCCGCTGGTGCTGGAGCCGGGCGACCTTGCCATGTGGGGACTGCTCACCGTGCACGGCTCCTCGCCCAACAAGTCGCGGCACGACCGGGCCTTCGCCTTGTCCAGCTATGTGCGGGCCGACTCGACACAACGCGGCGAGTGGGCGTTCAGGGACGGCGTCTCGGTGCCGCTCGGCGAGACGCCGACGCTGTGCAAATACGAAAAGCTCTTCGAGGAACCAGGGCCGATGTACGACACCACCGCCTGGTGGAAATGACGCTGCCGCGTCGGGCGATGGGGGCAAGGGGGCCCTGGCGTTCGCGCCGGGCCCCTGGCGGCGTTGGCCACAAGCAACCGGGCAACCTCTCAGGCGGTGAAGTCCGCCGACAGTTCGCGGATCAGGAAATCGACGAAAGCGCGCACCTTGGCCGCGATGTAGGTGCGGTGCGGATAGAGCGCATAGATCGGGCTGGAGCCTGGACGAAACTCATCGAGTTGCACCTCCAGCCGGCCGTCCCGGATCGCGGCGTCGACCAGCAGGCTCGGCAGATTTCCAATACCGAATCCGGCGATCGTCATCTGATAGGCGGCCTCGACGCTGTTGGTCGAGATACGCCCGCCGACGGCCGCATCGAATGGCCCGTCTGGCCCTATGAATGGCCACGTGCCGAGACGCTTGGCGAAATTGCTCAGCACGCAGGAATGGCTTGCCAATTCATCTGGATGGGCAGGCCGGCCGTGGCTGTCCCAGTAACCGGGCGTGGCGCAGACATAGTTACGGACGTCACCAAGCCGCCGCGCGATCAGGGCCGAATCCGCCTGACCGCCGAATCGTATGGCGACATCGTAGCCTTCCTCGACAATGCCGACGACGTAGCGCGCGGTAAGGTCGAATTCGATCGTGGTGAGCGGGTTCTCGTCGAGGAATTTCGGCACCAGCTTGGTGATGCGCGTGTGGCCCAGGACATTGGAGCAGGAAACCCGGATCAGGCCGCGCGTCTCCTTGTGCAGGCCGCGCGTCGAATCCTGCAGTTCCGAAATGTCGTCGAGCAAGCTACGGGCCCGCGGAGCATAGTCGCGGCCCGCCTCGGTAAGGCTGAGGCGCCTTGTGGTGCGGTTGATGAGCCGGACACCGAGGTCCTCCTCCAGTTCCTTGATCGTGCGGCTGACCGCCGTCGTCGACATGTTGAGATCGCGCGCCGCCGCCGAGAGGCTGCCCAGCAGGCAGACACGATCGAACACCCGCATCGCCGTCAGAAGATTCATCTTGGCTCCCCCTCGCCGTCGCCCCGGCTCCGCCGCTTGCGACTTCCGACAGAAGACAGCGCCTCGCGACGGTGCGGCAAGGGCATTCCACCGAATTTGGACGTAAAATCAACAATGGGAGAACCGATATGACATCCAAACCTCTTCATCCCGCGATCGACGCACTTGCGCGGGGTGCAAAAAGCGGCGCGCTTGGTCGCCGCGAGTTCCTGGCGCTGGCCAGCGCCTTCGGCGCCAGCACGGCGGTTGCCTACGGGCTCATCGGCCAGCCTGTCCCAGCGCTGGCCGAGGACGCGGTCCAGCCCAGGAAGGGCGGCATCGTGCGTGTCGCCATGCAGGTGATGGAGCTCGAGGATCCGCGCGGTTTCAAGGTTTCGCAGATGGGCAACATCGCCATGCAGTTTCTCGAACCGCTGGTGCGCTGGAGGCCGGACTTCACCTTCGAGCCGGTTCTGCTGCAGAGCTGGGAGATCAATGCGGACGCCACGGAATATGTGCTCAAGGTCCGTCCGGGGGTGAAATGGTCGAATGGCGACGATTTCACCGCCGGGGATGTCGCCTTCAACATCACCCGCTGGTGCGAGAAGGACGCCGCGGGCAACTCGATGGCCGGACGCATGACCTCGCTGATCGACCCCGATACCAAGGTGGCGCGCGCCGGCGCCATCGAGGTTCGCGATGACCACACCGTGGTGCTGAAACTGTCGCGGCCCGATATCACCATCATTCCAGCGATGACCGACTATCCGGCGCTGATCGTCCACCACGGGTTCAATCCGAAAGAGGCGATGCTGTCCGACAACCCAATCTCGACGGGTCCGTTCGAACTCAGGAAGCTCGACGTTGGCGTCGCTGCCTCCGTTCGCAAGCGGCCGGAAGGCTCGTGGTGGGGTGGCGAGGTCTTCCTCGATGGCGTCGACTGGATCGACTATGGCACCGACTCGGCCGCCACCGTCTCCGCCTTCGAAGCCGGCGAGATCGACCTGAATGGCCAGACGCAGTCCTATGACGTCGCCATGCTCGATGGACTGGGCCTGAAGAAGAGCGAAATCGTCACCGCCGCCACCCTGGTCTCGCGCTGCAATGTCAACACCAAGCCTTATGACGACAAGCGCGTGCGCAATGCCATACAGCTCGCCGTCGACAACGAAGCGGTGCTGCAACTGGGCGCGAACGGCATGGGTATCGTCGCACAGAACGATCACGTCGGGCCGATGCATCCCGAACATGCCGACCTGCCGCCGATCAGGCGCGATCCGGCCCGGGCCAAGGCGCTGCTCGAGGAAGCCGGCCAGCTCGATTTCGAGTTTGACCTGATTTCGGTCGAAGCCGACTACCGCAAGGAAAGCTCGGATGTGGTCGCTCAACAAATGCGCGACGCCGGCTTCAAGGTGAAGCGCACCGTCATCCCCGAATCGGCGTTCTGGAACGACTGGACGAAATACCCATTCGCGACGACCAACTGGAATGCGCGACCGCTTGGCATCCAGACCTATGCGCTTGCCTATCAGAGCGGCTCTGCGTGGAACGAGACAGGATTTGCCGATCCCGATTTTGATGCCAAGGTTCACAGTGCCAATGCGATCGCCGATCCAGATCAACGTCGTGCGGTGATGAAGGAGCTGCAGGCAATGCTGCAGGACTCCGGCATCATCGTTCAGCCTTACTGGCGAAAGCTGTTCTGCCATATGAAACCCGCGTTGATGGGCTATCAGATGCACCAGGCCTATGAGCAGGACTTCACCCGGGCCTGGCTCGCCGCCTGAGTGCGCGCGGCCTGGCCGACGGGGCGGTGCATTCCGCGGCGCCGCCCTTTGCCGTCCCGCTCATTGGGTGCGCTGCCCCGCGGCGGCGGGGGCGGCGGAGGAGCAATGCGGGCCTCGCATCGGACACGACGCACAAATGCGCCCGCATGCGCCCTGCATCGGCGCGTCGGCGGGAATCTCCGGCCACCGCATCGGATCGGTCGGCAATCCAGGGGTGCGGGAGATCCCGGTTTCTGCGTCTGTCATCGTTTCAAAACTCCAGTTCACGCCTGGAGCTTACCTTCACCGGGATGAAGCGAAACCCGCTTTGCCGGGCAACGACTTTCCCGAAAATCGGGAAAACTCGTGCGTTAAACCGGCACCACGTGAAGATTCATATCCGCGACAGCAAGATCGGGCCACGCCAGCGGCCTTGCCAGCTGATGCTGGCGGTCGTCGCGCAGGGTCCGTTGCTTTTCGAAACATCCGATGCAATCGTGGCGCGACGGCACCGCCCTGCCCCATCGGCCAGTCCCGCGAAGGCTCGGCCCGAATCTTCGAGCCGGCTTTGGCTTTCTCGGCGGTCAGGCACAGGTTTGTTGTTGGAGCAGCATGAGATCTTATTCAGCCGCCGGACGGATCGCCTTTGTCGTCACCCTCATTGTCGTTCTCGTGCTTGCGCTGTTGCCTGTACCCCGTCTCGAGGAATTCGGCATCGACGTCGGTTTCCACTATGACAAGCTGAACCATGCCAGCGCATTCGCCGTCCTGACATTCCTCGGAAGCCTCGGCTGGCCCGGGCGCAAGGCAAGGCTGATCGTCTTCCTTGCCCTGGTTGGAGCCGCAATCGAAATTCTCCAGGGCACGACGCTGATAGAACGCGATCTTGACGTGTTCGACTGGGTTGCCGATTGCGTCGGCATGGCGTTCGGTCTCGCGGCCGCGATCTGCGTAAACTGGATTTTGCGACGCGGAGACTGAAATGGCCAACCGCTCCCGGATCGTCCAAGCGATCCAGGCAGCCCGCATGGTTCAGCTTGCCTCGCGCATCGCCTCGGCGGCCTGCAGATCGACCGACACGAGCTGGCTGACGCCCTGCTCGGCCATGGTCACGCCGAACAGCCGGTTCATGCGCGCCATGGTGATCGGGTTGTGCGTGATGATGACGAAGCGCGTCTCGGTGGTCTTGGCCATCTCATCCATGAGATTGCAGAAGCGTTCGACATTGTGATCGTCGAGCGGCGCGTCGACCTCGTCGAGGACGCAGATCGGTGCCGGATTGGTCAGGAACACGGCGAAGATCAGCGACATCGCCGTCAGCGCCTGCTCGCCACCGGACAGCAGCGTCATGGTCTGCGGTTTCTTGCCGGGCGGGCGGGCCAGGATCTCGAGCCCGGCCTCGAGCGGATCCTCGGACTCGATCAGCTGCAATTCCGCCGTGCCGCCGCCGAACAGATGCGAGAACAGTCGCTGGAAATGGCCGTTGACCACGTCGAAGGCGGCGAGAAGCCGCTCGCGGCCTTCACGATTGAGGCTCTGGATCGCCTGCCGCAGTTTGCGGATGGCCTCGATGATGTCCTCGCGCTCGGAGACGATGGTCTCCAGCCGGTCGGACAACTCCTTCTGCTCTTCCTCGGCGCGCAGATTGACGGCGCCAAGCCGCTCGCGCTCGATCTTCAGCCGGTCGAGCTGACGCTCGATCTCGGCCATTTCCGGCATCGGGCTGTCGGCTTCCAGGCCGGTATGGCGGATGACGAGATGCGGCGGCGTGTTCAGCGTTTCCTGGATCCGCGCCTCGACCTCCAGCCGGCGTTCGTCGGCCGCCGTCAGCCGCTCTTCGGCGCGCACGCGCGTCTCGCGCGCCTCGGCTAGCGACTGGATGGCGCCAGTGGCCGCCTTGTCCAGTTCGGATTGCCTGTTCTCCGCCTCCTGCAGACGGTCGGCGGCCGCCTTGCGCAGGGTTTCGGCCTCGGTGAGCTGCGACAGCAATGCGCGCCGTTTGGCGTCGATTTCGTCCGGTGCATCGGCCAGTCGCTCGCGCTCGGCTTCGGCCTCGGCCTTGCGTTCGCCAAGCGACGCGATCTGCGTCGAGGCATTTTCGGCCCGCTCCAGCCAGTTGCTGCGCTCGGCGCCAATGGCATCAAGCCGGCGTGTGCGCGCCTCGGCCTCGCGCCGCAAACCCTCGTGCACGGCGCGCGCATCGGCAAGCGTGGCGCGGTCGCGCGCGACATTGGCCGAGGACTGTTCGAGCTGCAATTGCAGGTCGCCCAGATCGGGAGCGCTCTGCAAGAGCATCTCGGCCTCGACGAAAGCCGCCGACGTCTCCTCGTGGCTATCGACGATGCGGGCGCGCGCCTCGTCCAATGCGGCGCGCCGGCTCGACAATTCGCCACCGGCCTTTTCGGCCTCGGCCAGCGCATTGCGGGCTGCGTCCAGCCGATGCTGGGCGTCACGCCCGGCCTGGCGCGCATTGCGCTCGGCTTCGCTTGCCAGGCGAAGCGCCTGTTCGGCCTGTGCCAGCGCCTCCTCGGCCTGGCGCAGGACGAGCGTCGCCTGCACGGCTTCGGCATCGAGTTCGGCCAGCCGGTTCTTCTGCGCCAGCCGTTGCGCGGCGGCGGTCGGCGCGTCGGCGCTGGCGGTAAAGCCATCCCAGCGCCAGAGCGCGCCCTCGCGGCTGACCAGCCGCTGGCCGGGCGCAAGAAGCGCCTGCAGCCGGCGGCCATCGCTGGCCTCGACGATGCCGATCTGCGCCAGCCGGCGGGCGAGCTGCGCCGGCGCGTGAACCACGCTGGCAAGGCTCGTGACGCCCTCGGGCAAAGCCGCGTCGCCGGGATGGATCTGGCTTTCGCCCCAATGCACCGGCGCGCTGCGGTCGAGCGGCACGTCAAGATCTTCGCCAAGTGCGGCGCCCAGCGCCGTCTCGAAGCCGCGCTCGACGCTGATCTGTTCCAATACGGCCGGGAAGAGATCGCCGCTGGCGGCGTTGAGTATCTTGGCCAGCGTGCGCGCTTCCGTCTCGATCCGCGCCAGCTCCGCCCTGGCGTCCTGCAGTGGCGGCCGGGCAGCGCTTTCGGTGGCGCGGGCATCGATGACCGACTGTTCGGCCTCCGATACCGCAGCCTCGGATTCTTCCAGCAGCGCGATGGCCTGTTCGACCAGGAGCTGCTTCTCGGCCGGATCCGGCAGTCCGGCCACCTTCGACAGGATGTCCGACAGCTCCCGGTCGACCTCGGCGAGTTGGCGCGCGAAGCGGTCTCGGCGCTCGGCGGTGTCGCGCAGCGTCCGTTCGATCTGGTTGCGCGAAGCGGCGGCCTCGGCCCGCTCGGCGGTCAGCGCGGCGAGCCTGGCCTCGCTTGCTACAAGCGTCGATGCCGCCTGGTCGAACGCAGCCCGGGTGCTGGCCTCGCGCTCGGCGGCACCGGCGTTTTCGGAATTGAGCACGGCTTCTTCCGTGCGAAGGCGCTCGAGAATATCCGCATTGTCGCGGACCATGCGCTCCTCGCGGGCAATATCGCCATCGAGCTGCTGCAGCCGGCGCTCGAGTTCCGCCTGGCGGGCACGGATGCGGCCGGCTTCCTCCTCGATCTGCGACTTGGCGATCGACAGGCGCTGGAAGGCAGCAGCGGCGGCGGCCTCCGCGTCTCGCAGGTCGGGCAAGCGGTGAGCGCCGATGCCTTGCTCCTTGGCCGCATTCATCTGAGCGGCGGCGCGGTCGCCGACCAGCGCCGTGGCAACCGCCAGCGCCGAGCGTGCCTCGCCCTCCTGCGTCTTGGCCAGCGTCCAGCGCAGATGCAGCAATGTCGCTTCGGCCTTGCGGATATCGGCCGACAGGTTCTTGAAGCGCGATGCCTGGCGCGCCTGGCGCTTGAGGCTTTCGATCTGGCTTTCCAATTCGCCGACGACGTCGTCCAGGCGTTCGAGATTCTGTTCGGCCGCCTTCAGCCGCAGTTCGGCCTCATGACGACGGGTATGCAGGCCGGAAATGCCGGCTGCTTCTTCGAGCAGCGCGCGGCGCGCTTGCGGTTTGGCCTGGATCAGTTCGCCGATGCGGCCCTGCCCGACCATCGACGGCGAGCGCGCGCCGGTCGACTGGTCGGCGAACAGAAGCTGCACGTCCTTGGCGCGCGCCTCCTTGCCGTTGATGCGGTAGAGCGAGCCCGCTTCGCGCTCGATGCGGCGCGACACCTGCAATTCGTCGGCATCGTTGAAAGCGGCGGGCGCCGAGCGGTCGCTGTTGTCGAGGAAAAGCGTGACTTCGGCGGTGTTGCGTGCCGGGCGCGTGCCCGAGCCGGAAAAGATGACGTCGTCCATGCCGGACGCGCGCATGTTCTTGTAGGAGCTTTCGCCCATCACCCAGCGCAGCGCCTCGACCAGGTTCGACTTGCCGCAGCCGTTCGGCCCGACAATACCCGTCAGGCCGCGTTCGATGACGAACTCGCCGGGCTCGACGAAGGACTTGAAACCGAGGAGGCGAAGGCGTGAAAACTTCATTCACGCCGCCCCATGAGCGGGTCGTGGCACAACGAAAGGCCGCACACGCCGAAGTGCTGCCGCTTCGGCGCTGCCCAGGCGTCAGAGCAGAGGGTCGATGATGGCCGACATTTCCTCAATCGACATCGCCCCTTTGTAGGTCTTACCGTTGATGAAGAAGGTCGGCGTTGAGTCGACCTTGAATTCATTGGCGCCGCGCTTCTGGACCGATCTCACATCGTCCAGAAGTTTCTGGTCCGTCAAGCAGGCCTCGAAGGACTCCTGTGTAAAACCGGCGAGCTTCGAGATTTGCAGCAGCGCGTCCTTGGTGTTGGAGACGCCAACCCAGTTCGCCTGCTGCTTGAACAGGACATCCACCATCGGGAAGTAGTTATCCTTGGCGCAACGCGCCAGCATGAAACCGGCCTCGGCGCTCGGATCGAAGGGGAATTCGCGCAGGATGTAGCGGGCCTTGCCGGTGTCGATGTACTTCGTCTTCAGATCCGGAAAGGTGGTCTCGGCGAAATGCGCGCAGTGCGGGCAGGTCATCGAAGCGTATTCGACGATGGTGACCTTGGCGTCGTCCTTGCCAAGCTGCTTGTCGGGCAGCGCACCCGGCTTGAGCAGTTCCGCCATGTCCACCGTGCCCTGTGCTTCCGGCACGGTAGCGGCGGCCGGCGTGGCCGGCTTCGCTGGCGCGGCCGGGTCGGCAGGCTTCACATCCGCGGCCTTGGCTTCCTCGCCGGAGTCGCTGCACGCCGCGAGCAGGGCCAGCGCCGGAATGGCCGCCAGCGAAGACAGGACGTTTCTGCGAGACAAGCTTGGGCCAAACGGGGGACGGTTCATACGAATCACCTGACAAGGGTTGGATTTTGCAATGCAAAAGCACGAAAAGGCGAGAGTTGGCGCGAATTAAGGCATCCCTGTCCCCAATCCAATCGCGAAACCTGACCAGGGCGATCACGAATGCGCGAGATTGGCGACAAATCTATGACTTCCTTTCCCCAATAATGGTTTCGCCAAGTTTTTCCAGCGAGGCGCGCAGTCCGTCATCGTCGATCAGGCCGACAGTGCCCGACAATTTCGTCTTCTCGGCCGCGGTCAGTGGCCTCAAGGTCCGTTTAGGTCGTCCTTTATCCGCTGTCACCGGCTTCTGCAGGATCCTGATCCGGCTGATGGCGGTGAAACCCAGAAAGGCGTTGACCCGGTTGATGATCTCGCCGGTCTCGTGCTGCAGGTGGAGTGCGGCCATGCCTTCGCAGGCGATGACCAGCACCGCCGGCTCGAACGGATCGTCCTCATGCATGCGGCGCGGCCACTGGATTTTCTCGGGACGAGAGCGGCTGGCGAGGCGCGGACCGGCGATCTCTTCCCACGACTGGACGAGACCGATCGAAATGCCGGCCCGCTTGCGCAGCACCGGATCGAGGATTTCGGTTGCAAGATCGCTCACCGGGATGGGATTGCCGTAGGGCTTTCTCCCTGCCATGTACGTTCTCCAGCCACGACCTTCATCAGCATCGGCCAAGGCCAATTCCCGATCAATGGCACCAGCAGACCAGACCCGCAAGACCGCATCCGGAGATAGCAGCACAGCTGCATCCGGAGATAGCAGCACAGCTGCATCTGGAAGCGGCGATGACATCGCGTCCCGCCTGCTCGGCTGGTACGACATCCATCACCGCGAGCTGCCGTGGCGCATCACGCCGCGCGAGCATGCGCGCGGCGTGCGGCCCGACCCCTATCGTATCTGGCTGTCCGAGGTCATGCTGCAGCAGACCACGGTCGAAGCGGTGAAGACTTATTTCCGCGCATTCGTCGAGAAATGGCCTGACGTCGAGGCGCTGGCAGCGGCACCGACCGAGGATGTGATGAAGGCCTGGGCCGGGCTCGGCTATTACTCCCGTGCCCGCAATCTCAAGGCGTGTGCCGATCTGGTCGCCCGGCGTGGCGGCGGGTTTCCCGACACCGAGGCTGGCCTGAGGGAACTGCCCGGCATCGGCGCCTATACGTCGGCGGCCATCACGGCGATCGCCTTCGACCAGCCCGCCGCCGTCGTCGACGGCAATGTCGAACGCGTCATCTCCCGGCTGTTTTCGATCACCACGCCGCTGAGCGAAGCCAAGACCGAGATACGCGCCCATGTCGAGCGCATGGTGCCGGCGACGAGGCCGGGCGACTTCGCCCAGGCGACGATGGATCTGGGGGCGACGATCTGCACGCCACGCCGGCCACGCTGCATGCTGTGCCCGCTGCGCGAAGACTGCAGCGCCACTGTTTCAGGCGATCCCGAGCACTTCCCCGTGCGCCTGCCGAAGGCAGACAAGCCGTTGCGACGCGGTGCGGCCTTCGTCGTCGTGCGCGGCGACGGCGCCATCCTTCTGCGCAAACGGCCGGAAAGAGGCCTGCTCGGCGGTATGACCGAGGTGCCGACGACAGACTGGACGGCGCGGGCCGACGGCGCGACCACCGAAGCGGCAGCGCCTTTCCCCGCCAACTGGCGGCCTGCCGGCCGGATTGCCCATGTCTTCACCCATTTCGCGCTTGAGCTCGACGTTTTTCGTGCTGAGGTGAACGGCGCCGCGCCGGCGGGGCATTTCTGGTCGCTGGCCCATGAAATTTCCGGCGAGGCACTGCCCACTGTCATGAAAAAGGCAATCGAGGCTGCGATACCCGGCGCGACGAAAAAACCGTCGCCACTTAGTACAAAGAGGCCCCATGACTGAAGTCCGCCACATCGTTTTCGACATCGGCAGAGTGCTGATCCACTACGATCCCAACATTCCGTTCAGCCGGCTGATTCCCGATGAGAAGGAGCGGAAATGGTTCTTCGACAATGTCTGCACGCATGACTGGAACATCGAGCAGGACCGTGGCCGGACCTGGGAAGAAGCCGAGGCGCTGCTGATCGCCGAGCATCCCGATCACGCGGAAAACATCCGCAATTTCCGCCGCTACTGGCACGACATGGTGCCGCATGCCTATGACGACAGCGTCGCCATCATGGTCGGCCTGATCGAGCGCGGTCACGACGTGACCATGCTGACCAACTTCGCCACCGACACGCTGGCCGAGGCGCGCAAGCGCTTCGATTTTCTGGAACGGCCGCGCGGCGTCACCATCTCCGGCGAGGTCGGCATGATCAAGCCGGATCGCGGCATCTATGATCATCACGTCGCCACGTTCGGCCTCGAGCCGTCGGCCACGTTGTTCATCGACGACAGCCAGAAGAATGTCGACGGCGCCAAGGCCGCCGGCTGGCAATCGGTGCTGTTCACCGATGCGACAACGCTTCAAGCAGACCTTGAGCGCCTCGGAATCAAAACGTGATTTGAATCGCTTGCGGCGACCCATTGAGGCTTTGAATTAACGCAAATTGGAGCAGCAGGCGGCAGGGGTTCAGGCCCCTGCCCGCTCCATGCCCAGCCGCGCAATGCGGCGAAGCTCGTCGATCGGGGTCAGGCCGCCGCTGCGCTCATAGTGCCAGAAGGTCCAGCCGTTGCAGGCGTCGAGCCCCTGCACTTCGGCGCCGATCTTGTGGATTGAGCCGGCGCTGTCGCCGATCGCCACCGTGCCGTCGGCGCGCACCTTGGCCGCCCAGCGCTTCTTGGCGTCGTAGAGCGTCGCACCGGGCATCACCAGTCCGGTGTCGATGAGGCTGACGAAGGCAACGCGCGGCTCGGCGCGCTTGCCGGTCAACACGGTCAGATCAACGCCATCCAGCGGCCGCACCGCGTCGATGCGCTCATTGGCGGCGTCGATATAGGCCTGCTCGCGCTCGATGCCGACGAAATGGCGGCCGAGGCGCTTGGCCACCGCGCCGGTGGTGCCGGAGCCGAAGAACGGATCGAGCACGATGTCGCCCGGTTTGGTCGAGGCCATCATGATGCGGGCGAGCAGCGCTTCCGGCTTCTGCGTCGGGTGCAACTTGTCGCCATTGTCGTTCTTCAGCCGCTCGCCGCCGGTGCAGATCGGAAACAGCCAGTCGGAACGCATCTGTATGTCGTCATTCGAGGCCTTCATGGCTTCGTAGTTGAAGGTATAGCCCTTGCCCTTCTGGTCGCGCGAGGCCCAGATCATCGTCTCATGGGCGTTCTGGAAACGGCGGCCGCGGAAATTCGGCATCGGATTGGTCTTGCGCCAGACCACGTCGTTGAGGATCCAGAACCCCAGATCCTGCATCTTGGCGCCGACCCGGAAGATATTGTGGTAGGAGCCGATGACCCAGATGGTGCCGTTGGGCTTCAGCACCCGCCGCGCGGCCAGCAACCAGGCGCGCGTGAAGGCGTCGTAGGCTTCAAAGCTCTCGAACTGGTCCCAGTCGTCGTCGACCGCGTCGACCTTGGACTGGTCAGGGCGGTGCAGGTCGCCATCGAGCTGCAGATTGTAGGGCGGATCGGCGAAAATGATGTCGATCGACTTTTCGGGCAGCCGGTCGAGCGCCGCGATGCAGTCGCCCTTCAGGATCGTATCCAGCCATTCGGATTGCTGGGGAGCGTGGGAAAGCTCGTCGAGAAGACGCACGGCAGACATTCTGACACCCAAGGCACGCGTTACTGTTTTACTGTCTGTTATGGTTACCGATCAGCGTAAATATTCGGTGAAGACCGCCAAGTTTGCGAAGGCCGTCCTGTTGGTGTATGCCGCGCCGCCTGAGCCTTCCGAGGCCCCTTCATCCTCCTATTGTCCGGATTCCCATGCCCCAGCCAGACCTTGTCATCTTCGATTGCGACGGCGTGCTCGTCGATTCCGAAATCATCGCGGCGCGGGTCGAGGCGGAGTTGCTGACCTTGGCCGGATACGAAATCTCGGCGGAGGAGATTGCCGAGACGTATGCCGGACTGACCTTCAAGGACATCATGATGCGGGTCGAGGAGAAATCCAGCATCCCGTTCCAGGCCTCGCTCATCGACCGCGCCGAGGAACTGGTCGACCGCAAGTTGCGCAGCGACGTTCGCGCCATCGATGGCGTGCGCGAGGCGGTCGCCGCGGTGACGGCGCCGCGCTGCATCTGCTCGAATTCACGCTCCGAGCGCATCGAATTCATGCTGGAGAAGGTTCACCTGCAGCCGTTTTTCGCCGGCCGCATCTTTTCAGCGCTGGAGATACCGAGCAAGAAGACCAAGCCGGCGCCCGACGTGTTCCTGTTCGCGGCGGAAAAGCTCAACGCGAACCCAGCGAACACTTTCGTCATCGAGGATTCCGTGCACGGTGTCCACGGCGCCAGGGCGGCCGGCATGCGCGTGATCGGCTTCACTGGTGCCGGCCACAGCTATCCCGGCCATGCCGACGCGTTGACCGAGGCCGGCGCCGAAACGGCGATCCGCCGCTGGGCGGAACTGAAAAGCGTCATCGCGGCATTGTCGGAGTGGTCGGCGGATGCCTGAGAAACGTGCGTCCAGATGGACGCACGTTGCGCATGACCGCTTAGTTTGTCGCGGCGGCTTTCTTCTTGTGGGTTGTCTTCTTCGGCTTGTCGGTCGGGCCTTTCGGCGCGGTTTCATCGAAGCCGGCATAGGCCTGATAGTCCTTCGCCGTCGGCTCGGGGACGACGACATTGGAATCGGTGAAGACGAACTGCGTGGCGACCGAGGGATCGGTGACCTGGACCTGATACTGGTGAAGCTGCGAGTAAAGAACCTCGGTGCCGTGCATCACGGCGGTGCGGATCGGCATGGTGATGGTGCCGGGAGAGAACTTTGGCCCGGGAACAATCTTGCCGGCGACCGCGATCTTCATTGTCAGCTGTCCGTTGGCGCGGCTGCAGTCGCGGGTCACGTCGCTGATCGAGGCCTGATAAATGATCCTCGCCGAATCGTCGGGCGGAGTACCAGCGGCGGCGTCAGCCGCAGCTTGGGCCGCGGCATCCTGCGCGGCGTCGCCGGTCTTCTTGAGCTTGGGCTTGGCCTTCTGGACGTCCTTGCCGTAGGTGTTGAAGAAGGCCGTACCGTCGCGCACCGTCACTCTCGGACAATAGGCCTGCAACTGGCTGGCCAGCACCTTGGGATCGGCGGGTGGCGGTGGCGCCGTCGGGTCCTTCTTGCCGATGCCGAGGTTCAGGATGCCATTGTCGCCGGATTGGCAGCCGGCGGCGGCAAGCATAAAGCCGGTGAGCGCAAGACCCGCCAAAAAGCGACCACTGAATGTACGAAACGCCATGAAACTGCACTTCCCTCTCGCAAAGCTGGTGACGTATATCAACCGCGCGGCAAAAATGCGACTGAGCCAGCGCAGAAATTAACCACCTTGTGGTGAACGGAAAAGCCAAGCGGCAATGGATTTGGGACGATGCAATATGTGAGTACCCGCGGGGAAGCGCCCGTGCTTGGATTTTCCGATGCCGTGCTGGCTGGCCTGGCGCGCGACGGCGGGCTCTATGTCCCGCGTGAGTGGCCGCGGTTCTCCGCAGCCGAGATCCGCGCCATGCGCGGCCTTGCCTATCCCGACCTTGCCATCCGCGTGCTGTCGCCGTTCCTTGGCGACGAGATCCCCGCACCCGTCTTCGAACGCCTGGTGCGCGAAGCCTATGCCACTTTCCGACACGAAGCCGTCTGCCCTCTGGTGCAGACCGGCCCCAACACCTTCATCCTGGAACTCTTTCACGGCCCGACGCTCGCCTTCAAGGACGTGGCGATGCAGTTGCTTGCCCGGCTGATGGACCATGTGCTTGCCGAGCGCGACCAGCATGCCACCATCGTCGGCGCCACGTCCGGCGATACCGGCGGGGCGGCCATCGATGCCTTTGCCGGCCGCAGCCGCACCGACATCTTCATCCTTTTCCCGCATGGCCGCGTCTCGCCGGTGCAGCAGCGGCAGATGACGACGTCGACCGCGCAAAACGTCCATGCACTGGCGATCGAAGGCAATTTCGACGATTGCCAGGGCCTGCTCAAGGACATGTTCAACGACCACGGCTTTCGCGACCGGGTCGCGCTGTCCGGGGTGAATTCGATCAACTGGGCCCGCATCATGGCCCAGATCGTCTATTACTTCTCCTCGGCGCTGTCGCTCGGCGCGCCGGACAGGCCGGTGTCCTTCACCGTGCCGACAGGCAATTTCGGCGATATCTTCGCCGGCTACGCCGCCAAGAAGATGGGCCTGCCGATCGAGCGGCTGGTCATCGCCACCAACGACAACGACATCCTGGCACGCACTTTCGCGACCGGCGAATACCGCACCAAGGGCGTCTTTGCGACCACTTCGCCGTCGATGGACATCCAGGTTTCGTCGAATTTCGAGCGTCTGCTGTTCGAGGCATCCGGCCGGAACGCCGCGACGGTGCGGCGCTACATGGCCGGGCTCAAACAGTCCGGCGCCTTCACCATCGAAGCGGCGGAAATCGCCAGGATGCGGTCCGAATTCGACGCCGGCCGCGCTGATATGGACGAGGTCGCCGCCACGATCCGCTCGACGCTTGCGGCCAGCAATTATTTGCTCGATCCGCATACCGCGGCAGCCGTGCATGTGGCGGCGGGCAAGGCGGCCGGCGCCGTGCCGATGGTGGTGCTGGGCACCGCCCACCCGGCGAAATTTCCGGCCGCCGTCGAAGCCGCCAGTGGCGTGTCGCCCGCACTGCCCGCATGGCTAGGTGGGTTGATGACCGCGCACGAAAAATACACGGTACTTCCATCCGACCTGAAAATGGTGGAAGATTACGTCGGCCGCCGCGCGCGAGCGGCGCGTTAGGGAGTGCAAGCCATATGGGTGTTGAGGTAAGCCGTCTGTCGAACGGCCTGACAGTCGCCACCGAAACCCTTCAAAGCATCGAATCGGTTGCCCTTGGTGCCTGGGTCAAGTCCGGTGCCCGCAACGAGCGTGACGAAGAGCATGGCATGGCCCATCTGCTCGAGCACATGGCGTTCAAGGGCACGAAGCGGCGAAGCGCCTTCGAAATCGCCTCGGAAATCGAGGATGTCGGCGGCGAGATCAATGCGGCCACCAGTGTCGAGACCACCTCCTACTATGCGCGGGTGCTTTCCGACGACGTGCCGCTGGCTGTCGACATCCTTGCCGACATCCTGCAGGAATCCGAGTTCGACCCGCAGGAACTCGAACGCGAGCAGCATGTGATCCTGCAGGAGATCGGCGCCGCGCACGACACGCCCGACGACATCGTCTTCGACCGTTTCACCGAGACGGCGTTTCGCCATCAGACGATCGGCCGCTCGATCCTGGGCACGCCCGAAACCGTCAAATCCTTCACCTCGAAGCAGTTGCACGATTTCATCGAACGGCAATATGGCGCCGAACGCATGGTGATCGTCGCCGCCGGCGACATCAAGCACGACAATTTCGTGCGCGAGGTCGAAAAGCACCTCGGCGGCTTCCGCAGCAAGGCAGACAGCACCATCCCGCAATATGCGCAATATGTCGGTGGCGACTTCCGCGAGGATCGCGACCTGATGGACGCGCAGATCGTGCTGGGCTTCGAGGGCCGCGCCTATCACGTGCGCGACTTCTATGCCTCGCAGGTGCTGTCGATGATCCTCGGCGGAGGCATGTCGTCGCGTCTTTTCCAGGAAGTCCGCGAGAAGCGCGGCCTGTGCTATTCGGTCTATGCCTTCCATTGGGGCTTTTCCGACACCGGCGTCTTCGGCGTCCATGCCGCGACCGGCCAGAGCGACATCGCAGAACTGGTGCCTGTCATCATCGACGAATTGCAGAAGGCCGGCGAGAACATCCTGCAGGAAGAACTCGACCGGGCTCGCGCCCAGTATCGCGCCGGGCTGATCATGTCCGCCGAAAGCCCGGCCAGCCGCGCCTCGCAGATCGCACGGCAGCTGCTTCTGTTCGGCCGGCCGATCGGCAAGGAGGAACTGATGGAGCGGCTGTCGGCGCTGACGGTCGAACGGCTGACCGATCTGTCGTCGCGGCTGTTCTCCACCAAGCCGACGCTTACCGCGGTCGGGCCTGTGGGCACGCTGGCACCATACGAGGCGATCCTCGATTCGCTTGCGGGTACGCAGACCACGGCCCGCAAGCTCGCCGTCTAAGTCCCTCAAAGCGTCGTGTTCGCCCTCCCTTTCTTTCGCCGTGACCTGCCGGCACTGAAGGGCGACCGCGTCACGCTGCGCGTGCCGTTCACGAATGACTACCGCGAATGGTCGGCGCTGCGCGGCGAGAGCCGCGCCTTCCTGGAGCCATGGGAACCGCGCTGGACCCCCGATGAACTCGACCGCACGGCATGGCGGCTGCGCATCAGCCGCTACCGCGAAGACTATGCCCAGGGAACCGCGATCGCCTTCTTCATCTTCGAGAAGAGCAGCGGCAAGCTGGCGGGCGGCATAACGCTCGGCAACATACGCCACGGCGTTTCGCAAAGCGGTCATGTCGGCTACTGGATCGGCGAGCGCTTTGGCGGCCGTGGCCTGATGACCGACGCGGTCAAGGTCGTGGCGCGCTTCGCCTTCGATACGCTGAGGTTGCACCGGATCGAAGCGGCCTGTATTCCCGACAACGCCCGATCGATCAGCGTGCTTGAAAAAGCCGGATTCCGGCGCGAAGGACTTCTGCGATCCTATCTCAGGATCAACGGCGTCTGGCAGGACCACTACCTCTACGCCCGGATCGCGGACGATCCGCCGGGCGCTGGAACGAAGGACTGATTTTTGACGAATTTCCTGCGAAAAGGGCCGCTGTTCGCCTTTGTCCTCGCGGCAATCCTGGCGCTGTGCGCGGCATCGTCGGCCTTCGCCGTCGAGCCGATCAAGATTGCCCGCGACGACGTCGCGCTCGACCTGTCGGGCGCTGTCGAGATCTACCGGAACCAGGGCGAGAATTTCCAGGTGTCGACCGCGCCCGGACCGGACGGTATCGTGCGGCGCATCGAGGTCGAGGCCAATGACGCCCGCTCGACCGGCGACTGGGCGGTGTTCGCGCTTGCCAACACCACCGACCAGCAGCTCGACAGGCTGATCGTCGCGCCGCATTTCCGCCTGGTGAATTCCGGCATCTTCTGGCCGGATCTCGGCTCGACCCGCATCGCCGCGATCACGCCGAGCGAAGGCTTCGCGCTGGATCGTCAGACCAGCCCCGACGCCGACGTGTTCCGGGTAACGCTGAACCCCGGCACGGTGATCACCTTCATCGCCGAACTGGCCTCGCCGAAGCTGCCGCAGGTCTATCTGTGGGATCCGGAATCCTACAAGGACTCGGTCAATTCCTACACGCTGTTCCGTGGCATCGTCATCGGCATCGCAGGCCTGCTGGCGCTGTTCCTGACTATCCTTTTCGTGGTCAAGGGAACCTCGATGTTCCCGGCGACCGCGGCGCTTGCCTGGGCGGTGCTTGCCTATATCTGCGTCGATTTCGGCTTCCTCAACAAGATCATAGAGATTTCGCCGGGCAATGAGCAGATGTGGCGAGCGGGAACGGAGGTGGCGCTGGCGGGAACCTTCGTGGTGTTCCTGTTCGCCTATCTCAACCTCAACCGATGGCACGGCCATTTCAGCTATGGCGCGCTGGTCTGGATCCTCGGCCTGGTGCTGATCGCGGGTGTGGCCATCGTCGATCCGGCGGTCGCCGCCGGCATCGCCCGCATCTCGTTTGCCGCCACCGCGCTGACCGGGCTCGGCCTGATCATCTTCCTCGGCATACGCGGCTACGACCGCGCCATCATGCTGGTGCCCAGTTGGGTCATGGTGCTGCTGTGGCTATGCGGGTCGTGGATGGCGATCACCGGCATGCTCGACAACGACATCGCCCAGCCGGCGCTCGGCGGCGGCCTGATCCTGATCATCCTGTTGATCGGCTTCACCGTCATGCAGCATGCCTTTGCCGGCGGAGCGCTGCACCAGGGCCTGTTTTCCGACCTCGAACGGCAGGCGCTGGCCGTCGCCGGATCGGGCGACACGGTGTGGGACTGGGACGTGCTGCGCGACCGCGTCGTCACCAAGCCCGATGTCAGCATCCAGCTTGGACTGGCGCCCAACAGCCTTGGAGGTGCCGCCCGCAACTGGCTGCCGGTGCTGCATGCCGACGACCGCGACACCTTCCGCACGACGCTTGACGTGGTGCTGGAACATCGGCGCGGCCGGGTGTCGCAGAACTTCCGCCTGCGTGGCGCCGACGGCCACTACCACTGGTTTTCGCTGCGCGCACGGCCGGTCATCGGATCCGACGGCGAAGTCATCCGCTGTGTCGGCACCATGGTCGACGTCACCGAGCAGAAGAAGTCCGAGGAACGGCTGCTGCACGACGCCGTGCACGACAACCTGACCGGCCTGCCGAACCGCGAACTCTTGATGAACCGGCTGGAAGCGATCATCTCGATTGCACGCACCGAGGAGAAAGTGCGCCCGACTGTCTTCGTCATCGACATCGACCGTTTCAAGCAGGTCAATGACGGGCTCGGCATCTCGGCCGGCGACACCATCCTGCTGACCATTGCGCGTCGCCTGCATCGGCTGCTCAAACCGAAGGATTCGCTGTCGCGCTTTGCCGGCGACCAGTTCGCGCTGATGCTGCTTTCCGAACAGGACCCGGCCCGCATCGCCGCTGTCGCCGACGCCATCAAGCATGCGATCAACAACCCGATCACCTTCGCCAAGCGCGAGATCGTGCTGACCGCGTCGATCGGCCTGATCACCTGGAACTCGCCGCAGATGTCGGCGGAGGACATGGTCAAGGATGCCGAACTCGCCATGCATCAGGCCAAGCGCTTCGGCGGTGACCGGATCGAACCGTTCCGGCCGGCTTTCCGCACCGTTGGCACCGATCGGCTGCAGTTCGAATCCGACCTGCGGCGCGCCATCGAACGGCGCGAATTCACGCTTGCCTACCAGCCGATCGTGCGGCTGGAGGATGGCAGCGTCGCCGGCTTCGAAGCCCTGCTGCGCTGGGACCATCCGCGCCGCGGCATGATCCCGCCGGCGGATTTCATCCCGGTCGCAGAAAGCTGCGGGCTCATCGTGCAGCTTGGCCTGTTCGCCATGCAGCAGGCGGCCGAGGACCTTGCCGGGTGGCAAAAGCAGATCGGCGACGCGCCGCTGTCGGTTTCGGTCAACTTGTCGAGCCGCCAGCTCATCCGCCGCGACCTGGTCAGCGACGTCCGCTCGGTCATCGCGCGGGCCAATCTGAAGCCGCGCTGCTTCCGGCTCGAACTCACTGAATCGCTGGTGATGGACAATCCCGAGCAGACCGCCCATGTGCTGACCAAGCTGAAGCAGCTCGGCATCGGCCTGTCGCTGGACGATTTCGGCACCGGCTATTCCTCACTGGCCTATCTGACGCGCTTCCCCTTCGACACCATCAAGATCGACAAGAGCTTCGTCGACGACAACACGCCCAAACGCGCGGTTCTGCTCAAATCCATGGTCAACATGGCGCATGAGCTTGGCCTTTCGGTGGTCGCCGAGGGCATTTCGGACGAAAGCGACGCGCTGGAGCTGCGCCAGATGGGCTGTGAATATGTGCAGAGCTTCATGTTCGGCGCCCCGATGCCGGGCGACCAGGTGCTGAAGACGCTGAAGGAGCAGTATCCGCTGACGCAAGCCTGATCCGTTTTGCGCGTGCCGCCCAAGCGCGGTGAGACATCCCTTGGCGTGAGACGTCCCTTGGCGACTGGCGAAAACACCCATCGCGTCGTCATCCTGGGGTCTCGGCGACGGAGCTTCGCTCCTGCTTCGCCCTAGGATGACGAAGTTGAGGAGGTTTCAGCCAATCTCGGATGTTCGCGACGGTCGAGGGCTCAGGCGTGTCCGGCGGCGAGGCTGAGATGCGCGAGATCGATGCCGATAGAGGCAAGGATCCGGTCGTATTTGCGCTCGATGTCGGTGTCGAACAGAAGCTCGGCGCTGGCCGGGCAGGTCAGCCAGCCATTCTCGGCGATCTCGGTCTCCAGTTGGCCGGCGCCCCAGCCCGAATAGCCAAGCGCCATCAGCGCGTGACGGGGGCCACGGCCTGCCGATATGGCACGCAATATGTCGACGGTGGCGGTCAGGCAGATGTCGTCCGAAACGGTCAGCGACGATTCCACCCGATAGTCGCCCGAATGCAGGACGAAACCCCGGCTCCGGTCGACGGGCCCGCCATTGCGCACGACGAAATCACGAGCCTGCGCCGGCAAGCGGATCGCCTCCTGTTCGTTCATGATGCCCAGTTGCACGAGCAGGTCCGGAAACAGCATCTGCTGTGTCTGGTTGATGATCAGGCCCATGGCGCCTTCATCGCTGTGCGCGCAGACATAGATGACCGAGCGCGTGAAACGGTCGTCCTTCATGCCGGGCATGGCAATCAGGAACTGGTCGTCGAGAAAGCCGCGGCTGGCGGCTGTCTTCTTGTGGCGCAGCAAGTCCATTACCGGAAGGTAACGCGTTTCCGGAGCGCCGAAAAGATGCACCGTGCGGGATTCGACCAAAGCCCATACCGCCGGCTCGAGCATTCTTCCGCTCGAGGTCACGCAAATATGATATCGGCGACACCATGAAATCATTGCGCGACCACGAACGGACGATCAAATCACCGCCATGCAAAGCTTGAAAATCCTGCTGCTCGGCGCCGCGATCGGATCGGCTACCGCTCTTCCCGCCGCCGCCTCATCGTCGGCATGGTACAACAGCGAGGGCGGCAAGGTCCGGCTGGTGACGAGCGGCAAACCCGATGACGCCGGTCGCATCCAGGGTGTTCTCGACATAGCGCTCAAACCCGGCTGGAAGACCTACTGGCGCGACCCGGGCGACGCGGGCGTGCCGCCACAGCTCGACATTTCGGCCAGCACCAACATCGCCGAGGCCAGGCTTTCCTTCCCGGCACCGCAGCGTCACGACGACGGCTATGGCAAATGGGCGGGCTACGACCATCCGGTTTCGCTGCCGGTGGTGTTCACGCTGTCGGCGGCGAAGGATCCAGCCGTCATTGTCGCCGACATTTTTCTCGGCATTTGTGAAACGATCTGTATCCCCGTACAGACGCGGTTGACTGTCGACCCCGCCTCCGACCCGGACAATGCCGACGACGCGGCGCTGGTGAAGGCGGGCTTCACGGCATTGCCGACGCCCGCGCGGCCGGATTTTGGCATCAACGTGCTGCCCGGCGACCACGAAACGCTGATTGTCGAGGCGAGCTTCCCCGGCGATCCGCAAGCAGCGGATTTCTTTGTTGCCGGCGAGCGGGATTACATGTTCGGCTCTCCTGTCCGCAGCGAAAAGGACGGCAAGCTGATTTTCACCGTGCCGATCCTCGACCGCCCTTCGACGACGCCCACGGATGGCGGACTTCACTACACGCTGACGAGTTCGGCCGGCGCCGTCGAAGGGGTTCTGCCTTTCCCTTGATCCAGCCTGCCCAAACGATTGCAGGAAGCCGCCGAGTTCGCTACGCAAGCAGACATCCTTCCCATCCCAAGCGAGGAACTCATGACCATTTCCGTTGGCGACAAGCTGCCCGAGGTGACCTTCAAGACGATGGCCGCCGACGGCGCGAAGGCGATCACTTCGGCCGAGATTTTCTCCGGCAAGAAGGTCGTGCTGTTCGGCGTCCCCGGCGCCTTCACGCCGACCTGCAGCAACAACCATCTGCCAGGCTATCTCGAAAACCGTGACGCCATCCTGGCGCGCGGCGTCGATACGATCGCCGTCGTTTCGGTCAACGACGTTCACGTCATGGGCGCCTGGGCGCGCTTCACCGGCGGTGAGGGCAAGATCCTCTATCTCGCCGACGGCAGTGGTGATTTCGCCAAGGCGGTCGGCCTCGACAACGACCTTTCCGCAGGCGGCATGGGGCTGCGCTCGAAGCGTTTTTCGATGATCGTCGAGGACGGCAAGGTGACGGCGCTCAATGTCGAGACCAAGCCAGGTGTCGACGAGAGCGGCGCGGCTCATATTCTCGGACAGCTCTGAACCTCAGCGACAGCGGCGGGCCTGGTACCCGTCCAGACCTGACGTTTGTGCTGGTACTCCAGAACTGCCTGCTTTGGGGGACCTCAAACGATGTCTGATATCTTCTGGCGCGCGATCGCGATCGGCATCGGCGCCACGGCGCTGATGGACATCTGGGCAATCTTCCTGAACAAGGTGTTTGACCTGCCGCGGCCGAACTGGGGACTGGTCGGCCGCTGGGTCTGGCATCTCAGGGAAGGCAAGGTCTTTCACGACGATATCGGCGATGCCGCGCCCTACGCTCACGAGACAGCGCTGGGCTGGGCCTTTCACTATTTTGTCGGCATCGTCTACGGCATCATCCTGGTGCTGCTGGCGGGAGCCGCATGGCTGGCCGCGCCGACATTCCTGCCGGCCTTCATCCTCGGTATCGTCACCGTCGGCGCCGGCTGGTTCCTGCTGGCGCCGGGCATGGGCGCTGGTTGGGCGGCTTCAAAGCGGCCCAATCCCATGCAAATCCGGGCGCTCAACCTCGTTTCGCACACCGTATTCGCGCTCGGGCTTTACGGCACGGCGCTGCTGATCCGCTAAAGTGGCCGACGGGTACGCTCAATAGCTCTGGGTCGAGCGCCGCGCCTTTGCCACCGTCGGCCGCTTTGCCTGCGCTGCCGGCTTCGGCGCCGCGGCAGGCCTGACCGGGCCTTTCTTGAACGGCGCCATGCCTTCGCGCGCGAGTTCGTCGGCGCGCTCGTTCTCGGTATGGCCGGCATGGCCCTTGACCCAGTTCCAGGTGACCTTGTGGCGCCGGTTGGCTTCATCGAGCGCCTGCCACAGCTCACCGTTCTTGACCGGTTTCTTGTCGGCGGTCTTCCAGCCGTTCTTCTTCCAGCCGTGGATCCACTTGGAAATGCCGTCCATGACATATTTGCTGTCGGTATGAAGGTCGACAGTGCAAGGCTCCTTCAGCGCATTCAGCGCCGAGATGGCGGCGAGAAGTTCCATGCGGTTGTTGGTCGTCTCGGCCTCGCCGCCGGAAAGCTCCTTGGTGGTGCCGTTGAAGCGCAGGATCGCGCCCCAGCCGCCGGGACCGGGATTGCCCGAACAAGCGCCGTCGGTGAAGATCTCAACCTGTTTGCTCATGCCAATCCATATTCCGAAGGAGATCTGATCGCCCGATGGAACCGCATCCTGCGGATATATTCGGTCGGGTCGCGTTTCATCACCAGCCCGCCATCGGGAACGGTCAACCAGTCGTAGAGCCGAGTGAGCATGAAACGCAGCGCCGAACCGCGCGCCAGTATCGGCAGCGCCGCCTTCTCCTGGTCGCTCAAGGGACGCACGCTCTGATAGCTGGCAAGCAACGCCCTGCCCTTGGTGAGGTTGAAGGAAAAATCCTTCTCGAAGCACCATGCGTTGAGGCAGGTGGCGACATCGTAGGCGTAGAGGTCGTTGCAGGCGAAATAGAAATCGATCAGGCCGGAGAGTTTTTCGCCAAGGAAAAAGACGTTGTCCGGGAAAAGATCGGCATGGATGATGCCTTTGGGCAGGTTCTTCGGCCAGTTCCGCTCGAAGTCGGCGAAGTCGGCGTCCACCTCGGCCGCCAGGCCTGGCTCAACCTCGTTGGCCCGCTCGTGGGACGCATTCCAAAGCTTGCGCCAGCCGTCGATGGCGAGCGCATTCGGACGGGTCATCGGGAAATCGGCGCCGGCCAGATGCAGGGCCGCCAGCGCCTTGCCAACCTCGGCGCAATGCATTGAAGTCGGCCGCCGCAGTGAAAGCCCTTCGAGGAAGGTGATGATGACCGCCGGCCGGCCGGCGAGCGTGCCGATGACGCTGCCGTCATGCGCGGTCACGGGCAGCGGGCAGGACACGCCCTTTTTGGCGAGATGGCCCATCAGCCCGAGGAAGAACGGGAGATCCGCCTTCTCGACGCGCTTTTCATAGAGCGTCAGGATGTAGGAGCCGCTCGATGTGTGCAGCAGGAAGTTCGAGTTCTCGGTGCCTTCGGCGATGCCCTTGTAGGACAGGAGATCGCCAACCGGATAGCGCTTCAGGAATGCGCCGAGTTCGCCTTCCGCAACATCGGTGTAGACCGCCATCTGCCTTACGCGGCTCCATTGACGAAGGCCATGTCGGCCCGCGTCAGTTCGACGTCGCGCAATACCCGCATGACCGGAAAATCCTCCGTTTCCGTGGCCGTGATGGCCAGATCGATCGTGACATCGAAGCGCTGGCGGAACGCGTCGATGATCTCATCGACGATGATTTCGGGCGCCGAGGCGCCGGCCGACAGGCCGAGCGTCGAGATGCCGGCGATGTCATTCCATGGAATCTCGGCGGCGCGCTGCACGAGAAGCGACATCGAGGCGCCGGCTCGCTCCGCCACTTCGACAAGACGCCGCGAATTGGATGAATTGGGCGCGCCGACGATCAGGTAGAGATCGGCGCCGGCCGCGGTTTCCTTGACCGCTTCCTGGCGGTTGGTGGTGGCGTAGCAGATCGATTCCGCGGCCGGGGCATGCAGGTCTGGAAAGCGATCCCGCAAGGCGCGGATGATGCCGGCGGTGTCCTCCACCGACAGGGTGGTCTGGGTAACGAAGCCGAGCGCCTGTGGATCAGCAGGCGCGAGCTTCGCGGCGTCGGCTTCGGTTTCGACCAGCGTCACCGCTCCCTCCGGCAGCTGGCCCATGGTGCCGATCACCTCGGGGTGTCCGGCATGACCGATGAGCAGCACATGACGGCCAAGCCGCTGGTGGCGCATCGCCTGCTTGTGGACCTTCGACACCAGCGGGCAAGTGGCATCGAGATAGAAGAGGTTGCGCGCCTGGGCATCGGCCGGCACCGATTTCGGCACGCCATGCGCCGAGAACACGACCGGGCTCTGGCGATGTTCCGCCGGAATCTCGGAGAGCTCTTCGATGAAGACCGCGCCAAGGCTTTGCAGCCCCTCGACGACGTAGCGGTTGTGCACGATCTCGTGGCGGACATAGACCGGCGCACCATATTTCTTCAACGCCAACACGACGATCTGGATGGCACGGTCGACGCCAGCGCAGAAACCGCGAGGCTGGCAGAGCCGGATCGTCAGAGGAGGCTTGGTGGTTGTCTGAAGCATGAATCCGGGCCGGTTGATCAGAGCCGAAATGAGGTGCGCACCCCCACCCTGTCAAGAGTGTCGGTGGAAACGGGGGAGTCGGTTGCGTTCATTCCTCTTTCAGCTCATTCCTCTTTCACGGGTCGGCGAAGCCGCAGGATGAGCACGGCGGCGAGAGCCGCGGCAAGCCCGTACCAGGTCACCGCATATTGCAAGTGGCTGTTCGGCAGGTCGATGATGGTAACGCCGCCGACCGGCAGCCCGCCCGGATTGGGCGCCTTGTCGGCGTCGATGAAGATCGGCACCAGCGTGGCGCCCGCCGGCAGCCCGGCGCTAGCCGCCATCGCGTCGCGGTCCTTCCAGTAGAAGATGTTCTTCGCCACGTCGTTGTCGGGAAGCATCATCGACGGCTTTGCCGGCAGCGGGTTGCGGGCGAGCCCTGATATCGACACCTTCCCAGCCACCTGCCCTTGCGGGCGCTTGGCGGCATCTTTCAGGTCGTAAGGCACGAAGCCGCGATTGATCAGGACGAAGCGGCCATCGTCGAGGGAAAGCGGTGTGTAGACGTTGAAGCCTGCTTCACCTTCCCACGTTGCATAGAAATGCCGTTCGCCCGAATGCAGGAAGGTGCCGGTGACGGTTACCGGCGTATAGTCGACGTCCCCGGTGGAGGCGAACTCTTTCTCAACTTCCGCCAGGGGCCGTGGCACCGAATGGGTGCGCTGGTCGATGGTCTGGAGAAGACCTTCCTTCCAGTGCAGTCGCTGCACCTGCCAGGTGCCAAGCGCCAGCAAGATCAGCAGCAGCGCCAGGCCGAGGCCTAGCAGCAATGCCGTCCTTGGCCGCGAACGGCCGCCGCCTTTCATGGACGCCTCGCTCATTCACCGCGATCCAGCCGGCCCTCGGCCGCCTTGTTGCGATATTGCAGGGTGAGCAACACGCCCTTGATCAGCCGGAGCGCCGTCAGACACAGCACGACGGCCAGCGGGATCCAGAGCAGCAGATGCAGCCAGAGCGGCGGGCTCAGCGTGACTTCAACCCAGAGCGCCAGGCCGACAATCAGGAAGCCTATGATCAGAATGACGAAGACCGCAGGCCCGTCACCGGCATCGGCGTAGGAATAATCGAGGCCGCAATTGACGCAGCGCTTGCCGACGGTGAGGAAGCCGGAAAACAGTCGCCCCTCGCCGCAGCGCGGGCAGCGGCCGTGCAGGCCGGCCGAAATCGGATCGATCGGAGGCCAGATCGCCTTGTCGTCGCTCATTGTCTACCACTCGATCTCGATGGTGTGCCATCGGCCGCCATCGCCCAGATTTCGTCCATGCCGGAATCCGTAACCGCAATGCAGCCATCGGTCCAGTCGACCAATTGAAGCAGCCAGCCCACCAGCCGAAACCACTTGGTCGGCATGGATCATATCGACGGGCGATCATTGCGCCGAAAAGAAAAAGGCGGCCGCGTCGCCGCGGCCGCCTCCTTGTTTCCTCGAACCGGTATCAGCGGCCCTCGATCACCGCACCGACCGATCCCCAGACGTAGATCGATGCGAACAGGAACAGCCAGACCACGTCGACGAAGTGCCAATACCAGGCCGCGGCCTCGAAGCCGAAATGCTGCTTGGGGGTGAAATCGCCCTTCATTGCCCGGATCAGGCAGACCAGCAGGAAGATCGTGCCGATGATGACGTGGAAACCATGGAAGCCGGTGGCCATGAAGAAGGTGGCGCCGTAGATGGAATCCTTGAAGGCGAACGGCGCATGCATGTACTCGTAGGCCTGCACCATGGTGAACAGCATGCCGAGGCCGACCGTCAGGGCGAGACCGTTGATCAGCCCCTTGCGATCGCCATGGATGAGCGAGTGGTGCGCCCAGGTAACCGTGGTGCCCGACAGGAGCAGGATGACGGTGTTGTAGAGCGGCAGGTGGAAAGGATCGAGAACTTCCATGCCCTTCGGCGGCCAGACACCACCGGTGAACGCAGTGCGCGCGTAATTCTGAACCTCGCTGGGGAACAGGCTGGCATCGAAAAAAGCCCAGAACCAGGCGACGAAGAACATCACCTCCGAGGCAATGAACATGATCATGCCGTAGCGCAGGTGGAGCGATACCACCCGCGTGTGATGGCCCTCATGCGCTTCCTTGATCGTATCCGACCACCAGGCGAACATGGTGTAGAGGACGATCGCCATGCCGATGAAGAACAGCCACGGATTGGCGATGTTGAAGCCGAAGATCGGGAAGTTGCCGGCCTTGAGATACTGCATCAGGCAGACGCCACCGATCGCTGTCACCAACGCGCCGACGGACCCCAGGAAAGGCCATGGGCTCGGGTCTACGAGATGGTAGTCATGGTGTGGTTTTGCGTGCGCGTCTGCCATATCAACCCCCGAGATTTGCTTCGGTATTCGAAATTGTCTTGCTGCTGCCTTTGACCGGCACTGATGATGCAACCGGCTTGCTCTTCTCGACCGGGAACATCGTATAGGACAGAGTGATCGTCTTCATGTCCTTCAGTTCCGGCACGTTCACGATATCGGGATCCACATAGAACACGACCGGCATGTCCAGCGTCTGGCCAGGCTCCAGCGTCGTATCGGTGAAGCAGAAGCACTCGACCTTGTTGAAGTAGGGGCCCGCGAGTTCCGGCTGCACATTGAAGGTGGCCCGGCCGGTAACGGGGCGATCGAACTTGTTGACGGCCTGGTACTGCGCCTGCACCGTCTCGCCGATCTTCATCGTCATCGATCGTTGGACCGGCTGGAATTGCCACGGCACGCCGGCAATGTTGGCATCGAAGCGGACGGTGATGGCGCGGTCGAGCACCCGGTCGGCATATTGCTGCGTGGCGCGCTTCGTGGCGCCGCCATAGCCGGTAGCCTGGCAGAACATCTTGTAGAGCGGCACCGCGGCATAGGCCATGCCGATCATGCCGGTGAAGAAAGCAAGGCAGACCGCCGCGACTATGACGTTGCCGTTGTTCCTGGCCGGTCTTTTGGATGTCTCGACGCTCATCACATCGTGCCTGACAGATTGTGGCCGAACTTCACGATCGTCGCGATATAGAAAATGACGACCAGCACCGCCAAAGCCAGGCCGATGGCGACGGAACGGTTGCGCCTGGCTTTCCTCTGACGCTCGGTCAGCGTGACCAGCTCGAGCTTCTCTTCGATCATGGTCATGCTCCACCCATGGCAAGGGCACGCTCGACGACGCTGTCGGCAAGATAGGCGGCGAAGATAGCGAAGAGATAAAGCAGCGAATAGGCGAACAGGGCCTTGGCCGGCTTCATCACGCGGTCGCCGTCGGCCATCGCCAGCACCTTCCCCGCGTACCAGACAAAACCAGCGCCGAGCAGCACGGCGGCCACGCCATAGACGGGCGTGGTGTAGCCAAGCAGCCATGGCAGCACGCCAACCGGTGCCAGCACCAGCGCATAGGCGAAGATCTGACGGCGGGTTGAAGCCTGGCCGGCGACATTCGGCATCATCGGAATGCCGGCACGTTCGTAATCCTCGGACTTGAACAACGCCAGCGCCCAGAAATGCGGCGGCGTCCAGAGGAAGATGATCAGGAACAGGATCAGGCTTTCGAGGCTGACCGTTCCGGTCACCGCTGCCCAGCCAATGACCGGCGGAATGGCGCCGGCAGCCCCGCCGATGACGATGTTCTGCGGCGTCCAGCGCTTCAGCCACATCGTGTAGACGACGGCGTAGAAGAAGATGGTGAAGGCCAGCAGCGTCGCCGACAGCCAGTTGACCAGAACGCCCAGCGTCATCACCGACAGCACCGAAAGCACCAGTCCAAAGCTCAGCGCCTCGCCGGGCCGAATGCGACCGGCCGGGACCGGACGGCTCGCGGTCCTGGTCATCACCGCATCGATGTCGGCGTCATACCACATGTTAAGCGCGCCCGACGCCCCGGCACCGATGGCGATCGACAGGATGGCGATCACCGCCAGCAGCGGGTTGATGGTCACGGGTGCGGCGACCAGGCCGACAAAGGCGGTGAACACCACCAGCGACATGACGCGCGGCTTCAGCAGGGCGAAGAAATCGCCTGCCGTCGCTTCCGACATGCGAAAGCCCGCTTCGTCAATCAGTGGGTCGTCGACAAGGGCCATGCGTACTTAAGTCCATCATTCCGTTTGGCCAAAACCGCCGGCGGACCGGCGGTTTCGATTCCATGCAGGCTGCCGCCTTACTTGATCTTCGGCAGCTGCTCCCACTGGTGGAACGGCGGCGGCGAAGGCAGCTGCCATTCCAGTGTCGTCGCGCCCTCACCCCACGGGTTGGCACCGGCCACCCGCTTCTTCTGGAAGGCTTCGAACACACCGTAGAGGAAGATCATGACGCCGACGGCCGAGATATACGAACCGTAGGAGGACACCATGTTCCAGCCGGCGAACGCGTCCGGATAGTCGATGGTGCGCCGCGGCATGCCGGCAAGGCCGAGGAAGTGCTGCGGGAAGAAGATCAGGTTGACGCCGACGAACGTGACCCAGAAGTGGGTGTTGGCGATAACCGGCGAGTACATGTAGCCGGTCATCTTCGGGAACCAGTAGTACCAGCCGGCGAAGATGGCGAAGACCGCACCCAAGGACAGCACGTAGTGGAAGTGCGCGATCACGAAATAGGTGTCATGCAGCGAGCGGTCGAGGCCGGCATTGGCCAGCTGGACGCCGGTGACGCCACCAATCGTGAACAGGAAGATGAAACCCAGCGCCCACAGCATCGGCGGCTTGAACGAAATCGACCCGCCCCACATCGTGGCGATCCAGGAGAAGATCTTCACGCCCGTCGGCACCGCGATGACCATGGTGGCGAAGACGAAATAGCGCTGCGTGTCGAGCGACAGGCCGGTCGTATACATGTGATGCGCCCAGACGATGAAGCCCACCGCACCGATCGCCACCATGGCATAGGCCATGCCCAGATAGCCGAACACCGGCTTCTTCGAGAAGGTCGAGACGATGTGGCTGATGATGCCGAAGCCCGGCAGGATCAGGATGTACACCTCCGGGTGACCGAAGAACCAGAACAGGTGCTGGAACAGGATCGGGTCGCCGCCGCCATCCGGTGCGAAGAAGGTCGTTCCGAAGTTACGGTCGGTCAACAGCATGGTGATGCCGCCGGCAAGCACCGGAAGCGACAGCAGCAGCAGGAATGCGGTGACCAGCACCGACCATGCAAACAGCGGCATCTTGTGCATCGTCATGCCAGGAGCGCGCATGTTGAAGATGGTGGTGATGAAGTTGATGGCGCCGAGGATCGACGACGCGCCGGCAATATGGATCGACAGGATCGCCAAATCCATCGCCGGCCCGGGCTGACCCGAGGTCGAGAGCGGCGGATAGAGCGTCCAGCCGCCGCCGACGCCAAAGGCGCCCGGCGCGCTCGGCACGAACATCGAGGTGAGCAGCAGGATGAAGGCTGGCGGCAGCAGCCAGAAGGAAATGTTGTTCATGCGCGGGAACGCCATGTCGGGCGCGCCAATCATGATCGGAACCATCCAGTTGGCAAAACCGCCGATAAGCGCCGGCATGACCATGAAGAAGATCATGATCAGGGCGTGCGCGGTGGCGAAGGCATTGTACATGCTCTTGCCGCCATCGATCGCGGCATCACCGTTCATGCCGTAGACCATCTGCGCGAGGCCGCTGAAAATCTGGATGCCCGGCTCCTGCAGCTCCATGCGGATAGCCACGGACAGGGCGCCGCCGATGATGCCGGCGAAGATCGCGAAGATCAGATAGAGCGTCCCGATGTCCTTGTGGTTGGTCGAATAAACCCAGCGCACCCAGCCGTGATAAGGCTTGTGGTCGTGCCCGTCGTGAGCTGCAGCGTCTGCCATGTTCCGCTCCGTTCCCTGATCTTTTCTGGCCGCGGCGTCAGTTGCCGGCGACCGCTACCTTGTTCTGGCCGTCGACCTCAGCCATCAGCGCCTTGTTGGCGCCGGGCAGATTGGTTTTGGCTGCTGCCAGCCAGCTGTTGAATTGCGCGTCGGACACAACGCGGATGGCGATCGGCATGAAAGCGTGATCCTTGCCGCAGAGCTGCGAGCACTGACCGTAGTAGAGGCCTTCCTTCTCCGCCTTGAACCAGGTCTCGTTGGTGCGACCGGGAACCGCGTCCATCTTGATGCCGAACGACGGCATGGCGAAGGAGTGGATCACGTCGGTTGCGGTCACCAATACGCGGGTCATGGTGTTGACCGGCACAACCATCTCGTTGTCGACGGCAAGCAGGCGAGGATAGACCTTGCGATCTTCCTTGCCGGCAGCCGCCCGGTCCGCGTCCTGGAGGACCGCGGAATTGAAGGAAAGCGTGCTCCCGGTCTGGTATTCGTAGTCCCAGTTCCACTGGTTGCCTGTCGCCTTGACTGTCAGCTTGGCTTCTTCCGGCGGCGTGTACTGCGCCGTCAAAAGCTGGAACGAAGGTATGGCGAGGCAGAGCAGGACGACGACCGGACCAACAGTCCAGATCACCTCGATCAGCGTGTTGTGGCTGGTCTTCGAGGGGACCGGGTTTGCACCCGCGCGGAATCTCACGATGCAGTAAGCGAGAAGAAGCAGCACCAGGACGGTGATCGGGATGATGAACCACATCGTGTAGTTTCCGAACCACTCGATCTGCCGCATGATGTCGGTAGCCGGCGCCTGGAAGGTGGTCTGCCATGCCACCGGCTGGTCGGCATGGGCGGGTGCGCCGGTGAAAAACGTGGCAGCGGCCCCAGCACTTGCTAGAAGCTTGGCGCTTGCTAGGAATTTTCTCATCGCCCTCATCGTCTCCCAGTTCCTCGCGGTTGCGGTGCGAGAATATCGAACAATGCCGGGACGGGAATCCCGACAGTCTCAAGCTGGTTCAAACCATACTCTTTTTCCCTCCGCAAGAAAGGAGCGGACGAAACCGTGCGGCATTTTTGCGCGCAAGCCAGGATGAGCCCTTGAAGGCATGAGCGGCGGCCCCGAATCGCGTATGTTCGGCCAATGGCCACATTCTTGCGGGCCCTGCGTAGCAACGTCGCAATTCGGGCGAAATTGGCTAGGAAAAGCGCCGTGTTGGCTTTTTCGGGGCAGACCGGCTGCGGTCTCATCCTTTACTTGGCTTTGGCGCGGCTTAAAGTGCCGTGATTCGCAATGGAGCCGTCATGAACTCTTGGCTTTCGAGACTTGGGCTTTCGAGAACCCTGGCGAAGGTCAGCTTTCTCGCCGCCTTGTCCGCGATGGGCTTGTCTGCAATCGGCTTGTCCGGCACCAGCCAGGCCAATGCCGCGCAGCCGAGCGGCACCGTCCGCTCGACGCATGGCGCGTGGTCGATCATCTGCGACACGCCGGCCGGCGCCACCACGGAGCAATGCGTGATGATGCAGAACGTCGTCGCCGAGGATCGCCCCGAGATGGGACTGTCGGTCGTCGTGCTGCGCACCGCCGACAACAAGGCGGAGATCCTGCGCGTGCTGGCGCCGCTCGGCGTGCTTTTGCCCAACGGGCTCGGCCTCAATGTCGACGGCAAGGATATCGGCCGCGCCTATTTCGTGCGCTGCTTTCAGGACGGCTGCTACGCGGAGGTCATTCTCGAAAAGCCACTGCTCGACACGCTGAAGACCGGCACATCGGCCACTTTCATCGTCTTCCAGACCCCGGAAGAAGGCATCGGCATTCCGGTGGACCTCAAGGGTTTCGCCGACGGTTTCGCCGCCCTGCCCTGAGCAGTTCTCTTCCTGAGGGACATGTTTGCACGGTCGCGCGTGCGCCATCGCTTTGCCGCAGCGCATTGCCGAAACGCCCGGTCGCGCCTACATCGGCAAAAGAAACCTTCTCCAGGGATGCGCCATGAACAGCCTGATAGGCCAATTTGACATTTCCGACGACCGCATCAAGCAGATCGTCGCCGATACCATCAATGGCGCCGACGATGGCGAGCTGTTCCTCGAATACAGCGAGAGCGAGGCGCTGATGTTCGACAATGGCCGCCTGAAGACCGCCAACTTCAACACGGACCAGGGCTTCGGCCTGCGCGCCGTTGCCGGCGAAGCCAGCGGCTATGCCCATTCCAGCGATCTCTCGGAAGCCTCGTTGCTACGCGCGGCCGATGCCGTGTCCACTGTCAAGGGCGGCTATTCCGGCACGCTTGCCGCGGCCCCCGCCCGTACCAATCGCCATCTTTATGGAGACGAGAACCCGATCCCCTCGCCTTCCTTCGAGGTCAAGGCGAAGCTGCTGCAGGAAATCGACGCCTGGCTGCGCGCCGAGGACCCGCGCGTTCGCCAGGTTTCGGCATCGCTCGCCGCCTCCTGGCAGCATGTCGAAATCGTGCGCGCCGACGGCCAGGTGGTGCGCGATATCCGCCCGTTGGTCCGGATTAACGTCTCTGTCGTCGTCGGCAATGGCGACCGCCAGGAGAGCGGCTCCTACGGCATGGGCGGACGCAAGGCTTTCGGCGACTTTCTCGTCGAGGACAGCTGGAAGCACGCCGCCAAGGAGGCGCTCCGGCAAGCGCTGGTCAACCTCGAGGCCATTCCGGCGCCGGCCGGGACCTTCGACATCGTGCTGTCCAGCGGGTGGCCGGGCGTCATGCTGCACGAGGCCGTCGGCCATGGCCTGGAAGGCGACTTCAACCGCAAGAAAACCTCGGCCTTTGCCGGCCTGCTGGGTCAGCAGGTCGCCGCCAAGGGCGTCAGCGTCGTCGACGACGGCACCATGCCCGAGCGGCGCGGCTCGCTCACCGTCGACGACGAAGGCACGCCTTCGGCCCGCAACGTGCTGATCGAGGACGGCAGACTGGTCGGCTACATGCAGGATCGCCAGAACGCCCGGCTGATGGGCATGAAGGCCACCGGCAACGGCCGGCGCGAAGGCTATGCGCACCAGCCGATGCCGCGCATGACCAACACCTACATGACGGCGGGCGACATGGAACCGGAAGAGATCATCGCCTCGGTCAAGAACGGCATCTATGCCGTCTCCTTCGGCGGCGGCCAGGTCGACATCACCTCGGGCAAATTCGTGTTCGGCTGCACCGAGGCCTACATGATCGAGAACGGCAAGGTGACGCAGCCGATCAAGGGCGCCATGCTGATCGGCAACGGGCCGGATGCCATGCACCGCGTTTCGATGGTCGGCAACGACATGAAGCTCGATACCGGCATCGGCATGTGCGGCAAGGCCGGACAGGGCGTGCCTGTCGGCGTCGGCCAGCCGCATCTCAGGATGAACCAGATGACAGTCGGCGGCACGCGGGTTTGAGCGTCACGACATGAAGGAGGGCCGGCGCATTTCCGCCTTCCCGCCTACTGCCTGCACGGAGGCTCGCCCGGGTGTCCGCAGGCAGGCTTCTTGTTGCCTTGCGGCGGCTGCGGATTGGGCTGTTGCGGCAGACGCCGCTCCTGGACCTGGGGCTTGGGCTGAGCATGGAACTCCGGCTTCTGCGGCTTGGAGAACACCTGCACGTTCGGCTTTTCCTGCAGCTTGAGCTGACGCGGCGGATTCTCGTTAGGCTTGTTGACCTTGAAATTCCGCTGGACGTTGACTTCCGGGCCAGCGGAACCTCCACCGCCGTTCTGGAGCTTGCGGAACTTCTTGTTCCCGTTTCCCGGGAGCTGATCGCCCGGTGCAACGGCCTGACCGGCGGACAGATCCTTGCGTGTCAGTTTCTTCGGCTTGCCGCCACCCTGGTTGGAGAAGACAGCTGGATTGTTCTTCTTGAACTTTTCCTGCGCGCTCGGGCCCTGCCCGGCCGGCGCACCGGTGACGGTCGGCAGCTTGCGGAACTTGCCGTTCTTGCCCAGCCCATTGCCGACTCCGTTCTGCCCGCCATTGCCCTGTCCGGTAACGGCAGCGCCGGCATTTCCCGTAGCCTGCCGGTTGCCGCCCAAGGCGCCTTGCTTGCCAAGCAGCTTCTTGGACTTGTTGTTGGGCAAATTCTGGCCGTTGAGCACCGGCGGCTTGCCGTTGACGAGGGGCAGCGTCTTGCCGTTCGCTCCCGGCAGGGCGTGATCAGTTGAGAGCGTCCTCGACAGCCGCTTTGCCGCCCCGGGCTGCCGGCCTTGCCCAGTACCCTGGCCGAGCTTGCCCGGGGCGGCAGGGTTCTGGCTGGAGAGCACGGCCTTCTTCTTCTGCAGCAGCGGCGGCAGCGCCACCCTGGTCGCGATCGCGGCCGCGCCCAGTCCAACCGCGGCGCCGGTCAGCTTCTGGCCGGTGGTGAGGCCACCGCCATTGCCCTGCCGCGCCAGATTGTCCTCGTTGTTGATCGTCGTGTCGTTGATGACCGTCGTGTTGTGGATGTTGTTGAAGATGATGTTGCCGGGCGGCGGCACGATGTTGCGCGGCGGGTTGACCCATACCGGCACCGGCACGAAGACCGGCACCGGCAGAACAAAGATATCGACTGCCGGCCGCGGCGGCGCCAGCACGACGAAATCCGGCGGAGGCGGCGGCAGGAAGATCACCGCGACAGGCGGTGGTGGCTCGAAGTCGAAATCGGGATCGTCGAAATAGAGCACGGGCCGGTCGACATAGATGATCTCTTCCGGTGGTGGCGGCGGCACGTCGTAGTCATAGACGGTAAAATCCTCCGGCGGCTCCAGCGATGCATCGAAATGCTCCAGCCGGCGGCGGGCATCCCACGCGTGCGGGCCGTGCGGATAGCGATCCAGGTAGGACCAGTAGGCTTCCGGCGTGTCCCGGAGCCAGGTTTCGCGCCAGGTGATCGCTTCGCGCCGGGCAGCTATGATGGCACGCACGCGCTTGGCCATTGGATCGTGCGGGTAGGCGCCGACAAAATCCTCGTAACCGCGGAGCGTGTCGCGGTCGAGGGCCGCGACATAGGCGTCATGGGCGTCGAAATCGCGAATCTCTCTGGTCCGGTTGGCTTGGGACTCGGCCTCCGAGACCTTTGGCGCGGGCGCGTCCGGAGCGCGGTCGAAGAAGACGAAGGGCGCCGTGCTCTTCGAGGCGCTCCACGGAACTTCCGCGCCCTGGGTCACCTCGTTGACGCGCAGGCGCGTGCGATCGAAAACATCGTCAAGCGGCAGGCCACCGTCGCGCATCATTTCGGCCAGCGCCTGGGCATAGGCGCCGTACGGACCCTTGCCCTCCGGCGCGACGGTTCCCGGAGCGGCATTGAATGCAATAAGCATGTTCGGATCGGGATCGACCAGTGCAAGACCTCCGGCCAGCGGCTGGTTCGTCTGCGGGAATGCGTTCGGCCGCGCCGCGTCGAGCACGACGATGTTGACCTTCGTCGGCAGTCCGGCCAGCGACTTGGAAACATCGGAGAGCCGCATCCCCTGAAGCGGGATGTCGGTTGGATTGGCGATCTGGGCATCGACCGGCAGGAAGTAATTCTCGCCTTCGAACTGCACGCCATGGCCGGCGAGATAGATAAAGACGACCGCGTCGGGACCGGCGGCAGAAACCTTGCCGAGAAAATCCCGCAACGCGCCGCGCAGCGATTCCTGGTCGACGTCGCGGGCACCGACCACATCGAACCCTGCCGCCTGCAAGGTCTGCGCGATCAGCCCGGCATCATTGGCGGGCGTCGCCAGCGCATCCGACGGATAGGCGGCGTTGCCGATGACGAAAGCGAGGCGTTTTTCGCCCTGCGCGAGGGCACCCGTCGCGGAACCGGCCACGAAAATGAAGAGCAGGAATAAGCCGAGGAATTTCTGGAGCGTCCGCATTTCTGGCCACCATGTGAAGCAAACGGTGATGGAGCAGGATGGTTCCTTCCTCCAGTGATTCCGAAATAGACGGGCCCAAAGGGGCGGCTTTGCGGCGCGATTTCGGCAAGCCCGCCCGATGCGGAAACCTCAAGAAAATGTGATCGTCTTCGGTTCTCGCGCGAACCTATCGCCGCTTCCGCGGCTTCTCCAGCAGTGCCACCGCCTCGACGTGGGATGACCACAGGAACTGATCGATCGGCGTCACGCTTTTCAAGGTGTAGCCGCCGTCGAGGAGGATGCGCAAATCCCGCGCCAGCGTCACCGGATTGCAGGACACCGCGGCGACAAACGGAACATCCGAGCGCGCGATCTGCTTCGATTGATCCTCGGCCCCGGCGCGCGGTGGGTCGAACACCAGACCGTCGAAGGCGTTCAGTTCCTTGAACGTCAGCGGCCGGCGGAACAGGTCGCGGCGTTCGCCCGTCACCCGCTTCAGTCCAGTCGCGAAGCGTGCTCCCCGGTCGAGCGCCGACAGTGCCGCCGCATCGCCTTCGACAGCATGGACTTCCGATTTCGCCGCAAGCCTGAGCGCAAAGCTGCCGCAACCGGCAAACAGATCGGCGACCTTCTTGGCCCGCGTCAGATGTCCGCCGACGATATCGGCCATCGTCTGTTCGGCGGCCGCCGTCGCCTGCAGGAAAGCGCCCGGCGGAACGGCGACCGCGACGCCGCCGAACATGACCACCGGCTTCTTCGGCTCGATGACGATTTCGTCGTCGATCGAAAGCCGGGCAAATCCCTGAGCCATGATGAAGTTGGAGGCGACCCGACGCTGGTTCTCACCCAGTTTCCCGGACTCATAGACCGCGATGTCAAGGCCCGACCCCGTCACGGTGACCGCCATCCGGAACGATTTGGTGGTGGCGCAAACCAATTCGGCAAGTGCCTTCAACCGGTCGAGCGCGGCGACGATCTCTGGCAGGGAGATCGGGCATTCAGATATCGGGATGATTTCCGGTGACAGATGGCGATTGAAGCCGAGCAGCATGCCCGTTTCGGCGCGCCGGGCGGCGAGCACGACACGGCGGCGCGTGTGCGGCGCGCAGGCGACCAACTCGCCAACCTCGCAATCGATGCCTTTCCCCTTCACGGCGTGCACCACCTTGTCGCGTTTCCACTGGCGATAGGCTTCGGCTTCGAGATGCTGGAGGGCGCAACCGCCGCATTCGGTGAAATGGCGGCAGGCGGGATCGATGCGCAGCGGCGAGGCCTCCAGCACCGCCATCAGCGTGGCGCGGTCCCTTTCGCGCGCGGCGGTGACGGTTTCGCCGGGCAGTGTGAAGGGAATGAACAGATCACCGCTCTCGGTCTCGGCAATGCCGTCGCCCTGGGCGCCAAGTTTCCTGATGGTGAAGCGCGTGCTCATCGATCCTTGACCCCACCGAGCAGGAATTCGCGATTGCCGTCGCCACCTTCGATCGGCGACAGGTGCAGCCCGAGCGAGCGCCAGCCGGGAATGGCGTCCAGCCAATCCTGCAGCAGGCCGGCGACACGGGAGGCATCGTAGGGATCTTTCAACAGGCCACCCTTGCCGATCGCTTCGCGTCCCGCCTCGAATTGCGGCTTGACCAGAAACACGGCGCCGGTGCCAGCCTTCGCAATGGCAAGCGCCGGCGGCAGCGCCAGCTTCAGCGAAATGAAGCTGACATCGGAGACGATAAAGTCGGGAATACGGCCGGCAAGATCGGCGGGTGCGAGGTCGCGGGCGTTGAGCCCCTCCATGACCGTCACCCTCGGATCCCCGCCGACCTCGGGATGCATCTGGCCATGACCGACATCGATCGCGGTGACATGGGCCGCGCCACGCTCAAGCAGAACCTGGGTGAAGCCGCCGGTCGAAGCGCCGATGTCGAGTGCCTCGCGGCCAGCCGGATCGAGGCCGAAATGGTCGAGCCCGCCGATCAGCTTGAGCGCCGCGCGCGACACGTAGCCTTGCGCCGGATCGTCGATGGCAATCAGGCATTGCGGCAAGACGTTCTCACCGGGCTTGCGGGCAATCACGCCGTCAACCGTGACGGCCCCGCGTTCGACCGCGTCGCGGGCACGCGAGCGGCTGGCAAACAGCCCGCGCTGGACGAGCAGTTCGTCGAGCCGCTGGCGTGCGCTGGCTGGCAGAGGCGAGTTCATCGGCCTTCATGGCGAAAGCCGGCGGCGAAGGCAAGGATATTGGGGCGGGACAAGGAACATCGTCGGAAAGCGGAACGCATCAAGCCGCTCAGCGGCCGTCGAATATCGCATCAGGTCCGGCACAATGTTAAGGAGAGAGCAGCTTGCTGTCGGAACTCGAAGGAGGACGGATGCTGACGGGAACCAGCCATTGTGGTGCGGCCCACTGGACCCTGGAGGGCGGTCCTGGATCCATCACAGCCTGCAATTGCACGCTTTGCCGTCGCTATGGCGTGCTCTGGGCTTACGACTATGTCGACGAACGCATTCGCGTCGCCGGACCGATGAGAAGCTATACGCGTGCCGGGAAGGATGCCCCTTCGCTCGAGGTCCTGTTCTGTCCGACGTGCGCCTGTGTGCTCGCCTGGCGTGGCTTGCGCCCCAGCGCCAGCGGTCGAACGCGAATCGCCGTCAATGTGAGGCTTGCACCGCCGGAGACCGTCGCCGACTTGCCGATCGACCATTTCGATGGCCTCGACACCTACGAAGACCTGCCACGTGATGGCCGCTGCGTGCGCGACTTGTGGTTCTAGAAAACGGTTCGCGAAACCTGGCGCTCGATGGCTGGAGACAAACCGTCGTCCCGATCGCCCGAAGCTTGCTCGTGTGGATGCCCGGTCGCGACCGCGGGCGCCGGAACCGGGTCCGGGAGCACCACAAGCTGCGGCACCTGCTTGTAGGAAAAGCCGCCGCGAATATCGCCCATCTTGCCGGCGACGATGCTCATGGCAGCCTGTTCAAGGTTGCGATCATAGCGCGTTTCGGCGGTGGCCGGCGCGACGATGACCGCCAAGAAGGCCACGCCGCACAGAAGCGTTCTCATTGTTGTCATCTCCCTGCCTGATCCATGATCTAGCAGGGCGCCATTGAAAAACGGCCAAGAGACACGGTAAGCAAAGCGCCAAACAGCAGCGTAAACAATACGTTACGAATTCAAGCCGGCAAATAGATTCAAGCCGTTGAGGTTTTGATTCAGGCGCGCTGGGCGCGGACCGTATGCCCAAGCGCGGTGAATACGGTGCGTACGATGCCGGCGGCGTCGAGACCGGCATCGGCATACATCTTTTCCGGCTTGGCGTGGTCGGTGAACGCGTCGGGCAGCACCAGCGGGCGCACCTTCAGGCCGCTTTCCAGCAGGCCCTCATGGGCGAGGAACTGCAGCACATGGCTGGCGAAGCCGCCAACGGCGCCCTCCTCCACCGTCACCAGAACTTCATGCGAGCGGGCCAGCCGCCGGATCAGATCCTCGTCCAGCGGTTTGGCAAAACGGGCATCGGCGACGGTGGTGGAAAGCCCGGCAGCGCCAAGCTCCTCGGCGGCGATCAGGCAATCCTGCAGACGCGTACCGAAGGACAGCAGCGCGACCTTGCTGCCTTCCCTGACGATGCGGCCCTTGCCGATTTCGAGAACCGAGCCACGCTCCGGCATGTCGACACCGACGCCGTTGCCGCGCGGATAGCGGAAGGCGATCGGGCCGTCGTCATAGCTCGCCGCGGTTCGCACCATGTGGCGCAATTCCGCCTCGTCGGCCGCCGCCATCACCACGAAGCCCGGCAGCGTCGCCAGGAAGGTGGTGTCGAAGGCGCCGCAATGGGTGGCGCCATCGGCGCCGACGAAGCCGGCGCGGTCGATGGGGAAGCGCACCGGCAGTTTCTGGATCGCGACATCGTGCACGACCTGGTCGTAGGCGCGCTGCAGGAAGGTCGAATAGATGGCAGCGAACGGCTTGTAACCTTCCGTGGCGAGGCCGGCGGCGAAGGTCACCGCGTGCTGCTCGGCAATGCCGACATCGAAGGTCCGTGCCGGAAACACCTCGCCGAACAGGTCAAGGCCGGTGCCGCTCGGCATGGCGGCGGTGACGGCGACGATGCGGTCGTCCTGATGGCCTTCCTGGATCAGGCTTTCGGCGAACACCTTGGTGTAGGCCGGCGCGTTGGCAGGCGCCTTGGCCTGCGCGCCGGTGATGACGTCGAACTTGTTGACGCCATGATACTTATCGGCGGCGGCTTCCGCCGGCGCATAGCCCTTGCCCTTCTGGGTGACGACATGGATCAGCACCGGACCTTTGCCATTGTCGCGGACATTCTTCAGGACCGGGATCAGATGCTCCAGATTGTGACCGTCGATCGGGCCGATGTGGTAGAAGCCGAGCTCCTCGAACAGCGTGCCGCCGGTGACGTAGCCGCGCGCATGCTCGACCGCCCGGGTGATCGCGCGGTCGGCGCGTTTGCCGAGATAGGAGGTCAGTTTCTTGCCGAAGTCGCGCAGGCCGATATAGGCCTTGCCCGAGGCCAGACGCGCCAGATAGGCGCTCATGGCGCCGGTCGGCGGAGCGATCGACATATCGTTGTCGTTGAGGATGACGATGAGACGGGCATCGAGCGCGCCAGCATTGTTCATCGCCTCATAGGCCATGCCAGCCGACATGGCGCCGTCACCGATGACGGCGATGACATTGTTGCGGCCGCCGGATAGGTCGCGGGCGGCGGCCATGCCGAGGCCGGCCGATATCGATGTCGAGGAGTGGGCGGCGCCGAAGGGATCGTATTCGCTCTCGGCGCGGCGGGTGAAGCCGGACAGGCCGCCCTCCTGCCGCAAGGTGCGGATGCGGTCGCGGCGGCCAGTGAGGATCTTGTGCGGATAGGCCTGGTGGCCGACATCCCAGATCAGCCGGTCATCCGGGGTGTTGAAGACATAGTGCAGCGCCACCGTCAGCTCGACCACGCCAAGGCCGGCGCCAAGATGGCCGCCGGTGCGGGACACGGCGTCGACCAGTTCGGCGCGCAGCTCGGATGCCAGTTGCGGCAGCTCACTCTCGGCAAGCGTGCGCAGGTCGGCCGGAATGCGGACCTTGTCGAGAAGCGGCGTATGCAGTGTTGCGTTCACGGGCTCAGGCTCTCTATTCATCGGCGAAATAGGCCGCCGGCCAGCGAATGTAAATGCGTGTCAGTGACGCGCGTCGATCCACGGCTCTATCCGTGGGGCATGATCTCTTCCGAAAACCAGTTCCCACTTTTCGGGATCATGCCTCAGCTCTCCGGCAGCGGGATGAATTCTTCCTCGTCTCCAGGAACGATATCGAAGCGGCCGGTCTTCCATTCCTGCTTGGCCTGTTCGATGCGCTCCTTGGACGACGAGACGAAATTCCACCAGATGTAACGCTGCGAGCCGAGCGAAGCGCCGCCAAACAGCATGAAATGCGCGCCGCCCTGCGACGACACGACGATTTCGTCACCGGGCCGGAACACCAACAGGCGTTCCGCCGGAAACACGTCGCCCGAAATCGCGACCTCACCTTCCAGCGTGTAGATGGCGCGCTCTTCCGCATCGGCTGGAATTTTCACGCTGGCGCCGGGCGCCAGGCGCAGATCGGCATAAAGCGTGTCGGAATGCGCCCTGACTGGAGACCGCATTCCCTGGAAATCACCGATGACGACGCGCCCGCTGACGCCTTCGGCATCGATCTCGGGGAGAAGCAGCGCGCCAGTGTTCTCGAACACCGGTGCCACTTCCTCCTTGCCGTCCGGCAGCGCCAGCCATGTCTGCAGGCCGGAGATCGACATCGGTGCGCCGCGCAATTCCTCGGGCGTGCGCTCGGAATGGACGATACCGCGGCCGGCGGTCATCAGGTTCACGTCACCAGGCTGGATGACCATCTCGGTGCCGAGCGAATCACGATGCCTGATCTTGCCGTCGAACAGATAAGTGACCGTCGACAGTCCGATATGCGGATGGGGACGGACATCAAGCGCCTGGCCGGCGCGCAGAATGGCCGGCCCCATGCGATCGAAGAAGATGAACGGACCGACCAGCCGCCGCTTGGCGGTCGGCAGGGCGCGGCGCACCTGAAAACCGCCAATATCCTTGGCGTTCGGAATGACCATCAGCTCGATCTGGTCGCTGGCGAAGGCATCGCCGGCCTGTGGATCGTTTCCGGGGAAGAAGCTCACGAGATCTCCTTGTCAGCGGTCGACGACCGCATTGGACGCCTCAGGCAAACCGGATCGCCGCCTTGGCCCGTAGTTTGGCCGCCACCTCTTCGCGATTGCGAGGATGCTGATGGGTTTCGAGAGAATCGAGCAGTTCGCGCGCTGACGCGGCAATCGCATCGACAGCGTGGTCGAACGCATGCTGGTTCTGCTTCGAGGGCCGTGTGGTTCCGCTCAGCTTGCGAACGAACTGAAGGGCCGCGTCGCGGACTTCGTCGTTGGTTGCCGGCGGATCAAAGTTGAACAGGGTCTTGATGTTTCTGCACATCGTTTCCGAACCTCCTCTTGTCCTGGAGCCGTTTCAATCGGGACGAGTTTCATCCTCGATCATGATCGTGTCCAAAAACCGGTGAGGCAAGACCATCGTTGGCGACCGCGCCTCAGTCCGCGTCGAGCGGCTCCGTTCCAACCGGCTTGCCGTCGCGCGACAGCCTGATCTTCTCGACCTTGTCCTCGGCGGCCTTCAGCAACCGGTCGCAATGCGCCTTGAGCGCCTCGCCGCGCTCGTAGATCCTGATCGACTGGTCGAGCGGGACATCGCCGCGCTCCAGATCATCGACGATCTTCTCCAGCGCGTCGAGTGCCTGTTCGAAGCTCATCGCCTTGACGTCTTCGTTGGTCTCACCAGCCATCATTCATCCTTTCATCAGTCGCCCGACATGGGCGGCGACCGAAAATGCCAGTCCCTGCAGATCGTAGCCACCCTCGAGCAGGCTGACGAGCCTGTTGCCACTGTGGCGCGTGGCGCGCTGCATCAGCTGGCCGGTCGCCCAATCGAAATCGTCCTCGGTCAGATTGATCTCGGCCAGCGGATCACGGTGATGCGCGTCGAAACCGGCCGAAATGATGATCAGGTCGGGCGCGAAATCGTCGAGCGCCGGCAGCACGCGCGACAGGAAGGCATCGCGAAACACCTCGCTGCCGGTCTGCGGCGCCAGTGGCGCGTTGACGATGTTGCCGGCACCGGTTTCGTTCTTTGCCCCTGTGCCGGGATAAAGCGGCATCTGGTGCGTCGAACAATAGAGCACGGAGGGATCGTCCCAGAAGATATCCTGCGTGCCGTTGCCGTGATGCACGTCCCAGTCGACGATGGCGACGCGCTCGGCGCCGAATTTCTTCTGCGCATAGCGCGCCGCGATCGCCGCGGTGTTGAAGAGGCAGAAGCCCATCGCCGTCGTCTTCTCGGCGTGATGGCCTGGCGGCCGGGCGGCGACGAAGGCGTTGTCGGCGCGGCCCGTGAAGACGTCGTCGACGGCGGCGTTGGCGGCGCCGATCGCCGTGATCGCCGCCTGCCAGCTCTTGGGGCTGGCCGTGGTGTCGGCGTCGATGCGGGCGATACCCTCGTCGGGAATGGCGGCGCGGACGCGCGCGACGAAATCAGCGGGATGCGCGTAGAGGATGGTGGCTTCGTCACCTTCCGGCGCCTTGACGCGGTCGAGCGCGGCAAATGCCTCGTCGTCGAGCACGCGCTCGATGGCGCGCAAGCGGTCCGGCCGCTCGGGATGGCCGGGCGGCGTGATGTGCTCGAGGAAGATCGGATGGGTGTAGAGACGGGTAACCATCGTCCTAATCTAATGGCCCGGATCGACAAAGGCCATGAGCAGGCGGCTGATGGCTGGGGAAAATCACGCCTGCGTCCATTCGTGTCGCCGCGGGCATTGGCGTCGTCGGCGCTTCGGCGTAAGGTCGTCGCCACTGCCTGGTGCCCGCCGCAAGCGGGAGAATCGGGAACACGGTTGAACTCCGTGGCGTGCCCAACGCTGTGAGGGGGACCGCGCCGGTAAATGCCACTGTCCATGACGGGAAGGCGCCGGACGCGGGTTGATCCCGAGCCAGAAGACCGGCCTGGCAGGCATCGTCATCCGCATGGTCAGGCGGCTGGCATTGATTGCAATCGCAAGGGGACAAGCGATGCCGGAAACCATGACCGCTCCTATGGGCGACGGATTTGACCAGTTGGCGCGCGATGCGGTTTATCGCGCCATGTTCACGCGGCGGGATGTGCGCAGCCATTTCCTGCCCGCCGCGCTCGATGATGACGTGCTGGCGCGGTTGCTGCTTGCGGCCCATCATGCGCCGTCGGTCGGCTTCATGCAGCCGTGGAATTTCATCGTCATCCGCGACGCCAAACGACGGAAAAAGGTGCGCGACCTGTTCCTGGCGGCGCGCGAGCGGGAATTGCCTGAAATCGAGGCAGAACGGCAGGCGCTCTACCGCAAGCTCAAGCTGGAGGGCATCTGCGAAAGCGCACTCAACATCTGCATCACCTGCGACCGCGAGCGCTCGAGGGATTCACCGCTGGGACGCTGGCACAATCCGGAAATGGATCTCTACAGCACGGTCTGCGCGGTGCAGAATTTCTGGCTGGCGGCGCGCGCCGAAGGCATCGGTGTCGGCTGGGTCAGCATCATCGAGGCGCAGGCGCTGAAAAGCCTGCTGTCCATTCCCGAGCATGTGACGCCTGTCGCCTATCTCTGCGTCGGCCGCGTTTCCGAGTTCGCGCCAAAGCCGGACCTCGAAACCCATGGCTGGGGCCGGAGGCTGCCGCTGCCGGAGCTGATCATGAGCGAGACGTTTTGCGGACAAGGCGAATCGCTGCTCAAGTCGACCGTGGCGCGCCTCAACACCGTCGATGCCACGGCGGCGATCGCAGGCCCCGCCGATCAGCGTGTCGCGCCGGCCGGGCCCCAGCGCGAACCGCCGAAGGAGGCCAGCGCCTTATCCTTGAGTTCCCTGAACTTCGACGATGCCTCTGCCAGCCGGGCGTCCCAGTCGGGATCGGGCACCTGGCCGGCAATGGTCTTGAAGTAGACCTGCATCAGGCAGGCGATGGCGAAAGGTTCGATGAAGGCCGCCTTGAAGGCCCAGGCGAAGACGATGGCGAGCACGAAGGCCCAGCCGGCGAGTTGCCCAGGCATCATGAACAGAATGGCGGCGGCAGGGGCCAGCATCAGCAGGAAGATGACGAAGGACACGGCCCACATGATGACCGCCAGCCAGACGGCGTTCTTGACCATGATCTTGCCGTTCTGGGCGTAGAGCACGACGCCTTGCCGCGCCGTCTCGAAAGGCGAGGCGGAATTGATGCGGATGTTGTAGCCGAGGATGATCTCGTCGACATAGGTCAGCGACAAGCGGATCACCGTGTTGATGAAGGAGACCAGGCCGCTCAAACCCGGGATCGGCAGGAAGGCGGCGATGCCGCCGAGCAGGCCGGTGATGGCGCGGATAGCGCCCTTGACCAGTTGGTCGACGACGAAAAGGATGTTGGCCTCGGCGAAACGCTGGGTGACAACTTGCCTGGCATAGGCGATCTGGTCCTGGCCATCGGGAACGTCGCGGCCGTCGATCAGATGGACCATGACGGCGACGTGGCCGGCCTTGACGACATAGAGGATGTATTCGCGAATCCAGTAGACGGCGATCGAAACAACGCCGAAACCGACCACGCCGCCCCACAAGGCAAACGACAACGGCCCGTCAGGATCGGTGGAGATATGGCCGACGCCATAGCCGACGGAGGCGCCAGTGCCGGTCGCCACGATATAGGCCAGCGTGATGCCGAAATAGACGATCATGCGAAAGACAATGAAGGGCCAGGTCCGCATCATGATGGACACCGACCTGCCGATATCGAAATCCCACATGCCCCGAATCTCCCCTCAGAGATGGTGGGAGAGGATGCGCTCAACCCGGCTATTGTCAATTGCGATAGCAGCGCCAAGCCGCCAATGGCGCCTTCAGTTCGGCTGCCGATGCGGTTTTTTGAGCAGGCCTTCGAGCGGTTTCTTGAAGGCCGCTGCCGCCATTTTCACGTTGCTTCAGGGTCTTGCGAATTTGCGATCCGCTGCGAGGCCTGGACGGATGCGAAACGGGCGACGTTCCCGCGCAACGATCCAGGAAGCGCCCGGTTTGGAACGGCCGGGCGCTATCCTCTGTCGACTGACCTTCAGAGAATCTCGGTCTTGGCGATATGGATGCCAAAGCCCTCGAGGCCGACATAGTGGCGTTCGCGCGAGGCGATCAGGTTGATCGAGGAAATGCCGAGATCCTTCAGGATCTGCGCGCCGAGCCCGATCTCGCGCCATTCGTTCTCGCGGCGGCGCGCCTCATCGTGATCCTCGCGGTCGCCGGAGGCGGGACGCTTGCGCTCCTGATGGGCGACGCCGACCGAGCCCTCACGCAGGTAGACAATGACGCCGCGCTTGCGCTCGCCCATCGTTTTCATGATGCCGTCGAGCCGATGGCTGGTGCCGAAGACGTCGGTCACCACATCCTCGGAATGCAGGCGCACCGGGACATCCTCGCCGTCGCGGATGTCGCCGAAGACGATGGCGACGTGATGCATGGAATCCCACGGCAGCGTGTAGGTGAAGACCTGCGCCCTGCCGCCAGGCGTTTCAATATCCGAACAGGCGACGCGTTCGACCAGCGTTTCCTTGCGCTGCCGGTAAGCGATGAGGTCGGCAACCGAAACCTGCTTGAGACCGTGCTGCTCGGCAAAGGCGGCAACCTGCGGGCCGCGCTTGACCGTGCCGTCGTCATTCACCAGTTCCGAGATCACCCCGACCGGCGGCAGGCCGGCGAGCTTGCACAGGTCGACCGCCGCCTCGGTATGGCCGGAGCGCATCAGCACGCCACCCTCGCGCGCGATCAGCGGAAAGATGTGGCCGGGACGGACGAAATCCGAACCACCAACATTGCCGTTGGCGAGGTTGCGAACGGTCAGCGTGCGGTCCTCGGCCGAAATGCCTGTCGTGGTGCCGTGCTTGAAATCGACACTGACGGTGAAGGCGGTGGTGTGCGCCGAATCATTGTCGGCAACCATCGGCTGCAAGTTGAGGCGCTTGGCCTCCTCGCGCGGCATCGGCGTGCAGACGATGCCGGAGGTGTGGCGGACGATGAACGCCATCTTTTCCGGCGTGCAATGGACGGCGGCGACGATCAGGTCGCCCTCGTTCTCGCGCCCGTCATCGTCCATGACGACAACGATCTCGCCGCGCTCGAAAGCACGCAGGGCTTCGACGATCTTCTTCTGGTCGTAAGGCATTGGCTCGCTTCGCTCGCAGGGAATAGGGACTAGGGCAGTACGGTAGTCGGGAAAAGGAAAAATTTGGCTGTTTCAGTGGGCTGCGTAGAATACTGCCTACTGCCTATTGCCTATTCCCTGCCCCGTCTGTCCTCGATGACGCAGATAATGATCGGCAATGGCGCACGCAACCATCGCTTCGCCGATCGGCACGGCGCGGATGCCGACGCAGGGATCATGGCGGCCCTTGGTCATCACCTCGACGTCGTTGCCGTCCTTGTCGATCGACTTTCGCGGCGTCAGGATCGAGGACGTCGGCTTGACGGCGAAACGGGCGATGATCGCCTGGCCGGTCGAAATGCCGCCCAGTATGCCGCCGGCATTGTTGGACAGGAACACCGGCTTGCCGTCATTGCCCATGCGCATCTCGTCGGCATTCTGCTCGCCGGTGATGCGGGCGGCTTCGAAGCCGTTGCCGATCTCGACACCCTTGACCGCGTTGATCGACATCAGGCCGGATGCGATGTCCTGGTCGAGCTTGGCATAGATCGGCGCGCCGAGGCCTGGCGGAACGCCGTCCGCAACGATCTCTATCACCGCGCCGACCGAGGAGCCGGCCTTGCGGATGCCGTCGAGATACTGCGTGAAGACGGGAACGGAAGCCGGATCTGGGGTGAAGAACGGATTTTCCGCGTCGCCGATGAAATTCCAGTTCCAGTTGGCGCGGTCGATCGATTTTTCGCCCATCGACACCAGCGCGCCGCGCACCACCATGCCGGGCACCACCTTGCGCGCCAAGGCACCGGCTGCCACCCGCGCGGCCGTCTCACGGGCCGAGGAGCGGCCGCCGCCACGATGGTCGCGCACGCCATATTTGACATCATAGGTGTAGTCGGCATGGCCTGGCCGGTACTGGCGGGCGATCTCGCCATAGTCCTTTGAACGCTGGTCGACATTCTCGATCAGCATCGACACCGGCGTGCCGGTGGTGATCATCGTCTCGCCGTCCTCGTCGAGGATGAAGCCGGACAGCACCTTCACTTCGTCGGGCTCGCGGCGCTGGGTGACGAAGCGTGACTGTCCCGGCCGGCGCTTGTCGAGTTCCGCCTGGATCTCGTCGCGCGTAAAGCGGATGCCGGGCGGACAGCCGTCGACGACGCAGCCGAGCGCGGCGCCATGGCTTTCGCCCCAGGTGGTGACGCGGAAAAGATGGCCGAACGTGTTGTGAGACATAAAATGACCCTGCCCGGCATTGGAGCCGGCTCAAGGCAGCCTTCTATTGGCGTTTTTCACAGGGGTCAAACCGTGATCTGGTGGATTTAGTTTTGACACATTCGGTTGGTTTCTGCTCTGCTCCATCCGCCGTTGAACGCCCGCCGCCATGCCGGTGCAATGATAAAGAGGAACGATTATGCGTACCCTGATTGGCGCCGTTGCCGCCACACTGCTGCTTTCCACCGCCGCTTTCGCCGGCCAGACCGAAGGCCTGATCAAGAAAATCGACAAGGACGCGCTGACGCTGACGCTGGATGACGGCAAGTCCTACAAGCTGAACGCCGAGACCGATCTCGATGCGCTGAAGCCGGGCATGGACATCGTCATCGCCTATGATGTGACCAATGGCGAAAACGTGATCACCGACATGGAACTGCCGGACAGCTCGGCCAACTAGAGAATCGGCGCCGCCACCAGGCGGCTAAAGCCACTCCAGGCCCTTGCCTTCAAGTTTGAGCACGCGATCCTGCGGTATATCCAGGTTCGCGGCCTCGTCCTCGGCCATATCAAGCACGAAGCGAAACAAGGTCCGCATGACGCCGCCATGCGTCACGCAGATCGTCGGACCCTGGATCGCGTCGAACCAGGGCTTCACCCGCACGAGCAGCCTCTGGTAGCTCTCGGCGCCTTCGCCTGGCGGCTGAAAGTTCCATTTATCCAAGGCGCGCGTCCTGCTCGCGCCTGGATACCGCGTCTCGAGTTCGGCAAAGGTAAACCCCTGCCAATCGCCGAAATTGACTTCGACGAGGCGAGCATCGGTCCGATAGGCACCCGGATCGAGCTTCATCGCGGCGCGGATGCGCTCCATCGTTTCGCGCGTGCGCTTCATCGGGCTGGCGACGAAATCGAAATCCCGGGGATTGCCGACGAGTTCGGCAAGCCGATGCCCGTTTCCGGTCGCCTGTTCGCGGCCGAGAGCATTGAGATCGGTGTCGGCCTGCCCCTGAAGCCGGAATTCGGCGTTCCACGCGGTCTGGCCGTGGCGCACGATATAAACCAGCGGGTACATCGGGTCTTCCGGAACGGGATCGGGACTGACGACGATTGGCGGGCTGTTATTCCTTGACCGTCGAAATGTCCGGCGCGTCGACCGCCTTCATGCCGACGACGTGATAGCCCGAATCGACGTGATGCACCTCACCAGTGACGCCGCGCGACAGATCGGACAGTAAATAGACGGCGGAATCGCCGACTTCCTCCTGCGTCACCGTCTGCTTCAGCGGCGAATTGTATTCGTTCCACTTCAGGATGTAGCGGAAATCGCCGATGCCGGACGCGGCGAGCGTCTTGATCGGGCCGGCCGAGATGGCGTTGACGCGGATCTTCTTGGCGCCGAGATCGACAGCCAGGTAGCGCACGCTGGCCTCGAGCGCCGCCTTGGCGACACCCATGACGTTGTAATGTGGCATCACTTTTTCGGCGCCATAGTAGGTCAGCGTCAGCAGCGAGCCGCCATTGGCCATAAGCGCCTCGGCGCGCTTGGCAATGGTGGTGAAGGAATAAACCGAAATGTCCATGGTGCGCAGGAAATTGTCGCGCGTCGTCTCGACATAACGGCCGGTCAGCTCGTCCTTGTCCGAAAAAGCGATGGCGTGGACGAGAAAATCAAGCTTGCCCCAGTGCTTGGCGACATTGGCGAAAACCTCGTCCAGGCTCGCTGGATCGGTGACATCGCAATGGCCGGCGACAAAGGCGCCCAGTTCCGCGGCCAGCGGCTCAACGCGCTTCTTGAACGCCTCGCCCTGATAGGTCAGCGCGATCTCGGCGCCATGGTCGACGCAGGCCTTGGCGATGCCATAGGCGATCGATCTGTTGTTGGCGACGCCAAGAATAAGGCCGCGCTTGCCGGCCATAAGGCCCTGTCCACCCGCCATGTGAGCGCTCTCCGCAAGGTTCTCTGCTTTGTGGAGTGCCTATCGCACAGGCACAGGGCCCCTTCAAGCGCTCAAACCGGACAGTTCAGGGGACAAGAGCCGACAATCAGCCTTTTTGGCTGCGCAACAGCGCTTCGAGCGCACTGTCGCCACCCTCTGGCAGCATGATCCGCACATGGGCATAAAGATCGCCATGGCCGCCTGCCTTTTCCGGCAGACCCCTGCCCTTCAGCCGCAGGACCTTGTCCGAGCTCGACCAGGCCGGAACGTTGACGGCAAGCTTGCCGGTCGGCGTATCGACCGCCACCTTGGCGCCGAGCACCGCATCCGCCAGCGCAACCGGCAGATCGGCGTGCAGGTCGCGGCCCTCGAGACGATAGCGCGGATGCCGGCGAAAGCGGATCTTGACCAGCGCATCGCCAGGTTGGCCCGGCCCCTGCTCGCCCTGCCCCTTCAACCGGATGGTCTGGCCATCCTCGACATAGGCCGGCAGCTTGACCGCCACCTTGCGGCCGTCGGGGAACATCGCCGTCACCTTGTCGGCTGTCGCGGCTTCCTCGATGGTGACGTCGAGCGTCACATTCAGATCGGCTGATGTCGCCGGCTTGCGGCGGTCGCCCGGGCTCGCGCCGCGCGCGCCCGAAAAGGCATCGCCGAATATCTGGCTGAAGATGTCGCTGTTGCCGTCGAACGGATCCCCGCCCGGACGGCCGGAGCGAAATTCGAATCGCGAACCGCCAGCCCCTTGCTGCCGGCGAAACCCACCGAAGGGATCGCCGCCACCGGCAGCGCCCTCGAAGCCCTGGAACCGCGGCTTGCCGTCGGCGTCGATCTCGCCGCGATCGAAAGCGGCGCGATTCTTCTCGTCGCCGACGATCTCATAGGCCTGGTTGGCCGCGGCAAAACGGTCCTTCGCCTTGGGATCATTCGGATTCTGGTCCGGATGATGCTTCTTGGCGAGTTTCCGGTACGCCGATTTTATGTCCTTGGCCGATGCGTTCTTGGCAACGCCCAGCACCTCATAGGGGTCGCGCATGCTTATTGCCCTGGAGAAGGAGTGAGTCTCTGGTTGACCCCTATATGCGCCCGCATAGGAAGAAATTCCAGTGGTGGGACGGCATATCAAAGGCGGAAAATCAGAGCGCCTTGAAGTCCTGCATGCGCCAGCCGCCGGCGCTGGCCAGGCAAAGTTCGCCTTCGAACATGGCAACGCCATCAAAGCTTTCGCGCGAGGCCTTGAACCGGCGGCAGGTCTGGCCCTTGTCCTTCAATTCCGCCAGCCCGGTGATCGAGCCGCGTGACCCGGTGCCGGCGTTCGCCCATGGCACGGACTGGCCGGCGAGCTGCTCGATGTCGGCGGAAGACACCGCATTGCCGATCGTCGTCTGGTCGGAGTCGCGCTCCGAATCAACCGGCGCGGCTGAAGCCGATGTGCTGCTGGTCAGGATCGAGCGATCGACTTCGGCTTTTTCCAGGCTGAAGCCGCCGGCGCCACAGGCTGCAAGCGGCAGGGCGACTGCCACGATCGCGGCTTTCCTGCTGGCCGAAGCGATAACGCTCCATTGCCTGCTGTCAAAAGCTTGCGCGATACGCGACAATCAGCAACCTCCCTGATTTCGTGACAATTTGAGAAAAACTATGAGTGACACAGAGTTAACAAGCAGTGACTTTACCGAGGCGGCCGAGCCGTTTCGCCTCTTTGCCGCATGGCTGGAAGACGCCACGAAGAGCGAAGTGAACGACCCCAACGGCGTGGCGCTGGCGACCGTCGATGCCGACGGCATGCCGGATGTGCGAATGGTTCTGCTCAAGGGGTTCGATGAGGGCGGGTTTGTCTTCTACACGAATTTCGAGAGCGCCAAGGGCCAGGAAATTCTTGGCAGCATGAAGGCGGCGATGTGCTTCCATTGGAAATCGCTGCGCCGCCAAGTGCGCATTCGCGGTCCGGTGGAAATCGTCAGCGAGGCCGAAGCCGACGCCTATTATGCGACGCGCCCGCGCGGCAGCCGCATCGGCGCCTGGGCCTCGAAACAGTCGCGACCGCTGGAAAGCCGCTTCGCCTTGGAGAAGGCGGTGGCGGAATACACGGCGCGCTATGCGATCGGCGATATCCCGCGGCCAAGACACTGGTCGGGCTTCCGCATCGTGCCGCAAACGATCGAGTTTTGGCACGACCGTCCGTTCCGGCTGCATGACCGCGTCGTCTTTTCACGCAACGGCAAGGGCGGTTGGGGCAAGACGCGGCTTTATCCCTGAAAGAGAGGCTCAGGCTTTCTTCCTGGTCATGAAGGCGGTCAAGGCAGCGCGCGCCTCGTCTGACTTCAGCCGCTCGCGGAAATGCTCGCTTTCCTCGCCGATGCGGGCGACAAGGTCGTCGCGCGAACCGCGCATCAGGTCGCGTGCGATCTTCAGCGCCTGCGGTGGCTTGGCGGCGATCTGGCCGGCCGCCGCCAGGACCGAGGCTTCCAGCGCCCCTTCCTCAACCACCTCGTAGATCAGGCCGGCGGCCTTCGCCCGCGCGGCCGAAAAACCCTCGCCGAGGCCGAGCAACGCAAATGCGCCTTGCTGGCCCAGGATTCGCGGCGCCAACAGGCTCGACCCCGCCTCGGGCACCAGACCGAGGTCGACGAAAGGCGTCCTGAACACGGTGCGTGGCGTGGCGAAAGTCAGGTCGCAATGCAGGTTGAGCGTCGTTCCGATGCCGACCGCGATGCCGTCGACGCCGGAGACGATGGGCTTCTCGACCCTGGCCAGCGCCATGAGGAAATCCCAGACCTCGGTGCCGCCATCGCCGCCCGTGGCGACGACCATGAAGTCGGCAAGGTCGTTGCCGGAGGAAAAGGCGCCGGGCACGCCGAGAAAGACATGGACGCGGATCGCCGGGTCGGCGTCACCCTCGGCAAGAGCCGCCGACATTTTCGCATACATGGCGCGCGTCAGCGCGTTCTTCTTGTCGGGGCGATTCATGCGGATGATCTGGACGGCGTCTTGACGCTCGACGAGGATATGGTCTGTCACGGTTTTTTCCTTGTGAGCGTCAGGCTGAAATCAGCGTTTTACCGGCAGCGGCCAGGCTGTCGGCGCCCTCGGTGACGCGCGCCCTCAATGCGCTGACCTCACCGAGCAGGTTTTCGGCGAAAAAGCGGCAAAGCGCGATACGGTTCCGATCAGCAAGCGCCCCCTGCGCCAGATAGGCACCGCCGGCGGCGAGCGAGATCAGCCTGAGATAGGGCGTTGCACCCGCCAGCGCCTCGTCCGACCGGCCGTCGGCCGTCAGTTTCTGCAGGAAGCGGGTCGCTTGCGTCAGATCGGAGAGCGCCGCGTCGAGAGCATCGGCGGTGCGGCCGAACCCCTGCAGATTGGAGGTGCGCACCGCTCCCGCGACCGCCGCCAGTTCGTCGATGAAGCCATGCACATGTTCGCCGCCGCCGAGCGGCAGCTTGCGCATCACCAGGTCGATCGCCTGGATGCCGTTGGTGCCCTCGTAGATCGGCGCGATGCGCGCATCGCGATAGAGGGCGGCCGCGCCCGTCTCCTCGATGAAGCCCATGCCGCCATGCACCTGAACGCCGAGCGAAGCGACGTCCACGCCCACATCGGTCGAGAAAGCCTTGGCCAGCGGCGTCAACAGATTGGCGCGGTCGCGCCAATGCGCCGCCTCATCGCCGGCCGATACGCGCGCCAGATCGATGGCGTGGGCGCAGCAATAGCTGATGGCGCGCGCCGTCTGCGTCAGCACCTTCATGGTCAACAGATTGCGCTGCACGTCGGGATGATGGACGATCGGCGCCATGCCGGTGCCAGCGTAGTCCGCCGCCTTGCCCTGGCGGCGCTCATTGGCATAGGCGATCGCCTTCTGGGTCGCGGCTTCCGCGACGGCGACCCCCTGCATGCCGACGGCCAGGCGGGCATTGTTCATCATGGTGAACATGCAGGCGAGGCCCTTGTTCTCCTCGCCGATCAGCCAGCCGACGGCGCCGGGTTTGGCCCCCTCGAAGCCATCGCCATAGATCATGGTGCAGGTCGGCGAGGCATGGATGCCCAGTTTGTGCTCGAGGCCGGAACAGAAGACATCGTTGCGCGCGCCGAGCGATCCATCGTCGCCGACCAGGAATTTCGGCACCAGGAACAGCGATATGCCGCGCGTGCCGGCCGGCGCATCGGGCAGCCGCGCCAGCACCAGATGGATGATGTTGTCGGTGAAGTCGTGCTCGCCATAGGTGATGAAGATCTTCTGGCCGAAGATGCGGTAGGTGCCATCACCGGCCGGCTCGGCGCGGGCGCGCAGTGCGTTGAGGTCCGAGCCGGCTTGCGGTTCGGTCAGGTTCATCGTGCCCATCCATTCGCCCGACACGAGCTTGGCAAGATATTTCGCCTTGAGGTCTTCAGAGGCATGCTTGTCGAGCGCTTCGACCGCGCCCATGGTCAGTGTCGGGCCGATACCGAAGGCCATGGCGGCGGAGTTCCACATTTCGAGCGCGGCGACGCCGAGCATGGTCGGCAGCGCCTGGCCGCCATACTCTTCGGGCCCGGCGAGCGCGTTCCAGCCGCCGTCGATCCAGCGGCGATAGAGTTGCTTCCAGCCGGGCGGCGTGGTGACGGCGGCATCCTTCAGCACGGCGCCTTGTTCGTCGCCGATCTTGTAGAGCGGTGCCACCTCTTCTGTGGCGAAACGGCCGGCCTCGCCAAGCACGGCATCGACCAGGTCCTCGCTCAGATCGCCGAACGTGCCGGCATCGAGCGCGGCCTTGAGGCCCGCAACATGCTTGAGGGTGAAAGCGATATCCTCGACCGGTGCGCGATACATGCCGCTCTCTCCTCCTGATGCATCGACGGCGTCGACCCTAAAGCCAGTGTCGCCGCAAAACCATCCGCCCTTGGGCGGTCTCTCATCTTCTTTTTACGTAAACGTCAAATTTTGTCACGCGGATTTTGCAATCGCGCCAACACGTATTAAATTCAAGCGTCACCGGATCAAGTCGACCCGGCGACAGAGCAAAACCAACGGCCCGGACCACCCCATGCTTGCCAGACCCGACTCCTATCGCTGCATCGAATGCGGCCTGCCCTATCGTGCAACAGGGTTCTGGTACCATCAGGGCAAGCTCGAAAACGGCGCCGCCTACTGGTCGGATCGCGGTATATTGTGTTCGCCGCAATGCTCCCTCGCCCACCACCGCAAACGCGCCGCCGAAGGCACGCTGCCGCAAGAGCCGGCACCCGACCCGTTTGAATTTCAGCCGCTCATGCGACGCTAGCTTTGCTGGTGGCGCATCCAGCAGCAAATCCTTAACCATAGCGGTTCAGCATCTGCCTTTGATCAACGGGGATTCCCTGTTTGCCAATGCCGGCGCGCCTCCTTCGCCGCACAGCGCTTCTCGCTTTCGCGGCGACGATGGCACTGTCGACGGCGGCAAAGGCCTCGGATTTTTCCGAGCCGTGGAAGAACGCTGACCGGGCCCTGGTCGTCGATGCCTACGAGTACAATTCCATCGACTGGGCCCACCTCGCCACCGACAAGCGGATTGTCGGCTTCATCAACAAGGCATCCGACGGCATGCCGCCGCCCTACTTCTGCCTAGGCAACGATACCGAGGTCAAACTCTGCAAGGCGCTGTGGAAACGCCATGCGGTGACGCGCGAGCTGTTCCAGACGCGCAGGGTCGTCGCCAAGGCGCTCGGCCTGAAATGGGGAGCCTATCACCTCGCCCGCCCCGGCAATCCGGTCGAGCAGGCCAACAATTTCCTCGATTTTGCCGATCCCGCGCCGGACGATCTCATGGTTCTCGACCTCGAGGGAAACGATCCCTCGCAATGGATGTCGCTCGACGATGCCGAGGAGTTCGTCCGCCAGGTGCACAGGCGCATCGGCCGTTTCCCGGTGCTCTATACCAACGGCAAGACAGCCCAGTACATCGCCGACAATCGCTACAAGTACCGGCTCCTGTCGCGGCTGCCGCTTTGGTACGCACGCTACAAGCCTGATATTGACGTGCATTTTCCGATGGGCAACTGGCAAGGCTATGCGCTCTGGCAATTTTCCGCGCAGGCCAATTGCGGCCGCTTCCGTTGCCCCTACAGGGTTGCCGGCACGCCTAACGATATCGACGTCAACGTCGCACCAACGGACGCCGCCACGCTGCGCCAGCAATGGCCCTTTGGCGGGCTGATCGACGTGCCATCAGACTATCTTGCCAGCGTGCCGGTGCCGCTCTCGCGCGAGGCAGCGCTCGCCGGCAAGGCGACCCTGATCTATGCGGATGTGGCAACGCCGCCGACGTTCGAGGAAATGGTCGCGGTGCTTGGCTCGCGCTGGTCGAAATTCCGCGACGGGTTCCGCATGCCTGTGGTGAAGACGGTGCCGCGCCGGCCGGGCTTCGGCATTGTCCAATATGTCGCCTGGAAGCGAACCGAACAGCGTTCACCCGAGCAACTCGACGCCGCCTTCGCCGGGGCCGATCCGGTCAGCACCGCTTCGACCGAAATCGACCGCGGCCAGCAGTAAGCCGCCGCGCCGGAATCTCAGCTCGCCTGCTCGCGCGCCACGGCCTGCCAGCCGATGTCGCGGCGGCAGAAGCCGTCCGGCCAGTCGATGCGGTCGAGCGCGGCATAGGCTCGCCTCTGCGCCTCGCCGACCGTGGCGCCGGTCGCCGTGACATTGAGGACGCGGCCGCCATTGGCCACCAGCGCGCCGCCGTTGATGGCCGTGCCGGCGTGGAATATCTGGACGCCGTCGCTCGCCGCGTCCTCGACGCCGCGGATGACGGACCCTTTTTCCGGAGTACCGGGATAGCCCCTGGCGGCCATCACCACGGTGAGGGCGGCCTCGTCGCGCCAGCGCACCGAGCTATGTGCAAGCTGGCCGTCGGCCGCCGCATTGAGCAGCACCAGCAGATCATCCTTCAGCCGCATCATCAGCACCTGGCATTCCGGGTCGCCGAAACGGGTGTTGTATTCGATCAGCTTCGGGCCATTCTCGGTGATCATCAGCCCGGCGAAGAGAATGCCGGCGAAAGGCGCGCCTGATACAGCCATGCCGCGCATGGTCGGCTCGATGATCTCGCGCATGGTGCGTTCGACCATCTGCGGCGTCATCACCGGGGCCGGCGAGTAGGCGCCCATGCCGCCGGTGTTGGGGCCAACATCGCCGTCACCGACACGCTTGTGGTCCTGCGCGGTGCCGAAGGGCAGCGCGGTGGTGCCGTCGCAGAGGCAGAAGAAACTTGCCTCCTCACCGGTCATGAATTCCTCGATCACCACCTCCGCGCCGGCGGCGCCGAAGGAACCGTCGAAACAGGCATCGAGTGCTGCCTGTGCCTCGCCGAGTGTCATGGCGACGGTCACGCCCTTGCCGGCGGCCAAGCCATCGGCCTTGATGACAATCGGCGCACCCGTCTTTTCGACATAGGCTTTGGCCGACGCCAGATCGCCGAAACGGCCATAGGCGGCGGTCGGGATGTTGTATCTGGCGCAGAGGTCCTTGGTGAAACCCTTCGAGCCTTCCAGCTGTGCGGCGGCCTTGGATGGACCGAACACGCGAATGCCTTGCGCGCGCAGATCGTCGGCAATGCCGGCGACCAGCGGCCCCTCTGGGCCAACCACGACGAGATCGATCTTCTTGTCCTTGCAGAAGGCGGCAACGGCGGCGTGATCGGTGATGTCCAGCTTCACCAGCTCGGCCTCACGGCCAATGCCCGGATTGCCGGGAGCGGCATAGAGCCTGGTCAGCAGCGGCGACGCGGCGATCTTCCAGGCGAGCGCATGTTCGCGGCCGCCGGAGCCGAGAAGAAGAACGTTCATGGCGACCTCTTGATGCCGAGAATCCTGTAGAGAACCCGCTATTGCTCTCTGGACGATGGGTCAAGGCATCCGGGTGCTTTGATCGGAATTGCGCACGGGAACGTAACCCCTGCAGAACACGGGCGGCGGATACCGGCGCCCGTGTTCGGGCAATTCGGTTCAGCCCTGGTAGACGACCGGAAACCAGTCCTCGCGCAATTTCTGTCCCGGCTGCATGCCGTGGCCATGATAGGGCGGCGACGTGCGTCCCGGCCGCTCGACATAGCGTGCATCGTCACCGACCCAGCGCAGCGACAGCGCCCGGCGCCGCGCCGAGGTCATGTTGCCGCGCGCGCCATGCGCGGTCCTGAAGTCGAACAGGATGGCGTCGCCCGGCTCCATTTCCCACTCAAGCACCTTCAGCGACGGATCCTTGTCCGGGTCGGGCACCGGCAGATAGTCACCCTCGCCGGCGTAGAAATTGCTGTCGTCGAGCCAGCGCACCGGCAGGATCATCTTGTCCCATTTGTGCGAGCCGGCAATCAGGCGCAGCGTCGCCTCCTTCACCGGGTCGATGGGAATCCAGAAGCTCACCGTCTGCCGGCCATCGACAAAGTAGTAGGGGATGTCCTGATGCCAGGGCGTCGGCTTCTGCGTGCCGGGTTCCTTGACCAGCACATGATCATGGAAGAACTGCGCGCTGCGCGACCGCATCACCGCCGCCGCCAGCTCGGCGGCCGGCGATTCCCGCACCACCCTGACGAATTCGGGAATCCGCTCCCAGTTGCAGTAGTCGTCGAAGAAACTGCCGCGGCCATTGGCGATATCCGACGCGGTGGCGCTGCGGTTCTGCATGTTGCGCTCGATGCCGGCGGCAATCGTGTCGACCCAATCCTTGAAGGCGCCACGAATGCAAACCGCGCCGTCACGCTGGTAGTCGGCGATCGTTTGGGCATCGATTTTCTGGGCATCGATCGTCTGGGTGTCGCTTTCGGAAGCCATGGCGTTCTCCTCTTGGGAATGAACCGACTATCGCAACCGTCTTTCATTCAGTAAAATAATAACTTTCCATTTGGTGCATAGGGTATGCCTATGAATGTGACCCTCACGCAGTTGCGTTATCTTGTCGCCGTGGCGCGTCATGGCAGCGTCACCGGCGCGGCAAGGATGCTGAACGTCTCGCAGCCTTCGATCTCGGTGGCAATTGATGCCGTCGAAAAGAATTTCGGCCAAAAGCTGTTCGTCCGCCAGCGGGGAAGCGGCGTGTCGCCGACATCGTTCGGGCGCGCCGTTGTGGCGAAGGCAAGACAGGTCCTCACCCAGGCGGACGAACTCGCCGGCCTCGGTTCAGGCAAATCGGCTGTCGGCGGCGAACTGGTGCTGGGCTGCTTCGAGGATCTGGCTCCGTTCTTCGCGCCGGCCCTGATCCGCGCCTTCTCCGAACGCTATCCAGCGGTGAAGGTCGTGGTTCGCGACGAGACGTTCGAGACGCTGGGACGACGGCTCGGCGATGCGGCCATCGATCTCGGCCTAACCTATGATCTCAGCCTGCCGACGCATTTCGCCCGCATCCTGCTGCGCGAACTTCGCCCGCACGCCCTGTTGCCGGCAGGCCACGCGCTGGCGGACCGCCCATCGGTCAGTCTCGCGGATCTGGCCGCCTATCCGCTGATCACGACGGACCAGCCGCACAGCTGGCAGCACATGCTCGACCTGTTCCGCAGCCGCGGCCTTTCGCCAATTGCCGACAGGGCGACGAGCTCGTTCGAACTCCAGCGCAGCATGGTCGCCAACGGCTTCGGCGTTGCGGTCAGCTACACCCGCCCGCACGGTGACCGCAGCTATGACGGCCTGCCCCTCGTCTGCAAGCCGCTGTCGGATCCGCTGCCCATGCAGCGGATCCTGCTCACCCATGACACGCATCAGCGTGTGTCGAATGCGGCGCTGGCCTTCATCGAGGTGGCGAAGGATTGGTTCGCAGCCCACGACATCTTCGCGTCATGATCCGGTTCAGCTGCCCGGCTTGCCGCTTGACGACCTCCAACTCTGCTGCCAATCCAGCATGATGGAACCCATCCAATCGAAAGCGGCCCAGGGCCGTGTCGCCGATGCGCCGAACGGCCATTGGGTCTACCGTGTGCTGCCACGCTCGATATGGCCCTACGCCCAGCTTGCCCGATGGGACAGGCCAATCGGCTGGCAGCTGCTTCTGTGGCCGTGCTGGTGGTCGGCGGCACTTGCGGCGAGCGCCTATCCGCGTCCCGGCGACCCGCTGCTCTCGCTGTTGCCGGCGCCATGGTATCTTGTCCTGTTCCTGGTCGGCGCCATCGCCATGCGCGGCGCCGGCTGCACCTACAACGACCTCGTCGACGAGGACATCGACAACAAGGTCGAGCGCACACGGTCGCGGCCGCTGCCATCGGGCAAGGTCACGCGCCGGCGGGCATGGCTGTTTCTCGTCCTGCAGGCCCTGGCCGGCCTGGCGGTGCTGCTGCAGTTCAACAGCTTCGCCATTCTGCTCGGCATCTGTTCGCTGGCCGTCGTCGCCATCTATCCTTTCATGAAGCGGGTAACCAACTGGCCGCAACTGGTTCTCGGCCTTGCTTTTTCCTGGGGCGCGCTGATGGGATGGGCGGTCGAGTTCGGCGATCTCGATGGGCCCGCCATCATGCTCTATGTCGGCTCGATCCTGTGGGTGATCGGCTACGACACGATCTATGCGCACCAGGACAAGGAAGACGACGCCATTGTCGGCGTGCGCTCGACGGCGCGCCTGTTCGGCGAAAACACCAAGTCGTGGCTGGCAGGGCTTTATGGCGGCGCGCTGATCTGCTTCGCCATCGCCTTCGCGTCGGCGCAGGCCCCGGTGCCCGCACTGGCCGGGCTGATCGCCGCCGGCGCCCATATGGCCCGGCAGATCACGGTTCTGGATATCGACAATCCGGACCAATGCCTGCGGCTGTTCCGGTCGAACAACCAGGTCGGCTGGCTGATCTTCCTCGGCCTGATCGGCGGCGCGCTGTGGGTGGCGCTGAAGCCGCTCGTTTAGTCTTCCTTCTCCCCGTCACTATACGGGGAGAAGGTGGCGGCAGCCGGATGAGGGGCACCGCCAACCTTGAAAGCGAGGCGAGAGGTTCAGCGGCGACACAACGCACACTCAAAGTCTTAAGGTGGTAGCCAAACACTTAGGTCAGCGCTGCCCCTCATCGCCCTGCCGGGCACTTCTCGCCGTATAGTGACGGGGAGAAGAAGCCTAGTCGCGCGAGATGATCTCCTGGCCGTCGACGACCAGCCTGAGACCGAGATCGCCGGCCCTGCGGCGAGCAAGGAAGCGCGGGCGACGCGTGGTCGAAACGCGACCCTTGCGGCGATCCCGCGGCGGCAGCGTCTTGATGGCCGCGCCGAGCGATTCCTCCAGCGTGCGGGCGACACCGTCCGATTCGATCAAGAGCATCGGCAGACGGTAGGCGTCGGCCCAGGCGCGCCAGTCGGCGGCGACATCCTCGAGATCGTCGGCAACCAGCAGCGGCACCGACAGCATCGGATCGTTGTGCAGAAGTTCCAAAGTCACCGTGACATTGCCGTCCGGATCCTCCATCGCGCGGGCGGCAACGCCGCGGAACGCATTGGCGGGCAGAGCGATGATCGCCGGCACGCCGCTCATCTCGAGCACGCGGCGGATCACGGCGCCACGGTGGTCGATGGTGAAGGTCACGTCGCCATAGTCGTCGCGCGTGGCGTAGCTCACCACCTGCGGCAGGCGGAATGGGTCAAGACGCATGTTGCGTCCCGCCCAGACTGGCTTCAGTCCGGTGTTCATAGAGTGCCTTCCTGTTTGTCTCCTGAGAGCCGGTGTCCGGTTCTCTCCGGGCCGGTTTTCCCGGCCTCGTTTATGGGCAAACAGTAGCGCGGGCTCCTTACCGCCGCGCTTAAGAAAGTCGGTTAAATTTTGCTGATCTCAGGGATGGTTATCGGAATGCCACCAGGCACAAGATGTTGAAAGGATCAGATAACCTTACCAGGATTCATGATCCCCGCCGGGTCGAAGGCCGCCTTCACCCTGCGCATCAAGTCGATCGCCATCGGCGGCGCGGTGGCGATCAGTTCGTCCCGCTTCAACTGGCCGATGCCGTGCTCGGCCGAGATCGAACCGTGCAGGCTGCGCACCACGTCATGCACGGCCTTGTTCATGGTGTGATAGAGGTCCAGAAAAGCCTCGTCGTCGCCGTCCACGGGCCGCGAGATGTTATAGTGGAGATTGCCGTCGCCCATGTGGCCGAAGCAGACCACGCGGGCGTTCGCACTCACCGATGCCACGGCACCGGCGGCCTGTTCGATAAAACGCGGGATCATAGCCACCGGCACGGAAATGTCGTGCTTGATCGAGGCGCCCTCCGGTTTCTGCGCTTCGGGCAGCACCTCGCGGAAATTCCAGAAGGCATCCCCCTGTCCGAGGCTTGCGGCGATGACCGCGTCACCGACGAATCCCTGTTCAAGACCGGCTGAAAGCACGTCCTCGATCAAGGCTCTCGAATCTTCCGATGAACGGCCGGACGAAATCTGTATCAGCACATACCATGGCCAATCCTCGATCAGCGGCCGCGTCACGCCCTGGGCATGCGCCAGCGTGAAATCGTATGGCCGCCTGCCGATCAATTCGAAAGCGGTGAGTGCGGCTCCGGCACGGTCCATTGCCAGGCTGAACAGGGAAAGCGCCGCCTCGGGCGACGACAGGCCGACGAAAGCCACTTCCCGCCCTTTCGGCTTCGGGAACAGCTTGAGCACGGCGGCCGTGATGATACCGAGCGTGCCCTCGGCGCCGACGAACAGGTCTTTCAGGTCGTAGCCGGTGTTGTCTTTCTTTAACTTGCGCAGGTCATCGAACACCTCGCCGGTCGGCAGCACCACTTCGACGCCAAGGCAGAGCTCGCGCGCATTGCCATAGGCAAGCACGCCCGTGCCGCCGGCATTGGACGAGAGGTTGCCACCGATCTGGCAGGAGCCTTGCGCGGCCAGCGACAGCGGAAACAGCCGGTCGGCGGCGTCGGCCGCCTCCTGCAGCGTCTGCAGGATGACTCCGGCCTCGACCGTCACCGTGTTGGACAGCACGTCGATCTCGCGGATGCGGTTCAGCCGCGACAGCGACAAGACGATCTCACGGCCCGATTTGTCCGGCACCTGGGCGCCGACCAGCCCGGTGTTGCCACTCTGCGGCACGACCGGCGTTCTCGTCTCGGTGGCCAGCCGCATGATCTGGCTGACCTCGTCAACGCTGCCCGGCCGCAGCACCAGCGATGTCGCGCCGTGCCAGAGCCCGCGCCGCTCAGCGAGGTAAGGCGCGATATCCCGATCGTCACGCAGTGCATATTTGTCGCCGACGATCGCCGCGAAGCGATCGATGAGAGCGGGGTCGAGAGTCGCGGAAATCTCGGTCATGTCGGAAAACTATGTTGCGGGCTGCGTGTTGTCACGTGGGGCGGCCGCGCGCGACAGCCGATCGTTGATCGCCTCGCCAAGGCCATCAAGGGGGATCGGCTCGACCGCGATGGTCTGCGCGCCGCTGCGGTCGAGATCCTGCATGTAGGAAAAAAGATTGCTCGCCGCTTCGCGCAGGTCGCCTGATACGGACAGGTTGAGGAACGCGGCCGCGTGTCGCCAGCCTTCGGCTCGCAGGCTGCCGAAGGCGAGCAGGGCTTCGCCCTCGGCGACCGTACCGGCGTTGAGCCGCACCGCGGCGCCCGGCGCGTAGTGCGAGGCGAGCATGCCCGGCGCCTCGACCCCGACGGCACCGCCACGCAACAGCTTCATGCCGATGACCGCCTCGATCTCCCCGGCGGCAATGCCGCCGGGCCTGAGCAGCCGCACCGCCGAACCCTCGGCCTTGACGATCGTCGATTCCAGCCCGACCGGCGTCGCGCCGCCATCAACCACCAGCTTGATCCGCGCGCCAAGGTCCGCGGCCACCGCCTGCGCCGTCGTGGCGCTGATCCGTCCCGACGAATTGGCGCTGGGGGCCGCAAGCGGGCGACCGAGGCGGGCGATGAGTTCGCCGCCAAAGCCCCTCGGCATGCGCAAGGCAATCGTATCGAGCCCGGCCGTGACCAGCGGATGGATGCCGTTGCCGGGCCGCTGCGGCAGCACCAGCGTCAGCGGACCCGGCCAGAATGCCAGCGCCAATTTCTTCGACAGCGGATCAAACAACGCGATGCGCTCGGCCATCCCCATGTCGGCGACATGGGCGATCAGGGGATTGAAGCGCGGCCGCCCCTTGGCTTCGAAGATGCGCGCCACGCCGACGCCGTTGGTGGCGTCACCGGCAAGCCCGTAGACGGTCTCCGTCGGGATGGCGACGACATCGCCACCCCTAAGCAGCGCCAGCGCCCGCTCCATCGCCTCGCCGACGGCAAGTATTTCAGCCACTCTCGTCACCTCACAGATGCCGGCTGCGTAGTACGATGGCGGCAGTTGGGCAAGTCGCTGGTGGGAAAGTCAGGCATTGGCGATTTATCAATCCCTAAAATGCATTGTTTCCACGAAAGCCGATATCAAGTCCGACCCGCTATCGTGCGGTTCTGGACAAAGGGGAGCTATCATCGTGTCTGTGCATATCCTGGGAGCGCTGGGGATCACCCTGGCGGCGGTGACCGGCGGGGCGCAGGCCTCGTCGCTGGTTTTTCCCGGTGCGCCGTCCTCGACACCATCCATCATCAAGCTCGGCGACCCAAAACCGCTGAAGACCGCCGACGCCACCAAAGCCAGCGATGTGCGGTCCGTGGTGGCGCCCGCCGAAGCACAGCCCGACGTCACCTATGAAAAGGTGTCCGCCATCCCGGACAAGCCCGGGACCAGGCACGGCTTCCAGCAAGGCCCCGTGGTCATCCGTGGCGGCGTCGCCGGTCCTGCCTTCTCGGCGCCGACACCAAGCGCCGCACCGGCGACCGGCACCGCGCCGGCCGCAGGCACTGCGCCGGCAACGGCCACTGCCTCGGCAGCCCCTTCGGGAGACACCGGAAATAAATCCGCCGCAGCGCCGGGCTCGCCCGCGCAGGCCGCGGCCCAGCCCATACAAGGGGTCGGCAAAGCCAAGTAGCCGTCCCGCCGCGACTTGACTGCGGTCTGACGGTCGGCGCACCATTGCCGGGCAAACCCCGTCCCGGTTCATCTTCACCGCTGGACGCCGTCACCTGAATTTCGCCGGGCGGCTGTGGCAGACGGGGTTTCATCGTTCAGGGCAAGAAGGGGTTGATCATGAGCAAATCCAGAACTGTCACCATGGCCGGGCTTCTGCTGGCATCACTGCTTGGCGCCGGCGCGGCTCATGCGGACGACATGCTGGGATCCTATGTCGCGCGCATTTCCGATCGGGATCATCAGGCGAGTGACGGCTATGCGCTCGACAGCGCCGCGCAAATGGTGCGGCAAGACCGCGCCAACTGGCACAAATTCCATCGCCGCGACCGTGACGACGAGGGTGACGCCTGGTTCAGGACCAATGACCAGCGCGCCGATTTGCAACGCATGCTGGAGCGCCCCGGCGCGATGAGCTCCTCGACCAAGCGGGCCATCGTCAATGGCGAGCCGCTGATCCAGGTCGACGTCTACGAAAACAGCGTACGCGTCAGCATCCTGGAGGACTGACACGCTCAAAAACTGGAATCAACAAAAGAGGGGGCGGCGCTGATGCGCCACCCCCTCTTCTCGACAGAACCCGATTGAAATCTCAGGCCGCTTCTTCCTTGTCGTCGTTTTCTTCCGACTCGCCGTCTTCAGATTCATCTTCGGCGTCATCGCCTTCCGCCTTCACGGCGTCATCGGCGCCGTCTTCGTCCTCATCTTCGTCTTCGTCTTCGTCGTCATCGCCCGAGAGCGTGGCGGCTTCAGCGTCGTCTTCGTCGGACTCTTCGCCGTCTTCGTCATCGCCTTCTTCTTCGTCGCCGTCCTCGTCATCAGAGTGATCAGCGGCCTCGACCGCAGCAGCGGCGTCGTGATCGGTTTCGGAAGCGGATTCAATCGCCTCGGCGGCCGCCGAGGTTTCTTCAGTCACTTCGATTTCGTGATCGGAATTCATGGAAGCCTCCGTGGGTTGGGGAACATGTTCCTTTTGCCACGGAGAGATCATCGTCATATGACTGTAAGCCGGCTCGAACGGCCGGCCGGAAGATATTTTTCCGGCGCCTGTGGATTGCTTTATTCGAGCGTGATTCCGCCCGAAAACCGGTGCCCACTTTTCACAATATGGTCTTCTCAGCCGGCGATTTTCGAGAAATCAGCGACCTGACCTGTGGCTACACGGATCCGGGTGAGAAGTGCCAGACGGTTGGCCCGCACCGCCAAGTCTTCATCATTCACGAGAACACCTTCAAAGAATGAATCAACGGGTTCGCGCAACGCGCTAAGCGCCAGCATGGCGGCGGAAAAGTCTTCGTTTTGAATCGCTTCGCCGGCTTGCTTCTCAGCCTGATTCACTGCCGCAAAGAGCGATTTCTCGGCATTTTCCTCGAACAAAGCCGGCTCAACGGTTTCGGCGACCGCCGTTTTCTTCTTCTCCTCGGCAGCCAGGATGTTGGCCGCGCGCTTGGTGCCGGCGAGCAGGTTCCTGCCGTCCTCGGTGTCGAGGAAGGAGCCCAACGCTTCGACGCGGCGGACGATCTGCAGGAGATCGTCGGACTGCGGCGTGATGACGGCGTCGATCAGATCGTGGCGGGCGCCTTGGTCGCGGAGGTAGACTTTCAGGCGGTCGTGGAAGAAGGCGAGGAGGTCGGCGACGAATGGCGCCAGCGACGCCTCCAATTCCATCATACGCTGGCCATCAAAGAACTCTCGTTCCTGATCGGCGGAACCAAAGATTTCTGAACTCGCGTTGGCCAGCCCGCCCCTCAACAAGTTGGAGATCAAGCCCGCTTCCGACAACAGCTGGCTTGCCCCCTTGTAGTCGCGAATGCGGGAATCGAGCATCGCGACCACACCGCGGCTTTCAGCCCCCTCGCCGAGCCGTTCATATGCGGCGAGCGCCGAGGAGACTGCCGCCGCAATGGCGACGCCAAGGGAAAGCTTGATCCTGTTTTCCAGTATGATCCTCACCATGCCCAGCGCTGCTCGACGCAGCGCATAGGGGTCCTTCGACCCGGTCGGCTTTTCGTCGATGGCCCAGAAGCCGGCCAGCGTATCCAGCTTGTCGGCGAGCGCGACGGTGACCGAAACCGGATCGCTCGGCACGCGGTCGGACGGGCCTTGCGGCTTGTAATGTTCTTCAGCGGCGGCGGCCACGGATGGATGCTCGCCCTGAAGGAGCGCGTATTTGCGGCCCATGGCGCCCTGCAGTTCCGGAAACTCGCCAACGACCTCGGTCTGCAGATCTGCCTTGGCGAGAACCGCTGCGCGGCGCGCCAGCGCGGGATCGGCGCCGACGATCGGCGCCAGTTCTTCGGCCAGCCGCTTGATCCGCTCCACCCGCTCGCCCTGCGTGCCGAGCTTGGCATGGAAGGTGACGCCGAGATGGTCGAGCCGGGCCATGCGCTGGTCGAGCGGTTTGTTCAGGTCGAGTTCGAACTTTTCCGCCGACGCCCGCAACCGGTCGAGATCAGGCAAATCGCCTTGGTCGGTCGTCCAGAAATACAGCGCGTCCGACAGGCGAGAGCGCACCACCTTGCCGTTGCCGTGGGCGATCTCCTTGCCGCCATCCTTCGCCTCGATGTTGGCGGTGAGGATGAAGTGGTTGGAAAGCGTATCGTCGACGCCCGGTGGCCGTGTCACAAAGCACTTCTGGTTAGCGCGGATGGTCAGCCGGATGACCTCGGCCGGAATGCCCAGGAAAGCCTCTTCGAACGCGCCCATCAGCACGACCGGCCATTCGACCAGCCCGGAGACTTCCTCCAGCAGCCCGTCGTCCTCGACCAGGTCGAGACCGTTGGCGAAAGCGAGATTGCGAGCGTCGGCAAGGATGATCTCCTTGCGCCGGTCGGCGTCGAGCACGACCTTCGCCGCCTCCAGCTTGGAAACATAGTCATCGAAGCGGCGCACGGTAATGGCATCAGGCGCATGAAAGCGGTGGCCATAGGTGATGTTGCCGGAGCGGATGCCGTCGATCTCGAAATCGACCACAACCGGCTCCTCGGTCTCCGGACCGAAGGTGCACAGGATGGATTGCAGCGGCCGCACCCAGCGCAGCGAGCCGGGCTTGGCCGAGGCCGGCCCCCAGCGCATCGATTTCGGCCACGGGAAGTTGCGGATGATGCCCGGCACCAGTTCGGCGATGATTTCTTCCGCCGCCCTGCCCGGTTTCGAAATGTGGGCGACATAGAAGTCGCCCTTCTTCGGGTCGGAATGGACATGCGCCTCGGCGATCGAAGCAAGCCCGGCCTTGCGCAGGAAACCCTGGACCGCCTGTTCAGGCGCGCTGGTCGAGGGGCCCTTGATCTCCTCACGAATATCCTTCGAGCGCGCGATCAGCCCCCTGATATCAAGCGCCAGACGCCGCGGCGTCCAGTACTCGCGCGCCGCCTCGTAGGTCAGCCCTGCCTCGACCAGACCGTCGGTCAGCATCTTCCTCAGGTCACCCGCCGCCTTGCGCTGCATGCGGGCAGGGATTTCCTCGGAGCGAAGTTCTAGAAGCAGGTCAGGCATCGGGGTCAGCTCATGCGGGAGAGTGGTCCGCGCGGGGCATAGCAACTCGGCTGGCCGCTGTCACCCTTTCGGCGCTTCAATCACCGACTTCGGCTGATTTCCGCAATTTTGGCCGCCCTGTCGGGGCGCGGCGATCCCGCTCGTCCTTGGATCAAAGATTTCCATGAACCGAACGCAGCGCTGGAGCGACCCACGCTCAGGCAGGGAACTCTTGGCTGAACGACCATGAAAACGGCATCCAGACTTCTTCAGATCCTCGCGCTCAGCGCCTGCTTCACCGCGCAGGTCCACGGCGCCTTCTCGATGCCGGGCGTGCGGCAGGCATTGCGGACCATGGCCGGCCCGAGCGGCCAGATCCTGTCGCCGATCAACGCTTCCCTGGAGATGATGAAGCAGGGATGATGAAGCGCGCCTGAAACTCAGGCCGCCAGTCCGCCGGCCTGGGTCTTCAGAAACGCCTCGCCGCAGGCCTTGGCCAGATTGCGCACCCGCAAGATGTAGCTCTGCCGTTCGGTGACCGAAATCACGCCGCGCGCGTCGAGCAAGTTGAAGACATGGCTGGCCTTGATGCACTGGTCGTAGGCCGGGAAGACCATCCTGTGCATCGGCAGATTGTCGTTCGACGCTGGCGCACCGGCATCGAGCAGCGCCTTGCATTCGGCCTCGGCATCCTCGAAATGCCTGAGCAGCATCGCCGTGTTGGCGTATTCGAAATTGTGACGCGAGTATTCCTGCTCGGCCTGCAGGAAGACATCGCCATAGGTCACCTTGTCGGTGCCCTCGCGGCCGTTGAAGTTGAGGTCGTAGACATTGTCGACGCCCTGCACATACATGGCCAGCCGCTCCAGCCCGTAGGTGAGTTCGCCGGCCACCGGTGCGCATTCGATGCCGCAGACCTGCTGGAAATAGGTGAACTGCGACACTTCCATGCCGTCGCACCAGCATTCCCAGCCGAGTCCCCAGGCGCCCAGCGTCGGGCTTTCCCAGTCGTCCTCGACGAAGCGGATGTCGTGCAGCAGCGGATCGACGCCGATCGCCACCAGCGAGCCGAGATAGAGCTCCTGCAGGTTCGGCGGATTCGGCTTCAGGATGACCTGATACTGGTAATAATGCTGCAGCCGGTTCGGGTTCTCACCATAGCGGCCATCCTTGGGACGGCGCGAAGGCTGGACGTAGGCAGCGTTCCAGCGCCTGGGTCCGAGCGCCCGCAGCGTCGTTGCCGGATGAAACGTGCCGGCGCCGACTTCCATATCGTATGGCTGCAGGATGACGCAGCCATAGGCCGCCCAGTAGTTGTGCAAGGTCAGGATCAGCCCCTGGAACGAGCGGCTGGGGTGCATATGGGCGGGGATTTCAACGGTCACGGTGGCCTCGACAGCAAAGGCTAGCTTGCCGCCACGTCCTAGAGACCCGGCGGCGAAGCGTCAAGCAAGGCGCGTCGGCACCGATCGCCGGAGCGCGCGGGACGATGTTGAACGCATTGCGAGCGGCTGGCCCATTGCCGGCCATGAAAGCCCGAGGTCTGTTCGATACTTGGACCACCCCGTGTCAACGACAACAGGTTCCGCCATGCCCAGCCCGATCGCCATCCGTCCCGTCACCCGCCAGGATTTCGAGCAATGGCTGCCGCTTTGGCACGGCTACAACGCATTTTATGGCCGCTCGGATGAGACGGCCCTGGCAAGTGAGATCACCGCGATGACGTGGTCCCGCTTCTTCGATGCCTATGAGCCGGTCCATGCGCTGGTCGCCGACAGCGGGGGACAACTCCTCGGCCTCGTCCACTACCTCTTCCACCGCAGCACCACGGCGATCGCGCCGAATTGCTATCTGCAGGACCTTTTCACCATGCAGGCCTCGCGTGGAAAAGGCATCGGCCGGGCGCTGATAGAGGGTGTCTACGAACGCGCCCAGGCCGCCGGTTCCGGCCGGGTGTACTGGCTGACGCACGAAACAAACCACACGGCGATGAAGCTCTATGACAAGGTCGGCGAACGCTCCGGCTTCGTCGTCTACCGGAAGATGTTCTGAGGCAATTCCGAGCGCATCGGCGCCTGTCTGGACGGATACACCATCGATCCAAACGAAAACGGGGCTCCGAAGAGCCCCGTTCGCATTCATAAAGCCGGCTTCATCCTTTCGGGGCGGGGACTGGCTCGGGCTTGACCTTCGGGGTTTCCTGCGCCGTGTTGGATTCGATCGGCGGCAAGCCCTTCATCAACTTCTGCTGCAAGGTGGCCAGCACATCGGGATCCGGCTTCAGGTCGCGGGCCTGGTTCCACTGGAAGGTGGCTTCCAGCTTGCGGCCGACGCGCCAGTAGGCATCGCCCAAATGGTCGTTCAGTACCGGATCCTCCGGCTTCAGCGACACGGCACGTTCCATTTCGCGCACCGCATCATCGAACCTGCCCATGCGGAAATAGGCCCAACCCAGCGAATCGACGATGTAACCGTCGCTTGGCCTGAGGTCGACGGCCTTCTGGATCATCGCGAGGCCTTCCTTGAGGTTCGTGTTCATGTCGACCCAGGAATAGCCGAGATAGTTCAGCACCTGCGGCTGGTCGGGGAAAAGCTCCAGCGCCTTGCGGAAATTCGGCTCGGCTTTTGGCCATTCCTTCAGCCGCTCATAGGCGATGCCGCGCTGATAGAAGATGTTCCAGTTGGCGGCGGTCGGCGTCTTCAGCACCTCGACAGCCTTGTCGTAGAGAGTGGCGGCAGAGCGGAAATCATCCTTCGAGGAATAGACGCCGCCAAGCGCCAGGTAGGCGCGCATGTCGTCGGGATGAGCCTCGACGAAGGCCTTCAGATGCGTGATCGCCTCGTCATGGCGGTCGAGATCGGCAAGGTTGAGGCCGAGCTGCAGGTCGGAAAGCTCTTTCAACGGCGAAGAGGCGGGGATGCGCCGATAGAGCGCGATGGCGCCCTCGCCGTCCTTCAGCTGCTCGGAGACAGCAGCGAGCTGCACGAGAGCGGCGTCGCTGTCGGGTTTCAAGGCCAGCGCATATTGCAGGTAGAGGCGGACGAACGGTTCGCCGCCGCCGCGGTTGAGCGCGGTGGCGAGATCGAGCAGAATCTCGGAAGCGCCGTCGGACGGACTGGCGACGAAGGGCGCAATCTTGTCGCCCTTGGTGATCTTGTTGCGCAAAGCGACGATTTCCAGCTTGCCCGGCGAAAACGCTTCGGCCTGATCGAGCACCGACAGAGCCTTGGCCTTGTCGCCCTTGCGGGCCAGGAACGACGCATAAGCCTGGGCGTTGCGCATCCAGGTTTCGGGAGCAGCGCCGCCTGCGGTCGTATCCTGCATCGTCGCGGCGTAGATCGCCTCGGCCTTTTCAGGCATGTTCGACGCATCGGCGATGAGCGCACGGTGGAACGACTTGAACAGGCCGAACCAATCCGGCCCCTGGAGCTTGTCGATCGAAGCCATCGCATCGCTGGCCTGGCCGGCGCCTTGTTCGGCCCAGCCGGACATCACCCCGGAGATCAGCCGGTCGAGGTCGGATTCCAGCGACAGCTTGAGCCAGTACTGCGCCTTGGTGAAATCCTTCTTGTGGAAGGAATCGACGGCCAGTGCCAGGCGTGAGAAGCGCTCGACATCGGGAACTTCCTTGAGCTTGTCCGCATAGACCAGGGATTCGTCGAAGCGGCCTTGAGCGATCAGCGACAGCATCAGGCTCTGCTGCAGGCCGGTGTCGCTCGGGTCAAAGGCCAAGGCCTGCTTGTAGTAGGCTATGGCGCTGTCGAGGTCGTTGTCGCCTTCGGCGATCCGCGCGGCCAGATAGGCCCCCGAGAAAGACGTGATCTTGACCGGTTCGGTGGTTTGCTTGGCATGGGCCGGCAGAGCCGAGATCGCCATGCCTGCCACAATTGCCAGCCTTGTCAGCCAGCGCGCACGTCCTTGCTGCATCGTATCCCTTTCAGCCAGGCGTCATCTCCGCGTCAGCGGGATCGACGTAGACTCGATCTTTCCGGGCAAAGCATGGCCTTTTTGGGGTCACGCTTCAATCCGCCTCAAATTCACAATCGGGTCACCCGATTAACAAACCATGGCGGCAAGAGACAGTTTTCCGCCTCGAATTTCCGCCATGGCGCTGGCGGAGCCGAATATAGCACAGATTCGAACCACCGAGACTATGTCGCCACGATCAGCGTTTGCCCGCCAAGGCGGACCGCTGCACGCGCGTATCGCGATACCCACCGGCCGCGACCGCGCTGCACAGCTCGTTCCATTCGCAGCCGCCGCAGGCCTTGCGCACGGGGCCAGCCGAAAACGCCTGCCGCATCCGGGCCAGGATCGCGGCGTCGAGGTCGAGGCGGGCGCCGATCCGGATTGGCCGCGCCAGCAATTCCTCCACATCCGCCGCCGCGAGCCGGTCCCGCTCCACCGCGCTCTCGCGCAGGCAGTGCGGTTGCGGCTCGTCGAGCAACGGCGCGCAGACGTCGTCAGGGCCGGAAACGATCAGGATGTCCTCGCCCCGGCTCAGGCGCTCCGCGATCCCGTCGTAGTTGGCGGTGAAGGCGGGGCTGTATCCCTTGCCCACATAGGTGAGCAGGCAAAGGAGGTGATGGGCGCGCAGCCTTATGGTCATGTATTCTTACAGCCTGAGATCGCTCGGCTCCGGCTTGTAGCCCGAAAACAGCTTGAGTGTCGCAGCACCGAGCGCCGACTTGAGCAGTCCGCCGACGATGAACGGCAGGAAACCGAAAGTAATGGCCTTTTCCGCGCCGATCATGACGGCAAGCCACGCCGTGCCCAGAACCAGGCAGGCAAGGTTGCCGAGCAGCATGGCGGCAAAGGCGAGCACCACCCTGTTGCCGTTCCAGCCGCGTTCGGCCAGCCAGCCGACAAGCGCGTCGGTGATCGGGAAGGCGAAGAGATAGCCGCCCGTCGGCCCGACGAAATGCTGTACGCCGGCAGCGCCTCCGGCCAGGACCGGAAAGCCCGCCGCGCCCTCGACCAGCCATGCCGCGATGGTAACCGCACCAAGCCGCCAGCCATAGAGCGCGCCAATGAGCGTCACGGCGAAAGTCTGCATGGTCACCGGAACCGGCACCATCGGCACTTCAATGTAGGACGACAACGCCAGGAACAGCGTGCCGAGCACGACGGCTCCGACCTGCCAGCCGAGAGCGCGATCCTGGAGCCTGAGCGGGCTGAAAGAAGGCTTGCGGGAGGTGAATGCGATGTTTGCCATTGGGATTCCTTCGATCGATCTAAAATTATAGATAATTTCTGTTTTCGATCTATTATCGAATCCACAATTCCCTGGAGATAGCAAGCCTTCCCTTTGCAAAGGCCGCCTAGCCCACGATGGCAAAGGCCTCGCGCGTCGCCCCGGAGGCCGTCTTGACGGGCTTGCGGCCAATCCATTGGACATGCCGCCCCAGCGTCACTGCCGCCGATTCGGTGTTTCCCTGCCGCAAGGCGGTCAATATCGCCCGGTGGTCCTGGTCGGTGCGTGCTTCCCACTCCGAACGCCATGCGGCGAACAGGAAGCGGGCGCTCGCGGCGTGCAGATCGTCGATGGTGGCGAGCAGGCGCGGCATGCCGCACGGCGCCAGGATCAACCGGTGAAAGGCGCGGTTGGCTTCTTCCCACGACCTGACATCGCGGGACTTGTCGCCGGCCTTGGTCGCTTCCTCGGCCAGATCGAGAATGGCTGACGTCAGGTGCGGCGCGGCATGGCGCAGCGCCAGAACTTCGAGCGCGGCCCGCATTTCGGCGACCTCCTTGACCTCGCCCAGATCGAAAGCCGCCACGCGCACGCCACGGCGTGGCTCGCTGACGGCCAACCCTTGCGCCTCGAGGCGACGGAAGGCCTCGCGTACGGGAACATGGCTGGTGTTGAATTCCTCGGCGACATGATCCTGCCGAAGCCGAGCTCCAGGCTCTATCGCGCCCGAGATGATCCTATCCGCCAGTGCCTTGCTGATGCGGACGGCGATGGTGTCGTCTGTGCCCTTTGCCATTTTTTATAGATAATTTGCGGCAAGGCAGCTTGTCGAGACGGTTGGACCGGGATTCGGCGGATTGCCTTCTTGAGTAGGCGTCCTCGTCAGCCGCGCCGGACAGGCGCGGCTGCGCTTTTCAGTTCACCCGGCTGATGCAGAAATCGATGACGTCGATCAGCGCCGATTTCTGCGGCGTCGCTTCCAGCGGCGCCAGGGCGTCGCGGGCGATCTCGCCGAAATGGCTGGCGCGCCCGATCGTGTCGGCGATCGCGCCGTGGCGGGTCATCAGGCCGATCGCCTTTTCCAGGCCGGCATCATCGACGACATTGTCCTCGATGGCGCGCTTCCAGAAGGTGCGCTCGGCCTTGGTGCCGCGCCGATAGGCGAGAATGACCGGCAAGGTCACCTTGCCCTCACGGAAATCGTCGCCGACATTCTTGCCCAGGTCCTTGCTGGTGCCGCCATAGTCCAGCGCATCGTCGATCAGCTGGAAGGCAAGACCGAGATTCATGCCGTAGGAGCGCAGTGCCGCGCGGTCGTTGCGGGTCGCCTGGGCAATGACGGGGCCGACCTCGGCGGCGGCGGAAAACAGCGCCGCGGTCTTGGCCTTGATGACCGCGAAATGTTCATCCTCGGTGGTCTCGAGGTTCTTGGCGGCGGCAAGCTGCATCACCTCGCCCTCGGCGATGATCGAGGCGGCGCTCGACAGGATGTCGAGCGCTTCGAGCGAGCCGACATCGACCATCATGCGGAAGGCCTGGCCTAGCAGGAAATCCCCGACCAGGACGCTCGCCTGGTTGCCCCAGATCATGCGGGCGGTCTTCTTGCCGCGACGCATGCCGCTCTCGTCGACGACATCGTCGTGCAGCAAAGTCGCGGTGTGCATGAACTCGACCGACGTTGCGAGCTTGACGTGCCCCTCGCCCACATAGCCGAACATCTGGGCCGCGGCGAGCGTCAGCATCGGCCGCAGCCGCTTGCCGCCAGACGAGATCAGATGGTTGGCAACCTCCGGGATCATCTCGACATCGGAGCCGGCCTTGGACAGGATCAATTCGTTGACGCGCCCCATATCGGCCGCCGTCAGATCGATCAGATCCTTGATGGAGGCGGGCTCCCGCTTCCCGTTTTCAATGTTGAGAACGACACCCACGACAATCACTCCCGTCTTGGTATAACGCGTGCGACGGCACCCTTAGTCCCGGCACGGACTCTAGGGCGGCAGACACCGCCACGGCAAGTGGCGAATTGGCGCGGCGGCAACGACAGCGTGTCAACCGATGCCGAAGTGGGCTCTGCTTTGCCACGGAATTCCCTGCCCGTTTACATCAATAGCGCAAGCTGCGAGTTTCACACGATGATAGAGCTCATCCGCACCAACGACGCCGTCATCATTTCCTTTGTCGAATCGCTGATGCGCGACGCCGGCATCGGCTGCTTCGTCGCCGACCAGAACATGAGCGTGCTCGACGGTTCGCTCGGCATCCTGCCGCGACGCATCATGGTCGACGCCGACCAGGCCGACGCCGCACGGCGCATTCTGACCGACGCCGGCATCGCCAACGAGATCCGCGGAAAATAATGTCCGCCGCGCCAGCCGCCCTTGCCCCGGACACGCCGGCCCACACGGTCGACGCCTTCCATCGCGGCCGCTTCTGGCTCGTGCAGCCCAAGCATGGCGGCCATCGCGCCGGCATGGACGCGATGATGCTGGCGGCGTCCGTGCCATCCTCGTTTGGCGGACGTCTCGCCGATTTCGGCGCTGGAGCCGGGGCCGCCGGCCTGGCGGTGCTGTCGCGCTGCCCGGCCGCCGAGGCCGTGCTTGTCGAACGCGCGCCGGAAATGGCGGCCTTCGCGGCTGCCACCCTTGCCCACCCCGGCAACGCGCATCTCAGCGATCGCGCGTCCGTCCTCGTCGCCGATGTCACGGTGTCGGGCCGGGCTCGGGCGGCGGCCGGCCTCGCAGACAATGACTTCGACTTCGTCATCATGAACCCCCCCTTCAATGCCGCACGCGACCGGGCCACGCCCGATCGCCTGAGAAAGGAAGCGCATGTCATGGAGGACGGGCTGTTCGAGAGCTGGATCCGAAGTGCCGCGGCGGTGGTCAGGCCGCGCGGCGGGCTTGCCGTCATCGCGCGGCCCGAACAGCTCGGCCCCATTCTCGACGCCCTCGCTGGCCGTTTCGGCGATGCCGAGCTGCTCGCCGTGCATCCTCGCCCCGACGCTGCGGCGATCCGCATCGTCGTGCGGGCAACGCTCGGAGCGCGTGGAAAACTCGCCATCCGCCCTCCCCTGATGCTTCATGCGCAATCGGGCCACGGGCCTGACGAGCGCAGCGAAATGATCACCAACGGTCTCGCCTCGCTGTTCGGAGACTGAGCTATTCTTGGCCCCCACATTGCCGTTGGCCAGGGAATCCCTACATGCCTGCAACCCATCGACCGGAGACCGCGCCATCGTGAAACGTCTTTTCAACCGCCTGCTGCCGAAATCCTGGCGCTCCACCGTCGTCACCATTCCGGTCATCCGGCTGCACGGGACGATCATGTCGGGCGGCCAGTTCCGGCAGAACCTGTCGCTGGCCTCCACCGCCGGTCTCATCGAGAAGGCATTTTCCTTCGACGCGCCGGCGGTTGCCGTCTCGATCAATTCGCCGGGAGGTTCGCCGGTGCAGTCGCGGCTGATCTTCAAGCGTATCCGCGACCTGGCGACGGAAAAGAACAGGAAGGTACTGGTCTTTGTCGAGGACGTCGCGGCATCGGGCGGTTACATGATCGCGGCCGCCGGCGACGAGATTTTCGCCGATCCGTCGTCGATCGTCGGTTCGATCGGCGTGGTCTCGGCCTCGTTCGGTTTCCCGGAATTGATGAAGAAGATCGGCGTCGAACGCCGTGTCCACACCGCCGGCCAGAACAAGGCCGTGCTCGATCCGTTCAAGCCTGAGAAGAAGGAAGACGTCGAGCGCCTGAAGGCGCTGCAGCTCGAGGTACACGACACCTTCATCGATCTCGTCAAGGAGCGGCGCGGCACCAAGCTGAAAGACGATCCCGACCTGTTCACCGGGCTGTTCTGGACCGGCAAGAAGGGGCTCGAACTCGGCCTGGTCGATGCGCTCGGCGACATGCGCACGGTGCTGAAAACCCGGTTCGGGTCGAAAACCCAGCTCAGGCTGATCACGGCGCCGCGCGGTTTCCTCAGCCGCTTCGGTCTGTTTGGCTCGAGCAAGGGCTTTTCGGCGCCCGATATTGCCGCGGCTGCCGCCAGCGGCGTCATCGATGCGGCGGAAGAGCGCGCGCTGTGGGCTCGCTTCGGGCTTTGAAAACCGGGCAAAACCGTCTAGCATGAGTGGGTGAAGCCTTACGCATGTCGTTTTCCAAAAACCGGATCCACTTTTGGGCGACATGCATCAACCGACCCGACCGGCCGCCTTTGCCGGCCCAGCGTGGGAGGAGTTTTGACATGCCGCAGATCATTTTCTTCACCGTCGTTGGCGTCGCCGCCTATTTCGGCTACCGCACCTTCGTGCGGGAAGCCGAACGCGTGACGGCCAAGGTGCGACGCACCGAAAAGCAGGCGGCGAACGGCGCGATGGGAACGCTGGTCAAGGATCCGAAGACCGGCGAATACCGGCTGGCCAAGGACTGAGCATCATCCCGCATACATCAGACGCTGCGGACACCGTCATCGGTGCGCGCACTTGGCCTGCGCATGCCAAGATCAATCTTGCCCTGCATGTCACAGGCAGGCGCCCGGACGGCTATCATCTGATCGAGAGCCTGGCGGTGTTCACGCGTTTTGGCGACCGGGTCGAGATCGCGCTCGCCGACAGCGATGATTTCACCGTGTCTGGCCGCTACGCGCCGGCGGTTCCTCTCGATGCCAGCAATCTGGTGCTCAAGGCGCGTGATGCCCTGCGCAGGGCGGCCGGGGCCGAGAGAACACCACCGGTCGCCATCAGGCTCGAAAAGAACCTGCCGGTTGCCTCCGGCGTCGGCGGCGGCTCGAGCGACGCGGCGGCGGTGCTGCGCGGGCTGGCGTCGACCTGGGCCCTGGACATCGATGGCGCCGAGCTGGCGCGGATCGGCGTCTCGCTTGGCGCCGACGTGCCGATGTGCCTGGCGGCAAAGCCGCTGGTCGCGCGCGGCATTGGCGACGAGCTGTCGATGGTGCCGGATTTTTCAACACTGGGGCTGGTTCTGGTCAATCCGGGCACGCCGGTCTCGACGGCCGAGATATTCAACGCGCTGTCGCGGCGCGACAATGAAGGCCTGCCGCCGCTGCCGCGCAGCATCGATTTTCACAGCCTGCGCAACTGGCTGGAAGTCACCCGCAACGATCTCGAGCCGGCAGCGCTGGCGATACAGCCTGCCATAGGCAGGGCGCTTTCATGGCTGAACAAGGCTGGATCGGGTTTTTCGCGAATGTCCGGGTCGGGCGCGACATGCTTCGGCCTGTTCGAGACCGGCAATGTGGCCAAGCGGGCGGCCGCAGAAATCCGCACCCGCCAGCCCGACTGGTTCGTCGCGGCTACGCGCAGCATCGCATCGGAGGGAGCTGATGGCCAGAATTGACGAGAGCCGCTCCTTCATTCCCGTGCGCATCGCGGTGCTGACCGTGTCGGACACACGCGGCCTTGCCGACGACAAATCCGGCCAGACGCTGGCCGACCGCATCACCGAGGCCGGCCATATCCTTGCCGCCCGCGATATCGTCACCGATGACCGCGAAAAAATCCGCGACAAGGTGCTTGGCTGGTCCAAGGACGCGGCGATCGATGTCGTGATCACCACCGGCGGCACCGGCTTCACCGGGCGCGACGTGACGCCGGAAGCGCTGGAGCCGATCTTCGAAAAGCGCATGGACGGCTTTTCGGAAGTGTTCCATCGCATCTCCTACGACAAGATCGGCACCTCGACGATCCAGAGCCGGGCGACCGGCGGCGTCGTCAACGCCACTTTCGTCTTCGTGCTGCCAGGCTCGCCCGGCGCCTGCAAGGACGCCTGGGACGGCATCCTGAAGGCACAGCTCGATTACCGGCACATGCCGTGCAACTTCGTCGAGATCATGCCGCGCCTGGACGAGCATCTGCGGCGCGGAAAATCGGCTCCGTAAAAGCCGAGGCAAGGCACCGGTTTCGCGTCGTGTTTGCCAGGCAGAACGGTACCGGCGCCTTCGAAACGCCATTCCGCACCGGACCCCGGAAAAGTATCCTGCCTGAAGGCGATCATCGCCGTTCACGACAAGGCAGATACGATGACCACGCATACTGGCGGATGCCATTGCGGCAACATACGCCTCGGATTTTCCGCCGGGCTCGACCCGTCGCAAATCGAAGTTCGCGCCTGCCAGTGCTCGTTCTGCGTCAAACATGGTTCGCGCGCCGTTGCCGATCCGGACGGCAGGCTGATCATCTCGGTCAAAGACAGCGCGCGATTGCGCAGATACCGGTTCGGACTGAGCACGGCCGACTATTTGATCTGCGGGGAATGCGGCGTCTATGTCGCCGCGATCGCCGGAGAGGATACCGACGCCAGGGCGATCGTCATCATCAACGCCCTGGACAACCAAGGACGGTTCAGTCAGCAGCCGATCCCCGTGGATTTCGATACGGAAAGCAAAGTGCAGCGACAAGCCAGGCGCCGCGCGCGCTGGATGCCTGTCGAGGTGAGCTTCGAATAGTTCTCTTTCAGCGGATGACAGGTTCCCCATGAAACCGCCGGCGTGATGGCGGCGATACGCCGAAGCCGACTTCCATCATCAGCCTCGGTGTGCGCGCCGGCACTGTGCCCATGTGGAAACCGAACGGGTCCTCGACGAAGCCGAGGCCCGCTTCGCCGGTCAGCGTCACCGGGCTCTGCTCGCCATAGACATCCAGAACCTCTTGCGCGGAATGACCGACCAGAAGGGTGAGCTGGTGCTTGAGGGCACGGCGCTTGTGGCTGCCCCGGACATAGACATGCGGACCGGTGTCTGCGTCGACGGGCTTGAGATAGAAGAAGAATTTCAGCATGCGCCAGTCGTCGAGGTCGAAATGATACTTGCCGAGCGAGGCAAGGTTCTTGTCGGCGTCCGAGGCCTCGCCGGTCGGAAAACTCCACCAGACGCGCGTCGTGATCAGTTTTGCCTGGCCGCCGAGATAATGCGCGGCGATGTCGAGAAGCAGCGGATCGCGCTGGATGGCGCGGGCTGCATCGCAGTCGAGTGTGCGTTCGAAATAATGACCGCTGAGCAGCGAGCGGCCAAAGCGCTTCTCGGCCTCGGCATGTTCACCCGGCATGAATTCGAGGCGGCGATCGAAATTACCGAAACAAGGCGTGCGCCGGGCGAAATCCGCGATCTCTTCGTGGATCGCCGGCGGCAGGACCAGGCCTGAAAACAGCCCTTCGGAGCGCAGCGCTTCGACCACCGCGGCGCGCTCGATGCCGGCGAACATAGTATCCCCGGCATTGTCGGCCGCACGGACGCGCTTTGCCCCCAGCCAATGCATCCGGCGCCCAGGCATGGTGCGGGCCAAAACGAACATCGGCAGCCAGGCGGGATTTTCGCGCAGATCCGTCAAATAGGTCGGAATGCGCACGGCGATGCGGCGCAGCAGGCTGCCATCGCGCGCGATTGCCTCGAGGCTCGCAGTGCCGGATTTGTCTGATGTCGAAAGGTTCATCGGATCCTCGGCTATGAGAGCGGCACCGATACGCATCGGCGCTCAACACTCGGCATGACCCAAACCCAATCCACCCGCTTCCACAGCAGGCTAATCCCGCGTCAGATTTTGTGCAATGCACAATAGACAGAGCAGCTGCAAAAAATCACTTAGGGGAGCGGTGCTCTTGCTTCGCCGACGCCACCCAGATCTCGGCGTCGAGCCGCTTTGTCGCGCGGCCGCGCGCTATGGCCTCGGCGCTGCCCGCATTCTTCGCCGCGGCGGCGGCCTGCTGCTTGCTGATCACCAGTCCGTCGGCCAAAGCGCGGTTTCCCGAAAAGACCCGAGCCAGGAACGGCACGCGGCTGGCTCGCACCCGCGAGAATCGCGCTGCCATGGTTTGCCTGGCCGTGTGGGCAACGACCTCGTCGATCCAGCCCTCCACCAGCCGCGCACCCGGCTCCAGCAGCAACAGCCATTCACCCTTGGCTTGCCGGATGCCCGCAACGACACCGCCGCTCGCGACATAATGGCAGCCGGCATGCTCGGCGACACGATGCGTCTGGTCGGTCGAACCCGTGTCGCAGACGATCACTTCGCGCACCACGCCCTCGACCGCGCCGCCAATCAGCGAGGCAAGCGTTCGGGCGAGAGCCTCCTCGTCATTTCGGGTTTCTATGAGAACGCTGAGCATCATTAGCCGAATAGCGGAAAGCGGCGCACAGCGCCAGTTCTTGCGCCGCACCATAAAAAGTTCTTGCTTTGTTCTCTTCGGCTAAATAGGAATAATTTCATGAGCCGAGCGATTCGACACAACATGGACAGTCCCTGGGAGCGGGCGAAAATGGAACAGATCGTGCGCGCCGACATTGCAGCTTTCGGGGCAGGAAGAGCCGAGATGGCCAATGCAATGATCGAGCAGAGCGGCATGCGCGTCCGTCCGGACCGCAATCGCGGCAGGTCGGCGGGCATCAATCCTTCCGGGCGGTTCGAGCCGGTCAGCCGGCATGTCTTCGATGACGGCTGGAATTCTCTGGAGGAACTGCCGCCCTTCAAGACCGAAGTGCAGGTCGAGAAGCCGCGCACCATCATCACCCGCAACGAATCGCCCGACATTTCCTTCGACCGTTCCATCAACCCCTATCGCGGCTGCGAGCACGGCTGCGTCTATTGCTTTGCCCGGCCGACACACAGTTTCATGGGCCTGTCGCCGGGTCTCGATTTCGAATCCAAGCTGTTCGCCAAGCCGGATGCGGCGCGGTTGCTGGACAAGGAGCTGTCGAAGGATGGCTATCAGCCGCGCACCATCGCCATCGGCACCAACACCGACCCCTACCAGCCGATCGAGAAGCAATACCGTATCATGCGCGAGATCCTCGAGGTGCTGGAAGCACGCGGCCATCCGGTCGGCATCGTCACCAAGTCCGCCCTGGTGACGCGCGACATCGATATTCTTTCGCGCATGGCCGAGCGCGGGCTGGCCAAGGTGGCGCTGTCGGTGACGACGCTCGACCGCATGCTGGCCAGAACGATGGAGCCACGCGCATCGACGCCGACCAAGCGGCTGGAGGCTATCCGGCAGCTTTCGGATGCCGGCATTCCGGCTTCGGTGATGGTGGCGCCGATCATCCCCGGCCTGACCGACCAAGAGATGGAGCGCATCCTCGATTCGGCACGCGCGGCCGGCGCGCGCGAGGCGGGTTACGTCATCCTGCGCCTGCCGCTGGAGGTGAGCCCGATCTTCAAGGACTGGCTGCTGCGCCACTATCCCGACCGCTACCGCCACGTGATGTCGCTGATCCGTTCGATGCGTGATGGCAAGGATTACGATTCGGAATGGGGCAAGCGCATGAAGGGTGCCGGTCCCTACGCCTGGCAGATCGGCCGGCGTTTCGAGATCACCGCCAAGCGGCTCGGCCTCAATGTCGAACGGCGTGCGCTTCGGACCGACCAGTTCGTTTCCGCCGGAAAGGACCAGCTGCAGCTGACGCTGCTTTGAAAGCTCAATTCGCTGCGGTGGCTTGATCTGTCGCAGCACAAGAATCCCGTCCGGCCTGCCCCGGCCTGCAGACGGTGCCCTCCCGGTCCGGCGCCCCACCCGACCCGGAGGGACTTGCGGAGAATCGGAGCCGATGCGAACCTCGCCGCAACATGGCTCGCGCGCGTTCCGACTCTCCGCTTCTCTTCGAAATCGTCGAGAAACCCGATTTCTCCTTCGAGACGAAGGCGATGGCCGATGGTCTGTGGCCGGTGGCCGGGATGGATGAGGCCGGCCGCGGCCCCCTGGCTGGGCCAGTGGTAGCCGCGGCGGTGGTGCTCGACCCCGCCAACATTCCAGACGGGCTCGACGATTCCAAGCGCCTCAGCCACTTGCAGCGCGAGGCGCTGTTCCTGCGAATTCTTGGCTCCGCGCTGGGCGTTTCGATGGCGTCCATCAGCGCCGAGGGCATCGACGGCAGCAACATCCTCAAGGCCAGCCTGGAGGCCATGCGCCGTGCGCTGGTCGGCCTGTCGGTTCAACCGAAGCTCGCGCTCGCCGACGGCCGCGACGTGCCACCGGGCCTGCCTTGCGCAGGGCGGGCGCTGATCAAGGGCGACCAGCGTTCGCAATCGATCGCCGCCGCCTCGATCGTCGCCAAGGTGATGCGTGACAGAATGATGTGCGGCTGCGGCAACCATCACGACCGCTACGGGTTCGAGGTCCACATGGGCTACGCCACGGCCCGCCATCGCACGGCGATCGAGGCGCATGGGCCTATCGCGCGGCTGCACCGCGTGTCCTTCGCGCCGTTCAGGCTGGGCGGCGCTGAGGTGGCGGAAGAGGAGAGCCTGGCCGGGCTTGATTGAATTTAGGGATTGGTGAAACGGCTGAGCGGGTAGCCTCCCCCCTCAAGGGGGAGATGATTCCCGCCACAACAAAAAAGCCGCCAGGTTTCCCGGGCGGCTTCGTTTTTTGCTTGATCGACAGGCTCAGTTCAGCTTCGACTTCACATCCGCAAGCGATGCCTTGAACAGGTCGGCACCGGCCTTGGCGTCGATCTTGCCGGCCAGCAGGGTCCGCGCAGCCTCGACGGCGATGTCAACGGCGCTGGCGCGGACTTCAGCGATCGCGTCACGCTCGGCCTGACCGATCTTCTGTTCGGCAAGCGCTGTACGCCGGGCAACATAATCCTCGGTCTTCTTGTGCGCATCGGCGGCAAGCATATCGGCTTCGCGCTTGGCGGCGGCGACGATGTCGGCGGCCTCCTGCTCGGCTTCCTTGCGCTTGCGCTGATACTGGCCAAGCAGTTGCTGGGCCTCCTCGCGCAGCCGGCGCGCCTCGTCCAGCTCATTGCTGATCCGGGCGGCACGGGCGTCGAGCGCCTTGGCGATAATGCCGGGCACCTTGATGTAGACGGCAACGCCCAGGAAGATGACGAGGGCTACCGTTGCCCAAAGCGTTGCAAGAGATGTGGCGTCCATGATGCGCTCCTCACCCGGCCACGGATTTGACCGCGGCCGCGATCTCGGCCTTGCTGGCCTTGCCGCCGACCAGTGCCTCGACGATCGCCGAAGCGGTGTCCTCGGCGATGGTGCCGACTTCCTTCATGGCATTGGCCTTGATGGAGGCGATGCGCGCCTCCGCCTCGCCAAGCTTCTGGTCAAGCGCTGCCTCGACCTTCTTGCGTGCGGTCTCGGCTTCGGCCTTGGCCACATCGTTGGCCTTTTGGCCGATCGCGTTGGCATTGGTCTTGGCTTCCGCCAGTTCCTGCTCGTAGGCAGCAACAGCGGCGTCGGCCTCGCCCTTCAACTTGGCTGCCTGGTCGAGATCCTGCGTGATGCGATCGTTACGGACATCGATGATGCCGCCAACACGCGGCATCACGACCCGCTTCAGGAAGAGGTAGAACAGCCCGAAAGTGATCGCCAACCACAGAAGCTGCGACGGGAACGTCGCAGGATCGAATGGAGGAAACGTGCCGTGCGCTTCCGCAGGCACGCTGGTGCCGGAATGCGTGTCGCCTTCCGTCGCAGCGTGGCTGGTATCGGCGGCAGGCGCGGACTCTTGCGCGAAGGCAGATGTCACGAACATGGACTATCCCCGAAATTCAGGCCCGCCGCTTTTGCGGCTGGCCTGTCCAATCTTCCCAGTGCTCAGCCGAACAGGGCCAGAAGCGCGATGAGAAGCGAGAAGATGCCCAGAGCTTCGGTCACGGCGAAGCCGAAGATCAGACGGCCGAACTGGCCATCAGCAGCCGACGGGTTGCGCAGAGCGCCCGCGAGATAGCTGCCGAAGATGTTGCCGAGGCCAATGCCCGCGCCACCCATGCCCAGGCAAGCGATGCCGGCGCCGATGTACTTTGCTGCTTCTGCGTCCATTTGTTCAACTCCTTTGGATCTGAAATTCCGTTGCGATTCCATCCGGCGCCAATGCCGGAAACTCTTGGGTTAATGCCCGGGATGCAGGGCGTCGTTGAGATACATGCAGGTCAAGACGGCAAAGACGTAGGCCTGCAGGAAGGCGACCAGCAATTCCAAAGCGGTCAGCGCCACCGCCATTGCCAGCGGCAGGACCGAACCCGCCACGCCGACCGCGCCCAGCGCGCTCAGGCTGACGACGAACCCCGAGAACACCTTCAGCGTGATGTGGCCGGCGAGCATGTTGGCGAACAGACGAACCGAGAGGCTGACCGGGCGCGACACGAAGGAGATAACCTCGATCAGCACCACTAGCGGCAGCAGGAACACCGGCACGCCGTGCGGCACGAACAGTTTCAGGAAACCGAGACCATGCTTCATGAACCCGTAGACGACCACGGTTCCTATCACCAGGGCGGCGAGGCCGAAGGTGACGATGATGTGGCTGGTGACGGTGAAGAAATACGGGAACAGGCCAAGCAGGTTGGCGACCAGCACGAACATGAACAGGGAGAACACGAACGGGAAGAACTTCATGCCTTGCGTGCCGGCGGCATCGCGCAACATGTTGCCCACGAACTCATAGGCCATTTCGGAGATCGACTGAAGGCGGCCGGGAACAAGGCTGCGGCTCGACGTGGTCAGAAACAGAAATGCCGCAGCGACAACCACGGTGGCGACCATGAACAGCGCCGAATTGGTGAACGACAGGTCATAGCCGCCGATCTCGATCGGTATCAGCTTGTTGATATGGAACTGGTGGATCGGATCGACCTTGTCAGCTGCCACGTTCAAACCCCGTCAATGCCGCGTACGGCCAAATTACCATCGCCGCACGAGGGCGGCCATTTCCAAATGCCGCCTGAAGGGCGGTCATTTTCTATCGTCCCGGTCAGAACGCGACTTATCGCCCTGTCCGAATTCGGCCACAACGCCCGCGGAACGCATGACATTGAGCACGCCGGCGCCAAAACCAAGCAGCAGGAACACGATCAGACCCCACGGCGATGTCCCCGCCATACGATCGATGATCCAGCCGATGCCGGCGCCCACCACCACGCCAGCGATAAATTCACTGGAGAGTTTGACCGCCTGGCCATAACCGGCCGCACTACCCGCTTTCGCGTCGTCTTTCCCCTCGAGCCGGTTCGGCAGCCTTGTCGCAAGCGATGCTTCAAGTTCACGCCGACGTCGCTCAAGATCGTCGTCGCGGATGTCGGGTTCATGCTGCTTGCCGCGGCCGGTTTCTCCGGTTCCGTCTGGCCTGTTTTTATCGGCCATCGCAACCCCCCTGCCCGGTCAGACCGTCACCGTCCGTCCGCTTCTAAAGTCGCCGGCAACATAGTTAGAGGGTTTGCGCCCGTCAAGCCACGGGCGGAAGTTCATCGTCATGTATTTTAGGCAATAAAATCAGATGCTTAGGAAGGTGCGACATCGTGCCCGCCGCGTCGACGGGGATGCATGGCACGAATCCCCCGGGCAATGGCTCTTCGATCGACCGCGCACCACGCGAAAAGATCAGCGATCTGTTCGCTGCTCAGCTCCAGCCGCCGCCATAGGTCCGGTAGAAGATATGCAGGCCGATCTTTGTCATCTTCTGCATCGTGCGTGCCCAGCCGGGATGGACATATTGGGCATAGTAGTGGGTCGACGAGCCGACCTCAGGGATGAAGATCTTGCCGGCGGTGACGGCCATGGCGATATCCTGGGCGGTCTTGTAGGCGGCCGGGCTGTCGATGCGCTTCTTCCTGCCGTCGCAAGCGAAGGAGAACTGGCAACGGTTGAACCAGCTGTCGTTCTGGTAGACGACGCCGCAGATCGAATTCGGATAGGCCGGGTTGCGGACGCGGTTGAGGATGACCTGGGCAACGGCGGCCTGGCCGCGCACGGATTCGCTCCGCGCCTCGAAATAGATGCCGTTGGCAAGGCATGCCTGTTCCGGCTTGGAGAAGACGCTTGCCGGAAGCGGGTTCTGTATCCACGAATGGTCACCTTTGGCCATCGGCGGAATGAAGCGGCCGTCATTCGGCTTGTCGTCCTGCAGCAGGGCCTCGAAGGGCGACGCCTTGGCATAGTCCGGCTCGGCCTGCGCATAGGCGGTCGCCAGCACATCCGGATGGTCATTGTTGACCAGCGCCGCAAGCATGGCCGGCACGCCGGGATCCGATTTCTTGTCCTCACGCGCATGGAACGCCGCGGCAATCTGGATTTCCTTGCCTTTGATCTGCGGCTTGGCGAAGGCCATCTTCAGGCCGCTGTCCATGCTGGGGCGCAGCAAGGAGGAGGTGCGCTCGAAGATCGACCCGGCATTGAAGTTCCTGGGCGGTGCAACGGGAGACACCTGGACGATGCGGCCCTTCTTGTCGGCGCGCACGACGCGGTCCTCGTCGGGCGTCCCGCTAACCTTGCCGCCCTTGCCGCGAAACGACACGGTGCCGACGCCGGCCAGATGGACACCGGATCCGGAGATGGAGCCGGTGACGTCGGAATCGACAAACGGCATTTCAGCCGAATGGGTCGAGCCGGCAACGGATTTCTCGACATAGGAATTCCAGCGCGTGCTCGACGCTTCAAGGCCGGAAACAAGGCTCGTCATGTCCTGGTAGGCGGCGACGGTCGGGAAGCCGATCCAGATGCCTAGACCGATGACGAGCGGAGGCAGAAAGCCGCGTCTTCTCTCACCGGCGGCGGCGACCAGCCGCTTCAACATACGTCGATGCACGGAACACTCTCCAGGAACGCTACTGACCCCACTGGAGAGCAAAATGATGCATTAACCTTGATGGGACGTTAACGGAATCGATCGGGTTTTCTCAGTCGGCTCAAGGTGGTGATTTCAAAGTCGGGCGGTTTTGCGGCTGGCACGTGCGCTCAGGCCGGCCGCAGGAAGATCGGCCAGGCGATCAGCGCGCAGATCGCGGCCGACAGCCAGACGCCGGGCCATGACAAGAGGTGCAGAAGCCCCGGAATGGCCACCGGCACGAGGAAGAAGCCGACGAAAACGAAGCTGTTGGCAAGGCTGAGCGCGGTTCCGACATGGCCGGCGCCGGCCAGCGTGGCAAGCTCGGTGTAGGCGACGCCGTGCCAGGAAGAGACCGAGATGCCCGCGACAACCAGAAGCACAGGAAGGAGCGCCATCGGGAAGAAGGCGCTGCCTGACATGGCGGAAGCGGCCAGAACCAGCAGCCAAAGCACCACGAAGGCAAGCGCGCTGATCGCACAGCAGGACCGGAGAAACAGGCGGCGGTTGCCATGGCGGTCGGTGAAGCGGCCGCTACAGACGCGCGTGACCATGGCGCCGATCTGCACGGCAGCGAGGCTGGCACTGGTCGCCGCCGTTCCGAGCCCAACGAAGTCGTGCAGGAAAACCGCTGCGAAGGTGAGCACCGCCACCTGTGGAAAACAGAGCAGGCCGATGGCGGTGGCAATACGCCAGACCTCGATGTTGCGCAGCGGCGGCGGCCCGGTCACAACCGCCGAGCCGAACTTGCCCTCGCCCCGCGTCGGCGGCTCATGCAGCCAGCGCCAGGCGAACAGGGCGGAGAGAGCGGATGCTGCCGCCAGGAGCCCGAACACCGCGGCAAAGCCGAAGGCCAGGGCAAGCGACGGCAGGACAAGCGCGCCGAGGCCGCCGCCAAGCGGCACCGCCGTCTGCCGGATGCTCATGGCGAAGCCGCGTTCGCTTTCTCGAAACCAGGCCATGATGGCGCGGCCGCTTGAACCGTTAACGCTGCCCCCCAGCAATCCCGTGAGGAGCAGGCTGGCCGACAGGAGCGTGACGTTGGGAATATTGGTCCTCGTCGGGACAACCAGCATCGCCATGACGAAGAGCCAGGCCGCCGTCGCGCCGAGCCCGATCAGAAGCACGCGGCGATCGCCCCAGCGGTCGGTGAGCAAGCCCCAGGGCAGTTCACTGAGCGCAACCCCCAACCCGAGAACCCCGAGCGCCATGCCTAGCTCGGCATTGCCCAGGTGATAGCCCTGGCGAAGCAAGACCGCCGTTGCTGGTATGCCGGAAAAAGTGGCCGAGAAACTGGCGTTCGCGGCAACGCCCAGGCCCAGAACCTTCCAGCGATGTCCTGGACTGAACACCCTCTCGGCAGGGCTGGCAGGACCATCCTTCAGGCATTCAGATGACTGTCGGTCGGTGCAGTCGACGATGGCGGACATGATTATCTTCCCGTGGTGGACCAGCGGTCCGGACCTTGACGGACTCTCTCTATCGCCATAAATCCATCCCTAAAATCAGGAAGTTTCGTACATTCAATCCTGAAAAATGGGACGTTTTCCGATGCGACGCGTGACATTCGATCTCGACGTTCTCCGCAGTTTCGTCACCGGCATGGAGCTCGGCAGTTTTGCCAGGGCCGCCGACCGGCTTGGCCGGTCGACCTCGGCGGTCAGCGCCCAATTGAAGAAACTCGAGGAACAGGCGGCGACGCCGATCTTCCGCAAATCAGGACGCGGCCTCGCCTTGACGGAGGCGGGTGAGACCATGCTCGGCTATGCGCGCCGGCTGCTCGAATTGAATGACGAGGCAGCGGCGGCCCTTCATGACGTCGAACTGGAAGGTTGGGTCCGGCTTGGGCTGCAGGAGGATTTCGGCGAGGCGGTGCTGCCTGACGTGCTCGGCCGCTTTGCCCGCGCCCATCCCAAGGTCAAGATCGAGGCCAGGATCGCGCGCAGCTACGAACTCGCCGAGCGCATCACCTCCGGCAATCTCGACATCGCGCTCGCCTGGCACAGCGGCGAGACGCTGCCTTACAGCCGGCACGTCGCCGATGTGCAGATGCGCTGGATCGGTCCGGCAAAGCGCATCGAGACCAGCCTGCGCGACGGCGAGCCACTGCCGCTGGTGGCGCTCGAAGCGCCATGCCTTTTGCGCACGGTGGCGACAGAGACGCTCGACCGCGCTGGGCTGTCCTGGCGGATGGCCTTCTCCAGCCCCAGCCTTGGCGGCATCTGGGCGGCCGTCGCCGCGGGACTTGGGCTGACGATCCGCACCGACATCGGCCTGCCGGCCAGCGTCAGTGCGATGACGCCTGAGATCGCCGGGCTGCCGGCATTGCCAAAAATGGCGCTGTTCCTGCATCGCAAGGACGCCGAACCCGAGCCGGTGGCGGCCCGCCTTGCCGACATATTGCTGGAAGCGGCCCGGCAGTCGCTGCCCGATAATGCCCGGGCTGACGACAGCGGTTTGCGTAACGTGGCGTGATCATGCAGCGCCAGACAGGCGCAGACGCTCAGCCGCGCTTCTTTGCCCTGCCGGCAAACGGATTGTCGGAGGTGCGCAGCGCGATGCGGATCGGCACGCCCGGCATGTCGAAGGCCTCGCGCAGGCTGTTCGAGAGATAGCGGACATAGGATTGCGGCATCGCATCCGGCCGCGAGCACTGGACAACGAAACCCGGCGGCCGCGTCTTGGCCTGGGTGACGTACTTGACCTTCAGCCGGCGCCCGGCGACGGCAGGCGGCGGATGATGCGCCAGGATGCCTTCCAGCCAGCGGTTGAGCTTGCCGGTCGAGACGCGGCTGTTCCACACCTTGTGGGTCCTCAGCACCGCATCCATCAGCTTGTCGAGGCCACGCCCGGTCTCGGCCGAGACGGGCACGGCCTGGAGGCCGCGCACCTGCGGCAGCAGCCGCTCCGTCTTCTCGCGCAGTTCCGCCAGAAGCTCCTGCGGGTTGTCGATCAGGTCCCATTTGTTGAAGGCGATCACCGGCGCCCGGCCCTCGCGGATGATCAGGTCGGCGATCTGCAGGTCCTGCTTCTCGAAGGGAATGGTGGCGTCGAGCACGATGATGACGATCTCGGCAAAGCGGATCGCGCGCAGGCCGTCCTGCACCGACATCACTTCCAGCTTCTCGTGAATCCGGGCCTTGCGCCGCATGCCGGCCGTGTCGAACAGTTTCAGGCGGCGGCCGTGCCAGTCCCAGTCGACCGAGATCGAATCCCGGGTGATGCCGGCTTCCGGTCCGGTCAGCAGCCGCTCCTCGCCGATCAACGCGTTGATCAGCGTCGACTTGCCGGCGTTCGGGCGACCGACGACCGCGATGCGCATCGGCTTGGTGTCATCGTAGGTATGCGCGTCCTCGGCATCCGGATCGGCGATGTCCTCGCCGATCAGCACTTCGCCGGTGGCGATTTCGTCGTCCTCGCCATCCTCGTCCTCGCCGAAGGCACGCGCCTCGCCGAGCGCGCCGATCACCGCATCGCGCAAATCGGGCATGCCCTGGCCATGCTCGGCCGAGACCGGGATCGGCTCGCCGAGGCCAAGCTCCCAGGCCTCGAGCATGCCGCCCTGGGCGCCCTTCGCCTCCGCCTTGTTGGCGACCAGCACGACCGGCTTGCCGGACTTGCGCACGATCTCGGCGAACGTCTTGTCATCGGGCATCAGGCCGGACTTGGCATCGACCGTGAAGAAGATCAGGTCGGCCTCGCGGATGGCGATCTCGGTCTGCGCGCGCATCCGGCCGGGCAAGGTCGAGGCGCCGGCATCCTCGAAGCCCGCGGTATCGATGACGTCGAAATGCAGGTCGTAGAGCTTGGCGGCATGGACACGGCGATCGCGGGTGACGCCCGGCGTGTCGTCGACAAGCGCCAGCTTCCTTCCCACCAGACGATTGAAAAGAGTCGATTTGCCGACGTTAGGTCTGCCTATGATGGCGACTTTGAAGGTCATACGGTCCTACAATCATGCATGTCGTTGTCCCAAAACCGCTGCACACTTTTGGGCGACATGCATTTACGACGCATTGCCCGAGCCGCGGATCAGCTCGGACATCAGCGTTGCCCGCTCGCGGGTGTTGCGCGGGGCGCCGTCATCGGCGGCGATCTGGTCGAACAGCTTCAGCGCGTCCTGGGTCTTGCCTTCCCTCCACGCAGCAAGGCCGAGCGCCTCGCGCGCCGTGTGGCGCAGCGTGTTGGTATCCGATGTGAGCGCCTCGACGCGGCTGGAGACGTCGGCGAAGGAGCCATGGTCGACGAGCAGGAGTGCTGCCCGCAGCCGTGCCATGTCGCGGATGCCCTGGGGAATGGCGGTGTCGGCGGCGACATCGTCGAAATCCTTGACGGCGGCGGCGACATCGCCCTTGTTGGCCTTGACGGTCGCGGCGCGCATGCGGGCAAGCAGCGGATAGGCGCCGTAGCCATCCTTCTCCAGCTGATCAAGGGCGGTCAGCGCTTCGTCGTTCTTGCCGTCATTGGCAAGCTTCAACGCCTGCGAGAACGCATCCCCAGAGCGGTTGGCGCGCGTCTCGTCCCAATAGCGATAGCCGACGAAGGCGGCGGTGCCGAGCACCACGAGGATCGCGATGCCGAGCAAAGCCGGGCCGAAACGGTCCCACAGCTTCTGCGCCTGCTCGCGACGCATCTCGTCGTTGACTTCACGGATAAAACTGTCGTCGGACATCAATCAAAACCATTCCTGCCCCGGGCCGGGGCGGTTCATGAGCCCGCGTTTTAGCGAAATTTTGTCGGCATGGAAGGGGTTCGGCAGGAAAATCGGCTTATCGCGAGACAAGTGACCACAAAAGAACGACCGTACCCACGCCACATTTGCCCGATAGCCGGCTGCCAGACATTTCCCCGAGCCCAGATCGATTGCCGATGCTTCGTCCATTCCGTGTTGTTGCGTTCTCCCTCGCCTCGCTTGCCAGCGTCGGCACGGCCTTCGCCGATCCGCCGGCGCCGCCAGCGAAGCCCAAGCAGGTCGTCATCATCTCGTTCGACAGCGCCCGCGACATTTCGCAGTGGGAACGCAGCCGGGCGCTGGCGCAGCGTACCGGCGCGCATTTCACCTATTTCCTGTCCTGCGTGTTCCTGCTGACGCCGGAGACCCGCAACCAATACACCGCGCCAGGCAAGACACCAGGCAAATCCAACATCGGCGTTGCCGCTTCCAGGCAGGAAGTCGCCGAGCGGCTCGAGCAGATCCGGCTTGCCGCCTCGGAGGGTCACGACATCGCCAGCCATGGCTGCGGCCATTTCGACGGCAAGGACTGGAGCAAGGCCGACTGGCTGAGCGAGTTCGCCTCGTTCGAGCACATTCTCGAGAACGCCTACGCGATCAACGGCATCGCGCCCGAACCCAAGGGCTGGCGCGATTTCGCGCGGCATGCGGCGGCCGGTTTTCGCGCGCCGTACCTGTCGGCAAACAAGGCGCTCTACGAGGCGCTGCCGGCAGCCGGCTACCAGTTCGACGCGAGCGGCGTCTCGCAAGGCCCCGCCCGGCCGGCGACCGTCGGCGGCATCACCCGCTTTTCCCTGCCGCAGATTCCGGAGGGACCGAAATCACGGCCGGTGATCGCCATGGATTACAATCTCTATGTCCGGCATTCCGGCGGCTTCGAGCGGCCAAGCAAGGCGGACGCGTTCGCCAACCGGACCTATGACGCCTTTCGCGCCGCCTTCGACAGGGAATATGCGGGCAAGCGTATTCCGCTGGAACTCGGCTTCCACTTCACGCTGATGAATGACGGCGCCTATTGGAGCGCGCTGGAGCGCTTTGCCGGTGAGGTCTGCGTGAGGGCCGACGTCGAGTGCATGAGCTTTCGCGACTACGTTTCGCGACAGGATGCTGGCCAGAAACAGGCTTTGATTGGCGGCTGAGCCGCCAATCCGGTTCGATTTCCAAAACCTCGGTCTTTATCAGGCCGGATCCTCGGCACTCTGCCTTGCCAGGTAGCGCTGGTCGATATCCGGCAGCGGTTCTCCTTGCAGCGTCGCTTCGAAGGCGCGCAGGCGTTTGTGAACCGACTGAAGTTCGACGATCGTCGACCAGGAGGTGAGCAGAAACTGCAGCGAACCCGTTACCTTGCCGAATGCGTTCGATATCTGGTTCAGCGCGCCGAACGTGATCTTGTGCGCAACCAGCGACGGACCCAGGATCAGCAGCGAGAAAATGTTGTCCGCCTGCAGGTAGGTGTAACGGACGACGTTGAAATAGATGTAGTGGAAATAGAGCCTGAAATAGTTGTGACGAACATGCGCGAACAGCTCGGCGGTGGTGGCCGGCTGCGCCCTGTCCGCATGATCCTCACCGTAGACCAGTTCCTTGCGATAGGCGGCTTCGACACGCTGGTTGCGGAACTGCAGCCCGGGAAGCTTCAGGCCGGCAATCATCACCGAGATCGTTCCGAACAGACACCAGGCCAGCGCTGCGACGACCAAAGGCTGGGGGATCGCGCCGATGATCGGCAACTCGCTGATATGGGCCTGCAACTGGATCATGACCGGCAGGAATGCGATCAAGGTCATGATCGACTGGACGAAGCTGGAGCCGAGATCTTCCATGATCTGCGAGAAGCGCATCGTGTCTTCCTGGATGCGCTGCGAGGCACCTTCGATATGGCGCAGCCTGCCCCAGTTCTCGACGAAGTAATTGTTCATCGCCGTGCGCCAGCGGAAGATCCAGTGGCTGACGATGAAGGCATTGACCACCTGCACGTTCATGCCGACCAACGCGAGCCACGAAAAGTCGGCCAATCCGGTATAGAATTCCCCGTTGGTCGACTTCCCGGTTCCCGACATCAGCCCCTGCACATAGTCGAAGAAAGGCCCGTACCAGGCGTTGACGGCGACACTGACCTGCACGTTGAAATAGATGAAGAACAGGATGACCGCCGTCATCAGGATCGACCAGCGCTGCCATGGATGCGGAGAATACCAGCTCCAGAACGCATAGAAGACGGCCACGCAAGCCACGAAGTAGAGATAGAACCAGAGGAACGGCTTCGATATGAGCACGGCGATGCCGATTATGGGCGGCGCGTCGGCGGCAGCCGGTGGAAGTCCGAAAATGGCGCCCAGTTGCTCACCGCCGAAAAACCAGAACAGGATTGCCGCAAGGCTCCAGATGGCGGCCGAAGAGAAGAACAGCTTCGGCTGCGGGAAGAAGGATACGAACACTGTGGCGAATTCCTCGATCGATGTGCAAATCAGCTGACTTGGCGGGCATAAAGTCACACATTAGGTGGAAAGCAAATGCCCGTGCCCGATGCCTGCATCGAGCAAAACCACAATCATGGCGATTTTGGCGCAACCGACCATGTGATTGCGCCAGAAACGACAAGAGCGCCGGCCGCGACAATCGAGGCGAGGACGAAATCACCTGACGCTTGCGCCAGAAACCCAGCGGCAACCGGACCGATGATCTGGCCAAGACCGAATGCGGCTGTCATCACGGCAAAGATCCGGCGTGGCGCTTCAGGTGCGCGCTGCCGCGCGGCCTGCAGGCCAAGTGCTGTAATGGCAATGAAGGTGCCGCCGAGCAGCAGGCCGCCAAGCAGCGGCCCGGTTCGTCCGCCGATGGCGACGCTTGCCGTGACGCCGACAACTTCGATGAAACATGCCAGCGCATAGGCGGCATAGAGCCCGATCCGGGCGGCGACCTTCTGCCAGAGCCAGGTCGAGGGAAGGCCGGCAAGGCCGGCGACCATCCACACGACAGCCTCGAAGACGCGGCTACCGCCGCCTTGCCGGACGATGGCGACCAGGAACGTCGCCGTCACCACATAGCCAAAGCCAAACAGGCCGTAGGCGACGGTGATCTTCAGCAACGACCGCTCTTTCGGCAGAGCCGGCTCACGGCCGGTTTCACCATTGGCGAGCGGGCCTTCATTCGCCAGCAGCGCCACGAGCACAGAGCCGCAAGCCGAAATCGCCGCCGACCACAGCCAGCCTGCCGCCCAGCCGGCGTGTTCGGTGACCAGGACCGCCATCATCGCCGCGGAAATCGCGATGCCAACGCCAACGCCACCAAAATGCCAGGCCTGCAAATCGCCGCGACCCGCAGCGGCGATATGGCTGAAAACGATGCTGGCCATGAACACCATGACAAACGCACTGGCCAGACCGGCAAGAAAGCGGATGACGAGAAAGGCGACCATCGCGTCAGTCAGCCCCATCAGCGCGGCCAGGACAGTGCTGGCACCGAGACCCGTCAGCATCAGCAGACGTTCGCGCCCATGCGCCCAGCCGCCCGCCGCGGCCAGCGCGCCGACGAGGTAGCCGAGATAGTTGGCGGAGGCGATCCACCCGGCATCGGCCGGCGACAGGTGGAGCTCTTCCATCATGCCAGGCAGGATCGGGGTATAGACGAAGCGGCCGATGCCCATGGCGACGGCCAGGGCAATCATGCCGGCGAAAGCGAAGCGAAGCGCCGTCGAGGGGGGCGATATCATCGCAGCGCACAATAAGTGCGCGAGCCGGTGAAACAATCCGCCTTTTGTTGGGCCAGTGCAACCGCGAGGCGGGGCGATCGCCTCGACTTTTCCTTAAGCCGGAACCCGTGACGTCCGCTCAGCGGCGTCCACCGGAACCGGCACGCAACGAAGCCGTCTCGTGCACGGTCCGCCGCGCCGTCAGCCTGAACGGCACATCACCAAGTTCGCGCTCCGACATGGCGTTCAGCACGGGGTGCGAAAGCGGATCGATCAGCCATCCCTGCGTCTCGCTTTCACGGCATGGCTCATACGGCGTATTCGCGGCGAACAAGACCTTCAGCGACGACAACATCCTCAGCATTTCCGGCTCCGCGGGCCTGTCTTCCCGACGATAAGGTCTGCCGTTTCCATATACCTTTCAATTGAGATTTCAGCCGGATCGGTTTAGAAAAACTCAAATGGCCATACTCAATCGCGTCCACCTCAACGGCCTTCGCGCCGTCGAAACCGTTGCCCGTCTCGGCTCGCTTGCGGCGGCGGCCGGCGAACTCACCGTTTCCGTCAGCGCAGTCAGCCAGCAGATAAGCCGCACCGAAAAGCAGCTCGGCCAGCCGCTGTTCGAGCGGACGTCGAGCGGTCTCGTGCTGACCGAATTCGGCGCCGTCTTCGGGGCCCGCCTCGGCACGGGGTTTCGCGAGCTTGCCCAGGCCGTGGCGCTGGCCGACGAGGCGACGCAATGCACATTGGTGGTTTCTGTGGCGCCGGCCTTTGCCTCGAAATGGCTGCTGCCCAGGCTGTCGCGTCACTTCGCTCGGCATCCCAACGTGCTGCTGCGCATCGATGCTTCGGTGCGGCTGGCCGATCTCGATCACTCCGACATCGACATCGCCATCCGGCTTGGCGACGGAAAATGGCCGGGCGGGCGGGCGGAACTGCTTCTGGCGCAGGAGGTCTTCCCGGTCTGCGCGCCTGTCATCGCCAAAAAACTGAAATCGGTCGAGGACCTTGCCCAGACCTGCGCGATCACCGACGAGCGGGCGATGATCAACTGGGAAAGCTGGTTCGAGGCGGCCGGTGTTGCACCGGTCACCTTCCTGAAGGGGGCGCGTTTCACCGACCCGATGCTTTGCCTGGAATCGGCGATTGCCGGCCATGGCGTGATGCTGGGCTGGCAATTGCTCACCGCGGATGCGCTGGCCGACGGGCGGCTTGTGGCGCCTTTCGGAATCCGCGCCCAGAGCGGGCTCGGCTATTGGCTGGTGACCTCCGCCACCAGGAGCGAAAGCCGCAAGGTCAGGGATTTCAAGATCTGGGTCCGCGAGGAGATCGAGGCGACGATGACGCAGTTCAGGTCGCTTGAAAGCGCGGCCTAGGTCTGGACCAGCGCAATCGCGGTGGAAAGGATGCGGCCTGCGGTCTATGTAAGACCATATCAAGACATTACGGCAGGCAGGATCATGACCACACATTCGCGCGGCGTTTCCGCATCGATCGACCCGGTGAAGCTCGACAGGCTGGCGGAGGTCGCCATCAAGGTCGGGCTGCAATTGCAGCCCGGACAGGATCTGGTGCTGACATCGTCGATCGCGGCGCTGCCGCTGACCCGGCGGATCGTCGAGCACGCCTACAAGGCCGGCGCCGGCCTGGTGACGCCGATCTTCAACGACGACGAGATGACGCTGGCGCGCTACCGCTTCGGCGCCGATGCCAGCTTCGACCGTGCCGCCGGCTGGCTTTATGAAGGCATGGCGAAAGCCTTTTCCAACAATGCGGCGCGGCTTGCCGTACGCGGCGAGGATCCGTCGCTGCTGTCGGCGCAGGACCCGGCGAAGGTGGCTCGCGCCAACAAGGCGAACTCGATGGCCTACCAGCCGGCGCTGGAAAAGATCACCGGCTTCGACATCAACTGGAACATCGTCGCCTACCCGGACCTCGCCTGGGCCAGGCAGGTCTTTCCGGACGACGCCGACGATGTTGCCGTCGCGAAGCTCGCCAACGCCATCTTTGCCGCTTCGCGGGTGGATGTGGAGGACCCGATCGGCAACTGGAAGGCGCACAACGCAGCGCTGCGCGGCCGCACCGAATGGCTCAACGGTCACAATTTCCATGCGCTGCACTTCACCGGACCCGGTACCGATCTCACTGTCGGGCTGGCGGATGGCCATGAGTGGATGGGCGGCGCCTCGACCGCCAAGAACGGCGTCACCTGCAATCCCAACATCCCGACCGAGGAAGTCTTTACCACGCCGCATGCAAGGCGCGTCGAGGGCCATGTCTCCTCGACCAAGCCGCTGTCGTACCAGGGCACGCTGATCGACGAGATCTCGGTGCGTTTCGAGGAAGGCAGGATCGTCGAGGCCAGGGCTTCGAAAGGCGAGGACGTGCTGAAGAAGGTGCTCGACACCGACGAGGGCGCGCGCCGTCTTGGCGAAGTGGCGCTGGTGCCGCATTCCTCGCCGATCTCGGCGAGTGGCCTGTTGTTTTTCAACACGCTGTTTGATGAGAACGCCGCCTGCCACATCGCGCTTGGCCAGTGCTATTCGAAGTGCTTCGTCGACGGCGCGTCGCTCAGCCAGGACGAGATCGCGGCGCGGGGCGGCAACAAGAGCTTCATCCACATCGACTGGATGATCGGTTCGGACAAGATCGACATAGACGGCGTCCACAAGGACGGTGCCCGCGTGCCTGTCATGCGCAAGGGCGAGTGGGCCTGACGTGATCGCATGAAGGGAGGCTTTGATGGCCTTCGGGATCGCGGTCAAACGCGTCTATGCGGCAACCGAAAAAGCCGATGGCCAGCGGGTGCTGGTCGACCGCGTCTGGCCGCGCGGCGTCAGCAAAGAGCATGCCGCGCTGGAGCTATGGCTGAAGGAGGTGGCGCCGAGCGCCGAATTGCGCAAGTGGTTCGGGCACAAACCCGAACGCTGGGCTGAGTTTCAGAAACGATATCGTGCCGAACTGGACGGCAATGGCGAGGCGGTGGCGCAACTGCGCGCCCTGCTCCGCGACGGCAAGGTGACGCTGCTCTACGGCGCGCATGACGAAGCACACAACAATGCGGTGGCACTGGCGGCGTATCTCAGCGCAGGCTCACAATAAGCCATCGTTAGGATGACGATGTGAAGGGCATACAGCGCCGCTACTTCCCCACCGCCTGCTGATAAACATCCGGCTTGAAGCCGACGAGAATCCTGTCGTCCATCTCCAGCACCGGCCGCTTGATCATGGTCGGCTTGGCCAGCATCAGCGCCTTGGCCTTCTTCTCGTCGAGCGATTGCTTGTCTGCCTCCGGTAGTTCGCGGAATGTGGTGCTGCCCTTGTTGAGCAGTTTTTCCCACCCGACCTTGCCGACCCAGCCATTCAGCTTGCCCGCCTCGATTCCTTCAGCCCGATAGTCATGGAAACGATAGGGCACGTCATGGCTCTCCAGCCAGACCCGCGCCTTCTTGATCGTGTCGCAGTTGGTGATGCCGTACATGGTGATCGTCAAAGCGTGCTTTCCTTGGGCTGACAGTCGAATCCGTTTCGCAGCCTAAAACCGCCTTTCCCGCTTTGCCAGCACCCAGGCCCGCATGGTCGCATTTTGGGGATTGCCAACACTAAGGAATTTTCCTAAGTATTTTTGAGCCACGTTTGGCGCTGCCCGGGACCGACCCATGACAAGTCTTCAAACCACAAATCCAAATCCTCCACCGATCGACGGCATCTTCCGCGCGCTTGCCGATCCGACGCGACGCCGTGTTGTCGAGCGGCTGAACCGCAGCCCAGCCTCGGTCAGCGAACTGGCGCAGCCTTTCGAAATGGCCCTGCCCTCCTTCATCGAACACCTCAAGGTGCTGGAAGTCTGCGGGCTGGTGCGTTCGGAAAAGACCGGCCGGGTCAGGACCTATCAACTGGCGCCCGAGCCCCTGAAACTCGCTGAAAACTGGCTGGCCGAACAACGTACCCTGTGGGAGCGCCGCCTCGACCAGTTCGACGCCTATGTGATGACCCTCAAGGAGCAGGAAAAATGAGCTATCCCTTCAAGCCGGATCCCAGGCTGGATCTTGTGCTGGAGCGCGTCGTCGATGCGCCGCGCGAACTGTTGTGGCGGGCGTGGACGAAGCCGGAGCATGTCAAGCAGTGGTTCACGCCGAAGCCTTGGATCATCACCGACTGCGAGATCGATCTGCGGCCAGGTGGGTTATTCAGGACGCGCATGCAGTCGCCGGATGGCAATGAGGTCAACGACCGCCATTGCTGCTATCTCGACATCGTGCCGAACGAGCGGCTGGTGTGGACGGATGCACTGCTGCCGGGCTATCGGCCGTCAGGCGAACCCTTCATCACCGCGGTCATTTCCCTCCAGCCGGATGGCCAGGGCACGCGCTACACCGCCACCGCCATCCACCGCGACGAGGCCACCCGTAAGAACCATGAAGAAATGGGTTTCTTCGATGGCTGGGGCACGGTGGCCGACCAGCTTGCCGAGTATGTGAAGACGATTTGAGCACCACATGGCGGCCAGGACGCCGTCCCGGCCGCCATGCTTGTATCTCGGAGCGAAGAGCAGGCTCCGAAGCCGGAGGTATCTCAGTAATAAAAACGCTCTTCGGTAATCTTGCCGTTCTTGACCGTGTAGAGGCCAACCTCGTCCATGGTGACACGCTGGCCGGTGGCCTTGGGCGTTATGTCGAATGTGAAGCGAACCGCGAACTGGTCGCCGTTGACGTAGGGTCCCTCGACCGAGCCGCCATGGACCTCGTGGTTTTCCTGCCACCATTGGCTTTTCTGCCTGAGGGCCTCCTTGCCGTGGCTGACGGCCATCGGTCCCTCCATGGCTTCGTAGCTGGCGATATCGTCGGCATTGTATTTTTCGGCAGCACCGTTGTGGTCGCCCTGCTTGAGGAGCTCGGTGAAATCCTTGGCAATTTCCGCGATGGTCATTTGTGTTCCTCCTGTTCGGACGCACTCGAAGTAGGGAAGCGCTTGCCGGCCCGCCACCTTTGCCCGCATGACAGCTGACAAGCCGTGTCAGGACGATATATATAGCGCGGCTGTGTGACGGCGATTTCTCACATACCGGCCAGGGAATCGTCCTGGCCGGTCAATTGCCAACGTCCGCGCTCCTTGTAGACACCCTTGCCGATGAGACTGTGAATCAGCACAAAATCCCGCACCAACCAGTCGACTGGATCAATCGATCGTTCGCGGATTTTGGGCACATGCGCTTCATCGCGTAGCAACGTGACATGCGGTTCGATGGACTTTGTGAGAAAGCATTTCAACGGGCTGTCGGAAATCAGCGCAGTAAGGTTGCGCCAGAATTCTTGCAGTGCCGGATTGCTGCCACTGCCACCGCGCAGAACAAGCGAACCGCCGCCAAAAGCCGACAGGCGATCGAACGAAACCTCGAAAGGTTTTGCAACGATCATCGAGCCTATGCGGCAGGCGATTTCGACCAACTCTTGTGGAAATCCGTCATGGTCACCGAGACCGACGAGCGAGATATGGATGTGATCTTCCGGAACAAACCAGCCTTGCAACCCTAACTCCCGATCCAGGGCGACAGCCTTCCGCGCGAGAGTGCCCGCGATAGCGCTCTCGGCAAGGATGGCGAAGAAGATCCGGTCGTCGAAATGTCGCTCGAACTCTTCCCATTGGAAAAAGGTCTGACCGTTCCTGGCGGTTCCGAATGCAGGTTGCCCACTCATAACTGAACTCGATCGGCAAATTGTATCCGGTTTGGGAATTGTAGAACAAATAGGGAACAAATCAAGCAAAAATGGAACGGACGCCGGTGCTGCGGCATTGGCGGCATGAATTGCCTAAGGGGCGTATTCGCGGCCGTTGCCAGACTTTGGCTGTAACCACCGAACGGCGTGTCCTGCGCGCAGTTGGGCTGCAGCCTTGAGACGCTGGATGAGACTAGCCCGACAGCACAGGGCAGTTGGCGCCAGGGCGCAGACTGATATGCGCCACGTCGCCGACGCTGAATTGAAACCCCTCGGCCTGGCGCGGGGCATCGATGACAACAGGTGCGCCTTTTTCGAGTTCGGCATGCAGGCGCAGCGTGCGGCCGTGAAAGACGATGCTGTTGACGCGCGCCGGCGCCGTGCCGGCCGTGGCTTTGGTCGTCGCCAGGAGATCCTCTGGACGCACGCCGATGATGCGCATTGCGCCCGTGCTCGGTGCCTCGCCATTTTCCGGCATGGCTTCCAGCGGCAGAGCGCCGGCGGCGAACCGCAAGCGATCGCCGTCGCGGCCGACAAAGCGCGACTGCAGCAGGTTCATCGTGCCGATGAAGCTGGCGACGAATGTGGTGGCGGGCCGGTCATAGAGCGTCGCCGGCGGCGCGATCTGCTCGATGCGGCCCTTGTTCATGACGACGATGCGATCGGAGATCGACAGCGCTTCGGTCTGGTCGTGGGTGACCATGACGAAGGTGGTGCCAAGCCTGGACTGCAGCCGCTTCAGTTCGACCTGCATCTGTTCGCGCAGATGCGCATCGAGCGCCGACAACGGCTCGTCGAGCAAGAGCACGCGCGGCTCGCAGACGATGGCGCGGGCGAGTGCGACGCGCTGGCGCTGGCCGCCCGAGAGTTCGGACACCCGGGCGTTGAGCTTGTCGGCGAGACCGACCATGTCGAGGGCTTCGCCAACGCGTTTTGACTGCTCGGCTCCGGAAAGCTTGCGCAAGGACAGACCGAAGCCGACATTCTCGGCGACGTTCATGTGCGGAAACAGCGCGTAGTCCTGGAACACGGTGTTGACCGGCCGATCGAAGGGCCGAAGCGCGGTGATGTCGCGGCCGTCGAGCAACACCTTGCCACTCGACGGGCTTTCGAAGCCGGCAATGACCCGCAGGCTGGTGGTCTTGCCGCAGCCGGACGGGCCGAGCAAGGTGAGAAACTCGCCACCGACGATGTCCAGATCGACGGCGTCGAGCCCGACGATGCCGCCGGGAAAAACCTTCGAGACCGCTTGTAGCCGGACGAGAGGATCAGGCGCCATCGCGAACCTCGGACGGTTTCGTGGTGTTGACCCAGAGGATCTGGCAGCGCTCGGCACCCGGATTGCGGAAGGCATGCAGAAGCGTGCTCTTGAACGCAAAACTATCGCCGCTCTTCAGCACGTAGTTTGTGGAATCCACCACCAGTTCAACCTCCCCCGACAGGACGAAGCCGAATTCATGTCCGGCATGCGCATAGGCCTCGGCGGTGCCGCCACTGGCTTCCACCGTCACCAGCATGCCGGTCAACGTTGCACCCGGCGGCGACAGCAGCGCCTTGGCAATGCCTTCCGATTTGACGGGGATGGCGCGACGGCTGTTGGCGCGCACGCAATAGAGATCGCTGACGGCATCGTTGCCGTCGGCGATCAGTGCCGACGGCTCGATGTCGAGCGCGGCGGCGAGCGGCCAGATCACCTTGACGCGCAGCGAGGACATGCCACGCTCGATCTGGCTGAGCGCGCCGATCGACACGCCTGCCCTTGCGGCAAGGTCAGCCAGCGACAGCCCGCGCTCCAGCCTGAGCGCCCGCACGCGCCGGCCGACGCGCACATCGGCGTCGTCCTTCGGCTTTTCAGCCGCTCCATCCAGCATGTCCATCCATTCGTCCTTGTTTGCAATATCTGAGGCCGGCAGCGCACAAGGCCGGCTTCAGGATTGGATTCGCATCTTATCGGGGGTCGGCGCCGCCCCTCATCGCCCTGCCGGGCACTTCTCCCCGTATAGTGACGGGGAGAAGGGGCTGGCCGTAACCTCGGTGCCCTTCTTGCGACGTTGGCGATTGGCGAACCGGCGGCGAGAGCACCCCTCTCCCCGTCACTATACGGGGAGAGGATGCCGGCAGGCAGGTGAGGGGCGGCGCCAACTTCAGCAATTAGTCGTCTCCACTGGAACTGGAGCCTCAGCTCAGCCGCCAGCCTTCACCTTCTCGAACATCTTGGCGAGTTCGTCATTCTGTTTCATTGGTCCGGTGAAGATGGTGGTCTTCAGCATCACTTCCGGATCGGACGGGAGCTGCAATTTCTCCAGATCCTCCTTCGGCACGGTGGCAAAGGCAGAGCTCAGCGAGCTGCCATAGCCATAGGACTCGATCAGGTATTTGCCCGAGTCGGCGTCCAGACGGCTGTTGATGAAGTCGTAGGCGAGATCGACATTCTTGGCGTCCTTGAGCATGACGAAGCCGCAGGCCCAGGTCAGCATGCCTTCCTTCGGCTTCATGAACTCGACCGGCACGCCCTGCTTCTTCAACGAGGTGGCGGACGCGTTCCAGGTCATGGCGGCGACCAGCTGGCCGCTTGCTAGCGCCTGCTCGACCGAGGTCATGTCGGTGGTGTAGTTGGAGAGCAGCGGGCGCTGCTCGCGCAGCTTTGCCGCAACCTTGTCCATCTCGGCCGGTGTCATGTCGAACGGATTGACGCCGGCCAGCAGCGCCGCGACGATCGGCGTGTCATGCACCGCGTCGATCGTCGCCATGCGACCGGCATACTGCTTGTCCCACAGGAGGTTCCAGCTCGCTTCCGGGTTCTTCACAAGATCGGTGCGGTAGAGGATCGAGGTGTTGCCCCAGTCCCACGGCACCATCCAGACCCTGCCGTCGCCGGCCTGCAGGTCGGGCAGGTTCTTGAAGACCGGGAAGATCGAATCCCAGTTCTTGATGCGCTTGGTGTCGATCGGCTGCAACAGGCCTTCCTTGTTCCAGCGCGCCACCTTGTCATAGCAGGGATGGGCGATGTCAGGGCGGAAGCCGGCCTTGACCTTGGTGAAGGCGTCATCGTCGTCACCGAAGATAGAAGCCTCGACGCCATCGGGGTGCGCGGCGAGGAAGCTCTTGTTGAAGTCGGGCAGCTCGTAGCCCGACCAGGTGAAATATTGCAGCTTGTCACCGGCGAAGGCGACGGTCGACGACAGCGCCAATGCCAGGGCGGCCAGACCAGCCCGGGCCGTCTTTATCAGGTCGAATGCCATTGCAGTTCTCCTCTCTCGGTTTGTTTTGGTTGTGATGGATCCGCGGGTCGAGGCGCCGGCGCGGACAGGCCGCGATGGCGCAGGATTTCGGCGATTGCAGCAATGACGAAGGAGACCGCCAGGATCGACGTGCCCAGCGCCATGACCGTCGGCAGCGATTTGGGGAAACGCAGCTGGCTCCAGATGTAGAGCGGCAGCGTCGGCTCGGTGCCAGCGAGGAAGAAGACGACGATGAATTCGTCGAACGAGATCAGGAAGGCCAGCATGAAGGCCGAAACGATGGCCGGGAGGCTGAGCGGCAGCATCACGCGCCGGAAGGTCGTCCAGTCGGAGGCGCCGAGATCGAGTGCCGCCTCGCGAATGGTTTTCGGGATGGCCGCGAAGCGGCTGCGCATGATCACCACCGTCGTTGGCAGCGCCACCAGAATGTGGCCGAGAACGATGGCGACGCGCGACGGCCCGAGACCAATGAGATTGACGAGGATCAGCAGCGATATGCCGACAATGACGCCCGGGATCAGGATCGGCAGCCGCGCGATGGCACTGATGGTGGCGGCCAGCGGCGAGCGGCCATAGAGGTCCATGTAGGATACGGTGATGCCGCAGAGCGTAGCACCGGTGGCGGCAATGGCACCGATGACGAGACTGTTCAAAAGTGCGCCGGACAGTGCTGAATTGCCGAACAGCGTCGCATACCATTGCAAGGTAAAACCCTGCAGCGGAAAGGCTGCCTGGATCGAGTTGTTGATGGAAAACAGCGGGATCAGCAACACCGGCAGATAAAGGAAGACCAGGTAGGCGACGACGTAGACGCCAAGCCAGCGGCCGCCTCCCTGCATGCGTGCGTCGCTCATGTGCGGCTGCCAAATCTGCGGTCGGTGAAGCGCGCGACCAGCACCACGCAGAGGATGACCAGCATGACGGCGACGGAAAGTGCGGCGCCAAACGGCCAGTCATTGGCCTTGCCGAACTCAGCCTGGATCAACGTACCGATCATCGTACTGGCCGGGCCGCCGACGAGAGCTGGCGTGACATAGTCGCCGACCGTCGGCACGAAGACGACGAGGGCGGCCGCCAGCACGCCCGGCATCGAATTGGGCAGCACGACCCGGCGGAACGATGTGAAGGGTCTCGCGCCGAGATCGGAAGCGGCCTCGATCAGCGATTTCGGGATGGTGTCCAGCGCCACATAGATCGGCAGGATGGCGAACGGCGCATAGGCGTGGGCGAGCGTGACGACGACGGCGGCCGGCGTGTTGAGAAAGGCCAATGTCGGCTCGGACCAGATGCCGCTTTCGATAAGCGCCGAATTCAGCACGCCATTGTAGGCCAGGACGATCTTCCAGGCGAAGACGCGCAGGAGATAGCTGGTCCAGAACGGCAGCGTCACCAGGAACAGCAGCAGGCCACGCCGTCGTCCGGCATGAAAGGCGAGATAGTAGGCGACGGGATAGGCGGTGACGACCGTGGCCAGCGTGACCACAGCGGCAATGACCAGCGAGCGCAGCGTCACCGTCCAGTACAGCGGATCGGAAACCACGGTGACGAAGTTCGCCACCGTGAAACCGGCGCCGAGCAGCGAACCGTCATTGCCGCGAAAGGCGAGGAAAAGCACCAGGCCGAGGGCAAACAGGATCAGCAGGAAGGTGACCAGCGCGCCCGGCAGCAACATGGCGATCCGGAAGCCCGATGAAGACCGGGCCTCTGGCGCTCGTGTTGCAACTAGGGTCGACATCGACCTGCCCATCGAATTTTGAAATTACCTAAGACTTTTTCATATTCATGAAACTGTCAAGCGGAATCCCGTTGATGCCGCAGTCAACGCTCCAGCGCATCGAGCAAGCGATACCAGGCGATCGTTGCGGCAACGCCGACCTGGCGGAAAGCATGGAACGGAATCGGCCGGATCGGCGAAAGCGGAAATGGCAATTGCCTGGCATCACCGCTTTGGAGATAGCCCGCGAGGCGCTCGCCAAGCGCCGTCATCAGGCCGACGCCGCGGCCCTGGCAGCCGACCACGGCGACGAGGCCCCGCTCGGGCTCGTGGATATGCGGAAGATGGTCCGGCGTCATTGCCACCCGGCCGAACCAGCGCCTTTCGATGGCGAGACCAGACAGCGCCGGATAGAGCCGCAGCAGCGCGTGCTCGAGATGCGCCCAGTCACCGGCGCTCGACGGCAAGGCCATGCGGCCGCGCCCGCCGAGAACCAGCCGCCCATCGGCGCTCTTGCGGTAATAGACAAGGATGCGCCTGGAATCCGACACCGCCTGCCCTTCCGGCAGGATCCTGGCTGCCAGGTCAGGCGGCAATGGCGCGGTCGCAATCTGGAAGGAATGCAACGGCACGATCGTCTCGGCGAGGCCGGGGACCAGGCTGTCCGTGTAGGCGTTGGTCGCCAGAACGACGGCCTTGGCTTGCAATTCCGCGCCATTTCCGGTTGAAATGCGCCAGACATCGGCGGCATTGGTGAGCCGAACGACCCTTTGGCGCTCGGCTATCCTCACACCGGCCGCCGCTGCGACCCGGGCGAGTTCCGACGTATAGGCAAGCGGATCGATCACACCGGCGCGGCGATCGAGCCAGCCGCCGAGATAGCCGCGCGCGCCGGTCATCGTGGCGATCTCCGCCGCGCTCAGAAGCTTGACGTCGGCACCCCGCGCCCGCCATTGCCGGTCGCGGTTTGCCGCTGCCTTCAGTGCAACCTCGGTATGAGCCGCCTGGATCCAGCCATTGCGGACGAACGGCACCGACAGTCGTTCGTCGCGGATCAGTTCGAACACCGCATCGGCGGTCGAGGCGGCAAAATTGACAAGCGCCTCGCCGCGCTCCTCGCCAAAATGCTCCTGCAGCCATTCCGGATCATACTTCAGGCCGGGAATGACCTGCCCGCCATTGAGCCCCGACGCGCCCTGGCCGATTTCACCGGCCTCCAGCACCTGCACAGACATGCCAAGGCGAGCAGCATGCAGCGCCGTCGACAGCCCCATGATACCGCCACCGACAACCACGACATCGACACGATCACCGCTTGGAAAAAGCCCCTGAAACTTGGAAGCCGCCTGCGGCTTGCGCCAGATCGGATCAGAAAATGGTGCGGACAAAGGGTCACCTGGATGCGCTGCGTTTGGTGAAAATCCTAGTCAATATTTCACAGTTTTGAAAGAGCGTTTCGGTTTTCGTCTGTGGACTGCCGCCAACAGATCATCGGTGGGTTGGAATCCGATCGGCAGTGACGGGATAGACCTTTCACCGGAATCCGGTGAAAGTGCCGCGCCAGCTCGCATTGTTGACCATCCGGAGGACCGAACGCCATGACGAACCCGACGCACCTGCCCGCTGAAGGCCTTTTTGTCGGCCGCGCCAGGAGCGGCGATGCCTCGCATCCGCTGGTGGTCACCGTCCGCGACGGCACCGTGTTCGACATCACGTCGCGGGCGGCTCCGACCGTGCGTGATGTCTGTGAGATGCCTGATCCCGCCGGTCACGTCCGATCGGCCAAGGGCAAGCCAATCGGGTCGCTCGACGCCATCGCCGCCAACAGTTTCCAGGCCACACGCGATCCGGCAAAACCGTATCTTCTGTCCCCGGTCGACCTGCAGGCGGTCAAGGCGTCGGGCGTCACCTTCGTCGTCAGCCTGCTGGAGCGAGTGATCGAGGAACAGGCGCGCGGTTCGGCGGAAAAGGCCGACGCCATCCGCGCCGACATCGCCGGGCTGATCGGCCACGATCTGTCGAAGCTCAAGCCCGGCTCGCCAGAAGCAATGGAGATCAAGGCCAAGCTCATCGCGCGCGGCGCCTGGTCGCAATATCTGGAAGTCGGCATCGGCCCCGATGCGGAGATCTTCACCAAATGCCAGCCGATGGCCTCGGTCGGCTTCGGCGCCGATGTCGGACTGCACCCGGTGTCGACCTGGAACAATCCGGAGCCGGAGATCGCCATGATCGCCGCCAGCAGCGGCAGGATCGTCGGCGCCACCATCGGCAACGACGTCAATCTGCGCGACGTCGAAGGGCGTTCGGCGCTGCTGCTCGGCAAGGCCAAGGACAACAATGCCTCGGCGGCGCTGGGTCCCTTCATCCGCCTGTTCGACGACACGTTCCCGATCGATGACGTGAAGCGGGCTGTCGTGCGCCTGAAGGTCGAGGGCGAGGACGGCTTCTCGCTGGAGGGCGCGAGTTCGATGGCCGAGATCAGCCGCTCGCCGGAAGAACTGGTTGCCGCCGCCATGGGCCCGCATCATCAGTATCCGGACGGGCTGGCGCTCTATCTCGGCACCATGTTCGTGCCGTCCAAGGATCGCGGCGAGAAGGGCAAGGGCTTCACCCACAAGGTCGGCGACATCGTCACCATCTCGTCGGAGAAATTCGGCGCGCTGGTCAATCGGGTGCGGTTGTCGCCCGACTGCCCGCACTGGACCTACGGCGCCAGCCATCTGATGCGTGAGCTGGCGAAGGCGGAGCTCATCTAGGGCCGTCGTCCGAAGGGACGCCATCAACACAGTTCCGAAGGGGCGCCATCAACACAATTTTGTGCGGAATCCGGGTGACTGCGGACGCAATCCGCTCCAAGATCGCGGCGCGGTCGGGGGGCCGTCGATATGTCCGATTCGCCGATACTCTTCGTGCGCACCGTCGCCAAACGCTTTGGCGGCACGGTTGTGCTTGAAGACATGAACCTTACGGTCGAGCGCGGCTCGATCCACGCGGTGGTTGGCGAAAGCGGCGCCGGCAAGTCGACGCTGATAAAGGTGCTCGCCGGCATCGTCCGGCCAGACAGGGGCACCATCGAGTATGACGGCAAGAAAGTGACAATCGGCAGCCCCGATGCGGCGCGAAAGCAAGGCATTGGCGTGGTCCTCCAGCAGGCCGGCCTGTTCCCGGAGCGCCCGGTGCTCGCCAATCTGTTCGTCAACGGCGAGCCGCTGCACAACGGGCTGATCTCCCGGCGCGAAATGGAGGCACGCAGCCGCGACGTGCTTCGCCAGCTTGGTCTCGCCGTCGATGTCCATCGCCCGCTCAGCGATCTGGCACCCGGCGAACGGCAGCTCATCGCCATCGCCCGCGCGCTGCTGGAAAACCCGAGGCTGCTCATCCTCGACGACCCGAATTCGGCGCTCGACCGGCGTCAGAGCGAGCGGCTGTTCGCGGTGTTGCGGGGGCTGAAAGCCAGGGGCATGAGCATGCTCTACGCATCGAACCGGTTGGAGGAGACGCTTGCCATTGCCGACCAGCTGACGGTCATCCGCAACGGCCGCGACGTGTTGTCCAAGGCGCGGCAGGACCTGACGGCGTCCGAGGAGGCGATGATCGGCCAGTTGCGCCAGTCCCTGTTTCCACTGCCGCCCAGAGCCTTGCCGACACTTGCCGGCACGCTGCGGCCGCAGATCACCGTTGCCGGGCTTGGCGGCGGCAGACTGGATGGAATCTGCTTCACGGCCCGCGCCGGCGAGATCGTCGGCCTTGCCGGACTTGCCGGTTCCGGGGCGTCGAACCTGCTTGCCATGTTGTTCGGGCAGCAAAAGGCGCGCGAAGGCAAGGTGCGTTTTCCGGATGGCGACGGCTTGCCGAGGACCCGCACGGAGGCGGCGCGACGCAACATCTGCCTGATTTCAGGCGAGCGCGGCAACGGGTTGATGCCCGACAAGTCGATCGCCTTCAACCTGTCGAACGTCGTCGTCGGCGCGCGCGACTGGGGCACGCGCTGGTACTCGCCCAGGATGGCACTCGGCCGCGCCGCGCGGCAGATCGAGGCGCTGCGCATCAGGTCGGCCCCGGAGATGCCGGCGGGCTCGCTGTCGGCCGGTGGCCAGCAGAAGGTGATCATCGCCAAATGGCTGGAAATCGGCCCGCAAGTGGTGCTGCTCGATGAGCCGGCCCGCGGCATCGATATCGGCAGCAAGCAGGAAATCTACGCGTTGATCCGCCAGATGGCGGCAAGCGGCTGCATCGTGCTCCTGCATTCGAAGGAGCTTTCCGAATTGACGGGGCTCTGCGACCGCATCCTGGCCTTCCGCCAGGGCCGGCTCGTTGGCGAGATCGCCGATGCCGCCATGGATGCCGGAACGATTCTCAAGCTGATCGCGGCGGACGAGCCCGGCAGCGAGCACAGACAGTCCCGTCGGGAGAGCGCTGCATGACCAAAACCGACACCGCACCGCCGCTGGCCGGGTCGGCGAACCGTCAGCCAGGACGCGGCATCAGACTGCCTGACGAGACCGGTGCCGTTGTCGCGCTCGCCGCCCTGGTCGGGATACTGGGTTGGCTGAGACCCTCTTTCCTGGATCCGGCCAATCTTTGGGCGCTGCTCGGGCAAGCCGCCCTCCCCGGCCTGCTGGCGATCGGCATGGTGTTCGTGCTCGCCATGCGCGAGATCGATCTTTCGGCGGGCGCGGTGTTCCATCTTGCGGCGGTTGCTACCGCCCTTCTGATTGAGGCCGGCTTCGACCCGTGGCTTTCCGCGCTGGCCGGGATCGTACTCGGCGCCAGCCTTGGCCTCGTTAACGGCGTGCTTGCGACAACGCTGCGCCTGCCCGCCCTGGTGGTGACGTCCGGCACCTGGTGGATGATCCAGGGCCTGTCGCTGGTGGTTGGCAAGGGACAGACGATCACGCCGCCGGGCGCGGACGGCAGCCTCTTCACGACGCTGTCAGCCAAGGCCTTCGCGGTGGTACCGGCGGCGGGCATCGTTTTCATCGCGCTGGCACTGGCGATGCATATCGTGCTCCACCGCACCCGCTTCGGTTATCGGGTCCAGGCCGTCGGCAGCAATCCGCGGGCGGCCGCCTATGCCGGCATTCCCACCGCCAGGGTGCGGCTGCTGACGCTGGTGCTGATGGGCGCGATGGCGGGGCTTGCCGGCGTGATCCATGGCGGCGCCGACGGCGCCATTGCCCCAGGTGACGGCAGCGCCTTCGGGTTGCTGGCGATCACGGCGGCCCTCATCGGCGGCACATCGCTTTCGGGCGGCCATGGCAGCGTCATTGGTGCGGCGATCGGCATCCTGATCGTCCAGGTGATCCTGAGCGCAATGACCTTGTTTGGCGTGGACTCCGCGTGGAGTACCTTCGCCACCGGCGCCCTGACCGTGCTCGCCCTGGCGCTCGACCGGCTGGTCAGGCTTTGGCGCAACCGACGCGTCGATGGCGGTCAGGATCATCCGTTCGACTGAGCCTCGACGCCAATCATCCGAGCGTCGAAAAAAACCAACCTCAACTGATGCAATCTGATGGGATCGTTGATGGCGCCTCGTCGGACGCCAACTACGACTTGCAGATGGAGGCTTGCCATCCGTCGAAAAAGGGAATGCTCTGACGCATTCAACTGGCGCCGGCGAGAGAGACGCGATCCGGTTCTTGCCGGTACAGGAAGTGGATCCGGACTGATCATCTTCAAACGGGAGGAAATCAAATGCTGACACGGCTAAGACTCGTTTTGTATGGCCTGTTGGTGGCGCTGATGGTGGTACCAGCAGCGGCACAGGCCAAGACGTTCTACTGGATTTCGCATGGCGGTCCGGCCGACCCGGTCTGGACCTACTTCCTCGCCGGCGCCAAGCAATGGGCGAAAGACACCGGCAACACCGTCAACACCTCGTTCCACAATGGTGACGTCGCCTCGCAGCAGGAAGCGGTTCGCGCCGCCCTCTCCGCCAAGGCCGACGGCATCGTCACCACCAGCCCCGATCCGGGCAGCCTCGTCGAGATCGTCAAGGAAGCCCGCGCGGCCAACATCCCGATCATCAATTTCAACACGCCCGATCCCAAGGCCAATTTCAACGCCTATGTCGGCGGTGACAACGTCACCTTCGGCAAGCACTGGGCGCAGTATCTGGTCGACAAGGGGCTGGTGAAGAAGGGCGACTTCGTCTGGATGCCGGTCGAAATCCCCGGCGCCACCTATGGCGTCCAGGAAGAGGAAGGCATCAAGAGCGTCTTCGGGCCGCTGGGCATCACCTATGAGATCACCGAAGCGACGCTCGACCAGGCCGAAGTGATCAACCGCATGGTCGACTACCTCACCGCCAACAAGGCCAAGGTCAAGGCGATCATCGGCCTCGGCGACCTCGTCACCGGCTCGATCAAGCGGGTCTTCGACCAGGTCGGCATCAAGCCGGGCGAAATCCCGGTCGTCGGCTGGGGCAACTCGCTCGACACCACCCAGGAAGTGCTGAACGGCTATGTCAATGCCGGCCAGTGGCAGGACCCGCAGGCGACCAGCTACGTTGCGCTTTCACTGGCCAACATGGCGGCAAGCGGCATTCCTCCGGGCTTCAACGTCATCACCGGCGCGCTCTACGAGAAGGACACCGCCGGCGTCTACGACAAGATCCTGTCCGGCAAGTAACCCGCGATCCTGGCGCCGCGCCCTTCCTGGCACGCGGCGCCAGACATCTTCCTGCTTTGTTTTACGCAATTCCGGACGGAAAACCGCTACAGACTTTTCCTGGAATTGCTCCAGCGCCGCGACATGTCCCGCCAATGCGGTGGAGGTCCCGGCTCGCTCCAACCATGTCGCGGATACCTCGTGGAAAATCACTCGCTTCTCCAACGCCTGATCGCGAGGCCGGAATTCGGGCCTTTCGTGCTGCTCGTCGTCGAGGTCGCCGTCTTCTGGGGCTTCAACCACGACTTCCTGTCGCCGCAGAACATCTCCAACATACTGGCCTTCACGGTCGAGCTGGGGCTGATCGCGCTGGCGATGACACTGCTGATGACATCGGGCGAATTCGATCTTTCGGTCGGTTCGCTGTTCGGCTTCTCGCCGGTGCTGATGTGGACGCTGTTCAACAGCGGCATCACCTCGCTGGAAGTCGGCTTCCTCGTCGCGCTGCTGGTCGCCGCCCTGATCGGGCTGGTCAATGGCTGGTTCGTGACGCAGCTCAAGATCCCGTCCTTCCTGGTGACCCTCGGCATGCTGCTGGTGGTGCGCGGCACCGCCCTCTTCGTCACCGATGGTTTTCCGCAACGCACCTGGAGCGCCGAGGGCAGCTGGCTTGCCAACATATTGGTCGGCGACTTCTTCATCGGACCGTTCCGCATCTACATGTCCCTATTCTGGTTCATCGCCGCGGCCATCGCGCTCGGCTATGTCCTGACGCAAAGCCGCACCGGCAACTGGATCCAGGCAGCCGGCGGCAACCCCAACGCAGCAAGGGCGCGCGGCGTCAATGTCAGCGGCGTGAAGATCGGCCTGTTCGTGCTCTCGTCGCTGATGGCCTCGTTCGCCGGCATCATCTCCTCACTGCGCACTTCCGCTGCCAACCCCAACAGCGGCACCGGCTATGAGCTCGAGGTTATCGCCATGGTGGTGATCGGCGGCACGGCGCTGACCGGCGGGCGCGGCACGATCATCGGCACCGTGCTCGGCATCCTGATCCTGCGCGTGATGCGCAACGGCATCGTGCTGATCGGCGTGCCAGGCCTTGCCTACAACATCTTCATCGGAGCGATCATCCTTGGCATGATGGCGCTCCATTCATGGCTGGAACGCCGGCATCAGGCAGGGACTTGAACCATGGCCGAGCCACTGATCCGCATGCAGAACATCCGTAAGTCCTATGGCCGCGTGCAGGCCCTGGAGGATGCCAGCTTCCACGTCAATGAAAGGGAGATCGTCGGCCTGCTCGGCGACAACGGCGCCGGCAAGTCGACGCTGATCAAGGTGCTTTCGGGGGCGGTGCCGCTGACCAGCGGCGATATCTTCATCCGCGGCAAGAAGGTGAACCTGCGCAGCACCAGCGATGCCATCGCCCACGGCATCGAGACGATCTACCAGGACTCGGCGCTGGTCACGCAACTGTCGATCGCCCGCAATCTCTTCCTCGGACGTGAACCGATCAAGCCGCCGCGTTTCCTGAACCGGATGGACCAGGAGGCCATGAACAATGTCGCCCGCGACCTGCTCAAGCAGGTCGGCATCTCGAAGAACATCCCGCCGACGACGCCGATCGGCTCGCTGTCCGGCGGCGAGCGGCAGGCGGTGGCCATCGCGCGCGCCATGCATTTCGACAGTGACCTCATCATCCTCGACGAGCCGACCAACAATCTCGGCGTCGCCGAGACGCAAGGTGTCCTGAGCTTCGTGCGCAATGCCCGCGATTCAGGACATTCCTGCATCTTCATCGCCCACAACATCCACCATGTGTTCCAGGTGGTCGACCGCATCGTCGTCATGCGCAGGGGCAAGGTGGTGGCCGACGACATCGACCCGAAGAAGACCAGCGTGGCGGAAGTCGAACGGATCATCACGGGCATGTCGGACAAGGAAATCCGCGATGCCATCGCCGACGGCAAGCCATCTCACTGAGTACGGCCGGAAGCCGCCTTGTCAAAGCAGCCGAAATGCGTCCGGTGATGGGCGGCCATCAGCCGTCACCTCAAATCGCATCGCTTGTCTGGCGCGGTATCGCATCGGCGCATAGGGTTGCGGCATGAAAGCCACCGTCTCGGATATCGCCCGCAGCTGTGGGCTCTCGACCGCAACGGTCGACAGGGTGCTCAACAACCGGGCGGGCGCCAGCGCGGCCAACCGGCAGCGCGTGATGGAGGCAGCCAAGCAGCTCGGTTATCTGCCGGTGGCCGATCAGGTGACGCTTCCCTCGCGGCCCGCCCATCTCGAATTCCTGCTGCCGATCGGTACCAACGCTTTCATGAGCGATCTCGCCGGACATATCGAGGACTACGCCGCGCGGCTTCCGCTGGTCGCCTCGTGCCGGATCCACAACCTTGCCGGCATCTCGCCGAGCGCATTGCAGACCGCCGTTGAAAACCTCTCGCTCCGGGCCAACGGCGTCGGTGTCATCGCCGTCGATCATCCGCGAACCCGCAACATCCTGCGCGACATCGTCGATGCCGGCATCCGCCTGGTCACCCTGGTGTCCGATATTCCGGCGGCACCGCGATCGGCCTATGTCGGCATCGACAACCGGGTGGCCGGACGAACGGCGGCGCTTTTGATGGGCCGGTTCCTTGGCGACCGTACCGGTCATCTGGCGATGGTCGTCGGCTCGCGCTCCTATCGCGGCCACGAAGAACGCGAAATGGGTTTCCGCTCGGTGCTCAACGAGGAGTTTCCCAACCTGATCGTCAGCAGCGCCGTGGAGATCAACGACGAGCCGGAAGTGAGCTATACCGAGACCATGAAGGCGCTGCACAACGAGCCGGAACTGCTCGGCATCTATTGCGTCGGAGCCGGACGCTCGGGCGTGGCGAGAGCGCTGCGGGAAGCCAAGCCGAACCGCAAGCCGGTGTTCATCTGCCACGACCTGACAAGGGAAACGCGGGGCTATCTCGTCGACGACCTGCTCGATGTCGTCATCGACCAGAATGCCAGGCTGATCGCCGAACAATCCGTCATTCGCCTGCTTGGCTCCATCGCATCCTCCGCGCCCTATCTGACAAGGAAGTTCATCGAGCCGCGACTGATCTTCAGGGAGAACGTTCCGGCGCAGTGATGGCGCGCCGCGAAGGCAGCCTGTGCTCTTCTGGCTACACCCCACAACTTTCGCGGGCGATACGGCAAATCTGCACAGCTGCTATGCACGATCCGCGATTGCCGAATCGTTGGGCACGTCATAGCTTCTGGTTGTCGGCCATCTACTCCTCCCAGATGCGATGCCGACGCTGAATGGGGCGCACCTCCTCCCGCGCCAAATTCGAAATCGAGCCCGCTGCCACCTCCTCCCGGCAGCGGGCTTTTTTCGTTCAACCGGCAGGAATAACGGCGTAACCGACGCCGAGGCGCGCCACGCATCGCGCCTGATCGCACGATAGAATGGCGTGTCGTTGATAGCGGCGGCTCACGTCAACCGGCGGCAGTGCCCCGGAAGGAAACGATCAGCCCCTCGGCCATGCGCACGAACTGCGTGCTCGGCCCTTCGGTGCCCACGGTCTGCACACTGACGCGCGCGCCTTCGAACAGCAGCGACAGCGTATCGGCGAGCAGTTCGGCCTGACCAATGCCGGCATCCCGGCATAGCGTCACAAGGCGCTCGCGCTGGGCCTCCTTGAGCTCCTTGATCACCAGCCTGGCCGGATGGTCCGGCTCGGTCAGCTCAGCGGCGGCATTGGCCATGTCGCAGCCGCGGCCGTCAGCCTTGAGCACGGCAGCTGCCTTGCGAACCCAGGCATGCAGTTGGGCAAGCTTGTCACCAGGAAATTCGGCCTCGAACACGTCCCACATAGCGCCGGCCTTGGCCGCGTTGGCGCGCAGGCACTCGACGATCAGTTCGTCCTTGGATTCGAAGTGACGATAGAGCGTCATCTTGTTCGTGCCGGCAGCTTCGGTGATAGCGTCGACGCCGACGCCCTTGATGCCGTGCTTGTGGAACATGTCGCGCGCCGTCTCCAGGATCCGGTCCCGGGGACGAGAGCGCTCCACGACGCCGTCTGCCATCATGATCTCCTTTCGTTTCCAAAAAACCCTCGGCCACCTCTTGACTAGGGTGTTACCGGTCTGTAACTTCCAGAATGTTACTTACTGGTAACACCTATGTCGTCCGTCGTCAATAACAAGACCGTGAACTGGTCCTGCCAGATGAGAGGGACGAGAAACTGCCAATCATGCGGCCTCGGCCGGTGAAGAGATGAAAACGGTTCGCGAGCATGGGCTGCGAATCGACAGACAAGGAGCCGGCCAATGCCACAGCGCCGCGATCTTACCATAGATGAGGCCGTCCGGGATCCGATGATCCGGCTGGTCATGAAAGCAGATGGGGTCGACCCCCGCGCCTTCGAGAAAATGCTTCGCTCACTTGCCGATGAGCAGGGCAGCTGGGTGCCGTTGCTGCGTTCACGGGAAGCCCCCCGTGACAGGCACGGCCAGTTGTCCAGGGTTGCCAGCGCCTTCGGGCGGGCAAGAGCAGCCGGCGAGGCGTGTGTGTCGTGGTAAACTTCTTCATCAACCGTCCGATCTTCGCCTCGGCGATCGCCATCATCATGGTGCTCGCCGGGACGATCTGTTATTTCCTGCTGCCTGTCTCGCAGTTTCCGGACATCACGCCGCCCCAGGTCGTGGTCAGCGCCCACTATCCGGGCGCCAGCGCGCAAGTGGTGGCTGACACGGTGACGACGCCGTTGGAGCAGCAGATCAACGGCGTGCAGGGCATGACCTACATGTCGTCGTCGAGCTCCAATGACGGCTCCTCGACAATCACCATCACCTTCGATGTCGGCTATTCCCTGAGCACCGCCGCGGTCGACGTCCAGAACCGCGTCTCGCAGGCGGCCTCGTCGCTGCCGGCGATCGTCAACCAGGGCGGTGTGACGATCAAGAAGCAGAACCCGAACTTCGTCCTGATCGTCAACCTGACTTCGCCAGACAATTCCATCGATCCGGTGGCGCTGAGCAACCTTGCCTATCTGCAGGTCGTCGATCCGCTGAAGCGGCTGCCCGGCGTCGGCGACGTGCAGATCTTCGGCGAACGGCGCTATTCGATGCGCGTCTGGCTCGACCCCGACAAGCTCGCCAATCTCGGCATTACCGCGGTCGACGTCCAGAACGCCATCGCAGAGCAGAACGTCCAGGTCGCGGCCGGCAAGATCGGCCAGTCGCCAGCTCCGGCCGGCACCGCCTTCGAGATGCAGGTCAATGCCGTCGGCCGGTTGAGCGATCCCAAGGAATTCGGCGAGATCGTCGTGCGCGCCAACACCGCCAATGGCTCCCTGGTATTGCTGCGCGACGTCGCCCGCATCGAGCTCGGCGCGTTGCAATATTCGTCGTCGGCCTTCTTCGGCAAGGACCCGACCGTCGTGCTTGCCGTCTACCAGATGCCCGGCTCCAACGCGCTCGATCTGCAGCAGCGCGTCAAGGACAAGATGCAGGAGCTGTCCGGCCGTTTCCCGAAGGGCGTGTCCTACGCAATGCACTACGACACCACGCGCTTCGTCTCGGCGTCGATGCATGACGTGCTGATCACGCTGGGCGAAGCGCTGGTCCTCGTCGTCGCCGTGGTGTTCATCTTCCTGCAAAGCTGGCGCACGACGATCATCCCGACCATCGCCATTCCGGTGTCGCTGGTGGCGACGCTCGTCGTCATGGAGATGCTTGGCTTCTCGCTCAACATGCTGAGCCTGCTTGGCATGGTGCTGGCGATCGGCCTCGTCGTCGACGATGCCATCGTGGTGGTCGAGAATGTCGAACGACAGCTGGAGGCCGGGCTCAAGCCGCTCGCGGCGACAAAGGCGGCGATGGCCGAAGTCACCGGTCCGATCATCGCCACCACCGCCGTGCTGATGGCGGTGTTCGTGCCGGTCGCCTTCATTCCTGGCGTCTCCGGCCGGCTCTACAACCAGTTCGCGCTGACGGTGGCGATCTCCGTCGGCATCTCCGCCTTCAACTCGCTGACGCTGAGCCCGGCGCTCAGTGCCGCCTTCCTGCGGCATCGCCAGCCAACGCAATTCGTCCTGTTCCGCTGGTTCAACACAGGCTTCGACAGGCTGTCGCATGCCTACGCCCATGGCGTGCGCATTCTCATCCGCTTGCGCTGGATCATGCTTGGCCTGTTCGCGGCCGGCCTGGTCGCCACCTACTTCGTCTGGCAGCGCCTGCCCTCGACCTTCCTTCCGGTCGAGGACCAGGGCTACTTCTTCGTCGTCATCCAGTTGCCCGACGGCGCGTCGCTGGAGCGCACCGACGCGGTGGCACAGAAGGCGCGCGACATCCTGCAGTCGACGCCCGGCGTCGACATCGTCGGCTCGATCAGCGGCCTGAACTTCCTGACCAGCGCGGCGCAGTCGAACTCGGCGGTCGAATTCGCCATCCTGAAGCCCTGGGAGGAACGCGGTCCCGACCAGAGTGCGTCGAAGCTCGTCGCCGACGTGCGCGGCAAGCTGATGCAGATTCCGGAAGCCTTCGCGCTGAGCTTCGATCCACCCTCGATCCCGGGTATCGGCACGACAGGCGGCTTCGAATTCGTCGTCGAGGATCTCACCGGTCGCGGCAGTTCGGCACTCAACGACGCGACGCAAGCCGTGATCGCCGAGGCGCGCAAGCAGCCGGAAATCAATCCGCAGCAGCTGTTTTCGCCGTTCTCGACCTCGACGCCGCAGTTCAACTACGATCTCGATCGCAGCAAGGCCAAGCTGCTGGGCCTGAACCTGCCCGACGTGTTCAACACACTGCAGATCTATCTCGGCTCGCTCTACGTGAACGACTTCAACCTGTTCGGCCGCACCTTCCGGGTGACCATCCAGGCCGACAAGGATTCACGTGCGGGCGCCGCCGACATTTCGCGGCTCTATGTGCGCAATGCCTCCGGCGGCATGGTGCCGCTCAGCACACTGGGCAAGCTGGTGCCGTTCGTGGGCCCGGAAACCGTACCGCACTACAACAACAATGCGTCTGCCACGATCAATGGCGGTGCTGCGCCCGGCTTTTCCTCGGGCCAGGCGGTCGCCGCGATGGAACGGGCCGCCACCACCGCGCTGCCCAGGGATTTCGGTTTCGAATGGACCGGCATCACCTTCCAGGAGCTCAAGGCAGGATCGATCGCGTCGGTCGTCTTCGGCCTCGCCATCGTCTTTGTCTTCCTGATCCTGGCGGCGCAGTACGAGAGCTGGGCGATGCCGTTCATGGTGCTGCTGGCGGTGCCGCTGGCCCTGTTCGGTGCGTTCGCGGCGCTGTGGGCACGCAGCATGCAGATCGACGTCTATTCGCAGATCGGCTTCGTCATGCTGATCGGCCTGGCGGCCAAGAACGCCATCCTGATCGTCGAGTTCGCACGGCGACGGCGCGAGGAAGGCCTCAGTATCGTCGACGCGGCGATGGAAGCCGCGCGGCTCAGGCTGCGGCCGATCCTGATGACGGCCTTCGCCTTCATCCTCGGCGTTCTGCCGCTGATGTTCGCCACGGGCGCCGGTGCCGCAAGCCGTCAGTCGATCGGCACCACGGTGTTTGGCGGCATGGTCGCCGCGACCATCCTGTCGCTGGTGTTCGTGCCGGTCTTCTACGCGGTCATCGAACAGCTGCGCGAACGGCGTGGCGGTGAAGAGCCCGCCTCCCACCAGCACCCTGAACCAACTACTGAGCCCGCCTTCCCGCCCCTGGCGGAAGCGGCCGAATAAGATTGGAGACTGATCATGCGTAAATGGAAAATCGCGTTGGGAACAGCTGTCGCGCTGGGGGCGATCTCGATGGCCAGCGTCCACCTGCTCGACATGGGCAACCTCAGCCTCAACGCCGGCACGGCCGGAGCGGCGACGCCGGCTCCGGCGGCGTTTGTCATGCCGGTGCCGGTGGTCAGCGTCGTCAAGAAGACGATCCCGATCTACCTCGACTATGCCGCCCGGACTGAGCCCATCCGCAGCATCACGCTGCAGGCCAGAATTCCAGGCTATCTGCAGGAGCAGACCGCTGCTGACGGCGTCGACGTCCGGCAAGGCGATCTTCTCTACAAGATCTCGCCTGATGACTTCCAGGCGGCTCTCGACCAGGCCAGGGCGCAGGTGCAACGCGACACGGCGACGCTCGACTATGCCCGGTCCAATCTCGGCCGCGGCACCGAGCTTGCCAAGAGCGGCTACCTCGCCAAGGACGGCTTCGACCAGCGCACCAGCACCTTGCGCGAAGCACAGGCGTCGCTGGCTCTCAACCAGGCAGCCGTCCGCACGGCCGAGCTCAATCTGAGCTATGCCGAAATCCGCGCGCCGTTTGGCGGTCGCCTGGGCCGCAACCAGGCCTCGGTCGGAACACTGGTCAGCGTTGCCGGCACCGTGCTCAACACGCTGGTGCAGCTTGATCCGATCTACGTCACCTTCAATCCGAGCGAGACCGACCTGATCGAGATCGAGCAGGCCCGCGCGGCCGGCCCGATCGAGGTCGAGGTCCTGCTTCCCGGCGAGACCGAAGCCAGCCAGAAGGGCGAACTCACCTTCATCGACAATTCGGTCGACCGTTCGACGGGCACCATCACGGCGCGGGCGACGATCGGCAACGGCAAGTTCACGCTGCTGCCGGGCCAGTATGTTCGTGTCCGGCTGCATGTGAAGCAGCAGGCCGACGCGCTGATGGTGCCGCAGACAGCACTCGGCTCGAGCCAGCTCGGCAAATATCTCTACGTCGTCGGCAAGGGCAACACGGTCGACCAGCGGCTGGTCTCGCTTGGCCCGACCAGCGGCGATCAGGTGGCGATCCTGAATGGCGTCGCCGAAGGCGACCAAGTGATAACGGGCAATCTGCAGAAGATCGGACCCGGAATGCCGATCTCTCCGCTGCCGGAAAAGCCGGCCACCTGAACACCCCCGTCAGGTCCGGCTTTAGCGCGGCGCCCCGACCTTCCCACTGGTCGCGGGCGCCGCTTTCACGAGCAGCTCCACCAGACCGGCCACGTCGGCACGCTCGGCCTTGGCCGGTGGCATGAACGCGCAATAGGGGTGCCCGAGGCGCACCGACACGGGCGACAGCGCGATCAACCGGCCGGCCTCCAGATCGGCCTGCGCCATGACCCGCTGCCCAAGGGCAATGCCCAGACCCAGCCTCGCCGAGGCGATCGCCAGGCTGGACAGGCCGACCCGGCGCCCATGCGAGGGATCGGGCGCGCGACTGCCGCCGGACGCCGTAAACCACTCAGCCCAGGTCGGATGGGAGGCATAGTTCGGCCCCCAATTGGTGTGGATGAACAGGCTCTCATGCAGGTCCGCCAGGCTTGGATCGCCATTGCCGTGCCTGCGCCAGAACTCCGGCGCGCAGACTGGCAGCACGTCGTCATGGACGAGACGGACGAGTTTCAATCCGGGATAGTGATAGTCGCCATAGCTGATGCGCAGGTCGATGTTCTGGCGCATGAGGTCGACCGGATCGTCCTCGACCCGAACGTCGATCGCCATCTGCGGAAAGGCATCGAGAAGCACGGCCAGCCTCGGCGCCAGCCACAGTTCGGCCAGCGAAAACGGCACGCTGACGACCAGGCGCGTCCGCAAGCCCCCTTCCAGCATGCGCCGGCCGATCGCCGCTATGTCGCCCAGCGCCCGCGCGGTCTGCGGGTAGATGGCGTGGCCGGCGTCGGTCAGCGCGATGCGGTTGCCGCTGCGTACGAAAAGCTGCTTGCCGAACCAGGTTTCGAGATTGCGTATCTGCTGGCTGACCGCCGCCGACGAGACGCCGAGCTCGGTCGCGGCCAGGGTGAAGCTGCCGGCGCGGGCGGCGACTTCAAAGGCCTTGATGGCATTCAGCGGCGGCAGCCGTTCCACATCGGGCTCCAGAAGTTTTTCTTGCCCAATCCTAATAATTTTCGACGTTGAGAGAAAGATTTTTTTGCCGTCTCATGTGCTCGGAACCTCGGAGCCCATGATCATGAAAGACATTCTCGATCTCGACCGCTATCCGCTCGACCGCGAAGGCAGCGCCGAATGGCAGCGCCTCGTCGAACAATCCATCGCAGCGCTCGAAGCAGGCGGCATGTTCAACCTCGAAGGGTTTCTGCGCCCCGGTGTCGCTGAAATGGCGGTGCGGGAAATCAAGCCTGTGATGGATGCGCGCTCGCATGTGCACAAGCGGACGCACAACATCTACTTCAAGCCTGATATCCCCGAGCTTGCCCCAGATCACCCCGCTTTGCGCAAGGTCGAGACCATCAGCCACACCGTCTGCGCCGACCAGATCCCCGGCAGCACCGTGCTTGCCATCTACGAGTACGAGCCGCTTGTGCGTTTCCTCGCGGCAACAATGGGCAAGGCCAGGCTGCATGTCATGCAGGATCCGCTGGCCCGCACCAATGTCATGGCCTACCGCGCCGGCGAGGCGCTGAACTGGCATTTCGACCGCTCGGAATTCACCACCACCCTCCTCTTGCAGCAGGCGGAACGCGGCGGCGATCTCGAATACCGCACCGACCTCCGTTCGGACGACAATCCCAACTATGACGGCGTCGCCAGATTGCTTGAGGGGCGCGACCCGCAGGCAAGGATCCTGCGCATGAAGCCGGGCACGCTGAACGTCTTTCGCGGCAAGAACACCGCGCACCGCGTCACCACCGTCGAAGGCAATCGCGAGCGCATGATCGCGGTTTTCTCCTACTACGAGAAACCCGGCGTCATGTTCAGCGACGAGGAGCGTATCGGCTTCTACGGCCGCGCGGCCTGAGGACCGATTGTCGAGGCGCATCGTGGCTTCGAGGCAATCGAAGAATCCGAAAATAGTCTCTTGTTAGATTGTCGACAATCTGCTTGTCTTACTTTCGGTTTCCTTGGGAGTGGCCGAATGGGGAAAGCGGATTTCAGTCCGATCGCGGACACCACGCGCCGCGCCGAAATCGTCGCGCTGCTGCGGCGCGCGATCCTGACCGGCCAGCTGGAACCAGGCCAGAAGCTCAACGAGCTCCGTATCTCCGAACAGATGCGGGTCAGCCGCGCGCCGCTCCGCGAAGCGATGCGCGAGCTGGTCCAGGAAGGCATCCTGACCAGCATTCCCTATGCCGGCACCTTCGTCATCGATGTCACCGCCAAGGACATCGACGATGCCTATTCGCTCAACAAGGTGCTCGACGAGTTCGCCATCGAGCGGACATGGCCACTGCGCGACCAGCGGTTTTTCGATGAGCTCGACCGGCGCCACGAGGCGGTGAAGCAGGCGACCCGCAACCGCGATACCACCCGCCAGATCGAAACGGCGCTGCAGCTGCATGGCCTGATCTACGAATGGGCCGACAATTCGGTGCTGCTGGAAACCTGGCAGCGATTGACCAGCCGGTTGCAGATGTATTTCGCGCTGCACCAGCAGGCACGCAAGGAAGCGGTGCCTGCCGAAGACGTTCACGATATCTATGTGTCGCTGCTCAAGGGCACCGACATGCGCGCTGCCCAGCGCCATGCCCGCGAACACATCGACCTCGATTTCGAAGAGCTTCTCTCTTACGCGCGCGGCCTCGAACAGCGCCCGCCGAAACGCGCCTGACCAATTCCCAGACATCTTAGCCAACGGACAGACACGTGCAGATCGAAACCATAAAAGCCTACCATGTCGTGCAGCCCTTCGTGGACGGGCCTTATCGCATGTCGAAGGGGCGCGTTGCCGACGCCTTCGACGCGGTGATCGTGTCCATTACCTCGGATAGCGGTTTGACAGGCTGGGGCGAGATGGCGCCGCTCGGCAATTTCTACTCGCCCGCCTTCGCGGCTGGCGTTCGCGCAGGCGTGGTGGAGATCGCGCCGCATCTCATCGGCCACGATCCGCGCGGGCTGGCCAGCATCGGCCGGTTGATGGACACGGTGTTCAAGGGGCACCCCTACATCAAGTCGGCGCTCGACATGGCCTGCTGGGATCTCGCGGCACGCGCCGCCGATGTGCCGCTGGTCACGCTGCTGGGGGGACAGGAGAGCAAAACGGCGGAGCTCTACAAGGTCGTCACCCATGGCAGCGTTGACGCGATGGCGGCGCTGGCCAAGCGCATTGTCAAGGACGGCTTCCACCGGCTCCAGGTCAAGGTCGGCGGCAATGTCCATGACGACATCGAACGCGTCACCGCGGTCGCCGCTTCGGTGCCGAAAGGCACGGTGATCTTCTGCGATGCCAATGCCGGCTGGACGCCTTACCAGGCGCGCCAGTTCGCTGATGCGACGCGCGCCATCGACTACACGTTCGAACAGCCCTGCACGACGATCGACGAATGCATGTCGGTGCGCCGCTCGCTCGACAAGCCGATGGTGCTCGACGAGTCCGTCGCCTCGCTCGACGACATGCTCGACATCCACCGCAAGGGTGTGGCCGACGGGCTGACGCTGAAGATCTCGCGGCTGGGCGGCGTCAGCAAGACCCGCCAGATTCGCGACCTCGCCGTCGACCTCGGCTTCATGATCACCGTCGAGGACACTGGCGGTGCCGAGATCGATACCGCGGCCATGGCGCATCTGTCGCTGTCGACGCCGGAGGAGCGCCGGCTGCACGCGATCGCCTTCCACGAATGGGTGACGGTGCGCACCGCGTCGAACATGCCACCGGTCACCGGCAGCCGCATGGGCATTCCGGACGGACCGGGCCTTGGCATCGACGTCGTTCCCGACCTGCTCGGCGCGCCATTCTTCGAGGTCGGCCGCTGACATGAAGATCCGGCGCATCACGGCAACGCCGATCAACCTGCGCCTCGAGGCGCCCTATGCCTGGGTGTTCGGCGAACTCGACGGGTTTTCGCCGACCATCGTCGAGGTCGAGACAGACGATGGCCTGATCGGCCTCGGTGAGGCCCCGACACCGGCGGCGGCCGCCATCATCAATGATATTCTTGCCCAACGGCTCGTCGGCCGTGACGCCTTCGACATCGCTGGCGCCGAGCACGTCTGCCTGCCCTACTGGACCGGTGTGCAGTCGATCAACGACCGCACCCGCATCATGGCCTTCGGCGCCGTCGAGATGGCGTTGTGGGATCTGCGGGGCAAGGCGTGGAACCAGCCGCTCTACCAGTTGCTCGGCGGCGCCGTGCGCAAGGACATCCCGTTCACCGACTATTTTTCGCTGCGCGGCGACGGGCCAAAGGTGAAGGGCGAGACGACGCCGGAAGAAGTCGCCGACTATTGCGTCGAGCTGCACGAGACGCATGGAACGACCTTCTTCGAAGGCAAGTTCTCGACGCAGGACCCGAAAATCTCGCTTAGGATGGTCGAGTTGATCCGCGAAAAGCTCGGCGACGATGCGATGATCCGCATCGATTCCAACCAGGCCTATTCGCTGGCGACGGCGCGGCGGCTGGCCCGGCCGCTGGAGGAGCTCGGCGTGCGCAACTGGGAGGACCCGGTGGCGACGATCGAAGAGATGCGCGAGTTGCGGCGCCATTGCTCGATCCCGTTCTCGACCCACAACATCGACATCGCGCGCGCCATGGAGATGAAAGTGCCAGACGCTTTCGTCGGCAACCCGACGACTCATGGCGGCATCGGCCGCCTGCTGCGTTTCGTCGGCGCCTGCGAGCACGCCGGCATCGATTTCTGGTGCTACAGCGGCGACAGCGGCGTCGGCAGTGCCGCCTATTTGCATCTGTGCGCGGCGCTCGGCTGGATCAGGGAGCCGAACCAGTCGCTGTTTCGAATGCTGCCGATGGACGTCACCGAGGAAGGGCCGTTTTCGCCAAAGAACAACGTCGTGCGCGTGCCGGAGGGCCCTGGTCTCGGCATCACATTGTCGCGAGAACACCTCGCCGCCTGCCATCGCGACTTTGCCGAAAACGGACCATGCAACAAATATCATGACCCGGCAAAGCCTGGAACCTATCGCCGTTTACCGTTGAACTAGATGACGAAAGACGGCCAAGACAACAAGAAGCCAACCACCGCGACTTCGGTCGGGAAGGCCGGCCACATACAGGTGGAGCAGTGCAGACACGAATCCGGCGCATCCACGCCAAGGACTGGATGGAACGGACAAAACCGCATGCTACAGTCCCGGTCGACAGGCCTCTGGCGGCGGGAAACGGAGCAATCCACGAAATTCGTCAACCATAAGAAACAGGGGAAAGGGTAAAACCCATGAGCAAGAACTATCGCATTCTCGATCTCATCCGGCGCAACCGTTCGCCGCTTGAAAATCACCTCATCGATGGCCTCGTCGACGGTCGTGTCAGCCGCCGCGACTTCATCCGTCACGGCAGCCTGCTCGGCCTGTCGCTGCCGCTGCTGGGCCGTATCGGCATGGCTGCCGGCCTCGGCGGCATGCCGTCGCTGGCGCGCGCCGCGGGCGCACCCGGCGCCACCATCCGCGTCGCCAGCAGCGTGCCGGCGGCAACGATCGACCCGGTCACCATCGCCGATGCCGGCGGCCTGCTGGTCATGCAACAGGTTGCCGAGTTCCTCTGCATCGACGGCCCCGACCTCGTGCTGCAGCCGGCGCTGGCCGAAAGCTGGAAGCCGAACGACAACGGCACGGTGTGGACCTTCAAGCTGCGCAAGGGCGTGAAATTCCACAGCGGCGGCGAGATGAAGGCCGACGATGTCGTGGCCAGCATCGACCGCCTCGCCGATCCGGCAAACTCGTCCAACGCGCTGTCGGTGTTCACCGGCATCCTGCAGAAGGGCGCCACCAAGAAGGTCGACGACTACACGGTGGAGTTCCATCTCGACGCCCCGAACGGCAACTTCCCCTACATGGTGTCGTCCGACAACTACAACGCCGTCATCATCCCGGCGAGCTACAAGGGCGACTACGAAAAGAGCTTCGACGGCACCGGGCCGTTCAAGATCGAGAAGTACACGGCAAAGGTCGGCGCGTCCTTCGTCCGCAACGAAGACTACTGGGGGCCGAAGGCACTGCCCGAGCGCACCGAGTTCACCTTCTTCGCCGACACGCAGCCAATGATCCTGGCATTGCAGGGCGGGCAGGTCGACATCATCAACCAGATGCCGGTTCTGGCCGGCGTTGCCCTGCTCAACGATCCGAGCGTCGACATCATCAGCCTGAAGTCGGTCGCCCACCAGCAACTGCATTTGCGCTGCGATTCCGATCCCTTCAAGGACCCGCGCGTGCGCCGCGCCATCGCGCTCAGCCTTGACCGCGACAAGCTGGTTGCCGGCCTGATGAAAGGCCGGGCTTCACCGGGCAATGACAGCCCGTTCGCACCTGCCTATCCCTCGACCGATGCGAGCGTACCGCAGCGCAAGCAGGATATCGCGCAGGCCAAGCAGCTGATGGAGGCGGCCGGCGCCGGCAAGGGCTTCAAGGTGACGCTGACCACCGAGCGCTACCTCGAAATCCCCGAATACGCCCAGCTCATCCAGAACTGGGTCAAGGAGATCGGCATCGAGCTCGAGCTCAACATCCTCGACCAGGGCGCCTACTACGGAGACGCGGTGTTCGGCAAATCGAATTGGCTGGATTCGGTGATGGGCATCACCGACTATGGTCACCGCGGTGTGCCGAACGTGTTCCTTGCCGCGCCGCTGAAAAGCGACGGCACCTGGAACGCGGCGCACTTCAAGAACAAGGACTACGACACGCTCGCGACCAGCTACATCGCGGCGCTCGACCTCGAGGCGCAGAAGGCGACGGCAGGCAAGATCCAGAACCTGCTGCTCGAGGAAACGCCCGTCATCTTCGGCTATTTCTACGACTATCTGACAGCGACGGCGAAAGGTGTCACCGGCGTGCAGCCAACCGCGATGTCGCAGCTGTTCCTCGACAAGGCATCGAAGGCCTGAGCCAGAAGGGAAAGCCAATCCTCTAACAGCCAGCTCCCTCATGGGGGCTGGCTTCACAAGGAGTATTCGCCATTCTCTCCTTCTTTGTCCGGCGTGTCTCTCTATCGCTCGTCACGCTGTTCCTGCTCAGCATCATGGTGTTCCTGGGCGGCCAGGTGCTGCCCGGCAATGTCGGTCGCGCCATATTGGGGCCGTTCGCCGACCAGCGCGCGGTCGACGCGCTCAATCATACGCTCGGTGTCGATCGACCGCTGCTCACCCAATATGCGACCTGGATCTGGAACTTCGTCCGGGGCGACATGGGCACGTCCTATATCTTCCGCTCGCCGGTGGCGCCCTTCGTCATCGATGCGCTGGGCAATTCGATGAAGCTGGCGGCGGTCGCCTTCGTGCTGGTGGTGCCGATCGGCATCCTCGGTGGCGTCGTTGCCGCGCTCAATCTCAACCGGCCGCTCGACCGCATCATCAGCCTCGGCGGCCTGTCGGTGACGGTGCTGCCGGAGTTCGTCACCGGCATCATCCTGATCCTGATTTTCGGCGTCTGGCTACGCTGGCTGCCGATATCAGCCGCATGGCCACGTGATGCCGGCTTCTTCACCCAGCTCTATTATCTGATCCTGCCTTCGCTGCCGCTGTTCCTGGTGCTGTTCGGCTACATCGCCCGCATGGCACGCTCCGGCATGATCGAGGCGCTCGATTCCGACTACACGCGGACCGCCGTGCTCAAGGGACTGCCGTGGCGCACGGTGATCTGGCGGCATGTGCTGCGCAATGCGCTGTTGCCGACCATCACCGTCATCGCGACGCAGACCGGCTATCTCATTGGTGGCCTCGTGGTCATCGAAACGCTGTTCCGTTACCAGGGCATCGGCTCGCTGATCTTCACCGCGGCGCGCGGCAAGGATTTCCCGATGCTGGAATCGGGAATTCTCACCATCGGCATCGTCTATGCCGTGGCGACGCTTGCCGCCGACTTTCTCTATTCCGTGCTCAATCCGCGCATCCGGCTGGGGTCAGATCAATGAGCGCCGTCCAAACCAGCTCCCCGACACCCGACGATACGCGCCAGCGCGGCCCGTTGGCGGAGGTGCTGTTTTCGCTGCTGCGCTCCGGCACGTTCCTCACCGGTCTCGTCATCGTGCTGTTCTGGGTTGGCTGCGCGATTTTCGGCGAACATTTCGCGCCCTATGACCCGCTTGCCGACGACATCATCAACGCGCTGGCGCCGCCTTCGGCCGAACACTGGTTCGGCACCGACCAGATCGGCCGCGACGTCTTCTCGCGCGTCATCGTCGGCTCGCGCGATATCCTGACCGTCGCGCCGCTGGCGACCTTGCTGGCGACAGTGGCCGGCACGGCGCTCGGCCTCATCACCGGCTATTTTCGCGGCATCGTCGACGATGTCGTCAGCCGCATCCTCGAGGCCTTCATGGCGATTCCCGTCGTTATCGTCGCGCTGCTCGCCATCGTCGCGCTCGGCACCTCCAAGACGACCGTCATCGTCGTGATCGGTCTGAGCTTCGCGCCGATCATTGCCCGCACCGTGCGCTCTGCCGTGCTCGCCGAGCGCGAACTCGACTATGTTGCCGCCGCACAGCTCAGGCATGAGAGTGCCCTGCATACGATGTTCGTCGAGATCCTGCCCAACGTCATCCCGCCGATCCTGGTCGAAACCACCGTGCGGCTCGGCTATGCCATTTTCGCGGTCGCCACGCTGTCCTTCATGGGCTTCGGCATCCAGCCGCCCTCGCCCGACTGGGGGCTGAGCATTTCCAGCAATTACGGCATGATCGGCGGCGGCTTCTGGTGGACGGTGCTGTTCGACGCGCTGGCCATCGCCTCGCTGGTGATCGGTGTCAATCTGGCGGCCGACGGCGTTCACGGAGCGCTCAATGACTAGACCCGCCAAGGCCGAAAACGCGCTCGAACTCACCGATCTGTCGGTTGCCTACCGTGTCGCCGGGCGCAACCGCGCGGTGCTGCGCAATCTCAGCCTCAACATCGGCCAAGGCGAGGCCTACGGGCTGGTCGGCGAATCCGGCTGCGGCAAATCCACCGTGGCGCTCACCGTGGTGCGCTATCTGCCGAGGAACGGCTTGATCACAGGCGGCGCGATCTCGCTCGACGGCCAGGACGTCATGAAGCTGGACGCCGAGGCGCTGAGGCGGGCGCGGGCCGAAAGCGTCTCCATGGTCTACCAGGATCCGGGCAAGGCGCTGAACCCGTCGATCCGCGTCGGGCGCCAACTGACCGAGATCTTCGAGCTCGGTGGCATTACGGGACAGGCGGCGCAGGACCGCGCGATCGCCATGCTGAACCGCGTGCGCATCTCCGACCCCACAAGCGTCATGCAACGCTACCCGCACCAGCTTTCCGGCGGCATGCAGCAGCGCGTGGCGATTGCGATGGCGCTCGCCAACGATCCGTCGATGCTGATCCTCGACGAGCCGACCACCGGCCTCGATGCGACGGTCGAGGCCGAGGTGCTCGACCTGATCGCGCAGCTCAGGCAGGAACTGTCGGCCTCGATCCTGTTCATCAGCCACAACCTCGCGGTCGTGTCGAACATGTGCGACCGCGTCGGCGTTCTCTATGCCGGCATGCTGGTGGAGGAAGGGCCGACGGAGGTCGTGTTCAACGATCCGCGCCACCCTTACACGGTGGCGCTGCTGCGTTGCCTGCCGCGCGGCGGACAGCGCAAGGACCAGGGCCGCCTCGACACCATCCCGGGCTTTCTGCCCGGCATCGGCGCCGCCATCACGGGCTGCGCTTTTGCCGACCGCTGCGCGCTCGCCGATGACCGCTGCCGCACCGAACTGCCGCCGCTCTACGATCTCGGCGGCAGGCTGTCGCGCTGTCACTATCACGAGAAGGCGCAGGCGCTGCCGCGCGCGACACCGAGCAATGTCGCGCCTGCACCAAAGGCAGCAGCGGCGCCCGTGCTGCGCGTCGCGGGGTTGAACAAGACCTATGCAAGCCATGGCCACGCACTGCGCGCCGTCAAGGACGTGTCACTCGATCTGAGGCCTGGCGAAACGCTCGGGCTGGTCGGCGAATCCGGCAGCGGCAAGACGACCTTCGCCAGGCTTCTGCTCGGCCTGGTGCCGCCGGACGAAGGCGGCACCATCGAGCTGGAAGGCAAGGCGCTGGCGCCGCGGCTGGCAAACCGCAGCGACGACCAGATCAAGGCGATGCAGATCGTCTTCCAGAATCCGGACTCGGCGCTGAACCGCTCGCACTCGATCCGGCACCTGATCAGCCGCGCGCTGAAGCGGCTGGCGGGCTTGAGCGGCAAGGCGCTGGAGGCTCGCCTCAACGACCTCGTCCGCTCGGTCCGGCTGACCGACCGGCATCTCGCCGTCAAGCCACGCCAGCTTTCGGGCGGATTGAAGCAACGCGTCGCCATCGCGCGCGCATTCGCCGGCGACCCGCGCATCGTCGTCTGCGATGAACCGACGTCGGCGCTCGACGTGTCGGTGCAGGCGGCGATCCTCAATCTGCTCGCCGACCTGCAGTCGAAGGAAGATGTGAGCTACATCTTCATCTCGCACGATCTTGCCGTGGTCCGTTACCTCTCGGACAAGATCGCCGTGCTCTATCTCGGCCGCATCATGGAGCTCGGGCCATCGGAAGACGTCTTTGCTGGTCCGCACCATCCCTATACGGAAGCGCTGCTGTCGGCCGTGCCCAAGCTCGATCAGACCGAGACGGCGCGCATTCGTCTCGACGGTGAAATCCCGAGCGCCACCAATCCGCCGTCCGGCTGCGTGTTCCACACACGCTGCCCGCGAAAGATCGGCGCGATCTGCGAGCAGCAGGAGCCGCCGCTCAGCGAGGCGCAGCCTGGCCATTCGATCCGCTGCCACATCCCCTATGGGGAGCTGGCGAGGCTGCAGAAGGCGGTCGTGACCGAACCGGCATAGCGAGGATCGCTATCGAAGGCTATTTCCGAGCATCAACGGCCTGTCTGTCCGCTTGCGCGGAGCGCGCTTGATCCAAGCACAGTTCAGCGCATACCCTGCCTGAGCCAGGGAGGGCTATCGATGGATCTTTTCAAGCTGGACCGCGATATCGCGCTGGTCACCGGCGCCGGCAGCGGCATCGGCCAGGCAATCGCGATCGGACTGGCAGAGGCCGGCGCTGACGTCGCTTGCTTCGGCCATGCGTCGAAGGGTGGGCTGGACGAAACCGCTCACCGGATCACAGCACTCGGCCGCAAGGCGCTGGTGCTGACCGGCACGGTGACGTCGCAGAGCGATCTCGCGGCGGCGATCGAGCGCGTCGAGACCGAGCTCGGCGCGCTGACCGTCGCCGTCAACAATGCCGGCATTGCCGGTTCGGAACCCGCCGAGACGCTGTCGCTGGAGAAATGGCAGAAGGTGCACGAGGTCAATGTCGCCGGCGTGTTCCTGTCCTGCCAGGCCGAAGCCCGCAAGATGCTGGCGCGACGCAAGGGCTCGATCATCAACATCGCCTCGATGTCGGGAACCATCGTCAATCGCGGGCTGACGCAGGCGCACTACAACTCCTCGAAAGCCGCCGTCATCCACATGTCGAAGAGCCTCGCCATGGAGTGGGCGGACCGCGGGCTGCGCGTCAATGTCGTCAGCCCTGGCTACACGCTGACGCCTATGAACAAGCGGCCGGAGGTGGCGGAAGAGGTGAAGATATTCAAGCGCGACACGCCAATGGGGCGCATGGCGGCGCCGGAGGAGATGGTTGGGCCGACGGTGTTCCTGGCCAGCCGCGCATCGAGCTTCGTCACCGGCCTCGACCTGATCGTCGATGGCGGCTACGTCTGCTGGTAGGACGGAACGCCCAGCCGGGCGAGACTTCGCCTGCAGTCTGAAATTGTGCATCCCGCGAGGCGTTAGTCGTTGCGCGAGATGAACGTTGGTATATATAATTTCATCCTATGAAACGGCTTGGCGAGACGGGGCTTACCAGGCCAACAGCCTAGATCATGGGACCTTGATGGCTTGCACCTTGCAGGGCGCCGCAAGACCGGCAATTGATCCGCAGGTGATCGCTCCCGCAGCGGTCCGCTGGCAGCCATGACGCTGACCCTCTCGGCACCATCCGTCATCACTGAAATTGAGCATTATCTCGCCTGCGCCGGCCCTGGCCGCGACAAGGCGACAACGGCCTTGCGCAACGACAGATATTTCCAACACAATCAGAAAAAGACGCAAGAAGGGAACGAACGATAACTGTCACAGCTTGAAGGAGAACAAGCATGTCATTTCGCAGTCAATTTTCGAAACTGTCGATGGGCGCTTTCGCGCTCGCGGGGGTAAGCCTGCTGACGCCATCGGCCCAAGCCGCCGCACCCGAATCCAACGACCCGATCAAGATCGCGCTGTTCGACTGGACCAGCGTCAACCTGAACGCCAAGATCCTCGGCGGCATCCTCGAAAAGCTCGGCTACACGGTGGAATATCCGACCGCCGACTACCTCTCCAGCCTGACCACGGGCCTCACCAATGGCGACCTCGATGTCGGGCTGGAATTTTGGGACACGACCGCCGGCGAAGCCATGAAGGCGTCCGACGCCACCGGCCAGACCGAACGGCTCGGCAAGCTCGGCCCGAAGGCCAAGGAAGAGTGGTGGTTTCCCGAATACATGAAGGAAAAGTGCCCGACCTTGCCGGACTGGCATGCGCTTCTCGACGCCACCTGCGCGGCGTCGTTCTCGACGGCGGAGACCGCGCCGAAGGGGCGCTATCTCGGCGGCCCGGTGACATGGGAAGGCTTCGACGACGAGCGCGTCGCTGCGCTCAAACTGCCGTTCACCGTCATCCATGCCGGCACCGACGCGGCGATGTTCGCCGAACTGGATTCCGCCTATCAGCGCAAGGCGCCGATCATGCTGTGGATCTATTCGCCGCACTGGGCGCCGGCCAAGTACAAGGGCGAATGGGTGCAATTCCCCGAATACACGCCCGAGTGCTACAACGACCCGAAATGGGGCACGAACCCGGACGCCAAATATGACTGCGGCAAGCCGCATGGCGAGATCTGGAAATACTCCTGGTCCGGCATGAAGGAAAAATGGCCGGTCGCCTACAAGGTGGCAAAAGCCTTCACAATCGACACCGACGAGCTCAACAAAATGAGCGGCGAAATCGATCTCGACGGCAAGACACCGGAAGATGTCGCCGCCGCATGGATCGCCGCTCACGAAGCCGACTGGAAAGCCTGGGCGCAGTAATCGACCCGACTGGAAAATGAGACCCGGCTGCCGATCAGCCGGGTCTCGATTGTTGATGCTCCAGAAGGACGATTGGATGACGGATAGGACTGAACAGGTACCATCGCAATCGGGCAAGGACGACCGCCCGGTAAAGCTCGCCTGCCGCAATGTCTGGAAGCTGTTCGGATCGAACGCGGCCAATTTCATCCGCGAGCGCGACGGCAAGGCCAGCATGGCTGAGATCGCCGCCGCCGGACTGGTCGGTGCGGTGCGTGCCGTCGATCTCGAAATCCGCCAGGGCGAGATCTTTATCATCATGGGCCTGTCCGGCTCCGGCAAGTCGACACTGGTGCGCTGCATGTCCAGGCTGGTCGAGCCGACCCATGGCAAGGTCGAGTTCGAAGGCAAGGACCTGCTCAAGATTTCCGACGCGGCCCTCATCGAATTGCGGCGCCATCGCATGGGCATGGTGTTCCAGAATTTTGCCCTGCTGCCGCATCTCAACGTGCTGGAGAACATCGCCTTCCCGCTGAGCATCCAGGGGCAGGACAGGCCGACACGCGAGGCGCGGGCGCGCGAGGTCATCGAGCTCGTCGGCCTGCGCGGCCGCGAGCAGTTCTATCCGCGCGAGCTTTCCGGCGGCCAGCAACAACGTGTCGGCATCGCCCGCAGCCTCGCCACCAAGCCGGAAATATGGTTCCTCGACGAACCGTTCTCGGCGCTCGATCCGCTGATCCGCCGCGAGATGCAGGACGAACTGATGCGGTTGCAGACGATGCTGCACAAGACCATCGTCTTCATCACCCATGATTTCGACGAGGCGATCCGGCTGGCCGACCGCATCGCCATCATGAAGGATGGCGAGGTCATCCAGATCGGCACGCCCGAGGAGTTGGTGGTCAATCCGGCGACCGACTATGTCGCCGAATTCACCCGCGACGTCGACCGCGCCAAGGTGATCTCGGCGCGCGGCCTGATGCGCGCCTGCGACGGCAGCGAGCATGGCGGCACGGTGGCGTCTGACGCCAAGATATCAAGTTTTTCGGCCAGCATCGTTGCCGCCGGCAAGCCGTTCGCGGTGGTCAACGGCACCGGCAAGCCGATCGGCGAGGTGACGCCGCAAGCGGTGATCGATCTGCTGGCCGGCATCGACCGTTCGGGAACCAGCGCATGACGGTGACGGCAAGCGCCAGCGAGGCAAGGACGCGTCCGGTTCAGGTCTGGCTTCTGGTCTGGGCCTCGGCGCTTGCCATCGTACTAGTCACGTTCCTGCTGCAGGACAGTCTCCCCTGGGCCGTCAATTATCCCAGCAGCGCCGTCGTGCCGGTCGCCGACTGGGTCAGCGCGCTGATGGGCTGGATCAAGTCGAACCTGTCCTGGCTGACGCGCTCGATCACCGCGGTGCTCGGCGTGCCACTCGACTTCGCGCTCAATCTCCTGGCCAAGAATTTCAAGTTCGGCCATGGCGCCGATACCGTCATCCTGCCACGCCTGTCCTGGGTCGGCGTCTGCGCGGCCGCATACCTGGCCGGGCATGCCGTTGGCGGCCGGAAGCTCGGCATACTGGTCGGCGGCTGCTTCCTCTACATCGCCCTGTTCGGCCAGTGGACCAGCGCCATGCTGACGCTGGCGCTGATTTCCATCGCCGTGCCGTTCTGCATCGTCACCGGGCTGTTCGCCGGTATCTGGGCCTGGCGCAAGCCATGGGCGGAAAGGCTCATCGTCTCCCCAGCGCTTGACCTGATGCAGACGATCCCGACCTTCGCCTACCTCATCCCGATGCTGCTGCTGTTCGGTAACAGTCCGGTCTCGGCGATGATCGCGACCGCCATCTTCGCCACGCCGCCGATGGTGCGGGCGACGATGTTGGGCCTGTCGCGCGTCCCTTCCGAAATCGACGACTTCAGCGAGATGGCCGGCTGCACGGCGCGGCAGAAACTGTGGCGGGTGCTTTTGCCCTCGGCGCGGCCGACGCTGATGGTCGGCGTCAACCAGGTGATCATGCTGGCGCTAAACATGGTGATCATCGCCTCGATGATCGGCGCCGGCGGCCTTGGCTACGATGTGCTTCTGGCGCTGCGGGCGCTGAAGGTCGGCGAGGCGATGGAAGCCGGGCTCGCCATTGTGGCGCTGGCCATCGCGCTCGACCGGCTGAGCCAGGCCATCGCACACAACAACGCCAAGGGCCATGTCCATCAAGAAACCAACCCGGTGTTCTGGCGGCGTTACCCCAATCTGGCTCTGGCTATCGCGATCCTTGTCGTGACGACACTGCTCGGCTTGTTCTTGCCAGCCTTCGCGGCGGTGCCGAAGGCGATCACCTTCACCACCGCGCCGCTGTGGAAAGCGGCGGTGAACTGGGTGACGATCAATTTCTTCGACATGATCGAGGCCTTCCGCGTGGCGCTGATTCTCAATGTGCTCAATCCGGTGCGTGCCTTCTGCGAAGGGTTCCCATGGCTGGGCGCGGTGTTCCTGCTCGGCCTTGCCGGTTATCAGCTCAGCGGCCTGCGCCTTGCCGCCCTGGTCGCCGTCCTGACCGCCTTCTGCGCGGTGACCGGTCTGTGGGAAAAGACCATGGCGACGGTCTATCTCTGCGGCATCTCGGCCTTCATCGCGTGCCTGATCGGCATTCCGATCGGGCTGATGGCCTCGCGCAGCGACCGCTTCGAGAAGATCGTCACCCCTGTTATCGACACGCTGCAGGTGCTGCCGTCGTTCTGCTTCATCATTCCGGTGGTGATGCTGTTCCGCGTCGGCGACGTCACCGCGATGATCGCCACCGTCGCCTTCGCCGTGGTGCCGGCCATCCGCTATACCAATCACGGCATCAGGCAGGTGCCGCCGGCGCTGATCGAGGCGGCCAAGGTTTCGGGCTGCACGCCGCGTCAAACCTTCTTCCGGGTGCAATTGCCGCTGGCGCTGCCGGAGATCATGCTGGGCGTCAACCAGACGATCCTGATGGCGCTGGCGATGATCATCATCTGCGCCATGGTTGGCACGCGCGATCTCGGCCAGGAGGTGTTCATCGCGCTGTCCAAGGCCGATTCCGGCCGTGGCATCGTCGCGGGCCTCGCCATCGCCTTCATCGGCATCGTCGCCGACCGGCTGTTCAACGCCTGGACGGCGAAAGCACGGGCAAGATTGGGGTAGTCCGAGGCGCGACGGCTATTCCGCCGCCACCCCTTTGACCTCGAGATAGCTCTCCATCGAATCGTCCAGCGCCTGCAGCCACGGCGTATGGTGCAGCGGCGCCATGGTGCCGGTCATCAGCGAGCGGTAAGCATTGTCGCGGAAGCCCATGATGTTTTCCGCCTTGTGGTGCTCCCACTCCATGAAGGTCCGGTTGACCGCTTCGACATCGAAACCAGGGTAGTCGGTCTGGTCCATCAGTTCCTTGGTGTAGTCGCCCTGGAACCAGATCATCTGTTCGGCGTCCTCCAGCGTTTCCTCGCGCGCGCGCCACTTGGCGCCGTGCTCGGCCATCGCCTTGGCGGAGGGCAGCTTGATGCGGCCCATGATGACATCGCGCGCGAACCAGGCCTGCGCGTCGAACATGTTGAAGGTGTAGAACTGGTCCTGCATGCCGATATAGAACAGCTTCGGATTCTTCTCCCAGACGACGCCCTCATAGAGGTCCAGCGGCCACATGCGGTTGGCGGTCTTGAGTTTCAGATCGTCGGTGAGGAAGGGGAAGGAATGCAGGTAGCCGGTGCACAGGATGATGGCGTCGACATCCTTGGTGGTACCGTCCTTGAAGTGGGCCGTCTTGCCGACGACCTTCTGCAGCAGCGGCACTTCCTTCCAATTCTCCGGCCATTTGAAGCCCATCGGCTTCGAGCGGTAGCTGGAGGTGATCGACTTGGCGCCGTATTTGTAGCATTGCGAACCGATGTCCTCGGCCGAATAGGAGCGGCCGATGATCAATATGTCCTTGCCCTTGAACTCCATCGCATCGCGAAAATCATGGCTGTGCAGGATGCGGCCGTTGAAGGTGGAAAACCCTTCGAAATAGGGAACGTTGGGCACCGAGAAATGCCCGGAAGCGACGACGACATTGTCGAACTCTTCCGAATAGGTGACGTCGTTGGTGCGGTCATGCGCGGTGACGGTGAATTTCTTCGTCTCGCCCGAAAACGTCACCATGCGCACCGGGCTGTTGAAGCGAACCCATTTGCGCACGCCGGACTTTTCGACGCGGCCCTTGATGTAATCCCAAAGCACGGCGCGCGGCGGATAGGAACCGATCGGCCTGCCGAAATGCTCCTCGAAAGTGTAGTCGGCGAATTCCAGGCATTCCTTCGGCCCGTTCGACCACAGGTAGCGGTACATCGAGCCGTGCACCGGGTCGCCATGCTCGTCGAGGCCGGTGCGCCAGGTGTAGTTCCACAGCCCGCCCCAGTCGGACTGCTTTTCGAAGCAGACGATCTCGGGAATCTCGGCACCCTTGTCCGCCGCCGACTTGAAGGCTCGAAGCTGGGCCAGGCCGGACGGTCCGGCTCCGATGACGGCAACGCGACTTTTCATTGCAGGCCTCCCGGTCTGATTTCCCTAACGAAACAAATTTCACTCACAGGACAGTAATTGGCCCTTGCGTGCTGTCAACAGCCTCCGTGCTGAAACAGCGTTCCGCCAAGGCGGATTTCCCGCGGAAATCGAACGCGGCCAAACGCTGGATCGCGAGCATGCGCTCCCAAGCGGCTTGCCGTCGCAGTTGCGCTCCTGTATCGGCACCGAATATGTTCACCTCTGGTGAAATAAATCTTCAGAGCCCGGGGTGGCGACATGGCGAAAAAAACTTCTGATCCCAAGGCTGGCGCCAACCCTGCCGGTGCAAAGGCAAAGCCGCTGCCAAAGGTCTCGGTGGAGGGCAAAACCATCCGGGCGCCGCTGACCCAGAACCCGCACGCCATCCGCGACACCCGCGAGAAAGTGCTGGAGGTGGCGATCGGTCGCGAGGTGCGAGCGTTCCGCAAGAAGCTCGGCATCACCGTTGCCGACCTGGCGGTTGCTACCGACATTTCGCTCGGCATGCTGTCGAAGATCGAGAACGGCATCACCTCGCCGTCGCTGACCACCTTGCAGGCGCTGTCGAGGGCGCTTGGCGTTCCCGTCACCGCCTTCTTCCGCCGCTTCGAGGAGGAGCGCAGCGCCGTTTTCGTCAAGGCCGGCGAAGGCCTCGATGTCGAGCGCCGCGGCACGCGCGCCGGCCACCAGTACAACTTGCTCGGCCATATCGGCTCCAACACCAGCGGCGTCGTCGTCGAGCCGTATCTGATCACGCTGACCGAGGATTCCGATGTGTTCCCGACCTTCCAGCACGAGGGCATGGAGTTCCTCTACATGCTCGAAGGCGAGGTCGTTTACCGCCACGGCAGCAACCTCTACCCGATGAAGCCCGGTGACAGCCTGTTCTTCGATGCGGACGCCCCGCACGGACCGGAAGTGCTGACCGTTTTGCCGATGCGCTACCTCTCGATCATCTGCTATCCGCAGAACAGCGCTGGTTGAGTTGCTTGGGTTCCTCGCCCCCACGAAAATGGGGGGGAGGTGTCTCGGCGAAGCCGAGACGGAGAGGGGGAACCGCGCTCTACGAAGGCCCCCTCTCCGGCCGCTTCGAGGCCACCTCTCCCCCCTTTGCGGGGGCGAGGAACCCAAGTCTTGATCAGTCCGGCCCGAACCCCGGCGACGTCGGGCTGCCATCGTCGAGCTTCGACAGCCACTCGACCAGCGTCGGCCGGTAGCGGGTCAGGCCCTTGTAGTTGGCAAGCTCGTCGGGCAGGTCGCGGATGACGCGGTGCAGGCGCCTTGCCCATTTCGGCTGCGTCACCAGTTCATCCATCTTGATCAGATAGCAGCGGATCGGAAAGACGATGCCGTTCGAGCGCGGCAGCCGCCAGAAGCTCTGCAACTCGACGCGCAGATGCACCTTGTCGCCGACATTCTCCGGCGTCACCGTCGCCCGGTCCGGTCCCCATTTGTGATAGTTTTCCGGGCTTGTATCGAGGCGAGGATTGACGGTCATCGTCCAGTTCAGGCGCCGCGCCGGCTTGCCTTGCTGGATGTTGGTGAGGAATTTCAGCGCCCGGGTGAAGATCCCCTTTTCGTGCGCCAGCGGCACCGGCGCGTGCCACTCGAAGAAGTTCATGCCGATGTCGAAATCGAGCGACCAGTCGGCCTGCGTCGTGACCATGCCGGCATCCATCCACAGATTGCCGTCGCGCTGGTCGAGGATGCAGAAGTCGCCCTGGCTTTGCCGGGTGATATATTCCATCGGTCCATAGGGCAGCGTCGAGGTGTCGCCGAAGGTGAAGGTATCATCGATACCGAGCGGCCGGTTGATCCAGCGCCAGCGGTCGCCGTCGCGGGTCAGCGTGAAATGCTCGGGATAGCCCAGCGCCTGCTGCTCCATCAGAAGCTCCAGCAGGTCCCAGCCGGCCAGCGTCATGTGCGGCAGCGACTGGCAGCGCAACGGGTCCTCGGCCAGCACCAAGGCACGGTCCTGCATCTCGGCGACATAGTGCTCGTCGACGTCGATCAGGTTCTCCAGCACGCTGCCCTTCGGGCCAACGACATGCGGCTCGATGTTGACCGCATACATGTAGGCGTCTTCGTGGAAGGGGAACGGAAACCGCCTTATGTGCTCCGGGCTGTTCTTGAAGGTGAAGTCGTCGCGGAACGTTTCCTTGCGAAAGGTAATGCCCAAGCTCGCCTCCTATCTTTCCAGCACCAGCGACCGGCCCTCGAAGCGCGACACGCACGGCATGATCTTGCAGCCCGACCGGTGGTCTTCCTCGCTCAGCCAGTGGTCGTTGTGGATGAACTTGCCGTCATACGAGATGACATTGGTTTCGCACTGGCCGCAGACGCCGCCACGGCAGAGATAGGGCGGATCGACGCCGGCCGCCTCGATCGCTTCCAGGAGGCTCTGCTGTTCATCGACCCTGGTCGTCTTGCCGCTGACGGCAAGCGTCACGTCGAAGGGCAGCCCGGGCTGGGGTGCCGCGAAATGCTCGAAATGCACGGTCTCCGCCGGCCAGCCCAGCGCGGCTGCCCGGTCGCGCACCCAGTTGATCATGCCGGCCGGGCCGCAGACGTAAAGATGCGTGCCGAGCGGTTGCGTCGACAGCAGCCGGTCGAGTTCGATGCGTTCATCGAGGTCATCGTGATAGAGCCTGATGCGGCGGTCGTAGCGCTCCCGCAGCACATCGGCATAGGTGCCGAGCGAAGCGGTGCGGCAAGTGTAGTGCAGTTCGAAATTGCCGCCTTCCGCTGCCAGTTGCGCGGTCTGCGCCATGAACGGTGTGATGCCGATGCCGCCCGCCAGCATCAGGTGCTTCCTGGCGCGCAGGTCGAGCGAGAACAGGTTGACCGGATAGCTGATGACCATCTCCAGCCCGGGTCTGACGCTCCTGTGCATGAACAGCGAACCGCCGCGGCCGACATCGTCGCGGCGCACGCTGATCGTGTATTCGCGCGTGTCGAGCGGCGAGCCCATCAGCGAATAGGGATTGAGCCGGGTGCGCCCGCCGTCGCGCATCTCGACCACGACATGGGCGCCGCCGGAAAAAGTCGGCAACAGTTGCCCGTCGCGCCGGCGGAAATGAAAGCGGGTGACCAACTCGTTGACCGGGACGACGTCGCTGACCACGACATCGAGCTTGGTGGTGCCGGTGCTCATCGGAATATCTCCTCCATCGGAGGGATTTCGCTGCGATCCTCGGCGTTGATGCACACACCCTGGAAGGCGGCGACGCGCCTGGAATAGTGATCGCGCACCAGAAGCAGCAGGCCGCAATGCGCGCAGGTCGCCGGCTGTGTCGTCACATTCTCGGTGATGCCCTTGCAGTGGACGCACTGCATGCGGCGCGCCAGCGAGCCGCGATGCTCGGTCTGGATCGAGGTGTGGTCGATGCCGGCCTCGAGTGCCACCTGCATGGCCTGGCCGATCAGGCCTTCGGTGCCGGCAAGGTAGAGACGCAACCCCATGTGCGCGTTGGCCAGCGTCTGCTTCAACCGGGGCAACAGGCTGGCGAAGGACGGCGCCTGATGAAACTGTGCCGGCTTCAGCGCTTCGAGGGCGGCGATGTGCTTGCCGCCAGGCCCTGGAATGAAGTCGATTTCGGCGCCGTCGAAAAATCCGGCGGGGGCTCTCCCGGCCATATCCGATATGGCGAGCGCACCCTCGGCATCGGCGATGAAAAGATGGTGCTTGCCGGGTTGCGGAGACAAGGTTCCGTAAACGGGCCGGCTGATGATGCTTTTGGCTGCCATTTAAGTCTTCGTGCCTCGAACCCCTCGCTGTCGACTATGCCTCAACCTTTCGCCGTGCGCTTGGTCTTCTTGGGATCATCGAAGGGAAGCGGCTGCGCCGTCGCCTTGACGGCGCCGCTCTTGTTGCGGATTTCCAGGCTGGTGTCCTTGACCGCGCAGTCGACGTCGAGGCGGGCGATGCCCATCGATTTCTTGACCAGCGGCGAATACATGGCGCAGGTCACCACGCCGACTTGTCTGCCGTCGCGATAGACCGGCGCGCCCTCGTCGGCCGGTTGCTTGCCGTCGAGCAGGACGCCGTAGATCTTGAAGCGCTCCTTGCCTTTGAGGCGATAGTGCTCCTCGGCGCCGCGGAAGCCGGTCTTGCCCGGGCTGACGGTGAAGTCGAGGCCGAGTTCCCACAGCGTGTCGCCGGGGCCTTCATTGGCGAACGGGTACTTCTGCGAATTGTCGTAGGGGTAGAACAAGAGGTAGCTTTCGACGCGCAGCATATCGAGCGTGGTGAAGCGGCACGGAATGATGCCGGCGCTCTTGCCCTCGTCGAGAATCCGGTCCCAGATGGTGCCGGCATCCTGGCCACGGCAGAATATCTCGTAGCCGCGTTCGCCGGTGTAGCCGGTGCGCGAGATCATCACGGGCAAGCCGAACAGTTGCGTCTGCATGTGATGGAAATAGTTGAGGTCGCGGATGCCCGGTACATGCCTGGCCAGATAGTCGACTGATGTCGGCCCCTGCAGCGACAGGTCGTGCAGATTGTCGTCGAAGCGCAATGAGACGTCACGTCCCACGGAAGCACGCTGCAATTCCTCATGGCCGGTGCCCGAGCCATGCACGACCATCCACGCGTTCGGGCCGGTGCGGTAGAGGATGCAGTCGTCGGTGAATTTTCCCGCCTCGTTCAGCATGCAGGCATAGGCCGACTTGCCAGGATAGATCTTCTCCACGTCGCGCGTGGTGGCAAGGTCGATCAGATGCGAGGCGTGCGGCCCGGTGATGTGGACCTTCTTCAGGCCCGACACATCCATCAACCCGGCCTTGGTGCGGATGGCGATGTACTCCTCGTCGGCATCCTTGTCGTAGGTCCAGGCGGTGCCCATGCCGCTCCAGTCTTCGAGCTTCGAGCCCAGCGCGCGATGGCGATCCGCCAGGGTCGAAAATCTCCAGGATGCCGTCATCCGCTCGTCCTCCGTCCGAAAATCCTGCTGTTCCCTGCTCCTTTGCGCACAGGCCGGAGCTTTGGTCGAATATTGATCGTAAACGCAGGAGGCCTGCAATCCCCTGCAAGCAAATAATTTCATTGTCAGGCAAAATCGACCGCCGAACCGAACGGTTAACTCAACGTAAATTCATCTTGACAATTGGAGAATTCGGCCTGAACTTATGAAAAAAATTTCACTCTCTTGAAAGAGAGCGGCGGGCGGTGGATTCGGAACCGGGCGTCGGCAAAAAGGGGAAAACCGATGTCAGACCTGCAGCAGCGCGTCGAAGCGCTGTACCGTTCCGACCTGCGCGGATCCGCGCTGCTGATCATCTGCCTGTGGGCGACGATCCTCTTCGTCCTGCTGATGACCTGGCCACACATACCCGACGCCGGGATCAAGCTCGTGGTGGCGATCGCCGCCGCCGCGGTGCTGATCTTCAACACGGCCGCCATCCTGGCGATGGTCAAGCACTACAAGGAAGACAAGGACTTCATCTACGGGCTCGACATCAAGAACGCCGACGCATTCCGCAACCGCAAGTCCTGAGGGGTAGAAAGCATGTCCCGCTACACGCCGCCGGAGCAGAGCAAGGCCGGGCAGATCTTCGATATCGTCGTCGTGGTCGTCGCCATATTCGTGGCGCTGTGGTTGCCGCTGAAGCTGGGGCTCGCCGGAGCGGCGAAGTCCATCGATGTACTCGACGCAAAGACCTGGGAAGCGCTTGGCCAGAACCCGACGATGGCCTCGATCTGGGAAAGGCTCGGCTACACGCCGGAGACGGCGCACGACATCATCCAGAACCGTTTCCATTATGTGATCGACTGGCCGACGCTGATCATCATGGCAGCGGTGCTGATCGGCTATTTCGTGTTCCTGTTCCGCGCATCCGACCGCGAATATCGCGACGTCATCAACGAAAAGTTCGACGACAAGTAATCCGGGGGACGCATCATGTGGGTGGCACTCTCTTACGCATCTTGGGGCATATCGATCGTGCTCGCGCTGTGGATGCTCTACGACTGGTTCAAGGTGGATACCACCTACACCGAGGATGTCCTGACTTCCTCACGCGAAGGCGAGCTTGAAGCCGTTTCCGAAAAACACCGGATCTGAGTGGGGATTGAACAATGACGATCACGCTTGAACCGGTAATCCACGGAGACAGGGTTTCACTGCTGCGCGTGCTTGGCCCAGCCCATGTCTGGGCGCTCGGCGTCGGCATCGTGCTGGTCGGCGAGTTCACCGGCTGGAATTTTGCCGCCGACAAGGGCGGCGCGCTGGCGGCGCTGATCGTGTGCTGGATCGTCGGGCTGCTCTACACCTCGGTCGCCATGATCGATTCCGAGGTGACATCGACCGTCGCCGCCGCCGGAGGCCAATACGCGCAGGCCAAGCACATCGTCGGACCGCTGATGGCGTTCAACGTCGCGCTGTTCCTGGTCTTCGCCTACACCATGCTGGAAGTGTCCGATGCCATCCTGCTCGGCGACACCATCGTCGCCAAGGCCGGCGTCGAAGGGCTCAACCACAATGCCTTCATCGCCGCGACCATCGTCGTGCTGGCGTGGCTCAACTATCGCGGCGTCCTGATGACGCTCAACGTCAACTTCGTCATCACCGCGATCGCCTATATCTCGATCGTCATCCTGTTCTTCTCGGTCAGCCCATGGACGCAAGGCGCCGTGCTGAAACTCAACGAGCTGGTCACTCCCGAAAACGCCCTGCCCTATGGCTGGATCGGCGTCATCGCCGCCTTCCAGTTCGGCATCTGGTTTTATCTCGGCATCGAAGGCACAACGCAGGCGGCCGAGGAAGTGCGCTCGCCGGCCCGCTCCCTGCCCTACGGCACCATGGCCGGCATGATCACGCTTTTGATCGCCGCCGCCATGACATGGTATGTCTGCGCCTCGCTGATGCCGTGGGAATATCTCGGCATCACCTATTATCCGCTGTGGGACGCCGGCAAGCTGACCGGCAGCCCGCTGCTCGAGAACCTCTTGTTCGTCGCCACGCTGCTGGCGGCGCTCGCGTCGGCCAATGGCTGCATCAACGACGCGGCGCGCGCCTGGTTCTCGCTCGGCCGCGACCGTTATCTGCCGAGCTGGTTCTCGGCGGTGCACCCGAGATATCGCACCCCCTATCGCTCGATCCTCTTCCTTTTGCCGATCGCGCTTGCCTTCGCCTTCATCGCCGACCTCAACCAGGCGATCACCTTCTCGATCCTGTCGGGCGTGCTGCAATACACCTTCATGAGCATCAACATCGTCATGTTCAGGAAGAAGTGGCCGCTCGCCTCGATCCGCCGCGGCTACACGCACCCCTTCCATCCGCTGCCGGCGATCGTGCTGTTCTGCCTGTGCGTAGTCACCTACTTCGCCATCTTCCTCGGCTTCGGTTCGCAGCTGATCGCCATGGTCGCCTTCTATTTCCTGATCTCGCTGTGGTTCCATTTCTACCGCTACAAATTCGTGCGGCGCGGCGACCAGTTCACCATGCCGTGGCCGAGGCCGCAGGGCTATTGATGGGAGAAGGCCCGTCCAGAATCCGGGCGGGCATGGCATGACAAGGTGTCCGAGGTGACGTCAGCACTGCTTGCCGGGGCAATTGTCCTGGCTCTCGTCCTTCACCTTGCCTGGCTGGCGCGTGCCAGCCGCAACAAGGCGGCAGCGGCGCTCGCCGCCGAGCAAGCCAACATCCGCACCGTCATTGCCGACGCAGCCGATGTTTCGGACGGCACCGCCGGTGTCATCACCTGGGAAGGATCATGGAATGGACGGCGCGTCCAGGTACGCACCATCATCGACACGCTGGCGACGAGAAAACTTCCGGCGCGCTGGCTGAGCGTCTCGATCACCGAAAAGGTGGCGGTGCCAGCTACGTTCGACATGATGATGCGGCCGGGTTCGCCAACGACCTTCTCCAATTTCGATCATCTCGATCACACGCTGCCGAAGAGTTCGGCATTGCCGGCCGAGGCCGTGGTGCGGACGGATCGCAAAGGCGTTCGCTTCCCGCAGGAGATCATCGCCGATCACCTGGGGATTTTTGGCGAAGGGCGCGCCAAGGAACTGCTGATCACTCCGAACGGAGTGCGCATCGTCTGGCTGCTGGCGGAGGCCGAACGCGCACGCTACGGCGTCTTCCGGCAGGCCGAATTTGGCGACGCCACGCTGGACCCGGCGCTGATCGAGGAACTGCTGGAATCAGCGTCGACGCTTCGTGACGCCATCAACAGAAACGAACGGCAAGCCGTATGACCAGCTCCACCGCCCCGCCCGCCCCGGCAAATCCGTATGCCGTTCTCGGCGCCGCGATTGTCTTGCCGGCTAGCGGACACGTCATTCTCGGCGTGCCGGTGCGAGGCTTGCAGTTTCTTTTCTTCATGGTGATCCTGGCATGGGTGACAGCCAAGATCGCCCCGCCTGATGCCAGCTTCGTCGGCCGCCATGCGGGTGGCTTCCTGATCTATGCCTTGTCGGTCCTCGATGCCTACAAGTTGGCCCGCATCCGCCATGCCCAATGGGTTCACAATGCCCGGCAGGGCAGCGATAGTGCGCATGGCGGCATTGAGCCGCATACGTAACTAGAGGAATATTTTTTTCATATGATTGAATTTGTGGGACTCATTCGATACATCATCTTCTAGCTACAAACGCCGGGAGGCTGACATGTGTGGAATCGTCGGACTGTTTTTGAAGGACAAGTCGCTTGAGCCCCAGCTCGGCTCGATGCTGTCCGAAATGCTGATCTCGCTCAGCGATCGCGGCCCGGATAGCGCCGGCATCGCCATCTACGGTGCGCCTTCCAAGAATGAGGCCAAGATCACCATCCAGTCGGCCAGGCCGGAGCGCGATTTCCGCGGCCTCGACACCGAACTCGCCAAGGCCATCGGAACGCCGGTGAGCATCGTGGTGAAATCGACCCATGCCGTGGTCAGGACCACGCCCGCCAAGATCGACGAAGCGCGAGAGGCCATCCAGGCACTGCGCCCCGACATCCGCGTCATGGGCGCCGGCGATGTCGTCGAAATCTACAAGGAGGTCGGCATGCCGGAAGCGGTGGTCAATCGCTTCGATGTCCGCAGCATGACTGGCACGCATGGCATCGGCCATACCCGCATGGCGACGGAATCAGCGGTGACGACGATGGGCGCGCATCCGTTCTCGACCGGCGCCGACCAGTGCCTGGTGCACAATGGCTCGCTGTCGAACCACAACAATGTCCGCCGCGAGCTGGTGCGCGAAGGCATGAAATTCGAGACCGAGAACGACACCGAAGTCGCCGCCGCCTATCTCTCCTCGCAGATGGCGCATGGCAAGAACCTGGGCGAAGCGCTGAAAGGCACGCTCTCCGACCTCGACGGCTTCTTCACCTTCGTCGTCGGCACCAAGAACGGTTTTGGCGTCGTGCGCGATCCGATCGCCTGCAAGCCCGCCGTCATGGCCGAGACCGACCAGTATGTCGCCTTCGGCTCGGAGTATCGCGCGCTGACCAAACTGCCCGGCATAGACAATGCGAGGGTCTGGGAACCGGAGCCCGCAACCGTCTATTTCTGGGAGCATTGAGTTCATGCCGGCAACCTCCAAGGCAACGCGCGACCAAAGCCACGCGCGCGTCTTCGACCTCGACGTCATGTCGCTGCGCGAACTCAACCAGGCGCTGCACAACCTGACGCCCGGCTCGAATGAAACGGCATGGGAAGTGCTGAACCCGAAGGGCAATCATTCGGTCGCCGTCGGCGTCGATCAGCCGGTCACCATCGATGTGCGCGGCAGCGTCGGCTATTATTGTGGCGGCATGAATTCCGGCAGCACTATCACCGTTCATGGCTCGGCGGGACCCGGCGTCGGCGAGAACATGATGTCGGGCTCGATCATCATCAAGGGCGACGCGAGCCAGTATGCCGGCGCCACCGGCCGGGGTGGACTGCTGGTCATCGAAGGCAACGCGTCGTCGCGCTGCGGCATCTCGATGAAAGGCATCGACATCGTCGTGCGCGGCAATATCGGCCATATGTCGGCCTTCATGGCGCAGTCCGGCAATCTGGTGGTGCTGGGCGACGCCGGCGATGCGCTGGGCGATTCCATCTACGAGGCGCGGCTTTTCGTGCGCGGCAAGGTCGGCAGCCTCGGCGCCGACTGCATCGCCAAGGAGATGCGGCCCGAACATCTGGAATTGCTGCAGGGCCTGCTCGACCGCGCCGGCATCACCGGCGTCAAGCCGACGGAATTCAAGCGTTACGGCTCGGCGCGCACGCTCTACAATTTCAATATCGACAACGCCGACGCGTATTGAGGCAGCATGACCTACAAGAATCCGCCGACGACGCCGCGTAAATCCGCGACCTTCGACGACTACACGCTTTCCGAAATCCGCCGCGCCGCGGCAACCGGCATCTATGACATCCGTGGCGGTGGCGCCAAACGCAAGCTGCCGCATTTCGACGACCTTTTGTTCCTCGGCGCCTCGATCTCGCGCTATCCGCTCGAAGGCTATCGCGAGCGCTGCGACACCAGTGTCGTGCTGGGCTCCCGTCATGCCAAGAAGCCGATCGAACTGAAGATCCCGATCACCATCGCCGGGATGAGCTTCGGCTCGTTGTCCGGCCCGGCGAAAGAAGCCCTCGGCCGCGGCGCGACGCTGGCCGGCACCTCGACCACCACGGGCGATGGCGGCATGACCGAGGAAGAGCGCGGCCATTCCAAGACGCTGGTCTATCAATACCTGCCATCCCGCTATGGCATGAACCCGCGCGACCTGCGCCGGGCCGATGCCATCGAGGTCGTTGTCGGCCAGGGCGCCAAGCCCGGTGGCGGCGGCATGCTGCTCGGCCAGAAGATCTCCGACCGCGTCGCCGAAATGCGCACGCTGCCGAAAGGCATCGACCAGCGCTCGGCCTCACGCCATCCGGACTGGACCGGCCCCGACGATCTCGAGATCAAGATCCTCGAACTGCGCGAAATTACCGACTGGGAAAAGCCAATCTACGTCAAGGTCGGCGGCGCGCGCCCCTATTACGATACAGCCCTTGCGGTGAAGGCCGGCGCCGATGTCGTCGTCGTCGACGGCATGCAGGGCGGCACGGCCGCCACGCAGGAAGTGTTCATCGAGAATGTCGGCCAGCCGACGCTCGCCTGTATCAGGCCGGCGGTGCAGGCGCTGCAGGATCTCGGCATGCACCGCAAGGTGCAGCTGATCGTCTCCGGCGGCATCCGCAACGGCGCCGATGTCGCCAAGGCGCTGGCGCTGGGCGTCGACGCCGTGTCGATCGGCACAGCCGCCCTTGTCGCGCTTGGTGATAACGATCCGCGCTGGGAGGCGGAGTACAACGAGCTCGGCACCACGGCCGGCGCCTATGACGACTGGCACGAGGGACGCGACCCCGCGGGTATCACCACGCAGGACCCCGAACTGATGAAGCGGGTCGACCCGGTGGCCGCCGGACGCCGGCTGGCGAACTACCTCAAGGTGATGACGCTCGAGGCGCAGACCATCGCGCGCGCCTGCGGCAAGAACAGCCTGCACAATCTCGAACCCGAGGACCTCGTCGCCCTGACGATCGAGGCCGCCGCCATGGCCGGCGTGCCACTGGCCGGCACCAACTGGATACCGGGGAAGAACGGCTTCTAAGACATCAGACCACCAAAAATACCATAAGCGAGGAACTATAATGGGGAACGATCTCGCCGCATTCGCCAAAGAGAACGGCGTCAAGTATTTCATGATTTCCTACACCGACCTGTTCGGTGGCCAGCGTGCCAAGCTGGTGCCGGCGCAGGCGATCGCCGACATGCAGAAGGACGGCGCCGGCTTCGCCGGGTTCGCCACCTGGCTGGATCTCACGCCGGCGCATCCTGACATGCTGGCGGTGCCGGACCCGGCTTCGGTCATCCAGCTGCCATGGAAGCCCGATGTCGCCTGGGTCGCCGCCAACTGCATCATGGACGACAAGGAGGTCGACCAGGCGCCGCGCAACACGCTGAAACGGCTGATTGCGGAAGCCGCCAGCGACGGCATGCATGTGAAGACCGGCGTCGAGGCCGAATTCTTCCTGATCTCGCCCGACGGCAAGACGATCTCCGACGAATACGACACCGCGTCGAAGCCTTGCTACGACCAGCAAGCGGTGATGCGCCGTTACGACGTCATCGCCGAAATCTGCGACCACATGCTGGCGCTCGGCTGGGGCGCCTACCAGAACGACCACGAGGATGCCAACGGCCAGTTCGAGATGAACTGGGCCTTCGACGATGCGCTCGCCACCGCCGACAAGCACTCCTTCTTCAAGTTCATGGTCAAGTCGATCGCGGAGAAGCATGGCCTGCGCGCGACCTTCATGCCAAAACCCTTCCAGGGCCTGACCGGCAATGGCTGCCATGCCCATATCTCGGTGTGGGACAAGGCCGGCAAGACCAATGTCTTCGCCGACAATGCGATGGAACTCGGCCTTTCCGCCAAGGGCAAGAACTTCCTCGGCGGCATCATGAAGCATGCCTCGGCCTTGGCCGCGATCACCAACCCGACGGTCAACTCCTACAAGCGCATCAACGCGCCGCGCACGATTTCGGGCGCGACCTGGGCGCCGAACACGGTGACCTGGACTGGCAACAACCGCACCCATATGGTGCGCGTGCCCGGCCCCGGCCGTTTCGAACTGCGCCTGCCCGACGGCGCGGCCAATCCCTATCTCTTGCAGGCGGTCATCATCGCCGCCGGCCTCGACGGCATCCGCTCGAAGGCCGACCCCGGCAAGCGTTACGACATCGACATGTACCAGCACGGTCACACGGTGAAGGGCGCGCCGAAGCTGCCGCTCAACCTGCTCGACGCCTTGCGCGAGTTCGACAAGGACAAATCGCTCAAGGCGGCGCTGGGTGAGGAATTCTCGTCGGCCTATCTAAAGCTGAAGCACCAGGAATGGAATTCCTATGCTTCGCACTTCACGCAATGGGAGCGCGACCACACGCTGGATATATAACCGTCCTGCCGGTGCGAGCGACCTCGGAATGAACGCATGAAATACTCGATCTTCTCGCTCGCACGCGCCGCCCTTTCCGGCCACAAGAACTGGCAGCGCACCTGGCGCGATGCCACGCCGAAGGACCGCTACGACGTGGTGATCATTGGCGGTGGCGGCCATGGCTTGGCCACCGCCTGGTTCCTGGCCAGCGAATACGGCATCAGAAACGTCGCCGTGCTGGAAAAAGGCTGGATTGGTTCCGGCAATGCCGGCCGCAACACCACCATCATCCGCTCCAATTACGGCCTGCCCGGCAACACCGGCTTCTACGAATTGTCGATGAAGCTGTGGGAGCGGATGGAGCAGGACCTCAACTACAACGCGATGGTCAGCCAGCGCGGCGTCGTCAACCTCTATCACTCGGACGCGCAGCGCGACGCCTATGCGCGGCGGGGCAACACGATGCGCATCAACGGCATCGACGCCGAACTGCTCGACCTCGCCGCGGTCAAGAAGATGATGCCGTTCCTGAATTTCGACAATGCGCGTTTTCCCGTGCAAGGTGGATTGCTGCAGCGGCGCGGCGGCACGGCACGGCACGACGCCGTGGTCTGGGGCTATGCGCACGCTGCGAGCACGCTCGGCGTCGACATCATCCAGAACTGCGAGGTCACCGGCTTCGTGCGCGACGCCAACGGCAAGGTGACCGGCGTCGAGACCTCGCGCGGCAAGATCGGCGCCGGCAAGGTCGGCATGGCGGTTGCCGGCAGTTCCTCGCGCGTCGCGGCGATGGCGGGCCTGCGCCTGCCGATCGAAAGCCACGTGCTGCAGGCCTTCGTCTCCGAGGCCATCAAGCCGCTGCTGCCCAACGTCATGACCTTCGGCGCCGGCCATTTCTACGTCAGCCAGTCGGACAAGGGCGGGCTGGTCTTCGGCGGCGACATCGATGGCTACAATTCCTACGCCCAGCGCGGCAACATGCCTGTGATGGAGGACGTCTGCGAAGGCGGCATGGCGCTGATGCCGATGATCGGCCGCGTGCGGCTGCTGCGCCAGTGGGGCGGCATCATGGACATGTCGATGGACGGCTCGCCGATCATCGACAAGAGCCCGGTGGACGGCCTCTACCTCAATGCCGGCTGGTGCTATGGCGGCTTCAAGGCGACGCCGGGCTCAGGCTTTGTGTTTGCCCATCTTCTGGCCCGCGACACGCCGCACGAGGAGGCCGCAAGGTTCCGCCTCGACCGCTTCCGGCGCGGTGCGATGATCGATGAAAAGGGCCAGGGTGCCCAACCGAACCTGCACTGAGGACGGTCAAGAAGTCATGCGCATTGTCTGTCCCTTCTGCGGCGAACGCGAACTCGGCGAGTTCACCTATCTCGGCGACGCCAAGCCGGTGCGGCCAGTGGCCGGCGCTTCGGAAGACGAGGTGTTCGATTATGTCTATCTGCGCGACAATGTCGCCGGTGAAACGAGCGAACACTGGTACCACGGCGGCGGCTGCCGGGCCTGGCTGAAGGTCGCCCGCAACACGCTGACGCACGAGATTTCCGCTGTCGAGCCGGCAGCGGGCGCCGGGGCGAGGCAGGCAGTGAAATGAATCTTCCTGTCCAAGTCAGCGCCGTCGTGAAGAGCGCCAGCCCCCTCCCTCCCCCTTGTGGGGAGCTAGGACCGCAGGTCCGGGTGGGGGTCGGCGCCGCCCCCCCACCCCGCTGCTTCGCAGCGACCCTCCCCACAAGGGGGAGGGTAAGGGGCAGCGCGACGCTCATGCATGACATCGAATCGATGAGAGGCCGGCAATCGTGACATCCAGCCAGTCCCATCGTCTCGCTTCCGGTGGTCTCATCGACCGCTCGGCGTCGCTGAACTTCCGCTTCGACGGCAGGACATTTTCCGGATTCCAGGGCGACACGCTCGCCTCCGCACTGATCGCCAATGGCGTCAAGCTGGTCGGCCGTTCGTTCAAATACCATCGCCCGCGCGGTATCCTGACCGCAGGCTCGGAAGAGCCCAACGCGCTGGTCGAATTGCGCACGGGCGCCAGGCGCGAGCCGAACACCAAGGCAACGACCGCCGAACTCTATGAGGGGCTCGAGGCCGCAAGCCAGAACCGCTGGCCGTCGCTGCGCCACGACGTGATGTCGGTCAACCAGCTGTTCGCGCCGATCTTCGTCGCCGGCTTCTACTACAAGACCTTCATGTGGCCGGCGAAATTCTGGGAGGCGATCTACGAGCCGGCGATCCGCCGCGCCGCCGGCCTTGGCCGCGCCGCCGGCGTTGCCGATCCCGACCACTACGACAAGGCCTGGGCTCATTGCGATGTGCTGATCGCCGGCTCCGGCCCGGCCGGTCTGGTGGCGGCACTCGCCGCCGGACGCAGCGGCGCCCGCGTCATCCTGTGCGAAGAGGACTTTGCGCTCGGCGGCCGCCTGCTCTCGGACGGCGGCACGATCGACGGCGTTCCGGCAGCCGAGTGGCTGTCGCGGACGCTGACCGAACTCGCGGCGATGCCCGACGTCCGCATCATGACCCGCACGACGCTGTTCGGCGTCTATGATGGCGGCACCTATGGCGCGATCGAACGGGTCAACGACCATTTGCCATCACCGCCCGAGCACCAGGTGCGCCAGCGCCTGTGGCGGATCGTGGCCAAACGCTGCGTGGTCGCCGCTGGCGCGCTTGAGCGACCGATCGTCTTTGCCGGCAATGACACGCCCGGCGTGATGATGGCTTCGGCGATGCGGACCTATGTCGCGCGATACGCCGCCGCGCCTGCAAAACGCATCGCGCTGTTCACCAACAATGAGGATGGCTGGCGCACGGTCGAGACAGCGCTCGGTGCTGGACTGCAGATCGCGGCGGTGATCGACGCGCGGCCTGATGTATCGGCAGCGTATCGCTCGCTGGCCTCCAAGGGCGGCTTCCCTGTGCTGCACGGCTCCGTCAGCGGCGTCGACGGCGGCAAGGATGGCGTCAGGAAAATTGCCGTCTCGCTCGCCGGCGGCGCACGCGCCGAAGTCGAGGCCGACGGCCTTGCCGTCTCCGGCGGCTGGAACCCTGCAGTCGGGCTGACCTCCTATCATCGCGGCCGGCCGAAATGGCGCGACGACATCGCTGCCTTCGTGCCGGATGGCGCACCTCCCGGCATGGTGGCAGCGGGTGCTGCCAACGGCGATTTCGGACTCGGCGCGTGCCTCAGCCAGGGGTTTGCCGCGGGTGTAGCAGCGGCGCGTGACGCAGGACACAGCGGCAAGGCGGGTACCGCGCCGGTCGCCGACGACGAAGCGTTCTCGCTCACCCCGCTCTGGCATGTCACCGGCAAGGGCAAGGCCTTTGTCGACTACCAGCACGACGTCACCGCGTCCGACATCGAACTGGCGCAGCGCGAAGGCTTTGAATCGGTCGAGCACCTGAAGCGCTATACGACGCTCGGCATGGCCACCGACCAGGGCAAGACCTCGAACGTCGCCGGCCTTGCGATCATGGCGGCGGTGAGCGGCCGGTCCATCCCCGAGACCGGCACGACGATCTACCGGCCGCCCTATGTGCCGGTCGCCATTGGCGCCTTCGCCGGCCATCATCGCGACGAGACTTTCCATGCGACGCGGCTGACGCCGTCGCACCACTGGGCCATGGAACAAGGCGCTGTCTTCGTCGACACCGGCCTGTGGAAGCGCGCGCAATGGTATCCACGCGCCGGCGAGAAGGACTGGCTGGAATCGGTGACCCGCGAGGTCAAGGCAGTGCGCGGCGGTGTCGGCTTCTGCGATGTCTCGACGCTCGGCAAGATCGACGTGCACGGCCCGGATGCCGGCGCCTTCCTCGATCGCGTCTACATCAACACCTTCTCCAATCTTGCCGTGGGCAAGGCCCGCTACGGGCTGATGCTGCGCGAGGACGGCATCGTCTATGACGACGGCACGACCTCGCGGCTGGCCGAGGACCACTATTTCCTGACCACCACCACGGCCAAGGCCGGACTGGTGATGCAGCATCTTGAGTTCTGCCGGCAGGTGCTGTTTCCGGAACTCGACGTGCAGTTGACCTCGGTATCCGACCAGTGGGCGCAATTCTCGATCGCTGGACCGAAGACCCGTGAGCTGCTGAAGGAAATCGTCGATCCGGCCGAGGACCTGTCGAACGAGGGCTTTCCGTTCATGGGCGCCCGCGAAGTGGCGTTGCGCGGCGGTATCAAGGCGCGGCTGTTCCGCATCTCGTTCTCAGGTGAGATGGCGTTCGAGATTTCCGTGCCGGCACGCCTCGGCGATGCCATGGCACGCAACCTGATGCTGGCGGGCGCGCCGTTCGGCGTGACGCCTTACGGCACCGAGGCGCTTGGCGTCATGCGGGTCGAAAAGGGTCACGTCGCCGGACCAGAGCTGAGCGGAACGACAACGGCGGCCGATCTTGGCCTGGGCAAGATGATGTCGGCCAAGAAGGACTATATCGGCCGCGTCATGGCCGGGCGCGAGGCGCTGGTCGCGCCGGACCGGCAGGTCGTCGTCGGCATCAAACCGACCGACAAGGCACGCCGGCTGCGGTCCGGCGCGCACATCATCCCGAAGGGCCAGACACCCGGCCCGGGCAACGACCAGGGCTACGTCACCTCGGTGTGTTTCTCGCCGACATCAGACCAGTGGATCGGGCTCGGCCTCGTCGAGCGCGGGCGCGAGCGCATCGGTGAAATCGTTCATGCGCATGATCCGCTGCGCGGCGAAGACTACGATGTCGAACTGTGCAATCCCGTCTTCTACGATCCGGATGGAGGACGCCAGCGTGGCTGATTTTTCCTGGGGTTCCCGCAGTCCGCTCGAACACGCGCTGGTCGCCGGTGCGCATGGAGCACGCGGCACCGAGGCCGGCGTCTCCCTGACCGAGATCCGCGATTTCGATCTGATCCAGGTGATGGCGCGGCGCGGTCAAGCGGCTGAACTGGCAAAGGCGGCAAAGGCCCGTTTCGGTGTGGCGGCTCCGAATGCGCCAAAGGCGGTGCAGACCTCGGACGCCATACTGATCTGGTCCGGGCCGGATCAGTTTTTCGTGCTGTCGAAGGGCGGCAAGCACACAATGCAAACGCTGGCGCCGGCATTGTCCGGCCCCGCCTCGCTGTCGGACCAGTCGCATGCCCGCGCTCTGATCAACATTGCCGGATCGAAGGCGCGCATCATGCTGGCCAAGCTGTCGTCGATCGACCTGCACCCGGAAGTATTCCCCATCGGCTCGGCTGCCGCGACCTCGATGGATCACACCAGCGTCACGCTCTGGCGCGGTGACGACCGGCCTGACGGACAGGCTGTGTTCAGCCTTCTGGTGTTTGCGACCTTCGCCGAAAGCCTATGGCACACGATGCTTGATGCCGCTGCCGAATACGGCGTCGAGATCAGCCATTCCGAGGAGTTGGCGTAGCACTTGTGCCACCTTCGCCTTGCCAAACGCGACCGCATTGCTATTCTTGCTGCTAAAATAATTTTACGTACAGGCAAACTTGTTTCTCGAACCGCAAGGCTGAGATGAGCCAGTCGCCCTACCCTGCAATCGCAGCCGGACCGCCCAAGCCCAGCCTGATCCTGCGGCCCGGCCAGATCGCCCTGCCGCCGGGCATGGAGCGTCATACGATCCAGGGCAATGGCGCGGTGCTCATCGAGGTCGAAGCCGGCGACACAGTCACCGTGCGCAATGTCGAGGGTGGCCAGGCCTGCGAACTGCTGGCCTGGGACAAGACCGGCGCGACCGATACCGGCATTTTCGGTGAGACATCGAACAGCAATGCCGCCGGCGTCAAGGCGCTGCTCGCCGGGGGCGATGACAGTCTCGCCGCACTTCGGCGCGGGCTCGCGCGCCGTCAGGTGCAGATCGACCAGGCCAAGGCGCTGCGTGTGTTTGGCGCCGCCACACCCGCCGGCACCGAGCAGGGTTTCATCGCCCTGCGCGACGGCTCGATGGTCATCGCCGCCCCTGGCGGGCCGATGATGGTCGATGGCCACGACACGGCGACGCCACTTACCGTTATCGTCCGGCGGGCCACCATCCGTCCGGCGGCGAAATCGCAGCTGGCCGACCCGCTCGCCGATCCGGTGCTCGATTTGCGCGTCCATTCGGCGACGGCGGAATCCTATTTCGTCAAAGCCGGGGACTATCTGCAGATCATCGATGTCGACGGGCGTCAGTGCACCGACTTCCAGTGCTTTTCGGCGCGCAAGCTGGACAAGGGCCTTGACCATCCGCTCGACGTGACGACGACGCGCACGCTGATGGGATCGAGCTATCCGATGCCCGGCCTGCATTCGAAATACTACGACCAGGACATGGAGCCGCTGGTCGAGGTGGTGCAGGACACGTGTGGCCGGCATGACGCCTTCGCGCTCGCCTGCGCGGCCAAATATTACGACGACATCGGCTATCCCGGCCACACCAACTGCTCGGAGAACTTCAATCGTGCGCTGGCTGGCAAGGGCGTCAATCCCCGCGCCGGCTGGATGGCGATCAACTTCTTCTTCAACACGGCGATCGACGCGCACGGCGTCATGGTCTCCGACGAACCCTGGTCGCGCGCCGGCGACTATGTGCTGCTGCGCGCCTTGACCGACATCGTCTGCGTCTCCTCCGCCTGCCCCGACGACACGACGCCGGCCAATGGCTGGAACCCGACTGACATCCATGTGCGGACCTATTCCGGCCAGCATAAATTCTCGCGAGCGATCGCCAGACGCGTGACGCCCGATTCGGAACCCAAAATGACCCGCGAGACATCATTTCATTCGAGCTTTGCCAGGCACACCCGCAACTTCGTCGAGTACAGGGGCTATTGGCTGGCCAACTCCTTCGCCAAGGATGGGCCGATAGCCGAGTACTGGGCCTGCCGGCAGGACGCGGTGATCATGGACCTGTCGCCGCTGCGCAAGTTCGAGGTCACCGGCCCGGATTCCGAAGCCTTGCTGCAATACACGCTGACCCGCGACGTCAAGAAGCTCGGCGTCGGCCAGGTCGTCTACTCGGCGATGTGCTACGAGCACGGCGGCATGATCGACGACGGCACGCTGCTGCGCCTCGGCAAGGACAATTTCCGCTGGGTCGGCGGCGACGATCTGTCCGGCGAATGGCTGCGCGAGACGGCGGCGAAGCTCGGCCTCAACGTGCTGGTGCGTTCCTCGACCGACCAGATGCACAATGTCGCCGTGCAAGGGCCGAAGAGCCGCGACATTCTCAGACAGGTGATCTGGACCTCGCCGCTGCAGCCGTCGATCGACGAACTCGAGTGGTTTCGTTTCGCCGTCGCGCGCATCGGCGGCGGCAACGGCATTCCGGTCGTCGTCTCGCGCACCGGCTATACCGGCGAGCTCGGCTATGAGATCTGGTGCCATCCGCGTGACGCCGAGAAAGTGTTCGACGCGATCTGGGAGGCTGGCCAGCCGCATGGGCTGAAGCCGATGGGGCTGCAGGCGCTCGACATGGTGCGCATCGAGGCCGGGCTGATCTTCGCCGGTTACGAGTTTTCCGACCAGACCGATCCCTTCGAGGCCGGCATCGGCTTCACCGTGCCGCTGAAGACCAAGACCGATGACTTCATCGGCCGCGAGGCGCTGATCCGGCGCAAGGAGAATCCGCAAGCAAAGCTGGTCGGCCTCGACATCGACGCCAACGTCACCGTGGGCCATGGCGACTGCGTGCATGTCGGCCGCGCGCAGATAGGCGTGGTCACCTCCAGCATGCGCTCTCCCCTGTTGAACAAGAACATCGCGCTGGCGAGGCTCGATGTCACCCATGCCGCTGTTGGCACCGAGGTCGAGATCGGCAAACTCGACGGCCACAGCAAACGGCTGCCGGCCCGCGTCGTCGCTTTCGCGCACTACAACCCGCAGAAGACCAGACCGCGCTCCTGACGACCGCTTTCGCGACGTCCAGACCAGCCGGTCGGTGATGTCGCCGGGCGCGTGAACCCGCACGCTCGCAAGCGTGATGTGCACGGCGTCACAAAACGCTTGACGTGAAAGCGTGCCGGATCAATCTTCACTCTTAAGAAAAAAATGCGACTGAGTGGAAACACGGCAGTCGTGCGATACATGCCGGGGAACAAGCTTCGCGAAGTCGAGGCATCGCCGGCGGGGAACAGCAAAAAAAGGGGAATTCACACATATGAGCACGATAAGCACGGCCCTGGAGCAGCCTGCCGAAAGCAAGCTGCTGAGGCATATCGACTGGCGCGGCGCTTTCTGGGTGGCAAGCGGCGTTCCCGCCCTCGTCCTGTTCTCGATCGGCGGCATTGCCGGCACGACCGGAACATTGGCATTCCTGATCTGGACGGCGTCCATGATCATGGGCTTCCTGCAATCCTTCACCTATGCCGAAATCGCCGGCCTGTTCCCGAACAAGTCCGGCGGTGCCTCGATCTACGGCGCCACCGCCTGGCTGCGTTATTCGAAGTTCATCGCGCCGCTATCGGTGTGGTGCAACTGGTTCGCCTGGTCACCGGTGCTGTCGCTCGGCTGCTCGATCGCCGCCGCCTATATCCTCAACGCGCTGGCGCCGGTGCCGCTGTTCACCGATGCCTCGCCGGATGTCGTGGCCTATATCGCGGCGCATGCCGGAACGAGTGCAGCCGACGCCGTCACGGCGGTGACCGCGGCCGCCACGCCGGCAATCCGCAACTGGACGCTGTACAGCCACACGCTGGGTCCGGTTTCCTTTACGCTCAACGCGACCTTCTTCATCGGCGCGGTGCTGATGCTGATCATCTTCTCGATCCAGCATCGCGGCATCCTGGGCACGGCCAACGTGCAGAAATACATCGGGCTGCTGGTCATCATCCCGATGCTGATCGTCGGCGTCGTGCCGATCGTCACCGGCCAGATCAACTGGGCGAATTTTTCGCCGCTGGTGCCGCTGGCAGCCGCCTATGCGCCCGAGCCCGGCGCTTGGAATATCGCCGGCTGGACCCTCGTGCTTGGCGGCATGTTCATCGCCGCATGGTCGACCTACGGCTTCGAGACCGCCGTCTGCTACACCTCGGAGTTCAAGAACCCCGGCACCGACACGTTCAAGGCCATCTTCTATTCCGGCCTGTTGTGCATGCTGCTGTTCATCCTGGTGCCCTTCACCTTCCAGGGCGTGCTGGGGCTGAACGGCATGCTGGCGACCCCGATCGTCGATGGCTCCGGCGTTGCCGACGCGCTGGCCGGCATGGTCGGTGGCGGCGCGCTGATCCACAGCCTGCTGGTGATGCTGATGATCCTGGCGCTGGTGCTGTGCATCATGACCGCGATGGCGGGTTCTTCGCGCACGCTCTACCAGGGCTCCGTCGACGGCTGGCTGCCGCGCTATCTCAGCCATGTCAACGAGCATGGCGCGCCGACCCGTGCCATGTGGACCGATCTCGTTTTCAACCTGATCGTGCTGGCCATCGCCTCGGCCGATGCGACGAGCTTCTTCTTCATCCTCGCGGTGTCGAACTGCGGCTACATCATCTTCAACTTCCTCAACCTCAACGCCGGCTGGATCCATCGCATCGACAACGGCCATATCGCGCGGCCGTGGAAGGCGCCGAGCTGGCTGCTCGGCGTCGGTGCCATCTTCGCCTATGTCAATGCGATCTTCATGGGCGCCGGCGCCAAGGTGTGGAACCCGATGGCGCTGTGGGCCGGGCTGATCACGGCTGCGCTGATCATCCCGGTGTTCTGCTTCCGGCACTACATCCAGGATGGCGGCAAGTTCCCCGACCATATGATGGCGGACCTCGGCATGACGGGAGCCGACCTCTCGGTCAAAAAGGCGGGAATGCTGCCCTATCTGACGCTGGTCGCCGGTGTCGTGGTGATGCTGCTCGCCAACTGGTTTTTCGTCATCTGACGAGGGCCTTTGACCGGGCGCCGATCCGCGCCCGTTCCGCATCCTCCCTGTGATCCCAATCCATCCCGGCGAAAGCCAGGATGGATTTTTTGTTGTTTGCCTCCCTGCCCATTGCGCAGCGCCCGGCGTGCGAATATGCTTGTTGTACGATCGTTCAACAAGCATATTCGAGAAGCCTCGATGCCGTGCAATCCCCGCTACGAAATCCTGTTCGAGCCGATGCGGATCGGGCCCGTCACCGCGCCGAACCGCTTCTATCAAGTGCCGCACGCCAGCGGCATGACCAACGCGCTGCCGCGCGTGCGCGCCGCCTTTCGCGAGGCCAAGGCCGAGGGCGGATGGGGCGTGATCTGCACCGGGGCCTGTTCGATCGACCCCAGTTCGGACGACGCACCCCTGCCTTTCGCCACGATGTGGGACGACAACGATATTCGCGCGCATGCACTGATGACAGAGGCAGTGCACCGCCACGGCGCGCTTGCCGGCGTGGAACTGTGGCACGGCGGCGCGTCGGTCATGAACAGGACAAGCCGCCTGCCGCCGCTGTCGCCGTCGGGAATTCCCTGGATGGCCACGCATGTCGGCTTCATGGGCAATCTGCGGCCGAAGACGATGGACAAGGCCGATATCAAGGAAGTGCTGCGATGCCAGGCCGAAGCGGCGCGCAAGGCGCGCACCGCCGGTTTCGACGTCGTCTATGTCTATGCCGGCATGGGCTATCTCGGCTACGAGTTCCTGCTGCCGGAATACAACCATCGCACCGACGAATATGGCGGACCGATCGAGAACCGGGTGCGCTTCGTGCGCGAGATGATCGAGGTCACCAAGGATGCCGTCGGCAAGGATTGTGGCGTCGCGCTGCGCGTCAGCCTCGAGGAATTGCGCGGTCGGCCCGGCCGCAACCAACCCTCGGAAGCGCACGAGCTGATCGAGCTGATCGCCGACCTGCCCGACCTGTTCGACGTCAAGATGGATTCCAGCCCGACCGACTGTTCTGCGTCGCGCTTCACCGGCGAAGGCAGCCATGAGCCGGTGATCGATTTCGTCAAGTCGCTGACCAAGAAGCCGGTGGTCGGTGTCGGGCGCTTCACCTCGCCCGACACCATGGTCTCGCAGATCAGGCGCGGCGTGCTCGACTTCATCGGCGGCGCGCGCCCCTCGATCGCCGACCCCTTCCTGCCGGCCAAGATCCGTGAAGGCCGCGAGGCTGAGATTCGCGAATGCATTGGCTGTAACATCTGCATTTCGAGCTGGCATGATGGCGTGCCGGTGCGCTGCACCCAGAACCCGACCGCCGGCGAAGAATGGCGGCGCGGCTGGCACCCCGAACGCGTCGAGCGCGCCGACGCGGCTGAGCGAATCCTGATTGTCGGCGGTGGGCCGGCCGGGCTCGAATGCGCGCTCACGCTCGGCCGTCGCGGCCATGAGGTGATGCTCGCCGACAGCAGCCGGTCCTTCGGCGGTCGGCTGACCTTCGAGAAGACGCTGCCCGGCCTCTCCGCCTGGAACCGCGTCGTCGACTACCGGCTCGGGCGCCTCGAGGAGATGAGCAACGTCTCGCTCTATCCCGAGAGTCGCTTGAGCGCCGACGAGATCATCGCCCTGGCACCGGACCGCGTGGTGCTGGCGACCGGTGCGCGCTGGACTGATATGCTCTACTCCTCGCTGGAGATTCCGGTTGGCCGGCTCGACCGTCCCGATGTGCTGACCCCGGACGACATTGCCGGCGGCCGGCTTCCTCAGGGGCCCACCCTGGTTTTCGATTTCGACAACTATTACATGGGCGGCGTTCTCACCGAGCATCTGGCCGCGCAGGGCATCCCGGTCAGCTACGTGACACCAGCGGGCCAGGCTTCAGCATGGACGATCATGACCAACGAATTGCCATTGGTGCATCGCGCGCTGGCGCGGCGCAAGGTGGCGGTGACCACGCTGCATATCCTAAAGTCCTTTGACGGCGAGACGGCGACACTGGTGCATCTGTTCACCAGTGAGGAAACCCGTGTGGCCTGCCGCTCGGTGGTGATCGTCGGGCTGAGACTGCCGCGCGGCGAGCTTTTTGAGGCGCTGACCGAACGGGCGGACGAGCTTGCGGCCACCGGCATCCGCAGCGTCGATCGCATCGGCGACGCGCTGGCCCCGGGCGCCATTGCGCACGCGGTGCACAGCGGCCACAAGCTCGCTCGCGAGATCGGAACAAATGTCCGCTGGCAGCCCTACCGCCGCGACACGCCGATCGTCGACGCGGTGGCGGATTTCGATATGCGCACGGCAGCCGAATAGGAGGACGCATGGAACGCACCGCCGCACGTCGCAGACCCGGCCGCCCGCAGCGCGAGATCGGCGGCATCGAGCAGCGGCCATGGAAACAGCTGACACGGCCCTATGCGCCAATCGAGATCCTGTCGGCCGACCAGGTGCAAACAATCCACGAAATGGGCCTCACCATCCTCGAAGAGATCGGCATGCGGGTGCTGCAGCCGCAGGCGCGCCAGTTCTATCGGGCGGCCGGCTGTGATGTCGACGAAGGCGAGATGCGGGTGCGCTTCGACCGCGCCATGGTGATGGAGCGTGTCGCCATGGCGCCGTCATCCTTCGAACTGCGCGCCCGCAATCCGCAGAAGAACGTCAAGGTCGGCGGACGGCACTGCATCCTGTCGTCGGTGGGCGGGCCGGCCTATGTCATGGACAATGATCGCGGCCGCCGCCCCGGCACCTATGCCGAGATGTGCGACTACCTGAAGCTCATCCAGTCGTTCAACGTGCTGCACCAGGAAGGCGGCGGGCCGTTCGAGCCGCTCGACCTGCATCAGAACACGCGCCATCTCGACCTCTACTATGCCGAGATCACCTTGCTCGACAAGAACTGGCAGCCGCAGACGCTCGGCCGCGGACGCGCCATCGACGCGCTGGAAATGGTGGCGATTTCGCTCGGCACGACGCGCGAAAACCTGGCCAAAGAGATGCCGGTGTTCACCGGCATCATCAACACCAATTCGCCGCTGCAGCTCGACGAGCCGATGGCCGAGGGCCTGATCGCACTGGCCGAGCATGGCCAGGTCAATGTCATCACCCCGTTCACGCTGGCCGGTGCGATGAGCCCGGTGACGCTGGCCGGCGCCCTGTCGCAGCAGCATGCCGAGGCGCTGGCCGGCATCGTGCTGACCCAGATCGTGCGACCCGGCGTGCCGGTGATGTATGGCGGCTTCACCTCCAATGTCGACATGAAGACCGGCGCGCCGGCCTTCGGCACGCCCGAATACACGCAAGCCGCGCAGATCACCGGTCAGCTGTGCCGGCTGATCGGCGTGCCGTTCCGATCGAGCAATGTCACCGCCGCCAATTCGGTCGACGCGCAGGCCGCCTATGAGAGCGCCATGTCGCTGTGGGGTTGCCTGATGGGCGGCGCCAATCTGGTGCTGCACGCCGCCGGCTGGCTCGGCGGCGGGCTGACGGCGTCGTTCGAGAAACTGGTCATCGATGCCGAGATGCTGCAGATGATGTCGGCCTATTTCGAGCCGCCGGTGGTCGATATCGATACGCTGGCACTGGAAGCCGTGCGCGAGGTCGGTCCGGCCGGACACTTCTTCGGCGCGGCGCACACGATGCAGCGCTACGAACGCGCCTTCTATTCGCCGCTGGTGTCCAACTGGGACAATTACGACACCTGGATGGAGCGCGGCCAGGTCACGGCGCGCGAGCGCGCCAACGTCATCTGGAAGCGCATGGTCGCCGAATACGAACAGCCGCCGATCGATCCCGGCATCGACGAGGCGTTGCGCGACTATATGGAACGCCGCAAGCGCGAGGGCGGCTCACCGCTGAACTAGGCGCCCCGCAAAGGCCCCACCTGCGCTTCGAGCATCTCGAACCCCGCAGCCTCCGCCGCCTGCGGCGTCACCACGCTTTCGTCGAGACACCATTCGAGCCAGAGCCCGTCGACCAGGGCGATGAAATTGCGCGCCAGTGCCGGCGCATCGACATCCCTGCCGCGCGGCCTTGCGACCGCCGCGATATCCTCGGCGAGTTCCGCCCGATAGGCGTCGTAGAGTTCGCGATGCGCCGCCTTGAGACGCGGGTTGACGGCAATTTCGCCCCACAGCGACAGCCAGATCAGCAGGTTGTCGCGGCTGAAATAATCGGGCGAGAAATTGGAGTGCACCAGGGCAGCGAGGGCTGCCTGCGGCGGCCAGTCCGAAGTCTCGGCGCGGCGGCGCTTGGCTTCGGCGATCTGGTTGTTGACGCTGGCATAGAGCGAGGATTTGTAGACCTCGACCAGCAGCCCGTCGCGGCCTTCGAAATGGTGGTTGATGAGGCCCCGCGAAACACCAGCCTCCTTGCAGATGCGATCGACAGTGAAGGCGCCGATGCCGCCGACCGACAGGCATCGCGTCGCCGCCTCGATCAGCATGGAGCGGCGCACATCAGCCTGTTCGCGGCTGAAGCGCGGCGGCGACTTCTTGGCGCCGCGCTTCTTTTTGGCAGTTGCTGGTTGGGCTTCCGTCATGGACTCCAGCTAATCGATTGCGGCCAGACTGTCCACTTGCCGCTGGTCACACCTTCTTCTTGAACAGCACCGGATTGGGGTGGCCGTCGGGATAGATGACCGGCTCGAAATCGGTCTTGTGGATGACGACCAGCGGCTGGTGGCAGATGAAGACGAACCCGCCGGACTGCTCCATCAGATCCTCCATCCGGTTGGACAGCGCGACACGCTTCGCCGGATCGCTCTCCGCCACCAATTGCTGATAGCTGGTCTCGAATTCAGCGCTGTCGAAGCCGGACCAGTTGTAGGCGCCGATCTGGTCGGGGCGGAACCAGACCAGGTTTTCGGACGGGTCGACGCCACCGGCGAAGTCCATCAGCGCCAGATCGATGTTCTTGTAGCCATCGCCTTGCGTCTTGTCGCCGACGCCCCAGAATGCGGCTTCGTCGTAAGGCTGGATCTCGACCTTGATGCCGGCCTGTTCGAGACTGGCCTGGATGATCTGCGCCGTCGCTGTGCGGATGGAATCGTTCATCACCGTCAGGGTCAGCGACAGACCGCTGACACCGGCTTCGGTAAGCAGCGCGGCGGACTTTCCATAGTCCGGTGCCGCGATCAGGTTGCTGGCGCGCGCGAATTTGGTGCCAGGCTGCACGACGCCGGTGGAGCGCTTGGTGAGGTCGTCATAGACACCGGTGAGTATCTGCCCGACATCGACACCGTATTGCACGGCCTGCCGCACCTTGAGGTCCTTGAGGCGCGGGCTCAGCATGTTGATGGTCAGCCAGACATAACGGGTCGACTGCGCCTCGATCACCTTGGTGTTGGCCGGTGGGCTGGCCTTGACCGCCTTGGTCGCCGAAATGGCGATCTTCGTGTAATCGAAGGCATCGGCCTCATAGGCAAGCTGCGCCGCCTGATCGTCGGCGACGATGTAGATTTCGACCTTGCCGAAATCCGGCTTCGGACCCGGCCAGTCAGGATTGGCGGTAAGCGTCACCTTCTGCTTTTGCTGCCAGTCGGAGAAGAGATAGGGGCCGCAGGTTGCCGGTGGCTCGGTGGTGAACTTTCCGCCGGCCTTTTCGGTGCCGGCGCGGCTGATGATGTGACCACCATAGTAGGGCAGGCTGGTGACGAAGATCGGCTGGTACGGGTCCTTGAGATGGATGATGCCGGATCTGGCATCGACGACTTCGACGCGGTCAAGCTTTTCGAACTGATAGGCCCAGGGCGACGACAGCTTCGGATCGGCGATGCGCTCGTAGGAGAATTTCACGTCCTCGGCGGTGACGGGACCAAGGCCCTTCGACCATTTCAACCCGTCGATCAGCGTGAAGGCAATCGTCTTCGGATCCTTCAGCTCAAGCGTCTGCGCCCCCCACAGCGACCATGGCGAACCTTCCCGGAGATCACCGAGACGGTTCAGCGACACATAGATGCCGCGCATGATGACGTCCTCGATGCCGCCGATCATGAAGGCGGGGTCAAGCGTCTGCAAATCGCCATCCATGCGGATGCGCAGCGTGTCGCCATCGGCCGACCAGGCGAAACCCGGCTTCATCGCCAGCCCGGCGCCGAGCGCGCCGGCCACTTTCAGGAATGCACGTCTGTCCATGTTCCATCGTGTCATGTCAGTTTCCCCTTTGGTTTGCGGAAGCGCGTGAGAAGGCTTCCCGTTCTTGCCCGCCGGTCTCCAGCGGGAAATGGCAGCGCACCATCCGGTCGGCGCCCATCGGTCGACAGGCCGGTGCCTCGGTCTTGCAACGATCGCGCGCGATCGGGCAGCGCGTGTGGAACTCGCAGCCCGAGGGTCGCCGGAAAACACTCGGGATTTCGCCGGTGACGGCAGGATTCCGGCTGCGCCGGCGCGGGTCGGGCACTGGTTCGGACTGGATCAGCGTCGCGGTGTAGGGATGCATGGGCGCGGCGAACACGTCCCGCGTCGGTCCGGTCTCGACCAGCCGGCCGAGATACATGATGGCCAGCCGGTCGCTGACATGGCGGATCATTGCCAGATTGTGGGTGACGATCATGGCGGCGAAACCGAGCTCGCGCTGCAGCTCGCCGATCAGGTTGAGCACGTCGCCCTGTACCGAGACATCGAGGCCGGCGGTCGGTTCGTCGGCGAGCAGCAGATGCGGTTTCATCGCCAGCGCCCGGGCGACGCCGACACGGCGCGCCTGCCCGCCGGACAGCTCATGCGGAAAGCGGTCGACGAAGGAGGCCGGCAGACCGACCAGCGCCAGCAGCGCCCTGGCGGCGGCGCGGCGGTCCGGCATCGGCACGCCCTGAATGATCCGCGGCTCAGTCAGCAGTGTGCCGATACGCAGGCGTGGACTGAGCGACGCCACCGGATCCTGGAACATCATCGCCGAGCGCCGGCGCATGGCGCGGAAATCGGCTGGCGTCCGCACCTCCCTGCCCTCGAAGACGATGCGGCCGGCCGCCGCGCGCACCAGCCCGAGGATGGTGCGGGCAAGCGTGGTCTTGCCGGACCCGGACTCGCCGACCAGGCCCAGCGTCTCGCCGGGCATCAGCGACAGCGTCACGCCGTCGATGACATTGAAGCTCGGCAACGGGAACGGGTTGATCAGGCGGCTGAGCAACCCGTTGCGGGCGAAAGTCACCGACAGGTCCTCGACAGCGAGCAGCGGGGTCATGGTGTCACCGCATGGCAGCGCGCGACATGGGAGGTGGAGAGCTTCACCAGCGGCGGCGCGACGGAGACGCATGGCGCGAAAGCACGATCGCAGCGTGGTGCGTAGACGCACCCGGATGGCGGCAGGGTGAGGTTGGGCGGCGTGCCGGGGATGGTCGGCAGCCTCTCAAGCCTTTCGTGAAAGCGGGCCGGATCGCAGGCGAGCAGCGCTTGCGTGTAGGGATGCCTTGCATCGTGGAAGATCGCGTCGACCTCGCCGCCCTCGACCACCTCGCCGGCATACATGACATAGACCCGGTCGCAGAGCTCGGCGATGACGCCAAGATGGTGCGAGACGACGATGATGATGCCGTTGTATTCGCGCCGGAGTTCGCGCAGCAGATGGATGATCTGCGCCTCCATGGTGACATCGAGCGCGGTCGTCGGCTCGTCGGCAATGAGCAGGCCGGGATCGGTCAGCAAGGCGGCGGCAATGGCAACGCGCTGGCGCATGCCGCCGGAGAGCTCGTGCGGATAGCAGTCCATCCGCCGTTCCGCATCCGCGATGCCGACGCGGTCAAGCATGGCGGCGATGCGGGACCGCTTCTGCGCGCGACCGAGATCCTTGCGGTGGTGCTGGAAGTCGACGAGCTGGTCGCCGATGGTCAGCACCGGGTTGAACGCCGTCATCGGATCCTGGCTGACCAGCGCGATCTCGTCGCCGCGCAGCAGGCGCTGGCGATCGGCGTCGAGCTTCGCCAGGTCGACGCCATTGTAGCAAATGGAGCCTTCGATCCTGGCATTGGCCGGCAACAGGTTTGCCAAGGCGGTGACCAGCGTGGACTTGCCGCAGCCGCTCTCGCCGACAATGCCGATCACCTCGCCGGGATGCGCTTCGATGTCGACATGGCGCAACGCGTGCACCGCGCCATGCGGCGTCTCGTAGCGGACGCTGAGATCGCTGGCGGCGAGCGAACCGCTCATCCCGGCCTCCGCAGCTGCAGGCGCGGGTCGAGATAGTCGCGCAGGCCCTCGCCGAGGAAGGTGAAGCCGAGCGTTGCCAGCACCAGCGGCAGCCCACCGAAGATGACCATGAACGGTGCGGAGCGGATGCTGGTGTAGCCGTCATAGAGGATAGAGCCCCAGGATGGCGTCGGCGGCCTGACACCAAGGCCGAGGAAGCTCAAGCCCGCCTCGACCATGATGACGACGGGAATGTCCATCGACAGCAGGATGATCAGCGGGCCGACGACATTGGGCAGCAGATGGATGAAGATGATGCGCGCCGGGCTGGCGTCGAGCAGGCGCTCGGCGAGGATGTAGTCGCTGTTCTTCAGCGCCAGCGTCTGCGCACGGATCAGCCTGGCGTAGCTCGGAAAGGAAGTCGCGGCGATGACGATGATCAGCGTGCCGGTGCCGGCCCCGAGCACGGTGATGATGGCGAGCGCGAACATGATCATCGGCAGCGAATTCAGGCTGTCGAAGCTCAGCACCAGAATGGCGTCGAGCCAGCGCGGGCCGTAGCCGGCGATCAGCCCGAGCATCAGGCCGATCGCGCCGGCTATGGCGACGGAGACCATGGCGATCGTCAACGCCGTGCGCGCGCCGTAGATGACGCGTGACAGGAGATCGCGGCCGAGATGATCGGTACCGAACCAGTGCCCGACCGATGGTGGCTGCAGCTTGTGCAGGACATCGATCTTGACCGGCGAATAGGGCGCCAGCCATGGCGCGAAGACGGCGGTGATGAGGAAGCCGGCGACGAGGATCAGCGCCACGCCGGTGAACGGATCGGCAAGCAGCGCGCGCAGCAGCGAAAACCGTTGTCGGTCCGGAACGGACAGCGAGGCGTCAGCCACGGAAGACATCGCGCACCCTCGGATCGAGACGCGCGATCAAGAGATCGGCGGCTATGGTGATGGAGACGTAGATGGCGGTCATGATCAGCACCGTGCCCATGACGACCGGATAGTTGCGGGTGTTGACGGCGTCGGTGATCAGCTTGCCGATGCCGGGCCGGGCGAACACCGCCTCGACGAAGACGGCGCTGGACAGGATGCTGCCGAGACCGACGGCGACCAGCGAGATGGTCGGGATGATGGCGATGCGCAACGCATATTTCGAAACGATCTTCCACTCCGGCAGCCCGAAGGAGCGCGCGGTGCGGATGTGCGGTTCGCCCATCACCTCCATCATCGAGGCGCGCACCATGCGGGCGATGTAGCCGATCCAGCCGAGCGCGATGGCGGCTGCCGGCATGACCAGCGCCTTGGCCTGGCTGACGATGTCGCCGGCCTCGCCGGCGCCGATGGCCGGCAGCCAGCGCAGCGTGACGGCAAAGACGAGCAGCGAATAAATGGCGACGACGAAGGACGGCACGGCGATGACGCCGACCGAGAGCACGCCGATGACGGCATCGGCAAGCGTGCCGCGCCGCATCACCGACAGGCAGCCGAGCGGAACGCCGATGAGAAGCGCGACCGCGAGCGCGGTCAGCCCGAGGATCAGCGTGTTCGGCAGCGCCTCCATGACCAGAGCGGAGACGGGCCGGTTCGACCAGACATCGTAGCCGAGATTGCCAGTCAGCGCGTTGCGGAAGAATTCGACGATCTGCCACCAGACCGGCTGGTCGAGACCCATGCGCTCGATCAGCAGCCGCTTCAGCTCCGGCGTGGCGCGCGGACCGAGCGCCACGGTTGCCGGATCGCCGGGCACGAGGAAGACAGCCGCATACATGGCGACCATGACGAGGACGAGGATCAGGAGGCCGAGACCGATGCGCTTCACTGCATATGCAAGCATGGTCTCCCTCTCCTCAGGCGTAATCGCGCCTGATGCGCCGCGTCGCCGAGGCGCTGTGGACGAGCTTGCCCCGTTCTCGGGCCTCGAGCCGCCAACTCAGGTTGAAATGGGTTTCATCGGATGTCAGCTCGGTTACCGCCATGGCCTCGGTGTCGGCATCGCCGCTGGCAATGGCCCAGCGGTATTCGGTGACGAGCCTGGCCGACAGCGGATCGTCGGCGCGGATGCTCATCGTGTCGCTGTTGGCCGAGGAAACGGTGATGGCGCGATCGTCGTAGCGCCTGCGGCCATGGTCGGAACTCAGCGCGATGGTCTGCACGCCGCTGCCGACATCGTCGGTGACGATGCGGCGATCGAAACCGTCATCCAGGGTCGTTGTCGGCACCGGCGGCGCGGTTTCGGCAGGCTCGAAGCGGACGTCGCGATCGCGCGGCGACGGTGGGCGCACGGGAAGCATCACCGTGCTGTCGCCGCTGGCAACCGACAGCGTCGACAGTTTCGGCTGCGGCCACAGGATCGGCCAGTGCTGGTTGGCCAGCGCCAGCCGGATACGATGGCCCTTCGGCACGGTACGGGCGAAATCGTTGAGCTTCAGCCGGACGCGGAATGGCGTTCCGACCGGACAGGGCGTCGGATGCTCGTGACTGTCGCGGTGGCTGAGGTTGAGCACGCCATAGGTCATCAGCGCCGAAGTGCCGTCGGGATAGACGTCGCAGAGGCGGGCGGCAAGATTGACATGGGATTGGTCGACGGTAACGAGCAGATCCAGTTCCGGCGCGCCGAGCAGGGTCAGGTCGCTGTCGAGCGGCAAAGTGTCGAAGCACAGCGCCAGCCCGTCCTCGCGGCGCTGGTCGATGGCCATGTCCGGACAGGGGCCGCCATAGCCGCCCCAACGGCCGCAGTCGCGTCCGGCGCTGGCCGGCGAGCATACCGAAAGCGTGGCGCCCGGTGCCGGCTCGCCACCCAGCCCGGCGGCGTTCAGGTGCAGAGTGCGGCGCTCGATGCGCGGCGACGGCCATTGGTCCTCGGCGGCCCAGCGGCCGGCATGATCGGGGAGATAGAATGGCCGCGGCCTCTCCTCGCCGGTGATCCAGACGCGGTAGAGCGGCTCATCCATGATGCCGGTGTCTTCGCCGCACAGCCAATGGCGCCACCAGCGCAGCGCCTCCTGCAGATAGCCGATCAGCGGCCCCGGGGCACCGCGGCAGGGATAGGCATGCGACCACGGACCAACGATGCCAAGCTTGGGTCCGGGCAGATGCTCGAGCAGGCGCGGCACGAAGTTCGAATAGCTGTCCTCCCAGCCGCAGACAGCCATGACCGCGCATTCGATCGCCGCATGGTCTTCGCAAACAGAACCCTGCCGCCAGTAGTCGTCGCGGCGCTGGTGCGAAAGCCAGATTTCCGACAGCGAGCTTGTCGCCTCAAGACGGCTGACCCACATGGCGCGCCAGGCGTCGCCGACGATCTGCGGATCAGGGGCCATCGCCTTCTTCACCAGCATGAAGTTCGACCACATCTCCTGCTCGGTGAGCAGCGCGCCGCCCATATAGTGGATGTCGTCGGCGTAGCGGTCGTCGGTAGCACAGTTGGTGATGATGGCCTTCAAGGCCGGCGGCCGGCGCGCCGCAACCTGCAGCGCGTTGAAGCCACCCCAGGAAATGCCGGTCATGCCGACATTGCCATTGCACCAGGATTGCGCGGCCAGATGGGCGATGATCTCGCAGGCGTCTTGCTGCTCGCGGGGCAAGTACTCGTCGGCCAGATCGCCATCGGAATCGCCCGAGCCCCTGATATCGATGCGGGCGCAGGCAATGCCGTGCCCGGCGAGCCAGGGATGGATGTCGATGTCACGCGCCACGGTGCCGTCGCGGCGGCGATAGGGCACCATTTCGACGACGACAGGCACCTTGGCGTCGGTGCGCGGGCGCCACAAAGTGGCGGCGATGCGGGTGCCGTCGGCCAGCGTGATCCAGAGCGGATCGACGGTTTCGACAGCAAAGGGGAACTCGGTTCGTACCACGGCAGGTACCCGTTAAATCGCCTTGTTGAACGTTCGTACAACAAGGCGATTCAACGCGCAATCCCGCTTCGCGCTTTTTGACGCCGAATACCGTTCCCGGCCGGCGCCGGTCGGTCCGACCGGTGAGAGGCCGGGTTATGAAGCAGTGGAGAGACCGCAAATTTGCGGGCCGGACAGTACCATCCGACCCGCGCTATTTATTCGGCGGCCAGCGCCAGTTGCGGCCTTTCGGCAGGCAACTCTGGTTCAGGCGTGTTTTCGGTATCCGCCGCCTTCCTGGGCTCCCTGCCGAAGAACAGGGCATAGCCGGCCGGCAGCACCAGGATGGTCAGCACGGTGGCAACGAGGATGCCGCCCATCATGGCGTAGGCGAGCGGACCCCAAAAGACAGCGCGCGAGATCGGGATCAGCGCCAGCACCGCCGTCATCGCCGTCAGCACGATCGGCCGGAAACGGCGGACGGCCGAGCCGATGATCGCTTCGGATCGTTCCATGCCTCTCGCGATGTCCTGGTCGATCTGGTCGACCAGGATGATCGAATTGCGCATGATGATGCCGAGCAGCGCGATGACGCCGAGGATGGCGACGAAGCCGAACGGCGCGCCGCTGATCAGCAATGCGGCGGCCGCACCGATGATGCCGAGCGGACCGGTGGCCAGCACCAGCATCGCCTTGCCGAAGTTCTGCAGCTGTATCATCAGCAGAACCACAATGATGGCGAGCATGACCGGCGCCTTGGCTGCGATCGACGCCTGGCTTTCCGCCGAATCCTCGGCGCCGCCCTGGATCTCGATCTTGTAGCCGGGGGCCAGGCCATCGCGCAGGCCCTGCATGTCCTTGTACAGCTTGGTGACGACGTCGTTCGACTGCACGCCGTCGGGCAGCGTCGCCCGCACGCTGATGGTCGGCAAGCGGTCACGGCGCCATTCGATGCCTTGCTCCAGCACCGGTACCACCTTGGCCACCTGTGACAGCGGCACGAAGCCGCCGAAATCGGTCGGGATGTAGACGGAGTCGACCGAGGACAGCAGGCTGCGGCTGGCATCCGGCTCGCGGGCAACGATGGACACCGTCTCCTCGCCGTCACGGAAGTCGTCGAGCGGCGCGCCTGACATTGCTGTCTGCAGCATCTGGCGGATGCGCTGCGAGGTGACGCCGAGCGCACGGGCGCGATCCTGGTCGATAACCAGCTTCATCGCCGGCACCGGCTCCAGCCAGTCGTCATGCACGGCGCCGAGCAGCGGATCCTCGCGGAACTTCGCCTTCACCTGATCGGCGATGCGGCGTACCTCCTGGCGATCCGGACCCATGACGCGCATCTGCACCGGCCAGCCGGTCGGCGGCCCGAGGAACAGGCGGTCGACCTTGGCGCGGATGGAGGGGAAATCCTCGGCCAGCACGGCGCGCAGCTTGACGATCAGCCTTTCACGCGCCGGCTCGTCATTGGCCATGACCAGCATCTGGGCAAAGTTCGGATTGCGCAGCTGCTGATCGAGCGGCAGGAAGAAGCGCGGCGCGCCTTCGCCGATATAGGTGGCGATGAAGCGCTTGTCCTTGTCGTCCATCATCTTGGCCTCAAGCGCCTTGGCCTGCGCCTCGACCTCCTTGATGCTGGTGCCTTCCGGCAGCCAGAGATCGACGAGGATTTCAGGCCGCGACGATTGCGGGAAGAAGTTCTGCGGAATGAACTGGAACGCCCACAGGCTGGTGCCGAAGGTCACCAGCGTCATCACCAGAACGATGATGCGATGGCGCACCGCCCAGCCGACGGTCGAGCGAAGCCGGCGGTAGAAACGCGTGTCGAAGGCGTCATGATGGCTGCCGGCATGCTTGCGCTGCTTGAGGATCATGTTGCCGAGCCATGGCGTGAAATAGACCGCGACGAACCAGGACACGACCAGCGCGATGCCGACGACGTAGAACAGGGTGCGCACATATTCGCCGGCCGTGGAAGCGGCGAAGCCGACCGGGATGAAGCCGGCGGTGGTGATCAGCGTGCCGGTCAGCATCGGGAAGGCGGTCGAGGAATAGGCAAAGCTTGCCGCCTCGATCTTGACCAGCCCCTCCTCGAGTTTGCGCTCCATCATCTCGACGACGATCATGGCGTCGTCGACAAGCAGGCCGAGCGCGATGATCAATGCGCCGAGCGAGATACGCTGCAGGTCGATGCCGAGCTCGTACATGATGGCAAACGTGGCTGCCAGAACCAGCGGAATGGCGATGGCGATGACCAGGCCCGAGCGCCAGCCGATCGACAGGAACGAGACGACAAGCACGATCAGCAGCGCCTCGCCGAGCGCATGCATGAACTCGGCCACCGCATCCGTGACAACTCCCGGCTGGTCGGAAATCTGGTCGACCGAAACGCCATAGGGCAACGCCTCCTCGAAGCGCTTGTAGGTCGTCTCAACGTCCTTGCCGACATCGGTGACCTTGAAGCCCTTGGCCATGACGACGCCGATCTGCACGCTGTCATGACCGTTGAAGCGGTATTTGCGCTGGAAGGGATCTTCCAGCCCTGAAGTCACGGTGGCGATGTCGCCCAGCCGGGTGACCTGACCGCCGGCGCGCAAGCGCAGATTGCGGATGTCCTCGACCTTGCTGACATCGCCCTCGACCGAGATGCGCACCGAGTTGATGCCGGTATCGACGGACCCGGCCGGGTCGACATTGTTCTGTCCCTTGATCGCGTTCTGCAGATCGGGAAGCGTCAGGCCGCGTTCGGCGAGCGCCTTGGACGAAACGTCGATGTAGAGCTTTTCCGGCTGGTCGCCGATGATCACTGCCTTCTCGACGCCTGGCGTCGTCAGCAGCATGTCGCGCGCCTGGATGGCGAATTTCTTCAACTCGGGATAGCTGAAGCCGTCACCACTGATGGAATGCAGGGTGATGAAGGTGTCGCCGAACTCGTCGTTGAAGTAGGGGCCGAGCAGGCCTTGTGGCAGATCGCCTGATATATCGCCGACCTTCTTGCGCACCTGGTAGAAGGCATCCTTCACCTCTTCGGCGTTGGTGTCGCCCTTGATCTGAACCGTGATGATGGCGCTGCCGGCGCGGGTGAAGGAGCGCACGAAGTCGAGATGCGGCGTCTCCTGCAATTTGCGTTCGATCTTGTTGACGACCTGATCCTCCATCTCCTGGATCGAGGAGCCCGGCCAGATCGCCTGGACGACCATCACCCGGAAGGTGAAATCGGGATCTTCCTTCTGGCCCATGCGCATCAGGCCGAGCGCGCCGGAAATGATGATCAGGCCGAACAGGAACCGCGCAATGGCGGGATGGCCAATCGCCCAGCGTGACAGGTTGAAGGGCCGCTTCTCGTCCGTGGAATTGGTCATGATGGTGGTCCATCTGTTTGGCAACAAGATCGAGGTTCGGTAGTGGCTTCCGGGCGGCAAGGCTCTCCGAGCGGAGAAACGCTCATCGCGGTGGGACGCGAAAATCGATGTGGGGGTTACATCAATCGAGCGTCTCAGATCGGGCGCCTGCCGCCCGGAAACCAGCGGCTGCGGGAACGCGCAGCCGGTTGTCTGTCGTCAGCGCAACTGCTTTACGTCGCCGCCATCGCCTGCCGCGGAGGCGGACTGCAGCACCGCATCGCCGGCGAGTTTCACTTTCAGGTTCTCGGTCATGAACTGCGTGCCGGCCGCGACCACGACATCACCAGGTTTCAGACCTTCGGCGACACGCACCCCATCGGCGGCGAACTTGGCGACCTTGACCGGGCGGGCATGAACGGTGTCGGCGCCACGATCGACGGTCCAGACGATCGACTGGCTGTTTTGCTCGGCCAGCGCGCTCAGCGGGATCGACACGAGTTGCCGCTCATTGGCCGCCGAGGCTTCAATGTTGGCGGTCATGCCGAGAAGCACGCGTGGGTCGTTGGGCAGGCTGACGCGGACTGCAAAGGTGCGCGACTGCGGGTCGGCACTGCCGGCGACCTCACGGACCTTGCCATCAAGCGCCAGCGCGTCATCAGACCAGAAGCCGGCCTTGACGACCTTGCCCGGCTTGAATTCGGCGATCTCCATTTCCGGCACCGCGATCAGCACTTCCTTTTCGCCGTCGACGGCGACGGTGACCACCGGCGTGCCGGAGCCAACCACCTGGCCGACATCGGCGTTGACGGCAGTGACGATGCCGTCCCTGTCGGCCTTGAGATCGGTATAGCCGACCTGGTTCTTTGCCTGGGCGAGCGAGGAGCGGGCGGAATCGCGGGTGGCGACGGCCTGGTCGTAGGTCAGCGTCGCCTGTTCGAGCTGCGATTTCGGCGCAAAATTCTTGGCAAAAAGCTGCTCGGCGCGCTTGCGGGCAAGCTCGACGGTCTCGACCTGCCGCTCGGCGGCATCGAGGGCAGCCTCCGCACTCTTGACCGAAAGATCATAGTCGGCGGGATCGATGCGGGCGAGCACATCGCCAGGCGCCACATGCTGACCGATGTCGACAAGACGCTCGGTGATCTTGCCGTTGACCCGGAAAGCCAGAGCGCTTTCGGTGCGAGCCCGCACCGAGCCGGAATAGGAGAGCGTGCGGGTGTCATGCGCCTGGGCGATCTCGACGACCTTCACCGGGCGGATGATGTCCTTGACTTCGGCTTTTTCCTGCGAGCAGCCGGCAAGCCCGAGCGCCGCGACGATCAGTCCGGCGACTGGCAGCTTGCGAAGGATGGAAGTGGGCAAAGACATCTTGGTACTCCTGACTGGAGATGAACGGTCGACACCGGCACCCGTGTGCGGCGGCTATTTCTTCAAGGCCTTGATCGCGTAATCGATGAGGTCGTCGGGCATCGCCCGGTTGGTCTTGGCAAGGCACTGCGCAACCATCTGCGGATGGCACAGGATGACGGTGGCGGCGCCGAAGCAGCGTGACGCGATCACCGGATCCTGTTCCCTGAACTCACCGGCCTCGATGCCATCGCGGATAACCTCCGCGAACAGGTCGTGAATGCTGTTGACGTGCTTGTCGATGACGCCCCAGTCCCGTTCGAGCGCGACGACGACCATCTCATGAACCTTCTGGTCGTCAAGCATGACCTCCAGCGTCATCTTGTATTGCGCATGCACGTAGCGGCGCAGCCGCTCCTCGGCGCTGATCGGCAGGCGGGAAATCTCGTAGGCCATCTTGTAGCTGGCGCCGAGCATCCGGCCGCAGACGGCCTGGTGGATTTCGACCTTGGAGGCGAAGAAACGGTAGATGTTGGCCGGCGACATGCCGAGTTCGCGCGCGATGTCGGCGACATTGGTCTTGCCATAGCCATAGTGCCGGAACAGACGCTCGGCGCAGTCGAGTATGCGCGTGACATTTTCCTGTCGGGCGGCGTCGGCTACTATGGTGGCGGCTTCGGACATGACCTTCTGCTTATTTACGAGTGACGAATTTTAATTTTCGTCACTCGTAAATCGAAACAGGCGCCCTGTCAATGCGATTTCGCCGTACCTGTACGATTGGTGACAGCTGGTGACATCCAACAGACGTCACGAAGCGGCCCGAGGATGCGAGCCGCTGAAAATATTCTTGAAAGAAACTGTCGGAGCCGTCAGGCGGCCTTGGCCATCTCGCGCAGCCGGAACTTCTGGATCTTGCCGGTCGAGGTCTTCGGGATTTCGGCGAAGATCACCGCCTTCGGCACCTTGAAGCGGGCGAGCAGCGCACGACAGTGCTCGATGATCTCTGCCTCGGTCGCGGTCTTGCCGGGCTTCAGTTCGACATAGGCTATGGGCACCTCGCCCCATTTGTCATCGGCCCTGGCGACGACGCCGCAAGAGGCAACGGAAGGGTGCTTGTAGAGCGCATCCTCGACCTCGATCGACGAAATGTTCTCGCCTCCGGAAATGATGATGTCCTTGGAGCGGTCCTTGAGCTGGATGTAGCCATCGGGATGCATGACGCCGAGATCGCCGGAGTGGAACCAGCCGCCGGCAAAGGCTTCGTCGCTCGCCTTGCGGTTCTTCAGGTAGCCCTTCATGACGATGTTGCCGCGGAACATGACTTCGCCAATGGTCTCGCCATCCGCCGGCGTTACCTGCATCGTCTCGGGATCCATGACCGTCAGGCCTTCGAGAGCGGCGTAGCGCACGCCCTGTCGTGCTTTCTTGGCGCTGCGCTCTCCCTTTTCGAGATCGTCCCAGGCGTCATGCCATTCGTTGACCACCGCCGGGCCATAGGTCTCGGTCAGCCCGTAGAGATGGGTGACGGCAAAGCCGGCATCGGCCATGCCGGACAGCACGACTTCCGGCGGCGGTGCCGCGGCCGTGTTGAAGGTGACGGTCTGCGGAAACTCGCGCTTGTCTTCGTCCTTCGCATTGATCAGCACCGACATGACGACCGGTGCACCGCACAGATGCGTGACGCCGTGATCGGCGATGGCGTCGTAGATCGGCTTCGGCCGCACCCAGCGCAGGCAGACATGGGTGCCGGCCTGAATGGCGAGCGTCCATGGAAAGCACCAGCCGTTGCAGTGGAACATCGGCAGCGTCCACAGATAGACCGCATGCTTGGCCATGCCGGCATGGATGGTGTTGGTGTAGGCCATCAGGGCAGCGCCGCGATGATGGTAGACGACGCCCTTCGGATTGCCTGTCGTACCGGAGGTGTAGTTGAGCGAAATGGCGTCCCATTCGTCGTCGGGCATCGACCATGCAAAGTCCTCGTCGCCTTCAGCGACAAACGCCTCATAGTCGGATGTGCCGATGCGCTGGCCTTTCGGATAGGGCGCATCGGTGGCGTATTCGGGGTCGTCATAGTCGATGACCAGCGGCTTGACCTTAGCCAACTCCAGCGCTTGTCCGACGATACCAGCGAACTCGCGGTCGACGATCAGCACCTTCGTTTCGGCATGGTCGAGCTGGAAGGCAATGACCGCGGCGTCGAGGCGGGTGTTGAGCGAATGGAGCACCGCCTTGGTCATCGGCACGCCGAAATGCGCCTCCAGCATCGGCGGCGTGTTGGACAACATGACGGTGACCGTATCGCCCTTGCCGATGCCGCGCTTCCGAAGCGCCGAGGCAAGTTTCAGCGACCGGCGCCAGAACGTGCGATAGTCCATGCGCTGGCGGCCATGGATGATGGCGATATGGTCAGGATAGGTCTTTGCCGCGCGCTCCAGGTAGGTGAGCGGTGTCAGCGGCTGGTAATTGGCCGCGTTCTTGTCGAGATCCTGCTCATAAGGCTTGCCCATCCCGCCTCCCCTTAGCTTCCTGATTGGAGACTTCTAATCACAGGCTCCAAGCCACGTCACCATCCTTGTATGCCAAGCCTGTCATACACCACAGCCAGCTTCGCCTTGATCCCGATCAACAAGAGAAAGACGCTTGCACTTTCCCGCTCGGTTTGACTTTTGTCGAAGGCCGTGAATAATGTCAGCGGAGGAGATGGCATGGCGATCCGACCAGCAGAACAGCTGATTCACAAGGCCGCGTGGCTATATTACGCGCATGGCCTGCGGCAGGATCAGGTTGCAAGCCAGCTTAACATCTCCCGTGCCTCGGTCGCCATGTATCTGCGCAAGGCGCGCGAGACCGGCATCGTCAACATCTCGACCTCGACCCAGCTTTTCACCGACGATGTACTGGCGCGCAAGCTGGAGGATGCGTTGGAGCTCGATGCCGTCTGGATCGCGCCCGAGAACGACCACATCGCCGACCCCTCGATGGAAATCGCCGTGCTGGCGGCGAGCGTGTTTCTCGAACTGGTCAAGAAGGGCGACCGTATCGGCGTTGCCTGGGGCCGCACCGTCTACACGATCGCCGACATCATGTCCTATGCCGATCTGCAGGACGTCACGGTGGTGCAGCTCTGCGGCAATCTCGGAGCGCCCTATTCCTACCGGCCCGACCAGTGCACGATGGAGATCGCGCGGCGGCTCAACGCCAAGGGCCTCAATTTCTACGCGCCGCTGGTGCTGTCGACGGAAGAGCTGGCGCGCGCGCTGCGCGCCGAGCCGGTGATCCGAGAGCAATTGTCGGGGATTGGCGAATGCGATCTGGCGCTGTACTCGGTCGGGGCGGTCGATGCCGACAGCCATCTGGTCAAATGCGGCGCGCTCACTCCTGACGAAATGGCTACGCTACGCAAGCAAGGTGCCGCCGGTGTCATCGCCGGACAGATCATCGACGCCGACGGAAAGGTGCTCGATTGCAGCTACAACCGCCGGGTGATCTCGGCCGAGCTCTCCTCGCTACGCGCCATCGACCGGCGCCTGATGGTCGTGCAGGAGGACAGCAAGTTCGAACCGCTTCTCGCGGCGATCGCAGGCGGACTTTGCACGCATCTGGTGGTCGGCGCACGCATGGCGCAGCGGCTGCTGGATCATGCCGGAGCCGCGGCCAGCGAGAAGGCATCCTAGCAAGACCACCCTCGCCGCGCTGTCATCAAGGCGTCGCGGCTTTCCTGTTCACCAGCAAGAAGACGGAATCGGACGAAGCGAAATGAAGAACCTTTGGAATGACGGCGACGCGGAAAAGATGGTTGCCGACTATGCCAGGAAAGGCGTTGGCGGCGACCTGGCGCTGCGCGTCTACACGACGCGGCTGCTGGGCGGCGAGCCGCGGCTCGTGCTGCATGGCGGCGGCAACACCTCCTGCAAGACCAAGGCAACCGACCTCCTCGGCGATGAATGGGATGTGTTGTGCGTCAAGGGCAGCGGCTGGGACATGGCCGTCATCGAGCCGCAGGGGCTGCCGGCGGTGAAGATGGGCGCGCTGCTCAAGGCGCGCAAGCTCAACAAGCTCTCCGACGAGGACATGGTCGCCCTGCAGCGGGCGAACCTCATCGACCCATCCTCGCCCAATCCCTCGGTCGAGACGCTGCTGCATGCCTTCCTGCCGCACAAATTCGTCGACCACACCCATTCGACCGCCATCCTCGCCATCGTCGACCAGGAAGACAGCAAGCCGCTGGTGAAGACGGTGTTCGGCGACAAGATGGGTTACGTGCCCTACATCATGCCCGGCTTCGACCTCGCCAAGGCGGCGGCCGACGTCTTCGACGCCGACCCGACGGTCGAGGGCCTGATCCTCGACAAGCATGGCATCTTCACGTTCGGCGACGATGCCAGGCAAGCCTATGACCGGATGATCCACTATGTGAATGTCGCCGAGGACTATGTGGCCAAGCACGCCAAGCCGAAGGCGGCAAAGGCGACGCTGCCGGCAAAGCTCGCCACACCGGCTTCCATCGCGCCGATGCTGCGCGGCGCCGTCGCGGTGGCGCGTGGCGAAGGCCGCTTCGACCGCATGATCAGCGACTTCCGCACCTCGGAGGCCATCGTCGACTTCATCAACTCGGCCGCGATCGCCGACTATGCCGGGCGGGGTGTTTCGACCCCCGATCTGTCGATCCGCATCAAGACCGGACCGATGGCGGTGCCGGCGCCCGATGCCGACAAAATCGGCGACTACAAGGCCGTGATCAAGAGCCATGTCGAGACATTCGCCAAGGATTACCGCGCCTATTTCGAAACCAACGATGCGCTCGACGACGTCAAGCGCACCATGCTCGACCCGATGCCGCGCCTGACGCTGGTGCCGGGGCTGGGCATGTTCGGCCACGGCCGCACACTGAAGGATGCGAAGATCGCTTCCGACGTCGGCGAGATGTGGATCGAGGCGGTGCGCGGCGCCGAAGCGGTCGGCCGTTTCCATCCGCTTTCCAAGGCCGACCTGTTCCCGCTCGAATACTGGTCGCTGGAACAGGCCAAGCTCGCCTCCAACAAGCCGAAGCCGCTGACCGGCCAGGTGGTGCTGATCACCGGCGGCGCCGGCGCGATCGGCGCGGCGACGGCCAAGCTGTTCGCCGACAATGGCGCCCATGCCGTCGTCGTCGATCTCGATGCCGAAAAGGCCGCGGACGCTGCGAAGAAGGCTGGCAACAATTCGATCGGCGTCGCCGCCGACATCACCGATCCGGCCCAGGTGCGTGCCGCCTTCGACAGGGCGGTTGCCGTGTTCGGCGGCGTCGACATCCTGGTGTCCAATGCCGGGGCCGCCTGGGAAGGCCGGATCGGCGAGCTCGACGACGCGCTTCTGCGCAAGAGTTTCGAGCTCAATTTCTTCGCCCACCAGTCGGTGGCGCAGAACGCCGTGCGCATCATGCTCGAACAGGGCACCGGCGGCGTGCTCCTGTTCAACACCTCCAAGCAGGCGGTCAATCCGGGTCCGAAATTCGGCGCCTATGGCGTGCCGAAGGCGGCGACGCTGTTCCTGTCCCGGCAATACGCGCTCGACTACGGCGCCCACGGCATCCGTTCGAACGCCGTCAACGCCGATCGCATCCGCTCGGGGCTTTTGACTGACGCCATGATCGCCAGCCGCTCGGGTGCGCGCGGCGTGTCGGAGAAGGACTACATGTCCGGCAATCTGCTTGGCCAGGAAGTGACGGCGCAGGACGTCGCGCAGGCCTTCCTGCACCATGCGCTGGCCGAACGGACCACCGCCGATGTGACGACGGTCGACGGCGGCAACATCGCGGCGGCGCTGCGATAGGCATTCCAACCAACAACAAAAAGGGCGGCCCTCGGGCCGCCCTTTGCGTTTATGTCGTGACGAAGCCTACTTCGCGTTCGGGTTCGGCATCCAGGCCGGCATCGCGACATCGGCATGGGCAAACTGCGGCAGCTTGGCCGAGAGGTCCTCCATGTTCTTGATATCCTTGTCGATCAGCTCCTTCTGGGTGATCAGCGTCGGCGGCACGACGACGTTGTGGCCGGGGTCTTCACCGGCCAGCAACTGCGCCAGGGCGCGCACCGAGACCTGGCCGACGACGGCCGGGTTGGTCGCGGCGGTTGCCGCCCAGGCGCTGTCGGGCTCGCGCATCGCTGATATATCCGAGGTCGAGATGTCGGCCGAATAGATCTTGATGCCCTTGTTCAGACCGGCTTCGTCGACGGCGATCTTCACGCCCTTGGCGAATTCGTCATAGGGGGCGAACATCACCTTGATGTCCGGGTGGGCCGACAGCACCGAACGCGCCTGGTTGGCGACGGAATTGGCGATCGGATTGTCCAATGTGCCGAACATCGCGACTTCCTTGATGCCCGAGTATTTCTTTTTCACATCGACCCAGGTCTCGTTGCGGCGATCGAGCGGCGCGATGCCGGCGACATAGACGTAGCCGGCGTTCCAGCTGTTGCCATTGTCCTTGACCGCCTGTTCGAGCGCCAGCCGCGCAAGGTCGCGGTCGGACTGCTCGATCTGCGGGATCTTGGGGTTTTCGACATTGACGTCGAAAGCAACCACCTTGATGCCCGCATCGACCGCGCGCTGGGCGGCGTCCTTCATCGATTCCGTCAGGCCGTGCTGGATGATGATGCCCTGCACGCCAAGCGCGATGGCCTGATCGACCATGTCGGATTGAAGGGCGGCGTCCTGGCGGCTGTCGAGGACGCGCAGATCGATACCGAGCGCCTTCGACTGCGCCTCGACGCCCGACAGATAGGCCTGGAAGAAGTCGCCGGTCGAGAGATAGCGGACCAGCGCGATCTTGACGCCGGGCTTGTCGAACGGCGCCGGCTTGTCCGCCGCCAGTGCCGGGAACTGCATCAGCATGGTTGCGCCGGCCAGCCCGAGCGCGACCTTCCCTAGAAGTCTTCTTGTGATGTTCACCTTGTTTTCCTCCACTCTTGTTGAACCCAAAATCCTGCCCAGTCGAAAGCTATTCCCTGCCCCTGCCGGAAAGAGCAAAGGTGAAGACAAGGGCGACGACCAGAACCACGCCCTTGACGAAATCCTGCGTGTAGTAAGGCGCGTTCATCATGGTCAGGCCTTGCAGCAAGATGCCGACGAACAGCGCGCCGACGGCGGTGCCGAAGGCGTTCGGCTTGGCGGCGCCGAGCACCGCGTAGCCGATGAGCGCCGCAGCAACAGCGTCGAGCAGCAGATTATTACCCGAGGCGATGTCGCCGCGTCCAAGTCGGGCGGCGAGCAAAATGCCGCCGATCGAGGCAAAAACTCCTGAAATGACGTAGGCCCAGATCTTGTATGCCTTGACAGGCGCGCCGGCGAGTTCGGCGGCGCGCTCATTGCTGCCGACCGCGTACATCATCCGGCCGAAGCGGGTGTATTCGAGGAAGAACCAGATCAGCACGGCGAGCACGAGCAGCACGACGACCGACACCGGAATGAGGTTCGGGATGAAGAAATCGAAGCGGTGTCGCCCGAGCGCCAGGAAGGCGTCGCCGAACTTGCCGTTGGCGACCGAACCATCGGGCATCGTCATGCCGGTGGCGATCGAGCGGCCTTCGGTCGGGATGCGCTGCAGGCCGACGAGCAGGAACATCATGCCGAGCGTCGCCAGGAGATCGGGCACGCGCATGTAGACGATCAGCCAGCCGTTGATCAGGCCAACGATGGCGCCGATCAGCAGGCAGACGACGACCGCGACGACGGCGTTCTGCTCCAGCACCACCATCACATAGGCCGCCGCCATCATGGCGGAGGTGGCGACCGAGCCGATCGAGAGATCAAAGCCGCCGACGACCAGAGTGGCGGTGACGCCGAGCGCCAGCACGCCGGTGATGGCGACCGACTGGAAGATGAAGACGGCACTTTGCGGCGAGACGAAACCGTCGGCAGCGATCGCGAAATAGGCGACCAGTCCGAACAGCAGGACGATGAAGCCGTAGCGGATGGCGTGGTCGCGCAGCGTCATTCAGCGCCCCCGCGCGCCGCTGCCGTTTCTACCCAACTCAAACCCATAGTCTCTCCATTCCAGTTCCCATTTGCCCGCCGCCACGCTCAGGCCGCGTTGTGCAAAGGCCCGCCGGCCACCTCGGCCAGCAGGCGGTCGAGATCGACTTCGGCATTGCGATGTGCGCCGACGATGGTCTGCTCGGACATCACCAGGATGCGGTCGGCCGTCTCCAGCGCCTCATCGAGTTCGGTGACGAACAGCAGCGTCGCGCGGCCATTGGCGCTGGCCCTCAGCTTGGCGGCGATATCGCGCCTGGCCGAGATGTCGACGCCCTGAAATGGCTCGTCGAGGATGAACAGCGTTGCGTCCTGCGCCATCCAACGAGCGACCATCACCTTCTGCTGGTTGCCGCCCGAGAGGGACGCCAGTTCATCTTTCTCGGAGCGACAGACGATGCCGAGTTCCTCGATCTGCCGGCGCGCGGTGGCGCGCTCGAGACGGCGCTTGAGCACGCCTAGATTCGACATCCGCCTGAGGAACGGCAGGCTGACATTGCGCTCGATGTTGAACCCGCCAACGATGCCGCTGGTGGCGCGATCCTTGGCGACGAGGAACACGCCGGCGGCGATCGCCTCGCCCGCCGATCCCGGCGCATAAGGCTTGCCGTTCATCGTCATGGTGCCGGCGAGCGGCCGGCGCACGCCAAACAGCGTCTCGGCAAGCGCCGTCTTGCCGACCCCGACGAGGCCGGTGATGGCAACGACCTCGCCGTCGCCGAGCGTCAACGAGATCGGCCGGGCGCCTGGCGCGATGCGCAGGCCGTCGATCGTCAGGATCGCCTTGGCCGAGTCCCTGGCAACGATCTGGTCGAGATGGATCTTGCGGCCGAGCATGGCGTTGACCGCGCCTTCATAGTCGAGCGGTTTCTTGTCGAAAACGCCTGAGATGACCCCGTCGCGCATCGAGACGATGCGGTCGGCAAGCCGCCGGATGTCCGACATGCGGTGCGAGATGTAGAGGATCGCCACGCCTTGCTCACGCAACCTGTCGACCAGCGCAAACAGCCGGTCGGCCTCGGCGCTGGACAGCGATGAGGTCGGTTCGTCGAGGATGAGCACTTTCGGCTGATGCGCCAGGGCACGGGCAATCGCCACCATCTGGCGATCGGCCAGCGAAAGATCGCTCACGCGGGCCTTGAGGTCGATGGCCAACCCCATGCGGTCGGCAACCGCCTTGGCCTCACGACGCACCCGGGCGGGATTAAACAGGAACGGGGCGCCACTGCCGCTCAGCCGGTCCAGGGTCAGATTGGTGGCGACATCGAGATCAGCGACGACCCCGTCATTGATGTTCTGATGAACGGTGACGACGCCTGCGCGGATCGCCTCGGCCGGCGTGTTCGGCGCGAAGTCCTGGCCGGCGAGGCTCATCGTGCCGCCGCCGCGCTCATAGACGCCGCTGATGATCTTGACGAGGGTGGATTTGCCAGCGCCGTTGGCGCCCATCAGCACCGTCACTTCACCGGCATGAAGCTCCAGCGAGACGCCGCCAAGCACCTCGTTCTGGCCAAAGGATTTCCTCAGTCCCTCTACGCGGAACACGGCACTGCCGACCATGCGTTCCTCCCTGACCACGACGCTATGGTCTATGTCGGCAATTGTCAACACGATTGACAATTGCCAGACAGCTTCCTAGCTTGGCCCAGCCGCTAAGGCTCCCCTATGATCGGAGCGCATAGGCGGGAGGGAGAAGAATGACTGGGAAATTGCCGTTCGAAGCACTGTCGGTGGAGACGCTTTCAACGCGCCTCGGCACGAACGAGGCGCTATGCGCGAAGATCGGCAAGGACACGACGCGCTGGAAAGTCCGCGAGGTCGGTGACGGCAATCTGAACCTGGTGTTCATCGTTGAGGGCACCAGCGGTGCCGCGGTCGTCAAACAGGCCCTGCCCTATGTCCGCCTGGTCGGCGACAGCTGGCCGTTGCCGCTGAAGCGCTCCTTCTTCGAATATCACGCGCTGACCCGGCAGGAGGCGCGCGCGCCGGGTTCGGTGCCGGCGATCTATCATTTCGATGAAGGCCAGGCGCTGATCATCATGGAGTATCTGTCGCCGCACATCATCCTGCGGCGGGCGCTGATCGAAGGCCGGCAGCTGCCTGACATCGCCAGGGACATCGGACTGTTCATGGCCCGCACCCTGTTTCGCGGCTCCGACCTCTCGATGGTCACCAAGGACCGCAAGGCCGATCTGGCGCTGTTCGCCGACAATGTCGAACTTTGCGACATCACCGAGAACCTGGTGTTCTCCGACCCGTATTTCGAGGCCAGGATGAACCGGCATACCAGCCCGCAGCTCGACGGCCTCGTTGCCGAACTGCGCGCCGACCGCGATCTCAAGGTCGAGGCGCAGCGGCTGAAGCATATCTTCGCCGCCAATGCCGAGACGCTGCTGCACGGCGACCTGCATTCGGGCTCGATCATGGTCACCGACCAGGAAACCCGGATGATCGATCCGGAGTTCGCCTTCTACGGCCCGATGGCCTTCGATGTCGGCATGCTGCTCGCCAATTTCTGGATGTCGTTCTTCTCGCAACGGGGGCATGAGCAGAACGGCAAGCGCGATGCCATGCGCGCCTATCTGCTCGATGTCGTCGTCGAGACCTGGGTGGTGTTCCGCGCCGAGTTCTCGCATCTGTGGCGCACCGAGCGCACTGGCATGCTCTATCAGAAAAGCCTGTTCGAGGATCAGGGCGACAGGCTGGGCGCCGAGCAGGCGCTTGACCACGTGCTGCACCAGGTCTGGACTGATCTGCTCGGCTTTGCCGGCATCGAGGTTCACCGGCGCATCCTCGGCCTCGCCCACAATGCCGATTTCGAGACCATTGCCGACGAGGACCTGCGCGCCAGTTGTGAGGCGAAGGCGCTGAAGTTCGGCCGTCACATCGCCGTCAACCGGCGCCAGATTCACAGCATCGACGAGGTCAACAACCTGGCCGCGCTGATCGAACAGGAGAGCAGCATTTGAACGTCGGCGACCGCCACTATCGTACCATCTGGCTGAGCGACGACGGGCGTTCGGTGGAGATCATCGACCAGCGCTGGCTGCCGCATGATTTCCGCATCGAGACAATCGGCACCGTCGCCGGCATCGCCACCGCCATCCGCGACATGTGGGTGCGCGGCGCGCCGCTGATCGGCGTCACATCAGCCTATGGTGTCGCCATGCAGATGGCGGATGATCCGTCGGACGCCGCGCTCGACGCCGTCTGGGAGACACTGCACGAGACCCGCCCGACCGCGATCAACCTGCGCTGGGCGCTGGATGAGATGCGGGGGTTGCTCAAGCCGCTGCCAACGGAACAACGCGCCGCAGCCGCCTATCGGCGCGCCGGCGAGATCGCCGACGAGGATGTCGGCCTCAACCGCGCCATCGGCGCCAATGGGCTTGAGATCATCAAGGCGATCGCGGCGCGCAAGCAGAAGGGCGAGCCGGTCAACATCCTGACCCATTGCAACGCCGGCTGGCTGGCCACGGTCGACTATGGCACCGCAACGGCGCCGATCTACCTGGCAACCGAAGCCGGCATTCCGGTCCACGTCTATGTCGACGAGACGCGGCCCCGCAACCAGGGCGCCCAGCTGACCGCCTGGGAGATGGCCGGCCATGGCGTGCCGCATACGCTGATCGTCGACAATGCCGGCGGCCATCTGATGCAGCGCGGCGAGATTGACATGGTCATCGTCGGCACCGACCGCACCACCGCCGATGGCGATGTCTGCAACAAGATCGGCACCTATCTGAAGGCGCTTGCCGCCGCCGACAACGACGTGCCGTTCTATGTCGCGTTGCCGTCGCCGACCATCGACTGGACGGTGCATGACGGGCTGGCCGAGATCCCGATCGAGCAGCGCTCGGCCGACGAGGTCTCGCTGGTCTGGGGCAAGACCGCCAGCGGCGAGATCGCCCAGGTGCGCGTATCGCCCGAGGCGACGCCCGCCGCGAACCCGGCCTTCGACGTGACCCCGGCGCGGCTGGTGACCGGACTGATCACCGAACGCGGCGTCGCCAAGGCCTCGCGCGAAGGCTTAAAGGCGATGTTCCCGGAGCGGGCGTAGCCGTAGCACCACCTGCGCTTTGCTGGCACTGTGCCGCATTGATGTCAAAGGGAGGGAACCACGTGCTCGAAGGTGGAGAATGGCATAAAGTTGAAAGCGCTTCATTGGCAGCGATAGAGCAGCTGAAGGCAGTTGCGCCAGTTCCGCTTCCTCAAAGCTATCTTTCGTTCCTGTTGTTCAGCAACGGCGGCGAAGGTCCATTACCTGTTCAGCCGTTTTGGCTTTGCCTTTATCCGGCTGAAGAGGTGATGCAGATCGAGCAAAGCGGCACCTTCCGAGAGTTTTTCCCGAAGCTGTTTGTGATCGGCGGCAACGGCGGAGGAGAAGCTGTCGCCCTCGATCTTCGCGGGACGGAGCCTTACCCCTTGGTCGCCTTCGACATGATCGACATTAATCTATCGGAAAGCGTTCAAACAATCGCGGCGTCTTTCGACGCGGCACTGGAATTGATTGGTCACGACGAGCAATAGCTACGCTTCCCGGTTTTATGGGTTCACGTCCTAGTAAAGAGGCTCGGCCATGTGCTTGGGCGTTGGCCATGTCTCTGTGATGCCGGGCTGCACCGGCCGTTCAAGATAGGTCGAGAGGACCACGTAGCTACGCGTCGAGGTGACACCCGGCGTCTCGTAGAGACGTGCCAAAAGTCCTTCGAGTGCCCTCGTGTCTTCCGTACGCACCTTCAGCAGCATGCAGGTGTCGCCGGCGACGGTGTGGATCTCCTCGACTTCCGGATACTGCGAAACCGCCATCAGTTCGGGGGTCTTGCCCCAGCCCCTGGTGTCGATATGCACGAAGGCCAGCAGCGGCTTCTTCACCGCCTTGGGGTCGATGATGACGGCGGTGTTCCGGATGACGCCGCTGCGCCGAAGGCGCTTGACGCGCTCATGGGCGGCTGGCGGTGAAAGGCCAACACGATCGCCGAGTTCGGCATAACTGACCGTCGCATCGTCGACCAGGACGCCTAATATCTTTCGGTCGAGCGCGTCGACGTCGCGGGCCGCTGGCTTGTTCCGCAGAATGTCATCTGTTTCTTCATCCATATCGTGATTTCCGATTGCTGCAGAACTCAATGCGGCCATTATGGTCATATGTCGAACAGTGATCAAGCAGCAACGTTGGCCGCGAACGCCAGGGCGCCCATCCCGGCTCTCGCCTATCTGCTGACCGGATGCATCGCCGTGATCGGCTCGAACTCGCTCGTCCTTGGCCCGATAGCGCCAGCCGTTGCCTCGTCGTTCGCGACAAGCGTGCCGGTCGTCATGATCGCCTCCGCCGTGTTCGGCCTCGGAACCTCCGCAAGCGCCCTGTTCCTGGCGCGCCACATCGACCGGATCGGCGCACGCCGGATGCTGCAGGGCGCCTTGCTGCTGCTGGCGGTCGCACTCGTCGCAAGTGCCGCGGCACCGACGGTGATGATGCTTGTCGCGGCGCAGCTGCTCGCCGGCATCGCCGCCGGTATTGCCATGCCGGCGATCTATGCCAGTTCCGCGGCGATCGCACCACCGGGCCGCGAAAGCGGCACCATCGGCGTCGTGCTGACCGGCTGGACCTTGAGCATGGTCGCCGGTGTTTCGCTGTCGGCCGTGCTTGCCGATCTCGTGCATTGGCGTGCCGTTTTCGCGACCGTCGCGCTCCTCGCAACCTTGGCGTTGGCCGGTCTCACGCTGTCATCACTCAGCGACATCAGGAAGAGCGGCCCCGCACCGACGCCGCTGGCCGCGCTCAGCATTCCCGGCATCGTGCCGCTGCTCATCGCCTGCGCCGCCTTCATGACCGCCTTCTACGGTGTCTATGGCTATCTCGGCGATCACCTTCACAGTGGATTGGGGAGGCCAGTGAGCGCCAACGGGTGGGCCGCGCTCGCCTATGGCGTCGGTTTCGGCACGGCTGCTCTCCTCGACGGCGTGATCGATCGGCTGGGCGCGCGGCGCGTCATGCCGTTCGCCTATCTTCTGGTCGCCGCCGTCTATGTCGCGCTCGCCGCGACCAGCGACAGCTTCGGCCCGACCATAGCCATGGTGGCCGTCTGGGGCCTTGCCAACCATTTCGGACTGAACGTCCTGGTGACGCGCCTGTCGGCGCTTGATCCGTCGCGGCGCGGTACGATCATGGGCTTGAACAGCGCGGTGACCTATCTGGCGGTCTTTGTCGGCACCACCGCCTTCGGACCGCTCTATTCGACCTTCGGTTTTGCGACCTGCGCGGCGGTGGCGGCATTGCTGATGCTGGTTGCCGCATCGGCGGCGGCATGGCGCACGCGAAAGAGTGAATCACCGTTTCACGGAGTTCCAGTCGACGGAACGTGATTGGCCACCGGCCTTTCGTCCGGTTGACAGCAGCGCCCTGCCCTTCCATACAAACGGCGTTAATGTTCTCAGGGCGGGGTGAAAGTCCCCACCGGCGGTAAGGACACAAGTGCGCACGAAAACCGATACCGGTTTTCGGGTCATGCTGTAGGTCCAAGCCCGCGAGCGCTTTCCGGCACAAGCGGAAAGGTCAGCAGATCCGGTGTGATTCCGGAGCCGACGGTTACAGTCCGGATGGAAGAGAACGAAACGAAAGACGGCCCGCCTTGGTGGGCCGCATTTCGTGTCGTGCGTCCTGATTCTGGTTCGAAACGGAAGGATGGACCCATGAATCAGCATTCCCATAAAGACTATGAGACAATCCGCATCGCCGTTATTCGCGCGCGCTGGCACGCCGATATCGTCGATCAGTGCGTGCAAGCCTTCGAGGCGGAGCTTTCCGCGCTCGCGGAGAAGCGTTTTGCCGTCGATGTCTTCGACGTGCCGGGCGCCTACGAGATTCCGCTGCACGCCAAGACCCTGGCGCAGACCGGCCGCTATGCGGCAATCCTCGGCGCGGCCTTCGTCGTCAATGGCGGAATCTACCGGCACGAGTTCGTCGCCAGCGCGGTGATCGACGGCATGATGAACGTGCAGCTGTCGACCGGCGTGCCGGTGCTTTCGGCGGTGCTGACGCCACACAATTACCACGACAGCGCCGAGCATCACCGCTTCTTCCTCGAGCACTTCACCGTCAAGGGCAAGGAGGCGGCCAAGGCCTGCGTGGAAATTCTCGCCGCGCGGGAAAAGATCGCGGCTTGAAGCACCGATGCCGGGTGGAAATCCCGGTAACAGCCTGTAGTATCTCGGAAAATACCGAGTTTGGGAGGATGCCGGTGCAGACCAAGAAGATCATCAATGACGGCAACCGCGCCGTCGACGAGATGCTCGAAGGGATCCTGGCCGCGCATCCTCGCCATCTCAAGAGCGCGGACGGCAGCCCGCGCTCGATCATCGCCCGCGACGGGCCGCGGCCCGGCAAGGTCGGGCTCGTCATCGGCGGCGGCTCCGGCCATGAGCCGACTTTCCTTGGCTTTGTCGGCAAGGGACTGGCGGACGCGGCGGCAATCGGCAATGTCTTCGCCTCGCCGCCGCCCGATCCGATCCTCGAATGCGCCAAGGCGGTCAGCGGCGGTGCCGGCGTGTTGTTCATGTACGGAAACTATGCCGGCGACGTGATGAATTTCGACATGGCGGCCGAGATGGCCGCGATGGACGACATCGAGGTGCGCACGGTGCTGACCACCGACGACGTCGCCTCGGCACCGCACGACCAGCGGCACAAGCGCCGCGGCGTCGCCGGCAATTTCTTCATTTTCAAGGCGGCCGGTGCCGCCTGCGACCGGATGCTCTCCTTAAACGAGGTCGAGCGTATCGCGCGCAAGGCCAACGACCACACCTTCACCATGGGCGTGGCGCTGTCGCCCTGCTCGCTGCCGCAGACGCGGCGGCCGAATTTCGAGATCGGCGCCGACGAAATGGAGATCGGCATGGGCATCCATGGCGAGCCCGGGATCGCGCGCGCCAAGCTCAAGACCGCCGACGAGATCACCGACGAGATGCTGGACAAGATTTTCGCCGAGATGGCGCCTTCGCGCGGCGACAAGGTCGCGGTGCTGGTCAATTCGCTCGGCTCGACGCCGCTGATGGAGCTCTACATCATGAACCGCCGGATCAGGCAGAGGCTCGACGCAATCGGTGTTTCCATCCACGCGACCTGGGTCGGCAATTACTGCACGTCGCTGGAAATGGCGGGCGCCTCGGTGACACTGATGCATCTCGACGGCGAGCTGCAGACCATGCTCGACCACCCCTGCGACTGCGCCATGTTCCGAGCCGGCTGACGAAAGAGCGATCCCGTGACAATCGACGCCGCTGACCTGAAAAGAATGTTCGACGCCATCGCGGTGGCGATAGAGGCCGACAAGGACCGGCTCTGCCAACTCGACGGCGTCATTGGCGACGCCGACCACGGCATTGCCATGGCGCTCGGCTTCGGCGCGGTGCGCGATGCGCTGGCCTCGCTTGACCTTGCGACGACCGAGCCGACGACGCTGCTCAACATGGCGGCGAAGTCGTTCCTCAACGCCGTCGGCGCTTCCTCGGGTCCGCTCTATGCGACGGCCTTCATGCGCGGCGCCGCCGCCGTCAAGGGCAAGGCGACACTGGCGGCCGGAGACGTGATCGCCATCGTTCAGGCGATGGCGCAAGGCATCAAGGATCGCGGCAAGGCCGAGATCGGCGAAAAGACGATGATCGATGCCTGGCTGCCAGCGGCCGAGGCGGCCGCCGCGGCCAATCTTGCCGGCAAGAACTTGGCTCAGAGCCTCGAAGCGGCCCTTGCCGCCGCCGAGCGCGGTGCGGAAGCGACCAAGGACATGATTGCCGCCAAGGGCCGCTCCTCGCGGCTCGGCGAGCGATCGCTCGGGCATATGGACCCGGGGGCGGCGTCTGCCGTCACCGTCATCGGCGCGATGACGGTGAGTCTGGGTTAAACCTTCGCCGCATCGAGCCTGTTGATCGCCTCGACATTGCCGGCCGACGGCCCCTTTTCGTCGAACTCGGAGGCAAGCCACGTGTCGACGATCGCCTTGGCCAGTTCCGGGCCAATGACGCGGGCGCCCATGGTGATGATCTGGGCGTTGTTGGATTTCGCCGCGCGTTCGGCCGAATAGGTGTCGTGGGTGAGCGCGGCGCGAATGCCGGGCACCTTGTTGGCCGAGATGGAAACGCCGATGCCGGTGCCGCAGAACAGGATGCCGCGATCGTTCTTGCCGTCGACGATCGTCTGGGCGAGGTTCTGCGACAGGTCGGCATAGTAGCCGGCCTGGCTGAGATCGCTGACGGTGATGCCCGACTTGGTGGCGAGATGCGCGGCGATGACATCGAGCAGCGGCTTGCCGGCGCTGTCGGCTCCAATGGCTATTTTCATGGTCGTGTCTTTCCTTGACTGAATGATATCTCGATTGGTTCAGATCGCCGCCGAGGCGCGACCGAGGATGTCGATGTAGCCTTCCGCTTGCCAGGCGGAGCGGCCGATGAACAAGCCGTCGATATTGGGTTGGCCGACCAGCTCGGCGGCATTGCCGGGATTGACGCTGCCGCCATAGAGCACCGGCGGTACGGCCGGCAGCAGACCGCCGGCTACCGTCTTGATCAGCCCCTGCTGTCTGTCGGCATAGTCGGAGCTGGCCGGAATGCCCTTGTCACCGATCGCCCAGACCGGCTCGTAGGCGAACAGGATCTTTGCTCCTTTCGCCTCGCCTTCGAGGAATTGCAGCGCACCCTGCACCTGCGCCGTCAGCACCGCATCGGCCTGCCCGCTCTCGCGCTCGGCAAGCGTCTCACCGACGCAGATCAGCGGTATCAATCCGTGCTTCACGGCCGAGGCGGTCTTGAGGCCGACGGTACGGTCGGTCTCGCCGAAGTGCTCGCGCCGTTCGCTGTGGCCGAGTTCGACCAGATCGAGCCCGCAGTCGCTCAGCATCACCGGCGAAATCTCGCCGGTCCAGGCGCCGGCATCGGCCCAATGCATGTTCTGGGCGCCGACCTTGATCCGCGTCAGCGACAGAGCGTGCTTGACCTCGCGGACCGCCGTGAAGGAGGGAATGACGAAAGGCTGTATGCGATCGTCGAAACCGGGGATGAATCCGGCCAAAATCTCGGCGAACGCCAGCGCCTCGGCCAGCGTCTTGTTCATCTTCCAGCTTGTACCGACCCAGTAAACCACGCGTACTCCCTAGTGTTTGTCGACCAAAGTCAGCGAGACACCGGCGGCATCCAGCGGCTCGCGCAGCGCCGGCTCAAGCTCACGACCGGTGAGGACCGCGTCGAACGCCTTGAGGTCGGTGAGGAAATGCAGGGCGGTGCGGCCGAACTTGCCGTGATCGACCAGCAGATATTTGCGGGCAGCGGCGGCCATCATCAGGCGTTTGGTCTGAACAACTTCCTGGTCCTGGTGGAAGGCGGAAGCGCCGTGGATGGCGGACGACGACAGGAAGGCGACATCGGCGCGCAGCGATTTCAGCGTGTCCTCGGCGAGCAGGCCGAAGAAGCCGTGGAATTTCTTGCTGTAGAGGCCGCCAAGCGCGATGAGGTTGATCCCTCCTACCCCGGACAGCTCCTCGATGACGGCCAGATTGTTGGTGATCACGGTCAGCGGGCGCAAATCCGAAAGACGGCCAGCAATGCCACCGGCCGTCGAGCCATCATCGATGATCACCGTCTGCCCGGGTTCGATCATCGCCACCGCTGCTGCCGCCAGGCGTTGCTTTTCCTCGGTCGCCTGCTTCTGCCGGTAGCGGAAATCGCTTTCGAAGAGACCACTGGGCTGGATCGAGGCACCGCCGCGCACCTTGCGCAGGAAGCCGCTCTCCTCAAGCTCGTCGAGGTCGCGGTGGACGGTCATCTTCGACACGCCGAAGCGCGACGCAAGGTCGTCGACGCTCGCTGTTCCGGCGTCCATCAGAAAATCCATGATGCCTTGCCGGCGGCTGTCGCTCTTCATTCCTCGGCTTCCTTGCGCGGCCGGGCAAGGCCTCACGTCGGCCCGCAATATAACATCAAATTTCTCATTTGTATCAAAGAATCTGTGATAATGTGCTATTCTCTTGAGATATTCGTTTCGTTTTCATGGCGGCGCTGTAACAAGAATTGCTATCGGGGTGCCCTCTGACGGTTGCGGTTGCGCGGAAATCCGGCCAGAAGCATCGGTGGGCTGAACGATGCGCGGACAGTCCGCAACCACAGGCTTTAACCAGATACGGGAGACTATTCGTTGGCTCGCATCACACTGAGACAATTGCTCGATCACGCCGCTGAATACGGCTATGGCGTGCCCGCCTTCAACATGAACAACATGGAACAGGGCCTTGCCATCATGGAGGCGGCGGAGGAGACCAAATCACCTGTCATCCTGCAGGCGAGCCGCGGCGCGCGCGCCTATGCCAATGACGTGGTGCTGGCCAAGCTGATCGACGCGCTGGTCGAAATCCATCCCGACATCCCGGTCTGCATGCATCTCGACCATGGCAACAACGAAGCCACCTGCGTCACCGCGATCCAGTACGGCTTCACCTCTGTCATGATGGACGGGTCGCTCAAGGAAGACGGCAAGACGCCGGCCGACTATGCCTACAATTCCGGTATCACCAAGCGCGTCGTCGACATGGCGCATTGGGGCGGCGTGTCGGTGGAAGGCGAGATCGGCGTGCTCGGCTCGCTCGAAATGGGCGGCGGCGAGCAGGAAGACGGTCACGGCGTCGAAGGCACCGTCAGCCACGACCAGTTGCTGACCGATCCCGTTCAGGCCGAACAGTTCGTGCGCGATACGCATGTCGATGCGCTGGCGGTGGCCATGGGCACCAGCCACGGTGCCTACAAATTCTCGCGCAAGCCGGACGGCGCGGTGCTGGCGATGAATGTCATCGAAGAGATCCACCGCCGCCTGCCGAACATGCATCTGGTCATGCACGGCTCGTCCTCGGTGCCGGAGGATCTGCAGGAGATCATCAACAAATATGGCGGCCAGATGAAGCCGACCTGGGGCGTGCCGGTGGAAGAGATCCAGCGCGGCATCAAGCATGGCGTGCGCAAGATCAACATCGACACCGACAACCGCATGGCGCTGACCGGCGCGATCCGCAAGGTGCTGACCGAGAACCCGAGCGAGTTCGACCCGCGCAAGTACCTGACGCCGGCGATGGCGGCGATGAGGAAGCTGTGCAAGGAACGCTTCGAGCAGTTCGGCACCGCCGGCAACGCGCCGAAGATCAAGCCGCTGCCGGTCTCGGAAATGGCCAAGCGCTACAAGTCGGGCAGCCTCGATCCGAAGTTCGGATAGAGCAGCGAACCGCTCTATCTCTTTGTTTTGACTCAATTCCCTGGGGGAAGCGCTGCGCGCTTTTCCCGGGAAAACCGCTTCGCACTTTTCCTGGAATTGCTCCGAGTCCGCCGGCTCGAAACCCGGCCGCGTTCATCGGGCAGGAGCCGCATCGGCTCCTGCCCGATCTTTATCCGGCCTTTGGCAGAAGACCCGACCTGCCGGTTTCGATGAAGGGCGCCCAGTAGTCGACCGACTCGCGGATCATGGCGACGACCTGGTGGTCGACCGGCTCGCGCTCGCGAAACGAGAGTTCGAGGCAAATCTCGTTATCGGTACCGCCGCCGCGCCGAACCGTCTCGAGAAACTTTTCAGGGGTGATGCGGCCATCCTTGTTGTAGGCGGCAATGAACGGCCAATGGCCGCCCTTGTTCATCGACGACTGCTTGATATGGATAATCGGCGACCGCCTGGGAAAGGCTTCGGCCCAGGCATAGGGGTTGATGTCATCCGGGTTGCTGGAGGTCACGTCGCCATGGTCGATGTCGACCATCATCTCGAGCGGGATCGCCATCCCGGCCGCGTCGATCGCATTCTGCAGCGCCCGGCAGTTGTCGATCGTGTGGCCGAATTCGCGGCCGACCGACATCGGCTCCCAGAACAGGTAGGTCAGACCGGAGGCCCTGGCGTGTTCGGCGACGTCGCGCCAGCATTCCAGCGCGATATCGAACAGCCGCGCGCGGCGCTCGGGGTCGTCATAGTCCCGGTGGGTGAAGATGGCGAATTGCGTGCCCATGCCTTTGGCGCCGAGTTCCGCCGAGATATCGGCAAAGGTCTTGAACCAGTCGACATAGTAGCGGCGCACGTCGGCGTCGGGATGGCCGAAATGGTTGAGGCGGCCATACGGGCCGGTCATGCCCGAGGTGATGCGCACGCCGGTACGATCCAGCGCGCCGCGGAACAGGCGCACGAACTTCGAGATCGTCGCTCCCGGCCAACAGGGATTGATGAACTCATGCGTGAGCTGCACGTCCCTGATGCCGATGTCGTAGGCAATGGTGTCGATCAGGTCGTCCGGCTCGGCGAAGCGGTTGACCAGCGGATTGGTGTTGAGGGATAGCGTAAACGCCAAGACCTCTCTCCCCTTCTCAGCGTTGCCGCAGGACCGTGGCGACGAATGCCGTCATTGCAGCGTCACCCCGGTGCGGTTGAGTTCCTGGCGATATTTTTCGGCGTCCCAGTTCAGGAGTTCGGCATTGTCCTTCGGGCTCAGATAATTGAGGCGCGCCGTACCATCGACGCGCGCGGCGACATCGGCCAGGCATCGCGCCATCGCTTCAGCGCCGGCGTTGGCGTCGCGGCGCATCAGGATGCCCTTGCCGGGAAACAGAATGGACATGGGAGCGACGGCGCTTCGGGCGACGACGGCCGCCGCGTTCTCGTGCGGACCGGCGATCGCCGATCCGACGCCAAGGAAGATCACATGATCCGGGTAGAGGCTGCCCGAAGCCGCGATCCGGCAACTGGCGAGATCGGTCGCAACGGCATGCGCGGCAGTCGATGCGGGAAGCCGATAGTCGCTGCCGATGGCAAGCCTGAGCAGCGCGTCGGTGTCGGGCGCCGAGGCCGGCCGTGGCGAGCGGGCGAGCAATCCGGTCACCCGCTGCAGCAGCAAAGCCGCTTCACCAACCGTGTCCGCCGCGACCACCAGCCCGTGATTGCCGAGAACGAGCACGTTGGTCGCAGGCTTCAGCCGTTGCGCGATCGCTTGCGCCAGCGGCAGGCCGGGCCTGCGATAGGGCACATACGCCCAATCAAGACCGCGCAGGCGCTCTTCCAGCAAGGCCTCCGCATTGGCCTGGACGGCAATCGAGATCGTCTCGACGCAATGGACATGGACGACGATCTTCTGCCGCATCAGCGCATGCACCGTCGTCTCGATCGAAGGCCGCAGCCGCCTAGGATTGAGTTCCTCCAGCGTGAACTGCCCGGCCTTCTCGGCGGCTTCGCTGCGATGCGCCAAAGCGTCGAGCAGCGGTTCCAGCGCGACCGGCACCATGATGTCGCCGGTCAGCGCGTTCATCAGCCAAGTGCCGGAAGCCTTGATCCACAACACGCCATCCTGCTTGATGGAGGTGTTGCCGCCGGCGCCCTGGACCAGCAGCGGATCGGCGCCGATGCTGGCGGAAAAGGAGCGCAACATCCGGAATTCCGTGGAGCCGGAATCGAAGCCCGCCATCAGCCCGCCCTCGCCAGCCGGCTTGCGCACCAGTCCTCGAAAGCCGACCTTTCCTCGGTGGAAAGATGCAGGCCGTGCTTGGTGCGCCGTTCGAGAATATCGGCTGATGTCATCGCCCATTCCTGTTCGAACAGGTAGCTGGCCTCGCGCTCGAAGAAATCCGTGCCGAAGCGTCGCCCCAGTTCGGCGAGCGATCTGGCGTTGCCGACCACAAGAAGTGTCCTGGTCCCGTACAGCCGGCCGTAGTGATCGATCAGCGATGCCGGCATCCATGGATACTCGCGCCCAAGGTCGCCGAGAAACCGGTCGAAATCGGCATTGGCGATGTCGCCGCCAGGCAGATGCGCCTTCGCTGTCCAGGGCTTGCCCATCCGGGGAAAGAACGGAGCGATCCTGTCCAGCGCATGTTCGGCCAGCTTGCGGAAGGTGGTGATCTTGCCACCGAACACGGAGAGCAGCGGCGCCGCTCCGGACGGCGCGTCGAGTTCGAAGATGTAGTCGCGGGTCACCGCGCTTGGGTTGTCGGCATTGTCGTCGTAGAGCGGCCTGACGCCGGAAAAGCTGTAGACGACATCGTCCCGCACGAGCCCGCGCTTGAAGTAGCGGTTGACCACCTTGATCAGGTAATCGATCTCGCTCGCGTCCGCCGCGACGTCCTCGGGCCTGCCATCATAGGGAATGTCGGTGGTGCCGATCAGCGCCAGATCGTTCTGGTAGGGATTGATGAAGATCACACGCTTGTCACTGTTCTGGACGAGATAGGCCTGGCGGCCTTCCCAGAATTTGGGCACGACGATGTGGCTGCCCTTGACCAGCCTGACGTTGCGCTTGGAGTTCTGGCCCGCCACGCGATTGATGATGTCGTTGACCCAGGGACCGGCTGCGTTGACCAGGGCGCGTGCCCGCACCGTCGTCCTGACGCCGGTTCGGACGTCGTGCGTTTCGACAGACCACAGCCCGTTTTCGCGGCGGGCGGCGGTGCAGGCGGTTCGGGTGAATATGCTGGCGCCACGCTCGCGCGCATCAAGCGCGTTGATGAGCACAAGGCGGGCATCATCGACCCAGCAGTCGGAATATTCGAAACCGCGCTTGAAGGCGTCCCTGATCGGCGCGCCCTCGGGCGCGGTGTGCAGGTTCAGCGTGCGGGTCGGCGGCAGCCGCTTGCGGCCGCCGAGATGATCGTAGAGGAACAGGCCGAGCCGGACCAGCCATGCCGGCCGGTCGTCCGGGCTGTGCGGCAGCACGAAGCGCATCGGCCAGATGATGTGCGGCGCCGATTCCAGCAGCACCTCGCGTTCGATCAGCGCCTCGCGCACCAGGCGGAATTCGTAATATTCGAGATAGCGCAGGCCACCATGGACGAGCTTGCCCGATCTGGAGCTGGTGCCCTCGGCCAGATCGTCCTTCTCGCACAGGATGACGGAAAGCCCGCGCCCGGCGGCGTCGCGTGCGATGCCCGCGCCGTTGATGCCGCCGCCGACGACAAAGAGGTCGACGATTTCAGAGCCGCCGTTCATCCTGCCGTGGCCTCGATGCCGAATTCGTGGGTCATGGCTGCCGCTTTCAGCACGGATTGACCGGAGGCAGGCCGGCGATATAGCGGCGCACCTCTTCGGCGGCCTGCTCGGCGGCATAGGTCACGGTGCGCACCGAGGCGCCGGCGATATGCGGCGTCAGCGTCACGTTGGGAAGCTGCAGCAAGGGCCATTCGGCGGGCACGGGCTCGACCGCGAAGGTCTCCAGCATGGCGCTGGCGATCTGTCCCGAAACAAGCGCCTCGTAGAGCGCGTCATAGTCGACCAGCGGTCCCCGCGCGGTGTTGATGAGAATTACCCCCGGCTTCATCCGCGCGATGGTGTCCTTGCCGATCATGCCACGCGTCTCCTCGGTCACCCGGGGATGCAGCGTGACCACATCGGAACGGGACAGGAGATCGTCCAGCGCGACGAGCTCGACGCCGGCATTGCGGTCGTCGGCGCTCAACTGCACATAAGGATCGCAAACGAGGACGTGGCAGCCGAAGGCGCGCAGCAGACGGACCACTTTCGTGCCGATATTGCCATAGCCGATGACGCCGACGGTCATTTCGCTGAGTTCGCGGCCGGTGCGGTCGGCCCGGTAGAGATCGCCGCGCCATTCTCCCCTGCGCAGCGCTTCGTGGCCGACCCGGATCAGCCGCGTCTCGGCAAGGATGGCGCCGATGGTGAACTCTGCCACGGCGGTCGCGTTACGGCCAGGCACATTGACCACGGTAATGCCGTGAGTCCTGGCCGCGCCCATGTCGATGTTGATCGGGCCGCCGCGCGATACCGCGACCAGCTTGAGCGCCGGCAGGCGCCGCATCATGCCATCCGACAGCGGAGCAAGCTGGGTGACGAGGATTTCGGCATCGCCGATGAAATCGACGATCTCGTCGGGGTGGCCGAAATACTCCTTGATCCTGTCGAGGCCGAGCGCCGCATTGCCGAATTCCATCGGCTCGTCGGGCCATGCCGTCTGCAGTGTGCGGATGTCGAGACCGCCGCTCGCGGCCTTCTCGATTTCGGCGCGAAACACATCCGGAAGCATGAAATGATCGCCAATGATCGCTATTTTCCTGGGCATACTCGACTTCTCAATTTGCCTTCGACGCAGCCATGGAGCGCCAGACCGGCCGCAGCGCCTCGTGCGCCAACATGTAGGATGGGGTCATCTTCTCGTAGATCGCGGCGAGGCTCCGGTCGCTTGGCTCCGCCTCGCCAAGCAGGGGCGTTACCCATTCGCCGACGCAATCGTCCATGGATGGGTATTGACCGACGCAGACCGCGGCGATCATCGCCGCACCCGCGGCACCGGCCTCCTCGCGCTCGCTCGTGCGAATGTCGGCGCCGACCGCTGCGCCAAGGATCTTGCGCAGCGCCGAGCTTCGGGCGGCGCCACCGGTCAAGCGAACTTCACGCGGCAGCGGCCCCATGGCGGCGTAGCAATCGCGCGCCGCGAAGGCCAGCCCCTCGAAGACGGCGCGGACGAGGTCGGCATAGCCGTGCCGCGAGGAAATGCCGACGAACCCCGCCCTGGCATTGGCATCGACGAACGGCCCGCGCTCACCGGCCTCGGACACGTAGGGCTGATAGAGCAGCGAAGCCGGCTGCGAGGCCGCTATCCACGCGTCGACCAGCGCGATCATCTCGCCATTGCTGCGGGTGATGCCTTGCGAGGCGAGAATTCCGGAGGCCAGCCCAAGCACCCAGTCGATGTTGAGCGTCGCCGCCATGTTCGACTGCATCTGCGCAAACACACCTGGCGCCGGCATCGCCATCGTGTAGCCGGTTGCCGCCTGGTTGAGCTGCACGTCGTCCGGGGTCTCGGCCAGCCGCATATGCATGCCGGTGGAGCCGATGATCGAGCAACCGGGCTTGCGCTTGCGATCCAGAAGGCCGGCGCCGAGCGCGGTGCAGACGACGTCGACATAACCAAGCACCACCGGAGTCCCGGCAAGCATCCCGGTGGCATCGGCCGCTGCCTGCGACAGGCCGGTGCTGTGCCTGGTGCCGTCGACGATCGGCGGCAGCAGATGCCTGAGATCGGCGACGCCGAGCACGTCGAGCACGTCATCGCAATAGTCCCGGGTGTGGAAATCACCGAAGGTGAAGGTTCCCTCCGATGGATCGGTTGCGCGTTCGCCGGTCAGTTTGAAATAGAGCCAGTCCTTGCAATGGAAGGCCGTCGCGGCCTTGGCCAGCATCGCAGGCATGTTGCGCTTCATGAACACAAACTGCGAGCCCTGCTGGCAGGCGGCAAGCCCGGTGCCTGTCCTTTCAAAGCGGAGCCGGTCCTCGGGCCGCGCGCGGATCTCCTCGACGACAGCGGCGGCGCGCGCGTCGAGCCAGAGCCAGCCTTTCGCCACCGGCTCGCCCTTGCCGTCGATCAGCCAGGTGCCGTCGCCTTGCCCGGTGACAGCGATCGCGACGGTTCGGTTGGCGAGGTCGGGCACCTTGTCGGCGAGCTGGCGCAAGGTCGCGGCGGCATCGCTCCATGTGCGCGCCAAATCCTGTTCGGCGCCACCGCCCGGCAGCGTCTCGTAGTGGTTCGGCAGCGCGGCGGCGGCAATCTGCCGGCCAGTGGTGTCGAAGGCGATCGACTTGATGACGGAGGTGCCGGCGTCGAGGCCGATCAGGATGTCCCGCATCACGCAAGCTCCATGCCGTGCGAGATGGCCTTGCCGCTCGCCTGGTCGAAGACGTGAAGGTTCTTCGGATCGATGCTGACATTGATAGGCGCACCCAGATCCAGACGGGTGCGATCATGTTCGACCAGAACCAGCGAGCCGCCGGCAAAGTCCGCAGCTATGTGGGTCTGGTCGCCAAGCCATTGATTGGCCGAGACCCTGGCCGGAACACCCTCCTTCGAGCGCCGCACCGCGTAGGGCCTGATGCCGATGACGACCCGTTCGCGGCTGAGCAGCTGGTCGCGAACCGGAGCGCTGAAAGCATCCTTGTCGTAGTCGAGCGACAGCCCATCCGGCAGCCGCAAATTAATGCGGCCGGCGGCCACGCCGACATAGGCCTCGAAGACGTTCATCGGCGGCTCGCCGACAAAGGTGCCGGTGAACAGGTTCGCGGGGCGCTCCTTGATCCTGTCTGATGTGTCGAACTGCTGCAGCACGCCGCCCTCCATCACCGCGATGCGGTCGGCAAGCGCATTGGCCTCGGTCTGGTCGTGGGTGACCAGGATCGCGGTCAGGCCGCGCTCCTTGATGAAGTGCTTGATGCGGCCGCGCAGCACGGCGCGCAGCTGCGGTTCGAGCTGACCCATCGGCTCGTCCAGCAGATGCAGGTCCGCCTCGCGGATCAGCGCCCGGCCGAGGCTGGCGCGTTGCTGCTGACCGCCGGAGATGGAGCTGGGGTAGCGCTCCAGTATATCCTCGATCTCGAGCAGCTTGGCGATGCTGGCGACCTTGGCATCGACCTCGCTCTTCGGCAACCTCGCTGCCTTGAGCGCGAACGCCATGTTCTCGCGCACGGTCAACGGCGGATAGAGCGAATAGCCCTCGAACGCCATCGCCACGTTGCGCCTGACCGGCGGCAAGGTGTGCACCTGGCGGCCGCCAACCGAGATCGCGCCCCGCGAGACCTCCTCGAAGCCCGCGATCATGCGCAGCGTCGAGGTCTTGCCGCAGCCAGACGAGCCGAGCAGCGCCACGATCTCGCCCTTGCCGATTTCCATCGTCAGGTCCTTGACGGCGTGAACGCCCCGGTCGATCGGGCCATAGAACTTGTCGACGCCGGAAATGGTAAGTGCGCTCGGGCTCATGCCGCTTCTCCGTTGCGCAAACTGACGACGTTCTTGGAACCGATACGCTCGCCGCTCGCGTGGTCGAACAGCAAGGCGCTCTTGCCGTCGACGGAGATGTGGGCCTTGCCCTCGCTGCGGCCCGGCGTTCCGGCCGGCCGCGAGACCAGGATTTCACGGCCGCGCACGGTGCGCACCAGCGTGACGATCTTTTCGTTGAGCGGCGTCTCGGCCTCGACCGTCACCGGAATGGCGCCGGGCGCGCCCTCCTCGACGAAGCTCAGCGCCTCCGGCCGCAGGCCGATCACGCAGTCGCGGCCAACCGCCGTCTCGTAGGCGCCGGCCAGATGGACCTGGACGTTGGACAGGCCGACATAAATCCCCCTACTATCCCGCGCGGGCTTGACGTCGAGCAGGTTGATGGTGGGGTCGCCGAACAGCCTTGCGATCTCAATATTGGCCGGCTCGCGATAGATCTGCTCGGGCGTGCCAAGCTGCCTGATAACGCCTTGCGACATCACCGCGATGCGGTCGCCGAGCGCCATGGCTTCCTTGTAGTCCTGGGTGACGTAGACGACGGTGGCGCCGCGATCGGCGAGCAGCCTCGGCAGTTCGAGGCGCATCTCGAAGCGCAGCTTGGCGTCGACATTGCGCAAGGGGTCGTCGAGCAGGAGAAGCGGCGGCGAGCCGACCAGCGCGCGGGCAAGTGCCGTGCGCTGCTTCTGGCCGTTGGAGAGCGCGCGCGGCTTGTGGCTGAGCACATGGGCGATCTTCAACAGCTTGGCGACGCTCTCGACGCCGGCCTTGATCGCGCCTTGCGATGATCGCTTGGCTTCCAGCGGCGTCGCGATGTTGTCGAACGCGGTCATATGCGGAAACAAGGCGAAATTCTGGAAAGCCATGCCGATGCCGCGGAACTCCGCGTCGACATCGGTCATGTCGTCACCGCCGATGAATATCTTTCCCTCATCCGGATCGATGACGCCGGCGACGAGCCTGAGCAGCACCGTCTTGCCGGCGCCGGACGGACCGAACAGGACGAGGGTCTCGCCATCGGCGACGGTCAGGGACAGATTGTCGAGAACGGTCTGGCTCTTGTAGCGCTTGACGATTTTTCTGAGTTCGAGGCTGGCCATTTCTATCCTTTCACCGCGCCGAGCGACAGACCTTCGACAAGATAGCGCTGCGCATAAAGGGCGAGCGCCAGCGTCGGCGTGATCGACAACACGATGGCCGCCGAAATCTGGCCATACTGGATGCCCGAGGAGGTGATGAAGGCGAGCGCTCCGACCGTCACCGGCTGCTTGTCGGCCGAGGCCAACACCAGCGCGAAGACGAAGTTGTTCCAGGCAAAGATGAAGGCGAGCAAGCCGGCGGCGGCGATGCCCGGGCCGGCAAGCGGCAGCGCGATCTTGCGGAAGGTGGCGAACCAGGAATGGCCGCCGATGCGATAGGCATATTCGATGTCGGCCGGAATGTCCTCGAAATAGCCGCGCACGATCCACAGGATCAGTGGCAGGCAGATCAGCTGGTAGACCCAGATCAGCCCGATATAGGTGTTGGCCAATCCAAGCTTCTGGAAATAGAGGGTGAGCGGCAGGAGCACCAGCAGCGCCGGCGCGAACTTGAACGACAGCAGCGTGAAGGCGATGTCCTCCGAACCGCGGAACTTGTGCCGCGCGAAGGCGTAGGCCGCCGGGACGCCGAGCAGCAGCGACACGGCAACCGAGGTGACCGACAGGAACACCGAATTCCAGAGATTGCGCATGAAGGCGATGTCGAGCGTGCCGGCCGCCGTCACCAGCTTGCCGGTAATCAGCGCGGTGTAGTTGGCCAGCGTCGGCTCGAAGATCAACTGCGGCGGAATGCGCAGGATGGTCTCGTTGGTCTGGAACGACATCATGAAGATCCAGGCGATCGGGAACATGAAGAAGATCACGACCAGCGTCAGTGCCACGCCGCGCAGGATGCGTTCGAGCAAGGAGGTGTGTTCCATGTCCGCCTCCTATGCCTGGCCGCGGGCGCGTTCGCGCAGCCGCAGCCAGTTCTTGATGAAGATGTTGGAGAGGAAATAGGTGATCGCCCACAGGATGATCATCAGCGCCGCCGAGCGGCCGACATTGGTCGACTGGAAGAAGTTGAGGTAGGCCTCGACCTGGAACACGGTCAGCGTATCGCCAGGCCCGCCCTGCGTCATCGCGTAGATGATGTCGAACTGCTGGATGGAGTCGAGCAGGCGGAACAGCGTCGCCGTCAGTATGTAGGGCGTCAGCATCGGCAAGGTGATGCGGAAGAACACGAAGCTCCTCGGCACGCCATCGAGTGCCGCGGCCTCGAAAGGCTGCGTCGGCAGGCTGCGCAGGCCGGCGAGCAGGAGGATCATGATGAAGGGCGTGTAGACCCAGATGTCGACGAGCACGACGGTGAAGAGCGCCGTCGACGGCGACGAGGCCCAGCGGAAGTCCTGCAGCCCGATCAGGCTCGCGAGATAACTCAGCACACCGAAGCCGGGATTGGTCATCAGCTTCCACATCAGCGCGGCCAGCGCCGGCGCCGTCATCAGCGGCATCAACAGCATGATCGAGATGAAATTGTTCAGCGTCGAGCGCTTCTGCAGCAGCATGGCGATGGCGAGACCGAGAAGCAGCTCCAGCACGACCGTGGTTCCCGCATAGAGCAGCGAGACCTTGAGCGTGTTCCAGAACTTCGGGTCGGTGAAGAAGGAGATGTAGTTGTCGCCCCAGTTGAACTGCCGTGCCCAGGGCTGGCTCAGACGGTAGCGCTGGAACGAATAGACGACCGAGGTCAGGAACGGGATGAGGATGCCAATGCAGACCAGCAAGGCCGGCAGGCTGAGCACGTAGGGCAATACCCTCTTGCTGATCCTGAAGCCGGACGGCCCGGCCCTTTGTGTTGTTGCGGCAGTCATCCGCTGCTCCATGATCCCTGTTGCTTCGCCCGGCCGGCCGCCCAAGGGAGCCGGGCGGCCGGTGGGCGAATTGGCGGCACTTTTTCGAGCATCGGTTTTTTCCCAAAACCGGATTCCACTTTTGGGTCCGATGCTCCAGGCGCCGCGTCGCAGACGCGAAAGTCGGGTCGGGACTGGCCTGCCGCAGCGAGCCAGTCCCTGGGCCTTGGCCTAGCCGAGGCCGGCTTCCTTGAGCTGGCCGTCGATGCTCTCGGCCAGCTTGTCGAGGCCCTCGTCGACCGGCACTTCCTTGGCCACCATCTTCTGCAGCGTCGCCGCCCATTCGGTGGTGAGATCGAAGAACAGCGGCTGCGCCGTGAACTTGATGCTGGCGCCCGGCGCCGAGGCGTCGAACATCTCGACATAGCCCGGATAGCTCTTGTTCAGCTTGTCGCGGAACATCTCGTCCTTCCAGACCGACTGGCGGACCGGATTGACGAAGTCCATCTTGGTGGCGCCGAACAGCCCGTGCTCCGGACCGGAGGCCCATTGCATGAAGTACCAGGTGGCGTCCTTGTCCTTCGAGAAATTGGACATTGCCAGCGACCAGATCCAGATGTTGGGCGTCGCCGCCTTGGCTGCCGGATTGGCCTTGAAGCTTGCAAAGGCGAGCTTGCCGGCCATCTTGTTGTCGCCGCCATTCATGAAGTAGCCGAGGATATCGGCGTCGAAGATCATCGCCGAGGCGCCGGCGCCGAGATCGGTGCCGACCTGATACCATGTGTAGGTCGACCAGTCCTTGGGGCCGCTCTCCTGGATCATCTGAACCCACTGCTTGTGGAAAGCCTTGGACTGGGCGGTGTTCATCGCGGCCGACAATTTGCCGTCAGCCGAGACATTGAGATCCTTCTGGTCAAAGTTGGCATAGGCCGACAGGAAGCCTGGATGGATCGTCGCCCAGGAGCGCGAGCCACGCACGCCGATACCGTAGACGCCGCCACCGACATCCTTGGTGAGCTTGGCCGCCGCGGCAACCATCTCGTCCATGTTGCCGGGAATGGTGACGCCGGCCTTGTCGAACATGGCCTTGTTGTAGGTGATGTTGTTCTGCTCAAAGCCCCACGGAATGCACCACTGCTTGGCGTCGTCCGAACCGAGCGCGCCGCCCGGCTTGCCATTCCAGGCACAGGAATTCCTGACGCCGGGCAGGAAGTCGTCCCAGGCATAGTTCGGGTTGGTCTTGGCCGGGTCCTTGATCCATTCGTTGAGGTCGGTGATCCAGCCGGCCGGACCATAGGTCCAGGTCATGTAGGCGCCGGTCATGAAGGCATCATATTCGGGCGAGCTCGCCGATAGCGCCGCGGTGACCTTGTCGAAATAGACGTCTTCCGGGAACACGTCATAGACGACGTTCATGCCGGTCAGCTGCTTGAAGTTCTCGAGATCGGCGATCATCGCGTCGGCGTAAGGGTGCTTGTTGAGCAAGAGCTTGATGGTCTTGCCCTTGTGCGCCTTCCAGTCGAAGTCCGCGGCAAGCGCGCGGGTCTGGCCCAGATTGAGCAGCATGCCGGCGGTACCGGCGGCAAGGCCCATCGCACCCAGTCCCTTGATCAGCCCGCGACGGTCGACTTGTCCGCGCAGGAAGGCGTCAATGAGGTCTTTCTCTTTCTCATGCATTTCGTCTTCTCCTCCACAGGGTAGTTTCAACTGAACGGTTGCCGGCTACCCGACCGGCGTCTCTCCCACGAGCGATCGCGCCGTCCGCTCGTCGGTTATCAGGCCCCTGAGATAGCGGCTCTCCAGCACCGACTTGATGGCACGAACCTTCACCTTGCCGCCGGCGACGGCGACAATCCGGCGATTGCTGATATCCTCCCTGGCCAGCGCCAGCGCCCGGTTGGAAACGGTCGTCGCCACCGCTTTGCCGGCATCATCGAAGAAATGGCCGAGCAATTCGCCGACACCGCCGTTGCGGCGGATCTCCTCCATCTCGCCCTTTTCGATCATGCCGGTGGCAACCAGCGACGCCTCGCGTTCGGCGGTGCCGATGCCGGCAAGCAGCAGGTCGGCCGATTTGGCGAGATCGAAGACCTCGCTGATGCCCTTCTGCCCGAGCAGCACGAGCCGGTCCTCCGCCGTGTTGGCGAACATCGGCACCGGCATGACGTAGGCTTCGGCGCCTGTGCGTTCGGCGAGGCGGTGGATGACATCATGTGGGTTGGCCGAGAATTTCCGCGTCAGGCCGCCGAGCAGCGAGACAAAGCGGATCTTGTCGGTCGAGGTGCGCGGCAGATATTCCACGCAAGCGGCCAGCGTGCGGCCATGGCCGACGCCGATCAGCGCCTCCTCGCCGCGTTCGATCTCGCGCTTGAGAAATTGCGCGCCGGCGATGCCGAGCGCCTTGAGCGGCAGATCCTCCGAATCGAAATCGGGAACCACCTCGCAATAATCGAGGCCGTAGCGGCGGGACAGTTCGTCCTCGAGCTCGACGCATTCCGACACTTCGCCGTCGATATAGACCTTCACCAGCCCTTCCTGGTTGGCCTTGGTGATCAGGCGATGCGCCTTGAGGCTGGTCAGCCCCAGCCGCTTGGCAACCTCGGACTGGGTCAGGCCGCCGGCGTAATGAAGCCATGCGGCACGCGCCGCCATGCTGGTCTCATCGTCGCGCAAGAGCCCGTTGCCAAATCCGACCATTTCCGCCCTTTGATATTTTTATCAGCTTGTGCAAAATTTTTCACAAGACATCCCCGGAGTCAAGCGCCCAGCCATGCGCGAGGGTTCAAACAGCCTCCGGGCTGTTCAACGACAGTCGTGCGTGGGAGCAAAGTGCGGGCAGCCGGCCGCATGCGCAGCACCAGTCAGGAACTGCGGCGGCAGCCAGAAGAGAAAAGGCGCTTATACTTCGCCCAGGAAAGAGCGGAGGCTATGCCGATCCAGGCAAGGGCTCTCGGGTGGAAATCCGATTGCCGCATAGTCGCTGCACGATAGGGCTGACTGCGTTGTCAAAGGTCCGAGGCCAAGCTGCCCGGCACGCAAATCGCGATGACGCCGCTGCGAAGACGGGCCGCGTTTTGCCACCGGCATCGATCGCGAATCCGCAACCATGCGGCGACGCCAGGGATCGTCCCTCGCCCAGAACGCCATGGGCGCAATGCCCGGAGGCAGAGCTTTGCCGGGCGGCGTCGGATCAAATACGCCCTACTGCAGTATCCGCGATGGCGCCTGGCCTGAACGGTTGCCCGTGAACTCGGCGTTGGCGTCCCCAGCCTCAAACGGGCGATCGAGCCCGGTCGCCACGACCGACACCCTGAACTTGCCTTCCAGATTCTTGTCGAAGATGGCGCCGACGATGATGTCGGCATCCTCATAGACCTCTTCGCGTATGCGGGTGGCGGCTTCATCGACCTCGAACAGGGTCATGTCGCGGCCGCCCGATATCGAGACCAGAACGCCCTTTGCGCCCTTCATCGAAGCCTCATCCAGAAGCGGATTGGCGATTGCCGCTTCCGCCGCCTTGATGGCCCGGCTTTCGCCGGACGCCTCGCCCGTACCCATCATCGCGCGGCCCATGCCCCGCATCACCGATTTCACATCGGCGAAGTCGAGATTGATCAGGCCTTCCTTGACGATCAGGTCGGTAATGCAGCCGACACCGGAATAGAGCACCCGGTCGGCGATGACGAAAGCGTCGGCGAAGGTGGTCTTGGCATCGGCGATCCTGAACAGGTTCTGGTTCGGGATGACGATTACGGTGTCGGCGCTCTCGCGAAGCCGCGCGATGCCTTCCTCGGCCATCTGCATGCGCCGCTTGCCCTCGAACGCGAACGGCTTGGTGACGACACCCACGGTCAGGATGCCGGCCTTGCGCGCCGCGTGCGCGATAATCGGAGCGGCGCCGGTTCCCGTGCCGCCGCCCATGCCGGCGGTGACGAAACACATATGCGTGCCCTGGAGATGGTCCATGATCTCGTCGAGCGATTCCTCGGCTGCGGCACGGCCGATCTCGGGAAGCGATCCGGCACCCAGCCCCTCGGTGACGTGAGCGCCAAGCTGGATCAGCCTCGTTGCCTTCGACATTGCAAGCGCCTGGGCGTCGGTGTTGGCGGCGATGAACTCGGTGCCCTGAAGCTGCTCCGCGATCATGTTGTTGACGGCATTCCCACCTCCGCCGCCAACGCCGATCACGGTGATCTTGGGTCTCATCTCGGAGATCTCGGGCTTCTTGAACTCGGCCATGCCGCTTTCTCCTTTGCCAATTGCGCGCTTCACGACCACCCGCAGACTGCCTTGGGGGGTATTGCAAGCGAGCGGTATGATGCGAATCAGTCCGCTCGGATGGGTGCCCCAAAAAGCCAGAGAGCGGCCGCGCGTGCAAGTGCGGCAAAAGTCAAGATTTGTGATGACGAGATCGACCTCGTGCCGCAGGACCGTCCGCCCCCGGCGATCCCGCGATCAGGCGCCGCTTCTGGACGACCTAGCGCTCCGGAACCCGACTGGGTCGCCCCGCTCCAGGATCGGCCTCGGCGACCGCGGGCGGAGACTCGGACGCGAACCAACGGGCACGCAGCAACGACACGATCGCCGGCTCATGCGAGCGCAGGCATTCCTCGGCGCGAGGCCTTCAAAAAACGGACTTTGTCTCCAATCATGCAGCGATGGGGGTATACCCCCAGGAAACGATGCCGGTAGTGTGATTCAAAAAGGGGTACGAGAGAATTGTCGAATTTGCCATCCAACGGATTGCACCGACCGGAATCGCGGCTCGGACTTTTGCCGAGATGAGACGTCCCGTCGATCACGGCGCCATGGCCGTTTCAGGTTACACGGTTCCCTGGCACGCAGCGGCCGGAACGCCTGTCGCCCTTCATGTCTCGTCGTCGCGGCAAGTGCGCGATGTGCGGATCGTACGGCTCGACACGCCCTCGGCTGAATTCATGGATTGGCACGTTGGGCCGACCGGGGATGCCGCGTCCCACCGCGACTTCGATCAGGGGTCGTTCCTGAAGATCGCGGCGTCGGAACTTGCCAAGTGCGCGGAGATCAGCGGCGTCGCCTTTGAAGTGTATCTGACCCGCAATGACGGCGTCCGGGTGCTGTTTGAGAGCGGTGCATTGCGGCTTCAGCTGCAGGACGGAAAGCTGACTTTCCTCCATCATGGCGAAGCGCTTCAGACCGGCGACACCATACCGGCAAACACCTGGCTGGTGGTCGAGATTTCATCCGATGACAGCGGGACAGTCCTTCGGATCAGCTCGGACGACCTGTTGGCGCCGTTTCGCCTGCATCGGCAATTCAATCTGCCCTGGCAGCCTCCGTCAGACGGCGTGTTCTTCGGTGCGAGCGCGGCAAACGATGTCAGGTCGCTCAACGCCAAATTCTCGGCAATCGCCCTGCAAACCACAACCGGACGCGTTGCCTGGACGTTCCCCACCTTGCTGCCGAGCGGCCCGATCGCCTCGACAGGCGGAGATGGCGTCCTCTTGCTGGAAGCGGTCAACCAGCCGGCGTTCTGCATGACCTCGCGCCGCTGGGACGGATCGAGTTTCGATCCAAGGCTGGTGCCGTCACACTACGACGCCCTGCATTGCCACGACGACGACATGGGATCGTTGCAATGGCCAGCCTCATACCATTTGCATGTCCCCGCCGAGGCGGCAGCCGGCGTCTATGCCTTCGAGGTCGGCCATGACGGCGGATCGGAGCGTATCGTCTTTTTCATCACCTCGTCCATCCGTCGCTCACCGCTGTTGTTCCTGGTGCCGACGGCCACCTATCTCGCTTACGCGGACGAATTCCTGCCCGCGCATCTGTACGAGTGGATGTGCGAGGATCGTGGCCATCGCTTCGCGATCGATAACAATCTGAAGTCGCTCTACGACTACCACAGCGACCTCAGCGGCGTGTCGATCTGCTCCTACCGGAAGCCGAAGGCGACGCTGCGTGACGACTACAATTACCCGCTGTGTGGTTGTCCGCACAATCTGCCGGTCGACCTGCACCTGCTGCGCTTCTGCCACAGCAACGGCATCGCCTTCGACCTCATCACCGACCGCGACCTGCATGAGCGGGGTCTCGCCGGCCTGCAGGGGTATCGGGCTGTCGTCACCGGCAGCCATCCGGAATACATGTCGATCGAAATGGAACATGCCCTGCGCCAGTTCGCGGCAACAGGCGGCAGCATCGCCTATCTCGGCGGCAATGGTTTTGCCGGCAAGGTCGCGTTCCAGGGCGATCTGATGGAACTGCGCCGTTCGCCGCTCGAAGCGGCGCGCACCTGGGATGGGCCAATCGCCGAACAATCGCTGTCGATCACCAACCAGCCGGGCGGCCATCTTCGCGCCAGCGGACGCGGCGAATTCTCGCTGACCGGCGTCGCCATCTCGCTGATGGGCTTCGACGGCGCGCGCCCCTTCACGCGCACACCGCAAAGCCATGAACCTTCGGCCGCATGGCTGTTCGACGGCGTCGCCGACGAGACCTTCGGCAACGAGGGCATCGTGCTCGGCGGCGCGGCCGGCTATGAGGTCGATGCCACCGATCCACACCTTGGCACGTCCCCCGACACTATAGTCATTGCGCGTGCAACCGGCTTCCCGGACAGTTTCGTCCATGACGCGACGCGCTGGTACGAGGGCGGCGCCAGCGAGTGCGCCTCGCGCCGCTGCGCGGAGATGACGCTGCGCCATCTTCCTTCAGGAGGTTTGATCTTCTGCGCGAGTTCGGTCGCCTGGTGCGGCGCATTGCCGACGGGAAGTGCCATGAACGACGTCGGCAGGATCACGATGAATTTGCTGACGCATCTGGCGGCGGCAAAGAGCCGGCCGGCCAGACGCAGCAGCTCTTGATGCACGATGCCGAGGAGGCCGTCTGTCTGTCCGATCGCATCTTTGTCATGGGCCTCAACCCGGGGCACCAAGGAGTGCATTCGGTAATGGGTCAGTTTGAAATCTGTCTCGCCTGAACGTGGCTTAATAGCCAGACGACATATCGTTCCACATCAAGCCTGCGAGCGGTTCCAACTACATTTGCCCAGGTATCCTGAGGACTGGCGCCAGACGCGATCATGGCCGGTGCGTTGTGAAATGAGTCAGCGAGCACCTGTGCTCTGGATAGATCATCGGTCGCGCGAATTTCGACGAGAACGATGCCGAGAGCCATCAGAATATTTTCGTTCGTGATGGGTTTAGGATCATCCAATTGAGACGCCTTTCTTCCGGTACGGTCCGCGCGTCATTGGCTTCTCGGCTTCCTTGGCTTCGATCAGCGCCACGATGTCACTAATCTCCCAAAGCTTGCCAGTGACGCCAGCGGCCGTCGCAGGCGTCATGCGAAGCGCAGCATGAATGCGCACAAAATTGTAGTACATGAAGTGTAGCGCCACGGCATTGGCGAGCCTCGACCTTCTTGGAAAAGCCGTTAGTCAGACGAGTGAAGCGGCGCATATGCATCCGCATGGTGAGGTTCTGGCGTTCGGCAAATGACGTGCTGACATGCTTGATGCCTGGATTGCCTTCGATCCATTCTTTCCGGGCGCCAGTGCGGTGCCTTGCGACACTGCGATCGATGCGTCTATCATGCCGACCCACAAGTCGCTGACAACGGCCCACACACGGCGTTCAGCCAGCATAACAATTACTAGCGGCGAATGTCGTCAGCTGCGTAGATTAGCGACCCGCCAATGGCCGACAGAACACAATACGGGTTGACCGCCGTCGACACCGTTCCCTTGCATGAAAAAGTCTATCTGGAACTCGTGCGGGCCCTGATGTCCGGCCAGTTCGTACCTGGCCAGAAACTGACCTCGCGCAAGCTCGCCAAGGAACTGGGCACCAGCGACATGCCGGTGCGCAGCGCCTTCATGCGGCTTCAGGCATTGCGCGCGCTCAGCCCGATGCCGAACGGCAGCGTGGAGGTGCCGGTGATCTCGGCCGAACGCTTTTCGCAATTGACCGCCGTGCGGACGATCCTCGAAGGCTCGGCGACCGAGCTTGCGACAAAACTCATCAACGGCAACAATCTGCGGACGATCCGACGCCACGGCACCGAACTGACCCAGGCAGCCCGCAAGGGCGATATCGGCGACTATCTCAGGAAGAACTACGACTTCAAATTCTCGATCTATCGCCATTGCGGCAATGAGCAGATGATCTTCCTGATCGAGACCGTATGGATGCAGGTCGGCCCATTCCTGCGGAACCTCGCCATGGGGTTCGAGGATGACCTCGCCTCCATCCTCGACATCGACTATCACGAGGAAGCCGTCGCGGCGATCGAGGCCCAGGACGGGGAACGAGCCCGCGCAGCCATCGTGCGCGACATCGACGAAGGCGCCACACATATCCTGCAGCAGGCCAGATTTCCGGAGACAAGAACCTAGAAATGCCACTTGGCTTTCCATTCCCTTGCCTCTATGTTGCGATCGCAGATCGCGCAATTGGTTTTTGAAATGCCTCCCGATATCCCGGCTAGTGAATTGAAAAAATAAGGAAAACGCTCCGGCAGCAGCCAGGGTTCGTTTTCGAAAAACTCACAAGCTATTTTTACCAGGGACAGTGCGGTCGATCAGGCCGCGGCACCAAAAACCAGAGGTTGGAAATTGAGCGATGCAATTGCGGACGTTCTGAACTGGCTTGAAAGCAGAAGCGATATCCAGAGCCTGAGGGCGGCGGTGTGCGACCTCAACGGTGTCATGCGCGGCAAGCGCATCCCGGTCGAGCAGGCACGCAAGGCGCTGGAAGGCAAGCTGCGCATGCCCTATTCGCTGATTGGCCTCGACATCTGGGGCGAGGACATCGAAGGCAACACGCTGGTCTTCTCGACCGGCGATGCCGACGGACTCTGCCAATGGACCGGACGCGGCATTCTCCCGGTGGAATGGACGGCGCATCCGACGGCACTTGTCCCGCTCTGGCTCGCCGACGAAACCGGCGCGCCCTATCTCGGCGATCCCCGGCGGGCGCTGGCCCGCATCCTCGACCGCTACAAGGCCTTGGGCCTGACCCCGGTCGCGGCGACCGAACTTGAATTCTATCTGGTCGATCCGCAGTCGCAGCGGCCGGTCGGGCCCGTCTCGCCGGTCACCGGGCGCCGTCTCGATTCCGATGCGGCGTTGTCGATCGACGAGATCGACGATTTCGAATCCTTCATCCATGACGTCTACGAAGCCTGCCGGGCACAAGGCATTCCCGTCGACACCGCCATTGCCGAAAACGGCGTCGGCCAGTTCGAGATCAATTTGAACCATGTCGCGGACGCCCTGCGGGCGGCCGACGATGCCGTCCTGTTCAAGCGCACGGTCAAGGGCATCGCCCGCAAGCACGGCTTCGCCGCCTGTTTCATGGCAAAGCCCTATGGCGACCGCGCCGGCAATGGCTTTCACGTCCATTTCAGCCTTGTCGACGGCGAAGGTCGCAACGTCTTCGACGACGGCACCGATCAGGGTTCGGAGATCATGCGCCATGCGGTCGGCGGCCTGCTTGCGGCAATGGCCGAGAGCACGCTGGTGTTCGCACCGCATTTCAATTCATACCGCAGGCTTCGTCCGAGGTCCTACGCGCCGACCGCTGTCGCCTGGGGCTACGAGAACCGGATGGTCGCGATCCGCATTCCCGGCGGCCCGACAGGCGCGCGCCGCATCGAGCATCGCGTGTCGGGAGCGGATGCCAATCCCTATCTGGTGCTTGCGGCCATATTGGGCGCCGCACTGATCGGCATTGAAAGACAGTTGTCGCCGGGCGATCCGGCCGGCAGCGATGGACAAGGGCTTGTTCCGGCCAAGCTGCCGCCGGACTGGGCGTCCGCGATCGCCGCCTTCGAGAGCGGGCCGCATGTAGCGGAGATCTTTCCGGCGATCCTGCGCGACTCCTTCATCGCCTGCAAACGCCAGGAACTGAATACGTTCGCACTCAATGTCAGCGATTTCGAGATCGAGACCTATCTCGAAAGCGTCTAGCCCCGACTGACCGGTGCGGTGACGAGAATCGCAACCCGGCCCTGGTCCAAACTACGACGCGTTTCCGCCACCACTGCGTCGCCGTTACTGCCGGCTACAGAGCAATCAGCTGGATCGTCAGAACGCCTCGACCCATGGCCTGAGCTCGACTTCGAAGCTCCAAGCGCTCCGGTGCTGACGATGGGTCGCGATATAGGCCTCGGCGATCGCGTCCGGCGACAGACGGCGGTCCGGCCGGTCGGGATCGGCGGGCTGTCCCGGCGGCTCGATCTGGCCGTCGATGACGAAATGCGCGACATGGATGTTCTTGGGACCCAGTTCGCGGGCCATGGATTGCGCCAGTCCGCGCAGCCCGAATTTCGGCATGGCAAAGCCGGCGGAGCCGGAAAATCCCTTGATACTGGCGGTGGCACCGGTGAACAGGATCGATCCCGAGCCGCGCGCCAGCAGCCGCCGCGCCGCCTGCTGGCCGACCAGGAAGCCACCATAGGCGCCGACCAGCAGGGCCTGCCTGACCGCATCGGGATCGAGCTCGGCGATCGGGCCGCGCGTGCGCCCGCTGGCGTTGAACACCGCAAGCGCCAGCGGACCGGCCTTGTCGGCGGTCTCGAACAGATTTGCGACGGAGGCTGGATCGGCGACGTCCGTCTCGACGGCCAGCGCGCCGGTTTCGTCGACCAGGGGGGCGAGTTTCTGGACATTGCGGGCGGCCAGGACCACACGAAAGCCATCCCTGGCGAGAAGGCGTGCCAGCGAGGCGCTAAGGCCCTGCCCCGCGCCTGCTATCACTGCGACGTCGGATGCCATGGTATTTTCCTCCTTGCGAACGAACGCGCTGCGTTTCGCAGCGTCGCGCCTTCGGCGACGAGAGGCAAGAAAAGCCTTGCTGGAATTTTGGCGTCTGGCGGATGCGGATGCCGAAAGCCGCGCGTGCAAGCTCGCGGACGACCAGCCGACCTGCGACCTCGGCAGGACAGAAGGGATGGGAAGGACCGCCGCGGGTTAAGTTGGCCCGCGTTGCCCAGCCATCCTACGAGGCGCGATCCGCCTTCAGCACCGAGACCGCCGCTTCGCTGTTGTGGACATAGTCGTTGGCGTCGGGTTGCTTCTGCACGAGCAGGATGAACAGCAAATCGGTCAGTGTCAGCTGCGCGTCGCGCGCGGTGATCGAGGAAGAGCGCGCGCGCTCCTCGTCGGCGACGGTGTAAAGGCGGATGTCGGCGACGCGGCTCAGCGGATTGTCGTGCAGGCCGGTGACGGCGATCACCATCGTGCCGCGCTTGCGGGCAAGCTCGGCGATGCGCAAGGTTTCGATGCTGGCGCCGGAATAGGAGAGTGCGAACAGCACATCGCCGGGCCCGAGCGTCGAGACATTGGCCATCTGGATGTGGCTGTCGCTGTCATGCAGCACGTTGCGGCCGAGCTTCATCAGCTTGTAGGAGAAATCGCGCGCCACCAGCGAGGAGGCGCCGACACCGACCAGATGGATGCGGCGCGCGCCATCCAGCAGTTCCAGCGTCCTGGAGATGATCCGCTCGCTGTTGGCGGCGACGGTCTGCTGCATCGACAGGAGCTTGCTGCCGATCAGCTTCTTCAGGATGACCTGGTAGTTGTCGCCGACCTCGATGGAGCCGTGGATGACGCCGGCCGGCACCTGCCATTCCTGCGCCTTGGCCTCGCTGACCGCGAGCTTGAGTTCCTGATAGCTGGCATAGCCGAGCTTCTGGCTGAACTTGACGACGCTCGACTGGCTGCGCCCGATCTCGGCCGCGAGAGCCGCCGTCGACAGGCGCAGCATCTGGTCGGGATTGTCGACGATGTACTGGCCGATCTCGCGATCGCCGGGCGCCATGGCGTCAAGCTTCGCATTGATCCTGTTCAAGACGGACACGGGAATCCCTCGCGCTTTCAGGCCCGCAAGCCGCAGACGACCTGCCGGGTCAAGGAATAAATTATTCCAATTTCGATTGACAGCCAAGAACGCAGAATTAATTCTCGACCTAGACCGGGCCAACAACCGGGATTCGGAGCATTGTCTCCGGAGCGAGACGCCGGCCCGGCTCTCATCACCAAGGTTTCAGCCCATGGACAGATTGCGGATCGTCGGCGGACAAAGGCTGGAAGGCGCGGTGACGATATCCGGCGCCAAGAACGCCGCGCTGCCGCAGATAGCGGCGGCGCTGCTCAGCCCCTACCCGCTCGAACTGACCAACCTCCCTGATGTGACCGACGTCGAAAACATGCTCAGCGTCACGCGGCTTCATGGCGCCGAGGTGACACGGTCGGCCCATGCCGCGACGATCGACACCAGTGCCGCCGTTTCCAAGGAAACGTCCTACGATACGGTCAGAAAGATGCGGGCGACGGTGCTCGTTCTGGCGCCGCTGCTCGCCCGTTTCGGTCAGGCGCGGGTCTCGCTGCCGGGCGGCTGCGCGATCGGCGCGCGGCCGGTCGACATGCATGTGGCGGCACTCGCCGCGCTCGGCGCCAGGATTGCCATCGAGAACGGCTCGATCGTCGCCTCGGCTCCGAACGGACTGACCGGCACGCGCATCGTCTTGAGCTCGCCGTCGGTCGGGGCAACGGAAACCGCGATGATGGCGGCGGCCACGGCAAAGGGCGAAACCGAAATCCTGAACGCGGCGCGCGAACCCGAGGTGGCCGACCTCGCCGCTTGCCTCAACGCCATGGGCGCGCACATCGAGGGCGCCGGCACGCACCGCATCCTGATTGCCGGCAGGACGAATTGGCATGCGGCAAGGCATGACATCATACCGGACCGGATCGAGGCCGGCACCTATGCCATCGCCGCGGCGATCACCGGTGGCCAGCTGGAGCTGACCCATGCCCGGCTCGAGCACATGGCCTCTGTCGTGCAATTGCTGGAGGCCACCGGCGTCAGCGTCTGGCCCGGCGACCGCGGGCTCATCGTGTCGCGCGACCGGCCGCTCAAGGCTGTCGACGTCACGACGGAACCCTATCCGGGGTTTCCGACCGACCTCCAGGCGCAGTTCATGGCGCTGATGTGTTGTGCCGAGGGCGCATCGCTGTTGCGTGAAACCATCTTCGAGAACCGCTTCATGCATGTTCCCGAACTGATGCGGCTCGGCGCCAACATCAAGCTGCAAGGCACCATGGCGCTGGTGCGCGGCGGCGAAAGGTTGCATGGCGCCCAAGTGATGGCCACCGATCTGCGGGCTTCGGTGTCGCTGGTGCTGGCGGCGCTGGTGTCCGAAGGCGAGACCATCATCAACCGCGTCTATCACCTCGACCGCGGCTATGAACAGCTGGACCGCAAGCTCCGCCTGTGCGGCGCCGACATCGAGCGGCTGAGCGCATGAGCAGCGGCGCGGATCACTATTTTCTCGGTGTCGACGGCGGCGGCACCGGTTGCCGGGCCCGCATCGAGGATGCGGACGGAACCGTGCTGGGACAGGGCCTGTCGGGCCCGGCAACGACCCGGCTCGGCATCGATACGGCCTGGGCCTCCATTGCCAAGGCTTTCGGCGCGGCGATCGAGGAGGCCGGCTTTGGACCGGCGCAGAGCGCCAGGATCCGCGCCGGCATCGGTCTTGCCGGCATCGGCCGCAAGGGTGCGCTGGAGACGTTGCGGGCGATCGCGCATCCCTTCGCCAGCATCGATTTCGTCAGCGACGGCGTCGGCGCCTGCCTGGGCGCGCATTCCGGCCAGGACGGCGCCATCGTCATTGCCGGCACGGGCTCGATCGGCCTCGGCTTCGTCGACGGGCGCGACCTGCGCGTCGGCGGCTACGGCTTTCCGATCTCCGACGAGGGCAGCGGCGCCGATCTTGGTCTGAAGGCCGTGCAACTGGCGTTGCGCGCCCATGACGGTCGGCACGAGCCGACCGCGCTGCTGGCGGAGGTGATGCAGCGCTTCGAAAGCGACCCGATGGAAGCCGTCGCCTGGATGGACCGAGCCAGCGCCACCGACTACGCGGCCCTGGCGCCGATGGTGATGCGCCATGCCGACCAGGGCGATCCGGTCGGACGGCGCATCGTGCAAAGCGCGGCCGAGCAGATCGATACGCTGGTGCGGGTGCTGTTCGAAAAAGGCGCACCGCGCGTGACCTTGCTGGGCGGACTGTCCAGCCCGCTCGAACCCTGGCTCTCTCCCGATGTCCGCCGCCGCCTGAAGCCCGCTGACGGCGACGCCGTGTCGGGAGCGATTATCCTTGCCAAGAGGTCCCTCGGCGGACGATAGCGCCTTGCCCCGATAGGAATAATATATTCCATATTCCTGTTGACGATACGAATATTCAATTCTAAAAAGTTAACAAAAGAAAACAGGGCGGCAACCATGGACCCACGGTCCGTGCGCAGCGGTGCCGGCAACGAGCCATGCTCGCCACCGGCTGGGCCGCATGATTTTTGAAAGCACTGGGATGACCGAGCACGGGTTGATGTCTGAGTTGGACCGGCTGGTTTCCGAGGGCCGGAACCCAAGGACGATGGACATCGACCTGTTGCCGACCATCGACGTCCTGCGCAAGATCAATGACGAGGACAGGGCCGTCCCGACGGCTGTCGAAAAGGTTCTGCCCGACATCGCTGCCGCGGTGGACCGTATCGTGCTTGCCTTCCAGAAAGGTGCGCGGCTTGTCTATATGGGCGCCGGCACCAGCGGCCGGCTTGGGGTGCTCGACGCCTCGGAATGCCCGCCCACCTTCGGCGTGCCGGAAGGCATGGTTGTCGGCCTGATCGCCGGTGGCCCCGACGCCCTGGTGCGGTCGACGGAAGGCGCCGAGGATGATCCGAAAAGGGGCGCCAAGGTATTGCAGGAGATCGGGCTCACCGCCGACGACGTTGTGGTCGGCATCGCCGTCAGCGGGCGCACGCCTTACGTTATCGGCGGATTGAACTATGCCAGGCAGGTGGGCGCGACGACGGTCGCCCTGTCCTGCAATCCGGCGTCGACCATCGCCGGTATCGCCGACATAGCCATCTCGCCGGTTGTCGGCCCGGAAGTGCTCACCGGCTCGACCCGGCTGAAGTCGGGAACCGCGCAGAAGCTGGTGCTCAACATGCTGACGACCGCCAGCATGATCCGCATCGGCAAGAGCTACCAGAACCTGATGGTCGATCTGAACCCATCCAACAAGAAGCTGGTGGCCAGGGCGATCCGGATCGTCATGCAGACGACCGGCTGCGCGCCGCAACAGGCAAAACAGGTGCTCGCCCAGACCGGCAATGACGTGAAACTGGCGATCCTGGTGACGATCACCGGCATGGGCGTCGAGGAGGCGCGTGCGGCGCTCGGCAAGGCCGGAGGCTTCCTGCGAAAGGCAATCAGCGACGTAACGGCATGAATCCGCATGGGACAGACGGCATGCGCCGCATGGGACAAGACGGCGTCAAGCCGCATAGACTGGGCCGATACTCCAAAGCATGTGTGTCTTGGAAGCGGTCCGCAGAAACTGCAAGGCATCAAGTTCAATCACAATGGGAGACGAAAATGATTCACCTCACAAGAAAGCTGCTGTCAGGCATCACGCTGGCGGCCATGCTCGGCATCACGACGGTTTCGACGCAGGCGGCGACGCTGCATATGGCCTGGTCGCAGGACGCCACCGGACTCGACCCGCACAAGCAGACAGCGTTTTCGTCGCTCCGGCTGCTGGAGCTGATCTATGAGCCGCTGGTGCGGGTCGACGCCAGCCTGCAGATCATCCCCGCCATCGCCACGTCCTGGGAATTCTCGAAGGACGGCAAGGAGCTGACCTTCAGGCTCGATCCCAAGGCGAAATTCCAGGACGGCACCGCGGTGACCTCGGCCGACGTCAAGGCGTCGTTCGAGCGCATCCTCGACGAGAAGACGGGCGCCGCGGCCCGCGCCAACTTCCTGTCGATCGCCAGCATCGACACGCCGGATGCGGCGACCGTCGTGTTTCATCTGTCGCAGCCCGACGTGCCGATCCTGACGGCGATGAGCGACGTCAACGCGGCGATCGTTCCGGCAAGCGAAATCAAGGCCGGCTCGATCGGCACCAAGGCGGTCGGCTCGGGTCCGTTCAAGCTCGACAAATGGGACCCCAACGCCAAGGAAGTCCTGAGCGCCAACAAGGATTGGGCCGGCGGCGCGACCGGCGTCGACGGCATCGAGATCAGCGTGCTGCCGGACGAAGCGGCGATCCTGGCGGCCATGCGCACCAAGCAGATCGATTTCGCGCTGCTCAACGACCCGCTCGTCGCCACGCTGGTGCCGAAGGAAGCCAGCCTGCAACTGAACCGCGTGCCGGTGCTGTCCTATCACGTGCTGCAACTCAATCCGTCGCGCAAGCCGATGACCGAGCTCAAGGTGCGCCAGGCGATCCCCTGCGCCATCGACCGGCAAGAGGTGCTGGACACCGCGTCGCTCGGCGAAGGCAAGGTCACCGGACCACTGACCATTCCGGCCCTGGCGACCGATCCGAGCCAGCTGTTCTGCTACAAGCGCGACGTCGAAAAGGCCAAGAAGCTGATGGCCGAGGCCGGCTTTGCCGATGGATTTTCGGCGACCGTGATCGGCGCCACCGGCGAGCCGCCGACAGCGGCGGCGGAAGCCCAGGTGATCCAATCGCAGCTGGCTGAAATCGGCGTCAAGCTCGACATCAAGATGATGGAACTCAACGTCTATGTCGACGCCTGGCTGAAGGGCGATTTCGACATGGCGATCGCGCTCAACGGCGGTCGCGCCGACCCCTACACCATGTACAACCGCTACTGGACCAAGGCCGGCAATCTGCAGAAGGTGGCCAACTACATCGACGACACGCTCGACAGCCTCATGCAGAAGGGCCGCGCCGAGACCGACCCGGCGAAACGCAAGGTGATCTTCGCCGAGTTCGAGAAGCATCTCGCCGAGGTGTCGCCGTGGATCTGGCTCTACACCTCCTACAGCTACACGGCCCAGCAGAAGAACATCGCGGGGTTCGTGCCGACGCCGACCGGCACGCTGTTCAGCCTGAGCAAGGTTACCATTCAGCAGTAGCCGCCGCTGGCATTGGACGAGAGGACTTCTTCGCGTGAACTATCTGATGCGACGACTGGCGGCGTTTCCTCTCGTCCTGCTTGGCGTGTCCATCCTGGTCTTCGTGGCGATCCGGATGGTGCCGGGCGATTCGATCACGGCGATGCTGGGCACCGAGGCCGGCCTGCTGACCCCGGCGCAACGTGACTCGCTCGCCGCCTATTTCGGCATCGACCAGCCCTGGTTCGTCCAGTACTGGCGCTGGATTTCAGGCATTCTGCATGGCAATCTCGGCATTTCCGTCACCTATGGCAGGCCGGTGCTTGACGTCATCCTCGAGCGCTTCCCGCTGACGCTCGAACTGGCAGTGCTGTCGATGATCATCGCGCTCATCGTCGGCTTGCCGGCGGGGATCTTTGCCGCCACGCACAATGAGAAGCCGTCCGACCTCGGTGTGCGCGTCGTCGCCATGATCGGCCAGTCGACGCCGAGCTTCGTGCTTGGCCTCCTGATCATCTACACGCTGTCGGCCGGCTTTGGCGTGCTGCCGGCGATGGGCGAATTCGCACCGCTCTGGCAAGATCCCTTGCGCAATCTCGGCCAACTCATCCTGCCCGCCATAACGCTCGGCTTTGCCTTCGCGGCGTCGGTCACCCGCATATCGCGCTCGGCCATGCTCGACGTCTTGAGCGACGATTATGTCCGCACCGCGCGCAGCAAGGGCGCGCCGGCGCGCAGCGTCATCTGGCGGCATGCGCTGCCCAATGCACTCATCCCGGTCGTGACGCTGAGCGGCATTGAATTCGGCTATCTGCTGGGTGGCGCCGTCATCGTCGAGCAGATCTACGCGCTGCCGGGCCTCGGCCGCATGGTGCTGGATGCGATCCTGCAGCGCGACTACGCACTGGTGCAGGGAAGCGTGCTGTTCATCGCCCTCAACTTCATGATCGTCAATCTCCTGGTCGACCTCGCCTATGTCGCGCTCGATCCGCGCATCCGGCTGGGAGAACAATGATGCGCATCCTGCGAGCCATCTTCGGCCACGGCAGCGGCCGTATCGGCGGTGTCATCGTCGGCGTCTATCTGCTGATCGCGATCCTCGGCATGCTGGGGTTGACGCCGCACAATCCCATCACGCAATACCGGGTCGACCGGCTGCATGCGCCCAACGGCGCCTATTGGATGGGCACGGACCTGTTCGGCCGCGACGTGGCCAGCCGGCTGATGGCGGGTGTCGGCCAGTCCTTCACGGTTGCCTTCTTCTCGGTGGCCTTCGCGACCCTTGCCGGCACCGTGCTCGGGCTGGCCGCCGCCTGGCTCGGGCGCCGTTGGGACGGCATGCTGATGCGGATCATGGATGTGCTGCTCGCCTTCCCTGCAATCCTGCTGGCGCTGCTCATCGTCACCGTCGCCGGGCCGGGCACGTGGACCAGCGTCGTCGCCATCGGCATCGTCTACACGCCGATCTTCACCCGCGTGGTGCGCGGTCCTGCCCTTTCGCTCAAGGCACGCGAATTCGTCGACGCCGCACGCACCTTCGGCAGCAGTCCGAGCTACATCGTGACGCGGCATTTGCTGCTCAATCTGGTGGCGCCATTGACCGTACAGGTGACGCTGGCGCTGGCCTGGGCGCTGCTGACGGAAGCAGGCCTGAGCTTTCTTGGGCTGGGCACCCAGCCGCCCGCCGCCTCGCTCGGCCTGATGCTGAGCGACAGCCGCAACCTGATGGAGACGGCACCCTGGCTGATGATCTTCCCGGGCCTGGCAATCATGATCAGCATCCTCGGCTTCAACCTGCTGGGTGACGCCTTGCGCGATATCCTCGACCCGAAGATGCGGAGGGCGCCGGCATGATCCCGCTTCTCTCCGTCCGCGACCTGCGCGTCGGCTTCGGCCGCAATCCGCAAGCCAATGAGGTGGTGCGCGGCGTCAGCTTCGATCTGGCCGACGGCGAAACGCTGGCCATTGTCGGCGAAAGCGGTTCCGGCAAGTCGGTCACCGCGTTGTCGATCAATCGTCTCATCGATTTCAGCGGCGGCCGCATCACCGGCGGCGCGATGAAGCTGAAACGGGCCGATGGCGGCATCTTCGACCTGATGACCGCGACCGAACCGCAACTGACCGGTATTCGCGGCGCCGAGATCGGCATGATCTTCCAGGAGCCGATGACCTCGCTCAATCCGGTGCTGACCATCGGCACGCAGATCGAGGAATCATTTCGGCTGCACCGCGGCCTGACTGGCAGGCAGGCCACCGCGGCAGCGAAGGATGCGCTCGACCGTGTGCGTATTCCCGATGCCGCGCGGCGGCTGAAATACACGCCCAACCAGTTGTCCGGCGGCATGCTGCAGCGGGTGATGATCGCGATCGCGCTCGCCTGCAATCCGCGCCTGCTCATCGCCGACGAGCCGACGACGGCGCTCGACGTGACGGTGCAGGCTCAGATCATGGCGCTGCTTGCCGAGCTGAAGCGGGAAACCGGCATGTCGATGATCTTCATCACGCACGACATCGGCCTGGTTGCCGGTATCGCCGACAAGGTGATGGTGATGCAGAGCGGAAAGGCTGTCGAACAGGGCGAACTGAACCAGATCCTCGACAATGCGCGGCATCCCTATACGCAGCACCTGCTGCAGGACGTGCCACATTTCGCCAACGGTCGCGCGACGCGCGTTGACGGACAGCGCGACAAGGGCGCAGGCACGGAACCAGCCTTGAAGGTCGATGGTCTGGTGGTGCGGTTTCCGCTCAAGAGCAGTTTCTTCAGCCGCGCCACGGGCGCGGTGCATGCCGTTGACGGCGTCGATTTCGACCTGATGCCAGGCGAGACGCTGGCCATCGTCGGTGAGAGCGGCTCGGGCAAATCGACCACCGCGCGCGCGGTGCTAGGACTGGTGCGATCGACACGCGGCAGCTTCACGGTCGGTGCTCGAAAGGCTTCGGCGGCGCAAAGCGCCCTGCCCGTTCAGATGGTGTTCCAGAACCCCTATGCCTCGCTCAACCCGAGGCTGACCATCGAAAGCATTCTGGCCGAGCCGGTGATTGCAACCGGCGGTCGGGTGGATGCCGGGACGCGGGCGAGGATGGCGAGCCTGCTCGAACGCGTCGGCCTGCCAAGGAACAGCCTGGAACGCTATCCGCACGAGTTTTCCGGCGGCCAGCGGCAAAGGCTGTGCATCGCGCGGGCGCTGATGCTCAACCCATCCGTCGTTGTTCTGGATGAAGCGGTTTCGGCGCTCGATGTGTCGGTGCAGGCCAAGGTGCTGGAACTGCTGGTCGACCTGCAGCGCGAGTTCGGGCTGGCCTATCTGTTCATCTCGCACGACATGGCTGTCGTCGAGCGGATCGCCCACCGAATCGCCGTCATCTATGCCGGCCAGATCGTCGAGATCGGCGACGCGACCTCGGTGCTGTCGAAGCCGAAGCATTCCTATACGAAGAAACTCATTGCCGCCGTTCCGACCATCGACCGTCGCCATGAGCATTTCGAGCTCGACACGCGCCAGGTTCCCTCGCTTGTACGTCCGCAGGGGTTTGAGCCGGCTGCGGCCAGATGGGTACAGTTTGGCCGGGATCACATGGCGAGGACGGAAGCCTGACCGCGATGAGCAAGACCGCAGCCCCTTCCAATGACCTCCAACAGCTGTTCGACCGCGCGTTCCAACCACTCGCCGCAGCGGTCTCCGCCAAGCGCATTCCAGGCGGCGTGCTCGGCATTGTGGACAAAAAGGGCGAACGCATCGTCAGGTCGATCGGCTCGGCCCAGCTGGTGCCGGTGCCGCGACCGATGCAGGACGAAACCTGGTTCGACCTGGCGTCGCTGACCAAGGTCGTCTTCACCACGCCGCGCATCCTGGCGCTGGCGGAAGGCGGCGTCATCGATCTCGACGCGCCGCTGATCTCGGTGCTGCCGGACCTTCGCCAGTATGATGCCGCGGCCTGGGAGCGGAAGGTGACGTTTCGCCAATGCCTCGGCCACCAGACGCCCTTTCCGGCCGTCGAGCCGATCTACACCTACGGGCGCGATCCCGAGCTGCTGCGCGCCTTCATCCTGCAGCGCGAATGGCGGGCACGGGACCCAGTCTACTCCGACATCAATTTCATTCTGCTCGGCTTTGCGCTTGAGCGGCTGTCCGGAAAGACCATCCGCGACTTGGATCCTGGCCCCGGCTTTGCATGGTCCACGGAGCCGGATGTCGCCGCCGCGACCGAGGACTGCACCTGGCGTCATCGCGTGCTGTCCGGCGAAGTCCATGACGACAATTGCTCGGCGCTGCAGGGCTCGGGGCACGCCGGCCTGTTCGGAACAGCCGCTTCGGTGCTCGATTTCGCGCAAGGGCTGCTGGATGGCAGCGGCGCATCCGAGCGTTCGATCGCACTGATGCGAACCCCCTTGTCCGCCACCCGCACCCATGGCTGGGAGCGTCCCTATGACGGCTGGTCCGGCGGGGCCTTGTGCAGTCCGGGAACCATCGGCCATACCGGCTTTACCGGCACCGGACTGTGGATCGACTTCGACAGAGGCAAAGCGTGGACCTTGCTCACCAACCGCATCCATCCGACACGTCATTTCGATAGTGGAATCGTTTCGCTGCGGCAGGCGGTCGGCGATCTCGTCAATGGAGCATGATCCCCAAAGTGGGCCCGGTCTTGGGATAAGATCATGTTCAAAACAAAGAGGCAGAGCTCAACAATGAACCCAATCTGGGCCGTCGGCCTGATGACCGGCACCGTGCTCGACGGCAACATCGATGTCGCGCTGATCAAGACGGATGGCGAGCGCATCGACGATTTCGGCACCTACCGGCTGATGCCCTATCCCCCGTCGATCCGCTCGCTGCTGGAAGACACGCTGAAGGAGGCAAGAGCCTGGAATTTTGTCGGGCCGGAGCCGGCGATCTTCCGCAAGGCCGAGGAAGCCCTGACGCGCGCCCAGTCGGCGGCGGTCAAGGAATTGGTCGAGGGCTATGGGATGACGATGGCCGATATCGGCGTCGTCGGCTTTCATGGCCAGACCGTTCTGCATCGCGCGCCACAGGTCGGACGGCTCGGCCAGACGCGACAGCTGGGCGACGGCGAGCTGATGCATGCGATCCTCGGCACCAAGGTCGCCTACGATTTCCGCTCGGCCGACATGCGCGCCGGCGGCCAGGGCGCCCCATTGGCCGCGGCCTATCACACCGCGCTGATGCGCAGCGCCGGCGCCAATGGCGAGGTAGCCGTGCTCAATCTCGGCGGCGTGGCCAACATCACCTGGTGGGATGGCGGCGATAATGTCATCGCCTTCGACACAGGCCCCGCCAACGCGCCGCTCAACGATTTCATCAAATCGAAAGGGCTCGGCGAAATGGACCGCGACGGCGCGCTTGGCCGTGCGGGCAAGGTCGACGAGGCAAGGCTCGCCAAGCTGCTGCAGCACCCCTATCTCAGCAAGCCCTACCCCAAATCGCTGGACCGCTTCGACTTCGGCGCCGCCATGGCGGACGGTTTGAACGCCGAGGATGGCGCTGCCTTGCTGACCGCCTTCACCGCCGCCGCCGTCGGCAAGGCGCTCGACCTGTTGCCAACCCGACCCAGAAAACTGGTGGTCAGCGGTGGCGGCCGCCACAACCCGACGATGATGGCGATGCTGGCCAGCCGCGCCGGTGTCGAGGTGGTGCAGGCCGAGAGCCTCGGCTGGAGCGGCGACGCGGTGGAAGCCGAGTGTTTTGCCTTCCTCGCGGTTCGCGTGCTGCGCGGTCTGCCGATCAGCTTCCCCAGCACGACCGGCGCACCGCAGCCGATGCGCGGCGGACGGCTGGCGGGATAATCAGGCAGACGACAGTTTCTTCTGCAGGAAGATGCGGCTGCGGCCGATGGGGAAATCGGCAAGCGTGCCGAAGGTCTGATAGCCCTGGCGCTGATAGACCTTGGCGGCGTTCGGACTGAAGGTGTCGATCCACGCGCTTTGGCAGCCCCGCGCCATGGCTTCCTGTTCGGCCGCGTCCAGCATCCTGCCGGCCATATGCTGGCCGCGCAGCCTTTCATCGACCCACAGCCATTGCACGTAAAGCCAGCCCCAGGCGGTATAGCCGGAGATGCCCGCGACGACCGCGCCGTCGTCGTCGCGCACGAACACTGCCAGGGCCTTCCTTTCGGAAGCGCCGACGTCGCCGTCGTTGAACGCCGTCAGGCGCTCGCCGAGAAAGGCGAGTTCTTCCGGCAACGGATCGGCGGTCGTTTCAAGTGTCGTGTTCATGGCTTTCCGACGTGTGCGGCTGGATGCGAGCCAAGCGTTACGAAGGGCGGCGCGCTTGCGCAACTTCTATATCTGGCCCCGCACAGGTTGCGCATCCGCATCGCCGCCATTGCGAAATTCGGACGCTACAATGCCGTAGCGCTTGAGCTTGTCGTAGAACGTCTTGCGCGGCACGCCGAGCGCGTCTATGGCGCCGCGCACGTCGCCGCCATGATCGCGCAATGCGTCGCGGATGAGTTGCGCCTCGTAGTGGCCAACCCGTTCGGGCAGTGTTGCCACAAGCTCCGGCGATTGGGCGGGGACTGCCTTCGCTTCGTCGTCCGGGCCGAGACCGAGCGTGACGCGATCGGCGAAATGGGCAAGTTCGCGCACATTGCCCGGCCAGGCATGCGACTGGAGATGGTCGCTCACCGCTGTGTTCACCTTGGCAACAGGCCGGCCGAAACGTTCCGCTGCCTTGCCGAGGAAATGCCCGAACAGCATCGGGATATCGCCGCGCCGCTCGCGCAAGGGCGGGATGCGAAGCGTCACCACGTTGAGGCGGAAATAGAGGTCCTCGCGAAAATCGCCGCGCTGGTCCGGCCGGCCGAGATCGACCTTGGTCGCCGCGACGACCCTCAAATCGATGCGCCGGGTCTCGTTCGAGCCAAGCGGGGTGAGGCTGCGCGTCTCGAGCACCCGCAGCAGCTTGACCTGCAGGGCCGGCGGCATGGATTCGATCTCGTCGAGGAACAGCGTGCCGCCGCTGGCATGCTCGATGCGGCCGATCCGCCGCCGTTGCGCGCCGGTGAACGCGCCCGCCTCGTGGCCGAACAGCTCGCTCTCTATGACGGTCTCCGGCAGGGCGCCGCAATTCAACGCCACGAAGGGTTTTGCGCGCCGCCGGCCCCATCGATGCAGCAGGTCCGCCACCACTTCCTTGCCGGTTCCCGTCTCTCCTTCCACCAGCACATCGACGTCCATGTCGGCGATCTGGCGCAAGGTCTCGCGCAGCCGCCGGATGGCGGGCGCTTCGCCGATCAGCGGCAGGCCGTCGGCCGCCTGTGCGGCTGCTTCGCGCAGCCGCCGGTTCTCCATCACCAGCCGCCGCTTCTCCGATGCCCTTCTCAGCGCCTCGACAAGGCGATCGCCGGCATAGGGCTTCGGGATGAAATCATAGACGCCGTCCTTGAGCGCGGCCACGGCAAGATCGACATCGCCATGCCCGGTGACCAGGATCACCGGTATGTCCGGGTCGATCGCCTTGACGCGATCGAACAGTTGCAGCCCGTTCATGCCAGGCATGCGTATGTCGCTGACGACCACGCCCTCGAAATTCCTGTCGACGACGGCAAGCGCCGCCTCGGCTGCGTCGAGCGCGATCACGCTGAAGCCGGCAAGTTCGAGCAATTGCGTGGTGGCGTGAAGCAAATCCGCATCGTCGTCGACGAGCGCCACCAGCCCTGATCCCTCGGTCATTCAATTCGCCTCAAGTCGATGGTGAAGGACGCGCCGCTGGCGCTGTCGGGATCGAGCCGCAGCGTGCCGCCCAATTCCTGGGCGATCTCCTGCGAGATCACCAGCCCGAGGCCAAGCCCTTTCTCCTTGGTGGTCTGGAACGGCATGAACAGATTGCCGGCCGCTTCCGGCCCTAGGCCGGGACCGTTGTCGCGCACCGAAATCAGCACCCTGTCGTCGCGCTCGGCAAGCACGATCTCGATACGGGGATCGGGCTGGTCCTTCATGGCGTCCAGCGCATTCTGCAACAGGTTGACGAGGATCTGCTCCAGCCGGATGCGGCTGGCCATCACCATCGGCGACGCGTTGCCGCGCGGCTTGACGATGGTCACGCCGGAATCGCGGATGCGGCCCGACAGAAGCGACAGCGCGCCGTCGATCGCCTCGCGCACCGGCAATGGCGAGGCGGCGACATTCGCGCGGCGGGCGAAGGTGCGCAAGGTGCTGGTGATCGCGCCGATGCGTTCGGTCATCGAAACGATCGATGTCAGGTTGCCGCTGACGGTTTCGGTCCTGCCGTCGGCGAGAAAGCGGCCGGCATTCTCAGCATAGGTGCGGATCGCGGCGACCGGCTGGTTGATCTCGTGCGCGACGCCGGCCGCGATCTGCCCGAGAATGGAAAGCCGGTTGGCCTGAGCGAGATCGTCACGCAGCCGGCGAACCTTGGCCTCGGCATTCTCACGCTCGGCGATCTCGCCGGCAAGGGCGGTGTTGGAGCGCGTCAGCTCCGCCGTCCGCGTGCTGACCCGGCTCTCCAGCTCGACATTCATGCGCGCCAGCGCCTCTTGCCGCAGCCGGCGTGCGCGCTGGCGCCGGGTCAGCACGAAGGCGATCAGACCTGTCAGCAGCAGCCCGAGCAGCGTGGTCAGGCGCGCCGTGTTGGCGGCGGACGAGAGAGCGGCGTCGGCGGGCGTCAGCAACCAGAGACGCCAGCCGGGAACCGCGCCGGGCAAGTCCTGCACCACCTCGACGAACTGGCGCGACTTTCCTGAGCTGTCGATTGTCGCCAAGCCGTCACCGGCACCACGCCGTATCGGCAGCGGTTCGAAAGTGGCGTCGGGCAGTTGAAGCTGCTCGTGGGCAGCGGCGGCGTCCTCCGCGGAGAGCGGCGCAAGCGTATGAAACCGCCAGTCAGGCTGGCTGGTGGCCAGCACCACGCCGCGTTCGTCGGTGACGAAGACAAGAAAGCCGCTCGATCGCCAATTGGCCTCGACGCGGTCGAGTTCGACTTTCAGCACGGCGACGCCAAGCGGCTTGCCGCCATCGTCGACCCGGCTGGCAAGATAGAGACCTGGCCGGCCGCTGATCGTGCCGAGGCCGTACTGGCTGGCGGCGCCCTTCGCCATTGCTTCGTTGAAGTAGTGCCGAAAATTATAGTCGATGCCGACAAAGCTCGCCGGCTCGCCGGCATTGCTGGCCGATATCGCCATGCCCGCCGTGTCGATGACATAGATGGCGGAGGCCGATGCATCGCCGGCAATCGCCCTGAGTTTTTCATCAAGAGCCGTTTCTTCCGTTCTCCCGGCCCGGCGCAGCGCCTCGCGCACCGCATCGTCGCGTGCCAGCACCAACGGAACCAGTCGCTGCTTTTCGATTTCGCCAGTCAGTGTTCCCGCCGCCAGCGGCAGAGCCGCAAGCGCTCCGTCACGCAGATTGTCGGCCGCCTGGCTGGAGGCGATGCGCCCGGCAATGGCGATCGCGCCGGCCAGAACCGCTAGGGCGATCACGACGACAAGCCAGCGGCCATGGCGCAGCCTGGCCACCGCCTCGCGCAGCAAATCCCGGCCGGCAACCCCTATTGACCTGCTGTCGGTGCCTGCTTGCGGCGTTTGCCCTCTCCCTTTCTCGCGGCCTCGCGGCCAGTGTAATGCGAAATTCCGCCCAGGCAAACGCTACCTGTGCGGAATTCCGCACAGGTTTCCGCCGGGCAACTCCGGAAAGTGGCCAAAACGCTGGGGTTTCAGCCTTTCCCCGATCTGGCACAGCGCTTGCAAAAGTTCCTGCAGCGGCGTGCGACCGGAGCGCCGCGATGGGAGAAGTCACGCAGGGCGGCGCATTTCCGCCCCATCCGGCAGGGAGAGTTCGATGCACATCGCAGACCAATCAGGCGCGCCTTCCGCGCAGCGCAAGCCTTTCTATGCCCAACTCTACGTGCAGGTGCTCGTCGCGATCACCGTCGGTATCCTGCTCGGCCACTATTATCCGTCGATCGGCGAGAGCATGAAGCCGCTTGGCGACGCCTTCATCAAGCTGGTCAAGATGATCATCGCCCCGGTCATCTTCCTGACCGTGGCGACAGGCATCGCCGGCATGAGCGACCTGCAGAAGGTCGGCCGTGTCGCCGGCAAGGCAATGCTCTACTTCCTCACCTTCTCGACGCTCGCCCTCATCATCGGCCTTGTCGTCGCCAATGTCGTGCAACCGGGCGCCGGCTTCAACATCGACCCGGCGACGCTCGATGCGTCAACCGTCAGCACCTACGCCGCCAAGGCGCACGACCAGTCGGTCACCGGCTTCCTGATGAACATCATCCCGACGACCATCGTCGGCGCCTTCGCCGACGGCGACATCCTGCAGGTGCTGTTCTTCTCGGTGCTGTTCGGCATTGCGCTGGCGCTGGTCGGCGACAGGGGCACGCCCGTCCTCAATTTCCTGCAGGCGCTGATGGCGCCGATGTTCAAGCTGGTCAGCGTGCTGATGAAGGCAGCACCCATCGGCGCCTTCGGTGCCATGGCCTTCACCATCGGCAAATACGGTATCGGCTCGGTCATCAACCTCGCGATGCTGGTCGGCACCTTCTACCTGACGTCGCTGCTGTTCGTGTTCGTCGTGCTCGGTGCCGTCTGCCGCTACAACGGGTTCTCCATCCTGGCGCTGATCCGCTACATCAAGGAGGAGCTGCTGCTGGTGCTGGGCACCTCCTCGTCGGAAGCCGCCCTGCCCTCGCTGATGGAAAAGATGGAGAAGGCCGGCGCCAAGCGCTCGGTGGTTGGATTGGTCATCCCGACCGGCTATTCCTTCAACCTCGATGGCACCAACATCTACATGACACTGGCGGCGCTGTTCATCGCGCAGGCGACGAACATCCATCTGTCGATCGGTGACCAGATCCTGCTGCTGCTGGTTGCCATGCTTTCCTCGAAGGGCGCCGCCGGCATCACCGGAGCCGGATTCATCACCCTTGCCGCCACGCTCTCGGTCGTTCCGGCGGTTCCGGTCGCCGGCATGGCGCTGATCCTCGGCGTCGACCGCTTCATGTCGGAGTGCCGGGCGCTGACCAATTTCATCGGCAATGCCGTCGCCACGCTGGTGGTCGCCCGCTGGGAAGGCGAACTCGACGAGGCCAAGCTGGCCAGCGCTCTGGCGGGCACGGCGGACGACAGCCTGCCGGCGGACGTCGTTCCCGCCGAGTAATCCGCGCGGTCAATGCGACAAAGGCCGGAGGCGTGCTGCCTCCGGCCTTTGTCATACAGGTCGCGACGTCAGACGGTACCTGTCTTGCTCAGCGGCGCCAGCGCCCTGCCATCCGCCCCGAAGAGATGGCATCGCGACGGATCGATCTGCATCGCAATGGGACTGTGCAGCGGGGTGGTGTCTATGCCCTCGGTCTGCACGACAAGCCTTGTCCTCTCGCCGATGTCGGCATGAAGGATGGTCAGGCCGCCAAGCCGCTCGGCCAGCACCGCCTCGCCCTTGAACTGGCCCGCATCTGCGATGCGAATATGTTCCGGCCGGATGCCAAGCAGCAGCTCGCTGTTCGGCGCGCGTGCGCCCGCCTCGACCGGAACGACCACACTGGACCCGCCCGGCAGGGCTACGGCAACGCCATCCCTGTTGGCTGACAGAATCCGCACCGGCAGCATGTTCATCTTCGGCGAGCCGATGAAGCCGGCGACGAAGACATTGGCAGGCCTGGCATAGAGGTCGAGCGGCGATCCGACCTGCTCAATCGTGCCGCCATTGAGGACGACGATCTTGTCGGCCATGGTCATCGCCTCGGTCTGGTCGTGGGTGACGTAGACGATGGTGGCGGCGAGCCGTTCGTGCAACTGCATCAGTTCCAGCCGCATGTTGACGCGCAGCGCGGCATCGAGGTTCGACAGCGGTTCGTCGAACAGGAAGACCTTCGGCTGACGCACGATCGCGCGGCCGATGGCGACACGCTGGCGCTGGCCGCCAGACAGCTCCTTCGGCCGTCGCCCGAGCAGATGCGACAGCTGCAGCACATCGGCCGCCGCCTTGACCTTGGCGTCACGCTCGGTGACCGGCAGGCCGGCGATCTTCAGCGCGAAGCCCATATTGTCGGCGACCGTCATATGCGGGTAGAGCGCATAGGACTGGAACACCATGGCAAGACCGCGCTCGGAGGGATCGACCTCGTTGATGCGGGCGCCGTCGAGCAACAGCTCACCGGACGTGATCTTCTCCAGCCCGGCGATCATGCGCAGCAGCGTCGACTTTCCGCAGCCCGACGGTCCGACGAAAACGACGAACTCGCGGTCGCCGACATCGAGGTCGACGCCCTTGATCACCTCCACACCGCCGTAGGACTTGCGCACACCGCGCATCTTGAGCTCAGCCATTGAAGTCCCTCCTCGCGTCAGGATACGTGCTTGGGCCGACAGGCATGCGTGCCGCCAAAGTGCCCACGTCGTCGAACAGGACGAGGCTGGCGGCGCCGACCAGCCCGGCATGGCGGCCGAGCTGCGCCTGGACGACCGGCACGTCGCGATAGGCGCGCATGGCCCGCTGCCTGATGGTCGCCTCGATGACAGGCAGCATAAGGTCGAGCCCATTGGCGATGCCGCCGCCGACGACCAGCACATCGGGCGAATAGAGATGCAGCAGATTGGTGAAGCCGACGCCCAGCCAGCGCGCTTCCTCCTCAAGCAGGGCCAAAGCGAGGTCGTCCCCCAGCCGTGCCGCCTCGACGACATGGCGGCCGGTCACCTCCGCGTCCGCCGACAGCCGCCGCAAAGTCGAGCCGTCTCCGGCGGCTGTGGCGGCGGTCGCGCGGCGGCCAAGCGCGGTGCCCGAGGCGATGGCTTCGAAGCAACCGACGACGCCGCACACGCAACGCTCGCCTTCATTGGTTATGGTCATATGGCCGATCTCGGCGGCAAGGCCGCGACGGCCGTGCAGGATGCGCCCATCGACCACGACGCCGCCGCCAATGCCGGTGGAAACCGTGACGAAGACCAGCGAGCGCGCGCCGTGGCCGGCACCGAAGCGCCATTCGCCGAGCGCGGCGGCGTTGGCGTCGTTCTCCAGCCGCACCGGCAGGCCGAGCCGCCGTTCGAGGATGTCGGCAAGCGGCACATCCAACCAGCCGGCGAGCGTCGGCGGCCCGACCGCGATGCCGGCGAGCGGATCAAGCGGTCCCGGCGCACCGACGCCGACGCCGACAATAGCGAGCGCCGGCGCCTCGGCATGCGCGGTCGCGGCCAGCGCCTCGATCTGGCCGATCACCACATCGGGGCCGGCCTGCGCCTGTGTCGGCACCGCCGCGAATGCCAGGATCTTGCCGTCGCGGTCGACCAGGGCGGCGCGAAGCTCGGTGCCGCCAAGATCGATCGCGAGGGCGGCTTCAGTGCTCATGCCGCTACCTTCAGTCCGTGCAGCCAGCCGATGCGGCCGGCCAGATCCTTGTCGCCAAAGGCGAGCGAACCGAGCACCACGGTCTCAGCGCCGGCGGCACGCAGCAACGGCACCGTTTCGTGGCGGATGCCGCCGTCAGCGGCAAGCACGACGGTCTCTTCGCGGCCGGCCTCCCGCAGAATGGCGCGGGCGGCACCCAGCCGGTCGCAGGCCTTCTCCGACAGGCTCTGACCCTTGACGCCGATTGCCGTGCCGAGAAGCGTGACGAAAGCGACATTTGAGACGAAGGGCGCCACCTCTTCGACCGGCGTCTCCAGCCTCAGCACGACACCGGCTTCGGCGCCGAGCTCGCGGGCCAGCCGAACGGCGCGCAATCCCGCCTCGCCATTCTCGGCATGGACGCTGATCATGTCGGCGCCGGCCTCGATGAACTGGCGCGTCTGCGCCTCGACTATGTCAGCATCGACCATCAGGTGGACATGGATCGGTTTCGCCGTGAGCCTGGCAATGCGGGCGACGAGGTCGGGGAAGAACAGGAAGGACGGGGCGAAATGACCGTCCGCCACATCGATGTGATGAAGATCGACATAGGGTTCGATGCGCTTCAGGTCGCTCTCGAAATTGACGAGGTCGGCGGACCACAGAGAGAATTCAGCGATCATGCGATCGCGCGGCAATGCGGCGATGGCGCCCGGGCCTGAAAGTGGTTTCGAGATCATGATTGGTCCTGGTTGTTGAAACGATCATCGAGAAAGCGGGCGATGGCGGCGCGGACCTCCGTGAAATGGCGATCCTTGTCGGCGGCCTTCGGCGTCACCTCGACAAAGGCAGCGTCGGGGATGGCGTCGGCGAGGCTGCGAGCGATCGCCAGCGGATGAACCAGATCGACGCCGCTGCCGACGACGAGTGTGGGGATTGCGAGGCCGGAAGCAGCCGCCTGCGTGACGCCGGCCCCATCGTTTGCGATCGCCTGCATCACTTCGGCGAAGACGGTCGCATTTTCACGCGCGAAGAAGCCGAGCAAGGACGCGAGATTGTCTGGTGCTTCAGCGCGAAAGCGGGCGGCAGTGGCGGAGGTCGCGAAAGCGTCGCGCGCTTCATCCAGCGGGCGGTCGCGGATGAGCCCTGCCACTTCCACGTAAGGGCGCATGTTTTGCGGCGCTGCCTCGAAGGCCCAGGCAGGGCGCACAAGTACCAAGCCAATGACGCGTTCCGGGTAACGGCTCGCCAGGTTCACCCCGATTGCCGCGCCCATCGAGATGCCGCCGGCGACAAAACGGTCGAGACGGGCCGCATCGGCGGCGGCCAGCACATCGTCGGCGAACATCGCGATCGAAAACGGGCGCTTGCTGCCAGCGCCGGAGCCGCCTTGCGCGCGGCATTCGACGGTGAGCCGCCGGCGTGACGGGCTATCGGGTAAGTTCTGCGCCACCTGCGCTGCATCGCCGCCGAGGCCATGCTGGAAGACGATGGCAAGCCCGCCCTGCCCCGTATCGAAGACACGAAGTGCTGCATCGTCGCGAAGCATGATCGCCGGCGCGGTACCCATCAGAGGAGCCTCCGCAGGAAGGCGGCGACATCAGGCGCCTCATCAGCGGACAGGCCATGGGTGACGAGCGATCCGCCGAAACCCACCGCCTTCAGCCGCGCGACGAAATCCGGAAAATCGACGATGCCTTGCCCTGATGTGGCGAAGCGGCCGTCACCATGGCGGTCCTTGGCGTGCGCCATGGCGATGTGGCCGGCCGCCTCGTCGATGGCGGCGGCAACGATGGCGCGCGCCTCGCCCGGCGTGGCGTGCTCGAACAGGTTCGCCGGATCAAGGACGATCTTCAGATGCCTCGAGCCCATCTCGGCGATCAGGCGAGTCGCATCGTTGGCCGAGGTGACGATGTTGGCCTGCTCGGGCTCGATACCGAGATCGACGCCGGCGGCTTCGGCCAACGCCAGCGCCTGCTCCATCTCGGCGGCCATGTCGGACCAGGCGTCGGGCCGGCCATTGTCAGGATGATACGCCCATTGATCGGCAGCGTTGCGCGAACCGGTACAGAGCGTGACCAATGGAATATCCAAGGCAGCAGCGGCTTCGATGACGAGGGCCAGGCGCCTGAGGCCATCGTCACGCAGGGCCTTGTCGGGATGCGCCATGTTGTAGGTGCCCGATAGCGCGGCGAGTGAAACACCGGTCGATCGCGCGGCGGCACGGATCGCCGCGACGGCCTCCGCCGGCACTGCGTCCGGCATCGATGGCAGGCCGGCGCAAGCAAGATTGAACTGCGTCGTCTCATAGCCCGCTTGTCGCACCGCCATCAGCACGGCGGCCGGTTCGGTACCAGGGAAGGTCTTGGCGAAAATGCCGAGACGCATCAGACCGCCCCCGAAACCGAGGCGAGTTCAACCCGCTCGCCGGTCTCCACAGACCGGGCAATCGCGACCATGGCGCGGATCGACGCGATGCCGTCTTCGACAGTGGCGCCGCGCATCGGCGCGCCGGCAAGCACCGTGTTGGCAAGACCTTCCAGCTGGCGGCGGAAGAAATGGCCGTCGGCGCCAAGCGGCTTGCGCGAGGTCGCGTCCTTCTCATGGAAGATGTCGACTTCGCTCGCCCGGAAGTACCAGGGGTTGAAGGTCTTGGCGATAATGGAACCGTTCTGGCCATAGAGCTGAAAGCCTTCGTGCCAGTCCATCCGTACGGCCACCGTCAGATCGAGATGGCCGAGCGCGCCGCTGGCGAATTCGGTTTCGACGAACCAGCAATAGGCGCCGAAACGTTCGTTGAGGCGGGCGCGCACGGCGACGATATCACCGCACAGGAAGCGCGCCGTGTCGACGAGATGCGAGCCGTGGGCCAGCATGAAGTATTGCCTGAGATCAGCCTTGGGATTGCCCGCCGGCTTCCGCGCCAGCTTGCTGGTGACGGGCAGCGGCTGAATGGCGTCGGTGTTGGTGTAGCGATGGGTGGAATCGCAATACCAGGCCTTCAGCGCCAGCACCTCGCCCATCTCGTCGCGGACAAAGTCGCGGGCCGCCTCCAGCGCCGGGTCGAAGCGCTTCATGTGACCGACCTGCAGCACCTTGCCGGAGCGTTTCACCGCCGCCGCGAGAGCCTCGCCTTCCTCGACAGAGGTGCCGATCGGCTTTTCGCACAGCACATGCTTGCCGGCGTCGAGCGCCTTGATCGACATCGGCACGTGATAGGCGTCCGACGTCGCCACGATCACCGCCTCCAGTTCGGGATCGGCGAGCATCGCGTCATAGTCGGCATACATCCTTTGCGGCTCGTAGGTGGCGCCCATGCGGGCAAGCAGATCGGGTGCCGCGTCGCAGATGGCGTAGAGGTCGGCATTGCCAGCCTTGACGCAGGATTCCAGATGCGCGAACTGCGCGATGGGGCCGCAGCCGAGCACGCCAACCCTGAGGCGTCTGTCTTGTTTCTTGATCATCGTCTCGTTCTTCAGGCGCCGTAGCTGCGCATCGTCTGGCGGTTGGTCTTCACCGCGCCGGCGGCGTCGGCGGCGGCCGTGTCGGATTCCTCTTCCAGCACCAGCCAGCCGTTGAAGCGCGGCGCGGTGCTGGCGATCTCGATGACATCATGCGTGTCGCAGACGCCCTTGCCGAGCATGGCCCAGGTGCCGTTGACGTCGACGTCCTTGAGGTGGATGTAGCGGATGCGGTCGCGATAGGTGCGCAGCGTGTCGGCCATGTCCTTGTGGCCGCGCAGGATGTGGCCGGTGTCCGGCACCCAGCCGACGAGATCGGGGTCGAGCAGGGCAAAGATCGTGTCGTAGTCGGCGCGGTCGAACAGCAGCGTGTTGTGGTGCGAGCTCGGATGCACCGCCACCTGGACGCCAGCCTTGCGGCCAAGCTCGCCGGCCTTGTTGTAAACCTCGGCGGCGATGGCGAACTTGCCGTCGCGCGGCCCCTCGGAGACCACCGTCGCCGAGCCCATCGACACCAGCGCGCCCGGAAAGCCAGCGGCAAAATCGATCCAACGTTTCGCAGACTCGAGGTCGGCGCCGATCTGCTCCTTCAGGGTGAAGCCGCTTTTGGAGCCGAAGGCGAAGGAGACGAGCGTCAGGCCGCGCTCGGCAAGCGCCGTGGCGAAGTCGGCGGGCTTACCGGCATAGTCGCCAATCATGGTGTCCGTGATCTCTATGCCGGCATAGCCGCCATCGGCGATCGCCTTCAACAGATCGTCGGGGCCGCCGGTCCAGGCTTTTCCAAGCATTTCCCAGGTGAAGGTCTGGCAGCCGACTTTGAGCTTCGTCTTCGACATGTCGTTCATTCCTTGACGCCGCCCTGGGTCAATCCTTCGATGATGTGGCGCTGGAAGAACAGGACCAGAAGGATCAAGGGCACGGTCACCACGGCCGAGGCCGCGGCGATGTCGCCCCAGGGGACGTAATAGAGGTTGGTGAAATTGGCGATGCCGACCGGGATCGTCTGCCGGTCGATGTTGGAGGTGAAGGCGAGCGCGAACAGGAATTCGTTCCACGCGGTGATGAAGGCGAGCAGGCCCGTCGTCACCAGGCTCGGCAGCGACATCGGCAGGATGATGCGCCACAGCAGGCCCGGAACGCTGACGCCATCCATGCGCGCCGCCTCGTCGATCTCGCGCGGCAGCGTCTCGAAATAGCCGAACAGCACCCAGGTGACGAGCGGCAGGCCGAGCGCCAGATAGGTGATGATCAGCGCCGTGTAGGTGTCGAGCAGGCCGAGATTGGTGGCGACCAGATAGAGCGGTCCAACCAGCGCGATCTGCGGGAACATCGATACCGACAGGATGACCATGAGGATGCCGAAGCGGCCCTTGATGTTGAGCCGCGACAGCGCGAAGGCGGCCAGCGACCCGACGAACAGGCACAGGAACGTCGTCGCCAGCGAAACCACGAGCGAGTTCCAGACATAGCGGTGAAGCTGCTTCTCGACGAAGGCGTTGTAGTAGTGCTCCAGCGTGAAGGGATGCGGGATCAGCGACGGCGAGCCCGACGTCAGCATCTTGTCGAGCTGGAACGAGGTCGAGAATTGCCAGAGGAACGGGCCGCCGGACCAGACGAGGATCAGAAGGGCGCCGGCATAGATGGCCAAACTCTGCAGCGGCGAGCGCGTCCCGTTCATTGCGCCCTCCTGATCTGGCGGACGAGGAAGACGACGAAGATCAGCGCGATGATGCCCTCGGTGATGAACATCGCCGTCGAGACCGCGGAGCCGTAGCCGAACTGCAGCGTCGAGAAGAGCACCTTGTAGGACAGCGTCGACAGCGTTTCGGTCGAATCGGCCGGGCCGCCGCCGGTCAGCACATAGACGAGGTCGAAGACGCGGAAGGCGTCGAGCGCGCGGAACAGGCCGGCGATCAGCAAGGTCGGCATCAGCAGCGGCAGGCGGATATACCAGAAGGTGATCCAGCCCTTGGCGCCATCCATGCGGGCCGCCTCGATCAGCGAATTCGGCACGGTCTGAAACCCGGTCAAGAGCAGCAGCGCCATGAACGGTGTGGTCTTCCAGACATCGGCGATGATGATGGTGGTCATCGCCGTGTCGGGAGAGCCGTACCAGTTGATGTTCTGATCGATCAGACCGGCATTCAGGAGGATGTGGTTGACGATGCCGTTCTGGCCGTCGAACAGCCAGCCGAACATCTTGGAGGTGACGACGGTGGGCATCGCCCAGGGCACCAGCATGGCCGCGCGGACGAGCCCGCGACCCTTGAAGGCCTCGCACAGGATGAGCGCCATGCCAAGCCCGATCACCGTCTCCAGCACTGTCGAGGCGGTGGTGAACCACATCGTGTGCCACCAGGCATTCCAGAACTGCGGGTCGCCCCACAGCTCGACATAGTTGGAGAAGCCGGTGAAGTCCTGCTCCTGCGTGATCAACGAGGTGTTGGTGAGCGACAGGTAGAGCCCGTTGACGATCGGATAGAAGGAAACCGACGCCAGCGACACGAATGCCGGCGTCAGCAGAAGCAAGGCCCACAAGGCGCCGGGAAGCGCCCTGCCAAGGCGCCGCGGCCGGCCGATGCCAGGAATAGTGGCCGCCGCGGACATTGATCAGCCTACGATCTTGTTGATTTGCGCCGCCAGCGCGTCCATCTCGGCCTGGACATTGCCGGAAACCAGCGCCTTGGAGATGCCGGACTGCAGCGCCAGCGTCACTTTCGCGTATTCGGGCGTGATCGGCCGCGCCGTGGCGCCGGTGAACACTTTCTCGAGGCTGGCCATGAACGGCTGTTCCTTCTTGATCTGCGCGTCCTGGAACAGCGCCGGCCGCGTCGGTGCAAGGCCGAAGTTCAGCGCGATGCGGTGCTGGGTCTCGGTCGACGACAGCCAGGTCAAGAGTTCGATGGCGGCTTCGCGCTGCTTCGAGTTGGCATTGACGCCGAGCTGATAGCCGCCGAGGCAGGCCGAGCTCTTGCCTCCGGGGAACGACGGCAGCGGCGCGACGCCGACCTTGTCGACCACCTGCGAAGCCTTGGCGTCCTGGGCGATCGGATAGACATAGGACCAGTTGCGCATGAACATCGCCTTGCCCGAGGTGAAGGGCTGGCGCGACGGCTCCTCGTCCCAGGATAGCACGTCCTGCGGGCTGATCTTGCTGGCGGCCATGGTATCGTGCAGGAACTGGATCGCTTCCACCGCGCCCTTCTGGTTGATCAGCGACGACTTGCCATCGGGCGCCAAGATCGCGCCGTTGTTGGAGGTGATGATCTCGACCGCGTCGCAGACCAGAACCTCGGCCTGCTTGCCTTGCCACAGATAGCCGAAATCGATGTCGCCGGCCTTCTGCGCGGCGGCGGCAATGGCCGCCATGTCGGCCCAGGTTTCCGGCACCTTGCCACCATGCTTTTCCAGCACGTCCTTGCGGTAATAGAACATGCCCGAATCCATGAACCAGGGAAGGGCGGTGAGCTTGCCGCCATAGGTACAGGCATTGAGGGTTCCGGTGAAGTAGGCGCTGCGCTTGTCGGCCGGGAAATACTCGTCGAGCGGCAACGCCCATCCGGCTGCGGCAAAGCCGGCGATCCAGATCACGTCCTGGCTGAAGACATCAGGCGTGCCGGTGCGGCGGGCGAGCTGCTGCACCAGACCCTGGTAGACCTCCGTGGAGGAGCTTGGCGGCGGCAGCTCGATGTTCTTGACCAGGATGCGGTCCTGCGATTCGTTGAAGGCCTTGATCAGGTCGCCGAAGGTCTCCTTGCCGAAGAAGGCGGCGCTGGCGAAGCTGATTTCGGCGCGTGACTGGGCACGAGCACGGCCAAGGCCGAGAGACGTCCCTGCCCCGAACGCCGCGGCGCCAAGAAGGCCGGCGGAGCCGATGAGAAATTGCCGGCGATCGGCGATTGTCACATGGCCCACAGGCTTAGAACCGGCAGTCTGCCGTTTTTTCATGTCTGTCATTTTCTCCTCCTAGAGCATGGACGCCGAAAAGTGCGAAGCGGCTTTCGGACGACGTCATGCTCTAACTCTTTGATTTAGGGGCGGATTCAGATTTCAGGTCGATTCGACCTGAAATCATCCGCCTCTAGGGCTGGCAGCCTCCCGATAACGCGCCAGCATTTTCGCATGTTGTATAAAAATTTTACGCGCGTCAATATTTAAAATGTTGTATAGCGCCTTTCGAAGGCGATCCGTTGCCGGCGCGATGGATTTGTCAGACCATGACCGCATTGGGGAGGTACGATCAAAAAATGCATGGAAAATCAAAGACGAAGCTCGGGATCGGCGTCATCGGATGCGGCAATATCTCGATGACTTATCTGCGCAATGCGGCCCTCTTCGGCGGGATCGAGTTGCGCGCCTGCGCCGATATCTCGGCCGACATGGCGGCGGTGCGGGCGAAGGAATATGGCATCCAGGCGCTCGGCGTCGATGCGCTGCTGGCCGACCCCGAGATCGATCTTGTCCTCAACCTGACCATTCCGGCGGCGCATTTCGACATTTCGTTTTCGGCGCTTTCGGCCGGCAAGCACGTCTTCACCGAAAAGCCGTTGGCAACTTCGGCCAGCGACGGGCGCCGCCTAGTGGCGGAAGCGTCAAAGCGCGGCCTGCTGCTCGGCTCGGCGCCCGACACCTTCCTCGGCGCCGCCGGACGCCGCGCGCGCCGGCTGATGGACGATGGCGCCATCGGCCGTCCGGTCACCGGCACGGCCTTCATGATGGGCCGCGGCATGGAGCACTGGCACCCCAACCCGCAATTCTACTACCAGCCGGGCGGCGGGCCGGTGTTCGACATGGGCCCTTACTATCTGACCATGCTGGTCAACCTGCTCGGTCCGGTCGAGCGGGTCATGGCGATGGCAACGCGCGGCCAGGAGGAACGGCTGATCACCGCCGAGGGGCCATTCAAGAACACCACATTAAAGGTCGGCACGCCGACCAACGTCTTGTCACTGCTTGAATTCCGCTCCGGCGCGACCGTCACCTTCGGCGCCTCCTGGGACGTCTTTCGCCACTCCAACCACCCGATCGAGCTGCACGGCACGGAAGGCTCGCTGCGGCTGCCCGACCCCGACACGTTCGGCGGCACCGTCTCGCTCTCCGAACGGGGCGCCGAGTGGAAGGATTTCGCCAGCGAAGGCGAACTCTATGGCGCCCGCAACTGGCCTTATGCTGCGCCCGATCGCGCCAACTACCGCATGCTCGGCGTCGCCGATCTGGTGCGCTCGCTGCAAACCGGCAACACGCCCCGCGCCTCCGGCAATCTGGCGCTGCACGTGCTGGAAATCATGGAGGCGATCCTGCGTTCCGGTGAAACACAGGGTTCTGTCGCCGTCGCAGGCGATGTCACCCAGCCGGCCCTGCTGACAGAGGACGAGGCAAGCAGCCTGCTGGCCTGAGGATATGACGATGACACTCGACCCGGATGCGCTGCGCGTCCTCGAAATCGGCCGCATGGCCGGCGGTGAGCCATTCGAGAATGGCAGCGTGGCGGCGGCGCGCGCCGCTTACAACGCTTCGTTCCCGACGCAGCAGGGCGAACACGAGCCGGTTGCAACGACCTCTGAGCAGCAGATCGACCGGCCGAACGGGCCGGTCACGATCCGCATCCATCGCGGCATCGGCGCGCCACGAAGCGGGGCGCCGGCGCTGCTCTATCTGCATGGCGGCGGCTGGGTCATCGGCAATCTCGATTCGCATGACGAGATCTGCCGGTGGCTGGCCAATCTCGGCGGCGCCGTCATTGTCTGTCCCGATTATCACCTGGCGCCGGAACACAAATTTCCCGCCGGGCTGGAGGATGCCCGGGCAACGCTTCGCTTCATGGTGGAGAACGCCGCCCAACTCGGCATTGACCCATCCCGCTTCGGCATTGCCGGCGACAGCGCCGGCGGCAATCTCGCCGCCGTGCTGGCGCTGCTCGCCCGCGACGGGCTGGCGCCATCGCTTGCCACGCAGATCCTGATCTATCCCAACACCGATGCGCGGCAGACGGCCGACAGCTACCGGCGTTTCGGCGACGGCTTCGGGCTTACGGCCGCCACCATGGCATGGTTTCGCGACCACTATGTACGAACGCCCGACGACATCATGGACTGGCGCGTCTCGCCACTGCTGGCGCCTGATCTCGCCGGCGTCGCGCCGGCTTTCGTGGCGCTTGCCGGCTGCGATATCCTTGCCGACGAAGGGGCAGCCTATGCCAGGCGCCTGCAGGCCGCGGGCGTTCCGGTGATCCTGCGGCAGTGGCCGGGCCAGATCCATGGCTTCGTCTCGATGGGGCGCCATATCCCTGCCGCGCGGCAAGTGGTGGCCGAAGGCGTGGCCGCCTGGCGCCAATTCGAACGGGATTCGCTGGCGTCGGCTGCTCAAGCCGACTGACGCATCACCAGGGTCGCATCGAGCTTGACCGTGCGTTCCATGCCTTGCCTTGGCAGGTTGGCTTCGTCCAGGAGAGCCAGCAGAATCTCGACGCTGCGGCCAGCCATGGCGGCGAAATCCTGCGCCATGGTGGTCAGCGCCGGACAGGTGTAGCGGCTCAGCGGATGATCGTCATGCGCGGCAACGCGCAGATCGCAGTCGGGCCTGCGGCCGATCTTCAGGCCACGCGAGAACGCCGCCGACATCACGCCGAAGGCCAGGCGATCGTTGGCGCACAGGATGGTGCGGCCGGGCAAGGTGCCGGTCTCCAGCATTGTTTCCATCTGCTCGTAGCCGACGCGTTCGAAGTCCCAGGTGTAATCGCGCGCCGCCTCGATGACGACCGGCTCGAACCCGGCCGTCTCCATCGCGATGATGTAGCTTTCCTGCCGTTCGCCGGAGTTGTGGTTGACATGCGGAATGTCGAGATAGGCCGGCGGCTCGCCCGACCGGCACAGATAGTCGACGATGGTCGACACGCTCTGCCGGTTGTCGTTGCCGACGAATGGCGTATCGCCCTCGATATAGGTGTCGAAATAGACGATCGGAATGTCCTGTCCGAGCTTATCGAAAACGCCGCGGTCGGAAGCGAGGCCCAGCGGTGCGATGATCGCGCCCGCGACCTTCAGTGACAGCAGCGTGCGGATCGACTCCGCTTCCAGCTTCGGCGAGCCGTGCGAGGAGATGACGATCGGCCAATAGCCTTCGTCGCGGCAGCGAAATTCGATGCGGCTGACCATCTCGGCATAGAACGGATCGGTGATCGTCGGCACGACGATGCCGATGTTGCGGGTGCGCTTGCGGTTGAGGTTGCGGGCGAAAAGGTTCGGCTGATAATCCGAGGAACGCAGAGCGGCTTCGATGCGTGCCCGCGTCGCCGGCTTCACGCTCGCCGGATCGTCAAAGTACTTCGACAGCGTCGGGCGCGACACGCCACATGCCTGGGCGAAGTCATCCATCGTGCGGTGCGTCTTCTCCGCCATCGATCCATCCGATCCTTTTGCCGCGATCGCCGACCGGAACGATCCGGCCATCACCAGTCATGCGGCCGTTGCCCGGAAGCGGCAATGCTTGACCGAACTTATTCAGTCAAATTTTCATGGTTTCCAATACAGCGCAAAAACATTACGTGCGTCAAATTATTTATTGACGCTCTAAAACTAACGACATAGGCTTTGAGAAAGCGACAAGACCGAACATGACGCTTCGCATCCGGCCGCCGGCCGATGCCATCCGGCGAATGGTGAGGACATGAAGAAACTGGTTTGCGCCGGCGAGATCCTGGTCGAGATCATGGCCGAGCGGATCGGCCAGGGTTTCCTTGCTCCCGGCCCGCTCGTCGGCCCGTTTCCATCCGGCGCGCCGGCCATTTTCATCGATCAGGCAGCGCGGCTCGGCCAGCCGGCGGGCCTGATCGCCGCAGTCGGCGATGACGATTTTGGCCATTTGAACATCGAGCGCCTGCGCGCCGACGGGGCCGATATCTCGGCCATCAAGGTGCATCGCGGCGCTGCCACGGGAACCGCCTTCGTCACCTACGAAACGGATGGCAGCCGGCACTTCGTCTACAACATCAAGCAGAGTGCCGCCGGTCTGATCGAGATCGGCACCGAGGCGCGCGCGCTGCTTGCCAGCGCCGACCATTTTCATGTCATGGGCACCTCGCTCTTTTCTCCGGAAACGATCGCGGTGGCCCGCGCCGGGATCGAAGCCGTCAAGGCGCGCGGCGGCACGGTTTCCTTCGACCCCAACATCCGCGAGGAAATGCTCGATCTGCCGGGCCTGCGCGAAGCCTTGCATTTCGTGCTCTCGAAGACGGATCTGTTCCTGCCAAGCGGGCCAGAACTGTTCATCTTCGCCAAGGCGACCGACGAGGAAGGCGCGGTGCGAGAAATGCTGCAACGCGGCATCTCGACGGTCGTCGTCAAGAAGGGCGGGCAAGGCGCCGTTCACTTCGATCGTGCCGGGCGCACCGTTTCGCCCGGATTCGTCGTCGACGAAATCGACCCGACTGGCGCCGGCGACTGTTTTGCCGCCGCCTTCGTCTCCTTCTGGCTGCGCGGGGCGACGCCCGAGAAGGCGCTCAGAATCGCCAATGGCTGCGGCGCACTGGCGGTCACGAAGAAGGGGCCGATGGAGGGCATAGCTTTCCTTGCCGCCGTCGAGGCCTTCATCGAGACGGCCGAGACCGGAGAGGCGGCGTGAGCCAGGCGACGGACAGGCTGGCTGCCATCGCGACGCGTCGCGCGGCCGGCGAGCGCCGCGGCATCGCCTCGATCTGCTCGGCTCATCCGCTCGTCATCGAGTCGGCGCTACGCCACGGCAAGGCGCGCGACGCCGACGTCCTGATCGAGGCCACCTGCAACCAGGTGAACCACGAGGGCGGCTATACCGGCATGATGCCCGGGGACTTCCGTCACTTCGTCGAGGCGATCGCCGGCAAGGTCGCCTTTCCCCTGGACAGGCTCGTGCTTGGTGGCGACCATCTCGGGCCCAATCCCTGGAAGCACCTGCCCGCGCCCGAGGCCATGCAGAAGGCCTCGCGCATGGTCGAGGCCTATGCAGAAGCCGGCTTCACCAAGATCCATCTCGACGCCAGCATGGGCTGCGCCGGCGAGGGTGCCGCACCGCCCGACGCGACGATTGCCGCGCGCGCGGCGGAACTGGCCGCGGTGGCCGAGGCCGCGACCGAACGAGCGGGCGGCGCCAAACCTGTCTACGTCATCGGCACGGAAGTGCCGGTGCCTGGCGGTGCCTTCGAGGCGCTGGACCATCTGGCGGTAACGACGCCGGAGGCGGCACTGGAGACGGTACGCATCCACCGGCAGGCGTTCAGCCGCCGTGGCCTCGACCAAGCTTTTTCGCGCGTAATCGGCGTCGTCGTGCAGCCGGGCGTCGAATTCGGCAATGCCGAGGTGATCGCCTATCGGCCGGAACGCGCCGCCGCCCTGGCCGGCACGCTGCAGGACCTGCCGCAATTCGTGTTCGAGGCTCACTCGACGGATTACCAGCCGGTCGCGGCGCTGACCGCGCTGGTCGACAATGGCTTTGCCATCCTCAAGGTCGGGCCATGGCTGACCTTCGCACTGCGCGAGGCGCTCTATGGCCTGAGCCACATCGCCGATATCCTCGCTCCCGATGCGGCGCGCGAAAGCCTGCCGGCGGCCATGGAGCGCGCCATGCAGGCAGCACCCGCCAACTGGAAGAATTATTACCACGGCTCCAAGACCGAGCAGCGGATAGAACGCCATTTCTCCTACAGCGACCGCATCCGCTACTACTGGCCGGTACCTGCGGCCCGGCAAGCCACGGACGCGCTGATGCGGGCGCTCGGCGACCGCGACATCCCCCCACCCCTCATCAGCCAGTACCTTGGCCATCTCGACGGTGCGGTGGCGAACGGTTCCGTCGCGCCAAGGGCCAGGGGCCTGCTGATCGGCAGCGTGACACAGGTTCTCGATATCTACGCCAGCGCAACGGGCTGATCCGCCGACTATGGCAGCAAGACCAGGGCTCCCGTCGTGCGGCGGGATTCCAGATCGCGGTGCGCGTCGGCGGCGTTGGCAAGATCGTATCGTGTTGGCGCCTCGACCCTGACGACGCCCTGGCGAAGGGCCTGGAAAAACCTGCCGACATGCGGCGCGAGCTTCTCCGGCGTGTCGGTGTAGTGGGCGTAGTTGGGCCGCGAGATGGTGAGCGACCTGGAGGCGAAGCGGCCGATATCCCAGTTGCCGACCGGCCCCGAAGCCTGGCCGAAACTGACCAGATGGCCACGCACGGCAAGGGCCGCGAGCGAACCGGCGAAGGTGTCATTGCCGACCGCGTCATAGGCGATATTGGCGCCCATGCCTCCGGTGAGCCGCATGACGGCCTCGGCGAAATTCTCGCGGGAATAGACAATGGCATGGTGGGCGCCGAGACGCTCGACGATCCGCGCCTTGTCATCGCTCGACACCGTGGCAATGACTGTCGCGCCGAGATGGCGGGCCCATTGCACCAGCAACTGGCCGATGCCGCCCGCCGCCGCATGGATGAGGACGATGTCGCCCCGCTTCACGACATGGACATCATGCAGCAGGAAACTGGCGGCAACGCCCTTGAGCAGGCCGGCAGCGGCAATCTCATCTGGAATATCGTCGGAGAGATGAACCAGCAGCTCGGGCGCCATGTTGCGCCGCTCCGCATACGCGCCAACCGGTGGGCAGGCATAAGCGACGCGGTCGCCGACCGAAAAGCCCGACACCGCCGGGCCAACCGCCGCGATGACGCCGGCGGCTTCCATGCCCGGCACGCCAGGCGGCTGCAACAGGTCGAAAAAGCCGGTGCGGCAATAGACGTCGATGAAATTGACGCCGATCACCGTATGACGGATTTGCACCTCGTTCGGTGCTGGCTGCGGCAGCGCGATTTCCCTGAGCTGTAATTCTTCCGGTCCGCCATAGCGGCCGACAACGATAGCCCTGGTTGTCGCGGCCTGGCCCGGAGCGAGCGTTGACACGACACGCGGCACGCTTGCGGATGGCATCGCGGCGGCAACGGCCCGGGACGGCCTCGCCTCGACTGGAGTGCCCAGGTTTCCGCGTCGCAGGAGACTGCGCACGGCCGCGAAGCCGGCCTGATAGATACCTTCGGCGACCAGCCTGACCAGTTCGTCGCGGCGATGCGCTGGCGGGTGGAATTCGGAACGCCATTCCCAGAAGGTGGCATTGCCATCGGTCACCGGCTTCAGCCGCACCGAGGCGACATAGCCCATCAGCGGCAGCGGCGCTTCGAGCAGGCAATAGCTCAACCGATGATCCTTGTCCGACAGCGCCAGCAATTGCTCCCGCAACTCACCACCATCGGCGAGCCGGAAATGGCGGACCGCTCCGACCGCATCGGCCGGGTCGCCACCCTCGATCTCGCTGAAGGCAATTGCCGGGTGCCAGCGGTCATGACCGTTGAAATCACGCAGGATCGCCCAGACCTCGTCGACCGGTGCATCGATGATCGTGCTCTGGCAAACCTTGACCATCGGGCCGCGTCAGCGCCCGAACCGGTGTTTCAATGCGGTCAGGGCGGTCTGGAACACGCCATGGCCGATCTGATGCATCAGGGCGGCCTCGCGATCGGGCGCGCAGTCGAACTCTGCCTGCCATTCGGCCAAGGTGAGATTGCCGTCGGTGATCGGCGTCAGCGACAGGGTGGCGACATAGTTCTCCACCGCCATTGGACTTTCGAGGATCGCGTAGCTGCAGGACAGATCATAGTCGGACAGCGCCAGCAGCCTTTCGCGGATGCGTCCGCCGTCCTTCAGCGTGAAACTTCTGATGCAACCGATCTGGTCGGCCTGCGCGTTCTGCTCGATGCGGCTCTCGACGACGAACGGCGCCCAGCCCGGCAAACCATTGAAGTTGCGCACAAGCTTCCAGACTTCCGCCGCCGGCGCGGGAATGACCGAGGACACATAGACCTTGGTCATGCTTGAAAGCCGGCTATGGGCATGGAAGTCCGCGCATGCATTGTCTCGCGCCGCGCCAGTTCGCCCCCCACTCCGTCGAGCTTCGCTCGCCACCTCTCCCCCGATCGACGGGGGAGAGGAATGGCGCGAAGCGATTCCGGCACGCTCCCTTCCTCTCCCTCCGGAGGGGGGAGAGGTGGCGCTGCGAAGCAGCGACGGAGTGGGGGAACCACTTGGCAGTCATCGCGAACCGACACAGCATGGTGATCAGGCGCAAGACATCGTCTCGCGCGGCCCAACGAAACGCAAGGAAACACCGCCCTCACCTCAGTGATCGCGGTCGTCATCGTCGTCCTTGGCGGCCTTGCCCTTGCCTTTCTTGTCGCGGGTCAGGCTGGAAATATCCTTGGCGTCGCGCAGCACGTCGGTCATGCGGCCGAGCGAGCCGCCCTCGATGCCGATCTCCTTCATCAGATTGTCGATCATCGGCGCCTGCACGCGGTAACGCAGCGCCGAGTCGATCACCTCGTCGGTGACGTTGCGGTTGCCGCCGGTGCCACCGTTGATGCCATCGACATGCAGGATCTTGATGCCCTCGATCTTCTCCATCGGCTTGACGCTCTCGCGGATGATGCCTTCCATGTGGTCGAGCAGCTTGCCACGCAGGCGCCCTGCCCGCGCGCCCTCGGAAAGGATGTTCTCGGCCTCGTTGAGCTGACGATGACCGGCGGCGTCGACCTCGTAGCGCTGGGCGGCGGCAAGGGCGTGGATCTTCTCCGATTCCGCAGCCGCGACGGCGGCGATCTTCTGCGCTTCGGCAAGGCTCTTTGCCGCCTTCATCTCCGCATCCGCGGCAGAGACGATGCGCAAGGCATCGCGCTCGGCTTCGCGTTGCGCGCCGATCAGGTCGGTCAGCTTGCGGCGCTCGGCGATCTCGCGCTCGCGGGCGGTGAAGGCCTGTTCCTCGGCCTGGATGGCCTTGGCACGGACGGCTTCCGAAGCGGCTATGGCCGAGGACCGCTCCTGCGTCTTCTTGGCGATGTCGATTGCCTTCTGGATTTCGGCGATCTCGATCTTCTGGTCGCGGTCGACGCCAAGCTGCCTGATATCGCGATCCTTGATCAGCCGGGCTTCCTCGATGCCGCGCTCGGTGGTGATGCGGGCACGCTCGACCTCTTCGCCAGCCGAGATCTCGGCTTCCTCGAAAGCCTGGCGCTTGGCGATCTGCAGCGCTTCGAGGTGACGCTCCCTTGCGATCCTGACCTCGTCGATGGCGCGATCCTGCGCGATCCGCGCCGTCTCGGTCGCCTGGTTCTCGACGATCTCGGCGCGGCGCCTTTCCGCCTCTGCCTTCGTCACTTCCAGCGCTTTTTCAGCCAGCGCGATCTGACGCTCCAGTTCCGCGACCTCGAGCAGTTTCCTGCGCTCGATCTCGAGCTGGCTCTGCGTGCCCTCCCGCTCGATGCGGGCCTTTTCCAGCGACAGTTCAAGCGCAATCTGCTCGCGCTCGGTCAGTTCACGCATCTTCATCTCGGTCTCGTCGAGCGAACGGCGCCGCGCGATCTCGCGACGCTGCGTGTCTTCCTCGCTCTTGATGCGCTCCTCGGTGATGTTGCGCTCCTGGTTGAGACGCGACTTCTCGACGGCTTCGCGCGACGAAAGCTGCGCCTGTTCGGATTCCTGGTCGCGCAGCGCGCGCTCTATGGCGAGCTCAGAGCGCTGCGCGGCACGGCGGATCTCGACCTCGCGTTCCTGTTCGAGGCGGGCATATTCGCTGTCGCGGTCGATCTCCAGCACCTTGCGCTGGGTGTCGAGGTTCTGGTTGCGGATATCGACCAGCGTGCGCTGCTCGATCTCGTTGCGCATCCGGCGCCGGGTCTCGATCGAATCCGTCAGCTGCGTCAGGCCCTCGGCGTCGAAGGCATTGGACGGGTCGAAATATTCGAGGCTGGTCTGGTCGAGATCGACGATGGCGACGCTTTCCAGCTCGAGCCCGTTGGCGGCGAGCGATTCCGAAGCGAGGCTGCGCACCCTGGCGGCGTAGTCGCCGCGCAGTTCGTGCATCTCCTCCAGCGTCATCTGGGCCGCGACCGTGCGCAGGGCGCCCGCGAACTTGCCTTCCAGCAATTCGCGCAGGCTGTCGGGCTGCAGCGTGCGGCGGCCAAGCGTCTGCGCGGCTGCGGCCACCAGGTCGCGGCTGGCGCCGACGCGGACGAAGAACTCGGCGATCAGGTCGACGCGCATGCGGTTCTTGGTGATCAGCGCAAAACCATCTTCGCGGCGCACCTCGATGCGCAACACGTTCATATTGACCGGAGTGATCTCGTGCAGCACCGGAATGACGAAGGCGCCGCCATTCACCACCACCTTCTCGCCCATGAAGCCGGTGCGCACGAACGCCGTCTCCTTGGTCGAGCGGCGATAGAGCCACCGCAAGATGTAGACGGTGATCACCACGACGACCGCGGCAATGATCAGCCACAACAGGAAAGCGCCAAAGGTTTGCGCGTCCATGATCTATCCTCCCCAAGACAATACGGTCGGCACGGGGCGACCGGCGATATTCTCAAACATCCACCCGCACGGTGGCGAAGTCCAATTCTTCATGCCCGCCTCTGCAGCTTCGGCGCGATCGCGTGGAACGCATTGATCACCGCGTCGACAAAAGGCGTTTCGTTGATGTTCGCCCGCACCCGCTCGACATGGCGCGACGGGGTCTGGCGAACGGTTTTCTCGATCGCCTCGAACAGGGCATTGTCGGCTTCCGGATCGTGAAAGGCCTGACCGGGCGCATCGAGCATCGACACGCCGCCTTCGGGCAGCAGGAACCGCACCGGGCCATTCATGGCATTGAGCCGTGCGCCGATCCACTCGCCGAAGGCGCGGTTCTCGTCGCGCGTGGTGCGCATCAGGGTGACGTTCGGATTGTGGATGACGAATTTGCGGCTGCGGAATTTCTCCGGCACGCTGTCGCGCGGGCCGAAATTGACCATGTCGAGCGCGCCGGTCGAGCCAACATAGGGCAGTCCGGTGCGGATCGCCGCGCCGAAACGATCCTCGGTCGCCGGGAAGACGCCGCCGACGATCATGTCGGCCACTTCCGTGGTGGTCAGGTCGAGGAAGCCCGACAACAGGCGAGAGTCGCCGAGATTTTCCATGGCGCGCCCGCCGATGCCGGTGGCATGGAAGACGAGACAGTCATAGTCGGCTTCGAGGCGTCTGGTCACCGCTTGCACCAGGGGCGTGGTGACGCCGAACATAGTGATGCCGACAGCCGGACGCGCCAGCTTGCGTCTGGCTTCCCACGCCTCGGCATTGGGCAGTTGCGCAACCATGCCGGCCATGGCGTGCGCGGCGTTGGACAGCACCTGTTCGGTGATCGAGTTCAGTCCCTGCACATCGGCGACCGAATGGAACATCATGATGTCGGCGCCGCCGACATATTTGGCGACATCGCCGGCCGCCACTGTCGACATCATCAGCTTGGGGATGCCGACAGGCAGCACACGCATGCCCGCCGTCGCCAGTGTGGTGCCGCCGGAGCCACCGGCCGATATGACGCCGCCGATACGCGGCTCGCGCTCGATCCAGCGCGCGAAGGCTTCCGCCATGGCACTGACCGAGCCGCCGCGATCATTGGTGAAGACGGCGGACGAACCGCGCGCGTGCATGCCGGCCACCTGCATGGCGGGCACGTCGGCGCTGGTCGGTTTTCCCGATGTCGAGAGATCAACGGTGCGCACAGGAATGCCCAGCAACTTCAGCCGGTCGGCGACGAAGCGCAGTTCCTTGCCCTTGGTGTCGAAGGTGCCGGCGACCAGCACGGTCCGGCCGATACGCTCGGCAAAGGGTATGGCGAAGACCTTCTTCAGATCGTCCTGAGGTGCTGCCTTGTCGACCGCCGCCTGCCGCATTTCGGTGACCGGCACGTTCCAGCGGTTGGGCAAGTCGGTGACCGGGCGATAGACGCCATCGCGCGGCATCGGTTCGGCCGAGCCAGCGGCGATGCGGTCGATGCGATAGACTTCCGCCAGTTGTTCCCGGGCCTGCGCGGCTTCCGCCGGCGTAACCGGTGTCTCCTCGGCATGGCGTCCAACGCCAAGCAGCCGCTGCTGCAATTCGCGGTCGGCGGCAAGCGCCTTTGCATCCATCAGCCTGTTGATGCGGCCATTGACCATGATGGCGACCTGGTTCGACACCGCGGTCGCCACGCCGATATTCTGCTCGATGACAAGCACCGCCATCTCGCCTTCTGCGGCAAGGTTGACCAGCATCTGCTCGACCTGGTCGACGATGATCGGCGCCAGGCCTTCGGTCGGCTCGTCCATGACCAGCAGCTTCGGATCGCTGAGCAGCGCGCGCGAAATCGCCAGCATCTGCTGTTCGCCGCCCGACAACTGCGAACCGCCATTTGTCCGGCGCTCAGCCAGGCGCGGAAAGGTCTGGTAGACGCGCTCGACCGTCCAGCTGGCATCGCGCCGGTTGCCTGCGGCAAGGCGCAGATGCTCGTCGACCGTCAGGCTCGGCCAGACGCGGCGCCCTTGCGGCACATAGCCGACGCCGAGACGATGGATCTCGTGCGGCTCGAGCGCCGATATCTCGCGGCCATCGACGCGGATTGAACCGGAGCTCGCCCGCTTCAGGCCGACGATGGTGTTGCAGAGCGTCGACTTGCCCATGCCGTTGCGGCCGACCACCGACAGCACGCCGCTTTCCAGCGCCAGCGAAACACCTTGCAGCGCATGGCTTTCGCCGTAGAAGACCTGCAGGTCCTCTATCCGGAGGATGGCCTTGATCGGCTTGCCGGAGGAGGTCTGGCGCTCAGCCATGTTTGCCCCCGAGATAGATTTCCTGGACCTCGGGATCGGCCTCGATCTCCTGCGGCGTGCCTTCCTTGAACAGGCGGCCATTGTGCATCATCGAGACATATTCCGACACGCGCAGCGCGACATCGAGATCGTGCTCGATGATGATGTAGCCGATGTGTTTCGGCAGTGCGTTGAGGATGGCGACAAGGTCGCGGCGCTCTGTCGGCGAAAGGCCGGCCGCCGGCTCGTCGAACAGGATGAAGCGCGGCGCGCCGGCGAGCGCCAGCGCGATCTCCAGCTGGCGCTGCTGGCCGTGGCTCAGCGTCGCCACCAGCGCGTCGCGATAGGCTTCGAGATGCACGGCGTGGAGGATCGATTCCGCCTGCACCATGTTGACGTCGCTTGCCGCCGGGCGCAGCAGCGAAAACCGCCGGCGCGAGACGCCCCGGCAGGCAAGAAAGATGGAATCGAGGACCGACAGGCCCTTGAACAGTTGCGAAATCTGATAGGTGCGCCGCAAGCCGCGCCGGATGCGCTCATGCGGCGGCAGGTCGGTGATGTCCTCGCCGAAGAAGCGGATGCGCCCTGATGTCGGCAGGAAGTCGCCGGTGACGGCATTGAACAGGGTCGTCTTGCCGGCGCCGTTGGAGCCGAGGACCGCGCGCCGTTCGCCGGCCGCGATCCTCATGTTAATGCCCGAGAGCGCCACCAGCGCCCCGAAATGCCGCGCCACGCCATCGAGCTCCAGCGCATAGGCGCCGGTGCTCTGGAGACGGTTTGCTGCGAAGCTTTCGGTCACTGGCGGCTACACTCAATGTCGCTGTTACGGGCAGCTCGGATTGTCGCGGTTGACCGCGCCGAGCTTCATGAACTCGTCTTCGGGAATGCCGAGCGTCTGGTTGACCTGCGGCACCACCTTGACCAGCTTGTTCATGAGATTGCCGTCGGCGCCTTCGGTGACCTCGGTCAGGAAGATGTCGGCAATCGCGTTGCGGTTCTTGTCGAGCGACACCTTGCCGGTCGGCGTGTCGAAGGACAGCTTCGACAGCGCATCGCGCAGCTTCTTGCCGCCGTCGGAGACATCGCCGCCGACCTGGTCGAGACCGAGCAGCGTCGCCTTCATGTCGACATAGTAGCCATGGGCGAAGAGCGACGGCGAGGGAAAGGCGCCCGGCTGCTTCTTGTAGGCCTCGACGAAGGCCTTCCATGCCGGCGCGTCATTGGTGTCGGCGGTCGGCCCGGCCGAGGGCGTGCCCTTCAGCACGTCGCGCAGCTTGCCTTTCGAGGTCAGCACCGTCTGGTCGACGGTGATCGAGCCGCCGATCAGCGGTGCGGAACCGCCGCCCTGCTGGTACTGGGTCAGGAAGTTGACCGCATCGGCGCCGCCGAGCGCGACGTAGATCGCGTCGACGTCTTCGGGGATGGCGGCGATGACCGAGGAAAAATCCTTGTTGCCGATCGGCACCCAGGATTTCGACGGCACATGGCCGCCGGCCTTGCAGAACTCTGCCATGAAGCCGAACACCTGGGTGTAGGGGAAGGAATAATCCTCGGCGACGGTGGCGACCTTCTTGTAGCCCTTGTCCTTGAAGGCATAGGTGCCGAGGCCGGCCATCCACTGGGCGCCGTCGGTCGAGAAGCGGAAGAAGTTTTCCGCCGGATCGCGCAATGTCGTGTCCTGCGCGGCCGAGGTGCCGTTGATGAAGGTCACGTTCGGCTGCGTCTTGGCGTAGTCCTTGACGGCCAGGCCTTCGTCGCCCGAAAGCGGGCCGACCAGCACCTTGACGCCGTCCTGCTCGACCAGCTTGCGCGCCGCGCGCACCGCGCTGTCGGGCGAGGCATCGGACGAACCCTTGACGATCTCGATCTTCTTGCCGGCGACGGTGCCGTTCATCTCGGCGACCGCGGTCATAGCGCCGCGCTCGCCGTCCTCGCCGAGCACCGTGAACGGTCCCTCGAAGGTGGCGAGCAGGCCGATCTTGATGGTGTCGTCGGCAGCCAGCGCCATCGAAGGCGCGGTCAGCCCGGTGAACACCGCCAGGGCCAGCAATGTACGTCTATGCATCCTCATGATCTTCCTCCCGTTGATTTCGTTTTCAGTGGTTCATTCCATTCCGGCCGCTACGAGCCGGGACGCAAGGACTCCTGGGCAAGATGTGGCTTGATCCTCCCCCACAACCCAAGAATTCCATCCGGTGAGACGAAGACGATCACCAGGAACACCAGCCCGATCAGCGTGTTGAAGCGCTCGGCGCCGACGATGTCGATGGCGAAGGTCTGCATCAGGATGACGACGACCGCGCCGAGAAATGGCCCGATCGGATGGCGAAGGCCGCCGATGACGGCAATGATCAGCACGTCGATCGCCGCATCGACGCCGATGGTTCCGGGCGAGACACGGCCGTTGAACCAGACCAGCAGCACGCCCGCCAATCCGGCGATGACGCCGGCCAGCAGCCAGGCGAAGACCTTGTGCGCGGTGACGTGGTAGCCGAGCGCGCGCATGCGGCGCGGGTTGTCGCGGATCGCCTGCAAGGTCATGCCGAAGGTCGAGCGCGAGCCGTAAAGCACGGCCGCGTAGGACAGCACCGCCAGGCCGAGGCAGAGATAATAGAAAGGCTTCGGATCACGCCAGCCGATACCCCAGAACGCCGGCGCGCGGATGCCGGCATAGCCGGAATGGCCGTTGAAGATGGCGTAGTTCTGCTGGGCGAAATAGTAGGTCGCGGTGGCGATCGCCAGCGTGATCATGATCGTGTAGATGCCCTCGGTACGCACCGAGATCCAGCCGATCAGCGCCGACGCCAGTGCCGCCGCGAGAACCGCGAACGGCACCGCGAGCCACCACGGCCAGCCGAAGCCGAGGATGTTGGAATTGTTGTTGCCGAGGATGGCGATGGCATAGGCTGATATGCCGGCGACCGTGATCTGCGCCAGGCTGACCATGCCGCCGTAGCCGGCGAGCAGCATCAGCGACAGGCCCATCATGCCGAAGATCAGGGAGTAGCCGCCGATCTGCGTGAGGAAGAAATCCGACGCGACCAGCGGATAGAGCACCAGAACGACGGCCAGGATGATGTGGCCGGCGCCCAGCCTCTCCAGCCAGTTCTGCCGCGGTGTCGTGCCGTCCGTGGCGATGGCCAGGCTCATCGGGCTTTCCCCATGATGCCTTGGGGCCGGACCGCCAGCGTGACCACCATGATGACGAAGGTCAGCACGATGCCGTAGGTCGGGAAATAGACGAGGCCGATCTGTTCGGCGAGGCCGATCAGCAGCGCGCCGATGGCGGCTCCCGTGATCGAGCCCATGCCGCCGACGATGACCACGACCAGCGACGCCAGGAGGTAGCGGACATCCTCGCCGGGCGCGACGGACAGCGCCGAACCGCCGACGACACCGGCAAAGCCGGCGAGCCCGGCGCCGACGGCAAAGACGATGGCAAACACCGCATGCACGTTGACGCCGGAAGCCTGCAGCATGGCACGATCGTCGACGCCGGCGCGGATCATCATGCCGACGCGGGTCCGGTGCAGCATCAGCCAGAGCCCGACGCCGATGACGATCGCCGCCGCCAGCACGACGACGCGGTAGAGCGGATAGGTGAGGAAGACCGAGGCGCCGTTGGAGCGCACCGCGGTGATGACGGGCAAGGTCAAGGCGCCGTCGAGCCATTCCGGCGTCGCGATCTGGTAGGTGCCGCCAGCCCAGACCGCCAGCATCAGGTCGGCGGCGACGATCGAGATGCCGATCGAGACCAGGGTCTGGCGCAGGTCATCGCCTTCGAGGCGACGGAAGACGAAGACCTGCATGACGACGCCGACGATGGCCAGCACGGCGAAGCCGGCAGCGACGCCGAGCAGCCAGTAGCCGGTGCGGCTGGTGACCTCGTAGCCGATATAGGCGCCGAGCAGATAGAGCGAGCCATGCGCCAGATTGACGTTGCGCATCAGGCCGAAGATCAGCGTGAATCCGCTGGCGACGAGGAAATAAAGGCCGGCCAGCGTGATGCCGTTGAGGATGGCGCTGACGAATGCCTTCTTCGAAATCAGGATCGCGTTCAGCCAATCCGGCCAGACGGCGAAGACCAGCCATGCGATGACGGCGGCGGCAAGCAGGCCGACGAGGCCCCAGGCCTGCCGGCGTGTCATGCCGCCGCCCGAAAGCGACGGCGAGGAAGGCTGGTCGAGCAGGCTCATGCAGTGAGCCGCCGGCGCTGCTCGTTGATGCGCGGCGCCTTGTGGAACTTGCCGTCCTTCATGATGGCGAGGATACGGTTCTTGTCCTGCAGGATGCGCACGTCGGAAATCGGGTCGCCATCGATCAGCAGGATATCGGCGAGGTAGCCTTCCTTGATCAGGCCGAGCTCGTCGCCCATGTTCATGATCTGGCCGCCATATTTGGTGCCGGCCTGGATGGCTTCCATCGGCGAGAAGCCGAGCATCTCGACGAAGGTCTGGATGTCCTTGGCGTTGGTGCCTTGCGGCGTCCAGGCAAAGCCGTAGTCGCCGCCGATACAGACGCGGATGCCGCGCCGGTGCATCTTCTTCATCGTCTCGATGCACATTTCGAGCTCGCGCTCATATTCGAGCGACAGTGGCGAGCCCGGCTTGATACCCCATTGCTCGGCATGGCGCGCGGTGTTGATCAGCCAGGCGATGCCGGGCGCGACGAAGTGCTTGTCCTTGACCGCCTCGAGCATGTCGAGCGCTTCCTCATCGGCGAAGGAGGCGTGGTAGATGTTCTGGATGCCGTGGCGGATGCACTGCTTGACCGAGCCCGACGAGCGCGCATGCGCCGACAGCACCTTGTTGCGGCAGCGTGCCTCGGAAGCGGCCATGGCGACCTCCTCTTCCGACATCGGCGTTTCCTCGGCGCCCATGCCGGTGATGCTCTCGCCGGACAGGTTGAGCTTGATCGAATCGACGCCGTATTTGATCAGCTGGCGCACGGTGCGGCGGATTTCCTCGGGACCGGAAACGACGATGCCGAGGTTCAGCCCTTCATGCGGAATGTGCGAAGGCGCGGAATCGCCGAGACCGCCGACCGTGGTGATTTCCGGGCCGGCGGCGAGGTAGCGCGGTCCGGGGAAGCGGCCCTGGTTGATGAATTTCTTGGCGACGACGTCGAGCCGCGGCTTGGCGGCGGCGGCGCCACGGCCGGCGGTAAAGCCGGCGTCGAGCACCAGCTTGGCCATCTCCATGGTGACCAGCATGTGCTCCTCGATCTCCATCATCTGGATGGGGTCGATGCCGGGTGCATTGTTCCACGACAGATGCAGATGGGCGTCGATCATGCCCGGCATCAGCGTCGCGCCCATGCCGTCGATGACGGTTGCGCCACCACCATAGGAAGATGACGAGGACGAGCCGAAGCGCGACGAGCCCTTGGTGATCTGCTTGATGCGGTTGCCCTGCACCAGCACCTCGCCGGTGTATGGATATTCACCTGACGCGTCGAGCACGCGCACATTGGTGAAGAGCGTGCTGCCCGAGCCGTTGCCGTTCCAGCTGTCGTCTGCCATCACAAGCCTCCCAACTTGCCGAGCGCGCAATTCTACGCCCGATCAGAAATCCTCACCTATCAACCCGTCTCAAAAAATCGGCGAGCTTCTGGCTGCTCTCGCGCGGGCTTTCCACCGTGGCCCAGTGCCCGCACCGATCCAGAGACGAGAATATGGCTCCCTTGATCTTGTCGGCAAGCGCCTGCCCGACACCGGCCGGATTGACCGTGTCGGCGTCGCCGGTGACAAGCAGCGTCGGCGCGGAAATGCGCCGCGCGTCGACCGCGGTCGCCTTGGCCAGCGCCTCGCAGGTGCGGGCATAGGATTCCGGGTCCTGGCGGGTGATCGATTCACGCACGAAGGCGACGGCGGCGGGCGAGGTTTCCCTGGTGTGGGCCGAGATCGCATTGGCGACAATCTGGTCGGCGATATCGGCAATGCCGCCCGAGCGCGCCAGCCGGGCGCGATTGGCAAGCCCTTGCCTGGTCGCTTCCGTCGGTTCCGCCATCGCGCCAAACAGCGCCAGCGACGCAACCAGCGAGGGCTGCGTCACGGCAATCTGCTGGCAGATGATGGTGCCCATCGAATGGCCGACGAAATGCGCGGTAGTGACGCCCATGCCGGCCATGGCGCGGATGACCGCCGCGCTCATCAATTCGATGGTCAGCGGCTCGATCGGGCGCGGCGACCGGCCGGAGCCCGGCAGGTCGAGCCGGATGACGCGATAGCTGGAAAGCGCCGCCATCTGCGGCTGGAACATGTTGGACGTGCCGCCGAGACCATGGATCATCACCACGGCCGCGCCTTCGCCGACAACCTCCGCGACAACCTGGCCAACCGTCACGGTCGTCATTGCACGTGCTCCGCGAAGCGGTTTTCCAGTGTGCCGATGCCGTCGATCTCGATGCGCACGACGTCGCCGGCCTTGAGGTATTTCGGCGGATCAAAGCCGATGCCGACGCCGACCGGCGTGCCGGTGGCGATGATGTCGCCAGGCTTCAGCGTGATGCCTTGCGAGAGCGTCGCGATGATGGTCGGGATGTCGAAGATGAGCAGCGATATGCGGGAATCCTGGCGCAGATCCTCGTTGACGAAACAGCGGATGCCGGCGGTCGCCAGATCGAGTTCGTCCTTGGTCACCGCCCAGGGGCCCATCGGACAGAACGTGTCCTGCGACTTGCCGATCAGCCACTGGCTGTATTTGCCCTGCAGGTCGCGGGCGGTGACGTCGTTGACGATCGTGTAGCCCCAGACATGGTCGAGCGCGTTTTCCCTGGAGATGCCGCGCCCGCCCTTGCCGATGATGACGGCAAGCTCCGCCTCGTAGTCGATGGCCGTCGAGACCGAGGAATCGATCAGCACGCTGGCATGGTTGGCGACGACCGATTCAGGCACCTTGGAAAAGATGATCGGGTGTTTTGGGATCGCGCCGGCGCCGGCGCTGGAATCGAAGCCGCTGCGGGCAAACTCGTGCGCGTGCTCGTGATAGTTCTTGCCGACGCAGAAGATGTTGCGGCGCGGCTGCGGGATCGGCGCCTCGATTTCCACCTGCGCCAGCGGGATCGGTGACAGGGTGCGCGGCAGGCCGGCGCCGTTGCGCTCTATCAATGCCAGAATGCCGGCCTTGGCCTGATCGACGGCAAAATCGAAAGGAGCGATGGTCTGGGCATCGAGATCGACAATACCCACGCGACGTTCGCCGGCGATCGAAAATGTCGCGACCCGCATCCGATTCCTCCCTGAACCTTTTCTGAACCAATACTGGCTCTTTCGCTACACGCTATCGCTGATTGGTTCACGCTTCAAGTGGGTTTCGGCTCAAAAGTCAACAAAACATGGGCATCGGCACCCGTTTTTCGTCTAGACACTGGACCAACCGGCAATCGCTTGATAATATTGGTTCAACATTGGATCAGATAAAAGTTCTCACCGAATGCCGAAGCTCGTCGCCAACGATATCGCCACAATGCTCAAGAAGCGGATTTCCTCCGGCGAGTGGCTCGAGGACGGCCGCATGCCGCCCGAGCGCGACCTGGCGGTCGAATTCGGCGTCGCGCGCAATACCGTGCGCCGTGCCGTCGGCTTCCTTGAGAACGACGGAACTGTCGTCCGGCATGTCGGGCGGGGCACCTTCCTGACCGCGACCAACCCGACGTCGATCACATCGATGGTGACACGGATGGAGGGCACGAGCCCCGCCGACATGATGGAGATCAGGCAGCTGCTCGAACCGGCGGCGGCAGCCTTTGCCGCAACCAATGCCAGCGCGACCGAACTGAACGCGGTACGCGAAGCGCACCAGACCGCGTGCGACGCCAAGGACATGCCGGATTTCGAGCATTGGGACGCCGAATTCCATCACCGGGTGTTCGCATGCTGCCGCAATGACTTCCTGAAAGAGATCCACAATCTCATGCGCGCCATTCGCAACCAGTCACCCTGGTTCGAGATGAAGAAACGTTCGTTCTCGGAGGAACGTCGCCAGGCCTACTGCAATGAGCACCAGACGCTCCTGGATTGCCTGTTTCACCGCGATCCGGAAGGTGCAAAAAATGCGATGCTGGCGCATCTGCGAACCGTCGAACGCAATCTCCTGGGTCGATAGACCCGCGCATCGTTTGCCGCCCGTCAGTAAGGCAAGCCGACATAGTTCTCGGCAAGCGCCGTCGATGCCGCCCTGGAATGCACGAGATAGTCGAGCTCTGCCTCCTGGATGCGCTGGCCGAACTCGCCTGTGTCGGGAAAGCGGTGCAGCATCGTCGTCATCCACCAGGAAAAGCGCACCGCCTTCCAGACTCGCGCCAGCGCCTTTTGCGAATAGGCATCGATGCCGGCGTGCGATTTTTCGGCATAGAAGTCGCGCAAGCCAGCGAAGAGATAACGCACGTCGCTGGCGGCAAGGTTGAGGCCCTTGGCCCCTGTCGGCGGCACGATGTGGGCGGCATCGCCGACCAGGAAAAGCCGGCCGAAGCGCATCGGCTCGGCAACGAAGGAGCGCAGCGGCGCGATCGACTTCTCGAAGGATGACCCGGTGACGACACTTGCCGCTGTCTGCTCCGGCAAGCGGCGGCGCAACTCGTCCCAGAAACGGTCATCCGACCATGCCTCGACGCGGTCGCCCTCGGGGCACTGCACATAGTAGCGGCTACGGTGCGTCGAGCGCATCGAGCACAGCGCAAAACCCCTCTCATGATTGGCGTAGACCAGCTCGTGATCGGCCGGCGGCACTTCGGCCAGCACGCCGAGCCAGCCGAACGGATACTGCCGTTCGAAGATTTTGAGCGCGCTCGCGGGCACCGATTTGCGGCTGACGCCATGATAGCCGTCGCAGCCGGCGATGAAGTCGCAGTCGATGCGATGGCTGACGCCATCCTTGTCATAGGTGGCGAAAGGCGCCCCACTGTCGAAATCGTGCGGTGTGACGTTTGCCGCCTCGTAGACCGTGGTCAGTCCTGCCGCATCGCGCTTGTCCATCAGATCATGCGTCACTTCGGTCTGGCCGTAGACGGTGACATGCCTGCCGTCGGTCAGGGCTGCCAGATCGATGCGATGCAAGCGACCATCGAAAGCGAGCGAGATGCCGGAATGCGGCAAGCCTTCGGCATGCAGCCTTGCCGCCACGCCGGCTTCTTCCAGCAGCTCGACAGTGCCTTGCTCGAGCACGCCGGCGCGCACGCGGCCAAGCACGTGATCGCGGCTGGCGCGTTCCAGAATGACCGTCTCGACGCCGATGCCGTGGAGCAATTGTCCGAGCAGCAGGCCGGACGGTCCGGAGCCGATGATAACAACCTGGGTGCGCATCAGTGCCCGAGACTTTCGATCTGCCCGGCCAGCTCGGCCGCAAGGCGCAACGACGCGGCCGTGGCGACAGCCATCTGCGGCAGCAGCAGCCATTCCAGCGTCCATGCGGCGCCCGAACGCTCCTGCTCGTGCACGAGCGCCTGATGCATGCCGGAAAGCTGTGTGGCGTTGAAGCGGGCAAGGGCCACCAGCGCCTCCGCCTTCACCGGGTTCTGCTTGTGCGGCATGGCCGACGAACCGCCGCCGCCCGAGAGTTCGATTTCGGTTCCGCCTAGCGCCATCAAAGCGACATCCTGGCCGAACTTGCCGAGGCTGCCGGTCACCAGCGACAGCCAGCCGGCGAAATCGGCGAGCGCGTCGCGCTGGCTCTGCCATTGCGGCGCATCGGCAAGGCCAAGTTTGGCGGCAAGGGCCGCGCGCACCGCCGGCCCCTTGTCATCAAGCTTTTCCAGCGTGCCGGCGGCACCGCCGAACTGCACAACCAGCAGGCGCTTCGCCTGTTCGGACAATCTTTCCAGGTGCCGTTGCAGCGGCGCCTGCCACGCTCGTACGCGATCCGCCACTTTGATCGGGATCGCCGGTTGCATGCGCGTCACTCCGGCCAGCGCCCTGCCCCCGAAGCGCTCGTCGAGCGAAGTGAGCCGTATGACGGTCTCGGTCAGCAGCAGGCCGAGATGCTCGACGACGGATTTCAGCCGAAGCACCAGACCAGTGTCGATGACATCCTGGCTGGTCGCGCCGAAATGCACTTTCTGGCCATGCAGCGCGCCGACCGCCATCCTGATCTGGCGCACGAGTTCCGGCACCATGACGCCGTCCCTGGCGACAGCGGCCCGCAGCAAGGCGGTGTCTGGCCGGAACGAGGATAGTCCCGACACGATCGCCGCCGCCGCATCCTTGGCGATGATGCCGTTCTCTGCCTGCGCTTCCGCCAGCGCGCTTTCAAATGCCAGCGCCGCCTCGATTTCCGCTTCGACGGAAAAATGCCGGCTCGCCTCCTCGTCGCCGAGAAGAGCGGAGAGCAGCGGATGGTCGAAGGGCGATACGGTCATGTCCTGCTCCTCCTGACCATCAGCTGTCGAAGAAGACCGTTTCCTTCTCCCCCTGGAGATGGACATCGAAGACGTAGGTGTCGCTCTTGCGCTCGGCGATCAGGGTCGGCACGCGAACGCGGTGCTCGAGGCGCGCCAGGATCGGATCCTCGGCATTGGCCTTTTCCTCGTCGGAAAAATAGAGCCGCGTGTGCAGGCCGAGATTGATGCCGCGGGCGACGATCCAGAGCGTGATATGCGGCGCCATCAAGCGGCCATCCCTGAACGGCACCCGGCCCGGCTTGATCGTCTCGAATGTGCACAGGCCGGTTTCCATGTCGGTCGGGCAACGGCCCCAGCCGAGGAAATTCGGATCGGCGGCACCGCGCATCTCGGCCGGCGAATTGTAGAGCCCGTCCGCATCCGCCTGCCAGATCTCGATCAGCGCGTCCTTGAGCGTCGTGCCGGTGCCGTCGAGCACCCGGATGCGCAGGCCAATGCGTTCGCCCCTGGTCTTGTCATTGACCATGGTCGCACCAAGGTCAGTCGCATAGACGCCGCCGATGCCGCAGAAATTGGGCGTCAGCCCGATATGGACGTAGGGTCCGGCGGTCTGCGAAGGACTTTCCTTCAGCCGGTCGAGCGACTGGGCCATCAATTGCCCTCCAGCCTGTTTTCGAACAGCGATGAGCGGCGCCCGCGCAGCACGATGTCGAACTTGTAGGCGCGCGCGTCGAAGGGGATCGTCGCTTGCATGTCGAGCGCGGCGATCAGCGTCTCGATGGCTGCCTTGTCGGGGATGCCGCGCGCGATCGGGCAGTGCCAGATCAACGGGTCACCCTCGAAATACATCTGCGTGATCAGCCGCTGCGCGAAGCCGTGGCCGAAGACCGAGAAATGGATGTGCGAAGGGCGCCAGTCGTTCGGCCCGTTCGGCCAGGGATAGGGACCGGGCTTGACGGTACGAAAGGCATAGCCGCCATCCTCACCGGTGATGGCACGGCCGCAGCCGCCGAAATTCGGGTCGAGCGGCGCCAGATAGCCATCCTTCTTGTGGCGATAGCGGCCGCCGGCATTGGCCTGCCAGAATTCGAGCAGCACGCCGGGCATGCCAGCGCCGCGTTCGTCGAGCACGCGGCCATGGACGATGATGCGCTCGCCGAGCGCGCTCTCGCCGGGCCTGGCGAAATTGTGGATCAGGTCGGCGTCGAGTTCGCCCAGCATGGCGTGACCGAAGACTGGGCCTGAGATCTCCGACAGCGTGTTGTCGAAGGCGAGCAGCGCTTTCTGCGGCGAGCGCAGAATGGAAGTCTTGTAGTTCGGCGTCAGCGCCGGCGGATGCCATGTCCGGTCGCGTTGGAAAAAGGCGCCGGTCTCAGGCCTCCGGTTCGAGCCGGATTCAGCGGACATTCTTGGCTCCGTCCATTTCCGAAAACACGTCCTTGGCGATCTTGAAGGCACGGTTGGCGGCCGGCACGCCGGCATAGATGGCGACATGCAGGAACGCCTCGCAGATATCCTCGCGCGAAGCACCGGTGTTGGCGGTGGCGCGCACATGCAAGGCGACCTCCTCATCATGACCGAGCGCGGCCAGCAGCGCCAGCGTGACGATCGAACGCTCGCGCCTGGTGAAGCCCGGCCGTGCCCACACGGCTCCCCAGGCGGCCTCGGTGATCAGCTCCTGGAAAGGCTGGTCAAAATCGGTGGCGGCAATCTCGGCCCGGTCGACATGGCGGTCGCCGAGGACGGACCGTCGCACCGCGAGGCCGGCGCGATATCTGGCTGCGTTGCCGGGGACTTCATCCATGGGTTTCTGCTCCAGAGGGAAGCGATGCGATAAACTCGCAGATCAGGGCGACCAGCGCATCGGGCTGTTCGACGCACGGAATGTGCCCGGCGTCGCGGATGGTCTCGAAGCGCGCGCCGGGAATGAGAGCGGCCAGCGAGCGGACAAGATCGGGAGGCGTCGAGCCGTCCTGATCACCGGCGACGCAAAGCGTCGGCACCGCGATGCGGCGCGCGGCGTCGGTGAAATCCGCGTCGCGAACCGCCGCGCAAGTCCCAGTGTAACCAGCAAGCGCCTGCCGGGTCATCATGTTCCGATAGCCGTCCAGCTCGGGCGAACGTGCCGTGTGGAAGGCTGGGGTGAACCACACTTTGAGCACGCCATCGGCAATGGCCTGGATGCCCTTGCTTTCGACCGTCGCGATGCGTGTGTTCCAGCTGTCCGTCGTGCCGATCTTATGGGCCGTGTCGCAGAGGATCAGCGCCTCGACGTCCGCGGGGCGCCTGGCATAGAACCTCTGCGCAATCAGACCGCCGACCGACAGGCCGCACAACACCACCTTGCCGAGACCGAAGTGATCGATGAGACCGCAGAGGTCGTCGACATGATCGTCGATCGACCGGATATCGCCGATGTCGGAAAGCCCGTGGCCGCGCTTGTCGTAGACCAGCAAGGGCATTTCACCATCAAGCGCCGAGATGATTTCGTCCCAGATCCGGAAGTCGGTGCCGAGCGAATTGATGAACACGATCGGCCGTGCCTTGCTGTTCGCTTCGACGCGACGATGGTGCAGCGTGATGCCGCCAATGGTGACGAATGGCACGATTTCGGTCCTCCATCTCCACATTGCACAAGGCATTTGGTTCGGTAAAATGATATTTTGTGCCGTTTCATTAACTTGAGGGTTATCGAATTCATGTCCGAAGGCCGCATCCGCTTCCGTCACCTGCAGGCATTCCTTGAAGTTGCGCGGCAGGGAAGCGTGGCGAGAGCGGCCGACTTCCTGCATGTGAGCCCGCCGGCGGTGACCAAGACGTTGCGCGAACTGGAAGAGGCGCTCGGCGTGGCCGTGGTCGAACGCGACGGCCGCGGCATCCGGCTGACGCGCATCGGCGAGATCTTCCTTCGCCATGCCGGCACGGCAATCACGGCGCTGAAGCAAGGCGTCGATTCCGTCAGGCAGGACGGCGCGATCAACCGTCACCCGATCCGCATCGGCGCGCTGCCGACGGTTTCGGCGCGCGTGATGCCGCTCGCCATGAGCCTGTTCCTCAAGGAGAGCACCGGCGCCGCGATCAAGATCGTCACCGGCGAGAACGCGGTGCTGCTGGAGCAGTTGCGTGTCGGAGCGCTCGATCTCGTTGTCGGACGGCTGGCGGCGCCGGAGAACATGACCGGCTTCTTCTTCGAGCACCTCTATTCCGAACAGGTGCTGTTCGTGGTGCGCGCGGGACATCCGCTGCTCGAAGCCGGACAGGATGTGTTCGCCCGGCTCGACGAATTCCCGATGCTGATGCCGACGCGGGAATCGGTCATCCGCCCCTTCGTCGACCGGCTGTTCATCACCAATGGCATGACGGCGCCGGCAACCGAGATCGAAACCGTCTCGGACTCCTTCGGCCGGGCCTTCCTGCGGCAAAGCAATGCGGTCTGGATCATTTCGGCGGGTGTCGTCGCCAATGAGCTCGGCAGCGGCGCCTTCGTCGCCCTGCCGGTCAACACAGAGGAAACCAAGGGACCGGTCGGCCTGACGATGCGGACCGACACGGCGCCCTCGCCCGCTTTCTCCATCCTGCTGCAGACCATCCGCGAAGCGGCAGGGCAAGGTGGCTGACGCGTCGAAACATCCCAACGAGGCATTGTCGCGGCCTGAAATTTCCTAACCCATGGGTTAATGAAACACCGCAAAATATCATTTTACCGAACCAAATGCGTGGTGCACTGTGGTGATGGAGGAGCCACAGAGGGAGGAAAACATGACTCACGCACTCGGCAGCAGATCCACGATTCCAGGCATTTCGCGACGCCAGTTCATTGCCACCTCGATCGCCGGCGGCACGGCGCTGGCACTTGGCGGCCGCAACGCCCTTGCCCAGGCAGGCAACACGCTCAAGGTCGGCTTCGTCAGCCCGCGCACCGGGCCGCTGGCCGGCTTCGGCCAGACCGACGGCTACGTGCTCGACCTGGCCCGCAAGGCGCTGGCCGGCGGCCTCGACATCGGCGGCAAGAAATACAGCGTGGAAATCCTCGACCAGGATACGCAATCGGATCCGTCCCGCGCGGGACAGCTGGCCAAGGACCTGATCAACAACCAGGCTATCGACCTGATGCTGGCGGTCTCGACGCCCGAGGTGATCAATCCGGTGGCCGACGCCTGCGAAGCCGCCGGCGTGCCTTGCCTCTCTACGGTCATGCCGTGGGAGGCCTGGTATTTCGGCCGTGGCGCCAAGCCCGGCGCGCCCTCGCCGTTCAAATGGACCTATCATTTCGGCTTCGGCGTTGGCGAGTTCTTCAAGACCTACATCTCGCAATGGAACCTGATCGAGACCAACAAGAAGGTCGGCGTCATGTATCCCAACGATGCCGACGGCAACGCGATCCGCGCCAATCTGGCGCCACTGCTGGCCAAGCAAGGTTTCACCATCGTCGATCCCGGCGCCTATGAAACCGGCACCACCGACTATTCCTCGCAGATCGCGCTGTTCAAGCAGGAAGGCGTCGAGATCTTCAACTCCTTCCCGATCCCGCCGGATTTCGCCGCCTTCTGGCGCCAGGCGGCGCAACAGGGCCTGATCAAGCAGATCAAGATCTGCCAGGTCGCCAAGACCGGCCTGTTCCCTTCGGACATCGAGGCGCTCGGCGATCTCGGCATGAAGATTTCGAGCGCCGCCTACTGGCACAAGGCCTTCCCCTACAAGTCGCCGCTGACCGGCGTTTCGGGCACCGAGCTTGCCGACGGCTATGAGGCGGCGAGCGGCAAGCAGTGGACGCAGCAGCTTGGCGCGTCGATGTCGTTGCTCGACGCCGGCTTCGAAGCGCTGAAGGCAAGCACCGACGCCAAGGACAAGGCGGCGGTGGCCAAGGCGCTGAGCACGCTCAAGACCGAGACGATGATCGGCAAGGTCGACTTCACCAGCGGGCCGGTGGCCAACGTGTCGCCCGGCCCGATCATCGGCACGCAATGGGTCGCCGCCAAGGAAGGCAGCAAATTCCCGCTCGACTACGTGGTGACCGAGAACGCCACCGACCCCAAGGTGCCCGTCGAAGCCAAGCTTCTGCCTTACAACGGTTGATGGACCGCTGACGAGGATCGCCTGGTGACCCATCCGCAACAACAGGCTGTTCTCACCGCTGCCGGTATCCACAAGCGCTTCGGCGCGCTTGTGGTGCTGGACGCCGTCGACTTCACCATGGCAGCCGACGAGGCGGTCGGCATCGTCGGCCCGAACGGCGCCGGCAAGACCACGCTGCTCAGCGTGCTTTCAGGCGCCTTTCCGCCGAGTTCGGGCAAGGTGAGTTTCAAGGGCGATGACGTGACGACCCTGACGGCGACGCAGCGCTGCCGGCTCGGCCTGGTGCGCACGCATCAGGTGCCGAAACCGTTCAGCGGCATGACCACTTTCGAGAACGTCTTCGTCGCCGCGTCGCATGGCGCCGGCCTCGGCCGCGACGAGGCCTATGAGGAAGCGCTCGGCTCGCTGACACTGTGCGGCATGCTCAGCGTTGCCAACCGGCGCGCCGAAACGCTCGGGCTGCTCGACCGCAAACGACTGGAACTGGCCCGGGCGCTCGCCGCAAGACCGACGCTGCTTCTTCTGGACGAGATCGGCGGCGGCTTGACCGATGGCGAAGCCGGCGAACTTGTCGACACGATCAAGGAATTGCGCCGGCGCAAGATCGGCATCGTCTGGATCGAACACATCGTCCACATCCTGCTGCAGGTGGCCGAGCGGCTGATCTGCATGGACGCCGGCAGGATCATCGCCGACGGTGACCCGCAAACGGTGATGGCCGACCCGCAAGTGATCCACGCCTATCTCGGCGGAGGCCCGAAATGAGCCTGCTTTCGGTCGAGAACCTGGTTGTCCGGCATGGCCTGCTGCAGGCGGTGCGCGGCGTCAGCTTCACAGTCGAACGCGGTGAGAGGCTGGCGCTGGTCGGCGCCAACGGCGCCGGCAAGACGACGCTGCTCAGGGCAATCGCCGGCGCGCATCAGCCGGCGGCCGGCCGCGTGCTGCTGGACGGGGCCGATCTCAGCGACGTGCCATCGCATAAACGCGTCGGCATGGGCATCGCGCTGGTGCCGGAGGGGCGAAAGCTGTTCGTGCAAATGACGGTCGAGGAGAACCTTCTGCTTGGCAAGACCGCCGGCCGGCCGGGCGACTGGAGCGTCGACAGGGTGCTCGAGATGTTCCCCAATCTGAAGCCGCGCCGCCATGCCAGGACGGGTCACCTGTCTGGCGGCGAGCAACAGGCGACGGCGATCGGTCGCGCGCTGATGAGCAATCCGGACGTGCTGCTGCTCGACGAGGTTTCGCTTGGCCTGTCGCCGCTGATCGTCGACCGTGTCTATGACGCACTGCAGGGCCTTATCAGCTCGGGCACGACGATCATCCTGGTCGAGCAGGACCTCAACCGGGCGCTCGCGGTATCGGACAGGGTCATCTGCATGCTCGAAGGCCGCGTCGCGCTTGAAGGATCGACCAGGGATATCTCGCGCGAGGATGTGACCAAGGCCTATTTCGGCCTGCACCGGAAAAGCACCGGGAGCGTTCCGGCATGAGCAACCAGATCATCCAGGGTATTCTGCTTGGCGGCTACTATGCGTTGATCGCTTGCGGCCTGTCCTTCATGTTTTCGGTTATGCGGATCATCAATCTCGCCCATGGCAGCCTGGCCGTGTTCGCCGCCTATGCGCTGTGGTGGCTCGCCTCGCGGTTCCATGTCTCGCCGTTTGTCGGCCTGCTCATCGTGCTGCCACTGATGGCGGCGATCGGCTGGACGCTGCAGCGCTTCCTGCTCGAGCGCAGCGCGCGCGGCGGGGCGCTGCTGCCGATCCTGACCACGTTCGGCCTCGCCATCGTCATCGACAATCTGCTGTTCGAGCAGTTTGGCGCCGATACCCGCTCGCTGGCGCCCTACATTGGCAGCCTCTCCTATGATTCCTGGGAGTGGCCGGGCAGCATCTATGTCGGCAAGCTCGCCGTGATCATGTTCGCCACCGCCGTGGTCCTGCTTGGCGGGCTGCAGCTCTTCCTGACCCACACACGGCTCGGCCGCTCGATCCGCGCCACTTCGGAGGACCCGGATACCGCCGGACTGGTTGGAGTCGATGCACGCCGCGTCAATGCCATCGCCGCGGCAATAGCCATGGTCACGGTCGGCCTTGCCGGCGCGTTCCTCGGCATGCGCGCCACCTTCGATCCCTATGCCGGCGCGCCGCAATTGCTGTTCGCCTTCGAAGCCGCGGTGATCGGCGGCGCCGGCTCGCTGTGGGGAACGCTGGTCGGCGGCATCGTGCTGGCGCTTGCGCAGACGCTCGGCGCGCAGGTGCATCCGCAAGGTTTTCTGATCGGCGGCCACGCCGTGTTCCTTGTCGTGCTGTTCGTGCGGCTTTCGACATCCGGCCTTGGTCTGCGCGGCCTGCTGCGCCTGCCCTCCCGGAGCGCGTCATGAGCGCTGCCTCGACCTCGCCTGTCATCGAGCGCGGCACAGCGACGTCGCGGATCGCCGCAGTGGCGGTCGCCGTCATCATCGCGCTGCTGGCAATCGCGCCGCAATTCCTGTCGGCCGGCGCGGTCGACCGGATGACCGCGCTGTTCATCTATGTGATCCTGGCGGCGATGTGGAACGCGCTGGCCGGCTTTGGCGGGCTGGTGTCTGTCGGCCAGCAGGTTTTCTTCGGGCTCGGCGCCTACTTCGCCATCCGGCTGGCCGATGCCGGCCTCAAACCGTTCGCCTCGCTTTTCGTTTCGGCGATCGTCGTCGGCGTGGTGTCGGTGCCGCTGTCGCTGTTCATGCTGCGGCTGAGAAACGGCGAATTCGCCATCGGCATGTGGGTGATCGCGGCGTTGACGCATCTGCTCGTCAATCTCGACCGGCTGGTGCAAGGCGAAACCGGCACCTCGCTGATCTCGCTCAATGTCTACGACGCCGGCACCAGACGAATGACAATCTACTGGCTGGCGCTGGCCTCGATGACCGCGCTGCTCGCCATGCTGTTCGGCCTGCTGCGCGGCAGCACCGGCGCCGCGATCCGCGCGATCCGGGACAATGAGGATGCCGCCGCGTCGGTCGGCGTGCGCGTCACCGGCACCAAGCGGCTGCTGTTCGTGCTTGCCGCCTTCGGCATCGGCATCGCCGGCGCGCTGTGGCTGGCGACGTCCATCACCTTCCAGCCGAAAACCTATTTCAACGTCCAGTGGACCGCCTACATGATCTTCATGGTGCTGGTCGGCGGCATCGGCACCTTCGAAGGCGCCATTTTAGGCGCCCTGGTGTTCTTCCTCATCGAGACCTGGTTCGGCGGCACCGGCGTCTGGTACCTGATCGGGCTTGGCGCCACCGCCGTGCTGTTCTCGCTTTTCCTGCCACGCGGCCTGTGGGGGACGGTCGAGGAGCGTTTTGGCCTGCGCCTGCTGCCGGTCGGCTACCGTGTCAGGCTGCCGGGCAATCCAACAGCTCCGGCCGACGATGGCACCGCGCCCTCGCCGCGGCAATCCACACAGCATCAGGAGAAGGCATGACCATGCTTTTCGGCAAGACGATCCTCATCACCGGTGTCGCGTCAGGCATCGGCGCCCGCACGGCAGAACTCGCCGGCCAGCTCGGCGCCGACGTGATCGGTGTCGATGTCCGTGAGCCGGCCGGACCGGTTGGCAGCTTCGTCAAGGCCGACATCTCGTCGAAGGCCGGTGTCGACGATCTCGTCGCAAGCCTGCCGCAACGCATCGACGCGCTCTGCAACGTCGCCGGTCTCTCCGGCAACACCGGAGCGGCGTCGACGCTGGCCGTCAACTTCTTCGGGCTGCGGGCGCTATCGGAAGGCCTGGCGCCAAAGCTTCGCGAAGGCGGCGCCATCGTCAATGTCGCCTCGATCGCCGGCTATGGCTGGCGTGCCAATCTCAATCGTGCGGCATCGATGGTCGGCATCGAGGGCTTCCCTGATATCGCCAAGGTGGTTGCCGACCACGCGGTCAAGAACGAGGAAGGCTATCCGGTCTCGAAGGAACTGCTGCTGCTTTGGACTTTCCGTGCCGCGCATCAGGACCTGTTCAAGAACCGTGGCATCCGCGTCAATGCAGTGAGCCCGGGGCCGGTCGAGACGCCGATCCTGAAACAGTTCCGAACCGTGCTCGGCGATGCCCGCGTCGACAGCGACATTGCCAGGGTTGGGCGCGCCGGCACATCGGGTGACATCGCCCCGGTGGTGCTGTTCCTGTGCTCGGACGGCGCGCGCTGGGTCAACGGCGCCAATGTGCCGGTCGATGGCGGCCTCGAGGCCTCGATCAACGCCGAAGTGCTCGGTTTCTAATCAAGAAGCTCCACCGGAGCGAAGGAGACATTCATGGATATCGGACTTCTGATCGACGGCGATAAAAGGGATGCGTCCGGTTCGGCCTCCTACGAGCGCATGGATCCGTTCACCGGCAGGCTGGCGACACGCGCCGCCGCGGCCAGCGTCGCCGACGCCAACGCAGCGGTCGACGCCGCGGCGGTCGCCTTCCCGGCATGGTCGAAGACCGGGCCCGGCGAGCGCCGCGCCTTGCTGTCCAAGGCCGCTGACGTGATGGCCTCGAAGGTCGGCGAGTTCACCAGGCTGATGATGGAAGAGACCGGGGCTACCGGCCCCTGGGCCGGCTTCAACGTCATGCTGGCCGCCAACATGCTGCGCGAGGCGGCGGCGATGACCACGCAGATTTCGGGCGAGATCATTCCTTCCGACAAGCCGGGGACGCTGGCCATGGCTATCCGCCAGCCGGCCGGCGTGTGCCTCGGCATTGCGCCGTGGAACGCACCCGTCATTCTCGGCACCCGCGCCGTCGCGATGCCGATCGCTTGCGGCAACACCGTCGTGCTGAAGGCCTCCGAAATGTGCCCCGGCACGCATCGGCTGATCGGACAGGTGCTGGTCGAGGCCGGCTTGCCCAAGGGCGTCATCAATGTCGTGACCAACGATCCGAAGGATGCGGCAGGCATCGTCGAGGCGCTGGTCGCGCATCCCTCGGTCAGGCGCGTCAATTTCACCGGCTCGACCAAGGTCGGCAGGATCATCGCCGAACTCGCCGGACGGCACCTGAAGCCGGCGTTGCTGGAACTCGGCGGCAAGGCGCCATTGCTGGTGCTGGACGATGCCGACATCGACGCGGCGGTGAATGCCGCGACCTTCGGCGCCTTCATGCATCAAGGCCAGATCTGCATGTCGACCGAGCGCCTGATCGTCGATGAAGCGATCGCCGACGAATTCGTTTCCAAGCTGGCTGCGCGCGCATCGAAACTGCCGGCAGGCGACCCGCGCGGCCACGTCGTGCTGGGCTCGCTGGTCAGCAGCCAGGCCGCCGACAAGATGGAGGAACTCATCGCCGACGCTGTCGCCAAGGGCGCGAAGCTTGTCGCGGGCGGCAAGCGCAGCGGCACCGTCGTCGAAGCGACTTTGCTCGACCACGTCACGCCGGCAATGCGCGTCTACGCCGAAGAGTCCTTCGGGCCGGTGAAGCCGGTGATCCGGGTGAAGGGCGAGGATGAAGCCGTTCGGGTCGCCAACGACACCGAATACGGCCTGTCGTCAGCCGTGTTCAGCCGCGACATCGGGCGCGCCATGGCGGTCGCCGCGCGGATTGAGGCCGGCATCTGCCACATCAACGGCCCGACCGTCGGCGATGAGGCACAGATGCCGTTCGGTGGCGTCAAGGGCTCGGGTTATGGCCGCTTCGGCGGCAAGGCGTCGATCGCCGAATTCACCGACCTGCGCTGGATGACGATCGAGGATCCGGGCCAGCATTATCCGTTCTGAACCGGCCTCGCACTGGGCAGTCGATACTGACGATCAAAGTGCCTGCGAAGGCGTGAAGCGAACGCTTGCGGATCGCATCTGCCCGGGTGCCAGTATGATGCAGCCGGTGTTGATGCCGTCGCCCGTGCGGTTGAACGCATCGGTGATGTTGCTGACCGGCTCGGCGCAAAAGAACGGCTCGCCGGGTGGCGTATAGAGGACGAGGAAATCGAGCGGTGCCTCGGCCTCGATGTCTAGTTGCCGTCCATGCTCCGGCCAGCTGATCCGGGCGCGGCGCGCCCATCCGGTGAAGACCGTGTCGAAGTCCGTTTCCGAAACGTCGAAGCCGGTGGTCGGATCGGCTCCCGCCGGCGGCGGCACGTGGCGGGTTGGCAAGACGTCCGCGTCGGTCTCCCACATGCCGGACACCGGCGCCTGGACATGCGTCCACGGCGTCGACGGGAAATAGGGATGGAGGCCGAATCCGGCCGGCATCGGCGTGTCCGAGAGGTTGCGCACCGAAATGGCAATGACCAACCCGCCATCGATCAGCGAGATCACTTGCCGGGCTTCATAGCTCCACGGCCAGGAATCGGCGATGTGGCGATAGCGCAGGACGATGGTGCCGGCTTCGCACCGCATGACTGTCCACGGCCTGCGCCAGCCATGGCCATGCTCATGGTGCGGATCCTCCGGCCGGCTGGGCAACGCCACGGTGCGGCCCGCGAATTCGAAGCGGCCACCCCTTATACGATTGGAATAGGGGACGAGCGGGAAGCAGGCCATGGCGCCGGCATCGCGGCGGCTGATCGCCGCCTGGTCGGCCGGGCGTAGCCAGTCGACGGCAGACCCATCTTGCCACCAGCGATACGACGCCACGGCGCCGCCGGCGGCCGGAGCAACTTCGACAGTCGCAATGCCGTCGCTGATCGAGATCAGCTCTGGGTGCTGCTCGGCAACGACAGCAGAATTCTTTGTCATCGGCATTCCCCCATCCCTTGACTCCAATCGCAATGCCTTTAAGACATATCATATGAATAGTATGAAGAATAAGAAATCTTTCAGCACGGCACGCACCTCGCGCGTCGCCGTCGCGGTTTTCAGCGGCTCCACCGCGCTGCACGCTACAGTCGTCGAGCAGATCGGTTTGCGCATCGTGCAAGGTGATTTCCTGCCCGGCGAAGCACTGCCCAATGCCGACGATTCCAGCGAGATGCTGGGGGTTAGCCGCACCGTGCTGCGCGAGGCGATCAAGGTGCTGGCGGGCAAGGGGCTCGTTGAATCGCGGCCGAAGACCGGCACGCGGGTGCGTCCTCGCTCCGACTGGAATTTCCTCGACCCGGACGTCCTGTCGTGGCGCTACGCCAGCGGTGTCAGCGCCGACGATGTCAGGGCGCTTTTCGAGCTGCGGCGGGCCATCGAGCCGATGTCGGCCGCGCTTGCCGCGCAGCGCGCCACACCGGCGCAGATTGCCGAGATCAATGCCGCGCTGGCTGAAATGGAAGCGGTCGGCGACGACGGCGACCGCTTCGCCAAGCCCGACCTGCTGTTCCACCAGACCATCCTGCGCATGACCGGCAACGAGCTGATCGGCTCGCTGGCGGCGCTGGTCGAAACCGCATTGGTGATGAGCTTTCGCCTCTCCAACGACAATCCGGAAGGGCAGCGCCACTCTTTGCCGCTGCACCGGGAAGTGGCTGAGAAGATTGCCGCCGGCGACGCGACCGGCGCGCAAAAAGCACTGCTGGTGCTCATCGACAATGCCGAGGAGGACGTGCGCCGCAGCGTCGAGAACCGCAACAAGCGTCGCCAGGATCGGGAAAAGACATCGTGACGGACAAAAAACGCAAGCTGCGTTCCCAGGCCTGGTTCGGCGGCGAAGGCAAGAACGCCTTCATGCACCGCAGCTGGATGAAGAACCAGGGCATTCCCGCCGACGCCTTCGACGGCCGCCCCGTGATCGGTATCTGCAACACCTGGTCGGAACTGACCCCGTGTAATGCCCATCTCCGCGCGCTGGCCGATCATGTCAAGCGCGGCGTCTACGAAGCCGGCGGCCTGCCGCTGGAATTTCCGGTGATGTCGCTGGGCGAGAGCAACATGCGCCCCACCGCCATGCTGTTTCGCAATCTGGTCAGCATGGATGTCGAGGAGTCCATCCGCGGCAATCCCATCGACGGCGTCATCCTGCTGGTCGGCTGCGACAAGACCACGCCGGCGCTGCTGATGGGTGCTGCGTCGTGCAATCTGCCGACCATCGCCGTGTCGGGCGGGCCGATGCTCAACGGCAAGTTCCGCGGCAAGGATATCGGTTCGGGCACGCATGTCTGGAAATTCGCCGAGGAGGTGAAGGCCGGCCGCATGCCGATCGCCGACTTCCTCGCGGCCGAGCAGGGCCAGAGCCGATCGGCGGGAAGCTGCATGACAATGGGCACAGCCTCGACCATGGCCAGCATGGTGGAAGCGCTCGGCATCGGCATGCCGGACAATGCCGCGATCCCGGCGGTGGATTCGCGCCGTGGCGTACTTGCCCAGATGGCCGGACGCCAGATCGTCGAACTGGTCCACAGGGACGTGACGATCGCGCGGATCCTCACCAGGCAAGCGTTCGAGAACGCCATCCGCGTCAACGGCGCGATCGGCGGCTCGACCAATGCGGTGCTGCATCTCATCGCCATCGCCAACCGGCTCGGTGTCGATCTCAGCCTCGAGGACTGGGACCGCCTTGGCCGCGACGTTCCAACCATTGTCGACCTGATGCCGTCGGGCCGGTTCCTGATGGAAGATTTCTACTATGCCGGGGGGCTAGCTGCGGTCATGGCGTCGCTTGATGAAGTGGGGCTTCTTCATCGCGACGTCATGACCGTCAGCGACAAGACGATCGGTGAATTGATCGACGGCGCGCCCAACTACAACAGCGAGGTCATCCGGCCACTGAGCCATCCGCTGACCAAGGAAGGCGGCATCTCGATCCTGCGCGGCAATCTGGCGCCCGACGGGGCGGTCATCAAACCGTCGGCGGCGACGCCCGAGCTGATGCAACATCGTGGCAAGGCGGTGGTGTTCGAAAACATCGAGCATTACTACGCCCGCATCGACGATCCGGAGCTGGATATCGACGCCTCCTCGGTGATGGTGCTGAAGAACTGCGGACCGCGCGGCTACCCAGGAATGGCCGAGGTCGGCAACATGCCGCTGCCGGCGAAGCTGCTCAAGCAGGGCGTCTCGGACATGGTGCGCATCTCGGACGCACGCATGAGCGGCACCGCCTACGGCACCGTCGTGCTGCACGTGGCGCCGGAGGCCGCGGCGGGTGGCGCGCTGGCCCTGGTGCGCGACGGCGATCTCATCGAGCTCGATGTCGCCGGCCGGCGCCTGGAGCTTCTGGTATCGGACGAGGAACTGGCGATCCGCCGGCGCGACTGGCAGCCGCCGACGCCGCCCGAAGGCGGCTACCAGAGCCTCTATGTCGAGCGCGTTCTGCAAGCCGACAAGGGTTGCGATTTCGACTTTCTCGTCGGCCGGCGCGACGCCGGCGTCCCCCGGCATTCCCATTAGAGAAGCGCGATGACGGATCAGATCGGCAGCTACGCGACCTATCCAAGCCTCAAGGGCCGCAGCGTCTTCATAACCGGCGGCGGTAGCGGCATCGGCGAAAGCCTGGTGCGCCATTTCTGTGCGCAAGGCAGCCGCGTCGCCTTCGTCGACCTGGCGGAGGAACCTTCACGGCGCCTGGTCGATGCGATCGCGGCCGAGCGGCATCCCGCGCCGCTGTTCATTCCTTGCGACCTGCGCAATGTCGAAGAGTTGCAGGCGGCCACCGCGCAGGCGTCGCAGCGCAACGGCCCCATCCAGGTGCTGTGCAACAATGCCGGCAATGACGACCGTCATCAGACCAAGGACGTGACGGTGGCCTACTGGGACGACCGCATGGCGGTCAATCTGCGCCACCAGTTCTTCGCGGCGCAGGCGGTGCGTCCGCAGATGAGCGCGCTGGGCGGCGGCTCGATCATCAATTTCGGCTCCATCACCTGGATGGTCGGCGATCCGGATTGCCCGGCCTATGTCACCGCGAAAGCCGCCGTCTACGGCATGACGCGGGCGCTGGCCCGCGAGCTCGGCCCCGAGCGCATTCGCGTCAACTGCATGGTGCCCGGCTGGGTGATGACAGAGCGCCAGGTGCGGCTGTGGCTGAACCCGGCCGGCGAACGCCAGATCGCGGAGAGGCAGTGCCTGCCCGACCGGCTGCAGCCCTCCGACATCGCGCGCATGGCGCTGTTCCTTGCCGCCGATGACAGCCGCATGTGCACGAGCCAGCAGTTCATCGTCGATGCGGGCTGGGTGTGACCCGCACGGTCTCAAGGAAGAAGGTATTTCATGCGTCTTGTTCAGTACAGAATGCCAGATGGCAGCAGGCGGGTCGGCCGTGTCTCCGATGACGGCAATCACCTGCGCCCGCTCGAAAGGACCAGCACCGTGCTGGAATTGGCTGAGGCGGCAATCGCCGAGGGCGCGTCCATCGCATCGCTGGTCGAGAAGCGGACGGGCGCTGCGACGATCGACTATGACGAGCTGTTGCGCGATGGCCGCGTGCTGGCCCCGGTCGATCATCCGGAACCGGCGCGCTTCCTGGTCACCGGCACCGGCCTGACCCACACCGGAAGTGCTGCCGCGCGCAACCAGATGCATGTTCTGACCCATGGCGAAGGTGCCGACGAATCCGATTCCTTGAAAATCTTCCGCATGGGCCTGGAGGGCGGCAAGCCTGGCGCTGGCAAGATCGGCGTCCAGCCGGAGTGGTTTTTCAAAGGTGTCGGCACCTGCGTTGTGCCGCCTGGTGCTGAGCTGCCGATGCCGGCGTTCGCGAAAGCCGGGGCAGAGGAAGCCGAGATCGTCGGGCTTTATCTCAACGGGCCGGACGGCCATCCCTATCGCATCGGCTATGCGCTCGGAAACGAATATTCCGACCATGTGACGGAGGGCGAGAACTACCTCTACCTCGCCCATTCCAAGCTTCGCTCCTGCTCGATCGGTCCCGAACTGCTGATCGGCGATTTGCCGAACGAAGTGCGTGGCCACTCCCGCATCCTGCGCGATGGCACCGTCATCTGGGAGCAGGAGTTCCTGTCAGGCGAAGCGCACATGTCGCACTCGATCGCCAATCTCGAACACTTCCATTTCCGCTACCCGATGCACCGCAGGGCGGGCGACCTGCACGCCTATTTCTTCGGCGCGGCGGTGATGAGCTATGCCTCCGGCGTCAAGACGGCCTCCGGCGACGAGTATGAAATCCAGGCACAGACATTCGGCAAGCCACTGCGCAACCGGATGGTTTCGGTGCCGGACGAGGGACTGGTCGCTGTCACCCAGCTGTGACGGCGAAGGTCCGGAAATAGCGGTCCACCAGAATGACAATGGGAGATTGAAAATGGGACTGAAAAAACTGTTTCTAAGAATGGCGACCATCGGGCTCGGCATCGGCCTGATGACATCGGCGGCCCTGGCCGCGAACCTGCGGGTGCTGGCCTGGGACGGCTACGCCGACCCGGACTGGGTCAAGGACTTCACGGCGGCGACAGGCATCGGCGTCGATGTCGTCTTCATCGGCAGCGATGACGAGATCTGGGCCAAGATCAAGGGCAGCGAAGGGCAGGACTTCGACGTCTTCGCCGTCAACACCGCCCAGCTGCAGCGCTACATCAAGGCCGATCTGGTGTCACCGATCGACATCACCAAGCTGCCCAACCAGAAGGAAGTGCTGCCGCGCTTCCGCGATGTGTCTCAGGTCAGCGGCGACACCAAGGACGGCAAGGTCTACGGCATTCCGTTCTGCTTCGACTCCATCGGCCTGATCTATGACACCGACAAGGTCAAGCCGGCGCCGACGTCGATGTCGGTCCTGTGGGACCCCGCCTACAAGGGCAAGGTGCTGGCCTATGACAATGGCGAGCACAATTTCTCGTTCACGGCACTGACGCTCGGCTACAAGGATCCGTTCAACCTCAACGAAGAACAGATGGCGGCGGTCAAGGCCAAGCTGGTCGAGCTCAAGCGCAACGTGCTGAGCTTCTACACCACCGCCGACGAGGCGCAGCAGATCTATCAGAACAATGACGTTGCCCTGATCTGGGCCAATTACGGCCAGCAGCAGGTCAAGGCTTTGCAGAAGATCGGCGCCCATGTCGCCTACGTCAATCCGAGCGAGGGCGCGCTTGCCTGGCTCGACAACTGGGTCATTTCCAAGGGTGTTCGCGACAATGCGGCCGCCGAGAAATGGATCGACTTCATGCTGACGAAGAAGGTCAGCGGCGAGCTTTCCGAGCGCACCGGCTTCGGCAACACCGTGGTCGAGTCGAGCAGCGCTGGCGGCAATGACAAGCTGGTCTGGCTCAACAATGTCGAGGATCCGCTCAAGCGTTCGGATCTGTGGAACGAGATCAAGGCGACGCCCTGATCCTTTCCGCAGCTTGACCTAGGAGGACCCGGCGGTCCGGACGTTCCGGACCGCCGCAGCGTGTGCGAGAATAGCTTATGAACCAGAACGCCGACCTGCTGACGCTGCGGTCCGTCTCGAAATCCTACGGCACGGTTCCCGTGCTGCACGACATCGACTTGTCGATCAAGGACGGCGAGTTCCTGACCGTTCTCGGGCCATCCGGCTCCGGCAAGACCACGGTGCTGCGGCTGATCGGCGGACTGGAACCGCTGACCTCGGGCGAAATCCGGCTCGACGGCCAGGACATCAGCCGCATGCCAATCAACAAGCGGCCGTTCAACACCGTGTTCCAGGATTATGCGCTGTTCCCGCACCTCACCGTTTCCGGCAATGTCGGCTATGGGCTTTCGGTGCGCCATATCCAGCGCAAGGAGATCGTGCGCCGCGTCGCGGAGGCCCTGGAACTGGTCCAGCTTGGGCGTTTCGCCGATCGCTTTCCAGCACAGCTCTCCGGCGGCCAGCGCCAGCGCGTCGCATTGGCCCGCGCATTGATCTGCCAGCCGCGCCTGATCCTGCTCGACGAGCCGCTGGCGGCGCTCGACCTCGAGCTGCGCCGGCAGATGCAGGAGTTCCTGAAGTCCATCCAGCGCGAAATCAAGACCACCTTCCTGTTCGTCACCCATGACCAGGAAGAAGCCATCGGCATGGCCGACCGGATCTGCGTGATGGAAGCCGGCCACATCCGCCAGCTCGGCACGCCGCACGACCTCTATTACAAGCCGAATTGCGAGTTCGTCGCGCGCTTCTTCGGCGAGAACAATCTGGTGGCCGGAAAACTCGGACCCGCCCATGGCGAGCTGCGATCGATCGAGACGGCGCTCGGCCGCCTCATCTGCTCGATCAGCAGCCAGCCGCATTTGAAAGCCGCACCGGATGGTGCCAGCGCCTACGCGGCGTTCCGTCCCGAGGCATTGCATCTTGTGGATGGGAAGGACGCCGACAACCGCTTTTCCGGCACGATCGCCGACCTGGCCTTTGCCGGCTCATCGACCGTCGCCACCATCGCGGCCGGCATCGGCAATGCCGCGCAACGCCTGCGGCTGCGCGTGCCAAGCCGGGTCGACGGCAGCGCGCTGAAATCCGGCGAGACGGTATCGCTTTCGTTCGCGCCGCATGAAGGCCATCTGGTGCTGGCATGAGCGAAGCCGGTTCGATGCAGCCCGCGGAAAGACGGTTGTCGCTGCTGGTGACGGTGCTGGCCTTCGCCTTGCCGGTGCTCTTCGTCCTGGTGCCGCTGGCGATCTTCCTCGGCTACAGTTTCTTCAGCGTCGATCAGGGCACGATCGTTTACGGTCTGTCGCTCGGCAACTATGTCCGCTTCTTCACCGATCCCATCTTCCTCCCGGTGTTCTGGAACACCATCGTACTGTGTGTATCGGTGGCCATCATCTGCATCCTGCTTGCCTATCCCGCCGCCTATTTCCTGACGACGCTGAAAGGGCGCTGGCGTTACGCCTTGCTGATGCTGCTGCTGGTGCCCCTGCTGATGAGCTACGTCATCAAGATCTATGCGATCCGCAGCATCCTTGGCCTCAACGGCTTCCTCAACAAGGCGCTGGTGGCGGTCGGCATCCTGCAGCAGCCGTCGACGCTTTTCGTGTTCAACATGAACGCCATCCTGCTGACGCTGACGCTGCTGCTGATCCCCTTCGCCATCCTGCCGATCTTCCTGTCGCTGGAGCGTATCCCGCAGGTGCTGCTGCGCGCCTCCGACGATCTCGGCGCGAGCGGCCTGCAGACGTTCCTGCGCATCACCTTGCCGCTCAGCCTGCCCGGCGTCGCCTCGGCGGCGAGCTTCGTCTTCGTGCTGGCGATCGGCGATTTCCTGACGCCGCAAATGGTCGGCGGGATCAGCGGCTTCACTTTCGGCCGCATCCTCTACAGCCAGTTCGGCACGGCCTATAACTGGCCGTTCGGCGCCGCGCTGTCGGTGGCCCTGGCGGTCGTTGTGATCGCGGCGATCCTTGTCGGCGAACGCTTCGGCCGCAACCGGGGGACGTCGATATGAGCGCCCTGCCCCGCTTGTCCACCATCCTTCTGGCAGCGATCACGACGCTGGTCGCGGTGCTGCTCTACAGCCCGCTGTTCGTGCCGATCGTGTCGTCGTTCTTCACGATTTCGCATGGCGATGTCGACTGGTCGTCGCCGACCGTCTCGACCTATGTGGCGCTGGTCCAGAACCATGACATCCTGGCCGCCTTGCGCACCACGCTGATCGTCGGTGCCTGCACCGTCGTCCTGTCGGTGGTCAGCGGAACGCTGCTGGCGCTCTACTATCACGGGCGCCGTTCCGGGCGTTCCGTGCTGCAGTTCATCATCTTCCTGCCGTTCCTGATGCCGCCGATCATCAGCGGCCTGGCGCTGCTTATCTTCTTTCGCGAGATCCACCTCGAACGCTCGCTGCTGACCGTCATCATCGGACACACGGTCTTCGTTCTGGCGATCGTCTACCGCACGGTGCTGACGCGGCTGCAGTCGATGAGCCGCACGCTGGTCGAAGCATCCTACGATCTTGGCGCCACCGGCTGGCAGACGTTCTGGCGCATCATCCTGCCAAACCTGTCGAGCGCGATGGTCGGCGGAGCTATCCTGGCTTTTGCCCTGTCGTTCGACGAGACGATGATCACCATCCTGGTCACAGGCACGCAAAGCACGTTGCCGGTCAGGCTGTGGGCGATGATGCGGCTTGGCTTTTCGCCCGACATCAACGCGCTGGTGGCGCTGATCCTGATGTTCACCGTGCTGCTCTGCGTGCTTGCCGCCCGTTTTCTTATCCCCAGGCAAGTCGCGACCGAACGGACCTGAGTACCGGGCACCGTCATCGAGGCAAGGCAGATGGGTTGAGGTCGAAGACCCGCCCGGGATTGAGGATGTTCTTCGGGTCGAGTGCTACCTTCAGCCGCCGCATCGTGGCGATCTCAGGGTCGCTGCGGACCAGATGCAGCCACTTCTTCTTGTCGAGGCCGATGCCATGCTCGGCCGAAACGCCACCTCCGGCGGCCGCCACGCCGCGATAGACGATGTCATATGCCGCCGCCGGGTCCACCGTGCGGACCTGATAGTGCAGATTGCCGTCGCCGAGATGGCCGAAGACATAGATGTCGGCGCCGGGGTCAACGGCGTGGATGGCAGCGTCCGCTTCCCGCAGGAAGGCGCCCATGCGCGCCAGCGGGATGCTGATATCGACCCCGACCAGGTCTTTTATCGAAAACAGAACGCGATTGGCATCCTCGCGCACATCCCAGAGTGCCCGGAATTCGCGCGGCGACTGCGAGACGACTACATCGTCGATCACGCCATCCTCGACCGCCTGCATCAACACCTCGGCAAAGCGCTCGCCGTCGCGTTCGGGCTCGCTGCCCTGGATTTCGGCCAGCACATAGACAGGCGAGCCCGCCGGCAGCGGCGCCGGCATGGCCATGCTGGCGACCATGACGTCATAGAGCGGTGCGAAGTTGACCTCGTAGGCAGACAGTAGCGGGCCGAGCTTTTGCCGGAGCAGCCCAAGCAGGGCGATCGCCGCATCGAGCGAAGCGAGTGCGCAGAAGGCGTTCACCTCGGAGGCCGGCTTGGGATGCAGCCTGAGCGCGGCGCGCGTGACGACGCCGAGCGTGCCTTCGGTGCCGATGAAGAGCTGGCTGAGGTCGTATCCGGAATTGTCCTTGGGCAGGCCCTTGACCGAGGTCAACACGCTGCCATCGGCAAGCACCGCCTCCAACCCCAGCACCTGCGCCCGGTACATGCCGTAGCGCAGCACACGAATGCCGCCGGCATTGGTGGCGACATTGCCGCCAACCGTTGCCGAGCCACGGGCACCAATATCGACGCCGAACATCAGCCCCACGCCGTCGGCCGCCTCCTGCACGGATTGCAGCGTCGCGCCTGCTTCCGCGACGATGCTGGCAGCCTGGCGATCCGGCGCGGCAAGGCCGGCCATGCGCTCCAGCGACAGCACGATCTCACCCGGCTGCACGCGCGCGGCGCCGGTCAGCCCGGTGCGTCCGCCCTGGACGACGACCGGCTGGCCGAGAGCATTGCACCCGGCGAGTGCCGCCGCGACACCAACGGTGTCGCGAGGACGCAGCACCACTTCAGGAAGCGCGCCAGGTTTGCCGTCGGGATCGTCACGATAGCGCTGATCAACATCGGAGCCGGCGAGGACGCCGCCCGCGCCCAGCCTATCGCCAAGAGCGGACAAAAGCCGTTGCGTTTCAGGCGACATCGGGCTCAGGCGCCTGCGTGGCAAAGCGCGTCGTCTGCTTCCACCGACCGGGCGGCCCGATGAGTATTTCTATCCAACACGCTCGCCATCCTTCAATTGCGGCCGGACGATCCTATTCGGGATCGCCTGCCGTGCAAGCGATATCGGCCTGCCTTAAACGATGCCGGCATCAATCGCGACAAGACGCGATTGATGCCGGAAGCGCGATGCCAGCTTACTGAAGCTTGGCCTGCAGGGCGTTGACATCGTCGGTGGTCATTTCGCCGTCGGTCGTCACCTTGCCGTCGACGATCTTCCACAGCCGGAACGGGCCGGTGATGTCGCCATATTTGTCGAAGGCGACCGGGCCGATGACGCCTTCGTAGCGGATCGGCTTGCCGTCCTTGATCAGGCCGAGCGCCTTGGCGAATTCGTCCTTGCCGGCAAAGATCGGCGTGCCTGCCGGGTCGACCGCCTTGTACATCGCGTCCTTGATCTTGGCCGGGTCCTCGGAGCCGGCGATGGCGATGGCCAGCCCGACGATGGCGCCGGCGTCATAGGAACGGTCGGCGGCTGGATTGGACGGCTCGATGCCGGAAAATTCCTTGTAGTTCTTCATGAAGTAGTCGGTCGATGCGGTCGGGCTGGTACCCGACGACGTGCCATAGGCATCCTTCAGATAGTCGGCGCCGACCGACTCGATGAAGTCCGGGCTGTTCATGCCGTCATTGAGCAGGAATTTCTGCACGCCGCCCTGCGAAATCCAGGTGCGGGCAACGGTTGCGCCATCGACCGGCGTGCTGACGAGATAGAGCCCGTCCGGTTCGCCGGCCATCGCCGCCGTGACTTCCGAGGCATAGTTCGACTGCTTTTCGTTGTAGGGCGTGTCGGAGACGATGGTGCCGCCGAGCGCTTTGTAGGCGCGCGAGAATTCGGCCACCATGTTGACGCCGAAGTCGTTGTTGACGTGGATGACCGACAGCTTCTTGAAGCCCTTGTCGATGGCATATTTGGCGGCGGCGACGCCCTGCAGCGCATCAGAGGTGATGGTGCGGAAGAAGATGCCATTGGTCTTGCCGTCGCGGCCGAGCGCCGTCAGCGTCGGCGACGACGAAGCCGGCGACACCTGGACGATCTTTGCCGGCGCGGTGACCGAGGTCAGGATCGGGATCGACACCGAAGAGATGATGCCGCCGATGATGACCGGCACTTTCTTGACCTGAACCAGCTGGGTCGCCGCGTCGACGGCGATGTTGCCCTGGCTCTGGCTGTCGCGCGTGTCGGTTGCCAGATCGCAGCCGCGCACGCCGCCGGCGGCGTTGATGTCACGGAAGGCCATCTCGACCGACTTGGCGCCGGCCTGGCCGTACTCGCCGGCCGGACCGGTCAGCTCCATGACGAGGCCGACGGTGATCTTGCAATCGGCGGCCTGTGCCGCACCGGCCATCGTCACGAGCGCGAGCGCGGTGGTGAGTTGGAGTATCGTCTTTGTCATTGTTGTTCCCCTTTCGTTACTCGACTGTATCTGATCTCTGGAGCCTGTTCAGCTTTCCGGCACCTGCAGCCAGGTTTCATGCAGATGCCGCCATTGGACGCCGTTGGGCGCCGATGAACTGGTGGTGAAGACGGCGCTGGATTGGCGACGGCTGCGCTTGCCGCCACGCAACTGCGCCTCGACGTAGAGGACGACGATCGTGTCCGCGCCCTGCCAGCCGGGCCGGATGTCCTCGATCGAAATGGTGAAGCCGTCGTCGCAAGAGGCGCGGCTTGAGCGGACATGATCGACGACCGCGTCGCGATCGAGGACCTTGCCGTCCGGCGCGACCATGCCGAAGCCGTCGCCCATGGCACGCTCGAAACGGCTGAAATCCGCCTTGTCGGCGCGCGCGGCGACAAACCAGTCGACGAAGAAGCGATGCAGGTCGATGACCTCGGCGCTGGCCTTGGAAAACAGTGTCTCGTTGATGGCGCTCATGTCCGGCCCGCGTTCAGATTGTAGTGCATGATCGAACCGTGACGGCCGTGGCGGTCGCGCTCCAGCGTATAGACGTCGCCCAGGGGGCCCTGGCTTTGCGCGATCACGGCAGCGATCCCCGCCATGTCCTCGGCGTCGAGCGCAACGTCCATGATCTTGGTATTGGCCAGAGCATGTGCCTGGTTGCGGGCACCGACAATGACGGCCGCCGCTTGCGGCTGCTGCAGCACCCAGGCGCTGGCGATGGTGGCGATGTCGACGCCGTGGCGATCGCCGACGGCCTTCAGCGCCCGAAGCAGTTGCTGGAACAGCTCCCAGCCGCCAAAATCATCGATGATGAGCTTGTATTTGACCAGCGAACGGTTTTCGAGCGGCGTGGAGGGCTCGGCCACATCGAGCCATTTGTCGCTGAGGAAGCCGCCGGCGACGGAACCGTAGCAGAGGAAGCTGACGCCGTTTTTCGCGGCCAGGCCCGCAAGGCTGTTCGCTGGCCGCTGGTCGAGCACTGAATATTGCAATTGCTGGCTGACCAGCGGAATGCCGGCGGCGAGAATTTCGGCCAGCCGCGGCGTGTCGAAATTGGTGGTGCCGAGATTGCGCACCTTGCCTTCCAGCCGAAGCTCGTTGAGCCAGCCCATCGCATCGACATAGCCGGCTATCGCATAATCCCACCAGTGGAACTGCACGAGATCGAGCCGTTCGGTCTTCAGCCGCCGCAGCGACTGGTCGACGATGCCCCTGATGTAGTCGCGGCTGATGCCTGCAAGCCTTTCCAGGTCGGGCACCAGCTTGGTGTGCACCTTCATCCTGGCGGCGGCGTCGAGGCCGCGCTCGCTGGCCAGCCGCAGGCGCGCGGCACCGATCAGTTCCTCGACGCCGGTGTAGATGTCGGCACAGTCATAGGTCCAGATGCCGGCATCGAAGGTGGCGATGAGATCGGCCACCGCCTGCTGGCGATCGATGGCGCCGTGGCCGCCGGCCAGCTGCCAGCCGCCGCGAATGACGCGCGAGATCGTGTAGCCCGGGCTGAGTTCAAAGGTCTTGGCGCTCATCTCTGGTCATTCTCCTTCGGCAGCGGCACCGCCGTGGTTTCGGCATGGCTGAACCGCCGCTTGCCGGTCCTGACGATCCTCAGCCGGCTGGCGCAATTGGGATCGGGACAGGCGATCTCGGCGTCCGAGGTCATCCAGTCATTTGGATGGGTTGGCCGCTGCTTGGCCGCCAGCAGTGGCAACACGGCGGCAAGCGAGTAGATCGAGAAGCCTTGCCCAGCCGGCATCGACAGCATCTCGCCCTTGAGCTCGAAATAGTCGCCGGCCCTGGCGCCGCAATAGATCGGCTTGCCCTCGGGAATGACCGCCTCGACGCGAAGATCGAAGAGTTCGAAACCGTCTTCGGCCATGTCAGGCCTCCACCAGGCTGAAGGTGATGTCGCAGGCGCCGTTGCGGCGGATCACACCGCAGGCTGCGGCGAACTGATCGCGGTCTTCGGCAAGCACCTGCGCCACCACGCTGCCGGCGAGCCAGCCGATCGGGAACAAAAGCCGCGCGCCCTGCCCATAGAACAGGCCGATGTCGAAGATCGCGTTGGGATTGCCGCCCCACATGCGCGGCGGCACGTAGGACAAGACGATGTCACCGGGCTGTGGCGTCAACGTCGCATTCTCCGCAGGCAACGGCCTGGCATAGGCCTGGTCCTCAAGATCAGCCGATGGAACCGGGCAGGAGATTTCCGGCCCCGTCCACATCGCATGGATTCCCGGGACGACGCGCGACGTGCCGAGATATGCCTTGAGAAAGGCAGCATTCTCCGGCGCCTTCTCGGGCAGCAGCAGCGCCGTGACGGCAAGCTTCGAGCGCGGCTCGGTGATCCTGATGGCGGTCATGTCTGGTCTTTCGCGGCGGCGGCCTGCAGTTTGCTGCGCAGGAAGGTGAAAGGCCGGCTGATGTCGGCGACCAGCGCCTCACGCGCTGCCTGCGCATCCTGCGTGGACAGGGCTGTCACGATGCGGCGGTGATACTGGGCGGTGTCGACCTCGCCGGCTTCCGAGAAGGCGTAGATGGCGACACGAATGCAAGGTCCCGATTGCAGCCACAGGCTCTCGATCATCGGGATCAGCACGGCCGAGCCGCAGGAGCGGTAGATCTCGAAATGAAAGCTCTGGTTGAGCGTCACCTCGCGATCGACATCCTTCTTGTGTTTCAGCGCCCGCATCTCGTCCCACTCACCGAGAATGGTTTCGATGGTGGCGATCTGGCGCGGCCCCATTCGGGCGGCGGCAAGCGCGATGGCCTCGCCCTCGATCAGGATGCGGGCCCGCAGGAGATCGTCGAGCCGTTCCAGCGTGATCGGCGGCACGCGCACCGAACGGTTGGGCAACGCCTCCAGCGCCTTTTCGGTAATCAGCCGGCCAAGCGCCTCGCGCACCGGCATGGTCGAGGTGACCAGCGCATCGGCCAGGCCACGGATAGTCAGCACCTGGCTTGGCTCGAAGAGGCCGCCGATCAAGGCGCGGCGCAGTTCGGAATAGACGCGATCCTGCACGGTCTCGCGGCCGACCGGCGCAAGCTGGGCGGCGATCACCTCGTTGTTCTTCTCGATGGCAGCCTTTTGCATGGAATTCCGTTCTTGGCCGGTTTTCGGCTTGCGGACGAAATTAAAGCCGAATAGCGTGATCAAAGCAAGTGTGATCACAAATCAAAAATCAGAAGGCGGCGACGATCGTCTTCGGCCAGAGGGTTTGATGAGCGAGGCAACCAAACGGCACAGGGAGGAAACCCGCGCCCCGGTTCTGGCGGCAAGGAACGTCGTCAGGCGTTTCGGCGGTCTCGTCGCCGTCAACGATGTCTCGTTTGATGTCAGGGCGGGAGAAATCCTTGGACTCATCGGACCAAACGGCGCCGGCAAGACGACGATGTTCGACGTGCTCGCCGGCAGCATCTTGCCAACCAGCGGCGAGATCTTCCTCAACGGTGCGCGCGTCTCGGGCGAAGCCGCGCATCTGCGCATCGGCCGTGGCCTCGGCCGCACTTTCCAGATTCCGCGGCCGCTGCCCAACCTGACGCTGATCGAGAACATCATGCTGGCGGCGCAGGGCCAGGCCGGCGAAAAATTGCTCGCCAACTTCGTGACGCCATGGCGGGTGGCGACGCAGGAGAGAGCAGCCAGGACAAAGGCGCTCGAACTGCTGGAACTCGTCACCCTCACCCACCTCGCGCATGAACCGGCGCGCGTGCTTTCAGGCGGCCAGCGCAAGCTGCTCGAACTCGCCCGCGTGATGATGGCCGACCCGGCGATCATCCTGCTCGACGAACCGGCGGCAGGCGTCAACGCGAGCCTGCTCGAAGTCATCATCGACCGCATCCGCGACATCAACGCGCGCGGCATCACCTTCCTCTTGATCGAGCACAATATCGACATGGTGACGCGGCTCTGCCATCGCGTCCTCGTCATGGCGAGCGGCCAGTTGCTGAGCGAAGGCACGGCGGAAGAGGTCGCTCGCGACCCGCGCGTCATCGAGGCCTATCTCGGAGGCGCGGCATGATCGAAACCGTCCTCGATGTCCGCGACCTGGAAGCCGGTTACGAACCCGGAGTGCCGATCGTGCGCGGCGCGTCGATCACCGTCAACAAGGGGGAGATCGTCGTTGTCCTCGGCCCAAATGGCGCTGGCAAGTCGAGCTTCATCAAGGCGATTGCCGGCCTCGTCCCGATCACCGGCGGCACGGTGCTTCTGGACGGCAAGGACATCACCGCCGCACCGGCCCACACCATGGTGCGGCTTGGGCTTGCCTTCGTGCCGCAGACCGAAAATATCTTTCCGCTGATGTCGGTCGAGGACAATCTCAGGGTCGCCTGCGGCATCCTCGAGCGGCGCGAAATCCCTGGCCGTATCCAGGAAATGTATGCGGCCTTCCCCGACCTCATCCGCCAGCGCCGCACCGCCGCCGGCAACCTGTCGGGTGGACAGCGGCAGATGCTCGCCGTCGCACGGGCGCTGATCGTCCACCCCAAGGTGCTGGTGCTCGACGAGCCGTCGGCCGGCCTGTCGCCGAAATTCGTGTCGATGGTGTTCGAGATGCTGGCCGGCATCCGCAAGTCCGGCGTCACCATCCTGCTGGTCGAGCAGAACGCCAAGGCAGCGCTTGCCATCGGCGACCGCGCCTATGTGCTGGTCGAAGGCAAGGACCGGCACGAAGGCATTGCCTCCGAACTGTGGAACGATCCGGTGGTCGCCGAACTCTATCTCGGCCAGCGCCCGCTGCGCGCCGAGAAAGGAGGCGCGGCATGAGCCTGCAATTTGTCGTCGATGGATTGCTGACCGGCTCGATGATCGGCCTCGGCGCCATCGGCGTGACGCTCACCTATTCGATCCTGCGCTTCTCGAACTTCGCTCATGGCGACTTTATGGCCTGGGGCACCTATGCGACGCTCGCCGTCGTCAGCGCCATCGGCGCAACAGTCGGCAAGGTGGCGCCGATCGCGCCACTGTCCTTCGGCTGGCCGCTCCTTGTCGCACTGGTCATCGGGATGGCATTCACCGCCCTCCTGGCGCTGCTGCTCGACAGAGTGCTGTTCGCGCGGCTGCGCTCACAAGGCCAGGCCATCATCGTGGTGATGGCGAGCTTCGGCGCTTCGATGGCGCTCCGGAGCCTGCTCGAATTCACCTTCACCTCGCGCCCGACCTATTTCAGCCGGGCGATCCAGATCGCCATGCCGGTCGGCTTCGGCATCCGCATCACGCCCGACCAGATCGCGCTTTTGCTGCTGACCGCCGTGCTCGTGCTCGGCGTGCACCTCTTGATGACGCGCACGCAGACCGGCCGCTCCATGCAGGCCCTGAGCCAGAACGCGGCACTTGCTCGCATCGTCGGCATCGACGTCGCCAGCGTGGTGCGCGTGACCTGGATCATCGGTGGGGCGCTGGCCTGCGTGGCCGGCGTGATGATCGGCATCCTGGTGCAGATCCGCCCGTTCATGGGCTTCGACATGCTGCTGCCGATGTTCGCCGCCGCCATCCTCGGTGGCATCGGCAGCATCCCCGGCGCCGTTCTCGGCGGCCTGATCATCGGGCTCGCCGAAGCCGGAGCCGTTCAGTTGATCGGAGCCGAATGGCGCGCCGCCGTCTCCTTCATCATCCTGATGGCGGTGTTGTTTGTGCGGCCGATCGGCCTTTTTGGTGTGAGGGAACGCTGATGGACCTGCTCGGCTATGGCGCCTTCTTCCTGACCACCGCGCTGATCTTTTCGCTGGTCACGCTCGGGCTCAACCTGCAGTGGGGGCTGACCGGCCTGTTCAATGTCGGCCTCGCCGGCTTCGTCGCCATCGGTGCCTACACTTCGGCCTTGCTGACGACGCCGGACGATGCCGCGCGGCTCGGCGGCTTCGGCCTGCCGATCCTCGTCGGCTGGCTCGGCGCCATGGTCGTCGGCGGCATTGCCGCCGCTCTTACCGGCATGGCGACGCTGCGTCTGCGATCCGACTATCTGGCGATCACCACCTTCGGCGTCGCCGTCGTCGTGCAGCTGGTCGCGCTCAACGCGCAGAAATTGACTGGCGGCCCATTCGGCATCGGCTTCATCCCGCGCCCCTTCGGCAGCCTCGCCGAAACACCGCTGCTGTTCAACCTGTCGAACCTTGCCGTCGTCTGCGCGGTAACACTGATCGCCTATCTCGCTTTGGAGCATCTGTCGCGCAGCCCGTGGGGGCGCGTGCTGAAGGCGCTGCGCGAGGACGAGCGGGCGGCGATCTCGCTCGGCAAGAGCGCGCGTTTCTACCGTGTCCAGGCTTTTGCCGTCGGCGGTGCCATCATGGCGCTGGCCGGCGCGCTGCAGGCGCATTTCACCGGCTTCATCGCCCCGGACAATTACCTGCCGATCCTGACCTTCCAGGTCTGGGTGATGCTGATCGTCGGCGGCTCCGGCAGCAATCTCGGCGCCGTCATCGGCAGCGTCCTGGTGTGGGGGATCTGGGCAGGGTCGGGCACACTGACCAGCATGCTGTTCCCACCGGAGCAGCAGGCCCGCGCCGCCTCGCTGCAGATCGTCGCCATCGGCGTCATGCTTTGCGTCATCCTGCTGATCCGGCCGAACGGCCTGTTCGGCGACAGGCCGCGGCGGCCACGGTTCGGCAAGCGGGCGAGGATCGCCGCGGCCAAGAGCAGTTCCGGGTCATGAACGCTGTAGCCCGGCCGGAGGCGCATGGCGCTTCGCTCTGGCATGCCGTCAGCCGCAACCGCCGCGACCGGCCCGCGCTGCAAGGCGGTCTCGATGTCGATCTGGCCATTGTCGGCGGCGGTTTTTCCGGTCTTTCAACCGCGTTGCACGCCGCCGGGAAAGGACTTTCCGCCGCCGTTCTCGAAGCCGAATTCATTGCCTGGGGCGCGACCGGCAGGAATGCCGGTTTCGTCGTGCCGAACTTCGCCAAGATGGACCCTGACACCATCCTTGCACATCTGGGATCGGAGCGTGGCGGAAGGCTGATCGATTTCGCCGCCGACAGCGCCGACCTGGTCTTCGACCTGGTCCGGGGGCACGGCATCGACTGCGACGCGGTGCAGAGCGGATGGATCCAGCCGGCGCATTCGCCTGCCGCGTTCGAGAAAGTCCAATCACGCGCCAACCAATGGGCGCAACGCGGCCGGCCGGTCGTAGCATTGGACCGGCAGGAGGTCGAAGCCCTGACGGGCGCACGCGGCTATGTCGGCGGCTGGATGGATCGTTCGGGCGGGGTGCTCAATCCGGTAGGCTACGCGCGCGGGCTGGCCGATGCGGCGGAGAAGGCTGGCGCGCGCATCTTCGAACAAACACGCGTCACCTCGATCGATCGCATGGCCGAAGGCTGGGCGCTGAAAACGCCAACGGGCTCGGTGCGCGCCGGCAAGGTGCTGGTTGCCACCAACGCCTATGGCGGGCCGCTGAACCCCTTGCTGCAGCGAACCTACTTCCCCCTGAAAGTCTTCCAGATCGCCACCGCGCCGCTGCCGCGCGAAATACGCGCCCGCCTGCTTCCTGGCGGGCAAGGCGTTGGCGACACCAGGCGCAATCTCTTCACCTTCCGCTTCGACGCCGAAAACCGGCTGATCAGCGGCGGCATGCATATCCTCGGCGCCGGCGCCGATACGCGCGTGCCGCAGACGGTCTGGCGACGGCTCGGCCATCATCTCGACCTGCCCGACCTGCCGCCGGTCGCCTACAGCTGGTCGGGAATGGCGGCAGTCGAACCGGATTTCCTGCCGCACCTCCTGGACCTTGGGCCGGGCCTGATCGCCGGCCGCGCCTGCAACGGACGCGGTATCGCCATGACGACGGCGATGGGCAAGGTGCTGGCCGACTGGGCCGCTGGAACCGACGCCCGCGACCTGCCACTTCCCTTTTCTCCGCCGGCGCCGATCCCGTTTCATGCGGTGCTGCAGCACGCGCCCAACATGCTGCTCGGCTGGAGCATGCTGCGCGACCGGTTGGACAGGGCCGGATAGGTCTATCCTGGCCGTGCGGACGATCAGTCGATCATGCGAAGATTTTCGGAGAGAATCGCGGCCGCCACGGCGATGTCGTCTTCGAGGGATGCCCGAACCGCCGAACCGCTGTGCTGCTCCAACGCGGCAACGATCCTGCGATGCGCATCGTTCGACTGCGGAATGTAGCGATCGGCCTGCATCAGCAGCTTGAGATAGGGCCCAACCCGCCCCCAGAGGTCGCGGATCATGTTCAAGAGGATCGGCGCGCCGGCATGCTGGTAGATGGCGAAATGGAAGGCCTCGTTCAGCGTGAGGTAGGCCCTGGCGTCACCAGCCTCGATGGCGCGCTGCATGCCGTCGAGCGTGACCTGCAGGTCACCCAGCCCGCTTTCGGTCATCCGCGCGGCGGCCATCTCGCCCGCCAGTCCCTCGACGGCGATGCGAATGCGCGTCAGTTCCTCGAAGGCAGGCGCGGACAGCAAGGGCACGATGACCGAGCGGTTGTTCTGCATCTCGAGCAGCCGCTCGGCGACGAGCCTCTGCAGCGCCTCGCGGATCGGCGTCGTCGATATGCCGAACGTCTCGGCGAGCTTGCGGATGACCAGTGTCTGGCCCGGGCTGAAGCCACCTGAAATCAGCTCCTGCTTGAGCGCGCCATAGGCGCGGTCATTCAGGGTCTGATGTTCAAGCTTCAGCATGCGCGGCCCGCTCCGGTCACCATTGCGACAGTGCGCGATCGAGTGTCTCGGCCAGTTGCTCGGCATTGTCCCTGGCGAACGGCAGAGGCGGCCTGATCTTCAGCACATTGCCGCGCGGACCGCAGGATGAGATCAGCACGCCATCCTCGCGCATGGCTTCGACAACCGCTGACGTCTTGGCCGCGGCCACTGCCGCGTCGCCCTCCGCCGTCAACTCGACGCCGAAATAGAGGCCGTTGTGCCTGACGTCGGCGACTATGCCGTGCCGGCTCCGCAGGGCGCTCAGCAGATCAGCCGTATAGGCGCCGACCATGCGCGCATTCTCGATCAGCCCCTCGCCTTCGATCACCTCGAGAACGGCGATGCCGACGGCGGCCGCGACAGGATTGCCGCCGAAGGTGTTGAAGTAGCCGGTGTTGGAACCGAAAGAGGCAACGAGCTGCGGCCGCACGAGCACCGCGCCCATCGGATGCCCGGCGCCGATCGGCTTGCCCAGCGTGACGATATCGGGCTCGATGCCATAGTTGGCGAAGCCCCACATGCCCTGGCCGAGCCGGCCGAAGCCGGATTGGACCTCGTCGGCGATGACGATGCCGCCGGCTTTTTTGACGTGATCCGCCGCCTCGCGCATCACCGCGGCGTCGGGAAAGAAGATGCCGTCGCTGGAAAAGGCCGAGTCGAGGAGCATTGCCGCCGGACGGATATTCTGTGCGCGCATGCTGTCGATCGCGGCGGCGACGTTCCTGGCAAAATCGTGCGCGGTTCGGCCATGGTCGCGGAACGTGTCGGGCGCCGCGACGGTGCGGTGGTGCGCCGGCACGCCCTTTGCCCCGACCGCCGCCGGCGACAGCTGCGCGGTCGCGATCGTCGCGCCGTGATAGGCGAAGTCGGTGACGATCACCCCGGTGCCGCCGCTGGAATGCTGGGCGATGCGGATGGCAAGGTCATTGGCCTCGCTGCCGGTGCAGGTGAACATGGCGTGTCCCAGATGGGGCGGACAGGTGCCGAGAAGCTTTTCCGCGTAATCGAGGATGATCTCGCTCAGATAACGGGTGTGCGTGTTGAGCGTGGCGGCCTGCCCCGACAAGGCCTCGACGACGCGAGGGTGGCAGTGCCCGACCGAGGCGACATTGTTGTAGGCATCGAGGAATTTCCGGCCCTGCTCATCGTAGAGCCAGACGCCGCTGCCGCGCACCAGATGGATCGGGTTGCGGTAGAAGGCGCGGTAGGTCGGGCCAAGCAGTCTGGCGCGACGCTCGAGCAGGGCGCGCTGGGATGCCGTCGCGTCGGCGTTTGCAGGGTTTGGCGAGGACTGGGACACGAGCATCTACTCCGGATTGGAATGGTCGAGGAAATAACTGCGGGCATCGATGGCCGACAGACCGTCCAGCCGTTCGAGCGAGGCCCAGACTTCCGCGCCGTGGCGCAGGACATAGTCGCGTTTGGCTGGAAACCGCTCCGCCTGCCAGGTGGCGATGTTGACGATGAGCGCGAGGCGGGCGCGGATCAGATTGAAAAGAATGCCGATCTCTTCGACCTCGAGCGGCTGCACCGATTGATAGCCGGCGACGAAGCGCGCGGCCGGTGCCAATGGGTGGCCCTCCGCCGGCCAGCGATAGACGGCGCCTATGGCGAGGTCACAGATCAGCGGCGCGTGGATCATATCGCCGAAATCGAGGATGCCGCTCACGGCCTCCGGCCGCGAAGCGTCCATCACCACATTGTAGGAGTTCATGTCGTTGTGGACGATCTGGGCGCGCAGTTTCGGGATTACCGGTGCCGCATGCTCCTCGAAGGCGTCGATCGCACGTTCGACCATGGCGCGCCGGCCAGCGTCAGTGATATGCGCCATCATCGGCCGCGTCTTGGCGACCTTGCGGATATCCCAGAGCAGATCGCTGCCGGCGGCCGGATGGAAGAAGCCGCGCAGCGCCCGACCGAGGCGGGCGAGGAAGATGCCGAGATTGCGATCCTGCGCGGCTGATGCCGGCGAGCGCGAAAGCAACTGGCCGGGCAGATAGGTGACCAGCCGGATGATACGCGCCGCCGCCCCCCCGACGCTGACCGCGAACTGGGCCTCTCCCTGAAGGCTTTTGCGCACCGAGGGAACCGGCAAGGTGGGGTCGACCGCAAGGATGTGGTCGAGCGCCTTGTTCTGGAAGTCGGTGAAGCCGGCCTTTTCCGCCGGATGGGAGATTTTCAGGACGAACTCGCCCTTGCCGTCTGTCTGGATGTGAAAATTGTGGTCGCGTTCGCCGGGCAACGGACGCGCGGTGCCGGTCAGCCCGTAGTGCTGGCGCAAGATGGCGAGTGCGTCGGCTGTCGAAACGTGCGGCGCGTCCTCGGCGAGCGTGTCGCCGAAAGCATCGGGTATGGCCGCGTTCATGGTTTTGCCTCTGGAGCGACCGGTTCGAGGCCGCACCAGTCGGCAATGAACAGCGCGATGGTCTGGGTGACCTTGCGCACCGAATCCAGATCGACCGCTTCGTCATAGCCATGCGGCATGCGGCAGATCGGGCCGTAGACGATCGCCGGCGTGTCGGCATAAAGGCCGAAGAAACGCGCATCGGTCGTCGCCGAGGTGACGTGTTCCGTCAACGGCTCGCCCCAGACCGCGACATGGCTGCGCCGCAGCACGGCTTCCATCTCGTCGGCGCCTTCCAGGACATAACCTTCGGCCATGAAGCCGTTATAAATGATCTTGGGCGGGCGGTTGGCCAGGAACGGATCGGCGCGCGCCGCATCGGCGATGCACGCCTCAAGCTCGGCCCTGGCGTCATCGAGCTTCTGGCCGGGATAGGTGGCGACGCGCATCTCGAAGACACAGCGCGCCGGAACGCTTGATGTCCACTCGCCGCCTTCGATCTTGCCGAGGTTGAAACGGATGGGGTGCGGATGATCGCAAAAATGCGGGTCATCGACCTTGCGCGCGTTCCAGACGATTTCGAGCTGCTTCAGCGCCTGGATGATGGCGAATGCCTTTTCGATGGCATTGGCGCCGGCCGAGAAAGCGCCCGACGCATGCTGCGGATCGCCGTCGACCTCGACCCTGAACCAGATCGGCCCGACCTGCGCGCGCATCAATCGCGGTTCCAGCGGTTCGGGGATGAAGGCGGCGTCGGCGCGGTAGCCGCGCTGCAGGCAGGCAAGCGCGCCATTGCCGGTGCACTCTTCCTCGACCACCGATTGCAGGAACACGTTAGCGGCCGGCTGATAGCCGAGGCCGCGCAATGCGGTCAGCGCATAGAGACAGGCCGACAGGCCGGCCTTCATGTCGCCGGCGCCGCGGCCATGCATCCAGCCATCCTCGATCGCCGGATCGTAGGGATCGCGCATCCAGCGGTCGAGCGGTCCCGTCGGCACCACGTCGATATGGCCGTTGAGGATCAGCGAGCGGCCGGTCGCGTTTCGCGGCGTGTGGGTGGCAACGACGTTGAAGGCATCGTCATAGGAAACCGCCACGGGTGAAAAACCCGGCAGGTCGCGAATCGCATCGACATCGACACGCCACATGTCGACCGCATAGCCATTAGCTTCATAGGCAGCCGCCATGAAGGATTGCGCGGCGTGTTCCTCGCCACGCTGGGAGGGAAGGCGCACGAGGTCCGCCAGGAACGCAACCTGTCGCGCGAAGCCATCGTCGACCGCGCTCAGAATGGCCTCGTCCGCAATGCGCTCAGGCATCATATTTCGCTTTCATCTGGATGATGTATCATATCTCATATGCCATTTCTGTGAAATGCAAGAGGCACCGGCGCCAAAAATTCACTCCAAAGCTTGCCGTTCGATGCCGCCACGTTCTTGGGAGTTGGCATCGGCTGTCGCAAGCCGATACTGCTATCGCATAGACAGAGAGAGGAATGCGTTGATCACAGAAGACACGATGCCGGCCGAAATCACCGATCTCGCCATCGGCTACCGGCGCCTGCCGGCGGGCAAGCTCGCCAATGCGGTGACGTGGATGGAGGCGCGCGCGCCGCAACCCCTTCCTGCACAACCTTTGGCCATGTCCCGGATCACCATGCCCGGCTGCGCGTCGTATCGGGCGATCTTCCTGGAGATCGGCGCGCCCTGGCTGTGGGACCGCGTGTCCGAAATGTCCGACACCGAGATCGCGGAACATTTCGCCGATCCGCGCCAGCATCTCTACTACGGCTACGATGAAAGCGGTACGCATCTCGGCATGGTCGAGTTCTCCGTCGCCGACAGCAACGAGATCGAGATCACCTATTTCGGGCTGTTCCCTTCATTGACCGGCCGCGGTTTCGGCAAGCGGCTGATGGCGGGGGCGCTCGATCTCGCATGGCGCCTCAATCCGAGCCGTATCTGGCTCCACACAAGCAGCTTCGATCATCACAGCGTCATCGGCTTCTACAGCGCTTGCGGATTTGTTCCCTTCGCGACCGGGTTCGAAATCGTCGACGATCCCCGGATAAAGGGGACCTTGCCACGCAGCGCCGCACCGCAGATTCCGCTGATCGAAGCGGAGTGGAGTGCTTGCAATCCCACGGGCGGCAATGGCAAGGGCGCGCCGGCCTCCCCGGAGAACCGACAGCTTGCGCAAACCTAGATGAGAACACCTCCGCAAGCCGCCACGCACGCGTCACTGCATCACCGCCGGTGGGTCCGCCGCGAGACCATCCTGTCGACGCTGAACCGGCATATCGATACGCGGATCGTGTTGTTCGCGGCGCCCGCCGGCTTTGGCAAGTCGACGACGATGGCGCAGTGGGCCGCGGAAGTCGCTCGCCATGGCCGGCTGACCGCATGGCTGTCCTGCGAGGTAACTGACAATGACGAGGGCGCCTTCCTGTCGCATCTGGTGGGAGCGCTGCGCCACCTCGTCCAGAGCCCGGCGGAACTCGATCTTGCCTTCCAGTCGAGTCCGATCCCGCAGCTCGATGTCGTGCTCGCCGCGCTGTTGGCGGGCCTCGCGGCGCGCGACGCCGACATCACCCTGTTCTTCGACGACTACCACGCCATCGAGGCGCCGGCGGTGAAGCGGTTCATGGAGCGCCTGACCCGGCAGGCGCCCGCCAACGTCGCCTTCGTCATCGGTTCGCGCAGCCTGCCCGACCTGCAGCTCGGCAAGCTCAGGGTGCTTGGCGACGTGTTCGAAATCGGCCGCGACGATCTGCGCTTCGCCTCGTCCGAAGCCGAGGCCTTCTTCAACGAGAAGCTTGGCCTCAGCGTCAGCAGCGGCGCGGTGGAGACCTTGTGCTCCCGAGCGGAGGGTTGGGCCGCGGGCCTGCAGCTGGTCTCGCTGTCGCTGGGTGCCGCGCATGCGCCCGAAACCGTCATCGGCAATTTCACCGGCGCCAACCGCAACGTCGCCGATTTCCTGATGGGGGAAGTGTTCCTGGAACTGCCGCCGGCAATCGCGAAGTTCCTGCTCTACAGCTCGATTTTCGAACGCTTCAGCGCCGAAGCCTGCCGGGCGGTGATGCGCGCGGCGGACGCCGAGGCGGCGATCACCGAAATCGAGACACGCAACCTGTTCCTCGTGCCGCTCGACGAAGAGCGACGCTGGTTCCGCTATCATCATCTGTTCCGCGATTTCCTCAGCCGCGAACTGGAACGGCGCGAACCGGAGATGATCGCACCACTGCATCTGGCCGCCGCCGAATGGTTCGGCGAACGCAAGATGCTGACCGAGGCCATCGGACATGCACTGGCCGCCGGCGACCAGGCCCGCGCGGCGGTGTTCGTCGAAAACAACGCGCTCGAGCTCATCGCCCAGTGCCAGCTTCTTTATGTGCGCCAATTGCTGGCACTGCTGCCCAGGAAGCTGGTCGACCAGCGCATCCGGCTGCAATTGGTCGTGCTGTGGCTGGCGGTGCACAGCAGCCAGCCGGAGATTGCCCAACAAACGCTGAGCAATGCACGCAAGCTGGTCGAAACCGGACCGGCGGACGGCAACGACCCAGGCACCATGACTGGCACCACCATCGAGGCCGAGCTCGCGGTGTTGGATTCCGCCGTACACAGCACGCTGGAACAGTTCGAGGAGGCGCGCGACACCGCGCTGGCGGCCTTGCGCATCATTGCGCCGGATGCGTGGTTCATGGAGGGCGCGACCGCCAATGTGATCGGCTACAATCTCTACGCGCTGGGCGACCTTGCGGGTGCGCGCGCAGCGGTGGACGCGGCGCGCAAGGCGCACGAGCGAAGCGGTAGCTTGCTCGGCGTCACCATCGCCAATTGCTACATGGCCGTCATCGAGCGTTCGGCTGGCCGCTTGCCCGCCGCGGAACGGCTGCTGCGCAACGCGATCATCGAGGCCAGGGCGCGGATCGGTGCAAACTCCTATGCCGAAGCCTTGGCCGGAACGCTGCTTGCCGAGCTTGCCTACGAAACCAACTCGTCGGGCGAAGCGCTGACGCTGGTCGAGAATCTCGGGCCGCTGATCGAGGGGGCCGCGGTCATCGTCTATCCGCTGGCCAGCGTGCCGACCTATGCCCGCGTGCTGCAACTGACCGGCCGCACCGAAGCCGCCCTGGACATGCTTGACCGCGTCTATCAGCGCGTGCGGGGCACGGTGTACCGCCGCCTGGCATCGATGATCATGCATGACCGCATCCGGCTCCTGCTCGACCAGAGCCGCGTCGCCGAGGCGCGCGCCCTGCTGAGCGAGCACCGCCGCGAAAGCGCCGAAACCGCCCCCACTGTCGCTAACGAATTCGAATATTTCGCCGAGGGCAGGCTGCTGACGGCGGAAAAATCCTACGCGGCGGCCGCGACGCTTTTCGATGCGCTGTTGGAGCGAACGAGAAACAGCGGGCGCATGCGCCGCCATATCCTGGCGTTGATCCTGCGCGCCAAGGTGGCCAGTTCCGGCCATGACCAACGCGAGGCCGACCGCTATCTGCTCGACGCGCTGCGCCTCGCCCACCCCTCCGGCTTCATCCGCTCCTTCGTCGACGAGGGAAGGTCTGTTATCGAAGGGTTGATGCGGCTGCGCGCGGCTCAGGCAAAAGCCGATCCGGCACTGTCCGCCTATGCCACGCGCATCATCGATGCCGCGCAGGCGATGCCTGTGGCGACGCGCAAGCTGGCCGCACCGGCCGCCGAGAAGGAACAGCTCACCCAGCGCGAGGCCGAACTGCTGCGCTGCCTGACCGAAGGCATGTCCAATCGCGATATCGCCTTCGCCCTGTCAGTGAGCGAAACGACGGTGAAATGGCATCTGAAAAATATTTTCGGCAAGCTGGCAGTGACCAACCGGGTCCAGGCAGTGCGCGCCGCACAAGCGGCGGAGAGCCACCCGCCCCCTCCGAAAGGAGGGGCATAGAAGATCGGCGCAGCCCCCCTTTCGGGTCGGGCGGAGCCGATGCGGGCCTGCTAGCGTCACCTGGTTTTGGAGGACGCTGCGGATGGCGACGGGTTACGTTTTTCACGAACAGCTGATGTGGCATGACACCGGCTCCAGCGCCGACATGATGCCTCCCGGCCGTTTCGTGGAACCCGGCCGGCATCTGGAATCCCCCGGCTCAAAGCGGCGGCTGAACAATCTCATCCAGGTCAGCGGCCTGTCGCGCCACCTGGTGCCGATCATTCCCGAGCCGGTCTCGGTCGAGGACCTGCTGCGCGTGCATACGCAACGCCACGTCGACGACATCCGCATGCTGAGCGAGCGGGGTTCCGGTTTCGCCGGACCGCAGGCGCCGATCGGCCTCAACAGTTTCGACATCGCCCTGCTGTCGGCCGGCACCACCTATGCCGCCATGCGCGCCGTGCTGACCGGTCGCGTCGATAACGCCTATGCGCTGGCGCGGCCGCCCGGGCACCATGCCGAACCAGACCAGGCGTTGGGTAACTGCCTTTTCTCCAACATCGGCGTCTCCGTGCGCCGGCTGCAGCACGAAGGCCTGCTTGGCCGCGCGGCGATAGTCGACTGGGACGTGCATCACGGCAACGGCACCGAGACGATCTTCTATTCCGACCCGTCGGTGCTGACCATCTCCGTGCACCAGGACAATCTCTATCCGACCGGGCGCGGCGCACTGGCCGACAACGGCAAGGACGCCGGCGAAGGCTACAACATCAACATCCCGCTGCCGTCCGGCAGCGGCACCGGCGCCTATGAATCGACCTTCGACCGCGTCGTCGCCCCTGCACTGCGCGCCTTCAAGCCCGATCTCGTCATCGTCGCTTCCGGCTTCGATGCGTCTGGCTTCGATCCGCTCGGCCGCATGATGCTGAACAGCGAATGCTTCCGGCGCCTTGCCGCACGCATGGTGGCGCTGGCCGCCGAGACGTCGCAGGGACGCCTGATCATGACCCATGAAGGCGGCTACTCCGAGGGCTATGTGCCGTTCTGCGGCCATGCCGTCATCGAGACGCTGGCCAATCATCGCACCGAGGTGGTCGACCCGCTGTCGGACCATATCGACGAATGGGCCGGGCAGGATCTGCAGCCGCATCAGGCTGATGTGATCGATGCCGCCGAAGCCCTGCTCGCCGGCCTGCGCCAACGCCTCGCAAGTGCTGCCTGACGCGATGGATTTTGTCGTCACCACGCTCCTCAACGCACTGACGCTGATCAGCATCCTGATGCTGGTCGGGCTCGGGCTGGCGATCAGTTTCGGGCTGATGAACGTGACCAATCTGGCGCATGGCGAGTTCGTCACCGTCGGCGCCTTCGCCGTCTATTTCGTCCAGAGCATGGGCGGCTCGTTCTGGCTGGGTCTCGCCGCGGCACCCATCGCCGGCGCGGTGGTCGGCTGCATCCTGGAATTCGCCATCATCCGCCATCTCTATTCGCGCCCGGTCTCGACCGTGCTCGCCACCTGGGGCGTCAGCCTGATCCTGCAGCAAGGGCTGGAACTGACCTTCGGTCTCGGTGCCAAGCCGGTGACGCCGCCGATCGAAGGCACGCTCGACCTCTTCTTCACCGTCTATCCGGCCTATCGGCTGATCCTGATCGCTGTCGCCATGCTGACTTTGCTCGGCGTCGTCCTGCTGATAAGCCGGACATCGTTCGGCCTCGATATCCGCACCGTCATCCAGAACCGCGAGATGGCCGAGGGCGTCGGCATCAACACGCAGCGCACCTACGCCATCGCCTTCACTTTCGGCGCGGCAATCGCCGGGCTTGCCGGCGGGCTGGTCGCGCCGCTGGCCATCGTCTTGCCGCAGATGGGGGTGAACTATCTCGCCAACGCCTTCTTCGTCGTCATCGTCGGCGGTGTCGGCTCGATCGGCGGCCTCGTCGCCGGCAGCGTCTTCGTCGGCGGGCTGACCAGCGTCCTCAACTACCAGATATCGCCATCGCTGGCGCAAGCGATCGTGCTGCTCGCGGCCATCGTCGCCGTGCGGCTGCGGCCCAACGGACTGTTCAACGGGGCATCGCGATGATCGCCCGGGACCGCAACTGGCTGCTGATCTTCGCCGTCTGCGTGGTGCTCGCCATCCTCTATCCGTTCATCGCCGACGGTTACCAGCTGACGGTGATCCGCGACGCGCTGATCTTCGGCCTGTTCGCGGCGAGCCTCGACTTTTTCTGGGGCCGCACCGGCATTCTCTGCTTCGGCCACGCCGCCTTCTTCGGCATCGGCGGCTACATCATGGCATTGGTCACGCTCAACGACGCCATCCCCTTCGGAAGCCTGCTCGGTATCATGGGCGCGGTGACTGGTGCTGCCTTCGTCGCCGCCATAATCGGCTACTTCCTGTTCTTCGGTGGCATCCGCGGCAGCTATTTCACCATCGTTACGCTGGCCATGGGCGTCATCTGCCAGCAGGCCGCGGTGTCCTGGAGCTCCGTCACCGGCGGCGACAGCGGCCTGATCGGCATCCCGCCGATCGAATTCGATGTTGGCGGCACGCATGTCGATCTCAGCCAGGACCTGCCCTCCTATATCTTCGTCGCTGCCATCGTCGCCGTGGTCGTGCTCGGACTGTGGTCGATCAGCCGTGGCCGCTGGGGCACGGTGCTGACCGCCATCCAGGACAATGAAGTCCGCGCGGCGGCGCTTGGCCACAATGCACCCTTGCGGTTGCTCGTCACCTTCGTCCTGTCCGCAGCCATCGCCGGTCTTGCCGGCGCGCTTTATGTCTGCATGGCGGGGCTGGTGGCGCCCGACTTGTCCGGCCTGCTGTTGTCGACGGAGGTCATCGTGTGGGTGGCGGTCGGGGGACGCGGCACACTGCTTGGTCCCGTTCTCGGCGCGATTTTCATCCAGCGCGCGCAGCAGACGATCAGCAGCTTCAATCCAAGCCTGTGGCCGCTCCTGCTCGGCTGCGTCTTCGTGGTCATCGTCTTCGTCTTGCCGGATGGCATCCTGTCGATCTACGCGCGGCTGAAGGCCCTGCTCAATGGCCGGAGGAGCACGCCATGAGCGACGTCCTGCTCCAGGCCGAGAATGTCGGCATCCGCTTTGGCGGGCTGCAGGCGCTTGAGGCGTTGAACCTCACGGTGCGCGACAAGGAACTCTGCTGCATCATCGGGCCGAACGGCGCCGGCAAGAGCACGTTCCTCAACGTGCTGACCGGCACGCTTCGGCCGACCAGCGGCAGCGTGCGGTTTCTCGGCCACGACATTGCCGGCCTGCCGCTGCACCGCATCGCCCGGCTCGGCATCGCCCGCAAGTTCCAGATCCCGTCGGTCTTCCCCAGCCTGTCGGTGGAGGACAATCTGAAGGTCGCGCGGTGGGGCGTCCCTTCACCGGTTCGCCCGGTCGGTGAACTGCTGGAGCTGGTCGCGCTCACAGATCGTGCCGCCACGCTGGCCGGCGAACTCGCGCATGGCCAGAAGCAATGGCTGGAGATCGGCATGGCGCTGGCGATCGAGCCCCGGCTGCTGCTGCTCGACGAGCCGACCGCCGGCATGACGCCGCAGGAGACGCTCGCGACCGCCGAGATGCTGCTGCGGCTGAAGGGCGAGTTCTCGATCGTCGCGGTCGAGCATGACATCCGCTTCGTGCGGGCGCTGAACTGCGAGACGCTTGTGCTGCATCAGGGACGCCGCCTGCGCAGCGGTCCTTTCCATGACATCGAGACCGACGAAATGGTCCGCGACGTCTATCTGGGGAGGCGCTGACCATGTTGCGGACACTTGCCGTCTCGGCAGGCTACGGCTTGCTCCCGGTGCTGAACGGCATCGATCTCAGCGTCGCGCCGGGCGAAGTCGTCGGCCTGCTCGGCCGCAACGGCGCCGGCAAGACGACGCTGCTGCGCGTCATCGCCGGCGCCTTGCGGGCGAGCGGCGGCGCGGTGGTTCTCGGCGACCAGGACCTTACCAACGCTCCCGCCTTCCGCCGGGCGCGCGCCGGCATCGCGCATGTGCCGCAAGGGCGCGGCATCTTCAACCAGCTGACCGTGCGGCAGAACCTCGAAGTTGGCACCCGCGCCGCCAGGGATCGTGGCGACGGCGGTATTCCTGACGACATCTTCGGCTATTTTCCGATCCTGCGCGAACGCGAAGCGCAGGTCGCCGGCACGCTTTCGGGCGGCCAGCAGCAGATGCTGGCGATCGGCCGCGCACTGTGCGGCCTGCCGTCGGCGCTGCTGCTCGACGAGCCCTCGGAAGGCATCCAGCCGAACATCGTGCAGTCGATCGCCGAATTGGTGCCGCGCATCGCCCGCGAGCGCGGCATCGCGATCGTTCTGGTCGAACAGAATCTCGATCTCGTGCTCAAGGCGGCCGACCGCTGCCTGGTGATGGAAAAGGGCAGGATCGTCCATGAAGGCGCGCCGGAGGCGTTCGCCGACGAGACCCTGCTCAAGGATTTGTTGGCTCTATAGGCGCGCCTGAAGCGCCTGGGATTTGTTGGCTTTGCAAGGCGTGCATGGGGCGCGTCTGGACTGGAAGGGAACACAACAATGATAAGCAGAAGAACTATCCTGAAATCCGGCGGCGCGGCCGCCGCCTTCGCCATGGTCGGCGCGCCCTCGATCCTGCGCGCCGCCGACACCGTCAAGGTCGGCCTGTCCATCCCGATCACCGGGCTGCAGGCGATCCTCGGCGAAACGCTGCTCAATTGCTACAAGCTGGCCGCCGCCGAGCTCAACGCCGCCAACGGCATCGGCGGCCGTCAGGTCGAGTTGTTCATCGAGGACAACCAGACCACGACCAAGGGCGCGATCGACAAGGCGCGCAAGCTCCTCAACGAGGACAAGGTCGACGTGATCATGGGCACCATCATCTCGCCGGAGCGCAGCGCGACCCTATCGGTGACCTCGAAGGCCAAGAAGCTGTTCTTCTACCCGACCAATTTCGAGGGCGGCGAATGCAACCGCTACTTCGTCGCCACCGGCCCAATCCCGATGCAGCAGGTCGACCCTATGATGCCTTGGGTGGCCGAAAACCTCGGCAAGACGATCTACATCATGGCTTCCGACTATGCCTGGCCGCAGAAGATGACCGAGGCGATCACGGCGGCCTATGAGAAGGCCGGCGGCAAGATCATCGGCGCCGACTATTATCCGTTCGGCACCACGGATTTCGGCCCGGCGTTCCAGAAGATCAAGTCGCTGAAGCCCGATGTCGTCTGGTCGATGGTGGTCGGCAATGACGCCGTCACCCAGCTCAAGCAGTATCGCAGCTTCGACATCAAGCAGCCGCTGATCGCGCCGCTCGACGAGGTCTTCAACAAGGATGCGCTGCCGGCCGGCGTGGCCGCCGGCACCTATGCGCCGCAGCCCTACTGGATGGCGCTCGACAATCCGGTCAACAAAAAGTTCATCTCGAGCTTCCGCGAAAAGTTCGGCCAGGAGAAGATGGTGAACGGCATCGGCGAAGCCGGCTATAACGGCCTGCATCTCTACGCGCTGGCCGCCGAGAAAGCCGGATCGCTGAAGGATGACGATGTGCTGGCCGCATTGCCGACGATCGAGTTCGACGCGCCGCAAGGCAAGATCCGCGTCGATGCCTCCAACAACCACACGCTCTGCCACTCCTATGTCGGCAAGGCGGCGGCCGACGGCATCGGCTACGAGATCGTCAAGGATTTCGGCACCATCGCGCCGGTCACGCCCTACTGCAAGGTGTAGGCCCTCGCACCCAACCAATCCTGATGGCGGCGTTGCCGCCGCCGTCAGGGCTTCCGTGGCGCCGGCAGCCGCTCGCGCAATTCGTCGACGAGCACCCTGGTGTTTTCGGAATAGTCGATGGGCACGACCACGAGATGCACGCCGCAGCCGGCGAAGGCCTGTTCCAGCGCCGGCCGCAAGTCGGCGATTTCTGCAACCCTGGTTCCCCTGGCGCCATAGGCCTCGGCGTATTTGACGAAATCGGGGTTGCCGAAGGTCATGCCGAAATCCGGGAACTCGTCGACCGCCTGCTTCCAGCGGATCATGCCGTAGGCATGGTCTTCCAACAGCAGGACGACGAGGTTGAGCTTGAGCCTGACGGCGGTCTCCAGTTCCTGGCTGTTCATCATGAAGCCGCCGTCGCCGCAGATGGCCATGACACGGCGCTGCGGGTAGAGCAGTGCCGCCATCATCGCCGACGGCAAGCCCGCGCCCATGGTGGCCAGCGCGTTGTCGAGCAGCAGCGTGTTTGCCATGCGCGTGCGGTAATTGCGCGCGAACCAGATTTTGTACATGCCGTTGTCGAGCGCGAGGATCCCGTCCGCCGGCATCACGGCGCGCACGTCGTGCACGATGCGCTGCGGCGTGAAACGGTCTTCGGTGGCGCGCGCGGCGATGCGGCTCAAGATGCCTTCCCGCAGCGGCAGCAGGGCCTGCGCATTGGGGATCTTGCCCTCGATACGGTCCGCCAGCAGCGCCAGCGAAGGGCCGAGGTCGCCGACGATCTCGGCCTGCGGGAAATAGACCTGCTCGACATCGGCGGATTGATAGCCGACATGGATGACCTTCGGCCCCTTCGCGCCCATGATGAAAGGCGGCTTCTCGACCGTGTCGTGGCCGATGGTGATGATCAGATCGGCCTGCTCGATGGCCTCGTGTACATAGTCGCGTTCCGAAAGTGCCGCCGTTCCCATGTAGAGTTCGGTTCCGCCCGGCACGGTGCCCTTGCCCATCTGCGTGGTGAAATAGGGAATTTGCGTGCGCAGGACGAACTGGGCGACATCGGGAGTGACGCGTGGCCGCGACGCCGCCGCGCCGAACATCAGCAGCGGACGCCTGGCTTCCATGATCATGCGGGCGGCACGATCGAGCGCGGCCGCGCTGGCCAGGGGCAGTTCGACCGGATGCGTCGGCACAAGCGCGACCGGCTCACACTCCGCCGCGGCAATGTCTTCCGGCAATTCCAGATGCACGGGGCCGGGGCGCTCCTCCTGGGCGACGCGAAAGGCTTCGCGCACCAGTGACGGGATCATCTTCGGCGAGACGATCTGCCGCGACAGCTTGGTCAGCGGCTTCATCGCCGCGACGATATCGACGATCTGGAAGCGCGCCTGCCGGGATGACAGGATGCCCTTCTGGCCGGTGATCATGATCATCGGCATCGCGCCGAGCAGCGCATAGGCCGAGCCGGTTGTCAGATTGAGCGCGCCGGGGCCTAGCGTGGTGATGCAGACGCCTGCCTTGCCGGTGAGCCTGCCGTAGGTGGCGGCCATGAAGGCGGCCGCCTGTTCGTGGCGGGTCAGGATCAGTTGGATCGACGAGCGCCGAATCGATTCGACGATGTCGAGATTTTCCTCGCCCGGAATGCCGAAAATGCGCTCGACCCCTTCGTTCTCGAGTGCCGCAACGAACAGATCCGAACCTTTGGTCATGAATCGACTCTCCTGCACTGCCTACATTCCGTCAGCCACTTTCATATGGCACCGCAACGACGCCTCAAAGACCCGAAGCATGCACTCTTTTACCGGCTTTGCGGAAGAAACCCGAGTTTGCCGACCGCCGCGCTCAAGACACGACCACGTTGCGGGGCGGCACTCCGACCGAACATGCCGGCTTGCGACGCCAACAAATCATACTGGCCGGCGATGCCGCCCTTGAAGGCATGGCTCCGCATTCCTAACTGTCCGGTGCGGGCCGGGCCCCTCTGACTGTCGCTTTGGCGATCGTGATGTCGGACCGCTTTAACGGGCCCGTTTCCATTCTTTCGGTCAAGCGGGCTCATTCCTTTTTGGTTTGGAGCCCCATATGACATCTTCCCTCCCTGGTTTGGTTTGCCCTTCCTGCCGCGTCGCGCTCGTGATGAGCGAACGCCAGGGTATCGAGATCGATTACTGTCCGCAGTGCCGCGGCGTCTGGCTTGATCGAGGCGAACTCGACAAGATCATCGAGCGTTCCGGCAGGGATGCGTCGCCCGCGCCGCAGCCACAGCCGACCGCGTTCTCCCAGCCGCAACACGGTCGCGATGACGATTATTCCCGCTCGCAGGGCCACCGCCATCCGAAGCGGAAGAAATCCTTCTTCGAAGAATTGTTCGATTGACGCATGACGCCGCCCGGCAACCGGGCCGGCATTTGCTGAAAATTTCTAAAAACCACATCGATAAAGGTTCATCTCCGATGATGTCTCGCACAAGCCGATTTGCCACCCTCTTTGCAGGACTGTTCCTTGCCTTCTCCATGGTCGCGATGGATCATGCCGAGGCTCGTCGCGGCGGCAGTTTCGGCAGTCGTGGCATGCGCACGTTCCAATCGGCACCGCCGACCAGAACCGCCCCGGCGCCGACCGCTCCGGTCGAGCGTTCGATGACGCCCAACACCGGTGTCAACACTGCGGCCCGGCAGCCGCAGGCCGGCCCGCAGAGGCCTGGCTTCATGAGCGGCTTCGGTGGAACAATGATGCGCGGCCTGCTGCTCGGTGGCCTGATCGGCCTGCTCGTGGGCCAAGGCTTCGGCGGCCTGGCCGGCATGTTCGGTTTCCTGCTTCAGGCATTGCTCATCGGTGGCGCGATCATGCTGGCTATCCGCTTCTTCCGGTCGCAATCCGCGCGTGGTCCGGCGCCGGCGCTGGCCGGTGCCGGCAATACCCAAGCGTCGCGATTTGAGAACCGCGCGACAGCACAGCACCAGACCGCAGGCTCGTTCACAATCCCCGGCTTTGGCGGTGGTTCGGGCGGAGGCTCGCCGACCGCCGATTCCGAGGAGATCACGCTCGCTCAGACCGACCTCGACGCCTTCCAGCGGCTGTTGACCGATGTCCAGGAAGCATTCGGGCGCGAAGACCATGCCGCTTTGCGTCGGGCGACGACCCCCGAGATGGTGTCCTATCTGTCCGAAGAGCTGGCCGACAATGCCCAGAAAGGTCTCAGGAACGACGTATCGGACATCACTTTGCTGCAGGCCGACATCGCGGAAAGCTGGCGCGAGGATGACCGCGACTACGCCACGGCCGCATTGCGCTACGAGTCTCGCGACGTGACGCGCGAACGGGCCAGCGGCAAGGTCGTCGACGGCGACGAGGATCATCCGACGGAGACCACCGAGCTGTGGACATTCATGCGTGAGAATGGCGCGAGCTGGAAGCTGTCGGCAATACAACAGGCATGAGCCCTGGTTAGCGGTTCAACGCACGATCTTGACGCACATAGGCGTGCCGATCTCGATGGCGCGGCCGGTGTCGGTCAGCATGCCGCTGTCGGCGTCGCGGGCAAAGATCGAGATGCGGTCGGCGTTCTGGTTGGCCGAGAACAGATGGCCGCCCGACGGCGTCAGCGCCAGGTTGCGCGGCGTCGCGCCGCCGCAAGGGACGTAGCCGACGAGGTTGAGCGAGCCGGACCGCTGATCGACCGCCATGATGACGACGCTGTCGTGGCCACGGTTCGAGCCGTAGACGAAACGGCCATCCGGCGAGATCTGGATATCGGCGCAATGGTTGCTGTCGCGCGCCTCGGCTGGCACGGCCGTCCTGGCGTCGATGATCGACAGCTTGCCGGTGGCTTCGTCCAGCGCCATCGACACGATGGTCGAATCCAGCTCGTTCATGACAAAGACGAAGCGCCCGTTGGGATGCAATGCGAGATGGCGCGGACCGGCGCCCGGCGGCAAAGCGGATTCGGCTGATTTGCTCAGGCTGCCATCATGCTCGATGCGGTAGGATACCAGGCGGTCGATGCCGAGGTCGGCGACAATCGCCGTTCCGCCGGCGATGGTTTCGGTGACGCTGTGGGCATGCGATCGTTCCTGCCGCGCCGCGTTCGGGCCGGTGCCCTTGTGCGAAACGCTGGCCAGCGGTGCCGACAAGGCACCGTTCTCTTCGAAGCCATAGACCGCCACGGCGCGATCCGGACCACCCTCGCCCATGCCGTAATTCGCGACCAGCAGTTTCGCCCCGTCGCGGGTGATGGTGTTGTGGGCGGTGATGCTGCCCAGCGAGGGCTGCTTGTTCAGATAGCTGAGTGTCCCCGAGGCACGATCGAAGCTGTAGGCGGAGACGGTTCCCTCGCGCCAGCTGAAGACTTCCGAATTGGCGTAGAGGCGCGAGCCGTCCGGCGTCACCGACAGGAATGTCGGATTGTCGATGTCATTGGTCTCGGCCAGTTTCCGCGTTCCCAGCGTCTTCTCGTCGAAGCTGTAGACGCTGAGACCGGCGCCGCGAGCGCCTTGAAAATAGGGCGCCTCCCGGTTCAGGCTGCCGACAAAGACCAGGCAATCCTCGCGCATGATTTCCTCCCCTGGCGCAGCCAAGATTTCGCCTGTTCACGCTTGCAACGCAACCCCATATGTGAAAATACTATTTACAAAAGAAGATTGACGGGAGGAGATGTCGTGCTTTTCGACGCTTTGATGCGTTCAGAAGATTGCCCGGAACCTCGCGCGAGACCATCGGAGCCAGCCATGACCGATTTCGCGCCCACCGTCGGCGTCGCCTCGACACATCCCACCAACATGCCCGCGGACCACGCCGCCCTGCCGGTGTGGAACGCCGAGAACTGGTTCTATGAGGACTGGCCCGTTGGCCAGAAGATCCGCTCGTTGCGCCGCACCATGGCCGAAGGCGACAGCCACCTTTTCAACACGCTGGTGCTCGACATCCACCCTTACGTGCAGGATCAGATGTTTGCCGAGACCGAGGGCATTTTCGGCAAGCGGCTGGTGGCCGGCGCCTTTGTCTTCTCGGCCGGCCTGGGGCTGGTCGCCACCAATTGCGTCAATGCCTTTTCCTATGGCTACGACAGACTGCGTTTCATAAAGCCTGTCTTCATTGGCGACACGATCTATTCGATCCGCTCCAACCTCGACAAGAAGCCCCGCTACCAGGAAATGGGGTTGATCCGCGCCAGCTATGAGGTGTTCAAGGGCGAAGGCGAGCTCGTTCTCTATTGCGAGCATCTGCAGACGGTGAAGTATCGCAACCCGGCCGATTTCGTCGGCAAGACGGAGAAATAGCCATGCCGGCAGCAGCCGAATTGCCGCTTGCCGGTCTCGTCGTCGTCGACATGAGCCAGTTCCTGTCCGGGCCCTATTGCTCGCTCAGGCTGCTCGATCTCGGCGCCCGCGTGATCAAGATCGAGCGTCCGGATGGCGGCGACCTGTCGCGCCGGCTCTATCTCAGCGACACCGAGATCGGCGGCGATTCCACCATCTTCCATGCCATCAACCGGGCCAAGGAAAGTTTTGCTATCGACCTCAAGAACGAGGCCGATCTCAAGGCGTTGCGCGGGCTGCTGGCCAAGGCCGACGTGCTGATCCAGAATTTTCGCCCGGGCGTCATCGAGCGCCTCGGCCTCGACTATGAGACCGTCCGCAAGATCAACCCGCGGCTGGTCTATGCCTCGATCAGCGGCTATGGCGAGGACGGGCCATGGGTCAAACGTCCGGGCCAGGATTTGCTGGCGCAGTCGCGCTCCGGCGTGATGTGGCTGAACGGCGACGAGGACCAGGGGCCGGTGCCGTTCGGGCTTGCCATCGGCGACATGCTGGCGGGCGCGGCCTGCGCGCAAGGCATACTGGCGGCGCTGGTGCGGCGCGGCATCACCGGCCAGGGCAGTCATATCGAAACCAGCCTTCTGGAAGCGCTGGTGGATTTCCAGTTCGAGGTGCTAACCACCCATCTCAATGACGGCCGGCGCTTGCCCAAGCGCTCCAACTTCCGCAGCGCGCATGCCTATCTTTCGGCGCCCTATGGCGTCTACCCGGCCAAGGACGGTTACCTCGCCATCGCCATGACGCCGATCCCCAAGCTGGCCGATCTGCTGTCGCTCGAGGAGTTGGCGCCCTATCGCGACAGACCGGCATCGTGGTTCACCGCGCGTGACGACATCAAGGCGATCATCGCGCGGAGGATCGCCACCAAGACGATCGACGAGTGGCTGGCTATTCTTGAGCCGGCCGACATCTGGTGCGCCAAGGTGCTGACCTGGCCGGAAATGCTGGCAAGCGAGGGCTTCCAGTCACTCGACATGCTGCAGACGGTGACGCGCGAGGATGATGTCTCGATCCTGACCACCAGTTCGCCGCTCAGGGTCGATGGCATCAGAGCCAAGGTCGATCGGGCAGCTCCGCGCATCGGCGAGCATAGCGCGGCAATCCGCAAGGAGTTCGGCCTGTGAGCCTGCCCACCCTCAAGGGCATGACCTGGAGCCATCCGCGTGGCTACGATCCGATGGTCGCCTGCTCGTCCCTGTGGCGGCAACGGACGGGTGTCTCGATCGAATGGGACAAGCGCTCGCTGCAGGATTTCGAGTCCTTCCCGGTCGAGGAACTGGCGCGGGCCTACGATCTCATCGTCATCGACCATCCGCATGTCGGCCAGATCACCGCGGAGCGCTGCCTTGAGCCGCTTGATGTCGTTGCTCGCGAGGCGGAGCGCGCGACGCTCGCCTCAGGCAGCGTCGGCCAGTCCTATCCGAGCTACAGCTGGCAGGGGCGGCAGTGGGCGTTTCCGATCGATGCTGCCAGCCAAGTCCAGGCATGGCGGCCAGACGCGCTGGAGGCCCCGCCGACGCGCTGGAGCGATGTGCTCGATCTCGCCCGGCAAGGCCATGTGCTTTTGCCATTGCGGCCGCCGCATGTGCTGATGACGTTCTACACGCTTGCAGGGAATCTCGGTCATCCCTGCGCGACCGATCCGTCCCGCGATCTCATCGACATTGGAACGGGCAGCAACGTTTTTGAAACGATGCGCGAGATCGCGGCGCTGGTCGACCCGGCCTGTTTCGAGATGGACCCGATTGCCGTTTCGGAGCGCATGGTGGAGCCCGGTTCCCGATTCGTCTGCGCGCCGTTGATCTACGGCTACGTCTCCTATGCGGTGACGGGATTTCGCGCGATCCGGCTGGCCTTCGCCGACATCCCGGTCATCGGCGCGAGCGGACCCATCGGTTCGGCGCTCGGTGGCACAGGCATCGCTGTGTCAGCCTTTTCGAAGGCGAAAGAGGCCGCGATCGATTTCGCCTACTGGGTCGCCAGCGGCGATGTCCAGCGCGGCGCCTATGCCGCCGCCGGCGGTCAGCCCGGCCATGCGGCCGCCTGGGAAGACCAGACGGTCAATGCCGCGACCGGCAATTTCTACAGGGATACGCGCGCGACGCTGGAGGGCGCATGGGTGCGGCCGCGCCATGACGGCTACATGGCGTTCCAGCAGGCGGCATCCGACCGCATCCTTTCCGGCATCACCTCCGGCCATCAGTCCCGACAGGTCGTTGCCGATCTCAATCGCCTGTTCCGGGAGAGCTCCCCGGCGCAGGTGTCCGGCGCTGCCGGTGGAGGAGCCTGAACGAAACCGAACGGAGGAGTACGTCTGCGGGCTACGACCCGCCGAGACGCCGAGGCGAATCCAGCTATTCGAGCCGCCACAGCTTGCGGGCATTCGCGGACAGGAGCCTGTCGCGCTCCGAAACGCTGCAGCCTGAAAGCAACGCATGGGTCGCCGCCACCCAGGTGGAAAGGCCGCCGCCAAGCGTGCAGACCGGCCAGTCGCTGCCCCAGATAACACGGTCCCAGCCAAACACACCGATGGTGTGCTCGACATAAGGCCGCAACGTCTCGGCCGTCCAACTGCCGGGATCGGCATAGGCGACGACACCGGAAATCTTGGCCATGACATTCGGGCGCCGTGCGATCTCGCTCATATGCTCGCGCCAGGGATGCTCGACTGCGCCCTTGATGTCGGGCACGCCACAATGGTCGAGGACGAACCGGACATCCGGCGCCAGGTCGGCAAGCGCTATCGCCCTGGGGATCTGGTGCGGCAGCACGACGAGATCGAAGGTCAGGCCGGTGCCGCCAAGTTGCTTGATGTTGTCTCGAAACCGCGCGCCGTCCGAGAGGTCGTCGGGCACGACATGGAGGACGCGGCGGAAGCCCTTGACGAACGAATTCGCTCGTTGACGTTCGAGATAGGCCGGGAAATCCGCCTCTTCCGGCCGGCAGGATGCGATCGCCCCGGCCAGCATGCTGCCGGGTTGCCCAGACAACCCTTCGACCCGAGCGGTCTCGGCCTCGATGTCGGCCGGATCGACATCGACTTCCATGTGCAGCACGCGCTCGACGCCAACACGCTGCGCCTCCACAGCGTATTCCTCGTATGAGAAATCGCGGTTGAGCGCCGGCACGCCGGCGAGCCAGGGATAGCGCAGGGCCGAGCGATCGATGAGATGCAGATGGGTGTCGATGATCATGATGGCTCCCTCCTCGTTAGCTTTTTCAGATCATCTCACGGAGGAATTCTTCATTCAAATAAGAATTTACGTCGATAAGCCGACCGCCGACCCGGCCAGGCGCGACAACTTGTCAGCCGTGGCCAGCAACAGTTCGATCGTCCTGGTGATGTCGGGCGCGGAAGGTGCATTGACGACGGTGATGTAGGGAATCGACAGCGCAGCGATCGCCTTGCCGTCGGAACTGCGCACTGGCGCCGACAGGTTGAAGACGCCGGCGGTCTGCATCGAGGCCATCATCTCGTAGCCGCGGTCGCGGATCTGGTCGAGACGGGTGAAGAATTCGGCCGGTTGCGCCGTCTTGTCGGTGCTGCGGACATGCTCGGAAATCATCATCTGCCGCTCTTCGGGTGAACGGAAGGCGAGCAGGACATGTCCCGAACCGGTGTCGAACAGGCTGATATGCGAGCCGACCCGGATCGATATGCCCCAGTAGTTAGGCGCCTCCTGCTGACCGATGACGACGGCGGAACCGCGATCAAAAACAACGAGTTGATTGGCCTGCTGCGACGTCTCGGCCAGCTCTCGCATCAGCGGCGTGGCGTAGGAAACGAGGCGGCGCACCGGGGCATGCAATTGCGCCAGGCCAAACAGCTTGAGCGTCAGCGAATAGCGGTCTCCATCCAGCCGCGTGACGTAGCCGCGCCGCACCAGCCGGTCGAGCATGCGGTAGAATTCGTTCGGGCTGCGGTCGAGTTTCTTGGCGATTTCCGCTTGCGTCAGGCCACCGTCGACGCCCGCCAACAGTTCAAGGATGTCGAGTCCCTTGTCGAGCGCCGGCGCGCGATAGCGCTCGTCTTCGCTGTCGTCCATGGCCCGTCCCTCCAGTGAATTCCGTCCTTCATATACGCAGGAACGCGACCGGCGGAAACAAATTTCGCCTTGACGTATCCATAAATGTTTTGTTTGTATATGAATGTAGCACTTCTTGTCATCAGACGAGTTGCGGTCGCCGCTGAGGCGCACCAAGGGAGGATACCAATGAACAGACTGCTTTCCGGCGTATCCGCCGGCGCATTGTTGCTTGCGTCAGGTGCAGGCACGGCCCTTGCCGGCGACCTGCCCGGCAAGTTCGAAGGCGTCACCATCGACGCCAAGCTGATCGGCGGTCAGCAATATGAGAAACTCTACGAGCGGATACCCGAATGGGAGAAGCTGACCGGCGCCAAGGTCAACATCCTGACCAAGAAGAACGGCTTCGATATCGACAAGGAACTCAAGTCCGACATTGCCTCGGGCAGCACCAACTGGTGCGTCGGCTGGAACCATTCGTCGTTCGCGCCGCAGTATACGGGCCTCTACACCGACCTCGGCAAATTGCTGCCCAAGGCAGAGATCGACGCCTTCGTGCCGTCGACGATCAAGGCGGCGACCATCGACGGCAAGCTGGAGATGCTGCCGCGCGCGCAGTTCGACGTTTCGGCGCTCTACTACCAGAAGAGCCTGTACGAGAACGCCGACAACAAGACCAAGTTCAAGGCGAAATACGGCTATGATTTGGTGCCGCCGGACACCTGGAAGGAAGTCACCGACCAGGCCGAGTTCTTCGCCAACCCGCCCAATTTCTACGGCACGCAGTTCGCCGGCAAGGAAGAGGCGATCAACGGCCGCTTCTACGAGATGGTGGTCGCCGAGGGCGGCGAGTATCTCGACAAGGACGGCAAGCCGGTCTTCAACTCAGAAGCCGGCATCAGGGCGCTCGACTGGTTCGTCAATCTCTACAAGGCCAAGGCCGTGCCGGCCGGAACGACCAACTACCTCTGGGACGATCTCGGCCAGGGCTTTGCCTCCGGCACCGTCGCCATCAATCTCGACTGGCCGGGCTGGGCCGGCTTCTTCAACGATCCAAAGTCGTCCAAGGTCGCCGGCAATGTCGGCGTCAAGGTTGCGCCGAAGGGCTCTTCCGGCAAGCGCACCGGCTGGTCCGGCTTCCACGGCTTCTCGGTGACCGAGAACTGCCCGAACAAGGAGGCCGCAGCCTCGTTGGTGTGGTGGCTGACCAACGAGGACAGCCAGAAGCTCGAGGCTGCCGCTGGCCCGTTGCCGACCCGCACGGCGGTCTGGGACTGGGACCTGCAGCAGGCAGCCAACGATCCTTACAAGAAGGAAGTGCTGGCGGCTTTCCAGGAAGAGGCAAAGAGCGCCTTCGCCGTGCCGCAGACCCCTTCGTGGATCGAGATATCGAACGCCGTCTATCCCGAGCTGCAGGCGGCGATCCTCGGCGACAAGACGTCCAAGCAGGCCCTGGATGAAGCCGCGGCCAAGGCGACGCAGATCCTCCAGGACGCCGGCAAGCTCTAGCAACCGCTCCCAAGGCTGCCTCCCCCATCAGGAAGATGGGGGAGGCGATCACGCCTTTCCGGGCGAGGCCGCTGGCCGATCCACGATGGCCCTTTCGCCACCCGCCATGGGCTTCGACGTGGAAGAGGCACCGACAGTCGCATGCAACACCACACAGGACCTCAATGAAGGCCTTCAAGCCATCCGCGCCATTCCTGCTGCTGCTTCCGGCGATGATCGTGCTGGCGGCTGTCGTCGTCGTGCCGCTGCTTCTGTCGCTCTACTCCAGTTTCACGCCGTTTCGCCTGACCAAGCCCGAGACATTTTACGTCTTCGTCGGCATCCGGAACTATGTTTCGATCCTGTCCAACACCGATTTCTGGTGGGCGTTCGGCCGCACGGTGCTGTTGCTGACGATCGCGCTCAATCTCGAGATGCTGCTCGGCCTTGGCCTGGCGATGCTGGTCGAGAAAGCGACGCGCGGCCAGCGCATCCTGCGCACGCTTATGATGTTCCCGATGATGTTCTCGCCGATCCTGGTCGGCTTCCAGTTCAAGTTCATGTTCAACGACAATATCGGCCTGGTGAACAATGCCCTGCAGTCGCTCGGCATCACGCAGGACGCCATACCGTGGCTGATCGAAGGCCATCTCGCCTTCATCGCCATTTCGATCGCCGAGATCTGGTCGTCGACGGCGATCTTCGCCATCCTGATCCTCGCCGGTCTGCTGGCCATGCCCAAGGAGCCGATCGAGGCGGCGCGGGTCGACGGCTGCACGCCGTGGCAGACATTTCGCTATGTGACGTGGCCCTTCGTCATGCCTTTCGCCTACATCGCCATGACCATCCGCTCGCTCGACGTCGCGCGCGCCTATGACATCGTCAAGATCATGACCGACGGCGGACCGGCGGGCCGCACCGAGCTGTTGTGGACGCTGGTGGCGCGCACCGCCTATAGCGACGGGCGCATGGGCATGGCCAACGCCATGGCCTATTTCTCGATCCTGCTGTCGATCGCCTTCACCGTCTACTTCTTCAACAAGCTCGCCGCGGCGCGCACGCAGATCGGCGCGGAGTGGTGAGGATGGACGAGAATTCTTCCGCCCGCCTCAAGCGTCGGTTGCTGGGCATCGTCTATCGCATCGGCCTGTTCCTGGCGATGCTGACGATCTGCCTGCCGGGCCTGTGGATCGTGCTGTCGTCGCTGCGGCCGACCGTCGAGATCATGGCCAAGCCGCCAGTGTGGATCCCGCAGGAGATCTCGCTCGACGCCTATGTCGCCATGTTCTCAGGCATCGGCAAGGGCGGCATCCCGGTGATCGAATACTTCCGCAACTCGCTGATCATCTCGGTGACATCGACGATCATCGCGGTCGCCATCGGCATGGCCGGCGGCTATGCCTTCGCGCGCTACCGTTTCCGCGGCAAGTCCAGCGTCTTCCTCGGCCTGATGCTGACACGCACGGTGCCCGGCATCGCGCTCTCGCTGCCGCTGTTCTTCCTCTATGTGCGGCTCGGCATCATCGACACGCATTTCGGGCTGATCCTTGCCTATGTCGCGCTCAACGTGCCGTTCACGATCTGGCTGATCGACGGCTTCTTCCGCCAGGTGCCCAAAGACCTCGCCGAAGCAGCGCAGATCGACGGCTGCACACGTTGGCAGGCCTTCTGGCAGGTCGAGTTCCCGCTCGCCGGGCCTGGCATCGCGTCCGCCGCGATCTTCGCCTTCCTGACCTGCTGGAACGAGTTCGCGCTGGCCTCGCAGCTGACCCGCTCGGTAAGCGCCAAGACGCTGCCGGTCGGCCTGCTCGATTACACCGCCGAGTTCACCATCGACTGGCGCGGCATGTGCGCGCTCGCCGTGGTGATGATCATTCCGGCGCTCACCCTCACCTACATCGTCCAGAAACACCTTGTCGGCGGCCTGACGTCCGGCGCGGTGAAAGGCTGATCCAATGGCAACTGTTTCCCTCCGAAAACTGACCAAGCGCTACGGCAATATCGGGATCGTGCATGGCATCGATCTCGACATCGCCGACCGCGAATTCATCGCGCTGGTCGGCCCCTCCGGCTGCGGCAAGTCGACGACGCTGCGCATGATCGCCGGACTGGAAGAGATCAGCGCCGGCTCGATCGAGATCGGCGGACGCGTCGTCAACGACCTGCCGCCGCGCTCGCGAAACATCTCGATGGTGTTCCAGTCCTACGCGCTCTATCCACACATGACGGTGCGCGAGAATCTCGGCTTCTCCCTGAAGATCGCCGGCGCCGCCAAGGAAGACATGGACCGCCGCGTCGCCGAGGCATCGGCCATCCTCGGCCTCGACACGATGCTTGACCGCCGCCCCTCGCAACTGTCGGGCGGCCAGCGCCAGCGCGTTGCCATGGGCCGCGCCATCGTGCGCGATCCCGATGTCTTCCTGTTCGATGAGCCGCTCTCCAACCTTGACGCCAAGCTGCGCACGCAGATGCGCACCGAGATCAAGAAGCTGCATGCCAAGGTGCAGTCGACGGTGATCTATGTCACCCATGACCAGGTCGAGGCGATGACGCTTGCCGACCGCATCGTCATCATGCGCGACGGCCATATCGAACAGGTCGGTGCGCCCGACGAGGTTTTCCGGCGGCCGGCGACACGCTTCGTCGCCGGCTTCATCGGCTCGCCACCAATGAACCTGCATGAAGCCACGATCGACGACGGCCAGATGGTTTTCGCCAGCGGCGAAAAGCTGCCGCTGCCCGGCCAGTTCAAATCCGATGTCGCCACCGGCGACAAGGTCGTGTTCGGGCTGCGGCCCGACGACATCTATCCGACCGGCCATGGCATCAGTTCCGGCGGTGCGGGCGACGTCCACCAGATCGAGCTGCCGATCACGGTCACCGAACCGCTCGGCAACGAGACGCTGGTGTTCGTCGAGTTCAACGGCACGGACTGGGTGTCGCGCATGCTGAACCCGCGACCGCTCAGGTCGGGCGAGCGGGTCGCCATGAGCCTCGACATGTCGCAGGCGCATCTGTTTGCCGCCGACACCGGAAAGACATTGCGGAGCTGACCGACATGGCTAGAATCGAGAAAGTCGAACTGCGGATGGTGGACCTTGTGCCCAAGGTCAAGCGCACCGATGCGATCCAGAGTTTCGTCAGCCAGGAAACGCCTGTTGTGACGATCACGGATTCCGACGGCGCGGTCGGCACCGGCTACAGCTACACGATCGGCACCGGCGGCTCGTCGGTGATGCGGCTCTTGTCCGACCATCTTGCGCCGCGCCTGATCGGCCGCGACCCCGACATGATCGAGGCGATCTGGCACGATCTCGAATTCGCCACGCATGCCACCACGATCGGCGCGATCACCGCAATCGCGATCGCTGCGATCGACACAGCGCTGTGGGACCTGCGGGCGAAGAAACAGAGCCTGCCGCTGTGGAAGCTGGCCGGCGGCGCCAGGGACCGCTGCCCGCTCTATACGACCGAAGGCGGCTGGCTGCACATCGAGACACAAGCCCTGGTCGACGACGCGCTGGCCGCCAAGGCCAAGGGCTTTCGCGGCTCGAAAGTGAAGATCGGCAAGCCGCATGGCGCGGAGGATCTCGCGCGCCTGTCGGCGGTGCGCAAGGCGGTCGGCGACGGCTACGAGATCATGACCGACGCCAATCAGGGATTCTCGGTCGACGAGGCGATCCGGCGCGCGGCAAGGCTGCGCGAACTCGACCTCGCCTGGATCGAGGAGCCGCTGCCGGCCGACGATATCGATGGGCATGTGCGATTGTCGAATTCGACGCCAACGCCGATCGCCATCGGCGAGTCGCTCTATTCCATCCGCCATTTCCGCGAATACATGCAGAAAGGCGCCTGCTCGATCGTCCAGGTCGATGTCGGCCGCATCGGCGGCATCACGCCCTGGCTCAAGATTGCCCATGCGGCGGAGGCGTTCGACATTCCGGTCTGCCCGCATTTCCTAATGGAACTGCATGTCAGCCTGACCTGTGCTGTTCAGAACGGCAGATATGTCGAGTACATTCCGCAACTCGACCAGTTGACCGGCAAGCACATGCGCATCGAGGATGGCCAGGCGCTGGCGCCCGACGAACCGGGCATCGGCATCGACTGGGACTGGGACGCGGTCAAGGCCATGAGCATCGCCGAGTTCACCACGACGATCTCGAAATAGGGAGACTGGCATGCAGCGGATGGGGATGGTTCTGGGGCTGAAGCCGGAAAAGGTCGAGGAGTACGTCCACCTTCATGCCGCTGTCTGGCCCGACGTGCTGGCCATGATTTCGGCCTGCAACATCAGGAATTACTCGATCTACCTGAAGCGCCCGGAGAACCTGCTGTTCAGCACTTTCGAATACCATGGCACCGACTACGAGGCCGACATGGCCAGGATGGCGGCCGATCCCAGGACCCAGGAATGGTGGGCGGTCTGCATGCCTTGCCAGGAACCGCTGGCGACGCGCAAGGATGGCGAATGGTGGGCAGCGATGGACGAGGTCTTCCATCATGACTGAAGGCGGTTTCGACCCTGCCTCACTCGTTCAGACCTGGCCCAAGCCTTCGAAGCCCCGGCCGATCGTCACCTTCGGTGCCGGATCGATCGTCGGCGACGCGCATTTCCCCGCCTACCGGAAGGCCGGCTTTCCGGTAGGCGGGCTTTACGATCCCGATCATGCCAGGGCCGCAAGGCTGGCGGATCAATGGGGCGTGACCGCCTTTCGCTCGGCCGAGGAAGCCGCCGCCGTCGGGGGCGCGATCTTCGACCTCGCCACGCCGCCCTCCCGCCATGCCGATGTGCTGAAATCCTTGCCAGACGGCGCCGTGGCGCTGATCCAGAAGCCGATGGGCAGCAACCTTGCCGAGGCAACCACGATCCTCGAGATCTGCCGCGCCAAGAAGCTCCACGCGGCGGTGAACTTCCAGTTGCGTTTCGCGCCGATGATGCTGGCGCTCAAGGACGCGATCGCCAAGGGCTGGCTCGGCAAGGTCGTCGACTTCGACGCCTGGCTGGCGGTGGCGACACCTTGGGAGCTGTGGGAGTTCCTGCTCAAGGCGCCGCGCGTCGAGATCGCCATGCATTCGATCCACTATCTTGACCTGATCCGGCAGTTGCTCGGCGACCCGCAAGGTGTCCACGCCAAGACGCTTGGCCATCCCAACCATGCGGTGGCGCAGACGCGCACCAGCGCCATTCTCGACTATGGCGACACCGTGCGCTGCGCTCTGTCGATCAATCACGACCACAAATTCGGCCGCCGGCACCAGGCCTGCGAGTTCCGCATCTGCGGCACCGAGGGAGCAGCCTATCTCAAGCTCGGCCTCAATCTGGACTATCCGCGCGGCGAACCGGATGTTCTGGAAATCTACCCGAAGGGCGGGGCGGACTGGGTGGCGGTGCCGTTGGCCGGCGAGTGGTTCCCCGACGCCTTCGTCGGCCGCATGGCCAATGTCCAGCGCTTCGCGGCCGGAGAAGACGCAACGTTGATCAGCCCGGTCGAGGATGCCTGGAGCACGATGGCGCTGGTCGAGGCGGCCTATCAGTCGAGCGCGGCACCGGCGACACCGATCGCGGAAAGACCCTGATGGAACAGATCCAGTATTTCGAGGACTACGAGATCGGCGCGTCACGCCTCACCAGCGGCCGCACCATCACCGAGACGGACTTCATCGTCCATGCCGGCCACACCGGCGATTTCTTCCCGCATCACATGGACGCCGAGTTCATGAAGACGACACCGTTCGGCCAGCGCATCGCCCACGGCACGCTGGTGTTCTCGGTCGGCGTCGGCCTGACGGCAAGCGTCGTCAATCCCGTCGCCTTTTCCTATGGCTACGACCGGCTGCGCTTCATCAAGCCGGTGTTCATCGGCGACACGATCCGCACGCGCACCACCATCGCGGCCAAGGAAGACGATCCCAAGCGGCCAGATTCCGGACGCGTGATCGAGCGCTGCGAGGTGATCAACCAGCGCGGCGAAGTGGTGCTGGCGGCCGACCACATCTACATTGTTGAGCGCAGGCCGGCGCAGAGCTGAAGCCATCGTCACCTGCGCCGTCGCGCCGTCGGCAGGCGGCCAGAAGGTCTCGATGCCGCAGTCGTATTTCAGTCTTGCATTCGCCGGCGTCCGTCGCGGAAGGCAATCAGCCCGCCGGGATGGCAAAAGGCCTTATGCGCCGGCTTTTGGATCAGACAATCTTTTGGCGTGCCATTTCAGATGGTCGTCCATGAAGGTCGAAATGAAGAAGTACGAGTGATCGTAGCCCTCTTGCATCCTCAGATTCAACGGGATGCCGGCCTTGGCGCAGGCCGCTTCCAGAAGCCAGGGCCTCAGCCCATCGTTGAGGAATCCGTCCGAGGTGCCCTGGTCAACAAGAAGCTCCGGGAAACGATGTCCGTCCTCGACAAGCGAGGTGGTGTCGTGGCTCCGCCATGAGGCCTCGTCATTGCCCAGATACTTCTCGAAGGCCGGCCTCGACCAACCGGCGGTGCCTGGCTGCACGATCGGCGCAAACGCCGAGCAGCTTTTGAACCGGCCGGGATTTTTCAGCGCAATCGTCAGCGCGCCGTGGCCACCCATCGAGTGGCCAAAGATTGCCTGACTCGCCATATCGGCCGGAAATTCCTGTGCGATCAGGGCCGGCAATTCCTCGGTGATGTAGGAATACATGCGATAGTTCTTCGCATAAGGCTCCTGCGTCGCATCGACGTAGAAGCCGGCGCCGCTGCCGAACTGCCAATTGTCCTTCTCGTCAGGAATGTCGGCGCCACGCGGACTGGTGTCGGGACAGACGACGATCAGGCCAAGCTCCGCGGCCATCCGCCTGTACTCGCCCTTGTCCATCACATTCGCATGGGTGCACGTGAGGCCAGAGAGGTACCACACCACCGGGCAAGGCGTTTCACCGGCCTGCGGCGGCACGAAAACGGCAAACGTCATGTCGCAGGCGCAGGCATCCGAAGCGTGGGAATAGACGCCCTGTACGCCGCCGTGCGACTTGGCTGCAGAGATGATCTTCATCCGGTCTGGCATATGCTTCTTCTCCGCCGTTTCAAAACGCCATTCACGAGCGGTGTGTCTACGGCATCGGCTGTGACTGCGGCAACCCCGAGGCGCGCAGGATCGAGGGCTTGGGTATCGGCGGGAAGCGAGGCTTGCCGGCACCTGTCCACCTCCGAACCGGGGCAGCTCGACCCTATTGGTAGGGGCCTCTGAGATTTAGGCTCTCGGCCAAAATGCAAAAGCCATTTACCAACCGGACAAGCTCCTCGCCTTGTTCGGCGATGACCTTGCCGCGCTCATCCGGCAGCGCGATTGAAAGGGTCTTCCATAGCCGGGCTTGCCGTTCACACAGATCAGCCAATTCGGCGCACTCGTCGGCGGTCAATTTCCTGAGGTCGCGTGCCGTCACCGGTCCGATGCCGGGAGGCGTGGTCGCCCCCAGCGAAAGATACCCTTCCGGGACGGTGCCTTTGGCGTTGGTCACCGATTTGCGGCAGATGACGTCGAATATCTGGTCGACGGCCTGCCTGGCGCCGGCGACGCGCGAAGGATGGTCCGTATCGGCGGCAGCATGCGGCAGGAGTTCAAGCCTGGCGCCATGCTTTTCGACGAGATCCAGATAAGGCAGCATTGGACCGGAAAGGTTGCCGGTCGAGGCATCCCTGAACAGATCGGCATCGATCGCGGCATGGCGCACCTGACCTCTGTCCAGGGCGTCGCCAAGGGCCGCAACATCGACAAGCTCGCCGCGATCGTAGTTGATCAGCACCGCGCCCTTGCTCATGCGTGACAGGATATCCGCGCCGATGAACCCGGCATTGGCATAGCGCCCGGTCTGCGCGTCCTGCTTGCCCAGACCGACATGGACACTCAGCACATCTGCGCTTTCAGCAGCGTCGCCAAGGTCTGCCGCATAGGCAAAGCCCTCGGCTTCTATCCAGTCCCGGTGCCGCGGGCGTGCGTGGATCACCACGCGCATGCCAAACGCGCGGGCAAGCTTGGCCACCTCGCGGCCGATGTTACCGTAGCCGATGATCGCGATCGTCTTGCCTTCCAGCTTCTCGGTCGGAAAATCGCGCAGTTCCCTGCCGGTATCGAAGGCGCCGCGCGCCACCCGGTCGTGAAGCAAGTCGACCGGGAGATCCGGCAGCACTTTGAGGATGGCCTTCATCACCATCTGCGCGGTGGCGCGGCTGTTGATGCCGGGCGTGTTCATCAGCACCGCGGTGCCGCCCTCGCCACTGCCGCCACCCCAGGAGCGCGAGCCCATATTGCCGGTGCCGGCACCGATCCGCACGCCGGCCAGCGGAAAGACGGTTTCGGCGGGCAGGAACGTAGCGGCGGCGATGACGGCGTCATAGCGTCCATCGCCGGCGGCATCGATGAGCTCTTCCCGGGTGCTGAGGTCCGGCTGGTAGAAGAAATGCACCCTGCCCTGTTCGAGGCCTGCCTTGTCGCCAAGCGCCGTCGCGTGAAAGCGGCCGCCCCTGGCTTCGATATGGGCGCGCACTTCGCTCGGGTCAGGCTTGCCGTCGGGGCCGAAGCGCAGGCCGACCAGATCGCAGATCAGCACCGTGTAGGCGCGCTGCGAATCGATTGGCTCCACGGCCTGTGTATTGGTGTTTGCGGTCACGTCGTTTCCCCATGCAAGAACGGAAAGGCCTGCTGGCACAGCAGCGCGCTCTGAACAATCAGAACCTATCAGCCCGGAACGGCGTGAGATCGATCGCTGGCGGCAAACCGGCGGCAAGCTGCGACACGATCTTGCCGGTGACGGCGCCGCCGATCAGCCCCTGATGGCCGTGGCCAAAGGCGTAGATGACGTTCCTGGCCCGCGACGCCCGGTCGATGACCGGAATGCTGTCGGGCGTACCGGGACGATGCCCCATCCAGCGCGTGACTTCGCCAACCTCCAATTTCCTGAACATCGGCCGCGCCTGTTTGAGAAGAACATCCGCCCGGTGCATGTTTGCCGGCGCTCGCAGGCCGGCGAATTCGACATTGCCGGCGATCCGCAAACCGTCCTCCATCGGCGAGGCGACGAACTTACGGTCTGCCGAGATGGTCTGGATGCGCAGGCCCGTATCGGCGCCCTTGACCATGATGTGGTAGCCGCGCTCGCTCTCCAGCGGAATGCGGTCGCCGAGCTTGCGGGCAAGGTCGCCCGACCAGGCGCCGGCGCAAAGCACCACCGTCTCGACCGGTAGGTGGCCGCCGCCTTCAAGCCGCAGCGCCGACGGACCGTTGGCGGCCATGTCGAAGCCGAGCACTTTTGCCCTGATAAAGCGGGCGCCCTGACGCGCCGCATGTTCGGCGAGCTTTGCAACAAGACGGCCGGGATTGGGACATTGCCCCTGTTCGGGCAGATAGACAGCGCTCTTGAAGATCGGCGCCAGGGCAGGTTCGAGCTGCCGGATTTCGTCGGCATCGAGGATGTCCACCTTGACGCCATGCTCGCGCCGAAGCCCGAGGCCATAGGCGCCCCTGGACGGCCCGTCCGCCGTCTCGTGGACGAAAAGCTGGCCGCGTTTCTGCAGCAGATCCTCGCAGCCGGCGGCCTTGATCAGCGGCTCGTAGCACTCGAATGTATAGCGGTGCAGCGAGCGCATCGCCGACGATATCTCCTCGACACGGGATTTGCGGCTGGCACCCAGGAAGCGCAGCAGCCAGGGCAGTGCGTGCGGGAGATAGGCCAGCCGCACGATCAACGGCCCTTCCGGATCCATCAGCCATTTCGGCACGTTGCCGAGCACGCCCGGCATCGAGTTCGGGATGCAGGATCCCGGACAGATGCCGCCGGCATTGCCGAAGGAGCATTGCTCCTCCGAGCCCGGTAGGGCGTGATCGACCACCTCGACGGCAAAACCCTGTTCGAGCAGGTAATTCGCGGTGCAGACGCCGATGATGCCGGCGCCGATGACCGTCACCTTGCCGCGCGGCGTGCTTGTCGATGACATGACAATCGATCCGGATTTATGTCGATCAGGGTGCGATCGCGCTCGGCGTGCCGGCGCGGAAGGCCGGCAGTGAACGCGACACCATCTGCTGCAGCATGCGGAAGTCGGAGAGATAGGCCATGAAGCGATAGCCTATCCTGCGCATATCCACGCCATAGGCGACCGAGCCGCAATGGATGCCCGGAATGACGCCGGCTTCCTTGCATTTGGCGGCGATGTATTCGATCGCCTCGTAGACGGCCGGATAGCGCGGATCGAAGCCCGGCGCCTCGCCCATGGTCACCGCAAGATCCGACGGACCGACGAAGATGGCGTCGAGATTGGGGGTCTTCAGGATATCTTCCAGGTTCTTGACCGCCTGCTCGCTCTCGATCATCGCCATGGTGATGATGGTGTCGTTGGCGTGCTGGAAATAGTCCGCGCCGGCATAGAGCGAAGCGCGCAGCGGACCGACGCTGCGGCCGCCCTTGGGGAAATAGCGGCATGCCTTGACGAAGGCGTCCGCTTCCTCGGCGGTGTTGACCATTGGGCAAATCACGCCATAGGCGCCGGCATCGAGCACCTTGCCGATGATCGCCGGATCGTTCCACGGCACGCGCACCATCGGCGTCGTGTCCGTGGTCGAGATCGCCTGCAGCATCGGCACCGCGTCGACATAGTCGGTCGCGCCATGCTGGAGATCGATGGTGAGCGCGTCCCAGCCCTGCTGGGCCATCAGTTCCGCCGAGATCGACGAGGGAATGCTGAGCCAGCCCGTCACCACTTCGCCGCCGGCGGCCCAGATGTCCTTCACCTTGTTCTTGCGCATAGCCTTGATGTCCTTTTCGATTATCGGGAATGCAAAATCAGGTCCGCCGCTTTTTCAGCGATGGCGATCGTCGTGATGTTGGTGTTGGCGGCGATGATCGTCGGCATGATCGAGGCGTCGACGACCCGCAGCCCCTCCACGCCACGCACGCGGCACTCGGCGTCGAGCACCGCCATCGGATCGTTGTCGCTGCCCATTTTGCAGGTGCCGGAGACATGCCAGCCGGACCAGACGGATTGCTTGACCCAATCGACGATCAGATCTTCGTTGCCGAGCATCGTGCGGATGCGGTCGGTGGTGCCGAACTTGCGCCTGAGCAAGGTTTCGCGAAACAACGGCGCGTAGTCGAAGAGATAGGCGGCGGATGCCGTCTTGACCCAGTTCCACGGCTTGCGGACGCTGAGCGCGCGGGCCTCGTCGCTGTAGCCGGCCAGGAACCAGGTGTTCACATGCTGCTGGACGTCGGGCGTTTCCATGATCCGGCAAATGCGCTTGAAGCCGTCGACCAGGCGCATGAGGTCGCGGCCGTCGGAAGCGAGATTCAGATCGACGATCGGCTCGTCGGTCTGGGCCGCTGTCTTCAGGGTGACGGTTCCGCGCGAATAGGATTTGTTGACGCAGACATTGAGGGCGCCCATCGCCTTGCCGAGCGGATGCCAGCCGGCGCGGTTGACGGGCATCAACAGCATGTCGCCGGAGTGGCAGTCGGCATAATTCGAGGAGTATCTGACGCCGAGAAAGATGTGGCGCCGCTGGCCGGGCTTCAACCGCGCCGATTTCTTGAAATGCGCGCCGACCGCCAGATGTGGATGATCGGTCAGGTTCTCGCCGACGCCGGGGCGATCGGCAATGACCTCGATGCCCAGCCGCTTCAACTGCGCGGCCGGACCGATGCCGGCGCGCAGCAGGATCGCCGGCGAATGCAGGGCGCCGGCTGATACGATTGTCTCGCCGGCGCTGTAGGTCTTCCTCTGGCCATCGATCGTGACCTCGACGCCGGTGATGCGCGTCCCCTTGGTCACCAGCTTCTCGACGAAGGCGTTGGCGAAGATCTGCAGGTTCTTGCGGGCGCGCGCCTCGCTGTCGAGATAGCCGATGGCCGTCGACACGCGGCGGTCGTTCTCGTTCGACAAGGGAAGCGGGAACGAGCCGTCCTCGAAGCTGGCATTGTAATCCGGCCGGTAAGGGTACTCGCCTTCCGTCGCCTTGAGGACGGATCTGGTGAAACCGGCCCAGTCCTGCGGAAAGACCCGCCGGATGGGAATACGGCCGGTCTTGTTGTGGAGATCGCCGTCGAAGTCGAGGTCGCGCTCGAGCTTCTTGAGGTAGGGCAGCATGCCTTCCCATCCCCATCCGGTAAGGCCGAGACCCTCCCATTCGTCATAGTCGTGCGGCAGGCCGCGCACCGCGAACTGGCCGTTGATGCTGGAGCCGCCGCCCATCACCTTGGCCTGTTCGAGCTTGGCGGTCTTGACCACTTGCGCGTTCTGCTTCGGCGAACGGTTGAAGACCCGCAGCTCCGTCCAGTGGTATTTCGGGTCGAAATAGGAAAGGCCGGGGTAGCTGTCCGCGATCACCTCCGGCACATCGTCCGGAGGCGTATCGGGCCCGGCTTCGAAAAGCGCGACCTGCCTGGTGCCGCTTTCCGAAAGACGGCTGGCAAGCACGGCTCCGGCCGAGCCGCCACCAACGATGATGTAGTCGAATTGCATAGGCGTGCGCTCGCTTCAGGCGTAGTTGGCCCAGATGGCCTTTTGGCGCAGGAACGCCTCGATACCGGCACGGCCCATGTCCTTGCCAAAGCCGGACCCCTTGTAGCCGCCGGCCGGATAGGTGAACTCCGGGCCGCGCCCGTGCTGGTTGATCCAGACCATGCCGGCCTCGATCGAATCCGCTGCCTTGAGCGCTTTCTTCAGGTCCGTGGTATGGACACTGGCGGCAAGCCCGTAGACCGGGTGCGCCGCCTGGGCGAGGCCTTCCTCGAGATCGGCGAAGGTGCGCACGGTCAGCACCGGACCAAAGAACTCTTCCTTGAAACCGATATTGTCGTCGGAGACGTTTTCCAGGATCGTCGGCGCATAGAAGCTGCCTTCGTTGCGGCCTTCGAGCACTGTTGCGCCTGTGACCACCGAGGCGCCCTCACCGATGCTGCCACGGACCATCGTATCGATGCGCTCAAGCTGCTTGCGGCTGATGATCGGTGCGAAGGTCGTAGTCTCGTCCCAGGTCGGTCCCGCCTTGATCGCCTTGGTCCGGGCGATGAGACGCTCTACGAGTTCATCCGCAATCTTGTCCTCGACGATCAGCCGCGAGCCCGCCGTGCAGACCTGGCCGGCATTGTCCATGAACGCCGCCGCGACCCGACCGGCCACCACATCGATATCGCCGGCATCCGCGAGTACCAGTTGCGGGCTCTTGCCGCCAAGCTCGAGGGTGACGGGCTTGATGCCGGACTGGGCCGCCAGCGTCATGATCGCCGCCCCTGTCTGCGTCGAGCCGGTGAACGAGATCTTCAGGATGTCGGGATGGCGCACGATTGCCGCTCCGGTCGTGTGGCCATAGCCGTTGACGACATTGAACAGGCCGGCGGGAATGCCGGCCCTGGCGGCAAGCTCCGCCAAGGCAAGAAGGCTGTGCGGCGTCAGTTCCGAAGTCTTCATCACCACCGCGTTGCCGGCGGCCAGCGCCGGGGCGAATTTCCACGCAGCGGTGATCATCGGGAAGTTCCAGGGCACGATCGCGCCGACAATGCCGTAGGGCTCGTGCTTGACGATGCTGAGCGCATTCGCCTCGGTCGAGGTGACCGTGCCTTCGATCTTGTCGCAGAACTCGGCGTAGAAGCGCACGACGCCGGCGGTGCGTACCGCGTCCCTGACAATGGTCATCGAAATCAGCCGGCTCGACCCCATCGCCTCCAGCTGTCCGAGATAGGTGGCATTCTCCTCGATCAAGGCCGCGAAGCGCAACAGCACGGCGGCGCGGTCGCGTGGCGCGATCTTAGCCCAGCGGCTCCGCGCCAGCGCTCCTTTTGCGGCATCGACGGCCTGCTGCACCGCGGCTTCGCCGCCGTCGGTGACCATGCCCATGTGCTGGAGGTCAGACGGCCGAAGAACCTCGATCTCCGTGCCAGGCAGTTCAACATACTGCCCGCCAATGTGATGGCCCTTGGGGATGGAGACCGTGGCTGGATCGAAACTCAGCGTCATTGATATCTTTCCTTCCGCGGCCATCTCGAAGGGCCCGCATGGATTGGTGCGGTTCCCTTGCCGACGATGGCCACTTGACTGTTGTGCGTGAAGCGGCGTGCCTTCAGCACGCCTTCTCGGCCTCACGCGCCTCGAGGAACGGGCGAAGCAGATCCGCCGATTCATGGAAGCGTCCGACAAAACTCTTCAGACGCGGATGTTCGGGATGCAGCAGCACCTTGGACGGTGGCCCCTGTTCCGCGACCAATCCCTGGTCGAGAAACACCACCCGATCGGCGACCTCGAAGGCAAAGCCCAGTTCGTGGGTCACGATCACCATGGTCATGCCGCTCTTGGCCAGCTCGACCATCGCCTTCATCACTTCGCCGACAAGTTCGGGATCGAGCGCCGAGGTCGGCTCGTCGAACAGCATCACCTTGGGCTGCATGGCCATGGCCCTGGCGATCGCGACCCGCTGTTGCTGGCCGCCGGAAAGCTGGCGCGGATATTTCTCCACATGCTGTGCCAGCCCCATGACATCGAGAAGCTTCAGCGCCGTTTGACGCGCCTGCTCCTTCGGCTCCTTCTTGACGATAACCGGGCCTTCCATGACGTTCTCGAGCGCCGTCATGTGCGGGAAGAGGTTGAACTGCTGGAACACCATGCCGGTCTTCGAGCGTATCCGGTTGACTTCCTGGTTGGGTATCTGGGAACGGCCCTTGCCGCTGGCCTCGTTGTGAAACAGAATCTCGTCGCCGATGACGATGCTGCCGCTGGTCGGAGTGTTCAGCAGGTTGATGCAGCGCAGCAGCGATGTCTTGCCCGATCCGCTGGCGCCGATCAGCACGACCACCTCGCCTTCGACGACCGAGAGGTCGATGCCGTTCAGCACCCGCTTGTCGCCGAACTTCAGGCAGATGCGGTCCAGCCGCAGCACCGGCCTGTCGCTCTTCTCCGGCGCGGGGGCATTCGATTGGGTGATGCTCATTTTACGCTGGCCCCGCTCTTTTCGAGTTTCCGGGACAGCAGCGTCAGCGGAACCAGGATAATCAGGAAGATGACGCCAACGGCGGTGTAAACTTCCATCGGCCTATAGGTGAAACTGCTGATGTAGCTGGCCTGATAAAGAAGGTCCGGGACCGTTATCATCGACAGCAGCGTCGTGTTCTTCATCTGGATGATCGACTGACCGGCGAGCGGCGGGATCATCTTTCGAAAGGCCTGCGGCAGGATAATCCGGCGCATGCGCTGGCCATAGGACATGCCGATGGCGGTTGCCGCATCCGTCTGGCCGGGATCGACCGACTGGACGCCGGCGCGCAGGATTTCGGCGTAGAAGGAGCCGACGTAGCAGCTGAGCCCAATGAAGCCGGCCCAGAATTTCGTGACATTGATACCGGCGAAGATCGGGAAGGCGTAGTAGACCCACAACAGCGTGACGAGCAGCGGAATGTTGCGGAAGAACTCGACATAGATCTGGCCGAGGATGACCAGCGGACGGAAGGTGCTCAGCTGGATAAGCCCGATGAAAAGGCCAATCAGCATGCCCGCGCCGATCGTGATCACGGTAAAGTAGAGCGTCATCAGGAGACCCTGCCAGAGCAGCCCGATGTTGTTGGTTATGACTGTATAGTCGAACATGGCGTCCTCACTGGTTCGATGCACGTCCAGTGGTGGCCTGACCGCCGCGCTGTGCGGCGGTCAGGCTGTTTGCGATCAGAAGCTGAAGCCTGCCGGAAGGATCGACAGATCGATGCCACGGGCTTCCCATGAGCGGGCAAGCTTGCCCTGGGCGAGGCCGAGCGAACGTTCCTGCAGTATCCAGTTGGTCAGGAAGTTGATGAAGCCGGCATTGCCGGGCTTGCGCGCCACGGCAAGCGTTGCCGGATTGCGCAGGATCGGCTCGGGAAGCGACACATTTCCGATCTTCTGGTTGGTGATCTGCAAAGCGTCGAAAATGGAGAAGACGACGCCATCGGCGCGGCCAGCCTGGAGTTCCATCAGCGCCAGGCCGCGATCTTCCACCGGCGTGATCTTGGCCTTCGGCAGCAAGGCCTCGGCGACGACCTGCATGGTGCTGCCCTTCTGGACGACAACGGTCTTGTCGGGCGAGTTGAGTTCGGCCCAGGTCTTGACCGGCTTGCCGGGAGGCGTCAGCACGGCCCAGGCGTCGGTGAACAGCGGCTCCCACAGATAGTCGACGACAAGGCCGCGCTTCGGGTTCGGATTGACGCCGATGGCGATGTCGATCTTGTTGGACTGGAAGTCGGCGGCCAGGTTGCCCCAGGTCGTCTCGACAGGCTCGAGCTTGACGCCGAGCTGGGTCGCGATCTCGCCGAGGAATTCATAGTAGAAGCCGCTCCACTGGCCGGTGGCCGGGTCCTTGATGTAGCCCGGTTCCTCGCCGGTCATGACCGGCACCTTCAGCACGCCGCTGGCGCGGATCTGTTCGATGACAGCGGATGGATTGTCGTCGGCCGATGCGGCGATGGGTGCCGAGAGCAGGCCGAGGCCGATGGTCAAGGCGGCCATGAACGTACGAATGACTGTGAATTTCATTTCATTCCCCTTTCTGAATTATTGGTTGGTTAGCGGCATAAGAATCCCTGCGAGAGAGGATCGCCTTTCTCGAAGAAGATGGTCTGGGTCGAGGTGATGAAGGCGGCGCCTTCGATCTCGACAATCATCGCCTCCCGGCCTTCGGCCCGGACGCGCTTTTGCAGGCGCGCCTCGAACGGAATGCCGAGGATGTTCCTGGCGTGGTAGGTCTGGTCGGGGCCGATGAGCCCCTTCTCCAGCAGAAAAGTCAGCCGCGCCGAGGTCCCGGTGCCGCAAGGCGAGCGGTCGAACTTGTTCGATTCCAGAACAAGGAAATGCGTCGCCGAGTTCTCGCTGTCGTCATCGTAGAAAAGCACGCTCGGCGCGGCCGCGCCGGCAAACAGCGGCATGTCCTGCGTTGCCGCCTTGATCGCGTCCTTGATCCGGGCGCCCGCCCGCATCAGTGTCGATGCGCTGTCCGGAACAAGCTTGAGGCCGAGCGGCGCGGCGTCGACGAGCGCATACCACATGCCGGCGTAGACGATTGCGGCATCGACCGAGCCTAGCTCTTCAACGGCAACGCTCAGATGCTCGAGCCCGACATAGCTTGGGACATTGGCAATCCGCACGCGGTCGAGCGAACCATCGCCAGCCCAGATCAGATGAACCGTGACGATGCCGGCCGGCGTTTCCAGCGTGAAGCTGTCACCGGTGTCAGCGCTGATCTGCCCGGTGAAGGCCAGCGTCCTGGCATAGCCGATCGTGCCGTGACCGCACATGTCGAGATAGACATAGGACGAGATGAAGAACGCGCCATAGTCGGCGACATCGGAGGCGACCGGCACCAGGCCGACCATGGCCGCATGACCTCGCGGCTCATGCAGCAACGCCGGGCGGAGATGGTCAAAGTGCTGACGGAAATGGTCCCGCTGATCCCGCACGCTCAAACCGGCAAGCTTCGGGACACCGCTCAGGATGACTCGCGTGGGATGACCGGCCGTATGGGAATCAATGACGCTGAACGCTGACGAAATGGTGGTCACGAACTAGCCCTCTCCGAAGGCGTCGCGAATGCCGGCCCGCATGCTCTGCCAGATTTCCCGAATGAGGTTTTCGGTCATCGCCTTGGCGCTTTCGCCATCGCCCTCGGTGATCGCGTCGTAAATGCGAGCCGTGTCGTCCAGGGAGAGCTGGATGATCTTCGGATCCTGCTCGTAGGCGTGATAGCGATACCGCAAGGCCTGCTTTTCGAGCCCGCCCAGCAGGCGCGTCAGGGTCTTGTTGCCGGCAAGATCGTAGGTCAGAAAAGATCCGCGCACGTCGACGATGAAGAACTGCCGGGCGTCGTTCCTGGACTGCGCCTCCTTTAGCTCGGACAGCAGAATCTTGAACTCGGCTTTCTTCTCGATGTCGGTGGATTCGGCGGCCTGCTTGGCGACCAGTCCTTCCAGCTCGATGCGGCACATATAGACCTCATCGAAGTCGCGCTGCGACATCGGTGAAACCCAGATGCCGCGCCGGGCCTCGCGCATCACCAGGCCATCGCGCTCGAGCAACCTCAAAGCCTCACGCACCGGCGACCGGCTGACGCCGTATCGTTCGGCGACCATTTCCTCGGTCAATCGCTCCCGGGATTTGATGCGGCCGAAGATGATCTCCTCCTCCAACATCTCGGCGAGATTCTCGGGGATGGCGACCGACAATTTCTGAATGCGCGCTAAAATCATGTCGACACCATACTGTATACAATGTACAGGTCAAGCCATCGCGGTAATTTCTTTTGACGTGCAATCTGCCGGCGGCCTTCCGCGGACCACCGGGCTGGAAAGGGCCAGGACATGTATCCAGAGACGATCGAGCTGCTGATTGACGGCGCGTGGTGCCAGGGATCGGACGGCAAGTCCGAACCATTGATCAATCCCGCCACAGAAGAGGTGCTGGCAACCGTGCCGCATGCCACTGAGACCGATCTCGACCGCGCTCTTTTGGCCTCGGCCAAGGGCTTCAAGCTGTGGAAGGCCATGACCGCGATGCAGCGCTGGGCGATCATGGACAAGGCCGCCGACCTGATCGAACAGCGCAAGGACACCATCGCCCGCATACTGACGATGGAGAATGGCAAGGCGCTGGCCGAGGCCACCGGCGAGGTGCAGTTCGCCGCCGATGCGACCCGCTGGTACGCGGAAGAAGGCAAGCGCGCTTACGGGCGCATCGTCCCTGCCCGGCTGCCCGGCGTGCGGCAGATGGTGTTCAAGGAGCCGGTCGGACCGGTGGTCGCCTTTGCCGCCTGGAACTTTCCGGCCAGCAATGTCATCCGCAAGATTTCGGGCGCGCTGGGCGCAGGATGCTCGATCATCCTGAAGCCGGCGGAGGAAACGCCCGGAACCGCCGTGGCCATCGCCCGCTGCTTCCAGGACGCCGGACTTCCGGCGGGCGTGCTCAACATCGTGTTCGGCGAACCCGCCCGGGTCTCGTCCTATCTGATCGCCTCGCCGATCCCGAAGAAGGTCTCGCTGACCGGCTCGATCGCGGTTGGAAAGCTGCTGCAGAAGCAGGCCGCCGACACGTTGAAGCGCTGCACCATGGAGCTCGGCGGCCACGCTCCCGTCATCGTTTATGAGGACGCCGATCTCGAAAAGACACTCGATACGGTCGTCGCATTCAAGTTCCGCAATGCCGGCCAGGTGTGCACCTCGCCGACCCGTTTCTACGTGCATGAGGCTGTCTATGACCGCTTCATCGACGGCTTTGCCGCCCGCGCCGAAAAGCTCAGGATTGGCGACGGCCTCGACACAAACGTGCAGATGGGCCCGATGATCGCGCCACGGCGGCTGGATGCCATGGACGCTTTCGTCAGCGATGCAATGGCGAAAGGCGCGACCGTCGTCACCGGCGGCAAGCGCATCGGCAACAAGGGCTATTTCTATGCCCCGACATTGCTGAGGGACGTGCCTGACACCGCGCGCATCATGGCCGAGGAACCATTCGGGCCGATCGCCCCGACGACCCCGTTCTCAACCTTCGACGACATGATCGGGCGGGCAAACTCACTGCCTTACGGACTGGCCTCGTTTGTGTTCACCCGCAACCTCAGCCTTGCCCAAAAGACCGAGGCGGCGCTGGAAGCCGGCATGGTCGGCGTCAACCATATGATGGTGTCGACACCCGAAACGCCCTTCGGCGGCGTCAACGAATCCGGCTATGGCTCGGAGAGCGGCATCGAAGGCCTCGACGCCTACCTGCGGACGAAGTTCGTGACGGAAATGTAGTTGCCGCCCGTACTTCGGCCACAACCGCTCGCTGGACGCAGCCCCGACAGACGGCCATTTGCGCGCTGGGAGGCCATGGGAGGATCCCTCATCGATCAGTGGGCCGGGGCCTCATCAGCACATTGTCCCACCAGTTGCCGGCGATGTGAGGCAGTTCGACGGCAGGTTCCCTGCCCAGCAGAAGCCCCAGCACGCGCGGCGGCGTGAGCGGCATTTGCTGGACACGGCGCCCGGTGGCGTTGGCGACGGCGCAGGCGACGGCTGCCGGGGGATTGAGAATGGGCACCTCGCCCGCGCCCTTGGCGCCGAGCGGGCCAATGGAAGGCGCGCCTTCGTAGAGGTCGATCTCGACAGGCACGGTATCCAATGCGAGTGGAACGCGATAGGTCTCGAGGCTGTCCTGCCGGATGCACCCGTCCTCGCCGATGGTATGCTCTTCATGCAGCGCGTAGCCCAGTCCCTGCGTGACCCCGCCCTGGATCTGCCCGTGGATGGCGCGTGGGTTGAGCGCCCGGCCGACATCCTGCACCACCTTGTAGCTCAGGATTTCGACATGGCCGGTGTCGGGGTCCACCGCGACCTCGCAATCATGGACGTTGAAGACGGGAATATCGATCGCGTCGATGAAATGGCCCGCCGCGCAGCCGGGCATCGCCGGCACGCCAGGATTGGTGAACGAGCCGCTGCCGACAACTGGACCCGTCAACCGGTGTGCGTGCTGGACGGCCTGGGCAATGGTCATCCCCGATCCCTCGATCCCGGCGATCTCAACCCGTCCATTGCGCAAGACCAGCCGTTCCGGCTGGGTCTGCAGCAACTCGCTCGCCGTATTCAGGATCTTGTTGCGTACATCCGCGGCAGCGGCGAGGCTCGCCGCGCCGACGGAGACGGTCGTGCGGCCTCCGCCGACGCCGAGATCGAAACCGGCTGCATCCGTATCGGCATTGCGAACGATCACGTCATTCGGATGAATCCCGAGCTCATGGGCGACGATCTGCGGCAACGCCTGCACCATCGTGCCCTGGCCAAGCTCGACCCCGGCGGTGATGAGCGTCGCGCTGCCGTCGGCATTCAGGTTGATGGTGGGCCGACGAAGATGAACCAGGTGCCCACCACGGTGGCCCGGCCGTAAAGGCGCCCGCCCGCCACGGGCCTCTTGCTGGGAGACGCTTCCCGCAGCTTTGCCATGCGATCAAGCATCGGGCCGAGCACGTCGCCTTCGAAGACCTGGCCCGTCGCGCCAAGGTCTCCGTCGCCCAGCACGTTCCGCCGCCTGAATTCGAGCGGATCCATCCCGATGGCCTGGCAGATCTCGTCCGTATGCCGCTCCAGTGCGAATGTGTTGTAGACACCGTTGCAGGCGCGAAAGGCGCCGTTGGGGGGAGTGTTGGTGTAGACCGCACGGCTCGCCAGCTTGACCGAGCCAAGCCTGTAGTTGCCGCCGAGCGTGTGCGCCGTCATCGTCGTGAGGAAAATCTGCTCGCCGCCATAGGCGCCGCAGTCCATCAGCACGACGGCCTCGCGTCCAGCGATGTCGCCACTTTTGGTCACCGCGGATCGGATCTTGATTTCGGCGTTTTCGCGGCAGAGGCAGGTCAGCATCTCCTCCTGCCTCGAATAGACGAGGCGCACTGGCTGCCCGGATTTGCGCGCCAGGATCGCCGCATAAGGCTCCAGCGTACAGTCGAATTTCTGACCGAACCCCCCGCCCACGGGCGGCACCGTGAGATGCACCTGAGAGGCAGGAATACCCAGCAGCTTCGCCGTCATGTTGCGAACCGTCCACGGAACCTGTGTCGACGTCTCGATATGGTAGCGACCGTCCTCGTAGGAGGCGACGACGGCCCGCGGTTCGAGCGAGACATGGTTCTGCCGGCCGACCCGAAAGCAGCTCTCCACGACCACGACGTCATCGCGGGCGAACGCCGCTTCGGTATCGCCCCGGACCACCGTCGCTTCCCAGGCAACGTTGCCGCCACGAGCGCCGCCTTCGAACAGAACTTCGTAGTTTTTCCAGTCGGGGTGAACCAAGGCAGCGCCAGGCGCCAGCGCATCGGCCATGGTGAGCACGATGGGAAGGGGTTCAAGTTCGACTTCGATCGCGCGTGCCGCCGCCTGGGCCTGCTCGTAGGTGTCGGCGGCGACCGCGGCGATCTGCTCGCCATGAAAGCGGATGACGCCCGAGGCGAAGAGCGGATGGTCGGCGATGCCGATACCGTGCATTCCCGGGGCGTCTTCGGCAAGCGCTACGGCGCGCACGCCCGGCATTTGACGGGCACGCGTGATGTCGATCTTCAGGATGCGGGCCGACGCGACCTCCGATCGCAGGATCGCAGCGTGAAGCATGCGCGGCAGCATGCGGTCGACGGTGTAGCGCGTACGGCCGAGCAGCTTGTCGCGTGCGTCGCGCCGCGGCAGGTTCATCGTGACGTTTGACGGGTCCGCGATTGCCATTGCTCAGCTCCGCTTCGCCAACGCCACGGCCGCATCGACCAGGTGCTCATAGCCGGTGCACCGGCAGATGTTGCCGACGAGCGCCGCCTTGATTTCATCCCTTTCGGCCCGCGGGTGCTCCTGGAAGAAGCTCGTGAGGACCATCAGGATACCGGGAAAGCACATGCCGCACTGGACGACGTCGTGCTCTTCCATGATCCGCTGCAGCGGCGATAGCTCGCCCGCCGTCGCAAGCAATTCGACCGTGCGCACTTCTCGTCCCTCGACCGTGCCGAGCGGCACCAGGCAGGACACGACCGGCTGTCCGTCGAGGTGGACGGTGCAGGCGCCGCAGAAGCCCTCGCGGCATGCGACTTTCGCTCCCGTCAGATGGAATTCGTCCCTCAACACGTCGACAAGCGGCGTGAGCGGTTCGGCGCGCGAAACTCGATCTTCACCATTGATCACGAGACGCAAGGACATCGGCTTGATCTCTTCCGGGTACGAGCTTCAGGACTGCTCTTGAAGGGCGAGCACGGCGCGGCGCACGAGGCTGGGAAGCACCTTCACCCGGTACCAGCCAGGCGCCTCGACGCCTTCGCGGCCAAGAAAATCTGCGCAAAACCGCTCGGCTTGTTCGGTCGCGCGGCGTGGATCGAGGCTTTGGCCGACAAGGTTTGTTTCGAGCTGCTCCCAGCGGCGCGCAACGGGTTCGACCGAGCCCACCGCCACCCTGGCGCTTTCGACGACACCGGCCGGGTTCAAGGTCGCAGCCAGGCTCACGATTGCCACGGGGTAGTCCCCTGCCTTGCGCAGCGGGAGCCTTATATGGACCGAGCGCCGCGTCGTGCGTGGAACGATCACGCGGCGGACGAGACGGTCGGGTTCGATATCTGTCCTCACCTCCAGGAAACGCTTGACCGTCATCCGTTCGGACCCTTTCGCACCTTCGATTTCGAGTTCGGCATCGAGGCATAGCAGGGCAGGCACCAGATCAGCCGCGGCAAAGGCCGAAGCGCAGAGATTTCCGCCAATCGTGGCAACGTTGCGGACTGCAGGATTTGCGGAGTTGGCGGCGGCCTGCGCCAGCGCCCGGCATTCGGGCAGGGCCCCAAGCGAGCGTGCCACTTCGGCATGGGTCACGCAGGCACCTATGCTGATCTCGCGATCGAGAATATCCAGCCGCCGCAACTCGTCGATCCTGGAAATCGCCACATAGGACAGGTCCCGCCGCTCGTGCCTGAGCGGGGCCCGCATGATCCAGGTCGCACCGGCAAGAGCTGCTCCAGCCGACCCGCGATCGGCAAGAGCGGCTATCGCATCGGCCAGCGACGTCGCTGCATGGAAGCGCTCTCCATTCTGTCCGGGCACGCTATCGGGTCCCCCCTGCCGGATGGATCTGAGGATCGCTGCGCAACCCTGGCAATTGCAATTTCAGTGATCGCCGTCGCGCGTCCGGCCAACAAATTTCCAGGCCAGCGGCAGGACCGCGGTGGCAAGCGCCAGCTTGAGCAGATCGCCAAGGACGAAGGGCGTGAGGCCCCAGGCCAGGATCGGCTTGTCCCACCCAACGACGGTGCCCAGCCAGGAAAGTCCGAAGGCATAGATGACGACCGTTCCCAAAAGCATGGAAAGCGCCGTCGTGACGATCCTGCGATCCCAGCCGTGGCTGGCGAGGAAGCCGCAAAGTGCCGCGGCGGGCAGATAGCCGAGGAGGTAGCCGCCGGTCGGACCGACCATATAGGCGAGACCGATGCCTTTCTCAGGCGTTCCGGCGAAAACCGGAAGCCCGAGCGCGCCTTCGATGAGATAGAGAGCGACTGTGGCAGCGCCCAGCCGCCATCCGAAACTTGTTCCGATCACCAGGACGACAAAGGTCTGCATGGTCATCGGTACTGGGTAGAACGGAACCTGCAGTTTGGCCGACAGCCACAGCGCCAGCGATCCGGCGATGGCCAGAACACCGTTCCTGAGCGCCGTCGTGCGGCCAGAGAAGGCCTGTTCTGCAAGCGTGGGATAGGTTGAGGAAATCATGGTCTTTCCTTTTCGGTGTTTGAGTGATTGCCGTCAGCGGTCGCCAACCAGCATGCGGTAGCGGAATTGGTCGAGGATCACGGCGAGCACCAGCAGCGAGCCAAGCAGCACCATCTGCATGTACGAGCCGATCTGGGCGATGTTCATGCCATTCTGCAGCAGCACGATGAAGAAGGCGCCAAGAACGACATTCTCCACACGGCCGAGCCCTCCCCGCAGGGAAACCCCGCCAATGACACAGGCGGCAATCGATTCCAGCGCGATGGTGCCGCCAAGATTGGTTTCGCCGGACTCGACCCGGGCCGTGAGCAGAAGACCGGCGAGAGAGGCCAGCAGCGCGCACAGGACATAGGCCAGGAACAGCACCCGCTTGGTGTTGACGCCCGAGAGGTTGGCCGCCCTGACATTGCCGCCGACCGCGTAGATGTGAGAACCCAGTTTCGTTCGGTTCATCAAGAGCCAGATGCCAACGATCGCCAGCAAGGCGATCATCACCGGCACGGGAATGCCGAGCACCCGCCCGAAGCCGAAGAAATTACCGAAATCGTAGGGCAGTCCGGATATCGGAACGCCGCCGGTCAGGAACAGCGCGATGCCCGCGCCGACCGACTGCACGCCAAGGGTCATGATGAAGGGCGAGACGTCGAACTGGGCGATGCCGAGGCCGTTCAGGCACCCGATCAGCAGAGCGGCACCCAGTCCCGCACCGGCGCCGAGCAGGATCGCCAGCCAGATCATGTCCGGCATGACCGGCGCCAGCGCGACCATCGCCATCGCCGACACAACCGAAGTCATTGCGATCGCCGTGCCAACCGAGAGATCAAAACCTCCGGTGATGAGGACCAGCATCTGACCCAGCGAAACCAGAACCAGATAGACAGACTGCCTGGCGACGTTGGTCAGGTTCTGGATCGACAGGAACTGGTTCGAGATCAGGGAGAAGACGACCAGCGAAAAGACCAGGAAGAACGGCAGCACCCCGACACGCAGGAACACGTATCTTATGGCCGCCAGCAGAATGTTGGCGCGGGTTCGCGGCGCCCCTGCATCCTCGGTTCGGCTGCTCTGAATGGTCATGGCTGGATACCCGTCTCCGCAAAGAAATATTTCAGGACATTTTCCTCCGCGATCTCGGTGCCGGTGAGCTCGGCCGACACTCTGCCCTTCGAGAAGACCAACAGGCGGTGCGTAAGGTTCATCACCTCCGGCAGGTCGGAGGAGATCACCACCACCGCCTTGCCGGCCTCGGCGATCTCCTTGATCAGCCGGTAGAGCGCGGCGCGGGTGCCCATGTCGACGCCGACCGTCGGCTCATCGAAGATGTAGATGTCCCGCTCCTCGCCAAATCCCTTGCCGAACAGCACCTTCTGCTGGTTGCCGCCCGAAAGTTTCGAGACAATGCGGCCCATATGGGCCGAGGCAATGCCGACGCGCTCGCCAATCTTGTCGGCCAATGCCCTGGCGCGACGCGGCGCAACAATTCCGAGGCGCCCCACGATCTCGGCCCGGCCGAGCAGGTTGAGCTTGATGTTCTCGCGTGCCGTTGCCGCCAGTTGCAGGCCCTCGCCCTTGCGGTCAGGCGGCAAATAGTAGACGCCGCCGCGCAGCATATGCCTCGTCGCCGCATGGGTCACGTCGCGCCCCTTCAGCGTGACCGTGCCTGACCGGATCGGCTGCAACCCAAGAACGCTGCGCCAGATCCGCGACTTGCCGCTGCCGACCAGGCCGGCAACCCCCAGGACCTCGCCGGCACGCACGTCGATATCAACGCCATGAAAGCCGGCGCCGTGCATCCGGCGCAGCGTCATCAGCGTCCTGCCATCCGGCTGGCGGCCGATCTCGGGATAGATCTGATCGATCGCCCGACCGGTCATCAACTCGACAAGCGTCTTCTCGGAGGTGTCGCGCGCCGACACCGTCCCGATCAGACGGCCGTCACGGAGCACGCTGATGTTGTCGGCGATTTCGCGGAATTCCTGGATGCGATGTGAAATGTAGATGATGCCGACGCCGTCGGCCTTCGCCTTGGCGATGAAGGCGAAAAGCTTGCGCGTTTCCTTCTCGGTGAGCGAGGCGGTCGGCTCGTCGAGGATCAGGACCCTCGCCTTGCCAAGAAACACCTTTGCGATCTCCACCATCTGCTGCTCAGCGCGCGACAGAGTGGAAACGCGCCGGCGGATGTCGATCTCGAAGCCCAGGTCATGGAACAAAGCGCGTGCACCCTCGGCCATGGCGCGCCGGTCGGTCAAAGGACCGCGCTTGAGCTCGCGGCCGAGATAGACGTTCTCGAAGACACGCAATGTCGGGATCAGCGAGAATTCCTGGAACACCGTGCCGATGCCATGTCTGGCGGCGTCATGGACCGAGCGCAGGTCGACTTCCTCTCCATCGATGCGCAGCGAACCGGATGTCGGCCTGTAGAGGCCGGAGAGGATCGAGATGAGCGTCGACTTTCCAGCACCATTCTCGCCGAACAGCACATGAACCTCTCCACGCTGGAGCCTGAAATCGACGCCATCAAGAGCCTTGACGCCGGGGAACTCCTTCGAGATCCGGGTCATTTCCACCAGTGGGGTGTTTGCGTTGTCCATTTGCCAACCCGGTCGATCCGGTCCCGCCTTGCCTGGCGGAACCGGACAGCGCTTGTCGCGATCAGTTCACGTTGAAGACCGGCTTGTAGCCATCCGGCGGCAAGATGTTCGTCGGCGAAACGTCCTTGATATTGGACGGATCGACAACAAAGATTTTCGGACCGACGTGCTTGATGTAGTCCTTGCCTTCCAGGATGCGGACGGCCTGGTCCACGGCAATACGGCCCTGGATGACCATCGAGTCGGCCGGGGAAGCGAGGATGAAGCCGCGCTTGATGCCCTCATAGACGCCAGGCGTCATGTAGAAGGAGAGCAGGTCGACCTTGCCTTGCAGGCCGCGCTCGCGAATGACGCCCTGCGCGGCTTCCGCCGTCACCGCGGTGCCTGCGATGTAGCGGATGTTCGGATTGGCCTGCAGCGCGTCCTCGACGAGCTTCAGCTGAACTTCCTTGCCGGTGTCACCGAACTTGGGTTCCAGCACCTTGACCGCGGAGCCCTTGACGGCGTCGAGGAAGCCTTGGTTCGCCGCGCTCACCCAGCCAGCGCCCGCCGGTCCGGGGAACCAGCCCACCTCCACCTCTTCGCTGCCCGCCGGATGTTTCTTGGCCAGATAGGCGCCGGCTTCCGAACCCATCGTGTAGAAGGACACCAGCGACTTCGCCGAGATGTCCGGCGACGAGATGCCGTTGATGACGTCGATCACCGGGATGTTCTTCTTGTGGATTTCCGAAACGAGATTGTTGAGGCCGTCGGCGGAGATCGCGCCGATGACGACCGCTTGCGCGCCGGCGGCGACGCAATCCTCGATCTGCGAAATCTGCTTGTCGAGCTCGGTGTAGCCGCCAGCTTCGAACAGGTTCATCTTGACGCCGAGCCGCTTGGCCTCCTCCGCCACGCCGTAATCGACACCAAGCCAGTAGGCGTCCTTCATATGCGGAAAGGAGACGCAGATGTTCCAGGGTTTCGACGCCTTGTCGAGCGGCACGTAGGTGACATCGACCGACTTGCCGTCGGCCGCAAAAGGCGGCTCGATCTTGGCCGCGTCGTATGGATACCAGTCGGCGGCATAGGCGGCGCCGGTAATCAAAGTCGCCGCCGTCACAAGCATCATTCTTCCGAGATTTTTCATGTCATTCCCCTTTCTTGTTATCGGCCGCCGCCTCGAGGACGGTTCGGCCGCACTTACCCAAATGTCAGTTGAAAACGCTCCTGATCCTGTCGAGCAATGCCGCCCGGTCGGCGCGGGCCTTCAGCGCGCCGTCCATGTCGACCTTGACGAAACGCGTTGGCGTGTTCGGCTGCAGCTGGCCGATCAGGTCCATGTCGGCCGAGACCACCGTGCCGACCATGAAGTAGCCGCCACCCGAGACCGCGTCGCGATGCAGGATGATCGGCTCGGTGCCGCCCGGCACCTGGATCGAACCGTAGGGGTAGCAGCTGTCGACGATGTTGGAGGGATCCGAGCCGGCCCCGAACGGCTGGTCGCGTTCGACGAATTGCAACGGCCGGCCGCCGCGGAAGCGATAACCCATGCGGTCCGCCTCGGGCGCCACCTTCCATTGGTCGTCGAAGAAGTTCTGATGCGACTGCTCGGTGACGCGATGCCAATAGAGGCCCGGCAGGACCCGCAGTTCGGCCGGCATTCCCGGTCGCCGACGCAAGGCTTCCGGGACGCTTTGCCCTTCCTTGCCGGAACCGGCGTTGCCGACGGGCAATTCGTCGCCCTTGGCGATGGCGCGTCCCTTGAAGCCGCCCAGCGCGCCGATCGGGTAGGTCGAGCGGCTGCCGAGCGCGATCGGCACGTCGATGCCGCCAGCGATTGCGATGTAGATGCGCGCGCCTGTCTTCAGGAAGCCAAAGCTCAGCACCTGGCCAGCCTTGACCTTCAGCCCGGTCCAGGACGGCTTCTCCTCGCCGTCGAGCTTGATCGGCATGTCGGCACCGCTCACCGCGATCAGCGCGTCGCGGGTGAATTCGAGCTGCGGCCCGATGAACACCGCCTCGAGACCTGCCGCACCCTCGTCATTGCCGACGATCAGATTGGCGGCGCGCAGCGCCAGCCGGTCCATGGCACCGCCGATCGGGATGCCGAGATGAAAATAGCCGGGACGGCCGAGATCCTGAACCGTGGTCGAAAGCCCCGGATTGAGCACCTTAACGGCCATTGATCATACCCTCCAGCCTGGCGTTGTAGCCGTCGATGTCCTTCTGGAATTCACGCAGGTCGAAGGTGACGTCACTGATTGCCGGGGCAAACCGGCCGGCGGCGACTTCCTCGACGGTATGGTCGTATTCCTCGCGGCCGATCGGCTTGAACTTGACGATGTCGCCTGGGCGGAAGAACACCATGAAGTCACGGAGGTAGCTGGTCTTCTGCTCCGGATCGAAGATCGGCATCGGCGTGATGCCGAACATCTGGTAGCCGCCGGCGCCACGCACGGAATAGATGCAGGAAAAGCAGCCGCCATAGCCGATGGTGAGCTTTGGCGTGTCGGTGCGCGGCCTGAGATATTTCGGCACCTGGATCTGCCGCGGCCGGTCGACCATCTGGTACATGAACGGCAATCCGGCGACGAAGCCGACCATCGACACGAACCACGGCGAGCCGGCATGGGCGGCGATGAAGTCGTCGACGGTCGAGTAATTGTTGATGCGGGCGGCGTATTCGAGATCGGTGGCCTGCGGGTCCTGGTGCCGCTCGCGGAAACGCATCAGCGTCTCGTGCGTCCAGGGATCCTGGTAGAAAACAGGGATTTCGATGATCCTGGTGGCGATCACCGGATCGGTCTTGCTGGCCGCACTTTCGATGGCCTGCACCTCGCGCAGCATGTCATCGGGCCGGATGATGTCGGGATTGAACTTGATCTGGAACGAGGCGTTCGCCGGGCATATCTCGGTCACGCCTCTGATCTGGCTGTCGCGCACGGCATTGGTCATAGAGAGGCTCTTGAAGAACGCCTCCAGCGACATGCTCTCGTCGCATTCGACGAAGAGATGCTCGTCGCCACCGAATGAATAGCGGTTCTTCATCAGGCCACCTCCCTCGCGCCGCCTGCCGAAGCGGCGAATTTCGTTTCCAGCCAGTCCTCGAGAAAACGCGTATGGAAGCGCCCCGCCGCCACGTCGGCATCGGCGGCGAGCGCCTGATGCAGCGGCACCGTCGTCGGAATGCCGGTGATCCTGAGACCGGCAAGTGCCGTGCGCAGCTTCGCCAGGCAGGCGGCGCGATCGGAGCCATGCACGATGAGCTTTCCCAAAAGCGAATCGTAGAAGGGCGGCACCGTGTAGCCGGCAAACAGCATGGTGTCGAAGCGGATGCCCTCGCCCCGCGGCACGACGAGCGTTTCGACGGTGCCAGGACCGGGCATGAAACCCCTGTGCGGATCCTCGGCGTTGATCCGGCATTCGATGGCGTGGCCGGCAATGGAAATGTCTTCCTGCCTGACCGACAGAGGCTGGCCACCGGCGATGCGCAGCATCTCCTGCACGAGATCGAGACCGGTGATCATCTCCGTCGCCGGGTGCTCGACCTGGATGCGGGTGTTGACCTCGATGAAATAGAAGTCGCGGCTGGCGTCGTCGTAGAGATATTCGACCGTTCCGGCACCGCTGTAGCCGACCGAGCGCGCCAGGGCGACGGCGCTGTCGCACAGGCTTTCGCGCACATCGGCCGGCAGTCCGGCGGCCGGGGCTTCCTCCCAGACCTTCTGCCGGCGCCGCTGCAGCGAGCACTCGCGCTCGTAGCAATGAACGAAATTCCTGCCGTCGCCGAGGATCTGCACCTCGACATGACGCGCCTTCTCGATAACCTTCTCGATGTAAAGGCCGCCGTCACCAAAGGCCGCCGCAGCCTCGGCCGAAGCTTGCGGGAAATGACGCTCGAAGTCCTCGAGGGTGTGTGCGATGCGGATGCCCCTGCCACCGCCGCCAGCGGCCGCCTTGATCATCACTGGAAAGCCGATGCGCGCGACGATCGCCGCCGCCTCGGTGATGTCGGAGACGCGCCCGTCGCTGCCGGGCACGGTGGGCACGCCGGCCCTGGCCGCGACCTGGCGCGCCACCACCTTGTCGCCAAGCAGCCGGATGGCCGAAGCATCCGGTCCGACGAATTTCATTCCCGCTGCAACCACGGCTTCGGCGAAGTCGGCATTCTCCGACAGGAAGCCGTAGCCCGGATGGATGGCATCGACCTTCGCCGCCCTGGCCGCCGCGAGCACCGCCTCGATGTTCAGGTAGGATTTCTTCGCCGCCGGCGGTCCGATGTCGATCGCCTCGTCGGCCAGTTGCACCGCCAGCGAGCCCGCATCGGCGTGGCTGTACACCTGCACTGTCCTCAGCCCCAGGGCCTTCGCCGCGCGGATGATCCGCACCGCGATCTCGCCTCGATTGGCAATCAGGACGGAACTGATGGTCATGCCTCGACCTCGGCAAGCGCCTGGCCGGCCATGACCGCATCGGCATCGTCGACGAGAAAACGGATCGCCTTGCCGTCGATGCCGGCCGTCACTTCATGGAAAGACTTCATCACCTCGACAATGCCGATCACATCGGCGGCGGAAACGGCGTCGCCATCGTTCTTGAACGGCGCGCTGTCCGGCGACGGCCTGCGGTAGAACATGCCTGGCAGCGGCGACTTGATTTCGGCTTTGCTCATTTTGATCCCCTTGCGGCATGGGTCTGTTGGGCGGACACTTCCGACACCGGTGCGATCCGGATCCCGTTCGCGACCAAGGCGGAACGCATGGTGGCGGCGATCTCCAGGCAACCCGGCGTGTCGGAATGAAAGCAGATCGACTCGAAATCGATGTCGATGTCGGCGCCATCGACGGTGCGGACCTTGCCCTCGAGACAGGCGCGCACGACCTTGTCGGCAATGCCGGCCGGATCGAGCTTGCCAACATGCCGCGTGAAAACGATCGAGCCGGAGCGATCGTAGTCCCGATCGGCATAGAATTCCCTGATGACCGGTTGGCCGGCCTCGAGGGCGGTGCGATAGGTCTGCGACATGCCCATGCAGAAGACGAAGGCATTGGGCGCCACGGTGCGCATCAGCTTGATGAAGGACCGCGACAGCGCCTCGTCGGCGGCGAGTTCCATGTAGAGGGCGCCGTGCGGCTTGACGTGCTGCAGGACGGCGCCATGACGCCGAGCAAATTCCCTGAGCGCTCCGATCTGATAGACGATGTCGTTGACGATCTCGTCGCCAGTGCCGTTGATCTTGCGGCGGCCAAAACCTTGCAGATCCCGATAGCCCGGATGCACGCCGATGCCGACGCCGTGCTGGGTCGCAAGCCGCACGGTGGCGTCCATCAGATTGGGATCGCCAGCGTGGAAACCGGCGGCGATGTTGGCGGAGCTGATCAGTTCCATCAGCCTGGCATCGTCGGTGTCGCTCAGCCGCCATTGGCCGAACGCTTCACCCATATCGCAATTGATGTCGACAACCGTGACTGGCACGTTGCTCCCTTTGCATTTCATGCGCCGATCGATAGCGCGGTTCCCGTCTTCTTGTTTTTTTGAACGTTAACGCGGGAGCGCGGCATTGGAAAATTCTATTCTCAGAATTTCACTTTCTGATTTTCAGATACCCATGGGAGATGCGACTGGAAGAGAAAGCGCGCGATACAGCCAGAAACGGCGACATCCATTGCGACTCAAAAAGGCAATGGCTGCTCAACGAAATTGCGTGTATCGTATTTTCAGAAAATACTCCCCACTGATATCAGATAAACGGAAAGCTGCGTCCTTTGCCAATCAGCCTGCGCCAGATCCGCTATTTCGTCTCGACCGCCGAGCAAGGCCAGATTTCGCAAGCAGCGGTCGACCTCGCCATTTCGCAGTCGGCAATCACCACGGCGATCAAGGAACTGGAGAGCGAGGTCGGCGCCGACCTGTTCGTCCGCTCTCCCCAGGGCATGGAACTGACCGCCGCCGGGCGACAGTTCCTGTTCCACGCCTATGACATCCTCAACAAGGTCCAGGAAGCGACCAGCCTGAATGTGCCGGCGAACACCCTAGAGGGCAGCCTAACCGTCGCGGCGACCTATACGGTGATCGGCTATTTCCTGCCCAACCACCTGGAGAAGCTGAAGCGAAATTTCCCGAAGCTCGACATCCAGCTTTTCGAGCTCAACCGCGAGGCAATCGAGGAGGGCCTTTTGTCCAATCGGTACGACATCGCCGTGCTGCTCACCTCGAACGTGCTCAATCCGGATCTGACGACCGAGACATTGATGGGTTCGCGGCGGCGGCTCTGGGTCGCCTCGAAGCATCATCTGCTGCAGCGGGAATCCGTCGGCCTGAAGGAAATTTCGCAAGAGCCCTACATCATGCTGACCGTCGACGAGGCGGCGCACACCTCACTGAAATACTGGAGCAAGACACCCTATCAGCCGTCGGTCACGCTGCGCACATCCTCCGTCGAGGCGGTGCGCTCGATGGTCGCCAACGGACAAGGCGTCGCAATTCTCTCGGACATGGTTTTGCGGCCATGGTCGCTGGAAGGCAAGCGCATCGAAACGCTGGTGCCGAGCGACCCGATCCCGGCGATGGATGTCGGCCTGGCTTGGCGCCGCAATGCCCAGTTCACCCCCGCCATGGAGGCGTTTCGGTCCTATTTCAGGCAGACGTTCTACATTCCGAACAGTCGTTAGCGCTCGCACGCGGACACAGGTTTGAACGCCCTGGCCCTCCGCGAGGCTGAACGCGATCTGCTTCGGAGGCAATGACGTCTGCGATCATCCGATCAGTCAGGACAGAGCGCGGACGGCGAAGGTGTCGAGGCGAATATGGCGACGGAGGTGCCGCCCCCTTTTTACCCGGCAAACCTGGGCTCGGCTATTCCGGTCACGCCGAGACCGGTGATGGCGAACAGGCTGCCGCGCAAGACACCGTCGCCGGGAAATCGCGGCAGCGGCGGCTTGGCCATCGAGGTGACGTACAGGGTGTCGAGCTTTGGCCCGCCGAACATGACGCTGGTGATCTTCTTCACCGGCATGTCGATGATGCGGTCGATGCTGCCGTCCGGCGCGTAGCGCACCAGGCGACCGTCATAGACCAGAGCATTCCACAGATAGCCTTCGGCATCGACGGTCGAGCCATCGGCCGCGCCACCCCGGCTGGTGTCGACGCGGGTAAAGGTGCGGCGGTTGGTGGCCGCGCCGGTGGCGATGTCGTAGTCATAGGCCCAGATCTCGCCGGTCCAGGTGTCGGCGAAATAGAAGGTGCGATCGTCGGGGCTCCAGCACGGCCCGTTCGAGCAGATGATGCCGGAATCGATCCTGGTGACGGAGAAGTCCGCGTCGAGCCTGTAGAGACCGCCGGACGGCCCCTCCTCCATCGTATCCATCGAGCCGGCGAAGAAGCGGCCGCGCCGGTCGACCTTGCCGTCGTTGAGACGGTTCATCGGCCTGTCCGGCTCGGGATCGTGGATCAGCGTCACATCGCCGGAGGCGAAATCAAGCAGATGGAAGCCACGCTGCAGTGACACCACCGCGCCGCTGCCATCCTTGCGCAGCGCCATCGAACCGATCTTCATCGGCACGTCCCAGCAGCGGATCTCACGCCCGTCGGCGGTCGCCCGGAACACACGACCGTCGAAACTGTCGATCCAGTAGAGACGCTCCTGCTCGACATCCCACAGCGGGCCTTCGCCCAGTGTGGTCTTCACGTCCACCACGACTTCGATCTTCATACCGTCCTCCTCTGTTTGGCGCCGCGCGGCGATTGGTCAGGCGCGTCAGAAAGCGACCTTGTCGCCGCCCTTCAATGACAGGATCTCGCGCGCCTCGTCGGGCGTCGCCACCTCCATGCCAAGCCCCTCGATGATCTTGCGCGCAAGCAGCACCTGTTCGGCATTGGACTTCGCCAGTCTGCCCTTGCCCGCCCACAGGCTGTCCTCCAGCCCGACGCGGATGTTGCCGCCAAGCGCTGCCGATTGCGCGGCGATGCGAAGCTGGCTGGCGCCGGCGCCCAGCACCGACCAGCGGAACTGATCACCGAACAGCCGGTCGGCGGTGCGCTTCATATGGGCGACGTCTTCCGGATGGGTGCCGATGCCGCCGAGCAGGCCGAACACCGACTGCACGAAGAAAGGCGGCTTCACCAGCCCGCGATCGGCGAAATGGGCGAGGTTGTAGAGATGGGCGATGTCATAGCACTCGAACTCGAAGCGCGTGCCGTTGTCGTAGCAGGTGGCCAGAATGTATTCGATGTCCTTGAACGAATTGCGGAAGACCAGGTCGCGCGTCGCTTCCAGATGCGGCTTTTCCCAGTCGAACTTGAAGGTCTCGTATTTGTCGGCGAGGTGATAGAGCCCGAAATTGATCGAGCCCATGTTGAGCGAGGCAACTTCCGGTTTGAACTGGGCGGCAGGGCGCACGCGCTCCTCGACCTTCATGTAGGGACTGCCGCCGGTGGTGATGTTGATGGCGGCATTGGTGCCTTGCTTGACGCGCGGCAGGAAGCGGGCAAACGCCTCCGGCGTCTGGTCGGGCTTGCCGGTCTCCGGGTCGCGGGCATGCAGATGCAGGATCGCGGCCCCGGCTTCCGCCGCGGCGATCGCCTCGGAGGCGATCTGGTCCGGCGTGATCGGCAGATAGGGCGACATGGTCGGCGTATGGATCGCCCCGGTCACCGCGCAGGTGATGATGACCTTGCCCTTGACCTGCGCGGTACCCGGCTTGCGGTTTGTTTGCGTCATTCTCCGAACTCCTGATCCGATTTTCTTTTGTGCGCCGCAAGCGCCATCAGCCGGCGATCACGCCACACCTGCCGGGCGCCGAGACTGTCGCGCGGCAGGCGCTTGCGACGGTCGGCCTCGACGACCGCCATGACCTCGCCAGCCCAGTCGACGCGGCGCAGCATCTGCGGGAAGATGTTCGAATAAATCGACTGATAGCGCTCGGCATAATCGCGCACGCCGCCAGGCGCATTGAGGTCAATGGTCTCGAACGGCCCCATGAACGACCAGCGCAGCGCCAGCCCGTCGCGGATGCCGATATCGACATCCTCGACGCTGGCGTAGCCGTCGGCGACGAGCCTGAAAGCTTCCTCCAGCAATGCGCCTTGCAAGCGGTTCATGATGAAGCCGTCGAGCTCGCGCTTCATCACCAGCGGTGCATGGCCGGCGTCGATAAGGAAGGCACGGGTCCTTTCCAGCGTCTCGGCGGACGTCCACGGCGCCGGCACGACTTCGGCCGCCGGGATGAGATAGGGCGGGTTGATCGGATGCACGACCAGGCAGCGGTGCCGTCCCCGCAGATGATCGGTGAACTTCGACGGCAACAGCGCCGAGGTGGAACTGGCGATGACCGTTTGCGGACCGGCAAGGGTATCGATCAGGGAGAACACCTCCCGCTTCACCTCGATGTTTTCGGGCGTGTTCTCCTGGACATGGGCAGCATCGGCCAGCGCTTCCGCCAGCTCGGCGACAATGGCGATGCGGCCGAGCACGGTGTCGACGGATTGCCCGCGCAGCAGGTCGTTCGCGGCGAGGTCGCCGAGCACGCCGGCAATGTAGTCGCGGGCACCACCTGTCGCGGCGGGCGACTGGTCCCACATCCGCACATCATGGCCGGCGCGGGCGAAGCTGATCGCCCAGGCCCGCCCGATGAACCCGCTTCCGACAATCGCGACATTGGCCATGGATCGGTTCCTCAAAGTGTTTCGACATTGCCGTCGACGCCGAGCGACTGGCCGGAAATGTTGATGCCAGAATCGGACAGCAGGAAGGCGACCATCGAAGCCACATCATAGGGGCTGGTCATGCGGCGCAGCGAGATGTTCTGCAGATAGCGCCCGGTCATCTCCTCGTGGCTGATGCCGACCTGCTTGGCGCGCGCCGAGATGACGCCTTCGATGCGGGGCCCCTCGATGATGCCGGGCAGGATGGCATTGACCCTGATGCTGTGCGGCCCAAGCTCCTTGGCGAGGCTCTGCGTGAAACCGATGACGCCGAACTTGGCCGCCGAATAGGGCGTGCGGAACGCGTAGCCGTGGCGGCCGGCCGCCGACGACATCGACACGATCGAGCCGCCGCCCGCCGCCTTGATCAGCGGCACGGCGCGCCGCGCGCAAAGGAACTGGCCGGTCAGGCAGATGTCGATGCAGCGCCGCCAGTCGGCCGGATCGATCTCGTCGACACCGCCTGTCGGCCCGGCAATGCCGGCATTGTTGATCAGCGCGTCGAGCCCGCCGAGCTTTTCCTTCACGGCCTCGAACAGCCGGTCGACGTCCGCGTCGCGCGAGACATCCGCCTTGATTGCCGCGACCAGGTCGATCCTGTCCGGAGCGGCGGCCAGCGCCTCGTCGGAAACGTCGCAGACGACGATGCGCGCCCCGAGCCGCGACAGCGTGTCGGCGATGGCAAAACCGATGCCGCCGGCGCCCGCCGTCACCAGCACGCGCTGGCCTTTCAGCCCGCCCAGAAATTCGTCCGCCGATGCGGGTGCCTTTGCGCTCATGGTCCTGTCCTTCTCATTGCAGCCGCCGTTCGCGCAGCGCCATGACGGCACCCAGAACGACCAGCCCGTAAAGAATTGCCCTTGTGGCGTAGGGAAGCGTGGTGCCGGCCAGCAGCATCTGCAGCGCCGTCAGCAACAATACCCCGCCGAGCATGCCGAGATAGTGGCCGCGCCCGCCGGTGATCAGCGCACCGCCCACCACCACCACGGCGATCGACGGCAAGAGATAGTCGTCGCCCATGCCGAGGCTTGCCTGGCCCGAAAAGCCGGTCAGCATGATGCCGACGATCGCCGCGCAGACGGCCGACAGCATGTAGACCAGGATCAGCGTACGCTCGACGCCGATGCCGGACAGCCGCGCCGCGCGCAGCCCGTTGCCGATGCCGTAGACCCGGCGTCCGAACGGCGTGCGTCCAAGCAGCAGCACTGCCACGACCACGAACACTACCATCAGCAGAACGACCGGCGTCACGAAGCCGAGCTTGGCCGTCATGAACCAGCGCAGCATCGGCGAAGAGAAACCAGCCGGCGTTCCCTGCGAATAGAGCAGCGCACAGCCCTGCAGAATGCCGTTGGTGGCGAGCGTCATGACGATCGGTGAGATGCCGAGATAGACGATGCCGAAGCCATTGGCGAAGCCGATGGCGCAGGCCATCAGCAAAACGACCGGCAAGGCATAGACGAGCGCAGCATCGGAGCCGTTGACCATGCCGGCCAGGATGATGCCGGAAATGCCGATCGTCCACGGCACGGAGAGATCAAGGCCGCCGGTCAGGATGACCGTTCCTTGCCCGAGCGCCAGGACGGCGAGGAAGGACGACAGCACGAGCAGCGAATTCCAGTAACCCGGATTGAGGATGGCGCGGCCGAGCCATATCTGCGTGACGACGACGATGATGAGCAGGCAGACATAGGCGGGCAGTGCATAGCGCAGCGTCTCCGCATTGCGCAGATGGAAAGCAGGGCGCGGCGATGCCGGGCTGCCCTGGTGATGCGATGGCCCGGCGATCCTGAGGCGCCGGTCCACGCGCTCGAGTTGCGAGGGCAATATGCCGGCGCGCCAGGCGGCAAGCCGGGCGCGCGCGGCGCGCAATTGCACGGCAAGCACCGATGCGTGCGAGATCGAGCCGGCGAGAGCCGCCAGCACGAGAATGGTGCCTTCGGCTATGGTCGAGTAGTAAGCCGACACATTGAGCACCAGCAGGATGTTCACCACCATCATCAGGATATAGGCGCCGAAGACCGTGCCGACCGGGCCTCCCTGCCCGCCACCGAGACGCGTGCCGCCGACGACGACCGCCGCGAACATCGACAACAGCAGCGGATTGCCGACCAGCGGATCGCCGCTACCGGTCTGGGCGCTGATGAACACGCCGGCAAGACCGTAGCAGCCGCCGGCGATCACATAGACAGCAAAGCGCACCAGCACGACATTGATGCCGACGGAAGCGGCCGAATCCGCGTCGCTGCCAACCGCATAAAGCGCCGTGCCGAAGCGGGTTCCTTTCAGCCAGAACCAGGCGAGCAGGACAACGCCCAGCACCACCAGCGGCATCGGCAGCCAGTTGGTGATCGCGTCGCCGAGGTAGAACGTGCCGAGATCGGGCGACACGAAGCCGCCGGGCTTGTCCATCACCAGCAGCGTCACGCCTTGCAGGATGAACATGGTGGACAATGTCACCACGATGGGCTGCATGCGCAGCACGGCGATGAAGAAGCCGTTGAAGGCACCGACCGCCATGCCGACGCCAATGCCGACTGTCGTCCACAGCAGGACGCTGGCGCCTGGTACCATCGGGTCCATGCTCGATGCCAGCACGACATTGACCAGCGATATCACCGCACCGGCGGACAGGTCGAAGCCACCCGACAGGATCACGATCGTCTGGCCAATCGCCGCGAGCGCCGAGGTCGCGCCGCCACTCGACAGGAACGACACATCGAAATAGGTCAGCGGTCCGGCGCTGATCCAGTCGACGATGAAGAGCAGGATCGCAAGGACGGCGGCGGCGATCAGCGCGCCGCGATTGCGCATCAGCGCGCGGCGCAACCCAAAGCCACCGGAAACAGGGGATGAAGCTGCCGTGCTGCTCATGCCACGGCTTCCCCGGCATGGCCGAGCGCCGGACGCATGATGGCCGGTTCGGTAATGGCGTCGCCTTCGAGCTCGGCCGCGATGCGCCCGTCGTAGAGAACCAGGACCCGGTCGCATTGGTGGACGAGTTCGGGAATCTCCGTCGAGTGCAGCAGGATCGAGCCGCCAGCGGCCACGTAGTTGCGCATCATCACATAGAGCTCGTGCTTGGTGCCGACATCGATGCCACGGGTGGGATCGAACAAAAGCAGGATGCGGCTCTGCGCCACGAGCCATTTGGCGATGGCGATCTTCTGCTGATTGCCGCCGGAAAACGCTCCGGCTCGAGTCCATAGCGCGCGGCGGTCGACCTCGACAGTGGCGAATGCCTCCTCGACGGAGCGGGTCTCGGCTTCCATGTCGACAAGGCCGAAGCGCGTAAAGCGTGACACCACGGGCAGCGTGGCGTTCTGGCTGCCCGACAGTTTCAGGAACAGGCCCTCGGATTTGCGGTCTTCCGGCACCAGGCCGATCGCCATGTTGGGCAGCAAGGCATCGGCGGGCGAGCCGAGCCAGACCTTGCGGCCGTCGACAAGGATGTCGCCGTGGGTGATTTCAGCCATGCCAAAGCAGGCCAGGAACAGATCCTGCTGGCCCATGCCCTGCAGTCCGGCAACGCCGAGGATCTCGCCCCTGCGCAGATCGAAGCCGGCACCGTCGAGCTTGCGCCCGACCTTGAGGTCGCGCACGCCCAGAACCGGTGGGCCGAAGGCCTGGGCACTGTCGGGCTTGGGCGGGAAGGTCTGCTCGATGCTGCGGCCGATGATCTTTTCGATCACGTCGGCGTCCGAGACGTCGGCAACCGGCGCGGTGACGATGTGGCGGCCGTTTCTCAGGATCGTCAGCGTGTCGCAAAAGGCGCGGACCTCGCGCATGCGATGAGTGATGAAAACGATGGTCGTGCCCGCGGCCTTCAGCCTGGCGATGATGTCGCCCAGCCAGTCGACGTCGCGGCCGGCGAGCGTCGAGCTCGGTTCATCGAGCAGCAGGATGCGCGGCTTGCGGTAGACGGCGCGCGCGATCTCGATCTTCTGGCGCACCGAAAGCTCGAGCTCGCTCACTTCGGCATCGAGATCGACGGAGAAGCCGAGATCGTCGATGTGGCGGCGAACCGCCTTGCGGGCGGCAGTGCGCCGGATCAGGCCGGAGATGCCCACGGGGGCGTAGGGCAGCAGCATGTTGTCGAGGACTGAGAGATCGCGCACCAGGGTCATCTCCTGGAATGCCGTCTGCACGCCCAGCGCATGCGCGGCGCGCGGTGCGCCGTAGCCGATCTCCTTGCCGAAGACATGGACATGACCCGCGCTCGGACGGACCAGCCCGGACAGCAGTTTCACCAGGGTCGACTTGCCAGCCCCATTTTCACCCAGCAACGCATGGACGCTGCCGGACGCGATCCGGAACGACACGCCGTCCAGCGCGACGGTCGGCCCGAACGCCTTGCTGATGCCGTCGATCTCGATGGCGGGAAGCTCGGAGTGGTCTGTCATTGTCCTCGATCGCCGGGCTGCGCACTTCTGGGCGACATGCATTAGCGCGGATCGACGATGCGCGGACAGGTTGTCCGCGCATCGTCGCGATTTGCCTTGGGAGGCTCAGTTTTCCGGCTGGCCGACGAGGGCAGCGCTAAGGCCGATCTCGGGCGTCTGGTCCGAAAAGATCGAAGCGAACCAGCCGGGATTGGAGACCAGCGACGGCTTGAAGGCGTTGCAGCCGGCCTTCATCTCCGCCCAGGTGCCCTCATTGCAGAGCTTGATCGTCTCGTTGGTGACGACCGGCAGCGGCAGGATGGTGGTCTTGGGCACGTCCTTGCCTTCGATCGCCTCGACGGCGAGCTTGAGTGCAAGCGCTCCGGAGTACGGCGGCGAAGCGTAGGAGATGCGTGGCGCGCCAAGCGGCGCGTAAGGCGACGCCGCGCCTTCAACTTCCGTCCCATCCGGCAGCATCTGGATGCGGCCACCATTGGAGCCTTCACCAGCGCAAGGCAGGAGTTCGCTGGTCTTCTTGCCAGCCTCGAGCTGCATTGAGTTGGCGGTGAAGCAGCCGACCTGCATCCACAACCCGTTGATATCGCTCCAGCTGCGCGTCGCCAGGATCTTCGAAAGTTCGGTGCGAGCGACAGCCTGGCTCCACATGCCGACAGCCTCGCCGACGATCTTGATATCGGGATACTTGGCGAAGACTTCCTTGGCGGCCTTGGTGCGCAGATCGTCGACCGACGTGCCGGGAACGCCGGTCACCGCGATGATGTTGCCCTTGCCGTTGAGCTTCTTGACCAGCCATTCGGCTGTCACCCGGCCTGCTTCCTCCTGGTCGATATGCACGTTGTAGGCGCAAGGCTCGGTGATCTCCGCGTCATAGGCAAAAACCTTGACGCCCTTGTCGCAGGCATTCTTGACCACCTGGTTGAGCGCGGTCGGCGAGATCGGGAAGATCACGATGGCTTCGGCGCCCGCCTGCACCATCGCGTTGACCTGCTGGATCTGGCGCTGCGCGTTCGGCCCGGCCACCTGGACCTGCAGGTCGACCTTGTCGGCCAGGCTCTTGTGCGACGCCATCGCCTTGACCATGTTGGCGGCCTCGGCCTGCCAGTCATTGCCGATGAAACTCATGCTGAGAAAGATCTTGTGCTTTTCGGCCGCCTCCGCGGCGGACAGGCCGAAGGCGCAAGCAGCCATGCCGGCCAGCAGCGCGAGCCGCCGGACTTTCAATCCGATACCCATATGAAACTCCTCCCAATCCGAACGACCGAATGCCTCCCAAGGGCACGAAACGTAACCCTTGTCATTCGATGTCGGCGACCGTAACATGATTTGATCAAAGATCAATGATGAAATCGCTTAATATCAAAACCGGCGGTCGTGGGCGCTTGACGCGGCATCCCGAACCTTGCATTCCGGGCACAGGCGATAGGGTCGCCCTTGGGCGGGAAGGTTGACGGGAGATGGCTGGATCGGCGTTCAGGAAGCCGGGGGTCGAGATCACGCCCCTGTCCAGGGAAACCCTGCAGGACAGGGTCTACCGCCACGTCACCGAACTGATCCTCGACGGCAGCATCGTCCCTGGCGAGATGGTCACGGTTCAAAGCCTTGCCGACGCTTTTGGCGTCAGCCCGATGCCGGTCAGGGAAGCGCTGCGGCGCCTGACGGCCGCCAATGCGCTGATGGTGGTCTCGGGCCGCTCGATCGGCATTCCGGCACTAAGCCGCGCGCGCCTCATCGACCTCAGGAATGTCCGGTTCGAGATCGAAGCGATCGCGGCCGCATGGGCGGCGGAGCGCATGGACGACCGGGGCGTGGCGCAGTTGCGCCAGCATCTGGATGCGCTCGAACAGGCCAATGCGGCCGGAGACGTCAAATCCTATCTCAGAGCCAACTACGCCTTTCATTTCTCGATCTATCGGGCGGCCGGGTCCGAGAACATGCTCAACATCATCGAGAACCTTTGGCTGCAGATCAGCCCCTACTTCAACATGCTGCACGATTCGGGAAACTACTCGACCGCCAACGAGCACCATCAGGAGATGTTCGCAGCACTGCGCGACCGGGATGCGGAGGCGGTCCGGGCCGCGGTCCGCGCCGACATCGACGCGGCTTTCGACGTGCTGGTCGGCCTGCTGAAGTAGCAGAAATCGCGTGATGCCTCTTCAAGGCGCCATTGGGCGTCTGTAGCTTTCACCCCGCGGCGGCCCCGTGGCGACTATGGAATGCGGCGTGGCGGGATGCATGCATCCACCGCCAGGACGGAGCAGCAGGCCTTCCTTTCTACACGAAGGCCATCACCACCACGCCACCCACGACAACCAGGGCCAGTCCAGCGATAAGCATGGGCAGCAACGCATTGCCTGCCTTTGCGCCGCTTGCCGCTTCAGTGCTGAATACAAGGCTTGGGCGCTCTTCGAGCACTTCCTGCTTCTCGATCTGGAATTTCATTTTCACTCACTTCGCTTTGTTAGCGTTGCAGGGAGAACCTTTCGCCGCGCCCAAGCGCGCGTCGACATGTCAATGTTCTATCCGTCAGCCTTCGCCGAGGAAGAGAAGCTAGCGGACTTGAAGCGTCGGTTCTTTGCGCCCGCGCAAACTGGATGCGACGCGTTCGTCGCCGCTGCTGTCGGCGGGATGGTTTCCGGAGCTGGGAAACCCGGCCATGGCGCTCTTCCCGAAGGCCATCGCTACCGCGGTTCGGCTTCGACCGTCGCCAGGGTGTCACTCCTGTGAATGCCCATCCGTCGTCGATCCTCGTCAACTTCGCCCGAAATCCCGATTGATGCGCATCAAAGCCGACTGAACTTAGGCTGGTTAATTGAAGCAGACAGCAGTTCGGAGGCGGTCATGGCTCACAAGCAAGTGTTGTTTCGTTCAGCGGCGCGCGAAAAGATCCTTCGTGGCGCGACCCAACTCGCCGACGCCGTGCGCGTGACGCTCGGGCCGCGCTCGAAGTCGGTCCTAATCGAAAAGAAATGGGGCGCCCCCATCGTCTGCAACGACGGGGTGACCATCGCCAAGGAATTCGACCTGAAGGATCCCGAGGAGAACCTTGGCGCGCGGATGCTCAGGCAGGCGGCCGAGAAAACCGGGGACATGGTCGGGGACGGCACCAGCACGTCGACCATTCTGGCCCATGCGATATTCGCCGACGGCGTGCGCAACGTTGTCGCTGGCGCCAGCGCCATCGATATCAAACGCGGTCTCGATCGTGCAACAAAACGGGCCATAGAGACGCTCAAGCAGATATCCCGACCAGTCTCGACCCGCCGCGAGAAAGAGCAGGTGGCGACGATCTCCGCGCACAACGACCCGCTCATCGGCGAACTCGTCGGCGAGGCAATGGAGAAGGTCGGCGGCGAAGGCGTCATCACGGTCGAGGAAGCGAAGACCACGGAGACGGTTCTAGAGGTTGTCGAGGGCATGCAGTTCGATCGGGGTTTCCTGTCACCTTATTTCGTGACCGATCCCGAGAAGATGGAAGCGGTCCTGGAAGACGCGGTTGTGCTCATCGTCGAAAAGAAGATCGCTTCGCTGAACGATCTCATCAAGCTGCTGGAAGCCGTGGCGAAGTCGGGCTCGCCCTTGCTGGTTGTCGCCGAGGAAGTCGAAGGCGAGGCGCTTGCGACGCTGATCGTCAATCAGATCCGGGGCACGTTCAAGAACTGCGCCGTCAAGGCGCCCGGCTTCGGCGACCGTCGCAAGGCCATGCTGCAGGACATCGCCATCCTGACCGGCGGTCAGGTTATTTCCGAAGACCTCGGGCTCAAACTGGAAAATGTCACGATGGAGCAATTGGGGCGCGCAAAGCGCGTGGTCGTCGACAAGGACAATACGACAGTCATCGGCGGCAGCGGTGACGCCAAGGCGATCAAGGGTCGAGTGGAACAGATCCGGCGCGAGATCGACGACACGACCAGTGACTATGATCGCGAAAAGCTGCAGGAACGGCTGGCCAAGCTTGCGGGCGGCGTCGCCGTCATAAAGGTCGGCGCGCCGACCGAGGCCGAAATGAAGTCGAAAAAAGAGGCGCTCGACGATGCCATCAGCGCCACCAAGGCAGCGGTCGCCGAAGGCATAGTGCCAGGCGGCGGGCTTGCCCTGTTGCGCTGCATCGCGACTGTGGCTGACGAGGAGCAGCATTGCGAAGGCGACGAGCGGACGGGCGTCCAGATTCTCAAGCGCGCACTTGAAGCACCGGTCCGGCAGATCGCCGAGAATTCCGCGGTCGACGGCGGCGTTGTCATTGCCAAGATGATTGAAGGCACGGGCAATTTCGGCTTCGATGCCGGGCAAAAAGTGTATGTCGACCTCGTCGAGGCCGGCATCATCGACCCGACCAAGGTGGTGCGCATCGCGCTTGAAAACGCCGTCTCGGTCGCAAGCGTTCTGCTCTTGACCGAAGCAACCATGACCGAAATTCCGGAACCGGCGAAAGAGCGCGCTCTCGAACCGGAAATGACGATGTAACGCGCGAAGCGTCATTGATGAGGTAGACAACTGGATGATGATTTCGGCGCGGTCGTGCCGTGCTGCCCGCATTCTCGTCCAAGTCGACCGTTCTCACTTGGCCACGGCGTCCGGCGCCTCGCCAGCCGGCAATGACGATGTGCCCTGACGGACTTGCAAGAGATGCAGGCTTTGATGCGCATCAAGGCGCAAGATCGGACCTGCGGTGATCCTGCGACAAATCCCATCGGAGGGCACGAAAATGATCTTCAACACCATCATGGTTCAACTCGATGTCGATTCTCCGGCAGGGCCGCGAACGGCCTATGCGCTGGAGTTGGCGCGGCGCTTCGAAGCCACGCTGATCGGTTTTGCCGCGGCCGATGCATATGTGTTTGTTCCTGGCGACGATGGCGGCATGGCAGCGGCGGAAATCATGCGTCAACGCCTCACCGAGATCGAGGATCGCCTGAAGATCCTGAAGGAAGAATTCCTGGCCGTCGTCGGAGACGAGGCCTCATGGCGCGAGGAGATCGGCGATCCGACACGTCTGGTCGCGATGCATGCCCGCGCAGCGGACCTGATCGTGACCGGAGCGCCGGCCTCGGGAGTTGCCGGGGACCACCACCGGGTGGTCGATACAGGAGCCTTGGTGCTGTCGGCTGGACGGCCCGTGCTGATCGCGGCCGACGGACTTGCCCCGCTCGATCCCAAGAAGGTTGTGGTAGCATGGAAGGATAGTCGCGAGGCTCGGCGCGCGGTCATCGATGCACTTCCCTTTCTCACCGGCGCACAAGATGTGCTCGTGGCGACGGTCGAGGAACAGAACCGGAGAGATGCGCGCGAAAGTGTCGGCGACGTCGTCCGGTTCCTGATGAGGCATGGCGTCAAGGCGAGATCGGAGGTGCTGGGCGTCGGTCATGCGGACGTTTGTGAAACCGTCACTGAACTCGCCCGCGGCATGGGTGCTGAACTTGTGGTCGCTGGCGGCTACGGTCATAGCCGGGTCCGCGAATGGGCCTTTGGAGGCATGACCCGATCCCTGCTCAAGCAAGGCTCAGTCAACCGGTTGTTTTCGAACTGACGATATCGCCGAGTAGAGGCCATTCGCCTGAGCGGCGGCCGCCTTGCACTTGCCAACAGGGGATGCGACGGAGCTATGAAGATGAAGGAACTGCCGCTTGCCGAGGTCTACCGGCTGATTGAGCCTGGTCCCGTTGTCCTGCTGACAACGCGGGCCAGAGGCCGCGCCAACGTCATGACAATGTCATGGCACACGATGGTGGAGTTCACGCCCCCGACAATTGCCTGTGTCGTATCGAGCGGCGACTTCTCTTTTGCCGCGTTGCGCGACACGAAGGAATGTGTGATCGCGATTCCGGCAGTGGGGCTGGCGGAAAAAGTGGTGGCAGTCGGCAACTGCTCAGGCCGCGACAGAGATAAATTCGCGACGGTTTGGCTGACGCCACTGCCTGCCGAGCATGTCGCCGCGCCCCTCGTCGCTGAATGCTTCGCCAATCTCGAATGCCGCGTCATCGATACCCGGCTGGTCAACAAATACAATCTTTTCATTCTGGAGGTTGTGAAGGCATGGGTCGATCCGGGACAACCAAGGCCGAAGACTATCCACCATGTTGGAAATGGAGGCTTCGTGGTGGACGGAGAGATCATCCATTTCGAGTCAAGCATGCCTTGAGGTCGGCCGCTTGATCGGCATCAAGGAACACCTGCCTTGCCCGGTCTAGCTTCGGTTCGTCCAATCGATACAGAAAAGAGCGCCACCGATGAGCTACAAATCCATTCTGCTGAATGTGGACATAGATGGTCCAATCGGGCCGATCACCAAGATCGCCATCGATCTTGCCAGGCGTACCGAGGCTCGGCTGATCGGCTTCTGCGCAGCAGACGCCCCCTTGCCGGTCACGATGGCGCCCGAGGGTGCGGCGATAGCCGCCGAGGTCTGGCAGCAGTTGAGGGATGACATCCAGAAACGGTTCAAGGACCTTCATGCCGAGTTTGACAGCCTGGTTGCTGGTTCGGTGGCGACGGAATGGCGCGAAGCGCTCGACAATCCCAACCACGCTTTGGTCGCGACAGCGAGGATTGCGGACCTCATCATCACCGGTGCGGCTCAAGGGGCTTCCTCCGGCGATTCCTATCGGACCGTCGATCCCGGCACCCTCGCGCTGCGCGCCGGCAGGCCGCTGCTGATCACGTCCAGCGGCGCGGAGCAAGCGCCGACAGGCAGGATCGTGGTCGCCTGGAAGGACACGCGCGAAGCGAGGCGCGCAGTGGCCGACGCCGTGCCGCTAATGGCGATGGCAGACGACGTGATCGTGGTCACGGTCGATTCCGAGCCCGGCGACCGGACGGCTGCCGGCATAAAGGATGTCGCGACCTTCCTGGCCTCGCATGGCATCACGGCTCGCACCGAAGTGCTGAAGGCCGACGACGAGAGCGACAAGCTGATCGACTTCCTGAGCTCCGCCGACGCCGACCTGATCGTGTCAGGCGCCTATGGACACAGTCGGATCAGGGAATGGGTATTCGGCGGCGTTACCCGCTCGCTGCTCGACGACACGCGGCTCTGTCGCTTCATGTCAAGCTGATCGTCCGCTCCTGAGGCCCACGGCGTCGTCAGCCATATCCCAGCCATGGGCGTCGGCTTGGTTGGCGGTGAGGATAGCAATGCCCTATGCGACCGAGGAAGATCTTCCACCGCCCGTCAGGACGCATCTGCCCCTGCATGCCCGGGAGATTTTTCGCGCTGCTTTCAACAGCGCCTGGGACGAATATGCCGACCGAGGCCAAGAGCGTGAAGAAATAGCTCACCGCGTCGCTTGGGCGGCCGTAAAGCGCTTTTATTGCAAGGAAGGCAGGGATTGGGTGCCTATCTGAGCCGCCCGGGCAATTTTTGACCCAGATCAAACCATCCCCGCCGTATTCATTCCATACGATTTGGAATCAATCACTTGGGTAATGCAGGTTCAATGACCGACATCGTTGCGAGGCTCCTCAGTGCGTGCAACGCCATGAGGAACAAGGGGGCGGACTTCCCGACGATCTGGAAAGACATCCTGAAGGGGCACCCGTACGTGGCGGGATCGCCAATCCAGGACAGCGGCGAGGATGGTCCCATGTTGAGAATTCCCCTCATCACCGGTCAGGTTCTCGTCTTTCTCGGTTCAAACTTCTTTCTCCTTTAGCCGCTCCGGCTTCCGCGTGTCGGTGATCCAGCCGGCGCCCTGGACGTCCCTTGATCGATGCCGATCAAGGTCGTGACGTCAAGATCAGCCAAGCCTGGTCCATGACCTGGGCGGGACTCAAGCCGCCGCCAATGTGTTCTCGATGGCTTCGACGGGATGTTTCGCGAGATCCTTGGCCAGCTCGCCCACCAGCTTTGCTTTCAGCGAAGCCTGGAAGTGCTTGCGCAGTTCGCCCAGCGTGCGCGGATCGGCGATCACCACCACGTGCTGGAACGCTTCCGCCAACGCTTCGCGATTGAGATAGGCAGCCACAGCCGCGGCAAAGTCGTCTTCCCGCAGGCGGGAGTCGTCGGGATTGGCCGTGGAACTGCGATGCCGTCCGCCCGAGCCCGTGTTAGCCGAGTGCAGAACCGGATCGGGCAATTCTACCAGGTCGATCCGGGGTTCGGGGCTCTTGTTGCGGAAGAGGCGCAGGTTCTCGCCGTCGGTGACCACGACGATAGCACCATTAGCCAAAATCATTTTGTTTCTCCTTTGATATGGTCTTGATCGAGGTCCAACGCGCTCCCTCGCCATCATTGGCAACGGTCTTCGTTGCCTCGTGACCTGGAAGAGAGCGCCCTCTTCCTCCGAGTGTATTTCTCTTGGCCGAACACAGACGGCGCCCTGCATCGGCGCGGCGGCAACTGATGGAATCCGCCTTGCCGAGCCTGTCGGCCCCGTCAGATTATGGAAATCCGATCTTCCACCGCCCGGACGCCCGGCGAGGACCAGGCGGCACGCTCGGCTGCCTGGCGCTCGGACCACGCCCGGACCTTGCCTTCAAGGGTAACCTTGCCATCCAGGACTTTGACATGGATCGTCTGTGCTTCGGTTTCCGCATCGCGCTTCAGCGCGTTCTCGATGCGCTTCTTGATGTCGGATACCGAGGCTCGTGGAGCGATTTCGATCTGGTTGGCGACGCTGACGACGCCCGCCAGGCCGCGCACGGCCTCGGCCGCGGCGTTCTTCTGGTACTGCCATTCGAGTTTCCCCGTCAGCGTGATCCATCCGTCCTGTACCTTGACCTGCACCTTGTCCCTCGGGATGGAGACATTCCAGGTGATCGCATCGACCGCGCGCTTGGCGATCTCGTCGTCGGCGGTTCCTTTCAAGCCAACCAGCCGAACTTCGATTTCCTCGGCGAGGCCCTTCACGCCCTTGACCCGCTTGACTACATTTTCGGCGGTTGTCTTTTCCCAATAGGAAGAAACATGCCCGGTCAGGGTGACGATGCCGTCTTCCACGGCGACGCCGATGTGGGCAGCGTCAATGCTCGGCTCGAATTCCAACTCATCGAGAATGTTCTGACGCAGCGCTATATCCGTCATGATCTGTCTCCTGTTTGTTGAGTGGGCTCTTCACCCTCGGCGAACAAAAAAGCATCCTTTGCATCCCTGCTCATTGATCCGGCTCAATGCCCGGTCAAATAGTCGGCTGGCTGGACGACTGTCACGAAGTCGCGGGAGTGCCCGCAAGCCAATGGTGCCGCATGCTGTCCAGGGTCTCGGCGATGTCATCGGCCTCGATCTTGACGAGATCGGCGTGACCAAAACCCAAGGAATAGTCGAGTACAGAGATGATCGTGGGCCGTACCCTGAACAGCTTCACGGCTGCCGCTTCGCCAGGCTGGATAGCCGAAATCTGCGGGAAGCGCTGCACCATCATGCGGCCGATTTCCGTGAGTTCGGAAGGCAAGACGACCTCCGTCGCGATCGCCGCCATCGACAACCCCTTGATCTCCAGCCAGTCCTCATAGGGTGCGGTCATGGCGACCGAAACGCGCGGGTCGCGAGAGATATTCATAGCCTTCTGCGAGCCGGCTCCGCAGCCGAAATAGAGCAGCAGACCGTCATGGGCGAACGAAACCACCGTCGCCTGTGGCGAGCCGTCGGCGCGGGTCGTGGCAATCGTCATGTCCATGCAACGCGTCAGGATGGCGATCATCTTCTGCCGAAGCTTGTGTTTCATGACACTCTCCTCGTTTGTTAGGGGTGCCGGCATCTTGGCCGGCGTCTCCTTCACGCCGCCGGGACCAGCACCGCGGCTCGCCGCAACGGCGCGAAGTCGTCAGGCGTCAGCGTTTCCTTCTCGAGCAGCAGCTTCGCGCCGGCGCGCAGATCGGTGATCCTTTCGCGGAGCACATCTCTGGCAAGGGCAAAAGCCTCGTCGATCATGCCGCGGACCGCTAAGTCGACCTCACGCGCCGTGGCCTCCGAATAGTCCTTCTTGTTCGGCAGGCCAGGACTGTCACCCAGCCATTGCAGGCGCTGCTCTTCGAGGACTGCCTGTCCCACCGTCGGGTCCATGCCGAAGCGGGTGACACATTGACGGGCAATATCCGTGACCTTGGCGAGGTCGTCGGCCGCCCCGGTCGAGACTTCGCCGAATATGACTTCCTCGGCCGCGCGGCCGCCCATGAGGACGACCATGCGGTCCTTCAGTTCACTGACCGTGATCAGAAACCGGTCCTCCGTCGGACGCTGCATGGTGAAACCGAGGGCGCCGATCGAGCGCGGAATGATGGATATCTTGTGCACCGGATCGGCGCTTCGCGTCGCGACCGCCACCAAGGCATGCCCCATTTCGTGAAAGGCGACACGCTCACGCTCCTGCGGTTTCAGCAATCGGCTTTTGCGTTCCGACCCTGCGACGATGCGCTCGACCGCATTGGTAAAGTCGTCCATCGTCACCTTGTCGGCGCCACGCCGCGTGGCGATGATGGCCGCCTCGTTGACCAGATTGGCAAGATCGGCACCGGTGAAACCGGGCGTTATGGCGGCAATCTCGTCCGTGGCGACGCCAGGCGCGATCGAGACGTTCTTGATGTGGACCTTGACGATCGCCTCCCTGCCCTTGCGGTCGGGCCGGTCCAGAACGACCTGCCGGTCGAAGCGTCCGGCGCGCAGCAGGGCCGGATCGAGGATTTCGGGCCGGTTGGTGGCGGCCAGCAGCACGATGCCAACACGCGGATCGAAACCGTCGAGTTCCGAGAGCAGTTGGTTCAGTGTCTGCTCTTTCTCGTCACCGCCGCCATAACCCGCGAACGGGCTGCGGGCACGGCCCAGCGCGTCGAGTTCATCGATGAAGATGATGCAAGGCGCGGCCTGCCGGGCCTGCTCGAACAGGTCTCGTACCCTGGCCGCGCCCACGCCGACGAACATCTCGACGAATTCGGAGCCGGAGATGGAGAAGAAGGGCACTCCCGCCTCGCCAGCGACAGCGCGCGCCATCAATGTCTTGCCGGTTCCGGGCGGCCCGACCAGCAGGATGCCCTTGGGGATACGCGCGCCGAGGCGACCGTATTTGCCCTTGTCCTTGAGGAAGGAAACGATTTCCTGCAGTTCGGCCTTGGCTTCGTCGACGCCCGCCACGTCTTCGAAAGTCACGCCTGTCTTGCGCTCCAGATAGACCTTCGCCTTCGATTTGCCGATATTGATCAGGCCGCCCATGCCTTGCCTGTCGGCGAACCCGCGGAAGAAGAACATCCAGATGCCGACGAAAATCAGCGCGGGCAATATCCAGGAGAGAACTGTCGTCAGCCAGTTGCTGTCGGAAGCGCCGGTGATCTTGACGCCGGCCTTCTCGAAAACCGCAACCGCCGCAGGGTCGACGCGATTGGCAAGAAACGTCTTCTTGCCATCCTGCGGCTCCTTGAAGGCGCCCTCGATCATGGTCTCGGTTAGCGTGACGGACGCAACCTTGCCCTCCTCGGTGAGGCGGATCACGTCACTGTAGGAAATCTGGGCGGTGTCGCGATAGGCGAACCAGACCTGAAACAGCTCAATGATCAGGATGGCAGCGATGACGTAGCCTATGTTGAAGGTGTGCTTGCGGTCCATGACATCCAGCCGGAAATTGCATTCGTCGACAAAATGTCACGACCAGCGGGCGCGTCCTTGACACGCATCAAAGTGCGGATCGCTGCTGGCCACCATTGTGCCTGCGATGATGGGGCACCGGCAAATTGCGGACCTGGCGGCGAAGGTGCGCTTTCTCAGCGATCCCGCGGCATACGGGAGCGGAACGACACATGTGGATGCCCGCGAGACGCATATGTCCTGGGTCTTCCTCACGGACGACCGGGTCTACAAGCTCAAGAAGCCGGTCAGGCATGCGTTCCTCGACTTCAGCACGATCAGGAAGCGGCACTTCTACTGCGGCGAGGAATTGCGGCTGAATGCCCGCCTCGCCGCCGAAACCTATCGGCGGGTCCTTCCTGTTCGCCGTGACGCATCAGGCCGTTTAACCCTCGGCGGCGGTGGCCGCGTCGTCGACTGGCTGGTCGAAATGAAGCGCCTGCCGCAAAGCGACATGCTGGACGAGCGTATCGGCGGTGGCGGTCGCCTGACGGTGACGGAGATCGATGACGTCGCCAAGACGCTGGCGGACTTTTATGCGCAACGCCGGGCGGAAATCGACGGCGGCGGAGCCTATCTGCGCCACCTGACAGGAGAGCAGAGCATCAACCGCGCCATCCTGCTGCGGCCCGAATTCGCGTTGGCGGATATCGTGTCCGGCTCCTTGGACATGGTGGACGGCCTGCTGCAGCGATTGCGACCGCGGATAGAAGCGCGCATCCTTCGCGGCAGGATCGTTGAAGGGCATGGCGACCTGCGCCCCGAACACGTCTGCCTTTGCCAGCCGCTCCAGATCATCGACTGCCTCGAGTTCAACCGGTCGATGCGCATCGTCGATCCCTATGACGAGATCAACTATCTCGGCATGGAATGCGAGATGCTGGGCGCGCCATGGATCCGGCCGCTGCTGGTCAAGGCTCTGCAAAACCGGCTGCCGGATAGCCCCGATGCCGAGCTGCTGGCTCTCTATGGCGGTTTCCGGGCATTGCTGAGGGCCCGTCTCGGTGTCGCGCATCTCCTCGAGACGCCAATCCGTCATCCGGAAAAATGGCGCCGGCAGGCGATCCGCTACATCAGGCAGGCGGAGCGCGAGACTTTCAGTCATCAATCCCGATCAGGTCTGAAATCGAGCCCTGTGCGTGGAGACGCCTGATCGCCTTGCCGACCAGACAGCCGATCGGCAGAATGTCCAAGGGCGCTTGCGGATAACGGGCCTTGGCGACCGCCGCCGAGTCCACGCTGTCAGTGACGATGATACGGTCTATCGCCTGGCTGCCGAACAGCACGTCGGCACCCTTGCCAAACAATCCGTGCGTGGCGATCGCATGAACGGCCCGAGCGCCGCGCTCACGACAGGCAAGTGCGGCGCGCAGAACCGTGCCACCCGTGCTGATCAGATCATCGACAATGAAAACGGCTTTGTCCGCGACGTCGCCCGCGAACAGTTCGCCGGAAACCACGTTCCGGCTGCGGCGCTTTTCCATGAAGCCGAATCCGATTTCCTTCCCGGTTTCCGCCTCCAGCGCCTCCTTGAGCAATTGCGCGCGCTTTACGCCGCCGCTGTCGGGGGAAAAAATGGCGATCGGCAGATCGCCAGCCAATTTGCCTATCAGCGGGGCAAACAGCTTTCGCGTATCGAGATGGATGCTCTCACACCGAAAGGCGTTCTGGAAAGCCGCGAAATTATGGACGTCGAGCGTCATGATCCGGTCGGTACCCATTGCCTCGAAGAGTTGCGCGACATAGCGCGTGGTGACCGGATCACGCGCCTTGGTCTGCCGGTCCTTGCGCGCATAGGCAAGATAGGGAACGACCGCTGTTACTCGCGCGGCGCCGTTCTCCTTGCATGTCGCCAGGAAAAACAGAAGCTTGCATAGCTTGTCGTTGGCGGACACGCCCTCCCCTCCGGCCAGGCTGTGCAGCACATAGACATCCCTGCCGCGCACACCGACCAGCGGGCGCGCCTTGTGCTCCCCGTCCTCGAAATCTCGCTCTTCATGCGGATCAAGGTCGATCGAAAGCGCCCGCGCCGCGGCCGCGCCGAGCTGTTCCGAGCCTTTGAGTGCGAAGAAACGCATGTTTTCTTCTATCCGGTTTCGAACACGGCTGGATTGATGCGCGTCAAGGATGCGAGCGGTCGAATGGGCTAGGAGGAGCAATCGGCAATTTTCAACCCCTGTGCCGGGGAGAGCCATGACGGAGCCGCTTCAGACCGCGAGTCCAAACCCAGGCGTCAAGCCAATGACGCCATTGGCGACGAAGCCGCTCCTCGAGAACATCGGCGTGGCGGCAAAATTCCGCGATTTTGCCGATCTCCTCGACAGCCAGGGCGCCGACGGTTTCCGCGCAAGGGCCTGCAGAAGGGCGGCGGATGTCGTTTCCAGGCTGGAACGGCCCTTGGGCGAGATCCTGGCAAAGGAGGGACGCGACGGCCTCATCGCCCTCCCGGCCATCGGAACAGGCCTGGCTGGCGCGATTGCCGAGATGGTCGCGACCGGGCGCTGGTCGCAACTGGAACGGCTGCGCGGCGATATGGAACCGGAGGCGCTGTTTCGGTCGATCCCCGGCATCGGACCACGATACGCGCACAGCCTCGCCGAGGACGGGCAGTTCGAGACGCTCGAAGACCTCGAGAACGCGCTCCATAGCGGCGCGCTTCATATCAAGGGCATCGGCCACAGGCGCAAGGAGATGCTGGGGGCAGCCCTGGCCGAGCGGCTCGGCAGGGCTCGGCTGAGAACGACCCATCAACCTCAACCCTTGCCGCCGGTATCGATGCTGCTCGATGTCGATCGCATGTATCGCGAGAAGGCGGCAGCCGGAGTGCTCCGCAAGATTGCGCCGAAGCGCTTCAATCCGAAGGGCGAGGCTTGGCTGCCGGTCCTGCATGCGCGGCATGACAACTGGCATTTCACCGCGTTCTTCTCCAACACCAGGCTGGCGCACGAACTGTCAAGGACGAGCGACTGGGTTGCGATCTATTTCCAGGCCGAAGGCCAACCGGAGGGACGATGCACCGTCGTCACCGAAACAAGGGGGCCGATGGCAGGCAGGCGCGTCGTCCGGGGACGGGAAGACGAACAGCAACTGGAGGAACCGGTATGATGGAAAAAGCAGAGAACAGGGTTGGCGACGGCGAAACGGAACTTGAAGTTCCGCTCGAAACCGTGTGCTTCATCATCATGAAGGCGCGCGAGTTCGATGCCAAGGATCCGGTCACCGAACCCAGCCCCGCCTCCAATCCGTCCGACGATCATTCCGCCGCGATCCTCGAGGATCATGACGACGACCCGGCTCTCGAAGAATTGCAGTCGCTGATTTCCGATCTTTCCGTCGACGCACAAATCGACCTGGTCGCCCTGATGTGGTTGGGGCGCGACGACCAGTCCGCCGACGAGTGGCAAAGTGTCCGCCAGCAGGCAGCTGACGCGCACAACGAGCATACCGCCGACTATCTCTGTGGGACGCCGCTGCTTGCGGACCATCTCGCCGATGGTCTTTCGACACTCGGCCACTCCTGCGTCGAATTTGAACGCGAGCACTTCTAGTCATCGCAGCGCCCCCGCGCTTGCTGACGGACGACGTTTCGGTGGTCGCGCATCTCCATCGGGCTCCAGCGGAAGACATTTTCTGTTGTCATTGATTCCGATCAATGAGCCTCCCCTTTGCAGCTGATTTCATGCTGTTCTTGCCAGCCTGATGTGGCGACGCGGGCGCGATGGACAGCGGCAAAACCGCGGATTCGCGAAGCAATGGACCAGTTCGGCGACGACATTTGGCAAGCGGGTCCGCTGACCTCCAGCTCTAGCGCCTCCTGGGAGACCTAAGGCGGAAGGGCGGAGGCGGCGGTACCTTGTCGATCAAACTCGCCAAAGGAGAAGAACCATGGCCGAAACTGCCACCAAACTGCCTGTCAAGGCAGAGAAGAGCGCCGCGCCGGCGCCAGCCGGCAACTGGACCACTCCGTTCGAAAGCCTGCGTCGCGAAATCGACCGCCTGTTCGACGACTTCCATCCTTTCGATTTTCGCCTGCCTTCGACGCGCTCCCTGTTCGGTCGTGAACTGCCGTCCCTGCGTAATCCGGGCTGGCCTGTCGCGCCGGCCATGGATCTTGTCGAGAAGGACAAGGGGTACGAGATCACGGCCGAACTGCCGGGTATCGACGAAAAGAATGTCGAGATCAAACTCGCCAACCATATGCTGACCATCAAGGGCGAGAAGCGGGAGGAAAAAGAAGAGAAGGACAAGGACTACCATCTGTCCGAGCGCCGCTACGGCTCCTTCCAGCGCTCGTTCCAGCTGCCTGAAGGCGTGGACGCCGACAAGATCGAGGCGACCTTTGCCAAGGGCGTGCTGACGGTGAAGCTGCCCAAGACCGCCGAAGCCCAGAAGGCCGAGAAGAAGATCGCGGTCAAGCCTGCGTAGTGGCCGTGACCGCTGATCGCCCTCAGCGCGTCTGGTCGGCGCGCTGAGACTGTTCAAGAGAAGGCAGTTTGCCGAGCTGCGTTTATCGGGGACCCAAGCCGGGCCACGAAATGGGCAACGTTTCCACCTCGGGGCGTATTGCCGCACTCCATATCAGCGTGATGGTTTGGCAATATTTCCCAGGTTGCCAGGTCCGCGGGACTGATCGCGTGCCTGGCTTTCGGCGACCTCGAGCTTCTTCCGCTCCAACGCCAACAAGCCTTCGATGACGCGCCGCTGTCCCGGATCGGTCTCGCGTGCGAGCAAATCCTGGAAATGGGCGATGTTGGCGCGCGCAATGAACCGGTCCATGACATCTCCCAAGACGGCACTCTACACCCGAGTCCAAGTCCGTTCTAAGCTATTTTTGAATCAGATCGATGTCCACTGGTGCCTACGACTGCCCATGACCTGAACATCCGTCCGCGGACAGTCGAAGTTCACCGCGCTACGTCAGCAAGCGAGCAACTTGCCCGAACTGGTGCGGGTAGCGATGGCTCTGGAGTTCGCAGACAAGGGAGATCCGGAAGCCCGAGCCGATTGCAGGAGATCATCCCAACGAGACTTCCGGAGTCCCTTCAACCGCCCGTCCTGTGGATCACAGCGATGCGAACTGTCTTCGCGGGGCCGCGGCCGTCTAGGTGGAATCCCATAAGGACCAAACCGGATTTCGCAATTCCGGATATTGCGTCATTGATCTCACAAGCAGAGGCAGATTGTCGTATCGATCCTGGTGACATCGCCTTCACCATCGAGACCGTCTTTCCGTGCCTCCCCACCTCCCGAGCAGAAGGCACAATCAAAGTGCCGAGCCTGCGCAGCAGCGAGATCACGAAATGGCAAACCCTGCGGAACGTGGCGACCCAAGAGCGGTGAACCCGATTGCCGATCGTCGCATTGCCAATCGCCGTCCGGAAGGCATTCCCGTGCCCGGCACGCGAGACGACCGGTCGTCGGATTTGACCTGCGTCAAGGATGACATTGCCTTTCCGCCCCAAGGTGAATCCATGTGGCAACCGATATCGAATGCCCCCTTCGATCGAGATTTGGAATTGGCCGTCATAGATGGGGACGGCCCCCACGCGCTCGTCTTTCCCTGCAGGCGTGTACTGACGGGCTGGACCAAGTCAGCCACAAAGGAACGGGTGGATGTCTCACCCACTCATTGGCGGATATGGGAACCTGCCACCAAGGATGTTTAGCGGCGATGTCGGCGCGTTCGTCTACTTGTTGTTATGCCCGCTTTTTCCCTTTTCAGCCGCCTCGATCTTTCTGAGCTTTTCCTCTTCCTTCGCGAGCAGATCAAGCAGGGTCTTCCGCTTGACCTCACCCTGCTCCTCGGCCAGGAGCTGTCGAAAATGCTCGATATTCAGGCGAGCGATCCGCTTATCCACTCATCACATAAGCAGCCGCAGCGGCTTCCCTGTTTGTCTGTGACCAACATAGCACGGCCAGATTGTAGGTATCGCGACAAAAATTCAGGGGTTGCCGCGGTTCGATACCTTTCAAACTGCCAGCGTCTGATCCCGCCGGCATGTGTCAGTTCCCCCCGAGGGATGCTCCAGATGGGCGTAACCCCGGCAGTTGCCGCCTGGCGGTGGCGCCCGTTGATGCAGGTCAATGCCGCAAACGTCACCGTGTGATCTCCTTGATATTTGGCAGTTCGCCCGGAAGGAGATGCTCGATGTTCAATTTGCGCAATATTTTCGCGGCAGGCCTGATGCTGACCGTTGCCGCGATGCCTGTTGTGGCCGGGGCTGAAGACAAAGATTCCGGTTGGTGGCCCCGCTGGGGGATCGGCCGAATGATGATGGGCCAGTGGGGCATGGCCGGCCCGATGGGCGGTTATGATTCAGACCAGATGCTCGATCGAATCGACGGACGCCTCGCATTCCTCAAAACCGAGTTGAAGATCACCGACGAGCAGACGCCCTCCTGGGACGAGCTTGCCGGCGTTATCCGCAGCACGGCCGAGTCGCACAACGCGTTGATGCAGGACATGATCAAGCAATTCCAGGACGGTGAGTTCCTGAAGAAGCCCCTGCCCGAGAGACTGGCCTACCAACAGACCCATCTCGAAGCCCGTCTGGAGCAGGTAAAGGCCGTCAGGGCAGCGGTCGAAAAACTATACGCAAAGCTCAGCGATGAGCAGAAGCAGGCCGCTGACGACATTGTGCTGCCGATGATGGGCATGGGCATGGGGCGCTCGGGCGGCTTCGGTCCTGATATGATGTTTAGATAGCCTCTACTGCAACCTGGCCGTGCAATACGCTGACTGAGCCGGATTCGCGGAGGAACTGAGCGCATGTTCGTCGCACTTCGCCTTCTGACCGCTGTGCTTGGCATCACCCAAGCCGGCTCGGCGATCTTCCCGACGGGGGTGGTCTACAGCAATTGGAGCGACGAGAGCGAAGAGGCCAAGGTTTGCGAGATCATCCTCGACGTCAGCAATCCGCCATCGCGGGAAGTCGTCAAGTTCATCGCGCTTGCTGGCTACAACAAATTCGACGGGACGGTTCTGGCTGGCTTTCTCATGGCCGCGGCCGACCTTGAGGCCAACAGCAAATATCGAATAGTGCGGATTTCAGACGCTGCATTCAGCGCCCGGACATTCAACTCGCTGGGCCATCTGGACTACCAGGTCTATGACGACGGTACAGTCATGGCCACGACACAAGATTCTCGCCTCGCCATGGCTTTCATCAACGCAGTTTTTTCCGGAACTTATGAGTTGCGTTTTGCTCGCTCGGACTCGGACACCGAAATGCAAACCTACAAAATTGCGTCCGCTCCAGGGGAACCCGTGGTCGGCAACTTCACGCACTGTCTGGATCACCTTGCCATCGAGTCCAACCGGCTTCGATCATGCGCATCGACAAAAGGAAGCCCGCTGCCGGAGGGAGGTGGCAGCGGGCTCAGCCTCACGATGGGTCAGGGAGGACAGCCCATCGCTCACCCACGTCAAGGGAGGACATGGGCAAACCAAACGTAGGAATATCTTCTCACAAATCAAGACAAGCGATTCGATTTTCGAGGAGCCGCAGTTCATTCCGACCTCTCGCCCTGCCCGCTCGCCTGGCATGATCACGCCAGGGTGATTTGATCCTGCTCAATGCGAAGATCGCTCCGGAGGCCAGAATGGCAAACAGATTGAAGGAGCGATCGCATGACTCACACTTCAATTACGGGATTCACTCACGCTGCCGAGCAGGCGCAGCAATGGGTGAACGAGTTGGCCCAGGATCTGGGCTGGAGCGAGCAGAGCGCCTACCGCTTCCTGAAATCCGTCTTGCATACGTTGCGAGACTGGCTGTCGCCCGAGGAGATGGCCGACCTTTCAGCTCAACTGCCGACGCTCATCCGGGGCATATATTTCGAAGGCTGGAAGCCGGACACACCGGCGTGGGAAAGGAAGAAGAGCGACTTCGTGATTTGTGTCAGGAACAGCTTCGGATATGAGCCCGACGTCGATATCGATCAGGCGATCAAAGCGGTTTTCAAGATCCTCGACCGCAACATATCGCATGGCGAGATCGTCCAGGTTCGGAACTCGATGAAGAAGTCGCTTCGTCAGCTCTGGCCGACGGATTGACCGATGTTCCGCGATCGACAAGAGGCTGGGAAAAGACTTGGTGTCGAGGTCGGGAAACTCGGTTTGCTTCAGCCGGTCGTCCTCGCCTTGCCGCGAGGGGGTGTCCCCGTCGCCGCGGAAGTGGCCAAGGCCCTGAAAGCTCCACTCGATCTGATTATCGTGCGCAAGGTGGGTGCGCCGGGAAATCCCGAACTGGCGGTCGCAGCGATCGTCGATGGCAACCCACCGGACATCGTTCTGAACCGCGAGATCGTCGAGGCCTATGCGCTCGACGATGATGAACTCCGCGTCTTGATCGCGAAGGAGCGCCCGGAACTGGAACGGCGCCGGCTCGTCTATCGGGGCGAGCGCGCACCTCTATCGATCACCGGAAAGACGGCAATCATCGTGGATGACGGTGTCGCAACGGGGACAACGATGAAGGTTGCGATCCGTGCCCTTAAAAGGCGCTCGCCCCGGGAGGTCGTTGTGGCAATCCCCGTAGCGCCGCCGGACGTATTGGCCGAGCTCGCCCAGGAGGCGGACTTGATCGTGTGCCTCAGCCAACCGGCGCATTTCCACGCCCTCGGTTACCACTACCGCAGCTTCCCACAGCTTACCGATGACGAAGTCACGGACGCACTCGCCGAAGCCAGGCAAGAACACCGCGCGGGTCAGCGAACAATTCGGCGGAAGACCGAGCCCGGCACAGCCTGAATTGCTCCGGGTCGATCTTGAGCAAGCATGTCGATTGACTGGAGCCCCTGAGCTAAAACTGCTGGCCGTGCTTCATCGCGCCATCAAGACCGGCAGCGACTGATCCTCGAGCATCGATTTGGTGACGCCACCGAAGATCCGCTCGCGCAACCGCGAATGACCATAGGCGCCCATCACCATCAACTCGGCGCCGCCGTCGACCGCGTGCTGGCGAAGAACGTCAGCGACGGAATGGTTTGAACTCGGCAACCGGTCGACCGTGACCTTCACGCCATGCCGCGCGAGATAGGCGGCGGCATCGGCCCCGGGTTCCTGGCCGTGGTGGTGTTCGTCCTCCACCGGATCGACCATGACGAGGCGCACATCGTCGGCGGCTGTCAACATGCCGAGCGATTCACGGAGGGCGCGCGATGATTCGAGGCGAGCGTCCCACGCAACCAGCACCCGCTTCGGCTTCAGCGTCGGCCGCGTCCCTCGGGGAACGATCAGCAGCGGCCTGCCGGATGAAAACAAGGCGCCCTCGATCACCTTGCTCTTCAGCGTCTCGCCAGCGAGCAACTCCGGTCCGATCACCGTAATGTCGGCGTAGCGTGCACGACGGCCAATTCGTTCGTCAGCCGAGCCGACCTCCGGATATTCGCTGGAGACATCGGCCGAAAGCGCGCGGTTGGCGAGAAAAGCCGACACGGCGGCGACTCGCTTCTCCAGGAGCTTCTCATCGGCCTGCCGCTCCTTCAGCCAGTCTTCCGAGACGACTGCCGCATACTCTCCGACTGGCGGCGGCGCGGCGATGGCAACGACAAGAACAGCAAGATGGGCGCCGATTTCGTCGCAAAGGTCAGCAGCGAGTTTGAGATCGCCGTCACCCATATACGGTCCCGTAACCGTAAGTATCGTCCTGAAAGCCATGGCGGCTGCTCCCGATCTTGTGTCAAACTTCATGCAACCATAACCGGACGGTTCGGCATGCTCATTGCGCTGAATCAAAGGCCCCGCCGTGGCCCAATTGATCCGGATCAACATGCGTGCGGGTTGACACGGTACGCTCAACCCATCAACCGGTGGATGAGCAGATGAGACTCCTGATCGCACTAGCTCTCGCGACTATGGCCTGCCAGGCGTCCAGGGCGCAGGAAATGAGTTACGGCCAGGCAGAATATCTGAACTCCTGCGCCGTCTGTCACGGCGTCGATGGCAAGGGCGACGGACCCTTGCGCGACCTACTGATCAAGCGTCCGGCCGACCTGACGCACCTTTCCGAACGCAATGGCGGGACGTTTCCCTATTCGAGGGTCTTCGCGACCATCGACGGCCGGTACGCCATACCAAGCCATGGCGACCGCGAGATGCCGGTCTGGGGTCGTCAATTCCTTGAGGATGACGCAAAAACCTACGGCCCAAGTGGCGGCGAAGTGGTAACCACAGAACGCATCCACAACCTGACAGGTTACATCGAAACGCTGCAGCATTAGATTTAGGCAGCCGCGAAGATCGCCAAAATGACTTGCATGTGCGATGGATTGGTACGCCTCGGAGGCGCCAATCAACTTGGTTCGGGATGCCGATGACTGACATCAGCCTCAGGTTGGACGCACGCCTTGGCCGGATCCATGCAAGGCAGCGTCTGGGCATAGAAGACGACCACGAAGCACAAATCTTCGGCCAGGGCCTGAACTTCTTTCACCTGGAGAATTGGTATTCGATCCATGCGGTGATCCGCAACGGGCTGCGCTTCACCGGGCTCTATGGACGCGGGTGCCGCAATGCCGAAAACGTCCAACTCCGCGTCAACACAATCACATCGGCAACCTTGCCACGCGGCTTCGACGGATTCCGGATCCTGCACCTCAGCGATCTGCATACTGACATGAGCGGCCCGGCGATGGATCGCGTCACCGAACTCGTTGCGAATCTCGATTATGACATTTGCGTGCTGACCGGCGATTTCCGCGCAAAGACCTTCGGTCCCTTCGAGGCCGCCATGGATGGCGTCGCCCGCGTGCGCGCCTCTCTCAAGGGGCCGCTATACGGGGTGCTCGGTAACCACGACACGGTTCGAATGGTTCCCGCCCTGGAGGACATGGCATTCGCATGCTGATGAACGAACTGGAAGTGATCGAGCGGGGCGGAGAGCGCATCTATCTCGCTGGAATTGACGATGCGCATTTCTTCCGGGTCGACAATATCGAAAAGGCGGCTGCCGATGTGCCCGCCGACGCCTTTTCGATCCTGCTCTCGCATACTCCCGAGATCTATCGCCAGACAGCTCACGCAGGATTCGACGTGATGCTCGCAGGTCACACCCATGGCGGCCAGATCTGCCTGCCGGGGGGAATTCCGATCACCCTGGATTCGAAGCTCCCGCGGACGATGGGCGCCGGCGCGTGGATGTATCATGGCATGAGTGGTTACACATCGGTTGGCGCCGGCTCGAGTGTCGTCGCGGTACGGCTGAACTGCCTTCCCGAGATCACACTGCACCATCTGGCCCGCAGGGATCAGTAAGGTCTGTCCCTGATGCGCAGCATGTAGAGAAGCCGGGAGACCAAGAGTTCGCCAATCCAGAACGCGCCGACACCGATCAGAATGTCCCAAACCGAAAATCCCACGAGGTTCCTGACCGCCAGGAAAGGCAACAGAGATTCCGGCACCTGATCGAAGCCTGGCGACTCGGCGCTCGGAGCCAGGCGCATGCGACGTTTGATGAAGCTCGACAGCATGTCGCCGGCCATGGCGGTGAAGCCGATGAGCACTCCAATTGCAGTGTCGAGCCCCACAAGGGGGCCGCCTATCCCAGCCGCCACGATGGCGAGCACGAGACCGCGAAGGGTCTTTGACCGACCCAGGAGGGGCTGTCCGTCCCAGAAAAGCCGACCACCATCGATCGGCCACGAGAGCCACTCGCCAAGCATTTTCTTGGCGATGACAGGTACGCCGTTGGCGAGAGTCAGCAAGATGAGGCACTGAACAATCGGCCAGAGATGAAGCTCAGTCATTGTGCCCTCGATAGGCATGGGTCCTGCGTCCTTGCGGAAAACCGCGCGCCGGGCTGTCGGTCACAGCACGAAAAAGCCAATTGAGGCCAAAGCCATCACCGCCGTGGCAAGCACGCCACCGAAAACCATCCAGCGCGGCAATGTAAGGTGACCCATAATCCGCGGGTTCATAGCGATCATCATCATGATTGCCATCAGCGGCGCCGCTAGTATTCCGTTGACGACAGCGCTCCAATAGAGGGCCCTGATGGGATCCAGGCCCACGAAAGTCAGGGTCACCCCACCCAGCGTTGCCAGCGCGATGACGCCGTAGAAGGCCTTGGCGTCCTGCGGGCGCCGGTCCAGGCCTTCGGGCCACCGAAACATCTCCGCAACAGCATAGGCGGCGGAGCCCGCAAGCACGGGGACGGCAAGCATTCCGGTACCGACAATACCGATGGCGAATATGGCAAACGCAAAGTCCCCGGCAACAGGCCGGAGCGCTTCGGCCGCCTGCGACGAGGTCTGGATCTGCGTAATCCCGTTGGCATGAAGCGTTGCCGCCGTGGCAATAATGATGACGATGGCCACCAGATTGGAAAAGCCCATTCCAAATAGCGTGTCGCCACGAATGCGCGCCAGCTCCGGTCCGGCAGCGTGCGAGTTGGCGCCAAGCCGCCGGCGGTGTTGCCGGTGCTGCTCCTCAACCTCCTCCCCGGCCTGCCAAAAGAAGAGGTAAGGACTGATCGTTGTGCCAAGGACGGCAACAAGCGCCATGGCGTGATCGCTGTCGAAGACGATTTGCGGAACCAGCGCACCATAGAGCGCCGCTCCCCAGGGCACATGGACCGACAGCACCACCGCCACGTAGGCAAGCAGGGACAGGGTTAGCCATTTAAGCACCGTCACGTAGCGCCGATAGCTCACGAAGATTTCCAGAAAGATGCAAATCAGGGCGAACAAGATCGCATACCAGTGACGCGGGCCACCTATGAGCAATTCGAGCGCCGCCCCCATGGCGCTGAGATCGGCGCCGATGTTGATGACGTTGGCGACCAGTAGGAGAAGAACGGCGAAACGCAGCAGCCAAGGCGAGTAGTGCCGACGCAGATTGCGCGCGATACCTTGGCCAGTCACAGCGCCGATCCCGGCACTGATCCCTTGAGTTACAGCCATAAGCGGATAGCTGAACAGCATGGTCCAGGCGAGCGAGTAGCCGAATTGCGCCCCCACCTGACTGTAGGTGGCGATACCGCTTGGATCATCATCGGCCGCGCCCGTGATCAGTCCTGGGCCCAAGCTTCCGAAGAAGCTCGAGCGTTGGCGAAGCGTGGTAGCCGTTGCCTCCGACTGTTCCATCGAATGATCCCCTCCCACGCACCCCTGGTTTCCGTCGCGGTATATGGCCCGCGAATCGGGCTGGTTTAGCACGGACAAGCTGGATGAATACGCGGACCGGACGTTGCAGGCCGTGAAGATTGCGCCTTCTTCGGTCTCGGTCTTCCGATTGCGCGCTGAGGACGCACCAGCGGACCGCGTATGAGCACCGCCATCGTGGCTCAGCTTGTCGCCGCGACGCCGACGACATAGTTCTTTCCGTAGACCTTGGCGCATTTCGGGCACGTCGTGTAGAAGAAATAGACGTCGCCCGGCTCCGATTTTCGATCGCGTGCGATCTGCCGCATTTCCTCATGCCACTGCCTTGCCTGGCTGTACGGGCCTTCGAAAACTTTCGTCATGAAGTCACCGCTCAGCGTGGTCATCTCCTCGCCTGGGACGGTTCTCGAGACTGAAAACAGATGTTCACTGCTCCACGGCGAGATATCGCGGCTGAGCACGATGAATCGGTCCGTGTCCGAAGCACCGGCGTCATCGATATGCCTGTTAACACGCGAGAATACGCTGCCCATGTTCACCGGCACATGCATCACGCTGTGGGTTGTCGCCTTGAGAAACCGCTTGTCCTTGAAGTGCAACTCCTGGCCGTCCCAGCCCTCCGGATTGAACCTTGGGCAGCAACCGGTCGTGTTCACGCTGGCGTCATATCGCGGCGTTTCATTCGTCTGCATCACTGTTCCCCAATTCGGATCGATGGCCATCCAACAGGGAACGAACCCAGTCCTCATTGATCCTCGTCAACATGGCGCTGGAACATGATTGAAACGGGTCAAAGCCGGCTGGTCTCGATCGCGTCACAAAGCGGGCAATAAGAGCTCAGACAGATATCAAGGCCGGTCTCGCGCGGACTCAAGCCCCCGCCAATGTCTTCTCGATGGCTTCGACCGAGTGTTTCGCGAGATCCTTGCCCAGCTCGCCCACAAGCTTTGCTTTCAGCGTAGCCTGGACGTGCTTGCGCAGTTCGCCCAGCGTGCGCGGATCGGCGATCACCACCAGATGCTCGAACGCCTCCGTCAGCGCCTCGCGATTGAGGTACTCGGCCACGGCCGCGACAAAGTCGTCTTCCCGCAGGCGAGAGTCGTCGGGATTGGCAGTGGAACTGCGATGTCGGCCGCCCGAGCCAGTGCTGGCCGCCTGGAGGGCCGGCTCGCGCAATTCAACCAGGTCGATCCGGGGTTCGTGACCCTTGTTGCGGAAAAGGCGCAACTTCTCGCCGTCGGTTACCGCGACGAGCGTACCATTAGCCAAAATCATTTTGTTCTCCTTTGAAATGGATTGATCGAGGTCCAAAGCGGTCCTTCGCTGTCGCAGGGCGCTCCAGCCCTGCGTGATCAGTGACCCCATATGATCCGAGGTTCATTTCTTGATGTCACGGTTGGCGCCGCCCGTGCCTTGCCCACAATGATCGGTGCAACCGGTTTCAGTGCGAGCGGAATCCCAAGCTCCTTCTTTACCGTCGTCTCGTTGAGCCAAGGCCGAGACAACCCGATCCAGCATGTTCCAAGACCCCTGGCATGAGCTGCCAGCATGAGATTCTGCCCGGCCAGGCAGCAATCCTCGTCAGACTGCCTTTCGTCATTCGTCGCGCAGATGATAATCAGCGCCGGCGCGCCGTGGAAAATCTTGAACTCCTTGTCGGCAAGATGGCCAGCAAGCGGCGAACCTTCGGGCAGGTTGCTGATCGTATAGCGCTTGGCCTCATCCGATAACGCACGCAGGCGCGCGGAACCGCTCACCACCACAAAGGACCATGGCTGCAGGTTCATGGCACTCGGTGCCAGGATGGCAGCGTCGATCAACTCGTGGATCAGATCGTTTTCGATCTGCTCGTCGGTGTAGGTACGAACCGCTCGCCGCGTCCGCAACGCTTCCATCAGTTCCATGGCACACCTTCTGGAATGGTCGTTGAAAAAAGGGGGTGCTTCAAGTCTCGTTGTCTTCTGGCTTGTGTTCCCGAGGATCGCCTTGCCTTGAATCAATTTGCCGGCCTCCGTCCAGGCTGACGCTTAATTCCGGGCGCCCCCGGACGGTGAACACCGTTTCACTCTTGACCGGATTGAAGCACTTCCACCCGCCAGATACGGGACCGAACGAAAGCCAGACCCATAAGGGCGGCGTCCTCCGACGCCGCCCCTATGTCTGTCGTCAGGCGGGAACGGCCGCGCGCTCAGATACCGGGGTGTGAACGGACTCGGAAAAATCGAGCACCATCCGTCCCTGAACCCTGCCTGCCTTGAGGTTTGCGAATATTGTGTTGATGTCCTCGAGGCGTCCCTTGGTGATTTCGGCCTTTACCTTGCCGTCGGCGGCGAAGGCGATGGCCTCGTCGAGATCGCGCCTGGTCCCGACGATCGAGCCGCGCACCGTGATGCGCTTCAGCACGACGTCGAAGATCGGCGTCGGAAACTCCCCCGGCGGCAGGCCAACCAGACTGATCGTCCCCTTGCGGCGAACCATATGCAGCGCCTGGCTGAAAGCCGGTGTCGAAACCGCGGTCACGAGAATGCCATGAGCACCACCGCCGGTTCCCTTGATGACCTCGGCCACCACATCCGGCGAGCGCGCGTCGAATGCGAGATCGGCTCCGGCGGCTTTGGCCAGAGCGAGCTTTTCGGGTGCAACGTCCAGGGCCACAACCTTCAGCCCCATCGCCTTGGCGTACTGGATCGCCACGTGGCCGAGACCACCGACGCCGGATATAGCCACCCACTCGCCGGGCCGGGCCTCGGTTTCCTTCAGGCCCTTGTATGTGGTCACGCCGGCGCAAAGGATCGGCGCTATCTGCGCGAAATCGACGCCGGCAGGCAGGCGCGCGGCAAAAGGTGCCGATGCAATGACATATTCAGCGAAGCCGCCGTCGCAGCTGTAGCCGGTGTCATGCTGGTGCTCGCAAAGCGTCTCCCAGCCGGTCTCGCAGTATTCGCAACGCATGCACGCATCGTGCAGCCAGGCGACGCCGACCGGATCGCCTTCCTTGAAGTCGGTCACGCCTGGCCCGAGCGCCGCGACCACGCCGGCAACCTCATGCCCGGGAATGAACGGCGGCACGGGCTTCACCGGCCAGTCTCCATCGGCGGCATGCAAATCGGTATGGCAGACGCCGCATGCAATCACCTTGACCAGGATTTCCCCCGGGCCCGGAATGGGTACCGGCACCTGTTCGATCGATAGCGGCCTGCCGAATTCATGGACCACGGCCGCCTTCATCATCTTCACCACAGCGCATTCTCCTTGTTTTCTCGACTGCCTCTCTTGCTGGCCTGGCGAACAATGAGCCGCGCCACGTCCTGTTTCATTGACCTAGCGCAATGAGGAAATCTTTCGCCGTTGACCGGGATCAATGTCCGGTCAGCCGAAAGGCAGGAGGGTCTGTGCGAGCAGTCGACGAAAAGCACGCTGCTGAAAGGATGCGGTCATGTCTCATCGCGCGTTGGAACTTGTGCGCTCAAAAGGAAACCTGCCCGCGCGCTATGGATGATGCTCGACCACTATCAACAGACCAAGAACCTGCCCGTCAGCTACAGCACCAAGGCACTCGGTTTGTTCCCACACCCTTACGATTCATGCCTGGAACGGGATCGATCGACATGAACAGGCAATGGCATGCAGCGAACGCGATGCCCGCGAACGCGACCATGGACGATCGGATCGCGTGGCACCTGGAACACGCCATCCATTGCGGATGCCGGGATATCCCCAAGGGCATCCGAAGTGAGCTGGAACGGCGCGGAATGGTCGTGAAGGCGCAATCTCCCCACAGCTTTGTCCAGAACGGCCGGGGTCGGGCCGAGCCGGCGGAAAGGACGGAAATCCATGCTCGCGCCAAATCCTGAAGCAACAAATCCCGAGATGGAAGATGTCCTGAAAATCGGCGCCGGTTCGGGCTGGTGGCCGCGCCATCGTGCATCCTTGTCGTGGCTGGCACTGGTTGTCCTTGTCCTGGCAGCCGGAGGCTGGTGGTGGTCCGCGCGCCAGGCTGTGTCTTCGCTCCAGTACCAGACCGTGGCCGCCAAGCGCGGTGGCCTTACCGTATCGGTTTCGGCGACCGGTACGGTTGATCCGATCACGCAGGTCCAGGTCGGAAGCGAATTGTCCGGCAAGGTGGAATCGGTCCTGGTCGACTACAATGCCAAGGTGACTGCCGGACAGGTCCTCGCCGAGATCGACACCGACAAGCTGATTGCCGAAACCAATCATACGCGCGCGCAACTCGACGCAATGAAGGCCGACGTCGTGCAGAAACAGGCTGCCTTTGCGCAGACCGAAAGCGACCTTGCGCGCCTGCGGCCTCTTGTGCTTCACGATTTTGCGTCCAGGCAGGATCTGGAAACGGCAGTGTCGGCACGCGACCAGGCCGAGGCTGTCCTCAACAGCGCCAAGGCGCAGGTAAAGGTCTCCGAAGCCGACCTTGCCGCCAATCAGACCGATCTCGACAAGGCAGTGATCCGTTCACCAATCAAAGGCATCGTTCTCGATAGGAATGTCGATCCGGGCCAGACGGTCGCTGCCTCGCTTCAGGCTCCGGTTCTGTTCACAATCGCGGGCGATCTCAGCCAGATGCAGCTGCTTGTCGACGTCGACGAAGCCGACGCCGGGAGCGTGAAGGAAGGACAGGACGCAACCTTCACCGTGGAAGCCTTTCCCGATCGCCATTTCGCCGCGAAAGTCGTCCAGCTTCGCTACGCGCCGGTGACCGTCAGTGGCGTCGTCACCTACAAATCGGTGCTGTCGGTCGACAACGCATCGCTGGCCTTGCGGCCGGGCATGACGGTCGCCGCCGAGATCGTCACCCAGAAGGTCGACGATGCCCTGCTGATCCCGAATGCGGCGTTGCGCTACGCGCCGCCCACGACCGCCGAAGCCACCGACAACCGCAACTGGCTTGTCAAGCTGATGCCCCGGCCGCCCACGCAGGCACAGACGGAGCTGAGCGACAACCTTCCGCCAGGTCAGAAGCGCATCTGGGTTCTCAAGGACAACGCCGCCTCACCGCTTCTGATAACGCCTGGCGCCACCGACGGGAATTGGACGCAGGTGCTCGATGGTGGCCTGCAAGACGGCAACCTGCTGATCGTCGATTCAACCGGATCGGAATGAGACATGCCGTCCACCGGTGCCGTTCTGATAAAGCTGCAGGATCTCGCCCGATCCTACGGGCAAGGCAGCGCGACGGTGAATGCGCTGCGCGGGGTTTCTCTCGATATCGCCGAGGGCGAATTTGTTGCCATCATGGGCCCTAGCGGCTCAGGTAAATCGACTTGCATGAACATCATGGGCTGCCTCGACACTCCGACGGGCGGCCATTTCTATTTCCGTGGCCTCGATGTCGGCGCGCTTTCGAACGACCAGCGTGCCTTGCTGAGGCGACACTATATCGGCTTCGTGTTCCAGGGCTACAACCTGCTGCCGCGCACCTCCGCGATCGAGAATGTCGAACTGCCGCTTATCTACCGCCAGATGGGCGCCCGCGAGCGGCGCGCACTTGCGCTCAACGCCATGCGGCAGGTCGGCCTTGCCGGGTGGGAGAACCATGCGCCGAACGAACTCTCGGGCGGGCAGCAGCAACGAGTCGCCATCGCCCGCGCCATCGTGACCGCTCCCGCCCTTCTGCTCGCCGACGAGCCCACGGGCAATCTTGATACGGCGCGCAGCCTCGAGATCATGAACCTCCTGATCCATCTCAACCGGAGCGAGGGCATAACGATAGTCATGGTGACCCATGAGCCGGACATGGCCGCCTTCGCGCAGCGGATCGTTCGCTTCAAGGATGGAGAGATCGAAACCGACCAATTGAACAGCAAGGCCGCCTGATGTTCCTTGAAACCATCCTGTTGGCCTTTCGCGCCATCCGCCGCAATGCCCTGAGGTCCACGCTGACAGCGCTCGGCATCATCATCGGCGTGGCGGCCGTGACGGCATTGGTGACCATCGGCAACGGAACCACGCAAAGCGTCGTCTCCGGCGTTTCGCGCCTGGGCAGCAACCTTCTTTCGGTCAGGTCGGGCGAACCGGGCGGCGCTCCCGGCAGCGCGCGCTCGACGGCCAGGCCGTTCAACGCCGCCGATGCCGCGGCGATCGCCGACCAGATCGGCGGGGTGAAGGCCGTTGCACCGATCGCTTCGGCGAAAGTCACGTCCGTGGTCGGAAACGAGAACTGGGAAACTTCGGTCGCCGGAACGCTGAATACCTATTTCGAAGCAGGGCAATGGACGCTTGCTTCGGGCCGCCTGTTCACGGACGGCGAATTGCACGCCGGCAATCCTGTCTGTGTCGTCGGCGAGACTGTCCGCCAACACCTGTTCGGCAAGTCCGATCCGATCGGACAGGCTCTTCGCCTGCAAAGAATCCCCTGCACGGTCATTGGCCTTCTGGCTTCGAAGGGTGCTGGCGCGTTCGGCATGGACCAGGACGACATCGTCATCATTCCCCTGCGCGCCTTCCAGCGGCGGATTGCCGGCAACGTCGACGTCGATTTCATCAATGTCGCGGCGCGTGCCGACACGGCGACGGCCAAGGTGAAGCGCGATGTCGAGAACCTGCTGCGGGAACGGCGCAGGATCGGGACCGGCCAGCGGGATGACTTTTCCGTTTTCGACATGACCGAGATCAGCAGCACGCTGTCCAACATCACGACCGTGCTGACCGGACTGTTGAGCGCCGTGGCCGCCGTAAGCCTGTTGGTCGGGGGCATCGGGATCATGAACATCATGCTGGTATCGGTGACCGAACGCACGCGGGAGATCGGCATCCGGCTCGCCATCGGAGCGCTGCGCCGCCAGGTTCTGGCGCAGTTCCTGGTCGAGGCGGTGGTGCTGTCGCTTTTCGGCGGCTTGATCGGCGTCGCCATCGGCCTGAGCGTTGCGGCCGCCATGGCCGGCTGGCTGAACGTCCCCTTCGTCTTCGAACCGACGGTCGTGGTCGGATCGTTCGTGTTCTCCGGCCTGGTTGGCGTGCTGTTCGGTTACTTCCCGGCGCGCCGCGCCGCCAATCTAAATCCGATCGATGCACTACGCCATGAATAGCCCCCAAAACCCGCGGCGCAAAGGGCAAGGCGACGTGGCAGCGGCTCGGCAACGGTCCGCTTGCATCGCCTGACGCTTCGTCAACATTCGCCTGAAGCTACTCGAAGGAATAGGTGAAGCCCTCCTTGGAGGCGCCGACGGTCACCTTCGTCATCTTTTCGCCCCCGAGCGACCGGTTCAGCACGCCGCGGCTCAATTCCGGCAGAAGCGTGTTGGTCAGGATGGCATCGATCATCCGCCCGCCGGATTCGATCTCGGTGCAGCGGGCCTTGACCAGATCCATGACGCCGTCGCCGATCACCAATTCCGCATCGTTGGTTGCACGCAGCCGGCGAGCGATCTTGGCAAACTGGTGACGGGTGATCGCTTCGATCATCGAATCCGAGAGCGGGTAATAAGGAATGGTCACCACCCGGCCGAGGAAGGCCGCCGGAAAAACCTTCAGCAACGGGCTGCGCAACGCGGTGTCGAGATCGTCGAGCCCTGCCCGTAGCGTTCCATTCCTGGTCCGATCCATGATGACTTCGGAGCCGACATTCGACGTGAGCAGGATCAGCGTGTTCTTGAAGTCGATCCGCCGGCCCTCGCTGTCGTCCATCATCCCCTTGTCGAAGACCTGGAAGAAGATCTCGTGCACGTCAGGATGCGCCTTCTCGACCTCGTCGAGCAGGATCACAGAATAGGGCTTGCGGCGAACCGCCTCGGTCAGGATGCCGCCCTTGCCGTAGCCGACATATCCGGGCGGCGCACCCTTCAAGGTGGAGACCGTATGTGCCTCCTGGAACTCGGACATGTTGATCGAGATGAGGTTCTGTTCGCCGCCATAGAGCGTTTCGGCCAGCGCCAGGGCGGTTTCGGTCTTGCCGACGCCGGAGGGGCCGCAGAGCAGGAACACGCCCACCGGCTTTTCCGGCGCGCCGAGCCCGGCGCGACTGGTCTGCACACGCTTGGCGATCATCTCCATGGCGTGATCCTGGCCGACGACGCGTTCGGACAAAGTCGTGGCGAGCCGCAGCGCCTTTTCGGTCTGGCTCGACAGCATCCGTCCTGTCGGGATTCCCGTCCAGTCCTGAACGACCGCCGCCACGGCGTTGCGGTCGACCGACGGCAGGATCAGCGGCGTCTCGCCTTGCGCCTCGGCCAGTTCGGCCATCAGTTCGCGCAGCCGGGCAAGATCGGCGGCCGGATCGCGCGGAGGGGCAGCGGCAGCGGCCGGTGCCTCCCCGTCGGTCCCGGCGGTTTTGGTTCTGGCCGTTTTGGTCTTGGGCGTTTCGGTCTCAAGTGTTTCGGTCTTGGGCGGCTGGATCTCAACCGCGTCCGCGCCCGCTGTCTCGGTATTGGTCTGCGGCGTCTCCACCGCGTCGAGCGGCACACCTTCGCCGCGCAGCCTGGCACGCAATTCGAGTATCTCGGCAACGAGCGCCTTTTCCCGATCCCAACGTTGCTGCGCTGCGGCCAGCGTGACCTCGCTTTCGGCAAGCCCGGTCTCGACCCGCGCCTGCCGCTCACCCACCTCGATGCCGATCGCGGCCTCGCGGCCGATGATGCCGCGCTCGACCTCCAGCGCCTGGCGGCGGCGCATGATATCCTCGACCTCGGCCGGCGTGGCGTGCTGCGATATGGCGACACGGGCGCAAGCGGTGTCGAGAAGGCTCACCGCCTTGTCCGGCAGTTGCCGCGCCGGGATGTAGCGGTGCGACAAGCCGACCGCCGCCTCGATCGCCTCATCGAGTATCTGCACCTTGTGGTGCTGCTCGAGAACGCCGGCCACGCCGCGCAACATGAGAACGGCCACCGCCTCCGACGGCTCGTCGATCTTCACCACCTGGAAACGGCGGGTCAGCGCCGGGTCTTTTTCGATGTGCTGCTTGTATTCGGCCCAGGTCGTCGCGGCGATCGTGCGAAGTTCACCGCGCGCCAGCGCCGGCTTCAGGAGATTGGCCGCGTCGCCGGTACCAGCAGCGCCGCCCGCACCGATCAAGGTGTGGGCTTCATCGATGAACAGGATGACGGGCGTTTCGGAAGACTGCACCTCATCGATGACAGCCTTAAGCCTTTTTTCGAACTCGCCCTTCACGCTTGCCCCCGCCTGCATCAATCCGACGTCGAGCATGCGCACGCTGACGCCTTGCAGTGTGGGCGGCACATCGCCCTGGGCGATACGCAAGGCAAAGCCCTCGACGACCGCAGTCTTGCCGACCCCGGCCTCGCCGGTCAGGATCGGGTTGTTCTGCCGCCGCCGCATCAGGATATCGACGATCTGCCTGATCTCGGGATCGCGGCCGACGACCGGATCGATCTTGCCGTCGCGGGCACGCTGGGTCAGGTCGGTCGCGTATTTGGCCAGCGCCGAATCCCCGCCCGGAGACCGCCGCGGCGTCTCTGCGGCAGGCTCGCTGGTCGAGGCGCCGGCTTCGAGCGAACCTTCCATGACATCGGCGAACCGCGCGATGACCGCGTCGGCGTCGATCTTGTCAAACTCGCCGCTGATCTTCGACAGCAGGCCTTCCAGCACCGGCGTCTTCAGGCAAGCGAGAAGAATATGCGCGCTGCGAACTTCCTCCACGCCGAATTCCAGCGTTGCCAGGTTCCAGGCTTCCTGGATGGCATGAAAGATGTGGTCGGAGAATTCCTCGATCGACGTGGCGCCATAAGGCAGCTTGTCGACGGCGCGGGTCATATCGGCCGTGAGCCGGCTCGCATCCACCCCCGCGTCGGCGATTATCATTTGCACATCCGAGCGGTCGGAAAGCACCAGTTGCTCGATGAAGTGGACGAGTTCGACGTAAGGGTTGCCGCGCAGCTTGGCGGTGTCGGCCGCAGCCTTGAAGGCGCGCACCCCGACAGGATTGAGCTTGCCGACCAGTTCCTTGCGTTTGAAGGTCTGCGATGACCGGCGCTGTTCCATCGAACGTGCTCCTGCAATCTGCCAGTCGATAACCTGCCACATAAGCGGTCACTTGACAAAGCGCGTGATGGACGAGGTCTCGACGCCCCGATTCAGCTGGCTTCTTCCGTTTGTGGAAAGTTCCGCAGCGCTGGCTGCAAATGACCACGGAATCGGGCGCCCCTATGCGATGCATTTCACATACTGGGTTCGGCAATCTCGCCAAGGGTTTCGGCACTCAAGAAGCGGCTGCGTTTAGCTTCCGTTAATTTTTGAGCAGTCGTTGAATTGTGGTAAAGTACAACGGTGTGGTAACGTTGGGTCAGGTACGGTTTGAGGCCGGTCGCTGGGGGTTGGTGTGATTGATGTCGCACTCTGGCTTAGTCCGCTCGACGGTGAGAATCCGTCCGGGGAGGATTTGCGCAACGACCCGGCTTTTCACGAGCTGGAGCGCCTGACGGAACTCCAGGTCAAGGTCGTCCACGACGGGCGCAACAAGCCCACCTCGCAAAGCACCATCCCGGTCGACTGGCCCGCGGTTCTGGCAAAGGCGGAGGAATTGCGCGCGCATGGCCGGGACCTGCGCCTGCTCGTCGTCGTCACGCGCGCGCTGGCCAATGAACAAGGACTGGCCGGGCTCGCGCAGGGTCTGACCCTCATTGCGCAGACCTTCGACCAGCATTGGAAAACCATGCATCCGGCACTGCGGCCCAACGCTTCGCCGCGCGATGCCGCCTTGCGTCGTATCAACGCGCTGACCGACCTCCAGAACGGTCAGGACGGGCTGCTGGCGAACCTGCGGCAAATGACGTTCTTTGCGCCACGCTCGATCGGGCCAATCACTGGACGCGATCTGGAACAAGGCGCGCTCGACGACCGTGTCATGCTCCAGGAAGCAGCCTCGGGGTTGAATGCGGCGGAAAAGGCCGCGCTGGTCAGCGCGCACGGACAAATGTTGAACCGGGTGCGTGCCGGATGCGCGGCACAGATTGATCAAGCCAACGCCGAGATGGTCTCGCTCGTGGCCGACGCCCGGGCAGCGATCGCGGCCCTTGATGCGGTCGAGACCGCCCTCAACGCTCGTCTCGAGGGCGGCGGCGCTCCCGTTCCGGAATTAAAACGGTTTCTGCAGCGTTTGCTGACGACCCTCGAACGGAATTCGAGCGCCGACCCCGTGACGAATGGCGCGGCCAAGCCGCCCTCGCCAACAGAACAGACAATGCCTGCTCGAAACGGTCATGGAGCCGATACTATGGCAAGTATGGCAAGCTACGCGGACTCGAGCACGGGGCTTCCTGACCGGATTTCCTCGCGCGACGACGTGGTGAGATGCCTCGACCTCGTCGTCGCCTTCTATGACCGCACCGAACCGTCAAGCCCGATTCCGCACCTGGCGCGGCGCGTGCGCCGGATGGTGCATATGGATTTCGTTGAACTGATGGAAGATCTCGCCCCGTCTGGGCTGAAGGAATTCCGGCTCCTTGCCGGCGTTCCCGATGTCAAGAAGACGGCTCAGAAGGATGAAAGGTAACAGCACATGCCAGCCGAAAGCAAAGCGAAGGTCATCGAACGAAATCGCGCGCCGCGGGTGCAGATCGCCTACGACGTGGAAACCTACGGTAGCCCGACGACGATCGAACTGCCGTTTGTCATGGGCGTGATGGCCGACCTTTCCGGCGCCTCGCAGACCAAGGAAGCGTCAAAGTCGGTGCTGGACCGCGCCTTTGTCGAGACCGACGCGAACCGCTTCCCCAAGTTCATGGAGGCGCTCGGGCCCCGCGTCAAAGCCCGGGTGAAGAACACGCTGCCGCAGGCCGAAGGCCAGGAGCGCGACGAGGAACTGGCGCTCGATCTCACCTTCACCAAAATGGGTGATTTCGCCCCGGACAAGATCGCCGAGCAAGTTCCGCAACTGGCCGAAATCCTCAAGATGCGCCGTCAGCTCGAGGAATTGCTGGGCTTCATGGATGGCCGCGTCGACGCTGAAAAGCGCATTGCGCAACTTCTGAACAACGAACCGCTTCTTGGCAAGATCGCCAGCCAGGCGCTGGTCGACGACGACAAGGTTGGGGAATAGATCATGGCCGAACAGCAAAAGACCGCCGCCGTCGCCGCCGAGGCCGAAGCCATAGACCTCGGCGAATTCAGCGGACTCCTCGAGAAGGATTTCAAGGTCAAGAAGGACGACAGCGAGAAGCTGCAGCAACTCGTGCGCAATCTTGCGCTCGCGGCGCAATCCCGTTCCGATACCACGACCATCTCGTCGAATGCGATCAAGTCGATCAAGTCGCTCATCGCCGGCATCGACAAGATGCTGACGACCCAGGTCAACGAGATCCTGCACGCGCCGGAAGTGCGCGAAATGGAAGGCACATGGCGCGGCCTCTGGTACCTCGTCAACAACACCGAGACGGATCAGAAGCTGAAGATCCGGGTGATGAACATTTCCAAGGAGCAGCTGGCCGACACGCTCGAAGACTATGAAGGCCAGATGTGGGATCAGAGCCCGATCTTCAAGAAAGTCTATACGGACGAGTATTCGATGCTTGGCGGCGAGCCGATCGGCTGCGTGATTGGCGCCTACGAATTCTCCAACCACCCGCGCGACGTCGGCCTGCTGCGCAATATCTCCGGCATCTGTGCTTCGGCGCACACCCCGTTCATCGCAGCCGCCTCGCCGCGCCTGTTCCGCATGGACAGCTGGCAGGAATTGCCGAACCCGCAAGACCTGCAGCAGATCGTCTCCAACCCGGCCTATGCCTCGTGGCAGTCGCTGCGCGAGAGCGAGGACGCCCGCTACATCGGCCTGACCATGCCCCGCGTCCTGGCGCGGCTGCCATATGGCACGGATACCGTTCCGGTGAAGGGCTTCACCTTCGAGGAAGAGGTGCAGGGCGACCACAACAAATATGTCTGGATGAACGCCGCCTTCCCGATGGGCGTGAACATAAACCGCAGCCACAAGCTCTATGGCTGGGGCACGCAGATCCGCGGCGTCGAGAATGGCGGCACGGTCCTCAACCTGCCGGTGCACAGCTTCCCGACCGATGACGGGTCGATAGCGATGAAATGCCCGACGGAAGTCGCCATCGACGACCGGCGCGAGGCGGAACTGGCCAAGCTCGGCCTGATGCCCATCCTGCATCGGAAGAATACCGATCTCGCGGCCTTCATCGGCGCACACTCGCTGCAGGACGACGAGACACGGGCGGGACGGCTGGTCGATCCCGACGCTCAGTCCAATGAACGGCTGAGCGCCAACCTGCCCTATCTCTTCCCGGTCTCGCGCTTTGCGCACTACCTCAAGGCGATTGCACGCGACAAGGTCGGCTCGTTCAAGGAGCGCTCCGACATGCAGATCTGGTTGACCGAATGGATCAACCGCTACGTGCTGGCCAACCCGGCCTTTGCCGACGACAAGGCGCGCGCCAAGCGCCCGCTTGCCGCCGCCGAGGTCCAGGTGGACAGCGTGGAGGGGCGGCCCGGCTACTACAATGCCCGCTTCTATCTGCGTCCGCATTACCAGTTGGAGGGCATCAATGCCTCGCTCCGACTGGTGTCGGAACTGCCGTCCGTGAAGACTTGATCAACAGCAACAATATCTTGGTTTTGAAAGCGGTGGAGAAAGACAATGCCCACAACCATGAAGATTGATGGCTTTCTGAAAGTTCCGGATATCAAAGGCCCAAGCGTTCGAGACGGCCACGAGGATGAAATCGAAATCCATGGGGTCGATTACAAGATGGTCGCTCCATACGATCCAAATTCGCTCTCGCGCCGTGGCCGCGTTTCCTTGGGCATGATCAAGTTCACCAAGCACTATGACAAGTCCTCGCCCTATCTGAAGAAAGCCCTGTTCGAGAACAAGGCGCTGGACGAAGTGGTGTTCTCGGCACGCCGCACCATCGATGGCGAGACCAAGGATTACCTGGTCGTCACCCTCACCGACGCCTCGATCATGGAATATGACATGTCGCAGGCCGAGGACGAGGAAGACCTGATCGAGGAAGAGGTCAGCTTCGCCTACAAGAAGATCAAGTTCGTCTATGACGGCAATGACGAAATCGAAATGGATGTCTATGTCGGCAAGTGAGGGCCGGCGGCCCGGCGCGGACAAGCTGCAGGTTACCGGCGGTTCGCGAGCAAAACGCGAAGCGGTCCAGCCCTCCCTCTGGGACCGCCTCGTAAACGACCTGCCGGGCATGGTCTCCGAGATAGACGGGCTGCGCCAGGCCTTGCAGGACGAGCTCGGCGTGGACCGGCTGGAGACCCTGGTCGCGGGCAGTGCTCGGCTCATCGATGCCGATGCGGAGCTGACGGCCGATCAAAAGCGGCGCCTGCACCGCCTGGCCTTTCAGACCCAGCATCGCGCGGAGATGGAAAGCCGAGGCGTGGTCGTGTCGGCCCGCGTGCTCAGGGAGGCCGTGCGGCGCGACATCGAGGCTCTGTTCAACACCGAGCGTTTCGAGGCTGTTCCGCTTCTGTCCGATCTTGAAAGCGAGCAGGCGGCGGACAACCCGCCGTCGCTCGCCGATTTTCCGGAGGTGCGCCGAAGCGTGGTCAACTACGGTGTGCCTTCCTTCTCCGGTCGTTCGTCCCGCGACTTTGATCGCGAAGCCCTGGCGCGCGAGATTCGCTCGGTGCTTGCCACGTTCGAGCCACGTCTCAAGGAAAGCGCGACGAAGGTTGCGGTGACGCTTGGCGACAAGAGCGTGGGCTTGAAGATCGAGATAGACGCGGTGCTGATCATGACGCCGACGCCGGAACGCATGCGGCTGCGCACCACGATCAATCTCGATAACGGCTTGGCGCGGACCGAATTTAGGGAAGCCTGAGATGGATCGGGTCTTCGTAGAATATTACGAGGAGGAACTGACCCATATCCGTGCACTCGCGGCGGAATTCGCCGACATGCATCCGGCGGTGGCGCGCAACCTGTCGCTCGACACGGTCCCGTGTCCGGATCCGTATGTCGAGCGGTTGCTCGACGGCGTCGCTTTCCTCGCCGCGCGCACCCGGCTGAAGGTTGATGCGGAACGCTCGCGGTTTTCACGCAGCGTGCTGGACGTCCTCTATCCCGACCTGGTCACGCCGGCGCCGGCAACGGCGATGGTGGTGCTGAAACCCGGCCAGCAGGTCCAGACAATGGTTGCCGGCCATGTCGTCAAGCGCGGCACCCGGCTGGTCTCCAGCCTGCAGCCCGGCCTTTCGACGCGCTGCACGTTCACCACCGCCCAGGATATCACGCTGTGGCCGATAGCGGTCACTTCGGTAAGCTATTTTCAAGATCGCAGCGCGCTGGCGGCGGGCGGCATGGCGCCGGTCGGCGGTGTGGGCGGCGAGGCGGCGCTCCGCATCGTGCTGGCTCGGACCGGAAAAGGCAGGCTCGACGAACTGTCGCTCGACCAGCTCGATCTCTACTTCGCCGGGCGCACCAAAGCACCACTGCTTTTCGACGCGATCTTCGGCGCCTGCTCGGCCATTGGCGCACGCGCGGAAGGCAAGACCAATCCCGTATCGCCCTTGCCGGAACCCGAAATGATCGGCATCAGCGACGACGAGGCCCTGATGCCCCGTACCCGTCCGACATTCGAGGGGTACCGTCTGCTGCGCGAATATTTCATGATGCCCGAGCGCTTCCACTACGTGCGGATATCGGGCCTGCAGCCTGTCGTGCGCAAATGCGCGGCCGGGCTCGAGATCATCTTCATGTTCAGGCGTCCAGTGCCTGAGCTTGCCGACCTGACACCGGCCGATTTCGAACTTTTTGCAACGCCGATCATCAATCTCTTCGAGCGTGAGTGCAACGTCATCGAGCTCGACCCGCGCAAGACGCGCCAGGTGCTGCATGCCGACCGCACGCGGGCGCGCGACTTCGAAATCTACCGAGTCATCCGCGTCGAGGACGCCGACACCGAAGGCGGCGACGCCGAAATTCCCGAGCTCTTCAGTCTGGGGCAAAACCGCGGCAGTGGCTGGGTCTATTCCACCGAGCGGCGCCCACGGCGCGCGACGGAAGAGGAGCGGCGCGACGGCCTGACCCGCACTTCCTACACAGGGGACGATGTTTTCCTGGCGATTTCACGCCCGGTGGAAAGCCAGGCGAACCGGCCGCTGAAGCGTGTCGACATCGTGGCGCTCTGCACCAACCGCGACCTGCCGATCCTCGATGACAATCCCACCTTGACGCTGGAGGCCGGCGACCCGGTCGAAACGGTCCGGCTTCTCGGCGCGTTGCGTCCGCCTCGCCCGGCCATCCCCGCGGCGCTGCCGGCGGGCGCAGCGGGCGAATCCCGGGCCGACAATCTCGCCTGGCGGCTGGTGGCGCAGCTGGCGCTCAACTTTCTCAGCCTTGCCAAGGAAGGCCGCGGCGTCGATCCGCTGCATGCGCTGCTCGATCTTTATGCCGACCGGGGCGATCCGAGCCTGGCCCGCAACGTGCATTCGATCGTCCGCATCGACTCGCGGTCGGTCATCGAAAGGCTGCAGATCGACGGGCCAATGTGCTTCGGACGCGGTACGGAAGTGACATTGCAAGTGGATCAGTCAGTCCTGGCAGGGCAGAGCACATTGCTGCTTTCGGCCTTGCTTGCACGGCTGTTTGCCCGTCATGCCGGTATAAACGGCTTTGTGCGAACCCGTACGCGGCTGTTGCAGAAGCAGGAGGATGTGCCATGGCCGATGACGCCCGGCAATCGCTACCTGATCTAGACGCGGTCGACCCGAACCGGGCCGAGGAACTGTCCGAGACGTTCGACTTCTTCGAGCTGCTGCGCCGGCTCGAACGCAGGGGCGGACTGTTCGGTCATTCCGGCTCGCCGGAGCGCGAGCCGGCAAGGCTCGGACAGCATGTGCGTCTCAGCTTTTCGGCCAGGGACGTGGTTGAATTCCGCGAAGCAAAGGACAAGGCCCCGGCCAGGGTTACGGTCACAAATCTCGGCCTGATGGGACCTGAAGGTCCGCTGCCGCTCCATTTGACCCGCTGGGTGCTCGATCGCCTGTCGCAGCGCTGGTTCACCGGCGCCGATGCGCAGCAGACCAGTGACACGACATTCCTGGACTTCGTCAACATTCTGCAGCATCGCTTGATCGCCCTGTATTATCGGGCGTGGGCGGATGCGCATCCGGCCGTACAGGTCGAACGCGCGGTCGGTGGGCGCGTTCGCGCCATGCTTGAAGCCATGGCCGGGATCGGACTTCCCGGCACCCAGAACGCCGATCTCGATACGGTGAAGCTTCGCCAGGCGGCTTCGCTCGCCAACCAGGTCGACGGCCCGGAACGGCTGACGCTGTTCCTGGCGGAAGCGTTCAAGGTGCCGGTTCAGATCAAGGAGTTCATCGCCGCCTGGATGACCATACCAACCGGGCTCCAGACCCGCCTTGCAAAAGCCTATGCGGGGCTCGGCCGGGGGGCGACGATCGGCCCGCGCGTTTTCAACCGCCAAAGCAGGATCGAACTGCGTGTCGGCCCGCTGGGCTATGAGGACTTCAAGGCATTCCTGCCGGGAGGCCCGCGGCTCAAACTGTTCAAGCGGGCCGTTCGCGACATGGTCGGGGAATCGCTCGACGTTGACCTGCGCATCGTGCTGGCGCGTGAAGCAGTTCCGCCGCCGCGTATCGGGGCGGTTCAGCTCGGCCGGACCGCCTGGCTTGCGCGGCCCGCTGAAAGGGGCGATGCTGACGACATGCGGCTGCGGACAATCGTCGGATGGCGGCCGGAAATGGCGGAGGTCGCGGCATGAGTCTGCTGCTGACGCTAGAGCAAGGGCCACGCACCCAGGCGGTACGGCAGACCCGACTGGACGAGGGCGAGTTGGTGATCGGCCGCAGCGCGGACGCGGGCTGGCAGATCGACGATCCCGACATGTTCGTTTCGCGGGCTCACTGCAGGATCTCGGGCGGGCGAGATGGATATTTCGTCACCGACACGTCGAGCAGCGGATTGTTCATAAACGACTCTGACAGCCCGCTCGGTGCCGGTAAGTCGACGCGCCTTCAAAGCGGCATGCGGCTGAGACTGGGCGACTACATCGTATATGTCGACCTGCAGACGCCAACCGCCCAAGCGCCGGCAGCCGGCCAGCCGGTTCCGGAACGCCTGCCGCCGGCATCGCGGGCGCCGGTGAGCATCGGCCGCGACGACTTCTTTTCCGCCACGGTCGAAGAAGAGCCGCGGCGGCCACGCCCGGCCGACCTGCCGAACCCGTTCGAGCAGCCGGTTCCAGGCGCGTTCGAGCGGGCCAGTTCCAGCCAGCGCGGCTCACCTGCCTTCGACGACCCGTTCAGCCTCGATCCGGTCTCGACGCCTGTGTCGAAAGACGCCGCCTATCTCGAACCGGGCGGCGCGGCGAACCCGGCGGACCCATTCAGCCTCGACCCGGTGCCATCGCCCGGCCGCGCGGCCGAACTCGCTCGTGGAAAGCTGTCCGATTTCAAAGATGATTTTGGTTTCGGACCAGCCGCGGCGCCCAGTTCGGCGAACGGCGCTGGCTCGACCGGACAGCGCGAGCACATCGCCCAACGACCACAATCCGCCAATCCGTGGGATTTACCCGTGCAAGCGGCGGATGTCCCGCCACCAGCACGGACAGGTGCCGCTCCCAAATCCACCCGCCCGTCGGCAGCGCCGCATGCGGAGATGGCGCTTCGCACGGCATTCCTGCACGGCATGGGCGTCGAGGAAGCCGATTTCCCGGGGCGTGACAGCATCGCGGAAATGGAGAAGTTCGGTCGCGAATATCGGCTGATGATGGAAGGCCTGATGCAGCTTCTGCGCAAACGGGCGGAGGAGAAGGGAAACGCTCGCGTCGCCCAGACCATGGTCGGCGCCTCCGAAGTCAATCCCCTCAAGTTTCTGCCGACGGTCGACGACGCCATCGTGACGCTTATTGCCGAGCGCAGCCCCGGATTTCTCGCCGGCGAAGCGGCAATCGCCGACGCGGTTCGCGATCTCGCGCAGCATCACGTGCGCGCCTGGCGCGGCGTGCAGGGCGCCTTGCGGCGGATGATCGACCGTTTCGACCCGGCGGTGATCGAGGAAGAGCTGAAATCGAATTCCGCGATCGGCACCCTGCTTTCGGGCGGGCGTGGCGCCAAGCTGTGGGAGCTTTACCAGAAACGCCATCGTGAAATCGCCGAGAGCGCTGAAAAGAGCTTTCTTGGCGAAATCGGCGCTGATTTCCGAGATGCATATGAGGAGGAGTGAGACATGATCGATCGACGCGAATTTGTCGTTGCCCTGGGCGCGACGGGACTGCTTGCGGCTTGCCAGAGCGGCCCGCCAAAACCATCGGTGATCACCGTCAACGTGACCGGCGGGACCGGCATGAACCCGGGGCCAGGTGGCGGCGACCGGCCGGTGACTGTCCTCGTCATGCGGCTGCGCGGCACCGGCAAATTCAATTCGGCCGACTATTTTGCTCTGCAGGGGGATGCCGGTTCGGCGCTGGCAGGCGATCTCATCGGATCCGACCAGATCGCCGTCGGGCCGGGAAAATCCGCGTCCAAGACCATCACGGTAGAGCCGGACGCGACGGCGCTGGGCTTCGTTGCGCTGATCCGCGAGCCTGGCGGACGAAACTGGCGGACCACCAAATCGGTGTCGCCGGGATCGAAATTCACGATCAATGTCACGCTTGGCAGCGGCGGCATTTCCGCCTAGCGGCCAGGACAAGGGGAGCTCAATGCAGAGAGTAGCGGCATGAGCGATGCAAACAGGGTGCTATGGTCCGAAGGCCTTTTCCTGCGGACCCAGCATTTCCAGCAGCAGGATCGTTTCTTCGAGGCGACGGTGCGCGGCGCGTTGCAGGCCGGGCAACTGCATACGTTCGGCTTCCAGCAGCTGACGCTGGACCAGGCATTGCTCGAGGCCGGCCAGATCTCGATCCTGTCCGCACGGGGCATCTTCCCGGACGGCACACCTTTCTCCATCCCAGACATGATGGACGCGCCGCGACCGCTGCCGGTCACCCCGGACACGGGCGCCGGACCGGTGCTGGTCGCCTTGCCGCTGGAGCCTCCCGGCGGTGTCGGCTTCGATCCGGCACACGCGGCCCCCTCGGGAGCACGCTATCACGGGCGGATCGTTTCGGTGCGTGACGCAGTCCAGGGTGGCGCGGACCCTGAAGAAATCGAAATCGCCCGCCCGCAGGCTCTGCTGCTGGCGCCCGGCAAGTCGGTCGGTGGCTACACGGCCTTGCCGATAGCCGACCTCAAGGGGGTTCGAGCCGATGGCGGCGTGTCCTTGGACGAAACCTTCCTGCCGCCGACGCTGGTTACCGGCGCGGTGGCCTGGTATCGGCAGCTGCTCCTGGAAGTTGTCACGGGCCTCGACCAGATCGCCGAGGCGCATGGCAAGATGGTGATGGGCGGACCGGGACGCAGCGTCGAAGATCTGCTGATGCTCAACCTCGCCAATGCGGCGCGTCCGCGGCTGGCCCACATGCTGGCGCAGGATGTCTTCCATCCCGCCGAGCTTTACCTGGAACTTGCCGGGCTCGCCGGCTCGATGGCGACCTACGGATCGAGCGCGCGGCGGCTGGGCGAGTTGCCCGCCTACGATCACATGGCGCCTGGCCCCGCCTATTCGGCGCTGGCGGATGCGCTGCGCTCGCTCATCCTCAGCCTGCGTTACATCGAGCCGAAATCGCGTGCGCTGCCTGTCATGCGGCATTCGACCAATGTCTGGAAAATCCGCATCGACAACCCGAAGCTGCTGGTGGCCAGCCGGATCGTCATCCGGGTCGGTTCGGAGCTGTCGGAGGACGCGCTGCGCAAGATATTCGTCAACCAGGCGACCGTCGGCTCGGCCGACCAGTTCGAGGGCCTGTGGAAATCGCGTTTGCCCGGCATCCCGCTGAAACCGCTTCATTCCCAGCCGCGCGAGATCCCTTACGATGGCGATCGGCTCTGCCTCGAGCTGGACCAGAAAAGTGAGCACTGGGCGTCGCTGCTCGATGCCCCCGGCTTCGTCATCGGCGTTTCGGGCGTCTTGCCGAGCGAGCCGCAAGTGGACTGCTATTCGGTGAACAGGTGAGATCATGAGCCGCGATGATCCTTTCGGACTGTCGGAGGATCGCGAACGCACCCGCATACGGTTGACCGGCGCGCCGATGCCGCGGCCAATGGCGCCGCTCTTGCCGGGCGCGGCGGTAAAGCGGTCTCGCACCCACCCGAACGCGCTTGTCAACGCATTCGCGCCCTTGCTCGAGTTCGCTCCCGAGCTTGAAAGTGCGCTGCCGCCGGAGAATCCGGAAGCGTTGCGCACCCGATTGCTCGAAGAACTGGTCCGGGCACGCGACACCGCGATGTCGGCGGGGTCCTCGATGGAGCGGGCCGACCAGGCGGCCTGGGCAGTCGCGGCGTTGCTCGACGATCTGGCCCTGAACACGCCATGGGGCGGGGCCAGCGCCTGGCCGCGGCAGCCGCTTGTGGTCATGCTGCGCGGCGATGTCGATGCCGGCACGCAGTTCTTCACGCGCCTCGACGAACTGGAACGCCATCCCAACCGCGATCGCGAATTGCTGGAACTGCAATATGCTTGCCTGGCGCTTGGCTTCCGCGGCAAATATCGTGTGCCCGGCCGGTCGGGCGACCGCTCGCTCAATGCCGTCCGCGTGGCGGCGGCGCGCTTCCTGCGCGACGCCGACGCCGAAGGCGCGCCACTGTCGCCAAACTGGAAAGGCGTGATCGCATCCGACGAGCCGCAGCGCTTCATCGTTCCGATCTGGGTCATGGCGCTCGGTGCGGCGGTTGTTGCCACGGCAATCCATATCGGTCTCTCGATGGGACTGAGCAGCCAGGCGGTCGAGCTTTCCGCGCTTGTTCGCGCGTTGCCGCCGCCCGAACGCGGCGACATCAGTCGTGCGTCGCCCAAGGTCGATGCCCCGCCACCGGAGAAAGTGGATTTTGCGCTGTTGCCGGAATTTCAGGCCGGGGCGCCTGCCGACCTCAAGTCCGCCCTCAGCGGCACCGAGAGCGTTTCACTGGCCAAGCTGATCATCCAGGCCTCCAACCCCGAACTGTTCCAGTCGTCGCGGCCACAACTGACCGAAGGCTTCGAGCCCCTGATCGGTTCGATCGCCAAGGTGATCCTTGCCAATCAGGAGTTGATCGGCAACATCACGGTGATCGGTCATACGGACGGCGTTCCCCTGCAAAAGACCAATCCGCTGTCGACCAACCAGCGACTGTCCGAGGCTCGCGCCCAGACGATTGCCGACATGCTGGTCCAGAACGGGGTGCCGCAGGACCGCGTCCATTCCGAGGGCCGTGCGGCCACCGATCCAGTGGCCAGCGACAGCACGCGCGAGGGGCGGGCCTTGAACCGCCGCGTCGAGGTGCTCGTCGAAAAGAGGCTGTGAGATGTTCATCCTGCGCTTCCTCTGGGCGGTTCTGACATCGCGCTGGCTCTGGACGCTGATCGGCATCACGCTGCTTTCCCTGGTCATCTGGGTGTTCGGCCCGATCGTCAGGGTCGGTCCCTACGAGCCGTTCGCCTCTGAAAATGTGCGCATCGTCATCATCGCGCTGCTGGTCATCTTCTGGCTGATCTGGCTGATCGTCGCCCAGCGCCGGGCGATCCGCGCCAACCGCATGTTCGTCGCGGAGATTGCAGCACCCGTGGCGGAAAAGCCGCTCAGCCCCGGCGAAGAGAACGTCGCCGCCGTGGGTGCCAAATTCGCCGAGGTGATGGCCGAACTGAAGCGCCGCAAGCTGGGCGGACGCAAGTTCCTGCGCGAGATGCCTTGGTATGTTATCGTCGGGCCGCCGGCCACCGGCAAGACCACGGCGTTGCGGCAGTCCGGACTGAATTTTCCAATCGATCTCACCGACGACCTGCAGGGGGTCGGCGGCACGCGCAACTGCGACTGGTTCTTTTCCGAAAACGCGGTTCTGATCGACACCGCCGGCCGCTATGTCCAGCAGGAGAGCCAGCCCGATGTCGACGCGGCGGAATGGCTGGGCTTCCTCGACCTTTTGAAGAAGCACAGGGGCCGCCGCGCCCTCAATGGTGTGATCGTCGCGCTTTCGATCGACGTGCTTTCGGAGGGTGACGAAGCCATCAAGGCGCACGGCCGCAAGATCCGCCGCCGGCTGGCCGAGCTCAACGACCGGCTCGAAATCCGCCTTCCGGTCTATCTGATGCTGACCAAGGCCGACCTGATCAAGGGTTTCGAGGCTTTCTTCGGCGGCCTGTCCACCGCCTCGCGCGAGCAGGTCTGGGGAACGACCTTCGCGCTGGATGCGCGCGTGGATGCCAAGACCATCGAACGGGAGATTTCGACGCTGGCGACGGAACTCGAGCGACGGCTGGTGCCGCGCCTGGAGGACGAGGACAAGCTCGCCGCCCGCGCCGAGATCTTCAGGTTTCCCGCCCAGCTGTCCAGCCTGTCCGAACCGATCCAGGTGCTGGTCGAGGCGATGTTCGGCGAAAGCCGGTATGAAGAGGCCGCCTGGCTGCGTGGCCTCTATTTGACATCGGCGACGCAGGAGGGGGCGCCCATCGACCGGCTGACGGCGGCGCTGTCGTCGTCCTTCGGCCTTCCGCCACGGCGGGCCCTGCCCGCGCCAAGGGTCGAGAAACGCAGCTTCTTCCTGAAGAACCTGCTCACCGAAGTCATCTTCAGGGAAGCCGGCCTCGGCACGTTCGACCCGCTGGCGCAACGCCGCCGCGCCTGGATCTGGCGCGGTGCCGCGGCCGCATGCGCGGCGGCGGCCTTGCTGGCCGGCGGGCTGTTCACCTGGTCCTATTTCGACAACCGCAACGCGATCACGGCCCAGGCGAGCCAGTTCGAAGCGCTGCAAACGCCGCTGACCTCTGCCGCCGCAAGCCCGGCATCGGTGGAGCAGCCCGCCATCGACAGCGCTCTCGAAGCCATGGACGCGGTGGCAAATGCGCGGACAACACCGCCGGGCGCTGCCCAGGATCTGCTGGGCCCGTCGGCCTCGGCGGAACTGGTGCGGGCGCAGACCGACACGTACGAGCACGCCCTGCGCAACGTGCTCGAGCCGCGCATGGTCGCGCTGCTCGAGGCAACCATGTGGCGGCAGATCCGCGATCCGGATTTCATGCTCGGCGCTCTCAAGACCTATCGCATGATGACGGGCCTGTCGCAGATGGATCCCGATTTCGCGCAGAACTGGTGGGTCAACAGTCTGCCCGAATTCGCCGCCGCGGCACCATTTCCGACCGCCGACGCCGAGGAACATCAGCTTGCCGCCATCCGCCGGATGGCGGTCGACGAAAGCTATATCGCCCCCGACCAGGCCCTGGTAGCCGAAGCGCTGAAAACGGTGTGCACGATCTCGTTGCCGGCGCGTGCCTACAAGCAGTTGCTGGCCGATCCGGCAGTGGCCGAGCTCAAGGAGTGGATCCCGGCCAATTTCGCCGGCCCCAATGGCGGCAAGGTGTTTGCGCGGCGTTCCGACAAGACACTTCGCGTCGGCATTGCCGGAGCATTCACCTATTCAGGCTTCCACGACGCCATTCTCGACCGCATCGACGATGTCGCCGCCCAGGCGGCGCTCGATCGCGCCGTTTTCGCCGGCGGCTGCTCGGAAAACTCCGAGACCTCGGTCTCGGCGCTGTCCGAGGATATTCTGAAGCTCTACTATGACGACTATATCGCGCAATGGGACAGCTTCCTGCGTGACATGCGGCTCGCGCCATTGACCGATCTCAATGTCGCCAGCGAAAATCTGAAGGATCTCTCGAGTGCCGATTCCGCCCTGAAGCGGCTGCTTACGGCGGTCGTCCAGGAGACCGAACTGACGCGCTCCGACGAGGCGCCTGCCGACGACAAGGCGGCGGCCAAGGGCGCCTCCAAACTGCTCGGCAAGCTTGGCAAGCTCGGCAAGCTGGCGACAAGCGGTGCGAAGCTGCTTCCCCGCGCCGGATCAGCAACCGAGGTGGACCTGACCGGCAACCTGGTGGCCGAACACTTCAAACCGCTCAAGAGCACCATTGCCGAGGTCGACGGCCAGCCACCGGCGCTCGATGCCGCCGTTGTCGCGCTGACCGCGCTTTCGAACGTACTGCAGACGGTCACCGCGAACCCCAATCCGCAGGATGCCATCAAGAAGCAGGGCGGCCTTGCCGAACTGACGGGCGCGGTCGCCAGGCAGGCACAGATCCTGCCTGACCCCATCAACAACTGGCTGGGAGGGATTGCCGGCGACACCAGCAATCTGACACAGAAGGCGGTCACTTCGGAGCTCAACGCCATCTGGCGGGCCGACATACTGCCTTTCTGCCAGGCAGCGCTGAACGACCGTTATCCATTCAGCGCCGACAGCGCGGTGGACGTCAATGTGCGTGATTTCGCCCGCTTGTTCGGACCGGCCGGGCTGATCGACGGTTTCATCAATGACCACCTGATCAACTATGTCGACACGACCAGCCAGCCATGGAAATGGCGCGCCGATTTCGGCCTCGATCCGTCGGCGCTGGCGGCGTTCGAGCAGGCCAGGCATATCCGCGACGATCTCTTTCCCGGTGGTACAGGGCCGGTGATGAGCTTCACGCTCGAACCGAAGGACCTGTCTCCCAACGTCACGCGCGTCACGCTCAATCTCGATGGCCAGACCCTCGTCTACTACAACAACGCGACGCGGCCTCAGCCGATGACCTGGCCCGGCAAGGATGGCACCGGGGTCATCTCGCTCGCCTTCCAGCCGATCGATGGTTCGCCCGAAATCATGCTCAACGAGACCGGCAGTTGGGCATGGCTGAGGATGCTGCGCAGCGGCCGCTTCGCCGGCACGTCGCTGTCCGATGTCTACAGCCTGCGCTTGGGGACGAAAGGCATGTACGCCGATTTCGAGCTCAAGGCCGCCAGCGTCGAGAACCCCTACAATTTGCAGATGTTCAAGAAATTCTCATGCCCGCCGCAGATATGACCTTGCCCGGCTTTTACGGCAAAATGCCCGCCACCGGGGATTTCGTGACGCGGCGGCTGTCGGGCGACTTTGTTCGCGGCTGGGACCGCTGGCTGGCGCAGCATCTCGTTCCGCTGTTCGGCTCGGAATCCTGGCCAAGCACAACCGCGCTGCGGTTTCTGGCGGGTCCGGCATCCTTCGGCGCATCGGCGGGCGTCATCTTGCAGAGCGCCGACAGGGTTGGCAGGAAATTCCCCTTGAGCGTCGTTGCGCAGCTTTCTGAAGCCCCCATTCTGCTGGCCGACGCCGAGGCGTGGTTTTCCAGCATCGAAGAGGCGGCCATCGCGGCCCAAAACGGCGAGCTGACGCCCGACGAACTGGATGCCGCGCTGGCCAGGCTGCCGGTGCCGCCTGTCGAGGCGGGCGAAGAGCTCATCAGCGACATGGTGATGTGGACAGCCCGTTCGGACATTTTCGACATCGATCCGCAATCGCCGCAGGCGACGCTGGAACAGATCCTCGCGGCCAGTTGGGAAGCCCAGTCGATGCAGGGGCGAGTCTGATGTTCGTCAGCCAGAACACCACCCCCTTTCTCGCCGAGACCTTCCCCTATCAGGACAAGCATTGCGTGAAGTTCTGTGTTGCCGTGATCCGGGCGACGTACGACGTCGATGAACAGGGCAACTGCACACCCAGCAAGGAACAGTCGCCTTTCGTCTACGCCGACACCCATTATGGCGACCCGGAAGTCACCTCCATTCGCGTCGAGACCGACTTTGCCCCGATCAAGCCAAAATGCGAGGTTCTGCTCGACGCAATGGCGATCGCCCCGCAAGGGAGGCCGGCGGAAGCGATCGAAGTGCGCCTGGTCGGGCCGGGACTGGACAAGCGCGCGGTGGTCACTGGACAAAGGCGCTGGTTCCGGGGCGGGCTCGGCATCCAGGCGTCGCGGCCGCATCCCTTTATTTCAATGCCGCTGGCATGGCACCTCGCATTCGGCGGCACCGACCGAACCGATCCTGATCCCGCGAAACACCGCGGCGACGCCGTCAACCCAATCGGATGCGGCTATCTTGTCGGCCAAAGCAACATCGATGGCACACCTCTGCCCTGTGTCGAGCACCCGCAATCGCCGATGCGCATTTGGAACGACAGGCCGCGCCCGATCGGCTTTGGGCCAGTTCCACGTTTTGCCAAGGAGCGGGCGAGATATGCCGGCACCTACGACAAGCATTGGATGGAAAACGTGCTGCCCTTCCTGCCGCAGGATTTCGACGACCGCTACTTCCAGGCGGCGCCCCAGGATCAATGGGTCGACAGGCTGTCGGAAGGTATGATTTTTGGCTGCGTGGGCATGAACGAAAGCGGCAAGTTCAAGGTGAAACTGCCGGCGATGTCGGTTCCGGTGCGGTTTATGTTCGACGACAGGACCGAGCACAAGGTGGCGACACCCGATACCCTGACCATCCTGCCTCACGAGGGGAAGGTCGTTCTGGTCGGGCGAGTAAGCACGAAGTTACCTCGAAAATTTGTGAAACTGCAGCAGGTGAAGGTGGGCAACGAGCCGAAGCCGATCGATCCCAAGCCGCATTACGCCGGACTGAAGGAAGCCGTGGCGGCGTTGGCCGGAATGCGCAAAAAAAGATGACCGCCATTTCCTGTATCAGCCTCGTCTGCCCTGTCGGCTACACGCCGGCAAGCGCTGCTGCCGCCATGCGGGCGAGCATCTCGGTGTTCGAGGAATTGCCGTACCGCGACCGCGCCGGCCAATCGATTCGTGGGGCCAGGGTCGATGCCGTTCCGCCTGAGGCGCACGGCCGAAGCCGTCTTGCGGCGCTGGCCCGGTTCGCTGTCGAGCATATCGATACAGAAGTTGCGGGCCTGCTGCCTTGGGGCGAGATGCCTTTCCTGTTGTGTAGCCGTGACGCCGGCATGCCGGGCGCCCGCATCAACGGAATTCTGTCTGGGCTCGCGGTTCCCGGCGGGAAGCCATTGGCTGGGGCGCGCACTTTCCAGATTACCCATGGCCAGATTTCGGTTTTCGTCGCGATGGAACAGGCTCGCAGGCTGCTGGATGAACGCAATGTGGAAGCCTGCCTCATCATGTCGGTAGACAGCCTGATCGACGCGCGCGCGCTCAGTTGGCTCGACAGCCGGATGCGGCTGAAGACCAGCAAAGTGACGGATGGGCTCATCCCTGGCGAAGCCGCCTGTATTCTGGTCGTCAGCAAGCGTCCTATTGTTGACGGGTCCTTGCGGCTGCGAGGGTTGGGCCTCGCCGTCGAAACCGCAACCGCCAGCAACGAGGAACCCTTCCGGGCGGATGGCCTCAGCGCGGCACTGAAAGTCGCACTCGGCGAGGCTGGCGTCCGGATGCACGAGGTTGCATTCCGGCTCAGCGATGTCGGGGGCGAATCTTACGCATTTGAAGAGCTTGTGCTGGCGCAGATGCGCAACATGCGCCAGACGCGACCGGAGCAACCCGTATGGCACGCGGCCGACTGCATGGGCGATTGTGGGGCTGCCGCTGGCCTGATTCAGTTCGCCTGGGCGGAGCAGGCATTCAAGCGCGGCTATGCGCCCGGCGAACTCGCGGCGCTGCACGGCAGTTCGATGGCGTTCGGCGGCCGCGCCGCCGCCGTGGTCTCGGCGTAGGGGTTCCAGATGACGAAGAACGTCTTTGCCGGAATGTGGGAAATCGCCGCCGAGAACGGCATGAACAAGTCCATCGCGCGGTTCCCGGACGTCTGCATGTCGCCGCCCTCGCCGCCGGCCGGGCCGATCCCGATCCCCTACCCTGATACCTCGTTCTCCAACAATCTGAAGTCCGGTTCCAGCACAGTGCTGATTGGCGGCAAAGGTGCCGCGCTCGCGCAGAAGTCCTACTACAAGGAACCCGTCTTGGGTGACGAGGCAGCGACGCGCACGTTCGGAGCGAATGTTGTCACCCATCAGATCACCGGCAAGACCTATTTTCAGGCCTGGTGCATGGACGTGAAGTTCGAGGGCAAGAACGTCTGCCGGCATTTTGACATCACCACCAGCAATCATGCGTCAAGCGGGACCACGACGGCGCCGCTGCCACCAATAGAGTTTCAGAATCTTGCGGATGCCCAAGATGTCATCGACAGCGGCATCTGTCCTTGTTGCGGCGATGCGTTGCACGAATGGCAACGCGATCCCGACAGTCCCGACAACCCGAAGAAGCCATACAGGGCGGTAACGGCTACCGAATTCTGGAGGTCACGTGTGGATCGGCTGCCCGCGGGGCCGGCCCAAACCGCGTTGCAACAGACGCTTCTTGATTTCACACTTGCCAAGAAGGACGCCAGATCCGCCCGCGAAGCCGGTCAGCCTGGCTGCAACAACGTACACTCGAAAGAAACAGACGGTTGCGCTATTCATTTTGAGATACCGCCGGGCAAGAGGTATCCGCCATCAAGCACCAAAACGACTGCCCAAAGATGTAATGATGATTTCGGATCGACCCGAAAGGCACGGGTAGACGCACAATGGTCTGCCAAGACGGGCAAGCCGGTAGTCGGCGGAACGTCGAGAAATCATATTACTCCAAAGCAAGCTGGCGGTTGCAATGATCCGGACAACGTCGTCCCTGCCAACATGATGGGAGGCCCAGAGTGCGACCAGATAGAAGCGCTCCAGTCCGCTCTTGAACAAGGCACACGAAGCTTGATCTAACCGAAGGACCATCGTGTGAGCCACGAACCCTATTCCTCAGATAGATTTTACCGAAACCTCGCCCTTGGCTTTTTTCTAACGAAGGAAGACAAGCCTCCCCAAAATTTGCGCGGCCTGCTGAACGGCACCGACTGGGAGCAAATGTTTGCTGTGGGCATACTTTGCCAGCAGGGAGATTTCTCATATGCAGAGCGCGCTCATCACATAATGATGAGAAATAACGAGACTCTAATTTGGAATGCAGGCGTCAATATTCTTGGATTCACGAACGGATGGAAAAGCACTCTGAAGTCATTTGATTTTTTTCGAAGCCGAATGAACGAGTATAACGTTAGATATTATATGGCGATGCTACTTGGTTCCGCCTGCGACATCCGTGCTGTCGTGCCTCTGATTGAACTCTATGCCCTATGTACGAACCCAGACGAGGATTGCGATCAAACTCTGCGCGAACTCTCTTTCCTGCTCGAAACCGAGGATCGAGAGATTTTTGATTCGCGCCACGATCTGCCAAGTCATCAAAGCTTAGTCGAACTTACAAAGCCTTACCAATTGTCGGTCTCTGAGGCGCTTGACGGATTCAAGGTCTTTGAGGCTCAGCCCTACGACGTCGTTCGCTTGGCGGAGCGATTGTTAGCTCGGCTCGAAGCGGAGGACGCTCGAAGTGAGCGCTTCTATCGCGGCAGGCTGGCATTCGAGGCCGCAACTGGCGTAAATTGTACAACCTTCTTCGATGAGAAATTTCGACTGGACCGCCTTGCAGCCATGGGCATCCTTGAAGAATTCCTGGAGAGCGATCAGGTAAGCCGGTTCGTTCCAGGCCAGCGCTATTTCTTCGGGCATCCCATACCGGACTGAAGGACTGCCGCGCCCGCGGATTCCCGCTATCGCGCGCCGCCACCTTCCGGCTGCCACGTCTCCACCTTGTCCGGCAATGCTAGCCTCACCACGTCATCCTCGAAGTGCTTGGTGAAGGCCGGCCCCAGTTCCGTTGGATCGGCGGTGAACAGCTTCGTCTCCACCCTGGCCTCGGGATAGAGTTCCAAGAACGTCGCGCAGGCCGCGGCCGCCACATAGGGCTCGCGCATACGCTGGATGAGCCAGGTCAGCGCCGACCTGTCTCCCAGCATCCCGATGCCACGCACGGCGATGGGAGCGGTAGCGGGCGATTTCATCAGACCGCCCATCCAAGTGCGAACATCTTTCTCGGGTCCGGCCTTGACCAGCGCGCGCATCGCGACCATGGCGTCAGGCCCGCCGGCGGCCGCGATTTTCCTGAGTTCCTGGCGCGTGAGATCGCCTGCCCCCAGTTCGACGAGGGCCCACGAGGCCCATAGCCGGACACGCTCATCCTCGTGATCAAGCGCGGATTGGACATCCCGCCCCAGATCGAAGCGTCGAAGCTGGCCTGCAAGACGCGAGGCGGCGGCACACACCCTTGAATCGTCGTCTTTGACCAACCGGGCCAAAGTCACGCCCGGGTCGACATTGTGCACGATGCATGACGAGACGCCGAGGAACCGGATGAAGGCATCGTGGTCGCCGATCCACCTGCGCACAAAAGGTCCGATGACCGCTGGCTTGTGCCATGCCAGCGCGCCGATCAAGCCCTTGGCATCATCGGCTGCAGATCGTCCAAACTCGACCGCTTGTGCCATCTTCTCGCCATCAGCCAGTTCCAATGCCATCCATGCGAAGGCGAAAAGCTCTCCCTTCTCCGGAAAATTCTCGTGCTGCGCGATCAGATGCGGCCATGCGGAGGCGCCCGCGATGCGCAATCCGTCGAGGTTTATCTCCAGCCGCTCGTCGATTTCGGCGATAGCCTTGGCGTCGGGCGGATCCTCTGCGGACCAGCTGTCGCGCTGCGCCCACAGGAAGGCGACGAGTTCCGCGTGTTGACGCACGGCCTCCGTCGCGATCCGGACCGGGCGTGGCCGCTCTGTCTTCGACGAGGTTCGCATCAGTTCAGGTTGATCGAGCCGCCGCGAATGCGCTGCGCGCCACTGGCATGGCTGGTGATGTGAGCGCCACGAATGGTGATGCGGCCGTCCGCCTCCATCAGGATCGTCGCCTTGCCGCATCGCAGTTCCAGGTATTCCTCGGCGGTGATCCGGACACGCTGGCCATCCCGGATTACGTGCGGAGCCGCCTTGGAGCGGCTGGGCTCAACGATCCGACCGACGATCAGGGGCCTGCGAGGATCGCCTTCCTGAAACAGCAAGGCCACTTCACAGCCGATCATGTCCGACGACAATTCACACAGACTGCGCGCGGGCAACGCCGTCTTTTCCGGATTGCCGGGAAAAACGACCAGCGGGGACTCCTCTCCGAATCCCAGGAAGGCGCCGATCACCACGCCGTCGATCCTGTCCCTGACCTTGCTCATCGTCGCCCTCAATTCTCGTTGATCTTCGAGCCTTTGATGATCACGTCACTCGAGGCCTTGATGTTGATCTTGCCGGAGCCCTTCACGGTAATATCCTTGCCCTCGATGATGATCGTCCCATCCTTCTTCATCACGATCTGCGCGCTGCCCGTTTTCAGCGTGATGCTCTCCTTGGCGTCGAGCGTGAAGTTCTTGCCAACATCGATAACGCCGCTCTCGCCGACGTCGATCTTGCTGCCCTTGGCTATTTTGAGCATATGGCCGCCACCAATGTCGGTGGCATCGTTGGACGCGATGTTGGTGGAGCGAGAGGCGCCGACATCCGTCGCCTGTGACGCGGCGATCGCAACTGTCTGTCCGGCGCCGATGCTGATGTCTTGTCCCGCACCGATGGTCCACGAGTCGCCGGCGCCGATATTGTGGCTTTGACTGATCCCCACACTCACCGATCGCGTCGCGCCGATGGTGTTTGTCTGCGAGGCCCCAACCGTTCGCGCTTCGGCTGCGCCCACCGTATCGACGCGTGCGACACCCACCGTGACTGTCTGAGTGAGTCCCACCGTCTGCGAATGGTTGGCGTCGATGTTTTCCGTCGAATTCGAAACGACATGGATCGTCTCGTTGGCCTGGACGGTCAGCGAGCGGTTCGCGCCCACGGTTTCGGTGTCGTTGCTGCCGATGTTGGTGGTTTGATTGACGCCGACCTTGACCGTTTTGTTGTTGCCGACGTCCTCGTCGAGGTTGTGGCCGACGGAGTGCTTGGCGTCGTGGTCGATGCGGTCGGACTGGTCATGTTGAACCGTCTTATTGCGGTCGTGCTTGATCAGCAGATGGTGATCCTTCTGCGCCTGGAAATTGACCAGCTCGGAGCCGGCCTTGTCCTCGAACATCAGCTCGTTGTAACCGCCGCCGCCTTTCGAGGAATTCGACTTCCAGCCGGATTGCGTGGCGTTGGCCGGCAGCCCATAGGGCGGCATCTGCGAGGCATTGTAGACCCTGCCGGTGATGATCGGCAGATCAGGGTCGCCTTCGATGAAGTCGACGATCACCTCCTGGCCAATACGCGGTATCTGGATGAAGCCCCAGCCACTGCCGGCCCAGGTCTGTGACACACGGACGAAGCAGGAACTGTTTTCGTTCTTCTTGCCCAGGCGGTCCCAGTGGAACTGCACCTTCACCCGGGCATATTTGTCGGTGAATATCTCCTCGCCTGAAGGGCCGACCACCGTCGCCGTCTGCGGCCCCCGCATGATCGGCCGCGCCGTGATCCGCGGAGGGCGATAGGGCAAGGTGGTCGGCGCGACACCCAGCACGACCTTGAAATTCTCGCTGTGGGCTTCGTTCTGGGTCCTGTAGCCCGGATCGAACAACCTGTATTCGGCGCTGACCACCAGATACTCCTGGTTCTGGTCATCGCGCGGAAAGCTTTCCAGCTTGAAGGTACAACCGGAATGGAGACCGCGCACGGTTCCGACGGCCGTGATGCGCTGGTGCACGGCCTGGAGTTCCTCGCGCCGGATACCGGCAAGGGCGTCGCCGCGCCCCACATCAAGATGCGCCCCGGGCTGGCGATAATTCTCGCCGGAGGCTTCCTTGTGGCCGAACGGCTGGGCGGACTTCGCCATCAGATCGGCGCCCGGCTTCTGGAAATCATAGTCGGTGTGGGCATAAGCCCCCGGCCGCACCGAACTGCCTGGGATCCATTCAGTGATGTATTCGACGTCGCGCCGCGAGCCGTGTCCCTCGAAATTATAAGGCACCTTCTCGTAGCCCGGCGCCGGCTTCAGCTTGCTCATCGCGTCGCAGAGCACGAGCGTGTGCTTGCCCTCGTCATGCTCGAAGAAATAGAAAATGCCTTCGTGCTCGAGCAGGCGCTGCACGAAATCCAGATCGCTCTCGTCGTACTGCACGCAGTATTCGCGAGAGGGGTACGACCCTTGCAGCCGCTTCTCGAATTTCGCCGTTCCGTATTTCGAGAAGATCTTTTCGACGATCTCGACAGCAGTCATGTTTTGAAAGATCCGGCAATCGGTCGCATTGCCGAGGAACCAGAGCCACGGCCTGACGACCGCTTCGTAGTAGGCCAGCCGGTCTTCGATGCGGGTCAGGCGAAACTCGGACACCAGGCCGCTGAACCACCGTTTCGGATCGGATTCACCTTCGACCGAAACGACACCCCCCAGCATCTTCAGCGGATCGATGTCGGAGTTGGGGCTGACGAACCCGACCGTATAGGCCAAGCAACGGCTAATCTCGTCGCGCCCGACAAGATGCGTGAAGGTCAACAGCTCGCCGCCAACCGGTGTCTGCACAACCGTGGCACGTTCGTTCGGCATGGGTCGTGCCCCTCCTGGACGCGGCCGCCAACGTGGTTGATTTGAAGTTCCCGCTATATTAACAAAATCACGCTCAGGAACTTTTCGGATCCGCCACACCAGGCCATGTTGAGCCTACCACATGTTTTCCTGCCGGCCAAAGAGGACGGGCAGCGACAGAACCTTGCCTCGTCGAGGGGTCGGCTTGAAACGCTTCTGTCCTGTTGCACGCGCAAGCTGCTAGAATGGCGCAGTATCAACCGGCGTTCGACGGCGATCTTGGATGTACCTCAGTCTGCAAATCAACAATATCGACTCCGTGCCCGCAGGCTTCCCGACCGGCTACGCGGCGCGTGATCGCGGCTTCGAAATCGGTCGCGACGCTTGTGACTGGACCTTGCCGGACCCGGACAAGTTCATCTCCGGCCGGCATTGCGAGGTTCGATACGAGGCAGGCACGTTTTGGTTGCACGATGTCTCCCGCAACGGAACCTACATTAACGGATCGAGCCAGCGCATGACCGGTCCACATCGGCTGGGTCACGGCGACCGGGTACTGATCGGCCGCTATGTCATCTTCGTATCGATTGATGACGAGCGCGCCGCGACAGGTCACCCAAGCCACGGTTCGACACAAAGAGAAATGCCGGCCGCGACAGGCCGGCCGCTCGAATTCGCCGACGAGCCGTTCTTCGCTCCGGCAGGGCAACGGTCCGGGCAGCGCCTTCCAGCGTCGACGTTCCCGTCGCAACCCGCGGCTCTCCCCTCGACCAGAGACGAAGTGCTGCGGGAGATAGCGATCGGGGCCGGCATTTCGCCGGAATTGCTTCAATCGCGCGACCCGCATGAAGCCGCTGCCGAAATCGGCGCGGTCCTGCGGACGGTGGTCGAGGAACTGGCCTTGCTGCTGAAAGCACGCGCGGCCGCGAAGATGTTGGCCAAGAGCACACAACGAACGATGATCAGCTCCGCGGACAACAATCCCCTGAAGTTCGTTCCAGGAACCGACGACATCCTCGAAATCATGTTCGCCCGTCGCAGGACCGGCTATCTTGATGCCAGGCGCAGTATCGAGGATGCATTCCGCGATCTCAAGACGCATGAGTTCGCCACCTATGCGGCCATGCAAGCTGCGCTATCGCGGCTGCTTGACGACCTGTCGCCCGAGGCCATCGGAAGGAAACTCCCGCCTACGTCGTTTACGTCGAAGAAGAGCCAGGCCTGGGACGCCTATGTCGCGACATGGCGGACCATGGAGGAGGCGCACGAAAACGGCATGCTGGACATATTCCTTGCCTATTTCAGCGAGGCCTACGCCAAAGCCGACAAGCAAAAATAGACGATCCAAGGTGGCACGGCAGCCGGCGAAGAAAAGTCTCCTCGACCCCGGCATCCGGTTCCAATCGACAATTTCTGAGATTACGATCACATACGACAGTTCGCCAAGCGGGTAAGGCTCATTGACCTGGGGGTCTGCGGCAAATGTCATGTTACGGCGGGAAAGCGTTTTCTGGCCAACCTTCCTCCGGAAACTGCCACGGTCGGCAGAGCCTGCAGTTCCTTCGCCTGACCACAAACCGTTTTGCGCGTGTCTCGTCCAATCGCGGGCACACCGCCCGCACGGATGATCGGCGATGAGTTCGAAGGACGATCCCTTCGGTCCGGCGGGCAAGACCGTCATTCGCGCAAATCCACGGCGCGAACGAAAATCGCCGCCAGTTCCTCAGCCACCTGTCGCGGACCGGGGTCAATCCTTTCAGGTCAAGGATTCAACGGTGTTCGATCCTGGTGTCGGGCGGCCGCCGGGCTGGACATCCGGAACCGTGATTTATCAAGGAGCGGGGACGGGAGCCGGCTCTCCCTCCGGCGCGCCGACGCCAGCCATCGAGCAGGCGCTCCTGCTCAGCGCCACGGACAGCGTCAAATACTCCGCGGCAAACCCGATCCTCGCCGCGGCGGCACCTTTGCTGATGCTGTTCGGGCAACTCAGGCTTATGCCGGTCGAAAGACAGGCGGAGCCACTGGCGGAACATGTCGCCGACGCGATTGAGAAGTTCGACAGGACAATGGAGAAGTCAGTCGTTCCCGAAGAGGATGCGCGGATCGCAAAATTTGCCGTCTGCGAAACCGCCGACGATCTCATCGGCAACCTGCCTTGGCCACAAAAGAACGACTGGGCGCGGCACAGCATGCTGTCGCAGTTCTTTCACATCGAGCCCAGCGGCACAGGCTTCTTCGAAGCGCTGAACAAGGTACTGGCCAGCCCGGAGGCGCACTACGATCTGCTCGAACTGATGCATGCCTGCCTGTCGCTGGGTTTCGAGGGCCAGTACCGGGGCGTGACGCGCGAAGACACCAATCTCGAACGCGTTCGACGCGACGTCTACGAGACGCTTCGCTACTTCAGGGCGCGTGCCGGCGAAGACATCTCGCCGCATTGGCAGGGCCTGGCGGCGACCATGGCGCGGTCGTCGGCCCGCCTGCCACTCTGGGTCGTTGCAGCTGCGGCGTCGGCACTGCTGACAGCCGCGTTCTTCGCATTGCGGGTCCTCATCACCAATGAAGGCGACGCCACCGCCGGTGAATTGCTGGCACTCAACCCATCGACACCAGTCGCTATCGAGCACGCCAGCGTAGCGCCGTTGGCCGAGCCGGCGAAAGTCGCCCCACCTGCCGCCACAACCACGCAGATCGATCGCATCCGCTCGGCACTGGCCAAGGACGTCGAAGGCGGCGGGCTGACCATCGGCACGAAAGGCGACTTCATCGTGGTGGAAATCAACAATCTCCTGCTGTTCCAGTCCGGCAAGGCCGAGGCGAAGCCGGAATTCCAGCCCATTGCCGCTGATATAGCCGCAGCCCTGGAACCCGAGCGCGGACCAATCAGGATCGTCGGCCATACGGACAATGTGAAGCCGCGAAAATCGAGCCCGTTCAAGTCCAACTTCGATCTTTCCGTCGCCAGGGCGAAGGCTGTCGAAGCGTTGATGGCACCCAAATTCAGCGATCCCTCGCGACTGACGGTCGATGGCAAGGGCGAGGACGAACCGATCGCCGACAATGCGACGCCAGAGGGCCGCGCCAGGAACCGCCGTGTCGATGTGATGATCCCCAGGGAGGAGACATTGTGAGCACGGCCTGTTGGAAGCGCCCATGACGCGTTGGCCGCTGCGGATATTCAGCGTGACCGCGCTGGCCGGTTTCGCGGCGGCAGTGTGGTTTGCGGGACCGTTGGTTCGCTTCGCCGACACCCGTCCTCTCGGACCTGTCTGGCTGCGCGCGACAATCATTGGCGTCATCGTGTCGACGCTGGCGCTCTTCTACGGGCTGCGTTTCTGGCAAGCGAGAAAGGCACAAAAAGAGCTCGAAACTGTCGTTGCGCACACCGACGACCGGGATGATGACTCGCGGGTGCTCGAAGCCCGCATGAACGAGGCCATCGCTGCGCTCAAGCGGTCGAGCGGCAAGCGCAACTTTCTCTATGAGATACCGTGGTACATCGTCATCGGTCCGCCAGGCGCAGGCAAGACAACGGCACTGGTCAATTCGGGTCTGAATTTTCCGCTGGCCGGTTCGGGGGACGCCCAACCTGTGGCTGGCGTTGGCGGAACACGCTCCTGCGACTGGTGGTTCACCGACGAGGCCGTGCTGATCGACACCGCCGGACGTTACACGACGCAGGATTCCAATGCTGAAAGCGACAAGAAGAGCTGGCTCGCCTTCTTGTCGCTGCTCAAGAGATACCGCACCCGCCAACCGATAAACGGCGTCATCCTTGCCATCAGCCTTGCCGATCTCATCGGCCTCGACGATCAGCAGCTTGACGCCCACGTCGTCGAGATACGCAGTCGCCTGCGGGAAATCCACGAGACGCTGAAAATCCAGTTCCCGGTGTACCTGCTTTTCACCAAGGCCGATCTCGTTTCCGGGTTCATGGATTATTTCGGCGGTTTCGACGAGCCACGCCGGCGCAAGGTCTGGGGCGCGACATTCCAGACCACGGATCGCAACAAGAACATGGCCGCCGAGGCCCCTGCCGAATTCGATGCGCTGGCAAGACGCCTGGTGGAGGAAATGCCTGACCGCCTTCAGGAAGAGGCTGATCCGGTCGCGCGCATATCCGTCTTTGGCTTTCCGGCGCAGTTTGGCGCGCTGAAGGGCCGAGTTACGAATTTTATCGCCAGCCTGTTCGATCCGACCCGCAGCCAGGTGAATGTCAGCCTGCGTGGACTCTATTTCTCGTCAGGGACGCAAGAGGGAACGCCAATCGATCAGGTGTTGGGCGCGATCGGCCGCAGCTTCGGCAGCAATACCAGCGCCCATCTTTCCGGAACCGGCAAGAGTTTCTTTTTGCATGATCTGTTGACGGGCGTCATCTTTGCTGAATCCGGATGGGTTTCGTACGACAAATCGGCTGCAAGACGTGCGGCGATCGCCAGATTTGGGGGGCTCTGCGCCATCGCGTTGATCGCCGCGGCGGCCCTGGGCACCCTGGCGCTGAGCTTCACGACCAACAGGTCGCTGATCGCCTCCACCACGCAGGCCATGGGCCAGTATCGCGAGACGGCGGGCGCGCTGCTCGAAAGCAGCGAGGTCACCGATGTCGACCTCGAAAACGTCATTGGCCCGCTCGACCAGTTGCGCGATCTGCCGGCCGGGTTCGAGACCAGCGACTTGCCGACACCGATCGAGGAGACGTTCGGCCTCAGTCAGCGGGAGAGACTTCTTTCGGCATCCAGGACGGCCTATCGGCAAGCGCTGGAACGAATGTTCCGATCGCGCCTGCTGATCCAGGCCGAGCGGACGATCCAGGCCAGGATGGCTGATCCCGTCGCGCTCTACGAACCATTGAAAATCTATCTGATGCTTGGTGGCAAGGCGCCAAAAGTCGACGACGCGTTGATCGTTTCCTGGATGAAGCAGGATTGGGAGCAGAACCGGTATCCAGGCGAGAACAACCGCGAAGGACGGGAACAACTCGAAAAGCACCTGCGCGCCATGCTTGCCTTGGACGACGCCTATGATCCGGTCTTTGAGCTGAACCAGCCGCTTGTCGAAGCCGCTCAACGCTCGCTCGGGCGCATGAGCCTTGCCGACCGTGCCTCCGCATTGATCAAATCTGCCGCATACGCGGCGGCACTGGACGATTTTTCCGTTTCGCTGAAAGGCGGCCCGGAAGCGCAACTGCTGTTCGAGCGTGTCGATGGCGGCGATCTGTCGGGCCTTCGTGTTCCCGGCATCTACACCTATGCCGGCTTCAATAACTTCTATCTCGGACAACTCTCGCGCATTGCGCAGACGCTCGTCGACGACCAGTGGGTCCTCGGCGGCGGCGGCGAGCAAGGCGGCATCGATCAGGCGTTGCTCAAGCTCGGTCCCGAACTTCTCGATCGCTATGGGAAGGAGTTCGCAACGGCGTGGAACAGCGTTCTCGACCAGCTGAAATTCAAAGCGATGCTGACGGACAAGCCGCACTACATCGCGCTTTCCGCCGCCGCCGCGCCAACCTCGCCGATCGAACAGCTGTTCACGGCGATCGCCAGCGAGACGGCTCTGACGCGAGACCCCGCTTCCGGCACCGGGGCGGAAGCGGGAGCGGGTCAAAGCCAATCACAGGACGCCGCGAACATGGCCAGGGGGCTGGCTCGCATCGGCATTCAAACTGCCACTGGAAAGTCGCAAAGCCGAGCCGGCACAGGGTCCGCAAGCTCACAGAACCAGAATCCCGGGGCCAACATCGAAGCGCAGTTCAGGTCGTTCCAGGCTCTGGTGAACGGTCCCGCCGGGCACCGTCCGATCGATGCCTTGACCCAGAATTTCCGCGACATCTACCAGAGCCTGCAGCTGGCGACGGACGTGCCTTCGCAGACTGAACGCGTCAACGCAAATCTGCAGCTCCAGATAGCCACCCTTCGCGCCAACGTCTCGCGCCTGCCCAAGCAACTGGCCAGAATGGTCAATGCGACGGCGGACGAGTTCGAAGGCAACGTCACCGAAACTTCGGTGGCGAATTTGAACCAGATGCTTGACCAGGCGGTCACTGCTCCTTGCGAGGCGGCGGTCAACGGCCGTTATCCTTTCGCCGGCAATGGCACCGAGGATATCGCGATGGCGGATTTCGGGAAATTGTTCGCTCCGGGCGGACTGATGGACCGGTTCTTCGCACAAAATCTCGCATCGCTGATCGATATGACCGGCCAGGACTGGAGCTGGAAACAGGATGCGCGCTTTGGACGCGACTTGTCGAAATCGACCTTGAAAGACTTCCAGCTGGCGGCGGAAATCCGCAACGCCTTCTTTCCATCGGGTGGTTCGGTGCCCTCGGTCAGCCTCACCATCACACCGTTCTCACTGCATGGCGATGCCGATGCGGCGGTGCTCGATGTCGATGGTCAGACCGTCCAGAGCAACCAGGCGGGCAACGCGCCAAGCACCGTGACCTGGCCGAGCGGCACGTCCTCGGGGTCCGCCAGTCTGAGCTTGACGCCGGAGATGCCTGGCCGCGAATCCACCATCAGGTTCGAAGGGCCGTGGGCGCTGAAGCGGCTGCTCGACAAGGCGACCATCACCAGCAGCGACAGCAATGTGACCGCGCGCTTCCTGATCGGCGGACGCGACGTTACCTACACGATCCAGACCGGTTCCAGCCCCAGCCCCTTCTCCCTCCCGGCGCTTTCCGGCTTCAGCTGTCCGAAGGCATTTTGAGATGACCCGCGAGCTTTTCCGTCTGATGAGGCTATCCGCAGGCCCCAGGCGCCCAGACCCTGATTTCGATACTCTAATGTTCGAGCCTGTGGCAAAGTGGCTCGAGCGGGCGCGCGGCGGTGCGCCGCAGAGGGCGCTTGAGAAGCGCTTGGTGGCAAATTGAACGATGTCGCCCTTCCCTTTGAGAGCTTCGGAGTGAGCCACAAAGGCTGTGTCCGCGAGCACAATGAAGACAACTATCTGGTCGAGCCACGAACCGGCCTTTGGGTGGTGGCCGACGGAATGGGCGGGCATGACGCCGGAGAAGTCGCCTCAGCCAGCATTGTCGACCATCTGGCGACGATCGGCATCGCAAGTTCCGCTCCGGATCTGCGGGCGCGTTTCGAGGACAGGCTGAGCCGGGCCAATGCCGAGATCCGCAGGATATCCGAGTCACGCGGCATAACCATCGGCTCCACCGTCGCCGCCCTGTTGGCTATGGACGGACGGTTTGCCTGCCTGTGGGCGGGAGACAGCCGGGTCTATCTGATCCGCAACGCCTCGATCTCGCAGATCTCGAAAGACCACACCGAAGTGCAGGAACTCCTCGATCGAGGCATGATCAGCGCGGCCGAAGCGCTCACCTGGCCGCGCCGCAACGTCATCACGCATGCGGTCGGCGTCAGCGACGAATTCGTCATCGACTTCCAGCAAGGCGAACTCATGCCGGGAGACATTTTTGTGTTGAGTACCGATGGGCTGACGGCGCATGTCACCGATGCGGAGATCGAGGCGGCGGTGGTGTCGGCAACGCCTCAGGCAGCGTGTGAAAATCTCCTGGAAACAGTGCTGGCGCGGGGCGGAACAGACAATGTCACCATTGTGCTGGTGAAGATCGTAGACGGGCGCAATGGACGATCGGTCCACCCCGATCTGTCCAGAGCGGAGGGCTGAGGCTGATGAGCGCCGACGACAAGACGCGAATATCGCCGCATGTGGCCAACACCGCCGTAGGCACGCAGCTCAGTGGCATCTACGAACTTGACGAGCGGATCGCATTCGGCGGCATGGGCGAGGTCTACCGTGGCCACAACATCCAGACCGGCGACCACGTCGCGATCAAGATCGTGCTGCCCGAGTTTGCCCGTGACCAGACGATCTTGTCCTTGTTCCGCAAGGAGGCCTCGATCCTCAACCACCTGTCGCACGACGCGGTCGTGCGATACCACGTCTTCACGATCGATCCCGGGATCGGCCGTCCCTACCTTGCCATGGAATTCGTCGACGGCGAGTCGCTGTTCGACATCATGCGGCGCGGCCCGATGCCGACGGAAGAGGTGCGCAAGCTGTGCCATCGCCTCGCGTCCGGCCTGAGCGCCGTGCATCAGGCGGGAGCAATCCATCGCGACCTCTCGCCGGACAACATCATCCTGCCAGGAGGCCGGGTCGACCGCGCAAAGATCATCGATTTCGGTATCGCGCGATCGGCGACCGTAGGCGGGGAGACGCTGATCGGCGGAAAGTTCGCGGGAAAGTACAACTACGTTTCACCCGAACAGCTCGGGCTGTACAGCGGCGACGTCAGTGAACAGTCCGACATCTACAGCCTTGGGCTGGTGCTGGCTGCCGCTCTGCGCGGGAAGCCGATCGACATGAGCGGGTCACAGTACGAGATCATCGAAAAGCGCCGGACCGTGCCTGATCTCTCCGGCATCGACGATGATTTTCGTGGCATTGTTGAAGCCATGCTGCAACCGGATCCGCGAGACCGGCCGGTCAGCATGGCGGAAATCGCCAGGATGACGCGTGACGAGGACGAAGCAACAACGCCGCCGACATCCAGGACACCCCGCGAACGGCCGGCTTTGCCGCGAACCGGGGAAACGCTTGCGCCTGATTCCAGGATCCAGACGCAGCCATCCAGTGTCGAAGGGCACGATGCCGCAACAGCAACGGGTCCAGGTGGGCAACGCTTCGTCCAGCATGTGCGGCCCGCGCATTTGTCCGAACCGCGGCCTTCGCCCGTCGCCGTCCCTCCCCGCGCGGTCACGGCGGATGCGCCTGGAAAACCCACAAAGGCCCGAACCATCGCGATCGCTGCTTTGGCGACGCTGGCTGTCGCCTCAGGTGCCGGCCTTTATCTGAGCGGCTTCATGACGCCTGCGACGCCGACTGCCGGCAAGATATCGCTTTCCGCGCCGGAACCCTCAAAGTCTGCACCGGAAACGTCGAAGCCGGCTCCCACGGGCAATCTCGCGAACGTCCCTGAGCCGGCAAAGGCAGTTCCACCCGCACAGCCGAAAACGGAAGCCGTCGCGCCGCCAGCCGACAATCAGCCAGATGCCGCGGCGGCTCAAAAGCAACAGCCGGCCAAGCCCGCCGAAGTCCCTTCGCAGGCCAAGGAACCCCCGAAGCCGCCGGCAACGGAAGCGCAACCGCAAACAGAGGCGAGCGCGCCCCCGGCTGGAAGCCAGGCAGATGCCAAGGCAGTGCAAGCGCCGGAGCCGGCGAAGCCCCCAGTCCTTCCGCAAACCAAGGAACCGCCGAAGCCATCCGCAACCGACGCGCAGCCACCCGAAAAGGCATCGCCGGCAATCCAGCCGGACACGGTGGCCAAATCGGCTCCGGCGCCTGAGACGGCCGCTCCAGCCCCGCCAGCCGCCGGGAAGGCCTCAACGCCGCCGCCGGCCCAGCCAGTGGTTGTGGACAGCCAAAAACCCGAACCACAACCACAGATCAGCCAGCCTGCGGCGCCCAAGGCGGCCGTGCCGGCACCCAAACCCGCTGCAAGCCAGACGGATGTCGCGAACGCCGAGAGCCAAAAGGCCGTGTCACCGGCAGCCAAACAACCGGACCAACCCGTCGTCGCGTTGAACGTGCCCAAACCAGAGATTCCCCCGGTCGTCGACGACATCGCGCAACGGGTCTCCTGGGTCCGCGACTTCGGCGGCGGCGACTGCTTCTATGCGACCATGACGTCGGCAACCGACAAGGCCGCCGCGATCGAAGGATTTGGAACGGCGGTCCAACCATTCGAGCGCATGCTGGGCGACTTCCAAGCAAAATTCCATGTCGAGCCGGACATCAGTGTCCGCCTCATCGAGCCAAGCCAATGCGAGGTCACCAACTTCCTGCGCTTTCTGGGGCAGACCGCGGCCGACAAGCCGCAGCTTGTCCTCGACCGGACATCGGTGCCGAACGGTACGCCGATCAGCGGCACGCTGGTGACGCGTGGCGGGCTCATTTCCAGCGTGCTGCTGATCGATCACAAAGGCATGGTGTTCAATCTCGACGACCGCATCGTCGCACAATCGGACAAGGCCACCTTCAGCATCCCGATTGGTCTTGGCGCCGCCGACAAGGCCACTGGCAAGGCCGTGCCGCAGATCATAATGGTGATCACGGGCCCCCAGGATATTCAGGCGGCCGCGTTCTCCACCCCCACGCCAGCCTCGGTGCTGCTGCCCAAAATACTCGAGGAGATCGAGACCGACGGATCCCAGTTCTCAGCCACGGCCAAGTATTTCCGGCTCGGCGGGTAGCATGGGCGCCCGATGGAACTCCGCCGCGCGTGTTTGCCCCACTCGTCCGCCGACCTGCCCACAAGGCAGCGTGATCCGGTTCGAGCCCTGCCTGCCCTGACGGGCCGCATGAAGCTTGCGGTCATGGCGGGCGCCGCCCTGCTGGCCGTGCTGACGTCCGGCGAAGCGCGCGCCGAATTCACGGTTTGCAACCAGACACTCGACGTCGTCAACCTCGCCGTCGGCCAGAGGGTCGACAATGCGGACCAGACCGACGGCTGGTGGACCATCGGCGCAAATCAGTGCGTGAACGTCATCCGCGAGGAACTGACGAACCGCTACATCTACATCTATGCGACGGACGTTTTCGGCCACGCGATCCTCACCGGATCCACCGAAATGTGCATCGAGCGGCGACGTTTCTCGATCCGCGGCATCGACGAATGCTGGCAGCGCGGCCATATCGCGGCGCAATTTCTCGAAGTCGATACGCTTGAACAGGTGCGGTGGACCTTCTTCCTGACCGGAAGCAATCCGTGACGCACAGCATCGACACGAGCTTCAAGCAGAAAAAGCAGGCGCGCGCTGCCCTTCGCAGGCGCACGCTTTGGCGCAGGCTCCTTGCCGGTCTCGCCGTGATTGTCCTGCTTTCCATCGCCGCCGGTTTCTACCTCACCGCGGACTATTGGTCGTTCGGCGATGAAAACGAGGAGTTGCACGCGGTCGAAGGAGTGGACGATGTGCCGGCCGATGCATCCGTCTATGTGCCCGCCATCATCGACCTGGCCGGGGACCCGATGTGGATCACGCTTGCACCTGATGCCGGCGCCGCAACCAAAGGCCGCGAAATCCCGCGCCCGGCGGAACTCGACCAGGCCGGAGTTTCGCCCCAGATCGAAATCCTGTCCGACGTTATGCTTAGCGCCAGCGAAAAATTCATGACGACGATACCGTCGACGCAGGAGGACTTCGCATTCTTCCAGGCGCAACGAAAGACCGCCGCCGCGCCGTCCGGCGATTTGCAGAACGATCTTCAGCCGCCGCCGGCCGCCGGGGAACCCGCAGCGGCTTCGGGCCCAAAGGCGGACGCCGACAATCCCGAAGCCGGCTGGGGTGAGACAATCGATGCAGGCGATGCAGCCCTTCCCGCCTTCCAGAAGACCCAGATCGAAAACAACACGAGTGTCGCGGTCGTCACGAATGAGTATCAGCGGTTCGAGGCGACCGAAGACACGTTCGTGAAGATCCTCAACGACCGAAGTTTGGACAGCGTTGCGCTCGATGCGCATTTCTCCGCGGAGGATGCCAAGCTGGCCGGTGAAGCCCTGAAGGCGCTCTTCAACCGGGACGGTCTGGAAGCAGGTTATGTCGTTGCGATGCGCGGATACCGGCCGACGCGCGAGACGACCACGATGTCCCTCATGCAGGTTTCGATCTACGCCAAGAACGTGTTTGTCGGCACGCTGACGCGCAACGCGGCGGGCGCGTTCGTGTCGGGTGTCGATCCCTGGGTCCGCGAGGATCTGTTCAACTATTCGGGCGCACAGGCGGAAGGCACGCACAAAAGGCAATATCGTCTGCTCGACGCGATCTATTCGACGGCGGCACGCAACAATGTTCCGACCGGTGTGATCGGCGAAGCGATCATGTATCTCTCGAGAGGGCAGGATCTGGACGCCTTTGCTAGCGAGGACCAGCGTCTTGTGCTGATCTATTCGCAGACGCCGCGCGGCAAGGACGAGGGTGCCGGGCGGGTGCTGTATGTGGGCGTCCAGGGCACCGAAAAGAGCCTCGAGTGTTTCGTCTTCCAGCAGAGCGACGGCCAGTTCGCCTGCGTCACAGGCAATGACGAGGTGCGCTCGCTGACTGTCGCCAACGGCATGGTCACGCCGGTGAACGGGGTCATGACCTCGACCTTCGGCCCGCGCAAGCACCCGATCCTCGGCGTCGTTCGTATCCACAAGGGTGTCGATTGGGCAGCCCCTGTCGGCACGCCGGTCGAGGCGGCCTTCGACGGCGAGATCAGTTTCCAGGGCGATGGCGGCAGCTATGGCAATCTGGTGAAGATCTCGCATGCGAACGGGCGCGAGACGCGCTACGCGCATATGCAAAAATTCGCCATTGCGAGCGGCGTCGGCACCAAGGTGAAGGCCGGCGACGTCATTGGCTATATCGGCACCACCGGGCTTTCGACCGGCCCGCACCTGCATTTCGAGCTCTACCAGAATGGCGAGGCGATCGATCCGCTGGGGACGGTCACCACGGTCGCCGCCTACGATACCGGCAATTCCGGCGATGTCGCCGTTGAAACGCTGACCGAGCGGATCGTTCATGTCGAAAGCGGCGGCAGCGCCCGCGCCAAGAACCCGAATTCCTCGGCGACCGGCGCCGGCCAGTTCATAACGAAGACCTGGATCCGGATGATGAATACCTATCGTCCGGAACTCGCGCGCACGCTGTCGACCGCCGACCTCTTGGCTCTGCGCTACGACGCCACGATTTCGCGTGAGATGGTGCGCAATCTCGCGCGCGAAGGCGAGGCCTATCTTCGGGCGCGCGGTCACCAGATCACGGCCGGCCGGCTCTATCTCTGTCATTTCCTGGGAATGGAAGGCGCGCACCAGGTGCTGTCGGCGCCAGGTTCGGCGCAATTGAGCGCCGTGCTGGGGTCGGCCGTCATCCAGGCCAACCCGTTTCTCACCGGCAAGACAGCCAGCTATGTGGTGGACTGGGCCGAAAGGAAGATGGGGCAAAAGCTGACCCGTGTGGCCACCGACGCCAGCCCGCAGGCGACGACCACGGAGATCCACCAGACATCGCCGGAGTTCGAAAAATACAAGCAGGCCGTCACGGCCCTCATAAGCTCGATTCAGAATACGATTTGAACCTGCCCGTCGCGGCATCGGTCTCTCGGACCATTGGTGTTCCTGCCGCCAGGTGTTACCATCGCCAAGTTTTTTCGGGCCCTTTGTGAACCAAGACTGTGGTCAAGATCACATACGCCCAGGAGCCATTTTTGGCACAAGCGACTTTGTCGCTGACGAAATTTAGCATGCGCAGACATCAATAGTGCGCCCTGGTGGGCGGAGGGCTGGTCCATGAAAGCGTTCGCCGTCTTTCTGAGCGGGATTATCCTGCTTTTCCTTGCCGCGCTCGGCGCCGAGGCTGCCGGGTCTGACACAAAGCGCGTCGCGCTGGTCATCGGCAACAGCAAATACGTCCATGCGGTTACCTTGCCCAACCCCGCCAACGATGCCCACCTCATCGCATCGACGCTGCGCAATGCCGGGTTCGAGGTGATCGAGGGGGTCGATCAGGACAATGCAGGCATGCACAGCCTCATCAGCCGGTTTACCGAGCAATCCTACGACGCGGACCTCGCGGTCATTTTCTATGCCGGTCACGGCATGCAGGTCGACGGCAAGAACTACCTGATACCGGTCGATGCCGAATTGACGTCGCCGGCCTATCTCAAGACCCGCACCATCCAGATCGATGACTTCATGGCTGCTTTGCCGCCCGACCCGGCGGTTGGCGTCATCATCCTCGATGCCTGCCGCGACAATCCGCTGGCAAGAACGCTGGCCGCCTCGCTGCCGAAGAGCCGCTCCACCTCGTTGGGCACCGGCCTGGCGCCGGTCGAAGCGAAATCGGACGGCGTCGGAACCGGCGGCCTCCTGATTGCCTATGCAACGGATCCGGGCGCCATCGCTTTCGACGGCAACGGGGTCGACAGTCCTTACTCGACGGCGCTCGCCAGGCATCTGACCGAACCCGGCGTCGAAATCCAGAGCGCGCTGACGCGCGTGCGCGGCGAAGTGACCGAAACCACGCAAGGTCGCCAGAGGCCCTGGCACAACGCATCGCTGGGACGCGAGGTCTTCCTGGGAAAACCCGCCGCGGCGGCGCCGCCTGTTGCAAAACCCGTGGCCGACGCATCGAACGCGGCCGCACCATCCGCTCCTGCGCCGGTTGCCAGTGATCCTCCTTCCTGGGAAGTCGAGCAACGCCTTTGGGATGAGGCTTCGAAGCGCAATTCGATTCCGTTCTACGAGGCCTATCTCGACCAGTTTCCGAACGGTCGCTTCGCCACCGTGGCGCGACTGAACATCGACGAATTGAACGACCCGAAAGCCCAGAACCGGCAGGTCGCGGCACTCGACACGGACCAGGCGAACGCCAGTTCCGGCTCCGCCGTGCGCACCTCGGTCGGTGTTCCGGACGAGATGAAGCAAACGCCGGGCACCGCGTTGACGGAAAGTGCCATCGGCCTCGATCGTCAGGGCCGCGTCGACCTGCAATTGCGCATCGAGGCGTTGGGCAACGAGCTTGGGCGCATCGATGGAAACATAGGCCCGCAGACCCGGCAGGCGATCGGTATCTGGCAAGTGAAGAACGGCCTGCCGCAGACCACCTATCTGACGCGCGAACAACTGGCATTCCTGGTGATCCAGACAGATCCGATGATGGACGCCGTGCGCGCCAGATACGCCGCCGATCAAGCCCGCGCGACGCAGCCGAAAAAGCAGGTGGCGCAGACAGTCCGCACGCAGAGGCCGGCGGCGCAGAGACCCCGCAAACAACAGCAGGTCGTTCAGAAGCGGCGCAACCGCGAGACCGTGGTGCGGCAGGATGATCCGCCGCCGCCCCAGGACAACAACGACTTCCTCACCAAGGCGCTGATCTTCGGCACCGGTGTGGCTGTCGGCGGCGTGCTCAAGAACTGACAGGTCCGTGTTTGCAGGCCTGTTCGGCCGGAACCCTACCTGGAAACGCCGTCATTGCGACGCTCGTGGCAAGGACTGCGTTGGGCGCCCTGACCCACAACCGCTGCGCGGTTTTTGGGCGGCATGCGTCAACCCAAGCTATTGCGTCTTTATCCGCATTTCCACGCGGCGGTTCAAAGGATCGTACGGGTTGGGGCTGCGCGGATTCTTTTCGCCCATGCCGATCGCGTTGATGCGGGCGGCCTCGATACCGCTGGCCGTCAGGAAGGCTGCCACCGATTGCGCCCGCCGTTGCGACAGGCCTTCGTTGTAGTGCACCGTGCCGGTGGCGTCGGTGTAGCCTTCGACGACGAAGTTGAACGTGCTCAGCCGGCTGTCCTTAAGCGCCTTGGCGAACTCGTCGAGTTCAGCCCGCGCAGTGGTGTCGAGCTCGGCCGAATCCAGCCCGAAATTGATCAGCATGTCGAGGCTGGATTTTTCTGCCGGCGCGTCTTTTGCCTTGGTCTTGCTTTTGCACTCCTCCTCGGTGCCGACACAAATTCCTCGCGACTTGCCGAGATCGGCGGCGCCGGTAAAGAACTTCACGATGTCTTCTGATTTCTGGACAGGGTCGGCGGAAGCGTGGGTCGAGAAAAACACGACCGCCAACACAAAGGCTGAACTGCCCCACTGCATAGCGGCTCCTCCTGTTTGAGCATCTGGTTTCCATGCTACCAAATTCCGAGGCAATTGTATGTCGATAAACGCTCGGGGATACGGCGGTGCCGGCAGTTGTTGCCGTGTCGCCGGTTGAGACTTGACCCGCGCCGCGCCTAAGGCTTCAGTGGCCAAAGCTCCTCGATGAAAGCGTGGCGATCATGGCCAATGGGCTCCGATTCAAAACGGCACGGGATCTTTTCATGGCTTGTCCCGCTGTTGCCCGGGACATGAGAACCCCTCCAACCGAACAGCACTCGATCGCGTTTTGCCGCGACCTCCTCGCCGGGCGCGTTCCCGAGGAGGCGATCACGTTCTGTGCCTACCTGCTTCCCGATCGGGCCGCGGTCTGGTGGGCGCATGAATGCCTGAGCCATCTGAGCGAGTTGCTCGATGGGACCGATCACGAGTTGCTCGCGCTTGTTCGCGACTGGGTGGGGGAACAGGACAGCCCACGCCATCGGGCGGCAGTCAGCACGGCAGCCACGACGCCGCCGACAACGCCGGTCGGCTGGATTGCGCTGGCCGCGGGGTGGCGTGACAATGGGTCGGCCATGGCCGCGACGACGGTATCGGCCTTGCAGCCATTTCCCGCCGCCCATGCGGTCAATGCCGGTGTTCTGGCCGGGCTGGCGCGTGTCGCGCTCGCGGACCGCTTTGCCGTTCTTTCAGCATTTGTCAAGATGGGCATCCAGATGGCCGAGATGGAGGCGCTGCGCCAATCAGCGGATGCGTATTAAACCTCCATCCCGGCAGAACCGGATGGATGTCCTCACCTTCCTGCCCTACTTGCAGCCACCCTGGGCCCATTTGGCGAGCGCCACCTTGAAGCGTGTTCCAAGCGGATGTTGCAGGCGCAGGACAGAGACATCGTTGGCGGCGAAATTCTTCGCCTGATCGCACAGCCGGGCCTCGTTCCATTCATGGCAGCCGTCGCAGTGCTTGCCCTCCCACACCGACTTGTCCAATCCCTCCACCGGACTGAAGAGGGGCTTGCTCTTGATCAGCTGGGCGATGCTCTTGCCGTCGATTGCCGGATCGCCGAAATCGATCGGATGGTCGAAAAAGATCGGAGCGTCCGACGCCAGCCTGGGGATCTTCTGGCGCAGCACATCGAGCGCCAGCTGGTCGTCACCTTGGCCTGATGCGCCTGCCGCGCCGGTGTTGCGCGCGTCGGAGGCGCCTTCGGCCGGAAGTGGACTCGCCTCGCCCACGATCAATGGCGCGTTGAGATCGATCCTGTGCAGGACGACCTCCGTGGTCAGCGAGACGTTGATCCAGGGACGCTGCTTGCCAGCGGTTGCCTTGAAGACGTCGCTGGTCACCCTGTTCATCGCCTCGGTGATGGAGACGTTGGATTCGCCGATGTGCTGGAGCAGCGCCGCGGTGAAAGGCGAATGTTCGCCCGACCCGTCATAGGCGAGTTGATTGGGGCTGGCGGCGAAGGCGACGAGCGTGCCGGCGCCACCATTCTCTATCGGGATCTCGGCAAGGCCGCTGCTTGCACCGTTGACGCCCGCGGTCTTGGCCAGCACCTCGGCGAGGGGATTGTCGCGGCAAGCGTCGAGAAACACCAGCCTTATGCTGGTCTCCCGCGACATCTGGCGCAAAACGAAATCAACCGACACGGCCTCGAAGTCGAGGGAGGTCTCATCCTCAAGCGCGGCGTCGACCGGAAGCAGATAGTTCTTGCCCGAAACCTGCAAGCCGTGGCCGGCGTAGAAGAACAGCGCCACGTCGGCTCCGCGCACCTGTTTTGCGAACTGGGCAATCGTTGCCTGCGTCTGCAATTTGGTCTGGTCGAAGCCGGAAACGACCTCGAAGTCGAGCTTCTTCAAGCGTTCAGCCATGGCCTGGGCGTCGCGCACCGGATTGGTGAGCGGCGGCGCGTGCTGGTACTGCGAGTTGCCGAGGACAAGCGCGACGCGGCGCTCCGCATTGGCCATCGTCAAAGTCAGAAGCAAGGCGAGCGCCGCAAGGCCGGCGGCGCGAAAGAGGCCACCGCAACGGGCGATCAGATGGGACCTCACCGGAACCTCAGTTCACGAGCTTGCTGGCGGAAAACTCGATCCGCCGATTGAGCGCCTTGTTCTTCGGCGTGTCGTTGGCGGCAACCGGCCGCTCCTCGCCGTAGCCGGTCGCCGTGATCTGCGTGCGAGGAATGCCCGCGGCAACAATGGCGTCGGCAACCGCCTGGGCCCTCCGCTCCGACAAACGCTTGTTCTCGACAGGCGACCCATCGGAATCAGTGTGGCCGGAAACCTCGACCTTCAGGCCAGGACACTTGCTCACGACACCGACGACCTCCGCAAGCAGCGGGCGGCTTTGGGTATCGAGCCGCGCGCTTGCCGGCCGGAAATAAATGGCGCCGGTGCGCGAGAGCACGGCGAACCTGTTCAGGCACTCCTCGTCACTGAAATTCGCCTTCGCGGCATCGGTGGCGACCGGGCCCACCTCGGCCGAACTCGCCGCGGCGGTCTGCGTGGCGGCCGGCTTGCTGCCGTCGGCGGTGAAGACGAAGTCGAACGACACCGACGCGGTGGGCACGATGTTGGTGACATTGGCCGCCTGCTGCAGCTTGTCGACGTTCGGCAGCAGGCCGAAGTCCTCGACATGGACAGCGACCGGGGCCTCCGAGGCGACCGACACCATGTTGTCGCTGATCATGGTGACGACGATGCTGGCCTCGAGGTCCTTGTCGACGCCGTGCAGATTGAGACGGAAAGGCAAGGTTGCCTTCACCCGGCGCTTTGTCGCGAGATCGGCGAATGCGGCGGGATCCACCTTCGCCGTCAGCTCGGCCGTCGGGTACTTGAAGGTCTCGAAGAACAGGAAGCGCATGCGGACATTGCGCAGATCGACGCCGGTATCGACCGAATTGAGGTCGAAGGTGACCTTGGCATCACCCGCCGAACTGAGGGTGCCGGCGATGTTCCTGATCTTGTTGGTTTCGACGATCGTGTTCTTCTTGACCGACTGGTAGGTGAGCACCGAAGCGGTGGGATCGAGCGTCCAGTTCGGCGCGGCGCCGGCGGCTTGCGATCCGAGCCACAGCAACAACGCGACGATCAGGCCAGGAGCCTTTGCGGTGATGCCTCCAGACCGTGTTTTCCACCAGAATGCGACGACTTCGAACATGGAACGCCCCTGCCCAGGACACGACACCAGGCGGGAGCATAGAGCACTTGCGGCTGCTTGGCGAGCAGGCACGCCGACCGGTCGCGAAAGCGTGAAATTCTCCTCTGGCGGTATTTTGAAAAGGTACTGAACTCAGCTCAGCTGTGCGCCGGCATACAGCCGACTGCTATCGATGCTCATCACCAGCCGCCTCCGCCTCCGCCGTTGCCACCCAGGGGAGCGACCACAGGCGGTGGCGGTTCGACCTCAGCAGGCTTGATCACTTTCCTGGCGGCAACTTTCTTGGGTTTGTAAACCTTTGACCCGGTCGTCGTTCGAACAATCTTCGGCGAAGGCTTCGTCGCCACCGGCGTCGGCTCAGGTTTAGGTAACAAGGACGTGCAGCCCATCAGCGCCGCAAGAGCGCTGCAGAGAATGGTTGCGATGACTGTCTGCTTCAATGCCCTGCGCACCATTGCCTCCTTGTGGATCAAAACAAATCACGACGCGGATTGGCTTGCTCCCAGACCGCCCTGGCCGCATTGACCAGTTGCGTGTCGACAGAACCACTCGCCGGAGTCTTCGACTTGAGTTCCGCGCGCAGTTGCTTCAGTGCAGCGGTTTTCGCCTTCGAGCCGAATTTCGCCAGCGTGTTCTTTGCGTCCGGAATTTCGTTGCGGAGATCAAGCGCGGCCGCGAACGCAAGATAGCGCACGGCCAAAGCCTGGTCGGCCTTGTCGCCCTTCTGCATCTCAACGGCCGCGCGATCATACGCGCCGGATTGATCACCCCGAGCGGTTGCCAGCTCGAACAGGCGCTGCGCTTCATCAAGATTTTGCTGCACGCCGACACCGTCCCGGTACATGCGCCCGAGGCTGCCCGGCGCGTAAGGTTGGCCAAGGTCAATGGCCTTCTGGAAAAGCGCCATCGCAGCCTTCGGGTCCTTCTCGACCCCTCGCCCGGTGATATAATTGCGGCCGAGAAGGTTCATGGAATACATGTCCTGTCGCTCCACGCCAGCCTTCAGAAAGGCAACGGCGCGGGCCGGATCGGCGGGCACGCCGTTGCGGCCTTCCGTGAAGATGGCGGCGAGATCGTTCATGGCATAGGTGTGCCCCATCGCCGCTGCCTTGAGCAGCAGGTCCAGGCCCTTGCCGGTGTCGCGTTGGATGCCGAGACCGTTGAACAAAGCGCGACCCCATGCCGTCATCCCGTAGGGGTCGCCTTTGTCGGACGCCACTGAGTAGAATTCGTTGGCCTTCTTGGGATCGACGGCCATCCCTATTCCAGACGAGGCGATATACCCGAGTTCGAAGACGGCGCGCACGTGCCCCTTTTTGGCGGCGTCCTCGATGGCCGTCCTGGCTTCCGCGACCTTGCCGGACGCAAGCAGCGCGCGCCCGAGTTCGTAACGGAAGCGCGGCACATCCGGATAAGCCTTCACCGCAGTCTCGCAGACATCCACGGCGCTGGCGCCGATTTCATTCGGCAGCAGGCCGGGGACGACGCCCTGCAGGTCGAGAGGTTCGCCGGCAGCCTGGTCGCACGGATCGACGCTTGGCGACAGTTTCATGGTGGCGGGCTTGGATGAGCTGCTGTCGGCCCGGATCTCGAAGCCGACCTCGACCGGTTTGGCGGCACCGATCTGTGGTTCGTAGCGCAAATTGTCGACCTCGTCCGCCATCACGCTCGACTCCGGCGACAGGGCACGATCCGGCAGGGACAGCGTTCCCGTCGCCGGATAGCTCGCGAGTTTCAGGCTGACGGAGGGATCCTTTGTGGGGAAATCCAGCTTCAGCGGAACCGGGCCTACTCCGACGGGGACGCTGATCTCGCGGTTTTCGATCGCCTCGGCGGCGCCGGTGATATGGATGCCGCGCTCCAGGACCTGTTGCTTCTGCTCGGCCTCGAGCGAGGCCACAATCTGTTCGCCCTGAGCGCCTTCGCCGCTCTTGACGCGGAACACCAGGATGCCCTGGGTCCGGCCGCCCCAATTGTCATGCGTGGCGTAGGCGAGCATATCCACCTCGTCCTGCGCGGCGGCCCCCTTGGGCACATCCATCTGCAGACGCGGCAGGTCCTTGCCCTGGATCTGTTCGCCAACCTCGACAGGCTTGCCGTCCAGCATCAGACGTCCGAGCGCAGGCGGCCTTTCGATGCTGACGGTTATGGCTCCGCCATCGACGTCGACCGGTTCCGGCAGATCCAGAGCGACCGGGCCGACCCCGGACGGCACGACCTTCTCCAGGACCGGCGGCAGCGAGGGCCGGCTGGCGCGGCGCATCAGGACAACCTCGTCGATGAGCGAGGAGTTTTCCCAGGGAACCTGTTTGCCGTCGGTGGCCTCAACCACATCGCGGCGCACCGCGGCCATGACCGTGCGTATCTCCTGGTTCGGAGCCAGCGCGCGGCGGGAGAAGGCGGATGAAAAGGGGCTGAGGTCGCCCGCTCCATCATAGGCAACCGCGCCCGGTTCGGTGGCGAAGGCAATCAGCGTGTTCAGCGAGCTTTTGACCTGCGCAAGGCCGGTGTTGCCCGCGGCGATCAACTGGTCCCGCAGCCAATAGTCCTTGCGCGGAAACGGATTGTTGCGGCAGGCATCGAGGATGATCACCTGGATCTTCGATTTCGAGCGCAACTGCTCAAGCACATCGTCCAGCTTGACCGCCTGGACCTCTATGTCGGCCGCGTTCTTCAGCGAGGCATCCACGGGGATCAGGAAGTTTTCGCCACCGATCTGAAAGCCATGACCTGAATAATAGACGACGGCCAGATCGGCGCCGTCCGCTGCCGCAAGGTAGTTGCGGAACTGCTCCTCGAACTGCAGTTTTGTGAGATCCTTGGCGACGAACACTTCGAAACCGGCCAGCCGAAACGTCCTCGATACGTCCTCGGCATCCTTGTCCGGATTCTTGAGAGCGGGGATTTCCCGGTATTCGGAATTGCCGACCACCAGGGCGACCCTTCGATCGGCCGACGTATCAAAGGTGGTGAAGGCCGCTACGAGGACGACCGCAATGAATCCGCAAAGCCGGAGCATGCCAACTGCCTTAACCGTCGCTACCTGATGACCACAAGCTTTCAGGTTGCGGCATCAAGGTCTGTTAAAGAGCTCACAAACCGCCGAGACACGAACAGAGTGAAGAGGCCGTCGCTACAGCGGGCACTTTCATCGTCTGATTGAGGTCTAAATTACCCCAGAGCCGGATCATCCGCAATGCGTGTCAAATGTGCCGGCGCGGCTGTCCGGACCGACGCACCCGCCAGGCTTCAAATCCGGCGACGGTGTGCCGCGCCCCAACAAGGGCCAGAATTTCGGAGCCATTGCGCGGTTAGTTTTTGCTTGTGAACGCGCCGGCGGATTGTAGCTTGGCCATGTGCCCGTCCGACCAAGGTAGTTCGCGAGATGACCCACATCCAGATTGCCATGGATGCACCGTGGCCCTGAAAGCCGCCGCCCATATCGAGGCCATGTCTGCCTTCGCGCTCGCGAATTTCGGCGGCCATGACCAGCCAACCCTCGCTCAGAACGAAAGCGCCTTTCCGCCCAGCCCCAGGGCGATCGCCGCTGGCCAGGACGCGATTGCCCGCAGCCATCTCTATCCCGATCCGGACTGGACGGCGCTGCGCGAGGCGATCGCGCAAGCCCATGGGGTCGAGCGCAACCTGATCTTGTGCGGCGCCGGTTCGATGGAGCTGATCAGCTGCACCATCGCGGCGTTCGCGGGGCCAGGCGAGGAGGTGCTGGGCACCTCCTATGCCTATAATTTCGTGGCCTCCGCGGCGGCTCGCACCGGTGCTGTCTATGTCAGGGCCGCGGAACAGGATTTCGCCGTTTCGGTCGACAGCATCCTCGCCACCGTCACGCCGGCAACGCGGGTCGTCTTCGTCTGCAATCCCGGCAATCCGACCGGCACCCGCATCGGCAACGCCGAGCTGCTGCGCTTGCGCGCCGCGTTGCGCGGGGATGCGCTGCTCGTGATCGACCAGGCCTATGGCGAGTTCGACGACCAGGACCCACGGCCTGTCTTTGCGCTTGTCGCACGCGGCGATACCGTCGTGCTGCGCACGCTTTCCAAAGCCTATGGCCTGGCTGGCGCGCGCGTCGGCTGGGGGCTGTTTCCGCCTTCGGTCGCCACCGAGGTGCGCAAGATGCAGAACTCCAACCAGGTCACCACCGCAAGCCTGGCAATGGCGGTCGCGGCGGTGGAGGACGAGGCCTACATGCGCGAAACGGTGGCCCGCACGGCCGGGATTCGCGACCGGTTCGCGCAGGATCTGAGGGCTGCCGGATATGATGTACCGGAAAGCCGGACGAATTTCGTGCTGATCCGCTTTCCCGACGCAGCCGCCGCGGAGGCAGCCGAGAGGGCCTTGCGCGCCGCCGATATCATTGTGCGCAGCCTGGGCGGTTACGGCCTCACGGACTGCTTGCGCGCGACGGTCGGCCCGCAAGAGACAATGGATCAGGCACTGCGCGTACTGATCGACATGCACGGCGGATAGTTTTGGCGACTGCATTCGAGGGAGCGTTGAGAGATGCCATACCTGCCCGTCCGTGACTTCATCGGTTATGGCGACAAGCCACCTTCGGCCGCATGGCCCGGTGGCGCCAAGCTGGCGCTCAACATCGTCGTCAACTATGAGGAAGGCGCCGAGTACAGCATCGGCGAAGGCGACGGCCTCTCAGAGGCGATCCTGTCGGACCTTGCCGTGTCGCCAGCGGTGCCGGGCCTGCGCAACCGCAATATGGAATCGCTCTACGAATACGGCTCACGCGTCGGCGTCTGGCGGCTCGCCTCGCTGTTCAGGGACAAGGACATCATCCCGACCTTCTACGTCGTCGGGCGGGCGCTGGAACTCAATCCGGAAGCGGGCAAGGCGATCGCAAGCCTCGGCAGCGATATCGTCTGCCATGGCTGGCGCTGGATCGACTACGCACCGCTAAGCGAGGACGAGGAACGCCAGCACATCGCGATGACCTTTGACACAGTCCAGCGGCTGACCGGCATTCGCCCGCTCGGCTGGTACACCGGCCGGCCCAGCCTCAACACGCGCCGGCTGGTGGCGGAGCATGGCGGCTTCCTGTTCGATTGCGACGACTACAATGACGACCTGCCCTACTTCGTCGAGGTCGGCGCAAAGCGGCATCTGGTCGTGCCGCACAGCTTCGACAACAATGACAGCCGGTTCTCGCGTGGCTCCGGGCTGGAGACCGGCAGCCAGTTCTTCGAATATGTCAGCGATGGGGTGGATTGGCTTCTGGCCGAGGGCGAGCGGACGCCACGCATGATGACGGTGTCGCTGCACTGCAGGCTCGCGGCCAGGCCGGGCCGCATGGTCGGGCTCGCCCGCTTCCTCGACAAGATCAGGGCCAATCCAGACATCTGGATCTGCCGCCGCTCCGACCTTGCCCGGCATTGGCTGGACCGGTTCGGCGGCTGAGGCGTCATCCGGCGGCACCAGCCGCCGGTGAAACATTCCTACTTGTTCGGCACCTCGTAGACCTTGCCGTGCCAGGGCGCAGCGTCGATCTGATCGAGCGCCATCACGTAGAGCACTTTCTCGTCCAGCCCGAAAGCGAAGTTCGGCATGGATGGCGACGGTACCGAAAGCATGCGCAGCAGCTTCGCATCCTTGTCGACGACGATGATCTTGCCGGGCGCATCGAGCGAGCGCGGGCTCTGGCCGATATACATCTCGCCGGCCTTGTCCATCTTGATGCCGTCAGGCCAGATATGCGGCTGGTTCGGGAACAGATCGTCGAGGCGCAGGAAGACGCGGCGGTTGCTCAGGCTGTGGTCGGGTTGAACGTCGAACTCGATGATCCTGTTATCCTCGGTCTCGACCAGATAGAGGATCTTGCCGTCGTTGGACATGACCAAGCCGTTGGCATTGTGCAGGTCACCGGCAACCTTCCTCACGCTACCGTCCTTGCCGATGTAGTAGGCCGAGGCGTCGATCAGCGGACCGCCCTTGCCGGACCCCGTGAAATAGGTGCCGCCATCCTGGTCGGGCGCGAAGTCGTTCGGGCCGCTGAATGGCTTGCCATCAGTGTCCTTGTCATAGGCCGGCAGCGTCTTGCCGTCGGCAGAGATGCGGCCGATCGTGTTGTTGTCGTAGCAGGTGACGAGGAACTCGCCGGCCGTTGTCGGCAGCACAGCCGAAGGGCCGCAACCGTCCATCTTCCAGAAGATCTCGTTCTTCCTGCCGTCCCATACGCTGACCGTACCGCGGCCGTATTCGACGTAGAAGAGCTTGTCCTGGTACCAGATCGGACCTTCGGCGAACCACGCGTCGTCGTTGATGACCTTGACGTCTCCCGCGTGCGCAAAGGATGTGAGGACCAGGGCAAAGATGGTGCCCAGCAGATGCCGTTTGATCATGCGATTCCCCTTTTCTTCAGGCCGTTGAATCTTCCCCGCGTCAGGTTCGCTGACGTTACCCGCCAGCGTCGATGGTTCTGTCGGTCCGCCCGTCGATCGCCAGACGGTCCAGACCTACGCCCGCAGCCGCTTGCCTTCGGGGTCGAAGGGCGGCTGCTTCAGCAGCACCGCGTCATGCGGCCTCCCGAGTATCGCGACCGTGACGGCATCGCCTGCTTTGGCCGAGCCGGCCTTGACATAGCCAAGTGCCAGCGACTGCTCGACGAAATAGCCGTAGGCGCCCGAGGACACCTGGCCGATCGGCGTGCCGTCCGGCAGGAATATCGGCTCGCCGCCGGTCGCGTCGGCATCCCTGGCATCGATCGACAGCATGATCAGTTCGTCGCGCGCCGGCCTGTCGGCGACGGCGGCGTAGGCGTCGCGGTTGAGGAATTCGCCCTTGTCCATTTTGACAAGCCGATCGAACTTGACCTCCTGCGGCCAGTATTCGGGAGAATATTCCCGGCTCCAGCTGCCATATCCCTTTTCAACCCGCAGCGACATCAGCGCGCGCGAGCCAACCGGCCCGGCGCCGACTTCGCTGCCGGCCTCAAGCAGGGCACTGTAGAGCTCGACCTGGTTGGCGGCCGCGCAATAGAGTTCCCAGCCCAGGTCACCGGTGAACGAGACGCGCAGCGCCACCACGTCGACACCAGCCACCGTGATCTGGCGCGAGCGCATGAATGGAAACGCCTCCGTCGACAGATCGGCATTGGTCAAGCGCTGCAGCAGTTCGCGCGATTTCGGGCCGGCGACGTTGAAGCCGGCCAGTTCCTCCGTGCGCGAACGGAATGTGGTGCCTTCAGGCAAAGGGACGGCCTTGAAGAACCTTTGGTGGAAGCGCTCGGCCATGCCGGAACCGAAAACCATGAACTCGTCGTCGGCCAGCTTTGTCACAGTGAAGTCGCCGGCGATCCCGCCGCGCTTGCCGATCAGCGGCGTGAGACAGGAGCGCCCGATTTCCGCCGGCATGCGGTTGGCGAACAGCGCGTTGAGCCAAGCTTCCGCGCCGGATCCCCTGACCTCGTATTTGGCAAAATTCGAAACGTCGATGATGCCCGCATGCTCGCGCAGCATGCGCGCTTCACGTCCAACCGGACCCCACCAGTTCTGGCGCTTGAAGCCGATCGTCTCCTCGCGCGGCTCGCCCTCGGCGGCGAACCAGAGCGGATGCTCCCAGCCGAAATTGAGGCCGAAGACGGCGCCCATCTGCTTTTGCATGTCATAGGCGGGCCGGATGCGGACCGGCCGTCCGGCGGCACGCTCCTCGTTGGGGAAATGGATCTTGAAGCGGTGGCTGTACTGATCCTGCACGCGGGCCTTGGTGAAAGCCTTGCCGGCCCAGTGCCCGAAGCGCGCCATGTCCCAGGCGAACATGTCGAGCGAAGGCTCGCCCTCGATCATCCACTCGGCCGCCAGCTTGCCCATTCCGCCCGATTGCGAGAAGCCGGGAATGATGCCGTTGCAGCAGAAATAGTTGCTGAGTTCGGGCACCGGCCCGAACAGCACGGCGCTGTCGGGCGACCAGATCATCGGGCCGTTGATCACCTTTTTGACCCCTGCGGTCCCAACTGCTGGAACGCGCGCGATCGCGCGCAGCATATTCTCTTCGATGCGGTCGAGATCGTCGGGAAACAGCTCGTGGCCGAAGTCCAGCGGCGTTCCCTCCTCGGCCCAGAACTTCATCTTGCGCTCGTAGGCGCCGATGAGCAGGCCAAGCCCTTCCTGACGCAGATAATATTCGCCGTCGCGATCGGCGACCGAGGGCAATCTGCGGCCCATGGCAGCGATTTCCGCAATGGTCTCGGTGACGAAATACTGATGCTCGGTGGGGATCAGCGGCAGTTGCAGGCCGGCCATCGCGGCGACCTCGCGACCCCACAGGCCGGCGGCGTTGATCACCCATTGCGTGCGAATATCGCCCTTCGGCGTGCGCACGATCCAGCTGCCGTCCGGCTGTGCTTCGGTGGCGGTGACCGGGGTGAAGCGATGGATCTCGGCGCCGCGTTGCCGGGCGCCGGCGGCATAGGCGGCGGTGACGCCGGACGGGTCGACGTTGCCGCCCTCCGGCTCGTACATGATGCAGCGTATGCCGTCGAAATCGACCAGCGGGTGCAGCCGCTCCGCCTCGTCGCGCGCGACCTCATAGAAGTTCATCTTGTAGCGCCGCGCCTTGGCCTCCTGCAGCCTCAGCTGATGCTCGCGCGCTTCGGTCTGGGCGAGGTAGAGCGAGCCCGGCTGGAAGATGCCGCAGCCCTGTCCGGTCTCGATCTCCAGTTCCTTGTAGAGCGCCATGGTGTAGTGCTGCAGACGGCTGATGTTGGTGGAATCGTGCAGGCCGTGGATGTTGGCCGCCGCATGCCAGGTAGAGCCGGACGTCAGCTCGTTGCGCTCGAGAAGAACCACGTCGGACCAGCCGAATTTGGCGAGGTGATAAAGGATCGAGCAACCGATCAGGCCGCCGCCGATGACAACGGCTTGTGCATGAGTACGCATATCGAGATTTCTTCCCTTGGTTCGGCGACTTTTGCTTTCGCGCTTTCGAAGAGCGCCTTGGAGATCTGTTCGGCCGGCTGGTCAATTGCAGTCGCCTGGCGAAGCCAGGGGCACAAGATGCGCCCCTGGAGCATGCAATGGATTTACCCGTTCTATGCCTTGTCGAGCCAGACCTTCTCCAGTTGCAGCTCGAATGTCTGGTGCATCTTGAGGTTCTTCACATAGGCGGCGTGGTGGCGGTAGAGCGAACGCCAGAACGACTGAACCAGCACGCCCGAATCCTGCAACGTCCACTCGACATCCTTCATCAGCTCCTTGCGCTTGGCGGGGTCGGCGACCGCAAGCGCGGCATTGAGCTTCTTGTCGAAATCCGGGTTGGCGTAGCCCGACTCATTCCAGGCTTCGCCGCTGCGGTAGGCGAGCGCCAGCACCTGGACTCCAAGCGGTCGCATACCCCATTCGGTGGTCGACCATGGATACTTCGTCCAGTCGTTCCAGAATGAAGTTCCGGGAATGATCGTGCGCTTCACCTTGAAGCCGGCCTCGCGCATCTGCGCGGCGACGACATCGGCCGGGTCCTTGACGTAGTCGGAATCGTAGGAAATCAGCTCGAACTCATGATCCATCTGGCCGGCCTCGGTCATCAACGCCTTGGCCTTCGCCAGGTCGCGCGGTACTTTCGGCAGCTCGTAATATTCCGGATGGATCGGGCAGACATGATGGTTTTCAGCGACCTGTCCGAGGCCGCTGTAGCCGAGCTTCAGCACCGTCTCGTTGTCGACCGCGAGCTGGATGGCGTTGCGCACCCTTTTGTCGTCATATGGTTTGTTGGTCACGTTGGTGCGCAGCACGATCGTTCCCGCGGTGACGACGGATTCCTTGACCAGGCCCATGCCGTCATAGAGGTCCACGGTGCCGCCGACCGTCTGATAGTTGCAGTCGATCTCGCCGGCCTCGAAGGCGCTGGCGATGGCCGGGCTCGAAGCGTCCGTCCCGTAGTCGGTCCAGTCGACGCCGTCGAGATAGGGCTCTCCGCCGAACCAGGTGAAGTCCTTGCGGCGCCTCACCGAAGCGGACTCGCCGACCTTGTATGAAACGAGCTCGTATGGGCCGGTGCCGGGCGTCTTGGTCATGTCGGCACCGTCCTTGTCGAAATTGCGGTGGACGATGATGGCAGGATAGTCCGCGAAGCCCGGAATGATGGTGACGTCGGACTGGCCGCACTTCAGCTTCACCGTATGGTCGTCGACCTTGGTGATGGCGCCCGCAATGGCCTTCTTGGTGGCGGGGTCGATCAGCGTGGCCATGCGGCCGGCCATCGAATTGCCCTCGGCCGTCTTGTCGCACCAGCGCTCGATGTTGAAGACGATGTCGTCGGCGTTGAGCTCGTCGCCGTTCGACCACTTCACGCCCTTGCGCACATGCAGCGTGTATTCGGTGGCATCGTCGCTGACTTCCCAGCTCTCGATCAGATGGCCCTCGAAAGTAAAGTCGGAGGTGTAGCGGATCATGTAGTCGTTGCACTGGCGCAGCACGTTGGCCATTTCCGACCAGTCCCACAAGCGTGGATCCTTCATGTCCTTTATGATCATCTGCATCTTCAGGATGCCGCCCTTCTTGCCCGGCTCCTGGGCAGCGGCCTGGGCCGGCGAGAGGCCAATCATTGAATAGGCGAACGCCGTGGAGGCGCCCATCGCGCTCGCCATGGCAAGGAACTCGCGGCGATCCATGCCGCCGTTCCTGACTTCGTCTGCATAGCTTTCGATGGCTGCCGGGACGCGGTCACCGTTGCTCTTGAAAATCGTCATTGTGATTCTCCGGTTTGGGCTTTCCGCCCGTTACATTCCCCTTGCATGGGGGATGTTAGAGGCGATGCAAAAATCCCGGAAGGGCTTGAGCCCGAGCAAACCGCCGAAAACCGGCTTCGATGACCTAAAAAAACGATGCCATTGGCGTGTCAAATTTTGAGTTTGGAAAATTCACCGGCTGTGGAAACAGCGCTAGGCACTATCCTCCTGCGCTCGCGAGAGAATCCATTCCCGCACCGTGCGCGCGATGGTTCCCTTCGAAAGCTGGTTCTCGGTGAGGTAGTAGTTCCATGGGCTCGGCGGCCGGACGGGGAACGGTTCGACGAGCAGTCCCCGCCGGAGATAGGCGTGGGCAAGCGAGCGCTGGGTCGCGACGAGCCCTGCCCCCATGGCGGCCAGTTCGAGCGCGATGTTGGAAGCGTTGGTCGTCAGGCCTTTGTCGTAGTCCTCCATGTCGACGCCCAGCGCCGACGTCACGACCTGCCAGTATTCCTGGCGGCCATGCACGAAGATCCAATCGACCTTGAGTATATCCCGAGGCAGCTTCAGGGCGTCCTCGCCATCCAGCAGCGTGGGAGCGCACAGCAGAACCAGTTCGTCGTTCCACAGCGGGATGCCAGCGGGCGGACGGTCGTCGAAACGCCGTGTGGAAATGGTGATATCGGCGATCTGCTCGCTGAGGTCCTCCCAGATCGTGCCGTGAAGCACGATCTCGATTTCGGGATGCTTCTTGCGGAAGGCGGCCATGCAGCCGGCCAGCCAGTTCTCCGCCAGGCTCATCGGGCAGGAGACGACCACCGTGCGGTTGCGCGACGAGGTCACGATCGCCTCGGTGGCCTGGTCGATCTGATCGAGCGCCTGACGCAACGTCGGCAGGAACGCCTCGCCCATTTCGGTGAGCTTGAGACTGCGCGGATAGCGGATGAACAATTGCCGCCCAATATAATGTTCGAGCGCACGGACATGCGTGCTGACGGCCGCCTGCGTGTATCCGAGCTCCTTGGCGGCCATGGTGAAAGAGAGATGCCGGGCCGAACTCTCAAAGGACCGGATATAGTTCAAGGGGGGCGGCGGCTTCATCGCTAACTCCTGCAACACGCTGGGATAGCTATCCCACAGACGCGCCGCCGTTCAATCATGCCTGATGGCAAGACGTGAATATTTTTGGCCAAAGCCGCCAAACTAATTGCGTGAAAGCACGATGGACCCAAATTAATGATGTCGTGACGCAGAGGGGAGTAATGCAAGTGGCTGTGCCGTCGCATCGGCGTGAAGGGCCTGACGCGAGTACCAGCGCTGCCGTTCGCCTGGCCGATTTCGTGTTGCGGCGGCCGGCGGCCGTATTCCCGGCGCCTGTGCTGGAACAGGCGCGCTATCTCCTGCTCGACACGCTCGGAATTGCCATTGCGGCAGGTCCGATGGAAGCTGGTCGGATCGCCCGCGACACCGCCGCTCTTCTCTACGGCTCGGCCGATCCGCTGTATTCGGCGAGCATGCTTTTCGACGGTCGCCGCGCCAGCATCGCCGGAGCCGCCTATGCGGCCGCGACGCAGATCGACAATCTCGACGGCCACGACGGATACAGCCCGACCAAGGGCCATATCGGCGTCGCCGTCGTGCCGGCGCTGGCGGCGCTTGCCGAGGCGCACCCCGACCTCAGCGGGCCGGAAGCGCTGGCGTCCCTGGTCGTCGGCTACGAAGTCGCCGGCCGGGCCGGTATCGCACTGCATGCGACGGTGTCGGACTACCACACATCGGGCGCCTGGAACGCGCTGGGCGTGGCCGCGCTGGCGGCAAGGTTGCGGCGGCTCAGCGACGAGCAGTTGCGAGAGGCGCTTGGCATTGCCGAATATCACGGCCCGCGCAGCCAGATGATGCGCGAGATCGCCAACCCGACGATGCTGCACGACGGCTCGGGCATCGGCGCGCTGATCGGCCTGTCCGCCGCGGTGCTGGCCGAGCGCGGCTTTACCGGCGCGCCGGCGATCACGATCGAGGCACCCGACGTCGCCCCGCATTGGCAGGATCTCGGCGCCTTCTGGCAGGTGCTGCACCAGTATGTGAAGCCCTACCCGATCTGCCGCTGGGCGCATGCGGCAATTGACGCGACGCGCGGACTTTGCGTGGCACATCATCTGGCGCCGTCCGACATCGGCCATGTCGAGGTCAACAGTTTCCACTACGCCGCAACGCTGTTCGACGGCATGCCGGACACGACCTCGAAGGCGCAATACAGCCTGCGCTTCGCCGTCGCGACCTTCATCGTCCATGGCCGCATCGGACTGGAACATATTTCCGGCAGCGGGCTTGAGGATGACGCCGTCGCGGACATGCTGGGCCGTATCACCGTCTCGGAATCGGAGCGCCACAGCGCCCGCTTTCCCGCAGGCCGCTGGGCCGACGTGACGATCACGACCAGCGATGGGCGGATGCTTGCTTCAGGCGACGTCCACGCGCGCGGCGGGCCGGAGGCGCCGCTGACACACGCTGAAATCGAGGCCAAGTACATGGAGTTCGCGGCGCCGGTGCTGGGACAAGGCCGCGCCAGCGCGATCCGCAACGCAGTCCTGTCGCTCACCGAGCCGGACAGCCGCTTCCTTGATCTTTCGGTATTGCTCTACGATCCTCCGGTGATCAGTACGATGCTCCAGCGGCCAGCGTGGTAGGCTAGATGCCGCTCAGGCTTCTGAAATACGGTCTCAGCAGGGACTATCCGGTCAGCGGCGACATTCCCGCAGCGCCAGACCTCAAGCCATCCTACGATGTCGTCATTGTCGGCGGCGGCGGCCACGGATTGTCGTGCGCGCATCACCTGTCGAAATACCACGGCATACGCAGCGTCGCGGTGATCGAGAAGGGCTACCTCGCCGGCGGCAACACGGCGCGCAACACGACCACGATCCGCTCGAACTACATCACACCGGAAGGCATCGCCTTCTACAAGGAAGCCGTCGAGCTGTTCGAGGGCCTGTCGCAGGAACTCGACTTCAACGTCATGTTCTCGCAGCGCGGCCAGCTGACCCTTGCGCATACGGAAGCGACGCTTCGCAGCTTCCACGCGCGCGCCGAGATGGGCAAGCACCTGGGCACGCGGACCGAAGTGGTCGACCAGAAGGCGGTCGAGGAGCTCGTGCCGTCCCTCAACATGGACCATGGCGGCGCGCTCGAGATCCTTGGCGGGCTCTGGCATGCCGATGGCGGCACCGCGCGGCACGATGCGGTTGCCTGGGGCTATGCCGCGCAGGCGTCGCGGCGCGGCGTCGAAATCCACCAGCGGACCGAGGTGGAAGGCTTCGAGGTCGTCGGCGACCGGGTCCAGGCCGTCAAGACCAACCGCGGCCGCATCGCCTGCGGACAGGTGCTGATCGCGACCGGCGGTATGAACTACGACGTGGCGCTGATGGCCGGCGTCGAGCTTCCCATCCGCTGCTATCCGCTGCAGGCGATGGTGACGCAGCCGCTGAAGCCCTGGCTCCACACGCTGGTCTCCTCCGTCTCCCTGCACACCTATCTGGTGCAGTCCTCGCGCGGCGAGATCGTCATCGGCGGCGGCTCCGACCCCTACCAGCTCTATTCCACGCGTTCGACGCTCGATATGAAAGAGCACCTCGCAGAAGGCGCCGTGCACCTCTTCCCGTTCCTGCAGGGCGTGCGGTTGCTCAGGCAATGGGCAGGGATCACCGACATGACACCAGACTACAGCCCGATCATGGGTGCCAGCCCACTTCAAAATCTGTGGCTCGATTGCGGCTGGGGCACATGGGGCTTCAAGGCAACGCCGGTCGCCGGCAAGCGGATGGCGGAGACCATCGCCAAGGGCCGTGTGCCCGACATCCTGAAGCCGTTCGCGCTGGAGCGTTTCGAGACCTTCCGGCTGCTCAACGAAATGGGCGCTACGGCGGCCAGTCACTGACCATGAAACGCCACTGACCATGAAGATCCTGACCTGCCCGATGAACGGCCCGCGCAACATAGACGAGTTCCAATCCTTCGGACCCGTCCGCGCGGAGCCGGACCCGGATCGGACCGCCGACACGGACTGGTCGCGACACCTGTTCCGCGCCGAGAACCGCAGGGGCATCGTGGTCGAGTGGTGGCGGCACGTGCCAAGCAATTATTTCTTCCTCGCCGAGCGCGATCTCGTCACCAACGAGATCATCCGCACTTTCGACGCTTCAGAACGTCGGGCTCAATCATGAACCGGCTGCCTGAGCCCTGGGGAAGCCGGATCGACCGAAGCCGTCCCATCCGCTTCACTTTCGAGGGCAAGACCTTTGAAGGCTATGCCGGCGACAGCATCGCCAGCGCGCTCGCCGCCTCCGGACAATGGGTGCTGTCGCGTTCCTTCAAATATCATCGGCCGCGCGGCGTCCTCTCAATGACGGGCGCGGACGCCAATACGCTGGTGCAACTGCCGTTCGAGCCGAACGTCGCCGCCGACCGCACCCCGATCAGCGCGGGGCTGCGGGTGAGCGCGCAGAACGTCAACGGCTCGCTCGAACGCGACCGCGATGCGATCATCGACAGGCTCGGGCGCTTTCTGCCGGTCGGTTTCTACTACCGCACCTTCATGGGACCACGCCGCGACAGCTGGCTGAAATTCTGGGAGCCGATGATCCGCCGCAAGGCCGGGCTGGGCGTGGTCGACACCACGGCCCCGTACCGGCATTTCGACAAGACGCACCTGCACTGCGACATCCTCGTGGTCGGCGCTGGTCCGGCCGGACTGAACGCCGCGATCACTGCAGCCGAGGGTGGCGCTGATGTCGTGCTCTGCGACGAGAACCCGGAGATCGGCGGATCGTTGACCTATGGACGGCATGATCCGGCAACTCTTGCGGACCTGTCCTCCAGGCTTCGGGCGCTGCCAAATCTGCGCCTGTTGACCGGGACCGTCTGCAACGGCTGGTATGAGGACAACTGGCTGCCGCTGATCCAGGGCGACCGGCTCCATCGCACACGGGCGCGCTCGGTAATCCTGGCCACCGGCTCCATCGAGCAACCCGCCATCTTCCGCAACAACGACCTGCCGGGAATCATGCTGGGCAGTGCCGCGCAGCGGCTGATCCGCCATTATGGCGTGCGCCCCGGACAAAAGGCAGTGGTGCTGGCCCCCGGCGACGAGGGCTATTGCGTGGCGCTCGATCTGGTCGAGGCCGGCGTCTCGGTCATGCTGGTCGCCGATCCGAGATCCGGCGGCGGGGCCGGCCCCTTCGAAGCCGAGTTGCACGGCAAGGGCGTGGCCATCCAGAAGGCCGCGACGATCGAAGCCGCCGAGGGGACGGCGGGAAATCGCCACCTTGCCCGCGTTCGTGTCGGCGGGCGCTGGATCGAGTGCGACCTGCTCGCCGTCTCGGCCGGCCAGGTGCCTGCATGGCAGCTGCCTTGCCAGGCCGGAGCAAAGGTCGGCTATGACGCCGCTACCGGATCGATGACGCTCACCCTCCCGAAAGCGCCGGTCCACTTTGCCGGTTCCGTTGCCGGAGATAACGATCTGCGGGGCGCGATTGCCGGCGGTTGCCGGGCGGCGGCCGCCGCGCTTTCGCAGCTCGGCAAGGCGGTCGTAGAGGACAGAAGCCCCACCAGGCCGACGGCCACCAGCCCGGTCCATGTGTTGCCGATCGTCGCCAATCCAAAGGGGCGCGATTTCGTCGATTTCGACGAGGACCTGCAGGTCAAGGATCTGCAGAACGCGGTCAAGGAGGGTTATCGCGAGATCGAGCTCGTCAAGCGCTTCACCACCGTCGGCATGGGTCCGAGCCAGGGCCGCCATTCGGCCCTGGCAACGGCAAGGATCGTCGCCGAGGCGACCAGCCGGACGGTTGGCGAGGTCGGCGTCACCACCGCGCGGCCACCGGTCGGGCCGGAGACGCTGGGTGTGCTTGCCGGCCATCATGAGCCGCTCGAACGGCGCACGGCGCTGCATGCAAGGCACCTCGCGCTCAACGCCGTGATGAAGCCGGTCGGCGCCTGGTGGCGGCCGTATTTCTATGGCGATGCCAGTGAGGCGCAAAAGGCGATCCGCGACGAGATCATGGCGGTGCGCGAAGGCGTCGGCCTGCTCGACGTCTCGACGCTCGGCAAGCTGGAGCTGCGCGGGCCGGATGCCGGCGCGTTCCTCGACCGCCTCTACACCATGGCGCATGCCAACCAGCCGGTCGGGCGCGTCCGCTATTGCCTGATGCTCAACGAAATGGGCTCGGTGGTCGATGATGGCGTTGCCTACCGCATGGCGGAAGACCGGTTCTATGTGACCGCCACCACGGGTGCGGTCGCGCGCGTCTATGCCGATATGCTGTTCTGGAACGCGCAATGGCGCTTGCGGGTCGATGTCCTCAACCTCACCGGCGCGTTCTCCGGCTTGAATGTCACCGGGCCCAAGGCGAGGTCCGTGCTTCAGGCGCTGGAAAGCGACATCGATTTCGGCCGCGGAGCCTTCCCCTATCTCAGCGGCCGCGAAGGTGTTGTCGCCGGCGTGCCGGTGCGGGTGATGCGGATCGGCTTCACCGGCGAGCTGAGCTACGAACTGCACTGCCCGTCGAGCCTCGCGCCCGCCCTATGGGACGCGGTGATCGCCGCCGGCAAGCCGCATGGCCTCCAGCCCTATGGCCTGGAGGCATCGCGCATCCTTCGCCTGGAGAAAGGCCACATCCTGATCGGCCAGGACACCGATGCGATCACCACGCCGGACGAACTCGGCTTCGGCTGGGCGGTCTCGAAGAAGAAGCCGTTCTTCGTCGGCAAACGGTCGATCGAAATGCGCGCAAGGCTGGGCCAGTCGCGCAAGCTCGTCGGCCTGCAATTCCCGGCCGATGCCAAGAACATACCCGGTGAAAGCTGCCTCGTGCTGCGCGGCACTACTCCCGTCGGACAGATCACTTCGGTCGGCTTCTCGCCGACGCTCGGCTGCGCCATCGCGCTCGCCTACGTCCATGTCGACGACTCCACGGAAGGCAGCCGGGTGACGGTGAAGTGCCGGAATGGCCAACTGGTCGACGTACCGGTGGTCGCTCATGCCTTCCTCGACCCCGCGAATGCACGGCAGGAGATGTAAATGGCAGCATCCCCTGTGTTTCCGTTCATGCCGGGTGGCGCCGCGGACGGCACGAGGCTGCCTTCCGGCGCGGTGATGCTGACCGATCTCACAGGCGGCTTTCGCTTCGGCCTCAAAGGCGGCGGCAGCGCCGGCTGGCTCGCGTCGCAAGGCGTTCCCTTGCCTGCCGTCAATCGTCTCGGCAGTTGGCGCGGCACGCGCGTGCTGCGCCTCGGCAACGAAGATATCCTGTTGCTGGCCGATGGAGCCGACAGCACGCTCGCCGAGCTTGCAAGCACTTGGCATGGCGCAACTGCGCCAAAGGGCTATTCATCGTGGCGCGAGGAGGGCTGGGCGTGGATGCGCGTCTCGGGCCCGCAGGCGCCGCGAGCGATGGAGCGGCTATGCGCACTTGATCTCAGAGCCGATAAATTCAGCGCCGAGGACATTGCGCAGACGCGCGTTGGCCACATCGAGGCCGTTATGGTCCGCTCGCAGGCGGGTTTCGATGTACTGTTCGACGTCACCGCGTCGGCTTACTTCGCCAGGACGGTAGCGGCGGCGGCCAGGCACTGCACAGATTTGCTGATCGATACGGAAGGACACACATGACCCGCCCGCAAGGAACCATCGCACCGATCCTGACGCCGTTCGAAGACGACGGCCGCATCGCACGCGACCTCTGGGTATCCCACGCCAAATGGGTGCTGGACCAGGGGGCGCATTTCCTGTCGCCGTTCGGCACCACCGGCGAGGCGCTGTCAATCTCGCTGCGCGAGCGCATGCAGGCGCTGGAGTGGCTGGTCGAGGCCGGCATTTCGCCCAGCCGGCTGATGCCCGGAACCGGCGTCACCGCGCTCCCCGAAACCGTCGAGCTGTCGACCCATGCGGTCGGGCTCGGCTGCGCTGGAGTGATGGTGCTGCCGTCGTTCTTCTACACCGCTGTCGGCGACAACGGCCAGGCCCGCTACTACCGCGAACTGATCGAGCGGGTGGCGAACCCGGCCATGAAGATGATCCTCTACCACATCCCGCAAAATTCCGGCGTGCCGGTGAGCCCGGCCTTGACCGCCCGGCTGAACGAGGCGTTTCCCGACACCGTAGTGGCTTACAAGGACAGCGCCGGCGACTGGAACAACACGGCGGCAGTGATTGCCGCGGCGCCCAGGGTCGCGGTCTTCCCGAGCTCGGAAGCGCAGCTGACCAAGGGTCTTTCGAGCGGCGCGGCGGGTTGCATCTCGGCGACCGTCAACCTCAATGCCGCGGCCATCCGGGCCCTCTACGATCGTACGATGGCCGGAGAGGACGTTGCCGAGGCGGACGCGACGGTCAAGGCGTTCCGCAAGATCATCCAGGATGCCGGTCTCATCCCGGCGATGAAAGCCGTGCTGGCGGTGCGGTCCGGCGACAAGCGCTGGCTGAACCTGCGAGCGCCGCATGAGAATGCAACGCTCGAAAGCGGCGAGAAGCTGCTTGCCGCGCTCGGTCCTTCGGCCGACCACATTGGCCGGAGCTGAGAGCGGCATCATGTCGGCCGATCCATCCGTCATCCTGCACACCGACCGGCCGGCAGCGGCGCTGGCCGTGCTCAGGGAGACACATCCGGATCTGACCGTCCATGGCTGCGACAGCTATGCCGCCCTGCCCGAGCTGATCGGGCGCGTGGCGGCGGAAGTGGTTTACTCCGTCCGCTTCGACGGCACGCCGCGATATCCGCGCCAGGCCTTGGTCGAAAGCCCGACCGTGAAATGGGTATCGGTCGGCGGCTCCGGCACCGATCATCTCGGACATTGGAACCCGGAACGGCTCACGGTGACGAATGCGGCAGGCGTCGCCGCCGGCATGCTGGCGGAATACGTGCTCGGCGCCATGCTGTCCTTCTCGCTCGATCTGCGCGGTTTCGAACGCCGCCAGCAGGCACGCGTCTGGGGCGGTGGCCGCGTCGAGCCGATCGAAGGCAGGACGGTTCTCATCATTGGCCTTGGCAAGACGGGGACAGCCGTCGCCAGCCGCGCACAGGCGATGGGCATGCGCACGCTTGGCATCCGTGCGCGGCCGAAACCCATGCCTTGCCTCGACGAGGTGCATGGGCCGGATGCCCTGCTGCCCTTGCTTGGGCGCGCCGATTTCATCGTCTGCTGCGTCCCGCTGCTGTCCAGCACGCGCGGTCTGCTCGGCACGGCCGCCTTCGCCGCGATGAAGCGTTCCGCCGTGCTCATCGACATCTCGCGCGGCGGCGTCGTCGACGAGGCGGCGCTGCTCGCGGCCCTTGACGGCAAGCAGATCAAGGGCGCGGCGCTGGATGTCTTCGCGACCGAGCCGCTGCCGGCGGACCATCCTCTATGGGGCTACGACAACGTCGCCATCACCCCGCATTGCGCGGCGGTCTACGACGGCTGGGACATCAAGTCGGTGCGCATGTTCGCCGACAATCTGAAGCGCTACCGCAGCGGCGCGCCGCTTGAAAACGTCGTCAGTCCGGAACGCGGTTACTGAAGCCGAGAGGAAAGCAATCTCATGACACAGGACAGGCGCGGCGGTGGCCGCAGGGCGAAGGTCGGACGCGGCGGCGGCGGCATCGCGCAACTGCCCTGGCAGCACGTGGAGAACCCCTATCCGCCCATGCAACTCCTCGACGAGGAGCGGATGGAGCGGCTGCACGACACGTCGATGCGCATCCTGTCGGAACTCGGCATCCGCGTCATGAGCGAGCGGGTGATGGACCTGTTCGCCGCCGCGGGCGCCATTGTCGACCGCGAGAGCAAGACCATCCGCATCGACGAAAGCCTGGTGACCGAAGCGCTGCGAACGGTTCCATCTTCCTTCACGCTGACCAGCCGCAATCCCGGCAAGCAGGTGCATCTTGGCGGCAACTCGCTGGTCTTCGGGCTGGTAGCCGGCCCGCCCAACGTGCATGACCGCATCAATGGCCGCCGCCAGGGCAATCTTGCCGACTACCAAAACTTCATCCGGCTGGCGCACCACTTCAACGCCATCCACATCATCGGCAACCAGGTGGTGGCGCCGATGGAGCTGCCGGCCAATTCGCGCCATCTCGACACCTATTACGCCAATCTGACGCTCAGCGATCTCAGCTTCCATTGCACGGCAATCGGCCGGCAAAGAGCCATGGACGGCATCAACATGATGGCGATCGCACGCGGCATCAGCGTCGAGGAAATGCGCGCCTCGCCGGGCGTGACGACCATCATATCGATCAACTCGCCGCGCCTGTTCGACGATGCCATGGCCGAGGGCCTGATCGCGATGGCCGAGCACGGCCAGCCGGTGACGGTCACCCCCTTCACGCTGATGGGCGCGATGACGCCGGTCACGCTGGCGGCGGCACTTTGCCAGCAGAATGCCGAAGCGCTGTTCGGCGTGGTGCTGACGCAACTCGTCAACCCGGGCACGCCAGTGATGTACGGCGCCTTCACCTCCAACGTCGACATGAAATCGGGCGCGCCGGCCTTCGGCACGCCGGAGAACGCCAAGGCCAACATCATCGCAGGCCAGCTGGCGCGGCGCTATCATTTGCCCTATCGCACCTCCAACGCCAATGCGTCGAACGTGGTCGACCTGCAGGCCGCCTACGAAACCGAGATGGCGACCTGGGGCGCGGTGCTCGGCGGCGCCAATCTGATCTACCATGCGGCGGGCTGGCTGGAGGGCGGGCTGACCGCTTCCTACGAGAAGCTCGTCCTCGATGTCGAGATCCTGCAGAACATGATGGAGTTCCTGCGGCCGCTGCCGTTCCAGGAGGACGATCTCGGTTTCGAAGCGATCAAGTCGGTGCCGGCCGGCGGCCATTTCTTCGGCGCCGAGCACACCATGTCGCGCTACACCAGCGCCTTCTACCAGCCGATGCTGTCCAACTGGCAGAACCATGGCGCCTGGCAGGAAGCCGGCGGCAAGGATGCGCTCGAACGCGCCACCGAGCTTTGGCAGCAGGCGCTGCATGACTACGAGGAGCCAGTCATGGACGCCTCGGTCCGCGAGGAGCTCGACGCCTATGTCGCGCGCCGCCGCGAGGAAATCGCCGCTGATCCGGAAGGCTGACGGCCTGGACCTGCCGCAAAGAGGAAATGCCTGATGCCATACGATCTCGTCATCCGCCACGCGACGTTGATCTCAGGTGACGGTTCGGCGCGTTTCGAGGCCGATCTTGCGGTTGCCGGCGACAGGATCGCCGCCATCGGCAGGCTGGATGACACGCGCGGCGCGCTAGAGATCGACGCTGCAGGCAAGATCGTGGCGCCGGGCTTCATCGACGTCCATACCCACGACGACGGCGCGCTCTTGGCACCGCGCGGCATGGACCCGAAGATCAGCCAGGGCGTGACGACGGTGATCGCCGGCAATTGCGGCGTCAGCCTCGCGCCTCTCCTTCTCGACAGGACACCGCCGCCGCCCTTCACGCTGGTCGGCGGCCAGGAGAATTTCCGCTTCGACCGCTTTGCCGACTATGTCGCCGAGCTCCGGCAGCACGGCATCGCCACCAATGCGGCGCTGCTCGTCGGCCACACCACCTTGCGCCAGCGCGTCATGCCGGTCACCGACCGCCCTGCAAATGGCGCAGAGACGATCCTGATGCAGGAAGCGGTGGAGCAGGCGATGGCCGAGGGCGCGTTCGGGCTCAGCACCGGCCTCGACTATCCGCCGGCGGTCAACTCATCGACCGAGGAGGTCAAGGCGCTCGCGGCAACGGCGGCACGTCTTGGCGGGCCTTATGTCACCCATACGCGCAACTATTTCGAGACGATGGACGAGGCGATCGAGGAAGCCATCGACATCGCCGGCCATGCCGGCGGCAAGCTGTTCATCTCGCACCACCAATGCACGGGCCGCGCGAATTTCGGCAAAAGCGGCCCTTCGCTCAAACGGATCGACCGGGCGCGCGAGACGATGGACATCGGCATGGACGTCTATCCCTATGCCGCGAGCTCGACCGTGCTGCGGCTGGAGCGCTGCGATACGGGCTTGAAGATCCTCATCACCTGGTCCGACCCGCATCCGGAAATGGCAAGGCGCGAGCTGAGCGACATCGCGCGTGAATGGAATTGCAGCGAGCGCGAGGCAGGCCAGCGATTGCTGCCGGCGGGTGCCGTCTATTTCCAGCTCGACGAGACGGATGTGCGGAACATCATCGCACATCCGCGCACCATGATCGGCTCCGATGGCCTGCCGCACGACATTCATCCACACCCGCGCCTGTGGGGCACTTTTGCGCGCGTGCTCGGCCACTATGCCCGCGACGTCGGGCTGTTCAGCCTGGAAGAGGCCGTGCATCGCATGACAGGCCTGCCGGCGCGGGAGTTCGGCATCGATCGGCGCGGCGTATTGGCAGAAGGTAATTTCGCCGATCTCGTCATCTTCGACCCCGCGACGATCATCGACACCGCTACCTTCGAGGAGCCGCGTCAGCCCGCCGCCGGTATCGAGCATGTTTTCGTCAACGGCATATCCGTCTGGCGCGATGGCAAGGCGACCGGCCCACTGCCGGGCACGGTTCTCAAGCCGTCCGCGTCACCCAAAATCATCAAGGGCGCGTGCAGTTGCGGTGCTGATCACAGCGCTTCGTAGAGCCGGTCGACGGTTTCCAGCGTGTAGGCGAACTCCACCGGCCTTGTGCAGCGCCAGCCGTCGAAGGGCTGTCCGGCAAGCGCCTTCAGCGCCTCGGGCACGCGCAGGATGCCGCCGCCGTAAAGGCGGTTCGCCATGTCGAGCATGCCGGTGCGGTGCATCGCCTCGGTCATGCTGCCACAGGCATCCTTGACCAGCCAGACCCTGAACCCCTGATAGACCGCATCGAAGACACTCTCGGTCACGCAGCTGTCGGTGAGCACGCCGGTCACCATCAGGTTTTCGACCTTGAGTGAGGCAAGACGTTGCGCAAGATCCGTCCTGCGGAAGACGCTCGGCCAGTGCTTGTGGATGACGATGTCGCCGGCTTTCGGCGCCACCTCGGCGCAGATATCTGCGCCGGCGCTGCCCGCCACGGCCGAGCGGAATTCCTCGGTCAGGATCTCCTCCTGCCTTGCGTAGCCCTGGCGTTCCTCCGGCTTGACCCAGGCCTGGGCGTGGATGACGGGCATGCCTGCCGCGCGTGCCGCGGCGATCAAGCGGGCGGCGTTGGCGAGCACCGCGTCATAGCCGACAACCGGCCAGGCAGCGCCGGAGCGGTATTCGTTCTGCAGATCGATGGCGAGCAGAGCCGATTTGGCTGGATTCATGGATGTCCTCGGTCGAAGTCTGTGACGAGACGGAAAAGCAGACGGATCGCCTGGTCGAGATCGGCGATGTCCATGCTTTCATGCGGATTGTGGCTGCCATTCTCGTTGCGCACGAACAGCATGGCGCTCGGGATATTCGCCGTGGCGAAGGTTGCGGCGTCGTGTCCGGCCCCGCTTGGAACGTGCGGTACACGCATTTGCAAATCGCCGGCGGCACGGTCTAACGCGGCGATCAGCGCCGGCGACATGGTCGCCGGCTCCCAGGTGAAGCGTGGCCCGGCAGCGAAAGTGACGCCACGCCTGGCCCCGACCTCGGCGAAGAGCGCATGAAGCCGCGCTTCGATCCGCTCCAGCACGGCGGCGTCGGCGCTGCGCACATCGAGCGTGAAGCGAAGTTCGCCAAGCACGCGGCTGCCGCCATGCTGGCTCGGATCAGATTCCACCCGTCCAAAGGTGATGGTGGCCTCGTGGCCCTCGCGCTCGAGCGCGTCCCACTCCGCTTCGAGACCGACGACCAGATCGGCAAAGCCGAGCACGCTGTCATGGCGGGCAAAGCGTGGCTCGGCGCCGGAATGGCCGTAGGTGCCGAGGCACGCGGCATCGACATGGCGAAAGCCGCCGGCAATCCCGGTGACGATGCCAACCGGCACGCCGGCGGCCACCAGGCGCGGGCCTTGCTCGATATGGACTTCGACGAAGGCCGCGATGCGGTTGGCTTCGATGCCTACAACGCCGCGCCTGACCGCGTCGGGATCGAAGCCTTCCTCCAGCATATGCTCGGCCAGGGTCCGGCCACTATCGGATCGTTTGGCTTCGAGCGCCTGCGGTTCGAGCAGTCCGAGAGCAGCCTGGCTGCCCGGATAGGACAGAGGGAACCACACCGCTTCCTCGGCGCGCGTCGCCAGCAAGATGAGATCGCGTGACGGGCGCGTGCCCTGAGTGACAAACTCGGCCATCACCGCAAGCCCGGCCACGACACCGGCGGCGCCATCGAAATTGCCGCCATGCGGCACGCTGTCAAGATGCGAGCCGATGACGATTGCCGGCAGGTCGGCGTTGAGGCCTTTCAGCGTCAAATAGAGATTGCCGGCGGCATCGACACGCGCCATGGCGCCGAGCTTTTCTGCTTCCTCGCGGATCAGTTGATGGGCAAAACGCTCGCCGGGACCGTAGGACACGCGGGTTATGCCCGGTGCGTCGGTGGTGGCTTTCGCAAGTCTTTCCAGCACGCTCCCGGCAAGCCTGCCGCCTGCCGTCAGGCTGGCGGTTGTCATGACGCGGAAGCCTTCTGGAAGCCAGCACCCCGCAGCCGTTGCGGGGTGAGATCCGACAGCTCAACGCCTTGCCTGGCGACATCGTCCGGAAGGCCGCCGCCGCCGATCAGGCTGGCGCAGACGCGCGACAGCGCTGGCGAGGTCTTGATGCCGTAGCCGCCCTGCCCGACCAGCCAGATGAAATCCGGAACCGCGTCATCGGGCCCGACGACCGGCGATCCGTCGGCGACGAAGGTCCTGAGCCCGGCCCATGAGCGCGACACGCGCTGCACCTCGATCGTCGTCGCCTTTTCGAGGCGCTCGGCGCCGCTGGCGACATCCATATCCTCGGCATAGGCATCCATCGGCACTGAGGGCGTCGCGTCCGCCGGCGAGACGAACAATTGTCCCGCATCCGGCTTGAAATAGAATTCGGCACCGACATCGTTGACCAGCGGCCAGTCGGTGATGTCGACCCCGGCGGGTGCTGGAATGTTGAAGGCGGTACGGCGCTTGGGCTGCAGGCCGATCGGGCGCACGCCGGCCATGACGGCGATCTCGTCGCCCCAGGCGCCGGCGGCATTGACGAGCGTTGGTGCAAGGAACGTTCCCGCCGGGGTCTCGACACGCCACTGGCCATCTTGCCGGCCAATCGCCTTGACGCCGGCATTGGTGAGGATGCGGGCGCCGCGCGTGCGGGCACCGCGCAGATAGCCCTGGTGCAGGCCGTTGACGTCGATATCCATCGAATGCGGTTCAATGTAAGCGCCGGCGAGATAATCGGCGCGCAGCACCGGCACACGAGCGATCGCCTCGGCGGGCGTCATGGCGACGATCGAGGGAACCAGGGCCTGGGCAGCCTCCAGATCCCGCGCCAAGAGGTCGAGCTGGTCGTCGCGCGCCACCGTGATCATGCCGCGCTTGCTGAGCAGCGGATAGTCGGAGAAGCCGGTGGGCGGGCCCATCATGAACGCCCGGCTTGCCAGCACGATCCGGCGGATGACGCCGTTGCCGTAATTTTCGGTGAAACTCGCCGCCGAGCGGCCGGTGGTGTGGTAGCCACAATGGCTTTCCCGCTCGAGCAGGACCACCTTGGCCGAACGGGAGATCTCAAAGGCGGCGCCGGCGCCGGCAATGCCGCCGCCAATGATGATTACGTCGGTTTCCTCGGCGGCACTCATATAAGTCCATCCTTCAACATGGCTGCACCGGCTTCGCTGCGCGGCACCGGAGGCGGTTCCCCCAGGCGTCCGCGTCGGGCGCGGTCGCGAGCGCCGCGACCCTCGGCGAGATTTTCGGCCAGCGAATTCTGCAGCGCACAGTCCTCCAGGGCCAGATCGATCACCGCAGGGACCGGTTTTCCCGCCATCTCGATGCCCTTCAGCCGCGCCCACACGGCACGGCGCTTGCGCACCTGATGCGACTGCAGTTCGCCGAGCTCGGCAAAGCTGGTCTCGCGCTTGATCGCCAGTGCGCCTGCGGCAACGGCAGCATCGAACAGCTCCAACCCACGCCGGGTGCGCACGATGATGCCGTTGAGCGCTTCGTCGTCGACCGCCGGCCCGCCATTCAGCCAGGCATCCGAAGCGACGATGTCGGCCACCTGGCCGATCGCGTCGGGGCAGATCTTGCAGCGCGGCTGGATCATCCACTTGTCCTCGTCTTCCCACAGCTGCCGGTAGGTGAGTTCGAAGGCGCGGCCATCCCTCGTCTCGGCCCGGTTGAGCCCGGGATTGCCGTGGCCACGATAGCGGAACAGGGCGAGTTCATCCTCGCCAAGACCAAAGCGCTGCAGCACCTGCTCCGATTTCGACAGGTCCGAAGCGCCGCCGCAGACGAAGGCCAGGGCATAGCGCATCAAATCATCGACACGGGGATCGAGCCGCGCCAGGTTGCGCACGGCGGTGATGTCGCAAGGCTTGGCGATCAGCGCGAAGGGTTGGCCACGGTCGAGGATCTCGCCGAAATCCGCCAGCGGCGCGACCGGACCGTAGCGCGACCCGGCGCCTTCGAGGACTGAAGCCGCGTCGAAGCTCAGGCGCTGCTCGCTGCGCATCGGCGCCGACCGCGATGCGGCGACGTGCAAGACAAAGCTGACGCGGTCGGAGTCCAGCAAGAACTGGCCGAGTGCCGTCAGCACGCCACCGCTCGACGCCTGAAACCGCACATCGGGGTCCACGGCATGGCCGAGGACCAGCCGTTCGGCGGGTCCCCAGACGGTGTCTTGCACAGCCGCTGTGTTTGTCTGCGCCTGATCCGGACCGGCGATCCGCGTTCCCGGGCAGACGGCGTTGATGCGCGTCAGGGTCGGCCGGTCGAGTGTCTGCCGGACAAGCGGACGGAGGCGACCTTCAGGTGTCATGACCATCTCGACCGCGCCGGGCCCGGCAAGCGACGGGCACAGCCCACAGCCGATGCAAAGTCCGTTCTCGACGATCTCGCCCAGCGACAAGGGAGTGGCCGGATCAGCCATCACGCCTTGCACTCGATTGGCTTGGTCGCGGCCCATTTGGATCTCAACGTCAGGCCTGCTCGGCGATCAGGCGATACTGGTCCGGCCGGCGATAGAGGGCGAAGTCGAAGTTCACCTTGCGACAAGTCGCGATCAGGTCCAGGTCGGCGCGATGGACGATGACCTCGTCGCCAAGCGAAAGCGCCTGCGCGGCGATCTCGCCGGTCGGCGCGATGATGCAGGAGCCGCCAATCAGCGCCTGGCCGTCTTCGAATCCAGCCTTGGCGGCGGCCGCCACCCACAGCGTGTTCTGATAGGCGCCGGCCTGCATCGGCAGATGGTTGTGGAACATGCGCAGATGCGCCAGTGCCGGCGCCTCGTCGAGCAGCAGCGGCGTGTTGTAGCCGATGAGCACGACCTCGGCGCCATTCAGGCACAGCATCCGGTAGGTCTCCGGCCAGCGGCGATCGTTGCAGATGGCGAGACCCACACGGACGCCGCGATAGTCGAAGACCGGAAAGCCGAGATTGCCCGGCTCGAAATAGCGCCGCTCCAGATGCGTGGTCGTGCCCTCTTCCGGTTCGCTCGACCCCGGAACGTGCATCTTGCGGTAGCGGCCGATGAAATCGCCATCCGGGCCGACGAGGTCCATGGTGTTGAAGCGGCGTGTGCGGCCGTCTTCGCGCACGAGTTCGCAGTAGCCGAGCGCGAAGCCGATCTTCAGGCGGGCGGCGGCGTCGTAAAGCCGCTGGGTTTCCGGCCCCGGCATGGCGCGTTCGAAAAAGGCCTCGATCTCGGCGGTATCGTCGATGCGCCAACGCGGAAAGAACGTGGTCAGCGCCATTTCAGGGAAGACCGCGAGCTCGGCTCCGGCAGCGGCCGCCTTCTCCAGCAAATGGACAAGGCGGCCGACCGTCTCGGCGCGCGAGGCGCTGCGCTGGATAGGCCCGGTCTGGCAGACCGCGATGGTCAGGCATCTAGCCATGGGGTCGTCTCCTCGACAGGTTTTCCAGATCGGGCCGGATCGGCGGCGGTGCGTGGCAGGAACTGTCCGAAACCCGGCTGCACCCGCAGCACGCCGTCGGCAATCACCGCCACGCCACGCACCAGGACGGTGGTCGGCTTGCCGGTCACGCTGCGGCCCTCGTAGGGCGTGAAGTCGACGCGCGAATGCAGGGCCGCATGGCCGAGCGTCCAACGTGCCGTGGGGTCCCACAGAGCCAGGTCGGCGTCGAGGCCAACGGCGATCCTGCCCTTGGCGTGCGCGAGCCCATAGACCGATGCGGCATTGCGCGAGGTGAGATCGAGATAGCGGCCAAGCGTCAGCCGGCCGGTCAGCAGCCCCTCTGAAAACAGCAGCGGCAGCCGCGTTTCGATGCCAGGGATGCCGCTCAGCGTTGTATTGAAGCCAGGCGTTTCCGCCCTGCCGATCTTGTCGGCGAAAAAATACGGGGAATGATCGGAGGACCAAAGATCGATGCCGCCATCGATCAGCGCCTGCCACAGATGCTCTTGGCTGTGCGGTGAGCGCGGCGGCGGCGAAAAGACGAAACGCGCGGCGTCCACAGCCGGGCGGTCGAGATCGGCCGCACCGAGAAACAGATATTGCGGACAGGTCTCGGCGACCACATCGACGCCACGGGTGCGTGCCCGTGCGATCTCCTCGGCCGATTGCCAGGAGGAGACGTGGACAATGGTCATGCGCGCGCCGGTCATTTCCGCGAAGGCCAGAGCGCGATGCGTGGCCTCGCGCTCCATCGTCTCGCTGTGGGCGACGACATGGTAGCGGATATCGGTGCGGCCGAGGTCGATCAGGCGCTGGCGCGTGCGGCGGATGGCGGCGTCGTTCTCGGCATGAACCATGACGATCCAGCCAAGGCCGCGCGCGGCGTCCAGTATGTCGAAGAAAAGATCGTCGTCGACCGCGAAACCCTGATAGGTCATGAACAGCTTGACCGAGGCGATGCCCCGCGTTGCCAGCGAGGAAAGCTGAGCCTTGACGTCGGCGCCCGTGCCCATGGTCACCACGGCGTGCAGTCCATAGTCGATCACCGCGCGGCCCGCGGCCCGATCGAGCGCACGATCCACCGCATCGACGGTCGACATATCAGGACCGGGCATGCCGAACGGAACGATGCAGGTCGTGCCACCGAACGCGGCCGAGATGGTGCCGGACTCGAAGTCGTCGGCATTGCCCGCGCCACCCCAGACCGGCTGGTCAAGATGGCAATGGGCGTCGATGCCGCCGGACATGACCCAACGGCCGCCCGCGTCGAGCAGCGTCGCGCCCGTCAGCCCGCTGCCGATGGCTGCGATACGGCCTTCATCGATGCCGATGTCGCATTCGGCCCAGCCGTCGTCGAGGGCAACGCGTCCGCCTCTGATCACCAGCTCATGCATTGGTTTTGCCGCCCCCTTCGCGGATCGGGCTCCTAGCCAACAGCCGCCGTCACCATGATCTCGACACGATACTGGTCGCCAGCAAGCCGCGCCTCCACGGTCGCGCGAACGGGCATGGCACTCCTGTCGATCCATGCGTCCCACGCCGCGTTCATCATGTCGAAATCGGCAATGTCGCGCAGCCAGATCTGGGCGCTCAAAAGCTTGGTCTTGTCACTGCCGGCCTTGGCCAGACAGGCATCGATCTTGGCGAGGATTTGCTTCGTTTGCGCCGTGGTGTCGCCGGAAAGATCGTCGGCGGTCAGACCGGCCAGGTAGACGGTGCCGTTGTAGCGCAGCACACGGCAGAAGCGTTGGCCGTTCTCAAGACGTTCGATCGTCATGCAGGTTCTCCCAGTGGCGGATTTCAGTTTCGGCAGTTTGGCCATGGTATGGAGCAGACAAAACGACTGTAAAGCCCGGCAGACGGCGAGGCGCTGCTTTCCGCAATTCGGATGGCCAAAAAAATTGACGGCATAGCCGTGTCAATCTTCGTTTGTGTCATGCCGGGCGCGGTGTAGCTTCCGTCTGGGAGAGCAGCGCCGCTGACGGCGGCCTTGCCAAGGGGAACCGTCGCAATGCATGAAAGTCCCGCGTCGGTCATCGGCCCCGCTTCCGATCCCCGATGCGTCTCGTAGCCGGCTGACGGCGGCGTCCATGGGGCCGATCGCTCAATATCTGAGAGCCTTCTGGCGGAACGCGGAACGCTCGCGCGCCTTGCTGCCGATCATGGCCAGTATCTGCCTCGCCTGCATCGGCAGCGCCATGCTCACCACCGCCGTGTCGTTCTACCTTGGCAAACCCGGTATCGCCCCGGACGTGGTCCAGATCGTGCTGACGGCCTATCCAGCGGGCTTCCTGATCGGGTGCCTGATGACGCGCCCGCTGGTCGCCCGCTACGGCCATGAGCGAACATTCGTCGTGATCCTGGCAACCGCACTGCTGGCGGCCGCGGGCTTCGTCCTCACCGATTTCGTGCCGAGCTGGTTCTGCTTCCGGCTGCTCGGCGGCATGTCGATGGCCTCGATGTTCGTCGTCTGCGAAAGCTGGATCAATCTCTATGCCGAACAGCACAATCGCGGCGCGATGTTCTCGATCTACATGCTGACCACGGCGATAGCGGTGCTGCTCGGACAGGTCCTGGTCGCGCTGGTCGGCCCAAAGTCGCCGCATCTGTTTTCCGTCGCCGCGATCGTAGTGCTGCTGGCTTTCGTGCCCAAAGTCGCCGGACTGCGCTGGCCCGCGCTGCCCTCGGTTCCTGCCGATCCGACGCCGGCGACCGGAACAAAGGCAGCGCGGCTGGGGCCGCTGGCACTTTTCAAGCTGGCGCCGGTGACGGTCGTCGCCATCTTCCAGGCCGGCATCACCAACATGAACATCTTCGTGCTGACACCGATCTACGGGACGCAGATCGGATTGTCGGCATCGACCACGGTCTGGCTGGTCACCACGATAAGCATCGCCGGCATGCTGGCGCAGACGCCGGTCGGCTGGCTGTCGGACCGGCTCGACCGACGTGTGATGCTGCTGGTGCAAGGGCTCGTGGCGGTGGCGGCCTGCGCCTCGATCGCCTGGGTCGGCACTCTCTCCGTGCCGCTGCTGTTCGTCCTGTTCTTCCTCTATGGCGTGACCGCGCTGACGATCTATCCGGTGGCGATGGCATTCGCCGCCTCGCAGCTGCCGGTCCGGCACATGGTCGCCGCCTCTGGTACGCTTCTCCTGCTCTATTCGATTGGCAATGTGGCGACGCCAGGCGTCGCTGCCGGATTGATGGCGCATCTCGGACCGCCGGCCATGTTCCTTTTACTCGGCGGCGGGGCGGTGCTGGTTACGCTCGCGGCCTGCTACAATCTTGTGCGCCGGCCGGCCTCCGCACCGATCGCGCAAACTGTCGAGGAACAGGTTTGATGACGGACAACCCAGCGACGAACCGCCTGAAAGGCCGCGTCATCCTGATCGCGGGTGCGGCAAGCGGCATTGGCGCCGCCATTGCCCGGCGCTGCGTCGCCGAGGGCGCGAGAATAGTCTGCGCCGACTTCGATTCCCCGGCGGCGCAGACGCTTGCCGACGAACTCGGCACCTCGGCGGTCGCTTGCCAATGCGACGTGACCGACGCCATCTCCGCCCGGAGCGCGGTCGACATCGCCAAAACAAACTTCGGCCGGCTGGACGGGCTGGTGCACAACGCCGCGGCGCCATCGACGAGCGCCACGGTCGTCAATCTGGATGAAAGCGCCTGGCGGCATGAGATCGACGTCAGCCTGACCGGCGCGTTCCTGATGAGCAAGTTCGCGGTGCCATTGATCGCGGCAGGCGGCGGCGGTTCGGTGGTGTTCATCGGCTCGCAGTTCGGGCGCGTCGCCACCACCAGGGCCGTCGCTTATTGCGCCGCCAAGGCAGGGCTCATCCACCTCGCCAAGGCGATGGCCGTCGACCACGCGCCCGACAAGATCCGCGTCAACAGCCTGTCACCGGGAGCGGTGGCGACCACGCGCCTGCTGCGCCGATTTCCAGACTTCGAGGCGGCCAATGCCGGCCTCGGACCGGCGCATCTGCTTGGCCGGATCGCCGAGCCCGACGAGATCGCGGCGGCGGCGGCGTTCCTGCTGTCGTCGGACGCCTCCTTCGTCACTGGCTCGGACATGCTCGTGGACGGCGGCTATGCGACACGCTGATATAACTCGCTCGTTTTCAAAGGAGTTCACATGACACTGCTCGTCACCGGTGGAACCGGCTTTGTCATGAGCGTGGTCGCGCGCGAATGGCTGGACCGTGATCCGCAAGCCCGCGCCGTCATTCTGGATCGCTCTGGGCTGGATGCGATCGCCGAGAAATTCTTCGCCCCGGTGCGCGACCGCCTCACCGTGCTGACGGCGGACATATTGGCGCCCTCCGCCTGGGCGGCAGCGCTCGATGCGCATGACATCACCGCGATCGTGCACGGCGCGACGGTGACGCCGAATTCGCGCCCGAGCGACCCACAGATGCAGCCGGAAGCCCACAATCCAGCCGATATCGTCGACGTCAATCTGATGGGCACGGTGCGCGTGCTGGAATGGGCGCGCGGCCGACCGGGCATCAAACGTTTCGTCTATGTCAGCTCCGGTTCGGTCTATCGCCATCACGGGCCGGACTGGAACGGCGAGCCGCTGCCCGAGGACGGCTATGTGGCGCCGCTGACGCTTTACGGCATCTCGAAATTCGCCGCCGAAATGGTCACCAACCGATACGCCGACCTGTTCGGCCTTTCCGCCATCTCAGTGCGGCTGTCGTCGGTCTACGGTCCTATGGACCGCGTCACCGGCAGCCGCAACGTCCGCCATCTGCCCAACCGCGTCGCGCATATGGCGTTGGCCGGCGAGACGATCCGGCCGAACAGCTTCGAACCTCTTGGCGACTATGTGCTGTCGAGCGATGTCGCCAAGGCAATCCTGGCGCTGCTCGATGCGAAGTGCCTGCGCTACCGCCACTACAATATCGGCAGCGGCGGCACACAGACGGTCGGCGACTTCATCGGCTGGGCCAGCGAGCGCATCCCCGACCTGAAGGCCGAGGTCAGCCCGGCCGAGACAGCGAACATCGTCATGAACACGGCGCTGAAGACCGGCATGTGGGGCGAATACGACCTTGCCCGCATCGAGCGGGACACGGACTGGCGGCCAAGGCCAGCCAGGCAGGCCTTCCACGACTACATGGACTGGATCGCCGCCAACGAGAGCCCTTGAGGAGAAAGCCGATGCCGACCGATCTGCCGCCAGCACCCCAGCCACGCGACTTCGTCGGCTACGGCCCGCACCCGCCCATGGTCACCTGGCCGGGCGGCGCCAAGCTCGCCATCAACCTGGTGCTCAACTACGAGGAGGGGTCGGAATATTCCTGGCTGGAGGACGGCCGCAACGACAATTGGGGCGAATACAATCTCGCCAGCAGCCCGCCGGTGCGCGACCTCGGCACCGAGACCCATTTCGAATATGGCAGCCGCGCCGGTGTGTGGCGCCTCGCGCGACTGTTCGACCGATACGGTATTCCAGTCACCATCTCCGCCTGCGCCGTGGCCCTGGAACGCAATCCGGCGGTCGTCGAATGGATGAACGCGCGCGGGCATGACCTGCTCGGCCACGGGCTGCGCTGGGTCGACTACACGACGATGGAGCGGAGCGAGGAAGAGCGCCAGCTGCACGAAGCAGTCGCCCTTTACCAGAAGCTGACGGGCAGGCGTCCCTCCGGCTGGAACTGCCGCTCGTTTCCGAGCGTGAACACGCGCGACCTTCTGGTGCGGGAGGGCGGATTTCTCTATCACTCCGATCCCTGCAACGACGACCTGCCCTATTTCCTCGACCATCAGGGCACCGAGGTGCTGGTCGTGCCCTATTCCAAGACCCTCAACGACAGCCGCTATCTGGTGGCGCCCGGCTATAGCAATCCGCGCGACTTCGCCGAGGATTGCCGCTCGGCCATCGACTACATGCTCGAAGAGGCTGACGAGACCGGCGGCCGCATGCTGACGATCGGCATCCATGCGAGATGGATGGGCCAGCCCAACCGGGCGTCCGGGCTGCGCGAAGTGATCGAGCACGTGATGAAGAACCCGGCCGCTGCTTTCATGCGGCGCGAAGACATCGCCCGCTTCTGGCTCGCCAACCATGCCAGCTTCGAGCGGCGCGGCTGACAAGAGCAACGGGAATGGCGGCATGTTCGAAACGCTGATCCGGGGAGCCACCATCGTCAACGCCGAGGGGCTCGACCGGCGCGACGTTGGCATCACCGGCGGTCGGATCACAGCGCTCGTCGCACCCGGCGAAGCGGCTGAAGCCGGGACCGTCGTCGATGCCAGGAGCTGTTTCCTGCTGCCCGGCCTGGTCGATGCGCATGCGCATCTGCGCGAGCCTGGACTGACGCATAAGGAAGATTTCTCCTCCGGCACGCATGCAGCCGCCCTCGGCGGCGTGACGACGGTGCTCGACATGCCCACAGACGAGCCTTGGACGGCCACCGCCGAACAGCTTGCCGACAAGATGGCGATGGCCGAAGGCCGCATCCATGTCGATGTCGGCTTCCAGGCCGTGGTCAGCCGCGACCTGTCGTTCACTCCTCGCCTGCTCGAGTTGGCGCCGGTGTCATTCGAGCTGTTCACCGCCGATGTACCGGAAGCCTTCCTGTTTTCGACTTTCGATGACGTTGCCCGGGCTCTGCGGAATTTCGACCAGGCCGACACGCTGATCGGCATTTCGCCGGGCGATCAATCGATCCTGACCGGCAGCTCCGAGCGAAACAAGGCCGGTACGATTGCCGCCTTCCTCGACAGCCGTCCGCCTTCGGCGGAGGCCGGCGGCATCGCGCGCGCCGTGCTGGCCGCCGCCGTGACCGGAGCCCGCATCCATGTCCGGCAGATCAATTCGGAACTCGGCGCAAAGGTCTGGAGCAGGCTGCGCGACATGGCGGATGCTAGCGTCGAGACCACGCCGCAGAATCTGTTCTTCAGCGCCGACGACTACGAGACGCAAGGCGCTAGGCTGAAAGGGTCGCCACCCTTGCGATCGCGGCGGGATGTCGATGCCTTGCGCGCGGCGCTCGGCGCTGGACTGATCGACATCGTCGCCACCGACCACGCCCCGCACGCGCCAGCCGAAAAGGCAGCCCCCTACGCGTCCTTCGCCGACATTCCGGGCGGCATGCCGGGGCTGCAGATACTGCTTCAGGCGATGCTGAAACTGGTCGACGAGGGTCTGATCACGCTGCCCGACCTGGTGCGCCTATGCGCTCGCAATCCGGCGGAGCGCTTCGGCCTTGGCAAGCGCAAGGGACGGATCGCCGCCGGGTATGACGCCGATGTACTGATCGTCAATCCTCGGCAATCCAGCACCATCGCCGATGCCGACCAGGTGTCGCGCGCGGCTTACAGCCCGTTCAACGGCTGGACCGTCAAGGCACGGCTGACGAATGTCTTCCTGCGCGGGAAAGAGATCGTGCGAGACCAGGTGTTGATCGATCCGGCGCAGGGCAAGCCTGTTCGTCGAGAAAGCTGAAGGATAATATGCCACTGCTCACCGACAAGGTCGCGATCGTCACCGGAGCAAGCTCCGGCATCGGCCGCGCGATCGCCTTGAAGCTCGCGGCGGAAGGCGCCAGCGTCGTCATCGCCGATACGGCCGAACCGCCGATCGAGGGGGGCGAGAGTACCGCCACCCTGATCGAGCAGGCCAGCGGAACGGCGATGTATATCAAAACCGATATTGCGCAGTGGAATGCGGTCGATGCGCTGGTCGCGGCGACTGTCGCACGCTTCGGGCGGCTCGATGTGATGGTCAACAACGCGGCGATCTATACCAGCACCAACCTGATCGAGACATCGCCCGAGCAATGGAGCCGCGTCATCGGCGTCAACCTGACCGGCTTCTTCTACTGCTGCAAACGGGCGGTGATGCAGATGCGGATCCAAGCGCCACTCAACGACGTGCGCGGCCGCATCATCAACATTTCCTCCCAGCACGGCATGGTCGCTTGCCCTGGCGATTTTCCCTATTCGGTGAGCAAGGGCGGCATCGTGCAGATGACGCGGCAGATCGCCGTCGACCATGCCGACGACCTGATCGTTTGCAATGCCATCGCGCCCGGCAAGATCATCACCGGTAAGCCGGGCGTGGCCAACGATCCCGACGCGCTCGACTATTCACGCCGGCGCACGCCGTGGCCAAGGCTAGGTGCCCCGAGCGACGTCGCGGGCGCTGCCCTGTTCCTCGCCAGCGACATGGCAAGCTATGTCACCGGCATCAACCTGATGGTGGATGGCGGCTGGATGGCAGGCTGATGGATGCAGGAATCAGGGTTTGGCCCTCCCCTGTCTCTTCACAGCCCCTCGAGCAGCGAGTGAAACAGGCGTGAGCGAACCCACCTAAGAACCGCGATGGCCGCTTCCGCGACAGCGATCTGCTGCGCGAGTTGTTCGAGACATCGACGCAGAACGAGCTATTGCAGTTGCTGGGCGTGTAGGGTCGCGCGCCCAACGAGGACGCAAAGTCGAGGCCACGCCACTGGCAGGAATGACTCAGATCAAAGCCAGGCGGGCCCCGGTTGTAATATGCAGCCATCATGTCTGAGGTTCATCAAGGCCGTCGCCGGTTGTTGGCCGCGCTTGCCGTCGGAGGAGGGCTTGTCGCGATTGGCGGCGGATCAGCGCTTGTCATGAACGCCCGGGGTCGTTCCGGTTATGAGGACGCTATCAACGCCACGTGGCGCCATAGCGACAGCACCGATCTGCCACTGTCATCGGCCCGACGAGAACTTGTCCGTTACGCCACCCTGGCGGCAAACAGCCACAACACCCAGCCCTGGCAATTCCGGCTCTCGGACCATTCCGTCCTTGTGCTGCCCGATCCCGGTCGCCGCTTGCCCGCCGTCGATCCCGATGACCATCACGTGTTCGCCAGCCTCGGCTGCGCCGTCGAGAACATGGTTCAAGCGGCTCGCGCGTTCGGACTTAGGGCGGTTCCGAGCTACGACCCGGGTGCGCCCGGAATACGGGTCGACCTGGAGGCCGCGCCGCCCGAACGGACGGACCTGTTCGACGCTATCCCGCATCGTCAATCGACGCGCTCTCGCTATGATGGGCGGTCTGTCCCGCCCGAGCATTTGCGGCTTCTGGAAGCTGCCGGGAACGGCGACGGCGTGCGGATGCTGCTTTTCACCGAACGACAGCAACGTGAAGACATCCTCTCCTATCTCGTCGCAGGCAACAGTGCGCAGTTGGACGATGTCGCGTTCGTAGAGGAATTGGAATCGTGGATACGATTCAGCTATGGCGAAGCCCTTTCGACGCGAGACGGCCTGTTTTCGAAATCCTCCGGCAGTCCAGTCCTGCCAGGTTGGATCGGCCGCTTGATATTCAGCCGAGTGTTCACCAAGGGCGCCGAGAACAGGAAATACGAGAGCCAGCTCAGGAGTTCGGCTGGTGTTGCCGTATTCGTCTCCGACAAGAATGAACCAGCCTATTGGGCCGAAGCCGGCCGTTGCTGCCAGCGCTTCGCCCTCCAGGCGACGGCTCTCCAACTCCGGCATGCTTTCATCAATCAACCGGTCGAGGTTCCCGCCGTGCGAGGCCAATTCGCAACCTATCTGGGCATCGGTGGCCGTCGACCGGATCTCGTGATGAGGTTCGGCTATGGTCCCGAGTTGCCCAGATCGCTCCGCCGCCCGGTGGAGCACGTCATTCTTCAGGCGTAGGTCGGCATGCGCTTCAGGAGCTGTCCGGCATCGCGTGAAGAAAAGCAGCGCGTGACGCCTGCCGATGCCGAGCGGGGAGATTGCGATGGGATCAGGTGAATGAAAGACCCTTACGAGACGCTCGGCGTAACCCGCACCGCCACCGACAAGGAGATCAAGGAGGCGTTCAAGAAACTGGCGCGCAAGTTCCACCCCGACCTGCATCCGGACGACAAGGCAGCGGAAGGGAAGTTCAAGGACATTTCCGCGGCCAACGATCTGCTCAAGGACAAGGAGAAGCGGCGCCGCTTCGACGCGGGCGAGATTGACGCCGCCGGAGCGGAACGGCCACGGGAGCGGTTCTATCGCGACTTCGCCGACGGCGGTGTAAACGCCTCGCACGCAGCCAACGAAGGGTTCGCCAGCAACGAGGATCTGGAAGAATTCCTCAGGCGGGCGTTTGCAGGCGGCGGTCAGCGGGGGCACGAAACCTTTCAGGCGCGCGGCCAGGATGTGAGCTACGTGCTGCCGGTGGAATTCATGGAAGCGGTCAATGGCGCCCAGCGCACGATCACGCTGCCTGAAGGCAAGACGCTACAGGTGACAATCCCCGAAGGAGCAGAGGACCGGCAAATGCTGCGACTGAAGGGCCAGGGCATGCCCGGATTCGGCGGTGGAATGGCGGGAGACGCTTACGTTGAACTGCATGTCGAGCCGCATCCGTTCTTCCATCGCAAGGACGACAACATTCATGTCGAGGTTCCCGTTACCCTGAAGGAGGCGATGCTGGGCGCGCGCATCGAGGTTCCGACCATAAGCGGTCCTGTCACGATGACCATCCCGAAGGGGTCGAACACCGGCCAGACGCTGCGACTGCGCGACAAGGGCATTCGGAACCGCAAGACCGGACAACGCGGACACCAGTTGATCACCCTGAAGGCTGTTCTGCCCTCGGCCGAAGAGCACGAACTGGTCGCGTTCCTCGAAAGCTGGCAGCCGAAACATCCCGATCACCCCCGCAGGGAGATGCTGGCATGATGAGCATCGATGACCTTGTCGAGCGGATAACCGCTCTCCAGCGCAGCGATCTCGAGTCCTGGATCCGGGACGAACTTGTCGTGCCGCGGCAGGATGAGGGGACCATGGTTTTCAACGACATGGAATTCGCACGCGTCCGTCTGATCTGCACGCTTCGCTATGAATTGGAGATCGATGCCGACACGCTGCCGGTCATACTGTCGCTGATCGATCAGCTCCACGAAACGCGGCAGCGCCTGCGAGCACTGAGCGCGGCCGTGACGACGCAGGACAAGTCCGTTCAGGCCGCAATCATCGCTGCGATGGAGCGGGATAGCGGCAGCCTCGCGCCCGGCAGTGAGGAGACATGATCGTGCACGCCGCCGCGTCCCCGGGCTCCATGGTCGCCGCATATACATAACATACATTGACAATGTATCTTTTTACGAAGATGCTGGGTCCATTCCACGCTAGGACATGGCGGGCAACGCAAACCCATCGATCGCCATCGCAGGACACAGCGTCTGCGCATTTTCGACTCGAGGGGCGAGGCGATGCTTCGTATCGGCCGCTCGACCGAGCGCCGTGTGCGCGAGCAAAGACACCAAACGCCGCCTCGGCCTTGTGAACCAGGAGCGCATATGAGCGGAAACCACCGCAGCAAGAGCACCATTGTCCTGGACGGAGTCCCGTTGCCGGACGTGCTTGACGAGACCATGATCCATGGTGTGGTTCACGGCTTCTATGATGAAATTCGCCGCGATGAGCTTCTCGGCCCCATCTTCCACCAGAAGATACAGCCCGACGAGTGGCCGCGTCATCTGGCAAAGATGTGTGACTTCTGGTCCGCGACACTTCTGCGAACGACCCGATATGAAGGCCGGCCCCTGCCGCCACATCTGACGATAGCCGGCCTTGGCGAGGTGCATTTCCGGCGTTGGTTGAAATTGTTTCGCGCCACGGTGCGCCGCATCTGCCCGCCCGAGGTGGCGGCGCTTTTCATGGACCGCGCGCTGCGCATCGCTCACAGCTTTCGTCTTGCGGTCGCCTTCAACCGTGGCGAGACCACGATTGGCATCGAGCCGATTGCCGAGAAAGACCTGTGAGGCCGAATAGGTTTGCAAGAGGTTCCCATAGCGGCACGCCGATCCAAGAAAGGAACCGCCCGTGAGGCTGACCAACTTCTCGGACTATGCCTTGAGGATGCTGATGTACGCGGCCTCAGCTGGCGACCGCCTGATCACGATCGAGGAGACTGCACGCACCTTCGGGGTGTCGAAAACACACCTCAACAAGGTCGCCAATACACTGACGCGTAGCGGCTACCTGAAAGCAATCCGGGGCCGTTCCGGCGGCCTTGTTCTGGGGCTCCGGCCCGAGATGATCCGGATCGGCGATGTCATACGGCTGACGGAGCCGGATTTCGCGGTTGTAGAGTGCTTTGCCACCGGAAACCAATGCGTGCTCACCCACTCCTGCAAGCTTTCGAGCATGTTTGGCGAAGCGATGGCCTCCTTCCAGAGCGTCCTTGACCGTTACACGCTGGCCGACGTCACACTAACGCCCCAGGATTTCCTAGGCAGGCTGCCACCACCCCAACCTTCCGGCCTGGCGCGAAGCGGCGCGTAGGATCGATGTCTCCTTGCGAAATATTGCGCAGCGAAAGATCAAGTGCGTCCCGCCACCGATGGCCGACCCATATCGAACCACCAATAGTGACATTCGCTGATGGGCGGCCATCCGAATGGAAAGGCCACTTCAGTATGAAGGGCCCGCTGCTGATCTGATCGTGGCATGGCGGCAGCGCCTTTGAGGCGGTCAACGAGGGGATCGCGGTTGCGATTTCCGGGGGAGTCCCATGAACTGGATCGCGCTCTCTGGCTGATGTCAAAGCAAGGCAGCCTGCCCCTCCGGCATTGCTCGGACGCCCGAGCGCCGAAAATCCGTGTAGCAGCCACCTGCTACCAGCGACGTGAATTTTGGCGCTATCCAATGGGTATGGCGAACCTCACAGAGGCAGTGTAGGGTTCACCGCATAAGAACAATAAATGAGCCGTACCCTCGGCACAGCCGAGCGAATCTGGGAGGATTCATGGTCGAGATCATCTCCAAGCGGGATGGCCCGCGGCGCGAGGACATGCAGGTCAAAAGGCTGATCGAGCAGAACCGATCGACTATCGTCCAGCTTGCCGACCAGATCAGCGGCGGCGGCTATTCGGCTTCCAGGAAGCCACGCCAGCAACCGAAGGCTGAAGGACTGATCATCCATGTCGGCGGCAGCGTCTCGCCTGCGACTGAGCCCAAGCCGTCCATCCGCGTCACCATGAACGGCCGCGTGATCTCCAAGGACCAGAACACCGGCCGCCAGCTTCATCACATCGGCGATGTCCGCAACCGGAATGGAGAACAGATCTTCGTCCTGGCAACGAAGCAGAACGGCTTTTTCTCGCCGGTCGACGAAACCATCGCCGAGGCGCTTGCCGGGCTGGACGGCTCCCGGCTGACCGCGACCTATACCGAAGAACAGCTTGCAGCCGACATCGGTGCGAAACTCGGCATCGCCTGACGACCGGCATTCGGGCGTCGCTCTGCACGTCCAATCCGCGACAGCATACAGAAATGGCATACCTCAAAAGGTACTGTGATGACTGAATGAAACATGCGAGCGGCCCCAATCCGATGAAAACCGATGCTCTTCCGACGCGTGCGTCGATGGCCACCGGACAGCTGGTTCTGGACGGGATCGACTATGATGAGCGCGCCACGATGCGCGCCTGGGAGAGTTTTCTGTCCGACGAGCCGACATGCGCTCGCGATCCGGTCCATGTCCGCTCGCTGATCCACGATTCCTGGTATCGCAGCGCCACCGGCGGCATCAACGCGCAAGGCATCGAAGCGCCGTTGAGCAGCGATCGTGACGAGATCGAATACCTGACCCGCGCCAATGCCGAGTTGCTTTCGGCGGCGCGGCGATCGTTCGTGTCTCTTGGCCAGTTGCTGGAAGGCACGGGAGCGATGCTGGTGCTCGCCGACAGCGACGGCGTGCTGATCGACGCCATCGGCGACAAGAAGACCCTGCATGACGGCATGGACATTCACCTGGGCATCGGCGGCAAATGGAACGAGGACGCCGTTGGCACCAACGGCATAGGCACGGCACTGTGGACCGGCGAACCGATCTTCGTCCACGCGGCCGAACATTTCTGCGCCGGCATCAAATCCTGGACCTGCGCCGGCGCGCCGATCCGCGATCCGCTGGATGGCAAGATCATCGGCGTTGTCGACCTGTCAGGCTATTCGCCGATCTTCCGGCCGCACAACACGGCGCTCGTCGCCGCCACAGCCAGGCAGATTGAAAAGGCACTCGCCGAGCAACAACAGGAGCAGCGCACGCGCCTGCTCGAAGCCTTCATTTCCTCGGCACCCAGCTACCGCCGAAAAGACGGGTTGGTGATCGTCGATCATCGTGGCCGCGCGATCTTCTGCAACAACGTGCCCAATGGCGACGCGACGGAAATGATGGACGGCCCGATGGAACCGGGTCGCGGTCGTTGGCTCATGAACCTGCCCGCCTCCGGCTCCGACACCGATCTCGCCAACGCGCTGCCGGCGCATCTGCGATCCTGTCATGTCACGCCGCTGAAGCTTGATGGCGATCTTCGTGGCGCGGCACTGGTGTTTCCCTCGGTACCGGCCGTCTCGAGCGTGACGGTGATACGCCGGGAGGAGAACAAACACCTGCGGACAGCCGCGGCGATGATCGTCGGCGACAGCGAAAAATTGCTGGCCGCCATTGATGTCGCCTCCCGGGTGGCCGCGTCGAACGGTGTCACCTCGTTGCTGATAGAAGGTGAGACGGGTGTCGGAAAAGAGCTGTTTGCACGGCTTGTCCACGCCGGCAGCCGGCGCACCGAAAACGACCCGTTCATCGCCATGAACTGCGGCGCGATCACCAAGGAACTGTTCGGCAGCGAATTGTTCGGCCACGTGGCCGGCGCCTTTACCGGAGCTTCGCGTGACGGCAAGCCGGGCATCTTCGAACTCGCCAATGGCGGCGTGCTCAGCCTTGACGAAATCGGCGAGTTGCCGCTCGAGATCCAGCCCTTCCTGTTGCGCGTGCTGGAGGAGCGCGTGGTCCACCGCATCGGTGATTCGAGAGGCCGCCCGGTGGACGTGCGACTGGTCGCCTCGACCAATCGCGACCTCAAGCAGGAAGTCGCGGCCGGGCGCTTCCGCAGCGATCTCTACTACCGCATCGGCGCGGTCTCGATCCATGTCCCGGCCCTGCGCGAGCGCGGCGACGATGTGCTGTTGCTGATCGAGCATTTCAACCGGCAGATCGCGAAGCTGGCAGGCAATGATCCGCTGGAGTTTTCAAACGACGCGCTCGACGCGCTGCTGGCCTATCGCTGGCCGGGAAATGTGCGCGAACTGAAGAACCTGGTGGAGCGCCTGCATATACTGGCGCGCGGCGGCACGATCGAACTACAGGACCTTCCCGGAGAAATCAGTGCGGGCAATCGCGACGCCATGGTCATGCACGGCGACCATCCCGCGGCCATGCTCGAAGCACCGGTGTGCTCGTTCGAGGATGCCGAACGCCAGGCGATCAAGAATGCGCTTGTCGCCGAGGGCGGCAATCTCAGCAAGGTTGCGCTAAGGCTCGGCATTTCGCGGCCGACGCTCTATCGCAAGCTCGGCCAGTACGGCATCCGCCGAGGCTTTCTTTAGGCCCAGGTCCGTTCATCGCAAAAAACCCGCGGCATTCGCGCCGCGGTTTGGGGAAAACTCGTCGACCGAAACTGCCGTCAGTCAGTGGTCGCGGGGATGATCAGGTCTCTACGACAGCACCGGTCACTTTCTCCGAGAGATATCCGAGGATGTTGCCGATGATCCGCGAAATCATCACGGCGGCCGCGACGTCGATGATGCCGCCGACGCCTTCGCCATAACCGACGTCACAAGCAGAAAAAGCGCCGCGCCATGACGCGGCACGCCCGTTTCGTGCCGCGTTCAGTCCGGAGGCTTTCAGGGCACGATGACGCCGCGGCCGGTGAACCGCCGATTCTTGAAATCATCGAGCGCGGTGTTGATGCTGGCGAGATTGTATTCGGTGTAGTGCATCTTCACCTTGCCGTCGGCGTTCAGCTCCATCAGTTCGACAAGCTCGGTGAAATTGCCGACCAGGCTGCCGCCGATATTGATCTCCTCGATGACCAGGTGCGCGGTCGGCACGTTGATGTTGCCGCCATAGCCGACCACGAACAGTTGCCCGCCCTTGCGCACCATCTTCCAGCAGATGTTCTCGACACCGAGTTCGCCGACGAAGTCGATCACCACATGCGCGCCGCCGCCGGTGATCTGGCTGACTTCCTCGACGACATTCGGCCCGCCATCGAGGATGAAGTCGGCGCCAAGGTCCTTGGCCAGCACCCGCGCCGCCGGCTCGCGATCGACGGCGATGATGCGGCAGCCCGAGATCGCGTGCAGCGATTGCAGCGCGATATGACCGAGCCCGCCTATGCCGAGCAGGACGCAATAACTGCCTGGCCGCAGCAGTTTCGCCGCCCGCTTGGCGGCGCGGTAGGCGGTGATGCCGGCATCGGCCAGCGGGGCCACTTCGATCGGCGTGATGTTGGCGTTCAGCTTGATCAGCGAGCGTTCGCTGGTGATGAAGTACTCGGCGAAACCGCCATTCATGCCAAGGCCGGGGAATTGGCCGTTGTCGCAATACATGTCCTCGCCGTGGCGGCAGTTGAGACAGATGCCGCATGAGCGGAAGGGATGGCAGATGACGGCGTCGCCGCGCTTGACCGATCTGACGCCGCTGCCGACCTCCTCGACCCAGCCGGCATTCTCGTGGCCCATGATGTAGGGCAACAGCGTGCCTTCGGGATCCATGGTCGGCTTCCACACACCCTCGATGATGTGAAGGTCGGTGCGGCAGAGGCCGGCGGCGCCCACCCGCACGATCACCTCGTCGGGAGCGGTGATCGTCGGCGCCTTGACCTCCTCGATCTTGAGCTGAACGTTCATCTTCGGATCGTATTCGTAAAGTCTGGCAGCTTTCATTGTCGTATCCCTTCAACGTCGAGATTGTCTGGATTGCTTCAGGCGCGGCCGAGCTTTTCGGAACCACCGCCACGCGCCGGTCCGGCCGTCGGATCCTCGTCCTCCGCAAGATCGCCAATCAGCGTTTCGGTGGTCAGGATCAGGGTCGCCACGGAAGCCGCGTTGGCGAGCGCGGTGTAGGTGACGCGGACCGGATCGATGATGCCTGCCTCGAACATGTTCTGATACGTGCCGGTCGACGCGTTGTAGCCGTAGCCGCCATTGATCCGCGTGACCTCGATGACCACGGCTTCAGGATCGGCACCGGCATTGGCGGCGATGCGCCAGAGCGGTCGCGACAGAACCGACCGCACTAGGCGCACGCCCTCGGCGACATCGCCATCGACGCCAGCCGCCACCTTGTCGAGCAGGGGCGCGATCTGGGCGAGTGCCGAACCGCCACCGGCGACCACGCCCTCTTCGGACGCGGCGCGCACCGCATTCAAGGAATCCTCGATCAGCTGGATGGTCCGCTTTTGCTCTACCGGCGTGACGCCGCCGGCATAGAGGATCGCGGTGCCGCCGGAGAGCTTGGCCAGGCGTTCGCGCAGCTTGTCCTGGTCGATGTTGGGCGGCGAGGCTTCATACTGCCGCTGCACCTGGGCGCGACGCGACGCGATGGCCGCATGGTCGCCGCCGCCGCGAATGATCGAGGTGTAGGACGAGCTGGTCTTCACCCGGTCGGCCGTTCCGAGATCCTCGGCGGTGACATCCTCCAGCCGGCCGCCGAGATCGCGCGCGATCACCTTGCCGCCGGTGATGATGGCCAGATCCTCCATCATCGCCTTGCGCCAGTGGCCGTATTCCGGCGGGTGGACCACGAGGTATCTTCCGGGCCCCTGCTTGCCGAGCAGGGTCACCACCACTTCCGGCGACATCTCCTCGGACACGATCAGCAGCGGCCGGCCGGCCTCCTCGGCGATGCGGCGAACCGCATCGAGTTGCTCGGGCTCCTTGATCTTGAGATCGGTCATCAGGATGTAGGGCCGTTCGAGCACGGCCTCCATCTTGTCCTGGTCGGTCACCATGTGATGAGAGAGGTAGCCGCGTTCGAAGGACATGCCCTCGACGACATCGAGCGTGGTCTCGGTGGTGACGCTGAAGTCGGTGGTGATGACGCCCTCGGCGCCTACCCGCTGATGGGCTTCCGCCACCAGCGCGCCAAGCTTGCTGTTGGTCGCGGCGATGTTGGCGACCGACGCCAGGATGCCGTTGCCCTTGGCCGGCTTGGCCGAGGCCTTGAGCGCCGCCACCACCGCCGCCACGGCAAGGTCGATGCCCTTGCACAGATCGACGGATTTGGCGCCGCGCTCGTTCGCCGCGACACCACCCTGGATGAGCGCGTTGGCGAGCACGATGGCAGTCGTGGTGCCGTCGCCGGCGATCTCGTTGGTCTGCATGGACACTTCGCGGACGACTTGCGCGCCCATGTTTTCGAAACGGTCATGCAGCTCGATTTCGGAGGCGATGCTGACACCGTCGCGGGTCACCATCGGCGTGCCGATCGGCCGGTCGATCATGGCGTTCATGCCTTTGGGACCGAGCGTCGGCTCGACGGCGGCCGCAAGCCGGAAGACGCCACGGGCGAGAGCACGGCGGGCCTCGGAATTGTGAAGCATTATCTTGGACATGATTCCTCCTTCCGCCTTACGGGCGGGTTGTTGGTTAGGGGCCTCGTGCAAGGGAGGCCGTTGTGTCAGCTCTGCCTCAGGCGGTCGGGCCGGTTCGTGCCGGCACGCGATCCAAGATGAAATCGACCAGCGTCGGTTCGCCGTCGACCACATCCAGTTCCTTGTATCTGGTCTGCTTGAGCCCACGGCACAGCGCGCCGTTGAACTCCATGTTGATGCGCACACCGCGCAGTTCGGCGAGATGGGCACTGAGTGCGTCAGCCGGGATTTTCTCCCCTTCCCATGTCACGAAGACAGGATCATCTGGCCGACGGTCGGGAAACCGCTCGAGCAGAGCCGCCCGGTATCTCGGCTTCTGTTTGGCCGCCTCGCCCGGCTCGAACCGGGCGACGTCATATGCCGGCAGGTCCATGCCGAGGATTTCCCGATCAGTCAGGCCGTGCTGCCGCAGGCCGCGCAACACCGCCTCCTGGCGCCGCTTGAATGCCTTCATGGCAAAGGTTTCGCGCAACGCGCCGAGATCCTGATCCTCGGCAAGCACGGCAAAGATGTCGCCGAACGTCTTGCCGGCTTCCATGCCGCGATTGACCTCTTCGGCGAACATGTGGTCGTGCAGCTTGACGCGATAGGCCGGCGCCCAGGAGAGCTGGTCGAGCGCCTTGCGGACGCCGTCCAGCATCAGGAACGCGAAGTTGGGGGAGCACCAGTAGGTCGGCAGGCGGAAATCTATTTCCACCCGGCCATCGCTCGTCACCGCGGCGCGCTCGACGAAGCCCATCTCGGTGACGGGTTCGTCGAGTTCCGGGTCGTTGACCTCACCAAGGCGCCGCCAGAGTTCCTTCTCGCGGCTGCCGGAAACGCTGGCGGTTGCCATGGCCCCTACTCCGCCGCGATGCTGAAGGGCGAGTTGGCAAGCGCCTTCTTCTTGGCTTCGATGTCGATGTTGTAGAGACGCGCGGCGTTGAGGCCGAGGATCTTCTCCTTGATCTCGTCGGTCAGCTGCACACCACGTTCGGCGGCGATGTCCCCGGGGATCTGATAGGCCCAGAATTTCTCGACCAGCCAGCGCGGCGTCCAGATCGCATAGTCGGAACCGAACAGGATCTTCTCCGGCCCGAGCCAGAACAGCAGCTCGGCGATAACCTCGCCGAAATAGCGCGGTCGCGCGTGGATGAAGGGCAGCGCCACCGCCAAGCCGCCATAGACATTGGTTTCCTGCGTCGCGATCCAGCAGAAGTCGTCGAGACGCGGCAGGCCGCAATGCTCGATAATCCAGTTGAGGCCCTGGAAATCCGTCGCCGCGTGATCGACGTCATGCACGTCGAACGCATCCTTGCTGAGCGGCAGGATCGTTGGGCCCTTATGAACGTGAATGTTCCTTATGCCGAGCTTGTCGCAGAGTTCGAAGCACTTGTAGGCATCGGGATCGGTGAGCTTCCAGCCCTTGGAAGCACCGTTCCATTCGGCCGTGTACATCTTCACCCCCTTGACGTTGTAGGTCTCCTTGAGGAAGTGGATGTATTCCAGCGCCTTCTCGCCGTCGCGCGGATCGAAGGCGCCGTTGACGATGAACCGCTCGGGATAGCGCTTGGCCACCTCGGCATTGCGCTCTATCGTGTTGAAGCCGTTCTTGTAGAAGTCCTTGAGATAGGTCGACTGGACGATCGCCACATCATCGGGGCCGTCGATGAACAGGTCGCGATAGAGATCGTCGGCGCTGTATTTCTCGAACTTGCTCTTCTCCCACAGCTGGTCCTTCGGGCTCAAGCCCGTGTGGTAGGCGTAGAAGCACTCGATGAACTGCTTGCCGTGGATATTCTTCTGGTTTTCCGGGCTGCCGTCCCAGAAATGGGTGTGGCCGTCGACCACGAAAATGTCCTTGCCTTCCGGTGTTCTGTACATTGTTGCCTCCGCAGCAATCGCGTTGATCGGTTCGGCGCGCCGCACCCGGCGGCGCGCCGGATTTCTGTGACGACTATTCGATGTATTCGAACATCTCGTCCATGTTGCCGAACAGGATCACGGTGTTGTCGTCGACGCGAACCATGCGGCCGTAATGGGTGGAGGTGTTGACCTCGAAGGTCTCGGCCGAAATCTCGCGGCCGAGATATTCGCCGATCGCGTCCATCTTGAAGATCAGCTTGCCGTCACCGTCGATGCGGATCAGCGCCGGCTGGTAGGTGATGGTCACCCCCGGCTTCTGGCCCATGAATTCGGCGATGGCACGAGCCTCGACCGAGTCGTTCATGGTGACGCCGCACTGATGCGAAATCGTCTGTTCGAAGGTGATGTCCTTCATCGCCTTGAAGATGTTGGAATGGGTTGCGTCGCGTGCAGATAATGACATGACAATTTCTCCTGTTTCAGCGCTTGAGGCCGAGTTCGCCGAGGATCTGGCCAATCCGCTCCTCGGATTTGGCGCGGACATCGGCGAACGCGACCGGCTTGGAATGCGGCATCGACCAGATCGGCTGCAGGCCGAGGGCTGCCTTGTCGGCGAGCGCGCCGTGTTTCTTGACCCAGCCCTGGAAGAGCTTGCGGTTGGCTGCGCCATACGTCTCGTCATTGGCGAGCATGTGCATGAGGTCGATCGTGTTGGCGAGGTTGCGCTCATAGTCGGCCTCGGCCGCCGAAATCACCGCCGGCGTGATGAAGTCATTGTTGGCAGCGGCGATCTGCATCAGGAAGCCGGAGCGGAACACTTCGCCGACCAGCGGTTCGAAGACGATGTTGATGGCGAAATACTGCTCGAGATAGTCGGTCGCGCCCATGATGGTTTCGACCGCTTCGCGCGTGCCTTGCCAGTTCTTGTCCTCGAGCCAGGCCTTCTTGCCGAGCTCGTCGTCCCAGTCGGGAAGATCCATGCCGATCTCGGCAAGGTAGAGCGTGATGTCCTGGGCAAGCCTGAGCTTGTAGGACGAGTTGGTCAGCGTCGCGTTGTTGATCATCTGGGTGTAGCCGTAACGCTGCGCCTGCATCAGCGAGGTGCCGAGACCGAATTCGGCATGTTTCCAGGCGCCGAGCTGCGTCTGCAGGATCTTGACCCAGGCCTTGTCGAAGGTCTTCGGCGCACCCGCCTTGCGGGCATTGTTGATGACGCTCTGCACCATCGTCTCGATCTTCGACTGGCGCTGGTAGTGCGTGCGCTCCCACTCCTGGTCGGGGGCGCGGAAGGCATGCCAGTTGGAGCTCTGGGCGGCGGTGTTCTGCTTGACGTAGGCGCCCTTGCCGTCGGCGAAGGAGATGATCCAGTCCTGGATCAGGTAGCGTTCCGGATCGGGCTGAACGTCGACCGTCATGTCCTCGTAGTGTGTGGCACGCTGGCCTTTCGGCTCGAAGTACCGGTATTTCCGGCTGTCGGAGTCGGCGAAGATCGCAGCACCAGCGGCTCCGGAACCGACTGAACTCGAGGTTGCAGGCATAGTCTCTCTCCCTTGTTGCAGTTGTGGTTGGCTTGGCACGACCGCCCTCAATGGGCCGGCGTTGCGCCTGCCGATGTGGTGAACTTGTCGAAGAAGATCCGCTCGGTCTCGAAGCCGTTCATGAACAGCACCGGCTGCAGCGCATCGATCATCGGCGGCGGGCCACAGGCATGGACATCGCCCTGCCCGTCGACCGCCAGTTGCTTGAGCTTGGCATCGACACTCTGGTGCACGAAGCCACGCTCGCCTTGCCATTCGGCGTCGTCATTGGCGTGCGACAGCACGGGAATGAAGGTGACGTCGGAATGATTGCCGACCAGCTCGGCGATCCTGTCGAGATAGAACAGGTCGTTGCGGGTACGGGCGCCGTAGAAGAAATAGACCGGACGTTTCTCGCCGCTCTTCAGATGGTCGTTGAGGATCGACCAGATCGGCGACATGCCCGAGCCGGCGCCGACCAGGATCAGGGGTCCTTGCCGTTCGTCGCGGCGGAAACAGGTTCCGTAGGGTCCGACGACGGTGACTTCGGCTCCGGCCTTGATGCCTCCGGAATCGAGTTCTCCCGAGAACTTTCCCTCAGGGTATTTTTTGATGATGAAGGAGAGTTTTTCGGTTTGGTCCGGCGTATTTGCCATGGAGAACGAGCGCGTAATCGTCTCCCCTTTTTGCGTGGTAACCGTGATGTCGACATATTGCCCCGCCCAGAACTTCATTGGGGAGCCGAGTTCGATTTCGATGCCGCGAATGTCGTGGGTCAGCTGCTCGATCCGAGCAATCCGGCCCTTGTACGTCTTCACGGCGATCGCTTTCGCCAAAATCTCCTCGTCGTAGTTGAGAAGCTCGACTTCCAGGTCGGAGAAGGCGATGCAGCGGCACAACAGGACGTGCCCGCTTTCCTTCTCCATGTCGTTCAGGGCGAAGGTCGAGTATTTCAGCATGTCGACTTCGCCTTCGAGCAACACGCTTTTGCAGGCCGAGCATTGCCCTTCCTTGCAGCCGTGCGGCAGCGCAATGCCCTGGCGGAACGCGGCGTTGAGCACCGTTTCGCCATGCTCGACGTCGAATTCGACGCCGACTGGACTCAGCCTGACCGTGTGGGTTTCCGACATACGGACCTCCAGTGAAAGGAAGGGGCGGGATGAACCCGCCCCCCTGATCAGTTGCAGGGATTGATGGTGAAGCCAGCCCGGTACTCCGCCAGGTGCTTCTCGCGGTCCGCGGGCGACATGGCACGCAGCGCGTTGAGCGGCGACCCGAGCGTGTTGCCGCGCACGTCGTCGAGCGTCCACATCTCCTTGTCGTCGAAGCGCAGATGCGGCTGCGGGACCAGCGTCTTGCCGTCGGAGCGGACGAAGTTCAGGTCCTTGATCGCATCCGCCAGGTCCCAGCCGTCATAGAGCGTCTCCCACTCGCGCTTGCCGCTGAAGCGGCCCATCGCGGGCGTCGGCCGGCCCTGATACTCGTCGGCGAAGGCAACCGTTGCGGTCCACTTGTCGAGTTCGTGAGCGAAGGTATGGAGTTGGCCGTCGATCTCGCCGACCACCATGTCCTCGCGGATCAGGCAGGGAACGAGGCACGACCAGCAGCGGTGCGGATAGACGTAGCCGACGTCGCTGTTGAACAGCAGCACCTTCTCGCCCTTGTGGCTGAGCTTGGCGTACCATTTCCAGAAGTCGCCGAACTCGGCGTACCAGCCCGGATACTTATGCTCGAACCACTCGAAGTCCTTGTCGGTCTGGGCTTCGATGCGCCAGAAATTGACCGGCCAGCCGACCGCGAAGAACTGCCCGACCTTGTGGACATAGTTCTTCTTGGTGATGCGCTCCCAGGCCGCCTGGACGTCGTCGTGATGGATCTTGATGCCGTATTTCTCGAGCGGCAGCATGTAGGTGCGATAATAGTCCTCGTAGATCCAGCGGTGCCACATTTCCGCGTAGGACTCCTTGTTCTTGTCGCGGTTGGTGGTGCCGTATTCGATGAAGGTGCCGATGGCGGCATCGACGATCGCGTGGTTCTGCCAGAAGGCGTAGCGCAGGTCGCGCTCGAGCAAGAGGTGGTTTTCCGGCTCCTTGAGCGCCGCCATCAGCAGCGAATGGCCATTGCCGATATGCCGGCTCTCGTCCGACTGCACCGACAGGAAGACGGTCGGCAGCGCGTAGTCGCCGTTGCGGGCGGCTTCCGAAGGCATGGCGACGAACAGCGTGTTGGTGAAAGCGGTCTCGGCCACCACGGTCAGGTACATGCAGGCGGCGGTCATGGTGTCGCCGGTGATGAAGCCTTCGGCGAACTGCCGGCCGATGGTGGTGGCGTAGCACTTTCCGAAAGCTTCCTCGGTGATGTCGAAGCCAGCCGGATCGATGTAGTTCTCCATGTACCATTTCTTCAGATTCATCTGGATCGTCGAGTGACGGAACTCGTCGATCATCTGCATGGTGAATCCGGTTCTGAGTTCCTCGCCGGGAGCGATGCGGGCGACCATCGCCATCGAACGGGCGGCGGAGATTTCAGGGAAGGGAATGATGGCAAGGAAGAGCTTCATCCACTCAACCCAACGCGGTTCGACGTTGCGGAACATGTCGCCGCGCAATGCCGCATCGAGCGCGCCATAGACGCGGTTGTCCTTCTCTTCCTGCATCGGGAAGTACGACCGAAGGACCTGCTTCATCGGGTCGCGCGGCGTCTTGGTGATCTTGTAGTCGGTCGGAAACGTCATCGCTTCCTGCACGTAGGAAGGATTCCAGCCGAGATCGGCAATCTTCTTGGTCGCCTCGCCGACGGAGATTCCGCGTTGCGAGGTAATCTTGTTGAGCGTCAGAGACGTCATGGTCATAAGCCTCCACCAGGTTTGAGCCGCAGGTCCGTTGACCCCGGCATGAAGCGGCGCACAGCACCGCCAGTGAGAGTGCGAGCGGCATGACAAAGGGTTGCGCGTTCAGGCGCGACCCGTGGTCCGGCCATTCAAGTGGATCGCGGCAAAGGTGTTCGAGGGCAGAGACCCGCGGCGCCAACCGCATGTGCGATGGGCGTATCGAAGCGGAATTTGTCCCTGCTTCCTCCGTTCCTTCGTTCTTTTGGCACCGCGTCCAAGCGCGATGGGCTTCTTATGAAAATGAGCAACGCAAGCGCCGTGCCAGTTTCGAAACAGCACCCATGGCTGGCGCTTAAAACAAAATCGGCGCCCTTTTCGACACGCGACCCGGCAACCACTGTAACGTTCTCTTACAGTTGTAACTTACGCCTGTAATATTTAACATGTATTCGCACATGCAATATATATTGTTAGCAGTTGCAGCAAATATCAAAACTCATATTATCTGTTTAATTCTTTGTCTTTCTCTACTATTTGAAGGTGACGGCCCCTGGGGTGGGCCTAGCGCTGGAGAAAGACCATGCAGAATGATAGGGACGCAAGCGGCCCGCCGCGGCGAATGTCCAGTCACGCCGACGGCGTCACCGGCGATCTTGTCAAGCTGATGCCCCGCGATCTGGTCTTTGTCATGCGCTTCATGGGCGAGAGCCAGCACCGCCTGCAGAGCCATTTCCAGGACTTCATCCGGGCCGAGCTTGCCGCCGGTGGCGTCACCACGGAGACGCATCCAATGATCCATCTTTTCATCGAAAACCACGCGATCCTGCTGCGCGACTTCGTGTTTTCCGGCGTTTCGCTGACACGCCAGTTCCGCGTCGACGAGATCGAGCGCCTGACCGGCGACACGACATCGATGATCCGCGTCGACATCTGGGACCAACTCAAGAGCCACATCGAGACGGCCGAAAAACAGTTCCAGTCGCAGGCCGGCACTTTGCCAAAATTGCTGTCGGCTTTCGAAAAGCCGCCCGGACCTTCGGAGAGCGAAAAATGACGAGGGGGTCCGATACGGCCAGGCGTGACGCGTTGCTCGCCCGCCGGCTCGATCTGGTCGCCAGCGTCTCCGCGCTCACCGCCGAGGCGCTGCGGCTCAACCAGAAACGCGCCGGCATCGAGATGGATGTGCTGCGCCTGGAGCTGGAAATAGGCAGAAGCGGCGCCAGCGAGCAACTGGTGCGGGACTTGCATGAAGCAGAGCAGAGCGCGGCGGCGATCATGCAGGCATGCGCGGCGTGCGAGCAGCGCATCGTCGCGGCGGAAGACGATGTCGAGGACGTCGATCGCCGGCTTGCCGCAACGGCGAACGAGGACTGATGGGAGAGACAGCGTGAACCAGCAGACGATGCAGAACCTGACCTTGTTCGACCTTCTGGCCCGCAGTTGGCGTCGTCCGTCGGCGGTCGCCGATCTGCGCTTCAGCGCCGATGGCTCGACTGTCGCCTTCGCCTGCGTGGATGGGACTGTCGCCATAGCCGCGGTCGCGGACCAGGAGCCGCCGGAGTCGCGGATCAGGGTGAGCAATGATCTCGGGCAGACGACGATCCGGCCAAGAGAGAAGCCTCCAGTACCGTTGATCGCCACGGCGGCATTTGGAGATGGCGATGTCCCGCTCGCTGCCTATGCGCATTCCGGCTTTCTGGTGGGCGCGGCCAATGGTGAGGTGCTGCATCTGACCGCCGACGGTGAAGTCGCGCCCCCCGTGGTCAGGATCGACGGGCCAATCGTGGCCATCGACCACAGCCCCCGGGCGGACATGACAGCCGTGAGCAATGGGCATGACGTCTTCGTGTCGCGCGGCCAAGGCGATGCAGTGAAGCTGAACCATGCCACGATATCGTCCACGGACGCACTTGCGCTCTCGCCAGGCGGACGGCGTCTGGCGTGTGGCCTCGGTGAAGGACTGTCGATCTGGGCGGTCGAAGACAACCCTGCCCTGATACGCGAAATCTCTCTGTCAGCGCGCCCGGTGTCGATCCGCTGGAGCGGTGATGGCACATGGCTGGCCTGCGGGCTCGAAACAGGTGGCTTTGCCCTGGTCAGCCTGGCCGATGGCCGAGTTGACATCGTCGCGGGATTTCCATCGCCGGTCCGGACAGTGTGCTGGAGCCAGACGGCGAATGCCCTGTTTGCCTCGGGCGCCTTCCGGATCGCCGGATGGTCGATGACCGTGCCGCCAGTTGGCGGCGAAACCTCTGGCGCGCTGGAAACTGGCCGCACCGGGCTGGTTCTGGTCGAGGCGGTGGCGGCACACCCGGAAAAGAAGCTGATTGCCGCGGGTTACGCCAATGGCCGCATCACCATCGCCCAGATCGGCGCGCGGGACGAACTGCTCGTCAGACCCCTGGGCAGCGCGGTGACCGCGCTTGCCTGGTCCGGCGACGGGCGGCACCTGGCGGTGGGCGCCGTCGATGGCACCGCCGCGATCATCACCTTTCCCGCGCAGATGTTCAAATAGCGGACGCAAGTCCACATGAAACAGGAGGATGACATGCAGACCGAACTCACGGCCGAGGACGAAAGCAAAGACGAATTTTTCGAGCGGCTGGCCAAGCTGTCGGAAGAAATGGTGGCCAAGCATGGCAAGGATTTCAGCATGGGCGCGCTGGTACTTGCCGCCCGCTGGATCGCTGAAAATCGCGTTGGCAAGCTGAAGACCAATTAGACTGTATAACGCACTTGTCCGCTCCCCTCTAACGGATGACCGGTAAATGGCGGGCCCAAACCCCTGGTCCCGCCACTCCTTCAAGAGCTGTCAGTGCGATGAGCTAGATGCTCCCTTGATCATTGCCTGACGAACACGCCCGTCTAGGTCTGGCCGGCAAGCGTATAGGTTCCGGTCAAGGTTCCATCGGGCAGCATCACAAGGCCGATGTCTGCGCCATTCGGTGCCGCCCGATCGGCTCAACGATCAAGAAGTCCGTGGACGACGAGCGCTACCCGCTCGTCTCGCGCGCTGTGCCTGATCCGACCCGAGCGCTCGAGCTCGGCTAGACCATGAAGCGCTGCCCAGAATGTCTCGGCCGCGACCTCGACATCGCTGTTTGATGGCGTGAGGACAGCTGTCAGCGCCGCAAAGGCGTCCTTCAATTCTGGCTTCGTGTCAGCTTCCGCAAAACGCAGGCCAGTCGGCATAGTGAACATGGCTTCGTAGAGCGCCGGATGCTCGCCGGCGAAGGCGAGATACGCCATGGCGACGTTCCGGAGCGCATTTCGACGATCGCTCGATTCATGCGCGGCCTGCTGAAGGGCTCTGGCGAGTTCCCCGAAACCCTCAACGGCGACGGCCGCGACAATCGCCTCCCTGTTCTCGAAGTGCGAGTAGAGAACTGGCTGGCTATACTCGATTTCCTCCGCGAGGCGGCGGATCGTGACGGCACTCCATCCCTCGCGTGCCGCAATCAGGCGGGCCGCCGCGGTGATGCGGCGCTCTCGTCCGGCCCGCTCCCTGCCTTTCCTTTCCGCGACACCCAACCCTTGATCTCCACATGCCGAATGCGTGGCCCACATATAACGCGGCTTGATAAACTAGCAATGCTAGAATATATATCGCCGCAAAGAGGAGGCGTGTATGTACTGGTTTTCAATCGGAGTGGCGCTGCTGGTGGCGATCGGGATCATCGCGATTGGCATCATGTATCTTTCAAACCCAAGGGCAGCGACACAGAGCTTTGGCCTGCCGCTTCCCGAAGAGGGGGCGAACATCGCCTGGTGGCTTCGCCTCAAAGGCGTGCGCGACATCGCTTCAGGGCTGGTCGTGCTGGCCCTAATGGTGTGGGGCGGGCCACGGATGGTCGGCATCGCTTTGTTGATCGAGGCGATTATCCCCGCGGGCGACATGTCGCTCATTCTGGCTTCGAAAGGCTCGGCCAAGCGTGCCTTCGGCATCCACGGCTTCACGGCGGCGCTGATGATCCTGGCGGCGATCCCCCTGATTATGGGCGTGGCCTAGGATGGTGCACACCCTCTCAATCCAGCTCCTGAGCAGCGCAACCTGACATCAGAAGCCCGGGACAGGCTGGATCTTTCCACTCAATCGCGCGCCAAGCGTCAAAGCCGCCGGAAAATTCTTGATCACGGCGCGCATGGCCGCCGCGCCGCCAGGCCCAAGTGCTATTCGGGCAATCAAGGCCGCGGCACGCAAACGGGTCGAGAATTGCCGACGCCATTCCCTTTCGTAGCGATGTCCAGCCTCGTCGTGGCCCTCGTGACCTTTACCCGACGCGACCAGTTCTCTCGCAAGAAGCCAGCCGGATTGCAGCGCCATGGAAATCCCTTCCGCAATGACGGGATGTGACTCGCCTGCGACGTTGCCGACGCGGAAGATGCCCTGATCATAGCCAGCTCGAATACCGGGATGGATCGGTCCCGCGGCGAGCCATGGGCCATCCAGTTCGGCACCGGCCAGCACAGTTCCCACGCCCCGGCATGAGGCCACGACGTGGCGCCATACCGCATCCGCCGCCGCAGTGTTTCCAAAGCGCTGGCGCAGCCCGGATAGAACATCCCTGCGGATACAGCAGGAAATCGAAACCCGGCCACGGTCCGCCGTTACCATTCCACCATAGCCGCCCGGGAATACCAGCAACGGCATCAGGTCGGGCGGCAGCGCGGCGCCGGTAAAATGGGCCTTGAACCCGAAAAGGTCAGAGGGCTGGCTTGTTCTTGCAAGCTGGCTTGGGAGTTTCCCGGGTTCCCAGGATCCGTGCGCGGCAATTATGACAGGTGCGCTCAAAACCTTTTCTTGTTGTCCCTCCTCCACGGTCACAAACTGCAGGTCATCGCCCCGACGAATGGCGACAGCCTTGCAAGGCTGGAGAATTTCGACACCCGCACGTTCGGCCGCCTGCAACAGGACGTAGTCCAAGCGATCGCGGCCGAGAGCGCGGCCGGGACCCGTCCTGGCGGTCGGCATCCGCGCCTGCGCCGAGACATCGCCCGAAAAAAAACCGACGCGACGTATTTCCGGGCCCGCTTCCGCGCGCCAGATCTCACCGACGCCCAACCGGTCAAGCAAGGCAAGGCTGGTCCCCGACATGAATTCGCCGCACACCTTTCGGCGCGGAAACACCACCTTCTCCACCATTGCCACCGACCAACCATGCTGGGCCAGCGCAGTGGCGGTCGAGCTGCCAGCAGGGCCAGCACCGATGACAATTGCGTCGTGCATCATCTGGCGCCGGGCACGCTGGCACCGACAAAAGCTTGAGTGAACAGGCCCCGGCGGCCTTCAACCACAGGCGTTCCCCCTGACAGTTGCCACAATCGTGAAAGTTCCGTGCCGCGAAAACCGGCGCGGACACTTTGCGCCGCGTCGTTCAGGGTCACCGCGCAGGCGCCGATCAATGGCAGCAACCGTGTCGCGACAAGTGGCACCTTGGCCCTGAATGGCTCCGTCGCGACGAGCATGGGGGCCATCGCCATGATCCGGGAAAACAGCTCCAGCAGGCGCGTGTCGTCGAAGTGATGGAGGATAAGGTTGGCGCAGACAAGATCGAAGGGTCTGTCTCCTGTCCAATCGAATATATCGGCGGTTACGGGTTGCGCCCGCCAACCAAATTTAGCGAAAGCGTTGCACACATCCTTGCCGATCAGGCCGATCCTGTCGACCATGACGATCTCGACGTTGGGCCAACGCCGCGCCATCAGCCGCGCCACCGTCAGCATGAACTTTCCGTCACCGGCGCCTATTTCCAGGATGCGCAGCGGCAGCGTCTGCACGTTGGCTCGCATGAGCGATGCCATGAACCTGGCCTGGAACATCAATGCATTGATGCGAACGAGATCACGACGGGATGCGATCGCACCAGGATCGTCGGCCGGGAGACCGTCGAGGAGCTCTGGCTCCAGATGCCGGATGTTTATGTCGGTCATGCGATGGATCGGAAATCTAGGGCTTCAGCCGGCGATCCGGCAATAGAATTCGGTCGTACTTTTATGGCCGCGCGCCGTTCATGGCGGAACTCGCATGTGAACTCAATCCGGATGGCGAAGCCGAACCTTGGTCCCTTTCATACAAGATCGGAGGCTGATATCACAGTTTGCTAATGAGAAATATCGGCGCTGCGCAATAAAACACTTTGTGCCGGCGTTTGCCTTAGGAAGCGCTTCCCCAATTTCTAGACCTCTTGTGAGACCCGTTGGGCTCATTGTCGGAGCAATTTTGTCCCCTCAAGCGTATCTGAACCGCATCGCCACGTCAGTTCCAAAACACGACGTGCATCAGTTCTACCTCCGCTATGGAGCTTTGCTGCTTGAAGACGATGCCCAGCGCCTTACGCTCTTCGAGCGAATGGTCGCTCTCGCCGGGATCGAACATCGCTATTCCTGCTTTGCGCCTGCCGACGATCCGCGCGGTGGGGCAATTGACCGCGACGGCACCTCGGTCAGGGGCTCGTTCGCCAGCACCGCAATCCGTATGGAGATGTACGAGGCCGCCGCGCCGGAGCTCGCGCAAAAGGCCGTCGACAAGCTTCTGGCCGACGACGACCGCTCGCTGATCACGCATTTGATCGTGACGAGCTGCACCGGCTTTTCGGCACCTGGCATCGACCTCGAGCTGGTGCAGCGATGCGGGCTGACGACGTCGGTCGAGCGGACCATCGTCGGCTTCATGGGATGCTATGCCGCCATCAACGCCTTGAAGCTGTCACGCCATATCGTGCGCTCCGACCCGAAAGCGCGCGTGCTGGTTGTCAACATCGAATTGTGCACGCTGCATCTCAGGGAAGCCACCGAGCTTGAGAAGCTGATCTCGTTCGGCCTGTGGGGCGACGGTTGCGCGGCCGCGCTGGTAACGGCCGAACCGCACGGCATCCTGCTCGAAAGCTTCCACGCCATCGTCGCGGCGGAGCGCAAGGAGCTGATGAGCTGGCACATCCGCGACGACGGCTTCGACATGGTGCTGTCCGGCCAGGTTCCCGGCGCGGTGCGTGAGACGCTGCGCAATGACCATCCTGCCATCCTGGGCGGCAGGCCCGCCAGGGACATCGATTTATGGGCGGTGCATCCCGGCGGCCGCTCCGTGCTCGACGCGGTCGAGCGGGCACTCAAACTGGAGCCGACCGCGCTCGCCGCATCGCGCGAAGTGCTGCGGCGATACGGCAACATGTCGTCGGCAACCGTCATGTTCGTGATGGCCGAAATGCTGAAGGAGCCGTCGGGCCTGCTCGGCTGCGGCATGGCGTTCGGGCCGGGATTGACCACCGAGACCATGATGTTCCGGACTGCCTGATGCCATCGAACAACGTGCGACACCGCATCCGAGCTTTCGCAGGCCGCTGGTTGGTGCCCTATTTGCCGTATCCGCACTTTATGTGCGTGGCGCCTCTTGACGCCGTACTGAGGACCCTATGGCGCGCTGAAGGCCAGATCCCTCCCGCCTATTGGCCGCGCCTAGTGCTCCTGCTGCTGCTTTCCGGCATCAACACGATCGCCTCCCTGCCGGAGCGCGTGATCCTTGGAGCATGGCTGCGGCTGCGCCCTCCCCCGATGGAGCGGGATAACGCCCCTGTGTTCGTTCTCGGCTACTTCCGATCCGGGACGACGTTCTTACAGAACCTGCTGGCAGCTGACCCGGGCCTGAGATCGCCGAGCTGGCCGCAGGTCTTGGCGCCTCAGGCATTCGTCCTTGGCTGGGCTCTCCTGCGCTACGTTTTCGTCCCCTTGCTGCCGTTGACGCGCCTCGACGCGGTCGTGCCGGTGGGCGCCAGGCTGCCGGCGGAGGATGACTTCGCGTTGAACAATCTGGGTGGAATGTCCATCCTCGCGGGACGCGCCGTGCTTCCCCGCCGGCAAGCCTTCTTCAATCGATTTCACGATCTCGACGGGCTTTCGGCGGACGAGTTAAGCCGCTGGCGCTCACATCAGTTCGCTTTCGTCCAGAAGCTCACTCTCGTTGCAGGCGGGCGGCGACTTTTGCTCAAGTCGCCGAGCCATACGGCGCGTGTCCGCTACCTCCAGGAGTTGTTCCCGGGCGCCAAGTTTGTCCACATCTCCCGTTCGCCGGAAGTGGTGTTCCGGTCCAACCTCCTTCTGGCGCGCGAATTGCAGCGTGCATTCGCCTTGCAGCCGCCACTGCCCGAGGACGAGCAGGAGGAGATCATCGCTCACGAATATCTCGCGACGGAGATGCACTATCTGGCAGATAGACCTCAGATTCCAGCCGCCGACCTCGCGGAAGTACGGCTGCAGGATCTCACTGCAGACCCCGTGGGCGAGATGAAACGGATCTACCGCGAACTGGGCCTGCCATTTTCCCGCGGCTGTGAGGAGCGGATGCAGCAGGTCGCCGCGACGTTTGGCAAACAGGTGCGCAGCCGCCATCCCGACCTGACGGAAAGGCAGAAAGCGCGCGTGGCTCGCCTCGCACCGCTGGCAGCCGCTTTTGGGCATGCGCCGGCGCAGGCTCCCGGGACGCTCAATATTGACAGCCAACCGCGCATTGGATGACATGGGATCATGACGACAGCCCCATGGTCGCACGCAAGCTGGGCAGCCTTGGCCCGGCTGTTGCTTGTCCCCATGCTACTCGCGATCTGCGCCCCATCGCTTTCGGCAGCCGCCGATGAGCAGAGCGACGCGGTCAAGTTGGTTGAGACCGTGCGCCAGGCGGCGGTTGTGCTTGGGCACGGTGGATCCGCCGAGGGGCAGCTCCGCTCCATCTCCGCGGCGTTCGACGGTAGGGGGATCGCGCAAGCCGTGCTCGGGACGTATTGGCGCCGGGCGAGTGCGGACGACCGCGCCGCGGTGATCGATGCGCTTCTTTATGCTATCGCGCACAGGCTGGCCGACAGGCTGGAGCGGACGCAGGACAAGACGTTCACCGTGATCGGCACAAAGGCCCTGGCCAACGGCGACATCCTGGTGCGCAGCGAATTCCGCCGGCCGCTCCACGGCCCAACATCCGTGGACTGGCGTGTCCGCCACTGCCGCGGACAACTCTGCATCGGCGATGTCTTTGTCGACGGCGGCTCCGTGACCGTGCAGCAGCGGGACCGCATTGGCCAACGGCTCGCCGGCAATGGCGGCTCGATCCCCGCGCTTGTCGTCGATCTCAGGAAAGGCCGGGTATGACTTCTCGCTCGTGCTCATGCCCCCCCTCGTCGAATTGAGCAATGTGGGCCGCGACTTCGACGGTGGCCGCATTGTCGCCGTTGACGATGTGTCGCTCGCGATCGGCAATGACGAGACCGTCGCCATTGTCGGCCGCAGCGGGAGCGGCAAGTCGACGATCCTGAACCTGATCTGTGGGCTTGACCGGCCGACGCGCGGCGAAGTTCGGTTCGAAGGTCGGGCCGTCAACGGCAGGGCTGCATGGGCAGCCGTCCGGGCCAGCAAGATCGGGATTGTGTTCCAGAATTTCTCCCTGCTCCAGTCCTTGTCGGCGCGCGAGAACATCGAGGTGGCTTTGCTGGGAAACCTCGGCGGAGCGCGGCAGCGTCGTGTTCGCGCGCTCGAACTTCTGGCACATTTCGGTCTTGCCGAGCGCGCTACGCTCCGGCCGGCCGAGCTTTCGGGCGGCGAACGCCAGCGGCTTGCAATTGCCCGCGCGCTGGCCAACCGTCCGAAGCTTCTCGTGGCGGACGAGCCGACAGGAAGCCTCGACGTGCAGACGAGCCAATCGGTGATGAGCATCATTGGCAACGTGCATCGCGAATTCGGTACCGCGGTGATCGTGGTGACGCATGACGAGGACGTGGCCGCACTGTGCGGCCGGCGAGTCGAGATCTCCGACGGCCGCATCCGCTCGGACAGCGGAATGGCGGCGATGTCGACGCCCGCGCCGGCGTCGCGGATCCGCTGACCCATGACAGAGCTGACCCTTCCCTTGCGCGGTCTCATTGCGCGTCCGCTTCGCACCCTGCTCACGGTTCTCGGCATCGCCTTGGCGGTGGCGGGGTTTGTGGCACTGACCGGCCTGACCGCTGGCGTCCAGCACTCGTTTGCATCGGGAATCGATGAGAACGGTGCGGATTTGGTGGTAAGCCAGCGCAGCGCGTTCAACCTGGTGAGCAGCACCGTACCTACGTCGCTGGGCCCGGCGCTTTCGGGGGTGCCAAACGTCGAGGCCGTGTCAGGCGTTCTCCTGAACATCACCACTGCTGACGACGCCGCGAACATTGTCATGGCCGGCTGGCCGAGCGGCAGCTTCCTGTGGAAGGACATACACCTCCTGGCGGGACGCATCCCTGCATCGGGGGACCAGTGGTCCGTGATCCTTGGCGAGTCGATCGCCAGCGCATTGGACAAACGGGTCGGTGATACTGTCGAGCTCCAGTTCCAGCCCTATACGGTTGTCGGCATCGCGTCGTTCTCGTCCATACTGAACCAGAACAGCGCGATCGTTCCGCTCGAAGGGCTGCAGCAACTCCTGTCGCGGGAGGACGTGTTTACCTTGTTCGAGGTGAGGCTGAAGCGCCCGCTCGACAAGAACGATATCGCTGTTGCCCGAACCAGGCTCGTCACAGCCGCGCCGGGGTTCGAGGTCGGCGACACCGAGCAGTTCGCCAGCAGCATCCGCGTCTTCGATCTGCTTCAGGCGATTGCCCGGACAATTTCACTGGTTGTCATGGTGATGGCCTGTGTCGCCATTGCCAATACACTTCTGATGGCCGTGAATGAACGGACGTTCGAGATTGGAGTTCTCGCAGCGCTTGGCTGGTCGCCGCGGCGGATTCTTCGGCTCATTCTCATCGAAGGCGTGATCATGAGCGCAGCCGGCGGGGTAATCGGGATCATTCTCGGCGCCCTGACAATGGAAATGGCGGCGAAGACAAAGTTCGCGGCGGGTCTGATCGTGCCTTACCTGTCAGGCTGGTCGATCGCGCAGGCGCTGATCTTCGTCTTCATCGCTGGCCCCCTCGGCGCGCTCTATCCGGCCTGGCGCGCCACGCGCCTTCTCCCCGCTGACGCGCTCCGCAGGATCTGACGCCGGCGCGTTTGAGACCGCCCGCGCGCGGCTCTACTGGTCCGAAAACCTGACGCTCACGCCGCGCTGCCGAAAATAAGCCTGCATCAGCTTGCGGCCCGAGCGGTTGTTCTGCGCCAATCTGCTGGGATCGAATACCGCCTGTTTTATCCCCTCTCGCGTCAGCGCGGCCTTGAGCGCTGCGATATGTGCGTCGATGTCGGCATTGTCCGCTCTGAGCGAGGCATAGATACTTTCGGTCGCCTCGGCCACGTTCAGTTCGCTCACTGGTGTCGTCCTTTGGTTGTTCGGGCGGCGGCTTAGCACAGATTCGCGGCTCCGCCGATACCGATGAGACCGCCAGTGCACAGCGCCCGGGCAGGTATTTGGTCGGCGACAACAATGTTGCTTGGAACTTGCAACGGCAGATGTCAATGAATTCGCGACCGTAGTATTCGGGGGCGAAGCCCGGTGCATTCGCCTATCTCAGGGCGATCGCAAACCTGCAGTTCTCAAAAGGCAATAGCAGTGGTGTTCCCACCTGCGACGACGTGGTCGTGAAAGGGGAAAACAGCTCTTTATTGGGCTTCGCATAGTTCGAGCGGCAATCCATCCGGGTCGCGGAAAAAGGTAAACCGTTGACTCGTGTATGGGTCGATCCTGATTGGCTCAACGGCAACGCCGGCGGCCTCCAGGCGCATAATGACGAGATCGAGATTCGCCACGGCGAATGCCAGATGCCGCAGACCTGTCGCCTCTGGATACGACGGCCGCATCGCTGGGGTGGGGAAGGAGAACAATTCCAACTGGGCGGAACCGATTCGCAAGTCGGCCTTCCATGACTGCCGTTCTTCCCGATAGACCTCCCGGATCAGATCGAGGCCGAGGAGTTCGACGTAGAAACGTCGCGACCGGTCGTAGTCAGTGCAGATTAGCGCGACGTGGTGAATGGCGTTCAGCATGCTCCGAACTCTAGCCACGCCGGGCTTTGGGGCCAAGATCACCGCCGGGTACGGCGCCACTTTGTTGGTGTCGCCGTTCGCAAGGGTCGCCTCGTCCCGCCGATCTTATTCTTGCGCCGCCAGTCAGCACCCAAATCGCGCACTGGTCCGTATCGTCCCTCTTCGTTCGTTCTCGTATGATGTGGCGGCCCGAACGCTCCGCGGCAAGCAGCTCTACAGGACCTCGAAAAGCCCTGCCGCCCCCATGCCTCCACCCACACACATGGAGACCACGACGTACCGCACGCCGCGCCGCTTGCCTTCAAGAAGGGCGTGGCCAACCATTCTTGCGCCGGACATGCCATAGGGATGGCCGATCGAAATCGCGCCGCCATTGACGTTGAGCCGTTCGTCGGGGATGCCCAGCCGGTCGCGACAATAAAGCACCTGCACGGCGAAGGCCTCATTGATCTCCCAGAGACCGATGTCGTCCGGCGAGAGCCCGAAGCGTCCAAGCAGGCGCGGCACGGCAAAGACCGGACCGATGCCCATTTCGTCCGGTTTGGTGCCGGCCACGGCCATGCCGACATACCGCCCGAGCGGGCTGAGGCCGCGTCGCTCCGCCAGGCGCGCCTCCATGACAACGCAAGCCGAGGCGCCATCGGAAAGCTGGCTGGCATTCCCGGCCGTGACCGTACCGCCGGGCATCACCGGCGTTAGCGCGGCAAGTCCTGCGAGCGTCGTGTCGGGCCTCATCCCCTCGTCCCGGTCGAGAGCGACTTCGTGAAAGGTGACCTCCTTGCTGGTCTTGTCCACTTTCTTCATCGTCGTCTTCACAGGCACGATCTCGGCGTCGAACCGCCCGGCATCCTGAGCTGCCGCGGTGCGTTGCTGCGAGCCGAGCGCATAGAGGTCGCAGGCATCGCGCGCGATGCCGTAGCGCCGCGCGACGACCTCCGCGGTCTCGAGCATCGGCATGTACGCATCAGGATGCATCGCGGCCAGCGCCGGGTCGGGAGTGGTTCGTAGTTCGGGCGTCTGGACAAGCGAGATCGATTCCACCCCGCCGGCAACGATGATGTCCATCCGATCGACGATGATCTGCTTGGCCGCCGTGGCGATGGTCACCAAGCCGGACGAACATTGCCGGTCCATCGTCATGCCCGGCACCGATACGGGGAAGCCAGCACGCAATGCCGCCATCCGGCCGATCGTCTGCTGCACACCCTGCGGCAAGGAGCAGCCCAGCACGCAATCCTCGACCTCCTCGGGCGCGACGCCGGCGCGTTGGGCAGCCGCGGTGAGGGCGTGGGCCGCAAGCGTGGGCGACGGCGTATGGTTGAACGCACCGCGATAGGCGCGTCCGATCGGCGTCCGCGCCGTCGATACGATGACCGCGTCGCGCATCAACGCTGCCTCGCAATTGACGGGGCTGCCGCCTCGGCGCTGGCAAGTTCGTGCTCGGCCTGGGTGAAACCGTAGTCAGGGACGATCTCGCCGGCGCGCTCGGATATCGCATCCCAATTGCGGATTACTTCCTCGCCGGCGTCTTCGCCGGCGCCGATATGGAGGCCGTGCGTGAGGGTGACATTCGCCCGGGCGAAATGGCCCGCGCCGGCGCACAGGATCGCATGAGTGGGAGCGTCCTCACCGACGAGCGCCAGCAATCCGGGGCTGACCAGCGCCGGATCGAGCAAGCTCAGGTGTCTTTCGGACAGCAAGCCATCCGTCATCTGCGTTGCGGCCGTCGGAGCCAGGCAATTGACCCGAATACCGTATTTGTCGCCCTCGATCGCCAGGGTCTGCATCAGTCCGACCAGCGCCATCTTGGCGGCGCCGTAGTTCGCCTGGCCGAAATTGCCGTAAAGCCCGGACGAGGACGTGGTCATCACGATCCGGCCATGGCGCTGCTCGCGCATGATGTCCCATACCGCCTTGGTGCAGATCACCGCTCCCATCAGATGGACATCGATCAACAGACGGAAGTCCTCGAGGCTCATCTTCGCGAAGCTCTTGTCACGCAATATGCCAGCGTTGTTGATCAGGATGTCTACGCGGCCCCAATGCTCAATCGTCCGCGCGATCATTGCTGCGACGGCGGCCTCGTCGGTCACCGACGCGGCGATGGCAACGGCGTCATGACCCGCGGCGGCTATTTCTGTCGCGACGCGGTTGGCCGCCTCATACGACACATCGTTGACGACCACCTTGGCCCCTTGGCGCGCGAGGAAAAGGGCATGGGCGCGCCCAAGCCCTCCTCCCGCACCGGTGATGATCGCAATTCTTCCCTTTACGGACATTCGGCTGCAACCTCTGATCTGACTGGAACTGCCGCCGGTGTGCTCGGCGGTTGGGGGCTCTCGAAGAGACTTGGTAAGCCGTCACATCAACCGCTGCCGTACTCGGCTCGCAGTCGGATCTTGTCGATCTTGCCGGTGGCGGCAAGGGGCATGCGTGGCAGGCGATAGATCGCATCAGGAATCCACCAGGACGCGACATGCCCGTGCAGGCAAGCCAGCAGGTCTTCATCGCTGATCACCTGCGCCTCGCGCATCTCGATCAACAAGATCGGGCGCTCACCCCATTTCGGATCCGGCCGACCAATCACCGCCGCGAGCCCGACCTCCGGGAGAGAGCCGATCACCGCCTCGATCTCGGCCGGGTTGATCCATTCGCCGCCGGATTTGATCAGGTCCTTGACGCGGCCCGTGATGACAAGATTGCCCTGTTCGTCGATGCGCGCGAGATCGCCTGTCGCAAACCAGCCATCCGCGTCGCTCGCCCTGTCCTGTTCTCCAAAATAGCGTTCAACGACTGCAGCGCCGCGTACGCGCAGCTGCCCTTCGACACCGCGCTGCCCGGGCAACGCCTGTCCATCGGCGTCGGTGAGCAACAGATCGACGCCGATGGCAGGGCGGCCGGAGAGCGCCGCTTGCGATCGCTCGAAAAGCGGCGCCACCGTACCGGAGGGGGAGAGCTCGGTCATTCCCCAACTTGTCTGCACTTTCACCCCGAGGCGGCTTTCGATCCGCTCCATCAGTGCCGGCGCGATCGGGGCTCCTCCGACGGTAATGCGCTTGAGCGTTGGCATGGTTATGCCGGTTGCTTCGGCATGCTCGACGAGGCCCAGCCAGACTGTCGGAACGCCTACCGCCATTGTCACCTCTTCCTCCACAATCAGGCGGGCCAGACTGGCGCCGTCCATCTTGCGTCCCGGCAAAACCAGCTTGCCGCCCACTGCCGGCACCGCGAATGGAAGGCCCCAGGCGTTGGCATGAAACATCGGCACGACGGCAAGCACGCTATCGGCACCCGAGATCGCCATCACATCGGCCTGCAACAGCCGCAGCGTGTGGAGAAAGCTCGAGCGATGCGTATAGGTGACGCCTTTGGGGGCACCGGTCGTGCCCGAAGTGAAACAGAGCCCGCAGGGCGACGTCTCCTCGAAATCGCCCCAGGTCGCCTCGCCCCGCGACTGGGCGATCAGCAGGTCGAGCGAGCAAAGCGGCGCTTCGACGACGAAGTCGCTTTCCCCGTCGATCACCCAGATCCGCTCGATCGCTGTTGCGGCACCGACGATTTCAGCGCCCAGGGGCAGGAGATCCGCACTTACGATCAGGATGCGCGCCTTGGACATGCTTGCCATGGCGGCGAGTTGGCCGCCTGTCAGCCGCGGATTGAGTGTGTGGCAGACAGCGCCCATGCCCATGCAGGCGTACCAGACCTCGATATGAGCCTGGGTGTTCCAGGCGAGTGTCGCGATCCGGTCCCCGGCGCCTATGCCGAAGCTCTGCAGCACCGCCGAGATCCGCAAGCTGCGATCCTTCAACGCGGAATATCCAATTCGATCGGATTTGCCGTCCGCGCGTCCGGTCACCACCTGCGCTTGAGGATGCCATTTGGCGGCGTGCTCGAGAAACTTCTCGAGCGTCAAGGCGAAAGGCTGGACAGTGCCGTCTATCATCGAGACCTCGCCGGGCAGCTGGCCACGACCTGTCGATGGTCGCACTCTCGGCGTGCGAGCGTCAGCCTAAAATTCACTATCGAGCCAGTTAATAACATGCATTGACCTATCAAATGGACTGTCCCGCTCTGCCGCGTCTCACCAGACCGCGACTCGCTCAGTGGATCGCGGCATTGAGGATACTGGCGGCGCTTGCCTCGGCCCTTGAGAACTCGGCGGCAATCGTGCCGCTCTTGGCGACCAAAATCCGGTCGCAGGTCTCCAGAATTTCCGGCAGATATGACGATATCAAAATGACGCCGGCACCGCTGTCGGCAAAGCTGCGGATGATCTGACGTATCTCGGCGATTGCCCCGACATCCACGCCGCGCGTCGGCTCGTCGAAGATGACCAGCTTCGGCTTCTGAATGAGGGATTTGGCAATGACCACCTTCTGTTGGTTGCCGCCGGAAAGATACAAAACCGGTCGTTCGACGCCGATGCTGCGGATCGAGAGCCTATCCACCCATTCCCGCGCCAAGGTTCGCATCTTCGCCCGTGGCGCAAGGAAGCGACGACCTCCGAACTTGGCCAGCCAACCCAGGCCGATGTTTTCCGCCACGCTCAGCGTGTCGAAGAAACCGTCGAGCTTGCGGTCTTCACTGATGTAGGCGATGCCGTCAGCGACCGCCTGGGCCGGGAGGCCGTAGCGGACTTCGCGACCGTCAAGCCAGATACGACCGCCGCCGAAATTGCGCTTTGTGTGTCCCATGATGACCTTGGCGACTTCACTCCTGCCCGACCCGATCAAACCCGCCAAGCCTGTGATCTCACCAGGGAAGATCGAGAACGACATGTTGTTGACAATGCTGCCCATGCGAATGTTCTCCACGCGCAGCACCGGCAGGGCGGACCGCGGCGGGCGCCTTGCCGCCGGGACCTTCTCCTGCTCGATCAACTCATCGCCGATCATGTGATGGATGAGCGTGCCGCGATTGAAATCGGCGGCCGGCCCGGTGGTCATCATGCGTCCGTTTCGCAGAACGGAGATTCTATCCGCATAGCTCAGGGCCTCTTCCAGGGCATGCGATATGAAAATGATCGCCACACCGTTTCGCTGCAGGGACTTCATCAGGTCGAACAGATGATCGGTTTCCTCAGGGGTCAGAGCCGCTGTCGGTTCGTCGAGGATGATCACCCTCGCCTGGTTGTGCACCGCGCGGGCGATCTCGACCATCTGCCGTTTGGCAGCCGAGAGCGTGCCTGCAAGCTGCGCGGGATCGACCTTGAAGTTCAGCCGCTGCAGAACTTGCCGGGCGGCACTGCGCACCCGCCGCACGGAATTGAACATTTGCTCGCGGCCGAGGAAAATGTTCTGGGCGACCGTGAGTTGCGGCACCAGGCTGGTCTCCTGATAGACCATCGAAATCCCATGCCCGCTCGCATCCTTCGGCGAAGAGAACAGAACGGTCTGGCCGTCGATCTTAAGGATGCCCTCGGAGGGTGCGATCACGCCGGCGATCAGCTTGCAAAGCGTCGACTTGCCCGCGCCGTTCTCTCCAACAAGCGCGTGAATTTCGCCCGGCATCAAATCAAAGGTCGCGTCGGCCAGCGCGGCGGTGGTGCCGTAAGTCTTGGTGACATTCTCGAGGCTGACGATCGGCTGGGCCGTCATGGCACGCTCCCGGAACCAAGGTTGAGGATTTCGCCGCTGGCCCGGCTGATGGCCATCAGATCGCCATTCCACGAACAGACATCGCAAATCGCATGCCGGCTTCCGTTGGCGCGCGAATGCGCGGAGGCGATCGGCATCAGGTTCCCGTCCAGTTCGATCACCAGCCCATATGAAAACGAAGGCGCCCAAGGTTTTACGTCACCGAAAAGGCGGGCTGCACCCAGCTCGATCGGGAAGTCATGGCTGATTTCCGGTGTCGCACGCGGCGAGATCCAATAGCGCGGGTCGAGATTGGCCTTCATGTCCGACACGAACACTGGCTCGGTCTTCAGGAATTCGATCAAGGGATCGCGCCTTGACAGGCAGGCCATCACGTATCCGGTATCGGTCTTGCGAATGCGCCCCAGGTACCCGGGATAGCCAGACTGGAGAATGCGGCCTGAAAGGTCGACGATGCTGGCGCGGTCGAGTTCGGAGAGGATGAGGCCGCCCGCGAAGTCGTGGGTAATGCCCATCGGGCAGTGCAATGCGCGCGCAACGACGCGCGGTTCCTTGAAGCGGCCGATCACCGCGACTCGTCCGCGTGCCACCTCGTCCCATGGCGCGATGGACAACACGTTTTGATCGTCGCGGTAGCCGTTGTCGACGACAGCGATCTCGTCCCCGGAAAGAAAGGCGCAATCGCCCACCGAGACGAGGTCTGACGGCACGGACCAGCCGTCGACAGGTTGCCCGCTCTGGTCCATGACCGCGATCGCACCACCTTGCAGGCCGACCGCGACAAGGCCGTCGGCGTTGCTCGATAGTGCTGACACTGGTTGGTCGAACCGCGCCCAGTCTTCGGGCGCTTCACCCCATCGGCGCAGGCGATGGATCTGGTTGCCGGAGCTGAACAGCAGATGTCCTTCGGCTGATATGGACATTGCTTCCGGCTTCTCCGCATGGATGGCCATCGCCTCGTCCAGCCGGTTGTTGGGGCCAAGAACCCCCTCCAGCGTCATTCCGGGAGCCTCGGTGACCTTGCGTGCGAAGAGCATCAGCGGTCTCTCCCCCAATAACTTGCGGGCCCGGTCCACTGTACATCGGCACCATCGAGGACAAGGCGGCCGATCTTGTCGTTGGTGACGCCGCCGAGAAACAGCGAGCCTTCGTGCTCGCGCATCGATGTGATCATGTAGAGAGGCCCGTTGGAGGCGTCCCACAGCGCGTCGACTATCTTGCCGAGCCCGTCGATCTTGAGCACGCCTCCGATGTTGAGGTTGCCGAAGAGCCAGTTTGTCGGCGGCACGCGCCTCGTCATGCGCCGTCGCAGGCCTGGGTGTTTCAGCACCTGGTCGAAGAGCGGATTGCGCATCCCGGCGAGCGCTACCCAGTAGCCGCCATCTGACGCCCGGTTGATGTTGTCGGGATAACCAGGCAGACCTTTCAGAAAGACGCGCGGCCCCTCCGACAGCTTGGCGAGATCAAAGATCAGGATCGAGCAGCTCCACGTGCTGGCGACCAGCAGGTGCTTGCCGTCATGGGTCAGGCAGACACCGTTTGGAAACACCAGATTGTCGCACACAGTACGGGTCTTGCGGGACTTCGGATCATAGCTGAGAAGGCGGCCGTTGGGGCGCCCCTCCAGCAGATCCAGCCCCCAATTGTCTATGTCATAACGCTTGGTTGCGTCGGTGAAGTAGATCGTGCCATCGGGCCCGATATCCAGGTCATCGGCCATATGGATTGCGGTGTCGTCCTGGACACTGAAGAGGCTGCGCGTCGTTTCGTCCGTCAACAGTTCGACATCGCCTGCCATCGTGACGCGTATCAGGCCCATTCCGGCAACGCAGGTGACGATCCGCCCTTCCCGGTCGAACGCCAGTCCAAGCGGACGGCCGCCGATCTTGGCCAGCACGCTTACCTCCGAATACGTCGGCGCGGCGATCTTCAGGATGCAGCCATTGCGGTTGCCGCAATAGAGGTTCCCCTGCGCGTCGAGAATGACATCCTCAGGTCCGTCAACGCGCCCGGACGCCAGGATTTCCGCGCCCTTGAGCCGGGGCGCAATCTCGCTTGGCATCAGTCCGCGCATGCCTTCCACAGGCCCGGCATCGAGCGCGACCGGATCGAGATAGGTCGAGGCCAGCAGGCGGTGCCGGTTCTTTCGGAATCTGACATCGATGGTCAAGATCACCATGATGATGGCGCCCATGCAAAGCTGGACGAAATCGCCGCGGAAACCTGCGTTGATCATCGCATTGTTCAGGAGGTAGATCGTCGTAAACCCGATGAGCACCGTCACTGGCGAACCCTTGCCGGGCACGAAGCCGCCAAGGCCGACCACAAGGGCCGTCAGCGCAAAAAATTCCATGCCGATGCCAGTGTCGGCGACGCTGATGCTGTTTTGACGGGCCGCAAACAGAAAACCCGCCAGCCCTACGATAAGTCCCGCCAGCAGGTAGGCAAGGAAAATGGTCGTCCTGACAGGGATGCCACCGTGGCGCGCCGCCTTGCGGTTCCCACCCACGGCAAGGATATGCCAGCCGAAGCGAAGCTGGCGAAACATGACGAAGACCAGTACCGACACGACGATCAGACACCAGGCGCCGATCGGCACGCTCAGGAATTTCTCGAACCCGATCCAGTCCCACAGATCGTCGGTTCGGCTGCTTGTCGAGATTTCGACGAGTTCAGCCTGTGCGGCGAGCGCAAAGAACGCCCTGACGGTTATCATGGTGCCGAGCGTCGTCAACAGCGCGCCACAGCCGAGCAGGCCAGCGACGATCCCATTGGCAGTGCCGACCAACCCTCCGGCCGCAAGCGTGAGCACCAAGACAGCGGGAACCGGCAGGTTGAGAATGTGGAAGCAATAGAGCGCCACGAAGGCCGACATTGCGAAGTTGGATCCGACCGAGAGGTCGATGCCGCCAACCGCGACAACGATGAGCAGCGCCAGGACGACGAGCCCGCCATCGGCGGCATATTGCGCGAGATTCTGCAGATTGGCCGGCGAGAAGTAGCCATCCGTCGTCAGCGCGATCCCGGTGAGCACGAACAGCAGGGACAGGAACGGAATCGTGCTCTCGATCCACCCCTTGGCCAGGACGTCCGCAAGAATGCGCCGCGGCGAAACGACGAACAGGGGCACGCGCTGCTTCGGCAGGCTGGCGAAGGCGATCTCGGCAGGCATGATGCGTTCCAGGCGAAGGGGACGAGCGGGGCTCGGAGAGCCCCGCGGGTGATGCTGTGACGGTGACTGGCTGCGGCTCACATTTTCCAGCACAGGCCGGGATCATATGTGGGGCCGGCCTTGATGATCTTGAGCGGCGATTCTGCAGTAAGCATGGAACCATCCGTCGCCGCGGCACCTTGCAACAGGAGGTCGACCATCGTGGCTGCATCGCGGCCCTGGCCATCGGCGTCGTAGCTCCACACGCGATCGAGAATCTTGTCCTCGACCGCCTTGCAGGTGACGCTATCACCACCACCCGTTGCGTAGACCAGCACCTTGTCTTCAAGCCCGGCGTCCTTGACGGCATGGCCGGCGCCCATCGTATGAACGTCCCAATGGCCGAAGATGGCGCACAGGTCAGGATGCTGTTGCAGCACGGTTGCCGTGATCTGGCGGGCCTTCTCCGGCTCCCAGTCCGACGCCTGGTTGGAGACGACCTGGATCTCGGGATGATCCTTGAACACCTTGAAGGCGGCATCATTCATCATGACGCTGTCAGCAGCGGTCAACTGTCCGGGGATGATGGCCACCTTGCCCGACTTGCCGCTGCCGGCGCCGCATTCCTTGACGATATCCTCTGCGACATCGTGGCCAATGCGGGTCCGGTTGGCGCCAACGAATGCGGAGGACGGCTGGTTGGACTGCAGGTTAAGCTGCAGCACCTTGATACCGGCGGCCTCGGCCTGTTTGATCTGACGGGCCAACAGCTGAACCGTCGGGTTATGGACGACCAGAACATCAGGCTTTTCACTGATCGCCTTGGCCAGAAGTTCGGCCATGGCGCCGCTGTTGAAGGCGGGATCGCGGATTTCGAGCGTGTAGCCATGCAACGCCGCATCCTCCTTCATGCGGCGCGCCCACCCTTCGGTCAGCGAAATACCCATGGCGATCGGTATGAAGATCACCTTCTTGCCGGTGAGGTCATTGCCGGCCGAGGTCGATCCAGTTGAACCGAGTGCTGCGGTTGCAGCGATCAGAAAAGCCATAGCGGTGGTTCGGATGCGATTCCCAATTCTGTAGACCATGTTCTCCTCCTTGGTTTTGATTGTCAGTCTTAAAGATCGCCAACGGTGTCGGTTTCGGTGTCCCTGGGGTTGAGATAGTTATCGATGACGATTGCCAGGATCAGGACCAGCCCCCTGAGGGCATCCTGCATCTGTGTGGTGAAGTTCATGAGCGTCATCCCATTGCGCAGGATGGCGATGAGCGCTGCTCCGACCAGGATGTTCTTGAGGCCGCCGCGGCCACCTCGAAGCGGTATGCCGCCGAGCACCACGACCAGGATCACGTCAAACAGCAGCGTCCCGTTCGAGACAGTCCGGAAATCGACCGCACCGCTGGCCGCCGAGGTGACAAGACCGGCGAGAAGTGCGGTGACGGCGGCAAAGACATAAACGACCACGGTGGTCGTTCTCACCGGCAGGCCGGTCAGGCGGGCAGCCTGATAATTGTCGCCCATGGCGTAGATGATGCGCCCGGCCGTCGAGTAGCTCAGCAGCGCCCAGGTCGCCAAAAGGGTGGCGATCATCAAAGCAACGGGGACCGTTACACCCGGCAGGATGTTTCCTGACAGGAAGAGCACTGCGGGGTTCGATTTCGGCAGCAGCAGGATGAATTCGCCACGCAGGATCGCAAACCGAAACAGGCCGGTGATGCACATGGCTGACGCCAATGTCGCCAGCATGGCTGGAATGCCCACATAGGCGATCAGAAAAGCGTTCACAAATCCGACCAGGACCATGGCGGCGACCGCCACCAGCAGCGCGAACGCGGCTGGACTGCCATTGGTAACCAGGATGCTGAAGATGGTCGCCCCCGACACCATCTGGGCGATCAGGGACAGATCCAACCCCCTCGATATGATCACGACAGCCATGCCGCAGCTCAGCATGACGAGGGAAGTGGAATTGGACAGGATGACCAGCAGGTTTCCAGCGGTCGCAAATCCGTCGATGAACAGCGAGAACAAGACCACCAGAGCAAAGGTCACGACGAGCACGACGCGCTCAAGCATGCCGGCCTCGCGGCTGCCCAACAAATTCCCGAAAACGGTCTCAGTCATGGCAGGCACCGTCCGACGCGTTGACGGCCTGACATGCGGGGCGGAACGCGTCGGTGGGGTGCATGGCGCAGCCCACACGGGTGACGCTCGCAATCCTTGCTTTGCGTTGCATGTCCTCTCCTCCCGGACGAAGCTGTAGCAAAGATTATATTCACTAACAAGATAGCGAATATCATTTCGCAGGCGTGGTGCTCGGCATCGGCCGCGGTTGCGGCAAGCGGCCTCGGCCAAGTGGCCGGCCGTCGCGCTGATGGCCATTTCAGGAGGATTTCGAGACGAGCGGTCCACTTCCACGCACGATACCGCGCGAGAGCAAGTGCTCAACGGGCTGCCCCCGGCATGACAAAGACGATGCCGGTCTTAGCCCGAGATTGCGCCGGGACAGGGTCCGCCCAGGGTGTCTGCTTGCCGGCGACAACGGTCAGCCTTTGCGCGTCGTCCCTGGCTTTTCGCGCGTCGCCCCCGCCTTCACGCAGATGGACCGGATGCCCGCCGCCATGAACGTCGCCATGCGTTCCTTTACCGCCATGAAGTCGTCCGATCGGCACAGTCCGCCGGACAGCTTGTCGATGCGGCCGGTTCGCGCCAGCGTGAGCATCAGCGCCCCGGTGACGAAATGATACCCCCAGAAGATGTCTTCTTCAGCGCATCCGGGAAGCGCTTTCTTGAGCAGATCAATCAGTCTCAGCACGACGGGATCGAAATGCTTGTCCATCAGTTCGGCGCCCCATTGCGGCGTGTTCGCCACCTGCGCACCCAGGGCAGCGTAATTCCTCCAACCCTCGTCGCCTTCTATGTAGAGGTCGAGATCGGTGTCGAGAAATGCGTGCAACGCGCCCTCCACCGTGGGCTTGCCATTCATTGCATGGTCGTAGTCGGCAAGCGCCTTCATCCGCCGGTCACTGGTGACCGCGGCCCTGCGGGCAAAGACAGCATCAAAAAGCATCTTCTTGTCGGTGAAGTAGTAGTTGATCAGCGTATGGTGCACACCGACGGCTCGAGCGACGTCCTTCAACGCGACGCCATGGAGCCCATGCTTTGAGAACAGATATTCGGCGGTGTCGAGAATCTGCTCGATCGTCTCGGCTCGCTGCTCTGCTTTCGTAGCACGCTTTCGCCTTGCGCCGCTTTCCTGAGACAAGCTGATTACCTTTCCAATTCATCGTCGAGTGGATAGCGCCAGTCGAGCAACGTGCCTGGACGCCAGAACCTTTCCACTGGCAATTGACGCCACCAGCGTCTATTTCCCGTGCCTCGGAGCGGCCCTGGAAATCCGACGCGTTTTAAAGAATTAATCAATGCGTCGCACAAGTCAATCTTCACTATCTGGATAGTGAGTCACATGCTTGTGCTTCGGGACCAGAGGAGGCTCGGGCGCTGGGTTTACGCCGGTAGCCGTATCCTGCTGCCCGCATCTCTTACAATTTGACGATCTCCGTCACGCAGTGGACGTAGTCCATCCGGTGTCCTTCAGGTGCTCGCGCAACTTCAGCTTCGTAAGCGCCGTAAAGTTCGTCAACGATTGCGGAACGGTCGTGCGCGGAGCGCGAACTGTCGAGCGCGTTTGCGAAAACGGTCTCGGACCATGAGCGGAGCGTTGGCACATACGCCTTGGCGAATGCCTCTGCGTCGTGATGGCTCCGAAACGCCTCGGCGTAGGGACAGGGTGTCACTATGGTGAACATTGTCTCCATCCTTAATCCGGCCTGCGACACCGAGGAAGCAGGGTCGCGGAATGGCGCGCCGAACTCCTCCGGTGTCTTGTAGAATTGCTGGAACGTCGCGTTGACGTATTCCGTCTCGCTGATCCGCCCGGCCCGAAGCAGATCGCGCCAAAGGCGCGCGAAGGTATCGAACATGTCGATCCCTGTCGTATGTCCGAGATAGCGCCCGGCTTCGTCGACGCAGAAGTTGGCAAGGGCGAGCCTTCCGCCGGACCGCAACTCGCGCGCCCTGGCAAGCAGGACCGTCTCCCAGTCGCGAAGGGCCTGGGCGCGAAATTGCTCGCGCTCGACATTGGTTGCGCCAACCGCCTGGACATGGTCGGCGATCATGCAAGGTCGTTTGCTGATCCAGTGCATCGCCGTGGCGGAGAAGCCGAACGACAAGGAATTGTCCGGCAGGATCTGGCGATAGAAACTGGTTCCGCTACCGAAGATGTAGAGACCGGGAGTTTCGGCCAGCGGCACCTCCGTAGAGGTTCCAAGAAGTCCCTGGCTCAGCCGGAACAGGGTCGAGAAATCATTGTGGGGCAGGTCCGTATAGGTGATCGATATCGCTCTTTCCGGTTCTGCTTCCCGAATGGCGCCAACCAGCCGCCGCATCATGTCCATTGAGGTGCCCCCGTCCGCGGCACCGAAATCGGCTATCGCAAACGGTAGGCCGTCAGCCAGTCGCGGCATCTTGGCGACAGCCTTGACGACGAGATCGCCGACCTTGTCAATTACGTTCTTGGCTCCCGCGGTATTCGCCGAGTAATAACCCGCTCCGCGCATGGCAATCTTTTGGCCGTCGGCTGCGTTCATTGCCTTGTTCTCCTATTCATCGTCCACACGGACCCCGCCGGCGCCGCGGACGCGCGACCGTTCGCTTTCCGGCACGTAGGTTCGCACAGCAAAGGAATTCAGCGCGGTAAGCGTCTGCTGGTCGACCGCTCCGCGCCGGCCCGCGACCGGCTGCCAGATATCAACGCTTCGTTCGATGACGACATCGGCCCGGGATGTCCGCAGTCCCACCGGATGCGCCAAGCGCATCTTCGAGCGACGCAGCATGGCGTCGAGCCAGATCGGCAGGCCGACATCGAAGATCGTGAGCGGCATCACGCCCGCTGGGGGCGGATCGTCGAGCAGCAGGGCCGCCGTTCGGATGGGACAGAGCGGCCTTCCGGTAGCGACATCAGCCTCGCCGTTGCGCCAGCGTGCCACGCGAGCAAGATCCGGTGGCTGGAAGAAGTGCGCATTCTCGACCAGGCTCAGCATGGCAAAGCCCCAGCCTCCGTCTTCGACCGCGATCCGGCGCGCCGCCCGTCCGATCTCCTCGGCCTGCCCCCATGAAAATCCCGCGCCGCGCGCCGCCTTGGTGCTGAGCGTTTCCACCTCGTTGAGCGACATGTCGATCACGCGGCTTCTCCGTCCGGCGCCGTCGAGGCGACATCCTCGATCAGGGGCTCGCCGCCGAAGAGGGCGATCCGCAGCCAGCGGTCCGAGCGGGGATCGAAACTGCGCGCACCGAAAAACGCAAGCTTGGCTCGCAATATGTCGACGGGCCGCAAATCCGCGGCGATCAGATTGTCGTGAATCTCGGCATAGGGAAAACTGGCAACGATCTGGGCGCGCCGCACGGCATGGCGCCACTCTGGCCGGCGAAGGAGAAACTCCGCGACACGGCTTGAGGCTGGCCCTTGCGCCAGCGCGGCGGCAAGGTTGATCGCATCGCGCGCCGTGGCGAGCGGCTGTTCGAGTTCAGCTCCATCTTCCTCGAAGCGTTCGCCAAGCCTGGGCTCGAGCTTCTCCGCCGAAACATACCAGAAGCGCGCGTTGGCGGCCGGCCCGGCGAAATCGATACTTGTCGCCCAGGAATAACAATCCAGAATCGCCTGCCGAAGAGTACCGCAACTCATGCTGCCGTCGATGGCATGGCCGGGCGTCTCGTCGGCCTTCATCGTCTCGCCCAGCTCATCGATCAAGGCGCCGTGCGGCTCGAGGATCAGCGCAACGCAGGCCTCCTGTCCCTCCAGGGAAAACTGTTCTTCCGCGAAGCGATAGAGCGCATCCCATGGGCGAGGCTTCGTCAGAAGATGATCGAGGTTTTCCGCCAGCGTATCGAGATCGTCGGCCAATGACCGGGTTGCGGCGGATTGACGGATGTCGTCGCTGTGCCAGCGGGCAACGCGCTGGCGCAAGTCGGCGAGAGCTCCCGAAAAGGCCTTTCGTTCCGCCTCGCCGGCGTGCGGTTCAGCGCGAACCCGCGCCAGCGCGGTTTCGCGGGCCAGGAACCAGCTGTGCGTCAGCAGCGGATGGCGAACGAGGAAGGGGGCCATGCCCAGGCCCGTCGCGTTTCCCACGCCGAGCGCCCGGCGCAAATCCGGCGCCAGCCTTGCCGCGCCGGTCGGATTGCGACGATGGGCAATGTGATCAACCAGATCGAGGGTGAAGGACCGGATCAGCCAGATCGTGAGCATCTCGGCCTGGAATGATCCGGAAAGCTCTGGTCGCGACGCGATCTCGTCGCGATCGGCGATGCCGAACTTGCCGTTGCCGTAGACCGCCGTCGTGCGCAGCAAGTAGCCGACACCAAGCAATTGCTCCTCGACCGGCTGTCGTCCTTGTGCCAGCGCCGCGGCTACCGCCTCGAACAGCCTCACGCTCTTGTTTGCCCGCGCCAGCACCAGCTCGCGGTTCGTGAAGCGTCCCGCCTCCTGCAAGGGCGCATTTTCCTCCAGCCGGGCGATTTCGGCCGCATCCGGCAATCCGTCATAAAGGACGTAGCTCGTGTCCCAGGCCTGTGCGATCACTCGGTCGGAGCGCTTGTCATCGTCCAGCGGCGTCGAGAACGCGACCAGGCTGTAGATCCTTCCTGGTGTCTCGACCGCATAAACCGCTCGTCCGAATCCATGGTCGTCCAGCTCGAACCGTTCCTTCCGCACACGCCATCGCTCCTTGGCGGCGCGCCGGATCAACTGGCGCAGAAAGCTGAGGCGCGTCGGATGCGCCGCGCCGAGCCGTTGCAGGCGCATGACGACCTGGGGCGGGCGCAGCGCGATTGCCGTCATGCGGCAAGACCGGCGAGCTTTTCGAGGGTGGCAAGCGTTTCCGACGCCACCTCGATGCCTTCCCTGGAGCTGCGCTCGCGCGCGGCAAAGCGCCTAGTTCCGGGAAGCCTTGTGTCGCCGACGAAGGCGCCGGCAACGGTCTCAAGCGTTGCCGCGAACGCACCCGCGGAGGTGGCGTCGGGCGCAACTGCCAGGAAGAACTGGCCAGTCCCCGGAGGACCTCCGGCGGTGCCGGAGAAGGGGCTGGCGACAACCCCTGGGTTTGCTCCAGTCAGGCATGCGGCGAAGATCTCCACCAGCAGCGCCGACCCGACGCCCTTGTAGCCGCCCGCCGGCGCCATCGTGCCCTTCAACGCCACGCTGGCGTCGGTGGTTGTCTCGCCGCTTTCGTCGAGGGCCCAGCCGGACGGAATCGGCTCGCCCGCGCGGGCCCGTTTGATGACTTCGCTCTTGGCAACCACGCTCGCGCTCTGATCGATGACGAACCGCGCGCCGCCTCGTCCGTCCGGGACAGCCAGCGACCAGGGGTTTGTGCCGACGACCGCCTTGCGGCCACCCCAGGGTGCGATCGAGGCCGGCGCGTTGGTAAATCCCAACCCGACCAGGCCGGCCTGCGCGATGCGTTCGGTGTGATAGCCCAGCGCGCCGCAATTGTAGGAGTTGCGGATGGCGAGGGCCGCGACACCTTGCGAGCGGGCCGCTTCGACCAGCGGCGGCAGGCCGGTGGATATGGCGGCGTGGGCAAAGCCGTTGCCGGCATCGACGGCGAGAACCGCCGCGGCCGGCCGCGTCAGGCGTGGCTCGGCCAGACCCAGGACTTTGCCGCAGGCCAGATGTTCGCAATAGGTGGGCAGATACATCAGACCGTGCGACTTCAGGCCGTCGCGTTCGGCCGCTGCGACGCCCGCGGCCAGGGCCCGGGCCTGCAGTTCGCTTGCGCCGTGGCGCATCAGCGCGCTGCAGACGAGCGTTTCGATCCGAGCTTGCGTCAGACGTTTCATCCCGTCGTCCACCAATCATGCCGCGGCATAGCCGAATTCTCCTTCGCTCGCCTGTGTCTGGAGGCGAATGCATTCGACGAACCGCCGTGCCGCGGGTTGCAGATTTCTGCCCGCCTTGGCGATCCAGCCGACCGTCCGGCTTGAACGCGGATCGGCAAGTGGCACGAAGCGCACCGCGTGACTGCATTTCCAGCGGCAAAGTCGGGGCAGGATCGTGACGCCGAGCCCTGCCTCCACCATCGCCAGGTTGGAGCTCACATTGGTCGCGGTGAGCCTGGAGCTCGCGGCAAGCGCCTCGGTCTGCGCAATGCCAAGTGCCGCGGCTGCGCCATTGTGGATGAAGCTCTCGCCATCAAGCTGCGACCATTTCAACGGACGCTTCGATTTTGCCAGATGATGATCGACGGGGCAGACGAAATCGAGCGGCTCATGAAACAGTGGCTCGAAACTGAGCTGCGGCCTCTTCGTTGCGAGCACACACAGGCCGACCTCCACCATGCCGTTTTCGACCGCCTCGACGATGGCGTTGGAATCGCTGTCGCGAACGTGAATGTCGAACTTGCTGCCCTCGGCGCGAAGCTGGGCTATCGCTCGCGGCAGCAAGGTCACCGCCACGGATGGCACGCTTGCGACGTCGCAGCGACCCTGCCGGTCCGCCGCATAGCTGGTCATCGCCAGGCAGGCGCGATCGTAGTGGGCGATCATGGCGCGCGCCTCGTCCAGGACGATGCGGCCCACCGGCGAGAGCGCGCCCTTGCGCTCGCTCTCGAACAATGGCGCGCCGATGTCGTCCTCAAGCTGTTTGAGAGTCATCGACACGGCAGACGGCGTGCGGCCGATGCGATCCGCGGCGGCACGCACGCCTCCTGTTTCGCAGACCGCGACGAAGCTTCGCATGCCGGTGAGGCTTATGGTTTTGCTCACTGTTAAGCTTGCCTGAACATTTGTGCCAAAAATTGAGCTTGATTGAAGTTCACCGCATTGGTTAGGTCGTTGTCAACCGAATTGATGCAGGTCGAACACGATGCTGAACGGTCAGAACTTCGTTGCGGGGGAGTGGCGCGACGGCGCCGATTGGGTGGAGGACAGCAATCCGTCGGACGTGACCGACATCGTGGGGCGCTTTGCCCGGGCTCGCCCTTCCGACATCCACGACGCCGTGTCGGCGGCCCAGGGCGCGCAGGCGCAGTGGGCAGCCGCTGGGCTCGAAGCGAGGGCGGCGGTTCTGGATGCCATCGGGCGTGAATTGATGGCGCGCTCGAAGGAGCTTGGCGAATTGCTTTCCCGCGAGGAGGGCAAGATTCTGGCCGAGGGCGTCGGCGAGGTCTATCGAGCCGGACAATTCTTCACCTATTTCGCCGCCGAGGCGCTGCGCAATCTCGGCTCTTCGGGCGATTCCGTCCGGGCCGGCGTCGATGTCCTGATCGAGCGTGAGCCTCTCGGCGTCGTCGCGATCATATCGCCCTGGAACTTTCCCATCGCCACGGCGTCCTGGAAGATCGCGCCGGCACTGGCTTTCGGCAATGCGGTGGTCTGGAAGCCCGCCAGCGTCACCCCGGCCAGCGCCTGGGCTCTGACCGAGATCATCAGCCGGCAGGCAATCCCGAAAGGCCTGTTCAACCTCGTGATGGGACCGGGATCGGCGATCGGTCGCGAACTCGCCGCGAGTGCCGACATACAGGGCCTGAGCTTCACCGGCTCCGGCGCCGTCGGGTCGGGTATCGCGGCATTGGCTGCCGCGCGGTTTGTGAAGCTTCAGCTCGAAATGGGGTCGAAGAATCCGTTCGTGATAATGGACGACGCGGACCTCGACTGCGCGGTCGATCTCGCCGTGAACGGCGCCTTTGGCGGTTCGGGCCAGAAGTGCACGGCGGCGTCCCGCCTGATCGTCCATCGACCGGTCCACGACGCCTTCGTCGAGAAACTGCTGGCGAAAACAAAGGCCTTGAAGGTCGGCCATGCCCTGGAGCCCGGTATCCAGATGGGGCCGGTCGTCAGCGCCGGGCAACTGGCCGCCAACCTCGACTATGTGGCGCTCGGCAAAAGCGAGGGTGCCGAGCTTGCGACGGGGGGCGAAGCGCTCGATCGGGCGCATCGGGGCCACTACATGGCACCCACTGTCTTCCTGAACGGACGCTCGCGCATGCGGATCAACCAGGAGGAGATGTTCGCGCCGATAACCTGCGTCATTGCCGCTGGGGATCTCGACGAGGCCATCTTCCTCGCCAACGACACTCCCTATGGGCTGACCGCGGGTATCGCCACGCGCTCCTTGGGGCGCGCCACGAAATTCCGCCACGCGTCGCGCTCCGGCTGCGTCATGGTCAACCTTGCGACCGCCGGCACCGATTATCATGTGCCGTTCGGCGGCGTTCGCGCCTCCAGCTACGGCCCGCGTGAGCAGGGGCGCGCGGCGGTCGAGTTCTACACCCAGGTGAAGACGTCCTACATCCATGCGGGCACGGCCGAATGACCGCCGCTTCCGATGCACCTCAGGTGCGCATTGACGGGCTGCAATACTGCAACTGGTCGCGCGAGATTTTTCGAGAGATGCGCCAGGGCGGGTTGACCGCGGTCCACGCCACGGTCGGCTACCATGAAGGCTTCCGCGAGACGGTGCGGCACCTGGTGGATTGGCGAACACGCTTTCGCGACAACGAGGACCTCATCCTGTTGGCGCGCGACAGCGGCGACATCGAGCGTGCCCGCGCCACGAACCGAACGGCGATTTTTCTCGGGCTGCAGAACCCAATGCCGATCGAAGACGACATTGGCCTGATCGAAATGCTCTTCGATCTCGGCATCCGCTTCATGCAGCTCACCTACAACAATCAGTCCCTGCTGGGCTGCGGCTGGATGGAAAAGGAGGACAGCGGCGTAACGCGGATGGGGCGTGAGGCGATCGCCGAAATGAACCGGCTTGGCATGATCATAGATCTGTCGCACGCGGGTGAGCGAACGGCTCTGGAAGCGATCTCGCTTTCGCAACGGCCGGTGGTGATCAGCCACGCCAATCCTCGCTGGCTCTGCGACAGCAACCGCAATGTTTCCAGGACCGTCCTGCAGGCGCTCCGCCAACAGCAGGGATTGCTCGGCCTTTCGCTCTATCCGCTGCATCTTCCGAACGGCTCGGACACGACGCTGAGACAATTTGGGGAAATGGCCGCGGAAGCCGCTCAGATCATGGGAGCGGAGCATCTCGGCATCGGCTCGGATCTTTGCCAGGGCCAACCTGACAGCGTTGTGCGCTGGATGCGCGAGGGCCGCTGGACCCGCCAGGCACAGGCGGCCGCAAGCTTCCCGCCGCAACCTTCCTGGTTCGGATCGAACCTCGATTTTCCCAAGGTTTCGGAAGGCCTTCGTTCGGCGGGCTTCGGTGAAGCTGAAACCTCTTTCGTACTCGGCGCCGCTTGGCATCGTTTCATAACGGTTAGCCTGCCTTCTGCGGTGTGACAGGTGACCTTCAAGCCGAGCTTTCCAGAACAGTCTTTATGCCTCGGCGTCGTTGTCGGAGTTCCGGAGCTTGGGTACAGACTGGTACTTGCTGGCCAAAGACCATGCGCTCACGGCGTAGGGATTTCGAGAAGCTGACCGGCTGATGGAGTTGCCTGAGACTGTGTCCTTCACTGGTCTAGATGCTTCCTTGATCACTGCCTGACGAACACGCCCGTGTAGGTCTGGCCGGCAAGCGTATAGGTTCCGGCCAAGGTTCCATCGGGCAGCATCACAAGACTGACGTCGGCGCCATTCGGCAGGCGCCCAAGCTTCAATGTCTTCCCCGCAATTCTTCCCGCGCCGGCGGCCTCTCCCGGATTGTTATCGCCCAGATTCCCCCAGGCAAAGGTGACTGTCACTTCGCCATTCGGAGAAATCGTCTGCACAGCGACCTTGGCTTCATACGTCCCCTCCAATCGTCCAGCCCAGATACCCGAAAATGCGGCGTACCTTGTCGGGACGCCCTTCGCAGGGGGAGTGATCGTCACGGATTGATCCATGAGCGCCGAGCCCGAAGGAATTGCGCCGGGATTCAAGGCGGGCTGAGGAGGAACGGTAACAGGATCTGACGCGGGAGCGCCCGTTTGGGGCACTGCAGGAGCCGACTGGCAGGCGGCCAGGGCAAGCGCCACGAAACCCAGCATCGTGTTCCTCATAGAATTCTCCACCTTGTTCGCGAGCTATCAGCGGGCAGCAGACCCACCTAATCGCACGTCATTCTACGCCGCCGCCCTATGCAATGCGTATAGCGTTTTGCATCCGCACCCGACTGCGTTTCAGACCAGTCAGCCTGCTTAGGAAGGAGTCCGATGCTGAGTCCACCGAGGTGTGAATGTGGGGTGGAGGGACAATCCGCCGACTGTTTGTAACAGCCTGCAGCGCCCTACTCCCACTCGATTCTTCTGAAGCATCATAACGCATTGATTCATCGAGGAAAATCGTCCCCTGACGACGAAGAACCATATCCCGAATCCGTCAGAAATTCTCGCTCTTGAATTTAAAGGAGAATTTCGGCGACCTGCCGGGCGTCAGTCGCTCGATATGGACAGCCCCGCGAGAAGCGGAGCGTACGCGGCGAGCCTGCGGGATACGAACTCCGTGAAGAGCCGCACGCGCTTCGTCTTGCGTGTCTCCCCCTGTGTGAGAAGCCAGAGCGTTCCGTACATGTGCAGGTCGGTGCCCGGCACCCTCACCAGCAGGGGGTCGGCATCTCCGGCGAAGCACGGCAGTGTCGTGATCCCGAGCCCTTGCCGTACAGCAACGATCTGCGCCTCGGCATCCGTGGCCCTGAATGGAACCCCCGTGGTGCGAACCTCACCTTCGCTGGCCCAATCCGGAATTCCATGAATGCTTATGACGATCCACCGGAAGGGATCAGGCGCGCCCGCACGCCATGCGGCCAGTCGATCGCAGGACATGTAGACGCCGCCGAACAGCTCCGGTCCCTTCAGGCCGTGAAGATTGAGCGGCAGGGTTTTGCGGTCGTAGACGACGCGGATCGCCACGTCGGCCTCTCGGTTGGTCAGATTTGCCAGCTCACCGGACGACAAGATTTCCATCTCTATGTCCGGATGCAGACGCGCGAAATCGGCGAAGTCCGGCATGAGCAGGTGTGTCGCGAGGGTCGGAGCCAACGTCACCCGCAGAAGCCCGCGCACGCTCTGGTCGCGCCCGAAGACGCGCGTCTCCAGCAGGTGTGACGACGCTTCCATCTGGTTCGCGAGCTCGAGGACCTCCTCGCCCGCAGCCGTCAGGCGGTAGCCCGAAGGCAGCTTTTCGAACATCTGCGCCCCGAGGCGTTCCTCGAGCTGTGCGATGCGTCGCAGCACGGTCGAGTGATACACCCCGAGGCGCTCGGCGGCAGCCCGCACTGAGCCCCCGCGCGCCACGGCAAGAAAGTAGCGAATGTCATCCCAATCGATCATGGTGCAATCCTGCACCGCGCGGTGCGCCTTCCAAAATCCCCTATGCAACGCATCGTACAGCAGTACGGGCGGTCATCAAAGCTTATGTCGACGAGCCCGGCCCAATTCCGACCGACGGACACCGATCGTCCCAGCTGGCGTCAGTCGACTGGCCGGATCAATTTTGCACCACCGATGTGCGCGCTTCCGCACTCAACAACTGATGCCGGCGGAGCCATTTCGAGGGTCTCGGGGCCAGATGCTGTCCCGACACCACGACAGGAGAAGGTATGGGAAAGCTTGAAGGTAAGGTTGCAGTCATCACGGGTGGTACCTCCGGTATGGCGCTTGAGACGGCGAAACTATTCGTCGAGGAAGGGGCCTATGTGTTCATCACCGGCCGGCGGCAGGAGGTCCTCGACGAGGCGGTGAAGGCGATTGGCCGCAACGTGACCGGCGTGCGCGCCGACTCCGCCAACCTGGCGGACCTCGACCGGCTCTACGAGAAGGTGAAATCCACAAAGGGCCACATCGACATCATCTTCGCCAGCGCCGGCGGCGGAGAAGTCGACAAGCCGATAGGGTTGATCTCGGAGCAGTTGGTCGACGATACGCTCAATCTCAACGTCCGCGGTACGCTGTTCACCGTCCAAAAGGCGCTACCCCTGATGCGCGATGGCGGCTCGATCATCCTCAACGCCTCGAATTCGCACCTCAAGGGATATGGTGGAGCAAGCGTGTACGCGGGTGCCAAGGCGGCGGTCAGGTCGTTCGCGCGAAGCTGGGCGAACGACTTGAAGGGCCGAAAGATCCGGGTGAACAGCATTAGCCCGGGAGCGATCGGCGACACGGCTGCCTTCGCCGGAATTGCCAAAGAGTTGACGGACTTCTTCGTCTCGCTGGTTCCGTTGGGACGCTTTGGGCTTTCCAAGGAGATCGCGGCCGCGGTCCTCTATCTCGCCTCGGACGACAGTCGCTTCACGACGGCCATCGATCTCGTTGTCGACGGGGGCATGTCGCAGGTCTGACCCCGACACCGTCCCGCGGTTGGCCCTCCATTCGCGGGATCACCAGGTGCGGAGCCTAGAGCGCTGACGCTGCTCGTTCCCAGGCGTGCACGCTGAACTTGATCGATTGGGCGAGCAACCTGACCAACGTTCGCTTTGCGAACCTTAGTTTTAACAAGGATTGGAGAAGTATTATGAGCTATGCGATTGTAGGATTCGGTGCGGTAGGCCAGGCTCTCGCCCACGCCTTCGCCCGTAAAAACATCAAGGTGGCCGTCGCGAGCCGCCGGCCGCCCGAGGCGTTGGCGCCGCAGGCTCGGGCGATTGGACCCACGGTCGTCGCCAAGTCGCTGCGGGATGCACTCGAGGCCGACACAATCATCCTGGCGGTCCCGTTCGGGGAGCATCGCGAGGTCGCCAAGGCCCTGCCAAACTGGAAAGGCAAGACGGTCATCGACGCGATGAACGCGTTGGTTCCCCTTGAGGAGCTGGACGGCCTCCCGTCCTCCGCCTTCGTTGCGAAGTCATTCACCGGCGCCAGGTTCGTGAAGGGTTTCAATCACCTGGTTGCGGCCATCCTGGCTACCGATCCGGCCGTCGAGGGCGGCCACCGGGTAGTCTTTCTGTCGAGCGACGACGAGGACGCGATCGCTCCCGTGGCGGCCTTGGCCAAACAACTCGGGTTCGCACCCGTCAAGCTGGGAAAGCTCAGCGAAGGTGGCGCGCTGGTGCACGCACGCGGCCGCACCTGGGGCCAGCTCATCTTCCAGGATTTGTTCAAGAGGGAGCAGTAATCGATCTACGGCCGCGTGATCGATGCCGAGAACCGGTCGCGCGCGCTAACGTCTTCGAGCAGCGCGCGACCGAATATTTGAAGGCCACGAAGTCGCGAAGTGGCCTGACGGCGGATGGGCGCCATTCGAAGAGCGGGGAGACGCCCGACAGAGCGGCAGATCTGCGGCTCGCCTGGAATCTGTCGGCTGCCATCGCTGGCCCAGGATTCGCTCGAGTGTCCCCTGCTATCCGATACTCGCCACGGTACTCCCCTTCACTCCCACTCGATGGTGCCGGGCGGCTTCGATGTGACGTCGTAGACGACGCGGTTGATGCCGCGCACTTCGTTGATGATGCGGGTGGCAGCCGCCCCCAGGAAGGCCATGTCGTAGTGGTAGAAATCCGCCGTCATGCCGTCGACCGAGGTGACGGCGCGTAGCGCGCAGACGAATTCATAGGTGCGGCCGTCGCCCATGACGCCGACGGTCTGCACCGGCAACAGCACGGCGAAGGCCTGCCAGATGGCGTCGTAGAGACCGGCCTTGCGAATTTCGTCGAGGTAGATGGCGTCGGCCTCGCGCAGGATCTCCAGCTTTTCGCGGGTGATGCCGCCCGGGCAGCGGATGGCGAGACCAGGACCGGGGAACGGATGGCGGCCGATGAAGCTTTCGGGCAGGCCGAGCTCCTTGCCAAGCGCCCTCACCTCGTCCTTGAAAAGCTCGCGCAGTGGCTCGACAAGCTGCATGTTCATGCGCGCGGGCAGGCCCCCGACATTATGGTGCGACTTGATCGTGACCGACGGACCACCGGTGAAGGAGACGCTTTCGATGACGTCCGGATAGAGCGTGCCTTGCGCCAGGAAGTCCGCGCCGCCAAGTTTCTTCGCCTCTTCCTCGAACACCTCGATGAACAGCCGGCCGATGGTCTTGCGCTTCTTCTCCGGGTCGGCCTCACCTTCCAGCGCCGAGATGAATTTGTCGGAGGCATCGACCAGGATCAGCGGCAGATTGTAGTGCTGGCGGAACATCGCCACCACGCCGGCGGCCTCATCCTTGCGCATCAGCCCGTGGTCGACGAGGATGCAGGTGAGCTGGTCGCCGACCGCTTCATGGATCAGAAGCGCAGCGACCGACGAGTCCACCCCACCCGACAGCGCGCAGATGACCTTGCCCTTGCCGACCTGCTTGCGGATCGCCTCGACCGCGTGCTCGCGGTAGGCACGCATCGTCCAGTCGCCCTCGATGCCAGCGATGTTGTGGACGAAGTTGCGCAGCAGCCGGGCACCATCCGGCGTGTGCACCACCTCGGGGTGGAACATGATGCCGTACATCTTGCGCTCGATATTGCCGAAGATGGCGAAGGGCGAGCCTTCCGACTTGCCGAACACTTCGAAGCCCCTGGGCAGGGAGATGACGCGATCGCCGTGGCTCATCCATACCTGGTGGCGCTGGCCGGTCGCCCACAGGCCGTCGAACAGCGGACTGTCCTTCTCGATCTCGACGAAGGCGCGGCCGAACTCGCGATGGTCCGAGCTTTCGGCGACACCACCCATCTGTACGCACATGGCCATCTGGCCATAGCAGATGCCGAGCACCGGCACGCCTGCGTCGAAGACGATCTGCGGCGCGCGCGGGCTGCCGATATCCGACGTCGAGGCGGGACCGCCCGACAGGATGACCGCCTTGGGATTGATGCGTTTGAACGCCGCTTCGGCCGACTGGAACGGCACGATCTCGGAAAACACGCCCGCCTCGCGGATGCGGCGGGCTATGAGCTGCGTAAACTGGCTGCCGAAATCGACAATCAGGACGGTGTCGGGATGATTGGCTGTTTTCATGGCGAGCGTTTAGAGAAAGAAATGAGTCGGCGCAATGGGTTGCGAGGCCTTGCTGTCACTTCGATTCCACGACTTCACCTTCAACGCCAGCGTCTTCATCCATTGCCGCAGCCTGTCCGGCCACAAGCGCCCGCAAAGCACCCATCAGCGCCGTGAACCGCTCCTCGCCAATGCGATCGACATAGTGCCGCTCGATCTCCATCTTGACCCGATCGCCGTCGCGCAAGGCGTCCAGCCCCTTGCTCGTATAGCGCACCAGCTTGCCGCGGCCATCGTGCGGATCGGGCAGGCGCTCGACAATGCCCTCCGCCTCGAGGCCATCGAGCAGTTGCTGGATCGCCTGCTTGGAGATTGCCGAGCGTTCGATCAAGGCCGACTGGCGTATGCCGCTCCTTTCGATATGCCCAAGCAGGCCAGCACGTGCTTCGGTGAACCAGCCATGACCGGCGGCCCGCATCGCGGCGGCGAATTCAGCCTGCCAGGCACGGCTTGCCTGCCATAGCCGCCAGCCGACGTGATCGGGCAGCGCCTCGGGATTTTCGTCAAGCTCCTTGACCATTCTGTCCGAACTCCATATAGTCAAGATACTTGACGACATTCATCCCGTCGAGGCTCTTTCGAACTCAAGCACGCGGACAGGAACCATGACAATTCTCGACAGGAATACGCTGGCCGTTATCATGATCGGCACCACGCATGTCATCGACATGGGCGGCAAGGATGCCTTCATCCACTACGAAGACGAGAACCGGGCGCATATGCTGCTGCCGGATGGCACTCTGTTCCATGGACTTTGGATGCTACTCGACGACGGCTACAAGGTCGAATGGACGGACGGTCCCACCGGCGCGTGGAAACTCGATCATTCGCCGGGAACAATCGCTTATGTCGATGCGAACGGCGCGGTGCGCGGGCGCATCTCGCGCATCGATTTCGGCGATCCCGCGCGCTTGGCCGCTTGATCCGATTCGCGGTCAGGTGCTGAGCAGGCCATCGCCGATCGCCTGTTCCAGCAGCCCGACCGCCCCGGCCAGTTTCTCGTCGATGACGTGCAGATATTCGGTCCAGTCATTGACATGCCGCAGATCGGCGGCACCATCGGAAATGCCGCGCAGCCCGATCAGCGGGATGTCGAACCGCTGGCAGGCGCGCAAGCAGGCGAAGGTCTCCATGTCGACCATGTCAGCCGCGATTGCGTCATAGGCGGCGCCGGTGATGATCGCGCCTCCGGTCGACAGCGTGGCCTCCCTTATGCCTGGAATGCGTAACGGCAGCGGCACCGTCACCGGCAGGTCGAGGAAGGGCGTCGCGCCCTTCTCGAACCCGAGCGGCGAGGCGTCGATGTCGCGATAGCCGACCGAGCTGGCCTGGTAGATCTCCGTCTGCTCCAGCGTCCGGCTGCCGGCCGAGCCAAGCGACACGACGAGGTCCGGCATGGTCCTCTCGGACTTCAGCCAGGAGAGTTCGGCGCCCAGCCTGACGCCGGCCTCGACCGGCCCGACGCCCGTCATCAGTGGCGTGAAGAGCCGGTTGAGGTGCGGACCGTATTCAGCCTGCGCCGCCATGACGAAGAGGACGTCCTTGCCCGATAATCTCGTCAGCTTTCCGGTCACGGTGATCTGCTCCTGCTGGCCCCTGCCACCTACGCCGGAAGGGAAGAAAGGCGATGTGCCCTCACCGGTCCCGGCCCTTCACCTTGGCTTCGGGCGTTCGGCTCCTGCCCGGCCGAGGCCCCGCTGCCTCCGGCAGCTCCCCGGCGTTCGTCACCTTTCATCGCGCCACCGGCACGATGAATTCGCCTGCGGCGAACCGACCACTCACCCTTCGATCCCATCACGTCCGACCACGGTCATCATCGTGCCGGTCATGGTGGCGATCAGCTTCGCCTCGCCATCGGTGGCGAAGGCATAGGCCTGGCCATCGGCAACGATGATGGTACGACCGGGCTTGGTCACCGAGCCGCGAAACAGGAAGCGCTCGCCCTTGCCCGGTGCCAGGAGATTGACCTTGAATTCGATGGTCAGCACGCTGGAGCTTTCCGGCATCAGCGAGAAGGCGGCATAGCCGCAGGCAGAATCCAGCGCCGTCGAGATGACGCCGGCGTGGAGGAAACCGTGCTGCTGGGTCAGTGCCGCCGAATAAGGCATCTCGATCTCGATGATGCCGGGCGTCACCAGGGTCAGCTCGGCGCCGATCGTCGCCATTGCCTTCTGGCGCGCGAAGGATGTCCTGACGCGGTCTTCATAGTCCGGGGCGGGTACGATCTTTGCTGCCATGGCCGTTGCCTTCCTTTATGCGGACAAGCTTATTGCAGAGGCATGGGCGGCAGGCAAATGCTTTTGCTGCACTGCAACAAAACGATCCCGGGGGTGTGCTAGTTCAACCAGAGAAGCGATGCGTTGAGCAAAGTGGCGAATGCCACCCATGCCGCATATGGCGCGAACAGCCAGCCGGAAAGCCGGTCGCGGTTCCAGACCCTGGCAATGAACAGCACAATGCTGGCGAGAAGAAGCACAATGACGACCAGGGCAGGACCGATCATCCTGGCGCCGAAGAAGGTCGGCGACCATAGAAAATTCAGCACCAGCTGGACGCCCCAGATCTTCATCTCGGTTCCAGTCGGCTGCCGCAGCCATGTCCGCCAGCCGGCCACGGCGATCAGCACATAGAGTAGCGTCCAGGCAGGCCCGAAGATCCAGTTGGGCGGATTGAACGGCGGCTTGGCCAGCGATGCATACCAGGCGCCCGGCAGCGTTGCGTAGCCGATCAGCAGGCCTCCACCCAGCACCAGGATGAGGAAGAGCAGAAGCGTCAGGTATCTTTGCAAGGATTCCCCCCTGATGGCGGCATGAGGCGCGCATCTGCAACTGGGGCGGCATCGCCACCTGTCAACGGCAGCGTCAGTTCGCCCGGCGCATGGCGCAGAAATAAAACCCATCCGTGCCGCTCAGCGCCGGCGAGAGCGAGATGTCGCCGGCGGCGCCGATGCGCACAGCCGCGTCATGGCCCGGAAAACGGCTGTCCCAGAGCTGGCGGTGATCGACCGGCACGAAGCCACTGTTGCGCTCCCGGAATGCCGCGATCTGTTCGCCATTCTCCTCGTCGAACACGGAACAGGTGATGTAGACGAGCAGCCCACCGGGTTTGACATAGGCTTTGGCCGCATCGAGGATCGCCGACTGTTCGCCCTTACGGGCGTCGAGCTGTCTTTGCGTCAGCCGCCATTTGGCGTCGGGACGGCGCCGCCAGGTGCCACTGCCGGTGCAGGGCGCGTCGACGAGAACGATGTCCATGTGGTTGGAGAGCGGCGCGAGTTCCGAAGGCTTGGTCACCACCTGCACATTGCGGTTTTCCGAACGGCGGATGCGGTCGAAGATCGGCGCCAGCCGCGCCTTTTCGGCATCGTGGGCAAAGATCTGGCCGCGATTGTCCATCGCCGCCGACAGAGCCAGCGTCTTGCCGCCGGCGCCGGCGCAGAAATCGAGCACCTGCATGCCGGCCTCGGCGCCGGCAAGGGCTGCCGCCACCTGCGAGCCTTCGTCCTGGACCTCGAACCAGCCTTTCTGGAAAGCCGGCTCGGCCTGCACGTTCGGATGCCTGCCGTCACCATCGATCGGCGGGATGCGGATGCCGTGCGGCGCGATGGCCGCAGGTTTCGCGCCGGTTCCCGACAGTTCAGCCAGCACCTTGTCGCGATTGGCCTGCAGTGTGTTGACCCTGAGGTCGAGCGGCGGGCGTGTCGCCAGCGCCGCGCCCTCGTCGACCCAGCTGGCGCCGAAGGCTTGCTCGAAAAGCGGCGCGCACCAGTCGGGAACATCCGCCCGCACCGCGTCCGGCGCATCGGCAAGCCGGCGCCCGGCGATTGCCTGAAGTTCAGCCGCGGTCAGAAGCGGCGGCGCGAACTTGTCGCCGTCAAGCGCATCGTTCAGAGACTGCGCCGTCTGGCCCCATTCGAGCAACAGCGCGCCGAAGCCGATGGCGCGCGGCGTGTCCTCGCCCAGCAGCCAGCCGGCGGAACGCTTGTGGCGCAACGCATCATAGACGATGTTGCCGATCGCCGCGCGATCACCGCCGCCGGCGAAGCGATGCGACAGGCCCCAGTCCTTCAGCGCATCGGCGACCGGCCGGTGACGCCGGCCGATGTCTTCAAGAACTTCGATGGCCGCCGCCAGCCTTCCGCCCAGTCGCATGGTGTTGTTCCGTCACGCAGAAAATTATTCCGGCCCTGCTCTAGAGCGCGCAACCGGCGCGCACAAGCAGTCCAGCCAGCACAACCGCTCCGCTTTCCAACTTTTCTGGTTGCGAATACTCTTTTTGCTGTGATTCGCGGCGCGAAACGCAGGCTGGCGGATCGACACGAGGAGAGGGCAATGAAGACTTATCTGGCGGAAGTTCTAGGCACATTTCTATTGGTATTCATCGGTACGGCTTCTGTGGTGACGGGCGGCTTCGGCGGCGCGCTTCCGCTCGGCCAGGAAGGCATCGGCCTGGCGTTCGGCATCGGCCTCATTGCGGCGGCCTATGCGATCGGCCCCATCTCGGGTGCACATCTCAACCCGGCGGTGACGCTCGGTGTCTTCCTTGCCGGCCGGCTGCCAGCCAAGGACGTCATCCCCTACTGGATCGCGCAGATCATCGGCGCCATCCTGGCCTCGCTGGCATTGTGGATCATCGTGTCCGGCCAGGCTGGCGGACACACCGGCGGCTTTGGCGCAAATGGCTGGGACGAGACGAAATGGGGTGTCAGCTCGGCATTCCTGTGGGAACTGATCGGCACCTTCACCTTCGTCACCGTGATCCTCGGCGTCACGGCCGAAAAGCACTCACCGGCGTTTGCCGGACTGGTCATCGGCCTGACGCTGGCGGGAATTCACTTCGCCATGATCCCGGTGACCGGCACATCGGTCAATCCGGCCCGGTCGATCGGCCCGGCGCTGTTTTCCGGAGGGGCCGCGATCAGCCAGCTCTGGCTCTTCATCGTTGCCCCGTTGATCGGCGGCGCCATCGCCGGCGTCGTCGCCAAGGCACGTGTCTTCGAGAAGGACTGAGTTTTGGAAGACTGACCATGGAAAGGCGCGGACCAAACCCGCGCCTTTTTCTTTGGTGGATACGAGAATTGCCGGTGGCTCACGCGAACAGAAACCGGTCGTCTGCCGCGATGGCAAGCTACGGCGCCGCCTGTCTGACGACGCTTTTGCAGAAGCGGACATTACCGGCGACCGCGTTTGAGGGTCGCGGGTGCGCCCGGAACAGCCGACCGAACTATGCGCAAGACAGGCATATCTTTCGCAGCTAATATTCCAGAGCTTTCGACCCTTGCGGCAACGTGGCTGGCGGCTGTATTTGGCTTATCGCCAAGGACGATGCTCGCAAGCTACTGATGTTACGGCTGCGGGCCTGAACCAGGGGTGACAATGGCGATAAGGGCAATCGGTACGGGCTTTGGCCGAACAGGAACGGATTCGATGCGCGAGGCGCTGACGATCCTTGGTTTCGGCCCCTGTCACCACATGTTCGAAGTCATGGCCAATGAAGACCAGAAGCGGCTTTGGCGTGCGCTGGCGAAGGGGGCGGCACCAGACTGGAACCAGCTGTTTGCGGGCTACGCGTCCTGCATCGACTGGCCTTCGGCGCATTATTGGCGTGACCTGATTGAGTTCTATCCGGACGCCCGGGTTATCCTGACATACCGATCGCCGGAAAGCTGGTGGAAAAGCTTCGAGAAGACGATCCTGCAGGGCATCAGCCAGAGCACGGATCAGGAATCGCTGGGTCTTGCCTTGATCTCCAGGCAAGTCTTCGACAGCCGGCCGCACGATCGCGCCAATGCTATGGCCGTATACGAAGCCAATGTAAGGGCGGTCATCGCGACAGTGCCGCCGGGTCGGCTGCTGGTCCACAATCTGGGCGACGGGTGGGAGCCGCTCTGCCTGCATCTTGGCGTGCCCGTACCGGACCAGCCGTATCCCAACCGCAACAATACCAGGGATTTTCAGTCGACTCTTGCGCAGAACTAGTCTGGCTGTCTGCAGTGGGTCAGGTCACGGCGATATCCGCGACGACGCTCAGAGCCGCTGTCGGCGCAAAGCGAACAATCCGAACAACCATCCCCTCACGCCGTCTTCTGCGTCACCAACCCCAACTCCTCGACCATCGCATTGCGCATCAAAAACTTCTGCGGCTTGCCTGTCACCGTCATCGGCAATTCGGTGCGGAAGCGGATGTAGCGCGGGACCTTGTAATGAGCGATCTGGCCGGCGCAGAAGGCCTTGATCTCCTGCTCGGTGACGATCTGGCCGGGCTTGAGCACGATCCAGGCGCAAAGCTCCTCGCCGTATTTGGGATCGGGGATACCGAACACCTGCACTTCCTTGATCTTTGGATGGCGGTAAAGGAATTCCTCGACCTCGCGCGGATAGACGTTTTCGCCGCCGCGGATGACCATGTCCTTGACCCGGCCGACGATGTTGCAATAGCCCTCGGCGTCGATGGTGGCGAGGTCCCCGGTGTGCATCCAGCCGTCGGTGTCGATCGTCTCTCGGGTCTTGTCGTCGTCGTCCCAATAGCCCTTCATCACTGAATAGCCGCGCGTGCACAGTTCGCCCGGCACGCCGACGGCGACGGTGGCGCCATCGGCGTCGATGGCCTTGACCTCGACATGGGGGTGGACGCGCCCAACGGTCGAGACGCGTTTCTCCAGTGGGTCGTCGACGCTGCTCTGGAACGAGACCGGGCTGGTCTCGGTCATGCCATAGGCGATGGTCACCTCCTGCATGTGCATCAGCGAGATCACCTTCTTCATCACCTCGATCGGGCACGGCGAGCCGGCCATGATGCCGGTGCGCAGGCTGGAGAGATCAAAGGTCGCGAAATCCGGATGATCGAGCAGGGCGACAAACATGGTCGGCACGCCATAGAGCCCGGTGCAGTGCTCCGCGGCCACCGCGTTCAGCGTGGCGCCAGGGTCGAACCCCTCGCCCGGGAAAACCATGGTCGCGCCTTTCGACACGCAGCCCATCGTGCCCATCGACATGCCGAAGCAGTGGTAGAGCGGCACCGGAATGCAGAGCCGGTCGTCGACGGTGAGCCGGATCGCCGAGGTGACGAAATTGCCGTTGTTGACGATGTTGTGGTGGGTCAGCGTCGCGCCCTTGGGGGCGCCCGTGGTACCCGACGTGAACTGGATGTTGATGGCGTCGCCGGGTTTGAGCCCCTCGGAAATGCGGTCGAGGCTATCATGCTCGTCGCGTCCGGCCATTGCCAGCACGTCGGCGAAATTGAACATGCCGGGCGAGTTGTCCTCGCCCATGCGGATGACGATCTTCAGCGTCGGCAATTTCGTTGCCTTGAGCTTGCCCGGTGTCGCCGTCGCGATCTCCGGCGCCAGCGTCTCGATCATGCCGAGATAATCGGAGGTCTTGAATTTGGCTGCCGTGACGAGCGCCTTGCAGCCGACCTTGTTCAGTGCATATTCGAGCTCGGTCAGCCGATACGCAGGGTTGATGTTGACCAGGATCAGGCCGATGCGGGCGGTGGCGAACTGCGTCACCAGCCATTCCCAACGGTTGGGCGACCAGATGCCGACGCGATCGCCCTTTACGAGGCCAAGCGCCAGGAAGCCGGCTGCCAGCGCGTCCACTGTGTCCGACAGCTCGCCCCAGGTGAAGCGCTTGTCCTGGCCGACGAAAACAGCGGCATCTTGCGTGGCGTATTTGCTGGCGGTGTCGGAAAACAGCGTGGGAATCGTCTTGTCGAGCAGCGGCACGGCGCGCTCGCCCGAGACATGCGCCTTGCCGTCGACGGGTGCCAAGAAGGTGCTGCCACCGCGCGCTCCACGTCCGCGCAGGTTGGTGGCGTTCTTCAGCTCGTCGAGATTGACCGGCATGGCTGTCTCCTCCCAGGCGCGCCCGAGTCTATCAGCCCGGCGCGGCAGTGGAAATCCTGTCGATGGTACTGGAAGGCATGAAGGCCCCCTCACCCGGGTTGCCAACCGAATTACAAGGGCAATTCGGGGCAACCCGACCTCTCCCCGAGGGGAGAGGAGGCGCCAGCGTTGACGCAAGTCTCTTCTCCCCTCGGGGAGAAGGTGGACGCGAAGCGGCCGGATGAGGGGGCCTCTCATACGCCATTGCCCTGCCCTCGAGGGAGGGACTGCTATGCGACCGCCGCTGCCATCCTCGCAGCGATATCGCGCACGAGCGCCTCATCCGCCGCCGAACGATCTTTCCTTGACGCCACCAGACAAGCCTGCGACTTCAACACCACACCATCGCCCAGCACCTTGAGATGATTGGCGCGCAGCGTCGAGCCGGTGGTGGTGATGTCGACGATGACATCGGCGAGCCCAGCTGCCGGTGCCCCTTCGGTGGCGCCGAGGCTTTCGACGATGCGATAGACCTGGATGCCATGTTTCTGCGAGAAGAATTGCTGGGTCAGCCGCCAGTATTTGGTGGCGATGCGCAGCCGCCTGCCATGGCGCTGGCGGAAATCTGCGGCGACGTCGTCGAGATCGGCCATCGTGTCGACGTCAAGCCAGATGTCAGGCACCGCGACCACGACATCGGCGGTGCCGAAGCCGAGACGGGCGACGATTTCGGCGCGGGCCTCCCAGTCAGCGAGATTTTCACGCACCAGATCCTCGCCGGTGATGCCGAGATCGATTGCCCCCTGGCCGATCTCGCCGGCAATCTCGGAAGCCGACAGGAACGCCACCTCGATACTTTCCGCGCCTTCGATGCGGGCGCGATACTTGCGCTCGTCGCCGGGCAGGCTGACGGCAAGGCCGGCTTTGGCCAACACATCCAGCGCCTGCTCCTTGAGGCGGCCTTTCGACGGAATCGCGAGCGTGATCATTGCCCCGTCTCCCGCAGCGCATCGATGCGGTCGAGCCAGACGGAAAAGCCGACGCCGGGGATCGGCGTCTTCGCGCCGAGCAAGGTCAGCAACCGGTCATAGCGGCCGCCGCCGGCCAAGGGGCGGTCGCCGCCTTGCGCCGCGATTTCGAAGACCAGACCGGTGTAGTAATCGAGCGGACGGCCGAAGGCGGCATCGTAGCGGATTTTCTGCGCCGGCAGGCCATGCGCTTCGATCGCCCTGGCGCGGGCCGCGAATTTCTCCAGTGCGGGGGCCAGCGAAAGCCCGGCACCCGTGGCGAAGAGATCCAACGCCTGGGCGGCGGCATCAAGCGGCACGTCGATCGCCAGAAAGCCCTTCAGCGCCGCGAATGCCTCGTCGGACAGCCGCACGCTGCGCAGTTCGGCCTTCTCGATCAACCGCCGCGCGATGTCGGCCGGCGAGCGTCCGGCGGATGCCGACAGGCCGGCCTCCTCCATGCCGCCCGCGATGTGGGCGGAAAGACCTTCCAGATCGCCGTCGAGGACAAGGGCGGCGACCGGGCCGAAGAGCTGGCCGTTGCGCGGCGGGTTGGCGAGATCGGCGAGCGCCGCCTCCAGCATCGGCGCCGAGCCGAAGGCTCGGGCAAGGCGCATGCGCCAGCCGCGCGGCAGCCCAAGGGCGGCCAGCACGGCCTCGAAAATGGTCTGGTCACCGAGCGTGACCGCCAATGCCTGGCCCGGCAGCACCAGGGCAAGCAGCGCGTGTGCGTCGGCGATCGAGCGAGCATCGGCTTCAGCGGTATCGCGGTCGCCGAGATCCTCGATACCGGCCTGGAAGAACTCGTTGCCGCCTTCGCGGCGCTGGCGAAACACCTCGCCGAGATAGGAATAGCGGCGCGGCGTGCCGGCCTGCGAACGGATGTGGTCAAGGCAGACGGGAATGGTGAATTCCGGCCGCAGGCATAGCGTCTGCCCGGTCTCGCTTTCGGTAAGGAAAATACGGCGGCGCAGATCCTCGCCGGCCATGTCGAGGAAGGGGTCCGCCGGCTGCAGCACGGCGACCTCGACCGCATGCGTGTTGCGCGCTGCGAGGAGGTTGATGATGTCGGCTGATATTGCGGGGTAGCGGGAGGTCACGGGTCGCGCTTCTTACTTCGCGCGATCAGCGGCCTGCGCCGCCAGGATCTTCTTCACCTCGGCGACCAGTTCGCTTTCCGCCACCGTCACCTGCGCCGGGCGCGCGGCGCGCCATTCGGCGTTGCCGGTGATCTCGGCCGACATGCGCGCGCCTTCGATGAGGTCCTTGATCTGCAGTTCGCCCTTGGCGCGCTCGTCGCCGCCCTGGATGACGGCGATGGGGCAGCCGCGCCGGTCGGCATATTTGAGCTGCGCCTTCATGCCGGCGCCGCCAAGATACATTTCGGAACGGATGCCGGCGGCACGCAGCTCCGCCACCATTTTCTGGTAGCGGCCGAGGCTGTCGGTATCCTTGTCCATCACCAGCACGACGACCGGCGCGATCACATCCGCGCTGTCGAGCTTGCCGAGATTCTTCAGCGCGGTCATCAGCCTGGAAACACCGATGGAGAAACCGGTCGCTGGGACGGGCTCGCCACGGAAGCGCGAGACGAGACCGTCATAACGGCCGCCACCACCAACCGAGCCGAAGCGCACGATCTGGCCATCTTCATTGGGGATTTCGGCCAGCAACTCGGCCTCGAAGACCGGGCCGGTGTAGTATTCGAGGCCGCGCACGACGGAGCGGTCCATGGCAATGCGGTCTTCGCCGTAGCCCGCCGCCCTGACCAGGGCTTCGATCGTCGAGAGTTCGCCAACGCCTTCCTGGAAGACCGCGTTCGCACTGACATTGGAATCCTGGCCGGCCTGTTCGTTCCTCGCCGTCGCGAGAAGAACCGCCTCGGCCTGCGTGGCATTCAGCCCGGCGCCCTTGGCGAAGTCGCCTTCGCCTTCCTTGCCGCCATCCCAGCGCCCCGGTCCCAGCAGAAGTCTCACGCCTTCCGGCCCAAGCTTGTCCAGTTTGTCGATCGCCCGCAGCACCGTCAGCCGGCGGCCGGCATTGTCCTCGCCGCCAAGGCCGATCGCTTCGAGCACCCCGTCGAGCACCTTGCGGTTGTTGACGCGGATGACGTAGTCGCCGCGCTTGATGCCGAGCGCTTCCATCACGTCGGCCATCATCATCGCCATCTCGGCATCGGCCGCGACGCCCGGCGTGCCGATCGTGTCGGCATCGAACTGCATGAACTGGCGGAAGCGGCCGGGGCCGGGCTTCTCGTTGCGGAACACCCAGCCGGAGCGGTAGCTGCGGTAGGGCTTGGGCAGGCGCTCGTAGTTCTCGGCGACGAAGCGCGCCGTCGGCGCGGTCAGGTCATAGCGCAGCGACAGCCACTGGTCGTCATCGTCCTGGAACGAGAACACGCCTTCGTTCGGGCGATCTTGGTCAGGCAGGAACTTGCCCAGCGCATCGGTGTATTCGATCAGCGGCTGGTCGGCCGGTTCGAAACCATAAAGCTCATAGACCGAACGGATCGTCGCCATCATCTTCTCGACGGCGCGGATGTCCTCAGCGCTGCGGTCGGCAAAACCGCGCGGCAGTCGCGCTTTCGTCTTTTCCGATTTGTCGGCCATGAGCGGGGTCTTTTTGTTGAGTAAATGCGGACTTGTTTCGAGTGCGCGTGTCCTAACCGATGCCGCTTGGTGCGGCAAGGCCGGCGAGGCGCACCATCCCTGCCCTCTAGGAGATGATGGGGCGAGCGCCGACTTTCGCTCCGGCCCCTTCTGAAACAAACCGCACCGAAAATGAAACAATCCTGCCACGAGTGCGGCATCGTACCGACACAATCGGAGCCGATAAGCACGCCGAAACAAGGGGTTCGGGGCCATGGCCACGGCGGCAAAATTCCACTCCATCAACGATAGCGCCAGCAACCTGTCCGCGCGTCTGCGCCCGGCCGACACTCATGCACCGAAAATAGTCCGCCAGGCCGCGGGCCCGTTCGAGGTCACGGCCAACGATGGCAAGGGACCTACGATGCGCGACGCGTTGATGACCGGCCTGCTGGTGATCTATCCGGCGCTTGCCACTGTGGCGGCGATCGTCGCGGGGCTCTTCCTGGCCGGCGCCAACGGTACCTGAGCCCTACTTCGGCCGTTTGAAAGCCTTCCGTTCCTTCTCGACTTGCTTGCGGCAGGCGCAACCCTCGAGATGATCGTTGACCAGGCCCATCGCCTGCATGAAGGCATAGACCGTGGTCGGGCCGACAAAGCTCCAGCCGCGCTTCTTCAGTTCCTTCGAAATCCGCACCGAGACTGCCGTGGTCGGGTTGGCGCGCAGATGGGCGAGGTCGACGATCTCGGGCCGTTCGTCCTTGCCGGGTTCGAACTTCCAGAACCAGGCGGCCAGCGAGCCGAATTCATCGGCCATCTCGCGGGCGCGCCTGGCGTTGTTGATGGTCGAGACGATCTTGCCACGGTGACGGATGATGCCTGCATTGCCAAGCAGGCGTTCGACATCCTTGTCGGTGAAGGCGGCGACCTTGTCGAACTCGAAATTGGCGAAGGCCTGGCGAAAATTTTCCCGCTTGCGCAGGATGGTCAGCCACGACAGGCCCGACTGAAAGCCCTCGAGGCAGATCTTCTCGAACAGCCTGCGGTCATCCGCCACCGGCCGGCCCCATTCATGGTCGTGGTAATGCAGATAGTCGGGCAGGTTGCCGTGCCAGAAGCAGCGCGCGACACCGTCGGGGCCGGCAAGCAGGCCGGTGTTTTCTTTTTCCATGGCGACAAATCCGTTCGTTAACGCGCCTTTGCGCTGCATTTACCGCGGCTTTACCAGATTCCTGAACCCGGCGGTAACCACACCAAAAGGTTTACTGACACTTGCGCATTTTACGCATTCCGATTCATGTTTCGGTTGCTGCTTCCACGCCAATGATCGCCGAACCGGGAGGACGTTTCCACCCGTTTGTGTTCGACGATCAAGGTGCGTTCCAGATGAAGAGAGTTCTGTTTCCCTTGCTCGGCGCCGTGGCTGTGTTTGCCGCTGGCGTCACGCCCTCCGCTGCCGGCGACCGCTATGCCGACCGGCCGCCGGTGATGGTGAGCCCCGACCTTTCCGCACCCTGGGTGCTGCAGCTTGGCCATGCGCCCGGCATCGTGCGGCAGAACCGCCAGTCCGTGCAGCAACAGCCGCGCCTGCGCTATTCACAGCCCGATCGTGTGCAGACGGCGGCCGTGCAGGCGCCGGCCAAGCGCATGGTCATGCGCCCGCAGATCAATCCGATCTACCTGCCGCAGGAAGTCGCCTATGACGGTCCGCAGAAGCCAGGCACGATCGTCATCGATACCACGCAGAATTTCCTGTTTCTGATCGAGAAGAACGGCAAGGCACGGCGTTATGGCGTCGGCACCGGCAAACCGGGCTTCGAATGGTCGGGTACCCACAAGATCACCAACAAGCGCGTCTGGCCGGACTGGCGCCCGCCGACGGAAATGATCAAGCGCGAGGCCGCCAAGGGCCGCTACCTGCCGACCTACCTGGCCGGCGGCATGGAGAACCCGCTGGGCGCACGCGCGCTCTATCTCGGCACCACGGAGTACCGCATCCATGGCACCAACCAGCCGTGGACGATCGGTGGCGCGGTGTCTTCGGGTTGCATCCGCATGCGCAACGAAGACGTCGTCGACCTCTATGAACGGGTCAATGTCGGAACCACGGTCGAGGTGATATAGTTCCTGACGCGAATCACTTGGCCGGCAAAGCAACCAGCTTTTCGGGGCCAGTCCAGGGATAACGGGGGACGGGCCGTATGGGGATGCGGTCAGTCAGGAAGGGCAGCACGGGAAACCGCGCTGCCCTTTCCGTTTTCGAGCAAGACGCGGCCTGGCATCGGGCCTAAACCTCGACCGCACGTCGCGCAACGAGCATAGCGGTTCGCTTTCGTGCTGCCCTTCGCTGTATTCTTTTGCTATCTCGGCGCAAGTTCCATCGAGAGAGTTCGTCCATGCCCTTGTCCGATGACAGCCGCTATCTCAGAGGCGGCCCGGTCGCCCAGCGCATTATCGCAGCCGTGCGCGAGGATGCGGCGATTGCCAAGGCCGAGGGCTTTCCGCCCAAGCTGATCTCGATCACCGTCGGCGACACCGCGGCGGTTGACGTCTATGTGCGCAACCAGCGCGCCAAGGCCGAGCTCGCCGGCATCGATTTCGAGGAACGGCGCTTTCCCGCCACCATCACCGCAGGCGAACTGGAAGCTTCGATCCACGGCCTGAACGCCGATCCGCGCGTCACCGGCATCATCATCCAGCGGCCGGTGCCGGCGCATATCCCGATCAGGACGCTGCAGGCGGCGGTGCATCCGCTCAAGGATGTCGAAGGCATGCATCCGGCTTCGATCGGCAACATCGTCTACAACCAGCTCGACCTCGCGCCCTGCACGGCGGCCGCCTCGGTCGAACTGCTGAAGGAAACCGGCCTCGACCTCAAGGGGCTGGAAGTCGTCATCGTCGGCCATTCGGAAATCGTCGGCAAGCCGATTGCGTTCCTGTTGATGAGCGAAGGCGCGACGGTAACGGTCTGCCACCACATGACGCGTTCGGTTGCCGCCCATGCGCGGCGGGCCGATGCGCTGTTCGTCGCCGTCGGCAAGCCGCGGCTGATCAAGGCCGACATGGTCAAGCCCGGTGCGGCCGTCATCGACATCGGCATCAATTCCGAAATCGGACCTGACGGCTCCACCCACATCGTCGGCGATGTCGACACCGAGAGCGTGCGCGAGGTCGCCTCCTGGATCACACCGGTGCCGGGCGGCGTCGGCCCCATCACCGTTGCGATCCTGCTGCGCAACACGATGGTGGCGCTCAGCCGGCAGCGTGCGCTTTACGAAGCAACCTACGGCACGGCGGGCAGGCTCGCGGCGGAGTAAGCGCAGGGCGGCGCCAAGGCCCCCTCACCCAACCTCCGCTTCGCTCGGCTGACCTCTCCCCGAGGGGAGAGGAGACTTACAACGCCAGCGCTTCCCTCTTCTCCCCAGCGGGGAGAAGGTGGCCGCGAAGCTGCCGGATGAGGGGGATTTGCCGTGACGCTGACAGCGGCAACGCGACCTTACTCAGCAGCGACCAGTCTCTCCTCAGGGACGCCTTCCGGCCTTGGCCCGCCATAGGCCCAGTCGAGCAGCTTTACCGTGTGCACCACCGGCATCCTGGCGGCGGAAGCTATCTGCGTGATGCAGCCGATATTGCCGGTGGCAACGATCGACGCACCCGTCGCCTCGATGTTTTTCACTTTGCGGTCGCGCAGTTTTGCCGAAATCTCGGATTGCAGGATGTTGTAGGTGCCGGCCGAGCCGCAGCACAGATGGCCCTCGCGCGGTTCGCGCACGATGAAGCCGGCCTTGGCCAGCAGCTCCTTTGGCTGGCGGGTGATCTTCTGGCCGTGCTGCATCGAGCAGGCCGAGTGATAGGCGACCACCGTGCCTGGCTTGCGCACGGGTTCGGGCAGGTCGAGAGCGGCCAGATATTCGGTGACGTCCTTGGCCAGCGCCGAGACGCGCGCGGCCTTGTCGGCATAGGCCGGATCGAGGCGCAGCATGAAGCCATAGTCCTTGATCGTCGTGCCGCAGCCGGACGCGGTGATGACGATGGCGTCGAGCCCGCCTTGTTCGATGGCGCGAATCCAGGCGTCGACATTTTGCCTGGCAGAGGCAAGCGCCGCCTCTTCGCGTCCCATGTGATGAACCAGCGCGCCGCAACAGCCCTCGCCCGGCGGCACCACGACCTCGACGTCCAGCCGTGTCAGCAGCGAAATCGTCGTCTCGTTGATGGCGGGATCAAGCACCGATTGCGCGCAGCCTGTGAGGATGGCGACACGACCCTTCCTAGTCCCCTGCCCGGCATGGACGCCCGGCGAGGCCATCGGCGAGGCTGCCGGGATCGAGGCCGGAGTGAGTTTGAGCATCGCGCCAAGCGGTTTTAGCGCCGGGATTTTCTCGAACAAGCCGATGAAGGGCTTACCGAGTTTCGCCAGTTTGAGCGCGGCGCGAAAACGCTTGGGATAGGGCAGCACGAAAGCCAGCATGGCGCGAGTCAGCCGGTCGAGCAGCGGCCTATGATAGGTCTCCTGGATATGGGCGCGGGCATGATCGACCAGATGCATGTAGTTGACGCCCGACGGGCAGGTGGTCATGCAGGCAAGGCACGACAGGCAGCGGTCGATATGGGTGACGATCTCCTTGTCGGCCGGACGGCCGTTCTCCAGCATGTCCTTGATCAGGTAGATGCGCCCGCGCGGTGAATCGAGCTCGTTGCCGAGCGTCACATAGGTCGGGCAGGTGGCGGTGCAGAAGCCGCAATGCACGCATTTGCGCAGGATCTTTTCCGATTCCGCGACATGCGGATCGGCAAGCTGGGCAAGCGAAAAATTGGTCTGCACTAGGAGAATTCCTTACTGTCCGAGCATGATCTTTTCCGAAAACCGGTCCCCACTTTTCGCGATCATGCTCTAAAGTCCGAGGAACCAGCTTTCCGGGTTCTTGACCGGCTCGCCGCGCTGCAGCGCCTGAAGGCCGAGGATACAGCGGGCGATGAACCAGACGGCGACGGCGAACATCAGCAGGAAGCCGATCGCCACGAAGATCAGCACCACCGAGATCAGCGCATAGAGCAGGCCGATCCAGAAGGTACGGATCAGGAATGTGTAATGGCTCTCGACGAAGCCGCCGGCCTTGCCGCGGTTGACATACGCCAGCACGATGCCGACAAGGCCGCTGATGCCGATGACCAGGCCGGCGAGATAGAGGATGTAGATGACCAGTGCATTGGTCGGCCCTGGTTCCAGCCAGCGGTCGGTCTGGCGCGGTGCGGGCTTGTCGTTCTGGCCGGAATTGATGTCGCTCATGGTGTCGCTCCCTAGGTTGCGATGCCGAGAGTAGCAGAGCCTACGCCCGGCGCCATGCGGCCGGGATTGAGAATGGCCTTGGGATCGAACTCGGCCTTGAGCCTGGCCGACAACGCGGCCAGATGCGGCGCCTGCGGTTCGAACACCGGCACGGCGGCGCGATGGGCGGGTGCGGCTCGCACCAGCGTCGCGTGGCCGCCGCCATGTTTCCGCAACAGCCCGCGCAGCAGAGCGGCTTCCGGATCACCCTCTTCCATGCGCAGCCATACCAGCCCGCCCTGCCAGTCATAGAAGGCGCTGACCGCAGCCTGCATGCGCAGCGTCAACACCATCTGGTGGCCTTGGGACGGCGTCATCGACACGCGCCAGACCGGCTTCTCGCTGCCGTCGGCGAAAGGCCTGATATCGCGCACATCGCGCCAGATCAGCCGTGAGGCTTCGCCGGAAATCTCCTGCAGCGGCCCGGCATTGGCGAACAGCGTTTTCAGCGCGGCGATGCGGTAGGCGACCGAGGGGCCAAAACCTTCGACGCGCAGCAGCGTGGCGGCATCGCTGCCGAGCGTGCCGCCGGCGACACGCGCGGCGATGCGCTCCGGCAGATGGGCGGCACTCGACACTTCCGCGCTGCAGCCGAGCGCCAGCGCCATGGCGCTTGCTGCGGCATCGTCGAGCAGGCCACGGATGGCGAGCGTGACCTCGGTCTCTGCGGCGGGCAGCACCTTGAAGGTAACGTCGGTGAAGACGGCCAGCGTGCCCCAGCTGTTCGCCATCAGCTTCGACATGTCGTAGCCGGTGACGTTCTTGACCACGCGGCCGCCGGACTTGAACGCTTCGCCACGCCCGGAGACCACATTGATGCCCAGAATATGGTCGCGCGCCGCGCCCGCCTTCAGCCGGCGCGGACCGGAAAGGTTCGCGGCGAGCACGCCACCGATCGTGCCCTTCCCCGGTTCGCCACCGAGTAGCGGGCCGTAGTCCATCGGCTCGAAGGCCAGCTGCTGACCGTTTTCCGCCAGCAGCCTTTCGATCTCGGCCAGCGGCGTGCCGGCCTTCGCCGACAGCACCAGTTCTGCGGGTTCATAGAGTGTGACGCCGGTGAGCTTCGACAGGTCGAGCGTATGCTCGGTCTGCAGCGGCCGACCGATGCCGCGCTTGGAACCATGGCCGAGGATTTCCAGCGGCGATTCCTCCGCCACCGCCCAGGCGACGGTGGACAGAACTTCGTCTGACGTGGTCGGGGTGAAGGTGGTCATGGTCGATCCTGGTTTCTCGTCCCCGCGAAGCGGGGGAGAGGTGGCTCGGGCGAAGCCCGAGACGGAGAGGGGGCTATCATAGGGCGTCGCCTCCGACCTTCTTGGCCGCAAAAACGAACCTTAGATCTGAGGCGATCACGTCTTCGGCTAATCGCCCCTCCAGTGCCGCAAGTATGGTCTCGCAGACAGTCCGGTGGGCCTTAAAAATGTCGACATTCCAGAAGCGCAACACCGAGAAGCCTTCATCACGCATGAAGTCGTCACGCCGCCTGTCATAGGAGCTGTCGACGTGTTGACTTCCGTCAAGCTCGACGACCAATTTTTCGCTGCGGCAGGCAAAATCCGCAAAATATGGCCCGATTGGCATCTGGCGAACGAATTTGTAGCCGCCCAGCCTTCTGGCTTTCAGCTCATTCCAGAGGGTTGCCTCCGCCTGATTATCACCGTGGCGAAGCACACGGGCGCGGGCGATCTTCTCGGGCGAGCGGCGGCTTGGCAGGTCGGTCGCAGACCCCCTCTCCGTCTCGGGCTTTGCCCGAGCCACCTCTCCCCCGCTTTGCGGGGGAGAGGAACCCCCATTCTGAGACATCATCATCTCAAAACCTCGGAATGTCCGGGAACGGCAGCTTGCCGCCGGAAATGTGCATGCGGCCGAGTTCGGCGCAGCGGCGAAGCTGCGGGAACACCTTGCCCGGGTTTAGCAGATGGTTGGGATCGAAGGCGCATTTGACGCGCATCTGCTGGTCGAGGTCGATCTGGTTGAACATCTCCGGCATCAGGTCGCGCTTCTCGACGCCCACCCCGTGTTCGCCGGTGAGCACGCCACCGACCTTGACGCAGAGCCGCAGGATATCGGCGCCGAAGCTCTCGGCTTTGTCGAGTTCGCCCGGCACATTGGCATCGTAGAGGATCAGCGGATGCAGGTTGCCGTCGCCGGCATGAAAGACATTGGCAACACCGAGCCCATATTTCTCCGACAGCTCGCGCATGCCGGCGAGCACGCGCGGCAGTTCCTTGCGTGGAATGGTGCCGTCCATGCAGTAATAGTCGGGCGAGATGCGGCCGACGGCTGGGAAAGCCGCCTTGCGGCCGGCCCAGAAGCTCAGCCGCTCCTGCTCGGACTGCGATATGCGGCAGGTGGTCGAGCCGTTGCGGATGGCGATCGCCTCGACCGCGGTGATGAGATGATCGACCTCGACGCCCGGCCCGTCGAGCTCGACGATCAGCAGCGCCTCGACATCGAGCGGATAGCCGGCATGGACGAAATCTTCCGCCGCGTGGATCGCCGGCCGGTCCATCATTTCCATGCCGCCAGGAATGATGCCGGCGCCGATAATGTCGGCGACGCACTGGCCGCCCTGCTCGCTGGTCGGAAAGCCGATCAGCAAGGCGCGGGCCGTCTCCGGCTTCTTGAGGATGCGCACGGTGACCTCGGTGACGACGCCGAGCAGGCCTTCGGAACCGGTCATGACGCCGAGCAGGTCGTAACCTTCGGCGTCGAGATGGCTGCCGCCGAGCCGCACCACCTCGCCGTTCATCAGCACCATCTCGATGCCGAGCACATTGTTGGCGGTGAGGCCGTATTTCAGGCAGTGCACGCCGCCGGAATTTTCCGCGACGTTGCCGCCGATCGAGCAGGCGATCTGGGAGGATGGATCGGGGGCGTAATAAAAGCCCTCCTGCTCGACGGCGGTGGTGATGCCGAGATTGGTGACGCCCGGCTGGACGACGACGACGCGGTTGGGGAAATCGATCTCGAGGATGCGGTTGAAGCGGCTCATGACCAGCAGCACCGCGTCCTCGAGTGGCAGCGCGCCACCCGACAGCGAGGTGCCGGAGCCGCGCGGCACGACACGGATGTTGCGGTCGTTGCAATATTTCAGCACGCGGGAAACCTGCGCCACCGTTTCGGGCAAGACCACGACCAGCGGCAATTGCCGGTAGGCCGTGAGCCCGTCGCTCTCGAAGGCACGCATGGCGTTGGCCGCGTCGACGACACCCTCGCCCGGAACGATGATGCGCATGTCGGCGACGATCTCGTCGCGCCGGCGCATCGTGGCGTCGTCTGGTTTCGGCATGGCCAGGCCGGACATCAACAGCCTCATTTCGATTGACTGGTCAAATTCTTTTACCAGTGAAGCGCGTCCGTTGCAAATGCTGGCTTGGTGAAGACTCCAACGTCAAGGCCGGGACAAGCTTCCGCAGCGGCAATCTGCCGCTGCTTCACCCTCCCCCTTCTGGGGAGGGTCGCGAACGAAGTGAGCGGGGTGGGGGTCGGCGCGGCGTTTTATGAGCACCCCCACCCCGTCTCACGATCTTCGCTACGCTGCGATCATGAGCCGACCCTCCCCACAAGGGGGAGGGTAAAAGCGGTGGCTATTCGCCCGCCAGCTTGCCGGGTTCGGAATGCATCCGGCGCACGCGGCGCACGCCCCACCAGACCAGCGGGATGGCGACCGGCACCGAAGCGGCGGTGACGACCTCGGGCGCGAAGGCATGGCCGAAGATCGAGGCGCCCTTGGCGACGTAGCCGATGAGGCCAACCACGTAATAGGAGACGGCGGCGACCGAGAGGCCTTCGACGGTCTGCTGCAGGCGCAACTGCAGGCGCGCGCGGTTGTTCATCGAGGCGAGCAGGTCGCGGTTCTGCTTCTCGACCTCGACATCGACCCAGGTGCGCAGCAGCGTGGTGGCGCGGGTCAGCTTGCGCGACAGGTTGGCCTGCCGCTCCTCGACCGATCGGCAGGTGCGCATCGCTGGCGCCACGCGGCGCTGCAGGAACCCACCCCAGGTGTCGTAGCCGGGCACGGCTTCTTCCTCGAGCGCCTCCAGCCGCTCGCCGACAATCCCGTCATAAGCGCGGCTGGCGCCGAAACGGTAGAGGCTCGACGCCGCGTCGGCTTCCAGCTCCGCGGCAAGCTCGGTGAGATCGGCCAGCAAGGTCTGGCTGTCGCGGGTCTCGGCGACCTTCATCTCCAGCGTGGTCTGGGCCAGCCTGTCCTCGATGCGGCGGGCACGGCCCGATAGGGTCAGCGCCAGCGGCAGGCCGAGCATGGCCAGCGTGCGATAGGTCTCGATGTCGATCAGCCGTTGCGACAGTGCTCCGGTGCGCGCCGGCGTCAGGCCGCGATCAAGCACCAGCATGCGCGTCATGCCGTCGCCATCCTGGCGAAAGTCGGTGACGATGGCGGCATTGCCGCGCTCGACCAGCGAATAGCACAGGCTGGTCGGATCGAAGCCGGCGATCAGTCGCTCACTCGCCTGCGTCCATTTGCGGATTTCGAGCCTGATGCCCGAAATGACGGTTCCTGGCGGGGAAAACCCGTTGCCGAACGGCGAGTCCTCCTGCATCCGACCGCTTTCGGAGAGCGGCCCTTCCCAAAGATAGGTCGAGAACTCCGTATGCCGCTCCCAGCGCAGCGAGCCCTTGCCCCACTTCATGGCGTGGTGACGGGCCTGGCGGTCGGGCGCGGCGATGCCGAGGCGCCGCGACAGTTCGGAAAGCACCGCGTGATCGACGCCGGAGCCGCCCTCGGTCATGAAGGCGAGTTGCACGAGGACGCGCGGCTTTTCGATCAGCGGATGCGGCCGGGCATGGACCTCGCCGAGCGCGCCCGGCCGTCCCTCATGCGCGGGAAAACCCATGACGCTGCCCTTGGCGCGCGGCTGGAACTCGAGATTGGACGGGTCGTCTGACACGGCTTGTCCCCCGGGTTTCTGTGAACCCTCTTGCAATCGCGTCCCTCTAGAGCCAATCACCAGATGACGCAAACAGCAAAGTTTAGCCGAAGATGATATGGCGCCGGGCGGCAAAACCGACCCGCTACGACCAATTGGATAAATAATTTGACCAGTTGGCGACGCAGGCTTTATCCTGCGCGACACCGGTTCACCTTCCAGGCACCCTGTTGAGCGACATTTTTTCCAGGATCGAGCATTCGCGCACCGCCGACGAGGTGGTGCAGCAGATCGAGAGCCTCATCCTCGAAGGTGTCCTGCGCACCGGTGACCGGTTACCGGGCGAACGCGAGCTTGCGCGCCAGTTCGACGTGTCGCGGCCGATCCTGCGCGATGCGCTGAAGGCGCTCGAAGGGCGCGGCCTTTTGACGACAAAGGCCGGCGGCGGCACGCATGTCGCCGACATCATCGGCCAGCTGTTCAGCAAACCGGTGGCGGACCTGATCTCGACGCACCGCAAGGCGGTGACCGACTATCTGGAATACCGCCGCGAGATCGAGGGCATCGCGGCCGAATACGCGGCGCGGCGTGCCACCCCGGACGATCTGGCGCTGCTCGACCGCATCATGGCGCGCATGGACGAGGCGCACCGGACCGGCGATTTCGACGACGAAGCCGAAATCGACGTCGAGTTCCATCACGCGATCTGCGAATGCGCGCACAATATCCTGCTCCTGCACACGCTGCGCTCGTGCTATCGGCTGCTGTCGGAAGGCGTGTTCCAGAACCGGCTCCTGGTGTTCACCGTGCCTGGCGCGCGCGAGGCGCTGCTTGCCCAGCACCGGGCGATCCATGCAGCGGTGAAGGCCGGCGACCCGGCTGCCGCCCGCCAAGCGGCGATGGACCACATGATCTATGTCGAGCGGTCGATGGCCGAGGCCGAGCGCAGCGGCGACTGGCAGCGCGTGTCGCGGCTCAGGCTGAAGCAGCGCGTCGACGCGACCGATACCGAACCTGCACGCAAACGCTCCTGATATCGAAACGGAAAGCCCATGAGCCAAATCCTGACCATCGCCGACCTCAAGGACCTCGCTCGCCGGCGGGTGCCCAAGATGTTCTTCGACTATGCCGATTCAGGCGCATGGACCGAGAGCACCTATCGGGCCAACGAGGAGGACTTCCAGAAGATCAAATTCCGCCAGCGCGTCCTGGTCGACATGGACAACCGGTCGCTGGCTTCGACGATGATCGGCGAGAAGGTCTCGATGCCGGTGGCTCTGGCGCCAACCGGCATGACCGGCATGCAGCATGCCGATGGCGAGATGCTGGCGGCGCAGGCGGCGCAGGAATTCGGCGTGCCGTTCACCCTGTCGACGATGAGCATCTGCTCGATCGAGGATGTCGCCTCCGTGACCACGAAGCCGTTCTGGTTCCAGCTCTACGTGCTGCGCGACAAGGATTTCGTGTTCAACCTGATCGACAGGGCGAAGGCGGCGAAATGCTCGGCCCTGGTGCTGACGCTCGACCTGCAGATTCTCGGCCAGCGCCACAAGGACATCCGCAACGGACTTTCGGCGCCGCCCAGGCTGACATTGAAGAACATCGTTGACATGGCCATCCGCCCGCGCTGGTGCGCCGCCATGGCCGGCACAAAGCGGCGGACCTTCCGCAACATCGTCGGCCACGCCAAGGGCGTCGGCGACTTGGCCTCGCTGGCATCGTGGACATCGGAGCAGTTCGATCCGCATCTGTCGTGGAACGATGTCGCCTGGATCAAGGAGCGCTGGGGCGGCAAGCTGATCCTGAAAGGCATACTCGACAAGGAGGATGCGCTGATGGCGGTGAAGACCGGCGCCGATGCAATCATCGTTTCCAACCATGGCGGGCGCCAGCTCGACGGCGCGTCGTCGTCGATCATGGCGCTGGAAGAGATCGCCGATGCGGTCGGCGACAGGATCGAAGTGCATATGGATGGCGGCATCCGCTCCGGCCAGGATGTGCTGAAGGCGCTCTGCCTTGGCGCCAAGGGCACCTATATCGGCCGGCCATTTCTTTACGGCCTGGGCGCGCTCGGCAAGGAAGGGGTTACCAAGGCGTTGGAAATCATCCGCAAGGAGATGGACATAACGCTGGCGCTGTGCGGAAAGCGTCTGGTCACCGACATGGGCAAGGACCAGCTCCGGCGCTAAGTCCGTGACGGCCTGACCACGGAGACAACGAGACGTTGGCAGAACCCGGCATTCATTTTCTAGACGCGCGTGGGCCGGACGGCGTGCGTCTTTACGCGATTGGCGACGTGCATGGCCGGCTCGACCTGCTGGCCGCCATGCATCAGCGCATCAATTCAGAGATCGAGCGGGAGGCGCCGGCCGACTGGCGCGTCATTCATCTTGGCGACTATGTCGACCGCGGACCAGACTCGAAGGGCGTGATCGACTTCCTGATCGAAGCGCGGCAACGCGATCCGCGTCATCTGGTGCTGGCCGGCAACCACGACATCGGTTTTCTCGATTTTCTCAAAACCCCCGACCCGGAAGGGCTTTTCATCCGTTTTGGCGGCATCCAGACGGCGCAATCCTATGGCGTGGAAATTATCGAGGGCACCAGCGCGTGGTTCGGCAAGGCCGAGGCCGCCATGCGCAAGGGACATCAAGCCCTGGTCGAGGCCGTGCCGCAAAGCCATATCGACTTCCTGCGGTCGCTGCCATTCTCAGTGAGTTTCGGCGACTTTTTCTTCTGCCATGCCGGCATCAGGCCAGGCATCCCCCTCGAGAGCCAAACCCCACAGGATCTGATCTGGATCCGCGACGTCTTCCACAACCATTCCGGCCTCTATCCGAAGATCGTGGTGCACGGCCACACGCCGGTACCGGGGGCCGAGGTGATGGCCAATCGTGTCAATGTCGACACGCTTGCCTGGCAGTCAGGCATGCTGAGCGCGCTCGTCGTCGACGGCACGGACAAACGCATCCTGGAAATGGCGATAAGGGAAGCATGAGCGTCCGCGTCCGAGGACGCGAAAGACGCTCCAGCTTTTAGCGCAGTGAGGCGGTGACGCCGTAACCGTCGACGGCGTTGTGGTTGCTGGCTGCGTCGGCGGCATAGATACCCAGACCGCAAAGCACAATGGCTGACAGCATGGCAAAGGACAGAAGCGCTGCTTTCACGGAAGTCATCTCTTGTTGAGCTTTCGGCATCTGTTCACGAGGTGGTTACCAATGCGTTGAAACGGAGAATTCGCTTCAAAGTTTCGACGATTTCGCGCTTCTAGGTGTGTTCTGTATCGGCGGTGTGTCGCGCGGGTCACACAAAAGGTTCATCGCGGTTGCACTGCCGATGCGGAGCGCGCGCCTTCTAGGATGGCGGGCGGCCACAAGCCAAGGATGAAAGCGGTTTTCCCCAGGCGGATTCACCGCCGCGTGCCAATTATGTCACGCCGCGTATGTCACGCCGCGAGTGCGCAGGGGCGACCGCTCAGATCGTCGCCACCCAGGCGCGGGCAATGGCGAGGCCAGCAGCGTCCGCGTCAGGCCCGTTGCGGGCCATTTCGCCATCGAGCTTGCCGGCCCAGTCGGGGTGGCGCGCGGCGATGGTCGGCGCGAAGGATGAACTCCAGTCCTGCACCATCGGCCGATCGGCCTCGAAATGGAACTGGAAGCCGTAGACGGCGCGGCCGACGCGAAACGCCTGGTTCTCGGCGACATCGTTGCCGGCAAGCCGCACGGCGTTCTCAGGCAGCACGAAGGTGTCGTCGTGCCACTGGAAGATCGGGAATTCTTCCGGCAGCTCAGCCAGCACCGGATCGGCCTTTGCATCCGACGTCAGCGACACACCGCGCCAGCCGAACTCATTGGCGCCGCCGATGCGGTTCTCGCCTCCAAAGGCGCGGGCAACGAGTTGGCTGCCGAGGCATATGCCGAGCACGGCGCGATCCTTGCCGGCGAAATCGCGGGTCAGTTCGAGCAGCGCCGGGAAATAGGGATATTCATCATCGGCCAGTGCATTCTGACCGCCGCCGAGCACCACCAAGGCGTCATGTTCGGCCGCGTCATCCGGCAGCGGATCGCCTCTGTAAGGGAGGCGCAGATCGAGGTCGGCGCCGGCTTCCGCAAGAGCGGCGCCGAGCTGACCGAGGCCGGTATTGTCGTAGTTCTGGACCACCAGCACCCGCATGGAAAACCCTGCTGACATGAAAAAGATGCGACGAGCGATATCATGCCGCCGGCCTTGCAGCCAAGATGCGCATTTGGGAGAAAGCTATGCCACTGCAAAACCGGGTCGACCCGTTCGGCGCCTTGTACGCCGTGCCCGAGCGCGGCCTGTTCATGGGCAATCGCGGCATCATCCATGATCCCGAAACGAAGACGCTGCTGAAAAAGCGCTGGGCGCTTCAAGCCTGGATCATCTGCGTCTGTGAGTTCCGCAACGTGCGGCGCGAGCCGATGGGCCGCAACAGGCCCGGTGGCAAGGCCGGCTGGACCGAGCTGTTCTTCCTCGACGAGGTGACGGCGCTGGCTGCCGGGCACCGCCCCTGCTTCTATTGCCGGCGCGAACGGGCCAAGGACTTTGTCCACCGTTTCGGCGAAGCCTTTGGCATTGCCGAGCCGCGCGCGCCGCAGGTGGACAAGCGGCTGCACAAGGAACGGCTGGCGTCCGGTGGGCAAGCAGTGAAGCTCGATAACGCGTCGCTGGCGGCCCTGCCGGACGGCACGATGATCGCAGCCGGCGACAGGCCCTACGCGCTGCGTGACGGTGCGGCGCTGCCCTGGGGTTTCGGCGGTTACAGACCGGCGATCGGTCTCGATGCGCCCGAGCTTGTCGATCCGTTCATGATTACGCCTACGACGACCGTTGCCGTGCTTGGCGCCGGATATCGTCCGGTTTGGGCGGACTGACCAGCGGCGCTACTTCAATTCCGATTGCGGCACCACGGGTATCGCCGGCAAGTCGTAGTAGTCGCCTGCGGATTCCGGATACAACTGGCTTTCCATTTTCAGACCGGTCTTGCCGTCTATGGTCCCGGCCCAGACGGAAATGAACGGGCTGCCAAACCGGCGCCAGAACAGATTTCCACCGCATATGGAGCAGAAGCCGCGCTCGGCATGTTCGGACGATCTGAACCAGCGCAGCGTGTCGCCGGTGATGGTCGCCTGCTTCTGTTCAACCTGCGTGGCCGCCCCGAAATGGCCGGTTGCCTTTCTGCACTGATTGCAATGGCAAGCAACGATCGGACGTAGTTCACCGGTCAATTCATAGCTGACGGCACCGCACAAACAGCCGCCTCGTGTAATCCTGTCCACTCCAGGTCTCCGGATCGCGTTATCCTGCACTCCAGCCAGACTGCGCGATGGAGCAAAAGACCGGCATCGGTATTCCGACAGTGCCGTGTCGTCTTTGCGGCACGGCCGGCACGCATGGCTTGACGTCGGCGGCCCGCTCGCCCATTCCTCGGCGATGCGCGCCAACTACAAGATGCAACGCCTGTTCGTGCCCGACGATCTCGGGGCGGATGCCGAGTTCGATGCCGGTCAGCAGCAAAGCCATTATCTCATGCATGTGCTGCGGCTCGGCGAAGGCGCGGAGATCCTTGTGTTCAACGGGCGTGACGGCGAGTGGTCGGCGGCCATATCAGCGAAAACAAAAAGGGCGGTGCGGCTGAAAGTGCTGGTCCCGCAACGGCCGCAGCCGCCGCTGCCCGATCTCGTCTATTGTTTCGCGCCGCTGAAGCAGGGCCGGCTCGACTATCTCGTGCAGAAGGCGGTCGAGATGGGCGCCGGCATCCTGCAGCCTGTCGTCACCCAGCACACGCAAGTGGCCAAGCCTTCCATCGATCGCCTGCGCGCCAATGTTGTCGAGGCGGCCGAGCAATGCGGCATCCTGGCGGTGCCGGATGTGCGCGAAGCGGAAAAATTCGATCGCCTGCTGACCGGCTGGGACAGAGAGCGGCGGCTGATCTTCTGCGACGAGGACGCCGCGACCAACAATCCGCTGCCTGCCCTGCAGGCGGTGACGGAGAAGAAGCTTGGGCTGCTGGTCGGGCCGGAGGGCGGCTTCTCCGATGACGAGCGCAAGATACTGCGCGCCCTGCCCTTCGTGACAGCCATTCCGCTTGGCCCTCGGATCCTGCGCGCCGATACGGCGGCGGTGGCCGCACTTGCGGTGATCCAGGCAACGGTCGGAGACTGGTGATCAATTCCACTTGACCTCTGGCTCAGGATTTTTCGCTTGATCGGCTGCTGACATTTCGTCCATTTACCGCCGGCGATCGTCTGATCGCCTTTGAGGGTTGAACCATGGCGCGCGACACAACCGATTTCAGGCCCATCGAAGGCATCGACGAACTCGTCGAGCACCTGGCCGAAGGCAACAAACCGCGCGACAAGTGGCGCATCGGCACCGAGCACGAGAAATTCCCGTTCTATGTCGACGGCAACGCGCCTGTGCCCTATGGCGGCGAGCGCGGCATCCGCGCCATCCTCGAAGGCATGCAGGAAAAGCTCGGCTGGGATCCGATCATCGACGACGGCCGCATCATCGGCCTGGTCGAGCCCACAGGCCAGGGTGCGATCTCGCTGGAGCCCGGTGGCCAGTTCGAATTGTCCGGCGCGCCGCTGGAGACGATCCACCAAACCTGTCGCGAGGGCAATGCGCATCTGGCGCAAGTGCGCGAGATCGCCGAACCGATGGGCATCCGCTTTCTTGGCCTTGGCGGCAGCCCGAAATGGTCGCTGGCCGAGACCCCGAAAATGCCGAAGTCGCGCTACGAGATCATGACGCGCTACATGCCCAAGGTCGGCAGCAAGGGCCTGGACATGATGTACCGCACCTGCACGATCCAGGTGAATCTCGACTTCGAGAGCGAGGCCGACATGCGGCGCAAAATGCAGGTGTCGCTGAAGCTGCAGCCGCTGTCGACGGCACTGTTCGCCAATTCGCCGTTCACCGAGAGCCGCCCGAACGGATTGCAAAGCTGGCGCGGCGACATCTGGCGCGACACCGACAACCAGCGCTCGGGCCTGCTCGAATTCTGCTTCTCACCCGATTTCGGCTTTGCCGACTATGTCGAATGGGCGCTCGACGTGCCGATGTATTTCGTCATTCGCGACGGCCATTATCACGACATGACTCACATCACCTTCCGTCAGTTCATGGCCGGTGCCGCGCGCAACGAAGTGCCGGACGGGCTGCCGACGATGGGCGACTGGGCGAACCATCTGTCGACGCTGTTCCCCGACGTGCGGTTGAAGCGGTTTCTGGAAATGCGCGGCGCCGACGGCGGACCGTGGCGGCGCATCTGCGCGCTGCCGGCGTTCTGGGTCGGGCTGCTCTATGACGAGGCAGCGCTCGATGCCGCCGAGGCACTGACCTCTAGCTGGACATATGAAGAAGTGCTGGCGATGCGCAATGCCGTGCCGGAACAAGCCATTTCCGCGCCCTTCCGCAACACCACGCTGCGCGAGATCGCGCGTGACGTGCTGGTCATCTCGCGCATGGGTCTCAAGAACCGCGGCAAGAAGAACCGCGACGGCTATGACGAGACATCGTTCCTCAACACTTTGGACGAAGTGGTCGCGCGCGGCACCACCAGCGCCGAGGAACTGCTCTCCGCCTTTCACACACGCTGGGGCGGTTCGATCGAACCGGTGTTCATGGAATACGCCTATTGACCCCTGCGCGTTAGGGAGCGGCAAAAGTCGCTTCAACCGGGCATCGAAACGAATTAGGCTCTCCGCCGAGGATTTCCCGGAGGAGAAGCCGATGCCTACCTTGTTCGACATGTTGGCGCAGGCCCAGAATGGCAGCGGCATGCAGGCGCTTGCCCAGCAATACGGGCTTTCGATGCAACAGACGCAGGCGGCGGTTGCCGCATTGCTGCCGGCCTTCTCGCAGGGACTGCAACGCAACACCGCGGATCCCTATGGGCTCGGCGCCTTCATGACGGCGATGGCGAGTGGCCAGCACGCCAAGTATTTCGAGGACGCAACGCGAGCCTTCTCGCCACAAGGCGTCAACGAGGGCAACGGCATATTGGGGCATCTGTTCGGCTCGAAGGACCTGTCGCGCGCCGTGGCCAGCCAGGCGGCGCAGGCGAGCGGCGTCAGCCAGCAGATCCTGCAGCAGATGCTGCCAGCGATCGCCTCGATGGTGATGGGCGGACTGTTCAAGCAGACGACGAACCAGTTGACGGGGGGCCAGATGCAGGCCGCAGGCGGTTTCGGTGGCGGCGGCAATCCGCTCGGCGAGATCATCGAGCAGATGATGCGGCAAGGTGTAGGCATGCAGGCCCCAGCCCCACAGCCTCAGAATCCGATGGACAATCCGTTCGGCAAGGTTTTGCAGGACATGTTCGGCGGCGGGACGCCGCAGCCGCAAAGCCAGCCGCAACCGGCACCCAATCCCTATGGCGACAATCCGCTCGGCAAGGTGCTGCAGGACATGTTCGGCGGCGGCGCGCCACAGCCGCAAGGCCGGGCGCAACCGCAGCCTCAACAGACGCAGAGCCCCTACGGCGACAACCCGCTGGGGAAAATCTTCGAGGAGATGCTGCGGCAAGGTGGTGGCGGCGGCTTCGGCACGCCCGGCGGACAGCCGGCACCGCAACCTCAGGCACCGCAGCCGCAGACCAACCCGAGCGGCCGGCCGAGGAACCCGTTCGACGATCTGTTCGGCAAGATGTTCGAAACCGGCGCCCAGCAGCGCGACGAGTACCAGAAGGGCGTGGAAACGATCTTCGACCAGTTCAAGCGCGATATGGACCGGCGGTAGCCGGCAAGCCAACGGCCGGTCTTCGGCAACGCAGAAAAAGAAAAGCCCGGTCCTTGGGAGGACCGGGCAACGTGCAGGCAGGCCGGCGGGGAACCGGCAGGGAGTGGGGAGCCTGCAGAACCTTGGTCGCGCTGAACCCTGAAAAGGTTCAACTGGACCGGAACTCAGCCGGTCAGGCCGCCTTGCGGGCGATATCCTCGATCGTCTCGACGCGATCGCTTGCGATTTCGCGCAAGATCGCCGTCGGGTCGCGGCCAAACGGCGCGTCAATGGCGACATGGAGGTCGGCGCGCGTCAGGCCGATATCGGCGAGTTCGGCATCCGACATTTCGCCGAGGCGATAGAAGGCGCGGCGGTTTTTCCAGGCGCGGTAGGCGTTGGAGACGGTGTTTGCCAGGCGCGTCGCAACGGCCGGACGCGAGGTGATGCGCGAGGTCTCGGTGGCGAAATCGAACGTGGTCATTATCGGCCTCCTTCAGACCGCCGCATGACCCCGAACCGAAGGTTCGGAAAAGGATCATGCGCAAAATCAAAGTGCTACAGCGTCCTTTGCGCGTCCAAAGGACGCGCAGCGCCGTAGGGGCGGACGAAACCAGGCGATCAGCGCTGGCTACAGCGACCGTTCCGGTCCCAATCACATGCCTTCATGTGGACATCGGCAATTTGCCATCGCCCGATTGATTAATCCAACGAATGTTTCTAATCTTTAGCATCAACACTAGTGATGGATTGGACCGATGAAAGCGCCGCTCGATCTCGATCAGTTGCAGACCTTCATCTCGATTGCCGACACAGGCAGCTTTACCCGGGCGGCCGAAGAGGTGCACCGGACCCAGTCGGCGGTATCGATGCAGATGCGCCGGCTGGAAGAGCGGATCGGCAAGCCGCTGTTCGAGAAGGATGGGCGCACCAACAAGCTGACCGAGGAAGGCGACAAGCTGCTCTCCTACGCGCGGCGGCTGCTCTATCTCAACCGCGAAACGCTGGCGGCCTTCGATGACCAGCGGCTGGAAGGCACGATCCGCATCGGCACGCCCGACGACTATGCCGATCGTTTCCTGCCCGAGATCATGGCGCGGTTCACGCGCTCCAATCCGCGCGTCGAACTGACCGTCATCTGCGAACCGACGCCGGGGCTGGTCGAACATATCAAGCGCGGCAATCTCGATCTGGCGCTGGTGACGCACAACGACACGCGCGGCCAGTCGGAAGTGGTGCGGCGCGAGCCGCTGCTGTGGGTCACCTCGGCCAACCATGCAACGCACGAGCAGCAGACGTTGCCGATGGCCTTTGGCCGGCCGAACTGCATCTGGCGGCGCGCCGCTGTCGACGTGCTCGACAGGCAGAACCGCGACTATCGCATCCTGTTCACCAGTTTCTCGGCAACCGTCATCACCGCAGCGGTGCTTTCGGGCCTGGCGATCTCGGTGCTGCCGGAATGCGCGCTCAGGCCCGGCATGCGGGTGCTGGGCGAAGCCGACGGCTTCGGCGCCCTGCCCGATTGCCGCATCGGCATCATGCGCGGCCAGACATCGCGACCGGAGATCGTCGACGCGCTCGCCCGCCATATTTCGGAAAGCCTGGACAACATCTCCGTGCCGCTGGGCGAAGAGACCGGCACATTCGACTTCGCGGCCCTCGCCTTCGCCAAGATGAAGCGGACCAAGCCGAACCAGATCCTGCCGGGCTGGTAGGCAGGCTACGCCCGGACCGGGGCTGGCTCGTTCTGACCGAGCGAGAGACCGGGGAGACCCAGCAACTGGAACGGTTCCAGTGGCGGGGCCAGAAGATAGCCTTGCAGTTGGTGACAACCCATGCCGACGAGCAGGGCTTTCTGCACTTCCGTCTCGACGCCCTCCGCGGTCACCTCGACATCGAGAGCAATCGCAAGGTCGATCAATGCCCTGACGATGGCGGTAGCGCTGCTGTCCTCGTCGAGAAGACGAACGAATGAACGGTCGATCTTCAGCTTGTCGATGGCATGACGGCGCAGATAACCCAGTGAGGAATAGCCGGTACCAAAATCATCGAGCACCACACTGATCCCCAACCTGCGTAGCTTTGCCAGGGCAGTGAGGGTCGTGTCGTTGTTTTCGAGCAACACGCTTTCGGTGATCTCGAGTTGCAGGCGCCCCGGCGCCAGCCCGGTCTCGGCAAGGATCGAGGCGACCTGTTCGGCAAATCCGACATCGCGCAACTGCAAGGGTGAAACATTGACGGCCACCCACGGCAAGCGTGTCCCGGCTGCAAAGCGGCAGGCTTCGAGCAGCGCCCATTTGCCGAGTTCGCCGATCATGCCGCGCTCTTCGGCAATGGCGATGAACTGCTGTGTCGGCAATGCGCCGTGGACTTCGTGCGTCCAGCGCACAAGCGCTTCAGCACCGAGGATAGTCCTGCCGTCGGCGGCAAAGATCGGCTGATATGTCAGCTTGATGCCGCCGCCACCGGCCAAGGCGTTGCGAAGTTCGCTTTCGACCTTGCGCTTGCGCAGCAACAGATCGTCCATGTCGCCGGCGAAGACCTGGTAGCGACCACGGCCATTCCTCTTGGCTTCATACAGAGCGATGTCGGCCCTGCGCAGCAGGTCATCGGCATCGGTCTCGGGGGCCGTCGACAAGGCGATACCGATGCTGGCGCTGACAAAAACCTGATCGTCCATCAGGCTGAAGGGTAGCTGGAATTTCTGCTGCAGGCGCTCCGACATATCCTCGGCATCCCGAACGTCGCGGACATCGATGAGGATGATGGCGAATTCGTCACCGCCGAGCCGGGCCACCGTATCGACTTCGCGAATTGTCTGCTGTAGCCGCGAGGCGGTCTGGCGCACGAGCTCGTCGCCGGCGGGATGGCCGAGCGTATCGTTGACATGCTTGAACCGATCGATATCGAGATAGAGCAGCGCCACCTTCACGCCGTCGTGGTTGGCCGTCAGCAACACGCGACGCAGCCGGTCCTCGAACAGGGCCCGGTTGGGTAGACCGGTGAGGGTATCGTGAAAGGCGAGATACTGGGCCTGGCTCTGACTGATCTGCAGGGCCGACGATGCGCGGCGCAGACGACGCAACAGGAACGCCAGCACGCTCGCGGCGACCAAAACCGCGAGGATCAGAGCCGGACCGGCCTTGCGCACGAGTGTCAGGCCAGGACGCTCCTGATCCCACCCGACATAGCCGAGAATGACACCACGGGAATCGACTAGCGGAATGGAGGCAGAGCCGACCGGTTGCGACAATGGCAGCAGGTGCGCGCCATCGAGCAGGTATTTCTCGGCGATCCTGCCGACGACGGCATCATCGATGAATTCAGCCGAGACATGCAGATACTCGCTTCCCGGCGCCTGAAAGACACGGTCCGAACTCGGCACCAGCGGCATGACACTGAGGATGGCAGGCCTTCCGTCAAGCGACACTAGATCCTCGGCGACCAATTTGAGCGGCCCGCCGGATGCGTTCTCTTTCGCCGGTTGGGCAATCAGCCGGCGCAGCTTTTCAATGGTGGGCAGCAGAGCAGGCTCGTCCTCGCCATAGGCGGCTGGTGCCACCACTTGCCCTTCGCGCATCGCGTGGATCGGCCGGTTGGCTTCGTCCAGCACATAGACTCGATTGTGGCCGTAATAGGAATACATCCAGACGCTGAGGTTTTCGACCATCCAGGTCTGATTGTTGGCCTTGGCGTTGGAGACGGAATCGTCCCAGACCGTGACACTTTCCTGCTCGCGTTCGACGGCGGCAATCTGATCCTGCAAGCCGTTGGCGAAGAATATCTTTTGTCGCTCAAGCGAGGTGCGGTCGGCCTGGACCATCGCGTAAGAGCCAAGACCGACGACCATCAGCAGTGCCAAGGCGGCGAGCACCAGCACCGTCAGCGTAACCTGGTATGTCAGTGGGCTGCGGTGTGCGCCTGCGCTCATACGTCCTTAGCCAGTTCCTTTAGATCCAACTCAATCAAACCAGGCTTAAGATCGCGTTATGAAAGGTGCCTTGACGCAGACGCCCAACCATCGCCCAATCGGGCGATGAGCGAGGCAGCATCCGAATCACGCACCAACGCCACCGAATACACGGTGAGCGAGATTTCCGGCGCGCTGAAGCGCACGGTCGAGGACGTCTTCGGCAATGTGCGGGTGCGCGGCGAAATATCCGGCTATCGCGGGCCGCATTCGTCCGGCCATGCCTATTTCGCGCTGAAGGACGACCGCGCCCGGCTCGACGCGGTGGTGTGGAAGGGCACGATGAGCCGGCTGAAATTCCGCCCCGAGGAGGGGATGGAAGTGATCGCCACCGGCAAGCTCACCACCTATCCCGGCAAGTCCAACTACCAGATCGTCATCGACAATCTGGAGCCCGCCGGCGCCGGAGCGCTGATGGCGCTGCTGGAAGAACGCAAGCGCCGGCTGCAGGCCGAGGGCCTGTTCGACAGCGGTCGCAAGCAGTTGCTGCCATTCATGCCGCGCGTCATCGGCGTCGTCACCTCGCCGACAGGGTCCGTCATCCGCGACATCATCCACCGGATCAAGGATCGCTTTCCATTGCATGTCCTGGTCTGGCCGGTGCGCGTGCAGGGCGAGACGTCAGGCGCGGAAGTGGCCGCCGCCGTCAACGGCTTCAACGCGCTGGCCTGGGATGGGGCCATTCAGCGCCCGGACCTGTTGATCGTGGCGCGCGGCGGCGGCAGCCTCGAAGACCTCTGGGGGTTCAACGACGAGGCGCTCGCCTGCGCCGTCGCCGCCTCCGGCATTCCGGTGATCTCGGCCGTCGGCCACGAGACCGACTGGACGCTGATCGACCTCGTCGCCGATGTGCGGGCGCCGACACCGACGGGTGCGGCCGAAATAGCCGTGCCGGTGAAGGCCGACCTCGAGGCGACGCTTGCCAGTCTTGGCGCGCGGCTCAAGGCGGCAGTGTCGCGCAATTTCGAACGCAAGCGGCAGGCAGTCCGCGCCGCCGCCCGCGCGCTGCCCTCGCCCGACCAATTGCTGGCGCTGCCGCGCCGACGCCTCGACGAAGCGACGAGCCGGCTCGGCCGGGCCCTGTCCGTCAGCGTCGACCGCAAGCGGGCACGGCTTCAGGGCCAAAGGCTGACACCGGCCACGCTGTCGCGGCGCATCAACGAAGCCCGCACGCTGACCGGCCGCGACCTCGCCCGCGCGCAGGCGGCGTTCTTCGCCATCGTACGCGAGCGCCGCGCGCGATTTTCGCGCACCGCGACGCGGCTGTCGCCGGCACCGATCGCACGGCGCCAGAAACTGCAGGGAGACATGCTGACGGCGCTGGCGCGCCGGCAAGATCGTGTCATTTCCGTGCGGTTGGAGCGCCTGCGCGGACAACTGAGCCAGGCCGAGCGCCTGCTGACCACGCTTTCGCACAAGGCCGTTCTGGCGCGCGGCTTCGCCCTGGTGAAGGACGCCGACGGCGCGGTGATCAAGCAGGCGGCCGACGTGACGTCGGGGATGGCGCTTTCGCTGGAATTCGCCGACGGCACCGCGGATGCGGTCGCGACCGGCGGCGCGGCCAAACCGAAAGCGGTGGCCAAGCCAGCGGCCAAGGCCAGGGAGCCCGGCAATCAGGGATCGCTGTTCTGAGGCCATGACCGACAATCCGCACCATCTGGCAACACCTTCCGGCAAACCGCGCGCGCGAAGCTTCGGCATCGGCTTCGACGGGACGCCCGGACCGTTCAATGCGATCACCGACGTGCCCGGCGTCGCGGTCGGTTATGCGACGCTGATTTCCGGCGATGGCGCGCTTGTCGTCGGCCAGGGACCGGTGCGCACCGGCGTGACCGCGATACTGCCCAGGCCGCGCGCCGATCTTGCCACGCCGGTCTTTGCCGGCATCTTCAGCCAGAACGGCAATGGCGAGCTGACCGGCTCGCACATCGTCGAGGAAACCGGCGCTTTCAATTTCCCGGTCACCATCACCAACACGCATTCCTGCGGTGTCTCACGCGACGGCACGCTGCGCTGGATGAGCCAGGTGCTGCCGGCGGCCCTCGACAGCGCCTGGGGCCTGCCGGTGGCGGCGGAGACCTACGACGGTTTCCTCAACGATATCAACGGCTACCATCTGACATCAGAGCATGTCGGCCAGGCGCTTGACGGCGCGGCCAGCGGCCCGATCGAGGAAGGCAGCGTCGGTGGCGGCACCGGCATGATCACCTTCGGCTTCAAGGCCGGTTCCGGCACCGCATCGCGCGTCGTCGAATGGCACGGCCGCTGCTATACGGTCGGCGCCTTCGTGCAGTCGAATTTCGGCAAACGGCATAATTTCACGGTTCGCGGCCTGCGCGCCGGGCCCGAGCTTGCCGAACCGGCGATCCACGAGGGTACGCCGCGCGCTGAAAAGGGTTCGATCATCGCCATCATTGCCACCGACGCGCCGTTCCTGCCGCATCAGATGAAGCGCTTGGCGCGGCGCGTGCCGCTCGGCGTCGCCATGACCGGCGGCTTCGGCTATCACAGTTCCGGCGACATTTTTCTCGCCTTCTCGACCGCCAATCCTGCCGCTGCGCTGGCTCCGTCAGGCCGGATCGCCAGCGCTGATTTCATCCCGGACACTGACATCGATCCGTTTTTCGATGCGGTGATCCAGAGTGTGGAGGAAGCGATCCTCAACGCATTGGTCGCCAATGACGACATGACCGGGCGTGACGGCAATTTCGTCCCTGCGCTGCCGAAGACGTGGCTGAAAGAGACGTTTGGCTGAGGACAGCCGAGACAAAGACGCGGGCCGAATGGACCCGCGTTTCAAGACCAGTGTCGCCCCTAAGTCTAGACAGTCATTCCGCGGCTTTGCTGGATGCCTGCTGGTTTTCGTCGGCCTCGGCCGCTTCCTCGAGCCGGGAAGCTATCAGTTCCTGAATGTCGCCGACTTCCTCCTGGATGTCCTCCAAGGGAATGCCGACTTCCGCCGCCTTGGCGGCGCATTCCTTGGCCAGCGTCTCGGCCTGCTTCTCGATCCTGGCCTGGGACGGCTGGCACTGGACCTTTTCGCCGATCCATCCCCGCAAGAACTCGATCGCGTGTTCACTCATACTGCTGTTCCCTGGCGGCAAAGCCGGTTGGTAATCATAAACGTCGGCATCCGGCGAAGGATGCATGCCCCCATTCCAGCCGAGTCGTGGCCGCCCGGCAAGCCGATGCCGTCCAAGGTCCACAGAGCCATAGGAAATCGAGGGGTCAAGAACATTTTCTGATTCTGGTGGGGTCGGTACCGTTGGCTGGGGTCGCCCCAGCTTGCGCCACTGTTTCTATTTGCTTTTTCCGGTTTCCGAGCCGATTTCGTCACAAAAGATGGCGCAACACATAACACATTCACAGTTGCTCCGGGGGCACTGCCTTCAGGCACGCGGGTCGAAGCCGCCGCTATATAGTGACTTCCTCATGCAATGTCGACTCCGCTCGCCATCCTGCTTCTTTCCGCCACGTCAGAGGGCTCCGCGAAGGATGCAAGACAAGGAATCCCCCGCGGAATCGTCAGACTTCCACAGCCACCACGCCCGCGCAATCGCCGGCCTTCACCAGGCCGGGGAAATGTCGCGCCGCCAGCAGGCCCGACATCTTTGCCCGGATCTCCTGGGACGCAACACCGGTACGGTCGACGGAATGAACCCGCGCCAGCACCTTATCTTCTTCGACGGGTTCGCCAAGATCGACCATAGTCTCGATCACGCCGTTATCCTCGGCGAAGAGAAACAGTCACCCGACGGCATGTCGAGCCATTGCATCGGGCTCGTCTCGACCGCGCCGGTGACGATGCCCGCATGGCGCAGCGTTGAGCCCGCCGCGCCGCGCGATCCGCACGGTATGCGTATGCGAAGTGCCGCCGCCGCCCAGTTCGGCGGTGATGAACAGTTTCCCCATCTCCTCGGCGGCAGTGGCCCTTCTTCTCGGACGCAAAGCACCATATCCATGGTACGATCCAGCCATCTTGCTGGACGCCGTCGGGCGGGGGACGTCACATTGCTGCTGATTTTCTTGACGAGCCCGGCCGGCATGCCGCTGTTTTTTCGAGCAATGCCGGCGATGGGCCTGCTGCTTACCCCAGCGGAGCTTGCCTGATGCCGTTTGAGATCGACCAGGCGACGATCGCAGCCTATCTGGAAGTCATCACCATCAATCTCGTTCTCTCGGGCGACAATGTCGTGGCGATCGGCATGGCGGCGGCCGGCCTGGCAAGAGACCTGCGCCAGAAGGCGATCGTGGCCGGCATTGCCGCGGCAGCGGTGATCCGTATCGTCTTTGCCGTGGTGGCGGTGCAATTGCTGGAAATCCCAGGCATCATGCTCGTCGGCGGCCTGCTGCTGTTCTGGGTCTGCTGGAACATGTTCGAGGAATTGCGATCCGCCGGCGATGCCGATGGCGGAAACGGCATGGACGTCGATCCCGACACGGCCAGCCTTGTGGCGAAACGACCGGCCAAGGCGCTACGCACAGCGATCATTCAGATCATTGTCGCCGACGTTTCGATGTCGCTGGACAATGTGCTCGCCGTGGCCGGCGCGGCAAGCGACGACATGGATGCGCTGATCTTCGGTCTCATCCTGTCGGTGGTCCTGATGGCGGTCGCCTCGACGCTGGTGGCGGCGCTGCTGGCCAGATACCGCTGGATCGGCTGGCTCGGCCTTGCGGTCATTGTCTATGTCGCGGGCAGCATGGTGCTGGACGGCGTCGGGCAGTTGAAGGCGCTCGATTACAGAACGCTTTTTTCGAAGGCCGCATCGGCCTAGACCGACTTCCGGGGGCCTCGGCGGCCCCCGGATCTTCAACCGGCCGTATTGGAGCGCAGCTTCGCCGAGGCAAAACACGGATTCGTGCGGAGGCTGGACGTGAAGTGATACCCCCAGCAGGCGCTTCGGCAACCCCCGGAGCCTAGTTGCCGGAACCGCCGCCGGAATCGCCACCTTTACCGCCGGAATCGCCGCCCTTGCCGCCGGAATCGCCACCCTTGCCGCCGGTGTCGCCACCCTTGCCACCGGAATCACCGCCCTTGCCACCGGTGTCGCCGCTCTTGCCTCCGATATCACCGGCGCTGGAATCATCTCCAGCGCCGGGAACGGTGTTGTCACCCAGACGTGCAAGCGTTGCCGCTATCAGCGAAGTTGTGAGGGGTGGGCATTGTTCAATTTGGTCCGACGAAAGGATACTCCTGCGATTGATCGCGATACAACACCGCGCATAGTTGGCGTCGGTAAGTGGTTGGCATTGGGCTGCTGTCAGCCGCGGCCGAATACTGTCCTGTGCTGCTGTTGAACTCGCCCAATTCATGGCCAAAGAAGCAGATGAAATGAGCAAGATCGAATGAGTCCTTCCCCTCCAAGCCCGATATCGTAGCATTTCTTCCTCCAACGGAAAGCGCACATGGCCCCAAACCAAGGCGCTATCAACCAATTTCTACAATTCGGTAACATATTGTTATGTATATTGGTCGAGAATACCTTTTTAAGGATTGATTTACCACATTGTGCGAGGCTTGTTCGTTGAGTTGACAACTAAAGGAGACGGTACGTGGTACGTTTCGCTACGCTTGTTGCCTTAGCCATGGTGGCAACCGGTTGCAGTGAAACCATGCAGACAACCAATGCGATGATGGTCACAAAGGGGTATGCATTCCCTCGCCGGCCGCTCGCGTTTTCTGCACCAGCCACCCAAGACTCTGCAGCACCGACGGGCAGGTCAAGCTGGTGACGCTGACGCCGGCACGCAAGGCCGAACTCGAAGCCGTGAACACCTCCGTCAATCGCCGGATCGAGGAGCGTAGCGACCTCGTCACGGCGGGCAGCGTCGACGATTGGCGCGTGCCGACCAAACAGGGCGACTGCGAGGATATTGCGATCCTGAAGAAGAGCGAGCTTTTGAAGCGTGGATGGCCAGCTTCCGCCTTGCTCCTGACGGTCGCGACGCTCGGCGGCGAGGGTCACACGGTGCTCACGGTGCGAACCGACAAGGGAGACTTGATCCTGGACAACCGTGGCAGTGTGATCAGGGACTGGTCACGCACTTCGTACCATTATTTTGCCCGCCAATCCCAGTCCGCCAGCGGGAAGTGGGTGCGGATCAGCTCTTAACGGCTTTCGAGTTACTTGCATCCGACTTCACTGCTCTGTGTGAGGCAAGAGTTCCGAACTGGGCGCGACCAATTTCCGTCCAACGGGGCCTGGACTGCTTTATATTCCCGAGCCTCTATACCGAGCGGCTTCCACCCAGAATGCGAGAGCGATTGCCGGAGACCGTCCTTTCACTTCAAAATCCCGCCCCCGATAGCTTCCCGCCGCAATCCACACTGTCTTTGAACGCTGATAGATCGTGATGCCGCGTGCACTCGCCCGAGCGCATAGTTCCGCGTCATTTCGAGACATTTTTCTAACCCCATCGCCCATCAGACCTGTAGAACGATTGTGAGGGAGACGTTCTTCCCGCAAAAAAGACCTGGTTGCAGAGCGACCGCCCGTGGTCACGCGGGGAGGTATTCCAGATCCTCCGCACGGGGCTTCCTCCAGAACGCCCGCGCAATTGCTGGCGACCGTCCTTTCGCCTCAAATCCCGCTGCCAGCCTCCTGCCGCATCCACGCAGTCTTTGAACGTCGATGGATCGCAGTGCCAATGCGCTCGCACGCTGGTGGTTTCGCATCACTTCGATGCACTGGTTGCCCTCGGGATTGCGGCAGCTATAAACAGCCAGAATTGCGTGCGGCCGCATTTTTGCGGGTATCCCGGCCAAGACTCCACTTTTGGATTAGCTGGTCCGGCCTGTTTGCCCATTAGGATGAATGT